>NZ_BMXQ01000008.1 GCF_014651835.1 Pigmentiphaga litoralis | reverse complement strand
ATCCGTCCCCCCATCGCATTAAACAATGGTGCAGGAATATTAACCTGCTTCCCATCAGCTACGCATCTCTGCCTCGCCTTAGGGGCCGACTCACCCTACGCCGATGAACGTTGCGTAGGAAACCTTGGACTTACGGCGAGAGGGCCTTTCACCCTCTTTATCGCTACTCATGTCAGCATTCGCACTTCTGATACCTCCAGCATCCTTTACAAGACACCTTCGCAGGCTTACAGAACGCTCCCCTACCACGCATGGAAATCAATCCACGCATCCGCAGCTTCGGTATATTGCTTAGCCCCGTTACATCTTCCGCGCAGGACGACTCGATCAGTGAGCTATTACGCTTTCTTTAAAGGATGGCTGCTTCTAAGCCAACTTCCTGACTGTCTATGCCTTCCCACTTCGTTTCCCACTTAGCAATATTTGGGGACCTTAGCTGGCGGTCTGGGTTGTTTCCCTCTTGAGTCCGGACGTTAGCACCCGGTGCTCTGTCTCCCAAGCTGTACTTCCAGGTATTCGGAGTTTGCAATGGTTTGGTAAGTCGCCATGACCCCCTAGCCATAACAGTGCTCTACCCCCTGGAGTAATACTTGAGGCACTACCTAAATAGTTTTCGGGGAGAACCAGCTATTTCCAGACTTGTTTAGCCTTTCACCCCTATCCACAGCTCATCCCCTAATTTTTCAACATTAGTGGGTTCGGTCCTCCAGCACGTGTTACCGTGCCTTCAACCTGGCCATGGATAGATCGTCTGGTTTCGGGTCTACACCCAGCGACTAGTCGCCCTATTCGGACTCGCTTTCGCTACGCCTTCCCTATTCGGTTAAGCTTGCCACTGAATGTAAGTCGCTGACCCATTATACAAAAGGTACGCAGTCACGGAACAAGTCCGCTCCTACTGTTTGTATGCATGCGGTTTCAGGATCTATTTCACTCCCCTTCCGGGGTTCTTTTCGCCTTTCCCTCACGGTACTGGTTCACTATCGGTCGATTACGAGTATTTAGCCTTGGAGGATGGTCCCCCCATGTTCAGACAGGATTACACGTGTCCCGCCCTACTTGTCTTACGCCTAGTTCCACAACAGAAATTTCGGGTACAGGACTATCACCTGCTATGGCCAGACTTTCCAGACTGTTCCCCTATCACTGATGCTAAATCGTAAAGGCTGTTCCGATTTCGCTCGCCGCTACTTTCGGAATCTCGGTTGATTTCTTTTCCTCGAGCTACTGAGATGTTTCAGTTCACCCGGTTCGCCTCGCATACCTATGTATTCAGTATGCGATACAGCCGAAGCTGTGGGTTTCCCCATTCGGAAATCTACGGAT
>NZ_BMXQ01000007.1 GCF_014651835.1 Pigmentiphaga litoralis | reverse complement strand
TTGCGTGCACTGAACACTACAACCGCCAGGGTTATAGGATCAAGCCGCACGGGCAATTAGTATCAGTTAGCTTAACGCATTACTGCGCTTCCACACCTGACCTATCAACGTCCTGGTCTCGAACGGCCCTTTAGGGGGGTCAAGCCCCCGGGAAATCTTATCTTTAGACGAGTTTCCCGCTTAGATGCCTTCAGCGGTTATCTCTTCCGTACATAGCTACCCGGCAATGCCATTGGCATGACAACCGGTACACCAGAGGTACGTCCATTCCGGTCCTCTCGTACTAGGAACAGGCTCCATCAAATTTCCAGCGCCCACGGCAGATAGGGACCAAACTGTCTCACGACGTTTTAAACCCAGCTCACGTACCTCTTTAAATGGCGAACAGCCATACCCTTGGGACCGGCTACAGCCCCAGGATGAGATGAGCCGACATCGAGGTGCCAAACACCGCCGTCGATATGAACTCTTGGGCGGTATCAGCCTGTTATCCCCAGAGTACCTTTTATCCGTTGAGCGATGGCCCTTCCATTCAGAACCACCGGATCACTATGTCCTGCTTTCGCACCTGTTCGACTTGTCAGTCTCACAGTTAAGCACGCTTATGCCATTGCACTATCAGCACGATTTCCGACCGTACCTAGCGTACCTTCGAACTCCTCCGTTACCCTTTAGGAGGAGACCGCCCCAGTCAAACTGCCCACCATGCACTGTCCCCGATCCGGATAACGGACCAAGGTTAGAACCGCAAATAAATCAGGGTGGTATTTCAAGGTTGGCTCCACGAGATCTGGCGACCTCGCTTCAGCGCCTCCCACCTATCCTACACAGACCGATTCACAATCCAATGCAAAGCTACAGTAAAGGTTCATGGGGTCTTTCCGTCTAGCCGCGGGTAGATTGCATCATCACAAACATTTCAACTTCGCTGAGTCTCAGGAGGAGACAGTGTGGCCATCGTTACGCCATTCGTGCAGGTCGGAACTTACCCGACAAGGAATTTCGCTACCTTAGGACCGTTATAGTTACGGCCGCCGTTTACCGGGGCTTCGATCAAGAGCTTGCACCCCATCACTTAACCTTCCGGCACCGGGCAGGCGTCACACCCTATACGTCCACTTTCGTGTTTGCAGAGTGCTGTGTTTTTATTAAACAGTCGCAGCCACCGATTATCTGCGACCCTTTCACGCTTTGCACGCAGGTGCATCACGCTACAAGGGCATACCTTCTCCCGAAGTTACGGTATCAATTTGCCGAGTTCCTTCTCCTGAGTTCTCTCAAGCGCCTTAGAATACTCATCCCGTCCACCTGTGTCGGTTTGCGGTACGGTCTTGTTTAACTGAAGCTTAGAGGCTTTTCTTGGAACCA
>NZ_BMXQ01000005.1 GCF_014651835.1 Pigmentiphaga litoralis | reverse complement strand
GGTGCCAACGTTGACGTGCGGCTTGGTACGTTCAAACTTGCTTTTTGCCATGATTTCTCTTCCTGCAGATGCTCTGGAGGTTCAGTGTGAATGCGTGATGCCTGCCAATTACTTGGCGCGGGCGCTCATGATTGCCTCGGCGACGTTCTTAGGCGCTTCAGCGTAATGCTTGAATTCCATCGTGTACGTTGCACGACCCTGGGTCGCGGAACGCAGCGTGGTGGAATAACCGAACATTTCAGCCAGCGGAACTTCGGCCTTGATGGCCTTGCCGCCGCCCACCATGTCGTCCATACCCTGGACCATGCCGCGACGCGAGGACAGATCGCCCATCACGTTACCTGCGTAGTCTTCCGGCGTTTCGACCTCAACGGCCATCATCGGTTCAAGCAGAACCGGGCTGGCCTTGCGCATGCCGTCCTTGAATGCCATCGAGGCAGCCATACGGAACGCGTTTTCGTTCGAGTCGACATCGTGGTACGAACCGAAGAACAGGGTGACCTTCACATCGACCACCGGGTAACCGGCCATCACGCCAGCCTTCAGCGTTTCGATGCAACCCTTTTCCACGGCCGGGATGAATTCGCGAGGAACCACACCGCCCTTGATGGCGTCGACGAACTCGAAGCCCTTGCCCGGTTCCTGGGGCTCGACCTTGAGCACCACGTGACCGTACTGACCGCGACCGCCCGACTGCTTGACGAACTTGCCTTCGGACTCTTCGCAGACCTTGCGGATCGTTTCGCGGTAGGCGACCTGGGGCTTGCCCACGTTCGCTTCCACGCTGAATTCACGCTTCATGCGATCGACAATGATTTCCAGGTGGAGCTCGCCCATCCCGGAAATGATGGTCTGACCCGATTCTTCATCGGTATGCACACGGAACGACGGATCTTCCTGGGCCAGGCGGTTCAGCGCCAGACCCATCTTTTCCTGATCGGCCTTGGTCTTCGGTTCCACGGCCTGTGCAATCACGGGCTCGGGGAAAATCATCTTTTCAAGCGTGATGACAGCTTCCGGATCGCACAGCGTTTCACCGGTCGTGACATCCTTCAGGCCCACGGCCGCAGCGATGTCGCCAGCCAGGACCTGCTTGATTTCTTCGCGCTGGTTCGCGTGCATCTGCAGCAGACGACCCAGACGTTCCTTCTTGCCCTTGATCGGGTTGAACACCGTATCGCCCGAGTTGATCGAGCCGGAGTACACACGAATGAAGGTCAATTGACCGACGAACGGGTCCGACATCAACTTGAACGCCAGCGCCGAGAACTTTTCCTTGTCATCGGCATTGCGGGTGATCGGCTGGTCGTTGTCGTCGGTGCCTTCGACCGGCGGGATGTCCACTGGCGAGGGCAGGTATTCGATGACAGCGTCAAGCATGGCCTGAACGCCCTTGTTCTTGAAGGCCGAGCCGCACAGCATGGGCTGGATTTCGCAGGCGATGGTACGCATGCGGATGCCCTGCTTGATCTCTTCTTCGGTCAGCTCACCGGTTTCGAGGTACTTGTTCATCAGTTCTTCTGACGATTCAGCAGCGCTCTCGACCAGCTTTTCGTGCCATTCGTTGCAGGTGTCAACCAGTTCGGCCGGGATATCGACGTATTCGAACTTGATGCCCTGGCTGGCTTCGTCCCACAGGATCGCCTTCATCTTGACGAGGTCGACCACACCCTTGAACGTGTCTTCCGCGCCGATAGGCACGTGCATGGGCACAGGGTTGGCCTTCAGACGCAGACGCATCTGATCGTAGACCTTGAAGAAGTTGGCGCCGGTACGGTCCATCTTGTTCACGAAGGCCAGGCGCGGCACGCCGTACTTGTTGGCCTGACGCCATACGGTTTCCGACTGGGGCTGAACGCCGCCCACAGCGCAGTAGACCATGCAGGCGCCATCGAGCACGCGCATCGAGCGTTCGACTTCAATCGTGAAGTCGACGTGTCCCGGGGTGTCGATGATGTTGATGTGGTGCTCGGGGAAATTCCCGGCCATGCCTTTCCAGAAGCAGGTCGTGGCAGCCGAGGTAATGGTGATACCGCGTTCCTGCTCCTGCTCCATCCAGTCCATCGTCGCTGCACCATCGTGCACTTCGCCGATCTTGTGGTTCACGCCCGTGTAGAACAGAACACGTTCGGTGGTGGTGGTCTTTCCGGCGTCGATGTGCGCGGAAATACCGATATTGCGGTAGCGCTCGATCGGGGTCTTGCGGGCCATGATCGGATTCCTTGTGACTAGAGTAGTCGGCCTGCCGGCAGGCGCCGGCGGGCACTGTGTTACTTGCTTTCGGGCAATTACCAGCGGAAGTGGCTGAATGCCTTGTTGGCTTCTGCCATCTTGTGCGTGTCGTCGCGCTTCTTGACGGCGCCGCCACGGCCTTCGGCCGCGTCGAGCAGTTCACCGGCAAGACGCAGGTCCATCGACTTTTCACCGCGCTTCTTGGCGGCTTCACGCAGCCAGCGCATGGCCAGGGCCAGGCGGCGCACCGGGCGCACTTCAACCGGCACCTGATAGTTCGCACCGCCAACACGGCGGCTCTTGACCTCGACGATCGGCTTGACATTGCTGATCGCCTGACCGAACACCTCGAGAGGGTCCTTGCCGGCCTTGGTCTGGATTTGCGAGAACGCGCCATAAACGATCCGCTCTGCAACGGCCTTCTTGCCGGAGAGCATGATGATGTTCATGAATTTGGCGAGTTCCACGTTTGCGAACTTTGGATCAGGCAGGATTTCGCGCTTGGGTACTTCACGACGACGTGGCATTTGAACACTTCCATATGTCTGTTCAGTTGAACCGGAGCAACTGCTCGCGGCCATGGTTGCCCTTGTGGCTCATGCCTGGGCAACCCCTTACTCGCCCAGCTTCCTGCAACGACAGGCAGGTGACACTGGCGGGACAAAACTTGTAAATCACCCGGGCGATGCACGATGTGCGGTGCCGCGGGGTAGCGACCCTTAGACCTTCTTGGGACGCTTCGCGCCGTACTTGGAGCGCGACTGCTTGCGGTCTTTCACGCCTTGCAAGTCGAGCGAACCGCGCACGATGTGATAACGCACACCTGGCAAGTCCTTTACCCGGCCGCCGCGCACGAGCACAACCGAGTGCTCCTGCAGGTTGTGGCCTTCACCGCCGATGTACGAGATGATCTCGAAACCGTTGGTCAGGCGAACCTTGGCAACCTTCCGCAGTGCGGAGTTAGGCTTCTTTGGCGTGGTGGTGTAAACACGCGTGCAGACGCCGCGACGCTGCGGGCTGCTTTCCAGAGCAGGACTTTTGCTCTTGGCGTGGCTGGATTCGCGCGGCTTGCGCACGAGTTGGCTGATAGTAGGCATGGCCCTCTTCCGTAACCTGGTTAGGTCTCTGGGGTTAGTCTGTGAGCGGATGCTGGCGAACCGGCATGCACGAGGCCGCACATAAAAACGAGTGCACGCAAATGCATGCTTGCACGTCAGTGCGGCGGTAATGAATCTACTGCTGGGGAGGGTTGTGCCGCGACGCGGCTCTTGAAAAGCAGATGGCGTACCGCAGCTCGGCAAGGTGTCTAGGCCGGTGGTGTCGGGCAAAATGCAAGGCGTGGTGTCAAGGCACGGCAGGCAATCTGTGGGCTGTTGACCCTGGGTATTGAACCCCGGGTATTGAACCCTTCCCGACCCCCCGACAACCTGCGTCGGCACTGGGTCAATCTGCAACTAAAGAACGCGCGGCCCGGGCGAGCCGACTCCAGAGAGCCTTTAATGATAGCCCGGGGTTGCGGAACAGTCAAATAGGAGGAGGGGGAAACCCCAAGGTCCCTTCGGGGTGGCGCGTTTGCGACACCCCTGGAGCGTGCACCTGCCGCCCCGGCGGCCGCCCTCAGGCCTTCGCGGTGTTGGTCAGCACACCCCGGCGCATCTGGTCGAGTTCGATCGATTCGAATAGCGCCTTGAAGTTGCCTTCGCCAAAGCCCTCGTCGCCCTTGCGCTGGATGATCTCGAAGAAGATCGGTCCGATCACCGTCTGGGTGAAGATCTGCAGCAGCAGGCCGCCCCCCGGTGCGCCATCCACCAGGATCTTGTTCTTGAACAGCGCCGGGACGTCTTCGCCGTGGCCGGGCAGGCGCTTGTCGAGCAGTTCGTAGTAGGTGTCAGGCGTATCCAGGAATACCACGCCCGACTGCCGCAGCGATTCCACGGTCTGGTAGATGTCGCTGCTGCCCAGCGCAATGTGCTGGATGCCTTCCCCATGATACAGGTCCAGGTATTCCTGGATCTGCCCCTTTTCATTGTTGCCTTCTTCGTTGATCGGAATGCGGATCAGGCCGCAAGGCGAGGTCATGGCCTTGGACTTGACGCCGGTCACCTGGCCTTCGATGTCGAAGTAGCGGATTTCGCGGAAGTTGAAATACCGTTCGTAGAAGTCGGCCCACTCGTTCATGCGGCCGCGATGCACGTTGTGCGTCAGGTGGTCGATGGTGACCAGGCCGGCGCCGCGCGGGTGCAGGTCTTCCTGTGCGTGCGCCGTATCGATGGGCTCGAAATCAACGTCGTAGATGTCGATGTCGCCAATGCCGCCGTCCCGGCCGCCCTTGCCGCGCCACCGGTCCACGAAATAGATGACCGAATCCCCGATCCCCTTGATGCCCGGAATGTTCAGTTCCATGGGTCCGCTTTTGGCATCGAAGCCCCACGCGCCCAGTTCCAGCGCCCGCTTGTAGGCGAAGGCGGCATCTTCGACACGGAAGGCGATGGCACAGATGGACGGGCCGTGCTGGCGCGCGAAGCGCTGCGCGAAGGAATCGGCCTCACCATTGACGATGAAGTTGATGTCGCCCTGGCGGTACAGCACCACGTTCTTGTGGCGGTGCCTGGCGATCGCCTTGAAGCCCAGGTTTTCAAATACCTTGCCCAGGGCGGCCGGATCGGGCGCGGCATATTCGACGAATTCGAAGCCGGCGGTGCCCATCGGGTTGTCCCACAATTCGAACGGGGTAGTCATGTCTCGCTCCAGACGGCACGCATCGATTCGTGCCTGGGTGTTGGGGTGTTTTTGGCGTTGCGGTAGCTTTCGATTCTAGGGAAGTCTGGCGGGCAGAAGATTGCCAACCGTGCTTCATACCAACGCAGATTGGCAATACTATTGCTGCTCACCCCTCATTCTTGGCAGGAGCTGCCCTTGCACGATCTGGACCGGACGGACCGCCGCATTCTTGAGTCCTTGCAGCAGGATGGCCGCCTGACCAACCAGGAACTGGCCGAGCGCGTGTCGCTGTCGCCCAGCCCGTGTCTGCGGCGGGTACGGCGGCTGGAGGAAGAAGGCGTCATCCGCCAATATGTGGCGCTGGTCGACGCGGATAAAGTCGGGCTGGGGCTGCTGGCGTATGTGAGCGTTCGCCTGCAGAAGCACGTGGGCGGCAGCCATTTGCCGATCGACGAGTTCGCACGCGACGTGCAGCGCTGGCCCGAAGTGGTCGCCTGCTATGCAATGACCGGCGACATGGACTATCTGATGCGCATCCAGGTCGAAGACCTGGCGCATTTCTCGCGGTTTGCGATGGATACGCTGATGAAACACCCGGCCGTCATCGACATCCGCTCCAGCTTCACGCTCAAGAAGATCAAGGAAACGACGGCGCTCGGGGTGTAGACGACGGACCGGGGCCTGAGGGCGTGAACCGCGCAGTGCCAGGCGCCGGGGCGTGGGCCGTCACTAAGCGTCAGAGGCGTGGAGCGTCAGGCCCGATGGCCGATCAGGCGTCCGGCTCGTCCGTCAGCATGCTGCGGACCTGGGCGGACAGGGCGTCCAGCACGAATGGCTTGGCGATCATCTCCATGCCCGGACGCAGGAAGCCGGAGCGCAAGGTCGCGTTCTTGGCATAGCCCGTCATGAACAGGATCTTCAGGTCGGGCCGCAGGCCTCGTGCGGCCTCGGCCAGGTCGTGGCCGTTCAGCCGGGGCATGCCGACATCGGTCACCATCAGGTCGATGCGCTGGTTGGACTGCACCACGGCAAGCCCGTCCATGCCGTCGCACGCTTCCACGGTGTGGTATCCCAGCCCTTCCAGAACGTCGAGCACCACCATGCGCACGGCGGCGTCATCTTCGACCACCAGCACGGTCTTGCCGCCGCCCTGCGGCGCGGCGCCATCGAGCGCAATGTGCGGCAATTCCTGGGGCAGTTCGTTGGCGGACTTGGCCAACTGCGCCGGGTCGACGCACCGCGGCAGGTACAAGCGCACACTGGTGCCCACGCCGACCTCGCTGCGGATGCGCACGTGGCCATTCGATTGCTTGGCAAAGCCGTAGATCATGGACAGGCCCAGCCCGGTGCCCTGCCCGATCGGCTTGGTCGTAAAGAAGGGGTCGAAGGCCTTGGCGATGACCTCGGGCGGCATGCCCACGCCCGTGTCGGTCACGGACAGGGCCACATAATCCCCCGCCCGCATGCCATCCTGCCGCCGTACATAGGCGTCGTCCAGTGTGACATTGTTGGTGGTGATGGCCAGCCCGCCGCCTTCCGGCATGGCGTCCCTTGCGTTGATCACAAGGTTCAGCAGCGCGTTTTCCAGCTGATTGGCGTCGGTATAGGCCGGCCACAGGTCGGGCGCCAGCGACACCTCGAGCACGATGCCCTCGCCGATCGTGCGCCTGAGCAATTCTTCAAGCGACGTGACCAGCGTATTCAAGTCCAGCGCGCGCGGATCGAGCGATTGCCGGCGCGAGAACGCGAGCAGCCGGTGCGTGAGCGCAGCCGCGCGTTTGGCCGCCGTGGTGGCTGTGTCGATGAACCGGCCCAGGTTGTCGACGCGGCCCAGCTGGATACTGCGCCGGATCAGGTCCAGGGGACCGATCACTCCCTGCAGGATGTTGTTGAAGTCGTGAGCGATGCCGCCCGTCAGCTGCCCGACCGCTTCCATCTTGTGCGCCTGGCGCAATTGGTCTTCGGCCTTGCGCAGCGCTTCGGCAGCTTCCTTCTCGGTGGTCACGTCCCGCCCGACCCCGTGCACGCCCACCTCGTCTGCCGCTGCGCGCCACGCAAACCAGCGATAGCTGCCGCTCTGGTGCCGCACCCGGTTTTCGAACTGCAGCGTCGGCATGCCGTGGGACAGCTGCGCGACGGCAGCCTGGGTCGCGGCCTGCTCGTCGGGATGGACCAGGTCCAGGAAAGACGCGCCCACCAGGTCGGCCGGTTCCCATCCCAGCGCCGTTTTCCAGGCCGGGTTGAGCGCCAGGATGCGCATGTCGAAGCCGGTGGCGAGCATGACGTCGGTGGACAGGCGCCACATCCGGTCCAGGTCGGCAGTGCGCTGTGCGACGCGCTGCTCCAGCGTGGCGTTCAGCCGTTCGAGTTGCGTCGTGGCGCTTGCCCGCTTGAGCGCCGCCCAGGTGCGGTCGGCCACATTGCGCACGAAATCCAGTTCGGACTGCGCCCAGGGCCTGGGCAGATGGTGATGCAGGAAAAACAGGCCCACCAACTGCCCCTGTTCGATCACCGGCACGTTCACCATGGCGCGCACGCCGAGCCGCAACAGCGATTCGGCGTGGGCGGCGCTGCGCGCGTCACGCAATACGTCGGGTATGACAAGAGTCTCGCCATTGCGCAGCCGCGCCGTGGTCTGGCCGTAATCGTCGAACCGGTGTTCGCCTGCCAGACTGACCGAGGCGTTGCCGGCCGTCCAGGGGTCTTCGATGCGCACGCTTTGCTGCGTCGGATCGACCTGTCCGTAGCCGACTCGCGACAGCCCGCCCATGCGGGCCAGCATGGACACCGCTGTCGACACGATGTCGTCGGCATCTCCCAGGTCGCGCAGCTGGTCGCCCAGGTTCAGCAGCGCCGACTGGCGCTCTTCCGCCTGCTTGCGAGCCGTCACATCGCTGACGATGATGCTGGCGTATTCCGGCCGGCCCTTGGCATCTTTCAACGCAGATACGTGATTGCTCACCCACACGGTCGCGCCGTCGGGCCGCACGATGCGCTGCTCGACAAAGAACGGCTCGCCGCGGGTGCGCAATTGCATCATCAACCGGCGGGTTTCGGCCTGATCCCCGGCGTGCACGAGTTCCTGGATGTGCTGGCCGATCAGCGTGCTGTCGGCCCGGCCGATGATCTCGCAGAAGCGCTGGTTCACCATGACGATGCGCGCGTCCATGTTCACCTGGACGATGCCCACGGCCGCCTGATTGATCAGCGCATCCATGCGCGCGCCGTGCAGGCGGGTAGCCTCTTCGGCACGCTTGCGCTCGGTAATGTCGAACACCAGTACGTAGCAGCCACTGACCCGCCCGTCTTTCATGCGGCGCGGCAGGTATTGCATCAGGGCATGGTGGGGCGTGCCGTCGGTGTGCGGGGCATAGGCTTCGAAGTGGGCGGGAATGCCGGCCAGCGCGTCTTCGAGATGCTTGCGCCGCAGTTCATAGGCATGGTCGCCCAGCACTTCGCGCACGGTCTTGCCATACAGCGCTTGGGGCGGCAGGCCGAACCAGTCCAGATAGGCCCGATTGTTGAAGCGAAAACGCTGCTCGGCATCCACATAGCCAATCAGCGCCGGCAGGGCATCGGTGATCAGCCGCAGCTCTTCGGCGCTTTCGTGCAACGCCTGTTCGGCGCGCTTGTATTCGCTGATGTCCCAGGCCACGCCAGAAAACGAACGCGGCGTGCCGTCATCGTTGTAGGTGCACTGCCCCCGCAGTGCGATCCATCGCACGCGGCCCTGCGTGACGACGCGGTATTCGTCCTGATAGGCGTCGCCGCTGCGGATGGCGCGGCGGGCCGTCTGTTCGGCGCGTTCGCGGTCTTCGGGGTGGACGTTGCGCAGGAAGTTCGCCAGCGACGCACCTCGCGCGGCCTGCGTGGCCGTCACGTCGTACAAGGCCGCGTAGCGTTCGTCGGCATAAACGCGGTCGTGCCGCACATCCCAATTCCAGGATCCGATCAGCTGCGAGCCCAGCAGGCTGTACTCGGGCGTCTCGTCGCTGGCGCGCAGGGCATCCCGTGTCGCGATCGCCTGGTGGACCAGCGTCACGTCGCACTGCAGGGCGATGTAGTGGGTGACCGCCCCGCTGGCATCGGCCACCGGGCTCAGCGCAATGCGGTTCCAGAACAGCGTGCCGTCCTTGCGGTAGTTCTGCACGTCGACGTACAGCCGCCGGCTTTCTGCAACGGCCTCGCGCATGGCGCGCACCGCGGCATGGTCAGTCAACGGCCCCTGCATCAAGCGGCAGTTGCGGCCAAGGATTTCACCCAGCGTATAGCCGGTCAGCGCCGTGAACGCTTCGTTGGCGAACACGATGGGTTGTTCGGCCTCGCGCACGTCGGCCACCACCACCGCCATGTCGCTGTTCTGCAGGGCGTCTAAAAGCCCGCCCAGGCCCGACAGGCTCTGCAGCGCCGCGTGCGTAGGGTGAGCGAGCGATTCCCGCGTTGTGACAGCCATGACATCCCGATAAAGCTTTGCGCCGTCATTACCGACTGGCAAAACTAGTTTATCGCCCTTCGTTTGAGCTCGACCGTGGGAGAGTGTGTGAGGATGCGTCGGTTCCATCGCTGTGCAGGACACGGGCCAGGCGGGCACGGCACGCCGTCATGGCGTCACATGCCAAGCAAACGGACGAAAAAAAAGCCGCCCTGCAGAAAGCGGAGCGGCTTTTTCGGAACAGACGTCCGCGCGGGGCGGAACGTCCGGATACTGCAAAGACCTTGCGTTACACCTGGGTGTCGTCGCCAGCGTCGTCCTGCGGAGCAGCGCCCACGGTTTCCGGCGCGGTCGTGAAGATCGTGCTTTCGTCGAAGGTGTTGCCCACATCGGCGAACACGACTTCGCGTTCGGCCGCTTCGAGCGCTTCTTTTTCCTTGCGGGCCTGGTGGAAGGCCATGCCGGTACCTGCAGGAATCAGGCGGCCGACAATGACGTTTTCCTTCAGACCACGCAGTTCGTCGCGCTTGCCCATGATGGCGGCTTCGGTCAGGACCCGGGTGGTTTCCTGGAACGATGCAGCCGAAATGAACGAGTCGGTCGACAGCGAGGCCTTCGTGATACCCAGCAGCACGTCGTAGTGCGTGGCAGGACGGCGGTTGTCGGCAGCGCAACGATCGTTCTCGTTGAGCATTTCGGCACGTTCGACCTGTTCACCCGTGATGAAGGACGTTTCGCCCGCATCCATGATGACGACACGACGCAGCATCTGACGCACGATCACTTCAATGTGCTTGTCGTTGATCTTCACGCCCTGCAGACGGTACACGTCCTGCACTTCGTCGACGATATAGCTGGCCAGCTTTTCGATACCCTGCAGACGCAGGATGTCGTGCGGGTCGGCCGGGCCGTCCACGATCATTTCGCCCTTGTTCACCACCTGGCCGTCGTGCACCAGCACCTGCTTCTCTTTCGGGATCAGGAATTCGTGGCTCACGCCGTCCAGGTCGGTGATGACCAGACGCTGCTTGCCCTTCGTGTCCTTGCCGAACGAGACCGTACCCGTAACGTCGGCGAGCATGCCGGCGTCCTTGGGCGAACGGGCTTCGAACAGCTCGGCCACGCGGGGCAGACCCCCGGTAATGTCACGTGTCTTTTGCGATTCTTGCGGAATACGCGCCAGCACTTCACCGACACCCACTTCCTGCGCATCGCGCACGGTGATCAGCGCGCCGACCGGGAAGGAGATGCTCACCGAGTGATCGGTACCGGCGATCTTGACTTCGTCGCCCTGCTCATTGAGCAGCTTGACCTGCGGACGCACCGTCTGCTTGGCGCTGCCACGCGTTTTCGGCGTAATGGCAACCAGGGTCGACAGGCCCGTGACTTCGTCGAGCTGACGGGCCACGGTGACGCCTTCTTCTACGTTCTCGAACTTGATCGTACCCGCATGCTCGGTAATGATCGGACGAGTCAGCGGATCCCAGGTCGCGAGCTGCGCGCCGGCCTTGACCGCCGAGCCATCGCCGTGGACCAGGATGGCGCCGTAAGGCACCTTGTGGCGTTCGCGTTCGCGGCCGCTGTCATCGACGATCAGGATTTCACCCGACCGCGAGATGGCGACCTGTTCGTTCTTCACGTTGGTCACGTAGCGCATCGCGCTGGTGAACCGCACCGTACCGTTCGACTTGGTTTCCACGCCGGAAGCCAGCGCCGCACGCGACGCCGCGCCACCGATGTGGAACGTACGCATCGTCAGCTGCGTGCCCGGTTCGCCGATGGACTGGGCGGCGATCACGCCGACAGCTTCACCCACGTTGACCGGCGAGCCACGACCCAGGTCACGGCCGTAGCAGGCGCCGCACAGGCCATGACGCGTTTCGCAGCTCAGCGGCGAACGCACCTTGACTTCGTCGATGCCCAGGCTTTCGATCAGCTCGACCGCATCTTCGTCCAGCAACGTGCCGGCTTCGAACACGGTTTCCTGCGTGTCGGGGTTGATGACATCGATCACCACCGTGCGACCCAGAATACGGTCGCGCAAAGGTTCGATGACTTCACCGCCTTCGACCAGCGCCTTCATGTTGAAGCCGAAGTTCGTACCGCAATCTTCTTCGGTGATCACCAGGTCTTGCGTCACGTCGACCAGACGACGGGTCAGGTAACCCGAGTTCGCGGTCTTCAGTGCCGTGTCGGCCAGGCCCTTACGAGCGCCGTGAGTCGAGATGAAGTACTGCAGCACGTTCAGGCCTTCACGGAAGTTTGCCGTGATGGGCGTCTCGATGATGGAGCCGTCAGGCTTGGCCATCAGGCCTCGCATGCCGGCGAGCTGGCGAATCTGCGCTGCGGAACCGCGCGCGCCCGAGTCGGCCATCATGTAGATCGAGTTGAACGATTCCTGGCGCGTTGCGTTGCCATGGCGATCGATCACGGGCTCGGTCGACAGTTGTTCCATCATGGCCTTGCCGACGCGATCGCCAGCCTTGCCCCAGATGTCCACCACGTTGTTGTACCGTTCCTGCGACGTGACGAGACCCGACGAGTACTGCTTGTCGATTTCCTTCACTTCCTTGCTGGCTTCGGCCAGGATGCCGACCTTGGCGTCCGGGATCAGCATGTCGTCCATGCAGATCGAGATGCCGCCGCGCGTGGCCAGGCGGAAGCCCGACTGCATCAGCTGGTCAGCAAAGATGACCGTGTCGCGCAGGCCGCAACGACGGAACGACTGGTTGATCAGGCGCGAGATTTCCTTCTTCTTCAGTGCCTTGTTCAGCACCGAGAAGGGCAGGCCCTTCGGAAGGATCTCGGACAGGATCGCGCGGCCGACCGTGGTTTCGAAGCGGCGCAGCACCGGCTGCCATTCGCCTTGTGCGTCACGCTCGTATTCGTTCAGGCGCACGGTGATGCGCGTCTGCAGTTCCACGAACTTGTTTTCGTAAGCGCGCAGGACTTCCGACACGTCCACGAAGTGCGTGCCTTCGCCGCGACCGTTCACACGTTCGCGCGTGGCGTAGTACAGGCCCAGCACGATGTCCTGCGACGGCACGATCGACGGTTCGCCGTTGGCCGGGAACAGGATGTTGTTCGAGGCCAGCATCAGCGTACGGGCTTCGAGCTGCGCTTCGATGGACAGCGGCACGTGAACGGCCATCTGGTCACCGTCGAAGTCGGCGTTGAACGCCGCGCAGACCAGCGGATGCAGCTGGATGGCCTTGCCTTCGATCAGCACCGGCTCGAACGCCTGGATACCCAGGCGGTGCAGCGTCGGTGCGCGGTTCAGCATGATCGGATGTTCGCGGATCACCTCTTCGAGGATGTCCCATACCACCGGTTCCTGCGTCTCGACCAGCTTCTTCGCCGCCTTGATGGTCGTGGCCAGACCCATCATTTCCAGACGGTTGAAGATGAAGGGCTTGAACAGTTCCAGCGCCATCAGCTTGGGCAGACCGCACTGGTGCAGCTTGAGCTGAGGACCCACCACGATGACCGAACGGCCCGAGTAGTCGACGCGCTTGCCCAGCAGGTTCTGACGGAAACGACCGCTCTTGCCCTTGATCATGTCGGCCAGCGACTTGAGCGGACGCTTGTTGGCGCCCGTCATGGCCTTGCCGCGACGACCGTTGTCCAGCAGCGAGTCGACGGCTTCCTGCAGCATGCGCTTTTCGTTGCGCACGATGATTTCAGGGGCCTTCAGCTCGAGCAGACGCTTCAGACGGTTGTTGCGGTTGATCACGCGGCGATACAGGTCGTTCAGATCGGACGTGGCGAACCGGCCGCCGTCCAGCGGCACCAGCGGGCGCAGCTCGGGCGGCAGAACGGGCAGCACTTCCAGGATCATCCAGTCCGGCTTGATGCCCGACTTCTGGAAGCCTTCCAGCACCTTCAGGCGCTTGGAAATCTTCTTGATCTTGGCATCCGAGCTCGTGGCCTGCAGATCGGCACGGAGCGTTTCCACGTCGCGATTGATGTCGAGGTTGCGCAGCAGTTCGCGCACGGCCTCGGCACCCATCACGGCGCGGAAATCATCGCCGTACTCTTCGGTTTTTGCCAGGAAGTCGTCTTCCGACATGATCTGGCCGCGCTTGAGCGGCGTCATGCCTGCGTCGATGACGCAATAGGCTTCGAAGTACAGCACGCGTTCGATGTCGCGCAGCGTCATGTCCAGGACCATGCCCAGACGCGACGGCAGCGACTTCAGGAACCAGATGTGCGCGACCGGGCTGGCCAGCTCGATGTGGCCCATCCGTTCGCGACGCACCTTGGCGAGCGTCACTTCGACGCCGCACTTCTCGCAGATCACGCCGCGATGCTTCAGGCGCTTGTACTTCCCGCACAAGCATTCGTAGTCCTTGATGGGACCGAAAATCTTGGCGCAAAACAGCCCGTCGCGTTCAGGCTTGAACGTACGGTAGTTGATGGTTTCGGGCTTCTTCACTTCCCCGAACGACCATGACCGGATCTTCTCCGGCGACGCGATGCCAATACGGATGGCGTCGAACTGTTCTTCCTGCGTAACTTGCTTGAACAGATCCAAAAGCGCTTTCATGGCGACTCCTATCAGTTACGTTCGAGATCCATGTCGATCCCGAGCGACCGGATTTCCTTGACCAACACGTTGAACGACTCGGGCATGCCCGCATCGATCACGTGGTCGCCCTTCACGATGTTCTCGTAGACCTTGGTACGGCCGTTCACATCGTCGGACTTGACGGTCAACATTTCTTGCAGCACATACGACGCGCCGTACGCTTCCAGCGCCCACACTTCCATCTCACCGAAGCGCTGGCCACCGAACTGGGCCTTACCGCCCAACGGTTGCTGCGTCACGAGCGAGTACGGGCCGGTGGAGCGGGCGTGCATCTTGTCGTCGACCAGGTGATGCAGCTTCAGCATGTGCATGTAGCCGACAGTCACGGGGCGTTCGAACATTTCGCCGGTACGGCCATCGAACAGGTAGGCCTGGGTCTTCGAGTTCGCCAGCTTCAGGCGTTCCGCGATGTCGTCCGGGTAGGCGAGATTCAGCATGTCGCGAATGTCGTCTTCGGTCGCACCGTCGAACACCGGCGTGGCGAACGGAACACCGTTCTTCAGGTTCATGGCCAGCTCGACGATGTCGTCATCGCTGAACTCTTCCAGACGCGCGGCAGTGCCCGTGGAGTTGTAGATCTTGGCGAGGAACTCGCGGATCTTGGCCACTTCGATCTTCCGTGCGTCGCGCAGCATGTCGCTGATGCGCAGGCCCAGGCCCTTGGCCGCCCAGCCCAGGTGAACTTCGAGCACCTGCCCGACGTTCATCCGCGACGGCACGCCCAGCGGGTTCAACACGATGTCGGCGGGAGTACCGTCGGCCATGTGCGGCATGTCTTCGATCGGCGTGATCTTGGAGACCACACCCTTGTTGCCGTGACGGCCTGCCATCTTGTCGCCAGGCTGCAGACGACGCTTGACGGCCAGGTAGACCTTGACCATCTTGAGCACGCCCGGGGGCAGCTCGTCGCCTTGCGTCAGCTTCTTGCGCTTTTCTTCGAATGCCAGGTCGAACTGGTGACGCTTCTGCTCGATCGACTCTTTCGCCTGCTCGAGGGCGGTTGCGCCGCCTTCGTCAGCCAGGCGAATGTCGAACCACTGCCAGCGGTCCAGATCCGTCAGGTATTCGCGGGTCAGCTCGGCGCCCTTGGCCAGCTTGCGCGGACCACCGTTGACCGGCTTGCCGATCAGCGTCTTTTCGATACGATCGAAGGTGTCGTTTTCAACGATACGCAGCTGATCGTTCAAGTCGGTGCGATAGCGCTTGAGTTCGTCGTCGATGATCGACTGCGCGCGCTTGTCGCGCACGATGCCTTCACGCGTGAACACCTGCACGTCGATGACCGTGCCGACCATGCCCGACGGAACGCGCAGCGACGTGTCCTTCACGTCGGAGGCCTTCTCGCCGAAGATGGCGCGCAGCAGCTTTTCTTCAGGCGTCAGCTGGGTCTCGCCCTTGGGCGTGACCTTGCCGACCAGCACGTCGCCGGCTTCGACTTCGGCGCCGATGTAGACGATGCCCGACTCGTCCAGACGGCCCAGCTGGCCTTCGGACAGGTTGCTGATGTCGCGCGTGATTTCTTCCGAACCCAGCTTGGTGTCACGGGCGACAACCGTCAGTTCTTCGATGTGGATCGAGGTGTAGCGGTCTTCTGCCACGACACGTTCCGAAATCAGCATCGAGTCTTCGAAGTTGTAGCCGTTCCACGGCATGAACGCGACCAGCATGTTCTGACCCAGGGCGAGTTCGCCCAGGTCGGTCGATGCACCGTCGGCCAGCACGTCGCCACGGGCAACGATGTCGCCCCGGCGCACGATCGGACGCTGGTTGATGTTCGTGTTCTGGTTCGAACGCGTGTACTTGATCAGGTTGTAGATATCCACACCGACTTCGCCGGCGGCGTTTTCGTCGTCATTGACGCGAATCACCACACGGTCGGCATCGACGTAGTCAACCAGGCCGCCACGCAGGGCCTGCACGGTCGTGCCCGAGTCGACGGCCACGGTGCGTTCGATACCCGTACCGACAACCGACTTTTCCGGACGCAGGCAAGGCACGGCCTGGCGCTGCATGTTCGAACCCATCAGTGCACGGTTCGCGTCATCGTGTTCCAGGAACGGAATCAGCGAGGCGGCCACCGACACGATCTGCGACGGCGCAACGTCCATGTAGTGCACGTTGTCGCGCGCGGTCAGCATCGTTTCACCGGCTTCGCGGCACGCCACGAGGTCGTCGGTGAAGGCGCCCTGTTCGTCCAGGCTCGCGTTCGCCTGGGCGATCACGTAGCGGCTTTCTTCAATGGCCGACAGGTAGTCGATCTGGTCCGTGACCTTGTTGTCCACGACCTTGCGGTACGGCGTCTCGAGGAAGCCGTATTCGTTCAGGCGGGCATACAGCGCCATGGAGTTGATCAGGCCGATGTTCGGGCCTTCCGGCGTTTCGATCGGGCACACGCGGCCATAGTGGGTCGGGTGCACGTCGCGGACTTCGAAGCCTGCGCGTTCGCGAGTCAGACCGCCTGGTCCCAGTGCCGAGACGCGACGCTTGTGCGTGATCTCGGACAGCGGGTTGGTCTGGTCCATGAACTGCGACAGCTGGCTCGAACCGAAGAACTCCTTGATGGCGGCCGAGATCGGCTTGGAGTTGATCAGGTCGTGCGGCATCAGGTTTTCGGCTTCGGCCTGGCCCAGACGCTCCTTGACGGCGCGCTCGACACGGACGAGACCGGCGCGGAACTGGTTTTCGGCCAGTTCGCCCACACAGCGGACACGACGGTTGCCCAGGTGATCGATGTCATCGATCTCGCCACGGCCGTTGCGCAGTTCGACCAGGATCTTGATCGTGTCAAGAATGTCCTGGTTCGTCAGCGTCATGGTGCCGGTAATGTCGTTGCCACGGCCCAGACGGCTGTTGACCTTCATGCGGCCCACGCGCGACAGATCGTACGTCTCTTCGTTGAAGAACAGACGATGGAACAGCGCTTCGACGGCGTCTTCGGTTGGCGGCTCGCCAGGGCGCATCATGCGGTAGATCGCCACACGCGCGGCGGTCTGGTCGGTCGTTTCGTCGACGTTCAGCGTCTGCGAAATGTACGGACCCTGGTCCAGGTCGTTCGTGTACAGCGTCTCGATCGTGCGGACGTTGTGGTTGCGCAGCTTGTCGAGCAACGTTTCGGTCAGCTCGTCGTTCGCGCTTGCGACGATTTCGCCCGTTTCCGGATCGACGGCGTTCTTTGCCAGCGAGCGGCCGAGCAGGAAATCTTCGGGCACGGAGATGCGTTCCGTGCCGGCGGAGACCAGGTCACGGATGTTCTTGGCGTTGATGCGCTTGTCTTTCGCGACCAGCGTCTTGCCCAGCTTGTCGTTGATGTCGAAACGCGCGACTTCACCCTTCCAGCGCTCAGGCACGAACTCCATCAGGCCGCCCTCGCTCTGCAGCTCGAACGTGTCGAAGCTGAAGAAGTGCTCGAGGATGGTCTCGGGGGTCATGCCGATCGCCTTGAGCAGGATCGTCACGGGCATCTTGCGGCGGCGGTCGACGCGGAAGAACAGGATGTCCTTCGGGTCGAATTCGAAGTCGAGCCACGAGCCGCGGTAAGGAATCACGCGGGCCGAGAACAGCAACTTGCCGGAGCTGTGGGTCTTGCCGCGGTCGTGCTCGAAGAACACGCCAGGCGAGCGGTGCAGCTGCGAAACGATGACCCGTTCCGTGCCGTTGATCACGAACGAACCCGTCGTCGTCATGAGCGGAATTTCGCCCATGTAGACTTCCTGTTCCTTCACTTCCTTCACGGTGGGCTTGCTGGCCTCGCGGTCGAGCAGCACCAGGCGCACCTTGGCGCGCAGGGGCGATGCGAAGGTCAGGCCCCGTTGTTGGCATTCCCGAACGTCGAAGGCGGGTTCGCCAAGCACATAGCTGACGAATTCCAGCCGGGCCATCTGGTTGTGGCTGACGATGGGGAATATCGAGGTGAACGCGGCTTGGAGGCCCTCATCCTTCCGACGCAGAGGAGCGGTCTCTTCTTGCAGAAAGGTCAGGTACGATTCAAGCTGGGTAGCCAGCAGATACGGGACGCTCTGGACGTCCTCGCGCTTGGCGAAGCTTTTGCGGATGCGCTTCTTTTCGGTGAACGAGTAGGGCATGAGCACTCCGACTCAGGTTGCGTGAACCGCGGGCAGCGGTCCTAAAATACGACTTCGAAATCTGGGCAGAACGTCCAGCAGCCTGGCTGGCGTCCCTTCAACCGGAAGGTATCCGGCACGGGTTTCGGGTTCGAAGGCGGCAGCGTGGCCACCTGCGCACCGGAAATCCGTTACATCGGGCTTTCTATTGACACCGGAAAGCCCGAGTAATTCCCCTGATAAGGGGTCAAGAAAACACCCCTTTCAGAACGCAAAAACCCGGAGGCCGTTTTGACGGACCCCCGGGTGCATGCGGAACCGAAATTACTTGATATCGGCCTTTGCACCAGCTTCTTCAAGCTTCTTCTTTGCGGCGTCGGCGTCAGCCTTCGACACAGCTTCCTTCACTGCCTTGGGGGCGCCGTCAACGACGTCCTTGGCTTCTTTCAGGCCCAGGCCGGTCAGTTCGCGAACTGCCTTGATGACGTTGACCTTGTTGGCGCCGACTTCGGTCAGGATGACGTTGAATTCGGTCTGCTCTTCAGCAGGTGCAGCAGCAGCGCCTGCAGCAGCAGGAGCCGCCGAGACAGCGGCAGCAGCCGACACGCCAAACTTCTCTTCCAGATCCTTGATCAGTTCCGACAGTTCCAGAACGGTCAGACCAGCGATCGCTTCAATGATTTCTGCTTTGTTCAGTGCCATTTTCTTTAGATTTCCAAATAGTTTGATACCAGGTGCGGTAGTCGCTTTTGTCCAACGAAGAGGCGATTAAGCCGCTTCCGCCTGCTTGTCTCGAACTGCGGCGAGGCCGCGTACGAACTTGGACGGAACTTCGTTGAGCGTACGCACAAACGTTGCGATCGGGGCTTGCATCGTGCCGAGCAGTTTTGCCAACAGTTCGTCGCGCGAAGGCAGGGCGGCCAGGGCCTTGATGCCTTCAACATTCATCAGGCTGTTCGGCAGCGAGCCGGCCTTCAGAACGAGCTTGTCGTTGGTTTTGGCAAAGTCAGCCAGTACTTTTGCTGCAGCCACTGGATCCGGACTCACTGCATAAATCAGCGGACCGGCCAAGTGGGTGGACAGACCCTCGAAAGGGGTGCCAGCGATGGCGCGAATGGCCAGCGTGTTCTTCAGAACACGCAGGTAAACACCCGACTCACGTGCTTTCTTGCGCAGTACGGTGACGGCAGCGACGTCCAGACCCCGGTACTCTGCGATGATGATCGATTGAGCCTTGGCAACTTCTACCGAGATCTCTTCGATAACCACCGTCTTCTCTTTACGATTGAGACTCACGGTCGAACACTCCATCAAAAGACGCTTGGGGAAATCCCGTTGCGTCAACCGAATGCGGCGAACCTGGTCGAGTTCTTTGGATAAGAATTCTTCCTGGGACCGCCGTCTACGCTGGATCCGCTGCTAGGCCTGTTCTTGGCGCACTGGGCGTTGCAACAGGATTCGCCAACGGTTTTAAGATCTGCGGATCGGCCTCCTGCCTGAGCAGGCGGCACCCTCGTTTCTCTCCCGCGGTCTTTGACAGCAACACCCGTTGTCCGGCGAACCGGCCGCGGGGTGCAGCCCAAAGTTTGGTACTACGGATACTGCATGGCGTGACGCTTGCGCGTCACGCCGGACGCCTATCAGGCAGTCAGCGAAGCCTGGTCGACGCGAACGCCGCCACCCATCGTCGACGACACGGCCAGCTTGCGCAGGTACACGCCCTTGGCAGTGGCAGGACGTGCCTTGTTCAGCGCATCGACCAGGGCCACCAGGTTGGACTGGAGCTGTTCGACGTTGAACGATGCACGGCCGATCGTGGCGTGGATGATGCCTGCCTTGTCGGTACGGTACTGAACCTGACCGGCCTTGGCGTTCTTGACGGCGGTTGCGATGTCAGGCGTCACGGTACCGACCTTCGGGTTCGGCATCAGGCCACGGGGACCCAGGATCTGACCCAGGGCGCCCACGACGCGCATCGTGTCAGGCGACGCGATGACGATGTCGAAGTCCATCTTGCCGGCCTTGATCTGGTCGGCCAGGTCTTCCATGCCGACGATGTCGGCGCCGGCGGCTTTCGCCTGCTCGGCCTTGTCGCCTTGTGCGAACACGGCGACGCGCACGCTCTTGCCGGTACCGGCAGGCAGGACGACGGAGCCACGGACCAGCTGGTCGGACTTCTTGGCGTCGATGCCGAGCTGCACGGCCAGGTCGATGGATTCATCGAACTTGGCAGTGGCGGTGTCCTTCACCAGCGCGAGCGCTTCGGCGACGGGGTACAGCTTGTTGCGGTCGATCTTTGCGCGGACCGCGGTGATGCGTTTCGACAGACGTGCCATGATTACAGACCCTCTACCGTGATGCCCATGCTGCGGGCGCTACCAGCGATCGTACGAACCGCGGCGTCGAGATCGGCGGCGGTCAGGTCAGGTTGCTTGGTCTTGACGATTTCTTCGACTTGCGCGCGCGTCAGCGAGCCCACCTTGGCGGTGTGCGGCGTGGGCGAGCCCTTCTGGATGCCGGCAGCCTTCTTGATCAGGATGGTCGCTGGGGGCGACTTCATCACGAACGTGAAGCTCTTGTCGGCAAAAGCGGTGATCACCACAGGGATCGGCAGACCGGGCTCCATGCCCTGCGTCTTGGCGTTGAACGCCTTGCAGAATTCCATGATGTTCAGACCGCGCTGACCCAGCGCAGGACCGATAGGGGGGGACGGGTTGGCTTTACCAGCTGGAACTTGCAGCTTGATGAAGCCGACGATTTTCTTCGCCATGGTGTGCTCCTTTCGGGTTCAAGCGCCCTTGGCAGGGCTCCCCGAGGTTGCCGGCCGGGATGTTTCGGCATCGCAGACGCCGAAACCCGGATGACGCTGGCCGCAGCGCGTCATCCGGTTCTTCATGCTGAAATCAGGACTTTTCGACCTGACTGAAATCGAGTTCCACCGGGGTCGAGCGACCGAAAATGGTCACGGACACACGCAGCTTGCTCTTTTCGTAGTTGACGTCTTCGACGTTGCCGTTGAAGTCTGCAAACGGACCTTCCTTGATGCGGACCATTTCGCCCACTTCGAACAGGACCTTCGGCCGTGGCTTTTCCACGCCCTCTTGCATCTGCGACAGCATGTCGTCGACTTCTTTCTGGGAGATCGGCGTGGGCCGGTTGCCCGAACCGCCGATGAAACCCGTGACTTTGTTGGTGTTCTTCACCAGGTGCCACGTTTCGTCGGTAAGATCCATCTCGACGAACACGTAACCCGGGAAAAAGCGCCGTTCAGTCACGGACTTGCTGCCACCCTTCACTTCGATCACTTCTTCGGTGGGGACCAGGATCTGACCAAAAGAGGTGTCCAGACCGGCGCGCTCCACACGTTCCATCAGCGCTTTTTGAACGCTTTTTTCCATGCCAGAGTAGACATGAACGACGTACCAACGCTTGCTCATCGCTTCATTCCGCCGTTTTATTTCCAACCGAGAAGCAGGTCGTACAGCACCCATTCGATCGATTTGTCAGTCAGCCACAGGAAAATCGCCATGATCACCACGAACGCGAATACGGCGCCGGTGGTTTGAATGGTTTCCTTGCGGTTCGGCCAGACGACCTTGCGGGTCTCCTGGTAGGAGTCTTGCGCGAATGCGATGACCCGGCGGCCAGGTTCGCTGAAGTACGCGATCACCAGGGCAACGACCAGGCCAGCGATGACGACGCCAACACGGGCAATGGTAGGGCTCGACGACAAGGCGTAAAAGCCCACCAGCCCGGCCACGAAGGCGGCAATGGCCAAGCCCACTTTGACTCGATCGGTGGAACTCGTTACGGTTTCGACGTTTGGATTCGACATCTGTTCGTCCGGGCCGCTTCAGCAGGACTGAAGGCGGCTGTGCTTGCAAAGACAACCCGGCTCTTGCGGCGCCATGCAAGCTTCAGACCGAAGCTCGGACATAGAACCCGCGAGCTCCGGGAGAAAGTGGCAGGGGAAGAGGGAATCGAACCCACAACCTTTGGTTTTGGAGACCAACGCTCTGCCAATTGAGCTATTCCCCTAAAGTCTCAAGCGCCATCCGGGGATGACGCTCGTTTTGAACCTGGCTGACTTCAGCCTGCTGGCGAAGATTTGGCGGCTTCGCCGGGTATTGCTGTGGTCTTGCCTGCTGGGGTCTTGCCTGCTGCACTGCTGCTGAACTTTCTAGGAAGCTTTCAGACCGGCTTTTGGCCCGTCTTCTGCGTTCTTGTTCTGGCAAACAGCACTTGCAGAAAGCGTTTCCGCTCTCTGCAACCCAGCATATTACTTCAGAATCGTGGCAACGACACCGGCGCCGACGGTACGACCGCCTTCACGGATGGCGAAACGCAGACCTTCTTCCATGGCGATGGGGGCCAGCAGCTTGACCG
>NZ_BMXQ01000004.1 GCF_014651835.1 Pigmentiphaga litoralis | reverse complement strand
GAAGTTTTTTACGCTTGTCAAACTGTCGAAACATCCAACTGCTAGACATCTTCACGACCTGGAACTTCATTCCACCTGGAACTTTCGCTCCATCACCACTGCTGCTCTTCAGAACCCGCTGCACCGCTGCTGCCTAGGCAGATCGCGTTGCGTTTTGCTTTTGTTCCGTCGAGCCAATGAATATAGCACGGATGAATTTCGGTTTGCAAGCCGGAGCCAGCTTTTCCCCTAGCTATTTACGGCCGACTCCAAAAAAGGGCTCTTCAGAAGCCAGCGGCGGATCATAGGGCCCTGGCTCTCCCTCCTTTGCCCCTCCCCCCACCCGCGCTATTTGATCGCTCTATTTATTCCGGAAAGCCGGCTTCCGTTTTTCCATGAAGGCTGTCATGCCCTCTTTCTGATCATGCGTGCCGAATAAGGAATGGAACATCCGGCGTTCGAACAGCAGCCCGTCGTTCAAGGGCGCTTCATACGCGCGGTTGACCGCTTCCTTGGCCATCATGACGGCGGGCATGGACATGGACGCGATGACCGTGGCGGCGTCCAGTGCTTCTTCCATCAGTTTGTCGGCGGGCACCACCCGGGATACCAGGCCGGCGCGCTCGGCTTCGGCAGCGTCCATCATTCTTGCGGTCAGCACCAGGTCCATGGCTTTGGCCTTGCCGACCGCGCGCGGCAGGCGCTGGGTCCCGCCCGCGCCCGGCAGGATGCCAATCTTGATTTCCGGCTGGCCGAACTTGGCCGTGTCCGCTGCGATCAGGATGTCGCACATCATGGCCAGCTCGCAGCCGCCGCCCAGCGCGTAGCCCGCCACGGCGCCGATCACCGGCTTGCGCACCTTGCGGATCGTTTCCCAGTTGCGGGTGATGTAGTCGGCGCCGAAGACATCCATATAGGTCCAGTCTTTCATGGCCCCGATGTCTGCCCCTGCTGCGAACGCCTTGTCGGACCCGGTGATCACGATCGCGCCGATGTCTTCATTGGCGTCGAAGGCCAGCAGCGCGGCGCCCAGTTCGTCCATCAACGCGTCGTTCAAGGCATTGAGCGCCTTGGGGCGGTTCAGGGTGATGAGGCCAACGCGGCCACGGGTGTCGGTGAGTACCAGCGATTCGCTCATGAAGACATCCTTGCTGAAAAGAGTGAAGGGTTCGACTGCTACTACACCACACCTCGCGCACGGCTGCACCGGGAGCTTGCCCGGAGGGCGTGGGCCAGGCGACTCGCCGTCTTAAGTTTCCCCTAAGCCTGGGGCCTGATCATGCATCCCATACCAAACCGTCTCTGTCTTTATCAGACCCAATCAGGAGTCACCATGACCACCCCGTTCAAGACCACCCCTCTCGTCGTTGCCGTGATTGCCGCCGGTGTGTTCGGTGCGGCGGGGGCCACGGCTTTCACCCGTACCGTGTCCGACAGCGCCGTCACGCCCACCAGCCAGGTCGCGGCCACGCCGGCTGCACCGGTTGGCGTCGTCACGCCGCCCGACTTCTCGCAGATCACCGACCGCTATGGTCCGGCGGTGGTCAACATCAGCGTGAGTGGCATGACCAAGGTGGCGGACCAGTCCGACGACGGCGACGATCCCTTTGCCCAGTTCTTCCGGCAGGACCCGCGCCAGCAGCGCCAGGTCCCGGTCAAGGGCCAGGGTTCGGGCTTTATCGTGAGTGCGGACGGCATCATTCTGACCAATGCGCATGTGGTGCGCGATGCGAAAGAAGTGGTCGTGAAGCTGACCGACCGCCGCGAATTCATTGCCAAGGTCCTGGGCAGCGACACCACCACCGACGTGGCCGTGCTGAAGATCGACGCCAAGGACCTGCCCGTCGTGGCGCTGGGCAATGTGGCCGACCTGCGGGTGGGCGCCTGGGTGCTGGCCATCGGTTCGCCCTACGGCCTGGAAAATACGGTGACCGCCGGCGTCGTGAGCGCCAAGGGCCGGTCGCTGCCCAATGACGGATCGGTGCCCTTCATCCAGACCGACGTCGCCGTCAATCCTGGCAATTCAGGGGGGCCGCTGTTCAATGCGCGCGGCGAAGTCGTCGGCATCAATTCGCAGATCTACAGCCAGACCGGCGGCTACCAGGGTGTGTCGTTTGCGATCCCGATCGACGTCGCGACCAAGATCAAGGACCAGATCGTGGCGACCGGCAAGGCGCAGCATGCCCGGCTGGGGGTGACGATCCAGGACGTGAACCAGGCGCTGGCCGATTCGTTCAAGCTGGATTCGCCCTCGGGCGCCCTGGTGTCAAGTGTCGAGAAAGGCAGCCCGGCGGACAAGGCGGGACTGAAGGTGGGCGACGTGATTCGCAGCATCAATGGCAAGCCGGTGATCGTGTCGGGCGATCTGCCTGCGGTGGTGAGCCTGGCCATGCCGGGCGAGAAAGTGACGCTGGGCATCCATCGTGATGGCGGCGCCCAACAACTGACGGCGCAACTGGGCGATGCAAGCAAGGTGCCGACCCAGACGGCTTCGGCCAAGGGGAATGCCGCCCAGGGCGGCAAGCTGGGACTGGCCTTGCGTGAACTGGATCCCCGCGAACAGCAGGAACTGGGCGCCCCCGGAGGTTTGCTGGTCGCCCAGGTAGGCGGCGCTGCCGAACAGGCGGGCGTGGAACCGGGAGATGTGCTGCTGTCGCTCAATGGCACGCCGGTGTCCACGGTGGAACAGGTGCGCGCGCTGGTGACCAAGGCGGGCAGGAACGTGGCGTTGCTGGTGCAACGCGGTCCGAACAAGATTTTCCTGCCGGTACGGATCGGGTAAGCCGGCCCTGCTGGACCCAGGCGTGCAGTCCGGGCCCACCATGTAAAAAGCGCAGCATCATTGAAAGATGCTGCGCTTGTTTGCGTCGACGCCCGGCGCCCCGCACCTTGCCCGTCAGGCCGTCTGCGGCGGTGTCGTCACCTGTTTGACCGCCGCCACCGCGCCCGCCACATTGTCAGCCACTTCCTTGCTCACTTCCTTGCGGTAGCGATTCAGGTCCTGCACCGTGGCAAAGCTGCGATCGAGCAACAGCGACATGTTGTGGAGGATACGGTCCGCGACCTTGGTCTCCCATTCCTTGTCGAAATTGATCTGCTGATCCAGCCAGGTTTCGAGCCAGCCCGGTTCCGGCACCCGCGACTGGATGGTGTCGTTGGGGAACAGGTCTTTGTTCACGTGCAGATTGGTCGGATGCAGCGCCTGCGGTGTGCGGCGAGCCGACGCCATCAGCACGCCGATCTTGGAGAACGCGGCCCGCGCCTGGTCGCCCAGTTCCTTGCTGCGGCTGGTCAACGCCCGCTTCATGTAGCGCAGGTAGGCCCCCGCATGACGGGCTTCGTCTTGCGAAATCAGACGGTAGATGGCCTTGATGACGGGTTCGGTATGCCATTCGGCGGCGCGACGGTACCAGTGATTCAGACGGATTTCGCCGCAGAAGTGCAGCATCAGCGTTTCGAGTTCCGGCGCCGGGTCGAATTCGAAGCGCACGTTGTGCAGTTCGGCTTCGGTCGGGACCAGATCGGGCCGGAAGCGGCGCAGGTATTCCTGCAGCACCAGCGAATGCTTCTGTTCTTCGTAGAACCAGATCGACATGAACGCGCTGAAGTCGCTGTCATGGCGGTTATCGCGCAGGAACATTTCGGTCGCCGGAAGCGCCGACCATTCCGTGATCGCGTTCATCTTGATCGTATTGGCCTGTTCGTCGGTCAATTTGACGGCCTCGAACTGGTCCCAAGGCACGTCCTTGTCCATGTCCCAACGGACGGACTCCAGCGATTTGAACAATTCGGGGTACAGCATAGCGAGCCTTTCTTTCTTATGGATCAATGGGTTGCACGTGCCTGCGCGCCGCAGCGCAAGGGCACGATATCGTTCGCCCAGTGACCTCTTGATGACGGGAATTCCGTCAGACCGTCAAATCCGGATGAAGTGCCGGCCGCACCTTGCTTCGAATGACCTGTGGCAGCAAGGACCCTGCAAAGATGCCGACGAAACCGCCGATCAGCCCCGCCAACTGAGGTGGGAACACCTCGGCGTACGCGCTTCTGCACATGAGCCAGCATACGACACCCAGCAAGGAAGATGCCAACGCCCCTTGCGTGGTGGCCCGTTTCCAGTACAAGCCCATGAAAAGAGGCACGAAGGCGCCGACCAGCGTCACGGTATAGGCGCCGGCCACCATTTCATAAATGCTGTCGGTTGTATTAAGTGCAAAGGTCAGCACGCACACCGCAAACACCACCACCGACACGCGCATGGCGCGCAGGAATCGACGGTCGTCCATGGCCGGGACCAGATGCCGCAGGATATTTTCGGCAAAGGTGGTGGATGGCGCCAGCAAGGTGGCCGACGCCGTCGACATGATGGCCGAGAGCAAGGCGCCAAAAAAGAAGATCTGCGCCAGCGCCGGCATCCGTTGCAGGATGAAAGTCGGAAGGACCTTTTGTGGGTCGTCTTGCAGCAGGGACGTAACGATATCGGGCATCACGCCAAAGGCCGACAGCGCGATGTACATGGGAATGAAGGCAAACAGCAGGTACAGCAGCCCGCCGATGATGGGCCCGCGCTGCGCGGTGCGCACGTCGCGCGACGACATGACGCGCTGGTAGACGTCCTGCTGGGGAATCGACCCGAGCATCATGGTCACCAGGGCGGCAAAGAAAAAGAGGATGTCGTGCGCGTTGGCAGGCGGCGCAAAACTGAGAAGGTCGCGGCTGACGGCCTGGTCCATGACAGGGCCGATGCCCCCGGCCAGATCCGTCGCAAAGTAGGCAATGGTGAAAAGGCCCAGCACGATCACGATCATCTGGAAAAAATCGGTCAGCGCGACCGACCACATGCCGCCGAACAGGGTGTAGGTGGTAACGATGGCCGCGCCGACCAGCATGCCCTGCGTTTGCGAGAACATGGTGGGATCGAGCATGTGGAACACCAGGCCCAGCGCCTTGATCTGCGCAGCCACCCAGCCGAGGTAGGACACGATGATGGCGACGCTCATCAACACTTCGACCATCGTGCCGTACCGTTCGCGAAAGTAGTCGCCCAGGGTCAGCAGGTTGTGCTGGTACAGGCGCTTGGCGAAAAAGAGACCCACCAGCACCAGGCAGAACGCGGCGCCGAATGGGTCTTCGACCACCCCTCCTAGGCCGCTCTTGATGAAAACCGCGGACACCCCCAGCACGGTTTCGGACCCGAACCAGGTTGCGAAGGTGGTGGCGATGACAATATAGAGCGGCAGCGAGCGGCCCGCGACCGCATAGTCGGCGGAGGTGGACACCTTGCGCGCGGCAAACAGCCCGATCGCGATGGAGGTCAGCAGATAGAGAAGGACAAAGCCCAGAACCATGATCGCGCGCCGTCAGTTCGAAACAAACGGCGCGAGTATCGCACGCAGACCCGCGGGGGTCCCAGGTTTTATCTCAAGCCTGAAGTCGCTTTACCGGGACAGTGCCCACAAAGCCACAGCCACCGCGGTGGCGAGCACGCCAGTCAGTGCCGCCAGCAGGCGATTGCCATGCTGCTGGGTCTGCCGCAGGCGCACCATTTCGAGGCGCAGGGCTTCGCTGTGCAGCGGTTCGGCCAGGCGGGCATGCAGCAGGCGCGGCAACTCGGGCAGCATCTGCGCCCACTGTTCCGCTTCACGCTTCAGGCCGTTGCGCAGCGCCTTGAACCCGACCCGTTCCTGCATCCAGTTTTCCAGATAAGGCTTGGCCGTTTTCCAGAGGTCCAGCTTGGGATCGAGTTCGCGGCCCAGGCCTTCAATGTTCAACAAGGTCTTTTGGAGCAGGACCAGTTGCGGCTGGATTTCGACATTGAAGCGGCGCGAGGTCTGGAACAGGCGCAGGAGCACCTGTCCCAGCGAAATCTCGGACAGCGGCCGATCAAAATACGGTTCGCAGCAAGCGCGGATCGCGCCTTCAAGTTCTTCTTCACGCGTTTCGGCCGGGGCCCAGCCCGATTCGATGTGCAACTGCGCGACCCGGCGGTAGTCGCGGCGGAAGAAGGCCAGGAAGTTCTGCGCCAGGTAGTTCTTGTCGAATTCGGACAAGGACCCGACGATGCCGAAGTCGAGCGCGATGTAGCGGCCCAGCGATTCGGGCCGGTCGGACACGTAGATGTTGCCCGGGTGCATGTCGGCATGGAAAAAGCCGTCGGCAAACATCTGGGTAAAGAAAATTTCGACGCCGTCGCGGGCCAGCTTGGGCAGGTCGACGCCGGCTTCGCGCAGGCGGCCCACGTGATTGACGGGGATACCGTACATGCGTTCCATGGTGAAGATGGACGCCGAGCAGTAGTCCCACATGACTTCCGGCACGATCAGCAGGTCGCCGCGGGGGCCTTCGGGCGAGAAGTTGCGGCGCAGCTGGCTGCAGTTGGCGGCCTCGCGCAGCAGGTCCAGTTCGTCATGCAGGTAGGTGTCGAATTCGGCCACGACTTCGGTCAGCTTGAGGCGCTTGCCGTCGGGCGACACACGTTCGATCAGCCGGGCGAGCGCGCGCATCAGCCGCATGTCGTTGTCGATGATGGGCCGCATGTTCGGGCGCAGCACCTTGACGGCCACGTGGCGGCCATCATGCAACACCGCGAAGTGCACCTGGGCGATCGACGCGGAAGCGACCGGCTCGCGTTCGAAACTCGCGAACAGCTGGTCGGGATGGCGGCCCAGGCCCTTTTCGATCGACGCGATGGCAACGGCCGAGGGGAACGGCGGCACGCGGTCCTGCAGACGCGCAAGTTCGTCGGCGATATCGGCGGGGATCAGGTCGCGCCGGGTCGACATGACCTGGCCGAATTTGACGAAGATGGGACCCAGCGATTCGAGCGCCAGGCGCAGGCGTTCGCCGCGCGGGGCGTCGAGCTTGCGGCCAAAGCGCATGATGCGCAGGGTGCGGGCGGTCCAGCGGTGGCGGATGTTGGACAGAACAAGGTCATCAAGACCGTACCGGAACATGATGGCCATGATCCGGACCAAACGCAGCAGGGTGAACATCCGGCCTTACCCCTTGCTCTGGCTGCGGGCGCGGCGCGCCTCGAGTGCGTCCAGCCGCGCCGCCAAGGCGTCGACCCGCTTTGCCGAACGTTCGCTGTCGTCGCGGATCTTGCGCACGCCGGCGCTCCAGGCTTCCAGTTCGTACGACGACGCCACGGCGCCGCTCTCTTCGGAAAGGTATTCCGCGACGTTTTCGGCAAACCGGCGGGCACCGGTGCGGGCGCCCTGGGCCACGCCATGGACGAATCCGAACAGACGCGCAGCCGGGATGTCGCCAATCACCTTGGCGACGTCGTCTTCGGCATCCCAGCGCAGGTCGCGCGCCAGATCGCCGATCACGTGGGCCAGCGCGGCGTCGCCGTCGATCCGCACGGCGCTCATGCGCTGCGCGGTGTCGGCCGCCATCAGCGCCGACAGCTTGTCGGTCGCGACGGTCAGGGTCACATCGGGCACGGCATCGGCCGGGGCCAGCACGACGCCGCCCTGCTCGGACACCTGCAAGGTCAGGGTGCCCATGCCCATGACGAGGCGGGCGATCTTTCCGGCGTGGGGCGCAAGACGCGCCTGGGCCCAGGGCTCACGAGACAACAGCGCGTCGAGCGCGCGGGCAGCAGCGTTGTAGGGACTCAAGGCGGGCAAAGGCATAGGGGACACAGAATGACAAACGCCCGTCCGAGGACGGGCGTTCCACGGGGTTCAACCCGTGCAGTTTACCGGCTGTTGAGGACAGCCGGTCCTTGCATAGACGTTTATTGCGTTACCGGAATCTGCTGGACGCCAGCCAGCAGCCAACCGCCTTGCTGGGGCTTGAACAGGTTCCAGATTTCCTCGAAGCGGAAGGCTTCCGCACCCGGCGCCTCACGCAACATGCCGGAGTAACGCACGCTGGCAAGGTGACCGTCGGACACGGTTTCGATGCCCAGCAGCTCGGCATTGAGCAGCACCACTTCGGTCACGTTCTGGCCTTCGCGCTGCGCCAGTTGCTGGCCCAGTTCGGCAAGCAGGTCGTCGGTGACCAGTTCACGCATTTCGTTCGTATCGCCACGGTCCCACACGGCCTGCAGCTTCACGAAGTGCGCCTTGGCGTTCTGCAGGAAGTTGGAGGTGTCGAAGTCCGAAGGAATGGTCCACTCGCCCAGAGCCGTTTCGACCGGAGGCGCTGCCACGACAGCAGGCGACACGCCGGCAGCCGCTGCCGAAGCGGGCAGCGCCGCGTCGGACTGACGCGCCATCGGGGCCGGATCCGCCGCACGCGGCGCGATCGGGGCATTGCGGTCGTTGCCGCCTGCTGCCGCGCCCTGGAAGGCGTGCTGCTGACGTTGGGCGCCCGCACCGCGGAAGCGGCGCACCAGGAAGATGACCGCGAAGATGACCAAAGCGATCAGCAGCATGCTGCCGATCATTTCAGCCATGGCCGCGCCCATGCCCAGGTGCGAGAACAGCGCTGCCAGGCCGAGGCCGGCGGCGATGCCCGCGATCGGGCCCAGGAAGCGGCCCATGCCGCTGCGTGCGCCCGCCGTGGCGGCCGCACCTGCGGCAGCACCCGCTGCCGGCGCTGCCGCCTGCGACGTGGTGTTGTTCTGTTGTGGCGTGCGTGCAGGCGGGGGCGCCTGGCGCGTCACGTTGCTGGATTGACGGCCAATGCTGCTGCCGCCGCCGGCGCGCCTGGCTTCGGCATCGGCCACCACCAGCATCGAGCTGGCGCTAACCATGATCACCAGAGCCGGCAGGATCTTGGACAGGAAACGTCGAGACATTGTGTGTTCTCTCCTCTAATCAATGTCATGTCGGGCAGGAATCGATTTTTGCAAGCCCGGGTCTTCCCCGCAGAAGGCCATGGCGCAGAAATCTTCCTGACAATAAGCTGAATGTAGCGGACTATCGCAAAAGGTCCAAGCGAAACTCGGCCCTTTTTCGCCCGATCGGTTGCAAGGTGCTTCACGATCGGGACGGCTTGGCCTTGGGCCGCGCCTGCTAGAGCGACACGCCCTCGTGCAGCGCCACCAGCCCTGCGCTCAGGTTGAAATATTGGACGCGCGACAGGCCGGCTTGTTCCAGCATGCCGGCCAGGGTTTTCTGGTCGGGGTGCATGCGGATCGATTCGGCCAGGTAGCGGTAGCTGGCCTCGTCCTTGGCCACCGTCTTGCCCAGCCAGGGCAGGATATTGAAGGAGTACCAGTCGTAGGCGGGCTGCAGCGGCTTGGCCACGCGCGAAAATTCCAGCACCAGCAGCTTGCCGCCCGGGCGCAGCACGCGCTTCATTTCGGCCAGCGCGCGATCCTTGTGGGTCATGTTGCGCAGGCCGAAGGCAACGGTGACCCGGTCGAAGTAACCCGACGGGAATGGCAGCTTTTCGGCGTCGCAGACAGCGGTCGGGAGCAGCACGCCCTTGTCGAGCAGCCGGTCGCGGCCGACGCGCAGCATGGAATCGTTGATGTCGGTCAGCCAGACCTCGCCGGTCGGGCCGACGCGCTTGGCAAACGACAGCGCCAGGTCGCCCGTGCCGCCGGCGATATCCAGCACCTTCATGCCGGGGCGCACGTTGGCGCGGCCGATGGTAAAGGCCTTCCACATGCGGTGCAGGCCGCCCGACATCAGGTCATTCATGACGTCGTAGCGGGCCGCCACTGAATGGAAGACCTCGGCGACCTTGCGCACCTTGTCGTCTTCAGCCACTTTCTGGAAGCCGAAATGGGTCGTGCCGGCGGTATCGGCTGACGGATCGGCGGGATAACGGGGTTCACTCATTGACGGGCTCCTCGACGGACTTCGGTAATGGCGGGCTCGGACGGCGCGGCGGGGCTGTGGCCGTGATCGTGACCGCATCCGTGGCCATGCTCATGGTCGTGGCCGGCGGGGGCCGCGGCGCCGCCGGCATCGGCCGGATCGCGCGATGCGCCCGCTGCTTCCAGCTGCGCCAAATACGCTTGCCAGAGGGCGTCATGGTTGTCGCCCAGGTCGTACAGGATGTCCCACGAGTAGATGCCCGTGGAATGCCCGTCCGAAAAGGTGGGCTGCACGCCGTAGTTGCCAACGGGCACGAGCTGGACGATCGTCACGTCGCGCTTGCCCACCTGCAGCACTTCCTGCCCGACGCCGTGACCGCGCACTTCGGCAGACGGGCTATGCACCCGCATGTGCTCGAACGGCAGGCGGAACACCTTGCCGTTGTCGAATTCGACTTCCAGCACGCGTGAGGCGCCATGCAGAACGAAGCGGGTGGGGATAGGGGTATCTTTATTGAGGCCGGCCATGGACATTCTCGGTGACAGACCGTCATGGTAGCCCAAGCGGCTGCGGCCCAAGGGGTGACGACCCGCGCGCTGCTCGCGCTGTAACGCATCGACTCGAAAATGAAGGCTTGCGATGGGCGCGGATGCCCCAACACGAAAGAGTTGCGCAGGTAATTGGAGTGGTTTTAAGCCTTGCGCCCTCGACACGGCGTGCCTATCGGGGTGATATATAAATTCAATCGTATGGCACAATAATATAGCTATAATTTATCAAAGTCGCAGATGTGCTGCGGCAACCACTGGAGAAACCAAGCATGATTCACATCAACAGTCAGATCCCCGCATTCAAGGCCCAGGCTTTCCACAACGGCAAGTTCGTTGAAGTCACCGACCAGACCCTGAAGGGCAAATGGTCTGTGTTCATCTTCATGCCGGCTGCCTTCACGTTCAACTGCCCGACCGAAGTCGAAGACGCGGCCGACAACTACGAAGCCTTCCAGAAGCTGGGCGCCGAGGTCTACATCATCACGACCGACACGCACTTCTCGCACAAGGTGTGGCACGAAACCTCGCCAGCCGTCGGCAAGGCCAAGTTCCCGCTGGTGGGTGATCCCACCCACTTCCTGACCAACGCTTTCGGTGTGCACATCCCCGAAGAAGGTCTGGCTCTGCGTGGCACGTTCGTCATCAATCCCGAAGGCGTCGTGAAGACCCTCGAAATCCATGACAACGCCATTGCCCGTGACGTTCAGGAAACCCTGCGCAAGCTGAAGGCTGCCCAGTACGTTGCGAACAACCCTGGCGAAGTGTGCCCGGCCAAGTGGAAGGAAGGCGAAAAGACGATTGCTCCTTCGCTCGACCTGGTTGGCAAGATCTAAGTAATACCCGTCACGCAATCCATTGTTGCTGGCGCGAGGAGCTCCACGCGCAGCTCCTCCTTTTTATCTGGGAACACCATGCTCGACTCCACCATCAAGGCTCAGCTCAAAGCGTATCTTGAACGCCTCCCCGGTCCCATCGAACTCGTTGCGGCGCTGGACGACAGCGCGTCGAGTACCGAAATGCGTGGCCTGCTCGAAGACATCCTCGACTGCTCACCACAAGTGTCGCTGCGCGAAGATGTGTCGGGCGCCCGCGTGCCGTCCTTCGCCATCACGCGTCCGGGGCAGGCTCCGCGCGTGCGCTTTGCCGGACTGCCGCTCGGCCACGAGTTCACCTCGCTCGTGCTGGCGCTGCTGCAGGTCGGCGGGTACCCGCCCAAGGTGGAAGAGTCGGTGCTGGCCAACGTTCGCGAGCTTGCCGGTCCGTTGAACTTCGAGGTCTACATGTCCTTGTCGTGCCACAACTGCCCGGATGTGGTTCAGGCCCTGAACGTGATGGCTGCGGTCAACCCCGACGTGAACGTGACGACCATCGATGGCGCACTGTTCCAGGCGGAAGTGGCCGAGCGCGAGATCATGGCGGTTCCCTCCGTATATCTGAACGGGCAAGTGTTTGCCTCGGGCCGTATGACGGTCGAGGAAATCGTTGCCAAGCTCGATACCAATCGGGAAGCCAAGGACGCGGCGCGTCTGGCGGCGCAAAAGCCGTTCGACGTGCTGGTCGTGGGCGGCGGTCCTGCCGGCGCGGGTGCAGCGGTGTACGCAGCTCGCAAGGGCATCCGTACCGGCATCGTTGCGGATCGCTTCGGCGGGCAGACCAATGACACGCTGGGCATCGAAAACTACATTTCGGTGAAGGAAACCACCGGTCCGAAGTTTGCGGCCGACATGCTCGAACACGTCAAGCAGTATGGCGTCGACGTCATGAACCTGCAGCGCGTCGCCAAGCTGATCCCGGCCAGCGAGCCGGGGGAACTGATCGGCGTGCAGCTGGAAAACGGCGCTGTGCTGCAGTCGCGGTCGGTCGTGCTTGCCACGGGCGCACGCTGGCGCATGCTGAACGTGCCAGGTGAAGAAGAGTACAAGAACAAGGGCGTGGCCTACTGCCCGCACTGCGACGGTCCGTTGTTCAAGGGCAAGCGTGTGGCCGTGGTTGGCGGCGGCAATTCGGGTGTTGAAGCAGCCATTGATCTGGCCGGCATTGTGGCTCACGTCACGCTGATCGAGTTTGGTGATCAGCTTCGTGCAGACGCCGTGCTGGTGACCAAGGCCAGAAGTCTGCCGAACGTGACCATCCTGACGCGTGCCAAGACGACGGAAGTCGAAGGCAAGGACGGTGTCGTCAGCGCTCTGCACTATGAGGACATGGCGACGGGCACGAAGCATCGCATCGAGCTTGAAGGCGTGTTCGTGCAGATCGGCCTGGTGCCGAACACGGACTTCCTGAAGGATTCCGTGACGCTGAATCGCTTTGGCGAGATCGAAGTCGATGCCAAGGGTCACACCAACCTGCCGGGCGTGTTTGCGGCAGGCGATGCGACCACCACGCCGTACAAGCAGATCGTCGTGGCTGCAGGTGAGGGTTCGAAGGCGGCGTTGAGCGCCTTCGATTACCTGATCCGGTCGAGCGTCCCCGAAGCCGCCTGATGCAAGTGCAGCAGGCCTGACCGGCTGGTTCTGAGAAAAAGCCTCCACCTTGTGGAGGCTTTTTTTTGGCCGCGTGCTGCGGGTCGCGTGCTGAGGTGGCGTGCTGAGGTCGTGTATTGCGGGCAGCGTTTTCGGGGTCGCGCAGCGTGCCAGGCAACCCCCGTGCAGGGGCCGCAACGGTCCGGCACCCTGGCGGTCACATACCTGAAACATTGCCGCCATACTATCGACATGGTCCAGCAACCTGAATCACACAACCCATGTCCAGCACCATCCTAGTCGTCGAAGACGAACCCGCCATCCAGGAACTGATCGCCGTGAACCTGTCGTTCGCGGGGCACAAGGTGCTGCGCGCGACGGACGCCGAGCAGGCCCAGACGCTGATCCGCGCCGAATTGCCCGATCTGATCCTGCTCGACTGGATGCTGCCCGGCGCATCCGGCATCACCCTGGCCCGCAAGCTGCGCGCCGAGGAACGCACCAAGGCGGTCCCGGTGATCATGCTCACCGCCAAGGGCGCCGAGCAGGACAAGGTCGACGGCTTGGAAGCCGGCGCGGACGATTACATTACCAAGCCGTTTTCGCCCAAGGAACTGATGGCGCGGATCAAGGCCGTGTTGCGCCGCCGTGCGCCGCAGCTGACCGACGACATGATCACGGTGGCGGGCCTGAAGCTCGATCCCGTCACGCACCGGCTGGCCGGCAATGACGTGCCGCTGGCGATCGGTCCGACCGAATTTCGCCTGCTGCACTTTTTCATGACGCACCCTGAACGCGTGTTTTCGCGCTCGCAGCTGCTCGATCAGGTCTGGGGCGATCACGTGTTCGTCGAAGAACGCACGGTGGATGTGCACATTCGCCGCCTGCGCAAGGCCCTGGAACCCAGCCGCCATGACGGTCATGTGGAGACGGTCCGGGGGAGCGGTTATCGCTTTACCGCCCAACCGGTTCCCGGCGTCCAGCTGAACGACTGAGCAGGAAAGGGTCCACGCCCTGCCGGGTGCTGCGACAATCCCTTATGGTCTGGATCCGAAATCTCGTTTTTGTCCTCGCGTGGGGCGGTCTTGCCGCGCTGGGACACCCCGTTGCGGGGCATCATGGCAGTTGGGCGCTGTTCAGCTTCGGGCTGGGCACCCTTCTGTGCTGGCACATCTGGCAGTTGTCGCGGGTCACGCGCTGGACGCGCGACCTGAAACGCCCGCCGCCGCCGTCGGCCGGCTCGTGGGACGACGCGCTGGCCCGCATCTACCGTCATTTGCGCAGCCAGGAACGCCAGCTGGCCTTGCTGGAAGGCAATGTGCAGGGCTTCCTGTCGGCCGCCCAGGCGCTGCCCGACGGGCTGGTCACCCTTGACGAAGACTTTCATATCGATTGGTGCAACCGCATCGCCAGGCACCACCTGGGCCTGCGGCTGCCCGAAGACCGCGGCCACAGCCTGCTGAACCTGGTGCGATCGCCGGATTTCGTGCGTTATGCCCGCCAGCTGGAATGGCCATCGCCGGTGCTGGTACGCAGTCCCGGATCGGGTGACCGGGTGCTGATGGTGCAGTTGATCAGCTACAACAAGCGCCAGCGCATGCTGCTGACGCGCGATGTGACGCAGATCGAAAAGCTGGAGACCACGCGCCAGGACTTCGTGGCGAACGTGTCGCATGAACTGCGCACGCCGCTGACCGTGCTGGCCGGCTTTCTGGAAACCCTGATCGAGATGCCTGCCGACGCCCTGCCCCAGGCGCAGCGCGACCAGTATCTGACGACGATGCACGAGCAAGCCCAGCGCATGCAGGCCATCGTGGCCGACCTGCTGACGCTGTCGACCCTGGAATCGTCACCCACCACCGACCCGCAACCTGTCGGCATGCCCGGCCTGATTCGCACCGCCCTGTCGCAGGCCGAGGCGCTGTCCAATGGCCGGCACACCCTCAGCAGCGAAGTGGACCCGCAACTGGACGTCTTGGGTTCGGGCAGCGAACTGTCGTCGGCGATTTCCAACTTGCTCATCAATGCCGTGCGCTACACCCCGGATGGGGGCAAGGTGACGGTCCGGTGGCGTACGGAGCCGGACGGCAGCGCGCGGTATTCGGTCACGGATACGGGCATCGGCATTGCCGCCCACCACCTGCCCCGCCTGACGGAACGGTTCTACCGCGTGGATCGGGGCCGGTCGCGGGAGTCAGGTGGCACCGGGCTTGGCCTGGCGATTGCCAAGCACATTGCCATGCGTCATGGCGCTGAACTGGAGATCACCAGCGAGGTCGGGCGCGGCAGTTGCTTCTCTCTGCACTTTCCACGGGCACGCCTGACCGACGGCGACCGCCAATAAGCGGTTCATGCGCATCCCGGCAAGGCCAGGCCCGGAATTCCCCGCCTGGCCGAGGTGGCTTTCTTAACAAAGCCGGCCGAATGTGTGACAGTCGAAGGTTGGATGGCCACCCGCTTCGAATCGAAGCGCCTGCCCGCCCCTATCAGCCCGGAGTTGCCCTGTATGGCGAAAATCGTACTTTTGGAAAACATCCACCCCAGCGCGCGCGAGGTGTTCACCGCCGCCGGGTTTACCGACATCGTGACGTACAACAGCGCCCTGCCGCCTGATGCGCTGCAGGAAGCAATCCGCGACGCCGATGTCGTTGGCATCCGCTCGCGCACGCAGATGGACAAGGCCGCGTTCGAAGCGGCGCGCAAGGTGCGTGTAGTGGGCTGCTTTTGCATCGGCACCAACCAGGTCGACCTGACGACGGCCATGGAGTCGGGCATTCCGGTGTTCAACGCGCCGTTTTCGAATACCCGGTCGGTGGCCGAACTGGTGCTGGCCGAAGCGATCCTGCTGCTGCGCCGGATTCCCGAGAAGAACCTGCGGGTGCATCAGGGCCATTGGGACAAGACGGCCAACGGGTCGTACGAGGCCCGTGGCAAGACGCTGGGGATCATCGGATACGGCAATATCGGATCGCAGATCGGTACGCTGGCCGAGCAACTGGGCATGCGTGTGATCTTCCATGATGTGGAAGCCAAGCTGCCGCTGGGGAATGCACGCGCCTACGACCTGCCGACCTTGCTGGCCGAGTCGGACGTGGTCACGCTGCATGTGCCGGGCGGCCGGTCGACCGAAAACATCATGAACGAAGGCACGCTGTCGATGATGAAGCGGGGCGCGATCCTGATCAACGCGTCGCGCGGCACCGTGGTGGACATCGACGCGCTGCGCGCGGCGCTGGACACCGGGCACATTTCGGGCGCGGCGCTGGACGTGTTCCCGGTCGAGCCCAAGGGCGTGGACGAGCCGCTGGCCAGCCCGCTGATCGGCCTGCCCAACGTGATCCTGACGCCGCACATTGGCGGCAGCACGATGGAATCGCAAGAGAACATCGGCCGTGAAGTGGCGGAAAAGCTGGTGCGCTTCGTGGAAAGCGGCACGACCAAGGGTGCCGTCAACTTCCCGGAGCTGCCCTACCAGGAACCGGCCGGCACGGCGCGCATTCTGCATGTGCACCGGAACGTTCCCGGCGCGCTTGCGCAGCTGAACAGCCTGTTTGCGGACGCCAAGCTGAACATCGTCAGCCAGCAGTTGCAGACCAAGGGCCCGGTCGGCTTCGTGCTGACGGATATTAGCGATGCGCCCAGCCCGGACATGATCGACAAGCTCAAACGCCATCCGATCACGGTGCGTTGCGACGTACTGTGAAGGGGTGACCGCCGGGTTGCGTCAACGAAAAGCGCCGTGCCTGCTTGGGGGCTACGGCGTTTTTTTTTGATGCCTGAGCGTCAGAGAGACCGGGCGGAGTCGTCACTCGTTGCCTGGTTCAGCGCCAGGCGCACGTTTCGCACCGGCGGCTGGCCGAAGGTCCGGCTGTACTCGCGGGTGAACTGCGACACGCTTTCGTAGCCGACCTTGAAGGCGGCGCTGCTGGCGCTGGCGCCGTCGGTCAGCATCAAACGCCGCGCCTCGAGCAGCCGCAAGTGCTTCTGGAATTGCAGGGGCGACAGCGACGTGACGGCGCGGAAATGCTGGTGGAAGGACGACGGGCTCATTCCGGCCACTGTAGCCAGGCGTTCCACGGCGATCGGTTGCGCGTAGTCGGCGCGCAGCACGGCCACGGCGCGCGCGATGCGATGCACATGTCCTTCGGGCCAGCCCAGACGGCGGATGGCCGGACCATGCCTGCCGGCCAGCAGCCAATAGTGCATTTCGCGGACCAGTTGCGCTTGCAGCACGGGCACGGCGGCCGGGCGTTCAAGCAATCGCACCAGGCGCAGGGCGACGTCGGCCACGTCTGCTTCAGTGGGCTCGACGTGCAGGGCGGCATCCCTGGACAACGATCCGGCATCGCCATCACGGTGGACATCTTGAAGCCCTGCGCTGGACGCGGCGGTGATTTGGCGACCGTGTGCAGTTCCGGTTCGGACAACCTCCATCTGACCGGTCAGGTCGGCAATGATGGCCGGGTCGAGCACCAGCGCCAACGACAGGTAGGGCGCGGCAATGCTGGCCTGAGTGATCTGGCTGACCGTCGGCACGTCGACCGCGATCAGCAGCGAGTCACCCGCCGAGAACGACACCGAATGCGTGGCCGCCGTGACCTGCTTGCTCCCTTGCAGCACCAGGCAGACCAGCGGCCGCGAGATGTCGTACAGCAGGCCGCTGGGCACGGTGGCGCGGACCAGCATCAGGCCGTCGATCGGCGTCTGGGCGACGCCATCGGCGCCGGCATGCGACTGGGTATAGCGGCGAACCGCATCGAGCAAGGTATCCATTGCTGCCAGTCTAGTGCGGTGCGCGCCGCGGCGACAGCGGTTTGGAGGATCAGGCAAAAGCGCGCGAGGTTCCGGCAACCTGGCCGCGCCGCGCGGCAGGACACTGGACTCCTCGCAACCTACCCTGTTCCAAGAGTCCCCACATGACCCCCATCACACTCATTACCGGCGGCAGCCGCGGCCTGGGCCGCAACATGGCGCTGCACATCGCCCGCCAGGGCGGCGACGTCATTTTTACCTATCAAAGCCGCGCAGCCGATGCGCAAGCGGTGGTGGCCGAGATCGAAGCGCTGGGCCGCAAGGCCGTGGCGTTTCCGCTGGATAGCGGAAAGTTTTCATCGTTTGCCGGCTTTGCCCAGCAGGTGCGCACGGCGCTGGCCGACACCTGGCAGCGGGATCGCTTCGATCACCTGGTGAACAATGCCGGCCATGGCGACATGGCCTTGGTCGCCGACACGACCGAAGCGCAGTTCGACCGGCTGTTCGACGTGCACGTAAAGGGAGTGTTTTTCCTGACGCAGGCGCTGCTGCCCCTGTTGGCCGACGGGGGTCGTATCGTGAACCTGTCGACCGGCCTGACCCGCTTCGCCTTTCCTGGCTTTGGCGCCTATGCGGCGGCCAAAGGCGCCGTTGAAGTCCTGAGCATGTACCTGGCGAAGGAGCTGGGCAGCCGCGGCATTGCGGTCAACACCGTGGCGCCCGGCGCGATCGAAACCGATTTTGGCGGCGGAGCGGTGCGGGACAACGCCGACCTGAACGCCCAGTTTGCCGGCATGACGGCGCTGGGCCGGGTCGGCGTGCCGGACGATATCGGCGCCATGGTCGCCAGCCTGCTGACCGACAACAACCGCTGGATCAATGCCCAGCGGATCGAGGTGTCAGGCGGCCAGAACATCTGACGCCGATCAGCTTCCAATCACCCCCCGATCAGCGGGAAGATGCCAAACACCAACCCCGCCACCAGCATCAGCGCGCAGATCAGGATGCCCCACTTGATGGTGAATTTCTGGTGGTCGCCGAACTCGACGCCGGCCAGGGCCACCAGCAGGTAGGTCGATGGCACCAGCGGGCTGAGCAGGTGGACGGGCTGGCCCACCAGCGATGCCCGGGCGATCTCGACCGGCGAAATGCCGTAGTTGCCGGCCACTTGGGCGATGATCGGCACCACGCCGTAGTAGAACGCGTCGTTCGACAGGAAGAACGTGAACGGCAGGCTGAGCACCGCGGTGATCGGCGCCAGATACGGGCCGAGCGCTGGCGGCAGCAGCGCCAGCGCGCTTTTTGCCATGGCTTCGATCATGCCGGTGCCGGCCAGGATGCCCGTAAAGATGCCGGCGGCGAAAATCACGGCGACCACGGCCAGGACGCTGTCGGCGTGCGACGCGATACGATCGCGCTGGGCCTTCATGCCCGGATAGTTGATCAGCAGCGCAATGGCAAAACCGATCATGAACAGCACCGGCAGCGGCAGCACGCCGTAGATCAGCGCGATCATCAGGCCCAAGGTCAGTGCGGCGTTGATCCAGATCAGCCTGGGACGCTTGGCCGCTTCCGTTTCCGACTGCAGGGCGTCTTCTTCGGTGGTGCGGCTGGCGTCGTCATCCACCGGCGGACGGGCCACCGTGGCGCCGGACCCACCGGCCAAGGCGCCTGCGCCTGCCATGGCCATCGCACCCGTGCCGGCCTTGTCGCCCACGTAGTCGATGCGGCCGATGCGCGCACGCTCGCTCAGGCCCAGCCAGATCGAGATCAGGATCACGCCGATGGCGCCGACGATCATTGCCGGAATCATCGGCACGAACACGTCACCGACGTCCAGGTGCAGCACGGCCGCGGCACGCGACGTCGGGCCGCCCCAAGGCAGGATGTTCATCACGCCGCTGGACAGCATGATGACGCAGGCCATGACCAGCGGCCGCAGTCCCAGCTTGCGGTACAGCGGCAGCATGGCCGATACGGTGATCATGTAGGTCGTGGATCCGTCGCCGTCGAGCGAGACGCCCAGCGCCAGGATCGCGGTGCCGATCACGACCTTGAGCGGGTCGCCGCGCACCAGTTTCAACATGCCGTTGATCAGCGGATCGAACAGGCCCGCATCCAGCATCAGGCCGAAATACAGAATGGCGAACATCAGCAGCACGCCAGTGGGCGCGATCTTGCGGATGCCATCGAGCATGAAGCCGCCCACGTCGGCATAGAAACCGCCGAGCAGCGCAAACGCAATGGGGACGATGATGAGCGCGACCAGAGGCGACAGGCGCTTGGTCATGATGAGCGTCATGAACGTCACCACCATCGCGAAACCGAGGAATGTCAACATAAGTGAACCGTTGCACCAGCTGTCAAAAGTGTCGCGATTGTAGGATGTTGCAGAGCAACACCCTTCCCTAGAGGCACTACCTAAGGGAATACCCTAGGAACAGAATCCTGTATTTGGCCCAAGGCAGCTAGCCGTTGCACCAGTTCGGTGACATATCGCGGCAAAAGACTCACAGTAAGCTCACGATGGGCGACGTACCCGGCAGATTCGGTTCCGGCAGCAATACGGGGTGGTGCCCAGAACGGGTCAGGAAAGTGCCGATCGTCGCGCCACCGGGGGATCACGTGCCAGTGCACGTGGGGCACCATGTTGCCGAACGAGGCCAGGTTGACTTTGTCAGGCACGAGCACGTCGCGCTGCGTCCGTTCCACGACCCACACAATCGCCATGACGTGAGCGCGGTCGGCAGGCGACAGGTCGGTCATCTCGGCAACGTGATCACGCCAGATGACGCGGGTGAAGCCCGGGTAGTCGGGTTCATCGACGCGGATGACATAAATCCGGTCGTCGGACCAGATGACGGGGTGGGTCGCGGGATGGCACAGGGGACAGCCGGGCGTCGAGGGGGAAGCGGACATGAAGGAAGGGCCGTCCTGAATGGATCGATCAAGGAAAACCGCAGGCGGGAAGCGGCGTGATTCCGCCGCGCGGAACGCCCGGCCGCTGCGGTGAACATCGCTTGCCACGCCCCGCGCGGCGGCTGAAAATTTAGCACGTCCGTACCCACCTACCTGTGCTGGCGCCGAGCCTGCCGTTCCGCGCGCATGGCCGACGATACTCCTGGAGACCCCATGACCGAAAAGAAATTGACGGGCAAGATCGCCCGCGAACGGATCCGCCTGATGGAAACGCCCCGCCCGCCCGATGGGCTGATCGAAGGGTTCAAGGCCTTGGGAGACGCGAGCGGCATTGTGTCGGACGTGATGGACAGCCTGGGTCTGACCGGCGTGATCGGCGCGTCGTTCCTGAAACCCACTATTCAGGGCGCCTGCCTGGTCGGCCCGGCGCTGACCGTGCGCAATATCATCCAGCGCGAACACCCTTACGAAACGTCGAAAGCCAACGTCAACAAGATGGCCGAATTCGAGGCGCACAACCTGGCGCTGCCGGGCGACGTCGTTGTGATCCAGGGGGTCAGCGGCGTATCGAACATGGGCGGGATTTCGGCACAGACCGGCAAGCGCCAGGGCGAAGCCGGGGCCATCGTGTCGGGCGGGATCCGCGACGTGGCGCATTCCCGCAGCGTGGACTATCCGCTATGGGCAAGCGAGATCACCCCGGTGACGGGCAAGTCGCGCCTGGAAACGGTGGAAATCAACGGGGACGTGGAGATAGGCGGCATCCGCGTGTCGCCCGGCGACATCGTGGTCGCGGACGATACGGGGGTGTGCTTCATTCCGCGCGACCGCGCCGAAGAAGTCCTGCGCCTGTGCACCAAGAAGCACGGGTTCGAAACGATCAAGTGCGCGGCGATCGATGCGGGCGCCGCGGTGCCCGACCTGCCGGGCAACGCCTGATCAGACGTCGGTCCAGGCCATGGTGCGGCGGCGCTTTTGCGTCTGGTCGATGAATCGCTGGAGCGACCGCAGGGCCGTTCCGTCCAGCCCTTCCATTTCACATCCGAGCCGTCCGCCCGGCTGCTCGTTCTTGAGCGGGCTGACGTGCATGACCTTGAGGTTGGTCGTGAAATAGGTGTCCGCATCGAGTTCGATGTCGACAGCGACCACTTCCGAACCGGCGCCCAGCTTGGCGGCGCCTTCGGGCATCAGCAACGCGACACCCGTGACGCTGACATCCATCACCCGCAGCTCGATCGGATCGGCGGCCGGGCCGACACGAAAGCGCGCCACCGGGGGCGGCGTGTGCAGCGGACGGACGCGGAAATTGGAACGGCGCTGGAACCGGTACAGCTGCGCCGGGAAGCTGCAGGTCAGCACCTGGCTGCTGCCTTCGCCCTTCACGCGCATCAGGCCCTCGACCTCGAACTGGATCTTGACCTGTTCCAGGTAGCCGACGGCAAACACTTCGTCGGACGCCAGGATGCGTTCCAGTTGCGGGTCAATCAGGTCCGCGCCCAGGCGCACGACCCGCTTTGCACGGTCCACGTCCCAGATCGTGGTGGTGTAGCTGGCACCCCCCGGCGTGGTCAGCGCCACCAGCACGTTCTGGTCGGCCATCTGGTTGAGCAGGGTCTGGATTTCCAGCGGCTGCGAGATCCGGTAGTCCTCGAGGCCCTCGCTCGTCAGTCGTTCAGGGACCAGCGGCAACGCAGTCGTGTCTGTCATGGGAATGTGGGGAGCAAGGGTGCAAGGTCGGGTTATGCCTTCTTAACGAACGCATCCCCGCTTACTTGAGCCCTATTTCACAGGTCCCCTTTACACCAGCACGCGCTCGATGCCCCCGTCGTTGGCGACCTTGACGTAATTTTCCATCCAGTCCTTGCCCAGAAGGTGGCGGGCAATTTCGACCACGATGTAGTCGGCGTCGAGGTTGGCGTCTTCGTTGTAGCGCTTGAGCCCCTGCATGCACGACGGGCAGGACGTGAGCACCTTCACGTCGCCATCGAAACCGTCGGCCCGCAGCTTGTCGGCGCCCTTGCGCAGTTCCTCTTCCTTGCGGAAACGCACCTGCGTGGAAATGTCCGGCCGGCTCACGGCCAGCGTGCCCGACTCGCCACAGCACCGATCGCTCTTTTCGACATCCGGCCCGACCAGCGCCCTGACCGTCTTCATGGGCTCCTGCAGCTTCATGGGCGTGTGGCAAGGGTCGTGATACATGTAACGCGTGCCTGTCACGCCTTCCAGCTTGACGTTCTTTTCGAGCAGGTATTCGTGGATGTCGATCAGACGGCATCCCGGAAAGATCTTCTCGAATTCATAACCGGCCAACTGGTCGTAACAGGTGCCGCAGCTCACCACCACCGTCTTGATGTCCAGGTAGTTCAGCGTGTTGGCCATCCGGTGGAACAGCACGCGGTTGTCGGTGATGATCTTTTCGGCCTTGTCTTCCATGCCGTTGCCGCGTTGCGGATAGCCGCAGCACAGGTAACCCGGGGGCAGCACGGTCTGCACGCCCACATGCCAGAGCATGGCCTGCGTGGCCAGGCCCACCTGCGAGAACAGGCGTTCGGACCCGCAACCCGGGAAATAGAACACGGCTTCGGTATCGGCGCTGGTGGCCTGCGGGTTGCGGATGATCGGGACGTACTTGGCGTCTTCGATATCCAGCAGCTTGCGGGCGCTCTGTTTGGGCAGGCCGCCCGGCATCTTCTTGTTGATGAAGTGCACGACCTGCTCGCGCATGGGCGCCTTGCCCACGGTAGCCGGCGGCAGCTTCGTCTGCTTGCGCGCGAACTTGCCGAGCAGGTCATTGGCCAGGCGCTGGGCCTTGTAGCCGATGCCCACCATGGCCGTGCGGGTGGCGTTGATGGTGCGCGGATCCTTGGCGTTCAGGAAGAACATGGCCGCGGTCGTGCCCGGGTTGAACGACTTCTTGCCCATGCGGCGCAACAGGCTGCGCATCTTCATGGAGACGTCGCCAAAGTCGATATCGACCGGACAGGGCTTTTCGCACTTGTGGCAGACCGTGCAATGGTCGGCCACGTCTTCGAACTCTTCCCAATGCTTGATGCTGATGCCGCGGCGCGTCTGCTCTTCGTACAGGAAGGCTTCGACCAGCAACGAGGTCGCCAGGATCTTGTTCCGCGGCGAATAGAGCAGGTTGGCGCGCGGCACGTGGGTTGCGCACACCGGCTTGCACTTGCCGCAGCGCAGGCAGTCCTTGATAGCGTGCGAAATCTCGCCAATGTGGCTCTGCTGCATGATGAGCGATTCATGGCCCATCAGGTTGAAGCTGGGCGTGTAAGCGTGGCGCAGGTCGCCGCCCGGCATCAGCTTGCCGGCGTTGAAGTGGTTGTCGGGGTCGACGCGGCGCTTGTAGTCCTGGAACGGCGCGAGCTCCGCTTCCGACAGGAATTCGTACTTGGTGATGCCGATGCCATGCTCGCCCGAGATCACGCCGTCCAGCGACCGTGCCACGTCCATGATGCGCACGACCGCCTCGTTGGCTTCCTGCAGCATTTCGTAGTTGTCGGAATTGACCGGCAAGTTGGTGTGCACGTTGCCGTCGCCGGCGTGCATGTGCAGCGCGACGAACACGCGGCCCTTGAGCACCTTGTCGTGGATTTCCTGCGCCTTCTCGAGGATCGGCAGATAGGCCGCGCCCAGGAAGATGCGCTGCAGCGGCGCGCGCAGTTCGGCGCGCCAGGAAATGCGCACCGTGCGATCCTGCACCACGTCGAACACGCGCGCTTCGGGCTGGCGCTGCAGGCGTTCCTGCAGGGCGGGCAGCATGGTGCCCAGGCCGATGCGGGCGAATTCGCCCAGCGTATCGGCCAGCGGCAGATCCATGTGGCGCAGCACCCAGTTCCAGCGCTCGCGCACGGCGCTCAGCAGTTCCAGCGCCTGCACAGGCCGGTCGCCCAGCAATTCTTCCGGCGACAGCTTGTCACCCTCGCCATCTTCGCTCTTGCCCAGCGGCAGCTCGCCGTCGAAGAACGGCACCAGTTGGTCGATCAGCTTGAGCTTGTTGCGGGTCGACAGCTCGATGTTGATGCGTTCGATCTCGTCGGTGTACTCGCCCATGCGCGGCAGCGGAATCACCACGTCTTCATTCAGCTTGAAGGCGTTGGTATGGCGCGCGATGGCCGCGGTGCGTGAACGATCCGCCCAGAACTGCTTGCGGGCTTCGGGGCTGATGGCAACGAACCCTTCGCCATGCCGGGTGTTGGCCAGGCGCACGACTTCGGACGCGGCCACGGCCACGGCGTTGTCGTCGTCACCGACGATGTCGCCAATCAGCACCATCTTGGGCAAGGTGCCGCGCTTGCTCTTGGTGGCGTACCCGACGGCGCGCAGATAGCGTTCGTCCAGGTGTTCCAGGCCGGCCAGGATCGCGCCGCGCGCCATGCCTTCGCCGTCCAGGTAGGTCTTGATCTCGACGATCGACGGGATGGCGTCGCGCGCCTGCCCGAAGAATTCCATACAGACCGTGCGCACGTGCTTGGGCATGCGATGCAGCACCCAGCGCGCCGAGGTGATCAGGCCGTCGGTGCCTTCCTTCTGGATGCCCGGCAGGCCCGACAGGAATTTATCGGTCACGTCCTTGCCCAGGCCTTCCTTGCGGAACACGCGGCCGTGGATGTCCAGCATTTCGCTGCGCAGCGGACGCTCGCCGGGGGCGTGCGCCCCATCGGACCATTTGCATTCAAAGCGGGCCACGGCCACGTCGTGGATCTTGCCCAGGTTATGGTCCAGGCGAGTGACTTCCAGCCAGTTGCCCTGCGGGTCCACCATGCGCCACCAGGCCAGGTTGTCGAGCGCCGTGCCCCACAACACCGCCTTCTTGCCGCCGGCGTTCATGGCGACGTTGCCGCCCACACAGGACGCCTCGGCCGAGGTGGGGTCGACCGCGAACACGAAGCCTGCCTTGTCGGCCGCGTCGGACACGCGTTTGGTGACCACGCCCGCGCCCGAGAAGATCGTGGCGACCGGCTTGTCGACGCCGGGCAAGGGGCCGATTTCGACCTCGCCCAGGGTTTCCAGCTTTTCCGTATTGATGACGGCGGACTTCCAGGTCAGCGGCACCGCGCCGCCCGTGTAGCCCGTGCCACCCCCACGCGGGATGATGGTCAGCCCGAGCTCGATACAGGCGCGCACCATGGCGGCGATCTCGAGTTCGGTATCCGGGGTCAGTACCACGAACGGGAATTCGACGCGCCAGTCGGTGGCGTCGGTCACGTGCGAGACGCGCGACAAGCCGTCGAACTTGATGTTGTCGCGCAGGGTGATGCGGCCCAGCGTCTTGAGCGCCCGGCGGCGCAGTTCGGCCGTATCGGAAAATTCCAGTTCGAAGGCCTGGACAGCGGCGCGCGCCATGTCGAGCAGGCGGCCGACCTTGCCGTCGCGTTCGCTGTCGGCGGGTTCCCGGCGGCGCTGGACTTCACGCAGGCGGTGTTCCAGGGCCTCGACCAGCGCGCGGCGGCGCTTGGGATTGTCGAGCAGGTCATCCTGCAGATACGGATTGCGCCGCACCACCCAGATGTCGCCCAGCACTTCGTACAGCATGCGGGCCGATCGGCCCGTGCGCCGTTCTCCCCGCAGGTCGTTCAGCATGTCCCAGGCTTGCGGCCCGAGCAGGCGCTGAACGATCTCGCGATCGGAAAACGACGTGTAGTTGTAGGGGATTTCGCGCAGCCGGCTAGTGGCGGGCGGGACGACGAGGTCGAGAGGCAGCGGGGCGTTCATGATGGGTAAAACTTCTTCCCTTGGGCCGTCATTCTAGCCGACGGCCCGGTGTGCAAGGTGGGGCGAGCCCGACAGGACGGGCAAAAGCGAGTCATCCGCGGGGCAGTGGCCGGGCAGAAAACACTGGGCGACGCAGGCAGGAAAACGTCAGCCGAACCGTGCGTTATAGCTTTTTTCGGAGAATCCGACACTGACGACGCCGTCGGGCGTCAGCAACACCGGCCGCTTGACAAGGGTCGGCTGCGCCGCGATCAGGGCCAGCCATTCGTCATCGCTCTGGGGATTCTTGACCGGATCCGGCAGGTTGCGCCAAGTGGTGGACGACCGGTTGACCAGCGTTTTCCACCCGCCGACCTGGGCCGACCAGTCCTGCAGGGTGGTGGCCGGCAGCGGCGCCTGGCGGTAATCGACAAAGTCATGCGCGATGCCCTGGGCGGTCAGCCACTGGCGCGCCTTCCGGCAGGAATCGCAGTTGGGCAGGCCGTAGAGCGTGGTCGAGGTCATGGAACGGATCGCATACAAAAAGGGAGGCCGGAGCGGATTGTCGCCCGGAGGTCACCCCCGGGCGGTCAGTTCGGCGAAAACATCCACAGCAACGCTGCGGTCATGGTGATGTAGCGGGCCAGCTTGCCGATCGCCATGTACAGCACGCTAGGCCAGAAATCGAGCTTGAGCCAGCCCGCCACCGCGCACAGCGGATCGCCCACCAGCGGCACCCAGGACAGCAACAGCGTCTTGGGACCCCAGCGGTCCAGCCAGCGCCGTGCGTGCGCATGCCAGCGGCCGTGCTGCCCGTGATCGCCGTGATGGTGATTGATCGGCCGCGGCGGTCCATGGTGCCCTTCGGCCAGGCGATGCGCTTCGTGGCGGTGCCGCAGGCGGTCCACGCCGTTCTTGGCGGCGCGGCCCATCCAGTAGCTGATCATGCCCCCCACCGTGTTACCCAGGGTGGCGGTGCCGACCGCGTACCAGAACATGTCAGGCGATATTTTCACATATCCGAACACCGCCGGCTCGGAACCCAGCGGCAACAGCGTCGCCGAGATCAGGCTGACGACAAAAATCGCCGACAGCCCGACCTCGGGCAACGCCAGCGTGGTCAGCAGCCAGGTGACGGAGGATTGGATCCAGGCTTCCATGTCGCGGTGTCGGAAGAGGTGCGATCGCCATGCTGCGGCGACCGCACCCGGCCCGCTCACTCCATCCGGATGTCGGCTTCTTTGACGAGCGCCGACCACTTGGCCGATTCGCTCGCGATGAAGGCGCCGAAGGTCTGTGGGGTGCCGCCACCGACCTGGCTGCCCGAATCAACGATGGCCGTCTTGAGCGGACCGGCGTCGAGCAGCTTGTTGATTTCGACATTCAGCCGCTTAAGGATCGCCGGCGGGGTGCCGGCCGGCGCCACGATGCCCTGCCAGTTATAGGACTCGAACCCGGTCAGTCCCGATTCGGCCAGGGTGGGTACGTCGGGCAGCACGGCCAGGCGCTTGGTCGACGTGACGGCCAGCGGCCGGATCTTGTTTGCCTTGATTGACGGCAATGCCGCATAGCCCATCTCGAACATCATGGGGATATGGCCCGCCAGCAGATCGGTCGCGGCCAGGTTGCCGCCCTTGTAGGGCACGTGGACGATGTCGATCCTGGCCTGCATCTTGAACATTTCGCCCGACAGGTGGTGAGCACCGCCCACACCCGACGAACCGAACGCCAGTTTGCCCGGCTGCTTTTTTGCCATGGCGATCAGTTCCTGCACCGACCTGGCCGGAACGGAATTGCCCACGCTCAGGATCAGCGGACCGGTTTCGATCAGCACCACGGGCGCCAGGTCTTTGAGCGGCTGATAGGGCAGATTCTTCATCAACGTGGGGTTGACCGACAGCGGAGCCAGATTGCCCATGCCGATCACGTAGCCGTCGGGCGCGGCCTTGGCGATGGCGTCGGTGCCGATCACGCCACCGGCGCCGGCCTTGTTCTCGACCACCACCGTCTGGCCCAGCGCCTTGCCCAGTTGCTCGCTGATCAGGCGCGCGCGGGTGTCGGCAAAGCCGCCGGCCGCATACGGCACGATCAGCCGGATTGGCTTGCTGGGATAGTCGCTTTGCGCGTAGGACGGCAGGGCCGCGGCAAAGGCCGCGACGCCGGCCACGGCGGCGACCAGGGTCGTGAATCGGGGCAGACGGCCGGTCTGGCCCGTCGTGAAGGGATAAGGCATGCGTGCTCCGTGTCGTGCTGTCGTTTTTGTGTGATGCGAATGCGGTGGCGCGTGGATCGTGTCCGGTCTGCTCGCGCAGCGAATCGCCCGGCAGAGCATATCGCAGGTTGCAGGCGCGCCCCTTCGGCGCAGGGTCTGACCCCATGCCTGCTCACGATTTTTTCCTGCGTGTACAGATGTGTCACACTATTTGGCTTCGCCAACCGCTTACGCATCCACCGCCATGTCCACCGACTACCTCAAGCGCATCCTGACCGCCAAGGTCTATGACGTTGCCGTCGAAACCGCCCTCGACCCTGCCCCGCAGCTGTCGGCGCGCATTGGCAACACGGTGCTGCTCAAGCGGGAAGACACGCAATCGGTGTTCAGCTTCAAGCTGCGCGGCGCCTACAACAAGATGGCGAACCTGCCGCCCAAGGCGCTGGCGCGGGGCGTCATTGCCGCATCCGCCGGCAACCATGCCCAGGGCGTGGCCCTGTCGGCGCAGCGCCTGGGCTGTCGCGCCGTGATCGTCATGCCCGTGACCACCCCGCAGGTGAAAGTGGACGCCGTGCGCGCCCGCGATGCCGAAGTGGTGCTGTTCGGCGAAAGCTTCACCGACGCCTATCACCACGCCAAGGAACTGGAAGCCAAGCAGAAGCTGACCTTCGTGCATCCGTTCGACGACCCCGACGTGATCGCCGGCCAGGGAACCATCGGCATGGAAATCCTGCGCCAGCACCCTGGCCCGCTGGACGCGATCTTTGTGGCGATCGGCGGTGGTGGGCTGATTTCGGGTGTGGCGGCGTACGTAAAAGCGCTCAGGCCCGAGATCAAGATCATTGGCGTGCAGACCGAAGAATCCGACGCCATGATGCAGAGCGTGCGCAAGGGCCGCCGGGTCACCCTGCCCGACGTCGGCCTGTTTGCCGATGGCACCGCCGTCAAGCTGGTGGGTGAAGAAACCTTCCGCCTGGCGCGCAAGTACGTGGATGATTTTGTGGTGGTGGATAGCGACGCGATCTGCGCGGCCATCAAGGATGTCTTCCAGGAAACCCGCAGCGTGCTGGAACCGTCGGGCGCCATGGCCGTGGCCGGCGCCAAGCAGTACCTGGCCGCCAACAAGTGGAAGAACAAGACGGTGGCCGCGATTGCCTGCGGCGCCAACATGAACTTCGACCGCCTGCGCTTCGTGGCCGAGCGGGCCGAAGTGGGCGAAGCGCGCGAAGCCGTGTTTGCGGTCACCATGCCCGAAGAACGCGGCAGCTTCCGCCGCTTCTGCGAACTGGTCGGCGGCCGCAGCGTGACCGAATTCAACTACCGCATGGGCACGTCGGCCAAGGCGCACGTGTTCGTGGGCCTGCAGATTTCGGCGCATGGCGAATCCGCCAAGATCGCGGCCAACTTCCGCCGCAACGGCTTTACCGCGCTGGATCTGTCGCACGACGAACTGGCCAAGACCCACCTGCGCCACATGGTGGGCGGCGCGGCGCCGACAGCCGACAACGAACTGCTGTACCGCTTCGAATTTCCGGAGCGCCCCGGCGCGTTGATGCGCTTTCTGAGCTCGATGTCGCCTACCTGGAATATCAGCCTGTTCAACTACCGGAACCAGGGCGCCGACTACGGCCGCATCCTGGTGGGCCTGCAAGTGCCGCCGTCGGATCAGAACGCCTTTGCCGATTTCCTGAAAGACCTGGGCTATCGCTACTGGGACGAGTCCAGGAATCCGGCCTACGCGCTGTTCCTGAGATGATCCGCTTCACGGTCTGACAAAAGCCTCCTGCAAGGGGGCTTTTTTTATGCCCGTGCGCAAAGCGCGTTGGCGTCGCCGCATTCGTCTTGTCTTTGGGTTCACGGATCGTGAATTGCCGAACCACGCCCCGCGCGTTGTTCGGGTGGGGGCCTCTCTGTAGATTGCGTCCACCCCGCCAAACGGCCGCAGATGGCCGTGAACGACCCGATACGGGCTCCCAGGAGACACCCATGAACACCCACGCTTCCGATCCCCCCAAGGCTTCGCGCCAGACCCGCAAGGCGACTGCCAGCGGCTGGATCGGCTCGGCCCTCGAGTACTACGATTTCTTCATCTACGCGACGGCTGCGGCGCTGATCTTCCCGCAGATCTTTTTTCCCAAGACCGACCCCAAGGTCGCCATCATTGCATCGCTCGCCACCTATGGCGTCGGCTACATCGCGCGCCCCATCGGCGCCGTCATTCTGGGTCACTGGGGCGACACGCACGGCCGCAAACGCGTGCTGATCCTGTGCATGTTCCTGATGGGATTTTCGACCGTGGCCGTGGGCCTGCTGCCCACCTACGACCAGATCGGGCTGTGGGCGCCCGCCATGCTCGTGGCACTGCGCCTGATCCAGGGCTTTGCGGTGGCCGGTGAAATTTCCAGCGCCAGTTCCATGATCCTTGAACACTCGCCGTTCGGTCGCCGCGGCTTTTATTCCAGCTTCACGCTGCAGGGCGTGCAGGCCGGCCAGGTGCTTGCTGCCGCCGTGTTCCTGCCGCTGGCGCACTACATGTCGCCCGACGCCTTCCTGTCGTGGGGCTGGCGCGTGCCGTTCATCATGAGCTTCCTGGTGATCGTGGCGGGCTACATCATCCGCCGTCAGGTGCACGAAACGCCCGTGTTCAAGGAAGTCGATGCCAAGGGGCTGGTGCCCAAGGCGCCGGTGATCCAGGCCGTGACCGACAGCTGGCGCGACATGATCCGCGTGATGCTGTGCTCGCTCATGAACGTGATTCCGGTGGTGGCCACGGTCTTCGGCGCGGCGTATGCCGTGCAGCCGGGCTACGGCATCGGTTTCGCCAAGGATGTGTACCTGTGGATCCCGGTCGTGGGCAACATCCTGGCCGTGCTGGTGATCCCGTTCGTGGGCAACCTGTCGGACCGGATCGGCCGCCGCCCACCCATCATCGTTGGCGCGCTGGCCTCGGGGCTGCTGTCGTTCGGCTACCTGTACGCCATCAGCATCCACAACGTGCCGCTGGCCATTGTGCTGTCGCTGCTGATGTGGGGCGTGGTCTACCAGGGCTACAACGCCGTGTTTCCAAGCTTCTATCCCGAGATGTTCCCGGCGCGCACCCGCGTGTCCGGCATGGCCATTTCACAGAACGTCGGCACGGCGTTCACCGCCCTGCTGCCTGCCCTGTTCGTGAGCGTCGCGCCACCTGGATCGAACAATATTCCGTTCACGATCGGCATGATCACCCTAAGCATCTGCGGCATTGCGGCGCTGTCGGCATGGACGGCCCGCGAGACCTACCGCGTTCGCATGGACGACCTGGGTGACCCCCTTGCCCGACCGGTGGACAAGGCGGAGTACCTGCGGCTGCGGGCGCAGACGATGGCGAACGGAGATGCGGGTTCCTCATCCGCTGCATCCCCTGCATCCGCCGCGCGTTGATCGCCTGGGCCCCGTCATGATCACAGGCACCACCCGGCTCATTGCCCACATCGGCTATCCCACCGACAGTTTTCGGGCGCCGATGATCTACAACCCCTGGTTCGACAGCCGGGGCATCGACGCCGTGGTCGTGCCCATGGGCGTCCGCGTTCAGGACTATCCCGCCACCTTGTGCCAGCTGTTCACGCTGACCAATCTGGCGGGCGCGCTGATCACCATGCCGCACAAGATCACCACCCTGGATCTGGTCGACGACGTGACCACCACGGCCCGCGTGGCCGGCGCCTGCAACGCCGTGCTGCGACGGCCCGATGGGTCGCTGCTCGGCGACATGTTCGACGGCGCGGGCTTCGTGCGCGGCGTGCAGCGCAAAGGCGTCGCCTTGACCGGGGCGCGCGCGCTGGTGTCGGGCAATGGCGGCGTCGGCTGCGCCATTGCGGCGTCGCTGGCGGCGGCCGGGGTGGCGGAACTGGCGCTGTACGACGTGTCGGATGCGTCGTCCCACGCCCTGGCCTTGCGGCTGGCCGAGCACTATCCGGAACTGGCCATCGAGACCGGATCGAACGATCCGGCCGGCTTCGACCTGATCGTCAACGCCAGCCCGCTCGGCATGCGAGCCGATGACCCCCTGCCCTTCGACATCTCGCGGATCGATCCTCGCACGTTCGTGGGCGAGGTCGTCATGAAGGAAACCATGACGCCACTGCTGAAGGCCGCGCAGGCCAAAGGCTGCGGAATCCAGGTGGGCACGGACATGCTGTTTGAACAGATTCCGGCCTATCTGGAGTTCTTCGGGTTCGGGACGGCGACAGCCGAGGAATTGCGGAAGGTGGCGCGGTTGCCGGAGTGAGAGGTCCGCCAGATCGCGGCGCCGCACTCGCCGGTGATGTCAGAACAGCGGTGATGTCAGAACAGATACGACGCGCTCAGCAACACACCGCGGGGTGCACCCGGCATGCTGTTGGACCGCCAATAGCGCTTGTCCAGCAGGTTGGTCATGGCCAGCGTGACCGTCCACGGCATGGGGCGCCATCCGATTGAGGCGTCCACCCGCACATAGCCCGGCATGCGGCTGGTGTTCGCCAGGTTCACCCATTGCCTGCCCACAAAGGTCGTTCCTGCTTCCACATACCAGGCCGGCGCGGGCACGTAGCGCGCAAACAGGCTGCCGTTGACGCTGCCCGTGTTGGCAAGATGCCGTCCGGCATTGGCCGGCGTCAGGCGGTCTTCTCGCACCGTACTGCGCTGCAGACCCACACCGCTGCGCAGATACCAGTCCGCTGCCACGCGTCCGGACGCACTGAATTCCATGCCGCGCGACCCGTCCGAACCCCGTACCGCAAAGGTGTACGGGTCGTTGGTGGCGTCGGGCTGGTACCTGACGTTGTAGCGGCGCAGGTCGTAGATCGCGAACTGGGTCGACACCCGTCCGTCCAGCCAATCGCTCTTCACTCCCGCTTCGTACTGGCGCGAATATTCCGGCTGGGCATCGAACACGGCATTGGGCGCGGTGGAGACGCTCAGCATGCCGCGTCCGCCATAGGGCGCAAAGCTCTTGCTGTACGACGTGTACACGCTGTGCGCGCCCAGCGGCCGCCACACCAGGCCGGCGCGTGGGCTCCACGTCTGGCCGCTGTGCTCGCGCTGTGCGCCGTTAACGCGATTGGTGCTGTGAAACCGGTAGCTGTCAAAGCGCATGCCGGTCAGCAGTTTCCATTGCGGCGTGATCGTGATCACGTCCTGCACGTACACAGCGCGCGCCTTGGCTTCGTGCTGGTTGTGTTGCGTGGGCGCGCCTTGCGGCGGCCGGGTCACCCAACTTGCCGCGCCGGGCGGGTCAAAAGGATCGATGAACGAGTTGGACGCGCCGCTGGACAGTCGCGGACTGCGCTCTTCCTGGGTCGCTTCAAAGCCGAGCAGCAGGTCGTGGCTGATGCCCCCTGTCACTGCCTTGCCGGTGAGATCCAGGATATGGGTCTGCGTCACGTTACGCGTCTGCTGCCACGCATAATTCTGGCGCACGCGGCCAGGCCAGGTGCACGACTGGCCCGCACTGGTCAGGCGCGATCCGTCGCAATACGTGCCGGCAAAATAGTGGTCGAAGTCCTGGTCCGCCTGGCGATGGCTGGCCACCCAGCGCAAGGACCAGTCCGGATGAAATTGCCATGACAGATCGGACCGGAACATCCGCAGCGAATCTTCGATGTAATCGCCCGGGTGCGCAAAGCCGTTGCGCCGCGATACCCCGGCGGGCAGGTTGTCATAACTCGGCCCGCGGTCCGGCACGCGCCAGACGTCGTCCCGTGTGTACTGACCGACCCAGCGCAGGCCGCGCTGATTGTCGAACACCACGCTGGGCGAGACCATGGTATTCCGATTGCGGATGCCTTCGCGAAAGCCATGCGCCTGTTCACGGTCGGCGCTCAATCGAACCGCCCAGTGCGGCGACAGTACGCGGTTCACGTCCACGCTGGCGCCGCGGTTCTCCCACGACCCGGCGCGCAGCCCCACGCTGCTGACGGCGTCGAAGCTGGCCTGCCGGCTGATCAGGTTGATGATGCCGCCGCCTGCGCCCCGTCCGTACAGCACGGCGGCCGGCCCCTTCAGCACTTCCACGCGCTCGACGTTGGCAGTGCTGCGGCGGACCTGCCCGCTTTCGCGGATACCGTCGCGGTAAAAGTCGCCATAGCTCGCTTCAAAACCGCGGATCATGATGCCTTCGCCGCGCGTGTCGTAGAAACTTTCGACGCCCGGCACGCCTTGCAGCATGATGCTCAGATCGTTGATGCCATAAGCCTTGAATTTGCTGACTTCGAGCGAATCGATGCTTTGCGGCACGTCTTTGACATCAAGGGCAGTGCGCGTGGCCGTGGATACCGATGCGGGCCGGGCATCATCGGGGTCGAGCGCGTCGGCGTTGACGGTGATGGTGGAAAGTGTCTGCGGCCTGCGGTCCGGAGTGCTCTGTGCCGCGCCGGTATGCGGCAACTTGGTCTGCGCCACGTCGGTATGCGAAACGTCGGTCTGCGCCATGGCGGTACTTCCCACGGCGGCACCCGCCACGGCGACCATCCCGGCCACTCCCAGTCCGATCCGCCGCGCCGCCCGGCGCTGGCTGGATAGATTCTGCATGATCCCCTCCCTGCCGCACGCTGCGGCAAAAAGCAGTTATCGGACCATGCAGGACCACGCCAACCAATTGTGAATGATTCGTATTTACTATCAGCAGCAACCGCTGAACGGGCTGTGTTGGTAGAACGGGCCAAGGTCGTCCGCCAGTTGCCCCACGACCTCTTTCCACCGCGCCGCAGCGGCGTTGCCTTTGAGGCTGGCGCGCACTTGCGCGATGAGTTCGGCGCGCATGCCGGCTTCGTCCACCGTGATGACGCGGCCGCCTTCAACGATCTTGTGGCCGCCGATGTAGACGTCCTGCAGATGGCCGGCGTGGGCGCGGGCGAGCAGGATGTCGAGCGGGTCGACGTCGTCGAACAGGGCGTCGTCGTCGACGGCGTCCCAGTTCAGCACAAGCAAGTCGGCGGGGGCGCCGACGACAAGGCGGCCGCCCAGGTTGGCGACAGTGTCGGTGCGAGTGCCCGTGCCGGTATGGGTACCGATACGGGTGACGCCGTTGGCGTTACCTTTAAAGTCAGACCTTGCGCGATCCGCAACACCGGTCAACGCACCAGCCATGCTGCCATGCAGCCTGCCGGCCTCCCGGGCCTCTCCTTGCATCCCGATCACGCTGCGCCGCCCATTGCGCGCTGCAAAGCGCCACAGATCTGCCGGCGTCATGGCCACGTCGTAGCCCCAGCCGCGGTGCAGGGCGTAGGCCAGGCGCATTTCGCGCAGGGCGTCGTCGTCTTCATCGAGCGCGAGGCCGTCCAGGCCCATGGCCACGCAGCAGCCTTGCCGCAGCATTTCGCCGACCGGGGCAATGCCGGAGCGGATGCCGAGGTTGGAGCTGGTGTTGACGGCGATGGTGACGCCGCGTTCGGCCAGCAGGGCGAGTTCGTCGGGCCGGGCCCAGACGCAGTGCGCCAGGGTCAGGCGTGGGCTGAGGAGGCCTATCGAATCCAGATAGCGGACCATGCCGTCGGGGAACGTGCGGTCGGCCCATTCGCGCTGGTAGCGGGTTTCAAGCAGGTGCATGTGCACGGGCCGGCCGGTGTCGGCGCTGGCCTGCGCGATGGCGGACAGCAGGGGTGTGCTGCACCACTGCACGCCGCCGGGTCCGTATTGCAGGGTGACGTGGTCGGCGTAGCCGCCTTCACGCAGCATGTGGCCGACGTCATCGACACGCGCGAGGTAGTCGGCGGGGGACAAGGGAGATGGCTTTAGTCGCGCAGAGACTTCGTCTCGGATGTCGGCGCGGACGGCGTTGAGGACGGTGGTGTCGTCGGCGTAGCCGATGGCGTGACGGTCGCTGATCGCCACCGCGAAGCCGATGTTGACGCCGACGTCGCGGGCGGCCTTAGCGACCGCTTCGGCTTCTTCCACATACGGCAGGCTGCCCTGCACGCGGGTGTAGTGCACCATGAGGTGCGAGACACCGTGGCGCACGGATCGTGCGAAGGAGGTGGCCGCGCCAAGGTAGGGGTCAGCGGCTGGCGTGACGCCCAGGAACGGCAGCCACCCTTCCAGCGGCCGCGCAAAAGCGCCGAGCGTGGCGCTGCGGAAGGTGCGGGCGTGATCGTGTGCGTTGGACAGCGCGGGGAGGATGAGACGGCGGGAGCCGGACGACGCCCCTGCGGCAGGCGACGCGCCTGTCATCGCAGAAGCAGGCGCAGCACCTGGCGAAGTAGCAGATGCCACATCAAACGAAACCGCGTTTGCATGCGGCCCCGAGGCATCATTGATCGCCGCGATTCTGCCTTCATCGATGGAGACCTGCACGCCCTTGCGCGCAGCCTCGACACCCGGGTCAGCCAGCAACCAGTCGGCGTTGATGACGAAGGCGCTGGCAGCACCCGAGTGTTGTGTCCTGCGTGGGTCCGCCATCGCGCGCTCCTCTTCTGCTTACTTCACCGAAAACTGACGTTCCGCCAAGGGCGGCAGGAAGCTGCGGTCGAACACGTCTTTCGCCGCCGGCTTGGCGGTCAGTTCGAAGGCTTTGGCAAGCTGGTCGATCGACCGGCTGAAACGTTCGTCGTTCACGTCGCCCACGCCATTCTTCATGGCTTCGGGCGTCAGCACGACGTTCTTCAGCGCGTACATGAGCCGGCGCTTTTCCAGATCCTTGTTGATGAGCGGTTCGCGTTTTGCCAGGGCTTCGATCGCGGCGTCGGGATTGTCGATCGCATCACGCACACCCTTGTTGATGGCGCGCACCAGGCCGGCCACGACCTGGGGTTTGTCTTTCACGAGCTGACGGGACACCAGCACGCCGTTGCCGTACAGGTCGATGCCGTTCTCTGAATAGTTGATCCAGCGGATGTCTTTGTCCGGATCGACGTTCTGCGCGACCAGGTTCATGTAGCTGGTGACGGTGAACACGGCGGACGCTTGGACCTGGTCGCGCAGCAGCATCTGCTCTTGCAGGTTCGGCGCCATGTTGGTCCACGTGACTTTGGACGGGTCAATGCCGTTCTTTTCGGCCAGCACCGAGAACATCTTGTAGGCCGCGCCGCCGGCGGGCGACCCGATGGTCTTGCCCTGCAGATCCTTGACCGTGCGGATGTTGCTGCTGGCCTTGGTCATGATGGCGTACGGCGCGGTGTTGTACAGCATGTAGACCATGACGGGCGCCTGGTCCGGGCGGGTGGCGGCGGCTTGCACGATGGCGTTCACGTCGCCGAAGGACGCCTGGTAGGTGCCGGCCATGACCTTGGTCACGGCGTTGGCCGACCCGTCGCCCTGGTCGATGGTGAGGTCTATCTTTTCCTGCGCAAAGTAGCCCTTGTCCATAGCGAGGTAGTACCACGCGTGGATCCCCTGGAGCTTCCAGTCGAGCACGAACTTGATCGGCGTCACAGTAGCGGGCGCTTGCGCCTGGACCATCATCGGTGCGAACACGGAGGCGGCAAGTGCGCCAAGAAGCACACGGCGGAGCGGGACGAAACGCATGGTGAAGATCCTGGTGAGTGGAATGGAAAAGGGAGAGCCCATGTCGAGCCAGCCCGCATGGTGTTTTCCACGTGGTGTTGCCCACGTGGGAAAGCCCGACGGCCGGAAAGCCTGTCTTGGTTAGATCGCTTCGAAAAGCACGTCCTGCGCGCCTTCCCACAACACCTTCTTGCCCAGGGCTTGCAGGTGTTCCTTGCCCTCGACCAGGGTCAGGAAGTGGTTGCCGGCCAGCTGGCCCATGCGGCTGGAGAACGAGCAGGGGCCATAGGCCAGGATGATCTCTGTTTCGCTGTAGCCGCCCGGGTAGAACAAGATGTCGCCCTTGGACGGATGGCTGGTGTGGTTTTCGAAGTCGACGCCCAGGCGGAAGTCGCCCAGCGGAATCCAGCAGCCTTCGCCGCTCCAGCGCACGTGGATCAGCTTCTGCTTATAGGGCAGCAGCTTTTCAAAGGCGGCCACGGTCAGCGGCGCGTCGGGGTGGGTTTCGGCGATGAAGGTGTAGCCGCCGGCTGTCATGCGGATGCGTTTGATGGGGGCGGGGGCAGTGCTGTCCGTGCTGTTATTCATGCTCGTTTCCTGGCTCATGCTTTTTCGATCCACTTGTTCACGGTCGGGGCTTTCCAGTCTGCCAGCGCATCGAGCAAGGAAGCCGGATCGGCATCGATGACGATCATGTCGCGGTGCTCGGTCTTCAAAAAGCCTTCGTCCACGGCGCGCGTCAGCATGGCGCGCATGGGGTCGTAAAAGCCCCGCACATTCAACGCGCCGCAGGCCTTGGTGTGGTCGCCCAGTTGCGTGAGCGTGGCGGCTTCGAACAGTTCTTCGAGCGTGCCCAGGCCGCCGGGCATGGCGATGAAGGCATCGACCAGATCGGCCATGCGCGCCTTGCGGGCCCGCATGTCGGTCACGATTTCATGTTGCGTAAGCAGGGGATGCAGGTGCCCGCGGTCGTGCAGCCGCTGGTTGATGATGCCAACCACCCGGCCACCGGCGGCCAGGGCCGCATCGGCCATCAGACCCATCAGGCCCTTGTGCGTGCCGCCATAGACCAGGGTCAGTCCGCGGCGGGCGATTTCGGTGCCCAGGGCGCGGGCGGCATCGGCGTATTCCGGCGATGCGCCGAAGTTGGAACCGCAGAAAACCGCCACGCTTTTTATAAGGGTGGGCGACGCGGTGATCGCGTCGATGGGAGAGGTAGGTGTCGTCATAGAAAGATGCTGGGTGAAGGGGCTCAGGCCATGGCCATGTCGGTCTTGCGTTGGGTCCAGCCGGTCAACCGGCCTTCGATATACGCAGAGATGGCATATAAGAGCACACCCAGCACGGCCAGGATGAAGAGGCCGGCGAATACCAGCGGCACATCAAAGTTGCCACTCGCAATCATCATGACGTTGCCGATCCCCTTGTTGGCCGCCACGGTTTCGGACAGCACGGTGCCGACGAACGACAGGGTGATGGCGATCTTGAGCGACGCGAACAGGTAGGGCAAGGCACGCGGCAGGCCCACGTTCCAGAGAATGTCGCGCTTGCTGGCGCCCAGCACTTTCAGTACGTCTTCCAGTTCGGGTTCGGTGGTGGCGAGGCCCGTGGCGACGTTCACCACGACCGGGAAGATGCTGATGACGAGCGAGGTCAGGATCGCGGGCACCGTGCCCGAGCCGAACCACACCACGAAGATCGGCACCACGGCCACTTTGGGGATACTGGAAAAGCCGACCAGCAGCGGGTAGGCCACGTCGTACGCGAGCCGCGACGATCCGATGATGACGCCGATCACGACACCGACCAGCACGCCCAATGCAAAGCCGACGACCGTGGTGTACAGGGTCTGCACGGTGTGCGGCCACAGCAGGGGAAACTTCTGCCACAGCACGACCGCGATCTGCGACGGCCGCGGCAGCACCAGGTCGGACACGCCGCTGGCCAGACAGATCACTTCCCACAGCAAAAAGAAGCCGACCAGCGTCAGCGCCGACAGCAGATAGCGTTTGGTCTTGGGATTCATTCGCGCGGCGGGCTTGGGCCCGGCCTTCACAGCAGGAATCGAGGGGGACGCCGCGCTCATGCGACTCTCCTTGGGTTGGGGACGTCGGTAGTGGCGAGACCAGCGGTCGGCACCGTGGCACCGGCAGCCGCATGGACAGCGGCATGGGCAACGGCATCTGCGGCAGCTTCCTGCGCATCGCTGTCGGTGCGCGCATGGGCGATCCGCATGCGCAGTTCCTGCACCAGGGTCGCGAACTCGGGCGCGTAGCTCGATTCCAGGGTGCGCGGCCGGGAAAATTCGACGTCGCGATCTTCAAGAATGCGACCGGGACGCGAGCTCATCACACAGATGCGGTTGGCCAGGTAGGCCGATTCGCGCAGATCGTGCGTCACCAGCAGCACGGTCGGGCGCTTGGTGATCCACAGGTCCTGCATGATCGCCCACAGCTCTTCGCGGGTGAACTGGTCCAGCGCGCCGAAGGGTTCATCCAGCAGCAGCAGTTGCGGGTCGTGCACCAGCGCGCGGCACAGCGATGCACGCTGCAGCATGCCGCCCGACAGCTGCCACGGGCGCTTGTCGCCAAAGCCTTTCAGGCCGACCTGCGCCAGCAGTGCTTCGGCGCGTTCGGCGAACTCGCCCTTTTTCTTGCGGGCGTATTCCGACCGAAAAGGCTCGACGATCTTGAGCGGGATCATGACGTTTTCGCGAATCGTCAGCCACGGCAGCATCGTCGGATTCTGAAAAGCAAGGCCGATCCGCACGCGCGGGGCATGCGGGTTATGGATGCGCGCACCCGGTGACCCGGCTTCGCGGCCGCCCACGATCACGGCGCCCGACGTTGGCGTGAGCAGCCCGCCAACCAGCTTCAGGATCGTGGACTTGCCGCAGCCGCTGGGCCCGACCAGCGCCACGAAGTCGCCCTTGTCGATGCGCAGGTTGGTGTGGTCCAGGGCAATCGTGCCGCCGCCATACTGCAGCGACACGTTGGCCAGATCGATGAACGATTGGGTCATGGCAGGGTTCCTTCGATCACGTCGGCGGACGGCCGCGCGCTGACGGGTGCGCCTTCGGGCCGCGTCAGGATCGCGGTGGTGTACGTCTCGGTATTGCGGGGCTTGGGCGTCGGCATCTTCTGCACGGCCTTGACCGACACGCCCCAGCCGGCGGCATCTTCCACCAGGGCGCCATCGCGCATGACAAAGCGGCCGCGCACCAGCGTGTGGATCGGGTAACCCTTGACCACACGGCCGTTCCACGGCGAGATCTTGCTGACGCTCTGCAGCTTGCCCTGGTTGACCACGCCTTGCTTGTCCATGTCGACGATGGCGATGTCGGCATGCGAGCCGGCGGCAATCACGCCCTTCACGCCATACAGGCCCCAGGCCTTGGCGGGGTTGACCGAGCTCCAGCGCACGTAGTCCATCAACGTGGCGCGTTCCTTGTTGATCTCGGTCAGCATCAGCGGCATTTGCGTTTCGACACCCGGGAAGCCGCAATCGCAATCCCAGATGCTTTCGCGCGTCTTTTCTTCGGGCGTGTGCGGCGCGTGATCGGTCGCGATCATGTCGATGGTGCCGTCCATTAGCGCATCCCATAACGGCTGGTTATGGCGTGCTTCGCGGATGGGCGGGTTCAGGCGCAGGATGCCGCCCAGGCGTGACATGTCGTTCACGTTCATCAGCATGTATTGCGGGCAAGTCTCCGCCGTCACGTCCACACCCCGGCGCTTGGCTTCGCGCAGCAGGTACAACGAGTCAGCCGAGCTGTGATGCGCAATGTGCACGCGGGCGCCGGTCCATTCCGCCAGCGTAACCACGCGGCCAATGGCTTCGATCTCGGCCACGGCCGGACGCGCGGCCAGATGCGCGAAGGGATCGTTGCGGCCGGCGGCCTGCAGCTTGGCCTGGCGGCGCGCCATGATGGACGAGTTCTCGGCATGCACGACGGTACGAATACCGAGCGGCGCCAGTTTTTCGAAGCCTTCGAGCAGGCAGCCGTCGGTCGGCGCCGGCAGGTTGCCGAAAGTATTGCCGACAAAGGCCTTGAAGCTGGTCACGCCGGCGTCCAGCAGTTCTTCAAGGCGATCGACGGTATCGTCACCGAACAGGCCATGAATGCCGAAGTCCACATACGAGGACTCGGCCGCCTTCTGCTTCATGCGCAGCGCTTCGACCGTGCCGGTGGCGGGGTTGGTGTTGGGCATTTCGAACACGGTGGTCACGCCGCCGCAGGCAGCCGCGGCCGATCCGGTCTTCCAGGTTTCCTTGTTCGGGTAGCCGGGATCGCGAAAGTGCACGTGGCTGTCGATGGCGCCGGGCAACAGATACAAGCCGTCGGCGCGGATTTCCTCGCGGGCCGAAGGCATCAGGTCGTCATGACCCACCGCGACGATGATGCCGTTGTCGATGGCGACAGACGCCTCGATGATGTGATCGGGCGACACCACTTTGCCGCCGCGGATGACCAGGTCTACCTGACTCATGACTTCGTTCCTTGCTCAAATGCCGTGCTGATTGCCGTGCTGGAAATGCCGTACCCGATGCGTCGATCACTGCCTCGACGACTGCTTGAAAGATGCTTAGAGCGATGCCCATCCGCCGTCGACCGGCAGGTCGGCGCCGGTGATCTGGCGCGACGCATCGCTGGCCAGGAACAGGCAGGCATTGGCGACGTCGTCGTCGACGGTGACGCGGCGCAGCGCATAGTCCATCGCGTGTTTCGTCATGGCTTCTTCCAGCGTGATGTTCAGGCGCTTGGCCATGTCGGCGCAGACCTTCTCGCGAAACCGAGGGCCATCGACCATGCCCGGGGCAACGTTGTTGACGTTGATGTTGTGCGGACCGGCTTCAAGCGCGAAGCTTTTGGTGATGCCGCGCAGGCCCCACTTGGACGCCGAATACGCCATGCGGCCGGCGCGGCCGCGCATGCCAAAGGTACCGCCCACGTTCACGATCTTGCCGTAGCGGCGCGCGATCATGCCAGGCAGCACGGCATGCATGGTGTTGAAGCAGCCCGACATGTTCAGGCGAACGATCTCGTCGAACTCGGCGGCGGTGGTTTCCCAGCCGGTCTTGCCGATCGGGCCCGACCCGCCGGCCACATTGACCAACACGTCGACACGGCCAAAGGCCTCTTCGGCGGCGCGGCCCAGCGCTTCGGTCTGCGTATCGTCGGTCAGGTCGCACGGCACGACCAGCACCTTGACGCCCAAATCGCGCGCTTCGGCCGCCACGGGTTCGATCGCCGCGACATCACGGCCCGTCAATACCAATGCGCACCCTTCCCTGGCGAACGCCAGGGTGATTGCGCGGCCCATGCCCTTGGCCGGACCGGTGATGACCACAACCTTGTCTTTCAACTGCAAATCCATCATCTTTCTCGCGTCTTTCTTGGGGAGTCGGCGCCTGCGCAGTGCAGGTTCAGGCAGAGGCAGGCGCCGATCGGGGTCAGACCATCCTTGCGGTCGGTCCTTCGTCGTTTCAGAGCTTGGACGGACGGTCCGCGCGTGCCGGCAGGAAGGTGCTGTCGAACACGTCGCCGGTGGCCGGCGTCGTCGTCAATTGGTTAGCTTTCACAACCAGATCGATCGACTTCTTCAGGCGCGCGTCATCGATGGCGCCCAGGCCGATCCTGGCGACTTCCGGATGGCTCATGTCGCGCTTGAGCGTGGCCAGCAGCTTTTCCTTTTCCAGCTCGGGCTTGAGCAGCGGCTCGCGCTTCATGACGGCAGCAATACCTTCGTCGGGATTGGCCACCACTTCCTTGATCGCCTTGTTCAGGGCGCGCAGGAAGCCCTTCACGGCCTCGGGGTTCTCTTTCGTGAACTTGCGCGAGAACATGATGGTGTTGGAGTACAGGTCCAGCCCATAGTCGGCGTAGCGGATAAAGCGCAGGTCTTTTTCCGGATCCATGCCGCTGGCCTTGGCCGCGAACCACACCGTGTTGATGTAGCCGAACACGCCGTCCACCTGGTCACGGATCAACATCTGTTCGCGCAGGTTGGGCGCCATGTTGCTGATCTTGACCTTGTTCAGGTCAAAGCCTGCAGAACCTGCCAGGGTCGGGAAGAGCTTGAGCGCGCCGTCGTTCGCCGGGCCGCCCAGCGTCTTGCCTTCGAAGTCTTTGGGCGTCTTGATCGGGCTGTTGGCCTTCACGACCACCGTGAACGGGGCCGAGTTGTATAGCGTGTAGACACCCACGGGGGCATCGGCCGGGCGCTTGGCCGCGAAGTCGATCAGCGCGTTCATGTCGCCAAAGGCCGCGGTGTAGGTGCCGGCGGCCACCTTGGGCACGCCGGCGGCCGAGCCTTCTCCCTGGTCGATTTCGACATCCAGGCCTTCCGCCTTGAAGTAGCCCTTGTCCTGCGCCAGAAAGAACCAGGCTTGCGGGCCTTCGTACTTCCAGTTCAAGGTCAGCTTGATCTTGGTTTGCGCGCTGGCTGCGGTCGGCAGCACGGCGAAGGTCAGGCCCAGGGCCGTGGTCACGGCGGCCGACACGGCAAACTTCTTGAAACTCGCAATCATGAAATGCTCCTGAGGGGTGGCGGAGGACATGCGGGGGAACGCGGACAATGTGGAAACGGGTGCTGCGAGAAGGGCCGGGGCTGCCGTCTCAGGCCTGCTTGCGCAGCGCGTCGGTCAGCGCGGCCGACGTGGCCACGAAGCCATGCAGCTGGCGCACGATGAAATGGATGGCCTGGGTCACGTAGTCGGGCGACGCGGTGCTGCACGCATCGCTCAACAGAATGTTGTCGTAGCCAATAAAGGCGGCGTCCTGCAGGGTCGAGAACACGCAGCGGTCGGTATTCACGCCGGCGTACAGCAAGGTCGTGATGCCCTGCTGGCGCAGCAGGCTGTCCAGTTCGTTGTCCCAGAAACCGCTCAGGCGATGCTTGTGCACGGTGATGTCGCCCGCGACGACCGGCAGTTCTTCAACCACCTGCGCGCCCCAGCTGCCTTGCACCACGCTCTGGCCGTGGTCCAGCGGCGACGTCTCGGCATACCCCACGCCGTCGGCGGTGCGCTTGCCCTTGAACAGCACGGTGGGCGGCAGGTTCAGGCGGTCGGCGCGGATACCCCAGTTCACCCACACCACCCGGCCCGAGGCCGCGCGCCAGGCGTCGAGCAAAGCGGCGATGGCGGGAATCGGCTGGCGCATGGGCGACACGTCGATGCCCTTCTGGCCGAACCAGCCTTCCGGGTGGCAGAAGTCGTTCTGCATGTCGATGATGATCAGCGCCGTCGCCGCGACGTCGATTTCAATGGGGTGGTCATCGGCGGCGAACTGCACCGGCCGCGGCACGTGGGGCGGCCGCACCAGACTCAGGGCGTCGCCGCGGCGCGTCCAGACGTTGCCGGATGCCGGGCCAAAGGTCGTATCGGAAGTCGAGGTGGTCTGGGACATGGCGGAGTCTGAAGGTCGGGTTGAGGCGGTGGACCCGGCGGCCATGACTGCTGCCGGATTCCATCCAAGGCCGCGGCAGGCACCGATACCGGGCGCGCCGCGTCCCTGGCTCTACCTAATGCAATGCCCGTACCTGTCTGGCCATTTGAGCGATTCAATTCATTGCCGTTTTGGCGTTACTCTGTTGCCGGTGCGGCATCAGTCGCCTGACAGCACGGTAAACAGGGCATCTTGGGATCACGGCGGTGGCTGCGGCGGCTGCCCGCCGCAACCGGGCAGCGCGCACCTTGGACGTGGCGGCCGGCGTCCTTTGTCGTGGCCATGCACCGCGGACCGGCGCGTGCAGACCGACGCACCATTCCCGAGCACCAAGCTGGTGCGCTGCGGAACAGTTGAACGCCACTTGGCACACGCCTGCCTAAGGACACCCCCCAATGAATCACCTGCGCTTTCTGCGTTATGTCGATGAAGTGGCCCGCGTCGGGTCGATCCGGCAGGCGGCCGAGCGGCTTCATGTGGCGCCATCGGCCGTCATCCGGCGCATCCAGGACCTGGAAGAGGAACTGGGCACGGCGATCTTTGAACGGCTGCCGCGCGGCATGCGTCTGACCACGGCCGGAGAACTGTTTGTCGACTACATTCGCAGCCGCAACGCCGAGCTGGACGGCGTGCGTTCACAGATCGAAGAACTGAAGGGACTGCGGCGGGGCAATGTGCGGCTGGTGATCAGCCAGGCGCTGGCGCCCGCCTACCTGCCGCAGGCCGTGGCCACGTTTCGCAAGACGCACCCCTTGGTCGCGTTTGAAGTGGACGTGGGCGACCACGTGCACGCGCTGACGTCGCTGCGCAATTTCGATGTGGACCTGGGATTGGTGTTCAACCTGCCGCCTGAAGCGGACGTGGAAGCCATTGCACAGTTCGACCAGAAGCTGGTGGCCGTGATGCACCGCGACCATCCGCTGGCCGGACAGGAAACCGTGCGGCTGCGCGATTGCGCGGACTACCCGGTGGTGCTGCCCGACCGGGACATTGCCGGCCGGCAGATGCTGGAGCGCTTCATGATGCGGTCATCGATCTCGCTGCGCCCGCTGATCGAGAGCAATTCGTTCGAATTCCTGCGCGGCTGCCTGTATTACGACCACGCCATCTCGTTCCAGATCGACATTGGCGCGGTCACGGACGGTGGCGCGGTGGTGGTCAAGGACATTGCGGATCGGCATTTTCCGCGCGGCAAACTGGTGCTGGCCAGCCTGCGGAACCGGCAGCTGCCGACTATCGCGCATGCGTTTGCGGAACACATCCGGCAGACGCTGCATGGGCGCCAGGATGGCATCGGCAGCGACGATGCGCAGGGCACGCCGGGCGATGCCCAGACTTGATCAGTCGTCCCCCACCTCGAACAGCTTGCGATGTTCGCGGATCGCGTACCGGTCCGTCATGCCCGCAATGTAGTCGGCAATGGCGCGCGCCTTGCCCTTCTCGACCCGTTCCTGGTATTGCGTCGGCAGCATGCGCGGCTCGTCAAAGAACGCGGTGAACAGGTCCCGCACGATGCGTTTGGCCTTGCTGGTCGTGCGCCGCACCTTGTAGTGCATATAGAGCTGTTCGCGCAGGAACACCTTGAGTTCGTCGGCTTCGGTGCGCACGTCCGGGCTGAAGCCCACCAGCGACGGCGACTGGCGCACGTCGTCTATCGTGTTCGGCGCCACGTCGGCAATCCGCGCGGCGCTGGTGTGCGTCAGGTCGATGATGAGCGTGTTGATCATGCGGCGCACGGTCTCCGTGATCATGCGGCGTTCGGCCAGACCGGTGTAACGGGCTTCGACCATGGCGCGGTGGCGCGCAAAGATCCGCACCGACTGCAATTGATCGAGCGTGATCAATCCTGAACGCAAACCGTCGTCGATGTCGTGGTTGTTGTACGCGATCTCGTCGGCCAGATTGGTCAGTTGCGCTTCCAGCGATGGCTGCGTGCGTGCCAGGAAGCGCTCGCCCACGTCGCCCAGGCGCCTGGCGCGTTCCAGCGAGCAATGCTTGAGAATGCCTTCCCGCGTTTCGAACACCAGGTTCAGGCCGTCGAAATCGCCGTAGCGTTCTTCCAGCTCGTCCACCACCCGCAGGCTTTGCAGATTGTGTTCGAAGCCACCCGCTTCCGGTGCGAATTCCCGCATGCAGGCATTGAGCACGTCCTGCCCGGCGTGGCCAAAGGGCGTGTGCCCCAGATCGTGCGCCAGCGAAATGGCTTCGACCAGGTCTTCGTTCAAGCGCAGGTTGCGGGCGATGGACCGGGCGATCTGGGCGACTTCCAGGCTGTGCGTCAGCCGGGTGCGGAACAGGTCGCCCTCATGGTTCACGAACACCTGCGTCTTGTATTCGAGCCGCCGGAAGGCGTTGGAATGGATGATGCGGTCACGGTCGCGCTGGAATTCGGTGCGCCCTTCAGCAAGCGTTTCGGCATGACGCCGGCCGCGGGACTGTTCGGGATGCGCGGCATAGGGCGCGAGCATCGTGGGGACGGACAACGCGGGATTCGGCGGAGTGGCAGACATGGTGTCCTCGGGGGCCTGCGATGCCCCCTGGGGCGTGACGAAAGGCCTTCAGGGGGCGGGAATGCTGCTAACGACGGGGCGATGCAGATGCTGCGATACAGATGATGCCGAATGCGCAAGACACAAGGCGCCCGCCCGACCGCCGGTCAGGCGACGACCGAGGACTGCGCGCCCGCGGTGCGCGCCACGGTCAGGTCCAGCGCCTGGCGCACCTGGTCTTCGGGCGCGGGCGTGCGCACGGCTTCGCCCAGGCGGGGCAGCAGCACAAAGCGGATCTGGCCCGCTTCGGTCTTCTTGTCGCCCTGCATGTAATCCAGCCAGCGGGCGGTGCCCAGGTCCGGGCCGTAAATCGGGCAGCCGATCGCCTGCACCAGTGCGCGGATGCGGTCGGCGTCGCGTTGCGGCAAACCGGTCGCGGTGACCGACAGTTCAGCCGCCTGCACCATGCCGCAGCCCACGGCTTCGCCATGCAGCCAGGTGCCGAACCCCAGTCCGGCTTCGATCGCATGGGCAAAGGTGTGCCCGAAATTCAGGATCGCGCGCAGGCCGGTTTCGCGTTCGTCTTGCGAGACCACGAAGGCCTTCAGTTCGCAGGAACGCGCAATGGCGTGCGCCACGGCGGCGGGTTCCAGCGCACGCAGGGCCGCCACGTTGTCTTCGCACCAGGCAAAGAAGTCGGCGTCCAGGATCGCGCCGTATTTGATGACTTCGGCCAGGCCGGCGGACACTTCACGCGGCGCCAGCGTGTTCAGCACGTCGGTATCGATCTCGACGGCGAGCGGCTGGTAGAAGGCGCCGATCATGTTCTTGCCGATCGGATGGTTGACCGCGGTCTTGCCGCCCACCGACGAGTCGACCTGCGACAGCAAGGTGGTCGGCACCTGGATGAACCGGATGCCGCGCATGTACACGGCGGCCGCAAAGCCGGCAATGTCGCCGATCACGCCGCCGCCCAGGGCCACGATCACCGCCCGGCGGTCGCAGTGCTGCGCCAGCATGCCGTCAAAGATCAGGTTCAGGGTCTGCCAGTCTTTATAGGCTTCGCCGTCGGGCAGTTCGATGCGCAGGACTTTCTTGCCGGACTTGGCCAGGGCGGCTTCGGCACGGTCGGCATACAGGGCGGCCACGGTAGGATTGGTGACCAGGACCAGGGTCGTGGCGTCGGCCGGCACGGCGTCGGCAAGGTGGTCGAGACGGCCGGGAGCGATGCGGATCGGATAGCGTCCGCCCGGCGTATCGACGCGGACTTCTTTCATAAACACTCCAGGGGCGGCAAGTCGGACACCGGCGTGATCGGCTTGTCGCAGCTTAGCAGCAAGGGCAGGATGCGGTGGACCAGGCGGGTCACGGACATCCTGCCGGTATCCACGACCAGGTCTGCGATCTCTTCATAAAGCGGCTCGCGCGCGACCAGCAGTTCGGTGATCCTTGCAAGCGGATCGGCGGTGCGCAGCAGGGGCCGGTTGCGGTCGTAGCGGGTGCGCTGATACAGCTCTTCGGCCCGGGCGCGCAGGTACAGCACGCGGCCCCGTTCGGCCAGGATGCGCCGGTTGGGCTCGGCCATCACCACGCCGCCCCCGGTCGCCAGGACCACGCCCGACTTGCGGCTGTATTCGTCCAGGACATGCGCTTCGCGGGCACGAAAGCCCGCTTCCCCTTCCAATTCGAAGATCGTGGGAATACGTACGCCGCAGCGGGTCTCGATCACCTGATCGATGTCGACGAATTCCCGGCCCATGGCGCGGGCAAGGCCGCGGCCGATCGTTGTCTTGCCGGCGCCCATCATCCCGACCAGGAACAGCGGCGGGATGAAGACGTCGGCGTCAACACGGACGATCTCGACGGAACAGGAGGCAAACGTAGCGGCAATCACGGCAAGGGCGGCTCGGACGCCGTCAGGTTGGTTACGGCCCCATTATCCCGCAAGGACGACCGTCGCGGCAAAATCCGGGGGCAATCCCCTAGGTAACCGGCCCGATCGGGGGTGGGATCCCCGCCTGCGGCCGGTTAGCCACGCCGCAGCCTTGCCTATCGGTCATGTGCAGCTTGTTACAGGAACATGGCTTGCGCCGGATGGTCTATCCGCCTTCGCCGCGCTATGTTCCTATAATGGGTTGGTCTTTGCCCCTCAAGTTGTCCCCCTCATGACCCGAATTTTGCTCAAGGTTGCCGGCGTCCTTGCCGGATTGGCCGTTTGCGTCGCCCTATTGATCGGGCTCGCACTGGCACTCGCCTATCCGAATCTGCCGGACCTGGACGCACTTACCGATTACCACCCGAAGGTGCCGTTGCGCGTCTATACCGCCGACAACGTGCTGATCGGCGAATTTGGCGAAGAACGCCGCAATGTGGTCCGTATCCGCGATGTGCCCGATGTGCTCAAGTCGGCCATTCTGTCGGCCGAAGACGACGGCTTCTACCAGCACGGTGGTATCGACTGGACCGGCGTGTTGCGTGCAGCCTTCACCAACGCCATCAATCTGCAGAAAAGCCAGGGCGCCAGCACGATCACGATGCAGGTGGCCCGCAACTTCTATCTGTCGTCTGAAAAGACCTATACCCGCAAGCTGTACGAAATCCTGCTGACCTTCAAGATCGAGGCCAACCTGACCAAGGACCAGATCCTGGAGCTGTACATCAACCAGATCTACCTGGGCCAGCGCGCCTATGGCTTTGCGTCGGCGGCACGGATCTATTTCGGCAAGCCGGTGGCCGAACTGACGGCGTCGGAAGCGGCCATGCTGGCCGGCATTCCCAAGGCCCCGTCGCGCTACAACCCGGTCGTCAACCCCACCCGCGCCACGTTGCGCCAGCAATACGTGCTGCGCCGCATGCATGAACTGGGCTACCTGACCGATCCGGAATACCGCGCGGCGCTTGACGACAAGCTCAAGATCAAGCCGCTGGGCGGCGAATTTGCGGTACGTGCCGAGTATGTGGCCGAGCTGGCGCGCCAGCTGGTCTATGACATCTACAAGGAAGACACGTACACCCGCGGCCTGAACGTCTACACGACGGTCGACAAGGCGCAGCAGGATGCCGCGTACGAAGCCCTGCGCGATGGCGTGATGGACTACGAACGCCGCCATGGCTATCGTGGTCCGGAAGCGTTCGTGGACCTGCCCGACGGGGTCGACCGCGACGCCGAAAAGCTGAACGAAGCGGTGGACGACGCGCTGACCGACCATCCCGACAACGATGACCTGCTGGCGGCCGTGGTGCTGTCGGCCGACGCCAACAAGGTGCGCGTGGCGCGCAGCGCGGGCGAAATCATCGAGATCACCGGCAAGGGCCTGCGCTTTGCGGCATCGGGCCTGAATGCCAAGGCGCAGCCGACGCAGCGCGTGCGCCGCGGCGCCATCGTGCGGATCATGAAGACGGGCGGCGAATGGGAAATCCTGCAATCGCCCGCCGTGCAAGGTGCGTTCGTGTCGACCGACCCCCGCGACGGCGCGATCCGCGCGATGGTGGGCGGCTTCGACTTCCAGCGCGGCAAGTTCAACCGGGTCACGCAGGCCTGGCGCCAGCCCGGTTCGAGCTTCAAGCCCTTCATTTACGCGGCGTCGCTGGAACGCGGGCTGACGCCGTCGACCATCATTTCCGATGCGCCGTTCGTGCTGGAAGCCGCGGCCACGGGCTCGCAGCGCTGGGAACCCAAGAACTATGACGGCAAGAACGAAGCGCCGATGACCATGCGCCAGGGCCTGGCCAAGTCCAAGAACATGGTGTCGATCCGGATCCTGCAGACCGTGGGCCCGCAGTACGCGCAGGACTACATCACCCGCTTCGGCTTTGAGGCGGCACGCCATCCGGCCTATCTGACGATGGCGCTGGGTGCGGGTGCGGTGACGCCCTTGCAGATGGCGGGCGCTTACTCGGTGTTCGCCAACGGCGGCTACCGGGTCACGCCTTTCCTGATCGACAAGGTCACCGATGGCAGCGGCCGGGTGCTGATGCAGGCCCGCCCGGCCAAGGCCGGGGACGAGTCGGTGCGTGCCATCGACGCCCGCACCGCGTTCATTACCGACACCATGCTGCGTGACGTGGTCCGGATCGGCACGGCGCGCGCGGCGCTGGCGCTCAAGCGCACCGACGTGGGCGGCAAGACCGGCACGACGAACAACTCGGTGGACGGCTGGTTTGCGGGCTACACGCCGCAGTTGGTGGGCATCGCCTGGCTGGGCTACGACCAGCCCAAGTCACTGGGCGTGCGCGAAACCGGCGGCGGCGCGGCCATGCCGATCTGGCTGTCGTATATGCAGAAGGCACTGAAGGGCGTGCCTCAGCAGGAACAGGTCATGCCGCCGGGGATCATCACGGCCAACGGCGACTACTATCTGTCGGAGTTCCCGCCCGGACAGGCGGTGGCCACGGTGGGCGTGTCGGCGCCGAAGGAAGAAGATCCGATGTCGCGCCTGATCGACGGGCTGGGAAATCTGATCGGTGGCAATGGCAGCCCGTCGAACGCGCCGCAACGAGCGACGCAGCCCGACTACCTGCCCTGACGTTTCAGGGAATGGCGACGACCAGGATCCGGCCGGACTGTTCCGAACAGATCCGGCTCAGGGCGGCGCCAAGTTCTTCGCCCGACCGCGTATCGATCCACTGACCGTTTTCCTGATGGCGGTAGTGAAACCCGCCGCTGCGGCCCGCCACCCACATTTCCTTCATGGGTGCCTGGCTGTTCACGACGACCTGGGACCGGTCCTGGAAGGTGAGCGTAAGCACATTGCCGCTGCGCTCGCATTCCAGATCGACGTCCAATTCATCGAACCACACATCGGCCTGGGCTTCGATCGACCCGATGATCGCCTCGGCTGCGGCAACAAACTCGCTTTCGTTCATAATTTCACCTATGCCCGACATGACACCATCACGCACCGCGCGCGCCGCATGCCAGCCATCCTTTGGGTTAGCAGATGCACGCATTGTAGCCAGCGCCGCGCGCCCGGCCTGCAATACCCCTTCTGCCGCCCCTGCTGCCCGCTGGCTGGCGCGCGGCGTGGCGGTGGCGGGTCTGGCCCTGCTGGCCGCCTGCGGTCAGAAAGGACCGCTGTTCATTCCGGATGACGCCGGCAAGCCCATCCCGCCGGCCGCGTCCGCCACATACCCCAGCGCGCCGACCACGACGCGCACGACGTCGCAGAACCGCTCCACCTTCCCTACCCTGCCCTGATTCCGCCATGACCGATACCCGAGTTCCTGCCGCGGGCGCGCAAGCGACCCCTGTCGGCAGCCCCTATTTCGCCTACCGCGATGGTGTCCTGCACGCCGAAAGCGTGTCGGTGGCCGAGCTGGCGGAACGCCTGGGCACGCCGCTGTACATCTATTCGCGCGCCGCGCTGCATGCGGCGTACGGCGCCTATCGCGATGCCATCGGCAGCCACGACGTGCTGGTGTGCTACGGCATGAAGGCCAATTCGAACCTGGCCGTGCTGCGCGAGTTCGCCAAGATGGGCGCGGGCTTCGACATCGTGTCGGCGGGTGAACTGCAGCGCGTGCTGGCCGTGGGCGGCGATCCGTCCAAGGTGGTGTTTTCGGGCGTGGGCAAGCAGGCGTCCGAAATGCGCATGGCGCTGGAAGTGGGCGTCAAGTGCTTCAACGTCGAGTCGATTCCCGAACTGCACCGGCTGTCGGCCGTGGCCGCAGCGATGGGCAAACGCGCGCCGGTGTCCCTGCGCGTGAATCCCGACGTGGACCCCAAGACCCATCCGTACATTTCCACCGGCTTGAAAGAAAACAAGTTCGGCATTGCGATCGACCAGGCGCTGGACGCCTACCGCAATGCCGCCAGCCTGCCGGGCATCAAGGTGGTGGGGCTGGACTGCCACATCGGCTCGCAGATTACCGAAGCGTCGCCCTTCCTGGACGCCCTCGACAAGCTGCTGGACCTGCTGGACCTGCTGGCCGCGCATGACATTCATGTCGAGCACCTGGACCTGGGCGGCGGCCTGGGCATCCGGTATTCGGACGAAACCCTGCTGTCGCCCACGACCCTGCTGAACGCCGTCTTCGAACGCCTGCTGGCGCGCGGCTATGGCGACCGCCAGATCGTGCTGGAACCGGGCCGTTCGCTGGCCGGCAACGCGGGCATTCTGGTGACGCGGGTGGAATACCTGAAGCACACGGATTCCAAGCTGTTCCTGATCGTGGATGCAGCCATGAACGACCTGGTGCGCCCGACCCTGTACGACGCGTATCACGGCGTGCTGCCGGTCGTGCCGCGGTCGGACGTGGTGACCCGCAATTACGATGTGGTCGGCCCGATCTGCGAAAGCGGCGACTGGCTGGCGCGCAATCGCGACCTGGCGGTCGCCGAAGGCGATCTGCTGGCGTTTGAATCGGCCGGCGCCTACGGCATGGTCATGGCCAGCAACTACAACACGCGCCCGCGCGCCGCCGAAGTGATGGTGGACGGCGCCAACTTCCACGTGGTCCGCTCACGCGAAACCGTGGCGCAATTGCTGGCGCTGGAATCCACGCTGGGCTGAAGTTTGGGCTGGGGTGACGCGCAGTAAATGGCATCGCGGCGCCTGGGAAGGCGCCGCGTGCTTGAACCGGGTGGGTAGTCGCTTGCCAGCGTTGCGTACGGCGCGCCGGCCCCAGCCTGCTAGCGGGTGCGCCCCTTCCACCACCGCTGCACGCGCCATGCCATCAGCACGGCAAACACCGCCGTGTAGATGCCCACCGTGGCAAAGTCGTTCTTGCCGGCCTTTTGCCACCAGTAGTGCAGCAACCCCAGCACGACGATCAGGTAGATCAGCTTGTGCAGGGTCTGCCACTTGCGTCCCAGGCGGCGCATCCACCCCTTGGTCGACGTGACCGCCAGCGGGATCAACAACAGAAACGCCGCAAAGCCCACCGTAATGAACGGGCGCTTGATCACGTCCTGCACGATCGCGATCGCATCGAACCACTGGTCCCACCACACATACGTGGTCAGGTGCAGACAGACATAAAAGAACGCGAACAGCCCGCACATGCGCCGCACCTGCAGCAGCATGGGCTGTTTGATCCAGCTTCGCAGCGGCGAAATCAGCAGGGTGATCAGCAGGGACACCAAGGTCCAGGTGCCCGATGACCGGGTCAGGAATTCGACCGGATTGGCCGTCAGGTCGTTGGTGACGCCCAGATAGACCCAGCGCGCCAGCGGATACAGGAACGCGATGAACAGCAGGATCTTGAAGGTCCGCAGCGGCATGCCAAAGACCTTGGGCGTGGCGGCGGTGCGGGGCGCGCCCGCCGCAGCCGCCCCGCGGCGGGCGGCTGCGGCGGGCGCGGCTTTGCCGGCGGCCGGGGCTGCGGTTGCCGTCGATGGCTCAGGCAATGTGCCAGACGGGGTGGCGGTGGACGGCGAGACGGGCAGCATGGCGGCGCTCAGTAGTTCTTCTTCAGGTCCATGCCGGCGTACAGCGAGGCAACCTGATCGGCGTAACCGTTGAAGGGCAAGGTCTTGCGCTTGGGTGAGAACAGCCCGTCTTCGCCAATGCGGCGCTCGGTCGCCTGGCTCCAGCGCGGGTGCGGCACGTCGGGGTTCACGTTGGCGTAAAAGCCGTATTCGGACGACGCCGCCTTGATCCAGCTGGTGACGGGCTGCTTTTCAACGAAACGGATCTTGACCAGCGACTTGCCCGACTTGAAGCCGTACTTCCAGGGCGCCACGATGCGAACCGGCGCGCCGTTCTGGTTGGGCAGGGTTTCGCCATACACACCAAATGTCAGCAGGGCCAGCGGATGCATGGCTTCGTCCATGCGCAAGGCCTCGACATACGGCCATTCAAGCACGCGCGACCGCAGGCCGGGCATGGTTTCGGGCTGCGTGGCCGTGACGAATTCGACGAACTTGGCGTTGCCGGTCGGCTCGACCCGTTTGATCAGCTCGCTCAAGGAAAAGCCCACCCACGGGATCACCATGGACCAGCCTTCGACGCAGCGCAGCCGATACACCCGTTCTTCCATCGGCGCCATCTTGCGTAGGTCGTCCAGGCCGATGGTCATGGGCTTCTTGACTTCGCCCTCGATCGCGACCGTCCAGGGTTTGGTCTTGAAGCGGCCGGCATTGTCCGCAGGATCGCCCTTGTCGGTGCCGAATTCATAGAAGTTGTTGTAGGTCGTGACGTCCTTGACCGGGGTCAGCTTGTCCATCACGACGAATTGGGGATTGCGGGTCGCGACCAGCTTGTCACCCGTCGTGGTCTGGGCAAAGGCCTGGCGATTGGTCCAGCCCGCCAGGCCCATGGCCGCGGCGGCGGCGCCGGCCTGCAGCATGAGGCGGCGGCGATCCTGATAGACCGACTGCGCGGTAATCTCGGAGGGAGCAATGTCCCCGGGTCTACGTATCAGCATGGCAACTCCTGGCGATGGGCGGGGCGTTCCCCGCCCAAGGTGAAGACTCAGAGTACCTGAGGCATGGGAGCTATTGTCGGGCGGCATCGCCCGGCCATGTATCAACTTTTTATAAACACGGGGACGGCATCAACGGAGGATCCGGCGCGGCTGCCGCCGGAACGTCCTGCCCGTCGTTCTGCTTCCTTAGTTCGCCAGCGCTGCCTTGACGGACTGCGCCAGGGGCGTGGTCGGGTGGCCGATCAACGCCGACAGCACGCGGCTGTCGTCGAACAGGGCGCCCTTCGATGCAGCCACGTCCCATGACGCCAAGGCTGCGGCAAAACCTTCAGGCAAACCTGCCTTGACCAGCGCGCCGGCGTAGGCGGCTTCCGGGATGCTCTGATAGCCGACGGTCTTGCCGGACTGCGTGGAGAGCTCGGCAGCCAGTTCGGCCAACGTGTAGGCCGTGTCGCCCGCAAGCTCATAGGTCTTGCCTTCATGCCCCTGCCCCGTCAGCACCGCCACGGCCGCGTCGGCATAGTCGGCACGCGACGCCGAGGCGATGCGCCCGTCGGCGGCGCTGCTGTACAGCGTGCCCAGCCCCAGCGCCGGCGCGACCGCGCCCATGTAATTCTCGGTGTACCAGCCATTGCGCAGAATCGTGTAGGTCAGACCCGAAGCCTTCAGGGCCTTTTCCGTCTCGACATGTTCTGGCGCCAGGCTAAGCGTGGACGTGTCGGCATGCAGCAGGCTGGTGTAGACGACATGCCGCACGCCAGCCCTTTTTGCCGCATTGATGACATGGGTGTGCTGCGCGACGCGTTGTCCGATTTCGCTGCTGGAAATCAGCAACAGGATATCGACGCCGGCCAGCGCCGCTTCCAGCGCATCGGGCTGGGTGTAGTCGGCGGCCCGGGCTTCGACCCCCAGGCTGCTTGCGCGATGGATGTCGCGCACGAGGGCGATGATCTCGTTGGCCGCAACGCGTTGTTTGAGTCGGTCGACGACAAGGCGGCCCAGTTCTCCGGTGGCGCCCGTAACGGCGATGGTCATGATGTGTCCTTGGCTGAAATCGGTGTGGTTGAATCAGAAAACCGACTATAGGCGCTTCACTTATTATTCGTAAGTACGCACGCGGAGGTAAGTGTAGAATTGCTGCTGTGGTTCCCCCTGTCGCTTGGAGTCAGCCTGTCATGACATCGTCGATCGAACTTCCCGATGAAAGTGCGCCTGTCGGGCTTGCGGCCAAGCCTGCCCTGTCGCTGTCCGACCGGATGCAACGCGGCGACGTGATGGCGGCCGACTGCCCGTCGCGCCAGGTGCTGCAACACCTGACCAGCCGGTGGGGGGTGCTGGTGCTGATCACCCTGCTGCAGGGCACGCAGCGCTTCAGTCAGCTGCGACGCAAGATAGGCGGCATCAACGAACGGATGCTGGCCCAGACGCTGCAATGGCTGGAAGCGGACGCGATGGTGCGCCGGCGGTCGTTCAACACCGTGCCGCCCCATGTGGAGTACACGCTGACCCCGCTGGGGGCCGAGGCGGCGGAAAAGGTGCGCGATCTGGTGGATTGGCTGGAAACGCATATGCCGGCGATCGCGGAGGCCGGGCAGGCCGAGCGGCCGGCGGTCACGTCAGACAAGGCGGCTTGACCATCGACGGCTGAAACGAAACACCCCGCCGGGAAGGGCGGGGTGTTTTGTCCGGCCTCGACGCCGTCAGGGGCAGATCGTGGCCGCCCTCACAGCTCGCCGTACGAATGCAGCCCCGACAGGAACATGTTCACGCCCAGGAAGGCAAAGCCCGTGACCAGCAGCCCAACCAGCGCCCAGTAGGCGGCGCCGTCGCCGCGCAGGCCTTTCATCATGCGCATGTGCAGCCAGGCCGCGTAATTGAGCCAGACGATCAGCGCCCACGTTTCCTTCGGGTCCCACTGCCAGTAGGCGCCCCAGGCGTCGGCCGCCCACAAGGCGCCCAGAATGGTCGCCACGGTAAAGAAGGCGAAACCCACCGCGATCGCCTTGTACATGATGTCGTCCAGGATCTCGAGCGGGGGCAGCCGTTCGGCAATCCGGCGGCGGCCCAGCAGAATCCCGCCAACGATCAGCGCCACCACCGCGGCATACACCATCCAGTAGGCCGGCATGCCGCTCTGGCGAAACACCATGGGTTCCAGGCCCAGCAAGACACCCAGCAGGAACAGCGGCGACAGCTTGACCCACGACGTGGTCTGGCCGTGCGATTTGACCAGGTACGCAAAAGCGACCATGGCCGCGAGCGAGAAGGTGCCGTAGCCAATGAAGTTGGCGGGCACGTGCAGCTTCATCCACCAGCTTTGCAGAGCCGGCACCAGGGGCTGGATTTCCTGCGCGCCGCGATCGAAGGTGTACCAGAGCAGAAAGGCCACGGCCGAGGAGATGACCAGCAGCACGAAACCGCCCAGGCTGCGCGTGTCGTACTTCTGCTCGTAGTACAGGTAGAACAGCGCGGTGATCAGCGAGAACAGCACGAACACTTCGTACAGGTTGCTGACCGGAATATGGCCGATATCGGGGCTGAGCAGGTAGCTTTCATGCCAGCGCACCAGCAAGCCCGTCAGTCCGGCAAACACGGCCGACCAGCTGAGCGCAGTGCCCAGCCAGGCCCCCGTGGCGCTGCGGCCGACCAGGCCGATCCAGTAACAGGCGGTGGCCAGCACAAACAGCGTGCACATCCACAAGATGGCCGACTGCGAGGACAGCAGGTATTTCAAGAAAAAGGCCTGGTCACCGCGCGCCAGGTCACCGCCATAGGCCATCACCGCCAGGCCGCCGCTGATCGTGACGGCAACCATGAGCGAGCGCAGTGGCCGCCACAGCCAGCCCAGCCACGCCAGCACGATCACGCCGCCCCCCAGGATCAGCTTGTCGTAGTAGTTCATGATGCCGCCGGTGTGGCGGTAGGCGAACACGGCGCCGGCCACCAGCAGCAGCGCAAAGACGGCGTCCGTCCAGTCGACGCGCCGCGAACCGGCGTCCACGGGCGGCTTGCGCAGGGGGCCGTTGGCCGCGCGGGAAGAAGTCAGTTCCATCAGCTACCACCTTTGGTGTCATGCGCTTGCGGGGCCGGGCTGCCAGTCGCGTCGACAGGCGGCTGCCTGTCCTGCAACACGTCGGCCAGATCTGCTTTGAGCACGTCATATTCCCGGTTGAAATCGAGGGTGCGGCGTTGCGAGGTCATCGCCATCCGCGTGTCCGAACCTGCGGCGCCCGACGGGGCCGGCTTGATCCACAGCCACACCCGCCGCTCGCGGATATAGAACATCGAGAACACGCCCAGCACCAGCAGCAGACACCCGAGGTACACGGCCGTCTTGCCCGGGGTGCGGCTGACCTGGAACACGCTGGCCTGCACATGATTGAAACTGGACAGGCTGAGCAGCACGGGCGCGGGGTACAGGAACATGTCCGACAGGGCCGCCACCGACATCTGCGTCCAGGTCGACGCCTGCTCCACGTCGGGACCGGTGCGGGGCAAGGGCGACAGGCCCAGGCGTTCGCGCGCCACGTTGCGCAGTTCCGCCATCGCACCGCCCAGCAGTTTTACCACCACATCGGCCGCCCGTTGCTGTTCCGCCGCCGGCACGTTGCCTTCCAGAAACCTGGCGATGGCCTGCAGGCCGCCCGTGGCGAAGGTGTCCAGCGCGCGCTGGGCGGATTCGCGCAGTTGCTGCGTCAGCGCTTCGCCCCCCGACCCGGCGGCCAGGCGGTTGCTGTCGGCAAAGCGACGTGCCGCCAGTTCGCGCGCGGCCGGGTCCTGCAGCGCGGCGCGCAGGCCCAGGAATTCTTCCATGGTCGACTTGGCGTCGGCCGGGATGCGCACGTAGCGGAATTCTTCTTCGGGCGTGGCCCGCATGCCGTTCAGGAACACTGGCGTGCCTTCCACATCCACCGGCAGCATGTAGTTGTTGAACTCGTAGGCCTGGCCGCTGGCGTCGCGCAACTTGTACTGCACGCTGGGGCCGACGTTGCGGAAGTCCTTGTCATGCCCGACCTTGGCGGCGCTGCCCGCAACCGACGCCACGTGCTCGCGCAGGGCCTGCGGCGCCGGCGTGCCGACCTGGGACGCGAAGTTTTCGACGTTGATGGGACGAAAGCCGCTGAACTCGACCGTCAGGTCTTTCAAGTCACTGGCGTTGACGTTCGCGCCCGCGGCGGGCACCAGCGACGCCGTGCCGCCGACCTTGCCGTCCACCGGGAAGGAATAGTTGTCCGCCCCGCGCAGGGCGTGTCCGACCAGGCTCAGTGTGCTGCCGCCGTCGTCGAAGCTGGACTGATACACCGTCACGCCCTTGTAGCGCAGCGGCTCGTTCACCTCGATCTTGGCCGGGAAGGTGTCGCCGGTTTCACCGTCGGTGACCTGGACCTCGCTCGCGAACAGGCGCGGCATGCCGGTCGAGTAGTACTCGACAATGAACTTCTTGAGTTCGAGCGTGAAGGGCAGCGGCTGCACCATGGCGCCGTCGCCCACCAGCACGATGGCGTTGCGGCTCTGTCCGCCTTCAGGAATCAGCACGTTGGCGCGAAAGCTGGGATTGTCGATGCTCAGGCGGCCGCTGGGCGGCACGTCGGCAATCGCCATGTTGTCGTGCAGCGGCGCCTTGCTGCCCAGCCATACCTGCAGGCGCACCGGCATCTCGCTGTCGAGCAGCCCGCCAATGCAGATGATGACGATGGCCGCGTGCGCAAAGATATAGCCCAGCCGGTTGCCCGTGCCGGTCTTGGCCGCGATCAGAGTCGCGTCGCCGTCCTGGCGCAGGCGCAGCTTGTAGCCGCGGCGCTTGAGCAGCGCGGCCGATGCCTCGACCGCCTCGGCCACCGGCACGGCGCCGTCCACATGCGCGCGGTGGTGGAAAGAATTGAAGCTCGACTCGCGCATGTACTCACGATACGTGCGCATTTCCTTGATCATCTTGGGCGCATTGCGCACCAGGCACAGGCTGGTCGAGACGACCAGAAAGCCCATGATCAGAAGGAACCACCACGCGTTATAGACGTGATAGAGCGAAAACGTGTCGAACACCTGGTACCAGAAGGGGCCGAACTGGTTCACATAATTGTTCGACGGCTGGTTCTGCACCAGCACGGTGCCCACGACGCTGGCGACACAGATGAAGGACAGCAGGCTGACCGCGAAACGCATGGAGCCCAGCAGTTCCACGACGTCGTCCCGATAGCGGGCGGCTCCCGTGGTGCGTTGGACCGGTGTTGAAGCATTCATGGAATCGAAAACCTTGCCGTGGCGGCACGGATGGGCGAACAACATGCCCGCTGCGGCAGGGTCGCCGCGCTAGAACGATAACAGGCGAGGCCCGGGAAACGTGCGAAGGGGGCAGCCTGGCGTGACAAGGGGCGGATCGCTCCGCCCCTTGTCAAAGACCGATGGTCCGCACGGCAGTCCCGGCCTGGATCAGCGCAGGCCGGCGATGTAGTCGGCCACGGCCTTGATCTCGGCGTCGGACATGCGCGATGCCACCCCGGTCATGGCCACGTTGTTGTGGCGCGCGCCACTGCGGAACGCCACCAGTTGCGCTTCGGTGTATTCGGCGAACTGGCCGGCAATGCGCGGATATTGCGCGGGCATGCCGGCGCCGTTGGCGGCGTGGCAGGATGCGCAGGCAGGAATGTTCTTGGAAGCGACGCCGCCGCGGTAGATGCGCTGGCCCAGTTCGACCGTGTCCTTGTTCTTGGCGGTGGCCGGCTTGAGCGCCTGGGCGCCGATGTAGGCTGACACGTTGCGCATGTCTTCGTCGGTCAGGGGCGCCGCCATCGCAGTCATGACCGCGCTGGGGCGTTCCGGCGTCTTGGCGCCTTCCTTGACCTTGAAGTTGACCAGCTGCTTGTACAGGTAGTCGGGATGCTGCCCCGCCAGCTTGGGGTTGGCCGCGCCGGCGCTGTTGCCGCCCGGCCCGTGACAGCTCGCACAGGCGACGATGTTGCGGGCGGCGTCGCCGTTCGCGTAGAGCTGTTCGCCCTTGGCCGGATCGATCTTGGGACGGGCCGGCGCCGCGGCAGGCGCGTCGGCGGCAACGGACGGCGACAGGGCCGTGGCACCAAACAGCAGACCGCTCGTGACGAGCATCAGGGACAGCACACGCTTCATGGAAAACCTCGACGACCTAAATTCCCGCGACCCAAAATCCCGCGAGTCGATTCCCGCGAGTCAGATTCCTGAATTGCCAGGCCATTCCGCCGCCAGCGTGCAGCGACTCCGTGCCCGGTAGTGCTCAACTCCGGTAGTGCTTACCATCAGTTGTTGAGTATTCGGTGGTGCTTTGTAGTGCTGATTTTGTAGTGCTGATTTTGTGCTGCTGGTGTCTTCTGCTGCCGCCGGATGTCTGGCATCCGGTCGTTGGCACAGATGTCTCACATCCGTTCTTGTAAACCGCCGCCTGGGGTGAGTTCAACCTTGTTGGCTGACCCTGCGGATCCACTGCGATCTCGGGTCCCTTCCCCACGCGAACTTTTATTCGCCTTGCTGATTTGTTCGTACGCAATCTGCTGACAGGCGGATTGCCTACACTGCCCTGTCTGCCGTTGTCGTGCTTCAGTGCCCTGCCCCAGTGCCCTGCCCCATTCCGGATAGTTGGCGCTGTCTTGCGCTATCTTTGCGCGCTCGTCTGGTTCAGCTCAATCTTCAGGAAACCTCTTATTATAGCAAGGAGTCAGGACAGAGATCATCGAACCACGATAAAGGAACAACAACGATGGCGATCTACCAGCTTGGGGAAAATACCCCTTCCGTGCCCGATTCGGCGTATGTAGCCGAAGAAGCGGTCCTGATCGGCAAGGTTGTGCTCGGCGAACACGCCAGCGTCTGGCCCGGCGCCGTGCTGCGCGCCGACAACGACACCATCCGCATCGGCAATTCCAGCAACGTGCAGGAAGGCGCGGTGCTGCATACGGACCCGGGCCTGGAGCTGAACATCGGCGACTTCGTGACCGTGGGCCACCAGGCCATGCTGCACGGCTGCACCATTGGCGACGGGTCGCTGGTAGGGATCCAGGCCGTGATCCTGAACCGCGCGGTGATCGGCAAGGACTGTCTGGTGGGCGCGGGCGCCATCGTCACCGAAGGCAAGACCTTTCCGGACCGGTCGCTGATCCTGGGCGCGCCCGCCAAGGTGGTGCGTGAACTGAGCGATGAAGACATCGCCCGGATCCGCACCGGCGTGCAAAGTTATGTCACGCGCCAGGAAACCTTCAAGAAGACGCTCAAGCGCGTCGGCTGACAGGGCTGGTCGGCGAGGCCTCTGGGCAATCCGGGACATTGCTGTCCTGGTCCATAGCCCGGCCGCGGCGCCCAGGCTTTACAATGGGCGTCCTTGTCCTTCGGCGCTCTCTGCCCACTACTGTGTCCATCCTTCATCGCGCCCACTTCACGACCTCCGCTGCCCGGCTGGATCAACTGCCGCCGCCCAGCGCCCCCGAGGTCTGCTTCGTCGGGCGCTCCAACTCGGGCAAGTCGTCGGCTATCAACGTCCTGACCCAGCAACGCCGCCTCGCGTTTTCCAGCAAGACGCCCGGCCGCACGCGGCTGATCAACATGTTCGGCATGCCCGACAAGCTCGAGCCCGAGCGCGACATCGGCTACCTGGTCGACCTGCCGGGTTACGGCTACGCCTCGGTTGCGCGTGAAGACCGCTCGGCCTGGGCCCACGTGCTGGGCGGCTACCTGCGTGACCGGCCGTCGCTGGTCGGCATCGTGCTGCTGGTGGACATCCGCCGCGGCGTGACTGACCTGGACCGCAACCTGATCGAATGGATCGCGCCTTCGGGCAAGCCGGTCCTGGCGCTGCTGACCAAGGCCGACAAGTTCGCCTACGGCCAGCGCATCAAGATGCAGTTTGCGGTCAAGCAGGAACTGGCGGCCATCGGCATGCTGCACACCGTGCCCTTCTCTTCGACTCATCGTATCGGGCTGGAAGACGCGACCACGCACATCGAGAACTGGATCTCGCCGCAAGTCGCCGCCTGACCCCCGCTGCGTCCATTGACGGAAAGCCATCATGAGCCAACACGCCGTATTTGCCGATTTCCCCGCCGGCCGTCCGCGCCGACTGCGCCGCGACGATTTCACGCGCCGCCTGGTGCGCGAACATGCGCTAAGCGTCGATGACCTGATCTACCCGGTCTTTGTTGCCGAAGGCAATGGCTTGCGCCAGCCCGTGCCGTCCATGCCGGGCGTGGAGCGCTACAGCCTGGACACCTTGCTGCCGGTTGCGAAGCAATGCGTGGAATTGGGCATTCCGGTGCTGGCGCTGTTCCCGGTGATCGACGCATCGCTCAAGACGCCCGACGGCGTCGAGGCGACCAATCCCGACGGGCTGATCCCGCGCGTGGTGGCTGAACTCAAGCAACGGTTTCCTGAACTGGGCGTGATGACCGACGTGGCGCTCGACCCGTACACCAGCCACGGCCAGGACGGAGTTATCGACGACGAAGGCTACGTGATCAACGAGATCACGACCGAAATCCTGGTGCGCCAGGCGCTGGTGCAGGCCCGGGCCGGCGTCGATATCGTGGCGCCCAGCGACATGATGGACGGCCGTATCGGCGCCATCCGTCAGGCGCTCGAAGCCAACGACCTGATCCACACCAAGATCATGGCCTATTCCGCCAAGTACGCCAGCGCGTTCTATGGCCCGTTCCGCGACGCTGTCGGGTCGGCCACGAACCTGGGCAAATCGAACAAGGCGGCCTACCAGATGGACGCCAGCAATATCGACGAAGCCCTGCGCGAAGTCGCCATGGACCTGCGCGAAGGCGCCGACATGGTCATGGTCAAGCCCGGCATGCCCTACCTCGATGTGCTGCGCCGCGTGAAAGACACCTTTCACGTGCCGACCTTCGTCTACCAGGTCAGTGGCGAATACGCGATGCTGAAGGCGGCCGCCGCCAACGGCTGGCTCGACCACGACAAGGTGATGATGGAATCGCTGCTGGCGTTCAAGCGCGCTGGCGCAAACGGCATCCTGACCTACTTCGCCATCGACGCGGCGAAGCTTCTGCGACGCTCGTGAGTCCCGGCCTGCTCGCCGGCGCCACCACGGTGCACGGCATGGACGTTCTGTGGATCGCCGACCATGGCACCGCCCAGGCGGCGCACAGCGGCGTCATCCCGTCGTTGAAGACGGCGCAGCAGGGCTTTCTGTGGATCGACACCACGGTCGAAGACCTGGTGGCCGACCCCGAAGGTTGGCGGTCCCGGATCGAAGAGCTGACCGGCGTGCGGCTGCACGACCTGCATCTGCAGGACGCCGCGAACCCGGCCCACCCTTCGTACTTCGACAACACCGCCAGCTACGAAATGGTGATCTTTCGCCGTCTGGCCACCAACGAATCCACCGAGCAAAACGGCACCGCCATCGGCGAGCCGGGCAGCATTCCGCTGCTGACGAATCTGCAGACGCACCCGATTGCCTTCTTTGTGCTGCCCCGCGCGCTGATCACCGTGCGCCATGGCGACAGCACCAGTTGCACGCAGATGAAGCGCCGTCTGAACGAACTGCGCGACCCGGCGCCTGCCCTGACGATCCACAACGATGGCAGCCGGGTGCTGGGCAGCGTCGGCACCCTGGCGCGGGCGCCTGCCGGGCCGGCCGAACTGATGTTGCGCTTGCTCAATGCGATGGTGGACCGTTACCTGGCCATGCGCCAGCCGCTGACCAACCAGCTGGACCGGTGGCAGCGCGAACTGCTGAACCCGAGCGGACGCTTTCGCAACTGGCTCGCCCTGCTGGACGCGCGCATCGTGCTGCGGCGGCTGGAAAACCTGTGCGAAGAACAGTACGACGCCATGGGCGAATTGCGCGACGCCGCCATGGACCGCAGCGATGACGCCGCAGGCTCGGGTGCCTTCGACGCGCGTCGCGACGCGCTGCTGGTGCGCATCAACGACGTGATGGAACACATCGGCCGCGTGTTGAATCACGCGCGCAGGATGGAATCGTCTGTCGAAAACGCCGTGCAGCTGCACTTTTCGGCCACCGCGCACCGCACGAATGAAATCATGCGGATCCTGACCGTGGTGACCGTGCTGTTCATGCCGCTGACGCTGATCACCGGCATCTTCGGCATGAACGTCGACCAGATGCCGCTGGTGCATCATCCCGAAGCGTTCTGGTGGATCATGACCGGCATGCTGACGGTCGCAACCGGGCTGTGGATCTGGTTTTCGGCGCGGCGCTTTCTTGAGTCGCGCCCCTATCGGATCGCCGAGGCGCTGGCGCGCAAGGCAGGGCTGCGCAACGGGCGCGGACCGCATTCCGGAGATAGCCGGATCTGACGGCGCCTACCGTGACGCGGCGCTGATCGCCAGGACCTTGTCGAGCGCGCCGGCAAAACGTTCGGCGTTCTGAAAGCCGATCACCCGCACGTCGCGAATGACCTCGCCCCCCGGGCGGAAGAACACGATGCCCGGCGGTCCGAACAGCGAAAAACGCTTCAGCAGCGCCTTGTCGTCCGCATTGTTGGCGGTCACGTCCACCTGCACCATACGGATGTTGGCGAGCCGCTTCACCACCTCGGGCTTGGGGAAGGTGAAGGCTTCCATTTCCTTGCAGGACACGCACCAGTCCGCGTAGAAATCGAGCATGACCGGACGGTCGGATGCGGCGACGAGCGGATCCAGCTCGGCCAGGGTACGAATCTGCTCGAAATGCTCGGCGCCTTTACGCGCCACCGGTTTGAGCACGGGCGCACCCGGCAGGGCACGGGATGCCGCACCGCTCGCGTCGTTGGCCGAGCTGCCGCCGGTGATGCTGCCTGCGGTATTGCCTGTGATGCCGTTTGTCGTGCCGTTCATCGCCGGGCTGCCGGGCGGAACGTCCATGCCGGGTGTGCTGCCGTCCACGGCACCTTGCCAGCCGCCCGAGGGCGACGCGCCAGGCGCCACGCTCATGGACGGAGCTTGCACGGCGGCGCCCAGCGCGGCCTGCGCCGAGGACGCGGCGCCTGCAAGCTCATCGTCTAACCCTTCCTTGCCCGTTGCCACGCCAGCGCCACTTTCACGACCAGCGCCGGCATCCCCGGCCGCATACTGCCCGCCCGCCAGATGCGCGAGCGGTGTCCAGGGATCGCGCCCGCCGCTTGCGACGCCCACCCACTGCAGCACGCCCAGCAGCGCGAACAGGACACCCACGCCCTTGACCATGCGCTGGCCCACACCCACCGGGGCCGGCAAGGCGTCAAAGGCATGCAGCAGGGCTGCCGTCAGCACCGCCAGCACGCCCCAGCCCGCCATCTGCACCGGGCCGGACAGGACCGGGGTCAGCATCCACCACGCCACCGCCAGCAGCAGCATGCCAAAGAAACGTTTCACGCCGTCCATCCAGGCCCCGGCGCGCGGCACCAGCGCCCCGGCCGACGCCCCCGCCAGCAGCAGCGGCACCCCCATCCCCCAGGCGAGCGCAAACAGTGCCAGGCCGCCCAGCACCACGTCGCGCGTCTGCGAGATATACAGCAGGGCCCCGGCCAGTGGCGCGGCCACGCAGGGCCCGACGATCAATGCCGAAATGGCGCCCATGGCCAGCGCGCCCGTTGCCCGGCCCGCCGGCAGGCGCGCCATGCGGGCCGAGAGCCGTGTCTGCACGCCCACCGGCAACTGCAGGGTGAAGACATCGAACATGGCCAATGCCAGCACGGCCAGCAGCAAGGCAAACGCGCCCAGCACCCACGGCCCCTGCAGCGCCGCGGCCAGGCTCTCGCCGCTCAACCCGGCCGCCACCCCCACGGCCGTGTAGACCACCGACATGCCTGCCACGTACACCGCCGCCAGTCCCAGGCCGCGCAGCCGCGGCCGGGCGCTGCGCACGTTGTCGCCCACCAGGATCGAGGACAGAATCGGCACCATCGGCAGCACGCAGGGAGTCAGCGACAGCAGCACGCCTAGCACAAAGAACACCAGCACCGTCTGCAGCAACCCGCCTCCCGCCAGCAGGTCGGCCAGGCCGACATCGTCACTGTGCATCATGCGGGTCAGGCGCGAGGCCAGGGCGTCATCCATGGCGTAACCGCCCGCGATCGACGCCAGCTTGACGGTGTATTGCGTGGGGGGATAACACAGGCCCGCGTCGGCGCAGCCCTGCGCGGTCGCGACCAGGGTGAGCGGCTGGGCGGCGGCACCGGACACCCCAACAGCACTCCCCGATCCGACTGGCACCCGCACTGTCACGCTGTCCCGGTAGGTCTCGACGTCCTTGTTGAACGTCAGGTCGAACTTGATCTTGCCGGGCGGAATCTGCGGCTCACCCAGCACCGTGCTGGCCGGCACGGTCTCGAACCGGAACTGCTCGCGGTACATGTAGTAGCCGGGCGCAATGCCCCAGCGCAGTTCAATCAGATCGGGCGATGTCATCACCGCCGAAAACGTGAACGCTTTTTCGGGCGGCAGGAACTCAGGATCGGCGGCGCGCGCCGCGGCGGACGCACACACCAGCACCGCGGCCACCAGCATCACCCAAGCCAGCGCCATAGCGTGACGGTACGCGCGACGAAAGGCACGCGCGGCGGGGTCGGCGCCCGGTCTCGCACCACGCAGCGCATTCGTAGCCACCACCGCGCCACGACAGTCGGTCGTCAAGGCAGGCATCACGCTTGGGTGTCTTCCCGTATCCAGTCCAGGTAGGCCGGCAGGCCGTCCTGGACAGGGACAACCAGCACTTCCGGCACGTCGTAAGGGTGCAATTCGTTCAGGGCCGCGATCAGCGCGTCGCGCCGCGTGGCGGTGGTCTTGATCCACAGCGGCAGTTCCGTGGCCCGCTCGACCTTCCCCTGCCACCGATAGACAGACCGCATGGGCGCGCCGACGTTCACGCACGCCGCCAGCTTGCGGTCGACCAGGCTGGTGGCGATCCGGTCGGCGGTGTCGGCGTCGGGGGCGTTCGAGATCACGAGAAGGACGGTATCGGTCGGCATAAGTCGCACGGAACGGCTCAAGGGCAATGAAGCAGGATGGCCTCATCTTACCGCGACGCCCAGCTGCCACCGCGACACCCCGTGCGCCCTTGCCGCGCCCCACCCCCGTGCCATGCATTAGCTGAGCTAATGCATCACCGAAAAATGATCGTTTGCGGCGTGCCGGATGCGCGCCCTAGTATGCATGCGACCCGACCCCTGCGTTCCGATCCCGCCGACCTCTTTTTTTCGACTCCGCATGCATCCCATCTTCTCGAACGCCCCTGCTTTCCGTTCCGGCCGCCTGACCGCTGCCGCGCTGTGCGCCGTCGCCGCCGTGTGCGCCACACCTGCCGCCTACGCCCAGGACGTCTTCCCGTCCAGGGCGATCACCGTCGTCATCCCGTTCCCGCCCGGCGGCATCAATGACAACGTCGCGCGTCCAGCGCTCAAGAAGATGGGCGACCTGCTGAACGTGTCGTTCGTGGCCGAAAACCGCGCCGGCGCCAGCGGCACCATCGGCACCGGCGCCGTGGCGCGGGCCAAGCCCGACGGCTACACGCTGCTGCTGGGCGCAGCCAGCACCATGGCCGTTGTCCCGAACATGATGAAGGCGGCGCCCTACGCGCCCATGAAAGACTTCGTGGCGGTGGGCGGCCTGGCCTCGGTGCCCAGCGTGCTGATCTCGGCTCGCAAGGACCTGTACCCGAACTACGCTGCCGTGCTGGCCGCCGCCAAACAGACGCCCGATCGCCTGACCTTCGGCTCCGCCGGCGCCGGCACCTCGCACCACGTGCAGATGACGTTCCTGAACCAGCAATCGCATGTGTCGATGCTGCACGTTCCGTACAAAGGCAGCGGCCCGGCCATGGCCGACCTGCTGGGCGGACAGATCGACTTCCTGATGGACCCGCTGCCCACCACGCTGCCCCAGGTGCAGGGCGGCAAGGTGGTGCCGATCGCCATCACCAGCGCCAAGCGCTCGCCGCTGCTGCCCAACGTGCCGACCTTTGTCGAACTGGGCGTGAAGGACTTTGTGGTGACCACCTGGTTCGGTTTCTTTGCGCCGGCCGGCACCCCGCCCGAGATCGTGGCCAAGCTGTCGAGCACGCTGAAAGAAGCCCTGGCCGACCCGGAAGTGGTCAAGAACATGGAGCAGCGCGGCCTGGATCCGATGTACAAACCGTCGGCTGACATGGGCGAGTACCTGGCCAAAGAAAATACGTTGTGGAAGCGCGTGATTGCAGAGACGAAAATGGCGCTTGAATAAGCCCTGATATCGTTGCTTCATGCGCAGAACCCTGCCCCCGCTGACCACCCTGCGACCGTTCGAATCCGCCGCCCGCCTTGGCTCGTTTTCGGCGGCGGCGGAAGAACTCGCGTTGACGCAGGGGGCGGTAAGCCTCCAGATCCGCAATCTGGAAGATTTTCTGGGCAGGAAGCTGTTCGAGCGCAAGGTGCGCAAGGTCGTGTTGACCGACGACGGCAGGGAATACTACGAGACCTGCCGCCGCGCACTTGAAGAACTCGAACGCGTCACGCGGCGCATGCAGGGGCAGGACGGTCACACCATCGTGACCGTGTCTGCCCTGCCGACCATCGCCACCATGTGGCTCATGCCCAAGCTGTCCGATTTTTCGTCCACCTATCCGGATATCGAGGTGCGTGTGGTGACCTCGATCGCGCCGGTGGACCTGCGCGGCAGCGATGCGGACATCGCCTTGCGGGTCGGGCGCCTGCCCGGCAAGCACTATCCGCGCGGGCTGCCGGGCATCGACCTGGTCATGACGGAACACTGGGAAGGCGTGGTGGCCGACTACCTGTTCGACGATGTGCTGGTGCCCGTGATCTCGCGCAAGCTGCTGGACCAGGGGGCGCGCATCGAACAGCCGCGCGACGTGCTGAAGTATTCGCTGATCCATACGGCCAGCCGCCGCAACGCCTGGCGCGACTGGCTGCGCGCGCATGACGTGCCCGAAGAAAAGCATCGCAGCCCGGTCGAGTACGGGCATTTCTTCATGGCGGCCAAGGCCGCGCTCGACTGCAAGGGCATCGCCATCATTCCGCACAAACTGTTCGAGACCTACCGCCACCGATCGAACGATCTGCTCGCCCCGTTGGCGCCCGACGTTCCGAGCGCCGGCGAGTATTACATGCTGACCCACGAATCGCGGATCGATTCACCCGCCATCCGGATCCTGCGCAAATGGATCCTGCTGATGGCGGACGCCGAGCGGCCGCTGACCCCGTAATCGATATTCCCCTGACTTTCCCTGAACCCGACTTCGTCAAAACAGCCTTCAAAAAGGAGACATCCATGTCCACCCCCCGCACCGCGCTACGCGTCGGTATCGCCGGCCTCGGCGCCGTTGGCCGCCAGCTCGCCACCGTGCTCGACGCCGGCATTCCCGGCCTGACCCTGGCCGCCATTGCCGTGCGCGACGAAGCCAAAGCCCGCGCCAGCGTCACGCTGACCGGTTCGCCCGTGTTCACCGACATTGCCAGCCTGGCGTCGCATTGCGACATCGTGGTCGAATGCGCGCCGGCCGCGCTGATGCGCGACATTGCAGTCCCCACGCTGACCGCCGGCAAGATCCTCGTTGCCCTGAGCTCGGGCGCGCTGCTGTCCAACATGGACCTGGTCGACCTGGCCCGCGAACACCATGGCCAGATCATCATCCCGACCGGCGCGCTGCTGGGCCTGGACGCTGTCAGCGCCGCCGCCGAAGGCGTGATCCATTCGGTCACGATGACCACCCGCAAGCCCGTCAAGGGGCTGCTGGGCGCCAAGTACCTGGTCGACAACAACATCGACATCGCCGGCATTACGGAACCCATGCGCATTTTCAGCGGCACCCCGCGTGAAGCCGCCGTGGGCTTTGCCGCCAACCTGAACGTGGCGGTGGCGCTGTCGCTGGCAGGCATCGGCCCCGACCGCACCAAGCTCGAAGTCTGGGCCGACCCCAATGTGGAACGCAACATCCACCGCATCGAAGTCGATGCCGACTCGGCGTCGTTCTCGATGGAAATCCAGAACATTCCGACCGAAAACCCCAAGACCGGCCGGATCACCGCGCTGAGCGTGATCGCTGCCCTGCGCAAGCTGACCGCGCCGATGCGCGTGGGTACGTAAGATGGCGGCAATGGACCCGGCGGCAGCCGGCGTTGCTGCCCCAGCGTCCGCGGCCACAGGGTCTGCGGCTCCGGCGACCTCGGCGCACGGTCTGCCGGCAAGTAGGCGTGTTCCTTCGGACGGCTCGCCCATCGACGTTGCGCTGTGCTGCGAGCATCCCGAAGCCGCTACGTGGCAAGCCATGCTGGCCGGCCTGCTGCCCGGCGTGCGCCTGCACGCCTGGCCCACGGCCTGCCCCGACGCCCGCGCCGCCATCGTGTGGTCGCCCAGCCAGGCCTTTTTCGATGCGCATCCGCGCCTCGAAGTGGTCTTCAATATGGGCGCCGGGGTCGACGCGATCCTGAAGCTCAAGCTGCCTGCGGGCGCGCGCATCGTGCGGATCGAAGACGGCGGCATGGCCGTGCAGATGGCCGAATACGCTTGCCACGCCCTGTTCCGCCACGTGCGCGAATTCGACGTGTACGACGCCGAACGGGCCGCCGGCAATTGGGCGCCCCGCCCCGCCCGCATGCGCCAGGACTTTCCGGTCGGCGTGATGGGCCTGGGCGCGCTGGGCAGCGTCGTGGCGCGCAGCGTGGCCGGGTTCGGGTACCCAGTGCTGGGCTGGAGCCATTCCCAAAAGCACATCGACGGCGTGACCTGCTACGCCGGGGATGCGCTGGACGACTTCCTGGCAGGCACCCGCGTGCTGATCTGCGTGTTGCCGCTCACACCGGCCACACGCGGCATCCTGCGGCGCGAGACGCTGTCCAGACTGCGTCCGCAAGGCTACGTCATCAACATGGCGCGCGGCGCGCACCTCGTCGAAGACGATCTGCTGGCCCTGCTGGACCAAGGCGCGCTGGCCGGCGCCGCCCTGGACGTGATGCAGACCGAACCGTTGCCCGCCGGGCATCCGTTCTGGACGCACCCGCGCATCCGCTTCACGCCGCACATCTCGGCGCAGACCATCGTGGCGGAGGCCATCGCGCAGATGGCGCCGCGTATCGCTGCGTGGCAGCGGGGCGAGGATGTCGGAGGGGTGGACGCCGCCAAAGGGTACTGAAGCGGCGGCCGCATATCCGGCGGGCCGGCTTCCTGACAGCGGCGGCCGCAAAGGCGGGCGGGTCGGCATGGTAGCAGCGGCAGCCAGCCGGCAGGCAGGCAGGCAGGCAGGCAGGCAGGCAGGCAGGCAAGCCCACCCTGCCCCCCCGCGCCGTACCATCCTCAGCATCGCACGGACGAAAAAAAAGGCCGGGATCTCCCGGCCTTTCGATTTCGGCACTGCAAAAGCCGTGGCGCGATTACTCGACGTCGACGGCTTCCAATTCTTCAGCGCGGTCAACCAGTTCCATATAGGCCATCGGAGCGTTGTCGCCCTGACGGAAACCCATCTTCAGGATACGGGTGTAGCCGCCGTTACGTTCCTTGAAACGCGGGCCGATTTCGGCGAACAGCTTCACGACCAGATCGCGGTCGCGCAGGCGGGCAAACGCCAGACGCTTGTTGGCCAGCGTGTCTTCCTTGGCGAGCGTGATCAGCGGCTCGACGACACGGCGCAATTCTTTCGCTTTGGGCAGCGTGGTTTTGATGGCTTCGTGCGTCAGCAGCGACACGCACATGTTGCGGAACATGGCTTGGCGGTGGCTGCTGGTGCGGTTGAGCTTACGAAGACCGTGACGATGACGCATGGTAGTTCCTTGTAGATGAATCTATGGTGCGGACATTGCCGCAGGATCCAGCTCTTCTATCAGCTTGCTTGCGCGCGCTGCGGGCCGGGATAGTGCCCTGGTCGTTGCCAACCAGGGCGCGCAATTGTAGTACGCATCGGGCCTGGGCGGGCGCTGAATTGTCCGCCCGGGCCCGATGTTGCAGCGATCGAACGCTTATGGGCGCTCGAGGCCCAGCGGGGGCCAGTTTTCCAGCTTCATGCCGAGCGTCAGACCGCGCGCTGCCAGCACTTCCTTGATTTCATTGAGCGACTTGCGACCCAGGTTCGGGGTCTTGAGCAGCTCGTTTTCGGTACGCTGGATCAGGTCGCCGATGTAATAGATGTTTTCGGCCTTCAGGCAGTTGGCCGAACGCACCGTCAGTTCCAGGTCGTCGACCGGACGCAGCAGGATCGGATCGATCTGCGGCGTGCCACGGGCAGGCGCTTCGATCGTTTCGGTCGAGCCTTCCAGCGCCGCGAACACCGACAGCTGATCCATCAGGATACGAGCCGACTGGCGAACCGCTTCTTCAGGCGAGATCACGCCGTTGGTTTCGATGTCCAGAACCAGCTTGTCCAGGTCAGTACGCTGTTCCACACGGGCGCTTTCGACCGTGTAGCTCACGCGGCGGATCGGGCTGTACGACGCGTCAAGAACAATGCGGCCCACGGCGCGCGAATGGTCTTCGGCAAAGCCGCGCAGGTTGCCCGGCACGTAGCCACGGCCCTTCTCGACCTTCAGCTGCATCTCGAGGCGACCGTTGTCGGTCAAGTTCGCGATGACGTGGTTCGGGTTGATGATCTCGACGTCATGTGACAGTTCGATATCGGCCGCGGTGACCACGCCGGGGCCTTGCTTGCGCAGGGTCAGCGCGACTTCATCGCGGTTGTGCAGCTTGAACACCACGCCCTTCAGGTTCAGCAGGATGTCGACCACGTCTTCACGGACGCCGTCGATCGCCGAGTATTCGTGCACGACACCGGTAATCTGCACTTCGGTTGGCGCATAGCCCGCCATCGACGACAGCAGGATGCGGCGCAGCGCATTGCCCAGGGTATGACCATAGCCGCGTTCGAACGGCTCCATGATCACCTTGGCGTGATTCGGACCGACGCCTTCAACGTCGATATTGCGTGGCTTCAGAAATGCGGCATTCGCCATGAACGATTCCTTATCAATACCCTCGGCTCGTTACACCGATAAGGCTGGGGAAATACGCGTTAGCGCGGGCCCGAAGTGGGCGTGCAAGCGAACTTGCAGAGACGTGCGGTGAATCTTTTCAGGACTGAGGCCCCGTGCGGCAGCAGGTGCCGGACGGAGCCTTTCAGAAAGCCAAAACCGCGCCACAAAGGGCGCGGCTGTCTGGCACTGTCTCGAATTAACGCGAGTACAGTTCGACGACCATCGATTCGTTGATGTCGCGGGCGACGTCAGCGCGGTCAGGAACCTGCTTGAAGGTACCTTCGAGCTTGTTGGCGTCGACGCTGACCCACTGCGGCATGCCTTGCGAGGCGGCCAGGGTCAGGGCTTCTTGAATACGGGCTTGCTTCTTCGCCTTTTCGCGGACAACGACGAGGTCGCCGGCCTTGATCTGGATCGACGGCACGTTGGCGGTCACACCGTTCAGTGCGAAAGCCTTGTGGCTGACCAACTGGCGCGCTTCAGCGCGGGTCGAGCCGAAACCCATGCGGTACACCACGTTGTCAAAACGCGATTCCAGCAACTGGATCAGGTTTTCGCCGGTGTTGCCCTTGCGGCGGTCGGCTTCTTCGAAGTACTTGCGGAACTGCTTTTCCATGATGCCGTACATGCGCTTCAGCTTTTGCTTTTCACGCAGTTGCAGGCCGTAGTCCGAGGTACGCGAACCGGAGGTGCGACCATGTTGACCAGGCTTGCTTTCCAGCTTGCACTTGGAGTCCAGCGAACGGCGCGCGCTCTTCAGGAAGAGGTCGGTGCCTTCACGACGGGACAGCTTACATTTGGGGCCAATATAACGTGCCACGGTATTCCTTTTCTCTGTCAGGCCAGGCGGCTTACATGCGCCAGGCGAGGAGTTTGCCTGTATGGGGTACGGTCGTTTTCACGAACGCGGCAAACAGTGGTCTTGCAATCAGGCGATCTCGGCAACTGGGCCAAGGCGCCCCCAACAACTTTCGTAAAGCTTGGCCAGGCCAGGCTTAGATACGACGACGCTTCGGCGGACGGCAGCCGTTGTGCGGCACGGGCGTGATATCGGCGATGCTCGAAATCTTGATGCCCAATGCGTTCAACGCGCGGACGGACGATTCGCGACCTGGGCCTGGACCCTTGATACGCACTTCGAGCGTCTTGATACCGTATTCCAGCGCAACGCGGCCGGCGGCTTCAGCAGCAACCTGCGCTGCGAACGGGGTCGATTTACGCGAGCCCTTGAAGCCAGCACCACCCGACGTCGCCCACGACAGAGCATTGCCCTGGCGATCGGTGATCGTGATGATGGTGTTGTTGAAGGACGCGTGGACGTGCGCGATACCGTCCGAAACGCTCTTCTTGATTTTCTTGCGAACACGCTGCGAAGCATTGTTGTTCGGTGATTTCGCCATTTTTCAATCCTTGACTGGGTGACAGCCGTCTCAGCTCCAGGTATGCCGTCTGCACGGCGACCCGGATCAGAAATTACTTTTTGAGCGATGCGGCTGCGCGACGCGGACCCTTGCGGGTACGAGCGTTGGTGCGAGTACGCTGACCGCGCACTGGCAGACCGCGCTTGTGACGCAGACCACGGTAAGAGCCGAGGTCGATCAAACGCTTGATCGACAGTTGGATCTCGCGACGCAAGTCACCTTCGACGGTGAATACGTTCACGTGTTCACGAATCCGCTCGAGTTCAGCGTCGTTCAGATCCTTGACCTTCTTCGAGCCAGGCACGTTTGCCGAGACGCAGATTTCGCGAGCGCGGGTGCGGCCAATGCCGAAGATTGCCGTCAGACCGATTTCGGTGTGCTGATGCGGCGGAATGTTGATGCCAGCGATACGGGCCATAACGTTTCCTTGAATACCTAAACCGTAGGGCGGAACCTGAGGTTCTTAGCCCTGACGTTGCTTGTGGCGCGGGTCGGTGCAGATGATCCGCACTACGCCCTTACGCTTGATGACCTTGCAGTTACGGCAGATCCGCTTAACTGATGCCATTACTTTCATGATTGACTCCTAGTCTTTCTTCAGCGCACCGGCAAGTTCCCGCCCTTGAAGTTTGCCTTCTTGAGCAAGGAATCGTACTGGTGCGACATCACGTATGCCTGTACCTGGGCCATGAAATCCATGGTGACCACGACGATGATCAGCAGGGACGTTCCGCCAAAATAGAACGGGACGTTCCAGCGCAAAACCAGAAACTCTGGCAGCAGGCACACCAACGTGATGTAGATGGCGCCAGAAAATGTCAGGCGCATCAGGATCTTGTCGATATACCGCGCTGTCTGCTCACCGGGACGAATCCCTGGAACGAACGCGCCACTCTTCTTCAGGTTATCGGCAGTCTCGCGGCTGTTGAACACGAGGGCCGTATAAAAGAAGCAGAAGAACACGATCGCGATGGCATACAGCGAGATGTACAGAGGTTGTCCGGGAGACAGCGCGCCGGCCAGGTCTTTCAACCACCGCATGCCCTCACCACTGGAAAACCAGCTGGCCACCGTTGCCGGGAACAGGATGATCGACGATGCGAAGATCGGCGGAATCACCCCGGCCATATTCAACTTCAGAGGCAGATGCGAGCTCTGGCCGCCGTACACACGATTGCCCACCTGGCGCTTGGCATAGTTGACGACGATCTTGCGTTGTCCGCGTTCCACGAACACTACGAAAGCCGTAACCAACACCACCAGCACGATGATGAACAGCGCGGACAGGACTGCCATGGCGCCGGTGTTGACCAACTCGAACAATCCGGCAAGCGCGTGCGGGAGACCCGCTGCGATACCCGAAAAGATCAGGATGGAAATACCGTTGCCCAGACCACGTTCCGTGATCTGCTCACCCAACCACATCAGGAACATCGTTCCCGTGACCAACGAAATCATCGTCGTGACGCGGAAGACCATGCCCGGATCAATGACCAATCCAGCTTGCGACTCCAGGGCGACAGAGATACCTACCGCCTGAACCATCGCCAACGCCAACGTACCGTAGCGTGTGTACTGCGTGATCTTGCGTCGCCCGGCCTCGCCTTCTTTCTTGATCGCTTCCAACGACGGCACGATGACCGACATCAGCTGCATGATGATCGATGCCGAAATGTACGGCATGATCCCCAGTGCAAAGATCGAGAAACGCGAAAGCGCACCGCCCGAGAACATATTGAACAGGCCCAGAATGCCGCCCGAGTTCTGATTGAACAAGGAAGACAACTGGACCGGATCAATCCCCGGAACGGGGATGTGTGTACCGATCCGGTACACCACCAGGGCGAGCAACAGGAAAACCAGCCGACGTTTCAGATCGCCGTACTTGCCTGGTTTACCCAGTGCGTTCGCATTAGCCAAAGCTTAGCCCTCGAGTGTCAGACCAACGATCCGCCGGCGGCTTCGATCGCTGCCTTGGCGCCGACCGTTGCCGTCAGACCATTGAGCGCAACCTTGCGGGAGAGCTCGCCGGACTTGATGACCTTGACGTACCGTACTGCCTGGCCAACCACGCCGGCCTGCTTCAGCGCCTGCAGGTCGATGTCATCGACAGGCAGGCCTTGCAGATCGGACAGGCGGACCTGCGCGTACAGGTGCTGACCCAGCGAGGTGAAACCCCGCTTGGGCAGACGGCGGTACATAGGCATCTGACCGCCTTCGAAACCGACCTTGTGGAAGCCGCCCGAACGGGACTTCTGTCCCTTGTGGCCGCGACCTGCCGTCTTGCCGAGACCGGAACCGATACCACGGCCGACCCGACGCTTGGCGTGCTTGCTGCCGATAGCCGGCTTGAGCGTATTCAATTGCATGCTAGACCTCTCAGGCTTCCGACACGGTGACCAGATAGGCCACCTTGCGGATCATCCCGCGGACTTCGGGCGTGTCTTGCAGGACGCGCGTGGTGTTGATGCCACGCAGTCCCAGGCCACGCACAGTAGCGCGGTGCGACTCGGGCGTCCCGATAGGGGAACGCACGAGCGTCACTTTGACGTTCTTGGTGTCTGCCATGGTTTACCCCAGGATCTCTTCGACGGACTTGCCACGCTTGGCGGCGATGTCCGACGGGGTCGAGCACAGGCCCAAACCATTGAGCGTGGCGCGAACCAGGTTGTACGGGTTGGTCGAGCCGAGGCTCTTCGCAACCACGTTCCGCACGCCCAGGACGTCGAAGATCGCGCGCATCGGGCCGCCGGCGATAACGCCAGTACCTTCCGCAGCGGGCGACATCAACACCGTGGAGGCGCCGTGCTTGCCGACAACCGTATGGTGCAACGTACCGTTCTTGAGCGGCACCTTGATCATGCGGCGGCGGGCTTCTTCCATTGCTTTCTGGACAGCGACCGGCACTTCACGCGCCTTGCCCTTGCCCATGCCAACGCGTCCGTCCCCGTCGCCGACAACCGTCAGCGCCGCGAAACCGAGGATACGACCACCCTTCACGACCTTCGTCACGCGGTTGACCGCGATCATCTTTTCGCGAAGACCGTCGTCACGCTCTTCCGACGCGGAATTCTTGCCTTGCATCTTGGCCATGTAATCCTCGCTTAAAACTTCAGGCCGGCTTCACGCGCGGCATCGGCCAGGGCTTTGACGCGGCCGTGGTAACGGAAACCCGAGCGATCGAACGCCACGTTTTCGATACCAGCTGCCTTGGCCTTCTCGGCCACGCGTTTGCCTACCAGGGTTGCTGCGGCAACATTGCCACCCTTGCCGGTATCGCCCGAGATCTGTTGGCGAACTTCCGGTTCGACGGTAGAGGCGCTGATCAGCACCGTATCGCCTTCGGGGGAGATAATGTTTGCGTAGATATGCAGGTTCGTGCGGAACACCGACAGGCGATGCACGCGCAACTCGGCGATCTTTTTGCGGGTTGGAACCGCACGACGCAAACGAGCTTGCTTTTTGTCCATGATTCGTCCTTGCCAGCGCTTTATTTCTTCTTGGTCTCTTTAATGACGACCTTTTCGCCGACATAACGTACGCCCTTGCCCTTGTAGGGTTCGGGTTCACGGTATGCGCGGATCTCGGCTGCCACCTGACCAACTCGTTGTTTGTCGGCGCCCTTCAAGACCACTTCGGTCTGCGTCGGGCATTCGACCTTCACACCAACTGGCATCGGGTGCACGATGTCGTGCGAGTAACCGAGTTGCAGTTTGATGGAGTCGCCTTGTGCCTGGGCACGGTAACCCACGCCAACCAGGCTCAGGCGACGCTCGAAACCCTTGCTGACGCCAGTGACCATGTTGGCCACCAGTGCGCGTACGGTTCCGGACATGGCCTTCGCTTCGCGCGAGTCATCGGCTGCGGCAAACGTCATCTTGTTCGAATCGAGGTCGATCTTGACCTGGCCGGTCAGCGCCTGGGTCAGCGAACCCAGAGGACCTTTGACGGTGATCTCTTGGGCATTGATGCTGGCCTCGACGCCTTTCGGCAATTCGACGGGGTATTTAGCAATACGTGACATATCGAACTCCTTAAGCCACGTAGCAGAGGACTTCGCCGCCCACGCCGGTAGCGCGAGCCTTGCGATCTGTCATCACGCCACGCGAGGTGGAGACGATGGCCACGCCCAGGCCGTTCAGGACCTGAGGAATGGCGTCATGGCCTTTGTAGATACGCAGGCCCGGCTTCGAGACGCGGTCGATGCGCTCGATAACGGGACGGCCTGCATAGTACTTCAGGGTAATTTCGAGTACCGGCTTGCCACCGTTCGGGTTCACCTGGAAACCGTCGATGTAGCCCTCGTCCTTCAGCACAGCGGCAATGGCCGCCTTCAGCTTCGAGGAGGGCATCGTCACGGAAGCCTTGTCTACGCGTTGCGCATTACGGATGCGCGTCAGCATATCGGCGATCGGATCGCTCATGCTCATAAATGCTCTCCTACCAGCTTGCCTTGGTCATGCCCGGAACTTCACCGCGCATAGCCATCTCGCGCAGCTTGTTACGAGCAAGACCAAACTTGCGGAATGTGCCACGGGGGCGACCGGTCACCGCGCAGCGATTACGCTGGCGGGTGGGGTTGGCGTTACGGGGCAGCTGTTGAATCTTCAGGCGTGCCTGGTAACGTTCTTCGTCTGTCTTCGACGAGTCGTCGACAATTGCTTGCAGAGCAGCACGCTTCGGAGCGTACTTTGCTGCGAGCTTCACGCGCTTTGCATCGCGATTGATGAGTGAGAGCTTAGCCACTACACACCCCTTAATTACGGAACGGGAAGCGGAAGGCTGTGAGCAGCGCTTTTGCTTCGTCGTCAGTCTTTGCCGTGGTCGTGATGCTGATGTTCAGCCCACGAAGCGTGTCAATCTTGTCGTAGTCGATCTCTGGGAAGATGATCTGTTCTTTCACACCGACGTTGTAGTTACCGCGGCCGTCGAATGCACGACCCGAAATACCGCGGAAGTCCCGAACGCGGGGAAGAGCAACCGTCACCAGACGATCGAGGAATTCATACATGCGCTGACCGCGCAGGGTCACCATGCAACCGATCGGGTAATCCTCGCGGATCTTGAACCCGGCAATTGCCTTGCGCGACTTGGTGATGACCGGCTTCTGGCCGGCGATCTTGGTCAGATCGCCAACAGCGTGCTCGATGACCTTCTTGTCGGCAACCGCTTCCGAGACACCCATGTTCAGGGTGATCTTGGTGATGCGGGGCACCTGCATCGTGCTTTTGTATTCGAACTTGGCAAGCAGATCAGGAACGATCTTCTCGCGGTAGTAGTCTTGGAGACGAGCCATTTCTATGTTCTCCGTTTACGCTTTCGAACCAACGGACTCGCCGCTGGAACGGAAGACGCGCACGCTCTTGCCGTCGACTTCCTTGATCGCCACGCGGTCGGCTTTGCCGGTCGCAGCGTTGAAAATCGCCACATTCGAGATGTGGATAGGCATGGTCTTGTCCACGATGCCGCCCGGCTGGTTCTGCATCGGGTTCGGCTTCACGCTTTTCTTGACGACATTGATGCCTTCGACCAACACATGGTTTTCGTCGACACGAGAAAGCACGACACCGCGCTTGGTCTTGTCTTTACCAGTGAGGACGATGACTTCGTCGCCTGTACGGATCTTGTTCATCTTGACCCCTTACAGCACTTCGGGCGCCAGCGACACGATCTTCATGAACTTCTCGGTACGCAGTTCACGCGTAACGGGTCCGAAGATACGAGTACCGATGGGCTCGAGCTTGGCGTTGAGCAACACGGCGGCATTGCCGCCAAAACGGATAAGCGAACCGTCTTTACGACGAACGCCCTTGGCGGTGCGAACCACCACGGCGTTATAGATTTCGCCCTTCTTAACGCGCCCACGCGGAGCCGCATCCTTGACGCTGACTTTGATCACGTCGCCGATGCCGGCATAGCGGCGCTTGGAGCCGCCGAGCACCTTGATGCACATAACTGAGCGCGCACCGGTGTTGTCGGCCACATCCAACTTGGTCTGCATTTGAATCATGGTTTACCCTATTCCAACTTAACCCGAAGCATCCTGGGACCCCGTGCGCAACCGCGATGGTTGCAACCAAGTCCCACAACACAGCCGATCAGTTTTGGTCCCGTAAGGCGGCCAGCAAGCGCTGACTACCCTGGGTTGAAATTCCTGATGCGAAGGTTTGCACCTACCGCTGCCTGCTTGTGGACCCCCGACTGCGCCATGAACCAACGTCATGAACGAAACCGCGGATCTGAAGACCTGGCAGTAGACACTGGCCCCTGCTTTTCTGCCCTGATGTGTTCCCGCCCGGGCCGGCTATGAGCCTGACCAGAAGGAAGCCAACGATAATATCGCGGATGGACGGGGGTTGCAATACCTGTGGGCAAATAGTTTGTTCTGGGGCAACACTGCACCAGCGCACTTTTACGGCGCCACCGAATATCGCGCGCCCCCCTTACGCCCCCACGCGATACGACGCACCCAATAAAAAACGCGGAAGCACTTGCCGCAGTTGCCTGCAGGTCGTACTTCCGCGTTCGTCATGCTATCGACCAGGCGGCTTGCGCTGCCCGGTCACCGCAGGATCAGACGATCCGTGCAGCTTCCAACAGGCGAACCACAGTCCATGCCTTGGTCTTCGAGATCGGACGTGTTTCCGAAATCTCGACCAGGTCACCGGTCTTGTACTGGTTCGTTTCGTCGTGTGCGTGGTACTTGTTCGAACGCACGATGATCTTGCCGTACAGCGGGTGCTTGACGCGCCGCTCGACCAGCACGGTCACCGTCTTGTTCATCTTGTCGCTCGTCACACGGCCCGTCAGAGCACGCTTCAGTTTTGCTTCGCTCATGATTACTTCCCGGCCTTTTCGCGCTGCACGGTCCGTACACGCGCGATGTCGCGCCGTACTTTGCGTAGCTGGCTGCTATTGGAAAGCTGCTGGGTAGCCATCTGCATACGCAGACTGAACTGGGCCCGGAGCAGACCTTCGAGCTCTTTCGTGAGCTCTGCTTCGTCTTTCGAACGGAATTCGCTTGCTTTCATTGCTTATCTCCTTACGTGCCAATGTGGCGCGTAACGAAGGTGGTCGAGATCGGAAGCTTGGCGGCTGCCAGGCGGAAAGCCTCGCGCGCCAATTCTTCGTTCACACCGTCCATCTCGTAGAGCACTTTGCCCGGCTGGATCTCGGCAACCCAGTACTCAGGGTTACCTTTACCGTTACCCATCCGAACTTCAGCAGGTTTCTGCGAAATCGGCTTGTCTGGGAAAATCCGGATCCAGATCCGACCGCCGCGCTTGATGTGACGCGAGATCGCGCGGCGAGCCGCTTCGATCTGACGCGCCGTCAAGCGACCGCGGCCCGTGGCCTTGAGACCGAATTCGCCGAACGACACGTTAGCGCCGCGCGTGGCCAATCCGGTATTACGGCCCTTTTGTTCCTTGCGGTATTTTCTGCGTGAAGGCTGCAGCATCTTTATTCTCCGTCTTTGGCAGGCGCAGCTGCTGCAGGCGCGGCTGCATCAGCCGGCTTGCGCGGCGCGCGCTTGGCAGCAGCGCCGGCCTCGGGCGCAGCTGCAGCAACCGCTGCACCTTCGCCTTCAGGCTTGCGACCACCGCGACCACGCGGGGCGCCAGGACGATTGCCCGGACGCTCGTTGCGGTCATTGCGGGGGCCGCGACGCGGCTTGCGCTCATCGTCCTTCGTTTCCGGAACGGCATTCTGTTCGGCTGTACCAAGGGTATCGCCCTTGTACACCCAAACCTTGATGCCGATCAGGCCGTAGGTCGTGCCGGCTTCCGACGTACCGTAGTCGATGTTCGCGCGCAGGGTGTGCAACGGCACACGGCCTTCGCGATACCACTCGGTACGTGCGATTTCGATACCGTTCAGACGACCGGCGCTCATGATCTTGATGCCCTGGGCACCCAGACGCATCGCGTTCTGCATCGCACGTTTCATCGCGCGGCGGAACATGATGCGCTTCTCGAGCTGTTGCGAGATCGAGTCGGCGATCAGCTGGGCGTCGATTTCCGGCTTGCGGATTTCTTCGATGTTGACGTGCACAGGCACGCCCATCAGACGCTGCAGATCAGCCTTCAGGTTTTCGATATCCTCGCCCTTCTTGCCGATCACCACGCCCGGACGAGCCGAGTAAATGGTGACGCGGGCATTCTTGGCGGGACGCTCGATGATCACGCGACCGACCGAAGCGCCTTTCAGCTTCTTCTTCAGGTATTCGCGAACCTTGATGTCTTCCGCGAGCATGACGGCGTAGTTGCTGCCGTTGGCAAACCAACGGGAGGACCAATTACGGCTGACCGCGAGTCGGAACCCGGTTGGATGAATCTTCTGTCCCATCGTGGCTCCTTAGTTGCCGACCGTGACCACGATGTGGCAGGTCTGCTTCTCGATCTTGACGCCGCGGCCCTTCGCACGAGCGTCGAAACGCTTGAGCGAAGTACCCTTGTCGACGATGATGGCCTTGACCTTCAGCTCGTCGATGTCGGCGCCGTCATTGTGCTCGGCATTCGCGATTGCGGATTCGACCACTTTCTTGATGATGCCGGCGGACTTCTTGGGCGTGAACGTCAGGATGTTGATGGCCTGAGCGACCGACTTGCCGCGGACCAGGTCCGCAACCAGCCGAGCCTTCTGGGCCGAGACGCGGACGCCGCGCAGTTTTGCTGTGGTTTCCATTGCGCCGATTACCTCTTGGCCTTTTTGTCCGCAGCGTGGCCCTTGAACGTACGGGTCAGCGCGAACTCACCGAGCTTGTGACCAACCATGTTCTCGTTGACGTACACGGGAACGTGCTGACGGCCATTGTGCACAGCGATCGTGAGCCCGATGAAATCGGGCAGGATCGTGGAACGGCGCGACCAGGTCTTGATTGGGCGTTTGTCTTTTCCGGCCGTGGCGGTCTCGACCTTCTTGAGAAGGTGAAGATCGACAAACGGTCCTTTCTTGATAGAACGTGACATGCTTGCCTCGCTTACTTCTTCTTGCGCCGCTGGACGATCATATTGCTCGTCCGCTTATTGCGGCGGGTCTTGAAACCCTTGGACGGAGTGCCCCAGGGGCTGACCGGTTCGCGTGCTTCGCCGGTGCGACCTTCACCACCACCGTGGGGATGATCGACAGGGTTCATTGCAACGCCACGAACGGTAGGACGAATACCACGCCAACGCGTTGCACCGGCTTTGCCGATCTGGCGCAGGCCATGCTCTTCGTTGGAAACTTCGCCGATGGTAGCGCGGCACTCGATGTGCACCTTCCGGACTTCGCCGGAGCGCAGGCGAACCTGAGCGTAGGTACCTTCACGAGCCAGCAGCACTGCCGAAGCACCGGCCGAACGCACCATCTGTGCGCCCTTGCCAGGCAGCATCTCGACGCAGTGAATCGTCGAACCGACTGGAATATTGCGGATAGGCAGGGTGTTGCCGGCGCGGATAGGCGCTTCGACACCCGACAACAGCGTTGCACCGACTTCCAGACCGCGTGGCGCAATGATGTAGCGACGCTCGCCGTCGGCGTAGCAGATCAGAGCGATGTGCGCCGTGCGGTTAGGATCGTATTCAATACGCTCGACCTTGGCCGGAATTCCGTCCTTGGTCCGCTTGAAGTCGATGAGACGATAGTGTTGCTTGTGACCACCGCCGCGGTGACGCGTGGTGATATGGCCGTTGTTGTTACGACCGGCGTTCTGGATCTGCTTTTCGAGCAGTGCGTCGAGCGGGCGGCCCTTGAACAGGTGGGGATGAACCACCTTGACCATGCCACGACGGCCGGCGGAAGTCGGCTTTAGCTTAACGAGGGGCATTTACTTCACCTCCTGCGCAAAGTCGATTTCCTGACCTGGCTTCAACGACACGTACGCCTTTCTTTCGTTCCGGCGACGACCCATGAAACGGCCAAAGCGCTTGACTTTGCCCTTGGTATTGAGCACCTGCACGGACTCGACCTGCACCTTGAAGAGCAGTTCGACGGCAGCCTTGATTTCTGGCTTGGTGGCATCCTGGATGACACGGAAAGCCACTTGCTCGTTCTTGTCGGCGATGAACGTGCTCTTTTCAGAGACGATCGGGGCCAACAGGACTTGCATCAGACGTTCATTCTTGCTCATCCCAGCATCTCCTCGAGCTGAGCGATCGCTGGCTTGGTGATCAACACTTTGTTGTAGTGGATCAGCGACAGCGGATCGGCGTAACGGGACTCGACCACGGCGACGTGCGGCAGATTGCGCGTGGCCAGGTAGAGGTTTTCGTCAACCGTATCGGTAATGATCAGCACCGACGTCAGGCCGAGCGTCTTGAGCTTGTCAGCGGCCAATTTGGTCTTGGGCGACTCGAGCACAAATGCATCGACGATGGCGATACGGTCTTCGCGGGCCAACTGGGAGAGGATCGAGCGCATACCGGCGCGATACATCTTCTTGTTGACCTTCTGGCTGAAGTTCTCGTCAGGCGAGTTCGGGAAAATCCGACCACCACCACGCCACAGCGGCGACGACGACATACCGGCACGAGCGCGGCCCGTACCCTTCTGGCGCCACGGCTTCTTGGTCGTGTGCTTGACTTGCTCGCGATCCTTCTGGGCGCGGTTACCACTGCGGGCATTGGCTTGATACGCCACGACCACCTGGTGAACCAGTGCTTCGTTGAATTCGCGGCCGAAAATGGTATCGGGGGCGTTGACGGTTGCGGACGACTCGCCCTGATCATTCAGAAGCTTGAGTTCCATTATCAGGCTCCTTTGATCGCGGGACGCACGACGACATTCGCGTTCGCGTGGCCGGGGACGGCGCCACGGACCAGCAGCAGACCGCGTTCAGCGTCCACACGAATGACTTCGAGGTTTTGCACAGTGCGTTGCACGTCACCAAGGTGACCTGCCATCTTCTTGCCTGGGAACACGCGACCCGGATCCTGCGCCATACCGATGGAGCCTGCCGAGTTGTGCGATACCGAGTTACCGTGCGATGCACGGTTCGACGAGAAGTGGTGACGCTTGATCGCGCCCGAGAAGCCCTTGCCGATCGTGGTACCGGTCACGTCGACTTTCTGGCCGACGGTGAACACGGACTCGACAGCGACAACGGCGCCTGGAGCGAATTCGGCTGCTTTAGCCGGATCAAGACGGAATTCTTTGAGCACGCTGCCTGCTTCGACACCCGCTTTCGCGAAGTGACCGGTAAGCGGGCTGGTGACGCGCGATGCACGGCGCGTACCAAACGTGACCTGGACGGCTGCGTAGCCGTCGGCTTGCGGGGACTTGACCTGGGTCACACGGTTGTTCGACACGTCCAGTACCGTCACGGGGATGGATTCACCATCGTCCGTGAAGATACGGGTCATGCCAACCTTGCGACCCACCAAGCCTAGCCGGAATGCGGCTGGCGTGGAGGTCGTCGATTGGGTCGACATCGTTTTCTCCGTTCCCGACTGCGATTGGCCGGGGCTAAAAATGGCATTACGCCAGAATGTGGTAAGTACTGCAGGTAGAGCTTTGATGCGTTGCCAGCTGAAACACATCCGCCGCGTCGAGCTTCAACCCCCGAGCTTAAGTCGCTCATTGAGGCAAGGCCTCAGGGCAAATCCCATTGACTCGGCGAAAAATTACTGGCAAGCCGGCAAGTATAGCGCGCACCCCGCCCCTTATACAAGGGCGGGGTGCAAATACGAGACGATTAGTTCAGAGCGATTTCGACGTCGACACCTGCAGGCAGGTCCAGGCGCATGAGCGCGTCAACCGTCTTGTCCGTAGGATCCACGATGTCCATCAGGCGTTGATGGGTGCGGATCTCGAACTGATCGCGCGACGTCTTGTTGACGTGCGGCGAACGCAGCAGATCGTACCGGCGGATACGGGTCGGCAGCGGCACGGGGCCACGGACGACTGCGCCGGTCCGCTTCGCGGTTTCAACGATTTCAGCGGCCGATTGGTCGATGAGCTTGTAGTCGAAAGCCTTGAGGCGGATGCGAATCTTTTGCTTTTTCATGGGATATTCCTAAAGAGCGAGGGTGGAAGACGGCGAACCGCCTTCCGAAGCATGAGGTGGAAAGTGCCGAAGCACTTTCCGGACTGGAATCTTACTTCAGGATCGTGGCAACGACACCGGCGCCGACGGTACGACCGCCTTCACGAATGGCGAAACGCAGACCTTCTTCCATGGCGATGGGGGCCAGCAGCTTGACCG
>NZ_BMXQ01000003.1 GCF_014651835.1 Pigmentiphaga litoralis | reverse complement strand
TGAAGAAGTTTTTTACGCTTGTCAAACTGTCGAAACATCCAACTGCTAGACATCTTCACCACCAAACCACTGCTCTTCAGAACCCGCTGCACCGCTGCTGCCTGGGCAGATCGCGTTGCGTTTGTTCCGTCGAGCCCTGAAATATAGCACGGTTATTTTCTGGCCTGCAAGTCGGTCGGATCACAATAAAGTGTCGACCCGGACTGCGAATACCTTGCCGTCAAACCGGGCTTCAAGATCCGTCGACCCGCAGCCAATATCGAAGGGTATTGCGCACGCGCCGGTGGTGATGATCTGGCCTTTATTGAGCATGACACCCCGCTCACTTGCATGGGCAATCAGCGCGGCAAACGATTCCCAAGGTGACGTGACATCGTCTCCCGTCGCGACACGGGCCCGCACGACACCGTCAGCCATGACCGACAGGCCTTGTGCAACCTGGTCGATCCGGTCGGTTTCCACTTCAGGTCCCACCACCAATGCGCCGAAACCGACCCCGTCCGCGACGAAACTTGGCCAACCCACCGCACGGCGATTCTGGAATCGGGACAGCACGAGCTCGAACGTCACTCGGGTAGCGCCCACCGCGTCGGACAAGCGACTCGGCGCCTCGTGAGGAACAATGTCCTGACCCAGCACAAACGCGATCTCGCATTCCACTGTGATCGGACGATCGGTCGGCAAGGGCACCACATCTCCGGGCGCATACACGAGCGACTCATACACCCGGCCGATCAGCGGCCTGGCCAGCCTCGCCTGCCGCATCGCGCCGATGCTACCGACACCCAGCTTCCACCCCGCGAGCGGTTCACCTCGCAGTTGTGCCACAGCGTCCTGGACGGCATACCCCTCGTCCAGCGTGGCCGGGCGGCTCGCTTCTGGCAACGCGTCCAGGACGCCGTGGCTGCGCCATGTACTCAGGAGCAGTTCGGCAGCCGGCATGGGATCAAAGGAGCGAGCCGGATCGGACACCGCGGAAGTCGTCATCATGGAGAGTCCTCATGGATATTTCTTGGCACTGGGGCACGCGCGTGCTTGATTGACCGATACGATAAGCGTTCATTCCGATCATCAGGAAAGCCAAGGGCCTGGCTCGATTGAAAAGCGATGCATGGCCGCGCAGGACGGTGCTCGGGCAATGGCGTATCGGTTCGAGTCACTGTCCACCACGATGCTACCTACCGCGGTGCCACCTCTAAATTAGCCTGTTAACTATATAGGGGCCCGGTCAGAAAGCCCCGGTCGGTCACACGTTGGTCCGGCCACAGGGCCCTGCAGGGCATCAGTGGTCAGCATCGGCGCCGACAGGACGTGGCGCGTGCGTTGCGACTCCGCACCGCGTATGGGTGCAACGCCGGGTGTGCCCTTTGCTGGTGAGCGAGGCCGTTGCTGCTTGGCCCGGCGCTTGCAGCGCAGTCACTGTTCTTCCATCGCGTCGCCTTGGCGTAGCGAGTTTCAGGAGCACCTTGTTCATGAGTCGTCTGTCCAGTTTGCCTGTCATTGAACTCATTGGCGCACCGACCGATGTGGGCGCGGGCGTGCGCGGAACGTCCATGGGGCCCGATGCCCTGCGTGTTGCCGACCTGGACACCGCACTGCGCTTGCTGGGGTTTCATGTCGTGGACTGCGGCGACCTGGTCGGGCCGCTGAATCCAAGACAACCGGCCGCCAACGGCTATCGTCATCTTGGCGAAGTGCACGCCTGGAACGCCCTCTTGTTCCATGCCGTGCTGGGGAGCCTCTCGCGCAACGCCTTGCCGGTGGTGCTTGGGGGCGACCACTCGCTGGCGATCGGATCGATCAGCGCGGTAGCGCAGGATTGCCGCCGACGAGGCAAACGCCTGCGGGTGCTCTGGCTCGACGCCCATACCGACTTCAATACGTCTGCCATGACGCCAAGCGGCAACATCCACGGCATGCCAGTCGCCTGCCTGTGCGGACATGGACCGATGGAACTGATCTCGCTGTCGGACCGGCAACCGGCCATCCTGGCGACCGAGGTGCGGCAGGTGGGCATTCGCAGCGTCGACGAAGGTGAAAAGCAGTTCGTGAACCAGACGGGACTGACGGTTTACGACATGCGCTACATCGATGAGGTCGGCATGCGAGCGACGGTAGAACGTGCACTGGAAGGACTCGATGAGAACACCCATCTGCATGTGAGCTTCGACGTCGATTTTCTTGACCCCGATATTGCGCCGGGCGTTGGCACGCCTGTGCTCGGAGGGGTCACCTACCGCGAAGCGCAGCTCTGCATGGAGATGATTGCAGATTGCGGGCGGCTGGGATCGTTGGATGTGGTCGAGATCAATCCGGCACGCGACGTCCAGAATCGCACCGCGCTGCTGGCGGTCGACTTGCTGAGCAGCCTGTTCGGCAAGTCCACGCTGGTGCGCCCTACTCTATGACACGCGGCACGGCATCGATGGCATCCACGCCATTCCTGCGGTACACGGCATCGAGGCCGTCCGACCTTTGCTGCCCGATCACCGCCCGGTCCATGGTGCTTGGACAGTGCCACGGGAATTCGGTAGGGTGGAGCTCTCCCCCATCATCTGACAGGAAACACCATGAGCGATCTGACGACACGATTCAACGACGCGGTTGCCGCGAGCAAGACCTTGTCGGAGCGCCCCGACAACATGACGCTGCTCAAGATGTACTCCCTCTACAAGCAAGGCAGTCAGGGGGACGTGACGGGCGAGCGTCCGGGCATGACGGATTTTGTTGCCCGAGCCAAGTGGGATGCCTGGCAGACGCAGGCGGGCAAGAGCCGCGAACAGGCGATGGAAGAATACGTCGCGCTGTATGACTCATTGAAGGATTGACCCGCCCGTCTGACGCAGGACCGGCTGGGCCACTCTCAAAGGAGCCCCGCGCGTACTACCCTGCGCCGGCCGGCCTGCCCTGCCTCGCCGTCCCGCCTCGCCGCCCTGCCTCGCCGCCCTGCCTCGTTGTCCGGCGCTGCCGCCCTGCCCTGCCCCTCCGTCCTGCCCCTCCGGCCTGCCCTGTCCGCAACTCAGGCGGGCAGCACGTCTTTGTTCACCAGCGTGCGTGGCGGCTTGCCGTCAAGCCAGTCCGTCACGTTGGCCACCGCCAGGTCGCACATCGCGCGGCGGGTGCGGAAGGTGGCGCTGCCAATGTGCGGCGTCAGGACGGCGTTGGGCGCTGCCAGCAGGTCTGGGTGAATGCGCGGCTCGTTTTCGAACACGTCCAGGCCGGCCGATGCGATCTGCCCGGATTGGAGAGCCTGCGCCAGCGCCACGTCGTCAACCAATCCACCGCGTCCGATGTTGACCAGGACCGCCGTGGGTTTCATGGCGGCCAGTTCGGCGGCGCCGATGATGTGATGGGTGTCGGCCGAGTACGGCACCACCAGGATGACGTGGTCTGCCGTGGACAAGAGTTCGGCCTTGTCTGCCCAGCGCGCACCTTCGTCTTCCCCTGGCGGCAGGGCACGGCGGTTGTGATAGATCACGTTCATGCCGAACCCTTTGGCACGCCGGGCGATCGCACGGCCGATGCGTCCCATGCCGACAATGCCCAGCGTGGTGCCATGCAGGTCGGCGCCCAGCCAGAGGTCGATGGCCCAGCGGTTCCATTGACCGTCGCGCAACCACCGTTCTGAATCACCGATACGGCGGCCCGCTGCCAGGAGCAGTGCCCAGGCCATGTCGGCGGTCGATTCCGTCAACACGTCGGGCGTGTTGGTCACCATGATGCCGCGGCGGGTGGCGGCGACGACGTCGATGTTGTTGTAGCCCACCCCCACATTCGCAATCAGGCGCAGTTCGGGAAGCTGGTCGATGACGGAGGCGTTGAAGGGACAGCCCGTGGTAGCGACCGCGGCACCACAGCCCGCGACATGACGCAGAATCCCGGCGGCATCGAGCGCCTCGTCAGCCGGGCTCAAACGCAGGTCTGCACGGTCGGCCAATGGCGCGGCGGTGTCGGGAAAGTACTGACGGGTGAAAGCAACCACGGGACGCGACATCGGAACTCCTCTTATGCGACTGTAGATAGGCAGGCGAATGATGGCACGATCCTGCCGCAGGCTGCACGCACGGGCGCCTTTACGCCATCCAGAGCGTGCCCGGGTGCCCGTCCAAACCTGCCCGATGCGGCCATGCAGCGGGCTTTGCGGCCACCGATTCGGCTGCCACGCCCCCGACTCGGAAAACTTTTATAATTAACAATCATTTTCATTAAAGGAACAGGTGCGCCCATGACCATTCGTCTCTCCGACCTGCCGTACGGCCAACAGGCGGCCGTGAATACGGTGGAGGACGTGGGGCTGCCGGATCCCATCGCCACCCGCTTGCGGGACCTTGGTTTTGTGGCGGGGGAGCCTGTGCGCATCGTCGCCCGAGGCCCGATTGGCGCCGACCCGCTGTTGATCCAGATCGGGTTCACACGCTTTGCCCTGCGCCGCGCCGAAGCGGCGCGCGTACTGGTCGAACCCCTTGTGGTCGAACCCCTTGCTGCAGGCTGATTTCCACTCATGACGACACAAGTTCTGTCCGCCCAACGCATCGCGCTGGTCGGCAATCCCAACTGCGGCAAGACCGCCCTCTTCAACCTGCTGACGGGCAGCCGCCAGAAAGTCGCCAACTACGCCGGCGTGACGGTTGAGCGCAAGGAAGGCCGTCTGACCACACCGTCGGGCCATACGCTGAGCATTCTGGATCTGCCGGGCGCTTACAGCCTGCATGCAGTCAGCCCAGACGAGGCCGTCACGCGGGACATCTGTATGGGCTTGCGCGCGGGCGAAGCCCGTCCGGACATGCTGGTGGCGGTGGTGGACGCAACCAACCTGCGGCTGCACCTGCGCTTCGTGCTTGAACTGCAGCGGCTGGGCCTGCCAATGGTGATGGCGCTGAACATGAGCGATGCGGCCGCGCGGCGCGGCATCGTGATCGACCGTGCCACCTTGCAGGAACAGTTGGGCATGACCATCGTGGAAACGGTGGCGGTCAAGCATGACGGAGCTTCGAGCCTGCTATCGCGCATCGACGAGGGCGTCCCGGCGATTCCGCCCGCGCTGCCGGAAGGCGCCGACCTGCACGCCGAGGTCAACCGGCTGCTGAAGGCCGCCGTGACCGTGCCACGCCGCACCGCTGCGATCGATGACGCCGTCGATCGCTGGGTGCTGCACCCGGTGCTGGGCCTGGTGATCCTGGCTGCCGTCATGTTCCTGATGTTCCAGGCCGTGTTCTCGTGGGCCGAACCCGTCATGGGCGGCATCGAATCGGGCATCGGCTGGCTGGGCGAGCAGGTGGGCAACCTGATGCCGGAAGGCCTGTTGCACAGCCTGATCGTGGACGGACTGATCGCCGGCGTGGGCAGCGTGCTGGTGTTCCTGCCGCAGATCCTGATCCTGTTCTTCTTCATCCTTATCCTTGAAGAATCGGGCTACCTGCCGCGGGCGGCCTTTCTGCTCGATCGCATGATGATCGGCGCCGGCCTGACCGGTCGCTCGTTCATTCCGCTGCTGTCGAGTTTCGCCTGCGCCATTCCCGGCATCATGGCGACCCGCAGCATCCAGGACACGCGCGAACGGCTGGCCACCATCATGGTGGCGCCGCTGATGACATGTTCGGCCCGCCTGCCGGTCTATGCCCTGCTGATCGGCGCGTTCGTTCCGGCCGACACGGTGTTGGGCATCTTCAATCTGCAAGGCGTCACGCTGTTCGTGCTGTATGTGGCCGGTATCGTCAGCGCACTGGTGGTGGCGTGGGTCATGAAGCTGTTCCGCCGCGACACGCGTGAGCACTCGCTGCTCCTGGAACTGCCGTCGTACCGCGTGCCGCACGCCCGCGATCTGTTCGTGGGGCTGGTGGAACGGGCGCGGATCTTCCTGACCCGGGTGGGCGGCGTGATCCTGACGCTGACGGTGCTGATCTGGTTCCTGTCGACCTTCCCGTCGCCGCCCGAAGGCGCCGTGGGTCCGGCGATCGAGTACAGCTTTGCCGGCCGTATCGGCAGTGCATTGCAGACGATTTTCGAGCCGATCGGCTTCAACTGGCAGATCTCGATTGCGCTGGTGCCGGGTCTGGCCGCACGCGAGGTGGCGGTGGGCGCGCTGGCCACGGTGTATGCCCTGTCGGGCGCGGCTGATGACGCGGCAACCACGCTGACGCCGCTGATTGCCGCACAATGGGAACTGGCGACGGCCTTTTCGCTGCTGGCGTGGTTCATCTTCGCGCCGCAGTGCCTGTCGACGCTGGCGGTGATCCGCCGTGAAACGGCCTCCTGGAAGTGGGTAGGCATCGCAACGGTCTATCTGTTTGCGCTGGCCTACATTGCCTCCTTCATCACCTATCACGTCACAAGGATGCTGACATGACTGCGTATTCGACCTTCGAGAGCCTGATCGTCGGCCTGGTCGTGCTGGCATGCGCGCTGGGCGCATTCCGGCGGATGATGCCCAAGACGCATGCGCGGCTGAAACAGCGCGCTGGCGACTGGATGGCACGGGGCGGCCACCCTGCGTGGATGCAGTCGGTCGGCCACCGGTGGGCGGCGCGGAAGGTCGATGCGGGAGGCTGCGGCAGCGGTTGCGGAACGTGCGACAACTGCGGGACGTCGTCGGACGCAGCCACCATGCCTTCTGCCAGGGTGGATCCGGCTGCCACCGTGCGCCCGGTCAAACTGGTGAAGCGCGAGTCGCTGTAGGCCTGCAGGGTCGTCTTGCCGGTGATCAGGCAGACTGCAATCCAGGCAACCCACCGGCAGCACACGTAAAAAAGCCAGGCGTCCTGTCGGACCGCCTGGCTTTTTTCATTCTGCCGGAATTTCGAAGACCTGCCGCAGATAGGCCAGATAGGCCTTGTCGTCGCACATCGTTTTTTCGGGGGTGTCGGACACCTTGGCCACAGGCTGGCCGTTGCACCGGACCATCTTCATCACGACCTGGAGCGGTTGATAGCTGAGGTCGTTGGTCAGGTTGGTGCCGATACCGAACGCCGTGATGCAACGGCCGGCGAAACGTTTGGCCAGTTCGATTGCCAGCGGGAAGGTCAGGCCGTCGGAGAACACCAGCGTTTTCGTGCGGGGGTCCACACGATTCTGGCGGTAGTGGGCGATCAGGCGTTCCCCCCATTGGAAAGGGTCGCCCGAATCATGGCGCGCGCCGTCGAACAGCTTGCAGAAATACATGTCGAAGTCGCGCAGGAAGGCGCTCATGCCGTAGACGTCGGACAGCGCAATACCCAGGTCGCCCCGGTATTCGCGCGCCCAGACTTCGAAGCCGTAGGTTTGCGAGTCGCGCAGCCGCGGGCCGAGCGCCTGGCAGGCCTGCAGGTATTCGTGCGCCATGGTGCCGAGCGGCGTCAGGCCGTGCTTCATGGCGAAGTACACGTTGCTGGTGCCCGCGAAGTTTTCCTTGAGCGTGTCGCGCAGCGTGACCATGACTTCTTCGTGCCAGCGCTTGGAAAACCGGCGGCGCGTGCCGTAATCGGCCACCCGGAATTCCTTGAGGTCGGGGTCGCTGCGGACCAGTTGCACCTTGCTCTGCAGCCGTGCGCGACCTTCTTCGTAGGCCGGCGCGAGCTGGGTATTGCGAAAGTACACCTCGTTCACGATCGACAGGACCGGGATCTCGAACAGGATCGTGTGCAGCCACGGGCCTTCGACCATGATGTCGAGCTCGCCGGGACTGGCGGACTTTTCGATCGAGATGCAGCGTTCGGGCAGATGGAAGAGCCGCAGGAAGTCGACAAAGTCGCTCTTGATGAAGCGCATGCTGCCCAGGTAGTCGAGTTCTTCGTCGGTGAAGCGCAGCGCGCAGAGCTGCCGCACTTCGTCGCGGATCTCGTCCACATAGGGCTGAAGGTCGACCCCCTGCGTGCGGCACTTGTATTTGTACTGCACCTGCGCGGCGGGGAACTGATGCAGGACGACCTGCATCATCGTGAACTTGTAGAGGTCGGTGTCGAGCAGAGAAGTGATGATCATGGTGCCGCTCCGGGTGTCGCCGCTTCAGGGTTGGGCGAGCTGCCATAAAGACCGGCGACAGACCCGGAGGTCAGGCCGTAGACGTGTTCTGCGCCAGGAAAGACGCCGCTTTCGACTTCCCGGGCGTACCGGCGCGCCGCCTGCAGGACGGCGTCGCCGCCACCCGACACATCCACCATGTAGTTCTTCACGAACTTGGCAGGGCTGCGCGTGAGGCCCAGCATGTCGTGCAGCACGAGCACCTGGCCATCGCAGGCAGCGCTGGCGCCGATGCCGATGGTCAGCAGCGTGGTGTCATTGCACACGCGTCGTGCAACGGCGTCGGGCACGGCTTCGATGACCAGCATGGCCGCGCCGGCGGCTTCAACAGCCTGCGCGTCGGCCACGATCCGGTCGGCGTCGGCCGTTTCCTTGCCCTGCACCCGAAAGCCCCCCAGCGCGTGCACATGGGATGGCATCAAGCCGATGTGCCCGCACACCGGAATGCCGCTGCGGGTCAGGAGTTCGATGGTAGGTGCGATTTCGGCGCCGCCTTCGAGCTTGACCATCTGCGCGCCGGCCTGCATCAGGATCACGGCATTGTGCAAGGCTTGAGCAGGACTTTCCTGGTAGCTGCCGAAGGGCATGTCGGCCAGCACGAACGCGTTCGCCGCACCGCGAACGACGCAACCGGTGTGATACGCGATGTCCTGCACCGTGACGGGTAGCGTGGAGTCGCGTCCTTGGACAACCATGCCAAGGGAATCCCCGATAAGCAGGGTATCGATGCCGGCTTCGTCGAACACGCGGGCAAAGCCCGCGTCATAACACGTCAACATCGATAGTTTGCGGCCATTGGCGAGCTTCTTGCGCAGCGCGCTCAAAGAGGTTCGCATCGTGCAGTCTCCGGATAATCAAGCTGAGGATGTCAGCCGGTCGATTTGGTAAGCAACTCCCAGGCAAGCCTGTGAGCCGGTCAACATAGCACAGCGCGCGCCGCGTTTCCCGCGCATACGGACAGTTGCAAGCACGCAATCGCCCTGGGGAAGCACTCGATTACGGCTGAATACGCTGCTTACCCGTATGACGGAGCAGCCTTGCAGACCCCCGTCGTGGTGTTCCGGGTACGCGTAGACCGGACGCGCCAAGGGGTTATGCAGGCGAAACCGCCCGAGTCCGGTAAAATCACTGGCTAACCCAATTTTTTCAACGGCACGCCGCGTGCCGCGGAGCTTCGAATGACCCACGTCGTCACTGAAAACTGCATCAAGTGCAAATACACCGATTGCGTGGACGTGTGCCCTGTGGATTGCTTTCGCGAGGGTCCCAACTTCCTGATCATCGATCCGGATGAGTGCATCGACTGCGCCGTCTGTATCCCGGAATGCCCGGCCAATGCCATCCTGGCCGAAGAAGACCTTCCGCAGGACCAGTTGCATTTCATCGAGATCAACGCCGAGCTGTCCAAGAGCTGGCCCAGCATCACCCGTACCAAAAAGCCGCTGGACGATGCGGACGAGTGGAAGGACAAGCCCAACAAGCTGCCGCTGCTGGAGCGCTAAGCCGCCTGCATGAGTGCCGACAAATACACCGCCGAGACCGTGACCTGGGTCAAGACCTGGGTGCCCGGCAAGCTGTTTTCGTTCCGGACGACCCGGGACCAGGGATTTCGTTTCGCGCCGGGTCAGTTCGCCCGGCTGGGCGTGGCCAAGACGGATCCCGGTGCGGCCGATGGTTCGGGCAGCACAATTGTCTGGCGGGCGTATTCCATTGTTTCGGCACCCTATGATGAACACCTGGAGTTCTTTTCCATCGTGGTCGACGGCGGTGAGTTCACCAGCGAACTCGAAAAGCTGGGCGAAGGCGACACGATCTATGTGGACAAGACTGCCTTCGGTTTCCTGACGACGGCGGCCTTTCCGACCGGCAAGGACCTGTGGATGTTGAGCTCAGGTACGGGGCTTGCGCCGTTCATCTCCGTATTGTTGGACTTGCAGGTATGGGACGACTACGAGCATCTGATCGTGGTGCACAGCGTGCGCACGGCCGAAGAGCTTGCCTACCGCGAAACCATTGAAGGACTGGCCGATCATCCCTACTTTGGTGAGATGGTTGCCGCCAGCCCCGGCAAACTCATCTACCTGCCATCGATCACGCGCGAAAGCGTGCCGGGTGCACTGAATGGGCGCATCACGACCTTGATCGAGAATGGCGAGCTCGAACGCCGCGCCGGCGTGCCGCTCGACCCGGTGCGGGGACGGGTGATGTTGTGCGGTAATCCCGAAATGGTGTCCGATTTACGCCACTTGCTGGCGACCCGGGGATTTGCTGCCTCACGCCGGGGCAAGCCCGGCAACCTGGCCGTCGAGAACTACTGGTAGTTGCACCGCCTGTGTGCATTGTGCATTGCACGATCCCTATGGCAGAGCAATAATCGTCAGTCATATTGCAGTCCCGGAGCATCCATGCTGTACCAACTCCACGAAATGCAGCGCGCGCTGTTGACCCCGTTTGCGAGCTTCGCCGACGCCAGCGCACAACTTTTCTCCAATCCGTTCAGCCCGCTCGCGTACACCCCCGTGTCGCGCCGGATCGCTGCGGGCTACGAGCTGCTGTATCGGCTTGGCAAGGACTACGAAAAGCCGGCCTGGGACCTGCCCACCACAACGATCGACGGCGTCGAGGTCCCGGTGACCGAATCGAACGCCGTCCAGAAGCCCTTCTGTAATCTTGTCCATTTCGAGCGCGGCGCCGTCCACCGCAGCGTCGGCAAGGATGCTGGCGCGGCGCGCAAGGACCCCAAAGTCCTGCTGGTTGCGCCGCTGTCGGGTCACCATGCAACGCTGCTGCGCGATACCGTTCGCGCCTTGCTGCCTTCGCACGACGTCTATGTGACGGACTGGGTCGATGCGCGGATGGTGCCTGCTTCGGCTGGCCCGTTCCATCTGGACGACTATGTGCTGTATGTGCGCGACTTTATCCGTGCACTGGGTCCGGATGTCCATGTGATTTCGGTGTGCCAGCCGACCGTACCGGTGCTGGCCGCGATCTCGTTGATGTCGACCGAGAACGATCCCGCCCTGCCGCGCACCATGATCATGATGGGCGGCCCGATCGATCCCCGCAAATCGCCGACCCAGGTCAACACGCTGGCCACGACCAAGCCCTATTCGTGGTTCGAAAACCAATTGATCCATCGTGTTCCGCCGCGCTTTCCGGGCGCCGGCCGCAAGGTCTACCCCGGCTTCCTTCAGCATGCCGGGTTCGTTGCCATGAATACGGATCGCCATGCGAAGTCGCACTACGACTTCTATCTGGACCTGATCAAGGGCGACGACGAAGACGCGGAACTGCATCGCAAGTTCTACGACGAGTACAACGCCGTGCTGGATATGCCGGCCGAGTACTACCTGGACACCATCAAGACGGTGTTCCAGGAAGCCGCCCTGCCCCGAGGCACGTGGGACGTTGCCGGCGAGCGCGTCAAGCCCGCGGACATCACGTCCGTGGCGCTGTTGACCATCGAAGGCGAGCTGGATGACATTTCCGGTTCCGGCCAGACGCAGGCAGCCCAGGACCTGTGCTCGGGCATTCCTGCCGCGGACAAGGAACACTTCACCGCCAAGGATTGTGGCCACTACGGCATTTTCTCGGGCCGCCGCTGGCGCACCATCATCGAACCGAAGATTGCCGCGTTCATTCGCCAGCACGAACGCGACTCGGCCTGACGCTTTTTTCCGTGCACGACCTCGCTGACCGTATCGACGCCCTGCTCCCTCAAACCCAATGCACCAAATGCGGGTTCGACGGTTGCAGGCCGTATGCGGAAGCGATCGCCGGGGGTGCGGCGGGCATCGACCGCTGCCCGCCTGGCGGGGATGCCGGCGTCGCCGCGCTGGCAGCCTTGCTGGACCGGCCCATCGTCCCGCTCGATGCGGAACGGGGACTTCCCGGGCCCCTTCGGGTCGCCCGCATCGACGAGCAGCACTGTATTGGCTGCACGCTGTGCATCCAGGCCTGTCCGGTGGACGCCATCGTCGGTGCCAACAAACGTATGCACATCATCCTGCCGTCGGCCTGTACGGGCTGTGACCTCTGTGTCGCACCCTGTCCGGTCGATTGCATCCACATGGAGCCAGTGGCGCCGGCGCGTGCCTGGACGGACCAGGACGCAGCCGATGCACGGCGGCGGTACACCCTGCGGCAGGCGAGGCTGACGCAGGACGACGACCGCAGCCACCTTGGGGCTGGGTCGCCGGCGCGCCATGGGATCTCCGATGGGATCTCCGATGGGACGCCTGAGGCGACGCCCAACGCAATGCCGCTGGCCGCGTCAACAGGCGCGCCGACGGGAGCGCCGGCCTTTGACCAAACGATCGCGGAGCCGGCATCCGACTCGACTGTTGCCGGCATTCGGTCCGGGCCCGCATCCGGCACTCAAACCACCTCCGCAACGGCCCCCGTTCCGCTAGCTGTTCCGCTTGCGGACAGTGCTGCCGCGCCCTCCCCCGACAGCGCCGAAGCCCGCAAGCAGGCCATTCTGGCCGCGGCGCTGGCACGGGCTCGCGCGCGCCGAGCCGGGTGATCGGGCCTTTCAGGTGCAGGCAAGCGTATTCCTGCGGCACCGCCTGGCTTCACCGGCCCTCTTTCTTTTCCTTCTGCAATGAATAACACCAAGCGCCAAGAGATCTTTCGCCGCCTGAGCGCGGCCAATCCCACGCCGCAGACCGAGCTGGAGTACACAACGCCGTTCCAGTTGCTGATCGCCGTCATCCTGTCGGCGCAGGCCACCGACAAGTCGGTGAATATTGCCACGCGCCGCTTCTTTCCCGACCATGGCACACCTGAAGGGATTCTGGCCCTGGGCGAGGAGACGCTGGGCGAACACGTGCGCACCATCAATCTCTGGAAGACCAAGACGAAGAATGTCCTGGCGACCTGTCGGCAGCTGATCGAGCGCCACGGCGGCGAGGTGCCGGCGGACCGCGCATCGCTGGAGGCGCTGCCGGGCGTGGGCCGCAAGACCGCCAACGTGGTCCTGAACACGGCGTTCCGGCAAGTGGCGATGGCGGTCGACACCCACATCTTCCGGGTCAGCAACCGGACGGGGCTGGCCCCGGGCAAGAACGTCGTCGAGGTCGAAGCCAAGCTGTTGAAATTCGTGCCCCGCCAGTACCTGATGGATGCCCACCACTGGCTGATCCTGCACGGGCGCTATGTGTGCGTCGCGAGGACACCGAAGTGCCCGGAATGCGGCATCGTCGATCTGTGCGATTACCGCAGCAAGACCCGGCCTGCGTGAGCAAGACTGCGCCATCCGGCTGCATGATCCACGCCGCCTGTTGGCCCACTTGAGCCGAGCCGTCCAATCGACACGCCGGCCCGGCCCGCCCGACCACCCCATGCTTTTGCCGCTTTATACACAACAGGTACAAGCATTCGCTTTTTTTACATCGGATGCACACCCGCTTTACAACGTCGCGCTGCAAAGGGCGCTGTATCAAGCCTGCGCAGCATGGCATGGGGCTTGCAAGGATAAGGATGCACCGGGAGTGATTACGGTCACCCGATGTACCCGTCTATTGAAGCTAGGAGAGCCCTATGAAAACCATAAAAACCACCCTGACCATCGCCCTGCTGTCCTGCGCTGCATTCTCCGTCGGCGCGCACGCTGCTGACGACGCATACAAGATGCGCGACAAGCAGATCGAAGCTGAGTACAAGTCCGCCATGGAACTGTGCAAGCCGATGAAGGGCAACAATCAAGACGTGTGCGAGAAGGAAGCCAAGGCCAAGCGTACCAAGGCTGAAGTGGACAACAAGGCCGCTGCCAAGACTGGCGACGTCCGTGCCGATGCCAACAAGGAAAAGCGCGAAGCTGACTACAAGGTTGCCAAGGAAAAATGTGACGCCATGTCCGGCGACGCCAAGGACATGTGCCAGAAGCAGGCCAAGACAACCTACAACATGTAATTGCCTGAACGTCTGATCCCGCCAGGGGTCAGACTTCAACGACAAGAACGATCGCATTCCATTCAGGCCGCTCACAGCGGCCTTTTTTCTCAGGAGTCGAACATGGCGAACAGCACCCTACTTAACGATGGCGCAGAAGCAATGGGCTTCCCGCCGGGCCATACCAACAGCGATCTTGGACCGAGCGACAGTTCGGATACCGGCAGTGATCGTGCGGGCTTGCCGCAAGGTGACAGCGACTCCGACTCGGGCGGAGCGGGCGATCGTCCTTCGGTGGACATTTCGATCGAAGAAGAAGGCGATGATCTGCTGCCAGACTCGATCGAACCCATCCCGGGTGAAGGCGTGGACGAACAGGAAATCAGTCAGGGCAATGTCGGCGACCGGATCGGCGATGCGATTCCGGATGACGATGAGAACGACAACGTCTGACATGGAAAAGGCGCCTAAAAGAAGGCGCTTTTTTTCAACTCTGGCGAACCGATCGGCCGATTCGTCATTGGAACGAAGACCGGTCCGTGCCATACCGCACCGGGTCGTTTCGCCTGACTTACTCGGTGGCCTTGGCGGGCACCTTGTCGCTCAGGACTGGGGTGTTGGTCGCATCGAAGTCCACCCAGTCGCCGTTCTTCCACTGACCGCCGGCACGCTCGATATCCTTGCCGCCCGCCTGCAGCAGAATCTGCGAAGCCAGCGTTTCGGTATCGGGCACGACGCGCACCGACGTCAGCACGCCCGCGCGGCGCATGCCGATGTCCTGACCGGGGCGCGCGGGCCGCTTGCTGTTCTGTTTGGTCGCCACCATGGCGCCGCCCAGCGAGCCAATGTAGGCACCCACTGCAACGAAGATGATCAGTGCCCACAGCGGGATGCCCGACACCATCCACACCGCGGCGCCCAAAACCGCGCCCAGCACGGCAATCGTTGCCGCGCCGATGATCGCGCCTTTGTGCGCATCCTTGGCGCCCTCGCTTGCAGCCTGATCGCCACCCACGGCGTGACGGGCGTGTTGACCGGCCGGGTTCACGAAGAAAATCGACACGTCTTCTTCCTTGAAGCCTTTCTGGAACAGCATACGGCCAGCGGCTTCGGCCTCGGGAAACGAGTCGAATCGAGCAGCGACAATCAGGGACATGGTGTTTTCCTTATTAGCATTGTGCCCGCTGTACAGCACGAAACGTGCCGTTCAGCGGGCGCTGGTCAGGAAGCGGCAAGGCGGGAGGTCAGCCTTGCGGAGGAACCGGCGCAGGCGGGATCTGCGGGGGCTCGACAGGCTCGGGATTGTTGGGCGGGGGATCGCCGACCGGGCCGCCTGGCGGATCACCGATCGGGTCGACCGGGGGATCGTTGACGGGAGGTACCGGGGGGGTGGTGTGCATGTGCAGATCCTGCATGTTGGCTCCTTGTCGTTGTGGCCGCTTGCCCCCCACGCGCCTATTCGTCGAGCGCGTCGGAAGCCGAATATTCTTCAAGGCGGTTGTATAGCGTCTTCAGGCTGATGCCCAAGACTTCGGCCGCGTGCTTTTTGACACCCGCGCATTGCTCGAGCGTCGCAAAGATCAGCTGACGATCTGCTTCCGCAAGAGACATACCCACCGGGATCGTGATGATCGTTTCTGCGGGCGCCTTCGACGTGGCCAGCTGCATGGGCGCTGCAAACGGGCTGATCAGCCCTTCATCGGCCATGATGAACGCGCGCTGCACGTAGTTCTTCAATTCGCGGACGTTGCCCGGCCAGGAATGCGCCGACAGGTTCGCGAGCATCTCGGGCGCGAAGGTCTTGGTCGTGCCGTGCTGCGCGTTCAGATCGTCCAGGAAACTCTGCGCCAGCAACTCGGAATCCTTGCCGCGATCGCGCAAGGGCGGAAGCTGCAGCGGGAACACATTCAGGCGGTGGTACAGATCTTCACGCAGCTTGCCTTCGGCCACCGCTTCCATCGGGTTGCGGTTGGTCGCGGCCACGATGCGGACGTCGCTTTCGATTTCCTGGTTCGTGCCGACCCGCATGAACAGGCCCGTTTCGAGCACCCGCAGCAACTTGACCTGCAGTTCGATCGGCATTTCAGTGATTTCGTCGAGGAACAGCGTGCCGCCGTTCGAGCGTTCGAAATATCCCTTGTGCTGGCGTTCGGCGCCGGTGAAGCTGCCGCGCTCGTGACCGAACATTTCGCTTTCGATCAGGTTGGGCGAGATCGCGCCGCAGTTGACCGCCAGGAAAGGCCGCTTGCGGCGCAGGCTGAGCTCGTGCACCGTCTGGGCTGCCAGTTCCTTGCCCGTACCACTTTCACCGATCAGAAGCACGGTTGCCTCGGTGGGCGCCACCTTGTTGATCTGGTCGTAGAACTGCTGCATGGCTGCGGAATTGCCGAGCATGCGGCCAAAGCGGCCATACCGGCGCAGTTCGCCGCGCAGCGAGCCGATCTCGGCCTTGAGGTCGCCCGAACGCGGGATACGGTCCAGGATCGCCTTGAGGCGCTGCATGTTGATCGGTTTGACCAGGTAATCGGCCGCGCCCAGGCGCAGCGCGTCCACCGCACTTTCCACGCTGGCGTGGCCCGTGATCAGAATCACTTCCACCGGGATGCCCGGCTCCAGTTCCTTGAACAGGTCCATGCCGGTGCCATCGGGCAGCTTCAGGTCGGTCAGCACTACGTCGGGCGCCTGCCGCACGATCTGGATCCGGGCTTCGCGCAGGTCGCCGGCGACGGCGGTGGTGAATCCCTCGTCAGCGATGATTTCGGCGAGCGCGGCCCGCGTGTTCGGTTCATCATCAACGATCAATACGTGCGGCATGCGAGCAAACTCCGATAACCTGTAAAAACGCGCGCTGGGAACCTTCGCTACCCTTATAACAGGGTCCGATCCGCCACGCGCGCGTACCACCTACTTCCCATTCAAACCGTCGAAACGATAGCAAGAAACCGGGTCTCCTAACGATTCCCGGGCCGCACCTGCCGCCGCATCGGGCACGTTGCCGGATGCGGCAGACCGGTGACGGCCCGCTTCATGCACGGACTGCCTCGCGTTTCCCGATCTGCGTGCAGGACGCAGGGCAGCGAAAGGCGGTGCAGGGTCCGCATTATGCCTAGTGCGGCTTAACGGCGCAGCGCAACCAGGCTGACCAGAACGCCGACTGCGGCAGCAATGCCGACAGCGCGCCAGGGGTTCTCACGCACGTAGGCGTCGGTGGTTTCCGACACTTCCTTGTACGAGTCGATGGCCGATGTTTCCAGGTCGCTGTAGAGGCCCTTGGCACGGCTCAGCTGTGCGTTCAGCTTGCTGCGTGCGCTGTCAACTTCCGTACCGGTCGCCGCTGCGGTGGAGCGCAGCAGGTCTTCCGCACCTTCAACCAGGCCGCGAAAGTTGCTGGCGATCTTTTCTTTCTTGGAAGACACATCAATTGCATTGGCAACCATGACTTTCTCCTTGTGTACGACGAAGGCTCGACCTGGACCGGACAGTCCGGGAGGTCGTGCAACAAGCACCGTTAATAAAAATGAACATCCCCGCCGCCAACGCCCTGGGAGGCTTGCCGGAGCAACTCCGGCCTGACCGCGCAAGGCCCTGCGAGCACCGACTCGGTACCGCAGTTGATGTTGATATGCATCTTCCGTGCCAATGGGCAGGAACGTGAATTCGCCAAGCTACGGCCCGGCAGAATCTGCGGATCTTCCCAGCATGGCCACGCCGCGCAAATTGCGCGCAACGTAAAATTTACACGCTTTCGTATAATTTCTCCCGACCGAGCAAGCCTTGCACGGATTGGTTACCAACACGGGCGGACCGTAACCGGGAGCGCGTTTGAGGCACTGATCAAACGGGGTACGATCAATGCATAAATCCATACTGACCTAGCAGGGACCCGATGCAATCAGGCGATGTTTCCAATCCAACCATTAATCTTCCGGCTGATGCTGCGCCAGCGTCGATTAAGCCGAGGAGTGGGACAGCGCGCGCCGCGCAGGCCGGGACCAATGCCATTCCCCAGCCGTATGGGCTGCTGTATGGCAACTCGCCGGTCATGCAGAACCTGTACCGGCAGATCGACAAGGTTGCCAAGACAGCCCTGTCCGTCCTGATCGTCGGCGACAGCGGGACCGGCAAGGAATTGATCGCCAAGACCGTCCATGACAAGAGCCAGCGTAACGCCAAGGCCTTCATTCCGGTCAACTGCGGCGCAATTCCGGCATCGCTGATTGAAGGGGAACTGTTCGGTCACGAAAAAGGCAGCTTCACGGGTGCGATCCACCAGCACATCGGGTACTTCGAGCATGCCAGCGGCGGCACGATTTTCCTGGACGAAATCACCGAGATGGCGCCCGACATGCAGATCAAGCTGCTGCGGGTGCTCGAAACCGGCACCTTCCATCGCGTGGGCGGTACCGAGCAGATTGAAGTGGACGTTCGCGTGATTGCCGCAACGAACCGCGACCCGCAGGTGGCCGTCAAGGACGGCCGGTTCCGGGAAGACCTGCTGTACCGCCTGGCCGTGTTTCCGATACGCGTGCCCCCCTTGCGCGAACGCCAGGGCGACATCGAGCTGTTGGCGCAGCGGTTCCTGGACCAGTTCAACGCCGCCGAGAAAACCAGCAAGGTGTTTTCCAAGCGCGCGCTGGAAGCGTTGGGCCAGCATTCGTGGAACGGCAATGTGCGGGAGTTGAAGAACACCGTGCATCGTGCCTTCATCATGGCCGACAAGGTGGTAGAACTGCCGGGCCCGACCCAGCCGCCGCGCAACAAGCGCGCGGTGCGCCGCGAAGGTTTCCTGGATGTGTGGATCGGCACGCCACTGCTCGATGCGCAGCGCGAAATCATCCTGGCGACGCTGGCCCATTTCGATGGCGACAAGCGCCAGGCGGCAAGCACCCTTGGCATCAGCCTGAAGACGCTCTACAACCGCCTTGAAAGCTACAAGCCCGATGGCTCGGGCGGCGGGTCGGTCGAATAAGCCGCAGCACCGGATTCAAAAAAAGCCCGCTTCAAGAAAAGGCCGTTTGAAGAAACGCCCGCACCAAATAAAGCCCGCAACCAGTGCGGGCTTTTTCATGCGTGACACCCTGGCACACACACGCGCTACAGCCAGCGTTCACCAAAGCGCGAGATGAATTCCATGACGCGGTCCTTGACGGGCCGCTTGTGCCACTGCGCCAGCGTGACCTGCCGGGACAGCGCCACGTCATTGTAGGGCCTTGAGAAACGCTGGGTCGGGGACAAAGTAGGCCATCGTGATGTGGATGGATTTTGATGTTCGCCACGGCAGGCCCACGGATTTCGAGATGCGTGTCACGCCATGGCGCGGTGGACGCCGTGGGCTTGCCCGCACACCTGGCTTCTTCATCGCGCGCCTTTTGTGCGGACGACTTGCCGCTGCCAAAGCGCCGGAACGACCCCTATGACGGGGTTGAACACGGCGACCTGCACGCCACCGGCGCGCATGCGATCAACAGGGTCTTGGGAACGTTCAGGGTCCCGACGTCATCGACCATGATCGCGGCGGCCACGCCCTGGTTCACCTTTGCGTCGCAGGCTCGGGGTCAGGCAGTGTCGCGCAATGCGACAGGCTGACCACGCAAGCGGCGGCGATCACGACTCGACCTGTCAATGTCATTGTTATGGCGGACGAACCGGAAGGTATGGATGAGCACGCAGAGCAAAGCTCATGCCAACCGGGGCCGGCCCCTCCCGCGCAAGCTGGTGCGGCGTGTCGGCCGCAACCTGACAGCAAGCCGCGTTCCTCATTACATTTCACGTAAAACTTACCGGCGAAAATCCTGGCTGAAATCGACCACTTGGGCTGGAGATGCCCTGTTCATGCGGATCTGAAAAGTGGCACGAAGCTTGCAAACAAGAGGACGGTAGTCTGTTATCGCCCGCCTGGGCACCGTTCATCTGGGAGATCCAACGTGGTACAAGCCACCTACGATATGCGTGCGCGGCAGCAGTTGTCGCTTACGCCGCGGCTGCAGCAATCCGTCAAGCTTCTGCAGATGTCCGCGCTCGAATTCACACAGGAACTACAGCAGGCACTGGCCTCGAATCCCTTCTTGGAGGAAGACGACGAAGTCGCCCTCGAGACGGACGCGGATGGCATGCCTGTGTCGCAGGACCACAGCCTGACCGAGGTGCCCACATCGAGCGCATCCGAGGCTGACGAAGCCCCCTATTCTGCCACCAACGACACGTCCATCGAATCCGATCTGGGAAGCTATGGCTCGGAATACGCCGGCGAGCGCGGGTCGAGCAATGACGACGAAGCCCACGACATCGGTGAGTGGACCAATGCCACGCTGGACCTGCGCGATCACCTGCGCCGCGAACTGTGCGGGTATCGGCTGAACGACCGCGATCGCGCCCTGGCCGAGATCGTGATCGAAGCTCTGGATGACGACGGCTACCTGCGCCAGGACTTCTCCGAGCTGTCGGACGTCCTGGATTTCGATCCGGAACCGAGCGAAGAAGAATGGATGGTCGCCCTGACGCTGGTGCAGCAGCTCGATGGCCCGGGGATTGGCGCGCGCAATCTGGGCGAATGCCTGAAGCTGCAGATCGATGCGCTGGGCGCCGACACGCCGGGCCGCGAGCTGGCACGCCGGATCGTGACGCAGCATCTGGATCTGCTGGCCCGCCGTGAAACTGCGGAGATGAAGCGCCGCCTGAGCTGCGACGAATCCGAGTTGATCGCTGCGACCAAGCTGATCCGCAGCCTGGATCCCAAGCCGGGAACCCGCTATTCCCGCCAGACCACCGACCACGTGATTCCCGATGTGATCGTGCGCAAGGTGAAGGGCCGCTGGGTGATTGCGACCAATCCGGCCGTGATGCCCCGTGCCCGTCTGCACCACGCCTATGCCAACCTGTTCCGCCGCGCCCGCTGCGGCGACCGGGCGCCGATGGCGCAGGAACTGCAGGAAGCGCGCTGGCTGATGAAAAATGTCGAGCAGCGTTTCACGACGATCCAGCGGGTCGCCGAAGCCATCGTCGCGCACCAGAAAACCTTTTTCGACTACGGCGAAATCGCCATGCGACCGCTCGTGCTGCGCAAAGTGGCCGAAGAACTGAATCTGCACGAGTCGACCGTCTCGCGTGCGACCGGCAACAAGTACATGGCGACGCCCCGCGGCGTCTTTGAGTTCAAGCACTTCTTCTCGCGCGAATTGGCAACCGATACCGGCGGTAAATGCTCGGCGGCCGCGGTCAGAGCGTTGTTAAAAGACATGATTGCGAGCGAGAACCGCGAAGATCCGCTTTCCGACGTATCTTTGACTAAAATGCTTGCGGACCAGGGAGTGGTGGTCGCCCGCCGCACGGTCACCAAGTACCGTGGACTCATGAAAGTGCCTCCCGCGGAGTTGCGCAAACAACTCTGAGCATCATCAACGCGGAAGCCCCGCAACGGACGGCAATGGATGTCGGTTAGAAAAGTTGTTGCGACACTCGTCGCCGCTCCCGTGGTCATCGTTGGTATTGCGATGGCAATCGATTGGCGGTTCCTGCGGTACCCGATTGAACGTTATGCCAGCGAGCAACTGGGAAGGCCGGTCACGTTGACCGGCTTTCACATGGCCTTGCGCCCTTTCACCACCCGTCTCAACTTCGAAGGCTTGCGTATCGGCAACGTGCCCGATTCCCGCCAGCCGCAGATGGTCGCCCTCGACATTGCCGAAGTGCATCTGTCGACGTGGCGCGCGCTGCACAAACAGATCCTGATCGAACAACTGGCGCTGCGCGGAGGCGAGGTCTACCTTGCACGCGCCAGGAACGGCGCCAATAACTGGACCCTGCCAGGTCGTGAACGCAACGACGTGGACGTCGAAGCCCTGGTGCTCGATAACGCGCTGATCGATTATGACGATCGCCAGCTCGATCTGACGGCTGACATCCGGACCACGACGCTGCGCAAGCCCGATGCGAAGGGGCACACCATGCAAGCCGAATTCAACGGCTACTACGGGACAGCGCGCTACCAGGGCAAATTCGCAACCGGCCCGGTGATTTCGCTGCGCGAAGCCGAAACCCCCTTCCCCTTCCGTATCGACGGGCGCGTCGGCGCCACCCGGCTCAAGGCCGAAGGCACGATGCAGAACCTGCTGGGGGACCTGGGTCTGGATGCCACGGTGGACCTGTCCGGTCCTACCCTGGCCAACCTGGCGCCTTTTGTTGGCATTGCGTTCCCCAATACGCCTCCGTTTGCCTACCGCGGCCGGCTGGCCCGCACGCAAGGCAAATGGGACGCGACACAGTTTGCCGCGTCACTGGGGCGCAGCGACCTGACGGGCGACCTGGCGTGGGACCCGCGCGGTGGGGCGCGCCCCAAGCTGACGGGCGACGTCCACAGCCGCGTGTTCGACATACAGGACGTTGCACCCCTGTTTGGCTGGACGCCGGTGGTGCCTGCTGTCATCGATCGCCCGCGCACCACAGCGGCAAGAACGACGGCGGCAAGAACGACAACGACCGCCAAGAAATCGGCGCCTGCGGGCGCTGCCAACCGGAGCGGATCCACCCGGAGCGGATCTGCCCGGGTGGCGGCCACGCCACGTGGCAAGCCGGAACCGGATCGCCGCGTCCTGCCTGAATGGCAATTCGACGTGGCGCGGCTGCGCGCCAATGACGCGGATCTGAAGGTGGACATGGCCGTGCTGCGGTCTGGCACGACATGGTCGTTCGAGAGCGTTGCCGGGCGCGCGCTGATCGATCAGGGACAGCTGACCCTGTCACCCTTCACGGTCGGTTACGCAGGCGGACAGTTCTCGGCCAAGGTCACCTTCGATGCGCGGTCGACGCCCGCCCAGGCCGCCGTGACCGGGACGCTGCAGAAGGCGCGCTATGGCCGCATGTTTGCCGATGCTGGCAGCCTGAAACGCAGCGACGGGATGATGGGCGCCGATATCCGGCTGACCGGATCAGGCGACACGCTGCGCGACATGCTGGGCAGCGCCAATGGTGCGTTCGGCCTGGTGCTGGCCGGCGGCAATCTGTCGAACCTGGTGACTGATGGTCTGGTGGTCGATACCGGCCCCGCCCTGTTGCATCTGATCGGGCCGGAAAAGCGGACGGTACTGCGCTGCGCGGTCGCCGCGTTTGATGTGCAGAAAGGGGTGGCCCGCACGCAGACCTTGATGATCGACACGCCGGATGCGCGTCTGGGTGGTCAGGGCACGGTGACGTTCGCCGACGAACGGCTGGACTTGCGACTGGTGCCGGTCGTGAAAGAGGTTGTCAGGGAGACGACGCGCGAGGGCGTCAAGGAAACTGTCAAGGAGGCGGCGCCTGCCGTCGCGCGATCGCCGATCGCGATCATGGGTACCTTCGCCTATCCCGATGTCCGGGCAGACCGGGCCGTTGCCATGGGGTCGGTCGCGCCCGGCCTGCCAGGCGCATCGGGCATTTCGGGAGTATCCATGGCGACCGGGCTTGTGCCGCTGGTTGATACCGGCTATGGACGCGACGCCAACTGCGGCGCGGTGCTCGGCCAGGATGTCGAAACGTCGGGTGGCCGCCGCGCCCGCGCCCGATAAAGCGGGCGCTTCAGCACGCCCGCAAGAACGTCAGTCCTTGGTCGGCTCATTGGGCGGAACCGTGTCCTGGCGCTGACCCCGCGAGCCGTGCAGGTCGGTGTCTTCCTGGCCCGACTGCACATCGTCATACGCCTGCTTCATGATGCCGCGCGGATCGCTCTGCTGGCTGTGATCCGATTCGTCGTGTTCGTGCGGCAGCTTGGGACGGGCGTCGCCCTTGTGGTCTTGCGTGACGGTATTGCCGGGCTGCGCTTTGGTATTGGGTTTGTCGTCAGTCATGTGATTCGCCTTGCAATGATCAGGAATTCAGCTGCAGGCTGCTGCCTGCAGCAGTCGGTACGACAAGCAGGTTGCAAGCTCCGTACCAGCTCATCCTGCCGGCGTCGCGCCGCGCGCATCCCGGTGGCGCGCCGCCTCGGCAATCACCGCTTTCAGTTGATCCGGTCCGACCGGCTTGACCAGGTGGCGCGTGTAGCCGCACTGCGCGGTGCGCTCGCGTTCGGCGTCGCCGCTGAAGCCCGACAAGGCAGCCATGTAGGGCAGCGGAAAGTCAGGATGCGCCGCGACATGGGCCTGGATACGTCTGCCGGCTTCGTACCCGTCCATGAGCGGCAAAGACAGGTCCATGAGCACGAGATCGGGTCGCCAGGCAACGATGGTCTCGACCGCCTGCTGGCCGTCGAAGCTCGTCTTGACGTCGTGACCGAACACCTCGAGCAGGATGCCGAGCGCTTCGGCCGCGTCCATATGGTCGTCAACCACCAGGACCCGCAAGCCGGTTGCGGAATCAGAAGAGGCAGGCGTAAAGGACATCAGTAAACATTCCAAGAATCGGGGAAGGAGGACATCGGACGACCCGTCTGGCGCACCTGCCAGCGGCGTCGCCCGGAATCAGCGCGCCAGCCGCAGTCCGGAGAACTGCCAACGCGCGCTGGTGGGAAAGAAATTGCGATAGGTGCCGCGAATGTGACTGCGGGGCGTGGCGCACGAGCCGCCACGCAGCACCATCTGATTGATCATGAACTTGCCGTTGTACTCGCCGACGGCGCCCTCGGCAATCCGGAAGCCGGGATACGGAAGGTAGGCACTCTGGGTCCATTCCCAGACGCCACCATACAGTCCCTGGAAGCCTGTGGAAACATCGGTGTCTGCGGCCGACAACGCACGCGGGTGGAAATGGTTGTCTTCGGCAAAGTCCCCCGCGGCCGTCGCCGGATCGACTTGCGCCGCCGCTGCTTCCCACTCCTGCTCGGTAGGAAGGCGCGCCCCTGCCCACCGGGCAAACGCATCGGCCTCGAAATAGCTCAGGTGGCAGACCGGCGCATTGCCATCGATCGGCGACAGGCCCTGTGCCGTAAACGCCAGCCACGTGGCATCTCGCCGGACCCAATACAAGGGCGCCTGCCACTCTTCGCGCTGGCACACGTCCCACCCCTCGGACAGCCACCATTCAGGAGATGCATAGCCACCATCGAGCATGAAAGCCAGATAGTCGGCGTTGTTGACCGGCCGGCTGGCCAGGGCGTACGGCTGCAACCAATAGGGGTGACGGGGCCGCTCGTTGTCGAACGAGAAGCCCTCGCCCTGACTGCCGATCTCCACCAGGCCGCCGGGCATGTCGATGAACCGGAGCGGCGCCTTGATGGACGCAGGCGGACGTTGCACAGTGGCCGCGGACGCGATGCCGATGGCGGCGGCCTCGCGGGCGACGCCCTGCTCCGGCCGATAGGCCGGGTAGGCAGGATTGCGGGAAAAGTGATGCTTCAGGTCCGTCACCATCAGTTCCTGATGCTGCTGCTGATGATGGATGCCGAGTTCGATCAAGTCGAGGGCGTCGTCCGACAACGGCGTCGACGCCATCCATTCGAACAGCTGATGATGCACCGAATACTGGTAGGCCAGCACGCGCTCCAGCGGCGGGCGTGACAGCATGCCTCGCTCGCCGCGCGGATGGCGGGCGCCCACACCTACGTAGTAGGAGTTGAACAGCTCACGAAAGGCGGGGTCGAACGGTGCGAATTCGGCGCGGCCGTTCTCGAGCAGGAAGGTTTCGAAGAACCAGGTGACGTGACCCACATGCCATTTGAGCGGACTGGCATCCTGCATCGATTGCAGCATGCAATCTTCCGGGCTCAGCCCGTCAAGCAAGTGCAATGTCGCTGCGCTGACTTCACGCGCCCGGGCAAGCAGGCGTTCCTGGCGCACGCCCGTCTGCAAAGGCTGGGGCAATGCGCTCATGCGCTCGCCAGGAACACACCGAACCACGACTGCGGGTCGGTCCACATCTTGTGGCGCGTGAATCCCGCGCGCTGCAGTACGGTCACGAACTGTTCGGGGGTGTACTTGTACGAGTGCTCGGTCACGATGGGCTCGCCCTCTTCGAAGGTCCGAATCTCGCCCCCCAGGCGCACGAACTGCTTGCTGTTGGCCACAAGGCGCATTTCGATGCAGCCGCGGACCTCGTCAAAGCGAGCCTGGTGCGAGAAGTTTTCGGTCCGAAAATCGCTACCCAGCAGCTTGTTGGCGACGCGCAGCACGTTCTTGTTGAACGCTGCCGTCACGCCAAGCCCGTCGGCGTAAGCGCGCTTCATAATTGCGGGATCCTTGCGCAGATCGACGCAGACCAGGAGGCCGCCCCGGCTGCCCAGGTGGCTCCGGACGGATTCCAGCATGGTCACGGCCGAGTCCGGCGCAAAATTGCCGATCGACGAGCCCGGGTAGAAAAACAGCGGTGGCCGGGCTTCGACATCGCCCAGCAAGGCATGCATGTCGAAGCCGCGCGTGAAGTCAGCGCCTTGTGCCAGGCATTCGATGTCGGGAAAGCGGCGGCCCACTGCCGCGACGGACTGCTCGATCCATTCCGCTGCGATGTCCACGCCGATGAAGCGGCTGGCGTCGACATGTTCCAGCCAGGTGCGCGACTTGGCGCAATCGCCGCAGCCCAGGTCGATCCACTGAGCGGCCTTGGGCACGTGCGACGCGATATCCGTGCGGTACATCTCGAAAACGGCCCGCTCGGTGCGCGTGGGGTAGTACTCGTCCAGCTCGCATATCGCGTTGAACAGCACACAGCCCTGGGTGTCATAGAGGAACTTGGGATCGATCGTGGCGGATCGCTTCAGCAGCCCGGCCCGCAGTTCAGCGGCGCGCATGGCGTCGGCTGACATTTCCGGCAGTTGGGCCGACACCTGAGGCGCCGGGGCTCGGTCAACCAGCCGGGACCGCGACAGGGCCAATGCCGGTCCCGTGTCGCCGCCCGCAGTGGAGCGCGCCGACGCTTCTAGCGTAGTAAACATGTAGTGATTCCTTGGACACAGCCCACGGCCGTCTCATGCTTTAGCAAAACCAATGCCTGCTTGCGGCGCGTCTGGCATCCATCTTGCATTGATGAGCTTCCACTCACTCGAAATCGGTAGATTCCCTATGAAGATGATCATTCTGTGGCTGCTTGGCGTGCCGTTTGGTTTGTTGATCCTGCTCAAGATCTTCGGCATTCTTTAACTTGCACCAACGACGGCATGCATAAGAATATACATGCTTGCATGTAATTTTTACGCATGCCCGATGCCCACCTGAACCGGGCTTACATCCGTTCGATCATCGAAGCCCCAAAGCCGGAGCACGACACCTGCGTCGCGCCTTCCATCTGGCGCGCGAAGTCGTACGTGACCCGTTTGTCGAGAATGCAGCGTTCCATGGACCGGATGATGAGGTCGGCGGCTTCACCCCATCCCAGGTGCCGCAACATCATTTCGGCCGACAGGATTTCCGAGCCGGGATTGACGTAATCCTTCCCGGCGTATTTGGCCGAGGTGCCGTGCGTGGCTTCGAACACGGCAACCGAATCACTCATGTTCGCGCCCGGCGCGATGTTCGCCCCGCCCACCTGCGCGGCCAGCGCGGACGACAGGTAGTCGCCGTTCAGGTTCAGGGTCGCGATGACGTCGAATTCCACGGGGCGGGTCACCATCAATTGCGAAAAGCTGTCCATCAGGCAGTCCTTGACGATCAGGTCGCGGCCCGTGCGCGGGTTGCGAATGCGGCAGAACGGCCCGCTGTCGATCACCTCGGCGCCAAATTCCGCCTTGGCCAGGGCGTAGCCCCAGTCGCGGAACGCCCCTTCGGTAAATCGCATGATGTTGCCCTTGTGCACCAGCGTGACCGACCGGCGGTCGTGGTCCAGCGCATACTGGATCGCGCGGCGCACCAGCCGTTCCGTGCCTTGGCGGGACACCGGCTTGATGCCGATGCCCGACGATTCCGGAAAGCGGATGTTGCTCGCGCCCAGCCGGGACTGCAGGTATTCGATCAGCGCCTGCGCGTCGGGCGTGTCGGCCGCGTATTCGATGCCGGCATACGTGTCTTCGGAGTTTTCGCGGAAGATGACCATATTGGTCTTTTCCGGACGGGTAAGCGGCGACGGCACGCCCCGCAGGTAGCGCACCGGACGCAGGCACACATACAGGTCCAGCTTCTGACGCAGCGCCACGTTCAGCGACCGGTAGGCGCCGGTAGGCGGCGTGGCCAGCGGACCCTTGATGGCGACAGCCACGTCACGCAGCGCGTCGACGGTTTCGTCGGGCAGCCAGACGCCATCGCCGTACAGCGCGGTGGCCTTGCGGCCGGCATAGATCTCCATCCAGTGGATGCTGCGGGCGCCGCCGTAGGCCTTGGCCACCGCGGCATCGACCACCTTGATCATGACCGGCGTGATATCGACGCCGGTGCCGTCGCCCTCGATGTACGCGATGATGGGCTGGTCCGGCACGGTCAGCGTGCGATCCGCGTTGACGGTGATTTTCTGGCCTTCTGCCGGGACGTGGATGTGCTGATAGGACATGCGTTTGTCTTTCCGAGCGGACATTTGAAGCACTGCTGGCGAAGGCCGGCGGCGCGCAGGCGAGGATTATCGCGTATTCATGGCGCCAGCGCCACGTTGGCCCCGTCCTTACGAGGGAGAGCAGGCACTGGACACGCCTTGTGAACCCACCAACCAGTACAATATATCGATCATGTTCAATCCCTCTCGCGATCAGGTTCGGCAGTTTTTCGTGGATGCGTGGCGCAAGCAACGCGCCAATGAAATTCTCACGCCGCTAGAAGCCCAGGCGCTCGACTGGATCCTCGAGCACCCCGAATACCACGGTGACCTCGAAAACGTCGAGGCGCTGACTGCCGACTACAGCGTCGACGCCGGCCGCACCAACCCCTTCCTGCACCTGTCGATGCATCTGGCCATTGCCGAGCAGTTGTCGATCGACCATCCTCCGGGCATTCGCGCGGCCTACCAGGCGCTCGCCCAGCGCACCGATGCGCACCAGGCCGCCCATGAAGTCATGGAATGCCTGGGCCAGGTGGTGTGGGAGTCGCAGCGCCTGGGCACGCCGCTCGATACGGAAGCCTATATCGATCTCATCAAGCAACGCGCCAGCCGTTGACCGGCGTGCGCACCAGGATCCCCGCCCCCATGCTTCCGACGATCCACCGTTTCCTGCTGCTAGCCTGCGGGTCGCTCCTGGCGCTGCAAGTGCATGCCGCGCCTGCCGACGACGCGCCCTATACCGTGCCGCGCTCGATGGTCGAGACCGTCACCACCAAGTCTGCGCAGCACTACCGGATCATGGTTTCGTGGCCGGAGGGCAAGGCGCCTGCGGCGGGCTGGCCCGTCATGTACGTGCTGGACGGCAGCCATTACTTCGCAATGGCGACCGACATGCTGCGCAACCAGGTGTGCGCTTACCCCTGCCCGCTGGAAGCCGGCGTGATCGTGGCGATCGGCTATCCCGACCGCAGCCGGCGCGAATATGACTTCACGCCCAAGGCGCCGCCTGGCCCGCCCGAGATGCGCCTGGATGGCACGCCCTACCCTGTCGTGGAATACGGCGGCGCGGACCCCTTCCTGGACTTCATCGAATCCGACCTGAAGCCGCGGATCGAACGCCGCTTCCAGATCGATCGCACCCGCCAGACGCTGTTCGGGCATTCCTACGGCGGCCTGTTCGTGCTGCACACGCTGTATACGCGGCCGCAGGCGTTTTCGACCTACGTGGCGTCCAGCCCGTCGATCTGGTGGAACAACCGGTTCATCGAAAAGGAAGAGCAGGCCTTTACCCGCAAGGTGAACGCCACCGCCCTGCCGCGCGAGACACGGCTGCTGATCGGCGTGGGGGAAGGCGAACAGACCCTGCTGCAACGCGAACTGCGCGGGTCGGCCACCGAAACCGGCAACCTGGAATGGCGCCGGGGGCGTCGGCGCATGGTCGACAGCACCCGGGAACTGGCGGAGCGGCTCGAAGAACTGTCGTCGCGCAACCTGGTGGCCATGCACCGCACCTTCGATAACGAGAGCCACGTATCCGTGCCGTCGGTGGCGCTTGCCACCGCGGTGTCGATGGCGTTCGGGATCCGGCCTGCGGAAGCGAAGTAGCGGGCGGCGTCGCGCGACGTCGGGCTGTTCTGGCGGCGACACGCTTCCTTTCTTTGACGCTGCAATAAAAAAAAGTCCCCGCCAGCGCAACGCCGGCGGGGACTTTTTCACGAGGCGCTATCAAGGCGCCTGCAGCTTACTCGTCCATCGAACTGCGGTTGCCGCGGTTGATGTCCTTGAAGGGCGAGCCCGCGTGAGGCAGGGTCGCGTCTTCTTCGATGTTCGGGTCACCCGGCTCGGCGCTGGCATGCGTCTTGGGGTGATTCGCCCCGGCCGGCGTCGTACCCACGGGGTTTGTACCCACTGGCGTGGTTCCCACGGGAGTCGTTCCTGCAGGTACCGTTCCGGTTACCGGCGCGGTGCTTACCGTCGAACCGGCCGTCTGGCCTTTCAGGTCGCGATTGGCAATGGCCGACTCTTCGGGGGTCAGGGTCGTGGTTTTCTGCGTCATGGTGTTCTCCTGGGTTATCGAAGGGTCCGGAACACTCTAGGAGCCCGGATGCTTCACAGTCCTGAGAACGATGGCGCAAGGACCATTCCCGGCTCGACAATGGCGTGCCTGGGCAGCGCGCCGCGCCAGGCCATGGAAAAAGGAGCCCGCAGGCTCCTTTCTTACCGATCCCGTCTGCCGACGTTGCTGGCAGATCCGACGTCGGAAGTTACCTGCGCACCGCCAGGTTGCCCGGCAGGCTGGCCAGGTAGGCCGACACGTCTTCGATGTCCTTGTCGGACAGCTGGACCGCGAATGCGCCCATGATGGCGTTCTTGCGCACGTTGGCGCTGGGCGCAGCGTTGCTCTGGCCGCGCTGGTAGGCCTTCAAGGCATGCTTGAGGTAATCCGGATGCTGGCCGGCCAGTTGCGGGTAGCTGGGGTCGATCGACGTCTTGGCATCCGCGCCATGGCAGGACGCACAGTTCACGCGTTCAAACACGGCCTTGCCGGCAGCCACGCTGCCCGCCGCTTGCGCGCCGGTCGACAGGATGGCCAGGGCCGCGCCCGCGGCGCCCAGGGACAGCGACTTGATGAGGGGGGTAAGGAAAGTCATGATGCCGGGTCTCATTTCAGGGTCGAGTAGTAAGCCGCCACGTCGGCGATGTCCTGATCGGACAGGCTCTTGGCAATACCCACCATCGACGGATGCGTGCGCGCGCCCGATGCGTATTCCTTCAGGGCGGCTTCGATGTATTTGGCGTTCTGCCCGGCAATCATCGGAACGCTGTAGACCTCGGGAAAGCTGGCGCGGTAGCCCTTGATGCCGTGGCACCCGATGCACATCGACACCTTCTGGCGGGCGGCGTCGGCATTGCCGGCCACGGGCGCGGCGGGCGCCTGGGCCGCAGCCGGTCCCGCCATCGCACAGGCGGCCCATGCCAGCGCGACAGGCAGCGCCCGCTTTGCGACGGCGGACCATCCGTGGCCATTGCGCAGTGGCGACCGCCCTGCTCCCAACACGCTCGTTATGCTGAACTTCATTCGACGGCTCTATCAGAATCGATGTAAATCCCGCTAACGGCCTTGGCTGGACAACGCTGACGGCTACGGGGCGCTGGGATGTCGGCAATGCCTGTGGTCAGGAGCGGCAGGCTGGGAATCCTGCGAGCCGGCGGCGGAAAACCCGATCGACGCGGCGGTCTCGCTCCCGGCAGTCTCTATCTATGGCGGCGCCAAGGTATCCCCCCCGAGGTGCCCGCGGCCCCCGCCCGTGCCGCTGTCGCGTCATGGCTCGGAAGCTGCTTATGCCTTTCTACTTTATAACGCCGGATGATACATCACTCCACTGCTTTATCCGCCATCCCGCCCAGTGCAGAGCGGCCGGATGCGATGTCCGGACGCCACGCGAGCGGCCTCTCGCGCCGATCCGCTATGCTCATGTCTGCCCTGCACGGCACGCCGTGACCGCCTTGCCTTCCCCGCCATGCCTTTCCTTACGGACGGATTCCATGCCTGACCAGACGCCGCAGAAAGCCGACGCCCCTTCTCCCCGTTTTGCCGGTACCGACAGTTATGTCGCCACGCAGGACCTGACACTGGCGGTCAACGCGGCGCTGACGCTGCAGCGGCCGCTGCTGATCAAGGGCGAGCCTGGCACCGGCAAGACCATGCTGGCCGAAGAAGTGGCGCGCGCGCTGAACCGGCCGCTGTTGCAGTGGCACATCAAGTCGACTTCCAAGGCGCACCAGGGCCTGTACGAGTACGACGCCGTGTCGCGGCTGCGCGATTCGCAGCTGGGCGACGAACGCGTCCGCGTCATCGACAACTACATCGTGCGCGGCGTGCTCTGGCAGGCCTTCACCGCCAACGAGCCCGTGGTCCTGCTGATCGACGAGATCGACAAGGCCGACATCGAGTTCCCGAACGATCTGCTGCGCGAACTGGATCGCATGGAGTTCTTTGTGTACGAGACGCAGCAGATGGTGCGCGCGGTGCATCGTCCGCTGGTGATCATCACGTCGAACAACGAAAAGGACCTGCCCGACGCCTTCCTGCGCCGCTGCTTCTTTCACTACATCCGCTTTCCCGACGAAGCCACCATGCAGGCCATTGTCGACGTGCACTTTCCGGGCCTGAAGAAGTCGCTGCTTGAAGCCGCGCTGGCCACGTTTTATCAGCTGCGCGACGTTCCCGGCCTCAAGAAAAAGCCGTCCACGTCCGAACTGCTGGACTGGCTGAAGCTGCTGCTGGCCGAAGACATTCCGCCAGAGGCCCTGCGCAGCCAGGACCGCGACGCGATCGTGCCGCCGCTGCATGGCGCCCTGCTGAAAAACGAGCAGGACGTGCACCTGTTCGAACGGCTGGTCGCCATGGCGCGATCGGGCCGCCGCTGAGACCCGTCAACCCAGACGCCCAGACGCCCAGACGCCGGAGGGGATGGCATGCTGATCGACTTCTTCTACCACCTGCGCAAGCACCAGCTGCCGGTGTCGATACGCGAGTTCCTGGGGCTGCTCGAAGCGCTCAAGGCCCAGGTGATTCCGCCGTCGCTCGACGAGTTCTATCTGCTCGCGCGCATCGTGCTGGTCAAGGATGAGACCCTCTTCGACCGGTACGATCTGGCCTTCGCAAGCTACACCCGCGCCATCGACGCCGCCTTCCCGCCAGGCAAGGACATTCCGCTCGAATGGATGCTGCGCAATCTGGCGCGCGACCTGTCGCCCGAAGACAAGGCCGCGATTGAAAAGCTGGGCTGGGACAAGCTGATGGACGAATTCCAGAAGCGCCTGAAGGAGCAGAAGGAACGCCACGAAGGCGGCAGCAAGTGGATAGGCACGGGCGGCACCTCGCCCTTCGGCAGTGGCGGCTATCACCCCGAAGGCATCCGCATTGGCGACCAGTCGTCAGGCAACCGTACGGCGGTCAAGGCGTGGGATCAGCGCAGCTACAAGGACTATGACGACACCGTCGAGATAGGCACGCGCAACATCAAGGTGGCGCTGCGCAGGTTGCGGCGCTTTGCGCGCCAGGGCGCCGACATGGAACTGGACCTGGATGACACCATCCGGCAGACCGCCCGCAATGCCGGCTACCTGGACATCCGCATGGTGCCCGAGCGGCACAATGCGGTGAAGGTGCTGATGCTGCTGGATGTGGGCGGCACCATGGACGGCCACATCGCGCGGATCGAAGAATTGTTTTCGGCGGCGCGCAGCGAGTTCAAGCACCTGGAGGTCTATTACTTCCACAACTGCCTGTACGACTTCGTGTGGCGCGACAACCGGCGACGTCATGCCGAACGCATTCCGACCTGGGACGTGCTGCGCACGTATAACGCCGACTGGCGCGTGATCTTCGTGGGCGACGCCACCATGAGCCCCTACGAGATCCTGCAGCCGGGCGGCTCCGTCGAATTCAACAATCCCGAGGCGGGCGCGGTCTGGCTGCAGCGGGTGGCGTCGGCCTTTCCAAAAAGCATCTGGCTCAATCCGGAACCGGAAAGCCTGTGGCCCTACCGGCAATCCATCGACATCATCCGCAAGCTGATGCAGAACCGCATGTTCGGTGTGACGCTCGGCGGCCTCGAGCAGGCCATGCGGCTGTTGTCGAAGTGATCGCGTCGAACCAAACCGGCCGCCTCGACTCCAACCTTTCTTTTCACCTTTCTATCGGGCATCCATGAGTGCATCGTCATCGCGTCATTTTGCTTCCCGCCACCTGGCTTCCTTGACACTGCTGCGGCTTGCTGCCGCGGCCGTGGTCGTGCCTGCCGCCGTGTTCACCGCGCCCAGCGTGCTGGCCGCCCAGTCCGGGCCGGCGCTGCCCAAGGGCATGACGCGCGTGACGTCTGTCGAAGGCATTACCGAATACCGCTTGCAGAACGGCCTGCGCGTGCTGCTCGCGCCCGATGCCTCCAAGCCGACCACCACGGTCAACATGACCTACATGGTGGGCTCACGCCATGAGAACTATGGTGAAACCGGCATGGCCCACCTGCTGGAACACATGCTGTTCAAGGGCACGCCCACGCTGCGCAATGCACTGGGCGAGTTTTCGCGCCGTGGCCTGCGCGCCAACGGCAGCACCTGGACCGACCGCACCAACTACTTCGCCAGCTTTGCCGCGAACGAAGACAACCTGGACTGGTATCTGGGCTGGCAGGCCGACGCGATGATCAATTCATTGATCGCGCGCAAGGACCTGGACACCGAGATGACCGTGGTCCGCAATGAGATGGAAAGCGGCGAGAACAATCCCTTCCGCATTCTCATGAGCAAGATGAACGCCGTGGCCTACCAATGGCATAACTACGGCAAGTCCACCATCGGCGCGCGATCGGATGTCGAGAACGTCGACATCAGCCGTCTGCAGGCCTTCTATCGCACCTACTATCAGCCCGACAACGCCGTGCTGATCGTGTCGGGTGCCTTTGATCCGGCCAAGACATTGACGTCGATTTCGCGCACCTTCGGCAAGCTGCCCAAGCCCAAGCGCGCCCTGCCGCCGCTGTACACCGTAGAACCGGTGCAGGACGGCGAACGCAGCATCACCTTGCGCCGCACCGGCGGCACGCCGCTGGTGGCCGCGCTGTACCACGTGCCGCAAGGGAGCCATCCGGACGCTACCGCCGTCGACCTGCTGTCGGGGATCCTGGGCGACAACCCGTCGGGCCGCCTGTACAAGAGTCTGGTGGAATCGCGTCTGGCCGCCGCCACCTTCGGCTTTACCTTCGATTCGCACGATCCCGGCACCGTCATGTTCGGGGCCCAACTGGCCAGCACCGCGCAACAAGACGCCGCCCGCGACGCCATGCTCAAGACGCTGGAATCGATCAAGACCGAGCCCATCACCGAAGAAGAGCTGGAGCGCGCGCGCACCAAGTGGCTGAAGGACTGGGACGCCGCCTACAGCGATCCGCAAAAGGTCGGCGTGTCCTTGTCGGAATCGATTGCGATCGGCGATTGGCGCACCTTCTTCCTGGCCCGCGACCGCGTCCGCGCGATCAAGCTGGCCGACGTCCAGCGCGTGGCCGAAAATTACCTGCTGCAGTCCAACCGGACGCTGGGCGCCTACGTGCCGACCGACGCGCCGCAACGCGCGCCCGCCGTGGCGACCTTCGATTTGCAGAAGGAACTGGACGGCTATACGGGTGACAAGGACTACGCGCAAGCCGAAGCCTTCGATCCGACACCCGCCAATCTGGACGCCCGCACGCAGCGCAAGACGCTGGACCTGCCTAACGGCCCGGTGCAGCTTGCCCTGCTGGAAAAGTCCACCCGCGGCCGCGTCGTCAACGCCCGGCTGTCGCTGCAGTTCGGCGACGCCGACAGCCTGAAAGGCAAGATGGACGTATCGCGCGCCGTATCGGCGCTGGTGTATCGGGGCACGCCGACCCTGACGCGCCAGCAGATCGACGACAAGTTCGACGCCTTGCGCACCGATGTCAGCTTTAGCGGCAGCGGCACCGACCTGAGCGTCAATATCACCACGACCCGCGACAACCTGGCGCCTGCCGTGGCGCTGGCCATGGACATCCTGCGCAACGCCAGCTTCCCGGAATCGCAGCTTGACGAGTACCAGCGCGGCGAACTTGCGTCGATCGAAGACGATCGCCAGGAACCCGATGAAGTCGCGCGCCGCACGCTGGCCCGCCACGGCAATCCTTGGCCGGCGGGTGACGTGCGTTATGTGCAGACCTTCGAAGAAAAGGCCGCGGCCATCAATGGCCTGAAGCGCGAGGATCTGGTTGCGTTCTACAACCAGTTCTACGGCGCCGGCAAAGTCCGCTTCGTCGCCGTCGGTGACTTCGATGGCAAGGCGGTCGAACAGTCGTTGACCAAGGGTCTGGAAGGCTGGAAGACGGCGCCGTCGTACACGCGTGTGTCGGATCCCTTCCACCCCGTCGAGCCCAAGCAGTTCGACTTGCCGTTGCCCGACAAGGCCAACGCGTTCTACGCCGCCACGATGCCGATGCCGGTGCAGGACACCCACGCCGACTACCCGGCGCTGTATGTCGCCAACTACCTGCTCGGCATGTCCGAAACGTCGCGGCTCTGGACGCGCGTGCGGGAAAAGGAAGGCCTGTCGTACAACGTTCGCAGCGCATTGAATGTCTCGCTGTACGAGCCTTCTGCCGACTGGACCGTGTACGCCATCTACGCGCCCAGCAATCGCGCCAAGCTGGAAACCGCGATCAAGGAAGAACTGGCGCGTGCCGCGAAAGACGGATTTACCGATGCCGAGGTCAAGGATGGGATCGCGTCGATCATGAGCCTGCGCAAGCTGACCCGCGCGCAGGACCGTGCCGTGGTGCGCACCTGGGCCGAGTACCTGGAGCTGGGACGTACGTTCGCGTTTTCGGCCGAGCTTGACCGCAAGATGCAGGCATTGACGACCGACCAGGTCAATTCGGTCCTGCGTAAATACCTCAAGCCCGAGGCGTTCAGTTCGGCCGCGGCCGGAGACTTCCGGACCAAGTAGCCATCCAGCGGCGGCTTGCACAAGGCCGCCGGCAGCATCGTCTGAACCACCATGACGCAAGGCGCGCAGCGGGAAATCCCCCACTGCGCGCCTTGTTTTTTGGTGTCCGGCAGAACCTATACTGCTTGATTGCCACCGCTGCCAGCGCAGGACCTTCGCATGCACAGTCCGACCGGGAAAGACGTCCGGCTTCCTCCGCTTGCCGGCATCCAGGCCTTTGAAGCGGCAGCCCGCCTGGGGTCCTTCGAACGGGCGAGCGAGGCGCTCTGCATCACCGCCAGCGCGGTGGGCAAACGGGTCGTCGCACTCGAAGCGCAGTTGGGCGTGAGCCTGTTCGTGCGGCGCGGTCGCGGGCTGGACCTGAGCCTGGCGGGCAAGGAATATCTGGAGCAGGTCCGCAGCGCGCTTGAATTGCTGTCGAACGCATCGCTGCATCAGCGCGCGGTGCGACGGCGCGACCCCCTGCGGATTGTCTCCACGCCCACCTTCGCGCGGCAGATCCTGGTGCCCCAACTTGCGGGCTTTACCGAACGGCATCCCGAAGTGGAAATCGAATTGCTGCTGTCGATCCCCTACCTGGAGGTCGGACCGCCCTATGCGGACCTGCAGATCCGTTTTGGCACCGGCAGTTTCACGGGCCTGATCTCGCAGCGCCTGACGCATGACCCCGTGTTTGCGGTGTGTTCGCCGGACTACCTGGCGGCCCACCCGGGCCTGCGCAGCCCCGCGGACATTCGCCAGGCCACCCTGCTGCGCTGCCCGCTGGAACCGTGGAGGCCGTGGCTGCTTGCCGCTGGCGTGAGCGACAGCACCGAACCCGAAGGCGGCGTGCGCATGTTCGACCTCGGCATGATGCTCGAAGCCGCACGCGCCGGCATGGGCGTCGGCCTGGCGCGGGACTGCCTGGTGCGCCAGTGGCTGGACGAAGGCAAGCTGGTCCGGCTGTTCGACATTACCGTGCCGTCGGCGTCCGACTACTACCTGTGCCGCGATGCCTCGCAGCCCGCCGACGAGGTCGTCGATCTGTTCGCGACCTGGCTGACCTCGTTAACCCGCAACGGGCAAACCAGCACGTACTAACCCCGAGGCGGAAACATTTTCCAGGCTCATGCGGAATGATATTCTGCGCAACACATGCTCTACCTCGATAGCATGGCTCTCTCATAACAAAAATAGAGGGGACGGGGATGCAGGCAATCACGAACGTCGGGGATCTGCGAACGATGGCAAAGCGCCGTGTGGCGCGCGCCATCTTCGACTACGTCGACAGTGGTTCGTACGATGAAGTCACACTGCACGCCAACTGCTCCGACCTGGCGGCGCTGCGCCTGCGCCAGCGCGTCATGGTCGACGTTTCCTCGCGCAATCTTGCCAGCACCATGCTCGGCCAGCCCGTCAGCATGCCGGTGGGCCTGGCGCCGACCGGCCTGACCGGCATCATGCATGGCGATGGCGAAATCCTGGCCGCCCGCGCGGCCGAACGCGCCGGCGTGCCCTTCTGCCTCAGCACCATGTCGATCTGCTCGATCGAAGACGTTCGCGACGCCGTCACCCAGCCCTTCTGGTTCCAGCTCTATGTGATGCGCGACCGCGCCTTTTCGCAGTCGCTGATCGAACGCGCGATCGCGGCCAATTGTTCCGCCCTCGTGCTCACGCTGGACCTGCAGATCCAGGGCCAGCGCCACCGTGACATCAAGAACGGCCTGGCGGTCCCGCCACGCCTGACGCTCGCCAATGCACTCGACATCGCGACCAAGCCGTCATGGGCGTGGGGCGTGATGATGGGCAAGCGCAAAAGCTTCGGGAACCTCGAAGCGCAACTGGCCAAGGCTGGCAATCTCAAGACCCTGTCCGAATGGATCGCGGGCCAGTTCGACCCTTCCTTGAACTGGAACGACGTCGCCTGGGTGCGGCGCCTGTGGCCCGGCAAGCTGATTCTGAAAGGCGTGCTCAATGTCGAGGACGCGCGACTCGCGGCCGACAGCGGCGCCGACGCCATCGTGGTGTCGAACCATGGCGGCCGCCAGCTCGATGGCGCGCCCTCGTCCATCGCTGCCTTGCCGTCGATCGCGGCGGCCGTGGGCGACCGGGTCGAGATCATGTTCGACGGCGGCATCCGCTCCGGCCAGGACGTGCTGCGCGCGCTGGCGCTTGGCGCCAAGTCCTGCCTGATCGGACGCGCATTCCTGTATGGCCTCGGCGCGCTTGGCGAAGCCGGCGTGACGGCCACGCTCGACATCATCCGCAAGGAACTGGACGTCGCCATGGCGCTGACCGGCACGCGCGACGTGCGCGACGTGACGGGCGACGTGCTGTGGAACGACACCCGCACGGCGGCCTGATCCATCCCGGCCCTGCCCTGCCTGCCTTGCCCTGGCCTTGCCCTGGTTTTGCTTGACCCGCTGTTGCTTGATTCGGTCCGTACTGCCTCAGTCCGCTACTTCCGCTGCACCTCAGGAGACACCATGACTTTCCCATTACAAAAACTCGCCGGCATCCTTGCACTGTCTTTGACCGCCTCGTTCGCCCAAGCCGCCGACCCGATCAAGATCGGCGTGTCGGGGCCCTTCACGGGCGGCTCGTCGTCCATGGGAGTCAGCATGCGGGACGGCGTCCGCTTGGCAACGACCGAGATCAACAAGGCCGGCGGCGTCATGGGCCGTCAACTGCAGCTGGTGGAACGCGACGACGAAGCCAAGAACGAACGCGGCGTGCAGATCGCGCAAGAGATGATCAACAAGGAACAGGTCGTGGCCATGCTGGGCTACATCAACACCGGTGTTGCCCTGGCCTCGCAGCGCTTCTTCCAGGACGCCAAGATTCCGGTCATCAACAACGTGGCGACCGGCAGCGTGATCACGCACCAGTTCAAGAAGCCCGAGCATCCCGACAACTATGTCTTTCGCAACGCCGCGCATGACACCATCCAGGCGCCGATGATCGTGGAAGAAGCCGTCACCAAGCGCGGCTTCAAGAAGGTCGCAATCCTGGCCGACTCCACCAACTACGGCCAGCTGGGCCGCGAGGATCTGGAAAAGGCCCTGACCGCCAAAGGCATGAAGCCGGTCGCCGTTGAAAAATTCAACATCAAGGACGTGGACATGACCGCGCAACTGCTCAAGGCCAAATCGGCCGGGGCAGAAGCGGTGCTGACCTATGGCATCGGCCCCGAACTGGCGCAGATCGCCAACGGCATGACCAAGCTGGGCTGGAAAGTGCCGCTGATCGGCAGCTGGACCCTGTCGATGGCCAACTACATCGACAACTCGGGCACCAACGGCGAAGGCGCTCGCATGCCGCAAACCTTCATCCAGGAACCGAACACGCCCAAGCGCAAGGCCTTCATCGACAACTACCTCAAGACCTTCAAGCCCAAGAACAATCGCATCGACTCGCCGGTGTCCGCCGCGCAGGGCTATGACTCGGTCTATCTGCTGGCCGCCGCGATCAACCAGGCCAAGAGCACCGACGGCGTCAAGCTGCGTGAAGCGCTCGAAAACCTGCAGACGCCGGTCGAAGGCGTGGTGATGACGTACGAAAAGCCGTTCTCGCACGACGACCATGACGCCATCACGGCCAACCTGACCGTGATCGGCGAGGTCAAGGGCGGACGCGTCGTCTATGCCTACGAGAGCGACATGAAGTCGGGCGCCACCGCGCGCAAGAAAGAAAGCGCCGCCCTGGCCAAGTAAGGCTGGCACGTGCAATCAGGCGCCGTCCGGCGCCTGACCTGGACTCGGCGCCCTGCGGCGCCGGCTGTCTCCACGGCTTTTCCGGCCTGCGCCGGGAAAGCCGGTTTTCTGCTCGGGATCCCAGATGGAAATCTTCATACAGCTGATCTACAGCGGCGTGGCGCTTGGCATGATCTACGCGGTGATCGCGTTTGGCTACCAGGTCACGTTCGCGACATCCGGCACCCTGAATTTCGGCCAGGGCGAGGCGCTGATGCTGGGCGCACTTGTCGGCCTGACGCTGGTCGGACTCGGCGTCAATTACTGGCTGATGATCCCCCTGGTGTGCCTGTTCGGCCTGGCGCAAGGCGCGCTGGTCGAACGTGTCGGCGTGCGGCCGGCGATCAAGACCCGGTCGGAATTCGGCTGGATCATGGCCACCATCGCGCTTGGCATCATCTTCAAGAACGTGGCTGAAAACGTGTGGGGCCGCGATGACCTGCGTTTCCCCTCACCCCTGCCCGAAGCGCCGATCAAGGTGCTGGGCGCCAACGTGCTGCCCATGGAACTGCTGGTGGTGGTCGGCGCCCTGGCGCTCATGCTGGCGGTCGAAATCTTCAACCGCAAGTCGATCTACGGCAAGGCCGTGGTGGCGACGTCCGACGATCGGGCGGCGGCAGGCCTCATGGGCATCGACACCAGCCGCGTCATCACGTTTTCGTATGCACTGTCGTCCATGACGGCGGCATTTGCGGGCGTGCTGATCGCTCCTCTGACCCTGACGGGCGCGACCATGGGCGCGGTGCTCGGCCTCAAGGCGTTTGCGGTCGCCATCATCGGCGGGCTTTCAAGCGGCATGGGCGTGATCGTGGGCGGACTGGTGCTGGGCATCGCCGAGACGACCACCGGGTTCTACCTGTCCACGGGCTACAAGGACGTGCCCGGACTCGTGCTGTTGCTGCTGGTGCTCGCGCTCAAGCCGGCCGGCCTGTTCGGCAAGACTGCCATCAAGAAGGTATGACGATGAAACCTTTGCATATCGCACTATCGGTGCTGGGCATCGTCTGCCTGGCGCTGTTCCCGCTGGCGGTGACCAACCCGTACTACCAGCATCTGGTCGAGACCATCATGATCTACGCGATCCTGCTGTTCGGGCTCGACATCGTGGTGGGCTATACCGGACAGGTGTCTCTGGGCCATGCCGGCCTGTTCGGCATCGGGTCCTACACAGCCGGCGTGCTGGTGTTCCAACTCGGCATGCCGATCTGGATCACCGTGCCGGCCGCCATCGCCGTGACGGCCGTGTTCGGCGCGGTGCTGGCGCTGCCTGCGTTGCGCGTAACGGGACCCTACCTGGCGATGGTGACCCTTGCGTTCGGCACCATCATCCAGATCCTGATCAACGAGATGACCTTCCTGACCGAAGGCCCGCTGGGCATCAAGCTGTCCAAGCCGATGTTCGGCACCCATCTGGTCAACAAGACGGAATACTTCTGGATCGTGGCCGCGCTGATGGTACTGGCGCTGCTGGCCGTGCACCGCATCCTCAAGTCGTATCTGGGCCGGTCGTTCGAGGCGCTGCGGGACAGTCCGATCGCGTCCGATTGCATGGGCGTGTCGGTGTACCGGTACAAGGTGTATGCCTTCGTGATCAGCGCAGGCTTCGCAGGCCTGGCGGGGTCGCTGTATTCGTACTCCGAGCAATACATCTCGCCCAACACCTATAACTTCGAACTGACCATCCTGTTCCTGCTGGCCGTGATCATGGGCGGACGCAAGACCCGTATCGGGCCGTTGCTGGGCGCCACCATCATCGTGATGCTGCCCAAGATGCTGGACGATATTGGAACGTTCCGGATGGTGGCAGTCGCGGTCGCACTGCTGGTGGTGCTGGGCGCGGGCTATCTGCTGGCGCAAAAGCGCACCACGCCTCAACGCGTGATGCTGCCGGTGATCGGCACCGTCGCACTGGCCGGTTTTGCGTTCTGGCTGGACGCGGTCACCGACTGGCGGCTGACGATCTTTGGCGTGATGATCCTGTTCGTTGTGTACTACCTGCCTGACGGTATCGTGGGATTCGTGCGCAACACGTTCTTTGCGCACAAACGCGCGGAGCGAGCCGCGGCAACGCCGCTGCCCGAAGCGGAAGCCAGCCTGGCGATTGCACGCGCGCCGGCGGCGCAAGGTAACGCCGCGGGGGCCGCTGCCGATGCCGGCCTGCTCGACGCCAGTCAGGTCCTGATGAAATTCGGCGGCCTGAAAGCGCTGAACCAGGTGGACCTGAAAATCCGCCGCGGCACCATCCACGGCCTGATCGGACCGAACGGATCGGGCAAAAGCACGATGATGAACGTGCTGACCGGCATCTATACGCCTACCGCCGGCAGCGTGACCTTCGCGGGCCGGTCGCTGGCGGGCCGGACGCCCTCCGACATTGCCTTGTCGGGTATCGCGCGCACCTTCCAGAACGTGCAGCTGTTCGGCGAGATGACGGCACTGGACAACGTCCTGGTGGGCCTGCATCACACCTTCAACACGGCCTTGCCGGGCATCATGCTGCGCACGGGTTCGTGGCAGCGCGAAGAGGCGGCTGCCCGCAAACGGGGCATGGCGCTGCTGGCGTTTGTCGGCCTGGCGGACTTCGCGCTGGAAGAAGCCCGCAACCTGCCCTACGGCAAACAACGGCTGCTGGAAATTGCGCGCGCCCTGGCGCTGGATCCGCAACTGCTGCTGCTCGATGAACCCGCTGCGGGGCTGACCGCGCCCGACATCGTCGAACTGCTTGCCATCATCCGCAAGATCCGCGATCACGGCATTACGCTGATCCTGATCGAGCATCACATGGACGTAGTGATGGGCGTGTGCGACGTGGTGTCGGTGCTGGACTTCGGCCAGAAGATTGCCGAAGGCCTGCCACGGCAGGTGCAGTCCGATCCCAAGGTGATCGAAGCCTACCTGGGCGGCGCCCCTACCGCCGCGGCGGCCTGAGGCGGACCGGTTTCTTGTGCGTACTCAGGCATCCAGCAGTCAGGCAACCCGCAGTCAGGCAACCAGCATTCAGCACCAAGGAGACACCATGTTGTCCATCAGGAATCTCGAAGCGGGATACGGCAAGGTCAAGGTGCTGCACGGCATCGACATCGACGTCCCGAAGGCCAAGGTGGTCACGCTGATCGGTTCCAACGGCGCCGGCAAGACCACCACCATGCGCGCCATCAGCGGCATGATCCAGCCCACCAGCGGCAGCATCTCGTTGAACGGGACGCGGGTCGACGGCATGGCCTCGCATCACATTGCGCGGCTGGGCCTGGCTCACTCCCCCGAAGGCCGGCGCGTCTTCCCGCGCAGTTCGGTCAACGACAATCTGCTGCTCGGCGCCTTTCCCCGGCTGACCGGCGGACGGCCCAAGGGCGACGTCAAAGCCGACCTGGAACGGGCGATGGAACTCTTCCCCCGCCTGAAAGAGCGGCGCACGCAACTGGCCGGCACGCTGTCGGGGGGCGAACAGCAGATGCTGGCGATGGCCCGCGCGATCATGCTCAACCCTGACGTAGTGCTGCTCGATGAACCTTCGATGGGCCTGGCTCCCATCCTGGTCGAAGAGGTGTTCCGCATCATTGCCAGGCTGAAAAGCGAAGGCGTGACGATGCTGCTGGTGGAGCAATTTGCCGCCGCGGCACTGCAAGTGGCGGACTATGGCTACGTGCTGGAAAACGGCCGGATCTCGGTACACGGAACGGCGGAACGGCTGCGGCATGATCCGGCGGTGGTGGCCGCGTATCTGGGGGGCGGGCATTGAATCGACTGCCCGCAGCACGAGGATAAAAAAAACGCCCACCGGCTTGCACCAGTGGGCGTTTTTCTTGGTGGAGGCGGTCGATCAGCTGAAGAATTCCTTCACCCGGTCTGTCCACGACTTGCTCTGCGGCGAGTGCTTCTCGCCCCCTTCCGTCAGCGACGCTTCAAAGTCGCGCAGCAACTGCCGCTGCTTGTCGGTCAGGCGCACCGGCGTCTCGAGCACGACATGGCAGTACAAATCGCCCGGATAGCTGGCGCGCACGCCGCGTATGCCCTTGCCACGCAAACGGAACACCTTGCCCGACTGGGTGCCTTCCGGGATCGTGATCTCCGCGCGACCACCCAGCGTCGGCACTTCCAGTTCGCCACCCAATGCCGCGGTCGTGAACGGAATCGTCAATTCGCAATGCAAGTCGTCGCCGTCACGCTGGAAGATGGCGTGCTGCTTGATGTGGATTTCCACATACAGGTCGCCCGACGGACCGCCATTGACGCCCGGCTCGCCATTGCCCGACGACCGGATACGCATGCCGTCATCGATACCGGCCGGCACCTTGACCTGCAGCGTCTTGTTGCGGCGAACCTTGCCCGCGCCATCGCATGTCGAGCAGGGATCAGGAATCACCTTGCCGGTGCCATGGCAGGTCGGGCAGCTTTGCTGCACGCTGAAAAAGCCCTGCTGCATGCGCACCGCGCCCGCGCCGCCGCAGGTGTGGCAGGTCTTGGGTTCGGTGCCGGGCTTGGCGCCCGAGCCGTGACACACCTCGCAGTTTTCCCAGCTCGGCACACGGATTTCGGTGTCGAAGCCGTTGGCGGCCTGTTCCAGCGTGATTTCCAGGCCGTATTTCAGGTCGGCGCCGCGGTACATCTGCGATCCGCCACCACCCGCGCGCTGGCGGCCACCACCAAAGATCTCGCCAAAGATGTCGCCGAAGGCATCGGCAAACCCGCCCGGGTTACCGCCCATGCCGCCCGCTGCCGCGGCGTCGACGCCCGCATGCCCATACCGGTCATACGCATCGCGCTTTTCAGCATCGGACAGCACTTCGTAGGCGTGCTTGGCCTCCTTGAACTTTTCTTCGGCCTCTTTGTTATCCGGATTGCGGTCCGGATGGTATTTCATGGCCAGTTTGCGGTAGGACTTCTTGATCTCTTCGTCGGACGCGTTGCGTGCCAGACCGAGGACGTCGTAAAAATCGCGTTTTGCCATGGTGCGTTGGAGCCTGTGGTAACCAATCTGTTTACAACCAGGTCCCGCGACAGGCAGGACCCTGGTATCAATAAGGGGCGTTCTCCATAGGGCCGGCATCGTGCCTGGCCCTATGGGGAGCACCCCAAGGAACACTCCCTTGTCTTTCCCTTTCGGAAACGACAAAACGGGAGGCGCCGGCAAGCCGGCTCCTCCCGCTCAAGACGCGATTACTTGTCGCGCTTCACTTCCTTGAAGTCCGCATCGACGACATTGTCGTCGGCGGGCTTGCCCGAGGCACCCGGGGTGTCGCCACCCTCGGCACCACCGGCTTCGCCAGCCTGGGCCTGCATGTCGGCATACATCTTCTCGCCCAGCTTCTGCGAGACCGTCGACAGCGTTTCCACCTTGGCGTCGATGGCGGCCTTGTCGCCGTCCTTCAACGTTTCTTCCAGGTCCTTGATCGCGGCTTCGATCGCGTCCTTTTCAGACGCTTCGATCTTGTCGCCGTACTCGGTCAGGGACTTGCGGGTGGCGTGCACCAGCGCGTCGGCCTGATTGCGCGACTGCGCAAGCTCGGCCACCTTCTTGTCTTCTTCAGCGTTGGCCTCGGCGTCCTGCACCATGCGCTGAACTTCTTCCTCGGTCAGGCCGGAGTTGGCCTTGATCGTGATCTTGTTCTCTTTGCCGGTGCCCTTGTCCTTGGCCGACACGTGCAGAATGCCGTTGGCATCGATGTCGAACGTGACTTCGATCTGCGGCGTACCCCGCGCCGATGGCGGAATGCCTTCAAGGTTGAACTCACCCAGGCCCTTATTGCCAGCCGCGATTTCGCGCTCGCCCTGGAACACCTTGATGGTCACGGCCGGCTGATTGTCGTCAGCGGTCGAGAACACTTGCGAAAACTTGGTAGGAATCGTGGTGTTCTTCTTGATCATCTTGGTCATCACGCCGCCCAGGGTTTCGATCCCCAGCGACAGCGGCGTCACGTCCAGCAGCAGCACGTCCTTGCGGTCGCCCGACAGCACGGAACCCTGGATCGCGGCGCCAGCGGCCACGGCTTCGTCGGGGTTCACATCCTTGCGGGGTTCCTTGCCGAAGAACTCTTTGACCTTTTCCTGCACCTTGGGCATGCGGGTCATGCCGCCGACCAGGATCACGTCATCGATCTCGGACACTTTGACGCCAGCGTCCTTGATCGCGATACGGCACGGTTCCATCGTGCGGGCGATCAGTTCCTCGACCAGCGACTCCAGCTTGGCGCGGCTGATCTTCAGGTTCAAGTGCTTCGGACCCGATGCGTCGGCCGTGATGTACGGCAGGTTCACTTCGGTTTGCGCAGCCGACGACAGTTCGATCTTCGCCTTTTCCGCGCCTTCCTTCAGGCGTTGCAGAGCCAGCACGTCTTTCGACAGGTCGACGCCCTGCTCTTTCTTGAACTCGGTAATGATGTAGTTGATGATGACCTGGTCGAAGTCTTCACCACCCAGGAAGGTGTCGCCGTTGGTCGACAGCACTTCGAACTGCTTTTCGCCGTCGACGTCGGCGATTTCGATGATCGACACGTCGAACGTGCCGCCACCCAGGTCATACACGGCGATCTTGCGATCACCCTTTTCAGTCTTGTCGAGGCCGAACGCCAAGGCTGCTGCCGTCGGTTCGTTGATGATGCGCTTGACGTCCAGGCCGGCGATACGGCCGGCGTCTTTAGTTGCCTGACGCTGGCTGTCGTTGAAGTAGGCCGGCACAGTAATGACCGCTTCCGTCACTTCTTCGCCCAGGTAGTCTTCGGCGGTCTTCTTCATCTTGCGCAGCACTTCGGCCGACACTTGAGGCGGCGCGAGCTTGCGATCGCGAACCTGCACCCAGGCGTCGTTGTTGTCTGCCTTGATGATCTTGTAAGGCATCAGTTCGATGTCTTTCTGGACGGCCTTTTCGTCGAACTTGCGGCCAATCAGGCGCTTGACGGCGTAAAGGGTGTTCTGCGGATTCGTCACCGCCTGACGCTTGGCAGGTGCGCCGACCAGCGTCTCACCGTCTTCCATATAGGCGACGATGGACGGAGTCGTACGGGTGCCTTCGGCGTTTTCGATAATTTTGACTTGGTTGCCATCATAGACAGCTACGCAGCTGTTGGTGGTTCCAAGGTCGATACCAATGATTTTGCCCATAATCCTTGTTCCTGAAAAAAATCAGAAAAACTTTGCTTGCACACTAAATAGGTGGTCTGGAGGAATTTTCAATGCCCTCCATCAATTTGTTTTATCGGGTGGTGCCCGATGTGCCAGCGTTCACTTGCCAACCGCTGGCGCCGCATCGCTTGCCGCCGCATGGGCCGCATTCAACCTGCCGATCGCCGCTGAAAACTGTCCCAGTCCGGGCCATCCTGTCACCCGCCCCAGGCGCTTGCCGTTGCGGAACAGGACGAAGGCCGGCACGCCGTGCAAACCGAAGCGCCGCCCCAGCGGCTCATCGGCGTACACATCGGCATGGAACCAGGTCAGGCCCAAGGCCCGGATCGCATCCACCTGACTCAACGCGGTCTTTTTGAAGATGTCGCAGTTGAAGCAATCCTTGCCCCAGAAAAACACGCAGCGCAGATCGTTGCCCGGCGCATTCAACTCGTCATCGAACGTTCCGGTGTCGACCGCCTTCATGTCGAAGGTGGCAAAGATCCCGGACGGATCGAACGGGGCGGACACGACGGTTCCTGGTGCCGAATGCGGGCTGGTGGATGTGACAGGTCCTGGCGTCGGCAGTCCGCTTACTTCGCGGCAGCCACCGTTACCAAAGCCGGGCGCAGCACACGATCGGCAATCAGGTAGCCCTTCTGGAGCACCTGCAGGATCGTGTTTGCCGGCTGATCCGACGGCACCGACGCAATCGCCTGGTGATGATGCGGATCGAACTTGGCGCCGGCTTCCGGCTGGATGATCATCAGCTTGTTGCGTTCGAACGCGGCGGTCAGTTGCTTGAGCGTGATGTCCACGCCTTCACGCAACGATTCGACGGTCTGGCCTTGCTGGGCCAGCGCCGCTTCGAGGCTGTCCCGCACCGGCACCATGCTTTCGGCGAACGATTCGATACTGAATTTGTGGGCCTTGGCCACATCGTCCTGAGCGCGACGGCGCGCGTTTTCCGCGTCGGCACGTGCACGCAGCAAGGCGTCGTAGTGTTCCTGGGCCTGAGCCTGGGCGGCAGCGAGCTGCGCCTGGAGGTCGGCAACAGGATCGGTCTCGACCGCGGGCGAGTCTTGCGGGGTCCCGGCATTGCCCTCGGGCACGGAAAAAGCGTCTTCCTGCGGGGCGCGCTGGGTAGGTTGGTCGCCAGGCGACTGCTCAGCAGACATCGAAGTCCTCCAATGAAAAAAGTCGAGAAATATCAGGCACTTGCTTTCGCGATATGCCACAGATGGGGGTAAGGATCGGCATTTCAAGCCTGCCGCGACGCGGCAGGCACAAGAAAGTTCACTCTTCGCCGTGGCGGAAGCGATCCAGGCGGCGACGGTCCGCCTTGGTAGGCCGTCCCCTCAGCTCGACCGAAGGGTCACGGGCCTGACGGTTCAATTCGATGGCGGTGAGCCGTTTTTTCATGCCGTCAGGCGTTTCGTCGTACAGGGTGCGCGCAAAGACGGCCGGGCCGCGCAGGGCGGCGATGCCCCGGACCAGGACTTCCCAGTCCTGCTGCCCTGCCCGGATCTGCAGGATGTCGCCAGGCCGCACCGAACGCGAGGGTTTCACGCGATCGCCCGCCACTTTGACCTGGCCGTTTTCCACGGCAGCCTGGGCGAGCGTGCGCGTCTTGTAGAAACGCGCGGCCCAGAGCCACTTATCGATCCGCAGTTCTTCCATACGTATGTGTGTTCCAGACTGGAAATGCCAGCATGCCCGAACACATATTCAGTCGGTTGCGCCAAGTTCAAGGGCATGTTCACGCTGAATCTGCAATTCGCGTGCCTCGGCGGCCGCCATGTCGGGCGAACGCGCCGCTTTGGTCGGCCAGCCTTGCAGGTGGCGTTCGACCAGCGACGTCAACGCATCGATCCAGGGCGCTGAATCGTTGATCGCGGGAATGTAGCGATACTGCGTGCCGCCGGCCGCGAGGAAGGCGTCGCGCGCTTCCTGCGCCATTTCTTCCAGCGTTTCGATGCAATCACCCACGAATCCCGGACAGAACACGTCGACGGACGTGACGCCGTTCTTGGCGAGCTCTTTGAGGGTCGGCTCGGTGTAGGGCTGCAGCCATTCGGCCGCGCCGAACCGGCTCTGGAAGGTGATTTCCACCTGGTCCGGGGTCAGGCCGAGCGCAGCGCTCAGCAGGCGGCCGGTCTTCTGGCATTCGCAGAAGTACGGATCGCCCAGGTCGAGCGACCGGCGCGGCAGGCCGTGAAAGCTCAGCACCAGTTTCTGGCCGCGGCCATGGTGTTCCCAGAACGCGTTGACCCGCGCCGCCAGCGACGCAATGTACCCAGGGTCGTCATGAAAATGCTTCACGAATCGCAGTTCGGGCGCGTTGCGGGTGCGTGCCAGTTGGGCATTGATGGCGTCCGACACCGTGGCGGTCGTGCTGGCCGAATATTGCGGATACAGCGGCAGCACCAGGATGCGGTCGCAGCCGCGTTCGCGCAGGGTCTGCATGGCGCTGGCCAGCGACGGGTTGCCATACCGCATGCCCAGCACGACTTCCACCGCGTGACCGCGCGCGGCCAGCGCCGCATCCACCGCCGCCGTCTGACGCCGGCTCCACACCATGAGCGGCGAGCCTTCGGCCATCCACACCGACGCATAGCGCGCCGCTGCATCCTTCGGGCGCACATTCAGAATGATGCCGTTCAGGATCACCCACCAGATCGGCCGGGGGATTTCGATGACACGCGGATCGGACAGGAATTCGGCCAGGAAGCGGCGGACCGCCTTGGGATTCGGCGCGTCGGGCGTGCCGAGATTGACCAGCAGCACGCCGGTCTTGGCAGCCGCGCCGTGGACGACCGCACCATGACGATGGGGCGGTTCGGGAAGAAAACGCATGCGTGTCCTAGTGTTGGCTGAGCGCGTTGGAGAGCAGGCGCGCCGTGATGTCGACGATCGGGATGACGCGATCGTACGACATCCGCGTCGGGCCGATGACACCCAGGGTCCCCACGATCTTGCCGTCGACCCCATAGGGCGCGGTGATCACGCTCAGTTCCTCGACCGGCACCAGTTGCGAGTCGCCGCCAATGTAGATCTGGACACCCTGCGCGCGGCTGGAAATGTCGAGCAGCTGCATCAGATCGGTTTTCTTTTCGAACAGGCCGAACATCTTGCGCAGCTTGTCCAGGTCGGCGCCCAGGTCAGACACGCCCAGCAGGTTGAGTTCGCCCGAGATGACCACGGAATCGGAATTGTCGGCCGCCACCTCGGTGCTGGCGTCCACCGCCTGCTGCATCAGGCGGGAGATGTCCTCGCGCAGCTTGCCCAGGTCGCGCTGCAGCGTCAGCCGCACGTCGTCGAACGACTTGCCGCCGAAATGCTGGTTGAAAAAGTTGGCGGCTTCGGTCAGTTCGGTGGACGAGTAGTCCCGCTGAGCGAACAGGATGCGGTTCTGCACGTCCCCTTCGGGCGTGACAATGATCAGCAGCACCCTTTTGTCGGACAGCCGGATGAATTCGATCTGCCGGAACATTTGCGTGCGCTTGGGGGCCATGACGACCCCTGCAAATTGCGACAGGTTGGACAGCAGCGAGGCAGCTGATGCAATGACCCGTTGCGGGTCGGCAGCGGGAAGCAGCGTCTGGATGCGGTTTTCTTCGGACGCCTCATAGGGCCGGACCGTCAACAGCGAATCCACGAACACCCGGTAACCCCGGGGCGTGGGAACCCGCCCTGCCGAGGTGTGCGGACTGTGAATGAGCCCATGGTCTTCCAGGTCGGCCATGACGTTGCGAATCGTGGCCGGCGACAGATCGAAGACTTTCGACAAGGTGCGCGAACCGACGGGCTGGCCGTCAGTGATGTAACGCTCTATGAGCGCCTTGAGTAGCGTGCGTGCGCGATCGTCCATATCCGCTATTGTAATGACGGTCGGGCCGGGCCGGACGCTTTTTCCCCGCTCGCCGGTCACCTTCACCCATATAATCTCAAGCATGCATTTTCCCATCGTCGCCCTCGTTGGCAAATACCATGACACCGGCATCGCCGGGCCGCTGCGGGCCCTTGCGCGCATGCTTCAGGCCAGTGGCCGCGAAGTGTTGTTTGAAGCCGAAACCGCGGTCAATATCGGCCTGACTGACTACCCGTCCGCCACGGTCGACGAGATCGGGCAGCGCGCCTCGCTCGCGATCGTCATGGGCGGCGACGGCACCATGCTGGGCCTGGCCCGGCAACTGGCGCCATGGAATGTCCCGCTGGTCGGCATCAACCATGGCCGTCTGGGCTTCATTACCGACATCCCGCTCGAATCGGCCGAAGAAGCCATCGCCGGCATGCTGGAAGGCAATTTCGAGTCCGAAGAGCGCATCCTGCTCGATTCGAGCGTGATCCGCGGCGAAACCACCATGATTTCGGCGCTGGCGCTGAATGACGTGGTACTGAGCCGGGCCGGGCTGGGCGGCATGATCGAAGTCACGGTGCAGGTGGACGGCTTGTATATGTCCAAGCAGCGCGCTGACGGCCTGATCATCGCCACCCCCACCGGGTCCACCGCGTACGCCCTGTCGGCCAACGGCCCCATCCTGCACCCGTCGCTGCGCGGCCTGGTGCTCGTGCCGGTCGCGCCGCAGGCGCTGTCGAACCGGCCGATCACGATCCCCGACCACTGTACGATCGAAATCACGCTGACCCGTGCGCAGGGCGGGCGTGACGAGAGTGCAAGCGTTCACTTCGACATGCAGAGCTGGTCGTCATTGAAGGTAGGCGACCGGATCGTAGTGAGACGTGCAGAACATACCATCCGCTTCCTTCATCCCGCCGGATACAGTTACTTTTCCACTTTGCGACGAAAGTTGCACTGGAACCAGATTTCCGGCGCAGCAGTCGACTGACCCGATCTTTACTGGCCTTCTCCCGTATGCTGCGCGCGCTGCACATCAATGACTTTGTGATTGTCGACCATACCGAGGTCGAATTTGGCCCCGGATTTACCGTGTTCTCTGGCGAGACCGGCGCAGGCAAGTCGATTCTGATCGACGCCCTGGCCCTTGCGCTGGGCGAACGTGCCGATGCCTCGGTACTGCGCGAAGGCGCGACCCGCGCCGAAATCAGCGCCGTCTTCGACGTGCCCGATACCCTGACCGGCTGGCTGGCCGACCACGCGCTGGATGGCGACAGCCTGGTGCTGCGCCGCCTGATCGACAGCCAGGGCCGCAGCCGCAGTTTCATCAACGGCATGCCGGCCACCCTGACGCAGTTGCGCGAACTGGGCGAGCAACTGGTCGATATCCATGGGCAACATGCCCATCAGAGCCTGCTCAAAGCCGATTCCCAACGCGACCTGCTCGACGGTCATGGTGACCATGCCAGCCTGCGGCGCGGCGTTGCCGACGCTTGGAAGGCCTGGCGCGATGTGGCCCGCCGGCTCGAAACGGTGGAACGCGATGCTGAAAGCCTGCAGCAGGAACGCGAGCGGCTGCAATGGCAGGCCGACGAACTGGACCGCCTCGCGCTGGCCGCCGACGAGTGGGAAGAACTGCAGGCCGAACATACCCGGCTGGCGCATGCGCAATCGCTGATCGACGGCGCAAGCCAGACCATTGCCGCCCTGGAAGAAGACGATGACGCGGCGCATACGCGACTGGCAGCCGCGTCGCAGCGCATCGCCCAGCTGGCCAATCACGACTCGGCGCTGACGCCCGTGTCCGAAGCACTGGAATCGGCGCGCATCGCGCTGCAGGAAGCCGTATCCGACCTGAACAGCTACCTGGCCCGGCTCGAGGTCGATCCGCAGCGGCTGTCCATTGTCGAAGCCCGCCTGCAGGCCGTGTTCGAAACGGCGCGCAAGTTCCGGCTGACGCCGGACGAATTGCCGGAGCGGCATCAGACACTGCTGGCCCAGCTGGACACGCTCAAGGAATCGGAAGACGTGCAGGCGCTGCGTGCACGGGCCGAGGCGGCGCGCGCGGCCTACGACGCCCTGGCCAAGGAACTGAGCGCGGCACGCCACAAGGCTGCCGCGTCCCTGTCAAAACAGGTCACCCAGGCCATGCAGACCCTGGCCATGAGCGGCGGCAAGTTCGAAGCCGTGGTCCAGGCCGGTGAACCCGGCGCGGCGGGCGCTGACCTGGTCGAATTTCGGGTGGCCGGGCATGCAGGCACCACGCCTCGGGCCCTGGCCAAGGTGGCATCGGGCGGCGAACTGGCCCGGATTTCCCTGGCGCTGTCGGTGATTGCCAGCCGGGCGGCGCGCGTCCCGACCTTGATATTCGACGAGGTCGATACGGGCGTGGGCGGCGCGGTGGCCGAAGTCGTTGGGCGCCTTCTGCGCGAACTGGGCAATTTCCACCAGGTGTTGTGCGTGACCCACCTGCCGCAAGTGGCGGCATGCGGCAACGTGCACTACGAGGTGGAAAAGCGGCAGTCGGGCACCAGCACGGTGTCGGGGGTGCATCTGCTGAACCGTACCGGACGGATCGATGAGATCGCCCGGATGCTGGGCGGTATCGAGATCACCGCGACCACCCGCAAACACGCTCGCGAGATGCTGGGCAACAATTAGCTGTGAGCGGTGGGCGGGATGCGGTGGGTCCGGGTGCGGGAGGTTTGGAGGCGGTACTTGAGGATGCGGTATTTCAGGATGCCGCGGCGGGCTCGGGCAGTCGACAGGCCAGCCGCATGAGCCGACGCCAGGTACGCGCCGACGGTGTCAGGCGCAACGCGTCGGGATCAGCGGGCCTTGGTGCAACGCTGGCAGATGCCGTACAGCGACAGGGCGTGCCCGGTCAGCGTGAAATTGTGGTCCTTGGCAATCTTTTGCTGCCGCTTTTCGATTTCCGAATCGAAAAACTCTTCCACGCGGCCGCAGTTGGTGCAGATCAGGTGGTCGTGATGCTCGCCTTCGTTGAGCTCGAACACGGCCTTGCCGCTGTCGAACTGGCTGCGGCTGAGCAGGCCAGCCTGCTCGAACTGGGTCAGCACGCGATAGACGGTGGCCAGTCCGATTTCGACGTTTTCACCGATCAACGCCCGGTAAACGTCTTCTGCGCTCATGTGGCGCGTTTCGGCCTTGCGGAACACATCAAGGATCTTCAATCGAGGAAACGTCGCCTTCAGGCCGATGCTTTTGAGTTCGTTCTGGTCAGTCATGGTGGTCCTTTCGCAGCCTGTTACTTCGTTCAGCCTTTATGATAACGGTTTCCCCAGTCAAGACGAGTTGCGCATCTGTGCCAAACGCTCTGATTTACCTATTTCGCTCGCCCGCCCGCGCCACGCTGCCGGCCGCCCCTGATTCCCGCCGCGCGCTTCCCGTGCGCTGGAAGCTTGCCAGCATGGCTGCCGTCATGGCCCTGGCCGGATGCAGCAGTGTGAACAATTACGTGCCGGGCTTCATCAAGCCGTACAAGGCCGACATCCAGCAGGGCAACTGGCTCACGCAGTCGCAGGTCGACATGCTGCGCCAGGGCATGACGCGCGAACAGGTGCGTTTCGCCCTGGGCACGCCAACGCTGACCAGCATTTTCCGTGGCGAACGCTGGGATTATCCCTATCTGTTCATTCCGGGTAACGGCCCGACCGAAGAGCGCGTCTTCACCGTCTACTTCGTGAACGACAAGCTGGACCGCTGGAACGGCGACAAGCAGCCCGCCCGCCAGCCCTTCCAGAAGACCGACACGCGTCGTGAAGCGGCCACCCCGGTCTTCCGGTCGAACACAGCCGCCAACCCCGGTCCGGAAACGGTGCCGCAGGGTGAGACGCTGGACGGCACGCCACCCCCCACCAGCCTGGACCCCAGCTCGGTTCCGATGCCGACGCCGGCAAGGAACTGACGATGCGGATTGCCATTGCAGGCGCCAGCGGGCGCATGGGCCGCATGCTGATCGAAGCCGTGACCGCAGCGCCTGACATGACGCTGACGGTCGCGCTGGGTCATGCCGGCAGCAAAAGCATCGGCACCGACGCCACGGCCTTTACCGGCCGCGACAGCGGGGTGATCGTGACGTCCGACCTCGACGCACTGGCCAATGCGGATTGCCTGATCGACTTCACACGGCCCCATGCCACCCTGGACCACCTGGATGCGTGCGCGCGCCACGGCGTGAAGCTGGTGATCGGAACCACCGGCTTCGATGATGCCGGCAAGGCCGCGATCGCCAAGGCAGCCGAGCAGGTCGGCGTCGTGTTCGCGCCCAACATGAGCATCGGCGTGAACGTGACGCTCAAGTTGCTGGACATTGCCGCGCGCATCCTGAAAGACGACTACGACGTGGAAGTATTCGACCTGCACCACAAGCACAAGGTCGATGCGCCATCAGGCACCGCGCTCAAGATGGGCGAAACGGTGGGCGACGCCTGGGGCAAGCCCCTGGCCGAGGTCGCGACGTGGGCGCGTCATGGCGACACCGGCGCGCGCCAGGCGGGCACCATCGGCTTTTCCGCGGCGCGCGGCGGCGACGTTGTGGGCGATCACACCGTGTTCTTCTGCGGCCCGGGCGAACGCATCGAGGTCACGCACCGGTCCAGCAGCCGCGCCACGTATGCCGAAGGCAGCGTGCGCGCCGCCCGCTTCCTGGCCGACCAGGCACAAGGCCTGTTCGACATGCAGGACGTGCTGGGCTTGAAGTAAGCGGTTGATTCAGGGCGCCAGCAGCCGCTGCCTGGCTTCTACAGCCACCAGGATGCGTTGCGCGATCTGCGGCAGGGCCACCACTTCGTGCACGGCGCCCATCGCAATGGCCTCGCGCGGCATGCCAAACACCACGCTGGTGGCCTGGTCCTGCGCCAGGTTGTAGCCCCCTGCCTCGCGCAGGGTCACCATGGCGCGCGCGCCATCCTTGCCCATGCCGGTCAACATGACCGACACAGCGGCCTGCCCCGCCATCTTCGCGACAGACAAGAAGAGCACCTCGACCGACGGGCGGTGCCGGTTCACCGGCTCGTCTTCGGAAAGCACGGCGCTATAGCCAAACAGCGCGTGGCGTACGGCAAGATGCGCATGCCCGGGCGCCACATAGGCCCAGCCGGCCAGCAGGCGTTCTTCGTGCTCGGCTTCTTTGACGTGCACGGCCGAATATTTGTTGAGCCGGTCGGCAAAGCTGCGGGTAAAGCCCGGCGGCATGTGCTGCGTGATGACGATGGGCGGCAGGCCAGCGGGCAAGTGCATGAGCACGTCGCGAATGGCTTCGGTGCCGCCGGTCGACGCGCCGATCGCGATGATCAGGCGGCGGTCGTACCGGCCGGCATGCGCGGCGGCAAGGGTGGCACACGTAGGCGCGGGGTGCTCGGTCATGGCCGGATCCAGGCGATCAGGTGGCTGCGGCGGACTGGCGCGCCCGCGCGTAGACCGTCTTGCCCTGCAACACGAACGCCTGCTGACCGTGCGAAAAGTTCTCGGAATGCCCGACGAACAGCAGCGCATCGGGCGGCATCAGGGGCGCCATGCGGGACACCACCTTCAATTGCGTCACGCGGTCGAAGTAGATGAGCACATTGCGGCAGAAGATCGCGTCGAATGGCCCGCGCACCGACCACACCGGGTCCAGCAGATTCAGCTGGCGGAAAGTGACCAGCGCGCGCAACTCGGGCCGCACGGTGTAGGTGCCCGGCGGTCCTTGCACGAAATATCGTCGCACCTGCGCTTCGGGCACCTTGGCGATCTGGTCTTCGCGATAGACGCCTTTGCGTGCCTGATCGAGCACATGGGTATCCAGGTCGGTCGCAATGATCTGGATCGGCGGCGTCAGCGTGCCGAAGGACTCTGCCGCGGTCAGCGCAATTGTCCAGACTTCTTCACCGGTCGACGCCGCGGCGCACCAGATCTGCAGCGTCTGCCCGGGCCGGGCGCGCTGCTTGAAGTAGTCGGCCAGCATCTGGAAATGATGGCTTTCGCGGTAAAAATACGTCAGATTGGTCGTCAGCGCATTGACGAACTGCTCCCATTCCGGCGAACCGCTGCGCAGCGCGTCCAGGTAGGCGCGGAAGGTCGACGCACCGGTCGCCCGCAGGCGGCGCGCCAGGCGGCTGTAGACCATGCTGCGTTTGGCTTCGGACAGCGAAATGCCGGTATGTTGCTTGAGCAGCAATCGAACCTTGTCGAAATCCGCGGTATCGAACGCAAATTCGGTGGCCCCGGCGGACTCGCCGAGCGCGGCCAGGCCCTGTACGAGTGTGGAAGTGGGGCTTCTGGGGATCACGGTGGTCCTTAAAAAGAGGGGCGACGCCCGCGCGGCTGCGCCGCGTGATATCGTCGCACGCTATCATTGCAGAGCTTATCGGCAGTAGGCCCACGCTTATTGAGAGCAGCCCATCAAATTGCTGCAAATCCGATGACACGCCTGACTGCCGGTGCGGCGTGAGCACTCAATACCAGGTTCTTCACACCATGATGGCTACGCCACCCACCCTGCCCGGTCCGGACGACGCTGATGGCCGAGATGCCACGCCGTTGTGCGTACTGTTCGTCGAGGACTCCCCCTCCGACTTCTCGCTGATGCGGGCAGTGCTGGCCAATGCTGGCCTGACGATCTCCGCGCGCCGCGTCGAGACCGAGCAGGACATGCGCGAGGCCCTCAGCACCGCGCAGTGGCACGCGATCGTCAGCGACCATTCTTTGCCGACGTTCAGTGGGAAACGCGCGCTGGCGGTCGCCAAGGACATCGGCTTTTCGGGCCCCTTCCTGATCGTGTCGGGCGCCATCGGCGAAGAAGCCGCGGTCGACGCCATGCGTTCGGGCGCCGACGACTACGTCATGAAGAACAACCTGCGCCGGCTGCCGCCTGCCCTCGAACGCAGCCTGCGCGAAGTGCGCAGCCGCGACCAGCGCATGCGCGCCGAAACCGCGCTCGAATCCGCGCACGATCAGTTGAACGCGATTTTCTCGGCGACGCCGGTGGCGCTGTTTGCGGTTGCACGAAACCTGCAGGTAACGATGTGGAGTCCGGCGATCGAAGAACTGACCGGGATGTCGCACACCGAAGTCCTGACCAAGCAATTCACCTTGCCCGACCCGGGCGATACCGAACGCCTGCTGACCCTGATCATGCCGGCGCTGGGCGGATTCCCGCTGACCGGCCTCCCCTTTGGCATGCAGGCGCGCGGCGAACGCCGCGAGCTGCTGGTCTCGGCCAGTCCGCTGAGCGGCCGGCCGCCGGCAGGCTGTGTGGTGTCGCTGTCGGACGTGACGCATCTGGCGCGTGCACAGGCCGAACTGAGCCGGTCCGAACAGCAACTGCGCGAGCTGTCGCGCCACACTGAACTTGTTCGCGAAAACGAACGCGCCGAGCTTGCCCGCGAAATCCACGATGATCTGGGTGCCCTGGTGACGCGGATTCGCGCGGACCTGGCGCTTGCACGCCGGCGATCCAGTGAACCTGCTACGGCGCAATTACTGGAAGAAGCCGAGCAGATGGTCGCGTCTCTGGGCGTGGCGATTTCGCGTATTGCGCGCGCGATGCGGCCACCGGTGTTGGATTTCGGCATCGTTGCCGCCATCGAATGGCAGGCCCGCGATTTCTCGCAGCACTCCGGTATCGAAGTGAAGGTGAACACCAATCAGGAAGACCTGTCGCTCGGTCTGGAGCAATCCACTGCCGTCTTCCGCATCTTCCAGGAAGCGTTGACCAACATTTTCAAGCACGCGCAGGCCACGCGCGTGAACATAGAGTTGTTTGCAGACGACACCAGCATGACGTTGGAAGTGCGCGATAACGGAGTCGGTCTGGCCCCCGATGCCCTGCGAAAACAGACGTCTTTCGGGTTGCGCGGCATGATGGAACGCATCCATGGTTTGGGTGGCTGGATGGACATAAGTGGAACACCGGAAGCGGATAGTGGCAGCGCAGCCTCATCCAAAGGAACTACACTAATGATATCTATACCGCTACACAGTCAGGATCCATCCATGGCCGCACATTCCAAAGATCCCAAGCCCAATGCAGGCGCCGAATGATTCGCCTGGTTATCGTTGACGACCACGCCATCGTTCGCTCCGGCCTTCGTCAAATCGCTCAGACAGAAGGCGGCATCAGTGTCGTCGGAGAAGCCGGCGAATGCGGCGAATTGCTCGACGTGTTGCGCAAGACCGAAGCCGACGTCGTGCTGATGGACATCTCCATGCCCGGCAAGAGTGGCCTCGACGCCCTCAAGCAGGTGCGCGAGCGCTGGCCCAAGACCGCCGTGCTCATGCTCAGCATGTATCCCGAAGACCAGTACGCGGTGCGTAGCGTCAAGGCCGGCGCAGCGGGTTATCTGCACAAGAACTCGCCGCCTGAAACGGTCATCGAAGCGATTCGCACCGTTGCGCGCGGCAAGAAGTACATCACGCCCGAACTCGCTGAACAGCTCGCCACGCACCTGAGCCAGGGTGACGAGCGCCCGGTGCACGAGACCCTGTCCGACCGCGAATACCAGACGATGGCCATGATCGCATCGGGCCGTACGCTCACGCAGATCGCCGAGGCCATGTCGCTGTCGCCCAAGACCGTGTCGGTGTACCGCGCGCGCCTGCTCGAGAAGATGAAGCTGAAGAACAACTCCGAGCTGACGCACTACGCGCTGAAGCACCGGCTGGTGGACTGAGGCTCAGCCTTACCGCCGGGTGGGTTGAAGGTGCAAGGCGCCGTCGAGATGACGGCGCCTTTGGTTTTTGGCGCCTACAATTTGGACCATGCCTGCTGTCAGACAGCGGCCACGACGGTTGTGTCAGTCGCCCATGCGGCTTGTGTAGTACTTTCCGCCGCCCGCCTTGTCCAGCGCCGTACCGGTCGTGTCGGAATGCAGCACCGTACAGACCGCCTCCCGCCCTTCCCGCAGATACGACAGATTGTCGAACGCCAGCATGTTGGCCATGGCGATGCCGCGGCCGTGTGAATCGAACGCACGGTCTGGCGACATCTCCAGGAACGACGGCCAGTCAAAGCCCGGGCCCTCATCCAGGATGTGGAACACCAGCCGGTCTGGCAGCCGCCGGAACGTCGCTTGCGCGATGCGGTGCGCGTACTTTGGCATCGTCAGGCGGCGCTCGATTTCCTGCGCCCAACCGCCCTCCACGCTCAAGCGGCCCTTCTCGGCATATCCCAGTTCAAGATTGCCGTGCTCGATCGCATTGATCATGAGCTCCGCCAGGCCGACCACGACAGCCTCGGGATTCGGGCACAGCTTGGCCAGGAACGACGCAAGCTGGCGTGCTTCCGACAGGGTCGAAAATGTGAACTGGGCACGCTGGACGTTGGAGAAGATTTCCTGCGCATCGGTCAGCTGGCGCTTGAGCTGCTTCTGCCGCGCGCGAACATCGATCGCAGCCGACACCACAGCCACCAGGATCGCGTGTTCATAGGGTTTGGTGAGGTAGTAGTGGGCCCCCTTCGTGAAGCCCTCCAGGACCTCATGCTGGCGCGACGCCGCGGTCTGCATGATGACGGGAATGTCGGCGAAACGAGGGTCCGACTTCATCCGCTCGAGCAATTCGATGCCGTTGATCCCGGGCATCATGCGGTCGAGCACGACAATGTCGAAGGGCACGCCGCCATGCTGCAGCATGTCCCAGGCCTGGATGCCATCGCTGGCGGCCTTCAATCGGTATCGGGGGTCCGACAAGTGCTCGGAAATGATGGCCAGATTGAGCGGCTCATCATCCACGACCAAGATGTTGAACAGGTCCTGCTGCATGGCGCCTCTGAGTATGCCCCTGCGGTCCGTGCCGGGGGGCGTGGCTCACACCGGCAGCTGGGATCAGAGGTAGTTGAAAATGCTTAGTTGAGAGATCTTAGTGTAAGTCAGTTGGGCAGCCTCGACGCTGAACTTGCGCTGGGCGAGTTCGGTTGCCAGCTCGACTTGCGTGGCTGCGTCCGCCCCTGTGACGCGAGCCATCTCTTCAGTCAGCGCGTCGCTTCGTGCGCTGTCTGACGACAATGCTGCTTCGACCTCGTTCAGCCGGCTGCCAAGCGACGTGCGGGCTTCCAGCATCCGGTCCAGCCCGCCGTCGATGTTCGCCGACAGCGCGAACAGCGCGTTGCCGCGACGTGCGGATTCCTGCGACGATTCAGGCATGCTCAGCGCGGCGATGGCCTGGTCCATGGTGTCGAAAATGCTCTGGCTGCTCGAGGTGGACACGCTGAGCGTGTCGCCCGCCTTGGGCGCGCCGCTGAACGACAGGCGCACACCGGCGACGTCCAGCGTGGCAGCGCCTGCTGTCAGCGTTCCGGCGGCATAGGGCTCACCTTCGCCGTCGGTCACCGTGTACGCACCGTCGGCGCCGAACGACACGTTGAACGGCCCAAGGGCCTTCTCGTTGCCCCAGACGGTCTTGTCGTTGATCGTGCTGCCGGTGAGCAGCAGACCGCCCGTGTTCGCCTCGCCTGCGGTCGCAACGACCCCGGCCTTGCCGGTAATGGCCGTATCGAACACGTACGCACCCGAGAAGTTCGCGTCGACGAAACGATTGGGCCCGATCTGGCTTTGCCGGATGCCGCTATCGCCACCGTAGACGACGCCGTCAGTGGTGCGTGTGAAAGGCTGGGAATCGCGCTTGAATCCTGCAAAAACGAAGTTGCCGCTTTCGTCCTGCGTGTTGGCCAGGGACATCATCTGGTCGCGCAGGCTGGTCATGTCCGCAACGACCGACGCCCGGTCCGATGCGCTCAAAATACCGCTGCCCGCCTTGACGATCGACGACTTGAAAGCCGACAGCAGCGTGCTTCCCTGGCCCAGGTAATTCTCGGCCTGCTCCAGTTGCCCCTTTACGTCGGCCTGATTCTTCTGCATCTGCTCGGACGAGCGAAGGCTGGCGTCCAGCGCCACTTCGCGGCTCGAGGCGATGGGATCATCCGCCGGCGTCAGCACACGGCGCCCTTCCGCCACCTGTTGCGCCACCTTGACGAGGGACGCTTGCTGGGTAGTCATGGCGCGAACGCTGGCTTCATGCAACTGGGCGGAGCTGATTCTCATGGGAAGTCTCTGGATGCGTGGGGATGCGAGTCAAACGGTTAACGGGCGAGCTGTGGACTGACCGGCCGTCAACGCAGCGACGTGATCAGTTCGTCGAACAGCTGCGACGACATTGCCAGGATCTTGCCTGCAGCTGCGTACGCCTGCTGGTAGCGGATCAAGGACGCGCCTTCTTCGTCAGTGTTCACGCCTGCGTTCGACTGTTCTTCGTTGATGGATTGCGTGAAGGCTGCCTGCTGCGCCGTCTTGCTCACGTTGATCGCGCTGGCACGCGTTCCAACCTGCGCAACCAATGAGGCGTACTTGTCGGTCAGGGTATTGCCGTCCAGCAGCTTGGTCGTGCCCAGCGCGGCCATGGCCAACGCGTTGCGGTTGTCGCCCGAGGGGTCGCCGCGAGACGCGGCAACCGTAAAGGTGTCACCGGCGGAAGGCGTTCCTGTCATGTCGAATGACCAGCCATTCAAGGCGATTTCGGACTTTGGCGGGGTCAGCACGCCAGCGCCGAGGACCGCGCCGGCGCTATTGCGCAGTTCGTACTTGCTGCCGTCGGTAAAGACCACGTTCACGGAACTGCCGTAATCGACCGTGTCCGCTTCGACCGAATGCAGATGACCGATGACGCCCGTACCTTTGTTCGCAGCCGAAGTCTTGAGTTCCATTGGGGACGCGGTAGCAATCTTGTTCGGATCGCTGACCAGCACTTGCAGACCGCCTGCCGCTTCCCGCGCCACGCTGACGGTGAACGAGTCGCCATCGGCTAGGTCGCCGGACATTAGGCCAATCTGCAGGCCTTCAAATTTCTGCGGCAGGGAGTCGTAGGTGCCAACGACCGCGCCGGTGCCACCGCGGGTCACCACATAATCGCTGCCGTTGCGGGTGACCTGATAGTCGTCGCCTGTCAATGAGCGGATGTCAGTCACGCTGATCGATATCGAGCCGTCGCCGGAGTTGTTGCGGCCAGGTATGGCCAGCGGTGCGCCAATGGTGAACATCGGCGTGCCGGCATCCCCTTTGGCGTCAATACCAAACTGCTGTTGCTGGTTATAGCCGGCAGCCATCGCGATGGCGATCTTGCCGAGTTGGGCCTGGGCGTTGTTCAGTTCCTTGTCGCGGAATTGAACCAGCGCGCCTAGCGCCCCCCCTTCCAGGTCCGACTCGCGCAGCGGCGTTTCCTTGCCGGAACGCATCAGGGTCAGCGTGCCGCCGGCAAGCGAGTTGGCGTCGGACTGGAAGGCGAATTCCGAAGCGACGGTTCCGACAACCAGCGGCTGGCCGCTGCTCAGGTTCACGTTAATCGAGTTTTCTTGCGTGCTGAAGCTGATCGATGTCAGTTTGCCCAGTTCGCGCAACACCTGTTCGCGCTGGTCCAGCAGTTCGTTGGGCGAATGGCCGTTGCCGGTGGCGCCCATGGCGACATTGATCTTGTCGTTATAGGTGGCGATGGACTGGACCAGTTCGTTGATCTTGACCGTGGTCGCCGAGATCTGCTGATTGGTGCCATTGCGCAGGCTGCTCAAGTCGTCGCTGATGCTGCGAAAGCGCGCCGATGCGGACTGCGCCGCGGTCAACGCGGCTTGCCGCGGCGCCGATTCGCTGGGACGCTGGCCAAGATTGCTCATGGCCTCGTACATGGTGTTCAGCGAATTGGTAATGCCCGTGTCGACCGTACCCATCCGGTTCATCAGGCCAGTCATCTGGTCGGAATAGGTGTTGAGGTAGCTGAGCGACGAGGCGCCTTGCGTGGTCTGTGCGGTCAGGAACGCGTTGTACGCGCGCGTCACCGTAACCACGTCCACGCCCTGCCCGAAGTATCCCGACCCGGAAAAATTGGAGAACGAGGCGTTCTGCACCAGTGTCTGGCGCGAATACCCGACCGTGTCCGAGTTGGTGATGTTGTTCGCAGTCACGGACATGCCGGCCTGGGCCGCCTTGAGTCCGGTAAGCGCGATGTTCAGGATACTGGTTGCCATATCAGCAGATGCCTATGCGAAGTGCCTGGAGCGGTTTCGCCCGTTCCTTTGATTAACGGTTGCCCGGGCAAAATCTTGAGCCGACCTGCCGGACCCGGCTCGGATCAGACCACGACCTTCATGGCGCGGCGGATCGTGCTGGACAGTTTTTCGGCATAACGCGGGTCGGTCGCGTAGCCGGCGCGCTGCAGTCCCTGCGCGAACTGCTCGGCGCTGCGACTGCCCTTCAACGCATTGGTGTAGCGAGGATTGGTCGACAACATGCGCGCATAATCCTCGAATGCGTCTTCGTAGGAGTCGTACGCCCGGAATTTCGCGGACACGCGCTCGGCCTTGCCATCGGTGTATTCGGTGGTGCGGGTTTCCGCCACACGGCCCGACCAGCCCATGGCTTTCACGCCGAACAGATTGTGGCTGCGTTGACCGTCGGCGCTCCGGATCTCATGTTTGCCCCAGCCCGACTCCAGCGCCGCCTGCCCGAGGATATATACGGCCGGGATGCCAGTCGCCTCTTCGGCCCTGCGCGCCGCGGGCATATATTTCGCCAGGAAATTGGCACGCACGTCTTCAGGCGAGCCAGCCACCGTGGCGGTTTCAGGAGTGGATCGGGCGGCCTTGGCAGCGCTCGCACCCGGCACGGTGCCGGCGCGTTGCTGCGTCTGCCCGGTGTAACGTCGAATGCTGTCGGACAGGACCGCGCCGGTGCTTGCACCAGGTGTTGCGCCAGGAGTTGCGCCAGCACTTGCCCCATTGCTGGCTGATGCGCTGGAAAAGCTGCCATTCTGGATGCGGCGCGCCCCGTTCAGGTTCAGCGCAGCGCCTGGGTCGACCTGCTGGCCCTGGCCTTGCAGGCTGGCGCGCGAACGGGCCAGACTGAGTGTCGACATCGACAGCGGAAGATTCGCGCGGGCAACCGAGTCGGCCGACACGGTGCTGCGCGTCATCTGCTTTTCGATCACGTCTGCCAGTCCAAGCCCGCTGTGTTCAGGTGCCGGCGACGTGGAGCCGTCGGGACGCTTGGTCGGCACGCCGGACAGTGTCTGGGCCATCTGCTGATCGAGCATGCCGCGCCAGTTCTGCGTTGCCGGGCTGTTGAACGCCTCCGCAATGCCGCCTTCCCCTGCAAATGACGTCTGGCGCATCTGGCTCAGCAGCGTCTGTGCAAAATGGGCTTCAAACTGACGCGCGGCGGTCCGTGCGGACGCCTTCGGGTCGGTACGCGATTGCACCTTGAGCGCGTCGAGCGACCGCGCGTCGATTGCCATTCCGGCCGAGGTTCCCGCATCCAGCTTTGCCATCAGATGATCTCCAGGTCCGCCGTCAGTGCGCCTGCCGTCTTCAATGCCTGCAGGATGGAAATGAGGTCTTGCGGCGTTGCGCCCAGCATGTTCAAGGCCTTCACCACCTCGGACAACTGCGCCCCGCCATCCAGGTGCATGATCGGTCCGCCGCCCTGGCGGATCTCGATGTCGGCGCGTTCGGTCACCACGGTCTGGCCGGCGCCAAAGGGGGCCGGTTGACTGACCTGCGGCGTGGTCGATACCGTGACGCTCAGATTGCCGTGTGCCACTGCGACCGGGCTCAGGCGCACGCTCTGGTTCATCACGACGGACCCGGTACGCGCGTTGATGACAACACGTGCCGGAGCGCGGCTGCCGTTGACTTCGATGTCTTCGATCTGCGACATGAACGTCACCCGCGAGTTGGGCGTACCCGGTGATGCCAGTTCGATCACCCGTCCATCCAGAGCACGCGCGACCGAACTGCCAAAGAACTTGTTGATCGCCTCGACGACCGCACGTGCGGTCGAAAAGTCCGCAGTGGTCAGTTCGAGCCGCAGCATGCTGTCATCGGCAAAAGGCGTCGCGACTTCGCGCTCGACGGTCGCACCGCCCGGGATGCGGCCGGCGCTCAGATGATTGATCTGCGCGCGGCTGCCGGCCGCCGATGCGCCTGCACCACCAACCGACAGGTTGCCCTGCCCCATGGCATACACCTGGCCGTCCAGGCCTTTCAGCGGTGTCAGCAGCAGCGTGCCGCCCCGCAGCGACTTCGCATTGCCCATGGAACTGACCGTGATGTCGAGTTGCTGACCCGGCTGCGCGAACGCAGGCAGGGACGCCGTGACCATGACGGCTGCCACGTTCTTCAGTTGAAGCCGCGTTCCTGGCGGCACGTTGATGCCCAGGTTGGACAGCATGGACATCAGGGACTGGGTGGTGAACGGCGTCTGGGTCGTCTGGTCGCCCGTACCATCCAGGCCGACGACAAGACCGTAGCCGACCAACTGGTTGCTGCGGACGCCCTGCAGCGTCGCCAGGTCTTTGATGCGCGCCGCCTGCGCCGGACCCGCGGCAAGCACCAGCGACAGGGCGCCGAGCACCAACGCCCCAACCAGACGAGACATGCTGGCGCGTGCCGCCCAAGGGGTCCGCTGCGCACGCAGCAAGGAGGAGATGAAAGAAGACATCAGAACGGCAACACAGAGAAGAAGAAGCGCGACAGCCAGCCCACGGTCTGCGCATCGTCGATGGCGCCCTGGCCGCGATATTCGATCCGGGCGTCTGCCACCTGGGTAGAACTGACGGTGTTGCCGCCCACGATGTTGGTCGGGTTCACGACCCCCGAGAAGCGCACGCGCTCGGTCTCGCGATTGGTGCCGATCTGCTTTTCGCCAGCCACGACCAGGTTGCCATTTGGCAGCACTTCGGTCACGGTCACTGCCACGGTGCCGGACAGGATGTTGGACGCGCCAGTCGCGCCCTTGGCGTTGAACTTGTTGTCGCTGTCCGCTTCGATGCCAAGACCCCGCAGCAGTCCGCCGCCCGGCAGTTTCGCCAGCAAGGGAACGCTGGCGCGAGCCGATGCGGTGCGCTGCGTTGACGTGTTGTTGCTCTGCGTGGAGTTGATGCGCTCTTCGAGCTTCACCACCAGGGTGTCGCCCACGTCGCGGGCACGCACGTCTTCGAACAGCGGGCGATAGCCCGGCGCGGAAGCATAAATGCCCCCCGTTGGCCGACGCGCCGCGCTCATGGCGATCGGGTCGACGGGCCGTGCGGTGGTCGGCCCGGCGATGTCGATCTTGGGAACGGCGCAACCGCCCAACGCGGCCAGCAGCGATCCCATCGCGGCAACGCCCAACAGAATCCGGCGCAGCGGCGCCCGGAAGACAACAACCTTGGTCATACGAACCTCGTGATCGCGCTTACAGCTGCGCAATGCGCGACAGCATCTGGTCGGCGGTGGAAATGGCGCGCGAGTTGATTTCGTACGCACGCTGGGTCTGGATCATGCCGACGAGCTCTTCGACCACGTTGACGTTGGACGCTTCGGCATAGCCCTGATTGAGCATGCCCGCACCGTTTTCGCCCGGTACGTTGACCGTCGGCACGCCCGATGCAGCGGTTTCGCCAAAGAGGTTCTGGCCAAGCGGCGACAGGCCCACCGGGTTGATGAAGGTCGCGACCTGGATCTGGCCCAGCTGCACCGGTTGCACCTGCCCCGCCACGACTGCGCTGACCGTGCCATCCTGGCCAATCGCCAGTTCCTTGGCGCCCTGCGGCAGCACGATGCCCGGGTCCACGACAAAGCCGTTGCTGGTGACCAGCTGGCCCTGACCATCGACCTGGAAGCTGCCGTCACGGGTATAGGCAAGCGTGCCGTCAGGCATCTGGACCTGGAAAAAGCCCTGTCCGTTGATGGCCACGTCGGTACTGCTGGAGGTCTGCTGCAGCGCGCCCTGTGTGAAGTTGCGGACGGTAGCGATCGGCCGTGAGCCCGTGCCGACGGTCAACCCCGCAGGCACCTGGTTCAGTTGCGTTGCCTGCGTGCCTGCCGGACGAATCGTCTGGTACAGCAGGTCTTCGAACACGGCGCGCGAACGCTTGAAGCCGTTCGTGCTGACGTTGGCCAGGTTGTTCGAAATGACGTCCAGTTGGGTCTGCTGTGAATCGAGACCGGTCTTGGCAATCCAGAGGGCACGCATCATGATGACTTTCCTTGAGGGCAGCCCGCGCCACCCATGTTCTTTCTTGCCGCCGCCCGGATACGGGCCGCGGAATGTTCGTTAAGACGTTGCTTGCGACGATCCGGGTCGAACCCGGACCAAGGCAACAGCCGACCCGCCGATAAGCGCGGTCAGCTTGCCGCGCGTTTAGCTCAAAGACAGGATCTGTGTCGCGGCCTGCTGGTTCTGATCGGTCTTCTGCATCATTTGCACTTGCATGTCGAAATGGCGCGCCGCCGAAATCATGGTGACCATGGTTTCGACCGAGTTGACGTTGCTGCCTTCGAGCATGCCGCCCGCCACCCGCACGCCGTCGACATTTGGCGCGACACCCCCCGCCGTCAGCCGGAACAGGCCGTCACCGCCACGCGTCACGCTGGCCGCCGGCGGATTGACCAGTTTCAAATCCCCCACGATGGCTGCCTGAATGCGGTCGTCGTTCGGAATCGACGAAATGGATCCGTCTTCGTTGATCTCGACCCGGCTGTTGACCGGCAGGACCACGGGCTGGTTGTTGGATCCAATGACCGGACGCCCCGCGTTGTCGACCAGGGCGCCGTCTGCAGACTGCTGGAAACTGCCTGAGCGTGTGAAGGCTTCCGTACCGTCGTTGGATCGCACCACAAACCAGCCTTCGCCCTGCACCGCGACGTCGAGCGTACGGCCGGTTGCGATCATTGCGCCGGGCGCCAGATCCGCACCCGGTGTGGACTCGACGGCATAGGCGCGCGTCGGCAGTCCGGCACCACCGATCACCGGCGCGGTGCGCTGTGCCGCCACTTCGGCGCGGAACCCGGGCGTCATGGCGTTGGACAGATTGTTCGTCTGCACATCCTGGCGGCGCATGAGTTCGCGCGCACCGGTGGCAGCAATGAAAAGGGCGCGGTCCATGAAGGGGCGTTTCCTGGCTTGGGTTAACGCAAGTTGACGATGGTCTGCATGATCGAGTCTTGCGTCTTGATCGTTTGTGCGTTGGCCTGGTAGCCGCGCTGTGCAGTGATCATGTTCACCAGCTCGGCCGTCAGGTCGATGTTGGCTTCTTCAAGCGCGCCCGAGCGCACCGTACCAAAGTCGCTGCTGCCCGGGGAACCCAGGCGCGGCGTGCCCGATGCGGCGGTTTCGGCAAAGTTGTTGCCGCCAATCGAGGCAAGGCCCGTGGGGTTGTTGAACATGCCAAGGGCGATCTGTCCCTGCACCCGCGACTGCTGGTTGGAGTAGCTGGCGAGCAGGGAGCCGGTTTCGTCGATGCTGAAGCCGGTCAGGCGGCCGGATGAGTAGCCATCCTGCGTCTGGGTGTTCGTGCTGAAGGCCTGGCCGGTCTGGGTCGTTTTCGTCATGTCGTAGGTGAACGTCAGGTCGGCAGCGCCCGTGGTCATGTCGGCAGCCGGGATCGTGATCGTCGGTTGCAGCTTGTCCGGATTCCCGTCGATCGACTGGAGCTGGCCGCTGGTGTTGAACTCCATGCTGGACATCTTTTGCGCGGCGCCACCGTCGAACGAGTAATAGGTGTCCCACTGGCCGGGGTCGGTCTTGCGGTAATACACCGACAGCAGATGCGAATTACCGAGCGAGTCGTACAGGCTCATCGAGTTCGCGTCGGTAAAGGTGTCCGAGTTGTTCTTGTCGAACGCAACGTTGTCGGCAATCGCCGGCTTGCGCGAGTCGAGAATCACGCTTTGCGTCGCCTTGGTGGTGGCCTTGGCTTCGATCGAGTTGACGACCAGTTGCAAAGGCTGTGGCTGTGCGGTGACGACCTGGCCGTTGTTATTGACGGAGTAGCCGGTCAACTTGAGCCCTTCCGCGTTCACAAGATACCCGGAGTCGTCGCGATGAAACTGCCCGTTGCGGGTGTACACCGTCGCGCCCTGGTTATCCATGCGGAAAAAGCCGTTGCCGGAGATGGCGACGTCATAGGGATTGCTGGTGGTGGTGATGCTGCCTTGCGTGAACTGCTGCGTGACGGCGGCCACTTTCGTGCCGATGCCGGATTGCGACGCCGTGGACGAGACTACGCTTGCTGCATAGACGTCGGCAAACTCGGCACGCCCGCCCTTGAAGCCGATCGTGTTCGCGTTGGCAACGTTGTTGCCGATCACGTCCAGGTTCTTTGCGGCGGCGTTCAGTCCGCTCAATGCTTGTTGAAAGCTCATGATGTGCCTTGCGAGAGTAAGAGTTGCCGGTCGCCGCCTGCGGCGCACCTGGGCATGATCGGATGGAAAATCTTGGCTTACCAGACCTGGTAGACGTCGGCGAGGTCGATCGAGGCGCCCTTGGAATCGAGCACGACTGTTCCGTTGGAGGACGGACGCACAGCGGCGATCTCCTTGACGTCCAGCGTCGCCGCCTTGGCGGATTTGTCGCCTTGTTCCAGCAGCACGTCGAAGGTGTAGGCGCCGTCGGCCACCTTCTTGCCATCGGCCGTCTTGCCGTCCCATTCGAAGGTATGCGTACCCACGGTGTTGCCTTCGAGCGGCAATGTGGCAACCACATTCTTGTCCTTGTCGTAGACCTGCAGCGTGGCTTTGTCGGCATCGGCAGCCACGGTGTAGCCGACCGTGCCCTTGCCCTCATCGAGCGTGAGAGTATTGCCGGTAGCCAGTACCTGACGGCCGATGAGCGACGTTGCCTGCGTGGCCTGGAGCGAACCCATGCTGTAGCCGAGCCACTGCATGGTCGTGTTCAGCTGGCTGATCCCGGTGACAGTGCTGATCTGCGCCATTTGCGAGGTCAGTTGCGCGTTGTCGAGCGGGTTCAGCGGATCTTGATTGCGCATTTGCGCGGTCAGCATCGTCAGGAAACGATCGGACAGTTCCTTGGCGCTGGTGGCGGCAAGACTGGAGGTCGACTGGTTATCGGTACTGCTGACGTTGGAAACGTTCGAAACGGCCATGGTGGGTCCTTAGCTGCCTAGCGACAGTGTTTTTTGCATCAGAGTCTTTGCGGTGTTCATGACTTCGACGTTGGTCTGGTAGGCGCGCGACGCGGCAATCATGTCGACCATTTCGTCAACGATCTCGACGTTGGGCATGCTGATATAGCCCTCGCCATCGGCCATGGGGTGCTGCGGGTCGTAGAGCCGCTTGGCCGGTGCAGGATCCGTCATGACTTCGCGGACCCGGACACCCTGCCCACCCGTGGCGGCGCCGGGCACGAGGTAGGACTCGAACACCACTTTGCGAGCGCGATAGACCTCGCCGTCGGGACCGCTGACGCTTTCGGCGTTGGCCATATTGCTGGCCACGGTGTTCAGGCGCTGGCTGTTCGCAGTCAGCGCCGACCCGGCGATTTCAAATGCCTTGTTGAGGGACATCGTCGGTTTCCTTAGTTGCCTTGAATGGCGCGCTGCAAAGTCTGGATCTGACCATTCAGCATGCGCAGCGACGCGTCATACCGCATGGCGTTGTCGGTGAACTGGGTGCGTTCCAGGTCCGGATCGACCGTGTTGCCATCGATGGCAGCCTGGGTGGGGGTGCGGTATTGCAAGGCAACCGGGATGCCCGCACTGGCGTCGCCGCTCAAGTGGCGAGAATTGGTGGTGGCCATGTTGACGGGCGCCACGGAGGGCCCGTTGCCCGCGCCCGTCGCGGATCGCAATGCGTCGCTGAAGTTGAAGTCCTGTGCCTTGAAGTTCGGCGTTTCAGCATTGGCCAGATTGGCGGATAGCACTTCCTGGCGCTGCGCGCGCAATTCGAGCGATTGTGCGTTGAAACGCAGTTCATCACTTAGACGGCTGATCACGAGGACTCCACGATCGGGTGGGATAGGGGGGCGGAAACTTTTCCAGACGTAACCATTATTCGGGGTGGGGTTGAGGACTAAACCCGGAGTAAGCCTCTTTTTTCAGTGCTGTTTTCAACATGGCTGATTGGGGCGCGCGGTAGAGTGCTTCATCCCTGATGAACCGGAATGCCTTGATGACACGCCTCCCTCTCCTTCTTGCTGCCCTCGCCCTGGCGTGGAGTGCAGGGGTGAACGCAGCAGCGCCCGCGCCGGCAACCCGCACCGCTGCGCCGTTGCAAGCCAGTGGCCCGGCGGCACAGGCCGAGCAGATGCTGCGCGAGCGCGTCGAAGCGCAAGCCCAGGCCCTGGGCGCCCGGATCGAGATCTCGCTGGGATCAGTGCTCGAAGATCGCCTTGCCCGCGCCCCGTGCCAGCCCGAGGTTTTCCTTCCTCCCGGTACACGGGTGTGGGGAAAAACGTACATCGGGCTTCGATGTGCGACGCCCAACTGGCAAGTCAGAGTCCCTGTCGACGTGGCGCTGTTCGTTTCGGTACCGATCTTCGTGCGCCCCATGGCGCCGGGTTCCGTCGTGCAACCGGGCGATTGGACTTATAGCGACGTCAACATGGCCGCCTGGCCGCGCGGCGTCGTGACCGACGACAAGGCACTGGCTGGCTCACGCATCGTGCGGCAGGCGCGCGCCGGGGAACCCATTCCGCCCGATGCACTGCAATCCGGTGCGCGCATGGCATCGGGTGAGCCGGTGCAAGTGGTGTTGATCGGCCCCGGTTTCATGATCAAGGCGGCCGGCAAGCTGTTACAGCAGGCAACGCCGGGGCAGTCCACGCGCGTGCAGCTGGAATCAGGGCGCACCGTGGCGGGCACCATGCGTGACGATCGCGAGATCGAGGTCAACCTGTAACTTCGCTTCCGGGCCGGTGCTAAAGTTTCGGCATGACGAGCCGATAAGGCTAGATATCGTCCGAAGCTGGACATTCAGTCCTCTTCCCGGACACGCCTGGACGGAGTTACATGGTGAAAATCACACAAAAGGGTTCGCCGCCAGTCAACCTGACACGCAACGAGCCCACCGAGGCCCGGACGCAAGCCAGCGCTGCGCCGAACTCGGCCACAAGCGAATCGGTGCACCTTTCGAAGCTGTCGAGCCGGCTTGCCGGCACCAGCGCCGGACAGGCGCCGGTGAATCTGGAAAATGTCGAACGCATCAAAACGGCAATCAAGAACGGCGAATTCCAAGTGAATGCCGAAGCCGTGGCAGACAAGATGCTGGAAATTGAACGAGACACATTGGGACGTTGATGACGCTGGACGCTTTTTCCGTGCTGCTGGACCGCTTTGCCGCGGCAAGTGCAACGCTGACTGGACTGGTGCACACCCGCGACGCGGATAGTATCCAGCTTGCCAGCCGCAAGCTGGCCGATGCCACGCTGGCGTTGCAGCAAGCCATGCCCAAGGCGCTTGTGCAGCTGGAACATTGCTCGCCTGCCATTCGCGAAGCCTTCAGGGTGCGCCTTGAAGCCGCCGCTCAGGATTCCAAAATCGGTGCGGAACTGTCTGATCTCCAGGCCGCGTCCGCCACCAGCCGCCTGGCGTTCCTGGCGCACGCCAGTGGTGCGGATCTGTCGTACGCCAACAATGGTCAGTTGGGATTGGGCGCGCGGTACTGATGGCGAGTCCCCATAGCGATACCGACACCTGGCACTGAGCTGATTGTTATAAAAACGCGCCTGACTGCTCAAGGCGCTTTTTTCATTGCTTCTCTTTTACTGCCTGGCGGCTATTTGCCCCAATCCTTGAGCTTGGTGCGCAGACGCGCAACCGCCTGCGAATGCAACTGACAGATTCGTGATTCCGTCACGCCCAGCACCACCGCGATTTCCTTGAAGTTCATCTCCTGTTCGTAGTACAGGCCCATCACGAGCTTCTCGCGTTCGGGCAGACGCTCGATGCCGGTGACGATCGCTTCACGGAACCGACGATCCGACAGTCGTTGATGCGGATCCCCTGTCCGGTCGACGACATGGCGGTCGAGGTAGTTGTCGCTGTCCTCGCCACTGTCCATGTCTTCGTAATAGAACAGTTGCGCGCCGCGCGCATCCGCCAGCATCTCCTGGTACTGCGTCAACGGCACTTCCATCTCGGTCGCCATTTCGGCGTCGGACGCGCCGCGGCCGAGCTTGTGCTCGGCGCGCTGCATGGCGCCTTCGATCTTGCGCTGGGTCTGGCGAACGCTGCGCGGCAGCCAGTCGCCACGGCGAAGTTCGTCCAGCATCGAACCCTTGATCCGCTGCGTCGCGTAGGTCTCGAACTGGGCGCCCAGGCCTTCTTCGAACCGGCCCAGGGCGTCGAGCAGCCCCATCATGCCGGCCTGCATCAGGTCTTCGATCTGTACGCTGGCAGGCAGCCGCGCGACCAGATGATGGGCCATACGGCGGACCATCGGAATGTACTGCTCGATATTGTCCTGGCGATCGAGCACGCCTTCACGGGTATACATACGCGTCACCAGATAAAGTCGGGCCGGGGCCGACGTCGTGCATCCCGGTCATCAAACGCTCGCTGCGTGCAGGGCTGCGCCTGCCGCCGAGGGCATGCATGCCCAGTCGAGTTCATTGGCATTCAGTGCAAACACGGGCGAATGCCGCGGACGCAAGGCGCGGTGGACCAGTACCGGTGCATTGGGCACGTGCAGATCATCGGGAACGCGCTGGCCGTTCGTCACGAATTGCAGTTGCACTCGATGACGGATCGCCGCATCCAGCACGCCACCCACCCGCACCGCTTCGTCGAGCTTGGACATGATCAGTCCGGCCAGACCACCCGCGCTGTAGGCCTGGACGATGTCTTCGGCCTGCTCGGCATGCGTGCCGCCGGGCATGACCAGAATCCGCTTCACGCCCGACACATTCAACGCGCGCAGGTGATCCGTCATGCTGTCGTCGCGCTGGCTCATGCCGGCGGTATCGACCAGCACGAGACGGCGGTCGCCCATGCCCGCCAGGATGGCTTCCAGATCGGACGCCCCCCGCGCGGCATAGACCTCCACACCAAGGATCTGGCCAAAGGTGTGCAACTGATCGACCGCGCCAATGCGGTGCTGGTCGGTCGTGATGAGGCCGAGGGCCGCCGCGCCATACTTCACGACGCAGTGGGCGGCGATCTTGGCCGTGGTCGTCGTCTTGCCGACACCGGTCGGGCCAACGATGGCAAAACGGCCACCGCGTTCCACCATCGTGTCGATCGGATCGACCGTGGCCAGGTTGCGCGTCAACACGGTTGCGAGCCAATCGTCTGCACGGTCTTCGGTCATGCCTTCAGGCAGATGGGTCACTACCGTGCGAGCGAGTTCGGGCGTGAATCCGCCGTCGACCATCTTGCGCCACAGCGTGCGGCGCGACGGATCGCGCTGCGTCGAATCGCGCCATGCCAGCGCATCCATCTGGTGCTCGAGCCAGCCGCGCATCGAGCGCATTTCGCTCATGATCGGTTCTGACACTTCGGAAGCCAGGGCCGCGCGGTCGCCATCATCCAGACGCGTCGTGGCCGACGCCTGCGCGCGGGCGCTTGCCTCTGCGGTCGGGAGGTCGATTGCGCGGGGAAGGCCCATGCTTTCACGCATCTTGCGTTCGGATTCCGACGGTGCCGACGCCGACGGCGGGCCGGGACGATGCGAAGGCATGCCGCGAGGTTCCTCAACAGCCGGGGCGGGTTGCGCGTGGCTGGCGTATTCGTTGCGAGCCGAGCGAACCACGTGCGGAATCTGGCGCTCTGCAAGTTGGGGCCACCGAGCCAGCGGCAGATCGGCCGGCTCGGGTGGATAGCCTTCTGGCCGGTCATGCTCGGCCAGCACCCGCGCAGCCGGCGACAGGCGCACGGGCTCGTCTTCCATGGCATCCCACAGATTGGTCGCAGCCAGCGGCGAGGGTTCGTACTGCGGAGTCCGCGTCTGCACATGGGCAGGCGCCGGTGCCGGCGTGGGGGCCTCCGGCGCTGGCTCGCCCCGCGTACCGATCACCTCCACCCCGCCGGCCGTGCGGCGCGTGGACACGATCATCGCATCGGGACCCAGCGCCTCGCGCATCAGGCGCAGGCAGTCGCGGGTCGAGGCAGCAACGAATTTACGGAATGTCATGGGTCAGTTTCCAGCTACAGCGGTAATGGAGCAAACGCGGTCGGGCATGGCTAGCGCCCACCCAGCGTCATGGCCACGCGAATCAGTCGCGACTCCGGGATTTCGGAATGCGCGAGAATCTTCAGGCGGGGCACGGTTCGGCGAAACAATCGGGCAAGGCCCAGGCGAAGGCGGTCAGGCACCAGCAGCGCGGCAGGCTTGCCAAGCGCGTCCATCTTGTCGACAGCGGCAGACGCCTCGTGCAACAGGCGCTCGGCCAGCATCGGCTCAATGGCGCCGAGTTCGCCCGGCCGGACGCTGGTGTTCTGCAGGATGCGTTCGAGTTCGGGATCCAGCGCCAGCACTTCGGCGTCGCCGGTCGAACCGAAAATGCCCTGCGTGATTGCGCGGCCCAGGGCGACACGGACAGCGCCCGTAAGCTCGGCCGGGTCTTGCGTGCGAACCGCGTGTTCGGACAGGGTCTCGACAATGCTGCGGAAGTCGCGGATATGCACGCCTTCGTCAAGCAGGGACTGCAGCACGCGCTGCAGGCTTGCCATCGACATCAGCTTTGGAACCAGGTCTTCAAGAATCTTGGGATTAGCGCGCGTGAAGTGATCGACCAGCGCCTGCAGTTCGCCGCGGCCCAGCAGTTCAGCCGCGTGCGCATGCAGCAGATGCGACAGGTGCGTCGCAACCACGGTGCTGACGTCGACCACCGTATAGCCAGCCGCCTGTGCCTGCTCGCGACTGGCCGCATCGATCCACAACGCGGGCAGACCGAATGCGGGATCGCGGGTCGGCGTGCCCTGCACTTCACGTGTGACGCGGCCGGGGTTGATGGCCAGCGAGCAATTGGTCTGGACCTCGCCTTCGCCAATCGTCACGCCTTTCAGGGTGATGCGATAGCCACCCGGGCGCAATTCCAGGTTGTCGCGGATGTGCACGGCCGCAGGGAGAAAGCCGACGTCTTGCGCGAACTTCTTGCGCAGCGCCTTGATACGTTTGAGCAGATCGCCGTCACCCGTCTTGTCGACCAGGGGAATCAGGCGATAGCCCACCTCGAAGCCCACGGTATCGACGTGGCTGACGTCGTCCCAGCTGGCTTCCTGCGCTTCAGCCGGTTCATTGGGAACCACGGGGGCGACGGCAGCGGCCTGGGCATCGGCGCGTGTGCGCGCCAGCTTCCATGCCAGAGCACCCATGCAGCCTGCAAGCAACAGGAACGCCAGATTCGGCATACCGGGGATCATGCCCAGCATGCCAATGATGCCGGCCGACAATGCGAGGGCCTGTGGCGTGCCCAGCAACTGCCGGCCCACCTCGGTACCGATGTCCTCACCCTCGCCAACCCGCGAGACGATCAAGCCTGCGGCGATCGACACCAGCAGCGCCGGCACCTGGGCCACCAGACCGTCGCCGATCGACAGCAGCACATAATTGCGACCCGCTTCGGCAAAGCTCAGGTCATGCTGGGTGACGCCGATCAGCAACCCGCCAATGATGTTGACGAACAGAATCATGATGCCGGCGATGGCATCGCCGCGCACGAACTTGGACGCACCGTCCATGGCGCCGTAGAAGTCGGCTTCTCGCGACACGTCCGAGCGACGCTGTCGCGCAGCGGCTTCGTTGATCAGCCCTGCGTTCAGGTCAGCGTCAATGGCCATCTGCTTGCCGGGCATCGCGTCCAACGTGAATCGCGCCGACACTTCAGCGATCCGGCCCGCGCCCTTGGTCACCACCACAAAGTTGATGATCACCAGCACCAGGAACACGACCACGCCGACGGCGAAATTGCCTCCGACAAGGAATGTCGCGAACGCCTCGATCACCTTGCCGGCAGCGTCCGGACCGGTGTGCCCGTGCAGCAGCACGACACGCGATGATGCCACGTTGAGTGACAGGCGCAGCAGCGTCGTCACCAGGATGACAGTCGGGAAGACGGCAAAGTCCAGCGGGCGCTTGGTGTACGTCGACACCAGCAGCACGAGCAAGGAAATGGCGATGTTGAAGGTGAACAGCAGGTCCAGCATCCAGGGCGGCAGCGGGAGCAGCATCATCCCGAGCACCAGCAGAATGAACGCCGGCATGCCCATTTCGCGCAGCTGCGTGGTGCTGAACACCAGGCCGCCTACCTTGATCGAGCGCGTGGTCATCGACGGCCCCGCAGATCAACTGGCGTGTGACCGTCCAACGGGTCCCAGCCCTCGGGCACTTCGACGGGCTGCAGTTCAGGCATCGGGCCGCGTACGTGATCCCGCACCTGGTAGACGTAAGCAAGCACCTGCGCGACGGCGCGATACAGCGCGGTCGGCACTTCCTGTTCGATCTCGGCGTATTTGTGCAAGGCGCGCGCCAGTTGCGGGCTTTCGACGCGCAACACCCGGTGCTGGGCCGCGATCTCGCGAATCCGTGCCGCCACGTCGTCGGTGCCCTTGGCAACGACGCGGGGGGCGCCCATGCGGCGATCGTCATACTTCAGCGCGACCGCGTAACGCGTGGGGTTGGTCACGACGACGTCGGCGGTCGGCACGGCCTGCATCATGCGCGCGCGTGCACGTTCACGCTGCAGCTGCCGGATCTTGCCCTTGACCTGCGGATCGCCTTCGGTTTCCTTGTTTTCCTGCTTGGCCTCTTCCAGCGTCATGCGAAGCTGCTTGTGGTGCTTCCACCACTGCAGCGGGACATCGGCCGCTGCAATGATGAACAGCGCCCCGGCCATGGCGAGCGAGTGGCTGGACAGAAGACTGCCAAGGGTAAGCAGCGCCTGGGGCTGCGACGGCGACATCAGGGCGAGCCATTCCTGCACGCCCTGCCACACCAGCGCGCCCGCAATGCCGCCCAGCACCACGACCTTGAGGATGGACTTGCCCAGTTCACCCAGGCCTGCCATCGAGAAAATGCGGCCGAGGCCCTTCAGGGGCGACAAACGGGAAAAATCGGGGGTGAGTGCCTTGCCGGACAGCAGGAAGCCGCCAAGCGCCACGGATCCGACCACCCCGGCGAGCATGCCTGCCACCATGACGGGCGCCGTTACCAACAGGCCGGCGCCAATCAGTTCGTAGACGGCATTGACGAGGACGGCATCATCTTGCGTCGTGGACGCCATGCTTGCCGCCGTGACGAACGACGACTTCATCCAGCCCATCGCCTGCTCGGAGATGTGGCCGCCGGCCACGACCACGGCGCACACGCAGGCGAACGTGGACATTGCCCCCGACAGGTCGCGCGATCGAACGACCTGGCCGTTCTCGCGTGCCTGATCCAGCCGCCGTTGGGAGGGGGCTAGGGGCTTTTCGTTGTCGCTTTCGCTGCTGTCTGACACGGTCTTCCGGAATGCCTGATAACGGCTTGAAGGAAGCCACGACACGAGAGCCGTGGGATTAATCCTTCAAGACGTAACGCATTATTTCCGTTACGCGTAACAGGCAAAACGTTGAACAGACAGCGGAAACCGGGGCTTATCTTGGAAGCCGAACGGCTTGCAGACCCGCAAGACGCCGCGACCGGCCCCGCGCCCTTGCAGGCCGCGGCCCGGCGCGGGTTGACGTCAGAACAGACCGTCGAGAAGTTGCTTCATTTCGAGCACGAGAACGAGTGTGCCGTCGCCCGAAAGCGTTGCGCCAGCGACACCTTTTGGATGGATGCCTTCGAGCGGCTTGATCATGACCTCGTCCTGGCCGATGAAACCATCCACGCCAAGGACCAGTTGCCGCTCGCCGTAGGCCAGCACGACGGCCAAGGTCGGCGGCGTCTTCCGGGCACGACCCAGCAGCACGGCCAGGTCGATCACGGGCAAGACTTCACCCCGGATGGTCAACGCCTGCGCATTGCCGATGTTGTGCATCTCTTCCTGACGCAGTGGAATGATTTCGCGCACGGCGGAAAGAGGAATGGCGTAGGGCTGGTCGACCAGTTTGAGCATCAGGACCGGCAAGATCGCCAGGGTGAGTGGCAACGACACAACAATGTGTGAGCCCATGCCCGGCGACGATTGCAGGTCGATCTGGCCCTTGAGCTTTTCGATGTTCGTCTTGACGACGTCCATGCCGACGCCGCGGCCCGACAGATCGCTGACTTCCGCCCGGGTCGAGAAACCTGGCAGGAAAATGAGCTTCAGGCATTGCGAGTGGTCGAGGAGCGACGCTTCTTCGGCACTGATCACGCCCTTCTCTACCGCCTTGCGCCGGATATGTTCCGGATCCATGCCGCGTCCGTCGTCGGACACTTCGATCACGATCGAATCGCCCGTCTGCCGCGCCGACAGGTGCAGCTTGCCGCGTGGCGACTTGCCGACCGACCGGCGTTCCACCATCGTTTCGATGCCGTGGTCGACCGCGTTGCGGATCAGGTGGACCAGCGGGTCATTCAACTCGTCCAGGATGGTCTTGTCGACTTCCGTTTCGCCGCCCGTGATGACGAGCTCGACATCCTTTTCCAGTTGCCGCGCCAGGTCTCGCGCCAGGCGGGAATACTTCTGGAACACCCGACCGACCGGCTGCATCCGGGCCATCATCACCGCCGATTGCAGATCGGACACCAGCGTGTCCAGCTGGCTGAAGACGACGTCCAGCGTTTCGGTGATGTCATCGTCGGCGCGATTGGCCACGAGAGCATCGCGCAGGCAGCTCAGGCGGTTCTTGGTCAGGCCGATTTCGCCCGACAGGTTCAGGATCTGGTCGAACCGCGCGGTGTCGACACGGATGGTCGAGTCCTTGGCAACGGCCGATGCTGCGGGAGGCGCCAGCATGTCGGTGCGATAGGGCTTGGCAGGCTGCTTGGCGGTGGCGACGCTGGCTGGCGTGCCCGCGGCGGCGGACGCCGGACCGGGTGCCGCGACCGAAACCTGACCGCCCGCGCCATCCACCTGCCCTGCCCGTGCCGGCGGTTCGCCGAACGCTGCGCGGTAAAAGCCCAGCCAATCCGGTTCGTTCTGATCCAGCGCCATGACCGGAGCCATATGCGGCTCGATGCTTTCGGACACGATGCCGCGCAGCGCACTGGTATCGACCGTTTCGCCCCGTGCTGCCGCTTCTAGGGCCAGCAGGAGGGCTTGCGGCGCGGACTCGGGCATCGTTCCCCGCTCCATCTCGCCGAACATGCGGCGGACCTCGCCGGTCGCCGCAAGGATCAGATCCATGATTTCCGGCGTGATCACGAGCACATGACTGCGCAGCAGGTCGAGCAGGTTTTCACCGCGGTGACACAGTTCGACCAGCGGCGTCGCGTCGAGGAACCCCGCGCCACCCTTGACGGTATGGAATCCTCGGAAGACCTGATTCAACAGCCCCGTATCGTGGGGACGTTGTTCGAGCTCGAGCAGACCGATATCGACGTCATCGAGCAGATCGGACGCTTCCGTCAGGAAATCTGACAGCAAATCCTGCATTTCGGCAAAGGCGGACACTATCTTCTCGCTCAAAAACCCAGGCTTTCCAGCAGGTCATCGACCTGGGCCTGGTCCGTGACGATATCGTCACGGCCTGATGTGTCGACCACGGGACCGTTCATCCATTCGCCATGGGCGCTCGGACGCTTGTCTGCGGGGGTGCTTTCAATCAGCAGCATGACCAGTTGTTCTTCGAAGTCCTGGGCCAGCTTGAGCACTTTCTGAATGACCTGACCTGTCAGGTCATGGAAATCCTGCGCCATCATGATGTCGGTCAGCAAGGCTTGGGTAGCCTGCGAATCCTGAGCCGAGCGACGCAGGTAGGCATGCGTGTCGCCCGCAACCTGCTTGAACTCGTCGACCGACAAGGTGCGCGCGTAAAGCTTGTTCCACTGCGCATCGAGCGTCGACGCATCGGCTTCGACCCGCGACTGGATGTCCTGGCCCTTCTCAACATTGGACAGCGCGCGTTCCGCGGCCTGGCCCGTCAAGCGAGCGATGTAGTCCAGTCGTTGACGGGTGTCGGGCAGCGAATTGACCGCCTGCTCGACCTTCTGGTGGTACCCCAACTCGCGCAGCGCGTCGTGCAACTGACGCGTCAGCGCGCCCACGCGTTGATAGAACTCGGCCTGCTCGGCGTCGCCCGGCTCACCGGTGTGACCGCCGGCTGCGTTGTTGGTGACGCTGCTGGCTGCGTGGCCAGAAGCTGGCGCTGCCACGGCAACCGGCGCAACAGGCGCAGTGACCGCTGCCGCGGGGGCGCTCTCGTCGTTGATACGTGCAAGGGTCTCGGACGAGATCTGATCGAACAACGCTTCGAGGTCTTCATTGTCGCGGGCGTTGGCCATCACGCGCTCCCGTTCATTTTCTGGACGATTTTTGTCAGTTTGTCTTCAAGCGTTGCCTTGGTGAACGGCTTCACGATGTAGCCGTTCGCGCCAATCTGCGCTGCGAGGACGATGTCTTCTTTCTTGGCCTCTGCCGTCACCAACAGGACAGGCAATTTCTTGAGATTGTCATCGGCGCGAATCTCCCGGAGCAGCTCGAAGCCGTTCATGTTGGGCATGTTGATATCGCTGACAACGAAATTGTAGATTCCGGTGCGCAGCTTACCCAACGCGATCTGGCCGTCTTCGGCCTCGTCGGCGTTGTTGTATCCCAACTCTTTCAGGAGGTTGCGGACAATTCGCCGCATCGTCGAGAAGTCGTCGACGATGAGGAACTTGAGATCGTCAGGCTTCATTTGCTCCCTTTCTAGCCTTTACGTGGGTAAGTTGAGCGGCGATCATAGTGGACAGCTCGGTCGGGTGGAACTTGGCCACGTAGGCGTCAACGCCGACCTGCTGACCGAGCTTCTTGTTCGCGACAGAAGACAGCGACGAATGCATGACAACCGGAATACCTGCGAAACGCGAATCGGACTTGATGTGCCGTGTCAGCACATAACCGTCCATTTCCGGCATTTCGGCGTCGACCAGGATCATGCCCAGCGACAGGTCCAGCGGAATCTTTTCGGCGTCACAGCGAGCGGCGATGCCCTTGAGCTTGTCCCATGCCTCGGCGCCATTAATGGCGTGCTGGTGCGGCAAGCCCATGCGGTCGAGCACTTCGGTGATCTTCTTGCGCGCCAGCATCGAATCGTCGGCAAAGAAGACGTTCGACTTGATATCGGCATCGACCGGCAGGATTTCGGCAGGGACCTTGTCTTCGCCGATCACCGACGCCAGGATTTGTTCCACGTCCAGGATCGAGACCAGCTTGCCGTCGGCAAGCTCGGTCAGCGCCGTCATGAACGTCATGTTGCTGGTCGGCATCGACTGGGGCGACTTGACCTTTTCCCAGTCCACACGAACGATGCGGTCCACATCGGCCACGAGGAATGCCTGCGTGTGGCTGGAGAATTCCGTGATCAACAGCTTGGTGCGCGGCGCGTCGATCTGCATGTTGATGGCAGTTGCCAGGTCGATGACCGGCAGGATCGCGCCACGCAGCGAAATGATGCCTTCCACACCACGCGGGACATTCGGCGTCTTGGTGATAGCAATGGTTTCGCAGACCTCGCGAACCTTGAACACATTGATGCCGAATACCTCATTGCCGCCCAACGAAAACAGCAGCAGTTCCATCTTGTTGGAACCTGCCAGCCGCGCCTTTTCGTCGACCATATCCATCAACCGATTATCACCGGCACCCATGATCTTCCTCCAAACCGACCGGGTCACCCCGGCCTAAATATGATTAACGTGCGTCCGTGGACGCTGAGACGCGCCAGGGTGCCCCTTCAACTTCCAGTGCGTCGGGGATGGCTGGAACATCGGCCGAAACCCCACCTTTCTTGAGGAATTCTTCACTGCGTTTATTCAGCACCACGATACTGATGCGCCGATTCTGCGGAGCGCGAGGGTCAACCTCGGTAAACGGGGCTGAATCGGACAGGCCGACGACCCGCAGCGCCTTGCTCGGATCCATTCCGGCGGACAACATGGCGCGGCGCGCGGCATTGGCGCGATCGGCTGACAGTTCCCAATTGCTGTAGCCGGCATCGCCACCTGCATACGCCGTGGCGTCGGTATGTCCGGAGATCGACAGCTTGTTGGGCACGCCATTCAGCGCGCGCGCCAGTTCGGACAAAATGATCTTGCTGTAGTCCTTGAGCACCGTCTTTCCGGTGTCGAACATGGGGCGATTCTTTTCGTCGATGATCTGGATCCGCAGCCCTTCGTCGGTGATGTCCATCAGAATCTGGTCCTTGAACTGCTTCAAGGTCGCCTGCCCCGCCACCAGGCTTTCAAGCTGCGTCTTGAACGATTCGAGCTGCCGCCGTTCGCGACGCTCGAGATCGGCGTCGGCGGTGCGGTTGTGCCCCACCGGGCGGGTCATGTCCCGGCCGCCTGCATTCATGATCGTGGCCGGGTCGCCGGCCACCTTGCCCGACGAGACCGTCAGCTTGATCGGCGTCTGGAAATAGGTGGCGATACCCTTCAGGTCTGCCTCAGCGCTGGTAGTGAGCAACCACATGAGAAGAAAGAACGCCATCATTGCCGTCACGAAGTCGGCATACGCAATCTTCCACATGCCGCCGTGGTGGGCGGCATGCGGACGCTTGCGAGCGCGTCGGATGATGATGGGCGCAACGCCTTCTTTGGCTGGCATGGCGGTCTCGGCTCGATCTGTCGGCTGCCGTCAGGCCGCCGACTTTCCTCGGACGGTGTCTTCCAGCTCGGCGAAGGTGGGGCGCTCGGTGGAAAACAGGACCTTGCGACCAAACTCGACGGCAAGGGCGGGGGCATAACCGTTCAGGCTGGCCAGCAAGGCCACCTTGATGCATTCGAATTGCTTGCCGTTTTCGCTGGCCTTCTGCTCGATGACAGAAGCAAGTGGCCCGACAACGCCGTAGGCCAGGAGAATGCCGACGAACGTGCCAACCAGCGCGGCGCCGATCTTCCCGCCAAGGATGGCGGGCGGTTCGCCGACGGAACCCATCACGTTGACCACGCCCATGACGGCGGCGACGATGCCGAATGCCGGCAGGCCGTCGGCAATGCGTTGGATAGCGCCCGCGGGAATCAGGGCTTCGTGGTGGTGCGTGTCGATTTCCTGATCCATGAGGGCTTCGAGTTCAAGCGGATTCAGGTTGCCGCTGACCATCAGGCGCAGGTAATCGGTCACGAACTCCATGAGGTGGTGATCGGCCAGCAGGGTCGGGTATTTCTGGAACAGGGGACTGTTGGCCGGTTCTTCGACGTCGGCTTCAATCGACATGAGGCCTTCGCGGCGCACACGGTTCAGGATTTCGTACAACAGGGCCAGAAGGTCGAGGTAGCGCTGCTTGCTGAACTTCGAACCATGGAGAGTCGTGGGGAGCGACAGGAGCGTGGCCTTGACCACCTTGCTGGAATTACCACAGACAAATGCGCCCAGGGCCGCACCCGCGATGATCAGAAGTTCGAAGGGCTGGAAAAGCGCGCCCAACGAACCGCCGTGCAGCGCGAAGCCGCCCAGTACCGACACCGCAACGATGATGTAGCCAATGATGACGAGCATGCGCTCGCACTCCTAAAAATCCCTCGCCACAAGCCGCGCGAAGTCCTAGTCCCGTTTTCGGCAGGCTGACAGGAATCTTGAGTGCGTTACACGCATATTCGAGTAATTGACGCTTTACGCTTCGACCGACACGTCGGCGTCGGACAGGGTCCCTGACTGACGCGTCTTGCCCGCACGCGACGGCATGTGGCAAAGGCCACACACATACTGGTGTGCAAGCTCGAAACTGTGGGTGACGAATTCACCGCTGCAACTGGTGCAGCGCGTCATGCCAAGCATGCCGGCATCGAAGAAGCGCGTCAGGCGCCAGGCGCGCGTGATCGACAGGACTTCGGGCATGCCGAGCTGCAGGACCTGCTCGCGGTACAACCGGTAGGCGCGGATCAACGATTCCACCGGCGCCAGCTCGGGCAGCCCGCACTGATGCTTGTAGATGTTCATGAACAGCGACGCATGAATGTTCGGCTGCCAGGTCATGAACCAGTCGGTCGAAAAGGGCAGCATGCCCTTTGGCGGCGACTTGCCCTTGATTTCACGATAAAGACGCAGCAGACGCTCGCGCGAGAGCGTCACTTCGGATTCCAGCACCTGGAGACGTGCGTCGAGCTGGATAAGCTCGCACGCGATCTCGATCTGGCGAGCTTCGGACAAGACGCTTTTAGCGCGTGTCATGGCAGATCCTGACTTACGGAAGGAAGATGGGCGCGGTTTGATGCCGTCACGGCCGTCAATCCAACGGTCGTAGAGACATCGGTCGCTGCGGATGCATGCGACAAGCCGCGCGAGCAGCGCTCAGACATGCCGACAGCCGGAAGTGTCTCCACACCAAGCTTCATGGGCATGATGGCAATCCGCTGGACGGCACGACGGCACGAATGGCGAGCTGAACTTGCCTGGCGATCAGGCAGCCGCCGCGGTGCGGCTCGCCATCAGGATGGCGGCGTGCATGCGAGAGGGAGCGTCGTCGCGCTTGGGAGTGGCCAGAAGATTCCAGACCAGGGAGTCGTCAAAGCGGAATCGGGCCAGCAACATGGTTGTCGACGCGATTTTGATCAATTGGGCGGTTGTTAACGATTCGACCAGGTCGCCGACTTCGGACGAAAGGCCCAAACGAAACAGCGCTTCAGCGCGATCAATGCGCAGCATTTGTTGTGCAAGCAACAGATACGTCAGATTGGCGTCACGAATTTCCGCGTTCAATCGCGACATCGCGGAAGACTCCGGCACAGCGCCAGCGTTGAGGCTGACAGCATCGGCGATTTCAAAACTGGCGTTCATCGTGTTCCCTAAATGGAAATGTCCATCACAACTAGTACTGCGGCTTACGCCACTGCGCTACCATCCAAACTGGAGCGGTGGACATAGAGCAAATTATCGGCTCTTTCATCAATCCGATGAAGTAGAAGAGGGATACTCCTTACGTCTACCTAATTAGCTTGGCGGTGTAGGAATTAATCCGACACAATAAGTTTCAATTGTTTCAATTAAATACGATATCGATGCGGGAACTCGCCCGGCCGCCTGCGGCTGAATCCTCTGCCCCACCGGAAATGAAGCAAGGCATGCTTGAAGCCCTCTTCAAATCGATGCCTGCAGCCACCTGGATCGTTGATCTTTCAGGTCGCTACAGCTTTGTCACGGACACCTACGCCAAACTGGTGGGCCGTCGTGCGGACGAGTGTATTGGGCGGTCAGTCGACGAGGTCATGCCCCCTGCCCTCGCCCGACTGTATGCATTGCGACATAAGCAATTGCTTGAAAATCGCGCGCCAAAACGATTTGAACAGATATGGCCAGTACGGGGAGAACCTCGGTGGTTTGAAATCCACATGAATTGCCTGCTTGACGAGACCGGCGAACCCATGGGAGTTGCGGGGTATGCACAAGACGTGACGCAGCATATGGAGCAGCAGGAATCCGCAAGGCGCGTGCAGGAAGGGCTCGAAAAGCGGGTAGCCCAGCGAACCCAGCAATTGAGCGTCACGAATGAAGAACTGGAAGCATTTTCCTATTCCGTCTCCCATGACCTGCGGGCACCCCTGAGCAATATCGGTGGGTTTCTTGGTCTGTTGCAGGAAAACTTTGCCGAGCAACTGGGGCCGACCGGTGCTGAATATGTTCAGCAGATCGCGGCCAACGCCGAACGGATGAACGGTCTTATTGGTGACCTTCTGCAGCTGGCACGCGTCAATCAGGGCGGCCTGCTTCGTGCCCAGGTCGACCTGACGCAGATGGTGGAAGAAATCCTGTGTGGTCTTGCCGCGCAGGATCCGGGCCGCCACGTAAAGATTGTGCTGCCGAGTCCGACGTATGCGGATTGCGATCCAGGGCTGATGCGCGCGGCGCTGGTCAATCTTCTGAGCAATGCATGGAAATTCACCGGGCGAGTCGAGCATCCTCGAATTCAGTTCGGGTGTTTCGTGCGCGGCAGCTTTCCCGTGTATTTCGTCCGTGACAACGGGGCAGGTTTCGACATGAAGCATGCAGACCGGATGTTCGGCGCCTTCCAGCGGTTCCACCGCGAAGCGGAGTTTCCCGGCACAGGAATTGGCTTGGCCACCGTCAAACGCGTGATAGGACGCCACGGCGGACAGGTGTGGGCGGAAAGCGCGCCAGGCCTCGGCGCCACGTTTTATTTCACGCTCGACACCCCGGACTGATGTCCGGCCGCCACGCAACGTGGATCGGCCATTTTCTAATACGTATTTTTGCGACGGTATTCATGGTCTTGAAACCCGCGTCAATGCGTGATCTGCGCGAATTCAAAAAACTTTAGGGCTTTTTTTAAAGTTTAAATTCGCTCCCCGCCTAAAGTTTCAAAACGCCCCCCCGTTAATTGCATCATCCAGGCCGCGCCGCGATGTGCAGCGACGATCTACCGGTACCGAACGGACGACCCGAAGGTACTGGCAGATTGCAAGGCCGAACGGGCAAATCGTGAAGTGGACTTTTCCACACAACGAATGCATAAAGCGGGCATCGGTCCCGAAACTGAAATATGACTAACCTCCAGGGAGATACGTCATGGCACAAGTCATCAATACCAACATCGCTTCGCTCAACGCTCAGCGCAATCTGAACTCGTCGCAATCGGCGACCACGACGTCGCTGCAACGCCTGTCGACCGGCCTGCGCATCAACAGCGCGAAGGACGACGCAGCTGGCCTGGCCATCTCCGAGCGCATGTCCACGCAGATCAAGGGTCTGAACCAGGCCGTTCGCAACTCGAACGACGGTATCTCGCTGGCCCAGACCGCTGAAGGCGCGCTCCAGCAGATCGGCACCAACCTGCAACGTATCCGTGAACTGTCGGTTCAGTCCGCCAACGCGACGAACTCGGCCGACGACCGCGCCGCACTGCAGAAAGAAGTTGCGCAGCTGTCTTCCGAAATCGGCCGCGTGGCCAAGGACACGTCCTTCAACGGCACCAGCCTGATCGACGGCAGCTTCACCAGCAAGGCGTTCCAGGTCGGCGCCAACCAGGGCCAGACCATCAGCATCAACGGCATCGCCAACGCCAACGTGAACGCCCTGGGTTCGTGGACCAGCAAGGACACGGCCGCTGCAGTGGGTGGCGTGGCTCCTGTTGGTACGCCTACTGCTGCTGTCAGCGGCACGGCAACGCTGAGCGCCGCCGCATTGACGGCGCCTGACGCGACGACATTCGACTACGCTGCCAGCAAAATCACCGTCAACGGCACCGCAATCGACCTGGCCGCCGTTACCGCCGGCACCGACAACGCCACCGCTCGCACTGCGATGGTCGCTGAAATCAACACCAAGCTGGGCGCAGCCGGCATTCCCGGGCTGACCGCTGCCGTAACAGGCGGTGCAGGCGCCGAAGTCATCACCTTCTCGAACTCGGGCAAAAGCGAGTTCTCGATCACGGGCGACAACTTCGCCGGCACGCTGACGGTCAAGGCGGCAACGCCAGCAAAGAGCGACTTCGCAGCTATCGCAGGCGGCGGCATCACCATCAACGGCAAGAACATCGGCCCGATCGGCGCAACCAGCAACGCAGCATCGCGTCTGAGCACCGTTGCCAGCGCCATCAACAACCTGTCGGCTGAGACCAACGTAACGGCCACGGTCGACGCAGGTCGCCTGAAGCTGACGTCAGCCAAGGGCGACGTGGTTGTGGGCGGTACTGCCGCGGCTGCCGACATGCTCAAGGAAACCGGTCTGGTTGCAGGTACCTCTGCTGCCGGCGGCACGAACATTGCGGGTTCCACCACGTTCGCCAAGGGCACGGCGCAAGTCGGCTTCGCTAACCTCGACATCTCGACCGTCGACGGTGCCGACAACGCCATCCTGGCTATGGACGCCGCACTGAAGAGCGTGAACGAAGCTCGTGCTGACCTGGGCGCGATCCAGAACCGCTTCAGCTCGGTGGTTTCGAGCCTGGAAACGACGTCCGAGAACCTGTCTGCCTCGCGCAGCCGGATCCAGGACACCGACTTTGCTGCAGAAACCGCGTCGCTGACCCGCGCGCAGATCCTGTCGCAAGCCGGTACCGCGATGCTGGCCCAGGCCAACTCGCTGCCGAACAACGTGCTGACGCTCCTGCGCGGTTGATTCGGAAGTGACCTGACCGGACCGGGCATTCGACGGTCCGTCGCAAGGTTGGCACAACGGCCCACATGGCGACATGTGGGCCGTTGTCGTTCGTCCAAGCGCCGCGATCGGGTCCCTGCGCGCAGCGGTCGTAAGGCCAGGAAGCCCGCGATGCGTAAGAGTGCGTGCCGTGCTCAAGATTTCCGTCGGTAAACCGTTAATCAAACATGGACGACGATGGGGCTATCTGAACAGGCCCGACGCGACGACAACGCACCGGAGCACACATGAGCATCAATCCTGTTGGATACCCAGTCGATAATCGTGTTGCCGGCACCAGCCGGCCGGCGGCGGCCGATGCCGTGGCCCTGCAGCCGCCGAACGCTGTGCCCGAACTGGCACTGCCGGTCACGTCTCAAATACCCGATGTTGAAAAGCTGCAAGACGTAGTCGACACGTTCAATCAGTACATACCGATGGCGGCAAACAACCTTCTGTTTTCGATCGACGAAGACAACGGCACCGTTGTCGTCAAGATCGTCGACACCACGACGCAAGACGTGATCCGCCAGATTCCGTCGGTCGAAGCACTGGAAATCAGCCGGTCGCTCGACAAGCTCCAGGGCCTGCTGCTGCAGGGCAAGGCTTGAACGCAATCGACGGCAACCGAAACGCAAGGAATTCACCATGGCAACCGTAGGCGTCAATTTGGGGACCGGCTCAGGCCTGCCCCTCGAAACTCTGGTCACCAACCTGATGAACGCGGAGGCCATCCCGCTCAGGAAGCTGCAGGCGAAAGAGGCGTCGACCACTGCCAAGGTGTCGGCGCTCGGCCAACTCAGCGGCTCGATGACATCGCTTCGCGAAGCGTTGCTCAAGCTGACGGACAGCAATTTCAACAGTGGCGCCGCCACGGTGTCCGAAAAGGACGTTGCCACCGTCACGGCCACGAACAAGGCAGCCAAAGGTTCCGTATCGCTTGAAGTGCTTCAGCTTGCGCAGCAGGAAAAGGCCGTGAGCGGCTCGCTGGCGTCAGCCGACGCCAAGGTGACGACCGGTCAGCTGTCGTTCACCTTCGGCAAGGCCACGAACGGCACGTTCAGCGCCGACGCCGATCTGCCTACTCAAACGGTCACCATTACCAGCGAGAACAACTCGCTGTCGGGCGTGCGTGACGCGATCAACAAGGCCGGCACCGGCATTACGGCCAGCCTCGTCAATGACGGCAATGGCTCGCGCCTGGTCTTCAGCAGCAGCCGCACCGGCGCCGAAAAGTCTTTCCAGATCCAGGGACTGCCCGACGGCACCACCCCCGCGGACGCCTCGCTGTCCATGTTCGACTACAACCCGAGCTCTGCCCCCAATTATTCGCAAGGGTCGGCAGCAACCGGGATGGCACGGCTGCAGGCCGCAGGCGACGCCAAGATCCTTCTCGATGGACTGGCAATCACGAAGCCCGACAATATCGTCAGCGATGCCATCGACGGGCTGACCTTGACGCTGACAAAGACAGGCACGACCAAAGTCACGGTGTCCCAGGACCTGGCAAGCGTCAAGTCATCGGTGCAAGGCATGGTCACGGCGTATAACGCCCTCCTGAACACGGCCAAGCAGCTGTCCGTCAACAACCCAAGTCCCACAGCAGGCACCACGTCGTCGAGCAACGGTCCTCTTGCTGGCGACAGCATTGTGCGCGATGTGACAGCGAAGCTGCGTGAGCAACTATTCGCGCCGGTCGCGGGGGCTACCGGTCCGTATACGTCGTTTGGCTCCCTGGGGGTCGCGTTTCAGAAAGATGGCACGCTCAAGCTCGACGCCGCCATGTTCGACAAAGCCATGGCGGCCGATCCGGCCGGCGTGGCCAACCTCTTTGCTGACGAGCCCAACGGCGCGGGATCGGTCGGCTTGTCCAAGCGGTTCGTCGACGCCATCAATACGATGGTCGACAAGACCGGGTCGATCCAGACACGCGTCGACGGTCTTGGGGTCACCACCAAGGCGCTCCAGTCCCAGCAGAAGGCCCTGGAAGATCGCCTTGTGCAGATCGAGGCTGGCTATCGCGCCCGTTTCGCCGCGCTGGACAAGCTCGTGACCGGCATGCAAGGCACTCAGAACTTCCTGACCCAGCAGCTGGAGTCCCTGGCGTCGATGCGGAACGGCTGACGCGTCAAAGCCGGAAACGGCAGGATTAATCCCCTCATTTCCTCCTTTAGGATATTTGTGTCCAGCCGTTAATACCCTTGTAACGCGATACGGTGCAAGGGTCGGGCCTTCCGACTCCGACTGGCATCCTCGCGCAGGAGATCACTTTGTCGGGATTCGCAAATTTTGGCGCGCGGGCGTATGCCAGCGTCGGGGTCGAGACCGGGGTATCGGTATCCACGCCACACGAACTGATTCTGATGCTGTACGACGGGGCTCTCGAGTCCCTCCGTCTGGCCATCGGCTGCATCACCGCGAACGATCCCATCGGTCGTGCCAAAGCGGTGTCGCGCGCCGCGCGCATCATTGATGAAGGCCTGCGCGCCAGCCTCGACCACAAGTCTGGCGGAGACCTTGCCCTTCAGCTGGACCGCCTGTACGACTACATGTGCCGACGCATTCTGCAGGGCAGCACCGACAACGATGCGGCTCCCCTTGAAGAGATCGCGGACATGATCGATGGCTTGCGCAGCAGTTGGGTAGCCATCGAGCCCGGCGCGCACGCAGCAGCGTAATTCCTTCGCACGCAGGCCACCCTGGGGGAGCAGTTCGCGCGACGCTCCTTACGCGGATATGCGTACGGTCTTTTTCGTAATGGCGGCCACGGACAGTCGTTGACGTCCTGCTGACCCGCAGAACGTCGATACGACGGACCGCACAGTATCCGAACTACCGGTTCCTTGCCCCTTTATCCCGGCTCGCGCTTACCCACTACGGCGCTCGCTCGCCTCTCATGGTCCTTTTCCAGGTCCTTTATGTCGCCCAATCTCGCAGTGCACGCCGCAGCGCCCGACACCCCGCCAAGGGGCTCCGAGACGACCCTCCAGTCCGTTTACGAGGGATTTGCCGAAATCAGTTCAGCCATGCTGGACGCCGCCGAACGAGGCGATTGGGACGCCGTGACGGCCGGCGAGCAGTCCTGCGGGCAGCTGATCGACTTCCTGAAGCACGCCAAACTCGTTCCGATCGACGAGGCAGAACGACTCGAATGCATGCGGTTGGTGCGCAAGGTGCTGGCTGACGATGCCGCAATCCGTGGACTGGCGCAGCCACGGCTCGCAGAACTCGATAGAATCCTCAGACCCGCCCATGGACGGATGCGAACGCATTCCTTCCGTTGAACCCCTTCCCTTTTATTGACAGGCTGCCGATGGCGCGACATTTCGCGAGACGACTGTGGTAACTGACGCGCGCAGCGCGCGGCCGGTCAGTCCTGCCACGTCGGTCCAGTCGTGGGAACGGTATCGCGAGGACGCCCGTGAGGCGATCCTTGCCAAGCTTGCCAGCGGCCCAGGCGGCAAGGGCAGCCCGGTGGACGTGTCATCGGGCCGGACACCCCCGGCGTCACAACCGGCGGGCCTGGTGCGTGCGACGGTGCTGCAGGCCAACAGCGAGTCTGAAGCGCTGGTCGACATCGGCGGAAAGTCCTATCTGATCAACACGCGCCAGGCGCTTGCGGAAGGGGCGAACGTCATTCTGCGGCTGCTGGACTCCCGCGAGTTCGCCCAGGGCGGCCCCGCGACGGCGCGAGTGCGTGGGGGTGCACCGTCTGGCGACCCGGCGGCGGCCGGCGCTGGTGGCGCTGCCGGCGACATGGCGGGCGCGCCCGATATCGATCCCGTCACTGGCATCCGGCGGGTCGGCATTGCGCCGGTGACCCTGCCCGCATTGGCCGAACTCAAGACAGCGTCGAGCGAGGTCAACGTTCAACTAAGCGGATCCGCGCGGTTGCTGTCCGCCCTGGCATCGGCGCCGGACAGCCCACAGCGGCTCGTCCCGCTTGCCCCGTTGGCGCTTGATCGACAGACTGATACCACGGCGTCGGCGCAGAAGATCCAGCACGCCGTGGAACATTCCGGCCTGTTCTACGAATCGCATCTGCAGGAATGGCAGGAAGGCCGGCGCTCGCTGGATGCATTGCGCGCCGAGCCGCAAGCAGCGCTGTCGCCGGGCTTACCTGCCAAGCCGGATGCCGCGGGCAAGACGACCGACATGACGCCGGTGCCATCCACGCCGGAACAAAGCGCGGCCAAGGGCTTGCAGGCAGCGCTGGGCGCGATTCCGGCGGATGTGCGGCCCATTGTGCAGGATCAGATTGCCCTGCTCGAAACCGGACGCATGGGATTGCTGGGTTCGTGGGAAGGGCGACCGTTCTCGCTGGAAATCGAACCCGACGACAACGGCCCTCGTTCCGATGACATCCCCTTGTCCTGGCGGGTCAAGATTCAGATTGACGCCCCGAACCTTGGCAAGCTTGAGCTGGACGTGGCGCTGGCGGGCACTCAGGCCAATGTGACCGTGCGCCCTGACGGAAAGACCACCAAAGGCCAGGCCCTGCGCGACCTGCAGGCGGCATTGACGTCGACCTCGGCCGAACTCCAGACCTCGCTCGATGCGCGCGGGCTGCAGATGACAGGCCTGAACGTCGCGCCAGCGGGCCGCTCGACGGTGGAGCGGTCATGAGCGTGCCGCACGAGACGTCGCATGGCCTGGGCAACGGCCCGCCGCTCGAGGGCGAGAACACGGCCGATCCCAAACGCCACCTGGCCGTCGCGTTGCGCTATGAGCGCGAACGCAAGACGCCGGTGGTCGTGGCCAAAGGCAGCGGGCTGGTGGCCGACGCAATACTCAAACAGGCGCGTGACGCCGGCGTGTTCGTGCACAGCTCGCGGGAACTGATCGATCTGCTGATGAAAGTGGATCTGGACGCACGCATTCCTCCATCGCTGTATGTGGCCGTGGCCGAAGTCCTGGCGTGGGTGTACCGGCAGGATGAGCGCGCGGGCGCGCGGGTGGCTGGCGACCTGCCGGTGGGCAATCCCGTCGGCGCTGCGGCAGGCGCCAACCGGGCAAATTCGACCGCGCATGGCGCTGACAGCACGACTCCGACGTCCTCAGTCGGACGTCCGCCCCGTTGATCCGGTCACGCTGATCCGGTCAGGCTGATCCGGTCACACTTATTCGATCGCGCTGAACCCTGAACCCGTAGGCGGGCACAGGCCACTGGATCCCTGCTGACGTTGTTTTCCAGTCCGGACGCCGTGTCGGCCCCCTTGCACCTGCGCAGCAACCTAAGCGTGCACGGCGCCTGCCATCGCCACAAAGCCAGGCAACGCCTCGATCTGTCGCAACCACGCAACGACCGACGGATAACCATCCAGCATCACGCCGCCTTCCGGTGATTGCGCCACATAGGTATACAACGCAATGTCGGCGATGCTGACGTTGTCGCCTGCGAGAAACGGCCACGCCTTCAATTGATGTTCAAGGACCGCCAGAAGTTGGTGTGCGGCGGCAACCGCGGCGGTCGGGTCCTGGTCCAGGCCGACCAAGCGGATCCGCCTGGCCATTGCCGGCCCGGCAAGGAGTGGTCCGGCAGCCACAGACAGCCAGCGCTGGATGCGGCCCCGCGTGATGGCGTCGCCGGGATACCACGTCGACCCCGTGGCGTACCGGCTGGCCAGATACACCAGGATCGCACTGGAGTCGGCAAGGACGACACCGTCGTCTATCAGTACCGGCACTTGGCCGAACGGATTCAGGGCGAGGAAATCGGCCTGCCGATGCTCACCCTTGAACAGGTCGATGTCGACGATGCGGCAGGGCACGTCGAGCAGCGACAGGAATAGTTGGACGCGGTGCGAGTGCCCCGACAGGTGATATCGATACAAGGTGACGCCGCCCGCGCAATCGCGTGGTGAGGCAGCAACAGAGTTGGCGGCGAGGGAGGTCATGTAAGCAGGAAATCAACAGCAAAGCGCGCATCACATGTTGTGCCGCGGTTGTGCCGCGCGAGCAACATCCACAAACGTGGCGCGGTTGCCACGTTTACACGGGCATGTTCATGACGTCGGTATAAGCCTGGACGACCTTGTTGCGTGCCTGGGTAAGCATCTGGAACGAGAGGCTCGCCTTGTTCATGGCGATCATGGTCTGTTCAAGGCCGACTTCCGGGTCGCCCATCTGGTAGCCCGTTTGCAACACCTTGGAGTCGGTCTGCGCCGAGGCGACTGACTGGATCGCGCTGGACAGGATGTTCGAGAAGCTGGGCGCGGGGCCTTCTGCAGCGCCGCCGCCGATCAGGGCGTCGGGGCGGCCAAGCATTTGCGCGGCCCGCGCCATGCCGGTGGACGCGCCTTCCGATGCGGCAAGCGTGGAGGACAAGACGTTCTGGATGCGGTCCATGGTGGATGCCCGGCGGTGGAAAGATGCGGCAATGATAAGCGGCGCCCTTGGGGGAAGAGCAGGAGAAGTGGGGGGTAATCCTGCGTCTATTCGACACTTGCTTGTGACAATTTGCATCATGTAATGCATGTATTCAGGAATGGGTCAGCGCCCGTGCCTGCGCGCCATCCGGCACAGGCATTCCAGGCATCCGCACAGCTACCCAGGCATTTCCGCATCACTCATGGCAGACGCTCTCGACCCCCCTCTCAACGCTCCCTCGCCGGTGCGGACGAACCCCTTTCAGGAGGCCCTGGGCCGCCTGTCGAATCGCAACCGGATGGCATTGCTGATCGGGATCCCGCTGCTGGTCGCGATCATTGCCGCAACGTTGCTCTGGACGCGGGAGCCCGCCTATCGCGTGTTGTTCAGCGGTCTGTCCGACCAGGACGGCGGTGCCATCCTGACAGCGCTGCAGGCCCAGAAGATTCCCTACAAGATGACCGACAACGGCAGCGCCATCATGGTGCCGCCGGAACGCGTGCATGAAATCCGCCTTGGCCTCGCGTCGCAGGGCCTGCCCCGCGCCGGCAACGTCGGCTTCGAGCTGATGGACAACAGCCGCATGGGTCTCACGCAATTCCAGGAACAGGTCAACTACCAGCGCGCGCTGGAAGGCGAGCTGTCGCGCTCGATTCAAAGCCTGGGATCGGTGAAGTCGGCGCGTGTCCACCTGGCCATCCCCAAACCGAGCATCTTCATCCGCGAGCAGAACCGCCCGACAGCCTCGGTGCTGGTGCAGATGTATCCAGGCCGGCTGCTGGAACGCGCGCAGGTTGCCGGCATCGTGCATCTGGTGGCGTCATCGGTGCCGGAAATGGCAACCAGCGCCGTCAGCGTGGTGGACCAGACGGGCGCCCTGCTTTCGTCCGGCGAAATGACCGGCTCCGGCCTCGACTCCAGCCAGATGGAATACCTGCGCGCGATGGAGCAGCAGTACACCCGGCGCATTGCCGACCTGCTCACGCCGATCGTCGGTGCACAGAACGTGCGGGCACAGGTCGCGATCGACCTGGACTTCAGCCGCGCCGAGCAGACGGACGAGATCTACAAACCCAATACCGACGCAACTCAGGCGGCGATCCGCAGCCGGCAGTCCTCCGAATCCCATGACCCGGTGCCAGTCCAGAACGGCGGCGTGCCGGGCTCGCTGTCGAACACGCCTCCGGGTGTCGCCACGGCGCCCATCACGGGCAATGCGGCCACCAACCCCACGGCCACGCCTGCCCGTCCGAATGCGCCGCTGCCGGAGAGCATCAAGCGCGCCGACACCACCAACTACGAAGTCGACAAAACGGTCCGCTATGTGCGCGAACCTGTCGGCCGCATCCGCCGCATCTCCACCGCCGTAGTGGTGAACCACCGCAGCAGCACGATCAATGGCGCTGTACAGAATTCCGCCTTGTCCCCCGAGGAACTGGCGCAGATCAAGGCGCTCGTGAATGACGCGGTCGGCTTCAGTCCCGATCGGCGCGACTCGGTGTCTGTCATCAACATTCCCTTCAACGAAAACGCGCTCGACAAGCCGGAAGACGTGGCGTTCTGGCAGCAATCGGAAGTGATCGGCCTGGCGCGCGAGATCGGTATCGGCCTGATCGTGGCGATTGCCGTCCTGTACCTGATTCTGGGGGTGATCCGCCCAGCGGTGCGCCAGATGACGGCGCCTCCCCCGCCGCCCGAGCCTGTCGTGCCGAACTATGGCCTGAATCTGCCGCCCGAAGCCGGGGCGACCGGCGAGGTCGAGGCCGGTGAAGATCCGCTCGAACGCGTGCGGCGTTTTGCCCGCGACAACCCGCAAGTGGTCGCCAACGTGATCCGCCAGTGGGTGAACGACCCGCAGTCCGCGCCATGACGCCCGCCACCCTGATTCCGCGACTTTTCAAGCGAGCCCTATCATCGCCATGCTGACCCCCTCCTCCAGTGTCGATCAAGGTGTGACCGACGGCGCCATCCTCCTGCTCTCGCTGGGCGAGGAGGAAGCCGCAGCTGTGCTCAAGTACCTCGCGCCGCGCGAGGTGCAGAAGCTCGGCACGGCCATGGCAGGCATGCAGGGCATCGCCCGGGAAGACATGGACTCGGTGCTGGCCCGCTTCGAAGAAGACATCAGCGATCACACCGGCATCGGCACGGATTCGGACGCCTACCTGCGCAACGTGCTCAATCGTGCACTGGGCACGGACAAGGCCGGCTTCCTGCTGGATCGCATTCTGCACACCGGCGATACGTCGGGTATTGAAAGCCTGAAGTGGATGGATCCTACGGGCGTGGCCGAACTGATCCGCCACGAGCATCCCCAGATCATCGCGTCGATCCTGGTGCACCTGGAACCCGACCAGTCTGCTGCAGTGCTGAACAATCTGACCGAACGCGTGCGCTCGGACGTGCTGCTGCGCATTGCCACGCTGGACGGTATCCAGCCGGCGGCCCTGCGCGAACTGAACGACGTGTTGCTCAAGATGCTGTCGGGCAACGAACAGATCAAGCGGCGCAAGCTGGGCGGCATCAAGACCGCGGCCGACATCCTCAACTACGTCGGCACGACGAACGAGAATCAGATCATTGCGTCGGTGCGATCGGTGGATACCGAGCTTGCCCAACGCATCATCGACGAGATGTTCACGTTCGACAACCTGCTCGAGGCCGATGATCGCGGCATGCAGATGCTGCTGCGCGAAGTCACGCCCGACTCGCTGGTCATGGCGCTCAAGGGCGCCAGCAACGAGCTGCGCGACAAGATATTCCGCTGCATGCCGACCCGTGCGGCGCAGCAGTTGCGCGACGACCTCGAAACGCGCGGCCCTGCCCGCATTTCGGAAGTCGAAGCGCAGCAGAAGGAAATCCTCAAGGTGGCGCGTCGCCTGGCCGAATCCGGCGATCTGGTCATCGATGGCGTAGGCGAAGAACAGTATGTCTGACCGGCTGCTGCATCGCGGGCGCATCCTGTCGGCCGACGAAGGCGAGGACCTGCCCGTCTGGAAACTCAAAGCTTTCCCGGCCGGCTCGGAAGGCCAGTATCGCCGCCGCCCGCAAACCTTGGCCGAGAAGATCGCCGCGGAGCGGTTGGCCGCCAACGCTCTGGCTGCGCGGGCGCGCCCGGTCGAGCCCCTGCGCCCGACCGCCGCGGCGCCCGCTCCGGTTCCTGCCCCCAAGCCAGCGGTTGATCCGGCCGAAGTGGAACGCATCCGCAAGGAAGCCTTCGACGAGGGTTATGCCGCCGGCTACGACAGCGGCGCCTCTGCTGCGCACGACGAGACGGAGCGGCTGCGGATCCTGGCCGACAGCGCGGGCGCCGTCTTCGAGACGTTCGAGCACACGCTGGCACCGGCCCTGCTGGAACTGACGATGGCGGTGGCGCGGCAGGTGGTGCGCCGCGAATTGAGTACGGACAGCAACGTGGTGCTGTCGGTGGTGCGTGATGCCTTTGCGCAGCTGACTGGCGGAGAAACCGGCAAGCAGCTGTTGCTCAATCCTAACGATATCCAGTTGGTCCGTGCGCACCTGGGTGAAGAGCTGACGCTGGGTCAGTGGAAGCTGATCGAAGACAGCCGGATCGATGCGGGCGGTTGCCGTATCTCGACCCAGCAGTCGGCGGTCGATGGCACGGTCGAAACGCGCTGGAAGCGCGTTGTTGCGACGCTGGGATCCCGCGCGCGCTGGGTGACCGACGCGGACGGCAAGGACCACGACGAGGATGCGGACGATGCCTGACGCCGCGGTTCGCCTAGGCCGTTTCCTGTCCTCCTGCCAGAAGCGGGTGGAGCGCGCGAGTCCGCTCGCCGTGCACGGCCGACTCACGCGCGTCGCCGGCCTGGTGATGGAGGCCGTCGGCCTGAAGCTGGCGGTGGGAAGCACCTGCCTGATCTATCAGAACGACGTGCTGGCAGCCGAAGCGGAAGTCGTGGGTTTCAACGGCGAGCGGGTCTTCCTGATGCCGTCGACCGAAGTGCATGGATTGACCGCCGGCGCGCTGGTAATGCCGCTGGAAGTGGCGCGGCATGCGCCGGTCTATGCCGGAGAAGGCGAGCCCTTCCCGAACGATGCGGACATGCCCGAGGAACGGACCAAGCATCTGCCCGTTGGCGAAGCGCTGCTGGGCCGGGTTGTCGACGGCGCCGGTCGGCCGTTGGACCGGCTCGGCCCGATCCATTCCGCCCATCGCGCGCCCCTGGCGGCGCGATCGATCAATCCGATCGAACGCCAGCCTATCGAGCGACCGCTGGATGTGGGCGTGCGAGCGATCAACGCGATGTTGACCGTGGGCCGCGGCCAGCGGATGGGGCTGTTCGCCGGGTCGGGCGTCGGCAAGAGCGTGCTGCTGGGCATGATGGCGCGGTTTACCGAAGCCGATGTGACCGTGGTGGGCCTGATCGGCGAACGGGGCCGCGAGGTCAAGGAATTCATCGACCATATTCTTGGCGCCGAAGGGCTGGCGCGATCCGTGGTGGTGGCCGCCCCGGCCGATGCGGCTCCGCTGATGCGGCTGCAGGGCGCAGCCTACGCCACAGTCCTGGCCGAGCACTTTCGCGATGAAGGCAAGAACGTCCTGCTGATCATGGATTCGCTGACGCGCTATGCGATGGCGCAGCGCGAAATCGCGTTGGCCATCGGCGAGCCGCCGGCCACCAAAGGCTATCCGCCGTCGGTGTTTGCAAAGCTGCCCGCGCTGGTCGAACGCGCCGGCAATGGCACGCACGGCAAGGGTTCGATCACCGCGTTCTACACGGTGCTGACCGAGGGCGATGACCAGCAGGATCCGATCGCCGATTCGGCGCGAGCCATCCTGGACGGTCACATCGTGCTGGACCGAGCGCTGGCCGACACCGGCCACTACCCGGCCATCGACATCGAGCAGTCGATTTCGCGGGCGATGCACAACATTGTCGACGCGCGCCAGCAGCAAGGCGCACGCACCATCAAGAAGTTGTTTTCGCGGTACCAGCGTTCGCGCGACCTGATCCAGGTGGGCGCGTACATCCCGGGCAGCGATCCGGAGCTTGACCGTGCGATTGCCGCGCACGGCACCATCAGTCAATTTTTGCAGCAAGGGATCCAGGCACAAGCGCCCTACCCCGAAAGCTGCGCGGAACTCGCCCTGATCGCCGACCAGTTCGGCGGCCAGACCTGAGCCGGCCCACGCAAGAGAGAAACGCATCATGGCTTCCAGCGCCACCCTGCACACGTTGATCGAACTCGCCGTCGAACGCAAGAACAAGGCCGCCCAGGACTTCGCCCGAAGCGCCGCGGCACACAAGCATGCGTGCGAACGGCAGGTCCTGATCGAAAGCTATCGCGCCGATTACGAACTGCGGATGCGCACGCAGGCGGGCACGGGCATCGATGGCACGCGTGTCAGCAACTACTCGCGCTTCATCCAGCAACTGTCGGAAGCGGTGGAGCAGCAACGGCTGGAAGTGGACCGGTGCGCCCGCTTGCTGCAGCAGACCCGGGACGCCTTCTTTGAAGAAGAACGCAAGGTGAAGTCGTTCGAGATCCTGGCCAAGCGCGAGACGGATCGCAAGTCGTCTTCCGAAGCCAAGAAGATACAGAAGCAGATCGACGAGTTCGCCAGCCGCAAGGCGTACGGCACCGCCAGCGGGTTCTCGCTGTGAGCGGCGCGTCCAACGCATCCGCGCCGGTCTCGGCCGGGAACGCGCTGTTTGCACCGCCGCCGTCTCGCAACGCCCAGCCGACCAAGGACGAGAGTTTCAACGCGGCCATGGACCGCGCGGCCCAATCGCAGGCCGCCGCGGCTCGTGCGGCGGCGCGCGCCCGCGAGACCGCACCGAAGGACCGCAGTGCTGCCGCGGCAGACGATGGCGCCCCGGCCGAGACGGCCAATGCGCCGGCCGGTCCGGGCGATGCTCAGTGGCTCGCACAGTTTGCCGCGATGATGGGACATGCCCATCCCGGGTTTCCCGGCGCGGTGCCCGGCCAGGGGGGAGCCGGTACAGGTGGCCCTGCGGGGTTGACTGCGGCCATGAACGCAGGCGTCGCGACGGCCCTGCCGGGCCTCGATGGCAAGCCGGTCGACCCGTCGGCGACGGCTGCCGATGGCGTGCTGTCGCTGGCAGGTCTGAACGGCCAGGCCGCCACGGATGCCGATGTGCTTGATCGTCTCTCGTCGATGGTGTCCGGCGGACAGGGCCGGCGCGCCGATGGCGTGACCGCGTCGTCCAAGGACGGTTGGGGCGGTGTTGCAGACCTCGCGACCGACGCGGCAACCGGCCTGGTCAAGGGTGCGGCGGGCGCGCTGCTTCGTGGCGCCGACATGGTTCCCGGCTTTGCCGCCGTGGCAGCAGCCGCCACGGCAGCAGCCAATGTCGCGAACGCGGCAGCGTCTGCGGTAGCAGCCGCCAGCGCCGCGTTGGGTGGCGATGCCGCGTCCGGCGGGGCAGGCGGGGCGATGGGAGCCGCCGGCGCGCCCGGCGCATCGGGCAGCGCGGACGCAAGCGCCGCAGCGCTTGCTGCGGCCGACGCCGCGGGCACGCCGCTGCCGACGCATGGCGTGGGCGCACACCCCACCGCGGCAAGCAGCCGCACCGATACGCCGGGCGTCCCGGGCGCACCGGCCTCGCTGCATGGACAAGCGCTGCAAGGTCGTCTGGACGAGGCCCTGCGCTGGATGACGGGCAACGGCCTGCAGAACGCCGAACTGCGCGTAACGCCGGATGCGCTCGGCCCGATCACCATCCATGTCCGCATGGATGGCGACACGGCATCGGTGATGTTCGGCAGCGCCCACGAGCAGACACGGCAGGCACTCGAGGCCTCGCTAGGCGGCTTGCGTGACGCGCTGGCTGCAGGCGGCATGACCCTGGGTGATGCGTCTGTCGGAAGCGAACAACAACAGCGGCAGATGCTGGCGGATTTCGGCAACGGGGATCGTCGGCAGAACAACAGCGATGCGGCAGCCGCTGACCTGACGTCGGCCGCCACAACTGGCGCTGCAGCAGGCCTTGCAGGCGATGCCGCAACGCCGGCCACGCTCCGCCGCGACAACGGTCTGTTGAACGTGTACGCCTGATAAGCCGTTCCAAGAGATAACCCCGGGTTTCGTTACCTGTTCGACGGATTGCCCCTGACGGGCAATCCCATAATCCAAGCTCGCACCTGCATTCGGTGCGTCATTCTTACCCAGCGAGACGTTCCATGGCCGAGGCCACTGTTCCCCCAAAACGCCGCAAGACCCTGCTGCTCGTCGTTGGCCTGGTCCTGCTTCTGGTTGCCATTGCGGCGGCCGCGGCATTCTTCCTGATCCGGAACAAGCAGCTCGAAGCCTACAGCTTTGGCGACGAACCCGATCCCCAGGCGCAGGCCGCGCAAGCCAAGAAGACGCCCGAAAGGTCCGACGCGTCCAAGCATGTGTTTGCTGCGCTCGATATGTTCACGGCCAACCTGGCAGACCGCGAGCGCGAACGGTTCGCACAGATCGCCGTCATGGTCGAGGTCAAGGATTCCAAGGCTGAGACCGCGCTCAAGGTCGTCGTTCCGCCGGTCCGCAGCGACATCCTGTTGATGCTCACCGCCAAGAATGCGGAAGAGCTGTTGACGCTGGACGGCAAGCGCAAGCTTGCCCAGCAGATCCTCGACATCGCGCGCACGCGTATCGCCCCCGAGTTCCGGGGCGACGTGTTCGCCGTGCACTTCTCCAGCTTCGTCATCCAGTAACGCCGGCGGTTTGCGTGCACCTTTCGACTCATTCCTTGCGTTCGGCATCGCGGAGCCTCAGCCATGGCTGGTGAATTTCTTTCACAAGACGAAGTCGATGCGCTACTGCGTGGCGTCACCGGCGAACAAGAGGACAAGGCCACTGACGATATCCCGGAAGACGGGATACGTCCGTACAACCTTGCCAAGCAGGAGCGGATCGTTCGCGGGCGCATGCCGTCGCTCGAGATCATCCATGACCGTTTCGGCCGCCTGCTGCGCACCGGGCTGTTCAACTTCATGCGCCGCAATCCCGAGGTATCGGTCGGACCGGTCAAGCTCGTCAAGTACAGCGAGTTCCTGCGCAATCTGGTCGTGCCGACCAACCTGAACATCGTTTCGCTCAAGCCCCTGCGCGGCAACGCCCTGTTCGTATTCGAACCGCGCCTGGTCTTTTCGGTGATCGACAACCTGTTCGGTGGCGATGGCCGCTATCACACGCGTGTCGAAGGCCGCGACTTCACGTTGACCGAACAACGCATCATCCAGCGGATGCTGGGTGTCGTGCTCGACGAGTACGCCAAGGCGTGGGCCGCCGTCCATCCCATGCAGTTCGAATACCAGCGCGCCGAAATGCACACGCAGTTCGCCAACATCGCGACGCCGTCCGAGATCGTCGTCTGCGCGTCGTTTTCGATCGAATTCGGTTCGTCGGGCGGCGACCTGCACGTCTGCTTTCCGTATGCATCGGTCGAACCCATTCGCGACGCGCTGTACAGCCCGGTCCAGGGCGACCAGATGGAGCCTGACAAACGCTGGCTGCGCATGCTGTCCAAGCAGATCCAGCTGGCCGACGTGGAAATGGTCGTGAACCTGACCGAGACGGACCTGCTGCTGCGCGATCTGCTGTCCATGAAAGTTGGCGATGTCATTCCTGTAGACATCGCTCCCACCATTCCCGCCTACGTCGACGGCGTCCCCATCTTCGACTGCAAAGTCGGCGTGAGCAATGGGCAGTACGCGGTGCGTATCGGCAAGGTCCTGGCGACCTTGCAAGCGGATAACACCATCGGAGATGAACATGGCAACTGAAGCACCGGGCAGCGATTCGCCCGACATCGACACGTCTGCGGACATGGACTGGGCGGCCGCGATGGCCGAGCAGTCGCAAGCCGCGGCGGCCGCCGAGCCGGCACGACTGGCCGACGAATTGTTCGAGGAGTTCGCGTCCACGGCGCCGGCCGGTTCGCCGACGCCCAACGACATCGAAATCATCATGGACATCCCGGTCACGTTGACCGTGGAACTGGGCCGCACGCGCATTCCGATCAAGCAGATCCTGCAACTGGCGCAGGGTTCGGTCGTCGAACTCGACGGCCTGGCGGGTGAGCCGATGGACGTGATGGTCAACGGCTGCCTGATCGCCCAGGGCGAAGTCGTGGTGGTGAACGACAAGTTCGGCATTCGCCTGACCGACATCGTGACGCCGTCCGAGCGCCTGCGCCGTCTGAACCGGTAATCGTGGTGCCGGGTCCTTCTTCTTTGCTGCAGACGGTGTTGGCGCTGGCCCTGGTGCTGGCGCTGATTCTGGCATGCGCCTGGTGTTTTCGCCGCTTGCAGCGGCCGATGGGCGCATTCCAGGCGCCCATGCAGTTGCGCGGACAGCTGATGGTCGGCCCGCGCGAGCGGGTGGTGCTGATCGAGGTGGGCGACCAGTGGATCGTTGCGGGCGTGGCCGCCGGCAGCGTGCGGCCCCTGGCCGTCATGCCGCGCGGAGACATCGCCACGCCGGCCAATGGCCCTGGTGCGGGTGCTGGTGCGGGCGCTGGCGCACCCGTCCCGAATTTTGCGGCGCTGCTTGATCGCATGCGCAAGAAGTCATCATGAATGCTCGAAGCAGTCTGACGCGGGCGCTCGGTCTGGCGCTCGCGCTTGCCCTGCTGCCCACCGCAGCCGCCCTGGCTCAGCAAGCCGGGATTCCGGCGCTGACCAGCAGTTCGGCGCCCGGTGGTGGCACGACGTGGTCGCTGTCGTTGCAGACGCTGCTGGTCCTGTCGGCGCTGACTTTCCTGCCGGCCGTGCTGCTGATGATGACCGGCTTCACGCGGATCATCATCGTGCTGTCGTTGCTGCGCAGTGCGCTGGGTCTGCAAGGCTCGCCGCCCAACCAGGTGTTGATCGGGCTGGCGCTGTTCATGACGTTTTTCATCATGACGCCCACGCTCGACAAGGTGTATGTCGACGCCTATCAGCCGTTCGAGCGGGGCGAGCTGGGATTCCCGGAAGCGCTGGACAAGGCACAGGGTCCGCTCAAGGATTTCATGCTGAAGCAGACGCGCGAGTCCGATCTGGCGCTGTTCATCCGGCTGTCGCGGACCGAGCCCGTGACCGAGGCGGCGCAGTTGCCGCTGCGCGTGGTCGTGCCCGCGTTTGTCACCAGCGAATTGAAGACCGCCTTTCAGATCGGCTTCATGGTCTTTCTTCCCTTTCTTGTGATCGACCTGGTGGTGTCCAGCGTGCTCATGTCCATGGGCATGATGATGCTGTCACCCGTGCTGATTTCCTTGCCGTTCAAGCTGATGCTGTTCGTGCTGGCCGACGGATGGAATCTGTTGATCGGCAGCCTGGTGGCGAGCTTTGCCACGTGATGCCGGTGGCGCAAGGGGGGCCGGCGCCCGTCCCCACGCGCATCGCTCTTCCCGAGCACCCTCGCCACCCTGTTTTCCGCCCTGCTTCAAAGCGATTTTGTCATGAATAATTCCGCCGGCGTCCTGACCCTAGCTCAGGACGCAATCATGGTTGCCCTGTATCTGTCCGCACCGTTGCTGCTGGCGGCGCTGGCGGTCGGCCTGGTCATCAGCGTGCTGCAGGCCGCGACGCAGATCAACGAGATGACGCTGGCCTTCGTGCCCAAGCTGATCGCCATCTTCATGACGGCAGTCATTGCGGGGCCGTGGATGATCACGATGATGACCGACTATATCAAGCGTCTGTTCGGCAACATCCCGTTCATGCTGGGCTAGGCGGCGCGTCGTGATCAGCTTTACCGATGCCGAGGTGCAGGCAGCGATCGCGTCGCTGCTGTGGCCTTTCATCCGTATTCTTGCGCTGATCCAGACGGCGCCGATTTTCGGCCATCGCGCCGTGCCGCAGCGGGCCAAGATCGGCCTGGCGGTGCTGATCACGATTCTGGTTGCGCCGCTGACGCAGGCACCGGTGGTCGATGCGTTTTCGGCAACGGGATTGCTGCTGCTGTTCCAGCAGATCATCGTCGGCGTATCGATGGGTTTTGGCTTGCGCGCCATTTTCGGCGCGTTCGAAATGGCGGGTGACCTGATCGGTCTGCAGATGGGGCTCGGCTTTGCGTCGTTCCTGGATCCGCAGCGCAATGCCCCGTCGCCGCTGCTGTCGACCTTCCTGATGATGTGCGCCATGCTGGTGTTCCTGTCGACCGACGGGCACCTGACCTTGCTGATGACGCTTGCCGACAGCTTTACGGTGCTGCCCATTGCTCCCTCGCCCTTGTCGGGCCTGGACTGGATGAAGCTGGCAGGGCTGGGCACCATCGTGTTTGCCGCGGGCGTGCAGATTGCATTGCCGGTGCTGGCCGCGGTCCTGGCGTTGAACATCGCATTGGGCTTCGTCTCGCGCAGCGCGCCGCAGCTGAATATTTTCGCGTTGGGTTTCGCGATTACGCTGCTGGCGGGCATGTTGCTACTGTGGCTGGCGCTGGGACTCATGGCGGGGCCGATCGAGCGTATCGTCGGCATTCCGATCCCCTACTTCAAGACCGCGATCCGGCCGTAAAACCGCAGGGCGCGGCGGCAAGCCGTGGCCCCCATGCCGTGGCCGCCAAGCCGTCGTGCCTCGAAGCCGTCGTTCCCCAAGCCGTCGTTCCCCAAGCCGTCGTTCCCCTAAGCCGCGGCCCCGGTGCGCGCCATCCTCGTCAGATGCGTCCCGATCCGCGGCCCGGGAAACACCAGGCTGACTCGCGTCCCATCAAACTCGGGGCGGCTGCGCAGGTCCCAATGGGCACCGTGCGACTGGGCGATTTCCTTTACGATCGCCAGCCCCAGGCCCGACCCGCCCGCTACCGACCCCTGCCCCCGATAGAAGGGGTCGAACACGCGTTCCCTTTCGCTTGCACCGATACCCGGGCCATCGTCTTCCACGATCAGGCTCGGCGGCGCGTCCTGCACGCGCAGCACGATGCTGCCCGGCCCTTGTCGGTAGCGGATGGCGTTATCGATCAGGTTGCCCAGCAACTGATCCAGCAGCACGGCGTCGCCATCGATCCAGATGGGTTCGTCGGGCGCGGCCAGCGCGAGTTCAACCTGTGCCTGGCGCGCGGCCGGAATCCAGCGGGCGCCGCATTCCTGCGCCAGCTCGACCAGGTCGATGCGGTTGAAGCTGTCCTGGGGACGCACGTTGGCGTCGATGCGCGCCAGCACCAGCAATTGCTCGCCCACCCGGATCATGCGGTCGGCCGCCCCCTTGATGCGTTCGGCGCGCTGGCGAATGTCGTCGGGCAAGGTGCGCGACAGCATCAGTTCCGATTCCAGCTTCAGTCCGGCCAGCGGCGTGCGCAGCTGATGCGCGGCATGGCCAATAAAGCGCCGCTGGGACGCGACGGCTTCGTCGAGCCGGGCCAGCAGCGAATTCGTCTTGGCGATCAGCGGCGTGATTTCGGTTGGCACGTCATCGACGGCGATAGGCTGGAGGTCGTCGATGCTGCGGGTTTCGATCTCATCCGACAGACGGCTGACCGAGTCCAGCCCCGACCGCACCCCGGTCACGATCACGAAGCCCAGCAGCGCCACCAGCAGCAACTGGCCCGCGACCAGCACGGACAGCACTTCTTCGATGAAGCGGCTGCGTGTGTTCAAGGTTTCGGCCATCACGACGTCGACGGGAACGCCATCGAGCTGGAAGCGCAGCGTGGCGGCGCGCACCGGCAACCCGTCGATCGTGGTGTCGTAGACGGTGGGCCGGGCGTTGTTGATCATTTCCACCGCGGACGTGACCGGTTCGTTGGCCGCCATGTCTTCTTCGTGCCGCAGGGCGTCGCTTGCTGGCGGCGCCGCCAGCTCGGGCCGGCCGCCGAGCACCACCCCGTTCGCCAGCACCTTGAAGTACAGGCGTTCGTCGGGATCGACGTCGAGGAAGCGGGTTGAGTTCCAGGTGATGTCCAGCTGCGGCCCCTGGGGCGTCATGGTCACCTGCCGGGCCAGCGCACGCGCCGTGTCCACCAGCGCGCGGTCATAGGACTGCGAACTGAGCTTGCGGGTGATGACGTAGGTGGCGACCGTGTCCATCATCGCAAGCAGCAGCACGGCCGGCAGCAGACGTGCCAGCAGATGCCATGCAAGCGAGCGGCGGTGCAAACCAGCGGCGCGCGGCGCGCCGGCCGGCCTAGGCCGCAGGAGGCGCATCGAGTTCCAGCAGATAGCCAAAGCCCCGCACCGTCTGGATATTCACGCCGGCGCCTTCCAGGCGCTTGCGCAGACGGTACACATAGACTTCGACCGCGTTTTCGCTGAAGTCGGCGTCCCAGGCAGACAGGGAGTTGACGATCTGGCGTTTGGTGACGACACGGCCAAGGCGCGTCATCAGCATTTCGAGCACCGACAGTTCGCGAACCGACAGGGCGACCCTTTCGCCGTTGACGCGCAGTTCGCGGCCGACGGTGTCGAAGCTGAGCGAGCCGGCTTCCATGATCGGGCTGACCTGCCCGGCACGGCGGCGGATCAGCGCGCGCACGCGGGCGGCGAGCTCGGGCAGTTCAAAGGGCTTGGTGACGTAGTCGTCGGCGCCAGCATCGAGGCCGGCCACACGATCTTCCAACGCATCGCGTGCCGTCAGGATCAGCACAGGCACGGAATTTTCGTTGGCGCGCAGGCGGCGCAGCACGGTCAGGCCGTCTTCGCCCGGCAGGTTCAGGTCGAGCAGCACCAGGTCGTAGGTCTGGCTGCTCAGTGCGCCCGACGCTCGTTCGCCACTGGTGAGCAGATCCACGGCATAGCCCTGGTCGGTCAGGAATTCGCTCAGTGCCCCACCCAGGGTCACGTCGTCTTCGATTACCAATACACGCATGTTGCTAGACGCCGGGAGGCCGCGCGTCCCATGGAGGAAAGACGCCAAGGGTAAACCCATGCGACGACGAATGCCAGCGCCCGACCGGCTGTATTACGAAATGGCAATGAATCAGTCTGGACGGCATCGCGCGCGCCGATCCCCGCGGTCTGCATCGCGCATGCGCCAATGCAAAACGGGACCGCAAGGTGCGTCCCCTGCGATCCCGTTCCGGCGCTGATCAAGCCAGCGCCGCGCTTCTGCCCTGCGTTTACTTGACCGGCTTGGGGTCCGGCGTACTGACGAATCCGATCCGCTTCATGCCCGCGCGCGATGCGTCGGCCATGACCTGCGCCAGCACTTCGTAGCGCGTGGCCTTGTCGGCGCGCAGTTGCAGTTCCGGCTGCGGATCCTGCTTGGCGGCGACCTGGAAACGCTCGGACAACATGCCCATGTCGATCTTGCCGTCGTTCCAGTAGAGCTCGCCGTCGGCATTGATGGCCAGGTCGATCGTGATCGGATCGACCTGCGAGGGCGCCGACGTGGCCTGCGGCACATCGATGCGGACCGCGTGCGACAGCAGTGGCGCCGTGATGATGAAGATCACCAGCAGCACCAGCATCACGTCGATCAACGGCACCATGTTGATTTCGGACATCGGCGCGCCGTTGTTGCCGCCGCCGTTGAAGCTGCCAAAAGCCATGGATGTCTCCGGTTAGTTCTGGGCCGGCGGCTTGGGGGTCTTCAACGAACGGATGTTGCCGTCGTTGACGACCTGCTGGCCGGTGGTCAGGAAGGCGAACAGATCATGTGCGAAGGCGTCGAGGCGAGCCAGCAGCACGCGGTTGCTGCGCACGAAGTAGTTGTAGGCGAGCACGGCGGGAATCGCAACGGCCAGGCCCAGGCCCGTCATGATCAGCGCTTCGCCCACCGGACCGGCGATGCGGTCGATGGTGGCGCCGCCGCCCTGCCCGATGGCGACCAGCGCGTGGTACACGCCCCATACCGTGCCGAACAGGCCCACGAACGGCGCAGTCGAGCCGACCGACGCCAGGATGGACAGGCCGTTTTCGAGCTTGGCGGTTTCTTCGTCGATGACCTTGCGCATGGTGCGCGTGACGAAATCGGTCTGGCTGCCGGCTTCTTCGAGCTTGGACACGCCGTACTGCGCGTGGTGGCGGCGGGCGTAGATGGCGTGGCTGGTCAGGTGCGAGAACGGATCGTTGACGCCGTGGGTGGTGATCTCGCGGTCTACGGCTTCGAGCGACGTGGCGTTCCAGAAGTGCTGGACGAATTTGTCGCTGGCGCGGCGGGTGCGCAGGCCCGCGATCGCCTTGACGACGATCAGGTACCAGGTCGCCAGGGACATCAGCACCAGAATGATGAACAGGGCCTTCCCCAGACCATCGGTCTGGGAAATGAAGTGCGCAAAGCCCAGGCTAGGGGTGTCGTTCATGTCAGTCCTTGACTTTGAAGTTGAACGGAATGTCGGCGAGCGCCGCGAACGCGACGCCGTTTTCGGTATACGGACGGAAAGCGGCCTGACGGGCGGCATCGACAGCCGCTTCGTCAAGGCGTGAAAAACCCGAAGACTTCTGCACGGTGGCGCGATCGACCCGGCCACGCGGGTTGATCAGCACCCGCACGACCACGATGCCTTCTTCGCGCATCCGCTGCGACACGCGCGGGTAGACCGGCGTGGGCGGTGCGCCGGCGTAGTCGATCTGGCCGATCAGGCGCGGTTCGTTCGACACCGGGGCCGACGGCGACGCGGCACGTTCGGCGGCGTCGGGACGCCCGCTGGGGGGGGCCTGCGGCGTTGGAGCGGGTGCCGGCGGTGCGGCTTCGACCGGCGGTGCGGGCGGCGTGGAGATCGCACTTTCCGACACGGGCGGCGGTTCGGGACGCGGTTCCGGCTTGGGCAAAGGCTTGGGCACCGGCTTGGGAACGGGCTTGGGCACCGGCTTGGGCACCGGCTTGGGAGGTTCCGGCTTGGGCTTGGGCGGCTCGGGCTTGACCTCCGGCACGGGAGCCGGCGGCGTGGGTGCGGGCGGCGCCTTGACGGCCTGCACGACCGGCGCCAGTTCGACGAAACGCACTTCGACCGTTTCGGTCGGCTTGACGGGCAGCGGTTCGGGACGGGTCATTGCCAGCGCCCCGATGACAGCGGCGTGCAGCGCAAGCACGGTCAAGCCAGCGCCGGCACGCAGCCCGCCAGGGGCGGGCGAATTCCAGGACAATGTGGCGCTCATTCGTGGGGTCGGCTCATTCTTGGGATCGGCTCTTCCGCAGGTTGGCGCGCACGCCTCGCCAGGAAGACCAAAAGAATATCACAAATGCGAACGATTCGCAGTTGCCATTCGCATGGGGGGAACTGCGGAGCGCGCCATGTCATGGCCGGTCATGACGCCTTGCAACCTGTCGGCTCCACCAAAAAAAACGGCCGTTGCCGGCCGTTGTGTCCCAGGATGAAAGCCGCGCGGCGGGGTCTGCCCCGCGGCGCGCCCTGCCCTTACTCCGGCGTCAGGCCCGAGTCCTTCACGACTTTTGCCATCAAGGTGCGGTCGGCCAGGAACAGCTTGTTGAAGGCATCGGCGCTCATCGCATCCGGCGTCACGCCCTGGCTGGCCAGACGCTGCTTGATCACGTCCGACGCCAGGACCTTGGCGGTGGCGGCATTGATCTGGTCGACGATGGCCTTGGGCGTGCCGGCCGGGGCCAGCAGGCCGAACCACGATTCGAACGCATAGGACGGCAAGCCGCCTTCGGCCACGGTGGGTACGTCAGGCAGCAGGGCCGACCGTTTCTTGGACGTGACGCCGATGATGCGCAGACGGGCATCCTGCACGTAGGCGCCGATGCCGGCGTTCGGCACGATCACGGCCTGGGTACGGCCGGCGGCGACTTCGTTGGCCGCTTCTTGCGTGGACTTGTACGGCACGTGCAGCATGTCGGCGCCAGCGACGTTCAGGAAGTAGGCCATGGCCAGATGGGTCGAGCTGCCGATGCCCGCCGATCCGTAGTTCAGCTTGCCAGGATTTTTTTGGGCATAGGCGACGAACTCGGCGATGTTCTTGGCCGGGACGCCCGCGCCGATCATGAGCACGTAGTTTTGCGTGCCGATGTTGGCGACGGGAACGAAGTCCTTGACCGGATCGTAGGAAGGCTTGGCCGCCAGCGAGGCCGTCACGAAATGGCTGGACGCCGCCATCAGCAGCGTCTTGCCATCGGGTTCGGCGCGGGCCACGTTGGTGGTGCCGATCGCGCCGCCCGCACCCGGCCGGCTTTCGATGATCATGGTGCGGCCCAACGCCTCACCCAGTTCGGTATAGAAGCTGCGGGCCAGCAGTTCGCGCGCGCCGCCAGCGGCAAAGGGCACGACAATGCGCGACACCTGGCCGCCGATCTGGGCGCTGGCGGGCAGCGCGATGAAGGTCGCGGCAAGCGCGAGCACGGTACTGATAAAACGTTTCATGAAGTCTCCTGGTTTTGATTGGGGTGGACAGCCCGTCGCAGCGTGAAGGGGTAGCCCGTCGCAGCGGGCTAGGCGCCCAAGATGCGGGTGGTGTCGTCGAACAGTTCGTCCACCGACAGGCGGCGGGGAATCAGGCGTTGCTGCCAGCTGTACTCCAGCAGCACGTCCAGCGATTTGCGGTTGGCGTCCAGGCCAAAGGGCGTCAGGTCGGGGCCGCCCGGCTTCTTTTCGTCGGCCAGGCGCTTGCTCTCGCGCAGCATGCGGTAGACCTCGCGCACGACGTCCGGACGGCTCGTGGCGAGTTCCGAATCGATGGCGACCATGTGATTGATCGGGATGGCGCCGGTGCGTTCGCTCCAGGCCCTGGCCTCGCCATAGGGATCGGGGATCACGGGCTGCAGGCGCGCGTCGTCGGGCATGCCCGATCCGATGATGGCTGCATCGAGTTCTCCCGCGAACAGCATGTCGACCAGCACCTTGCCATCGGCCGCGCGTTCCAGTTCCGGGGGATCATCGAATTCGGCCACATGGGCGCCTTCGAAGGTGACCCACTGGACGGCGTCCAGATCCACGCCATAGTCGTTCTGCAGGAAGCCGCGGATCCATGCCACGGTGGTCTGGGAATGCGCACGGATGCCGATCCGCTTGCCGGCCAGATTGGCCAGCGTGACCGGACCCCGTTCCGCGTTGTAGACCAGGCATTGATGCTGAGTGCGGCCGGCGCCGATCACGGCAGGCATGAGCACCAGCGGCCGGCCGTAGGCCCGCGCCTGGAAGAACGTGACCAGCGCCAATTCGGCCACCTGGAATTCGCGGGTGCGCACGACGCGCGGAAAGGCGCGGTTGGACACTTTGACGTCGGCAATCTGCAGGTCGATCAGGTCGGACGTGAGGGCGCCGCTGCGAATGCCCTGGGTGCCGGCGTAGTTGCCAAGCAGCGTCGCCAGAGGCAGTCGGGTTGCGGGCGCGCCGTTCTGTGCAGGCGTGCTCATGATGCCTGACCCCCTGCTGCGCCCAGTTCCGGATACAGGCTGATTGCCGTGCCCGAAAAGATGGCGGTCTGTTCATCCGCCGTCAGCTCGCTGGCTGCCGCTTTGGCTTCGGCCACCAGATCCGCCAGGCTGCCGGCAGACGCCGGGAAGTTCGAGCCCCAGGCCATGCGCGATGCGCCAAAGGTGTCCACCGCCTTGCGCAGGAAGGCCTGCGGCGTGGACGCACCTTCGGCCGATTCGCGCACGTTGTGCGTCGTGTACTTCACATACAAATTCGGAAAGCGCGCCAGGTCGAACAGCGACGCCGCGGCGGCGTAGGGCGCGCCGTCGCTCAGGGTCGGGCGGGCAAAGTGATCCAGCACGATCCGCACGCCAGGAAAGCGCGTCAGCAGGGTTTCGAGCTGCGGCAGGCCGGGAGCGCGCAACTGCACGGCCACGGGAATGTCGTGCTGTTCCGCATAGGCCCAGGCGTCGAAACCGCGCGGATCGTCCAGCCGAACCGATGCGGCCGTGGTGTGGCCGGCGATGAACACACGCATGCCGCTCAAGCCCTGTTCGCGCCAGTGCTTGATCGCCGCCACGCCATCGGCCGCCATCAGGTCAATCGAGAACACACCGGCAAAACGGTCCGGGTGGGCGGCCACCGCGGCAGCCACATAACTGTTGTCATGTCCGTAGCAGGTAGAGGCTTGCACGAGCGCCGATTTGCTGACGCCGGCCTCGTCCATGCAGGAAAGCATGCGTTCGAAAGACACCGGGCGCTCGCGCGACCAGGCCGATTGTTCGCCGGTCAGCGGGGCCAGCGGGTAGCGCGCCGCGTCGTCGCTGATGACGTGAGGATGGATATCGATAAGGGCTGGAGAATGGGATGACGCCATGGCGGACCTGCCTGCTGAATGTGCGCAAAAACGCGATGGCCGGATAGTGCGCCGGCGTCCATAAGCAGACAATTGAGTATTTACACGCGTGCCATAAGCAAACGCTAATATCTCGCTGTCCTTCGATTCGTCCCAAGGTGACCCATGGCCCAACTCGACTGGTATATCCGCGCCAATCTGAAACCCCGGCACCTGCAGTTGCTGGTTGCCCTGGATGACCTGCGCAATCTGGGCAAGGTCGCCGCCAGCCTGAACATCAGCCAGCCGGCGGTGTCGCTGGCGCTGGGCGAACTGGAAAAGGGCCTGGGCATCCGCCTGTTCGAGCGCACGGCGCGCGGCGTCAATCCCAACATCTATGGCGAGTGCCTGATCCGTCAGGCGCGCGTGGTGCTGAGCAGCCTGGCGCAGGCGCGCGATGAGCTGCGCGCCCTGCTCTCGGGCGCATCGGGCAAGACGACCCTGGGCGCCCTGCCCGCCATGGCGCCGGCCGTGGTGCCGAAGGCGCTGGCGCTGCTCAAGCAGCGCACGCCGGGCACGACCGTGCTGGTGCATGAAGGCGCAATGGAAACGCTGCTGCCGGAACTGCGGCGGGGCGCGATCGACCTGATCGTCGGGCGGTTGCTAAGCCATCGGCAAAGCTCGGACGACCTCAGTGAAAAGCCCTTGTTCGAAGGGTCGAGCACGGTGGTCGTGGGCGCCGCGCATCCGCTTGCGCGGCGCAAGCGCCTGCGCTGGAGCGACCTGTCGGCCTTTCCCTGGGTATTGCCGCCCGTCGGGTCATTGCCCCGCGAGCCGCTGGAAAGCGCCTTGCAGCAGCATGGTGTCGCGATCCCGAGCAACACCATCGAGACGCTGTCGACGCACGTCATCCTGACCTATCTGCAGTCGAGCGATGCGTTGGGGATCCTGTCGAAGGTGGTGGCCGATCACTATCGCGATCTGGGCCTGCTGGCGGTCCTGCCGCTGGAGTTGCCCGATGTGCTGCGGCCCATCGGGCTGACGTGGCGGCGGGACGCGGCGCTGTCGCCGGCCACGCTGCAGATGATGCAGGCGATCGAGGCGGTCAGCGCCGCAGCGCCGGGCGCCTTGCCCGGGCTGAAGGCCTAGGCCGCCGTTTAACCGGCAGTCCGCGCGGCCGCGGCAATGTCGAACGCATGCAGGCGCTTGGCATGGTCGTACATGTCGCAGGTAAAGATCATCTCGTCCGCCTGGGTCTTTTCCAGGATGGCCTTCAGACGCGCGCGCACCGTGTCGGGACCGCCCACGACAGCCATGTCGAAGAAGTTCTTCACCGCCTGCTGTTCCTGCGGTTGCCACAGCCCGGCCATGTTGGCGACAGGGGGCTTCATCCGCAGGCTTTCGCCGCGCATCAAGGACAACACCCGCTGATAGGCCGTGGTGGCAAGGAAGGTCGCTTCGGCGTCGGTATCGGCGGCGACCAGCGGCACGCCAATGGCGACATAAGGCTTGTCCAGCACGGCGGACGGCTGGAAGTTGTCGCGGTACAGGCGGATGGCGTCATGCAGGAAGCGCGGCGCAAAGTGCGACGCGAAGGCATAAGGCAGCCCTTCGCGCGCGGCCAGTTGCGCGCTGAACAGGCTCGATCCCAGCAGCCAGATCGGCACGTTGGTGTCCGACCCCGGCATGGCCAGCAGCCGCTGGCCGGCATAGCGCGGGCCCAGCAGCTGTTGAAGCTCGGCCACCTGTTCGGGAAAATCCTCGCCATTGCTGCCGCTGTCCCGGCGCAGTGCCCGCATGGTGTATTGATCGGCGCCCGGCGCGCGGCCCAGGCCCAGGTCGATGCGGCCCGGGTACAGCGTGGCCAGCGTGCCGAAGTTTTCGGCCACCACCAGAGGGGGATGGTTGGGCAGCATCACGCCGCCCGAGCCCACCCGGATGCGGGTGGTGCCACTGGCGACATAACCGATCACGACTGACGTCGCGGCGCTGGCGATGCCATCCATATTGTGGTGTTCGGCGAGCCAGAAGCGGGTGAAGTCCAGCGCTTCGACGTGCCGGGCAAGGCTCAGCGAATTGTGCAGCGCGTCGGCAGGCGTGCCGTCATCGCGGATCGGCGCAAGGTCGAGCACCGAAAAAGCGGTTTCTGCAAGGGTCTTCATCTTGGCTCCTGGTTGCGGGCGGTGGCGGCGGGGATGAAGGTATTTATACCATACGTTATAGAAATCAGCCGCCGGAAGCCGATAGCTTCCATCGATCGTTCAAACCGCTTGGAGCTCCCGGTGCGCTGTCAGTTCCCGACCAGGCAGTCCCATGCCGTCATTGCGCCATCGACAATGGACAGCAGGCGTTCACGGCTCGCGCCATCCCGTGCCTGGATCGACAGACCCTGCAACACCGTCGTGTAGAACGCTGCGACGGCAACCGGATCGGCCTTGACGCCAAGTTCACCGTCGTCGCGCGCGCGGCACAACCTGGCCTCGATCGTGCGGGCAACGTCGACCCGCAAGTCGTGCAGGGTTGTTTCGATCGCCTTGTTGGCCGGGGAAAAGTTGAGCGTGCTCAGGTCCACCAGGCAACCGGGCGGCTTGCCCGGCGTCGAGTAGCGCAGCGCGGCGGTGCGCAGCAGGCCGCCGATGGCGTCGCGCACCGGTGACGTGTCCAGCCCCTGCCACAAGGCTTCCGATTCCTGCGCGTGGTACAGCGCAAGCGCCGAACGGAACAAGGCTTCTTTCGAGCCGTAGGCCGCATAGACGCTGGGCGCGCAAATGCCGCCCATGGCGTCCTTCAGGGCGGTCATGGTGGCGCCTTCGTAGCCCATGTCCCAGAACACATCGAGCGCGCGGCGCAAGGCGTCGTCGCGATCGAAACTGCAGGGGCGGCCTCGCTTAGCCATTCGGTAACCTCATTGACTTACAGCGGGCATTGTAGCCAGCGCCCTCGCGGGCAGCTCGGCGCGTTGCGTGCGCCGGGACGGCTGCCAGGGGCGCCGATGTCAGTATCCCAGCTTGCGGGCGTTGCGCTCGAGCGCCGCGGACGCTGCATGGGCCAGGGTTTTCAGGTCGGCGGGGTCGGGCGCCTTGCCGTCCAGCCACACGAAGTCATACAGGCGTTCACCCGCTTCGAGTTCGATATTGAAGAGCTTGCTGACCTTCGCATCGTCGTCCACATCGACCTTGCACGCGAAGCGCGGCTGGCCAAGATGCACCAGGTATTCGAACTGGCTGTCGGTTCCTTCTCCGATGATCCAGCGATCGGCGCGGATGTCACCGGATTCGATCACGGCATCGGCGATCGGGGTGGTCGAAAAGTGTGGCAGTTTGGGCATACGTGCGTCTCCGGATGGCGGTCGAAGAGGTTAACCGATGTCGGCAGGCTTGCGTCCGGAAACCACCAGGGTCGTCATGTCGCGCACCAGCCGGCCCGCCGCGCCCAGACGGGCGGACACGCAATCGCTCAGGTCGTTTTCGCACACCGTGTCCGGACGGACGGCGGCTCGTGGTGTACATTCCCGCGCTAGTCTGCACTGACAGGAGCTGCCCATGTGGACCACCCCCAGCGCCCGCCGGGTCCCGCTGCGATGCGCCGTGCGCCGTTGCACCGCCGGACTGCTCGTTCTGCTGATGGCAGGCTGCGCGCCTTTGCCCGCGCCATCGACCGCGCCTGCCCCCGAAGCCGATCCGGTTGCCGCGCCCGTGGCGGCGGCGGCCGCCGCCGTGCCGGCTGCGCCACCCCCGCCTTATGTCGACGTCGTGCAGTGCGACGCGCGCGTCGATGCCGACCTGCTGTTCGGGCGCGGCCACGAACTTTTCCAGGAACGCATGCCGGCCAGCCTGGCCAAGGCATCGACCTGCCTGACGCTGGCCGCGACCAAGGGCGACGACCAGGCGCTGTGCTATCTGGCGGCGCTGCACAGCGACCGGCGCGGCATCGATCCGGACCCGGTCAAGGCGGTCCGCTACCTGCGGCAGGGGGCGCTGACCGACAACGCCTGCGCCGAGTTCGGCCTGGCCAATGCCTACATCACGGGCGCCGGCGTGTCGCGCAATACGCGCCAGGCGCAGACCTGGATGCTGCGGTCGGCGCAGCACGGCTACGCGGCCGCGCAGTACATGCTCGGCACCCAGGCCGAAGCGCGCAAGGATCCCATCACCGCCTGGGCCTGGCTGGCCATCGCCACCGAATACGGACACCCGCAAGCGGGCGTGCGCCAGCAGGCCGTGGACGGGAGGCTGACGGCACGCCAGCGCACCCAGGCCCAGGCGCGCGCGCAACAGCTGCGCGCCACGCTGATGCCCGTCGCCGATGCGCGCTTGGCGCGGACACGGCGCGAGGTGCTGGAGTTCGTCGGGTATGTCGATCGCTTCTTTCCGGAGTTGTATGCGGGCATGGGCGAACGGCAGCGCTATGCGCGCACGGCATCGTGGGTGGCGCGGGCCGCGACCCAGGGCATCGTGGCCGAAGCGGATGTCGCCGCCTACATCACGATCATCGGCTTTCTGGACGAAGACGCCGTGCGGGGCAATGGGCGCTATCCCGAAATCGATCGCATCCTGGCCAATGCCGGCATGCCGATGAGCGACCGGCTCAAGCTGGCCGCGGAGCGGGCACAGGCGCTGCAGGGGACGGGGCGCTAACCGGCGACCCGGCGTTGGTCAGGCTGCTGGCGAGGGCGCCCGGTTGCCATTGACGGGATCGTGCTTCGCAGGACCGTCTGTGGCAGGATCCTGTGGGTCGGCGGAACGCAGGTTCACTTCGACCGTGATGTGCACCAGTTCTTCATGGATGCCGATGGCGCGGCGCACGACGTCGGGCGCCAGGGGCTGATCGGCCACGACGCCAACGATGCATGCGAATTTGCCCTTGCCGACCTGCCAGACATGCAGGTCGGTGATCGCTGCCTTGACCGGCAAGGCGGCCACCGCGTCGCGGATCTCGTCGGCCACGGGCGCATCGCCATTGGCATCGAGCAGCACCCGCCCCGACTGCCGCAGCAGACCCCACGCCCACACCGCGACCAGCACCGCACCGGCAATGCCCATGAGCGGATCCAGCCATACCGCGCCCCACCACTTGCCGCCGAACAGAGCGATGATGGCAAGCACGGAGGTGGCCGCGTCGGCGACGACGTGCAGGTAGGCGGCCCGCAGGTTGAGGTCGGTGTGGTCGTGATGGTCGTTGTGATCCAGGTGGTCGTGATTCTGTCCATGCCCGTGGCTATGGCCGTGACCATGCCCATGGCCGTGATCATGTCCGTGATCATGCCCATGCGCGTCCTTCAACAGCCAGGCGCAGACAAGGTTCACCAATAGGCCGACCGCCCCGACCGCAATCGCCCGGTTGTAGTCGATCGCCACCGGTGACATCAGGCGGTCCACCGACTGCCAGGCCATGTAGACGGCCACACCCATCAACAGGACGGCGCTGGTGTAGCCGCCCAGCACTTCCACCTTCCACGTGCCGAAGGTGAAGCGGCGGTCCTGGGCATGCTTGCGGGCATAGGCATACACCGCCACCGACAGCCCCAGCGCCAAGGCGTGTGAACTCATGTGCCAGCCGTCGGCCAGCAGCGCCATGGACTGGTAGAGCCAGCCGGCGGTGATCTCGACCACCATCATGACTGCCGTGATGCCGGCCGCCCAGGCGGTGCGCGACTCAGCCAGCGGATTGCCCTCGTCGAAGACGTGACTGTGGGTATACGACGCCGAGGCCGCGGACATCGAGGACGGGCGGGAAGCCGACGGGACGGCGGGATCGGAAGCAGGCGTGGGCAGGGTCATGACGGGGTCCGGTAGACGCGCGCCAAGCGACGCGATCGACGCGCAATATACTCTACCCCAGTATAGTACTCATGGTTGCGGGGCTGCTGGATCGCGGTATGGTTCAGGCTGCTGTTCAACCACCTGCTGACTCCGCCCTTCACCCCAGTGTTCACCTTGCTGTTCACCGCACCGTTCACCCCCTACCGATCACCCTGCTGTCCACCGCAGGCCTCCCTCCGCCCATCGCCCAGCCGAGCCCGACATGCCGCACACCATTCACGACAAGAAAAAACTGCTCGCACGCGTGCGCCGCATCAAGGGGCAGGTGCAGTCGCTCGAAGCCGCGCTGGAACAGGAAACGGAATGCGCCGCCGTGCTGCAGCAGATCGCGGCGGTGCGCGGTGCGGTCAGCGGTCTGATGGCCGAGGTGCTGGAGGGGCATTTGCGGGAACATCTGGGCGCCGACGATGTGTCACCGGCGCAGCGGCAGGCTGACCTGGAAGAGGTCGTCAGTGCACTGCGTTCCTATCTGAAGTAAGGCTGAAGCAAAGCGGCGACCGCCCCACATGAAGCAGCGGGCCCACCGACCCGCCGCGCCGTCACCCCAGAAAGGCGATGATCACCACACCGGTCCCGATCAGCAGATTGATGCCGACCCACTTGCGGATCGACGCCATGGCGACGCCGCCGGCCTTCCAGTCGGACGCGGCCACCGCACGGCGCAGGCGGCCGAACAGCGCAAAACGGATGTGGCCGAAAATCAGCGCCATGATGATGCCGAAGGTGCCCATCAGGTTCCAGGCCAGCGGCATGCGAAAACGCCCGCCGGTCTCGGCCACTTGCGCCGCGGCCAGCCCGACCATGCCCAGGCCCGACCCCACCGCCAGCAGCACCGCAACGCCCGCGAGCAGAAAGAAACGCCGCAGCACGTCTTCCATCAACCGCAGGCGCACCGGCGGCTCGAGGGTGGCCACGGCCGGCCGCAGGGCCAGATGCGCGAAGGCCATGCCGCCCACCCACACGATGATGGAGGCGACGTGGATCAGGGTGAGCAGGTCATAGAACATGGACGCACCGGTCTGCGGCCCGCGTCGGTCGGCAGCCAGGCGCAGTGCGCGGCCATCCGGATCCCGTGCGGCAGGCAGCCGGTCCACGGGGACGCTTCGTCAGAAGTGGGCACACTCTAGCATGGGGACCCCGCCCGCCGCGGGGCTACAATTCCTGCTTCTCTCCCGATCGCGCCAGCCCGGCGCCGCGCTGCCTGCATGCCTGAAGTCACCCTGGGGAAATCCCACGCGCGCCGCCTGCGCGAGATGTACCGCTCGGCGGGCTGGCCCTGCCAGGACATCGTCGAAATCGAATTGCTGGCCGCCGGTCTGCTCGAACGGGTCGTGAGCCGCGATGCCCCGGAAACCGTGCGTGTCACCGACGCCGGCATCGCCATGATCGCCGCGCAGGCCGTCCGCAATCGCAGCGCCATGTCGTCCCATGAAGCCCTGGTCGAACTGATCGCGCGCGACATGCTGCGTGCCGGCCGCATCGCGTGGCGCGGCATCAGCTTGCGTGCCCAGGTGCCGGGCGCTACGCCCGAAGCGCCGCCGGTGTGGTGTATCGCCAAGCCCGATGTCTTCTCGATCCGCAACACGACGGTCGAGACCTATGTCGAACCGGTGGTGCACGAGATCAAGGTGCGCCGCGCCGACCTGCTGGGCGACCTGAAGATCGCTGCCAAGCGCGGCGCCTACTGCGACCTGGGCGAGTGCTGGTACGTACTCGGCAATGACGCGAAGGGGCGGCCGATTGGCGACCCTTCGGAAGTCCCGCCCGAATGCGGCGTGATCCTCATGGAAGGCGATCAGCCTGTCGTGGCCCGGCGCGCGCCCAAACCCCGGCGCACCGCCCTGCCCTTTGGTGTGTGGATGTCGCTGGCCAAGGCCACGCCCGTGCGCGGTCTGGATGAAGGCGTGCAAGGGCTGCTGGCGCCGCTGTGATGGGCTCATCCATTTGAAACGCTTTGAGAAAGCGGTAGAGGGATTCGGTCTTTCGGTCTATTGTCGGCGGCGGAACGGGTGGGCCGCGATTGCCAGCTGCGCGTTGCAGCACCGGTCGCCCGATGACGTCAACCGCAGACTCCCTGCCTTTTCAGGAACGCACCATGGAACTCAAGACAGCCAAGGATTTCGACCAGGAACTGCTCATTCTGTTTGATGCCTATGTGCACGGCGCGATAGACCGCCGCGGTTTTCTCAGCAAGGCGCAGAAGTTTGCGGTGGGCGGCATGACGGCCGGGATGCTGCTGACGGCCCTGAGCCCCAAGTTCGCCGAGGCCCAGCAGATCCGTCCGGACGATCATCGCATCCGCACCCAGAAAGTGGACTACCCGTCGCCCAACGGCACCGGCACCGTCAAGGCCTACGTGGCCTGGCCAGCGCAAGCCAGTGGCCCGCTGCCGGCCGTGCTGGTGATCCATGAGAACCGCGGCCTGAACCCCCATATCGAAGACATCGCGCGCCGCTTGGCGCTCGACGGCTACCTGGCGTTTGCGCCGGATGCCCTGACGACCCTGGGCGGCTATCCCGGTGACGAAGACAAGGCCCGCGAACTGTTCGCCAAGCTCGACCAGACCAAAGCCACCGAAGACTTCGTGGCGGCGGCCAACTTCCTGCGCAGCTACCAGAACACCAACGGCAAGGTCGGCGCGGTCGGCTTCTGCTATGGCGGCGGCATGGTGCAGACCCTGGCCACGCGCCTGCCCGACCTGAACGCCGCGGTCCCTTTCTACGGCAACGTGCCGGCCGCCGAAGGCGCCGCCAAGGTGAAGACGCCGCTGCTGATGCACTTTGCCGCGGTCGACGAACGGATCAATGCATCGTGGCCCACGTACGCCGCCGCGCTGGACGCGGCCGGTGTGAAGTACACCGCCTTCCAGTACCCGGGCACGCAGCACGGCTTCAACAACGACACGACGCCGCGCTTTGACGCGGAGGCCGCCAAGCTGGCCTGGTCGCGCACGATCGCGTTCTTCGATACGCACCTGAAGGGATAAGGAAGGCGTGGCAGCGGAAGGCGCCACGCGGCGCTTCCAGCCTGCCTTGTCCGGGAATACAAAAGCGCCAGTCCGCAACACCGGGACTGGCGCTTTTCATTCGCCGGCGATCAGGGAAGACTGAGATGCGATGCCTGCATGCCTACGCAAGACATCGACTTACCCCATCAGCGTGCCAACATCAGCTCGCCAGCGCCTTCATCTCGGCATACAGGTCGGCCTTGCCTTCGAAGCCGATGCCCGGCAGTTCCGGCAGCGTGACATAGCTGTCCACCACCTTCACGCCGTCGGGGAAGCCGCCGTAGGGCTGGAACAGATCCGGGTAGGACTCGTTGCCGCCCAGGCCGAGGCCGGCCGCGATCGCAAGCGACATCTGGTGCCCGCCATGCGGCACACAGCGCGAGGGCGACCAGCCATGTTCCTTCAACATATCCAGCGTGCGCAGGTATTCGACCAGGCCATAGCTCAACGCGCAGTCGAACTGCAGATAGTCGCGATCAGGACGCATGCCGCCATACCGGATCAGGTTGCGCGCATCCTGCATCGAGAACAGGTTTTCACCCGTCGCCATCGACCCGGCATAGTGCGGCGCGAGTTCGGCCTGCAGCGCGTAGTCCAGCGGATCGCCCGCTTCTTCGTACCAGAACAGGTCGTAGTCGGACAGCGCCTTGGCGTACTCGACTGCGGTCTTCAGGTCGAAGCGGCCGTTGGCATCCACCGCCAGTTTCTGGCCCGGGCCGAGCAGACGCAGCACGGCTTCAATGCGCTTGCGGTCTTCGGACAGCGATGCGCCGCCGATCTTTTTCTTGACCACCGAATAGCCGCGGTCCAGGTAGCTGCGCATTTCGCGCTCCAGGCCTTCGATGCCCTGGCCGGGCCAGTAGTAGCCGCCGGCGGCATACACGTACACCTTGCGATTGGCTTCGCCGTTGCCATACCGTTCGGCCAGCAGCTGGTACAGCGGCTTGCCTTCGATCTTGGCGACGGCATCCCACACGGCCATGTCGATCGTGCCCACGGCCACGGACCGTTCACCATGGCCGCCCGGCTTTTCGTCGGTCATCATGGTGGCCCAGATCTTGTGCGGATCCAGGTTGTCGCGTTCGTCGTCGAGCAGGCTGGCCGGATCGGCTTCCAGGATGCGCGGCAGGAACCGCTCGCGCATCAACGAGCCCTGACCATAACGGCCGTTGGAGTTGAACCCGTAACCGATCACCGGCTTGCCATCGCGGATCACATCGGTGACCACCGCGACCAGGCTCAGGGTCATCTTCGAGAAGTTGATGTAGGCGTTCCGGATGTCCGACTTGATCGGCTTGGTGGCTTCGCGGATATCGACGATTTTCATGGTGGCGTCCTGCTGGAAAGAGCGCGCCGCAGGCAGATTGCACGGCAGCGCTCGGTGTATAAGTACTGCGCCGGGTCGCATCGACACCGTCAGAAGCAGTGCACGCATCTTCGCGCGCCCTGCCGGATGCGTCCAATGCCCGTTTTCTCTGCCTTTATGCCGTCAAAGCATCGATGATGAATTTCACGTGGTTGAACGATTTCCTGACGCTGGCGGCCAGCGGCAACTTTTCGCGCGCTGCGCGCGACTGCCACATGACGCAGCCCGCGTTCAGCCGCCGCATCCGCGCCCTCGAAACCTGGCTGGGCGTCGACCTGTTCGACCGCAGCACCCATCCGGTCACGCTGACCGACGCCGGCGAGTGGTTTCGCGGCGTGGCCGAAGAGATCACCGCGCGCGTTGCGCGGGTGCCCGACGAAGCGCGGGCCGTGGCCGACGCCAGTTCCTCCACGCTGCGTTTTGTCGCCACCCACGCGCTATCGCTGACCTTCCTGCCCACGTGGTTGCGCGGACTCGAATCGCATGCACCCATTGGTCCGATCCAGCTGGTGTCGGACGTCATGCCGCAATGCGAGTCGCTGATGCTGCAGGGCCGCGCGCAATTCATGCTGTGCCACGCCCATCCGCATCTGCCGGTGCGGTTGCCCGATGCCGACTTCACGAGTACCGAAGTCGGCACCGATGTCCTGATGCCGGTCGTGGCCGCCACCGCGCAAGGCAAGCCGCGGCACACCCTGTCGCGCCGCAGCCGCGCACGGGTACCCTTGCTGGCCTATACCCCGGAATCCGGCCTGGGACGCATCGTGCGCGATCAGCGGCAGGCGGCGCTGGACGCGGCTGGCGCCGAACCCGTCTTCACGGCGCATCTGGCAACCGTGCTCAAGTCGATGGCGCTTGATGGCCGTGGCATCGCCTGGCTGCCGCAAAGCCTGATGCAGGAAGAACTGGCCGCCGGCCGGCTGGTGGATGCCGGCGGTGCGGAGTGGCATTTGCCCATCGGCATCCGCCTGTTTCGGCACCGCGCGGCAGGGGCGGCAGCTGCCGAAGCGTTCTGGCGCGCCGTCGTGGCGCGCGCCGCTACGCGTGCGGCGGGGGCTGTGTTTCGGTGAGCCACCCGCCCGCTTCCGGTTAACTCAACAGTAAGACAAGGTGACATAACGCAACACGACGTGTATCTGTTCATGACAGCAAAAGTGCTCTGGCACAATGCCATGTGGAGAGCGTCCGCTCTCATTTGCCCGAGCGCGCCCGTCACGTATGCCCCCGATCTTCTCCTTCCACAACACCGCCCCGCAACCGACCACCACGCCGAGACTGTCGACCGGCATTGCTGGCCTGGATACGGTGCTTCGGGGCGGCCTTACGCCTAACCGCCTGTACCTGCTTGAAGGCACGCCGGGGACGGGCAAGACCACGGTGGCGCTGCAGTTCCTGCGGGCGGGCGTGGCGCGCGGTGACCGCTGCCTGTACATCACGCTGTCCGAGACGCAACAGGAATTGGTGGCTGCCGCCGCGACGCACGACTGGTCGCTCGATGGCATCGACGTGTATGAACTGGTGAATGAGGCGGGCCTGGACCTGGACTCGGGGCAGTCCATCCTGCACCCGGCCGACATGGAGTTGAACGAGACGACGCGCAACGTCATGGCGCGGGTTGAAGAACTGGGCCCCGCCCTGATCGTGTTCGACAGCCTCTCTGAAATGCGGCTGCTGGCCCAGAGCCCGCTGCGCTACCGCCGGCAGATCCTTGCGCTCAAGCATTTCTTTGCCAATCGGGAGTGCACGGTCTTGCTGCTGGACGACAAGACGTCCGAGCCCGGCGATCTGCAGTTGCACAGCATCGCGCATGGCGTCATGAGCCTGGACCAGTACGTGCAGGAGTTCGGGCCGGAACGGCGGCGCGTGCGCGTCATCAAGATGCGGGGCATCCAGTTCGATGGCGGCTACCACGACATCCGGCTGCAACGCGGCGGCATGATCGTCTACCCACGGCTGGTCGCAGCGGAGCATCACAACAATTTCGTGTCCGATCCGCTGTCCACCGGCGTGCCCGCGCTGGACGATCTGATCGGCGGCGGCCTCGTCCCTGGCACCAACACGCTATTGAGCGGGCCGTCGGGCGCCGGCAAGACCACGACCGCCATCCGCTGCGTCCTGACGGCCCTGGAACGTGGCGGCCGGGTCGTGTATTACCTGTTCGACGAGGGCGTCGGCACCCTGCTGACACGATCCAGGTTGCTGGGCATGGACCTGCAGCCCTATCTCGACAGCGGCGCGCTCGAAATGCGGCAGGTCGATCCGGCCGAGTTGTCGCCGGGCGAATTCTCTTCGGCCGTGCGCCATGCGGTGGAAACCGACGGCGCGAAGATGCTGGTCATCGACAGCCTGAATGCCTACATCCAGGCCATGCCCGGCGAACGTTTCCTCATGCTGCACATGCATGAACTGCTGGCCTACCTAAACCAGCGCGGCGTGACGACGATCCTGATCCTGGGCCAGCATGGCTTCATCGGCGAGATCCGGTCCGACATCGACCTCAGCTATCTGAGCGATGCGGTATTGCTGTTCCGTTTTTTCGAAGCACAAGGCGAGATCCTGACCGCCATCTCGGCGCTCAAGAGTCGTACCAGCGCGCATGGCCGGATGATCCGCGAATTCCGCGTCGCGCCGGGCACCGGTATCCGTATCGGGGAAGCCCTGACCGACTTCGAGGGCGTCCTGTCGGGCGTGCCGACCTACCGCGGCACGGTCGCCCTGCTCGATCCCGATATTTCCGACAACAATTGATGCAGCAGGAAGAACTCGCGCTGATCCTGGCGCCGCGCGGCCGTGATGCCGCGGTCGTGGCGCAGGTCGTGGAACAGGTGCACATTGGCGCCCGGATCTGCGTCGACCTGGCCGAACTGATGCGCGAACTATCGGCCGGCGCAGGCTGCGCGCTGATCGCAGAAGAAGCGCTGACGCCCGAAGGCATCGCCGTGGTGTCCGGATGGCTGTCGCAGCAGCCGGCCTGGTCCGACTTCCCGTTCATTGTCCTGTCGTCGACCGATAGGGCACGCGCGCGCCGCAATTCCGCCGGCGCACTCGATCCGCTGGGCAACCTGCTGATTCTGGAACGGCCCCTGCATGCCAAAACGCTGTGCCACGCGGTGCTCTCCAGCCTGCGCGGGCGGCGGCGCCAGTACGTTGCGCGCGCGCAGCTGATCGAGCGGCTCGAAGCCGAACGCAATCTGCGTCTGGCGCTCAAGGCAGGTCGGCTGGGCGCCTGGCGCATCCGGCTGTCCGACATGAAGCTGTTCGCGTCCGACGACTGCAAGGCCGACTTCGGCCGCCAGCCGCACGAGTCCTTTGCCTATGACGAGCTGATCGGCGCCGTGCACGACCAGGCGCGTGCGTCGCTGGAAGCGGCCGTGGAACTGGCGCGTGGAGAAAGCACTGACTTTGACTGCGCGTGCCTGATTTCCTGGCCCGATGGGTCGGCGCACTGGATCGAGATGCGTGGCCGCGCCGTGCTGGACGAGCAGGGCAACGTCGAGAGCATTGCCGGGGTCACGCAAGACGTGACCGAGCGCCGCCTGGCCGAGCAGGCCTTGCAGACCAGCCGCGGCGAACTGCATGACCTGAACGAGTCGCTGGAGCGGCGGATCCTGGAGCGCACGCACGAACTGGCGCGCGCCAACGATCGCCTGACCACCGAAGTCGCAGAACGCGAACGCAGCCAGTCGGCACTGGTGCAATTGCAGAAGATGGAAGCCGTCGGTCAGCTGACCGGCGGCATTGCACATGACTTCAACAACCTGCTCAATTCGATTGTTGGCAACGTCGACCTGATCCGCATCAAGGCCAAAGACGAGCAGGTGCTGCGTTATGCCGAGAACGCCAAGCGGGCGGTGGCGCGCGGCGCCAAGCTGACGGCGCAACTGCTGGCCTTTGCGCGCGGACAGAACCTGGATCTGCGGCCGACCAACGTGCCCGCGCTGATCGAGGGCATGAGCGACCTGATGACCACGGCATTGGGATCACGCGTTCCGATGCGCACGCAGTTCGACCCCGACCTGCCCCCGGCCAAGGCCGACCAGAACCAGCTCGAACTGGCCATCCTGAACCTGGTGATCAACGCGCGCGACGCCATGCCGCAAGGCGGATCGCTGGAAGTGCGTGCCGAAGCGCGCACGGCGGAAGGCGGCGATCTGCTGCCCGGCCGCTACGTCGTGATCACGGTACGCGATTCCGGCACTGGCATCCCGCCGGAACTGATCACCAAGGTATTCGATCCGTTCTTTACGACCAAGCCTGTCGGCAAGGGCACCGGCCTGGGACTGAGCCAGGTGTATGGCATTGCGCGCCAGTCGGGCGGGATCGCCCGGATCCTGAGCGAGCGCAACCGGGGCACGTCGGTCGAAATCTGGCTGCCGAGCGCGGCCGACGAATCCGTCGAGGCAAGCGACAACCGCGCGGATACCTCGGGCTCGGCGCCCGCCGCCAAGGTCCTGGTGATCGACGACGACGCCGACGTGCGCGCCTTGATCGTCGAGTCCCTGCAGGTGCTGGGCTACACGTGCTGCAGGCGGAATCGGGCCAGATCGGCCTGGACATGCTGCGCGCCGAAGTGCCCGACCTGTTGATGGTGGACTTTGCGATGCCCGGCATGAATGGCGCCGAGGTGATCGTGGAAGCCCGCAAGGACTTCCCTGCCCTGCCGGTGGTGATGGCGACCGGCTATGCCGAGTTGCCGATGCCGTCGGGCGCCATCGGTGCGCACCGCGTGCTGCAGAAGCCCTTCAGCCTGCAGCAGCTGGGCGCCATCGTGGCGGACAGCCTGATGGCGCCGCCAGCGGCCTAGGCGGCGGCGCGGCGGCGCTTCGTGTTGTCGACCTTCCCGCCTACTGCCCCGGCTTGCGGTAGTCGTTGGCGATCCACGCCGTCGCGCTGGTCATGTTCAGCTTGAACGTGGGGGACGTGCGGACGCTGGCCAGGGTGTCGCCGTATTCATCCACGGCCGCCAGCGTGGCGTAGGGGTCGTACTCGTCGGGCACGATATCGAGCATGACGGTCACGCGGCCGGTGTCGGTGTTGACGGTGATCTGCTTGTGCATCTGCGCGTGCAACTGCTGTTCGTGCCGGCGCAGCACTTCGGCCGCCGTCTTGACCAGGGTGTTGAAGGCCGATGTATCGAGCGGCTTGGGGTTCTTCTTGTCGCGGCCCATGGTCCACGGGCCGACCAGTGCAGGCTCGACTTCGCCTGACTTGGTCATCGCAACGGCCCAGCCATCGTCGTCTTCATTCTTGATGACACGCGCGGTCCAGCCCACGTCGCGCCACAGGCGCGCTTCATGGATCGGCGCTTCACCTTCGGCGCTGTCGTCCTCGTCCAGATCGGGCGATTCGGGAATATCGGTCATGAACTGCTCACTTCGTCGTTGATTCTCGCAGCCCGCATTGTAAGTGCGCCCGCCTTGCACGGCGGGCGCGGGCAGGACAGCGTTGTCCCGGTGGGGATCAGGAGGCGGTGGCGGGGGCGACGGGGGCTGCGGGTGCAGGTGCGGGTGCAGGTGCAGGTGCGGGTGCAGGTGCAGGCGCTGCGGGCGCGACCGCCGCACCGGTACCCGTCGTCGCGCCGCGGGCCGCCGGCGTCACCACCACCGGCACGGGTTCCGGCGTGCTCTGATGCCGCATCGATACCGGCAGCACGCCATTCAGAAAGTCCAGCCGCCAGGCCAGCGCCAGCGCCACGATCAGCGCCAGCACGCCCGCGATTGCATAGGCCTTGCCATGCCGGTCGGCAAACGGATCGTTGAAGCGGTGCGCCGCGTTGCGTGGCACATGCGCCGTCTGCGACAAGGACCCGCCCAGCTTCACATTGATCCGCATGCGCCCGTTGATCGCCCAGCCGCTGGCATCCAGGATCGGGCCCAGGCTGCGCTGCCGCAGTTTCAGCCAGGCGATCAGCACGCTCGGCCCGGAAATGGCCACCAGAATGCCGATCACCGCCACGGGTATCCAGCCCCCCAGGTCGACAAACTTGCCGAAGATGCCGACTGCCACTGCACTGATGCTGCCCAGCGCCACCCCCAGGGCAGCTACGGTGCCGACATCGACCTTGGTGCCGAACCCCAAGGGCGCGGGCGGCGTGGCCGGCGTGGCGGCGGGCTTGGTCTTGTCGGCCGTGGCCACGTCAGCGGCCAGCGCGCCCAGGTGCTTCTGCGCCGCCGCGTCACTGGCGGCCGCGCGCTTGGCCACCTGCTCTTCGATCATGCGCAGGAATTTCTTGTACGGTGAAAAGATGGCCTGGCCAATGCTGGTCGGATTTTCGATCAGCTTGGTGATGGTGGCGTCCCAGTCCTTGCCGTCCCGGTCATAGAAAATGCCGTTGCGGCCCACGAACAGAAAGTCCACATCGCCCGCCGTAAAGGCCGCCACGATGGTCTTCTTCTGACCCTGGCGCGTGCAGGTGCAATAGGCCAGGCAGGCCTTGGCCAGCCCGGCCAGTTGCGCATGTTTGGCCGCATCGGCCACGTCCACCGTCAGCTCGCAGCTGCGTGCGTCCAGGTACAGCGTGCCGGCCTGGAAGATGGCGCCCTTGCGGCGATAGAACTCGCTGAAGGACACGAAATTGTTCAGCAGATGCAGCAGGTCGCGCTTGAAGCGCAGCAGCTTTTCCAGGTCGCCGATGCGCGCGTTGTGCGGGCCCATCCGGGCGTCTTGCTCGATCAGCGACAGCACGGCGGCCTGGGCGTCGGCATCGATACGCATGATGTCGGCCAGGCTCAGCGCGTCCAGGCGCGTCTCGGGCCGCGTGGCGGTCCAGGTCACATAGGGTTCGAGCCGGTCGACCAGCGCGCGCCAGGCCGTCTCGGTCAACCCGTCGACCGACTCGCCCAGCATCGGCGCGACCGCCTTTTCCTTGAGCGTGCTCAATTTTGAGTACCACGCGGGGTTGAGCTCGCCCGACAGCGGCAGCGGGCGTCCCGGATGGACCGGTGCCAGCGGCAGGTCGGCCACCTCGGGTGACGACAGCGACAAGGCCTGGGCGCCCAGATGCTGATAGGTTTCGATCGACGGGTTCAGCGCCTGCACCGCGCGCGCGTCGTAGGCCGCCAGCCGGCAGCGCGTGAAATAATCGTCGATCTTGGCGCGCACCGCGGCCACGGCGTCGGCCGCGGCCTTGGTCGCGTCGCCCAGCGGCATGACGGTGTCGTCGCCACTGACGGCGCCATGCCAGGTGCGCAGTTTGTCGACCTGCGCAAAAAACGCCTCGGCCATCGCCTTGTCCACGCCGATCACGTCGCTGTAGTCCTTGACCCCGCCCTGCGTATCCAGGATCTGCTGGATCGTCTTCTGCACGTCCGGATCGTCCGACGTCTTGACGGTCACGACACCATCGCCATTGAAGCGCATGGCCGCGAGCAGCTTGCTGCGGTCGGTCACATCGGCCAGGTTGATGGGTTCGCCGTCGGCGCGGCCCAGCAGATCGGCAATGCGGCGCGCTTCTTCCGCCAGTTGCGGACCGTCGGTGCCGTCGTTGGCCAGGGCGTCGATGGGCAGACTGTCGCCGCCCTCTGCCAGGATCTCGGGGTCCTTGACCTGGGCCACCGCCCATTTGCATGCCGCCAGGATTTCAGGCGGACGGATGCGGCCATCCTTGTCCGTATCGATCAGGTCCAGCGTGCGCGAATCGAACTCGATGCCACGCGTCGGGCAGGCCAGCGCCACCCACAGTTTCTGATCCAGTTCTTCAAGGTGCGCGATATCGGCGCCCGACCGGATCAGCACCTGATCCACGCCACCCGCCCGGAAAAATTGCCACGTATGTTTCATGCGTTCTGGGTTTCCTCCACAAAGAAAAAGGGCTGCGTGGTGTGCGCAACCCTTGATCCTCCATCGTGATCGTCGCGGGTGTCCCGCGAGGTCTCAACTGTAAACCGAAACCGCGATCAAAGACGTTGCGGAGTGCTTCGAACCGCGTTGGCCAAGGCCTGCGACAGCTGCTCGATGGCATATGGCTTTTGCAGCAGGTCAAAGCCGTAACTGCCATGCTGCGCCAGGACGGCGCTGTAGCCCGACGTCAGCAGCACCGGCAGGAAAGGATGCCGCGCGCGGATGAGCTTGGCCAGCTCAATGCCGTTCATGCCGGGCATCAGCACGTCTGAAAACACCACGTCGAAATCGTCGGGCCGGTCCTGCAGCAGGGCCAGGGCATCCTCGGCGCGGGTGGACAGCGTCGGGCGGTAGCCCAGCTCGACCAGCGCCGTGATGCACGACGTGCCCACCTCGGCATTGTCTTCGACCACCAGCACACGGGTGTCATGCCCGTCGGCAAGCGCTTCGGTCAGGGCGGGCGCGACGCGGCCGGCGTCGGCTTGCGCTTCTGCCGCCACGCGGGGCAGGTACAGCGTGAAGGTCGCGCCTTCACCCTCCCGGCTGGTCGCGATGATTTCCCCGCCCGACTGTTTCGCAAATCCGAACACTTGCGACAGCCCCAGGCCAGTCCCCTTGCCCACTTCCTTGGTCGTGTAGAAGGGCTCGAAGATCGTGTCCAGGCTGTCGGCCGCAATGCCGGATCCCGTGTCCGCGATCGACACCGCCACGAACTGCCCGGCAAGCCGTGTGTGCAGACGCACGGCCGGAATGGCGTTGCACGGGGCCACGCGGATCACGATCTGCCCGTTGCCTTCGATGGCGTCGCGGGCATTCACGGCCATGTTGACGAGCGCCGTGTCGAACTGGTTGGGATCGACAAACACATGGCAGGGCGTGTCCGACAGCTCAACGATCACCCGTATCCGCCCACCCGCAAGGGTCTCGAGCATGTCGGCCAGGGATCGGACACTGTCGCACGCCGAAAAGACCGTCGGCTTGAGCGCCTGGCGCCGCGAAAAGGCCAGGAGCTGGCCGGTCAGGCGCGATGCCCGGTCCACGGTTTCGGAGATCGCGTCGATGAATCGCGCGCGCCGGTCGGCAGGCAGATCGGGCCGCTTGAGCAGGTCGCTGGACGACTTGATGACCGTCAGCAGATTGTTGAAATCGTGGGCGACGCCGCCGGTCAGCTGGCCGACCGCTTCCAGCTTTTGCGCCTGGCGCAGCGCGGTATGCGTCGACTCCAGTTCGATCTGCGAGCGGATCCTGTCGGTGACGTCGTGGCCGAAATAGAAGCCGCCGATGACCGCGTCCGACTCGTCGCGCAGCGGCGTGAACAAGAGCTCGTAACTGCGCTGCGTGTGCGCTGCCAGGCCGAGCTCCATCGCCATGCTGAAGGACTCGCCGGCCAGTGTCCGGGTCATGGCGTCGTGCAAGGGCGCGGCCTGGTCAGCCGGGAAGCCGTCCGGCACCGGTTGCCCGACTTCCGGCACCGCGCCGACCCACTGCAGGCAGGCGTCGGCATAGGCCGGGTTGAACGCCACATACCGGCGCGTCGCATCAAAAATGCAGATCAGCGACGTGCTGGCTTCGACCACGTCGCTGTACAGGCGCAGCTTGCGTGTGCGCTCCGCCACCTGATCCTCGAGCGTCGCGTTCAGGTCGCGCAGGCGGGCCTCGCTGTCGCGCTGCGCCGCCTCGGCCTCCTTGCGGTCCGTGATGTCCGAGGCCGCGCCCAACCAAGCGGTGATGACCCCGTCGTTATCGATCAGCGGCACGGCGCGCACCTGCGCCCACCCCACCCTGCCATCGACACGCCGCACCGGATGCTCGATGGCATAGGTCGACTGCGTCCGGATCGCCCGTTCGATCTCGGCACGCACCGCATCCTGCCCGTCGGGCGGAATGTAATCGTTCAGCCAGTTGTCGTTGTTGGCGCCCGTGTCGGGAATGAAGTCGCCTCCCTTCAGTTCGTGCAAGCGTTGCCAGTCCGCACTGATCAGGAAGCGCACTTCGGACGATGACCGGACCAGGGCATCAAGGCGCTGTTCGCTTTCGCGCAGCGCGCGCAAGGCTTCGACGTGTTCCGTCGTTTCCTGCGCGATGCACATCACCCCGGCCGCGTGGCCGGTGTCGTCACTGAGCCGCGACAGCGAAAAGCTCCACCATGTCTGAGCCGGTCCTTCGTGCCGCTCAAGAAGAATGGGCACATCCTTGAAGCGCTGGGGGCGGCCTGCCCGTGCGTCATCCACCGGACCGTTCAGCGTAGGCCAGACCCCGGGCAACGCGACCTGCAAGGGGCGGCCGAGCACGGCCCCCGGGTCACGGCCCAGCAGGGGCGTAAAGGCGTCATTCGGGATCAGTATCAGGGCATCGCCCCAGGCGACGCACATGGCCTGCGGCGAGGCAAGAATGAGGTCGAGCGCATGGCGCAGTGCAGGAGGCCAGGTGTCTCGTGGCCCGAGGGGCGTGGCCGCCCAGTCATGGGCGTCAATCCACGCCGCGGCGGTGCCATTGGCCGACGGCGATGTCGATGGTGTGCTGTGCATCGATGGGGCCGTTCTAGGACGGAGAAGGGATGACACCGCTGAGTTTACGTCGGTCTTTGCCGGGGCAGGACGGATGAGCCAGCCGGCCTCGGGTCGCCTGCTTCCGGCGGCGTGCTCCAGCCGGCGTACTTCAGCCGGCGTACTTCAGCCGGCGTACTTCAGCCGGCGTACTTCAGCCCGCCTGCTTCCGCAGCCGCCACGCCGCACCCACGCCCGCCACCAGCAACACCACGATCATGGCCACCACCCCCGGCCAGCCGCGCCACGTCCAGAACACGCCGCCGAGCGACCCTAGCACGCTCGACCCCAGGTAGTAGGTGAACAGATACAGCGACGCCGCCTGCGCCCGCCCGACCGGGGCCTGCGCGCTGACCCAGGCACTGGCCACCGCGTGGGTGCCAAAAAAACCGATGGTCATCAGCGCGATGCCCAGGACCACCGCCCACACCGCCCCGGCGCAGGTCAGCAATGCGCCGATCAACATGACGCCGAAGGTAATCGGCAACATGCGCGGCCGGCCCACCCGCTGCGACACCGATCCCATGCAGGCCGAGCTGACCACGCCGCACAGATACACACTGAACACCAGGCCGATCTGCGTATGCGTCAGGGAAAACGGCGGGGCGGCCAGCTTGTAGCCCACGTAGTTGTACAGGGTCACGAAGCTGCCCATGAGCAGGAAGCTGATCACGAACAGCCAGCGCAGGGTGGCGCTGCGCAGGTGGCTGGCATAGGTCTGGAACAGCGGCGCAAAACGCAAGGGCCGCGCAACGAAATGGCGCGAGGCCGGCAGGCAACGCCACAGGATCGCGGCGCACACCAGGCCAATGAGCCCCATGCTGACCAGCGCCATCCGCCAGTCCGACAGGTCGGTGATCACACCAACCAGCAGCCGCCCGGCCATGCCGCCCAGGCCCGACCCCGCCACGTACAGCCCCATGGCCAGGCCCAGGGAACGGGGATGCATCTCTTCGGCCACATAGGCCATGGCCACTGCCGGCAAGCCGCTGAGCGCGATGCCCAAAAGCGCGCGCGCCACCAGAAAGGATTCCCAATGGTGCAGCGACGCGCTGACCAGGGTCAGCATCGACGACAGCAGCAACGCCCCGACCATCATGGGCTTGCGGCCCCAGGTCTCTGACAGCGCGCCTGCGATCAGGATCGAGACGGCCAGAAAAGCGGTTGTCAGTGACAACGACAGGCTGGCGCCGGTGGCGCCGACATGGAAGGTGTCCGACAGCACCGGCATGAGCGGCTGCACACAATACAGCAAGGCAAACGTGGCAAGCCCCGACGCAAAGATGGCGCAATTGGTGCGGATAAAGGCGGCCGTGCCGTGCTCGATCCGGGGCGCGGATGAAACGTCTTCCGCTCGGCAATGCCTTGCTGCCGTGCCTGCGACCGGCGCACCTGCTGCTGCCTCCCGAGCCCCCACCACCCCTGCACCCACCTGTTGCGCGTTCATTCCTGGCCTGTCCGGTGCTACCGGCATACGTGATCGACACCGATATCGTGCGCCGTGGCGCCATCTACGTCTAATATCGTTTCATTCAAGATTGATACACGATAGGTATGATGGATCTGCGCCGCATTCGCTACTTTGTCGTTCTGGCCGAGACCCTGCATTTCGGCCGCGCCGCCGTGCGCCTGAACATGTCGCAGCCGCCGCTGAGCCACCAGATCCGCGTACTGGAAGAGGAACTGGGCGCCCGGCTGTTCGAGCGCAGCAACCGCCATGTGGACCTGACACCCGCGGGCCAGGCCCTGTTGCCCGAAGCCCGCGCGCTGCTCGCGCAGGCCGACCGCGCGGCCAGCATCGTGGCCCGGGTGCAACGTGGCGAAATCGGTGAACTGCGGGTGGGCTTTACCAGCGGCGCCGCGCTGACCCAGGTCATTCCGCAGCTGATCCTGGCCTATCGCCAGCGGCTGCCGGGCGTGCACCTGCGGATCGAAGAACTGACGACGCAGGAACAACTGACGGCCATGCTGGAACGGCGGCTCGACATCGCCTTCATCCGGGGCACCGAAGCGCCCGACCTGCCGGACTTTCTGCACGCCACGCGCCTGTTCCAGGATGCGCTGGTCGCCGCCCTGCCCCCGCAGCATCCGCGCGCCGACAGCCTGCGTCCGTTTTCCGTCAGTGCACTGAACGACGAAGCGTTCGTGATGTATCCCAGCGACGGCGGCACCGGCGTCTATCTGCAGATCATGGCGCTATGCCAGCGGGCCGGCTTTGCGCCGCGTGTGGTGCAGGAAGCGCGCACGGCGGCAACGATCGTCGGGCTGGTGGCATCGGGGCTGGGCATCGCGCTCGTGCCCGAATCGTTCCGCAGCATTGAAGCCAGCGGGGTGACCTTCCGGCCGCTGCGCGAGCCGGAAGCCAAGTCGGCCATGTGGCTGATCTCGCGCACCGGCAAGGACGTGTCCATGCAGGAACGCGCCTTTCACGAGATCGCGGGAGTGGGACGGCGCGGGAAGTGACCGGCCGGGCCGGTCACCTGCGCAGCGGGTCCGGAAGGCTCAGAACGCGTGGCGGTACATCCCGCCATCGACCGGAATGACCGTCCCGTTCACATAGCTTGCCAGGGGCGATCCCAGAAAGATCGCCAGGTTGGCCAGCTCCTCGGATTCGCCAAAGCGCCCTGCCGGAATCTCTTCCTGCGCAAAGGCCAGTTCGTCTTCCAGGGTCGGATAGCGCTTCTTGATCTGTTCACTGCGGATCCGGCCGGGCTGGATGCAGTTGACCGTGACGCCGTCGGCCGCCACCAGCCGCGACAGGCCCTTGGCCCAGATATGCACGGCGGCCTTCGCGCTGAACGCGGCGTTCAAGCCGCGCGGTTCCGACGTGCCGGTGATGTTGATGATGCGCCCGTACTTGCGCGCTCGCATCTCGGGCACGACGGCGTGCGTCAGCTCGCGCAGGCGGAAGAAATTGAGCGTCATGCCCTCCATCCACTGTTCGCGGGTGGCGTCGAAGTCGATCGGCCGGCTCCCGCCGCCGGCATTCATCAGGATGTCGATGGGACCCAGCGCGGCACGCGCATCCGCATGGATACGGTCGGCCGCGTCGTCCGCATACAGGTCCGCTTCGATGATGTGCGGCGCCGGGCCGCCCGACGCCACGATGGCTGCCGACACCTCGTCCAGCAGCGGGCGCCGGCGCGCCACCAGCGCCACATGCGCGCCCTGCGCGCCCAGACCCAATGCGATCGCCCGCCCGATGCCCTGGCTCGCGCCCGTCACCAGCGCCGTCTTTCCGGCCATGCCTACGTCCATGTCTTCTCCTTGGGGGAATGGTCCTGCGTCCGGACCTGCCACCATGCGGGCAGCAGGTCGCGCACTTCGGCCCGGGCAAACCGATCGTCGATCAGATAGACCACGCCGGTGTCGGTCTGGGTACGGATCACCCGGCCCGCCGCCTGCACGACTTTCTGCAGGCCCGGATACAGATAGATGGTGTCATAGCCCGACTTGCCCAGCGCGTCCACCCGCGCCCGCATCTGCTGGTTCACGTCGTTGATCTGCGGCAGGCCCAGCGTGGCGATGAAAGCGCCAATCAAGCGGCTGCCCGGCAGGTCCACGCCTTCGGAAAACGAGCCGCCCAGCACCGCGAACCCGATGCCGCGCGAGTCGGGCGCAAAGCGCGCCAGAAAGCCGGTCTGCGCCGCTTCGTCCATGCCGCGCGATTGCGACCACACCTCGATATCGGGATGCCGCGACTGGAACAGCGCCAGCACCTTCTGCAGATAGTCGAAGCTGCTGAAGAAGGCCAGGTAGTTGCCCGGACGTTCGTGATACTGCCGGGCCATGAGGGTCACGATGGGGTCGAGCGAGCGGTCCCGATGCTGATAGCGGGTCGATATGTTCCCCACCACCTGCACCGACAACTGCTCGGCCACGAAGGGCGAGGCCACGTCGATCCACGGCGTGGCCTTGGGCAGCCCCAGCGTTTCCTGATAGAAGTGATGGGGGCTGAGCGTGGCCGAGAACAAGGCCGTGGACCGCGCTGCCGCAAAACGCGGCGCCAGGAAACTGGCCGGCACCACATTGCGCAGGTTCATGACCGACGTGGGCGCCTTCGGTTGCGCCGAGACAGGTTCGATCAGCGTGATGTCGAACAGGGAATGCGCGCCGAAGCTGTCGGCAATCCGCTGAAAGCGCAGCGCATCGAAATAGAACTGCTGCAACGCTTCGTCCACCCCGGCCGGCCGCTCGGTCAGTTCTTCCCCCACCGCTGTGACGGCCTGCTGCAGGGCGATCAGCCACTTGGCCGGCACCGCGTCGTACGCCGTGTAGGTCTCGGTCTGCTCGCGGTTGACCTCGTTCCAGATGCGATTCAACTTTTCCAGCGGCTTCTTGAGCGTGGGCGGCGCGTACAGGCGAATGTCTTTCAGGCCTGCCTGGGACAGTTCCGCCGAATACATCTTGCGGCCGCGGTCGACCAGGTTGTGCGCTTCATCAACCAGCACACTGACTTTCCATTGGTTGGCCAGGGTCAGGCCGAACAGCATGGCGTTGCTGTCGTAGTAGTAGTTGTAATCGCCAATGATGACGTCGGCCCACCGCGCCAGGTCCTGGCTCAGGTAGTAGGGGCAGACCTCGTGCTGCAGGGCGATGTCACGCAGCGATTCGCGATCCAGCCGCGCAATCGACACCGCGTCGGCGCGGGCATCGGCCACCCGGTCGTAGAAGCCTTTGGCCAGCGGACAGGCCTCCCCATGGCAGGCCTTGTCCGGATGCTCGCAGGCCTTCTTGCGCGCCACCAGTTCCAGCACACGCAAAGGCGGTGCATCGTCGCTGCGGGCGATCAGGTCCAGGGCGTCCAGCGCCATGCTGCGCCCCGACGTCTTGGCCGTCAGGAAGAACACCTTGTCGATGCCTTGCGACGGGCAGGCCTTGAGCAGCGGGAACAGGGTGCCGACCGTCTTGCCAATGCCGGTGGGCGCCTGCGCCATGACGGCGCACCCCTGGCTGGCCGACCGGTACACCGCCTCGGCCAGCTGGCGTTGCCCCGGCCGGAAGTCGCCATGCGGAAAGGCCAGGGCCCCGCAGGCGGCGTCCCGCGCCTCGCGATGCATCACTTCCTGTTCCGACCAGCCGATGAATCGTTCGCACTGCAGTTCGAAGAAGGCTTTCAGGTCCTCGGCGCTGTGCGTCTCGACCAGCACCGTTTCTTCTTGCGTGCCGATGTCGAAGTACACCAGCGCGACGTCGATCGATGCCAGCCCGCGATCCTGGCACAGCAGCCAGCCGTACACCTTGGCCTGCGCCCAATGCAGCGCGCGGTGATTGGCCGGCATGCGGTCCAGGTGTCCGCGAAAGGTCTTGACCTCTTCGAGCTGGTTGGTCACGGGATCATAGCCATCGGCGCGGCCGCGCACCCGCAGGTGCTCGTAGGCGCCGGTCAGCGTGATCTCGGACTCGTAGTGATCCGGCCGCCGGGAAGCGACCAGCGTGTGCCCGGCCACGCCTTCCTGTGCGGAAGGCGAGGGGGTGAAGCGCACATCCAGATCCCCCGCCTTGGCGGTGAATTCGCACAGTGCGCGCACGGCGACGACATAATCCAAAACCGACCCTCGATGCATGAGCGCGCGCGGCAACAGCGCCCCGCGGCAGCCCCGATTGTACTGGATGGATGAACAGGTGCCGGTCAGTCCTCGTCGGACTCTTTCCACCGTTTGACGCGGTGGGTTTCGATGCCGAACAGATCGAGCGCGCGTCCGACCGTCTGGGTGACCATGTCGTCCAGCGTCTTGGGGCGGTGATAGAAGGCGGGCACCGGCGGCATGATGATGGCACCGCTGCGCGTGGCCTGGTCCATCAGCGCAATGTGGCCGGCGTGCAGCGGTGTTTCGCGCAGCATCAGCACCACGCGCCGGCGCTCTTTCAGACAGACGTCGGCCGCCCGCACGATCAGTTCGTCGGCATAGCAGTTGGCGATGCCGCTCAGCGTCTTGATCGAACACGGCGCGACCAGCATGCCTTCTGTCTTGAACGAACCGCTGGCGACCGACGCACCGATGTCCTTGAAGCTGTGGACTTCGTGCGCCAGGCTGCGCACGTACTCGGCCGTGTAGTCGGTCTCTTCAACGATGGTGCGGGCCGCCGATGGCGACATGATCAGGTGCGATTCGACGGTGCCCAGCGACTTGAGCATTTCGAGTGTGCGGATACCGTAGATCACGCCAGAGGCGCCGGTAATACCTACGATTAGGCGGTTCATCCAAAGCTCCGGGCAGGCATTCAGTCAACCCACGGAGTTGACCACAATGTGACGCGTCACGCGATGCTTCCTTCAGCTCATCGGGCGCGCTTCTTGCTGAATGGTCGGGACTCCTGCGCCGGTGTGTCTCCCCGCGCGCGCGCCACGATCCTGCAGGGATCGCGCCATTCTTCAAGGACTCCCCATGACGCTAGACCATCGCGCGGACGACGCTGCCGCCCTTGCCCCGAACGCCGCCGCGCAAGCTGCCGCAGGCACGCCATTCCAGGACGACGCGACTGCCGTGGCCGATACGGACCGCAACCCCGAGGCGATCTCCATGATGCCCGTGGCTTTCACGGTCAACGGCACCGATTGCGACCTCGATCTTGACTCGCGCACCACCCTGCTGGAAGCGCTGCGGGATCACCTGTTTTTGACCGGGACCAAGAAGGGCTGCGACCATGGCCAGTGCGGCGCCTGTACGGTGCTTGTCGATGGCCGCCGGATCAACAGCTGCCTGAGCCTGGCCGCCGTGCACGATGGCGACGCCATCACCACGATCGAAGGCCTTGGCACCCCGGACGCCCTGCATCCCATGCAGCAGGCCTTCGTGGACCATGACGGCTATCAATGTGGCTACTGCACGTCCGGACAGATCATGTCGGGCGTCGCGCTCATGAAAGAGCCCTGCGGCGCTTCGGATGCCGACGTCAAGGAAGCCATGAGCGGCAACATCTGCCGCTGCGGCGCCTACACCAACATCGTGGCGGCCATCCAGCACGTCCGCAAAGCCTGAGGAGCCGCCATGCATCCCTTCCAACTCAGCCGTGCAAGCTCCGTGGAGCAAGCCATTGCCTCGGGCGCCCGCTACCTGGCCGGCGGCACCACGCTGGTCGACCTGATGAAGCTCGATGTCGAGACACCGTCGCAACTGATCGACATCAACCAGTTGCCATTGGCAACCATCGGCGAGACTCCCGACGGCGGGCTGCGGATCGGCGCGACCGTGCGCAACAGCGACCTGGCGCATGACGAACGCATCAAGCGCGATTACGCCGTGCTGTCCGAAGCCCTGCTGGCCGGCGCATCGGCGCAGCTGCGCAACAAGGCCACCACCGCCGGCAACCTGCTGCAACGCACCCGCTGCGTGTACTTCCGCGATCCGGTCATGGCCTGCAACAAGCGCGAGCCGGGTTCGGGCTGTTCAGCCATCGACGGGTACAACCGCAACCTGGCCATTCTGGGCACCAGCTCGCATTGCATCGCGTCGAATCCATCGGACATGAACGTCGCCCTGATGGCGCTTGACGCGATCGTCCACATCCAGGGACAAGGCGGCGAACGCGAGGTGCCGCTCGATGATTTCTTCGTGCTGCCGGGGGACACGCCGCACATCGAACACGTGCTGCAACCGGGCGAGCTGATCACGCACGTCACGCTGCCCCGGCCCGTGGCTGGCGCGCGGTCCTTGTACCTGAAGCTGCGCGATCGGGCGTCGTACGAATTTGCACTGGCATCGACCGCCATCGTCGCCAGCACCGATCAGGGCGCGATCAAGGACATCCGCATTGCCATGGGCGGCGTGGGCGCCATTCCATGGCGGCTGCCCGAAGTCGAAGACTTCCTGGCTGGCAAGCCCGCCACGCTGGCCAGCTTTTCCGAAGCCGCCGCACTGGCGATGGAAGATGCGCGCCCGCAGAGCGAGAACGGCTTCAAGGTCGAACTTGGCAAACGCTGCCTGATCAACGCACTCATTACCGCGACGCAGCCTGCCTGAACGGCGCGAACAAGGACACCCATCCATGACGACCGCAACTTCCCCCCGCAGTCCCCTGATCGGCGCCGCGCTCAGCCGCGTTGAAGGTCCCCTGAAAGTCAGCGGCACGGCGCAGTACACGTCCGACCATCACTTTGACGGCATGCTCGTTGGCGTCCCGGTCACAGCCACGATCGCCACCGGACGGGTGAGCCAGATCGACAGCAGCATCGCCCAAGGCATGCCGGGCGTGCACACCATTTTCACGACCGACAACATCGGCCCGCTGTACCGGGTGTCGCCGGCCAGCGGCGCGTCGATTGACGAATACCGTCCGCCGCTCAGCGATGACAAGGTCACCTACTACGGCCAATACGTCGCGTTGGTGGTAGCCGATACCTTCGAGCATGCCACCGCCGCGGCGCGTGCCGTCAAGGTGAGCTATGACGAGGAACAGCCCGACGTCAGCCTGGAGCTCACCCCCGACGACGAGCCCAGCGTGGACACCGAACGGGGCGACCCCGAGGCCGTCTTTGCCGCAGGCGACGTCACGCTGGACGCGGTCTACACCACGCCGCCGGAAACGCACAACCCCATCGAACTGCATGCGTCGGTGGCCGTGTTCGACGGCACCCGCTACACGCTGTATGAGACCACGCAAGCCATCATGAACCACCAGGCCGTCATGGTGCAGATGCTGGGGGTCGAACCCGAAAACGTGCGGGTCGTGACGGAATATCTGGGGTCGGGCTTTGGCGGCAAGCTGTGGCCCTGGACGCATTCGGTGCTGGCGGCCGCGGCGGCGCGCCAGCTGCGCCGTCCGGTCAAGATCGAGATCACGCGCAAGATGATGTTCCAGACCGTGGGCCATCGCACCAATACCCAGCAGCGCATGCGCCTGTCGGCGACGAAAGACGGCAAGCTGACCTCCTTGCAGCACGACTACGTGTTCCATGTGTCGCGCCTGGACAAGAGCAAGGAGAACTGCGGCGAGGCGACCGGCTATTTCTACAGCGTGCCCAACCTGCGTGCGACCGCCGCATTCGCCCGCCGCGACATCGCGCCCAACACGTCCATGCGCGGCCCGGGCGCGGTGCCCGGCCTGTACGCGCTGGAATCGGCCATGGACGAAATGGCGATCAAGCTCAATCTTGATCCTGTTCAATTTCGACTGATGAACGAACCCGAGATCGACGAGGGCAAGGGTGTGCCCTTCTCGACCCGTCACTACACGGAATGCCTGACCCGCGGCGCAAAGTCCTTTGGCTGGGCCGAACGCACGCCCGAGGTCGGTTCCATGCGGCGCGACGGCATGATCGTTGGCTGGGGCATGGCGGGCGCATCGTGGATGGCCAAGCGGCTTGCCGCCGAAAGCACGGTGACCTTCCTGGGGGATGGCCGCGTACGCGTGGCCTGCGCCACGCAAGACATCGGCACCGGAACGTACACCGTGCTGGCGCAGATGGTGGCCGACATGACCGGCATGGACATTGCCGACATTCACGTGCAGATCGGCGACAGCGCGTTGCCCGCGGGGCCGATGTCGGGCGGGTCCATGGCCACCGGTTCGCTGGTGCCTTCGGTCTCGAAAAGCGCCAAGGCCGCGATCGAGAATCTGCTGAGCCTGGCCAGCAAGGGCGAGCACTCGCCGCTGTCCGGTGTCGATGCCGATCAGCTGGCGTTTACCGGCGGATGGGTGCACCGCAAGGACCAGCCCGCGCAGCAGGGCTTGCGCTTTGAAGACCTGCTGGCCAAAGAGAACGTGGCCTTCGTATCCGGCGACGGCAGCTCGGAGCCGAGCAGCAAGGACAAGGACGACGACAAGCGGTCCATCCATTCGTACGGCGCGCATTTTGTTGAAGTGACCTGGCAGCCCGAGATTGCGCGCCTACGCGTGAACCGCGTGCTGACCGTGATCGATGCGGGCAAGATCATCAACCCGCGCACCGGCCGCAACCAGATCGAAGGCGCGGTGATCATGGGGGTCGGGATGGCGTTGTTCGAGCAGACCCATTACGACCGCCGCAATGGTGCGCCCATCAACAGCAACCTGGCCGACTACGTGATGACGACGCATGCCGATGCGCCGACCATCGATGTGGAATTCCTGGATTTTCCCGACCTGGCGCTGAACGAAATCGGCGCACGGGGCATCGGCGAGATCGGGTTGGCGGGTTTTGCGGCGGCGGTGACCGCGGCGGTCTACCACGCAACCGGTGTCCGGGTGCGCGACCTGCCGGTCAAGATCGAAGACCTGCTGGCTTCCACAGTGACCCACTGAGGCCGGCCCGCGGCCGCGTTGCAGCGTGCAGGAAAGCCCGCGTCAGCAATCGCTGCGTTTGGCTTTCGTGCACAGGCCGCGGCCGCTATCGGGCATGCAATCGCGCTTGTCCTGATGCCCCATCGGGCAACGCGGCGCCGGCGTCACGGACTTGCGCTCGTCGATCGCCACGCAGGCGCCCGTGCCAGCGGCCAGCAGCAGCACGCCGGCCAAGCCGAAGCTTGCCTTTATCCACCCGTGCTTCATCCTTCACCCCCTACAATCGATCCGGGAATCTAGCACGGGCGATGCCCCTTTCTTACCTTCACCACAACAAGAGCAACTCATGCCACTGGATTACCAAGCCATCCTTGACGACATCACCGACGCCCTTCGCCCCGAACTGGGAAAAGAAGGCAAGGTGGCGGATTACATTCCGGCCCTGGCACGGGTGCCGGCGGACCGATTCGGGATTGCGCTGCGCACCTGCGACGGATTCGAAGCGGCCAGCGGCGACAGCACCGATGCTTTTTCCATCCAGAGTATTTCCAAGCTGTTTTCATTGACGCTTGCCCTGCAGCGTGTCGGCGACAAGGTGTGGGATCGTATCGGGCGTGAACCCTCGGGCAACCCGTTCAATTCCCTGGTGCAGCTGGAACGCGAAGAAGGCGTGCCGCGCAATCCCTTCATCAACGCTGGCGCGATCGCCGTGGCGGACCGGCTGGTGTCGGCAACGCAGTCGCATGCAAAGGCCGACATTGTCGAGTTCATTTCCAGCCTGTGCGGCGACCAGGTCGCGATCGATCAGGAAGTCGCGCAGTCCGAAGCGGCGAACGGGTACCGCAACGTTGCGGTCGCCAACTTCATGAAGAGTTTCGACAAGTTCGACAACAACGTGGCACAGGTGCTGGATGTCTATTTCAACCAGTGCGCCATCCAGATGTCTTGCGTGCAACTGGCGCGCGCGGCCGGCTACCTGTGCCGCGACGGCGCGCATCCTTACCGAGGCAAGGCCGTGGTCAGCGAGCGGCAGGCGCGGCGTCTGAACGCATTGATGCTGACCTGCGGCACCTACGATTCGGCCGGGGAATTCGCTTTCCTGGTGGGATTGCCCTGCAAAAGTGGCGTGGGCGGCGGCATTGTTGCCGTCGTACCCGAAACGCTCAGCCTGTGCGTGTGGTCGCCCGCGATCGATGACAGCGGCAACTCGCACCTTGGGCGCAAGGCGCTGGAGATGTTCGTGGCGCGTACCCGCCTGTCCATCTTCTAGACATCACGACGACAGCGGAAGAAGGCGGCATCCGGGCGGACCGGACGCCGCATCCTTCCTGGCTCACCATCAGGCGTGGCGACGCAAATGCACCACGGAAGCCTTCTCTTCCACCGGGCGCGTCGGCACGGGGGCAAGCTTGGGCGCCGACTGGCGCTTGGGCGTGCGTTTGGCGGTCGTGCTGCTGACCAGCTTGGGCACTTCCACCGGCTTGGTGGCCGCCAGTACGTTCATGAACGTATCAAAAGCGGTCGTGCCGCGTGCAGAAAAGACACTGCATTCCGCATCCGTGCACTCGGTGGCCTTGAGCTTGGCCGCGAGGGTTTCGGCATCACGGATCGCATCCGACCACGTGGCGCGTACCAACGGGCAATAGTGCAGGCGGCTGTCGATGCCACGCGCAGACCGGGCGCCGGCTTCGACAACACCGCGATAGCGTGCCTCGGGCAGCTCATGGACACGGGCTTTCAAGTAGTACTGTTCGATTTTCTGGACTGGGATATCGATGGTGGCTTGCATGACAGTTCTCTCCAGAGGGTGGCTCATGGGTGGACCCTCGCCAAGGTGTCCCAGCAACTTGCGTGCCGCCCATGCCATTCCCGGAGGGCTTAGTCCTTCTTACCGACCGCAGAGCGCGCTGTATCGCCCTTTGACGTCGCGGATTTTTCTGCGTCGGCCTCGACTTCCTGGGTCTGTTTGGTCGTATCTTCCCCCGAAAAACCACCGTAGCTGCTTTGGCCCGGATCGGCGCTGCGACTCACGATCTGCTCGCCTTCCTTGGGCGCGTGCACACCCTTGCCCTGCGATCCGGAACGGGCCAGCGTGTCGTCGGCGGTGTCCTTGACGTCGTTGCTGTTCGGGGTGCCTTGCGATGCGTTATCGGTCATGGTGTCTCCTTGGACGGATGGGACGTCGGCGTATCCGGCGTCGAGGTAGTGGCTCTCGAAGTACTGGCTGTCGGCGCAGCGGATGTCGATGCCCGGGATGTGGACGCCGCCGATGCGGCCGCCGTGGCCGATCGGGCGAAACCAGCTTCCGTGGAGGTTGGCGTCAGTGCAGGCAGGTCCGCCTCGCCAGGCGCCGGCGCGCCGCCCGTGGTTTGCGTCGGGTCCAATGCCCGGTCCTTGGCTTGTTCCTGGCGTGGCCGCAGGTACTCATCGCCCTGCGTGACCACGTCGCGGACGCCGTCGTCGTCACTGCCTGGTTCGACGGATGGTGCGGGATGCATGAGCGCCCTCCTGGACTGGATGGAAGAGCAGGTTGCAAAGACTGTTCCCGGGCCGACCCATCCAGTTCCTGTCCGCGCCGGTTCCGCTTTCCTGTCCTGACTGGGCAGGCTGCGGGCGACCGGCGCGAGCCGCCGGTCAGGTCCTTGCCAGCACCGTCAGCGTCGGCCGCGGCCCGTCCGCCTTGGCGCTGATGGGCGGCCGGGGCAGCTTGGCCACACCCGGTTCGATCACGAACGTCTGCGTGAGCGAGTACCAGGGCCCGGTCACATCGGCTGCCGGCGCGGTCCCGGCAGGGTGCGGCTCGTAGTGCCCGACCAGCGCTTGCGTCACCCCGAATTGCACATCGGTATCCAGATTGGGATCGTCGCTGGAATAGATTTGCGAAAACTGCGTCTTGTAGCCTTCCTTGAAGATCAGGAAGTGGATGTGCGCCGGCCGCATGTTGTGCCGGCCCTGCGCACGCAACAGCTCCCCCACGGGTCCGCTGACCGGGATGGGATACCCCGCCGGCTTGACGCTGCGAAAGGCAATGCGGCCGTCAGCGTCGGTCACGAATTTGCCGCGCAGGTTCATGTCGGCTTGCGCCGGATCCTGGTTTTCGTAGAAGCCTTCGTTCGAGCTATGCCAGACGTCCACTTCGGCGCCCGCCACCGGCCGCCCTGCCGGATCCTTCACCCAGGCTTCCACAAAGATCGGATCGCCCGGCGTGGGCGACCGGACGATGGACGCGCCTGAATCAGTCGGCGGCGAGCCCATCCGCCAGAAGGGACCCAGCAGGTTGGCCGTCGTGCCGCCCGGCGCTTGCGGTGCGCCATGGACCCCGGTGGGCGGCCGGTCTTCCGGCATCTCGGTCACCGCCTGCCCGCCATTGTTCAGCAGGCACACCAGCGAGGACACACCCAACGACCCCGCGGCCAGCACCACCTCGTTGTGGGATGCCGTCGTCGCCTGCCCCACCCGCGCGATGACCGCGCAGGCCTGCTGGAATTCCGCTTCCGTCAGCCGTGCCTCGCGAATGAAGGCATGCAGATGCCGGACGGCGGTCTGCATGATCTCCTTGAAGCGGGGGTCGGTCGCGCGGTCGAGTTCATCCAGCACGGCCTGCGTCACGTCCTGCTCGGTCCTGATGATCATGAAAGCGGTCTCCGGGGGATGGCGCCGGAAACGGCGCGCGGCTGTGGAATATCGCCCGCCTGTGCCGACGCGCGATGGGATCGGTATCGTAGGCCCGTCGCCACACCCAGCTCAATGATCATGTTCCCTAGCAGGCCGTCGTGCGCCCTTCCCAGGCCACGCGATTTCCGCCACCCTGCTTCGCCCGGTAGAGCTGCACGTCGGCCAGTGCATACACGTCATCGGCAGTCCGGCCGGGTGCAAACGACGCCAGGCCCACGCTCACCGTCACCTGGAAACCCGTGCCGCCTGCCTCGAAGGGCTCGGTCGCCACGGCAGCGCAAAAGGCGTCGGCGCTGGCCCTGACCTCCTCCAGTGTCCCGGTCAGCAGCATGGCTGAAAATTCTTCGCCACCGATACGCGCCAGCGGCGCATCAGCATGGAAATGCGCCTTCATGAGCCGGCTGACGCGCTGGATGACGGCGTCGCCCGTCGGGTGGCCGAAGCGGTCATTGACGGTCTTGAACCGGTCCACGTCCACCAACACCAGCATGTGCGGCTGCCGGCTGTCGGCCACGGCCCGGGCGCGGTCGAAAAAGGCGCGGCGGTTCAAGAGACCGGTCAGCGGATCGGTGGTGCTCAGCAGCGCCAGATATGTCTTCATCTCATAGAGCCGCAGGTTGGCACGGGCATGGGTGTAGATGACATACCCCGCCAGCGGCCCCGCGATCAGCGTGGTCTGGATGGCTGACCGGACGATCTGCCAGGGCGCAAAAATCAGATTGGCAATCAGGTCCACCAGGTCGGCGACCACGACAATGACCAAGCTACCCAGCAGGGTGCGCAACCTGACCTGGCGCAGCGTCCGCACTTCACCGCGAACCCGCCAACGGTCCTGATGATCCCGCTCCCCTGCCTCCCTACCCTTTACTTTCCGACCTTCTACCGCATGCAGCATCCGACATTCCTGTAAAACTTGGGGGCACCGCGCCGTGTCTGGTGACTTATCCCCATGGAATGTGGACAAGCCATGGGATAGGCGACGGATAAGCCCTTGAAACCCGCATGGCGACTGGGGTTGCGAGCCCCTGCCTCAAATCGGGCAAATGGGCTGTGGGCGGTCCGAAAGCGCGTTTTTTCCCGGCTTCGAGCTTGAACCACAACAAACGCGCGCCTTGCCTGGCAGGCGTTCAGGGTTATCCCCGAATTGTGTGGACAAGCTTGGGGACAGTGGTCGAGCAAGTGGCTGCGGACCGCGTCAATGCTGGCGTATGACGCCCCTGACCCGATTCGAGGCACCTTGCCCCGTCGCACGGCACCCCTGGCCGATACGCAACCGGGCGCGATGGATGAAGCCACTTTCTCAACCATGTACGAAGGATAACGGCTGCCACGGGGCCGAACTTGAGCCATGCCGCAGCGTCCGGAAAAGTTATCCAGCGCCAGTGTGGACAAGCATGGGGAAAGCGGCAGGACAACCCCGCGAAACCCGCAATCCCATTGGGCTTGCGGGGGGTTGATCAAGAAACAGGCACCCGGCGGCGGCCTGACGCCATCAACAGGATGGCGATGGCGCACGCCGCGGCGCCCGCGATGAAGCTGGCCTGATAGCCGTACAGCCCGATCACCAGTCCCACCACCGGTCCGGTCAGACCCGACGCCACGTCGACGAAGGCCAGGAAGCTGCCCACGGCAACGCCCCGGGCATGCGCCGGGACGCGCGCCATGGCCTCGACGCCCATCGACGGAAACACCAGCGAAAAGCCGATACCGGTCAACAAGGTGCCCAGGAACGCGAGCGTGGCGGTATCGGCCTGCCACAGCAGCAACTGCCCAGCCATTTCGATCGCCACCGACACCGCGCCCACGGTCATTCCCCCCATCTTGTCGGGAAGGTGCGCCAGGAACAGGCGGACGGCGACATACCCCGCGGCAAAGCCGGCAATGGCAAAGCCCGCGCCTTCCCAGTTGCGCGTGCCGTACATCAGCACCAGAAAGCTGGTGATGATCGCAAAAGGCATGGCGGCAAAGGCCAGCGCCAGACCATAGCGCCAGATGAGTCCGATCACGCTGAAGAAAGACAGGCGGATGGCGCTGGCCGCCCGCGCGGCCAGTGGCGCCATGCGCGTGGCAATCGCCCAGCCCACCAGCGGCAGCACAAAGGTAATGGCCGCGATACCCGCAAAGCCCCAGTGCTGCTGCACGGCCACGCCGATCGGCGCGCCCATCCCGAGTGCGGCGAACATGGCGATGCCCTGCCAGGCCATAACCATGCCGGTGCGCTGCGGACCCACGCGCCCGATGCCCCAGGTCATGGTGCCGGTCAGATACAGGCTTTCGGCCGGCCCCATGATGAGACGGCCCAGGATCAGCACGACCAGACTGGCCACCGGCGTGGGCATGAAGGGAGACGCCAGATAGAACAGCGCCGCCAGCGAGGCGAGGGGCAGCCCCAGGAGCACCGACTTGCGCGGCCCATGCCGGTCGCAATAGGCGCCGGCGACCTGACGCGTCAGGATGGTGGCGAACGCCTGGATGCCGACCACCCACCCCACTGTCACCGCGTTGAATCCCAGGGTGCCGTTCACATACAGGGCCAGGGCCGGAAGGGGAATGCCGATTGACAGGAAGCCGGCCAGGACGATGAGGACAAGCGGCGTCAGTTCGGCCGCGGGGGAGCGAGGGGGTGCAGTCATGGGGCATCACCCTGGCGCATGGCCTGGCCGGCAGGGTCAGAAAGGAAAGGAAGGGGAAGACACGCGCGCAACGCGGCGGAGAGCCGCGCGGTAAGCATCATCATGAATAGTCGCATCCAAACGGGCGATGACGGACGCCATGCAGCGTGCATGACATGCGCAATGCCTGACAAGATGCGTTGGCTGACGTTAACGCTTACGTAAGGAACCAGATTGCGGAACGCACTGGTTCGATATCTGGTTCGGATTGTAGCGGCGCGCCACCCGGTCCTTCAAGGAGAACGTTGTTGCAGCAACAGCCTGCGCGCCAGCGGGCGCGGACGCGCAGGCCGCCGATCAGCGCGAGGCTGACGGCTGCATCACCTTGGCCATCGAGTCGGCCACCAGTTCGAGGTTGCCGTGGCTCAGGCCGGCCACGCACATGCGACCCGACTTGATCAGGTACACGCCATACTCGTCGCGCAGCGTGTCGACTTGCTGCGAACCCAGGCCGGTGTAGCTGAACATGCCGCGCTGGGTGACGAAGTATTCGACGTCCAGATCCGGCAGGCGGGCCTTCAGACCGCTGCGCAGTGCCGCACGCATCTCGTGGATACGCTTGCGCATCTGCGTGACTTCGTCGGCCCACATGGCGCGCAGTGCCGGATCGCCCAGCACGCCGCTGACCACCCGGCTGCCGAACAGCGGCGGGCTCGAATAGTTCTTGCGCACGGTGGCTTGCAGCTGGCCCAGCACCTGGCCGGCTTCGGCCGACGTGCCGCACACGACCGACAGGCCGCCTACGCGCTCGCCATACAAGGACATGTTCTTGGAAAACGAATTGCCGACCAGCATGGCCGCGCCCTGCGCCGCCATGTGCCGCACCACCCAGGCGTCTTCGTCCAGGTCGTCACCAAAACCCTGGTATGCCATGTCGAAGAACGGGATCACGTTGCGGCGAAGCAGGACGTCGGCAATGGCCGTCCACTGTTCACGCGTGGGATCGATCCCGGTCGGGTTGTGGCAGCACGGCTGCAGCAACACGATGGCGCGCGCCGGCAGCTTTTCCAACGCCGCCATCATCTCGTCGAAGCGAATGCCGTTGGTGGCCGGGTCGTAGTACGGGAAGGTATGCATCACCAGGCCCGCGCCGCCCAGGATGTTGTAGTGATTTTCCCAGGTCGGATCGCTGATCCACAGTTCGCTGTCAGGAAAGTACGCCTTCAGGAAATCCGCGCCGACCTTCAGCGCACCCGATCCGCCCAGCGTATGGATGGTCGCGACGCGCTGCTCCTTGACCACCGCGTGATCGGCGCCGAACACCGTCTCGGCGATCAGGCGGCGATACGTGTTGTCGCCTTCCATCGGCAGGTACACGTGCGGCACCGACTGATCGATGCGCTGCTGCGCCGTCTCGACGCTTTTCAGCACCGGGATCTTGCCCGCTTCGTCGTAGTACAGCCCGATGCTGAGGTTGGCCTTGTGCGGGCGGTCGTCCTTCATGAACGTGTGCATCAAGGACAGGATGGGGTCTCCCGGGTAGGAGGGGATATGCTTGAACACGGTAATTTCCTTGGCGGTTTGCCGGGTAGTCTAAGTCAATATGGCCGAGTTGGAACACGGTCTTGTCAGAGCGGACTTACAACGCGGTGCGTACGTGCCACAGCTCGGGAAACAGCACGACATCGAGCATCTTGCGCAGGTAGCTGACGCCCGCGGTGCCGCCCGTGCCGCGCTTGAAGCCGATCACGCGTTCCACGGTGGTGACGTGACGAAAGCGCCACTGGCGGAAGGCATCTTCCAGGTCGATGAGCTTTTCGCCCAGCGCATAGACGTCCCACCAGCCGTGCGTGTCCCGATACACCGTCAACCAGGCCAGCTCGACCGACACGTCCGACGTGGTCGGCTGCGTCCAGTCACGCTCCAGGCGGCCGGCGTCGATCGGCAGGCCGCGGCGCGCCATCAACGCAATGATCTCGTCGTAGATCGACGGCGCGTTGAGCGCGGCCACCACCAGCGCGTTGCGCTCGGCATGATGTTCGTGCGGCTGCGTCATGGCCGGGTTCTTGTTGCCCAGGATGAATTCGATCTGCCGGTACTGGTAGGACTGGAATCCCGACGACGCGCCCAGCACGTCGCGGAATTCGGAATATTCCGAAGGGGTGAGCGTCGACAGCACCGTCCACGCCTGCACCAGTTGTTCCATGATCCGCGACACCCGCGCCAGGACTTTGAGTGCCGGTTCGACCCGGTCCGACCGGATGTAGTCCCGCGCCGCCATCAATTCGTGCAAGGCAAGCTTCATCCAGAGTTCGCTGGTCTGATGCTGCACGATGAACAGCATTTCGTCGTGATGCGTCGAAATCGGATGCTGCGCGCTGAGCAGTTCGTCCAGCGACAGGTAGTCGCCGTAGCTCATCGATTTGTCGAACTTCATCTGGGCATCGTGCCACGCGGGCGTATCGGCTGCCGGCGCTTGGTAGGGACAGGACATGGCGGTCTCGGTGTCGGGGGTGACGGGGTGACGGGGTGACGGGGTCTGCAACAGTGGGGCGGATCGCTTGCGGCAATGACATCTGCAGTGCAGCAACATGACTCCATCTTATAGAAGGGCGCATCGAATGTGCTGGCGTTCATGCGGCGTTTATCATCCAATAACCGCAGGATATTTCGTGCAACGCACTTGAAAGGACGATTCATGCGACCAAATCTCGACAAGATCGATCTTCGCATCCTTGAGTGCCTGCAGGCCGAAGGCCGCATCAGCAACCAGGACCTGGCGGCGCGTATTGCGCTCTCGCCCTCGGCCTGCCTGCGGCGCGTCAAGCTGCTCGAAGACGCAGGCGTCATCAGCGGCTATCAATGCGTGCTCGATCCGGTCAAGCTCGGCCTGGAAGTCGAAGCCGTCGTCCACGTGTCCATGCGCCACGAAGTCCCCAACTGGCACGAGACGTTCGTGTCGGCCCTGCAGGATTGGCCGGAAGTCGTGTCGGCCCGCATCGTGACAGGCGGCGCCAATTACATGCTGGTGGTACGCACGCGCGATGTAAGCCATTACTCGGACTTCATCGTCAACCGGCTGTACCGCGCGCCGGGCGTGCGTGATATCCAGTCGAACATTGTCCTGGGATCGATCAAGCAGCAAACCTCCGTGCTGGACGTGCTGTCAGTCAGGCAAGGAAGCTGATCAAGGGTGGATGCAAGGTGGATGCAGGGGGAACCCGCGCACTGGCAACGACCCCTGCCGCAGGGGTAACCCGGATGAGGCTACACCCCGAACTGCACGGACCGGCCTACGACAGGCTCCGACATCAGGACTAGGGCGCATCTTGCTACTCCTTTGGGCCCTTTCGCCGATGGGCGCATCTGTGACATTTGGCGAAACTGTGCCAACTGTCTTGAAGGAGCTGCCATGTCGGCCCTGGATCCGATGATCTTCCACCCGTCAATCATGAATCCCTTGATGTTGATGGCCTTTGCCATCCTTGCCTACCTGGCCGGTGTAGCGACGGCCGCCTGGTGGTTCCGGCACGGAAGGCGGGCTGCCATCGAACAGGACTACCGGCCGGAGCAGAACTGACGTTGGACGCCTGACGCGTTCTTGCGGGTCCCGGGCCTGTCGTCGCCAGGTCGTTGCAGCGTATCGGCCGCCCTGCCCTATTCTTGCTCTCGGCTAGGCACCTTGCTTGCGCAGGCACAGCCATCGATGTCCTGAGAGCCGACGCGTGGCCTATCCCTCCGACCAAGTCTTAACTCCCGCCAAGCCGTTCGGCAAATTCCTGATCCCCTTTCTGCTCGCGATCCACGTGCTGTGGCTCGTGCTGGTGGGCCGCAGCGCCATCTGCCCGTGCGGCGTGGTGTCGCTCTGGCAAACCGGATCGGACGCCGCTCAGAATTCCCAGCAGGTGGCGGACCCCTACTCGTTGTTGCACCTCATTTTCGGGATCGCCCTGTCGCGGGGTTTTCGGTGGTTGCGGCCGACGTGGCGCGTGGCTGATCTGGCACTGCTGGCGGTGTTCAGTAGCACGGTCTGGGAAGTGATGGAGAACACACCGTGGGTGATTCAGCTCATGGACAACGCCGCCAACGCCGCGCCCGACTATGACGGCGACAGCATCCTGAATTCCTTGGCGGACACCGGCTTCGTCATGATCGGATTCTGGGTGGCGCGCTTGCTGCCCCTGCTGGCGTCGGTGGCGCTGGCGGTGGTGCTGGAGTTGATCGTGTCGTGGATGATCAACGACGGCCTGGTGCTGGCGACCGTACGGATCCTGTACAACCTGGTGCGTTGAGCAAGCTGGCGGACCCGGCCGACCCGTCTGCCGATGCGGCCGAACCGACTCATTCTGCAGGCAAGAAAAAGCCCCGCAGCACCGACCAAGGCTTAACCTGGGTCAATACTGCGGGGCTTCAAGAAATCCGCCGATCGAGCAGACTCGATCTTCGTCTTTCAGATTGGTGCCGATGATCGGAATCGAACTGACGACCTTCGCATTACGAATGCGCTGCTCTACCAACTGAGCTACATCGGCTTGTACCACCCGCTGCCAGAGGCACGACATGAACCGGCGTTGCCGATCCAGCTTTGCTGCTCTGTAGCGTAGCCCGCAATTCTAGCAAAGAAATCAGATGAAATTCAAGGGGTGCAGATTTTCTTTGTGTAGGCCACGTTCGGATCCCCGCATGCCCTAAGTCAGGTCCACCTTGCGCGACAGGCCTTTGGGCAGCGGGAAGGACACGCCCTCTTCCGCGCCGTCCATGGTCCGGACCGACACGGCGCCCAGTTCCTTGAGCCGCGCGATCACCTGCTGCACCAGCAATTCCGGCGCCGAGGCTCCTGCCGTCACGCCGACGCGGCTGCGGTTGGTCAGCCATGACGGATCGATGTCTTGCGGACCGTCGATCAGGAAGGACATGGCGCCCTTGCGCTCGGCCACTTCACGCAGCCGGTTCGAATTGGAACTGTTGACGCTGCCCACCACCAGCACCAGATCGCATTCGGGCGCCATGATCTTGACGGCATCCTGGCGGTTCTGGGTGGCATAACAGATGTCGCTGCGCTTGGGCTCGACGATGCCCGGAAAGCGCGCCTTCAGGGCGTTGGCAACTTCGGCCGCGTCATCCACCGACAGCGTGGTCTGCGTGACATACGCCAGCCGCGTCGGATCGGTCACCTGCAGCGCCAGCACGTCTTCGACCGTTTCGACCAGGTACATGCCGCCTTCGGACTGGCCCAGGGTGCCTTCGACTTCAGGATGGCCCTTGTGGCCGATCATGACAATCTCGTTGCCGGCGGCGCGCATCTTGGCGACTTCCACGTGCACCTTGGTCACCAGCGGGCAGGTGGCGTCAAACACTTTCAGTTCGCGGCCGTCGGCTTCGCGGCGGACGGCCTTGGGCACGCCATGGGCCGAGAACACCACCGTGGACCCGGGCGGCGCGAGTTCCAGGTCGTCGATGAAGATGGCGCCCTTGTTGCGCAGGTCTTCCACGACATACCGGTTGTGGACGATCTCGTGGCGGACATATATCGGCGCGCCGAACAGTTCCAGGGCGCGCTCGACGATGTCGATCGCGCGATCCACGCCGGCGCAAAAGCCGCGCGGCTGCGCAAGCACCACGTCGACGGGCACGGCGCGGCGCGTTTCGCGCGCCACCAGGCCGTCGGCGCTGGCCGGGGCGTCTGCCACGGTCGTCTCAACACCAGTCATCTACATCACTCCCAGGATGGCCACGTCGATCTGCAGGGCATGGCCGGCAAGCGGATGGTTGAAATCGAACACCGCGGTCGTGGCGTCCTTCTCTTTGAAGATGCCGGAGTATTTCGCGCCGTTCGGGGCCTGGAATTCGACCAGGTCGCCCGGCTCGAAGTTCTCGTCGCCGGCGTGTTCGCGCAGCATGGCAAGCGTGACGCGCTGGATCAATTCGGGATTCCGGTCGCCATAGGCATGCACTGGCGCGAGCGTATAACTGAAGCGCTCGCCTTCGGCATGACCGACCAGGGGGCCTTCCATGCCTGGCGCCCATTGCCCTGCGCCCAGTTGCAGCGTGGCCGGACGGCCCGTGAACGTATCGGCAAACACTTCGCCTTCGCCGGGGCCGGAGGCCAGCGAGATGCGGTAGTGCAGGGTTACGTAGGAGTCCTCACGGATGAGCAAGGACGAATCGGAGGAGGCAGAACTCAAGGTATGTCACCGTATCGATACGAGTGCGCCACACAGGAACGATGCGGCAAAACGTCGATTTTACCTTGTTTGGGCACAGGACCGGCGTGGTGTTGCCGCCTCGTCATCCTTCTTCCAGAAACCCGCTATCGGCAGGACCCATCATGGCTTCGTCCACCTCGCTGCAACACGCTGTCCCTCTCGATGAACGCCCGCGCGAACGCCTGCAGCGCCACGGCCCGTCGGTCCTGACCGACGCCGAACTGCTTGCCGTGCTGTTGCGTACAGGCACCGCCGGCTGCAACGCCATCGAACTGGGCAGGCAGCTGCTTGCGCGCTTCAATGGTCTGCGGGGGCTGTTTGCCGCCTCGCGCGACGACCTGCGAACGATCGACGGACTGGGCGAGGTCAAGGTGGGGCAGCTGCAGGCCATCCTGGAACTGGCGCGGCGCGAAGTGGCCGAGACCCTGCAGCGCGAAGACGTGCTCACCCACCCGTCCGCCGTCAAACAATATTGTTCGATGGCCCTGGCGCACCGGCAGATCGAATGCTGCCTGGCGCTCTATCTGGATATGCGCAACCGGCTGATCCAGGTCACGACGCTGTCGGAAGGCACGCTGGGCCAGACCATGGTCTATCCGCGCGAGATCGTGCGCGAGGCGCTGCGGGTGCATGCCGCCTCGGTCATCCTGACGCACAACCATCCGTCAGGCAATCCTGAGCCCAGCCCGGCCGACGAACGCCTGACGCAGCACGTCAAGAACGCGCTGGCGCTGGTCGACATCCGGCTGCTCGATCACATCATCGTCGCCGGCACCGCCACGACGTCCCTGGCGGAACGCGGCGCAATGTAAACTGTGGCGTTCCCCTTGATGCAGCGGCACAAGCGCTTGATTGCATTGGTTTTTCCATGCTATGCTCGTGAGCTTTACGGCGTGTTGAGTGCAGCCAACGGCAAGTCAGCCGTGCAAGCCCGGCATGCTTATCCGCCCAGCAGTGGTCAGTGTTCACGTCCACGCCGGGCGGGTGCTTACCCGCCCGGCATGCCGGATGCCCCGTTAGGCGCAGCCCTGTCCGTATCACGAATTCCACGAAATAGAAGAGGTGTCGCTATGGCACGAGTATGTCAAGTTACCGGTAAGCGCCCGATGTCGGGCAATAACGTTTCGCACGCGAACAACAAGACCAAGCGTCGCTTTTTGCCTAACCTGCAATCGCGCCGTTTCTGGGTTGAAAGCGAAAACCGCTTTGTCCGCCTGCGCGTCAGCACGAACGCACTGCGTACGATCGACAAGAACGGTATCGAATCCGTCCTGGTTGAACTGCGCGCCCGCGGCGAAGCCGCTTAATTCCACGCTAATAGGAAGAGATCATGGCCAAAGGCGCACGCGAAAAGATCAAGCTCGAATCCACCGCTGGAACCGGGCATTTCTACACCACCACCAAGAACAAGCGCACGACGCCCGAGAAGATGCTGATCAAGAAGTTTGATCCGGTCGCTCGTAAGCACGTGGACTACAAAGAAACGAAGCTGAAGTAAGCCAGCCGGTTCTCTGGTCGCCTCCTTCAGGCGGTGGTCAGCGGATACAGCACGCTGCTCAATCGTTTCCGGCCCAGGCTTCATGCCAGGGCCAAAAAAATGCCCCTCGGGGCATTTTTTTCGTTCTCGCGACGTTGTCGTTCCGGCTGCAGAGCGGACGCCTTCCGAACCTGGCTGAACCGCAACTCTCGAGAACCTGGCGGAACTGCACCGACAGGCCTTGCCTGCCGGAACGCTACAGCGAGCCTGTCGGTACCCGCTTACTTGGCGTCGCGCGTGACCTTTTCCTGGCCTTTGCGCGTGTCGAGCTGCGTGGTGCCACGCTGACCGGTTGCACCCTGCCCGACGCCAGCCACATTGCCGCTGGGCGTTGCGGTATTGCGATTGGTATTTGCGGCTGCGGGGTCACGTACGCCGCCCGATTCCGCGCGCTGCGGCGATACGACCGGCGGCGTGCGACCTTTCGAGTCAGCGCCGGCAGGCGGATTGCTTTGTGCGAACACGCCGCCCGCCGCCATGCTGGCCGCCATGGCAGTCGTTGCGCAAATCAGTTTCAGTGTCTTGGTCATCGTGATTCTCCTGGGTAATGCGGCGCCTGAACTGCAGCGCCCGACATACGGCCAAACGCGCGCGTTGCCGCGGCGATGCGTCACAGGCCGCCTGACTGGCAATGCGCCACCCACGAGCTGAATGCCCATGCGCGCAATTGCCAAAATGCACTTATTCGATGGTTTCGAAGAGTTCGCTCAGCACGAAGGCCAGCAGTTCTTCCTTTTCGGCTTCTGGAGCACCCTTCATGGACTCCAGCAAACCGGCCGCCAGCGTATGGGCGGTCATATCGTGTTTTTCCGGACCCTGGCTGCGCCAGTGCACATAGGCATCGATAGCCATCTGCCGCGTTGCGACAAATTGCTCACTGAAGTCCTTGACGGGAATCGGCACGACATTGGATCTCATGGTCAACCTCTTACATGTTTAACGGCATTGGGATGAATGCGATTACCGCTATTGATGAAGAACTAGCAAGGGGCGTACCCGACCTCGTCAAAACACCCCGCGGGGCCGATGCAGCGCCCTATGCGGGCGCTGCGCCACCGCGTCGGCAGGTGCACGATGACGAACCCGGCTGAATTCGCAAGCGCGCCACTCAACGCCGAGCGCGACCGCGTTTCCCTAGCGTAGGACAGAAAAAAAGGGAGCCTGACGGCTCCCCTTAATGCGCTAGGACTACTTATGAAAAAACGTCCTGGTCAGGCTGCATAGCTCCGAAGCCGGGCCGAGAACTCTTCCAGCCGCGCGATCCCACTTTGCTGCGCGCGATTGCACCAATCCTGCAGGTCTTTCAACAATTGCTCGCTTGACGCAGTCGACCGTTCCCAGATCGACGACAGCTCGCGGCGCATCTGGACCAGCGTCGCCAGCGAATGGTGTTGCGCCAGCACCGATGCCACTTCGGTACGATGCGCCGGCGGCAGCGATTCGTCATCGGCCAGATGCAGGAAACTGCGCGTGCGCTTGAGGGGATGCCACGCCGCCGTTGCCGCCTTGGACGACTTCAGGCGCTGGATCTCGTCGTGCGCGGCGTGCTTGAGCAGATCCGCATAACGCGCCATGATTTCGTAGCGATGCGTAATGACCGCCTGCAGCGTTTCCTGGTCGATGGCCGGCTTGGCTTCGTCCAGGCGCAGCTTGGGCGCGACCTTCTTGACCTTGGCCAGGCCCAGGATTTCAAATGCGCGGATCCAGCCCCAGCCCACGTCGATTTCGTACCACTTGCTGGAAAACTTTGCCGATGAGGCATAAGCGTGGTGGTTGTTGTGCAGTTCTTCACCGCCGATGATGAATCCCCATGGGAAGACATTGCGGCTGGCGTCGGGGCTGGCGTAGTTGCGGTAGCCCCAGAAGTGGCCAATGCCGTTGACGACGCCGGCTGCCCAGAAAGGAATCCAGATCATCTGGACGGCCCAGATGGTCAGGCCGATCGCGCCGAACAACGTCACGTCGATGATCATCATCAGGCCCGCGCCCTGCCACTGGAAGCGCGAATACAGATTGCGCTCGACCCAGTCATTGGGCGTGCCATGGCCAAACTTGGCCATCGTTTCGTCAACCTTCGATTCGGCGCGATACAGCTCGGCGCCTTCAAAGAACACCTTGCCGATGCCGAACACCATGGGCGAATGCGGATCGCCGTCGCGCTCGCAGCGCGCATGGTGCTTGCGGTGGATGGCGACCCATTCCTTGGTGACCATGCCCGTGGTCAGCCAAAGCCAGAATCGGAAAAAATGGGAAACTGCGGGGTGCAGATCCAGGCCGCGATGCGCCTGGCAGCGATGCAGGTAAATCGTGACGCTCAGGATCGTCACGTGGGTGACAGCCAGAGCAAAAATCAGAATCTGCCACCATGCGGCGTCAAGCACGCCGTTGGACAGAAACGAAAGCAACCAATCCATAAAACCTCACAGGCCAGGCGGAAGCATCACCGTCGGCACAAGGGGCAAGGTATGCCCCGCCAGCCGGGCATCGGATAGACGCCTTCGCTGAACAACAAGCCTCACTCGCACTTCCCGCGCTCCGGGCTCGTAGCGGAACGCTCAATGACCCTTCCCGGCAAGGGAAGAGCACTTACTGTAGCTGACCCTACACGGCGTCAGTCACTCGAAAAGCCATCCGGTTGGACAGGATTTTCCCTTAAAGGGTTCCACCCGAACCCCCGATTCCTGACACAGCCCTGAAATATATCCAAGGTGTTGCGGCGTCAAAGATACCGTGACTTGGGCGGGGTCACACCCTCTTTTTGAGGTCCCGGGGCCAGCTTCGCGGCGCATGTGTCTACCTCGCGACGCTGACGCCCGGGCGGGCCGGGTAGATCCTACACAGGCTGCTCTTCCGTACCGTCCAGCGCAACCTGTGGCGGCAATGCATCATCGGCCGGATCGATCGCCATGTCGGTCATCGCTTCGGGCACCGCCGCCGCTTCGGCGTCGGCCTTGGGGGGCGTGGCAGTCGCCTTGCGCTGGAACACCGCGGCAAAAAAGCCGTCGGTGCCATGGATATCCGTACGGAGCTTCAAATACGGCCCGGTCAGGTTCAGGCCGGTGACACGGTCGCCCAGCACGTCGGACGCGGACAGCAGTTCAAAGTCGGGATTGGCCGCCAGGAAGGCGTCGGCCTGGTCTTCGTTTTCTACCCGCAGGATGCTGCAGGTTGCGTAGACCAGGCGGCCGCCGGGGGCCACGCAGCGCGACGCTGCCGTCAGGATGCTTCGCTGCATGACGCACAGCTCGGACACGGACTCGGGCGTCTGGCGCCATTTCAGGTCGGGATTGCGGCGCAGCGTACCGGTGCCGCTGCAAGGCGCATCGACCAGCACACGATGCGCCTTGCGCGCCAGGCGCTTCACGCGCGCATCGTTTTCATTGGCGATGACGATAGGCACGACGTTGGACAGGCCGCTGCGCGCCATGCGGGGCTTGAAACGCGTCAGGCGGGCCTGCGATACGTCCAGCGCATACAGGCGGCCGGTGGAGCGCATCAGGGCGCCGAGCAACAAGGTCTTGCCGCCCGCGCCAGCGCAGAAGTCGATGACCATTTCACCGCGGCGGGGCGCGACCAGCAGACCCAGCAACTGGCTGCCTTCGTCCTGGACTTCGATGCTGCCATCTTCGAACCGGGACCAGCGATTGAGCGCCGGGCGGCCCTGCAGGCGGATGCCGAAAGGCGAATACGGCGTTGGCTCGACCTCGGCGTCTTCCACCCCGGCGCGCAGTTCGGCCAGGATGGTGTCGCGGTCGATCTTCATGGGATTGATGCGGATGTCGAGCGGCGCCGCGCGGTTCAGCGCCATCAGCAGGCGTTCGCTGTCGGGCTCGATCTCAAGCGCTTCGGACAGCCAGTCGGGCACGCTCAGGCGCACTTCGCGCGGCAAGGACGCCGGCGAGATGCGCAGCACGCGGCCCAGCCAGTCGGACTCTTCTTCGCCCAGGACCGGCCGGACCTGTTCGGGGCCAAGCACCGAGGCCAGGCCCAGGATGGCCAGGCGGCGCGTCGCGGCGCCACGGCCGCCTTCGGCCACCTGGCGGTAGCGGCGCAGATGGCGCAGCACGTCGTAGATGGCTTCGGCCACCGTGCCGCGATCGCGCATGCCCAGCTTGGGATTGTTGCGGAAGTAGCGCGAGAGCGTCAGGTCGGCCGGGCCGGACCACTGCAGGATTTCGCCCAGCGCCTCCCGCACCTGTTCGATGCGGACGTTGATCGGGTGCGACGGGGTGCGCGGGCGCATCGTGCCTTCGGCGCCGGCCATGCGGTCGCGCGGCGTGCGGGTGCTGTCGGCCCGGGGAGCGCGATCGCTCTCGGCGCGGGGAGCACGTTCGCTGTCGCCACGGGGACCGCGATCGCCTTCATTGCGTGGGGCCCGATCGCCCTCGGCGCGCGCCGCCGGACGGTTGCCACGCGGCGCGGGCGGCCAGGCATCACGCTGGCCCTGGTCGGCGCCGGGGCTACCCGGGCGATCCATGCGCGGGCCGCGCGTGTCGGCCGACGGCGTGCCTCGGTTGGTGTCGCGTCGCTCGGAGCGGCGGTCGATGCCCCGGCCGCCTGGCGCGGCGCCCTCGTGGCGCGGTGCTTCGGCGTCCCCGCGGCCCTGCGGCGCGGCGGCCTTGGGCCGGCGCAGCGGCGAGGCCGGACGCGATTTGGACGAGGGACGGGGGGCGGAGGGCCGCGCTGGCTTCATACTGTTTCTCGCAAGGTTGCCGAAGTGGCAACCGGTAAATGGGGAATGTCGGCGGAACTGGCGATCACGTGGCCAGCAATGGCCACCGGAGCGGCCACGCAGGCCGGAGCAGCAGCGGTCGCGGGAGCAGCCGGCGTCGCTACGGAAGGCGCCGGCGTCGCCACAGCAACAGCCGACCTTGCAGCTTCCGATGCCACGCCGGCTTCGAACAGCCGCCGGGTCACGCCAGCGACGCTGACGCGGTCGCCGTCGATCTGCACGCGGCCTTCGGCCAGCCACTGGGCCACCGCCGGGTAGACCTGGTGTTCGACCTGCAGCACCCGGTTCGACAGGGTGTCGGGGGTATCGCCGGCTTCGACCGGCACGATCCCCTGGGCAATGATCGGACCGTGATCGAGCTGCGGCGTGACCACGTGCACCGTGCAGCCATGCACCTGCACGCCTGCGTCAAGCGCCTGCCGATGCGTGGCCAGGCCCGGGAACAGCGGCAGCAGCGACGGGTGGATGTTGATCAACCGGCCTGCATAATGATCGACGAAACCGTCGGTCAGGATGCGCATGAAACCGGCCAGCAGCACGTAGTCGGGCGACAAGGCGTCGATTTCCTGCGCCAGCGCGGCGTCGAACGATGCGCGGTCGGCATGCCCCTGGTGGGACACGACGCGCGTCGGAATGCCCCGGGAGGCAGCCCATTCGAGGCCGGAAGCCTGGGCGCGGTTGGCGATCACGCCAACGACCTGGGCGGGCAATCCGCGGGTAAGGCAGGCGTCGGCAATGGCTTGCATGTTGCTGCCACGCCCGGAAATCAGGATCACGAACCGGCAAGGCCGTGATGAAGAAAATAAGGGTGCTTGCATGGGCGGATTATAGCATCGGGGCCCCTGTGCCCAAGCAAAAAACTCCTATAATTCAACGTTTTAGGACGTTTTTGTCCTGCCTTGACCGACGTGTCCGCGCCACGTTCGCATGGAGTCGCGGCGCTGGCCGTCGTAGAATCGAACTCTTGCCCAGCCCATTCGTGAATCCGGTTTGAACCCAGTCCCGACCGCCGCCGCCCTGCCAACCGCCGGGTCCGCGGCCACCCAGCCCACCCTGCGCATCTTCCGGGGCTTGCCGCCGCCGTCGCTGCGGCAGCCGTGCGCGCTCACGATCGGGAACTTCGACGGCGTTCACCGCGGCCACCAGGCCATGCTTGCCAACGTCAAGGCCGCGGCCGACGCGCGGGGCCTGGTCCCCACGGTCATGACGTTCGAACCGCACCCGCGCGAATACTTCGCCAATTACCATCGCCGCCCCGAACTCGCGCCCACCCGCATCGCCGGCCTGCGCGATCAGCTCTGCGCCCTGGGCCGAGCCGGCATGCAGCGGGTGGTGGTGCAGCGCTTCAATGCCCTTCTGGCATCGATGCCGGCGCAGACCTTCATCGACCATCTGCTGCTCGATGGCCTGCAGGTCAAGTGGCTGCTGATCGGCGATGACTTCCGCTTTGGCGCGCACCGCAGTGGCGACCTGGCCCTGCTGCGCGAGAACGCGGCGCGCCATGGCTTTGAAGTCGAATCCATCGGATCCGTCATGGAAGCCGGGCAGCGCATTTCCAGTTCGGCCATCCGTACCGCCCTGGCCGTGGGCGATCTGGACCGCGCCACCACCCTGCTCGGCCACCCCTACAGCGTGAGCGGTCATGTGATCCATGGCCAGAAGCTGGGGCGCACGCTGGGCTTTCCCACGCTGAACCTGCGCATCTCGCACAACTGCCCGGCGCTGTCGGGCATCTTCGTGGTGCAGGTGCATGGACTGGGCCCGGCGCCGCTGCCGGCGGTCGCGAGCCTGGGCGTGCGCCCCACCGTCGACGACAGCGGACGCGTGCTGCTCGAAGTCCATGTCTTCGATTTCAGTGGAAACGCTTACGGTAAACTCGTCCAGGTGGAATTCCTGAAAAAACTGCGCGATGAAGAAAAATACGTCGATCTGCCGACCCTGACGGCAGCGATCGAGAACGACGCGCGCCTGGCCCGTGCATTCTTCGACGCAGACTTCCTTGGCCAGATCCCTCCGGCGAACGCCGCCACCGATCGAATTTGAACCGGTGGCGCGGCGTACCACTGCCGCGTTCATCTTCCCGCCCAGTCGATAGTGCCCGCCCCGCGTACGGGGCTGATGTGCGATTTTGTGTGTTTCCATGGACTACAAGAAAAGCCTCAACCTGCCCGATACCCCCTTCCCGATGCGCGGCGATCTCGCCAAACGCGAGCCGCAGTGGGTCAAGGCCTGGGAAGAAAAACGTGTGTACCAGGCCATCCGCGCAGCCTGCGCCGGACGCCCCCGTTTCGTGCTGCATGACGGCCCGCCCTACGCGAACGGCGACATCCATATTGGCCACGCCGTCAACAAGATCCTGAAGGACATCATCGTCAAGAGCCGCACGCTGGCAGGCTTTGATGCGCCCTATGTGCCGGGCTGGGACTGCCATGGCATGCCGATCGAGATCCAGATCGAAAAGCAGTTCGGCAAGGGCCTGCCGGTGGCCGAGGTGCAGGCCAAGGCGCGCGCGTACGCGACCGAACAGGTCGCCCGCCAGAAGGAAGACTTCAAGCGCCTGGGCGTGCTGGGTGACTGGGACAACCCGTACCTGACCATGAACTACCGGAACGAGGCCGACGAACTGCGCGCCCTCGGCACCATCCTTGAAAAGGGTTTCGTGTTCCGTGGCCTGAAGCCCGTGAACTGGTGTTTCGACTGCGGCTCGGCCCTGGCCGAAGCCGAAGTGGAATACGCGGACAAGGTCGATCCGGCGGTGGACGTGGCCTTCCCGTTCGCCGACAAGGCGGGCCTGGCCAAGGCCTTTGGCCTGGCGGGCGAAAGCGACATCGAAGACGGCGCCATCGTCATCTGGACGACGACACCATGGACCTTGCCGTCCAACCAGGCCCTGAACCTGCATCCCGAGTTCAGCTACGCACTGGTTCGTACGCGCCTGGCCGGCCCCTACGGCACGATGCTGATCCTGGCCGAAGAACGGGTCGAAGACTGCCTGAAGGCCTGGGACATCGAAGGCGATGTGGTCGCGACCTGCAAGGGCGCCGCGCTGGACCACATGACCTTCCATCACCCGCTGGCCAAGGCCGCCAAGGGTTACGAGCGCGTGTCGACCGTGTATCTGGCCGACTACGTCACGCTCGATACCGGCACGGGCATCGTGCACGCCGCGCCCGCCTATGGCGTGGACGACTTCATCATCTGCAAGGCCAACGGCATCAAGGACAGCGACATCATCAGCCCGGTCATGGCCGATGGTCAGTACGCGGCATCGCTGCCGCTGTTCGGCGGCCAGAAGATCTGGGACGCCAACCCCCGCATCGTCGAAGCGCTGGAAGCGGCCGGCACGCTGATGAAGGTCGAAAAATACAAGCACAGCTACATGCACTGCTGGCGTCACAAGACGCCGATCATCTTTCGCGCGACCAGCCAGTGGTTTGCCGGGATGGACGTGCAGCCGCATGACGCGCATGACGATGGCCATGCCGAGAGCCGGAACGCCGCGGCTGCCGACACGCCGGACGCGCCGTCGGCACTGTCGATGCGCGGCACCCTGCGCGAACGCGCGCTGGCCGGCATCGAGCACACGCAGTTCTTCCCGGCCTGGGGCAAGGCGCGCCTGCACGCAATGATCGCGAACCGGCCAGACTGGACCCTGTCGCGGCAGCGCCAGTGGGGCGTGCCGATGGCGTTCTTCGTGCACAAGGAAACCGGCGCGCTGCATCCGCGCACGCCGGAACTGATCGAGGCCGTCGCCAAATTGATCGACGCGGGCGGCATCGAAGCCTGGCAGTCGCTGGACCTTCGCGACCTGCTGGGTGACGAGGCCGACAGCTACGAAAAGAACCGCGACACGCTGGACGTGTGGTTCGACTCAGGCACCACGCACCAGACCGTCATGCGCGGCTCGCATGCCGACCAGCTGGCGTTCCCGGCCGACCTGTACCTGGAAGGGTCGGACCAGCATCGCGGCTGGTTCCATTCGTCCTTGCTGACCAGTTGCATGCTCAATGGCACGCCGCCGTACAAGGCCCTGCTCACGCACGGCTTCGTGGTCGATGGCCAGGGCCGCAAAATGAGCAAGTCGATCGGCAACACGGTTGTGCCGCAAAAGGTGTCGGGCTCGCTGGGCGCCGAAATCCTGCGTCTGTGGGTCGCCACCACCGACTATTCGGGCGAATTGTCGATCTCCGACGAGATCCTGAAGCGCGTGGTGGAAAGCTATCGCCGCATCCGCAACACCCTGCGTTTCCTGCTGGCCAACGTCAGCGATTTCGACGTGACGACGCAGGCCGTGGCCGACGCCGATCTGTTCGAGATCGACCGGTATGCGCTGGCGCTGACGGCGTCGATGCAAAGCGAAGTCGACGCGCTGTACGGCCGGTATGAATTCCATCCGGCCACCGCGCGTCTGCTGGCCTTCTGCTCGGAAGACCTCGGGTCGTTCTATCTCGATATCCTGAAGGACCGTCTGTACACGACGGGGGTGGACAGCGTGGCGCGCCGGTCGGCGCAGACGGCGCTGTGGCACATCACGCAGACGCTGCTCAAACTGATGGCGCCGATCCTGTCGTTCACGGCTGAAGAAGCGTGGGCGCTGGTCAAGCCCGAAGCGGTCACCATCTTTACCGAGACCTACCACGTGGTTCCGGCGCAGGCCGACAGCGAGGCCCTGGTCGCGAAGTGGCAGCGCATCCGCCAACTGCGCGCCGACGTGACGCGCAAGCTGGAAGAAGTCCGCACGGCGGGGAACATCGGTTCGTCCTTGCAGGCCGAGATCGACCTGTATGCGAACCCTGACGACCATGCGATCCTGAGCAGCCTGGGCGACGACCTGCGCTTTGTGCTGATCGTGTCGCGCGCCACCGTGCACGCGGATCCGGAAGGCAACGCCAACAGCGACCTGCGCGTGGCGGTCACGCCCTCGTCGGCCACCAAGTGCGAGCGGTGCTGGCACTGGCGCGAAGACGTCGGGTCGGACCCCCAGCTGCCCGAGATCTGCGGCCGCTGCGTGTCCAACCTGGAAGGCCCGGGCGAACCGCGGGTGGCAGCGTAATGGCGACCGTCAAGGCGGTAAAGACGGCGTCGGCCAGATCGGGCAACGCCGCTGGCGCGCGCAAGGCCGGCGCGGCGGGCCGCAACAACCCGACCCTCTGGCTGCTGATTGCGGGCCTGATCATCGTGATCGACCAGTTGACCAAGACCTTGGTCAACCGGACGTTTTCCTATGGCGAGCGCCTGCCTGTCGTGCCGATGTTCGACCTGACCCTGCTGTACAACAAGGGGGCGGCATTCAGCTTCCTGGCGGGCGCGGCGGGCTGGCAGCGGTGGTTCTTTACGGTGCTTGGCCTGGTGGTCGCCTGCGTGATCGTGTTCATGCTGGTGCGGCACGGTCACCAGAAGATGTTTGCGTGGGCGCTGGCGCTGATTCTTGGCGGCGCGCTCGGCAATGTGATCGATCGCATGATCCACGGGCACGTGATCGACTTCTTCCTGGTGTACTGGAACCAGAGCTTCTTTCCCGCCTTCAACGTGGCCGATGCGGCGATCACCGTGGGCGCCGTGCTGCTGGTGCTCGACGAACTGTTGCGCGTGCGCAAGGCGCGTTAAGGAAAACGTGATGGCAGACCTGACCGGCAAGCGCATCGTTGTGGGAATGACCGGCGGCATCGCGGCCTACAAGACGGCCGAACTGGTCCGCCGCATGATGGATGAAGGCGCGACGGTCGATGTCGTGATGACAGACGCCGCCACCAGATTCATCACGCCGGTCACCATGCAGGCGCTGTCGGGCCGGCCGGTGTTCGTGGATCCCTGGGACCCACGCGTGCCGAACAACATGGCGCATATCGACCTGAGCCGGGGCGCCGATGCCATTCTGGTGGTCCCGGCCAGCACCAACTTCATGGCGCGCGTGGCGCACGGTTTTGCGGACGATCTGCTGGCCACGCTCTGCGTGGCGCGTGCCTGCCCCTTGCTGATGGTGCCGGCCATGAACCGCGAGATGTGGGGCAACCCGGCCACGCAGCGCAATGCGGCGCAACTGCGGGCCGATGGCGTCGTGCTGTTCGGTCCGGTCGATGGCGACCAGGCCTGCGGCGAGACCGGCTCGGGCCGCATGATGGAACCGCACGACGTCCTGCAGGAACTGATCGCTTTCTTCCAGCCCAAGCCGCTGCAAGGCGTGCGGGTGCTGGTCACCGCCGGACCGACCGCCGAACCGATCGACCCGGTGCGCGTGCTGACCAATGTGTCGTCGGGCAAGATGGGCTATGCGATTGCCCGCGCCGCGCGCGAAGCCGGGGCGGACGTGACCCTGGTGTCCGGCCCGACCGCCCTGACCGCCCCGCGCGGCGTGCTGCGGATCGATGCGCACAGCGCGCGTGACATGATGGCCGCCGTGATGGCCGAAACCGCGCGCGCCGACGTGTTCATTGCCGTGGCCGCGGTGGCCGACTGGCGCGTGGCCGAGGCCAGCGCGCAAAAGATCAAGAAGACGGCCGGCGAGCCGCCCACCCTGACCTTTGTGCAAAACCCCGACATCCTGGCCACGGTGGCCGCCCTGCCCGATGGCCCGTATTGCGTCGGCTTTGCGGCAGAAACCGAACATCTTGACCAGCACGCGACCGAGAAGCGCCAGCGCAAGGGCATACCGCTGCTGGTCGGCAACCTGGCGCAGGACGCCCTGGGTGCCGACGACACGACTTTGATACTCTATGACGATCAGGGCCGCCATCCGCTGCCCCGGCAGTCCAAGCTGGCTGCGGCACGCGAACTGATCGCGCAGGTGGCCCGGCGGCTGCCCTCGGGGGCGGCCTTGCGGCCACGTCCGGGGTCGCCTGCCGGACTGCTTTCGCTCCCCCCCTCGCCCCTTCCCTAACGCTCCGGAGAACGACATGCCTTTCGACGGCGAACCGCCCAACGGCGACTACGCAGGCTATATCGACCGCGTGATCAACCGTGGCACCGGCACGCCTGGCGAACAGCGGCTGCTCAAAACCGGCAGCGGCGGCGTGCGCGCTCGCATGGGGATTCCCGGCTTCCAGAAAGGCACGCTAAGCCCCGGCGAGCAGCATTCGACCGGAACCGGCATGCCATCGGCGCTGGTCGCGCCGGTCCCGACGTCCGACACATTGCCCGCGGGGATCAGCGAACCGGCCTCGACCACCACGTTGGCCGCCCAGCGCACGAACGCCGGCCAGGGCCTGGTGCAGACGGCGCTGGGCGGTGCTTTCGGCCTGTGGGCCGCAATCGCCCTGATCACGTCCATGTTCAACGACCAGGGCGCGCAGCCCTACCACGTCGTGCAGATCCTGGTGCCGGCGCTGATTGCGCGGTTCCTGATCAAGCGGGGCCTGGGAAGAATGCGGGCGAGCAGCCAGCAGCCCTTGCAGACTTTCCCGCCGCTGGCCGTGAGCCGCGACGCCAAGGACAACGGCGGGCACGTACCCACGCCCCCCGGATCGCGCCGGACGCGGGCTTGAAGGCTGCCGGCGTGGATCGGTCTGCGGGCCCGGGTCCGCGGCCGATACTGGCGACAGCCAGAGCGGATGCGGGGTAATTGCCTTCGCCGCCAAACCCCTATTGCCCGCGTCGTTGCCGGATCACGCTGCGGTTTCTGTCTTGTCCCTTCTTTCATCCTCTGTTCTTGTTTACGCCGCCGGCGTGATGTCCCGACCATGAAAACAATCGCCGTCAAGATTCTCGACCCCCGCATGCGTGACTGCCTGCCCGCCCACGCCACCCCCGGATCGGCAGGGGTGGACCTGCGCGCCAGCATCGACACACCGTTGACCCTGGCGCCGGGCCAGACCGTCCTGGTCCCGACCGGCCTGGCGGTGCACATTGCCGATCCGGGCTATGCCGCCATGATCCTGCCGCGCTCGGGGCTGGGCCACAAGCACGGCATCGTGCTGGGCAACCTGGTCGGCCTGATCGACTCCGACTATCAGGGCCCGTTGATGGTGTCGGCCTGGAACCGCAGCGACACGCCCTTCGTGCTGGAACCCCTGGACCGCATGGCCCAGATGGTCATCGTTCCAGTGCTCCATGTGCACTTCGAAGAAGTCGACGAATTTGAAGCGACGGATCGGGGCACGGGCGGCTTCGGCAGCACCGGCAAAGGCTGAGGTGGCTATCGGGCAGAGCCGGAACAACCTCCTGCATTTGTCCGATAGTCCCGCGCGCTCGCCACGCGCCTGCCCATTTTCGCCTACACTTGACAGACATCGTACATCTACCTGAATCCTCTTTCCGGATCGCTGACCCCTCATGACACCCTCCCTTCTGCAGATCGGCCGTCTTGCCCCGGAACTCGAGGCCGAACTGGCAGCGACCTTTCCTGTTCACCTGCTTGCCAAGGAAGCGGACGTTCCGGCTTTTCTTGAACGGCACGGCAGCACCTTCACCGGCGCCGTCACGTCGGCGCGGGTGGGCATGGACGCCAAGCTGATCGATGCCCTGCCCAATCTCAAGGTGGTGTCCAGCTTTGGCGTGGGGTATGAACTGCTGGACGTGGACGCGCTGAAGCGCCGCGGCATCGTGGCCAGCAACACGCCTGACGTGCTGAACGATTGTGTGGCTGACGTGGCCTTCGGCCTGGTGATCGACGTCGCGCGCGGCATGTCGGCGGCCGACCGGTTCGTGCGGCGCGGCGACTGGCCCAAGGGCGCCTTCGCGCTGCAGACGCAGGTCGCGCGCAAGCGCCTGGGCATCCTGGGCCTGGGCCGCATTGGCCAGGCCATCGCGCGCCGGTCGTCGGGGTTCGAGATGGACGTGCGCTACCATAGCCGCAGCCCCGTCCAGGATGTGCCATGGCAGCATGAACCGTCGCTGATAGCCCTGGCCGAGTGGTGCGATTTCCTGGTCGTGGCGGTTGCCGGCGGCCCGCCCACTCGCCACCTGGTGTCGGCCGACGTGCTGGCCGCCCTGGGTCCCAAAGGCTTTCTGATCAACATTGCGCGCGGCACGGTGGTGGATGAAGCCGCCCTGGTGGCCGCGCTGACCGACAAGCGCCTGGGCGGCGCCGGCCTTGACGTGTTCGAATTCGAACCGCGCGTGCCGCAAGCCCTGATGACACTCGACAACGTGGTGCTGCTGCCGCATATCGCCAGTGGCACTTTTGAGACCCGCAAGGCGATGGGCGATCTTGTGATCAGCAACCTGAAGCAGTATTTTGCCGACGGCCAGCTGCAGACACCGATTGCCTGACCTGCCCCCCTTCGACCTGCCCCCTTCGACCTGCCCCCTTTTCCGACACCAGGAGACCCCATGACCACGATTACCGGCGACATGCTCATCGGCCGCACCACCGTTCGCGGTTCGACTGCCACCTTGCGAGCCATCCAGGCCGCGACCGGCGAAGAGATCGATCCTCCGTTCGGCGGGGGCGGCGAAGCCGAAGTCCAGCAGGCGTGCGACCTGGCTGCCCAGGCGTTCGACACCTATCGCGAGACCACGCCCGAAGCGCGCGCGGCCTTCCTTGAAACCATCGCGACCGAGATCGAAGCCATCGGCGACGTGCTGATCGAACGCGCAGCGCTCGAGTCCGGCCTGCCGACCGCTCGCCTGCAGGGCGAACGCGGCCGCACGACCGGCCAGCTGCGCCTGTTCGCCAAGCTGGTGCGCGACGGCCGCTGGGTCGACGCGACGCTGGATACCGCCCTGCCCGACCGCGCGCCGCCACGGCCCGACATGCGCATGCGCAAGATCGCGCTGGGCCCGGTCGCCGTGTTTGGCGCCAGCAATTTCCCGCTGGCGTTTTCGGTCGCCGGTGGCGACACGGCGTCGGCGCTGGCTGCCGGCTGCCCGGTCGTGGCCAAGGCGCACCCCGCTCACCTCGGCACGTCCGAGCTGGTCGGCCGCGCCATCCAGAAGGCCGCCATTGCGTGCGACATGCCCGAAGGCGTGTTCTCGCTGGTGGTCGGCGCAGGCATCGAGATCGGCCAGGCGTTGGTGAATCACCCGGCCATCAAGGCCGTGGGCTTTACCGGCTCGCGAGGCGGTGGCCTGGCGCTGTGCCGCACCGCCGCGGCCCGTCCGGAACCCATCCCGGTGTATGCCGAAATGAGCAGCATCAACCCGATGTTCCTGATGTCCGCGGCGTTGACGAACCGTGGCGGCGACATCGCGCGCGGCTTCATCGATTCGCTGACGATGGGCGTGGGCCAGTTCTGCACCAACCCCGGTCTGGTCATCGCTGTCGACAGCCCGGCGCTGGCCCAGTTCAAGACCGCCGTGACCGAGGCCGTCACGGCCAAGGCTGCGGGCACCATGCTGACCCCAGGCATCCACCAGGCCTATCGCCATGGCGTGAACGAGCTGGCTGCAGCCAGCGGCGTCTCGCAGATCGGCATGGGCGTGGCCGCCAGCGGCCCGCATGACGCGCAGGCTGCCGTATTTGAAACCACGGCCGCCACCTTCCTGAAAAGCCCGCAACTGCAGGAAGAAGTCTTCGGCCCGGCCTCGTTGCTGGTGGTGTGCGCCGACGACGCTGAAATGCGCGCGGTGGCGGAACACGTCTCGGGTCAGCTGACGGCCACGCTGCAGATCGACCCGGCCGACTACGCCGCGGCCGGCGCCCTGCTGCGCGTGCTGGAACGCAAGGCCGGCCGCGTACTGGTCAACGGTTTCCCGACCGGTGTGGAAGTCTCGTATGCAATGGTGCACGGCGGCCCCTTCCCGGCCACGTCCGACAGCCGCACGACGTCGGTGGGCGCAACCGCCATCGAACGCTTCCTGCGTCCGGTCTGCTACCAGAACCTGCCGCAGGAACTGCTGGATGCCTCGTTGAAAGACGGCAACCCGCTGGGACTGTGGCGTCTGGTGGACGGCGAGCTGGGCCGCGCGTAAGGGTTGGCTCCGCGGCGCTGCAGCTTCCCGACACGGCGCTGCGCGCGCCGCATCTGCTAAAAAAAAGCCTCGCGGCACATCACCGCGAGGCTTTTTTCATGACCGCCGGCCACCATCACCGGCGCCCGGGATCACTCCAGATCCGCCCCCAGCTCACCCGAGGCCACCCGCACGTCCACTTCGGCCTGCAAGGCCGCCTCGATCAGGTCGAGATAGGTGTTCTTCTTTTCTGCAATCGCCTGGATCGCATCCACCAGTTCCAGGACGCCGCCCCGGCCCAGCGTGTACGAGTCCTGCGCCATCTGCCGCAGACGCGGCGTCATGGCCAGGCCTTCTTTCTCGAACCGTTCTGTCAGTTGCTGACGGCGATTCAACTGGTCGGTGGCGCGGCGCAGTTCGCCTTCGGCGGCCAGGATCACGGCGCGGGCGCGCAGTTGCTGGCCCTGGGCTTCCGCCACGGCGCGCGCGATGGGCCCCTGGTTGCGGTCGAACAGCGGAATGCCCATCGAGATACCGAAGGTGTTGCTGTTGCCTTCCTGACGGTTGTTCACCCGGCCCACCGACAGCGTCGGCACGGGATAGGCTTCGCGGCGTTCCGACTCCAGGATCTTTTCGGCGAAGGTCTGCTGCGCCAGCGCCGCGCGCACCGAGGGCAGGCGGGTCTGGGCCTGCGGCCACATGGCATCGAAGTTCAGGGACGCCCAGCGCGGCACGATGGCGCCGGCTGCACGCGGACGCCAGGCCGGCTCGCCCACGTCGGCCGCGACACGCGCCGACGCTTCATACGTCTGCCCCTGCGCCTGCGCCAGTTGCGCATCGAGCTGTGCGCGTTCGATGTCCAGGCGCGTCAGGTCGTACTGGCTGCGTGAGCCCGCTTCGACCTGGCCCGACACGATGCGCGCCGCCGATTCCAGGTCCTGCCGCGCGTCGATCCAGCGCTTTTCGCGCTCTTGCGCGACCAGCAGCGACATGAAGTCGCGGGCGGCGTCCTGCAAGGCATTGGCATACACCAGCCGCAGCTTGGCGCGGGCCGCTTCGATGCCGCTTTGCGCAGCCTCGATCCGCTTGCCGCGCTGGCCAAAGATCGGCACGTCCTGGAACAGCGTGGTTTCCTGCTCGCCCCGTTTGGTCGTGAAGCTGACGCCCGGATTGGTGTAGGTCTGCGCCGCCATCAGGTCCGCTTCGGCCATGGCGACGGTGCTGCGTTCGGCCGCCAGTGACGGGCTGTAGGTCTTGACCAGATCAAGCAGCTGCTGCAGCGTGATGTCCGCCGTCAGCGGCGCCGACCGGGCCGACGGTCCGACGTAGCCCAGGGCTGTCGTGCCGTAGGCCGGCTCGGACATGGTGGGCGGTGGCGCGTACTGGGGGGCCGGCACATTCGGCATGGAACCTGGCGCGGCCGGCGACGCCGAGTTCGACGACGACGGCACCGATGACGAAGGCATGGACGACGACGGCATCGACGGCGACGTGGCCGCACGGGGCGTGGACAGGGTCTGGGCCATCGCCGCGGGCAGCGACAGCGGCAGTGCCAACGCCATCATCAGCGTGGGCAGGGACTTATGCATGACGGGTTTCCTCATTCACGTCGAGCTCGTCCTGCTGCTCGGCGGTCAACATACGTTTGGGTCCGAACCAGGCATACAGCACCGGCAGGACGAACAGGGCAATCAGCGGCAGCACGGCCATGCCGCCGACCACCACCGACGCGAACGGGCGCTGCGTTTCGCTGCCCACGCCCGTGGACAGCGCCATCGGCAGCAGTCCCAGCAAGCCCAGGCAGGTCACCATCAGGATCGAGCGCATGCGTTCAGCGGTCCCTTCGATCAACGCAGGAATCATCGCGACGCCGTCCCGCCGCAAGTCTTCGACCGCACTGAGCACCAGCAGGCCGGCCAGGGCCACCTGACCCAGCAGTGCAATGAAGCCGATGGCCGCGCTGATCGACAGGTCGATGCCGGTCAGATGCAGGGCGAGCACGCCGCCGATCATCGCGAACGGCGCCGTCAGCAGGATCAGCAGGGCGCTGCGCGCGCTGCCCAGCGCGCTGAACAACAGCACGAACACCACGAGCAGCGACAGCGGGATCACCACCTTCAGGCGCGCCGCGGCACGCTGCTGGTTTTCCCACTGACCGCCCCACTGCGCGATGTAGCCTTCCGGCAGCTTGATGTCGCGATCGAACACTTCGAACGTGTCTTTCACCACCGACCCGATGTCCCGGCCCGACACGTTGAACTTGAGCGCCATGTAGCGCGAATTGCCTTCACGGAAGATCGACGCATTGCCGACCTTGAAGCCAACCGACGCGATCGCGCCCAGGGGCACATAGTTGCCATCGGGCGTGGCCACCAGGATTTCGCGGATGCGGGCCTCGTCCATGCGGTTGGCGAACGGCAGGCGCACGCGCACCGGCACACTGCGTTCGCCTTCCCAGACCGCCGTGACCACCTTGCCGGCCAGCGCGGTTTCCACCGCGGTGTCGGCCACCGTCATGGCAATGCCATAGCGGGCCAGGGCTTCACGATTGAATTCGATGTGCAACTGCGGCGCCGGGGCATCGCGGTACAGGTCAAGGTCCACGACGCCAGGGATGTCGGCGACCGCTGCCTTGGTCTGCTGCAGGATGCCGCGCATGGTGTCAATGTCCTGGCCGAACAGCTTGAGCACCACCTGGCCCCGCGCACCCGAAGTCGACTCTTCGACGCTGTCGCGGATGGGCTGCGCAAAGTTGAACTGCACGCCCGGCAGGTCGGACAGCGACTCCCGCATCTCGGCCACCAGCGTGTCCTTGTCCAGCCCCTTGCGCCATTGATCGCGCGGCTTCAGGCGCACCAGCACCTTGGCGACGTTGATGGTTTCGTTGTCGGTCCCGTCTTCCGGACGGCCCTGCTCGCTGGTGACCGCGATGACTTCGGGCGGCGCCTTCAGCCGCATGCGGATGATGCGCAGCAGCTCCTGGCCCTTCTGCAGGGAGATCGATGGCGGCATCTGGACCAGCACGTAGGCATCGCCCTCGTCCAGTTCCGGCAGGAATTCCGTACCCAGGTGACTGGCGGAATAACCCGCCAGCAGCAGCATGATCACGGCAACACCAATGACCTTCTGCTTGGCGCCCCGACTTCCCAGAATGCGCGACATCCAGCCGGAAAAACCGTGGTGCATGCGCAGGAACACCTTGGGTTCGGGCGCCGCCACGTCCTTGGGACGCAGGAAGATGGCGCACAGGGCCGGGACCAGCGTCAATGCAAAGACCAGTGCGCCGATCAACGCGAAGGTGTAGGTCAGCGCCAGCGGACGAAAGATCCGGCCTTCGATGCTTTCGAGCGAGAACACCGGTATCAACGCCGCGATCACGATGGCCATGGCGAACAGCGTCGGGCGCGCCACCGACACCGCGGCGTCGATGATCAGCGCATACATGTCGCGCTGGGTGGTCGGCTTGCGCAAGCGCGCCTTGTGGATGATGGCCTCGGTCAGCACCACCGCGCCGTCCACGATGATGCCGAAGTCGATCGCCCCCATCGAGATCAGGTTGGCCGGCAGCTTCATCAGATACAGGCCGATGAACGCGACCAGCAGCGACAGCGGAATCACCACGGCCACGATCAGCGATCCGCGCAGGCTGCGCAGGAACAGCCACAGCAAGCCAATGATCAGGGTCGCGCCAAAAAACAGGTTGTGATAGACCGTGTTGAGCGTGTGCCCGACCAGGTTCGAGCGGTCGTAACTGGGCTGGATCACCATGCCGGCAGGCAGCATGGACTTGTTGATCTGTTCCACTTTCAGGTGGACCTGGTCCAGCACTTTGGTCGGGTTTTCATCGCGCTTGAGCAGCACGATGCCCTGGACGATATCGTCTTCGTCATCCATGCCGACCGAGCCCTGGCGCGGCGTGTAGGACTGCACCACCTGGGCCACATCGGCCACGCGCACGGGGGTGTTGTTGTGCGTCGAGAGCACCACGGTTTCGATATCCCGCGGCGTCTTGAGCAAGCCGATGCCGCGGATGATGAGCGATTGCTCGCCCCGGCGCAGCAAGCCGCCGCCCACGTTCTGGTTGGACTTGCCGATCGCATCGACGACCTCATCGAGCGTCAGGCCATGCGCGATCAGCTTGGCCGGATCCACTTCGACATGGAATTCCTTGACGAAGCCGCCCACGCTGACCACGTCGGCCACGCCCTGGATCTGCTTGAGCACACGCGCGACTGTCCACTCCTGTTCCGAGCGCAGCTGGGCCAGCGTGTGGCGATCGCTGTTCAGGCGGTAGTAATAGATCTTGCCCAGTGGCGTGTTGTCGGGCGACATCTCGGGCGTGACGCCGTCGGGCAGATTGGCCGACGGCAGGCGCTGCGTGACCTGCACGCGCGCATCGAAACTGCGCGTCTTGTCGTTGAACACCATGGTGATCATCGACAGGCCGAAATAACTTTCCGACCTCAGCGATAAAAGCCCCGGCGTACCGTTCAGCTCGCGTTCGAGCGGAAAGGTGACCTGGCGTTCGACTTCTTCGGGGGCAAGCCCCGGGGCGAGCGAGATGATGCCGACCTGGACGTTGGTCACGTCCGGGTAGGCCTCGATGGCGGTGTTCAGGTAGGCAAAGACGCCATAGGCGGCCAGCACCAGGGTAGCGGCCACCGCGGCAAGACGGCGGTGGACGACCAGCGCAATGAGAGAACGCATGAAAAGATCCCGTTACAGCAGTTGATTGGCCGAGCCGTCGAGCAGCAGACCGCCCTTCACGACCACTTTTTCACCGGGATTGAGTCCGCTGAGGACCGGGATGAAGCCATTGGAAGGCTGGCCGAGCGTGACCGTCCGTGCCTCGAAGGTGGTCTCGGCCACCTGCACGAACACGATCGACCGCTGACCGTCCTTGATCAGCACCGCATTGATCGGCACCGACATGCCGGCGGGCGCCGTCGTGGTGATGCCGACGCGCGCCAGCATGCCGGCACGCAGCGTGGGATTGGGCTGATCGAGCGACACGAACACCGTCGCGCGGCGCGTCTGGGCATTGAGCGACGAGCCGACGCGCTGCACCTTGCCCGTCACGGGCTGGTCCAGCGATGGCATTTCGACACGCACGGGGGCGCCTTCACGCACGCCGCGCAGATCGTTTTCAAACACGTCGGCCGTGATCCACAAGGCAGTCGGATCGCCGACCGTGAACAGCGAGCCAGTGTCCGACGTGACGGAAGACCCCGGGACGGCCGTACGTGCAATGACCACGCCCGCGCGCGGCGAGCGCAGCTGGATGACGTCGCTGCCGCCATTGCCCAGATAGGCCGATGCGCGCGATGCGGTATCGACCGCATGACGGGCTTCCTGCAACCTGGCCTGGGCCACGAACAGCTCGGACGCAATGCCGATGCCCTTTTCCGTCATCATCTGCTGACGTCGCACCTCGGCCTCGGCCACGCGCAGTTCAACGACCGCGGTCTGATAGTCGCCGCGGATGCGCGAGGCTTCCGGGCTGGAGATCGATGCGAGCGGTGTGCCTACCTTGACCGTGTCGCCCACCTTGGCCGAGACGTCGACCAATCGGCCTGCCACCGGCGAAGCCACTTCGGACACCATCTCGTCGCGGAACACCATCCGGGCAGGCGCCCACACGACGCGCCCGGCCCCGGCCTGCGACAGTTCCTGGATATCCATGTACTTGAGCGAGGCCGCCTTGACCCGCACCTGGCCGGGCTTCAAGGGGGGCTGCGCCGGTTCGGCCTGGACCGCCGGCGGGGGCGCCGGCTTCTCGGAACAGCCGGCCATCAACCCGGACAAGGCCGCCGCAAGGACGATCGTTGGAACGAAAAATGGCACCGGCATGAAAACCCTTTTGCGGATAACGACTATCGATTCGATGCGGGCATTCGCCACGCGCTCGGGCGCCACTCTGCAGGGCACACGCGATGGTATCCACAGGCCGGGGGAAACAGTATTACCGTTTGGTCATGTTGTTGTGTCGCGCTTGAAGGTCAGGGTTGCCACCAACCCCGGACCGGCATCGTCCAGCTTGAAAGTGGCGTGATGCAGGTGGGCGATGGCCATCACACTGGCCAGCCCCAGGCCATAACCGGGCACCGCGGCATTCAGCCGAAAGAAGCGGGTGCCGATCTTGACGCGCTCGGCCGCGGCAATGCCGGGCCCGTTGTCCTGCACCACGACGGATACCGAGTCAGGCGTCTGCAGCGTGCGCACGGACACTTCCGCCGGGCTGCCGGCGTACTTGATGGCGTTGTCGATCAGGTTGGCGATTGCGCTTGCCAGCAGGTCCCGGTCGCCATCGGCGACGGCGCCCTCGGCGAGTTCGGTCGAAAAGCGCACGTCCTTTTCTTCGGCCACCGGTTCGTACAGTTCAACCACGTCGCCCACGATGTCACTGAGCGAGAGCGGCTGGAAAATCTGCCGCCGGGCGCCGGATTCGGCCTCGGCAATCTGCAGCAGCTTGTCGAACACCACTGTCAATTCTTCGATCTCGCGAATGGCGAAGGTCGCCGCGTTCTGGACCTGGTCGACGGTGGCGCCCGGCCGGTTGGCCACATCGAGCTTGGAGCGGATCCGGGACAGCGGCGTGCGCAGGTTGTGCGCGATGGTATTGGACACGTGGCGGACGCCCTCCATCAGGATCTCGATCCGGTCCAGCATGAGGTTGATGTCATTGCCCAGGCGCGCGAATTCGTCTTCCTTCCCCGACAGCGGAATGCGCCGGGTCAGGTCCCCGGCCTCGATCTGCGCCGCCGTGCGACGGATCGCCCCCACCCGGGATTCCAGCTGTTCCCGGAACACGATCGCACCAACAATGGCCAGCAGAACGGCGACCAGGCTTGCGCCCAGCAAGGCGTTGCCCACCAGTTGTTCCAGGTCTTTCTGGTCCTGCATGTCGCGCCCGACGACCAGGCGGCCGCCGTCGGGCAAAGGCATGGACAGCACGCGTCCGTACGCCGCCCGCCCATCGCGCACAAAGACCTTGTCGATGACGCCACTGGTCGGCCTGAGCAGGTCGGCCGACGCGGCGATGTTGCCCGCGATCTTGCGGCCCCGGGCATCGGTCAACAGAAAGGCTTCGGTATCGGTGTTCTGTCCGTCGGTCAGCGCATCGGCGATTTCGGACAGGATCTTCTCGCGCCCGTCGGCCTCGAAATGGGTGATCAGCCGGGTCGACGTCGACCGCAACTGGCGATCGATCCGGTTCTGCAGCACGCCGATCGTCTGCACATACAGCACCGACAGGATCACCAGCATGAACAGCATGACCGATACGCCATACCCCAGCGCCAGGCGAAACGCGACCGACGCCCACAGCTGGCGCAGCCACGTCAGCGGTCCGGGCGTGCTGCCCCGCTGCTTGGAAGGGGTGACGTTCACCGGTCGGCCGAAATCGAATACCCCACGCCGCGCACCGTATGGATCAGCGGCGTCGTGAAGCCATTGTCGATCTTGTTGCGCAGCCGGCTGATCTGCACGTCGATCACATTGGTCTGCGGATCGAAGCGGTAATCCCACACGGCCTCGAGCAGCATGGTGCGTGTGACCACCTCGCCCTGATTGAGCAGCAGATAGACCAGCAGGCGGAATTCTCGTGGCTGCAGCGCGATGGGCTTGCCGTCGCGTTCCACCGTGCGCCGGGTCAGGTCCACCTTCAGGTCGGCGATCTTCAGTTCGCGGATGTCGTCGCGCGACCGCGACCGGCGATACAACGCCTCCAGCCGCGCCGCCAGTTCGGAAAACGCAAAAGGCTTGGTAAGGTAATCGTCGCAGCCGCCGCGCAATCCGCGCACGCGGTCATCCAGGCCGGCCAGTGCGCTCAGGATCAGCACCGGCGTGGTGTTGCCGATGCCGCGCAGCGTGGTCAGGATCGACAGGCCGTCCACGTCATCGGGCAGCATCCGGTCCAGGACGATCACGTCCCAGGTTTCGTGCAGCGCCTTTTGCAGGCCATCGGCGCCGTCGCGGCAGGCCACGGCCGTATGGCCGCTTTCGTGCAGGCCGTTGCAGATATACCGCGAGGTATCGACTTCATCTTCGATGACCAGACAATGCATGGGGCGAAGGACTCCTTGCTACGAAAGGGGGGCACCCGGCTTGCGCCTTGGATGACACCCGGCTGCATAGTCTACCCTTCCGCGGTCACCAGGCACCTGAACGGCGCCGGGCAAAAAAAAATCCCCCACCGCGAACGGTGGGGGATTTTTCATTCCTGGATCACGCGTCCGAAGACGCGCTGCCTGGAACCTTACGCAGCCTTGCGGCGCGAGTCGAAACGACGGGGTGCAGCAGCACCGTCGGCACGGAACTCACGGCGCTCGCCTTCTGGCCGCGGGGTACGCGGACGCTCGGTCTGGCCAGCAGTCACTGGACGATCGGCCCAGGTACGTGCAGGACGGTCTGCCGAGAACGAACGCTCGCCTTGCGGACGGGGTGGCTCGTTGCGGAAACCGGCGCCAGCCGATGCACCACGGTCACGCGAGAAGCCTGGCTTCCAGCCCGGCTTGGCGCCAGGACCGCTGCGACGCGGGCCCGACGAAGGACGGTCGCTGCCTGGACGCGGTGCGCGCTGTGGCTCAAGACCGGCGATCGTGCTCACTGGCACCGATTGCTCGGTGTAGCGTTCGATCGTACGGATCTTGTGGCGTTCGGCATGCGTGGCCAGCGTGAAGGCGACACCATCGCGACCGGCGCGGCCAGTACGGCCGATACGGTGGGTGTAGTCTTCAGCTTGCATTGGCAGGTCGAAGTTGATGACGTGCGTGATGCCCTGGACATCGATGCCGCGAGCAGCCACATCGGTTGCCACCAGCACTTGCACCTGACCACGCTGCATCATGCCCAGCGTACGGGTACGTTGGCGCTGGTTCATGTCGCCATGAAGTGCAGCGGCCGAGAAGCCCTGGTCGGCCAGATCATTCGCCAGTTCATCGGCAGCACGCTTGGTCGACGTGAAGACGATGGCCTGTCCGAGCGTGGTGTCGCGCAGCAGGTGGTCTAGCAGACGCGTCTTGTGGCCCATGTCATCCGCATACAGCAGCGTTTGCGTGATGTTGGCGTGCTTTTCCTTCTGGCCAGCGACTTCGATACGCTGCGGGTCACGCATCATGCGCGAGGCCAGCTTGGCGATCGTGCCATCCAGCGTTGCCGAGAACAGCAGCGTCTGGCGGGTAGCCGGGGTCTTGGCCACGATGGCTTCGATGTCATCGATGAAGCCCATGTCCAGCATGCGGTCGGCTTCGTCCAGCACCAGCGTTTCCACTTCGGCCAGGTTCACACGACCCGATTGCACGTGGTCGAGCAGACGGCCAGGCGTTGCCACCAGCACGTCAACGCGACGCGACAGGGCTTTCAATTGCGCGCCGTAAGGCATGCCGCCGACGACGGTCGTCGTCTTGAGCCAGCCCAGGGCCTTGCCGAACACACGGGTAGCGTCCGACACTTGCTGTGCCAGTTCGCGGGTAGGCGTCAACACCAGAATACGGACACCGGCGGCGCGCAGCGGCGAGCCAGCCAGTTGGCGATGCAGGGCCGGCAGCATGAAGGCGGCGGTCTTGCCGCTACCCGTTTGCGACGACACCATCAGATCGTGACCTGCCAGGGCCAGGGGAATCGCCTGAGCCTGCACGGTCGTGGGTTCGGTAAAACCAGCTTCAGCGCACGCGCTGACCAGAGCAGGAGCCAAACCCAATGATTCAAAAGACATTCAATTTCCTTTCGTTGCGATAAACGCTGCGCAACTCGACACACAAGCCGGTCCGGATGTGCCGTGCAAAACGCACACACATATGCGCTTCAGCCGTTGTGCTGAAGCGTTCGAACGAGCAAGCCTGGAAAGCTGGCGCTACGCTGCCGAAGGCGGATCTTAGTTACCGCTTCGGACGGATCATCGGCGCCGACCGATATCACCGTGCGCGCTAAGCGAAGGGAAAGACGGGGTCAGAGACGATGCAGTTTTCGGGTGGCGGTTGTCGCCCCCGATCGGCTGCATGGAGGTCACGTCGGTGCCCGTATTTGTGAACAGGGCGGTGACGTAATTGATGCAGTGCAACGATAGTAACCCATTTTCGAGCAAAAGTCCCGGCAAGTGTTGCTCTGGTCGCACAGAGTGCGACGCGCCGGATGCAAAAAGGGGCGCCAGAGCAAAGTCCGGCACCCCTTTTCATCACCATGTCACAGCGTGATCAGTCGGTCAGTTCGACCGCCGGCTGCGGCTTGGCCTTAGGCGATTCCTCGCCAAAGGTCAGCTGGACAGTGTCCTTGTCGTCCACGTCCACGGTCACCTTGCCACCGTTGACGAGTCGGCCGAAGAGCAGCTCGTCGGCCAGCGCGCGACGGATCGCGTCCTGGATGAGACGCTGCATGGGTCGGGCGCCCATCAGGGGATCGAAGCCCTTCTTGCCGAGGTGCGCACGCAGGGCATCGGTAAAGATGACCTCGACACGCTTCTCGTGCAATTGCTCTTCGAGCTCCATCAGGAACTTGTCGACCACGCGCAGGATGATGTCCTGGTTCAGCGCGGTGAACGAGATCGTGGCATCCAGACGGTTGCGGAACTCAGGCGTGAACATGCGCTTGATGTCCGCCATCTCGTCGCCGAGCTGACGCGTGTTGGTGAAGCCGATCACGTTCTTCTGCAGCGCCTCGGCCCCTGCGTTCGTCGTCATGATGATGATGACGTTGCGGAAGTCCGCCTTGCGGCCGTTGTTGTCGGTCAGCGTCCCGTGGTCCATCACCTGCAGCAGGATGTTGAAGACTTCCGGGTGCGCCTTTTCGATTTCGTCGAGCAGCAGCACGCAATGCGGCTTCTTGGCGACGGCCTCGGTCAGCAGACCACCCTGGTCGAAGCCGACGTATCCGGGCGGCGCGCCGATCAGACGCGACACCGCATGACGTTCCATGTATTCCGACATATCGAAACGCAGCAGTTCGATACCCAGGATAAACGCCAGTTGACGCGCGACTTCGGTCTTGCCCACCCCGGTCGGACCCGAGAACAGGAACGAACCTATCGGCTTTTCCGGCTTGCCCAGGCCCGAACGCGCCATCTTGATCGATGCCGACAGCGCATCGATGGCCGCATCCTGACCGAACACCACCGCCTTCAGGTCCCGCTCGAGGGTCGCCAGCTTGCTGCGATCGTCGCTCGACACCGACTGCGGAGGAATCCGGGCGATTTTGGACACGATGTCTTCGATCTCGGACTTGCCGATCACCTTCTTCTGACGCGACTTGGGCAGGATGCGCTGGGCAGCGCCTGCTTCGTCGATCACGTCGATGGCCTTATCAGGCAGGTGACGGTCGTTGATGAACTTGGACGACAGTTCCGCAGCCGCCGACAGCGCCGCCGACGAATACTTGACGCCGTGGTGGTCTTCGAACTTCTGCTTCAGGCCACGCAGAATCTGCACGGTCTGCTCGACAGTCGGTTCGTTCACATCCACCTTCTGGAAACGACGCGACAGCGCGTGGTCTTTTTCGAAGATGCCGCGGTATTCGGTGTACGTGGTCGCGCCCAGGCATTTGAGCTGACCCGATGACAGGGCCGGCTTGAGCAGATTGGATGCGTCCAGCGTTCCGCCCGAGGCCGCGCCCGCACCGATGAGCGTATGAATCTCGTCGATGAACAGGATGGACCGGGGGCTTTCCTTGAGCTGCTTGAGCACCGCCTTCAGGCGTTGCTCGAAGTCGCCGCGATACTTGGTGCCCGCCAGCAGCGCGCCCATGTCGAGCGAATACACGCACGCGTCGGCCAGCACTTCGGGCACCGTGCCTTCGGTGATGCGCCATGCCAGGCCTTCGGCGATCGCGGTCTTGCCGACGCCAGCCTCGCCCACCAGCAGCGGGTTGTTCTTGCGCCGACGGCACAGGATCTGGATCACGCGTTCGAGCTCGTTGTCGCGCCCGATCAGCGGATCGATCTTGCCGGCCTTGGCGGCGGCGTTCAGATTCTGGGTGTACTGGTCGAGCGGCGACTGCTTGGCCTCGGCTTCCGCTTCAGCTTCCGGCTCCTTGGGCGTGTTGGCCGCTTCGAGCTGGGGCTGCTTGGTAATGCCGTGGGACATGAAATTGACGACGTCGAGGCGCGTGATGCCCTGCTGGTGCAGGTAATACACGGCATGCGAGTCTTTTTCGCCGAAGATCGCGACAAGCACGTTCGACCCGGACACTTCCTTCTTGCCATTGCCCGTACTCTGGACATGCATGATGGCGCGTTGAATCACGCGCTGGAAGCCGAGCGTCGGCTGGGTGTCAGCGTCTTCGGTGCCCGGAATGACGGGCGTGTTGTCGTTGACGAAGTTACGCAGATTGCGCCTGAGGTCGTCGACGTTGGCGGCGCAGGCCCGCAATACTTCCGCTGCCGACGGATTGTCGAGCAGGGAAAGCAACAGATGCTCCACTGTGATGAACTCATGCCGGGCCTGACGGGCCTCGACAAATGCCATGTGAAGACTAACTTCCAATTCTTGAGAAATCACGCTTCCTCCATGATGCACTGAAGCGGATGCTGGTTCTGCCGCGCAAACCGGCTCACCTGATCGATTTTGGTCTTGGCGATATCGCGCGCATAAACGCCGCACACGCCCCGGCCCTCGAGGTGTACCTTGAGCATGATTTGCGTGGCTTGCTCGCGCCCTTTGCTAAAAAACTTCTCCAGTACCAGCACAACGAACTCCATCGGCGTGAAATCGTCGTTCAACAGTACCACCGTGAACATTGGAGGTGGTTTTGTCTTGGAAGTTTCCCGCTCGAGCAGCGTTGTCTGATTCGGATGAGAATCGAACCCGGTGCTCATGCGCCTATTCTATCCACTCGAAAGTACCCTGCCAGTCACCTTGCCGCCCCATTCCGGGCTAGTGCAAACGGTTCGAGGCCGCGGCGACAGCTTGAAAGTCATGTGGTGTTGATCGAAGCCATATCAACCCCTCACGCTATTAATAACGGATTACGGCCCTGGTCATCCAGCGTTCTTACAACCTGCCGGATCCCACGTGCAACGGCTGTGTCAGCAGGAAAACGACGCCAGCGGGCTGCACATTTCGGTAGGGAGTTTCATTCATATTACTCCCGTCGCAAGCCTGTGGCGGCGTCGTGTGATGCCGCGCAGCATTTTTTTTGGCCTCGTGCGCAACAGGGTTATTGAGCATATTCAAACCATTACGCGCCGTCGCCAAGACAGCTTGCCGTCAGCCTGCCGGGCGATACGCCATGCTACGCTGCGATCACCCGATGACCGGCGGTCGCCCGATGTACCGACATGCCGGCCCCGGCTAGCCGATCCGTCCAAACCTGTCCTAGCAATGCTGATCATGACCTCGACCGTTCACCGCATGCCGTCCACCCTACCCTTTTCGTTCCGCCGGTTCGCAACCCGCCTTGGCGCGGCAGCGGGCCTGGCAACGGCTGCCGTGCTGCTGCCGGCGCTGGCCTGGGCGCAGGGCATGCCGGTGCAGCAATTGCGCGCAGGCATGCACCTGATCCAGGCCGAAGTGGCGGCGGTGCCGGCGGCCCGCGAACGCGGCCTCATGTTCCGCGAGCAGCTGGCGCCCAACGCCGGCATGCTGTTCATTTTCGATGCGCCCGCCACGCAATGCATGTGGATGCGCAATACTTTGATCCCGCTATCGGTGGCCTTCATTGCCGCGGACGGCACGGTCGCCAATATCGAAGACATGGCGCCCAAGACCGAAGACAGCCACTGCGCCGTCAAGCCGGTGCTGTACGCACTGGAAATGGACAAAGGATGGTTCGCGCGGCGGGGCATCAAGGCCGGCACCAAGATCGAAGGCATTCCGGGCGTGCGTTGAGGGTGTGAATGGACGGCGCCCGGCGTCGGGGCATCGCTGCCCGTCCGGCGTTCCATGGAGCGCAAAAGTCTTTTCCAGCTTATCGGTTTCTCCGCGTTGCCGGCCCGTCTACAGTAGGCCACGCCACAGACGACGGAGACCGACTTGCGCAACCTCAATGAAGACACCATTACCCAGGCCGTGCTGGCGCGCCATGTGGACGCGCCCAGTCCCCGCCTGAAAGAGATCATGACCAGCCTCGTGCAGCACTTGCACAGCTTTGCGCGCGAGGTGAAACTGACCGAGGCGGAGTGGGTGCAAGGCATCGAGTTCCTGACCCAGGTCGGCCACATTACCGACGACAAGCGCCAGGAATTCATCCTGCTGTCCGACACGCTGGGCCTGTCGACTTTGGTGACCGCGATGAACCATCGCAAACCCCCGTCCTGCACCGAGGCCACGGTATTCGGCCCTTTTTTCGTGGAAGGGTCGCCCGATTACGAAAATGGTGACGACATCGCCAACGGCGCGCACGGCGAACCCTGTTTTGTGCGCGGCACGGTCAAGGGCACGAAGGACGAGGCGATCCCGCATGCCAAGCTGGAAGTCTGGCAGGCCGACGCCGATGGCAACTACGACGTGCAATACAAGGGCGATCACGGCCACCGCGCACGCGGCACTCTGTACACGCAAGACGACGGCGGCTTTTATTTCACGTCTATCCTGGCTGAGGCCTATCCCATCCCCCATGACGGCCCGGTCGGCTGCATGTTGAGCGCGCTCAATCGCCACCCCTGGCGCCCGGCCCATCTGCACTTCATGATCCAGGCCGACGGCTACGAAACCCTGGTCACGCATGTGTTCCGTGATGGCGATCAGTATCTCGATTCGGATGCCGTGTTCGGGGTACGCTCATCGCTGATCGCGCAGTGGGTGCGCCACGAACCGGGTCGCACGCCGGCCGGCACCGACAGCGCCACGCCCTTCTACACGCTGGACTTCGATTTCGTGCTGAACCCCAAGAAGTGAACCCCAAGAACTGACCCCGACAACCAGACTTACCCTGCCCCACCTCACAACAAGGAGACATCATGTACGACGAGGAAAAACTCGCGATACGCGAACTGATCGAAAACTGGGCGCTCTGGCGCGATGCCGGCGACTGGGAACGCTTTGCCACCGTCTGGCACGACGACGGGCGCATGAACGCGACGTGGTGCCAGGCGTCGGCCACCGAATTCATCAAGCAGAGCCGCGAAGGCATGGACCGCGGCGTCAACATCCTGCACTTCCTGGGGGGATCGACCATCGATCGCGCGGGGGATCGCGCGGTCGTGCAGACCAAGATGACGATCTCGCAGCGGGCCAAGGTGCACGACGTGCTGGTCGACGTGGTGTGCACGGGCCGCTTCTATGACTTCGTGGAAAAACGCGCCGGCAAGTGGGGCGTGGTCGAGCGCCAGCCGATCTACGAAAAGGATCGCATGGACGCCGTGGATCCGTCCGCGACCCTCAAGCTGGATCCGGAACTGCTGTCGCGCTTTGCCGAAGGGTATCGTCACCTGGCCTACCTGCAGGTCGGGATCGGCATGGATGTGAAAACGACGATGCCGGGCTTGAAAGGGCCGGAAGTCGAAGCGCTGTATCAGCGCGGCAAGGCCTGGCTGGAAGGATCGGCGCGGCCGTAGTCGTCATGCAGGACCCGGGCGAGGTGGGGCAGACTCCTTGAATCGGTAATGCGGTGGCGGGTTCAGACCGCCCCCTTTTTTGCCGAGATAGTCAGGCTGTCTTACTGATTACCCTGATGGGACTTTCCCTGAAGGGTCGCCCGCGGCCCTATCGTTTTGCCTGGTGCGTCCACGACCGGACTGACGTGTACGCACGTTGATTGCGTTACCCACGTTCTTTCACCTTGTGCACTTCCAACACGAGCCCCGCACAGATCGGGGCCACGGAGACAACCATGCACCCCATCACCCGGCGTCCAGGCGGCGCGCTGCTGTCCGCGCTTGCGCTTGCCTTTCCCGCACTCATCACCCTTGCCCCTGCGGCGCAGGCCCAGGAATGGCCAACGCGGCCCATCCGCATGCTGGTCGGCTTCGGGCCGGGCGGTGGCACGGACATCATTGCGCGGATGGTCGCGCAGCCGCTGGCCGAGCAACTGGGTCAGGCCGTCGTCATCGAGAACAAGCCGGGGGCGGGCGGCACGCTGGCGGCAAATACCGTGGCGCGGGCAGCGCCCGACGGGCATACCGTGTTCGTGATGAACAATGGCCACGCCGTGTCGGCCGCCATGTACAAGCAGTTGCCCTTCGACGCGGTCAAGGACTTTGCGCCGGTGTCGACGTTGTGCGCGCAACCGCTGGTGGTGGCGGTGGGCAAGAAAAATACGGCGGGCGATCTGCCCGCCTTCCTGTCCATGGCGAAGGCGTCCCCCGGCAAGCTCAATTACGCGAGCGTAGGTGTCGGCAGCACGCAGCATTTCGCGGCGGAATTGCTGCGGCAGATCAGTGGCGCCGACATCCAGCACATTCCGTACAAGGGCACCCCCAACGCCGTCGCGGCCGTGCTGGGGGGCGAAGTGGACATGCTGGTGGAAGTCGCCTCGCCGCTGCTGGGCCATATCCGCAGTGGCGAACTGAAGGCCCTGGCGGTCACGTCGCCCACCCGCTTCGGCGGCCTGCCGACCACGCCAACGGCGATCGAGTCGGGCGTGCAAGGCTTTGACGTCACGACCTGGTATGCGCTGGCTTTCCCGGCCGGCACGCCCGCCCCGGTGGTCGAAAAAATGAACCGCGCGCTGACCACGGTGCTGTCATCGGACGCCGTCAAGCAGCAGATGCTGTCATCGGCGTGCCTGGCGCAGGCGTCGACACCGCAGGCGCTGAATCAGCATCTGGTTGCGGAAATCAACCGGTGGGACGAGGTGCGGAGCAAGGCCGGGATCGCCAAGGAATAGCTCGGCAACACGGCCCAGCAAAAAGGGACGCCGCGGCGTCCCTTTTTGCTGGTTGCAACGCTGCGCTTGACGGCAGCGCTGCGTGCCGACGCCGCTTACAGCAGTGTCGACACTTCTTCGAACGACAGGCGGGGCTGACGCTCGAACAGCTTCGTTTCGTCGCCAAAGCCCAGCGCGCAGATGAAGTTGGCCTGGTAGCGGCCATCGGCAAAGTATTCGGCGTTGACCTTCGGGATGTCAAAGCCGCTCATGGGACCGCAGTCCAGGCCCACCGCGCGGGCGGCGATCATGAAGTAGGCCGCCTGCAGGGTCGCGTTGCGTGTCGCGGTGGCCGCAGCCATGGCCGGATTGCCTTCGAACATTTCCTTGGCGCCTTCGCGGAACCAGATCTTGGGCATGTATTCGTAGAACTTGGTGTCGTTCGCAAAGATCACGATGACCGGCGCCTGGCGCACCTTGTCGACGTTGCCCGGACTGACCATGGTGGACAGACGCTCGCGCGCTTCGGGCGACCGCACGAACACCAGGCGCATCGGCTGGGTGTTCATCGACGTCGCTCCCATTTTCGCGATGTCGTAGACTTCCTTCAGTTTGTCGTCGGACACCGGCGTGTCGAGCCAGCCGTTGTGCGTGCGGGCCGACATGAACAACTGGTCGAGTGCGTCTTGCGAAATGCGGGAAGCGTTGGCGGGCATGGCGAATCCTGGTTGGGCATACGGAAGAAGTCGTAGCCAAAAATTATAAGCCGCCCTGACAAACAATCGGTGTCCCACCCCACAATAAAAGGCAGCAGACCGGGTATGGATCGTTGGCGGGAAATGGAACTGTTCGTGCAGATCGCGGAGCAAGGCAGCCTGACACGCGCGGCCGAAGCGGTGGGGCTGTCGAACGCCGCGGCGAGCCGGCACTTGAGCACGCTGGAACAGCGCGTGGCCGCCCGGCTGGTCGAACGCAATACGCGCCGGCTGTACCTGACCGAAGTGGGCGAAGCGTTCTACCAACGCTGCAAGAGCATTCTGGCCGACATGCAGGATGCCGAGTCGATGGCGAACGCGACGGCCGTGAACCCGACGGGCGACCTGCGCATCACCGCCTCGGTGTCGTTTGCGATGCGGCACATTGCACCCATCCTGCCCGCATTCACGCAGCGCTATCCGCAAGTCAACGTGCACCTGGTGACGTCGAACCGGTATTACGACCTGATCGAAAACGGGATCGATCTGGCGATCCGGACCCGCGAAGGGGAAGCGGATTCGACGTTGACGATACGCCGGCTGGCCGAGACCCGGCGTGTGCTGGCCGCGTCACCGCGCTACCTGGACCAGTACGGCACGCCGCAGGCGGTGCAGGACCTGGCCCGCCATCGGCTGCTGCTGTACACGTATGCGAACCGGTACGACGAATTGCGGTTCACGCGGCGGGGTCCGGGGGCGGCGATGGATTCGCCCCCTTCCGCCGTCGCGGCCATCACCGTCAAAGGCCTGCTGGAATCGAACGAAGGACAGGTACTGGTGGCGGCCGCCCTGGATGGCCTGGGCATTCTGGTGCAGCCCAAATACATCATCTACGACGAGATCGTGGCTGGGCGGCTGGTGCCCGTTCTGGACGACTGGGACCTGCCGCGATTGAGCATCAACCTGGCCTATCCCAACCGTCAGTATCTGCCCGCCAAGACGCGATGCTTCATCGACTTCCTGGTGGGGCATTTCGATGCGATGGAATTCGGACGGAAGTGGTCGACCTGATCCACCCTCGATCGATCCTCCACATTGCAGGCAAAACAATGCCCAGGTCGACCGCACCTGGGCATTGCTTGCACAGGGCGACTCGCCCTGCCCTTCTTACACGCGTTCGAGGATGACCGCGATACCCTGGCCAACGCCGATGCACATCGTGCACAGCGCGTAGCGGCCGTTGGTGCGGTGCAGCTGGTTGACCGCGGTGGTCGCCAGACGGGCGCCGCTGGCGCCAAGCGGATGACCCAGCGCAATCGCGCCGCCGTTCGGATTCACACGGGCGTCGTCATCGGCCAGACCCAGCATGCGCAGCACGGCCAGGCCTTGCGAGGCGAAGGCTTCGTTCAGTTCGATCACGTCCATCTGGTCCAGCGTCAGGCCGGTCAGCGCCAGCACCTTTTGCGTGGCCGGCGCCGGGCCGATCCCCATCACGCGCGGCGGAACGCCCGCGGTGGCCATGCCGACAACCCGGGCCTTGGGCGTCAGGTTCTGGCGCGCGGCTTCGGTTTCGGACGCCAGCAGCAAGGCGCAGGCGCCGTCGTTCACGCCCGACGCATTGCCTGCGGTAACGGTGCCATCCGGGCGCACGACGCCCTTGAGCTTGGCCAGCGCTTCCATGCTGGTTTCGCGAGGATGTTCGTCTTTGGACACGACGATCGGATCACCCTTCTTCTGCTTGATCGTCACTGGCGTGATTTCGGCATCGAAGAAGCCGGCGCGCTGCGCCGCAGCGGCCTTGCTCTGGCTTGCAAAGGCCATGCGGTCCTGCGCTTCGCGTTCGATCTTGTAGTCGGTCGCGACGTTCTCTCCGGTTTCCGGCATGGCGTCGACGCCGTACATCTCTTTCATTGCCTTGTTGACGAAACGCCAGCCGATGGTCGTGTCATAGATCGCGGCGTTGCGCGAAAAGGCGGTCTCGGCTTTGCCCATCACGAAGGGGGCGCGGCTCATGCTTTCCACGCCACCGGCGATCATCAGGCCGGCTTCACCGGCGCGGATGGCGCGCGCGGCGGTACCCAGGGCATCCAGGCCCGAGCCGCACAGGCGGTTCACGGTCGATCCGGGCACTTCAATCGGCAGGCCGGCCAGGAGCGCCGACATGCGGGCCACGTTGCGGTTGTCTTCGCCTGCCTGGTTCGCGCAGCCGTAGATGACATCGGTGATGGCAGCCCAGTCCAGGCCGGGATTGCGTTCCATCAAGGCCTTGATCGGGATCGCACCGAGGTCGTCGGCGCGGACCGACGACAGCGCGCCGCCGTAACGACCGAAGGGAGTACGGATGGCATCGCAAATAAAAGCGTGTGAACTCATGATGTGTCCCTGATGTTTTGACTAGTGGCTATTTTCAACTAGGAAGGCGATCGTCGCGTGCATATCAGCTTAGCCCTTGGGCCGCTTGCCTTCCCACGCGTCCTGCAATAACTGGCGCAGCGCGGCCCGTTCGATGGGCCGGGGATTCCAATACGGGTTGCCGACGGCAATGTCGGCGGCGCGGTCGAGATCGGCTTCGTTCATGCCGATGTCGCGCAGGGCGACGGGAGCGCCCTGCGATTGCGCCAGGTCGAACAGTCCACCCGCCGCGTCATCGGGCGAACCGATCGCCCGGCCGATGCGCGCCATGACGTCCGGCACGGCGCGGGTGTTGTAGGCCATGGCATGCGGCAACACCACGGTGTGCACCTCGGCGTGCGGCAGGTTGAAACTGCCGCCCAGCGTGTGGCACAGCTTGTGATGCAGGGCCATGCCGACGTTGCCCAGCACCGTGCCGCACAGCCACGCGCCATACAGCGCGTCGCTGCGCGCGGTGATGTCGGCGGGGTCCGCCTTGAGCGCGGGCAAGGCACGGGCCATGGCGCGCAGGCCTTCTTCGGCCAGCAGGCCCATGATGGGATTGGTGTCTTGCGCGTACAGGCCTTCGGCTGCGTGCGCCATGGCGTTCAGGCCGCTGGTGATCGACAGGCCGATGGGCAGGCCGATCGTCAGTTCCGGATCGTAGATCACGGTGCGCGGCAGCACGCGCAGGTCCTTGCCTGTCTTTTTCAGACCGGCTTCGGTAATGCCGTAGATCGGCGTCATTTCCGACCCGGCGTAGGTGGTCGGGATCGCCAGGATGGGCAGGCCCGAATCCAGCGCGATCGCCTTGCCCAGGCCCGTGGTGGACCCGCCGCCGATGGCAATCGCGCAATCTGCGCCCAGCCGCTGCGCTTCGGCGCGTGCTTCACGTGCCGATTCGATCGGCACATGCATGACGGCCTGGTCGAAGATGCCTGCCGCGCGATCGCCGATGATCGCGGCAACGCGCTCCGCCTGCTCGCGCTGGCCCGGGGTGCACAGGACCAGCGCCCGGCGAGCGCCCAGCAGCTCGATCTCGCGTTCGAGGTGCTGCAGGGACCCCGCGCCAAACACGACGCGGGACGCAATGCCGGTGTAGACGAAGGCGTCCACGATCAGTCCTTCAGGAGCGGCACGTTGCACAGGCGCTGCAGTTCGTCGAACGACAGGCCGTCCACCCGATCGATCACGCGCACGCCATCGGAGGTGATGTCGAACACCGCCATGTCGGAGTACACCCGGCTCACGCAGGCGACGCCGGTCAACGGATAAGTGCAGGCGGCAACCAGTTTGCTTTCGCCGGTCTTGGTCAGCAGGTCCATCATCACGAAGACGTCCTTGGCGCCGATCGCCAGGTCCATGGCGCCGCCCACGGCGGGAATCGCGTCGGGCGCGCCGGTGTGCCAGTTCGCCAGGTCACCCTTGACCGACACCTGGAAAGCGCCCAGGACGCAGATATCCAGATGGCCACCGCGCATCATGCCGAACGAGTCGGCGTGGTGGAAGAAGGCCGCGCCGGGCAGCGTCGTGACGGGCTGCTTGCCGGCGTTGATCAGGTCCCAGTCTTCTTCGCCCTTGGCGGGCGCGGGGCCCATGCCGAGCAGGCCGTTTTCGGTGTGCAGCAGCACTTCGCGGTCGGCCGGCAGGTGGTTGGCGACCAGGGTGGGCAGGCCGATGCCCAGGTTCACGTACGCGCCTTCGGGGATGTCGCGGGCGACACGCGCGGCGATCTGGTCTCGATTCAATTTGTTCATGGCGGCTACCTTATGCGGCGACGGGTTGGGGGGCTTGCGCGGCAACCTGCACCACACGCTTGACGAAGATGCCGGGCGTGACCACGGCTTCGGGATCGAGCTCGCCCAGTTCGACGACCTGGCGCACCTGCGCGATGGCCAGCTTGGACGCCGTTGCCATGATCGGGCCGAAGTTGCGCGCCGTCTTGTTATAGGTCAGGTTGCCCCAGCGGTCGCCGCGGTCGGCCGAGATCAGCGCGACATCGCCAAAGATCGGGCTTTCCAGCACGTATTCACGGCCGTTGATGACGCGCGTTTCCTTCCCCTCGGCCAGCAGCGTGCCGGCGCCCGTGGGGCTGAAGAAGCCGCCAATGCCGGCGCCGGCCGCGCGGATGCGCTCGGCCAGGTTGCCCTGGGGCACCAGTTCCAGTTCCAGCTTGCCGGCGCGGTACAGCTCGTCGAACACCCACGAGTCGGACTGGCGCGGGAAAGAGCAGATGACCTTGCGGACGCGTTCGGTCTTGAGCAGGGCGGCCAGGCCGGTATAGCCATTGCCGGCGTTGTTGTTCACCACGACGAGGTCTTTGGCGCCCTGCTCGATCAGCCCGTCGATGAGGGCGTTGGGCAGGCCAGCCGTGCCGAAGCCGCCGATCAGGATGGTGGAGCCGTCTTTGACGTCTGCCAAGGCTTCGGCGACCGAAGCAACGATTTTGTTGATCATGAATGTCTCCGCGCGGCGCCGGGACCGGAAAGGCCTGGCGGACGCGCCTGGTTGCGTCAGAAGTCGATGCGGACCGAATAGAAATGTTCGATACGCGGACGGTTCAGGGTCCGCAGAAAGTTCGAAAGGTAAGCCCTATCAGTCCGCAAATGTTCTTTACACGAACTTTTGTTCGGATAATAAACATTATCCTGCTTATCTGGCAGCGCCACAAGTCAGCGCAAGCCCGAACGCGCTCGGCTATTTGCTGGAGGCCGCGGTCCCCGGCAGTCCGCGCACCGTGAAGGACACGCTATCGTAGCGCCCCGCTTCGTCCATGGCGGTCACGGCGTGCTTGCCGTTTTCCCTGAGTTTGAAGGTGACGCCGGCGGTTCCGGGCGACTGCTGCTGGGGCTGGCCATCCAGCAGCCACCACACCGTGCCGCTGCCGCCCAGTGCCCGCACCCCTACGGTGATGTCACGGCCGCCGGGCACCGGCAGCAGCTGCGCGCCAGTGTCCACGCCCTCGATCCGCAGGCCCGACCGGGCGTCCGCCGCGCGGCAGGCCGGATCCCACGGTGGCGGGGCATAGGCGGCCAGCAGGCCAGATTCCAGCCAGGGCTGCAGATAGGTCGGCCACCGCGCCACCTGCATCGGTTCGCCTGGCACGCTGCAGTTGGGCCGGGTGCGGTGACCGGTCACGGGCGACACCCACAGGGTCTCGATCGGGCCGGCCGGCGCCACCCGGTCCGGCAAGGTGGGCGGCACGGCGCCATCCAGCGCCCAGGCCTGGCGGCGGATCTGGCACTGCGCGGGCGGCGTGACCGATGCCGCGAGGCCAAGGGGCCAGCAGATCGATACCTGCGACACCTCGGCCGGCGGCCTGCGGGGCGCAGGGGGCGGCGCGGGCAAGGCTGCGACGATATCCTGCAGCAGCGGCGCGGCCACGTTGGCGCCGAAAAAGCCGGGATTGGGCGTGCCGTCGGGCCGGCCCACCCACACTCCGATCGTGAAGCCGTCGGTGACCCCCACCGCCCACGCGTCCCGAAAGCCGAAACTGGTGCCGGTCTTCCAGGCCAGCCCGCGCGGACCGTCGTAGAACGGGCGGTCCGGGTGGCCTCCGTTTTCCAGGATCTCGCGCACGATGAATGCCGCCCCGGGGCTCATGATGCGCGCCTCGACACGGGGCGCGTCGGGCTCCAGGCGGGGCTGGCCGGCCATCCCGCCGCGTGCCAGCGCGCGGTAGGCAGCGACCAGTTCTTCCAGCGTCGTGCCCCCGCCGCCCAGGATCAGGCTCAGGTTGGGCGCGACCCCCGTCCCCATGCGCAGCCGCAGCCCGGCTGCGCGCAGATTGGACGCGAACCGCGCCGGGCCGACCCGATCCAGCAAGTCGACGGCGGGGACGTTCAGGGATCGTTGAAGGGCGTCCGACACACTTACAGGACCGGAAAACGCCGCCTGGAAATTGCCGGGCCGATAGCCGCCAAAGGACTGCGGCGCGTCCACCAGCAGGCTTTCGGAATGGATCAGCCCGTCGTCCAATGCCATCGCATACAGAAAGGGCTTGAGCGTGGACCCCGGCGAGCGCACCCCACGCACCATGTCCACGTGGGCTGCGCGGCGGCGGTCTGAAAAATCGGCCGATCCGGCGTAGACCTTGGTGGCCAGAGTGTCGTTGTCCATGACCAGCACGGCCATCGATACCTTGGGCGGCAAGGCGTCGACGCGGTCCAGCAGCATGGTTTCGACGGCGGATTGCAGTTCGATGTCGAGGGTGGAGCGGACGACGGTGCGGGCTGTTCCGGGCAACGACGCGGCCGGGCGCGGCAAGCCAGGCGCCGCGTCGGCGGCCTGCGCTGACGCACGTGTCACGGCTTGCGCCGACGTACGGGTCACGGCGGCTCGCGCGGACTCCCGAACCACGGCCCGTGTGTTTTGCCGCAGCCGCTCCGCCGCCAGCGGCGCCAGCCAACGTGCACGCAGCGGCTGCACGATCACCTGTTCGATGCGCGCGTCAGCCACCGTGGCGGCGTCCCAGGTATGCAGATCCCGCAGGCGATCCAGCACCTTGTCGCGCGCGGCCTGAGCGGCAGCGGGCGCGCGGTCGGGGCGCAGGCGGGAAGGCGCCTGGGGCAGCGCCGTCAGCAGCGCGGCTTCGGCATGGCTCAGTTGCGAAGACGGCTTGCCCAGGTACGCGCGGCTCGCCATTTCGACGCCTTCGACGATCCCGCCCATGGGCGCGTGGTTCAGGTACAGCGCCAGGATCTGCGCCTTGGACAAATGCCATTCCAGCTGCAGCGCGCGCAGCACCTGCCGCAGCTTGCCGCGCAGGCTGCGGTCGCCATAATGCAGGCGCGGATCGACCATGCGGGCCACCTGCATCGTCAACGTCGACCCGCCCGACACGACCCGTCCGCTGCGTGCCCACTGCCAGGCCGCACGCGCCATGGCTACCGGGTTGACGCCCGGGTGCCAATAGAACCAGCGGTCTTCAAAGGTGAGCAAGGCGTCGTAATACAGCGGCGATACCTGGTCAGCCGCCACCGGATAGCGCCACACGCCGTCCGCGCTGGGATAGGTGCGCAGCGGGGTGCCGTCTTCGGCCGTGACGACCAGCCCCCCGTCAGGCCGCGCGAGCGCGGCGCGCGGCAGCGGGAAGGCCAGGTCCAGTCCCAGCAAGCCGATGACGGATGCCAGGCCCATGGCCAGGACGACGCGGGTCGGGCGGCGCATGGCCTTCCCCGGCGCCTTAGCGCGCGCCGCCCGCCGCGGCGCGCGGGTCCTGGATCACCAGGCCGGCGCTCTGCGTGCCCACCCCGCGCACATCCGGCCGGTACATGTCCTCGACCACCGGCGCCGGCACCACGAAGCGTCCGGGCGTCACCACACGAACCTTGTAGAACACCGTGACGGTGCCCTGGATACGCACGGCGGCCACGTAGCGGTCATCGCGGTATTCACGGTGCTTGATGGCCGGATCGTTCAAGGCTTCGGCAACGTCCTTGCCGCCGATCGACCAGTTCTCCAGCCCGGCGCCCTGCGTCAGGTTCAGGTTTTCGACCTCGAAGCCGGCCGGCACGCGATCGACGATCAGACCGTCTTCAATGCGCCGGTCCGCCGTGGCATCCAGCTTGACGATCAGGGTATCGCCGGTCTTCAGGCTGCGGCCCGTCCACGCTTTGCCATCGGACTCGTACCAGGTCCGCACGATGCGCACGCCATTGGACTTGGGTTCGGCCGGCGCTGTCGGATAGCCCTGGATGTCGGCCTCGACAAACAGCACACCGGTGCCCTGGTTGATGACCTCGACGCCCTGCTGCAGCTGGTTGCCCGCCACCGTACGCGATTCGCTGGTCCGCGACGTCAGGGTCTCGTCCTGGGCGCCGTTGCGCAGCACCGCGGTCCAGGGCGCGTCGTTCTGGCCACCGGCTGCGCGGGCCGCCAGGAACAGCGCCAGCTGCTCCTGCGTCGACAGGTAGGGACGCCCTGCCAGGCGTCCGGCCAGGTCGTTCAGCATGACTTCGCGGCGCGGGTGGGTCAGGTTGTTCTGCGCCATCAGCGCATAACTCATGGCCATGTCTCGCACCGGCGATCCGTAGTCCCCCAGCCATTCGCCATACCCACCCCCGCGCCCGGCGTCAATGCCATAGGGTCGCGCCATGGCGTCGTCCAGCGCCACCTTGGACCGCGCTTCATCGCCCATCAGCTTCAATGCCACGGCCAGATGCACCAAGGGCAGCGGTGACCGCGCGCGATTGCGGAAGCTGTCGTGCAGCACGCGCAGGGTCGATAGCGGCGCCTTCTGGTCACGGGCCAGCACATACGCCGCGTTGGCCAGTTCGGCAAAGCGGCGATGGCCGTTGCGCAGCGAGTCATAGTCGGTGTCGCGCAGGCGTGTGCCCACGGCCAGGTCCTTCTGCAGATTGGCAGGCAGCGCCGGAATGTTCGCCACACCCTGCTGCAGTTGCGCCAGCAGCCATTCCTGGCCGCGCCGAGCCATGGTGTCGGGCACGTTGAAGCCGTTGCTGCGCGCGTCCTGCAGGAAGCCGGTCACGTAAGCGCTCAGCCAGACCTCCTGCGCGCCATCGCCCCAGAGCGTAAAGCCGCCCGATGCCTTCTGCTGTCCGGCGATCCGCGCAATCGCGCCTTCCAGCATGCGTTCGCGTTCGGCGCGCGTGCGCGGCGTCAGGCCATACGCCTTGGCCTGCGCTTCGTCGATGAACACGTGCGGGTAGGCGGCGCTGGCGGTCTGCTCCAGGCACCCATAGGGATAGTCCAGCAGGCCCTGCACCAGGCGGCCGATGTTGAACGGCGGCCGGTTCGAGACCGACATGCCCACGGTCACCGACTCGTTGTAGAAGCGCGAAGTCCAGGTCGGCTCGAGCCGGAAACTGTCGCCCGGTTCGATGCGGGCGCGCTTGACTTCACGTTCCGCCGGCACGGCAGGCTGCACCTGCAGCAGCGATTCGCGCACGATGTGCAGCGGTTCGGTCGACCCCGCCGCCGGTGCGCCGTCCACCACCAGACGCAGGCGCCCCAGACCATAGGCGCCCGTGGCTTCGGCGCCAAAACGCAGCGTGGTGCGTTGCTTGTCGGCCAGGCTGACCGTGCGCGCGCCGTCGCGAACGCGTACCGGGTCCAGCCCTTCCAGCCGGATCGACAGATTCTGTGGCCCGCCGCTCAGGTTGGTCACGTCCAGCGCCAGGGTGACGTCGTCTCCCGGGCTGATGAATCGCGGCGTGGACAGCTCGGCCACGATGGGTGCGGCCACGACCATGTCGGCCTGCGCGTTGCCGTAACGGTCCTGCGTGAAGGCCGTGGCCATGATGCGCAACGTGCCGTTGAAGTCGGGCAGGTCGAGCGGCACGTTCGCTTCCCCGTTGGCGTCGAGCTTGACCGGCCCGCTGAACAGATCGACCAGCCGCACCTTGGTCGGCAGGCTGCGGGTATCACGCGACGCTGCGTCACCGCCCCACTTCAGCTTGCCCTGCGTGCCGTCCATCTTTTCGATCAGCTTGCCGTACAGGTCCAGCAATTCCGGTGCGTAGCGGTGTTTGCCGAAGAAGAAATCGAACGGATCCGGCGAGGTATACCGCGTGATGTTGAGGATGCCCAGGTCCACGGCGGATACCGTCACGTACGCCGACTGATCGGCCGCTTCGGACGCGCGCTTGTCCAGGTTGCCCACCTTGACCTTCACGGTCGTGCGTTTTTCGGGCAGGACCTTGGGCGGCGCCGTCAGCGCGACCGACAACTTGCGATCATCGCGCGCCAGCGGCAGATGGATCAGGCCCAGCGCACGCGCGGGCGTGACCCGATCGCCTTCGCTGCCAGGCCGGAACACGGCCACCGACACGTACAGGTCATGCCGCTTCCAGTCCTTGCCGACCGGAATCGTGATGGTGCTTCCCGACGCCTTGACCGAGGTGCGCTCCGACCACAAGACCTTGTCGCCTTCGACCGCGATCAAGGCTTCGCCGTCATGCGGCGGCGTGATGGTCAACGTCACATCGTCGCCCTCCCGCACCGGCGCCTTGTCCAGCTTCAGCTGCACGCGGTCCGGGCGGTTGCCCATGTCTTCGGCATCTTGCGCGCCCCAGCCGGCATAGAAGCGATAGCGCATCGTCTCGCCGGTGTCCGGGTCGCTGATCTCCAGGCGATAGCGGCCATACTTGACCGGCAGGCCCAGCTTGATGCGATCGCGCAGCGCAATCGTCCGCGAATCGATCAGGTCTTCGTTTTCGGTAAAGCCACTGTTCCAGCCGCGCTGGTCATCGAAGCGCCAGTAGTATTGACGCTCCTCGCGGTACAGACGCAGCTGCGCACTGTCCAGCGGCACGAACTTGCCGGCGGCATCCACCCGCACGGCTTCGAATTCGGCCAGGGCGCCTTCGCGCGCCACGTCGCGGTCGAACATCGGCCGCACGGCAATCAGCGCCTTGGCCGGCCACACGGTGCGATCGATCGATCGCACCACGGGCCGCCCGCCGGACTCCAGCAGGCTCACGCTGGTCTTCACTTTCATGGGCGAATGCGTGCCGTCCACATCCAGCGGCACCGTCAACGTCACGGCGCCATGTTCGTCCAGCTCGGTTTCTTCCAGGTCCTTGCGCTGCTTGCGGCTGTCATCGGCAAAGTCGCCAAAGATGAAGCCCGGCAATTGCGTCGGCAGGGCCTGCCGGTCGCGCTGCACCGACACCACACCCAGCACGCGGTTGCCCGCGGCAGGCGATCCGTACAGATAGTCGCCCCGCACCTGCACCTTCAGTTGTTCACCCGGCGACAGGATTTGCTGGCGCGACTGCAGGTCCAGCTTCATGCGTTCGGGCAGGAATTCTTCGACCTGGAATTTCCACGAGGCGTCGGCGCTGCGGGCGGCCGGATCCAGCCGCACTTCAAGCAGCCAGCTGCCGGTCTGCGCATCGGCAGGCAGCACGATCGGCTGTTGCACATATCCAGGCAGGTTGGATTGCGGGCGCCACACGGCCGTCTGCATCACGCGGCCATCGGGGCGCTTCAGGGTGGCGGTCAGCGGCATGGCCGCGACCGGCGCGCCATCGGGATTGCGCGCCAGCACCGAGACGTCGAAGCGTTCACCCGGCCGGTACAAGTCGCGGCCCGCATACACGAACAGCTTGTTGTTGCGCGACGGATAGCCGCCCACGTCGAATTCCGACAGGTCCAGCGCAGGTTCCTGCAGCGCCACCACGGACATCTCATTGCCACGGCGGCCCAGCAGCACCCGCGCGGCGTCGACATCGCCCGTGAATACGGCATGACCCTGCCCGTCGGCCTTGGCCTTGCCCAGCGATTTGGCCTGGCCATCAAGCAATTCGAATTCCACATCGCCCACCGCCTTGCCGCTTTTCAGTGACGTGGCAAACGCGTCCAGCTGATTCGGATACCGGCGCGCATGCAGGCCCACGTCAGTCACGTAGAAGTACGTGACCTGGTACTCGTCGCGAAAGCGCCCCGGCTGCGTCATGACGGCCACGTAGATGCCGGGCTCTTTCAATTCCTTGATGGTTTCCACTGGCAGGAACGTGACATGCCGCCGGTTGGGCGTGGCATCGGCCAGGAAGCGGCCCTGGTAGACGCTGCGCGACATGGACTTCAGGCGATCCAGATCCCACAGGCTGACGGTGCCCTTCAGCCCGGTGTTACCGCCGTAATCGTTGTCGTACTCGGAGCCCGCGTCCACGTCGGCATTGGCATCGGCTTCGGCGACTTTGGCCGGGCCCCGCACGCCCAGCGCGCTTTCATAGAAGGTCGGCAGATTGGCGGCATCGACCCGCAGGAACTGGACGTCCACTTCCGGCGTGTTCACGGTCACGACCGGCAATCCGCCGTTCTGGCCGGCGGGCAGCACCACGCCCTTGCTGGCGAAATAGAAGGACGGCGGCATGGCTTCACTGGCCACTTCGCACGTGCTCAGGCTGTCGAGTGTCTGGCCCGACGCGTTCTTCAGCCCGCTGCTGATGCCGATCTTGTATTTGCGCTGGGGCTGGATGGCCGGGAAGTACACGACGCGGGGGTTGTCACCGACCACCCAGCTGCCCTTGGCGACATTGCCTGCGGCGACTTCGTCGGTCGCGACAGGTTTGCCGGACACGGCTGCGGTATCGGCATCGGCCGCGTTGAACGCGCCCAGGTCGGACACCTGCAGATAGTTGTCAAAACGCTGGCGTTGGTCCACGGGCTGGGAAAACGTCACGGCCAGGGCGGGTGATTCGTCGAACAGGCGGGCCTTGCAATCCAGGGCCACGAAGGTATCGCTGCTGGCTCCGCCCTCGACCACGGTGGCGGTCCCGCCGTCATCCCCCGATCGCGACCCGTTCCACCACCACGCGGCCCCCGCCGCGGCCACGACCACTCCGCATACGACGGCCACGGCCGCCGTCCTGCCTGCTTTCCAGCCCATACGTCTCCCCGGTCGGCACCAATGTGCCCAATTTCCCCAGGCGTATTAAGGCGCAAAGCCGGGCGTTTGGAAAGCGCCGCGAGCAATAACTTACAGTTATGGGCTTGACGCTCGCGGCGCATCGGCAATGGCTTCTTTGCGAAAACGCAGCGCCACCGCATGGTAGAAGGGCCGGGGGCAGAATTGCCGCGACACCAGGGATGCGAGCAAGGTGGCGACCAGCAGTTGGAACATCAGGTCCTGGCTGCGCGTCATCTCCATCACGATCACGCTGGCGGTGATCGGGGCTTGCGTCGCGGCGGCCAGGAAGGCGGCCATCGAGAGCAATGCTAGGGTGCGGGGGTCGGCCACCGGGCCGGCCAGTTGCACCAGGTGCTCGCCGATGCCGGCGCCGATCGCCAGCGCGGGGGTGAAGATGCCGCCGGGAATGCCCGCAAAGTACGAAGCGACGGTAGCCACCCATTTGGCGATGCCGAAGCCCGGCGATTCGATCGGATGACCATTGAGCAAGGCCGCCGACGCCTCATAACCCGTGCCGTAGGTTTCGCCATGCGTCAGCCATCCCAGCACGGCCACCACGATGCCGCACACGAACGCCAGCCGCACCGGGTGCGCCACGACCCACGCACGCCAGGCCGTCGGCACCACGCCCGCCGGGCCCCGGATCAGGGTGGCCGCGAACAGGCCGCCGAGCACTCCATTCACCAGGGCGCAGGCCAGGGTCCAGCCCCAGGCCGCGCTTGCCCATTGCATGGGATCGTCAATGTGGAAATACGGGTTGTTGCCGGCGATGGCCAGCGCGATGAACCCCGAACAGAGCACGCCGGACAGCGCCAGCCGATCCCACCGCACGCCGGCCCCACGGCCCAGTTCTTCAATCGCGAACACCACCCCGGCAAGCGGTGTGTTGAACGCCGCCGCCAGCCCGCCGGCCGCGCCCGCGGCCACCAGTTCATGCGCGCGAAAGCCCAGCCGCACGCCCGCCCGGGCCTGCCAGTACCGGCCCCAGGCCAGCATGGCGGCCGCACCGACCTGCACCGACGGCCCTTCGCGGCCCACCGATGCGCCCGCCAGCAAGGCGGCGGCAGTCAACGGAATCTTCCACAGCGCCTGCCGCAGCGACACCAGCCCGGCTTGCCCGGTTTCGACCGGCAAGGTGGTGGACGCGATCACCTGCGGGATGCCGCTGCCGCGTGCATAGGGCGCCAGCCGCAGCGTCAGCCAGCGGATCGCCGCCAGCGCGCAGGGCAGCACAATCAGCGCAGCCCACGGCGCGGCCGTGGTCCACCGCGTATTCCACGCCAGTGCGACTTCGGCCATCCACGCAAACGCGAGTGACAGCAAGGCGACCAGCGCGGCGCCGCACAGCACCAGGGCATACCGGAAGGTTTTGTGGGAAACGCGCCGCATCTGCCGATGCTTGCGGCGAAGGGTGCCGCGCGCGCGGGTGCGCAGCGGATCGAAACGGCGTGGCGCCACGGAAATGTCCTGCCTGTCAGGAGTACGAAAAGCTCGGGTGGGAACCACACGAGCGCAAACCAACCAAGCGCAAAAAAAAGCGCGGCGCGCGGACACTGCCAGAGGCAAGGTCCATGCACCGCGCGTCGCTTCGTGCGCCGGAAGGAAGGCTTCCCGTTCCGGCGTCAGTCATGCATCGCCCCTGGAATCAGCCGAGGTTCTTGGCCGCGAAGTCCCAGTTCACCAGCGCCCAGAAGTTTTCCAGGTACTTGGGACGGGCATTGCGGTAGTCGATGTAGTAGGCGTGTTCCCACACATCACAGGTCAGCAGCGGCACGTCGGACGTGGTCAGCGGCGTCGCGGCGTTGCTGGTGTTGACGATATCAACCGAACCGTCGGCCTTCTTCACCAGCCAGGTCCAGCCCGAACCGAAGTTGCCGGCGGCGGACTTGTTGAAGGCTTCCTTGAATGCGGCCAGATCGCCCCACTTTGCCTTGATGGCGTCGCCCAGGGCGCCCGATGCATCACCGCCGCCGTTGGGCGACAGGCTGTTCCAGTAGAACGTGTGGTTCCAGACCTGCGCGGCGTTGTTGAACACGCCACCCGACGACTTCTTGATGATGTCTTCGAGCGACGCGTTTTCGAACTCGGTGCCCTTGATCAGGTTGTTCAGGTTCGTGACGTAGGTCTGGTGGTGCTTGCCGTAGTGGAACTCCAGGGTTTCCTTGGAGATGTGCGGCGCCAGAGCATCCATGGGATATGGCAACGGCGGAAGGGTATGTTCCATCTGAGAGCTCCTGTGTGGTGTTTGGGGTACAGCAAGGGGGTACAGCGCCGCATTTTATCGGCAACTGTCGCGTAAAGGGGTCATGCCCCCGCGTGACGAATGGTTAAGGCTGGGCAAAAAGATCCTAACCGAGCGGCAGGTCGGGCGCGATCTGCGCCACTTTCGCCTTGGCTGACCCTTCGGAAAAGTGCAGGTCGACCGTCTCGCCCACTTGCAGGGCGGCGGCTTCGCGCACGATGCGGCCACGGCCGTCGCGGGCAATGGCGTAGCCTCGCGCCAGGGTCTGCTGCGGCCCCAGGGCGCGCAACTGGTCCAGCCGGCCGTCGACGCGCGCAGCCAGGCGCGACAGGTAGGCCGCTTCCGCCAGACGCAGCCGACGGCCCAGTTCGCGCACCTGCACCTGGCAGGCGCCGGGGTCTGGCAGTTCGGTCGTCAGCCGCTGGCGCAGCAGCGCCACGTGACCGGCGCGGTCACGCTGCAGATGGCGCCAGGCGCCCGACAGGTCACGCGACAGGGTTGCCAGGCGTTCACGCTGGCGTTCCAGCCGCTGACGGGGCGAGACCAACTGGCCGGCCAGCCGGTCCACCCGCTGGGCCATCCGTTCCAGCCGGCGCTGTTGCAGGCGGGTCAGGGTCGATGCGGCCTGGGCGACCCGCGCCAGCCACTGCGACTGCGGCAGGCAGGCCAGCTCCGCGGCCGCTGTCGGCGTCGGCGCGCGCAGGTCGGCCACGAAATCGGCGATGGTGAAATCGGTTTCATGGCCCACGCCGCAGATGATCGTGATGTCGCTGTCGTGGATCGCCCGCGCCAGCGCTTCGTTGTTGAAGCTCCAGAGATCCTCGATGCTCCCGCCGCCCCGCACCAGCAACAGGGTGTCGACTTCCTTGCGGCGGTTGGCGGTCACGATGGCCTGCACCAGCCGGCCGGCCGCCTCGTCGCCCTGGACGGGGGCCGGGTACACGATCACCGGCACGTGCGGCGCGCGGCGCGCCAGCGCCGTCAGCACATCGCGCAGCGCCGCCGCCTGCAGCGACGTGATCACCCCGATCGCCTGGGGCAGCGCCACCGGTACCCGCTTGCGGTCCGCGTCGAACAACCCTTCGGCCGACAGCTTTTCCTTCAGGCGCACGAACGCCTCGAACAGGTCACCCTGCCCGGCGCGGCGCATGGCCTCGACCTGCAACTGGTAATCGCCGCGCGGCTCGTACAGCGACACCTTGCAACGAACCTCGATCTGGTCGCCATTGCGGGGCGTAAAGCCCACCAGGCTGGCCCGGCCGCGGAACATGACGCCCCGGGCCGCGGCGGTGCCGTCTTTCAGGGTGAAATACCAATGGCCCGAGGCCGCCGCCGTGAAGTTCGAGACCTCGCCGCGCACCCACATCAGGGGGATGCTGCGTTCCAGCAAGCTCGCGACCGCGCGGTTGAGCTGAGAGATTGTGAGAATTTCCCGCGACATTCCGTCGTGTGCGCCCGCAAACGTAGCGCTCATGAGGCTTTCCGGGCGAGAACCTGTCCACAGGCGCGCCAGTCGTGGTTGTCAAGTAATTTCTCTGTCATACGCCCTGTCCCAACCGAATAAGCTTTTGATTTCATTGAAAATTTATGCATGGCGCCCATAGCCCACAACGCAGGCACCCTAGCTGGAGCCGCATGGTTCCAGGCCGGGAGCCGACTTGTGCACACCATTATCCACAGAATCTGTGGATACTTTCAGACGGTGGTCAGCTTGCTATCGGGCCCCGCCGGGCCGTACATTCTCGCCTTCACTGCATAAGGAGAGCATCTTTGCTCGCCATCATTCGCGACGCGGGCTGGCCGATCTGGCCGCTCATCGCCACGTCTTTCCTCGCCCTGACCCTGATCGTCGAACGCCTGCTCGCGCTGCGTCGCACGCGTGTCCTTCCTCCCGCCGTCCTGGAGGACGTGATCGGGCTGGTGCAGAAAAAGCGCATCACGCCCGACATCATCGACAAGCTCGACGCCAGTTCCCCGCTGGGACGCATCCTGGCAACTGGCCTGCGCCATCGCAATCGCTCGCGGTCCGCGACGCAGGAAGCCCTGGAAGCCACCGGCCATTCGGTGGCCCACGACCTCGGCCGCCATGTGGGCGCCATCGGCACCATCGCCGCGGTGGCGCCGCTGATGGGACTGTTCGGCACCGTGGTCGGCATGATCGACATCTTCGGGGCCTATTCGCCGGTAGGCAACGATCCGTCGACCCTGGCCAGGGGCATCTCGGTGGCACTGTACAACACGGGCTTTGGCATCTTCATTGCCATCCCGGCCATGGTTTTCTATCGCTACCTGCGCACCCGCATCGAAGACTACCTGCACGACCTGGAGCAGGCGGCGATCCGCCTGGTGGACACCCTGCATGACGAGTGACCTGCCGCTGCTCGGCCTGACGCAAGGCGACGTGCCATGAATTTTCGCAGAAGACGCCACATCGAGGATCCCGAGATCAACCTGATCCCGCTGATCGACGTGCTGCTGGTGATCATGATCTTCCTGGCGGCCTCGACTTCGTTTTCGAAGTTCAGCCAGCTGTCGATCACGCTGCCCACCGCCAGCAATGAAACCCGCGCCGCGCCGCCGCAGGTGACCGTCACGGTCGCCGCCGACGGACGCTATGCGCTGAACGGCCGCGCGCTGCAGTACCGCGATGCCGAGACGCTGTCGCAGGCCTTGCGCGCCGCGGTCCAGGGGCGCACGGAGCCGTCGCTGGTGATCGACGCCGACGCGGGCGCCACGCACCAGTCGGTGGTCAACGCCATGGAGGCCGCCCGCCTGGCCGGTATCGCACGCGTCGGCTTCACCACGCGCACGAACGCGGGCGCCAAGCGCTGATGGGGTGGGCGGGGGAGCTGGCTTGCGGGCCATCGCGACGGCCGCCGGGCGTCCGGCGCTTCTGCGCGTCATGAACGGCCGATGAAAGACCTGCTGCAGCGACAGTGGCAGACCGGCGGGTGGCTGGCGTCACTGCTGACCCCCCTGTCGTGGCTGACCGGCGCCGTCGTCGCCGGCAAACGCACCGCCTACCGCAGGGGCTGGAAGCAGGCGACCCGGATCGACGTGCCGGTGATCGTGATCGGCAACCTGTATGTCGGCGGCACCGGCAAGACCCCTTTCCTGCTGGCCACCCTGGAAGGCCTGCGCGCCCGCGGCTGGACGCCGGGTGTGATCAGCCGCGGGTATGGCGCCCTGCCCTTCGAGAAAGAATCCGCGAATACGCCTCGCACCGGCCAGGGCCCGCTGGATGCGGCCCTGTTCGGCGACGAACCCGCCCTGATCGCTCGCGAAGCGAGCGTTCCTGTCGCGGTGCATCCCCGCCGGGCGCTCGCCGCTCAGGCGCTTCGGCGCGACTTTCCCCTGGTCGATGTGATCGTGTCGGACGACGGCCTGCAGCATCTGGCATTGGCGCGCGATGTCGAGGTGATCGTGCAGGACGCGCGGGGCGTGGGCAATGGCCGCCTGCTGCCCGCCGGCCCGCTGCGGGAGCCGGCGTCGCGGCAGAACACGGTGGACGTGATCGTGACGAATCTGACGGGCACCGCGGCCGCGGCTGCGGCGGAGGCTGCGGCGGGGGCTGCGGCTGAAACCGGCACGCCTGCAGACATCGCTCCGTCCCTGCCCGCGCCCACCGGATCGCCGACCCTGCCGGGCGCCAACGCCGCCGCTCCGCGACCCCGCCGGATGACCATGCGTCTGGTGGCGACGCACCTGCGCCGCGTGACCGATGGCGAGATCCGCCCGCTGACCTGGCTGACGGGCCATTCCGGCGACGCAGGCCATCGCGACAGCGCAGAGCACTCCCATGACGCAGGCCATCCAGGCGACGCAGGCCATCCCGGCAGCGCAGCCCATCCCGACCACCGAGTCCATTCCGCCCGCCCCGGCGACCCCCACGCTGCCGCGCCGCTCCGCATCGGCGCCGCCGCCGGCATCGGCCACCCCGACCGATTCTTTGCCACCCTGCGCCAGGCCGGCATCGATCCCGTCGTCACCCGTGCCTTGCCCGACCATTTCGACTACGCCACCTCGCCTTTTTCGGATATGGCGGTCGACCTGCTGCTCGTGACCGACAAGGACGCCGTAAAATGCGGGCATCTGAACGATCCGCGCATCTGGGCGGTTTCCGTATCGGCGCACCTGTCCGATCCCACATTCTTCGACTGGCTGGATACCCGACTCCATGGACACACGCCTGCTTGACATCCTCGTCTGCCCGCTCAGCAAAGGACCGCTGCACTACGACCGCACCCGCCAGGAACTGGTGAGCAAGGCCCAGCGCCTGGCCTTCCCGATCCGTGACGGCATTCCCGTCATGCTGGAATCCGAAGCGCGCGTGCTCAACGAAGCCGACATCGCAGCCCTGCCTTGACCCGCCCCGGCCCGGGCTGGTTGGCTCACGGCCCGGCGCCCATGTTTCCCCTAAGGCTGATGCTTCCGCCATGAATTTTCTCGCTGTGATCCCGGCCCGCGCCCGTTCCACGCGGCTGCCCGGCAAGATGCTCGCCGACATCGGCGGCAAGCCCATGGTCGTCTGGGTGGCCGAAAAGGCGCGCGCCAGCGGCGCCGCCGACGTGGTCGTCGCAACCGACGACGCCGAGATTGCCAAGGCCGTCGAAGCACACGGCTTTCGCGCCCTCATGACGCGCGAGGACCATCCCACCGGCACCGACCGCCTGGCCGAAGTCTGTGTGCAGCTCGGGCTGGCAGACGACCACATCGTCGTCAACATCCAGGGCGACGAACCGCTGATTTCCCCCACGCTGGTCGCCGACGTGGCCCAGGCGCTTGCCCGCCACCCGTCGGCCGCCATCGCCACCGCCGCCCATCCGCTGCAATCAGCTGACGAGCTGTTCAATCCGAACATGGTCAAAGTGGTCTGCGACACGCATGGCCGCGCCCTGTATTTTTCGCGCGCGCCGATCCCGTGGGCCCGTGACGCACTCGCGAGCGGCGAGCAGGTGCTTGCGCCCGGCCTGCCCGCACTGCGCCACATTGGCCTCTATGCATACCGCGCCGGTTTCCTGCGCCGATTTCCCGCCCTGTCGCAAGGCGCGCTGGAACGCTGGGAATCGCTGGAACAGCTGCGCGCCATGGAACACGGGTTTTCGATCCAGGTGCACCTGACCGAGCACGCGCCCGCGCCCGGCGTCGACACCCAGGCCGACCTGGATCAGGTGCGCGTTCTGGTGGCGCAGCCCGGCGATCTACGGGTCTCTCCGTAGTCCAGGGATTTGACCGGCCCTTCAGCGTAAGGTAAGTTTTGGACAGGATTTTTGGGCACGAGAGCGTCCAGGGCTGGGGGGCGATCGACATGCATCGATCGCAGCTTTTGACCATCACTTCTCTGCACCATTCGCACAATGCTGTTTCACTGCGTGCATTCGAACTAAAATGACGAGCATTGCCCTTGTAACGAGGGCCTCGCCCGATCGCAGTGATCCGGTCAGCCATTATTCAAACACCACCAGGAAGCATCAATGCGTCTAATCTTGCTCGGAGCGCCCGGCGCCGGCAAAGGCACTCAGGCCGCGTTTCTCAAGGAACGATTCGGCATTCCCCAGATCTCTACCGGCGACATGCTGCGGGCCGCCGTCAAGGCAGGCACGCCTTTGGGAATCGAGGCCAAGAAAGTCATGGACGCGGGTGGCCTGGTGTCGGACGACATCATCATCGGCCTCGTCAAGGACCGTCTGCTCGAGGCCGACTGCGCCAAGGGCTACCTTTTCGACGGCTTTCCCCGCACGATTCCGCAGGCCGACGCCATGAAGCAGGCCGGCGTGGCGATCGACTACGTGGTTGAAGTCGACGTGCCCGAAAACGAAATCATCGAACGCATGAGCGGCCGCCGCGTGCACCTGTCCAGCGGCCGGACCTATCACACCCGGTTCAACCCGCCCAAGGTCGAGAACGTCGATGACGTGACCGGCGAGCCGCTCGTCCAGCGCGACGACGACAAGGAAGACACCGTGCGCAAGCGCCTGGCGGTCTATCGCGACCAGACCCGGCCCTTGATCGACTACTACTCGCAATGGGCCGACTCGGGCGAGCCCGGCGCACCGCAGTATCGCAAGATTGCTGGCGTGGGAAGCGTGGACGACATCAAGACGAAACTGTTCGAGGCGGTGAAATAAGCCGGCACCTCATGCAGTGACTTCCAGGGCAGCGCGAAAGCGCTGCCCTTCTTGATTCAGGCTGGCGCGCCGCGCCGGCCCGGCCCCACGCGGGCCCTCGACGGTTGTTGGTTTGATGTGCTCCGCGGTCTTCCGCGGATAGGCAGTGACAACAACAAGGAGGAGTCATATGGCCTGGGGTCTCGCGTTTCCGCTGCTTTGCGGCATTCTTGCCGTCCTGTACGGGGCTTATTCCATCCGCTGGATTCTCAGGCAAGACGCCGGCAATCCCCGAATGCAGGAAATCGCCGCTGCCATCCAGCAAGGCGCGCAGGCCTACCTCAACCGCCAATACACCACCATCGCCGTCGTCGGCGTGGTCCTGTTCCTGATCATCGGCCTGGTGCCGGGTCTGGGCTGGGCCTGCGCAGTCGGCTTCCTGGTCGGCGCCGTGTTGTCCGGGGCAGCGGGCTTCATCGGCATGAACATCTCGGTGCGCACCAACGTGCGGACGGCCCAGGCGGCCACCCGTGGACTGGATCCGGCCCTGGCCATCGCGTTCCGCGGCGGGGCGGTGACCGGCATGCTGGTGGTGGGGCTGGGCATCATCGGCATTGCGGCCAGCTTGTGGTGGCTGCTGACGCGGCCCGTCTCGCCCGAGATCACCAGCCTGCATGACGCCTTGCGGCCGCTGATCGGCCTGGCCTTTGGCGCGTCGCTGATTTCCATCTTTGCGCGGCTGGGTGGCGGCATCTTCACCAAAGGCGCCGACGTGGGCGCCGACCTGGTGGGCAAGGTCGAAGCCGGCATTCCGGAAGACGACCCCCGCAATCCTGCCGTCATCGCCGACAACGTGGGGGACAACGTCGGCGATTGTGCCGGCATGGCCGCCGATCTGTTCGAAACGTATGCCGTCACGCTGATCGCCACCATGCTGCTGGGGTCGCTGGTGATTGTCGAAGCGCCCCTGGAAGCCGTGCTGTATCCCCTGGCGCTGGGTGGCTTTTCGATCATTGCATCGATTGTCGGCTGCGCCGCGGTCAAGATGCGGCCGGGCAAACGCATCATGGCGGCGCTGTACCGCGGGCTGATCGTGGCCGGCGTACTGGCGCTGGTGGCCTTCTATCCGATCACCGCGCTGGTGTTCCAAGGCAGCGCGCTGGGCGACACTGAAAGCCTGCTGCGGCTGTTCGGCAGCACGGTGGTCGGCCTGGTGCTGACCGGCTTGCTGGTGTGGGTGACCGAGTACTACACCGGCACCGAATACGGCCCCGTGCGCGCGGTGGCGCAGGCATCCACCACCGGCCACGGCACCAACGTGATTGCCGGACTGGCCGTGTCCATGAAGTCGACCGCCGCCCCGGTGATCCTGGTGTGCCTGGCGATCATCGCCTCCTATGCCCTGGCCGGCCTGTACGGCATTGCGATCGCGGCCACGTCCATGCTGTCGATGGCCGGCATCATCGTCGCGCTGGATGCCTACGGCCCCATTACCGACAACGCGGGCGGCATTGCCGAAATGGCCCAGTTGCCCGAGTCGGTGCGCGCCGTGACCGATCCCCTGGATGCCGTCGGCAATACCACCAAGGCCGTCACCAAGGGCTATGCGATCGGATCGGCCGGACTGGCGGCGCTGGTGCTGTTTGCCGACTTCACGCACGGCCTGGAAGCCGCAGGCAAGGCCGTGGAGTTTTCACTGGCCGAACCGGCGGTGATCGTTGGCCTGTTGATCGGCGGCCTGCTGCCCTTCCTTTTCGCGGCCATGGCGATGGAAGCCGTCGGCCGGTCGGCCGGCGCGGTGGTGGTGGAAGTGCGCCGCCAGTTCCGTGAGATTCCGGGGATCATGGAAGGCACCGCCAAGCCCGAATACGGCAAGGCAGTCGACATGCTGACCAAGGCGGCCATCAAGGAAATGATGATCCCGTCTGCCCTGCCCATCTTCGCACCCATTCTGCTGGCGATCGTGATCCGGGTGCTGATGGGACCGGAAGCCGCGCGGATGGCGGTGGGCGGCATGCTGATGGGCGCCATCGTGACCGGCTTCTTCCTGGCCGTATCGATGTGCACCGGCGGCGGCGCGTGGGACAACGCCAAGAAATATATCGAAGAAGGCCACCACGGCGGCAAGGGGTCCGAGGCGCACAAGGCCGCGGTGACCGGCGATACCGTGGGCGATCCCTACAAGGACACGGCAGGTCCGGCGATCAACCCGTTGATCAAGATCATCAATATCGTCGCGTTGCTGATGGTGGGCATGCTGTAGGCGGGGAGTGTTGCCCCCCCCTGGGCGCTTCGCGCCTCCCCCAGGGGCGACACTGGCGGACCGGCGGAGGTTCTATGGTTTGAGTCAAGCCGGTTCCGCTGTGTCCCTTGTCTGATCGGCTCGTCGCTTTGCGACTTGCGCTTGGTGGCCACGGTTTCGGTTGGACTGCGGGGCAGTTTGGCTTTTGCGTACCGTTCAGGCCAACGGCGTTCCACCTTTCTTGAATTGGTTGGGGCGGAAGCCCAGGGTGAACAGCACGGCGAAATACACCACGCCCGCGCCTGAGACCATGGCCAGCAGGAGGCCTACGCGCAGCCATGCGTGTTGCTGCAGGGCGAGCCAGTCGATGAAGGTGTTGGCGCCGGCCAGGGCGGCGCCCATGACGGCGAGGGCGACGAGCAGTTTGATGAAGAAGGGGCCCCACCCTTTCGACGGCACGTAGACGCCGCGGCGGCGCAGGCCGGTCAGCAGGGCCAGCGCGTTGATGCAGGCGCCCAGCCCGATCGACAGCGCCAGGCCGGCATGGTGCAGGTAGGGCACGAAGATCAGGTTCAGGCACTGCGTCGCGACCAGCACGGCCAGCGCGATCTTGACCGGCGTGCGGATGTCTTGCCGCGCGTAGAAGCCCGGCGCCAGGATCTTGACCGCCAGCAGGCCCAGCAGGCCCACGGCGTACGCGATCACCGCCATGCGCGTCTGGGCCACGTCGGACGCGTTGAACGCGCCGTAGTGGAACAGCGTGCTCACCAGCCCTTCCGACATCAGCGCCAGTCCCAGCCCCGCCGGCAGACCCAGCAGCAACGTCAGCCGCAGGCCCCAATCCAGCAGCGCGCTGTAGTCTTCCTTGCGGCCGGCGGCGTGCGCCTGCGACAGGCTGGGCAGCAGCACCGTGCTCAGCGCCGCGCCCAGCAGGGCGGTCGGAAATTCCATGAGGCGGTCGGCGAACGACAGCCAGGTCACGCTGCCGGGCGCGAGCCACGTGGCGATATTGGTGTTGATCAACAAGGACAGCTGCGCGACCGACACGCCCACCGTTGCGGGCAGCATCTGCCGCATGATGCGCTTGACGGTTGGATCGGCCCACGCGGTTTTCAGGCGGAACGAGATCCGTGGCTTCAGGCCCAGCCGGGCCAGGGCCGTAAACTGCACCGCCAGCTGGAGCACGCCACCGATCACCACGCCAATGGCCAGCGCGTAGATCGGCGTGTCCAGCCGGGGAGCCAGGAAAATGCTGGCCGCGATCATCGACAGGTTCAGCAGCACCGGGGTGATCGCCGGCACGGCAAAGTGGCGCCAGGTGTTCAGCACGCCCGACGCAAACGCCACCAGCGACATGCAGGTGATGTACGGAAACATTACCCGTGTCATCCACACCGCCGCGTCGAAATCCGACGCGCGGTCGGCGCCTCGCAGGCCGCTGCCCATGGCGCTGACCACCAGGGGCGCGGCAATGATGCCGACCAGCGTCACGCCGATCAGCACGAAGGTCAGCAGGGACGCAACCCGGTCGAGCAGCACCCGCGCCTCTTCCGTGGTCCGGGTGGACTTGGTTTCGCCAAGAATGGGAACGAAGGCCTGCGCAAATGCGCCTTCGGCAAACAGCCGACGCAACAGGTTGGGAATCCGGAAGGCCACCCAGAACGCGTCGGTAATGCTTCCGGCGCCAAAGGCCCGGGCAATCAACACATCGCGGATCAAGCCGGTCACGCGGGACAACAGGGTATAACTACTGACGGTCGCTGCCGCGCGTAGCAGATTCATAAAAGCCTTTCGATCCGCGAGCAGGCGCGGCAGTTGTGGTGGAGATGCGTCGGCTTGATTTTACGGGCATTTGCCGCTATAGTCTTTGGCTTCGCGAAGCTCCTGTCCGGTGCCTTGCTGGCGCGTGCCGTGCTCTGCCGTACTTCAGGGTACTTGGCCCGCCAGACCGTTTGCTGCAAGACATGTCTTCGCCTTACTCGATACGGAATTCTCATGGCAAATACCGCCCAAGCACGCAAGCGCGCACGTCAAGCTGTCGTTCGCAACAAGCACAACTCCAGCCTGCGCTCGATGCTGCGCACCTCGATCAAACGCGTTCGCCAGGCCATCGAAGCCGGTGACAAGGCTGCGGCCACCGAGGTCTATCAAAAGACCACCAGCGTGATCGACCGCATTGCGGACAAGCAAATCATTCACAAGAACAAGGCATCGCGCCACAAGAGCCGCCTGGCCTCCGCCGTCAAGGCAATGGCCTGAGGTTCTGGCCTGCCGGCACGACTCAGTCAGCCGGCAACGCTTGAAGTTGCGGTGAAGTACTTGCGGTAAAGCTCCTGCAGTGATGCTTTTGCAGTGAGCTTTTGCAGTGAGCTTGTATCCACGCCCGGCGGGCAACCAGCAGTCATGCGGTTGCCCGCTGGGCGTTTGTGCGCGCAGGCCGCACCGGTGCCGGACGCAGAAACGCAGAATGCAGCAACGCAGGACGAAGAAAGCATGACGAAAAAAAGCTACGCCGCGGCGTAGCTTTTTTCTTTTCGGCCGCACAGACCGCCCCGCCCGTTCACTTTACCGGCGGCTTGTCCACATACGCTTCCACTGTCGTCAGGTCGTTGTCGCGGGCAAAGTCGATCACGAACTGCCAGGCGAGCGGCTCCAGATCCCGCAGGCGGGGATCGACCACCACGCACTTGACCCCGTCGATGTGCCTGGGCACGACGTACGGAGAATAGGTCAGGTGGTTGGCGACGCTGCCAGGCGGCCGGAATGCCGACATGACCCCCGCCAGACGCTCGGCCCAGTCGCTTGGACGGAACGTGCTGCCGCTGGAAGTCTTGCCTTGGATAATGAAACGCCTAACGCTGTCAGCCATTGATCAACAGGGGAAATGAGGGGACGACCTCGAACGAGGCAGTCAGGGATTGTACCGTATTGCCAGCCCGAAACCCGCCTGCGGCTTTGCCGAAGGCCCCGTGCCCGGCCACGCCAGGACCAAAACACCCACGCCCGTCATGGGATTGCCCTGCGCCGTCGGGTATCATGTCGGCTTCCCGTGAAAACGAAGCCGATGAGTCGATAGCCCGCGCGGTACACCTGTGCCCCTGCCCGCTGATTCGGCAGTTCCGTCGGAGGCGCCGCATGACCGTACCTACCCAGCAGTCCCCTTCCGCAACACCCGGCACCGCACCATCCGGCACCGCAGTCCCGGCCAACATCGGCCTGACAGCCAAGGGCAAGAACACCGCGCCCATCCGTCACTTTCTTGAATTCACCGACTTCGACCGCAGCGACCTCGACTACCTGTTCGACCGCGCCGCGCTCATCAAGCGCAAGTTCAAGAACTACGAACCGCACCTGACCCTGCACGACCGTACCCTGGCCATGGTCTTCGAGAAGGCCAGCACCCGCACCCGGGTGTCGTTTGAAGCCGGCATGTATCAGCTGGGCGGCTCGGTCATCCACCTGACGACGGGCGACTCGCAGCTCGGCCGTTCCGAACCGGTCGAAGACTCGGCGCAGGTCATCTCGCGCATGGTCGACATCGTCATGATCCGCACCTACGAGCAGACCAAGATCGAACGTTTCGCGCAATTTTCGCGCGTGCCAGTCATCAACGGGCTGACCAACGAATTCCATCCGTGCCAGATCCTGGCCGACATCTTCACCTACATCGAGCATTCCGGCCCGATCCAGGGCAAGACGGTCGCGTGGATCGGCGATTCGAACAATATGTGCAACACGTGGCTGCAGGCCGCCGAACTGCTCGACTTCAACCTGAACGTGTCCACGCCGCCCGGATACGAAGTCGAACCCGAACGCGCCGGCCTGATCACCACCGAACGGCTCAAGCAGTTCACCGATCCCATGGACGCCTGCAAGGGCGCGCACCTGGTCACGACCGACGTCTGGACCAGCATGGGGTTTGAAGCCGAAAACGAAGAGCGGCGCGAGGCCTTTGCCGACTGGTGCGTCGATACCGACATGATGAACGTGGCCGATCCCGACGCCATCTTCATGCACTGCCTGCCGGCGCACCGGGGTGAAGAAGTCACCGCCGACGTCATCGACGGCCCGCAAAGCGTGGTCTGGGACGAGGCCGAAAACCGCCTCCATGTCCAGAAGGCCCTGATGGAATTCCTGCTGCTGGGCAGACTGGACTGATCGGGGACCGGGCCGGCAGGAAACCCCACGCACGCAGCAGCCGGGGCGCGGCCGACGCACCAGCCGTCTCAACAGCCCGCCCTTCCTGATGGCCTTGCCCACCCCCGGGCAAGCCCGAATTGTTGTTCATTGCACAATTAAGACTGTGATCCGGCCCCGCACCCGCATCGCTTGAGTACAATCAACGATCGCCCTGTTTACGCCGGGGGGCGATTGTTTGATCCCGGGCGTATGTCAGGCTGTCAGCAGCCGCATGCACCTCGGTGACCTCGACCGGCCGCTTAGCCGCACCGCGCCCCTCCCCTGCGCGGCGCTCACGTCCATGTCTGGGAATATCAATGAGCGAAGTAAATAAGGTCGTCCTCGCCTACTCTGGCGGCCTCGACACCTCTGTCATCCTCAAGTGGCTGCAGGATACCTACAACTGCGAAATCGTCACCTTCACCGCCGACATCGGCCAGGGTGAAGAAGTCGAGCCTGCACGCGCCAAAGCCATCAAATTCGGCATCAAGCCCGAGAACATCTTCATCGACGACCTGCGTGAAGAGTTCGTGCGCGACTTCGTGTATCCCATGTTCCGCGCCAACACCGTCTACGAAGGTGAGTACCTGCTGGGTACCTCGATCGCTCGGCCGCTGATCGCCAAGCGCCAGATCGAAATCGCCCGCCAGGTCGGCGCCGACACCGTGTCGCATGGCGCGACCGGCAAGGGCAATGACCAGGTGCGTTTCGAACTGGGCTATTACGCGCTGGAACCGGGCATCAAGGTGATCGCCCCCTGGCGCGAATGGGACCTGCTGTCGCGCGAAAAGCTGCTGGCCTACGCCGAAGCGGCCGGTATCGCCATCGACATGAAGCACAAGCAAGGCGGCGCGCCCTACTCCATGGACGCGAACCTGCTGCACATCAGCTACGAAGGTCGCCACCTCGAAGACCCCAAGGCCGAAGCCGAAGCCGCCATGTGGCGCTGGACGGTGTCGCCTGAAGAAGCGCCCGATGCGGCCGAGTACCTGGACATCGAATACGAAGGCGGCGACATCGTCGGCCTGAACGGCAAGCGCATGACGCCTGCCGAAGTGCTGACCGCGCTGAACGAGATCGGCGGCAAGCACGGCATCGGCCGTCTGGACCTGGTCGAAAACCGCTACGTCGGCATGAAGTCGCGCGGCTGCTACGAAACCCCGGGGGGCACCATCATGCTCCGCGCCCATCGTGCCATCGAATCGATCACGCTGGACCGCGAAGTCGCCCACCTGAAGGACGACCTGATGCCTCGCTACGCCAGCCTGATCTATAACGGCTACTGGTGGAGCCCCGAGCGCAAGGCCTTGCAGATCCTGATCGACCATACGCAGGCGGCCGTGAACGGCTGGGTGCGGGTCAAGCTGTACAAGGGCAACGTGTATACCGTCGCGCGCGACTCGAAGAACACGCTGTTCGATCAGACCATCGCGACGTTCGACGATGACGGCGGCGCCTACAACCAGGCCGACGCCGGCGGCTTCATCAAGTTGAACGCGCTGCGCATGCGCATCGCCGAAAACGCCCGCCGCCAGCGGGGCTGATCGTCCGTTCTACCGCGTCACCGCCCCGCTCAGGGCAACGTCAATCGGCGGCCCTTCGGGGCCGCCGATTGTGTATGGGGCGTTGGATTGTGCAGACACCTTGTGCCGTCCCGCTTTTGCATTCCCGAATATTCAGGTTTGATGGTGCATGGACACCGAATTGTCCGTGCCAGCCGATTTTCCATGTGCCAACAGGTGGTCGAGATGTCCCAGGCAGTGCGCCTTCCCATCGTCATCATCCAGACCGGGCTTCCGCCCGACGCCATCCACACGCGTCACGGCAATTTCAGCCAGATGATCCGCAACGCGGCGGGCTTGTCGGACGCTGAGATCCGCGTCGTTGCCGTCCACGAGGGCGAGACGCTGGAAGCGCCCGAGCGGTACTGTGCAGCACTGATCACCGGGTCGCCCGCCATGGTGACCGATGGCGCCGACTGGAGCGAACGCACCGCGGCCTGGATCCGCGGCGCCGTTGCCGTCAGCCTGCCCATTCTGGGCATCTGCTACGGCCACCAGCTGATCGCGCACGCACTGGGCGGCAAGGTCGGCTACCACCCGCAAGGCCGCGAAGTCGGCACCCAGGCCGTCGAACTGCTGGAAGGCGCCCAGGGCGACCCGCTGATCGGCGATCTGCCCAGCCGCTTCTACGCCCACCTCATCCACCAGCAAAGCGTGCTGCAACTGCCCCCGGGCGCGCAGGTGCTGGCCAGGTCGTCGCACGATCCGCATCAGATCGTGCGCTACAACGAACACATGCTGTCGACGCAATATCACCCCGAGTTCTGCACGGGCGTGATGACCACCTACCTGAACCACTACGAACCCAAGCTGGGCGCAGAAGGCTTCGACGTCCCGACCTTGCGGGCGGAACTGCAACCCACGCCGCACGCGCAGCAGATGCTGCAAGGGTTCGTTCAGCGGTACGCGATGGCGGCGTAAGCACGCGGGCCGCCGGGTGCCTCCCGCCTACATCGCACCCTTGCGGTGCAGCGGGCCTACCACTTCGAAGAACGAGCGCAGGATGCGGGTCTGCCTGCGCTCTTCCAGGCAATACAGATAGGTTTCGGTCACCGCCGGGTCACCATCGATCCGCAGCGGCACCAGCCGCTCGTCGGGAATGAACTCCGCTTCGGACACGGCGCCGATACCAATGCCGCGCGCCGCCGCTTCGCGCAGCGCTTCCCGGCTGCCGATTTCCATGACGATTCGAGGCACCACCCCGGCCGCCGCCATGGCGTCGCCCAGCGCGCGGCGCGTGCTCGATCCTTCTTCCCGCTGCAATAGCGGCTGACCATGCAGGGCGTCCAGCGGCACCGATCGCCGGCCGCTCCAGGCGTGGTCACGGTGCACGAACAGGATCAGCGCATGACGGGCATAGGGCGTCGCGCTGTAGCCTTCGGCGTCATGGAAACGCGCCAGCACGCCGATATCCACCGCGTAGGTCTGCAGGTCGTTGAACACGGCAGAGGAATTGCCCATGCGGATCGACACGTCCACCCGCGGGTAGCGCTGCCGGTAGGCCGCCACCATCTCGATCACATGAAACGGGCCCACCGCGCCCAGCTTCAGGTCGCCCCCATTCAATTCGCCGCTGTCATGCAGCAGGTTGTAGGCGTCGGCTTCCAGGCTGGCCAGTTGGCGGGCGATCGGCAACAGCCGCTGTCCGACGCTGGTCATGTGGACCTGGTGGCCCCGGCGATGAAAAAGCTGGACGTCATGCAGGCGTTCCAGCGCCTGGACTTGGGTTGTCAGGGTCGGCTGGCTCAGCCCGACGGCGCGGGCGGCCGCACTGAAGCTGCCATGCTGGGCAACGGCAAGGAAGGCGCGGATGCGGGCGGTGGTCATCCATAGATCCTATCAATGGATCGATGACAAATTTGTGATTGTCTTGATATCGCCGTGTCACACGCGGTCCGTAGCCTTGTCGACACGCCAACAGACACCGACGAGACCACGATGACCCGCCTGCTTCCCATGACCCGCCGCCTTGCCGCTGCCCTGCTGCTGATCGGGGTGGCCACCGCGCCGGCGCCCGCGCTTGCCGCCGACGCGCTGTCCATCGGACTGATTCCCGCCGAAGACTCGCAGGCGATGATCGAGAGCAGCCGCCAGGTGCTCGACCAGTTGCGCGACCAGATGGGCATGCCGGTCAAGCCTTTCGTGGCCACGGACTACAACGGCGTGATCGAAGCGCTGCGCTCCAAAAAACTCGACGTCGCCTACCTTGGCCCCTTTTCGTACGTGCTGGCCAGTTCGATGGCCAACGTCGAGGCGTTTGCCGTCGCCGTCACCAAGAAGACGGGGCAAAGCGCCTACAAAAGCGTCATCATCGCGCGCAAGGACAGCGGCATTTCCAAGCCCGCAGACCTGAAGGGCCGCAACTTTGCGTTCGTCGATCCCACGTCCGCGTCGGGCCACCTGTTTCCCAAGGCAGGCCTGATGCGCACGGGCATCGACCCCGACAAATTCTTTGGCCGCGTGATTTTTTCGGGCTCGCACGACGCCAGCATCCTGGCCGTCGCCAACAAGAAAGTGGATGCGGCTGCCGTCGCGGACCGCATTCTGGCCAGCGCGATCGCAAAGGGCCAGGTCAAGAGCGACGATATCCAGGTCGTGTGGTCGTCGGACCCCATTCCTGAATCGCCGATGGTGTGGCGCAAGGATCTGGACCCGGCGCTCAAGGCCAAGCTGCAGCAGGCGCTGGCCAACGTCAAGGATCTTCCGTGGGGTGACCAGGGCGTGCTGAACGGCTTCCAGCCCACGAGCGACGCCGCCTATGACGTGGTGCGCGACACGGCCAAGGTGCTCAAGCTGGACCTCAGGAGCATGAAGTGATCCGCATCCGCGCACTGACCAAACACTATGGCGACAACGCCGTGCTGCGCGGCGTTGATCTGGATGCCGCGGCGGGCGAATTCCTGGTGGTGCTGGGCGAATCGGGCGCCGGCAAATCCACCCTGCTGCGATGCATGAACCGGCTGACCGTGGCCGATTCAGGCGAACTGCGCATGGGCGACCTGGATGCCGTGTGCTGTCCGGATCCGGCTGCCTTGCGCCGCCAGGTCGCCATGATTTTCCAGCACCACCACGTGGTGCCGCGGCTGACGGCGCTCAAGAACGTGCTGACCGGCCGGCTGGGTTCCGTGTCCACGCTGGCCTCGATCCTGCACCTGTTCCGGCGCAGCGACATTGCCCTGGCCCAGGAATGCCTGGCCCGGGTGGGGCTGGAGCAGAAGGCGCATGCGCGCACCGATTCGCTGTCTGGCGGGCAGATGCAACGCGTCGGCATTGCCCGCGCCCTGGCGCAGCGCCCGCAAGTGATCCTGGCGGACGAACCGGTCGCCAGCCTGGACCCGCATTCGGCGCGCCGGGTGCTGCAGTATCTGCGTGATGCGTCGCGCGACCTCGGCATTACGGTGGTCTGCAATCTTCACCAGGTGGACTACGCGCGTGAATTCGCCGACCGGATTGTGGGTCTGGCGCATGGCCGCGTGGTCTTCAACGGCGATTCGGCCTCGCTGGGCGACGCCGACATTGCACGGATCTATCAATCCGCGCCGCAGACCGCCGCGCAACCCGCACGCGGGGCGCACGCCGTGCCATTCACTCCCGCGCTGGCGGAGGGATCATGAGAAGCGACACCACGTCCTATACCTGGACCGGGCCCAGCCCGCGTTCGACACAATCCTGGCTGACCCTGGGCATCGCCGTCGCCGCCGCCGTATGGGCGTTGCAGTGGAGCGCCGGCGGAGCGCAGCTGAGCTGGGGTGAACTGGCATCCGGCCTGCCGCAGATCCTGGATTTTGCCGGACGCACCATGCCGCCTGACTGGAGCATTCTGGGCCGGTTATGGGCGCCTGCCATCGAGACGATACAGATCGCCATCTGGGGCACCTTGCTGGCGGTGGTGCCGGCGGTCCCGCTGTCTTTCCTGGCGGCGCGCAATCTGCAGAGCAACCGCTGGGCTTACCGCATCACACGTCAGGGCATGAATATCGTGCGCAGCATCAACGAACTGATTCTGGCCCTGGTGTTCGTATCGGCGGTGGGGCTGGGCCCTTTCCCGGGAGTTCTGGCCCTGGCGCTGCACGGCGCCGGCATGCTCGGCAAGTTCTTTGCCGAGGCGATCGAAGAGATCGACCAGGGACCGGTCGAAGCGCTGCGCGCCACGGGCGCCCGGCCGCTGCAGGTCATCGTGTTTGCCGTGCTGCCGCAGGTGATCACCGCCTGGATCGCCGTCGTGCTGTATCGCTTCGAAGTCAATCTGCGATCCGCCACGGTGCTCGGCATGGTCGGCGCCGGCGGCCTGGGCTTCGAACTGGTCAGCAGCCTGAAACTGTTTCGATATCAGGAAACCGCGACCTGCATCATCGTGATCACCGTCATGGTCATTGCGGCGGATGCGGTCTCGAACCGGCTGCGGCACCGTATCCAGCACAACGGCCGGCACGGCTGACGGTATTGGCTGAACAGATCGGCTGATCAGGTCTGTGCATCAGGTCGGCCGATTGTGTCGTCGGGTCAGGTCGGCCGGTCCGGTCAACCAATCGGGCGGCCAGTACGGCGGCGGCACATGCCGCCACCCGCCGCCACCTTCGGCCACCTCGTTCCCCGCCTTCCCGGCGCCCCCCTTTTTTCCGATGCCTGCGGGTTCACACGAACCCTCGCAGCGGGTCTTTGCGAGCTCTTTCCATGTGGTCTTATCACAATCCTGTCGACGTGCATGCCGGTGCAGGCGCGCTCCAGGCGCTTCCCGATTTGCTCGGCCAACGCCGCGCCATCCTGATCGCCTTTCCTGAAGCCGTCGCCCTGGGCCTGGTCGACAGACTGCGCACCCTGCTGCAGGACCGGCTGGTCGCCGTCGAAACCGGCATCGCGCCCAATCCCGATGTCGCCTGGCTGGCGCCGATGTACGAGCGGCTGTGGCGCGATCACCCGGATGCGGAATGCGTCATCGCACTCGGTGGCGGCAGCGCCATCGATTGCGCCAAAGTCATGCTGACCCGCACGCAAGGCGGGCGCTTCGACGCGCTGCTGGCCGCCATGCAGGGCGGCGCCCTTCCCCCCAGCCAGGGTCACCGGCAGCTGATCGCCGTTCCGACCACCGCCGGCACTGGCAGCGAAGTCACGCCCTGGGCCACCGTGTGGGACCACGCCAGCGGCCGCAAGCTGTCGCTGCACCTGCCCTGGACCTGGCCCGAAGCCGCCGTCATCGACGCCACCCTGATGACGACCCTGCCCCGGGCCGCCACCGTGGCCAGCGGCCTGGACGCGCTGTCGCATGCGCTGGAGTCGATCTGGAACGTCAATCGCAATCCGGTATCCATGGCGCTGGCTGTGACCGCGGCGCGGCGCATCGTGCAGGTCCTGCCCGAACTGCTGGCGTCGCCCGGTCGGGTCGACCTGCGGGACCACCTGGCGACCGCTGCCCTGCAGGCCGGACTGGCCTTTTCGAACACCCGCACGGCGCTTGCGCATTCGCTGTCGTACGACATCACCCTGGAACATGGCGTGGCGCATGGCATTGCGTGTTCCTTCAGCCTGCCCCGCATCATGACCATGGCGCTCGGCCACGACGCCGATGTCGACCTGCATCTGTGCGCCATCTTCCACACGCATGACGGGCCCACCGCCATCGCCGGCCTGACCGCCTTCCTGGAAAGCGTCGGCGTCAGCACCGACCCGCAGCACTACGGCATCAGCGCCGGCGACTGGCATCACCGCATCGACGACGCGCTGCGCGGCCCGCGCGGCCGCAACTTCATCACGGCCGCCTGACCTGGGGCCAAGCTTCAAGCGCCCCTTGGCTTCCTGCCGATGCGCTTCATGGCCCTCGCCCCATGCGCCCGAGCTTCCCGCCCTTCCAATTCACGTCCTCATTCCTCCTTATTTGAAAGCCTCACGCCATGCCTCAATCCGCCCTGCTTCCTTCCCTGCCCCCTGGGCGCTTCGACGCCGTCATCTTCGACTGGGCGGGCACCCTGGTCGATGTCGGGTCGCTTGCGCCCACGCAGATCTTCGTCGAAGCCTTTGCCGCCTTCGGCATCATGGTCACGCTGGACCAGGCGCGCGGCCCCATGGGCCTGTCCAAACGCGACCATATCCGGACGCTGCTGCAGACACCTGCCATCGCCACGCAATGGCGGGCGCAGTGCGGCCGGGCTGCGACAGACGCTGATATCGACGCCATCTACCACCGCTTCATGCCCATGCAGATCGAGAAGGTGGGCGACTATTCCGCACCGATCCCGGGCGCCGTCGCCACCCTGGCGTGGCTGCGCGACCAGGGACTCAAGATCGGGTCGTGTTCGGGCTACCCACGCCAGGTGCTCGACGTATTGCTTCCGCTCGCCGCCGCGCAAGGCATTGCCCCCGACCACGCCGTGGCGGGCGATGACCTGCCTGCAGGCGGCCGCCCCGGTCCCTACATGGCATTGGCCAACGTGCTGGCCTTGGGCGTGGGCGACGTGCGCAAGTGCATCAAGGTCGACGACACCGCGCCGGGGATCGAAGAAGGACGCAACGCCGGCATGTGGTGCGTCGGCCTGGCCCTGTCAGGCAACGAAGCGGGGCTGACCCTGGAGGAACTGGACGCACTCTCGCCCGAAGCGCTCAGCGCTGTGCGTGAAAAGGCGGCGGCGCGGTTGTACGCCGCCGGCGCGCATCTGGTCGTGGACTCGATTGCCGATCTGCCGCGGGCAGTCATGTGCCTGGGCGCGCTCGATACGCCGTCACCTGTCGGGCACCGCGCGGCGTGAGCCGGGCGATCTACCGTAATTGCCGCCGCGCCCTGCCGGCACGCCTTGCCGGCCGGGCTTGCTTACTGCCCGCCGCCGACCACCACCGGCTCGGCTTCCAGCTGCACGCCATAGCGCAAGGCCACGTCCTTCCTGATCGCCTCGGCCAGCGCCAGGATATCGGCCGCTTGCGCCCCGCCCCGGTTCACCAGCACCAGGGCCTGGCGGGCATGGACACCGGCGCGGCCCAGGTCGCGCCCTTTCCATCCGCATTGATCGATCAGCCAGCCGGCGGCCAGTTTCCATTGCCCGTCGGGCTGGGCGTAGGCGACCAGCTCGGGAAAGAGCGCCTTGAGTTCCGCGTACTGACCGGCCGGTACGACCGGGTTCTTGAAGAAGCTGCCGGCGTTGCCAATCACGGCGGGATCAGGCAGCTTGTTGCGGCGGATTTCGCAGACGGCGTCGAAGATGGCGCGGGCGGTGGGCGTCGTGGCGGCCAGGCGGGGGTGACGCTGCAGGTCGGGATAGTCGATGACCGGCTGCCACGCAAGCGGCAGGCGAAAGCGCACGGCGCTGACGATCCAGCGGCCGGGTTCGGCCTTGAAGCGGCTGTCGCGATAGGCGAAGCCGCAGGCGGCCGCGTCCATGTCGACCCACTGCCGGGTCTGCAGGTCATAGGCGGTCAGGCTGTCGAAACGGTCCATCAGTTCGACGCCGTACGCGCCGATATTCTGGACCGGCGACGCACCCACGGTGCCCGGGATCAGCGCCAGGTTTTCCAGACCATCCCAGCCCTGGCCAGTGCAGAAGGTAACGAAGTCGTGCCAGTTTTCGCCAGCGGCAGCTTCGACGATCCGACTGCCGTCCTTGTCAACGAGACGGCGAATGCCGCGGGTGGCGATGTGCGCGACCAGGCCCGAGACCGTAGCTGGCAGCACGACGTTGCTGCCGCCGCCCAGCACGAACAGCGACGGGTAGGTGCCGGCCAGCGAGGCCAGGGCCGGCAGCTGCGCGGGGTCATCCAGACGTACGTAGGCGGCGGCGCGACTGGCAAGGCCGAAGGTGTTGAAGGCGGAAAGATTCTGCGGTGCGGGCGGGGGAAAGGACGAGGTCACGGGCGATTCTAGGGATGACGATCAAAGATACCGGGGCCGGGAAGCGCTGGCGCCGCGACCGTCCATCTTACTTGACTACAATTGCGGGTATCGCGGCGAATGCCGATTCGCGCCACGCCGCCAAGAAGAAGCCAAGGGAGCCAAAGATGCCTACATTCGATGTCGTTTGCAAACCCAACCAGGTCGAGCTGAAAAATGCCGTCGACCAGAGCATGAAGGAAATCGGCACGCGTTTCGATTTCAAGGGCTCGGCCGCCAAGGTGGAGCATGCGGACAAGGAAGTGACCCTGTATGCCGACAGCGATTTCCAGCTGGGCCAGGTGCTGGACGTGCTGCTGGGCAAGATGACCAAACGCAATGTGGACGTGCGTTTCCTGGACCACGGCAAGGTCGAGAAGATCGGCGGTGACAAGGTCAAGCAGGTCCTGACCGTCCGGGACGGCGTGCCGCAAGACGCCGCCAAAAAGATCGTGGCCCAGATCAAGGCCAGCAAGATCAAGGTGCAGGCCAGCATCCAGGGCGACACGGTCCGTATCCAGGGCGCCAAACGCGACGACCTGCAGACCGCGATCGCCTTGCTGAAGAAAGAAGTGACCGATCTGCCGCTGGGCTACGAAAACTTTCGCGACTGACCGGCGCGCCACGTTGACGAGCCAATCAACGACCCAATCAACGACCCATTCAACGACCAATACGCCGCCACCCTGACGGCCGCGACAAGACGGCCCGATAAAAAACGGCCCGGTATCGACGTGATACCGGGCCGTTGTGCATGGCGCGACCGAAACAAGCCAGCCGAACCACCACCCGTCAGGCGGCTGCCACCTTGGCCTGCGGGGCTGCAGCGGTAGCCGGCACGGCGAGCACCTTCGCGAACCGCGTACGGATCGACGCCTCGATCCCCTTCGCGTCCAGCCCCAGTCCGGCGAGCAAGGTGGCCTGGTCACCATGATCGACGAACTGATCGGGCAATCCCAATTGCAGCACCGGCATGGTCACCCCCGCCGCATTCAGCGCCTCGGTCACGGCGCTGCCTGCGCCGCCCATCAGGCAGCCTTCTTCGATGGTGACGATCGCCGCATGCCGGGCTGCCAGTTCCAGCACCAGATCGCGGTCCAGCGGCTTGACGAAACGCATGTCGACCACGGTGGCGTCGAGCGCGTCGGCGGCCGCCATGGCGGGCACCAGCAACGTGCCGAAGGCCAGGATGACGACGCCACGGTCCGCCGCCGCCGAGGACGACTCGCGGCGCACGACGCCCTTGCCGACCGGCACGGTGTCCAGCGTCCTGGCAGGCATCGCGCCCCGGCCCGCGCCGCGCGGATAGCGCACCGACGATGGGCCGATGTGTTCGTAACAGGTGGACAGCAGCAGGCGGCACTCCGCTTCGTCGGACGGCGTGGCGATCACCATGTTCGGGATGCAGCGCAGGAAGGCAATGTCGTAATTGCCGGCGTGGGTTGCCCCGTCGGCGCCGACCAGACCGGCACGGTCGAGCGCGAACGTGACATCCAGGTTCTGCAGCGCGACGTCGTGCACCAGCTGGTCGTAACCGCGCTGCAGGAAGGTCGAATAGATCGCAACCACGGGCTTTTGCCCTTCGCAGGCGATCCCGGCCGCGAACGTGACGGCATGCTGTTCCGCGATGCCGACGTCGAAGTACCGGTTCGGAAAGCGCTGTTCGAACTCGACCATGCCGCTGCCTTCGCGCATGGCAGGCGTGATGCCGACCAGGCGGATGTCGGCCGCGGCGGTATCGCACAGCCAGTCGCCAAATACCTGGGTAAAGGTCTGCTTGGGCGGCGTGCCGGGCTTGCGGATGCCGACAGCCGGGTCGAACTTGCCAGGGCCGTGATACAGCACCGGATCCGCTTCGGCCAGCTTGTAGCCCTGCCCCTTGCGCGTCACCACGTGCAAAAAGCGCGGGCCGGTCAGCTTGCGCATGTTCTGCAGCGTCGGCACCAGCGATTCCAGGTCGTGCCCGTCGATCGGGCCGACATAGTTGAAGCCCAGTTCTTCGAACAGCGTGGCCGGCGTGACCATGCCCTTGGCATGCTCTTCCAGGCGGCGCGCCAGTTCAAGCACCGGCGGCACGTGCGCCAGCACGGCCTTGCTGACATTCTTGGCAGCCGCGTAGAAGCGCCCCGACATCAGACGCGCCAGGTAGCGGTTCAGCGCCCCGACCGGCGGCGAGATCGACATATCGTTGTCGTTCAGGATCACCAGCAGGTTGATGTCGGACGTGACGCCGCCGTTGTTCAGCGCTTCGAAGGCCATGCCGGCCGACATCGATCCGTCGCCGATCACGGCAATGTGCTGCCGGTCCATGCCTGCATTGCGTGACGCGACTGCCATGCCGAGCGCCGCCGAGATCGAGGTCGACGAATGGGCCGTGCCGAACGCGTCGTACTCGGATTCCGTCCGCTTCGGAAAGCCTGAAATGCCGCCCGCCTGCCGCAGCGTGGCCATACTGTCACGGCGGCCGGTCAGGATCTTGTGCGGATAGGTCTGGTGACCCACGTCCCACACGATGCGGTCATGAGGCGTGTCGAAAACATAATGCAGGGCAATCGTCAGTTCGACCGTGCCGAGATTGGACGACAGGTGGCCGCCCGTGCGCGACACCGACTCGAGGACGAAGGCACGCAGCTCGTCGGCCACTTGCGTCAGGTCACGGCGGTCGAGCGCGCGAAGGTCGGCGGGCGACTGGATACGATTGAGCAGATCTGTGGACATGGTTGGCGATGTCTCCGTTATCGGTCGCGCAGCACGATGAAGTCAGCCAGCTCCGCGAGGCGCTGGGCCGCTCCATTGAAGGGTGCCAAAGCGGCATGCGCCTGCTGCCGAAGGCTTTCGGCCAGGCTGCGGGCCTCGTCCAGCCCAAGGTGCGACACGTAGGTAGGCTTGTCGGCGGCGGCATCCTTGCCGGCCGTCTTGCCAAGCTGGCCTGAATCGGCGGTCACATCCAGGATGTCATCGACGACCTGGAAGGCCAGGCCGACGGCGTGCGTATAGGCGTCGAGCGCCCGGCGCTGTTCCGACGTGGCAGCCGTGACGATGCCGCCCAGGGCGGCGCTTGCGCGCAGCAAGGCACCCGTTTTCAGGCGGTGCATGCCTTCGAGTTCGGCCAGCGAGAGCTGCTGCCCGACGTTCATGAGATCGATCGCCTGGCCCCCCGCCATGCCCGCGCTGCCGGACGCCTGCGACAGGACCTGTATGGCCTGCACCGTCAGGGCCGGCGCAAGCGGCAGTTGGGACAGCACATCGAACGCCAGCGTCTGCAGGGCGTCGCCGACCAGCAGCGCGCAGGCTTCGTCGTACTGGACATGCACCGTCGGACGGCCGCGCCGCAGCGCGTCGTCGTCCATGCAGGGCATGTCGTCGTGGACCAGGGAATACACGTGGATGAATTCGACCGCGGCCGCTGCGCCGTCGAGCGCCATGTCGGCTGCAGGGGTGGCGCCGCAGGCTTCGCCCGCCGCGTACACCAGCATGGGCCGCACGCGCTTGCCGCCGCCCAGCGCCGCATACCGCATGGCTTCATGCAAGCGGGTCGGGGCCAGTTCAGCCGGTGGCAGCACCCGCGCCAGGGCCATCTCGACCCGTTCGCCGCAGGTGCCCATCCACGTCTGGAAATCCGCCTTCATCGTGCTCAATCCTCGCTGTCTTCGATTGGACGAAGCAGTTCGCCTTCCAGGACCTTGACCTGGTTTTCGGCGCGCGCCAAGCGCTCCTGGCACACTCGCACCAGGTCCACGCCGCGCTTGTACGACAGCAGCGACGCTTCAAGCGGCAGGGAGCCGTCTTCCATGCGCGCGACCAGTCCTTCGAGCTCGGCCAGCGCCGTCTCGAAATCCTGCGGCAGCGCAGGCGCGGCGGCAGCGGCCTTGCGCGCGGCGGCCTTTGCGGCGGGCTTTGCAGCGTCCTTGCCCGGCGCAGCGTCCTTCGTTTCGCCCGCGGCAGCGCCCGAATCCATCGGCACGGCGTCCCCTGCGAGGGGGTCCAAACTTTCGGCCATTAAGCCTCCTGCAAACTCATGGAGAGTCGAACCCGCAATTGTAATTGATCGGGTCCGCTCAGGCGTGTGAGCAGATGCGTCCACGTGCGCCCTTGAAAAAGCCGGCTGCCGGACTTATAGACAAGGACTGGGTACAATACCAAGCTTGATCGGCCAGATCATTTTCTTCGCGCCGGTACAACACACACGGGAATACCACCATGCCTCCCCAGGTTGCGTAAGGGGGGGATCCCTTGTTGAGGCCGGCTCTACCACTCACGCGGAGGGAAGTCATGACCGATATCGGTCGCGTGGAACACGTGGCAGCGAGCCGAGCGCAGCTTCCTGTCAGTGCCTATTTTGATGACGCGCGCTTCAAGCGCGAAATGCAGTCCATTTTCAACCGGTCGCCCAACTACGTCGGGCATCGGAACAATCTCCCGGAAGTCGGTGATTACCGGACCCTCTCTCAGGAAAACGATGGCCGCGTGCTGGTGCGCAACCAGCACGGTGTCGAACTCGTCTCCAATGTCTGCCGTCACCGGCAGGCGGTCATGCTGGGCAAGGGATCCGTGGGCAGCGAGGGCGCCCGGCGGTATGCCGACGCGCCCAGTACCGGCAATCTGGGCGTCACCGGCAATATTGTCTGCCCGCTGCATCGCTGGACGTACAACGGGCAAGGCAAGCTGATCGGCGCGCCGCTGTTCGGCGAAAACCCGTGCCTGAACCTGGAACGGTTCGCGCTGCAGGACTGGAACGGGTCCTTGTTCGAGGCCCCGCGCCTGGGTGACCGGCACGCGGGTCGCGAACTATCCGCCTTGCTTGGCCGCCCGGAATTCGACCTGTCCGACTATGTGCTCGACCGGGTGGAAACGCACGTCTGCCACTACAACTGGAAGACCTTCATCGAGGTCTACCTTGAGGACTATCACGTCGGCCCCTTCCATCCCGGACTCGGCCGCTTCGTGACGTGCGATGACCTGAGCTGGGAATTCAACGACTTCTACAGTTTGCAGAAGGTCGGGGTGCACCAGGACCTCGAACACCCCGGCTCGACGGTCTATCAGCGCTGGCACGACAAGGTGCTGGAATACCGCAATGGCGAGCCGCCTGACTTCGGCGCCATCTGGGTCACGCATTTCCCGACCCACATGATCGAGCTGTACCCGCACACGCTCGTGCTGTCGACGCTGTATCCCAAGGGCCCGCAAGAGACCGTGAACATCGTCGAGTTCTATTACCCCGAAGACATCGTCCACTTCGAGCGCGAGTTCGTCGAGGCCCAGCAGGCTGCCTATATGGAAACGGCCGTGGAAGACGACGAGATCGCCGAGCGCATGGATGCAGGCCGCCGCATCCTGCTCGAACGCGGCACGAACGAGGTCGGTCCGTATCAATCGCCCATGGAAGACGGCATGCAGCATTTCCATGAGTGGTATCGCTCTGCCATGAACGAACCGGAAAATCTCTAGCAGATCAGTAACTTTCCTGACCAACCGTCGCAAAGGCGTCCGAAACAACGGACGCCTTTTTTTCTGGTTTACGCAGGTATATCGAACCGGTGTCAGGTCGTAACGTCGCCCGGGCGCGGCTTTTGCGACGGTTTAATGGAATCCGGGCGATAGGCCATTACAAATCCACACACAGCCGCCTTGCCAAAACCCGGGCCGCAGCGTAACTTTTACACATCGCTTCAGGGTTTGATAATTTTTCAAAAGCCGCATGGCAGTTGAAGATCACCGACCTGGAAGCGGGTCGTTCTGTACGAAACCTTGGCGCAGCCATGTAATTGGGGAAGTACCAGAATCAAGCGGGTTCAGTATCCGCCCTGGTCCGGTATGAGTAAGGTGGGAGGGAACATGCTGCATTATGCTGTCGTCTTCTTCATTATCGCGATAATCGCGGCAGTCCTGGGCTTTGGCGGTATCGCTGCCGGCGCCGCCTCCATCGCCAAGATTCTGTTCTTTATATTCATCGTCCTCGCAGTATTGTCGCTGCTCGGCGGCGTATTTCGAAAATAAGCATTACCAAGGAGAATCAACCATGAACTTCCGTACCCTTTTGATCGCTGGCATTATCGGTACTTCGACTGTGATGGCCGGTTGCGCACAGACCCGCACGCAGCAATCCGCTGGCGAATACTCGGCTGACGCCGCCATCACCGCAAAAGTGAAGGCCAAGCTGCTGGAAACGAAGGACATCCGCTCCGTTGACATCAACGTCGAGACGTTCCGCAAGACGGTCCAACTGTCGGGCTTCGTGGATTCCAGCGAGCAGATCGCTCGTGCCGTCGCGGTCACCCGCTCGGTTGAAGGCGTGGAAAGCGTCAAGAACGACCTGCGCGTCAAGGGCCGTTAATCGGCACCTGACTCTGGCAGTGGCACGCCGTGCCGCTGCTGGCGCTCGGTAGTTTGCAGAACGGCCCCGTCGGTCCTCCGACGGGGCCGTTTTTCATTCCGGCTTCATCATGATGGCTTGAGTGTTCGATCGAACAACGCTATCAGCGCTGTCCATCCGCGTTCTGCGCAGTTTGCGTCATATACCGGAAAGTCCGGGACCATCCAGCCGTGCGATGCGCCTGCATATTCTTCAGCCGTATAGGTCACGCCAGCCTCATTCAACGCAGCTTCGAATCGCGCCGCCATGGCCGGGGGATAGAACTCGTCCCGTTCGGCGCTGGCAATATAAACGTCGCCCTGTATGGCGCCCACGCGCAGGTGCGGGCTGGCGGGGTCATCGGACGCAAGATTGCCACCGTGAAAGCTCGCCACCGCACCGAAACGGTCCGGCCATGCTGCCGCGGCGGACAGGGCCATGCCACCGCACATACAAAAGCCCACCGCCCCGACCTTGCCCTTGCGCACGTCCTCTCGCGCATCCAGCCACGCCAGAAACGCCTCGGTGTCGCCGGCCGCCTTGTCGTTGCCGGTGGTGCTCATCAGCGGCCCGAGAACGGCGCCGACGTCACCTGCAAACACTTCCTTGGGCACCAGGGGTGTGTAGGGCCCGACGCGGTAGTACACGTCGGGCACCAGCACCAGATAGCCCGCGGCGGCCACCGTGTCGGCCATCTCGACCATGGCCGGCCGAAGGCCACCTGCATCGCCGTAGAAAATAACCGCAGGCCAAGGCGCAGCGGCTGCGGAGCCCTCAGCGGGACTGACTACATACGCCGGGCAGGCGCCGTCAGGCGCGTTCACTACGATACGTTCGGCAGGCATGCGGCCTCCTCAGACCAGGGCGTCGGCTTTCAACAGGGTTTCCAGGCACTGCGCCTTGATACCGTAGAAGCGCTTGATCTCGTCGATCTGCGCCAGCACCGGTTCGGGCGGCTTGGGCGTGGCGCGTTTGACGGCCAGGATCATCTTGTTCTTGTTGGTATGTTCCAGCGAAATGAACTCGAACACCTGCGTGTCGTAGCCTGCGGCATCCAGCAGCAGCGCCCGGATGCCATCCGTGAGCATTTCGGCTTCCTGACCCAGGTGGACGCCATGCTGCAGGATGGGCCGCAGCGGATGCGGACTGAGCAATTGCGGCCGCACTTCCTTGTGGCAGCACGGGGAACACATGATGACCGACGCGCCTGCGCGTATGCCCATGTGGATCGCGTAGTCGGTCGCGATATCGCAGGCATGCAGCGCGATCATGACGTCGAGCGGCTGTGGCGCATAGCTGCGCACGTCGCCAGCGTCAAAGTTCAGACCTTGCAGCCCCAGGCGTTCGATCGCGCCATTGCACAGGTCGACGAGTTCCTGACGCAGTTCGACCCCGGTCACCTGCGTCGGTCTGCCCAGCACGCCTTGCAGGTAGTCATGGATGGCGAAGGTCAGATAGCCCTTGCCCGAGCCAAAATCGGCAACGCGGATCGGGCCGGATCCCTCGCGGGAAGCCGCCGCGGGCGACGCCGACAAGGCTGCCGCGAACACTTCGATGAACTTGTTGATCTGCTTCCATTTGCGCGACATGGCCGGCACGAGCTTATGGTCGCGATCGGTCACGCCCAGCTCGACCAGGAAAGGCCGGTCCAGGTCCAGGTAGCGGTGCTTTTCGCGGTTGTGGCCGGTGGTGGACGGCTCCGTGTTTTCCCCTTCTGCCGCGCCTGCACCTGTCTGCTGCGCCTTACCGACCCGCAAGGTGGCCTTCCCTTTCTTGCTGAAGGCCAGCTGGATATCCTGCGTGCGGGTGGTCAGTTGCGCGTTGCGAAAGTCGCTGCCCAGCAGGGCGCGCAGCGTCTGCAGCCCCTCTTCGACCGGAAAGTTCTTGGTGATGTCCTTCGTCGCGTGCCGGTACAGCAGCGACAGCATGGGCAGGTCCTTCAACACGACCGCGCGCGCCTGCACCCGTTTCAGGTCGCCGTCCCCCCGGTACCCGGCCAGCACCAAGGTCACCACGGTGCCGTCCGCCAGCGCCTGCCGGGCCAGCGCCAGGAAGTCGTCCACGGGCTGGCGGTTCGCATCGTCGCGGGCTTCGCTGGCATCGCGGGCTTCGGTACGGGAAGGTGTCGGGGATGTGGCGGTCATGCTGGGCAACCTGAGGGGGACGGTGGTGCGGAACCGGGGGCAATGGCACGGGACCGCGGCAAGGAACAAGGGTGAGAGGAACAAGGGCGAGGAACAACGGCGAGGACCAACGGCGAAGCATACCGGCGGATCCCGAAGCGCCCAGGTGATCAAGGCGCCCTGAAAACGATCAGGCCCCGACACGCGGGGCCTGGCAGTGCAACGCCCGGGCATGCCTGCCCGGGCGAAGTAACCGATCAGCGAGGCTGTCCGCCCGCCATAAGGGCGCGGATGCGATCCTCGATCGGCGGATGCGAGGCGAATATAGCCGAGATCGCGCCGCCGCTCGAGATACCCGACGCCTGGAAGTTCTTGGGCAATTCGCCAGGAGCCATGTTCCCGAGGCGGGCCAGGGCCCGGATCATCGGTTCACGCGATCCCAGCAGGTGGGCCGAGCCGGCATCGGCACGGAACTCACGCTGGCGCGAGAACCAGGCCACGATGATCGACGCCACGATGCCGAAGGCCAGTTCACAGACGATCACCGTCGCAAAGTAGCCGATGCCACCCCCACGCTCGTTCTTGAGCAGCACGCGGTCGACGAAGTAACCGACCACCCGCGCCAGGAACACGACGAAAGTGTTCACGACGCCCTGGATCAGGGTCAGCGTGACCATGTCGCCGTTGGCAATGTGCGCGACTTCGTGCGCCAGCACGGCGGACACTTCTTCTTCGGTCATGCCGCGCAGCAGCCCGGTCGACACGGCCACCAGCGCCTCGTTCTTGAACGCGCCTGTTGCAAAGGCATTGGGTTCGCCTTCATAGATGGCAACGGTCGGCCGGCCGATACCGGCCCGGTCAGCCAGCTGGTTGACGGTGTCGAGCAGCCAGATCTCTTCGCGATTCACCGGCGCGTTCGGATCCAGCACCCGGGCGCCCGTGCTCCAGAGCGCCATCTTCTTGCTCAGAAGCAGCGAGATGATGGCGCCGGTGAAACCGACCACCAGCGAGAAAATGGCCAGCGACTGGATATTCAGGCCGTTGGCGTCCATGAAGCGGCCGACACCCAGAATACTCAGGGTCGCCGTCAGCACGAGCATGACGGCGATGTTGGTCATGATGAAAAGCACAATGCGTTTCATGAGGGGTAAATTCTCCGAGAACCTTCGATCAATCGGGCCAGCGCCCCGCAGCGCCCGCCCGTCACAGACGTATATGGTAACGGTCGCGCAAGGTTCAAGAGCCGGAGCCCGGACATAAGCATCCTGGGGTTCCCCCGTAGATACCCTCGTACAGGGCTACAATCGTCACACGCCTCCGCTCCACGCCTTTTTTTCCGCCTACGCCAATGCAAGCACTCTGGATGTTGTTCGCCTCCCTGATGTTCGCGATCATGTCCATGTTCGTCAAACTGGTGTCGACCGAAGTTCCGCTTTCGCAGATCATTCTGTTTCGCGGCGTTCCTACCGCCGTCGGCATCCTGGGCTGGGCGCTGTGGGCAGGCAAGCCCATCATTCCGACCACCTGGCGGTCCCACGTCATGCGCAACATCGCGGGCGTGGCGTCGATCTGCCTCTCGTTCTACGCCATGTCGCGGCTGCCCCTGGCCACCGCCATCACGCTCAATTACACCTCCCCCCTGTTCATCGCGGCCTGGATGATGTTCCAGGGCAGTTTGCGCGAAGACCGCCTGCGGCTGTTCGCGGTGGCGCTGGGCTTCGTGGGCGTGATCGCCATCCTGCGGCCCGACGTCGACAACGCCCAGTGGCTGGCTTCGCTGCTCGGCCTGCTGGCCGGCGGCGCCACCGCGCTGGCCGTCATGCAGGTGCGCAGCCTGGGCCGCGCGGGGGAAGCCGAATGGCGCATCGTGCTGTTCTTCTCGCTCAGCACCGTGCTGACCGGCGGGGCGGCCACCGCGGCCACCGGCTGGGTGGCGCCAACCTGGGGCGGCTGGGCGCTGCTGCTGGGCGTGGGGTTGAGCGGCCTGTTTGGCCAGTTCGCCATGACGCGGGCATTCAGCCAGGGGTCCGCCGCGCTGTCGGCCGTCCTGCAGTACGCCACGATTCCGTTTTCGGTGCTGCTGGGCTTTTTGTTCTGGCACGATTCGCCCGATGGCTTCGCGTGGTTAGGCATTGTCCTGATCGCCGCGGCGGGGCTGGTGTCGACCTGGCGTACGATGGCAGTGTCGGCCGCGTCCAGATAGGCACGCATCGACGCGCCCGGCTCTCACCTCCTCCCGCCAAGGAAGCGTCATGTTCACCACCCTGATTTCCGCCAAGGAACTGGCCGCCCATCTGGGCCAGCCGAACTGGCTCGTCATCGACAGCCGCCACGACCTCATGAACCCGGCCCACGGACGCGACGCGCACGCGCGCTCGCGTATCCCCGGCGCCCGCTTCGTCGACCTGGACACCCAGCTGGCCGGCCGGCATACCGGCCAGAACGGGCGGCATCCTCTTCCCGATCCCGATACGTTCCGCAAACTGGTCGCGCAGCTGGGCATCAGCCCCGATACCCAGGTGATCGTGCACGATGACCACACCGGGCAATCCGCGGGCCGCTTCTGGTGGATGCTGCGCTGGCTGGGTCATGCCGGCGTGGCGGTGCTCGATGGTGGCTTCAAAGGGTGGGAGGCAGGCGGCTTCCCGGTCGACAGCGGTCCTGTGAACGATGACGCGATCGCCCACGCCGACAGCGCAGTCCAGCAGCAACAGCAGATGACGGCCGGCCCTGCCATGCCGGGCAGCGCGGGCACGACCGCGGAGCAAGCTGGCGCGCAATCCCTGATGTCGTCTGCCCCTGCACAGCCGCCCCTGGGCCCCACCGTCAGCACGCAAGACATGCTGGCCAATCTGCGCACCCGCGCTGCCACGGTCGTGGATGCGCGTGCGGGCGCTCGCTACCGCGGCGAGACGGAGCCGCTGGACCCGGTGGCGGGCCACATTCCGGGCGCCTTGAATCGGCCCTTCCAGGAAAACCTGCAGCCCGACGGCACGTTCAAGCCGGCCGCCGTCCTGCAACAGGAATTCGCGGCCCTGCTAGGCCAAGTGCCGGCAGACCAGGTGATCCATCAATGCGGGTCGGGCGTCTCGGCTTGCCACAACATCCTCGCCATGGAACACGCCGGGCTGAACGGGTCTGCGCTCTATCCCGGATCGTGGAGCGAGTGGTGCGCCGACCCCGGCCGGCCGGTGGCGATCGGCGCAACGCCCTGACACGGCTCTCGGGTTGCGGGAAAACCACAGCGGGTTCACACTCTCTGCATCCCCGTCGAATGGCACTGCCTCATGTCGCTCAAGCTTTCCGTACTCGATCTGTGCCCCGTGCCATCGGGGTTCACGCCGTCCGATGCCATCGCCAACAGCATTGCACTGGCCCAGGCGGTCGAAACCTTCGGGTATCACCGCTACTGGTTCGCCGAGCATCACAACACCGCGATGCTGGCCTGCTCGGCGCCTGAACTGCTGATTGCGCGCGTGGCCGCTGCCACGACAACGCTGCGGGTGGGCTCGGGCGGCATCATGCTGCCCAATCACAGCCCGCTGAAAGTAGCCGAACTGTTCCGCATGCTCGAAGCCATGTTCCCGACCCGGATCGATCTGGGTCTGGGGCGTGCGCCAGGCACCGACCCCATCACGGCCAGCGCCTTGCGGCGCAATGCCGATGACAGCGACAACTTTCCGCAGCAGCTGGCCGACCTGGTGGGCTATCTGAAGGACGTGATGCCCGAAGGCCATCCGCATGCCCGCGTGCGCGCCGCGCCCATGGGCGTGGCCTGCCCGCCGATCTGGATCCTGGGGTCGAGCACCTACGGCGCGCAGGTTGCAGCCGCCAACGGCCTGGGCTTTGTTTATGCCCATCACATCGTGTCGGAACATGCGCAAGAAGCCATGCACCTGTACCGCGACCGCTTCCGCGCGTCGGCCCTGGGGCAATACCCCAAGGCCATGCTGGGCGTGTCGGTGGTCTGCGCCGAGACGCAAGAAGACGCCACGCGCCTGGCCGCCACGGCCGACCTGACGATGATGCGCACCCGCAGCGGCCGGCGCGGCGAACCGGTGCCCAGCGTGGAAGAGGCCCTGGCCTATCGATACACCGCCCAGGAAGAAGGCCTGCGCCAGTACAACCGCAGCCGCATCCACATCGGCACCCCCGACCAGCTGCGCGAATCGCTCGGGGCCCTGGCGGCCGCGACGCATGCCGAGGAACTCGTCATTACGTCCACCATTCACGACCACGCATCGCGGGTGCGCAGCTACGCGCTCGTGGCCGAGGCGCTGGCGGACTGAACCCGCCGGCGGGCTCGTCTTGCGCGGGCGCCCGGCAGCACCGCGCCGCGGCACCCTCGGTACCCCTCTTCAACCTCCTCACCAAGGAACACACCATGCAGCTCCAGGGAAAAGTCGCCATCGTGACCGGCGGCGCCAGCGGTATCGGCAAGGACATCGCGATCGGGCTGAGCAAGGCCGGTGCGGCCGTTGCCATCGCCGACATCAATCTTGCCGCGGCGCAGGCCGTGGCGGCGGAACTGGAAGCCGCGGGCGGCAAGGCCATGGGCGTGGCGATCGACGTCACCGATGAAGCAGCCGTCGAAGCCGGGACGCAGCAGGTGGTCGATGCCTATGGCAGCATCGACATCCTGATCTCGAACGCCGGCATCCAGGTCGTGGCGCCCATCCACGAGTTCGCGTACTCGGACTGGAAGAAAGTCATGGCCATCCATGTCGATGGCGCCTTCCTGACGACCAAGGCGGCCCTGAAGCACATGTACAAAGACAACCGCGGCGGCATCGTGATCTACACGGGCTCGGTCCACTCCCACCTCGCATCGCCCCTCAAGTCGGCCTACGTGACCGCCAAGCACGGCCTGCTTGGCCTGAACCGGGTGCTGGCCAAGGAAGGCGCCCCGCACAACGTGCGATCCCACGTCGTCTGCCCGGGCTTCGTGCGCACGCCGCTGGTGGACAAGCAGATTCCCGAACAGGCCGCGAGCCTTGGCATCAGCGAGGCAGAAGTCATCAGCAAGGTCATGCTGGGCAACACGGTCGACGGCGAATTCACGACGCTGCAGGACGTGACCGACACGGTGCTGTTCCTGGCGACTTTCCCGTCGGCGGCCTTTACGGGGCAGTCCTTCGTGGTCAGCCACGGCTGGTACATGCATTGATGCGCGCGCGAGGTGGTGCGGCCTGCGCCTGAGCGCAGGGTCTGCGCCAGCCGCAAAGATCTTCAAGGAGTGATGACGGCGCGCCCGGTGCGCGCCGATTGACGGTTCAATGACTATTCTGATTACCTTGCTCGACCTGGCGGGCTATGTGGCGCTGCTGCTGTGGGGCGTCCACATGGTCCAGACCGGCATCCAGCGCGCCTTCGGGCCCCGCCTGCGCACGGCGCTGGGGATTGCGCTGGCCAACCGTTTCTACGGATTTTTTGCAGGCATGGGCGTCACCGCCATCCTGCAGAGCAGCACGGCCACGGGCCTGATGGTGGCGGGCTTTGCGGCCAGCGGCCTGGTGGGCCTGGTCCCGGCCCTGGGCGCGATGCTGGGCGCCAACGTAGGCACGACGCTGATCGTGCAATTGCTGTCCTTCGACATCTCGCCCGTCGCGCCCATTCTGGTGCTGATCGGCGTCGTCATGTTCCGCCGCAGCCAAGCCAGCATGACGCGCGACCTGGGCCGCGTGATGATCGGCCTGGGCCTGCTGCTGATGTCATTGCACCTGTTGGTAGGCCTGCTCGAGCCTTACCGCGACCTGCCTGCGCTGCGCACCGGCCTGCGTGCCCTGGCGTCGCAGACCGGGCTGGCCATGGTGATTGCGGCAGTACTGGCCTGGGCGGCGCATTCCAGCGTCGCGGTCGTGGTGCTGGTGATGTCGCTTGCCACGCAGGGTATCGTGCCGCCCGATACGGCGTTTGCGCTGGTGCTTGGCGCCAACCTGGGCACGGCCATCAACCCGCTGCTGGAAGGGTCGGCCAAGGACGATCCGGTTGCCCGCCGGTTGCCCCTCGGCAACTTCGTGGTGCGCGGCGTGGGCGCCGTGGCCGTCCTGTCCTTGCTGGACGTCATCCAGCCATGGGTGAGCGGGCTTGGGGGCGGCCATGCGCGCGCGGTCGCCAACTTCCACACCCTGTTCAACGTCGGCCTGGCCGTGCTGTGCCTGCCTTTGCTCACGCCTTACGCAAAATTGCTGAGGCGGTGGCTGCCGGCCAATGACGATCCGTCCGACCCCGGCCGCCCGCGCTACCTGGATAGCGCGGCCCGCGAGATGCCCATCGTGGCACTGGGCCACGCCGCCCGCGAGGCGCTGCGCATGGCCGACACCCTGCAGAGCATGCTGGCCTTTACGCGCGATGCGTTCGTAAAGGGTGACCGCAACCGGATCGCCGAGGGCAAGCGCCAGGACGACGTGCTGGACCGCCTGAACACCGCGATCAAGACCTATGTGTCGGCGCTGGATCCGGACGAGATGACGGCGGACGACCGGCGCCGGGCAAGCGAAATCATCACCTTCATCACGAATATGGAACATGCCGGCGACGTGATCGAAAAGAACCTGCTGGCCCAGGCCACCAAACGGCTCAAGCGCGGCCTGCGGTTTTCGCCCGAGGGGCAGGCCGAGATGACAGCCATGCTGGATCGCCTGGCCACCAACCTGCAGCTGGCCGGGTCCTTGTTCATGACCGACGACGCCCGCGCCGCCCGCATGCTGGCAGCCGAAAAGGATGTCTTCCGGATCATGGAAACCGAAGCGACCCACGCCCACTTTGCGCGTCTGCGCGCCGGTCGTATCGACAGTTCGGAAACGAGCGGGATGCACCTGGACGTGCTGCGCGACCTGCGGCGAGTCAACACGCACCTGGTGGCCGCAGCAGCCTACCCGGTGCTGGAGCACCACGGAGAATTGTTGACGACGCGGGTGCGTCCGGAAGAAGAAGCGCCGGCTGCCTAGGGCCAGGTGGGCCAGGGTCAGGTGGGGCCAGGGGCCGCTGCACCTGCCCTGCCCCTGCTCAATGCGCGTGGAACAGGACCGTCAAGGTGTAGACGATGGCCACGCCCGCCCCGACCAGCACGAACTGCGGAAGGCTGTCGCGCAGGCTGGTCCGCTTCTGCATCTGCGGCATCAGGTCGGCCACGGCAATGTAGATGAAGCTGCTGGCGGCCACCACCAGCACGTAAGGCAGCAGGGCCTGCGAGCTTTCCAGCAGGAAATAGCCCAGCACGCCCCCCAGAATCGCCATCATGCTGGACAAGACGTTGAAGAGCAGGGCACGTTTGCGGGTCAGGCCGGCATTGACCAGGATGATGAAATCGCCCAGTTCCTGCGGCACTTCGTGCGCAGCGATCGACAGGGCCGTCAGCACACCCAGCTTGGGGTCGGCCAGGAATGCGGCGGCGATCAGGATGCCGTCGCAGAAGTTGTGCAGGCCGTCACCCACCAGCACGGCCATTCCGCCCCGTCCGGCTTCGTGTGCATCGTGCCCCGCCGGGTGATGGTGCCCATCGTGTTCGTGGTGATGGTTGTGCCGCAGCAGCGCCACTTTTTCGAGCATGAAAAAGATCAGCAGGCCGCCCAGCAGCAACGCAAACAGGGTGCGCGTGTCGGCCTCGGACTCGAACGCTTCGGGCAGCGTGTGCAGCAGCGCAACGGACAGCAGGACGCCGACCGAAAAGCTGACCATCTCATGCAGAAAACGCGAAAAATACCGGAAGCCGAGCCAGCCGGCCACCAGGGCCGACACCACACCACTGACCAGGGTCGCCATCACGATATAGACGAGCGTCATGCCGCCACTCCTTCCATCGCGGCCAGAAGGCGCCCGCAGCGGAACAGCCGTTCGCGCTTCAGGGTCTGGGCAATCGGCTCGTCGCGACCACGCGCCAACGCGTGCGTGCGCACGGTCAGCAGCAGCGGCAGCATGCGCTCGGGCGACTGCTCGAGCCAGGCCGACAGCTGACGGTCCGGGTCCCACGCCGTCAGGCCCTGGCGCTTCAATTCGCCCTTGTTGAAGTCTTTCAGGTTCCAGGTCAGCACCCGCACCTCGGGCGTCATCTGGCTCGTGCTGCGCGCCCGGCTTGCCAGTCCGGCGGCAATCACGTGCCAATCCTTTTCATCGCTATAGCGCAGGCCCGCCTCGTAGGCAGTCAGATCGCCCGGGTCAGCCGCGGGAAAGCGCTCGGTCATCTCCGCCCATTGGGCATCGAGCTGCTCGGGCGCCACCGCCCAGATGCGGGCGGCGTTGCGCCGCCATTCGTGGCCGATGCGGGCACTCCAGACCGGCTGGAAAAAACCGGCGTCGGCGACGTCCAGCAGCACAGGGCGCAGGATGGACGACATGAGCACGCAGGCGTCGAGCACCACGAACTGCGGTGCGCGACGCACCGCCGCGAGCGCGGCCGAGGCCGGCGCCCCGGTCGATGAGGAATCTGATACCACGGTGACCCTGTAGAGATTGGTGCGGCAAGAGGGCGCGGCAGCGCCCTGCTCCCCCCGCTGGAAGCCGACCCGAAGGATACACCGGCAGCGGCCATCGGGCCGCCCGGAGGCTAGGTGGGAAAGGACTCCACCAGGTTGCGACCGCGTTCCTTGGCCCGTGACAGTGCAATCGCAGCGTTGGACAGCGCCGTATCCAGGTCATTGCCCGCGGGCGTGATGCCGATCGACACGGTGATCTGCGTGGCGATGTGACCCCGCAAGGCAAACTGACGGCCCGCAATGTGATTGCGGAGGCGGTCGCACGCCGCCACGGCTTCATTCAGGGTGACGTCGGACAGCAGCGCCGCGAAGCGGTCGCCCGACACGCGCACCAGGGTCTCGATCCCGGGCAGCACTTGCCGGATCAGATCGGCCAGCTGGCGCAGGATGGCGTCCCCTGCGTTGCGCCCCAGCGCCTGATTGAAACGGTCGAAGTGGTCGATATCCATCAGCATCAGGTGCAGCAGTTGCCCGACCTGCTGCGACTGCGCGATCTCGGACTGGAAGGCGTCCGACATCCAGCGGCGGTTGTGCAGTCCCGTCACGGCGTCGTGCTTCGCCATGAAATCCATGGACTCGGCTTGCTCTTCGGGTTCCAGGCGCAGGTTCATGGCCCGCAGCCGCTCGCTCAACATGTCCAGCACGTTGATGGCCACGCGCGGCACGGCGTCGATCACCGTGCGCAGCGCGGCCGCATCCAGGACGACCAGCCGCGACGGCCACTGCGCCGCTACGTACACCGTGCCGCCGTCCTGACCGATCAGGGCGTGCTCGCCCACCGCATCACCTGGAACAAACCGGGCCAGCATGCGCTGCGTGGCCGCGTCGCGGTAGGCGCCCAGTTGCCCTTCGACCAGCACGTAGATGTTGCTGTTGGCTTCGCCCGGCTGCAGCAGGAAGGCCCCGTGGGCCAGGTGCCGCGTGCACGCGAACGGTTCGACCAGCAGCCGTTGTTCGGCGGTGGTACCGGCAAACAGGCCGGAACGCGCAAGGGCGTCCCAGTCTTCGAGAGTCAGGCTGCCTGGCGCGCCGTCGGCGGGCAGGTGAGGAGGGATATGACGGTGCATCACTCACTTATCGGCAAGGGTTGGCACAAGTTTAGAGAAGGCGGCCCTACAGTTCCACGCTATGGCGTCCGATAAAGCCCCTATGACGACATCGATATCCGCCTTAGCCATGTCCCAGACTTCCATCCTGCGTTCCATCGTACGCCCGCTGCACCAGGGCGTGCTGCTGGCCGTCCTGGGCGGCCTCGCCGGTTGCGACTATGTCGGCCTGCAACCTGTGTCGAAACTCGAAGCCCGCAAGGAAGCCGAAGGCAAGGCCATCGGCGGCGCCTGCCGCCAGGCCGGCCGCGCACTCGAAGATTGTTATACGTTCAATCCCAACATGCCCAAGGCCGCAATCTTTCTGGGCTGGCGCGAAATGAACGACTACATGATGCAGAACAACCTGACCGTCATCCGGCCCGAAGTCGCTCCGGTGCTGCCCAACGGCCGCGCAAGGCTCGATGCCCCCGCTCCGGCCGCCGCGCCCGCGGCGAACAAGCTGCCCGCCAAGGCCGCAGCGCTGTAAACGGCGCTCATCGCGCCATTCCCTGCCCGGCTATTCGCCCGGCCCCAGCCTACTCCGCACCCGCGATCAGCGTCAGCAGCAGATCGACATCCACCGGCTTCGTCAGATAACTGTCGAAGCCGTGCGCAAGGGCTTCTTCCCGGTCAAACGCGGCGTCGCGCCCGGTCACGGCGATCAACATGATGGGATCGAGATGAGAGGTCTCTCGGATCATGGTCGCGACATCCAGCCCGTTGGGAGCCGGCATGTCGATATCCAGGACCATCACGCGGGGACGCCACGACAGCGCCATTTCCATTGCAGCCGATCCGCCGCCAACGAAACGCACATCATGATGATCGCTGCACGCTTCCGCGAGCGCTTCCGCGGCGCTGACATAATTGTCGACAATCAGCACACGGCGGGGCAAAGCCTGATTCAAATCCCATCTCCTCGAATGACACGCCGCGGCGGGCGCGCGCAAGGAAAATGCAAGATCCATACCTGTCGCACCGCGTTGGAACGCTGCAGTGCAGCGCATTCGCGCCCCCGAAACCGGAATGGAATCGTCAGCGCGAGCCGCTGACGGACGGCCCGTCAACGCAGGCGCCATCTTAACCACTTCGATGGCGGCGTGCAGGCGCGCCTGCGCCCTTTTGCACTTGCCGCAACCTTCGGACACAACCGCGCCAGGGCGGCAGGCATTGCCCGTATTCCAGGCGCGATGGCGGCTTGATCTGCAGTGTTATTTACCAGCGATGGCAGCTTTGGCGCTCGGCAAGCATGGAGACACGCAGGACGTACACAGCCGGCAACGGGGTGATTTACAAAGAGGGGAATGGTGAAAGCGAAACGCGGGAGGTGGCCGATCGGCCTGAGGACTGCTGAGAACGGTACGCTTGAAGAAACTGGGGTGACTGATGGGGCTCGAACCCACGACAACCGGAATCACAATCCGGGACTCTACCAACTGAGCTACAGCCACCGCTGTCAACACGTACTGCTTACTACCAACTGCTTTACTGATAACTCTGCACTACTTACTGCCTCACGCTTTATTTGCCCAAGCAGGCTTGAGCAGCGAAGAAGTGCATTCTAGCTAATTTTTGGGAACTTGGCAATGCGGAACACTCAAATTTGCCCAGCGTCCGGCATCGAGACATCTGCCCCGCACACAATAACAAAAAGCTCCCGGAGGAGCTTTTTGGACCGACGACTTGTAGAGCGACTGGACCCTAGGGACCAGTGCCGACAGCGCAGGGCTGGCAGCTAATGCTTACAGCGGGCGGATCTTCGAGGCTTGCGGGCCCTTAGGACCTTGGGTCGCCTCAAAGCTCACCTTTTGGTTTTCCAGCAGAGTCTTGCGACCTTCTGCTTGAATTTCCGAAAAGTGGGCGAAAAGGTCTTTGCCGCCGTCATCGGGCATGATGAACCCGAAACCTTTGTCGTCGTTGAACCATTTAACGATGCCTGTGGCCATGCTGTACTTCCTTGGAGTTTAGGTGAGCAAATGCTCGGAACCGCAAGAAGAAATCAAGGAAGGGCAATAGGCCAACTGAAGTACCGTTAAAGGCAACCACACTGAACAAAACCGCGTCACTTGAAAATCTTGCCAGTTGACTATGGGGCTCGAAGCCCTTCTCGTCAACCGGTTTGCGTTTGCGTACCGCTACTGTACAACAATGTTTGTGAAAAACCTCAAGGGCTTTTCGCTTTTTTTAATTAGCCGCGTGCAGTGGTATTTGCGATGAATCCAAGTGCTTGATTTTCCAGGACTTATCCCAAGGATGGCACCGAAACCTTCGTGTTTTCCCTAGTCGCCGCATTTTGGCGCGCATAATTTACCCGCAGGTGGCGCAATTTACCGAGTCCACGCGTGAAAAGTAGCGCGACTATGCAGATAATGCAGGGCGAAGGCGTCGTCCATGCAGCCGTTGCTTGCGAGATTTCCGGAGCAAAAGCTTGGTCGCGCCGAAGTTTCCGGTAATCCACCCTAGGGAAACTCCCAGGATGGGAAATGCTGGATCGGGGCTGGTTGGCGGCCCAAAAAGTGTCGCACGAGCACCTGCCGCCTGCGTGCCGCAAGCAGCCGCGTGCGCCGCGCATCGCACGCGTCAGGCGCTTGTGGTCAGGTTCTTGTGGTCAGCCGCCTGTCGTCAGCCACCTGTCGTCAGGCGCTTCTCGCTTCCTGCCTCAGACCATCGATGAACTTGCGCGCCGCGCGTTCCGCGTGGCGGTGCGCTTCGAATTCGGTGCCAAAGACCTGGTCTTCACCCAGATGCGCTTCGGGGACGATGTCCTCGTAGCTTGCGGCGGGGTCTTGCGACACGCTGGCCGAGCCTTCGAACAGCACTGAGACCGAACTGTGGGGATTGACTGGCCTGGCCACGGTCTTGATGAAATACCCCTTGTAGCTTTCGCCTGCGCCATGTGACATGGTTGACTCCTTTCAAACGCGGCGTGCGACTGGCGGCCCGGAGTGGCCCGCCTGAATCCCATGCCGCCGGCGGTGATTGATCACCACCTTGGGGGCAAGGCCCCCGGATGACTGGAACAGCGATCGTGACATGTCGATACGACGCTGCCCATCAAGATAAATCCTTACGACTTTGTGCCCGCCGTGGCGCGGATGCGGCAAGGTGTCCGTTGGTCACCGCAGTGCACCATCCGGCAGCAGATAGCCGACAATACCAATCAGGCCACCTTGTGCCGACCCCCGGGAATCTCCATGGCCAGAAGAAGCCGCTCACTGACACGACTGATGCTCGACGCCGCGACCGGCATTGCGCGGCTGCAACGTCGTGCCATGAAGCTCGCCACGACCACGGCGACAAAGACCGCGGCCGCCAACGCCAAGGCGCTCAAGGCCAGCGTGCCCAAGCCCACCGCGACGAAGGCCAGCATTGCCCCGACGACTTTGCGCAAACGCACGGCCGCGGAAGCCAGTCAGGGCACGCTCAGCAGCGGCACGCTGGCCCGGTCGCCCTTGCAACGCAGCGCACGGCGTCCGGTGCCCATTGCGCCGGTGGCAGCGGCTGCCACCGGTACCTGGGTCGCGGGTGTGTTTTCCACCCCGCCCATGCAGGGCGAGCTGATCGGCCGCCTGGACTATTTCGTCTATCTGCCATCCAGCCGGCCCGCAGTGGGCTTGCCGCTGGTCGTCATGCTCCATGGCTGTAGCCAGAGTGCGAGCGACCTTGCGGCGGGGACCCGCATGAACCGGCTGGCAGAACGCGAGGGCTTCGCCGTGCTGTATCCACAGCAGTCGCGCGGGGCCCAGTCCCACCGGTGCTGGCGCTGGTTCCAGCCTGAAGCCGGTGCAGGTGCGGCCGAAGCCGATGCCATCGCCAACCTTGCGGACAGCGTAACTCAGCAATACCGACTGGATCCTGAACGACGGTATGTGGCCGGCATGTCCGCCGGCGCCGGCATGGCGGCGCTCGTCGCCTTGCGGCATGCGCATCGGTTCGCGGCAGTGGGAATGCATTCGGGGGCGGTGGTGGGCGCGGCCAGCAGCACGTCGGCGGGGCTGAGCACCATGCGGCGCGGCACGCTGCGTGACCCGCTGTCCTTGCTGGCAGGGGTGCTGGGCGCCAATACGCGCCCGGGGCACCTGGAACACGACGCCGCCCTTCCTGCGGTGATCCTGCAAGGCATGCGGGATCCGGTGGTCGCACCTCGGAACGCCGAGCAATTGACGCGGCAATTCCTGCATGTGAACGGGATGGACAACGAAGCGCCGGTCGCGACGGACCTGGCCGTGTCGACGCCCGACGCCTACCGCCGCCTGGACTATCGGCGCGGCAACAAAACGGTCGTGCGGGTGTGTGAGATCGCGCAGCTGGATCACGCCTGGGCGGGCGGCGACCCGGCGCATCGTTTCCATGCGCGGCGGGGGCCGGATGCGTCGGCGTTGATGTGGCGGTTTTTTCGGTCGCACCACCGCGAAGGCGCGGTGGCGGAACAGGAAGTCGGTGGCCTGCCCTGAGGGAATCGAACCCCCGACCCACAGCTTAGAAGGCTGTTGCTCTATCCAACTGAGCTAAGGGCAGATCTGCGGAAGGGCCGAATTGTATCGTATCCCCCGGGCAGGCAACCGATCAGGTGGGCATCCCTGCAGCAGGAATCTGCGCCTGGCTCGCACCCAGCGCTTCGATCAGCTTGGCATTGAAGGCGGGCAGGTCGTCCGGCTTGCGGCTGCTGATCAGGTTGCCATCCAGCACCACTTCTTCGTCCATCCAGTCGCCACCCGCATTGCGGATGTCATCTTGCAGCGACGGCCAGCTGGTCATGTTCTTGCCATCGACCAGTCCCGCCGACACCAGCAACCATGCCCCATGGCAGATGACGGCAATCGGCTTGCCCTGTTCATGCATGTTCTGCACGAAGCGCTGCGCGCCGGTTTCCGTGCGGATCGAATCTGAGTTGAATACGCCACCGGGCAACACCACCGCGGCGAATTGATCGGGGTCGGCATCGTCAAATGTCAGGTCGACCGGAAAACTGTTGGCCTTGACGTCGTGATTCATGCCGGTGACCTGCCCCGCTTTTTTCGATATGACGACCACTTTGGCGCCGGCAGCCTCCAGCGCCTGGCGCGGGCTGGTCATCTCGACCTGCTCGAAATTATCCATGACCAGAACGGCGACGCTGCTACCTTCCAGGGATGATCCCATATGGCTCTCCTTGCCGTTGGCAATGCGATTGATGAGTCGTACAGCTCAGCAATCGCAACTTCCATACCTGCGGCGGAATCAGCTTTGGGCCTGGGTGCTTTCCAGAAAATGCAAAAGCCTGCGCTCATCGATGCTCAAGCCCCGGGGGCTGGCCAGCTTGGGTGGAGGCGGCATGTCGCCGCGCAGGTAGGCGTCGATGATGGCCGGATGGATATAGCAGGACCGGCACACGGCAGGCGTATTGCCAAGCCGTTTGGCGACGTCCTTGATGACCGCGACCACCACCTTGCGGGCATCATCGGCACTGGTGAAGGGAATGCGTTGCAGGGCCGCCAGCGCAATGACCGACCCGCCCCACGTGCGAAAGTGCTTGGCCGTGAACTCGCCCTTGCCCACCTCGCGCAGGTAGGCGTTGACGGTGCCAGAATCGATGTGCCGGATCGTGCCGTCGTCGTCGCGGTAGTGGAACAGGTCGTGGCCGGGAATTTCCATGCATCGTTTGACGATGTTGGCGACGCGCCGGTCGGTCAGCGTGACGTCGTGCTCGACACCGCTCTTGCCGCGAAACTTGAAGCGGATACGGCCGCCCTGCACCGACGCATGCTGGCGCCGCATGGTCGTCAACCCGTAGGACCGGTTGACCTTGGCATAGCGGCTTGTGCCAATGCGGATCAGCGTGGTTTCGAGCAAGCGGACCACCACCGCCATGACCTTTTCTTGCGACAGGCCGCTGCTCGCCAGACTGGCGTCCACGTGCTTGCGGATGCGCGGCAGGGCATGCCCGAATTCGGACAGCTGCTCGTATTTGTTCGCGTCGCGCACTTCGTGCCAGCGGGGGTGATAACGGTACTGCTTGCGACCGCGCGCGTCGCGCCCCGTGGCCTGGATGTGGCCGTCGGGGTCCGGGCAGATCCACACATTCGTGTACGCGGGCGGAATCACCAGCGCGTTGATGCGCTTGATCTCGGCCTGGTCCGTGATGCGTTGTCCGTTCGGGTCGAAGTACTGGAAGTGCTTGCGCACGATCTTGCGCGAGATGCCCGGCAGCCGGTCATCGACGTACGTCAACCCGCCTACCTGGCAGTGCAGGGCCGCGTCGGCGGGGATCTCAGCAATCTCGTGCTGGCTCGGGATCGGGTGCAGGTCATCCATGACACCCCTCATGCACGCTTCATGCCAAGCCATTCACGCCTGCGGAAGTTGCGTTAGCGCCCTGTCATGGACGTGAAAAAAATTCCCGAGGCTGGCAAAAACTGCGCGACACCGCATGGGCGGCAGTCCTGCAGACGTTCAGCGCAAGCCGCCCAACACCCGCAGATCGTCTTCCTGCAGCTTGACTGGAATGCCAGACCGGATCAGCGCCGCGAAGTCTTCATCGGGCACCATCACCGTCAGGCAATACAGCTTGCCGGCACCAACGTTTTCAATCGCGTGCGCGGTGCCCGGCTTGATCATCAGCGCATCGCCCTTGGCAATACGCGTGCATTCGCCATTGGCATAGGCATCGCCCTCACCTTCCAGCACAAAGAACATTTCGTGCGCGCGCAGGTGGCCGTTGGGCGGCGTGCGGCCACCGGGCTCGAAGATCTCGACCACGGCAACAAGGTCGCAGTCTTCGCCTTCGCGGTCGAAAACCAGGGCAAAGTAATTGGTGTCCCCGCTGGAGATACGGAAGGCCGGGCAGGCCCCCATGGATTTCTTGATGGCTGCTGGCACGTTCATGCTGACATCCCTTGCAGCAAGGCGGTGGACTCGGCGACAAAGCCGAAACATTGATTGACGTTGTAGCGGGTGGCATCGGCGCAGAAGGCCGGCGACGTGGTGGCCGAGCAGTCGTCGAGCAGCACGCAGTCGTAGCCCAGGAAATTCGCGTCCTGCAGGGTGCACAGCACACACTGGTCGACATTGACGCCGGCAAACAGCAAGGTCGTCACGCCCAGGTTGCGCAGGATCGAATCGAGCGGCGTGTCCCAGAAGCCGCTCATGCGGTACTTGGCCACCTCGACATCGCCGGCTTGCGGCGCCAGTTCGTCGACCACGGCGGCGGCCCATGATCCGGCCTGCAGGACCGGCGCGCCATTGGATGGCAAGGGGTCGCCCAGGCCGACGCCCTCGCCTGTCGGCTTGTAGACATGCAGCAGCGACGGGCTCAGGTTCAGTTTGTCGGGGCGGTTGCCCCAATTCACCCACACCACCGGCACGTCGGCCTGGCGCAATGCCGGCAACAGCGTGGCCAGCGGCGTGATGGGCGTGCGCGCCGCCGCCACATCCACGCCGATCGATGCCAACCACCCATCCGGGTGGCAGAAGTCGTTCTGCATGTCGACGACGACGATCGCCATGCGACGCAGGTCGATCGTGAGCGACTGCGGCGTGGCGTCGAAGCTGACCGGCTGCGGCGCGGCGGGCACCCGCACCAGATTGGCCGACTCGCGCGACACCTGCCATTGATTGCGCGATGACGAACCCAGCGGAAGAGACTTAGCCGGCATGCGAATGATCCGAAGCAAGCGTCGCTGCGGGCGCAGCGCCATACATGGCAAGGTCCAGCATGTCGGACACCGCGCGGCAATGGGCGATGTATTCGGGCGTCAGCCGGAAATCATTGGTGCGCGGGTACGGCGTGTCCACGGCCAGTTCACCGATCATGCGGCCCGGCCGCGCGGCCAGCACCACGATGCGGTTCGACAAGTACACGCTTTCGTAGATGCTGTGCGTCACGAAGACCACGGTGCATTGCGCGCGCTGCCAGATGTCGAGCAGGTCGTTGTTCAATTTTGAGCGAGTGATCTCATCCAGCGCGGCAAAGGGCTCATCCATCAACAACAGCTTGGGCTGCGTGACGAGCGCCCGGGCAATGGACACGCGCATCTTCATGCCGCCCGACAATTCGCGTGGATGCGAGTTGGCGAACCCGAGCAGCCCCACCATGTCGAGCGTACTGTTGACACGGTCAACCACTTCGGCGCGTGGGATGTCTTTCAACATCAGGGGCAGGTAGACGTTATCGAACACCGTCGCCCACGGCATCAGCGTGGGCTCCTGGAACACGAAGCCAATCTCGCGAATGGGCCGGCCGCGCGCATCGTAGCGGGCGGTGGGCCAGTCGATTTCGCCGCGGCTGTGTTCGCCCAGGCCCGCGATCATCCGCAGCGCGGTGGACTTGCCGCAGCCCGACGGGCCGAGCAGGCTGATGAATTCGTTGGCCCGGATATCCAGGTTCAGGTTCTGCACGGCCAGCGTGCCGTTGGCATAGACCTTGTCGACTCCGCGCAGCCGCACCAGGGGCTTGGTAGAGGCAGGGACGTGGGGAGCATGCGGGGCCGCCGTGTTCACGGCGGCGAGCGTGGGGACGGCGGCGATCATGCGCGGGACCTCATACGTTCCAGGGGATAACGATGGACTTCCTGCAGCAGCGTCGCAAAGCCGCGCGCCGCATGATCCAGGCTCTCGTTGCCACGCTCGGCATCGGCGTCGAGCGCGTTGCCGCAGGCGCCGGCCGGGTGCAGGTCCTGCGTCTGCCAGCCGAAGCCCACCCGGCCTTCGGCATTCAGGTAGCGATATTCCTGAGCAAGCTCAATACCGAGCGGCTTGAAGTCCTGCGCCTTGTCCAGTCGCACCAGGTCGGGCCGCAGCGCCAGCATCATCGACGTCTCGCTCGACCCGCCATGGATGCCGTAGGTCTTTTCATCGGGCGGATACTGATCGGGCACGGAACCAAAGCTCCAGGTCGCCGCCGTCACCACGAACATGTCGAGCCGCACGCGCAGGTCACGCGCCACGATGTCCATGACCTGCGGCTGCCCGCCATGCGAGTTGAACAGCACCAGCTTGCGGATGCCGGCGCGATACACGCTTTCGGCAATGTCGGTCCACAGCTGGATCAGTGTCTCGGCGCGCAGGGTCAGCGTGCCGGGAAAGGCCTGGTGTTCATTCGACTTGCCGATAGTCTGGGCCGGCAGGAAGGTGACGGGCAGGTCATCGGGCAGGAGTTTGAGCGTGCGTTCGACCACGCCGGCATTGATGCAGGCATCGACGAAGACCGGCAGGTGCGGGCCGTGTTGCTCGATCGCGGCCACGGGCAGCACCGCGACCGTGTCGGGCGTCAGCGCCGCAAATTCCTCGGTCGTCATGTCGACCCACTGGCGGCGGGGAAAGCCGGATCTCGTTACTGCGGACGTCGCGGCGGACATGATCAATTCTCCTGTTTGGTTTCGCTTTCATGCCAGCGATGCAGCAGCAGCCACTGGATAAAGGCCGTCGCATACCAGATGCCGATGCCGAACACCGACAGCATCAGCAAGGCGGCGAACATACGCGGGATGTTCAGCAGATTCCCGCTTTCCACAATCGTCCACGCCAGGCCGGTGGCGGTCCCGCTGCCCGCCATGAACTCGGCCACGACCGCGCCGATGACCGACAGGCCGGCTGAGATCCGCACGCCTGCCAGGATGTAGGGCAAGGCCGACGGCAACTGCAGATAACGGAAGCGCTTCCAGCGCGAGGCGCCATACAGCTCGAACACATTGCGCAGGCCATGATCGACCGACTTCAGCCCGATCGCCGTGTTCGACAGGATCGGGAAGAAGGCCACGATCCACGCCAGCAACAGCAGTGCAAGCCACAGGCGGTCCAGGCCCACCCAGATGATGATCAGCGGCGCGATGGCGATCGATGGCGTGACCTGCAGCACCACGGCGTACGGCCAGAACGCCAGTTCCAGTGAACGGCTCTGGGTCAGCAGCACACCCACGGCCAGGCCACTGATCAAGGCCAGGAAGAAAGCGCTGAGCGTGATCGCGGCCGTGAAGCGCAGCGCGCGAAACAGGGCCTCGTGGTCGGCAATCAGCGTCTGGAAAATCAACGACGGCGATGGCAGGACGAACTTGGGAATGTTGTTGATGGTGACGAGCCATTCCCACAGCAGCAGGAAGGCCACGCCGGTCATCAGCGGCAGCAGGATGTTGGGTGCGCGGGTGCGCCACTTGGACGGGGCCTTGATGGCCGTGCCGGTCGGCGTGGAAGGCAGGGCCCCCGACGGCGATGACGCGGCGGCGGCGCCAGCGGCGACCGATGCAGGCGGCGCGACGCCGCGCACGGCGGCCCCGGGCAGGCTGTTGGCAGGTGTGCTCATGCGAAGGCTCGCTGTTCGGTTTCGCCGTGCTCGCGCAGCAGTTGCGACAGCATGCGGCGCATGATCAGGCCGGGACGGTCCGATGGCATGTGCAGTTCTTCGCCGTCCTGCGTCGAGAGCGGCACATCGGGCTCGCAGCTTTCAAGGATCAACTGATCTTCGAGCGTGACCGCGCGGTCGAAGGCGACCACGTCGGCCGACGCCACATCGGCTTCGGTGTCATTGCGATAGACCCACTGCACGACCATGGTGTTGCCATCGTCCATGGGCGTGGCACAGGTGATCAGCACATGCTGCAGGCCATGGGGATAGCGAATGGCGGTGCGGCGCGCAAACGGCATGTACCAGGTCGAGTGGGTGTGACGGACCGTGCGGCCATCGGCGGTCACTACCGCTTTCTGCGCCGTGTCGCCGCGCACCACGACCGGCGAGTCGTAGGCTGAATCGAAACCGAAGTCGCTGACTTCGACTTCACGCGCGCCGACTTCGGGCTGGGCCACGTCGCCAAAGGTTTCGCGGTGCACATAGGCCACATGCGCCGAGTCGAAGGAATTTTCCATCAGGCGCAGGGCGCCGATTTTCCAGGGCTCGTAGAACTCGGGCACCTGGCGAAAGCCCGGCAGCGCGGCTTCGGGGATCTCGGGAATGCCGGTCAGCGGATCGTCGAGCGCGACCCACACATAGCCGTACTTTTCTTCGGCCCGAAACGCCTTCACGCAATGTTTCGCAGAGATGGGTTCATCGGGCCGCTGGGGAATGCGCACGCAGGCGCCTGCCGTGTCGAACGTCCAGCCGTGATAGCCGCAGACAATGTTGTCGTTCTCAACGAAACCCAGGGACAGCTTGGCCGTGCGGTGGCAGCACCGGTCCTGCAGGCAGGCGATCTTGCCTTCGGCGGTCTTCCACAGCACGATCTTTTCGCCCAGCAGCGTGAATCCCTGCTGCCCTTCGTCGAGCAAGGACACGGGCATCACCGCATACCAGAAGCGGCGCAGCACGGCTTGTTTCGTCACGATCATGGCAGGCTCCCTCTTACTTCGCGTTCACGAACTGCAGGGTGTACGCACTCTTGTAGTCCAGCGTCTTCGAGATCAGGCCGGCCGACGCCAGCATGTCGAAGTGCGATTTCCAGCGCGCGTCGGTCATGGTGCCAATGCCGCCCTTGGCCGTATCGGCGGACTCGACGATGCCAGCCGACTTCATCGTGCGGATGGCATAGGCGATCAGGTCGTCGGTGTTCTCGGGGTTGTTCTGCTTGATCAGGGCAATGGCCGGCTTGGGATCCACGAAGAACTCTTCCCAGCCCTTGCGGGTGGCCGACACGAAGCACTGCACGACCTGCGGCTTTTCGTCGATCATCTTCTTGCTCGCGATCACGACCGAGCTGTAGGCCTCATAGCCGTAGTCGGCCAGCAGGAAGGTCTTGGGCGACTTGCCCGTTTCGGTCTGCACGCGATACGGCTCGTTGGTCAGCAGGCCTTGCTGGATGCCGGTGGGATCGAGCAGCCACGGAGCGAGCTGGCCGGTATAGGCGCGCAGTTGGGCATCGGTGAAGCCGAACTTGTTGCGCAGGAAGGGCCAGAAGCTGGTGCGCGACGAAGCCGACACCATGACGGGCTTGCCGCGCATGTCTTCCATTTTTTCGATGCCATTGCCGGCATGCGTCATCAGGATCTGCGGGCTTTTCTGGAACGACGACATCACGGCCTTGCCCGCGAAGCCGGCTTCATTGACCTGGAAGGCGGTGTCGCTGAACGAGGCCATCATCATGTCGACGGCGCCGGCCACGAACAGCTGTTTGCCATCGATGGCGGGGCCGCCCTGGCGGATGTTCACGTCGATGCCACAGGCCTGGTAGTGGCCCTTGGCCAGTGCCTGGTAGTAGCCACCGTGTTCTGCCTGGGCCTTCCAGCTGGTGAGGAAGGTGAGCTTTTCTGCGGCGTGCGCATTTGCTGCGGTCAACAGCGTGGCTACTGCCACGGGCCACCAACGACGTATAGACATTGCCATTCCCCAAAGTGGTGCACACCGACGTGGTGCGCTTCCTGATGTCACACCGGCATAAGAGACCGATAAGGCAGTCTATGCGGCATCCGGGGAAGGCGGCAGCCTCGCGGCCACCATACAGTACATAACGCAAGTGGTATGAGTCAGGCCTCGGCGGCTACTGCGGGGGTCAGGATGCCGCGATCGCCATGCTGCGGATCAACGACCAATTCGCGCACCGCATCGCTGACCTGCTGTCGCAGCCAGCGATTCGAATCGCTCGCGTGATTGCGTTCGTGCCACAGCTGATAGAAGCGCATCGGCGGAAATTCAAGCGGGGCCGGCACGATCGTGACCGGCAGCAGCTTGGCGTAGTGCTCGGCAAACACGCGGCCGGTGGTAAAGACTAGGTCCGTGGACAGCAACACGTAGGGCGCCAGATTGAACTCGGGCACGGTGGCCGAGATCACGCGGCGATAGCCCACCTTGGCCAGTTCGCCGTCCACCGGTCCCATTTCGCGAAGCGAACTGGGTTGTGGCGCCAGGTGTTGCATGTTCAGGTAGCGCGCCAATGACAGACGGGCCTCGCCTGCCAGCGGGTGGCCGGATCGCATCATGCAGACCACTTCGTCGGTGTACAGGCGGCCGATGCGCAGGTCTTCGCGCGGATTGGGGCTGTTGTTGATCACCAGGTCCAGCTCACCTTCTTCCAGCGCGCGCGCCACGTCAAAGGCGGGATCGATCAGCCGCAGCTTCGCGCGGATGCGGCGCCCGGCGCTGGTCAGCCGCGCGATGATTTGCGGCAGCAGCAAGGTGGGAATGCAGTCGGCGCAGGCGATCCGGAATTCCTTGTCGGACAGGTCTGGCGCGAAATTGGTGCCGACTTCGATGCGCGCCACCTGGGCCAGGATTTCCTGCAGCGGTTCGCGCATCGCGACCGCGCGTTCCGTCAGCACCATGCGGATGCCGCTGCGCACCAGCAGAGGGTCGCCCGTCACCTTGCGCAGGCGGACCAGCATCCGGCTGATTGCGGGCTGCGCCTGACCCGTCTTTTCGGCCACCTTGGTCACGCTGCAGTGCTGCAGGAGCAGACTCAGCACCGTCAGGTGATGGATGTCCAGTGACTGTAGATCGGCGCGCATGGCTGCCCCTAGGTGAGCGTGGCGGTGGAAAGGCATTGTATCGGCAGTGTGCGGCCATCCCCGCTTTTGCCTTTTGAACAAAATTGTCATGACTCGGTGAGATTTGCGTGCTGGCAAATCGCGCGCAACTTGACTACAACCTACCGACAACGATCGCTAGTGGCGGGGAGCAGGGCATGACGGATATCAAGGGCGGATCAGTCCAGGCGGACGGCGGCATCCTGGTGTTGGCCGGGACCACGCAAGCGCGCGCCGAGGCCGAACACGACGTGATGGACTGGTTGCGGGTCCACGGACTGGAAGAGGTCGCCGAGCTGCGGCACGCGTCGGACAGCGACCGGCCGGGTCTGCGCCTGACCTTGCGGCCCGACCTGTTCGAAGCCTGGACACCGGGCTACGACACGACCCGCTTGCATGATGAACTGGGACTGGACACCCTTGCCCGTCCGCAGGACCTCGAGACCGAAGTGGCCGTGGCCATGCTGGCGTCGCCCGTCACCTTTGTCTTTCCGCACGTGCCCGAGCTGCTGTCGTCGATCCGCATCCGCCGGTATATCGTCGAAGCGGCGCGGCAAGCGGTGCTGGCCTTTGACACGGTCGACGCCGAGCGGCCCATGGACTGGTGGGACTACAGCGACGAGCGCGGCTTTACCGTCAAGCCCGGCAAGGCGCTGCGCGAGGCCTTGCAGAAGGCCACCCAGCCCGATCATGGCGAACGAAAATGGTCGTTTTCCTGTTACCGCGCCACCGAATACGTCGCGCTGATCGGACTGGCGCGCGAGCTGGCCGTCTGCAACCCGCAGCTTGCCGAGGATCTGCAGCGGCAATGGGAAACGCGCGCGATTGTGTCCGGTGAATTCCACGAAGTATTTCTGCGTGAATACGGGACCATGGATGCGCCGCTGCCGCTCAAGTTCTACGTGCCCGGCGACCGGCTATGGTTCCGCAACCCCGATCCGTTTTCATCGGACGTGGAAGGCTATGAAGGGTCCTGGATCTTTTACCTGGGCAACGGCCTGTTCAACAATTTCTGGACACCGACCAAGGTATTTTCCTTGCAGCGCAAGTGCCTGGAGATCTATCACTGGCGGGACGCGACCTATCGCAAGCCGGACGGGTCGCTGGCCGTGAACGATGACATCGTGGACGAACGCGTGCGCGAGACGATGGCCGACCCGCAGGCGGTGGAGCGCATCTATTCGATGATGCTGAAGCTGCGCGAGCCGCAGGGCGTGTACAAGGACGGCGGGTGCATCGATGCGACGCGGGAATGTTTGCGGTGGGTGCATCCGGGGGTGAGCGAAATCACCCTGCCGGGGCGGTGACCGTGAAGGTCGCGCGCAGTGTTATCGCCTGCCCGCTGCCGCGCGGGTCCGGTCCGGTGCCGCTCTACCAGCCGAGTTTCCATGCGGCCAACCCCACCCCCAAGAACAGGGCGACCACCCCGCCCTGCTCCCACGCGTTGAACCGCCGCCCTTCGACCAGCCGGTAGAACACCGCGCCGGCCGCAATGCTGCAGAAGAATGCTGCGATCAGGCCCAAGGCGTTGATCAGGGGCGTGGCAGGCAGGAAGCGTGACACGGCCGCGTTGATCACCAGGCACACCGGAAAGTGCACCAGAAAGATGGAAAAGGAAATGCGCCCGAGCCAGGACACGATGTCGGGCACTTGCCAGCGCGCCAGCCCGCCCGACCACCGGGCCCAGGCCAGCAGCCCCGCCACCGCCGCGGCCACGACAATCCGCACCCGGTAGTCCACCAGCAAGGCCGCCACCACGCAGGCCGCCAGCAGCCCCAACCAGACCTGCGGGCGCCTCACCGACGGTTCGGTTGCCCAGAACACCAATGCGCCCAGGCCGTAATAGGCCAGGTAATACAGACCGGTCTCGTCCCACAGATCGTCGCGATTGAACGCGATCAACGAGGCCCACGTCAGCCCGGCAATCGCCACCATACCCATGCTGCGGAGCCCGGCCCGCGCGGTGATCGCCAGCATCAGCGCCATCATCGTGAACAGCTGGAAATCGACAGCCAGATACCAGACGCCCGCCGACAAGGCCTCCTGATCCACCAGGTCTTGCAGAAACAGCACGTGCGCGAACAGCTGCCAGGGATTGGGCACCGCCGAAATGGATTCATGCGTCATCCAGCGCCGCGCGATGCCGTTGCAGACAATCGCCAGCGTCAAGGCGGCGGCAAGCGGCACGACCAGGCGCAGATAGCGTTTGCCGATGGCGCGCCAGGGAAAGGTGGACGCACTCGCCCCGCCCTGCGGCCCCAGCTGCATCGCACACAAAAACCCCGCCACCACCAGAAAGGCCTGCACCGCCATCCGGCCATACGCATACAGCCCGTCGAACAAGGGTTGCGACAGCGGATACGCCACGTCGGACATCGGCCCGTAAAAGGCCAGGTGGTGCGCGACGACGGCCAGGCAGCCGGCGGCCTTGATGGCGTCCATCAGAGGCATGCGGTGGGTGGACGTCGCGGGGCGCGTCATGGCGTGGCAGTCAACGGGGGCAAGAGGTGGCCGAGATGATACTCAGCCGTCCTGCCGCTGTCGTGCTGAATCTGCTGCCCAGACGAACGAAAGCCCGTCGACTTTTCAGAAGACGGGCTTTCAAATTGGTCGGAGTACAAGGATTCGAACCTTGGACCCTCTGCTCCCAAAGCAGATGCGCTACCGGGCTGCGCTACACTCCGAAGTACTTTGCGTCCGCCATATTAAGCTCGGCGAGTCGCGTAGTGGTCGTACTTTTTTCACTACCCTTTCAGGCAGAAAAAAAGTATAGCACTGGCAGCTGGGCAAAAGCAAGTTCCGCGCACAGTAACGTGCCACGCTACTGTCAAAAACCGATAGTCAGCCAAAGCGGCCGGTAATGTAGTCTTCTGTTGCCTTCTTGGTCGGCTTGATGAAGACCTGGTCGGTCACGCCGAATTCGATCAGCTCGCCCAGGTACATGTAGGCCGTGAAGTCCGAGCAACGTGCCGCCTGCTGCATGTTGTGGGTCACGATGACGACGGTGTAGTCGTCCTTCAGTTCGGCGATCAGCTCTTCGATCTTGGCGGTCGAGATCGGATCCAGTGCCGAGCATGGCTCATCCAGCAGCAGCACTTGCGGCTTGATGGCGATGCCGCGGGCGATGCACAGACGCTGCTGCTGGCCGCCCGACAGGCTGTGGCCGCTCTGGTTCAGCTTGTTCTTGGCTTCTTCCCACAGCGCGGCCTTGGTCAGGGCCCATTCCACGCGCTCGTCCATTTCGCCCTTGCTCAGGTTCTCGAACAGGCGCACGCCGAAAGCAATGTTTTCGTAGATGCTCATGGGGAACGGCGTCGGCTTCTGGAACACCATGCCGACCTTGGCGCGAACCAGCGAGATGTCCATGTTGGACGTCAGCAGGTTTTCGCCGTCCATGTTGATCTCGCCTTCGGCGCGCTGTTCGGGATAAAGCTCGAACATGCGGTTGAAGGTGCGGAGCAGGGTCGATTTGCCGCAGCCCGACGGTCCGATGAACGCGGTGACCTTCTTTTCCGGAATGGTCAGGTTAACGTTGCGCAGGGCGTGGAACTTGCCGTAGTAGAAGTTCAGGTTCTTGACTTCGAGCTTGGCGGGCAAGGTGTGGATGTCCATGGCGGGTCCGTTACGAGGGGTCTGGATCGAAGATGTCGAGTGAATGGCGGGCATGGGCTCAGGCTGCCTGCTTGCGGAACATGATGCGGGCGGCGATGTTGATCGCCAGCACCAGCAGCGTGATCAGCGTCGCGCCGGCCCAGGCCAGGCGTTGCCAGTCGGCGAACGGGCTCATCGCGAACTGGAAGATCGTGACGGGCAGGTTCGACATCGGGCCATTCATGTTCAACGACATGAACTGGTTGTTGAGGGCGGTGAACAGCAGCGGTGCGGTCTCACCCGAAATGCGGGCCACGGCCAGGAGAATGCCGGTCACGATGCCCGAACGGGCAGCGCGGTAGCAGACCATGGTGACCATCTTCCACTGCGGGCAGCCCAGCGCGGCGCAGGCCTCACGCAGGCTGTTCGGCACGAGCTTGAGCATGTCGTCGGTGGTGCGCACGACCACCGGGATCACGATCACGGCCAGGGCCAGGGCGCCGGCCCATCCCGAGAAGTGCCGCACCTGGGCGACATACACGGTGTAGATGAACAGGCCGATCACGATGGACGGAGCCGACAGCAGCACGTCATTGATGAAGCGCGTGGCGGGCGCCAGCCAGCCGCGCTGGCCGAATTCAGCCAGGTAGGTGCCGGCCAGGATACCGATCGGCGTGCCGATCAGCGTGCCCATGCCGGCCATCATGACACTGCCGACGATCGCGTTCATCAGCCCGCCGTTCTGGCCGGGAGGTGGCGTGATTTCAGTGAACAGCGTAAAGGCCATCGCGCTGGCGCCCTTGGTGAGCAGCGTCAGGATGATCCAGAACAGCCAGAACAGGCCGAACATCAGGGCCGCCGCCGACAGGGCGAGCATGACCTTGTTGGTGGTGCTCCGGCGACGGTACACCGGATTTTGCATGTTGATAATGGTCGGGATCATGGTCGCTTAGCTCTTGATGCCTTCGCTCTTCGACAGGCGCAACAGCATGAGCCTGGAGAAGGTCAGCACGATGGTCGTGATGAGGAACAGAATCAAACCGAGTTCGATCAGGGCGGACAGGTGGACATCGTCCGACGCTTCGGCGAACTCGTTGGCGAGCGACGAGGCGATCGAGTTGCCCGGTGCGAACACCGAGGTCGAGAGCCGGTAGGCGTTGCCGATCACGAACGTGACGGCCATCGTCTCGCCCAATGCCCGGCCCAGGCCCAGCATGATGCCGCCGACCACACCCACTCTCGTGAAGGGCAGTACGACTCGCGACACCACTTCCCAGGTCGTTGCGCCCAGGCCGTAGGCCGATTCCTTCAGGAGCGCCGGGACCAGTTCGAACACGTCGCGCATCACGGCGGTAATGAACGGGATGATCATGACGGCGAGGATGATGCCGGCGGTGAACACGCCGATACCGAAGGCCGGACCCTGGAACAGGATGCCTGCGCCCGGGATGTTGCCCAGCGTGTTGATCAGCGTCGGCTGCACATAGGTCTGGAACAGCGGGGCGAAGACGAACAGGCCCCACATGCCGTAGATGATCGACGGGATCGCGGCCAGCATTTCGATCGCGGTGCCCAGGGGGCGGCGCAACCAGGTCGGCGACAGTTCGGTCAGGAACATGGCGATGCCGAAGGACACCGGCACGGCAATGACCAGGGCAATGAACGAGGTCAGCAAGGTGCCGACGATAGGCACCAGGGCGCCGTACTCGTTATTGACAGGGTCCCACTCGGACGAGGTCAGGAAGTTCAGGCCGTACTTGGACAGCGTGATCTGACTGCCGAAGACAAGGGATACGAGGATGGCGGCCAGCAGGCTCAGGACCAGGAAGGCCGCGAGTCGGGTGACGTTCTTGAACAGCGCATCCATCAACGCGTTGTTGCTTTTCTTCATCGGGGGCGTGTTCCCGGTAGTTACTGGGACCGAGTTTCCTCGGCGTACGCCGGGCATGTTATCAAGGACCGCGCTCATCGGTGCTTCCCGTCAAGGGTATGAGATGCCGGAACGGCCACCCAAAGGAGATGAATAGGGACGAATTCTGGGGTGTTGCAGGGGTAAAACGACGTGCAGGTGGGACACACGACACGGGAGCACGCCCCAGGTGCAGGACAGTGCTCCCGATCATGCTGACAGCCAGAACTTAGAAGACGGCCTTGCCGCTCGTGTCCTTGATGTCCGACTTCCACAGACCGCGGATCTGGGTGGTCACGGCGTCAGGCAGTGCCACGTAATCCATTTCCGAAGCCGACTTCTTGCCGTTCTTGAACGCCCAGTCGAAGAACTTCAGGACTTCGGCGGCCTGCGCGGGCTTGTCCTGGGTCTTGTGGACCAGGATGAACGTCGCGCTGGTGATCGGCCAGGCCTTGGCGCCCGGTTCGTTGTTCAGGATCACGCCCATGCCTGGCGCGCTCTTCCAGTCGGCGCCGGCGGCAGCGGCAGCAAATGCCTCTTCTTCCGGCTGGACGAACTTGCCGTCCTTGTTCTGCACCTGGCCGTGCGACAGCTTGTTCTGCTTGGCGTAGGCGTATTCGACGTAGCCGATCGAACCGGCGAATTGCTTCACGTAGTTGGCGACGCCTTCGTTGCCCTTGCCGCCCTGGCCAGCAGGCCACTTCACGGCCTTGCCTTCACCGACGGTCGACTTCCAGTCGGCGGAGACTTTCGACAGGTAGTTGGTCCAGCCGAAGGTGGTGCCCGAGCCGTCCGAACGGTAGACGACGATGATGTCGGTGGCTGGCAGCGTCACGCCGGGGTTCAGCTGGGCGATGGCCGGGTCATTCCACTTCTTGACCTTGCCCAGGTAGATGTTTGCCAGCAGTTCGCCGGTGAACTTCAGTTGGCCCGGAGTGATGCCTTGCAGGTTGACCACCGGCACGATGCCGCCGATCACTGCGGGAAATTGGAGCAGGCCGTTCTTGTCGAGGTCCGCACCGCTCATCGGATCATCCGAGGCGCCGAAATCGACAGTCTTGGCGATGATCTGCTTCTGGCCGCCGCCCGAACCGATGGACTGATAGTTGACCGTGTTGCCCGTGGCAGCCTTGTAGTCGGACGCCCACTTGGCGTAGATGGGGTACGGGAACGATGCGCCAGCGCCGGTGATGTCGGCTGCATGGACGGCGACAGATGCCAGACCGAAAGCGACAGCGACCGAAACTTGCTTGAATACGTGCTTGAACATTGCAGGACCCTCTGCGTTGGGTGGGGGAAAGACAGCGTACTCATGCAGAATACCCAGGCAATATGACATGACCGTGACAGTCATGAACGACGTAGGCGAAAACCCTGCCTTGGCCTGAGCCAGTCGTCCGGCGCGGGCGCCAGGCCTGTGCCACGGGCCTGTGCCACGGGCCTGTACCCCGGGCCTGTTACCCGCGCCTGTTGCTTCCCAGCCGCATTGCCCTATTCCGACACCGCCACATGCCCGCCGATCTGCGTCATCAGGTGCGTGTGCAGGTTCATGGGCTTGCGGCGGCTCTTGATCCGGACGTAATCGCCGTCGGGCTGCTGGATCCATGCCAGCTGCGTATCCCGCAATGCGAAATTGAACGCCTCATCGACCACGCGCTTCTTCAGCGCGGGGTCGAACACCGGAAACGCGACTTCGACCCGCCGGAAGAAATTGCGGTCCATCCAATCGGCCGACGCCAAGTAGACCGCCTCCTGCCCGTCGTTCAGGAAATAGAAAACCCGCGAATGCTCCAGGAATCGGCCAACCAGTGAACGCACGGTAATGTTGTCGGACAGGCCCGGCACCCCGGCGCGCAGGGTGCACACGCCGCGCACCACCAGGTCGACCTGCACCCCGGCCTGGCTGGCCTTGTACAGCTCTTCAATAATGGTCGGCTCAAGCAGCGAGTTCATCTTGGCCATCACCCTGGCTTTCTTGCCCGCCTTGGCATGCCGCACTTCGCGCCGGATCATCGACACCATGGTTTCATGGAGCGAGAACGGGGCCTGCAGCAGCGCCTTGAGCTTGCGCTGCTCGCCCAGGCCAGTCAGCTGCGCAAAGATCTGGTCCATGTCCTCGCAGATGCGCGGATCGGCCGTGAACATCCCGAAATCCGTGTACAGCCTTGCGGTGCGCGGATGGTAATTGCCGGTGCCCAGGTGGCCGTAGCGGCGGATGCGGCCCTTTTCATGGCGCAGCACCAGCGCCATCTTGGCGTGGGTCTTGTGCCCCACCACGCCGTACACCACGTGCGCGCCGACCTCTTCAAGGCGCGACGCCCAGTTGATGTTGGTCTGCTCGTCAAAACGCGCCATCAACTCCACGACCACCGTCACTTCCTTGCCTGACTTGGCCGCAGCCAGCAGCAGGCGCATCAGTTCGGAATCTTCGCCGGTACGGTAGATGGTCTGCTTGATGGCGACCACCGCAGGATCCGCGGCAGCCGCGGTCAGAAAGTCGATGACGGGCTGGAAGGACTCGTACGGGTGGTGCAACAGGCGGTCATGCTCGGAAATCGCCCGGAACATGGCGTCGGGTGTGAGCGAGCGTTCGTCAAAAGGCGGCGGCACGGCGGCGCGGAATTCGGCGAACTTCAGGTCCGGGCGGTCCACCAGGTCGACGAGCTGCATCAGCCGCGACAGGTTGACCGGGCCGTCCACGCGGTAGGCGTCACGCGGCTGCAAAGAGAATTCCTTGAGCAGGAACTGCTGCAGGTCGGGCGGCGTCGAGTCCGCCAGTTCCAGGCGCACGCCGTTGCCAAAGTGGCGCTGCGTCAATTCGCCTTGCAGGGCGTGCCGCAGATTGGTGATTTCTTCGTCATCGACAAACAGGTCACTGTTGCGGGTGACGCGCCACTGGTAGCAGCCGTTGACCTTCATGCCGGGGAACAGGTCGCCAACAAAAGCCTGCATGAAGGAAGTGAGCATGACGTAGCCATGCGGATGGCCCGACAGCTCGGGCGGCATCTGCGTCAGCCGCGGCAGCGCGCGCGGCGCCTGCACGATCGCGATGGCGGCATTGCGGCCGAAGGCATCGCGGCCGGTCAGTTGCACCGCAAAGTTCAGGCTTTTGTTGAAGACGCGGGGAAACGGGTGGGCCGGATCCAGGCCGATCGGCGTGAGCAGCGGCATCACGTCCATCTGGAAGACCTCGTGCGCCCACTCCCGCTGCGCGTCGGTCCAGGTCTGGGCCATGTGCAGCATGACGCCCTCGCCCTGCAAGCGGGGCAGGATCACCTGGTTGAGCAAGGCGTATTGCCGGTCGATCAGCGCATGGGCGCCGGCGGACACCGTCTGAAACACTTCTTCGGGAGTGCGGCCATCCAGCCCCTTTACCCTCGGATTCTGGCTAAGCTGCTCGTTCAGCGCGGCCACCCGGATTTCAAAGAACTCGTCGAGGTTGGAGCTGACGATACAGACGAAACGCAGGCGCTCGAGCAGGGGCGTGCGTTCGTCTTCGGCCAGCGCCAGCACCCGCTCGTTGAATTTGAGCAGTGCCAATTCACGGTTCAGGAAGAGTTCGTTGACGGGCAAACGTGATGCCATAGACGGTCCGAAAAGAGGCTGGCTCCGGGCACACCCCGAAGCAGCGGTCCATTTTGCGTCAAAATGATGACTAGCCTATGACAAAGACATGATCCTGTCACAGCAATCACTTAATCTTGCGCTCCCGCCCCTATCCCCCGGGAACGTCACCTTGCCGGTTACCCACCCTATGAATTCCATGCTCGCCGCCGTCGACCTCGGCTCCAACAGCTTCAGGCTCCTTATCGGTCGTATCGCGCGCGATGGCGAGACGGCGCAGGTCTACCAGGTCGACCGGTTGAAAGAAACCGTGCGCCTGGCGGCCGGCCTGGGCCCCGACAAGACGCTCGGTCCCGAAGCCATCGATAGGGCGATTTCGGTGCTGGAACGATTCGGCGAACGCCTGCGCAGCTTCCATCCGGACCGCGTGCGCGCCGTCGCGACCAATACCTTCCGGGTGGCGCGCAACGTGTCGGACTTTTTGCCACGCGCCGAAGCCGCCCTGGGCTTTCCGATCGAGGTCATCGCCGGCCGCGAAGAGGCCCGCCTGATCTTTTCGGGCGTTGCGCACTCGCTGCCGCCCTCTTCCGAAAAACGCCTGGTGGTCGACATCGGCGGCGGATCCACCGAATTCATCATCGGCAACGGCTTCGAACCGGAACTGATGGAATCGCTGTACATGGGCTGTGTCAGCTACAGCCGCGCCTACTTTCCCGACGGCGTGATCGACGCCCACGGCATGAAGCAGGCGGAACTGGCCGCGCGCCGCGAACTGGAAGTGATCGCCAAGCAATACCGGCGCACCGGCTGGAAGGAAGCCTTCGGGTCGTCGGGCACCGGCAAGGCGCTGGGCACGATCCTGGTCGAATCCGGGTTTTCGGACCAGGGCATCACGCGCCGCGGCCTCGACAAACTCAAGGAACGCCTGATCAAGGCGGGCACGGTTGACCGGGCGCAGTTGCTGGGCGCCAAGGTGGACCGCTATTCGGTGCTGCCGGGCGGACTGGCGATCATGAGCGCGGTGTTCGACGAACTGGGCATCGATTCGATGAACACGGCCGACGGCGCGCTGCGTCTGGGCGTGCTGTACGACCTGCTGGGCCGGGACGCCGAAACCGACAAGCGCGACGACACGGTGCGCCAGTTCATGGTGCGCTACGAGATCGACGTGGCCCAGGCCACCCGCGTCAAGACGGCCGCGCTGGCCATGTTCGCCAGCCTGGTCCCGGCCAATACGCCGGGCTTCGAAGAACTGGAAAGTGCGCTGGGCTGGGCGGCCGACCTGCATGAACTGGGCCTGTCGATCGCTCACAACACGTACCACAAGCACACGGCCTACGTGCTGGAAAACGCCGACATGCCGGGGTTTTCGCGGCAGGACCAGCGCCAGCTGGCGTTGCTGACCCTGGGACACCTCGGCAAGCTCGGCAAGCTGCAATCGCTGGTGCGCACTGACGCGCAGTGGGTGGCGATTCTGTGCCTGCGCCTGGCCGCCGTGCTGTTCCGCCGCCGGGAAGACCTGGACAGCCTGCCGGTCACGGTGTCCTTGCGGGATCGGTCGGTCACCGTCAAGGTCGAGGCCGGCTGGCTGAAGGATCACCCGCTGACCGACTTTACCCTTCGCGCCGAAGAGTCAGAATGGAGCAAGGTAGGCTTTACGTTCGAGCTGCTTGAGCTCTGAACGCAGGCCGCCGGTCGTGTGCCGCATGAAGCGCAGTCCGGCGCGCCGCCACTGGCGGCGCAGCTGACGCCGCAGCGCCGCCCGCCGGCCCATGGGAGCGAGGCCCGGCGCCGGGACCCGCCGCCAGGTCGTCACGCTTGCACCTGAAGCTCAGCTGAATTCGCGGTCTGCTGCGAAGGCTGGGCGACCCCCGGGGCCAGGTTGAAGTGGCGGCGATAGCGGTCGTCCATCGTATCCACCGACAACAGCATCGGAAAGTCTGCGGTGTTGAAGTCCGGATCCCAGGCAGGCTCGCCGCACACGCGGGCACCCAGTTTCAGATAGCCCTTGATCAGCGGCGGCACCCGTGTCGGCAGATCGGCGTCGAGCCGTTCCACTGGCAGGCGGTGCAGGGGCGATACCTGCAAGGGGCCGGGAAAGGCCAGTTGCTCGGCCACCGCCCGGTACACCCCTGCCGCCGTCGCACCGTCATCGCGCAGGCTGACGCTGGCGCAGCCCAGCACGTAGCGGTAGTTGGCGCGGCGCAGGAACTCGGCCAGCCCCGACCACAGCAGCATGATGACGGCGCCGCTGCGGTAATCGCGGTGGGTACACGAGCGTCCGAACTCGACCAGTTCAGACCGGATGGACGCCAGGCCCGTCAGGTCGAATTCGGATTCGGAGTAGTAATTGCCCGCCTGGCGGGCCTGCTTGGGGCCCAGGATGCGGTAGGTGCCGACGACGCGGCCGGTCGTCAGTTCGCGCACGATCAGGTGTTCACACCAGGCGTCGAAACGGTCTTCGTCGACGCCGTTCACGGCGTTCGGGAAGATGGCGCCCATGTCTTCGGTAAAGACTTCATAGCGTAGTCGCTGCGCGGCCTCGACCTCGCTCCACGACCGCGCCAGACCCACGGCAAAGCCCGTGGTCTGCGCAGGTTCGGAAATACGGTGGTGAGCGACATCCGGAATCGGACGACGGGCTTCGATGCGGCTGAACTCGAGCATGTACGCACTCCCCTTGGCTAGTTGAACTAGTGTCGGGGGTTTGCGTTGCAGTTCCTTGACCGGGATGTGACGCGGCCGTGAAAACGCCACGGCCGCGGGGGGATGCTGCGGGGGGATGCCGCATCAGGATGCCGCATCGGGCTGGCGCCCGGCGCGCTTACAGCAGTTCGGGATTGACGACGGCGCGCACGACGACCTGGAAATCTTCGTCCCGCTGACGGCGGGCCAGCCACCAGATGCCGCCCTTCTTGAGCGTCCAGGGCAGGTCCTCGCCCGCCAGCAGCGTGCTGGCGACCCGGCCCAGGGTCGGCTGGTGGCCGATGACGAGCACCGACGTCGAGGCAAACGGCCAGCCCGATGCGGCCAGCACGTTGGCCGGCTCGGCATCCGGGGCCAGATCCGGCATCACGGTGTAGTCCAGCTTGAGTGCATCGGCAGTCTGCCGGGTGCGCACGGCCGGGCTGACCAGCACCTTGAGGTCGGCGGGCGCGTGCTGGCGCAGCCAGGCCGCGCCCAGCTCCGCCTGCTTGCGGCCGCGTTTGGTCAGGGCACGCTGCATGTCGTCGTGGCCGTCTTCGGCCTCGGCGTGGCGCCAAAGGAGCAAGTTCATGGAATCCGTTTCGATCAGGGACAAAGGGTCCTCATTCTGCGACGATTGAGTGACCGGACCTTGACAGGCCGTGTCGCCCGGAAGGATGACCGGCTTGCGTCCGGCGCCGGTGGCGTCGTCCTTGTCCTTGTTGTCGTCCTTGTTGTGGTCCTTGTTGTGGTCCTTGTTGTCGTTCGAATGCGTGCGCCGGCTCACTTGAGGCTGCCCTCGAGCAGCGCCAGGCAATCATCCACCAGGGCTTCGTCTTCGGCTTCGACCATCAGGCGCAGCTTGGGCTCGGTGCCCGACGCGCGGATCAGCACGCGGCCGCGGCCGGCCACACGCGCCTCGGCCTCGCGGGTGGCGGCCGCCAGACCAGCGTGCGACGCCCAATCCACGCCTTCGGCCAGCGGGACGTTGACCAGCTTCTGCGGAAACAGGCGCAGCGGTTCCAGCAACTCGGCCAGGGACTTGCCGGCGCGCTGCATGGCGGCCAGCACCTGCAGGGCCGCCACGATGCCGTCGCCGGTCGTGTGGCGGTCCAGACAGATCACATGGCCCGATGCCTCGCCGCCATACAACCAGCCGCGTTCCTGCATCAGTTCCATGACGTACCGGTCCCCCACCGCGGCGCGAGCGAAGCCCACATTCAGGGCGGCCATCTGCTTTTCGAACGCATAATTGGTCATGAGCGTGCCGACCACCCCGGCGACCGGGCCAGCCGACAGCCGTTCGCGCACGATCACATACAGCAGCTCATCGCCATTGAAGGACCGGCCGTCGGCATCGACCATTTGCAACCGGTCGGCGTCACCGTCCAGCGCAATGCCCAGGTCGGCCTGGTGCGCCTTGACCTCGCGCACCAGGGCCTCGACGTGCGTCGCGCCCACGCCGGCATTGATGTTCATGCCATCGGGCTTGCAGCCGACGGCGATGACCGTCGCACCCAGTTCTTCGAAGACACTGGGCGCGATCTGGTAGGCGGCGCCATGCGCACCGTCCACGACAATGCGCAAGCCGTTCAGGCTCAGGTCGGACGGAAAGCTGCCCTTGCAGAATTCGATGTACCGGCCGTTGGCGTCCGACAGGCGGCGCGCCTTGCCCAGGGTTTCGGACGGCTCGCAGCCCACGGGTTGCTCCAGGGCTTCTTCGATCCGCAGTTCGACCTCGTCGGCGAGCTTCATGCCGCGGTCCGAAAAGAACTTGATGCCGTTGTCGAAATACGGATTGTGCGAGGCGCTGATGACAATGCCCGCCGACAGGCGCAAGGCGCGTGTCAGGTAGGCGACGGCGGGCGTAGGCATCGGCCCCGCCAGCAACACGTCCACGCCCGCAGCCGACAGGCCCGCTTCAAGCGCCGATTCCAGCATGTAGCCGGAAATCCGCGTGTCCTTGCCGATCAGGACTTCCGGCCGCTTGCCGTTGGCCCCCCGCTGCGCCAGCACGCGGCCGGCGGCATACCCCAGCCGGAGTGCGAACTCCGCGTTGATGACCGGACCGCCGACTTCCCCGCGGATGCCGTCGGTACCAAAATATTTGCGACTCGTCGCCATGTGCCGTCCTTATTCTTTGCAGCGTCTGCAACGTCTGTTCTGCGCGCGATGCGTGCAGAAGTTATGGTGTGGCGACAGTTTCCACTGTTCCCCAGATTTTTAGCGCATCCACGGTTGCAGCGACATCGTGCACACGTACGATTCTCGCCCCCCGCTGCACGGCTGACAGGGCAGCGGCCACGCTCCCCGCCATTCGGTCCTCCACCGCCTTACCGGTCACCGCACCGATCATGCTTTTGCGTGAGACGCCGATGAGGACCGGATAGCCGAGCGCGACGATACGGTCCAGTTCGCGCAGCAGTCGATAGTTCTGCGGCACGGTCTTGCCGAACCCGAAACCGGGATCCAGGCTGATCCGGCCCCGGGCCACGCCGGCCGCTTCCAGCCGCGCGGCCTGGTCCCGCAGGAACCGCAGCACGTCTTCCACGACGTCATCGTACTCGGGCGCGGCCTGCATGGTGCGCGGCTCGCCCTGCATGTGCATGGCGCACAGGCCGCACGCGCTGCCCGCGACCGCTTCCAGCGCGCCCGGCTGCCGAAACCCCCAGATGTCGTTGATCATGTCGGCCCCGGCCGCCAGGGCCGCGCGCATCACGGCCGGCTTGGCGGTGTCGATGGACAGCGGCACCCCACATTCGCGCAGCGCCTCGATCACCGGCAGAACGCGGGCCAGTTCGTCAGCCTCCGCCACCTCTGCCGCGCCGGGCCGCGTCGATTCACCCCCGAGGTCCAGGATGTCGGCGCCTTCGGCCAGCAGTTGCCGCGCGTGGGCGACGCCCGCATCGACCGTGGCGTGCCGCCCGCCGTCGGAAAACGAGTCGGGCGTCAGGTTGACGATGCCCATCACACGCGGGCGCGAGAGGTCGAGGGCGTAGCGGCCGCAGTGGAGCACGGAGGCAGAAGCGGGAAGATCGATCATTCCGGAAGGTGGATCAGCAAAGGGACGGAGTGGGAAAGAAGGGTAAGGCAGTGCCGTGCTGCGCAGTGCCGTGCCGCGCAGTACCGCCGGATCGGCAGCTGCTGAAACGACGACGGCCTATTGCAGAAGATCCGCAATAGGCCGTAGCAGGACATGCTGACTGCCGTGGCACCGGTCCGGCCTAGCCTTTCAGGCAGGACCCGACCGATGCACAGGGCAGGAACATCAGGCCGGCGCGTGCGCGTTCGGGGTGACCCCGGGCGTCGTCGGCGGCGTGGGCGTGTTGCTCGACTCCGTCACCTTCGGCGGACGCGGTGGGCGGCCTTCGATGATGTCGTTGATCTGGTCCATATCGATGGTTTCCCATTCGAGCAGAGCCTTGGTCATCACTTCGACCTTGTCGCGGTTGTCTTCCAGGATCTTGCGCGCAACGCCGTACTGCTCGTCGATGATGCGGCGGATCTCGGTATCGACCTTTTGCATAGTCGACTCGGACATCTGCGTCGTCTTGGTGATGCTGCGACCCAGGAACACTTCCCCTTCGTTTTCGGCGTACACCATGGTGCCGAGCGTGTCGGTCATGCCGTAGCGCGTCACCATGTCACGGGCAATGGCCGTGGCACGTTCGAAGTCGTTGGATGCGCCCGTGGTCATCTGGTGCATGAACACTTCTTCGGCGATCCGGCCACCGAACAGCACCGAGATGGTGTTGAGCATGCGCTCCTTGTCCATGCTGTACCGGTCGATTTCCGGCAGCTGCATCGTCACGCCCAGGGCACGGCCACGGGGAATGATGGTGACCTTGTGCACGGGATCGGTCTTGGGCAGCATGCGGGCAACGATCGCGTGGCCCGACTCGTGGTACGCGGTGTTGCGGCGTTCCTCTTCAGGCATGACCAGCGAGCGGCGCTCGGCGCCCATGATGATCTTGTCCTTGGCCTTTTCGAAGTCCGACATTTCGACCGTACGGCCGTTGCGGCGGGCTGCGAACAGCGCGGCTTCGTTCACCAGGTTGGCCAGGTCGGCGCCCGAGAATCCAGGCGTACCACGGGCCAGCACCGTTGCGTCGACGTCGGTATTGACCGGCACCTTGCGCATGTGGACCTTCAGGATCTGGTCGCGGCCACGAATATCGGGCAGCGGCACCACGACCTGGCGGTCGAAACGGCCCGGACGCAGCAGTGCAGGGTCCAGCACGTCCGGACGGTTCGTCGCGGCGATCACGATGATGCCCGTGCTCGTCTCGAAGCCGTCCATTTCCACCAGCATCTGGTTCAGCGTCTGTTCGCGCTCGTCGTTGCCGCCACCCAGGCCGGCGCCGCGCTGGCGACCCACCGCATCGATTTCGTCGATGAAGATGATGCAAGGCGACTGCTTCTTGGCATTTTCGAACATGTCGCGGACACGGGCCGCGCCCACGCCGACGAACATTTCAACGAAGTCCGAGCCGGAAATGCTGAAGAACGGCACCTTGGCTTCGCCTGCAATGGCACGAGCCAGCAGCGTCTTGCCCGTACCTGGCGAGCCCACCATCAGCACGCCGCGGGGAATCCGGCCGCCCAGCTTCTGGAACTTGGTGGGGTCGCGCAGGAAGTCGACCAGTTCCTGCACGTCTTCCTTGGCTTCGTCACAGCCGGCCACGTCGGCAAACGTGACCGAGTTGGTGTTCTCGTCCAGCATCCGCGCACGCGACTTGCCGAAATTGAACGCGCCGCCGCGTCCTCCACCCTGCATCTGCCGCATGAAGAATATCCATACGCCGATCAGCAGCAGCATCGGGAACCACGAGACGAACAGGCTCATCAGCAGAGACGGCTCTTCCTTGGGCTTGCCGGACACCTGCACGCCGTACTTCATCAGGTCGCCCACCAGCCAGAGGTCGCCGGGAGACGTGATGGAGTAGGGACGGCCGTCGGCCGGCGTAACGTTCAGGATATCGCCCTGGACGTCGACCTTCTGGATACGACCTGCCTTCGCCTCTTCCATGAACTGGGAGTACGACACCGTATCCTGCGGGCGAGCACGGCCTTCAAATTGCTTGAAGACCGTGAACAAAACAAACGCGATCACCATCCAGACCGCGACTTTGGAGAACATATTGTTCAAGGTCGATCTCCTACTCGTATTGCCGACCGGCCAACCGCCCGGAACATACCCGGCGGTTGAAATTCATTGCCTGACTCTGATTGCCTGAAACAGATTGCCAAATTCTACTCTGCTCGCACCCGGCTGACCTTCAAGCCCCGGCCAACCAGGAACGTTTCGGAGGAGTTCGACCGCGAGGCTTTCGGCTTGCGTTCGACCACCCGATGAAAAGTATCCTTGAAGCTCTTCACGATCTGGGAAAACCCGCTACCGTGAAAGGCCTTTACCACCAACGCACCGTCGGGTTTCAGATGGGCAATCGCGAACTCGCGGGCAAGGTCGCATACATGTTCCATCCGGGCGGCGTCGGCCACGCCCACTCCCGAAAGATTGGGGGCCATGTCTGAAATTACAAGGTCTACGACCTGATTACCCAGCAACATTTCGAGTTGTTGCATAACGGCATCTTCGCGAAAGTCCCCCTGCAGAAACTCGACGTCGGCGACAGGCTCCATCGGGAGGATATCCAACGCAAGGATGCGTCCACGCAACACGCCCTGCGGTCCGACCAGCCGTTCGCGCACCACCTGCGACCAACTGCCGGGTGCCGAGCCCAGGTCGACCACGATATCGCCCGGCCGCAGCAGCTTTTCGGTGTCGAGGATCTCGGTGAGCTTGAAAGCCGCCCGCGCGCGGTATCCCTTCTGCTGCGCCTGCTTCACATACGGATCGTTGATGTGCTGGTGCAGCCAGGCGGTGGAAAACTTGTTCTTTTTTGCCATCTGTTCTTTATGGCGGCGACCCGTTTATGGCGTTCGCCGCGCTCAAACCCACTAATTTGGCGAAATCGCCCACCCGCAAGCATACTGCGGACAAAGAATCCTGCGTCCTGACGCGCCGTCCCGTACAATCGCGCCATGCCCGTCCTTGACATTACATCCCAAACACGCAGCGCCCTGCGCGCCGCCGCCCATCCCCTCAAACCCGTCGTCCTGCTGGGCGACAAGGGTCTGTCGGCATCGGTATTGCAGGAAATCGACCGCAACCTGTCGGCCCACGGCCTGATCAAGGTGCGCGCCGGCGGTGAAGACCGCGCCGCCCGCGAAGAGATCCTGCACCAGATCTGCGACCAGCTTGCCTGCGCCCCGGTTCACCACCTGGGCAAGATCCTGATTCTGTATCGCCCGACCGAATCCGACCCGGAAGGCAAGGCCTTCCTGGACAAGAAGGCCGGTTTCGACGTGTCGACCCTTGGCCTGAATACGCATCGCAAGGCCAGCGAGCCGCACGTGCCCAAACGCCAGGCCCAGGCCGGCAAGCCCGCCCCCGAGCGCAAGCGTACCGAAAAGGTCGAGCGCACCACCGGCCCCATCACCGCCCGCGAACGTTACCTGGGCGCGACCGAGAAAAAGACGCGTCCTTCGCTGCACGACGAGGCCGGTTCGGCCCGTGGCGCCGCGCGCAAGAGCGCACCACGCCGTACCGATGGCGGCCTGACTTCGACGCTGGGCGCCGCCCGCAAGAAAGCGACGTCGTTCACCAAGCCAGGTTCGGCCCGCAGCGCGCTGTCGCTGCGCGCCGGCGCCCGCAGCGGCGCGCCCCGCAAGACCCGCGGCGACAGATAAGCGCGCCGTGACCGCCCTCCCCCGCACGGCAGACCGTGACGCGGGGTGGGCGGACTTTCTTCCCTGACCTCATCTTTGTTGACGACCCGTTGCGATGCACGGGGTTGCCGGCGTTCGCACGGCGGTTGGCCGCCGGCTAAGCGGCGACCTGCGTGGACCCGAACCCTATCGGCTCAGATATAACGGACGTTCAGGATCTCGTACTCGCGCACGCCTGACGGCGCCTGCACTTCAGCCACGTCGCCTTCGGACTTGCCGATCAGCGCGCGCGCGATCGGGCTGGAGATCGAGATCATGTTGACGCGGATGTCGGCCTCGTCGTCGCCTACCACCTGGTAGGTCACTTTTTCGTTCGATTCGAGGTCTTCCAGGTCGACCGTCGCGCCAAAGACGATACGGCCGTCGGCGTCGAGTTCGGTCGGGTCGATCAGTTGTGCGTTCGACAGCTTGCTTTCCAGATCCTGGATTCGCCCTTCGATGAAGCCCTGCTTTTCTTTCGCGGCATCGTACTCGGCGTTTTCGGACAGGTCGCCCTGGGCACGCGCTTCGGAGATGGCGTTGATCACCGCAGGACGCTCCACCGTCTTCAGACGATGCAGTTCCTGCTTCAGGCGCTCGGCACCGCGCACGGTCAGCGGAATGGCAGCCATGTTCTACTTCCTTCACTTTCTGGTGGATGTCCGCGGGCCGGGAAGACACCTGCTCATGCAGAGGCGTGCCGGGCGGCGGACGGAAAAACAAAACCCCGGTTCGATCAGAACCGGGGCGATCAACAGAGATTGTCCTGAAACTTGGCGGATGACGCAAGCGTTCCGGCCAAGAATGCGGGATTCTTCCCTATCCCTGACGGACCGTAGGGCGCGGCACGCTCAACCGTAGCAGCGGCTTTCGTACGGGCGGGGTTCCCCCCAAAACAAAGGCGCCTTGCGGCGCCTTTGTCGTTTTTCCAGCCACGCCCGCGAAACTTCCCTCGGGCAGGACCTTTTACGGATTACAGCACCAGCGTTTCGTCCCAGTACTCGGAATCCGGGCCCCAAATGACAAAAGCCCCTTGCGGGGCCTTTGTCAGGGGGCAAAACGACGTTTATTTAATGTCGAGCCCTGCGTGCAGTTCCTGCAGCGAGTACACCTGCAGACCGCCACCTTCACGCATGTACTGCATGCCTTCCACGGCAGCCCAGGCGCCCGCGATGGTCGTGTAGTAGGTCACGCGCGAAGCCAGGGCGGCCACGCGAATCGCCCGCGAATCGGCGATGGCATTGCGGCGTTCCTCGACGGTGTTGATCACCAGCGAGATATCCCCGTTCTTGACCATGTCGACGATGTTCGGGCGGCCTTCGGTCACCTTGTTGACGATACGCACCGGCACGCCGGCCGCTTCGATCGCCGCCGCCGTACCGCGCGTGGCCACCAGCGAGAAGCCCAGCTTGTGCAGGCCCTGCGCCACGGTCACGGCCTTGACCTTGTCTTCGTTCTTGACGCTGATGAATGCCGTGCCGCTTTCGGGCAGGCGAACGCTGGCAGCCAGTTGCGACTTGACGAAGGCTTCACCGAAGGTGGTGCCCACGCCCATGACTTCGCCGGTCGACTTCATCTCTGGGCCGAGAATGGTGTCGACGCCCGGGAACTTCACGAACGGGAACACGGCTTCCTTGACCGAGAAGTACGGCGGCACGACTTCCGCGCCGAGGCCCTGCTCGTCCAGGCTCTTGCCCGCCATGGCCAACGCGCCGATCTTGGCCAGTTGCAGCGACGTCGCCTTGGACACGAAGGGCACTGTGCGCGAGGCGCGCGGGTTCACTTCGAGCACATAGACGGTGCCGCCCTGGACCGCGAACTGCACGTTCATCAGGCCGATCACGTTCAGCGCCCGCGCCATGACGGCGGTCTGCCGTTTGATCTCTTCGATCAGTTCGTTCGACAGCGAGTACGGCGGCAACGAGCATGCCGAGTCGCCCGAATGGACGCCGGCCTGTTCGATGTGCTGCATCACGCCGCCAATGAAGACACGCTTGCCATCGGACAGGCAGTCCACGTCCACTTCGATCGCGTCGTTCAGGAAGCGATCCAGCAGCACGGGCGAGTCATTGCTGACCTTGACCGCTTCGCGCATGTAGCGCTCCAGGTCCTTCTGTTCGTGCACGATTTCCATCGCGCGGCCGCCCAGCACGTAGCTTGGGCGCACCACCAGCGGATAGCCGATGTCCTGGGCATGCGCCAGGGCTTCGGATTCGGTGCGGGCGGTACGGTTCGGCGGTTGCAGCAGGCCCAGCTTGTTCAGCAGCTTCTGGAAGCGTTCGCGGTCTTCGGCGATGTCGATCGATTCGGGACTGGTGCCGATGATCGGCACGCCGTTGGCTTCCAGCGCCTTGGCCAGCTTGAGCGGCGTCTGCCCGCCATACTGGACGATCATGCCGACCGGCTTTTCCTTGTCGACGATTTCCAGCACGTCTTCCAACGTGAGCGGCTCGAAGTACAGGCGGTCCGACGTGTCGTAGTCGGTCGACACGGTTTCCGGATTGCAGTTGACCATGATGGTTTCATAGCCCGCATCACGCAGGGCCATGGCCGCATGGACGCAGCAATAGTCGAATTCGATGCCCTGGCCGATCCGGTTCGGACCGCCACCCAGCACGATGATCTTCTTCTTGTCGGTCGGGTTCGCCTCGCACTCTTCCTCATAGGTCGAATACATGTAGGCGGTATTGGTTGCGAATTCGGCGGCGCAGGTGTCGACGCGCTTGTACACCGGGCGCACGTCGTACTGGTGACGCAGCTTGCGCACTTCGGTTTCGGTCGTGTCCAGCAGATAGGCCAGGCGGCGATCCGAGAAACCCTTGCGCTTCAGTTGCCAGATGGTGTTGCGGTCCAGATCGGCCAGCGTCTTCTTTTCCAACGCCAGTTCGATGTCGACGATTTCCTTGATCTGCGACAGGAACCAGTTGTCGATGTGCGTCAGGGTCTGCACTTCTTCGAGCGAGAAGCCCTGGGCAAACGCGTCGCCCACGAACCAGATGCGTTCCGGACCCGGCTCGCCCAGTTCGACTTCGATCCGCTCGCGGTCGGTCGTCTTCTGGTTCAGGCCATCCACGCCGACTTCCAGGCCGCGCATGGCTTTCTGGAACGATTCCTGGAAAGTGCGGCCGATGGCCATCACTTCGCCCACCGACTTCATCTGCGTGGTCAGGTGGGAATCGCTTTGCGGGAATTTTTCAAACGCGAAACGCGGCACCTTGGTGACGACGTAATCGATGGTCGGCTCGAACGAGGCCGGGGTCGCGCCGCCGGTGATCTCGTTGCGCAGTTCGTCCAGCGTGTAGCCCACGGCCAGCTTGGCCGCGATCTTGGCGATCGGGAAACCCGTCGCCTTGGAAGCCAGCGCGGACGAGCGCGACACGCGCGGGTTCATCTCGATCACGATCATGCGGCCGTTGGCCGGGTTGACCGCGAACTGCACGTTCGAACCACCGGTATCAACGCCGATCTCGCGCAGCACCGCGATCGAGGCGTTGCGCATCAATTGATATTCTTTGTCGGTCAGGGTCTGCGCCGGCGCCACCGTGATCGAATCACCCGTGTGAATCCCCATGGGGTCCAGGTTTTCGATCGAGCAGACGATGATGCAGTTGTCGGCGCTGTCGCGCACGACTTCCATCTCGAATTCCTTCCAGCCGAGCAGCGACTCTTCGATCAGCAGTTCGCTGGTCGGAGACGCTTCCAGGCCGCCGCGGCAGATGGTCTCGAATTCTTCGGCGTTGTAGGCAATGCCGCCGCCCGTTCCGCCCAGCGTGAAGCTGGGCCGGATCACGACCGGAAAGCCGAGCGTGTTGCCCTCGATCGCGATCTTGCGCTGCATGGCCCAGGCTTCTTCCATGGAATGCGCCACGCCCGAGCGTGCCGATTCCAGGCCGATGCTGTTCATCGCTTCCTTGAACTTCTGGCGGTCTTCGGCCTTCTCGATGGCGTGAGCGTTCGCGCCGATGAGTTCGACGTTGTACTTGGCAAGCACGCCGTGCTTGTCGAGGTCGAGCGCGCAGTTGAGCGCGGTCTGGCCGCCCATGGTGGGCAGGACCGCGTCAGGACGTTCTTTCTCGATGATCTTTTCGACGACTTGCCAGGTGATCGGCTCGATGTAGGTGACGTCGGCCGTTTCCGGGTCCGTCATGATCGTGGCCGGATTGCTGTTGACCAGGATGACCTTGTAGCCCTCGGCCTTCAGTGCCTTGCAGGCCTGGGCGCCGGAGTAGTCGAATTCGCAGGCCTGACCGATGACGATCGGGCCGGCGCCGATGATGAGAATACTTTTGATGTCTGTCCGCTTGGGCATAACTCGCCTTAACCTTGTTGCTTGCTGTGTTGCATCATTTGGGCGAAGCGCTCGAACAGCATGACGATGTCATGCGGTCCGGGGCTGGCTTCCGGGTGGCCCTGGAAGCAGAACGCCGGCCGGTCGGTCAGCTCGAACCCCTGCAGCGACCCGTCAAAGAGCGACACATGCGTGACACGCACGTTGGGCGGCAAGGTGGCCGGATCGACGGCAAATCCGTGGTTCTGACTGGTGATGAAGACCCGGCCCGAAATCACGTCGTGCACGGGGTGGTTCGCGCCGTGATGACCGAACTTCATCTTGAGCGTGTTGGCGCCCACCGCCAGGCCCAGGATCTGGTGGCCCAGGCAGATGCCGAACACCGGCTTCTGGCGCTCAAGGAATTCTTTGGTGACCGCGACGGCGTAGTCGCACGGTTCCGGATCGCCGGGGCCGTTCGCCAGGAACAGGCCGTCGGGGTTCAAGGCCAGCACCTCTTCCGCCGACGTCTGCGCGGGCACCACCGTGACGCGGCAGCCATGTTCCACCAGCAGGCGCAGAATGTTGCGCTTCACGCCGAAGTCCATCGCCACCACGTGAAACTTGCCGGGTGCGGGCGTGCTGTGGCCTTCGCCCAGTTTCCAGACGCTGTCCGACCAGGTGTAGCTGTCCTTGACCGTCACGACCTTGGCGAGATCCATGCCCGCCATCCCGGGGAATTCGCGCGCCAGGCGCAGCGCTTCCTCGGCGTCGTCGCCGACCAGGATGCAGCCTGCCTGAGCGCCCTTCTCGCGCAGGATACGCGTCAGCTTGCGGGTATCGATCCCGGCGATGCCGACGACGTTCTGGTCCTTCAGGTAATCACCCAGCGAGCGTTCCGAACGGAAATTCGAAACCATCAATGAATAGTCGCGCACCACCAGTCCAGCCGCATGTATTCTGCTAGCTTCATCGTCTTCCGACGTCACGCCGGTATTGCCGATGTGTGGATAGGTGAGCGTCACGATCTGCCGGCTGTAGCTTGGATCGGTAACAATCTCCTGGTAGCCGGTAATCGCAGTATTGAAGACGACTTCGCCCACGGTATGTCCCGACGCGCCAATCGAGATGCCACGAAAGATCGTGCCATCGGCAAGCGCCAGAATTGCGGGGGTAGTCTCGGGAAAGAGAGACGGCAACAAGAGAAGATCTCCGAGTCGAGTCCTCCCCCATGGGGTCCTCCACAAGGAGGGGCCAAGTTGAGCTGCAGCGGAATAGATACGCGCTAGGGGGGGAGGCGTGAAATGAAAACGTTAAACCTTACAAGTATACCCCATCAGACACCCCTACTAACGGAGCAAATGAGTTGAACCAGCTTGAATCCTTGCGCCAGCATACCGTCGTCGTCGCCGACACGGGCGACTTCGAATCCATGCGCGCCTTCCGTCCGACCGACGCCACGACCAACCCGTCGCTGATCCTGAAAGCCGTTCAGAAAGAGGCCTATCGCCCCCTGCTCGACCGTGCCGTGCGCGACTATCGCAACGAGTCGCTGACGCACGTGATGGACCGGCTGCTGGTCTCGTTTGGCACCGAAATCCTGAAGATCGTTCCCGGCAGAGTATCGACCGAAGTCGATGCACGCCTGTCGTTCGATACCCGCGGCACCGTCGAGCGCGGCCGCACCATCATTTCCTGGTACGAAGCCGCCGGCATTCCGCGCGAACGCGTGCTGATCAAGATCGCATCGACCTGGGAAGGCATCCAGGCCGCCCGCGTGCTGCAGGCCGAAGGGATCCGCTGCAACATGACCCTGCTGTTCTCGCTGGTGCAGGCCGTCGCCTGCGCCGACGCCGGAGCACAGCTGATCTCGCCGTTCGTGGGCCGCATCTACGACTGGTACAAGAAAAGCGCCGGCAAGGACTGGGACGAAGCCGCCAACGCCGGCATCGACGATCCAGGCGTCAAATCGGTCAGCCGGATCTATGAGTACTACAAGACCTACGGGATTCCGACCGAAATCATGGGCGCGAGTTTCCGTAACGTGGGCCAGATCACGGCATTGGCGGGGTCCGACCTGCTGACCATCAGCACCGAGCTGCTGGCCGAACTGGAACAGGCCGAGGGCGACGTGCCCCTGCGCCTGACGCCGGAACGCGCGGCCCAGGCCAAGCCGGAACGCATCACGGCGGACGAGATCACCTTCCGTACGATGCTGAACGAAGACGCCATGGCGACCGAGAAACTGTCGGAAGGCATTCGCGCGTTTGCGGCCGATGCGCGCAAGCTGGATGGGTTGCTCGGGGCTGCCGCCACCGCATAAGCCGGGTCGCTTCAAGAAAAAAGGCCGGATGGCGTTCAACGCGCCATCCGGCCTTTTTCGATTGCGCTCAGGTTGCGGTCAGATACGGCCCGAAAACAGAATCCCGATATTGATCGCCAGCGCCACGGTCCACACGATCGATCGCAGCGTGGCCTTGTCGCGGATATAGAACCAGATGTAGGCGACGCGGGCGAGCAGCCACGCCACCATCAGCATCTGCAACGTGCCGAGCGGCGCATTGGTATAGACCGCCAGCGCCACCGCAATGAAAAAGAACGGCAGGGCTTCCAGCGTATTGGCCTGGGCCGCATCGGCCCGCGCGCGGTAGCCTTCCAGCGTGCCCATCCACTGACGCGGATTGTTGTTGTCGAAGCCCTTGGCCCCGTACTTGGCGATGCCTGCACAAACGATATGCAGCATCCCGGCAATGAGCACGCACCACAGCACCATGGTCATGGCAATCTTCCCTGGCCCGAGGCCGTGGCCGACACGTCGGTGTCGAGGTCTGGTTCAATGAACGGGAACAGCGTCACGACGCGCGGCGGTCCATCAGGGCCCATGCGATCGTGCCGGCATCCACGTATTCGAGTTCACTGCCGGCAGGCACGCCGCGCGCCAGGCGCGTGACGTTCAGACCGCGCGCCCGCAGCAGTTCAGCCAGGTAATGCGCCGTCGTTTCGCCTTCGGTCGTGAAATTGGTCGCCAGGATCACCTCTTTCACGATGCCGTCGGCGGCCCGCTCCAGCAGCCGGTCGAAACTGATTTCGCGCGGCCCGATGCCTTCCAGCGGCGACAAGCGCCCCATCAACACGAAGTACAGCCCCTGGTAGCTGTGGCTGGCTTCGATCATGTTCTGGTCGGCCGGCGTCTCGACAATGCACAGCAGCGTCGGGTCGCGGCGCGGGCTCTGACAGGTCTCGCAGATTTCCGACTCGGTAAACGTATTGCAGCGCGCGCAATGCCGCAGGCGCTGTACCGCGTCGGTCAGCGCCTGGCCCAGCTGGCGCGCCCCGTGCGGGTCGTGCTGCAGCAGGTGGTAGGCCATGCGCTGGGCCGACTTCACGCCCACGCCGGGCAGACGCTTGAGCGCGTCCACCAGCATGGCCAGCGGCGCCGGTCCGGAGGTTCTGTCAGTAGCCATCAACGGCGTCCGGCAATCAGAAGGGCAGCTTCATGCCCGGTGGCAGCGGCATGCCTTGCGTGACCGACGCCATCTTTTCCTGGCTGGTGGCCTCGGCCTTGCGCAGCGCGTCGTTGAACGCGGCGGCGATGAGGTCTTCCAGCATTTCCTTGTCTTCGGACAGCAGGCTGGGGTCGATGCTGACGCGCTTGACGTCATTGCGGCAGGTCACGACGACCTTGACGAGACCACCGCCCGCGGCGCCTTCGACCTGGATGTCGGCCAGCGCTTCCTGGGCCTTCTTCATGTTTTCCTGCATCTGCTGCGCTTGACGCATCAGGCCGGCGAGTTGTCCTTTCATCATGATGGAGTTCCTTGTTGAGTGTCGGGGGTCACCGGACGGATCGAGTCCGGGACGATTTTTCCACCGAATTGGTCGAGCAGATCCCGTACGAAGGGGTCCGCCATAATGGTCTGTTCCGCCGCTACCTGCCGTGCCTGACGCTCGGACACCGCGGCGGCATAGGCCGTATTGTCGCCGGTTTTTCCGATCTCGAACCGCAGCCTGACGGCCGTGCCGAAATGCGCTTCCAGGACGACGCGAAGGCGTTCCACGCCCGCCCCTTCCGACAGCGTACGCGTGGCGACGCGCAACACGATCGTCGCGCCCTCCACACCGACCCATTCGCTTTGCTGCGCCAGCTGCGCCGCCAGGCCGCGCAGCGGCAGGCGGGCCGCAAGCGTCGCCCAGGATTCGGTCAGGGTGATGGAGCCAGCGGGGGCATCGGACGGCGTGGCGGCCGGTGCACCCGCCACAGGCGTGTTGCGGTCGGCAGCGCGGAGCGTGCTGTCGGCGTCGTTGGATGCCGTGGCGGCACGCGGCGACGGCGCCGCATCGCGCGTTGGGGCGGCCGGGGGCGATGGCGCCGCATCGCGCGCGGGGCTGGCCGCGGGCGATGCGCTGCGCAGGGCGGCAGGCACAGCCGTCGGCGATCCGCCGCGTGCAGCGGCAGGCGAGCGGGCTGGCGGGGCCGCTCGGCCCGGCGCAGTTGAAGCCGCGGGTCCTGCGCCGCGCGGCGCGGCGCCCCGATTGCCAGCCGGACGCGTTGCCGTCGTCTTGCCCGTGGTCGGGTAATCGTCGTAGGCGTCTTCCGGCGGCGCCCCCGAATACCCGTCGAAGTCGTCGTCCGGACCCTGCGAGGCATAGGCTTCGAACGCGTCCATTTCGGACAGCTGGGGCGCTGGCGCGAGAGTCGGCTGGGGTGCCGCAGCAGGTTCGACTGCCGCAGCGGGTTCGACTGCCGCAGCGGGCTCGACAGGTACGGCCGCTTCGGGTGCAGCAGTTTTGGCGGGAGCCGCAAGGTCAACGGCCGCAGCAGGCTGCGTTGCGGCGGCGGGGTGTGTTGCCGGCCCAGGCTGTGTTGCCGGCCCAGACTGCGTTGCCGGCCCAGGCTGCGTTGCCGTCACAGGCTCGGTTGCAGTGACCGGCTGTCCTGCCGTCGCAGGCTCGGTTAGGGTGACGGGCTCTACCGTCGTCGCACGTTCCGCTGCGGCAGCGGGCTCGACGGCGGCGGCACGCTGCGCAACCGGAGCAACATCGACGGCTTTCACAGCCGGCGCAACTACCGGTTCAGCCGGCTTGGCTGCCGCGGCTGCCCGCGACGACGCGCCGCGCGAACCACCCGGCCCGGCGGACCGCTGCAACGCGGCGTTGGCCGCTTGCAATGCCATCGCCCTGGGCGACAGCTTCGCAGGCGCCGCGGCGGGGGCGGAAACTTCAGCCGCAGGCGATGCCAGACCAGCCGGCACCGCCGAGGGCAATCCAGCCGTAGCAGCTGGCGCCAGTTCGGCAGGCGCAGCCGCCACTGGCGAAACGCCCGCTGCGGGCGTGGACGCCGCGCCCGACGTCGCCACGCCACTCCGAGGCGCGACCGGCGCGCTCGTCGCGGCCACCGGCGACGGCGAACGCAGCGGCGCCGCGCGGGTTGCGGCCGGTTTGGATGGCGTGGCCATGGGCGGCGGCGTGTCGCCGGGCTCGGCGGTAAACGCCAGCATCCGCAGGCACGCCATCACAAAGCCCGCATATTCATCGGGGGCCAGCGGCAGTTCGGCGCGGCTGTGCACCGCCACCGAATAGAACAGCTGCACGTGATCAGGCGACAGGGTCGACGCCAGGCGCGCGATATCGGCCGCCAGCGGATCTTCGTCGGGCACCGTGCCCGACACCCGCTGCGCCAGCGCAACGCGCGACAGCAGCACCGCCAGGTCGGCCAGCGCGCCGGCATACGACAGGCTGCGCAAGGACAATTCGTCGGCCACCGCCACCACGCCCGGGCCGTCGGCCAACGCCACGGCGTCGAGCAGGCGCACCAGGTGGCGCTGATCGATGGTGCCCAGCATGCCGCGCACGGCCTCTTCCGAAAGATTGCCCGCGCTGTACGCGATGGCCTGGTCGGTCAGGGACAGCGCGTCGCGCATCGACCCGCGCGCGGCCTGGCCGATCAACCGCAGCGCCCCGGTCTCGAAGGGCATCTGCTCTTCCTGCAGCACGTGATCGAGGTGGCCGACGATCGATTCCGGCGGCATCTGCTTCAGGTTGAACTGCAGGCAGCGGCTCAGCACCGTCACGGGAATCTTTTGCGGATCGGTGGTGGCCAGGATGAATTTGACGTGCGGCGGCGGCTCTTCCAGCGTCTTGAGCATGGCGTTGAACGCGTGCCCGGTCAGCATGTGGACTTCGTCGATCATGTAGACCTTGAAGCGGCCGGATGTCGGCGAATACACCGCCTGTTCCAGCAGCTGGGTCATTTCGTCGACGCCGCGGTTGGACGCCGCGTCGAGCTCCAGATAGTCGACGAAACGCCCCGCATCGATCTCGGTGCAGGCGCGGCAGACGCCACACGGCGTCGGCGTGATGCCCGTCTCGCAATTGAGCGACTTGGCCAGGATCCGGGACAGCGTCGTCTTGCCCACGCCCCGCGTGCCCGTGAACAGCCAGGCGTGATGCAGCCGCTGCGTGGTGAGCGCGTGCGAAAGCGCACGTACTACGTGTTCTTGTCCGACCAGCGTTTCAAACGAACGCGGCCGCCATTTGCGAGCCAGCACCAGATAAGTCATGCAGGGATTGTAGCCGCGGGGAAAGAAGTGAGGGGGGAGCAAGGCGCCAGGCGGCGTGCAGGCAAGGCACGGCGGGGCGCCAGCGTGAAGATGAGGCAAAAAGGGCAAAACACAACCGTCGCCCACGACTTGCAAAAAGTCGGCCCGGCCCCAAATGAAAACGGACCGCTGCGATAACGCAGAGGTCCGTGAAATGAGGTGGCGAGCCTGACTTCGGCACTGACGGGATACAGCTGTGGCTGCTTCGTTCCCGACCTGACCAGGTTCACCGCTCCGCCATGCGAAGGGGCCCGCCGGGGTGAATTGTAGCAGGTCGGCAAACCGGCATTTCGGGCCCGCGCCGTGGCGGATTCCCAACGCTGCCCCCGCGCATTTTCCCTGCCCTTGCCTGCCAAAGACGACAATTTGTCGGGCGTTGCCGCCGTCGCTTTGAAAAACCGCTTTTTTACGGTTACCATTAAGGCATCTCGGGCTCTTCGCCGCGACCGATTCCGGCGCCCACCTGCCCCTCCCCAGTCTTGCACCTGCAGTCACCACGTGCTCCCGGGGTTATCCCGTCAGGCCCGCGCACGTTCGCACCCGCAATGACCTGGAATCCGAGTTCAGGCAGCTGAAGTTCATGCAGCTGAAGTTCAGGCAGCTGATCACGGCAACCTGAGTTCACGACCACAAGCAACCCTCTCCATCCATTCTTACCGCGTGACAGCAACGACCCCCGGCGCATCACGCACACCCCCAGAAGGAAAACCATGAGCGACGCGATCAAGCACGTGAGCGACTCCAGCTTCGATGCCGACGTAATCCAGGCATCGGGTCCGGTCCTTGTAGACTACTGGGCCGAGTGGTGTGGTCCCTGCAAGATGATTGCCCCGATCCTTGAAGAAGCCGCGGGCACCTATCAGGGCAAGATCACCATTGCCAAGCTGAACGTCGACGACAACAACGCCACGGCCGCCAAGTACGGCATCCGCGGCATCCCGACGCTGATGCTGTTCAAAGACGGCCAGGTCGTCGCGACCAAGGTCGGCGCGCTTTCCAAGTCCCAACTGACGGCCTTCATCGACAGCGCCATCTGACGCGACGGACTTGAGCGCCTTACCCAGGCGCGGCATATACGTATGACCCCAGGAAGCTCCGAGGCTTTTCGCCCGGGGCCTCCCGCCGGGGGATCACCCCCGGCAGACTACCCAGTCCAAGAAAACATCCGCACCCGCCCACGGGTTCCCGGGGAACGGCTGCAAGCCGATCCGGTCACCGTGGCGCAGGCGACGCGCTATGCCCTCCCAGGGCGAACCATTACCAGAACTCCTCCCGGAGCTTTACCCGAGATGCATCTCAACGAACTCAAGGCGCAGCACGTTTCGCAGCTGCTTGAACTGGCCGCCACGCTCGAAATCGAGAACGCGAGCCGTCTGCGCAAGCAAGAACTGATGTTCGCCATCATGAAGCGCCGGGCGAAGCAAGGTGAGCCGATTTTCGGCGACGGCGTACTCGAAGTGCTGCCCGACGGCTTCGGCTTCCTGCGGTCGCCCGACACTTCCTACCTTGCCAGTACCGACGACATCTATATCTCGCCGTCGCAGATCCGCCGTTTCAATCTGCACACCGGCGACTCGATCGAAGGCGAAGTGCGCACGCCCAAAGACGGCGAGCGCTACTTTGCCCTGGTCAAGGTCGACAAGGTGAACGGCCAGGCGCCCGAAAGCATGAAGCACCGCATCATGTTTGAAAACCTGACGCCGCTGCACCCGAACAAGCCGCTGCGCCTCGAACGCGACATCAAGAGCGAAGAGAACCTGACCGGCCGGATCATGGACATCTTCTCGCCGATCGGCAAAGGCCAGCGCGGCCTGCTGGTCGCCAGCCCGAAGTCCGGCAAGACGGTGATGATGCAGCACATTGCGCACGCCATCACGTCCAACCACCCCGACATCACCATGATCGTGCTGATGATCGACGAGCGTCCGGAAGAAGTGACCGAAATGCAGCGCTCGGTGCGCGGCGAAGTGGTCGCCTCGACGTTCGACGAACCCGCCACGCGTCACGTGCAGGTCGCCGAAATGGTCATCGAAAAGGCCAAGCGCCTGGTCGAACTGAAAAAAGACGTCGTGATCCTGCTGGACTCGATCACCCGCCTGGCCCGCGCGTACAACACGGTCGTGCCTGCGTCGGGCAAGGTCCTGACCGGTGGTGTCGACGCCAACGCCCTGCAGCGCCCCAAGCGCTTCTTTGGCGCGGCGCGCAACATCGAAGAAGGCGGCTCGCTGACCATCATCGGCACCGCGCTGATCGAAACCGGCAGCCGCATGGACGACGTGATCTATGAAGAATTCAAGGGCACGGGCAACTCCGAAGTCCACCTTGAACGCCGCCTGGCCGAAAAGCGTGTCTACCCGGCCATGAACCTGAACAAGTCGGGCACCCGCCGCGAAGAACTGCTGATCAAGCCGGACGTGCTGGCCAAGGTCTGGGTCCTGCGCAAGTTCATCTTCGACATGGACGAAGTGCAGTCGATGGAATTCATCCTCGACAAGATGCGCTCGACCAAGAACAACTCGGAGTTCTTCGATCTGATGAAGCAAGGCAAGTAATTGCCTGATCCCGGCGCCTGACCGCGCCGTGTCGACAAGGCCATCCGCAAGGGTGGCCTTTTTTATTGCCGTTTTATTTCCTTTACCGGGCCGTCGATTCCCGCTCCACGATCCTGAAGCCCACGTCGATGATCGATTCCGCGATCGGCGCTCCACGGCAGTGGTCGATGATGAGGCGGGCGGCCAGGCGGCCGATGTCGGGGCCGTCGACGTGGACGGTGGTGATCGAGGGCACCATGTGCGCGCTGAAGTCGGCGTTGCCGAAGCCGCAGATGGCAAGGTCTTGCGGAATGCGCAGGCCGCGCGCCTGGGCTTCGACCATGACGCCGTGGGCCAGCTGGTCTGAACTGCAGCAGACGGCGTCAAGGCGGGGGTCGAGCGCCAGCAGGTCCGCCAGGGCCCGGCGGCCGCGTTCCAGATTGCTGGGCGGTGACACGAAGGCCGTGGGCACATCACGGCCCAGGGCGGCGATGAAGCCGTCACGGCGCATGCGGGCGCGGTGGTCGCTGCCGCTGGCGATGCCGATATGGGTCCAGCCCTTCTCCAAAAAGTAGCTGCCGACCGCGGCGCCGACTTTCTGGTGCGAAAAGCCCACCAGCTTGTCGATGGGTTCGTCGGACAGGTCCCAGGTTTCCACGACAGGAATCCGGGACCGGCGCAGCTTGTCGCGCGCGGCTTCGGATTGCACGAGACCGGTAATGACGATGCCATCGGGCTGGCGGCCGATCATGGTGTTCAGCACCGAGGCTTCGACCTCGGCGTCGTAGTTGGTCTGCCCCAGCAGCAGCTGGTACCCGGCCGCGCCCAGTTCGTTGGTCAGCGACTGCACGGTAGGCAGGAATTGCGAGACGGCCAGGGCCGGCACCACCCCCGCCACCATCAAGCTGCGTTTGGACTTCAGGCCGCCGGCCAGCAAATTGGGGATGTAGCCGGTGGCCTCGACCGCCGCCTGGACCTTGGCGATGGTCTTTGCCGAGACGACCCCGGGATTGCTCAGCGCGCGCGACGCGGTGATCAGCGACACCCCGGCCTCGCGGGCGACGTCATGAAGAGTGGCGGCTTTGGATGGGGTCACGGGGGTCATCGCATTCAAGGGTCAAGGCAGGCCTGCAAACAAGCGCGAACCTTACCAGAAGTCGTTTTGCGCACCCGGACGGGGAGACGGGCACGCGCCGTACGCGCGGCAGACTGACGAAAACCCCTAGCCGCACGAGCTTGACCAGCAAAAATGACAACGATATCATTCGCAGAAATGACAACGTTGTCATAACGCCCTCGTTGCGCCATTCGCACCACCTACAAGACCAAGCCAACGACGCCCGCGGCGTCACCCGGAGACACCTTATGAAATTCTTGATGAGCGCCCTGGCCATTGGCCTGACCGCCTTGACCGCCCATGCACCGGTCCACGCGCAGTCCCATGCACACGCCCAGGCAAGCACCTGGCCCGATACGCCGATCACGCTGGTCGTGCCCTTCCCGCCCGGTGGGTCGACCGACCAGGTGGCCCGTGCCATCAGCCCGATCCTGACGGAAAAGTTCAAGCAGACGTTCGTGGTGGACAACAAGGCAGGCGCCACGGGCACCATTGGCGCGGCCATCGTGAAGCGCGCTGCGCCCGATGGCCATACCTTCCTGGTGACGTCGCTCGGGCCGCTGGTGATCACGCCGCACCTGATCAAGGGCATGCAGTACGACCCGATGAAGGACTTCGACCTGATCACGGTGGCGGTGCAGTCGCCGAACATCCTGGTCGTGCCGACCAATTCGCCGCACAAAAGCGTGGCCGACATCATTGCGTACGAGAAGGCCAATCCCGGCAAGATGACGTTTGCGTCGGCCGGCAACGGCACCAGCGATCACCTGACCACCGAATTGTTCTGGCAGCAGACCGGCACGTCGGGCTCGCACATTCCGTACAAGGGCGGCGCACCTGCGCACCTGGCCTTGATGGGCAGCCAGGTCGATGCCTCGTTCCAGAACATCAATTCGGTGGTCGGCTACATCAAGGGTGGCAAGATGCGCGCGCTGGCGATTGCCAGCCCGACGCGTTCGGCCGTGTTGCCTGACGTGCCGACCCTGTCGGAAGCCGGCATCCAGAACGTGGACGTCACATCGTGGCAAGCCATCGTCGCGCCCAAGGGCCTGTCGCCCGCCGTGCGCGACAAGGCCCATGCTGCCTTTGTCGAAGCGCTGAACGATCCCAAGGTCAAGGAGCAGTTCACGTCCATCGGTTTCGAGATGGTCACGAATACCCCAGCCCAGTTTGCCGAATTCCAGCGCAAGGAATACACGCGGTGGAAGCAGGTGATCGAGACCGGCAAGATTTCGATCGAGTGAGTCGAGCAATGACGTCGAGGCACCACGCCGACTCGCCAGGTCGGACGACCGCGTCGAGTCAGTCACCCGGCGTTGCCCGCGCTGCGTAACTGACGCCATGACCGCCCTGCCCGCCTCTACCTGACCCCGCTAACGGAAGAATCTGCATGACTTCGCCCTTGCCTTCTGACTCCCCTGCCTACGACGACCGCATCGCCTGGGTGCGTGTCTCGTCGTGTTATCTGCCGCTTGCCAACCCGATCAGCGACGCCAAGGTGCTGACCGGCCGCCAGAAGCCGATGACCGAAATCGCCATGCTGTTTGCCGAGATCGAAACGCGGGACGGGCATCGGGGCCTGGGCTTCAGCTACGCCAAGCGGGCGGGCGGCCCGGGGCAGTTTGCGCATGCCAAGGAAATCGCGCCGGCACTGATTGGCGAAGATCCGAGCGACATCGCCCGGCTCTGGACCAAGCTGTGCTGGGCGGGGGCGTCGGTGGGTCGCAGCGGCATGGGCGTGCAGGCCATTGGCGCGTTTGATGTGGCGCTGTACGACCTGAAGGCGCGGCGCGCCGGACTGCCCCTGTCGAAACTGCTGGGCTCGCAGCGCGGTTCGGTGCAGTGCTACAACACCTCGGGCGGCTTTCTGCACACCCCCATCGACCAATTGGTGGTCAATGCGCAGGCATCGATGGAACGCGGCATTGGCGGCATCAAGCTCAAGGTCGGACAGCCGGATCTGGCGGCCGACATCAAGCGGGTCGAGACCGTTCGCAAGCATCTTGGCGACCACGTGCCGCTGATGGTCGACGCCAACCAGCAATGGGACCGGCCGACCGCGCAGCGCATGTGCCGCATCTTCGAACAGTTCAACCTGATCTGGATCGAAGAACCGCTGGACGCCTACGACTTCGAAGGCCATGCGGCCCTCGCCGCAGCCTTCGACACGCCGATCGCCACCGGTGAAATGCTGACCAGCGCCGCCGAACATGGCGAGCTGATCCGCCATCGCGCGGCCGATTACCTGATGCCCGACGCGCCGCGCGTGGGCGGCATTACCCCTTTTCTGAAGGTGGCGGCGCAGGCCGAGCAGGCGGGGCTGAGCCTGGGCCCGCACTTTGCCATGGAACTGCATGTGCACCTGGGCGCGGTGTACCCGACCGAGCCCTGGGTGGAACACTTCGACTGGCTGGAACCGCTGTTCAATGAACGGCTGGAGATCCAGGGCGGCCGCATGCTCGTGCCCACGCGGCCGGGGCTGGGCCTGAGCCTGAGCGAGAAGGCGCAGCACTGGACCCGCGAGGCCGCCGAAACCGGCGTGCGCCCTTGAACAGGGCGCACGGGTCCAGTCGGCCGATTTGGCTGGCCCGGCCGGCCTGAGACGCAGCTCGCGCGCCACCTTTGCCTTCCTTCTTATGCATTTACGCTTTCGGACATCGCATCATGGCTGACCTTTCCACCCAAGCGACCCTTGGCACCGTGCCCCTGTGCATCACCATGGACCCGCGCGACAACGTGGCAATCGTGGTGAATGACGGTGGCCTGCCGCCGGGTACCGTCTTTCCATCGGGGCTGACGCTGGTCGACAAGGTGCCCCAGGCCCACAAGGTCGCACTGGTCGACATCCCGGAAGGCGGCGAAGTGCGCCGCTACAACGTGGTGATCGGCTATGCGCTCAAGGACCTGAAAGCCGGCATGTGGGTGCACGAACGCCTGCTGGCCATGCCGGCCGCGCGCGAGCTGACCGGCCTGCCGATCGCCACCATCAAACCCGAACCCGCGCCGCCCCTTGAAGGCTATACCTTCGAGGGCTATCGCAATCCGGACGGGTCGGTCGGCACGCGCAATATCCTGGCGATCACGCAGACCGTGCAGTGCGTGGCCGGCGTGACCGATTTTGCGGTCCAGCGCATCAAGGCCGAATTGCTGCCGCGCTTTCCGAATGTGGACGATGTGGTCGCCCTGGAACACGGCTACGGCTGCGGCGTGGCCATCGATGCGCCCGATGCCATCATCCCGATCCGCACGCTGCGCAACATCAGCCTGAATCCGAATTTTGGCGGCGAAGTCATGGTGGTGAGCCTGGGCTGTGAAAAGCTGCAGCCCGAACGCCTGCTGCCGCCTGGATCGATCGCGGTGGTCGAGCAATCACGGCTGACGGGAACGGACTCGCACGCCACCGAAGCGCCCCTGGACGTGGTCTGTCTGCAGGACGACGCGCACGTGGGCTTCATGTCGATGGTCGATTCGATCTTGCGGCAGGCCGAAATCCACCTGACCCGCCTGAACGCCCGCCGCCGCGAGACCGTACCCGCCAGCGAACTGGTGGTGGGGGTGCAATGCGGCGGCAGCGACGCGTTTTCGGGCGTCACCGCCAATCCGGCAGTCGGCTACTGCACCGATCTGCTGGTGCGGGCGGGTGCAACGGTCATGTTTTCCGAAGTGACCGAAGTGCGCGACGGCATCGACCAGCTCACTGCCCGCGCCAGCACGCCCGAAGTGGCCGAAGCCATGATCCGCGAAATGGCCTGGTACGACGCCTACCTGAGCCAGGGCCGGGTCGACCGCAGCGCCAACACGACGCCGGGCAACAAGAAAGGCGGCCTGTCGAACATCGTGGAGAAGGCGATGGGGTCCATCGTCAAGAGCGGTACCTCCCCCATTTCGGGCGTGATCGCACCAGGCGAAAAGGTCAAGCAGAAAGGCCTAATCTACGCGGCCACGCCAGCCAGCGATTTCATCTGTGGCACGCTGCAACTGGCCGCGGGCATGAACCTGCATGTGTTTACCACCGGCCGTGGCACACCGTATGGCCTGGCGCAGGTGCCGGTGATCAAGGTGGCCACGCGCGCCGACCTGGCCAAACGCTGGCACGACCTGATGGACATCAATGCCGGGACGATCGCGACGGGCGAAAAGACGATTGCCGACGTGGGCTGGGAAATGTTCCAGTTCATGCTGGACGTGGCCAGCGGCCGCAAGAAGACATGGGCCGAGCACTGGAAGCTGCATAACGCACTGGTGCTGTTCAACCCGGCCCCGGTGACCTGATCAGCCTTCGCGGCCCGTCAGTTCCCGCAGCAGGTTGGTCCCGGTGCGCTGCAAGTGCTGCCGCAGGATCTCGGTGGCCCCTGCGGCGTCGCGGGCCAGGGCCGCCTGGTAGATGGCCGCGTGCTCGCCCGGCACGTCGCGGTCGGGCGCCTTGCGGGCCAGGAACAGCCGGCGGTAGCGGTCGCTCAGGTCGTGCAGCGTATTGCAAAAGCGCAGCAGCACCGGCATCCCACAGGCCGAAAACAAGGTGATGTGATAGGCGCGATGCGCTTTTTCCCAGGCGATCAGGCGGTCCCCGCTACGGTCGCCCCCTTCCAGCCGCGTCAGCCGGTGGTGGGTCGCCACCAGGGCGTCTTCCCAGCGGTCATCCCCCTTGCGGATCGATTCGCCGAGCGCCCATACCTCCAGATTGACCCGCAAGGCGGTGACTTCCTCCAGGTCGGCGGCTGACACGGGCGCAACCCGGTACCCCTTCTTGTCGGTCGGCACCACCAACCCTTCGGCGCCCAGCCGCGCCAGGGCTTCCCGCAGCGGGCTCAGACTGACGGCGTATTGCTCCCGCAGATCGTCCAGGCGCAACTTGGTGTCAGGCAACAGGACGCCATCAAGAATCGATGCGCGCAGGGCCTCGGCCAGCGTGGTAGTGAGCGTGGCGGAAGACGTGGCAAGCGCTGCGGCGGGCGACGTCCCGGCAAGGGGCGCCGACGGCGGCGTGGCGTCGGAGGCCGTCGCGGCAGGCGACGAAGGTGAAGAAGCGGTCATTAAATCAGGCGAAACATCTTTGGCAAAGCACGCAAGCACGACGGGAAATCGGGTCTGACAGATCGGCACAGGGCGGTGCCGCCTGCAACCGCCATTCTAGCGTTTCCCCGCAACCCGGCCCAATTTTTCGATGAAACCAAAAAGAATCGATTAAACTGATTCCATCGATAGAATCGATCAGGTGGTCGATCGTGTCGTCGACCGGGTCCTCGATCTTGTCGTCGACCTGATGCTCGATCGTCTCGCCGAACGCGTTCTCGCCCTCACCCCGACCTCTCTTTCCCTGCGCCGCGCCCTGCGCGCCGCCTCCTGGAGCTTCCATGGCTGCTGCCCGCCTCGACCCCACCCCCATCATCGACGCCGTCGGCCCCTATGCCGATACCGTCGCCACCCTGGAAGACCGCGCCGCCGGCTATCGCGACATGATCGGCTTTCTTCCGCCGCGCGTGGAAGCCCGCCTGCATCTGACCGGCGCGCTCGACCCGACCATCCTCGACATGCAGGAAAAGGTGCGTGCGCATGCCATCGAAAACTCCGCCTTCGATCCCAAGCAGACACAACTCATGCTGTTCGGCATGCTGGTCGTCGAACTGAGCGATGCCGCTTTCATGCATGGCGTGGCCGCGCGCAAGGCCGGCGCCACCTGGGCCGAACTGCAGTCCGTGGTGAACCTGGCCTACGTGTTCCGCGGCGTGTCCGCCGCCAACCGCGGCGCCGAATTCATTGCCAAGATCATCGACCGCGAACGCGCGGCCGCAGGTGCTTCCGCTTCCACGCCTACCCCCAACTGAGCACGCCATGGCCATTGAAAACGACATCGTCGACGAACTTGCCCTGCGGCTCGACACCGCCGAACTGGACGCCGCCCCGATCGCCAAGATCACCGACGACTATCCCGAAATGGACTGGCATGACGCCTACGCCATCCAGGACGCGCTGCGCGCCCGCAAAGAAGCGGCCGGCGTCACCATTGCCGGGCTGAAGATGGGCCTGACGTCGTACGCCAAAATGAAGCAGATGGGCGTCGAAGACCCCGTCTATGGCTTCCTGACCGACTACGGCCGGGTGCAGGATGGCGGCGACATTTCCTGCGCGCGCCTGATCCATCCCAAAGTCGAAGCCGAAATCGCCTTTGTGCTCAAGCAGGATCTGATCGGCCCCGGCGTGCGCATGGAAGACGTGCTGGCCGCGACCGATCACGTGTTGCCGGCGGTCGAGATCATCGACTCGCGCTATGAAAACTTCCGCTTCGACCTGAAAAGCGTGGTGGCCGACAACACGTCAGCGGCGCGCTTCGTGGCCGGGACCACGACACGGCCCGTGGCGGGCCTGGACCTGGCGTCGATCAAGGTGGAGATCGTCAAGAATGGCGAGGTCGTCGCGTCGGGCACCGGCGATGCCGTGCTGGGCAATTCGGCCGAAAGCGTGGCCATGCTGGCGAACCTGCTGGGCGTGCGCGGCATTGCGCTCAAGGCGGGCACCTTCATTCTGGCCGGCGCCATCACCGAAGCCATCGCGGTTGCCCCCGGCGACCATATCGAGGCGCGCTACAGCGACCTGGGCGCCGTCACCATGCGCTTTACCGACTGAGGGCACACCATGAAACCCTGCCAGGGCCCCGACCGGGCCACCCGCACGCCCACCTTCGTCATGCCGCGCCATGCCGTCGACACGCATGCCCACGTGTTCGGGCCGCAGGCGCGCTTTCCGTTGTCGCCCGAGCGCAGCTACACGCCTGAAGACTGCACGCTGGAACAGTATGTGGACTTGCTGGACACCCTGCGCATCGATCGCGGCGTGATCGTGCATGGCGGCGCGCACGGGACCGACAACGCGGCCACGCTGGATGCCCTGGACCGGCTGGACGGCAGGATCCGCGCGATTCTGGTCACGCCGCCGGGCATGCCGCTGGCGCAACGCCAGGCCCTGCACGACCGGGGCGTGCGCGGCTACCGCATGTCCACGGTGGTGTCGGGCGGCGTCGGCTTCGATGCGCTGGAAGCCCTGGCCGACGAGGCCAGGGAACTGGGCTGGCATCTGCTGCTGCACTTTCATGCGTCGTCGGAACTGGTCGACGTGGCCGACCGCCTGCGCGCCCTGCCCTGCGATTACGTGCTGGACCACCTGGCGCGCATCCGTGCCGACGAAGGCGTGGACTCGCCGGCGTTCAGGACCGTGCTGGATCTGCTGGCCACCGGCCGCTGCTGGGTGAAGCTGGCCAGCCTGTACCGCCTGTCCAGCGAGCCCTATCCGCACCGCGACATGCTGCCCCTGATCCACGCGGTGATCGCGGCGCGGCCCGACCGGATGATCTGGGGCACCAACTGGCCGCACCCGATCCACGTCGGCCCCATGCCCAACGACGGCGACATTGTCGATCTGATCCCGCTGTGGGCGCCCGATCCGGCCATGCAGCACCGCATGCTGGTCGAGAACCCGTCGCGGCTGTACGGCTTCGAGATCTGACATTCCCAAAACGACAAAAAACATCACCAGGAGACTTCGTTGACCTTGCCCTTGACCCACCGCCTTGGCGCCCTTGCCGCCGGGCTGGCGCTTGCCAGCATGCTGCACACGGCCCAGGCCGCTTTCCCCGACAAACCCGTGACGATGGTCGTCCCGTTTCCCGCGGGCGGCACCACCGACCTGATCGCGCGCCAGCTGGCCGCGCGCATGGGCAGCGAGCTCAAGCAGACCATCGTGGTTGAAAACCGTCCGGGCGCTGGCGGCAACATCGGCGCCCAGGCCGTGTCGCGGGCCCAGCCCGACGGCTACACCCTGCTGCTGTCGACCGCCGGTCCGCTCAGCATCAACCAGCATCTGTACAAAGACCCGGGCTACAACCCCGTGACCGGCTTTACGCCGATCGCCCTGGTGTGCGCCGTGCCTATCATGCTGGTGGCCAATCCGTCTGCGCCCTTCAAGACCGTGGCCGAGCTGATCGCCTACACCAAGGCCAACCCTGGCAAGGTGTCGTACGGCTCGCAGGGCAACGGCACGACCAGCCACCTGACCATGGAACTGCTCAAGACCAAGGCGGGCGTCAACCTGATGCACATCCCGTATCGCGGCAGCGCACCCGCCGCGACCGACCTGATGGGCGGGACGATCCTGGTGATGTTCGACAACTCGCCCAGCACCCTGCCTTACGTCAAGGCCGACCGCATGCGGGCCCTGGGCGTAGCGTCGCCGAAGCGGGTCAAGGGACTGAACGACATTCCGGCCATTGCGGAAACCGTTCAGGGCTTTTCCTCCACCGCATGGTTCGGCCTGGTGGCGCCGCCGGGATTGCCGGCGGACGTATCCGCCAAGCTGAACAAGACGCTGAACGACGTGCTGGCCAACCCGGCCTTCCGCGAAGAGCTGGCGGCATCGGGCGGCGAGCCCCTGGGCGGCACGGCGGCCGAATTCGCCACGTTCCGTGATGCCGAGACGGCCAAGTGGGGCGAGATCGTCAAGGCGTCGGGCATCAAGCTGGACTGAGCCGGCAGCAGCCGGGCGCGGGGTGGGGCCCGGTGGACGGATTGCGGGGTCGGGGCGGCCTGAACGTCTATTCCGCTACGATGGCAGGCTAGCTTCCATCGTGCAGATTGCCCCATGACAGTATCCAACCCTTCCCGCGACGACAGCGATCGTCCCAATTCCCCCCTCGCCCGCCTGGCGATCGGCGCGGCGGCGTTTGCCGTCGTGGCCGGCATGCTGGGCGGCGGCTGGATAGGCTGGCAGACCTGGCGCAGTTCGCCAGGCTACACACAGAACTACGTGGCCGACCGCGGGCAGACGGTCACGGTCACCCTGCCCGACGCCGATGTGGACGCCGACAAGACCGTGCTGCAACTGGACACCGCCACCAGCGTGAACGCCCGGCTGTACAGCAACCGGCGGGTCATGCTGGTCGAAGAAGGCCGCGCGTCGTTCGACATCAAGCCAAACCGCGAGCAGCCGTTCTATGTGCTGGCCGGCGCCGCGCAGGTCGAAGGCACGGACGCGATCTATTCGGTCGGCCAGTCCAAGACGGGCATGGAAGCCGGCAGAACGGTCATCTCGGTGGAAGCCGGCACCGTCAAGGTCACGAGCACCGCGTCGTCGGAGATGATGGCATCCAGTTCCCAGGACGGCGGCCAGGACTACGCGCCGCGCGACCTGAGCGCCGGTCAGCGGCTGACAGCAGACGAAAAGGGTCGGCTCGGAACGATCGCGAATCTGCCGGCCAGCGAGATCACCGCCTGGCGTCAGGGGCGGATCGTGTTCAAGAACACGCCGCTGGCTCGGGCGGTGGCCGAGTTCGAACGTTACGGGCGCACCGGGCTGGTCGTGCGCCAGTCGGCCGTGAGCGCCCTGACAGTGGACGGCACGTATGGCGTGAAACAGTTCAAGGATTTTGCCGCGGCGCTGCCCGGAATGCTGCCCGTGCGGCTGGAACAACAGGGCGACGTCACCGAGATCGTGGCGCGCTGAGTCGTGACCCGGCGCGTGCCGGTCACGCGCCCCCCTTCCCCACGCGTCGACAGCCTGACCTCCCTGTGCTACAACATTTCGCCCCGCCAGTTGCAGCCGGCGCGTTTTCCCGCGATAATCTAAGGCTTACTTATCGAAACTGGGCACGTTGTTGGAACGTTTGCCGGGTTGGCACTGGCGCGATCAGCACTGATCCGCGTACACGCAGCCGACCCTGCGGCAACATTCTTCCGGCTGGCGACCCGCACAACCCAAGGAAAATGCCATGAAAGCAGGCGTTCACCCCGAATACCGCGAAGTCCTGTTCCAGGACCTGCAAACCGGTGCCAAGTTCATTACCCGTTCGACCCTGAACTCGCGTGAGTCGATCGAATTCGAAGGCAAGACCTACCCGCTCTTCAAGTGCGACGTGACTTCCGAATCGCACCCGTTCTACACCGGCGCGCAAACGCGTATCGTTGAAACGGGCCGCGTTGAAAAGTTCCGCGCACGTTTTGCGAACACGTCGGCCGTCAAGCCGGCTGCAGTCGTGGCCGAGACCAAGCCCGCCGCCGAATAAGTCTGCGGGACGGCGATGAAACCGCGGCCCTGCGCTGCGTTTCAATGAAAAAGGCAGCCTCGCGGCTGCCTTTTTTGCTCCGCCCGACCGGTGGATCCTTCCACTTGCGGGCGGCGTTTCTCCGCCACCCGGCAGCGCGCACCTGAGCAAGACCGCGCGCGCTGGCCGGACCATCGGCGTGCGTCGCACGTCGACATGCTTTATCGGTCAGGTTTTATGTCCACTTCCCCAGCGCGCTACGCCGATTCTCATCAGCCCAATCCCGCCCGGCTCACCGCCACGGCGACGACCAAGCTGCCGCGTTGGGGCTTGCTGGGTCTGTGCCTGATCTACATCCTGGCGGGCCTGATCACCCGCGAGCCGTGGAAGTCCGAAGACGTCATCGGCTACGCGCAGATGTGGTCCGCCGTGAACGGCAACTGGCGCCAGTGGCTCACGCCCGAAGTGGCCGGCATCGCCGTCACCCAGGAAGGTCCCCTGCCTACCTGGCTGGGCGCGCTGTCCATGATGCTGCTGCAGCCGCTGGTCGGCGGCATCGTCGCCAGCCGCATTCCCAATCTGATCTGGTTCGGCATCACCTCGTCCAGCCTCTGGTACGGGGCTTACCTGCTTGGCCGCCGCGCCGAAGCGCAGCCGCTGGCCCTGCCCTTTGGCGGCCAGCCCGGCGCGCGCGACTATGGCCGCATGCTGGCCGACGCCTCCTTGCTGCTGCTGGTGGGCACCCTGGGCGTGCTGTGGCGCAGCCATGAAACATCGGCCGAACCCGCCGCGCTGGCGTTCGGGGCCTTTGCGTTCTATTCGCTGACCCGCATGCTGGACCACCCCCGCTGGGGCGCCGTGACGCTGGGCATCGCGCTGGGCGGCGCGTTCCTGTCGCGCGGCTTTCCGGCGCTGGCGCCGCTGCTGATCGGCGTGATGCTGGCCGGCTGGCGCTGCGCCGTGCTGCGGCCGTCAGTCAAGTGGATGGCGCTGCTCAGCCTGCCGATCGCCCTGGCCATTTCGCTGGCGTGGTGGATCCCGGCGTCGGAACTCAATCCCTACTGGATGCGCGGCTGGTGGAGCTGGAACGCCAGCGTGCTTGGCATCCTGACCGGGCCGGGCGCCAGCGCCGCCTTCCGCAATCTGCTGTGGTTCCTGTGGCCGACCTGGCCACTGGTGCTGCTGACCATCTGGCGCTGGCGCGGCTTTGTCGGCGCGCCGCACATCCAGATTCCCCTGGCCATGCTGATCGGCGCGGCACTGATGCTGCTGGTCACCCGCACGCCGCTCGACGCCGAGTTCCTGGCCTTCGTGATTCCCAGCGCCATGCTGGCCGCCCTGGCCCTGCCAACGCTGCGGCGCGGGCTGATCAACGCCCTGGACTGGTTTGCGGTGATGGTGTTTTCGTTTGCGTTGGCCGTGATCTGGCTGGGCTGGATCGCCATCATGACCGGCGTGCCGCCCAAGATTGCCCGCAACATCGCGCGCCAGACGCCCGGGTACGAAGCCGAATTGTCCCTGCTCGCCTTGGCGATCGCCGTCGTCAGCACCCTGGCGTGGATCGCCCTGGTCGTCTGGCGCCTGCGCGAGCGGCCCACCGGCCTGTGGCGCGGCACGGTGCTGTCGGCGGGCGGCGTGGTGGTCAGCTGGCTGCTGCTGATGACGCTGTGGCTGCCGTCGATCAATTACAGCAAGAGCTACCGCGAGGTGTCCGGCAGCCTGGCCGCCGCCCTGGCCGAAATACCGGCCGGGAAGGCAGGCGCGGGCCGCACCGGCCGCGCGACCGGCACGGGCGGCGGCGCCACGCGCGGCGGCGAATGCGTGCGCAGCGCGGGCCTGGGCCTGCCGCAGCGGGCGTCGTTTGCGGTGTTCGACGGCCTGCTGTTCGAACGATCGGCGGACTGCCCGCTGCTGCTGTTGCAAGGCAATGCGAGCACGCTGTGGCACGCCGTCGGTCAGGGCGATTACGCGGGCGCCACGGTGCTGTGGGAAGGCGGTCGTGCGTCCGACTCGCGCCGCAATGCCAACGAACGCGAGTACTTCATGCTCCTGAGAACGGCGCCGGGTAACGGCGGACGCAAATGAACGCCTCGACCACGCCGCCGTCGGGTACGGACCCGATCGTCGAACCGTCTGCCGCCGCACCCGCGGAAGCGGTGGCTGCCCCGGCAGCCGCGTCGCCCGCCTCACCTGCCTCACCTGCCTCGCCCGCCTCGCCCGGCCGCCTTGCCGCCCCCGGCGTGACGGGCCCGGCCACCTTCCGCCGCACGGCCCGCCTGATCCTGCAGCAAGGCTGGCCGGTGCTCGTCGGCCAATGGGCCGGCATGGCCTTCGGCGTGCTGGACACGGCCATGACGGGGCACGCATCGCCCACGGCATTGGCCGCCATGGCCCTGGCGGTCTCCATCTACATCACCGTATTTGTCGGACTGATGGGCGTGCTGCACGCACTCATCCCTATCATTGCGCAGCATTTTGGCGCCGGGCGGCTCGACCGCATCGGGCACACCTGGGGCCAGGGCGTGTGGCTCGCACTGGGACTGTCGGCCCTGGGCGCCACGGCCATGATGTTCCCGGACGTGTGGCTGTCGATGTCGGGCGACGTGTCGCCCGAGGTGCGCGACCAGGTCAGCGGCTACCTGATGATGCTGGCCATTGCGCTGCCGGCAGGCCTGGTGTTCCGGACGGTGTACGCCCTGAACACGGCCGTCTCACGCCCCAAGGTCGTGATGATGATCAACCTGCTGGGGGTCGGACTCAAGTTCATCTTCAACTGGATCTTCATCTACGGCAACCTGGGTGCGCCGGACATGGGCGCCGTCGGCGCGGGTTTGTCGACCGCGCTGGTCTACTGGATCAGCCTCGGCATCAGCGCTGCGATCCTGCTGCGCGACCCGTTCTACCGCCGCTTTTCAATGCGCATCGGCCGGCCCGACTGGAAGGCCTTGGGCGAACTGCTGCACCTGGGCGTGCCGATGGGCGCGTCCTACCTGATCGAAGTCACATCGTTCACGTTCATGGCCTTGCTGGTGGCGCGCGAAGGCGTGTTCGCAACCGGCGGGCACCAGATCATGTCCAACCTGGCGGCGGTCTGTTTCATGATGCCAATGGCGCTGGGCGTGGCCACGGGCGCATTGACGGCGCAGGCGATTGGCGCCGGTGACTACCCGCGCGCCCGGCGCATCGGCGCGACCGGCCTGCGGCTGGCCATGACGGGCGCGGTGCTGACCGTATTGGTGATGCTGGTCGGGCGCCAGGCAATCGTGGGGGCCTACACCAACGACCCGAAGGTGGCCCTGGTGGCGCTGGGCTTGCTGAACCTGCTGACGCTGTTCCACCTGGCCGACGCCCTGCAATGCATGACTGCCTACCTGCTGCGCGCCTACAAGGTGGCCGTGATTCCAATGTGCATCCAGGCCGGCGCGCTGTGGGGCATTGGCCTGACCGGCGGCTGGTACCTGGCGTTCGGGCCGGGCGCCGGATCGCTGGCCGGCGTGGTCGACCGCTTCATGCCCGGCGCGCCCCCCGGTGCAGGCAGCATGTGGCTGATGGCGGCGTTCAGCATGCTGATCTCGGGGTCGCTGCTGCAGGTCTGGTATCAACGCATCGTGCGCAAGCTGGCGGTGCGGGGGGCGGCGTAAGTCCGCTGCGCGTCGCTTCACCCGCTATACCGTCACCCCGCCCGCAACCCCAGCCACAGCCCGACCGGCACGAACACCACCGCCATCGCATTGCCGATCATGACCATGGATGCGACCTTGTCGGGCTCGGCGTTGTACTGCTCCGCAAAGAGATAGTTGATCACCGCGGGCGGCAGGGCCGCGTACAGGAACAGCAGAGTGCGCTGCACGCTGTCCAGCGGCAGCAGCCACATCAGCGGGAACGCCAGCGCAATGCCGATCGCCGGCCGCAGCACCGCGCTGGCCATGCCGATCCGCCAGCCGCGCATCGACATATGCGTCAGGCGCACGCCCAGCGAAAACAGCAGCATCGGAATCGCCGCGTCGCCCAGCATCTTCAGGCCGGTCATGATCCAGGGCGACACCGGGATCCGGGTGAATGCGAACACCAGTCCCAGCGCCGTCGCGATCATCAGGGGCGACAGCAACAGCACCCGCACCGACGCTTCCCGGCTCAGGATCTTGACCCCCAGCGAGAAGTGCAGCGTATTGGTCACGATGAAAAAGGCGACAGCGGGCGCCATGCCGGTCGGGCCCAGCGCCAGCAAGGCCAGCGGCAGGCCCATGTTCCCGGAATTGATGAACATCATGGGCGGCAGCAAGGCGCGTGGCCGCACCCCCAGCAGCCGGGCAAACGGCCACGACAGCAGCCCCGACCCCGCCACCATGCCCACCGCGGCCAGCATCAGCGGCCACTGGCCGCGAATATCGAAGTCCTTGGCGGCCAGCGCCGAAAACACCAGCGCCGGCGTCAGCACTTCCAGGCAGATCCGGTTGAAGGTCGCCATGTCCGGATGGCGCGTTCGTCCGTACCACCATCCCGCGAGCACGATCAGGAAAACCGGCGTGATGATGCCGGCAATCCGCAGGAAAAGATCCACCCGGCGTCAGGCCTTCAGGAAGTGCTCGCGGTAGTACTTCAGCTCGTCGATCGACTCGTAGATATCGGCCAGCGCTTCGTGCTTACTCTTTTTCTGAAAGCCCTTGTAGATCTCGGGCTTCCAGCGGCGGCACAGTTCCTTGAGCGTGCTGACGTCCAGGTTGCGATAGTGGAAGAAGGCCTCGAAACGCGGCATGTAGCTGAACATGAAGCGGCGGTCCTGGCTGATCGTATTGCCGCACAGGGGCGACTTGCCCGGCGGCACGTACTGCGACAGGAAGTCCAGCAACTGCGTTTCGGCATCGGCTTCGGTCACGGTCGACGCCTTGACGCGTTCGATCAGGCCGCTGCGGCCATGCGTGCCCTTGTTCCAGGCGTCCATCGCGTCGAGCAGTTCGTCGGATTGATGGATGGCCAGCACCGGACCTTCGGCCACGACCTCGAGCTGCGCGTCGGTCACGACCACGGCCACCTCGATGATGCGTTCTTTTGCCGGATCCAGGCCGGTCATTTCCATGTCCAGCCAGACCAGGTGGTTTTCGTTCAAGGCCATATAATCGGTACTCCGGGCGAAAGGTTGACGGCGCGGCGTCAAAGGCATGATGCCCAAGCCATGGGGCTGAGGCCTGAGGTCACAGGCACCACGGCCGGACGGTCGCCGGCGGCGCAGTGCGCCACGCAATCCGCGATTTTCTCACACGCCGCCGCGAACGCCTGCAGCAATTGCGCGATGCCCCTGGCTTTTCGCGCCCTGTGCCCCGACATACAGTTTGTCCGCGCCCACGTGCCTGTCCCTGCATGCCCGTGCGTGCCCCACTTTCGATTGAGCGAAGCCTGTGTTCACCCTGCTGTTCGTCTTCCTGCTCCTGCTGGGCGTTGCGTTGAGGCTCTGGCTGTCTACCCGGCAGACCCGCCACGTGGTGCGTCATCGCGGCGACGTCCCCGCCGAATTCGCCGGCCGCATCGGCCTTCACAGCCATGCCCGCGCTGCCGATTACACGGTCGCGCGCGTCCGTTTCGACATGTTCGCGGTGGTGTTCGATGCCGTGGTGCTGCTCGCACTCACCTTGCTGGGCGGGCTGCAGGCGCTCGACGTGCTGGCCTCGCGTCTGGTGGACGGCGACTTCGCGCGGCAACTGGTGCTGATCGCGCTGGTGTCGGGCGTGCTGGGCCTGCTTGGCCTGCCCTTCACTCTGTGGCGGCAGTTCCGGCTCGAAGCCCGCTTCGGCTTCAACCGCATGACCTGGCGGCTCTTCGTGGCCGACGCCATCAAGGGGCTGGTGCTGTCGGTGGCGCTGGGCCTGCCGCTGGTCGCTGCGATCCTTTGGTTGATGGGCACCGCCGGGCCGCTCTGGTGGCTGTGGGCCTGGGGCGTGTGGATGGTGTTCAACGTCACCCTGCTGCTGCTGTTTCCGACCGTGATCGCGCCCATGTTCAACTCGTTCACGCCACTGGCCGACGACACGCTGGTGGACCGGATCGACCGGCTCGCGACACGTTGCGGCTTTTCGCTCAACGGCCTGTTCGTCATGGACGGCTCGAAGCGGTCGGCGCACGGCAACGCCTACTTCACAGGCTTTGGCAAAGGCAAACGCATCGTGTTCTTCGACACGCTGCTTGCCCGCCTGCTGCCCGAAGAAATCGAAGCCGTGCTTGCCCACGAACTGGGCCACTTCACGCACCGGCATATCCTCAAACGCCTGGTCTTCAGCTTTGCGCTGACCCTGGCCGGTTTTGCGCTGCTGGGCTGGTTGTCGAGCAAGGTGTGGTTCTACACCGGCCTGGGTGTCGAGCCGTCCTTGACCGGCAGCAACAGCGCTCTGGCCCTGATCCTGTTCTTTCTGGTGGCGCCGGTGTTCAGCTTCCCGTTCACGCCGTTGGGCAGCTGGTATTCGCGCAAGCATGAATTCGAAGCCGACCGATACGCGACCGAACACGCCAACGCCAACGACCTGGTATCGGCGCTGGTCAAACTTTATGACGACAACGCCGCGACCCTGACCCCCGATCCGGTGCATTCGGCGTTCTACGACAGCCACCCGCCCGCCAGCGTGCGGATCCGGCGGCTGATCGATCACGGGGCGGCATCGCCCCTGGCGCACGGCGCCATCCCCACTCCGGAGTCCGCATGACAGGTCTGCCCTTTTCGACATCCCGCGCCTGCCGCGTCGCGAGCGCCACCCGGTGAGCCGACCCAAGGCTGCCGCGCCCGCCCGGCCCACCGACGCCACCATCGTTCGCGGACGCGTGGTCGAAGCCTTCGGCCGCCATTACACGGTGGAATTTCCCGATGGATCGCGCCGCCAGTGCTACCCGCGCGGCAAACGCGGCGCCGCTGCCGTGGGTGACGTGGTGGACATCGCGATCGAGGGCAAGGCCGAAGGCGCGATCAACACCATCGTGCCCCGCCGCAACCTGCTGTACCGGTCCGACGATTTCCGCACCAAGCAGTTTGCCGCCAACGTCGATCAGTTGCTGATCGTCGTGGCAACCGAACCCGACTTTGCGGACGACCTGGTCGGACGTGCCCTGGTCGGCGCGTGGAGCGCCAACATCACGCCCTGCGTGATCCTGAACAAGGTGGACAAGGTGACGCGGCTGCCGGTCGCCCGCCAGCGTCTGGCGCGCATCGCCGCGCTGGGTGTGCCGGTGATCGAGTTGAGCGCGCACGATATCGACGCCACCCGCGCCACGCTGGCGCCGCGCCTGGCAGGTGTCACCACCCTGCTGCTGGGGCAAAGCGGCATGGGCAAATCGACCCTGCTGAACGCATTGATTCCCGAAGCCCTGGCGCCGACGCAGGAACATTCGATCGCCCTGGGCGCCGGCCGCCACACCACGACCAGCACCCGGCTCTACCACCTGCCCGACGCCCTCGCTCCGGGCGGCGACCTGATCGACTCGCCCGGCTTCCAGGCCTTCGGCCTGCAGCACCTGACGCCCGAAGACATCATCAACGGTTTTCCGGAATTCAAGCCGTTTACCGAGCAATGCCGCTTCTACAACTGCACGCATCGGCATGAGCCGGGTTGTGGCGTGCTGGAAGCGCTCAAGCACGGCGAAATCAGTGAATATCGCCATGCGCTGTACATGCGGGTGCTGGCCGAAAACGAGAGCGCCGTGCGGTATTAATGGGGCCGGGGCACGGGGCACCGGCCCGGCATGCCGCCAGGCGGGTGCGCAGACCGGCTCGCGCAGGGCTTCGGGTCCTGCGCGCTAGTTATATCCTTCAACCAAATCGATCGTTCGCCAGGCGAGCCGGCTCGCGTAGCCTGTCGACCTTTGCGCCTTGCACTGCGCGCGTTGCACTGTGCCATCGCGCGCGGAACCGATTGATGACCCAACCTTCTCCCCAAGCCCTGATTGACGCCCTGCGCGACTACCCGGATCTGCGCAAGGCGCTGCGGATGACAGCTGACGGCACGGTCGTGGGCCGCTTCTACGAATTCGATCTGGCCAGCGGCTTCCAGCGCATCGTGCGCCTGGGCGCCGCAGTCGCCCCCGATTTTTCTGCGCCCCAGCCCGTGGTGGCCTACGATGCCTATGCCCGCTCCCGCGGACAGTCGGGCGATACGATCAGCCCCTGGGGTCTGTTTTCGCGCGCAGCCGAAGACGCCACGGTGGTCTGGCTGGACCGCCTGTGCCGTGTCGTGCATACCGTCAATTATGTGTCCCAGGAAGGCAGCGGGGTTCCGCTGCACCTGCGCGTGCATGGCCGCCTGTTGGCCGCCATTGTGCAAGACCATGGCCATGCCTTCCGCGACATGCTGGACGCCATGGGGGTAGCGACCGCCATCCCGCGGCTTGCCGGCCAGCCGGAAGCGCTTTCAGGGGGTGGCCATGCCATCGTGCTGCAGCTGCCCGACACGGCAACGTACGACGCGGACCTGGCAGGTCAGCTGATCCGTAATTACCGCCATCATGGATTCGGTATCGCGCTGCAGGCATCGGGCGCTGCCCTGGCCGTGGCGCGGATCAAGGCGTATGCGCCTGACGTAATGAAGGTGGATGTGCGCACCCTGGGCCCGCTCGAGCAGCAGGTACCCCCATTACTGCGGGCGGCTGAACATGTCGCGACCCAGATCGTATTCACCCGAATCGACAATCCTGTAACCGCACAGACCCTGGCGGCGCTTGGCGCGCACTTTGGCCAGGGCTACACCTTCGATCTGCCGGCCGCCACCCTGGCGGCCGTTGCTGTCAGCGCCTGACCCTCTCGGCCGAACCGCCGGCGACCCGGCGCAATGCACGATCGACCAGGGTCGATGGCATTCCGCCCGGCGGCGGTCCGTACGGCGCCTGCTCAGTTCAGTTCCAGCAGGTCCGACATGTCGTCGGCGTGCTCTTCTTCCACGGCCAGGATCTGCTCCAGCATGCGGCGGGTGGTCGGATCATCGGCGCCGATGTAGTCGACCATGGCCTTGTAGCTGTCGATGGCGATACGCTCGGCCACCAGGTCTTCGCGAATCATGTCCTGCAGCGAATTGCCCGGCACGTACTGGGCATGGCTGCGCTCGAGCAGGGTCGACGGGTTGAAGTCGGGCTCGCCGCCCAGCTGAACGATACGCTCGGCGATCGAATCGGCGTGTTCCTGTTCCTGCGAGGCATGCTCGGCAAACTCGGCGGCCACGGCTTCCGAATGGATGCCCTTGGCCATGAAATAGTGGCGCTTGTAGCGCAGCACACAGACCAGCTCGGTCGCGAGCGCTTCGTTCAAGATCTTGATGATCTCTTCGCGGTTGCCGGCGTACGCCTGCGTGATCGCGCCGGATTCCAGGTTCTGGCGTGCCTTGGCGCGCACGGCTTCAAGGTCGAACTGGAATTTTTCTTGCGAGCCGTTCTGTTGGGTCGCGTCGTTCTTGACTGGCATATCCATGTTGTGCTCCAAGAGATGAGGTGTTGACCCGATCAACGATATACCTGCGTCTCTTGGAGCGCTGTAACGAACTCTTCCGCCTCCCTGCACCCGGCATGCAAATCACACGCATTCAATTGTCCAGCAGGGCAAAGCCTTACACGGGGTGGATCTCAGACAGGTCCTGACCCTTGCCGTGTGGCGCTGGCGGACAGCGCCGGGGGGTTGCATGCAGATACCTGGCTTTACCGGGCACACTGTGTGGTTCGGTAGGAATTACGAAGGCGGCACGCGGCCGCCTTCGATTACATCTGGAGACGTGCTCCGCACACGGTTGCGTAACGGGCCGAAACGATCAGGGCTGACTCTCATTTACCTTCCGACAAGTGGAACGTAGATGGCCATGTTCCGGCGACGGTGTCAGGTGGCCCAGCCCGCCAGCGACAGCAGTAATAGCAGGAACATCCACAGAACGACCGACCGCCAGAGCAAACCGACCGCGGCATGGAGCGCCGGGGGATCCGGCAGGCGCCGCTCGGCGTCATCCGGCAGGTCACTTGCTGCGCCTGCATCGCTTGCGGTGGCCGCTGCCGCTGCCGACGCCATGTCGGGAGGCACGCCGCCGACCGGGGGCACAGCGTCAGGCGGGAGCGTGCTGGCCGGGGGCGTGCTGGCGGGAGGCGTGCTGGCGGGAGAAGTGCCCCAGGGTGCGGTCGGGACCGCCGTGGCCGAGACCGCCGTGGCGGTCAGCAGTAGCGGTTTGGCCGGCAGCGGCGTGAGCCGCACGCCGAGTGCGCCCGCCGCGCTTTCCACGACAATGCCCCGCTGCGGATCGGGCCACAAGGCCGCGCGCTGGCGCCAGCCGTACAAGGCTTCTTCAAAGTTGCCGACAATCGCAAACCCGATCGCCGTCATGCGGGCAGGAATCCAGTCCAGTACCGCAAAGGCACGGCGCGCCGCGTTGCCGAAGGCGTCGGGCCGGGCTGCCCATTCGTGACGGGCCATGCCGGCCAGCCGGTACAAGGCCGCACCCGCCGGACCCGGCAGGACGGCATACCAGAACAGCACCCCATACACGTTACGGTGCGATGCCACCACGCCCTCTTCGATCGCCGTGCGGCAGATCTCCGGCAGGGTCAGCGTATCTCGGGTCCAGGTCTCGTCGGTGCTGCGCATCCAGTCATGCAGATGCCGCCGGGCCAGCGGCAGATCGCCGCGCGCCAGCGCCAGCTGCAATTCGGTGAAGTAATGGCTGAACTGACGAAAGCCCAGCGTGAACCACAGCACCAGCACGTGGAACAGCAAGGAAAAGATCGGATGAATGGCCCACATCAGCGAGCCCAGCGCCCACACGAACAATGTGGGCACCACCACAGCCAGCGCCCAGGCAAACGCGGCGTAACTGGCGTTCCCGGCGTCCAGGGCATGACCGGCCCAGCGGATCAGACTTCGAGCAGCCTCGTGCACCGCATTGTTGCGTGGCAAGGGGCGGATCTGTTCGGCGAGGAAGGCGAGTAAAAGGGCAAAGAAGCTCATAGGCGGATTCTAGCGGGCATCGGGTCGATCGGGGAGATGGCCTGCGCACCCCACGCGGTGGCCGACCGCGCACCGGGTGTCAGGCGTCGAGGAAACGATAGAGATTGTGCAGCATGCCCGCCGTCGCGCCCCACACAAAATACTTTCCATAGGGCATGGAAAAATACGTATGGCTGCCGTTGTGGGGCAACGCCACCCGGTGCACACGGTGATTGGCGGGATCCATCAGGAAAGCCAGCGGCACCTCAAAGACCTCGGCCACCTCGAAGGGATTGGGAACCGGATCGAAGTCCGGCTGCACCAGCCCCACCAGCGGAACGATGTTGTAGCCGGTGCTGGTCACGTAGTCCGGCAACTGCCCGATCACCTCGACCTTCCCGGGCGGCAGGCCGGTTTCCTCTTGCGCCTCGCGCAGCGCGGCGGCAATGACCGACGCGTCCGTCTTTTCAACGCGCCCGCCGGGAAAGCTCACCTGCCCTGCGTGATCGTGCAGGTGCGCGGTGCGCTGGGTCAGCATCACCTGCAGGCCCGCTGGCCGCATCACCAACGGCACCAGCACCGACGCCAGCCGCAGCCCGGTCTCGGGCCCCGGAAACCGGGTGGACCAGGTCTCGGCGGACTCGGGCGTCCAGGCAGGCGGCCGGGCAAACCGCGCTCGCAAGGCCATGGCCGTCAGGCGGTCGGGTGGAACGGCTTGCAGGCCGGTGGGATTGATTTCCCAGGGCTGCGAAGCGGGATCAAAGCCGGGGCCAAGTGGCTTGCGACGCGCCGGCAAGGTCACCGTGCGATCGGCCGCCGGCGCCGTGCCGGCATCACCGCCTGGCGGCGGGAACAGGGAGGAGTCGGAAGCGTCGGAACGGGACATGGCAGAAGGATACGGCAGTCTTATCGCAAAACGACTGCAACGCGCCAAAGCGCGTAAGCAGATATGACAACAACGGCGCCACAGCACAGCCCAGAACACCTTGGGGCACTAGCGCACCCCCACCAGGACACCGCGGATCTGGCTCCGCCAGTCCGCTGGTGTCGCCCCTGGGGGAGGCGCATAGCGCCAAGGGGGGGCCAGATACAAAAATGGCCTCCGAAACCGGAGGCCATTTTTACCACTGCGTCCAAGGACGGACGTCGGAATTACTGCGCCGACGCCTTGGCTGCTGCAGCTGCCGCGGCTTGTGCCGCCGAGCTGTTGCGAACCAGCTTTTCCTTGATCCGTGCCGACTTGCCCGAGCGGAAGCGCAGGTAGTACAGCTTGGCACGACGCACATCGCCACGACGCTTGACTTCGATCGAGGCAATGGTAGGTGCATACAACTGGAACGTACGCTCGACACCTTCGCCAGACGAAATCTTGCGAACGATGAACGACGAATTCAGGCCACGGTTACGACGGGCGATGACCACGCCTTCGTATGCCTGAACGCGCTTGCGCGTACCTTCAACCACATTGACGTTGACCACAACCGTATCGCCAGGAGCGAATGCGGGGATGGTCTTGTTTTCCATCAAGCGGGCGACTTCTTCTTGTTCCAGGATCTGGATCAGATTCATCTTTACTACTCCGTCAACCATCATTCAAAGCGGCCAAGTGTTATGGCGTGTGCCACCGCTTCCAGAGGATGGGGTTAAACCCCGCCGGGCCAATGCCCGGCAGATCTGCGTCCGGCAGGCGTTTACCGAAGTCAACGCCTGCCATCTTGTTTCCCGTCGCGCCGTGTGAGGCTCGACAGAAATTTTTCGTCGTCGCGGCTGAGCCAGCCCCGCTCGCGCGCCGCCACGATCAGATCGGGCCGCTTGCGCGCCGTGGCTTCCAGCGACTGGCGCCGGCGCCATACGACGATGTTGGCGTGGTGGCCCGACATCAGCACGTCGGGTACTGGCACGCCGTCGAACACTTCCGGCCGGGTGTAATGCGGACAATCCAGCAGGCCGGACAGGTGTTCGTTGAACGAATCCTGTACTGCCGATTCGCCGTCGTTCAGCACACCCGGCAACAAGCGCACGGTGGCATCCACGACCGCCAATGCGGCGATTTCCCCGCCTGACAACACGAAGTCGCCCAGCGAGATTTCTTCGGTCACCCACCGGTCGATGAATCGCTGGTCGATGCCTTCATACCGCCCGCACACCAGGATCGCGCCTGGACTGTCGGCCAGCGCCTGGGCGCGGGCCTGATCGAAACGTCGGCCTTGCGGCGACATCAGGATCACGGGTACTGCTGCGGAGGCCCGATCCGCCTGGATCGCCGCCACCGCCTTTTCGAGCGGGTCGACCCGCATCACCATGCCAGGACCGCCACCGTAGGGGCGATCATCGACCGTGCGATGCACATCGGTCGTGAAATCCCGAGGATTCCACGTATTCAGGCGCCACCGGCTTTGCGTATGTGCCCGACCCGTCACGCCCTGCTCGGTCACCGCCGAAAACATCGGGCCGAACAACGTGACGACATCGAAACGCAAACCTGCCGCCGGTGACAGCGGGGATTCCGTCGCTACGTCGGCGGCGACGCCTGGAATTGCGTCGCGGGACTCGCCGCCGTTCACGTCAGAAATCCGCGGGCCAATCGCTGTCGATCACGCGGCCGGACAGATCGACGTTGCGGATGAACGCATCGACGAACGGCACCAGGATTTCCTGGACCTTGCCTTTCGCATCGAGCAGCGGCTGGGTGGCGTCATCGGGCGACACACGTTCGACCCGCAGGATCGAATGCGCACCGTTGTCGGTCACATCCACCACATTGCCCAACACGATCTTGGGCGCTTCGCCGGTTTTCGGATCATCTTCACCCAGGCCGAGCAACTGGCAGCCAATCAGATCGACCCAGTAGAACTCGCCCTCGGCAGGCGCCGGAAACTGGCTGCGCGGCACCAGGACCGACCAGCCGCGCCAGGCTTGCGCCTGATCGCGATCATTCACACCTGCCCACGTTGCCGACACGGTTGCACCGTGCCGTTTCGCGTTCAGTACCGATACTTTCAAAACCTGCGCACCCGCAACCGGCTGAGCGCCCTTGGGCGTCTTGCGCAGCCACCACACTTTTGCCGCAAGCAGGGTGTCGGGTTGCGACGAGTACGGTTGGACCTTCAGCCCACCTCGCACCCCCAGCGCTTCCACAATATGGCCGACCTCGATCAGGTCGGCAGGTGCGGTGGCGTCTGGCGTCGGTGCGCCGGCGTCACGATCATCGGACATGGCGTACCTTGAGCGGGGAATGGATCACTGATTGAACGCGAGCCAGGACCGGAGCCGCGGCGCAGCGGGTACACACGCTGACGGCAGCGGCCATGCGGTCGTTGGGATCAACCGGCCGACGCAATTCATCGGCCACTGAACCTGGCAACCCAGGGCTTTTACGCCCGAGGCTTTCACACCCGGGGTCTTCAAACCCAGAGCCTTCGAACCCAAAGCCTTCGAACCCAAAGCCTTCGGACCCAAAGCCTTCAAACTCAGGCTGCCGGAGCAACCTTCTCGCCGTAACCCTTGACCAGACGGGCAACGACTGGCGACAGCTGGGCGCCGTTCTGCTTCCAGTATTCGACGCGGTCAAGCGCGATACGCAGGCTTTCTTCGCCTTCCGAAGCGACCGGGTTGTAGAAACCCACGCGTTCGATGAAACGGCCGTCACGGCGGTTGCGCGAATCCGTAGCGACCAGATTGTAAAATGGGCGCTTCTTGGAACCGCCGCGCGACATACGAATCACCACCATGGTAGGTAATCCTAAAAAAGAGGGTTGACTTGCAAACAGCCGAAAAGTATAGCGTGCTCTGACCCCACCTGCAAGCCGGCATCAGGTAAAGTCCTTGTAAATCAAGGTGTTCACCGATGGATTCCCACCACATTTCGCCCAGCACCACCCCTGCGTCGCGCCCACCTGGCACCGCGGGCTCCGCAGCCGCAGCCGCCACCGTTCAGAACACCGGCCCTTCAACGGCCGGTTTCCCGGCAGGCGATGCGGCGGACAGCGGTTCTTCGGCAGGCCCCTCGCCGGCCGTGCCTGCGGGCGGCGCGCCTGTCGTGCGTCCCGCCAGCCACTTCCGGCACAAGGCGGTGGCCGGACTGCTTGCTGCGGTGCTTGGGTGCACCGGCGCCCAGCTCTGGTACCTGGGCCTGCCGCGCGCCTGGCTGGTGCTCGCATTTTCGCTGCTGACCGTGGGCACCGCCTTGCGCGCCGAATTCTGGTATTTTTCGCCCGCCTTTTTCCTGTTCCTGATCCCGGTCGTGGGCGGCTTCATCCACGCGCTGGTGCTGTGCCTGACCCCGGACGAAAAGTTCGATGCCCGCTACAACGCCGGCCAGACGCGGCGCAGCCACACCGGCTGGCTGCCCGTGCTCGTGGCCATTTTCACGCTGGCGGTTGGCAGCAGCATTCTGGTGACGGGCCTCGCGCTGTTCTTCCAGGCAGTGTTCGAAGGCCGCTTTTTTTAAGCGCCGTGCGTGAAAGGGCGATGCGTTGACCCACGGCGCCCTTCTCTTCAGGCGATGCTGGCTCGGCCTGCCCGGTCGGCAGCACGGCGGGCGGACGCGAACGCCGCCAGCCGCGCCTGTCATGCGAACAAGGACAATTGCGGCGCCGGGCCTGCCGGGCCAACCACACCTGACTTGCGGGTCGCGCGCACACTGACTGCCCTTGCAGGCGCCACGAACGCCGTCCGATCCAGTTCCACCCGTTCCCGCACCATGCCGGCCTTGCGCAGGCCGGCCGCGAAACGCTGCGCATACAGTTCCGCCCAGATGCCTTCGCCGCGCATCCGGGTGCCAAAGCGCGGATCGTTCTGCTTGCCGCCGCGCAGGTCTTCGATCCGATGCAGCACCCGCGCCGCCCGGTCGGGAAAGTGCGCCTCGAGCCAGTCGCTGAAGATCGTCTTGACCTCCCACGGCAGCCGCAACATGGTGTAGAACGCCGTGCGCGCCCCGGCGTCCTGGGCGGCGGCCAGCACATGTTCCATCTGGTCGTCGGTAATGAAGGGAATGACGGGCGCCAGCGACACCCCCACCGGCACGCCCACGGAACTCAGGGTCCGCACGGCCTCGATCCGCCGATGCGGCGCAGCCGCGCGCGGTTCCAGCTTGCGCGCCACATCGGGGTCCAGCGTGGGCACCGACACGTACACGGCCACCAGGTTGCGCTCGGCCAGCGCAGCCAGAAGGTCGACGTCGCGCGTCAGCAGCGCGCCCTTCGTCACGATCGTGACGGGGTGCCGTGTTTCCAGCAGCAGTTCGAGCAGCCCCCGGGTCAGCTTCCACTGCCGTTCGATGGGCTGGTAGGCGTCGGTGGCCGCGCCAATGTTGATGGGCTCGACCTGATAACCCGGCCGTGACAACTCGCGCCGCAGGGCATCCACCGCGTTTTCCTTGGCGATGAGCCGGGTCTCGAAGTCCAGGCCCGGCGACCACCCAAGATAGGCATGGGTAGGTCGCGCAAAACAGTAGACGCAGCCGTGCTCGCAGCCCCGGTAGGGATTGATGGCGCGATCGAAAGGAATGTCGGGCGAATCGTTGCGCGAAAGGATCTGCCGGGCGCGTTCCACCGTAACGGTGGTGCGCAGCGGGGGCAGCGCATCGTCAAACGGCTGGGCAGCCTGCACTTCAGGCGCTTCGGGCACTTGAGGCACTTCATGCGCTCCAGGCCCTCGGGCCGCCACGGCAGCCGGACCCACTCGCCGGCCCGCCTGCGCCTGCCCTGCCCCATCGGCACGACCGGTGTTCCCGCCACCCGGCCCGGCCCAGGCGCTGTCGGCGCGACCGCCGTTCCAGCCGCTGTCCCACCCATCGTCTGCAGCCTGGCGCGCGTCGTTTTCAAAACGATGCTCCACGTTCCTGACCGCGCCCCGCCCCTTGAACGGCAGGGGCCGAAGCGGCTGCCAGGCAGGTTCTTCGGCCACATCGGGCGGGAAAGCATCAGCAGGGGAAAAGGGGGCGTCGTCCATGGAAGAACTGTATATCCATACAGTACCAACCGCAAGTGCCGGCAGGACAAAATCGCCCTGCCCCGGATGCCCTTCAGACCACCTTGCCAGGATTGAGCAGGCCCTGCGGATCCAGGAAGTCCTTCAGTTGCCGCATCAGCGCCAGTTCTTCGTCGGTGCGCGACACGCCCAGCCAGGCGCGCTTGTCGAGGCCGATGCCGTGTTCAGCCGACACGGCGCCACGGAAGGCGGCCAACGGGCCGTACACGATCTCGTCGATCCGGTGCTTGGTGGCGTCCGACCCGTCGCCAACCGAGAACGACACATGCAGATTGCCGTCGCCCATGTGGCCAAAAATCCAGCAGCGGCCTTGCGGCCAGTTGGCCTGGGCGGCGGCCGACACGCCGTCGGCGTAGGCCCGCATTTCGGACACGGGCAAGGACACGTCGTAGTTGAAGGACTTGCCGAACTTGAACATCTCTTCGACGCTGTCTCGCATGCGCCAGAGCGCGTCGCGCTGGTCCAGCGACTGGGCCACCGTGGCGTCGACGATCAGTCCGTCGGCCATGGCGTCTTCCAGCGCCTGCATGAAGCGCACGCTGTCGGCTTCCTGATCGGCGCCCAGCGATTCGAGCAGCACATAGAACGGATAGCGTTCGGCAAAGGGCGACCGGCCCTGGGCGGGCGGCGTGGAGACCAGATCGAAGTAGGCCTGCCACATCAGTTCGAAGGCGGCCAGTTGCCCGCCCAGCTTGCGGTCCATGTGCTTGAGCAGCCGCACCACGGCGTCGAAGTCGGTGGCCGCCACCAGCGCCGTGCACTGGCTGGCTGGCATTTCATGCAGACGGATCACCGCGCGCGTCACGACGCCCAGGGTGCCTTCGCTGCCGATGAACAACTGCTTCAGGTCGTAGCCCGAGTTGTTCTTCATCATGGTGTTCATCGACGAGATCACGCGGCCATCGGCCAGCACGGCTTCCAGGCCCAGCACCGAGGCGCGCGTCATGCCGAAGCGGATCACGCGGTTGCCGCCCGCATTGGTGGCAATGCCGCCGCCGATGGTTGCCGTGCCGCGCGCGCCGTAGTCCACGCCGTAGTACAGGTCCACGGCGGCGGCCGCTTCCTGGATCTGCTGCAGGGTCACCCCGGCTTCGACCGTCATGGTGCGGCCGGCCACGTCGATCCCCTCGATGCGGGTCATGCGTTCCATCGACAGGATCAATTCATCGGGCGACGCATCGGCGCCGCGCACGAGTCCCGTCAGTCCACCGTGGGTCACCACGGCCTGGCCGACGGCCGCGCACCGCTTCATGACCTCGGCGACCTCAACGGTGGTCTTGGGGCGCACCAGCGCATAGGCGGTCAGCGCGTCGGGCCGAAAGGCGCCCGCGCTGCGGCCGGTCACCGCGTCTCCGGTCAGGACGGCCTCGTCACCCAACAGGGCGCGCAGGTCTTCGATCAACTGTTCTTTCATGGGAAATCCGTCAAACACAAAGGAAAGCGCCGTCCGGGGACGGCACTGGGCCGCGCGCGCGTAGGCGCACATGCCGTCAGCGGGGCGCGCGCAACCAGGACAGGCAAGCATCCCCCAGCAAGGTGCCGGGCGTGGTCAGGTCGATGATGACATCGAAATGATTGCGGTCCGGAATCTCGAAGCGGTTCGTCAAGGACCCGGCGGCTGCCAGCACGTCAGCATACGCCTGGCTTTGACGCTTGAATTCGCGGGTCTCGACCTCGCCCCAGCAGACAACGGCCGGCGGCGCGCCGTGCGCAGACAAGTGCAGCGGGCTGATGGCCGGGATATCGGACGGGCTGAGCGACAACGCATCGTTGATCGAGGTACCGATCAGCGGCGCCAGGTCATACACCCCCGACACCAGCAGCGCCGCCGACGGGACACCCGCCGGCAAGTCGGCGTCGTCGGCCCAGGACCGCAGACCCGTCATTGCGGCCAGATGCGCGCCGGCCGAACTGCCGGCCACGACGATACGCGACGCGTCGTAGCCGAATTCGTCGGCGTGCGCATGCAGCCAGCGCAGCGCCGTGCGGCATTCGATGACCATGTCATGCACGGTGGCGTGCGGCGCCAGCGTGTAGTCCAGCGCGGCAAACGCCGCCCCCGCCGCCAGGGCGCCCGGCGCAGCAAACAAGGACTGATCCTTGGACAGTTCCTGCCAGTACCCGCCGTGGATGAACACGAGCAGGGCCGGACGGGCGGCGGCGGCGGCCACGGCGCCATCGTCGTGCGCGGGCAGGAAGAGGTCCAGCCGCTGCGCCGCATCGACGCCGTAGGCCAGATCGCGCCGCACGGCATGCCGGCCGAGCGCCTGGGCGCTCAGGTCGGCATACGCCTGCAGGAACGGCGCGTAGTTGCCGCCAATGCACGAACTGGGCGAGTACTCGCTTTCGCGCTCGGCGTCATTCAGCGGCACGGTCATCCAACCCATCACATCGGTTTGTAGCCGGCGTTCTTGACCATGGTGGACCACGCGCGATTGGTCCGGGCGACGCGGTCACCCAGCTCGGCCGACGTGCTGGCCTGAGCCGAGATGCCGAGCGCGCTCAGCTTTTCAATGAAGTCGGGCGACTTGACGATCTTGGTGATGGCGGCGTTGTAGGCCTGCACGGTCTCGGCGGGCGTGCCAGCCGGCGCGAACATGGCTGTGAAGATGACTTCTTCATAGCCCGTCACGCCCTGCTCGGCGTAGGTCGGGACGTCGGGCAGCAGGGCGAGGCGCTGCGTGCCATTGACAGCCGCAATGTGGACTTTGCCTGCCTTGGCGAACTGGAGCATGGCGCCGACCGAACCGATGCCAGCTGCGATCTGGCCGGCGACCAGGTCCTGGGCGACGGGGCCGTCGCCGCGGTAGGGCACCGACTTCAGGTCAGTACCCAGGGCATTGGCAATGACACCCACGGCAAAGTCAGGCGCGCTGGCAGGGGCCGGTACGCCTACGTTGCCCTTGCCCGGATTGGCCTTGGCCCAGCTTGCGAATTCGCGCAGGCCCGCGGTCGGCGAGCCCACCACGGCGGGGTTGATGGCAAACACGTCGGGATTGACCGCAACCAGTCCGACCGGTGTGAAGTCCTTGATTTCGAAGCCTGGATTGAGCAGCGTCAGCGGGATCATCGACACGGTATGGCTGTTCGACAAAAACAGGGTCTGGCCATCGGGACGCGAACCTTTGAGCGCCTGCGCGGCGATCTGGCCGCCCGCGCCGGCACGGTTTTCGACCACCACGGTGCGATTCAATTCATGCTGCATGCCGACGGCCAGGTGACGCGCGATCACGTCGGTGCTGCCGCCCGGCGGAAAACCGACGAGGATACGGATCGGCGCCGACTGCGCGAACGTGACAGACGCGGCGGTCAGCAGCGCCAGCGCCGCGGCGCCACAGGTCAATGTCTTGACAGCATTCTTCAACTTCATGGTGACCTCGTCGTTCCTGGAAAAGGGGCGACGCCAGGAGAAAGCGGCAGGCGAGCGGCCTGGCCGGGCGTCGCTGGATCGTAGCATGACCCATCTGCACTATTCAACGAATCCGCTTATTTTGCGCAATCGCACCCGCAAGCTACACTTGATTGGATAAGTTATTCAAACGGCGCGGACAGACGGAGATGACTATGCGAGTACCCACCGACGACGTCGACCGGCAATTGCTGGTCGCGCTTCAACAGAATGCCCGGCTGACCACAGGGGAACTGGCGCAAATGACCGGCTTGTCGCAGTCGCCCTGCTGGCGACGGATCCGCCAGATGGAAACGTCAGGCCTGATCGCCGGTTACCACGCGCGCCTGAACCGGCGCGCATTGGGCTATGGCGTGGTGGCCTTCGTCAGCATCAGCATCGACTTCCAGAACGATGCGTGTTCGGCACAATTTGTCGAGGCCGTCCAGGCGATCCCAGAAGTCGTGATGTTTCATGGGGTATCGGGCCCGTCCGATTTCCTGCTGATGGTCGTGGCCAAAGACCTGGATGCGTATTCTGAATTGCTGCAGCAGAAACTGCACGGGTTGCCCAGCGTCAAGCAGGTCCAGACATCGTTTTCGCTGCAGGAATTCAAGCACTTCAACGACCTGCCGATGCCCGACTGAGAGCCTCGACCGCCGGGCCGCCTGCGCCGGGGCTGAATTACACTTCTGCGCATGGCCTCTCTTTTGCTGACCCCCGAACAACGCCAGATCATCGGCCACCCCGGACGCGCCCTGCTGATCGGCGCCGTGGCGGGTTCGGGCAAGACCACCACCCTCGCCCACTGCGTTGCCCATCGTGAACGCCAGGGCATGCCGGCGCGCGACATTCTGGTGCTGGTGTTCACGCCCGCTGCCGAGCAGGTGTTTCGCCAGCGGCTTGCCCAGGCCAGCGCATCGCGGCAGGTCCAGGTCGCCACCTACCCCGCGTACGCAAAGAGCCTGCTGGATCATTGGCAGGAAACCGGCGCCATCGACGGGGCCTCGGTGTACCTGGAATCGGCCGAAGCCGTCCGCCCCTATCTGTTCGAAGCGATTGAACTCGCGTCCGAAGCGCCGGACGCCGACCCCGACTACAGCTACGACCTGAGCAATCTGCACGCCGAAATCCTGCTGAACCAGATGTCGCGCATGAAGGGCACGCTGGCCATGCGGCGCTTCGAGGACGAGCCCGACAATGAGATCGCCGAAAGCCTGGACCTGCCGCGCGGGCTGGTCGCCATCTGCCGTCACTACGAGCGCACGCGTTGCATGGACTACGGCAGCTTTGCATTCCAGAGCGAACAGGACCTGGTGTATGACGCGCTGGGGATCCTGGCGGTGGAGACAGGATCCCCCGAACTGCCCCGCCACGCCCTGATCGTGGCCGACGAGTGGCACGATGCGAACGCGGGCCACGTCGATCTGCTGGCGCACCTGACGACCCCGGGCACCCGCATCATTGCGGCGGGCGACCGCGAGCAGGTCATTCACACCTGGAATGGCGCCGATCCGCGCTACATGGGAGAAGGCTTCCTGGCGCGGTTCCCCGGCACCGAGCGGCTGCCATTGACCGCATCATTCCGCTGCGGCGCCACGCTGAGCGCGGGCGCGGCCGCGCTGACCGGCCAGCCTTTCACCTCGTCCCGTGCCACCGACACCGACGTGCGGGTGACGACGTATGACGCGCAGGCCGACGGCGACGGCGCAATGAAAGCTCTGGATGCACTGATGCAGTTGAACCAGGCGTCGGCCGACGCGCGCTGGAACGATTGCGCGGTGCTGCTGCGCGATCACCACCAGAGCATCGAACTGGAAAACACGCTGATCGAACATGGCGTGCCGTATCAGACCGAGGGTTTTTCCAGCTACTTTCACCGCGTCGAAGTCATGATGCTGCGCGGCATCCTGCACATCGTGCAGGGGACGATCGCACCGGTGACAGCGCCAGCCGAGGTCCGCGGCGTGTTGCGGGCGCTGGGCATGTTTGCCGGCCTGCGCTATTCGGAAGCCGAGTGGACCGACGCCGAGCGCACCATTGCCCGCCAGCCCGATACCTTGCGCGACTTTCATCGCGGTCAGCTGACGCGCAGTGACGATGGCGAGTACGCGCCCGATGCCGTGACGCGGCGCTGGCGCGAACGGTTCGCCGCCGTGTGCGATGCGCTGATTGCCGAGCGCGGCAACTGGAACGCGGGGCGCCTGCTGGCACACGCCGCGACGCACCTGAACATTGCCGACACCACGCGCCGGCTGTTCGTGCATCAACACCAGGCCGATGCCGTCAGCCGGTCCATCGCCGGCTTCATTGCCTACGCGGCGCGCACGGGGCTGGATGCCGGTCAGTTCCTGGCGTCCCTGGACAAGGCGCAGGCCCGGTCGGGCGCGTTGAAGAAACATGCCCAGCGACTGACCCTGTCGACCGTGCGCGATGCCAAGGGCAAGGAATGGAAGCATGTGCTGCTGCCCTGGCTGGCGCGCGGCGAGTTTCCCGATGCCCGCGCCGAGCCGGGTGAAGAACGGCGGCTGTTTTATGTGGCGATCACCCGAGCCAGTGATAGCTTGACGCTGTTCACACCGGCGGGCGAAGCCCATCCGTACGTCCAGGCCATGCGGCTGGAAGCTCGGCCGGCGTCGGCAGTGCGGGCGGCCAGGACAGCGGCAGCCCATGCCGCGCCGATGCGGGCAGCGCCGCCCCCGCCCGCTGCGGCGGCCACGCCCCGCGCACCCGCGGTGCCACCGCAACTTGCCGCACGAGTCTATCTGGACGTGCCCTACGATGAGAAAGACGCCGCCAAGCAGCTCGGCGCGCAGTGGGACAACATCCAGCGCAAGTGGTGGATCACGCCCGCCATGCCGACGCGGCTGTTCCAGAAGTGGCTGCGGCCAGAGACCGGGCGCGATGCCTGATCCTGACTCTGATTCCGCGCTGGCGCGGCGCCCCGCATGACGCATCCGAATGCCGTGGTGCGTTTCGTGTTGCTGGTGGGCGCGCTGCTGTGCCTGGCCTTGGGGGTGATCGGCATCTTCGTGCCGGGCCTGCCCACTACGGTGTTCATTCTGATGGCAGCGGCGCTGGCATCACGCGGGTCGCCGCGCCTGGCCGCATGGCTGGAAGGCCATCGCCTGTTCGGCCCCATGATCCGCGACTGGCGCGCGCACCGTTCGGTCAGCCGCCGCGCCAAATGGAGCGGCACCGTGATGATGATGCTGTGTGCGGCCTTGCTGTTCGCGACCGCCAGTCACTGGGGGTATGCGGCGCTTGGAACAGGGGTAATGGTGATCGTGGCCAGCTGGTTGTGGCTGCGGCCCGAGCCGCCTGCAGCGTCCGCGGCGGCGACTTCTGCAGTGTCGTCGACGGCGCCTTGCGCCCCGCCCGCTACCTCGTCATCCACCACGCCGCCACGCTGACTCCCAGCGCCACAAGGGCGGCCACCAGCGCCCAGTTCGCGCGCCGCGTGCGCTGGTCCTGCACCGCCAGGGCCTGGGTCACGCTCTGCATCTGTTCAGTCAGCTGAAGAATCAGTTCGGCCTGCTTTTCCTGCACGGCTTCCAGCTGATGCAGCTGTTCGACCAGGCTGTGCACCTGGTCCTTCGGATCGGCACTGGGATCGGGCGCCGCGATACGCTTGCGGTTCTTGTAGCTCTTCATCAACTTGCCGGACACGTCGACGAGCACATTGGCAAGACTCAGGATTTCTCCCACGGGCAAAGCCACGATAGAACGCTCCACACAAAAGACAAGGGCTGGCGCGTGCGACCCGTCACATCAGGTCTTACGCGCCAGCCCTTTTTACCATGCAGCCCCCGGGGGCTCAGGCTCCGTCAGTCGGCAATGGCCTTGCGCACCATGCCCGCCGCAGCCGTCTGGTGGGTGGCCTCGTCGATCAGGATGAAAGCGCCCGTAGTCGCGATCTCGTCATAGAGATCGACCACCAGCGGATCGCGCGTGGCGATCACCACGCGGCCAATGTCATTCATGGACAGCGACACATTGCCATCCTGCACGTCCAGCAGTTCGTGAATGTCCCGGCGTGACACCACGGCCTTGACCTTGGCCGACGTCAACCGCGTGCCTTGCTTGAGCAGGTACTTGCGGGCCGGGTTCAGCGCCTGGGTATCGAGCCAGCAGATCTCGGCGTCGAACTCACGCGTGACCGTGCCTGCGGTTTCGACATGGGACAGCACGTCGCCCCGCGACGCATCCACGTCTTCATTCAACACCACGGTGACGGCATCACCGGCAATCGCGACGTCGACCGACCCATCAAAGGTCACCAGGTCTTTCACGGTGGCTTCGGTACCAGCCGGCTGCACGACGATACGATCGCCACGGCGCAAGGTGCCGCTGGCGACCTGGCCCATGTAGCCACGGAAGTCGTCCGCGCGATCGCCGCCATGACGCGCCACCATCTGGATGGGGAAACGCAGTGCATGGTGATCGGTGCCTTCGCGCACTTCCAGCGATTCAAGCAGGGCCAGCAAAGGCTCACCGTCGAACCACGGCGTGTTGACCGACCGCGTCACGACGTTGTCGCCGGTCAGCGCCGACAGCGGCAGCACATGGAAATGCGCAATGCCCAGCTTGCCTGCGAATACCGAATAGGCTTCGCGGATCCGGTTGAAGACGGCGGCATCCCAGCCCACCAGGTCCATTTTGTTGACGGCGACAACCACATGCTGCAGGCCCAGCAGTTTGACCAGCATGCTGTGGCGGCGCGTCTGCGCCAGCAGTTGCCCGTCGATCACGCGGGTGGCGTCGATCAGGATGATGGCCACGTCTGACGTCGAGGCGCCCGTCACCATGTTGCGCGTGTACTGCTCGTGCCCCGGCGCATCGGCAATGATGAACTTGCGTTTGGGTGTCGAAAAATAGCGGTACGCGACATCGATGGTGATGCCCTGCTCGCGTTCGGCTTCCAGGCCATCGGTCAGCAGCGACAGGTCGATGGTGTCGCCCACGGTGCGTTTGTACTTGGCACGCGACATCGCATCGAGCTGGTCGGCAAAGATGCCTTTGCTGTCGTACAGCAGGCGGCCGATCAGGGTCGACTTGCCGTCGTCCACCGAGCCGGCCGTGATCAGGCGCAGCACACCGGTATCTTCCGTTGAAAAGAATGCGGGATCGGTCATCACGTTCATCAGAAATAGCCTTCTTTTTTGCGGCGCTCCATCGAGGCCTCGGAGGTCTGGTCGTCCATGCGGGTCGCGCCGCGTTCGGTAATGTCGGTCACCGCCGTCTCGGCAATGATCGCGTACGGATCGGCGGCATCGGACGCAACCGGGCACGTGCACGAGATATCGCCCACGGTACGAAAGCGCACCGTCACGTTCTCGATCGTTTCGCCGTCGGCCGGCGGCGTGATCGGCGTGACGGGCACCAGCAGACCCTTGCGGCGGATCACGTCGCGTTGATGCGCGTAATAGATCGACGGCAACGCCAGGTTTTCGCGGGCGATGTATTGCCACACATCCAGCTCGGTCCAGTTCGAGATCGGGAACACCCGCATGTTCTCGCCCTTGTGGACGCGCGTGTTGTACAGACTCCAAAGTTCGGGCCGCTGCGCCTTCGGGTTCCACTGGCCGAACTCGTCGCGGAACGAAAAGATGCGTTCCTTGGCGCGCGCCTTTTCTTCATCGCGGCGCGCACCGCCAATGCACGCGTCAAAGCCGAATTCTTCGATCGCTTCGAGCAGCGTCACCGCCTGTGCGGCATTGCGCGAATCGGTTTCCTTGCGCAGCACGACCGATCCGCGCTTCATGGAATCTTCCACGCTGCGCACGATCAGGGTCTCGTTCAGTTCCGCGGCGCGGGCGTCGCGGAAGGTGATGACTTCTTCGAAGTTATGCCCTGTGTCGATGTGCATCATCGGAAAGGGAAAGGCGCCCGGGCGAAAGGCCTTTTCGGCCAGCCGCAGCAGCACGCAGGAATCCTTGCCGCCGGAAAACAGCAGCACGGGTTTGGCGCATTCGGCCGCCACTTCACGCATGATGAAGATGGCCTGCGCTTCCAGCCAGTCGAGATGGCTGCGCGTGGGGGTCAGAGTAATGGACATGATTCAGCCTGAACGCTTCGAGAAATCAACAGAGACGGGAATGGCCGACACATTGCCGGCATGCAGCCCGCATTCCTTGGAGTCGGATGACTCCCACCACCAGCGGCCGGCACGCAGGTCTTCGCCGGGGCGGATGGCGCGGGTACAGGGTTCGCACCCGATGGACGGATAGCCCCGGTCATGCAGGGGATTGGTGGGCACGCCCAGACGGCGCAGCGTCTGCCACACGTCGTCTTGCGTCCACAGCACCAGGGGGTTGTACTTTTCGAGGCCGAACACGGGGTCGTGTTCCCGCTCGGGCAAGTCACCGCGAGTCACGGCCTGTTCCCGCCGCTGCCCCGTGATCCACGCGCTGTGCCCCGCCAGCGCGCCGCGCAGCGGCACCACCTTGCGGATCTCGCAACAGGCCTTGCGCAGCGGCACGCTTTCGTAGAAGGCGTTCGCGCCGTAATCGGTCACGTACTGGTCGACCGCCGCCGGATCGGGGCGGACCACGCGGATCGTCTTGCCGTAATGGGCCGTGATCGTGTCGATCATGCCCAGCGTTTCGGGGTTGAGCCGGCCGGTGTCGAGCGTGAAGATCTCGATCGGAATGTCATTGGCGTAAATGGCATGGGTCAGCACCATGTCTTCGGCGGCAAGCGAAGACGCCAGCACCACGTCAGGGTGGTCGGCGGCAATCTCGCGCAGGGTCGCGACCAGGGTGTCGTAGCGTGCATCGGCGGCGGCCGGCGAGCGTGGCGCGGCGGGGGCCGAGGTCCCTGTCGCGTTGCCTACGGCCGCGCCACTTTCATGCAATGTCGTGCTCATGTCAAAAATACCTGGGCGTTGCGTGGCCGGATGACCAGCGTTTCGCCGTTCTGCGGATTGAGTTGCTGGAATTCGGAAACCGGAATTTCGACTTCGATCGGGTTGTCGCGGCCATCGCGCACCAGTTCCAGATAGGCGCTGGGGCCCGACAGATACGCGCGCGAAAACGTCGTGACAATGCCTTCGTCGCCCACGGCGCCGCGGCGCACGTCGAACTCGTGCGGCCGCACATAGGCCGTGGCTTTCGCGTCCTGCGCCGTGGCGTGTTCCGGCGTCTTGAGCGCATAGCCTTCGACGTCGACCACACCGCCATGGGCGCGGCCATGGAACTGGTTCACGTCGCCCAGGAAGCCATACACGAACGGCGTGGCAGGCCGTTCCCACACTTCACGCGGCGTGCCGACCTGTTCGATCTTGCCGGAGTTCATCAGCACCACGCGGTCGGCCACTTCCAGGGCTTCTTCCTGGTCGTGCGTCACGAACACGCTGGCCACATGCAGTTCGTCATGCAGGCGGCGCAACCAGCGGCGCAGTTCCTTGCGCACCTTGGCGTCCAGTGCGCCGAAAGGCTCGTCCAGCAGCAGGACGCGGGGCTCAACCGCCAATGCACGCGCCAGCGCGATACGTTGACGCTGTCCGCCCGACAGTTGCGACGGGTAACGATCCGACAGCCAATCGAGCTGCACCAGATTGAGCAGGCGATGGACCTTCTCGCGGATCTCGGCTTCGCTCGGGCGGATGCTGCGCGGCTTGACGCGCAGGCCGAACGCCACGTTCTCGAACACGGTCATGTGCCGGAACAGGGCGTAGTGCTGGAACACGAAACCGACCTGGCGTTCACGCACGTGCACGTCGGTCGCGTCTTCGCCCGAAAACAGCACGCTGCCCTGATCGGCCGTTTCCAGACCCGCGATGATGCGCAGCAGTGTGGTCTTCCCACAGCCGGACGGGCCCAGCAGCGCGACCAGTTCGCCCGATTCGATATGCAGCGAAATGTCGTCGAGCGCCTTGAAGGACCCGAAGGCTTTGGACAGATTGCGGACTTCGATACTCATGAGGAATCCTTGTGCCGTTCACGCGGCAACGGTCTGCGGTCGAACCGCGGCGGCGCCCGGGCCGGGCACGGCGCTGGCGGCCGGACCGGGGTACTCGGCGGGCAGGCCGGCCTGGGCGCCCTGCCGCGACGATCGCCACTCGACCAATGATTTCAATACCAGGGTCACCCGCGCCAGCATGGAGGCCACCGCAAAGGACGCCTGGCAGGCATGTTCGTTGTACAGAATCTCGACGTGCAACGGGATGGTGTTGGTCTCGTCCCGGATCTGTCCGGAGACGACCGACACCGCCTCGAATTCTCCCATGGCGCGCCCATTGCACAGAATCACGCCATACAGCAGGCCCCACTTGATGTTCGGCAGGCTCACGCGGCGACGACTCGCGCGCCAGAAGGGAAAGGTCACGAAGGTCCTGGCCAGCCACCCCGGGCGACACGTGACGGCCGCTTCCGCCGCTTTTATTGTCGAGCCGACATCATCGGTGACGCGGCGCAGCAAGGGAACGAACTCTTTGCTTATTGTTTATTCCTTAAAACCATATGGAAGGAGTGCGTTAGAACATTCCTGTCTTTATGCGCTGAGCACATAAGGCCATGGGCAGACGGTCGCTGGACATCACCTGCGCACAAGGCACCACCTCTGGAAGAAGACCGCAAGCTGGTAGCCGGCCAAGCCCGCCCTGGTGCGCGCCGCGGTCTTGCCCGGTGCCCCGGCGTGCGCCAGGCGCCCGACGCCGTGTAGCGAGCAATAAAGGGCAATGAAAGGAAAATAAAAAGCCGGCGTTCTTTCGAACGCCGGCTTTCGACTCACGCAGGCGGCGCTGGCCGCCCACCCTGCTTCAGTTCAGCTTGCCCGTCTTGCCACCGATGCTGTAGCGGCCTGCGCCCAGGAAGGCGATGGCCAGACCCGTGAACAGGAAGAAGGCCTGGAGTTCCAGCGCCCAGCCGCCTGTCTTGGTGATGGTGCCCAGCTGGCCGCTATGCGCCAGAAAGATCGCGAACAGCATGTTGATGACCACCAGCACGCCGCCAACACGGGCATAGATGCCCAAAATCAGAAGGATCGGTGCCAGCACTTCGCCCACGTACGCACCGTAGGCCACGAAAGCCGGCAGCCCGTGCGACGCAAGCATGCCCTCGGCGCCACCGACGCCGTTGAATACCTTGTTGATGCCGTGCAGCAGAATCAGGATGCCCAGCGTCAGGCGCAAAATCAGTTTGCCGAGGTCGTCGTTGTTGTTCATCAGCAGATCCCTATTGATCGAAGATTGGGTGGTGAAGCGAGAGGTCAAAGCACAAGACCGTGACCCTATCAGGACAATGCCCAGCCGTCGAGAGGCGCTCTGCCATGGAACAGGATTCGACCGATTACTTGTTGGGTTGTGGTGTCGTGCGCAGGTAAGGCTTGACGACCGTGTGACCCTTCGGGAACTTCGACTTGATGACTTCAGGATCCTGGATCGACGGCAGGATGATCACGTCCTCGCCATCTTTCCAGTTCACCGGCGTGGCGACGCTGTACTGGTCGGTCAGCTGCAGCGAATCGATGACGCGCAGGATCTCATCGAAATTGCGGCCGGTGCTGGCCGGATAGGTAATGGTCAGGCGGACCTTCTTGGCCGGGTCGATCACGAACACCGAACGGACCGTGGCGGTCGCGCTGGCGTTGGGATGGATCATGTCATACAGCGTGGACACCTTGCGATCGGCGTCGGCCAGGATCGGAAAGTCCACGGTGGTGTTCTGGGTTTCGTTGATGTCGCCGATCCACTTCTGGTGCGACGCGGCTTCGTCCACCGACAGCGCCAGCACCTTCACGTTGCGCTTGGCGAACTCTTGCGCCAGCTTGGACGTGTAGCCCAGCTCGGTCGTGCACACGGGGGTGAAGTCCGCGGGGTGCGAAAAAAGCACACCCCAGCTGTCGCCGAGATACTCATGGAATGTGATGCGGCCCTTGGACGAGTCCTGCTCGAAGTCGGGGGCGGTATCACCGAGGCGTAATGTCGACATGTTGTTCTCCACGTAATGGTTTTGTCGTTAAGACTGTCGCAACGGGGCGATCGCAGCAAGCAATTCTGGAGGCTGGACGCGCGCCGGCGAACCAATACTTGCACATATCGATATGCCAGGCAAAGGGCCGCCAGCGCGTTTTGGCGGCTTGCAAGGGGTAGCGGCCTACAGAACTTGTAGTAATAAACAAAAGAGTAAATCTTCGTTCCAAGTAATGAAGACAACGAGGATGATGCACCCCATGCGTCTACAACCCCTCATCGTCCCTGGCTGGCGCAATTCCGGCCCCGAGCACTGGCAAAGCGTCTGGGAAGCCAGCCTGCCACGCGCCAGCCGCGTGGCGCAGGCCGACTGGGAAACGCCGCGCGTGGCGGACTGGGTTGCTGAACTGTCGGCCGCGATCGAGGCCTCGAATCGCCCGCCGCTGCTGATTGCCCACAGCCTGGGCTGCGTGACGGTGGCGCATCTGCCACTAGGCATTCGCGACAAGGTTGCCGGCGCATTGCTGGTCGCGCCGGCCGATGTGGAACGGCCCGGGGCGCCCGCTACCCTGCACAGTTTTCGTCCGGTGCCCCTGCATACCCTGCCCTACCCGAGCGTGGTCGTGGCAAGCACCAATGATCCCTATTGCTCGCTGGATCGTGCCCGCCGTTTTGCCGATGCGTGGGGCAGCCGCCTTGAAGTGCTGGAAGACGCTGGCCACATCAACGTTGCATCGGGGTATGGCGACTGGCCTCAGGGCCTGAAGCTGCTGGCCGCGCTGCGGCGCCGCGCGCGCTGGCGTGTCCCGGTCGCCGTCTGCCGTACGCCCCCGCTGGCCGGGCATGTGCCGCCGCTGGGCTCGCACTGACCCATATCCCCTCTCTCCCCCTCATTTTCAATTCATTCGCAGTCCATCAAGGAACCCGAGTTCATGTTCAAGAAATTCATCGCGTTGAGCGCCGTCACCGTGGCCGCCTTTGCTGGCGGCACGGCGCACGCCCAGGAAAAAGCCCTGCTCAACAGCTCCTATGATGTGGCGCGTGAACTGTTCGAAGCCGTCAATCCGAAGTTCATCGCCGCCTACAAGGCCCAGAGCGGCGAAACCCTGGTCATCAACCAGTCGCATGGCGGCTCGTCGCGTCAGGCGCAGGCCATCCTGCAGGGCCTGAAGGCCGACGTGGTCACTTTCAACCAGGTCACCGACGTCGACTTCCTGGCCGACCGCAACCTGCTGGCCAAGGATTGGCAAAAGAAGTTCGCCAACAACAGCTCGCCGTTCTACAGCACCATCGCCTTCCTGGTGCGCAAGGGCAACCCCAAGAACATCAAGTCGTGGGACGACCTGGTGCGCGATGACGTGAAGCTGGTGTTCCCCAACCCCAAGACGTCGGGCAACGCCCGCTACACCTATCTGGCCGCCTGGCTGTACGCCAACCAGCAGACCAAGGGTGACGATGCCAAGACCAAGGCGTTCGTGGGCAAGCTGCTCAAGAACGTTGCCGTGTTCGACACCGGTGGCCGCGGCGCGACCGTCAGCTTTGCCGAACGCGCGCAGGGCGACGTGTTGCCGAGCTTCGAATCGGAAGTCAACAACATCAAAAACGAGTTCAAGAGCGCAGGCTACGAAGTGGTCGTGCCCCCGGTCAGCATCCTGGCTGAATTTCCGGTGGCGGTGGTGGACAAGGTGGTCGATGCCAAGGGCACCCGCAAGGAAGCGACGGCCTACCTGAACTATCTTTACACCAAGGAAGCCCAAACACAGCTCACGACGTTTTATTATCGTGTCCACAACCCTGAGGTCGTGAAGGCGACGGCAAGCCAGTTCCCCGCCGTCAAGCTGCTTCGCGCGGAAGAGTTGTTCGGTTCGTGGGACAACATCACCAAGACCCACTTCGGTTCGAACGGCATTCTCGACCAGCTGCTCGCTCAGGGACGATAATCTCGGGACTTCAACGCCCGACGAGGAATAGGACACCTGGTGCCCCGATCAACCGTGTTTTTTACCCGGCATCCCACGCTGCCGGGATTCACGCTCAGCTTTGGTCTGAGCGTGTTGTTTTTGAGCCTGGTCATTTTGCTGCCGCTGTCGGCGCTGTTCATCTATACGAGCGGCATGTCATGGCAGGAATTCTGGGGCGCCATTTCCGACCCCCGGGTGGTGGCGAGCTACAAGGTAACCGCACTGGGCGCCCTGTACTCGACCATCATCGTGACCGGGGTGGGGCTGCTTCTGGCCTGGATCATCACCCGCTATGACTTCCCGGGACGCAAGCTGATCGACACGCTGGTCGACCTGCCCTTTGCGTTGCCGACCGCGGTGGCCGGCCTGACCATGGCCGCGCTGTTTGCCGCCAACGGCTGGATAGGCCAGTACTTCGCGATGTTCGACATCAAGATCGCCTACGCCTTTCCGGGCATCGTGATCGCCATGATCTTCACCAGCCTGCCTTTCGTGGTGCGCGCCGTGCAGCCCGTGCTGCAGGACGTCGGCCCGGAATACGAAGAAGCCGCGCATACGCTGGGCGCCACACGCGCGCAGACCTTCTGGCGCGTGATTCTGCCGTCGCTGGTGCCGGCCCTGGTAACCGGGGCATCGCAGGCCTTCATTCGCAGCCTGGGCGAATTCGGCGCGGTGATCCTGATCGCGGGCAACATGCCCTTCGAGACCGAAATCACGTCACTCATGATCTTCGTGCGCCTGGCCGAATTCAATTACCCGTCGGCGGCCGCCATCGCGTCGGTGGTGCTGCTGGCCTCGCTGGTGCTGCTGTTCACGCTGCAGCTGCTGCAAGGCCGATTCCTTTCCTGGCAACGCAGGGGCTAGCCATGCAGAAACCTCGTGGTTGGCAACAATGGTCATTGGTGGCGGCAGGCCTGGTCTGCGTCGTGGTGCTGCTGATTCTTCCGCTCGTCATCATCTTTGCCAAGGCCTTCAGTGCGGGCTGGGCGGCGGTCGCGCACAACCTGGCGGATCCGGATATGGTCCACGCGATCCAGCTGACGCTGTTCACCGCGGCGATCACGGTCCCGGTCAACCTGGTGTTTGGCATCCTGCTGGCCTGGTGCGTGACGCACTATGAATTTCGCGGACGCAAGCTGCTGGTCACCCTGATCGACATTCCCTATGCCACCTCTCCGGTGGTCGCGGGCCTGTGCTATCTGGTGATCTACGGCAGCGAAAGCGCCCTGGGCGCGTGGTTCTCGGCCCATGACATCCAGTTGATGTTCGCGTGGCCCGGCATCGTCATGGTCACGATTTTCGTCACGTCGCCGTTCGTTGCGCGCATCCTGATTCCGCTGATGCAGGCGCAAGGCAGCGACGAAGAACAGGCTGCGCTGACCTTGGGCGCAGGCGGATGGCAGATCTTCCGGCGTGTCACGCTGCCCAATATCAAGTGGGCGCTGCTGTATGGCGTCGTGATCACCAATGCACGCGCCGTGGGTGAGTTCGGCGCGGTCTCGGTCGTGTCAGGCGCGATTCGCGGGCAGACGGTGAACCTGCCGCTGCTGGTGGAACAGCTGAACGACGATTACAAGACCGTGGGAGCGTTCACCGCCGCGGGTCTGCTGGCCTGCATGGCGCTGCTGACGCTGGTGCTCAAGACCGTCATGGAATGGTCGCAGAGCCGTCGGGAACAAGGCCAGGGAGCGGCGGCGCGGCTGGGAGTGCGGCATTGATGGACGGATAGGCGCGTGCCCCTTTCCGGCACACCTATGACAACGGCCCGGCAACATCACGTTGTCCGGGCCGTTGTTTCAGGTGCTGCCTGGCAGACTCAAACCGCGACCAGCTTGCGGTTTGCCGCCCCCGGCAAGGCCCGCAGGCTCTTGTTCAAGGACGTCTGGTAGGTCTTGGCCTGCACCGTATCCACCACGTACCAGTCCGACCGGGCTTCTGTTGCCGTCACGGTCATGACCAGATAGCCGCGTTTGGCTGTCTCGGCATACTTGAGCGATCCGGCCAGCCGCACGCCCGCGCCCAGGGTGTTGAGATTGGCCAGCGAGGTCAAGGCAAAGGCCAGCTGGTCGGCCGGGAAGCCGGCGCCCAGGTATTCCTCGAAGCCCGGCGACGTGACGGATGAGGTCGCGAATTCCACCCCCACCGGCGTTCCGGCAAAGCTGCCGGCGCCGACCCGCAGATCGCTGGACCAGGCGTTGTGGGTATCGCCCGCCAGAACGACCAGGTTTTTGTCCAGCGCACGCGCGATTTCAAATACCGTTTCGCGCGCGGCCCAATACCCATCCCAGGAATCCAGGTTGTAGGGGATCGACGGCAAGGACAGCAGCGCCTTTTGCGCGGCGGTCAGGGTCGGATCCCCGGCGGCCTGGCGGCCCAGCAAGGTCAGGTAGGCGACCGGGTCCAGCTTGATGGTGGCCGGGATCTGCACGTTGCCAAGCTGTCCGGCGCCTTCGAGCAGGCCCAGCAGCACCGGCAAGGGGATCTGCACGGCGCCCATCAGCACTTGCTGTCCAAGCACCTGCCAGGTGGCTTTGGACGCGCTCATGCGCTGCTGCAGCCAGGTGGTCTGCTCGGCGCCCAGCAGTTGCCGGTCGGCCTTGGACACGTCACCGGCAAATTGCGCCAAGAAGGCCTGCACGCCCGCAACCGGATCCGGATTGCCAAGCAGCGCCGGAAAGTAGGTGCTGTAGTCCAGCTGCTTGTTCCGGGCAATGACCCGCGTGTCGAGCATGTGCAGCGACATCAGCTCGCCAAAATCAAAGCTGCGGTAGATCTTGTTCAGCGGGCTCTGTTCACGGGTGGGCAGCCACTCGTGGTACGCCCGGATGGCCGCGGCCTTGCGCAAGGCAAAGTCGCCTTCGGTGGCGGGCTGGTGGTTTTCGGCGCCGTCCGTCCACGTGTCGTTGGTAATCTCGTGGTCGTCCCACACGGTAATGAAGGCCAGGGCGGCATGCGCCTTCTGCAGGTCCGGGTCGCTGCGGTATTGCGCGTAGCGGCGGCGGTAGTCGGCCAGCACGACGATTTCGTTGGCGGGGTCCGACACGCGGCCCAGGGCCACTGCCTTTTCCGATGCGTAGCCCGTGCTGGCGTATTCGTAGATGTAGTCGCCCAGGTGGACGGCGGCATCCAGGTCCGTGCGCTTGGCGACCTCGGCATAGACATGGAAGTAGCCGGCCGGGTAGTTGGAGCACGACACCACGGCAAGGCGGACAGCATCGACCTTGCCGACCGGCAGCGTCTTGCCCTTGCCAACTGGCGAGGTCCGATCGCCCTTGCGGAAGCGATAGCGGTAGACGGTGGCGGGCGACAAGCCGTCCACGTCGACCTTGACGGTGAAGTCGCGGGACGCATTGGTGGTGGCCGATCCGGAGCGGACCACCGCGGTGAACGCGTCGTCGGTGGCAACCTGCCAGTCGACAGAGACGTCACCCTCGCCATTGCCCTCGGGCACGGCGCGCGTCCAGATCACCAGACGGTTGGACAGCGGATCGCCGCTGGCGACCCCGTGGGTAAAACCCAGCGCGGGATCGGCGTCATCGCCGCCGCCACAGGCAGCCAGACTGAGGGTCGCCGACACCGATGCGGTGCCAGCGGCCACACGCCGGAAGAAACGACGGCGTGACAAAGCAGTGGAGTCGGCCATGACCATTCCCGAAATTGAAGTCTCGGGAGTGTGGGCGCGCTGCGTGACAGCAGGATGAAGGTGAAAGGCGGCGTCAACCCTCGGTGTTGACGGGCGTCTCTTCGGGCGGGGGCAGGATCTCGCGCACGAGTTCGGCCGGGCGGCACAGGCGCACGCCCAGCTTGGTCGACACGATAGGCCGGTTGATCAGGATGGGGTTGTCCACCATGGCATCGAGCAGTTGTTCATCGGTCACGGCCGGATCGTTCAGGCCCATTTCGACATACAGCGCCTCTTTCTGGCGGACCAGATCGCGGACTTCCATGCCGCCCTGGCGGGCAAGGCCAGACAGCGTGTCGCGCGACGGCGGCGTCTTCAGGTATTCGATGACCGTGGGCTCGTAGCCCAGCGACTCCAGCAGCGCGAGCGTGGTCCGCGAGGTGCCGCAGGCCGGGTTGTGATAAATGGTGGGTTGCATGATCAGAATTGGTCCGGGTCGAGGGCGAGCACACCTGCGCTGCCTTCAAGAATCGCCGTGCGAAGGGCACTGGCGCGAGGCAGGATGTTAGAGCAATAGAAGCGGGCCGTCGCCAGCTTGCCGGTAAGGAAGGGTTCGAGATCCCCGGCGGCCATGCGATCGCGGCACACCACGGCGGCGCGCGCCATCTGCCAGCCGCCATGCACGTAGCCCGATAGCATCAGATAGGGCACGCTGCCGGCGTGGACCTCGCGCGGCTGCGCCTTGGCCTGCCTGACGACATAGTCCACGCAGGCTTCCAGGTCGGCAATGCCCGTAGCCAGGAATCGAGCGATGTCGCTCAGGTCGGCCAGGTCGGCATGGGCTGCCGCGGTGGCCGGCGTCGAGAGCAAGGCCGCATGGGTCTCGCGCATCGCCGCGATCACGCCGCGCGCCACGGCGCCCTGGTCGCGCACGGTCTTGCGTCCGACCAGGTCATTGGCCTGGATGGCGGTGGTGCCTTCGTAGATGGCCAGGATGCGTGCGTCGCGATAGTGCTGCGCGGCGCCCGTCTCTTCGATGAAGCCCATGCCGCCATGCACCTGCACCCCTGTCGAGGTGACCTCGATGGCCATCTCGGTGGCAAAGCCCTTGATGATCGGCACCATGTATTCATACAAGGCCTGATTCTTCTGGCGCGTCTCGGCATCCGGATGCCGGTGCGCAAAATCGAAGGCGCCCGCCGCCACGTAGGCCATGGCGCGCGACGCCTGCGTCAGCGCCCGCATCGTCATCAGGTTGCGGCGCACGTCGGGGTGCTGCACGATCGCCACCGGCCCGGCGGACCCTTCCACCGCGCGGCTCTGCACACGATCGCGCGCGTAGGACACGGCCTGCTGCATGGCGCGCTCAGAGATCGCGACGCCCTGCACGCCCACTGCAAACCGGGCCGCGTTCATCATGATGAACATGGTTTCCAGGCCGCGATGTTCGGTGCCGATCAAGGTGCCCACGGCGCCTGCGCCCACGTCACCCTGGTTGTCGCCATACAGCAGCACGGCCGTCGGGCTCGCCTTGATGCCCAGCTTGTGCTCGAGCGATGCGCACCACACGTCGTTGCGCGCACCCAGCGAGCCGTCGTCGTTGACCAGGAACTTCGGCACCATGAACAGCGAGATGCCCTTGACGCCTTCCGGCGCATCGGGCAGCCGCGCAAGGACCATGTGCACGATGTTCTCGGCAAGGTCATGCTCGCCATAGGTGATGTAGATTTTTTGCCCGAACAGGCGATAGGTGCCATCGCCCTGGGGCACGGCACGAGTACGCACCTGCGACAGATCGGACCCGGCCTGCGGCTCGGTCAGGTTCATGGTGCCGGTCCACGTGCCATCCACCAGCCTGGGCACATACAGGGCGCGCTGGGCAGGCGTACCGGCGGTCAGCAGGACTTCGATGGCGCCGTCGGTCAGCAGCGGACACAGCCCGAATGACAGGCTGGCTGCATTCAGGTTTTCGACGCACGGGGTGGCCAGCAGCTTGGGCAGTCCCTGTCCGCCGAATTCCGTTGGATGGGACAGCCCTTGCCAGCCGCCGGTCACGAATTCGCGGAAGGCGGCCTTGAAGCCGGGGGACGTGGTGACCACGCCGCCCGCCAGCGTGGCGGGCTGGCGGTCGGCCGGATGGTTCAGCGGCGCGACGGCGTCCTGCAGCAGCCGCGCGTTTTCTTCAAGGACGGCATCGACGATTTCCGGAGCGATGTCGTCGCCGCCGGGCAGCTGCCGCACCTTGTCGAGCCCCGCGAGCTCATTGAGAACGAAGCGGATATCTCGTAACGGTGCGACAAAAGCCATGCTCATCCTCCGCCCGGCGGGTAGAAAAAAACGCGCTGAAAACAAACGCGCCGGTCCAAGGCGATGGACCGGCGGCGGGATCGTGCAGCGTGCGCGGATCGGGTCAGGCGACGCGATCCACGTGGGCCATTACAGGGCCTGCACCAGCTCCGGCACGGCCGTGAACAGGTCAGCGACCAGACCGTAGTCGGCCACGCCAAAGATCGGCGCCTCGGCATCCTTGTTGATCGCCACGATGACCTTGGAGTCCTTCATGCCGGCCAGGTGCTGGATGGCGCCCGAAATACCGATGGCCACATACAGCTGCGGCGCCACGATCTTGCCGGTCTGGCCCACCTGCCAGTCGTTCGGCGCGTAGCCTGCGTCCACCGCGGCGCGCGATGCACCCATGGCTGCGCCCAGCTTGTCGGCCAGCGGCTCGAGCAGCTTGAAGTTGTCGGCGTTGCCCATGCCGCGGCCACCCGAGACCACCGCCTTGGCGGCGGTCAGTTCCGGACGATCGCTCTTGGCGACTTCACGGCCCACAAAGGCAGCCTTGCCGGCGTCGCCCACGGCCGACAGCGTTTCGACCGTGGCCGAGCCACCGGTGGCGGCCGCGCCGTCGAACGCGGTGGTCCGGACGGTAATCACCTTGACCGGATCGGCCGATTGCACCGTGGCAATCGCGTTGCCGGCATAGATCGGACGCTGGAAGGTGTCCGGCGATTCGACGGCAATGATGTCGGACACCTGGGCCACGTCCAGCTTGGCCGCCACGCGCGGGGCAATGTTCTTGCCGTAGGCAGTCGCAGTGAACAGCAGGTGGCTGTACTGGTTGCTGCCCGCAACAGCGAGCACCTGCTCGGCCACGTTTTCGGCCAGGCCTTCGGCAAACGCCGGGGCGTCGGCCAGCAGGACCTTGGTCACACCGGCCACTTGCGCGGCGGCATCCGCGGCAGCCTGCGCGCCCGATCCGGCGATCAGCACGTGGATGTCGCCGCCGATCTTGACGGCCGCCGTGACGGCGTTCAGCGTGGCGGGCTTGATGCTGGCGTTATCGTGTTCTGCAATGACGAGCGTTGTCATGATTGTCATACCACCTTGGCTTCGTTCTTGAGCTTGTCGACCAACGCCGCGACGTTGGCCACCTTCACACCGGCCTGCCGCGCAGGCGGCTCGGACACCTTGAGTGTCTTCAGGCGCGGCGCCACATCCACGCCCAGGTCTTCCGGCTTGACGGTTTCCAGCGGCTTCTTCTTGGCCTTCATGATGTTGGGCAGCGTGACATACCGCGGCTCATTCAGGCGCAGGTCGGTCGTGATCACGGCCGGCAGCGTCAATGACAGGGTTTCCAGGCCACCGTCGACTTCGCGGGTGACCGTGGCCTTGCCGTCGGCAACTTCGACCTTGCTGGCGAACGTGGCTTGCGGCCAGCCCAGCAGCGCCGCCAGCATCTGGCCGGTCTGGTTCGAATCGTCGTCGATCGCCTGCTTGCCCAGGATCACCAGCTGCGGCTGTTCCTTGTCGACCAGCGCCTTGAGCAGCTTGGCGACAGCCAGCGGCTGCAGTTCGACGGTCGATTCGACCAGGATCGCGCGGTCGGCGCCGATGGCCATGGCGGTACGCAGCGTTTCCTGGCTTTGCGTCACGCCGCAAGACACGGCCACGACTTCGGTCGCCACGCCCTTTTCCTTGAGGCGCGTGGCCTCTTCGACGGCGATCTCGTCGAACGGGTTCATCGACATCTTGACGTTCGCGATGTCCACGCCCGATTGATCGGACTTGACGCGTACCTTGACGTTGTAGTCAACCACACGCTTGACTGGCACCAGCACCTTCATGAAGCGGCCTCTCGAGTTGGGCCCCGGCAGCAAACGCCCGGGGGATTACCAAAAGAATCTTTATCAGCCCTTTATTATGCCGCCATTTGCCTGGACGATCCTGAAGGGGGGATACGGCCCGGCAGAAGGGTCAGGATCTCTGCCGCCCGGCCCGGCAGACCGGCCAGGATCCGGGCCGCCTGGCGCGGCCGAGGCGTCAGATGCCCGCCAGCGCCCGGATGTGCGCGGTCACGCTGCGGCCCAGCGCCGACAGGTTGTAGCCACCCTCCAGGCTGCTCACGACGCGCCCCTGGGCGTGCGCCTGCGCCACCGTCACCAGCTGCGTCGTAATCCAGGCATAGTCCGCCTCGACCAGGCCCATCTGGCCCAGGTCGTCTTCGCGGTGGGCGTCGAAGCCGGCGGAGATCAGGATCAGTTGCGGCTTGAACTCGTGCAGGCGCGGCAGCCAGACGTTTTCCACCAGCTCGCGGATCGCGTTGCCGGTCGTGTAGGCGGGCACTGGCTGGTTCAGCATGTTCGGCGCCGGGTGATCGGTCCCGCTGTGCGGGTAGAACGGGTGCTGGAAGAAGCCGCACATCAGCACGCGAGGGTCGTTGCTCAGCGCGGCTTCGGTACCGTTGCCATGGTGGACGTCGAAGTCGATCACGGCCACCCGCTCCAGGCCGTGGTGGTCCAGGGCGTGGCGCGCGGCAACCGCGATATTGCTCAGGAAGCAGAAGCCCATGGCCCGATCCGGGCACGCATGGTGGCCCGGTGGGCGTACCGAGCAAAAGGCGGTATCTGACTCGCCCGCCATGACGGCGTCGACTGCCGCGATGCCCGCGCCCGCCGCATGCAATGCTGCGGCATGGGTGTGCGGGTTCAGCGACGTGTCGGGGTCGATCTCGGCATAGCCTTCGGCAGGCGCGCGGCGGGCCAGTTCAGCCAGGTAAGCAGGTGTGTGGACACGCAACAACGCGTCGTCGGGCGCGGCCGGCGCTTCGCGTTCGTCAAGATGGGGCAAAACGCCGGATGCAAGCAGCTGATCCGTAATGGCGTCCAGGCGTAGCGGCGTTTCGGGGTGCCACTCGCCCATCTCGTGCAAGCGGCATTCGGGGTGGGTAAAAAACAGCGTGGCCATGCGTGAAAAGGGTCTCCGACTTGCAACCGTGGCTGACACCGTGCAGCATCCTCGTTTTCCTTGCTTCAGCCAACCGGGTAATTACGCGTGCCTTTCTCCGATCGACTTTCCCGCCCTGCCCTTCTTCCGTCCCGAACCGCCTGGGTCCTTTGCCTGACCGCCGGCGTGCTGGCGGGCTGCGCGTCCACCGATCCGGCGGCGGGCGACATGTCGTCGGCGCCAGCGGGCGGGAGCGCGGTGGCGACTGCCGGCGGATCGACCCCCGGCACGACGCCGGCGATGGGGGGCAATGCCCCGGGCAGCGCGTCGGGCACGGCATCGGCATCGGGCGGCGTGCCCGCTGGGGCCGCAGCGTCGGGTTCGACATCGTACGGGTCGGCCGGCACCGTATCCGCCAACGCGGGGACCGCTGCATCCGGCGCCACGTCCATGCCGGTCGCCGTGACACCGACGACATCGACAACGCCGACGACACCATCAGCCCCCGCCGTAGAAGTTGCGCCGTCGCCCAACGAAAGCAACGCCAAGGCCGCCTTTGCAGCCGAGATGGCCCAGCGCGGGCTGGATCCGGCCGACGTGGCCGCCATCCTGAAGCAGGCGCGCTTTTCGGCCACCGTTGCCAAGCTCGTCCTGCCCGCCGCCACGCCGTCGGTCCGCAGCTGGCCGCGCTACCGCACGCGTTTTGTCGAGCCGCGCCGCATCAAGGAAGGGGTCGACTTCTGGGTCAAGCACGGCCCGATGCTGGCGCGCACCGAAGCCAAGTATGGCGTACCGGCGTCCATCATCGTGTCCATCATTGGCGTCGAGACCTTCTACGGCCGCGTGACCGGCAACTTCCGTGTGCTGGACGCCCTGTCCACGCTCGCCTTCGACTACCCGCCGCAAGCGCCGAATGACCGCAGCCCCTTCTTTCGCGAACAGCTCGCGCAGTTCCTGGTGCTCTGCAAGGAATCGGGGCTCGATCCCCTGTCCGTGCAAGGTTCTTACGCGGGCGCGATCGGCCTGCCGCAATTCATGCCGGGCAGCCAGCGCCGCTTTGCGGTCGACGGCGACGGCGACGGCAAGATCAATCTGCTGGCCAGCCCCGACGATGCGATTGCGTCAGTGGCGAACTTCCTGATCGAGCACGGCTGGAAACCCGGCCAGCCCGTCTTCCTGCCGGTGCGCCTGCCCGCCGACCCCAAACCCCTGGTGGACGGCGGCCTGGTCCCTACCCTGACCTGGCCGCAACTGAACGCGGCGGGCGCCCGCATCATCAACACCGACGGCACTTGGAGCGGCGCCTGGACGGATTGGAAGATGGGCGTGATCGACCTGTACGACGGCCCCACCGACACCACCGAATACCGTGTGGCCGCACCGAACTTCTTTGCGATCACCCAGTACAACCGCAGCTACTTCTACGCCACATCGGTTGCCGACCTGGCGGCGGAACTGGAAAAGAAGAAGCCCTGACCCTGCCGAGCACCCACCCGCCCCGGGGAACCTGCTTTCCCGGGGCTTGGGGCGACACTCAGTCTCAGTTAAAGACGCCGGTGGACAGGTAGCGGTCCCCGCGATCACAGACGATGAAGACGATCGTCGAATTGCTGACTTCTTCGGCCACGCGCAGCGCCGTCACCAGCGCACCCGCGGCTGAAATCCCCGCAAAGATGCCCTCTTCGGACGCCAGCCGGCGCGCCATCTGCTCGGCATCGGCCTGTGTGACGTATTCGACGCGGTCGACCCGGCTGCCGTCGTAGATGGACGGCAGGTAGGCCTCAGGCCACTTGCGGATGCCGGGAATCGACGAGCCTTCGGTGGGCTGGGCGCCAACGATCTGGATCGCGGGATTGCGCGACTTCAGGTAGGTGGACACCCCCATGATCGTTCCGGTCGTGCCCATCGCGCTAACGAAGTGCGTCACGGCGCCGTCGGTGTCGTCCCAGATTTCCGGGCCGGTCGTCTCGACGTGCGCCAGCGGATTGTCGGGACTGGCGAACTGGTCCAGGACCTTGCCCTTGCCTTCCGACTGCATCGACACGGCCAGGTCGCGGGCGTATTCCATGCCGCCGCTGGCCGCTGGCGTCAGAATCAGCTGGGCGCCATAGGCGGTCATGGCCGCGCGACGCTCGACGGACAGATTGTCGGGCATGATCAGCAGCATCTTGTACCCGCGGATCGCCGCCACCAGCGCCAGCGCAATGCCGGTGTTGCCGCTGGTGGCCTCGATGAGCGTGTCGCCGGGCTTGATCTCGCCGCGCTCTTCCGCGCGTTTGATCATGGAGAGCGCCGGGCGATCCTTCACGGAGCCGGCGGGGTTGTTGCCCTCGAGCTTGCCAAGAATGATGTTGCCGCGCGCCGCGTTGCCCGCACCGGGAATCCGCTGCAGGCGAACCAACGGCGTCTTGCCGATGGTGTCTTCAATGGTGGGATAGGATTTCATAGGTCGATGATAACTCCGCGCGAGGCGGTTTAATGGCCCTTGCCCTTACTGGCATCAGGCGTATTCACGATCAGCGCAGGGGGCATGCGGGACGGATCGGGGGACGGCGGGAACGGCGACGTGCGGGCCGGAGGAGACGCGGATGCGCCGAACGCCTGCGCTGGGAATGTAGTGGAACGCGTGCTGCGTGTATCGGCGTTGGCCGTGGGCCGGGATGCCATCACCCGAGGCGACGCACCGACCGTCAGCCCCTGCGCCGCCAGCCGCTCGGCCCTCTTGGGGCCGATGCCGCGTACCCGTCCGGCAAAATCCTCGAACGACGAAAACTGGCCGCGCTGCTGCCGCTCGCGCACGATCAAGGACGCCGTCTTGGGCCCGATGCCGCGGATGCCTTCAAGCTGCGCTTGGGTGGCCGTGTTGACGTCCAGTCCGTAGGCGGCGCCCGGGGTAGCAAGCGAGACCCCGCCGGCGGTCAGCGCGGCCAGGAAGACCAAGTGGCGCGTGCGGCGCAATACAGCGCGTGTCCGGTGGCGTGGTGACGTGTCAGGCAACCACGACGGCAGGCCGTGCACAGTGGACGACGACGGGTTTGCGTGCACGGCAGGCGGCGCGGGGGCCGGTGGCCTGGAGGTCGCTGGCTCGGCCAAGGCGGACACGGACCCCGGCGCCTCTGCCGCCTCAGCCCCCTCTGCCGCCCCGATGTCGCACGCGGCCAGTTCATCCGCTGACAGTTCGCAGGGCGCCGGTACGGTAGCACCCGTGGACGAAGCGCTTGACGGTGCAGAGGCAGACGACGGCGCGCCAGGCGGCTTGGCGCAGGCAGATTCAAGAAAGGGATTCATTGGGCGGCTCCAGGTGCATGGCTGCCTGCGCGTCCCGGCCGGCTGGCAAGACACGCAAGGGCAGATCAGAACCTCCATCGTGCGCCGATGGGCCACCAAGCGGCGCCGCGGCGCGCCGCGATGTCCTAGCGCAACGCTACGTAGGACGTGCAGCCGACGCGACGGTTCAGCACCTGCAACCCGTCCCCTCGACACGCCCCTGGCGTCATCCAATCACTTGGCGGCGCGCAGCGCCCGCACGTATTCCGACACACCGGTCTGCACATCGCGCATCGGCGCCGTGTACCCGGCTTCGCGCAGCTGCGTCGTGTCGGCCTGCGTGTAGCTCTGGTAGCGGCCCTTCAGGTCATCGGGGAACGGGATGTAACGGATCAGCCCCTTGGCGACCAGCTCGTCCAGAGGCAATGCCGCCTCGCCCTGCTCTTCCCGCAGCGTGTTCACCACCGCCATCGCCACATCGTTGAATGGCTGTGCGCGACCGGTGCCGCAGTTGTAGACGCCCGGGTGGTCATGGTGTTCCAGGAAGTGAAGGTTTACTGCCACGGCGTCGTGCACCGAGATGAAGTCCCGCTGCTGGCCGCCATCGGGATAGCCATCCCAGCCGCCAAACAGCCGCACATGCCCTTCGGACAGGAACTGGTTCATGTTGTGGAAGGCCACGGACGCCATGCGCCCCTTGTGCTGTTCGCGGGGACCATACACGTTGAAGTAGCGCAGGCCAATCACCGGCGCGGTCAGCTTGCCCAGGTACCGGCGCAACACCTGGTCGAACAAAAATTTGGAATAGCCGTACACGTTCAATGGCTTTTCGTACTTCAGGTCTTCCACGTAATCCGGGCCGGCACCATACACGGCGGCCGACGACGCATAGATGAGTGGAATCCGCTGCTGCTGCGAGTAGTCGAACAGCTCATGGGTGACGCGGTAGTTGTTGTCCATCATGTAGGCGCCGTTGCGCTCGGTGGTGTCCGAGCAGGCGCCCTGGTGCAGGATCGCGTCGATGGGTGGCAGGCTGCGGTCCATGACGCGCTTGCGGAATTCGGCCTTGTCCATGTAGTCGGCAATCTGGCCGTCGACCAGGTTGACGAACTTGTCGCCCTCGAGCAGATCGTCCACCGCCAGAATGTCGCGATGGCCCTGGGCGTTCAGCCCCTGGACGAGGTTGCTGCCGATGAATCCCGCAGCGCCGGTGACGATGATCATGATGTGCTTCCTGTTCCATGGCGAACGACGCGCGGCCCACCCACGCGCGCGGTCCACCGGTTGTAATTCGAACGGGGCCGGTGGCCCCCATGGCGGCGTCAGCCCGCTTGCGCCGCGCTCAATTCGGCCGGCGTGACGATCGACGTCCCCAGCTTTCCGACCACGATGCCGCCGGCAAGGTTCGCCCAGCGCATCGCGTCGTGCAGATCCAGCCCGGCCGCCTGCATGACGGCCAGCGTGGCAATGACGGTATCGCCCGCGCCCGACACGTCGAACACCTCGCGCGCCTGCGCCCCGACATGGTCGCGGCCGTCGGCCGTGTACAGCGTCATGCCCAGCTCCGACCGCGTCACCAGCAATGCCTTCAGGTCCAGGGCTACGCGCAGCCGCTGCGCGCGCTCGGCCAGTTCGTCGTCGTCGCGCCAGCGGCCCACCGCATCGCGCATTTCGGACTGATTGGGCGTGACCAGCGTCGCGCCGCGGTACCGGCTGTAGTCGTCGCCTTTCGGATCGACCAGGATGATGCACTCGTGGCGGCGCGCCAGGGCGATCAGCGGTTCGACATGTTCCAGCACGCCTTTGGCGTAATCGGACAGCACCACGACATCGTGGTCGCTCATCAGGCTGGCCACCCGTTCCGCCAGCGCCACCAAGGTGTCGGGCCCCGGACTCTGCTCGAAGTCGACCCGCAGCAATTGCTGCTGGCGGCCCAGCACCCGCATCTTCATGGTGGTGGGAATGGCGGCATCGGTGACCAGTTCGGCGGTCACGCCGGCTTCGGCGCACAGGCGCGAAATCGCCACGCCCGAATCGTCGTTGCCGACGATCCCGACCAGGGTGACGCGTGCACCCAGCACCGCCACGTTGCGCGCCACGTTGGCCGCGCCGCCCAGGCGGTCTTCGCTGCGCGACACGCGCACCACGGGCACCGGCGCTTCCGGCGAGATCCGGTCGACTTCGCCGAACCAGTAGCGGTCCAGCATGACGTCGCCGATGACAAGGACGCGCGCCGACTGGCGCACGGCGTCCGAGGGAAAAGGCTGGCCAGGCGCGGCCTTGGTGTCAGACATCCAGTTCTTCCAAACGTTTGGGCGAATAGGTCTCCCAGGCATTGCAGCCCGGGCACTGCCAGTGAAAGCGCTTGGCCTTGAAGCCGCACGCGCGACACGCATACCGATCCAGCCGCTGCGTATGCTTGTGGATCAGGCTGCGCATCAGCGCGACGTCTTCCACCGACAGCGCGGTGCACGCGCCTGGAATGCTTTCGATTGCCGGCGGGGTTTCGGCGCCGCGCGCCAGTTGCGCTTCGAGCATGCGGTCCAGGCCGAGCAAGGAAGGATTGCGTTGCAGCGCCGCCCGCGCAAACGCCCAGGCGTCGGCCGCGCCGTGCAGGCGGCCACGCGCCAGGAAAATCGAGTTGAAGAGGTCGAGCGACGGGTGCCGCGCGTAGTGCGCTTCGAGTTGCTCCAGCCCGTCGTTTTCGCGCTGCGTGGCGCGGTAGTTGGTCAGGAAGGCCTCGGCGATCAGGCCGACATAATCCGGGTGCGACGCCAGGATCGATTTGAGCTGCAGTCGCTGCGCACGCAGGTCGCCTTCGCGCAGCGCCAGATCGGCCCGCATGATGGCAATACGCACGTGGGGCGGCGCCTCGGCGCTGCGCTGGGCCAGTTCCGACGCATGCGTGGCGGCGTCCAGCGCGTGGGTCGCGGCATCGATATCGGGCACCGGCAAGGCCAGCGCGGCGGCGGCCTCTTCGCAATGGAAGTGCACGGCTTGCGGCACCGGTTCGTCGACCAGGCCTTGCAGCGCATGCACGGCCTGGATTGCGGCCGGCCAGTCGCGCTCGGTTTCGTGGATGCGGATCAGGGCGCGCAAGGCATCGGGCGCAAAGCGCGTCGGTTTCAGTTGATCGAAGGCGGCTTCGGCCCGATCCAGCATGCCTGCGCGCAGGTAGTCCTGCGCCAGTTCGTTCATGGCCTGCTCCCGCTGGCTGACCGGCAGGTCGGGCCGCTGCAGCAGGCTCTGATGCACCCGGATCGCGCGTTCGATTTCACCGCGCCGCCGGAACAGGCTGCCCAGGGCAAAGTGCAGGTCGGTCGTTTCGGGATCGAGCTTGGCCACTTCCACAAACGCGTCGATGGCGCGGTCGTGCTGCTCGTTCAGCAGGAAGTTCAGGCCCCGAAAATAGGAGTCGGGCAGGTTGCGGTTCTCGGACAGCATCTGCCGCACGTCCACCCGCGCCGCGATCCAGCCCAGTCCGAACAGCAGGGGGACGGCAATCAACCACCAGGGTTCGAAATCCACGGGCTGGCCTTACAACGGAGACAAAGGGATGTAGACGTCGGGCGATGGCGGCACCTCGGGCTGCGCGCCGGTGGCGGGCACCAGCGCGCGGGTGCGTTCCAGTTCGCGGCGCAGCGTGGCCATTTCGCGCCGGCGGCGCAAGACGGCCGGCACCGTCAGCAAGAGACCAAACAGCGTCCCGGCAACGAAGCAACCCAACATCACGACGATGAGCGGCACCTCGCTGATCAGGCGATCAGCAAAGAAATACACCGTGACGCGGTCCGTGTTTTTCAACGCGAAGAGCAGCACCACGACAAAGATCAGCAAGCGCAACGCCCAGACGAGATATCGCATTGTCGATGCTCCAGGAAAGAAGTAGGGAGCGATTGTAAGCCGGGCAGCGTGTTTCAAGCGCCCCGGCGCTGGAAGGGTTGCGTCCTTTATCGAGACGACACCTTGCGCGAGGACGCCCCAAGGCTGCCTGCCAGGCGTTCCGCCAGGTGCTGCGCCTTGAAGGCATCCATGACCCACTCGACAAACACCCGGGTCTTGGCCGGCAGCAAGGCACGCGACGCGTAGTACAGCGAGATGGCGCCCGCGTCGGCATACCAGCGTGGCAGCAGCCGCACCAGACGCCCCGCTTCCAGCTCGGGCAGCACGTCCGGCACGGCGAGCAAAGCGACGCCCAGGCCCAGCAGCGCCGCGTCCCGCATGGCCGCGGGTTCGTTCAACACCAACGTGTCGCGCAGGGGTGCAGCCATTTCGTTGCCTGCCACGTCGCGCATCGTCCACTGGCGCACGCGTCCGGTGCGCGGCGCGCGCATCACGATGCCGTCCAGGCCGACGAGGCCGCCCGGATCGGCCGGCAACGGACGTCCGGCCAGATAGGCCGGCGAGGCGACGGCAACGATGTGCGCGGGCGCCAGCGTGCGGGCAATGATCCCGGGCGTCAGGTCGAAGCCTCCCCCGATCGCCGCGTCGTACCCCTCGGCGATCAGGTCGACCGGGCGCGTTTCGAAATGCCAGTCCGGACGGATCCGGGGGTAACGGGCCAGGAAGGCTGGCAACAGCGGAAGCACATGTGTCGTGCCCAGCAGCGGCGGCAGGCTGACCTTGAGCACGCCGGCCGGCTCGCCACCGTCGGTCGCCGCGGCGATCGCTGCCTGCAAACCCAGCAGGTGATCGGTGATCTGCAGGCGGAATGCTTCGCCGGCTTCGGTCAGCGTCAGGCTGCGGGTGGATCGGTGGAAGAGCCGCACATCCAGGTTGCGCTCGAGCATGGCCACATTGCGGCTGACCGCAGCGGGCGTCAGCGACAGGCGTCGGGCGGCTTCGGAAAAGCTGCCTGCCTCGGCGCTACGGACAAACGATTCCAGATTCGCGAGTGTCTCCATCTGCCTATTTTAAAGCAATCGTTGAAGATCAATCCAGCGATTTGTAGCTTATCAGCATGGAGTACCGGCGTCAGAATGCCTCATCGACATTCCACACGGAGCAGCACACATGACCACTACCCTTCAACCGCTGGCCGGCAAAGTCGCCCTTGTGACCGGCGGCGCCCGGGGCATCGGCGCTGCGATCGTCCGCCGCCTGGCCCACGACGGCGCTGACGTTGCCTTCAGTTATGCCGCGTCCGAAGACCGCGCCCAGGCGCTGGTGAAAGAGATCGAAGCGGGCGGCCGCCGTGCGCTGGCCGTGCGGGCCGACCAGGCCAGCACCGCTCAGGTCGCCGCCCTGGTCAAGGAAGTCCACGCCCGGCTCGGACGCCTGGACATCCTGGTCAACTCGGCCGGCGTGTTCGTGACCGGCACGGTCGACGACGCCCAGGCCGACCTGGCTGCCTTCGATCGGCAATTCGACGTCAACGTCAAAGGCGTGGCCGCCGCGGTGCGCGCCGCCGTGCCGCTCATGTCGGACGGCGGCCGCATCGTGTCCATCGGCACCACCGGCGCCGTGCATGTGCCGTTTGCCGGCGCGGCTGACTACATCGCCAGCAAAGCCGCCGTGGCCGCCTACACCCGGGGCTGGTCGCGCGACTTGGGCGCACGGAACATTACCGTCAACGTCGTCCAGCCGGGTGCCATCGACACCGACATGAATCCGCAGGACGGACCGTTTGCCCAGACCCTCAAGGCACTGACACCGCTGGGCCGCTACGGACTTCCAGAAGAAATCGCTGCCGCCGTGGCGTTTCTGGCCGGCCCCGATGCGGCGTACATCACCGGCGCCACGCTCAACGTCGATGGCGGACAGCTCGCCTGATCGACCCGCAAAGGTCAAGGGCCGCACCGATTTAGAACCGACCCACAGCCGCCTCATCACGGACCCACATCACCGATACCGGTCCCGACATCCACTGCCGACGTCCGGACCCTGACCCCGTTTGCACACCTCTCAAACCACGACACAAGGACATTCCATCATGACCACTTCGACCCACACCCCAGCCGCCGCACAACCCAACCGCGATCCGAGCATCGGCATCATCGGCGCCGGCAATATCGGACATGCCATCGCCACCGCACTGGCACGCGCCGGCATCACCGCCACGCTGTCGAACAGCCGCGGCCCCGCCAGCCTGGCCGACACGGTCGCCGCCATCGGCCCGACAATCCAGGCCGGCACCCGCCAAGAAGCCGCCGCCAAGGATATCGTGTTCGTGGCCGTCAACTGGTCCAGGCTGCCCGCCGCGCTTGCCGGCCTGCCCGACTTCGGCCAGCGGATCGTGGTCGATGCCAACAACCCGATCGAAGGGCCGCTGTTCAAGCCTGCCGAGCTGCAGGGCCGCACGTCGTCAGAAGTCGTGGCCGAGAGGGTGCCTGGCGCCCGCCTGGTCAAAGCCTTCAATCACCTGCTGGCCGAGCACGTGGCCAGCGACCCTCGACGGGAAGGCGGACGCCGCGTTATGTTCTATTCCGGGGATGACGCACAGGCAAAGGCCGACGTGGCCGCTTTGATCGACCGCCTGGGCTTCTTCGGCATCGACCTTGGTGCGCTCGCCATCGGGGCCCGCCTCGCCCAGTTTCCGGGCGGCCCGCTGCCCGCTCTCAATCTTGTCAAATTCGGCTGACACCCTGTCAGCGCTGCAAGCGTCTGTCCGTTGCGCAAGCCTTCAGGGCCTGCGCAACGTCATCTCTGCCGCACGCCGTGATCGTTAACCGCAAGCCTCGTCCGTTGCGCCAGCCCTGGTCGCATCGTTACCGTCCCCTCAGGAGCATCGCATGCCCTTCATCACCACCTCTGACAACGTCAACATCTTCTACAAGGACTGGGGCCCGAAAACCGCCCAGCCTATCGTGTTCCACCACGGCTGGCCCTTGTCGTCCGACGACTGGGACGCACAGATGCTGTTCTTCGTGCAACGCGGCTACCGGGTCGTGGCCCACGATCGCCGCGGCCATGGCCGGTCGGATCAAGTGTCCGAAGGCCATGACATGGACCACTACGCCGCCGACGCGTTTGCGGTCGTCGAAGCGCTGGACCTGAAGAACGCGGTCCACATCGGGCATTCGACCGGCGGTGGCGAGGTGGCGCGTTATGTGGCGAAGCACGGCCAGCCGGCCGGCCGCGTCGCCAAGGCGATCCTGGTGTCCGCCGTGCCGCCCCTGATGCTCAAGACCGAGGCGAATCCCGAAGGCTTGCCGATGGAGGTGTTCGACGGATTGCGAGCGGCGCTGGCTGCCAACCGTGCGCAGTTCTTCACCGACCTGCCGACGGGTCCGTTCTACGGCTTTAACCGCGACGGCGCCAAGGTGCTGCCCGGCGTGATCCAGAACTGGTGGCGCCAGGGCATGATGGGAAGCGCCAAGGCCCACTACGAAGGCATCAAGGCCTTTTCGGAAACAGACCAGAGCGATGACCTGAAGGCGATTACGGTACCCACGCTGTGGCTGCATGGCGAAGACGACCAGATCGTGCCGATCGCCGATGCCGCGATCAAGGGCGTCAAGCTGCTCCCCAACGCCACCCTCAAGACCTACCCGGGGTACCCGCATGGGATGCTGACCGTCAACGCCGATGTGCTGAACGCCGACCTACTCGCGTTCATCCAGGCGTAAAGAAAAAACCCCGGCAGCCTTGCAGCTGTCGGGGTTTTTTGTTGCCGGCGCGCCGACCGTTCTTACACGGGCGGCGGTTCGGCGGCGGCAACGTCGACACGTTCCCGCAATTCCTTGCCGGCCTTGAAGTGCGGCACCCGTTTTTCAGGCACCAGCACCCGCTCGCCGGACTTCGGATTACGGCCTATACGCGGCGGGCGTTTCGACAGCGAAAAGCTGCCGAAGCCACGGATCTCGATACGGTGGCCTTCCGATAAGGACTGGGCCATCGCGTCGAGGATCGTTTTCACCGCGTAATCGGCATCCTTGGCGACCAGCTGGGGATAGCGGGCCGCCAAACGCGCGATCAACTCGGATTTCGTCATGGAATCCATGCCAGGGCGAGCCGAAAGCATCGTCTGTCAGGAGGCCATCAACCGTTTTCGCGTTCGTTGAGCTTGGCCTTGAGCAGTGCGCCCAGGTTGGTCGTGCCCGACGATGCGCTGGCATCCGACATGCGCTGGATGGCGTCAGCCGTCTCTGCGCTGTCCTTCGCCTTGATCGAGAGCTGGATCGAACGCGTCTTGCGGTCGATGTTCAGGATCATGGCGTCGACGTTGTCGCCCACCTTCACGATGGTCGATGCATCTTCCACGCGGCCCGTCGACATCTCGGAAGCGCGCAGATAGCCTTCGACATCCACCGACAGGGTCACGACAGCACCCTTGGGTTCGACGGACTTGACGGTGCCAGGAACCACGGCGCCCTTGTCGTACGTGCCAACGAAGTTGGTGAACGGATCGCCTTCCAGCTGCTTGATGCCCAGCGAGATGCGTTCCTTGTCGGTGTCGATGCCCAGAACCACGGCTTCGACTTCGTCGCCCTTCTTGAAGTTGCGCACGGCTTCTTCGCCGGTTTCGCTCCAGGACAGGTCGGACAGGTGCACCAGGCCGTCGATGCCGCCAGGCAGACCGACGAACACGCCGAAGTCGGTGATCGACTTGATGGCGCCGCGGACCTTGTCGCCACGCTTGTGGTTGATCGAGAATTCTTCCCACGGATTCGCGCGGCACTGCTTCATGCCCAGCGAGATACGGCGGCGGTCTTCGTCGATTTCCAGAACCATGACTTCGACTTCGTCGCCCAGGGTGACAACCTTCTTGGGATCGACGTTCTTGTTGGTCCAGTCCATTTCGGACACGTGGACCAGGCCTTCGATGCCGGCTTCGACTTCGACGAATGCGCCGTAGTCCGTGAGGTTCGTGACCTTGCCGAACAGACGCGTGCCTTGCGGGTAGCGACGAGCGAGGCCCACCCAGGGATCTTCGCCCAGCTGCTTGACGCCCAGCGAGACGCGGTTCTTTTCCTGGTCGAACTTCAGGACCTTGGCCTGGATTTCCTGGCCGACAGTCAGCACTTCCGACGGGTGACGCACACGACGCCATGCCAGATCGGTGATGTGCAGCAGGCCGTCGATACCGCCCAGGTCCACGAATGCGCCGTAGTCGGTGATGTTCTTGACCACGCCGTTGACGATCGCACCTTCGTGCAGCGTCTCGAGCAGCTTCTGGCGCTCTTCGCCCATGTTGGCTTCGAGCACGGCACGGCGCGACAGCACGACGTTGTTGCGCTTGCGGTCGAGCTTGATGACGCGGAATTCGAGGGTCTTGCCTTCGTACGGCGTGGTGTCCTTGACAGGACGCAGGTCGACCAGCGAACCCGGCAGGAAGGCGCGGATTGCGTTGGTCATGACGGTCAGGCCGCCCTTGACCTTGCCAGTGATGGTGCCGGTGACCAGGTCGCCCGACTCGAGCGCCTGCTCGAGTTGCAGCCAGGCAGCCAGGCGCTTGGCGCGGTCACGCGACAGAACCGTGTCGCCGTAGCCGTTTTCCAGCGCGTCGATCGCGACGGAGACGAAGTCGCCTTCCGACACTTCGAGTTCGCCCTTGTCGTTCAGGAATTCTTCGAGCGGGATCAGAGCCTCGGACTTCAGGCCAGCGTTGACCACCACGAAGTTATGGTCGATGCGCACCACTTCAGCAGTGATGACCTCGCCAGACTTCATCTCTTGTTTCTTGATGCTTTCTTCAAACAGTGCGGCGAAACTTTCTTCGCCTGCTGGAATTTCGGAAACCGAAGACATTGTTGTGTTGTACCGGGGTTACACACCTTCATTGGGGGCAGACGAGAATTCGTCCTGGAACCGTACCAATCGGTGGAGTCAAACAACCTCATTGCTGAGGGCCAATCAGCGCACTCGAACCAAAGCCTGTGCGCTGTCCTGCGAAAACATTCTGTGGAGCTTCGTGGCCGCGTGGATGGCTCACGGTCGGGGTGGCTTCTTCCTACCCTTTGGGTGGCTTCTTCCTACCCTTTGGGTGGCTTCTTCCTACCCTGGGGCAACTTGCCTTTGTACCAGGCCATCACCTGGGCGACTGTCTGGTCGATCGACAGGTCGGACGAATCGAGCACCAGGGCGTCGTCCGCCGGAAAAAGCGGGGCATTGACCCGCTGCATGTCGCGCGCATCACGCGCTTCCAAATCATGCAAAAGGGTTAAGAGATTAGCCGAAAATCCCTTTTCGATCAACTGGTTATACCGCCTTTCGGCCCGAGCCTGGGCGCTGGCCACCAGGAACACCTTCAGGATGGCATCGGGGAACACCACCGTGCCCATGTCGCGGCCGTCGGCCACCAGGCCGTCGGGTTGACGAAATGCCCGCTGGCGTTCCAGCAGCGCCGCGCGCACCGGTCCGAGCGCGGCGACCTGCGACGCGCCGTTGCCCACGGCTTCCTGGCGGATCTCGGCGCCTACGTCGTGGCCGTCCAGGTAGACGCCCAGCTCGTGGAACCGGACGTCCAGCTGACCGGCGATATCGGCCACCTGATCCACCGCGTCAAGCGAAATGCCGCGTTTCATGCAGGCCAGCGCCGTGAGCCGATACAAGGCGCCGCTATCCAGCACGTGCCAGCCCAGTTGCTGCGCGACGCGATGGGCGATGGTGCCCTTGCCCGAGGCGGTCGGCCCATCGATAGCGATTACCTGCACGTGCGCGCCACTCATTTGTCTTTTCCTATCAATGCGATGAAATCTATTGTCTTGAAGCCGGAACGGCAAAACCCAATAATGAGATCAATTCTCAATTGGCATTAACGCTTACGGAGTTTTCATGGCCAAGACCCTTGCCTTCGGCGGCGTGCACGTCGTTACCGCGTTCAGCGTGACCTATCTGATCACCGGCAGTGTTGCGATGAGCGGCGCCGTCACCTTTGTTGAACCCATCGTCAACACCGTGGTGCACTACTTCTTTGACCGGGCCTGGGAAAAGCGGCAGCACGCCAAGGCGCTGCGCAGCCAGGGTCGCGCAGCCGACGGGTACGGTCAAGCGTCCGGCCAGATGCCGATACACGCTCCCGGTCAAGCCGCGACCAGCCCGGCGTAAACGTCGAAATAGGTCGGAAAGGTCTTGCTGACGCAGTTCGGGTCCAGGATACGGACCGGCTGGCCGCCAAATGCCGCCAACGAAAAGCACATGGCCATGCGGTGGTCGTCCCAGGTGCCGATCTCGGCGGGCGTCCAGCGCGCTGGCGGCGTAACGGTCAGGCTGTCATGGGTGGCCGTGACCGTTGCGCCCAGCTTGCGCAGTTCCGTTTCCATGGCGTGGATGCGGTCCGTTTCCTTCACGCGCCAGCTGGCGATATTGCGCAGCGTGCATGGGCCATCGGCATACAGCGCGAGCACCGCCGCCGTCATGGCCGCGTCGGGGATCAGGTTGAAATCCGTGTCGAAGGCGCGCAGGCGTTCGCCAGCGGCCACCCGCAATCCCGTGGTTTCAATCCAGTCCGGCCCCGTGCGGACCGTGGCGCCCATGGCGGCCAGCGTGTCGGCAAAGGCCACATCGCCCTGGATGCTGCCCTCCCCCACGCCGGTCACGCGCACGGGCCCGCCGCCAATGGCGCCAAGCGCCAGGAAGTACGACGCCGATGACGCGTCCCCTTCGACCAGGATCTGTCCGGGCGACGTGTATCGAGCGCGTGCAGGCACGGTAAACCGCGTCCAGCCATCGCGCTGCGCGGTCACGCCAAACCGGGCCATCAGGTTCAGGGTGATTTCGACGTACGGCTTGGAGATCAACTCGCCTTGCACCTCGATGACAAAGTCGCGCCCCGTCGCGGCCGTGGCCAGCGGCGCCGCCAGCAGCAAGGCTGTCAGGAACTGGCTCGATACCGAGCCATTGACGCGCACCGGGCCTTTCAGCGTCAGGTCGCCCACGCCGATCGACAGCGGCGGGTAGCCTTCCTTGCCCTGGTACGCGACGCGCGCGCCAAGCATGCGCAAGGCATCGACCAGGTCGCCGATCGGCCGTTCGTGCATGCGCGGCACGCCGCTCAGCAGGTAGTGTCCGCCCATCATGGCCAGCGCCGCGGTCAGCGGCCGGATGGCGGTGCCGGCATTGCCCATGAAGAGCGTGGCGTGCAATCCCGGAAAGCGCGCGGCGCCGGTGACGGACACCTCGCTGCGATCACCGCCCGGCGCCACCGGCACACCCAGCGCCCGCAACGCCGCCAGCATGACGCGCGTATCGTCGGAATCGAGCAGCCCAGTCACCCGGGTTGTGCCTTCGGCCAGCGCCGCGAGCAGCAGCACCCGGTTCGAAATGCTTTTGGAACCCGGCAGCGCCACCGTGCCCTGGGCAGTGCGGACCGGCGACAAATCAAGATGGGACAGGTGCGGCGCGTCGGACATGGCGGGGCTCAGGCTGGAGGAATCGTGCACGTGGATCAGGCGAAGGGGTCAGGCTAATCGGTCAGGCGAGTGGGTCAAGGCAGGTCGGTCAGACAAACAGGTCGGACCAACAGATCATACGAACAGGCCCGAAGCACCATTCAGACTTCCGCAGCCGCGTCGGGCGATGCACGGCTGGCGGCCGGCGTGTCGGCGGCTTGCGCCTCGCCCCAATTGCGGCGGACCGACGAAATGGCCTGCAGCAGCACGGTCAGCTGTTCGGTGTCGCCATGGCGGATCGCCCGCTCGAACATGTCGAGCATACCTCGCACCTGGGCGACCTCGTCGAGCAGCACGTCATGGTTCGCCAGGAAGATATCGCGCCACATGTCGGGCGATCCCCCGGCGATCCGCGTGAAGTCCCGGAAGCCACTTCCGGCCAGGTCGAGCCGCAGCGCCGTGTCGGGCGCGCCAATCACCTGGCCCATATAAGCGAAAGCCAGCAGGTGCGGCACGTGGCTGACCGAGGCCAGCGCGCGGTCGTGCAGTTCGGGGGTCATCAATCGGACTTCGGCGCCGCACAGCTCCCATGCCAGCTGCACGAATTCGACGTCGGCGCGGGTGTTCTGCAGCAACGGCGTCAAGATCACGTCGCGACCCTGGTAGAGGCCGGTCTGCGCCGCGTCGGGGCCGCTCTGTTCGCTGCCCGCGATGGGATGGCCCGGCACGAACTGATTGATACGGTCGCCCATTGCGGCCCGCGCAGCAGCCACCACGTCGCGTTTCGTGCTGCCCACGTCGGTCACGACCGCGTGTTCGGGCAGATGCGGCAGCAGCGCCGCCAACGTTGCTTCGGTGGCGCCAACCGGCACCGACAGCAGCACCAGGTCGGCTTGCGCGACGGCCTGGTCCAGCGGGAGGAATTCGTCGATCAGACCCAGGTCCCGCGCGCGCTCCAGGCTGGCCACCTGACGCCCCACGCCGATCACCTTGCCGACCTGGCCCACCTGCCGCAACGCGGCCGCGAACGAACCGCCGATCAAGCCGACACCCACCACCACCAGCACGGGAACGAGCGGCGCGCCGGGCGCGGCGGGAGAAGAAGAAAGCGTCATGCGGCTACCGGAAAAAAAGGGAGGGGCCGAATCGCGCAGGACGGCAAAGGCCGCCCGGCGCTGCAATCAGGGAGCCACCGGATAGGAGCCCAGCACCTTGAAGAAGGCCGCCCGCGACTTGAGCACGGCCAGCGCAGTGGCCACTTGAGGGTCCTGCTGATGGCCTTCGATGTCGACGTAGAAGTAGTACTCCCACTGGCCGGTGCGAGCCGGGCGCGATTCGAAGCGCGTCATGGACACGCCGTTGTCGGCCAGCGGCTTGAGCATTTCATACACAGCGCCCGCTTCGTTCGGCACGGCAAGGATCAAACTGGTCTTGTCCTTGCCTGACGGCGCCGTGTCGATATGGCCGATCGCCAGGAAACGCGTGCGATTGTGGGGATCGTCCTGGATGTGGGGCGCAACGATGCACAGGTTCCACAGACCGGCCGCCTGCTCGCTGGCAATGGCGGCCACCGTGGGATCTTCGGCCGCCATGCGGGCCGCTTCGGCATTGCTGGAGGCCGACTCGCGGATCAGGTCCGGACGGTGTTCGGACAGCCACGCCTGACACTGCGCCAGCGCCTGCGGGTGAGCGCGCACCCGTTGCACGCCGTCAAGCGTGCCGCTGCGGGTCATGAGGCAATGATGAACCGGCACCGAACGCTCGCCCAGCACCTTGGCCGACGACGTCAGCAGCAGGTCGAGCACGCGGTTGACCGCGCCCTCGTTGGAGTTTTCAAGTGCGACCATGCCGAAGTCGGCGCGGCCCGCTTCGACCGCGCGGAACACCTCGTCAAAATTGACGCAAGGCACCGTCTCGATCGCGTGGCCGAAATGCGCCAGGGCCGCGACTTCGCTGTACGTGCCTTGCGGACCCAGGTAGGCGACCTTGGCAGGCTCTTCAAGCGCGCGGCAGGCCGACATGATCTCGCCCCAGATCGCCGCAATGGCGGACGCCGGCAGCGGCCCGGCATTCATGTCCTGCAGACGGCGGATCACCTGGGCTTCCCGCTCTGGCCGCAACACCGGCCCGCTGACATGCTGCTTGACCTCGCCCACGGCCAGCGCCGTGCGCGCACGTTCGGTCAGCAGGGCAAAGACTTCGGCATCGATCTCGTCGATCCGGGCGCGCAAAGGCGCAAGCTTCTGCGCAAGCAGATCATCCATGGCTTTGCTCGAACGACTTCATGAATGCGATCAGGGCCTGGATCCCTTCCATCGGCATGGCGTTATAGATCGACGCCCGCATGCCGCCCACGCTCTTGTGCCCTTTCAGTTGCAGCAGTCCGGCCGCATCGGCTTCCTTCAGGAACGCCGCGTTCAACGCGTCGTCATGCAGGATGAACGGCACGTTCATGCGCGATCGCACCGACGGTTCCACCGGATTGCGATAGAAGGAAGACGAATCGACATAGTCATACAGCGCGCGGGCCTTGGCGGTATTGAGCGCTTCCATCCCGGCCAGGCCGCCCTGCTCTTTGAGCCACTTGAACACCAGCCCGGCGATATAGATCGCATAGGTTGGCGGCGTGTTGTAGCGCGAGTCGTTCTCGGCCACGATGGCGTAATCGAAGGCGGACGGGCAGATCGGCAACGCCTTGCCCAGCAGGTCCTTGCGGACGATGACGATCGTCAGGCCGGCTGGACCAATGTTCTTTTGCGCACCGGCAAACACCACGCCCGCACGCGTCACGTCCATGGGACGGGACAGGATGTGCGACGACGCATCGATGCTCAGCACCGTGTCGGGGGCGCCCAGGCTGGCCAGGTCGGGCCAGTCCGGAAATTCGACGCCGCCGATCGTCTCGTTGCTGCAGATATGCAGGTAGCTCGATTCCGGCCGCACCTTCCAGGTGGACGGGTCGGGCATATAGGTCCACGGCGCCTGCTGCACGCCGTTGATCTCGGTGGCCTGTTCGGCCGTGGCCGCGACCGCCACATTGCCGTAGCGGCGCGCTTCCTTATACGACTTGACCGCCCATGACCCGCTCAGCACGAAGTCGGCCGCCTGGGCCACCTGCAGGCCGATCAGGTTCATTGGAACAATGGCGTTTTCGGCCAGCCCGCCGCCCTGCATGAACAGCGCCGCGTAGTCGTCGGGAATCGCCAGCAGTTCGCGCAGGTCGGCTTCGGCCTCGTCGCAGATCTGGCTGAAGTGCTTGCCGCGATGACTCATTTCCATCACCGACATGCCGCTGCCCTGCCAATCGAGCATTTCGGCAGCGGCGCGCTGCAACACGGTTTCCGGCAATGCGGCCGGACCGGCAGAGAAGTTATAAGGACGTTTCATCGCGGTCTGCACTGGCTGTTGATAGTCGGGGCACGGTTCAAGAGGACGGGGTGATGACTCAGGCGTCGGGCGTCGCGTCGTCTGCGTCCGAATCGGATGCGTCCGTGTCGGCTGCATCGTCCGGGACATCGCCCGCGGCGCCGTCGTCACCTGCATCTGGCGTCACGTCATCGCCGGACGACAGGTCGCCCGACAGCGATCCTTCACCCGCGATGATGGCTTCGGCCTCTTCATGGTCGGTTTCGACCACACGCTGCACACCTGACAGATGCGTGCCTTCGTCGACGTTGATCAGGGTCACGCCTTGCGTGGCGCGGCCCATTTCGCGGATCTCGCTGACCCGGGTACGAACCAGCACGCCGCCCGTCGTGATCAGCATGATCTCGTCGGTTGGCGTCACCAGCACCGCGCCGACGACCTTGCCATTACGCTCGGACGTCTGGATCGCGATCATGCCCTTGGTGCCACGGCCGTGGCGCGTGTACTCGGCGATCGGCGTGCGCTTGCCGTAGCCGTTTTCGGTCGCGGTCAGCACGCTTTGCGTTTCGTTTTCGGCCACCAGCAACGCGATCACGTTGTGCGCTTCATCCAGCATCATGCCGCGCACACCGCGCGCGGTACGGCCCATCGGGCGCACGTCGTTTTCGTCGAAACGCACGGCCTTGCCGGCGTCCGAGAACAGCATGACATCGTGCTTGCCGTCGGTGACCGACGCGCCGATCAGGTAGTCGCCTTCGTCCAGGTCGACCGCAATGATGCCGGCTTTGCGGGGGTTCGAGAAGTCGGACAGCGGCGTCTTCTTGACCGTCCCCTTGGCCGTGGCCATGAACACGAAGTGGTCTTCGTCGAACGCCTTGATCGGCAGCACCACCGTGACCTTCTCGCCATCGTTCAGCGGGAACATGTTCACGATCGGCTTGCCGCGCGACGTACGCGTGCCTTGCGGCACTTCCCAGACCTTGAGCCAGTACACCCGGCCGCGATCGCTGAAGCACAGGATGAAGTCGTGCGTGTTCGCGATGAACAGCTGGTCGATCCAGTCATCTTCCTTCATCGCGGTGGCCGATTTGCCGCGTCCGCCACGCTTTTGCGCGCGGTATTCGGACAAAGGCTGGCTCTTGATATAGCCGGTGTGCGACAGGGTCACGACCATGTCGGTCGGCGTGATCAGGTCTTCGGTGTCGAGCTCGGTCGCGTTCAGCTCGATGTGCGAGCGGCGGCTGTCCTTGGCGTCGGTGCCGAACTCGGCCTTGATCGCCGACAGTTCGTCGGTGATGATGGCCGTGACACGCGGCGGCTTGGCCAGGATGTCGAGCAAGTCGGCGATGGTGGCCATCACTTCCTTGTACTCGGCAACGATCTTGTCCTGCTCCAGGCCGGTCAGGCGCTGGAGACGCATGTTCAGGATTTCCTGCGCCTGCGTATCGCTCAGGCGGTACAGGCCGTCGGCCTGCATGCCGAAGCCGGCGGGCAGGCTTTCCGGACGGTAGGCCTGCAGGCCGCCATCGGTCTCGTTTTCGGCGCGGGCCAGCATGTCGCGGACCAGCGACGAATCCCACGACTGGGCCATCAGGTCCTGACGCGCGACCGGTGGGGTCGGCGCCGCCTTGATGATCGCAATGAAATCGTCGATGTTGGCCAGCGCGACCGCCAGGCCTTCCAGCACGTGACCGCGTTCCCGCGCCTTGCGCAACTGGAACACCGTGCGACGCGTGACCACTTCCCGCCGATGCTGCAGGAAGTACTCGATCATCTGCTTCAGGTTCAGCAGGCGCGGCTGGCCGTCGACCAGCGACACCAGGTTCATGCCGAACGTGTCTTGCAGCTGCGTGTTCTTGTACAGATTGTTCAGCACGACTTCGGGCACTTCGCCGCGCTTGAGCTCGATCACGACCCGCATGCCGTCCTTGTCGGACTCGTCGCGGATGTCGGAGATGCCCTCGACCTTCTTTTCGTTGACGAGTTCGGCGATACGTTCAAGCAGCGTGCGCTTGTTCACCTGGTACGGGATTTCGTCGACGATGATGGCCTGGCGTCCGCCGGCACGATCCACGTCTTCGAAGTGCGTCTTGGCGCGCATGACCACCCGGCCGCGGCCGGTGCGATAGCCTTCGCGCACGCCGGACATGCCGTAGATGGTCGCCCCGGTCGGGAAGTCGGGCGCGGGAATCACTTCGATCAGTTCGTCGACCGTGCATTCCGGGTTGCGCAGGCAGAACAGACAGCCGTCGACCACTTCGGACAGGTTGTGCGGCGGAATGTTGGTGGCCATGCCAACTGCGATGCCCGAGCTGCCGTTGACCAGCAGGTTGGGCAGGCGCGATGGCAGCAGCAGGGGTTCTTTTTCGCTGCCGTCGTAGTTCGGCCCGAAATCGACGGTTTCCTGGTCGATGTCGGCCAGCAGTTCGTGCGCAATCTTGGACAGGCGGATTTCGGTGTATCGCATGGCCGCGGCGCTGTCGCCGTCGACCGAACCGAAGTTGCCCTGGCCGTCCACCAGCATGTAGCGCAGCGAGAACGGCTGCGCCATGCGAACGATGGTGTCGTACACGGACTGATCGCCGTGAGGATGGTACTTACCGATCACATCCCCGACGATACGCGCCGACTTCTTGTAGGCGCGGTTCCAGTCGTTGTTCAGCTCGTGCATGGCGAACAGGACCCGGCGGTGCACCGGTTTCAGGCCATCGCGCACATCGGGCAGCGCGCGCCCGACGATCACGCTCATGGCGTAATCGAGATAACTGCGACGCATCTCTTCTTCAAGAGAGATCGGTATTGTTTCCTTGGCGAAGGAATCCATGGGCAAGCTGCATAAAGTGAGTTATCGCGCCCCCGGGCAACTGGCAGGGCGAAGCTTTGGAGTTTACCATCCGGTCACCCGCCGCGCCCATGATGTAATAGTCGCCATCCTCCCCTGCGGCGCGCGCCATGGCTTCGACCACGCTCCTCCTTCCCGACTGGATCCTTCCGATCGAACCTGCCGGCACGGTGCTGACGGGCCACGGCGTCGCGGTGCAGGACGGCCGCATTCTGGCCATCGCCCCGCATGCAGCACTGCGCCAGCGCTATCCGGACGCCACCGTCCGGCATTTGCCCGGCCGGGTGCTGATGCCGGGTTTCGTGAACCTGCACACCCATGCGGCCATGAGCCTGCTGCGCGGCGCGGGCGATGACCTGCCCCTGATGACCTGGCTCCACGACCGCATCTGGCCGCTGGAAAGCCGGCTGGTGTCCCCCGACTTCGTCCATGACGGCAGCGTGCTTGCCTTTGCCGAAATGCTGGCGGGCGGCACCACCTGTTGCGCCGACATGTATTTCCACCCGGATGCGGTCGCGCGCGCGGCGCTCGCGATCGGGCTGCGCTGCGTGGTCGGCATGACGGTGATCGACTTTCCAACGCCTTATGCCGCCAACGCCGACGCCTACATCGGTCAGGGCCTGGCCGCCCAGTCCGACTTTCGCGGCGAGGCGTCGCTGGGTTTCATGTTCGCGCCCCACGCCCCCTATACCGTTGGCGACGACACCTTGCGCCGGATCGACATGCTGGCCGAGGAACTGGATGTCCCGATCGCCATCCATCTGCAGGAAACCGCGCAGGAAGTCAGCGACGCGCTGGCCCGGACCGGTTTGCGGCCGACCGCCCGGCTTGCCCGCCTCGGCCTCCTGTCGCCGCGCCTGATCGCCATCCATGGCGTGCATCTGGATACGGCCGACATTGCCATGCTCGTTGCGCGAGGTGCACACCTGGCCCACTGCCCGGCATCCAATCTGAAGCTTGCCAGCGGTATCGCACCGGTAGCGCAATTGTTACGAGATGGATTGAACTTTGGCGTGGGAACCGATGGTGCGGCCAGCAATAACCGTCTCGACATGCTGTCTGAAGTCCGACTGGCGGCGCTGTTGGCAAAAGGCGCGAGCGGCGACGCGGCCGCTTTTTCGGCGCACCAGGCGCTGCACGCCGCCACGCTCGGGGGCGCGTGCGCCTTGGGTTGGCAGGACCGGATCGGTTCGCTGGTGGTCGGCAAGCAGGCCGACATGGTGGCGATACGGCTGGATGCGGCGCACCAGTTGCCCGTTTTCGACCCCGCGTCGCACGTCGTTTACACGGCCGGAAGAGAGGACGTGGAGGAGGTTTGGGTCGCTGGCGAGTCAGTTGCTAAAAAACTACATCTCACCAAGATATCGGCACGGATGGAACTCGAAAGGATATTGTCCAGAATCCCGCAGTGGCACACGCTCGCAGTGGGTGTCCTTTCTGGCACAAAACCTTACGTGTCCAAGGAGTGACATCTATGAGAAAACAGTCCGAATGCTATACTTACCTCGTAATTCATGTTGCGGCGGGGGTTCGCTGCGAGTTTTATTTCAAGCTAAGAGGAGAAACATGAACAAACGCTCCAAAGTTGGAATCTCTCTGGCGCTCGCCTTCGCTGCCGTAACGGCCTCAGGCGTGGCCACAGCTCAGACCACGACAACAAACGATAACTGGCAAACCGCTGGTGGCCCGCTTCTGAAGAGCAACGATGGCCTCTGCTGGCGCAACGGGTTCTGGACCCCTGCGACTGCTGACCCGTCCTGCGATGGCGCGCTGAAGCCGCCAGCTCCAGCTGTGGTTCCTGTTCAGCAACCTCGTCCTGCACCACCGCCAGCCGTCGTGCCGGCACCGGTGCCTGTCAGCCAGAAGGTCACGTACTCTTCTGACGCCCTGTTCGACTTCGACAAGTCTGTCGTGAAGCCAGAAGCTCGCGCCAAGCTTGACGAACTGGTCGCACAAGTTCGCAACATCAACCTGGAAGTCGTCATCGCCGTGGGTCACACTGACTCTGTCGGTACCGATGCGTACAACCAGCGTCTGTCCGTCCGTCGTGCCGAAGCTGTCAAGGCCTACCTGGTCAGCAAGGGCATCGAAGCCAACCGTGTTTACACGGAAGGCAAGGGCGAAAAGCAGCCGGTCGCTGACAACAAGACTGCCGCCGGTCGCGCCAAGAACCGTCGCGTTGAAGTTGAAGTGGTTGGCACGCGTAACCGTTAAGGCCTACGCTAGCTGAACGCTGGTAAATTCGGTTGCTGTTTGACTGAATCCTGACGGCAGCCTGTCCGGTGCCGTTAGAATTAAAACCCCGCAGATCTTTGACTGCGGGGTTTTTTATTTTGGAGTGGACTAAATGAATGCCACCGTTTCTGCCCTCAATACCCCGCATGTGAATGCGGACGCCGCTGAATTGGCAAAATTCAGCGCGCTGGCGTCGCGCTGGTGGGACCCGGAAAGTGAATTCAAACCGCTGCACGCCATCAACCCGCTGCGCCTGGACTGGATCAGCCAGAATGCGCGGGGATTGGGCAACAAGAGGGTGCTGGATGTAGGTTGCGGCGGCGGAATTCTTGCCGAAAGCATGGCAGCCCGTGGCGCCATCGTCACCGGTATCGACCTGGCCGAAAAATCCTTGAAAGTCGCGCGCCTGCACAGCCTCGAAACCGGCATCAAAGTCGAATATCGCAATATTGCCGCAGAACAGATTGCCGCCGATGAACCCGGCCAGTACGACATCGTCACGTGCATGGAAATGCTCGAACACGTGCCGGACCCCGGGTCGATCATCCGCGCGTGCGCTGCCCTGGTGAAACCCGGCGGGCACGTCATGTTTTCCACGATCAACCGGAATCTGAAGGCTTTCGGCTACATGATCCTGGGCGCCGAATACCTGCTGCGCCTGGTGCCCCAAGGCACGCACAGCTATGAAAGCTTCATCCGCCCCAGCGAACTGATCGGCGACGCACGCCGCGCCGGGCTCGAGGCCACGGAAATCCGCGGGCTGCAGTACCAGCCTATCGGCAAGCGCTATTCGCTCACGTCGGACACCAGCGTCAACTACATGGTCGCCATGGTGCGCACATGACGCCGCTGATCCTGTTCGACTTTGACGGCACGCTGGCCGATACCGCGCCCGACCTGGCCGCGGCCGCCAATGCGCAGCGCACGGCCAAGGGGCTCCCCGCTCTGCCACTGACCGCCCTGCGCCACATGGCCTCGCATGGCGCGCGTGGCTTGCTGGGCGTGGCGCTGGGCCTCCAGCCCGACGATCCAGACTACGAAGCCGCCAAGCAGGCGTTTTTGGCGGAGTACGAACGCAATATCGCCGTGCACACGGTGCTGTTCCCGGGTGTGGAAGCGCTGCTGGCCGAGCTGCATCGCCGCGGCACCCCATGGGGCATCGTCACCAACAAGGTGACGCGGCTGGCGTTGCCGCTGGTCAGGCATCTGGACCTGCACGACGCCAGCGTAATCACGGTGTGCGGCGATACGACGGCGTACTACAAGCCGCATCCCGAACCCCTGCTCCATGCCGCGCGCCAGGCCGGACACGCGCCGGAAGACTGCATTTACGTGGGCGACGACCTGCGCGACATCGTGGCGGGCAAGGCCGCCGGCATGAAAACCATCGCCGTCGGGTACGGCTACAACGGCGATAGCGACCCGGTTGACGCGTGGGGCGCGGACGAAGTGGCGCACGCGCCCGAAGATTTATTGCCCGCCATCGACCGTTTGCACTTGAAATGACGGGATCGCGTACAATATAAGACTCCTGGGGCCGATCCGGATTCGACGTGGGTCGCGACGCAGAGTAGGGCATGTCGAGCACCAGTACGCTTCGTAAAACCACTGGAACGCAAATAAACGCCAACGACGAGCGTTTCGCTCTCGCCGCTTAAGCGGTGAGCCGCTGCACTGATCTGTCCTTGGGTCAGGCGGAGGGAGGGTAAAACTTTCCTAAAGGATGACTTGGAGGGCTAACCCCTGAAGGGTCATCTTTGAACCGCAGCAGTGACATTCACAAGGAATCGGTCTGTACTGGGGTCACACGGTCCAGATTTAAACTACGTGAATCGCCTCACTCCGGCCTGTCGGTTGGCTAAGTGTGAGGTTAAACAAAAATTAATCGACTACACATGTAGAACTGCCTGTTGAGGGCTTGCGGACGGGGGTTCAATTCCCCCCGGCTCCACCAGTCTCCGAATCCCAGCCTTGTGCTGGGATTTTTTTTGCCTATGCAAAGGTGGCCGGCAGGCGTCAGGCGTCAGTGATAGTCGCTCATGCTGGTCGTCATCTCCCCTCCCTTCTCCCGTTCCTGAAAGAAGCGCAGCAGGCGGTAGTCGGTGACGAAGCTCAGGCACGATTCGGCTTCCAGCAGCGCGACGGGCGACTGCGGTTCCGCAACAATGTAGCCTTGCACGTAGTCGACGCCCATCTCGGCCAGCGCTTCGACCGTCTCGAAATCCTCGGCCCATTCGGCAATGCTGCGCATGCCAAGGTTGTGCGCGAGTTCGACGATCGCTTCGACGATGGCGAGGTTGGCAGGGTGGCGGTGCATGCCGCGCACAAAGGATCCGTCGATTTTCAGCGCATCGGCCGACAGGTCTTTCAGGTACGAGAACGACGTGTACCCGGCGCCAAAGTCGTCCAGCGCGATACGCACCCCCCACTGCCTCAGGCGTTCGATAAAGCGGCGCGAATTTTCCAGGTCGTGCAGCGCCACGCTTTCGGTGATTTCGATGCAGAGCATGGGCGCGACGTCCTGGTAGCGCTCGAGCAAGGCAAAGACATCTTCAATGAAGGCCTCGTCATTGAGCGACGCGCCACTGACGTTCACGCAGACGAACTTGGTCCGCGGCAGGCGTGTGACGTTGGTGCGCAGCCACTGCAAGGTACTGCTGAGCACCCACTTGTCGAGTTCGGCGATGTTGCCGTTGGCTTCCGCGGCGGCGACGATCTTGGTGGGCGGCAGGCGTTCGCCGTGGGAGTCCAGCATGCGCAGCAGCACTTCGAAGTTGAGCGAGTTCCCGGGATCCTTGAGCGCCATGATGGGCTGCATTTCCAGGAAGAAGCCGACGGGCGAGAAGGTGCTGCCCAGCTCTTCGATCAGGCGCAGTTCTTCGGCGCGGTCCAGGAATTCGCGGGCGTATTTCTTGTAGACGACCACGTGGCCGTGGGCGCCGCGCTTGGCTTCGCGGCAGGCGCGGTCGGCGGCCGAGATCAGGTCCTTGGCGTCCATGCCGGCCGTCGCTTCAACCAGGCCGATGGAAATCTTGACCTGGAAGGCGCGATTGCGCAGCTGGTAGGGCCGGGTCGAAATGTCCTTGACGACGCGCAGGCACAGCTCGTGGGCGCGCGCGGTGTCGGTGTCATGGAAGATGACGATGAATTCATCGCCGCCAACACGCCCCAGGAAGTGGCCGGCTTCAAGCACGTTGTCCACGCGGGCGCAGACCTGCTTGAGCACTTCGTCGCCTGCCTGGTGGCCATACAGGTCGTTGATCAGCTTGAACCGGTCCAGGTCCAGATACGCGATCGACAGCGCATGGTCGTCCGAAAAGTTGATGATGGCGCTGTTCAGGATTTCTTCGACCCCCCGGCGGTTGAGCACGCCTGTCAGTGAGTCGTTGTTGGCCAGGAATTGCAGGCGTTCGGTGTACTTCACTCGCTCGGTAATGTCTTGCAGCGACCCTTCAATGCGGTCGCCGGCATGCGCCGCGCGCACCAGGTACCAGCGGGGGTCGGATCCGGTGTCTTCAGCCCCGGCGGCGGCCACGCCGGACACTTCCAGTTCGCCGCCCTTCGGATGAGCCGCCAGGCCTTGCAGTGCGTCCCACGCGCCAGGGGCAAAGTAGTCGGCCCACGGCTTGGCGGGCAGGGACTGGTCTTCAAGCCCCAGCTGTTGCCGCAGCGCCGGGTTCACGCGTACGAACGATCCATCGGGTTCGAGCGTGAACAGGCCGACCGGCGTGACCTGGTAGGTGCGGTCGAGTTCGGCCTGCGCCTGCATCCGTTCGTGCTTTTCTTCGCGCATCTGTTCCGCGAACGCAAAGCCCGCCATCAGGCTGGCGCCCAGCGCCGCAGTCACGCTGTTGAAGGATTCGAGCAGGGCCTTGAAGTCGAAGGCCGCGGCGATGACTTCCGAGAAGGTCGCAAACAGCGTGAAGACCAGGGTGGCGCTATACCACCAGGCGATCCTGGACCGGGTGATGACCAGGATGCGGACCAGGAAAAAGACCAGCGACGCCGCGCCGAATCCGGTCACCGCCCACAAGGCAGGCAGGAACATCGAGTACGGCAGCGTGACGGCCAGGACGAGCAGCACGATGCCCAGCAGCTGCACGGCGCGCATCAGCCAGCGATAGCCGATCACTCGCAATTCGCGTTCAAAGAACTGTGTGAACAGGGTATAGGTGACGACGTAATAGAACGCCATCGTCAGCATCCTGATGACGGGCATCCAATCGTTGTCGATGACGCGGCTCAACCACTGGGTGTCCCACCCCATCGACAGCGCACCCAATCGCAGATTGCCGATGAGCCAGACAGCGAACAGCACATACCGCGATTCGCGATTGATCAGCGCCGTCACGATCGTGAAGAGGGCCAGCGTCAGCAGACCGCCTTCGAGCAGGCCGATGCCATGCGCAAACGCGCGCGACGAACTGGCCAGCTGATCGCGCGGCCAGATCGAGAACGACAGACGCGCCGGACCGGAACTGACGACGCGGCACAACATCTCGCGCACGTCCGTCATGCGGTCGATCGAAAACGCGTAGCCGGCCCTGACGGGCTGGATCATTCCGGTAAATGAGACACGGTCGGTGTGCCCGAGAGGCGCAAGGGTCTCGGCATTCCAGCAGGACATGGCCTGCGTATGGCGCGACGGAAAATCCAGGAACGTATCTTTATTGCGGGAGTCCTGCGGCAACCGGACAGCGAGCCAGAAGGGATGCTCGGATAGCTGGGTACTGGCTGTCAGCGCATCGGCCTGACCACGCAAGGCGTCGAGCGCGCTGGCGGGCGTGAAATCGGTGGATGTTGCCTCGACGACCCGGAACGGCAGCGATGTTGCGCCGCGGGTGTCGTAGATACTGGGCAGGAAAATCAGGAAGTACAACGAGAACAGGGCAATCGCAACGGGCAGCAGATAGTACGAAAAGTTGCGGAACAACTTGTCGACGCTCCGGCAAGCCTGCCTGATCCATTCCATACCACTCGCCCCCATGTCTTGACCCGAATGCAGGTCTACGTATTACCGCCAACGCATGATACGACGGGCAGAAGGTGCAGAGCGACAAAAGCCATCGGCCCGTGATCCGCACGGGTCGATGGTTACAACTTGATCGGAAGGCGTGGTGAGAAATGCGGCGCTCAGGCCGCGATATGCACAGCACGCTCATCCAATGCCAGCACTTCGTCTTCCACGCGATCCATGTCGTAGCCACGGATGTCGATGTCAGGGTGGTGCGTGCGGATCATGTAGTCGAACAGGCGGTGACCGCTTTGTTCCCAACGGGTCCGTGCCGCCGCGACGTCGAATGCCATGACGCGGTGGGCAATGTTGCCGATATGCAGCATCGGGATGAAGCCTTGACCTGGGAACACGTCCTGGAACATCAGCGCTTCATAACCCCGATCGAGCGGCGAGCGGGCGGCCGTGATCATCCAGTCCACATTGGTCTCGACGCAATACTGGTAGTAGGCCTTGAACAGGGCGATCTTGGCGACGTGGCCGATCTTGCGTTCGGACACCCCCAGGCGCGTGGCTTCGGCAAGTCGTTGCTGTTGCAACCAGTCGGGCAGCAGCACCGATCGTTCGACGCCAAGGCGATTGCGCACGTTGGTCTGGATGCGCATGGTGCCCACGGCTTCGCCGTCCAGCTTCGATTCGGCCAGCAGGATCACGGCACCGGGTTCGCGGTCATAGGTTTCAGGTTCGCCCAAGGTCTTGGCGAGTTCAGGCACGTGACGGCCATAGGCGGCCTGGCGCATGCGGACGGCCTTGGCCAGTGCGTCTTCATCCTTGACCACACGGATCGTGAACGGGAGTCGTTCTTCAGTTTGCGGCAAGAAGGCGGCGGCGTCGTTGCGGGCAGTGGTGGCGGCGATGAAAGTGGTCGACATGATGGAATTTCCTTGCGATGAAGTGAGAGAGGGAATGAATGACGAAAGGGGTGGTGCGAGCGTTGGATCGATCACGCGGCGATGTGCACGGGGCGGGCTTCGTGGGTCTTGACCTGGTCGTCAACGAGGCGGCCGCCGTGATCACGGATGTCGATGTCGGGGTGATGGGTGCGGACCATGAAATCGAACAGGCGATGGCCGCCCTGCTCCCAGCGCTTGCGTGCCGAGGCGACGTCAAAAGCCATCACGCGGTGCGGGATGTTGCCGATGTGGAGCATGGGGATGAAGCCCTGGCCCGGGAACACGTCCTGGAACATCAGCGCTTCGTACTGGCGGTCCAGCGGCGAGCGCGCGGCAGTGATCATCCACTCGACGCCGGTCTCGAGGCAGTACTGGTAATAGGCCTTGAACAGGGCGATCTTCGCAACATGACCGACACGTCCTTCTGACACGCCAAGACGGGTTGCTTCCGACAATCGTTGCTGCTGCAACCAGTCAGGCAAGAGCACCGACCGTTCGACGCCAAGGCGGCTGACCGCGTTGGTCTGGATGCGCATCGTGCCGATGGCCTCGCCGTCCATCTTGGATTCGGCAAGCAGGATCACGGCGCCGGGTTCGACGTCGTAGCTTTCGGGCGCGCCGAGTGTCTTGGCCAGCTCGGGCACATGACGGCCATAGGCGGCCTGACGGATGCGAACGGCCTTGGCCAGAGCGCCTTCATCCTTGACGACGCGAATAGTGAATGGGAGTCGTTCTTCGGTCTGCGGCAGGAAAGCGTCGCTGTCGTTGCGGGCGGTCGTGGAGAGTGTGAAGGTGCGGTTCATGGTGTGAACTCCTGAGGTGAGATGGGATGCCGTCGCCGCGTTTGGCAACGGATACGGCAGAGTCGCATAAGTACGTGGAAGATTCACCGTCCCTTTCCTGCGCAAAGTGTCGCGACGCGCAATGCATCACTCGCGGTTATGGAACTTCAGTGCACTCACACAAACTAGCGGTTGGGTGTAATCCTCGGCATGGCATCCACGCGACCTTCGACTTCATGCTTGCGCATGCCTCGATGAAACGCATCGCGCACGACACGTCACGGCCCGCAGATCACGGCATGGCGTGCTTCACCCGCGAAGAGCCAAAACAGGAAAATGGCGCTGATGGCACGACGCGCGATGCGTCGGATCGACGCAACGCAATTGCGCGCGATGGGCGAGGTGGAGGGATGGATTACGTGGGATGAGGCGAGGGATGGAGCCGACGTCCATACGGGCGATCATCCAACTGGAGGACCACGCCTGTGGTGTTTTGCGCAGACGTTTGTGGTGTTTGCGCCTACGCAAAAGTCGGGCCGCGAACCCATGCAATTGCATGCATAGGGTCGGGTGATGAGGGGGTGTTCGACGCGCCCGACTATCAGTTGCCGTCGCCGTATCGCCTGACCGGCCGGACGATGCCGCGGTCCACCTGCCGGATGTCGGTGCAGCCGCAGAAGGCCATCGTCAGGTCCAGTTCGCGTTGAATGATGCGCAGCGCATGATGTACGCCCGCCTCTCCCATCGCACCCAGGCCGTAAAGCATGCTCCGACCTATGTAGGTGCCTTTCGCACCTAGCGCGACTGCTTTTAGTACATCCTGCCCAGAGCGAATGCCGCCATCCATGTGCACTTCGATGTAGGAACCCACCGCGTCGACGATCTCGGGCAAGGCGGCGATCGACGAAGGCGCGCCATCGAGCTGGCGGCCGCCATGGTTAGACACGATGAGCGCATCGGCGCCGCTGTCCACGGCCAGCTTTGCGTCCTCCACTTCCTGGATGCCCTTCAGGATCAGCTTGCCGCCCCACTTGCGCCGTATCCAGGCGACGTCATCCCAGCTCAACGTCGGGTCGAATTGTTCGGCCGTCCAGGCCGCCAGCGAGTGCATGGTGTCGACCCCTTTGGCATGCCCCATCACGTTGCCGAAATTGCGGCGCGGCGTGCGCAGCATGCCGGCGCACCAGCGCGGCCGCGTCATCATGTTGGCGACGTTGCGCAGCGTCAGCCGGGGTGGCGCGCTGAGTCCGTTTTTCAGATCCTTGTGGCGTTGGCCGATGATCTGCAGGTCCAGTGTCAGGACCAGGACCGGGCAGCCGGCTTGTGCCGCGCGTTCCATCAATCGTTCGATAAATGCGCGGTCCCGCATCACGTACAGCTGGAACCAGAACGGATGGTTATGGGTGGCCGCGGCGACATCTTCGATCGAGCAGATGCTCATCGTGGACAGCGTGAACGGGATGCCGAACGCGCGCGCCGCGCGGGCCGCAAGGATCTCGCCGTCGGCATGCTGCATGCCGGCCAGACCCGTCGGCGCAATGGCCACGGGCATGGCCACGTCCTGCCCCGCCATGCGTGTTTGCGTGCTGCGACGTTCGAGATTGACCGCGACACGCTGGCGCAGCAGCAGCTGGTTGAAGTCGTCTTCATTCGCCCGATAGGTGCTCTCGGTCCACGACCCCGAGTCCGCATAGTCGTAGAACATGCGCGGCACGCGCCGCTGGGCGAGCACGCGAAGGTCCTCGATACTTGTTATGACAGGCATGGCGCGCCCTACTCCGCCGAGATCTTGCGATCGCGGATGACCTTGCCCCACATGGCGGATTCGCGCGCGATCTCGCTGACCATGGCTGACGCGGGCAGGAAGGCTGGGACGGCGCCCTGCACGGCTGCGGCCTGCGCTAGGTCAGGCGCGGCCATGACGGTGCGCGTCGCCTCGCTCAGGCGCTCCACGATGGCCGCCGGGGTGGCGGCCGGGGCGATCAGGAACAGCCGGGGCGCGGCGTCGAAGCCCGGCAGCGCATCGGCCAGCGGCGCGATATCGGCGCCGGCGATGGAGACCGGACTCATGATGGCCACGGCACGCAGGCTGCCCGCCTTGGCCTGGCTGATGGCCGCCGCCACACTGACCACGCCGATCGGCACCTGGCCGCTGATGACGTCGGGCACGATCTGGGCGGCGCCGCGATACGGGATGTGCATGACCTCGGTCTCGGTCTGCCCCTTGAGCATTTCGAACGCAAGGTGATGTACCGTGCCGACGCCCGAGGTCGCGAACGAATACTTGCCCGGCGCAGCCTTGAGCGCGCTCACGAATTCGGCCGGCGTCCTGGCCGGAAAGCGATTGCCGGTCACGATGACCAGCGGCAGCGTGAAGACGGACGCGATCGGAACGAAGCTCTTGACCGGGTCGAAGGTCAGGTGCGGCTGCAAGTACTGCGCGATGAGCAGCGAGCTGTCGCCCAGCATGATGGTGTAGCCATCGGGCGTGGCGCGCGCCGTGGCGTCGCCGGCAATGACGCCGGCAGCGCCGGCGCGGTTCTCGACAACCACCTGCTGGCCCAGCTGGGCGGACAGGCGCGGCGCCAGCAGACGCGCCATGGCGTCCAGGCCGCCGCCAGCGGAGTATCCCACCAGCAGACGGATGGGGCGCTCGGGATAGGTGGTGGCGCCGCCAGCCGTTTTGGCGGCCGAGGGGGTGCGCTGGGGCTGCGCCATGGCCGAGGTCGCAACCAGCGCGGCACAGCAGGCGGCCAATGCAAGCAAGCTACGGCGTGGCGCACGCGGGGTGGGTGTCATGAATGTCTCCTGTCTTTGTCTTGTTTCTTGTTATGGATGTTCTTGTATGCGCGCTTCAGCTCAGCCGTAGCCGGCAGTGCCCGCCCACGGTCTCTTGTCATGACATGACATGTCATGTCATGCGGGCGCCTTGCCGGCATGGGCCCGGCGACGCCATGGCGCCGCCTGCGGATCAGGCCTTGCCGACGCCACGTGATCCCGGGCGGCGCGCGAGTTCCTTGACGCGCTCGCGGTTCGGGTTGAAGCCCAGCCCGGGCGTGTCGGGCAAGGTCAGCATGCCGGCCGTGGGTTCGGGCAGGTCGTCAAACACCTGCTTGCAGCATTCCACCGCGACCGAGTGATATTCCACCAGCGACCCGTTAGCAAGCCCCGCATGCAGATGCATGTTGTGGTGGGGCCAGGCGCCGCCGTTGGCAAAGCGGGTGTTGAACGCGGCCGCCATGCCGGCAATGCGCAGGCACTGGGTGTAGCCGCCGCTGATGCACGCATTGGGCTGGACGACGTCCACGGCCTGCGCCACCAGCATGTCGCGAAAGCGGCTGGCCAGTCCTTCGTTCTGGCCGCCCGCCAGCGGGATCGACGTGGACTGCCGCAGCTTGACCAGGTTTGGAATGTCGTTCTGCGATACGGGCTCTTCAAAGAAGGTGATGTCGAACGGTTCCACGCGCTTGGCAAGGGCGTGTGCATGGAAGTAATCCAGGCTGCAGTTGGCATCGATATACAGCTGCACGTCGCGGCCGACGGCTTCGCGCACGGCGCGGATGCGGGCGACGTCTTCCGTGATCAACGTGTCGAGCGGCCGCGGTTCGTCACGGCGTTGCAGGCCATGATGGCCCACCGTCATCTTCAGCCGCTTGAAGCCGCGGTCCACCCAGCTGCGCGCGGCGGCGGCAAGTTCATCGCGATCGAAGAAGGCAAAGCCGAAGGTGGCATACACCGGGACCTCGGCACGGGCGCCGCCCATCAGGCGCCAGCAGGGCTGGCCCAGGGCCTTGCCCTTCAGGTCCCACAGCGCCAGATCGATGGCGGCGATGGCGTGGCTGGCATAGCCTGACTGCCCGCGCGGCGTCAGCAGCCAGTACAGGCGTTCCCATAGTTGCTCGTGCCGCAACGGATCGGCGCCGATCAGCGCATGCGCGGCGATGTCGTTGACGATGGCGCCGATCACTTCTTCTTCGGTGATGGCGGTCATGCCGGTGCCCACCAGGCCGGTGTCGGTCTCGATGTCGACGAGGCAGACGGAAAGCGAGGTGGTCTTGGTGCGGCCAGAAATCGTGACCGATACGGGCAGGTTCAACGGCGTGGCGTTGACGCGGGAAATCTTCATGCTGTCTCCAGGGGTGCCTCTGACGGGCAACGATGGGACGAGTGTAGGAAGGCGCGATCCCGGGGGGCAAGCACGTGGGAAGAATGCGGCTTTCGCCAACGGCGAAAGCGGTTTCGGGCCCGCGTCAGCGCCCTCGCGTCATTGCGCCATCAAGGTCGTGATGACGGTGCGCGCCGCAGGTGACGGCGGCGGCGCACTGCGCGTGATGAGCCGATGGGTGCGGATGGCCCAGGGGTCCGACAGAGGCACGGCGGTAATGGGCAGACAGGCCAGTTGCGGGCTCACGGCTTCAAGAGGCAGCACGCCTACCCCCAACCCGGCCGCCACCATGCGGCAGACCGCGTCGAAGCCGCGCATTTGCATGCGGATGCGGACGGTGCGGCCGGCTTGCCGGGCCGCCAGCATGACGCGGTTCGACAGCGCCGTGCCATCGGTCAGGGCGATGAAATCCTGGTCCATGGCATCGATCAGGGCAATCCGTTCGCGGCTGGCCAGCGGATGCGCGGCCGGGACGACCAGCACCAGGGTGTCGGTGAACAGGTCTTGCAGCACCAGTCCTTGCGGCGGATTGCCGATGTCGACAATACCGAGGTCGGCCCGGCCATCGAGCACCGCCATGGGGATGTCGGGGCTGCTGCGTTCTTCGACATCGACCCGGATCAGGGGGTGGCTGCGCATGACGTGTTCGAGCTTGCCTGGCAGTGCCTCCAGAATGGCCGACGAGTTGGCCAGGATGCGGACGTAGCCCTGGAAGCCCTGGCTGTAGTCGCGCAGGTCGAGCGCCAGACGGTCGGCGTCGGCCAGCAGTTCACGGCTGCGCTGCACCAGCAGGTGGCCGCCCGGGGTCAGCTGCACCCCGCGCGACGATCGTTCGAACACCCGGAAGCCCAGGTGGTCTTCCAGCGCCGAAATGCGCACGCTGGCCGCGGCCACAGCCAGGTTCAGGCGGTCGCTGGCCGCGCTGATCGACCCCAGGTCGGCAGCCGCCGCAATCACACGTAACGTGGTCAGGTCGATCAGGTCGGTCATGGCGTCCCCGCAAAAGTGTTTTTTCTGACTGTAGCAGGGCCACGCGGGGCGCAACGGGCAATCGCTTTTGCGCAGAGGGCAACGCGGGCAACGCCATGACGGGGTGGGCATCCCACGTGCAGGTGGGTAGACTGGCGGCGCCTTCCTGTCAGCTGGATCCTTTCGTGCCGCATCCAACAAAAACACTCTCCTACCCGCTTTGGCGTCACGTGCTGCAGGTGTGCGCGGCGGTCGCCCTTGTCGTGGCCCCGGCGGTCTCTGCCCTTGCGGCGCCTTGCCCCCCGGCGCCCTTGACCAGAGCCGAGGTGACCGCGGCGGCGGCGCAGTCCGATGGGAAAGACCGGGGGCTGTTGTGGAAGCTGTCGCGCGGCGGCAGTACGTCGTGGCTGTACGGCACGGTGCATGCCGGCCGGCCCGCGTGGGCCACGCCGGGGCCGGTGGTGGCCCAGGCGCTCAAGACGAGCGGCGTCCTTGCCCTGGAACTGGACCCGCTGGCGCCCGACCTGCAGGCGCGCGTCGGCGCCTTGATGGCCGCGCCGCCCGGCTTGAGCCTGCCGCCGCCCCTGGTGGATCGACTGGCGCAGCAGGTGCGCGCCAGCTGCCTGCCGGCCGCGCTGATCCAGGCACTGCATCCGCTGGCGGTCACCACCATCGCCCAACTGACGGTCGCGCGGCGCGCCGGGCTGTATGCCGAGTTCGGCGTCGACACGATGCTGGCCGCGTGGGCGCGCGCGGCGGGCACGCCTGTCGTCTCGCTCGAAACCCCGGAACTGCAGGTGCGCGCCCTGTTCGGCCCGCCAGGCACCGTGAATGTGCCGGAAGTCGCCGCCATGCTCGACGGCCTGGAAGACGGCAAGGACACCGCCACGCTGGAACGCTTGATCGCTGCCTGGGAGCGCGGTGACGACGCCGACCTGGCCGACTACGCCCGCTGGTGCGACTGCCTGACCACGTCGGACGAACGCGCCATGATGCGGCGCGTGCTGGACGACCGCAATCCGGCGCTGGCCCGCCGCATTGTCGACCTGCATGGCCCGGGCCGCAGCGTGTTCGCCGCTGTGGGCGCCTTGCACATGACCGGCGACGTCAGCCTGCTGCGGCTGCTGGCCGAGCAGGGGTTTGCGGTGGAACGGGTGGCGCTGCAGCCGGTGCGGTGAATCGGCGCGTCCGCTCCTATACTGCTGGCGACGCTGCCTTTCACTGATCCCATGTCCCGACTCCGATCCATCCTGACCACCTGCCTTCTGGCGCTTGCGTCGATCACGACGTTTCTGTCGGCTGCCTGGGGCGCGATGGCGCTCTGGTATCAGTTGCCCTTTCCGCCCGCAGTCAAGGCGGCGCTGGTCGCAGCGTGGGTGCTGATCGCGATGACCGCCCTGGGGCTGGCCTGGCGCGAACGCAGCTGGCTCGGCTTTGCAGCCTACGCCGTGGCTTTCGTGCTGCTGTCGATCTGGTGGAACACCCTGGCGCCGTCCAACAACCGGGAATGGGCTGACGACGTGGCGTCCATGACCTCGGGCACCATCAACGGCAATCTGGTGACGCTGCAGAACGTGCGCAACTTCGACTGGCGCAGCGAAACCGACTACACCCCGCGCTGGGAACGCCGTGATTATGACCTGGACCGGCTGGTGTCGGCAGACATGATCCTGTCGTCGTGGGGCCTGCCCGGCATTGCACACACGCTGGTGTCATTCGGGTTCGACGATGGCCGCTATGTGACGTTTTCCGTCGAGATTCGCAAGGAAAAGACGGAAAGCTTTTCGGCCATTGGCGGCTTCTTCAAAGACTTCGAAATGAGCGTCGTGGCCGCGGATGAACGCGACATTGTCCGGGTGCGGACCAACATCCGGCAGGAAGACGACCACCTGTTCCGGGTGCAGGTGTCCCAACCAACACTGCGTTCGCTGTTCCTGGCGTATGTGGCCGAGGCCAACGCCCTGGTGCACACGCCCCGGTTCTATCACACGGTCACGGCCAACTGCACCACCATTGTCTATCACATGATGGCGCGCATCGTGGGCGGCCTGCCGATGGATTACCGGCTGCTGCTGTCCAGCAAGCTGGATGGCTATGTCTATGACGCAGGCGCACTGACGCAGGGGTATTCGCTCGAGACGCTACGCGAGCGGGGCCGCATTACCGAGCGCGCGCGCGCGGCCGATGCGGATCCGGATTTTTCGACTGCGATCCGCCGGGGCATTCCGGGCGCGGATCCGGCGGTGACACCGCCGCATTGATGCTGCGGCGGCCTTGCTCTACGCCGCGGCCCGGTAGTCGGCCGTCGCCACCGCATCGTGCGGGTGCAGGCTTTCCAGATGCCTGACCGACACCTGCGCGCTGATCACGTCGGGATCCGCACGGCAGGCGGCTTCGACGGCTCTTGCCGCGTCTTCCACATACATGAGGTGGCTGCCGTTGAGCCGCGCAAAGGCCTGCTCGTCGGCCCGTTTGACGGCCGTCTGCACCGGCGTGCCCAGGGCCGATTCCATGCGGTCCAGCCAGTGGCCGATGGCCAGCGGGGCCGTTCGCGTCCCATCGCCACGCAGCGTAACCGTCACGTCCGCCACGCTGCGCTGACTGTGCGGGGTGGCCAGCGTGGCGTGGGCGGACAGCCAGTCGGCGGCGGCGGCCAGGGTCAGCGGCGCGCCATCGAAGTGCTGCACGAAAGCCTCGCGAACCACCTGGCGCACCAGGGCGGCCGAGCATGGGCAGGTGGACGAGTAGACCACTTCGGTGCGCAGGCTGAGCGTGGTGACGCCGTCGCGGCGTTCGGCGATCAGGGTCAGGGGATAGTCCTGCCAGCCGCTCAGGCCTGGCGTGACCAGCGCGGGGCGGGCACGCAACAGCCGGGTCCGGACGATGACACGCGCGGCGGTCGACCCGCAATCGTGATGGCTGGCGACCATGTCGGCCAGCAAGGCGTGCAAGGCGGCGGGCGTCAGCGGGCCCGCCTGGCACGCGGTGGTGACCAGCCGGTGCAGACGCGACATGTGGATGCCTTTGACGCCAGGATCGGGCAAGTCCACCGCGGCATCGGCGTGGCCGATCAGCGCTGCGGGGAATGCCGGATCGTCAAGGCGAACCGGCACGGCGATGCCTTCCATGCCGACCCAGGCCAGCGGGGTGTGACGCAGCGGGCGATCATTGCGGGCGACGTCGGGCAGCGGGTCAAAGAGCGCGTCGGGGACGGCGAAATCGGGCATGGACAGCTTCCTGGAATGGCCCGCGACATCACGCGTCAGCTCACGCAGCGGATCAAGGCGTCGGCGGGCGGTTAATGCAATAGAGTTGCATTATACCCGTCAGACGAGGGCCGGTTCCATTCCCATCAGGCGCGAAAAGTCCACCACCCCCAACGGCCGGGCCAGCAGGAAGCCCTGGGCCTGATCGCACTTCATTTCTGCCAGCATGGCCAGCTGGCTGGCCGTTTCGACCCCCTCGGCCACGACTTCCATGTCCAGCGCATGCGCCAGGCCAATGATGGCCGACACGATCGACCGGCTCTTGGAACCCTTCACATCCAGTTCATTGACGAACAGGCGGTCCACCTTCAGTTGGCGGACGGCGAACTGCTGCAGGTAGCTCAGGCTCGAATAGCCGGTGCCGAAATCGTCGATCGCCATTTCGAAACCGGCTTGCTGCAGCCGCTGGACCGCCTTCATGGTTTCTTCGGCGTTCTGCATCGCCACCGACTCGGTGATCTCGAACATGAGCCGGGACGGCGCCACGCCATATTCCTTCGTCAGCTCGATCACCTCGCGAATCAACGATGACGAACGCAGCTGGATCGGCGACAGGTTGATCGCGATCTTGACCGGCGCCAGCCCGGCGTCGTCCCACATGCGGATCTGCTGGCACACCGCCTTGATCACCCATTGCCCGATGCGGGTGATGTTGCCGGAACGCTCCGCAATCGGAATGAACTCGCTGGGCTCGATCGGGCCGAGTTCGGAATGCGTCCAGCGCAACAGCGCTTCGGCGCCCAGCAACTTGCCGCTCGTGCAGTCGAATTTGGGCTGGTAATGGATATGGAGCTGATTGGCGGCCACCGCGCCGCGCAGGCTGCGTTGCAGATTCATGGCGCGCTGGGTGCTGGTGTTCATGGCCGCTTCAAAAAAGCGGTAGCCATTGCGGCCCGCGTTCTTGACCTCGTACATGGCGGCGTCGGCGTTCTTGAGCAGCGCTTCGCTGGTCTGCCCGTCTTCCGGAAACACGCTGATGCCAATGCTGGGCGACACGGTCATGTGGGTGTCGACCAGGTCGAATTCTTCCTGGAAACAGTCCAGCAGCTTTTCGGCCAGGTCGCCGGCGATGGCTGCCGTGGACAGGTTTTCCACCACCACCACGAATTCGTCGCCCCCGAAGCGCGCGACCACGTCTTCGCGGCGCAGCTTGAGCCGCAGGCGGCAGGCCAGTTCGCGCAGCACCGCGTCGCCCACATTGTGGCCAAGCGAATCGTTGATGGCCTTGAAGCCGTCGATGTCGATGAAGTAGACCGCGAACCGTTTGTCGTTGCTGCGGGCGAACAGAATGGCCTGCTCGAGCCGTTCCGCCAGAAAGCCGCGATTGGGCAGGCCGGTCAGCTCGTCGTGCGTGGCCTGGTACAGCAGCATTTCGTTGGCGCTGCGCAGGGTGTCGTTAAAGCGCAGCGTGCGGTCCTGCAGGCGGGAATCGAGCACGGACAGCACCAGCGCCACGCCCAGCACGCCCAGGGTGCCGGCAAGAATGGTGGCGGCCAGCCAGTGGATGTCGATCTGGCCGGCAGCCAGGCAGACGACACCGATCGGGAACTCTGCCGCCCACATGCCGGTGTAATGCATGCTGCAGATGGCGGCGCCCATGACCATGGCGGCGGCCAGCCGCTGGCGGAAACGGCGCTGGCGGTCGGCCGAGCGCAGGGCGAAGGCCAGGCGCAGCGCCATGAACGACGCCGCCACGGCGATGGCGACCGACAGCAGGACGCGCGGCAGGCTGTAATCGATGCCCGGGGACATCTGCAGGGCGGCCATCCCCATATAGTGCATGCCTGATATGCCCAGCCCGACCACCACAGCGCCGACCAGCAGCCGCGGGCGGGTCAGCGTGCGCTGGGTGACCTGGTGCAGGGCCAGGTACGCCACGCCGATCACCAGCGCAAGGGAATACAGCGTGGTGGCCAGGTCGTAACCCAGCGGGATGGGCAGCGAAAACGCCAGCATGCCGATGAAGTGCATGGACCAGATGCCCAGGCCCAGCGCCACGGCGCCTCCTGAAAGCCAGAATGTCCGGTTGGATGCGCGGGGAAGGCTAGCAATGCGACCGGTCAGGTCGAGGGAGGTAAAAGCTGCCACGGTCGCTATCAGAAACGACAACAGCACGAGCGGATAGCTATAGGTAGACTCGAGCATCGTTGTCGTCGAGGAGCGTTTCCGCGGGTGCCGCGCCGGTTCGGCGGCTGGCAGCACTATAGCGGCAATCGGCGCTGCTGCGCGCTTTGGCGTTGTTTTCTGGCGCGATACGGAAGAGTCGGGAACGCCGCTTGCTGTTGAGTCTGTGCGGACTCTCCCGCGATAAAGGAAAAGCCATGAACAAAGACCAAGTCAAGGGTACGGCCAAGGATATCGGCGGCAAGGTGCAGGAAGCTGTCGGCAAAGCCACCAACAGCCCGAGCACGCAGGCCAAGGGCCTGGCCAACCAGGCCGAAGGCAAGGTTCAGAAGAATGTCGGCGACGTGAAAGAAGTCGTCAAAGACAGCAAGATCTAAGGCAGTACCGCTTGCCCACGGTTTGTGATCGCCGTTCGACGGCGATGCGCAACCGGCAGGGAGCAAGCCCAAGTCCGGCGCGGCGGCGATCAAGCCCGCGCGATGACCCCGATCGATCTGACGGGATGGCATGCGGCGCCGGACGCATCACTTCGTGGACCTTTGGGTCCACGCCTCATTCCCGCTGGCCCCTCAAGGCCGGCGTGTAAAGCAACAGCCTGTCGGCCTGCCGCTACCGGGATCGCATTACCGCGCGACCCCGCGGCGCCGTGCGTCTGTCGTGTCCGTACCCTTTCGCAAAGGCCCCTCGTGCTGCGCTCCGTTCCATCCGCTGTGTTGCCTGCCCCTCTGCCCCTGCTAGCCAGGACCGGAGCGACGACGGGCGCGTCTGGCGTGGACATCAAGGACGTGCTGCAAGCCTTGGCGCCAGCCGGCGGCGGAGTGACGGGTGGAAGCACACCGGCCATCGACCCGGACGACCTGTTGCGGGATCTGGTGTCGGCGGGCCTGGGGGCGATCGCGTTGCCCGGCGTGGGCAATACGCTGGCACGGTGGCGCCTGTTCGCCGCCGTTGCCGAGCGGGACCTGGCCGCCATCAAATTGGTGGAAGGCCATGCCGATGCCCTGGCGATTCTCGCCGAGTTGGATGGTCCCGATCCTGCGCCGGGCAGTCTGTGGGCGACGTGGTCGGCCGAGCCGCCGACAGCGCGCGTTCAAGCGCGCCCCGGCCCCGATGGCGGCGCGGTGTTGACCGGCACCAAGGCCTGGTGCTCGGGCGCGGCTGCCGTGACGCATGCGGTGGTCAGCGCCTGGAATGCCGACGGCAAGCCCGTGCTGGTTGCCGTGGCGATGAATCAACCCGGCGTGACAGTGACCGACCGGGGCTGGCATGCCGTCGGCATGGAAGCCACCTATAGCGTCGAGGTCGATTTTGCGCAGGCCGACGCGCATTGGGTCGGCAGGCCCGGACAGTATGTGGGCCGCCCGGGATTCTGGCACGGCGGCGCCGGCATTGCCGCCTGCTGGTACGGTGGCGCCTGCGCCATTGCCAATGCCGTGCGACATGCCTGCGCGGCAGCGGCCCATCGGCCGGACAACGCAGCGCCATCGGGCGCGTCCGCCGCCTTGTCCTTTCGCCTTGCCCATCTGGGGGCGATCGAAGTTGCGTTGGGCCAGACCGCGTCGCTGCTGCGCGAAGCCGCCGCCTGGATCGACGCGCATCCGAAGCAGGACGCGATGGCCATTGCCCTGCGTGTCCGTGCCAGCGCCGAAGCCACCGCCACCCTGGTGCTCGATCATGCCGGCCGCGCGCTGGGCGCAACGCCCTATTGCCGGGACCCGCGCTATGCCCGCATGGCAGCCGACCTGCCCGTCTTCATCCGCCAGAGTCATGCGGAGCAGGATCTGGCGGCCCTTGCCCGGACACAGCTCGACGCGCCGGAGAACTCATGGGGCTTGTAGGCAACCGCGAGATTCGCGCCGAGGGCACTCCCGAAGCCGTCTGGGATGCATGGCCCGGCCTGCATGCCCTGACCGCGGTGGACGCTACCACGCTGCTGCCGCATGGCTGCCGCGCGGTGGTCATTGCTCCCCATCCCGACGATGAAGTGCTGGCCTGCGGCGGGCTGATGCGGCAGTGGACCGATGCCGGCCGGGACGTCGTGGTGGTCGCCGTGACGGATGGGGGCGGTAGCCACACCAACTCACGTCGCTGGACCCCGACCACGCTCGAAGCTGCGCGTCGCGCCGAACGCCAGGCAGCGATGCAGGAGATGGGCCTTGCCAGCGTGCCGGTGCTCGGCCTGCAGCTGCCCGACGGCGGCGTGACCGGAACCGAGGCGGCATTGCATCGCGCGCTGACTGCCGTCTTGCGTCCCGGCGACGTGGTCTTCGCCACCTGGCGCCTGGACGGTCATCCGGACCATGAAGCGACGGGGCGAGCGGCGGCTGACTGCTGCGCCAGGGCAGGCCTGCCGCTGATCGAGCTGCCGGTATGGATGTGGCATTGGGCCGAGCCCGGCGACCCGCGCGTGCCCTGGCACCGGCTGGCCCGGGTACGCCTGGACCCGGCCCAGCGCGAGGCCAAGCGTCGCGCGATCGCCGCCCACCGCACGCAGGTGGAAGCCGACCCTACCCTGCCCGGCCACGCCGTCCTGCCGCCGTGGGCGCTGGCCCGCCTGACGCGTGACCATGAATTCGTCTTTGTCTGACCGGAGCGCCATGCCTCTTTCGCCGCCGTACTTCGACAGTCTGTTCGCCACCTCGGATGACCCCTGGGGATTCCGCACGCGTTGGTACGAACAGCGCAAGCGCGCCATCACCCTTGCCTGCCTGCCTGCAAGCTTTTACGACAGCATCTTCGAGCCCGGTTGCGCCAACGGCGAATTGGCGGCCGACCTGGCCCCGCGCTGCCACCGGCTGCTTGCCTGCGACGCCAGTGCGCCGGCCGTGCGGCTGGCAAGACAACGGCTGACAGACGTGCCCCATGCCCGTGTCGAGACGATGCGTGTGCCGGCTGAGTGGCCCGATGAGACATTCGATCTGATCGTGATCAGTGAACTGGCCTACTACCTGCCCCCCGCCGAGCTGGCGACCCTGGCGCGGGCCTGCCTTGGCTCGCTGACCGCCACCGGGACCTTGCTGGCCTGCCACTGGCGCCCCCTGATCGATGGCTGCGCCTATGGCGGCGATGCGGTGCACGAGACCCTGGCCGCCGAGACCGGCCTGGCGGGTGTCGTGCATCACCAGGAAGACGATTTCGTGCTGGATGTCTGGACCCGCCAGGGCCAGTCCGTTGGCCGTGCAGAGGGACTGACATGATAGGCGTGGTGATTCCGGCCCATAACGAGGGCGAGAACCTGGCAGCCTGCCTGGCTGCGGTGGCCTGCGCAGCTGCGCATCCGGACCTGCGCGGCGAAGCGGTGTACGTCGTGGTCGTGCTCGATAGCTGCACCGACGATTCCGAAGACGTTGCGCGCGCCCACGGCGTCGGCATCTTGCGTGTGCACGCCCGGAACGTGGGTCTGGCCCGCGCCACCGGCGCATCGCAGCTGATCGCGGGCGGCGCACGCTGGCTGGCCTTTACCGATGCCGACACCGTCGTCGCGCGCGATTGGCTGGCCGCGCAGGTCGGACTGGGCGCGGATGCCGTATGCGGTGTGGTGAGCGTGGACGACTGGTCGGCCCACACCCCCGCCGTGCGCGAACGGTATGAAGGCCTGTATCAGGACCGCGACGACCACCGGCATGTTCATGGCGCGAACTTTGGCGTCTCGACGCAGGCTTATGTGCGCGCGGGCGGCTTCAGCGCCCTCGCCGTCAGCGAAGACGTCGCGATGGTCGAAGCCCTTGTTTCGAGCGGCGCACGCATTGCGTGGAGCGCGCTGCCGCGCGTGGCCACCAGCGCGCGCACCGATCCGCGCGCGGCCGGCGGCTTTGGCGACTACCTGCGGTCGCTCGCGTCGCCTGTCTGGAAGCCGGAGGCCGTGGGCTAGGACTTTGGCTCGAACGCCGGAAGGGGGAACAGGAAGCCGCGGGAAAACGCGCCGCTTCCTGTTGGCCGTACGCAAATGCTTACGACATTCGCCCATTCGATGAGCTTTGTTACGTAGAATCCCCAACCTGACTCTACCTTCCGATGCAGCACCAAGGACCCCCATGCCCATGCAAGACGCTTCCGCCAAGATTCTCGAAGTCCATTACAACGACCTTCTCGATAACTGGGTGGCCAGTCTGCTGCAATCGGCGCGGCAAAAGCGCCAGGCCGAACCGCAATTGCGCGATCAGTGCCGGCAATTCCTGGGCGCGTTGATCGCTGCCCTGGGCCGCAGCGCGACCGCGGATATTTCAGGCCGCGACTGGGACGAAGTGCGAGGCCTGCTGACCGAAATCTCGAACACGCGCGCACGCACCGGCTTCAGCCCGTCTGAAACCGCCATGTTCATCTTTGCCCTGAAGAATCCGGTATTTGCCGTATTGAGCCAGGCGCTGAGCGCCACGCCCGAGGCGCTGGCCGAACAGAACCGCGCCGTCGACACCGTGCTGGATCAGCTCGGCCTGTATACGACCGAGGTCTTTCAGAAAAGCCGCGAAGAGGTGATCGTGCGCCAGCAACAGGAACTGATGGAACTGTCGACCCCGGTGGTCCAGCTGTGGGACAACATCCTTGCGCTGCCGCTGATCGGCACGCTCGATAGCGGCCGCACGCAAGTCGTGATGGAAAGCCTGCTCGAAAAGATCGTCGAAACCGGCGCCTCGATCGCCATCATCGACATTACCGGCGTGCCGACCGTCGACACCCTGGTCGCGCAGCACTTGCTCAAGACCGTGGCTGCTGCCCGCCTGATGGGCGCCGATTGCATCATCAGCGGCATTCGTCCGCAGATTGCGCAGACCATCGTGCACCTGGGCGTGGACCTGACCGACGTGACGACCAAGGCGACGCTGGCCGACGCCTTCGTGATCGCCCTGAAGCGCACCGGCGCGACCAACATGCCTACCGCCGCGGCGCGCTGATCCATGGAACGCATCCCCATTCTGAAAATGGGCAAGTTCCTGCTCGTGACCATCCAGGTGGACATGCACGACAGGCTTGCCATGACCCTGCAGGACGACCTGACGAACCGTATCGTGCGCGACCGCGCGTCCGGCGTGCTGATCGACATTTCGGCGCTGGACGTGGTGGACTCCTTCATTGGACGCATGATCAGCAACACGGCGGCCATGGCCCGCGTGCTGGATGCCGACACCGTGCTGGTCGGCATGCGGCCGGCGGTGGCGATCACGCTGGTGGAACTGGGCCTGACGCTCGATGGCGTCAAGACCGCCCTGAATGTGGAACGAGGCATGGCGCTGCTTACGCGCGACTTTGATCGCCTGATCGGATGATGAACGACACCGAGGTGCTTGCCGTGCTGCCATTGCAGACGGACGAGGACGTGGTCCGCATGCGCAAGTACGTGCGCGAGCGTGTCGTCGCGCTCGGGTTCGGATTGGCCGACCAGACCAAGGTCGTGACGGCCGCCAGCGAACTGGCGCGCAATACGCTGAAATACGGCGGCGGGGGCGAAGCCCACGTGTCCTTGCCCGAACAACCCGGACGCCGCGGCATCCAGCTGTCGTTCATCGACCAGGGCCCCGGCATTCCGGATCTGGACCTGGCGTTGAAGGACGGCTTCACCAGCGGTGGCGGGCTGGGCATGGGACTGGGCGGATCCAAACGCCTGTGCGATGAATTTTCGATCGAATCAGAAGTGGGCCGGGGCACGCGTGTCTCGGTCATCAAGTGGAAACGCATGTAATGTCGAACCCGTAATGCGACAGGTCGCCCTTCCGATCGATGAGGTGAGCCAGGTGGCCGATGCGCGCCGCCAGGCTACCGAAATAGCACGCAGTCTTGGCCTGAACGAAACCGACCGGGGTCGTGTGGCGATCGTGGTGACCGAGGCGGCCACCAACATCCTCAAGCATGCCGGCAGCGGCATGTTGCTGATCCGCCCGCTGCCCCATCCCGAGTCCGAAGACGCTGGCGACGGCATTGAAGTGATCGCGGTGGACAACGGCCCGGGCCTGCCCGACGCGGCGCTGAGCTTTGCGGACGGGCATTCCACAGCCGGCACCGCCGGCACCGGACTGGGCGCGCTCGCGCGGCTGTCGGACCAGTTCGACTGGTACAGCGACAGTGCCTGCGGGTCGACCTTCTGGATGACGCTGTGGCCCGGCCGGGCCGTGCCGGACCAGTTGCTGCAGATTGGCGCGGTCTGCCTGCCCCTGCCCGGCGAAACGTTGTCGGGCGATGACTGGCGCGTCGAGCAGGCGGGCGGGCGCTGCGCGATCATGGTCGCCGACGGCCTGGGCCACGGCCTCGAGGCCTATCGCGCGTCGATGGCGGCCACCGACGTGCTGCCGAACCGCGAGAACTGGCCCGCCGCCGACCTGATCCACGAAGCGCACGGCGCCCTGCGCGCAACACGCGGCGCCGCGGTGTCGATCCTGTCGCTGAACCTGTCGACCGGGCAGGCGCAATTTGCTGGCGTCGGCAACGTGGCCGCGTTCATCGGCGGCCAGGGCGCGCGCAAGCAATTGGTCACCCATAATGGCATCGTCGGGCACAACATGCGCAAGGTCGGCTCCCTGGACGTAGACTGGCCGCATGACAGCTGGCTGCTGATGCACAGCGACGGCCTGTCGACGCAATGGAACCTCAACGACTTCCCGGGACTCGATGCCCGTCATCCGGCAGTCATTGCCGCGACGGTGTGCAAGGCCCATTGGCGCAAGCGCGACGACGTCACCGTCCTCGTCGCGCGGCGCAACTGACTACGGATCGTGGTGCGACGGACATGAGTCATCGGATACTGACCCTGAGCATTTCCCTGGAACAGGACGTGGTCCTGGCCCGTCAGCGAACCCGGCAGATCGCCGAGTTGCTGAACTTTGGCGTGCAGGACCAGACGCGGCTGGCGACGGCCATTTCTGAAGTCGCCCGCAACGCCTTCACGTATGCCGGCGGCGGCCGCGTGGATTATCTGCTCGAGGGCGAAACGCCGCCCCAGGTGCTGATCGTCAAGATCTCCGACAACGGTCCAGGCATCGGCCAGCTGCAGCAGGTACTGAACGGCCGCTATGTGTCGACCACCGGCATGGGCGTGGGGCTGACCGGCGCCATGCGCCTGATGGACCAGAGTTCGGTCGATACCGGCGAACGCGGCACCGTCATCACCCTGAAGAAACTGTTGCCGCCGGGCGTGCCTGCCCTGTCGGGCCCGCAAGTGGGCGAGCTGGGCGCCCAGCTAGCCAAGGGCCCGGTTGCCACCAGCTTCGACGAAGTGCAGCGCCACAACCAGGAACTGCTGCAGGCCCTGGAAGAGGTGCGGGCGCGGCAGGAGCAGCTGATCCAGCTGACCGCCGAGCTCGAGGATACGAACCGCGGCGTTGTCGCGCTGTATGCCGAGCTCGACGAAAAGGCCGAAGACCTGCGCCGCGCCGACCACATGAAGTCGCGCTTCCTGTCCAACATGAGCCACGAATTTCGCACGCCGCTCAGCTCGATACGGGCTTTGTCGCGCCTGCTGCTGGCCCGGGTGGACGGCGATCTGCATCCCGAGCAGGAAAAGCAGGTAAGCCTGATCCTGCGCGGGGCGGAGGACCTGTCGGAACTGGTGAACGACCTGCTCGACCTGGCCAAGATCGAAGCAGGCAAGACCGACGTGCGCGCCGCGCCGGTGGACGTAACCAATGTGTTCAGCGCCTTGCGCGGCATGATGCGTCCCCTGCTTTCGAGCAAGGTCGATCTGCTGTTCGTGCACGACGAGGCTCTGCCCGTCATGTTCAGCGACGAAGGCAAGATCGCGCAGATCCTGCGCAACCTGATTTCGAACGCGCTCAAATTTACCGAGCGGGGCGAGGTCGAGGTATCGGCCCAGGTGACGCCTGACGGTCGCGCGATGGAATTTCGCGTGCGCGACACCGGCCTGGGCATCGCCACCGAACACCTGCCGTTGATCTTCGAGGAATTCACGCAGATCGAAAACCGCCTGCAACGCGGCGTGAAGGGGACGGGCCTGGGCCTGCCCCTGTGCCGCAAGCTGGCCGAGCTGATGGGCGGCGACCTGAAGGCCGAGAGCACGCCGGGCGTCGGCTCCGTGTTCATTGCGACGCTGCCGCTGCGCTACGCCGAAGAAGATCCGCTGCACGAAACATCGTCGACCGACCGCGCGCTGGCGCTCGACCCCGACCGGCCTACCGTGCTGATCGTGGAAGACGATCCCGCCACCCGGCTGCTGTATGAAGACTACGTGCGCGGCACCCGCTATCAGCCCGTGTCGGTCGCCACCGTGCAGGACGCGCGCAAGATGCTGGCCATGATTCCGGTGGCAGCCGTGCTGCTGGAAATCGTGCCGCCCGAAGAAGAAGCCTGGCGCCTGCTGACCGAGATCAAGCATGGTGACACCGACCCGCTGTTGATCATTGCCACTGACAATCTGGACAAGGGCAAGGGGATCGCGCTTGGCGCCGATGCCTATCTGTCCAAGCCCGCGGAGCGGCATGACGTGCTGGCCTTGCTGGCGCGGCTGGACAGCCCGGATCCGTCGTCGCCCTCGTCCGCTTCCGGAGATTCCGTGGCATGACTACGCCGCCCCGCAATGATCTGATTCTGAACGTCGACGACAACGAAGGTGGCCGTTACGCCAAGTCGCGTCTGCTGAAACTGGCAGGCTATCGCGTCATTGAAGCGGCCACTGGCCAGGAAGCGCTGGACGCCGCCGCCCGCGAACAGCCGAGCCTGATGTTGCTCGACGTGATGCTGCCCGACATCAATGGCATGGAAGTGTGCCGGCGGATCAAGGAAGACCCGGTCACCGGATCCATTATCGTGCTGCAGACGTCGGCCTCGGCCGTGCAGAGCCGCGACCGCGTGAAAGCCTTTGATGGCGGCGCCGACAGCTACCTGATCGAGCCCATCGAACCCGAAGAACTGATCGCCAACGTCCGCGCGCTGCTGCGCATGAAGGCGGCCGAAGATGCGCACCGCACTGCCGAAGCCGCGCTGCGCGAAAGCGAAGAACGGTTCCGCCAGATGGCCGAAGCGATCGGCGACGTGTTCTGGGTGTACGAGCCGACGCTGGGCGAACATGTGTACGTGAGCAAGGCCATCGGCAGCGTCTGGGGCGTGGACGACGCAGCGGTGCTGGCCAATCCCGACCTGTGGTGGTCCCCCGTGCATGCCGACGATCGCGAACGGGTGCGAACCGCCCTGGACGTGGCGCGCACCACCGGCAGCTATGACGAGGAATACCGGCTGCAGCATGCCGATGGCCGGATTGCCTGGATCCATGACCGCGGCTTTCCGATACGCGGCGCCGATGGCGCCATCACCCGTCTGACGGGCGTTGCTCACGACATCACCGACCGCAGGGCCGCCGCGCAGGCGCTGGTCGACGCGGACCGCCGCAAGGACGAGTTCCTGGCGATGCTGGCGCATGAACTGCGCAATCCGCTGGCCCCGATCCGCAATGCCGTCGAACTGATGCGCCTGATCGAACCCAGCGCCACCGGCGTGCAGATGAAGGCGCGCGAGATCATTTCACGGCAGGTCGATCACCTGAGCCGCCTGGTCGACGAACTGCTCGACGTCTCCCGCATCACGCACGGCAAGATTTCTCTGGTGCGCGAGCCGGTGGCGTTGTCGACCGTCGTGCGCGCGGCATCCGAAGCGGTGCGGCCGCTGATGGACCAGCGCAAACACGCGTTCACCGCCGTCATGCCGATGCACGAACTGTGGCTGTCGGCCGACCCGGTGCGGCTGGCACAGGTGCTGGGCAACCTGTTGAACAACGCCGCCAAGTACACGCCCATGGGCGGCGAAATCACGCTGACCGCCGAACAGCATGGCGACCGCATGCACCTGAGCGTGCGGGACAACGGCATTGGCATTGCGGCCGACACCCTGCCCCACGTGTTCGACCTGTTCATGCAGGCCGATCCGTCGCTGGACCGTTCGCAAGGCGGACTGGGCCTGGGGCTGTCGCTGGCCCAGACGCTGGCGCACATGCACGACGGCCAGATCACGGCCAAAAGCGGTGGCGCGGGCAACGGGTCCGTGTTCACGCTGGACCTGCCCCTGGGCGCGCCCGGCCCCCGCGCGTCGACCGATCCCGCGGCCATTGCCGGGCACCCTACGTCACGACGCATCCTGATCGTGGAAGACAACGCCGATGCCGCCGAAGGCATGGCGCTGCTGCTGGGCGAGCGCGGGCATATCGTGACCGTGGCGCTGGACGGCGTCAGTGGCCTGGAAACCGCGCGGCGCCTGCAACCCGAGGTCATCATCCTGGATATCGGCCTGCCGCTAATGGACGGCTATCAGCTGGCGCGGGAACTGCGTGCGTCACCCGCCACATCGCGTGCCGTGCTGGTGGCGCTGTCGGGGTATGGCCAGGCAGCCGACAAATTGAAGTCGCGGTCGGCCGGCATCGACTTCCACCTGGTCAAGCCGACCGACCTGGCCAGCCTGGAAGCGGTCATCGACCATCTGCCGGAGCAGCCGGTCTGAACCGATGAACGTCGGCTCCAGGCTCAGGCTGGGGGCAGATCAGCCGTCAGCATCTTCGAGATGTTGGCGGCCGTGCGTTCGATATGTTGCGTGAGCAGGGCGCAGGCGGTGTCCGCATCCCGCGCCAGGGCCGCCTTGAGGATGGCGTCATGCTCGTCGGGAATGTTCCGGTCCAGCGGCCGCGTCCGCAAGAAGATCCGGCGATACCGATCCGAAAAATCCAGCAGCTTTTCGCAGAACTGCGTCAGCACCGGCATCTGCCCGGCGCCAATCAGGGTCAGGTGGAATTCGCGGTGCCGCTGTTCCCAGTCGGCGGGCGCTTCTCCGGTTGCCGCGCCCCGCTTTTCGATCATTTGCAGGCGGTGATGCGCCGCCACCAGATCGACTTCCCATTCCTCGCCCCCCTGCGCCATGGCGGCGCGCAGGGCGCACGGCTCGAGCATCACCCGCAAGGCGGTGATTTCTTCATGGTTCTTCAGGGACACGGGCGCGACCTGGTAGCCGCGCTGGTCCTGCGCGATCACCAGGCCCTCGGCGGCCAGGCGGGACATGGCTTCGCGCAAGGGGCTCAGACTGACGTCGAACTGTTCGCACAACTGGTTCAGCCGCAGCGGTTGGCCGGGCTTGAACGCGCCGTTCAGCAGCTCGTCGCGCAGCGTTTGGGTCAGTCGGGAAGTAAGAGAGGCGCTCATGGCTTGCGATGATATCGTAAACACGCCGCTTGAAAATCGATATTGACGTAAAAATCGATTTACCTGACCATGGGCAACGGATCGCTGCCGATCCCTCATCGACCCTAGACGGAGACTGTCATGCTGCCCAAACGAATCGATCGCCAGTTGGTGGAATCACGCATTGGCGCCTACGCCGATCCGGTGACCTCGCAAGAAGCGCGTGGCGATATCTACAAAGACCTGATCGGCTTCATTCCGCCGCGCATTGAAGCCCGCCTGGCCGTGACCGGCGCGCTGGACCCCAAACTGCTGGATCTGCAGGAGCAGATGCGCGAGCAGGCCATGTATCCCAAGTGCTTCGACGTGAAAACGGCGCAGCTGATGCTGTTCGGCATGCTGTTGATGGACATGAACGATGCCGTGGTGCTGCATGGCATTGCCGCGCGGCGCGCCGGCGCAAGCTGGGAAGAGATGCAGGCCGTAGTCAGCCTGTGCTTCTTGTTCCGCGGGCTGTCGGCGGCCAACCGGGGCGCGGAACTGCTGGCGACAATTGCCGAACACGAAAGCAAGCAGGCCGATCCGGCGTGACGATGCGTTCTTGACGCAGCTTTTTGCCGCCACAGAGCCCGATCACGGGCCAGCGGCCCACAAGGTCATCAGGAGACAACCATGACTACGATCACAACGTCCGTTGCGGGTATTGCCCTGGCAGCCGCCCTGACGGGCCTGCTGGTGCACGGCGCCGCGCAGGCACAGGCACAAGCACAGGCGCCCTCCCCCCAGGCATTTCCGACCCGGCCAATCCAGATGGTCGTGCCCTTCGCGGCAGGCGGCGCGATCGACCAGATGGCGCGCGCCATGGGCGCATCGCTCAGCCGCGAACTGGGCCAGCAGGTCGTGGTGGAAAACAAGCCGGGTGCCGGCGGCAACATCGGCGCGGAACAGATCGCCAAGGCGGCGCCGACCGGCTATTCGGTGTTGGTCGGCACGTCGGCCACGCACGGCGTGAACCCGGCGCTGTTTCCGCGCCTGCCCTTCGATGCCGTTCGCGACTTCACACCGATCGCGCATTGGGGCTCGGTGCCCAATGTGCTGGTGGTGCGCGCCAGCAGTGACATCCGCAGCGTGCCCGACCTGATCGCCCAGGCGCAGCGCGAGCCCGGCAAGCTGACCTTCGGATCGGCCGGCAACGGTACGTCGCTGCACCTGGCGGGCGAACTGTTCAAGCAGGCTGCCAGTGTGGACATGACCCACGTGCCCTACAAGGGCGGCGCGCCGGCCGCGGTGGACTTGCTGGGCGGGAATATCGCGATGATGTTCGACACGGTCACGGTGTCCCTGCCCAACCTGAAAGCCGGCAAGACCCGCGCCCTGGCGGTGGCGGCGGCCCAGCGGCATCCGGCCCTGCCGGACGTGCCGACCTTTGCCGAATTGGGCTACCCCAGCGTGGTGTGCGCGACCTGGGCGGGCATGTTCGTGCCGGCCGCCACCCCGCCCGCTGTGGTTGCCGCGCTGACCGCAGCCAATCGCAGGGCACTGGCCGATCCAGCGGTGGTGGAGGTGATGAACAACACGGGCGTGCAGATCCACTTCATGGACAGCGCAGCGTTTGGCGACTACGTGGGAAGCGAAATCGCGCTGTGGGGCGGCATCGTGAAGAAGGGGAACATCCGCGCAGATTAAGGGTTGGCGGGATGCGGGACGGGCCGGCGGGATGCAGGCGGGCCGGCGTCACACGTGACCGGCCGGCGTCCCACGCGCAGCGCCCGCGCCTGCCAACCAGCCGGTCAGCCTTCCTTGAATTCCAGCGTGTACTTGGCCCCGTCGTCCTGCCCCAGCGCCTCGGTCAGCCAGGGCAAGGTGTCCTTCAGGGCCGCGGCCAGGGTCCACGGCGGGTTGAGGATGAACATGCCGCTGCCATTCAGTCCCAGGCCATCGCCCGACGGCGACTGCACGGTCAGCGCGGCATGCACCCAGCTCTTTACCGGCAGCTTGGCCAGGCGTTCGGGCAACTGAATGGCTTCGTTGCGGGCGACCTGCGGATACCACACGGCATAGCAGCCGGTGGCAAAGCGCTCCAGTCCGTCCTTCACGCTCTGGACCACACGCGCGTAATCGCGTTTGTCTTCATACGACGGATCCAGCAAAACCAGGCCGCGGCGGGTCGGCGGCGGCAGCAGCGCCTTGATGCCCTCGAAGCCATCAGCGGCGTAGATCATCGTGCGCCGGGCCACGTCCCGGCCTTGCGACTGGACGTTCTTGCGCAGCACGTCGATCTCGGTCGGATGCAGTTCGAACAGCCGCAGCCGGTCACGCTCGCGCAGCAGCTGCGCGGCAATGAAGGGCGATCCAGGGTAGTAGCGCAGCGTGCCGTCTTCGTTGAACGCGTCCACCTGTTTCAGGTAGTCGGCGATCATCTCGGGCAGATCGTCGCGCTCCCAGATCCTGGCGATGCCGGTTTCGTATTCGGCATTCTTTTCGGCCCACTCGTCTTCCAGCGCATAGGCGCCCGCCCCGGCATGCGTGTCGATGACCCAATACGGCGCGTCCTTTTGCGCAAGATGGCGCAGCAGGTAAACGACGATGGCATGTTTGAGGACGTCGGCGTGGTTGCCGGCGTGAAAGGCGTGACGGTAGCTGAACATAGGGACCCGGTTCGATGACCTTGCAGTGTACTAGGGGTTACACCCGGGGCTTTGACGCGACCTTGCCGGCGCACTACCTTGGCGGTCTGAGCAGGGACTCAGCCCCTGCCGTCCCTGCACCCTGACAAGGAGCCCCCCTATGAAACGACAGCATCTGATTTTCGCCGCCCTCGCCAGCGCCGCCGCCGTGTTTTCCCCATTGACGCATGCGCAGACCCCCGCTCCGATGAGCAATGACCATCACCGTACGTTGGGAGACGTCGTCGATGACAGCCTGATAACCACTCAGGTCAAAGGCGCGCTGCTGCGGGAACAGCTGACCAAGTCGCTGCAGATCAGCGTGAAAACGCTGAATGGCGTGGTGAACCTGACGGGCGCAGTCGAAAGCACCGAACAGATCGACTCCGCGCTGCGTACGGTGCGCGGCATCAAAGGCGTGACCGACGTCAAAAACAACTTGCAGCTGCGCAAGTAACGATTCCCGCCTGCGCGCCTAGGGGTGCCTGCGTGCTTTAGCATGCAATCCCTGCCTGCGCCATAGTCACGGCAAACACACCACAGCGCCCCGATAGGTCGGGGCGCTTTTGTTTTCAAGTCAGCGCTTGCACACCTACTATTCAGGTTGCACCCACCGACCAGGACAGCCACCATGTTCGAGCGCCTATTCAAGTTAAGTGAGCACGGGACGACCGTGAAGACCGAAGTGATCGCCGGGATCACGACGTTCCTGACGATGTCGTACATCATTTTCGTCAACCCGCAGATCCTGTCCACCACGGGCATGGATCGTGATGCGATCTTTGTCGCGACCTGCCTGGCCGCGGCCATCGGGTCGATCGTCATGGCGCTGGTGGCGAACTACCCGATCGGCATGGCGCCGGGCATGGGCCTGAATGCCTTCTTTGCCTTTACCGTCGTGGCCGCCCTGGGCTATACGTGGCAGCAGGCGCTGGGCGCCGTGTTCATCTCCGGCTGCATCTTCCTGTTGCTGACGGTCACCGGGATACGCAGCTGGCTCATTGCGGGCATTGCGCCGTCCTTGCGCAGCGCCATCGCGGCCGGTATTGGATTGTTCCTGGCCATCATCGCCTTGAGCAGCGCGGGCATCATCGTCAAGAATCCGGCCACCATGATCGGCCTGGGCGACCTGCATTCGCCGCAGGCCCTGCTGGCCGTGCTGGGCTTTTTCGTGATCGCCGTGCTGGATGCGCTCAAGGTTCGCGGCGCGATCCTGATCGGGATCCTGGTGGTCACGGTGGTCAGCATGCTGCTGGGCATCAATACCTTCAATGGCATTCTCTCGACGCCGCCCAGCCTTGCGCCTACCTTCCTGCAACTGGACATCCTGGGCGTGCTGCACGCGGGTTTCCTGCAGGTGATCCTGGTCTTCGTGCTGGTGGAAGTGTTCGACGCCACCGGCACCCTGATGGGCGTGGCCAAGCGGGCCGGTCTGCTCGAAGGTTCCAAGAACCGGATTGGCCGCGCCTTGTTTGCGGACAGCACCGCCATCACGGCCGGTTCCCTGCTCGGCACCAGCAGCACCACGGCCTTCGTTGAAAGCGCGTCGGGCGTGCAGGCCGGTGGCCGCACGGGCCTGACCGCGCTGGTGGTCGGCATCCTGTTCCTGGCCGCCCTGTTCATCGCGCCGCTGGCCGGGTCCATCCCTGCCTACGCCACCGCGCCCGCGCTGCTGTACGTGGCCGGCCTGATGATGCGGGAACTGATCGACGTGGACTGGGAAGACGTGACCGAGGCCGTACCGGCCGCGCTGACCACCCTGGCCATGCCCTTCACCTACTCGATCGCCACCGGCCTGGCCTTCGGTTTCATCAGCTATGTGGTGCTGAAGGCCTTCACGGGCCGCATCCGCCAGATCCACCCGGCAACGTGGGTGGTGGCCATCCTCTTCCTGATCCGCTTCGCGTTCTTCACCGAATGATCTGACGCAATGCGGGCCGCGCCAGCGAGCGTGGCCCAGGCAAAAAAACGGCGCATCGATCCGATGCGCCGTTTTTTATTCTTCCTCCGGCCTCAATCGTCCTCTTCGGCCGTGCCTTCCGGGTTGACGGCCTCATCGGTCTCGAACAGCGTGCAGGCGCCCCGCTCGGCGGCGCTGACCGTCTTGCGCAGATTCCCGAACAGGTCGCGTCCGATGCCGTTCACATGCGCCGACAGGTCGTGGTCGAACGGCGCGCGCTGCAGCCAGTCCACGGGGCCCAGCACGTGCAGCGTGCCCGCTTCGGCATCCAGGCGCACGATATCGCCGGTCTGGATCCGCCCGATCGCCCCACCCGACAAGGCCTCGGGCGTGACATGGATGGCGGCCGGCACCTTGCCCGATGCGCCCGACATGCGCCCATCGGTCACCAGCGCCACCTGGAACCCCCGTTCCTGCAGGATGCTCAGGGTCGGCGTCAGCTTGTGCAGTTCGGGCATGCCGTTCGCGGCCGGGCCTTGCCAGGTCACCACCGCCACGAAGTCGCGTTCCAGTTCGCCCCGATCAAAGGCGGCCAGCACGTCGTCCTGTTCCTGGAACACGATGGCCGGCGCCTCGATGATGCGATGCGGCGGCTTGACAGCCGACACCTTGATCACCGCGCGGCCCACATTGCCCTTGAGCAACTTGAGCCCGCCGTCCAGCGAGAACGGCTCGGAATACGGCCGCACGATGTCCTGGTTCAAGGGCTCGGCCGGCCCTGCGCGCCAGGCCAGGCGGCCGTCGTCCAGCCACGGTTCCTGCGTATACGCCGACAGGCCGCGGCCGGCCACGGTCGTCACGTCTTCATGCAGCAGGCCGGCATCCAGCAATTGCCCGATCACATAGCCCAGCCCACCCGCGGCATGGAACTCGTTGACGTCGGCCTTGCCGTTCGGATACACGCGCGCCAGCAACGGCACCACGTCCGACAGGTGCGAAAAGTCATCCCAGTTCAGCACGATGCGGGCCGCCCGCGCCATCGCCACCAGGTGCAGCGTATGGTTGGTCGACCCGCCTGTGGCCATCAGGCCGACAATGCCGTTCACAAAGGCGCGCACGTCCAGCACCTCGCAGATCGGGGTGTACGCGTCCGACCCGTGGCACAGCTGCACGGCCCGCCGCGCCGCGCCGCGCGTCAGCGCTTCACGCAGCGGCGTGCCGGGATTCACAAAGGCACTGCCCGGCAGATGCAGTCCCATGAACTCCATCAGCATCTGGTTGGAGTTGGCCGTGCCATAGAAGGTACAGGTGCCGGGTCCATGGTAGGACTGCGCCTCGGCTTCCAGCAGCACTTCGCGGCTGACCTTGCCTTCGGTGTAGAGCTGGCGCGTGCGGGCCTTTTGATCATTGCTCAGGCCCGTCGTCATCGGCCCGGCCGGCACGAAGATGGCCGGCAGATGGCCGAACGACAGGGCGCCAATGACCAGCCCCGGCACGATCTTGTCGCACACGCCCAGGTACAGGCCCGCATCGAACATCTGGTGCGACAGCGCAATCGCGGTGGACATGGCGATCACGTCGCGCGAAAACAGCGACAGCTCCATGCCTTCCTGGCCCTGCGTGACGCCATCGCACATGGCGGGCACCCCGCCGGCAAACTGGGCCGTGGCGCCGGCCTGCAGCGCGGCTTCCTTGATCCATGCCGGGTAGGCTTCCAGTGGCTGGTGCGCCGACAGCATGTCGTTGTAGGCGGACACGATCGCCAGGTTCGGCCGTTGCTGCTCGCGGATGCGGAACTTGGCTTCCTTGGGCATGGCCGCGAAACCATGGGCCAGGTTGGTACACGAGATCTGGCTGCGGGCAACCCGCGCACCGGCACGGGCGCGGGTCTCGGCCAGCCAGTCGTCCCGGCGGGTGCCGCTGCGCCGGATGATGCGCTCGGTAACGGCGTCAAGGACGGGGTGATGGGCCATTCAGGATTTCCTCCAGCGCCGCCAGGCGGCGCATGTAAGTCCTACGCCAGAGCGGCGCGTGTGAGTTCAGCGACCGGAGGGGGTGCGCCGGATCAGGAGTCGGAACGGCAGCAGCATGCTGATGCCGATGGCCAGCTTGACCGCCAGGTCGCCGGCCGCCCAGGATGTCCAGGGCAGGCCCTGGCCCGAGAACGCGATGCTCCAGAACAGCGCGGTATCGAGCGTGGCCGACAAGACTGTGGAGACCAGTGGCGCACGCCACCAGTTCCCCTGACGCAGCCGATCGAACACCTGGATGTCCAGCAATTGCGATGCGATATAGGCCGTGCCGGACGCGATCGCGATGCGCGGCGGAGCCAGCATCAATGACGCCAGGACCGCCACCGCGAACCCGACCCACGCCACCCGCCGCGCCCGTTGCGGGCCATGTCGCCGGTTGACGAGATCGATGGCCAGGTAGGCCACCGGATAGGTGAATGCGCCCCAGGTCAGCCAGTCATTGATGGGAAACTGGACCAGCAGATTGGAACTGAGCACGATCGCGCCCATGGCGAGAATGGCGCGCACGAACTGCCACCGCGACATGGGCTCGAACGGCATCAGCCCTCCAGCGTCCGCAGGCGCCGCAGCGCCGGGAACAGGAACATCCACAGGCCGGCAATGGCAATGGTGCCCACGCCGCCGATCAGCACGGCCGGGACGACGCCGAACAAGGCTGCTGTTACGCCGGATTCGAATTCACCCAGCTGGTTGGACGTGCCCACGAACAGCGAGTTGACCGCGCTGACGCGGCCCAGCATGTCGTTGGGCGTCTGCAGCTGCACCAGCGTAAAGCGGATCACCACGCTGACGACGTCGGCCGCGCCCAGCAGCACCAGGGCGCCCATCGACAGCAGGATGTTGGTCGACAGCCCGAACAGGATGGTTGCCAGACCGAACACGCCCAGCGACGCAAACAGCATCGGCCCGACGTTCTTCTTGATCGGGTAGTGCGCCAGAAATACCGACATGGCCAGGGCGCCCAGCGCGGGCGAGGTCCGCAGCAGGCCCAGCCCCCAGGGCCCGGCATGCAGGATATCCTTGGCGTAGATGGGCAGCAGCGCCGTCGCGCCGCCCAGCAGCACGGCGAACAGGTCCAGCGACAGCGTGCCCAGGATCACCGGCCGGCTGCGAATGAAGCTGATCCCCGAGAACACCGACTTGAACGTGACGGGTTCCTTGGACGCAATGGCGCGTTCGATCCGGATCAGCGACACCACCAGGGCGCCCAGGCCAAAGAACACGCAGGCCACGACATACGCCACGGTGGATCCAAAGCCGAACAGCAGGCCACCCAACGCCGGGCCCAGGATCTGCGCGGTCTGGGTGGCCGATGTCGACCACGCCGCGGCCTGCGGCAGCATGGCCCGCGGCACCACGCCCTGCACCAGCGCCGCCATGGTCGGCGATTCGAACGCTCGCGCCGCGCCGCCAATCGCCACGATCACCAGGATCGCGTCGCGCGTCAGCCAGCCTTCATACGTGCCGAACGCCAGCACGCCCGCCGCCACCGCCTCCACGGCCATGCAGATACTGGCAATGGTCCGCCGGTCGTAACGGTCGGCCACATGCCCCACCACAAAGGTCAGCACCACCATGGGCAGAAACTGCGCCAGTCCCACCAGGCCCAGGTCCAGCGCGCGGCCCGTCAGGTTGTAGACCTGCCAGCCCACCGCCACCGACAGCATCTGGAACGACAGCGTCGACAGCACGCGGCCGAACCAGAACAGCACGAAGGGTCGGTGGCGCGCGACCGACGATGGCAGGTCGGCCGCCGCCGGGTCAGTGACGACGGCCGCCGCGCTTGCCGCGGCCGCAGAAGCGGGACGATCTGGTGCAGGAGGTTCAGTTGCCGAATTCATCGCCCATCTCGTGTGCCCGGTCGGCCGCTGCCTGCATGGCGCGCACCACCGTGGCCTTGAAGCCATCCTGTTCCATGACGGCCAGCGCCGCCGCGGTGGTGCCCCCCTTCGAGGTGACGCGCTCGCGCAGCAGCGACGGCGGCTCGGTCGACTCCGCGGCCAGCCGCGTCGCGCCCGACAGGGTCGCCAGCGCCAGCGAGCGCGATTGACCGACATCCAGCCCGACGGCCAGCCCGCCTTCAATCAGCGCCTCGATCATCAGGAACACATAGGCCGGACCGCTGCCCGACAGGGCCGTCACGCCATCCAACTGCGACTCATCATCGACCCACACCACCTCGCCCACCGACGCAAGAATCTGTCCTGCAAGGTCGCGGTCGGCGTCCGGCGTGCCCGGCAAGGCGGCCAGGCCCGAAATCCCCGCGCCGATCAGGGACGGCGTATTGGGCATGCAGCGGACCAGCCGCGTCGCCGACAGCCAGCGCGCCAGGTCGGCCGCACGAATGCCGGCCGCAATGCTGATGACCAGGCTGTCGCGCAGGAAGGGTTCGGTCGCGATCGCCACCGCTTTCATCACCTGCGGTTTGACGGCATAGACCCACACCTGGCAATGAGCCAGAGCTTCGTCGGGCTCGGCCGATACCGACGCGCCGCGGGCGCGCCAGGCCTCGCGCAAGTCGTCGTTGACCTCGACCACGTGGATGTTGCCGATGGGGCAGAGCTTGCCCGCCAGGCCGCTCACCAGCGCAGACGCCATATTGCCGCCGCCGATGAATGCAATGGAAAGGTCTTCAGAGCGCATGAGCAGGAACCGTCAGAAAGAGTCGAGGACGACGGGCAGCACACCCGTCGGCAGAAGGAAGAAGGAAGAAAGAAGAAGGGAAACGCCGTGGCGCGCCGGCCGGTCAGGCATAGGCGCGGTTGCCGAAGATCGCGGTGCCCACACGCACGATCGTGGCGCCCTCGGCCACCGCCGCTTCCAGGTCGTCCGACATGCCCATCGACAGGGTGTCGACCGGCAGGCCTGCGTCCCGCAACTGCTGTTGCAGCGCCGCCAGGCGGGCAAAGGCGGCGCGCTGCACCGCCGGGTCGTCGGACGGCGCCGGGATCGACATCAGGCCGCGCAGCTGCAGCCGTGGCAACCCGTGCACGGCCTGCGCCAGGGGCAGCACGTCATGGGGGGCCACGCCGCTCTTGGTGGCTTCATTGTCCAGATTCACCTGCAGGCAGACCTGCAGCGGGGCCAGGCCTTCCCGCCGCAGATCGGACAGGCGCTGCGCAATCTTCAGGCGGTCGATGCTGTGGACCCAGTCCATGTGCTCGGCCACCTGGCGCGCCTTGTTGCTTTGCAAGGGACCGATGAAGTGCCAGGCCAGCGGGCCGCGCGCAGCCTGCAGCGCGTCCATCTTGGCGATGGCTTCCTGCACATAGCTTTCGCCGAACACCGTGTGGCCAGCGTCGATGGCGGCCTGGACGGCGTCGGCATCGAAGGTCTTGGACACGGCCATCAGCGTGACGGCCGCCGGGTCGCGCCCGCAGGCCTGCGCGGCACGATCGATACGCTGCCTCACGGCCTGGAGATGGTCGGCAATCAGCGACATGGCGGTGGGCGCAAAAAGGAAGGATTATAAGCGTGCGTCGACCCGCCGGGCCCCTGCCCGCGGACCGCCGATCAGGCGCGGGACAGCACGGACGTCTGGACGAAGATGCCCGCAAACACGGCAAAGCCGAACCAGGTGTTGTTCAGGAAGGCACGAAAGCATGGGCCTGGCTCGCGGTGCCGGATCCACACCAGGTGCCTCACCGCGATCGCCGCCGCGGCCGCCAGCCCCAGATAAAAGGCCCAGCCGTAGCCCAGCGAAACACCGATCCCGCCCAGCATGGCCAGCGTGACGGCATAACAGATGCCGACCATCAGCACGTCGTAGCGGCCAAAGGTAATGGCCGACGTATGCAGCCCCAGCTTCAGGTCGTCCGGCCGGTCCACCATGGCGTATTCGGTGTCATAGGCAATGGCCCAGACGATATTGGCCAGCAGCATCAGCCAGCCGATGGCGGGCACGGTGCCCAGGACGGCCGCAAAGGCCATCGGAATGCCGAAGCCAAACGCGATGCCCAGATAGGCCTGGGGGATGGCAAAAAAACGCTTGAATTTGGGATAGCTGACGGCCAGAAAAGCCGCCACCACGGCCAGGGCCCACACCAGGTAATTCATGGGCAGCACCAGCAGGAAGGACACCAGCGCCAGTCCGGCCGCGACCAGCAGGGCTTCTTTTGGCGAGATCAGTCCGGACGTCAGCACCCGGTCCCTGGTGCGCGCCACGTGCAGATCCACATCGCGGTCAAAGTAATCGTTGATGGCGCAGCCGGCCGATCGCATCAGGGCCGTCCCGAGCACGAACGCAAATACGAGATACGGCGCAGGCGCGCCGTTGCTGGCGATCCAGAGGGCCCACAGCGTGGGCCACAGCAGCAGCAAAATGCCGATGGGCTTGTCGATGCGCACCAGCCGCGCATACAGGCCGACACGCTGCGCCAAAGAGATAGAGGCGGAAGTCATCCCGCCATCGTAACAAGCCCGGGGGCCCAAGGGCCAGATCGAACGAACGCGCGTTCAGGTGCGCAGCGCGTAACGCTTCAGTTTCCCGGTTTCGGTGCGCGGCAGTCCCTCCACGAACTGGATCGTGCGGGGATACTTGTAGGGCGCGATCGTGGCCTTGACGTAATCCTGCAGCGTCTTGACCATGCCGTCGTCAGGCGTGAATCCCGGCTTCAAGACAACAAACGCCTTTACCACCTGGCCACGTTCGGCGTCCGGCGCCCCCACCACCCCACACTCGGCCACGGCCTCATGCAGCAGCAAGGCGCTTTCCACTTCCGGCCCGGCAATGTTGTAGCCGGCCGAAATAATCATGTCGTCGGCGCGCGCCTGGTAGAACAGGTAGCCGTCGGCATCCATCAGGAAGCTGTCGCCGGTCAGGTTCCAGCCGTTCTGCACGGCCGTGGCCTGGCGGGTATCGGCCAGATATTTGCATCCGGTCGGACCGCGCACCGCCAGACGGCCCGGGGTACCCGGCGGCACGGGCTGCATCTGCTCGTCGACGATGCAGGCCTCATATCCCGGCACGGGCTTGCCGATGGCGCCCTTGCGCACGTCGCTTCCAGTGCTCGAAATGAAGATGTGGATCATCTCGGTGCTGCCGATGCCGTCCGTCATTTCCAGGCCGGTGGCCTGCTTCCAGAGCTGCCGCGTAGCGTCGGGCAAGGCTTCGCCCGCCGACACGCTGGCGCGCAAGGACGACAGATCAAAGCTGCCGACCAGCGCCGCCATCTGGCGATAAAAGGTGGGCGCCGTGAACACGATGGTGGCGCGGAAATCCTGGATGGTCTGCAGCAGGGACTCGGGTGTCAGGCGCTCGGCCAGCACCACCGATGCGCCCACCCGCAGCGGAAAGCACAGCATGCCCCCCAGCCCGAAGGTAAAGGCCAGCGGCGGCGTGCCGCAAAACACGTCGTCCTGCGTCGCTTTCAGCACATGGCGCGGGAAGAGGTCACACATCGCCAGTACGTCGCGATGAAAGTGCATGCACCCCTTGGGCGACCCGGTGGTGCCGCTGGTGAACGCGATCAGGCACACGTCATCGATCGCGGTATCGCAGGCATCGAAGTGGTCGGGCTTGCCGGCGGCCAGCGTTTCCAGTTCCTGCGCGCTGGCGTCGTTCGCGCCGGTGGCGTTGAACAGCACCACGCGCTGCAGCGACGCGCAATAGTGGGCCTGCCCGTCGTCCGTGCATGCAACCAGATCATCCTTGAGCCGCACGTCGCACAGGGCGGCGGTGACCTCGGCCTTGTCGATGATCTGCTTGAGTTCGGTGGCGCGCAGCAGCGGCATGGTCGGCACGACCACCAGCCCCGCCTTGACCGCGGCCAGCCAGGCGATGGCCATGCCAGCGTTGTTCGGGCCGCGCAGCAGCAGCCGGTTGCCGGGCACCAGGCCCATGTCGCCGGTCAGCACGTGCGCAACGCGGTTGACGGCGCGCTGCAAGTCCCGATAAGTCAGGGATGCCGGACCGGTTTCACCCAGCCAGTGCAGCGCCGGACGCTCGCCCTGCCCGCGCGCCACGGCGCCGTCGACCAGCTCGGCCGCGCAGTTGATGCGCGCCGGATAGGCCACGTCGGGGTTGTCGAGCAGGAAGTCGGGCCACAGCCCTGGGTCGGGCAAATGATCCCGCGAAAAGCTATCGATGTGCGCCGAACGCTCCATGCTGGCCTCCAACGGCGTTGTGGTGGTCCCGCGTCTGCGCGCGGGGGGTCTCTTCCAATAACTGTAGCCGAAAACCTTTAGGTTTCAACTAATTTTTTGGAGGGGGTGGCGGGCGGATTCGCAGGCGAAAAAAAACCGCGGCGCCTGCCGCGGTTCCCTTCGGGACGCGGCTGGCGCCGGTCCCATGACATCGCTGTCGATTACTGCAGGATGCTGCGCAGCATCCACGCGGTCTTTTCGTGGATGTCCAGGCGCTGCGTCATCAGGTCGGCCGTTGGCTGGTCGTTGGCGGCATCGGCCATCGCGAAGGTCTCGCGAGCGGTGCGCGCCACGGCTTCGTGACCCGACACCAGCAGGCGGACCATGTCCAGCGCTTCGGGCACATTGACCGGCTCTTCGATCGACGAGAGCTGGTTGAAGTCGCGGTAGGTACCCGGGGCGAAGTGACCCAGGGCGCGGATACGTTCGGCCACGTCGTCGATCGAATTCCAGAGCTCGGTGTACTGCGTCATGAACATCGTGTGCAGCGTGTTGAACATCGGACCCGTCACGTTCCAGTGGAAGTTATGGGTCATCTGATACAGCGTGTAGGTGTCGGCCAGGAGCTTCGACAGACCACCCGCGACGGCGGTGCGGTCGGCATCCGAAATGCCGATGTCGATGCGTGGCGCGACCACGGCGGTTTGGCTCATGTTCTTGCCGGCGGAAACCTTCACGGGTTCCGGGACTTTCGTGCTAACTTTCTTGACCATCGTTTACTCCCCTCGTTGTTGTTCGAGACCTATGAACAAATTACCAGATGGCGATCATTCGCCGCATTACAAGACAACGTTCAGACCTCTTGCGCTGCCTCGGAAATCATTGTCACGCCGTTCAGATCGCAGTCCTGCACGGCGGCCACCAGCGCCTCGATGGCCTGGGTGCGCGGAAAGCTCTTGCGCCACGCCAGCACCACCCGGCGATCGGGCGCCGGATCCTCGAACGGAATGTAGGCCAGCATCTCACGCTCATCCGGATGTGCCGGCACCGACGTCTTGGGCACCACGGTGATGCCGATGCCCGACGCCACCATATGCCGGATCGTCTCCAGTGACGACCCTTCGAACGTGCGCTGAATGCCATCGTTCGACGCCGAAAACCGCGCCAGCTCGGGGCAGACTTCCAGCACCTGGTCGCGAAAACAGTGCCCGCTGCCCAGAAGCAGCATCGTCTCGTTCTTCAGCTCTTCCGATGCCACGCTTTTCCGGTTGGCCCACGGATGCTTCTTTGGCACCGCCACCACGAAGGGCTCGTCATACAAAGGCTGGATCACCAGGCCCGCGTCGGGCAGCGGCAGGGCCATGATGGCGCAGTCGATCTCGCCCTGGCGCAGCAATTCAAGCAGCCGCACCGTGAAGTATTCCTGCAGCAGCAGCGGCATCTGCGGCGTGCGTTCGATCAGGCGCGGAATCAGCTGCGGCAACAGATACGGACTGATCGTGTAGATCACGCCCACTCGCAAGGCGCCCGATAGCGGATCATGCCCCTGCTTGGCGATTTCCTTCAGGTTAGCGCCTTCTTCCAGCACTTTTTGCGCCTGCGCCACCACCCGCTGGCCGATCGGCGTCACGCCGACTTCCGAGCCGCCCCGCTCGAAGATCGTCACGCCCAGCTCGTCTTCCAGCTTGCGGATCGCCACCGACAGTGTCGGCTGGCTGACAAAACAGGCTTCGGCCGCGCGTCCGAAATGCCGTTCGCGCGCCACGGCCACGATGTACTTCAACTCGGTCAGCGTCATTGCCCTGCCTCCGGCTCATGCCTTGAGAAAATCTTCGCGGCCGCGCATCCAGCGCGCCAGGTGACGCGCCACGACGTCCGGCTGGGTAGCCTGCAGCAATGCCGCGGCCTCATGCGCCTGTTCGGCGATCTCGATATCGGTTTCCAGGTCGGCAAAACGCATCAGTGCCAGACCCGACTGGCGCACGCCCAGGAATTCTCCCGGCCCGCGCAGTTCCAGATCCCGCCGCGCGATCTCGAAGCCATCGGTGGTCTCGTGCATGGTGCGCAGGCGCGCCTTGGCAATCATGGACAGCGGCGTCTGGAACAGCAGCACGCACACCGATTCGGCGGCGCCGCGCCCTACCCGCCCGCGCAGCTGATGCAGCTGCGCCAGGCCAAACCGTTCGGCGTGCTCGATCACCATCAGTGATGCATTGGGTACGTCCACGCCCACTTCGATCACGGTCGTGGCGACCAGCAGGTGGATCTCGCCCGCCTTGAAGGCCTGCATGACGGCGGCTTTTTCCGCCGTGGGCAGACGGCCATGCACCAGCCCGACACGCAAGCCCGGCAAGGCCTGGGTCAGCGCCAGATGCGTGTCGACGGCGGTCTGCAGTTCCAGCGTCTCGCTTTCTTCGACCAGCGGACAGACCCAGTAGACCTGGCGGCCGGTCCGCGCCGCCTCATGGATACGCGCCACGACCTCGTCACGACGCGCGTCCGACAGCAGCTTGGTCACGACGGGCGTACGGCCCGGGGGCAGCTCGTCGATGACGGACACGTCCAGGTCGGCGAAAAAAGTCATGGCCAGGGTGCGCGGAATCGGTGTCGCGGTCATCATCAGCTGATGCGGGTAGAGGTCCGCTCCGGCCTTGCCGCCGCCCTTGCCCCGCAAGGCCAGCCGCTGGCCCACGCCAAAGCGGTGCTGCTCGTCGACAATGGCCAGGCCCAGCCTGGAAAACGTGACCTGGTCCTGGATCAACGCCTGGGTGCCCACGGCCAGATGGGCCTCGCCGCTTTCGATGGCGGCCACGGCCTCGCGCCGCACCTTGGCGCTCAGGCTGCCGGTCAGCCACATCACCTTGATGCCCAGCGGCGCGAACCAGTCCACCAGCTTGCGGTAGTGCTGCTCGGCCAGGATTTCGGTCGGCGCCATCAAGGCCGCCTGGTAGCCGTTGTCGATCGCCTGCGCGGCCGCCAGCGCCGCCACCACGGTCTTGCCGCTGCCCACGTCGCCCTGCAGCAGGCGATGCATGGGATTGGGCTTGGCCAGGTCGGCCGCAATCTCCTTGAGCACGCGCTGCTGCGCACCCGTCAGGCCAAACGGCAGCGTCGCCAGCAGCCGGGACACAACGGTGTCGTCCCCCTTGCGCAAGGGCAGGCGCACGGCACGCTTGTCCAGCCGCGCGGCGCGGGCCTTGGCCAGCGACAGCTGCTGCGCCAGCAGTTCATCGAACTTCACTCGCAGCCAGGCCGGGTGGGCGCGGGCGGTCAGGCCTTCCGGGTCGACGTCGGCCGGCGGGTAATGCAGCAGCCGGACCGCTTGCGCAAACCCCATCAGGTCGTACTGCTGGCGCAGCGATTCAGGCAGCGTGTCCGACAGATCGGCGTCCTGCAGGGCCTCGGCAATCGCCTTGCGCAGCACGCCTTGCGGCAGGCCTTCCGTGGTCGGATAGACCGGGGTCAGCGAGGTCGGAAGGCGCGACACGTCGCTGGCGACCGTCGTGCGCGGGTGCACCATCTCCATGCCGAAAAAGCCGCCCCGCGCCTCGCCCCGTGCACGAATGCGCCGGCCGACCGCCAGCTGCTTCTGCTGGCTGGGGTAGAAGTTCAGGTAACGCAGGCCGAGTTCGCCCGACTCGTCACGAATCGACGCCTTCAGCTGCTTGCGCGGCCGGTACGTGACTTCGCAACTCGTGACTTCGCCCTCCACCTGCGCCCACATGCCGGGAATCAGACGGGCGATCGGCGTAATGGCCGTCTCGTCTTCGTACCGGATCGGCAGATGAAGAATCAGGTCTTCAGGACCGTGCAGGCCCAGCTTCGCCATCTTGCGTTGCTGGACGGACAGGACCTTGGCGGGAGCCTTGGCAGGCGACTCGGCAACAGGCAATCAGATCACCAGGATCGCTTCGACTTCAAAGGTCGCGCCCTTGGGCAATTCCTTGACGCCCACGGTGGAGCGCGCCGGAAAAGGCTGGGGGATCAGTTCGGCCATGATGTCGTTGACCTGCCCGAACTTGGACAGATCGGTCAGGAACAGGGTCAGCTTCACGACCTGCGCCAGCGTGCCGCCCGCCGCGGTCACCACCGCCGTCATGTTGGCAAAGGCCCGGCGCACTTCCGCGTCGAACGTGTCGTTGACCATGACGCCGGTGGACGGCTCCAGGCCGATCTGGCCCGACAGATACACCACCTTCCCGCCGGCCGGCACGGCAACGGCTTGCGAATACGGGCCAACGGCAGCGGGCGCCTGGTCGGTGTGAAGAATTTCTTTCGTCATGGTGAAGTCCTGGGATGCGGAAGGAGACGGCGGCGAAACGGCCAACGCGGCGCGCCATGTACAAAGCTATCAGAAATCCAAGTCCAATAGCACCGGTTTGAACGACCAGGTAACAATATCCCCGTTAACATTCGCAAGCGCCGTGCAACGCAGGCCAGCGTTCGAGCGTCCAGCCACCGCCCCTCTGGAACCCTAGGTATGAAAGCATCGTCGTGGCGGGAACGCCTGCTGGGCAAGGCCCGCGACCCCTTGTCCGCCGATACCCGCCACTCGATCGCGCTTGCGGCCTTCCTGGCCTGGGTCGGCCTGGGCGCCGATGGATTGTCGTCGTCGGCCTATGGCCCTGAAGAGGCCTTCCGCGCCTTGGGGACCCACACGCACCTGGCGCTGTTCCTTGCCGTGGCTACCGCGATCACGGTGTTCGTCGTGGCGCTGGCCTACAACCAGGTGATCGAATTGTTCCCGACGGGCGGGGGGGGCTACCGGGTGTCGACCGCCCTGCTCGGGCCGACAGCCGGCCTGGTGTCCGGGTCGGCGCTGATCGTTGACTACGTCCTGACCATCGCCATCTCGGTGGCCAGCGGCACCGACGCGCTGTTCTCGCTGCTTCCCGCCACCTGGCAGCCGTTCAAGACCTGGACAGCCTGCGCCATGGTCCTGCTGCTGTTATGGCTCAACCTGCGCGGCGCCAAGGAAAGCATCCGTTTCCTGCTGCCGATCTTTATCGGCTTCGTGATCACCCATGTGATTCTGATCGGCTGGGGCATCTTTGCGCATGCCGACGGCCTGCCCGCCCTGATTCCCGACACCTTTGCCGAGCTGGACAGCTTTACCGAAGAGGCCGGCTGGCTGTTCGTGCTGGCCGTGTTCATGAAGGCCTATTCACTGGGTGGCGGCACCTACACGGGGATCGAAGCGGTGTCGAACAACGTCGATCGCCTGGCCGAACCCGTGGTGCGTACCGGCAAGATGACGATGATGCTGATGGCGATCAGCCTGGCGTTCACGGCCGGCGGCATCATCCTGCTCTACCTGCTGTGGGCGGCCGCCCCGGTGGAAGGACAGACGCTGAACGCCGTCGTGTTCCAGGACATCCTGGGCGAAATGGGGCTGACCGGCAGCGGCCTGGTTGTCGCACTGACGCTGGTGCTGATCTTCGAAGCCGGCCTGCTGTTCGTCGCGGCCAACACCGGCTTTCTGGGCGGGCCTTCGGTGCTGTCCAACATGGCGGCCGATTCATGGGTGCCGCACCGCTTCCGCTACCTGTCCAACCGGCTGGTGACTGAAAACGGCATTCTGCTGATGGGCATCGCGGCCCTGGCGATCCTGATCCTGACCGGCGGCAAGGTGTCGCTGCTGGTGGTGCTGTATTCGATCAACGTGTTCCTGACCTTCACCCTGTCGCTGGCCGGGCTGTCGCGCTACTGGATCGCGAACCGGCGCAACCCCGCGCACCGCCGCCACTGGAAACGCCGGCTGGCGCTGTCCTTGGTCGCGCTGGCGATGACCAGCGCCATCCTGATGGTGACGGTGGTCGAAAAATTCTACGAAGGGGGCTGGGCCACGCTGCTGATCACGTCGGCCCTGATCCTGGCGTGCTTTGGCATTCGTGCGCACTACCAGGACACCCGCCGGCGCATCGCCCTGGTCGACGAGATCTTTGCCAATCAAGCCTTCGGGTCCGAATGCAATCCGCCCTCGCTCGATCCGCAAGCGCCCACGGCGGCGTTCCTGGTCGGGTCCAGCCGCGGCGGCGGTCTGCATGCGCTGCTGTGGGTGCAGCGCATGTTCCCGGACCACTTCAAGAATTTTGTGTTCATCAACGCCCGCACGGTGGATGCGCGGGTCTATGGCGGGCCCGAGGCGCTGGAAGCGATGCGGATGCAGGCGGCCACGTCGCTGAAGTTTTTCGAGCGCTTCTGCAACAGCTACGGCATGGCGGCCGACAGCCGACTGGGGTACGGGACCGATGCGGTGCAGACCCTGGAAAAGCTGTGCAATGAAACGCTGGAGACCTATCCCAACACGCTCTTCTTTGCGAGCAAGCTGGTGTTCAAGCGCGACAACCTGTTCACCCGCCTGCTGCACAACCAGGCGGTCAATGCGCTGCAGCGGCGCATGCACATCAACGGGCAGCAGATGATGGTGCTGCCGATGTTGATCGATTGATCGGATGATGGGTTGATCGGATGACCAATTGTTCGGTTGTTCGGTCAACGGTTCGGCCCCGCAGCGCGGTACCTGGCGACGCGTCGGTGGCGGCGATGGTTCAGGCTGCGGTTGCCTTGGGCCGGGCGGGCCGCTTCGCTGACTTCGCACCAGACTTTCCGCCGCTCTTGCCCGCCGGAAACGACGGCCGGCGCGCCTTGACCAGCGCATACAGCGCCTCGGCCGCTGCCGACATCGACCGGTCCCGCCGCCGCACCAGGTACAAGGACCGGGTCGGCCCGCGGATCGACAGCGGAATCACCGCAACATCCGGGTGCGAAAACTGCGACAGCGTCATCTCGGGCACCAGGCTCACACCCAGTCCAGCCACGACGAGCCCCGTCACGGTGGCCAGGTGCTCGACTTCAAACGCCGTCTGCATCTGCACCGGGTGCAAGGCGGCATCCAGGTGCTGGCGGACACTGCTCGACCGGGCCAGCTGAATGAAGGGGTAGTCGGCCACGTCGCGCAGCCGCACCGTCGGCAACTGCGCCAACGGGTGGTCCTTGCGACAGACCAGATAGAAGCTGTCCACGCACAGCAGCTCAGTCGTGAAGTCGCTCATGTCGGCGCCATTCGCGGCCAGCGCAAAATCGACCCGGCCCAGGCGCACCAGACTCAAACAGGGTTCCAGCAAGGCGTCATGCAGTTCCAGCGCCACGCCGGGAAATTCCGCGCGAAATTCCCCCAGCACGCCCGGCAGCCAGCCCGATGCCAAGGATGGCAAGGCCGCCACCGAGGCCCTTCCCTTGCGCTTGGCCACATGGTCGCTCAATTCTTCCATGGCCAATTCGAAATCGCCCAGCAGGCGCCGCGCCGACCCTTCGAACAGCACCCCTTCGGGCGTCAGTTCGACATGCCGCGTCGACCGGTCGAACAGCCGCACGCCGGCCACGGTCTCGATCGACCGGATCAAGGCACTGAACGCCGGCTGCGACAGGAAGGTCTTGTCAGCCGCGCGCGTAAAGTTGCGTTCTTCAACCAGTGCGATGAACGCGCGCAGCTGCCGCGTCGACATATTCGTCAGGTTCATGCCGGCGTCACCCTGTCGTTCTCATTCTGTCGTTCTCATGCTGTCTTCCTCGAACCCGGTTATCAACTCATCCGTTTTTTGGATCAATCGATCTTTTTTTTCTATTTTACGGATGATTTTTCCGCCCCTATAGTGGGCTTTCATAAAAGCACAAAAGACAATCCCATGCCAACAGCTCCCTTTCTGATCGGGTCGGCCTCGGGTTTCTCTGGAGACAGGACGGACGCGGCGGGCCCGGTGGTGGACACCCTGATCGCCCGCGGCGGTCCGGCGGCGTTGATGTACGAGACGCTTGCCGAGCGCACCCTGGCGCTGGCGCAACTCGAACGCGAACACCATCCGCAAGGCGGTTTCGATCCCCAGCTCGACGACCTCGTCGGCCCGGTCATCGAACGCTGCCTGCGTCACGACATCGCCATCATCGGCAACTTCGGCGCGGCCAACCCGCCCGGCGCCGCACAGCGCCTGCACGAGCTTGCCAGCGCGCAAGGAATCACCGACGCCCGCATCGCCATCGTGCAGGGCGACGACCTGTCGGGTCCCGGTTATCGCGACCTGCTGCGCGAATGCATTGGCCCCCAATTCGACGACCTGGACGTGGTCAGCGCCAATGCCTACCTGGGCGCCGAAGCGATCGCCGACGCCTTGCGCGGCGGCGCGCAGATCGTGGTCGCGGGCCGCGTGGCCGACCCGTCACTGGCGGTCGGCCCCGCCATGGCCCACTTCGGCTGGGCCGCAGACGACTGGAAACGCCTGGGCCGCGCGACGATGGCAGGCCATCTGCTCGAATGCGGCACCCAGGTCACGGGCGGCTACTTTGCCGACCCGGGCTTCAAGGACGTACCCGACCTGCACGCAGTCGGCTTTCCGATCGCCGAGATCGATGCCGACGGCGGCTGCGTGATCGGCAAGGCCGACGCCACCGGCGGCTGCGTCGATCCCCGCACGGTCAAGGAACAGCTGCTGTATGAAGTGCATGATCCGGCGCGCTACCTGACGCCCGATGTGGTGGCTGACATCAGCCAGGCCCAGGTAGTGGATCTTGGCAACCATCGGGTCGCGCTCGGCGGCGTGACCGGGCACGCCCGCCCGGACCGCCTCAAGGTCAACGTGTGCTATCGCGGTGGCTGGCTGGCCGAAGCCGAAATTTCGTATGCCGGTCCGCGTGCCGAAGCGCGTGCACGCCTGGCTGCCGACGTCATCCTCCAACGCCTGGGGCCCGACCTGCCCGTGCGCATCGACCTGATTGGCGCCGTCAGCATCCTGGGCGACGACCGCGGCGACATGCTGCGCGGCGCACCCATCGGCACGGCCCGCGACGTGCGCCTGCGCGTCGCCTGCTCGCAGCACGACAAGCGGCAGGCCCAGCGCATCGTGCGCGAGGTCACGGCGCTTTACACCAACGGCCCGGCCGGCGGTGGCGGCGTGCGCACCACGCTCAAGCCGCGGCTCAATCTCATTTCATGCTTCGTTCCGCGCGCGGCCGTGCGCAGCGGCTGGCGCATGCTGACCCCGGGGAGCACGGCATGACACTGACCGCCCAGCCTTCCGGCACCGTACCCCTGTATCGCCTTGCGCACAGCCGCGCGGGCGACAAGGGCAACCGATCCAACCTGAGCCTGATCGCCTACGATCCGGCCCACTACGACCTGCTCGTCGAACAGGTCACGGCCGACGCCGTGGCCCGCTGGTTCGGCTATCGCCAACCGGCGCATGTCGAGCGCTACCTGCTGCCTACCCTGTGCGCCATGAACTTCGTTCTGGATGATGTCCTGGATGGCGGCGTGAACGGCTCGCTCAACCTCGATGCCCACGGCAAAGGCCTGTCGTTCTGGCTGCTGGACATGCCCGTGACTCCGCCGCCCGGCTTCGACGCCAATGGCGACGGCATCATCGAACGGGCCATCGACTGACGACGCACGGATGCCACGCATCGACTGCCATTGATTGCTTTTGACCCACAACAAGAATTTCGGAGACCCATCACCATGACCTTGCATCCCCGCCGCCTCGTTCTCGCCGGCCTCGTCGCCGCGGCCCTGCCGCTGGCCACTGCGCCACTGACCGCCATGGCGCAGACCTATCCCGCCCGCCCCGTCACCTTCGTCGTGCCGTTCGCGGCCGGCAGCGCCACCGACCAGATCGCCCGCGCCATCGGCCAGGGCATGACCGAAGCCAGCGGCCAGACCGTCGTCATCGAGAACAAGCCGGGCGCCAGCGCCATCATCGGCGCGCAATCGGCCGCCCGCGCGCAGGCCGACGGCTACACCGTGCTGATCACCACCAACACGACCCACGCCGCCAACGAACACCTGTACAAATCGCTGCCCTATGACCCGGTCAAGGACTTCGCGCCGGTCACCGCCTTGGGCAAGGGCGGCCAGATCATGGTCGTCAACCCCAACCTGCCGGTCAAGAGCGTGCAGGAACTGCTCGCCCTGGCCAAGAAAGAACCCAGCAAGCTCAGCTTCGGCAGCGGCAGCTCGTCCAGCCGCATTGCCGGCGAACTGCTGCAGCAGATGACCGGCGCCAGGATCCTGCACGTGCCGTACAAGAGCAACCCGCTGGCCGTGACCGACCTGCTGGGCGGCCAGATCAGCATGATGATCACCGACGCCGCCACCGGCCTGCCGCAGGTCAAGAGCGGCAAGCTGCGCGCCCTGGGCGTCACCAGCCAGAAGCGTTCACCGCTGGCGCCCGACGTCCCGACCATCGCCGAATCCGGCGTGCCGGGGTATGAAATGGGCTATTGGTTTGCCGCCTACGTGCCCGCCGGCACGCCCAGCGCGGTGGTGACGCGGCTCAATGAACTGCTGATCAAGGCATCCACCTCGGCCGCCGCCAAGTCCTTCTACGAGTCCACCGGCACCGAGCCCTACACCACCACACCGGGCGAACTGGCCAGCTTCCAGAAAGCCGAATCGCAGAAGTGGGGCAAGATCATCAAGGCTGCCGGGATCGAACCGGAATAAACCGAAGGGATGCACCGCCGCCAGCAAGGCGGCCGGAACGCGGTAGTGGCATCCAGGACGCCACACCGCGTGTCAGCGCGCTGCCTGCCCCTCAACGCCCGCGCAGTTCCTCGCGCGGCGTGAACAGCTTGATCATCATCGACGCAAAGTGCGTGGACCGCAGCACGTGCACCCGGGACAGCTCCAGCATGTCCTGGCCCGGCTGCACCCGCCCCCGCCGCGTCGTTGTCGCAGTGGTGTAGCCACTCTCGGCCACCAGCGCACACTGCTCGGGCAAGTAGTAGCCGTAGGGATAACAGAAGGCATCGACCGGCTCGCCGCTCACGTCCTGCAGCATCTTGCGCGACCCGGCGATCTGCTCGCGCGCCTGGTCCACCGCACATTCCTTCAGGTTCGCATGCGCGAGGGTATGCGAGCCCACCTCGTGCCCCGCCTGCGCCCACGCCCGGATCTGCGCCCCGTCCATCAGCCGCGCCGTCGGCACGCCCTTCTCGGCATCCCAGGCATTCGTGCCCCCCACCTGTGCCGCCACGAAATAGTTGGTCGCGGTAAAACCCAGGTCCGCCAGGACCGGCACCGCATTCTCGGCCACGTTCACAAAGCCATCATCGAACGTCAGTCCGAATACCTTGCCCTGCTTTTCCCCGAGCAGATACGGCTGCAGATCCCGCATCGACAGCCCCCGATACCCCAGCGCCTTCAACCCGCGCATGTGCCGCGCAAACACGGCCGGGTCCACCGTCAGGCTGCGAAACGGCGTGCCCTTGGCCGGCGGCGTCGCGCACTGGTGGTACATCAGGATCGGAATGGGGCGGGAGTTGCGCGTCGTCGTCATGATTGAAACTGTATCTCAGGCCGTACTGACCTGTCGTTCGCAGGCGTTGCCATAGCGGCACAGCAAGGATGTCATTCGGGTAGCGCCGACAAGGTGTATCGCGGGCGCCCCTGCCCGACCTGGATCACGCTCAGTGTGATACGCGTCTCCTGCCTCAACCACTGACGGTTGATGACATCAGGATCTTCGATCGTCATCCCGAGCTTGCCTTTGATGAAACCATTGGCGGTCTGGAATTCGAACGAACGACTGTTGGGAAGCACGCCAAGAAACATTCCCTGATGGGTTTCTCTGACTTCCCGGATATTCCCTTCGGCAAGACGCCCGGCGGAACGTTCAAGCTGCTCAGCGCCTTCAAACCTGAATACCTTGTCCTTGAATTCCAGTCCGCACCAAGCGTGATACTGCGAAAGCAGGCACAAGAATTCGGAAACCTTTTTGACTGCGCGGGGGTGAATCGCGTCGACGAGTTCCGCCACGTCGTCATCACTCCCTTGGGCCGACGCTTCGAACAAGGACTGGATCGTTGCCAGGGCTTCGCCGGTTCTTTCATGTTCGGGAAACAAACCGGCTGCAGGGGGCAATTCAAACTCGAAACCAAATGACCCTTGAGCAGTCCCCGTAATCAACAGCTGATTTTTGACCCTGTCGGGAATAGGTCCCATCAGTTGGAGGTTCTCATTGAGCCCTGCGACGACCGCCGCGAAAGCATCGGCAAAAGCATTCGACGCCTTGCCGCCAAAGTCGGCTGCGATACCATGACTCCCCAATACCGGGCGCCCACGGAACGTCAGGCGAGCGCGCAGCGGCTCTGGCGTGGCCTCCACTCTGCCCAGCTCTTGCCGAGCTGCAATCAATCGGCCTTCCAGCGAAAGCCGTTGGATAACCGCGCCGTCATCCAGGCTGTTCAGCAAGTCCAGCAACTCGTTGATTTCGGAAGTCAGCATATCGATGCGTTGGTTCATGACGTCACTCCGCGATCCGCTTTGGCTTGAGTCAACGCTTGCGTGGCGTATGGATCCTGGCTGCCATCCAGGTCAATCTGGACAAAGCCTTTCCACGTGCCAGTTCTTCGGTGTGACCACATGCTGTACCACTAACATATCTGCCGAACCGATCTCTCTTCGGTGGGCGTGCCCAAGACGTCCCAATACGAATCGACCTTATACGTGTGTTTCACATAGGCTTGGTCAAAAAGCCAAGGACACTTTCGGAGTAGCGACGCCTGAGTCTCGCCGGCAGGAACGTGAAAAAACGTCACAACGTCGACGTCTCGTGGATCCCGGCCTTCCAGCATCTCCACATTTTCAGTGAAGCTGCCGTCGATCCACTGAAACCCCGTATCAATCCCGATGTCATGGATGGCGCGCCGAAATGCCAACAGGCCCGCGACAATGTCCAGGCGAGCTTCAGAGCTGCCCATGACCTCGATGAAGGCATCCAACGAAGCCTTGTACGGCGATCGATCGCCATGGTGCCCGGCGACGCCAGGGCGAATGGGCGGAAGAATACCTTCGGGATTCCAAGCGGGGATCATGCATGCTCCTAGATGCAGGAGCTGATTGTATGAAGACGACGCAAGCAGTTGCAGTCGCGGTAGAACCATCAGTGCTTCTACCGCGATGACAGGATGGCACGTTAACGGGCGTTGCAGACCTTCACACCAGCGACTTGTCCAGCACCTTCGCATACGTCTTTACAAACGCCTGCTCCACCTGCCGCCAGTCGAACCGCGCAGCCAGCGCCAGGCCATTCGTGCGCAGCTTGCCGCGCAGCACCGCGTCTTGCGTGATGCGCTGGATCGCCGCTGCAAGCTCGCAGGCATCGCGCGGATCCGCCACCACCAACGCGTCGTGCTCCGCTTCGACGCAGGCGCTAAAGCCGCAGTATTCCTTGGAACTCAGGATCACCGGCAAGCCGAACGACATGGCCTCCAGCGGCGCCATGCCGAAGGAGTCCTGCAGCGTCGGGTGCACGTACACGTCGCTGGACGCATAGAAACGGCACACGTCGGGCCGGGCGGCGAACGCGTGGACTCGGTCAGCCAGGGCGGGGGGAATCACCTCGCGCAGCGTGTCGGGGCTGTCAGCGGGGCCGCCCAGCACGATCAGGTGATACAGCGGATCCAGCGATTCCAGGGCAGACAGAATCGTCATGAAGCCCTTGCGCAGCGGATCGTTCGCCACCAGCAGGCAATAGACGGCAGACGGGTCCAGGCCCAAGCTTTCAAGCGCCTCGTTCCGCGTCTGCACGTCGTTGGGCAGTGTCACGCCGGGGTGGATGGTGACCATGGGCGGCAGGCGCTTGTACGCGGCCTGCAACTGGTCGATGGTCTGGTGCGCAGGCGCCACCAGGACGCGATTGGGCCGTACCCGAAAGCGCAGCCGTTCCAGCAGCAGGTAGCTGATCAGCCGCGGGCTCAGCAGGGCGCCGATCCGCTTGAGCAGCGACCGGTTGTGCAGGAACAGGCTGTAGCGCACCGGCATGACGTGCACCACCTGGACGTTGCCGACCCAGCTGTTTTCGTGGGAGTGGACGATGTCATAACCGTGGCGCACCAGCAGGTGGCAGCACAGGTTGAACCAGAGCTGGTTGAGCCAGCGCGGCAGCAGCCGGTTGCAGGGGACGTGGGTGAACGGGGCCTGCACAGGGCTGTCGAACTCCTGGCAGATGACGCGTACGTCGTGGGTCTGAATCAGAACTCGGGTCAGGTTTTCAGCGTAGGCTTCGGCGCCACCGAAACGCGCGCCGAAACGGCGCGTGACAATCGCAATTCTGAGCTTTGTAGGCACGTTATGATGATTCGTGAATATCTACCGCACTTGCTTGCCCGCGTTCCGGTCGCCGCCGGTTTCTGGCACGACGACCCCGCGGGGCGGCCCCAACGCTGCGCTGGCTGACCGCCTTCCAGACCCGCCGACGTGCGGCGGGCGATATCGGCGGCGCCCTGACCCAGGACCCGCAGCATGACCACTCCCGATTTCTAGACCGACACTATGCTGACTTTCGAACACCTCGTGCAGATCAACGACCCGCGGGTTCCGCTGATCCAACCCCTTACCCGCATGGACATCTGGCACGGTTTGGTACTCCGTGCCCATCATCCAACCGAATTCATCATGGGATTAGAAAGCTGCGTCATCGAAACACAGGAAGAGCAGAGTGGGCAAACGCTATTGACGCGCGTGTTGGACTTCGGCCCCTTCCAGGTTCATGACCGTGTCACGTTGACGCCCATGCATGAAGTCCGGGTGCTGGCTCCGGCCACCGACCGCTGGCCGCGCAGTGAAGCGACGGTGACGGTGGAAGAGCCGGAAGAAGGCGCCATTTTCCTGCGCTTTACCTACGAACTGGACCTGGCGGAAGATAGCGACGACATGGACGAAACGACGGTGGAAATCCGCAAGCAGGCCTACGTTGCCGCGGATCTCGACACCGTGAAGCGGATCCGCGAGATCGCCGCCATCCGTAAAGCCCACTAGTCGTTCCGGCGCCACACGCACGCTGCTGCCCGCCCACCGGAAACGACAAAGGCGCCCGAAGGCGCCCTGTCGTGACGGACGGCGGAAGCAGGCCGGATGCGCCTGCCTGCCGATTACTTCTCGGCGAACGCGCGTTCGACCACGTAATCGCCCGGTTCGCCGGTGTGCGGCGACACCTTGAACCCACGCTGGTCCAGCATCGCGCTGATGTCAGTCAGCATGTGCGGGCTGCCACACAGCATGGCGCGGTCATGCGCCGGATCGAGCGGCGGCAGGCCGACGCCGGACGCCAGCTTGCCGTTGTCGATGATGTCGGTGATGCGGCCCATGTTGCGGAAAGGCTCGCGCGTAACCGTGGGGTAGTAGATCAGCTTGTCGCGGACCATCTCGCCAAAGTACTCGTTGTTGGGCAGTTCCTCGCCAATGTAGTTGGCATAGGCCAGCTCGCTGCCAAAGCGCACGCCATGGACCAGCACGACCTTCTCGAAACGCTCGTACACGTCCGGGTCCTTGATGATGCTCATGAACGGCGCGAGGCCCGTGCCCGTCGCGAACAGGTACAGGTTCTTGCCTGGCAGCAGGTCGTCAACCACCAGCGTGCCGACCGGCTTGCGGCTGACCAGGATGGGATCGCCTTCTTTCAGGTGCTGCAGCCGCGACGTGAGCGGGCCATCCTGCACCTTGATGCTCAGGAACTCGAGGTGTTCTTCGTAATTGGCGCTGGCGATACTGTAGGCGCGCATGAGCGGCTTGCCGTTGACTTCCAGCCCGATCATCACGAAGTGCCCGTTGTGAAAGCGCAGGGCAGGATCGCGCGTGGTCTTGAAACTGAAAAGCGTATCGTTCCAGTGGTGAACGCTGGTAACGCGCTCGGTGTTGAAAGCGGCCATGGCCAGTCACATTCCGTCGAGGTAATGAGATGAGTTTATCAAACCCGAGGGCATTTCCACGCGTTCTCCCCTCGATCTACGGGGATTTAGGCCATATCCGTGCACTTTCCTGCCCCTCGACTTGTTAGTCATAAGTCGAGGTTCTGAGCTCATTGCTGCAAGTCATGAAACCGGTGGTCCTAGCCGCACCAAGTGGTGTGCCCGGCCCAGGACAAAACCGCGCCAGGGCGCCCCGCTCGCGCATTTGCGAGTCCGCACACTCACTGATATAGTTTCTGCACGTGGGGGGGTAGCTCAGCTGGGAGAGCGCGTCGTTCGCAATGACGAGGTCGGGAGTTCGATCCTCCTCCTCTCCACCATCGATCCCATACTGCTTCTTGCAGACATTACCCGGGCCGACGATTCCAGCTTGCAACTGCGTCACCCGCCCAGTTGGCTAAAAGACATCTTACATACAGCGGCAGCTGACGCAGCAGTGCGTCACGCCCGCCGACTGACCGTAGCCCCCCGACTTTCTGAGTAACGCACTGTCGGCCGCGGCAAGACTTGCTATTCGCCCATCGCTGTCCATAACAGCTGCCCTGCTCGACTGCCATCGCCTGACGGTACGCACCCGGCTGCACCGTATGAACAAACGACCTGGGTATTCGGCTATTTCCCCAAAAAGTACGAATATTTCCCTTCGCAGTTGATAATTTTCCCTACGAACATTGCTTAATTTCCCCAGCTGGCGTTAGTTACAACCGCAATTGGGGGACGACGACGCTGTGTCTATCGGGCGAAGATTTGTCCATCAACAACGACTGGAATGAAGTAGCGATGGCTTCTCTTGCACTAAGTACTCACCACGCCAAGATTCGCATGCAACAGCGCGCCATTCCCGGTTGCGTTATCGACTGGCTCATTCGATACGGCAACCGCGAACGCGCCCTGAACGACGCAAGCCTTGTGTACTTCGACAAGCGTTCGCGTCGTCGCCTGATGGACGAAATTGGCGCAAAGGCGATGGCAAAGACGTCATGCCATCTGAACGCCTATTTGATAGAGCTTGCTGACGGAACAGTAGTGACAGCAGGTTGGCGAACGCGACGGGTCATCCGGGACGGTCGTAGCCGAGATTTCCGGGCGAGCATTCACTGAGATCACCATGGACCATATCAAGCGATTCAAAGAGCGATTCGACGTTGTCCGCGCCGCCGGACTGGATTTCACCAAGCGGCGGGCCAAAGAAGATCGCCGCACGAACAAGTTAAGACAAGGAAAGTTGACCTTAGACGAAGCGTGCGTGCTTGCTCGCCGCCTTCATGACATGCTCGAAGCACGAGCGGAAAAGCTCAAGGGCCGGAAGGCGGACGTCGCGGGTGCGGTCACAAGCCGAGAGCTGTACCGTGTCACGCTTCCGGAAGGAGCGGATGCAACGGTACGCAGGCCACGGTTGCATCTTCAATCTTACGAACGGGTCGTCGAAGCGCTTGCGCGGATCACCGGAGAGGACGCTGCCGAACTTCAGTATGAGCTCCGGAAGGGTACCGCCATGGATGTACTGGCGGGCGAGGCGCTTGAATGGGACCAAAACAAGCTGATCGCCGATACCTTGGCTGCCATCGTGCGCAAGCTTGATCAGAAGTGGGGGTGGTCCGAGTTGTACAGTCGGACTGCGACCCAGCGGCTTCGACTGGGAACGCGATGCACCTGGCCTCACTGGAATATGTTCGAGCCGATATCGGGCGCAACCGACGACGACGAAGACTACCTTGAGCGGTATTTGGACCCTGACCAGGTTTTTTATTGGAACCGCAGCTATTTCAATAGCGGGGACAGGTCCCAACTTTCTGCCTATTTTGACTGCGGCCACATTCAGGACGCAGGGTTCTTTTATGTTCCCCACGCATTGTTGGGCTATGGCGACTTATGGGATGTCGCGCCCCGCCGGTCAGATCCTAAGACACATGAGGCCACTTTTTTGACGCAGCTCAAGAACATGAGGGCGTTCGTGCCCCAAGCCGTGCCCCCGAAGGATGAGTGGGACATCGAAAAAAATTCGCCCACTGGACAACTGGACGGCAGAAATCATGCACACCTTCAGTACGTGTACTGGCTGATAGCCTATCCAGACCCTTTGCAACCAAACAAAATCATTCCCGCGCTCTATCAAGCAGGGGAGGAAGGCGGCGCCTGCGTCATTCCGCTGGACAAGCACACTGTCGGTGCTATCACGGACGGACTCTGGCTGGACAATACGACGCATAGCACCATTGGGGAGCGCCTCATACTTCTCCTTACGCCAGATGAGAAGGGAGTTAGCCCGTTTGAACAGGCGCTGGACCGAACTGGAGGCTGGCTTGCTAAGAATCCCGTCTTGCAGCTTGCGGAACAGATCGAAGAACGGACACGCGCCATGTATGACGCTGCCATGCGCGGCTCTCGTCCCTGATAACTGACCCACCGCAACAGACACAAAAGTCATCTAGCCCACCAAGCGACTCACAACACTATGAACACCTACTGGTTCCTTCGCCTTACGCCCTCGCACCAGGGCATGCTTGATACCGCCACCAAGGCGACATGGACGATCCCTGAAGGCCTCGCCGCCAAGCTTCGGCCTCACCACCGCATCCTGCTAGCGTCATGGGACGCAGCACAAGAGTTTGGACGGGTTCATGCATTTGCCATTTGTGAAGCGCTGGGCTCGGACACTACTGTCTACGTAGAGTGGGCTGAAACCGACACGATCCTGAAGCCAAAGCCCAGCGGAGCAACCCACTGGCGCACGAAAGATTTCTTCAAGTTTGCAGATGCAGTGGTCGACCGATATGGCCTGGATGACTTATTTGCAGAACATCTGAGCGCCGAGCCAACCCTGCCACGGCTCCGTCCACACCGCAGTCTGTCCAATCACACGCCCCAGGCCAGCAGCAGCCGAAATGCCATTCCCGGACATATCTATTTTTTGAAATCACCGTACGGCTACAAAATTGGCAAAACGGTGAATCTCCGAGATCGCATGAGACTGTTTGGCGTCAAACTCCCGTTCGTGAACTCCCTGGAATACTCGTTTCACACGCCTGACTACACCGCTGCTGAAACCGGATTGCACAGGCACTTTGCACATAAGCGTTTGGAAGGTGAATGGTTTGCGCTGGATGAAGCCGATCTGCAATACATCAAGCAATCGACGACGCCATTGGAGGAAAGCGCGTCATGAAGGTCCGGTCTTGGGAATACGCAGCAAAATGCGGTTCAATGAATAGTCAATCACCTCATGCAAAGCTTGGTAGACGTGCCTACTGATTGTCCGACGCTCCCCTCCACCGTCCGCACGCGCGTGTTCGTCGCGCTGGCCATTGCGTCCGCGCTGCTGGGCAGCAGCGTGCCGTCCCCGCTTTATCCGCACTACCAGGAAATCTGGCACCTGAGCTCCAGCTTCGTGTCGGCGGTCTTCGCCACCTATGCGATCGGCGTGCTGATGTCCCTGACGCTGCTGGGCCGGATCGCGGACCGCATCCGGGACCGGCGGGTGATCGTGCTGTCGGGGCTCGGGGTGATCGGCCTGGGCTCGGTGATCTTTGCGTTTGCCAGCACGCCGGCATGGCTGCTGGTGGGGCGGCTGTTCGCGGGGGCCGGCACGGGCGCCATGGTGGGCGCGGCCAACGCGGCGCTGGTGGAACTGGACCCGCGCGGCGACCAGCAGCGCGCGGCGGTCATCGGCACCCTGGCGTTCACGGCAGGCGGGGCGCTTGGGCCTGTGCTGAGCGGGCTGGCGCTGCAATGGGACCTGTGGCCGACGGTACTGCCATTCCTTGCCATCCTTGCGACTGCCCTCTGCGCCTTTGTCGGCATCCTTGCGTCGCCGTGGGTGCATCGCCCGTTCGTGCCGCCCAGCCAGCGCACGGGCGCGCCGCCCGTGTCCGCGCGCACCTTGTTCACCTCGCTGGGCTTTCCCTTCCTGATTGCCATGGCGGCGCTGATGATGTCGTGGTCGGTCGGATCCGTCTTCATGGCGGCCAGTTCGACCATCGCGACGCACCTGGTCGGCATCGTCAATCCCGCCCTGACCGGGTTGCTCGTGTTCCTGTTCCAGGCCATGGGCAGCGTCAGCCAGCTCGCGTTCCGGACGGTGCGCTTCCAGACCTCCATCACGTGGGGCGTGCTGGTGGTGGCGCTGGCGCAAGTCGGCTTTTTCGTGTCGGCCTGGATGCACAGTCCCGTGGGTTTCCTCGTGGCCACGGCGTTCGCGGGGCTGGGCTATGGCGCGGCTTTCGTGGGCGCGGCTGGCCTGACCAATTACATCGCACCGTCGACGTCACGGGTGACCGTGGTGTCGTGGTTCTATGTGGCGGGATATGTGGGGGGCAACGCCCTGCCCGCCCTGGCGGTCGGCGTGCTGGCCGATGCCTTCGGGCTGTTCGCGGCGGTCGGCATCTTCAGCGCAGTCGTCATGGCCGGCGGTATCTATACCCTGATGCGCAACCGGCAACTGCAGGTGGGGCCGACGCCGGCGCGTTAGGCGCCCGGGGGCGGACTCCCTCTGCCGTTCAGATCCACTCGGCGCGCCGCAGCCGCCGGTACAGCACGCAGCAGCCGGCGATGGTCGCGGCGACCACCGTGGGATAGGCGTAGTGCCACTTCAGCTCGGGCATGACCTCGAAGTTCATGCCGTACAGGCTGAAGACCACGGTCGGAATGGCCAGGATGGCGCCCCACCCTGCCAGGCGTTTGACCACCTCGCCCTGCCCCACTGTCACGATCGCCAGGTTCACCTGGATGGCGGTCGTCAGCATTTCGCTGATGGCGTCGAGCAGCGCCACGATGCGGTTGACGTGGTCTTCCACGTCGCGAAAGTAGGCGCGCAGTTCTTTGGGCACCAGGTTGTCGTGGAACCGGATCAGCTGTGAGCAGATTTCCTGCACCGGCAAGACCGCTGACCGCAGGCGCAGCAACTGGCTTTTCAGTTGGTACAGACGGCCGATCGCGGCGCGGTCGAAGCGGTCGTTGAAGATATCCTTTTCCAGATCCTGGAAGACGTCTTCAAGCTGGTTGGCGATCGGCTGGTAATGGTCGACGACAAAATCGAGCACCGCATACAGCACGTAGCCGGGTCCACGCCCCAGCTGCTGCGGCGTCCGCTCGCATTTTTCCCGCAACGATGCATAGGTCGTCGACGCGCCGTGGCGAACGGACACAATGAAGTTGCTGCCGACAAACAAATGCGTTTCGCCAAACACGATGTGTTCGTCCACCAGTTGCGCCGTGTTCAGGACCACGAACACTGTGTCGCCATACGTTTCGATCTTGGGGCGCTGGTGCGCGTGCAGGGCATCTTCCACGGCCAGTTCATGCAGGCCGAATTCGGACTGGACGTCGCGCAGCAGAGCGTCGTCGGGCTCGTACAGCCCCAGCCAGACAAACGTGCCGGCCTCTTTCAGGACTTCACTGATATCGGCCATCGGCACGTCGCCGACCTTGCCGCCGTCGCGATACGCGACCGAATTGATGACCATGGATGTCTGTTGCATGCCGCTTTCCTGACCGGGCAAAGGGCCTCGGGTGGCCGCATCATACGCCGCCCGGCGCGCCGGCTTCATGGCTACACACTTGCGCACGGAGTTTGCAAAACGTTGCAAAGGATGAGCCAACGCGAGTTGTCCCAGCGGCGTGTGGACAACCATGGGGACAGCGCCTGTGGAAACTCAAAAAACCGTTGCGGAACAAAAGCTTGCGCCTGCTGCCCAAACAATGGGCAAACGGATGAGTTCGTCCACCCCGCGCCTGCTCTGCGCGCACTGCCCAGCTAAGATGCCTTTCAAAGAAAACCGAACCAGAACAAGGACCTGCGCACCGTATGATCGATCGCCGTACGTTTCTCGCCACCGCGGCCAGTACCGCCACTCTGGCGGCCATGGGCTACCTGCCAACGGCCTCCGCCGCCCAGATCAGTTTTGGCAAACGCACGCCGTTTTCCTTCGATGCCCTCGTGGCGCGGGCCAGGGACATGGCCGGCAAGGCCTACCAGCCGCCCAAGCGGCCCCCGCAGGATATCCTCGACAAGATCGACTACGCGGCGCACGGCCAGATCCAGTTCAAGCCTGAATACGCCGTGTTTGCCGACGGCCCTGGCCAGTTCCCCGTCACCTTCTTCCACCTGGGACGCTATTTCCTGTCACCCGTGCAGATGCATGTGCTGACTCGCGATCGCGCCGGGCTGACCGCGCGCGAAATCGTGTACCAGGACGATTACTTCAACATGCCTGCCGACAGCCCCGCGCACCAGTTGCCGGCGGGCAGCGGCTTTGCCGGCTTTCGCTTTCAGGAAAGCCGCACCGGCGACCAGGGCAAGCTGGATTGGAAAAAGAACGACTGGGTGGCGTTCCTGGGCGCCTCGTACTTCCGCGCCATCGGCGAGCTGTACCAATACGGCCTGTCGGCCCGCGGCGTCGCCATCGACGTGGCCGAACACGAGCGCCCCGAAGAATTTCCCAACTTCACGCAGTTCTGGTTCGAGACGCCCAAAGACGGCGCCGACACCGTGACGGTCTATGCCTTGATGGACGGCCCGAGCATCTCCGGCGCCTTCCGTTTCGACATGACGCGCAAGGCGGATGTCACCATGACCATCGACGCCGCGCTGTTCGTGCGCAAGGACATCGCGCGATTCGGCATCGCCCCGTTGACCTCGATGTACTGGTACTCGGAAGCGCAAAAGACCACGGCGGTCGACTGGCGCCCGGAAGTGCACGATTCCGACGGCCTGGCCATGTGGAACCGGAAGGGCGAATACCTGTGGCGGCCGCTGAACAACCCGCCGCGCACCATGGCGTCATCCTTTAGTGACACGAACCCGCGCGGTTTCGGCCTGCTGCAGCGGGACCGCAATTTCGATCACTACCTGGATGGCGTCTATTACGACCGCCGGCCGTCTCTATGGGTCGAGCCGACCAATGACTGGGGCGAAGGCGCCATCCAGCTGATCGAGATCCCGACCGACGACGAGATCCACGACAACATCGTCGCCATGTGGGTGCCAAAGGCGCCGGCCACCAAGGGGTCGAGCTATCGCCTGGGCTACAAGCTGTACTGGTCGGCCAACGAGCCCTTCCCGCCTGCCCTGGCGCGCTGCGTCGCGACTCGCCTGGGCAATGGCGGCCAGCCCGGCAATGCGCGGCCGCAGGGCGTGCGCAAGTTCATGGTCGAATTCCTGGGCGGCGGCCTCGCCAACATTCCCTATGGCGAAAAGCCGCAACTGGACCTGTGGACGTCCCGCGGGACCTTCTCGTACATCTTTGCCGAGCCCGTGCCCAATGGCGTGGCGGGGCACTGGCGCGCCCAGTTCGACCTGACCGTGGACGGCACGGATCCGGTGGAGTTGCGCCTGGCGCTCAAGCATGCCGATACGGTCGTGTCCGAGAGTTGGTTGTACCAATACCACCCGACGCCGAATCTGACCCGCTAGCGCGCGGCGAAAGCCGGGTTTCGCCAGGCGCCGATGCTAAACTCGCGCCGCCTGGCTTCGTGTGAGGAGACAACGGTCACTCGCTGAAAGGACACGCGCGCAGAACGCGAGCCTCGACGACTTTGGCATTGGACTAAGATCTAGCGACATGAAGCCTTCACCCTCGCTCGCTCCTCCCACGGCGGCGCCCGCCGAGGCGCCAGAACCCGCACGCCGCTCGAAGTGGTCCACCCTGCGCCCCTGGGTCGTGCCCGCCATCGTGCTGGTGGTGGCCGTCCTGCTGATCGACGCGCTGCAGGTGCTGCTCAGCCAGGTGCACTACCTGGACGTGATCGCCGCGGCAGCCGCCACGCCGCATCTGGATCTGGTCTTTGCGGTGCTCGCCACCGCCCTCAGCTATCTGATCCTGACCGGCTACGACTTTTCCAGTCTGGCCTATGTGGGCGCCAAGGTGCCCCGCCCGACCATCCTGCTCACCTCTTTCGTGGCCTATGCCCTCGGCAACACCGTGGGCCTGGGCGTGCTCACGGGCGGCACGGTACGCATGCGGCTGTACGCCGCGGCGGGCGTGGAAGCCAGCAAGGTGGCGCAGGCGATCGCCTTCAATGCGGGCGCCTTCGGCCTGGGCATGACCGCGTTCGGCGCGGCCGGCCTGCTGTGGGGCGCGCCGCAAGTGGCTGACCTCCTCAAGATGCCCGCCTGGGCGCTGCAGGGCCTGTCGAGCCTGGTGCTGGTGGGCATTGCCGGCTTCGTGCTGCTCTGCGCGCGCTTTACCACCCTGCCGATCGCGGGCCGCTGGAAGGTGCCGCTTCCCAATGCCGGCCTGGCGATCCGCCAACTGGTGATCTCGGCCGCCGACCTCAGCGCCGCCGCGGCCGCCCTGTGGTTCCTGCTGCCTGACAACGTCATCGACCTGCCCACTTTCGTCGCCTTCTACGCCGTGGCCATGGCCCTGGGCGTGATCAGCCATGTGCCCGGCGGCCTGGGCGTGTTCGAGGCGGTGATCCTGCTGGCCTGCGGCGGGCGCGCGCCCACGGAGCAGATCGCCGGCGCGCTGATCCTGTATCGCGGCATCTACTTCATCCTGCCGTTGATCGTCGCGGCCATCATGCTGGCCACGTTCGAATTGCGCAGCACGGCAGTCGCCAAGGTGGGCCGGGCGGCCATGAAGCTGACGCCCGGTCTGCTGGCCGGCCTGGCATGTATCGCCGGAATCATGCTGCTGGTGTCGGGCGTCACGCCCACTACCAGTGACGCCGTGGCCGAATTGCTGGAACTGAATGTGCCGCTGTTCGTGGTCGAGGCGGCGCACCTGATCGGCAGCGTGATGGGCCTCGTGCTGCTGTTCGTGTCGCGGGGCCTGCTGCACCGGCTGGATGCGGCCTGGTGGGCCGCCCTGGGCGCGGCCATGGTTGCAGGCGTGCTGGCGCTTCCCAAGGGCATTGCGGTGTCGGAACTGGCCGTGATGGGGCTGCTGGCCGTGCTGCTGATCACGTCGCGCAAGCAGTTCTACCGCCGTTCGTCCTTGTTCACGCAGACCTTCGAAAAGGGCTGGCTGATTGCCGTGGCCTGCGTGCTGGCGGCGTTGATGTGGATCCTGTTCTTTGCCTACCGCGATGTCGATTATGCCGACCGCATGTGGTGGGAATTTGCCATGGACAGCAGCGCGTCGCGATCGATGCGGGCCTTGATGGCCGTGGCCATCATCGCGCTGGTGTTCGGCTTGTGGCAGCTGTTCCGCCAGCCTGCCGGCACGTCCGCCCCGCCCAGCGCCGACGACCTGGCCAGGGCCGACGCCGTCGTGCGCGCCCAGGCGGCGGCCGATGCCTGCCTGGCGCTCATGGGCGACAAGAGCCTGCTGTTTTCGCCCTCGGGCAAGTCCTTCATCATGTACGGCAAGCAGGGCCGTTCGTGGATCGCCCTGGGCGACCCGGTCGGTGTGGCCAAGGAATGGCCGGAACTGGTCTGGCGCTTCATTGAAATGGCCCATGCGCACGGCGGGCGCGCGGCGTTCTACAAGGCCCGGCCGCAAACGCTGCCGCTGTACCTGGATGCCGGCCTGCGTGCTTTCAAGCTGGGCGAAGAAGCCTATGTGACGCTGCACGACTTCAGCCTGCAGGGATCGCGCCGCGCCAACGTGCGCCATGGCGTAAGCCGCGCGGAACGCGAGGGATCCAGCTTCGAGATCGTGCCACCGCCCGATGTCTACACCGTCCTGGATGAGATCCGCGAGATTTCCGACCTGTGGCTGGCCCAGCACAACGCACAGGAAAAAGGCTTTTCGCTGGGCGCCTTCGATGACGATTACGTCCAGCGCCAGCCGGTCGCGGTGGTGCGCGCCAAGGGGCGCATCGTTGCCTTCGCGACGCTGATGTCGCCCGAAGTGCTGCGGGTTGAAGTCAGCGTGGACCTGATGCGCCAGCGGCCCGACTCGCCCGCCGGCACCATGGATTTCCTGTTCGCCAAACTGATGCTGCACTTCCAGTCGCTGGGCTATCAGCGGTTCAGTCTGGGCATGGCGCCCATGTCAGGCATGGTGGATCACCAGCTTGCACCGCGCTGGCACCGGTTCGGCCGGCTCATGTTCCAGTACGGTGAACGTTTCTACAATTTTCGCGGCCTACGCAGCTTCAAGGACAAGTTCGATCCCGTCTGGGAAGCGCGCTATCTGGTTGCCCAGGGCGGCATCAACCCGCTGTTTGCGCTTACCGACACGGCCGCCCTGATCGGCGGCGGACTCAAGGGAGTCATCGCCAAATGAAACACCGCGTGCTTGCCGTGCTGGGCGCCGCCCTGCTGCTGGCCGGATCGGGCGCCCAGGCGGCGTCTCCGGCTATTTCTCCGGCAACCTCTCCAGAAACCATAACGCACGGCCGGTTCAACGACCTGCCGGTCTACAAGCCGGCCGGTCCGGCCAAGGGCTTTGCGCTCTTGCTGTCTGGCGCGGCCGGTTGGGATGCCGCCGCCAGGGTGCAGGCCGAAGCGCTGGCGCGCCAGGGCACCATGGTCGCCGGGATCGACACGGCCAAGCTGCTGGCCAACCTGGAAGCCGACAAGGGCAAGTGCGTCATGCCCGATGGCGACATGGAAAACCTGAGCCGCTTCATCCAGGCCTACGAACACCTGCCCACCTACTTCCCGCCTATCCTGGTGGGACAGGGCGCGGGCGCGTCGCTGGCTTATGCAATGAACGCGCAGGCCCCGGTCACGCGTTTCGGCGGCCTGCTCACCGTGGACTTCTGCCCCGTGCTGCCGATGCAAAAGCCCCTGTGCAATGGCGAAGGCGTGCATTTTGAAAAGGCCACATCGGCCGCAGGCGCCAAACTGCTGCCTGCCAAAAAGCTGGACCACCCCTGGATCGCGCTGCAGGATCCGCAGGCCGCTGCGCCGGTGGCCAACCCTGCCTGCACGCCCGGCGCTGCCCAGGCCTTCATTAAGGCCGTGCCGGGCGTCCAGTTGCAGGCCGTGACCCTCCCCGCCCGGCGCGACGATGCCGCCGCCCCCTGGGTCGGCGCGTACACCACCGCCTTCAACAAGCTGAATGCCGAGCGCCCTGCCGCGCCGCCCGTTCCCCCCGCCACCATCGCCGACCTGCCCGTGATCGAGATCCCGAGCAAGGCGCCCGGCGACACCCTGGTCATTCTTTTGAGCGGCGATGGCGGCTGGGCTGGCCTGGACCGCGACGTGGCTGCGTCCCTGCTCAAGATGAACGTGCCGACCGTCGGCCTGGATTCGCTGCGCTACTTCTGGAGCAAACGCACACCCGCCTCGGTCACCGCCGACATGGACCGCCTGATCCGCTTCTATCTGACGCGATGGAACAAGAGCAAGGTGATCCTGGTCGGCTATTCGCAAGGCGCCGACGTGCTGCCCTTCGTCATGAATCGCATGCCCGCCGCCACCCGCAAGCACATCCCGCAAACAGTCTTGATGGGCCTGGGCAAGAAAGCCGCCTTCGAATTCCAGGTGACCAACTGGATCTCCGCGCCGTCCAACGGCCTGCCGATCGCGCCCGAGACCGAGAAACTCGCGGCCGGCACCACGACGTGCATCTACGGGCTGGATGAAGCCAAGGACTCGGGCTGCCCGACGGTCGATCCGGCAAAGATCAAGGTGGTGGCATTGCCCGGTGGTCACCATTTCGACGGCGACTACGACAAACTCGCTCGCATCATCCTAAGCACGAGGTAGTCCCCCCCCGGGCGCTACGCGCCTCCCCCAGGGGCGGCACTGGCGGACTGGCGTTGGGAGCCCCCCTTTGGCGCAACGCGCCATCCCCAAGGACAGCACTGGGCGACTGGCGAAGCCAGATCGCCTGTGCCGCAATTGGGGGCGGTGATACGAAGCCGGCCCCCATCAGCGCGGGATCTGCGTTTTACGTAGACTGCCGGGTGTACGAATCACAAAGCGCACGGCATGGATTACTCGACCAAAAATATCAAGAAGTTTGTGTACAGCCACTATTTTTACGGTGGCGTGCGGCAGGCGCTGGGGGCGCTGGTGCCTGCCATGGTGTTGCTGGGCCTGTTCGATCTGCCGGTGCTGGGGCTGGCCGCCACGTTCGGTGCGATGTGCGTGTCCATCGTCGACCAGCCGGGGCCGGTGCGTCATCGCAAGAACGAGATGCTGGGGTGCGCGGTATTGGGCGCGGCCACGGCGGGCATTACCGCGCTGGCCACGCCCTATGCGTGGGGCCTGTGGTTCACGGTTATCGGGCTGTGTTTTTTCCTGTCGCTGCTCAGCGTGTTCGGCCGCAAGGGCGGGCTGATCGGCTTTGCGTGCATGCTGCTCATGACGCTGACCATGCACAGCGCATTCACCCCGGGGCAGGCCCTGCTGCACACCTTCGTCACGATCGCGGGTGGCCTCTGGTACACCGGCTTCAGCCTGGTGGTGACGCGTCTGCAGTGGTATCGCCAGGAACAACAGGCGATTGCGGCGTGCATCTTCGCGTCGGCCGAATACCTCGAGGTCAAGGCGCGCTTCTACGATCCGGACGTCAAGCTGGAAGACAATTACCAGCAGTTGATCGCACGGCAGGCCGCGGTCGCCGAGCAGCAGGAAGCCGCGCGCGACGTCGTGCTGCGCGAACTGCCACGCGCGGTCAGCGAAGGCATGGACGCGCGCCGCGGCCGCATGTTCAAGATGTTCATCGACATCGTCGACCTGCACGAAACGGTGGTGGCCGTGCACACCGACTATGAACTGCTGCGCCGCGTGTTCGCGGGGTCGGACCTGCTCGTGTTCTTCCACGATCTGCTGCACAAGCTGGCGCTGGATACCGAAGCCGTGGGCCTGGCCATCACGCAAGACCAGATCACCCACCGGCACATCAACGTCAAGGCCGAACTGCGCGCGATCGAATACGAGATCGACCAGTTGAAGAAGGCCGACTTTCCAAAGCTGGAGCCCGAGGCCTACACGGCGTTGATCTGGACCTTCCGCCGTGCCCGCAATGCGGCCAAGATCCTGGACCGCCTGCATCGCGACACCGACCCCGCCAGCGATGGAGAAGCGTCGTCGCTCAAGATGGATGCGTCGCTGCGCCGCTTCCTGTCCAAGCAGGACTTCAGCCCCGCGCGCATCACCAGCAACCTCAGGATGTCGTCGCCGATTTTTCGTCACGCGCTGCGGGTGACGCTGGCGGTGGCGATCGGCATGACGCTGTCGAGCGAGTGGCTGATCCCGCACCACATCATGCACAGTTACTGGATCGTGCTGACCATCGTCGTCATCATGAAGCCAGGCTTTTCGCTGTCGAAACAGCGCAATATCCAGCGCCTGACCGGCACCCTGATCGGCTGCGCGCTGGTGCTGGCCCTGCTCTCGTTCGTCGACAATACCTTCATCCTGTTCGCTGCCATGATGCTGGCGGCCGTCATGGGCAACAGCCTGGTGCAGCTGTATTACCTGGCCAGCGCCACCTTCAACACGACCTTCGTGCTGCTGGCCTTCCACTTCATTGCGCCCGGATCCCTGTCGGTGATCGGCGAGCGGGCGCTCGACACGGTGGTCGGCTCGGTCATCGCGCTGGGCTGCAGCTACTTCCTTCCGTATTGGGAATACCGGCTGATCAAGCCGACCGTGCAGCGGGCGATCGCGGCCAACCGCAACTATCTGACGGCCAGCCAGCAGCTGGTGGCAACGGGCGTTGCGCAGCCGGCCGATGACTTCGAGTACCGGCTTGCGCGCAAAAACGTGCACATTGCGTTCGGCAACTTTGCCAATTCCTTTTACCGGATGATGCTGGAGCCACGGTCCAAGCAGCGGTCGGTGGCCGAGCTGAACAACCTCGTGATCCAGAACCATGAGCTCGCCGCGCAGATTGGCGCGGCGGCCCCGCTATTGGCCACGCTGCCCGCCATGCCCGCGCAACTGGCGGGCGTGACGCGGCGGATCGAAGGCATTCTGGACGATGCGGTCAAGGGAACGCCCGACACGCGGGAAGACACCGAAGTGCTGCGGGAACTGGCCCGCGATCTGGACCTTGCGGTGGCGGATGCCGAATCGGCGGGCGCAGTGGACGGCGATACCGTCACTACCCTGCGCCAGCTGGTGTTCCAGCTGAAACAGATGGCCAAGACCAGCCTGTCGATTCGCCGCAGCGCGGCCTTCGCCCGTCTGCCGGCCTGACCTGACATTACCCGTGCGTTGGCCCGAGCAGTCCGTGCTTGTGCGTCGAATCGTGCCGAGGTGGCGGATCCACCGCCTCGGACAGGGTCTGCAAGATGCCACAGTCTTTCGCGGCCTTGGCCTGCAGGCATTGTTCCCGCAGGCTTTTCAATTGCTTTTGCAGGGCGCGCAGTTCGGTGATGCGGGTCGCCACGTGGCCGATGTGCTCGTCCAGCAGGGCATTGATCTCGCCACAGCTGGCATTCGGCGCGTCGCGAAACTCCAGCAATCGGCGGATCTCGCCCAACGTCATGTCCAGCGATCGGCAGTGCCGGATCATCTGCAGACGTTCCACGTGGCTTTCACCGTAAATCCGATAGTTACCCGCCGTGCGCGCGGGAGGCGGCAACAGCGCCTCACGCTCGTAGTAGCGAATGGTCTCCACCGGTGTGTTGGTACGTGCGGCCAGTTCGCCGATTTTCATATCGCACCTCGAACCGATTCTTCGGGGAGCTGGTTGCTCCCGACTCGTTGTTACAGAAGCATAGCGCACTCTGGGCAGAAAACTTGACTCTGTACTTGCTATAGGGTTTCCAATAGGAGTTCATGATTGGAGGACCCATGTCCGACTCGAAGGGCTGCTGCGGCAGTACCCCCGCATCCGCAGATGACGTCACGGCGCGTTCCGTGTCCGGGAAACCGTCCGCCTCGCCCGCAGAAGCAGGCTGCTGCGCGCACGATGACCACGGCCACGAGCACTCTCGTGACCACGCACATGCGCACGCTCACGCGCATGCCCAAGACGCCTGCTGCGCCGCCGATACCGCCACCCTGGCTGCCTCCGCCGCCGCTCAGCCCGCGCCCGATGGCACGCCGTTTTCGCTCTTCCGCATCGACCAGATGGACTGCCCGACCGAAGAACGGCTGCTGCGCAAGGCGCTCGAACCCCTGCCCGGCGTGCGTCAGCTCGCGTTCAACCTGATCGAACGCACGTTGCGCGTCCATCACGACCTGCCCAACCCCGAGCCGCTGATGGCGACCATCCGCGGGCTGGACATGAAACCGGTGCTGCTGAACGCGCCCGGTCAGGAAGGCGCCGCGCCCACGCCGCCCGCCCCTGCCGTGTCCCGCGCCATGGCCTGGCGCATGGGCATCGCCGGCGTGCTGGCGATCGGTTCCGAAGTCGTGGCCTACAGCACCGGCAACGAAACGTCGTGGCCAACGGCCGTGCTCGCCCTGGCCGCGATTGTGATCGGTGGCCTGCCCACCCTGCGCAAAGGCTGGATTGCGCTCAAGAACCTGACGCTGAACATTAATCTGCTCATGACCGTCGCCGTGATAGGCGCCGTCCTGATCGGTCAATGGCCGGAAGCGGCTGTCGTGATCTGGCTGTTCGGCATTGCCGAAATGATCGAGGCCTTGAGCCTGGAACGCGCGCGCAATGCGATCCGCAGCCTGACCGCGCTGGCGCCCGATCGCGCCCTGGTGCGGCAGCCCGACGGCGCGTGGCAGGAACAGTCGGTCGACACCCTGACCATCGGCCAGATCGTGCGCGTGCGGCCCGGCGAACGGGTAGTGCTGGATGGGGTCGTGGTGCGCGGCGTGTCGAGCATCGACCAGGCGCCCATCACCGGCGAAAGCATGCCGGTCGACAAGCAGCCCGGCGACCGCGTCTTTGCCGGCACCATCAATCAGGACGGCGTACTGGAAATCGAAGTGGCGACCCGCAAGGGCGACACCATGCTGGACCGGATTGCCCGTTCGGTGCAGGACGCGCAGGCGCAGCGCGCGCCCACGCAGCGCTTCATCGACCGCTTTGCGCGTGTCTACACGCCCATCGTGTTCCTTGCGGCCATCGCGGTCGCGGTGGTGGCGCCGCTGGCCTTCGGTGCGCCCTGGCAGCCGTGGATCTATCGCGCCCTGGTGCTGCTGGTGATCGCGTGCCCCTGCGCGCTGGTCATCTCCACGCCCGTCACGATCGTCAGTGGCCTGACGGCTGCGGCGCGGCGCGGCATCCTGGTCAAGGGTGGCCTGTACCTGGAGCAGGGCCGCCGCCTGACGGCGCTCGCGCTGGACAAGACCGGCACGCTGACCGAAGGCAAGCCGACGTTGACCGACATCGTCGTGCTCGATGCCGTGGCGGAATCACCCGCCCTGTCCCGCGACGCCGCGCACCGCCTTGCCGCCAGCATCGACGTCCTGTCGCCCCACCCCGTCGCGGTCGCGATTGCGCGCGGGATTGCCGCCACTGACCTGGCCGACGTGGCCGACTTCCAGTCCCTGCCCGGCCGCGGCGTGCAGGGCGCCATCGACGGCGTCATGTACTACGTCGGCAATCCCCGCCTGATGCGGGACATCGGCGCCGACACGCCCGCCATGGCCAGCGCCATGGACACGCTGGAGCGCCAAGGCAAGACAGCCGTGGTGCTGGCAAGGAAAGGCCAGGCGCTGGCCCTGCTGGCCGTGGCCGACACCGTGCGCGACACTAGCCGGCAGGCCATTGCCGAACTCAACGCCCTGGGCGTGCGCACTGTGATGCTGTCAGGGGACAACGCCGCCACGGTGGCCGCCGTCGGCACGTCGCTGGGCATTGTCGATGCGCGCGGCAACCTGCTGCCCGAAGACAAGCTGCGTATCGTGACCGAGCTGGCCGGCCAAGGCCGGATCGGCATGGTGGGCGATGGCGTGAACGACGCGCCCGCACTGGCCCGCGCCGATATCGGATTCGCCATGGGCGCGGCAGGCACCGACACGGCGATCGAAACCGCCGACGTGGCGCTGATGCAGGACGACCTGCGCAAGATCCCGGAATTCATCCGCCTGTCGCGGCGGACGGCGTCGGTGCTGATGCAGAACATCGCGTTCGCGCTGCTGCTCAAGATCGTGTTTTTCGGCCTGACGTTTACTGGCCATGCCACGCTGTGGATGGCCGTGTTTGCCGATGCGGGCGGCAGCCTGCTGGTTGTGTTCAACGGGCTGCGGCTGCTGCGTGCTCCGCGCGAGGGTCAGCTCAAATCCAGGCCAGTGGGCAAGCCGGTCGCCGCCTGAAGAGGGGGCACTGCATGACGCGGCGCCGGCGCACGACGCAGATCAGTCCGCGGCAACGTCGCGGCGGAACACCAGGCGGTCGGCGGTCGACGCAGCCTTCGCATACGTGTACCCCGCCTTGTCGAAGCCCAGCAGATCCTTGGGGGCGGCCGCCTGGTGCTCGATGGCGTAGCGCACCATCAGGCCCCGCGCCCGTTTGGCATAGAAGCTGATGACCTTGTAGCCATCACCCTTCTTGTCTTCGAACACGCACTGCACGACGCGGGTATCCAGCACGTTGCGGTCCACCGACTTGAAGTATTCCTCGGACGCCAGGTTGATGATGACGCGCTCGTCCTTGCCCTTGAGCCGCTTGTTCAGATAGGCGGCAATGTCGCCACCCCAGAACTGGTACAGGTTCTTGCCGCTCTGGGTTTCCAGCCTGGTGCCCATCTCCAGCCGATAGGGCTGCATCAGATCCAGCGGCCGCAAGGCGCCGTACAGGCCGCTCAGGATCACCAGATGCTGCTGCGCCCAGTCCAGCTGTTTGGCCGACAGGTGCGGCGCGTCCAGGCCTTCATACACGTCGCCGTTGAACGCCAGCACCGCCTGCTTCGCATTTTCGGTCGTAAACTCGGGAGTCCAGTCGTGGTATCGCTCCGAGTTCAGGGTGGACAGCGTCTCGCTCAGATCCATCAGCTTGGCGATCTCGCGCGGCGACTTGCGTCGCAGCACCTCGATCAATGACGCGGCCTGATCCAGGAACAGGGGTTGCGTGTGCTTGGCGACGTGGGCCGGCGATTCGAAGTCGAGTTTCTTGGCGGGCGAAAGCAAAAACAGCATGGTGGGTACCGACAAATGAAGCGAGGCGATACTGTAGACCAAATGTGCCCCTGTGGCGTCCGCCTGCCCTACGTGGCGTGCTGCGGCCGCTGGCACGCCGGACCGGACCGGCTCAAGGCGCCCGATGCGCCGTCATTGATGCGCTCGCGGTACAGCGCCTTCGTGCTGGACGACCTCGATTACCTGCTGGATACCTGGCACCCCAGCACGCGGCCCATCACGCTCGATCCCAATCCACCCGGCATGCAATGGCTGGGCCTCGAATTGCGCGGCCACGCCGATACCGGTGATGACCACGCCACGGTCGAATTCGTGGCGCGCAGCAAGTTCGCGGGCCGCGCGCAGCGCATGCATGAAGTCAGCCGCTTCACCCGTGAAGCCGGCATCTGGCAATACGTTGATGGCGACTTCCCCAAGGAAGCCAAACGGGCGCTGCGATGATGGCGACCTCCCGACGCACGCCCTCGACTGACGCCGACCCCACGCCCGGCACGCCTGAGTACTTCGAAGCGCACTACAACACTCGCTTGCGGGTGCCGGAATTCCACGCCATCCAGGCCCATTGGGCCGAAGCCAGCGTCGAGGCGCGTCACCGCCAGCCGCGCATGCGCACGCTGGCCTATGGCGACCAGCCCGGCGAGACCCTGGACTTCTTTCCCGCCGAATCGGCCGACGCGCCGCTGTTCGTGTTCATGCACGGCGGCTATTGGCGTGCGCTGAACAAGTCGGATTTTTCATGGGTCGCGCCCGAACTCGTCAGGCAAGGCGTGTCGGTCGCCGTAGTCGACTATGCGCTGGCGCCCGCCCATCCGATCGAAGGCATCGTGCGCCAGATGCTGGCCGCGCATGCCTGGATGTACCGCCATGCCGACAGCCTGCGCATCGATCGCGAGCGCATCGTCACCAGCGGGCATTCCGCCGGAGGCCATCTGACCGCCATGATGATCGCTGCGCGCTGGCCGCAATGGGGCAATGACCTGCCCCAGACGCTGATCCACGGCGGCCTTGCCATCAGCGGCCTGTTCGACCTCGACCCGCTGTCGAAGGCGCCGTTCCTGGCCGCGCTGGGGCTGACCCCGCAACGCGTGGACATGCTGTCGCCAGCCTTCATGTCGCCAGGCTCGGACGCGCGCCTGATCACCGCGGTGGGTGGCGACGAAAGCGGCGAGTTCAAGCGCCAGACCGCATTGATCGCCGAGCGCTGGCCCGACAACGTCGTGCGCGACGTGGCCCTGCCCGGCCTCAATCACATGACCGTCTGCGACGGCTTTGCCGAGCCGGATTCGGCCCTGATGCAAGCCGCATTGGAGCTGCTGCAGGACTGACGCGACGGCCGCATTGCGAGCGCACGCAAGGGCCGTCGCCGATGCGATTTGCAGCGCCCGCGCCACCGGTGCGGAGGCGTGACGAACAGGTCCTCGGCGTCCCACCAAGCCGCCCCAACAAGTTGACAAAGTTAACTATCTAGTTATCATTGTCAACTATCAGCGCACCTTCAGGAACACCATGGCCGACCTTCTCGTCAGCACGCAGGACCAGACCCGACTCCTTACGCTGGATCGGCATGCCAAGCGCAATGCGCTGACGAACGGCCTGATCCGCGCGCTGCTCGACGAATTGGCGGTAGCCGACCGCGACGATGCCATCCGCTGCGTCGTCATCACCGGCAATGGCTCGGCGTTTTGTGCAGGCGCGGACCTTGAAGAATCCCGCAACGCGCCGGATCCTGAAGCCGTACTGGCCGAACGCAACGCCCTGCTGGTCGACCTGCTGCTGGCGCCGCAACGCATGACCACACCCGTCATTGCCGCCGTCAACGGCGGCGCGATCGGCGGCGGCGCAGGCCTGGCGCTGAGTTGCGACCTGGTCGTTGCATCCCCGGCCGCGCGCTTCGGCTATCCCGAGGTCAAGCACGGCATCACGGCCGCCCTGCTTATTCCCAACCTGATTCGCCAGGTCGGTCCCAAGATCGCGTTCGAATTGATAGGCACCGGCGAGCCGATCGGCGCGGACCGCGCACTCGCCTTGAACCTCATCAATCAACTGGTGCCCGCAGACGAATTGCTGCCTGCGGCCTTGGCGTTGGCCGCCCGGCTTGCGGCCTTTCCGGCTGCCGCCATGCAAACTTCCAAACGCGTGTTCCATGCCGCGTTCGACATGACTCAGGGCGACGCTGTCATGGCCAATCGCGATGTCAACACTGCCCTGCGCCAGCAGGCCCCGGGCCACTGAACGCCCTATCCCATCAAGACACGACGCCGGACGCCGCCTTCCACTGGACGCCACGATGACCCTGACCACCCGCATCACACGCCTGCTCGATATCGAACACCCCATCATTCAGGGCGGCATGAGCTGGGCGTCGTCCAATGCGGCGCTGGCCTTGGCGGTGTCGCAGGCCGGCGGGCTGGGCGTGATCGCGGCCGGGCCGATGTACCCCGACGCCTTGCGTGCCGCCATCCGTGAAGTGCGAGAAGGCACGGCGCGCCCGTTCGCCGTCAACGTTCCGCTCTACAACAAACGCGCCGCCGAATTCCTGGACATCGTGCTTGAAGAACGTGTGCCCATCATCATTGCGTCCCAGGGCGGTCCCAAGGCGCACATTGCGCGGTTCAAGGCTGCCGGCGTCACATGGATCCAGGTTACTGCCAATCCCCTGCATGCCAAAAAGGCGGAAGACGCGGGCGTCGACGCCGTGATTGCCGTGGGCTATGAAGCCGGCGGACATCCGGGACCCGAAGAAGTCGGCACGGTGGTCCTGGTGCGCTCGACGGTCAAGGCGGTGTCGATCCCGGTGATCGGCGGCGGGGGCATCGCGGATGGCGCGGGCATTGCATCGATGCTGGCCCTGGGCGCCGGCGCGGCGCTGCTCGGCACCCGCTTTCTGCTCACACCGGAATCCGGCCTGCACCAGGCCTACAAGGACGCGGTGCTGCAGGCGCGCGTCAATGACACGGCCGTCGTGGGTAAAGGCCGATCACCCATTCGCATGGTCAAGAATGCATTTTCCGCGGCCTATGCCGCGGCGGAAACGTCCGGTGCCGGCGACGAGGCCCTGGATGCCTTGTTCGCCGGCAGCTCGCTCAAGCTGGCGGCGCTGGAAGGCAATGTCGAACAGGGCAAGATCGAAGCGGGCCAGAGTGCAGGCTTGATCGACACCCTGGAGCCCGCCGGCCAGTTGGTCGCACGCCTGATGCGCGAGACCGAAGCCGCGATTGCGGAACTGCGCGACGCCATCAACTAAGGAACCACGCGGGACCCTGCGGCCGAGGCGATGACAGGAACCCGCGCCACCTCACCCCCGCCGCTCAGCCACAGCCCATCACTCACCCAACGTCACCCCCGACCCGATCCCGTCCGGCACCGCCAACGCGCCGTTCTCGGTCGTCAGACCGCTGAAGGGATCATCCAGCAGATGCTCGAATTCAGACAGCTCTGCGCCGGCGTGGATCGTCCCGGCCACCGACGCCACCGCCACCCCTTGCGCGGCCAGCAGACGCGGCCCGAAGATCGCACCGAACCTATATCCGACGCCCGCCGCTTCGCAGATCCGTATCGCGATCAGCGTATTGCGGATGCCGCCCAGGTAATGCAGCTTCAGGTTGTACGAATCCGCGGCGCCCTGTCCGATCAGGGTCACCAGTCCACGCAGCGTCTTGATCGACTCGTCCGCCTCGATCGGCAACAGCCCGCTTGCATGCACCCGTATCAGCCCATCCACATCGTCTGCCGGCACGGGCTGTTCCATCATCGCAATGCCATAGGGTTGCAGCGCGCGACACACGTCAATCGCGCCGTCGGCATCGTAGGCCTGGTTGGCGTCGACGGTCAGGGTGATCGCAGCACCGACCCGCGTACGCACGGTAGACACCCGCGCCACATCCAGATCGGCCTCGCCACTCAGCTTGATCTTCAGGCACCGGTAGCCCTCGTGCACCAGCCGCGCACAATGGTCCGCCATGGCGTCCGGCGACTTGAGCGGGATGAGCCGCGACGCCTCGATCCGGTCGCGCACCTTGCCGCCCAGCAACGTATGCAGCGGAATGCGCAAGGTCCGCGCGACCAGGTCATACAGGGCGTTCACGAAACCCGACAAGGCGCAGGCCTCGTCTTCGGCTACAGGAACGAGCAGGGCATGCAGGGCCTCAAGTTCGAAGGCATTCTTGCCCTGCACCACGCCGGCCAGCGCGTGCAACACCGGTTCGATCCGCGCGACATCCGGCGCGTAGATCGGTGTGCCCAGTACGTGCCCGTATCCCGCGTCACCCGCGCGCGATGTCAGTGCCACGATCCAGCCATCCACGTGCGTGATGGTGCCGCGCGCAAAACGCCAGGTCGGATCATCCTGCCGCTGACGGCACGGCGTGATCTCGACCCGATCGATCAGGCAGCTGCCGACCGATGCCCCGGCTTTCGATTCGGCGTCGCCCATCGTCACTCCAGCTTCAGGTTGGCGCTCTTGATGAGGTCGACGGTGCGCTTGGCATCTTCCTTCACGAAGCGCGTGGTCTCTTCAGGCGACATGGCGGTGACTTCGGCGCCCTGCGCGTCCATCAGCTTGCGAAACTCGGCGTGCTGATACACGGTCGAGATCGCTTTGTTGATTTTGTCAACGATCGGCGCGGGGGTGCCCTTGGGCGCGGCCACGGTGTACCACGAAGACGACTCGGCGCCGCCCAGGCCCACTTCGGCAAAGGTAGGCACGTCCGGCAGCAAGGGCGACCGCTTGGTCGACGCATACGCCAGCGCGCGCAGCTTGCCCGCCTTCACGTACGGCAGTTCGCCCGACAGATTCATGACCGCGGCTTGCAGACGGCCCGCCACCAGGTCGGTCAGGGCCGGCGCGGCGCCCCCATAGGGAATGTGTACGAGGTCGATCTTCGCGGTCAGCTTGAGCAGTTCCCCGCCCAGGTGCGGCGACGTGCCCGCGCCGGACGATCCATAGTTGAGCTTGCCCGGACTGGCCTTGGCCAGCGCGATCAGCTCCTTCACGTTGGTGGCCTTCACGTCGGGGTGCACGACCAGCAGATTCGGCTGCGTCGGCGCCAGCGCCACGAAGGCAAAGTCCTGGATGCCGTCATACGGCACCTTCTGGATCAGCGGCGTCACGATATGCGCGGCCGCCGTGCCCAGCAGCAAGGTGTAGCCATCGGGCTCGGCCCGCGCCACGAAGCCCGCACCGATCGATGCCCCTGCGCCCGGCTTGTTCTCGACGACCACGCTTTGCCCAAGCTCCGTGGCCAGGTCCTTGGCCAGCGCGCGGGCGATCAGGTCGGCCGGCCCGCCAGCCGCATAGGGATTGACCAGCACGATGGGCTTGGTCGGAAAGGCCTGCGCCGAAACGCCGTTGGCCGCCAGGCTGGCGATCAGTCCGGCAACAACGCTCAGTACCCGTAATGTCGTGTGATGCATGTCTCTCTCCTTGGTGGGTGCCCGTCGCGTCGGATCGCCTTGTTGGCAGGCGTGTCCGGGCGCGGTGTCGTATCGGGTTGGTTCAGATCGCGTTCTTGTCCCGCAGGGCCTGGACGGCCTCGCGGCTCATGCCCAGCTGTTGCATCAGAATCTGTTCAGTGTGCTCGCCCAGCAGAGGCGGCCGCGCCAGGCTGGGGTTGTCGTAGCCGGTAAACTTGAAGGGCACCGGCACGGCATTGAAGGTGCCGATGGTCGGGTGCGCAAAGCTGGCGACCATCTCGCGCGCCAGCACGTGTTCATTGGTCAGCACTTCGTCCACGCTCAGGATCGGGCCAGCCGGCACCTTGGCCTCGTCGCACATCCGGCAAAATGTATCGCGGTCGAGCTTGCCGATCGCTTCCTGCAAGCCGGCCATCACTTCCAGGCGGCGGTCAACCCGAGCGCGGTTCTTGCCCAGCTCCGGGTCGACGGCCCACTCGGTCAGGCCCAGCAGGTCGCACAACGGCTTCCAATGCTGATCGCTGCCGGTCACCTGCACCCACTTGTCATCGCGGCAGCGGAAGGCTGCAGAAGGCACGCGCCCTGGATGTTCAGTCCCCATCCTGGCCGGCACTTCGCCCAAGGCAAAGAAGCGTGCGGCTGCCAGCGACAGCAGACCGACCTGCCCATCCATCATCGAGAAGTCGACATGGCAGCCTTGCCCATGCGTGCCGCGCCCGACCAGCGACGACAGGATGCCGATCGCCACCCACAGGCCGGATGTCAGGTCCGCCACCGGCAGCCCCGGTTTGACCGGCCCGCCGCCCTTCTCGCCTGTCAGGCTCATGATGCCGCCCATGGCCTGGAAGACGGTGTCGTAGCCCTTGCGCGGCGCATAGGGCCCTGTCATCCCGAAGCCCGTGCAGGACACGTAGATCAGCGATTCGTTGAAGGCGCGCAAGCGGTCGTAATCCAGGCCGTAGCGTTTGAGCGTGCCGACCGGAAAGTTCTCCAGCACCACATCCGCCGTGGACGCCAGTTGCCGGATCACGTCCTGACCTTCGGGGGATCGCAAGTTCACCGTCACCGACTGCTTGCTGCGATTGAAGGCCATGTAATAGGCCGACACGCTGCCGCCCTCGCCTTCCACCTTGGGTTCGAAACTGCGCGTCTCGTCACCGTCACCCGGCTGTTCCACCTTGATGACCGTGGCGCCCAGCTCGGCCAGGATCATCGATGCGAACGGGCAGGCCAGCACCCGCGACAGGTCCAGGATGGTCACGCCATCGAGCGGCCGCATTACGGTGCCGCCTTGGCGCGAAACCCGCGCATCAGGATATTGGTATCGCGGCCTGCATCCAGTCCTTCGGCCAGCGTCAGGTCGGCCACGCGATGGAACAGTCGTTTGGTCGTGGCCATGGCAATCGGGCTCCAGCTGGCCACACGGGTCGCGATCTCCACCGCCGCGTCCAGCACCTTGTCATCCGGCTCGACACGATTGGCGATCCCCAGGGCCAGGGCCCGCGCGCCATCGATGGGCTCGGCCATCGCCAGCAATTCGAACGCCTGTTTGCGTCCCATCTGGCGGACCAGATTCGACATCACCACTGCGGCAACAATGCCGTGCTTCAGCTCCGGGTAGCCGAAGCGCACGGTTTCGGACATCACTGCCATGTCGCACGCAATCGCCAGCCCGGCCCCGCCACCCAGTGCATTGCCCCGCACCGCGGCAATCACAGGCTTGGCCATCCTCGAGAAGGCCAGGTGCAGATGCGTGGTCAGCTGTGCGCGCTCGCCGACGGCATGCGGCGCCTCGGGCACCAGGGCGCTGAACTCGGTCGTATCGGCCCCGGCGCAGAAGGACTTGCCGGCGCCGGTCAGCACCACGGCATGCACGTCGGCCGCGGTGTCGGCATCACGCAGCGCGTCGAACAGGGACTGCGTCAGCGCGGTGTTGAGGGCGTTGTGTTTCTCGGGACGATTCATCGTCAGGATACGGACAGCGCCGCGATCTTCTACCAGCAGTTCATTCATATCGGTCCTCACGACGCGGGGTCGATGACGTGATCCCCACAGGGTCGGCAACTAGTTGATTTTATATACCATTTAATTGATTTTATCAACTATCTGCCCCGGCCGGGGCCTTGGCCGCGCCAGCTGCGCCGCGTGCCCGCCGCGGCAGTCGTTGACGTTTTCAAGCGATAAAAAAGCCCCGCCGCGGTCACCCGGGCAGGGCTTTTTTGGTTGCGCTACGTCAGCGCACTGCACACTGCAGGAGGGTCAGCGTTTGACGGCAGCCTTGCTGCGGTCGCGCACCGGCTTGTTCTTCAGTTCGTCGAGCAGGCCCAGCGTGTGATCGGTCAGCTTGTCGATCGCACGTTCCAGCACGTCGCGCTCTTCGGGGCTCAGGATCTCAAGAATCCGTTCATTGCGATCCACCGCTTTGGGGAACACCTTGCGGTACAGCGCGCGTCCCTGGGTCGTCAGATCGAGACGCACGCCCCGGCCATCGGACTCATCGGCGCCGCGCTTGATATAGCCCCGGTCGATCAGTTCGCCAACGCTGCGGCTGGCCTGGCTCTTGTCGATATTGGCTTCGTGCGCCAGGGCATTGAGCGACATTGGAGCAAAGGCGCCGAGCAGGCCAATGATGCGCCAGTCCCGGGAACCGAGATCGTACTGGCTTTCATTGGCGCGGGCCGCCATGCGGCTCGACACGTGGGCCAGACGGTTCAGGCGGTAGGAGAACAGCTCCTTCAGATTCGCGGGAACAGGACGGGTCATTCTTCTATCTCTTTAAGGGAACCCCTGCAATTTACCTTAGAGTGCCTTCGCGCGTCGCAGTTTGAAGCTGCTCATTGCCGTTGCAACCAGCTTTTGCGTTGTATCCCTTACTTCGCATTGACAGAATGCGATCGATCCACCGGCATGCGTGACCTGCGCGGTCGCCGTCAGGCTGCCATGCCCGGGTGAGACAAAATGGATATTCAGGTCGACCGTGCCCCGCGTCTCAAGGCCGACCTCCACCGATCGCGTCGCCAGCGCCATGGCCGAGTCGACCAGCGTCGCGATCGCTCCGCCGTGAATGGTGTTGCGCCGATTGGCCAGCTCAGGCTTGAGCGGCAGATGCAGCACCGATCGGCCGCCATCCGCTTCCAGCACTTCGATGCCCAGCCAGGCCGAGAAGCGGGCAATGGGCGAGCCGGCCAGGGGACCCGATGCAACGGTCTTCGGCACATACCCTTCAGACAAGGATGCGAGCGAGGCGGCGTCTTGCTTACCGTCAGCGCCGCTCTGCACGTCGTCGTTCATGCAGCGGCCTTCGCGCCCGACCGCAACAGCGGATGCAGTCCGCTCATGGCAACGCGGCTGTGCAGGCTGCGGCCCAGCGCGGCTTCACACTGCGCGGAGGCTTCCAGCATCCCTTCCAGGTCGATACCGGTTGACACGCCCATCGATTCGAACAGGCTGACCAGATCTTCCGTTGACACATTGCCGGTGTGCCCGCCGCCGTATTTCACCTTGGCCGGATGCCCGCCCACGCCGCCAAAGGCGCAATCGAAATAGCGGCAGCCCGCATCCAGCGCGGCCACATAATTCACCAGTGCCGTGCCGCGCGTGTCATGGAAATGCGCAACGGTATGCACCTCGGGGACCTCGGCATGCAGCTGGCTGAACAAGGCTTTGACTGTCTTGGGCGTGGCCATGCCTGTCGTGTCGCCAATGGCGACGTGCAGGACACCCAGCGCGGCGAATCGCCGTACATCCTCGATCACGCTGGCGGGATCGACATCGCCTTCAAACGGACACCCCATGGCAACCGATACCGTACCGATCAGCCGGAACTGGCCCTTCGCCGCCTGCACCATGTCCGTCACGTTGTGCCACTGGTCATCCCGGCTGCGCCGCAGATTCTTCATGGAATGGCTTTCGCTGGCCGATACGAGCAGGCTGATCTCATTCGCGCCAAAGCCCGCGGTCAGATCGTCCACCGCACGTTCGACAGCACGCACGTTCGCGCAGGTCGCCTTGTAGAAGACGCCTTCGCGGCGCGGCAAGGACTTGAGCAGTTCGCTCGCGTCCGCGAACTGCGGCACCACCTTGGGATTCGAATAAGACGTCGCCTCGACCCGTTTGAAGCCGATCTCGGCGAACTGCCTGACCAGGGCGACCTTGGTTTCCGTCGGAATGAAGTCGACTTCGTGCTGGAGCCCGTCGCGGGCGAAGCACTCGCATAATGTGACGTCGGTCATCCTTGCACCGCCTTGGGCGCCTGCCCCGACCCGAGTCCGAACAACACGATCGCATGATCGCGCAACTTGTTCTTCTGCACCTTCGAACTGCCCGTCATGCCGATGTTCTCGAAGGTATCGACCACCTCCAGGTAGCGCGGCACCTTGAAGTTCGCGCAGCGTCCCTTGCACCAATCGATCAGCTCCTGCGAACTGGCCGTCTTGCCTGCCTTGAGCAAAACGAAGGCGGCCGTGACCTCTCCCAGTCGCGCATCGGGCACGCCGATCACCTGGGCCTGCTGGACGGCCGGATGGGCATGCAGCGTCTCTTCCACTTCGGCCGGCGCAACGTTCTCGCCACCCACCCGATACATATCCTTCAAGCGGCCCACCATACGGATCCGGCCGTCTTCCGACATCTCGCCCAGGTCACCGGTCTTGAGCCAGCCATCGGGCGTGAAGGCCTTGGCAGTCGCCTCGGGCATCTTGTAATAGCCACGCATCACGTGCCATCCCTTTACCTGGATCTCGCCCCGCTCGCCGCGCGGGGGTTCGACACCCGTCTCGGCATCGGCGATACGCACCTGGGTACCCTCATGCGGCAAGCCCCAGCCCGCCGCCCGCAACTCGAAGGCATCGTTGCGATCCGACAGCACCACGTTCGGCGATGCCTCGGATTGCCCATAAGCGTTGCAGACGTTCGGCACGCCCATCACATCCTGGATCTGCTGCATGACCTCGGGTCCGGCCGCGGCCCAACCGCCGCGCAGATGCAGCTTGTTCGGGTCGAAATCGGGGTGGCCCATCATCATCAGGAAAATCGTGTCGTTGCCGGATGTCAGCGTACAGCGTTCCTCGTCCAGAATGCGCAGCGTTTCGGCGACATCGAACTTCGGCAGGGTCAACAGGCAGCAGCCATAGACCAGGCTCACCAGCACCGACAGCGTGGTGCCGGACACATGGAAGAACGGCCGGATGCTGAAATAACGATCATCGGCGCGCACCCCGATGCGCTGCCCCGCCGCCCAGGCGTTGGTCACCATATTGGCGTGCGTCAGCATCACGCCCTTGGGGAACGAGGTCGTGCCCGACGTGAACTGCATCAGCAGGATGTCGTCGGGCGTGACCTGCGCAGCCAATGCGTCCACGTCCACCTGCGTGGCATCGCCGGCAGCCAGGAAGTCCGCATACCGCTGCGCCGCGGCCGGGGCCTTGCCATCCCCTGCCATCACGGCATGGGTCAACTCGGGCAATACGTCACCCGGCAGTTGGCTGGCGAACGCCGGCTCCACTGCCTCGAGCAGCTCGACAAAGTCGATCCCCAGAAAGCTGTCGACAAACATCAGCAGTTTGACGTCCGCCTGCTTGAGGCAGAAAGCCAGCTCGTCCGTCTTGAACCGCGTGTTGACCGGCACGGTCACGGCGCCGATCGCAGCGCATGCAAAAAAAATCTGCAGCCACGTCGCGCCGTTGCCCATCATGATGCCGACATGGTCGCCCTTGCGGATCCCCCGCGCATGCAGGGCGGCGGCGATACGCCGCGTGCCGGCCAGCGTCTGCGACCAGGTCAGGCGCTCGCCCTGGCAGACGAAGGCTTCATTGGCGCCGTAGGTTTTTTCGGTATCGAGCAGTGCCTGGTACAGCGTGACGGGTGTGCCAATCATGACTGGGCTCCGGTGCTGTTGCCGAATGACGAAATCGCCTTCTTCCAGTCGGTATGGCGCAAGTTTTCTTCAATGGCCAGCATCTCCACCGCCATGGCGCCTTCGCGTGTCGTCTCCACACCCTGATCGACGCAGCGTTTGGTTAATCGTACGGTCAGGGGTGCTGCCGCCGCAATCTGCGCCGCCATCTCGGCCGCGCGTGCAGGCAGTTCGTCCACGCTGTACACGTGATTCACCAGACCCAGGGTCAACGCTTCCTGCGCGTCAACAACACGCCCCGTGAACAACAGTTCCTTGGCCATGCGCACACCCACGATACGCGGCAAGCGCTGCGTTGCGCCGATGGTGCCCCAACCTACTTCCGGATATTTGAAGCGCGCTTCGGTCGACGCCAGAACGAAATCGCTGGCGCCGGCGATCTCACATCCCGACCCAAAGGCCGCGCCATGGACCACGGCAATCACCGGCTGCGGCAACCGCTCGATCGCCGCGTACGCCGTAAAGCCCCGCACCCGGCGCGCCGTGATTTCTTCGGTCGACATGTCCTTGCGTTCTTTCAGATCAGCTCCGGCGCAGAACACCGGACCCGCCCCGCGGATCAGGACGACATGCGCATCCGGATCGGCAGCCAGCAGCTCCGCCGCCTGCACCAGTTCCACGCACATGCGGGAATTCAGTGCGTTGCGGCTCTCGGGCCGGTTCAGCGTCAACGTCGCGACATGGTTGCTGACATCGAGCGTGATCGTGGTGAATTCGTATGCCATGTGGCACTGCCTCCGGGTGCTTGCTTATAGTTGATTTTATACACTACTTCGTTGACGATAACAACTATATGGGCAGCCCGCCGCAGGGGCCGCGGCAGGCAACGGTGCAGTGACGCACGCTGGAGCGCCACTGCCCTAAGCGTCGAGCAATGCCTCGAAACTGGCCGCCACCGGGCTCTTCGGCCGGTCGCGCAGGGTGAGCCGATACAGGGGTCGCAGCAACGGCTTTCCGGGTGTGACCGAAAGGATGGCAAGCCGCTTGAGCGCGACCAGATCCTCGATCGCCACGCGCGGCAAGATGGCCGCCCCCATCCCTGCGGCCACCATGCGGGCGATGGCCTCGTTGCTGCCGACTTCCAGGCGTTCCTGCGGCACGATCTCCAGCGCCGCCAGCTGGGCGGCGCTCGCCTCTCCGGTGCCGGATCCTTCTTCCCGCACGATCCACCGCGCAGCACGCAACCGATCGATGCCCGCTGAAAAATCCATGGGCACCACGATCACCATCTCGTCATCCCGCCAGTGCGCCACGTCGATCCGGGGGTCATCCACGTGCCCTTCCACCAGCGCCAGGTCGACCCGGCAGTCCAGCAATTGCTCGACCACCTCATGCGTGTTGCCGACCACGACCCGGGGAGACGCCAACGGATAGGACTCCGCGAACCGCCCCAGTGTCGGCGGCAACCAGTAGCTTGCAATCGTGGTGCTGGCGCCCAGCGTCAGGGTCCCCCGTCGCAGCTTGATGCGCAGATCAATGTCCTCGACCGCCGCACGCTCCAGCGCAAAGATGCCCCGCGCGTGATCGAACAGCGCCGCGCCACTTTCTGTCAGTCGCACCCCTTTGCTGCCCCGGGGGCCACCCGCGCCACGCTCGATCAGCGGCAGTTCCAGCAAATGCTCGAGCTCCCTGACCGCCTTCGACACCGCCGGCTGGCTGATGAACAGGTCTTCAGACGCGCGGGAAAAGCTCTGGCGCAGCGCCACGCGATGGAAGATGCGGAGCAGGTGCAGATTCAGTTGCATGGCGGGCAGACCGGCAAGGGGCAAGAACCGACCAGTTTATAACCGCAGCTCATACAAAGTTAATTTAAATGAACTGTACTCATGGCCTGACGACCCCTAGTATCCGACATAACGTCATAACGTTTATGTCTAAGGAAGTCGATCATGTCCGCAGCGCCCGACGGTCTTGCCCTTCGCCCGCCCCTGTTCAAGGGCCGCGTGCCAGGCATCCTGCTCGCAGGAGCGGTGGGCGCCGCCGCGTTGGGCCTGTCCATGCTTCCGGCGGTGGCCGGGCTGGGGCTGAGCGCACTGACGCTGGCCATTGTCATCGGCATTGTTCTGGGCAACACGGTCTACGCGAAGGTGGCGGTCCACGCCAACCCGGGCGTCGACTTCGCCAAGTCCACGCTGCTGCGCGCGGGGATCATTCTTTACGGCTTCCAGATCAGCTTCCAGCAGATCGCCCAGGTAGGCTTGGCCGGCGTTCTGATCGCCGCATTGATCGTCGGGCTCACGTTCACCCTTGCCGTGCAACTGGGCACCCGGGTCTTCAAACTGGACCGCGAAACATCGATGCTGATCGGCGCCGGCAGCGCCATCTGCGGCGCCGCCGCGGTCATGGCGTGCGAACCCGTCGTCAAAGGCCAGGCGCACAAGGTGTCGGTTGCCATTGCGACGGTCGTCGTGTTCGGCACGCTGTCCATGTTCCTCTACCCCTTCCTGTACCCACTGCTGGGCATGAACCAGGAAGCCTTCGGCATCTTTGCCGGCTCGACCATTCACGAAGTCGCGCAGGTCGTTGCCGCAGGCAATGCCATCGGTCAGGAAGCGGCCAATACGGCCGTGATCGAAAAGATGATCCGCGTCATGATGCTCGCCCCTTTCCTCTTGCTGCTGTCGGGCTTCAAGCGCAACGATCCTCAGTGCGCTGAATCGGGCGCCGGTGGGGCAACCGGGTCGGCGGGCGCCAGCGCCCAGCGCAGCAAGCTATGCATCCCCTGGTTTGCCGTATGGTTCATCGTGGCAAGCGGCGTCAACTCGCTCCAGATCATTCCCCGGGAAGTCGTCAGCGTACTGCTCAAGCTGGACCTCCTGCTGCTCGCTACCGCCATGGCCGCCCTTGGCATGCGCACCCACATCGGCGCCATCCGCCAGGCCGGCGCCAAGCCCCTGATCCTTGCCGCGACCTTGTTCGGCTTTTTGCTGGTTGGCGGCCTCATCATCAACTTGGGCGTGATGCACCTGACGGGTGTCGCGATCCGGTGACCGGAGGCCACAGTCTGCCGTCTCAACCTATCTCGGGACTGCGTCCCAGCGCTTCCGCATAGCGACCGTTCAGGTAATGCAGCACCTGCGCCGCCCGGCTCAACGGCCAATGACATAAGGTGTCCCACGAGTCCGCTGCGGCCATGCCGAAGTCGCGCTTGAACGCTGACAGCGTCGCCGCATAGGCATCCTCGCCCAGCCATCCCTCACGCTGTGCCACCACGCGATTGAACGCAGCTTCGATCGCTGCCAACACGTCCGGCGCATCCCCAATGCGGGGTACGGCAGCCACACGCAACTGCGCATGCCGCGCAATGGTCGCGGCCGCATCGATGGCGCAAGGATTGAAAAGGCGGGTGGGAGGCGAGGTGTGGATCTGAGTGCTCATGGACAGCTCCTGGTGTGCAGCGAAGGCGCCGGGTCGGGCGGCTTCCAAGGCACAACAACGGGTGATCGGATGAGACGCAGAATATCAACGCGCTGCCAATGCACGCTGACCAGCGGTGTCAGCGTTCTATCAGCAACGGGGGTAGCAGCGAAGCCATGCACCGAGGGCGCGGAGCAGCGCACAGGAGAATGTGCAGTGGAGTCAGCGCGACCCCAAAAGCAAAACCCCCCGCAGCGTTCGCTACGAGGGGTTCTGGGTATA
>NZ_BMXQ01000002.1 GCF_014651835.1 Pigmentiphaga litoralis | reverse complement strand
GAAGTTTTTTACGCTTGTCAAACTGTCGAAACATCCAACTGCTAGACATCTTCACGACCTGGAAATTTCATTCCACTTGGAACTTTCGCCCCATCACCACTGCTCTTCAGAACCCGCTGCACCGTTGCTGCCTAGGCAGATCGCGTTGCGTTTTGCTTTTGTTCCGTCGAGCCAATGAATATAGCACGGATAAATTTCGGTTTGCAAGCGGGCCACCAAAAATTTGAAGTGGGGCGGGGTGAGCCACCGTCCTGCACATGGATCATCTTATGAGAGAGATGCCCTAGGTCTATTAGAGAAGGAGCTTTAGAACTAACAGAGCCAGGGCCTTGGCTCGACATGAAGCGTATGCGCCCGTGCTGCGGCCGGTATTAGGCTCTTATATCTAGAAGAGCAGCGGGACATCTGACGATGCGCTCCCCGGTTTCCCTTTTGTAAACGCTTCCATTCCCCCGCTGGCGAACTGCTGAGCACGGCTCGCCAAATCTCGCAGAATCTCCGGGAAGCCTGTATTTACGCCACTTTGTAATTCCTTCTGCCGTTTCAAGAGGACCGTTGCCTGGCCCTGCGCCGATGCCATTGCATAAAGTTCCCGAGAATTTGCCACAGTTTCCCAGGGTGGAGACTCATCCTCCGCTCATCCGCACGGGTTGCCACTGACTGCGCCATCCGGCGTGGCACGGTCGTTGCTCTGCAGGGTTACGGAGTCGCCGCCCCGATGGCTCCAGCAACACACAACAATATGGACACTCTTATGACAACCATCGTCAACAACGACCGCGGCCCCAGGATCTCCTGGGGCGCCATCTTCGCAGGCGTCAGCCTGTCGCTCGTCTCCTATCTGATCCTGAGCGTGCTTGGAACGGCGATCGGCGCCGGCGCCATTGATCCACTGGAAGAAGGCAACCCCGTGCGCGGCATGGGCATGGGCACCGGCATCTGGCTGTTGCTGACGACGGTCATCTCGATCGCCATCGGCGCCTACTTTGCCGGCCGCTCGTCGCGCACACAAGGCAGCCTGCACGGCGTGCTGTCGTGGGCCATCACGACGATGCTGACCATCTATCTGTTGACCTCGATTGCCGGTGGCATCTTCGGCGCGGCAGGCAGCATCCTGGGCAAGGGCCTGTCGATTGCGGGCGAAGGCGCCATGCGCGCCGCACCGGCTGTAGCCGACACGGTCAAGGACCAGATGCGCAAGAGCGGTGTCGACATCGACATGGGCAGCATCCAGTCGGAACTCGACACGCTGCTGCGTCAGAGCGGCAAGGCCGAACTGAACCCTGAACGTCTGCAAGACAATGCGCAGCAAGCGGCGCAAGACGGCCAGAACACCGCGCAGGGCGCAGCCCAGCAACCCCAGAATGCCGACAACGACATGGCTGCCTGGTGGAACCGTGTGAAGAGCCAGGCTGCACCGGCCCTGAACGCCGCCGACAAGGAAGCCCTGGTCAACATCATCCAGGCGCGTACCGGCAAGTCGCGTGAAGAGTCGCAGCGTATTGCCGACAACTACGAGCGGACGTATAACCAGACCATGGCCAAGATTGAAGAGGCCAAGAAGCAAGCCGAGCAAAAGGCGCGTGAAGCGGCAGATGCAACGGCTCGTGCTGTGTCGCAAGGCGCATGGTGGACGCTGGCTACCCTGATCATCGGCATGCTGATCGCCGGTGCCGCAGGCGCCGCCGGTTTCAAGCGCCGCCCGCTGGCCTACCGCGATGACGTCGTCGCCGGTGGCCCGACGGTGGTTCGCCCCTAAGTAAGAAAGACGCTGCGCCGGTCCGGGTCCGCGTTACGCGAACACCGTCCGGAATGCGCAGGTTGAAGCAGGACAGGGAAACCTGAACAAGACGCCGATACAGGCGCAGCGGGAACATCCCTGGGCCAGTCGTTGCACCAAGCAACGACTGGCCTTTGCACACCGACGTTCAGAGTACGCATGACCAGCCGGCCCCCCGGCTGATGACGACGACAGCGACGTACCTTGCGAGCTTCGCGAATGGCACCGTCGCCCCACGGAGACCGCCATGACCGAGAAGACTGCCAGCCATCCTGCCACCGCATCGACGGCAACGCCCCTCCCCCCACTGAATCAGCGCAATGCGCGCCCCCCTGCGCCGGTCTTGCCGCGCGGGGCCAAACGCACGGTGGCACCTGCACGCCGCGGCAACGTCATCGACACCACAACGACTGCCAAGCCCAGAAAAAGCCCGCCCAAGCGAAAGGCCTGAGTAAGGGTTTCGGGACAAGGGTTTCGACATAAGGGTTGCGACACAAGGATTCTCCGGTCAAGCGTCCGGGCAGGTCACGGAACCTGTTCCCGCCTGACGCAGGGCGTGACGCGCACGCCAGCTCTCTGACCTGACTCTAGCGGTACAACAGCCGCCGCACCTCGTCGACTTCCTGCTGAAGCAGCGGGACGATGTCCTGCTGACGTGCGGGCGTCATGCGGCTCGAGATGGCTGCAACGGTCAGCGCCGCCACGGGCACGCCAAGCTGGTTGACGATGGGCAGCCCGATCGCCGTCACGCCCGGTACCGCCTTTTCCCCGATCAAGGAATATCGCTGCACGCGCCCCGCGGCGACGGACTGCCGCAGGTCGTCGGCATCGAAGTCCCCATAGGCGCCCAGCCGTGGGCGAACCGCAAGAATGATTTCTTCGACTTCCGCCGGGGTCATGCTCAACAGCAGCGCCAGGCCGCCCGCGTTCACGCCAAGGGGCTGTCGGCTTCCCACAGGCACCACCGGGGTCTGTATCGGATAGTGGCCCGGCACACTGCTCACGCAGATCGCATCGTTCCCGCGGCGGATGAACAGGAAAGAGGTATCGCCCGTGGCGCGTGCGAGCCGTTGCAAGGACGGCGCGCACAGATCGACCAGGTTGAAGTGGTGCGCGGCCGCCAGTCCCAGTTCAAACGTGAGCGCCCCCAGCCGATAGCGCTTGCTGCGCGGGTCGCGCACCAGCAGGCCTTCTTCGACCAGGGTCTTGAGCATGCGGTGGGCCGTGGGGCGTTCGAGTTCGCACAGGTCGGCCACCTCGACAAATCGCAGGCCGACATCACGGTGCACCGCCAGGACTTTCAGTACACGGACGACCCGGCGGATGCCCTGGGTCCCGTCCGACGCCGCACGGGCGGCCGGTTTATCCAAGGGAAGAAGCGCGTTCAAAACCAGTAATTCCAGATAGTGGACATTTTGACAGCCAGCGTTGACACGTCCCACGCGTGGGCAGAGTATGGATTTACAGAATCCGTCAGCCTTATTATCCACATACTGGACATTCGATGCAGCCACGCGACCGTCTGCCTTACTCGCCCATCATCGACCGCCCGCGACTGAGTCCCCCTGATGGCGCTCGCGTCATCGTGTGGCCCATCGTGAACGTGGAAGACTGGCAGATCGAGCGAGCCATGCCGCGCCAGGTGTTGCCGCCCCCGACCGGCGTGACCACGCTCCCGGACATCCCCAACTGGGCCTGGCACGAGTACGGCATGCGGGTCGGCTTCTGGCGTCTGAAGGCGGCGCTGGACCAGCGCGGCATCGTGCCGACGCTGTCGATCAACGGCAATGTCTGCAACCGTTATCCGCGGGTGGCGCAGGAAGCGCACGACGCCGGCTGGGAATTCATGGGCCACGCCTTCACGCAGATGCCCACCCATCAGGTCGAGGACCAGGCGGCCATGATCCGCCAGACCGTGGAAACGATCGAGGGCTTTACCGGCAGGAAGCCGGTGGGTTGGCTCGGACCCGGACTGACGCAGACCTATGACTCGGTGGACCTGCTGCACGACGCCGGCATCCGCTACATCGGCGACTGGTGCCTGGACGATCAGCCCTGCCGCCTGAAGGCCGGCTCGGGCGAGATGGTCGCGATGCCCTACTCCGTCGAACTCAACGACATTCCGATGATGGCCGTGCAGCATCACCGGTCCGATGTCCTGCTCGAACGCATCAAGGATTCCTTTGACCGCCTGTATCAGGAAGGCGGGGACCATGTGCGGGTGATGGGGATTGCCGTGCATCCCTTCCTCAGTGGCGTGCCGCATCGGATCAAGTATTTCGAACAGGCGCTCGACTACCTCCAGAGCCATTCCAACGTGGCCTTCATGACCGGGGCGCAGATCCTGGACTGGTTCAACTCGCAGGAGCAGGCATGAATAGCAAGACCGCGGGCGGCGCCCAGTTCCTGAACATGCGCCTGCTGGCGCAGAACGACCTGGGCGGATACGGTGGCGTGGGCGAAGGCGTGGCGATGCAGGTGTTGCCTGGCGGTCGTCGTGTGTTGTGGATGGCGCATGAAAGCGCGCCCAAGAACTTCACGGCGGTGGACGTGACCGAGCCGCGCGCGCCCAAGGTGATCGCGCAGACCGATCTGCCGCATGCATCGATGCGGTCCAATTCCCTGGAGATCTCGGGCAACCTGATGGCGGTGGCCTACCAGGTCAGCAAGCCGGGCCTGGCGCCTGCCGGCTTCGAGATGTTCGATATCAGCGTGCCGGAGAACCCCCGGTCGATTGGCCACTTCGATGCGTCCGGCCCGACCTCGCGCGGCGCGCATGCCGTGTGGTTCGTCGACGGCGAGACGGTGCACATGACCTGCAGCGATCCGTCGCTGACGCCGCGCAATCCGAAAGACGACCAGATCTACCGGATCGTTGACGTTCGCAACCCGACCCGGCCCGAGGCCATTGGCCGCTGGTGGCTGCCCGGAACGATGGAAGGCGACGACGCACCGCCGCCCAAACGGCTGGCGCCGGAACTGGATTCGGGCTTTCGCGCGCACAACACCAACGTGTACCCCGACCGTCCGGATCGCTGCTACCTGGGCTATATCGATGGCGGCGCGTTCGTGATGGACATCTCCGACAAGAGCCAGCCCAAGCCGATATCGAGCTTTCGCAACTCGCCGCCGTTCAAGGGGTTCACGCACACCCTGATGCCGCTGTTCGGCCGCAACCTGATGGTGCTGACCGACGAGTGCGTGCAGGACAACGGCGGCGACTGGCCCAAGCTGGTCTGGCTGCTCGATGGCAGCGACGAGACCAACCTGGTCAGCATTTCGACGCTGCCTGCGCCTCCGGTGGACGTGTTCAAGCGGCGCGGCGGCCGGTTCGGCGCCCACAACATTCACGAGAATCCGCCAGTTGCCGGCGCGTTCAAATCCGAAGAGCTGATCATCGGCACCTTCTTCAATGGTGGCGTGCGTGCCTACGACATCAGTGACCCCTACCAGCCGCGCGAAGTGGCGTATTTCGTGCCGCCCGCCCCGGCCAATTCGCCGGTGGGCGCGATCCAGCTCAATGACCTGTTCGTGGATGACCGCGGCATCGTGTTCACGGTCGACCGGCACACCGGCGGCCTGTACGTGATCGAAATGACGGTGTGATGCCATGACGCCGCCCATGCATTCTTCCGGTGATACGACCTTCGCTGCGCCAGCGCCCAAGGATGCGCGGGTGCCGGTGATCGTCGTCACGGGGTTCCTGGGCAGCGGCAAGACCACGCTGCTGAAAAAAGTGCTGGCGACGCCCGAATTGTCGGACTCGCTGATGATCGTCAATGAGATCGGCGAGATCGGCATCGATCACCACCTGCTGGAACAGTCGGATGACCGCACGGTGCTGCTGGATAACGGCTGCCTGTGCTGCCAGTTGCGCGGCGATTTGCAGGAATTGCTGGTGGACATCACCTTGCGCCGACGGCGCGGTGAATTGCCCGGCTTCGATCGGGTGATCGTCGAGACCAGCGGACTGGCCGACCCCGGGCCGGTTGCACAGACTTTGTATAGCGACGCGCCGCTGGCGCGGGACTATCGGCTGGCCCACGTCGTGGCGCTGGTCGATGCCAACAATGCCGAGGGCCGCCGTGCGGCGCCCGTGATCGCCTCGCGCCAGGTGGCTGCCGCCGACCTGGTGATCGTGACGAAAACGGACCTGGCAACGCAGGACCAGGTCGACGAAAGCCTGGACTGGATAAACACGATCAACGGATTTGCCAGGCGCGAAATCGCGTCGCACGGTGACATCGATATCGCCCTGCTCGCAGGGGTATCGCCTTTCGCCTGGCAAGAACCCACGGAGACAGAACAAGGAGGGTATCTCGGGTCCTTACTCACGCCCCACCCCAGGGACGTGACGAGCTTCACTCTGACATTCAACGAACCCCTGCCTCGCGAGCTGTTCCAGGACTTTCTCGACATCCTGGTGCGGCTTCGGGGAGCGGACCTGCTGCGCGTCAAAGGCATCCTCCACTTCGAGGGCGAACCGGCCCCCGTCCTGGTCCAGGGTGTCTGCCATGTGTTCGACAAACACGTGGCGCTGGCCAAGGGCGCGTCTGCCCCTGACCGGTCGACGCTCGTCTTCATTGTCCGGGCGCTTGCGCGCAAGGACATCGAATCGCTTTGGCTTTCGCTGCTTTCGCTGTCACGTTGACTCGTAATCCACATCCGTCTCCGGAGGTTCCATGTCTGCCCGTCGCTTCACTGCCACCCTGGCAAAAACCACTGCCGCCTGCGCGGTCGCCCTGATCGCCGTCTCGTCCGCCTGGGCACAGACGGCCTACCCCACCAAACCGATACGCCTGGTCGTCGGCTTTACCGCCGGCGGCATTTCGGACGTGATCGCTCGGTCGATCGCTGTCAGGCTGTCGAGCGAACTTGGCCAGCAGGTGTATGTCGAGAATCGTCCGGGCGCCGGCACGACGATCGCGTCCGACCTCATTGCCCGCGCCGAGCCCGACGGCTACACGCTGATGCTGCAGGACGTCACCACGCACGCCATCAACGCCACGCTCTATCCCAAGCTGTCGTACGACACCGTCAAGAGCTTCACGCCAGTGGCGATGGTGGCCTCGACGCCGTTGATGCTGGTGGTCAATCCCAGCTCGCCCGCCAAAAACGTGAATGAATTGATCAGCATGCTGAAGGCCAAGCCCGGTGGGTATTCGTATGGGTCGTCGGGCAACGGCACGATCGTCCATCTGACCAGCGAGATGTTCAACAACGCCGCCAAGGTCGACACGGTGCACGTGCCCTACAAGGGCAGCTCGCCCGCCACCCAGGCCATTCTGGGCGGCGAAGTCGCCTTCGTGTTCAGCAGCATGCCGCCCGCCATTGCCGCCATGAAGGGCAACCGCCTGCGCGCCCTGGCCGTGACGACGCCCAGGCGCGTGGACACCGCGCCCGACGTGCCGACCATGATGGAAGCCGGCGTGCCGAACTTTGAGGTGGTGCTTTACAACGGGATCATGGGACCGGCCAACATGCCGGCCGACGTGGTGCAGAAGCTCAATGGCGCACTGGCCAAGGTCGTGGCCACGCCCGAGATCAAGACGCTGTACGAGAGCCTGGGCGCCGACGCGGTGACGATGTCACCCAACGAATTCGGGACCCTGCTCAATCGTGAAGTGGTCAAGTACGGTCCCATCGTGAAGGCGACGGGCGCCCGTGTGCAGTAAGGGACACGCAGCAATCCAAAAGGAAACCGGATGACACGCAAGCCGCTGCTACCGCAGCATTCTCGTTACGACTACGTTCCCCTGCCCGAGCGCAAGGATTACGCATGGCCGGAAGGCAAGCGGCTTGCGTTCTGCCTGACCACGAATATCGAGTGGTTCGCGTTCGGGGCAGGCATGGGACACGATCCGGCCAAGACCGGCGAGCCGCAGACGCACCGCAATTATTCGTGGCGCGACTACGGAAACCGGATCGGCATCTGGCGCCTGTTCGACCTGCTCGATGAACTGGGCCTGCCAGCCGCGCACAACTGCAACAGCCTGGTGTATGACTACGCGCCGCAGATCATGGATGCGCTGCGGGCGCGGGGCGATGAAGTCGTTGCCCATGGCCGCAGCAATGCCGAGAACCTGCGCGGCCTGTGGGAGCCGGATGAAGAACGGATCCTGCGCGAGATTACCGAGACGATTACCCAGCGCGAAGGCGCGGCGCCCAAGGGCTGGATGGGATCGGGTGCGTATGAGACGTCAAACACCCTGGATCTGCTCAAGGAGATCGGGTACGAGTACGTGATGGACTGGCCGATGGACGACCAGCCCGTGTGGCTGCGTACCAAGCACGGCCCGCTGCTGTCGGTGCCCTACCCGATTGAATTGAACGACTCGCAGGTGGTGATCCATCGGAAGCAGGACGCTGGCGATTTCTGCCAGATGATCATCGAGCAGTTCGACGAAATGCTGGAACAGTCCGTCAGGCATCCGCTGGTCATGAATGTCTCGGTGCATCCGTATGTGTTCGGGCAGCCCTTCCGGCTGCGCATGCTGCGCCGCGCCTTGAAGCACTGCGTGGAGCACGTCGGCCGCGATGCGGTCTGGTGGACGCGGCCGCGCGACGTGGCGGCGCATTGCATGGCCTTGCCGCCCGGCGTGGTGCCGTGAAAAGAATGTGAAATTTATGTGAAGTCCCCGACAAGGCGCCCCCGGCGCCTTGTATAACGTCATGGATACGCGACACTCCGTCGCCTCGGGCCTGATCCCGTTGCCGGCGCCATCGATGTCCTCCATGAAATTCGGCATTACCTCGAAGTTGTTCGTCGTCATCCTGGCGACCTGCATCCTGATCGCCTTCGCGATGGCAGGCGCCTTGCGCTGGAGCTTCGAACGCGGCTTTGTCGACTACCTGCGCGAGCGGGAAGCCGAGCGGGCCACCAGCCTGAGCCTGGTGCTGGCCGACGCCTACCGCGAGCACGGCGACTGGGAATTCCTGCGCAACAACCCGCCGCGCTGGCGCAGGATCCTGAGCGCGCCCGGCCGCAACGTCGAACGCGCCGAGGCAGCGCAGCAGGACGACTACGGTCCACCGCCGCCCCCTCCGCCGCGCTTCACGCTGCTCGATGCGGATCACAAGGTGGTCGTCGGACAGCAGCCGGGCCAACCCATCGCGTCGCAATTTCCCATCGTGGTCGACCGCCAGGCCGTTGGCTGGCTTGCCGCGCCGCCCGTGCGCGCCCGGAACAACAGTGATGCCGACGATCGTTTCCAGGAGCAGCAACTGCTGGCCACCTGGATCATCGGGGGCATTTCGCTATTGGTCGCCGCGCTGGTCAGCATCCTGCTCGCGCGCGGCTTCCTTGCACCCGTGCGACGCATGGCGGGCGCGACTCACCGGCTGGCCGCGGGCGATTACGGCACGCGGGTCGACACGAGGTCGTCGGACGAATTGGGCCAGCTCGCACAGGACTTCAACCACCTGGCCAGCGCGCTGGAGCGCAACGAAGAACTGCGGCGGAACATGGTGGCCGACATTTCGCACGAATTACGCACGCCCCTGGCCGTGCTGCGTGGCGAGCTCGAAGCGGTCGAAGATGGCGTGAGAGCGATGTCGCCGCAGACCATCGCGTCCTTGCAGGCCGAGGTGACCTTGCTGAGCAAGCTCATCGATGATCTGCACGAACTGTCGCTGGCCGATGTGGGCGCCCTGACTTATCGCATGGCACGGGTCGACGTGGGCGCCCTGCTGCGGCAGACGGCCGGCATGTTCCAGGACCGCATGGCGCGCAAGTCGCTCGGCATGCAGATCGAACTGCCTGCGGACCTGCCGGCGATTCAGGGCGACACGCAGCGGCTGACGCAGCTGTTCACCAACCTGATCGAAAATTCGGTGCGGTACACGGATCCGAACGGCATGCTGCAGATCACGGCGCATGCGGCGGGTTCGGATGTGATTATCGTATTACAGGACACGGCGCCGGGCGTTCCCGAAGACCTGCTGCCCCGGCTGTTCGAACGTTTCTTTCGTGTGGAATCGTCGCGCAACCGGCAGCATGGCGGCTCGGGCCTGGGCCTGGCGATCTGCCAGCGCATCGTCGAAGCGCATGATGGCCGGATCGAGGCGCTGCCGTCGGACCTGGGCGGCCTGCAATTGCGCCTGACGTTTCCTGCTTCCCTTTCAGTGGATTGACCCATGGCTACCATCGTCATCGTTGAAGATGAACCCAAGCTCGGCGCCCTGCTCGGCGACTACCTGAAGGCCGCCGGCTATGAAACGCATTGGGTTGCGGATGGCCTGGAGGCCTTGCCCGCGATCAAGCGCCACTCGCCCGACATGGTGCTGCTGGACCTGATGCTGCCCGGCAAGGACGGCCTGGAGATCTGCCGCGAACTGCGGGTGTTTTCGGAAGTGCCCGTGATCATGCTGACGGCGCGCGTCGAGGAGATCGACCGCCTGCTGGGGCTCGAACTGGGCGCCGACGACTACATCTGCAAGCCTTTCAGTCCGCGCGAGGTGGTGGCGCGGGTCAAGGCGATCCTGCGGCGCACGCGCGGCGCGGCGGCCCAGGCGGCGCAGGAATCCACGGGTCTGCATATCGACGAGGCGGCCTATTCGGTCAGCCTGGACGGTCACGACATTGACGTGACGCCCGTGGAATTCCGGCTGCTGCGTGCGCTGGCGTCCAGCCCGGGCAAGATCTTTTCGCGGGATCGCCTGCTGGACCAGCTCTATGACGACCACCGCGTCGTGACCGACCGCACGGTCGACAGTCACATCAAGAACCTGCGGCGCAAGCTGGAGGTGTGGCGGCCGGACCAGGACGTAATCCGGTCGATCTACGGCGTGGGATACCGGCTCGAACTGTGACGAGCCCGATGTTTACTTGCGCAGGTCGCTCCAGTCGGCCGCATAGGCGGACAGCGCTGCCGCCACCCACATGACGAATACGCCGATCCACATGGTGTTGCTGCCACCGGGCTGCTGCTTCATCAGCGCATAGACCGTGCATCCGATCGCGATAAGAATGAGGTAGGGCGCGCGGCGGCGCGCGTAGCTCGCGCGGGTGTCGTCCGGCGAGCGCCGGGGGTCCTTGAACAGTCCCATGTCATGCTCCAAATGATTCGGTGGCATTTTACGAAGATCTGGCAATCGCGCGCGACTTGGGGTGTTCGACGTGCTGGGGATAACCCGCAGACCCGCCCGGAAGGGCTCAGCTCAAGGGCGCCAGCCGGGTCGCCAGGAAGCTGACGAACTCTTGCACCAGGCCAGGCAGGCTGCGTCCGGCCAGGGTCTGGATCTCGATGTCTCGCTGCGCCATGCCGCGTTCGCGCACCGGCACGGCCGCCAGCGTCCCGGCAGCCATGCGCAGGCTGACCGCCACACGTCCGGACAGCGTGATGGCATCACTGTTCGCCACGAAGTCATACACCGCCGACGCGCTATTGCTGCACAGGGCCGGCACGATCCCGATATTGCGCGCGCTGCACGCAATGTCGAACAACTGCCGGATCGTGGTGCTGACTGGCGGCAAGGCCAGGGGATACGCCGCCAGCTGCTGCAAGGTGACGCGGTCGGCGCCCGACAGCGGGTGGGTCGGCCGCATGACGGCCATGATGGGGGAGCGCTGGCTATATTCGACCTTGATGTCCTTTTCGGCGACCCGGCTGAAGGTCAGCCCCACGTCGGCATCGCCTTCGCGCAGGCGCCGCGACACGTCAAAGGTTTCGCCCACATCGAGTTCGAACTGCACACCGGGGTAGCGCTTCTGGAAGTCGAGCATGGCGCGCGGCACGAATTCCATTGCCATGCCCTCGGTGCTGCACAAGCGGATCAGGCCGGTCTTCAGTCCACTGAGGGCCTGGATTTCCTTGGCGACCCGGTCGGCATCCTGCGCTGCCTTGTAGGCATAGGCTGCCAGCACTTCGCCCGCCGAACTGGGCACCATGCCCCGCGCGTGACGCTCGAACAGCGCCGCGCCCAGGTGTTCTTCCAGTGTGGCGATCTGCCGGCTGATGGCCGACGCGCCGACATTGAGGCGTTCGGACGCGGCGGTGATCGAACCGCAGCGCACCACTTCCAGAAAGTACCGTACGCCCGTTTCCTGCAGGGGACGAGAATCCATTGTCAGCGACCAATTAGGGCATGAGGAATGGCTGGCCAGCCATGCGTCAGGACAGCGTACACCCGTCGTTGGTGCAAGGCTGCACTATCCGCATCAGTCCATCGAGATCGCGCCGCGCTGGGCGACGGCCGTGAATTGCGTGATCTCGGCATTGACCTTGTCGCGGAAGGCATCGCGGCCAAGCATGACGGGCTCGAAGCCGTTGTTGGTAAAGACCTTGCGGACCTCGGCGTCCTGCATGGCGTCTTCGGTGGCCTTGCGGATGGTGTCGATGATGGGCGCGGGCGTCGATGCGGGCGCGACGAAGCCATACCAGCCGACCAGGCCGGCGCTGGCAGGCAGGCCGGCTTCCTTCATCGTCGGGACGTTGGGCAGCTGCGGCATGCGACGGTCGCCCGACACGGCAAAGGCCTTCATGCGGCCGGCGTTGATGTGCGGCGCAGCCGAGGCCACCGTGTCGACGGCCCAGTCCAGTTCGCCGCCGATCAATGCGGTGGTGAGCTGCGCGCTGCCCTTGTAGGGAACGGCCAGCATGGTTGCGCCGATGGTCTGCGCGAACATCTCGCCGGCAAGGTGGGGCGCCGACCCCGCGCCAAACGTACCGTACGTCACGCCGCCCTTGCTGCTCTGGGCCTTGGCCAGCGCCACCAGATCGGTCAGCGACGACGCAGCCAGGTCGGGCTTGCCGACCAGCACCGTAGGCGCCAGCGCAACGATGCCGATCTGCTCGAAGCTGGCGAGCGGCTTGTAGGGCAGGTCTTTTTTCAGTGCGGGCAGAACCGAATACGTGCTGGAACCCGAGATCATCAGCGTGTAGCCATCGGGCGCCGCGCGGGCCACGGCCTGTGCGCCGATCACGGTCGCTGCGCCCGGACGGTTTTCGACGATGACGGTCTGGCCGAGCTTGTCGCCCAGCTTCTGCGCCAGCACGCGGGCGACCGCATCGGTGCCGCCGCCCGGCGGGAACGGGACCACGATCTTGATGGGATGGTCAGGGTAGGCGGCGTGCGCCTGTGCGGTGACCAGGACGGACAACGCGGCGGCAAGGGTACAGACGATGCGGTGCATGGCGATTCCAGGATGAAGAGGGCAAAGCCGGCAAACAGACCCAGCCGGATTTCCATCAGTGTACGGATGAGCAGGTCAGAAGGAGGTGCGGTCCGGGTACCGGAGCGTGTTGCGTCAGGCCGCGCGGCGGCGCTGGGTGGCGCCGTCACGCAGACCTTCAACCGCATCACCCAGGTCCCAGAACAGGCCCGCCATCATGGCCAGGCCTTCACGGGTCACGCTTTCGAGCAGGTGTTCGTTGGGCGCATGCTGGGCGCAGGCGGGATAGGAATGCGGCACCCACAGGGTCGGCAGTCCCAGTTCGTCGGCAAACACGTCATTGGGCAGGGATCCGCCCAGATTGGGCAGCAGCACCGGGGACTGACCCGTCGTGGCCGTGACCGACTGCGCGGCCCACTGTACCCACGGGTCTTGCGGATCGAGCCGCGTGGCGCCTGCCCGGGCGCCGATCGTGATCTGCACCATGGGAAACCCGGCGGCATCCAGATGCGCGCGCACGTGCTGCTCCAGATGCTGCCAGTCGGTGCCGACCACGAAGCGCAACTGGCACCACGCGCTGGCCTTGGCCGGGATCGCATTCACCGGCTTGGCGGGCTGCCCCGCATCCAGGGTCAGGATTTCCAGCGTGTTCCAGCCGAACACCTGCTGGGCCGGATTCAGGCCCGGCTCGCCCCAGGTCGCATCGATGACCGGATCATCGGCGCCGGTGCCCACTGCCAGATCGCGCACCGCGCGGTCCACGGTGTCGGGCATGGCGGGCGGCCGCAACGCGTCGATGACGATGCGGCCGCGCGCGTCGACCAGGCTGGCCAGCGCATGCGTGAGCACGATGGCGGGATTTTCGAGCAGGCCGCCCCAGTTGCCCGAGTGATAGGCCCGTTCGCGCGAGGTCACGCGCAATTCGAAGTTGACCGCGCCGCGCGAGCCCATGAACAGGGTCGGCCGTTCGGCGGCCAGGCGGGGCCCGTCGCTGGCGATCAGCAGGTCGGCCGCCAGACGCGCGCGCTGCGCGCGGCAGAACTCCAGCAGCCCTGGCGAGCCGGCTTCTTCGCCCATCTCGAACAGAATGCGCACGTTGTAGCCAAGCGTGCCCTTGCGTGCGTCGATCGCACTTTGCAGGGCGGCAAATACGATGGAGTGCTGACCCTTGTTGTCGGCGGTGCCGCGGCCGAACCAGCGGCCTGCGTCGTGCACCAGCGTCCACGGGTCCAGTCCTTCGCGCCAGGATGCCGCCTGCCCGCGGACCACGTCGCCATGACCGTACAACAGTACCGTCGGCAGCTTGCTGTCTTCGATGCGGTCCGCGACCAGGAAAGGCAGATCGCGACCGGTGGGATTGGGCCAGGTCGTGCAGACGAAGCCCATGTCGGTCAGCGCCGGCGCAATGTCGTCGGTCAGATAGGCATGCAGCAGCGGCGCCTGGCTTGCCTCTTCGCTCTCGGTCGCCAAGGCGACGCGGCGGCCAAGGACCTTGGCAAACTCCCCGGAATCGAGGTGCTGCAGGGCGTGCTGGATCGCGGATTGACGGCTCACGGGCGGGTCCTTCTGAATTCGACGGCCCACTTTATTACCGGAATAGCCTTTCTACAATTGGAATTTATCGAAGCAAGGTTTGCATTTTATGCAAACCTCGGGTTGCTACGGGTGGCGCATGCGGTGGCATCCCCGGCATCAGCGCAGTGCCGGTTCGCCCAGAAACAGCGCGCGCCAGTCGACCCGCTGGATCAATGCGCAGGCCGCCAGCGCTGCGGCCGTGGGGGCCTTGCTGCGCGAGGTGGCCAGGACCAGGCGATTGCGCAGGGCCGGCGTGCCGATGGGCGCCCAGGCCAGATCGGCCGCGCCCGCTGCGCCGGCCGTCGCCGACAGGGTGCTGCGCGGCAGCACCGTATAGCCCTGCCCCTCGGCCGCCATCCGCAGCTGCGTGTGCACGGCATCGACCTCGGCAACGATATCGAGGATGACGTCTTGTGTGCGGCAGGCTGCCTCGACCACGGTCCGGATGGCGTTGGGCAGGCTCGGGAGGATCATCGGATACCGCCCCAAGGTCGCTACGGGAATCGATGCGGGCAATGCGGCGCCGTCGGGCGGGTGACCGACCAGCACCATTTCTTCGCGAAACAGCGGCACGCAGTCCAGTTGCGACGATGCCGGCGGATCGTAGAGCACGGCCAGGTCGAGCCGGCCGGCCAGCAGGGCCTCGCGCAGTTGGGCGCTCAGGGCTTCGACCACGTTGATGGACGTTTGCGGTTCGGTGCCGCGAAACGCGCGCAGCAGCACGGGCGTCAGGCAGTGGGCCACGCGCGGGGGCAGCCCTACGCTGACGCGCCCTGCCCCGGTATCGACCACGGCGCGCACGTCCCGCTTGACCTGTTCCGCATGGGCCAGCAGCGCCTGACCATGCGTCAGCATGCGCTGCCCGGCCTCGGTCGGCACCACCCCGCGGCCATGGCGATGCAGCAGGCGGCATCCCAGTTCCGCTTCGAGCAGGCTTACCTGGCGGCTGAGCGCCGGCTGGGTCACGCCCAGCACATGCGCTGCGCGGGAAAAGCTGCACAGGTCGGCCACCTGCACGAAATAGGCAATCTGTTGAAGGTCCATGGCCCAAAGGATATAACGAAACCTGATAGCAGAAACCCCCTGCGTCGGCTTGTTCGGCCCCGTCAAAGCGCGCAGCATTCGCATCATCGGCCGCCTTGCGCGCGCCCTGCCCTGTTGCGGAGACTGCCTTGCCCCGTTCCACCCATCTGTTGAAAATCCTTGGCCGCGCGCTCGATGCCGATGCGCTGCGCCAGCTGTCGGACCGGCTGGTGTCCGCGCTGGGCGCCAATCCCATACAGGACGCGCTGGCCTCGACGCAGTCCGCCGACACCTATCTGATCCTGGACCGGGGCGACATCGACCCCGCGCTGTTCGACGGCATGCAGACGGAGACCGTCGAGCTGACCGAGACGACGGTGCTGCCGGGCCGGTCTGCCGGTCAACCCGCGCCCTTTCATTACATTGTCGAAACCGACATCGCGCCCGACGCCGAAGCCGACATGAATGCCTGGTACGAGCAGGAACACCTGCCGGGCCTGGCCGCCGTGGAAGGCAATGTGCTGTCGCGCCGGCTGGTGGCCAGCAAGGGGTCGCCGCGCTACTACGCGTGTTATGACCTGGTGGACCCGTCGGCACGCCAGACCGCGGCGTGGACAGCCGTGACCGCCACGCCCTGGAGCAGCCGCGTGCGCCCCAACTTCCGCAACACGCGGCGCACGATCTTTGCGCGCCTGCCGCTGGCGTCCTCGCCGCAGGCTTCCCCTTCTTCTTCCGATCCCCGCCCCGAGAGCGACCGTCCATGACCGCATCCGCCACCGATACTTCCGCGCTTGCCACTGCCCGCATCGTCCGTATCGAGACGATCCCGTTGCGGGTCAAGCTTGACCGCGCCGCGACCGGATCGACCTTGAAGCTGACGCATCGCTGCACGATCGTGACCCGCATCCATACCGATGCTGGCGTGATCGGCGAGTGCTTTGTCGGCAACGACGAGGAATTGCAACCTGGCATCATCAAGCTGATCCATACGGAACTCGAACCGCTGCTGATCGGGCAACGCGTGGCCGCGATCGAGGACCTGTGGGCGCTGACCCGCAAGGCCACCGAACCGTTCCTGCGCGACCGGCGCGTGGCCCTGCGCGCGCAGGCGCACATCGATGCCGCCTTGCATGACGCCGTGGGCAAGCTGCTGGGCGTGCCGCTGCATGTGTTGTGGGGTGGCGCGAAGACGCGCGTGCCGGTGGTCGCGCTGGGCGGTTACTACCGCACGACCGGCGACCTGGAAGGCTTGACCGAGGAAGTCGCGGAGCTGAAGGCATTCGGCATTCATGGCCTGAAGCTGAAGCTCGGTGGCAAGACCCCGGCCGAAGATGCCGAGCGTGCGCGTACCGTGCGCCTGGCGGGCGGCCCCGACTTTACGCTGGCCGTCGACGCCAACCAGGGATGGAACCGGCAGCAGGCGCTGCAGTTCATTTCGATGACCGGCGACCTGAACCTGGCGTGGTTCGAAGAACCCTGCCATTGGGAAAACGACCGATCGGACATGGCCATGGTGCGCGCGATCAGCGGCGTGCCGATCGCCGCGGGCCAGAGCGAGCTGTCGCGTTTCGGCTGCCGTGACCTGATGGTTGCGAATGCCATCGATATCTGCAATTTCGATGCGGGCTGGGGCGGCGGCCCGACCGAGTGGCGGCGGGTTGCTGCGATGGCATCCGCCTTTGGCGTCAGCGTGCTGCAGCACCTGGAGCCGCAGATCGGCCTGATGATGTCCGCGGGGGTCGGCAACGGCATGTTTGCCGAAGTCATGCTGCCGTGGCGCGACCCCTTCTTCTATCAACTGATTGGCAACCAGAAAGCGCGACCCTTCGAGGACGGCTATTACACCCTGCCCGACGGTCCGGGCTGGGGCATGGAGTTCGACCTCGATTACCTGGAGTCGGCGCGGCGCAAGGACTAATTCGCCGCATCCAGCGGCAGCGTCAGCGTGGATCCCTGCCGCAGTTGGTGGACCGTTGCTCCATGGACGACCGCAACGGGCGTGTCGTTGACCGTTTGCAGTACGGTAAGGTCAAGCTGGCCATCCTTGAGGTCCGCACGCAGTCGTGCGCCGCGATAGCGGATCTTGACCGACACCGCGCCGAGGCCGGGCGGCGGGGCGGGCTGGACATGCAGGCCATCGCGTGCGGGAGTGATGCCCAGATAATGCCGCTGCAGGATGTCGAGCGATCCGGCCATCGCGCCCAGGTGCACCCCTTCAGCCACGCCGCCGCCAGGCATTGCAAGGTCACGAAGCACGCATTCCTGAAAATAGGACCACGAGGTCGCCGGGTCAAGACGGGTCAGCGCGCCTGCGCACACCATCTTCGACAGACTGGATTCGTGCGTGATGCGCGCAAGATGAAAGTCTGCCGTCTTGCGCATGAAAGGCGGACCCACCGTGTAGCCCAGTCGCTGGATCATTGACCGCAGATCGTGTGCCGGCAGCAGATGAAAGAGGCACAGCACATCGGCCTGCTTGGTCAACTGATAGTTCGCCGTGTCGTCGCCGCGCGACTCCAGCAACCAATCCAACCGTGGACGTTCATCGACCCGCCAGGCAGACGGTGCATGTTGCAAGCCGGTGTAGCCATCGAACTGGCTGAGCACATCGGGCGCCACGAAGGGCAGCGACATCCTGCGTGAGATATCGTCCCATCGCGCGAGCTCGTCGTCGTGGATCCCGATGCGGTTGCGCAACGTCACGGCCTTGTCGGGTGGCAGGAGGTCGATGACCTCGAGCGCCTTGCACAAGCTCCAGACCGCCATCAAATTGGTATAGGCATTGTTGTCCAGACCGGGCGACGCCGAGCCGGGATAGCGGGTGTGATACTCATCGGGGCCCAGCACGCCGCGTATCACGTAGCGGCCCAGGACATCGTCGAACCTGGCCAGGGACGACCAGAAACGGGCGATTTCCATCATGAGGTCACCGCCCTCCCCCTCCAGCAGCGCACGGTCGTGGGTGGCGAGATACAGCTGCCAGACGTTGTGCACGATGGCGGCGCCAACATGGCGTTGCAGGTGGGTAGGGTCCGGCATCCAATGACCCGACAGCGGATTGCACTGGAAGGGAGGGGTTTCCTCGCTCCCGGCCCACGCGCTGCGCCACGGGAACATCGCGCCTGCCAGGCCGGCCTGCTGCGCGCGTGCGCGTGCCTCGGGCAGCCGCCGATGGCGGTAGGTCAGCAGCGAATGGGCCAGTTCCGGACAGTGCGTCACCAGGAAGGGAAAGACGAACATGTCGTCCCAGAAGATCTGCCCGAAGTAGCCCTCGCCCCAGCCGCGCGGCGGGAAGCCCTGGTCCCGCCCCGCGCTCAAGGGCGACACCGCCTGGAAGATATGCCACACGGCAAAACGCAATGCACGATCTAGGTCGGCATCGGCAGCCCGGATCGATGCGCTGTCCCAGAGACGCGCCCAGGCGGCGCGATGCGCGTCCAGCAGCCTGTCGAACGGCGCATCGGGAATGAGGCCGATGGCGGTCGTGCAGTCAACGCCCAGGCCCGTGTCGAGGGGCGTCGAGCCGCTGTGCGGATCGCGTCGGGAAGCGCTGTTCGACGTATGGCCGACACTCAGATGCGCCCGTTGTTCGATCGTCAGGGTGCGTGCGGTGTCCAGGCGAAGGTCCGCTTCCAGGACAATGGCCCCATCGTCATCCCGTGTCCGCCAGGTGTCGACCGCCGGCTCCACCTGGTTGCGACATGCAACCATCACGCGGCGCGACGCATCGTCCAGGTGCGCAAGCACGGCTGCAACGCCCTTCTCGTTGTGATGCGTGGCCAACGGTGTCAACCGTTGGCCTTCGTAGGCGGCGTTGCGGTGGACCAGCGTATTGCTCACGTGCGTGCGCAGCTGGGCGCGCACCTTGACTCGTTGAACCGTGCCAGGAACCCTGACCCGCCACCGCAGCAGCGCACAGGACGGATCGGCCATCGACACGACGCGCTGCTCACGCAGGCACAGCCGACCGCCGTCCACCTTTACCACGATGAGTCGTTCCAGCACGCTTGCCTCCAGATCCAGCTGCTGCCGGTACGACAGGATGTGCGCCTGGTGGATGTCGAACCAGTCGCCGTCGTCCAGCGCCAGCGTCAACCCGAACGGATCCGGCAGATTGACGATCGCACCCATCCTTGCCACCTTGCCATTGACCTGACGCGGTGCATCGTCATACCACCCCGCGTGGTACAGCCCGGCGTAATGGATCCTGCGGGCGGTGTCGGCTTGGGTGATGAGGTGCGCGGCTTCGGGGGCGCTGGCGCGCCAGATCAGGCAGCCGTTGCCCAAGGTGAACAAGGCTTCACGCCGCGCCTCGTCGGCCGCATCGTAATGAGTGAATTCAATCACGCTTGATCCCATGTCAGGCATCGAGCGGTGTGGCCCGGACGAACAGATCGCCCGCCATTTTCAGCACCTCGTCGCGCGGAGCGTAGGCAGCTTGCGAGCCGTAGCCGGTCACTGCCAGATTGGCGGCAGCCACGCCCCAGGCCGCAGCCTCTGCCGGCGACCGCCCTTCCAGCAAGGCGATAGCCAGCACGCCGGTAAAGGCGTCGCCTGCGCCGGTTGTGTCGACTGGCTTTACCTCCCCCGGCGGCACGTGCATGGCGTGATCGCGGTCCGCCCACACGCACCCGCCATCGGGCAGCTTGAAGCACACGATGCCGACCCCTTCCTTGCAGAGTTCCCGCGCCGCCCGCGCCGCATCGTCGATCCCGTCGAGCGTCCGCCCCACCACGGCCTGGGCCTCGTCCAGGTTGGGTGTCAAGGCGGTGATCCTGCAAAGCAGTCCGCGGTCCAGGCGATCCGGAAACGACGGGTCCAGCACCACCGGCATGCCACGCGACGATGCGCTGTCAATGGCGCGCGCGACGACCCAGGCTGGCACTTCGTAATCCACGACCAGACAGGCCGGCGCTGGCGTGCGAGCAATGATGTCGGTCATGGCGCGCACGGCGGCTTCGTCCCACACATCATTGGCGTTGGCGGCCAGCACGATGGTTTTCTTGGCATCGGGCGGGACCATGATGAAGGACACCGCGGTGCCTGCGCCGGCAGCCGCCGTCACCCCCGTCGTGTCGACCCCCGCAGCACGTAAGGGGTCGAGCACCTGACTCGCGAGATCGTCGTCGCCAACACGGCCGAACAGGCAACTGCGATGGCCGAACAAGGCGCCCAGGTAAGCCGTGTTGGCGGCCTTGCCGCCGGGCAGCCGCCGGAAGTCGCTGGCGAGCGCCGTTTCGAGGGATCCGATGGCGTCGTCAGTCCGCATCTGAAAATCGGCGTTAACGCTGCCGAGGGATAACAAGGTGGGCTTCACGTCGATGCTCCCGTTGAACGCGACCCGCAGGTATCAGCAGCTTGCATGCCGGCCCGCGCGGTTGGTCAGGGAAACCCGCCACGCAGCGCGAGGCTGCGAGGGATCGATGCGTGAAAGGACGTTGCGTACTACTTGCCGAACTCCAGCGCGACCTTTGACTGTTGAGCAATCCTGTCCCACCGCGCCAGTTCGCTTTGGTTGGTGGCAAGGAACGCCGCGGCATCTTGCGGCCGGGGCTCGAACCCCGCGGCTTCGATACGCGCCATCATTTCCGGTTGCGCCAGCCCCTCGGCGATGTCGCGCCCGAGTTGCGCAACCAGGGCGGGCGGCATCTTAGAAGGCCCGTAGATCCCGAGCCAGCTCGTGACCGCAAAGTCGGCCACACCAGCTTCGCCCATGGTGGGGACGTCGGGCAGCTGCTTGGTGCGATACGGACTGGTCACGGCCAGCGCCTTGAGTTTGCCCGCCTTGAGCAGTGGCACGAGCGGCGGCAGGTTGGAAAAACAGAAGTCCAGATTGCCGTTGGCCGTGTCGATCAGGGCCTCGCTGCTGCCCTTGTACGGCGCATGCATCAGGGCCACGCCGGTGGTCGCCCCGAACAGTTCGCTGGTCAGGTGCACCGACGAACCCAGGCCATTGCTGCCGTAGCTGAGCGGCGCCTTGGCGGCCTTGGCGCGCGCGATCAGGTCCTTGACCGTGTTGGCCGGATAGTTGCTGGATACCACCAACACGTTGACGAACTCAGCCACCTGCGCGATCGGAACGAAGGACTTGACCACATCAAGGGGCAGGTTGCGCACCGTGACGGGCGGAATGACGTTGCCGCCCAGGCCCCCCGTGATCAGCGTGTAGCCATCGGCGGGCAAGCCTGCCACATATTGCTGGCCGATCACGCCACTGGCGCCCGGACGATTTTCGATGATGACGGGCTGCCCATACTTCCGGTTGAGGATGTCGCCGACCAGGCGCGCGGCCACGTCTGTCACGCCGCCGCGCGGGTACTGCACGACGATGCGTATCGGGCGGGACGGGTAGACGTCCTGCGCAAATGCCGATGCCATCCACGGCAGGGGCGCCATGAGACCCACTGCCTTCAATACTGTTCGACGATCCATAGTGCCTCGAAGTCTTTGAAAAAAACGTTGCGGGGGGCGTCTCCTCACGCCTGGTCTTGTCGGGCGGCACGTGCATGAGCTGGTCTAGGCGGCGTCCTCCGTCGTGGGCATGGGAAAACGAAAGCCCTGCCGGTACAGCGTGGCGGCCACGGTGGTGTAGGTCGGTACCGCATAGCGGCTGGAAATGGCGTCGGACCAGTTCTGCGCAGTCGGGCGGCCGAGCGCCTGCGAGTAGTCCTCCATCCGGGCATCAAGCGCGTCGATGGTCCCTGCCAAGGCGTGGTCGCGGTAGACCTCGTCGTGCCATGATGCAGCCAAGTCGAAGCGCGGTTTGGCCAGGGAAGATCGGGTCTCGACATAGCCCATGCAGATACCGGCCATTGGAACCACCAGGGGTGGCAGCTGGAGCAGGTCCACCACGTCCTGCATCTGGCGGCGCACGCCGCCGATCGGACAGACATCGAGCCCCAGCGCCCGCGCGGCCGTCATCATGGTTGCCATGACGATGCCGGTGTCCACCCCGCCAATCAGCAGACTGTTGACGTTTTCGTGCACGACCTGCTCCCGCCCCTGCTTGTGGGCAGCCAGCGCGGTCTTGTGGAAGTCCATCAGCAGCACGACAAAGACTGGCGTCTTGGCAATCCAGGCCTGGTTGCCGCAAAACTCGGCAAGCCTGGCTCGCGCGTCGGCATCGCGAACGACGACCCACGACACGTTCTGCGCGTTGTTCCAGGTGGGCGAACGACGCGCCGCATCGAACACTTTTTCGAGCGTGTCGTCGGACACCGGCGCACCGGTGAAATCACGTTCGCTGCGATGCGCACGCAGCAGATCCAGGACATCACACGCTTCTTGCATCGTTCCGCTCCGTAGACTGTTTTATATGATAATCATACAATCGCATCGCCAACAACGGCTTTGTGTCAGGAGACACCTCATGTCCGCCACACCTTCCCTCACCCACGTTCCCGTCCCCGACAGCCGCTCGCCCATCAGCCGTGCCGTCGGCGTGCCGCCCGGCGCGACCACCTGGTACCTCAGCGGACAGATGCCCGCGGTCATCGATCCTGCCGCGCCGCCCGACCGCCGCGCCGCCTATGGCGACACCTACCAGCAGACCTTGAGCACGCTCAAACGCCTGGACGGCATCCTGGCCGGCATGGACCTGTCGATGCGCGACGTGGTCCATGTGCGGGCGAGCCTGGTCGCCGACCCGGAACTCGGCAAGATGGACTTCGACGGCTTCAACGCCGCCTGGGCCGAATTCTTTGCCGGGCAGGACAGCGCCTGGCCCGCGCGCATGGTGCTGCAGATCGCGGGTCTGGTAAATCCGGCCTGGCTACTGGAACTCGAGGTGATCGCAGCAAAGTGACTGCCGCGGCCGGGGCGGGAACCTTGCCCGCCGGAATCCGCCACTGGCCGCCTTGACCATCGCCGTGTGACAAACATAGGCGCGGCGCGCAGGCCCGTCGATACTTCGTCAGCCATACCCGGTATGGCTGACGCGCATGATGGCGCGCAAGGACCCGCCGTCACCCAGGTTTGACGCCATGGCAACTCATGCAATATCATTTGTTGCATGAAACGAGACAGCCGATTGTCGGGCGTGTTGCACGTGTTGCTGCACATGGCCCAGAGCCCCACCCCTGTCACTTCCGAAGCCATGGCGCACATGATGTGCACGCACGCCGTGGTCGTGCGCCGCGTCATGGCCGGCCTGCGCGACATGGGATACGTCCGATCCGAGAAGGGACATGGCGGCGGCTGGTCGCTAGCCTGCGACCTGAGCGCGCTGACCCTGCGCGATGTGTACGACGCCCTGGGAATGCCCGAGCCCTTCGCCATGGGTCACCGCACCGAAGCGCCGGGCTGTCTTGTCGAACAGGCCGTGAACGCGGCGCTGGAAGACGCCTTCAAGGACGCCGAGGCGCTGCTGCTCGAACGCTTCGCGCAGGTGCCGCTGTCGGCACTGGCCGCCGACTTCGGGCGCCGCCTCGCGCTCCATCACGGAAACCCGGGAGACCATCACCATGCATCATGACGCCATCATCGTGGGCGGCAGCTACGCCGGCCTGTCGGCCGCCATTCACCTCGGACGCGCGGGCCGCAAGGTCTGCATCGTCGATACGGGCCTGCCGCGCAACCGGTTCGCAAGCGCATCGCATGGTTTCTTCGGCCATGACGGCCAGACCCCGGCCGAGATGCTGGGCCGCGCCCGCGCGCAAGTGCTGGCCTATCCGACCGTATCGTTCGTGGAGGATGAAGTCGTTGCCGCCGAGGGCGAGGACGGGCACTTCACGCTGCGTCTTGCATCGGGTACGCAGCGAACCGCGAGCAAGCTGCTGCTGGCCTTCGGCGTGTCCGACGAACTGCCGCCCATCACCGGAATGGCCGAACGTTGGGGCCAGAGCGTGCTGCACTGCCCTTACTGCCATGGCTACGAATACGGCGGCAACGCGTTGGGCGTGATCGGGCGGTCGGTCCACGCCGCGCAGCATGCGGTGCTGATTGCCGAATGGGGGCCCACCACCCTGTTCCTGGACGGACATGATGCCCTGGATGCGGACGGGCGCGCGTTACTGGCCACGCGCGGTGTGACGGTGGAGCCTGCACCGATTCGTGCGTTGCAAGGCGACGTGCCTGCATTGAGCGGGGTGCTGCTGGCCGACGGGCGCACCGTAGCAATCGAGGCCTTGTATCTGGCGCCCGTGACCCGCCTGAACAGCCCGATCGCGGCGCAACTGGGATGCGAACTGGAAGACAGCATGTTCGGGCCCATGATCACGACCGACGCCATGAAGATGACGACGGTGCCCGGTGTGTTCGCCGCGGGCGACGCGGCACGGGCGCCCCACAACGCAACGTGGGCGTCGGCGGATGGCGTGACCGCCGGTACGGCCTTGCATCGGGCGCTGGTGTTCGGGACGGCGTGATCCACAGACATCCAGGCCGCATGCGGCTGGATGTCTGTGCGCCACATCAACCGCAGGTGAAGTTGGCCGCGTCGTCGATGCTGCCCGTGCCCGAGTACTTGGCTTCCTTGGGATAGGCGCAGATCGGCCGCGTGCGGTTGACGACCTGGTTCGCGACCCGGCTGGCGGGCAAGGCATCCGGCGCCACGCCGCTTTCGACCCAGGTGTCGAGCGCGGTCAGCCAATCGACCGTGGACGTGCCGGTGCCGCCGCCGCAATGGCCCATGCCGGGCACCAGGAACAGGCGCGCGAAGCTGGCCACCTGGGCCGGCGATCCTTGTGCCTGAGCGAGGCGATCGAAGTAGGCGATGGTATCGATCGGGTTCACGACCGGATCGGCCCAGCCGTTATAGACCAGCAGCTTGCCGCCGCGCGCCTTGAAGGCGGAGACGTCGGTGCTGAGCTGATCCACCAAAGGACCGACAGTGGTGCGTGCGGTGGCCATGCCCTGGTCGAAGTCGAAGGTCCACCAGTTCCAGTTCGGATCGTTGAAGACCCAGTAGCGCCAGTAGTCGGCACGGGTGGGTTCGGTGGTGCCCCAGTACGAAGCCCACCCCGATTCACTGCCGACTGGCCAGCCGGGATAGACCTGTTCGCCGGTCCGCAGATTGCGCGCGCCCGCGTACATCTTCTGCATGGCGCCGACTTGCGGCGCGGTCAGGCAGTTGGCGTTGTCGGCGCCCGTGCATTGCAGGCTGGCCACGTTGAAGACGTCGGCGGTGCATCGGCGGGGGTCGCCGATGACGCCGTCGGCCACGCCGTCCCTGGCATCGCAGGCGGCCACTGCCTGGCGTGTCACAAGCTGGATCTTGGCGTTGGTCAGGATGGGGGTGGTGTTGTCGTTCTGGGCGTGGTTGGCCAGGAACTGCCACATGAAGCCCGCGTTCAGCGCCGTGCGGTTGTTGCCCGGCGCACCGGCAATCACGCCGTCGAAGTCGCCGGGGTAACGCTGCACTTCGGCATAGCCCTGGTGACCGCCGGTGGAGCAGCCCTGGTAGTAGGACCGGGCAATCGACTTGCCCTGCACGGCGGTGATCGCCGGCTTGGCCGCTTGCGTGATGGCATGAATGGACCGGGTACCCCAGTCGCGGATCTTTTCCGGATGGCCGATACCGAACTTCAGATCATTGGGGTCGGCGCTCTGGTGGCCCGTGTCGCCGCCCACCGTGGCGTAGCCACGGCCCAGCGCCGCGACCATGTCGCCGTAGCTCAATGCCGGGCTGTAGCCTCCGTTGCCCGTGACGACGACCTTGCCGTTCCAGGCAGTGGCCTTGGGCACCCAGACTTCGAAGTTGATGAGCGAGTCGCTGGAGGGAGTGGACCGGCCCTGCAGGCGGCAGAAGGCCGGCACGGTGTAGCTGGCGGTCCCGGTCGGAACGAAAGGGCCCGCAGCGACTTCGGTGGCCGCCGTGATCGTCGCATCGGGCAGCGCCATGCCGACCATGCTGGTGCAGCTCATGGCCACCGGTGGAGGGGGGCTGCCTGCGTTGGCGTCGTCATCGTCGCCGCCGCACGCGGCCACGATCAACGGTAGGCCAAGGATCAGCACACCGGCACGCAGGCCGTCATGCAGACGCCGATGCTGGGCAGGTGCCCGGGACCGGCCGCCGCCGGGGAAACGAGGCTTGGACGCACGCATGATTTGTCTCCGTGGGTTGTCGTGATCTGCTGATGTGTCAGCTAGTTGTTTTGATCAACCGGATAATGGACATTATCAACGGTCTGCCAGAGACTCTATTGCGGCGGGGCGCGAGCCGGCCAATCGATTATTTGGATCGATTCACTTGTTTTGCGGATGGGTCGATTGCCTGGATACCGGGGGCGACGCCGCGACCGGCACGCCATACACCGAATGGGATCAACAACGCCCCCGCCACGCGGTGCAATAAGGGGTCCCGCTGCCACGCCATCACAGGCTCAAAGACGAGTTGCCGCGACTCCCGGGACCGCCGCGCCCTGTGAAAACGCGTTACAAGGGTTTCCGCCCGTGCCAGGATCGGGCTGCGCGCGCCCTGCCCCGGCGGACGCACGTAAACTGCAGGGGTACGCACGGCGAACACCTTCGTTTTGTCGGCGTCTCAACAGGAGAGCACCATGACCCACGCCAGCTTCGGCTTCATGTACGCTACCGCCGCCACGCTCGACGTCGTCCGTGGCAAGACTACCCACCGGAAGAACCCGGGCAAGCGCGGCAAGCAAGGCGGTTCCGCCACCCGCGGCGCCTGATAGGTCTTGGGGCGGCGCACGCGCCAATCACTTGCGTGCATGTGCCGTCCCTATCCTGACCCTGCGTTCCCCGTTTCCGCTTCACCCTCGCGCATCTTTGCCGCGATCGCCCTTCCCTCCTGTACTGCCCTCCCCCTTTGAACGTCAATTCTTGTGCCGGATCGCGCCGATCACCAGCGCCAGCGCGCGGGATGAGTGCCTGCGGCTCGGGTAGTAGGCATGCAGGCCCGGAAAGCTCGGGCAGAACGATTCCATGACACTGATCAGGCGGCCGTCCTGCACCGCCGGCCCGGCCAGGTCTTCGGGGATGAACGCCAGGCCGCAGCCGCTCAGGGCCGCATTCAGGATCTGGTAGGCGCTGTTGAACATGCACTGGCCGCGCACCCGCACTTCGACGTCGCGGCCGTTGTCGCGCAGTTCCCAGGCATAGACGCCGCCGCTGCTGGACAGACGGAGGGTGATGCAGTTGTGCTTGTGCAGGTCCGCAATGGAAGCGGGCACGCGGCGGTCGCCGAAGTAGTCGGGCGAGCCCACGATCATCATGCGGACGTCGGCTGTCAGGCGGACCGCGATCATGTCCTTTTCAACCTGATCGCCAAAGCGCACGCCAATGTCATAGCGCTCGGCGGCAATGTCGACCAGCCGATAATCGGACGTGATCTCGACATGCAGATCGGGATAGGCGGGCAGGATGGGCGCCAGGCGGGGCCAGAGCACGGTGTCGATCACGTGGTCGATCGCGGTGATGCGGATGGTGCCAGCGGGCTTGTCGCCCAGGTCGCTGATGGCGGCAATTTCGGCCTCGACCTCTTCGAGCCGCGGCGCGACGTTCTGCAGCAGCCGTTCGCCGGCTTCGGTCGGGGACACGCTGCGGGTCGTGCGGATCAACAGGCGCACGCCCATCCGCGCTTCGAGCCCCCGGACGATGTGACTCAGGGCGGATTGCGTCATGCCGAGCTTGGCGGCGGCCCGCGTAAAGCTGCGTTCCCGGGCGACGGCGAAAAAGACGAGGAGATCGTCGAGCTTGGCGCGAGCCATGAAGCGTCCTGCAGGATTATAGGATTTTCATGATAACGCGGGCTTAACTGTCCGGGCCATTGATGATTCTGGTTCATAGGCCCGACGAAATCACAGGGGATCGGATGGGGCCTGGCGGGCATACCATGATCGCCTTGCTACGGGTTTTCCCTTGCACCCGTGGCGCCTGCGGTATCTATCCTTTCTTCCCCCTTGTTCCCATGACCTCTTCCACTGCCAATCCGGCCGCGGCGGCGTCGGCTTCATCGACGGCGTCATCGCGCCCTGCGTCTTCGTCCTCTGCCACCCGCACGCCGTGGGCTGCCGTCGGCGCCATGGCCATGTGCGTCGCCCTGCTGATCGCTTCCGAATTCATGCCCGTCAGCTTGCTGACGCCCATCGCCACCGATCTGCATGCCACGCAGGGGATGGCCGGCCAGGCGATCTCGGTTTCGGGTCTGTTCGCAGTGGTGACGAGCCTGTTCATCGCGACAATTGCCAGCCGCTTCGACCGCCGGCATGTGCTGCTGGCGCTGACGATCGTCATGCTCGCGTCCTTGCTGCTGATCGCGTCGGCCACCAACTTTGCTGTCTTCATGGCGGCCCGCGCCCTGCTCGGCATTACCGTGGGCGGCTTCTGGGCGCTTGCGACCGCGACCATCATGCGGCTGGTGCCCGATGAGGCCGTGCCCAAGGCGCTGGGCCTGCTGTACACCGGCAATGCCGTGGCGGCAGCCTTTGCGGCGCCGATCGGCAGCTATGTGGGCGGCATGATCGGCTGGCGCGGCGTGTTTTGGGCGATGACGCCTTTTGTGGTCGCCAACCTGATCTGGCAATGGGCATGTCTGCCCTCCATGCCCCCGCAAGCATCCACGCCCGCGCGCAAGGTGCTGGGCCTGCTCAAACGGCCGCATCTGGCCTTTGCAATGCTGGGCGTGATGCTGACGTTTGCGGGCGCCTTCGCCAGCTTCACGTACTTTCGCCCCTTCCTGGAAACCACGACCGGCGTGACCGTGACGCAGCTGTCCTTGCTGTTGCTATGCCTGGGTGCCGCGGGTTTTTTGGGGACCTACAGCGCCAGCATGTTGATCGGCCGGCACCTGTATGCGTTGATGCGCTGGCTGCCGCTGGCCCTGGCCGTCGTCACGCTGTCCCTGCTGGCGGTCGGACACTGGTTATGGGCTGTCGGTGTACTGATGGTTGCGTGGGGCACCTTGAATTCAGCCATCCCGGTGTGCTGGTCGACCTGGCTGTCGAAGGGCGTGGCCGACGCGCCGGAAAGCGGCGGCGGCCTGATGGTCGCGGCGATTCAACTGGCGATCATGCTGGGCGGCGGGCTGGGTGGGCTGCTGCTGGATCGCGTGTCGATCACGGCAACGTTCGTGGGCAGCGCGGCGCTGCTGGTGGCGGCGTCGATCAGTGTCGGCAACGGGCAGCGGCTACGGCCGCGAGCGTGATCGCGGGCCGCACCAGCCTTATTTCGCCTTGGCGCGGCTTGTCTTCCTGGCCGCGCCAGGCCTTGCGGTTTCCTTGGCCATCGGCATCCCGAAAGCGTTCACCTGTTCCATCCACGACAGGCCATCGACATAGGCCAGGAAATGGCGCAGATAGCCGGGCGACAGCTCCCGCATCATCAGCAGCGACCGGTGCACGAGGTGATTGGAGTTGAGCGGGCCGGCGTTTTCCGGCACGCGTTCCAGTGACTGGCGCACCTGCCGGTTGGTGCTGACCTTGGACAGCGCATCGCGGAAGTAATCGATCTCGGGCAGTTCGGGATAGGTCGCGCGCTGCAGCGCCACCTTGCGCAAGGTGCGGTGGGCGTCCGACTCGGCGGTCTGCTTCTGGATGTAGTTGAGAAGGTCCACCAAGGGGCGGGATGCGGGTGCCGGTGGAGCGGCCACCGTGCCAGCCTGCGCCAACATCTTTTCATACGCCGCAATCAAATCACGTAGTCGTGCATTCAGCACGCGCCGTGTGGCACCGCCCTGCCCTGCCGATTTGCGCGCCATTGCGTCGATCAAGTGAAAACGCACCGGGTCGATACGATCGGCGCCCTGCTCACGCCATAGGGCCAGCCTGGACTCGACGTCAACTGTCGACGTGTCGATCACGGAGTCCACCGTCATGCCAGGCGCTCGTTCATGACCCGGCCCATTCACTCACGCGGCTTGGCCGTTTCGGCCGCCGGTTTGCGGATCGGCGCGATTTCCACGCGGCGATTTTTGGCCCGGCTGGCTTCGTCGGTATTGGCCGTGACGGGCTGCTCGGATCCGAACGCGGCCGCGAACACCAGGGACGGCGCAATGCCCTCTTCGATCAGCGCGCGGGTGACGGTCAGCGCGCGTTGCGCCGACAGTTCCCAGTTGTCGGCGAACCGGCGATTGGTTTCCTTGACCTGCTGATCGTCGGTAAAGCCGCTGACCATCAGCACTTCCTGGCGCGCTTCCAGGTAGATCGACAGCGGAGCGATCAGCGTGCGCAAGACCTCGCGGCCTTCAGCCTGCAGCTGCGCCGAGTTGATCGGAAAGAGCACGCTGCCGCTGATTCCGATGCGGCCGTTCACGAGCGTCACGCGGCCCGCCGCCAGCGGACCGGCCAGCGCTTTTTCAAGGGCCTCGCGGCGCTGCGTTTCTTCCTGGCGCTGCTTGACCTCTTTTTCCAGGCGCGCCGACAGTTCCAGTTGCACGCCGATCACACCGACCAGCACGAGCACGAAGGCGCCGAGCATGACCGACATCAGGTCGCCAAAGACGGCCCAGACCGGAACGCTGCTGTCGACGCCGGCGTCGATGTCGTCGTTCATGCCGCAGGCGCCCCGGCGCTGGCACGCTGGCCAGCCAGTTGCTGGAGATCGTCAACGATCTGTTTCTGCGCGAGCATGCTCAGGTCGATGACCTCGCGGGCCTGGGCCACGTAGTAGGCCAGTTGCTCGTCGCTGCGGGTGGTCGTCTTGTCCAGCGCGGCTTCAAGGCGCTGCAGGTTGCCCACCAGCGATTCGTTCGATTGACTGAACAATTGGACAGCCGTGCCGAAGGCTTCGCCCAGGCTGGCGACTTCGAGTGCGCTGACGGTCACCTGCGCGGCGACATCGGTCAGCTTGCCGGTCTCGCTTTCGACCTGCTGCGTGAAGCGGCTGCCCACGCGATCAAGCATGTCGGACGAAGTCGTCACCAGGGCATCGACTGCCGTACGTTGTTCAGTGGACGCATGGTTGACGGCGTCAAGCAGTGTGCCCAGGGTTTCGAGCAGGCGGCTGCGCTCTTCGAGCATGACGTTGTCGCGCGCCATGCTGTCGGACAGCTTCTGGCGCACCTCGCCAATGACTTCGGCCGCGGCCTTGGGCGCCTCGGAAGCTGCCTGCACCAGTCGCGCCATTTCGGCGATCGTCTGGCTGGCGTGGGCCTGGGTGTCGGCCGTGATGTCGCGCGCGGTCTGCGCGAGGGCATCGCAGATCTCGCGCTGCTGGCGGGTGACCTGATCGCCGGCCTGTGCCCATTCCTGACGCAGCGTCGTGACCATGTCGGTGAGCGATCCGGTCCATGCCGCCAGGCGCTGCTGGTCTTGCGCAGCCAGCTCGGCCTGCAGGGCGGCGGCGGCCTTGGGGGCTTCGGCCGCGACCTGCACCAGCCGGTCGATCTCGGCCAGCGTGGTGCTGGCGTGCGCCTTTGCCTGCTCGGTCATGTCGCGGGTGGTCTGTGCAATCGCGTCGTACATGGCCTGCTGGCGCGCGGTGGTGTGCGTGCCGGTCTGCTGCCATTCTTCGCGCAGCGTGGCGGCCATGTCGGCCAACGACGCCGTCCACGCGGCCAGGCGTTGCTGATCCTGCGCGGCCAGTTCCGACTGCAGCGCGGCCGCGGCCTGCGGGGCGGCTGCCGCCACGTCGACCAGACGATGGATTTCTTCCAGCGTCTTGCTGGCGTGGGCCTGCGTCTGTTCGGCCATGCCGCGCGCCGTCGTGGCGATCGCGTCGTACATGGCCTGCTGGCGATCCGTGGTGTGCGCGCCAGCCTGCTGCCATTCTTCTCGCAGGGTGGCGGCCATCTCGGCCAGCGATGCGGTCCAGGCGGACAGGCGCTGCTGGTCCTGCGCGGCCAGTTCGGCCTGCAAGGCCGCGGCGGCATTCGGCGCGGCGGCTGCAACGTCGACCAGCCGGGTGATTTCGGCCAGCGTGCTGGTCGTGTGGGCCTGGGTCTGCTCGGCGATGCCGCGCGCTGTCAGTGCCATCACATCGCACACTTCCTGCTGGCGGCTGGCGGTCGATGCGCCTGCCTGTTGCCATTCTTCGCGCAGGCTGGCGGCCATCGCGGCAAGCGACGCCGTCCACGCGGCCAGGCGCTGCTGGTCCTGCGCAGCCAGATCGGCTTGCAGGGCCGCGGCGGCATTCGGCGCGGCGGCGGCCACCTGCACCAGGCGTTCAATCTCGGCAAGCGTGGTCTGGCTGTGGGCGCGGGCTTCCTGCCTCATGTCGCGTGCGGCCGCAGCCAGCGCATCGACGATGTCCTGCTGACGCGTGGCAGTGACGGACCCCGCCTGCTGCCATTCGGCGCGCAGCGTCGCGGCCATCTCGGCTAGCGACGTTGTCCACGCCGTCAGCCGCTGGGCGTCCTGTTCGGCCAGTTCGGCCTGCAAGGCAAGTGCGGCCTTGGGCGCATCGGCGGCGGCCTGCACCAGGCGGTCGATCTCGGCCAGGGTGGCGGTGGCATGGGTCCGGGTCTGGGCCGCGATGGTGCGGGCGGTCTCGGCCAGGGCATCGCAGATCTGCTGCTGATGGCCTGCCGAGGCCGCGCCCACGTCCTTCCATTCGTCACGCAAGGACCCGGCCAGCGTGTCGAGCGCACCGGTCCACGCCGACAGGCGTTGCGCATCCTGCGTGGCGAGCTCGGTCCGCAATTGGTCGTGCGAGTTGCTCAGCGTACTGACCAACGAGGCCGCCTGCTGGGCGAACCCGGCCGATGCCGCGGTCAGGGCCAACTGGTTGTCTTCCGCAAGCTTCCGGCTGGCGACGGATTGATGCGCCAGCGCGGTTTCCCACTTGGCGGCGACGGTGTCGGCCACGCCGTCCATGCGCGCGGCGACCTGGTCCAGCAGGTGCGACGACCGGGTCTCGAACGTACCCGCAAAACCATCGAGCGACTGGCGCAGGTCGGCAGTAAGCGCCTCGCTGGCCTGCCGTTGTTCGGCGACCGCGCCCTTCCAGATATCGGCCACGGTAGCCGTCGACGCCTCGAAGCGGGTCGACAGGCCATCCAGCTGGCGTTGCACCGCCTGCGTCACCGTCTCGTGCAAGACCGCCGTTTCGCGGGCGACGCTGGCCATGGTGGCCTCCACCGCGGGCTGGATTGCGGCCCCAGCAGATCGGACGCCTTCCACCACACTGTCTTTCAGGCTTTGTTCGACCGACGCGGCCAGGCGGGTATAGGCGGCATCGGCCTTGCCGTGGAAAACGTCCTGCTGGGCGACCAGGCGATCGTTCAGCGCCTGGGTCTGCTGCTCGATGGCCGCCATCATGGCCTGCAGCCGGTCGACCACGGTAGGCATGAGGTCGGCCTGCCGCTGCAGCAGCTTGAAGCTTTCTTCGCGTTGATGCGTGAGCGAAAAACTGCGCAGCGATCCTGCGACCAGCCCGTCCAGCGCCCGCGCGGCCTGGATGCGTTCGCGGCGGCACAGCGCCGCAATCAGGCCCAGCATGGCGGACGTGGCCACCCCCGCCACGGAGGTCCCGAACGCAAAGCCCAGTCCCTTGACCGGTTCGGCCAGCGAGGCGCGGATGGCTTCCAGATCGGTCGAGCTTTCGAGCGCGAGGCCCGTGCCGCGCAGCGTGGCGACCATGCCGAGGAAGGTGCCGAGCATGCCCAGCAGCACCAGCAGACCGACCAGATAGGGAGTGAGCGTCGGCGCGGGCAGCCCGGTGCGCTCGCCTTCCACACGCAGCCGCACGGGGTTGCGTAAGGTGGGATGCACGGTCTCGATCCAGTCGCCAAGGCGGCCTGGCGCTTCCTTGAGGCCGGCAATGGCCCGCGTCAGGGTGGCCGTGGCCATCTGGTAGCGGTGCAGCTCCAGCCCGCCCAACAGATAGACGGCAACGATCAACAGCGTGACGGCCAGCGCCAGGGGGTTCGCGGTCAGGTAACCGGCACCGATCCAGCCTGCAACCGCCAGGCCCACCACAAACACAACATACGGAATAAATCGGGTCATGACGTCCTGGTCAACCGCCCCGAAGCGCTTCCAGCAGCGCTTCGATCGGTTCTAAACGGATTTCCAATTCGGCGAGCAACACGCTCTGCATATCCTGGCGGAACACGTCCAGCCAGGGGCCGACGGTAAACATCGGCTTGTCGACAGCCTTTTTCGGGTCGGAACCTTCGGTGTCGGCACCTTTGGCCCCGGGGGCCACTGCCGGCGGTACGCCGTCCGGTGCGGGATCCGCCGCAACCTGCCCGGCCCGCCGCACCCGGTCGAAATGCGGTTCGAGCAGACCGGGAATGCCTGCGAGCAAGGTCCGCTCGCGTGCAGTCAGCGCCTGCTCCATGGCGGCATCCACCACCGCCAGCCGGTTCAACGCAGGCGACGTCGCCGCCAGCACGCTCCGCAAGCGACGGCGCAGGCCGCCGATATTCGTCTCCATCGTCTGCTGGAGCGTCGAATACCGCTGGCGGTGCGTCGCGTACTGGACGAGTTCGGCCGCCTGGATGTCAGGCTGCGCCGGCGCCCGGCGCTGGCCACGCGGCCCGGCCTGGGCACGGGCCGACGCCGCGTTTTTGCCGGTAATGGCATTTTCGAGCGCGGTTTTGACGCGCGCGAACTCGCGCTCCTCGGCGCTGTAAGCGGCGGGAAGCGCGGTCATTGCCGCGACCGGCGCCCCGCTCAGGGCGCCCGACAAGGCAATGGCATCCGTCCAGGCAAGCCAGCCACCCAGCTTATCGGGCGGCGACAATGGACTGGCGGGCACATCGGCGTCAGTCAGGCGGGCCAGCAGACGAATCAGCTTGGGGCCACCGAAACCCGTGCGCCGTGGCGGTTCTTGCACCATAAAACCCGGGTCAAAGACCGAGGAGTTTACCCTTTTGGCGCCGTTTGCCGGAACGCGGGGGCCACGCACCGGGTAGACGCAGGGTGCGCACGAGGTAAGCGCCCCCTGTCGGGGTCAGGCTGGCAGGGCGATCCGGTTGCGCATGGCGTCCCACTGGCCCTGCAGCGCGCAGCGCGCGTTGTGAACGATGATGGGCAGCACCTGGTCGGCATATCGGTCGGATTCGCCGCCCAGGTGGGGCGTGATCAGCAGCCGGGGCACGTCCCACAAGGGATCATCGGCCGGCAGGGGCTCGCGCTCGAACACATCCAGCGCCGCCCCGGCCAGCCGGCCTGCGGTCAGCGCATCGACCAGCGCGGCCGTGTCGCACAGGCCGGCCCGCGCCACGTTGATGAAGAAGGCGCCCGGCTTCATGGCTGCAAAGACCGACGCGTCCACCATGCCCCGCGTCGTGTCGTCCAGCGGTGCCAGGGCCACCAGCATGTCGGCCTGCGCGGCGCCTTCAAGCAAGGCCGTCCTGGGCAGCACGGCATCGAATTCCGGCAGATCGCGCACCGTGGCGGTCACGGCGACGGTGCGCATGCCCAGCGCCCGGCAGCGGGTGGCCAGCGCGCAGGCGATCAGGCCGGTGCCCAGGATGACCACGGTCTTTCCATGCAGCAGCGGCTGCGGACGACGTTTCCACAGGTGGGCGCGCTGATTGTCGATCAGTGATGGCATGTCGCGCGCGAGGGCCAGCATCAGCATCAGTGTGAGCTCGGACACCGCCGGGCCGTGCACCCCATGCGAGGACGTCATGACAAGTCCGGGCGGCAGGTTGGGCAGCGAGACGATGCCGTCGACGCCCGACGACAGCGCATGCAGCCAGCTCAGGTTGGGCAACCGGGCGATCAGGGCGGGGGTCAACGCGCTGGCGAAACCCATGACGGCGGTGGCCGACTCGGCGCCTTCGGGCAGCGGCTGGCCGGGGGTGGCGGCAAGCACCGTGACGGAGGGACCGGCCGGCTGCGCCAGTTGCTCCGTGAGTTGCTCAGTCAGTTGCGCGGCGTAATACGCCGCGTCGGCATTGACGATCAGCAGGGTGTGGGACGTTGTCATCCGCGCCTCAATCCGTCTTGATATTGGCGGCGGTGACCAGGGGCGCATAGGCCTTCTGCTCGGCCACGATGCGCCGGGTGACGGCATCAGGCGACGATGCCGTTGCCTCTTGCCCCAGCGCAGCCAGGGCGGCCTTGGCCTCGGGCGTGGCCAGCCACTTGGCCGACAGCTCGCCGATCTTGCCGACGACGGACGACGGCGTGCGGGCCGGCGCATACAGCGCAAACCAGGTTTCGACCTCGTAACCGGGATAGCCCAGCTCGGCCACGGTTGGCACCTCAGGGAACATGGGCGAGCGCTGCGCGGCGGTGGAAGCCAGGATCTTGATGCGTCCCGACTTGGCAAAACCGCCGAGCGTGGCCAGGTCGATCATGGTCAGCGGGGTGCGTCCGGACACCACGTCGCCCAGCGCTGGCGCAAAGCCTTTGTACGGCACATGGGTCATCTGCACCCCGGCGCGCTGGGCCAGCAATTCCATGCCGATGTGGGCGGATGCCCCGATGCCGTTCGACGCGTAGGCCACCGCGCCCGGCTTGGTGCGCGCCAGGGTCAGCACGTCGGCCAGCGTGTCGGCGCCCAATGACGACGACACCGCGACCAGGTACGGTCCCTTGGACAGCATGCCGATGGGCGAGAAGTCCTTGAACGGGTCGTAGGGCAGCGGCGTGCTGGCCGTCAGGGGCAGCAGCGACATGGTGGACCCGCCCGTCATCAGCAGCGTGTAGCCGTCGGGTGCGGCCCGGGCGACGGTTTGCGCCGCAATGACGGTGTTGCCGCCGGCCTTGGATTCCACCACCACGGCCTGCCCCAGGTCCTTTTCCAGTTGCACGGCCAGCAGGCGGGCGACCCCGTCGGCGCCGCCACCGGGCGCAAAGGGAATGATGATGCGGATGGGCCGGTCGGGCCAGGTCTGGGCAGCGGCGGGTGACGTCGCGAGAGCGGCCGCGCCAAGCAGCGTGGCAGCCAGCGTGCTTGCAAAGGTGGTCGAAAGCAGAGTCGTCGACACCCGGGTCGTTGAAGCCAAGGTCCTGGCGCCCAGACGGGTCAGCGTCCGAAAGGTCTTGAACATGCGTGTCTCCTCGTCAGGCCAGTGGTCTGGCCTCGATCTCGTTATGCATCGTCGTGGCGGGCGGTCCCGCCGCGGGCTCGGACGTTGCGGCGGCTGCGGTGCTGGTGCTACTGCTGCCGCGGTGCTGCTGCGTTGCCGCTACTGCCGGAACGACGGGTCCAGCCGGTCCATGCGGCGCAGCAGCGCCGGCCATTCCATGTGACCCAGCGGGCTGATGGTTCCGTCGGCGCGCGGCAGGCCTGGCTCGCGAAAGCTGTTGCTGGCGATGCGCGTGGCCAGGTCCGGTGACCCATAGGTCAGCTTCTGGCCGCTGGCCAGCGCATCGACCTGGGCCTGCATCGCCATTTCGAGGTGCCACATCATCGCGAAGGCTTGGCCGATGGTCTTGCCCGCCACCAGCGTGCCGTGGTTGCGCAGCATCAGGACCGGCTTGTCGCCGATGTCGCGCACCAACCGTTCGCGCTCGCCCAGCTGATTGGCCAGGCCTTCGCTGTCGTGATAGCCGACCTTGCCATGGAAGAGCATGGCGTGTTGCGTCAGCGGCAGCAGCCCGCATTCCATGGCCGACACGGCCATGCCGGCACGCGTGTGGGCGTGGATGACGCACTGGGCATCGGGCCGGCCGCCGTGGATGGCGCTGTGAATCACGAAGCCGGCGCGGTGGATTGGGTGCGGCGTGGGGCTGACCACGTTGCCGTCCAGGTCGATCTTGACGAGGTTGGACGCGGTGATCTCATCGAACATCAGCCCGAAAGGATTGAGCAGGAAGTGTTCTTCGGCGCCCGGCACGCGGGCCGAGATGTGGGTATAGATCAGGTCCGTCCACCCGTAATGCGCGTGCAGGCGGTAACAGGCGGCCAGGTCCACGCGGGTCTGCCATTCTTCGTCCCTGATGGACGACGCGACAGCATCGGGGCGGATGTACAAGGGGTTGTCGGCTTTCATCTGGCGTCTCCTGATGGTGCGTAGGCGGATTGTGAGTGTGCTGACCGTCGGCAGGCTGACGACGGCCGACCCGGGAATGCGCCCATTGAACCCCCGGCCCCGATCGATTCCAATCGAAAAAAACTGCAGCACCCTACAAGAAAGCTTCAATGTCGATCGAAAGCCAGCTCAGCCTCAAACAACTTCGCGCCTTCGTCGCCGTGTACCGGTCCGGCAAGCTGAGCCTGGCGGCCATCCGGCTGTCGGTGACCGAATCGGCCGTCAGCACCATGCTGCGCCAGATCGAGGCCACGTTGAACCTGGCCTTGTTCGACCGCACCTCGCGCGCACTGACGCCCACCCAGGCCGCGCACGACACCATCGCGGTGGCAGAACGCATCCTGCAGGACGTCGCCCGGCTGGGCACCCATTTCGAAGCGCTGAGCGACCTGCGGCGCGGCCGGGTCCACATCGTGGTAACGGCAACGGTGGCGGCGGTGCTGATGCCGGCCGTGGTGCGCCGCTTCAGCGCGGTCTATCCCGACGTCAAGATCATTCTGGATGACTGCGCGCCCGATCAGTTCCTGTCACGGGTGGCGGCTGACCACGTGGACTTCGGCATCGGCACGCCCGAGTCCGATGACCCTCAGCTTGAATTGCTGCCTTTGCTGCACGACCACTTGTGTCTGGTCTGCGCCGACGACCACCCCTTGGCCGGGCTGGAAGACGTGACCTGGGCCGATGTGGCGCCCTACCCCCTGATCGCGGTACGGACGGGCCTGGGCTACGGCATGCGCCGCAAGCTGGATGCCGCGGCCGATCGTGCGGGCGTGCGCCTGATCATCGGCCACGAAGTGAATTTCCTGTCGTCGGCGCTGTGGATGACGGCGGGCGGCCTGGGCGTGACGATCTGGGCGTCGTCGCTGGTCGCCAAGACGCAGCACGACAACCTGTGGCGATGCCGCCTGTCATCGCCGCGCGTGCCGATGGATATCTCGTATGTGAATACGAGAGGCCGGACGCTGTCCCCCGCGGCTGAGGGTTTTCTGAAAGTGACCCGCGACGTGTTCGGCGAAGTGGTGACCCTGTAGGCAGGACCGTGTCCTTGCTGCCGTCCATCAGGTCGTTGACGCCGTCCAGCACAGGGTTGACGCCGACACTCATTCTTCCAGCGTTGACGTCTCCCCATCCGTGCGTTCCGACATGCGGATCACGCTGACCTGACCGTCCGACTCGATGTATGCGCGCTGCACCTCGTCGAGCCGGCCGATGCCCAGCAGGCGACAACACTTTCAAATTGAAGCTGGTCGAACGCACGCTGCAATCCGTGCTGACGGAAGCGAGGGTCTGACCATGAAATTCGATACTCCAGCCACCACCAACCCCATCGACCAATTGAAGGTCGTGGGCAAGCCGACCGACCGGATCGACGGTCCTTTCAAGACCACCGGCAGCGCGCCCTATGCCTACGAATGGCACGACACCATGCGCAACCAGGCCTACGGCTATGTGGTGGGCGCAGGCATCGCGAAGGGCCGCATCACCCGCATGGACCTGACGGCCGCCAAGGCCGCGCCGGGTGTGCTGACGATCGTGACGGCCGACACCGCCGGCAAGCTCGAAAAGGGTGATTACAACGTCGCCAAGCTGCTGGGCGGTCCCGAAATCGATCACTACCACCAGGCGATAGCGCTGGTCGTGGCCGAGACCTTCGAGCAGGCGCGCGCGGCGGCGTACCTGATCAAGGTCGACTACGCCGCGTCTGCCGGCAAGTTCGACCTCGAAGCCGAGCGTGCGTCGGCCACCAAGCCATCGCCCAAACAGAGCGAAAAGCCCGACACCGCGGTCGGCAACTTTGCATCGGCATTCGACGCGGCGCCTGTGAAGCTCGACGCCACGTACCACACGCCTGATCACTCGCACGCGATGATGGAGCCGCATGCATCGATCGCCGTGTGGCAAGGCAGCAAGCTGACCGTGTACACGTCGAACCAGATGATCGCGTGGGGCGCCGGCGATGTCGCCAAGACCCTGGGCCTGAAAAAGGAAGACGTGCGCCTGATCTCGCCGTACATCGGCGGCGGCTTTGGCGGCAAGCTGTTCGTGCGCGCCGACGCGATCCTGGCGGCGCTGGGTGCACGGGCGGTCAAGCGTCCGGTCAAGGTCGCGTTGACGCGCCCCTTGATGGGCAACAACACCACGCACCGACCGGCCACCATCCAGCGCATCCGGATCGGCACGACACCGGACGGCAAGATTACCGCCATCGGTCACGAAACCTGGTCGGGCAACCTGGAAGGCGGATCGCCCGAAGAAGCCGTGCAGCAGACCCGCCTGCTGTACGCCGGCGCCGACCGCATGACCCAGACGCGCCTTGCGCTGCTGGACCTGCCCGAGGGCAATGCCATGCGCGCGCCGGGTGAAGCGCCAGGACTGATGGCGCTTGAAATCGCCATCGACGAAATGGCCGAGAAGGTCGGCATCGACCCGGTGGCCTTCCGTGTACTGAACGATACGCAGGTCGACCCCGAAGACCCGAAGCGGCCGTTCTCGCAGCGTCAGTTGAACGAGTGCCTGCGCATCGGCGCCGAGCAATTCGGCTGGAGCAAGCGCGGCGCCAAGCCTGCCACCCTGCGCGACGGCCGCTGGCTGGTCGGCATGGGCGTGGCATCGGCCTTCCGCAACAATCTGACCATGACGTCGGGCGCGCGCGTACGGCTGGACAAGCGCGGCATCGTCACCGTCGAAACCGACATGACCGACATCGGCACCGGCACCTACACCATCATTGCGCAGACCGCTGCCGAGATGATGGGCCTGCCGCTCGACAAGGTCATGGTCCGCCTGGGCGACTCCAGCTTCCCGGTGTCCGCCGGATCAGGCGGCCAATGGGGCGCCAACAGCTCGACCGCCGGTGTCTACGCCGCGTGCGTCAAGCTGCGCGAAGCCGTGGCCCGCAAGCTGGGCCTGGACCCTGCCACGGCAGAGTTCACCGACGGGCAGGTCCGTGCCGGCGGCCGCAGCCAGTCGCTGGCCGCGGCCGCACGCAGCGCCGACATCGTTGCCGAAGACAAGATCGAATTCGGCGACCTGAGCAAGAAGATGCAGCAGTCCACCTTCGGCGCGCACTACGTCGAAGTGGGCGTGGACATGGCCACCGCCGAGGTCCGCATCCGCCGCATGCTCGCCGTGTGCGCGGCCGGCCGCATCATCAACCCCAAGTCGGCGCGCAGCCAGGTGATCGGCGCCATGACCATGGGCGCTGGCGCAGCGCTGATGGAAGAACTGGCCGTGGACACGCGCCGTGGCTTCTTTGTGAATCACGACCTTGCCGGGTATGAAGTGCCGGTGCATGCCGACATTCCGCATCAGGACGTGATCTTCCTGGACGAGACGGATCCGCAGTCGTCGCCCATGAAGGCCAAGGGGGTCGGCGAGCTGGGCATCTGCGGCGTGGGCGCGGCCGTGGCCAACGCGATCTACAACGCGACGGGAATTCGGGTGCGGGAATATCCGATCACCCTGGACAAGTTGCTGGATAAGATGCCCGCAATGGCGTGATGATGTACCGGTAAAGCTCTGTTGTCGTTGAGCAGACGAGAAGGCCGCAGCGGAAACGCTGCGGCCTTTTTTGATCACCCCGCCTTCACTTCGCGCAACAGGCCCTTCGTCATGAGCGAGTCGTAGCCCGGCACCACCCGCACGTCGACCACGCAGACCTTGCCAGCCTGCACGTCGGCAATCGCCTGGGTCATGACCTGGGCCAGTTCGGCAGCATCGTGCACGGGACCGTAGCCGACCGCGCCCTGCGCCCGCGCGATGCCGGCAATATCGATGTCCGGCTCGCCAATGTGCTGTGCGACGGCCTTGTTCTCGGTCGTGCGCGAGCGGGTGCGCGCGACCTTTTCCTGATGCAGTTCGTCGTTGAAGTATCCCAGGTTGTTGGCGACAACGAACAGCACGGGGACCTTGTAGCGGGCGGCGGTCCAGATGGCGCTGACGCCCATCATGTAGTCGCCATCCCCGATCACGGCCAGCGGCAGGCGGCCGGTGCCTTGCAGCGCCAACGCGCAGCCCACCGACATGCCTGGCCCGGAGCCCAGGCCGGCGCCACCGTCCTTGCCCAGGAAGTCCAGCGGATGCCGAAAGTGCCAGGCATTGCCGGGCCAGCCCAGGGGCGTACGCAGCAGCGAGACGTCGTGGTCCAGGGTCGATGCCCGCAACACCGACGCAAGAATCTGCAGGCTGATGGGGACGGCTCCCGGATCCGCTGACCGTGGCACCGGCACCGGCGTGTAGACGGAACGCGTCTTCGACGCGAAGCACCCTTCCTGGTCATCCAGCCGCAGCAAGGCATCGACCAGCGCATCGGGTTCGCACAGCAAATGCGTTTCCACCGGCGGCAGGGACTGATGATCCATGCTCCAGCCCTTGTGGGAGTATTGATCGGGTGAACAATGCACCACGCGCGCCGCAATGGAACCCTTGGCCGACGCCACCTTCAACGCACCGCCCAGGTCCAGCCAGTCCAGGCTGAGCACGACGTCGGCCCCGCGCAGCAGCGCAATGCCGTCGTCGCCCATGAAGAAGGCGGGTGGCGCAACGTGCAGCGGATGGTCGGTGGGGAAGACGGCCGGCAGCTTCAGATCGGACATGACCTTGGCGCCAAGGCGTTCGCACAGATCGATGCGTTTTGCCCACGCCGCGTCGTCCCGTGACGACCGCCCTGCCATCACCACAGGATGCTGCGCCGCGGCCAGCCACGCGGCGATCTGCCGCACGCTGGCCGGATCGGGATACGGTGTGACCGGCTGGGCATAACCCGAGATGTCGGGCGGGTTGACGCCTTCGTCGAGCCGGGCTTCTTGCAGGGACACATCGAAGCACACATACACCGGGCCGCGCGGCGCGGTGTTGGCGATCATGGTTGCACGTATCAACGATTCGGCGGCAGCCGGCAAGGAGGCGGGCTGGTCGTCCCATTTGATGAAGTCGCGTACCAGCGCGCCCTGGTCGCGCGATGTGTGGATCCAGTCGATCCACGGCCGGCGCTGCGCGGCATCGACCGGGCCTGTCGCGCCGATCACGACCATGGGCACGCGGTCGCACCAGGCATTGAAGATGCCCATCGACGCATGCATGAGCCCGACGTTGCTGTGCACCACGACGCCCATGGGCTTGCCGGTCACCTTGGCATAGCCGTGCGCGATCGAGACCGCGTGGTCTTCATGCAGGCACAGCAGCATCTGCGGATCGTCATTGCCCAGGTAGTTGACCAGGCTGTCGTGCAGGCCGCGCAAGCTGGCGCCGGGGTTGATGCTCAGGTACTTCAGATCCAGTTGGCGGATGATGTCGGCCAGGTAATCGCTACCCCACTCCAGGCGGACCGACGCGTCCATCACCGGTTTTTCCACGCTCATGCTGTTCCTTCGATTCGTTGGGACGCCATGCAGGCGGCCGTCAGGGTTTGTTGCCGGTCACCACTTCCGCCGCCTGCAGGTAGGGCGACCAGTGCGTGATCTCGGTACCGACGTAGCGGGTAAAGGTGGCGGCATCCCAGTCCTCGGTCACCATGTTCTGCTGGCGCAGTTCGCGCTGGATCTCGGGCGTGCGCATGGCTTGGCGCACGGCGGCGTTCAGCTTGGTGGTCACGGCGGGATCCATCCCCGCAGGGCCGGACAATGAGAACCAGGTCGTGCCGGTCAGCTTCGGGTAACCCTGTTCGGTAAAGGTCGGGACATCCGGAAAGTCGTCCAGCCGCTTGTCGGCGGTCAGGGCAATCGCACGAATGCGGCCGGATTTGATGCCTGCGGTGGCGCTGCTGAGTGTGATGAACGCGGCCTGGATCTGGTTGGCGATCAGATCGGTCACAGCCGCGTTGGCGCCCTTGTAGGCCACGTGCACCATCTTCAGTTTCGTGGTGTCCTTGAACGCGTCGCCGATCAGCGAGCCATGCGTGCCCTGCCCCGGCGATCCCCAGCTCACGCCATTCGGCAGGCCGCGCGCATAGGTGATGAAGCCGGCCAGGTCCTTGACCGGACTGTCGGCATTGACGATCAGGGCCGCGGGTGGGCCGCCCAGAAACGCGATGTGCGTAAAGTCCTTGATCGGGTCGAAGGCGTTCGGGTTCTGCAGGGGCGCGATCACGTGCGACCCGATGCCGGACACGACCAGCGTGTAGCCATCGGGCTCGGCGCGCGCCACCGCCTGCGACCCGATGAAGCCTGCCGCGCCCGCGCGATTTTCGACCACCACGGTCTGGTTCAGAGACCCGGTCAAGGACTGCGCCAAGGCGCGGCCCAGGGTATCGGCGCTGCCGCCGGGCGGATACGGAACGATGAGGCGGATCTGCTTGCGGGGCCAGACAACGTCGGCCGCAAAGGCCGTGGCCGTCGCGGCCGCGGACAGCACGCCTGCCATCACCAGGCCGGCAACACAGGAAACAAAACGCGTCATGAAGACCTCATTTGGGTGGTTGGGTCAGGATTCGTAGCCCGGCAACACCTGGGCATCGATCACGCACAGCGCGCCATTGCGCACGCGAGCGATGGCGTCCTGCATGGCCGCGTTCAGCTGCGCCGCGGTGCGCACGGTCGGGCCGGCATGCGCCCCTTGCGCGCGGGCGATCGCCGGGATGTCGATGGCGGGATCGGTCATCGTCTGCGCGATGGCCTTGTTGTCGGTAGTGCGGCCGCGACGTCGCGCAATGCGTTCCTGGTGGATCTCATCGTTGAAATAGGTACTGTTGTTGGCGACAACGACCAGCAGCGGCAGGCGGTAGCGCGCGGCGGTCCAGAAGGCGCTGGCGCTGAACATGAAATCGCCGTCGCCGATCACGGCCAGCGGCAGCCGGCCGGTGCCCTGCAAGGCCAGCGCCGCGCCAATCGCCATGCCCGGGCCCGACCCGATCCCGGCGCCGCCATCCTTGCCCAGGAAGTCGAGGGGCGCGTCGTAGTCCCACACTTCGTTGGACCAGCCCAGCGGCACTTTGATGAGCGAGGTAAGCATGTCCCGAGTGCTGGCGCGCAGCACCTGGGCCAGCACGCGGATGCTCAACGCCGCGTCGTCTGCCGGTGCGGGATCAAGCTTGCGGACGCGCTGCTGGACTGGCTGACGCTCGCGCTTGTCGAACCGAGGCGACGCGTCATCCATGGCCAGCAAGGCATCGACCAGCGCTTCCGGCTCGCACAGAAAATGCAGGTCGGCACGCAGCAAGGCCTGATGGTCCATGCTCCATCCGCGATGGGAGTACTGCTCGGGCGAGCAGTGCACGATCGTCGCCGTGACCGCGGCCCCGCGCTCGCCCACCACCTTGATCGTGCCCGCCGGGTCAAGCCAATCCAGGGCCAGGATGACGTCGGCATCGCGCAGGGCCTGGGCGCCGTCCTGGCCTACCGTCATCGGGACATGAAGCGGGTGACGCGTCGGGAAGGCGGCCGCCTGCTTCAAGTCGGTGATGACGGTGGCGCCCAGCCGTTCGGCCAGCGCCACGCGGCGGTTCCACGCATCGGCGTTGCGGGACAGGCGCCCTGCCAGGATCACCGGCCGCGTTGCACGCGACAGCAGGTCGGCCACCCGTTGCACCGCATCCGGGTCGGGATAGGCCGCCACCGGTTGCGCGAACCGGGACGGATCGGGCAGTGGCAACGCCGGGTCGCAGGCCTGCTCCTGCAGCGACACGTCAAAGCACAGATAGACCGGCCCGTGCGGCGCGGTGGTGGCGATCCGCTGCGCGCGCAGCGCGGACTCGCCCGCCGCCTGCAAGGACGCAGGCTGGTCGTCCCACTTGATGAAGTCGCGCACCAGCTTGCCCTGGTCGCGCGCCGTGTGCAGCCAGTCGATCCATGGCCGGCGCTGCGCCGCATCCACCGGTCCGGTCGCCCCGACGATCACCATGGGTACACGGTCGCACCACGCGTTGTAGATCGCCATCGACGCATGCATCAGGCCGACATTGCTATGCACGGCCACCGCCATGGGCGTGCCCGTCACCTTGGCATAGCCGTGCGCGATGGCGATGGCATGCTCTTCATGCAGGCACAGCAGCAACTGCGGGTCGTCATTGCCCAGGTAGTTGACCAGGCTGTCATGCAGGCCGCGCAGGCTCGCGCCCGGGTTGATCGCAAGGTACTTGAGGTCGAGCTGACGGATCAGGTCGGCCAGGTAGTCGCTGCCCCACTGCCTTTCCGACGCCAGCGCGCCAACCGGTCGTTCAATGTTCATGCATGCTCCAGAAGGGGTCCGAATCGCGATGCCCGACAGCCCGGGCAAAGGGAGGGCGGTGCGTGTCCTGTGGCGCCGCGGCGCGTGTCCCGCCGCGACACGTCAGCCCGTTACGGCTTCGCGTCCGCCTGCGCCGGTGACACATAGGGCTTCCAGTGCTGGATCTCGGACCGCACATAGGCGTTGAAGGTCGGCACGTCCATGTCCAGCGTTTCCATGTTCTGCCGCCGCATTTCGGCCACGATCTCGGGCGAGCGCAGGGCGCGCCGCACTTCGGTGTTCAGCCGTTCGACGATCGCGGGCGGCATGCCGGCCGGGCCCGACAACGAGAACCAGGTGGTGCCGGTCAGCGCCGGATAGCCTTGCTCGGTAAAGGTGGGCAACTGCGGAAAGTCGTCTGCGCGCTTGTCGGACGTGATGGCCAGCGCACGCAACTTGCCGGACTGGATGTAGGGTGTGGTGGTGCCGAAGGACATGAAGGCGGCGTTGACATGACCCGCCAGCAAGTCCGTCATGGCGGGGTTGCCGCCCTTGTAGTTGATGGTGACCATCTTGATGCCAGCTGTTGAAGCAAAGGCGTCGCCGATCATGTACCCATGCGTGCCCTGCCCCGGCGATCCCCAGCTGATCTTGCCGGGATTGGCCTTGGCGTACTCGACAAAACCCTTCAGGTCCTTGTACGGCGAGTCCGGCCCCACGACCAGCACCGTGGGCGGCCCGCCCAGAAACGCAATGTGCGTGAAGTCCTTGATGGGGTCGAAGGTGTTGTCGTTCACCATCGGCGCGACCACGTGCGATCCGATACCCGACACCACCAGCGTGTAGCCGTCGGGGTCGGCTTTGGCCACCATCTGCGAGCCGATCACCCCGGCAACGCCTGACCGGTTCTCCACCACGAAAGTCTGCTTGAAGACCTCGGACAGGCGCCGTGACACGAGGCGGCCGAGCGTATCCGATCCGCCGCCCGGGGCGTAGGGGACGATGATGCGAACAGGCTTGGTCGGCCAGGGCGGCTGGACCTGCGGTGACTGGGGAGCCTGGGACGGCGGCGACGGCGACTGCGCCGCTGCCACGACGGCCACGCTACAGGCGGCCACGGCCAATGCCAGCTTCGCGAACGAAGCAAGGGCCCTACGTTTCATCATCTCGTCTCCTGGACCTGACACCCGCCATGACACGCAGTGCGCCGATCCGTCTGATTCGTCGTTCCTATATACGGAACGCCGTTCCTTATTATGAATTCAGCTTAGACGGCTAATGAAGTGGCTGTCAATGCACGCAAGCGAGGGCAACTACGGTATCGTCCGAGTCTCGCAAATGTTCACTAGTACTGGGCGCATTGCGGTATTCCCACTCTTCGCGACGTCAGGAGTTTTCGTGAACCGGTCCCGTATCATCGCAACGGCGCTGTTGCTGGCCGCCCTTGGCGCGCTGCTGCCGCTGGCCGTCGCCGCCTACGCATCCTGGGCCCGCGCCGTGTCCCAGGAACAGAGCCTGCTCGATGGCTACGCCACCCGCGCGCTGCGCAATGTGACGACGACGCTGGATCAAGGCCGCCGGGTCGTGACCGAGATGGAAAACTGGCGCGGCACGCCCTGCTCAGCGGAGCACATCGAACAGATGCGGCGCGTTGCCATCAATTCCCGCTATACCGAACAGGTCGGCTATCTGGAAAATGGGCAGCCGCGATGCTCTTCCTGGGGCGTATTCACCAGCCCCCCCGGCACACGCCGGGTTGCGCCTCCCGATGCCGACCTGCCTGACGGCTTTCGCGTGACCCTGCGAACGTATCCCGCCATTACGGGTGGCGACCCCGTTACGGTCCTGCAGCGAGGCAACATTTACGTACTGATCAACACCAGCCGCCTGACCGACGTCATCGTCGATGACCGAGTGCAGCTGGGCGTTGCCTACGGCGGCAAGGTCGTCAGTACACTGCGCGCCACCGACACCGACTTTGTCGCGCGGGTGGCATCATCACCCACCGCGATTAACGACAGCCGCTACCTGCATGCCGTCGCAAGGCAAGACGCGTGGTCGGCTGTCGTGCTCGAGCCGCAGGGCAACCTGCGCACCAGCCTGCTCAAAGAACTGCTGTGGCTGCTGCCCATCGGCGTCATCATCAGCTGCGTGATCGTGGCCCTGGTCATCCGCCTGCTGCGCAAGCGCCTGTCGCCGCTGGCCGAACTGAACATCGCCGTCCAGCAACGCGAGTTCGTCGTTTTTTATCAGCCGATCATCCACCTGACAACAGGTGCCTGTATCGCCGCCGAAGCCCTCGTCCGCTGGCGCCGCCCAGACGGCACCATGGTGCGGCCCGACCTCTTTATCCCGCTGGCCGAAGAAAGCGGCCTGATCCTGCCGATCACCGACCAGGTCGTTGAAACCTGCATCCGCGACCTGCGCGAACTGCTGCTTGCCGACCGATCGATGCATGTCGCCATCAACCTCAGCGCGAACGACATCACCACCGGCAGGTTCATTGGCGTCTTGCAGCAAGCATTGGAAGGCAGCGGGATCCAGAACGAGCAGATCTGGCTGGAGGCAACCGAGCGCGGCTTCGTTGATGTCGACGCCGCCAGCGCGAACCTGGCCAAGGCGCGCGCACTGGGATTCGGCATCGCCATCGACGACTTCGGCACCGGCTACTCCAGCCTGCAATACCTGGAACGCCTGCCCACCGACGCGCTCAAGATCGACAAGTGCTTCATCGCCGCCATCGGCCGCACGGTGGCGACGAGTTCGGTCATCTCGCACATCATCGACATGGCGAAAACGGTCGGACTAAAGGTCGTGGCGGAAGGCGTCGAGACCGAGGCGCAGGCCGAGTACCTGAAGGCACACGGCGTGGAGTTTGCGCAGGGCTGGCTGTATGCGAAGGCGATGCCGATCGAGGATTTTCTGGCGTTTGTCCGGGTCGAGGCGTGGCGGGAAGCGAAGGGGGCGCAGGATGCGCAGGCCAGCCTTCACGCCGCCGGCGGCGGCTGATTCCCGAACACCTCCACATGCAAGGCCCGCAGCCATCGGTTGCCCGGATCGCGCGTTTGATGCTCATGCCAATGCTGTTTGACGGCGTACGCCGGTAGGTCGAACGGCACCGGCCACGCGTTCACGGGCGCGTACTGACTCATGGCGCTGCCCGCACGCCGCGGCAAGGTCACCACCAGATCGGTCTGCGCGATAACCAGGGCGAGTCCCATGCGGCCTGGCCTGGGCGTGACATCGGTCAAACAGTTCGTTGACCTGGCGCGCGCGGCCGCTGCATGTGGCGTCCACTGGGTCGGGCACGGCCAGCCAGTGCACCGGCATGCTGTTCCAGCAGAACCCGTCCCTGCAGTGGACCGCCGTTCCGTATAGCGGGTCGGGCCCTGCCGTCACCGACATGCTGGGCGGCCACGTAGATGGGTTGTTCGCGCCCGCCGGGACGCCTCAGGACATCATCGACACGCTTTCCGAGGCGCTGGCGGCGATGATGAAGGACCCGCAGCAGGTGCGGCTGATCACCGAAATGGGGTTCGAGCCGGTGGGAAGCACGCCGGCTGCGCTCGCGGAAGAGATCCGGATCAGCTTGCCAAAGTGGAAGCAGGTGGCGGCGCGGGGCATGCCGGCGCCGTAGCGCTTTTGCATATTTGCGCGAGGCTAACGACTGCTGCCGCCAGACGCGATGCCATCGAAAAACAGGCCGATCAAATGCGCCACCCGCGCCGTTGACGAGCCCGCCTGCTCGGTTGCTTGTTCCGTCGCCAACGATGTGGCCATGGCGACGGCAACCAGATCGTCGAAGGTGACCCGCTTGCGCACAACGCCTGTTTTTTGCGCCTGCTTCAACAGCCGCTTTCCTTCCTTGCTCGTGGCTTCGCACCCGGGCGTCCCACTCTGAAGCATGGCCCCCAGCGACGCGGCCAGCCCGCGGTAGACGCTGGTGTGCGCCACCAACTCTTCAAGGTACATGCGCAGTGCCGTCAGCGGATCGAGCCTCTCTGCTCGCGCCTGGCTCGCCGCGGCGAGTGACAAAAAGCGCTCGCTGTACGCTGCCGCGAGCAGCGCATCGCGGGTCGGGAAACGCCGATAGAGCGTGCCGATACCCACGCCAGCCCGCTTGGCGACATTTTCCATTGACGCCTCGGCGCCGCGTTCCAGAAAGACGTCTTCGGCCGCGGCAAGCAGGCGTTCTCGGTTTCGTTGCGCGTCGGCGCGCAAGGGGGGAACAGCAGTCAACGGATCATCCTGGCTCTATACTTGATAAGTGGAGATTACCTCCATATACTAAGCGGAGCAAACCTCCACTTAGGGAAATCAAGGACGATATGACGAAGCGATTCGAGGGAAAGACTGTCGTGGTCACGGGCGGCAGCGATGGCATTGGCCTGGCGACCGCCAAGGCGTTTGCCGCGGAAGGCGCGCAGGTGTATGTGACCGGGCGGCGGCAGGACCGGCTGGATGAGGCCGTTGCGGACATTGGATTCGGCGCGGTTGGCGTGCAGGGAGACGTTGGCAACCCGGACGACCTCGACCGGCTGTACGCGCGCATCCTGCAAAATCATGGACGGCTCGACGTGGTCTTTGCCAACGCGGGCATTTCCGAAACGGCCGCGCTGGGCGATATCGCCGATACCCACCTCGACCGCGTGATGACCACCAACATCAAAGGCACCGTCCATACGGTGCAGAAGGCGCTGCCCCTGATGACCTCTGGCGGCAGCGTGATCCTTGCGGGGTCGGTCGCGGGCAGCATGGGCTTCGGCGCGCTGTCCATCTACAGTGCAACGAAGGCTGCGATCCGGTCGTTCGCACGCACCTGGACAACCGACCTGAAGGCGCGCGGGATCCGCGTGAACGTGGTCTCGCCCGGCATGGTCAAGACGCCGGCGATGCAGACTTACCTTGCCGCCAACGCAGGCGCCGAGGACGCGATGACACAGATGATTCCCTTCGGCCGCATGGGGGATTCGGAAGACGTTGCCAAGGCCGTGCTGTTCCTGGCGTCAGACGCCGCGAGTTACCTGGCAGGGCACGAACTCTTCGTGGATGGCGGCGTGATGGCGGTCTAGGCTGCGTGGGCGGGCTGCGGATGCACGTGGCATGCGCCCCAAGGACGGAGGGTGGTCAAGCGCAGCAGGTCCACGCAGCTTGCGCGCTGAAATTTTCCGCCGTGCACGCTCATCCACAGCGCGCACCCCGATCCTGGTGGAACGCTATGTGCTAATAATGACTTCCGTCAGGTCATTTTTTGCCAAGATTCGATGCTTCCATCTCAGGCCCTAGAAGCCACCAAACTCATCGTCGGCACCCGCTCAGCCTGGTTGGCGGCCCGACTGACTGTTGAGTTCAACCACCAATCATGGGTCGTCTACGGCTATACCGAAGCGTCCAAACTGGGCGAGAGCCGCAAGTTCGCGGCCATGACGCTCAAGGACCGCCGCCAGCATCAACGTGCCGCCGCCAAAAAACTGCTGCCCGGCCTGCAAGGTGCCCTAGACATCGCCGCCGGGCGCATCCAGACATTCCTGGCAGCGGCCGACGCCGAGGGTCTGCTGCACCTTGCCGAAGATCTGTCCGAGCACCTTGCCGACGGCGTCAACCTGGTAGACCTTCCAAGGATTCTTGAGAACGCCCTGTCGTCTCTGCGCGTCGAAAAAACGCGCGAGGCCATGGGTAACGCCATCCGCCAGGCAGTCCGGCTTGAGGACTATCCCGAATCCTTTCGCGCCCACACGCGCAAGCGCCGGCTGATTGCCGTGCTGGGCCCGACCAATTCCGGCAAGACTTACGACGCATTCAAACGCCTGGCAAAGGCGGAAAGCGGCGTCTACCTGGGCCCGCTGCGGCTCCTGGCGCTGGAAGCGTTCAACCGCCTCAACGATGAGTTCAAGGTCCCGACCTCATTGCTGACCGGCGAAGACCGGCGCGACGTGGCGCGGTCCAAGGTGACGGCATCGACCATCGAGATGCTCAACCCCGATCGACAGGTCGACGTGGCCGTCATCGACGAAATCCAGATGCTCCTTGATCCCGATCGAGGTTGGGCCTGGACCCAGGCCGTCGTGGGCGCCAACGCCAGCGAGGTCTGGCTGCTGGGCGCGTTGTCCGCGGAAACTGCTGTCCGGGCGCTGGCGGCCCGACTCGGCCTGGAATTGGAAGTCCACTACAAAGAACGCAAACACCCGCTGACCGTCGCGCAAAACGCGTTGGCCGGTGACCCCATCGCAGCCTTGCGCCAAGCCCGCAAAGGGGATGCGTGGGTCGTCTTCTCGCGGCGCAATGCGCTGACGCTGCGCGACGACTTCCTGGCGCGCGGCATGTCTGTCGCCTGCGTCTACGGGATGCTGAGCCCCGAGGTGCGCGAGCGGGAAGCCCAGCGCTTCGCCGACGGCGACGCCGATATCCTGGTTGCGACGGACGCGATCGGCATGGGCCTGAACCTGCCCATCCAGCGCGTCGTCTTCACGGCCGTCACCAAGTTCAACGGTGAAGAAGTCCAGCGGCTCGAAGTGCCCATGCTCCAGCAGATCGGCGGACGGGCTGGCCGCTACGGCCACCAGCCATCATCGAAAGGCAAGCAGGCCAAGGATGGCATCGTCGTCGGCCTGACCCCCGACGAACATCGCGTCGTCGTGGAACTGATGCAGGCCCAGCAAACGCCCCTGCCCGCCCGCGGCTTCCTCATCGCGCCCAGCCAGGCCTATCTGGAACGGCTGTCCAAACTGGCCAGCACCGAACGCCTGGAAGCTTTGCTTGCCGCCTATGAGCAGCATGCCGATCAAGGCGACGGCTTCTTCCGCGCCCACGTCCCCCAGGAAATGCTGGACCGCGCGTCGATGCTCGATGCGATGCAGAACCTGACGTTGCAGACCAAGCACCTGCTGGCGATGGTGCCCTTGAGTTCGCAGCATGAGGTCTTGGGCGCAACGTGGACGGACTGGGTACGCAAGGTCAATCGCGACGTGCCGGTCGGGCTGGAGTTTTTAAGGGGCTATCCGGAAAACGCCGCGCTGGACAAGGCGGAGATGGCGGTGCAGCAGTTGTGGGCGTATCTGTGGCTGTCGTATCGGTTGCCGGATAGTTTTCCGATGGCGGAGGACGCGCGGGAGTTGCTGGAGCCTTGGGTGGAGGCGGTGGATTTGCATCTGCGGGGGCATGCGCGGCAGGGGGCTGCGCGGACGGCGGGCAAGGCGGCGTGGTATCGGCCTGCGCCGGTGCGGCGGCGTTTCTGAGTTTCGCCGAGCGACGGAGGGACAATGAAAGAACGCTCGATTCTTTTCAGTGGACCCATGGTCCGCGCCCTGCTGGCCGGCATCAAGACACAGACACGCCGCGTGGTGAAGCCGCAGCCGACGGGCTTTGTGAGCGGGCCCGACGTGACGACGGCGCACGGACTGCCCGCGCCCCGCATGCCGATCGCCGATACCGCGGACCCGCCCGGACAAATAATCGCCTGCCCCTACGGCGAACCCGGAGATCGGCTGCGCGTTCGCGAAACGTTCTTCGCCTACGGCCGCTGGGAAACCCGTCACAACGAGACGAAACACCGGGACGAATGGCGCTTTGTTGACATGACCATCGCGTGTGGCCGGGCTTACCACTATGCAGCGGATGGAGCCGACCTGGCGCTATCTACACGACAGGGCGGGGCAGCGGGCTGGCATAAGCGATCGGCGCTCTTCATGCCGCGCGCGGCGAGCCGGATCGTTCTTGACGTGGTCAGCGTTCGCGTTGAGCGGCTGAATGACTGCAGCGAGCAGGATGCAATGGCTGAAGGGATCGGACTGGATGCCGAGGGGATCGGGATGCGCGCAGCGGCAGATGGTGAGGAAGCACCGGCCATCTCGGCCTACCGCAGCGTCTGGGAATCGATCAACGGCACCGGCAGCTGGTCTGCGAATCCATGGGTATGGGTCGTCGAGTTCAAACGGCGAGCGCCGTGAATGCTGGAAGGACAGCCAGCATCCATAACAACGAAGCCCACAAAACAAAAAAGCCCGCATGTGCGGGCTTCATTGAACGCCAGAAACTGGCGATGGTACTGGCGGAGAGGGTGGGATTCGAACCCACGGTACGTTTGCACGTACGCCTGATTTCGAGTCGGCCCTGCAACAAACACCCGCTGAGTAAAGTTCAATAAAATCAAAGACTTGCGGTGCCAGCCAACGTCACCCGCCGGCGATAATACTGTGTTTTCATACAGTTTTCTTTAGTTTTAGGGCACAAAACGGTCACACTGCGCTTACCATAATGCTGTACATCCATACAGTGCGAAGCAATGTTCACCGTCATCCAACGAACCCACAAAGCTGGCAAGCAGGTCGACCCGGCGCGGCTTGAGCAACCGCTCGGCGGCACTCTACTGCGTAAGGAACGATACGACGCAATTGCTCGCCGGCAGCAGACATACATGGAGTTCACCCAGGTCGATGATCCGACGCAGGTGCTGTTCCAGGAGCGGCCGGCTGAACTGTTGGACCCACAGCTACTCTCCTTCGACAGCGAGCGCGGCGTGATGCTTGTCGGATTCGAGGTGATCAATGGTGGTAGACACTACCAAGGCTGGTGGGTCCGCTGGTACCCAGAGATTCCAGGCTGGTACCGGGAAATGATGACGCCGCGGTAGTTACACCCAGAAATTGCATTGCCGAGCTTCGACCATCGAGAATGCAGGGAACGGAGAATCGCGATGCGCCCTGCGCTCTACGACCATTGGCCCCAGTACATGGGGCGCCACCTTCGGGCTGTCGCGCCGTGGGGGACTTTCGAGGGCGTCCTGGTTGGACTGAAGCCTCCCATTGATGGCTTGCCCGCCGCGCCAAATGTCGCGCTTCCATGGGCGATAAGTGGGCCGGACGGTATCGTTCATCTCCTGGACCCAGATAATCCTGCCGTCACCCTGTACATCGACGGCAAACCTATAGAAGCGCCTCCCCGCCCGGCAGCGCCTGCCAAGCAGGACCATCTGCGTGACCTGCTGAACAGGTGCCAAGATTTCCTGGCGCGGTTGAGAGGCTCCGGCGAGAGCGGCCAGAGTTGAACCTACAGGTGCAAGCAACACCCTGCGCACGTCTTGAGGCTGCTCGTGGAACATATCAAAGCTCGCACACCGAAAAGCCGACCGTCATCGCGCAGCCAGGCGGTGTGTTCGTTAACAGCCGTGTGCGGGCGAGAGCGCCGTTCCGGTCATCAGCAGCGGTTCTCCCCAATACTTGGATGAGACTCAGAGCACTGGGCCGCGCTAGCGCGCCGATATTTCCACTGGTTTTCCGGATGCTTTGCATCGATCTATATCGCGGCGCAGTGCCATCAGCATTCCGTCTGATCGTATTTTCTAGCTGACGGCGCCAGTTACAAAAAAACTAGCAAAAATGTGTTGTTATTTTGCACACCAACGCAGCCGGGCGCCGTTCGGATAATGCGCGGGGGTGTTGCGAAAAAACGTACATTGTGTTCGCGGCGCAAATATCATCTTTGAGTGTCGGGCCGATCATCAATTCCGTCCTAGCCCAATGCCCATGCGGTGTTACGCCAAAACCAGTGCTTTTCCACCAACATCTGCCAGCAGCAAAAGGCAACAGCGAAAAATCACTCGCAACCCTCGTTTAACGAGCATCTGCGGTTCTTCGCGCCATGGTGACCGTGCTCGAAAAGCCATTAAGATATGAATGTGTTCACAGCAGCCATGCTGGGGAGCGCAAAAAAACCGGCTCGCGCCGGCTCTCTTGCCCGGACTATGTCGAGTAGTCCGCGGTCGATCTACAGCCTATGTCGAGTAGGCTGCTTTTACTGAGCGAGGTAACACAAGTGTTTGCGAAAAATGCATCACCCACAGTTGGAACAATATTCGCATACGAATGTACGGTCAAGACCGTACCAATCAAATGCGGAGAATTGTTGGGGACTGCTTTCATGGCTTTCGACTTCAGCAAGTGGAGTCGCTTGCTCTTGTGGGCCTTTTTCTTGACCGCGTTTGCACCCGTCTTTCACGATCTCGTCACGTTGATCTTGGCCTTCAAACCCACGGTTAGGTAACCGGAGGACGTAGGGCAACGCAGCTGTCGTTGCCCTACATTCTTCAAAAAAGACCTGCGGGCTCCTCACTGCGGGCCCAACTGAAGATCAGCACTTCCTTCCGGGCAACGGCATTGTCCCCGCCGCCCACGCAGTACGACACGTCCAACGACTCCATTTCGAACCCATCGAACGCCCGGCGAATGTCCGGATGATCGTTGAGGCTGACGATCGCCTTGCCCTTGAGCGAACGCATTTTTTCGGCCATAGCTTCGTACTCGCTGTATGGGAATGGCACGCCATAGCCGACCGTCTGCCAGTAAGGTGGGTCCATGTAAAAGAGCGTGTGTGGCCGGTCGTACCGGTCGACGCAATCCTGCCACGGCAGGTTTTCTATGTAAGCGCCCGACAGGCGCAGGTGCGCAGCGGACAGCGTCTCCTCCAGCCGGAGCAGGTTCAGCCCTGGCGGCGCGGTGGTCGCGGTCCCGAACGTCTGGCCATCGACCTTGCCGCCGAAGGCGTTTTGCTGGAGATAGTAGAACCGAGCCGCCCGCTGGATATCCGTGAGCGTTTCCGGCCGCGTCGCCTGCAGCCACTTGAACACCTGGCGGGACGAGAGCGCCCACTTGAACTGGCGGACGAACTCCTCGAGGTGATGCTGCACGATCCGGTAAAGGTTCACCAGCTCACCGTTGACGTCGTTCAGGACGTCAACTTCCGCCGGCGGCCGAAGGAAGAACAGCGCGGCACCGCCGGCGAAGGGCTCCACATAGCACTTGTGGCGCGGGAAAAACGGCAGGATGCGGTCGGCCAAGCGTCGTTTGCCGCCGATCCACGGGATGATAGGTTGTGCGTTCAATTTGCAAGCCTTTTCCGGGTTAGAGAAAAATCTGGTAGGCTTCGCCCGCTCTGTACAGGGTGGCGGGCCTCGCCGGCTTGCAGGTCTAGTCTGCAGGTTGGGGCGACGCTCGATGTTGACGCATCGAGAATCGTCGCCCGTCGTTGTCTATTTCACGGCGCTGACGCCGGACGCCCAGTCCTGCAGCGCTATGAACCGCTCTTCGAGCTCAAGGGTGTATTGGGACTCGGCGGCGTGCTGGGTTGCAACGTCAGAGAGCGCAACCCCGCTGGCCTCACCAGCAGTGCCGGCGGCGGCTCGGGAAAGCGGCACTCCAGCGTTGGCGGCGTTCCACACGCTGACAAAACCATTGTTGATGCTGCAGCGAGCATCGTCTTCCTTGGTGACATAGACCGGGACCTCCTTTGTGATCGTGGCGCCCTGCTTGTAGATGGTGCGGACGCGGTCAACGTATTGAGTGACGACGCGAGCTTCCACCGCTTTTTGCTCGACGACGACACCCATGGTGTGCTGGGCAGCGGTCAGCTTTTCCGCATCCCACTTGCCTTGCGTGATGGCGGCGCCAAGCGTGAACGCGCCCCATGCGGTGCCGGCCAGCACTAGGCCGACGGCCACCGAGCCTTTCCATCCGAAGCTCATTGCTGCGCCTCCATGCATTGCTTATGCACGCGCTGGCGGTCCGTCCACACGCCGGCGCAACGTTTGTTGCTTGGCGTCGAGCAGTCAAAGCCAGCGGCGAACTTCCAGTCCAAGATGGCGTTGCACGCGCCGACATAATCGCCAGCGTTCAGCCGGCGCATAATTCCGGCCGTGCCGCGCCAGCCCTGTGCGGTCCAGGCGGCCAACGCGCACGCCAGCAAGCCGACTGCGGCACCGATGCCCAGGGCGCTGAGCGGGCTCATGGCGACACCTGCAGCGCGGCTTTGGCCCCCTTCCAAAGGTTCTGGCGATCAGCAAGGCCGTTGATGCCGCCGTTGATCCGGCGCGTGATGGTGATGAAGTCTGGTTCGGTACCGGTGTCCGCCAGTGCGTTCAGGCGCTTGTATGCCGTCCAGAACCACGCCGCCGACAGCGCGGCCCACTCGCGCTCTTCGAGCCGCATCGGCTCGGCTTCGAAGTCGGGCGCGGAATGACCGGCCGCCCGCAGGCCGTCCCGCGTCGCTGCGTAATTTGCGCGGCCGGTCGTCTGGATCAGGCCACGGCCACGGTATCGGCTGCCGTCACCCGGTTGGGTGTTGCCCAAGTCTCTGCGTCCCTCATAGCCGCGCTGGGCTACCGTTGGTCCCCACAATTCACGGACATACACCAGCCTTCCAGACTCGTGCGCCAGCTGCGCCAAGAAAGCGGCGCCGCGGCGCGGCGTGTTGATCTGGAACGCCTGCATCGCTGCCATCAGTGGCGTCAGCCATGGCGCCGCGCGAGCGATCGGTGCATCGGTGGCTCGCGCCAGCTGCTGTACGGCCAAGATCATGATTCGTACCTCCGCGTGTGTTTGATGACGACGACGACCACGTACATCGCGAGAGATAGGGCCAATGCCGTGCCGCCGCTGGTCACCCATCCGGATGCCAGGATGCGCACGGCCGCGCCGACTGCGGTGATGGCGATCGCGCTCAATGCGATGCGCTCCAGCAACGTGTCGTTGATCGTCGGGGCGAAGACGGCCAGCGTTGCGCCGGCGGCCACTGTGAGCCAGCAAAGGAAGGCGATTACCGCCTTCCCGGTGATGTAGAACGTCGCGTCCATCTCAGGCACCTCCCGTGCGGCCGCGAATGCGGTCGATGACGGCCTGCCAGATGGCCGCCAGCGGCACCATCTGCAGCGCTTCCCAGGCACGGCTGACGATGGCCATGCCGAAGACGCCAAGCAGGAACCCGGTCAGGCCTTCCGGCATCCCAGTGAGGTGCGCCACGTGGGGCGCTGCGTAGTAGCTCACCAGTGATCCGCTGGCGGCCATGCTGATGCGGGCCAAGGGCGAGCCCTGGAGATAGCGCATGCTGACCAGAGCGCCAGCCACGCCCGCCAGCTTGACCGCCAAGCCGTCGATGTTGAATTCCGTCATTGATCCCTGCTGACAAGAAAAGCCCGCGTGCGGAGGGCTGGTGATCGAATAAAGCGTGATGTCATGGCGCGGCGAGAGCCTGGCGCAATTCGTTCTTTTCGGCATACGAGCCGACTAGCTGCTCAGCGAGTACGTCCGGGTGTCAACAATCAGCTTGGTCCCGGTCGACGCAGCAAGCCCGTAGACGTTCAACACCCCGCTACCCGTCAGAACACCAATTCCTGGTTCGAACAGATCCGTATGTACCGGAATGGTCACGGGTTGACGCGGCCACGCAAGCACGCCGAACTGTTGAATTGACGTTCCGTTTGTACGGGTGCCAATGTTGTAGGTTGCTCGCATCGCGAACGATCCATCCTGCGCCATCTTGAATTCGTTGGCTGCTGCGCCGTCGAGTGTCCAGCCATTCAGAACAGGCCAGAGGGCGTTCGGATAGAACGGCGTCCACGGCGTTTCCGACGTGCTGACGTGTGCGTGGGTCGCCAATAGCATGCGAGCGGCGGCCATGCCCATCAAAATATTTCCGTACAACCCGTTATGGATGTTGTCCACGACGATCGAGTTTCGTTTGTTCAGCAGCGGATCGCCCAGGAAGTTGGCGATGATCGGACCATACGCCGGCAAGCTGTTCATGAGGGGGATCTTGCGGCTTGCGCACAGACGCGTCAGGACATCGCGATACGGGGTACCGCCGCCATAGTTGCGCGTAAGTTGACCCATTCCGCCCGCCAGTACTTGGCTATAGAACAGGGTAGGCAACAGGGCCACCACTTTGACCTTTCGGGCCTTATAGATGTCAAAAATTGCCGTCATGTCATTCAGGTACATTTCGACCGTCGAACCTGGCCCGCTGTTTTGAATGTTGTTGACGCCAAGTTGTACCGTAGCGTGAGTGATCAACTTCCAATCGTCCTCGGACAACGCTTGCAGGCGCGCCAATTGTTGGCCCGAGGCTTCGCCGGCAACCGCCAAGTTGATCCACTTCACAACACGGACACCGGCCGTACCTTCCAGCATGGCACGGGCGTATTGCGGCCACAGGGATTGAGAAATCGAATCGCCGTTGGTAATGACGCCCATCAAAAGGGCGGCGTCCGGCGTCTTGTTCTGGGTGAGCTCCCAATTTGCGAACGTGGTTCCGATCGGCATCGCGCCACCGATATAGCAGCCGAAGCCGGCGCGCACGATCGGGTCGTCCAGCACCCGATCGACGACAACATAACCGCCCATCAGAATCTGATAGTGGTAAGCGCTTTTCAGACGAACGGCGATGCGGCCCTGGTCGGCGTAATACGTGGCGTGCGACGGTCCAAAAATCGGGCTGACATCTTCCTGGGTGACCGTGGACCCATCGTTGTTGTTGAACTCGTTCGCGGTACCCGGACCAAACATAACGCCATGCATGCCACGCGCGGTACGGACGAGTGCAATCAGAATTCCGGCGGCTTCACCCGATGCGACCTGCGGCGATGTCCACAATTCTTCGCCGGCCCGAAGACGCATTCCCGCGTAGTGGATCGCTCCGTCACCCGGTAAGCCGCTACCGGTTTTGACGACTACACTGTCCGCCTCCAGGTTGACGTAACCGGCGTCACCCGCCGCGCCGCCATTGTCGAAACCGCCATTAGGCCAAGGCAACGTCTCTGCGATCAGATCGACCGACGGAACGAGCATGCGAGTTTTCGGGGCCAGGGAATCAGCGGCCGTCAAAAATACTTCCTTGTCGACTTCACGGGCGGTCAGGTCGTACCCCTGCGGCGATGTGAAGTCGTGCGCCATCTTCAGGCCCAGATTGATGACCTCGACCGGGCGAATGAACGCGCACGAGAGGCTCACGCCGTGGACGAACAGCCGCACTCCGGCGTCGACGTCCAGAATGACGGTACCGGCCGGGATCGTGAAGCCGCTGGGAAAGCTGAACAGGTAATCGTTGGTCTGGCCCGGTATGAACGGGACCTTGACGGTGACCGGCATATCCCCCTCGGGCGCGAGCGCCCACTGGGCGATGGCGTTGACACTGTTGGTGCCGACCCAAAGTGAAGGGTCTTGACCGGGAACGTAGACAAAGTCTCCCTTGCCGCCCTTATCCAGGATGGACGGCAGCTCCCTAAATTTGTCGGCCGCGGTACGCCTGACACCGCCAACCTCGCTTCCAACGCCGACGTTACTCGCACCTTGCGAACTTGCCAGGAAGGCGGTGTCGACGCTCGGCACGAACCAGGAGGCACCGTTGAACGTCTTCTGGACTTGCTCGGTGGTGTTGAAGTAGAGGTCGCCGGACTGGTTAGGCGCTCCCGACGGACGGGTCATCGGATCTGCCGGCAAGGCGCCCCGATTGCGTTCATCGAAGGCTTCGAGCACGTTCTCTGCTGCGTCGACCTTGGCTTGCAGGGTGTCCTGGAGCCCGAGCCCATCAAAGAACATCAGCCGCTTGATGGGAGGTAGGTTCAGCGAGCCAGCCTGAAGCTCAATGTCGTACTCCCCGTCTGCGCAGGCCATACCGGCAAGTCCAAGTGTGGACGCGACAAACGGATTGCTGAGTGGCGTGACCTTATCTCGCTGGAACAAGGTGGCCTTGTTGGTTGTCCCGGCCCAATACACCGTAACTTGTGCACCCGAGAGTGCCCGACCGCCGGTATCAGTGATAAAAAATTCTTGATATTGCATTCCTGTTCCTCAATCAGGTCGGGACGAAGGAAAACTGCGAGCTGAAATGCAGCTCGCTGGGATTCTTCGCCCATGTGTCGTATGCGGCCACACGGCCGTAATAGGTCGCTCCGGCGGCAAGGCCGGTAATCGTTGCGGTCAAGGCCGGACCGTCGTACGCGGTCACGCCGGCGCCTGCCGACGGGTCAAAGCCCGAAGTGTTCGAATAGACGAGCAGGTACCCGGCGCGGTCGACCTCGGGACTTTGCGGCCAGGCCACGACGGCGCCGCCTGCAGCGGGCGTCACCAAAATGCCAACCACCGGCGCGGGTGCCGTGTTGTGGACGGCCAGCGTTATGGGAGCGGCATCACCGGCCACGTTGGTTGTCACGACTTCAACCGAATAGTCGCGCCGCACGACGCCGTCGGCTTCAGCATCCTCGAGCTGGTAGCTGAAGGCCGTCGACGTGGTTTCGACCGAACGAACCACTGTGCCCCCTGCCTTCACCCGCACCTTGCTCCGCTCGCCTCGCGCACCAGCGGCCCAGCTCACGGTGAAATAGGTCCCTTCGAACGGTCCGACCAGCTGGAGGGCACCGGCCGCCTCGGGCGCGGCGCGCGCGGGCGACAGGATGACCTCATAGGCCGGCAACGCATCCAGGCTCTGCATCGCCTTGCGAAACACGTTGAAGCTCGCGAACTTGACGAAGATCGTGCTACCCAGCTGCCCTGGCGCGAAGTCGTACTTGAACAGGGAGGCGTCGAGCCGCACGAAGGGCGCACCTGGTGCGTGCGCGGCGATCGGACTGCCATAGAGGCCGCGACGCAAAACGCCACCGAGCGTGTAGCGGCTTGGCCCGGTCAGCGTAGCGTCGCGATAGGCGATCAACTCGCCGCCGACCCAGCACAGCGTGATTGCCGCATCGACGTCGGATGGCGTTGCGCCCTGGAGCACGCCCGCCGAGACGGTCAGATTGACGCCCAGGCTATTTACCAAGTCGGGATCTGCTGCTGCCGGCAGGGCCGTGGTTGTGACGCCGTAGCGGGCACGGCCAGTCACGGTGCCGATTCGCTGATACGTGTCCCCATCCTGGCTTGCCCACACCTCGCAGCCGCCCCAATGCGGGCTCGACCCTGCCACTGCCAGCCAGATCTGCAGGCGGCCATCCAGCAGCGAGTCGGGCGGATTGAACATCACCGGCGGCGACACGCTGCCCGGCGACACGTTGAAGTTGACGCCGACTCCCTGCCCCGGTTGGACGGGATACTGGGCCGCGCCCGCCGCACCGACATGGACCTCTTCAAAGGTCACGGTCAACAATCCGCCGTCGTCTTCGTCAATATCGGTGACGCGCGCCAGCTGGCGCTCGAGGCCGAGCTCTTCCTCCGTCAGCGTGACCAGATCCATGGGCTCGAGCCCGACGAACGACCAAGGCAAGCGACCGGTGTAGGTGTTGATATTGCCGAGGCCGCGCTGCAGACGCAGCTGCGCCAAGGTGCGGGCGATCGAAGGCTCACAGATGCAGGACAGCTTGACCGGATCTTCCTTGCGCTTGCCGAACTGTTCGATGTGAGCCTGGTCAGGCGCCGGCATCGTCTCCGGGTTGTACTGGTTCTGACGATTGTTGAACTCGACCTGGGCGACGTTGTAGACGTCTTTCGGGTCCTTGCGGCTCAGACGCAGGCGCTCTTCAAACTCATCCGGACCGAGGTCGTACAGCGGCGTCAGATCCGGCACGTGCGTCACACCGTTGCCCATCACATCCTGGTCGGCATAGGGGACGAACCGCAGGCGGCCGGCGCTGACCACGACCTCCGAGTTGGAGGCCGTCGCAATTTCAGTCAGAAACTCGGCGCCGGGCCGCTGCTCTGTGAGCACAGGCGAGAGCAGCAGATTCTGCGCGAGGCAGTACGCCCGGTAGTCGGTCATGTCGCCGAGCCAGTCGGATTGCCAGCCCGGCACGCCCGCGACGGGATGGTTCAGGAAGTCGTCGACGATGTCCGCCGGATTGGCGTCGGGCAGGCCAGGCACGCGGACGAGGCTTTGCACTTCGAACGTGTGGTTCTGCAAGCCGGCGCTGTCGTTCAGCTGGTAGCCGGCGGCGTAGACGTAGGCGAGGCCTGAATAGCCAAGCGCTTCGGCCTCGTGGTTGGTCAGCAAATAGCCCCAGGGCGCCTGGCCCAAAGGGCCAGGTGCGAAGCTCAGGCCGGCCTGCTCGAGCGCAGTCCCATCGGTTTCCGAGTCGCTGAACACCGACTTGTCGCGATAGACAGCGATGACGCCCGCTACGGGCCCAGCGCACAGCGCGATCATCACCGCAGCCTCATACGTCCAGGTGGTGTTGGTCTGCGTCATCTCGCCGCCCTTGCCGCCGGCGCTTTCCGAGCTGGTGTGCTCGATGGCTTTGAAGTCGCGATACTCGAGCAGGTTGCCGCCGAACCGCGCAGTACCCCAGCAGCGCGCGATTGCAACGCCAAGCAGCGATTTCTGGATGGCAAAGCCGCCGATGCGCGGCTGGACGGTGGAGGTGGAGGAGCTACCGCCCATTGCGTGCCCACCAGCTGTAGTAAACGCAAGGCCGGGCGGCAAGATGCTGCTCGGTCATGCTGGCCAACTCGACCGGCCTGTTGCGATAAGCGTGGATCACCTGACCCGGCGCCACCACGATCGCCCCATGCGAGAAGGTGCGGCCAAACTTCCATACCGCGATATCGCCAGCCTGCGGCACGTCGACCCGGCCGCAGTACTGCTCAACCTGCTGCAGATAGCGCTCGGCATTCCGATGCAGATGCCAGTCCGGCACATATTCGGGATCGAGATGCGGGATAAGGCCAACTGACTCGTACACCTCGGCCAGCAGCATGGCGCAATCGACGCCTACGCCGCGAATGCGGCCCAGGTGATGGTATGGGGTGCGCAGCCACGAACGCGCCTCCAGGACGATCGCAGCACGGATCTCCGCTTCAGAGGCGTAGGCGGCCAGGTCGAACAGAGGCGCGCTCATACCGCCGTCTCCGCGATCGGGATGTAAGGCTGACCGCGAAACCGGTTGCGGCCGCTGCCCACGTTGTTGTCGAACTTGTTTTCGCACGTCGTTGGCAGGCGATCACAGCCGGGCCACGCAACGAACTCCGTACCCGCCGAAGGCACAGCAGGCAGAGGCAATGCGAGCGTGATATTGCCGCCCTCGTCGAATGTCTTGATCGTGCGCGTGACGCCGCCGATCCGGATCGGGCCGAGGGCAAAGTAGCCGGCAGGCGCCACCAGATTGGTCGAGAAAGCACGCGCTGTCGGCGTGCCCATGACGATCCCCGCGACGGCCCAGTCCGCCCGGTTCAGTCCGCAGGCGTGGTCGTAGACCGTGTTCAGGCAGGTGCGTTGGAAAAGGTCCGCCGGCATCGCTGTGTTGAGCAGGTGCGTGCGACCGACGATGCTCAGTGGGATCTCGTTGGCATCGGCGTCATCGATCTGACCAACATTGCCAACGAAGCGCACGATCGTGCCTACGATGGGACCGCCGCCCATCGGCATGAAAGCGCGCTCGAGCATGACCTCGGCGCCGTCCAGGCCTCCGCGCACAATGAATGGAACGAGCGCGCGGCCGGCGATCTGCACGGTTTCGTCCTGGGTTAGCGTGACGCTCAGCGTGTCGGTCTGAATGCCACGCGTCAGCTTGATCCCACCGCGCGAGATGGACGGCCCGTCGGCACGGAACAGTCGGCCGTCCGGCGTATTCATGTTGCGGTCCGCGTCCGTCCAGCGCACGACGGTGCCGTCGGTCAGCACGAACGTATACAGATCGGCCATGGTGATGGCTCGGTTGGCACCCAAGAAAGCACGTAGCTCCGGCGTCATCTCGATCATTTCAGACTCTCGAATTCAATCTGCGCGCTCCAGTGACGTCGGAACATCTGAGCTGCGGCGAGGGTGTCGGTGGTGAACGCGCACCGAAAGAGGTAACTGCCCGTCCAGGACAGCAGCGCGCCTGGTGGCGGCGCCGCTGCGAAGGTCACGACAGCAAAAGCGTCGACGGTCAAGGCAGTCGTCGGCACGCCGCCGACCGCGATCGCCGGAGCGCCGTTCAACGCGAGCACAGGCTCCACCCAATCGAACAGCGAGCGGGTCAGCTGGAATACCGTTGTCAGCCCATCCCCGACGCCAAACACCTCGTTCTCGACAGCGTTGTCGTCACGATCCAAAAACAGGAACTGGCCGGCGGCGCCGCGGCGGGAATTGAAGAACGCCCACAGTTGGCCGAGCTCGTCCCGGCCCGCGTTCCGACGCAGGAACTCATAGGGCAACGACCATTTCCAGACAGGGAACGTCCAGTTGGACGACGTCCAGCGGCGACCGCTGCGGCTGCGAAAGGTATCGGTGCTCCAGACGGCCTGCTTGCTGTCCAGGAAGCTCTGGCCGAGGAACACCTGCAGCACGTCAGGATTGCCTGTGCCGTCGGGACCGGTGATGTGCCGGCGGATAGGAAGATAGGGCGCGACCATCAGCTCACCTTCCCGTTACCGCGCGTGTACAGCTTCAATGCACCGGCGACGGCCGCAGGATTGCGGCGCAGCATGCGCTCGAAGCTGGCCGCGTCCACTGCATGGATGTTGTACGTGTTCTGTTCCACCGCCTGGGCCGGCTCGGCGCCGCCACCGGTACGACCGCCGGCCGCCATGTCCCGCACGGCATTGGCTTGCGCCTTGGGCAGCACCATCTCTTCCTCGTGCAACTGCACGATTGGGTTCACGCCCGACGGGATGTCGAAGCCGCCCTCGGCCGAAAAGATGCTTGCACCGAAGCCAATAACCGCAGCCAGCGCGCCAGCCGCTACAGCGGGTGCCAGGAAGGGGCCGACGTAAGGGATGGCCGCAATCGCCGCGTAGGCGCCGGCAGCCGCCTCATACGCGCTGGTCGCGATGTTGGTCAGGGCGGTTGTGCCCTTGATCGACGTGGACGTCACTGCGGCAGTGGCCTCGATGCCGGTCCGCGTTGCCGCGCCGGTGGCCGTGGCCGCCGTCTCGGCCGTCTCGCCGGCCATCCACGCCGAGATCCGCTTCGCCACAAAGCCAGAGAATGCCTGGCTGACCACCGAAAGGCCTTGCGTTGCCAGCTGCTGCCAACGCATCTGGCCGGCAAGCAGCGACTGCAGCATGTTCTCACCGCCGGTTCGCATGTCGGTCCAGAGCCCAGTCCAGCTGCCACGCTGCGCAATGACGGTCTGGCTATTGATTTCCGACTTGCGAGACTCGTGCTGAATGGTCAGTGTCTCGATTTGCGCCTGTGCCTGAGCGATGGCGACCGGATCGGAGGTTGGATCGCCCTGCAGCAGCTGCAGCCGGCGCTCGAGCGCCGACCGTTGGATCTCATACTTGCGATCCTCGAAGCTCTTTGTCTGCTCGAGCAGCCGCACCTGGGTGCTGTTGCCCAGGTCGACTTCCAGCTGAGCCAGGCGCTCCTGCTCTTCCAGCGCCGCCAAAGCACGCTCGTCGCGGGTAGCTTCGCGGATCTCGTCGATGCGCTCCTGCTGCTCGGCGCCCTGCTTCTGCAAGTCGGCAATTCGGTTGGCCGCGGCTGCCGCTTCCTTGGACTCGGCGCCGTAGCGCTTGACGATCAGCGCCTGCTCTTCGGTCGCTAGGCGAACCCGTTCATTGAAGTTGAACTTGTTCTGCTCGGCGACGAACTGCAGTTGCTGCACTTCCTTGGCGTACGCGTCTTCCTTGATGGCCCGCTCGATATCCAGAGCACGCTTTTCCACGGAAAGCCGCTCATTGGACCCAGCGGCCGCCAGTTTCAGCTTGGACGCCCAGAACGCCTTTTCCTGCTGCAGGCTGACCGTCTGCGAGACCTTCATGGCCGCGAGATCGTTCTCCCACTGTGAGGTGCGATTGAGCTCCGGCCCTTTCTTGTCGTTTTCCAGGTCGGTGATCTTGATTGTCGGCTTGCGCGGCGTAGCGCCCACGGCGCCCCAGGCGGCCGACGCCTTGTCGTCCTCTTCCTGGTTTTGCGGCGCTTCCTGCTTGCCCAGCCGAATTTCGGCCATGCGCAGCTTTTTCGTGGCCTCTTCGATTTGCGACTCGATGCGACCCGTAGCAAAGCCGCGATCTTGGTGCAACTTCAAGCTGGCATTAAGGCCGTCGATCTGCTTGCGGTACCGCAGCACCGACTCCAGCGGCGAATCGAACGGGTTCATCGTGCCGAACGTCGTGATGGCCCCCCACCATGATCCGGCAAGCTTCCGGCCAGCCAGGAGCTCTTCCGTCACGTCGCGCAGCGTGGGCAGCAGATCCGCTGCGATCTGACGTGCGACGCCGCGCGCGGCCTCGCCCATCCTGGTCAGATTGTCATTGAAGTCACCGGCGGCGGCGGCGGTGTTGTTCTCGATCTCCAGACCGAGATCGCGCGCCTCTTGCCGGAGCGACGCAATGCCTTCACGGCCGCGATTCAGAAACGGGATCATGTCCGCGCCCGACTTGCCGAATAGCCGCATCGCTACGGCCGATTTGACGGCACCGTCGTCGATCTCGGACAGGCGATCAGCCACGTCCAGCAGCACCTCGTCTGACCGACGCAATGTGCCATCCTCGTTCTTGATGCTGACGCCCAGCGCCTTGAACGTCGACGCCGACTCTTTCCCGCCGGTGGCCGCATCGACCATCGTCTTGTTCAGCTTGACCAGCGCGCCGTTCATATCTTCGACGCTCATGCCCTCAATCTTCATGGCGTACGCCAGCGTCGAGAGCTCTTTGGCCGTGCTACCGGCTTTCTGCGCGGTGTCGTCCAACGAATCAGCGAACTCGATCTGCGACTTGATTGCGCCAACGAAAGCGCCGACGCCCATCACGCCCGCCAGGGAACCCAGCGTTGCCTTAAGCGCCAAGCCGCGGTCCCGCACGTCGGTGATCGATGCACCGGCCTTGCGGAACGCCGAGACAAACGCAGTGGGGTTTGCCGTCAGGAAGTAGTTGATGACCTTGTCGGCCATGGCGCCAGTGCCCTTAAGTAATCAGTCGCTCGAGCTCGTCGAACTCGTCGTCTATGTCTTCGTCGTCTTGAACCTCAGAGCCCGGTGCCGCCAGCTCGAAGTCCGTGTCTGCTGCAGTAATTTGCAGCTGCTGCCGCACATACACCGGCATCGGCGGGTACATGGACCACTCGCGCAACAGCGCGTTGACTTGGTCCATGCCCAACGCCTCTACGTCGGCCCATCCCCAACCGGTGAAGTTGACGATTCGTGCAATGAGGGCGTCCCAATCGAACCGGTGGATTGGGACGCCGCGGCGTTTCCCTCGTCGGCCGAGGGCGGAGTCGCGGACAGGGCCAGGACCCGATTGACGCCGTCCATGTCGAACAACTCGTCAAACTCGTCGCGCGCCAGATCCGGGTAGTTGCGCCGCAGGACCTCGAAAGCCGCATCGGTGAACAGGTCGTCCAGCTTGGTGCCGGCTTCGCTCAAGTCACCGGATGTACCGGCCGCCAGGTCCTGCATCAGCTTGGCTGCGGGACCGCGATACAGCTTGTTGATACGGATGCTGGACATGGGGACGCTGAACGTGCGCGGCCCCATCACCAGCGGCTTACCGGGAAACGGGGTAGGCATATCAAGCGCCTCGCACGAACTGGAGGATGTGGCCGACGTTGGGCGTGGTCACGGTGAACTCGGACGCGGGCATCATGTAGTCGTTTTGCTTGAACGACAGGTCGAGCGAGCTCATGATGCAGGCTGGCGCGATCATGCCGAACTGCTTACCGGTGCGTGACTTCTTCCAGAAGCGGCCTTCAAAGGCGACGGTGTCGCCGGCTTCGCGGTTGTTCAGCGACACGGTCGTGCCGGTGGCCGTGCGCTTGATGTAGCTGAAGAAAAACCGCGTGCCGTCCGCTACGGCGGCATTGAAGGTGTATTCGCCCGTGCTGCTGACGGCGTATTGACCTTCGGCCGGTGCCGCCGCCACACGCACCAGATCGGCACCGGTAGACGTCTTCACGCCAAGGTCCTTGTCGAAGTCCGCTGCACCGACAACGGTGAAACTGTCGCCGGCGGTAAGGCCAGGTTCGTCACGCACCAGCAAGAGGGCGCCCACCGTGGGGGTTTCGTTGAAGAGCAGCGCGTTAATTGCGAGCATGTCGAACTCGCCGGATGTGAATTTTCCGGTGATCGACTTCGTGCCTGTCGCTGCGTCTACCGAGAATTGCCCGGCGCCGTACAGCTCTTTGACGTCCGCCTTGAAGTTGAACGAGATGTCTTGCAGCGTCGCCACTTGGCGAGGCACGCCGTCGGTGGCAGTAGTGAAGAACTCGCCGACGTGGAATTGAATGTGGTCTTTGCTGGCCATGGTGTCTTTGCCTGTTACTGGAGGGTGAGTGCATCGCACTCGAAAGTGACCTGGTAGCGAACGGTCAGCTCTCCGACCGGCACATCTGCATGCACCTTCTCGAAGGACTGGGTCCGCCGGACGATCGTTTGCACTTGGCCGTCGGCCTCCTGCAGCAGTCCGAAAATGCGCGGATGGGCAGCGGCCAGCAGCTCGTCAACGGCAAGCCGCGGATCCGCCGACCGAGCCTTGATGACCACCAGGACTGACATGCTCTCGCTGGTGAACGAACCGATCTCGCGCGACTCGCTGCCGTCGTCCTCGATGAGGATGGCGGCCTGCACGCTCGCCGACAGGTCGATCACACGCTCGATATGCACATTCGGACCTACTCCCGGCATACCGATAAGGGCATCGCGGAAAGCGAGCAGGACGGCGTACTGCGCTGTTGTCGTCATACCGTGACCTTTTCGAGGACCAGGGTTGTCATCCCGGTACCGTCGGGTTGCACGTTGCGAACGACGTACAGGACGCCCATCACCACAACCGTTGACAGATCTGGGGTTACCGGCGCGAGGTCCGTCGGGACGGTCGCCGTCGGCTGCGTAGAAGCCATGGACACTGGATCGAAGTACGGGCGGTCGAAAATGCCGATCACCGGCACACCGTCCACCAGCATTTCCAGACCGAATTCGGCGTCATTGAAGAAAGCCGCCATGTCTTCCACGAATGCCATCAGTCAGCCGCTCCGCCGTTGCCTTGCGAAGTGCTGTTGCCGACGTCATCGCTGCCGCCGGTGCTGTCGCCGTTGCCGGCTGCGGCTTTGGCAGCCGCTGCAATGCGCGCCTGCTCCTGCGCTTCGGCGGCCGCAGCGATACGCGCCTGCTCCTGCGCCTCGGCGCTAGGAACCGCACGCTTGCTGTCGACCGGCTCCAGGCTTTCCGCATGGTCTTTGGGGAGAGCGCTCGGCGAATAGACAATCTCGCCTGCCTTGAACTCAACGCGGCTTTTGACCACATACGTGTTCTTCCCCTTCTTTTCCAGCGCGTGCGCGCGGATCGCTGCTTGCGATGGCTCCAGCCCAAGCACGACGCCCGGGTGAAACGACATCGCCTGCAGCACGAGATACTTTTTCATAGTGGTCTCCCCTGAGCCGATGCGTGCGCTTAGACCAGCTTCGCCAGGACGGCGCGCTGCCAGTAGCCGTATCCGACGTTGCGGATCGCCTTGACGCCGTACTCGTGCTTGTCTTCCTTGAACTCGAGTTCCGAGCCCTCAGCAATCGCGGCCATGGTCACTTTTTCCTCTTCCTGACGGATGAGTGCCCGCGTCTCGCCGTCGGTGCGGAATACAGCGAACTTGTCGGCCCAATTCAGACGGGCGTTGACCGTGAGGCTGGTCGCAAAACCGCCAATTTGGCCCAGGGTGATGATCCCGTTGCTACGCGACGTCGACGAGTCGACGATGATCTGCGAGCCCAGGGCCGCAGCTGCGACGGACATGAACTTGACCGGCACCATGACCTGGAACTGGCGGGCGTTCTCGTTGGCCGGCTCGCCGGTGTCGTCCTTCAGGCCGACGATCTGCTCGATCGCGCGAAGGATCGCGGTTTCCATCTCGCCCGCACTGGGCGCGGCCGGGGTTGTGACATCCACGGAGACGATGTTCGATTGCTGACCGCTGTCGCCTTCCTGGTGGTCGGTGTCGAAGAAGTACTGGCCGTCATAGCAGACGCTGCTTTCACCCTTCAGGATCAGCTCGCTGAGCAGCTTGGCCCAGTGCGAGTTGGTCCGCTGCGCCAATTCACGAACACGTAGCATCACTTGCCCGGTCTTGTCGCGGCGGATCTCGTCGACCAGCACTTCGAGAGTGGCTTCGAACTTCTTGTTGCGGATGGTCAAGCCACCCTCGCGCAGGCCCTTGGCCTGGCGACCGCCGACCCACTCGCGCATGACGGGCGACATGCCAAGCCATGCGTAGGTTTCGGATTCCTGATTCGACTCGAAGTAGTTCGACAACGAGTCGATCCAGGAGCTGCCGAGGTCCTGCTGCAGCGTGTTGTAGTACTCGCCGATGATCGCTCGGCTGGAAAGTGACTTGGCACCCATGGTTGCTTGTCCTTGATGGTGTGAAGGGTGAACGTCGCTTAGACGTCGCCGGCGGCGCGCGCCGCGGTTTCGGCAGCGAGGCTGACGTCGAATGCAACAACCGCCACGCCCGGGGCGACCCAGCGCGACAGGCGGCCGATGGGCGAATTGCCTACGGCCGTCAGCGTGAACGTGTCGTCGTCGGACGCGTAGACCACCGGCTGGTCGTTGGCAGTGATTGCGGCGGCACCTGCAACGGGCAGTTGCACCTGACCGTAACGGCGCGTGCGAACGGTGATTTCGCCGGCGGTGCCGGTAGAGTTGTCCACCATCGACTCGGCAAATCCGAGGAACACGTCGCCAGCGACGAGTGGCCGGGCAAAGCCCGCGCCGTTCTCGCCTACTGCGGCGCCTTCAAAAATGATGTCGTTGGCGACGACCGGGTATTCCTGGATCGAGCCGAGCTCGTAAGGGCGAACAGCGTTCGCTGCGAGGGTAGGCATGTGGTGACTCCTGACTGTTTCGGGAAGCGCTTAGCCGCGCTTGAAGGTGCGGGCGCGGCCCGTTTCGGTGGCTTCCATGTACGCCTGGTAGGCGCCAAGGCTGGAGAACTCGTTGCGCAGCGAGGCGTCGGCGTCCCAGTTGTGCTTCGCACGCTCTTCGATCGGAGCGTCGGCAGTCGGGCCGGCTGCGGCAGGCTTGTCGTCCGACGGCGCCACGAACGTCACGGGCTTGGGCGCATCACTGCGCAGGTTCGCGGCAGCTGCCGTGCGAGCGCCACGCTCGGCGTTCAGCACCTGCACGGCGGCTTCGGCGCCGCTCGTCTTGCCGTCGAACATCAGGCTTGCGATCAGGGCGTCGTGACCGGGCATCGCCTGGGCTTGCACCGCTTGGATACGCTCACGTTCGGCGGTTGCGCCTTCGGTGCGAAAGGCTGCTACGGCTTCGGGGAACTCCGCCGCGATTTGCTTGGGGTCCATAGAATTTCCTTGGATTGGGTTGGGCTTGGATGCGGCGGGCTTAGAGGCGCTGGGCGTCCGCTCGCTATTGAGTTGGGTGATCAGCGCCGAAAGGGTTGTGATGCCATCGACCAGGCCGGCGTCGATAGCCTGTCGGCCCACGAACACACGGCCATCGGCCATGTCCGCGAGCACTTTTTCGATGGCAACGCCGCGGTGGTTCGCAACGTCTCCGACGAAAACGGAATACAGCGCGTCCACCCGGTCCTGCAGGGACTGCCGCCCCTCGTCTGTGAGCGGGCCATACTGGCTGTCGATGCGCTTGTACTTGCCCGCAGTCACTTCGGTGGTTTTGCGCCCTTTGGTCTCTTCTTCTTTCGACACGTCGACATGGTTCGCCAGGACACCGATCGAGCCGACCATGGTCGTTTCGTCTTCGATGTAAACCGCATTGGCCGCAGATCCGAACCAGTAACCACCGGAAGCCATGACGCCGCCAGCGAGGGTGACGATTGGCTTGATTTCCTTGCCAGCTGTCACGGCGCGCGCAAGAGTTTGGACGCCGTCGACCTGCCCGCCGGGCGAGTCAACGTGCAAAATGATGGAATGGACCGACGGGTCACTCAACGCTGCGTTGAGGTCGCGTTCGGCCAGCTGCGTGGAGACGCCACCCGAGATCTGCGAAAACATGTTCATGCGCTTGCTGAGCACGCCGGTGAGCGGCAACACAGCGACGCCGTTGACGACGTAATAGGCGGAGGGTTCGTTGACGACGGGCCGGCCAAGGCGCGCTTCGAGACCGGCGATGTCGATGCGATCACCGCGCGAATGCGCGGCGTAGATGCCCTGAATCTCGAGGAGCTTGTCGGGCTGGATGGCCCAAGGTGAAGAGAGAAAATCGAGGAGGTTCATTGGCGGCACCGTGATCGGATAGCCGCCAGACTACGCACTACGCTGTGCCAAAATAAGGCAAAACTGTCACTACTTCGTCTAATGCGCGCCGTTGCAAATAGCACATCAAGTTGCGCCGTGAACCAGCGCGTTCGACACCTAATCCCGCATCCCCGGCGCAACCGAAAGAGGTGCGTCACATGCTAAGGAAGCCCGCAATGAGCGATCAGCCACCCCGAGTTTTCGTTTCCTATTCGCACGACACGGACGCACATAAACATTGGGTTCTAACCCTTGCCTCAAGGCTTGTGGCCAATGGCGTCGACGTGATTCTTGACCAGTGGGATCTGACTCTTGGAAGCGACCTCCCGCGCTTCATGGAATTGGGTTTAACAGGCGCTGATCGCGTACTGGCAATTTGCACTGACCCATATGTTGCCAAGGCCAATGGCGGGCGGGGCGGAGTTGCTTACGAAAAAATGATCTTGTCCGGTCAGCTCATGAGAGATGTCAGCGCGGATCGAATAATCCCGGTTGTCATAAACAACACGCATCCGATGCCGTTGCCAACTTTCCTTTCGACCCGGCTCTACATCGACTTCAGCGACGAGACCAAATATGAGGCTCGGTACGCTGAGCTGATTCACGAGTTGCACGGGGAAAAGATCAAGCCCCGTCCGCCACTGGGCAAGAATCCATTCAGGGTGTCACCACCGCCGCTGTCGCCTGTTCTTTCATTTGGCCCGGAACGCTACGTGATGCCGGGCATCAGGGGAACCGTGACTTTCGATTTTGAAAACAACAACGGGCGCTTTGTCGTCGGCGCTGGCGACTATGCGTTTCCGACAAGATGGTCGGGCATGAGTCAGAGGAGCATCTACGCGCTGATGTCAACAGGCCTGCGATGTTTGGCGCGAGCCGTAGGCATGTCCGAGATCACTGACATCGGGGACGCAGAAGCGTTCGACACATCGTCGAACACTCGCGCCATCGATCTGGGCGAGATCGTCATCTGGCAAAACCCCAAGGGCTATTACCTTGCAACAAAGGTTGAAGCCATCAAATTGAGAAGCCACGGGGACCCCTGCAGTGAGGTGACATTTTCCTACGTAATCGACCAAAGCAAGACTGGCTCGTTCACGACCTGAACTCCCACGACACTAGTCTTTTCGCTACTGCTTGGGTGCTTCTTCCTCATCTCGCGACGTCTCATCGTCTGGTTCGACAGGGGCACCCGCATTCACAGCCTCCACAAGACCACCTTCAACCATCATCCGTTGCTCGCGCACGCGCGTTCGGTATTTCGTTTCCCAGTCGACGCCGTCGTACAAGATCGACTCTGCCTCAAGCGTTGAAATGCCGAGAGCAACCCGGTCACTCGCGGCCTTGATTTCCTTCTGCGGATCCATCGACCCAGGCCCATCGCCGATCCACTCGCTTCCCTGCCAAGCCAAACGCACCGACGGGTCGCTGAAATACCCTGGGCAGTGAATTCGCCCAGCGCCGACCGCCTCGTCGAGGAACAATGCATAGACCGGCTGGCACAGGGTTGTGATTAGCAAATCACGGCGGCGGCGCCACAGACGCCACGCCATCAGCATCGCGGCGCGCGCGGCGCTGTAGCTGGATTGGAAACGCATGATGAGCACTTCGTACGGGATCTCGAGCGCTGTCCCGATCTGGGCGATGATGGCTTGCACAAACGGATCAAACTGCGCGTTCGGCCGACCCGGGTTAGCGGACTCGATCGATTCGCCTGGAAGCAGGTTTATGGCCTGGCCGGCTTCGAGCTCACCGCTCCAGCCCTTCGCACGATTGAGGAAGGCGCCCTGCCCCTCGTCATCGAACATCTCGGCAAACGCAGCCGGATCCATCTTGATGAAAACCGAGTACAGACCAGACGTCACGGCAGCCTGTAGCTCGGCGTTGGTGTATGTGCCGATCTGCTTCAGCGGCTCGATCACGGGCGCAAGCATCGGCACGCCACGCACCTGCCCAGGCCGCAGCTGTTCCATCACTGCCAGGACGTTCCGCCGGCCCGTCTGCGCGCCGTAAGCGTCGACCTTGTCCCATCCAACAACGCGGCGTAGGTCACCAGGATGGCTTTTGGCGACGTGGTACCGGATCGCCTCGCCCGTTTGTGGGTTGATCTCTACGCCGCCCACAAGCGTCTCGCTGTCCGGCATATTGCCCTCGTTGCAGATGCGGTCCGCTTCAATGATCTGCAGTGCGAGGTCATAGGCCCGGCCGGGACGCTTGATCATGGGGGTTAGCACATGGGCGTCGCCTGACTCGAGTGCCGACCTGAAGGCAAGGCTCTGGATTCCGTAAAAATTGAGGCGCCTCGCCACATCGCAGTCGACGCTTTCCGCCCAATTCTTGAACTCGCGCATCGTGTGCTTGATCCACTGCTCGGCCTCGGGTTCCGTCAGGCCGAGATACTCAGCATCGATCCGCGGCTTGAGCGACAAACCTGTACCGACGACGTGCGTAACCGACGTGTTGATCGCACCGGTTGCCACCGGCGCATTACGCGCCAGGTCACGCGACCTGGCTCGAAGCGTCGGCAGGTCTAGGTCGATGTCAGTGGACGGCGAGCCGGTGCCAGGACGCCACCCGGCCAGTGCTGCCCGATCCATACGAGCACCGGAATACCCACCGGCAAGCGCGAGCATTCCCCGCGACTGGAGGCGCCGGACAGCCTTTTCCGGCGACACATAAGCGATGGCTTTGTCGAGCATGTTCATGAGCGGCAACGTTTTCATCACAGCCCCTTGGCGATCATGGTCACGCGGCGGGTGCGTCCGTTGGCGTTCGCCTCGAGGTTCTTCACTCGGGCATCCCACACCGCGATGCCCTGAGCGATCTCGGCGAGGTTCGCGCGCGTCAGTTGGCGTTTCCCCCCGGCAGTCTCGATCGTGTAGCTCTGGCCGGACAGCACCCGTGCTTCCGCTTCCAGGTATTCCAGCAATCGTTGATTTGCAATTTCCAGGGTGATGCCCGCCATACTTCCTCCGTCGTTGACCCGCAAACTAGCTGTTTTCCCGTGCCAACATCAGGCAAAACTGTCACTTGCGTTTGAGCATGCGGTAGATGGTCCGTCGCGATATGCCATGGGCACGTTCAATCTGCGCGATGTCCAGGCCAGCAGCGAAGTCAGCGACGATCTTTTCGCGCACGTGCGGCTGACGCTTGGCGTCCTTTGCGACGAACACTCGCTCACCACCCCAGGCAACACGGATCTCCGTCTCGATCTTGTAGGCCGCTGCCTCCGTCAGGCCGTGCTCGGCCATCACGCGCTCCAGGATGTCCCGGATCAGGTCTTTTTCCATCAACGGCCGCCCCGCTTCCAGCCACCCAGGCTGAGCCGGCCGGGCCCGAGCGCTTTCGCAACGACTGCAGGCGGTGCCGCAGCCTCGGCCACGGCCGCCTCCCGCTCTGTCGGGACATGGGCGGCACCACGATCGACAGCCTCAGACGGCGTGGCGATAGTGGCTTGATCGGAGGTGCCGGCGGCAGCTATCGGTGCCGGCGGCGCCCACAGGTCGTTGATCCGCGGCTGTACCTTTTCCTCGAGCGCGTCCCACCAGGCAGACGACTTGCGATTCAGCTCGAAGTGATGCTCCAGCCAGACTGCGTACGCCGCCATGTCCAACGCTTCGACCCGCTTGCGCGTGGCCGTCCAGCGGGTCTGCGTGCCAGAGAGCGTGCGACGCGTTGCGCGAACCTCGCCCGTGAACTGCTTGAACCATTCGTCTGACAGCTCGTTCGAAAAATTGATGTAGCCCGGGCCCGGCTTCTGAACGCCCAGGCGAGTAAACAGCAGGTCTTTGGCGAGGTTGGTACCGACGTGCCACAGGATGGTGCCGCCCTTCACTTTCTTGCCCCGCCAGTTGATATCGACGGGCGCCGCGCCGTCCTTGATGTGCTTTTCGCCGCTGGGCCGGCCACGAATGGCGAAGATACGGTGATGCTTGTTTGTGCGCGCCAGGTCGTACACGGCCTGGGTGTGGTGACCGCCCGAGTCGATTGCCGAGCCTTCGATCTTGAGCAGCGTGCCGCACTCGTGCGGAAACGTCGTCTCGGTCAGATACGCCTTCACCTTGTCGCGCACCTCGTCGTCGGACGGGCTGCCGTAAAACACCTGGTGGTCGATGGTCCACATTTGACTGCCACGGCCAAAGCCCCACACATCGACCTCCACCCGGTTGTCCTGGGTATCCCCTGACGCGAGCAGCAACAAGCAGCCGCGCGGCACGGTGCCCAGGCGCAGGGGGACCGCACGCTGCTTGAGCTCGTCAGCCTCAGTCCGCTCGATCTCCCCTTCCCACGTCTCACCCAACGTCGTGTTGGTAAAGGTCTGCAGCTTGGCCGAGTCGCCCTCCTGGTGTTTCTGCCATGCCTCGAGGAACTCGCGGACGATGTCACTCCACGACACTGACGGGCTGTACGCTGTCCACAGCCGGTGGAAGGCAATGTGCTTTGGCGGTTCCATCGGGTCGCCATTGGCGTCCCGGAAATTGCCCTGATGATCGAGCGTGCTGCCATCGTCGCCGAGGTAGAAACCATCCTCCCAACTGGCGAGGTATTCCGCCTGGGTCGACAGGTAACCGCACTTGCACAGGTGGCGGACGGTGTCCGGATCGTTGTCCCACCACTTCATGCCGTGCGTCAGGTCCTTGCCGCCCCATGTCAGTGGGTGTGCATCTCCGCACCCCTGGCACCGGACCTGATAGACGTATCGCACGTCGGCCTGCTGAACCCGGGCATCGATCAGGCAGAAGCCCTTGAGCTTTGGCGTGGATCCGCACACCATCTTCGGAAACGTCGCACCCTCAACGCGCTTCGCGGCCAGCATGTCCGGCGCGCCTTCCTTTTCGACGTTGCCGTCGAAACCCGACAGCTCGTCCAGCGCCGCAAAGTCGATCGACAACCGCCGGTAGTTTTTCGCTGCCTTGCCGCCGCGCAGATGCAGGATGGAGCCGAGAAATTTCTTCTGCTGCAGCGTGTTGTCTTTGTGCCGCGCCAAGTACTGCGGGAACACCTCACGCATCACCGGTACACCGCGCAGCATCGTGTCGAGCTCGGTCTTCACGAACTCGTCACGGTCATCGTCGGTCGGCTGCCACAGCCCCTGATTGCGGCGCTTGTGCTCGGCGAAGTAGCCGATCGCTGCGAGCAGGATCTTGGTGTAGCCCACCCGCGCGGATTTCTTCACATCCACCGAGCGGATGTCGTCGTTGCCAATGCACGCCAGGATCGCGCGCTGTAACGGCCACGCCCGCCAGCGCTGCTCAACGTAGCTGGACTCGGCGCTCAGGTAGAAGTGCGTTTCCGCCCATTCGTCCAGGCGCAGGGGCTCGGGCACCCCGAACGACTTCACGCCGCGGCCCAGGTGATGGACCAGCGCCTCCTCGCTGAAGTGTGAGGTTTCGGACAGGTCCATCAGTCGCCCACCTCGAGCTCGTTGGCCGGCTCGTCGACATCGGCGCCGTCGTCGGGATCTTCATCGCGCAGGTCTTCCAGGCTCACCGCGGCAGCCATGTTTCGCGCGCGCGCGATCTCGGTCTGGATGAGGCGGATGGCATCGGCCGACAGCGACGGCACGCGGCGCCGCACAGCGCCTGGAATGGCATCGAATATGGCCGCGCACCGGGCGCCGCAGCGCGTCAGCACTTCCTCGATCAGGTGGACCGGCGCAAGCTCTTTTCGCGTCACAGCGTTTTGCATCGCGACCCGGTCGGCCTGCTCTTTCGCGAGCCGGGCCCGTTCGCCCGCCAGATCCAGATCGCCGGCGGCAGCCCGGCCGGCGGCTTTTTCGCGGAGGTTGGCGCAGTAGGAAAGCAACCATTCGCCGCCCGAGTCATCGCGCCCCAGCACGCCGCTCGTGATGAGACCGCTCACGGCCGGCTGGCTGATTCCAACCAGGGCGCCGAAGTCGGCTTGCGAAACTTTCCCTTTTAAATCAATCACATAACCCCCTTAGGATAGTCTCGTGACTAGAGAATTTACGGGGTGCGAATTACCCTTGCGGCCCAAAGTGCCGGAAGGACCCATGGTTTTTGAGGCAGGTAAATTTTGCCGGTCCATCGACGCACCGTTTTGGTGCATAGGCGCTCGACGTTTCAAGGGTGGGACAGCGACGAGGGGGGCCGGTGCAAGGCGCGAACGAGTCAGGTTCATGCGCGCCCCACGGCGGCGTCCAGCGCCGTCTTGAAGTTGGATTCGAACCGCTCGGCCGACACGCGCTGCGCAACGCCGTAGAAGTCCAGGCGCTGCTGGTACTGGGCGCGGCGCACGAACAGTACGACCGGCTTCACCGACGTCCCCAGCGTGCCAAAGGACGTGCGCTGCCAGATCCCAGCTGGCAGGTTCTGCTCGCGGCCGTTCATCCAGCTACCGGCACCGCGGCGCTGGCCCTTGCCGTACGAAACGAAGTACACGACCCCGCGCGTCCCCTTCTTCACGCTGCCCGCGCCGATCGCGGCCTTGCGACGAGCGGTCATGTTGCCGCTGTATCCCGCACGCAGTTCCGCCGACTGGAAGTACGACAGCAGCATCCGGATCTGTGATGCCGCCATGTTGCCGAAGCGGTCGATCTGCGCTGCTGCAGCCGGCACAGCACGCCACTCACGCGGCATCAGGCCAGTGGTCTGCAGGGCACGCTCGAAGCGCTTGGCATTGCGGCCGCCACCCTCGATGTTCGGGCCGACAAAGCGATTGGCAGGCGTGCCCTTGCCTGCCTCGTCCTTGATCCAGACCCGTGCGGCAAGGGCCGTCTTTGTTGCTGGGCGGACGTACAGCGAATTCAACGTGTAAGGCGTCGGCCGGTCCAGCTTGCGTTCCATCTCCTGGCGCTCTGCTGCCTTGACGTCCTGCGCGGTCATGGTCAGGCCGCGCGCTGTTGCGAACGGCACATGCCGGCGCTCGATGTCGCTGAGGCGTCGCGCCTCGGCGTCGATGTTGCTGCGTACGTCGAATTGCATGGCTTACTTTCCCTTGGACCCTGGCTCGCCCAGGACCATGTCGGTTGTGGCGACGCGATCGCCAGGACGGCGGTCAGTGCCCAGCTCGTGCCCTGCCTCTGCCGCGTGGAATGTGGCGTCACCAGCGATGCCACGGCGGATCTGACCGTCGATGTGCTCGCGGCCGAAGGCATCGCGCATGGCGTCAATGAAGGCTGCTGTCTGAGGCATTGCGTTGCGAAGGCTCACTCGTCTACCCCCGCGACGGTTAGGCACTGGGTTGGACGGGCCAAGACCCGCATAAACACTACCTCTGTCCAACCTCCTAACCTGTCTATCCATATTTGATGTTGGGAAATGGCATGAGGGTGTGCGTATGTGCTCGTCGCGGGTATGCATACGTATGTGCGGAAAAACCGCGTGGACAGGTTAGGAGGTTGGACGGAGCCAATGTTTATGCGGGTTTCCAGGCGTCCAACCTTCCGCCCAACCTTTGGCGGTTGGACAGAGATAGCCGAGACGCACGAAGACATCAGGCCGCTGGTGACCGTGCCAGCGCTACGGACGCTTTCAGATAGGCAGCGGATCATGCTCTGCCCCCTTGGCCTGGCTGTCGCTGGAAGCGAGCCTTTCCGGCCGCGTGTAAAGCCATGGCCGCAGGTCTCCGTCCGACCCGCGTCGTTTGCCCCAGCCAAGCTTTTTCATGCAGTTGCCGACACGCGTAGCCGCACTGCGCTGACCGTCCATGCGATCCGGGGTCATCTTGATTGCGCCGATGAGAATGTCCGCCGTGCTGTACTGGTTGCGCGCCGACTGCACCGTGTCGTTGAGCCACGCGTTGATAAGCTCGATCCATGGATCGCCGATCTCTCGTTGCTCCTGCTCGGGCACGATGAGCCGCATTTCCTCGTCGCGGGTCGGGTATGCACGCTCTCCCGCCCTGACCTCGTGAAGCGCCTGGGCGAAGATCTGCTCGCGGTTCGCGGCCAACCATTCGATATCGACGTTGTGGCAATAGATCGGCCAGAACCGCCGGTTGCCCGTCGGATCTTTGAAGTACTCGTCGTTGTTGGTCGTGCCCGCGAACACGGTCTGGCGAGGGCGCGTGATGTACCGTTTGCCATACGGCGGTCGATACCGGTCATCCGCCATGCTGACGAACGCCTTGATCCGAGTGGCTTCGGCCCGGTTGAACGCATCGAGCTCGGCGATCTCATAGATCCAGACGCCGGACAGCGCGATGGAGGCGTCCTTGTTGCTGAGGTCCAGTGCGGCATCGGAAAACCATTCACCACCCAGCGTCTTGAGCGCGGTGGACTTGCCCTTGCCTTGCTTGCCTTCCAGGATCAGCGCGTAGTCACCCTTGCAGCCTGGGTGCAGGATTCGATTGACGGCCTGCTTGAGCCACAGCGAACCGACGAGCTGCGAGTAAGGGGAAGCGGCTACGCCGAGCGCCTTGGTCAGCCAGGTGCCATTCCGGTCGACGTGGTCCCACTTGAGAGGGGTGAGCCAGTCTCGAACCGGGTGGTGTCGATTCCGGTTCGCTACGATGGAGACGCCCTCCCCGATCGTGCCTGTGGACCGGATCAACACGTCGCAGCGCTGGGCCAACATCATGCCTAACTCGCGATCGTCATCCTCTGACCACTCCAGGTCGCGGCTTTCCCGTGGGGTCTCTCGACACTTTTCGGTGATGCCGGAAAATTCGTTGTACGCGACCAAGCCCAGCAGCTCGGGGTGATCCTCCAGCAACATGGCGATGTTCTCTTTGCAGTCTTCGTACCGCCCGTTGTTTTTCTTAATCAGCCGCGCCGTCCAATCCACTCCCCTCGCGGCAGCCGGCTCAGGGGTAGAAGCGGGTGCGGCTACGGCCGGCACGGCGGCGATTGTCGCGGTCTCTTCTACCGCGGGCTGCCGCAGGTGAGCGACGATCCAGTCTCGAAGCGCTTCGCCGGTTGTACCTGCGGCAACCATGTCGGCCACGTCCCATCCGTCGGGCAACGCGCCCGGTGGCGGAATGTCGACCATACGGACGTCTAGGCCCAGTCCGGCCAGGCGCGTCGCAATCCAATCCATCGTCTTGAGGCCAGGCTGCAGAGCCGCTTCGACGTACGGCCGTTGATCCTCTGGCTCGGTCCCCTTCACCCGCTTGGAATCGGCATCAGGCCAAAGCACCGCTTTGGTCCATCCGCGCCCGATCACCGAGTCCCAGTCAGCCTTACTTGCAGCCTTGCCACCACCGGGCCAGGACACAACGTCGAACCACTGGGAAAGCTCACGGCGTGCCACGTCGACGCATTTCTCACCTTCGACGACAAGGCCTGTCTTTACACGGCCTGGCGCGTCCGGCGCGTAGAGCGGCCGCGGATCGGGGAAGGACAGCCATCGCCATTGCGATGCACCGGTCTCGGTGTTGTGGCCCCACACGGCAGGGAGTACTTCCTTGCCGCCGTCGCTCGTGATGAACCGGTAAACGACGCCGAGCAGCTGACCGGCGGCGTTGCGGTACTCCCAAGACATTTCGGGCAGGCCGCGCACTGGATGTGCGCGTGGTGCAGGTGGGCTGCCAGCCGGCACGGGCAAGACGGGCTGCCATGGCGTGCGTGACTTTTTCTCGGGCTTAGGCGCGGCCGGTGAGGCGCCGGCCAGCTGCGCGATGCCGAAAGTGCGCGACAACTCGCGCACAGCGGCGCCCTGGTCGTTGTTGTGGAAGATCGCCGCAAACAGCGAAACGAGATCGGACCCCTTGTCGCTGTCGGACGAAAAGTCCATCCAGACGCCTGTCGTCAGGTTGACGGCAAGCGATTGCCCCTCATCGCCGCGCACGCTGCCGCAACGCCATTCAACGCCCTGACGTCGACCGCCCGGGAGCCATTGGGGAACCAGCGTCTCCGCACGATCGAGCGCGGCCGCAGCCACGGCCTTGAAATCATGGATCTGCACGTCAGGCTGCTCGCGTGATCGAAACTGACTTGTCGCGCTGGTTCATGGCCTGGAGGCCAGCAAGCAGCGTATGCAAAGCGCGCGTGAGGTCGGTGATACCCGCCTCAACGCGGCGCAGTTCGTTATCTGTGACGCGCCCGTCAGCGGTCGTGAATCCCACCTCGGTGATGAGCTCGCCGAACTCGACACAGGCCGCAGAAGTGCGCCGCATGAGATCTTCGTCGTGAGCGCCGTCAACCGCGGGAAGTGGAAGCACAATGCAGTCGAGGCGCGCCGCGAACGCGATCAAAGGGCCCCTGTCGTTCGCTAGCTCGCAGATCATCGCTTGCTCCTCGGGGGAGCAATGCGCTTTGGGGTATGCGGGATTGACTTTGTGCTGCAGCGAACTGGAGCTGATGCCCATGCGCACAGCCATCGCCTCGGCACCGCCGGGGTAGCTGTGGACGGCGTGATACAACGCGTCAGTGATATTCATTTTAACGACCCGTTTCCGCAAAATGCATAGGAGCGCTCATGTCTGATTTCGCCCGCCGAGTTTTCTTTCCGTATTGCCTCAAGAGGCTGGACGACGGCCGCTTCATCGTCTTGAATCGGCTGTACAAACCGATCGGTGAACAGAGCCGCGACCACGTCGTATACGAGACGCACAGCACAGTCACTGAGATGAAGATCACGCCTGCAATCGCCCGCAAGCTTTCCTGGAGCGGAAACGGGATGACTGAGGAGGGCTTCATCATGCTGTACCGGGACGGCGACCTTGCCTCTAATCGCGGCGCATACCTTGAGCGTCTTTCGCTGCTGATGGATGTTGCTGTTGGCTGACGGCCATTGGCAAAGCCTCGGCAAACGTCAGAACATGGATTCCGCCGGGGTTGTGCCAGTCCGGCGGCATCGCGCCTGAGATCATCACCAGGGAGCCGTCGGACCAGCTGTGTGCTCCCGCTGGCACCGCCTCTTCGATCAGCTGCGTGCAACCAAAATGCGCGGACAGCAGCGCCGCATGGCGCGTCTTGCCGCAGCCCTGCGGACCTTTGATGACGACGATTGGCATGAATATTCCTTTGCGAACTGGTGGGGTGGCAAAACGCATGCGTGGTTGCCAATGACTCGGATGCACTGCTGCTCGACAATACGGACATGGACCTCAAGACAGTTACCTTCACAGCCCACGTCGAAGACGTTGAATATCTCGGCGCGGTGCCGCAGGACGAATCCGCAGTGATGCGCGTACGCATTCGCTCGGCGGCAGAGTCGCCGGATAGCCCTTGGCTGGTGTCACCGTCATTTCTGGTGTCGCCTCAAGCAGTAGAAGCACTGCGCCGTGCTCTGGCCGAATACGACGCCCGAACAGAGCACGCAGCACGGCCCAGGCAATAGCGTTGCGTACAGTCCGATACGCGTACTGTGCGACTGGCATTCAAGCCTCGAATTCGGTTTGGGGTTCGCCTTGGGCTCGAATGAACGCCCAGTCAGTCGTAGGACAAAGCTGTTCGCACGTGACCTGTCGGTTTGTTGCGCGCTCGATCGCTGGACAGTGTTCGGCAGGCACGCGCCCGCGCGTTTTCCAGTTGCTCACCGCGCCTTGCGTTACGCCAATTCGCGCCGCTAGCGCCCCAACTCCACCAACGCGATCGACGGCGCGTACGAGCGCAGCAACCGCTGCGTTTGGCGCCGACGTAGGCGCGCCTTGAAGTGTGCTCATGACGTTCTCCGCTAATAACGATCGTGATATTAACTATAAAACCAACGTGATACAAGAACCGTTTTTAATCACGTTTGTGAAAACATTCCGCGAACGTCTCATCCAAGCCCGCGAAGCCCGCGGCATGACCCAGGAACAACTTGCAAGAGCGAGCGGGGTTAGTCAGGGCGCCATCGGCAATTACGAATCTGGCTCGCGTAACAGCAGCCGGCAGGTTGTCTCGTTAGCAAGTGCGCTCGGGGTACGTGCAGAGTGGCTAGATAATGGCAAGGGGCCGATGAGTGAGAAGAGCAACGTAACGGTTGGACCGGAAATTAGGGGACGCCTGCCGCTGATCTCGTGGGTTCGAGCAGGCGAACTTTGCGAGTCACCGGACAACTTTGTCTCGGGAGAAGCGGAGGATTGGTTCTACTGCCCTGTTCCGCATGGTCCGCACAGCTATTGTCTTCGTGTGGCCGGGGATAGCATGGACGACGGCACGCGTAATAGCTATGGCGATGGAGACATTCTATTTGTCGACCCAAGCCGAGACCCCATTCCAAACGACGACGTGATAGTTCGCACCAGCGATGGGCGCGCAACATTTAAGCGACTTAAGCGGGATGAAGAAGGCCTCTATTTACTTGGGTTAAACGGTAAGCGCATCATTCGTGTGCCAGAAGACACCGTATTTTGTGGAGTGGTGATATTTTCTGGCGTAAGGCGCGGATGAACGGGCATACTTACTCGCTTGTCATTTACTGCGCATTTCGCCGGCACGCTTTACAAGAGACGCCGTTGACATGAAGTCGTTCGAGAATTGTGCACAGACACGACGCCTGGGGAGGCCAATTTGTTATTTCGAATATTTGCCACACTGCTAGTCGGCCTATCGGCCACCGGCTGCACGACGGTTCGGTACAACGGCGGTATGAAGGCTGTCGCCGACGTGAGTTATCCTGAAGTAGGTACAGTGACAACAGCCTCCGTCGGTGATCACTTGCTCAAAAAGGGCTTTATCGCTGAAGAGGGTGTGCTCGTAGTCCAAAAGAGTACTGTTGGCTTCGCGTATCAGATTCCCGAAGGAAAGTATCGGCAGTTGGGGTTCGACGAACAGGACGATTTTTACAGCGCAGTGGGAGTTACGAAGTCTGCTCTTCACGATCCGATACAGGCACTCAGCGTAGGCAAACAGCCAAGTGCGCAGCTCTGCGTGGTAACCACGCTGGGAAGCAGGCTTTGTTACGATGCTGATTACGAACGCCAAACTCAGATTTCCGAACGCGGCAATAGTTTTCAGCAAACGCTGATTTACAGCGGCCGGATTGGCAACAAAATCAATGTGGGCTATCGCGAATTCAGCAGTTCGGCAGCACGACCGGCGTTCAACAACGACGTGGAGTACGACCTGAGCAGCTCGAAGACAATTGGCTATAAAGGTGCTCTTCTCGAAATCATGGACGCTACCAACAGTTCTGTGACCTACAAGGTCCTCAGCAACTTCAAATAGGCGATAACTGTACGGATCAGCGCCCCTGAGGGCGCTTTTTTTTCGTCCTAAATAACACGAACGTTTTGACATTTTGAAAAACGTTCGTGATAATTCGGCCATCGACAACGCACACCAAGTGCAGAAGGAGATGGTCATGCCATTCGCAACGCAAGCGCCAAGCGATCCGGTTTCGGAGACTACGGTAGAGCAACGTCCCAGCCAAGTCAGTTTCAAAGCGGCCGGGTACGACCCCCACGACTTGGGACGCGGTCGGTTCCTGCTGCGTCCTGGCCTTACCGCTCGCATTCCTGTTCGTTGGCTCCGGCCCGTTCTGAGCGCCACCCCATGACCCGCCCCCTCCCCCGCGCCGCCTGCCTCGATCCCAGCTTCAAGTACACGCACTCGAGCGAGACCGACATCCGCAAGACCTTCAAACGCCTCGAGCGGCAAATGAAGAAGCAGGCGCGCGCCGCCGACGACGTTGCGTCCGAGCAGGCGCCTGAGGTTCCGCAATGCCCTACCCACTCCTGACGCCCAATCACCTGGCGTTGGCGATGGACTTGGGCCGAGTGCCCGGCACGCTTGCCGCCGCCATGGCGAACCCGCTGCTCGCAGCCGTTTTGAATCTGCATGCCGAGGTTATCGCCCGGCATGCGTCCACCCACGCCGCCGCGGACAGAAAACGACAGTCCGCCAGCGATCTTCAATGAGTTTCCCTATGCACTCCCCTTACGAAATTATCGGCCTGGTGGGCCGCGCCGGCAGCGGCAAAAACACCTGCGCTGATGGCCTGCTGTCCATCGCTGGCTTTGAACCGATGGCGTTCGCGGATCCAGTTCGCGCAGAGATCTCGGAGGCCTTCGGCACGGATCCGCAGCTGCTGCTCGACCGGAAGCGCAAGGAGGTTCCTGCGATTGAGTTGGCCATTGGCCGGTGCGCGGATGGGCGCTACATCGGTCGCATGAACGAACTCGGGCTGAACGGTGGCTCGCCACGATCGCCCCGGCAAACGATGCAGCTGTACGGCACCGAATACCGCCGCCAGATGGATGGCGAGGACTATTGGGCCGACCAGATGAAAGATGCCATCGGGCGCGAGCTGTCTGCCGGCCATCATCGCCTGGTCATCACCGATGTCCGCTTCCTGTCGGAAGCCGCGCTGCTCAAGCGCATCGGTGCAAGCCTTTGGCGTGTAAAGCGCAGCAGCGCCGACGCGCTGCCTATCACCCATGTCAGCGAGGCCGAGCTCGACCACATCCAGTGCGACTACGTCGTTGTCAACGACGCCCGACTGGTCGACTACCACGAGGTTGTCGCCGAGACCTACGCCGCGTTCCTGGCCGATCGCCAGTGCGGGAGGGCTGCGTAATGGCATCGGTCAACAAAGTCATTCTGGTCGGCAACCTCGGGCGCGACCCGGAGGTCCGCTACAGCCCGTCGGGCGCGGCCATCTGCAACGTCTCGATTGCCACCACGAGCAGCTGGAAGGACAAAGCATGCGGCGAAAAACGCGAAGAGACCGAGTGGCACCGCGTCGTTTTCTACAACCGCTTGGCCGAGATCGCCGGCGAGTACTTGCAGAAAGGCCGGCCCGTTTACATCGAGGGCCGGCTCAAGACTCGCAAGTGGCAAGACAAGGACACCGGTGCCGACAAATTCACGACCGAGATCGTTGTCGACCAGATGCAGTTGCTTGGAAACCGTGAAGGCGCACCGGCGTCCGGAGGCACTTCTACCCCTGGACCGGCTGCCGCAGGAGCGGGGTCTGCCCCGTCTCCAAACTTCGCGGACATGGACGACGACATTCCGTTCTGACTGACCGCATCACTACCCGAACCCCGATGCAGAGGCATGCATGACCATCACTTCCCTCCCCAGCGCCGCGATACCGCTGTGCTCAATCTTCGACAAACTCGCACACGGCGAGGAGCTTGCATACGACGACGCCGGCATGCACCTCTACTTCGATCCGGGCACCTGCCGCATGGAACGCCTGGCGCCCACCATTCGCGGGCTGTACCTGTTCCTCTACGCGACCATGACCGAGCGCGAGATTCACTTCGAAACGCTGCCGCTGGAGCTGTTTCGCATCAACCTGATGCACCACATCCCGCTCGAGGCGCGTCATCTGGCCGACTTGATCGCGGTGGCACCGGCCGTCGAACGCATCGTCTCGGACCTGTGCGCAACCGACAAGAAAATTCTCGCGGCCGATATCGCCCTTGCGCGCTATCACGACGCGGTTCGCCATAAGCAGGTGGCGTGATGACCAGCACCGCTCTGCTTGTCGGCGCTGCAGCATTCATCGCCTTCTGGCTTGGTACCGGATTCGGTGTCTGGCTTTATCGCTGCATCGATACGAAGTGGTGGGGTGAATGATGAACGCGCGCCTCGACCTCCTTGCATATGCCGACACCAAGCCGGTGGCGACCACTGACCAAACCTTTGACACCATGAAAGGCACTGCGGACATGAATCAATCACAAACTGCACCTGCTGCAATCAAGCCGCTGGTCATCTACCACGGCAACTGCGCCGACGGGTTCAGCGCTGCCTGGTGCTTTCATCATGCCGATCCGGCCGGATTCGAGTTCTGCCCGGCCGGCTACAACGCGCCCCCGCCGGATGTCACCGGCCGCGATGTTTATATCGCGGACTTTTCCTACCCATATGACGTACTGGTGCAAATGTCCTTCAAAGCACGCAGCATCACGATTCTCGACCATCACAAAAGCGCGGCCGAAGACCTCGCAGGCCTTCCAGCGTTTCGAACAGACTGGGCTGCGGCACACCTTCCCTCGATGTCTCGCCACGCGGTGTCCGTCCAATGCTATTCGCAGAACATGCCGGACATCGGTGTTTGCTTCGACATGGAACGCTCCGGCGCTGGCATCACCTGGGACTTCCTTTTTCCGGAGACCCCTCGCCCGCTGCTGCTTGGACACATTGAAGATCGGGACCTGTGGCGGTTTCGGCTGCCGCAAACGCGAGACATCCAAGCAACGGTTTTCAGCTACGAATACACCTTCCAAAACTGGGACCGCTTGATGGCCGCCGACCAGGTCGAACTGATGAAACTCACGGTGGCAGGCGCCGCGATTGAACGCAAGCACCACAAAGACATTGCCGAGCTCGTGCGCGTGTGTCAGCGCACGATGCACATCGGCGGGCACGAGGTCCCCGTGGCAAGCCTGCCCTATACGATGTCGAGCGATGCAGGAGCCCTTATGGCCGTTGGCGTTCCCTTCGCCGCATGCTACTGGGACACTTCAACCCACCGAATTTTCAGCTTGCGGAGCGCTGCCGAAGGCCTGGATGTGTCGGTCATCGCGCGTGAATACGGCGGCGGCGGGCACAAGCACGCCAGCGGGTTCAAAGTTCCGCGCGAGCACGTGCTGGCGGGAGCGTAATCATGGCCATCATTGTGATTGCCGCACTGGTTTGCATCACTACCACGCTTGGCTTGGCAGTGCCGCTGTGCCGTGCTGCTAAGGTTGGCGACGGTCAACTGGCGGCTTGCGCGCGGCTCGAAGGTCATCAGGAAATTGCCGCCGTCTACTCAAACGGCGCTCAAGCATGACAAAGCGCAATCTCCCTGACGCTGACACCGTCGGGGTTGGCCTCGTCGTTTACTTGAGCTGGGCAAGATGCGGACGAGGGAAAGCGAATAAGGCAAGCGGCGAAGGGTTGTCTTCGCCGTCTTTCAGCTTAAAGCCGCATCAAAATGTGCAAGAACACCACAACCAATATTCCTGCGGGTACGGCGGCAACTACAGAAATTCCCGCAGTGCAAAGAGCTGTCGTTACGGCAGAAAACCCTTTGCAGTAGTTGAGAAAATCCGCGCTTGCCAAGCTGCCTGTGTTTTTCGTGTGCATAGCATCTCCGAAAAGTGCTTGGTGCCCAAAGAGTCTGGTCCAAGCGACAGGCCTTCCCCGATTTCAGTCGTACATCTGGCAGTCACTGAGGGCGGGGAAACCAGACTGCTCGGTGCGGGCCAGTACAGCACCCAAATTCATCGCAAGTCGAAGCGTACACCGCAGAACCAATGGCTCAAAAGAAAAAACCCTATGGCTGCATATGTCTTGTGATCGGCGTTGCGGAGATGCTGCACACGTCTAGGTTATTGGCACAAAGCTATTCGCCTGAGGTCACTTTTGTGGTCATCGGCATAGGCAGATAAGCGTTCCCGAAATGAAAGTTGACGATGAGACATTCAATGACTGATCAGAACGGCGAAATCGCCCTAACTCTCCAACAGGCCGCCCAACGCATGAACGTGTCTTACGGGACCGCTTACGCAAGGCGTTTCAAGATCGCCTGGCAGATACCCGATTCGAACCGGTGGCGGGTGTGGCCCTCAACACTTGCAGCCCTGAAGCCCCAGCAGTACAACGTCACTCGGCTGGCACCGCCGTCTGAAACGGAGAAGATATGTCAATCAGACTACGCGGTGAAACGTGGTGGGTCGACTTCCGCGCGCCGAGCGGCGAGCGAATTAGACACTCTACTGGAACGTCCGACGAAAGGTCGGCAAGGGAATACGAGGACCGCTTGAAGGCGCAACTGTGGCGCGAACGCAAGTTCGGCGAAGTGCCGGCCAAGACGTTCGAGCAAGCTGCAGTGCGGTTCCTCAAGCATTACACCGGCCAGTCCGACTTCGACTCCAAGCAGCGATATATCGCTTATTGGCGCACGAAGTTCGGCGGTTGGCTGCTGCCCGCGATCACGGCCGAGGCTGTGGACGCGGCGTTACCCACACACCAGGAGCTGCTGCGCGGCGCTCCAAAGCCGCTGACTGCAGCAACGAAGAATCGCTACATGGCGACGCTTCGGACGATGCTGAACATGGCAGAGGAGTGGAAGTGGCTGGACCGCGCGCCGAAGCTGAAGGATCTGCCCGAGCCGAAAGTTCGGATCCGGTGGATTACGCAGGCCGAGGCAAACACGCTGCTCGATGCAATCACGCAGGACTGGCTGCGCGATGTCGTCGCGTTCGCGCTGGCCACAGGCGCTCGCATGAGTGAGGTCCTGGGCCTGCAGTGGTCCCAGGTGAATGCGCCGCAGCGCACGGCGTGGCTCGAAGCTGACGAAACAAAGTCGGCACGGGCGAGGTCAGTGCCGCTATCGGAGGATGCAATGGCGGTGATTCGCCGGCGCATCGGCCAGCACCAGGCGCATGTCTTCACCCGTAAGGGCAAGCCTGTCGCGGATGTGGACCGCCGCATGTTCTACCAAGCCTGCGACGTGGCAGGCATCAAGAACTTCAAGTTCCATGACCTGCGACACACGTGGGTAAGCTGGCACGTTCAAGCCGGTACGCCGTTGCTCGTGCTCAAGGAATTGGGCGGATGGGAGACGATCGAGATGGTGCAGAAGTACGCGCACCTGGGTCGGAGCCATCTGGCCGCACACGCCGACGTGGTCACGTTTTGGTCACAGCAGCCAGTTATCGGGGCTGCGGAAACAAAAACGCCGCTGGGGGCAGCGGCGCTAAATGCTTGATCTACTTAGTAAAACTGGCGGAGAGGGTGGGATTCGAACCCACGGTACGTTTGCACGTACGCCTGATTTCGAGTCAGGTACATTCGACCACTCTGCCACCTCTCCGTGCATCTTTCGACGCTCGCAACAGCCCGAGTGGTTGGGCAATCGCGACAGTCAAAAAGTATATCAGGAATTTCGTGGCAAGTGTCGGATGTACCTCTCCGCGGGTGCCGACTACGTTATTTTTTTGAAGATCGTGACGCCCAGCACCAGGAAGATCACGAACAGGATCAGCGCGGCGAAGAACAGGAACTTGGCGATGGCGGCGGTGCCCGCTGCGATGCCCGTGAAGCCGAAGATACCGGCGATGATCGAGATGACTAGGAAGATGATGGCCCACTTCAACATGGCGTGCTCCTTCGGGTGATGGACGGGGTGTGTAGGTGCCAGCAAAGCTTACACGCCCCCCAAAACCGTGTGTAACTTCTACGTTACGCGCCAGCTGCTGCCTGAAGGCGTTCCAGGCCGCCCATGTACGGGCGAAGTGCCTCCGGAATCACGATCGAGCCGTCGGCCTGTTGATAGTTTTCCAGCACAGCTACCAATGCGCGCCCTACAGCAAGGCCTGAGCCGTTCAGGGTGTGCAGCAGTTCCGGCTTGCCCTTGCCAACGCGGAAGCGCGCCTGCAGGCGGCGAGCCTGGAAGGCTTCACAATTGGAGACGGACGAAATCTCGCGATACGTATTTTGGGCAGGAAGCCACACTTCCAGGTCGTAGGTCTTGCTTGAGCCAAAACCCATGTCGCCGGTGCACAAAAGCATGACGCGGTAAGGCAGTCCAAGCAGTTGCAGCACCTTTTCGGCGTGGCCGGCCATGGCTTCGAGGGCGTCGTACGACGTGTCGGGGTGGACGATCTGGACCATTTCGACCTTGTCGAACTGGTGCTGGCGGATCAGGCCCTTGGTGTCGCGGCCGCTGCTGCCGGCTTCGGAACGGAAGCACGGGGTGTGGGCGGTGAGCTTGATCGGCAGGTCTTCGACCGGGACGATTTCGCCGCGCACGGTGTTGGTCAGGGTGATTTCCGAGGTGGAGATCAAGTACAGGTCTTCACGCGGGATGGCGTTGCCGTGTTCGTCCAGCGATTCGCCGCCCTTGGTCACCCAGAACATGTCGTCCTTGAATTTGGGCAGCTGGCCGGTGCCGATCAGGGTCGCGGTGTTGACGATGTAGGGGGTGTAGCACTCGGTGTAGCCGTGCTGCTCGGTTTGCAGGTCCAGCATGAACTGGGCAAGCGCGCGGTGCAGCTTGGCGATCGGGCCGCGCATGAGCGTGAAGCGCGAGCCGGACAGTTTGACGGCGGTTTCGAAGTCCAGGCCCAGGGGTTCACCCAGGGCGACGTGGTCTTTGGCGTCGAAGCCGAGCGGCGCGGGTTCGGCGCCAGTGGGGCTCCAGCGGCGCACTTCGACGTTGCCTTCTTCGGAATCACCGGTGGGCACGCTGGCGTGCGGCACGTTGGGCACGGCCAGCAGCAGGTCTTGCAGGTCGCGCTGGATGATGGCGAGTTCGTCTTCCAGGGTCTTGAGGCGGGCTGGCAACGCCTGCGATTCGGCCATCAGCGCCGAGGCGTCTTCCCCCTTGGATTTGGCCATGCCGATCTGCTTGGCGAGCGCGTTGCGGCTGGCCTGCACGGTTTCGGTTTCGGTCTGGACTGCCTTGCGACGCGACTCCAGCGCATTGAAGCTGTCGATGTCGAGCGTGTAGCCCCGATCGTTGAGACGGGCGGCGACCGCCTGGATGTCTTTGCGCAGCAGGGCGATATCAAGCATGGGAAGTAGAAGGTTCGCAGTGAAAGGTGGGCGGGTGGCCCGCTGGCGTCATTCTGTGCCGGCGGGCAATCCTGCGATTTTACCGTTCAATGGGCGTTCGCGCCCCCTGCCTGCCCATCAAGACAGAATCCTGCCGCGGCGTCTGCGGGCAATCGCCTGCCCCGACAGGCCGGGCCACCCTCCTCTACCTTCCGATCCTAGTGCGCGTGGTCTGCCGCGGCCATCGCCTTCAAGACCACTTCCTTGTTGCCTGACGCCGCCCTGGCCGCAGTCGTGGCCGCAGTTGTGGCCGCCCCCCCGGCCGCCTGCCCGGACGACAACACACCCCGCCGCGGTGCCGACCCGGACACCACCTTGCCACCCACCAGCGTCATGACCGACCGGATCGCATGGATCTGACTGGCCGGCACCCGCAGATACGGTGCATCGAGCACGGCCACGTCGGCCAGCATGCCGGGTTTGATGGACCCGCGGCGTTGTTCGTCGAACGAGATCCAGGCGGCGTTGGCGGTGTACAGCTTCAGGGCCTCTTCGCGCGACAGCTGCAGATCGGCCCGGCGTTGCACCATGCCGCCAACCGATCGCCCGGTGACGTGATACTCGATCGCGCGCCAGACGTTGATCATGCCGATGCGCGTCGAGTCCGTACCGCCCGCGACCATCATGCCTTTGTCCAGGGCAAGGCGGGTCGGGGGCGATGCCTCGGCAACCGCCTGGCCGTTGGTGTCCTTGATGGCCTGGGCCTCGAAGTACGGCCCCATCTGGACGGAATATGAAATACCCAGGCGGCGCATGCGGTCCAGCGTGGCGGCGGTACCGGTGTTGATGTGGGTGATGGTCCAGCGCAGGTCGTTCAGCGGCGTTTTTTGCGCGACCTTTTCGAATTCATCCAGGATGCGGTTGGCCGAGTCGTCGGTGTAGGCATGGATTTCGAGCGGATAGCGGTTTTCGGCGGCCCACGTGGCGACTTTGAACAGTTCGTCGCGCGCGGCTTGCGGGGGCGAGAAGCCCGGCGCCTGGCGCACGCCGTCGTTCATGCCGGCCACGACCGATTCGCCCAGCCCAACGAAGCGCAGCATGTCGTCACCCGACCGCGGTGGGATGTAGGCCAGGGTGGACTTGAACCACTCCAGTTCGTTGTCACGCTGGAAAGACGATGCGCGCCAGCCGACCCGCACCGTCAGCGCCTTGTCTTGCCATAAGGCGTACAAGGGGTTGAACGCGTTGCGGTCCCCCGCGGCCGGATCGATCAGGCCGGTGACGCCCAGGTGATTCATTTCCGAGAAGAACGCGCGCAGGCTGTCGCGGTAGTCCGTGGCCGACCGGGCGCCGATGCGTGCGAACAGTCCCGAGAACGGGCCGATGCCGCCCAGCAGCTTGCCGGTGGCCTTGCCTTGGGCATCGCGTTCCACCGTCACACCCGGCGGGACCTGGCCACCGCTATCCAGGCCCAGGACTTCGATGCCTTTGGCGTTCAGCAGCGCGTAGTCATACAGGTATTGCACGTAGGCGGGGTTGTCGGGCAGTTGCGCGGTCAGGTCCGCCACCGTAGGCGCGCGGTGTTCGGCGAACTGGTCAGGATGCCAGGCGCCGGTCACGGCCACCCACTTGCCAGCGCCCCGCTTGTTGGCTTCCTGCTTCAGGGAGGCCAGCGCATCTGCCAGGGTGGTTTTGTCATACCAGTAGCTTTCGAAGGTAAAGCTCTGACCGCCGCGGATCGCGTGGATGTGGCTGTCAATCAGCCCCGGCACCACCGTGCGGCCGCCCACGTCGATCACTTCGGTGCGCGGTCCCTTCAGCTTCATGATGTCGGCGCGGCTGCCGACGGCGGCGATGTCGGTGCCGCGAATGGCCAGAGCTGCTGCGGTGGGCCGGGACGGGTCCATGGTCAGGACTTCGGCGTTGACCAGAATGCGGTCGGCCGGCGCCTGCGTCGGCGTCATGGCAGGCGGGTTCCTGGAGGTGCTTGCAGGGGGTGCCGCAGCCGGATCCGCAGCAAGGGCTTGCGCCCCGAACAGGCACGACAAGGCAAGGGCGCCAGCGCGGGCGCGGAAGATGACGGGGTGGTCCATGGTGTCTCGATCTCATGGCGGCGAGCGGCAGGTCGGATCGAAAGTGTCCGATTCCAGGCCGCCCGCTGGGGGACTAGGGGATGCCTATCTTGTCAGCAGGCCCCGAACGCCAGAAGATGCCAATATTTGCTCAGCGATCGCTGCCAGGAATCACCTTGAAACTGCATCACCTGCGGGACGTCATTGCCGTGGCCGAAGCCGGCAGCCTGCGCGCCGCGTCGCGCAAGTCGGGCTTGTCGCAATCGACGATGACCAAGAGCATTCAATATCTGGAAAAGGAGATCGGCGCGCCGATCTTCGAGCGGCAGCAGCGGGGCACCGTGTTGACCCCGCTGGGCGCCCTGTTCGTGCAACGCGCCCGTGTCGCCACCGGCGAACTGAGCCGCGCCCGCGAAGAGATCCAGCAGCACCTTGGCGGCGGCGACGGGCGCGTCGTGGCCTGCCTGTCGACCGTGCCGCACATGGCCCTGCTGCCCGAGGTGCTGCCGCAATTCCTGGAACGCTATCCGCGCGTGCAACTGTCGGTCGTGGAAGGCCTGGGCTTCAGTGCCGCGGAAAACGCCCTGCGCGACGGCGAGATCGACTTCTACATTGGACTGGGTCCCGGCCATTCGCTGCCTGGCGAGTTCGTGCTGGAAAAGCTGTTCGACAACGAGCGCTGCGTGGTGTGCCGCAAGGGCCATCCCCACGCCGAGGCCACGTCATTGAAAGACCTGATGGACGCCCGCTGGTCCATGAGCAGCCCGGCCTTTGACGACGAAGAGTTTGCCGCCCTCTTCCAAGGTCATGGCCTGCCGGTGCCCGCGTCGCGGACGTTTGGCGGCAGCATTCTGGGGCAGATCGTGTTCGTGCTGCACGCCGATATCCTGGCCATCGTGCCGCGCCAGTGGCTGGCGTTTGCGCCGCTGCAGGGCTGGATACAGGAAGTGCCGATCCAGGAAACGATAGGTGCACCGGCGATCGTGATGGTGCGGCGCGCGTCGCTGCCGCTGACGCCGGCGGCGGAGTACTTTTGCGATCTGGTGCGGCGGGCGAGCCGGCATATGCCGGAGGAACTGGCGAACCTTCTTGGTCGGTCAGGATGATGCTGGATGCGGCCGTATGCCGCCACGTATCAATGCGGTGACCGCGCCTTCAATACCAGCGCAAAGAGCTCATTGCGGAAGTGGATGCCGAGGCGGCTGAAGGCGCGATTGCGATAGGTCTTGACCGTGGGCACGCTCAGGTCCAGATCACAGGCGATGCCCTCGTGCGTGAGCCCTTGCAACAGCCGCACACAGACATCGAGCTCGCGCGCCGTAAGCCCGGCATGCATCTGCAAAAGCCGTCCACGCAAGGCGGCAGGTGGATACGGCAACGGCCCGGGCGGGCAGTCGTCCGGGGCGTTGCGGACATTGCGGCCGTTCTGCTTGTCTATCGCTGCCGCGGGCGCCGCCTGGCGCGTGGTCAGCGCGATATGTTTGCGCGCCAGCGCCAGCAGGGCCGGCGCAAGCGCTTCGAAGGCGCCTATCTGTGCATCACTGAAGGGCCGCTGGTGCTGGTGGCGGTAGACATTAACGGCAAACAGGGTGGCATTGTCTTCATGGTCGACGATCGACATGCGCTCGACGACGCCGTAGGCGTCATACACCCGCGCCTGGTGCTCCCCGCCAACTTCCTGCGCAGTGATGTGGCACAAGCGCGTGCCCGCGCCAACCCGCGCCGCATCGTTGTGCGTGCCCCAGGTGCCGTCACGCAGATACGGGCCCGACAGATAGGCCCACCAGCAATCCCGCGTGGTGTCCGGAATGCCAAGGCTGGCCGACAGGAACAGGGTGGGCTGGCAACGCTGCCCCGTGCGATAGACCGACCACGACGCGGCCGGCACCAAGGGGTGGAGCTCGCGCAACACGTCGACCTCGAAACCACGCTCGCCCAGCCGGCTGATCAGGTTGCCCAGCACAACGCCCGGCACGGCCTCGTCCGGCGCCAGGCGCCTGGGGCTTGTGCCGTCAGCGGGCAGGATCACGTCCGCATGATGCGCGGGCATCGGCACCCATGACCTCATGGCAAGTCCTCCGCATCCGTTGAGTCCCGTCATCTTCTGGGATGACAGCGGCGGCACGCAACGGGACTTACGCTAAGCCCACTGGCATTGCATCCTGACGAGGCGTGTTGCATGAGCGATCCGACCGGGCTTTTCGAGCCTCGATTCTGTTTTTTTGCGGACCTGCAGGTCCAGGTGGCCGCGCCACAGGACGTCGGCCAGACCACATGTGGCGTGCGCCGCCTGGTCCCGATCATCGGGGGCACGGCCGTGGGCGACGGGTGGCGAGCGCGGGTGCTGCCCGGCGGCGCGGACGTCCAGCGGGTCGTGAACGACCGGCTGGCGGAGCTGGACGCGCGCTACGTGCTCGAGCTGGACGGCGGCGATCTGATCTACGTGCACAACCGCGCTATACGGTCCGGCCCAGCCGAATTGATCGCCCGGCTGATGCGCGGCGAAGCCGTGGACCCCGCCGACCTCTATTTCAGGTGCTGCCCGCGTTTCGAGACGGCGTCGCCCGCGCTTGCCTGGACCAGCGAGCGCATGTTCTTCGGGCATGGCGCGCGGCATCCAGACAAGGTGGTCATGCGCTTTTTCGAGTTGCTTTGACGCGCGCCGGTGATGCGTGCCTTGCCTGCCACCACGACAACAACACTGGAGACCTTGCACATGCCCGATTCGCCTACCCCCCGCATCAACATGCCGGCGCGCCCTGGCAAGCGCGCCTTCGGTATCGCTGCCCTGGTAGTGGCGTGTGCCACCGCGTTTGCCCCGTGGACCGCCGCGTCGGCCCAGGCCGGTTATCCCAACAAGACCGTGCGCATTCTGGTCGGCTTTGCGGCGGGCACCGGCCCCGATATCGTGGCCCGATTGCTCGCACAAAAGCTTTCTGAAAGCTGGGGCGGCATCGCGGTGATCGTGGACAACAAGCCGGGCGCCGGCGGGCTGATTGCCGCCAGCGAAGCCGCCCGTGCCGCGCCCGATGGCTACACGCTGATGCTGGGTGAAACCGGCCAGCTCAGCATCGCCCCGAGCAGCTATCACCGCTTGCCATACGACCCTGCCAAGGACTTCGTGCCCGTGAGCCAGGTGGTCAGTTCGGACTTCGTGCTGCTGGTGAATCCGCAGAAAACGCCCGCGCGCAACGTGCAGGAATTCGTCGCGTGGACCACGCAACGGAAGGGCCTGTTCATGGGGACGTTCGGCGCCGGCACGCCGGGGCATTTCGGCGCGTACATGTTCGGAGATGCCGTCAGGCTAAAGCCCGAACCCGTGCATTACAAGAGCACCGGCGATGCGCTGGCCGGCATCTTCAGCGGCGACGTGCACGCAGTGTTCGCCAGCGTGGGCCTCGCGGCGCCCAACGTAAAGGCTGGCAAGCTGGTGGCGCTGGGTACGACCGGCGCAAGCCGCACGGGTCTGCTCGACGTGCCGACGATGAAGGAGCAAGGCTATCCCGGCCTGGAGTTCACCTCGTGGTTCGGCATCGTTGCGCCGGCCAGGACGCCCGCCGATATCCTGGCCAGGCTGAATATCGACGTGGTCAAGGCCGTGCAGTCTGCAGACGGCAAGGCACGACTGGAAGATGCGGGGTTTCGTGTGACGGGCACGAGCCGCGAAGCGTTCGCCAGGATCATTGCCGATGACACGCAGACCTGGGGCAAGGCGGTGGCGGCGACAGGCTTCAGGGCCGATTGACGGGGGATGAGGGAAGCATTGCTGGCGATGATCAATCGTCGCCAGCGTCCTCATCCAGCCGCCGCAAGTGCGCCAGCTTGTCCGCGATCTTCAACTCCAACCCCCGCGGCACCGGCTGGTACCAGCCGGGCTCGGGCATGCCCTCGGGCAGATAGGTTTCCCCCGCGGCGTACGCTTCGGGTTCGTCATGCGCATAGCGGTACTCGTGCCCATAACCAAGTTCTTTCATCAGCTTGGTCGGCGCATTGCGCAAGTGCACGGGCACGTCGCGCGATTTGTCTTTCTTGATAAAGGCGCGGGCCTGGTTGTAGGCCATGTAGCCGGCGTTGCTCTTGGGCGCGATCGACAAGTAAATCACGGCCTGGGCCAGGGCAAGCTCACCTTCCGGCGAGCCCAGGCGTTCGAAGGTCGAGGCCGCGTCATTGGCAATCTGCATGGCGCGGGGATCGGCCAGGCCGATGTCTTCCCACGCCATCCGCACGATGCGTCGGGACAGATATTTGGCGTCGGCGCCGCCGTCCAGCATGCGGGTCAGCCAATACAGCGCGGCATCGGGGTGCGAGCCGCGGACCGACTTGTGCAAGGCCGAAATCTGGTCATAGAAGTTGTCGCCGCCCTTATCGAAGCGCCGGGCATTCAAGGTCAGCGCATTCTGCAGGAAGTCGGGCGTGACGACATCCACGCCTGCGGCGCGTGCCGCGGTGTCGGTCTGTTCGACCAGATTCAGCAGGCGCCGCGCGTCGCCGTCGGCATAGCCGACCAGCGTGTCGATGGCGGCTTCTTCCAGCTTCAGGTGCGTCAGCACCTTGTCTTGTGCGCGCTGGACCAGCAGCCGCAATTCGTCGTCCGTCAGCACTTGCAGCACGTACACCTGCGCGCGCGACAGCAAGGCGGAGTTGACTTCAAAGGACGGATTTTCGGTCGTTGCGCCAATGAAGGTGACGAGGCCGGATTCGACAAAAGGCAGCAGACCATCCTGCTGGCTTTTGTTGAAGCGGTGGATTTCGTCAACGAACAAGATGGTCTTTTTGCCGAGCGCCAGGTTGTGCTCAGCCCGTTCCATGGACGCGCGGATTTCTTTCACGCCAGAAAACACCGCCGACAGGGCGATGAATTCGTAGCCGAAGGCGGTCGCGGTCAGCCGCGCCAGCGTGGTCTTGCCGACGCCGGGCGGGCCCCACAGGATCATGGAATGCGGCTTGCCCGACTCGAAGGCCAGCCGCAGGGGCTTGCCAGGGCCGATCAGGTGCGACTGCCCGATCACCTCGTCCAGGGTGGCGGGCCGAAGCGCTTCGGCCAGGGGCGCGGTGGGCGCGGCGTCGAACAGGTCAGCCATGGGAGTCAGTGTTAAAGGTCAGACGATCAACGCGGCGCGGGTTGCCCGGGCTGCTGATTCATCTGCACCACGTCCACCCCCTTGGGCGCGACGAAGCGGAAGCTGTCGGCGGACACGGCCGGGTTGCGGACCATGTTGGCGAAGGTCACCTGCGTGGTCTGGCCAAAGGCGTCGAGCAATTCAAGCTGGGCCGGCAGGCCGTCACGAAAACCGATGTCGACGCGCGAGAAACCGGCGTCGGGCGATTTGGGCGTGGCGCGCAGCCATTCGACGCCCTCCTTGGCCGGCAAGGTGGCCACATTAAAGGACTGCTCCAGCGAACCCGATCCGAACAGGATGGATGCCGGTGACGATCCGATGGCTTCGCCCACCGCACGCACCGTGACCTGCATCAAGTCAGGGTCGTACTGATACAACTGCTTGCCATCCGAGACGATCAACTGCTCATAGGGTTTCACGACCTGCCACTTGAACTTGCCCGGACGCTGAAACGAGAACGTGCCGGACTGGTTGGGCGCGCCCTGCCCCGTCGTGGCCTTGGTGGTCTGCGTAAAGCTGCCGGTGGCCGATTGCGTGCCGCTGACGAATGCGCGCAATTGCTCGGCGGCGCTGGCCGCCCATGCGCTGGCGGGCAGCAGCAAGACGCTGACCAGCAAGGGCAGCGCGGCCTTGCGCAGCGCCGGAAACCGCGACAAGGGGAAGGAAGCGGTAGCGGTCATAGACATCTCCATAAAAAAACGGCGCCTTAGCACCGCGTCCAACATCCGAAGGATTCGTGCGCGGCCTGCGAAGCGCACCAGGCGCTCGACAGGCCGGACACGATGCCGGGCTTATTCGCCCTGCGTGGCGGGCACGAGGATCTCGCGGTTGCCGTTGGACTGCATGGAAGACACGATACCCGACTGTTCCATCTGTTCCAGCAGGCGGGCGGCACGGTTGTAACCGATACGCAAATGGCGCTGCACCAGCGAGATCGACGCGCGGCGATGCTTGAGCACCACCTCGCAGGCCTGGTCATACATGGGGTCGGATTCGGCATCCGCCATCCCGGTCACGCTGCTGACGCCGTCGCCGGTGTCGCCTTCGCCCGTGCCATCCAGGATGCCGTCTTCGTAATTCGGTTCGCCCTGTGCCTTGAGCTGCTCGACCACCCGGTGCACTTCCTCGTCGGTCACGAAGGCGCCGTGAACGCGCGTCGGCAGGCCGGAACCGGGCGGCATATAGAGCATGTCACCCTGGCCCAGCAGCGCTTCGGCGCCCATCTGGTCCAGGATGGTCCGCGAGTCGATCTTGGACGACACCTGGAAGGAGATCCGGGTTGGAATGTTCGCCTTGATCAGGCCCGTGATCACGTCCACGCTGGGGCGCTGGGTGGCCAGGATCAGGTGGATGCCCGACGCCCGCGCCTTCTGCGCCAGGCGGGCAATCAGTTCTTCGATCTTTTTGCCGACCACCATCATCAGGTCGGCCAGCTCGTCGATCACCACGACCACCATGGGCAGCGGCTTGAGCGGCTCGGGCGCGTCGGGCGTAAGCGAGAACGGGTTCGGAATCGGCGCTTCCTTGCGGATGCCTTCGGCGATCTTGGCGTTGTAGCCCGCCATGTTCCGCACGCCCAGCTTGCTCATGAGCCGATAACGCTTGTCCATCTCGCCCACACACCAGTTCAGCGCGTTGGCCGCTTGGCGCATGTCGGTCACGACAGGGGCCAGCAGGTGGGGAATGCCTTCGTAGACGCTCATTTCCAGCATCTTCGGGTCGATCAGGATCATCCGGACCTGGGTCGGATCGGCCTTGTACAGCAGCGACAGGATCATCGCGTTGATACCGACGGACTTGCCCGAACCGGTCGTGCCAGCCACCAGCAAGTGCGGCATCTTGGCCAGGTCGGCCACCACCGGCTTGCCGGCAATGTCCTTGCCCAGCGCCATGGTCAGGTAGGACGCGTTGTCGTGAAAAGCCTGCGAACCCAGGATTTCGGACAGCTTGACCGTCTGGCGCCGCATGTTCGGCAGTTCCAGGCCCATCAGGTTCTTGCCCGGGATCGTCTCGACCACCCGGACGCTGACCAGGCTGAGCGAGCGCGCCAGGTCTTTGGCCAGGTTCAAGATCTGGCTGCCCTTGACGCCCACGGCCGGTTCGAGTTCGTAGCGGGTCACGACCGGACCGGCCTGCGCCGCCACCACCGACACCTGCACGCCAAAGTCGGCCAGCTTCTTTTCGATCAGGCGGGACGTGAATTCCAGCGTCTCGCTCGATACCGTTTCTTGCACCGGCGGCGGCGGATCCAGCAGGCTCAGGGCCGGCAGGTCGCCACTGGCGCTCTCGTTGCGATGGTCGACAAACAGCGTCTGCTGCTTTTCCTTTTCCATGCGCGGCGATTTCGGCACCACGGTCACGGCGGGTTCGATACGGACAGGCTGCTCGTGGACCAGCTTTTCCTGCTTGGCCACGACCACTTCGGTGCGGGCCTGCAAGGCGACTTCGCCGGCGCGGCGGTCTTCGCGCGCCTGCACGGCCACTTTGGTGCGGCGAATACTGGATTCGAGCAGGAAACCGACCCGTTCAGCCAGGGCCAGCCACGAAAAGCCGAAGAACAGGCTGGCGCCGATGGCAAAGCACACGAGCAGCAGCAAGGTGGCGCCGGTGTAGCCGAAGGCGTTGGCGGCGTAGCGGGCAATCGCTTCGCCGATCATGCCGCCGCTGCCGTGCGGCAAGGACGCGCCAAAGGACTTGAGGCGCAGCGCTTCCAGCCCGACCGAGCCGAGCAGCATGGCGCCAAAGCCGAAGCCCTGTTCCCACTTCACGCGGACCGGGGGATCGCTTTCATTGGGCGTTTTGAGCAGATGGTTGGCCAGCCGCAGGTAGCTGGCGTAGACGCGTTGCAGCAGCAACACCACCATCCACCAGGCGGACACGCCTAACAGGAAGAGAGACAAATCAGCCAGCCAGGCGCCAAAACGCCCGCCGCTGTTGAAAACGCGGTCGGTGTTGACCGCGTGCGACCAGCCAGGATCGGCTGTGTGATAGGTAGCGAGGACCAGCGTCAGGTACACCGCGAGCGCGGCGAACAGGATCCACCGTGCCTCGCGAAACAATCGAGACAGGCGACCCGGCAGCGCGCCGGTACTGGTGCTGGGGGGAGGAGTCTTGCGGGAATTCCCGGCAGTTGCGGTACGAGCCATGGCGGTGATTATATGTGCGACGCCGCATGCCCAGCGGCGCGGGCGCTATCGTCGTGATAGATAAACTCAAGCACAGTGCAACAAACCGCTACTTATAATCGATCTTTCGATTGCAATGCCTTGAATGTTCGGTTCGTGGTCCAATTTGAACGGAACAGACAGGAAAAAGACGTCAACTATGAACGAAACCAAACACGCTAAAGTCCTTATCCTCGGGTCGGGCCCCGCCGGTTACACCGCGGCCGTCTACGCGGCGCGCGCCAATCTGTCGCCGGTGCTGGTCACCGGGATGGAGCAAGGCGGCCAACTGATGACCACCACCGAGGTGGACAACTGGCCGGCCGACGTCAACGGCGTGCAGGGTCCTGAACTGATGCAGCGCTTCCTTGAGCATGCCGAGCGGTTCAAGACCGAAATGGTGTTCGACCACATCCATACGGTAAAGCTGGATGCCCGTCCCTTCACCCTGGTGGGCGACTCGGGCACCTACACAACCGACGCGCTCATCATCGCGACCGGCGCATCGGCCAAGTACCTGGGCCTGCCTTCGGAAGAGGCCTTCAAGGGGCGCGGCGTGTCGGGTTGCGCCACCTGCGACGGATTCTTCTACAAGCAGCAGGACGTGGCGGTGATCGGCGGCGGCAACACCGCGGTCGAAGAAGCGCTGTATCTGGCCAACATCTGCCGCACCGTGACCCTGGTGCATCGCCGCGACAAGTTCCGCGCTGAACCCATCCTGATCGACCGTCTGAACGAGAAGGCGGCCGAAGGCAAGATCATCTTCAAACTGCACAGCGAGCTGGACGAAGTGCTGGGCGACGACAGCGGCGTGACCGGCGCGCGCATCCGCAACAACCAGACGGACACGACCGAAGACCTGGCGCTGACCGGCGTCTTCATCGCGATCGGCCACCACCCGAACACCAGCATCTTTGAAGGCCAGCTGGAAATGAAGGACGGTTACATCATCACGCGCAGTGGTCTGCACGGATTGGCGACGATGACGTCCGTTCCCGGCGTGTTTGCCGCGGGCGATGTGCAGGACAACATCTACCGCCAGGCGATCACCAGTGCCGGCACGGGCTGCATGGCCGCGCTGGACGCACAGCGCTGGCTGGACGGCGAGGCCGTCTAAGCCGCGTTTTTCTGCCCTGAACCCGGAGTCGACCATGACCGCGAAACCTGGGCGCAAAAGCCTGGCCGACCTCAAGTCCCTGAAACAGGAACTTGAGGAACAGCGGCGCGTGGAAGAAGCCCGCGCCCGCGAAGCGGCGCGCGCGGCCGAGGAAGCCCGCAAGGCCGCGGCCGAGTTTCGCAGCCTGGTTGGCGCGGTCAAGCCGCTGAAGCTGGCGCCGCGGGTGGAAAAGCCCGTGGCGGCCCCCCCGCCCTTTCCGTTCAAGCGCTGGGAAGACGACAAGCAGGTGCTGAAAGAGTCCATTTCCGACGAGTACGGGGCGGACTGGCTGATCGAGACCGACGAGACGCTGTCGTATCGGCGGCAGGGGCTGGGCCACGACGTGGTGCGCAAGCTGCGCCGCGGGCAGTGGACGATCCAGTCCCAACTGGACCTGCATGGGTACCGGGTGGACGAGGCGCGCGAAGCGCTGGCCGAATTCCTGCGCGGCTGCGTGAAGATGGAATTTCGCTGCGTGCGCGTGATCCACGGCAAGGGTTTGGGGTCCGTCAACCGGACCCCGGTGCTGAAAGAAAAAGTGCGGCGCTGGCTGGTGCAGAAGGAAGAGGTGCTGGCCTTTGTCGAAGCGCCGCCCAATGACGGTGGGGCGGGCGTGGTGCTGGTGCTGTTGAAGGGCGCGCGGGTGTGATGGCTGCGCTTTTCCTTTGGCGCGTGTTGCCAGGGCATCCTGAGCACTTTTGATCCGAAAGCGACGGTCCGGATGTGACCGGCTTCAGGTGACACTCCCGGTCTGAAGCGTTCGGCAAACGTCCAGCTATGACGCGCGCAGGGCCTCGCCCCACGCAGTTTCTCAAGTCATCGTCATCAAGCTGGCATTGCCGCCCGCTGCCGCCGTGTTGGTGCTGACGGCGCGCTCCATGACCAAGGATTCCAGCGGCACCGACGGTGCGTCGTCCGTGATCGCGTAGACCGGGACGATGGCGCCGTCGCGTGCTGCCCCTGGCCATCAGGGTCAGCAGCGACGCGTCGCTTCCTTGATGCACGGCCGATGCGATCGGTGTGTGGCCCCCCTCCCTTTCCAGAACGATGTGAGCACGTACTGCTGGCGGCAGACGCAGGTGCAGGCTGGCTGCGTTCGGGCTGCTTGCGTCCCAGACGGCCCGGGATCCGGCCGCCAGCACGGACGCGGTCAGGGCAAGCAACGCGCGGGGGTCGGCTGCGGTGCACAGCACGGCGTCGCGCGGGACAAGGCGATAGGTATTGCGTTCGCCGGTCGGGCCGGCCAGCACGAAGGTCGCGCCAGTGGGCAGAGCAGCTGGTGTGGGCGTGCCAAGGCCTTGCTGGGCGCACCATTGGGCAAGGACGGCGGCCGGGCCGGCATCACCGACGTCGTGGTGTATGGCGTTGGGCGAGTCTTCGCGAATCAGCCCCTGCAATGCCAAGTCGATCGCGTTGTCGGGCCGGTCCGACAGCAGGCGCAGCAGATACAGCGGACCGCCTGCCTTGGGTCCCGTGCCGGACAGCCCTTCCCCGCCGAACGGCTGGACGCCCACGACAGCGCCGACCATGTTGCGGTTGACATAAAGGTTGCCGACATGCGCTTGCCGCGCGACCTGCGCGATCGTTTCATCGATGCGGGTGTGCAGGCCCATGGTCAGTCCGTAGCCCGTGGCGGCGATGTCCTGCAGCACTGCGTCCAGCTCGGCGCGCCGATAGCGGATCACGTGCAGCACAGGTCCGAATACCTCTTGCTTCAGCTCGCGCAGCGACGGCAACGCGATCAGCGTGGGCGGAATGAACGTGCCCTGGTCCATCGCGACTTTTCTTGCGGTGGGGTCGCCCCAGGCCGCCTGCACGACCTCGTATCCTTTGGCGCGCATGGCTTCGATGTGCCGGTGGATCGTGTCGCGGGCGCGGGCGTCGATCACGGGGCCGACATCGGTGTGCAAGCTGGCGGGTTGGCCAAGGCGCAGTTCCTGCATCGCCCCCATGAGCATGTCGATCAGGCGGTCCGCAATGTCGTGCTGCACATACAGCACGCGCAGTGCCGAGCAGCGCTGTCCGGCGCTGTCGAAGGCCGACTGCACGATGTCCTGCACGGCCTGTTCGGCCAGCGCGGACGAATCGACAATCATTGCATTCTGGCCACCGGTTTCCGCCACCAGCGGGATGGGCCGGCCGCCCGCGCCGACACGTTGCGCCAGACTGCGCTGCAGTTGCCGGGCCACCGCGGTCGACCCGGTAAACATGACACCTTGCACCCGGGAATCGTCCACCATCAAGGGGCCAAGCGCCTGGCCCGACCCTGGCAGCATCTGCAGCGCGGCGCGGGGAACGCCGGCTTTCCACAGCAGGCGGACGGCTTCGGCTGCGATCAGCGAGGTCTGCTCGGCGGGTTTGGCCAGCACGGTATTGCCGGCAGCCAGCGCCGCCGCGATCTGCCCTGTAAAGATCGCCAGGGGGAAGTTCCAGGGGCTGATGCAGACCACCGGCCCCAGGGGCCGATGCGTGGCATTGTCGAACGTGGTGCTGACCTGCCAGGCGTAGTACCGCAAGAAGTCGACGGCTTCTCGCACTTCCGCCACGGCGGCAGCGTAGGTCTTTCCGGCTTCGCGGACAAGCATGCCGACCAGGCGCTCGGTGTCGGACTGCAAGCCGTCAGCGGCTCGGTCCAGGGCGAAGGCGCGTTCGAAGGGCGGCACCTTGGCCCAGGTCGGCGCGAAGTCGGCAGCGGCAGCCAATGCGGCTTCGACGTCGGCGGGCGTGGCGTGGCGGACCTGGCCGACGATGTCTGCGTGGTTGGCCGGGTTGATGACGTCCATGGGTGTATCGCGCAAGTCCGTCTCGGCGCCGCGCTTGCCGTCAACCGGTATGGCACGTGCGCCGTTGAAGTTACCTGGGCGGTTTTCACTCGCGGCATGCCGCGAAGGCGTTGCACCGTGTTGCCTGTCTTCAAACGCCAACAGGGGCGCGGCGCTGAGCGGCTCGGCAGCGTGCCGACGCAACGTGGCATCCAGGTGCGCCAGTGTGTCATCGCTGGCGAGATCGATGCCACGCGAATTGGCGCGGGCATGCCCGTACAGGTGCGCGGGCAGCGGAATGGCCGGATGCGGCAGGCCGGGCGAGCCCTCGGCTGCCGTCATCGCGTCCACCTGCACGACCGGATCCTGCACCAGCGCGTCCAGCGGGATGGACGGGTCGGCCACCTGGTTCACGAATGAGGAGTTGGCGCCGTTTTCGAGCAGGCGGCGCACCAGATAGGCCAGCAGCGTTTCGTGCGTGCCGACCGGGGCGTAGATGCGGCAAGGCCGGCCCAGGGTATCCGGTCCTGTGCCGACCACCTGGTCGTACAGGGACTCGCCCATGCCGTGCAGGCACTGGAACTCGTATTGACCGGGCTTCCACGCTGCAGGATCTGCCAGTTCATGAATGGAGGCGAGGGTATGTGCGTTGTGCGTCGCGAATTGCGGATAGATCTGATCCGGCGCGGCCAGCAGCTTGCGCGCGCAGGTGATGTACGACAGGTCCGTGTAGGGCTTGCGGGTGTAGACGGGATAGTCATCTAGCCCGTCGATCTGCGCGCGCTTGATCTCGCTATCCCAATACGCGCCCTTGACCAGCCGGACCATGAGCCGTCGACTGCTGCGCCGTGCCAGGTCAATCAGATAATCCACCACTGCCGGGCATCGCTTCTGGTAGGCCTGGATCACGAAGCCGATGCCGTCCCAGCCGCGCAAGGACGGCTCGGCGCACAGCCGTTCCAGCAGGTCCAGCGACAGTTCCAGCCGGTCGGACTCTTCGGCATCGATATTCAGGCCGATGCCGTACTGGCAGGCCAGCTCGGCCAGTTGCAGCACCGAAGGATAGAGTTCGTGGTGCACGCGGTCGATCTGCGCGCGGCTGTAGCGCGGATGCAGGGCCGACAGCTTGATCGAGATGCCCGGGCCGTCCTGAATGCCGCGCCCGGCCGATGCCTTGCCGATGGCGTGGATGGCCTGCGCATAGTCCGCAAAGTACCGGGCCGCGTCGGACGCCGTCAGGGCCGCCTCGCCCAGCATGTCGTACGAATACCGGTAGCCGGCGGCTTCGCGGTGGCGGGCGTTGCGCAATGCCTCGGCAATGGTCTCGCCAGTGACGAACTGCTCGCCCATCAGGCGCATGGCCACGTCCACGCCCTTGCGGATCAAGGGCTCGCCGCCCTTGCGCATGACGTTGGTCAGCGTGGATCCCATCCCGGCTTCGCTGTGGGTGGCCACCAATTTGCCGGTCAGCATCAGGCCCCAGGCGGCAGCGTTCACGAACACCGACGGGCTCTGCCCGACATGGTCTTTCCAGTTGCCGCCGCGAATCTTGTCGCGGATCAACGCATCGCGCGTGGCGCTGTCGGGAATGCGCAGCAGCGCCTCGGCCAGGCACATCAGGGCCACGCCTTCCTGCGATGACAGGGAAAATTCCTGCAGCAGCCCCTGCACCAGCCCCGATTTGCCCGGCGCGGCGGGCTGATCCCGCAGACCTTGGGCAATGCGGCGCGCCAGGGTCGAGATGCGTTCGGCAGACGCCGGGCTGACGCGGGCAGCCGCCAGCAACGGCGGCACGGCCTCGGGTTCGCTCAGGCGCCACGCACGGGTGATGGCCTGGCGCAGCGCAGATCGGCGCGGCAAGGGCGTGATCGCGTTGCTGTCGGCGGTATCGAGCGGGTCGCTGTCCGCAGCGAGGGCGGCGATGGCAGGTGCAGCCATGTCAGGGGCGGCGTTGGACTCGCTGGCATGCGCAGCATCGGCGGCATCGATGCCTGGGTGGGTAGTGGCGGTGACTGGGGCAAGCGGGGTGGCGGACATCGGATGTTCCGATCAAGGTGGGTCGTGGACTTTCGACAATGATGCCGGCTGTGCTGCTGAGTTATTTGCTATATTTTGACGTCAAACTAGCGAAAAAATCATGCCGCCCGACAGCCAAGACCTCGACAAAACCGACCTGCAGATCCTGGCCCTGCTGCAGCAGGACGGCCGCATTGCCAACACCCGGCTGGCCGAAGCGGTGCACCTGTCCCCTACCGCCGTGCTGGCGCGGGTGCAGCGGCTGACCAAGGACAACCTGATCCTGGGATACGAAGCGCGGCTCAATCCCCGCAAGTTGCGCGCCGGCCTGCTGGTGTTCGTGGAAGTGCTGCTGGATCGCACGACGCCCAACGTGTTCGACGAATTCAAGGCCGCCGTGCAGGTGCGCACCGAAATCATGGAATGCCACATGGTGGCCGGCGGGTTCGACTACCTGCTCAAGACCCGGCATGCCGACATGGACGGCTATCGGGACTTTGCGGGCCGCGTCCTGTGGCAACTGCCCGGCGTGCGTGAAACCCGCAGCTACGCGGTCATGGAAGAGGTCAAGAACTCCACCCATCTGGATCTGGCGCCAGCGCGGCTGCAACTCTGACGTCTTGGCGGCTTCGCGTTAAAGGCCATCCGATTCGATGACGCGGCAGCCAGGCCCGGCCACAGCGGCAAGGCGGCTCGCCATCCGCATGGGTCGACCACGGATTACGACAAAGCGGTGCCCGCTTCAAACACCAGGATCGCCGCCGCCAGATCCTCCAGCGCCGTGCCGACCGCCTTGTACACCGTGATCTCATCATCGCGCTCGCGGCCAGGATGCTTCCCGCGGCACAGGTCCTCCAGCGTTGCACGCACGCCTTCGGGCGCGAACACGCCCGCCGCGATCGGCGATAGCACGTCGCCTGCCTTGTCCAGCGCTTCGCGCGTGTCCACGAACACCGACGTATCGGCAAAGGTCGCGTCATCGCTCTCGCGCATCTGCGGCGTGAAGCCGCCGATCAGGTCGACATGCACGCCCGGATTCAGCCAGGCGCCACGCACCAGCGGCGCTTGCGACAAGGTCGCGCAGGTGACGATGTCGGCGCGCCGCACGCCAGCTTCCAGATCATCGATGGCCGTCGCCCTGAACCCGTCAGCGCGCAAACGCGCCGCCAGCGCCTCGGCCTTGTCCGCCCGGACATTCCAGACGTCAATCTCTGCAATGTCCCGGACCGCCGCATAGGCCGGCGCGAGCGCCGCGGCCACCTTCCCGGCGCCCACGATCAGCAGCCTGCGCGCATCCGCCCGCGCCAGCGACCGCGCGGCCAGCGCCGACGCCGCGGCCGTGCGCCGCACCGTGATCGCGTCACCATCAATCAACGCGACCGGCACGCCCGTGCGCGCATCAAACAGGGTGTACGTGGAATGCAGGCCCTGCAGCCCCCGTTCGCCATTGCCCGGAAAGATCGTGACATGCTTGATGCCCAGGTACCTGCCCGGCTGCCAGGCGGGCATGATCAGCAGGCTGCCCGCATCGGGCGGCGTGTCGGACAGGATGTGGAAATGGCGGCGCGGAACGGTGACGTCCGCGCGGAACATGTCGTCCAGCGCGGCAATGAGTGCGGGGAATGGCAGGCGGCCAATCGTGGCCGCGCTATCCAGGATCTTCATGCGGTGTCCATGTCGAAAGAGGGCGTGCGGCGTGCGCCCGCAGGCAAGCCAGCATGGCCGGCATGGCCGGCCTGCCGCCTACCGCTTGCTGCTCACCGCAAGGAACGACAGGTCACGGCGATCAGACTGCCGCTTCGCCCGTTTCGCCGGTGCGGATGCGGATGACCTGCTCGACCGGGCTGACGAAGATCTTGCCGTCGCCGATCTTGCCGGTGCGCGCGATGCGGATGATGGCATCGACGGCCTGGTCGACGAGTTCGTCGGCAATGACGAGTTCGACGCGGATCTTGGGCAGGAAGTCGACGACGTATTCGGCGCCGCGATACAGCTCGGTGTGCCCTTTCTGGCGACCGAAGCCTTTGACTTCGGTCACCGTCAGGCCATTGACGCCCACCTGGGCAAGCGCTTCACGGACCTCGTCGAGTTTGAACGGCTTGATGATGGCGGTGACTTGTTTCATGGCAGAACCCCTGGGTTACTCAAACACTTCGTTGAATCGATTGGTGATCGGATAGCGCCAGTCGCGCCCGAAGGCCCGGTGCGTGACACGGATGCCGACCGGTGACTGGCGGCGCTTGTATTCGTTGATGCGGATGAGGCGCGTGACCCGCTGGACGTCGGCGATGGCGTAGCCGGCGCGCACGATCTCGGCGCCAGACCGGTTCTCTTCCATATACATCTGCATGATCGCGTCCAGCACGTCGTAGGGCGGCAGGCTGTCCTGGTCGGTCTGGTCAGGGCGCAGCTCGGCCGACGGCGGACGGGTGATGATGCGGTCGGGAATGACGTCCGATACCGTATTACGCCAGCGGCACAGGCGATACACCAGCGTTTTCGCGATGTCCTTGATGACGGCGAAGCCGCCCGCCATGTCACCGTACAACGTGCAGTACCCCGTGGCCAGTTCAGACTTGTTGCCTGTCGTGAGCACAATCGACCCGAACTTGTTGGACAACGCCATCAGCAGCGTGCCCCGCACGCGTGCCTGGATGTTCTCTTCGGTGGCGTCGGCCGCGCGGCCTTCGAATTCGCCGGCCAGCCTCTGCTCGAAGGCGTCGACCATTGGCGCGATGGGGTGCTCGTCATAGCGCACGCCCAGGCGTTCGGCCATGTCGCGGGCGTCGGTCCAGGAGATGTCGGCCGTGTATCGCGACGGCATCATGACCGCGCGGACCTTGTCGGCGCCCAGCGCGTCGACGGCCACGGCCAGCACCAGCGCCGAGTCGATCCCGCCCGACAGACCGATCAGCGCGCCGGGAAAGCCGTTCTTGCTCAGGTAGTCGCGCACGCCCAGCACCAGCGCGCCATAGACCAGCGCTTCTTCGCTCAAGGGTTCGGGATAGGGCTGGCGCACCGGTTCGGCGCCGTTGAATTCGACGATTTCCAGGACTTCTTCGAAGGCCACAAGCTGCGCGGCCACGGCGCCCTGTGTGTCGAGCACGAAGGACGCGCCGTCGAACACCAGCTCATCCTGCCCGCCCACGAGATTGGCGTACACCAGCGACAAGCCGGTTTCGGACACATGTTCCCGCATCGTTTCGACGCGGGTCATGTGTTTGGTCAGATGGAAGGGGGACGCATTGGGCACCAGCAGGACGTCGGCGCCCAGGTCGGCGGCGGCTTCGGGCGCCCGCGAGAACCAGGTGTCCTCGCAGATGTTGATGCCGAAGCGGATGCCTTTCACGTCGAACGCGAAAGGCTGGACGCCGGGCGAAAAGTAGCGCTGCTCGTCGAACACCTTGTAATTGGGCAGTTCGTGCTTGCGGTAAGCGCCCATGCAGTGGCCATCGATCAGCACGCTGGCCGAGTTGTAGACCTTGCCGTCTTCGCATTCGGGGTGGCCGACAATGACGTGCAGGCCGGTCAACGTGGCCAGTTGCTGACGCAGCTGGCCCAGAAAATCGTGCGAGCGCTTGAGGAATTCGGGGCGCAGCAGCAGATCTTCGGGCGGATACCCACACAATGACAATTCGGGTGTGACCAGGATGTCGGCGCCGTGGGCGTGCGCGCGCTCGGCCATCGCGACAATGCGAGCGATATTGCCGACGAAATCGCCGACCGTGCAGTTGATTTGTGCAATCGCGACTTTGACTGTCATCGCCCTGAGATCCGACCGTGGTTGACGCCGCCGATTATCGCACGCGCCCTAGGCGGCCGAGGCCTTGAAGGGGGTGTGGGACTCCAGTTCGTCCAGGTACCGCCCCATGCCCTTCGTTTCGCGTTCCAGAAAGTCGGCGATGGCCTCGGCAAAGCGTTCGTCCGCGATCCAGTGGCCGGACCAGGTCGGCGTCGGCAACAGGCCCCGCGACATCTTGTGCTCGCCCTGCGCGCCGCCTTCAAAGGTCTGCACACCGTGCCTGATGCAGAATTCGATCGCCTGCAGATAACAGGTCTCGAAGTGCAGGCCCGATACGAACTCGGTGCTGCCCCAGTAGCGGCCATACAGCACGCCGTCGCCCAGGATGTTCAGCGCCGAGGCGATCGGCACGCCATCCCGCTCGGCCAGGATCAGCAGCACCGCGTCCGGCATCTGCGTCAGCAGGGTCCGGAAAAATTCGGGGTTCAGGTAGGGCGACGACCAGTGGTTTTCATACGTGCTGGCGTAGCAGCGGTAGAAGAAGTCCAGGTCCGCCTGGGTGATCGCCGACCCCTGCACGTGGCGGAAGGTCACGCCGGCATCGGTCACGCGGCGGCGATCCTGGCGGATCTTCTTGCGCTTGTCGTGATTCATTCCGGCCAGGAAGGTGTCGAAGCTGTCATAGCTGGCGTTGTGCCAGTGGAACTGGATGCCTTCACGCAGCAGATAGCCGGCGGCGCGCAAGGCGATCACGTCGTCGGCGTCCGGGAAGAGCACATGCAGCGACGAAATGCCGTATTTCTGGGTCAGGGTGATCGCGCCATGGGCCAGGGCTTCGCGGCTGGCAGCGTCGCGGGCCATGAGGCGCGGCCCGCGAACCGGGGTAAACGGCACGGCCGACAACAGCTTGGGGTAGTAATCGATGCCATGCCGCTCGAAGGCTTCGGCCCAGGCGTGGTCGAACACGTACTCGCCCCGCGAATGGCCCTTGAGGTACAGCGGCATGGCGCCCGCCAGCCCGTTTCCTTCCCCATTGCCGTCGCGCAGCAGCAGGTACTGCGGCTGCCAGCCCGTCCGCCGCACCGCGCAGTGGGTGGTATGCATGGCGTGCAGGAAGGCGTGGCTGACGAAGGGATTGCCCTGCGTCAGAGCGTCCCATGCCACGGGATCCACCCCTTCGAAGGAATCCACGACCTCAATCTTGATATCCGCCAAGGGTCCTCCGGGGGATGGGTATGCCGTGCGAGTGCTCTGTGCGGGGCGCCAGGCAACCCTATTGTAGATCCAGGGACAATCCGGCAACGAGCGGCCGGATCTCGCGCCAGCGCCGCCGCGACACGGGAATCCGTTCGGCCGTCCCGTGCAACAGGAGTTCCCAGTAGGCGTCGGCCGCCGGGTCGCGTTCGCCTGCGGCCACGCGCCTTGCGCCGGCGATGGCCTGCCGTGCGACGAGCGCCGCGCGATGGGCCTGGACGAAACGGTCCGGGTGATCGCCAAGAAGGCGGGTAAGCGGCTGTTCGGTCAGGTAGTCGGCATCGCGAGTGCGGATGAGGACGTATTTGAGTTCGGCTCGCAGGAAAAGGATGTCGTCGACGGCAACGGCGTCACGTCCGCTTTGCGGGACGATGGGAAGAAAGTGGCTGTGGCTGACGGCAGGTCCGGCGGCAGTGCCCACGTTTGGTCCAACGTTTGGTCCGACGTTATGTCCGACGTTATGTCCGATGCCGGCCACGCCGGCGTGCATCCCGGCGGGCGCGGCGGCGTGAATCATGGCGACATGGCGCGCAGCGGCCGTTCGCAGCGCCCCTTCGAGCTGGTCCGCGCGGACCGGACGGCGCAGGGTGGCGGCCACATCCAGCATCCCGGCGTCGTTGAGCGCGTCGTCGCTCGGACCGATGAGGATGATCTGGGGCGCCGCCGGGCGCTTGCGGAATTCTTCGGCAAAGGCCAGTCCGCTGCCATCGGGCAACACGACATCGAGCAGGACGATGTGCGGCGCGGACTGCGCCGCCGTCGTGTCCAGCACTTCCCGCGCGCTGCGTCCGTCGTCGGCTTCGGCTACGATCTGCACCGGAAAACGCCGATGCAGTGCGCGCAGTTGCGTGCGCAGCCGCCGCCGGGCCGCCGGATCGCGGTCCACGATCAACAACCTGGGGGCGCTCGTGCCCGACCGCGCCGGCGGCGATACTCGCAATGTCGACTCAGGTAGTGTCATAACCCGCTTTATAATCCGCCCCATGTCCCAAACCACCGACCCCCGCCCCCAAGACCAGTTCGCCAAAAAAGCCGAAGCCTGGTCCGCCCGTTTCTCCGAACCCGTGTCGGACCTCGTCAAAAGGTACACCGCGTCGGTGGACTTCGACAAACGCCTTGCGCATGTCGACATCCAGGGCTCGTTGGCCCACGCCGAGATGCTGCATTCCGTCAAGCTGATCAGCCAGGAAGACCTGGATGCGATCCGTGGCGGCATGGCCTCCATCCTGACGGAAATCGACGCCGGCCGTTTCGAATGGCTGCTCGATCTCGAAGACGTCCACCTGAACATCGAACGCCGCCTGACCGAACTGGTCGGCGACGCGGGCAAGCGCCTGCACACCGGCCGGTCGCGCAACGACCAGGTCGCCACCGACATCCGCCTCTGGCTGCGCGGCGAAATCGACACCCTCGTCGACCTGCTGCACCAGTTGCGCTTCGCGCTGGCCACCATTGCCCTCGAACACGCCGACACCATCATGCCGGGCTTCACGCACCTGCAGGTCGCGCAGCCCGTCACGTTCGGCCACCACCTGCTCGCGTACGCTGAAATGTTCGGCCGCGACGCCGAACGCCTGATCGATTGCCGCAAGCGTGTGAACCGCCTGCCCCTGGGCGCCGCCGCGCTTGCCGGCACGTCCTACCCGATCGATCGCGAACGGGTCGCCCGTACGCTGGGCTTTGACGGTGTCGCCCGCAACTCGCTGGACGCCGTGTCCGACCGCGACTTCGCGATCGAATTCTGCGCGGCCGGCGCGCTGATCATGACGCACGTGTCGCGCCTGTCCGAAGAACTGGTGCTGTGGATGAGCCCGCGCGTCGGCTTCATCGACCTGGCCGACCGCTTCTGCACCGGCAGCTCGATCATGCCGCAAAAGAAGAACCCCGACGTGCCCGAGCTGGCGCGTGGCAAGACCGGCCGGGTCAACGGCAACCTGGTTGCCCTGCTGACCCTGATGAAAGGCCAGCCCCTGGCCTACAACAAGGACAACCAGGAAGACAAGGAAGGCCTGTTCGACACGGCCGACACCGTGCGCGACACCCTGCGCATCTTTGTGGACATGGCCGCGGGCATCAAGGTCCAGAAGGACGCCATGCGCGCCGCCGCGCTGCAGGGGTTTTCGACGGCAACCGATCTGGCCGACTATCTGGTCAAGAAGGGGCTGCCCTTCCGTGATGCGCACGAGGCCGTTGCCCTGGCCGTCCGGGCCTGCGTGGACCGCAAGTGCGACCTGGCGGACCTGACGGTCGAAGAGTTGCGTGTGTTCCATCCGTCGATCGACGAGGACATCCATGCCGTCCTGACGCTGGAAGGCTCCGTGGCATCGCGCTCGCATATCGGCGGCACCGCCCCGGCCCGCGTGCGCGAGGAAGCGCAACGCGTGCTGGACGAAACGCGCAAGTAATCGAAGGCCATCGGCAGGCAGGCGCGCGGTCTGGCGCGCTTGCTTGTTGTGATGGGCTGACAAGCCAGCGCAAGGTGGTCGGAACCTCATATCCAGGCCCCAGCGTGCAAGCCGCAGCCCTGCGCGCAACCCGCTGCGGTCTCCACCACCTCCAGGGCACCACGCCGCCAGACGATGCGCCACGGCGGCACCTGCGGCAGCACTGCCAGCACCATTCCCCCTCTTCCCACGAACACGACGTCGATCGCCTGGCGCATGCCGAAGGTATGCACCGCTGCGCACGGGGTGATTCGCAGCGCTTCGTGAGGCTGGAGAGGCGGCTGGCCCAGCAGGCCGATCAACCGGGCCCGGAAGGTGCGGGCGTGACGCCATTGCACAGGTTGCCCGGCGTTCGCAGGTCGTGGCGCCAACGGATCCTGCGGGGGTGCGTGGTCTTCGGACAGGCCATGATTCATTGCGACAGCTCCAGCAGCTTGACCCCGATCGGAAATGCGATGACGACGAACGTGCAGGGGAAGATGAACGCAATGAGCGGGAACAGCATCTTGACCGGCGCTTCCATGGCGAGCCTTTCGGCGCGCAGGAACCGATCGCTGCGCTGTTGATCCGCCTGCGCCCGCAGGATCTGCGCCAAATTCATGCCAAGCGTGTCGGCCTGGACCAGCGTGCCGACCAATGCGGTCACGGCCGGCGCATTGACCCGGGTGGCAAAGTCCCGCAATGCCTGGGCGCGCGGCACGCCGGTCCGGATGTCGCCGAGCACACGCTGCAGTTCGTCGCGCAGCGGACCCGGCGGGCCTTTGCGCACTGCCTGTTGCAGGGCGCCGGACAGGTTGAGACCCGCTTCCACGCACAGGGTCGTCATATCCAGCATGAAGGGCAAGGCGCGCAGCAGCGCACGCTGCCTCGACGCAATGCAGTCGCGCAACCACAGCCGTGGCCACGTCCAACCCAGCCCAGCCGCGGCCGCCATCACCAGCGCGCCGGTCACGCCTGGCGCACCCGCTGTCAGCGCGTGCAGCAGGGCCATGACAGCAGCCACTGCGATGGCAATCAACCACTGTGCAGCAAGGATATGTCTGGGTTCCAGGGCCTGATCCAGTCCGGCGGAGATCAGCCGCTTGTCCAACACGCGCCGATACCGCCATGACAGCGTCGGCGCGGTGTAATGCGCGGCCGCCGCAATCAGCCACCACGTCATGCGAAACGCCGGAGGCGGCTGGTCGCGGCCCTGCGCGCCGGCAGGCGGCGTGTCGGCCACGAAACGATAGGCCAGCCAGACAAGCAACGTCACGCTGACGCCGGCGGCCAACGCCGCCGCCCAGCCAGCAGGGTCGAAGCCGCTTGAGGGAGCAAATGCCTCCCACGTCGTGTCGGCGGTGGTCATGCGTCTTGGCTCATGGGTTGGCGGCGACGGGTGCCGCGCATGCCACGGTGCGCTTCGGTCGGTACGCCTGCGTCTGTGCTCATACATCGATCCCCACGATGCGGCGTATCAACCACAGGCCGGCCAGCTCCAGCATCACGATCACTGCCAGGACCGCGCCGCCGGTCGCGGTCGTCCACAGTTGCCGCATGGCATCGGGCTCCAATTGATAGAGCACCAGGATCAGCAGCGGAGGCAATCCTCCCACGACCCGGGCCTGCAAGCGCCCTTGCGCGGTCATCACCTGGATACGTCCTTCGATCTGCAGCCGCGCGCGCAAAGTGCCGGCGATCCGCGACAAGGTCTCCGCCAGATTGCCGCCCGTATCGGCCGCGATCCGCAAGGCCGCAACCACGAGATGGGCGGCCTCTGTCGGCACTCGGTCGTCCAGATGGGCCAGGGCCTCATCGAGCGAGACGCCGAAGCGCTGTTCCCGCAGCATCAGCCCGAACTCCTGGGCGAGCGGCGACCTGCCCTCGGCCACCACCTGCGTCAGCCCTGACTGCAGACTGGCCCCCGCGCCCAACGCGCCGGCCAGGGCCAGCAGCGCATCAGGCAACTGGCTGTCGAAACGCCGCAGGCGGCGACGCTTCAGCCATCGCACGGCATGACGCGGCACCCATAACCACGCCGACCCCGCCGCGAGGCCGACTGTGACGCTCTGAAAGAGCAGGCCACTGACCGCAGCAGCCACGCACGCCAGCAGCAGGTTCACGCCCCACAAGCGCTCGGTGTCGAAGAAAAGAAAAAGCTCGCTCATGTCGATGCGCGCCGTCTCGGTGAACATCGCCCGATACCGCTTGAGCGCATCGACAATCGCGAGCTGCACGCCCCACGCGGCGATTGCGGTGCACACCATCACAAGGAGGGCGATCAACACGACATTCATGATCGGGCCCTGTCCTCGCCCACCGCCGTGCGGCCGCAGAACAACGACGCGTCGAGCGTGATGCCGGCGCTGCGCCAGGCGTCATGGAACGTCGGCATCAGCTCGCAGCCGACAAACTCGCCGGTCTCGATGCCGTCGCTGCGCACCGCCTTGCGTTCGAAGCGGAACAGTTCCTGCAGCTGGATCTTGCCGCTTTCCATGCCGCTGACCTCGACAATCGCAGTGATCCGCCGCCGGCCCGCCGGACTGCGGCTCTGCTGCACGATCACGTCCACGGCCGACGCGATCTGCTCGCGTATGGCGGCCAGCGGCAGGTCCATGCCCGCCATCAGCACCAGCGTTTCAAGCCGAGACAGGGCATCACGCGGTGTGTTGGCATGCAGCGTTGTCAACGAGCCTTCGTGCCCGGTGTTCATGGCCTGCAGCATGTCGAGCGCTTCCGAACCGCGGCATTCACCGATGACAATGCGATCCGGCCGCATGCGCAGGGCGTTGCGGACCAGGTCCCGGATGGCCACGGCGCCCCGGCCTTCCAGGTTGGCGGGCCGGGCTTCGAGCGACACCAGGTGTTCATGGTCGAGGCGCAACTCGGCGGCATCCTCGATGGTGATCACGCGTTCACCGGCCGGGATGAAGTTCGACAGGATGTTCAACAGCGTGGTCTTGCCGGACCCCGTGCCGCCGGACACCACGACGTTCTTGCGATGCATCACGCACGACTGCAGGAAGGTGGCCATCGACCGGTCCAGCGATTCGCCAGCAACCAGGTCCTGCATGGTGAGCCGGCGCGCCGGAAACTTGCGGATCGTCAACGATGGCCCCTTGAGCGCCAGCGGCGGAATGATGGCGTTGACGCGCGATCCGTCGCGCAGGCGTGCATCGACCATCGGCGAGCTTTCATCGATCCGCCGCCCGATCGGTGCAACGATCCGTTCGATCACGCCCAGCACCGACTGATCGCTGCTGAACCCGCTGGGATGGCGGCGGAGTTGGCCCCCCTGCTCCACCCAAATTTCGTCATGACGATTGACCATGATCTCGGACACGCTGGCATCGGCCAGCAGGCTTTCGAGCGGGCCCAGGCCCAGCGCTTCGTCCACCACCTGACGCCGCAGCTGATCGCGGTCCAGGGCATCGGGGATGTCGGACTCCGCGATGAGCGCGCTCAAGACGCTGTCGGCTTCGGTTCGCAGCATCGCATCGCTCATGCCGGCCATGTCGCGACGCCGCAGGTCGAGCGCGTCGAGCAGCCCGCCATGCAGGCGGCGACGCCACTCGCTTTCGGACGGATGCGGGCGCAGCGCGGGTTCTGCCGGCGTGGGCCTCGATGGCGCATAGGCTTGCCGAGGCGGCTCGGCGGCCATTGCAGCCGCCATCGGAACGACGTCGAGGACCTTGAGCATCGACGCGCCGATGAACACCTCGTCCGTATTGACCAACGGCCCGTATTGCACGACACGCTTGCCATTGACCGTCGTGCCACCAAACGAGCCGAGGTCTTCGATAAAGACACCTTCCGGGTACTGCACCAGGCGGGCATGCACCCGCGCCACTCGCCAGTTGCGCAGGCGGACGGCGCATGCGTCACTGCGCCCGACCAGCGCGGGTGCGACCACTTCGACGCGGCGCGGCTGGCTGTCTTCGTCCAGGATCTCGATCTGCAACATCATTGGGGCTCCGTAAAAAAGACGTCCGGGTGGACAGGAATGAGCAAGCGCCGCGACGGCATGGCGTCATCGATCAAGGCATCCGCGCGGCGTACCTGCTCGCGCAGATCCGGATTGGCCGCCGTCACCACACGCGGTGTGACGAAGATGACGAGTTCCGTATCGGCGCGCTGCCTGCGGGTCGACCGGAACAAGGCGCCGAGCAGCGGCAGGCGCGACAGTCCGGGCACACTGCTGACCTCTTCGGCCTGCTCGAGCGAAAGGAAACCACTGAGCACCAGGGTCTCGTTGGGGCGCACGTTAAATTCGGTGGACGTGCGGCGCACCTTGAGCGCGGGGCCGCCGGTGCCCGTCACGGAGGGGTCGACCGTGCTCACCTCGACATCGATCACCGACCGCACCGTCCCGGTCCGGTCCACCCGCGGCGTGATCTGCAGCGTTACGCCGTAGGGCTTGAAGGCCGTGTTGCTTGCGCCGTTGCGATCCGTGGTCGAATACGGGACTTCGCCACCGGCCAGAAAGCGCGCCGTGGAACCGCTGCGCGCGGACAATTGCGGCTCGGCCAAAATCAGTGCATCGCCTTTCCTGGCCATGGCATTGAGCCGCGAGGACAGCAGCGCGTTGGCGCCGAGATACCCCGCCGGCGCGCTGATCGGAAAGGGCCGCGCGATTGCACTGCCGCCCGGGCGGATCGATTCGCCCGGCGAGGCGGCCTCGGCTGCCGCCCGGAAGCGGCTGCCCACGGCGGTATCCCAGGCGACGCCGGCCGTCAGCCCGCCCGTCGTCGCCGCATCCCAACGCACGCCAAGTTCTTCCATGGTGGAACGCGGCAGTTCGACCACCTTGACGTCCATCATGATCATGCGTTCCCACCCGACCTGCTCGGTAAAGTCGACGATCTGGGGATAACGTTTGGCCAGCACGGCGATCTTGGCCTGGTCCGCATCCGACAGGTCGTCGCCTTCGATGATGACCTTGTCGCCGACCACCATGCTGCGGGCATTGGGGATCCGCGCAAGAAAGGCGGCCAGTTCCTGCTGCACTCGCCGCGCTTGCGTTGCGACCACGGAAATGCGCAGGCGCCGCGCAACGCCTTCGGCATTCCACACGACCAGCGACGACTCGCCGGGTGCGTTGCCGAACAGGATGACTTCCTTGTCGTCGCCGGTTGCTGCATGGATGACGCGGCCATTGCCGACGGCAATGCGGGCGACACCGGGTGTGGGCAGCACCAGCGTCTCGCCAACGAAGAGCTCCATGTCTTCCGAGTCGACCTGCGCCGCCGGGACGGATGCTGACGCAGCGGCATGAGTAGCGGTCACGAGCAGAACCATGGACAGCACGGCGGCCTGCAGCCCGTGCACGCACCGCACGCGCAGCGGGATCATGGGCGGACTCCGTCGGTTCGCGCTGCCTGGCCGGGCGCGCGGGTGACCGATTCCTCCGCAGGCGCCGTTGCGTCGAGCGCCGGTGCCGGCCCTCTGCTCGCCGGCCCTTGCCTGGCCGGACCGTAGCCGGCCGCGGCCCATGGATTTGCTGCGTCAGGCGCATCTGCCTGCGCCGACACCGCGTCATCGCCCATGCCAAGTCCGCCTTCGATGGTTGCAGGGACGCGATCGGGCCACGCCTCGCCCAGCTTCGGAATGCTGCGCGGCGTGCGGTCGCCGTAGATGATCGGGACCTGCGCGCGTCGGGGCGGCGCACGCTCAGGCGCCGGTTCCTGCAGGCCAAGCAACTTGCCGAGGTCCCCCAGGTAGGCGGATGCGGGCGCCTTGCTTTCCGTGGCGCCCCGCAGCATGGCTGTGACGGTGCCGTTCTGACGCGCCGCAATGAGCTTCACGGCTTCTTCGGGAGAGGCATCCAGCGTGACGGTCGAGAATGACCGGCCGCTGTCGGGAGTCAACGCCGAGGTCGATCCCGGGGTATCCGCTTCGACCTGCCGGCCCGTGGCAAGCACCTTCATGCCCTGCAGCAGCGGCACCGTGACCGGCTTGCCGCGGTGATCGAACGAAACGTACAGGTCGATCAGGTCACCGGGCTGCAACAGGCCGGACACGGACGACATGTCGTCGACCGGCAGCGTGACTGCACGGCGGCCGGCCACCAGCTTGTCCGCGAGGCTGCGCGCCCGCGCTGCCTCCACATGCGCCCAGAGAATCGGTTCGCCTCGCCGCACCGGATGCGACAGGGACGACGACAGGATCGACTCGGCATGCTCCGGCGTCAAGGCGCTGTCGGACGTCCACTCACCTGGCATGTCGCGCACCGCAATGCTGTCGTGGGTAAGGCGAGCGCCTGCGGGCAAGTCTTCGGCAGCGACCAAGACGGCGATCTGCGGCTTGCGGGCCCCCGCTTCAACCTGCTCGATCCGCGCCTGGACATATCGCTGACTCAGCCACGCCGCGACCGCCCCTGCCGTCAACGCGACCGCGAGCATGCCCCACTTCTTTTCGATACGGAAACGCGCCATGCCGGACTCACAAAGGTAGAGACAAGGTGGTGGTGAATCGGTGATGGAACCCGCGCAGTGCGTCCAGCAGCAGCGCCAACAAGCCGCCCTGCTCGCCGAACAGCCCGGCTCCCCAGACGCCGCCGAGCAGCACACTGACGATCACGAGGTACTCGACGGCGGACTGGCCCTGACTGCGGGCTGCACCGCGGCAGCAGCCGTGATCGGGATGCCGGAAGGTCAGAGGTCCTTGCATGGCGGCTCCAAGTTGGCGGATGAAGGGGCAGGCGCGAATGCGGGATGGCCGAAGAACGACCCGGCGAAGAACGCACGCGGCAAAGGCGCGGTCAGGTGCAACACCGCCCCGCTCCCCCCGTCCCGCGCCACGACAATCAGCTCCAGACTCGTGCCCTTGCGATGCCAGTGCCGGACGGCGTTGGCTGTCGAACCAGGCTGACGCGCCCACCCCTCGCGGTCCAACGCGATGTCGAAATTGGCGAGCGTCGAAGCGGCCGGCGCAGCGAACGTCAGCACCTGATGGATGTGGCACCGTGTGCCGTGGACCGCACGCGTATCGAGCACCCGCATTCCCCCCGGCGGTATCCAGCGGGCCAATGCAGGCGACGCAGGCGCAACCGGTGTCATGCCGTCGCCGGCGAGCCGCACCGGGCTTCCCACGATCGTGCCGGACGTGCCGGTCTGACCTGCGTCGTGAAGATGCACCGACCACCACATCGTGCCGTGCAGGCTGGACATCAACAGCCCGCCTGGCACGGTCATCAAGGTCGGGGAGGCGTTCATTTGCGCAGCCAGCCTTGCCGCGACAACGGGCAATGCCTTTTGGGATCGGAAGGTATGGGTCACCAGCAGGCGCCCGTCTCGCCAGTAGCGGGTCGGCGCGGACACTTCGTCACCAGCCGGGAAGGAGAATGGCAAGGTCTCATCGCTTGTGTCCGCCGGGCCGACGACGTTCCTGGAAGGTTCGGCGGACGTTCGTTCGCCCACTGGAGGCGCTGGAGACGCTCGAGAGGCTGGAGACGCAAGGGCAGCGCAGCACAACGCCCCGACGACCACGCACGCGCGCGTGCCCACGGGACCACTGGTCGTCGATCGGGAGGAATGTGCGAACGACATGCCGGTTGCCGATCGCGAGGAATGCACCGACAACATGCGGGCGCTCGCCTCAACGACATGACCACGGGCGGAACCTGCCGTCATCGGTCCCATGACAGGTCCTCCCATTTTCTGAGTCGATCTGCAGGCACCAGCGTCTCCCACGGCGTCAACCAATCGAACTGCGGCAGCGGCCGTCCCCAAGGGCGGTCGATCCCTGACAGTTGCTGCGTGACCTCTTTGCCGACGCGCGTCGATTGCGCGGCCGATGCCGCCCAGGTCTGAGGCGCACGTTGAAGGCGTTCAGTCACGCCCCGGTCACTTGTCGCGTGCCCGGCATCCGTCAGGATGGCGGTGTGCCGGTTCAGGCGAAGCGACATCGACGCCCAGGGGGTGAGGCCGGGGTGAAGGCCGAGGTTGAGGCCGGGACTCCATCCGGGCTCGGGCATGGGTGCCTTGGTGCGGCCCAGTCGCGGCATCACCGCTACCGTCGCGACGTCCATGCCGCGATCACGCTGCAGGACTTCCTGCCGCAGCGTCGTCGCCTGCAGGTCATGCTGCCCCACCTGTGTCCCAGCATGAACTGAACGCTCGCCTACCGTGACGCGCACCGATGTGGTTGCGTCGCTCAACATCGCGTCGCCCTGACGGGTCTGCCAACGGTGCCACGGCCCGGCAAAAAAACGTTCACGGACATCGCGAGCCAGATCGCCGTCGGCCATTACCTCGTTCCGTGTCAGCAGCATCGCCGCATATCGGCCCGCCATGGACGCACGCAGCGCCAGATCCTGCACCCGGTCCGTGGCCGCCACCACATGCAGCAGAACGCCTAGCACCAGAACCCCGACGACAGCTTCGGCCATGGCTTGCCCGGCCTGCGACGTGACGCGGACCCGGAAATTCCTGCATGGACTGGCGGCCGTGGGGCCGACCGCAGACGCCGACCCATCCGGACCAACACATTCCGCCGCGATCACAAGGAGCCGCTTCTGCGCACCATGTATCGGCACCATCACCGTCCCCCTTGCAGACTGCGGGCCCGCATACGTTCGTCGTCCCGCACCGGCGTCAGTCGCGCATGCCAGTAAGGCTGGAAGAGACTCGCCATTTCATGCCGGCCATCTGCCCGTCTTGCCGGGCGCTCATAGAAGGTCTCGGCGGCCGCAATGGCGGCCACGACGCCTCCAGCAGCTGGTGAGGCCATTCGCATCGCGCCCGCGCCGGACAGGCTTGATGCGCCGTCAGCCACAGCCGTCGCCGACGTCGCAGCCGGGCGCGGGGCCCCCTCAACAGGGCGATACACCCGCACTGCAAATCGCAGGCTCGAAGCTTCGCCAGGCACACCCGCCCCGGCAATTTCTGCAAAAGAAGGCAGTCCTCGTCCGGGCCAGGACGCCTGCCCCGATACCGCCAGCGAGCTCGCGTACGGGTTGGTCAGCACGTTGAGCAGGGTCCAGCTACGCATGCGCTGCACCCACCGCCAAAAAGACTCTTCGCTGAAATTTTCGGGCGGCTGATCGACATACTCGATGTCATCGTCGGCGGGCGAATCTACCCCTCTCACCATGCCGTAGCCCATCGGGTACTCGCGGTAGTAGCATCCGATCCACTTGTTCGAGCGCAGCGCGTGATAGGAATGGGTATCCAGGGCGCGCCAGGTATCCAGACCCCGCAACGCGGTCGACCCGCGCCGACGCAGTTCATGCCGGGCAAGCGGGCAACGTTTGTCGATGGGCAGCAGACTGCGATCGACGTCGTTGCGCGCTGCCAGAAACCCATAGGGTTCGACGCTGGCCTCGACAAGGGCTTTGAGACGTTCACGCGCCTGACCGCCGTAGCGCAGCACGTAGCCGGGCAAGGTGTCGGACAACAAGGTGGGATCGAGTACGGCAGGCGTCTCGTGGTCGTTGGCAGCCAGGACGGCACGCATGGCCTCGCGTCGCGACTCGGCCAGCGACTGCTGCACCGCGACCTGGGCGCGCACCAGCACGTCATGGACGACACGATCGTGTTCGGCATACGCCAGCGCAAGGCCGCCGCTGCCCCATTGCGCCTGCGCACCGATCCGCCCGCCCAGTCCGCGCGCGCTCAGGTAAGCGGCCCCCTGACTCGGACCGAAGAAGCCGGCAATCAAGCTGGCCGGCGGATTGCTGCGCGCCACGCGCCGGCCCTGCGCATCGCCAAACTGCGCCCAGGCGGCAAGCGTCACGAGATGCGCCATGGCCACCTGATGCGCGACCAGCGCCCGGTTGGCATACCCAAGGAAATTGAGCGCCCTGGCCTGCACGAGCGCGCCGCTGTAGGCGGCCGCATCCACAGCATGCGTCAACCGGGTCTTGTCCTGGATGGCCTGCCCGCTGTTGAACAGCTGGAGAAGCCCCGCCGCGCCCGCCGCCAGCAGGAACAGGGCAAGGACGAGCGCCTGGCCCTGCATGGGCGAGTGGACGGGCCGCGCAAGCCCTATCCACCGCGGCTGCCGGACCGGCAACGGATTCCGGACGCACGACACAGGCATGATCGCGGCTTACTTCGAACCGGAACCGGCCAGCGCCGAGTTGCCGGTGAACGACTTGAGCGAGCGCGCGGCCGCCTGGGCCTTGGCAGTGGACGCAGCCGTTTGTGCCGCCTTGGATTCGGTCGAGCCATCCTCGCCCGCGATCTCGCGCACCATGGCTGCCGTCTGCGACCGCACGACCTGCCCGAACAGCTGGTACACCGCGATTGCCGCGACGGAAATGAGCGCGACGATGATGATGTATTCGGTCAATACACTTTAAAAACGCCGTAAGTCCTTGATCTGTCAGCCTTTATTACTTACCGATGTCTTTTTGTCTGCACTGTACCGGCTGTCGCAAGCCCTTGATTTTACAGGTAGCGCTTTGTTGTTTTAGACACATGAAAACGCAGCCGGATGTTAAATGGACACCTGTTGCAATGCTCGAGACCCGGCTCAGTAGGCCGGGCTGAAACACCGAGATTGTCATAATCGGTTACGTCGCTTAAAGTCGCCCGTGGCTTCAGGAGACAAGTGCGTGGCGACAACCCTTGAATTTAAGATTTCGTACAACGGTGGATTAGCAGAAGACGGCAAGCTCAACATTTACGATGCTGCCGAATCGCTACGTGGGTTATCGCGCGCGCTCGCGATTACCACCCACGCTTTTATCAACAAAGAAGACGTCCGCACGCGTGCCGACCGGGTTCATGGGGCCGAAATTTATTTACATGGCCCACAACGCGGCAGTTTTACAGAGATTGTCAGTGTCGCACTGGAAAATCCGGTCGCGTCTACGATCGGTCTCAGCGTAGTGTCGTCGGCTTTCTACGACTTTATGAAATGGACTTGGTCGGCTGCACTGGGCCAGGCACCACATCAGCCCGCAACGCACTATGTGCGCAGCTATACCGACCGACAAGAACCCTTCCTCGGTGAAATTTCTTCGGGACTTGAACCTGCACTGCACGACTTGCATCGACCGATCCATCGTGACCGCCCGATGACCATATCCGTGTTACGTCCACGCGTAGGCGAAATACTGCGGCTGGATGACGCCAGCATGGCATACGTGACGGTGACCCCTGCACCTGAGCTTGTAGTAGATCTGCTGGGCAACGTCACAAAATACAACCGCCTCAGTGGTTTCGGCAGATTGTTTTCTGACGACGAACAGCGCACGGTCCCGTTCAGTTTGGACCCACGTCTAACTGGACGAGAGAGAGCTCGACTCACTTGGTCAATGCACCAACCTAGTCGTGGCTTTGATGGCAAGCTGCTGCTCGATGTGCAACGATTTTTCACGGCACGTGGCGACCTGAAACGCTACGTGATCACGAAAGTTCGCCGCGCCCCAGCTTAACGGCATCGGTGCAGACTTTGATGTTGGGGGCTTTTAAGTTCCGTACACAAAGCCAGGAATCCAGACCTCTCCAGCTAATTCGTTCCGCATTCAAACACAGTTCGCCACCAGTGAGCACAGGCAAATGCGGAACGCTTTGCGGAGGCAGTCAAGCCTCGCCATCCAGCGCGCCAATGCATTGATGAGCAAGCGTGACCCCCGGCGTGACAGGCCGGGGCGCTAAGCCCATGTTCGCGCGGCTTACGGGGTCATTCGCCGTTCCAAACTTTCGATTTTGAGTGTCGATTCTACGGGTGCCGCGGCGTTGCAATTCCAAAAACTGAGGACTTGTTCGCGAGAGTTCCTGCTACTTGATGAACGACATCGTTGACCTTGGCGTCGGTGCTGGCGCCGCCACAAAAATCCCTTTATCGCTGCCTTGGTGAGCTAAAGTCCCTGCACACAGTTTCAGCATCTCTCGGTCTCAATACGCCATGCAACCAATCGAGCAAGCGATCCATTTCGTGCGCAGTCAGGTAATCGAACCTGCCTTAGCGAGTACGCTTCAAGCAAATATCAAACAGAAAATTAGCTACGCAAGTCGACAACTGAGCAACTTCAAACGCGTGGGTGATCTTTCTGTTTACCTGTCGAGGTTCGACCAGGTCAAGTCTTCGGACACCCATCGGCAGATGAAAACGATTGGCCTGAAGACGTTCGAGGACATCCGTCAGAGCTTCAATGACCGATTTGAGCTTTGGGGCGGCGATTCTACTCGACCGTCGGATTTCGTTATCGGTGAACAATATCCCGGCTCTGACATCCTCATATTCGTCCGCGCTTATGACCCGCGATCGGGCGGAATGTTTGTCGTTGAGGCGGACGGCGCTCCCAAGCTTGTCGTAATCAAAGCGACGATGAGTGGTGGCAAGTACGCAAACTCATGGTTTGAACGCGGTGAACGGCTTAAATATTTTCTCAAGGACATCAACGGGAAGTTCGGCGAGCACTTCGCAGCGAACAAGGCGATCCTGGACACGCCCGGTCTGCCGATACTAACGTTTGCGCGCGACGAGTCTACAGATCGATTCACCTTCTACGGGGCCTTTCGATACCAAGCGATCCATCGGGAGGTGGACGGATCCAAGTGGTTTGAGTTGGTTCGGGATATGGACAATTCGTTGTCGAATGCGATGCGCGCCTCGGTAGCAGACCAACTGCTTAAAAGGCAGGTGCAGGAGGCACTGGCTCTGCCGCATAGGGAACTGGAGGCTCGTGCTAATAACGCGCCGCCGTTACCCAGAAAATTTGTCACGCAGGTCACGGCCTTTCAACGCGATCCGTTCGTAATCGCTGCTGCTTTGCGGCGCGCTAATGGAACTTGCGACATGTGCAAAGCACCAGCTCCGTTTCTACGCAGTAGCGATGGGAGCCCGTACCTAGAAGTGCACCACATCAGACGGCTAGCCGACGACGGCCAGGATACGCTGGAGAACGTTCAGGCGCTTTGTCCTAACTGCCACAGAGCCTCGCATCACGGGTAAAGATCCTTTCCAAGCCGAAATGGCCGTTTCCGCTCGCCTTCGACGCGCAGCATTAGTCAGGGGATTTTGAGTCGCTGTGTGAGGTGCTTGGTCTGGGTAAGCAGTGTGAAGCTGAGCGTAGGTTGAAGTAGTAAAAAGTACTTACAGATCAGTTAGTTAGTGAAGTCTTGCGAAATCGGCGAAAACTGACCTGTGTACCTGTACTGTACCGAATTAACTCTTAATCAGCTCAGGTATCCAGCTTCGGCAGCGCAGTTACGATCTTCTGTGTCTCCAGGCTCACTGTCACCACGCGCTGGAATAGCTCCAGGGGGTACTTGTAGTTGCCCATGGTCTCGATGGCCCAGTTGTTGGCGTCGTTGACGATGCCGCTGGCCTTGTCGGTTCTCACGCTCTGGCGCTCCATGACCCAGTCCAGCGCGGCCTTGCCGTTGACCACGTAGTCCCAGGCGGCTTCTGGGATGCCGCGCAGCGTGATCTTGCCGTTGTATATCACGGTGCTCTTATCACCCTTCTTGGCAAACTTCATTTTCTCTACGCGGTAGTCGGCATCCGTCAGCGACCCCTTGGCCTCGATGGTCAGGGGATAGGGCGTCACAGTTTCGTAGCTCAAGTGCAGGTCTGCCAGTGATCGGCCCGCTAGGCTGAAGGCCCAAAAATCCACTGCGGTTCTAACGCGGGGAATGCGCGGCAACTCTTTGCTCAGGTTGTCGGCGTAGCGCTCGCGGTAGTCAGGTGAGTGCAGCAGGCCGTACACGTAATAGAACAGGTCTTCCTTGCTGATAGCTTCGCCTGGGTAGGCCTCCTGGAAGTGGACCAGTCCGGCATCGGTGATGGCATCACGGCGCTTGCGGGGCGCTGCCGTCTGTTCGGAGAACATGTCGTTGGTAGCACTGTCTGGAACCGCTTCTTCATCGTAGAGGTATAGCGGAAAGCACTGCGCACCAGCCTCCATCGAATTGAGGTCAGGCAAGACAGTGCTTATTGTGAGGCTAAAGCTCTTCGCCCCATTGGCGGTGGTCATGATGACCAAGTTCTTAGCATCAGCATCCGGGAAGATGCGCGGCATCTGATAAACCATGTCGTTGAATCGTCGGTTGAAGTAAAGCCACTGTTTGGTAAATGGACGATACAGCGATAGTGCAATGGAAGTTGCTTCGTATGAAAATTTACGACCCTTTGTTAACTCCTGCTTCAATGACCGATTCCAGCTAATTATTTCAGGATCAGCGTCAATGAACTCATCTATTTTGGTTTCACGGGCCTTCTTATCAAGCCCCGGGTGTGCTAGGTTAAATCGGTCGACTTCTGAATTATAGAAGTCAATCATTCCTGACATTTTTGATTCCACAGTCTGGCGACTCGAGTTGTAAACCCAGGCGTCGCGAGCACTCGCAATACCTCTTGAGTAACTGTCAAAAATCCGCAGTGCCAAAGGATGATCTTTATCGCCTATAGCAGCAAATTTTGCAAAACCGTCATCGCGCTTCTTGAGCCAGTCGCCATGGTCGTCAGGGGTGATGACCTGCCAGTCAGAAATGCTTGCCACGCTGGCAAAGGCTTCGATTTTTTCGAGCTTATCTTCCCGGCTCAGGTAGTCGCCAATGTCGTGGAAATGGATGCGCCCGTGCTCTGCAGTCTGCGGGTTCTTGACAAGCAGTGAAATAGCAATCGGAGCGCGGCTGCCACTGCCAAAAATCTTGCCGCCTTCCCTGCGTGAAGTTTCTCCGCTGGTGCGCTGATTACCCCGCAGATGAAACACATAAATGTTGGAAAACTCCTCCGACAAACACTTGCGAAGGCCATCAGCGGTATTTGCTTCCAGAAAACCTGCATTGGTCACAAAGCCAATAATCCCCGCATTACCGATGCGGTCGGATGCCCAGCGAATGGCGCGGATGTAACTGTCATACAAGGCGTTTTTGTTGGTTGCATTTGACCGTGCGGCATAAGTTGTACGAATGCGTGTATCGAGTTGTGGGTACTCGATATTGGCGTTGTTGTCATTCGCGTTGGTTTGCCCTGCTGAATATGGCGGATTGCCCACAATCACCCGAATATCCAGCTGTTTCTGCCGTTTACGCCGCGCGCTGTTGTCCACCGTCAGGGCGCTGGCCAAGTCGTCCTTTTCGTACATCTGAAAGGTGTCGGTCAGGCAGATGCCTTCAAAGGGCACGTACTTGCCGCCTGCCAGGCTGTGGTAGCTGGCCTCAATATTGATGGCGGCGATGTAGTAGGCCAACAGCACGATTTCATTGGCGTGAATCTCGTGCTTGTATTTGTGAGCCAGCTCTTCGGGGCTGATAAGGCCCGATTGCAGAAGCCGGGTGATGAAGGTGCCGGTACCGGTGAAGGGATCGATGATGTGTACGCCCTTGCTGCCTAATGTCTGGGCAAACTCTTGCTGCAGCAGGTGGTTGACGCTGTGTAGGATGAAGTCCACCACTTCCACAGGCGTGTATACGATTCCCAGCCGCTCCGTCATCTTGGGGAAGGCGTTGCGGAAGAACTTGTCGTACAGCTCAACGATAATTTTTTGCTTGCCCTCCGCGCTGTCGATGCCCTCGGCGCGCAGCTTCACGCTGTCGTAGAATTTTTGTAGCGTGTCGGCTTCCTTGTCCAACCGGTGCTCGTGCAAGGCCTCCAACACCTCCTGCATGGCCTTGGACATGGGGTTGTGCTCGGCAAAGCTGTAGTCTGCAAAAAGAGCATCAAACACCGGCTTAGTAATGAGGTGCTGGGCCAACATTTCCACGATCTCGCCGTCGCTGATACTATTGTTCAGGTCGTCGCGTAGCTCTGCAGAAAAGGCCTCGAAGGCCAGCTTTTCCGTAGTGTTGGCAGGGTTCTCCAGAATGCCCTGAATGCGGTCGATGTGGGTGCGGGCAATCTTGGCAATGTCGTTTGCCCAGTCTTCCCAGTGGTGGCGGTTGCCTACCTTTTGCACAAGCTTGGCGTAGATGGCTTTTTCCACCTCGCCCACCTCGAATTGCAGGTTGCCCTGCAATTCTTCCTGGCTGGGGCCGTGGACGTTGGGGTTGCCGATGCTAAAGCCGTTGCGCCCGGCATCCTTATTTTTCTTGCGCGTCTTGCTTGCGCTGTCGCCTCCGTCCTTGCCCTTGCCGGACTGCTTTTTCTCTACCTTGTCGGTGATGGCGATGACTTCCATTTTGGCCGGGTCGCGGCCAATCAGATCAAGTTTGTTGATTAGGGCATCGAACTTGTCGTCATGGGAGCGTAGGGCCTGCAGAACTTGCCACACCACCTTGTAAGTTTGGTTGTCATTCAGCGCCTCGTGTGGCTCCACTCCGGCCGGGATCACCACGGGAAGAACCACATATCCGCGTTTTTTCCCGGGAGACATGCGCATGACTCGGCCCACAGACTGCACCACGTCTACCTGTGAGTTACGAGGGGTCAAGAAAAGCACCGCATCCAACGCTGGTACGTCCACGCCTTCGCTCAGGCAGCGCACATTGCTCAGGACGCGGCAGGTGCTCTCGGCTGGCTCTTCCTTCAGCCACGTCAGGAGGGCCTCCTTTTCGCTGGCACTCATGCTGCCGTCCACATGCTCAGCCTCGCAGGCCAGGTTGTGGTCGGGGCTATTGGTTTGCTCTTCGCTCAGGTCGGTTTCGCTGGCCTGGTAGGCCTCCACCACGGCCTGGAACATGCCTGCAATTTGCTTGGAGCTGACCTTGTGCGTCTTGCTCCCTTTCTTGTGCTCGATGACCTGGCAGAAGGCCACGGCACGCTTCATGGGCTCGCTGTCGCCCACAAGATCGTTGTGCATACCTTGCTTGGCCAGCGCCTTCCAGCAGCCAATGATCTTGGCCGCATCGTCCACGCGCAGCTCGTTGTTGTCATTTTTCAGCAGCTCTTGAAGGCGACGGCTGACGTGTGTTTCTTCAATGGCCAGCACCACTACCTTGTAGTCGCACAGCAGGCCCAGGCGAACGGCTTCGGAAAAATTAATGACATACAGTTCTGGCCCGTACAGCAGCGGGTCATCCATGGAGCACAGCGCCACGTTGTCGGTCTCGGCCTTTACCTTGGCGTTGTCGCCGTAGATGCGCGGCGTGGCTGTCATGTATAGGCGCTTGGTGGCCTGGATGAAGCTGGAGTCATGCACCTTGACGAAATTGCTTTCGTCATCGTCGCTAAAGGTGGCGCCCGTGGTGCGGTGAGCTTCGTCGCAGACGATGAGGTCGAACGCGGGTAGGCTATGTTCCTTCTGAGCCCTACTGATGGTGTCGATTGAGTGATAGGTGCTGAACACCACGCTCATGTGCGCGCCGTCATGGCGCTTGCCCATTTCCAATGCCAGCCGCGCGGCGTCGGTGGTGGCCGGGTAGCGCAACTCGTGGGTGAAGGTTTGAACCGTGTCGTCGTCCTTCTTCCGCTTCTTGCCCACGTCGCTGTCGGAACACACGGCAAAGCTGTGCAGGGGCGTAGCGCTCTCCTGCGTCCATTCGGTCAGGGTCTGCGACAGCAGCGACAGGCTGGGCACCAGGAACAGCACGCGCTTTCCCGCGCCTGCGTAGGCTTCGGCAAGCTTCAGGCTGGTGAACGTCTTGCCAGTGCCACAGGCCATGATGAGCTTACCCCGGCTCTCGCGCTCAAAGCCCGCCAGAGTGGCATTCAATGCGCTTTGCTGGTGCGGGCGAAGCGCTTTTTTGGGCTTGAGAACGGGCGCTTGTTTGGGCTGGTACTGCGCCCACTCGATCTGGCTGTTTTCCAGGTCGCTTAGGTCAATCTTGCTGACGGGCGGCTGCTGGCCAATCAGCGCATCCTCGGCGTTGGCGCTCCAGTGGTTGGTGGTACAGACAATTAGGCGGTGGGTGAATGGTTTTTTGCCCGACGCGGTGAAAAAACTGTCAATGTCGGCCTTTTGCAGCCTGTAGTCGGGCGCGTACAGCTTGCATTGGATCGCGTGAACTTCGCTCGTGTGGGTCTGCGCGACCAGGTCGATGCCTACATCGGTCCTTCCCAGACCTTGCTCGGCCGCCCAGTTAGCGTATGTCCACACCTTGGCATACAGGTCTTTGTAGGTGGCTTCGTTGCGCAGGTAGCAGACCATCAGCTCTTCAAAGTAGGTGCCTTTTTCGCGTTCTGAGACGGCTGTGTTGCGGTAGGTGTTGAGCAGTTGGCTGAGTGCGGTCACGTTTCTGGGTTCTCTCTCTGCGGTGTTTCGTCGTTTTACCAGACTCACGACGTGTTACCGTGAATCAACGCCCTTTACTTCGCATCCCGCTGGGTTCGCGCTAGCCGTCGTTTTTGGCGGGCGAATGGTGAGTTCAGTGCGACAGTTGCCGGCAACTGCCTATCCTGCAATAGACCCCCCCCTCCAATTTCTTGGTCATGACCAAGCGTTTGAAGGGGTCGCGCGAGTTCATGCGTGCAGCGGAGCTCGGCAAGCCGACGTGATATGCGATAGCGTGTGGATCACATGAAGATTCGAAGGTGTGCTGCTTGGCCTTGAAGTGGCCAAGTCAAAGCCAGCACGGCCGGATGAGATGCCTTGGGCAATCGACACAGTTGGGGGGAGAAGACTTATCGATCCCGATAATCCTGCCGTGTCAGTGTGCAGCGCCACCGGGCCGATTACGCCGTACCCACCGCGGGCGTTGGCGCGAAATGGTGCTCGCGACATGACCTTTTTTCTGCAACGTATCGATGCTCTTCTGGCGGCCTCACGCAAGCTCACAGATGCATCTGAGCCTACTGCTTAGGTCCTTTTTAATCATGGCACCATGTGGAGCGCGTTGACGTGGTCTTGCAGTCCGGTCAGTGTGACGCCGATCCCGATAGCATTTCCTGCCATCTCTTCAAACGCTGTTGTGCACTCGTCCGCCACAGTTCGTAGGGTGCTGGGGTCATCAGCACCGGTGCGGGCGCCGGGATAGCCGCCGGCCTGACCACTGGCGGCGCGGAATTCTGCTGCTGCAAGGGCGTTCCGCAGGCCGACAAGAGCAGCGGCATTATCGCGAGCAGCCTGCGCATTGGCATCGCGGCGGGCTTGGTCGTTGTAGGTGACTTGTGCATTCGCTTTCATCCGGTTGAATTCGATCTGGCGCTGATCTGCCTCGGCAGTGCGCGCGGCCGTTGCCGCATCGGCGCGGTCGGTGGCCACCAGCGCGACCTGCGTCTGTACCTTCGCGGTCCCGCGCCAGCCTTGCGCCGTCCATCCCGCTGCTGCACCGGCCAGCAGACCGATCGTGACACCTATTCCGAGGGTGCTGAGCGGGCTCATTCCGGCACCTGCAGCGCAGCCTTCGCGCCCTTCCAAAGGTTCTGCCGGTCAGCTAGGCCATTGATGCCACCATTGATCCGGCGGGTGATGGTCACGAAGTCGGCCGCAGTGCCGGTATCCGCGAGAGCGTTGAGGCGTTTGTGATCGGTCCAGAACCACGCCGCTGACATCGCAGCCCACTCGCGTTCTTCAAGACGCGCCGGCTCGGTGATGAAGTCGGGCGCGGCGTAGCCTGCCTTTCGCAAACCGTCTCGGGTCGCTGCGTAATTCGCCCGGCCCGTCGTCTGGATCAAGCCACGTCCGCGGTACCGGCTGCCATCACCTGGCTGGCTGTTGCCAAGGTCGGCACGGCCTTCATAGCGGCTCTGTGCCACTGTCGGACCCCACAATTCGCGGACGTACACCAGCCTCCCAGATTCGTGCGCCAGTTGGGCCAAGAAGGCGGCGCCACGGCGCGGCGTGTTGATCTGGAAGGCCTGCATTGCCGTCTTCAAATGCCCCAGCCATAGTGCCGCGCGGGCGATCGGAGCGTCGGTGGCGCGCGCCAACTGCTGTGTAGTCAAGATCATGATTCGTACCTCCGGGTATGCTTGATGACGACCACGACCACATACAGGGCGAGCGATACGGCCAACGCGGTGCCGCCGCTGGTCACCCAGCCGGATGCCAGAACGCGTACAGCTGTGCCCACTGCGGTGATGGCGATCGCACTCAGCGCGATCCGCTCGAGCAACGTGTCGTTGATGGTCGGAGCGAAGACAGCCAGCGTCGCTCCGGCTGCCACCGTGAGCCAGCAGAGGAAGGCGATTACCGCCTTGCCGGTGATGTAGAACGTCGCATCCATGTCAGGCACCTCCCGTACGGCCGCGAATGCGGTCGATGACGGCCTGCCATAGCGCGCCGATGGGAACGACCTGCAGGCCCTCCCACGCGCGGCTCACAATGGCCATGCCGAAGACGCCGAGCAGAAAGCCGGTCAGCCCCTCGGGCATGCCCGTCAGATGTGCCACGTGTGGTGCCGCGTAATAGCTCACCAGCGAGCCGCTGGCAGCCATGCTGATGCGGGCCATGGGCGAGCCCTGGAGATAGCGCATGCTGACGAGCGCGCCAGCCACGCCCGCCAGCTTCACCGCTAGGCCGTCGATGTTGAATTCCGTCATGGCTCCCTGCCGACAAGAAAAAGCCCGCGCGCGGCGGGCTTGGGATCGAATGGATCGCGAGTGGTCAGGCAATCCAGTCCGGGCGCTGGCTCAGGGCGGTCACGAGCGCCGCCGACAGCTGGTCGAACGCCTTGCCGTCTTTCGTGGTCTTGCTGTCCAGGATCGGCGCCGCGTCGGCCGCCGAAAGCATGTAGTTCTTGTCGGCAATCGGCTTGTACGCACCAGCGTCGTCGACGATGCCAACGGTGTAGCGGGCCAGCAGTGAGCCGTCGGCGTTGACGGTCAAGGCTTCCATGCGGCAGGCGACGGTCTTGTTGATTGGGGTAATGGTCATGGTGGTTTCCTCGGGACGAAAAAAAGCCCGCGCGCAGCGGGCAAGGTGAAAATCGGAAGGGGGTAGGTCAGGGAACGAAATCGCTGGTGGACAAAAACCGGTCGTTCGTGAGTTCCGACAGCGCCTGCGGCGTCGGCGTGACCGGCAAGGCATCCTTGGGCACGTTCGCATTGAAGTTGCGGTGGAAGCGGATCTTGCGGATATAGCCGTCCATCGGGTCAGCATCCCAGCGAGTTCCGAGCATCAGGCGCGTGACGCCGACGACACCGGCCGACACGGCCTCCGGGCCTGTCATTTCTTTGTAGGGCTGACCGTTGATGGCCGCGCCCGGGGCGTTGCCGCCGCTCTTGTACCAGGCGAATCCCATACGCTGGATGCCGTGCCCCCCGGTTTGCCCGGTGCTGCGGTGGGGGCCAATGACAGAGGCGCGATTGCCGTTCCAGTACTGGATCATATGGATCAGGTTATCCGTCGGGACTTCGTCAGCGTGGTAGCTGTACACGCCGGCCGGGCCGGGCGTCGATATCTGGAAAAGGCCGTTGAAGCCGCCCGCGTTCACTATCTGTCCCTTGCGCTGCCACTCGATGTAGAACGCGCCCTCGGCGTTGTAGCCCGTGAAGAACGGGTAAAAGTCGCACGCGTGCCAATCCGGCGCTGCATACGGCGCGGTCGTCAGCGACTTCACGTAGCTCATCCCGACGGTGCCCTGCCACATCCACGGATGCCAGATATAGAACCGGATGTCGGGCGAGGTGGTGCCTGACTCACTGAGGGTGTCGTAAAAGAACGTCAGCTGAAACAGCCGGCCGACGTCCTTGGCGCTCGACCAGATATTCGTGTGCTTGAACTTCTGCCATTGCGGCGTCGCCACGTATGTTTCGGCCGCATCGCTGAAGCCAAAGCCGAACTGACGCACAGCGTCGCATCGGATCCAGACCTCGCCGGTGTGCATGACGTTTTCCGGAGGGACGACCACACCCGTATTGATGATCCCGCCTGAGAGTTGGCCAGGTGCGCCAGGCCCCTGTGGCAGGTCGCCAATTCGGAACGACCACGCCTCGTTGCCGCCGGCGGGATCGGCGGCCCCTTTCACCAAACCCGGCAGGCCACCGAACCAGCTCGCCCAGGCGTTCAAGTTCTCGCTGTTGTGCAGGTAATTATTGTGTGCGCGCTCACAGCGAAGCCCTAACGCGCGGCCAGTGACGGGGTCGTACTCGAAGACTGGCACGCCGGGCGCAGCCTTGCGCACCACCAGGTTGGAGTCGACGTACTCGGTTTCCGTCCCCCGTTGGCAGCGGAAGCCGGCGCGTGCGTACTGCTCCGCCGCGTCCGGCGCCGTGAAGTCGACCTCGTATGTCCACGGGTAAGGCTGCAGACTGTCGATCGGTCCGAGGTAGCTCATGCGGTCACTCCACTGATAAACCACGCGCAGTCGGCCGTCGAAAAGACGTCCAGCCACTGCGTCGCCGGGATGAGGTAGTTGGGAATCGAGGCGCGATAGGTGGAGCGCGGCGGCACCCGCTCATCGAGGAACAGGCACGCGAACCCGCCATCGCTGTCATTGCGGAACCGCAGGCCCACCCGGGCCTCCGCCTCAGTTTTGTTCACGCAAAGCACTGAGGTGATTTCCATCGGATAGCCGGGCGGCGAGATCGCGTGCCATGCGCCGACTGGGGGCGCTGCGTTGATACGGTTCGTCCGCGGCCGGCCGCCGTTGACCCGTGCAAGCGTCATGTTCCACTCGACTGTGTCGGAGCTGTAGCACGACAGGTACTGGCCGGGGCCGAGGAACATGCCGGGCAGGCGGATCCGGACGCTCTGATTGGCGGCGAGCAAACGAGAATTCATCACCGGAACCAACGTACCGTCAGGGAGCACCACGCGAACGGTAATGCCTTGCGGCGCATCGGTGCGCGACGTCGCAGAAAGGCTTGTCACCGTGTCGCTGCCGGCCCCGCCGCTCAGGTTGATCCAGGTGTTGGCCGTGTAGCCGAACCGGGAAAGGTTTTCTATGAGTGCCATCTGCTTCCTTGATCGATGGGCGAAAAAAAACCCGCGCGAGGCGGGCTGGCAATGTCGCTACCGTGCTCATCTCATCGTGCCGAGAACGAACAGTTCTGTTCCGGTGAGGGAGAGTCCCTGCGAGCCAACAGCAGGGTTCGCATTGACTTGCCATGTGCCGGCAATGGTGTGTGTCCCGGCCGCCAGTGCGATGCAGAACTGAAGATCCACGGCAAATGGCAAGGCGTAGTTGCCGGCCTGTTTGTATCCGTGGTTGCGCACAAAGCGCTCGACCCCGTTGACATAGACCCGGTAGTAGCCCCGCCAATCGGCATCTACGGCCAGGGCCGGTGAGGCCTTGCACGAAATCAGCACCGTAGCGGCCGCTGGCAAAGTCAACTGGTAGCTGAATACCTGCGTCTCATATGGCGTCCAGTAAGTGCTATTCGTAAACGCGACAAAACGCGGAACGGTGACTGACTCGCCGGCAAGCTGCAGCGTCCCAATGCTGGCGTTCCCGATCAAGGCGCTGTTCATCACCACCTGACCGTCCTGGATTACAAACGGAGTGGCCACAACGCCATTAACGAGATTCAAAACTGCAAACCTGTCAGCCAGCGCGTACACCTGCGTCTGCATCCCGCCGGGTGCATTTTCGACGCCCACCCCGATGCCGGCCTGGTACAGCTTGCCATCGGCCGTCGCGGCGACCTTGATCGCGTACATCGCGTTCAGCTTTCCGTCCGTCGTAGCCTGGGCCTGCTGCACCGTCTGCACGGCCGCGGAAGCGCCGTTGGCCGTGGCCGTCACGGTATCGATGCGAGACGACAGTGCGCCGTCGGTGTTCGCTCGAGCAATCGACTCTGCGCTGAGGTCGGACTCCACCCCGGAGGTGCGGGCGGAGATCTGCTCGACCGAGGTGGCCAGGCCGGCCGCCACGCGGTCAACGCGCACGATGGCCGACTCGGCTGCGCCGCTCTTGAACTGCAAGCGACGCATGGCCGACACGCTGTCCGCCGACACCTTGCGCAGTTCGGAAAACTGCGAGTCGTGGTCGGCGGCAGCCGCGCGCATCTCAACCAGCATCAGCGCCAGCTCAGGGCTGACCTGTTCCAGCGCTGCGATGGACGCGTTGAAACCGGTCGCACGTGCCTCGAGCGAATCGGTGCGCGTGGCCGTCGACGCGGTCACCGTCTCCAGGCCTTGGATCCGGCCAGTGTTGGAGCCGCTTTGCACTTCGACAGTGCTGAGCCGCGAGGCCTGCTGCGCCTGCACCGTTTCGGTGTTGAAGATGCGGCCCTCGGCGCCGTCGACCCGCGCGGTCAATCCCGACTGTTGCGTCGCCAGTGTCGACGTCGTCTGGCTGAGCGACGCGATGTTCGTCACGGCCGTGCCGAGCTGGGTCTGCATCTCGACTTGGCGCGTGGCCTGCGTGGCCGTCACCGTGTTCAGCTCACGAATCGACGACTCTGCCTGCCCACTTTTTACCCGCAAGGCGCGCAGCGTCTGCGCGCTGCCTTCGCTTGCCCTGCTCAGATCAGTGATGGCCGAATCGATGCCGCCGACCTGGGCGGACAGGTCGACCAAGCGGAAGGCGCTCTCCGCCGTGGCCTCTTCGACAAGCCCGACCCGGGTGAGCGCGTCACCTGCCTTGACCTCAACGGCGCCGATGCGCGTGGCATAGCCAGCGCTGGTTTGCGACAGCGAGGAGACGCTTGCCTCCGCGTTGCCCACCCGCGTGCTGATGTCCGCCAGCTGCGTGGCCTGGCCGGCCTGCGTCTGGCTCAGCACCGTGACGGTGGAGTCGACACCATCGGCCCGGCTTTGCAACGTGGTCAGCTGCGAAGCCTGCGCGGCCTGGGCGATGTTCAGCGTTTGGATACCCGACTCGGCACCGACCACGCGCCCAGTCAAACTGGTCAGCTGCGACGCCTGGCCAGCCGTGGTCGATTCCACGATCTGGATCCGCCCCTCCGCGTTGCTGGCACGCGTCTCCAGACCAGTCGCGCGGGTTGCGAGCGTGGCTGTCGTCTGATTCAGCGTGCTGATGCCGGACTCGTTCTCGCCCACGCGGGTCGAGATCAGCAGCAGCTGCGTTGCCTGCTCCGCCGTTACCTCACGCGTCTCAATGATCAGCGACTCGGCCTCGCTGGTTTTCACCCGCAAGGATGCCAGCGTGCGCGCATACCCCTTGCCCGCCTCTGATAGGTCGTGCACGGCCGAATCGGTATCAGCTGCTGTGGCGACCAGGCCGACGACCTTCTGCGCCAGATCTCCTGTCGCTTCGACGGTTTCCGTCACTTGGGTCGTCAGCGTGTCGGTGCGCACCTGCAGCGCGTCGATTCGCAGCGCCTGGCCCGCATTGGTCTGCTGCAGCGTGACGATGCTGCTGTCGACGCCGTCGGCACGCGACACCAGCGCGTCTACGCGGGTCGCCTGCGTACCTACCGCGCTGCTGACGCTGCAGATCTGCCCGCCGAGGGTATTGCCCTGTGCGATCCGATCAACGATCTCCTGCGCTGTTTTTGCCGCATTGGCGGCGATGTTGCCGGCCTGGGCGTCAAGCGCTGCCGCCAGCGTGGCCGCCTCCTGCTGGATCGCTGCCGCGTTTGCCGCGATCAGCGCCGCCTGGTCAGCCGTCTCTTGCGCGCGGATCTGCGCCTCGCCAGCAAGGCCTGCTGCCGTGGCTGCTACCTGGTCGGCCTGCGCCTGCAGATCGTTGGCAACGGCGGCGGTCGCTGCTTGCAGTTCCGCGGCCTTCGCCTCAAGCGCCTGCGCCTGCCGTTGCTCGCTGGCCAGGATCTCAGCTGCAAGCGCTGCATCGCCGTTGGCGATCGCAAGTACCTGCTCGGCCAGCTCGGCCAATTCACCGTTGAGGCCTTCGGTCGAGCCGATCACCTCGAGCAATTGCTGGCCCAGCTCGGTCGTCGCCAGATCCAATCCCGCCAGCACACCCTCGGCGGACGGCAAGACTTCGACTTGCGCGGTACCGGCGTCGCTCAGGTTGCCGGCAACGTCCTCGGCGAGCACCCAATAACGCTGCAGGCCGGCCGCGGTTTCGACGCGGGTGTACGTCGTTGCCGCCACGGTGCCGAGCGCGACCGCTCCAGCCAGCGCGGCGCCCCGCACGATCCTGTACCCGCGCAGCGGTTGGGACGTACGGCAGTCTTGCCAATCGAGGCGGATGGTCGACTGGTCACGACCGGTACTGACGAGCGGCTCGTCCGGCGCAAGCACGGCCAACGATGCGGTCACGGGCTCGCTCCAATCGCCGGCGGTGTTGCGGTGACTTGCCCACACGGTCGTGGTGCCTGCCGCCAACCACCCAAGGTTGAAACTATCCGCACGCCCGGAGAAGGCCACGGAGCCGGAGAGCCAGCTTGCGCCGACCCGGATCTCCGTTAGGGACCAATCCACGCCCTGCAGGCCGTCGGGCCGTGTCCAAGCCGCGACGGCGCCCTGCTCCGTCATCGTGACCGCAAGGTCGGCGACCTCCGCCGGCACATCACCGGCGACGGAATACGCCACCGTCGCAACCGTGCCCATGCGCCCAAGGCTGTCGAACGGCCGCACCTCGACCGTCCACTGTTGGCCACGGTCCGCAAACCACGACGCGCGCGTGCCGTACACGTTCGCCTCGAGCAATTCCATCGGACCGCCGCTGACGGCGCCCCATACCTGCGCATGGTCGTAATTGCCGGCGACGTCGAACGTGACCGTCAATTCCGTGCGCCAAGTCTCGCCGAGGCGCACCCGCTCGGCACTGACCGCGGCGTTCATTGCCACGGGCGGCAAGCGCGCAAGCAGACTGTCGCCGGCCGGCTGCGTCCACGCGCCATTCCACACGTATTCCCACATTTCCGGCGCTTCCGGTACCGCCGTGATGCGGGCGCCAGTCATACCGCTATTGGGTTGAACGGCCACAACCCGGCAGCGATACCCGGGCGTCGCCTTGATGTCGAACAGCCAGGTCGTATCAAGAACGTCGGCACCCTCCCCTGGCGCCGGCAAGTCGGCAGGCCAGGCCTGCGCCACAGTGATGCTGCGGCGGTCCGCTGCGATGCTCGCAACGGGGAACACACGCATTGTTTTCTCGCGCGGCAGTGCCAGGGCCATCATCCGCACGGCGCCGTCGACGACCGGCAGTTCCACGTCCAGACCGATCGTCCAGTTGCCGGTATTGCGCGAGAACGAGACGACGCGCCCCCCAGCCCCCCACTGCGTCAGGTCGTGGCTGAGCGCTACCAGCGCGCCCGTGCTGTAAACCATGTACTCCAGATCCATTTCCCACGAGATGGACTTGCGCGCATATGCGGACTGGCCCAGCATCAGCCGGGCGCGCTGCGCTGCATGGGTCGCAAAGTTGATGCCGCGCACGCTGACGCTGGCTTGCCGGTTCGGCGTCGTGACGGCCAGCGGTGACACCACGCGTACGGACTGCTGCGTGTAGCCGTTCTGCGCATCGTAGAAGTCGTATTGCGCTTCCTCGGCAGTCGGCAGCAGGTCATAGTCCACCGAGAAGCTTCGCGCCTTCATCGTGGCCATGTTGATGACGCCGCTGACCGGCTGGTCCTCCGCAAGCCACACCACGCCATACTTTCCGGTCGACCGCGACAGTCGGCCAAAGCCGACGTCCGCGATTGCCTCGAGCAAGTCCTCGATGGTCATCGCTTCTTGCACGAAGTCGTCGAAGCGAAAGCCCTTCGCGGCGCACCGCACCATGAAGGCTTTCAGGCTCTCAATGTCGATCTTGCTGTCCGGCAGGCCCAGGCCAGCGATCAAACGACCATCGCTTGGGCGTCGGATGCCGCGCATGAGCATCAGCAGCTGCGCACCCGGGTTGCTGATGCCGGCCGCGCCGGGCTCGGTCGCCTCAACCCATTCGGTACCGGTCCACACTGGCACGGCCGCGGCACGGCCGATCCAGTTCACAGTATCGAGGGAACCCGACAGCTGCCCCGTGGCCTTGACCTCAACACGCACGCGCGCCTGACCCGCGTAATCGGCCGTATCAGCCTGGTAGGACTTGAGCGCCGTCCAGGTGACGGTGTTTTGCTGCTGCGTGCTCGTCGCATTGCGGTCGACCTTGCGCAGGCGCACTTCGTATTGCGCAGCCGGCACGTCGATCGTAAGCGTTCGCCGGACCGGCTTGCCGCTGGCGTTGGTCAGCGAGATGCGACCGTCAAGGAACGGCACCCACGCCCCGCCAGTGGGGCGGTACTCGGCATCGAACGAGACACTGGCCGATTGCCAGTTGCCCGAGTTGTTGATCGATGTCACCGACGCCTCGATGTCCACGGCGATGCGCACAGTGTCGCGGCTGGTCGTTCTTACAGTCCATTCTGGCTCCGCATCGTCTGGACGATCCAGCAGGCCGCCTGCGACGCTATCGACTGAGGTCGATGGCATCTGGCCATCGTTGCCGGCGGGGAAGCCCACACGCGTGACCTGGACGTCGGAATAGTCCGACAACAAGGTATCGCCCAGCCGCAACGAGTGAACGCTGCCGCAGTTGATCCCAGCATGAAGCAAGCAGCTCAGGTACTGGTCGTCACCTTCGAACCAGGTGAACTGTTGCCCTGCGAGATCCGGCACGACCTTGCATTCGCCCAGCATCAAGCCCAGCGGCTGATAGGGGCGCGCCGTATTGCGCCCGCCCGAGATCCCATAGGACACCGCTCGCTCGGCGGTGCCCCCGCCCATCTTCGCGTTCGCGGGTGGCAAAAGCTTGTTGATGACAATTGAGCCCGCGACAAACGCCGTGCCGGCGGCAATCGCTCCGGCGGCGCCCGACAGCCCCATGAACGAGCCCGCGGCGAATCCACCCATGCCCATCGTGAAATACGACAGCGCTGCGATCGCAGCAATCTGGAGCACCTGCTTACGCACCACGGCCCGGCATTCAATCAAATGCCCGGGCTTGACGCGAACGCGAGGCCAGTATTCGGCAGGCACGTCCACACCGCCCACGCTTACCGCCCAGGCACCGGGCAGGACGCCTTCGGCCGCCAACGTCTCAGCCAGCGATCGCCCGGCCGGCGTGACGCGGTGCTCGATCTCCGGGCGCAGTGGGTGCGCAGCGATCGCCAGAGCAATCTGATTCAGCGCGGGGGTGGGTCCTTCCATCCGTACCATCCATCAAGGTGAAGACCCTGCCGTTGCAGGTTCTGTAATGTGTCGAGGACCGTGCCGTGCACCTCGTTCGCACAGTGCAGGATCCAGGGCGCGCCGTAATGCATGAAAACAATGCCCACGTGCCACCGGCGATTGAGCGGCGGCCGGCCGTGCACCGTCGTTTCCCAGAACAGCGCAACGCCGCCAGTCTCCGGCCCATCTACGAGTGCGACATTGCGAACGAGCGTGGTCCGTATATCCCTGGCTTGGCCCCGCAACCCTTGCGGGCGCTCTTGTGCCGGCGCCGCGGCGACTTGCCGGCCGAACAGTTCGCGCTGCACCAGGACCACAAGAGAGCCACAGTCGAACTCGCCGGGCAGGTAGGGCCTGCCCACGTACCGCTCCGCGTCCATGATCGTGACTGCCATACTCAGCCTGCGAAGATGCCGGGCATCGTTGTTGGGTCGGCTCGCAGCAGTACGGCTGACTGGCCGAACATCCAGTCATCGCCGAGGGAGAGGACAACGCGAGGCGTGGTCGTGCGCGCCTTCGTGGCAGCCGCAGTGAATTCCCACTCAATAACGTCCGGCGCCGCGCGGCTCACGATCTGCAACGTGACGTCCAGCGTCGCGCCCATGGGCAGGCCTTCGAGCTCAGCCATCATTCCGCGGCCGATGTTGTCCATCTCGATCTGGGCGCGGGCGCTTTCCTTCGGCACGTCTTGCGGTAGCGTGATATCGAGTGGCAAGGCGACGAAGTCTTCACCGTTGATCCGCCAGTCCCGGTTGTCGGCGGCGACGCGTACCGGCGCGCTCAGGTCAGGACTGTCGATGCGCAGCAGCAGCAGCACCCCATCCGGATCGTTTACGCGCCGCAGCTGCGCTCGCATTGAGGCAGACAGAGTCATAGCCGCTCCACGTATTCGATCGCAGCAGCGCGCGTCGACATGCCGAATCGGCCAACCACGGGCGTGATAGGACCGAGCGATGCGGCCACAATGCGGGCCTGCGTGACAGTGCCGGTCAGCGGATTAGGCCAGTCAAACCAGCTGGCGCCAGCGTTGCCGCCCGTGCGGCTGTAGTACCACTTGCGAAAGTCCTTCAAGATCGCCGCCGACCGAAACAGCAGCGTCCCCGACACGGTCACCGTAGGGTCAGACTCCACCCGCCTTACCTTCGCCGGACCGCGCTCCTGGTCGGATCGCTCGACGAGCACGCTTTCCGCCATACCTGCACCTGCAAGGATGAAGCGGACATCGCTCGGAAACACTGCCATTTCAATACCCCATGTTGCGTTGCAGGCCGTACCGACCTTCCATCGCCCGCGGCACAGCGCCGACGCCATCCGCGATCGACTCGCCGACGGCATCAAGCACCATCCGGATCAACTGCGTGCCGTCCGGTTGCTGAATCGATGTCGCCGTGGCACGCACCGGCTGACCGTTGTTGTAAACCTCGACCTTTATGCCCCCGGCGGCACCGCCAATGGCCCGGACGCCAAGCGAACCGCTGGGCGTCCGAGTCAGTGGCATGATTGCCTCCGGACCGGCCTCGCCCATCAAGCCGGCGCCCTTGGCGAAGGCGAACAGCGTCGGACGGTTCACGACTTGGTCGCTGTAGGAACTCAGGCTTGGCGACTGGTACACACCGCCCTTTGCGTTCTTGTCGAGGCCCATCGACGAGAGGCTCCAGGGGTTCGCCGTGTTGGTCGACGACCAATTCGAGGAGAACGAGCCGAAAACGGACGGGAGCAACGAGGCCAATCCGCCCATCAGCGCATTGCCGCCTTTGGCAATCGCCGTCCTTGCCTGGATGCGGAGGAACTCGTTGATCACCGTGTCCGCGAAACTGCCGATGCTGAGCTTCCCGGTGCGAGCAAATTGCACTGCCGCGTCTTCGGCGCCGCGCAAGCTGTTCGTGAGCGCGTTGCCTACCTGCCCGGCCCTGTCGCGCGCAAGGTCGGCGTAGTTGGCGAGCGCCTCTTGCGCCCCCACCTGCCAGTTGTCCTGCAGCGCGATCTTGTCCTTCCAGTACTTGGCATCCAAGACCAGAGCCTGGCCATTCGCGCTGTTGATGATTTCAAGCCGGCGGTCGTATTGCTGCTGGGCTTGCGCGTTCCACTGGCCGGCGAGCTCGAGCAACGACCGGTTATTGCGCAACTCATCACGCTGCGCCTGGTACCGGTCATTGATCTGGTTTGTGGCGGCGTTCTGGTCGCGCCACAACGAGCCACGCCCGGCGCCAGCGAGTTCGCGTTGGTAACGTGCGCTCGTGGCCGCCAGGAAGTCCTGCGCGGCTTGCTGCGCCTGCAGGTATGACTGGGCGAGCCTCGTATTTGCCGCCTCCTCCTGCAGCGTCGAGATGGCAACGTCGGCCGAGGCCTTGACACGGATCTCCGCCATCTTTGCGGTGTTCTGCGCGATCTTGCGGTCGTTGTTGATTCGGTCCGCGCCCGTCGCCTTGTCGGCCTGAAGCCGAGCGTTTTCCTCTTTAAGCGCCGCCTGCTGCGTCTCCGCGTTGGCGGTGATGAACGCCCGTTTTTGGGAGTAGTAGTCACGCTCCGAGATAAGCCCGGCTGCCCGGACCGCGTCCAGCGTCCGCTCAGCGGTGCTGGCCGCAGAGGTCGCAATTGAGTACCGGGCTTGGATATCCGCGACGTCGAAAGCGAGATCTGCCTTCTGGATCTGGCCTGCGCCGGCGTTCTTGGTCTGGTTCTTCGCCCGGATCTGGGCAATTCGCTCCTGAATCTCAGCTTCGCTCTTGCCGGCGGCAACGCCCAGCGCGCGCGCGGTAGCGATCTCCGCCTCTACCTTCTGCGCTTTCGTGCGGTATTCGAGCGACTGCTTGGCCCACTCAATCCCCGCCTCGTCACGCTTCGTGTTGCTGCCCTGCGCTGCCGCATCCTTCCCGGCCTTGTCCCGTTGCGCATAGAGGCCTTCGAGCAGCTTGCGTTGCTCTTCGACCTGCGCCACCCGCCTGGCCGCACCCCGCTCGTACGCCCCGTCTTGCAGCTGCTTGAGCTTGGCCTCGGCGGCCGTGATCGTGTCGGTCAGGGTGGACTCACGTCCGATGTTCAACATCCCATCCCACGCCCATCGCGCGATCTTGCCGAGCGACGACCAGGCCGATTCGAGCGTGCCCAGGTTTGCCTTGGCCTTCGTGCTCATGGTCTCAAGCGCCGCCGCGTACGTCCGCTGCGCGAGCGCCGCCGCTTCGTTTTTCCGACCTTCCTCGGTGAGCGCCAGGATCTGCTCGTACACGGCCGCCGTGAGGAAGTGGTACTTCCCGTTCAGTTCCTCGATCGCTTTCACCGGGTCCTGCCGCAGCTTCACGAAGTCGGCAACGGTGTCTTTGACCGCCTTTCCCAGCCCTTCGCTGGCAGCAACGGCCGAGCGCGCCATGCTTTCGAGCGCCGGGCCGCCGAGCTGGCCGGTTTCGACCAGTTGACCCAGCGCGTCGGCGGCAGCGCGCTGCGAGCCAACCGAGTTGCCGATTTCTTGCGCCATGTCCGACAACTGACTGGCTGTGGTTCCAGCGTAGTTGCCCGTCAGCGCCAGCCCATTGGCAAACCGCTGCTGCTCATTGGCGCCCTGGTTGTAAACAAGCGCCAACGCGCCCATCGCTGCAGCGGCGATGGTGTACGGATTGATCAGCGACAGCGTGGCGGTTGCCAAGCCTTTGACCGCCGGCACGACCCCGCCGAACATGTCTTTGAGCTGCCCGCCTTGTTGCAGCAGCACCGTGAGCGGCGCCTGGCCGCCCTGCAGCGAAACCACAATGTCCGTCAGCTGTGCGGGCGTGCCGCGCAGTGCCGCCTGGAACTGCTTCGCCGAGATGCCGGTTTTGTTCAGCTGGTCGCCGTGACTCTGCAGAGCCTTCTCAGCCTCGCGAATCTTGGCAATGAACGGAGCGGCTTCTGTGGTTACGCCGCGACGTGCGGCGAGCCATTCAAGATATTCCGCCCGGGTACGCCCTACCTGCGCGGCCTCGCGCTCGAGTGCGCTGACGGTGCGCCGACCGGCCGCATCGATCTTGCCTGCCGCTTCGGTCGCGCCGGCGCCGGCCTGCTTGAGGCCGTCCGACACCTTCTTGCCAGCAGTCGCGCCCTTCTGGCCCAAGCCATCAATGGTGCGGCCCGCTTGCGTGATCGTGTTGTCGAGGTCGGTGGAGTCGCCCTCCAGCCGAATCGTGCCGCGCGCGACAGTTGCGTCACTCATGTAGGTTTTCTCGTTGGCTATTCATGACGTCCAGTGCCTCCGCCTCCATTACGCGGACATCACCCTCGAGCGCGTCACGCTCTGGATCTGTCAGGCGCATGCGCGCCATCATTTGGAACATGACCCCGTAATCGAGCCCGTAGAAGCCGGAAGCGCCAGCGCGCCACTGTGTCGACAGACGGCAGAAGAGATCGAAGGCGGCCTGGTTGTCAGGCCAGACCTCGACCGGCTCGTCTTCCCAGTCGCCTGGCAGGAAGCCGCCAAGCAGCAGTCCGCCGTCGACCTCCTCCTCGTACAGTGCCCGCGCCAGCGCCTTCAGTTTCCCAGGCGCAGGCCCGGCAATTCAGTGGTGTAGGCACTGATCACGGCATTCGCCGCGCCTAGGTACTGCTGCGTCAGGCGGGCGACGTTGTCGGCGGTGAACGCGTCTTCCAGGTCCCAACCGGACGCGATGTCGAGAATCACCTCGACGTCGCCCCGGCCGGCAAGCATGGACAGAAACTCCAGGAAGTCGTCGCGGGTTCGGTGCTTGAAGATGAACTCCACCGGCTCCGGCTTGGCACCGGGAATCGGGATGTCCACCTTCAACTTGAACGTCGGCGACGCGGTCAACGCAAATTTGCGAGCCATGCTTATCTATCCTTCGATCTCAGGTCGACGCGCGGTAGCGCATCGGGCGGGATTCCAAGGACAGCGACAGAGCGCAGGTCATGCCTTGGTTTCGCGTCATGGTTGGAATGCCGCTGTAGCCGACGTACGCGTTCCAGAGCAGCACGCCGCGGTCGGGCACGGCGATCCGAATGACATGCGGGGCCTTCGACTCATCGGCGGCCAAAAGCACGTCGTGATGCGGCATTTCGGGGTCATCGGCCAGCGTGAACGTGAACGTGAACGGCGTGCGGTTGGTGGGCTGCTGCCGATCGTCGCCATCGTCTTCCAGGAAACCGTAGGTGTAGAACTGCTGGTCGCCACCGGACGACGCCACATCGAGCACCTGTGAGATTTGCGTCCAGGCGGTCACCTCGCGCGCGGAGCCGATGCCCGCGCCGGTCGGAAAGCGAGCAACGTTCGTAGTGTCGTAGCCTTCGAGAGAGAACGTGTCGGCAGTGAGTGCCGAAGCACGCGCCACGCGATTGGTGACTTTGCCCCAACCGCTGTTGACAACGATGATGGAACCGGCTTCGAGGCCGTGGGCGGCGGCAGCAGCCACGGGCGGCTTGGCATTGCTCAAGGCGGAAATGGGAAACGACGCGCCGTATGCACTTGCGATGCTGACGACCGATCCGTTGGGAAGTTTTACGGCCATATCTGGCTCCTGGCAGAAAAAGAAAAACCGCCCGGATGGGGCGGTTCGTTGGGGCTGGTCCGTTTAAGTGCGGAACCAGATAGAAAAATCCTGTTGGGCGCCGTACTGCTGTGTCGCGCTTTCGTAACGAGCCATGAGGCCGCCGAGTGCCTCTGCCCGCAGTACCGGCGATTCGACCATCACGCGCTCGATCTGACGCGCGATCGTGGACGCTTCCGAGCGGTGCCGCGACCAGACGTTCAGTTGGAAGCGGCCATTGGCAAGGTCGGGCAGCTTCGATTCCAGGAACGCGAGCGACTGGCCACCGATCTGCTGAAAAGTCGCATACGGCTCTTGCGTTCCGGGTGGCGCCACGTCGGGGAATAACCTGCCCCCGACCAGCGGGCCGACGGCCGCGATAATGTCCTGCTCAACCGCCATTGGCGATCTCCTCAATCTTTTCACCGGCGCGATCAAGCGCCGACTGCAAAGCCGCGCCGATCTTCGCGTCGTAGGATGGCCGAATGTACGGATAGGCCGGTACCCAGACTGGCGTCTCGAGGCGCCGCGTGGTCGCCATCCATCGGCCGTTGACCCTCACGAGTTCGTTGGTGCGGTAGTGGCCAAACTCGACTAGGTGCCAATGCGGCGCTTTCTTCTTATTGACACCGACGTAATACACGACGCGGCCGGCGGTCGATTCCTTTTCGCTGTGCCAGTGATAGACCGCCCCGTAGAGGGTCCCTTCATCCACTGGTACGCGGATCCTGACTTCGTCGTAAAGCACCCGCGCCGCGGCGTAGACCGTCGGTCGGAGGACCTCCGTACGCACGTTCTCTGCGAACTGCTCGAGCTGCGCCTTGAGATCGCCCTCGAGGGTGATGCTGACCTGATTACCGCCTTGGCCCTTGGCCATTGCTCACCTCTGCCCCATGCCCGTCGTGCAGGCAAGGTCGACGTGTTCCCGCCGCAGCTCGTCTGGCAATACGGCGGTCACGTTGTAGATGGTCGACCCGTGCAGCACCCGCATCCCGGCTGTGAGGTCGGTGCGATATCGAAGGCGAATGCTCGCCGTCACCGACGAGGCATCACGATCTGCGGCAGCAAATTCCCGCCCATTCATCGTTCGAATGCTTGCCCAGAGGGTTGCAACGTCGCTCCACGAATCCGGCTGCGGCTGATTCCAGCCATCAAGATCGCTGCCGCGGCGCTGAATCGTGATACGCCTGTTCAACGTTCCAGCTCGTAGCATTTAGACTCCTGGGCGAATGCGGTTCGGACGCAGCAGTGACCGTGCGCCTTGCGGCAGCTCAGCAGCTGTCACGCCAACAACGACGTTCTCGCGATGTGAATGAAGTTGGCCAAATATCAACAGGATCCCGGCTTGAATGGCTCCATTGACGAGGATGGGATTCTCTCCTGCGTCACCGGCTAGCACCGCTGCCTGAAGCTCGTCCAGGTTGGAATAGACCTTCCGATTCAGGTAGTCGAGCGCAACCTGTTCGGCGGCGCCCAAATAGAACTCGACCAGGGCGTCCTGTTCCCCGATCTCGATGCGCTGGCTCGCCCTTGCCAGCTCGACGCTCACGAGTGCCACGATCAGACCGCCGAATCCAACAGCTTTTGCAGGTCGGACTTCTTCGCGCTTGCCTCGTATGCAATTCCCTGGGTATCGAGCGCCGCTTTGAGGTCCGCCACCGACATGTCCTTCGTGTGCACTTCGTCCAGCACGCCCAGCGCCGCCGCGCCCGCTTCGAGCTCGGCGGGGATCTCGGCGCCCGCCGGGTATTCCACCGGGTAAACGGCCCCGTAAGGAACGCCGCGAAACGCCTTCGTTACTTTTGCCATGCTGTTCTCCATCGCCGGGGCAGACTTCGCCCCGGCGGTTTTGTTAGGCCGCGACCTTCAGCGCTTTCAGGACGTCAGGATTCAGCAGGCCGCCGCCCACGCGCTTGGTCGTGTAGAAATGCACGTAGGGTTTGTTGGTGAACGGATCGCGCAGGACGCGCACGCCGGTGCGGTCCACGATCTGGTAACCCCGCTTGAAATCGCCGAAGACTGCGGCAACCGAGTTGGCGGCGACGTCCGGCATGCCCGGCATTTCAGTGACGGGGTAACCTGCCACGGTCGCTGGCTGGCCGGCGACGAACGACGGCTGCCACAGATAGTTGCCGTTGCCGTCCTTCAGCTTGCGGATCGCACCCTGAGTAGAACGGTTCATCAGGAAGCGAGCATTCGCCGTGTATTCGCCGGGCAGGGCCGTGGTCAGATCGATCAGGCTATCCGACGTGATCGCGGCAGCAGATCCGGTGTTCACCGTCTGGATGGCGCCCCACGGATGCTTGGTCGCGTTCGTTCTGCCCGCCACGTAGGTCAAGAGACCAGTGGGCTTGTTGACGCCGTTACCGGTCAGGAACGCAATGCCTTCTTGCAGTGCGAACTCGCCCTCGACTTCTTCAGCCAGCCAGGCTTCCAGATCGATTTCCGCATCGTCCAGCAGTTGCTGGGTCGCTGCAGGGTTGGCGTAGATTTCGCCCGGGATGTAGTCGAGCGACGCCAGCTTGGGGGTGTCCGTTTCGGGACGGGGATCCGTTTCGCCGACCCAGCCCGAGCCTGCGCCGCGGGAATTGAACAACTTGCGGTAGCCGGCGCCCGAGATCTTCTGCACCGAGGCGATGCCCCGCATCGGCGAGACCAGCACCATGCGGTTGGTGATGGTGCGGTCCCACTCGATCGGTGCCAAAAAGCCGCCGTCGGTGGCTTCGCCCTTGGTCATCGCGGCATTTACGTCGCCGCGCTTCATGTGTTGGCTGAACGCGTTCGTGTACTCGGGATCCTTCGGACCTTTGGCACCGGCGCCGCCGCCCATCTGGGCGGATGCGATTTGCGTGTTCAGCGTGTCGACCGCCTTTTGCAGTGTGCCGATATCGGCGTTGATGCGCTCGACCTTGAGAGCCTGCAACGCATCGTGATTGCCTTTCTTCACTTCTTCGAGCTGCTTGGTGTGCTCGGTCTTGAAGTCGGCGAAAGCCTTGTTCAGGCTTTCCATCAGTGCCTGGACGTCGCCCGACAGGGGCGCTTCGGCGCGAACGCGGACGATACCGCGGGGAACGGAGTGGTGTTTCATGGTCATGCCTTGAGGGAGGTGATAAGGGATTGCAGCGATGCTGCGAGATCGCCAGCGCTCGGCATGGCAGGTTGATCGGCAGCGCTCGGCGTGCCGGAAAAAAGGGCTTTGAGGGTGTCGCGCCTGGCAGAGCGGGAGTGACCAGCGCGAGCCATCGACGCCTCGACCATCGCGAGCGCTTTGCGGGAGCCCTGCGCCTGAGTGCCGCTGTCGTGGGCGATCGCGGCACGCTCGATTAGGCCGGTGGCGAAGCCGTCTTTCACCGCGACAGAAGCGCCAATCCACGACTCATCGTCCATCAGCTTGGCGATCGCTTTGGCGTCGAGGCCGGTCCGGGCTGCGTAAACGTCTGCCATGGCTTCGTCGAACGGTTCCAGCCAATCGGCCGATTCACGCAGATCGTGGCGGTTGCCGATCGCAACAGCCCACGCGTTGTGGATCATCAGGAAGGCGCCATCGCCCATCAGAATGTCGTCGCCAGCCATGGCGATGATCGAAGCAGCGGAGGCAGCCACGCCCATCACGCGGACGGTTACGCGGGCTTGATGCTCACGCAGCAGGTTGTAGATGGCCACGCCTTCGAAAAAGTCGCCGCCCGGGCTGTTGATGTTGACGGTCACGTCGCGCTGTCCGATGTTGCGCAGTGCGGCGCCGATGCGCTTGGCCGTAACGCCGGTACCATCCCAGTTTTCGCCGATCGAGTCATAGACGGAGATAGACGCATCGCTGTCAGCGGCCGCACGGACACCGGGCTCCCAGCGCTCGAGCGCCTCGGGTCGAACATCGAACTGCGCTGCGCCCACGCGCTGATCTGCTCGGATTTCAGGCAGTTTTAGGAGGCTCATTCGTTTTTTCCTTCTGTGAACTCGGCGGCCGAACATCGCTCGTGCCGGGACTATCTGATTCAGGCAGGTCCAGCACCTCACGGACCTCGTTCTGCGACATCCAGGGAGCATGGCCGCCTGACCCGGACGCCTTGGCGAGGTAGTCGCCCTGGTCCTTCAGCGTGCCGCGCAGAAGCGCCCTTTCGTTGAACTTCACGTGGTAGCGGTCCCGTTCCTCAGCAGAAAGCAGCACTCGCTTGATTGCTTCTTCCCAGGCGGTAAACCAATGTTGCAGCCCGTACTGGATGAAAAAGATGCCGAGTTGCTCCATACCGGTACCCCAGCTGGTGTCGTCCATCATCATGAGCGCCCGAGGCACGCCGAACGCGCGGCCCACTTCCTCGATCTGATGGTTCCGGTTCTCCAGGTATTGGCCCTCGGAGGCAGTGTTTGCCCACTTCTTCGCCGCCGCTCCCTCCTCGAGGACCATCCAGCTGCCCGCGTTTTCGGCGCCGCTGTGACGCTCCGCTATCGATTCCTTCATGCGCAGATAGGCTTCTTCCGACAGCTCAGTCGGTACCTCGATCGCTCCGCCGGCCATCACGCCCGACTTGAACAGCCTGGCGCCAGCACGCTCGGCCTGTGCAGCCAGTCCAAGCGCTTCACGAGCGAGCTTCACCCGCGACATCCCGTTGATGCCATCGAGGGACAGGTCTCGTAGATGCAAAACCTCGTGCGCGCCAAGAGTCACTTGGCCGCCGTCTTTGCGCGAGTAGACGTATTGCATCTGCCAGTCGTCGGTCAGCTTGGCCTCTACCCGGCTGGGCTCCATCGGCACGAGCCGGATCGGGCGACCCAATGACCAGACCACGCGGGCGTAGGCGTCACCCGAAACCAAGGCGTTGGCTTGCATGCCTGACTTGAATTCATAGGGCGTTTGCCACGTGTTGGGCTCCACCTTCAGCAACCGATAAACGGGGTTCTCGGTGGCGTACCTCTTATCGGGGCCGTTCTCGATCAAATTCAGCGGAAGCATGCCGATCGTCTCGGAGATGAGACTCACGCACCGAAGCACCGACATATTCCGGAGCGACCTACTGGCACTGATGTACTCGCCGGACGCGGTCGCATGGCCGCCCCGCATCATCTCCAGCAGGGCGGGATCGTCCAGGCCGGTGAACACGTGGCCGGGAGCGTTCTCGGCACGCGCCGTTCGCGCTGGGCGCACCTGCGCCTCCGTCGAGTTACGCGACCGGATAAAGTCGAACAGTCCCATGTGATTCCTAGATGTGGCGAACGCCACGTGACTCGTATACCGACTTCCTCGGCGCTGCGGGATTGAGCGCCATCAACGACACTGCGTTGAATAGCGCCATCAGCGGATCGATCTTGGCCGTCCCCGACACTGCTTTCGTGATCGATATCGCGTTCCCGTTCTGCACGATCCGTGCGTTACCGACGCACCAGGCCATCAAGCGTGTCGCACCGTGCAGAAGTTCACCGCCAGCAACTTTGCGCTCGGCCGTCTTGATGGCCCCGTTCAGCTTCCATCCCTGCGAGATCGCCACGATTTGCTCGATGGAAAAAGCGGCACCCTCGGGGTCGGTCAGCGCATCGACAATCGCTGAGATTCCTGCAGCGTCGACGCCGATAGCCTGGCCTTGCGCCAGCAGATTTGCATCACGCACCCGCACGATCACCTCGACAACGGCAGTCACGTCATCGCCAGGCTGGTCGACAATCGTGAGGTTTCCGTCCTTCTCGAAACCCAGCAATGCGGATGCGATGTCCTTGCGCCGTTCCAGCACGATCCGGTGGGCCCAAGCGTGCGACCAGCTCAGCCATCGGCGGGTTGTTTTCTCGCGTCCTGTGAGGGTCAACCCGAGCAAGTCATCCAGGCCGCCGCCGTCGATGCCGGCCGTCACCACCTCGCAGCGCTCCAGGAAGCCATCGAGCGAAGCGACTGCCGGCTCGCCGGCCGCCTCCCAAAAGTCCGCGCCGGCCCAGCGGTCGCTGCGCAACGCCAGCCCGATCTCGACGTTCAGGTGCTTGGCAAGGAACGCCCGAATCGACGCCTCGCCTTCGACCTCCGCCTTTTTGAACTCCCGCTCCAGAAACGGGATGTCGACGGAGGCCCCGAGATTCGGGTTCGTGACATAGAAATTCTTTGGATCGCGTTCTTGCTTGGCCTTCAACATCTGCCGCGGGAACTCGTAGAGCACAGGAAGGAACTGAGGATCTTCGATTCTTCCGTCCCGCACCCCGCGAGCGTATTGCAGCTTCTCGTCGAACACCCCGGCGGGTGGCTCGTCCGATTGGGTGGTCACATAAATGACAAACCCTTCCGGCCGCGACGCCAAGCCGCCCTGCGCCTCGATGAGCATGTTCTTGGCGCCGGGCTTCTTGCCGAACATCCACAGCTCTTCCACTAGCAGGCCGGTGGTCTTCTTGCCTGAGACCGTCTCGCTGTCCGCTGCCACGACTTTGAGGGTGGCGCCGGTCACTCGATGCGTGATGGTGCGCAGATGATCCTGCACCTGAAACAGCGCATCCAACCTCTCGTCAGCCTTGATTGCGTCGCGGGCCGGCTTGTATGAGTTATTGGCTACCTCAATCGTGGGTGCCAGGACGAGGAACTCCGCCGAGTCACGATAGTTCAGCGTCTCCGCGGTGAGCATCGACAAACCGGCCAAGCCACTTTTCCAGTTCTTCTTACTGATCAACATGAAGAACTCGCGCACGAGCCGCCGTTCAGCCTCTGGGTCCAGCGCGCCGAAGATCGAACCGACAAAGTCCTTGATCCAGAGCCGCGCGATCTGGCCCACCGTCGGCTTGCCAAGCATGTCGACCACGCGCAGCTCGTTGAACACCGCGAGCCCGGCGGACGCTTCGCTGGGAAAGAGTGGCGAGAACGGCACCAGCGACTCGCCTGCGACTATGCGCCGCTCCCAGTCAGGGCATGCTGTCGTCCAGGTCGGGGCCGCCACTATTTCACCGCTTCAAGCCGCCGGCGCGGCGCGAAAGGGTTGGCGCCGCCAGCGGCCGCCGCCGCTGCGTCGTTGCGACCTTCCTTCTTTCCTGCCGGAGCCTTCTTCGCATGAACGTAGGACGCCCACGCTTTCGCGGCGTCGAGCCGCTCCTTTGGTTCGGCTGCGGGGTCGTTGACGACGTGCTTGATGTATTCCAGCGGATCTTCGAACGTGGCTGCGTCGGCTGGCGGCGGCTCCTGTACTGGAGGCGCTATCACCGGAGGCTCCTTTCCGAAAGGCCAAGCCGCCGGGGCATCGGACGTCTTCACGCCGTCCGGCCCGGTGTAACCACACGCAGGCTCCGGCAGCACTGGCGTCTTGCGCTTTCGCCCGGCCTTGCTGGACGCCGGTACCGGCAGGCCCAGGCGTGCGACTTCAGCGAGCACGTGCTTGTCCTTGGTCAGGCGAGATCCAGCGGCCGGCGCGGTCTTCTCGCTGTACCCAGCATCCACCGCGGCCTTGCTCGGGGACGCACCCCGGGCCCAAGCCACGGCGAACGCGCGTTTCTTGGGGGTCAAAGGCATATGGATTTAACAAGCTAATTAAACAAAACCCCCAGAACAGAAAAAAATTCTGCGCGTGCGGGGACAGGTGGTCTAGGAATCCGGCGACCCCAAGGTTTTGACCCCCCCCTCCCTTGACCGGTGGGGTCAGGGACGGGGCTGGGGGCCAGTGGCGGGGCGATCAGGCCGCCGTTCATGCGTCGGGCATCCCTTCACAAGACGCCGCCTAGCGCGCCTCTGCTTCCTCGCGCTGCTTCTCGCCGCTATGACACGAGCGGCAGAGTGCCTGCCAGTTCGACCGACTCCAGAACAGCGACTGGTCACCTCGGTGCGGCACTATGTGGTCGACCAACCGCGCCGCCGTGATGAAGCCTGCACGCTCGCAGTATTGGCACAATGGATGTTCCTCGAGGAAGGCCTTGCTGGCCTTCTGCCACTTGTACGTGTAGCCGCGCTCATTCGCTGTCGCACCAGACGGCCGCCACGAACCGGGCTGCTGCACTGCCAGACGACCGAATTGAGTAGGCACCCTGGGCTTGAGCGTCGTAAGCCTAGGCATCGTTCGGCACGGCCACGTAACCACACCAGCCATCCATCGAGGTGATGTCTAACCAGTGGTGACCAGGCGGAAGCAACACTACATCGCCAGGCCGAACATGCACTGTCGATGTATCGAGTACAGCATCAGTGCGATGGTCGACCACAATCGTTACCTCGGCGATCTGCCGCGTGCCTTCCGTGGCAGTCGTCTCATTGCGATGCACCACCTTCCACGTCACGCCGGTGCGGTCCATCACAGGCCGGCCGATCTGCCTCATGACACCCGACACAATCAAATCATCGAGATCCTTGCCAGAAACTTTCGCGTTGAAAACGGTCTCATGGACTAGATCGGATTGGACCTGTATTTGCGGGGAATCAGATGAGCGGGACTGCATCGTATCTCCATAAAAAAAGCCCCGGCGGTCTCCACTCGGGGCTTCAATTCCTGTCGCGCGGACACTACCGTGGTATTACTTCCGTGGCTCAAATACAGTCTTGAAGATTTTTGCCCAGGCAAGCTCTAGCGTCTCGCCGAAGGACAACAGATCGTCTTCCGACGCCAGTTGCCACGAACCGATGTCGGGCCGTTTGTAACCAGACGACATGATGGTTATAGCTGTCATCATGACACGTTGACCCTGAATCTCAGCAGTCACATAAATCCTGCGGTAGGTCCGCGAGAGCCGTGCGAGTGGACCGTCAAACTGAATTTCCAGCCCAATTTTTTGCGGATGCGCTTCCCGCGTATCGAAGGTAGCGGTGAACCCGTCGGCGCTCAACTGATCCCGATACGACTCAAAAACACGCCGGACCTCTACTAAAGCAGGCTCAAGTATTGCAGCTACTCGCGCTGCCTCTGCAGCTTCTGCCTGTCTCTTGGCTTCAAGACCGGCCTCCAGCTCGCTGAGAGCCGCAGCAGCGGCGTGCTTTGCCACTTCGTATGAATTCATGTTTTACCTTTCGGGGAACTGTGCTGCGACTACTGTATCGCAGCGCTTTAAAACACGCAGCGCCCCCAAAACTAAAAGCCCGCCGTCGTGAGACATGCGGGCTTTGGTCATACTTATTTCAAGCTTGCTACATTCTGGCATAAGCTGGGGCAAAAGTCTATGTATCCGTCCTTTGTCCGTACCCATGCGACTTAGCGATACTTTTCTAGGTCGGCTGAGAGCGGCAAAAGTGTTACCTTGTCCTCCCCACTATTACACGCAATCTTGGGCGGCGCCTTAGGAGGCTCCGCACCGTCCGGCGGCGAGATTTCAGTATCGCGCTTCGCCATCTCTTTCATCATCTTAGCAACTTCCGGCGAAACAGGAAAAGGTGTGCTCACATTAAAAGTAGTTCCGAGCAAGCCGCCGCCGGTTGCGGCTGTTGCCACAGGTAACGCATACTTCAACAAATCGGAGGTTGCTCTAAGCGTCTCAGAAGCGCCCGGTTCAGAATTAAGTGTCACTGAGGACAAGGTGCCATTCGGCCCGAAATTTACCGAGAACTCTGATTTGGCAAGCATCGCTCCCTTGAAAGCGACGAAATACTGAGCACCCGCAGGCAATGGCAAAGTGCGGACGAAAGGAGTGTTGTCGCAATCCTTGCCTTCAGTATGTTTGTTTAGCACTCCCCGCATGACATAAACCTCCGTTGCTCTGAATGGAATTCCGGGTTGAGCGTTCCAGTTTTCGTCCGCAACGTATAGGGAACCGCCGCAGCCCGTCAAAAATGCAATCGTAGCGCTCGCTGCAGCGTTTCGTATCATGGTCTTCTCCCCGATCATTGGTCCTTAGTCTATGAGCATCAGCAAACCATCTGATGCAAATCTGGACGAATCCGATGCATTAGTTCCACCTTGGCTTATCACGCAAAGTCGGATTTTGAATCCAGTTATCCGGAGGTGGTGTCCACTAGGCCAGCTTCGACCATCGGCGCAACTAGCATTTGCAATGCTCTCTGGCGGAGCGGTCCAACTTGCTCTTTCCAATATCGTTCTCTGCGGCCAACCGTTCGTCGCGACACAGAAAAATGCACTGCAATCGTTTCGAGACTTGGCCTGCCCCGGAATTGGCGCATTACTAGGAGATCTGCGAGCAGACGTTCTTCAGACCCCAATCCCGGTAGCAACATTCCGGTCACGGCCTGAATAGCCAGAGCGCCGTCGACTCGTGGCGAGTATTCGGCAACGATCGCATTCCAAAGATCAGGTCGCTTGATCAAAGTTCGCTTGGTGAACTCCAGCACCATCACCGCTTGGGCGTGCCAGTCGTGAGGCGTCAGACCGGTGGGCACCCGTCGCATCTGTAGCCCATACCGCTCCCGCAGCGCTTCGACGATGAGCTGAGTTGCATTCTTCGGTTCGATCGGTAGCTCGGTGATGGTGAAGGCGACCGCGAGCGCTTCTTCAGGTGAGTGGAACATCAGCGCAAGTCTCCTGCACGGCTTGAGATGGACATCATCGGGGGCTGGTGGGCAGCCGCCCGGGCTTGATTGATACGTAGTGCCTTCGGCGGCACATATGGGCGCGTCTGAACGGTACCGGCCACGCGTCGAACCATCGACTCGCTGTAGCCCAGCAACGCGGCGCCGGCTGCGGCTTCGATGTGATCCGGGCGCACAGTCATGGGCGTGGCAACGCGCGGCGGCGGCAGCTTGAAGACCGGGAGCCGGGCTGCCGGCACGATCAGGGCGACGGCTGCATACCACCGGTCGAACGCCTGGCGTGGACTGACGCCGCTGCGGGAAATGCCGCCAGTGCAGGACCAGAGGCCCTTCCGTACCAGCTTGATGTGGGGTTTCACGACTTGGGCTCCTGCTTAGTTTGGTCGGTGGTGGCGCGGCTTTCGCGGAGGCGGTCGACGGCGAACGACATAGCGCGGCTGCGCTTCAACGCGGGCGCCTCCAGCTTGGCGGGCGCTGGCTTGCGCGGATTTGGCTTGCTAGGATGGAAGACGCTCATGCGACGTCACCCACGCTTATTGCGACGACCGGGTGCGAGCTGCCGCGGATCCACAGCTTCAACGTGGCGCCAGCGGCGAGCGCGGCCAGTTCGGTGGGCGTGGGCTCCCATGCTGAAACCATGAAGGTGCCTTCCGCTGTAAGAACGTCCATGACCGGCAACGCGCCGCATGTCATGTCCTTGCCGTCCCAATCTGGCGGAGCCCCGAGCAATCGCGAGGCGTTCTCGATCCGTTTGATCAACATGCCTTTGTCCCTTCCAGTGGGTTGATGGTTACGCGCACGCCTGGCTGACGGCCATACCGTTTGCTTTTCAGCACGTCGGTCACCTGCACGTCGTCGCGCCAGCAGATACCGTTCAGCGCGTCGAAGATCGCCTTCTCGATGTTGTCGATGTCCGGCTTCGTGGTCGGCATGACCTCGCCCACGGCGGCGCGCTCCTGCTTGGCGCCGGACCACGAGGCGGGTATCGGCACCACGATGGTCAGGGCCACCGCGACCGCGCCCTGCTCTGGATCGCGGCCGGCCATCGCTTGGCGCCCGGCATAGGCCACGACAGCCTCATAGCTGACAGTCTTGGCCGGCGTGTACATGCGCACGCCCACTTTCGTCTTGCTGGCGCGCGGGCGGCCCTTCCCTACCGGCACGCCGGGCACAACGAACTGGATCTCAGCCATTGGGGATCCCCCCAACCGCGCGCAGGGCACGCTCGGCCATCTGCACGCTGATCGACGGTGGACGGCCAGTCGGCTGCTTGTCCTGCTCCAGGATGCGATGCGCCCACCGAAGGTCCCGGCCGCCAGCCAGGGCAGGTACCGGCTTGACGGCGCCAGCCACCGCGGCGTTCAGCCGGGCCAGCTGCTGCCGTGCCTCCGCGTCGGACGTCGTCGACTGGCCTGGTGCAGCTAGCGCCAGAGCAGGCTCGGGGACGTCCTGCCACTTTCCCTTGCCCATGACGTCCTGCAGTGCGTTCGTCCACCGCCCCTTGAGGCCGCTATAGCCAGACGCAAGCATGTCGTGCTGCCCGATGCGCACAGCCGCCCAGTAAATTGCCGGGTGCGGCCAGTGGCCAATCTCGCCGCGCTGGCGGGCGTGCAGCCCTTCTACGGCGACGTAGAAGGCCTGCTCAGGCGCCAACGCTGGGCGGCACAGCGCCAGGAACTCGGGCAGTGTCGGCACGAAAGTCCGGGTGGCGCATGCGTGGATGCCGCGGCGGACCTCGCCAGCGGTGTAGCCGACGAGCCGTTGTGCCCAGTGCTCGGTCAACTTGGCCGGATCAACGTTGCCCCACTGCTGGTCGAACTTTGAGCCGTATTCGCACCGGAGGAAGTCGATGATCTCGACAGCGACGCGGCGGGCGGCATCGTCGCCGGCCGGGGCTTTAACCAATGTCGGCAGCATCGAGCATCCCCATGTCTTTCTCTTCGGTCGCCAGACCGCGCGCCTTGGCAATTTCAGCATCAAGCTGACGGGCCCACTCGGCTTGTTTGTCGGCTCGGCTCGTCACTCGTTGCGGCGCGTCTTTCGGTGGGAACAGGCCGGACCACCCTGCGTTGATTGCGTGGTCGATTACTGGGCCGGGCGCGGTGCCGACAGCGACATGGGCCTCCAGGGCGTTCAGGTGCAGCTTTGCAGCAGCTGCTGTGATCGGCTTGCGACGGTCCTTCCGGTCCTGCACCCAGCGCTTCCAGTCCTCCCGGGGCAGCCAGTCGGGCAGCATGATGCTGGCTGCATCGAATCCAGAGCGCGGCTGCGCGCCCTTGGGTTCTGACGGTTCCTTGATGGTTCTATGACGGTTATATGCGGGTGCAACCGGTTGCACCCTTTCCGGTTGTGGATTGCACCCTTTCGTGTCGTCGTTTGCACCCTTTGCGTCGTCAATTGCACCGTTTTCGATGGGTGCAATATCTGCACCCTTTAGCCACTCGGGCGAAATGCGGTATTCGCGGTGTTGTCCACGGCCACCGTTGCCGCTGTTCACCAGCACCAGCCAGCCCGACTTCAGCATGCGGCTCAGTTGGTACTGGACCGAGCGCACCGACTGGCGCGTCTTCAATGCGAGCGCTTCGACAGACGGGTACACCCGCGTGCCGTCATCGCTCGCGTGATCGGCCAGAGCGAGCGCAAGCAGCATCTCGCCCGCACTGCCCGGGTACCGGTCAAAGACCATCGTCATGACCTTGATGCTCATGTCAGGCCGCCAAGTCCATGGTCTGCGTCGCACCGACTGCCACTAAAGGCACCGGCGGCGCCGTGTCGTTGTCGAGCATCAAGTCGTAGCAGATCGCCTTGGGCACGCCGCGGCGCTCCAGGTAGGCGGCCAGCTCGCGGTCGCGCCGGATGATGTTCTCCGCTTCCAACGCGACCAGCTTGGCGCGGACGGTGCGCTCGTGCAGGCCGGTGTCCTGGGCCAAGCGAGCAGCGGTCGGATGGGCGCCTCGGCCGTCTTGGCCCGCGTAGCCCGCCAGCACCAGCAAGACGTGCCGGGCGGTCGGTTCGGTGACGATTTGCTGGGCCAGTGCCCAGGCTTGCGCTTGTGCGCTCATAGGTGATCCCCTCGTGGAACGATCTTGCTGATGGGAAGCGCGGACAAGGTCTTGCCCAGCGCGGTGATTCTCTGGGCGCGCACCGGCTCCCAGGCGAAATAGGCCGTGTCCCAGGCGAGTGCCTTCTGGACGCGCGTCATTCGGTTGCCGCTGTCTATCTCGGCGTGGCATGCGTGACAGGCGGGCACCGTAAAGCGGTCGTGCGCTTTGATGCCCTTCCCTTTCCCGTGCACGGCCTGGTTGCTGTGGGCGGGCACCACCGTGGCGGCTCCAGTCGCGCCCAGGCAGACACCGACGAGGCGCAGATAGCACTGCTCGCCGCGGCAGGCATCGAGCGCGGCCTGGTCACGGCCGGGTCGTGCCTTTGGCTTGCGGCGTGCGGTCATCTTCGGGGCGGCCGACGTGCGCTCAATCGCAGAACGCTTCATCGGCGTCTTGCGCGTAATTGGTTTGCGCTGCGTCAGCATGTGGCAGACTCGGGCGTGCCATCACGGTGTGATGCCAGCTCGCGGTCGAAGTGCGCCTTCCACACGTCGTGCGCGTCGGATCCTTCCGGGTACGGGTTGGCCGGCACAACGTCGCCCGGTTCCCGCGCCCAATGGAAGCGGATTGCGGCCTGCTCTGCCTCGATGGCGATCGCCAGCCGCGATGCAAAGATGTCGCTCACCACTTGCCCCCACAGTTGCCGCCGCCGGCGAGCGCGCACGCGCAGTTCACGCCCGTATCGGCCAGGTGCGAAAGCGCCTTCAAGTAATCCGGTCGCACCAGCACCATGCCAGCCACCTGGATAGCGCGATCGATCTTGTCGATCGGTATGCCTGCTTGCCCGCTCAGGAAGCGAGAGACCTGCGAATCGTCCATGCCCAGCGCTTCGCGAGCGTCGGTCTTGCTGGACGGGTTAGTGAGCAAATGACGGAGCGCGCGCTCGATGCTCGGTCGACGCGTTTGGGCTTCAACAATGGCGTTCATAGCGACACAACCTCATTCATGGGTGAACAAAAGAGCCTGCGTGCGCTTGCGCGCCGGCCGGTGGAAACTGGCGGTTCACCACAACTCGGCATCACCGCATTCACATGACCTACGACACCCGCGACACTCACCTCTCCGACATGCTGGAGACCATCATGGGCATCACGCCTGTATCCGAAACCAAACGCCTGCTGAAGCAGGCCAAAGACATTGCGAACGAAGTGTTGGGCGACTGCAGCGAGCTGACGGTCATCGCGGTGTTTCAGCGGCTGTGCGCCGAGACGGATATGGCCGGGCCAGACTTCAGCCCCAGCGACCATCTGAGCGGACACTGAGACGTATGGCAATTGGGCGGTCAGCCCCGAGCGGCTACGATGGCGGTTCCTACACCCCACCCTCACACACAAGGGACTGACCATGGAAAGCAACAACGCAGCGCTACTCGGAAAGATCACCGCTATCGAAGTAATCGTCGGCATGCTTCTGGGGAAATCGCTTCCAGATAACGGGACGAACGAGGCGAACCTGGACGCAATGAAAGAAGCCTTCAAGGCGATCACCGAGGAAACACCCGAGGCGCAGGCGATCGCGCTGGCCGACACTCCCGCAACCGCGGCATATCGCAAGGCGTATTCGGAATGCATGGAAAACATGTTCATGGTTGCCGACGCGAGCTATGTGATGTTTCGCAGAATCGCGAGTGAACTGCCCGACGAAGCGAAGAGTCAGGGGTAGCGAGCTCGGTGGCCACCGCATCAGCGATTGCGGTGGCCAATTCGAAGGCTTCGGCAACGGATTGGCTGTTGGCTTGGCAAGTCGCAGCGGTTTGCAGAGGCTGTGGATCGTGATCACCCATGGCTCGCCTCTTGGAGCGTCGCCAGTTCCGGCCAGATCGACTGCCATTTGGTCGGGCAAAGATCCCGGCGAGAAACCTCGCCACGGGTGGCATCCTCAATCGCCCGGCAGTGCTCGACCGGCACAGGACGGATCCCGTTCACCCACTGGCTCACCGCCTGGGGGCTGACCCCACACGCATTTGCCAGTGCGGCCTGTCCACCCACCACTCGCACAGCCTTTTCAACCACCTGGTTGCGGCTCATCGCAACTCCTAAAGCATCAGTTGATCGGATACTAAATCAATGCTTTATATAAAGCAACCATTGCTTGCATCGAGTGTGAAATTGCACAATCAAGCAATGCTTTCACCCGACACTGTCACCGCCCTGCTTTCTTCGCCACCCTCCAGCCTTGCTGAGAAGGTGCGTGCGACCATTGGCAAGGGGCTCATTTCCGCTCGGGAAGTCGCCGAGGCCTGTGGCGTTTCTGTGCAGGCCATCAATGGCTGGAAAAACAACGGTCGGATCGCCAAAGAGCATCTACGGACCCTTGCAGGACTTACTGGGCTGCCGGTTTCCTGGTGGTTGCCAGGCGCCGATGCGGAGGACGCACCAGCGACCGGAGCGGCGGGCATGAAGTGGCCGTTCGAATCGATCAGTGCGTCGGATGTGTCGGCGATGCCACCAGCGCTTCGTCTCAAGCTGGACGGCGCTATCGCGCTGGCAGTGGCCCAGTTGGGGATCGGATTGGAGATCGCGGCCAAGCCAGAAGAGGGCAAGCGCGAGCAGGCAGCGGCCATCGTGCGGGCAGCGTCAGCCGAGGCGGCAAACGATCCTGACTACGTGGCAGTGCGGCGGGTGTCAGTGAAGATCAGCGCGGGCGTGGCAGGCTATTCGATTGACGCCCGTGAGGATGGAGATGGCGGTCAGATCTACCTGCCGCGAAAGTGGGTCTTGAAGCGACAGCTGCAGGCGGACAAGCTGTTCGCAACGACAGCCCGGGGCATGAGCATGTTCCCGCGCGTGCATGAGGGCGACACTTTAATTGTCGACACCTCGGACACCAGGCATCGCACTGGTGAGGTTTTTGCCATCAATCACGAGGGCGAATTCACGCTGAAGCGCCTCGTGCGACGCGTGAACCATTGGTGGCTGCATTCGGACAACCCGGACCAGACAGCGTATCCACCGGTCATGTGCACCGACCGCACGATAACGCTTGGAAAAGTTGTGCTGATGCAGGCCGAGCACCTATGAGGCGGCAGCCTTTCCCCACAAAACGATCCACCCTCGCGGTGGATTTTTTTCGTCTATGCCAGGAGCGTGCAGACCACCGATGGCGGGACCAAGTCGTTGGCAGGTCGGTAATAGGCTCGCCCGCCCTGCATCAGATGAAGATGCACCTCACTTGAGTCAACGAAGCCAATGCGACGGCGGGCTGCGAATGCCGACACCAAGCCACCCTCATATCTCAGCACGCCGCCATTTCGGGCATCCCTCATCGCCTGGCGGTCAATAAAGTCGATGGGCGCGATGACCATCTCCGTCTGATTCCCAATCAATTTCTGCATGGTAGTAGTTTGGATTAGTCCTACCTTCTGCGCAAGCGTTGGTTGTTTTTCCTAAACCACTGCTTGCCAATGATTTTAAAGCAATGGTTTAATAGTTCCAAGCCGCTCGCCGAGACGGCAGCACCTTGGGATGATCCATGAACGCACGCAGCACCAGCGCGGCCGGTAAGGCCAAGCTCCCCATCCACCTCCCCATCACTCACCAGCAGCTCGGCGCGGGCACTGGTCGGGGCTTCGTAGTTGATGCCGTCGGCCGTAAGCTGACCGGCCCCATGCCCGCCGGCTTTGCCCAGTATCGCGCCGCCAAGTTCAACGCCGAGGTCGAGGCAGGCAAGTCGTCGCGCTTCATGGCAACCAAGCCAGCGGCACCAGTCGCCACGGAAGCCATTGCGGCGCCCGCGGCTGGCTTCGGACCGTTGGGCACCATCCACACCAGCACGAACCCTTACATGGTCACGGCCGACCTGCCGTTGGGCACCAGCGCGGTCACCTTCGACGCGGGCTGGCTGGACCTGATCGACCGTCTGGCCGCCGCCATTGATCGCCACCAGGTCGTGATGCAGCAGGACGCAGACCTGCGCGAAGAGCACACCATGCAGCTGCAGAAGGGCTACCGGGTCGGCAAGTCCGACCAGGACGATGGCCCGGTCATTGCCCTGGTGTTCGACCCCTACACCTACAGCGCCCACCTGCTCCGCCGCGACGCCGGCCGCATCCGCGATGCCGTGCGCTTCGCCCTCTCCGGCGGAGTGCAGGCATGAACCAATACGGCCGCTTCAAGGCAAGCAAGCGCGGCGGCAGCTTCCTGCCACGCGTGGTCGATTCCGGCACGTGGGCCGACAACGCCCTGGCCACTGACGCCACGATGCCGCACGACGACGCATTCCGCTGGGGCCTGATCTGCGCCCACGCGTTGCACCAGCAGCCCGATTCGCAAGGCCACTGGAACCACTTCGACACCGACACCGACCGCGCGCTCTGGCAGCAAGGCTTCGACCGCGCCCAATCCCTCATTGCCCACCTCGGCGCCTGACGCCACCTCATCAAAGAACGCACCATGGACTCGCAGAACGTTGTACCGATCGCCCGTGCCTACAGCCGCCAGCCGGCCATCCGTGAGGTGACTGCCCACCAATACGCCGAGGTGGTGAAGAGCCGCAACACGTACCGCCGCCTTTACGACCAGAACACCGCCGCCCTGGCCCAGACCCGCGGCCAGCTGTATGCCGCCAAGCAGCAGCTGCAGGCCCTGGACAAGGAGCTGGCAGCCCACCGCGCAGGGCAGCCCCTGGCCATCCTGCACGACGCAATGCAGATGCTGACCGACATGGTCACCGGCACGCGCCAGGAAGAGCGCGAGTTGGGCGCCATCGGCGTGACCTTGCCGGCGGCGTCCACGCAGCACGTCGCCGCCAACGAAGCGTTGATCAGCCGCGCCGCTTTCCTGCTCACTTCCGGCGCGATGAAGCCATGATTACGGCCATCACTGTTTTCCTGCTCTTGCCGACGCTGGCCCTTGTGCTTGGCTTGGGCCTAGGCCGCGCGGCAGCACACGCCGATCGAGAACTTGCCGACGACGCAATCGCCCAGGGGCGTCCAGACATCGCCGCGATCTACCTGCAGGGGTGCGCAGCATGAGGATCAGGCTATCAATTGCCAGCCGCGAAGCAATCAAGCTCGCGATCACAGGCATCCCGCGCCCTGTCTCAGACATCGCCCAGATCACTGGCCTGTCGCCGGACTCGATCAGGACCTGGCTGCAGCTCAGCCGCAAGATGGACGGCGACTTCCATGTCTGCGACTGGGAGCACGTTTACGGTACCGCCTGCGGCCTCGCAGTTTGGCTGGCCGGCCCAGGCCAAGACGTGCCGTTTCCCGATCGCGAGTTCAAGCGCCTGCGCAAGCAGCAACTCGCGGCAATCGAACGGGCGCAGGAAGCAGCGCGCCCACGGGCCCCCCGTTTTCTACGTCCGCAGCGTGACCCGACCGTGGCGGCTCTGTTCGGCCCCTATAGCGGCCACACCAACCATGGAGCATCAGCATGACTACCCCCACCCTGCCGCTGGACGGCGAGCGCCTGCTCCAGATCGCCCGCGACACCGGCTTGCGCCATCACCTGCATGGCGTAGCGCCAGCGGCAGCCCGGGAGCTGCTCACGCGCTTCGTCGGTGCCGTGCTGGTATCTGGGACAACTGCGAACCCGCACCCTCCCGCACGCCATTGCATGTGCGCCGACTGCCAACCGTCGTTCGACAACGGCGCCGACGACCTGGCGCAGCGGTACGACATCACTCGCGGAGGTGCCAATGGCTGAAAGGCATCCCGCCTGCCCGCCTGTGCCGCCACACCGCAAGGCCTTCGGCACGGCCGCCAACGTGGACGGCGAGGTGCTGCTATACACCGAGGCCGAGATGGAAGCGCACGGTCTGCGCTGCTTCCAGGCCGGCCAGCAGTTGTCCGGCATGGCCGGCGCCATCCAGGCCGAAGAGGACGCCTGGGTCGCGTACCGCAGCGGCCGTGGACCGCGCCCGCGAGGTGCTGCATGATCACGCTCACACATGACGAAGTCGCTGCCCTTACCGGCAAGGTCAAGAAGTCGGCTCAGTGCCTTGAACTTGCGAAGCTGGGCGTTCCCTACAAATCGCGTTCCGATGGCACACCCGTCGTCCTGCGCGTCTCACTGGAAGTAGCTTTCGGCCATGCGCCCACGAATCAAGGATCGTCATCTCCCCGCCTGCGTCTACCAGAAACACGGGGCGTACTGGTACGTGAAGGGCGGGCAGTGGCGACGCCTCGGCGCTGACCTTCAAGGCGCGCTTCACGAATACGCGCGGATCGTCTCGATCCCGACCGAGGGCATGCCCGCCCTCATCGACAAGGCTTTGCCGCACATCGTTGCCGGGCGCGCGCCGGCGACGGAAGTCCAGTACAGGTACTGCGCCAGACTGGTCGCCCAGGTCTTCGCCGAATACCGGCCGGAGCAGGTCCGCCACGGCGACATCGTGCAGATGATGGACGCGTACAGCCACAAAGTGGCCATCGCCAATCGCATGCTTACAGTGCTCAAGCTGGTGTTTCAATGGGCTATGGACCGCGAGCTGGTGCAGCATAACCCCTGCCTGAGCGTCAAGCGGCTGAAGCAGACGCCGCGCGAGCGTCTCATCAAGGGCAAGGAATATCAGGCGATTTACGCCCACGCCGCGCCCTGGCTCCAGATCGTCATGGACCTTTGCTACCTCACCGGCCAGCGTATCGGTGACGTGCTGAAAATCGAACGTCAGCACCTCACTGACGAAGGCATTTTCGTGCAGCAGCAGAAGACGGGGAAACGGCTTGTTGTCGGCTGGACACCGGACCTTCAGGCCGTCATTGAGCGCGCGAAGGCGTTGCCCGGCTCCGTCGCCGCGATGCGATATGTCATCGCGGGAAGGGCGGGCCGTATGCGATTACACAGCAACGTCTGGCGAGCCTTCAAGACAGCAGCCGAAAAGGCCGGCGTGGCCGACGTGACGCTGCATGACCTGCGTGCAATGGCCGGCACCGAGACCGACCGCCAAGGCAACGATCCATCCGCTCTGCTTGGCCACACAGATCGTAGAACGACCCAGATTTACCTGCGGGACAAGACCGCGAAAGTGGTTACCGGGCCCAGCAAGAAGGCTGGATAAACGTCCAGTTTTGGACACTGAGTTTTAGACATCTAATAGACACGTTCAAAATGCCCCAGAGTTATCGCGGGTTTGCGGGGTAGCAATGTATTCGGTCATCCCCTGGCCGCGCATGGCGCGCGGCCGTGCCGCGATGTGTGTGGTCAACATGGTGCTCCCTCTGGATCGGGCCCCGCCGGCGAGATGCCGCGGTTGGCCTGGAGAGATGCAGTGTGCGCACCGGCGGCGCGGCCAACAATTGGCGCAACCCGCGACGGACAAGGCTGTCCATCGGACAGGAATGTCCGGGTGCGTGCAAGCCGGCCACGATGCGTCGTTTACACTCCCGGCACTGTCCACGCACCAGATGAACGAGCCGCCGTGAAGCTGTTTTCCAACAAAGACCTGACGTGGGGCGCCCTGGGTGTGGCGCTCCTTTTGATGTTCATCGCGTCAAATGCGTTTCGAGGATCGCTGCCCGAGGGCGATTTCTCGGCGCGCGTGCCGATACTCCTGCAGTTCCTGGGTGCGTTCCTGGCGTCTGCAATGTTCGCGGCGCTGGTGGTCGTGGTGATCTGGTTGTTCCGCCGGTTCAACAACCGCACGTACGAGACCCCGCGCCGCGACTACGCGCTTGCGGTGGCCTTCATGCTGCTGGTCACTTTCAAGCGGGTCGATGCAGCGCCCCTGCCGGTGCAGGTCCCCGTGGCCGCACCGGCGGACGTGGTGATGATCGCGCCAGACCGCTAAGGCTTTACAGTCCGATCGCGTCGCGGCCGCGATTCAGGTAGCCGGTGAGCGAGAACAGATCGACGTTGCCGCCCGAGACGATCACGCCGACGCGCTTGCCTTGCGCGGCCAGCCGGCCGGACAGCAGCGCCGTGGCCCCCAGCGCGCCTGTCGGCTCGATCACCATCTTCATGCGTTCCATCAGGAACAGCGTCCAGTGGATCAATTCGTCGTCGGGCACGGCCATGACGTCGTGCACTTCCGACAGGATCAACGGAAACGTGATGGCGCCGGCGCTCTCGGTACGTGCGCCGTCGGCGATGGTGTCGGGATTCTTGCAGGTCTGCAGGGTCTTGAGCTTGAAGCCCCGCGTGACGTCATCCCCGGCTGCCGGCTCGACGCCAATCACCTTGATGCCAGGCGACATGGCCTTGGCGGCGATCGCCGAACCGGACAGCAGACCGCCGCCGCCGCAGGGTACGAGCAGGTAGTCCAGCGGGCCCACGTCCTGCATCAGCTCGAGCGCGGCCGTGCCTTGGCCGGCGATGATGTGCGGATGGTCGAAGGGCGGGATGGTCACGAGGCCGTCCTTGCTGGCAACGTCGGCTGCGACCGCTTCGCGGCTGTCGGTGGCGCGGTTGTAGGTAACGACGCGAGCGCCATACCCCAGGGTGGCCTGCAGCTTGACCTGGGGCGCATCGGTGGGCATGACGATGGTGGCCGGGATGCCCAGCAGTTTGCCCGCGAGCGCAACGGCCTGGGCATGATTTCCCGACGAAAACGCCACCACACCGCGCCGTTTGGCGTCGTCGTCCAGGTGCGACAGCGCGTTGAAGGCGCCGCGAAACTTGAACGCGCCCATCCGCTGATAGTTTTCGCACTTGAAAAAGACCGACGCGCCCGTCAAGGCATCGACCGTATCGGAGGTCAGGACCGGCGTCCTGTGGGCATGGCCGCTCAGGGTCTGCGCGGCGGATTCGATATCGGAGAATGTGACGGACATACTGCGTAGCCTCGCAAGAGATGGAAGGTGGACCACGGTCACCGGATGAGCGCGTGGTCAAAATGATCCGACCCCGGGGTGGACAGATCACACGACAAACAACAGTATACGAAGCAGCTGGATATATCGGCCCCGGCACGGCCCTTGCATTCGCCGTTGTCTCCCCTTGCTTGCGAAGGATGCGCATGACCGCCGTCACCGTTCAGGATGTTGTCTTTACCACGTCCCATGATCCTGCCTTGGCCGGACGCCTGTATCGCCCGGCGGCAAGCGGGCCGGTGCCCCTGCTGGTCGACATTCATGGCGGCGCATGGAACAAGGGCGACCGGCTCAATAATCAAGTCATGCACCAGTATCTGGCCGAGCACGGCATCGCCACCTTTGCATTGGACTTTCGCCTGGCGCCCGCCACGCAGTACCCGGGTGCGGTCAGGGACGTGAACCAGGGCATCCGCTGGGTCAAGGCCCATGCCGAGGAACTGGGCACGCGGGCCGACTGGGTGGGCGGACTGGGCACGTCGAGTGGCGGCCACCTTCTCATGCTCAACACGCTGCTGCCGGATCACCCGGACCATGCCATGCCGGATGCGGGGGCCGACGCCAGGGTGAACTATGCCGTGGTGTGCTGGGGCATCCTGGATCCGCTTGCCCGCTATCGGATGGCGCAAGCCAGGAATTTGACGCAGTTGATCTCGGCGCATCACGATTTCTGGCCGGATGAAGCCGCCATGACACGGGCAAATCCGCAGTTGATCCTCGAGCGCGGCGAACATGCGCACCTGCCGCCGGCAATCATCATCCAGGGGATCGGCGACCAGAACGTCGACCATGCGCGCGCCGACCTGTTCGCGGACGCCTATCGCAAGGCGGGCGGCGACGTGGCCGTCCACAAATTTGATGACGTCCACATGTTTGTGACATCCACCCCGGACACCGACAACTCGCGCCAGGCCTTGGAGCGGATTCGGGACTTCGTCCTGGCCCAAACCGTTGCTGTCCGGTAAATCTCACATCTTCAAACGAAGTGTTGCCGCTTCCGGTTGAGCCAGCCTGTAACATTTGCTGTCGTTACCCGACGCAAAGACTCACAACAGGAGCGCCACCCATGAAGACATCCACCGTTAGCAAGCTCGTTCTGGTTGCCGCCATCACTGCGTTCACCGCAGGTTGCGCAAACCAGCAGCAAAACAATGCCGCCATTGGCGCAGGCGGCGGCGCCGCAGCCGGCGCGGGCCTCGGCGCGCTGTTTGGCGGCGGCAAGGGCGCGGCTATCGGTGCAGGCGTTGGCGCTGTGGCCGGCGGCCTCGTTGGCTACAACTGGAGCAAGGTCAAGCAAGACGTTGAACAATCGGGCGCCAAGGACCTGGGCATCGACGTGGCCGAGCAGCCCGATGGCACCCTGAAGGTCAACATCCCGAGCGGCGTGTCGTTCGACACCAGCAGCTTCGCGCTCAAGCCTGCCTTGCTGCCGGTGCTGGACAGCGTCGCCCGCACGATGCAGCAAAGCCCGGAATTGCGCGCACGCGCCGTTGGCCACACCGATAACACCGGCCAGATGGCCTACAACCAGACTCTGTCGCAAAACCGCGCCACGGCTGTGACCAGCTACCTGGCGGGCAAAGGCGTGGCCAATGCGCGCCTGAGCTCGGAAGGCCGTGCATCGAACGACCCGGTAGCCGACAACGCCACCGCGGAAGGCCGCGCCGCGAACCGCCGTATCGAGATCTTCCTGTACGCCACGAAGAACTAAGACGGCCCGGGCATGGCCGCTCGCCATTGCGAGCGGCTTGCCATCCCGTAAAAACGCCAGACTCCTCGCATGGAGGTCTGGCGTTTTTTTTGCCCGCCGCATTCTAAGTCGGTGCCCCATGCCGCCATATGCAACGTGCCACCGCGATGTGCAATGCAGCAAATTCACCGCGAATTTATGTAGATGGCAAGCCCTCATGCACACGAAAGTCGCATACGAATTACCTGCAGCGGGCTTCCCCTAGTTCCAGGCCGCTACGCTGCGGCGCACAATCGACCGACGGTTTCAGCTTCGAAATCGTGTCAGTGCAACCGCTGGAGGTAACCATGCAGGACACCACGACGGATTTTTCCCATGTGAAGCCGGGCGATACGCCCTACCGCGGCGAAGGCTTGCGGGACTTCTTCCAATATCGCGATCTGGGGATTGCGGCCGCCACGCATGGCAAGGTCATCGCGCACCTGGTCAGGGCGCATTCCGCACCCGAGAAAGGCACGGGCTGGCACCGCCATGAAGCGGACTTCCAGATCGTGATCATGTTGAAGGGGTGGGCCAAGTTCATGTACGAGGACAAGGAAACGCTGGTCGAAGCCGGCGATTGCGTCCATCAGCGTCCGGGGCTCGTGCACTACCTGTTCGACTATTCGCCCGACATGGAATACCTGGAGATCGTGGGGCCCGCCGACTTCAAAAGCATCGACGCCCCCGCGCCATGTGCGGTACCGGCGCCAACGCCCTGGGATACGCCAGCCGTGGCCGCGCAGGTCGAACGCGCGGCCTGACGATGCGATGACCTGCGTCGCCGCACCGGCTCGTCGCGGCGCGCCGCCTACTCGGGCGAGATCCCTGCCTGGCTGGTGATGCCGCGATACACCGACACGCTGCTGTTCAACAAGGCCAGGAAGTCGGCAGGCGACGCGCTCTTGGCGACGTTGAACCCGGCTGCATCCAGCCGCGATCGCATGTCGGCCGATTCAAGCGACTTGCCAATCGCAGCGCGGAGGGTTTCCACCACGGCGGCCGGCATACCGGCGGGGCCAAGGACGCCCACCCAGGTATCGGGCATGGTGTAGCCGGTCACGCCAGCTTCCGTCATGGTGGGTACCGACGGCGCTGCCGGGGCGCGCTGATTTTCGAGCACGGCCAGCAGCTTGAGCTTGCCGGATTTGACGAAGGGCATGACGTTGGACAGCACCAGGATGCCGACCGGCACCTGCCCGCCGACCACATCGGTCAGCGCCAGCGAGCCTCCCTTGTAGGGCACGTGGACCATGTCGATCTTGGTCACCGCCTTGAGGAGCTCGCCGCCCAGATGCTGCGACGTGCCAACGCCTGCCGTGCCGTACGACAGCTTCCCCGGGTGGTTGCGGGCATAGGCGATCAGGCCCTGGACATCGTCGATGGGCAAGGAGGCATTCACGACCAGGGCCTGCGGTGCAGTACCGACGATGGCGATCGGCGTGAAGTCCTTGATCGGGTCGTAGGCAATGGACTTGGAAAAGAACGGCAGTGTGTTGTGCGGGGGCCCAAGTTGCACCAGCAGTGTGTAGCCGTCGGGCTGCGCGCGGGCGACCATCTCCGACCCGATCATGCTGTTGGCGCCGATGCGGTTGTCCACGATCACCGGCTGCCCGGTGGCGGCCGACAGCTGCTGGCCCAGGGACCGTCCGACCGTGTCGGCAGCGCCTCCGACCGCGAACGGCACAATCAGGCGAATAGGCTTGTTCGGAAAGTCCTGGGCCATCACGGCAGCCGGCAGCAGGACGAGCGCGGCCAGCGCCTTGCGTAGCAAAAGCATGGTTGTCTCCTCGGTGGAATCCACATCCGCCGCCTTGGCGCCCGGGTCGGGTCGCGTGGCGATCTGGTGGCCACGGCGTCGGCGACGCCGCGATCAAAACGTGCGTCGCGCCGTCAGGCCGGCGACAGCGGGAAGCGCTCCGCGTAGCTGATCTCGTCGACCTGGTTCTCGTTGATCCAGTCGGCAAGCTCGTCGTGGCGCGGCATCCATACGCCCTCGTGCGACGTGATGTAGCCCAGCACTTCGTCGAGCACGGCGCTGATCAGCGGCCGGCCGCCGAAGTGGCCGTGCACCGTGATGTTCATGAAGGCGTCCGGCTCCTTGTTGTGCAGGTAGTCGAACGTGTCCTTGTAGCACTGGAAAAAGTCGCGGGGCGCGGCGCGCAGCACGCGGTTGTCGGCGAAGTCGCTGTGCGGAATCGCGACCATGCCGCCACCGCCGTTGGGCAGGCGGCATGGCAGGTCCAGGTAGTTGTAGTCGCCGTGCCAGAGCATGCCGGCCTCGGCCAGGAGGTCGGTGGTGCGCTCGGTAGTCGCGATGGTGGAACTGAGCCAGCCGCGCGGCTTCACGCCCGATACGTCTTCGAGAATGCCCAGGCTGCGTGCAATCAATGCGCGTTCTTCGGCCTCGTCCAGGCCGGGCAGCACTTCGTCCTGCGCATAGTTGTGGCCGGCCAGCTCGAAGCCGTTGGCCACGATGCGCTGGATCACGCCCGGGAACAGTTCGGCCACCCGCGCGTTCACGCAAAAGGTGGCGGGCAGATTGCGTTCGCGCGCGATGCGCATCAGGCGGTCGGCGCCAGCGCGGGCGCCATATTCGGACCAGGTGATCCCGGCCAGGTCTTTGGTGCCGGGCCGCGGCGGGCTGGTCATGGGCGAATACGGCGGCGCCTTGCCTTCGGACCAGCTTTCCACCAGGAAAGTCAGGACCACCACGGTGCGGACGCCCTCGGGCCAGATCCTTTTCAAGCGGGTCATGCGAATTCCTTGTCGGCAGCACCACAGGTCGGTGCGGTGTAGCGACTATCGCGCCGCGAGCCACTTAATACAATTTGAATGAATCGAACTAAAATTAAGTAAACCTCAATCACTGCGACCCCGACATAAAACCATGCCTTCTTCTCCGCTCAAGATTGCGCAAGTGCGCCAGTTCCTGATCGCGGCCGCACGCGGCAGCTTTCGTGCCGCCGCATTGGAAACGCACCGGTCGCAGGCCGCCATCACCCTGGCCATGCAACAGCTGGAAGAGGAGCTTGGCGGCGCGCTGTTCGAACGGGGCCATCAGGCGCGGCTGACGCCGCTGGGCCTGTCCGTTTTGCCCTTGCTGACCGAACTGGTGGCCGTGCACGACCGGGTGCAGGGTGAAGTGCGCCAGCTGGCCAGCGGCGAACACGGCACCCTGGCGCTGGCGGTCATGCCGTCACTGGCCGAAGAATGGCTGCCCCGGGTGCTGCGCGAATTCGCGTCCGGGCATCCCGGTGTGCGCTACCGGGTGGCCGACGTGTCGTCGCCGCAGGTGGGGCCTCTGGTCGCCAGTGGCGAGGCCGAGATCGGCGTGACCGGGCTGATCGGTGAAGACGCCAAGCTGGACCGCGTGGCGGTGGCGCGAGACAGCTTTGGCGTCGTCTGTCGGCCGGACCACTGGATCGCCCAGCGCGGCAAGGCCTTGCCGTGGAAAGCCCTGGGCGACGAAACCCTGATCGCCAACACTACCTTCCACGCCCTGCAAGGCCACGGCCTGGAACGGTGGCTGGACAATCCCTATATGGTCATTGCCAACCGCACGTCACTGATCGCCACGGTGCGGGGCGGACTGGGCATTACCGTGCTGCCAACCCTGGCACGGCCCGCGCCGGAACATGGCCTGGCCTTCGTGCCGCTGACCACGCCGCGCGTGCCTCGCGTGATCGGCATCGTGACGCGCGCGGGCCGGACCCTGTCCCCGGCCGCAGCGACCATGCACGCGGCCATGCGGACGTCGCTGGCGGCCTTCGCACTGGCGCAGGGTGCGCAACTGGCATAGCGTCACTCGGTCCCCCGCGTCGAGCGCCCTCTGCCCACTTCCGCCAAACGGACGAGTCGCTCGAACGACACTTATGGCGCAGGCGCAACGTTCCCGCCGCGATCCTGCGCGACCGTGAGCGGCACGCCACCATCCTGCCCCTGGCCCACTACAATGGGACCCCTCCGAACGTCATCGCCTGTGTCCATGACCTTTTTGCGGAAAAGCCTGTTCGCTTTTCTCATCCTTGCCGGCTTCGCCCTGGGTGGCTGCAACGTTGCGCGCGCCGAAAAGATGCGTTTCACGTTCGGATCGGACACCCCGCGCTGCAATGACGCCAGTTGCGCCATGTGGATCAACGCCCGCGGCGTCATCACTAACGAAACCCCCGCCGACTTCATCGCCTTCATCGACCGCAACGCCCTGCGGGCCAAAACCGTGCGCTTCGACTCGCCCGGTGGCGACCTGGTGGCCGGCATGCGGCTGGGCGAGGTCATCCGCGTCAAGAAATTCGACACCGAGGCCATCACCTGTGCGTCGGCCTGCGCCTACGCCTTCCTTGGCGGCGTGCAGCGGCGTTTTGCAGGCAAGCAGACGCGGTTTGGCGTGCATCGTTTCTACCGCAGCAAACCGCGCAATCCCACGCTGCGCCACTATTCCGGTGAAGACCTGGACACCCCCCAGCGCCTGATGGCCGGACTGATGCTGTATGCGATGAAAATGGGCGTGGACCTGCGCCTGCTGGCCATGGCGACCGAGGCGGGTCCGGGCGAAATGCGCTGGATCGATGCCGACGAAGCGCGCACGCTGAACGTGACCTACACGCCGTATACCTGGGACCGCTGGGAGATCAAGCCGCTGGGCAAGGGCATCATCGCGATCTCGCAGAACCAAGACAAGAATGCGTCGATGCAGATCGCGTGCACGAAAAGCGAAGGCGCCTACTTCCTGATCCGCGATGAACGGGAAAACGCCGGCTGGTTCCGCCAGTGCCAGGCCACGCGGGGCAACGGCCATCCCATCCTGGGCACGCTGGTGGGCGACCAGGACGTGGTCACGCGCACCAGCCAGGACAAGGCCACGATCGCGTTCTTCATCGACCCGCGCAAAGTCACGTTCAGCAACGCGACGGTGTTTGCGGATCCGAATACCTACGGGCCCTCGTGCATCGCGCCGTTCGACAAGTACGTCGGGGCGACGGCGGGGCTGAAGGAAGCGGCGCAACTGGCCCTGCGCAACTGCGTGGAGTGACGGGAAGACGCGTGCCTGAAGACCGGAAGGTCCGACACGTCAGACACGTACCGCAGTCAGGCGCGCCACCTGCGCGACGTTTCCCCGTCACGCCCTGAACAGCTCGTGCACCTGCGCGCGCAGCCACATGTTCCCGGCATCCTTGTGGAACCGCCGTGGCCAGAACTGATGCACTTCGATCGTCGGGGCCTTGATCGGCACATCCACGATCCGAATCCGCGCATGGCGCACGCATACATCCGCCAGGTCGCGCGGCACGGTCGCGATCAGGTCCGACCCTTCAATGATAGGCAGCAGGCTGGTGAAGTGGGACGTCTCGAGCTGCACGCGCCGCGTCAGGCCCCGCTGCTGCAGGAATTCTTCGAACAGATGCTCGCGCCCCGGCCGCACGGCCGCGTGCGGCGCCGCCAGGTATTGCTTGAGCGTCATGGTGGCGCCGATCGTGGGGTGGTCGTCGCGGATGATGCACACGAAGGTATTCCGGAACAGCCGCTGCTGGAACAGACCCGCCTTGTGCAGGTCGGGAAAGTAGCCGATCGCCAGCTCTGCCTCGCCCGATTCCAGCGCCTCGGCGGCCGCATGGCGCGGCATGGCCAGCGTCCGGATGTTCAGGCGCGCGCCGGACTCGGTAAAACGGGTCAGCAGCTTGGGCAGGAAATTGATCTCGCCGATGTCGGGCGTGATGATGGTGAAGGTCCGTTCGCTGGTCGCGGGGTCGAAGGTATGCGCCTGCAGGATCTCGCTGCGCACCGTATCCATCACCCGGTGCACCGCGGGAGCCAGCGCGGTGGCGCGGGGCGTAGGCCGCATCTGCGAGCCGGTGCGCACGAACAGCGCATCGTCGAACAGGCTGCGCAGCCGGGCCACCGCCGCGCTCATGGCGGGCTGGCTCAGGTCCAGGGCCTCGGCCGCGCGGGTCACGCTGCGGTGTTCGATCATCGCGTCAAACACACGCAGCAGGTTCAGGTCGATCGTTCGGATATCCATTCCGCCAGTATCTCCGTAAACACTATCCACGCGGTGGATTTTAACTATCCGCCAAATCGTCTGGATGGATGGGCCGCGCGCTCGTAGACTCCGTCTCACAATAACGTGAGGAGACGCGCCATGACCCGGCTTACCTTGGATCAGGCCAACCAGATCATTACCGCGGCGCTGCATCAGTCGGCCGCCAGCGGCTACAAGCCCATGGCCGTCGTCGTGCTCGATGATGCCGGGCACCTGAAGACCGCGCAGCGCCAGGACGGCGCCAGCATGTTCCGCATCGATGTCGCCACTGGCAAGGCCTGGGCCGCCGTGGGCATGGACGCATCCAGCCGCACCCTGGCCCAGCGCGCCAAGGACAACCCCAACTTTTTCGTGACGCTGGCATCGACCGCGCAAGGCCGCTTTTTGCCGCAGACAGGCGCCGTGCTGATCCGCGATGCCGACGGCAACATGCTGGGCGCGGTCGGCGCCAGCGGGGGGTCGGGCGACGAGGACGAAGCCATCTGCATCGCCGGGGTCCACGCCGCGGGCCTGGTTCATGGCTGAGCGCAGCGGCGCGCATGGCGTGGCGGCGGCTGGCGCGCCCACGCCGTCAGCAACGGCAGCCGCAACCGGCACGTCAGCCATTGCAGCCACGTCAAGCGCGTCAGCTGCATCATCCGCCAGGTCGTCCATCCTGGCACCCTCAGGCACCCCGCGCTGCGCCTGCGGCATCGACATCCACGCGCACATCGTGCCGGGCCACCTCCCGTCCTACCTCGGCAGCACGATCCCTGCATCGTGGCCCAGCATGGCCGATGCGCCGCCGCAGCGGGGCCTTTGCCATCGGCACGTCATGATCGCGGGCAAGACCTACCGCACCGTGTCGGAGCAATGCTGGAGCGTACCGCGCCGCCTGTCGGACCTGGCCGGCATGGGTCTCAAGCACCAGGCGATCTCGCCCATGCCCGAACTGCTGTCCTACTGGATGGACGCGTCCGACGCGCAGCCCCTGCTGCGTTTTCTGAACGAACAGATCGCCGAGATGTGCGCCGCTTCTGACGGCGTGTTGCTGGGCCTGGGCGCCGTGCCGCTGCAGGACGTGGACCTGGCGATCCAGGAACTGCGACATGTGATCGAGACCCTGGGCTTTGCGGGTGTCGAGATCGGCAGCAACATCAACGGCGTGCCAATCGGCGACCCGCGCTTCCTTCCCTTTTTTGAAGCCTGCGTCGCCCTGGATGCCGCCTTGCTGGTGCACGCGATCAAGCCCGCCGGCATGGACCGCCTGATCGGCCCGCCGCCCTTGCAGCAGGTGCTGGCCTACCCGACCGATGTCGGGCTGGCCGCGGCGTCGGTCATTACCGGCGGGCTGATGCAGCAGCTGCCGTCCTTGCGGCTGGCCTTCAGCCACGGCGGCGGCACGCTGGCCATGCTGCTGCCCCGCCTGCAGCAGGGCTGGCAGGTGTTCCCCGCCCTGCGCGACAGCATTCCGGAATCGCCCATCGAACAGGCCCGCAAGCTGTTCTACGACACGTTGGTGTTCGACGCGCAAACGCTGTCGCACCTGGTGGCCCGCTTTGGCAGCAGCCAGCTGATGCTGGGCACCGACTACCCCTTCAATTTCCATGACCGCACGCCGCTCGACAGCCTGGCCGCGGCCGGCCTCGATGCCGCCGCGGTCGACCAGGTGACGGCTGGCAATGCGAAGCGCTTTCTGGCGCGCGCGTTTGCCTTGCCGTCCTGAACGTACCGATAACAGAACGGAGACCCTGATGGCTTCCCCCACGATCCAGTCGCTGCGCAGTGTTGCGCTGAATGTGCCCGACCTGCAGCGCGCCGAAACCTTCTACACCCAGGTCTGGCACCTGACGGTTGCCGACCGCTGCGACGACGCGATCTACCTGCGCGGCACCGGTCCCGACCACCACATCCTGGCCTTGCATCGGGGGGGCGACACGGCCGAAATCCGCCAGGTGACCCTGCGGGCGCATGACGAGGCGGCGCTGCAAGCCATAGCAACCGCCGCGATCGCGGCAGGCGGCACGATTGCCGTGCCCCTGGCAACGATTGCCGAGCCGGGCGGTGGCACCGGCCTGACCGTGCGCGATCCCGACGGGCGCCTGCTCCAGGTGGTTGCCAACGATGCGCGCCATGCCGATACCACCGAGGCCAAGGACCGCCCGATCCGGCTGGCCCACGCTGTCTTCAACAGCCACGACGTGGCGGCATCGCAGGCGTTTTTCGAGAAAGCCTTTGGTTTCCGCCTGTCGGACCGCACGAAGATCATGGCCTTCATGAACTGCAACCGCGATCACCACAGCATTGCCCTGGGCGACGCCGACAACGACGCGATCAATCACGTCGCGTTCGTGATGCCGGACCTGGAGTCGGTGATGCGCGGCGGCGGCCGCATGAAAGATGCGGGTCACGTGATCGAGTGGGGCCCTGGCCGCCATGGTCCGGGCAACAACGCCTTCAGCTATTTCGTGGGCCCGTTTGGCGAGGTGATCGAGTACACCGCCGAAGTCCAGCAGATCGACGACGACTACAAGGTGGGCGGGCCTGGCGACTGGAGCTGGCCGGCCGGACGCATCGACCATTGGGGCATCTCGGCGCCGCCCAGCGCCAACCTGAAAGCCGCCCAGCGCGCCCTGTTTTTCGTGAAGACGCCCGCCCCGGCAAACGCCTGACCAAGACGCCCTTTTCCCTCTTGCCCGATCCCGCGACTGCCTGACCGCAGCGCAGGCACGCCACCCGCTTACCCTTTTTTCGGATCTGCCATGCGATTCACTACCTTCGTCCAATCGGGTGCGCCCCGCCTGGGCCTTGTGGACGGCGACGCCGTCATCGACCTCAACGCCGCCGTGCCCACGGTGCCCGCCGACCTGCGCCAGGCGCTGGCCGCCGGCATCGACCTGCAGGCCGCGTGCGAGAAGGCCCTGGCGTCGGATGCGCCGCGCCTGCCGATGACCGGCCTGACCCTGGCCCCGATCGTGCCCGAACCCGGCAAGATCATCTGCCTGGGCCTGAACTACTTCGACCATGCCAAGGAAGGCGGCCGCGACAAGCCCGAGTACCCGTGGTTCTTTTTGCGCGGGGCCAGTTCGCTGATTGCCCATGGCGCCGACGGCATCCTTCCAAAAGTGTCCGAACGCTTCGACTACGAAGCCGAACTGGCGCTGGTGATCGGCCGCCGCGTGCCGCGCCACGTCTCGCAAGACGCTGCGCCCGACTACGTGTTCGGCTACGCCTGCTTCAACGACATGTCGGTGCGGGACTATCAGAAGCGTACGCCGCAATGGACCATAGGCAAGAACTTTGATGGCACCGGCGGCTTTGGCCCCGTGCTGGTGACGGCCGATGCCCTGCCCCGCGCCGCCGTGGGCCTGAAAATCGAAGGCCGTCTGAACGGCGACGTCATGCAGCAGGCCAACACCACGGACATGATCTGGGGCGTGGCCGAGACCATTGCGCTGCTGAGCGAGGCCATGACGCTGGAGCCCGGCGACGTGATCATCATGGGGACCCCGGCGGGCGTGGGCCAGGCCCGCAAGCCGCCGGTCTGGATGCGCGCGGGCGATACCTTCGAAGTCGAGATCGAAGGCATCGGCACCCTGTCCAACCCGATCCGCGCCGAGGCCTGAGATGGACGCGAACAGGGAACACGGCGTGAACCAGGGCGTGGAAGAGGACGTGGACTCGGCCGCGCGGCAGGCCGCCTCGGGCGCGTCGTCCATGCTGTATGACGTTGCCATCGTCGGCTTCGGCCCCTCGGGCGCGGTTGCCGCCGGGCTGCTGGGCGGCCAGGGTCTGAAGGTGCACGTGTGCGATCGTCAGCACACGGTCTATGACAAGCCGCGCGCCATCGCGATCGATCATGAAATCCTGCGGGTGTTCCAGCAACTGGGCATCGTCGACCGGATCGCGGCGCATGTCGAACCCTTCACGCCGTCGGAATACTTTGGTGTGGATGGTCAGCTGATCAAACGCCTGACCATGATCGCGCCGCCCTACCCGCTGGGGTACACGCCGTCCAACGTGTTCTCGCAACCGCCGGTGGAACAGGCGCTGCGCGAACACGTGCGCAGCCTGACGAACGTGACGGTGGCGCTGGGGGCGAGTGTGACGGCCGTGACGCAAGACGATGCGGTCGTGTCCTTGTCGGTCACGCACGACGATGGCCGGACCGACACGGTACGCGCCCGTTATGTGGTCGCCTGCGACGGCGCATCGAGCTTCGTGCGCGAGCAGGTCGGCATCACGCTGGAAGACTTGCAGTTCGACGAGCCCTGGCTGGTGGTGGACGTGCTGGCCAATGAACGCGGCCTGGCCAAGTTGCCCACCACCAGTGTCCAGTATTGCGAAGCCGAACGGCCCTGCACGATCGTGATCGGGCCGGGCAACCATCGCCGGTGGGAGATCTCGCTCAAGGAAGGTGAAGACCCGGCCAAGGTCACGCAGCCGGAAGAAACCTGGAAGCTGCTGTCGCGGTGGATCACGCCGGACGATGGCGAGCTGTGGCGCCAGGCCAGCTATCGCTTCCATGCGCTGGTGGCAGACCGGTGGCGCGCGGGGCGGGTGTTCGTGGCGGGGGATGCCGCCCACCAGCAGCCCCCTTTCCTGGGCCAGGGCATGTGCCAGGGCGTGCGGGACGTCGCCAACCTGAGCTGGAAGCTGGGCGCGGTGCTGCGTGGCGAGATAGCCGGTGGCGCCGCGGAACGGCTGCTCGACAGCTACGGCGACGAGCGCAAGGCGCATGTCCAGGAACTGACATCGCGGATCAAGGCAATCGGCGCGGTGATCTGCGAACGGGACATCGACAAGGCGCGGGCGCGTGACGCGCATCTGCTGGCCGACAGCGGCGGCGTCGTGCGCGACACCCCGCGCCAGGACGTGATTCCGCCCCTCGACACCGGCCTGCTCGCCCCGGCCACCAACCCGGCGCGCGGCACGCTGTTCCCGCAACCCTGGCTGCGCCAGGACGGCAAGGACGTGCGGCTGGACACGGTTGCCGGCAACGGCTGGCTGCTGGTGCTGGGCGCCGGGTACGACGGTCCGGCCCCGTCCACCCAGGGCATACCGGGGCTGCAGATCGTACGGCTGGACGAGACGCTTCCGGAAAAGGAAGGCGTGGCGGCCGCCTGGTTCGAACGGCATGGCAGCACGGCGGCGCTGGTGCGGCCGGACCGCTATGTGTATGGCACGGCGGCGTCTGGCCAGGCGCTGGCCGATCTGACCCGCAGGCTCGCGGACACCCTGGCCTGAGAACGACAACAACGACGCAACGACATCCTCATACCGACAACAATAGCTGGAGACATGCAATGAACCGTAGAGATCTCATCAAAGTCCTGGCGCTGAGCGCGCTGGCCCCCTTGCCAATCGCAAACGCCTTTGCGCAGGCCTGGCCCGACAAGCCCGTCAAGATGGTGCTGTCGCAACCGCCCGGCTCGGGCCCCGACAACATTGCGCGCATGCTGTCCGAGCGGCTGTATGCCAAATGGAACCAGGCCATCGTGATCGAGAACAAGCCGGGCGGGCAGAATACCGTGGGCGCCCAGGCCGCGGCGCGCGCCCCGGCCGACGGCTACACCTTCTACTTTGCGACGACGGCGGCGCTGGTCACCAACCGCTTCCTGTTCAAGACCTTGCCGTATGACCCGGAAAAGGACTTCGTGCCGGTCTCCTTCATTGCGCGCAGCCCGTTCGGCGTGCTGGTGCGGGCGGATTCCCCGATCCGCACCATCGATGAACTGATCGCCAAGTCCAAGGCCGCGCCAGGCACCTTTTCGCTGGGCAACGAAGGCCCGCGCACGTTTGGCGGCATGATCGCGCGGCTGTTCAATTCGCGGTCGAACGCCCAGGCCAACCTGGTGCCCTACGTATCGGTCGGCGTCTCGACGCAGAACCTGATGGGCGGGCATGTGGACGCCATCGTGGCCGACGTGGCGTCCACCGCGCAGCTGGCCAAGCAGGGCCGCCTGCGTCTGCTCGCCACCACGGCCGACACCCGCCTGGCCGACTGGCCGCAGGTGCCCGCCCTGGCCGAAAGCCTGCCGGGCTTCGACATGGTGGGCTGGTTCGCCGTCGTGGCGCCTGCCGGGACGCCGTCTTCGGTGGTCGAGCGCGTGAACCGCGACATCGACGCCCTGCTGGCCGACCCGGAAGTGGCCGCCAGGATTGCAACGGTCGGCCCGATCGCCGCCCCCGGCTACAGCCCGGCCCAGACCGGTGCGTTCCTGAAGGCCGAGACCGCACGCTGGGCCACCATTACGAAAGAAATCGACATTCTTCCGGAATAGACCTTCGACGCCTTGCGCCAGACCGGCGCGATCCGCTGCGGCCTTCGGGCCCCCACCAACCCGCAACGCCTGCCGTAGCGGGTTTTTTTTCGCCAGGTACAGCGCCGTTACAGGGATGAGTCCGGCGTGCAACAACCCGAGGCCATAGTGGGCGGATTCATCCTTAAGGCGTAGCTAAGGTCACCCAAAAGGGGTAACTTCTGTTGACTTGCGCCCGGCCGGTCGGGCGCGCTCGCCCCTCCTATCTCGCGCGTTGCATTCATGAATTCGTCTTCTACCGACTCCTCGCTGTTGTCGCTGAGCCAGCTGGCAGCGATGGTGGCCGCGCGGCGCACCCTGATTATCACGACCGTGGTGGTGATGGTGGGCGTCACCGCCGCCATTACGGCCTCGCTCCCGCGCCAGTGGACAGCGTCGTCGGACATCTACGTCGACTACCGCGAGAACGACCCGATCAACGGTCGCAACTTCTCGGCGATGCTGGACGACAGCTACATGCAGACTCAGATCGACATGATCAAGAGCCAGGTGGTCGCGCAGCAAGTCGTCGACACCCTGAATCTCACGCAGTCGGCGCAGTACCAGGAAGCCGTGCAGAAGCTGGGCGAAGCCCGGGCGCATGACGACCTGATCGACAACCTGAACAAGAACACCACCGTCATCAACAAGCGCGGCAGCCGGGTGCTCGAAGTCGCCTACACCGCCGGCACGCCAGAAATGGCCCGCGATTTTTCGGCCGCCGTGGTCAATGCCTTCATCGGCATGACGCAGCAGATCGCCAGCCGCGCGGCCCGCTCGCGCACCGAGCAATACAGCGCGCAGCTCGAACAACTGCGCAAGGAAGCCGACGCCATCCAGGAAAACATCACGCGCTATCAACGCGAGACCGGATTGCTCAAGGCGACCGACAACGACGACATCGACACCCGACGCCTGAATCAGCTGTCGCTGCAACTGGCCGACGTGCGCGCGCAGCAGCAGGCCGCGCAGGCCCGCAGCGCAGCCACGCGGCAACTGGTCCAGCGCGGCATCCGCCCGGAAGAAATCCCCGAAGTCGGCCAGTTCGGGCCGATCCAGGAGTTGCGCGGCAAGCTCAATGACGTTGAACGCCGCCTGACCGAAGCCCAGGCTACGCTGGGCGACCGGCACCCCACGGTGGTCGGCCTGGTGTCCGAGCGGCAGGAACTGCGCGCGCGGTTGGACCGCTCGTCGCGCGCGGCCATGGACAGCCAGGGCGGCGACACGGCCCGCCTGAGCATGCAGGAAGCCGCGCTGAACCGCGACATCGACGCGCAGCGCGACCGGGTGCTCAAACAGATGCAGGGCCGCGACCGGCTCGTGTCCTACGAACGCCAGCTGGCCAGCGTCCAGCAGATCTACAACGCGGCGCTGCAGAAATATGACGGCCTGCTCATGGCCAGCAGCATCACGCTGCCCAACCTGGCCGTGCTGCGCGCGGCCGAACTGCCCAGCGCGCCGTCGGGGCCGAAGGTGCGCCGCAACCTGGTGTCGGGCCTGCTGGTAGGCGTGGCAGCGGGCCTGTTCATCGCGCTGATGCTCGAACTGTTCAATCGACGCGTGCGCACGCGGGACGATCTGCTCAAAGGCCTGCCCCTGCCGCTGATCGGCACGATCGGCCGTCGAGGGGCCGCAGCATGAACGCTCGTCCTGACAACGTGGGGGAGGCGAAGGCGGGCGTGAACGCAGGCCCTGCTGCAGCCGTCCATGCCAACGTGGATGCACACGCAATGGCAGCCGCCGTCGCAAGCCCTGCTTCCGGCGGCGACCGCATTGGCGACCGGTTTGTCCAGTCCGGCCTGCTGACGCCCGACCAGGCGGTACGCGTGGTGCAGTTGCAGGACGCCGAGGGCCTGCGTTTCGGCGAAGCGGCCGTCAAGCTGGGGTTCACTACCGACAAGCAGGTCCAGGCCGTCCTGTCCAAACAGTTCCACTATCCGGTGGCGGCCGAGCGCAGCGGCATTTCGGCCGACCTGGCCATCGCCCACGCGCCCTTCAGCGCCGAAGCCGAAGCCATCCGGCAGATCCGGGCCGAACTGTCGATCCGGCTGGCCGGGTCCGGCCCGATCTCGCTGGCCGTCGTCAGCCCGAACGAAGGCGAAGGCAAAAGCTATCTGGCGGCCAGCCTGGCCATCGCCTTTGCCCAGGCCGGCATGCGCACGCTGCTGATCAACGCCGACATGCGCGATGTCGGCCGCGACAAGCTGTTCACCCGAACCGGCGAGGTCGGCCTGTCGACCATCCTGGCGGGCCGCTCGGCGCCCAGCGCCGGCCTGCCCGTCGACAGTTTCCCGTTGCTGAACGTGCTGGACTCGGGTCCGCCGCCGCCCAACCCGATCGAGATGCTGCACGACGGCGCGTTGACCCGCCTGCTGGCGGCGCTGCCGGGCTTTGACGTCGTCATCGTCGATACGCCGTCGGCGGGCAAGTCGTCCGACGCGCAGGTGATCGCGCAGCAGATCGGCTTTTGCCTGCTGCTGGGCCGCAAGGACCATACGCATCTGGTGGATCTGGTGGCCACGCAAGACAAGATGCGCACCGCGGGTGCGCAGATTGTCGGCACCATCTACAACGAGTTCAAAAGCGGCCGTACGCGCGGCGGCTGGTTCAGGCGGCGTCGCGGCTAACGCGGCGCGCCCGGAGACTCCATGGAACCCGCGCTGTCGCCTGCCCTTCCCGCGCGATTCAACCGCCGCCTGTCGATGGCGCTGGTGTCGCTCAGCCTGATCTTTTCGCTGGTCGCCTTCACGCTCAGCGTCGGTGAAACAGGGCCGGCCGCCACCCACGAACTGGCCGAAGGCTCGTCATTGCGGCAAATCCAGTTCGGTTCGATCTTCCTGGCCGCCATCTGGCTGGCCTGGCAGCATCGCCAGTGGACCTGGCTGCACCTCAAGCACGCCAACCCCTTCCTGATCGCGGTCGTGGTGTATTGCTTCGCCAGCATGCTGTGGTCGGTCGCGCCGATGGTGTCCATCAAGCGCACGGCCCTGCTGGTGGGCCTGCTGCTGATCGGGCTGGCCACGGCGCCGCCGGTGGGCGACACACGCCTCTGCTCGCGCGCCATGATGTTCACGATCACCGGCATCGCGGCCGTGTCGGCCGTGGTGGCGCTGGCGCTGCCCAATGTCGGGGTGGACTTCCAGCTGGGGGGAGCGTGGCGCGGCATCCTGTGGCAAAAGAACGTGCTGGGCTCGATCACCGGCTTTGGCGTCATCCTGTGGCTGCGCGAATGCCTGACGGGCGACATGCCGCTGCCCCGCTGCATTGCCGGGCTGGTGCTGTGCTTTTTCGTGCTGATCATGTCCAAGAGCGCCACGTCGCTGATCGTGACGGTGCTGGGCTGTGGCATCTATCTGATGCTGCGCCGAAAGTATCTGGCGGGTCGGCACACGCAGCTCGTGCTGAGCATGGGGCTGATCCTGACCGTCATGCTGTTGCTGCACTTCGGCTATGTGATCACCGGCCATTTGCCGACCTGGAATGACCTGGTCGGCCCAATCACCGGCGCGCTCAATAAAAGTTCCGACTTTACCGGCCGGGGCGAGATCTGGAAGCTGGTGCTGCTCAGTGTCGAGCGCCATCCCATCTGGGGCATCGGCTACGGCGGCTTCTGGCTGGGCGAAGGCAGCGCCTCGCAGTACATCAAGGACCTGCTGGCCTGGATGCCCGCTACCGGCCATCAGGGCTACATCGACATCCTGAATGAACTGGGCGCGGTCGGCCTCGGGCTGACCATTGCGGCGCTGTTCTGGCATTTCTATCAGTTGGGCCGACTGGCCTTTATTGATCGGGAAGAGGCGGCCATCCACTTCTCGTTGATCGTGCTCGTGATCGTCAGCAATTTCTCCGAAAGCCAGTTGCTGGCCGACGTCGCGTTCCAGAACATCTACTTCTTCTATTCCTCGCTGAATGTCTCGGCGATTCTTGACCTGCACCGCAAGGGGGCCTTGCCCGCTGCGGCGCGCGGAGGGTTGGCCCATGCATAGACTTGCTGCTTTGCTGTTGGCGCTGGCGCCCCTGGCCCCATCGGTGGCGTACTCCCAGGCGCTTCCCCTGCCGTCTGCCTTCACCCAGGGTGACAACGGGGCGGAGTACTTCCCGTTCGCGGTCGATGAAGACGCCTTGTCGGGCGCGCCAGACCGTTCAGCGTTGAATACGCCGATCACCCCGGCGTCGCGCCTCGTGGTGCACAACGGGCGCTTTGTCGCGGTCGGGCGCGACGGCCGTCCGGGCACGGGCGACGACGTCCGCACGCGGCTGTACGGCGTCAACCTCAGTTTCGGCAGCAACTTTCCTGCACTGGATGACGCGCCACGGCTGGCCAAGCGCCTGCGCAAGCTGGGGTTCAACGCGGTGCGCCTGCACCACATGGACAGTTTTCCGACCGACGACACGACGGCCCCTGGCAGCATCCTGACGACCGGTCCTTTCCCGACCTTCAATACCGAGGCCATGGCGCGGCTCAAGCGCCTCATTGCCGCGCTCTCCGCTGAAGGCATCTACGTCAACCTGAACCTGCACGTCGGCTACCGCTTTCGGCCCGATGTCGATCAGTTGCCCGTCCCCCAGGGCCCCCCGGGCGTCGCGCCCATCGGCAACCCGTTGCACGTCTACATGCCGCGCATGATCGCCCTGCAGGAAAGTTACGCGCGCGGCCTGATCCGCGGGCTGGACCTGCGCGGCAACCCGGCCCTGGCGATGGTGGAGATCAACAACGAATCGTCCTTGCTGGCGGCCTGGCAGTGGCGGCAGTGGGAATGGGTGGTGCCAGGCGGCTACGCCGACACACTTTCCAACCTGTGGCAGGCCTGGCTCACCAATCACTACGGATCGACGGCCAAGGCCTGCGCGGTCTGGCAAGTTTGTGCGAACCCGTCGGCCCCCGTGCCGCTGTTGACGCCGGCCGATGCCGACATCCCGCAAGATGCGATCGGCCGCCTGCGCGTCCGGATGGGCGAGAAATGGCGCAAGGTCTCGGCCCAGTGGCTGGGCAGCGATGCCAGCACCACGCCGCCAGGCGGACGCATGCTGCGCCTGCAGGACTTCCTGCAATTCCTGGCCGACACCGACAGCCGCTACCTGAACCGCATGCGTGCGGTGGTCAAGGCGGAAACCGACGCAAGGGTGCCGGTCACGGGCACGCAGATGGCCTATGGCGGGGCGTTGAATTTCGACTCCCACGCGGCGATGGACTACATCGACGAACACATCTACGTCGGCCACCCGGAATTCCCGTCCAGGGGCTATACGCCGCGCGACTGGCGCATGCGCAATGTGGCACCTTCGGGTGGCGTGGAACTGCGGCGCCTGCTGGCCATGTCGTACCGGCGCGATCGCACCAAGCCGTTTGTTGTGAGCGAATACAGCCAGCCCTTCCCGCAGCCACGCGGCGCCGAAACCATTCCGGTGTTGGCCACGATTGCCGCCCTGCAGGACTGGGACGGCCTGTTCTATTTCGACTACACCTACACGCGCGACGGGCTCAAGGCGCCCGCCAATTTTTCGTTGACCGGCGACTGGGGCAAGTACGCCTTGACCGGCCCCAGCGCGCAGATCTTCCGCCAGCCGACCGTGGCCGCCCTGCCCGACCGCATTGCGCTGCCCTTGCCCGTGTCAGCACGCCGCGCCATCGCGGCGTCGACGGCGTTTGACGCGCTGGATGCCGACATCGCCACCCGCCTGGGCGTGATGCCCGAGCTGGCCTTCCGCACCCAGGTCGCGATCGATACGACGCCCAACGCGTCGACGCATTTCGTCGCGCCGGCGCCTGCCGCGGCAGCCACGCCCGACGACAGCATCGGCTTTGACGCGGCCGAGCATCTGTTCACGGTGCGGCACGACCGTGTGTGGGGCGTCTTTGGCGACGCTGGCGGGAAACGGGTCGAGGGGCGGGGCCTGCTCGCCGAGTTTCCGGGCAAGGCCGGCCAGCACACCAGCTTCTGGGTCACCGCCCTGGATGGGGCCCCGTTGGCTCGGGCACGCAGCTGGCTTGTCACGCTCGGTACCTGGACCACGGGCACCCAGCCGGGCTCCTTGCCCGCGCGGCCCAAGGAAGTCGTCGCCTACAAGGGCGACACCACCTGGCTGACGCTGGAACCGGACCCCACCACGCCCGATCAGCCCTCAGGCGCAACCGACACCGCCGGTCCGGCCTGGCAGGCGCGCAGTCCGCTGCGGCTTACCTGGGCGTCGAAAGACGGCATGCCGACGGTGTATCCGCTGGACGGCGCCGGCCGCCGCCAGGCGCCCCTGGCCGCGCCCGCCGTGCGACGGCTGGGCGATCAGGTCACGGTGGATCTGCACGCCACCGCGCCTGCGGCCAGTCTCTGGTATGAGATCGTGATGCCGGTGGCGGTGGGTGCGGCTGCCACCACCTCGATGCCACCCGCAGCGGCACGATCATCAACTGCGGCGCTCCCGTTCGACGCCCCGTCGCGCACCCGATGACCGCCGCGTCCTTTCCCGCGGCCCGCCGCGACGCTTCAGGCGGGTCCGCGGCGTCCAATGCGTCTGACGGGTCCACGGCGTGCGACCCATCCGCACCGTCGGCTGCGCGCGCCGCCCTGCACACCGGCGTGCCCGACGAAGACACGGTATCGGTCTGCGTCTGCACCTACCGCCGCCGCGAGAAGCTGTCGCTGCTGCTCGACGATCTGCTCCGCCAGCATCGCCGTCCGGACCAGATCGTTGTGGTTGACAACGATCGCGACGGCAGCGCACGGGACGTGGTCGAGGCGTGTCGCGCGCGCATGGAAAGCACCGCGCGCACCGAAGGCGCCGAACCCATCGACCTGATCTATGTCGTGCAGCCGGAAAAGAATATTTCCCTCACCCGCAATGCCACCGTGGACTACGCCACGTCGTACTGGCTGGCGATGGCGGACGACGATGAACGCGCCGCCGAGGACTGGATCGCCAACCTGCTGCGCACGGCGCGGTCCAGCCGGGCCGATGGCGTGCTCGGTCCGGCCGTGCCTCTGGTTCCCGACACGGCGCCCGAGTGGATCCGCCGCGGCGGCTTTTACGACTGGGCGCGCTTTCCAACCGGCACACCAGTGCCAACCAACGGACTTCGCGCGGGCAATCTGATCGTGCGCCGCGACGCCATCGTGGCCATGCAGCCGATGTTCGATCCGGCCTATGGCCTGACCGGCGGCGAAGACGGCGACCTGTTCATGCGTATGCAGGCCGCCGGCTACCGCTTCGTGTGGTGCGACGACGCCGTCGTCACCGAAACCGTCGAGCCGGGCCGGCTGACGCTTGCCTGGATCCTGAGGCGCGCCCGGCGTGGCGGGCAGGATTTTGCCCGGCATGTCATGGGCGGCAAACTCGGCCCGGCCACACCGGCCCGACTGACCGTGTTCTTTCTCAGGGCCGTCCTGCAGATGCTGCTGGGCGGTGTTCTGGCCGTGCTGACCCTGCCGCTGGGCCGCCACCGCGCCGCGTACTGGCTGGCCCGCGCGTATGCCAATTACGGCAAGCTGACGGCGCTCTGGGGCAGCCGCGACCTGGAATATGCGTGACACCATGATCCCTTTTTTGCACCTTTTCTTTTTTGTGCTTGCCCTGCCGGTCGTGCTGGCCTGCCTGTACCTGGGGCTGATGACACTGCTGTCGGCGCGGGTGCCGCTGCCACCGCCGTCGTCCCGCAGGTTGCGCTTCGACATTCTGGTGCCGGCCCACAATGAAACGGCGGTGATCGCACGCACCGTGCGCAGCCTGTGCCGCATCGACTGGCCTGCCAATCAGTTCCGCGTGGTCGTGATCGCCGACAACTGCGACGACGATACCGCGGCGCTGGCCCATGCCGCCGGCGCCCACGTGCTGGTACGCCGTGACCTGGAACGGCGCGGCAAGGGCTACGCGCTGGCCCATGGCATCGCGCACAGCGCCGCCACCGGCCGTGCCGACGCGGTCGCCGTGGTCGATGCCGATACCGAGGTCTCGCCCAATCTGCTCGAAGCCTATGCGTCGCGCATCGAGCAAGGCGCCGAAGCCATCCAGGCCAACTATGGCGTGCTCAACCCCGACGACTCGTGGCGCACCCGCATGCTCACGATTGCCTATGGCGCCTTCCACGCCGTGCGGTCCCGCGCCCGCGAACGCCTGCGTGTGTCCTGCGGCCTGCGCGGCAACGGCATGTGCCTGACCCACGCCCTGCTTCGCCGCCACCCGTTCGCCGTGTTTTCCATGACCGAAGACCTGGAGTACGGCATCCAGCTGGGCGAGGCCGGCATCCGCGTGTTCTATGCCGACGAGGCCGCGGCCGACGCCGAACTGGTGTCGTCGGAACAGGCTTCCCGCTCGCAGCGGCAACGCTGGGAAGGCGGCCGCTTTACGGTCGTGCGCAAGTACGCCGGCCATCTGCTCAAGCTGGGCCTGACCCGTCCCGACCGCGTCACCTTCGAACTGGGCTGCGACCTGCTGCTGTTGCCGTTGGGGTATGTCGGGCTGCAGATCGGCGTGCTGCTGGTGTTGTCGGGTATCGCCGCGTGGTTTGTTCCGGCCATGGACGGCTGGTTCGTGCTGTCGCTGGCGCTGCTGCTGGTCCTGATCCTGCACGTGCTGCGCGGCTGGCAGCTCACGCCGCTCGGGCCACGCGCCCTGCTGGACCTGGCGCGCGTACCTTTCTTCGTGATCTGGAAGCTGATCGTATTGGTGCGCAACAAGAGCAACACGGCCTGGGTCAAGACCGTGCGCGACAAACCGGTCAAGGACAGGCCCTGAATGGCGCACGGCGATACGCGCGCGCAGGCCGCCCGCCCGGTTGACCAACCCGATCGTGCGGCCGGGCCAGCCGCCCGGCTGCGGTCCAGCCCCCTGGGCCGCAAGCTCGACCACAAGCTGGTCAAACTGTTCGGCAGTTCAATCATCGACCAGGCCATGCTGTCGGCGGCCAACTTCGTCGTTGGCCTGATCCTGATCCGCTACACGCCCGAAGCGCAGTACGGCTATTACGTGCTGGCCTTCAACGCCATGATGCTGGCCACCACGCTGCAAGGCACCTTTGTCGGCACCCCTCTGGTCATCCACCTGCCCCAGCTGTCGAATGACGAACGCCGTTCGTGGATCGGCAGCCTGCTGCGCGATCAGATCCGCTGGGGGACGATCGGCAGTGTCGTCACCATCGCCTGCGCCGCGATCGCCTGGGGCATGGGCTGGCTGGATCGCGAAGCCGGGCCCGTGCTGCTGGCGGGCCTGGCGCTGATTGCCTGCGCCCTGTATCGCGAGTACTTCCGCGCGGTCCTGATGATGTATCAGCGCACGGTGCCGGTGCTGGGCGCCGACGCGGTGTATGTGGTCTGCCTGATCGCCGGCGGCGTGCTGGCCACACGGTTTCCGGCCGCCGCCGTGGCCGCATTGCTGACCGCAGCGGTCTCGGCGTTGATCGGCGCCGCCCTGCTGCGCCGCGTGCTGCGGCCCGAATTCGATCCCCATGCCGCGCCGGGCCGCCTGGCGGGCATCGCCAGGATGGGGTCGATGGCTGCCGCGGGCGGCGTCATCTACTGGCTGTTCACGCAGGGCTACAGCTTCCTGGCCGCCGCCACCTTGAACGTGACCGATGTCGCCGCGCTGGCGGCGTCGCGTCTGCTGCTGATGCCGATCAACCTGCTGTCGTCGGGCGTGCAGCGGCAACTGGTGCCTATCGCGTCGAACTGGGTGCACGAACACGGCGTCGCCCGCACGCTGCGCAGACTGATCATGTTCTCGGCCGGCATCGGCGCGCTGACCCTGGTGTACGGCATCGTGGTCTGGGTGCTGCGCGACTGGATCTTCCTGGACCTGATGCGCAAGCGCTTCGAAGATCGCGACACCCTGCTGCTGATGTGGATCGCGATCTTCCTGGTGATGGTGGTGCGCGATCCGCTCAATCAGTTGCTGGTGCTGCGCCAGCGCTTTCGCATCCTGATGGCCGTGTCGCTGGTGTGCGCGGTGATCTCGCTCAGCATCAGCTATGTCGGCATGGTGCAGCTGGGCACGCGCGGGGCGCTGATCGGCATCCTGGCCGGCGAACTGTTGAATCTGGTGGCCGTGCTTTGGCTGGCACGGCTTGAGTCGCAGACCGACAGGCACGCTAACACGCCGGCGCCGGTATCCGCCGATGCCGCCGATGCCGCCCCGCGATGAACCCTTTCCTCGTTTCTTCCAGCGCCTCCGTCGGCGCGCACCGTTAGGCTGACCCGTCATGGAAATGCTGTCCATCCAATACCTGCGCGGTATCGCGGCCATGATGGTCGTTGGCGTGCACTTGTATCCGCAGCTTGAACGCATGGGCTATGACCACTACTGGCCGCACTGGCTGGCAAGTGGCGTGGACATTTTCTTTGCGTTGAGCGGCTTCCTGATGTGGATCACGACGCGCGGCAAGAACGTGACCGTGCTGGAGTTCTACCGCCGCCGGGTCGTGCGGATCGTGCCGCTGTACTGGGTCCTGACGTCGGTGGCGGTGGCGGTGATGCTGATCGCGCCGCACCTGATGCAAAGCACGCAGTTCAATCTGATGCATGTGATTGCGTCGTATCTGTTCATTTCGACGCCGAACCCCGCGGGGCATATGGAGCCGGTGCTGACGGTGGGTTGGACGCTGAATTACGAGATGCTGTATTACGTGATTTTCGGGCTGACGCTGGTGCTGACGACGGCCTGGCGGTTCGGCGCGACGGCGCTGGTGTTCGTGGCGCTGATCGCGGCGGGCTGGCTCATTCCGAGCAGCCATCCGATGTGGATTTCGTATACGTCGAACATTACCTTGGAGTTCCTGCTGGGGATGGGGATCGGGTGGTGGTATGCCCGGGATCCGCGCAGCGGGTCGGCGGCCTTGGGGTGGTTGCTGGTGGTGGGCGGGTTCGCGACGATTGTGCTGTTGTCGTTCGTTGCGCCGACGTTGACGCGGCCGCTGCAGCAGGGGGTTCCGGCGGCGGCGATCGTGATCGGGGCGATCATGCTGGAGCGCTATCAGTCGCTGCCCCGGATGCCTTTGCTACACAAGCTGGGGGACGCGTCGTATTCGATTTATCTGTCGCATACGATTGTGTTGTCGGCGTTGAGTCAGGGGTGGCGGAAGGTGGGGATGGATGCGATGCCGTTTGGCAAGACGGCGTTTTGTGTGGTGGGGGTGGTGGCGGTGAGTGTGGTGGGACTGGCGATGTTCCGGTGGTTGGAGCAGCCGTTGATTGAGGTGTTCAAGAAGAAGCGGGTTCCGGTGCAGGCGCATGCGGGGGAGCGGGTGCCTTCGCATTGAGTTCTTGAGCACTTTTCTTGCCGTGGCGCGGGGTGCTTGCCGATGGTGCGGAGTTCTTGCGCGGCCGCCGTGGGTAGTTGGGTTGGGGGTCAGAGCTGGCGCAATTCCCCCCAACCCAACTACCCACGCCGTCCTCTGGTGGTGAAAAACTCTTTGCGATGTGTGCTTTCTTGGGGCGGGCGGTGAGTGCTTGGCTCGTTGCCAGCAACTCCCCCCCACTCCCCCACCGCAACTCAATATCCTCCCTCACCCCACCCGAAGATCGGTCACCCCCCCAAGCAAGCACCAACTCTGCCAAGTTCAGGGATGGCGCGGGGAGTCGCATTGCGAGGCTTTGCAATGCCCAGGCCCGGCGTAGGCCGGGACCCAGCGAGCTCGGCCTCGCAATGCGACTCCCCGCGGCGTCCGGGCTTCAAGCCAGCAACTCTTCCGACCTGCCCCAAAACCTCAACTAACCCCCACCCGATCCTTGAACAACCTCCATAACCGCTTATGCCGCCTCCCCCTGGCCCGAGCCTCCGACCAATCGATCATGCTGTCGTTCATGTCGTAATCCCCCCGCTGCGCATCCGGCACATCGCCGCGTTCGACGGTGGCGATCAGTTCGGGCAGCCGGCGGTAGAAGGCCTCGCTTCGGTACGGGGGGTGCAGGGACCACATGCCGGGTGCCTGGCCCAGAAAGTCAATGCGCCACAGGTGGTTGGCTTTCAGGACGTCGCCCAGGATCACTTCAGCTTCGCGGGCGTCGGGGGGGTTGCCGAGCAGGCGGGATTTGCAGCGGTTCAGGAAGCGGGGGGGCAGGAGCGGCAGCACGCCTAGCGTGTCGCGCAGGCGTTGCAGGTCGATCATGAAGATGCGGGTGCTGACTTCCTTGAACCGGTAGGCGGGGCCGCCGGCAACGTCGACCGGGGCGTGTTCGCCGCTGTGGCCGCGCACGGCGCCGTCGCTGCGGGCCGGGCCGGGAAAGGGGCCGACGAACAGGGTGTCGGGGCGCGCCGCAAACAGGGCCAGGGCTTCCTCGACCCAGGTCGAGCTGCCCCCGCCAAACAGCATGTCGCCGTCGAAGTGGACGACGTAGCGCGCATCGGCGTGCAACAGGCCGAAAAAGTAGGCATAGAAGGGGCCGCCGTCCCAGGCCTTGACGGGAATGTCATCCAGGCCGAAGAAGGCCTGCGCCACCTCTTTGCGGGCGGAGGGGCTGTAGTCGACCAGCACCGTGCGCAGTTGCGGGTAGCGTTCACCAAAGCGGGCCAGCAAGGCGCGCAGGTCCGTCATGTACCGGTCGAAGTTGCTGCCGCGGTACCGGCCCGAGCGGCTGCGATGCGTGTCGACCGTCACCACGATGTGATCGACCATCGGTCCCCACACCCTGATCTGGTGCTCCAGCAGCTGTTCCACGTGCCGGTAGTCCATCGGGTACATGTTGATCTGCACCGCGATGCGGTTCGGATAGTCCATGCCTCGCACTCCTTGATTCATGACGTGGCCCGCAGGCCGGCTTCCAGCGGCGTCCAGCGCAAGCCCAACACCGTTTCGGCCGCGTCAGGCACGAGCACGATGTCCTGCTGCCACAAGGCCAGCATCGACGGGCTGAGCACGGCCGGGGTATGACGCAGTCCCACCTTGCCGCCTATCTTTTCCAGCACCTTGAGCGGGATGGCGGCGCGGCGTTCGATGGCAAGCCGGCGCGGCGTGATGCGCTTGACCGGCACGGCGCCCAGCGCGCGGCCGTACTGCACGAAATATTCGTTCCAGCGCGGTGCATTGCGCATCGCCAGATTGAAGGCGCGGCCTGCGGCTTCGGGCCGGCGCAGCGCGGCGTCGACGGCGTCGACCACGTCGTCGATGTAGACAAGGTTGCTGCAGCCATCGCCGGCCAGGCCCAGGTCGCCGATGCGGCGGGCACGCAGCAGTTCCGCGATGCGCACCGACCACTGCGTGCTGCCGGGGCCATAGATACAGCCGGGCCGCAGCATGACGGCGCCGGGCAGGTCGCCCAGCAGTTGTTCCGTTTCGACCTTGGCGATCGAGTAGGGCCCGACGTCGCCCAGCAACGGATGCGATTCCGCGACCTTGCCCAGTGCGGACCCATACACCGCCATCGAGCTGAAATGCACGACGGGTCGCGCCGGGCCGGGGGCGTCGCGCAGCGCCTGCCGCAGTGCGCGGGCGCCTGCCACCATGACGTCGGCCGATGCCGCCACGCAGTTGACGACGGCGTCGGCCTCGCGCACGGCGGCAGCCAGCGCCCCAGAATCGGCCGCGTCGAAGGTGACGTTGCGGGCGCCGGCCAGCGCTACCGGGCGGCGCGTGGCCGCGATCGGCGTGGCCCAGTCCGACGCCGCCAGCCGCGCCACGATCTTGCGGCCGACAAAGCCGTTGGCGCCAAGTATCAATACGTTCAGTGTCATAAGCGATCCGGGGCGTGCGCGCGTTGCGCGGCGCGCAGGTCGTGGGTCAGGTGATCGGCCATGCGCAGCGCAAACGCCACGATGGTCAGGGTCGGATTGGCCTGGCTGGACGTGGGAAACACCGCCGAGCCCGCCACATACAGGTTGTCCAGTTCGTGCACGCGGCCATCGGCATTGACGACACTGGTGGCGGGGTCGGCGCCCATGCGGGCGGTACCGATGTGGTGGCCGCCGTAGGCGCCATACCGCGTCATCTCGGCTTCGACCTCGGCCGGGGCGTAGTCCAGCGTGCCGACGCCCGACGCGCGGATGTCGTCGGCCAGCAGCGCCAGGGCGCACTGCACGGTCTCGACATCCAGCGGCGTGTAGCGCCAATCGACCGACAGCGTCCGCATGCCCAGCACGTCGCACGTGTCGGTCAAGGTGACGCGGCTGTCGCGATGCGGAATCTGTTCGGCATGAAAGTCGATGCTGTACCGGTGCGCCTTGGGGTGCACGATGATCGACGGAAACTTGCGCGACGCCAGCGTGCGGTCGCGGCCCCAGTGCCACAGGAAAGCGATCACCCCCGGAATGTCGAGCAGCACGTTGCGCAGGTGCGCGAGCCAGGTGCCCAGGCTCGTTTTTTCGTCGCCGTACAGCCGCTTGGCGTATTCGTAGGGCACCATGAATTTGGCCAGGCACAGCAAGGACAGAATGCCGGTGCGGTGACGCGGATCGGTCATGCGCGGGTGGTGCAGGCGGGCGACAAAGTTGCCGACCCGCCGCTGGCGCTGCACGTCGGGCCGCAGCGCCAGCCGCCGCCGGCAATAGATGCCTTCGTCGCTGACGTCATAGCCATGCCAGGCATGACGCCCCGGCGCCAGTTGCAGGCTGCCGATGGTGCCTGCCACGTGGCACATGTAGTAGCGGCCCACGTTGTCGTGGGCGTTGCCGATGCCCTGCCCGCTGGCGCCCGGGCTGTTCAGCAGCAGGCGCACGGTTTCCAGTCCGCCCACGGCCAGCACGTAGCGGCGCGCATGCACGGGGACGGTCACGCCGCTCAGCGTACGGACGGTCAGGCCAGTGACCGATGTGCCGGCGGCATTGACGTCAATCGCCGTCACGTTCGCGTGCAACACCATGCGCACCGCGGGCGCGATGGCAATGCGGCGGCGGTAGCGCCAGCCGAAATTGGTCGGACAACTGAACCGCTCCAACGTGTCGGCCGAGAAGTGGGCGCTCTCGAACCCTTCCATCATGGGCTTGAGCGGACGCGTGAAGGTCTCGCCCGCCCGATACCGGAAGTCGCCCGCCTCGCACAACGCGTTGGCTCGCGGATAGTAGGCGGCGACCTCCTGGAATGGCAGGGGCCAGGCTTCGCTGCCAACGTAATCGCGCGCTTCGAAGTCGATGGGATCGAAGGGCATGCAGCGTCCGCCCCATACCGTGGTCGATCCGCCCAGCCGCCGCATGCGATAGCGGTGGAGGGGGCTGTGCATCTTTTCATCGGCGACCTCGCCGCTGTACAGGGACTGCGTGGCCTCGTCCTCGTCGTCGCCGCCGCTTTCCAGCAGCAGCACGGTCAGCCCGCTGTCGGCCAGCGCCAGCGCCATCGAAATGCCCGCGGCGCCCGCGCCCACGATGCAGATGTCGGCGCTCAGGGGCGTGCCCGACAGCAGGTCGCGCGCGTCAATGATCATGGGTGGCCCCGCTTCATGGCCGGTCGGCGCTCGCCCGGCCGGGTAGTGACCGGCCGCGTCATCGCCCCGCGCATCGTCAGTCGTAGCACAGCGTCGTCTCCACATATCTGGGCGCGGCGCAGTCCGGGCTGCGCAGCAGCCGTTCGGGCTGGCCCGCGCCGCCGTTGTCTGTCATCAGGGTCAGGCCGACGCGCAGCACCGTGCTGGTCGAACTCGGATAGTTGCGGCCCTCAACGTTGTCGCGCCAGCCGTCCACGGTCAGCTTCATGTTCCGGTTTACGGCCCATTCCACGCGAGGGCCGAAGCGCAGCGCCTCGCTGCTGCCATCATTGATGGCCGCCAGCCGGGTGTTCTTCTGGTTCTCGCGCACCACGTTGAACGACAGCCACAGCTTGTCGGTGTACTGCCAGCGGATCGATGCGCGCGCGCCGGTCAAGGTCGAATACAGAATGCCGGGGTCTTCTTCATTGGCGTACGGCCGGTGCCACACCGCCACGTCAAAGCGCGTCTTGGGCGAGTACTGCCAGGCCGCCTTCGCGTCCACCGTGATCAGGCTGGTGTTGCGGTCGGTCAGGGTCTCGTAGCTGCGCTGCCGATAGCCAATCCGGCTCGACAGCATGGTCTTGGCGCTGTAGACCCACTGCGCATCGACAAAGGCTTCGCGATCCGCGTAGCGCTTGTCCACCTGCGCGATCAGCCCCGGGGTGCGGTCCATGTACTCCACCCGTGACTGCATCAGCCCCGCCTGCACGTAGGTCGCGCCCCAGCCGCTGTAGCGCGCGGCGACCTGCACGCGGTTTTCGTTGCGGTTGTAGAGCGTGGCATTCAACGGGTATTCATAACGCAGCGCATTACGCGACACGCTCAGCTGCGGCAACGTCAACGACTCGGTCACCCGCAGTCCGACATCGGCAAACAAGTTGCGGGAATCCACCAGATCGCGCTCGGGCGCGCTCAAGGACAGGAAGCGGTTCAGGCGCTGTTCCTGCCCCAGTCCCACCGATCCCTGAAACAGCCTGCCCGCCCGCCACTGAAATGCGGTATCCAGGCGCTTGGGTTGATGCGTCAGTTGGGGATGCCGGTCGTACACCGCGCTGCCCAAGCTGCCCGACGCCACGAAGCGCGTGCGGTCCGACAGCAGCGGCCCGATGACGGCGCCGCTGACTTCGTTGAGCCAGACGGTGTCGGGCCCATAGAAGCCGCGCTCGGCATCGGACACCCGGAAGGGGTTGCTCAGGCGCTGCAAGGAACTGTCGGCTTTCAGCACGTAATCGATGAACCCGGGAAACTCGGCCGCGGCAGCAGGCGGGATGGCGCCAAGCGCGCAGACGCAAGCCGGCGCCGCCAGCCATCGGGCGCGACGCATCGTCATACGAGAGCCGCCGCGTACCGGGGCAATCGATCAGAAAATGCGCTCGTCCACATGGATCACGTCCCCCGGCTGCACGGGGTCGGTCAGCCGGACGCGCATCTTGCGGGTCTCGCCGGTGGTCGTGTCCTTGCGGCTGATGTCGATACGGCGGTCTGACGCGCGGGCGTTCAGGCCACCCGCCAGCGCCAGCGCCCGCATCACGTCCAGGCCGGCTTCCATCGGGTATGCCCCCGACTTGCCAACCTCGCCATAGACAAAAAAGCGCGCCACCTGCGGCAGGTAGACGATGTCGCCGGCCTGCAAGGGCATGTCCTGGATCTGGAGCGACGGCAGTTGCCGGTTGCCGATGGCGACCTGCAGACGTTGCTGCGCGGCGTCGGGCGTCGCGCCCCGCCGCAGCACCATGGCATGGTCTTCGGCCAGTTCCTTGGGGCCGCCAGCCACGGCCAGCAGCTCCAGCAGCGTCATCTGTCCTTCAATCGGATAGCGGCCCGGCCGCGTGACCTCACCCAGCAGCGACACCATGCGGCTGCGCACGCGGACCACTTCGACGGCGATCTGCGGGTCGCGCAGGAAGCCCTGCGTCTTCATCTGTTCGGCAATGCGCTGGCCGACGTCGGTCGGCGACAGGGTGGCGACCGCGATCGGTCCGATGAAGGGCACGACGATCCTGCCATCGACATCCACCGTGACCTGCACCGACAGTTCCGGACGGCCATACACGGTCATATACAGGGTGTCGCCCGGGCCGACCGTGGCGACTGCGCCGCCTTCGACTTCGGACATGGACATGGTGGACGGCGCCAGGCGGCCGGGGTGCAGCGTGCTCTGAGCCAGGGCGGGCATGGCGCCGCACAAGGCAGCGGCCAGAGCGAGTGCGGAACCCGCACGACGGCATGCCCGCGCCAGCCAGTTGCCCGCGCGGGGCCGCGGGGACGCACCGCGCACGTTCCTGTCCGGTCCCGGCGTGTTCGCGTCCCGGCGCAACGTCATCCTGCTTGCCAACACATGTTCTCCTGTATCGCCGTCGGTAAGGCGGCGCCTGTAGATTGTTGGCAACCCGGCCGGCAATGGAAAGGCCGACAAGGCTCAGTTGCACCGAAACAACGCAAGCCTGTGGCATTGCTGCATAACCCGCAGTTAAGTCCGGAAAAATGGGTGTAACCAGAGGATGCAGCCTGTGATTGTACCGTAAGCTATTTGGATGAATTGACAGGTTGCGGGCCGTAATTTTGTCTCGCATGCAACGACTGTCACTGCCGAATTTCATCCCTTAGCTTGCGCGCAACGCACCCGTGAAACCCACTCCTTCCCAGCCTGCCGGCAGCATCCGCCTGTTCGATCTCAATGTTCGTCCAGTCACCCTCAAGCAGGCGGTCGACTTGCTTGCCGCGTGGATCACCGAACGGCATAGCCGTGGCGGCGTCGTGGTCACTCCCAATGTCGACCACATCGTCCGGATGGAAAAGGCCGCGCCAGAATTTCGCGAAAGTTATGCCTCGGCCGAGTTCATTTTTGCCGATGGCATGCCCGTCGTCTGGGCCAGCCGCCTGCTGGGCCGGCCGCTGCCCGAACGGGTCACCGGCGCCGATCTGTTCGTTGCGCTGTGCCAAGAGGCCATAACCCGCAACTGGCGGGTATCGGTCATAGGCGGTATTCCAGGAACTGAAAAAACGTTGGAAGACCGTTTCCGGGATTACTACCCCGGCATCGACATCCAGGTGCACTGCCCGTCCATGAACTTTGATCCGCTGGGTGCCGAAGGCCTGGCAGCGGCCGACATGCAGCGCGAACGTGCACCGCATCTGCTGTTCGTGTGCCTGGGCATGCCCAAGCAGGAAGTCTGGTCGCTTCACTACGGCCCCACCCTGCCCGGCAGCCTGATCCTGTGTGTTGGCGCCGCCATGGAATTTGGCATCGGCCTGCAGCGCCGCGCCCCACGTTTCGTGCAGAAGGCCGGCATGGAATGGGCCTGGCGCCTGGTCTCCAATCCCAAGCGCTTCTGGCGCCGCTATCTGGTCGACGATCCGCGATTTGCCCGCATGTGCTGGCGCGAATGGCGACAGAACGCCCGGCCTTGAAGCCGCCCTCCGCTTCGTCCCCATGTTGTTTTCCGATCTGTTGACCCCGCCATGACCCACAGAGAAAAACATACGCAGCACCAGCGCCTGTTCTTCTATATGGTGGGCATCGGCGCCGCCGCTGTCGCGCTGTTCGGCTATTTCGCCGCCGCGGCGTTCGAACGCTATCCGTTTGCCGACCTGGACCTCATGAAGGGCGCGATCATTGCGGCCACCACCTGTGTGCTGTTCTACCAGTTCGACCAGTTGCTCAGTACACGCCAGATGAGCTACATGCTCGGACGCGCCAGCCTGCGCTGGGTACAGGTCGTGATGGTCGTGCTGCTGGCCTATGTGCTGCTGCCCGAATCCGACCGCGACCACATGCGCGAAGTCATGCAGCTGTGGGCCATCGGCACCTGGCCCCTAATCTTGGGCGCGCTTGCCCTGATGCGCCTGAGCGCGGTGCGCCTGTACAGCGGGACTGACGCACGCTGCGCGATCTTCATCCAGCCCGGCCGCCAATCGCGCACGCTGGCCCTGCGGCTGGCGCGCTCGCCGATGCTCGGCATCCGCATCGATGGCTATTTCGGTCGCCCCTACAAAGGCGAAGACAGCACCGTCAAACGGCTGGGCGGACTCGATGAGCTTGACCACTATCTGCGCACCACGCCGTGCCAGGTCGTCTTCCTGGGCACCGGGCTGATCACCGACCCGCAGGCCACGCCCATCATGGACCGCCTGGGCGACACCACCGCCGCCATCTACTTCGTACCCGAATCACCGCGCGAAAGCCCCTTCCAGATCAACGTGGCCGACATTGCCGGCGTGCCGCTGCTGGCCCTGCACGAAACCGAAATCCTGGGCATGTCGCGGGTGCTCAAGCGCGCGTTCGACGTGGTGGTGGCCCTGGGCATGCTGCTGGTCTTCGGGCTGCCGATGGTCCTGATTGCGATCGGCATCAAGCGCACGTCGCCGGGGCCGGTGTTTTTCCGGCAGACCCGCTACGGGCAGGACGGCAAGCCGATCAGCATCTACAAGTTCCGGTCCATGCATGTGCACCTGCCCGAAGCCGCCAAGGTGCAGCAGGCGACACGGGGCGATCCGCGCATCACCCCGCTGGGACGCTTCATCCGCAAGACCTCGCTGGACGAACTGCCGCAGATCCTGAACGTGCTCGATGGCAGCATGAGCCTGGTCGGACCGCGGCCGCACGCGGCGGAACACAACGAGCTGTACCGCCAGCAGATCAAGGGCTACATGCTGCGGCACACCGTCAAGCCCGGCATTACCGGATGGGCGCAGGTCAACGGCCTGCGCGGTGAAACCGATACGCTGGACAAGATGATGCAGCGGGTGGAACACGACCGCTACTACATCCAGAACTGGTCGCTGTGGCTGGACATCAAGATCATTGCGCGAACGGCGCTGCTGGTGGTGCGGGACCGCAGCGCGTTCTAGGCGATCACTCCAGCTTGATGCCCGCTGCCTTGATCACCGGCGCCCACTTGGCGTCCTCTTCCTTCAAAAAGCGCGAGAACTCGGCCGGCCCCAATGCCGTCGGCGTCAGGCCCTGTTCGATCAGCCTGGCTTTCAGTTCGGGCGTCGCCATCACCGTCTGAATGGTCGTGACCAGTTTGGTGACGACCGCAGGCGGCATCCCGGCCGGTCCGGAAATCCCGAACCACGCTTCGCCAATGGCGCCGGGCACCGCCTCATCCATGGTCGGCACATCGGGCATGTCCGGCAAACGCTTTGCGCCACTGACCGCCAGGATCCGCACCTTGCCGGACTTGGCCTGCGCCGCCGCCACGCCCGGATTGTTGAAGATCGCATCCAGTTGCCCGCCCAGCAGATCGTTGATCGCCGCGCCCGTGCCCTTGTACGGTACATGGGTCATTTTCAGGTTGGCCTTCTGCTTGAGCAGTTCGCCCGTCAGAAAGCCCGCTGACCCCACGCCCGCCGACCCGTAGTTGTAGGTGCCGTTGGCATTCTGCGCGAGGGTGACGAATTCCTTGAACGTCTTTGCCGGATGATCGCTGCGCACGACCAGGCCATTCGCGAACGTGCCGATCATGACCATGTGCGTGAAATCGTCGATCGGCCGGTACGACACCTTCTGGCCCAGCAGCGGCCCGGTCGTTATCGCCGCGCCGTTGGTCAGCACCAGAAAGTAGCCCCTGGGGTCGGCCTTGGCGCCCGCGTCGGTGCCAAGGATGGACCCCGCGCCGCCCTTGTTTTCGATGAACACGGTCTGGCCCAGCGCCTCGCTCAGGCTGCTCGCGACCAGGCGCGCGACGACATCGCTGGTGCCGCCCGGCGCGAAGGGCACGATCAGCTTGATGGGGTGATCCGGATAGGCGCCCTGCGCCCAGGCAGTGGCGAACGGAAGTGCCGCGGCGGCAAGTCCGACCACATACGCGCCGACCACATAGGCACGCACCACATAGGCGCGCACCCCATGCGCACCGACCCCATGCGCCAGCCCCGCGCCCGTCCTTGCGCGGATCGCGCGTCGGCCTGGCCCCTGCCCATCGTTCAAACGTAAGCGCATGACTTTGTCCGGATAATGTTCAGCCAAGCTCGATATTCCGGCACGCGCCGCGCCGTCGTCAAGCGTGAATGTCATATCGACCGGACAATGAAAGCATGGCGGCCGGCGCTTGACATGGTCCGGACGCTTCACCTAAGGTGAAGTGGCAGACGCCGCCCATCCGGGCCGCGTGCGCGCGTTTGACGGAGCCTTGCATGGTTATCGCCGTATCGAACGAGACTGCCCGCACGCAGTCCGCCGCGCTCTCCCAGGCTGGTCTGATTCCGGCCTATCGCATCGAGTACATCGGCGCCAAGCCCGACCGCGGCGGCGCCGGCCGGCCCCAGGCGTTCACGGTGGAAATGAGCCCGAACAAGAAAGTCGGCGCGCATTACCACACGGTCTCGCAATACCAGGTAATCCTGCGCGGCGGCGGCCACATCGGCAGCCATCCGGTCTCGACCTACTCCGTTCACTACACCGACCCCTACACCACCTACGGCCCGCTGATCGCCGGACCCGATGCACTGCACTACATGACGCTGCGCGCCGCGGGCGATCCGGGCCCGCAATACCTGGCCAAGCCCGGGGTCAAGGAAGCCATCCTCCCGTCGCGCCGGCGCTTCCTGCTCAGCACCGACATCCGCTCGTCCACGCCCGACGAGGCCGCGGCGCTCGCGTCACCGCGTATCGACACGCTGCTTGAACCCGATGACGACGGCGTCGCGTCCACGCTGTATCGCCTCGGCCCGAACATGACGGCGCGGGGCCCCGACCCGTTATTGGGCGGCGGGCATTACTTCATGGTGATCGGCGGCGCCCTGCACTACGAGGGCGAACGGCTCGACATCGACTCGACCCTGTTCGTCGAATCCGACGATCCGGCGCTGGTGCTGCAAGCGGGCGAAGCCGGCGCCGATGTCCTCTTTCTGCAGTTCCCCAGATCATGACGATACGGCGCATGCACTGCACCCGATGCAATTACGTCTTCGACGAAACCATGGGTGACCCGGAAGACGGGATCGTCGCCGGCACCGAATGGGAAGACATCCCAGAGGCGTGGGCCTGCCCGAATTGTTCGGCGGGCAAAGAGGAATTCCGCGAAGAGGCCTGAAGGTCTCAGGCTGCCTTGCCCGCACTGGCCGGGCGGCGAATCGATCGTGACGGTCAGCCTGCGTCGAACAAGTGGCTTGCCTCCACCGGCGAGCCGAACAGCCAGCCCTGCCCCAGCGCATCGCGATCGATCCCGGCCACGATGCGTGCCTGCGCATCGGTCTCGATGCCTTCGATCACCAGCCCCAGCGACAGCGTGCGCGCCATTGCCACGATCTGCGGCATCAGGCTTTGCTCCGCACCCTCTTGCAGCGCCAGCGTAAAGCTGCGGTCGATCTTGATCATGTCCACCTGCAGCTGCGCCAGGTACGACAAGCTCGAATAGTCGGTGCCGAAGTCGTCGATGTAGACCGCGTGGCCGGCCTTGCGCAGGGCCTGGATGCCGCGGCCGATGGCGTCGTGGTCCGCGGTCGAACGCTCGGTCAACTCGAAGCCGATGGCGCCTGGCGAGACGCCTGCTGCCTGCAATTCGTGCCGCACAAAACCCGCAAAGGTGGGGTCCAGCACGTCCTTGGCGGACAGGTTCACCGTGACGCGAAAGCCGGGGCGCTGGCGCAGTCCGTCGGCCAGCTCGGCCATCACCCGTCGCAGCACGAACCGCGTGACCTCCGAAATGAACCCTTCTTCTTCGGCCACGGCAATGAACACGTCGGGGCTGATGGCATGGCCTTCGGTGTCGCGCCACCGGATCAAGGATTCTGCGCCCACCCGTTCGCGGTCGGCCAGGCGCACGATGGGCTGATACACGACCGTCAGCTCGTTATTGCCCAGCGCCGCACGCAGCCGGCGCGACAGGGACCGCGAGCGCGCGATCGCCGACACGAGGCCCACGCCGCCGCCAAGTCCTCCGACCAGGCCGAACAGGCCGAAGGCCATGACCAGCGGCGAGCCCGTGGCGCGGGGCCGATCGCGCAGCGCGGCCACGATGCAGCCGGTGTGCGCAGTCGAACAGCGCACTTCGAAGCGCCGGCCGTCCACCGTGACGGGTTCGCCCGACACCAGGGTGCGCAAGGCAAGTCCGGCGGGCGGCATGTTCGAAATGAAGACGTCGCGACGGGTGTCGTAATCGGCGACCACCGTGTAGTCCAGGCGCGGATCGACCTTGTCGATAAAGGCCTCGCGGTTCAGCACCACCGACGCATTGCCTTCCTCGATCACCATGCCGCGCACGCCAGGCATGCCGATCAAGGGCGTGTCGACCAGGACGCGCCGGCCGCGGCTGGTCTCGAAGTCCGCCGTGGCCCGACCGGTCGGCGCCGGCAGCTTTCCGAGGGTCGAACTGCACAGCATCTCGCGATCATGCAGGCGCACGGCGCTTTTGATGTGGCGGGACTCGATGACGATGCGGCGCAGCCACGCCAGGTCGGCGTCGCTGCACGGCGCGGCGGGGGATTGCCGGATGCGAGCAAGGGCCTGGACGATGTCGTCGCCCACGGCGTCGGCACGTTCAATGTAAAGCTGCGCGAGCCGGCCGGTATCGTCTTCGATCTGGTCATGCAGCGTCGCCACGCCGGCCCACAGACCGACGCCCAGCCCGATCGCCATGCAGGCGAGCACGCCCGATGTTGCGAAAGCGAAGGGTTGTGCTGTCATCGCATGGAAAGTGCCCGGCCGTAGAGGCGCTCAGGATACACCGTGGTGGCGCGCAACCCACACCGTGAGAATTTATGAATAACGTCCCCGTGGGTTTTGGGTATAAAGCCGTCTGGGTGCGTGGGCTTACTTCCAAGGCTTACTCCACCGGGTCGACATCTGTCGCGGCGCAACCATAACCACACTGCGGTGTCGGCCAGTCCGGTCAAGGACGTGGCCTGGAGAAGTCATGCTTCCGGTCAACTATCACCCTGCCCTGGTCGTGCTGTCCATAGGCGTGGCCATCCTGGCGTCGTACACCGCGCTTGGCATGGCCAATCGCGTGCGGGCCACAACGGGAATCGCCCGCCGCATCTGGCTGACCGGCGGCGCGCTGGCAATGGGTCTCGGTATCTGGTCCATGCACTTCATCGGCATGCTCGCCTTCAGCCTGCCCATTTCGCTTGGCTATGACGTTGGCCTGACCACGCTGTCGGTCGTGATCGCGATCGTCTCGTCCGCCTTCGCCCTGAACGTCGCCAGCCAGCCGCAACTGCCCGCGGGCAAGCTATGCGGCGCGGCCGTGCTGATGGGCGCGGGCATTGCCGCAATGCATTACGTGGGCATGGGCGCCCTGCGCATGGACCCGGGCATAAGGTATGACGCGTCGGTGGTGGCGCTGTCCATCGCGATTGCCATTGTGGCATCGGGTGCTGCGTTGTGGATCGCCCGCCGCACCGCCCAGGATTCCCTGCGCGAGCGCATGCTGCGCCTGGGCGCTGGCGTCATCATGGGCCTGGCGATTGTCGGCATGCACTACACCGGCATGGCGGCGGCCAGCTTTCCGCTGGGCACGGTGTGCCTGGCGGCTGGCAGCGGCATGTCGGCTTCGTGGCTCGCGCTGCTGGTCACGACCGTCACGCTGGGGGTGCTGGCGATTGCCCTGGTTGCCGCGCTGCTCGATGCGCGCATGCAGCAGCGCACGTCGGCGCTGTCGTTTTCGCTCGAAGCGGCCAACGAAGAACTGATCCGGCTTGCCTTGCACGACACCCTGACCGGACTGCCCAATCGCATCCTGCTGCAGGAACACGTCAAGCGGTCGGTCGACCAGGGCCAGCGCGGCCGCGGCAGCTTCGCCATCATGTTCGTGGACCTGGACGGTTTCAAGGCAATCAATGATGCTTACGGGCACCACACCGGCGACGCGTTGCTGATCGCCGTCGCGCAGCGCCTGCGCAGCGAGCTGCGGGCCGAAGACAGCATTGCCCGGCTCGGCGGCGACGAATTCGTGGTGCTGGCATCGGCAGCGGACCCGCACGACGCGGCCCAGCTGGCGCAGCGTCTGATTGACGCTGTGTCGGCGCCGGTGGCCCTGGCGGATCACCTGCTGCTCGTGACGGCCAGCATCGGCATCGCCATGTTCCCCGGCGACGGCGATTCAGGCGCCAGCCTCATGACGAACGCCGACGCCGCCATGTATCACGCCAAAAGCCTCGGCCGCGCCGGATACTGCTTTTTCGAGCCGTCGATGAACGCCAACGCACGCGAACAGTTGCGCTTGCTCCAGGACCTGCGATCGGCCATGACCAACAACGAATTCGAGCTGTACTACCAGCCCAAGTTCGTGGCGCCGGCGGGCCCGGTTGTGGGCGCCGAAGCCCTGCTGCGCTGGCACCATCCGGAACGCGGCCTGGTGCCCCCGGCACAGTTCATTCCGATGGCGGAAAAGACCGGCCTGATCCTGGCGATCGACGCGTGGGTGATCAATGAAGCGTGCCGGCAGTTGCGCGCCTGGTGTGACGACGGACATACGTCCTGGACGATGGCGGTCAATCTGTCGGCCCTGCAGTTCCAGCATGCCGGTCTGGTCGACCTGGTGCGCGACGCGTTGTCACGGCACGGTGTGGCCGCCGAGCGCCTGACGCTGGAGATTACCGAATCGATCGCCATGCGCGACGCCGAAGCAAGCATGGAGGTGCTGAACCGCCTGGTCGCCCTCGGGGTCTCGATTTCGATCGATGATTTTGGCACCGGCTATTCCAGCCTGATGTACCTGAAGCGCCTGCCGGCAACTGAACTCAAGATCGACCAGGGCTTTGTCAGTCAACTCGAACAGGACGGCGACGACGCCGCCATCATCTCAGCCATCGTTGCGCTGGCCCACAAGCTGGGCCTGAACATCGTGGCCGAAGGGGTCGAGACGCCCGAACAGCAGGCTTTCCTGACCCGGCTGGGGTGCAATTCCCTGCAGGGTTTCCTGCTGGGGCATCCCTTGCCCGCCGCGCAGTTCGTGGCCGCGAACGTACCGACGCACGAAGCGGCCGCCTGAACCGCGCGGCCGCTTCGTGCTTCAGGGGCGCCCGGGGGCACCTGGCCGTCCCTTAGCGGATGACGACATTGCCCTGGCCGGACGTGGCCACGCGGCTGCCGTGGCCGGCATGGCGGCCATGGGGAACCGTGTGGCCAGGGACCGGGTAGGTCGCGTCGTCAAAAGCCACGCCTTCGGTGCGGGCCTGGGCCAGTTCGGCGCGGACCACCTCACGCGTCACACCAGGGTTGGCTGCGCTGGCAGCGGGCGTAAACGCACCGGGGTACTGGGCATCGGCAACGATCAGGCCGGCCCGGCGGGCGCGGTCCAATTCAGCCCGCACCTGGGCGTGGGTGGTGTTGCTTTCCAGCGAGAAGGGGCCCGGATAGTTGGCGTCGGTAACGACGTTGCTGTCGGCAAAGGCGTTGGCGCCAGTAACGGACAGGGCGAGAAGCAGGGCTGCGGTCGTGGTCTTCATGATGATTCCTTTATTACTGACCGGCGGGGCGGGGCTGTTGGGCGGCGCGTGCCGGCGTCCTGGTGTGGACGGTGGCTGAAGTGCTCATGGTTATGAGCCAGTGACGTCACTGTATTAGCGTCCGCAGCTGGGATAAACCCCTATAGATCGACATCACTATTCATTCCCGGCTAACAATCCCGCCTTGGCAGTCGTGTATGGACGACCAACGCTGGCAATGCCAGTGCGCCATCGTGCTCATCGATTTGGGTGACGCCGACGGCGGATCGGCGTCCTGACGGCCCCTTCCTTGACGGTTCTCCCGCATGCGCCATGCGTCCCTGGCTCAACCGGCCGTGTGCCCGCAAGAGCGGCCTGGCGTCGACCAGCATGGGCATAGCCGTTGCTCGACTCGTCAGGCTGCTGCCGGTTGGTGGCAGCGGTCGACATGACAGGAGTTGGATGAGATGCGGATTGCCCAGGTCGCGCCCTTGTACGAGAGCGTCCCGCCGATGGCGTACGGCGCCACCGAAAGGGTGGTGTCCTACCTCACCGAAGCCCTGGTCGCGGCAGGACATGACGTGACACTGTTTGCCACGGGCGACTCGCGCACGGGCGCGCACCTGGTGGCGACGTGCGAGCGCGGCCTGTGGCGCGACAGTTCGGTATGGGACACCCAATGCCATCACGTCCGGCAACTGGAAACGGTCGCGCAGCGGGCCGACCAATTCGACATCGTGCACTTCCATGGCGAGCCCATGCACCTGCCCGTGTCAAAGCGGCTGCCCTGCCGGCATGTCACGACGATGCATGGCCTGCTGCTTCCGGCGGACCATGGCCCGCTGTACGCGCAGTTTCCCGATGCGCCCCTGGTGTCGATCAGCGACGATCAACGCAAGCCCTTGCCGTCGGCGAACTGGCGCGCCACCATCCACCACGGCATGCCGCCCGACGTCCTGCCCTTCCATCCGACGGGGGGCGACTATCTGGTGTTCCTGGGCCGCATGATGCCGTCCAAGCGGCCCGACCTGGCCATCGAGATCGCGCGTCGCACCGGCCTGCCCCTGAAGATGGCCGCCAAGGTGCATCCCGGCGAGCACGGCTATTTTCGGGACGAGATCGAACCGCTGCTGGCCCGGAATAAAGATGTCGTCGAGTACCTGGGCGAGGTCGGCGGAGAGGCGCGCCACGCCCTGCTCGCCAACGCGCGGGCGCTGCTGTTTCCCGTCGACTGGCCCGAGCCCTTCGGCATGGTGCTGATCGAAGCCATGTCCTGCGGCACGCCCGTCATTGCGTTCCGCCGCGGCGCCGTGCCCGAAGTGGTCGACCATGGCGTCAGTGGACTGATAGTTGGCGACGTCAACGAAGCGGTCGATGCGGTCGAACGTGTGGGCAGCCTGAATCGCGCGGCCTGCCGGCGCGTTTTCGAACAACGTTTTACGGCAGACCGCATGGCACACGACTACCTGGCGGTGTACCGACAATTGCTGGAGGAGGCCTGACCATGCGGATTGCCCAGGTCGCAACGCTGTATGAAACCGTGCCGCCGCAAGCCTACGGCGGCATCGAACGCGTGGTCTCCTACCTGACCGAAGAACTGGTGCAGCAAGGACACGACGTCACGCTGTTTGCATGCGGCGGGTCGCGCACGCAGGCACGGCTGATCGAAAGTTGCCCATGCGCGGTGCGCCTGGTGGAAGACACCGCCGATCCGCAGGCCTTTCATTTCGCCATGCTGGAAGAGGTGGTACGGCAGTCGGGCAACTTTGATCTGGCGCACTTCCATGTCGATTACCAGCACTTCCCGTTCTCGCGCAGGCTGGCCTGCCCCCACCTGACGACCTTGCACTGGCGCCTGGATATTCCCGGCCTGCCGCTGCTGTACCGGGCCTTTGCCGACGTGCCCGTAGTGTCGATCTCGGACGCGCAGCGCACGCCTTTGCCCTGGCTCAACTGGCAGGGCACCGTGCACCACGGGCTGCCCGACGACCTGCTGACGCAGGGCGATGGAGGCGGCGGCTACCTGGCCTTCCTGGGCCGCATCGCGCCCGCCAAGCGGCCCGATCTGGCAATCGAGATCGCGCGCCGTGCCCACGTGCCGCTGCACATCGGCGCCAAGATAGACAACGGCGACCTGCATTACTTCGAGCGCGATATCCGTCACCTGTTCGATGACCCCATCGTCAACTATCGCGGCGAATTGGATGACAGGCAGAAGAACGCCTTCCTGGGCGGGGCGCGTGCCCTGGTCTTTCCGATCGACTGGCCCGAGCCCTTCGGGCTGGTCATGGCCGAGGCACTGGCCTGCGGCACGCCGGTGATCGCCTTCCGGCGCGGGTCGGTGCCCGAAGTGATCGAGCATGGCGTGACCGGCTTCATCGTCGATACCGTGGACGAGGCCGTCGAGGCGGTGCACCGCTTGCCCGAGATCGATCGCCGCGCCTGCCGCGCCGCGTTCAAGACGCGCTTCACGGCATCGCGCATGGTGGCCGACTACCTGCCGATCTATGAAGGGCTGTGCCGGGCTTCCGTTGGCGCGGCGCCAGGCGAGGTGCCCGCGCCCCGCCCGGCCTGCGCGGACCTCATCCTCTAGGAGTGCATCATGCGATTCATGGCCCTTGCCACCGACTACGACAACACCCTGGCCTTCGACGGCCAGGTCGCCGATGCCACGTGGGACGCGCTTGACCGCTTGTGCGAGTCCGGGCGACAAGTGTTCCTGGTCAGCGGACGCGAACTGGATGACCTGCTGGCCATCTGCCCGCGCATCGAACGCTTCACGCGCGTCGTGGCCGAGAACGGCGGTGTGCTGTACGACCCGGCAACGCGCGAGCGCCGCCTGCTCGCCCCGCCGCCCCCGCCGGAATTCGTGGACGCGATGCGCGCCAAAGGGGTCAGGCATCTGGGGGTGAGCGAAACGCTGGTCGCAACCATGAAGCCCCATGACCGCGAGGCGCTCGACGCCATCCGTGAGCTGGGCCTCGACCTGCATGTGGTCTTCAACGGCGACGCCGTCATGGTGCTGGCGCCGGGCGTCACCAAGGGCACCGGGCTGACCGCCGCGCTGGAGGACACGGGCCTGTCGCCACACAACGTGGTAGCGGTCGGTGACGCCGAAAACGACCACCACCTGCTGGCGCTGTGCGAGATGGCGGTGGCGGTGAACAACGCCTTGCCGATGTTGAAAAAGAACGCCGACATGGTGACCCAGGGCGAGCATGGCCACGGCGTGATCGAGCTGGTGGACGCCCTGCTGGACGATGATCTGCGCAGCCGCGCGCAGGCGTCCGCGCGGCACGGCCTGCTGGTCGGCCAGGCGGGGGACGAGCCTTTCACCCTGCCCCCTTATGGCACCGTGACGCTCGCCTGTGGCCCGTCGGGCAGTGGCAAATCGACGCTGACTACGGCGTTGATCGAACGCCTGGTCGACGCCGACTACCAGGTGTGCATCTTCGATCCGGAGGGCGACTACGGCGGCCTGGAAGGCGCGGTCACCGTGGGCGATACCGAGCATGCCCCGCCCGCGGACCAGGTGCTGGAACTGCTTGCGCAGCCCCGGCAAAGTGTCATCGTCAACCTGCTGCGTGTTCCGCTGGCCGACCGGCCCCGCTACTTCGCCACGCTGCTGCCGCGCCTCCTGGCCTTGCGCGCCAAGACCGGACGGCCACATTGGCTGGTGTTCGAAGAGGCGCATCACCTCTTCCCCACCGACTGGTCCCCGGCCGAGCAGGCGCTGCCCGTCTCGCTCGAGACCGCCATGGCGACGACCGTGCAACCGGATCAGCTGGCGCCAGCGTTCCTGGACAAGGTCACGACGGTGCTCGCGGTGGGCCCCGCCCCGGCCGAGAGCCTGGCCACGTTCCACCGCGCGCGCAACAACGCGAACGCCGTGCCGGACGCCAAAGGGCCAACCCTGGAACGGGGGCAGGTATGGGTGTGTCAGGTGGCCGCGGCGGAAGAATCCGGAAGCGCACCTTCAGCCGCCGTGGTGGTGAATATCGAGCCGGGGCGCACCCATCGGCGCCGCCATGTGCGCAAGTATGCGGAAGGCCTGCTGATCCCCGAACGCAGTTTCTTTTTCCGCGGACCGGAGGACAAGCTCAATCTGCGCGCCCACAACCTGGTGCTGTTCGTCGAATTGGGCGATGGCGTCGATGACGACACCTGGACGTGGCATCTGCAGCGCGGCGACTATTCGCGCTGGTTCGAAGACGTCATTGGCGACAGCGACCTGGCGGAGGCCGCAAGACAGGTGGAGGCAGACACCGCGCTCGATTCCAAACAGAGCCGGGCGCGGATCCGCGACGCCATCGAGTCACGCTACACCCAACCCGAAAACCCCAACCTGCCGGTGATCGGCCATCATGGGGAGTCGGGCAAGGAAGCGTAAGGCGCCGTCTGCCGGCCGATTAGCCTTCGACGCGCACCGTGATGGGCGTCAGGCCTTCAATCGTGCCGCGCATGACCTGCCCTGGCTTGACCGCGCCGACGCCTTCGGGCGTGCCGGTCATGATCACGTCGCCCGGTTCCAGGGTTTCGTATTGCGACAGGTAGGCGATCGACTCGGCCACCGACCAGATCAGCATGTCGATGTCGGAACTCTGCCTGGTCTGGCCATCGACTGTGACAGCAATGGCTGCCTTGTCCGGATGGCCAACTTCGCTCACGCGCGAAATCGGACCGATGGGCGCAGATTTGGAGAACGACTTGCCGAATTCCCACGGTCGGCCCTTGTCGCGGGCGTCCAGCTGCAGGTCGCGGCGCGTCATGTCCAGGCCCACGGCGTAGCCATACACATGTTCAAGTGCCAGGTCGATCGAGATGTCCTTGCCACCCGTGCCGATGACTGCCACCAGTTCGATCTCGTGATGGAAGTTGCTGGTCTGCGGGGGATACGGAATGGTGATCTCGGTCTCGCCGGCCTGCACCACGGCGTTGGCGGGCTTCATGAAGAAGAAAGGTTTTTCACGGTCCGGGTCCCGGCCCATTTCCCGGGCGTGCGCGGCATAGTTGCGGCCGACACAGAACACGCGGTTGACGGGAAACTGGTCGTCGCTGCCGACGATGTCGAGCGCAACCTGGGCAGGTTGGGCAATGGCGTATGGCATTCGGTGATTCCTTGTGAAATTAGAGGTCGATGCCGCGGTAAACCCAGTCGATCTCGAAAGTGCTGCCCTTCGGGCGCGTGGTCACGATGCTGTTGCGCACGTCGCGCGCGCCGCCACCGGCATGGCAGAAGCCGCAGAAAAAGCGGGATGACAGCTGGATGCGGCCGGTGCGCAGGTAGCGATCGTTTTCATAGGCTACCAGCGCGGCGTCCAGATCAGGCATCGTACTGACCTTCCTGGCCAGCACCACCGCATCTTCCATCGCCATGCACGCGCCCTGCGCCAGATATTGCAGGGTCGGGTGCGCCGCGTCGCCCAGCAAGGTGGCGCGGCCCTGCGACCAGCCTGGCGTCGGGTCGCGGTCCTGCAGGACCCAGTGCCTGTCCTTGCGCACAAAGCCCAGCATCTTCTGGACCGACGGAATGCAATGGCTGAAGATGGCTTCCATTTCTTCGGGGCCGATCGTCTCGGCCCGGCCCGTGCGCATGGCTTCGTTCTCGACCACCGCAACGTTGTTCATGACCTTGCCGCCGCGCAGCCGGTATTGCACCAGATGCAGATCGGGGCCGACCCACATCACGACATCGTCAGCATGCGTCGCATCTTCGATTTCTTCGATCGGCACCACGCCGCGGTAGGCGACCTGCCCGGCCACACGCGGCGCGCCGTCATTCAGGATACTGGCCCGCACCCGCGACTTCAGGCCATCGGCGCCGATCAGCGCCGCGCCGCGATACTGGCTGCCATCCTCACAGACCACGTCGACGCCGTTGGCGTCCTGCGTGAAGCTGGCCACCCCGCGCGAGGTCTCGATCGTGACGCCCGGCAGCGCGCGTGCTGCATCCAGCAGCATCTGATGCAGATCGCTGCGGTGGATCACGGTGTAGGGATAGCCATAGCGTTCCTGGAACGCGTCGCCCAGCTCGATGCGGGTCAGTTCCTTCCCGTCGATGGCATCGATCATGACCAGATTGTTCGGGTAGAAAGCGACCTCTTTCAACTTGTCCGCGATGCCCAGCTCGACAAGGATGCGGTAGGCGTTGGGCCCCAGCTGCAGGCCATAGCCAATTTCGCCCAGCTCGGCGGCGCGCTCCAGCACGCGCACGGAGCGGCCCTCGCGCGCCAGCGCCAGCGCGGTGGCTATCCCGCCAATGCCGCCGCCCGCGACGAGGATTTCGTCCGATGCCGGTGTAGAGCTGCTTTCCATCATTGTCTCGCTATCGTTATGGTTGTCGACTTCCGCCAGTCCTGTGCACTGTAGGCGCGGCAGCGTCATCGAACAATCCAATAGATTCGATAACCTCAATTCGACAATTCAATACAGCAAGGCGGGCGGGCAGCGATGGGCAAGGCGCAGCCTGGCCACGGCGCGCGCGGCGCGCCGCGGGTTATCCCTTGGATTGCTACACCGTGACGGGAAGGGCGGTCTCGGTGTCCTCGACGGCATCGATCAGGCTCTGGCCGGGGGCGACGCGGGTGAAACGCACCGGTTCCCGTGTCAGCGCAATGCGGCCTTCCTTGAAGCGGGCCACGGTGTAGCTGGACGTTGCCAGGTCGCCCGCCTGCGGGAAGTCTTCGCGAAAGTGCGCGCCGCGGCTGTCTTCGCGCGCCAGCGCCGCTTCGACGATGACCTGGCTGACACTGATCAGGTTGCGCAGATTGAGCCAGTCGTGCCAGGTCAGGTTGTAGGCCAGGGTGCCGGCCGGAATGCCGCTGGCCGCCAGTTCGGCCGACAGCGCCGCGAGCTGCGCGCGGGCGCGGGTCAGGCCCGCCGCATCGCGCAAGATGCCCACGTCGTCCCACATGCAGGCATACAGGGACTCGCGCAGCGCGCCCAGATCGCCCGGCGGCAAGGTGGTCGGGTGCAACGTGGCGGCCACGGCCGATCCGATGGCCGCGGCGTCCGGCTCGCGAAAGTCCGCCGTGCGCACATAGGCCCCCATGGTATCGCCGGCGATCCCGCCGAAGACGGTGGAATTGGCCACGCCATTGCCGCCCAGGCGGTTGGCGCCGTGCACGCCGCCGGTATCCTCCCCCGCCGCGAACAGTCCGGTCAGGCCGGTCGTGCAGTCGGGCTGGAACACGACGCCGCCCATCATGTAGTGCGCGGTCGGCACGACTTCCACCAGGCCGCCGGCCAGATCGAAGCCGCAGTCGGCGCAGCGCTCGACCATGCCCTTGAACTGCTTGCGCACCGAGTCCGCGCCCAGGTGATGCATCTGGATGTAGACGCCACCATGGGGCGAGGTGCGCCCCGCACGCATCTCGGAATAGATACCGCGTGACACGATGTCCCGCGTCGCTCGTTCCTTGCGCGCGTCGTAGTCCTGCATGAACCGCTCGTGCTTGCCGTTGAGCAGATAGCCCCCCGCGCCGCGCAGCCCTTCTTCGATCACGGTGCCCGTCATGCGGGTGCCGCTGCCGGCCAGCAGGCCGGTCGGATGGAACTGCACCATTTCCATATCGCGCAGTGGCAGGCCTGCGCGCAGCGCCATCGCCATGCCATCGCAGCTCTTGTCGCCCGATGGCGTGTGGTAGCGATACATGGTCGGCCCGCCCCCCGTGGCCAGCAGCACGGCCTTGGCCTGCACCAGCGTGAAGTCGCCCGTGCGCATGTCCAGCATCAGCACGCCGGCCAGCGCCGTGCCATCGGCGGTTTTGATCAGCTCGACGGCGCGGTGTTCTTCCAGCCTATGGATGCCGCGCCGCCAGACCTGCTCGGCCAGCCGGTTGATGATCTCGATGCCGGTCAGATCGCCCTTGTGCACCGTGCGGTCGAAGGTCTGCCCGGCAAAGGCCTTCTGGTGCACGCTGCCATCGGCATTACGATCGAAGAAGCACCCCAGCTCGTTTTCGAGTTCGTGGATGCGCACCACCGCCTGCTCGACCAGGGTCCACGCCAGATCCTGATTGGCCAGCCACTTGCTGCCCTCGATGGTGTCCATGAAATGCCGCGGCACGGAATCGCCGGGCGCAAGGGCCACGTTGTAGCCGCCCTGCACCATGCGCGTACAGCCGCATTTGCCCAGCAGTCCCTTCACCGCGATGGTGATGTGCGCGCCCGGGTTGCCTTGATGCGCATGCAGGGCGGCAAACAGCCCCGCCCCGCCCGAACCCAGGATCAGGATGTCGGTCTGGCGCCGTGTGACGGTGGTCATGGCCGGGCTCCCGGGGCGGCGGTGGCGGCCGCGGCGCCGGACTTGCCGATGCCCAGTTCCGCCAGTACCCGGTCGCGCTGCCGGTCGACGTCCTGGCGCACGCTGTCGTACAGACTGCCGCCATGGCTGTCCATTGCCACGCGCAAGGGACCAAAGTGGCGGATTTTGAAGCGCCACAACGATTCGGGATTCAGGTCATCCATGTCGACATCTTCGATCTGTTCGATCCAGGTGGTCTCCAGCGCCGCCGTGCCGCCCACGATCGCCAGGTAAGCGCCACCCAGTTCGCGGAAGGCATCGAGCGATCCTTCCCGCAAGCCCCCCTTCCCCACGATCAGCCGCACGCCGTAGTCGGTCATCAGCGGGCGCGTGAAGCGCTCCATGCGGTCCGACGTGGTGGTGCCGATGCAGATCGGCGCATAGCCTGCCGGGTAGCCGTCGGACACGGGCACCTTCCTGACATTGGGCGCGGTATGGATCACGGCGTGCCCCGTCAGGTCCATGCGGGTGCGGCGGCCGCGATCGAACAGGTGGATCTGCGTCGCGTCACGGATCCCGTACAGGGTGTCCTCCAAGGTCACCGTGTCGTTGACCTTGAGTTGCCGGACGGCGCCTTCATCGATCGGCATGTGCAGGGTGTGATGGGTCATGATCAGAATCCATAGCTCACGCCGTCGGGCGTAAAGGTCGCTCGGGCGCGCCGCGCGGAGTGGCATTGCATGTTGACGGCCACCGGGTTCATGGTGATGTGCGTGGCGGCCAGTTCGATGTGGACGGCGAACGCGGTGGCGTCACCCCCCAGTCCTTGCGGTCCGACGCCCAGATGATTGACGGCGGCGGACAGCGCCTGCTCCAGCGCCGCGCCATCGGGGTCCGCGCAGGCTGATCCCAGCGGCCGCGTCGCGGCGCGTTTGGCCAGCGCCACGCACAGGTCCGACGTGCCGCCCACGCCCACGCCAACGATCGTTGGCGGACAGGTCTTGCCCCCTGCGGCGATCACGCAATCGACCACAAAGCGCTTGATGGCCTCGATGCCTTCGGCGGGCACCGCCATCTTCAGGAAGGAATTGTTTTCCGACCCGCTGCCTTTCGGGACCATGGCCAGCGACCAGGTGTCGGGGGCATCGTCGTAATCGATGTGGATCACCGGCACTTCGGCGCCGCAGGACGTGTGTTCGTTCTTGCGCGTCAGGGGATGCACGACGGACGAACGCAGCGGGTGTTCGCGGGTGGCCCGCGCGCAGCCGCGGCGGATGGCCTCTTTCAGGGCCTGCCCGTCCACCGCCACCCCGCGACCGATGGACACGTTATAGATCGGGATGCCGGTGTCCTGGCACAGCAGGTTGTCGTTGTCTTCGGCAACGGCAATGTTGGTGGTCATGGTGCGCAGGATCTCGCGCGCACCCTCCATCGTTTCGTTGCGCTCCAGCGCGGCCAGGCCGTCTTTGATGTCGGGCGGCAGGATCTTGAGCGCGCGGATGTACAGGGTCTTGGCCGCGTCTTCGGCGGCGAGCAGGTCGATATGCATAGGGCTTCCGGTCAACGAAAAAAGAGCGACATCCGGTATTGCGGCAGGCCTGGCAGTCAGCGGACCACCAGCTTCTGGTCCTTGACGATGGCGGCCCACATCGTTGATTCCTGCGCGACCGCGCTGCTCATCTCGGCAGGCGAATCGCCCACCGCGACCATGCCCTGGGCAGCCAGCTTGTCTTTCACGTCCGGATCGTCCAGCACCTGCCGCGTGTCGCGGTTGATCTTGTCGATGACGGCAGCGGGCGTACCGATGGGTGCGGCCAGGCCAAACCAGCCTTCGACGTTGACGCCGGCCAGCCCGGCTTCGGCGGCCGTCGGCACGTCCGGCAGCAAGGCGGACCGCTGCGTCCCGGTCACTGCCAATGCGCGGATCTTTCCGGCTTTGACAAAGCTGCTCAGCGCCGCGATGTTGCCCACGGCCGCCTGGATCTGGCCGGCAATCATGTCGGCATAGGCCAGCGTCTCGCCCTTGTAGGGAACGTGCGTCCAGGAAACGCCTGCGGCCTTGCCAAAGGCTTCGGCCGCCATGTGCGTCTGGCTGCCCACGCCGGCCGATCCGAAGTTGACCTTGCCGGGCCGCTCCTTGATGTACGCAATGAGTTCCTGCAGGTTCCTGGGTGGCAGCTTGGGATCGATCACCACCAGCATCGGTCCGCTGGCCGCCTTCGTAATCATGTTGAAGTCCTTCACCGCATACGACAGCTGCGGGTAGATGTGCGGATTCACGGTAAAGATGCTGCCCGAGGCCATCAGCAACACATAGCCATCGGCGGGAGCCTTGACCACGGCTTCGGCCCCTATCACGCCGCCCGCACCCGGCCGGTTCTCGACCACCACCGTCTGCTTCCATTTTTCGCCCAGCTTCTGACCCAGCACGCGCGCGACGATATCGGTCGAGCCTCCTGCCGGGAAGGGCACCACGACACGCACCTGCTGGCGCGGCCAGTCGTCCGCGTGGCTGGTGGCGGGCAACGCACAGGCGAATGCAGTCAGGGCAATGGCGACAGCCGGCGCGAACGCGCGACGCGGCCCCGCCTTCAAGGTGTGAATGGCAAGCATGTCTTCCTCCGGTGGAACCGGCGCCGCCTCATCGGGCGGCGCGCTTTGTGGGTGGTGCGTTCGCCAGGCAGCGCAACTGCGCGGCCTTCATGCGGTCATGCGTTCGCAGGGTCATGCGTTCACGCGGTCATGCGGTCATACGTTCAGGGACACGGCCAGCATCAGGCCCGTGCACAGGCTCGCGCCCAGGCCGATGGCGATCCAGTCCTTGCGCAGGCCGCCCATCGTGCCGAATTCGATCAGCAGCAGTCGCACGCCGCCCATCAGGTGCAGCGACAGCAGCACCACCAGCCCCCATTCAGCCAGCTTGAACAGCGGCGCATCGGTCCAGCGCAGAAAGCCCTCCAACGCGGCCTCGCCGTGCAGGGCCTGGCCCAGCGCCCAGAAATGCACCGGCAGGAAGGCCGCCAGCGCGAGTCCCGACACGCGGTGCACAAGAAATGCCCAGTAGGCGGCGTGCTGCCTGGCGCGGGCATCGATGGGTTGCCGGATGGCGGGTTTCATGGCGGGCTTCATGCCGCGCCCCCTGCCGTCACCGCCCATACCGCGCGCAGTCCGGTCACGAGCACCAGCACGCCAAACGCCGCGGCCGCCACGTGCACGCCGCGCCCGCGCCAGCGCCACCATTCTTCCGCGATCTTCAGCACACCAATCGGCACATGCACCGCCGCCGCGATCACGAACACGGCATAGAAGATGCCCCACGCCATATTGCCCCGCGTGCGGCCCAGGATCTCGGCGCCGGTCAACCCGTTGCGAACCGCAACGATGATGACCGCGATATGCACCACCACGCACAAGGCCAGCACCATGGCGCTCAGACGTTGCAGCATCCACAGCCGGGCCTGCAGGGCGGCGGAAGTCGTTGATGTCGTCATCGACACGGTGGTGCTGCGCATCACAACTCGCCTTTCATTGCCGCGCGCCCCACCCTGCGCTTCAGGCCTGCAATACTGGTTGTCGGTGACAACTGCTTGGGACACCGCTCGGTGCAGGAACCCTGGGTATGGCAGCTGTGGCAGCCGGCATCGCCCGCCACGGCGCGCAGCCGTGCCTTGCCCGCGACATCGCGCTCGTCGTTCACCAGGGTCCACGCCCGATTGAGCGCGGCCGGGCCCAGGTATTCGGGCCGCCACTGCACCACGTCGCACGATGCATAACAGACGCCGCAGCCAATGCATTCAATGCCGGCATCGGCTGCCCGCCGCTCGGGCGTGTCCGGCGCCACCACGGCAAAGGGTTCGTGCCGGCTGCGTTCGCCATCGAACGCGCCCTTGGCCTGCGTCCATTTGTCGAAGAAGGCGGTCATGTCGGTCACCAGGTCCTTCACGACCGGCAGGTTGGCCAGCGGCGCAATCTCCAGCCGGCCGTCCATGGCGACCTTGGACACATGGGTGCGACAGGTCCACCGCGCCCGGCCATTGACCGTCATCGCGCACGATCCGCACATGCCGACCCGACAGGCGTAGCGATAGCTCAGGTCGGGCTGCAGATGCCGCTGTACATAGGTGACAACGTCAAGCACGGTCTGGCTGTCATGACGCGGAACGTCGTAGACCGTCAGGCCGCCGGCGCCTGCCTCGGCCTCGCCGCGCCAGATGGATACCTTCAGCACTTCCATGGATCCTGCCTCGTTCATTGCCGGAAAGTGCAGTCATTGTTGAGGATTGAAGCATCAAAAAAAAGCGAGTAATTTTGAAGCCGAGACAAAGAAATAATCCGATAACAATCACAACCGGAGATCTTCCATGGCGTCCATCCGCACGCTGCGCATCTTCCTGTCCGTGGCGCGCCACGGCACCTTTGTGGCAGTGGGGGACGAGATCGGACTGACCCCGGCTGCCGTCGGCCTGCAGATCCGCGCACTCGAAGCCGACCTGAATTGCCAGCTGTTCGATCGCACTGCGCGCGCTGCCGTGCTCAATCCGCATGGCCGGCGCCTGCTGCCCGACATCGAAGATGTGGTGCGCCGTTACGAGGCCCTCGCCATGGCCGACGCCAGTGACGATTTGGCCGGCACCGCGGTCATGGGAGCGCTGGTGTCGGCGCTGATGGGCGACTTTGCCAACGCGTTGTGGGATATCAAACGCAAGCATCGCCGGCTCGACGTCCGCTTGTTTGCGGGCCTGTCGGCCGACTTCACGCGGCGGGTGGAAGCCGGCGAGCTCGATGCGGCGGTCGTCACGCAATCGCCACGTCCCCTGCCCGTGAGCCTGATCTGGACGCCGCTGTACAGCGAGCCCATGGTGCTGATCGCGCCGCGATCCCCGCACTTCGTGCTGGGGGCCTGTGCCGCCGACATCCTGCGCACGGCCCCCTTCATCCGTTTCGACCGCAGCACCTGGACAGGCGCGCTGGTCGATACGGTGCTTGCCGAAGTCGGTGTGCAGGTCAACGAAAGCATGGAGCTGAACAGTGTCGAAGCCATCATCGAACTGGTGCGGCATGGCTTTGGCGTGTCCATCGTTCCGCAGTTGGCGAATGTCGCGTGGCGGCAGGATCCGGAGCTGCACATCGTGCCCCTGGATGGCGTCGGTATCCGGCGGCACGTGGGCCTGGTCGAGCGCAAGCACCACGCGCGCGTCAACTTCACGACGGCAGTGAAAAGCTATTTTGCGAAGCCGGAAGCCGAGCCTGCTGCGAGGCTGGTGAGCTGAAGGCGCCAGGTCGGGCCGCGTCGCACGGCGGGCGCCCCGCCTCTGCTTTCAGGCGCGCCGGATCGTGGGCGCCGCCAGTCCTTCCATCATGACGTTGATGCAAGCCGGCTTGCCACTGGCCACCGCGGCATTCACCGCTGCTTCCATCCTGGCCGGATCGGTCACGTTCCCCCCATGCGCCCCGAACGCGGCGGCGACCTGGTCGTACCGTGTGGGCAGCAGCTCGCAGCCTATCGTGCGATCGGCCCCGTAATCGCGCACCTGGATCTGGTATTCGGCGTTCCACCGCGCATCGTTGCCAACCACAACGACCAAGGGCAAGCCATACCGCACGGCCGTGTCGAACTCGGCGGCATGAAAGCCGAAGGTCCCGTCGCCGAGCACGGCCACCACCGGTGCATCCGGGACCGCCACACGCGCCGCGACCGCGAACGGCAAGGCCGAGCCGATCGATCCGGCGATCCCATTGATCACGCGGTGCGGGGCGGACAGGCAGGCCTGCGCCCATTGCCCGATCTCGCCGCCGTCGACCACCAGGACGGCATCGGGGTGGCTGTCGAGCAAGGCCTGCAGGGGCCAAAAGGCCGCCGCCGGGTGGACGCGATCCGGCACGCTTGCGGTCGCCGTGGCCCAGGCCGCCGGCCGGTAAGCGATCGCGGCGGCGACCGCCTGCCGCCAGTCGGCGGCCTTCTCATCGGCGCGACCGCCTTCAGCACGACGGCCGTCAGCCGACGCCGTTTCACCTGACGCCGCTTGCCCCGCGTTGCCCGCTTCCACCTGCTCCACGGCCGCCATCAATGCCTGCGCACCGGACACCGCATCAGCGACGCACGTCGCCACCAGCCGATCGCCAAAGGCGGTGCGGCTGCGGGACAACTCGTTGTCATCCGCATCGATGTGCATGACCGACACGTCGGCCGCCAGCGCCGGCGCCTGGCCGAACTTCAGGGTGAAGTCCAGGCGCTTGCCCAGCAGCAGCACACCATCGGCCTGCGCCAGCATCTCCGCAAACGTGCCCAGGCAGGGGTCGCCCACGCCACGCGGACTTTCCATTCCGACGACCGGCACCCCGGTGGCCGCGGCAAGCGCCGCCGACAGCGCGCGGCCCGGGCGGGTCAGCAAGGCCGGACCGGTCAGTATCAACGGCCGTCTGGCCGACCGCAGGCGCGACAGCATCTCGGCGATGGTGGCGTGGTTCGGCGTAACAGGAGAGGCGAGCCAGGCTGCGCGGGATACCGGCCGACGCGACGCCACGGTTGCCTCCAGCAGATCGGTCGGCAGGCTGACATGCACCGGCCCGGGCCGGCCGGACAAGGCCACGGAAAACGCCCGCGCCATGTCCTCGGCCAGGCCATCCGTGGTCTGCGCGGTCCATGACGCCTTGGTCAGCGGCGCGGCCATATCCGCTTGCGCCATCTCCTGGAACGCCCCCTTGCCGAGCTGGTTCAACGGCGCGTGTCCCGACAGCAGCACCACCGGCGATTCAGCCTGGGCGACCGTGTACAACGCGCCCACCGCGTTGGCATGCCCCGGCCCGCCCGTCACCAGCGCCACGCCCACCTTCCCGGTCAGCCGCGCCCACGCATCCGCCATATGGACCGCGGCCGCCTCGTGCCGCGTGTGGATGAGCCGGATCCCGGCGTCCTTGCAGGCGTCGAAGATCGGCATGATGTGGTTGCCGGACAGCGTAAAGATCGTGTCGACACCGGCGTCGGCCAGGGACCGGACCAGCAGGTCCGCACCGCGGGAAGAAGTCGTGGGCATGATGGCTCCAGAAGGAATGACCGCCATCATGGCCGACTCGCCACGCCCTGCAAAGCCAATAAAGCTGGGGGCGAGCGAAAAGAAAACTTTGGGTGGGCAGGCGGACCGTCCGGCGCGCCGAACGTCCAAAACATAACTTTTTGCTTATGTATGACACATAAGCAGCGCCTTATCTGTCCAGGTCTTCGCTGCGTTTGAGTTGCAGGATGACGGGTGCCCAGCGCTTCTTGCGGCGGTTCTGGGTCTGGCGGTAGTAATGGCATGCCACCACCACCGGGGCGATCGCGGCGAGTACGGTAAACGTGTGCAGATCCATCTCAGTCTCCTTGCCAATCGTTGATCGATCGTGACGGATCGATGACATTGCAGCAATACGACGTCAAATGGACAGGTGGTGGATAGACGAATGGCCCGGACTGTGGCTGGCGTTGTCACGACAACGCCAATCCCGGCTCCGGGCCATGGGTCGGGGATCACCCCGCGGCGATCACCCTGCGGCAATCACCATTCAGTGCCGTAGTGGCGATACACCTGGCGGGCATACTCTTCGTTGTACTCAGGCGCGGTGGATGCCGTGTCATATCGCGGCGCGTTTTCAAGCTGCGACTGTTCCAGGGGCACGACATAGCCGTCCAGGTCCGTGCTGTACTCCAGCACGTTCCAGGGGAGCGGGTAACGATCGGTCCCGATGCCCAGGAAGCCGCCGAATTCCAGGACGGCATACCGGACCTGGCCCGTGCGTTTTTCAATCATGACGTGGTCGATCGAGCCCAGCTTTTCTCCCACCTTGTTGTAAACGGTGGTGCCTTCGACACGGTCCGACGAGATCAGGGTATTGGGGGAATTGAGTTCTGCCATGATGGTTCTCCTTGCGAGTGCAATGGGGGACGGATGCGCGGCGGCTGCCGCGCGATGCCTGGTCAGGCACTCCCCTACTGCTCAGCACGGAACATGCCCGCTAGAAGCCGCTTTCCCGAATGATTGCGCTGCCCAGCGTGCGCAGCCAGTCGGCTGCGATGGCATACGGCTGGCCATGGATGACCACGTCGACCAGGGCCGTGCGGGCCTGCGGCAACGGTTCAGCCAGGCGCAGCCGGACGCGATACAGCGCGTGCTGCACTTCACGTTTGCTGTTGGTACTGACGCGAATCGGACCGCCGTGGGTGGCGTCCAGCATGTCATCGGGCAAGAGCGCTTAGGTAGTCCAGCGGACAGAAGCGACTATCGGGCAAACCTCATTGAGCACTTCAACTTCTACAATCGCCTGTTGCAACATTCGCAAACGCGAAGCTGCGATGCGTTAAAAACCGGCTCATTCATGGCTTTTTGCTAGCGAAGCGTCTGTTTCTACTATCGCAAAGAGCCCACCGGGAGCGCAGCATGCGGCATTTTCATGACTGCTGTCTGATGCGGCGCTCCCTATTTCTTACAGCTTTTTCTCAACACCCAATCGAGTGAAAACCAGCGTGCCCATGCCCCCGACACCTACCCCGCCACCACCGACAGGATTTACCCTCAAGGCCTTCGGCTGGCTTGCCCTTATCGTTCTGACCGTCGGCATCATCGCCATATCGATCGGCATCTACGCCGACGACCCCAGCAACGGCTACGCCTACGCGCTGAACGGCGCCACCCTCCCGGCAGCCTTCGTCATCTACCCCACCGCCTGGCGCGTCGGCGCCAGCATCGCCGTCGTCGCCGGCATGATCACCTACCTGATCATGCGCCGCCGCATCCAGCGCGGCGAACCCTTCCTGTCGCCCCGCGTGCAGTCCGCCATCATGCTGATCGTTGCAACCGGCACGCTGTACGGCCTCGTCAGCACGATGGATTTCGACAAGGTCGAAGAGACGGCCAAGCCGATCGTGACTTCGATGGCAAGGTAACTGCCTTCCGGTCGAACTGATGCGCTTGGAAAGGGGCGGCTCCGACGACTTCCTCTGTCCGCATGACGATGTGCCCTTGCCCGACGACGCCCACGGCATCGACCGCGAAGCCGAAGTGGTTGTGGTTGTCGACGATGTGCCGCTGGGCGCCACGGCGGCCCAGGCAGCCACCCATATCCGCCTTGTCATGCTCGCCAATGACTGGAGCCTGCGAGGCCTGCAACCGCGTGAACTGAAGACCGGTTTCGGCTTCATCCATGCCAAGCCTTCCACGTCATTCGGCCCGGTGGCAGTCACGCCCGATGAACTGGGCGAGCACTGGAAAGACGACCGCGTGCGGATGGATATCGAGCAGGACGGCGCGTCGATTTTCGGCGTCATTGATCAGCAGCTCGTGCGCGCGACACAGCAGGGCTGATACCGGCAAACGAGCGAATAACGCAAAAATACGACATCTCATCACACGGCTGGTAACCGCATGCGCGGTTGCTGTCGTCGGCCTTGAGGCCTCGGGTACTATGGCGTCCGCATCTGCATCGGACCAAGCAGCCGCAGGATCCGTGCAAACGAAGTCGCCCAAGGACGTTGTCGTTGTTCATAGACCGCTCGACCCGCCGCCCCCTGTCACTGCGACTCCTGCTGATCCTGCTGATCGGCGCGGGGTTGCTGCCCTTGGCGCTGCTCGGCATGTGGGGCATCAAGGCCGTCGTCGACCAGCACCATGAAGATCTGGAACGCGCGACGCTCGACATGTCGCGAGCGCTGGCCTCCGCCGTCGATGCCGAAATCGAAAGCACCGTAGCGGCGCTGGTCACCCTTTCCTACCATCCTGCGCTGGCCGCCGGCCGTTTGGAAGAGTTCTACCACGTGAGCCGGGATGCGGTCCGGGCCCGCCCGTACTGGCGGTCGGTCATCCTGACCGACGGGACAGGCGGCGTGATCTTCCGGTCCAGCATGCCTTTCGGCGCGAAGGGGGTGCGGCTGACCGACCCCGAAAGCCTTGGGCAGCTGCTCAAGGAAAAGCGCCCGTTGGTGGGACAGGTGCGCGAAGGCCAGCGGGGCGGTCTGGCCTTGCCGGTGCGTATCCCGGTCGTCACGGGCGGCAAGGTGCAGTACGTGGTGTCGGCAGCCTTGTTGCCCGACCGGATCCACGAAATCCTGGCGCGCCAGGACATTCCGCCAGGGTGGGTCATCACCGTTGCCGATCCCCGGAACCAGCGTCTGGCCCGCTCGCCCGAACACAGCGCCTTCGTGGGCAAGCCGGTCACGCGCTCCCTGGTCGAACTGATGGCCAGCGTCGATACCTCCGGCAACGGCACGGCATTGAACGGCGATGGAGTCGAGTCCGTCGCGGGCATCACCAAGCTGCCGCGCTGGGGCATTTCCGTCATCGTCGGCGCCCCGACCTCCTTGCTGGACCGGGCCTTGTGGACCGCGCTCGCCATGTACGCCGCGGCCTTGGCGCTGTCACTGGTCGCCTGCCTGGGAGCGGCCCGCGCCATCTCCCGGCGGATCATTGGCGGCATCAACCATCTGCAGCAACAGGCGAGCGACCTCGGACAAGGGCGGCCGGTCCAGTCGCACACGTGCGGCATCCAGGAAATCGATCACCTGGCCCAGTCCCTGCAAGCCGCCTCGGTGGACCGGCTCGCCGTCGAGCATCAGCGCGAGGTGCTGCTCGGCAACCTGAACCGCTCGCTCGGCTCCCTGCGCGTGGCGCTCGATCAGGCGCAGGAAGCCGCGCGCGCCAAGGACCACTTCCTGGCGGTGCTGGGGCATGAACTGCGCAACCCGCTGGCGCCGATCGTCTCGACGCTCGACCTGATGGACCTGCGCGGCGGCGACGTTTATCAACGCGAACGGCAGATCCTGCGCCGCCAGGCCACTCACCTGCACCGGCTGGTCGACGACCTGCTCGACGTATCCCGCATCGTGCAGGGCAAGCTCTCCTTGAACACGCAGCCGGTACTGCTCAACGCGCTGGTGGCCCGCGCCCACGAGTCCATCCTCGCCACCGTGCCAAAACGGTCCGCGCCACTGACGCTCGCGCTACCGCCGCATGATGTCTGGGTGCAAGGCGACGAGGCGCGCCTGCAGCAACTGGTGGTCAATCTTCTCGGCAACGCCGTGCGGCATTCGCCGGATGCGCCCGTGCGGGTGGCCGTATCTGGAAGCGGAACCACCGCGACCATCGTCGTGGCCGATGCCGGCACCGGCATGAGTCCCGACGTCCTTGAAAAGATCTTCACGCCGTTCTACCAGGCGCCCCAGTCGATCGCGCGGTCCACGGGTGGCCTCGGCCTGGGCCTGACCATCGCCCGCAGCATCGTCGACATGCACGGCGGCACCATCACCGCGCATAGTGCCGGGCTCGGCCGGGGCTGCGAGTTCCGCGTCGAACTGCCGCTCGGCCGCGAAGCCATCCCCGCCGCGCCCTCGGTGCCGTGGTCCGCCCCGCGCCAGGCCGCGCGCATCCTGGTCGTTGACGACAACATCGATGCCGCTGCCACCATCGCCGAAGCGCTCGCCGTATCCGGCCACGATGTACGCGTCGAGCATTCGGCCACGGCGGCGCTGTCCACGGCAGCGGACTTCACGCCTGCCATCGCCATCCTCGACATCGGCTTGCCCGACATGGACGGCTTTACCCTTGCGCGCCGCCTGCGCGCCAGCGGGCTGCCCAGCGAACTGCTGCTGATCGCGATTACGGGGTATGGCCAGTTGGAAGATCGCCAGCGCGCGATGCAGGCGGGGTTCGACCTGCACCTGACCAAGCCGGTGGCGCTGGGTGCGCTGCTGGACGGCATCGAGACCCTGCGCGCGGCACGGGCAAGCTGACCACTGCGTGGTCAGTCGCGAGCCGCCGGCGGTAATCCCGTCGCCACTACGCCCAGCGTGACAGCGGCTGCCTTGGCTGCGTAGCGTCCTACGCGGCCAAGGACGTGCCTGGTCCAATCCGACATCAGCTTCTTTGATGAATGCGTGGTGAGTGTCATGGCTTTCTCGGGAGACGACGGATGGACAAGCACTATTGGCTCGCGGCGATCGCAGCCACGACATCGACTTCAAACATCATTCCAGGCCTGGCAAGTTGGACGACGTTCAGGTTGCGCCATGTGCGCCCAATGCCGCTTTGACTTTCGACCAGGCGAATCTGCGCTGAAACAGTGCGCAAGGCGCCACCTCATCAACCCAATGCATATTCCATGCCGCCAGGCTATACGAACCCGTTCCCTGGCATGCAAACCCGAGCACGTTCAAGCTTGAGCGGTATCCACGTTCGGAATGCACCGTGTCGTGCGCTCCGCACCGACTTGCACCGCACCGTCCCGCACCGCACTGCCCGCCACCGCCACCATTGCCATACCGCCCAGAATCAGCACGATCCCTGCAAGCCGCACCCAGGTCACGGGGCGCACCGGCAGCCCCATCCATCCGTAGTGGTCGATCAGCATCGACACGATCACCTGCCCGGCGATCACGGCAGCGATGAAAGTGCCCGCCCCCAGGCGGGGCGTCAGCATCAACGCGGCGGTCACGTAGATCACGCCCGCGACGCCGCCGAGCCATCCCCACGCCGGCCCCTGCAGCGCCGCCCCCAGGTTGGGCGCCGGCACGCGCAGCGCGAGAAGTACCGGCAACACCATCAGCACACTGACCGTCAGCGACGCCACCGTGGCCCATAACGGATGGCCCAGCGCACGCCCGATCATGGCATTGGTAGCCGCCTGGAACGGAATGGCGGCGCCCGCGAGCACGGCAATGCCCAGGGATAACGCACTGATAAGGGAAAGACCGAACATGACTGCGACTCCTGCGTTTTGTCCCGTGGGGACCTCAGGGCGTAGCGTGCGTCATACGATTCTTTAATGGAAATTCGTAATTGAAGGCGGCATTATTCGTGGCATGGATGACCTACGCCGCATTGATTTGAATCTTCTGCTCGCGCTGCACGCGCTGCTGTCGGAAAAGCACGTAACCCGCGCCGCCCTGCGATTGCACCGCAGCCAACCTGCCGTCAGCCATGCACTGGCGCAACTTCGCATTATCTTTAACGATCCGTTGCTGCTGCGGCGCGGCACCCGCATGGCGCTCACGCCGCGCGCCCTGGAATTGGTGCGACCCCTGGAAGACGCCCTGCGCGGCTTGAGCATGCTGCTGCACGCTCGCAGCTTCGACCCTGCAAGCGCCACCCGCCGTTTCCGGCTTGCCGCGTCGGACTTCGGCGCGCATGTGATCCTGCCCAGGCTCATGCAGCGCCTGCGCGCGGAAGCCCCCGGCATCGACATCGCCATCACCCAGAGCAGCCGTGGTGCCATGGTGGCGCAACTGCTGGACGGCGAGATCGATCTGGCCGTGGGCGTGTTTCCGGATGTCCCGTCCGACATTGCGCTGCGCACGCTCTTCGACGAACGCTTCGTCAGCGTTGCCGACCGGACGACCTTGCCACCCGCGGGTGACCTGCCGCTGGACGCCTGGCTGGCACGGCCCCACGTCGTCGTATCGATGCGTCCGGATGCTGACAACGACGTCGAAGACGCCTTGACCGCGCAAGGCCTGCGGCGGCGGATCGCGCTTGTCCTGCCCCACTGGCGCGCGTCGACCGAGGTGCTGAGGGGTACCGATCTGATGCTGACGGTGGCCAGCCGAACGCTGGACCGGGTGCCCCGCAGCCGAGGCCTGAAGACCTTCGCACCGCCCTTGCCCCTTCCGGTATTCGCCTTCCAGCAAGCCTGGCACGCGCAGCGCAATGCCGAACCTGCTCAAGTGTGGCTGCGCGACCTGGTGTGGGAATGCGCGCAGCGCTGAGCCGTCTTTCATACACCCGGCAGACAGGCCGCTGGACTCGCTGCAGTACATTGGCGTCATACCAACCCCATGTCAGCATTTGGTGCACGAATGCATGCATCCAATCACAGACCCGTCTCATCAACGCGACATAACGCAACGGAGCATCCATGTTCTTTGATTCCTGGCAAGGATTGCTCAGGGTAGTCGTCGTCGGCACGCTGGCCTATGGCGCCGTGATCGCCATCCTGAGGATCAGCGGCAAGCGCACGCTGGCGAAGATGAATGCGTTCGACCTGGTGGTCACCGTTGCGCTGGGATCGACCCTGGCAACCATTGTTCTGTCCAAGGATGTCGCGCTGCTGGAAGGCGTTGTGGCGCTCGGCCTGCTTGCGCTCCTGCAGTGCCTGATCGCAGTGGCTTCCGTCAAATGGAAGTGGGCCGAGCGCGCTGCCAAATCCGATGCACGCACATTGGTGTCCGACGGTGTGATCGATTTGGCGGCTTTGCGTGCAGAACGCGTGACCCGCGAAGAAATTCTGGCTGCCGTGCGGAGTGCAGGCTTCGGAGACCTGGATGCGATCGCAGCGGTTGTGCTTGAAACAGATGGCAGCTTCAGCGTCATTTCGAAGCACCAGGCCGGATCAGGCTCCGCCCTGCCCTGACGGCGCAATCGCTCGCTTGACGACGCCACCGATCGTCAAGCCTTGCACCAGAATTGAGAAGACGACGACGCAATACGTCAACGCCAGCACGGTGTCGCGATGCTCGCCCATTGGCAGGGAGAGCGCCAGCGCCACCGAAATACCGCCCCGCAATCCGCCCCACGTCAGCACGACCGACGATCCCTGGGGAAGCCGCAAGCGCTGTCCCGCGAGCCACACCGGCAGGCCCACGGTAAGCCACCGCACGGTCAGGGTCATGCCGATGGCTACGGCGCTGCCTGTGATCAGCGGCGCCGAAAATGCAATCAGCATGAACTCCAGGCCGATAAGAACGAACAAAACGGCATTGAGGATTTCGTCGACCAGTTCCCAGAACACATCGACATACTGGCGCGTCTCGTTGGACATGGCGATTGCACGGCCACCGTTGCCAATGATCAGCCCGCACACCACCATGGCCAGCGGCCCGGAAACATGAAGATGGCTTGCCAGCGAGTATCCGCCCATGACCGTCGCCAGCGTCATCAGCACCTCGACCTGATAATGGTCGATGCTCTTGAGCAACTTGAAGCAGACATATCCAAGCGCAAGCCCCAGCGCAATGCCACCGACCGCCTCATGCAGCACCAACTCGCCGACATCCACGGCCGAGGGCACGGCGCCACTGGCCAGGACGCCCAGCAGCAGCGAGAACACCACCACACCGACGCCATCGTTGAACAGGGACTCGCCGGAGATCACCAATTCGAGCGACTTGGGTGCCCCGGCAGATTTCAGGATGCCCATGACGGCAATCGGGTCGGTGGGCGAGATCAAGGCGCCGAACAACAGGCAATAGATGAACGGAAGCTCGACGCCCACCAGCGGCAGGACCGCCCACATGCCGAGACCCACGATCGCGGTCGAAAGGAGCGTGCCGAAGAACGCTAGGCCTGTCACTTGCCATCTGTAGTGGCGCAGCGCCTTGAGGTCGACATGCAGCGCACCGGCAAACAGCAGGAAAGACAACATGCCCTGCATGAGGACGTCGGAAAAATCGATCGCACCAACGAACGACGCTTCATAGTCCCGCAAACCATGGTCGATGCCAACGGTGTCCAATCCGACAATCATCAACGACATTGCCAGCGCGATGACCATGACGCCTATCGTCGTGGGCAGGCCGATCAGGCGGTGGTTGATATACGCGAACAACGCAGCGACTACCAGGCAAATTGCGGCAATATCCAACAAGGTCTGTCCTTGGTCAGAAGCGATGACCCTGTCGTGCTGGCCAGGGCGTCAGGCAGGTGGTACAGGGGCAGCTGAATCAGGTCAGGGCGCAGCAGCATCGCCAACCGCCTGCGGGGACGAGTCCCCGGGCAGGTGTGAACGCGCTGCCGGGGGCACGGAGGCGACATGAATGGTTCGGGTCGGAAATGCGAACTCGACGTCGATCGAAGCAAGCTCTTCCATCAACCGCAGGTTGATCTCCTGCTGGATGTCCATGTACGTGTTGTAGCCTGGTTCAAGCACGATATAGACCGTCTCGAAATCAAGGGAGCTGTCGCCAAACCCCTTGAAGTGCGACCGGTCAAAACGTGTACGGTCGATCGATCGGATGATGCTTTCGACCAGCTGAGGAATCTGTTTGGCCTGCGACGCCGTGCAGTCATACGTCACGCCGAACTGAAACACGATGCGCCGCTCATTCAAACGCTTGTAGTTCTGAATGGTGCTGCTCAGCATTTCCGTGTTGGCCATCACGATCTGCTCGCCCCCCAAGCTGCGGATGCGCGTGGTCTTGAGGCCGACATGCTCTACCGTTCCTGCAAGCGACCCGATCACGATGAAGTCGCCGATTTCGAACGGTTTGTCGACTGCGATCGACAGTGAAGCGAACAGGTCTCCAAGAATATTCTGCACCGCCAGTGCAATTGCAATGCCGCCGACCCCCAGGCTGGCTACAAAGGCAGTGATATTCACCCCCAGGTTCGACAGCATGGCGAGGAGAACGACCGCCCACAAAAGCACCTTTGCGCCCCACATCATCAGCGAAGACAGGGCGCTGATTTGCGCTTGCTCACCAAGCTTCGCATGGACGTAATGAGTCATCGCCAGCGAAATCGACCGAGTGCCCCATAGCGCAACCTGCAGCACCACGACGACGAACCACAGGCTGCTGACTCGATCCATCCACCGTGGCGGCAAGTCCAGCAGACCAGCGCCGATCAGGATCGCAACCAGGCCGATCAATATGTTGCTCGTTCCGCCGATGACCACGGCGGCGAGTTCGCTGGCCAGCGAGTGCGAATGTGCGGCCGATGCGGTCAGCCGCCGACGCAGAAAGCTGACTGCAGTGCGGAGCACGACGAAGCTGACCACCATCGCGGCAATGGCGATCAGCCAGCTGATCGTTGGAATACCAAGGAATGTGACGTCGTTTAGAAACCGCGAGAAAAGCTCACTATTCATCCAGTAATACCTTTGTGGAATTCGCCTGGCGAGTGCAAGCGTCGTTGGGGATCCGGAAACGGACTGGCTGCAGGTGTGGCAGAGGGACAGGACTCAGGCCGATGCATTGTCCGGAAAGACGCACGACCATGCCATTTCAAGCTGTGCTGGATGTGTAACAGCGTGCAGAGCCATGCAACGGGCAACAAAAAACCCGCATGGCACAGGCCGATGCGGGTTTCTCGCCGACGTTCGAGACGTCGAAATAGTGGCGGACAGGGTGGGATTCGAACCCACGATACGTTTTCACATATACACGCGTTCCAGGCGTGCGCCTTCAACCGCTCGGCCACCTGTCCATGCTGGCGGTCGGGACGTATCCCAGCCGCTAACAGCCGCGCAGTATATCAGATCCGAAAGCGACGTTCACGCGTGAGTTTTTTCGACGCACGGGCGGTCTGCAGGACTACACCCGCGGATAGGTGGGCACCATCGCTGCGCATGAGCTCACGAGGCGAACGCACGAAACGATGCAGCCCTGAGAGGCGCGATAACAAGAACTTGGGAAAGGTGCCTGAACCGGCGGGAACTACAAAAAACGACAACTAAGAAATCGGGGAGGAGCGGGGAAAAAGCGGGGGAATAGCGCGGTAACTACAGCAGAGGAGATCAAACAACAGCAGGAAAATTATTGCACCGGCGGCCGATCTACTTATGGATCGGCCGCTCGGGCGTTTTGCTCTTCTAGTGACTGCAGGGGTTTGTCTCCTCCACTGCATAACGATATTCTGCGCCTGGATTGTGCGACTTACACTAGGTGTTGACCCCTATGTTGGTGCGAAATGCACCATCCTTTTGGCCGAAATCGCACCAGAGCTGTGCGCAGTATCGCAAAAATCAGAGCGCTTTGCCAAGCTGGTCCAAAATGGCGGGATTTTCGAGGGTGGACACATCTTGTGTGACCTCCTCCCCCTTTGCCACTACGCGGAGCAGTCGGCGCATGATCTTGCCAGACCGCGTCTTGGGCAAGTTGTCCCCAAAACGGATGTCCTTGGGCTTGGCGATCGGACCGATTTCGCGGGCGACCCAGGCGCGCAGGTCCTTGGCGATCTCGGCGGCTTCGGCGTCGTCGGGACGGGACTTCTTCAGCACCACGAAGGCCACGATGGCTTCGCCGGTCAGGTCGTCCGGACGTCCCACCACGGCGGCTTCGGCCACCAGGGGGTGCGATACCAGGGCAGATTCGACCTCCATGGTGCCCAGGCGGTGGCCCGACACGTTCAGCACGTCGTCCACGCGACCCATGATCCAGAAGTAGCCGTCGGTATCCCGGTTGGCGCTGTCGCCGGCCAGGTAGTAGGTGCCGCCCAGCTCTTCGGGGTAATAGCTTTTCTTGAAACGTTCCGGGTCGCCCCAGATGTTGCGGATCATGGCGGGCCACGGGCGCTTGATGACCAGGAAGCCACCCTTGCCCAGTTCGACGTCACCGCCCGTCTCGTCAACGATGGCGGCCATGATGCCAGGCAGCGGCGTGGTGCACGATCCGGGCTTGAGCGGCGTGACGCCAGGCAGCGGCGTGATCATGTGGCCGCCGGTTTCGGTCTGCCACCAGGTGTCCACGATCGGGCAGCGTTCGCCGCCCACATTGGTGTAGTACCACATCCATGCTTCGGGGTTGATCGGCTCACCCACCGATCCGATCACGCGCAGGCTGGACAGGTCGTACTTCTTGGGATGGTGTTCGGGGCTGCCCTCGGCGGCCTTGACCAGCGAGCGGATGGCGGTCGGCGCCGTATAGAAGATGCTGACCTTGTGCTTCTGGATCATGTCCCAGAAACGGCCGGGGTTCGGGAAGGTCGGGACGCCCTCGAACACGACTTGCGTGGCGCCGGCCGCCAGCGGGCCGTAGGCAATGTAGGAATGCCCCGTGATCCAGCCGACATCGGCCGTGCACCAGTACACGTCGTCAGGCTTCAGGTCAAAGGTCCATTTGACGGTCAGGTGGGCCCACAGCAGGAAGCCGGCGGACGAATGCTGCACGCCCTTGGGCTTGCCGGTGGAACCCGACGTATACAGAATGAACAAGGGATGTTCGGCGTTGACGATGACAGGCTCGCAGGTATCGGGCTGCCCGGCTTCGACGTCATGCATCCACACGTCGCGGCCCTCTTCCCAATTGCCTGCCACGTCGGCGCGTTGGTAGACCACGACGTTGCGGATGGCGTCGCAGCCGCCCAGCGCAAAGGCTTCTTCGACCGCGGGCTTGAGCGGAATCGTCTTGCCGCCGCGCTGCTGGGCGTCGGCCGTGATCACCAGGGTGGCGCCCACGTCAACGATGCGTTCCTGCAGGCTCTTGGCCGAAAAACCGCCAAATACGACCGAGTGCGTGATGCCCAGGCGGGCGCACGCCTGCATGGCCACCACGGCTTCGACCGACATGGGCATGTAGATGATGGACCGGTCGCCGGTCTGGTAGCCCAGCGCTTTCAAGCCATTGGCGAAGCGGCACACACGGGCCAGCAGGTCGCGGTAGGTGACCTGGGTGGTCTTGCCATCGTCGCTTTCGAAGATGATGGCGACCTTGTCGCCCAGGCCGTTCTCGACGTGCACGTCAAGGCAGTTGGCCGACACATTCAGTTCGCCGTCGTCGAACCACTTATAGAAAGGGGCGTTGCTTTCGTCCAGGGTGCGCGTGAACGGCTTGGCCCACCGTATGTGCTCACGCGCCAGCCGTGCCCAGAAGCCTTCGAAGTCGCGCTCGGCCTCGTCGCACAGGGCCTGGTAGCCTTCCGGCCCGGAAACGTTCGCCTGGGCGACGAAGTGCTTGCTGGGCGGGAACACCCGCGTTTCTGTCAGAACTGAATCGAGGTTGGCCATCGCCGCGTGTCCTTGTAGTCGTTGTTGGAAGTGCGCCATGCGCCGCGCGCCCGGCATGTGGATGCGGGGCGGGTCTCGGCGTGCAGGGCTCCGGTCGCTATTTTGCGACGCGACACCGTCCTGTCGAAACGGTGTTAGCCATAGGTTACAGAAACCCGGTGTGGTCCGTACGCTGCGGCGCGCCCTGCTCAAGCACCGTACAATCCCGCGCGGTAACCCCAATTTCCTCAACAGGCAGCATATGTCAGACCCCAGCAAGCCCCGCTCCGAGTTCAGCCCGCCCCGCGCGCTGCGCCCCTTGCCCAACCTGATCTTCATGAGCCGGTGGCTGCAGCTGCCGCTGTACCTCGGTTTGATCGTCGCCCAGGGGGTCTATGTCTTCCATTTCTGGGTCGAACTGGTCCATCTGATCGAGGCCGCATTCGGCAATCAGCACGCCATCGAACTGCTGGCCCAGGCCGTCATGCCCGTCGTGCCGGGTCAGACCCCGATGGCGGCGCCCACGGTGCTGAACGAAACGACCATCATGCTGGTCGTGCTGGGCCTGATCGACGTGGTGATGATTTCCAACCTGCTGATCATGGTGATCGTGGGCGGTTACGAGACCTTCGTGTCCCGTCTGCACCTGGAAAACCACCCGGACCAGCCGGAATGGCTGTCGCACGTCAATGCGTCGGTGCTGAAGGTCAAGCTGGGCACGGCGATCATCGGCATTTCGTCGATCCACCTGCTCAAGACCTTCATCAACGCCGCCCACTACGACAGCAAGACGCTGATCGCCCAGACCAGCATCCACGTCGCGTTCCTGCTGTCGGCGCTGGCCATCGCTTACACCGACCGCCTGATGGCGCCCACCCACGAACGTATCCAGAATGGCGGCCACTGACGCTTCGCGTTCGCCCCTCCTCTTTTTGTATCGACCCGGAGAGTTGCATGACTACCGTCATCAAGGAAGAAGACCTGATTCAATCGATCGCCGACGCTGTGCAGTTCATCAGCTACTACCACCCGGTCGATTACATCCGCCACCTGGCGCGCGCCTACGAGCGCGAGGAAAGCCCCGCCGCCAAGGACGCGATCGCCCAGATCCTGACCAATTCGCGCATGTGCGCCGAGGGCAAGCGCCCGATCTGCCAGGACACCGGCATCGTCAACGTGTTCCTGAAAGTGGGCATGGACGTGCGCTTCGACAGCAAGTTCTCGCTGCAGGAGCTCTGTGATCAGGGGGTGCGCCGCGGCTATCTGAATCCGGATAACCTGCTGCGCGCCTCCGTGCTCGCCGATCCGCAGTTTGCCCGCAAGAACACCGGCGACAACACGCCCTGTGTGGTCAACGTCGAACTGGTGCCCGGCAACGTCGTCGACGTGCAGGTGGCGGCCAAGGGCGGCGGTTCCGAAAACAAGTCCAAGTTTGCGATGCTGAACCCGAGCGACTCCGTGGTCGACTGGGTGCTCAAGACCGTCCCGCTGATGGGCGCGGGCTGGTGCCCGCCCGGCATGCTGGGCATCGGTATCGGCGGCACCGCCGAAAAGGCGATGCTGATGGCCAAGCAGTCGTTGATGGAAGACATCGACATGTACGAGCTGCTGCAACGCGGCCCGAACAGCAAGCTGGAAGAAATGCGGATCGAGCTGTACACCAAGGTCAACGCCCTGGGCATCGGCGCGCAGGGCCTGGGCGGCCTGACGACCGTGCTGGACGTCAAGATCAGCATGTTCCCGACGCACGCTGCATCCAAGCCGATTGCGATGATCCCGAACTGTGCGGCCACGCGCCACGCGCACTTCACGCTGGATGGCTCGGGCGTCGCCCGCCTGGATCCGCCGTCGCTGGAAGAATGGCCCGACGTGAACTGGGCGCCCGACTACAACAAGTCGGCCCGTGTCGACCTGGACACGCTGACCAAGGAAGAAGTGGCGTCGTGGAAGCCGGGCCAGACCCTGCTGCTTTCGGGCAAGATGCTGACCGGCCGCGATGCGGCGCACAAGCGCATCCAGGAAATGCTGGCCAAGGGCGAATCGCTGCCTGTGGACTTCACCAACCGCGTAATCTATTACGTGGGCCCGGTGGATCCCGTGCGTGACGAGGTCGTCGGACCTGCCGGCCCGACCACTGCCACCCGTATGGACAAGTTCACCGACATGATGCTCGAGCAGACAGGCTTGATCTCGATGATCGGCAAGGCCGAACGCGGCCCGGTCGCCATCGAATCGATCCGCAAGCACAAGTCGGCCTACCTGATGGCCGTGGGCGGTTCGGCCTACCTGGTGTCCAAGGCGATCCGCAGTGCCAAGGTCGTCGGCTTTGCCGACCTGGGCATGGAAGCCATCTACGAATTCGACGTGAAGGACATGCCGGTGACGGTGGCGGTGGATTCGACGGGCACGTCGGTGCACGAGACCGGCCCGAAGACCTGGTCGGCCAAGATCGCCGGCATTCCGGTCGAAATCGCCTAACACGAGGTCGAACACGGCGAAGGGCGGCGCGAAGCGTGCGTGGCTTTACCTGTTATGAAAACGGACAGCCGAGGCTGTCCGTTTTTTTTGGCTGGCCGCCGCGTCGTCCTTACGCCGCCTGCGACGCCCGCAAGGCTTCACCGCGCCGCATGTCGATGCGTGTGAGCACCAGCAAACCGATCACGAAGAACACCCCGGTGATCAGGATGCCCAGGCGATGGTTGCCGTCGGTGACCCAGGTGACCATGCCGTAGGTCAGCGGCCCGATGATTGCGGCCAGCCGCGTAGCGAAGGTCCACAGCGCAAAGAATTCACCCAGGCGCGTCGCTGGCGCCAGGGCGCCTGTCATCGCGCGCCCGGCGCTCTGGCTCGACCCCATGCACAGGCCGGCCAGCGCGGCCGCGGCCCAGAAGCCGCCGTCGGTCTGCGCGAAATACGCGGTCAACACCATGGCGATCCAGCCGAACAGCGTCGCGCCCAAGGCCGCCCGGTGGCCGATCCTGTCCTGCACGAAGCCGAAACTGAAGGCGCCCGCGGCGGCCGTGATATTCACCAGGAAGACCAGCATCATGATCTGCGCCTGCTGAAACTTCATGACCTGCTCGGCATAGACCGCGGCCAGGGTGATCACGACCGCGATCCCGGCCTGATAGAAGACGCCGCAGATCAGCAGGTTGCGGAAATCGGGAAAAGCCTTGGTGGCGCGCCAGGACGCGCCCAGCTGCCGCATCACCCCCATGAAGCCCAGGGATTTGCCTGCGGCGGACGGCGGCACGCCCAGCGCGCCGGCCGTGGCTGCAGCAGATGTCGCCACGCCCTGCTGTGGCGCGGACCGCTCTTTCAGAAAAACGAACACCGGCACCGCCGCGAGCGCAAAGACCCCAGCCGTCAGCAGCATCGTCATCGGCACGAAATGGGTGGCCGTCTCGCCTGCCGCCTGGGAGCGCGTAACCACCAGCAGCGACAGCCCCAGCGTCAGCATCCCGCCAAAATACCCGAAGCTCCAGCCCCAGCCCGACACGCGCCCGAGCGCCTCGGGCCTGGCCAATTCAGGCAGAAACGCCGCAATGATCGATTCCCCAATACTGAAACACACGTTCGAGACGATGACGGCCACTACGGCCAGCCACAGCCCGCCGGGTCCCACCAGCGCCAGGGACGCGGTCGCGGCGATGCAGCCGATGCTGCTGACGGCCAGCAGCCGCTTCTTGGCGCCCCGCGCATCCGCCCAGGCGCCCAGGCCCGGCATGGCGAGCATGACGATCAGGTAAGACACCGACAGCGTGCCCGTCCACGCCAAGGTCGCCCACGACGCATTGCCGGCGACGACGCCCACGAAGTAGGCATTGAAGACGGCCGTGAGCACCACCGTGGTGTAGCCGGAGTTCGCAAAGTCGTACAGCGACCAGGCAAGGACCTCGCGGGGACGCACGCCAGGATTGAGCGCGCCGCGCAGGCGCGAGGAGGTCGGGGTCGAGTTCATGGGGACGGCCCCGGTAAGAGTCAGAAGGTAAACGGACAGACCTGGCGGTGGCGCAGGACGTGGCGCCATGCACACGCAGCCAAGACGATACCGCAGCGCCGTTGGCGCCGTCATGAAAGCAACGAACCCCGGAACCCTGCATGACAGGGGTTTCCGGGGTTCGTTGTCGCTGGGCGCACTCGGTCAAATGCAGCAGCTGTTGCCGGGAAATGACAGCCGGCAAGGCTGCCAATTGCCTGACGTTGCGGTATTACACGCCGAGCGCGGCGATGCCAGCCTTGGCGATCTGGGCATCTTCGGTGGACTTGACGCCCGACACGCCGACGGCGCCGATGGTCTGGCCTTCAACGATGATCGGCACGCCGCCTTCGAGCAGGCCGTCCAGCGGCGCCGACAGGAAGGCAGTGCGGCCGTTGTTGACGATGTCTTCGTAGATCTTGGTTTCGCGCTGGCCGAGCGCCGCGGTGCGGGCCTTGGCCGGTCCGATCAGCGACGAGATGGGCGCCGCGCCGTCCAGGCGTTGCAGATTCAGCAGGTGGCCACCGTCGTCGACGATGGCGATGGTGACGGCCCACTTGTTCGCCAGCGCTTCGGCTTCGGCAGCAGCGGCGATCTTCTTCACATCATCGGAGGTCAGGACGTGCTTGGTCTTCATAGGAATCCTTGTTGGGTAGGCTCGGTCACCGCAGGGCAGCCACGGCGCGGGAAAGCGCAAATTGTAGGCCCTGTGCACACAACTCTTTTGATCCTTCAACGCATAAGTGCATTGACCTACTCGACAGCTGCCGGTATCTTAGCCACTCTTTTGGACGATTGACTTACTTTTGGTCACCCCCTGACACGGCATGACACATTCCTTCTTCGTCCTGGCACGCTGCCGCAAGCCCCTGATGATCGTCGCGCTTGCCATCGCCTCGGGAATGACGGGTTGCGCAACCGTCGCCCCCCAAGCCCTCAGTGCCAGCGATGACGGCATCGTGACCACCGCCGCGCTTCGCGCCCGCCTGCAGACACCGCAGGCCGCCCGCGCAAACATCAACAAGCCGCTACCCCGTTACCCGAACACCACCTGGCAGGATCCCTTTGCTGCGGCGGCTGAAGGCATGCTGGACCTGCCGGACACCGATTTCGATCCCCGCACCGGCGCACGTGATCCCGCCATGATCCTGTCCGGACAGTGGCACGCCCCCGACAGCCTGCTGGCGCCGACATCGGAACTGGCGTCACAGGCCCTGGGGTATCTGGGGATTCGTTACCGGATGGGCGGATCGTCGCCCGATACGGGCTTCGATTGCAGCGGCCTGGTCTCGTACGTGGCTCGCCAGGTGCTGGGCTTCAACCTGCCCCGCCGGTCCGAAGAAATCAGCCGCATGGGCCAGAACATCGAGCCGTCCGACCTGCAACCCGGCGACCTCGTGTTCTACAACACCCTGCGCCGCCAGTATTCGCATGTCGGCATCTATCTGGGTGAAGGACGGTTCGTTCACTCCCCGTCCGCCGGTGGCGTCGTCCGTGTCGACCGGATGGACATGGCCTACTGGAAAGCGCGCTTCAATGGCGCGCGCCGGATCGCCGCGACCGTGGCATCTGCACCCTGACCTCGGCCGGGGCGGCGTCGGCACGGGCACACGGCTCGTTGCCCGCCGCGCCACACAACCCGCAGGTTTCCAGCGCCTGCTGCATCGCACACACCGAACGCCGGCACGCCACGACGCGAATGCCTGAGCGTTGTGCCGCCTGCCGGAAGGCCTTCATGACGTTGTGACCGAGGAAGTCGGTCAACAGGATCAGGACCTCGGTGCCCGACGGCAACTGCAACGTCTTTTTCTGATGGGACGGGTCGCGGCCACTGATGTGGTGCGTGATCGCGATGTTGTGTCCTTTGAGCAGGTCAGGAATGTTCCCGAGCCGGTCTGCCCCGACGATGACAGCGCTGAGCGTCATGATGCCTCCGATGATTGATACGAGCCAGAACAGATGATAATGATTCTCGTTATAGAGTCAACATGAATGAGACGAGTTCTCATTTGATTATCAAATCGACTTCGTACAAGGGATAGGAGAATCAGAATTCTGGCTGGCTTGCCCAGGCAGAAGCATCGCCCGGCGAGGAGCCGGGCGGCCGCGCCGGGAGCGCAAACGTCAGAGCGGGGAACGCCGGACGGACGAAAAAGACCGTCGCAGACACAGAGCGTGGGCGGGCGAGATCAGCCCGGTGCAGGCCGCAGCGCTTCCTGCACCACTTCGCGCGTCAACGCCGGGGCCAGCAGCTCGACGAAGGTGTAGACGTAATCGCGCAGGAAGATGCCCGATTTCATGCCGATGCGGCTGGTATGGACGCCGAACAGGCGTCCGACCGGGATGCCGACGAGGTTGGTGTCGCGCTTGGCGTCGTAGGCCACGCCGGCGATGATCCCGATCCCCATATTCAATTCCACGTAAGTCTTGATGACGTCGGCGTCGATGGCTTCGAGCACGAAGTCGGGGTGCACGTCCTGCGAACTGAAGGCCTGGTCGATGGCCACCCGTCCGGCAAAGGCGCGGTCGTAGGTGATGACCGGATATTGGGCCAGCTGTTCCAGCGTCAGCTTCTTGGCCTGAGCCGGTGTCAGTTGCGCCAGGGGATGGTCCTTGGGCACGACGACGACGTGTTCCCACGTGTAGCAGGGCAAGGTCACCATGCCGGGGGTCAGCGCCAGCGCTTCGGTGGCGACCGCCAGATCCGCCTGTTCGTTCAGAACCATTTCGGCAAGCTGGCCGGGACTGCCCTGGATCAAGGACAGATGGACCTTGGGAAACAGCTGGCGAAACGCCGGAATGACGATGGGCAGGGCGTAGCGCGCCTGGGTGTGGGTGCAGGCGATGGTCAGACCGCCTTCGTCGCGGCGGGCGAACTCATCGCTGACTTTCTTGAGGTTGTCGACTTCGCGCATGATGCGGTCGACGATCTGCGACACGGCCTGGCCCGGCTTGGTGAGGCCCTTGATGCGCTTGCCATGGCGCTCGAAGATCTTGACCCCCAATTCGTCTTCCAGCTCGATGATGGCCTTGGAAACACCCGGCTGCGAGGTGTAGAGCATGCGCGCCGCTTCGGTCAGGTTGAAGTCGCGGCGGACCGTTTCTCGGACGAATTTGAATTGCTGGAGGTTCATGGGTGGTGTGTTCTTATGAAGATCAGCGGGCTATGCCCAGTTGACTAAGATCATAAGGTAATAAGCACCAGCCGCTTAATTCTATTTGGCTATATGCAAAGTCCGGCTGCGCAGAAGGCAGCGGGGGCAGGCGCCCCCCGGCCGGGTCAGGCGGCGGCCGCCTTGGGTGCCCGCAGACGCATGCGGAAAAACATCAGGATCGCCGTCAGCACCGCGACCGTCCCGTGCAAGGCGATCAGCGCCACGAACACGTCCACCCGCCCGTTGTTCACCCAGGCCTTCGCCAGATTCACCATGTTCAGGTAGAACAGGGCCACCAGCAGCGCGATCACCACGTCGCCGGACCGGCCCAGGCGCGGATTGACCGCGCCCAGCGGGATGGCCAGCAAGGCCAGGTTGATGGCGAGCAGCGGCAGGCTGATCCGCCACAACAGTTCACCGCGCGCTTTCAGGTCGGGATCCTGCAGCAGGTCCATGGTGGGGCGCGACTTGGTGGACGGGTCGTCGGACGACGACTCGGTCTTGCGTTCCATGCGCACGCCGTACTTCTCGAAGCTCATGAGCCGGAATTCAGGCGACCCGGGCATGAGTTCGTACCGGTGGCCCGACGACAGCACCATGAAGCGGTCGCCATTGGCTTCCTCTTCGATCGTGCCGGTGCCCGACGTGAGCACATTCAGGCGGCCGTTTTCGATCCAGCGCACGAACACGTTGCCGACCTTGTCGGCCAGGTCGGTGGCCGACTCGACAAAGAACACCCGGTCGACCCCATTGGATTCAAGGAACTGGCCGGGGGTGATCTTGGCGACGTCCGACCGCGCCTCATACCGGTCGCGATAGTCGTTGATCTGGCGGTAGGCCCAGGGCGACGCGAACATGGTGAAGGCGGCCACCACCAGCGCGGTCGGGATGGCAAAGCGCAGGATAGGCTTGAACCAGTCGAGCAGGCTCAGGCCGCTGGCGAACCAGACCACCATTTCGGACTCGCGGTAGTTGCGCGTCACGGTGGTCAGGACGGCAATGAAAGCCGATACCGCAATGATGGTCGGCATCGAATTGATCGACGAGAACGCCGCGATACCCATCACCACGTCCGCACCGATGCGGCCGGCCGCGGCTTCGCCGAGCAGGCGCACCATGAGCACACTGATCCACACTACGACGAGCGTCGAGAACACGACGCTGCCATGGCTGGTAAGTTCGTCTTTGACGGAGCGCTGGAAAAGGGACAATGGAATGCTTTGTGCGACGGATCCGCATCAGCGGGATAATTGGGAATCTCGCGACTACATATAGGAAGAATCGCGCATGGACTTTAGCACACAGACCTCGTCACCCGAGAAGATCAAAACGGCCGCGCTGGTCGTTGGCGTATTCGCCGACGGCGTGCTGACACCGGCCGCCGACGTGGTCGACCGGGCGCTTGCAGGCGCCATTCGCGACGTCGTCAAGAATGAATTCAAGGGACGCGCCGGCGAGACCCTGGTGCTGCGCAGCCTGACCGGCGTTGCCGCCCAGCGCGTGGTCCTGGTGGGCCTGGGCCCGCAATCGGGCTTTACGGCCAAGGTGCTGTCCAGCAGCTACCGCGCCGCGCTGCAGGCCGTCGTGTCCACGGGCGCGGCCGACGCCGTGCTGACCCTGGCCGCGCTGCCGATCGAAGGCTGCGACGTGCGCACCCGCGCCCGCCTGCTGGCGATCGCTGCCGGCGACGTCACCTACCGTTACGACGGCACCTTCGGCAAGCGCGACCCGGTCGTGCGCCCCAAGCTGGCCAAGCTGCTGCTGGCGCTGGACAAGGCCGACGCCAAGGAAGCCGAAGCGGGCATGGCCCAGGGCCGCGCCATTGCCAACGGCATGACGGTCGCCAAGGACCTGGGCAATCTGCCCCCGAACATCTGCACCCCCACCTACCTGGGCGAAACGGCCAAGAAGATGGGTCGGGCGCTCAAGTTCCGCGTGGAAGTGCTGGACCGCCGCCAGATCGAAGCCCTGAACATGGGATCGTTCCTGTCGGTGGCGCGCAGCTCGTACGAGGCTCCCAAGTTCATCGTCATGCGGTATAAAGGCAGCAAGCTCGCGCCTGCGCCCGCCAAGATTCCGCGCGGCAAGGCGGCGGCAGCTGCCGCAGCGGCCGCCGGTGGCGCGGCTGGCAGCGCGAACGCACCGGTGGTGCTCGTCGGCAAGGGCATCACCTTCGATTCGGGCGGCATTTCGATCAAGCCCGCCTCGGGCATGGACGAAATGAAGTACGACATGTGCGGCGCGGCCAGCGTGTTCGGCACGATGAGCGCCGTGGCCGAAATGCAGTTGCCGATCGACGTGATCGGGGTGGTGCCGGCATGCGAAAACATGCCGAGCGGCCGCGCGAACAAGCCCGGCGATGTCGTGACCAGCATGTCGGGCCAGACCATCGAAATCCTGAATACGGATGCCGAAGGCCGCCTGATCCTGTGCGACGCGCTCACGTATGTCGAGCGTTTCAAGCCCTCGTGCGTAATCGACATCGCCACCCTGACCGGCGCGTGCGTCACGGCGCTGGGCCACGTCAACACCGGCCTCTTCACCAAGGACGACGCGCTGGCCGATGCCCTGACCGCGGTCTCGCGCCAGGCGATGGACCCGGTGTGGCGCCTGCCGATGGACGACGAGTACCAGGACCAGCTCAAGTCGAATTTTGCCGACATGGCCAACATCGGCGGCCCTCCGGGCGGCGCGGTCACGGCAGCCTGCTTCCTGTCGCGCTATACCAAGGCCTATCGCTGGGCCCACCTCGACATCGCCGGCACGGCATGGCGCAGCGGCAAGGACAAGGGCGCCACGGGCCGCCCGGTGCCCCTGCTGTCGCAATTCCTGATCAGCCTGGTGTGATGGGCCGGGCGCCCTTCCCCGCCCGGACGGTCCCGGCATGACCGAGATCGACTTTGCGTTCGGCGCGCCCGACCGCCTGCGCACGGCCTGCCAGGTGGCGCTCAAGCGCGTCCAGGCAGGCCAGAAGCTGGTGGTGTATTGCCGCGATACCAACCGGCTCAGCCAGTTCGACCGGCTGCTGTGGGCCTTCGATGACTTGGCCTTCGTGCCGCATGTGGCCGTCGACGATCCCCTGGCGTCGCAGACGCCGGTGGTGCTGACCTCGTCGGATGCCGAAACCCCGCACCATGAATGGCTCCTCAACCTCGACGACAGCTGGCCGCCGATCTACACCCGGTTTCGCCGCGTGATCGAGATCGTGTCCAACGACGCGTCCGAGCGCGAGGCAGCCCGCGCCCGTTGGCGCTTCTATCAAGAATGTGGCCACCAGATCGTCAAGCACGACCTGGCGACCCAGGACCTGCCCTGACATGCCTATCGACCCCCTGATTTCCCGTGATGACCCCAGCATTCCGGTGCTGACCGAAGTCATCGACGTGCCGGCCGTGGCCCCCGCTGCGCAGGCCGACGCCACTGCGCCGCTGCCCTTGATCCAGCAGGCGGTGGATGTGCCGCGCAGCGGCGGTTTCGTCGACGAAACCCTGTTCAACGACATGCGCACCGCGCTGCTCGAAGACGTGCACCGCCGCATCGAACCCATCCTGCGGGCCCGCATGCAGCAGCACGTTGCCGCCGCCGTGGACCGCGTGATGGATGACGTGGCCGACCAGCTGCGCAACGAAATTTCGCGCATGCTCGACGAAGGCCTGAACAAGGAACTGATCCGCCAGACCGCCGTCGTCGAGCAGCAACGTCCTCGTCCACGAACCGACGACCCCTTGCCCTAGGCGCCCCGCCGCCGCGCCCGATCGCCTAAAATGGTCGGTTGACTCTGGCGCCCCGTGATTCGGCGCGCCCTGACCTGCTTTCCCGGAATGTTGATGACCCAAGCTGACACGACCCCTCCTATCGCGACCGACGAACTCCCCAAGAGCTTCGAGCCCGCGCCGATCGAAGCCCGCTGGTACCAGGAATGGGAACGGCGTGGCGACTTCGCGGGCGGGGTCCACGTCAAGTCCGACAAGAATGCCGAGGCGTTCGCCATCCAGCTGCCGCCACCCAACGTGACCGGCACGCTGCACATGGGGCACGCCTTCAACCAGACCATCATGGATGGCCTGACCCGCTATCACCGCATGCGCGGCTACGACACCCTGTGGGTACCGGGCACCGACCACGCCGGCATCGCCACGCAGATCGTCGTGGAACGCCAGCTGGACGCGCAGAAGGTCAGCCGGCATGACCTGGGCCGCGACGCCTTCATCAAGAAGGTGTGGGAATGGAAGGAATATTCGGGCGGCACGATCACCGGCCAGATGCGCCGCCTGGGCACCTCCCCCGACTGGAACCGCGAATACTTCACCATGAGCGACGACATGTCGCGCGGCGTGACCGAGACCTTTGCCCGTCTGTATGAGCAGGGACTGATCTATCGCGGCAAACGCCTGGTGAATTGGGACCCGAAGCTCGGCACCGCCGTCAGCGACCTGGAAGTGATCAGCGAGGAAGAAGATGGCCATATGTGGCACATCCGCTACCCGCTGGCCGATTCCGATGAAACGGTGGTGGTCGCCACCACCCGTCCGGAAACCATGCTGGGCGACGTGGCCGTCATGGTCCATCCCGAAGACGAACGCTACGCCGCGCTGATCGGGCGCCAGGTCCGCCTGCCGCTGACCGACCGCCTCATTCCGGTGATCGCCGACGACTACGTGGACCGTGAATTCGGCACCGGCGTCGTCAAGGTGACGCCTGCCCACGACTTCAACGACTATGCCGTGGGCCAGCGCCACGGCCTGCCGATGATTTCGGTGCTGACGCTCGACGCGATGATCAACGACGAAGCGCCCGAGGCCTATCGCGGCATGGAACGTTTCGAGGCGCGCAAGCGTATCGTGGCCGACCTGGAAGCGCTCGGCCTGCTGGTCGAAGTCAAGAAACACAAGTTGATGGTGCCGCGCGGCGACCGGACCAACTCGGTCATCGAACCCATGCTGACCGACCAGTGGTTCGTGGCCATGAGCAAGCCGGCGCCCGAAGGCACGATCCATCCGGGCAAGTCCATCACCGACGTTGCCCTGGAAGTCGTGGCCGACGGCCGCGTCAAGTTCTATCCCGAAAATTGGACCACCACGTACAACCAGTGGCTGAACAACATCCAGGACTGGTGCATTTCTCGCCAGCTCTGGTGGGGCCACCAGATCCCGGCCTGGTACTCGGAAGACGGCCAGATCTTCGTCGCGCGTTCCGAAGCCGATGCCCAGGCGCAAGCGCTTGCCGCCGGCGTGACCGGTCCGCTGACGCGGGATCCCGACGTGCTCGACACCTGGTTCTCGTCTGCCCTGGTGCCGTTTACCACCATGGGCTGGCCCGAGCAGACGCCGGACATGTCCAAATACCTGCCATCGTCGGTGCTGGTCACGGGTTTCGACATCATCTTCTTCTGGATCGCCCGGATGGTGATGATGACGACCCACTTCACGGGGCAGGTGCCGTTCCGCCACGTGTACGTGCACGGCCTGATCCGCGATGCGGAAGGCCAGAAGATGAGCAAGTCCAAGGGCAACACACTGGACCCGGTGGACCTGATCGACGGCATCGCGCTGGACGGCCTGCTGGCCAAACGCACCACCGGCCTGATGAACCCGAAGCAGGCTGAAAGCATCGCCAAGAAAACGAAGAAGGAATTTCCGGAAGGCATTCCTGCGTTTGGCGCCGATGCGCTGCGCTTTACCATGGCCGCCTACGCAACCCTGGGCCGCAACATCAACTTCGACCTGAAGCGCTGCGAAGGCTATCGCAACTTCTGCAACAAGCTCTGGAACGCCACGCGCTTCGTGCTGATGAATGTGGAAGGCAAGGACTGCGGACTGGACGAGACGGCCGAGGTGGAACTGTCGGTGTATGACAACTGGATCATCAGCCAGCTGCAACGCACCGAGGCGGACATTGCCCGGGGCTTCGAGGACTACCGGTTCGACAACGTGTCGACGTCGCTCTACCGCTTCGTGTGGGACGAGTATTGCGACTGGTACCTGGAACTGGCCAAGGTGCAGCTGCAACGCGGCACCGATGCGCAACAGCGCGGCACGCGCCGCACGCTGATCCGTGTCCTGGAAACCGTACTGCGCCTGGCCCATCCGATCATTCCGTTCATTACCGAAGAACTGTGGCAGAAGGTGTCGGTCGTCGCCGGCAAGCGCAGGGCGGACGGGGCGACGTCGATCGGCGTGCAGCCCTATCCTGTCTCGGAGCCGGAAAAGATCGATGAAGCGGCCGAGGCCGCCATGGCCGAGCTGAAGGCCCAGATCGATGCCGTACGCGCGCTGCGGGGCGAGATGAACGTGCCGCCGTCACAGAAGGCTCCGCTGAACGTGACCGGCGACCGTGCGACGCTCGAGCGCAATGGCCCCTACCTGGCGGCGCTGGCACGGTTGAGCGAAGTCAATGTCATGGACACCCTGCCCGACGTGGGCGCGCCGGTGCAGGTGGTGGGCCAGGCCCGCCTGATGCTGCACATCGAGATCGATGTCGCGGCAGAGCAGGCGCGCCTGGACAAGGAAATCGCGCGGCTGGAAGGCGAGATCGCCAAGACTACGGCGAAGCTGAGCAACGAGAGCTTTGTTGCACGCGCGCCGGCTGCGGTGGTGGATCAGGAAAAAGCCCGGATGGCCCAGTTCAATGACACGCTGGCCAAGGTTCGGGAACAGCGTCAGCGCCTGAAGTAAGGCGGCTGGCCAGGGACCACAAAACGGGTGCATCGCGATGGCGGTCACCCGTTTTTTTTATCTGTCGGCGACAGGATTGAGGAAACCACATGAAGAAAGTGACGATCTATGGCGCGGGCGCCGTGGGGGGCAACGTGGCGGTCCGGCTGGCCTCGGCCGGCGTGGCCGATGTGTCGGTGGTCGCCCGCGGGGCGCATCTGGCGGCAATCCGTGAACGCGGCCTGACCCTGATCCACAAGGATCAGCGCACCACGGTGCGGCCGGTGGCAGCCACCGACAACCCGGCGGACCTGCCGCCACAGGACCTGATCATCGTGACGCTGAAGGCCACGTCTTTGCCAGACGCCGCACCGGCCCTGGCCGCCCTGCGGGCGCCGGGCGCGCCGGTGCTATTCCTGATCAACGGCATTCCTTGGTGGTGGTCGCACGGTCTGCCGGCTGGGCATGCGGCGTCTGGCGTGCCGCTGGACCTGATCGACCCGAATCGCGCGCTGCGCGACACATTGGGTGCGGATGCGGCGCTGGGCGGCGTGATTTATTCGCCCAACGAGGTGACGGCGCCTGGCGAGATCACCAACAAGGGCCACAGCCGCTTCCTGCTGGGCGAGCCGGACGGGACCCGGTCGCCGCGGCTGGCGTCGACCGTCGATCTGTTTGCCGCGGCCGGCATCGAGGTCTCGGCCCGCACCGATCTGCGCCGCGATATCTTCGGCAAGCTGGTGCTCAACGTGTCGGTCAATCCACTGTGCGCGTTGACCGGGCTGACGGCGCGTGAACGCCTGCTGGAGCCCGGCATCCGGGATCTGTCGCGGACCTTGATCCACGAAGTGATTGCCGTGTCCGACGCGTCAGGGTTCCCGGTAGACCCCGACCTCGACATCGAAGCGCTGCTCGACCCGGAACGGGTGCCCGATGCCCGCCCGTCCATGCTGCAGGACGTGCTGGCCGGACGGCCCATGGAAGTGGACGCCTTGCTGGGACAGTTGCAGGTGCTGGCGCGGTATGGCGAGGTGGCCACGCCGGCGCTGGATGGGGTGCTGCCGCTGCTGCAGGGACTGAACCGGCGGGTGACGCAGGCGGGATGACAGCAGGCGGGATGACAGCGGCCGGGGCGCGCGACTGAAGCGGAAGGGGTGGACACGGACAGGACGACCTTCAGCAGGCTCATCCACGCAATAGTTGTCCTTCCCCTCTTGTTGGCGCGGCCGCTATCCCTATATATGTATCCGGCATTACAAAATCATGCCGCGCTATTGCGGACATGCCGCGTTTGGGAGCAGACTCGTTGTCTGTTCACCCCTCGGTTCTGTCGTATTGACAGTTCGTCCAGCAACCAATTCACGAGATTGCCATGACCCGAAAGACCCCTATTGAACGCTACCGGAACATCGGAATCAGCGCCCACATCGATGCCGGCAAGACCACCACGACCGAGCGCATCCTGTTCTACACCGGGGTCAATCACAAAATTGGCGAAGTGCATGATGGCGCCGCCACCATGGACTGGATGGAACAGGAGCAGGAACGCGGCATCACCATCACGTCGGCTGCCACGACCGCGTTCTGGCGCGGCATGGCCGGCAACTATCCCGAACACCGCATCAACATCATCGACACCCCGGGGCACGTGGACTTCACTATCGAAGTCGAACGCTCCATGCGCGTGCTCGACGGCGCCGTGATGGTCTATGACTCGGTCGGCGGCGTGCAGCCCCAATCGGAAACGGTATGGCGGCAGGCGAACAAGTATGCCGTGCCCCGGATTGCGTTCGTCAACAAGATGGACCGGACCGGTGCGGACTTTTTCCGCGTGCAGCGCCAGATTGGCGACCGCCTGAAGGGCCGCGCCGTGCCGCTGCAGATTCCCGTGGGCGCCGAAGACCATTTCGAAGGCGTGATCGACCTCGTCAAGATGAAAGCCATCATCTGGAACGATGCCGACAAGGGCGTCACCTTTGAATACCGCGACATTCCCGAAGACCTGCAGGCGACCGCCGAAGAGTGGCGCGAAACCATGGTGTCCGAGGCGGCCGAGGCCACCGAGGAACTCATGGACAAGTACCTCAATGGCGACACGCTGACCGAAGAGGAAATCAAGCACGGCATCCGGCTGCGGACCGTGGCGAACCAGATCGTCCCGATGTTGTGTGGCAGCGCGTTCAAGAACAAGGGCGTGCAGGCCATGCTCGATGCCGTCATCGACTACCTGCCCTCGCCGGTGGACGTGCCCGCCATCAAGGGCATGGACGAAGACGACAAGGAAATCGAACGCCATCCGGCCGACGACGAGAAGTTCTCTGCGCTCGCCTTCAAGATTATGACCGACCCGTTCGTCGGCCAGTTGATCTTCTTCCGTGTGTACTCGGGCGTCGTCAAGACCGGCGACACCGTCTACAACCCATTGAAGGGCAAGAAGGAACGGCTGGGCCGGATCGTGCAGATGCACGCCAACGAACGGCTGGAAATCAAGGAAGTGCATGCCGGCGACATCGCGGCAGCCGTGGGCCTGAAGGACGTCACGACGGGCGACACCCTGAGCGATCCCGACAGCGTCATCATCCTGGAACGCATGATCTTTCCCGAGCCCGTGATTTCGCAGGCAGTGGAACCGAAGACGCAGGTCGACCAGGAAAAGATGGGCATTGCGCTCAACCGCCTGGCCCAGGAAGATCCGTCGTTCCGCGTCCATACCGACGAGGAATCCGGCCAGACCATCATTTCCGGGATGGGTGAGCTGCACCTGGAAATCCTGGTTGACCGGATGCGGCGCGAGTTCAACGTCGAAGCTACCGTCGGCAAGCCGCAGGTGGCCTATCGCGAGGCCATCCGGGCCAAGGTGTCGGACGTCGAAGGCAAGTTCGTCAAGCAGTCGGGCGGTCGTGGTCAGTACGGTCACGTGGTGCTGACGCTCGAACCCCAGCCGCAAGGCAAGGGCTACGAATTCGTCGACCAGATCAAGGGCGGTGTGGTGCCGCGCGAATACATCCCGGCTGTCGACAAGGGCATTCAGGAATCCTTGAAGGCCGGCGTGCTGGCGGGCTACCCCGTGGTCGACATCAAGGCGACGCTGACTTTCGGTTCGTATCATGACGTCGACTCGAACGAAAACGCGTTCCGGATGGCCGGCTCGATGGCGTTCAAGGAAGGCATGAAGAGCGCGACGCCCGTGCTGCTCGAACCGATGATGAGTGTCGAGGTGGAAACGCCCGAAGACTTCATGGGCAACGTGATGGGCGACCTGTCGTCGCGCCGCGGGATGGTGCAAGGCATGGAAGACATCGCGGGCGGCGGCGGCAAGCTGGTACGCGCCGAAGTGCCGCTGGCCGAGATGTTCGGGTATTCAACCGGCCTGCGTTCGCTGACCCAAGGCCGCGCGACATACACGATGGAGTTCAAGCATTACGCGGAAGCACCGCGCAATGTGGTGGAACAGGTGGTCGGGCAGCGGCAGTCGCGGTGATGTCGCTGCGGTGATGTCGTGGCGGTGATGTCGTTGCGGTGATGTCGCTGCGGTAAGGCACCAGGTCGTGCCGGGTGACCGGCGTCGGCAAGACAAAAAGCGGATCCTTCGGGGTCCGCTTTTTTTTGGGGCCGGTTGTCGGCCCGGTGCCCTTGGGGGTGGCCTGCGACGCATCGCACGCAGGATGCGGGTCAGGCGCTTTGGCGTCGTCAGAGGCAAGCGCACCCATAGCCAAAAAAAACGGGTCACCTTCGTTGTAAGGAAGGTGACCCGTTGGTACGACACGCTGCCTTGAACCGGCAGCGCCGCGCCGTTTACCGCCGTTTCAGAAAGTGCGTATACACGCCCTCGCCATCATCGGTCTGCGCCAGCAGCGCGTTCCCCGTCTGTTTGGCGAACGCCTGGAAGTCGCGCGTCGACGACGTGTCGGTCGCGATGACCTTCAGCACCTGACCACTGGTCAGGGTGGCCAACGCCTTCTTTGCCCGCAAGATGGGCAAGGGACATTTCAGCCCCTTGGCATCCACTTCCAGGTCGAACGACAGGTCCACATCACTCATGCAATTCTCCTGAACGCTTGAAAGTCCTGGACCCATACAGGTCCTGAACGCTTACAGGCGCGATTCCACCCAGGCCTGAACGCCGGCCAGCGCCGCTTCCAGACCTGACGGATCGGTGCCACCCGCCATGGCCATGTCAGGACGGCCACCGCCCTTGCCACCCACCTGCTGCGCCACGAAGTTCACCAGTTCGCCGGCCTTGACCTTGCCCGACGCGTCGGCCGTGACCCCGGCCACCAGGCTCACTTTCGAGCCTTCGACCGCGGCCAGCACGATCGCGGCCGAATGCAGCTTGTCCTTCAACTTGTCGACCGTCTCGCGCAGCGACTTCGGATCCACGCCGTTCAGCATCGCGGCCAGGACCTTCACGCCCTTCACGTCGACGGCGCCGGCCGCCAGGTCCGCACCGGCACTGGTCGCCAGCTTGCTCTTGAGCTGCGCCAGTTCCTTTTCCAGTTGACGCACCTGGTCCTGCACCTGGCCCAGACGCGCGGGCACTTCGCCCGGCTGCACCTTCAATGTGCTGGCCGCGGAATTCAACGTGGCGTTCAGGTTCTGCACATACGCCAGCGAGTTGTCGCCGGTGATGGCCTCGACCCGGCGGATGCCCGCCGCCACGCCCGTCTCGGTCACGATCTTGAACAGGCCGATGTCGCCCGTGCGCGCCACGTGCGTGCCGCCGCACAGTTCGCGCGAAAAGCCGATGTCCAGCACACGGACTTCGTCGCCGTATTTCTCGCCAAACAGCGCCACCGCGCCGTCCTTGACCGCTTCGTCGTACGACACCATCTTGGTCGTGACCGGCGTATTGGCCAGCACTTCCTTGTTCACGATGGCCTCGACACGCGCGATCTCGTCGGACGTCATGGGCGCGTCATGCGCAAAGTCGAAACGGGTCTTGTCCGGATCGACCAGCGAACCCTTTTGCTGGACATGGTCGCCCAGCACGATCCGCAGCGCCTTGTGCAGCAAGTGCGTCGACGAGTGGTTGCGGCCCGTGCGCGCGCGGCGCTCGGCATCCACTTCGGACTTGACCGTTTCGCCCAGTTCCAGGCGGCCGCTTTCCAGCTTGCCGTGATGACCGAACACTTCGGACTGCACCTTGAGGGTGTCGTCGACCATGAACTTGCCCTGGCTGGCATACAGCACGCCCGAATCGCCCACCTGCCCGCCCGACTCCGCGTAGAACGGCGAATGGTCCAGCACCACGACCGCCGACTGGCCGGCCTCGATCGCCTTGACCGGCGTGCCATCGACATACAGCGCAGTAACGCGGCCTTCACTCAGCAGTTCGGAATACCCCACGAACACCGTCTTGGCGCCGTCATACGACAGGCCGGCCGACTGCTTGAACTTGCCGGCGGCACGGGCCTGGTCGCGCTGACGCTTCATGGCGACTTCGAAGCCGTCCATGTCCACTTCGATCTCGCGTTCGCGGCAGATATCGGCGGTCAGGTCGGTCGGGAAGCCATAGGTGTCATACAGCGTGAACAGCGTCTCGCCGTCCAGCGCCTGCCCCGGCTTGAGCCCCGCCAGTGCGACGTCCAGGATCTTCATGCCGTTTTCCAGCGTCTCGCCGAAACGTTCCTCTTCCTGGCGCAGCACCTGCTCCACCCGCGACTGGTTCGCGACCAGTTCGGGATAGGCCTCGCCCATCTCGGCCACGAGGTCCTTGACCAGGCGATAGAAGAAAGGCTTTTTCTGCCCAAGGTTGTAGCCATGGCGCAGCGCACGGCGGATGATCCGGCGCAGCACATACCCACGGCCTTCGCTGCCCGGAATCACGCCGTCTACGATCAGGAACGAACATGCGCGGATGTGATCGGCGATCACCTTCAGCGAATTCTCGTTCAAGTCCGTGCAGCCCGTTTCGCGCGCGGCGGCCTTGATCAGGTTCTGGAACAGATCGATCTCGTAGTTGGAGTGCACGTGCTGCAGCACCGCTGCAATCCGCTCCAGTCCCATGCCGGTATCCACGCAGGGCTTGGGCAGCGGCGTCAAGGTGCCGGCCGCGTCACGCTCGAACTGCATGAACACCAGGTTCCAGATCTCGATGTAACGATCGCCGTCTTCTTCCGGCGATCCCGGCGGGCCACCCCAGATGTCCGGGCCGTGGTCATAGAAGATTTCGGTACATGGACCACACGGTCCGGTATCGCCCATCTGCCAGAAGTTGTCGGACGCATACCGCGCGCCCTTGTTGTCGCCAATGCGGATGATGCGCTCGACCGGCACGCCGATCTCGTCACGCCACAGGTCGTAGGCTTCGTCGTCTTCCTGGTAGACGGTGACCCACAGCTTTTCCTTGGGCAGACCGTACACGCCCGTCAGCAACTGCCAGGCGTACTGGATCGCATCGCGCTTGAAGTAATCGCCGAAGCTGAAATTGCCCAGCATCTCGAAAAAGGTGTGATGCCGCGCCGTATAGCCGACGTTTTCCAGGTCATTGTGCTTGCCGCCTGCGCGCACGCTGCGCTGCGAGGATGTCGCGCGCTTGTAGCTGCGCGTCTCGGTGCCGAGGAACAGGTCCTTGAACTGCACCATGCCGGAGTTCGTGAACAACAGCGTCGGGTCGTTCCCGGGAACCAGGGACGACGACGGGACAATCGTGTGCCCCTGGGATTCGAAGAATTGCAGGAATTTCTGACGGATCTCGGCGGATTTCATCGCAGCGCTCATGGGCGGGGATGAATCGCAAAAGACCGCAGTTTGCATCCCCAGGGGTAAGAATCGAACCTCTGATTATAGAGGGTCGCGCGACCGGAAGGGGCCGCACGGGTGCGCCAGCGTGGCTCGGTGGCGAAAACGCGGATGGGCAACGGCGGTGTGGCAGGTCGGCCGGCTATCCGGCCGGGCAGATCAGCGCGGGAAGGCCGTGCGGATCTTCTGGTCAGTCTTGTACTGACTCAAGGCATAGACCGCCCAGATGGCCGCAGGAATCCAGCCGATGACCGTGATCTGCAGGATCAGGCAGAGGATGCCGACGAACGGGCGGCCGATCGTGAAAAACAGCAGCCAGGGCAACAACAGAGCAATGACCAAACGCATGGAAAACAACCTTTTAACTAGGACAAAACTGTCCACGTGACGGCCGTACAGGCTACCCCGGCGCGTTAGGCTGTGTAAAGCCGGGTAGTCCGGCGGACCGCGGCAAGTTGTTGCCGATGCAGTGGAGAGAAGAAGATGACGTTTGCGGGGAAAGGGTCGAGGGTGGCGGGCGGTGGTTGGGCAGTGGCGGCGATTGCGGCTGGGTGGATGGTGGCGGGGTGCGGTGGGGGCGGTGATGAGGCGCCCGCTGCGAACGGGTCGGCGGCGGTGTCGACGGAAAAGCCGGTGGAGCAGCCGATTCTGACCATGCCGACATCCACCTATACGGGAATGCATGAGCAGGCGTTCAAGCGGATCAACGAGGCGCGGATCGCGGCGGGCGTCAGTGCGTTGAAGCAGAGTGTGGAACTGGATCGGGCTGCGCAGGCGCATTCGGATTATCAGATGCGCAATAACATCTTCAGTCATTACGAAGATGCGGCGTACCCGCTGTTCACGGGTGTCGACTTTGCACAGCGCGCTGCCACCCAAGTCTATAAGAATTTTCCACAAACCGAAGTTATTGCTTGGAGGCGCCCCACAACAAGCGGGGCCGACCACTTGAACTGGCACCTCAATTCTGTGTATCACTTAGCAGGGGTTCTGACGCCTAACGCAAATGAGTTGGGGATCGGATTTACCGCCGCTGCGGACGATCCATCGCGTGTCATGAGTTCGATAACGATCGGGGTCACGGACAGGCGTCTACCTCCGGTAAAAGAACCTTGGGTATGGCCGGTAGATGGCGCAACCCAAGTGCCCGTCTCGTTCGTTCCCTACACGGAGATGCCAAACCCGTTGCCGGATGTCGCCACGAATTATTCGATCAAGGTTGGCCCTCCGATCATGTATTGCAGAAGGGTAAATCGCACAGTGGGCATGCGCGTTTCCGTCACTGGACTGACCGAGGTCCGCAGCTCCCAACCCCTGCCGAGTTGGGTACTGAAGCACTCCGCAACGACGATCATGGCATCCCCCGGCGTAGAAGTACGTACCGATCCTAACCTCGGCAACACACGCCACTGCATCTTTGTTGTTCCAAAAGAACCATTACGCCCGGGCACAAGGTACGAGCTGGTTATGGACGTCGAATATGAAGGAGTTTCGACCAAGACACAGTGGGCTTTCACAACCGCGCTCTGACAACGGCTAAGCATGACGTTCTGCAATCGTCAATCGTTGGAGCCCACATCGGCGTAGCAGGACGTCCAAAATGAATCTCGTTGCAGCACCCAGTGCTTGTTACCGGATTCCAGTCCTCCGAGTCCGACAAAGTCTGCCCATTTGAACTCAGCGCTGCCGCCGGCACTCCCGTACAGACCACCACAACCTTGCCTGACTACAGTGAGGCCCTCCGGTGACAGGAAGATATGATGATTCCTATGGACGCAGCGGGGTACGCGTTCATCGACACGGCACCCGTCATACCAATTCCAGAGCATCGTGAACTGGGATTGCATTTTTTCGCGACTGAATCGAAATCGAAGCTGTTCGAATGCGCCCGCCCGTTCGTTACCGGGCATCTCAAGCACAACGCCGTCAAATGCTGCAAGAAGCTCGGCAATACTCGCAGGAGCCTTCACGGACTGCGGTTGCCCGCCTTCAGACTTAATCGGAATCTCCGGCATCACCCTCTCCGCCGTCCCCGTCACATGCGTCGAGTCCATCGCCGGACGGGTCCATTGTGGTGGGGCGAGTTGCGCGGTGGCAGGAAGCGTCCACAGCGCGGCGATGATCGCGGTGGCGATCGATAGTTGGGTCATGACAATGTCCTCAATACTTGCAGTAGAGATGCGCAAGCGCGGTGGCTTGCGCCGAAAGTGGCGTGCCGTCGTAGTCGACCAACTGGACTTCCCAGTGGCCGCCCAGGTCGCGGGCGCGGCGGGTGAAGGCGGAGGCTTTCGACGATTCGAGTTGCGGGATGAGGTAGATCAGCGGTATGCCGGTCCCGGTGCCGAGCGGGCCGCAGGTGGGCTTGGGAACCAGGGCGGCATGGCTCACCAGAACCGTCGAGACAAGCACGTAGCTCGATAGAAGATCGTCGACGCGACCCCAGACGCCGAGGCGGCACAACAGGCCGGTACCGCTCGCAACATCAGTGGCGATGGCGCCGTTGGGGGTGCAGGCATTACCCGTGGCGGCCAGGGATGCGAGCGAGCGCCATACGCCCTGGCTGCAGACGGCCAGGCCGCCCGATGCAGTGCGGGCATATTCGGTCGAAGGACCTGCGGCTGCCGAGACCGTGTTCTGGCAAGCCTGGTCCGGCACGGCAAGGTCCCGCAGCCCAAGGCGCCGGGTCGACACCCCTCCTTGTGCCACCACGTCCTGGCCATCGACCGTCAGGGCGAGGCCCCGGCTCGTGACCAGCAGCATCTGACCCGCATTGACGCGCAGGGTCGGCGTGGTGTCGGTGGCGTCGAAGAGGGTGCCCCGCCGTGTCGACAGCCCTGCGTCGGCATGGACACGCTGGTTCGAGACAATGCCGGTCACGGGATTGATGATGACGCTGTCGCCCTGGTCGGACACGAATGCGCCGGTCTTGGCGTTGAGCCTGCCTGCGCAGCGCAGTGTGATCGATCCATCCGGCTCGGCCACAACGCAGGCCTGGCCGTCGGGCGCGCGCAGGGCCAGCGTGTTGTCGACGGTGACTTTGCCTTTCACGCTGAGGTCCCCGCGCAGGTCGGGATCGCGGCGGTCGCGCAGGCGGACGAACTCGTTGAAGAGGGTGGTGTCCAGACTTGCGAGGACCCCGACGATGCCCGGCAGCGCACCCAAAGGGTTGGGCAGCGAGAACGCCGTGCCCCGCATGATGGCCGGCTGCTCGGGATAGACCGCGCCACCATGGCCTGCCGTGGCCATCATGACTTGCGCAATCAGATCGGTATTGGGTGCGGGGGATCCCGGCAGTTGCACGGCTGTGGTCGTGAAGGCCAGGGCGTCCAGCCGGCAACCGGCGCCCGGGCAGGTGCCGGTCGCCACAATGCGGGTCGCGACGCTTTGATTGAGTGGCGTGAGGTCGGGAAACCCTCCCTGCAACAGCCCTAGTGCGCGCAGCTCCGAAAGCTTGGGCGCGTACGGGTTGGCCACCGTGGGCACATCGGCGGCGCCGGGCGTCGAGCTCAGCCTGTCGTAGTGGCGAACGAGATAGGTGTCCATGGCGCTTTTGACCGCGAGCAGGTAGCTGCCCGTGGCTTCGGCCGCGGCATCGTGGACGCCTTGAAGAAGCTTGCCGACGGACAGCACCGTGGCGATGCTCAGGATGCTGGCCGTGATCGCCAGTTCGACCAACGTGAAGCCACGCTGCCATGACAGCCGACGCTGTGTGCCCCGAATCATCGCCATTCCTATCGCGCGGTAAACACGAAGCGGTTGCTGTCACCGCCCGTGCAGAGCGCTTCGGCACCGGTGGCGTCGTAGATGCCGGTTGCACCGCCCACGGCCGGTTCCTTGACCGTGGTGCCGTTGATCTGGATGCGTTCGGACACGCGTTGCAGCACCGCGGCCAGGCCGGGGCATGCCGCCTCGTTGACGCGGGTGAAGGTCAGCGTAAAGGCATCGCCCGCAGCAGTGAGGCCACCCGGGCTCAACACCACCATGCCATCCGTTGCCCCGAGGCCGTGCCGCACCGTGGCATTGGCGCCCTGCCCTTCGACCGTCAGCACACTGCTGCTGCGCAGGCCATTGGCGAGCTGCGCCATGCCAATGCCGGTGTAGGGCGTCGGCCCCAGCCCCTGTGTGGAGGACTTGCTGCGCGCGACAAAGCGCTGCAGTTCCTGACCCACGCTGGGCACCTTGTTTTCGATGATGTAGCCGTTGATGGCGGGAATGCCAAGGATGGCGGCGATCAGGATGATGGCGGCCACGATGGCGATCTCGACGAGGGTGAAGCCCTGTTGCCGTCGCGGCGACGCTGCGCCGGGTCTGGAAGAACTCGGAAAGAACATGATGGATCTCATCGACTGGAGTAGAAACGGGTCATCGCCATGCGCATTTCGTTGACGACGGCGAAGTGCCAGAAAAGAATCCCAAACAGGATCGCGACAGCCACCAGCAACATGGCCCACCGTGCAACGGCAGCCTTGCGGGCAACGTCGTGCACGGCTCGCGTTTCAACGCGGGCGCGGGCCCGCAGGAGGGCGTCATCCATGCCGCGCGTCGCGATCAGATCGGTCAGGAACCACAGGGTCTCGCGATCGACAACACCGGTATCGAAGGTGGCGCTGCCGACCTGACCGTCGTCGATGCGGGCGATCATCTGTTCGATATGCCAACGCTGCCAGGCATTGGCGCCGACAGCCTGGACCTCGAGCACCTCGCGCAGTCCCGGGCTGACGTTGCCTCGCTTCTTGACGAGTGTCGCCAGGGACGCAAGGAACCGGATGCCCTGAAAATCGCGGTACAGGCGCCAGATGAGGTGCTCATCGAGCCATCGTCTGACGGGTCCGACCACGTTCGGCAATGACCACGCGGTCAGCCACAGCAGCCCCACACTGCTGGCTGCCAGTACCAGTGCCCAGGCTTCGATGAAGTCCGACAGGCGATAGAGACGAGCCGCCTGCGTGCCCACGAATTCAGCCGGCAACATGCCGAACGCCTGCTTCAGGCGTGGCACCGTAAAGGCGGGGATGGCAAGGACCGTCGCAACCATGACCCACATGGCCACGACACCCACCGCAGCCGTGCGGATGAAGGTGCTCCGCGCCAGTTCCACGACGCGCGTCACGGCGGCCACGTCGCGCAGCGTCTGTTCGAGCGCCCCTGCCCCGCCACGCTGGCCCATGCGTATCAGCACCAGATCGTCATCGGGCAAGGTGCCGCGGAACGTCTCGTACAGGTCGCCGCCGACTTCCTGGTGCTGGTCTGCCCAGTGGTGCGACAGAATGCCGCGGCGATGCCGCCGGCCGTAGCGGTCAGCATCGCTGCGGAAGACGTCGCGCAGCGTCTTGCGGCCGCCCGTGCCTTCCATGACGTCCGCCAGATACTCGTAGTAATCGGCGCGGTCTTTCCTGAACGACAGGGCCGCCAGGCGTGCTGGGGAGCAGGCCTGGCGCAGCCGGGACAGGGCCGTCATGGCTCGGTCCCCGGGACAATGCGGCCCGCCGTGGCAGCCGACCGGCGGCTGGCAAACGCTGTGATCGGCCGGCGAGCGACGGCCACCGCCGATCGTGCCCGTCGCGCCTGATGCGAACGCTGCAGCGCGACCGTCTCGAAGCTCATGAAGCGCGGCTCGATGTCGCGGGGATCCACCTCGCCGACCGACGCCTTGTACACGGCGCATTCCATCGCCGTCTTGCCGTTCATGTCGGGACTGGTAAACGGCGCACTGCGATGTGACAGGAAATGCGCGCGCAGGCCCAGCGCATCGCCCTTGCGGATCAAGCGCAACACGGCTTCGTCGGTCGTGGGCTCGATCATTTCGGCGACGACCGTGCGGCCGCTGATGCCGCTCAGTTCGGGCAGCAGTTCCGTCCGGCAATGCGTGCACCCTTCCGGATTGCGGGCGCGCAGCGCCGCGATGTTGATGCCATACAGGCGGACCAGGCGTTCGGCGTAGCGTTGCCAGTGATCAGACCCATCGTCCTTGTGGAACAAGGCGGAAAACGGCAAACGGCAGTGGGGGCACAGGGTAGGCAGCAGCGTCTGGTACACCAGCAGTTTCAGGATGCCGGGCGTGGCAAGCAGGTCGCGCGAAATGCCGATGAAGTCGGAGGCCAGACGATCCGGGATCAGAATGGCCGAGCCCGCGTGGGTCGTCGTGTAGAGATTGCTTCCGGAACTGGCCAGATCCATGAAGGCACGGCCGGTTTCATGATCACGGATCTCGCCGATCAACAGATCGTTCATGGCGGATCGCTTGATGGTCTTGAGCTTGGCGTCGAACTCGCCACTGCCGCCCCCATCGAGCGTGCGCGTCACGGTGTTCTGCAGCGCGTTGGGTATCAGGTACTCGACGGGGTCTTCAAGGGTGATGACCTTGCGGGTCTTGGGCACCATCGACATCATGGTCGCGATGGTGGTGGACTTGCCGGAGCCCACCACGCCCGCCAGCACCACCGCGCCGCCTTCCGACAGCAGGGCACGATCGATCAACGCGATCTGGCTGGGCAGATACCCCAGGGACTCGAATCCGTCGAGGCGCATCTCGGCATCCAGATGCAGGATGCGCAAGGTGACGGAGGGACCGGCATCGGCAGACAGCGAGGCCCATCGCAGCATGTACCCGCGATCATCGACTTCGTGATGAATGCGGCCCTGCTGTTCGATTGCCGGGTCGAAGACGGCGCCATTGCCACCCTGGATGTCCATGTAGGCCACGGCCAGGACCTCCATCAAGGTGGCGGTCTGCATGCGCTGGAAGCGGCTCGGCGTCACATACTTGCCCCCTACCGTGTACTTGATCTCGGACTCGGGCTCGAGCAGGCGGATGTTGATATGCAAGTCGCTCGCGCCATGGCGCACGCCCCACGCGACGATGTCATGGAAGGCCGCGGCCATCGAGCTTTTGAGCGGGTCCAGCAGCACCCGCCTCCGATTGCGCAGGGTGTCGCCGGTGATTTGCTCGCGGGCGATCGACAGCAACAAGGTCGCGGGGACCACGATGCGCGATGCCTCTGCCAACGGGCGCGGGCGGCGGCGGACCATGCGTTCGATCTCTTCGATGTGCTCGCTGTCGACATACTCTTCGACCGTCAGGATCGCGACCGATCCGTCTTCAAATTCGACGGGGCAGAGTTTGTTGACCAGCGTCCCGATATCGAACTCGGATCGGAGCGCGCGACGGAAGGCGGGCGACAGGCGCGCCAGGGCATCGCGACTATCAATGCGTATCGGGGGCACGGGCATGGACGGCGCCTGCGCCGGCGAAAGGGGTGCAAGCGTATCGGGCCCAGGCTCGGCCAAGTGGGTTGGCGTGGCACCCAGCGACAAGGGTGCGTAACGCGGTTTTCTTCCAAAGAGGTTCATGTCGAGCTCTGCAAAGTCATGGAACAGGGGTGTGGGGCGGCACGGCGAAAGAAGTCAGCGACCCGCCGCTGCGGCCGGCGCCAGGCCGGCCGGCCCACCCGGTGCCGGAAGGGTCATCGAGCCCAAGGGAAGGGTCATGACCATTCCGGGCGGCGCAGGCAAGCCAGGCCCGGCACCGGTTGCAGCGTTCCATCCCGATGCCGGGGACGCGGCTGATGCTGACGGCGATGCCGGTGCCAATGCAGTCTGGGCCACGTAACACACCACCCGTGGCGCCCGTTCCCCGGACCGCGTCAGATGGACGCAAAGGTCGTCGATCCTGGCCAGTTGAAAAGCGCCGGCCGCCGCAGTGGCGTTCCGTGCCTGCGGCTGCCCCTGGCGAAAGTGGAGCCGTTCGCCGTTTACAAGAACATCGGCCTGCAGCGCACCTGCCGTCCCGTAGATGGCCGCAACCGTTACGCGATCGGGCCGCTTGACCGGCATCGCCGCCGCATTTGCCGCGGGCCGTCCGGACTTTGCGCGCTCCGCGTCGAGTGCGCGTTCGGCGTCGAGCCGCAACATGTCCCGCACCAGGGTCAGCTCGTTCTGAGCCACTGCGACGGCATCGGGCACAGACACGCCACCGAGCAATGCGATCAGGCCCAGGAATGCGGCGCGCCTGCGGGGCGCGCCCGGGCGTGGCTGGCGGCTTGCCGCAAAGCAATTGAAGTCATCAACGAAGTGCATACAAAGTCCCTTGCAGGCTCGCCATCCAGCGGCTGCGGTTGAGTGCGGGTTCAGCGGCCTCGTGCAGACGCGCATCAAGAAGACGCCACGCGACCTGCCCCGATAGCGATGCGGGCACGAGCGCCAGCGATCTCAACGGACCATCGAACGACAGCGACCGCTCGTGAACCGACGGCAGGCCCGGCAAGGCGGGCATCGGCACGCCAAAGCCGTCGACGGGGGGCTCGATACGCAAGGGAGCAGGCTCGCCGATTGCAATGGATGCAAAGGCGGGCAACACACTCTGCAACTGGCTGAAGGTGCCGGCGTCGTGCGCTGACAGCGGTTGCAGGCGGTCGATGGCAAGCGGCTCGGCGCCGTCCGACAGCACGAACGATGCGGTGACGCCATCGAGGGGATGCCAGCTTTCGGTCCAGCCCGACGGGCGCGACGCCAGGAAGGTGGCATTGGTCGCGCTGCGGCGCTGCCGCTGGTAATGCGCGCCGCACTGCCACCCTGCGAAGGCCTGGGGCTGGCATTGCGCCCCACGCAACTGCCAGCCGCCAATGTCCATCGGCAGGCCAACGATGGCTGCCAGCACTGCGGATACCCCGTCATCGGTATGCACCCGCGTCTGGGCAGCCAGCCGCGCCATGGCCTCGCGCCACGCTGACTCGGGCGACACACGCGACGCAGGGGCAGGCGCCGCGTCGGGTCCCGATCGCCAGGATCTGGCAAGGTCCCACCCGGCCCGTCCGCCTGCAGTCAGCAGGCAGGCAGCCAAGGCGACGACAACTGGCTTGGGAACCGCCCAGCCCACCGACCGCAAGGCATTGGCGGCCGACAGTTGCGCGCCAAGCAGGGTCAGGTCGAAAGGCTCGGCCGGCGAGGCCGGCACCTGGCCATGAACGGTCAGTGCCGCGCCGTGCCGGTCCTTGAGCGCCTGCAGGGCGGAATGCGCGTCGGCCGGCGTGGCGTAGACCCGATCCGTCTGCGTGAGCACCTTGCCCTGGTGCGCAGCGACGAGCCACGCGCGGCCATCGGGCAGCTCGACACAGCAGGCGTGCAGCCCGCGTGCATGGCCTTGCGCGAAGGCTAATGCCGCGCAGTGCCGCGTCATGCCGCGGGCAGGCCGGTCCCCACGCGGAAAGCGCAAAACGCCGACGGCCTCGGCACGTTCGCCGCCATGCGCGTAGTGCGTCGCGCGATGCTCGCGCGCCTTTTTCCTGGCGCGCACGGTCAGTTCGCTGCCAAGAATGGTGTGCCAGCGCAAGCCCAGCACCAGTTCGGCAGCATGGCCTGGCAGCGCGACAACGGCGTAGTCGGTCGACATCAGAAGCCCTCCTCGACCTGCGCGGTGACAATGACCACCGTAGTGGCGCGCTGCTTTGTGGCTTTGCCCGACCCACCGAACAGGATGGAGGCGTTTTCATCGACGCGCCGGCGGTCGTACTGGGCGTGACTGCGATCGAAGCCCGAGATGACCACGGGCTGGCCCGGACGCAGCTCGACTTGCTGGACGGTGCCCATGCCTTCAATGGTTTTCTGCTGCAACTGAACCTGATTGCTGGAGGATCCGAAGGTCAGCGTCTTGAGCGGCTGTGCGACGGTGTTGTCGTAGGCGATCGACAGGAGGATCTGGCCGTCGTCCTGCGCATCGGGGATGAGCGTCAGGAAGGAGCCGACCGTCTCTTCCTTTTGCGTGACCGAGGGCGCCGTCGACGTCCCTGCCGACGACGCGACTGTCGTCACCTGCACCTGGTCGATGTAGCTGAACGTGGTGCGCACGGCATGCGTGACGGGCCGACGGTTCAGTGTCTGCAAAGGCACCGACGTGCGCCGCACGATGGTGCCGACTTCGCTGATGGCCTTGATGACCAGAGCCGTGCCTTCCCACTCGCGGCGGCCCGCGGCGATCGACGAGCCGGCGCCCGCCACACTCGATGCCAACGAGGTCAAGGGCGACAGCCGCAACGCTGCCTCGGTCCGCGCGTACAGCACGTTCCAGTCGATGCCCTGCTCGTTGCTGTTGTTGGAGACGACATCGATTTCTTCGAACACCAGGCGCACCCGCCGCGTCAACGCCTTGTTTTCACGGTCGAGATAGGTGGCGACACGGTCGAGAGCGTCGCGGGTATCGGTCACGACGACCAGCCCGGATGCGTCGCCGTTCGCAACCACCACGCCGGCACGCGTCAGGAAGGGTTCGAGTTTGGCCTTGACCGCATCGATGGGCGCGCCGCCCTCGCTTTCGATCCGCGTGCCGGACGTGCTTTCGAACGCGCCCCCGGACGTCTTGCCGCTTCGGCCCAGGCTGGCCGAGGCAGACGACTTGAGCGTCAGCGCGCGCACATTGAACACACGCGTTTCGGTGCGATAGAAACGGATCACCGAATCTTCGTACTTCCAGTAGACGCCCAGGCGATGCGCCGCCAGGTCGAGCAGCCGCGGCAAGGGATGCGCACCGATGGGAACGGCGACCGTCGACGACAGGGCAAGCGCGGCGGCAGCAGAAGAGGAGGCCGCAGACGCGGATCCCGAAGCCCCGGCCGCACTGGCCAGGCGTGGCGAGAACCCGTCCGCCGGCAACAAGGCCTCTGGCGAGATCCTGACCTGGATACCCGTGGCCAGAAACACCTGCTCGCCCAAGGTGACCAGATCGACGCGCCCGCCGGGGAACATCAGTGACGTCTGTACCTCGCCCCGCAAGGCGGCGGGCAGGGTCACCTCGCGCGCGACGGGCTGTGGTGCACCTGCCAGCCAGGGCCGATCGACGTCCTGCTGAGCCCGCCGGGCATGGGCTGCCGCCAGCTTTGCGTCGAAGCCGGCGCGCAGGGCTGCGACATCGGCAGCGGCGCTGGCTGCCTGCACGTCAACCTGCTGTCCAAGCCGCACATGCGCGCAACCGGATAGGACACTGACCGCCACCAGCGGCAACAGACGAAACGGCGCGGTGTTCATCGTGTGCTCGCCACGGTTGCCGCGCGGTTGCACGCTTCGGCCAGCGGCACGACGCGCAGCACCTGATTCGAATAGAAGCAGGGCTGCAGCGGCCGGGTCGACAGTTCCGTGGACGCCAGCAGGTCGCGCACCGCGCTCTTGAAGTCGGCGCCGAACGATGCCGTTCCCGCCAGCGGGATATCGACGTCTACGGTCCAGTGCTGCGCATCGAAGGACCAGCCCGCCAGCTTGGCCCAGCGGGTAAGCACGGCACGCATGGTGGGATCGGAACTTGACGCATCGAACGCCACCGACGGGCGCATCGGCGCAGGTGCGGGCTGCGGCGCCATCGCCACGGTCCGCGTCATCGCTGTTTGCCCGCCTGTCGCTACACCCCGAGTGCCGCGCACATCAGCCAGTGCGTTCCGGCCACCACGCATATCGCCCGATGAGATGGACGCCACGCCGCGCGCGTCCGTAGACGAGGCCAAAGCCGCCCCCCTTGCGCCCGCTGCCCGCCCATCTGCTGCCGCCCAGGTCACGTCGTCGGTGACGTCGAACGCATTGCCGCGCCCGGCCACACTGCCCCGGCCCTCGCGCGCATCCCCCTCGTAGTGCGCAGCCGAGACCACGCTGCCGATGCGCATGATCCATTCACTGGCCGTGCCCGCCAGCACGACATATCCCCCGCGTACAGTGCTTGGCGCAAGCTGCTCGCCGCCTTCTGCGACCCGGAAAATGGCAGGCACCGTCTGCCCTGCCTTGAACTGAACAAAGGTGGACTGCCCGTCGTCGAAGACCTGCACGGGCGCGACGCGGCGGTCACCCGACACGCGGTACGCGAAGTCATACAGGCCCGGCGCGGCAGCCTGTGCAAGCGCCGGCGAGACGGGCAACAAGGGGACAAAGAGCGTGGCAAAAACGAAGCGGGCAACCATGGACATTCCTTGCGATGACAGCGCCATCGCAAGGGCAATGCGATAGCATGGAGCCATCGTGCCCGACCGCCGCAACCGCCAGGAAGCGGGTCAATTACTTACCTTGGTACTCGTTTTGTCCTAGGCTCACAGCATTGGAATTTGCGCTCATGCGACTTCGTATCCTGTCCGATCTGCATCATGAAACCTTCGGCGGCGAACGCCCGATTCCGGCGGCCGACGCCGACGTCGTCGTGCTGGCCGGCGACATCCATACTCAGGCCAACGGCCTCGAATGGGCAGCAAGACGCTTCCCGAACATGCCCATCGTTTACGTCGCAGGCAATCACGAGTACTACCACGCTCATCTGCAAGAACTGGAAGCGCAACTGCGCGCCGATGCCCAGCGGCTGGGCATCCACTTCCTTGAACAAGACGCGGTGATCATTGACGGCGTGCGCTTTCTGGGCACGACCTTGTGGACGGACTTCGACCTGTACGGACCGCAAGCCGCGGTGGCGGCCGCACACATGGCAAGCCAGGTCATGCCGGACTTTCGCATCATCGAAACCGACAACGGGGACTACACCCCCCAGATGAGCGTGGCGTGTCATCAGCAGTCCCATAACTGGTTGCAGATGCAACTGAATACGCCCTTCGCGGGCAAGACCGTTGTCGTCACGCACCATGCGCCAAGCGCCTTGTCCGTGCCCGAGCAGTTCCAGGGCGACACCCTGTCACCGGCCTTTTCGTCAAATCTTGACGCCCTGGTCGAGCAGGCCGATCTATGGATCCACGGCCACACGCATACGTGCTTCGACTACCACGTCGGACGCGGCCGGGTCGTCGCCAATCCCGGTGGCTACCCGAATGAAAACGCCGCATTCGATGCGGCGTTGGTCATACAAATCTAAGGCGTTGATCGGACTTATTTATATAAACCCAGGCCCGATCAGATCGATGCGATCCGTGCAGAACGCATCGACGCCCCACTGCAACAACTCCCGAGCGCGATCGGGCTCGTTGACCGTGTAGCAGAACAGCCCGTAGCCCGCTGCCTTCACTTGCGCCGCCAGGTCGGGCGTCAGATGGCGGTGATTGCAATGCAAGGCGATCGCGTCGACCGCCTCCAGCTGCGTCTGCCAATCGGCTGACACTTGCGACAGCAGGAAGGCGCGTGGAATGTCCGGCGCCGTGCGGCGCGCCGCCAGCAAGGCGTCCACCGAAAACGACGAGATCAGCGGCTTGGACGCCACGTCATCCACCCCCGCAAACATCGCCTGCGTCATCCGCCCGACGATCTCGCCGGTCGCCACCTCGACCCCGGGCGACGGCTTGATCTCGACATTCATCCACACGCCCTTCTGCCGCAGCCATGCGACCGCCTCGACATAACGTGGAACGCGCGCCAAAGCAAAACGCGGGGCCAGCCAGCTCCCCGCGTCTTTCATTGTCAACTCGTCCGACGGCAGATCCGCAATTCGGCCCGACCCCGCGACCGTACGACCCAGCACATCGTCATGCATCAGCACCGGCACATCGTCACCGGCCAGCATCACGTCGAACTCGACCGCGACGTGCCCATGAAAAACGGCGGCATCCATGCCCGCGAGCGTGTTCTCGGGAGCCAGGATACCGCCGCCTCGATGGGCCACCACCCGCGGATAGTGCCAGCCCCGAGGGGCCGGTCCACGCACGGGCGGGGCCATCGTCATCAGGCCGTCGACCAACGGGCCATCACCATTACTTGCTGCTGCGCGCAGCCGGCTTCTTTGTCGCCGCCGCGGCAGTGGCCGGTCCGGGCGGGTTCATCAGCAGCGAGGCACGCGAGACGCCGTCATCCAGACCTTGCTTGGGCGGCTTCTTGCCGCTCCAGACATCGTCCAGTTCCTCGTCGAGGACACGGCTGACAGCGTAGTAGTTGTTCAGGCGGAAGCCGCGCGTGTATTGCGCCGGGACGGCCGCCATCTCACGCACGACGCTCTCGGCGCCCGGAATGCTCTTGTAGTAGGAGACATCCGATGCACGATAGGCCGCTTCGGTCAGCGGCAGGAAGCCCGTCTTCTGGCTCCAGTCGGCTGCCACCACGGGCGAGGCCAGGTACGCGATGAATTGCGCAACCGCCTTCTGTTCGGCTGCCGAATGGCCCGAGAGCGCCCACAACGACGAGCCGCCGACGAACGGGTTGCTCGGCTTGGTGGCTTCTTCGTCGTAGTACGGCAGGGGCGCCACGCCGTACGAGAACTTGGCATTGGCCTGCACCTTGGCCAGGGCGCCCGTGCCCGTGGTCAGGATGGCGCATTCGCCAGACGCGAACTGCGCGTCGGCCTGGTCGCCTTCGCTGCGCACCGGGAACAGCTTGCTGCGCACCCAGCTCATCATCAGCGCCAGATGGCGGACGTGGAGCAGGTCGTTTGCGAGCAAGACCGCACCGTTCGAGCCGTCCAGCCCGTTGTTCTTGGAAGCGTACGGCGTGTTGTGCAGCGCCGACAGGTTTTCAAGGTGAATCCACGTCTGCGAGCTGGTGGCATACGGACAGCTGACACCGGCGCCCAGCAAAGCGATCAGGTGCTTCTGCATTTCACGCCAGGTTTTTGGCGGTGCATCGGGATCCAGGCCGGCCTGCTTGTACAGGTCGCGGTTGTACATATAGACCGGCGCTTCGGTCATGAACGGCAAGGCCAGCAGGCGATTCTTGGAATCGCGCATGGTGCCGGTGGTCTGCGGCAGGAACCAGCGCAGGTCCTTGATCGGATACTTGTTCAGCAGTTCGAACATCGGCAGCACGGCGCCCTGCTGGGCGATCAGTTCCGGCGAATGGTTGTCGCCGATCTCGATCAGATGCGGCTGGCGCTTGGCGCGGATCGACGCAATGCCGTCCTGGATCAGTTTTTCCTGCGTCGTCTCGGCGCGCACCTTGACGGTAAAGCCGATGTTCTGCGCGTTGAAGCGGTCCACCAGCGCGCTGAATTCCTGAGCCTGCTCTTTATTGAGTGCATGCCACACTTCGAGTTCGATCGGCCCGCTGTTCGCAGGTTTCGATCCGTCGGCCGCCAGCGAGGACCCAGCTGCTGCTGCAGCGGCGCCACCGGCCGCGGCGGCTGCCTTGCCCTTGCCCGAAGACTTGGCGGGGGCCGCGGCCTTCGCGGCCGGTTTGGCCGCCGGCTTGGCCGCAGGCTTGGCGGCGGCCTTGGCAGCCGGCTTCGCGGCAGGCTTGGTCTGCGCCTGGACAGCCGACAGGCCGCCCATCATGAACATGGCGGCCGCCAGGGCAGAAATGCCCGCGGAACGCCACAAATTCGGTTGCTGCATTGATCCGTCTCCGAATGGGGATATGGAGTTATAGAAAAGGGAAATCGACCTCAGGACGGCGCCCGGAGATCAAATCGGCAATCGCCCTGCCCGAACCGCATCCCATGGTCCACCCCAGGGTGCCATGGCCCGTATTCAGATAGAGATTCGACAATTTGGTTCGCCCGATCAGCGGCACGTTCGACGGCGTGAGCGGCCGCAGGCCCGACCAGTACGACACCTTGTCCAAATCGACCGCATCGGGAAAAAGCTCGCGGGTGAGGCGGGTCAACGCTTCGCAGCGCGTCGGGTTCAACGCCCGCGAATACCCGTTGAGTTCCGCCGTGCCCGCTACCCGCAGCCGGTCGCCAAGACGGGATATCACGACCTTGTGCGCGCTGTCGGTCAGGCTCACCTCAGGTGCCCGGAGGGGGTCGATGACCGGAAAGGTCGCCGAATAGCCCTTGGCGGGGTACACCTGGCAGGGCACGCCCAGGGGGCGGACCAGCGCTGGAGAGTAACTGCCTGCTGCCACTACAAAAACGTCCGCGTCGAGTTTACCGTAAGCGCCGGATGAGTCGATGATTTCGACTGCCACAACTTGGCCCCCTTCCGCAATCAGCCGTGTGGCCTGGGTCAGGAAGCGAAAACGCACCCCGGCCAGCTTGGCCTTATCGGCCAGTTGCTGGGTGAACAGGTGGACATCGCCGCTTTCATCGGCCGCCGTGTAGTCACCCCCGACGATGACCCGCCGGTGGGCCGCCAGCGCGGGCTCGATGGTCAGCACTTCGTCGGTCGACAGGACGCGGCGGTCGACACCCACGTCGCGCATCAGGTCGGCCGCCTTCTGTGACGCTTCGAACTGGGCCTCGTCACGGTAGAAGTTGAGGATGCCCCTTTGCAGATGGTCGTACTCGATGCCAAGCTCGCGCCGCATGCCCTGCAGCGTGTCGCGACTGTATTGAGCCAGGCTGACCAGGGCGCGGATGTTGACGGGAAGACGGCCGGGCAGGCATTCGCGCAGGAAAGCCAGGGCCCAGAGCCACTGGTGCATGTCGGCGCGTGGCCGGAACAGCAGCGGCGCGTCGGGCTGGGTCAGCCACTTCAATATCTTCAAGGGGGCATTGGGGTTGGCCCATGGCTCGGCATACGAGACCGAAATCTGGCCCCCATTGCCGAAGCTGGTCTCTTGCGCCGGGCCGAACTGCCGGTCGACGACGGTCACGTCGTGCCCCGCCCGGTTCAGCCACCATGCGCTGGCAGTGCCGATAATGCCACTGCCAAGTACAACAACTTTCATCCTGACTCCTGGATGCGGACCACTGCATGCGGACCACGGAAGGCGGCCGCCTTGCGCCGACATTCTAGACCCGTCCGTGACTCGTCATGCCGCGTGGCAGCGGTTATGCTGACGCCAACGCAAGGAACCCGCTTGGAAACCCTACTTCAGCAAATCTTGAATGGCCTCGTCCTGGGCAGCGTGTACGCCTTGGTCGCACTGGGCTACACGATGGTCTACGGCATCCTGCAACTGATCAACTTCGCCCACGGCGATGTGTTGATGGTGGGCGCCATGACTGCCATGGTCACGGTCCGATGGGTCATGACGACCTTTCCCGACCTCCCGGGCCCGCTGGTCCTGCTGGCCGGACTGGCGGCCGCGATACCGACCTGCATCATCGTCAACGTCCTGATCGAACGGATCGCCTATCGGCCCTTGCGCAACGCCCCCCGGCTCGCGCCGCTGATCACCGCGATCGGCATTTCGATCATGCTCCAGACCATGGCCATGATCGTCTTTGGTCGCGAATACCATCAGTTCCCCAACCTGTTGCCGACCGATTCGATCAACGTGGGCGGCGCGCTGGTGACGCCGACGCAAATCGGCATCCTGGTGATCGCCGCGCTGGCCATGCTGGGCCTGACCCTGCTGGTCGAGCGCACCCGCCTGGGCCGCGCCATGCGCGCCACGGCCGAAAACCCCAAAGTGGCTGCGCTGATGGGCGTCAACTCCAACCACATCATCGTGATGACCTTTGCATTGGGCGCAGCCCTGGCCGCACTGGCTGGCGTCATGCTGGCCGCCAACTATGCGGTCACGCACTTCTATATGGGCTTTCTGCCCGGCTTGAAGGCCTTCACGGCCGCGGTGCTGGGCGGCATCGGCAATCTGTATGGGGCAATGCTGGGCGGGCTGTTGCTGGGATTGGTGGAATCGCTGGGCGCGGGCTACATCGGCGACCTGACGGGCGGGTTCCTGGGCAGCCATTACCAGGACATCTTTGCCTTCATCGTGCTGATTCTGGTGCTGACCATCCGGCCGTCGGGCCTGATGGGTGAACGGGTGGCGGACCGCGCATGACCGACGATCGCAAACGACAATTGTGGCTGGCCGCCTTTGGCGTGCTGGTCATCGCCCTGCCGTGGATCATGGGATCGTTTGGCAACAGCTGGATCCGCATCCTGGACATGGCGCTGCTGTACGTCATCCTGGCGCTGGGACTCAATATCGTGGTGGGCTTTGCCGGTCTGCTGGATCTGGGCTACATCGCGTTCTACGCCGTGGGCGCCTATCTGTATGCGCTGCTGGCCTCGCCCCATCTTGTCCAGAACTTCGAGTGGATCGCGCAGATGTTCCCGGACGGCCTGCACATGTCGGTGTGGCTGGTACTGCCGCTGTGCGCCGCCGTGGCGGCCCTGTTCGGCGTGCTGCTGGGCGCGCCGACCCTGAAGCTGCGGGGTGATTACCTGGCGATCGTCACCTTGGGGTTCGGCGAGATCGTCCGGATCTTCATGAACAACCTGAACGCGCCGCTCAATATCACCAACGGGCCGCAGGGGATCTCGCGCATCGATCCGATCAGCCTGTTCGGCACGTCGCTGGCGGGCCAGCGTGGTAGCCGCGGCATGGTCGACATTTTCGGGTTTTCCATTTCCGGCCTGACCGCCTATTACTACCTGTTCGTGGCGCTGGCGCTGATCATTCTGGTGATCTGCCTGCGCTTGCAGAATTCGCGCATCGGCCGCGCCTGGGTCGCGATCCGCGAAGATGAAATCGCGGCCAAGGCCATGGGCATCAACACCCGCAATCTGAAGCTGCTGGCCTTTGCAATGGGCGCATCCTTTGGCGGCGTGGCGGGGGCATTGTTCTCGGCCTTCCAGGGCTTCGTCAGCCCGGAGTCGTTCACGCTCATGGAATCGATCGTGGTGCTGGCGATGGTGGTGCTGGGCGGCATGGGCCATGTGCCCGGCGTCATCCTGGGCGCCCTGCTGCTGGCAGGCCTGCCGGAATTCCTGCGGCACTTCATCGTGCCGGCGCAGGAAGCGATTCTTGGACCGGGCGGCGCGATCCTGGATGCGGAAGTCGGCCGGACGCTGATCTTTGGCCTGGCGATGGTGCTGGTCATGCTGTTCCGCCCCAAGGGCCTGTGGCCCGCGCCGCTGCATGGCGTCGGACGCGCGGTGCCCAAGGCGGCGCAAGCCAACGACACGGTGAATAGCCTATGAGCGCGCCCCTGCTCAGAGTCGCCAACATCAACAAGCGGTTCGGCGGCCTTCAAGCCTTGTCGGATGTCGGCATGGAAATTCAGCAAGGCCAGATCTATGGCCTGATCGGACCGAACGGCGCCGGCAAGACCACCTTCTTTAACGTGATCACCGGCTTGTACCAGGCCGATTCCGGCAGCTTCGAGCTGGGCGGCCAGCCGTACACGCCGTCCGCGGTGCATGAAGTCGCGCAGGCAGGCATCGCCCGGACCTTCCAGAACATTCGCCTGTTCGGGGACATGACCGCGCTGGAAAACGTGATGGTCGGCCGCCACGTCCGCACCCGTGCGGGTATCTGGGGGGCCATGCTGCGTACCCCGGGCGTACGGCGCGAAGAAGCCGCCATCCGCGAACGCGCCATGGAACTGCTGGAATACGTGAAGATCGCGCACTACGCCGACTTCCGCGCCCGTACGCTGTCCTACGGCGACCAGCGGCGCCTGGAGATCGCGCGCGCCCTGGCGACCGACCCCAAGCTGCTGGCGCTGGACGAACCGGCCGCCGGCATGAACGCTACCGAGAAGGTCGGCCTGCGCGACCTGCTGGACCACATCCGCGGCGACGGCCAGACCATCCTGCTGATCGAACATGACGTGAAACTGGTCATGGGCCTGTGCAATCGTGTGACCGTGCTGGATTATGGCAAGCGCATCGCCGAAGGCACCCCTGCCCAGGTGCAAAGCAATCCCGCAGTCATCACCGCCTATCTGGGCACCGGCCAACAGGGAAAGCCTTGACAGACCTCGACCCAGACCTCTCCTCCGACTCTATGCCTGACGTGATTCTGGACATTTCCGGGCTGCAGGTCGCCTACGGTGGCATCCAGGCGGTCAAAGGCATCGACCTGCAGATCCGCAAAGGCGAACTGGTCACCCTGATCGGGGCCAACGGCGCTGGCAAGACGACGACCCTCAATGCCATCGCCGGTTCGCTCACGCCACTGCGCGGCGAAATCACCTATTTCGGCTCGCCGCTGAAGGGGCGTCGCACCGACCAGCGCGTGGCCGATGGTCTGGTCATGATTCCCGAAGGCCGCGGCGTGTTCGCGCGCATGACCATCGTCGAAAACCTGCAGATGGGCGCCTATCTGCGCAACGACAAAGCGCAGATCGCACGCGACGTCGAACGCATGTTCACGTTGTTCCCACGCCTGAAGGAACGCGCCACGCAACTGGCCGGCACCATGTCGGGCGGTGAGCAGCAGATGCTGGCCATGGCCCGCGCGATGATGAGCCAACCCAAGCTGCTGCTGCTGGACGAACCCTCGATGGGGCTGGCCCCCATCATGGTGGACAAGATCTTCGAGGTTATCCGCGAGATCGCCGCAGAAGGCGTCACGATGCTGTTGGTCGAGCAGAATGCGCGCCTGGCGCTGATGGCGGCGGATCGGGGATACGTGATGGAGTCCGGCGTGATCACCATGGCGGGTGATGCAAAAGGCATGCTGGACGACCCGAAAGTGCGAGCCGCCTATCTGGGCGAGGATGTGGACGGGACGCCGGTGGCTCCGTAGCAAGGGCGCAGACGCGTTGCTTGCCGCCTGTTCCCGGGGGTAACAGATGGCAATTCCGGACGCAGCCCCCGCATGGGCCGTGCTACTTTTTTCAGCATAGACCTCGGCTGTCACGGGGCAACCGTTGCTGGGAGACCTTCATGACCACCGTCCATTCGTCCGTGTTCCGCCGCCAGACCCCCCGCCGCGCAATCCGCGCACTGGCCGTCTCGGTCGCCTTCGCTTCCACTACCTGGGCCGCAACCGCCCTCGCCGAGACCGTCACACCTGCCCCGGCCGCCCGCGTGGCCGCGGCCGAGAGCCGCAGCTACAACATTCCATCCGGAACCTTGCCGCAGGTGCTTCAAACCTTTGCGCAGCAGGCTGGCGTGCGCGTCTCGTTCGATCCCGCCAAGCTCAATGGCCTGACCAGCCCCGGCCTGAAAGGCCAGCACGCACCCCAGGCCGCACTCGATGCGATCCTGGCCGGCAGCGGCTATGTGTCGAAGCCCGAAGGCGACGCCTTTGTACTGGTCCCCGCCCCGCCCGCCTCGGCCATGCTGGGCCAACCCGTCGCGAAAGCCGACTGAAGAATCTCGTGTCTTGCGGATTGCCTGGACGATTGTCTAAAGGATCGCCTGCAGCCCTTTGTCGGCAATGATATTTAAAAGCTTGAGTGCAGGCCCCGCTGGTCGGCTCTCGCCCTGCTCCCATTTCTTGACCGTCGACGCGGTGGTGTGCAGGTGATGCGCGAAGACGGGTTGACTGATATTGAGGCTCTCACGCAGTGCTTTGATGTCACCGGGACTGAACGCCTTCACGGGCGCTGGAAACTGCGCCTGGAAGTCGCGCATCGTGACCTTGCTGATAACGCCCGCTTCAAGCAGCGCGCCCATGTCCTCGCGCACGGACTCAATGATCTTGCTCATAACATTCCACTTCTTGTAAGACACCCTGTTCGATAGCGGTCGCGAAGGCGTCGGGCAACAGGTTCAACAGCACCCTACCCAAATGCTTCAATGCCAGTAACTCGTCGTTCTTGATATTGCCAATATCATTCTTGGCGAAGCCCTCCAGAAATACGGCTCGATGCGCAATGCGCGCGGCGATGAACACGCGAAAACCGTCGCGTTTTCCGCCGTTCGGACGAGCAACACGTTTCTTGTAGAGCTCACCACTTAGCCTGGCATCGACTAGGCCACGCTCCAACTCGCCAACGGCCTCGCACAGGACGACATCTGACAGGCGTTGAGACGCCTGCCAACGCGTGAAGCTTCTGCGCTTTACCACTCGCCTCGACATCCAAGCCTCCACTATACCCGTAACGGGTATACGAACACGCTATTGATCACGCCTGCAGCACCGGTTCAAGCGCATGAATCAGCGTCTGGTGATGCAAGATAGCGTGGTTCGGGGGATGAAAGGTGGGACACCAGGACATCCATGTCCACCTGCGATGCCGCGACGAAACGTCGCGTTGCTTCGTGACCCACAGCGACGTGAGGGCAAAAAAAACGCGCCCCCAAGGACGCGTTTTGCTTGCTACCTGCTTTGACTTACTTGCAGATCCGCTCAACCAGCGCATCCAGTTGCGTCAGCATGCTGTCCATGTCGTCGGCGTTGACGTTCAGGGCCGGCATGAAGCGCAGCAGGTTCGGGCGCGGGGCGTTGAGCAGCAGGCCTTCCGGGTTCTGGTCGCGCGCGGCTTCGACAATGGCGGGACCGTGGTCGGTGGCGAGCTTGAGGGCGCGGAGCAGGCCCATGCCGCGTTCACCCTTCATGCCGTACTTTTCGGACAGCTTGAGCAGGCCGTCCGACAGCTGCTTGCCGCGCGCGTTGACGCCTTCCAGGAAGCCCGGCGCGGTGACGGCATCGAATACCGCGATGCCGACCGCGGTCATGAGCGGGTTGCCGTTGTAGGTGCCGCCCTGGTCGCCGTGCTTGAACACGCACACGTCCTGGCGCGCCAGCAGCGCGGCCAGCGGGGCGCCGCCGCCGATACCCTTGGCCAGCGTCATCATGTCGGGCGTGATGCCGAACTGCTGGTAGGCGAACAGCGAGCCGGTGCGGCCCATGCCGGTCTGCACTTCGTCGACGATCAGCAGCAGCTTGTGCTTGTCGGCCAGCTGGCGCAGGCCTTGCATGAATTCCTGGGTCGCAGGAATCACGCCGCCTTCGCCCTGGACGGGTTCGAGCATGATGGCGACTGTCTGGTCATCGATCAGGGCTTCGACCGACGCGATGTCGTTCAGGTCGGCCTTCGGGAAACCTTCGACCTGCGGCGCGAAGATGGTGCTCCAGCCCGGTTTGCCCGATGCCGACATGGTCGTCAATGTCCGGCCGTGGAAGCTGTGGTCGAACGTGATGATCTTGAACGCGCCGTTCTTGTTGACCTGGCCCCACTTGCGCGCGAGCTTGATCGCGCCTTCGTTGGCTTCGGCGCCGCTGTTCGCAAAGAACACGCGGTCGAAACACGACGCGCCGGTCAGGCGGTCGGCCAGTTCCACCATGGGCTGGTTGTAGAAGGCCGGCGACGGGTTGATCAGCGTGCGCGCCTGGGTGTCGAGCGCGGCGATGATTTCCGGCGGGCAATGGCCCAGTGTGTTGACGGCCCAGCCCTGGATGAAGTCGAGATAGCGCTTGCCCGCATGGTCTTCGAGCCACGACCCCTGCCCTCGGACGAACACGATTTCCGGGCGCTGCGTGATCTCCATGAGGGCGTTGACGTTGAACTGGCCGAATTCCATGACTCAAACTCCTAAGGTGCCCGGACGGGCAAAAAACACAACAAGAACCGACTGGGTCGGGTAGGAAACCTTACACCGTGTTTGCTGCAATGTCTGCTTCAGAGGTAAACGAATCCGCATAAAACTCATCGAACGGCAGACCGGCTTCGGCGCCGAAATCGCGGCCCGCCGATTCCACGACGATCGGTGCGCCGCAGGCATACACCTGGTGGCCCGACAGGTCCTTGAAGTCTTCCAGGACGGCGCGGTGCACGAAGCCCGTGCGGCCGGTCCAGTTGTCTTCCGGCAATGCGTTCGAAATCACGGGCACGTAGGTGAAGTTCGGCAGATCCTGCGCCCAGCCCTTGGCCATGGCGTCCGAGTACAGGTCGTGCGGACGGCGGCCGCCCCAGTACAGGGTGACCGGGCGGGTGATGCCCTTGGCTTTCATGTGTTCGACCATGGCGCGGATCGGCGCGAAGCCGGTGCCGCTGGCGACCATGACGATGGGCTTGTTGGAATCTTCGCGCAGGAAGAAGGACCCGAAGGGGCCTTCGAAGCGCATGATTTCGCGCTCTTTCATCTGCGTGGCGCCAGCGCCGAACACGTGGTCGGTGAACGCGCCGCCAGGCAGATGCCGCACGTGCAGTTCAAGCGGGCCTTCTTCATGCGGCGCGCTGGCCAGCGAATAGCTGCGGCGGCGGCCGTCTTTCAGGATCACTTCGATGTACTGGCCCGCGTTGAAGCGCAGCTTTTCGGTCGCAGGCAGTTGCAACTTCAGGATGACGACGTCGGGCGCCACCTTCTCGATGCTCTGGACGCGGCACGGCAGCTTCTTGATCGGGATGTCGCCAATGCCCTGCACTTCGCGGATCTCGATGGTCAGGTCGGTCTGGGGCTTGGCCACACAGAACAGCGACATGCCACGCGCGATCTCGTCCGGCGTGAGCGACGCGGCCTGGTGCGGGCCGAGTTCGACCTCGCCTGCAGTAATCTTGCCCTTGCACGATGAGCAAGCGCCATTCTTACAGCTGTAGGGCAACATGACGCCTGCCTGGAGGGCCGCATCGAGCACGGTCTGGCCGGCTTCGACTGCAAATTGATGGCCGCTCGGCAGTACGGTGACCTGATGACTCATCACCTGGATCCTAAAAATGGAAGTTCTATGAAACCCGGACCGACTTCAGCCGGAACGCACGTTTTTTTTCCCCGGCCGGCACGTCTTGGAAAGCCGCGCCTGCTGATCGTCGGCTGCGGCGACACCGGTATGCATGTACTGGCGCAACTGGCCGGACGCCTGCGGGTATTCGCCTTGACCTCGCATCCGGAACGCGCCGACGACTTGCGCCGCGCCGGGGTGGTTCCGCTGGTGGGGGACCTGGATCAGCCCCGCAGCCTGGCACGACTGCGTGGGTTGGCGGCGTGGACGATGATGCTGGCGCCGCCGCCGGCACATGGCCCGGAAGATACCCGTTCCGCCCGGCTGGCTGCCGTTCTGCGGCGGCCCGCGGTCCGGCTGCGTGCCGGCATGACCCGGTCCCCTCAGCCTTGCAGCGGCCAGCGCCACCTGCAACACGCCCTGATTGTAGCCAAACCCGCCTGGACCGGCGCGCGCAGGCCGGGGGCGCCGCGGCAATGGGCGTCTCAGCAACACCTGCAGGCCCGGCCCGCGCAGCGCCTGGTCTATGCCAGCACGTCTGGCGTGTATGGCAATGTCGGTGGCGCGCGGATCGACGAGACGCGCCCCACCCACCCGCAGACCGATCGCGCCCGCCGCCGGGTCAGCGCCGAAACGCAGTGGCGCGCGCTGGGGCCGGACCGTGCGCGGATGGCGCGCGGCTTCCAGACGGACATGGCCCCCTGGCGCAGCACCATCCTGCGTATCCCGGGCATCTACGGACCTGAACGGTTGCCCCTGGAACGGCTGCAGAAAGGGCTGCCGCGGTTGCATCCGGCGGAAGACGTCTACACCAATCACATCGAGATCCACGATCTGGCCCGCTGTGTGATCGCGGCCCTGTGGCGCGGCAAGCCGCAACGCGTCGTGCACGCGGCCGACGGGCAGGAACTGTCGATGGGGGATTATTTCGACGCGGTGGCCGATGCCTCGGGGATGACGCGTCCGCCCAGGCAGTCGGCCGACGAGGTCCGCGCGGCGGTCAGCCCCGCCATGTGGTCATTCATGAACGAATCGCGCCGGTTGATAAACGGGCGATTGGTCAAGGAACTGCGGGTGAAGCTGGCCCATCCGACGGTGGAGTCGGCGCTCAAGGACTGGTATCCGGGTGCGTGACCGCGTTCACGACAACCAGACAATCCGCAGCGCCAGCAACAGGAACACCACGCCGGCCAGGCGATCGAGCCACACCGCCGCGCCCGGCCGGCGCTGCAGCCATTCGCCGACATAGCCCGCACCCCACGCGATCGCGCCAAACACCACCGCCGTCTGCACCGCAAACACGGCGCCCAGCACCGCCATCTGGCCATCCGGGTGTCCGAGCCACGGATTCACGAACTGGGGCAGAAAGACCAGAAAGAACAGCGTGACCTTGGGATTCAGCATGTTCGCCAAGACGCTCTGGCGATAAATCCGCCACCGCGACACCGGCGCCCCCGACGTGCCCAGAGACAAACCACCCCGGCTGCGCAGCGCCTGCACCCCCAACCACATCAGATACGCGGCGCCGGCCAGCTTGATGGCGTCGAAGGCCATGGGCGACGCGCGCAACACCGCGGCAATCCCCACCACAGCCAGCGTCGTATGAAAGACGCATCCGGACGCAAACCCCAAGGCCGCCGCCACCCCCGCCGCCCTGCCCTGGCTCATGGCCCGCGCCAGCACCTGCACGTTGTCCGGCCCGGGCGCCATCGTGACGGCCACGGAAGCCGCGAGGAACAGAAGGATATTGGGCAACATGGCCGATCAGCAGAAGTCAGCCGTTCGAGTTCTTCTCGATGATTTCCTTGATGCGATTGTTCTCGTCCACCAGGATCACCTTTGGCTTGTGGGCATGGGCCTCTTCTTCGTTCATCGGACCGTAAGTGCAGATGATCATCAGGTCCCCGATTTGCGCCCGCCGCGCCGCCGCGCCATTCAACGAAATCTCGCCCGAACCCCGCTTGCCCTTGATGACATACGTCGAAAAGCGCTCGCCGTTATTGATGTTGTAGAGCTCGATCCGCTCGTACTCTTTCATGTCGGCTGCATCGAGAAAGTCTTCATCGATACCGCAAGAACCTTCGTAATTCAAATCCGCCTGGGTCACCGCCACACGGTGGATCTTGGCGCGAAGCATGACGCGTTGCATAAAGGGGGGTCCAAAAGTGCTGTGTGAGACGGGGTTTATAACTTATTGGGGTTCGGTTTGGGATTGGAAGAGTTTGGTGCTTGGAGCCCGGCCAGAGCGGACAGTCCCCTGGGAAGGCCGAGCTCGCGAAGTCCCGGCCTACGCCGGGCCTTGCATTGCAAGTACCTTCCCAGGGGACTGTCCGCTCCGTCCCTGTTCGCACGAACAAGGTGGCATGCATGGAGGGATCCGCACTGGTGGTGGGGTGGAGGGGGGATATTAAGTGGCGGCATCTGGATGCCACGGGCGCAGCATGGCATCAAGCATGTCACCACATACCCGATGCTCGCACCAAGAAACCGCACGGCAAGCGAACGCAAGACGCACGAAGGCCGGTGCGGGGGCTCGCGTTGGGAGGCTTTGCTAAGCCCAGTCCCGGCGTAGGCCGGGACCCAGCGAGCTCGGCCTTCCAACGCGAGCCCCCGCGGCGGCCGCGCAAGAACTCGACATCAACGACAGAACCAAGAAGCCCGGCCGCAAGAACTCACACCGCCACCAAAAGAACCTACTTCCCCACCGCCCGCAAATACCCAGGCTCCACCGGCTTGATTGCCGCAAAGCTCTCACGCGTGGCGATGAACTCAGGCCGTGGCGTCAGCCCGAATTTCGGGGATCCCAACGCGTTGTCCACCGAGTTGTAGACCATGAACACATTCGACCGGGGCGATGGCGAAATGTTGGAATTGGAACCGTGCATCGTATTGCAGTCGAAAAACACCACCGAACCGGCCGGCGCCATCAACGTTTCCACCCCGCCCTGGTCCGCCAGCAGCTTCAGGCTCAACGTATCCGGCACGCCATACTCCTGCTTCTTCAGCGACGCCTTGTAGTGCTCCTCGGGCGTCTCGCCCACGCACGACACGAACTGCGTGTGCGAACCAGGCATCACCATCAACGGACCATTGCTGGCAGTGTTGTCACTGAGCAGCACCGAACAACTCAGGGCCCGCATCGCCGGCATGCCGTCTTCCACATGCCACGTCTCGAAGTCCGAATGCCAATAGAACTCCTTGCCCTGGAAGCCCGGCTTGATGTTCGCGCGCGACTGGTGGATGTACACGTCCGACCCAAGGATCTGCCGCGCGATGTTCACCAGCCGCATGTCCTGCGACAGGCGCGCCAGCACCTTGCTCAGCTTGTGCACCATGAACACCGACCGCACCGCATCGCTGCCGCGCTCGGTAATCGCTTCTTCGCGGCGGCGAATCGCCGGATCGACGGTCAGGCGTTGCACTTCGTGCAGCAGCGCCGCGGTCTCTTGCGCCGAAAAGAAATTCTTGAGCATGATGAAACCATCACGCTCGTACGACGCCAGTTGCGTCGTATCCAGTCCCGACGCGGGGGCGTCGTCTGGCCGGCCATACACCACCGGATCGTGTCGCTGGACAATCGCCGCGCCGCGATCCGAACGGCTCGCATATCTATCTCGTGCTGGGGTAATCACTATCGTCTCCGTCAAGGATGCTGGAAAAATCACGCGGCCTGGGCATCGGGCAAGGGGTAGACGCCATCGGCGTCATGCACTTCCTTGCCAGTGAGCGGCGGGTTGAACACGCAGATCACCCGCAGCGGCTCCTTGCCGCCGCGCAAGTAATGCTCGTCGTTGTCGTTCAACGCGTAGACCACGCCCGGTCCCAACGCATATTTCTTGCCGTCGGCCACCGTCTCGATTTCTCCGTCGCCCTCAATGCAGAACACGGCTTCGACGTGGTTCTTGTACCAAATGTGGGTTTCGGTGCCGGGGAAGATGATGGTCTCGTGGAACGAGAATCCCATCCCGTCCTGCTTGAGCAATACGCGGCGGCTGGTCCACGTGTCGGTCGACACTTCGTTGTCGGTGCCAACGATATCCTTCATGTTCCTGACGATCATCGTGCCTTCCCTCCGAACTTGATGACGCGCGCGCCGGCGTGCTTTTGGTCGGGCTCGGCGGCCAGAACGTCGGCCACGCTGCGATCCAGAATGTCGAGCGCCTGGCGCAACTGCACTTCTTCAATCGTCAAGGCGGGCAGGAACTTCAGGACTTCATCGTGGGCGCCCGAGGTCTCGATCACCACGCCATGCTTGAACGCCTGCGCGGCCACCTTGTTGCTGAAGCCTGGAATGTCGCTGACCAGGCCCTGGATCAGGCCGCGTCCACGCACCGACAAACGCGCTTCAGGATGGCTGTGCACCATGTTTTCCAGGAAGTCGCGCAGCAGCGTCGCCTTGCCGGCAATGCTCTGCGTGAAGCTGTCGTCGGCCCAGTAGGTGTCCAGCGCCTTGGCCGCGGTCACGAAGGCCAGGTTGTTGCCGCGGAAGGTGCCGTTGTGTTCGCCGGGCTTCCAGATATCCAGTTCGGGCTTGATCAGCACCATGGCCATGGGCAGGCCAAAGCCGCTCAATGACTTGGACAGCGTGATCAGGTCAGGCTCGATACCGGCCGCTTCAAAGCTGAAGAAGGTGCCGGTACGGCCGCATCCGACCTGGATGTCGTCGATGATCAGCAGCATGTCGTGGCGGCGGCACAGGCGCTGCAGCTCTTTCAGCCAGCGCTGGGTCGCGACGTTGACGCCGCCTTCACCCTGCACCGTTTCGACGATGACGGCGGCGGGCGCATCGAGGCCGCTGCTGCGGTCTTCCAGCATGCGCTCGAAGTAGGACATGGTGTCGACGTCCGGGCCGAAGTAGCCGTCGTACGGAATGAAGGCCGTATTGGCCAGGCTGACGCCAGCCGCGTCACGGTATTTGGCATTGGCGGTCATGGCGAGCGAACCGCCGCTGACGCCATGGAAGCCGTGCGTGAACGACACGATGTTCTGGCGCTGCTTGACCTTGCGGGCCAGCTTGAGCGCGGCTTCAACGGCATTGGTGCCGGTCGGGCCGGTGAACTGCATCGAGTACTGCATGTTGCGCGGTTTCAGAATCACGCGCTCGAAGGTTTCAAGAAACGCTTTCTTGGCAGAGGTGGCCATGTCCAGGCCATGGACCACGCCATCGGACGCAACGTAGTCGAGCAGGGGCTGCTTCAAGACGTCGTTGTTGTGGCCGTAGTTCAAGGTGCCCGCACCGGCGAACAAGTCGATGTATTGCTTGCCTTCTTCGTCGAACAGCAATGAGCCCTTCGCTTTGCTGAACACCACCGGAAACGAGCGCACATAGCCGCGCACTTCGGATTCGAGGCGGTCGAAAATATTGAGATCCATCGGTTATCCCTCTTGTTTTGCGTAGTGAAAATAACGTTCGGCAGACCCGGCATGGCGCCGGGACAGGTACGTGGCGTACCTGGCCTTGGTCAAAACGGACCGATCCGCAACAGTCGTTCGTCGTCGTGATCGGCCCCCCCAAACAATGTGGGTGGAAACAGCGTCTGCTCTTCGAGCGGCGCGTGCAGGTCGTCGGCAAGTCGCGCGAACATGCGGCGCGATGCGGCGTTATCGGGGGAGACGGTCGTCTCGACAACCCTCACTGGCGCCACGGCATCGCGCGCCAGAAGCTCGGTCAGCATGGCCGCGCCCAGGCGCTTGCCGCGCGCCGAAGGATGCACGGCGACCTGCCACACGAAGAGCACATCAGGATGTCGAGGGGGCACGTAGGCGGAGATGAATCCCGCCAGTTGACCGTTCTGTTCCGCAACCACACAGGTGTCGCGAAAGTGAAGGCAGAGAAGCAGGTAAGCGTAGGTCGAGTTCACATCGAGGGGCGGGGCATCCTGGATCAACTGCTGGATGGCCGCGCCGTCGGACAACTCGGGCTTCCTGAAACTGCAGCCCGGCGCGGGGGCCGGGACGACATTCGATATTGCAAGGACGGGGGTCGTGTCTATCGCGTTCAGACCGTGATCCTCCTCTTTCTTTACCGCCGGCTGCATGGGGCAACCAGCGTGGTTCGGGTGGCCGAGGTCAAACCGCCAGGCCGGACTCCGGTGAATTCTCCGATGCATGGATATCCAGCAACGGCGACGAATCGGTTTGGCGCGGCGCTTCCATCAGGTCGACGATGCGTTCCAGCGACAGCGTGATCGTGGCCTGCTCCAGTTCGGGCAAGGCATTCAACGCATCGGCCAGGGTCTTCTGCAGCGGCGACGGCGCTTCGGCGGCCAGCGTGCGGCCGGCGTCGGTCGCGGTGATGAACACCGTTCGGCGATCGTCGCGGCTACGTTCGCGCCGGATCAACTGCTTGTCTTCCAGACGATCCAGGATCCCGACCACCGTGCTGGGGCTGACGCTGATCAGCCGGCTGAGCGCGGTGGCCGTGACAGGACCGGACTCGATCACCGCCAGCAGGCATACCAGCTGCGGCGCCGTGATATGGCTGTAGGCCGCAAGCTGCTTGGAATGCAAGGCGACGTTACGCGTGATGCGGCGCAAGGCCCGCAGGATGCGCAAGTCGTAGGCGCTGGGATTGGGTATGGTGGACGGGTCCATCGGGGCTAACCTGTTAGAGCTGAATACAATTCAGGTCGAATCGTTTCAACGCAAATGATTCTAACGCGATGAATCACAAATTGTCAAAAGTGCAGCGTGTGGATGGACTCTGGTTCAACCTACAAAAGCATGACAACGCGATGACAACACGCCCACAACTGCCGCCATGTCCGTCCTTCTTCGCGCTCATGCCTTAAAGGAATCCGTACTCAAGCCCAGCCGATGCATCTTGTCGTACAGCGTCTTGCGGGGCATGCCGAGCAGTTCGCTCGCCGCCGTCGCCCTGCCCGCACAGGACTTCAGCGCGTCTTCAATCAGGTGGCGCTCGAACATGGACACCTGTTCATCCAGTGAGCGGGACGGGGTCGAGGTGGGCAGCGACGTCTTGTCCTTGAGCAAGCCCAGCACATACCGGTCGGCCGTGTTCCGAAGCTCGCGCACATTGCCCGGCCAGGTCTGCGACATCAGGTCGCCCATCAGGGCACTCGACACGGTTGGCACGTCGCGGCCGTAACGCAGCGCGCCCTGCATCAGAAAGTGCTCGAACAACTGCGGAATGTCTTCGCGACGCTCGCGCAAGGGCGGCAGTTCCAGCACGGCCACGCTCAGGCGGTAGTACAGGTCGGCACGAAAGCCGTCGCGGGCGGCCAGGGCCAGCAGATCCGCCTTGGTGGCCGCCACGACGCGGCTGGTCATGGGCAAGGGGTCGTTCGAACCCAGCCGTTCGAAGCTGCGTTCCTGCAGCGTCCGCAGCAATTTGATCTGCAGCACCATGGGCATGGTTTCGATTTCGTCCAGGAACAGCGTGCCGCCCTGCGCATATTCGATCTTGCCGATCCGGCGCTTCGCCGCGCCCGTGAAGGCGCCCGCCTCATGCCCGAACACTTCGCTTTCAAACAGCGATTCGGGCATGCCGCCGCAATTGAGCGCCGCAAAGTGATTGTCGCGGCGCGCGCTGTAATCATGCAGGCAGCGGGCCACCAGTTCCTTGCCGGTGCCGGTCTCGCCCACGATCAGGACGTCGGCATCGGTATCGGCCAGGTCGAGAATCGTGCGGCGCAGGGTTTCCACCACGGGCGACCGCCCAAGGATCAGCGACTCGATGGCCTGCCGGTTCGCCAGCTGCTGGCGCAGCGTCTGCACTTCCAGTGTCAGGCTGCGCTTGTCCAGCGCGCGATGCACGACCTCGGTCAGGTGTTCGGACGAGAACGGCTTTTCAATGAAGTCATAGGCCCCCAGGCGCATGGCTTCCACCGCCATCGAAATGTCGCCATGGCCCGTCACCAGGATCACGGGCAGGCTGGCATCGATCTGCAGGGCATGACGCAGCAGGGCCATGCCATCCATGCCGGCCATCTTCACATCGGTCACGAGCACGGCCGGCATGCCCGGCACGATGTGGCGCGCGACCTGTTCGGCCGACTCGAACACCTGCACGGTCAGGCCCGCCAGTTGCAGCGCCTGCTTGCCACCCAGTCGCACCGCGGGATCATCTTCCACGAACAGGACGGTCAGGTTGTCATGCATCCGTGCTTTCCTCGATAGTTGCTGATCGCAACTGTATGACAAATTCCGCGCCGCCGTCCGGATGGTTGCGGGCCTTCAGGCTGCCGCCGAATTCACGGACGATGCCGGCGGAGATCGCCAGGCCCAGCCCCAGGCCGGCGCCCTGCTCCTTGGTGGTGAAGAAGGGTTCGAACAGACGGGGCAGGTGTTCCGGTGCAATTCCCGCGCCGCGGTCCCGCACGGCGATCCGGACGACCGGCCCATCCTGCCGCGCCGACACCGTCACCCGGCGCAACTCGGACTGCGCCATGGAGTCCAGCGCGTTGCCGAACAGATTGACGAACACCTGTTCGAGCCGGTTCGCATCGCAATAGGCATGCATGTCGGGCGGCACGTCGGACGTGTCCAGATCGGCGCGCGCTTCGCGAAACCGTTGCCCCATCAGGAACACGGCATCCGCGATCACCGTGCTGACCGACGTGGGCCGCAGTTCCGCCGGCGACTTGCGCGCAAACTTCTTGAGCTGCCCGGTGATCTTGCCCATGCGCGTGATCAGGTCACTGATGAGCTCGAGGTTGGCTTCGACCTCGATGGTCTGCCCGCGCTGCAACAAGACGATCGCGTTGTCCGACAGCGTGCGCAGCGCGGCCAGCGGCTGGTTCAATTCATGCGTGACGCCGGCCGACATCTGGCCCAGCGCGGCCATCTTGCCGGCCTGCACCAGCTCTTCCATGGCCGCCTTCAGGACGACCTCGGCGCGTTTGCGTTCGGCAATCTCGGTCTGCAAATGCAGGTTGGCGTTGCTCAGGTCGCCCGTGCGCAGCGCCACCTTGCGTTCCAGTTCGTCATGCGCGCGCTGCAGTGCTTCCTTGGCGGCTACATTCTGCGCAATCGCGCGGCGGCGCTGGCGGATGTACAGGGCGCTGATGCCCAGAAAGGCCAGCGCGAAGGCCACGCTGATCGCACTGATGCGCGCACGGGCGCGGATGGGTCCCATGTCGGACAGAACGATCAGCTTCCAGCCTGTGCCGGGAATCGGCCGGCTTTGCGCCAGGTAAAGCGGGTCGATGAATGCCGACGCGCCCTTGGAACTGGCCGATCCGCCCACCGGATCCTGCAGGCGGGCGTGCCCCTGCGCGGTTCCCTGAGCAACCCGCACCACGCTCGCGTCATCGGCCAGCACGCGCACTTCATTCAGGCCGATCGGACCGGGTTCGCCGGCCAAGTGGTACTGGCGCGTCAGCGCCAATCGCGCCTGCGTGCTTGCGCTCAGGGGCGCCAGCGCCTTGAACTTCCAGTCCGGCACCGACGTCAGGAACACGATGCCGTTCTCATCCACCACCACGACACGTTCGTCGGCGCGCAGCCACGCGTCGTCGAGCTTGTCCAGGTCGACCTTGAGCGCGGCCACGCCCAGCATCAGGTTGTCGCGATAGATGCCGTACGAGAAGTAATAGCCAGGGGCCTGGCTGACGGTGCCGATGCCGTAAAACCGGCCCGGCAGGCCCTTCACCGCATCCGTGAAGTACGGGCGGTACGAAAAATTCTTGCCGACGAAACTGTTCGCGGCGTTCCAGTTGCTGGCGGCCAGGGTCAGCCCTTCCATGTTCATCACATAGATATCGGACGATCCGGCTTTTTGATTGACGGTATGCAGATACCGATTCACCCGATCCAGCATCACCGTGTCATCGGGCGATTGCAGCAGCGCGATCACGTCCTTGTTCAAGGACAGGATGCCGGGCAGGTAGTCGTAGCGGGTCAGTTCGCTGTGCAGCCCGACGGCGTACACATCCAGACGATGCGCCATGGTCTGGCGCAGCGCGCGCACGCCGGTCTGCTCGCCCCACAGATAGGCCAGCACGACACCGGTGGCAATCAGGAGGGCAGACAGGCCGCCCGTGATCAGACGGCGGCGCAAGGACATCGACGGCGGGGCCCCGGGCAAGGTGTCTCCATGCATGTCGGGAGGGATGGGCATTCAACCTCTCGCGAAATTTATCATGACGGAAGACACCGGCCCGGGCCCTCGGCCGGCCGGACGCGCTGTCCGGGCCGGCCGATGCCGTGCGCTCAGCCTTGACGCAGGCTCAAGGCGTTGCGGTCGGGTTGGTGATGTCGAAGACCAGGTTCTTCTTCGACGGACCGAACGACGCCCAGGTCGACTTCAGCGGCTGCTGTTCGACGCCCGGCTTGCTCCAGTCGCAGACACCGGTCGCAAAGGTCGCGCGCAATGCCGCGACCTGTGCATCGGTGAACGTGACGGGCGCGTAGTCGGCCAGGTTGACCGGCTTGAGCTGGCACTTGACGATGTCGTCGGCCAGCGGGCCACCGGCCACCAGGCGCGGCGTGGTGCCGGCCGGATAGGCGGTGTTGCACTGCCCGGCGCCCGCGGCGGTCGAGGGCTCGATCACCTTGGTCGTGCCGATCCAGCATGCATCCACCAGCGCGGCGGGGCGTGCCTTGATCAGCTTCTCCCGCTTGGCGGCGGCGGACGAATCAGCCAGCATGCCCGACAGCCACGTGTCCATCAGCCCCAGCGTGTCGTCAAGGATGTTGCCCGGTCCGACGATGACATGGTTGTCGAAGTTGCCGTTGGCCTTGGTCAGGCGTTCGCGTACCGAGTACGAGTGGATCTTCTGGTGGATGTCGCCATTGACGCGGTCGTCAAAATAATCGCGTCGGTCAATGATCGCCGTGGTGGCCAGGCCGCCCCCTCCGTTAAGGATCCGGCCCGACTGGTAGGCCCGGCGGATGGCACCCAGGTCGCCCGACGTGCGCTGGGCCTGCGGCTTCATGTCCGGATCCAGGCCCCCGATGCGAGCGTTCAGGTCCAGGAAGTCGTCCACCGTAATGGCGCCGGCCAGCATGGCCTTCAGACCGTACTGCACGCCCACGTTGTCGATCGGACGTTGCGCAAAGCCGCGCGCATCCTTGCCGTACACATTGACGGTGTGGTCGTACACCGTGGCGCGGGTGCCGGTCGGATTGGTCGTCGGGTTGTACTTGAGTTCGTTCGGGAAGCCCGCCGGGAACGACACGACCGGATCCAGGCGCGCCGCGCTGCCGCTCATGTTCGGGATCTGCCCGACATGCAGGTAGCCCGAGATGGCCTTCTTCTGGTCATCGGTAAAGGGCCGCCCACCCGTGTTGAAGTAGTTGTTGAGCAGACGCGAATCGAAGATCTTGAAAATGGTTGCCGTCGTCACGTCGGGGAACACCGAGTTCACGATGATGCCGTCGAACAGGCCGGGGTAATTGTCGGAGGTCTGGTAGCTCTGGTAGGCGCCGCCCGAGCCGCCTGTGCCGATGGTGTAGGTCGGCCTGCCGTAGGCTTCGGTAAAACGTTCCTTGGTCATGGCCACCGTTTCGGACGACAACAAGTCGTTGCAGTTGGTGCCGAACGTGTTGAGCGTGGACGTCACGGCCGCATAGCCGCGCTTGAACCAGGTGTCGTTGATCGACAGCGACACGTTGTTGCCCTGCATGTACCAGCCGCCCTGGCAGCCGCCACCCAGCGGGTACATCAGCTTGCCGTTCCAGTTGGCCGGACGCGTGGTGGGACTGGGCGCGGGTTCAGTCAGCGGATCATGCAGAATGATCGACTGATAGATACTGCGGTTGATGGTGCCGGTCTCGACGCGCACCAGGTACGGCACGCGCTTGTTGGTGCCATCCATCACCAGGAATTCCATGTCGGCCGGATAGACCGGATTGGCAGTGGGAATGCCGGTGGTCGGCGGCATCCAGGCCACGACCGGACGGCCCGCGGCCGTGCTGCGATACACGTAGGTCACGCGGGTCGGCACCGAGCAGTTGGCGTCCAGCGGATTGCCCAGGCCGGTGCTGCCCACGGGAATGCCCGCGAAGGTGGTGGTGGCGCACACGTAGGGCGACTCGTGCGGACCGGAAATCATCGGGCCGGTCACGGGATAGTTGGTCAGTGTCAACGATCCGGTGGCTTCGCCCATGCGTGCTGCCAGGGTGTGTTCGCCGACCGCCATGCCTTCGACCCTGCCCAGATACGTGCCGGCAGACGTGGCCTTGAAGGCGGCGGATACATCCTTTCCGTCCAGCGTCACGACCGGCGTGCCCGTGGCGCCCGCGGGCGCTGCGATCTCGACCAGGGCGTCGCCGCCGCTGACATATTCAGGCATCGAAGACACGGTGCTGACGCGCAGGGCCTGCGCGGGCGAGTCCGAATCATCGCTGCCGCCGCAACCGGCGAGGAACAGGCTGGCGATCCCCGTGGCCAGCAGGGTCTGGCCCCGCGTGAAGCCGCGCCGTTGCGTACGTTGGTGCTGTCTCATCCCAATCTCCTGGACTTCTATTTGCTGTTTTGGATACGGCGGTACTGAAGGTCAGCGTGGACGATGCCGTGAGTCGTCCCGCCCGGAAGCGTGCACGGGTCGGGCCCAGGTCCGATGTGGACATGGGCAGGACCCATCAGGGTGTGCCGTCAATGACGGCCAGGTGATCGTCTCCCCTTGGCGAATCCGGTGGCAGGCAGGCCGCCCCGGTGCTCTTTGCTATGTGGGGGATTCAAAGCAATGGTCATGCCATCTGGCGAGAGTTCGCGAAGAACGGCCCGAACGTCAGGCGCAGCGCGGTCCTTGCAAGGACGCCGGTCAATGCGTTCATCGGGTCTGTGCAGAAACCCGGAATTGCTTCGGCGGCAATGTCCGCCTTTCCAGACAGCCAGCGCGGCCGCCCCCAGGGATAACCCGATTGAGCATCGTCAACATTGAGCGCTTTCAGGGTGTCGGCATGCCTGCGTCGTCCCTTGCCTGCCGGCCATCCGGCCCCACTTTAGTAGACTAGACCCTGCTGCACCTCCTTCTGTCCTTCCTGCCCTCCCCGATGTCCCTTCCCCTAGCCTTCGTCGACCTTGAAACCACGGGCACTACCGCTGCCTTCGACCGCATTACCGAGATCGGCATCGTGCGGGTCGACGAAAACGGCGTGAGCGAGTGGCACCGCCTTGTCAATCCCGGCCGGCCGATACCGCCGATGATCCAGTCGCTGACGGGCATCTCCAATGAGATGGTGCGCGGCGCGCCGCCGTTTGCGGCCGTGGCGGCCGAAGTCGCCGAACGCCTGCAGGGCTGTCTGTTCATCGCCCATAACGCGCGCTTCGATTACGGCTTTCTGCGCGCCGAATTCGAGCGTGCCGGCATGCCCTTCCGCCCCGATGTGCTGTGTACCGTGCGGCTCTCGCGGCGGCTGTACCCCGAGCATCGGCGTCATAACCTCGACTCATTGATCGAGCGGCATGGTCTCGTGATTGCCGAACAGGACCGCCACCGCGCGCTGGGCGACGCCAAGCTGGTGTGGCAGTTCTGGCAATCCATCCACGGCCAGTTTCCGGCCGAGCATATCCAGGGCATTGCCGACGTGCTGTCGGCGCGCGTGAGCTTGCCTGGTTATCTCGACCCGGCCCTGCCTGACGTGCTGCCCGATGCGCATGGCGTCTACGTGCTGTATGGCGACCAGCGTGAACCGCTGTTCGTTGGGCGCGCCGACAACATCCGCAGCAAGGTGCTCGCGCATTTCAAGGTGGCGGGCGCGCCCGCCAAGGCCGTGCGAATGGCCGAGCAGACCCGCCATATCGAATGGAAGGAAACCGGCGGCGCCATCGGCGCCCTGCTGCACGAGATGGAAATGGTGCAGCGGCTGGCGCCCCGCCATAATCGGCGGGGCCGCCGCGCCACCGACCTGACCGCCGACTGGCCCTATGCGGGCGCGATCGGCATCCGCGAAGGGCATGCCATCCATGTCGTCAACAACTGGCGCTTTCTGGGCACGGCCTATCAGGACGAAGGACTGTGGGCATTGCTCGACAGTGGCCGCGCCGAGTTCGACTACGAGGTGTATCGCATCTTGCGGGACCGTCTGGCGCTGCTGCGCATCGTCGATCTCAGCCAGGCGGTGAACAGCGACATCTAGCAGCGCAGGCCCGGCAAGTGCTGCGAACCTTGGCACCTGGGTCCGGTCGAACCCCTATGGTTTCTTCTGGATCGCACATGGAACTCGCGGGTGAACGTCCGCTCCCGGCGCGCGCAACACGGCGCGGCTTCGTCTTCCCCTTGCTGCTTGCGCTGACGGCCTGGTTTGGCTGGCCCGTGATCGAGCACGCCCTTGAACTGCCCCTGTACACCTACCGCTTGATGCGGATGCCTGCACCCGGGCAGATTGCAGTGCCGGTCAAGGGAGTGCGCCCTGCCAACCTCAGGGATTCGTGGGGTGGCGCCCGCAGTGGCGGCCGCCGTCATGAAGGCATCGATATCTTTGCGCGCGTGGATACGCCGGTCATCGCATCGACGGAAGGGATCGTCACGCGGGTCGGCACCAATTCACTGGGTGGGAACGTCGTGTGGGTCATGGGGCCGGGTGGCCAGCGCCATTACTACGCCCACCTGAACGCGTACGCGAACATCCGTGCCGGACAACGTATCGATGTCGGCACGGTGCTGGGATTCGTGGGAAATACCGGCAATGCGCGCGGCACGCCCCACCATCTTCACTACGGGGTCTACACCGGCAAGGGAGCGATCAATCCGTATCCCCTGCTGGTTCCGAAGTAATTCGGTGGCTTACTTGCCGCCCGGGCCGGCGATGTCGATACCGCTGCCCGACGTCTTGTTGGTGCGGCCCGAACGACTGCCATAGTCGGCCGAGGTATTCTTGTCGTTGATACGATCCACGATCTGCTGTTCGCGTTCACGGTCGATGTTCAGGTCATGCTCAGGGTTCATTTCCTTGGGCGTCGACTGTTTCGGTTGTACGGTAGTGGTCATGGTGGCTCCTTCGTGTCAAAGACGGCGTTGCGATCACGCCGGAGAACGTACTGAGCAGCATCATTCGTGCCCGCCCCTCATTCAAGGAGACCCCGATGAACGCCTCTCCCGACACCAACCGCCGCATCGTGCTGGCGCGACGCCCGGTCGGCGCACCGACCCTGCTGGACTTCCGGCTGGAGTACGGCCCGGTGCCCGAACCCGGTGAAGGCGAAGTGCTGCTGCGCACGCGCTACCTGTCGCTCGACCCCTACATGCGCGGCCGGATGAGTGACGCGAAATCCTACGCGCCGTCGGTCGCCATCGGGGCCGTCATGGTCGGCGGCACCGTCGCCGAAGTCGTGCGTTCCAACCATCCCGACTTCCAGCCCGGCGAACTGCTGCTCGCCAACAATGGCTGGCAGGACTATGCCGTGTCCAACGGCAAGGACCTGATGCGCCTGCCCGACAATCTGGAACAGCCGTCGTGGGCGCTGGGCGTCCTGGGCATGCCCGGCTTTACCGCGTACATGGGCCTGCTCGACATCGGCAACCCGCAGCCCGGCGAGACCGTCGTGGTTGCTGCAGCCACCGGCGCCGTCGGTGCGAATGTGGGTCAGATCGCGAAGCTGAAGGGCTGCCGCGTCGTGGGCATCGCGGGCGGTGCGGCCAAATGCCAGTACGCCGTTCGCGACCTGGGGTTCGACGCCTGTCTGGACCATCGTGAAGCCGACCTGGCCGGACGCCTGGCCACCGCCTGCCCCGACGGCATCGACGTGTACTACGAGAACGTGGGCGGCAAGGTGTTCGAGGCCGTCTGGCCCCAGCTCAACCGGCACGCCCGCGTGCCCGTCTGCGGCCTGATCGCCCAATACAGCCAGGTCCCCACCGCCGACGCCCCGGCCACCCCCGACCTGCGCCCCCAGATGCTGCGCGACATCCTGACCCGCAGCATCCGCATCCAGGGCTTCATCATTTTCGACAGCTATGGCAACCGCTACGGCGAATTCGCCCAGCAGATGGGCGAGTGGGTCGCGCAGGGCAAGATCAAGTACCGCGAGCATCTGGTCGACGGCCTGGAGAACGCCCCCCAGGCGTTCATCGGTCTGCTCGAAGGAAAGAACTTCGGGAAGATGGTGGTGAAGGCCGACGCCTAGGAAGCAAATTAAGTTCCAGGCCAGGTATCACGCGTCGTGCGGCGCCAGTGCGGCTTCCATCGCCCGCGCGATCGACAGCACACGTTCGTCCTGGCCGCCGCGCTGCATCAGCATCAACCCGACCGGTGCGTCACCGGGGCGGTGGCACGGTATTGACACCGAGCAACCATCCAGGAAATTTGCAAACGTCGGGTTGCGCAGCATGACGAGGTTGATGCGTCCGAACGCCTCATCGTCTTCCAGCTCGGCAAACGTCGGTGCGATCGTCGGTACCGTCGGGCACACCAGCACGTCCACTGCATCGATCTTTCGCGACACACGCATGATCCAATCCCTGCGCGCCGCCTGCACAGCCAGGTATTGCGCAGCGGTATGCGACGCGCCCTTCTCGATGCGCACTCGAACGCGCGGATCATAGTCTTCGCCTCGCGCGGCAAGCATCGGGGCGTGCAAGGCGTAGGCTTCGGCGGCAGCCAGACCACCCTTGGCATTGATGGCAGCCAGCTCGGCGAACTCCGCCATCGGCAGATCAACAACCTGCGCGCCTGCGCCAGACAACGTCGTCAGCGCACCGGCAAAGGCGGCAGCAACATGCTTATCCAGCCCTTCCAGCACCACCGCTTGCGGCACGCCAATACGCAAGCGACGCAATGACGTGCCGGCCAAAGGACGCACGGTCTCCCCGGCCAGTACCCGGTCCAGAGCCCCGCAACAGGTCACCGTCGGCGCCAGCGTGCCAACGGAATCGAGGCTGGTGGACAAAGGAAAGGCCCCGTCCGACAGCATGCGCGACGCAGTGGGTTTGAAGCCGACCAGACCGGTCAGCGCGGCTGGAATCCGGCACGAGCCGCCGGTGTCCGTCCCCAAGCCTGCTGCCGCCATTCCATCGGTCACCGACACGGCGGCCCCCGATGACGAACCGCCGGGAATACGTCCCACCGCGCGATCAAAGGGATTGGCAGGCGCGCGATAGTGCGGGTTCAGGCCGAGCCCCGAAAAGGCAAACTCGGTCATCTGCGTGCGGCCGATCACCACGAACCCCGCCGCTTTCAATCGTGCGACTGCGCCTGCATCGCACGCCGCCGGCGTGGCATTGCCCAGCACGCGAGAACCTGCGGTGGTGACCTGTCCGCCGATATCGAACAGGTCCTTGACCGATATCGGGATGCCCGCATACGGCGACGGCTCGATACCCTCGCGGCGCAGGCGATCCGCCTCGTCGGCGGCAAAGCGTGCAGCGTCGGCATCGACGCGAATATACACACGCGGCCCCTCGCCCCTGCCGGCGCGGTCAAGGCAGGTCTCGACCAGCGCACGCGACGTCGTGCGCCCGGCGGCAAGATCCGCGCGCAGGGCATCGAGCGTGCTGCCCGCCGCGAAATCGGACATGCGGGTCATCATGCCGGATCGTAGTAGTGGATCTCGAGCAGCACGCACCCGTTCTGGGACTTGAACGGACCATGAACCGCGCCCGGTGGACGGCACGCATAGGTGTTCGGGGAAAAGGGTTCGCCGCCCTGACCTTGCTCGTCATTACCGACGGTCAGATCGCCCGACACCAGATACACCTCTTCCCAGTAGTCATGAACAAATGGCTTGGTGGTGAACACGCCCGGGCCAAACTTGAGCAGGCGCGTCTGCGAGCCCTGCTTGTTCTGTTCATCCAGGCCCCCCGCCAGAATCTTCTGATACACGTCAACGCCTGGCGGATAACCCGGAGGCGTTTCCCAACCGCCCTGCAGATCGACCGCGTGGAATTCCTTGTGTTGCTTGTTCACTGCCATGATAGGTCCTTGAAGCATACGGCTCGGGCCGCGAAGAAAGAGGAAAAGATGTGAGGAAATCAGCCGGCGATCGGCAGCGCTTCGATGTCATACCCATGCGTGAGCGTGCGGCCCAGCACAGGATCTTCCAATGCAAACTCGAAGCGGCCGGCCGGCCGGATGCCGCCTTTCGCTGCCAGCGTGCCGCAGAACATGACGGTGCCTTCAGGCAAGGTCGATGCGCCCGCACGCCACCCGGCAATCAGCGCCAGGGGATCGAGCATCGTGGTCACGGGACCGTCCTGGTAAGTACGCCGCTCGCCATCTTCAATGATGCTTGCGTGCAATCGCAGGCGGTCCCAGTGATCCGCCACATCATCGAAGCACCAGAGATCGGCAGACATGGGCTTGTCGCAAATCTGCTTCGAGATGGCTACGCCCTGTGTCTCCAGTTCACGATCGGTATGGTCGGATCCGACGCCGACCCACAGGAGGCCGCCGGACTGAAGCAACAGGAACTCCACTTCGCCACTGGACGCCTCGCCGCTGCATTCGATGCTCGATGACGTAGTCAGTCTTGAAGCGCTGACGCGGTAGTACATCGGCGTCGCTGCTGGGCGCGCAACGCCAAGCGCTTCCAGTTCGACGATATGTTTTTCCATCGCGTCGCGGTCGCGGCCGGTCCAGCCGGCGATCACGGCCTGCGTGACGGTGACCGTTTGCGCGCGGGTGCCTGACGGGCGAACCAGGTTGAGTGCAAGAGTTGTCGACATGGATGACTCGCAAAAAAGAGTAGACCCGGATGGGTTACTGAACGCGCGCGCCCGCTGCGGCAACGACCTTCTGCATGCGGGCGGCTTCATCGGAAATGAAGGCCTTGAACTGCTCGGGCTTGTCGGCCACGATGCTCAGGCCGAGCGACTCGAGCCGGGACGTCACCGCAGGATCCTTCAATGCCGCGGCAAATTCGGTGTTCAAGCGATCCACGATGGCTTTCGGTGTACCCGCCGGCGCGACAAAGCTGTACCAGATGCCCGCTTCCAGATCCGGTACGCCAGCTTGTGCAGACGTCGGCACTCCAGGCGCCTGGGCACTGGTTTCCTTGCCGGTCACTGCAATCGCGCGCAGGCGCCCTGCCCTGACGTTCTGGATGACGTTCGACAGGTTGTCGCAGATCATCGACACGCGGCCGCTCAACACATCCTGCATCGCTGGCGCCGGCCCCTGGTACGGGACGTGCACGATGTCCACGCCCGAGGCGACCTTGAGCGATTCACCACAGAGATGGCTGGTGCTGCCGTTGCCGGCCGAGGCATAGGTCAGGGTGCCGGGCTGCGCCTTGGCCAATGCCACCAGTTCCTTCAGCGTTGCTGCCTTGACGGACGGATTGACCACCAGCATGTTGGGCGTCGACGCCGCATTGATGACCGGCTCGAAATCCTTGTCGGGCGCATATTGCAGCTTGGGATAGATCCATTGGTTGATGGCCAGCACACCGGTCGTTGCCATCAGCAAGGTGTAGCCATCGGGCGCGGCGGTCGCTACGCGCGCTGCGCCCAGCGATCCGTTGGCACCTGCACGGTTTTCCACGACCACCGTGACACCCATCGATTGCGACATCAAGGGCGCCACCAGGCGAGGGATGAGATCACTGGTGCTGCCTGGCGGGAACGGGGTCACCAGAACAATGTTCTTGTTGGGATACCCGGCATCGGCATGGGCAGCGACAGCGGCCAGACCGACAACACTTGCAAACAGGAATTTGGAGAGCATGCGGATCACCTGCGAAAGGAACAAGAGGAAGACGCCGGGCCGAAGCCCGGCGGGCTAAGCGGCGATGGCTGCGCCCCGCAAGCTGCTGATCATCGAGACCTTGAGTAGGTACTCTTTAGCCAGCTGCTTATCGCCGGAAATGCGGGTCATCTCCTCACGCCAGGCCCTCTGTTCGATGGGGTCACGCGTTTCGAGGTTGCGTTTGTTCGCTATCGTTATGGTGTTCACATAGTCGAGCGCTACGGGTCGGCGCCGTTGCTCGTAGCTGTCGAGCGTCGTTTCGTCTGCGGTGCCCTTCAGCACTGCCACGAGCTGATCCGCAAGGGTGAAGGCGTCGTGCACGCCGCCGTTCATGCCCATGCCACCTAGCGGATTGTTCAGATGCGCCGCGTCACCCGCCAGGAACACACGGCCATTGCGGTAGCTGTTCGCCACGCGCTGATGCACGGCATAGATGGTGCGGTGGATGATTTCGTAGTCGCCGGCCTTATCAAACACGCGATGCAAGCGCTGCTGTATGTAGCCATCGGACAGCACGTCGGCTTCCGTGTCCTCGGCGCCGATCGGCATCATCACGCGCCACAGGCCCGACACACGAAGCAGGAAGAACCACTGCTCTGGATCCGCGAAATAACTGACTTCGCACAGATCGGGAATGACAGCGGGAAAGTCGAATGGAGTGCTTGCAACCAGAAAACGTTCGGGCCAGGTAAAGCCGCCAAGCGACACACCGATTTCGTCGCGGACCTTGCTTCGGCCTCCATCGGCGCCGACCAGCCAAGCACCTGTTGCCGACCCCTCGCCTCCAGGCCCGCTGAACGACACTTTCACCTGCTCACTGTCTTGCGAAACTGCTTTTATCCGAGCGCCAAAAGTGATGTTGGCATGGGAGAACTTTCGAAGGCGTTCCGCCAGCAGGCCATTCAATTTGTACTGCTCGCATTGAACGCGATACGGATGGTGCGTCACATCGGAAAGGATGCCGAAATCGAATTCGGCCATCCACCCTTTACGATCCCGATACTGCATGCGGGGCGCGACGAGGCCCATCTCGATCAGCCGCCGGGATACTCCAAAGCGCGACAGCAGGTCAAGGGTGGAAGGCTGGAACGTCGATGCGCGCAGCGTCTGCGGCAACGCAGTCTCTGCCTCGAAAACGGATACCGGAATGCCCGCGTCGGCAAGGACATTGGCGGCCACGAGGCCGACGGGGCCGGCTCCGGCGATCAATACACGCTGGTTGAAATTTGTCATGTAGGCAGAACACGAATGCAAGGTCATCATCCGGCGTTGCCAGGCAGCGCCGGTCAGGGCATATCGATATGACTTGTCGCAATGGTGAAGTCTTGCCCAAGGTGTCGCAAACAATTTATTCTGCGGACATCTTGCGTTTTTGGAATGAACTCCATGCGCCGTCGCATTCCCAGCATGACTGCATTGATCGCATTCGACGCCGCTGCGCGCCATCAAAGCGTCACGCGCGCAGCAGACGAATTGGCACTGACTGAAAGCGCGGTGTCCCGACAGATTTCGCTGCTTGAAGACCAGCTGCAGGTGCGGCTTTTCAACCGTGTCAAGAAGCGGATTTCGCTAACGCGGGCGGGGGTGGTCTACGCTGCAGACGTCGCGTCGACAATCAGCCGGATCGAACGGGGCACGCTCGAAATCATGGCCCACGAAGGTGAAGGCGGAATCCTGGAAATCGCTGCGCTCCCGACGGTGGGAACGCAATGGCTGATTCCGAGGCTGACGAGTCTCTACGACAAGCGCCCCGATATGACGATCAACCTCAGCGCACGGAGCAACCGATTCCTGTTCGGTGAAACGACGCTCGATGGCGCACTGTATTTCGGCAAGGCGTCATGGCCTGGCGCGTTTTCGGATTATCTGTTCGATGAGGAACTTGTACCGGTAGGCCACGCGAAGTTTCTGAATGGCGACGTCCGGCCTGATGCGCAGAACCTGGCGAGCTGCCGGTTGCTGCACCTCATGACGCGCCCAGAAGCCTGGCGAGCATGGTGCGTTGCTGCCGGCGTGGCTCATGAAAATGTGATGCGCGGGCCGCGCTTCGAGATTCAGTCCATGCTGATCAGCGCTGCGTGCGCCGGTCAGGGCGTGGCGCTTCTGCCGCGCTTTCTGATTGCCGATCAGTTGCGATCGGGCAAGCTGAAGGTCCTGTCCGAAGTGTCCGTGCGCAGCGAGGGCGCCTATTATTTCTCGTATCCGGAAGACAAGGCCGACGAGCCGCATCTGACCTTCTTCCGGGCATGGCTGCAGGAACAGACGCGAATCTTTCAGCCACGCACTACGCAGGCGCGTGCGCGGCGGCCCGCTTCACCCTCCTGATCACCGCTGCGGCTCGCGCACCGCGCCGCTTTCATACAGCTGCGCCCTTTCCACCTCGTCATACCCTGCCTCTGCCAGCACCTCCTCCGCGTCTTGCCCCACCGTGGGCGCGGGGCGGCGCGGCGCCGGCGCGTAGCCTGACAGGCGCGTCACGTCCTGCAGGTCCCACATGCGGCCCTCGGTCGGGTGCTCGACGCGTTCCAGCAGGCCGGACGCGAGCACTTGCGGATCGGTCATCAGGCTCTCCAGGGTGTTGTAGCGCATGCAGGGGATGTCGGCGGCTTCGAGCCGTTCGAGCCATTCGGCAGACGTTCGCGTGAGCATGGCGTCGGCGCGCAGCTTGAAGTAGGCGGCGCTGTTGGCGGCGCGGGCGGCCTTGGTGGAGAAGCGCGGGTCGGTGCGCATGTCGGGGTAGCCCATGACGTCCATCAAACGAAAGGCTTGCGCATCGGTGTTGGTCGTGAGGCAGACGTAGCCGTCCTTGGTCTGCACGGGGCGCGCCTGCGGGTCGATCAGGCGCAGGTCGCCCGGGGGCGTCAGCGCCGGGTCGTAAGTGGCGCCGTACAGGTGTTCGCTCAGGACCAGCGACACCATGTTCTCGAACATGGGCACGTCGACCGACTGGCCGCGGCCGGTGCGTTCGCGCTGGAACAGGGCCATCATGACCGCGTTCAGGGCCATGAGGCCGACGGTGCGATCGGCCACGACGTAGGGCACGTAGCGCGGCACGCCGGTGTACATCTCGTTGAGCGCGGCCAGCCCCGACCCGCCCTGGATGATGGAATCGTAGGCGGGCTTGTCGCGGTAGGGACCCGGACCGAAGCCGCTCATGGCGCAGTGAATCAGCCGGGGATGGCGCGGCGCCAGGCTGGCGTAGTCCAGGCGCAGGCGTTCGATGGGCCGGGGGCGCATGTTGATCAACAGCACATCGGTGCGCGCGATCAGCCGCGTCACGACCTCATGACCCGCTTCGGACTTCAGGTCGAGGGCAATGCTGCGTTTGTGGCGGTTCAGGTGGACGAACTTGCCGGACATGCCGGGCCCGGGCGACGGGCCGGCGATCCAGCGGATGACGTCGCCCTCTTCCGCTTCGACCTTGATGACGTCGGCGCCGTAGTCGGCCATGATCTTGGCAGCGTACGGACCGACCACGGCCGAGGTCAGGTCCAGCACGCGGATGCCCGCCAGGGGCGCGCTGGCCGGGTCTGCGGGGTCCCTGGGTGGGGCGTCGTGCCTCATGACGCCGCCCGCTGCGCGCACGCCGGGCTTCTGTCGAACGCACGGCGTCTGCGCGCCGGTGCTGCTGCCGATCTCATCGTGTCTCCTCAACGGGTCCGTGAGCGGACCAACTAGTTGTGAAACACAATCATAATCGAAGCGCGGCTATTTGATCCCCAGGCGTTTGGCCAGGCGGTTCAGGTTGGCGCGGTCAAGCCCGAGGGCTCGGGCGGCGGATGCCCAGTTGTGCCCATGGCGGGCGAGCGCATCCAGGATCATGCGGCGTTCGTAATCGTCCACCGCGGCGCGCAGCCCCACCGCCGGATCGACGATGGGCGGTCGGCTCAAGGCATCGGCATCGGCATCCGCATCGACGTCGGCGGCGTCGTCATCCAGCCCGAAGGCGGGCCCCGTGCGCGGCAGGTCGATGTCGGTTTCCGACAGGCTAAGGATGCGCGGGCGGCGCCCCTGCCTGGCCAGGGCCTTCAGCACACTCCGGCTCAACAGGTGCTCCAGCTCGCGTACATTGCCGGGCCATGCATAGGACAGCAACGCCGCTTGCGCATCCGCGGTCAGCCGCAGTCCGCTCAAGCCCAGCCGGACCCGGTTTTCTTCAAGGAAGAAGCCGGCAAGCATCAGCACGTCGCGTTGCCGGTCGCGCAGGGGCGCCACATGGACCGGGAAGACGCTGAGCCGATGGAACACGTCGGCCCGGAAGCGGCCTTCCTGGACGTCGCTGGCCAGGTCGCGATGCGTGGCGGCGATCACCCGCACGTTGACGCGGTGCTCGCGGTCGGACCCCAGCCGTTGCAACTGGCCGTTCTGCAGGACACGCAGCAGTTTGGCCTGCACCGGCAACGACAGCTCGCCGACTTCATCCAGGAACAGCGTTCCGCCATCGGCAAGCTCGAACTTGCCGCGGCGATCGCCGATTGCGCCTGAAAAGGCGCCCCGCACATGGCCGAACAGTTCGCTTTCGACCAAGGCCTCGGGCAGCGCCGCACAGTTGATGCTGATCAGCGGCTGGGTGCCGCGGCGCGATGCCGCATGGATGGCCTGCGCCACCAGTTCCTTGCCAACGCCGGTCTCGCCGGTGATCAAAACGGTCAGGTCGCTGTCGGCGACGACGGCAATGTCCTGCAGCAGACGTTGATTGGCGGAGCTGTTGCCGATCAGGTCACGCGGCGGTTGCTGGCCGGCGGCAACGCGATAGACCTCGGCCCGCTGCCGTTCGTCTTCCACCCTGGACGCCAGGGCATGGATGCGATCCGCCACCGTGACGGTCGCGGCGGCAAGGCTCGCGAACGCCTGCACCGACGGCAGGTCCACCGTGGCGAAGCGTTCCGGGTCCAGGGCGTCCAGGGTCACCAGTCCCCAGGGGCGCTCGCCCACGGTCAAGACGCAGCCCATGCAGTCATGGACTTCGAGCGCCTCGGGCGGGCCGTCGACCAGGCCATCGTACGGGTCAGGCAGATCGCAGTCGGGCGGGAAACGCAGCGGACCGTCCGCCGTCAGCAGCGCCTTGAAGCGCGGGTGATCCTCGACACGGAATCGCCTGCCTAGCGTATCGGTGGACAGACCATCGACCGCGAGCGGCAGCAGCCACTCGCCCTCCAGCTGCAGCAGCGCCGCGGCATCGCAGGGCAGCACGGCGCGCATGGCCTGCAGCAGCCGCCGGTAACGTTCGCCTTCAGGCAGGTCGCGCGACAGGTCGTCGACCAGGGGCACCAGCGCGGCAAGGAGGCCGCCGGTATTCATGGCGCGCTGGCCTCCGTCAACAAGGCCTGCTGTGGCACGGTCAGGGTCAGCGTCATGGCGGCGGCCAGGGCGGCCAACTGCGTCGTGGACGTTGCACTGGCGATGGGTGCGCCGATGGACGGGCGGGCCATCAGCCAGGCAAGCGCCACCGAAGCCGGGCTGGCGCCCGTCTCGGCCGCGACGGTGTCGAGCGCGGCCACGACACGTTGGCCACGCGGCGTCATGTACTTGCGGACCCGTTCACCGCGCGTGGGATGCGCGGCAATGTCGGCCTCGGTCCGATACTTGCCGGTCAGAAAGCCACTGGCCAAGGAGAAGTACGGAATGACGGCAATGTCGTGCTCAAGGCAAACCGCCATCAGGTCCTGTTCGAACGCGTCCCGGTCCATCAGGTTGTACAGCGGCTGCAGCGTGGCGTAAGCGGCCCACCCGTGCGCCGCGCTGGCATCGATCGAGGCCTTGAGGCGGTCGGCCGAAAAGTTGGAGGCGCCCAATGCCCGCACCTTGCCCGCACGCACCAGCCGGTCGAAGGCTTCAAGCGTTTCGTCGACAGGCGTGTCGGCATCGTCGCGATGGGATTGATAGAGATCGATGTAATCGGTCTGCAAGCGCTGCAGCGAGGCCTCGACGCCGCGCACGATGGTGTCCGCCTTCAGGCCACCGGGACTGGTGTGCATGGGGCTCCCGACCTTGGTGGCCAGCACCACGTCGCTGCGCCGGCCGCGCGTCTTGAACCAGGTGCCGATCAGCGTTTCGGACTCTCCGCCGCGATTGCCTTCGACCCAGGCCGAATAGGCGTCGGCCGTGTCGATGAAGTTGATGCCGTGATCGGGCAGCGCGTCCAGCATTGCCAGCGACGCCGCCTCGTCCAATGACCACCCGAACACGTTGCCCCCAAAGCAGATCGGCGAAACAGACAGGCCGGTGGTGCCCAGCGGGCGACGGGAAAGTTGCGACATGGAAGACTCCTGTTCGGTTGCAATGAGGCGGCTCGGCACAGGGTCGATCCGACACGCAATTGGTCATTATGACCCTAAAGCCCCGTGTGTCGTATCGACTCCACCATCGTAAGAAATGGCGTCAATGCTTGCTCCTGGCGGTGGCACGGATCGTGAAAGGGATAAGGCACACCTTCACGCAGCCATTGTCATTGGAGACGTTCCCATGCTTTCCGTTCCACACCGCAACATCGTCAAGGCCACCGTGCCCGTGCTCGAACAAGGCGGCGAGGCGCTGACCACCCACTTCTATCGCATCCTGCTGCAGGACCACCCCGAGGTCCGGCCGCTGTTCAATCCCGCGCACCAGGCCGACGGCGCCCAGCCGCGCGCGCTTGCCCATGGCCTGCTGAAAGTGGCCCGGCACATCGACCAGCTGGACGTGCTGGGCGACCTGTTTGCGGTCATCGTGAACAAGCATGTGTCCCTGCAGATCCAGCCCGAGCACTACCCCGCCGTGGGCGCATCGTTGTTGCAAGCGATCCGCGAAGTGCTCGGCCCGGATGTCGCCACCGATGACGTCATCGAGGCCTGGGCCGCGACCTACGGCCTGCTTGCGGGCATGCTCACCTCCGCCGAAGGCCAGGCCTATGACACGATCGCGGCCGCGCGCGGCGGATGGCGCGGCGGCCGGGCGTTCCGTGTCGCGGACAAACGCCAGGAAAGCGCGGAGATCACGTCGTTCACCTTTGCACCGGTCGACGGCGCGCCGGTCATGGACTTCACGCCCGGCCAGTACATCGGACTGCGGTTGTTCGTGGACGGTGTCGAGGTGCGGCGCAACTACTCGCTGTCGGCGACGGCCAATGGCCGCGACTACCGCATCAGCGTGAAGCGCGAACCCGGTGGGGTAGTGTCGAACCATCTGCATGACCAGATCCGGATCGATGACGTCGTCCACCTGTTTCCCCCGGCGGGGCACTTCACGCTGCAAGGCGGTGCGCGGCCGGTGGTGCTGATCAGCGGCGGCGTCGGCATCACGCCCATGCTGCCCCTGATGTCCGCCGCGCTGGCCACAGGCCGCGAGGTGCGCTTCATCCACTGCGCGCGCAGTGCCGAGGTGCATGCCTTTCGCGGCTGGGTCGATGACCATCTTGAGCGCCATCCCGCCTTGAGCACGTTCTATTGTTACGAGCGACATGACGGGATGGTTGCCGGCCACAACGATGCGGATGACAACCATGCGGCGCCCCCGCCCCATGCCGTCGGCCGGCTGACGCAGGCCCGCCTGGCCGATTGGCTGCCTGACGATCGCGATGTCGATGCGTACGTGATCGGTCCGAAGCCCTTCATGGCGTCGGTGCTGAAGGACCTGCGCGCGCTGGACGTGCCGCCGGCGCAATGCCGTTACGAATTCTTCGGGCCCGCCGAGCCGCTGTGAGTTTTCCTGACCGGCTGCGAATGCTTGTCGATGGATCGTCTGGCGGCCCGGTCGCACACTGCGACCTGTGCCGTTCGACTGTCCAGAGAGGTGTCCCGCATGTTGTCCGACTTCCGTGTTCTTGATCTGACCTGGGTGCTCGGCGGCCCGTTCGCTGGCCAATTGCTGGCGCAACTGGGGGCCGAGGTCATCAAGGTCGAACCGCTGGAAGGGGATCTGTCCCGGCAGGTGTCCCGCCATGGATCCGAATTCGAAGGCGACTCGGGCTTCTTCCTGTCGGTCAATCGCGGCAAGTCCAGCATTGCCATGGATCTGAAGTCGCCGGAAGGCCGCAAGGTGTTCTACGACCTCGTGCGGGAATGCGATGCCGTGGTCTATGGCTTTGCGCCGGGCGTGCCGGCGCGCCTGGGGCTGGACCGGGATGCCCTGCTGGCCGTCAATCCGCGCCTGTGCATTGCGCAGATGATCGGCCTGCACGACCAGCCGCCCTATGCGGATGCGCCTGCCTTCGACCTGGTGGTGCAGGCGCTGAGCGGCGTGATGAGCATCACCGGCGAGCCGGGTGGCGCGCCGGTGCGTGTCGGCTATCAGGTCGCCGACCTGGCCGGCGGGCTGTACCTGGCGCTGGCGTGCCTGGGCGGCATGCTCAAGGCGCTGAAGACCGGGCGCGGCGAACTGGTGCAGGTGTCGCTGCTCGATTGCCAGCTGGCCTTGCTGACGTGGCAGGCACAGAACTACTTCGTCTCGGGCGAAGTGCCGCACGCCACCGGTGCGCGCCATCCGGTCATCGCACCCAGCGATATCTATCGTTGCCTGGATGACCGTTTCATCGCCATCTCGCCTACGGGCCAGCAATTCTGGCGGACCTTCTGCGCCGCGATCGACCGCAACGACCTGATCGACGACCCGCGCTTCGCGTTGCCCAAGGATCGCGTCAAGCACGTGGACGATCTGACCGCCATCCTGCAGGACGTCTTTCGCCGCTACACGGCTGCGCAATGGCAGGAGCGGCTGTTTGCGTCGCGGGTGCCGGCGGGCGCGGTGCATGACGTGGCGCAGGCGGTGGACCAGCCGCTGGCGCATCTGCGCAAGATGGTCGAGGATCTGCCCCACCCCGAGACGGGCGAGACCTTGCGATTCCTTGGCAATCCGTTCAAGTATCCGTCGGCGCATCCCCTGTCCTATCCTCCGTCGCTGGGATCGGACACGCAGGCGGTGCTGTCGCGGGTGTGCGGCTACGACGCCGCCCGGATTGCCGACCTGACGGACCACCGCATCGTGGCCACCGGTAAGGCCGACTGACATCGGGCGGTGCGTGCGCTGGCCGCTGGCCAATGCGGCGCGCCGTGTTCCCCAAGGGTACCGTTCCAACACAATTCCGTCCCACGAGGCGGATCGAGGAGACACCGCCATGCCCCACTTCCCGTCCTTACTGCCTGGGCGCGTACGCGCCATCATGATGGCCGTTGCACTGCCCCTGGCCGCTGCGGCCCCGGCCACGGCGGTGAACGCCCAGGCCGCTGCCTTTCCGACCAAGCCGATCCGGTTGGTATGCGCGCATGCAGCGGGCGGCGCGGCGGACCAGCTGTCGCGCATCGTGTCCCAGCAGCTGTCTGCGACCCTGGGGCAGCCCGTGGTGGTCGAGAACCGGCCTGGCGCCAGCACCATGATCGCGGCCGAGCAGGTCGCCCGATCGGCGGCCGATGGCTACACGTTGCTGATGGCGACTGTCACCACGCTGTCGATCAACCCCGCGCTGTACGCAAAGATGCGTTACGACCCCATCAAGGATTTCGCGCCGATATCGATCGTCGCGTCAACGCCCTTCTTTCTGGGGGTGAATGCCGCGCTGCCCATCACATCGGTGCGCGAACTGGTCGCCGCGGCCAAGGCGTCCCCGGGCAGCCTCAACTACGGGTCCTCGGGCCAGGGCACTTCGTCGCATCTGGCGGGCGAACTGTTCACGTCGATGTCGAACACGCAGATGGTCCACGTGCCGTACAAGGCGACTGCGACCCGCAATACCGACCTGTCGGCCGGTTCCATACAGGTTGTGTTCGGCAACGACTTGCTGGAATTCGCCAAGACCGGCAAGGTCAGGATCCTGGGGGTGACGTCGGCCGAGCGCCTGTCAGGATATCCGGACATTCCGACGGTGGCCGAAGCGGGTGGCATGCCCGGCTATGACGCCAGTGTCTGGTACGGCCTGGTGGCCCCGGCGGGCACGCCGCCCGCGATCGTTGCACGTATCAACGATGCGCTTCGCACCGCCGTGGCCGACCCGGCGGTGCGTCAGCAGATCATGAGCACGCTTGGCGGCGAGGCGGTCGGCAGCACGCCGGAAGCGTTCGCGTCGGTGATCAAAAGCGACCGGGACAAGTGGACGCAGGTGATCACGCGCGCGCACATCAAGGCGGAAGAATAGGCGCCCGTCCGGCTATCCTCTGCATCGACACGATCATGCGACGGGGGAATCCGATGGAACGGCGGGCATTGCCTTTGAACGCGCTGCGCACCTTCGAGGTGGTGGCGCGCAATCTCAGCTTCACGCGCGCCGCGGCGGAACTGGGCGTGACGCATGGCGCGGTCAGCCGGCAGATCATCGCGCTGGAAACATCGATGCGCATGCCACTGTTCCATCGCGAAGGGTCGCGCATCCGGCTCACCAACGAAGGGTCGCGCCTGTTCACGGGCGTGGCCCCCGCGCTGGACCGCATTGCCGCCACCATGGACAGCCTGCAGGACAGCACGGCCGCGCGCGTCCTGTCGGTCAATGCCCCGCCCACCTTCACCATGCGCTGGCTGATCCCCCGGTTGACGGGTTTCCAGCGCGCCAACCAGAACGCCGAAGTGCGGCTGGCCACGGGCACCGGGTCGCCCCAGACCTTGAAGATGAACGACTACGACGTGGTGATCCGGCGCATGGCGGGCGATGACGACGCGTTGCGCGCCACGCCTTTCCTGTCGGGCGCCCTGGTGGCCGTGGCATCGCCCGACCTGATCGGTCCGGAACCGGTCCAAACCCTGGATGACATCGCGCCGTTCCGCCTGATCGAGGCCGCCACCAACGTGGTGGGCTGGCCGGACTGGTTCGCGCGCGCAGGCGGCAGCATGCCGACGCCCACCCGGTTCTTGCGGCTGGAAGAAATGTTCTATGCCGTGCAGGCCGCGCTGGATGGCCTGGGCGTCGCGCTGGTGCCATCGGCCCTGGTGGTGGACGATCTGGCCGCGGGGCGGCTGCAGCGCATCCTGGATGTGCCGGGGGTGTTCGAGCGCGACTACTGCCACGTGGTGTCGCCCGTCACGCGCAACCCGGAATTGGCCCGCGCGTTCTGCGCGTGGCTGGATCATGAAGGTCAGGAAGCCCGCCGCCTGTCGATGTCGGTCATGGGTGACGGGGTGGCGGGGTGACGTGATGCGCCGCGGCGCGTCCTGCCCGGTCAGTCGTGTTCCGGCGGCTCGTAACGCACTGCCGCCTTGCTCGCGCGCCAGATGGCCCGCGCCGAGGGCCGTTCGGCCTCCTCCAGCAGATGGCCTGCCAGGCCGCCTGCGCGCGAGACCACCGAAAAGCTGCGCATGGCCGCGATCGGCACGCCGATTTCAAGCAGCAGCGCGGCAATGGCGCCCGTTGCATTGATGGTCAGATGCCGGCCCGACGCGGCGTCCACCGCAGTGCCGAAGCGGTGCAGGGTGTCGACATACGCACCGGAAACGCCTGCCGCGCGGCCGACCTCGAACAGCCGGATCGCGCGGGGGTCATCGGGTTTGTGGGTGGCGTGACCAAAGCCGGGGATGGGACTGCGGCTGTCGCGAAACGCTTCGGCCCGCAGCCGCACTGCGTCGGAATTGCCCGCGGCTTCTTCAGTCTGCAGTTCCACCAGCAATGCCGCGCATTGCTCGGTCGTGCCGGCAAAGACGCTGCCAATGGCCAGCAGGCCCGACGCAATGGCCACTTGCGCTTCCCCGGGCACGCTGTCGGCCATCAGCCGCGCGATCACGGCGCTGGGCGTCAGGCCATGTTCCATGAGGGTCACCAGGCAGGCATCCAGCACCCGCACCTGCGCCGGGTCGGGCCGGCGATGGCAGGTCAGGAAGTACAGCATTTCGGTGTAGCTGTACTCGCCGATCAGCTCGTTCACCAGGTCCAGCCCGCCCACGGTAATGGACGTGGCGTCGGAGGTCGAAATGCGGGTGACGGGTCGCGTGTCTGGCGCGCGAGCCCCGGCTGCGCCGGTGTCTGCCATGGTGTCTCTTCCTTAGTCGGTCAATGTGGCGGACCCCACCAACGTCGTGCCGAATTGCGAACGGCATTCGGCTTTGCCATCATCGGCGAGCGTGACCTCGAGCTCATCGCCCGGGCACACCGGCGCAACGAATTTGACGGTCAGCTCGCCGCGGTAATGCCAGTCGGCGCCGTATTGCCTGGCGGCCAGATCCGCCACGTAGCCCGTGTACATCAGGCCGTGGCCCAGCGTGCCGCGAAAGCCGCGTTCCCTGGCATAGGCATCGTCGTAGTGGAGGATGTCGTTATCGCCGTTGAGCTTACCGTAATTGTCGAACTTTTCCTGCGTCTGCGTAATCGTCTTCTTCAGCATGCTGATCTCCTGGAACGGGGTCGCGGTCATTCGGCAAAGGCCGACGTATGGCTGACGCTGCACAGCCGCGTGCCGTCGGCACGATGGAAGTCCACCTGGTAGCAGATGTACTTGCGGCCCTTCTTTTCATATTTGTCGGTCAACCGGCCGCTGCCCACGACCTCGGTGGATTCGTCGGCCCAGATCGGATGGAAAAAGCGGAAGGTGTTGCCGATCATGATGCCGCCCTGCTGCGGCGGATACTTGCGGTACATCACGGCCATCATGTAGACGGCAAGGACGTTGGGGGGCGCAGCGCGCCGGCCATCGACCAGGTAGTTCGACGGGTCGCCATCGACGACCGACAGGTATTCGTCGACGATGTCGGGCGTGACGGTAAAGGACAGTGCCGGGAATTCGGCGCCAACCTCCCAATCCTTGTACAAGGCGGCGGGCAGGTCCCCTTCGCGGGGTTTGACTTCGCTGGGTCGTGTCATGGTGTCTCCTGAAGAGACGCCATGGTGCGATACGGACAACGGCCGGACAATCGATTAGATTTGCCCGGCCGTCAGGAAAACTCACACCTATGTGGGGATCAGCCGTCCTCAGTCACCCACGATCTTCTTGGCCTGGATGATGGCGCCAAAACGCTTGGCGTCTTCCATGGCCTTGTCATGGAATTGCGCGGGACTCATCGGTGCCGGGTCGCCACCCAACGCCAGCATGCGTTCCTTGAAGGCCGGCGTCGCAATGATGCGATTGATCTCGGTGTTCAGGCGGGACACGATGTCCTGCGGCGTCCCCGCGGGGGCGTAGAAGCCGAACACGGTATCGGCATCGAAGCCCTTCAGTCCGGCCTCGTTCAGCGTCGGCACATTGGGGAACAGGGGCGAACGCGTCATGCTGCCAACCGCCAGCATGGTCAGGCGGCCGGCCTGCACGTGCTGCATGGCGATGCCCGGATCGAACACGAAGTCGATCTGGCCGGCCAGCAGGTCCACCAGCGCGGGCGCGGCGCCGCGGTAGGGAACGTGCACGGCCGTGACCTTGGCTTCGCTCTGGAACATTTCACCGGCCAGGTGCGGCGAGCTGCCGTTGCCGGGCGATCCGTACGTCAGCTTGCCGGGGTTGGCCTTCAGATAGTCGATGAAGCCTTTGATGTCGCCCGGCAGCTTGCCCGGCTTGGTCACCAGGAACACCTTGACGCGCGCCGCCGCGGCGACGGGCACCAGGTCCTTCGAAGGGTCGAACGACATCTTCGGGTAGATGAAGGGGTTGACCGACACCATACCGCCCGAGCTCATCAGCAGGGTGTAGCCATCGGGCGCCGAACGGGCGACCGATTCGCCGCCGATGTTGCCGCCTGCCCCGCCCTTGTTCTCGACCACCACCGACTGGCCCAGCGTCTCTTGCAGCGGGCCCGTAATGGCACGCGCGATCTGGTCGGCGGCGCCGCCCGGCGGGAAGTTGACGACGACCTTGACAGGCTTGTTGGGCCAGGCCTGCGCGTGCACCAGGGCGGGCACGGCCATCGCCGCGAAGCCCAATGCGGCGGTGGCGCAGACTACGGCCATCGCACCGATGCGCCCGCTGAGCGATCGGCAAGTGTTGGGGGTAAACATGGGTTGTCTCCTGCTGAAGGTCTTGTAAGCCGCGGCACTGGATGGCCGCGTGCGGATAATCTGGCCGGCGCACACAAGGCGCCGGCCGTGCTGCGTCAGAACGGGTAGTGACGCGGGGTGGTCTGCAGGGTGATCCAGCGCAGTTCGGTGAACTCGTGGATGCCGGCCTTGCCGCCGAAGCGGCCGATGCCGCTGGCCTTCACGCCGCCGAATGGCATTTGCGCTTCGTCGTGCACGGTCGGGCCGTTGATGTGGCAGATGCCCGATTCAATGCGCTGCGCCACCAGCATGGCGCGCGACACATCGCGGCCGAACACGGCGGACGACAGGCCGTATTCCGTATCGTTGGCAGACGCAACGGCTTCGTCCACGCCGCTGACGCGCACCACGGCCTTGACCGGCCCGAAGGATTCTTCGGAATAGATCTTCATGTCGGCCGTGACATGGTCAAGGATGGTTGCAGGCATCAACGTGTTTTCGGCCTTGCCGCCGCACACCAGTTTTGCGCCCTTGGCCAGTGCATCATCGATCAGCGCGTTGCAGCGTTCGACCGTGCTCATGTCCACCACCGACCCCAGCACACCGGGGCCCTTGCGCGGATCCTGCAACGGCAGCGCGCTGGCCTTCGCCGCGAACTTGGCAACGAATTCATCGGCGATTGCGCGATCGACCACGATACGTTCGGTCGACATGCAGATCTGGCCCGAGTTGGCGAAGGCGCCGAATGCCGCGGCGTTGACGGCGGCGTCGATATCGGCATCGTCCAGCAGCACCAGCGGGGCCTTGCCGCCCAGTTCCAGCACCACCGGCTGCAGGTACTTGGCGCAGGTCATGGCAATGATCTTGCCGACGCGCGTCGAGCCCGTGAAGTTCACCCGGCGCACGGCAGGATGGGCCACCACGGCTTCGACCACGGCGCCCGCATCGGCGGGTGCGTTGGTGATGAAGTTGACGACGCCCTTGGGAAAGCCGGCTTCATCCAGCGCATCGACGATCAGGCCATGGGTGGCCGGGCAGATCTCGGATCCCTTGAACACGACGGTGTTGCCGCAAGCCAGCGGCACGGCCAGGGCGCGCACGCCCAGGATCACCGGGGCGTTCCAGGGGGCCATGCCGAGGACGACACCGGCGCCCTGGCGTACGGCCATGGCGACACTGCCCGGGACATCCGAAGGAATGATCTCGCCGCTGATCTGCGTGGTGAGCGCGGCGGCCTCAAGGAACATGCCGGCGGCCAGGTGCACATTGAAGCCGGACCACATGGCCGATGCGCCGGTCTCGGCAGCCATGGCGGCAATGAAGGCATCGGTCTTGGCTTCCAGCGCGGCGGCGGCTTTCATGAGCAGCGCGCGGCGCTCGCTCGGGCCGACATGGCGCCAGGTCTCGAAGGCGCGGGCGGCGGCATCGGCGGCACGCACGGCATCTTCCACCGTGGCGGCGGGCGCCTGGGTCGCGACTTCGCCATCGAGCGGGTTGCGCCGTTCGAACGTGGCGCCATTGCCGGCTGCCACACGGGCGCCGTCGATCAACATGGTGATTGCAGTCATCAGAGTTCTCCTTGTTATAGGGTGCGTGCGCGAGCGATCAGCCGACCTGGATGTCGACCAGGATCGGTTCGGGACTGGCCAGTGCCTCACGCAGCACGTCGTGCAGCGTGGCGGGATCTTCGACGCGCACACCGCGCATGGCATGCCCGCGGGCGAGCGCAACGAAGTCCAGGTCTGGCAAGGCCGTCCCGACCAGCGGGTCTTCGGGTTTGAAGCCGAAGGTGGATGCAAACTCCTGCAGTGCCGCATACCGCCGGTTGTTGATGATGATAAAGGTGATGGGCAGACGCAGACGCGCCGCGGTCCACAGGGCCTGGATCGAGTACATGGCCGACCCGTCGCCGATCAGCGCAATGATCTTCTTGTCGGGCTTGGCCAGCGCCACGCCGACGGCCGCCGGCATGCTGTGGCCCAGGCCGCCGCTGCACATGGTGTAGAAGGTTTCGCTGTGCAGCATGGGCAGGTAGCGGTGCATGACGGGCCGCGCGCTGGGTGACTCTTCAACGATGATCGAATGCGCATCGCGCACTTCGGCCAGCGTCTGCAACGCAAACGCGGCCGACATGACTGGCGTGGGTTCGGCGCGCGGCGCGGGAACGCGCAGCGGCGGCAAGTCGCGCTGCGATGGCTTGCACAGATCCAGCAGATCCCGCACGCCCGCGCGGATGTTGCCGACGGCCGACGTGCCGACCGGCGCCCAGGCAGCGATGGACGGATCGTCGATCAGTTGCACCAGCTCGGCGCCTTCGGGCAGATGCGGGCCAAAGCCTTCAACGTGATAGGTAAAGGCCGGCGCGCCCAGGGCGAACACCACATCATGACCGCTCAGCAGGCTGACGATCTTTTCGCGCATGGCGGGCAGAAAGCCGCTGAACAGGCGATGGTCTTCCGGGAAGCCGCAGCGGCCCGACATCGGCGCCACGAACACGGCGGCATTGTGACGCTCGGCCAGTTGCAGCACCTCGTCCCACGCGCCGCTGCGATCCACGGCGGCGCCGATGACAAAGGCGGGGCGCTGCGCGCCATCCAGCCGGGCGGCAATCGTTGCCAGCACGCCCGCATCGGGGCGGACCACGGAACTGACCACGCGCGCGGCGACCGGCTCGCAGGGGCGCGCCCAGTCATCGGCCGGGACCGACACCAGCACCGGGCCCTGCGGTTCCTGCATGGCGATGTAATACGCGCGCGCAATGGCCAGCGGCACGTCTTCGGCACGCGCCGGTTCGCAGCTCCACTTCACATAGGGCTTGGGCAGTTCGGTCGCCTGGTTGGAAAACAGGAAGGGGTCGAACGGCAGGATCGACCGCGCCTGCTGGCCCGCCGTGATGACCATGGGTGTGCGGTTCTTGTGCGCGGTAAAGATGTTGCCCATGGCGTTGCCGACACCGGCTGCCGAGTGCAGGTTCACGAACGCGGCATTGCGCTTGGCCTGCGCGTAGCCATCGGCCATGCCGACCACCACCGCTTCCTGCAGGCCGAGCACATACTCGAAGTCATCCGGAAAATCGAGGAACAGCGGCAGCTCGGTCGAACCCGGGTTGCCAAAAATCGTGGTCATGCCAAAGGCGCGCAGCAGATCCAGGACCGCTTCGCGGACGGTGGTCTGGGGGCTTGGGGATGTTGCTTCGGTGGCGCCGGTGGGGGTGCTGATGGGGGCGCGTGCGGACACGGGGGCAGTCGCAGTCAAGCGTGTCTCCTGAGGGTGAGTGGGCGTCGTCTGGCGACGATCTGTGCCCGCAGTATGGCGATCGGCCCCTTGCTTGAATATTGCCTTTTCGACCAAAAGTCATTACCGTTTTGCATGACTTTGGATATCCGACAGCTGGGCGCCTTCCTTTGCGTGGCGCACCACGGCACCCTGGGCCGCGCCGCCCAGACCCTCAACATCACGCAACCTGCCCTGAGCCGCACCATCAAGCGGCTGGAAGATCAGGTGGGCGCGCCGCTGTTCGAGCGCCACACCACCGGCATGGTGCTCACGCCTTTTGGCCATGCCCTGCTGCCGCATGCCAAGGTGCTGCAGCACGAAGCCGATCAGGCGACCGAAGAGATCGACGCCTTGCGGGGTCTGGCCAAGGGGACGATACGAGTCGGCGCGGTCGCCAGCGCGATCAGCCTGATCCTGCCCCTGGCCATTGCCCGCGTGCTGGCGCGCTGGCCCAACCTGCAGGTCCACATCGTGGAAGGCGTAGGCGACCTGCTGACCGACGCCCTGCTCAAGCACGAGATCGATCTGGCCATTGGCGTATCGCTGACCGAGAACGAGGCCATCTGCGCCATTCCCGATGCCGAATGGCACGACACCAGCGACGTCATTGCGGCGACCGGCCACCCCTTGCGTGAGCAGGGGGCGCTGCAGGTGACCGATCTGATCGGCCACAAGTGGGTCCTGCCACCCCAGGGCACTGCGCCCTTTGCTGAAGTCGTGGCGCTGTTTCGCGAGCAGGGCCTGCCCGGCCCGGACGTGGTGGTCGAGACGCGCTCGATCATCGCGATCAAGAGCCTGGTGACGCACGCCGGGTTTCTGAGCTGGATGCCCAGGCCCATGTACGACGCCGAGCGCCTGGCCGGGCTGGTGCAGGCACTGAGCGTGACAGGCTCGCCGCGCGATCGCCGGTTGATGGTGTTCCGGCGACGTCAGGGGGTCCTGTCGGGGCCGGCGGTGAAGCTGCTGGATGCGCTGCGGGAAGTGGCCGCCCAAGACTGATCACTGGGCCACACACGCCGCCGGATAACCCCCCGCCATCGTCTGACGCAAATGTTCGACAAAGCACTGCACGGCGCGAGGCACCTGATGGCTGCGGGGCCGCAGCGCATAGATGCGTTCGCCAAAGAAGCCATGGGCGCGCCAGGAGGGCAGGACGGCCACCAGGCGCCGTGAACCGTTGCCGCCACCGCTGCCCGCATTTCCCGGCGATACGCTGAAGTCCGGCAGCAGCCCGATGCCCAGGCCATCGAGCACGGCTTCGCGCAGCACTTCGCTGTTGTTCGCCTTCAAGGGGCCCGACACGGTGACGCTGACAGGCTCGACCGCCTTGCGCGCCGACGGGCGCGAGAAGGTCCAGGTGTCGGCGTGCCCGCCCAGGTAGAGCAGGCAGTCGTGCGCGGCCAGTTCGGTCGGATGGTCCGGTGTCCCGCGCCGCTTGAGGTAGGCGGGACTGGCGACGAGCAGGGATCGGGTATCCGACAGTACCCAGGCGACAAAGGTGTCGGGTGGGGTGCTGGTGTGGCGGATGGCCAGGTCGAAGCCTTCCTGCGCGAAGTTGACGAAGCGGTCTGTCAGTTCCAGCTCGACGGTGATGTCCGGAAAGCGTCGCAGGAAGTCGGCCAGGCGCGGGGCAATGTGTTGCCGGCCGAGGGCGACCGGGGCCGTGACGCGGACGACTCCGCGGGGAGAACCGGCCTGGTCCTGCACCGCGGTAAAGCTGTCGTCGATGCGGCCGAAGGCGGGGCGGGTGTCGTTGACCAGCTGCTGCCCGGCTTCGGTCAGGCTGACGGAACGGGTGGTGCGGCGGACCAGGGGCACACCGGCATGGCGTTCCAGGTCGCCGATGCGCATGCTGACGGACGCTTTGGAGATCGCCAGGCGCTGCGCCGTCTGCGTGAAGCTGCGGGTTTCGGCCAGCACGGTCAGCAGGTGCAGGTCGGCCACCAGGGTGGCGAGGGTGGCGGTTGACATGAGGGCGTTTCCTGGCGCGTTGACTGTTCATTTATTTGAACAATCAAATCAAGAATACCTGGATTATCAAAGTCCGGCGACCGTCCTACACTTGTTCTGCCCGGTGCCCAGCGCAGGCGCCCGCATCAACGACAAGGAAGCGTCATGAACATCTCTGCGAAGAACGATCCCGTGAACACGGTCGGACAGATTGCCCACTGGGTGTCGGGCCAGCCCTCGCCCGGCACCAGCGGCCGCACCGCGCCCGTGTTCAATCCGGCGACCGGCGCGCTGCGTGCCGAAGTCGCGATGGCCAATCCATCCGATGTGGATCACGCCGTGGCGTCTGCCCGCGCCGCCTTTCCGGCCTGGGCCGACACGCCGCCGATCCGCCGCGCGCGGGTCATGTTCAAGTTCGTGGAGTTGTTGAACGCGCACAAAGATGAGCTTGCTCATCTCATCACCGCCGAACACGGCAAGGTGTTTACCGACGCGCAGGGCGAAGTGGCCCGCGGGATCGACATTGCCGAGTTCGCTTGCGGCATTCCGCAATTGCTCAAGGGCGACTTTACCGACCAGGTATCCACGGGCATCGACAACTGGACGATGCGCCAGCCGCTGGGCGTGGTGGCAGGCATTACGCCGTTCAACTTCCCGGTGATGGTGCCGATGTGGATGTTCCCGGTCGCAATTGCGGCCGGCAACACCTTCGTGCTCAAGCCCAGCCCGACCGACCCGAGCGCATCGTTGATGCTGGCTGACCTGCTCAAGCGCGCCGGCCTGCCCGATGGCGTGTTCAACGTCGTGCAGGGCGACAAGGAATCGGTCGACGCACTGCTGGCGCACCCCGACGTGTCCGCCATCAGCTTCGTGGGCTCGACGCCGATCGCCAACTACATCTACGAGACCGGCGCGCGCAACGGCAAGCGGGTGCAGGCCCTGGGCGGCGCCAAGAACCACATGGTGGTCATGCCCGACGCCGATCTGGACCAGGCGGTGGACGCGCTGGTCGGCGCGGGCTACGGGTCGGCCGGCGAACGTTGCATGGCAATCAGCGTGGCGGTGCTGGTGGGCGATGTCGGCGCACGCCTGCTGCCCAAGCTGATCGAGCGTACCCGCTCGCTGAAGATCCTGAACGGCACGAACCTGGACGCCGAGATGGGCCCGATCGTGACGGCCGCCGCCAAGGCGCGCATCACGGGCTACATCGAACTGGGCGAACAGGAAGGCGCGACGCTACTGGTTGACGGCCGCAACTTTGATGGCAGCACGGCGGGCGACGGCTGCACCGACGGCTTCTGGCTGGGCGGCACGCTGTTCGACGAGGTCACGCCCGACATGCGTATCTACAAGGAAGAGATCTTTGGTCCGGTGCTGGCGTGCGTGCACGTCAAGGACCTGGCCGAAGCCGTCGCCTTGATCAACGCGCATGAATTCGGCAATGGCGTGAGCTGCTTCACGCGCGACGGCAACGTGGCGCGCGAGTTCGGCCGCCGCATCGAAGTCGGCATGGTCGGCATCAACGTGCCGATTCCGGTGCCAATGGCATGGCACGGCTTTGGCGGCTGGAAGCGGTCGCTGTTTGGCGACATGCATGCCTACGGCGAAGAAGGCGTGCGCTTCTACACACGCCAGAAGAGCATCATGCAGCGCTGGCCGGAAAGCATCGGCAAAGGCGCGGAATTCGTGATGCCGACGTCGAAGTAGCCCGTCAGGGAGCGCACGCGGCAGGGAGCACACGCGTCAGGTCCGGCACGGCGACGCCGGACGTCTGCTCGCCAGCCGATTCAGCGAACGGCCTGATTTTCGACAATGCTCCGCTCGATGGCATCGAGCAGTCGCATCGAGGGGATCACCGAGTGGATGTCGCTTTCGGGCGTGCTCTGGTTGCGCACCGCGTCGATGAACGCCCGGTCCTGCCGGTCGAACGCCGGTTCGGCATCCAGCGCGATCAGTTGGTCATCCGATCCGCGCAGCTCATCCCGCCAGACGCGGTAGGTGTCCTCTTCGCCGATGTAGCGATAGAAGCCGCCGAACGGTCCCTTGTTGTTGAAGGACATGGCCATCGTGAACAGCACGCCGGTGCGCGGCGACCGCATCACGATGCTCATGTCCATCGGCACGCCCAGTTCCGGATGATCCGGCCCTTGCTGGGCCTGCACGATAAAGTCCGGCTCATCCAGCAGCCAGACCGCCAGGTCCACCGAATGGCAGGCGTGATGCCACAGCAGGCTGTCCACCCACGTGCGCGGCTGGCCGAACATGTTCAGGTTTGTGCGGCGCAGGAAATACGTTTCGACCACCATGTGGTGCAACCTGAAACTGCCGTCGCGGATCCGGTCGCGGATCATGCGGTGCGGCGCGCCAAAGCGGCGGCTGTGGCAGACCATGAGCGGCACCCCCGACGCTTCTTGCGCCGCGGCCAGACGCAAGGTGTCGGGCAGGCTCAGCGCAGCCGGGATCTCGAGGAGCACGGGTTTGCCTTCCCCGATCACGCTCAGTGCATGCTCGGTGTGCAGGCCTGACGGCGTTGCCAGCACCACGGCATCCACATCCGGCCGCGCCACGCAGTCGGCCAGACTCGTCGAGTGAAAGGGAATGCCGTACTTGGCGGCAAACGCGGCGCCCTGCACCGGGTCGCCGACGGCCGCTGCCGTCAGCCGCACGCCCGGCATGGCGGCCAGCACCTTGGCATGCGTCTCGCCCATCGCGCCTTCGCCCGCAATGCAGATTCCCACGGTGGATGTCGTCATCGGTCACGTCCTCATCAGGGGGGTGGCAGCGCGCCGCTGCCTGATCGCGCCATGATAGGGGATCGCCCGTGCCCTGCCCATGTCAATGTCCCAATGTGACCGTGGCCGGGGTCATCCGGCTGACGCCGCGTCCGGCGAGCAGCGTGGCCCCAAGGCCGAACAGCGCCAAGGCCAGGAGCCACCAGGTGATACCGGCTGCCACCAGGGCGCCGGCGACCGGATGAGTACGCCGCTTGTCGCCCTGGCGACTGCGCGCTACCGTCGGGTCAGTGCCTTACTTACGGATCATCGTGCCCGCCCCTGCTATACCCGCACCCCTGCGATCCCGCCTTGCCGGCCTGCTGCCCGACGAGCGTTCCGCCGTGGCTGCCGGCTTCCTGCTGTTCTTCTGCCTGTTCGCCGGCTACTTCATGTTGCGGCCAGTGCGCGAAACCATGGGTATCACCGGCGGCGTGCAGCACCTGCAATGGTTGTTCACCGCAACTTTCGTTGTCATGCTGGTGGCCGTGCCGATCTACGGCGCGTTTGCCGCGCGGGTGCGCCGGGCGCGGCTGGTGCCGTGGCTGTACGCGGCGTTCATGGCGCAGCTGGCCGCGTTCGCAGCGGCCTTCCAGGTGGGCGCCGATAGCGTGGTGCTTGCCCGCGTCTTTTATGTGTGGGTGTCGGTCTACAACCTGTTCGTGGTGTCGGTGGCGTGGAGTTTCCTGGCCGATGTGTGCCAGCCGGGCCAGGCCCGCCGCCTGTTTGGCCCGATTGCCGCGGGCGCCAGCGTGGGCGGCCTGGTCGGCCCGGTCATGGGTGGACTGCTGGTGCGGGGTATCGGCTTTTCCGGCCTGTTGCTGCTGTCGGCAGTCCTGCTGGGCGCCAGCCTGGGCTGCGTTGCCTGGCTGCTGGGCTGGCGCACGCGCCACGGCGCCGCCGCAGACGGCGAGCCCGACAGCCCCGCGCGCGCCATGGGCGGCGCGTCGTGGGCCGGCTTGCTCAGCGTATTGCGTTCCCCCTATCTGCTCGGCATCAGCGCCTTCGTCATCTTGCTGGCCACGGCGAGCACCTTCCTGTATTTCGAGCAGGCGCGCCTGATCAGCGAACAGTTTCCCGATCGCGTGCGGCAGGCCGAGATCTTCAGCAGCATCGATGCGGTGGTGCAGGCGCTGACCATCCTGGTCCAGCTGGGCGTGACCGGCCGGCTGGCGCAGCGCTTCGGGGTGCGGGTGCTGCTTGCCGCCATCCCCTTGGCGATCGCGGTGGGCTTCGTCGCCCTGGCCGTCATGCCGATCTTCAGTGTGCTGGTGATCGTGATGATCGTGCGGCGCGTGGGCGAATACGCGCTGGTCCGGCCGGGGCGCGAGATGCTGTTTACCGTGGTCGATGCCGAGACCAAGTACAAGGCCAAGAACGTGATCGACACGGCCGTGTATCGGGCGGGTGATGCCGTCAGCGGGTGGGCCAAGGCCGGGATCGACGCGCTGGGCGCCGGTGCCGGACCGGCCGCGCTGGTGGGCGCTGTGCTGGCGCTGGTGTGGGCGGGGGTCGGGATCAGCCTTGGCAAGGCTTACAGTAAGCGGTTGCCGGAAGACACGCCAGACGCATGACCTGCAGCTGACGCCGCCCAACCAGGCGGAAGCGATTGCAGGCCAGGCCGTTCCGATGACGTCGAATGCAGCCCGATCGCTCGCACGAGCACAGAACTTTGCAGGCGAGGCATCGCCAGGACGGGCATGGCAGGCGAAGGCAGCTGCGGCGCGCGGCCGATCTGCATGCGGCCATCGAGCGCGGCGCAGCCCGGGCCAGGACGGACGTGGCACACGGCCATCGCCGGGAAAGCGTCAGGTAATCAATCCACCTTCAGGTTCGTGTCCTTCACCAGCTTGCTCCACTTGCCCGCTTCTTCCTTCAGGAAGGCGCCGAACTGCGCGGGCGAGATGGGCGTGGGTTCGGCCGCCATCTCAACGAACCGTGCCTGGATGGCGGGCTGCCCCAGCGCGTCGTTCAGCGCTTTGTTGAGGGTGGCAACGACCGGCGCCGGCGTCTTGGCCGGTGCGCACAGGCCCCACCACTGGATGGCGCTGAAGCCCGGAAAGCCTTGTTCCGCCACTGTCGGCACGTCGGGCGCGGCCGGGTCGCGGGCTTCGGACGCCACTGCCAGCGCGCGCAGCTTGCCACTCTTGATGTGCGGCAATGCTGTCGTCAGGCTGGGAAACATGGCGTCGACGCGTTCGGCCAGCAGGTCCTGCATGGCGGGCGCGGCGCCTTTGTACGGGATGTGGGTCAGGTCCACCTTGGCCTGGTTTTCCAGGTATTCCATGATCAGGTGGGTGGCGGACCCGGCGCCTGCCGACGAAAAGTTCAGGACGCCCGGTTTGGCGCGCGCCAGGGACAGGAAGTCCTGCAGGGTCTTGGCAGTCGAATCGCTGCTGACGACCAGCACATTCGACGTCTTGCCCATCATGCCCACCGGCGCAAAGTCGGCGATCGGGTCGTAGCTCAGTTTGAGGACTGCCGGATTGGTGCTGTGCGTGGCGACATAACACTGCACCAGGGTGTAGCCGTCGGGCTCGGCGCGCGCGACTTCGTTCGACGCGATGGACCCGGATCCGCCCGCCTTGTTCTCGACCACGATGGTCTTGCCCAGCGATTGCGACATCCTGTCGGCGACCATGCGCGCGACGGCATCGGCGCCGCCGCCGGGCGCGACCGGCACGATGAGCTTGATCGGCCGGTTGGGGAAGGGGCCGGTCTGGGCATGCGCGGCAAGGGGCGCGGCGATGTGGGCCGCGCCTGCCGCGAGCAGGCAGGCAGTGGTGCGGAGAAAACCCCTTCGATACGTGGTCATGGCGGCTATCCCCAATCTGATTGTTATGTCCGGGGATTGTCACCACCCTGCCGCGCGACTGATAGTCGGCACTTACCCGCGGTGGACCGCCATCTGACCCCACGGGCCTTTGTCCCACTCTGCCCGTGGTTTACAGGTCCAGATCCACCCAGATCGCCGCATGATCCGAGCCGGCATCTTCCGGACGGGTCAGTTCGGGGAAAGTCTCCCACTTTCGCGGCCGCACGCCAGGCCACATGCCCTGCCGCAGCACCCCGCCCAGCTGGACGGTGGCATACAGCGCGGGCGATAGCAGCAGGTAGTCGATCTTGTTCGAGGGCCCGCACGATCCATACGTGCCGGGATAGCCGCCGTCGTCGAAGGCCGGGTGCGTGAATGCGTCCTTGAGCGTGGTGCCGGTAATGAGCGGCGCAAGCGGCGCGCTGTCGGGCGTGTCGTTCAGGTCGCCGATCACCGCGATGTGCTCGACACCCTCTTCGAGCAGGCGGCGGTAGATCTCGCCGATCCGGGTGGCTTGGGCCTTGCGCCGCGCGTCGGACGCGGCCTTGCCGCCGTACCCTTTGCTTTTCAGATGGTTGACCATGACAACCATCCGCGCACCTTGCGGGGTCGCGATCTCGAATTCCGGACAGTCGCGCGAAAAGACCACTTCGCCGTTGGGCAGGCGATCATCGACGTGGCTGCGCATCGTGCCGATCAGAAAGCCTTCTCGCGTGAGCAGTCCGACGTCGATGCCGCGGTCGTCGTTTCCGTCGATCACCATGACCTGCCGGAAAGCGTCGCCGCCCGTGGCCGGCAGGACCTGCCCGTTAAAGGCCGACAGCACCGGCCGGTTTTCGGCTTCGACTACGCCCAGCACGTCGGCATTCAGGTCGTTGATCACACGAGCGGTGTTGCGCATGGCCTGTTCGTCGATGGGTTCGTCGCGCAGTTCCAGCGAACCGACCCAGTCCGCGCGGCCTTCGGCCACGATCTGCACGCCGCCTGCCTTCGGGCGTTTGAGCAGGCCACCGCGATTGCGGCGCAGGATCACGAACGGTCCGGTGTCGGACGCGGCCATGCCCAGGTCGACGATCAGCCTGGCCATTTTTGTCTTGTCGGACGGCCGGTAGCGTATCTGCCCCAGCAGGCGGTTCAGCGCGGCAAACTGCTCCAGCACGTCGCGGCCCTGCGCCCAGGTGCCCAGGTTCATGGCCTTGGCGCGATCGAACAGGTTTTCGACGTTGTAGACGGCAAGGCGCACAGCGTTCTCCTTATGTCGGACCACTGTGACGCAGCGAGATGTCCGGGCCGTGACACAAACTGCGCCTGTCGGATGGGCCGCCGCGTCAACGTTTGCTGCGCCGCGTCCGCTCGAAAAACCCGGGCGGCTTATTGCGCACCCACTTGACGAACCGGCGGATGGCGTCGTTCGTCATCAGCGCGTCGATCGTCGCGTAATCGTGCGCCAGTTCGCTTTCGGTGAACAGGGCATGGATCTGGCGATGGCAGATCCGGTGCAGAACGGCTGTCTCCTTGCCGCCTTCGGACTTGGGAACCAGGTGGTGTTTGTCGCGCTGGTCGTCCGGCACGACCCGGCCACAGAGCGCACAACGCTCTTCGACGGGCGGGTGGTACCAGGGTTCGGTGACACGTTTGGCCATGCGACGGCGGGTGGATGGGGCGACCCCAAAAGTGTATCCCTGTGCGGCGTGCCTTGCCGGGCGCCAGCTCCTCTCGGTTACTCTCGGCAGCATGCGCAACAAGAACGCCGACTTCACCGACACCGACCTGGCCGAGCGCATCGTTGCGCTGCTGGCCGAGCGGCGCCCGGACGTGTCGATCTGCCCGTCCGACGTTGCCCGGTCCCTGTCCGACGACGAGGACACGTGGCGGGCGCTGATGCCGCGGATCCGCGACGTGGCGGCGCGCCTGGCGAACGCTGACGTGATCCGGGTGACGCAGGGGCAGACCACGGTGGACCTGAACCAGCCGGTGCGGGGCCCGATACGATTGCGCCGGGCTGGCAAGTTCGAACCGACGAAGTGAGGGTGAACCGGACCCGCGACGCATGGGTGGCGGTGCACCCGTGCGCCTGGAGTAAACTGCCGGCCCGGGCGACACCCTTCCGCTCGACGACCCGATGCCGCCCTGCGATCTGCCTGCCTTCAGGGCAGGCCGCACGCGCATCGCGTCTTGTGCTCCCCATGTTGCTTCTGACGCGCCGCTGCCCCGTGCACCGGCCAGGTGATTCCCATGTTCTCTTCCCATACCTTGCGCCAGGACTGGCTGTCCAATGTCCGCGGCGATCTGCTGTCCGGCATCGTCGTGGCGCTTGCGCTGATCCCCGAGGCCATTGCCTTTTCCATCATTGCGGGCGTGGACCCGAAGGTGGGGCTGTACGCCTCGTTCTGCATTGCCGTGGTGATTGCGTTCACCGGTGGCCGACCGGCCATGATTTCCGCCGCGACCGGGTCCATGGCCCTGGTCATGGTGACGCTGGTCAAGGACCACGGCCTGCAGTACCTGCTTGCCGCGACCTTGTTGACCGGCGCGCTGCAGATCGTGGCCGGGCTGATGCGGCTGGGGGTGCTGATGCGCTTCGTGTCCCGGTCGGTGGTGACGGGCTTTGTCAACGCGCTGGCCATCCTGATCTTTGCGGCGCAGTTGCCCGAGCTGATCGGTGTGTCGTGGGTGGTGTATGCGATGACGGCAGCGGGCCTGGGCATCATCTATCTGCTGCCCTACGTGACCAAGGCCGTACCTTCGCCGCTGGTCTGCATTGTGGTGCTGACCGCGGTGTCGATGTTCCTGGGCCTGGACATCCGCACGGTGGGCGACATGGGCCAGCTGCCCGACAGCCTGCCGATCTTCCTGTTGCCCGACGTGCCCTTCACGCTGGACACGCTGTGGATCATTTTACCGTATGCCTGCACGCTGGCCATCGTGGGCCTGCTCGAGTCGTTGATGACCGCAACGATTGTCGATGACATGACGGACACCACCAGCAACAAGAGCCGCGAGTGCGCGGGCCAGGGCATCGCCAACATCGCGTCGGGCCTGCTGGGCGGGATGGCAGGCTGCGCCATGATCGGCCAGTCGGTGATCAACGTGCGGTCAGGCGGCCGCACGCGCCTGTCGACGCTGGTGGCGGGCGGTTTGTTGCTGGTGATGGTGGTGTTCCTTGGCCCGTGGGTCGCACGCATTCCCATGGCCGCACTGGTGGCCGTGATGATCATGGTGTCGATCGGCACCTTCAGCTGGGCGTCGCTGCGCAACCTGCGCACCCATCCGGCCAGCTCCAGTGTCGTGATGATCGCCACGGTGATCGTCACCATCGCGACCAACGACCTGGCCAAGGGCGTGGGTACCGGCGTGGTGTTGAGCGCGCTGTTCTTTGCGAAGAAGGTCAGCCGCCTGTTCCGGGTCGAAAGCCAGCTGTCGCAGGACGGCCAGCAACGTGATTACCGCGTGCGCGGCCAGGTTTTCTTTGCGTCGGCCGACGCATTCGCCGATGCCTTCGATGTGAAGGAAGCCCTGCAGCGCGTGTCCATTGACGTGAGCCACGCGCACTTCTGGGACATTACGTCGGTGGGAGCGCTGGACAAGGTGGTCATGAAGTTCCGCCAGGCCGGCACGCAGGTGGACGTGACGGGCCTGAATGAAGCCAGCAGCACGCTGGTGGAAAAGTTTGGCGTGCACGACAAGCCCGATGCGGGCGAACGCCTCATCGGGCACTGACCATAAAAAAACCCCGGCGACGACACGCGGTCGGAGCCGGGGCGGGTCCACGCTGAACGCGATTACAGCGGTGCGGGCGCGGGCTGCTGTGCCGCTTGCGGCGGCGATGTCGGGTCGGCAGGCGTGCCGTCGGCGTTGACGCCATTCACGGTCGGCGCCGGATCGTTGACGGGGGCAACATTATTGTTGGCCGGCGCAACGTTGTTGTTGAGCGGAGCAACCGTATTTTCCGGCTGGCCACCGTTGTTGACGGGGGCAACGGTATTGTTGACCGGCGCAACCATGTTGTTGACCGGCGCAACGTTACTGTCAGCCGGTGCAACGGTATTGCCGACCGGTGCAACCGTGTTGTCGGCTGGCGCGGTGGCGCCGTCGGCATCCACTGCCGGCGCGCCATCGGGCGTCGACGACGGGCCCAGGTTCTGGCCCTGGTTGTTGCCCATGCCGTCGCCTTGCGACTGCCCGCCCGGGCCCTGCTCTTGCGTCTGCTGATTCTGCAATGCGGCAGCGCCCGCCATCAGCGTCGGCTCTTCGATCGTCACGTCGACAGTCTCGTCGCGGCTGACCTGCTCGCTGCCCGCCTTCACCACACGATGGATGAACTGCAGCTTGCCGACCACCGGTGCGGGCAGCGCAAAGGGATAGAAGTCCCGCTGGCCCATGGCGCGCGACAGTTCGTTCAGCACGCCGGTCAGCGCCACCCACGCATTCACGATCCGCAGAAAATCCTGCGCCGACGGATCATCCGGGTCGGTCAGCACGGCTTCGGTGAACGGCTCGTAGTCGCGCTGGACGGCCTTGGGCGAAATGCCATAGCTCAGGGCGGTATCCACCGTGTCCATCATGTGCAGGTAGTGGGCCCAGGTTTCGGCCCAGTCTTCCCACGGGTGCGACGACGCGTAGGTGCTGATGAAATGGTTGGCCCAGTCGGGCGGCGCGCCATTTTCGTAATGCACTTTCAGCGCTTCGCCATAGTCGATGCGTTCATCGCCAAAGGCTTTCCGGAAGTGCTCCAGGAACGGGCCATTGGCGATCAGCACGTCCCAATAATAATGACCGATCTCGTGACGGAAATGGCCCAGCAGCGTGCGGTAGGGCTCGTGCATCTGCTCGCGCATCCTGGCGCGTTCGGCATCGTCGGCTTCCTTGATGTTAAGCGTGACCAGACCGCTGGCGTGCCCCGTCAGCGGTGCGACGCCGTCGGCCGATGTGCCCAGAAAATCGAACGCCAGGCCACCGTCGCCTTCTTCGACCATGGGTCTGACCGGCAGACCGAGCGTCAGCAGCTGCGCGATCAGCAGGCGCTTGGCCGCTTCGATCTTGCGCCAGAGTTCGCTGTTTTCAGGTACCAACAGGTCGGGTATGGTGCGGTTGAGCTGACACGCCAGGCACAGGGTTTCGGCGGAATCTGCGGGAAGCAGCCAGTTGCACGCGGCGGGCGTATTCAGGTTGCCGCAGCGCTTGAAGATCCTGCCCTTGGGGTTGGACGCCAGCACCCAGGTATCGGGCTCGGGGCCTTCAGCCAGTGAACGCACCTCGCCCAGGTCAGGCTCGTAGCCCAACTGTGTCTGGCTGGCCAAACAGAGCGTGTTGTGGAAGAACACCGGCTGGCCGCAGTCGCAGTGGAAGATCTTGCCACGGGCGTTGTCGCGTTTCCTCTTGCCGGAGTCGACCACGCGGGCGCTGATGGAATCGAAGAAACTGCTCATGATGGTGCCTTGCGCGATGGAGGAACAGGGGGGACGCGCCTGCTACTCGGCAAGCGCGTGATGTCGAGCTTGCACTGTAAAGACCCGCCTGGGGAACGGGTGTAAGCAAGCATGTGCAACTGTCAGTAGATCACTGCGCAAAAAGCCCGATGCATCGGGCTTTTAGGCTCATCGTCACACGCCGATACGTTCGAATTCAGCGTACGTCTTGTTCAGCCAGCTCTTGATGCGCTGACGCTCGAGCAAGCCGACCTGGCTGGGTGATGACGGGTGCGTGACCGCCCAGAAACTGCTGCTGTGCGCGTCGATCTTCTGCATGGTGCTGTCCTGCAGGCGGCGCAGGGCAACCACCTTGGCGCCCATGGTCAGCGCGCGTTTGAGTTCGGCGGATGCGTCAAGCACATGGAAGTCGCCGCCCCGCACTTCATTCTTGACCAGCACCAGGTCGAGCCGGCCGCCCACCGTGTCGAGCAGCTTGCGCAGCAGGTCGACCGAATCGCGTCCCGTGTCCATGACATGCCAGTAAGTCAACGGCAGGTTCATTTCGGACGACAGTTCCAGCAGGTTGGATTCTTCGATCCAGTGCAGCAGGGCATCTTGCGTCTGGGCGGCCAGGTCCACCAGGACTTCGGCTTCGGGCTGCGCCACGGCGGTTTCCACAATGCGATCCAGGCTGTCGTACTGGTCGATGCGCACCGGCGACGTGTAGTCAGCATAGAAGCGCATGAGCGCGCCGTGCGACGGATCTGCATCGAAACCGACGAACGGACGCTCGCGGTCGATGAAGTATTGCGCGAGCACGCGTGCGACCAGCGACTTGCCTACCCCGCCTTTTTCGCCGCCGATGAAATGCAGATGACTCATGGTGTGTCCTGTAGAAGAGGTGTCTGTTGAATGAGTTCGTTGTCGGGCGCCACCGTGACGCGCACGGTCAGGTCGTGACCGCCTCCGCCGCGGATCACCCCGCGCAAGGGGGTCACGTCGCCGTAGTCACGGCCCCAGGCGAGCATGGCGTGGCTGGCCGCCGGCACCATGCCGTTGGTGGGGTCCAGGTCGAGCCAGTCGTCCTGTCGGCCCAGGCCGGGGCAATGCACCGCCACCCACGCATGCGACGCATCGGCGCCGATCAGCCGCGCCTGCCCCGGCGGCGGCTGGGACATCAGGTAGCCGCTGACATACCGCGCCGCCAACCCCACCGCCCGCAGGCAGCCCAGCATGACGTGCGCAAAATCCTGGCACACGCCGCGCCGCTGCATAAAGGCGTCGATCATGGGCGTCGAGACATCCGTGCTGCACGACGCGTACGTAAAGTCGGCGTGCACGCGCTGCATGAGCTCGATGGCCGCCTCGGCCAAAGGCCGGCCGGCCGTGAAGGACGCGCGCGCGTAGTCCCGCAAGGGCGCCAGTATGGCCACGTAGGGTGACGCAAACGTGAATTCGACTTCGCGGCGGAAGCCACCGCCCGCGACGTATCGCAGCGCGTGCGCGACGTCTTCCCAGGGCTGCGTGGCCTCGGGCGTGATGCCTTCGAAACGCGGGCGGACGATGACCCGGCTGGTGGCGCTGACGCGCAAGGCATCGTGCGGGGCGTACATCTCGAAAATGCTGCGGGCGTTGCCGTAGACGTCGGTTTCCGTCGTGCAGTGGGACGGCTCGGGCTCAATGTCCAGGGTAAACGATTCAAGCCGCTGGCAAGGCTGGTCCAGGGGTTTGAGGTAGGCCAGGTGATGCGCCTGCTCCACCCGCGCGGCGTAGTGATAGAGCGTCTCGTGGATGATGGTGAGGGCAACGCTGCCATCGTCGGGCGAAGACGGGGACTGGGCCTGACGTTGTGACTGCCCCAGGGTCTGACCATGGGGCCCCTGCCTCTGCCGCATCGTGCCCAGCACCTGTTCCTGCAGGGGCGGCAGACCCTGCATCTGGGTCTGCATCGGCATCTGGGTCTGTTCGGGCATGTACGGCTGCAGCGGTTGCAGCGGTTGCAGCGGCGCCTGCCCGCCGAACGGCAGGAACGGGTCGAACGGCGCGTTGGGATCCATGGTCGTCATGCTCGCACCGCCCGCGGAAAGTCGATGGCGTGGCTGAAGTAGCGGCGGCCGATCTCGTCGGAAATCGCGCTGGCGGCACGGGTCAGTTGCGCCGCCAGGGCCAGGACGGCGCTGTAGCGGCCATCGTTATCGCGCTCGCACAGGCTGGACAGCGTCACGCCCAGCCCTTCTGGCGGCAGCAAGGCCAGCATGGGATCGGGCTGCGCCGGGTCGCTTTTGGTAAAGCGCGCCAGTTCGCTGCGCAGTTCGCCAGCGATGCAGGCCAGCGAGCGCGGGTTGTCTTCATCCAGCACCAGCAGGTTGAGCAAAACCGGAATCTCATGCCGGCTCTGGTAATACGCCCGGTAGGTGATCGTGCTGTCGAACACGTCGAGCAGCAGGGCAAAGCCCGACTCGAGCAGCACCGCGTTGTCAATGAACAGGCAGTCCAGCGAGCGGGACATGACCGACAGGCGTTCGGTCTGCCGGCCGATGGTGAGCAGACGCCAGCCGTCGTCACGCGTCATGCGGTCGGCCTGCGCCCCCGTGATCGCGGACAGGCGCGTCGCCAGCCGCTGCAGCGCTTCTTGCGCGCGCAGCGCCGACACCTCGGCGCGGTCGTCATCGTCGGGGCCGTCGGCCAGGTCGGCAGTAAAGTCATCGCCCGCGGCCAGGAGCAGCCGCCAGTGGTCCGGTGACAGCCGGTCGCGGATCTGGCCGGCCGAACTGGCCAGCGCCCGCAGGTTGTAGCGCACGCCCATGGCGGCGGCCTCGTCTGCCAGGTACTTCAGCAAGGCCTGCTCGAAGGCGCGCGGCGATTCCATCGGCGCGGGATACGGAATCAGGCCATTGCGCTCGCACAGCCGCGCCACGGCCACGAACATCTCGCCCGAATCGACGGCGCCGCTGCCGAACCGTTCCAGCGTCAGCCGGCACAGCCGCACGCCGGTGTCGGCGCGTTCGGTGTAGCGGCCCAGCCAGAACATGTTCTCGGCCGACCGGCTGGACACCGGGCGGCGCTTTTGCGACAGGTCTTCGGGGCTGAGCTGCTCGGGCAGCATCGAGAACATATCGACCACCCCCGAGGTCATGACCCAGGTGTCGACACTGCTCCCGCCGCTTTGCATGGACACGACGCGCTGGTCACGGCCGCCGACGCGGGTCAGGCCGCCCGGAACGATGCTCCAGCTGCCCCGCCCGTCCGCCACGGCGAACATGCGCACCATGGCTGCCCGGGGCAGCAAGTGCCCACCGCTCCAGACCGGCGCCTGCGACAGCGGCAGGTAGGCCTGCAGCGTAAAGGCATCGGGATCCTCGGCAATCCGTTCGCGCAGCGCATCGAGTTCTTCCGGCGATGCGTAGGCGCCGATGATGGGCTCGAACGCCGCGTTGGCCTTGCGTTCCGGATAGGTCGGCTTGATGACCAGCGTGGACAGATACGGCAGCACCTGCTTCAGGGCGGCTTCTTCACCGCACCACCACGACGCCAGCGACGGCAAGGTCAGGTCTTCGCCCATCAGCCGCTGCGCGATGGCGGGTAGAAAGCCGTTGAAGGCCGGCGATTCCAGGAAGCTGGTGCCCAGGGAATTGGCCACCAGCACGTTGCCCGCACGCATGGCCTGCAACAGGCCCGGAATGCCCAGCGTGGAATCGGACCGCAGTTCCAGCGGGTCGCAGAAGTCATCGTCCAGGCGCCGCAACACGGCGTGCACCCGCTCCAGACCGTGCAACGACTTCAGGAAGAGCTGGTTGTCGCGCACCGTCAGGTCGCCGCCTTCGACCAGCGTCAGGCCAAGGTAGCGCGCCAGGAAGGTCTGCTCGAAGTAGGTTTCGTTGTACGGCCCCGGGGTCAGCAGCACGATGCGCGGCGGAGTGCCGGGCGACAGGTTCAACGGGCTCAGCCGATAGAGCATGTCGACCATGGTGCGATAGCTGGCGGCCAGATGCTGCACCCGCAGCTCGTGAAAAGCCTCGTTGAACAGGTTTGAAATGGCCAGCCGGTTTTCCAGGGCGTAGCCCATGCCGGACGGCGCCTGCGTGCGCTGGGACACCACCCACCACTCGCCGTCGGGCGCACGCGCCAGATCGAACGCGACGATGTGCAAATAGGTGTCGCCGGGCGGCGTGAAGCCGCACAGCGGGCGCAGATAACCGGGATGGCCGTAGACCAGCGCCGACGGCACCAGGCCTTCGGTCAACAGGTGCTGCGGGCCGTAGATGTCGGCCACGATGCGGTTGAGCAGCGTGGCGCGCTGGGTCAGGCCGGCTTCCAGGCTCTGCCATTCATGGTCGGGAATGATGAAGGGCAGCAGGTCGAGCGACCATAGCCGTGTAGGACCATCGGCATCGGCATAGATGTTGTAGGTGATGCCGTTTTCGCGGATCTGCCGCGCGACCGCCTCGGCGCGCTCGTCGAGATCGGAAAAGCCTGCGGGCCCCAGATGCTCGAAGAAGCTTTGCCAATGCTGACGCAGCACCTTGCCGCGCGCCGCATCGCGAAGTTCGTCATAGTGACCGGGACGTGCCGCCAGCGCCAGGTGCAGCGCAGTCGCCACGGCGTCCTGGGACGCTTCGGTCGGAAAAAGCATAGAAGCCATCGGTCTACTCGGTGTGCTTGGGCCCCAGGGAGCGAGCCCTGGCGTTGCCCTCGGAACGGGTCCGGACGGCGGCGGCGCGGCGGCAATGCCGCCGGCCGGCCGTCAGGTCAATCGTGCCGCAGATCGAGCGAATACGGGAACTCACGTCCGGGTATGGCGGGTTCGACCACCATGCGCCCGGCCGTGTGCCCCATTCTGAGGAAGCGCGACAAACGCCGGCTTTCGGCTTCGTACGAATTGACCGGGAAGGTTTCAGGATTGCGTCCGCCCGGATGAGCCACATGATACTGGCAGCCGCCCAGGGACCGCTGCGTCCAGGTATCGACAATGTCGAACGTGAGCGGCGTGTGGATCGGAATGGTCGGGTGCAAGGCGGTCGGCGGCGCCCAGGCCTTGTAGCGGACGCCCGCCACGAACTCGCCGACCCGGCCGGTGGGCTGCAGGGGAAGCGCGCGGCCGTTGACCGTGACCACATAGCGGTTGTCATTGAGCCCGGTGACCTTGACCTCGACCCGTTCCAGCGACGAATCCACGTAGCGCGCCGTGCCGGTGGACGAACTTTCCTCGCCCATGACATGCCACGGTTCGAGCGCCGACCGGATCTGCAGCTGCACGCTGCGCGCAGCCACTTCGCCGAACAGCGGGAAGCGGAATTCGAAGTGCGGCGCGAACCATTCCCGATCAAAGGCATACCCTGCCTCGTTCAGCTCATCGAGCACGTCGTCGAAGTCCATCGCGACATAGGTCGGCAGCAGGAAACGGTCATGCAGCTCGGTGCCCCAGCGCGTGATCCGGGCCTTGTACGGCCGCTTCCAGAAGTAGGCAACCAGCGCCCGCAACAGCAACTGCTGCGACAGGCTCATGCGGGCGTGCGGCGGCATTTCGAACGCACGCAGTTCGAGCAGGCCCAGGCGGCCGGTGGAACTGTCCGGCGAATAGAGCTTGTCGATGCAGAATTCGGACCGGTGCGTGTTGCCGGTAACGTCGATCAGGATGTTGCGCAAGGCGCGGTCAACCATCCACGGCGGGCAGTTGCCGCCGTTGGCGGCCATCTGCTTGTCGATCTCTTGTATCGCGAGTTCGAGTTCGTAGATCTGGTCATTGCGGGCTTCGTCCACCCGCGGCGCCTGGCTGGTCGGCCCGATGAACATGCCCGAGAACAGGTAGGACAAGGACGGGTGGTTGATCCAGTAGGCGATCAGGCTGGTCAGGACGTCGGGACGGCGCAGGAACGGGCTGTCGGCCGGCGTGGCGCCGCCCAGCACGAAGTGGTTGCCGCCACCGGTGCCCGTGTGCCGGCCATCCAGCATGAATTTTTCGGTCGACAGCCGGGTCTCGAACGCCGCCTGGTACAGGAATTCAGTGTGGTCGACGAGGTCCTTCCAGCTGCTGGACGGATGGATGTTGACTTCGATCACGCCCGGGTCGGGCGTGACGGCGAGCAGCTTCAGGCGGGGGTCGCGCGGGGGCGGATAGCCCTCGAACATGATGCGCATGCCCAGTTTGCGCGCAGTGGCCTCGACGGCGGCGACCAGTTCCAGATAGTGTTCGACGTCGGCCAGCGGCGGCATGAAGATGTAGACGATGCCCTGGCGCGCTTCGACGCACAGCGCCGTGCGATTGATCCAGGACGCCGATTCGAACGGAGCCGGCGCGCGGTCAGCGTCGGCCTGGGCCGAGGCGGCGCCAGTGCTGGCACCTGCCGCGGCGCCTGCACCGGTACCTGCACCTGCTGCCGTACCAACCGCTGCGCCCGCACCGCCGCCCGTTCCACCCGCACCCGCAGCCGCCTTGCCGTCCCGTCCGGCCATGCCGGTCCCGGCATTGACCCCCGCATCGGGCCCGCGGCCCGGCGCCGGCGCAGCAGCGCTGCCACGCGATGGATCACCCGCCGCATTGCGTTCGGCGGCCATGCCCGGCAGCTGCGCGCGGATCTGCACCGGATCGGCCAGCCCGCCACGCGGCGCGAAGGGGTCGCGGTCGAACTGCTGCACGGCGTCGGCTTCGGACACCCAGGGCAGCGAGTCGAGCGGCAGTCGATATCCCATGGGCGAATCGCCGGGGAACAGGTACATGCGCTCGTCACGGAAGAACCAGGGCCCGGTCAGCCAGGCAGGACCCGTGTTGGCGTCATTGCGGCGGATGGGCAGCGTGTAGCCAACCACCTTGTCGAGTTTCTGCTCGAACACCTTGCGCAGCCGCGCGCGTTCCATCTCGTCGTCCAGCCGCGCGTCGAACGGGTCGACGTTGACCGGCAGGCGGCGCTCGCGCCACAGGTAATAGAAGACGTCTTCGTACCCTGGAGCAATCGTGCTGGTGCCCAGGCCCAGCAGCGTCGTCAGGCTTTCGATGAAGCGCTTGGCGTCGGCTTCGGTGTAATTGCCGGGTTCACGTTCGTCGGCAAACAGGGAAGGATCTTCCCAGCACGGCTTGCCATCGGCGCGCCAGTAGATCGACAGCGCCCAGCGGGGCAGTTGTTCACCGGGATACCACTTGCCCTGGCCAAAATGCAGGAAGCCGCCCGCGCCATACTTCGCACGCAGCTTGTGCACGAGTTCGGTCGCAAAGCCCCGCTTGGTGGGGCCCAGCGCGGCAATGTTCCATTCGGCGCCGTCACGGTCGTCGACCGACACGAAGGTCGGTTCACCGCCCATCGTCAGGCGCACGTCCATGGCCTTCAGATCGCCATCGACCTGTTCGCCAAGCTTGAGCACCGATTGCCACTGGTCGTCGGTATAGGGCTTGGTCACCCGGGGGGTTTCGAACACCCGCGTGACTTCCATAATGTGTTCGAACTCGACCTCGGCCTTGTCGACGGCGCCGGTCACCGGTGCCGCGCTGCTGGGCTCCGGCGTCGCGGCCAGGGGAATGTGCCCTTCGCCCGCGAACAGGCCCGACGTGGGGTCCAGGCCGACCCAGCCGGCGCCCGGCAGATAGACCTCGCACCAGGCGTGCAGGTCGGTAAAGTCGGCCTCGGCGCCCGACGGGCCGTCCAGCGACTTGACGTCGGGCTTGAGCTGGATCAGGTAGCCGGACACGAATCGCGAGGCCAGTCCAAGCTGGCGCAGCGCTTCGACCAGCAGCCAGCCGGAATCGCGGCAGGACCCTGCAGCCAGCTCCAGGGTTTCCTCGGGCGTCTGCACGCCCGGTTCCATGCGGATCAGGTAGCTGATGTCGTCATGGACCTGCTGGTTCAGTGCGACCAGGAAGTCGATGGTGCGGCGCGGCGTGACGTCGATCCGGTCGACGAACGCCTTGAAACGCGGCGTCAGTTCGCTTTTGACGAGATACGGCGCGAGTTCGCGCGCCAGGGCATCGTCGTACTTGAAGGGAAAATGTTCACCTTCAGGTTCGAGGAAGAAGTCGAACGGGTTGAGCACCGACATTTCGGCGACCAGGTCGACCGTGATCTTGAATTCGGTGGTCTTGCTGGGGAAGGTCAGGCGCGCCAGATAGTTGGCGAACGGGTCCTGCTGCCAGTTGACGTAGTGTTCGGACGGCTCGATCGTCAGCGAATACGAGAGGATGGGCGTGCGCGAATGGGGCGCGGGGCGCAGCCGCACGACTTGCGGCGAGAGGGTAACGGGACGATCGTAGCGGTAATGCGTGACGTGTTTGAGGGCAACTTGAATGGCCACGAGCGGCTCCGAGGGTGACGATACCGTTAAGACGAGAGCGGGGATTCAAGCAGAAAGCATGCCAATCCAATCCGCGCACGCGGGCCTTCCGCGCGCACTTGGGCATAGTACGGTGGCCGGAGGCCGAAGTGGCGGTGCCAGCATGGGCAAATCTGTCCTGGACCGGTTTTTTTGAATCAAATGCCACGATGTCTGGCCTTGGCAGCCGCGCCTGGAGGAAACTGCACGTGTCGGGACCGGCGGTTGCACCGCCTTAGTGCGGGCGCCGGATGCAACGATTGTCAGGAGCAGACCATGGAAAAGATGACGGCACATACCGCACACGTTCAGCTGGCAAGCCTGCCGCAGTGGCAATTCGATGAGGCACGGGGCGCGATCACGCGCGAATTCAGGTTCAAGGATTTCGTTCAGGCCTTTGCGTTCATGACGCAGGTCGCCCTGATCGCGGAAAAGCGCGACCACCATCCCGAATGGTCCAATGTCTACAACAAGGTTCACATCCTGTTGACGACCCACGAGGCCAACGGCCTGACCCATCGGGACATCGATCTGGCAAAGTGTGCCGACGAAAGCTACGCACGCTTTGCGCGCTAGCCATCATGCGCATGCCGACACGCCCGGCGGCCAGGCACGGCCTGGCCGCCGCCGACGCCCCGCCACCTGGACGCGCCGACTGGACCATTCCGCAGGACTGGTGCCGCTACGGCCCGGAAGACCATGCCACCTGGAAGACCCTGTTCGAGCGGCAATCCCGGCTTTTGCCCGGACGCGCCTGCGAGGCGTTCGTGCAAGGCATGCGCGACCTGCCGATCGCTGCCGACCGGATTCCGGAATTCGATGCGCTGAGCGAGGTGTTGATGGCGCGCACGGGATGGCAGGTAGTGGCGGTTCCCGGCCTGGTGCCCGACGAGGTGTTTTTCGACCACCTTGCCCACCGGCGCTTTCCGGCGGGGCAGTTCATCCGGCAGCCCGACCAGCTCGACTACCTGGAAGAACCCGATATCTTCCATGACGTTTTTGGCCATGTGCCGATGCTGATGAATCCGGCCATTGCCGACTACATCCAGGCGTATGGCCTGGGCGGCTTGCGGGCGCAGCAGCTCGGCACCCTGGCCCAGTTGGCGCGCGTGTACTGGTACACGGTGGAATTCGGCCTGATGCGCGAAGCCGGGGGCCTGCGCATCTATGGTGCCGGGATCGCGTCCTCCTTGACGGAAACGCGCTTCGCGCTGGAGGATCCGTCGCCCAACCGCGTGGCGTTCGACCTGGAACGCGTCATGGCCACACGCTATCGGATCGACGATTTCCAGGAAACCTACTTTGTCGTCGACAGCCTCGATGCCGTCCTGGACCTGGCCAGCATCGACTTTGCGCCCGTGTATGAAAGGGTGCGAGGCCGGGAGGAACTGGCGCCCGGGCAGCTGCTGCCGACCGATGTCGTCCTCTCACGCGGCACCGGGGCCTATCACGGATGATGCGGCCGCCCGGCCTATGAAGGACGACGTCTCATCCATCGTCATACCGGTTGCCCATCGCGTGTCATCTGCGTGAGAAACCGTAGCATTTCGATCCAACTGATCGCGTTTACCCCTGCATCTGCGCCGTTTCCTGGCGGTTAGCACTCCTGTCGACACCGGCCCGCCCGGGCGGCTGCATCGCTCACGCGCGCGATGCGCCCCCCTGACCCGTCTGCGCCTGGCACGCCATCCGGCGAAGACCTTCACGCGCCCTCGCGCACAGGGTCTCTCAGTGAGTTCTCCAGGAGTATCCACGATGTTCCAGAACGACAACGACAATGCCATCATCGACCTGCTCGACAAGCGGGTACGCAAACAAGAGCAACGGCGCCACTTCTTCCGCAAGTCGGCAGGCCTGACGGCCGGGCTGGCCACGGGTGTCATCCTTGGCGCCTGCGGCAGTTCGGGCGACGACGCCGTTGCGCAGAGCGGTCCGACCGACGCCGAAATCCTGAACTTCGCACTGAACCTGGAGTACCTGGAAGCCCAGTTCTATCAGATGGCAGCCTATGGCCGGACCCTGCCTGCCAACCTGCTGACGGGCGTGGGTCGTCAAGGCGCAGTCAGCGGCGGGCATATTGTCCCGTTCCGCGATCCGCTGGTGGCGGCGTATGCCCGCGAAATCGCCGATGACGAAGTCGCCCACGTGGCTTTCCTGCGTGCCGCACTGGACAAGGCGGCGGTTGCGCAGCCGGCCATCAATATTGACGGCGCCAGCGCGACCGGTGCGTTTTCGGTGGCGGCGCGGGCAGCCGGCCTGATCCAGGCCGGCCAGACCTTCGATCCGTACGCCGACGACAACAGCTTCCTGCTGGGCGCCTACATTTTTGAAGACGTGGGCGTGACGGCCTACAAGGGCGCATCGCCCCTGATCCAGAGCAAGGTTTTCCTGGAAGCGGCTGCCGGCATTCTGGCGGCCGAGGCCTATCACGCCGGCCTGGTCCGCACGGTGCTCTACTCGAAAGGCCTGACCACCCAGGCGCAAGCCATTTCGGACGCCCGCGATTCGCTGGATGGCGCGACCGATCTGGATCAGGGCATCGGGACACCTACCGTGGCCAACATCGTGCCGCTGGATGCCAATGGCATCGCCTACAGCCGCACGCCAGGCCAGGTGCTGAACATCGTGTTCCTGAACAAGGCTGCGGTCACGCAGGGCGGGTTTTTCCCGGCAGGGGTCAACGGAACGCTTGCGATGAGCGCGCCTAACTGATGTCATGAAGAAAGGCGCGAGGTACGTGCTTGCACTGCCCCGCGCCCTGCTCTGTTTTCCGTACGTTCCACGCACACCCTGACCGCCCGTCAGCGAGGAGTCCGACATGGACAGCTCTGCCCTGGAGTCTTCCGGTAAACGCCGGAACCATCCGCCCGCCTGGACCTGGCGGCGGATGCTCGGCGTCGGCATCGTCGTTGCAGGGGGAATGGTGCTGCTGGGCGACCTGTATTTTTGGCTCGCGGCGCAGAATCCGCGGGTGCAGGACGCGTTGCTGGCAGGGTCGCTTGCGGCTTTCGCGACGGCCCTCGGGACGGTGCCGGTGGCGCTGTCGCAGACGTTTTCTCAACGCGTATCGGACTCCGTGATGGGGTTCGGCGCAGGCGTGATGCTGGCCGCCTGCGCGTTTTCATTAGTGATCCCCGGCATTGCCGCGGCCAAGGCGCAAGGCGCCGGGGCGTGGGGCGCCGGCGGGATCGTTGGCGGCGGCATCCTGGTGGGCGCCTTGCTGCTGCTGTTGCTGGACCGGCTGGTGCCGCACGAACATTTCGTGAAAGGCCTGGAAGGACCGAGCGCGCGCGCCATGAAACGCGTGTGGCTGTTCGTGCTGGCCATTACCTTGCATAACCTGCCCGAAGGCATGGCGATCGGCGTGGCGTTTGGCGGCACGGATACGCTGGGCGCGCAGGCGCTTGCGACCGGTATTTCGATCCAGGACATTCCGGAAGGCCTGGTGGTGGCCATGGCCCTGCGCGGCGTGGGCTACCGCAAGCTGACCGCAGTCGGGCTGGGCATTCTGTCGGGGTTGATCGAACCGATTGCCGCGGTGTTCGGCGCGGCGGCGATCGGCTTGTCGGCGGGATTGCTGCCGTGGGGCCTTGCCATGGCGGCCGGCGCCATGCTGTTTGTGATCAGCCACGAGATCATTCCTGAATCGCATCGCCAGGGTCATGAGACGTGCGCCACGGTGGGCCTGATGCTGGGCTTCGTGGTGATGATGCTGCTCGATACGGCCTTGTCATGAGCGACGACCGTAACCGCCCCGGCGCTCAGGACAATTCCCCATCTTCACGATTAAATCGTTTGACATTCAATCGTACACTACTTAATATGCAAGCCATGGACACGAAGACATCGCCACCGACGGCAACACGCAATCTGCTGGCGCTCGACGGCCAACTCTGTTTTGCCCTGTATTCGACGTCGCTGGCCATGAGCAAGGTGTATCGCAAGCTGCTCAAGGACCTGAACCTGACCTATCCGCAGTATCTGGTCATGCTGGTGCTGTGGGAAAAGGATGGCGTGACGGTGTCCGAGATCGGCGAGCATCTGTTCCTGGACTCGGCCACGCTGACACCGCTGCTGAAGCGACTGGAAGCAGCTGGCCTGGTCAGCCGGGTACGGGCCGCGCATGATGAACGTCAAGTGATCGTGTCCTTGACCGACGCCGGGCGCGATTTGCGGGAGCAAGCGATGGCCGTACCGACCGGTGTGTTTTGCGCGACCGAATGCAGTATCGACCAACTGGACACCATGACCCGCGAACTGGCGAGTCTGCGTGCCAGACTGATTCAGAACGGCTGACCGGGCCGCTTTATCCGGTTTTTTTGATTCATTTAAATAGCACGCGATTTATTAATCAACGATACAAAAGCGTTTTACGCTTCCACCACAAAGGAATCACCATGTCGCTCGATAAAGTCCTCTACACCGCCAACGCCACTGCTACCGGGGGCCGCGAGGGCCGCGCCGTGTCTTCCGACAACGTGCTCGACGTCAAGCTGACCACGCCACGCGAACTGGGCGGCAATGGCGCAGAAGGCACCAACCCCGAACAGCTGTTTGCGGCGGGCTACTCGGCGTGCTTCCTGGGCGCCATGAAGTTTGTCGGCGCACGCGACAGGATCAGCGTTCCTGGCGCGACGAGCGTGCATGGCGCGGTCAGCATCGGCCCGATCCCCACCGGGTTTGGCATCCAGGTGGAACTGCAGATCGCCCTGCCCGGCCTGGACCGCGCCGAAGCGGAGCGCCTGGTGAACGCGGCCCACATCGTGTGCCCGTACTCGAATGCCACGCGCGGCAACATCGACGTCACGCTGACCATTCTGTAATCGGTCACACAAGCCACGGGGGGCTATCCGCCGCGATGGTTGCGAACGAAGGCGTCTATGTCGCACGCCGGAATCGGCCGCGGGCCACATCCGATGGTCGCGTCCGGCTGGCCACGGCGATCAATGTGCTCGGGAAGGTGTGATGGTCCGACACCTGACCGTTTGCCATGCCATGGATCCGCACCTTCAGCCGTGGCCACGCAGCGGCACGGCCAGTGTTGCGCCGTCGTCTAATCCGCGGGGGGCACCCGTCGTTGCACACAGGTCCTGGTAGCCCGCCTGGTGCAGGCGGATGGCTTCGGCTGACCAGGCGCCGGCGTGCAGCAGGCTCGCGATCAACGTGTCCAGCTCAGTGTCGGACAACGGGCATTCCGGATCGCCGGGGGCGTCGGGCGCATCGAAGGTATGCACCGTGCCATCGGCCAGCGTGATCACCAGCCGCGCGCCAAAGTGCGCCGGATAGGCCAGGGCCAGGGCGGGCGACACGGCCAGCCTGACCCTGGCGCGCAGGCGGGCCACGTCGGGATCCTGGCGTGCGCCGGCCTCGAAGGCATCGAAACGCGGATCGCCTCGCAGCAAGGTGATGGCGACCGCATGCTGCAGGCTGAAGCGCGCCTGTTGCAGGTCGGCGGGCGACGGGGCGTTGCAGAAGGCGATGGCGTCGGGGTAGGTCTGGACGTCGATCGCCGCGATGGGGGACGGCGTGACGGCGGGGCTCGCTGATGAGGGAATGGCGCCAGTCGCCGGTGAGGGAGCGGCAGGATTCGCCGACGGTGGCGCGCCCGGACTCGCCAGCCGGCCCGCACCAAACGTTGCCCGTGCCGCCAACGCCGCCGCGATGGCGGGATGCGCATGGCGGCAGGCGGGCCAGGGCTTGAAACTGGTTTCGTGGATCCGCCAGGCGCCCTGCGGGTCGGCAACCAGGCGGCCAGGTTGCGCGTCCGGGCACATGACCTTGAAGAAACCCTTCTCGCCTTCAAAAGCGTGGGCGGGACCCCGCAATCCCGCGCGCGCCATCGCGGCCGCGGCCAGCCCGAGCTGGCTGGCCTGCGACGTATGCCAGGGCTTGCCGTCGCTGGGTTCCAGGCGGATCTGCCAGAGTCCGGACGCACGCGTGGCGGCCAGCGACAAGGCCTGCGCCGTGGCGGCGGCATCCAGCCCGAACATCGATGCCGCCGCCGCGGCGGCTCCGAATCCGCCACAGGTGGCGGTAGTATGCCAATGGACATAATGCGCGGGGCCGACCGATAGCCCCACACGGATGGCAGCGTCGTAGCCGCGCACGATGGCATCGGCCATCTGGGCAGCCGACGCCCCCAGTACGCGGGCCAGATGGCGCACGACCGGAATCACGACCGGGCCGGGGTGGACCAGCGCCGCGCGGTGGGTATCGTCGAGTTCATCGAGGCTGCCCAATGAGGCCTCGAACAGAAAATGCGCGGTGTCGGTGGTGGCCGTAACCGGCAGGCCCAGGCTGGCAGCCTGCCAGAGCGGCTCGCCCATGTCGGCAGCGGCCACGCGGGCCGCGGCGCCGGCCCAGTACGACAGATGCCGGAAGGCGCGGCGGCGGTCGGTCTCGGCCACGGGCCGTGCCAGGATGTCGGCCAGCTGGCGGGACAGCGGAACAGGATGGGGGGCAAGCGCTGCGCTTACCGCGTTGCGGGCGGCATGGATCGCCGCATCGCAGGCGGCATCGGTAGCAGAGGTGCGAGCATCGGCGGTCGGCGAGCCTCCGCGCGCAGTCTCGACCGTGCCATCCATGCTAGCCATGCCGTCCACGCCATCGCCGCCTGCCGCCATGATGTCAGTGCCGCATCTTCAGCAAAATGTCGCGCTTGAGTTCGTTGAACACATCCCCCGTGATCAGATCCAGCGTGCGCGGCCGTTCGATCGGCACGGGAATCCGCGTGGCGATCCGCCCTGGCCGGGCCGACATCACATAGATAGTGTCGGCCAGCAGAATGGCTTCGTCGATATCGTGCGTCACGAACACCACCGTGGTCCGCAGGTTCTGCCAGACCGACAGCAGCAATTCCTGCATGGTCAGCCGGGTCTGGGCATCCAGCGCGCCGAAAGGCTCGTCCATCAGCAGCACTTGCGAACCCAGCGTCAGCACCCGGGCAATGCCCACGCGCTGGCGCATGCCGCCCGACAACTGCACGGGCAAGGCTTTGGTGAACGCCGACAGGCCGGTGATCTCGAGCATGTCCTTGGCGCGCTGCTCGTACTGCGCCTTGGGCAGGCCCGCCGTCTTGGGGCCGAAGATCACGTTTTCCCACACGTTCAGCCACGGAAACAGCGCAGCTTCCTGGAACACCACGCCGCGTTCCGGACCCGGCCTCGTCACCGGCTTGCCCCCGACCAGCAGGCTGCCGCCCGAAGCCGATTCGAAGCCCGCGATCATGTTCAGCAGCGTGGACTTGCCGCAGCCCGACGGCCCGAGCAGGGCCACGAATTCGCCGGCCTGCACGTGCAGGTCGATGTTGTCGAGCGCGTGGACCGGCGTCGCGCCGGGATAGGTCTTGCTCAGTTGCGAGATGGAGATGTCTGACATTCGGGACTCAATGATTCTGCAGAATGCGCCAGACCAGCACGCGACGTTCGATGAGCACGATCAGCCGGTCGCTGATGAACCCCATCAGGCCGATCGACACCATGTCGGCCAAGACGATGTCCATGCGGCCCACGTAATAGGCGTCCCACAACACATAGCCCAGGCCCGACTTGACCGCGACCATCTCGGACACGATCACGGCCGTCCACGAAATGCCCAGGCCGATTCGCAGCCCGGTAAAGATCGACGGCATGGCGGCGGGCAGCACCACCCGACGCAGCACCTGGCCCGACGAGGCGCCCATCATGCGGGCGGCGCGGACCAGATTGCGGTCGACGTCGCGCGCGCCCTGGGTGGTGTTGACGATGATGGCGTAGAAGCCGCCCAGAAAAATCAGGAAGATCGATCCCATGTCGCGGATGCCGAACACGGCGATCGAAAACGGCAGCCAGGCGGTGATCGGGATCGGCCGCATGCCCTGCACCAGCGGATCCAGCATCAACGACGTAATGCGGCTCCAGCCAATGGCCAGTCCGATCGGAATGCCCAGCGCCATGGCCAGAATGAAACCTTGCGCGACGCGCATCGTGCTGTATTGCACATTGCCAAACCAGGTGCCCAGATACGGGTTCAGGCCCATGCCCGGATTGCCGAACATCCAGTCATACCAGGCGCGGCCCACCTGCATCGGCACGGGCACCACGCCCGACATGGCGCTCGATTGCCCCACCAGTTGCCACAGCACCAGGATCAGCACGGGCACGCAGGCGCCCAGCGCGAACCGCCCCAGTGCGCGGCTTGAGCCGGCCCAGGCGCCGGACGGCACGGTCGTTGGCTTCAATACGGAAGAGGTCATTCAGCTTCTCCAGAAACGCGGCCGAAAGCCAGCCGCGCGATGGCAGGCGGCGGCGTGTCGCCACGCCGCCCCTTGCCGTACGACGTGCTCAGCGCTTCATGACCGCATCGGCCAGCGACGGGTCCCACACGGTGTTCACGGTGCCGCTCACATCCTTGGGGATGATGCCCAGCGTGTTGAAGGTCTTGGCCTGGCGCTGCAACTGCGGCAGGTCCAGCACGCCGCCCAGCTTGATCAGCTTGACCGATTCGCGCGTGACTTCGATCGGCAGGCCGGTGTATCTGGCATAGGCCTGCGCGAACCCTTCGGGATCCTTGGCCATCTTTTCTTCGGCGCTTTTATAGGCCCACATAAAGCACTTCATGGCTTCGGGCTTGTTCTTGAGCGCGTCGCGCGTCGCAGCCAGCAGGCCCAGTTCGGCGCCCACGGCCTTGGACTGGCTGTACTCGATCTTGCGTGCAAAGAAGGCGGTGTTCTTGGCCACCAATTGCGATTCGAACGGTTCCCACACGGCTACCGCGTCGACGTCGCCCCGTTCCAGCGCCTGCACGAACGCCGTGCCGCCGCCCTGGATGTTGACGGCCGTGAAGGTGGTGTACGGAATGTTCTTTTCGGTCAGCGTGGCGGCCCACTGGAACCAGACGGCCGACCCCGGCGCGATGCCGATACGCTTGCCTTTCAGGTCGGCCCAGTCGTCCAGCTTGACCCCTTTCTTGACCACCAGGTACTTGGGCGATGACGCGACGCCCGACAGGCCGACAATGCGGTCGCTGCCTTGCGACAACGCGATCGCCAGGTCGGCGGGACCGATGCCGGACACGTCCACCGACCCCGACAGCAGCGCCGTGCGCGCATCCGCGTAGCGGACGAATTCAACGGGCTTGACCTCGACATTGCAGGCCTTGAGCGGCTCGGCAACGTCCATCATCGGGGACAGGTGACCGACCTTCACGTAGCCGATGGTCAGGGTTTCCTTGCGGGGCGACGGGGCCGGCTGCGGGCCGACGGCAAACGCGCCACCGGCATAGACGGCGAGGAGTGCAATGCTCAGTACACGGTGCTGGATGGTCATGCCTTACCCCTGGTGCATAGTGGAGGAATGGAAACGCCGGCGCGCCATCGTGGCGGGCCGGCGGTACAGCAGATGTGCGTTGGCGGCAGGGATCAGAACTCGGCAAACAATCGCCCGTAGCCTTCCTTGCGATCCTGGATGCCGATGCTGCGCAGCGCATTCCAGTAGGTCGCGACGTTCACGCCGATCAGCGGTTTGCCGCTGGCCTTTTCGATCTCTTCGGTGATCGCGCTGACGGGCAGGTTGGTGCCCACGTGCACGAAGGCTTCGGCATCGGGGTGGTCCAGCTCCAGGAACGCCTTGCGGATGGTGTCCAGCGACGTGCGCGCCACGTTGGTCGGACCCTGGCACTTCAGGCCCACCTGCGACACGACGTCAAAGCCGCTGTCCGCGAAGAAGGACCGGATCAGTTCATCGGCCGGCGGCCAGTACGGGGTCAGCACCGCAATGCGTTTGAGGCCCATGGCTTCCAGGCCGCGCACCACCGACACCGAGGGCGTCATGAAGGGCACGCCCGCCAGCTGCGCCAGGCGGTCCTGGTCGGCCTGCGCGCGGTCGATGTTGCCGCGGAAGGAATGGATCGAATGCCCGTGCGCGATGACGTCCGGCTCGCAATTGACGAGCAGGCGGACGGCTTCGGCCAGGTTGCCCTCTTCCGTGTCGAGCGCCTCGCGATACTTCTTCATGTCGTCGTACGGACGGACCGGCAACTCCATGCGCATCACGTGGTTGGTCACGCCCGGAACACGCATGCCTTCGTATTCAGGCTGCACCACCGTGTTGGTGGACGGGACGATCGCGCCAAGAATGGCGCGGTAGCCGAGGGTATCGGGGATCGGAGAGGACTTAGCCATGATTTATTCCACTTTCAGGTTGGCCGCCTTGACAGCATCCGACCAGACGTCGATGTCGGTCTTGATGGTCTGGGCAAAATGTTCCGGCGTGTCGGCAACGATCTCGACGCCGAAATTGGTCATGCGTTCGATATAGACCGGATCCTTGGCGATCTTCTGCACTTCGCGGGCGATGCGTTCGACGATCGCGCGCGGGGTGCCGGCCGGCGCCATCAAGCCGTTCCACGTTTCGGTGCGGAAGCCCGGGTAGGATTCCGCAATGGTCGGTACATCCGGGAATTGCGGCGAGCGTTTTTCGCTCGACACCCCGATCAGGTGGATCGCACCCGATTTCGCCTGCGGCGCGAGCGCCGAGAAATTGCCGAAGTACATCGTGACTTCGCCGCCGATCAGGCCGGCCATGGCGGGCGCGTCACCCTTGTAATTGATATGCATCATGTCCAGGCCGGCCCGCTTCTGGAACAGCGCGCCCGACAGGTGCGACACGCTGCCCGAGCCGCCCGAGGCAAAGTTGTACTTGCCCGGCGCCGCCTTGACCATCTCGACGAAGTCCTTGACGTTCTTGGCGGGCACGTTCTTGTTCACGCCCAGCACGAAAGGATTGCTGCCCAGGTTGGTGACCGGCACGAAATCCTTGATGGGGTCATAGGGCACCGACGAAATCCTGGGCAGGATGGCGATGACCGGCATGGCCGCGACCAGCAGCGTGTAGCCGTCCGACGGTGCGCGCTGCACCAGTTGCGCGGCGATCATGCCGTTGGCGCCGGGCCTGTTCTCGACCACCACGCTCTGGCCCAGCGCATTGGTCAGGCGTTCGGCCGTCACGCGGGCGATGCCATCGGTATTGCCGCCGACCGCGAACGGCACGATGAGGCGGATGGGCCGTTGCGGCCATTCCTGCGCGTGGCTGGCCGACGCCACCCCCAGCAGACAGAGCGTTGCGGACAGAGTGAAGAAATGCCTGAATGTCATGCTGCTTCCCAGTTGATTGAACCCACGTGTTTCGTCAACGCCTCCAGCCCTCGGACTGTTTCTTCTTATGGGGTCGTGCGGCCCGGCGGGCTTCGCCGCGGCATCATTCGCGGCATCATTCGCGGCATCATTCAATCTCCGCGGCGCGGCGCAGACTCATGATCATCGAGCTTTGCATCAGGAAAGGCAGCGCCGACTTGGGATCGGACGCCTGGGCGCGCAGTTCGTCGAAACGCTGCGCGCGCACGGCCGGATCGGTCTCTTCCAGCATGCGTTTGTTGCGGATCGAATTGGCCTGGACAAACTCGATATTGGTGGTGCGGCGCTGGCGCACATAGCGGTCCAGCAGGGACACGTCGGCTTCCTTGCGCCACACCTGGCCCAGCTTCTCGGCCAGGTTCATGGCGTCGTGCAATCCGCCGTTCAGCCCGAAGGCGCCCAGTGGATTGTTCACGTGGGCTGCGTCGCCGGCCAGGAGCACCCGGTTCACCCGCCAGTCCTTGGCCACGCGCTGGTGCACGCGATAGATGCTCGAATACGGCACGTGATAGCGGTCCTGCCAGGGCATGAAGCCGCGCAGGCGGGCCTGGGTCTCGGCATCCGACAACACCTCTTCATCGGGCTGGTCGGCATTGGCGATCGGGAACACGGCGCGCCACAGGCCCGGCGGGCCGTTGTGCGGCACACAGAATACGGCCACCCATTCGGTCGGGTCGGCAATGTAGGCATTCATGGCGTAGCCGTGCTGCGCCAGGTCGTAGTCGGTGCTGATGACGGCAAAGCGTTCAGGCCAGGTAAAGCCTTCGAATTCGGTGCCGATCGCCTTGCGGGTAAAGCTGCGGCCGCCGTCACAGCCGATCAGCCAGTCCGCCGACAGAGTCAGGTTTTCGCCGTTCTGCGTCACGGTGGCGCGCACGCCGGCGTCATCTTGCTCGATGCCGCTCAGCGCCGCGCCGAACATGACCTTGGCATGCGGATAGGTGGCCAGCTTGTCCACGATGATGCGGGCCAGCTTGTGCTGTTCCAGATGCAGCCGGAACGGATACGGGGTGATGTCGGACATGACGCTCATGTCCCATTCGGCGATCACGCCTTCCTTGCGGTCGCGCACCTGCCACAGCGGCACCTTGATGCCCTGCTCCAGCATCGTTGCCGTCACGCCGTACGGCGCCAGCATTTCCATGGTGGGCGGATGGAAGGTACCCGCGCGCAGGTCGTGCTGCAGTTGCGGCTCGGACTCGAGCACCGTGACCGGGATGCCCTGATCCGCCAGGGCCACCGCGGCAGCCAGGCCAACCGGACCGGCACCCGCCACGATGACACCCGGGTTGTGTTGATGCGCTGCCATGCAAACTCCAAGGGAAGGACATGGACGCGCCCGAAGCGCACCCTGAGTCAGGCGGTCACAATCCGTCGCGGCGCAAAAGGCCTGATGAATTGTGTTGATAAATATATTTGAATTAACTATAAATATACGGACGACACAGTGTCAATATTTTTATAGCCGGGGGAAATAACGATGGTGGGTGCTCATCCCGAGCTGACGGCCAGGCCGGATGCGGTGGCATGCATGGCGGTAGCGGCGCGCGCCGGCGTCGCGTTGACGCTGCCGGAAGCCACGGGCGTAGCCAAGGCGCTGGGTCGTCTGCAACCGGTGGACGCGGACGCGGCCTATAGGGATAGCGCGGCAGGGCCTACCTTGGCTATCCAGACAAACTCGGTTGACGGGCCGGCCGATCAGGCGTCTGGCCGGCAGGCGGCGTTTGCCGCGTTGTTGCGGAAGCTGGCGTGACGCACGCGTCGTCACCTTCCCATCCGGCCGATCGTGGTGCACAGGCGCCCCTGAGCCCCGATGATGCAAGGACCTTGCCAGCGGACATTGCCGGCCTGCGGGAATGGCTTGCCCGTGGCCGCCTGTCGCGCGCCGACGCCCTTGCCGCGCAATGGGCGCAGGCCCGCGCGGCTGATGCCGCATGCCAGTCGGTGGTGCGGTGGCACGAAAGCGGTGCATCGGCCGCGGCGCCCCATGCCGTCGGCACGGACACTGCCACAGCCGGTCCGCTGTCCGGCATTGCGCTTGCCCATAAAGACATCTTTGCGATCGCCGGCCAGCATGCCGGCTGCGGACGCGGCCAGCCGCCGGCCCCCGTGGCCGACCGCGACGCCGACGTGCTGACTCGCCTTGCCCAGGCCGGCGCCGCCAACCTGGCCGCCCTGTCCATGGCCGAACTGGCCTGCGGGTCCACCGGTGAATCGCCCTGGTCGCCCCGTCCGGTCAACGCCCTGTCGATCGACGCCGTGGTGGGCGGATCGTCGGGGGGATCGGCGGCGGCCGTCGCTTCCGGCCTGTGTTACGCCTCGCTGGGCACCGACACGGCCGGCTCCGTCCGCATCCCGGCCGCCACGTGCGGGTTGATCGGTCTGAAGCCCACCTGGGACGCGATCTCGCGCCAGGGCGTGCATCCGCTGGCGCCGTCGCTCGACACGGTCGGAATCCTTGCGCGCACGGTGGCCGACGCCGCGCTGGTGTATGCCTGCGCGGCGCACACCGTGGCACCCGAGCTGACCGCAGCGGCTACTACGCCTTACGGAATTGCCGAGTGGCTGTCCGCACCCCGTCCGCTGCGCATCGCCACGCATCTGCCCCCGGCCCCGCCCGACGACGAGGTCATCAGCACCCTGCAGGCTTTCATTGCCCGGGCAAGCGGCGACCACAGCGTCCATGCGGTCGATCTGCCCCAGCTCGATGCCCTGTCCCGGCTCGCCCACGTGGTCCTGCACTTCGAGGCCGCCGCCGCGCATCGCGCCTTGCTGCAAGACCCGGATGCGCAACTGGGGGCATCGGCCCGTGCGGTGCTGATCCCCGGCGCCGCCCTGCCCGAGGCCTGGTATCACGACGCGCTGGCGCAGCGCGGTCCGCGTCTGCAGGCCTTTGTCGACACCGTGTTTGCCGATGCCGACATCCTGCTGGTGCCCGCCCTGCCCCGCCCCGTCCCGGACTGGGGCACCGTCACCCCCGGTGCTCCGGGTTTCGACGTGCACCAGTTGCTGGCGCTGCACCGCTGGATGCCCTTCGTCAATTACCTGGGGCTGCCCGCCCTTGTTTTCCCGATCGGCCACGATCGCCGCGGCCGCCCTGTCACCGCGCAAGCCGTCGGGCGCCCCCACGCCGAAGCCGTGCTCCTTGCCTTCGCCCATCGGTATGACCGCGGCGCTGCCGGCATGTCCATACCGTTCCCCTCCGCCCGCGCCTCGTCGGCGACTCTTCGATAGATCATCATGCCCAAGATTTCCGCCTCCACAGCCTTGTCCCGATTTCGCGTGCTCGACCTGTCGCGCGTGCGTGCGGGCCCGACCTGCGTCCGCATGCTTGCCGACTTCGGCGCCGACGTGATCCGTGTCGAACCACCGCCGGGCGTGGACCCGAACGAGGCCATGTTCGCGGCCGACCGGCTGGGCGGCGACTTCCAGAACCTGAACCGCAACAAGCGGTCGCTGACGCTGAACCTGAAGAAACCCGAGGCGCTCGAGATCATCAAGCGCCTGGTCAAGGATGCGGACGTGCTGGTCGAAAACTGGCGGCCGGACGTCAAGGCGCGGCTGGGCCTGGACTACGAATCGCTCAAGAAGATCAATCCGCGCATCATCCTGGCCAGCATTTCGGGCTTCGGGCAGGACGGCCCCTACGCCGGCCGGCCGGGATTCGACCAGATCGTCCAGGGCATGGGCGGGCTGATGTCGGTCACGGGTCACCCGGACCAGGGCCCGGTGCGGGCCGGCCTGGCCGTGGCCGATTCCAGTTCCGGCCTGTATGCCGCGCTGGGCATCATGACCGCGCTGCTGGAACGCGAACAATCCGGTGTGGGCCAATGGGTGCACGTCTCGCTGCTGCATGCGCAGATCGCGATGATGGACTTCCAGGTGGCGCGGTATCTGAACGATGGGGACATTCCGGTGCAGGTCGGCAACGACCATCCCACCAGCAGCCCCATGGGCCTGTTCAGCGCGTCCGACGGCTACTTCAACCTGGGCGCCTCGGGTGAAGGCAGCTGGGTGCGATTTGCCAAAGCGGTCGGCAAGGACGACTGGCTCAGCGACCCGGAATTCAAGACCGAGAAGCTGCGCGTCAAACACCGCGAACGGCTGAACCGCGAGATCCAGGAGATCTTTGCCCCCAAGACGGTCGCGCATTGGGTGGACCTGCTCAACGAGGCCAGCGTGCCGGCCGGCCCGGTATATTCGGTGCCGCAACTGTTCGACGACCCCCAGGTGCAGCACTTGCAGGTGGTTGCCGAATCCACCACGCCGCAAGGCCCGACCAAGCAGTACATCACGCAGCCGGTGCACCTGGAACGCACGCCGTCGGCCATTGCCCGTTCGGCGCCGGACTGGGGCGAGCACACCGACGAGATCCTGAAGGAAATCGGGTTCGACGACGACGCGATCCGTTCCATGCGCGCCAGCGGCGCGGTCTGAACATGAAGGAATCCCTATGAGCCAGGTCGACCTGACCCTGACCGACGGCATTGCGCACATCACGCTGTCGAATCCCGCCCGCTACAACGCCATGAGCTTCGGCATGTGGACGGGCCTGGGCGACATCGTCGAATCGCTGGTCGGCCGCGATGACGTACGTGTGCTGGTGCTGCGCGGCGCCGGTGAAAAAGCCTTTGTGTCGGGCGCCGACATTTCCGAATTCGAAACGCAGCGCGGCAGCGCCGATGCGGTCGAGGCCTACAACGCGGCCGTGGCGCGCGCGCAGAATGCACTCACCGATTTTCCGCTGCCCGTCATCGCCAACATTCATGGCGTGTGCATGGGCGGCGGCATCGGTCTGGCCCTGGCGTGCGACCTGCGGTACTGCGCACGCACGTCGCGCTTCCGGATGCCGGCCGCGCGACTGGGCCTGGGCTATGGCTTCGACGGCATCCGGCATACCGTGGACGCCATCGGCGCCGCCCGTACCGCCGAACTGTTCTATACCGCATCCACGTTCGACGGCAGCGAAGCCGAACGGATCGGGCTGGTGCACCGCGCGCACGACGCCGATACGCTGGATGCCGACGTGCATGCCGTGGCCACCGCGATTGCCGGCAACGCCCCGCTGACCCTGCGCGCCGCGAAGCTCGCGATTGCGCATGCCCTGCGCGACCCGGCCGACCGCGATGCCGCAGCAGTGGATGCCGCGGTCGACGCCTGTTTTGCCAGCGCCGACTATATCGAAGGCCGCCGCGCCTTCATGGAAAAACGTCCACCCGCCTTTACCGGCAAGTGAGCGACTCCCCCTCCGGGCGCCCGAACCTCCCCCATTCCTGACAAGGCAGCATTCGATGGCCAATCCCCGCGTTCCCTACCGTTTCTCTGACGACCGCCCGCCGCTCACGGCCCACCCCAAGGGCCGCATCATGGTCCACCTGGTGGTGAATGTGGAGCACTGGCAGTTCGAGAACGCCATGCCCCGCACCATCATCACGCCGCCGCACGGCAAGGAAACCGTGCCCGACGTGCCCAACTTCAGCTGGGTCGACTACGGCATGCGCGCCGGCCTGCCGCGCATCATCCGGGCGATCGCCGACCGCGGCCTGCCGGCTTCGACCAGCTTCAACGCCAGCGTGATCGACGCCTACCCGCGCGCCGCCGCGGCCATGCACGAAGCCGGCTGGGAATTCATCGGCCATGGCCTGCATCAGAAATCGATCAACCATGCCGGGTCCGAAGCCGAGCTGATCGACGCCACGCTGAGCAAGATCGAAGGCTTTACCGGGACGCGCCCGCGCGGCTGGCTGAGCCCGGGCCTGCGCGAAACGGTCGACACACCCGAATTGCTCAAGGCCGCCGGCGTGGACTACGTGTGCGACTGGGTCATCGACGACCTGCCCGACTGGTTGACGACTGCCAAAGGTCCCTTGCTGGGCCTGCCCTACAACCTGGAGGTCAACGACTCGATCATCTACGCGATCGAAAAGCATTCGTCGCCCGAAATGCTGCTGCGCCTGCAGAACACGCTGGCACTGTTCGAACGTGAGTCGACCCGTCGCCCCCGCGTGCTGGCCCTGGGTCTGCACCCGCACCTGATCGGCGTGCCGCATCGTTTCGGTTACCTGGAACAGATGCTGGACCTGTTGCAACAGACACCGGGCGTAGGTTTCTTTACGGGCAGCGAGATCGCTGACTGGTACACCGAACAATCCCCGGCCGACAAGGACTGACATGGATCTGCAACTGAAGGGCAAACGCGTGCTGGTCACCGGCGCATCGCAAGGCATCGGCTACGCGTGCGCCATGGCGTTTGCCCACGAAGGCGCCACGCCCCTCATGGCCGCGCGCGACCTTGCCCAGCTGGAGCTGGCCGCCGCGGCGATCGCTGCCGCCACCGGCATCACGCCGCAGTGCATCCCCGCCGACCTGAGCGAAGACGGCGCGGCCCAGCGCCTGGCCGATGCGGCGGGCGCCATCGACATCCTGGTCAACAATGCGGGCGCCATTCCCGGCGGGTCGCTCGACAAGGTCGACGATGCCCGCTGGCGCGCCGCCTGGGAACTGAAACTGTACGGCTACATCAACCTGGTGCGCGCCTGCCTGCCCGCCATGCAGGCGCGGCGCGACGGCGTCATCGCCAACATCATCGGCATGGCCGGCGCCGAGCCGCGCAACGAATACGTGGCCGGCAGCACCGCCAACGCCGCACTGATGGCGTTCACCAAAGCTGTCGGCGGCGCGTCGCCACGCGACAATGTGCGCGTGTTCGGCATCAACCCCAGCCAGACCCGCACGCAGCGCATCGTGTCCGTGAGCAAGGACCTGGCGGCCACCCGGCTGGGCAACAGCGACCGCTGGGAAGAGCTGACCAAGGGCCTGCCCTTCGGCCGCCTGATGGAGCCGGAAGAAGTCGCGAGCATGGTCGTCTTCTGCTGCTCGCCACGGGCCGCCTACCTGAGCGGATCCGTGATCGACCTGGATGGCGGGCAGGCGAACGCCACGCCGGGATGAGCATAGCGAAGGCCGGCCACACAGCACCTTCGGGATGAGCGCGGCGAAGGCCGGCCACGCAGCACCCTGGCTGAGCAGGTAACAGTCGGCGGGACCTGCCAGCCAAGGCTTGCGCAGGTCCGGCCCGATCGACTATCTTGAATCGTCGACTCAACGACCGCGTAGAAGAGTCCGGCTTCGTGCCGGCGCCGAAGGAGCAACCACCCCGGAATCTCTCAGGCACCCAGGACTGCGCGGGACAGACGATCTGGAGAGAGATGCCCTTGCGGCATCCACCGAAGGGGAACCGGCCCGCAGTCCATCACGCCGGTGAAGCTCTCAGGTAACAGGACAGATGGGGTGATCCGTGGCAACACGGCCATCCACCTATTCGACCTGCGAGTGCCCTCATGTCCCGTATCGCCATCATCGGCGCCGGCATTACCGGCGTCACTTCCGCCTACGCGCTCAGCAAACTTGGCCACGACGTGACCGTCATCGACCGCCACCGCTACGCCGCGATGGAAACGTCATTCGCCAACGGCGGCCAGCTGTCCGCCAGCAATGCCGAAGTCTGGAACCACCGCAGCACCCTCATCAAGGGGCTGAAGTGGATGACCCAGCGCAACGCCCCCCTGCTCTTCAATCCGCTGCCCAGCTGGCACAAGTACACGTGGGTCGCGCAGTTCCTTGGCCACATCCGCGACTACCGCAGCAACACCATCGCCACCACCCGCCTGGCCATCGAATCGCGCAAGCACCTGTACCAGATGGCCGCCGACGAAGGCATCGATTTTGACCTGGAACAGCGCGGCATCCTGCACATCTACCATGACCAGGCGAGCTTCGAAGCAGCCGGTCTGGTGAATCAACTGCTGGCGGAAGGCGGCCTCGAACGGTATGCGGTCACGTCGGCCGAAGCCCGCACCATCGAACCTTCCCTGGGCCGGGACTGCTACGGCGGCTACTTCACGCCGTCGGACGCCACCGGCGACATCCACCGCTTTACCCGGGGCCTGGCCGACGCCTGCGCGCGCCGCGGCGTGCGTTTCGTGATGGATGCCGACGTGCAGGCGATCGACCGGCCCCGCGACGGCGGCTATCGCTTGCGGGTCGCGCGCGGCGCCACGCAAGACGGCATGACGCAAGATGCCGCGTCGGTGCAGCGCGCCGACACGCTCAGCGCCGATGCGTCCACACCGGCCGCCAGCCAACGCGATGGCGCCCGCGATGATCTGATTTCGGCCGATGCCGTCGTCATCTGCGCGGGCGTCGCCAGCCGGCGCTTTGCGGCCATGCTGGGCGACACCGTCAACATCTATCCGGTCAAGGGCTACTCGATCACGCTGGACCTGGACACCGACGAAGGCCGGGCTGCGGCGCCGTGGGTCAGCCTGCTGGATGAATCCGCCAAGATCGTGACCAGCCGCCTGGGCGCCAACCGCCTGCGCGTGGCCGGCACCGCCGAATTCAACGGCGAAAACCGCGACATTCGCGCCGACCGCATTGCGCCCCTGGTGGCATGGACCCGCCGCGAATTCCCCGGCGTGCCGACCCACCACGTGTCGCCGTGGGCCGGCCTGCGCCCGATGATGCCGGATATGATGCCGCGGGTCAGCCCCGGCCGCCTGCCCGGTGTCTTCTACAACACCGGGCACGGCCACCTGGGCTGGACGCTGTCGGCGGCCACGGCGCAGATCCTTGCCGGGCAGGTCGAAGTCGCCAGCCGCGCGCCGAAGATGGCGGGTGCGGTGGGACTGTCCGGGAGCACAGCCAAGGCCTGACGCTGCACCGTTGCGGCGCAGGCGCGCACCAGGGCGTGCAGGAACGGGGGGCGGCGATGGCGATCATCGGTCAGCAATGCCACAAGGAAGGGGATTAGCACGGATATTGCTTGCCATTTGGGTCTACGCTGGCAGTTGCCACAGCGGCTGCTGCCAGCCCCCGAATCAAGGAATGCAATGACCCACGCCGTACCCGCCGTCTCCGCCCGCACCCGCACCGGAACTTCCGCTACCCGCCTGCGCCTGGCCACCCTGGCCTGCGCGCTGCTCGCCGCGGCTGCCAGCAGCTTTGCCGTGGCCGCGTATCCGGACCGCCCCATCACCGTCATCATCTCGTTCCCGCCCGCGGGCGCAACGGACGTGCTGGCGCGCGCGATCGGCCAGCAACTGGGCATCGAACTGAAGCAGACGGTCGTGATCGAAAACCGGCCGGGCGCAGGCGGCGCGATCGGCCTGGGCGCCGCGGCCCGCGCCGCGCGCGATGGCTACACCTTGCATCTGGCTGCCGTCACCAACCAGGCCATCGCCGCCAGCATCTACAAGAACCAGCCCTTCAGCCTGGTGGAAGACTTCGTGCCGATCGCCGGCGTGGGCAACGTGCCGCACGCGGTGGTCGTGCCAACGTCCTTGCCGGTCAAGGATGTGGCCAGCCTGATCGCGCTGCTTAAGGCCGCCCCGGGCAAGTACAACTTTGCGTCGCAGGGCACGGGCACGCTGTCGCATCTGGAGTCCGAACTCTTCGCGCTCAAGACCGGCGTGTCGATGACGCACATTCCATACAAGGGCAGCGTGCAGGCGCTGCCGGAACTGGCGAACGGATCGTCGTCCATGATGTTCGACAGCATCCCGGGCTCGATGCCGCTGGTGCAGGCCGGCAAGCTCAAGTTCCTGGCCGTGGCGTCCACCACGCGCGTCAGCCTGTTGCCCGATGTGCCGACCATGGCCGAAGCAGGTGTGAAGGGCGTCGAGGCCAACAACCTGTTCGGCTTTACCGCGCCCAAGGGGACGCCAAAGGAAGCGCTCGACACCATCGAAAACGCGCTTAAAAAGGTGCTGGCCTCGCCCGACCTGAAGAAGTCCCTGGCCGCCCAGGGCGCCGAGCTCATCTACACCCCGGCCGAGCCCTTTGGCCAGATGATTCGCCAGGAACACAAGACGTGGGCCGACGTGGTGTCCGCCGCGAAGGTAACCGTGGAGTAAGACGGGTCGATTTCCCCGGGGGAGTTGACCTATCATGACGCGTTGCGCCGGCCATCAAAGGCCTGTTGGCGCGTTCTCTCGATGGCCCGACACCATGTCTTCTTCCCCCGATCTGCTGTCCTATCCCTATACCTCCCAACGCATGCCCGTGCTGGCCGACAACGTCGTCAGCACGTCGCAGCCGCTTGCCTCGGCCGCGGGCCTGCAGATGTTCCATCGCGGTGGCAACGCCGTCGATGCCGCCTTGGCCACGGCGATCGCGCTGACGGTGGTCGAACCCTGCATGAATGGCATTGGCGGCGACGCCTTTGCCATCATCTGGGACGGCAAGGAACTGCACGGCCTGAATGCCAGCGGCCGCGCGTCGCGCCACTGGACCAGCGAACGCTTTGCCGGACTGGACAGCATGGCCCCGCGCGGCTGGGGCAGCGTGACAGTCCCCGGCACGGTGTCGGCCTGGAAGGCCGTGTCCGACAAGTTCGGCACGATGCCCTTCGAGACCCTGTTCGAGCCGGCGCTGCGTTACGCGCGCGATGGCTTCATCGTGTCGCCGACCGTGCATCGCCAGTGGCAAGCGCAGGTGGCCGACATGTCGGTGCAGCCCGGCTACAAGGAAGCCTTTGCGCCCGAGGGCCGCGCGCCCTTGCCCGGCGAACGTTTCGTCTGTCCGGGCCAGGCCGATACGCTGGAAAAGATTGCGCAGACGGGCGGCGAAGCCTTCTATCGCGGCGACCTGGCCAAGGCCATTGCCGACCACGCCCGCAACACCGGCGGCCTGATCGATGAGCAGGACCTGGCCGCCCACAAACTGGATTGGGTCACGCCGGTGCGCATGGCCTACCGCGATATCGAACTGGTCGAGATCGGCCCCAGTGGCCAGGGCATCGGCGCACTGATGGCGCTGGGCATGCTCGACAGCCTGGATCTGTCCGGCGTGCCGGTCGACTCGGCCCAGATGCTGCACCTGCAGATCGAGGCGATGAAGCTGGCGTTTGCCGACATGTATGCCTATGTGGCCGATCCCGACCACATGCTGACGGTCACCAAGGAACATCTGCTCGACCGCGACTACCTGGCGCGCCGCGCCCAGGCCATCGACTGGAATGAAGCGCGCTATCCGGGCCCCGGCACGCCGCATCAGGGCGGCACGGTCTACATGACCGCGGCCGACAGCAAGGGCATGATGGTCTCGTTCATCCAGTCCAACTTCAAGGGCTTCGGGTCGGGCGTGGTCGTGCCGAATACCGGCATCGCGCTGCACAACCGCGGTTGGGGCTTCAGCACGCAGGCGGGTCACCCCAACCAGGTCGCGCCCAACAAACGGCCCTTCCACACGATCATCCCCGGCTTCCTGATGCGCAATGGTCAGCCGCTGATGAGCTTCGGGCTGATGGGGGGATCCATGCAGGCGCAGGGCCACGTGCAGGTCGCGTGCCGCATTGCCGACTTCGGTCAGAACCCGCAAACGGCAAGCGATGCGCCGCGCTGGCGCGTCAAGGACGACAATCGCGGCGTGGCGGTCGAGTGGAACATGCCCGAGGCGACGGTGGCCGGGCTGCGCGAACGGGGTCACGATATTACTGTCGCGCCGCGTTTCGATACGGAATTCGGCTGCGCGCAAATGGCCATGCGGCTGGATGGCGGCGGGTATGTGGCCGCGTCGGATCACCGCAAGGACGGGGTCGCGCTCGGGTATTGATCGGCGCGTCGGCAGCGCGCGGGGGTCTCGCGTCCCGGGCGGCCGCGCTGGGGTTATTGAGCCCCTTCAGCCGTGCAGCGGCAGCGCGGTTTTGTAGCGCACCTGCTTCAGTGCAAAGCTGGAGCGGATCTTCTCGATCTCGGCGATCGGCGACAGGTGTTCAAGAATGAAGCTTTCCAGCGCCGGCATGTCCGGCACGGCGACGCGGATCAGGTAGTCCGCGTCGCCGGTCATCAGGTAGCACTCCATCACTTCTTCGCGGGCGCCCACGGCATCTTCAAAGGCCTGCAGCGCCTGCCGGCTTTGCTGCTTCAGGCTGATAGAAATGAACACGTTCAAATGCAGACCCAGTTGTTTCGGGTCGAGCAGCGCCACGTATTGACGGATCAGGCCCGCCGCTTCAAGTGCGCGCACGCGGGCCAGGCAGGGTGACGGCGACAGGTGCACCCGGCGGGCCAGTTCCACGTTCGACAGGCTGGAATCCGCCTGCAAGGCATCCAGAATGCGGCGATCGGTGTCATCCAGGTTCATCGTGCTGCTCCAGGGTGGAATCACGGCACATTGTGCTGACGATCGACCCGATATGCCACCTTTTCAGCGCCCTATGCGGGTCACGCAGGCATAGACTTTTCGGCTGGATCGACGCCCCCCGGAGACCGCTGTGAAAGACGACGCGCGCCACCACCCTTTGCTTGCCAACCTGACGCTGGACGGCGCGGCCGACCCGGATCCCCAAGAAACCGCCGAATGGCGCGACGCGCTGGCGTCCTTGCTGCGGGAAGCCGGCCCCGAACGTGCCCGGCAGATCCTGGATCGCCTGGCCGCCGACTGTCGGGCAGCCGGTGCGCCGTGGACCGGTCCGCGCGGCACGCCCTACGTCAACACCATCGCACCCGAGCATGAGCCGGCCTTTCCGGGCGACCTGGCGATCGAAGAAAAGCTGGCCTCGACCATGCGCTGGAATGCGCTGGCGATGGTGGTGCGCGCCAACCAGGCCTATGGCGACCTGGGCGGCCATATCGCCAGTTATGCCAGCGCGGCGGATCTGTTCGAGGTGGGCTTCAATCACTTCTTCAAGGCGGGCGCACCTGCACAAGCCGACCTGGTGTTCTTCCAGCCCCACTCGGCCCCGGGTGTCTATGCGCGGGCCTTCCTGGAAGGCCGGCTGGAAGAGCGGGACCTGGCCATGTACCGGCAGGAAATCACGGCACGCAAGAACGGGGCAAGAGGCCTTTCGAGTTATCCGCATCCCTGGTTGATGCCGGACTTCTGGCAGTTCCCGACCGGGTCGATGGGCATCGGACCGATCAGTTCGATCTACCACGCGCGCTTCATGCGCTACCTGGAACATCGGGGCCTGCTCGATACGGCCGGCCGCACCGTGTGGGGCGTATTCGGCGACGGCGAAATGGACGAACCTGAAAGCATGTCGGCCCTGACCCTGGCCGCGCGCGAAGGCCTCGACAACCTGACCTGGGTCGTCAACTGCAATTTGCAGCGGCTGGACGGACCGGTGCGCGGCAACGGCCGCATCATCGACGAACTGGAAACCTTGTTTGGCGGCGCGGGCTGGAACGTGATCAAGCTGGTGTGGGGCGCCGACTGGGATCCACTGTTTGCGCAGGACGTGACCGGAGCACTGGCCCAGGCCTTTGCCAACACGGTGGACGGGCAGTTGCAGACCTTTGCGGCCAAGGATGGCGCCTTCAACCGCGAGCACTTCTTTGGCCAATCGCCCGCCTTGCAGGCGCTGGCCGCCGGCCTGACCGACGCGCAGATCGACCGCCTGAAGCGCGGCGGCCACGACCTCGTCAAGATCCATGCGGCCTACGATGCAGCACAACGGCATCGGGGCGTGCCCACCGTGATCCTGGCCCAGACCAAGAAGGGCTACGGCATGGGCGATGCCGGCCAGGGCCGCATGACGACGCACCAGCAGAAGAAGCTGGACCGGGACGCCTTGCTGGCGTTTCGTGACCGCTTCGACCTGCCCTTGTCGAACGAAGCCACGGAATCGCTGGCCTTCTACAAGCCGGCGGCCGACAGCCCGGAAATGTTGTACCTGCACGCGCGCCGTGCGGCCCTGGGCGGCAGCCTGCCGGCCCGGGCGGTGGGGGCGCCAGTCATGACGGTCCCTGCAATCGGCAGTTTCGCCACCTTTGCGCTGCAGGCCGAAGGCAAGGAGATGTCGACCACCATGGCCTTCGTGCGCATGCTGACGCAGTTGTTGAAAGACGCGCAGCTTGGTCCGCGCATCGTGCCCATCGTGGCGGACGAAGCCCGCACCTTTGGCATGGCGAACCTGTTCAAGCAGATCGGCATCTACTCGCGTTCAGGGCAGCAATACGAACCCGAAGACATCGGGTCGGTGCTGAGCTATCGCGAAGCGCGCGACGGCCAGATCCTGGAAGAAGGCATCAGCGAAGCTGGCGCCATCAGTTCCTGGGTCGCGGCCGCCACCAGCTACAGCGTGCATGGCTTGGCCATGCTGCCCTTCTACATCTACTACTCCATGTTCGGCTTCCAGCGCATCGGCGACCTGATCTGGGCCGCGGCCGACCAGCGCGCGCGGGGCTTCCTGCTGGGTGCCACAGCCGGCCGGACCACGCTGGGCGGTGAAGGGCTGCAGCACCAGGACGGCAGCAGCCATCTGGTGGCGGCGACAGTGCCCAACTGCCGCGCCTACGACCCGGCGACCGCGGGCGAACTGGCCGTGATCCTGGACCACGGCATGCGGCAGATGCTGGAGGAACAGGTTGACGTCTTCTACTACCTGACCCTGATGAACGAAAACCTGCCGCAGCCTTCCCTGCCCGACGGTGTCGAGGTGGGCGTGATCAAGGGCATGTATCGGGTGCGGGCTGGGGGTGGTGCCAGTGCCGGTGCCGGTGCGGGTGCCGGCACTGGCAGCGCCGCCGTGCGCCTGCTCGGCTCAGGCGCCATCCTGGCCGAGGTGCTCGCCGCGGCCGACCTGCTGGCGAAGGACTGGGGCATCGACAGCGAGGTGTGGAGCGTGACGAGCTACAGCGAACTCTCGCGTGACGCGGCCGAGGTCGCGCGCCACGCCCGCCTGCACCCGCAGCAGCCGGCCGGCCGAAGCCATGTCGCCGCGTGCCTTGAAGGGGATGCGCCCGTCATTGCCGCCACCGACTATGTGCGTGCCGTCCCGCAGATGGTTGCGAATGACATCGATGCGCCCATGACGATTCTTGGCACCGATGGCTTTGGCCGCAGCGACAGCCGCGCGGCCTTGCGCCGGTTCTTCGAGGTGGACCGGCACCATGTCGTGCTGGCCGCATTGAATGCCTTGCGCCGCAAGGGCGTCGTGTCGGCGCAGGTGTGCGCCCAGGCGATCGTTGCGTATGGCATCGATACGGATGCGCCGTCACCATGGACGTGTTGATTCGAACTGCCGCCGCAGATACGGCGCCGTCTTGCTGTCCCTGGCCTGACACACTTCCTGCGGCGTGCCTGCCGCCACGATGCGTCCGCCGCCCTCGCCCGCGGCCGGGCCGACATCGATCACCCAGTCGGCATCGGCCACCACCCGCATTTCATGCTCGACCACAATCACGGTGTTGCCTGCATCGACCAGGCCGTTCAACTGGGCCATCAGCTTGTCTACGTCCGACGGATGCAGCCCGGTGGTCGGCTCGTCCAGCACATACAGGGCATCGCCGCGCTGTGCGCGCTGCAGTTCGGTGGCCAGCTTGATACGCTGCGCCTCCCCACCCGATAGTTCGGTCGCGGGCTGCCCCAAGCGCAGGTAGCCCAGGCCGATATCCCGCAGCAGCGTCAACGGGCGCGCCACGACGGTCTCGTCCGCAAAAAATTCGACAGCCTCTTCCACCGTCATGCCCAGCACGTCGGCAATCGTCTTGTCATGCCAGGTAATGGCAAGTGTGTCGGCGTTGTAGCGCGCGCCATGGCAGGTCGGGCAAGGCGCGTACACACTCGGCATGAACAGCAGTTCGACACTGACAAAGCCTTCACCCTCGCACGTTTCGCAACGGCCCTTGGCCACGTTGAACGAAAAGCGGCCGGCATCGAACTTCTTCTTGCGCGCGGCGGGGGTGGCGGCGAACAGCTTGCGCACCGGGTCGAACAGGCCGGTGTAGGTCGCGAGGTTGGAGCGCGGCGTGCGGCCGATCGGCTTCTGGTCCACGCGCACCAACCGTTTGATGTGTTCGATGCCGGCGTGGATGTGACCGCCGCTGCGCGCGATCACCTGCGGCTCTCCGTCGTCGGATTCATCCTCTTGCGCCGGAGCGTCATCGCCAAAGTGGTCCTGCACCAGGTCCACCAAGGCCTGGCTGACCAGGCTGGACTTGCCCGATCCCGACACGCCCGTCACTGCCGTCAGCACCCCCAGCGGGAACGCCGCATCCAGCCCATTCAGGTTGTTGCGCGTCACCCCGCGCAGTTCCAGCCAGGCCGTCGGCGTGCGCGGTGTGCGCCGCACGGGCGCCGCATCTGCAAACAAGTATCTGGCCGTGGTGGACTCTGCCACCTTGCGCAAGCCTTCTGGCGGGCCGCTGTACAGCACGTGCCCGCCGCGTTCGCCCGCCTCCGGTCCCACATCCACCAGCCAGTCCGCGCGCCGCATCATGTCCAGGTCATGCTCGACCACGAACAGGGAATTGCCCGCCGCCTTCAGTTGAGCCAGCGACTGGATCAGGGCTTCGCCGTCTGCGGGATGCAGCCCCGCCGAGGGCTCGTCCAGCACATACACCACCCCGAACAGGTTCGAACGGATCTGTGTGGCCAGCCGCAGCCGCTGCAACTCCCCCGGCGACAGGGTCGGGGTGCTGCGTTCCAATGACAGATACCCCAGGCCCAGGGACTGCAAGGTGGCGACCCGTGACACCAGGTCTTGCGTGATGCGCTGCGCGGCCAGGCGTTTTTCCTCGGACAGGTTGGGCGTGCGCCGCACATCGGGCGCGGCCTGATGCGCCGACCCGCCGGCGGCTACCCGCCGCGCGGTGTCGGCCTTGGCGGTGGCACGGTCCAGCACGGCGCCGTCCAGCGCGTTGGCCTTGCTGGCGCCGGTCGCTTTGCCCGCGGCCGCATCCCGGCCAGCGCCTTTGTTGGCGCCTTTGCCGGTGCCATGGCTCGAAGCGCCCTCATCGTCAAACCGCCCTTGCGCAAACGGCGCCAGCACATCCGCCAGCCGGTCCATGGACAAGGCCGACAGGTCCCCGATATCCAGCCCCGCGAACGTCACCGACAAAGCCTCGCGCTTCAGGCGCTTGCCATCACACACCGGGCACAGGCTGCCCACCATGTAGCGCGACACGCGCTTCTTCATCAATGCGCTTTGCGTCGTGGCGAACGTCTGCAGCACGTACTTGCGCACCCCGGTAAAGGTGCCCTGGTAGCTGGGCTCCATCTTGCGGCGCAGCGCCGCCTTGGTCTCGGCCGGGCTGAACCCGGCATACACCGGCACGGTCGGCTGCTCATCCGTGAACAGGATCCAGTCGCGGTCCTTGCGCGGAAGGTCGCGCCACGGTGTGTCCACGTCGTAGCCCAGCGTCACCAGAATGTCGCGCAGGTTCTGCCCATGCCATGCCGGCGGCCACGCCGCAATCGCGCGTTCGCGGATCGTCAGACTGTCGTCGGGCACCATCGATGCCTCGGTCACCTCATACACGCGGCCCAGGCCGTGGCAGTTGGGGCAGGCGCCTTGCGCGGTGTTGGGCGAAAAATCTTCCGCATACAGCATCGGCTGTTTCGCGGGATAGGTGCCGGCGCGCGAGTACAGCATGCGCACCAGACTGGACAGGGTCGTGACGCTGCCCACCGACGATCGCACACTGGGCGTGCCGCGCTGCTGCTGCAGGGCGACGGCGGGCGGCAAGCCATCGATGGTGTCCACATCGGGCACGCCCACCTGGTCGATCAGCCGCCGCGCATAGGGCGCGACCGACTCGAAGTAGCGGCGCTGCGCTTCGGCGTACAGGGTGCCAAAGGCCAGGGACGATTTACCGGACCCGGACACGCCCGAAAACACGACCAGCGCATCGCGCGGAATGTCGACATCGACGTCGCGCAGGTTGTGTTCACGCGCGCCGCGCACACGCACGAAACGATGCGTGTCGGCCGGGTCGATGGGCAGGCGGTCCGCGGGTGCAGCGTGTTCAGTCGTTGCGGAAAGGGGCGACGCCCTGGATCGGGTGCGGGACCCGGGCCTGTCTGGCAGCGTGTCTTGCAGCGTCTTGCCGGGCGTCGTTCGGGTGTTGGTGCGTGTCTTGGATTCGGGCATACGTCAGTGAATCAGTTGCCGCGCCCGCGCACAACGGCGCTTTGCAACAGATTGATGAGCCACGGCCCCCCGCATTACACCCTGTGACTACCCGGCCGATGCAGCCGCCGGCAGCGCCGCCGCCAGCGCGTCGCGAAAGTCCGACGCGGTCTCGGTTTCCTTGATCCCTCGACGGCTGACCAGGTACAGACTCAGCTCGACGGCCGGGTCCACCAGCAGATCGGTGGTCACTCGGTGCCGATGGCAAGCGGCCAGCGCAAAGGACGGGATCACGGCCGTGCCCATGCCCGCTTCCACCATGGCGATCAGCGTGTTGAAGAAGTTGAAGGTGGGCCGCTCTTCATCGCCCCGGCCGATGGCCGCCAGATGCGTTTCGACCAGCTTCTGGATCGGGTTGCTCGCGGGCAGGCTGATCAACGGTTCCCCGTGCAGACTGGCCCACGGCGCCGCCCCGGTCGAAAAGTCCTGCGGGCCGCTGGCCGCGGCCACGCGCATCAGCCGAAATGTACCCACCGGCGTGCGCACGATGCCCGGCATCTGCTTGAAGAAAAAGCCCAGCCCCAGATCGACGTCGCCCGCGCTCACCATGGCCTGGATCTGGTTCAGGTCCGCATCGGTCAGGCGCAATTCGACATGCGGATGGCTGCGGCGAAACTGCGCGAACAGCCCCGGCAGGATGTTGGACGAGACCAGCGGTGTGGCCGCAATCCGCAAGGTCTGCCGGGCCTTGCGGCCGCTTTCGCCCAGGTGCGCCACCACGCCATCGATATCTGCGATCACCCGCTGCGCCACCGGCAACAGGTCCCGCCCCGCATCGGTCAGCACCACCATGCGGGTCGTGCGGTCGAACAGCCGGCAGTCCAGCTGTTTTTCCATCTCGCGCATCATGATGCTGAGCCCCGCCTGGGTCATGTGCGCCTGCTCGGCCGCACGCGTGAAGTTGCCGATGCGGGCCACGTGGACGAAGACGCGCAACTGGCGCAGGGAAAGGTTCATGGAACACTCAACATTCGGCCATCATAAGGAATCGTTATTTATCCATATGATATCTAAATTTCCCTAATGTCCCGATCCGGTTCCTAATAGCGCCATCGTTCACCTTCATTGCGAGCCCCTTTCATGTCCCAAGACGTCGACGTCCTCATCATCGGTTCCGGCATCGGTGGCCTGACCCTGGCCCTGAGCCTGCATCAGGCCGGCATTTCCTGCCGCATCTACGAGGCCGTGCCTGAACTCAAGCCACTGGGCGTCGGCATCAACGTGCTGCCCCATGCGGCCCGCGAGCTGGCCGAGCTGGGCCTGCTGCCTGAACTCGACAAGGTCGGCGTGCGGACCGCCGAATCGGCCTTCTTTACCGAGCACGGCCAGTTCGTCTACAGCGAACCGTCGGGCACCGCCGCCGGCTATGACTGGCCGCAATACTCGATCCATCGTGGTGACCTGCAAACCGTGCTGCTCAACGCCGTGCTGGAACGCCTGGGCGCCGACAGCGTGGTCTGCGGCTACAAGTGCACCGGCGTGACGCAGGATGGCGAACGCGCCACGGCGCACTTCGTATCGCCCGAAGGCGACGCCCTGCCCTCCGTCAGCGCCAAGGTCGTGGTCGGCAGCGACGGCGTCCACTCGGCCCTGCGCAAGCAGCTGTACCCCAATGAAGGCGCGCCGCGGTATTCGGGCGTCAACATGTGGCGGGGCACGGCCAAGCTCAAGCCCTTCCTGAGCGGCGCCAGCATGACGCGTATCGGCTGGCTCGAAATCGGCAAGATGGTGATCTACCCCATTCGCAACGATATTGATGAAGATGGCAACCAGTTGATCAACTGGGTGGCCGAAATCAACGACGAGACGCCTGCGATTCGCGACTGGAGCCGCCCCGGCCGCCTCGAAGATTTCCTGCCTGCGTTTGAAAACTGGAAGTTCGACTGGCTCGACGTGCCCGCCATGATCAAGTCATCGGACTCCATCCTGGAATATCCGATGGTTGACCAGGATCCCCTGCCCACCTGGACAGAAGGCCGCATGACGCTGCTCGGCGACGCCGCCCACCCCATGGTGCCGCGCGGATCCAACGGCGCCGGACAGTCCATCATTGACGCCCGTTACCTTGCCGGACGCCTGAAAGAACTGGGCGTCGGCCCCGAAGCCCTGAAGGCGTATGACGACGTGCGCGTGAAGCAGACCACCCAGGTGGTGCTGACCAACCGCGTCAACCCGCCCGACACCGTGCTGCGCGTCGTGTTTGACCGCACGGGAGGCAAGCGGGTCGAGAACCTCGACGAAGTCGTCACGCAGGAAGAGCTGCAGGAAATCACGAGCAACTACAAGAAGATCGCCGGCTACGCGCCCGAAGAACTGCGCGCGCGACCGTCTTTCCTGTAATGGCGCGCAATGGAGGAGACAACACAATGAAAAAAGCCATCGTCATCACCGGCGCCGCGCGCGGCATCGGCTTTGCGTTCGCGCAGAGGCTGGCGGCGCAGGACTACCACCTGGCGCTGGTCGACGTGGGTGACGTCGACGCCGCGGCCAGCCGCCTGGCGGCCGACGGCGCCAGCGTGTCGGCCTACCATGGCGACGTCACCCAAGCCGATGACTGGAAGGCCATCATCGACGACGTGGCGGCCCGGCATGCGGTCTATGGCCTCGTGAACAACGCGGCGCTGTTCGCGAGCCTGCAGGTGCAGGCCTTCGATACGGTCGACCCCGCCGAGTGGATGAAGGTCATGGAAGTCAACACCCTGGGCCCCTATCTGGGCGTGCGGGAAGTCGTGCCGCACATGCGCCAGCACGGCGAAGGCCGCATTGTGAACGTGGCGTCGACCTCGCCCCTGAAGGGCGTGACCGGCATGCTGCACTACGTGGCGAGCAAGGGCGCGGTGATCGCCATGACACGGTCACTGGCGCGCGAACTCGGCCCGCATGGCATTACCGTCAATGCGCTGGCGCCGGGCTTCACGCTCAGCGACGGCATCATGACCAATACCGACCATGTCGAACTGTTCCGCGACATCGGCAAGGCAGGCCGCGCCATCAAGCGCGACCAGCAGCCAGACGACCTGGTGGGCACGGTGGCGTTTCTGCTGGGAAAGGACGCAGCATTCATGACCGGCCAGACGCTGGTCGTGGATGGCGGATCGACCTTCGTATAAAGCGCCGGACACGCCAGGCAACGCAGTACCTTTGCCGTGATCCCAGATCCGCCCAACGCGGACGCAGTGATCTCGGTTTCAACATTCTTCGTGGGGGAGACACCATGACATTGACCCGTCTTACATGTGCGCCTGGCCTGACCCGCCTTGCTTCCTTTGCCGTGTCCCTTGCCGCGATGGCAAGCCTGCCTGCCCTGGCCACCGCCGCCGACGCCAACTGGCCGACGCGGCCGGTCCGCGTGGTGTCGGCGTTTTCGACCGGGTCCGGTCCCGACGCCATGTTGCGGCTGGTGGCCGACCGGCTGTCGCGCACCTGGGGCCAGCAGGTTGTGGTCGAGAACAAACCCGGCGGCAGCGGCTTCATCGCGGCCAATGACGCCAAACGCGCGACGCCCGACGGCAACACCCTGTTCCATGCGGACGGCCTGAACTTCACCGCCATTCCGCACATGTACAAGAAGCTGCCCTATGACCCGGTCAAGGATTTCATGCCGGTGATTCCGCTGCACCACAGCTACTTTTTCGTAGCCGTGGCGGCTAACTCGCCCTGGAAAACTGCCGGCGACATGCTGGCCGCCGCCAAGGCCAAACCGGGTACGGTCACCTATGGCTCGTGGCAGATCGGCAGCGTGGCTCACCTGGGCGGCGCGCAGCTCGAAGCCGCGTCGGGCACCCGCATGACGCACGTGCCGTTCAAGGACAACAGCCAGCTCTATACCTCGGTGGCGAATGGTGAAGTGGACTGGGCTTTCGGCACGGCAGGCAGCGCCGGCCCGCTGCAGAAAGCCGGCAAGCTCCGCTTCCTGGCGCTGGCGGGCCCGGAACGTCTGTCGACCCATCCTGACGTTCCGACCATGGGGGATGCGGGCGGGCCCAAAGGCTTCGAGGCGTCCGGCTGGGTTGGCCTGTTCGCACCCGCCGGCACGCCGCCCGAGATCGTTGACAAGATCAACCGCGACATCGCGGCAATCGTGGCCACGCCCGACATGCAGCCACGCATGATGGACTTCGGCTACATGCCGCTGGCGATCAAGCCGGCCGACGTCCGCGCGCTGATCGAGAAGGAATCGGCGCAGTATGCCAAGGTCGTCAAGACGATCAATCTGTCGCTGGATTGAGCACGGTCGATTTTGAGCGTGCCGTGTTATGCGACGCGGCTCGTTGACGTGCCTGACAGCAGCGCGGCGATCGGCAAGGCGGCGGCTTGCGCGCTACTTTGCCGCCGCGCGCCGTTCCGCAAACAGCTGGGACAGCACCTGTGATGCGGCAATCGCCTTCGGGAAACCCGCGGGCACGGTGATCAGGTAGACGATCTCTTTCAGTTCGTCTTCGCTCACCCCCACATTCATGGCGTAGCCGGCATGGATCTTCATGGTGGCTGTTTCGCCCATCGCAGCCATGGCGGCGACCGTCGCCAGTTGACGGGTGCGCGGATCCAGGCCCGGCCGGCTCCACACGTCGCCCAAGGCGTACGCTTCGGTCGCTTCCGCCAGAAAGGGGAATTCACGCCGCATGGCCTCCAGCGCAGGCTGAGCCTGGCCGCGATTGAGCTCGGCAATGACAGCCGCGCCGCGTTGGCTGCGTTCTTCGGTCGTTGAGGCATGCACGGCTGCCGGCAGTGCGGCCGCCATGGCAGCAGCGGCGGCGACAGCAACCATGGCGGGGCGCATGAGAAGCTTCCAGGCGAACCGAACGGCGGTAAGGCAATGCAGCGGCTTCATGACTTTCCTTGATCGAGGGAATGTCATGCCATGCTAGGCAACCCGGCCTGGCGTGGATAGCCGCTTTTGTCTGCCGTCCTTGCCCAAAACTATTGGATAACAGCCAACCCGATCAAAACCCGTACAGCCGCGCCGGGTTGTCCACCATCACCTGCTGGCGCACAGAGGCATCCGGCATCCACGCCATGGCGGCGTCAACCAGCCCGGCGATCTTCCGATAGGCGCTGACTTCGAGCGGTCCCTTGCCCGGCTCCCGATTGGTATGCGGCCAGTCGCTGCTCGGCGATGCCGCCCATCCGATGGTGACACGCGGATCGAAGGGCGCGGGCCAGTCCATCATCCACGCACGCCCTTATCCATCGTTTGGATGGTGGCGGCAGGGCAACCTGTTGGTTTAGCCTCAATCTTTCTCTCACACAAAAGGACGATCATGAAGCTTGCAATAGCTACACCTCGCGCGGCAATTGTCCTTTTGTTGTTTTCCGGAATAGTTCACGGACAGACGTTTGTGCCACGAAGCCAACTTGAAGATTTTGGCAGCGTAGCGAGCGGAACTGCTCAAGGCGATAGTCCACCCTCCATCACTCATCTCGGTCGCGAACTGGTCATGGACTTTGAGGGATGGCGGGCACAAGCCTATGATGACCCTGCTGGATTTTGCACGATTGGTTTCGGACACCTCATAGCAAAGCAGGCTTGTAAAACCGTTTCATTAGAGTCATTTGCTGGGGGTCTTACTCGTTCAATGGGCGAACAGCTTCTCGATTCTGACATGAGCTCGACACGTCGGTCAGTGGCTGCCGTAGTAAAGCATCAGATCAACGCTGAGCAATACAGTGCACTCTATTCTTTTGCATTCAACGTCGGGAAACGCAACTTTGAAAAGTCTACGCTTCTCAAGTTCGTTAATGAGGGCAAGCACCAATTTGCCGCAGTGGAATTTCAGCGTTGGATAAAAGCTGGCGGCGTAGTCTATAGGGGCCTACAAGATCGCCGATCGTGCGAATCGCAACTTTTCGTTGGCAAGCTGGTGGCAGAGAAGCATCTCCCATTTAAACGCGCAAGTTGTGTGAGTACGGCGGCGGGCGCTGCACCGTCGCTCGACTTGCTGTATGACATCGACATCGGCGAGTCGATTTAGCATGCAGCGCGCGCTTAGCATTCTGCTCTTAAGCAGCGCATTGCTATACGGCTCCGCCGTTTTTAGCGCGAGCTTTGTAATCGGCGACGGTGATGTAGCGCAATGCATCAAGAGCCATCTGGCCGAGAAGAGACGCATTACCCCGGCTTTGGGCTTTACCCCCTCAGAAATCGAAAAAATTGTTGCAGAGATAATGAGAAGATTGTCATTCCAAGGAAAGATCGATATAGCGCTTTGCGACACGTATATACGGGCAGCTTATGCTACTCACATACAAGCAGAGCCTGGCATCCCGGACGGGGACTACATTGCGATTAATAAAGTCTGGCTGCGCGAAGTGATCGGCAAGGACCAGATACAGGTAATTGCATTACTTGGGCATGAGTTGGGTCACATTACGAATCGACATTTTGAAAGTCGTAAAGACCTGACGTACCTTCAAAAAGAAACCGAAGCGGACCAGAGCGCAGGCTGCGCTGTTGCATCGCTTAGCGGAAACTCAGCAGCCCTTGAAGATTTTATGTTCCGTATGCGCGCCGAGTCCGGTGGGGGAGACTACCCATCACGCTCAACAAGTCTCGCAGCAGCTAAGCGCGGCTTCGACGACTGCATTGGCCGCGCTCCAAAGCCCTCTCCTTTAAAGGCCGCGGTGCGCGTGGTGCCAGTGCCTGATACGGTTTCTATCCAACCGACCAAGTACCACCATGTCCGCTATATTTTCTCGGAATTAAATGGTGTCGGCGTACAAGTGGAGAGTGAAGACGTGCAGTGGGCTCTTTTGGACGGAACGCCTTTATCGAATGTAGAGCGCTTCAACAGAATTCTCGGTGGATCGTTTCCTATTGCGGATAAAGGGCAGCACACTTACGACAACAACATTTATCTGCCGCCCGCGATAGCATCTGCGGCAAGACTAAAGTCGCAATCTACAGTTCAGTTGCGGCATCACTTCAATCTGCGCGACGAAAAGGGAAATACTTTACAAGTTCCAGCTACGCTCAGAATCCATTTTGACTAAATACATAGAGCGGCACTCCACATGTTTTGTAGTTGGCCGCACAAGAGGATGCCGACTGCACGTTGGAGACTAGTTCCAGCCATGTTTCAGGAGCTGCCGGGCTCTCAAAACCCGTACAGCCGCGCCGGGTTGTCCACCATCACCTGCTGGCGCACAGAGGCATCCGGCATCCACGCCATGGCGGCGTCAACCAGCCCGGCGATCTTCCGATAGGCGCTGACTTCGAGCGGTCCCTTGCCCGGCTCCCGATTGGTATGCGGCCAGTCGCTGCCCCACAGCACCCGCTCGGCATTGGCTTCAATGAACGCCGCAGCCAGCCGAGCAACCGCCGTCGCATCGCCTTCCAATGGTTCCACCGGCATGATCCGGTAGGCCGCCGAGAGCTTGATGTAAGCCCGCCCGTCACGCACCAGCCCCAGCACGGTCATCACATCCAGGGCGCTGAGCGGCGTACCCGCTGGCACCATGGCAAAGTGATCCAGCACGATGGGCGCCGGCAAGGATGGCAACAGGGGAATGGCGGCGGCCAGCGCCGTCAACGACGCATAGACCTGCACGTGCCACCCCAGCGGCGCCACCTGTCCGGTCCAGTGTACCAGGGCGTCGACGATACGCTGCGGGTCACGTGCTCCCGCGCTTTCGACGTTCACGCGCAGTCCACGCACACCGGCCGCATGCAGCTCCTTCAGGCCGGGATCGATGCGATCGTCAACCACTGCCACGGCCCGCCCGGCGTCGCCCAGCCGGCGCACGCTGTCCAGGGTGCAGCGATTGTCGGTGCCATACACGCTGGGCTGGATGATCACCGCCCGCGACAGGCCGTTTCGGGCCAGGTGCGCCAGGAGGTCGTCATGCGACGCCAGCCCCGGCGTGTAGTGGCGGTCGTCCACCATCGGGTAGGCATCCGCCGGGCCGATCACATGCACGTGGCAGTCGCAGCTGCCCGCGGGGAAGGTCGCCTCGGTCATGCTCAGCCCGCGGCCAGGCGGCGCACGACGGCTTCGCCCGTTTCCTTGGTGCCCAGCTTGCCGCCCACGTCACGCGTTGCTTCACCCGCCGCGATGGCATCGGCCACCACGTCAAAGATCGCAGCCGCTGCATCATTGAAGGCCTGTTGGCCCTTGCGCTGGCCATACCAGCCCAGCAGCATGGCGGCCGACAGGATCAGCGAGAACGGGTTGGCAATGTTCTGGCCCGCGATGTCGGGCGCCGAACCATGCGCGGCCTGGCCCATGGCGTGGTCGGTGCCCGCGTTCAAGGAGCCGCCCAGACCCAGGCTGCCCGACAGCTCGGCCGTCAGGTCGGACAGGATGTCGCCGAACATATTGGTCGTGACGATCACGTCGAAGCGCTGCGGTGCGCGCACCACGTGGGCCATCATCGCGTCGACGATGAAGTCATCGATCGTCACTTCCGGAAATTCCTTGCCGACCTGGTGGCAGATGTCGATGAACATGCCATCGGCAATCTTGAGCACGTTCGCCTTGTGGACGATCGTGACGTGCTTCTTGCGCGTCATCGCCAGTTCAAAGGCCGAGCGCGCAATGCGTTCGCAGCACAGGCGCGTGATCCGGCGCAGCGAGATCACCACGTCCGGCGTGATCAGCATTTCGCTGCCACCCGACTCGACGTTGCGATCGGCGTAGAAGCCTTCGGTGTTCTCACGCACCACCACCAGATCGAACTCGCCCAGGCGGGCCGGCATGCCAGGGTAGGTCCGTGCGGGTCGGATGTTGGCGTACAGATCGAGGCTCTTGCGGAAAAACTTCGACGGGTTCACTTCGCCCTTGGCTTCGTCCTTGAAGTCATAGGTGGCCATGGGGCCGAGCATCAGCCCGTCGGCAGCGCGCACCTTCTCGAGCAGTGCAGGTGTCACGGTTGCGCCGTTGCGCTTAAGGCTCTCGTGGCCCGCAATGTCGTGCTGCAGGTCGAGGTTCAGGTTGAACCGCTTCGATGCGGCTTCCAGAACGTCGACCGTCGTGGCCATGGTTTCAGGACCGATGCCGTCGCCGGGGATCACTACGATTTTCATGGTCTAGCCTTTAAGGAAGTTTGGGGGATTCAATCGGCCTGGATGCCGGTGGCCTTGACGAGGCCTTGGTACTTGGCCACGTCGCGCTTCACGAAGTCGGCGAACTCGGCCGGGGTGTTCTGGCGGACCGCGCTGCCATCGGCTTCGAGCCGCGAACGGATTGCGGGTTCGGCCAGGATCTTGTTGATCTCGGCATTCAGGCGGGTCACGATCGCATCGGGCGTTTCAGCGGGCGCGAACACGCCGCCCCACAGGCTGAAGCTGAAGTCCGGCACACCGCTTTCAGCCACGGTCGGCACGTTGGGCAACGTGGGCATGCGCTTGGGCGTCGACACGGCCAACGCGCGCAGGCGGTTGGTGGTCACATACCCCATCACCGCCGATGCACTCGAAAAGAAGAAGTCCACCTGGCCACCCAGCAGGTCGGTCATGGCCTGGCCCGCGCCCTTGTAGGGCACATGCACCATGGTCGATTTCACGCCCAGCGCCAGCGCGGCAGCGGCCAGGTGGCCCGGCGTGGCCGTACCGGAGGACGCATATGCGACCGCCTCGGGCTTGACCTGCGCGGCCTTCACCAGATCCTGCAGCGTCTTGTATTTCGAATTGGCGGGCACCGCCATCACCAGCGGCGCGTCGCCCACCAGCACGACGGGCTTGAAGTCCTTGAGCGGCTCGTAGCCCAGTTCCTTGACCACGAACTGGTTGACGGCCATCTCGCCCGTCTGGCCAAGCAGCAGCGTGTAGCCGTCACCTTTGGCGCGCGCCGCGATACGGGTGCCCAGTGCACCCGATGCGCCCGGGCGGTTGTCGACGATCACCGGCTGCTTGAGCGCCGTGCCGAGCCGCTCGCCGATCAGGCGCGCGAACACATCGCCCTGCCCGCCGGGGGCGTAGGGAACGATGATGGTGATGGGCTTGGACGGATAGCTGTCCTGCGCCAGGGCCGCGCCGCTGAGCGTGCTCAACATCAGGGCGCCGGCGGCAGCCGCCAGCACATGGCGGCGGGCAGGTTGGAAGGAAGGGTTCATAGGGTTATCTCCTGTGTTGTTCGGGTTTTATTGCAGCTTCATGCCCGACGTCTTGACGACGCCCTTCCACAGCGCAAGTTCGCTGGACAGCGCGCGCTTGAAGTCGGCGGGCGAGCCGCTGATGGGGTCGGCGCCTTCATGCACCAGGCGATTGCGCACCAGGTCGGCAGCGGCCACTTCGTTGATGGCCTGATTCAATTGGTTGACGAGTGCAACCGGCGTTTTGGCCGGGGCCAGCACGCCCCACCAGGTCGTGATGTTGAAATTCGGCACGCCTGCTTCGGCCATGGTCGGCACCTCGGGGAACAGCGGCGAGCGCTTGGCGCCGGTAACGGCAAGCAGGTCCACACGGTTGGACTGCACGTGCGTCAGGATCGTCGGCACCGTTGCAAAGAACAGCTGCACGCGGCCTGCCAGCAGGTCCACCGTGGCGGGGCCGCTGCCCTTGTAGGGCACGTGGGTCATGTTCAGGCCGCTGCGCTGGCGGAAGAGCTCGCCCGCCAGATGGTTGATGCTGCCATTGCCAGCCGAGCAGAAATTGATGCCGTCGGCACGCGCCTGGCCCAGCGCGCGCAACTGCGTGATGTTCTTGACGCCCAACTCCTTGCTGGTCACCACGAACAGCGGACCGCGGCCGATCATCGCCACAGGTGCATACGACTTTTCGACGTCATACGTTGCGTTGATTTCCGATGCCGCGTTGGTCACGAAGGTCGACGTGGCGAACAGCAAGGTGTAGCCATCGGGCTTGGCATTGGCCACCATCGTGGCGCCGATCGACCCGCCGCCCCCGCCCCGGTTGTCCACCACCACGGTCTGCCCAAGCTTGTCGCCCAGCATCTTGGCCACGTCACGCGCAATGCTGTCGGTGCCGCCGCCCGCCGCGAACGGCACGACGAGCGTGATGGGCCGCGCGGGATAGCTCTGCGCGAAGGCAAGCGTCGGAAGGACGGCCAGCGCGGCGGCGGCGGTCCAATGCAAGAAGGGGGTGCGGTTCATGGGTCGTGTCTCCAAAGGGAATGGGGGTGTTCTTGTGTTTTTTTGGCTGAGGTCGTCGATCCGGATGCCCCGAGGATGCTGCGCGCCATCCATGCCGCGCGGTCAGCGTTGCCTGAGCATCTTCAGTCGTTCGAGCAGGGCCTGATGGATGTGCGCACGCGCCACGGCATCGGCGCGCTGCGGATCGCGCGTACGGATCGCATCAACGATCGCGCGGTGTTCGATCAGGGCTTTTTCGGCGCGGGCGGGCGTCATGAGCGTGCTGCGTCCGAGCAGATACGTGGTGTCCGTCAACGATTGCAGCGACCGGATCAGATGGCGGTTGTGGGCGGCGCTGTAGATGGCCTGGTGGAACTGCAGGTTCAGCGCGACCGGGTCGGCGTCGTGGCCGGCTTCATCCAGGATCGCTTCCATGTTGGCGATCTCGGCATCGGTTGCGTGCCGCGCCGCAAAGCCCGCGGCCGCGCCCTCCAGCACTTCGCGCATGGCGTACAGCTCGGACACGCCTTGCTGGTCCATTTGCGTAACGACCAGCCCGCGGCGGGGTTCGTGCGTCAGCAGGCCTTCGTCCTGGATGCGTTTGAGCGCTTCGCGAACGGGGGTGCGGCCCATGTCCAGCTGGTTGGCCACGTCGATCTCGCGCAGCCTGTCGTTGGCCGTGAACAGGCCGGTCAGGATGCGTTGCTTGATCTCGTTGTAGGCGGCAAGCGCCTGGGTATTGGTCTTGGCTATGGGCATATGCGTCTCTGGGTATATTTTTGCATACAAACATATATGCTGCAAACTACTGACGAATTTCCTCGGGAAACCCCGTAGCATGGAGGCTTGCGAAATTAATTAAGCGACCGATTATGAATGCAGTGACCGGCCGCCGCGGCGACGTGGCCGCGCAGCCCTCGCGCAAACCCAAGCGCGGCACCCAGAAAGGCCCGGGCCGGCCGGAAGGCACGAGCGTCGTACGGGAAACGATTTTGAATGCCGCCGAAGGCATCTTCGCCAACCTGGGCTACGCCGGCACCACCCTGCGCGAAGTCGCCAACGAAGCCAACGTCACGCAGGCGCTGATCAACTACTACTTCGGGTCCAAGTATGGCCTGTTCGAAGAAGTGTTCCTGCGCCGCAGCCAGATCATTGCCGACGCCCGCACCGACAACCTGGCGGCGTTGCAAGCGAGTTCGGACAAGCCGTCGGTGCGCGACATCGTCCAGGCCTTCCTGACGCCGACGCTGGCCTTTCGCGATACGGCCGAGGGGCGTTCGTTTTTGCGCCTGCAGGCACGCCTGCATACCGAACCGCCGCAGATCTCCTACCAGTTGCGCACCAACGCCTACGGCACGTCCACGCGCGACTATGTGAATGCCCTGCGCGCGGCGCTGCCGCACCTGTCCGAACTGGATGCGACCTGGCGCGTGACCTTCATGGTGGGGACCTATCTGTATGCGTTTTCAGACACGCACCGGATGGAAGAGATGATGCCGCCCGGGGTGTACGACCCCGAAGACACCAATGACCTGATCGAGCAGGTCACGCGGTTCGTGACGGCGGGGTTGCTGGCGCCGTAAGCGGCCGTTTACGCCGTCGTCATACCTTTCCCGAATGCGCCGTACAAGGCCCTTGGGTTGTCGACCAGGATCCGCTGGCGTACGGCCGCGTCCGGCGCCCAGGTCGCCAGCAGGTCGAACAGATCGCCGTCGTTAGGCATGCCGCGGCCGTTCATGTTGACGTGTGGCCAGTCGGTGCCCCACACCAGACGTTCTGGCGCCGCGGCAATCAGCGCCTGCGCAATCGGGGTGACGGGATCATAGGGATAGTCGCCCTCGGTGCATCGCATCGGGCCCGACAGCTTCACCCAGAACCGCCCCGTATCGAGCAACTGCAACAGCCGGTGCATGGCAGGCTGATTCACGCCGCCACCCGCGGGCAGCGCGGCAAAGTGGTCCAGCACGACCACCATGTTCAGGGCTTCGAGCGCGTCGGCATGATCGAGCAGATCCGATCCCGACGGGTAGTACTGGATATGCCATCCCAGGTCCGCCACGCGTCCGACCATGGAAGACGGCAGGCGAGGCAGGTCTCCCCGATGCCCCGGGCTGACAAATCGCGCGCCGACCACGCCCAGTCCATCGAGCCGCTCCAATGCCTGATCGGTAATGTCATCCGGAAGCAAGGCCACGCCCCTGAATCGTTCCGGATGCGCTTCCAGCACCTGCGCCAGATGCGTGGTGCTGCGGCCATATCCGCCGCCACTGACCACGACGGCGCCGGCCAGGCCCAGCGTGTCTTGCAAGGCGATGTTCGTTTCCGGCAGCGCGTCGTCGGACACGTACTTGCTGTCCGGATGAAACGGGTGCTGCGCGGCGGGGCCGAACAGATGCACATGGCAGTCGATCGCGCCAGGCGGACATGCGGTGCGCGGACGATGCGGATGCGGATCCGGCGGCTGGGTCCGCGGCGGGGCGGGCCGTGACACTGACGACGCCTGGGGCGAGGACGCAGGCGATGCCGCGGATGCTGCAGGCGACAGGCGGGCCGGCACGGTCGACGTCATGTTCATTGCGCCTTGATGTTGGATTTACGGACCACGTCGGCCCACTGCCCGATCTCTTGATGAATCAGCGTCCGGAATGCATCCGGCCCCGTGGCGACAGACTCGACGCCCGCCGCCTCCAGCTGTTTCAGATACGCCGGCTGGCGCGCGACCGCAGCGATGGCGGCGTTCAGCGTACTGATGATCGCGGGCGGGGTTCCCTTCGGCACCAGCATGCCCATCCACAGTGTGGCCTGATAGCCGGGCACACCGGATTCGGCTACGGTCGGCACATCGGGCATCAACGGCGACCGCTTCAGGCTCGCGATGGCCAGGGGCCGCAACTTGCCGGTGCCGATCTGCGGCGCCGATGTGGCGATCGTGTCCATCTTCAGGGCGACCTGCCCGCCCAGCAGATCGTTCATGGCCGGAGCCGCCCCCTTGTAGGGAATGTGCGTGACCTTGATGTCCAGCTTCTGCAGCAGCAGTTCCATGGTCACGTGCGGCAGCGTGCCCGCACCGGCCGACGCGTAGTCCAGCTTGCCCGGGTTCGCGCGGGCATAGGCCACGAAGCCCTTGAAGTCGGTAAACGGTTGGTTGCCATTCGCAACAACCAGTTCCGGGATCTGCGCCACCAGCGATACCGGCACCAGATCCTTCTCGGTATCGAAGGGCAGCTTGGCGATGATCGACGGGTTGATGGTGTGATTGGGCGTCGTGAACAACACGGTGTAGCCGTCGGCCTCGGCACGCGCCACGCGCGCGGTGGCGATGGTGCCGCCCGCGCCGGGAACGTTCTCGACCACGAACTGCGTATGCAGTTGCTGGCCCAGGTTGCCCGCGACCAGGCGCGCCACGACATCGACCGTGCCCCCCGCCGGAAACGGTAAGATCAGCCGGACCGGCCGGTCGGGGTAGGCCGCCTGCGCAATCACGGGCATGCCCGCAAGCACGGCGGCGGCGATGCACGCGGCGGTCATCCGCATGCCGCGTAAAAGCGCGGGCCATCTGTGCTGGCGCATGTCGTGTCTCCTGGTCAGGGTTCTTGTCCCGGCAGTACAGCATCGGCAGGGACGCCGGACAAATGATTTGTATGCAGCTATCGATGAACCTTTTTCACTTCGGACGCCATGTCGTCGCAGATTGATTTCCTTGGTATCCAGGCTTTCCTGGCCATTGTCGAAACCGGCAGCTTCCAGCTTGCCGCGTCGCAGCTGAACCTGTCGCAGACCGCCATCAGCCACCGCATGCGCAAGCTGGAAGACAGCCTGGGCGTGCGGCTGGTCGTTCGCACCACGCGCGAAGTCACCTTGACCGAAGCCGGCCGCGCGCTGTTGCCCAGGGCCCGCAGCGCCGTCAAGGAACTGGCCAGTTCGTGCGATACGGTGCGCAAGCACGGGCAGCATGCCAATGACTGGCTCACCATCGCCTGCCTGCCGACCGTTGCCATCGGCATCCTGACGCCGCTCCTGCTGGCCTGCCGCGACCGCTGGCCCGACGTACCGGTACGGGTGTTCGACAACTCGGTGATCGAGATCGCTGAACTGGTCGCGTCACGCACCGCGGCCTTCGGCATCACGGTGCTGCAAAGCGCGCGGCCTGAACTGGCCGTGGAACGCATCATCGACGAACCTTTCGTGCTGGTATGCCCCGAGGGCCATGCGCTCGCATCGCGCAGTCACGTCCGTTGGCAGGACCTGCACGACGCATCGCTGATCCGTATCAGCCTGCCGTCGGGTAACAGCATGACGATCGACGACACCCTGGGCACGCAGCGCGACACGCTGCGCTGGCGGTATGAGGCGCAGCACAATGGCATGGCGCTGGAAATGGTGCGGGGTGGACTGGGCCTGACCATCGTGCCCAAGCTGTCGGTGGTCAACGGCCATGGACTGCGCACGCTGCCCATCACGGACCCGCCCGTCGTGCGCGCCCTGTGCGTGGTGACCCGGCGCGACACGGTGCTGAGCGCGGAAGATGCGTGGGTCAAGGAGCAGGCCGTGGACCTGATCAAGGCGCGCGCAAGGGAAGGACACGACGGGGCATGACAGCCTTGGGCATGACATGAATCTGGCGCATGGGTCGGCACGAACAATTCATTTGTTCGCGTCCCGTGCCCTACCTACACTTTCTCCGAGGCCCGACAGGCCCCCTGGCCGACCCGCCAGGCACATCAACGGAGACCGTGCATGCCCACCTTTTTCAATGCACCGCCGAATCGTGGGCGGCGCAGCCTGCTCAAGGGCGCCGCGATCGGCGCAGCGCTGACGACCCCGCTTCGCGCCGCCTTGTCGCAAAGCACCTTCCCGTCGCAACCCATCCGCGTGATCGTGCCCTTCGGCCCCGGCGGCCTGGCCGACATTTCCATGCGGCTGATCGGGCAGAAACTGGGCGAGCGGCTCGGCCACCCCATCATCGTCGAGAACCGGCCCGGCGCAGGCGGCGTGGTCGCGGCAACCTCCACCCTGGGCGCGCCCAAGGACGGGCACACGCTGATCCTGTTTACCAACGGCACCGCGATCGGCAAGTCGCTGTTCAGCCTGAAGTACGACCCTGAAAAGGACTTCACGCCGATCTCGACGCTGGCCTACTTCGACCTGATCCTGCTGACCAAAAAGGACGGCCCCATTGCCGACCTGCCCGCCCTGCTCGCCGCGGGCAAGACGCGCCGGCTGACCCTGGGTACCATCAACCCGGGCAGCACGCAGAACCTGTCGGGTGAATTGTTCAAGTCGGTCGCCAGATTGAATGCCGACCTCGTGCCCTACAAAAGCACGTCCGAAGTGCTGTCCGCATTGATGCGCGGGGACGTGGATGTGGCCTTCGAATCCTATGCCGCGCTCAAAGGCGCAGTCGACGCCGGACAGGTCGCAGTGATCGCGGCCACCGGGCCCACGCGGTCGTCCTGGTTGCCCAAGGTCCCCACCGTGCGCGAAGCGGGCCTGCCGGGATACGAAGTGACCGGTTGGAACGCGCTGTACGCCCCCGCCGGGGTGCCCGACACCGTGGTCCAGACCCTGAACCGCCACATGCGCGAAGTGCTGGCCATGCCCGACGTGCGCCAGCGCCTGCTCGACCTGGGCACCGATCCCAAGCCCAGCACGCCGGGCGAACTGGCGGAGGTGTTCCGCCGCGACACGCAAAAATGGGCCGCCGTGATCCGTCAGGCCGGCATCAAACCGCAATGACCGCCGGCAGCCGTCACCCCGCGACGACACCTCTGCCGCACCCGCCGTATTCCGCTACAAGGACCTGAACCATGACCGACACCCCAGCCGGCGATCGCCCCCTGGTCGATACGCACGTCCACATCTTCCGCAAGAACATGCCGCTGGTGCCCGATCCGCGGCATGCGCCGACCTACGAATTCACGGCGGAGGAACTGCAGGGCGTGCTGGACGCGCACGGCGTGCAGTTCTGCGTGATTGCCGCGGCCAGCCCCTGGGGTGACTGCAACGATTACGTGATCCGGTCCTTGCGGACGCGGCCCCGGTGGCGCGGTACCGTCATCCTCGATCCATCGACCGATCTGTACACCATGGAGCAGATGTCCCGCGACGGCGTCGTCGGCGTGCGCCTGCCCTTCATCAGCATGAAGAGCCTGCCCGACCTGGACAGCTGGGACTACCGCAAATTCCTGTATCGGATTGCCGAACTGGATTGGCACGTGCACCTGCATCTGGACGGCCCGCGCATTCCGCAGGTGCTGCCGCAACTGGAACGCTCGGGGGTCAAGCTGGTGCTCGATCACATCGGCCGGCCCGATCCGGTGCAAGGCATCCATAGCGAAGGCTTCAAGGCCATGGCGCGCGCCATGGAGAATGGCCGCACCTGGGTGAAGCTGTCCGGCGCCTACCGCCTTGGCCCGCAGGCCGCCGAACAGGCGCGCGAACTGTGCCGCCAGGTCGGCACCGACCACATGGTGTGGGCCAGCGACTGCCCGTTCGTGGGCGACGAAGCGACGACGTACCAGAGCACCATCGACTGGCTGGCCGACGTCGTCCCCGACGGCGCCGAGCGCCGCAAGATCATGGGCGAAAACGCCTTGCGGCTGTATTTCAACTAACAGCCATCGCCTCTTCCACCACCTTGCCCGCCACCACGACCTCCTTGCCATCTACCGTGACGGTGCAGCGGCGCAGCGGAATGTCCATGTGGCAGGCGGTGGTGCGCGAGCCGCCCACTTCGTTGTTCGGGCCGAGGGAAAACAGGAAGTTGCCGGCAAAGGCCCGGGCGTCCATGCCGATGGTGGATTCGCGGTCGTACAGGCCCAGCGTCGACCAGCGCGCGCGGTCCTGCATGCCCCAGCCGATGTGCGACATGGCGTAGGCTTCCGGATCGTTGAACGATTCCATGTAGTCGTTCAGCAGGTCGGCATCCATGCCGCCCGTGATCGACCGCACGTAGCCGCCGCGTACTTCCATGACGATGCGCTCGTTCACATACGACTTCATGGGCAGCAGAATGTCGCCCTTGTCGACCACGATGCGGCCTTCGGTGCCGCCTTCGTTCGGCCAGGTCAATGCAAAGCCGCTGGGCCAGTGGTCCCATCGGCCCGGTTCATCGACAAAACCGTATTCCTTGACCACGGGAAATTCGCCCAGCGGGCAGGTCAGGTCCGTGCCGGCCTCGGACGTGATCCGCATCGTGTTTGCGCCTTCGAGCAGCGCAGCCGATGCCTTGACGCGTTGCCGGTCGGCCTCGGTCGGCACCATGCGCAGCAAGATTTCAGGTGGTTCCACCGCCAGCAAAATTTTGCCGCCACCTTGCAGGATGTCGTGCTGCTCGGGCGAGAACAGCAGCGTCATCAGGTCCAGTACGAGATCGCTGGCCTTGAGCGCGGCAATGGCCGCGCGGTTGCCGGTCAAGGGCGTGGTGCCCAGATAGGCCAGCGTGTCCCGGCTTAATGACTTCTCGCCATTCACGGGGGACAGGTCCAGCCGGTTCACCGTCGCGCCGAGCAGACCTGCCGCCGTCATCGCGGTGCGCAGGGTCTGCGGGTGGGTCACGCCTTCGGTAGTCAGTACAGTGACGATATCGCCGGGTTTGAGTTTCGACAGCGTCAGGACCTGGGTCCAGGCCTTGACCATGTCTGCATCGCTGACAGCCATGTTGAGTTCCTTGTTCGAATACGCGAGGTCAGGCGGTGACCGGCTTTTGCACCGGGGCGGTCTTGCCGAAGCGTTCGGCGCAGGTGGTGGCGTCGTACGCGTACACCCAGTTGGCCTGGATGCCGACGGCGTTCGGGTTCATCCATTCGCGCCAGCGATAGGCCAGGTCGCGCTTGAACTGGGCCCATGGCGATGGCAGGTGGTAGGTGCGGCCGCGTTCGCGGGCTTCCAGCTGCACGCGGCTGGTGCGCGGCAGGCGTTCGACTTCATAGGCCTTGAGTGCGGCCGGAATGTCGCGGCCATACTTGCTCAAGGCCTCGGCCAGCACATAGCCGTCTTCGATCGCCATGGCGGCGCCTTGCGACAGGAAGGGCAGCATGGGGTGCGCCGCGTCGCCCAGCAAGGTGATGCGGCCCTTGGACCATGCCGTCATCGGGTCGCGGTCGAACAGGCCCCACTTGAAGACGTTTTCGGTGCGGCTGAAGAGCTCGATGATGTTGGGATGCCAGCCTTCATAGGCGGCCATCAGTTCTTCGCGGCTGCTCGGCTTGTTCCAGGATTCTTCGACCCAATCCTTGCTCTCGTTCACGGCCACAATGTTGACCGACTTGCCGCCGTTCACGTAGTAGGTGACCAGGTGGCCATGCGGGCCCATCCAGAACGACGAATCCGGGCTGACGTAAGGCAATGGAAATTTGTCGACCGGGACCAGCGCGCGCCAGCACATGTGCCCGGTGAACTTGGCGGTCTCGGCGCCCCACAGCGCGTCCCGAACCACCGATCGCAGGCCGTCCGCGCCCACGATCAGGTCGGCTTCGTATTCCGTGCCGTCGTCAAACACGGCCACCGACTTGTCGCCGTCGTCGCGCACCGACACGCAGCGCACGCCCAGGGTGGCGCCGCCCTTTTCCAGATGCGCCGACAAAATGGCATGCAGGTCCGCGCGGTGGACATGGTAGAAGTCCGCGCCGTACAGCTCGGGGCAATGGCCCTTGAGCGGCGTGCGGAACAGTTCGCGCGCCGATCGCCAGTTGCGGCCCACCATCGCTTGCGGCAGAAAGCCTACCTTCGCCAGCGGTTCGGCCAGGCCCAGCGCGCGCAATACCTTGACGCCGTTCGGCGTCATCTGCACGCCGGCGCCCACTTCGCCAAAGGCGGCGGCGCGTTCGAACACATGGCACTCGATGCCGCGCAGCATCAGCGCGCGCGACAAGGCGACGCCGCCAATGCCGCCGCCGATGATGCCCACACGTAGCGGTCTGTCCATTGGTTTATTCATGTCTTGTTCTCCTTAACCGCCCAGATAGGCGCTCAACAATTCCGGATCCTGGAGCAGGCCGGCGGCATCGCGATCGGCGACGACACGGCCCGTCTCGAACACATACGCACGCGACGCGGCCGACAAGGCGTTGTGCACGTTCTGCTCCACCAGCAGCACGGTCACGCCATGGGCGTTGATCTCGCGCACCACGTCAAAGACTTCGTCGGCCATCTTGGGACTCAGGCCCAGGCTGGGTTCATCCAGCAACAGCAGTTCGGGCTCGGACATCAACGCGCGGCCGATCGCCAGCATCTGCTGCTCGCCGCCGCTCAGGGTCCCGGCCAGTTGCTGATGCCGCTCCTTCAACCGCGGAAAGCGGTGATACACCATGCCCACGCGCTGCTGCACGACCTCGCGCGACTTGCACAGGTAGGCGCCCAAGGTCAGGTTTTCATACACGGTCATGGCCGACCACACGTGGCGTTCCTCGGGGCTCTGCGCAATGCCCAGCCCCACGACACGATCGGCCGCCATGCCGCCAATGTCCTTGCCCTTGTAGCGGATGCTGCCGCGGGTCGGCTTGAGCAGGCCCGAGATGGCGCGCAGCGTGGTGCTCTTGCCGGCGCCGTTGGCGCCGATCAATGCGACCACCTCGCCCGGCTGCACCGACAGCGTCACGCCATGCAGCGCGGCCGTCTTGCCATAGCTCACGTGCAGGTTGTCGATCTCCAGCAGCGGGGTGCCGGTGGCCGATGCCGCGCGCGCATTGCCATTCGTGCCGGGCGGATTCAGGACCTCGCTCATGCCTGCGCTCCCCGGCCCAGATAGGCCTCGATCACTTGCGGGTGGCGCTGCACTTCAAGCGGCGTGCCTTCCGCCAACTTGGCGCCAAAGTGCATCACCACCACGCGGTCCGACACCGCCATCACCAATCCCATGTTGTGCTCCACGATCAGAATCGACTTGACCATCGTGCCGCGCAGCCGTTTCAGGATGTGGCCCAGTTCGGCCGCTTCCTGGCTGTTCAGGCCAGCCGCCGGTTCGTCCAGCATCAGAATGTCCGGTTTTGCAGACAGGGCCAGCGCCACTTCCAGCAGCCGCAGTTCGCCGCACGACAAGAGGTAGGCCGGCGCATTCATGCGCGCGCCCAGGCCCATGACCTGCACGATGCGCTCGGCGCTGAGGCGCGCGGCATGCTCGGCCTCGCGCACCGCCTTGCCCGGAAAGAAGGTGCGCAGCAGGCTCTGGTGCGCAGTCAGGTAATGTCCGGTCAGCACGTTTTCGAACACCGTCAACGACTTCAAGATGTTCGTTTTCTGAAAGCTGCGGACGATGCCCCGGCGCGCCATGCGGTAGGGCTTTTCGCCGGTGACGTCTTCGCCCTTGAAGTGCACCTTGCCCGATGTTGGCGTGTAGAAGCCGGTGATCAGGTTGAAGCAGGTCGTCTTGCCCGCGCCGTTCGGGCCGATCAGGCCGACGATCTCGCCGTCACCCACATCAAAGCTGATGTCCTGAACGGCTTTCAGGCCGCCAAAGGTTTTCGACAGGCCTCGCACGGCCAGCATGGGCGAGGTCGATGAAGACATCGTCATGTCAGGCTCCCTGGCGGCGCGCGACGGCCGCTGGTGAAGAGGTGGATGTCGCGGTGGATGCCGAAGTGGATCCGGACGGCGATCCTGCTTCGGGCGTGCTGTCGCGGCTTTCGCGGCGATGCGTCAGGAAACCCATCAGCCCCCGCGGCAGGAACAGCACGATCGCCATCACCGCCAGGCCGAACAGCGACAGGCGCAGTTCCTTGGCTTCGCGCAGGTATTCCTCAAGAAAGGTCACCAGCAGCGCGCCGATCAGCGGACCCACCAGCGTGCCCTTGCCGCCGATCAGCACCATGATGATCATGCTGGCCATGAAGGCGAAGCGGAACACTTCCGGACCCACGAACGAGATGTAGTGCGCGTAAAAGCCGCCGGCCATGCCGGTCAGGAAAGCGCCGAGCACCAGCGCCAGCATGGCGTAGGTGAACGGACGGATGCCGACCGACTGCGCCACGTACCGGTTCTCGCGCACCGCGACCGCGGCACGGCCCGCATTCGAATACACGAAGCGATACGACAGGTACATGGCCACCGCCAGCACGACCCACCCGATGTAGAAATAGAACTGCTTGGCGCCCACGTTGCTGGCGCCCGCCAATACCGATGGCTGCGGCACGCCCGCGATGCCCATCGGGCCGTTGGTCAGGCCGATCCAGTTGTCGGCCACCAGGCGCAGCACCTCGGCAAACGACAGGGTCACGATCACGAAGAACGGACCCTGCAGCCGCAGCGTGATGGCCCCGATGACCAGGCCCGTGACGGCCGCGACAATGCCCGCGACCGGGATGGTGGCCCACATCGGCCAGCCATATTGGGTCGACAGAATGGCCGCGGTGTATGCGCCCATGCCCAGGAAGGCCGTGTGGCCCAGCGAGAACTCGCCCACGTAGCCGACGACCAGGTTCAGGCTGGTCGCCAGCACCGCAAAGAACAGCACCATGATGGCGATATGCAGCACGTATTGGTCTTGCACCACCACGGGCAGCAAGGCTGCGATCAGCATGAAGCCGAGGATCGCATTTCGTTCGAAGGTCATGTCAGGCCCGCTCCGCACGTTTGGAAAACAGCCCGTAGGGCCGGAACACCAGCGTCAGGATCACGATGGCAAAGCCGATGATGTCGACCCAGCCCGTCGCGATATAGCCGCCCCAGATCGCCTCGGCCAGGCCCAGCACCAGGCCGCCCAGGATGGCGCCGGCAAAGCTGCCCATGCCGCCAAGGATCACGACCACGAAGGCCTTCATGCTGACCACGCCGCCGATCGCCACCTGCGCCGAATAGACCGACCCCAGCAGCATCCCGGCCATGGCCGCGATGGCGCTGCCCAGGGCAAATGTGCAGGCGTAGATGTTGGCCGTCTTGATGCCGGCCAGCTGCGCCGCCATCGGATCCTGGAAGGTCGCGCGCATGGCGCGGCCCAGCCGGGTCTTCTGGATCAACAGATAGGCGCCCAAAATCAGCACCGCGCAGACCGCCACCGCGAACAGGCGCAGCTTGGTCACGACCACCGGTCCAAAGAACAGCGGACCGCTCGCGACCGGGCTTTCGATCTTGAGCGGCGCCGTGCCCACCACCAGCAGCGCAGTGTTGGCCAGGAAGATCGACAGGCCGATGGTCAGCAGGATGCCCGCCTCTTCACCCTGTCCGCGAATGCGTTCGATCAGGAATCGATCGATCAGCCACCCGAAGGCAGCCATGGTGATCGCGACGAGCGCCAGGCCGGAAAAGAAGTCCAGTCCCAGGTAGGTGGTGGCCCACCAGCCCATCACGCCGCCCAGCATGTACAGCTCGCCGTGCGCGAAATTGACGACGCGCATCAAGCCCAGGATCAGGGTCAGTCCCAGCGCCGACAGCGCATAGAACGACCCCGTCACCAGACCGTTGGCCAGCAACTGCGGGAAAAAATCCATCGTGCCTCCGTACCTTTCAATGCAGGAATCGAGCAGCCCTTACGGTTTCTCGGTCGGGGCTTCCGCCACGACTTTCGGTTCCTTGTTCTGGATCTGCACCAGCACGACGTCAAAGCCGTAGCCTTCGCCCTTGTCGGTGAACCGGTAGGTGCCGTTCGGCGCCTGGTATTCGGTCTTGCGCAGCGCATCGCGGATCGCATCGGACTGCGTATTGCCCGCGCGGGCCACGCCTTCCATCAGGATGTTCATGGCGTTGAAGCCTGCCGCGCCGTACTTGCCGGGCTTTTCCTTGTAGGCCTTCTGGTACTGCTCGACGAAGACCTTGTTGCGATCGCCAGGCATGCTCGACGCATACGGCACGGCCGCGTAGATGCCTTCGGATGCGTCACCCGTCAGGCCGATGAAGTCGGCCGTGGCCCACGAGCCAACGCCGAACACCTTGGTCTTCAGGCCGAACTCCTTGAACTGCTTGACCAGGATCGAGCCGTCCTGCGTTTCGGCAGCCACGAAGACGCCGTCGACATTGGCCGACCGCAGCTTGGTCAGCAGGGTGTAGAAGTCGGTTGCGCCATGATCGAAGTACTCCTTCATGACGGTGGTCACGCCCAGCGATGCCATGTCTTTCGAGAAGTCCTCGACACCGCCACGGCCCCAGTCATCGTTCACGCCAATGTAGGCAACGCGCTTGAGCTGCAGCTTGTCGACCAGGATCTTGCTGAACGTCTTGGACATCAGCCGATCGGTTTCGGCTGACCGGAAGAAGTACTGCATGCCCTTCTCGGTCAGGTCGGCCTTGGACGACACCCCGGTCAGGAACGGCATCTTGTACTTCTCGGCCACGGGCATGACGGCCGCGGTGGCCGAACTGCAGAAGGCGCCGCTGAGTGCCACGACCTTGTCGCGCGCAATCAGCTTTTCAGCCGCGTTGACGGACTTGGCCGGCTGGCACTGGCCGTCTTCAATGACAAGTTCAACCTTCTTGCCCAGCACGCCGCCAGCGGCGTTGCGGCGTTCGACCGCGAGCTTGGCGCCATTGACATAGGTCAGCCCGTTGTAGGCGACGGAACCGGTCAGTGGCTGGATCACGCCGATCTTGATGGTTTCCTGCGCGGACGCAGCGGACATCGTTCCACCGGCAAGACCCGCCAGCACCAAGGCTATGGACAACTTACGCATGACAACCTCTCAAGGATGAATGTTCAGGGGAAACGCCAACCCGCCCAGACCACGGTCACCGACCCGGCCGCTAGATTAATTAAACATATAATTAATTAAGCGGCCGGCTTGTGTCCAGCGGTTTTTGCGGCCAAATCGCAAATTAATTAATCAGGTCAATAATTTTTATTTCTGCTTTTTCGTAAAGCAGAAAGCGTGCCAATGGCGTGAGAGTTGGGCGCTTGCTGGGGCGTCCACCTTTGGCCGTCACGGCGACGCACCAGTATCGATCGCGCCTGCACCATCAACGCGACCGTGGCTGAACCGAACTGGTGACGAGACGTCCGCCCGATGCCTTATGCTTCGACAAGCGCGAAGAACCCAGGAAACGCATGCCCGCAGAGACCCCCGCCGCTGCCAAAGTCAGCACCCGGCGTACCACCAAGACCGCTACCTCGCCTGCCAAGACAGCCAAGCCCCCCCCCAAGACCACCACGCGCGCGCGCAAGACTGCCGCCACTGGCGCCCCTACCCGCCCTGCCAAGAGCCGGCGCAGCCCCGAAGAACTGAACGCGCGCATCCTGGATGCGGCCATCGAGGAATTTTCGGAGCATGGGTTTTCGGGCGGCCGCATCGACCGCATCAGCAAGCGGGCCAAGACGGTGGACCGGATGCTGTACTACTACTTCGGCAACAAGGAACGCCTGTACCAGGCGGTGCTGGAACACGTGTACGCGGCAATGATCGGCGCGCAGCGCACCTTCGTCACGCCGCCTGATGACCCGGTGGCCGGCATGCGCCAGCTGATTGCGCATTCCTGGGAACACTATTCATCGCATCCGGAACTTGTCCGCCTGCTGATGACCGAGAACCTGATGCGCGGCAAGCATATCCGCAAGTCGCCGACCATCAAGGACGTGTCCTTTCCGTTGGTGGAGACTGTCAACGGTATCCTGACCGCCGGACAAACGAAAAAGCTGTTCCGCGCCGACGTCGAGCCCGAGTTCGTGCTCATGAGCATCATGTCGCTGGCGTTCTTCTACGTGTCGAACCACTACACGTGTTCGCAGTGGCTGGGCGTGGATCTGGCGGATGATGCACGCCGGGCGGCATGGCTCGAGCACATCACCGACGTGGTGTTGACGCATCTGCAGCCGGGCGCGAAGGGCGCGGCGTCGAAGCGCGCACGCACCTAGGCGGCATCGACGCCGACCGCAGCCAACGCCCTGCTTCCAGGACCGCTGCAGTCCCGCCTATCTCGGCAAAGCGTCCCACGTCTCGCGGATGAAGCGGGCGATCGCGGCGTTCTGCCCGATCAACGAGAACTTGGCGTTCAACGCGTAATCGGGCAGCGTGATCATCTCGGTCGTGATGAACCGCAGCCGCGATGTGGGCGTGCGGTGGTGATGCGCCAGCACCTTGCGCACCACTTCCTTGGTCGGCTCCAGCCGATAGGCATTCCAGGGCGAATGCCATTCACCGGGCGCCGGCTTCATGAAGGGGTACAGGATCCCCCGCCCCGGATCGCCCCGTTCAACGGGCAGGCTGGGATACCGCGGCAAGGCCGCCACCTGGGCATCGGGATCATGGCGCGCCCACGCATTGCGCGGCCCATTTGGCACCGCGGCCCGCACCTGCATCCAGCGCACGATGCCCAGCGCCAGCCACTCGTCCACCAGGTTGCCCGGTTCAAACGGATCAAGCACCACGCGGCCAGCCTGCACGTCGTCGCGCATCCCTGCCACGTCCAGCTCTTCATCGTTGCCTATCTTGTAGAGCACGTGGCTGTAGTCGAGCGTGAAGTTGAAGGGCACGCCCCGCCGCATGACGGCTTCGGCGACCGGGGTCACACGGCGCGGGTCCTCGCTCCACATATTGGTGTGCAATTCGAAGCTGGGCTCCACCCCCTGCTTCATGCCTTCGTCATATACCCGCAGATAGCAGTCCGCGATCTCGTCGTTGGTCACCACGCGGCCATCGGCATGGCGCGCGTACACCATGACGTTGTGCGTGCTGGCGCCCACGCGGGCGCTGAGGCGCAGATTGTCAGCGTACTTCGCATCGTCGGTGCCCATCTCGTAGAACCAGCTGGTGGTGTGCACCGGCAGCCCATACGTATCGATGCAGGCCAGGAAGGTATCAATCTGATCCTGCAAAGGAAGCCGGTCAAAGCAATCAAACACGCCTGCCCGTTTGACCAGCCGGAACTGTTCTTCGATCGACGGCTCGTCCATCGACACGGGCAATGCCAGCGACGAGTCCTGCACGCCGCGGCCATTGCAGCCGATGGGGCACAGCTGCCTGGCGTCGGCTTCCATCATGACGGCGCCCTTCATTACGGCGCCGTCCGCCATGCGCGCACCTGATCGTCGGTCGGCTGCAGCGTCGCGCCGTCGATGTAGGCGGCGGTCTTCATATAGCCCTTGCCGTCCTTGACACCCAGTCGGCCCACGTAGATGCCAAAGGTGGACTGGTTGTCGATGGCACGGAACACCGACGGGCCGAAGGGCGTGTCGAACGACAGTCCGCTGAAAGCCGTCGCCAGCTTCTCGCTATCCGTCGACCCGGCCTTCTTGATGCCCGCAGCAATCGCCTTGACCGTGGCGTAGCCCACCACCGAGTTCAGGCGCGGGTAGTCGTTGTACTTCTTCTGGTAGGCCGCAACGAAGGCCTTGTGTTCCGGCGTGGCGATGCTGTAGTAGGGATAGCCCGTCGTGATCCAGTTATCGGGTGCGTCGTCTTTCAGCGGGTCCAGGTACTCGGGCTCACCCGTCAGCAGGCTGACGACTTCCCTGCCCTCGAACAGGCCACGCGTCTTGCCTTCGCGCGCGAACTTGGTCAGGTCCACACCAAACAGCACGTTGAAGATCGCATCGGGTTTGGCGTCGGCCAGGGCCTGCGCGACCGCGCCCGCGTCGATCTTGCCGTAGGGCGGTGCCTGCTCGGCCACGAACTCGACGTCGGGTTGCGCCTTCTTCAGCGCTTCCTTGAAGGTCTTGACCGCGGCCTGGCCGTATTCGTAATTGGGATACACGATGGCCCAACGCTTCTTTTTCAGCTGCGCCGCTTCGGCCACGACCGACGCGGCCAGCACATGCGTGCCTGACCGCAGCCGGTAGGTGTAGCGGTTGCCGTTTTCCCAGACCATGCGGTCGCTGAGCGGACCCGACGCCAGAAAGAACCGTTTGCGCTGCTTGGCAAAGTCGGCAACCGCCAGCCCGACGTTGGACAACGTCACGCCTGACAGCACGTCCACGTTTTCGCGCACCAGCAGTTCGTCGGCCACCCGCACCGCATCGCCAGGGTTGGCATTGTCGTCGCGAAAGACCGTCTCAAGCTTCTTGCCGAGCAGGCCGCCGCTGGCATTGATTTCGTCTTGCGCCAGCTCCCACCCTTTCTTGTAGGGCACCATCAGCGCGGGCAGCGCCTTGTAGCTGTTGATCTCGCCGATCTTGATGACGCCCTGGGCGTGCACCGACGGGCTCGCGCTACAGACCGCGGCGGCCAGGCACACCGCGAACACCGCATGGAAACGAGGCATGGAACTCTCCGGAAGAAGACGTCAGGAAGCGGCCGGATGGCCGGAAAGGGAAAGCTCAGGCAGTCACTACCGATGATTCCGCCGACTGTTCGGCAGCGATCATCTCGTCCACCATGCGCCGCATGCGCACCGACGACACATCGATGGCCAGCTTGACCGGCCGGGTCGACCGCGGCTTGACCTCATTGCGCTGGATGGCTTCGAGCAGGGTCTTGTCTTCATCGAAGGCAAGACGCAGGCCCGCAGCGAGGCGGCTGTCCGTGGCGGGATCGGCCGGCAGGTTCTTGATGCACAGCCAGTGCTGCACGCAAGTGGTCGCGTCCACCGGCGTGATGAAGTGGCAGGCATACATCTGGATCGCGTCCTGCCGCTTGCCCTCGGGCGCACCGGTGCCCGTGGGCGCGGACCCGAAATCGATCACCGCGATGCACGGCGCGTAGTAGTGGTAGTAATGCCAGCGGTCGACATTGCCTTCAAAGGGCTTGAGCCCCTGGAAGATCGGAATCAGCGGCGAGTCGATGATCCAGCGCCAGGTCACGACCTTGCCGTCCTGCCGCTCGTACATGACCGGCACGTCGCCATGTTCGGGATTGGACAGCGTGGATTTGTGCACGAAGGCCACGTGCGACGGATCGCACAGGTTGTCGGCCAGGTTCAAATAGCTGGCCGCGACCGGCAAGGCGTCGCCTTCGACCACGCTGTAGGCCGGGTCGTGGTACTCCGGCAGGTCGAATACGGTGGACGGATCGGCCAAAGCCGGGTCGCCCATCCACACCCACACCATGCCCATGTTCTCGACGGTCGGGTAGGCCCGCACCTTGAGGCTGGCCGGCACGTTGGCCTGCCCCGGCACCCGCGTACACGATCCGCTGCAGTCGAAGGTCAGCCCGTGATAGCCGCATTCCACCGTGTCGCCTTTCAGGGTGCCGATCGACAGCGGCGCCAGCTTGTGCGGGCACGCGTCTTCGAGCGCCACCGTCTTGCCGGCTTCGGTCCTGTAGACGACCAGATCTTCTTCGATCACCACGTGGCGGGCCAGCGTGCGGCCCACATTGCGGGACCAGGTGAGCGGGTACCAGGTGTTGCGCATGTACATATAGCCCCCCCTGGACGCTGCGCGTCTCCCCCAGGGGCGGCACGGGTCGACTGGCGGAGCCAGATCGACCGTGCCCTGGAGGACGGCGGCGTCCTTGATTTTGGTAAGTGGAAACTTAACTAATGGAGTGTTTACTCCATTTTTTGCAGCGTAGTCCCGTTCGGTTTGCTTTGGCAAGCGAAAAAGGCCGGCGTTTACAAGGTGCTGGCGTGTGGTGCAGTGGTGCACCAGGATGGCCGGGAATGCACGGTGGTGAACGCGTTTTCAGTGCGTTCTGACGTCGCAGCGCACGTGAAAAGGCCCGGACTGAGCCGGGCCTTGGTGGGAGTGGGTTGCGGAGGGGGCTGGTTGCGGCGCCTGCAAGCGAAGCGAACTGCTGTAGCGTAGAACGCCTTAGCGCTGCATGCCCCACTTGCGAACGGTGGCGCGCTCCAGCAGGTTGAAGACCAGGTTTTCGACCACCAGGCCGATCACGATCACCATGGCCAGGCCGGCGAACACCTTGTCGGTGTAGAGCTCGTTGCGGTTCTGGAAGATGTACCAGCCCAGGCCGCCCTTGCCCGACGAGGCCCCGAAGACGAGTTCCGCCGCGATCAGCGTGCGCCACGCAAAGGCCCAGCCGATTTTCAGGCCGGACAGGATGGCTGGCAAGGCGGCGGGCACCAGGATCGCCAGCACATAGCGCAGGCCGCGCAGGCCGTAGTTGCGGCCGCCCATGCGCAGGGTGTCCGACACGCCCTGGAAACCGGCATAGGTGTTGAGCGCCAGCGGCCACAGCACCGAGTGGATCAGCACGAAGATCAGGCTGCCGTTGCCCAGGCCGAACCACAGCAGGGCCAGCGGCAACAGTGCGATGGCCGGCAACGGGTTGAACATGGACGTGAGCGTGCTCAACAAGTCGCGGCCGAACTGCGTGGAGACGGCCAACGTGGTCAGCACGAAGGCGAGCACGATGCCGGCCACATAGCCCTGCAACAGTACCCACAACGACGCCTGGACCCGCGTCAGCAATTCGCCGGTCGCGACGCCATCGACGAAGGCCGCGGCCGTCTGCAAAAAACCGGGCAGCAGCAGGTCGTTGTCCTGCCAGCGCGCAACGGCTTCCCACAGCACCGCCAGCAGCAGCAGGATCACGGTCTTGCGCAGCCACGCCTGGCGCCACAGGCGCTGCGTGAACGGCAGCTCGCGCTTCAGGGGCAGGTCGCCGACCGGTGCGAGCGGCAGCTCGTATTCCGGACGGATCGGAGGAAACACGGTTTGGGTAGTCATGACTGCTCGATCAAAAAAATTCAGACGTCGCTGTGGCGGGCTCGAGTCACGCGCTCATCGTCGCAGGGGCAGGCACCGCCCTCACACCGCTGCCAGTCGCACGCGCCCTGGCACTTCCGCAGCGGGCGCCGCATCGGCTGCGCCTTGTGCATCGGGCGCCGGCGTATCGAACAACAGGCGATGAATCCGCTGCGCCGTCGACTGGAATTCCGCGCCGCCCTGGCTATGCAGGCCGAACTGATGCGCGTTGATTTCGGCGCGCACGCGGCCCGGGTGCGGCGACAGCAGCAGGATGCGGTTGCCGACCACCAACGCCTCTTCAATCGAGTGCGTCACGAACAGCAGCGTGAAGTGGATGTCGTCCCACAGCGCCAGCAGCTCTTCCTGCATCTTGCGGCGGGTCAGCGCGTCCAGTGCGGCAAACGGTTCGTCCATCAAGAGCACCTTGGGCTGCATGGCCAGCGCGCGGGCAATGGCCACGCGCTGCTTCATGCCGCCCGACAAGGTATGCGGATAGGCATCGGCAAAGGCCGACAGCCCCACCTTGGCCAGGTAGTGCCGTGCACGTTCCTCGGCCTCCTTGCGGCCCAGGGTGCGCGACGCGCGCAGGGGGAACATGACGTTTTGCAGCACCGTCTTCCACGGCGGCAGCTGGTCGAATTCCTGGAACACGACGATGCGGTCGGGACCGGGCTCGGCCACGCGTTCTCCGGCCAGGGCGATCTCGCCCTGCGAGGTCGGATGGAAGCCGGCAATCGCTTTGAGCAATGTGGACTTGCCGCAGCCCGACGGGCCAAGCAGCACGAAGCGGTCGGCCTGGTACACGTTGAAGTCGACCTGATGCGTCGCGCGCACCACGGTGTTGCCGGTGGTGTAGTCGAGGCTGACGCCGCGCACTTGCAGCAGGGGCGAGTCCGCAGGCGCAGCGGCGGCGGAACCCGCCGGCCCGTCGTTGGCCGACGCCAGGCTCAGAACGGGGGATGTCATCTCAACTGCCTCCGGTGGTGGCCGCATCGTCAAAGAAATAGTCTTTCCACGACGCGGGCTTGTTCTTGATGGCGCCGACACGATGCAGGAACTCGGCCATCGGCAAGGTGTTCTTCGGCACGGCGGTGAACTGCACTTGCGGATCGGCCAGGATACGGAGCAGCTCGGCACGATCGGCCTTGCCGCCGGTCACGCGCAGGTAGGTGTCAGCCGCGCCTTCGTGGTTCTTCTGGATGTATTGCGCGGCTTCCTGCAGGGCTTGCTGGAAGGCCTTGTAGGTCTTGGGATTCTGTTCGCGGAATTTTTCGGTGGCGAACAGCACGGTCGGCGAATTGGGGCCGATTACGTCATACGAATTCAGCACGACGTGCACGGCCTTGTTGGCTTGCGCCTGGTACTGGAACGGCGGATTGGAGAAGTGGGCGTTGATCTCGGTGCCGCCGGCCAGCAAGGCGTTGGTGGCATCCGGATGCGGGATGGCCACCGAATACTTGTCGAGGCGGTTGAAATCCTTGTCGCCCCACAGCTTGGCGGATGCCATCTGCAGATAACGCGATTGCACCGACACGCCCACGGCAGGCACGGCGATCCGGTCTTTGCCGGAGAAGTCGGCAATGGTCTTGACGGCCGGGTTGCTGCTCAACAGCAGGTAGGGAAAGTTGCCCAGCGACGCCACGCCCTTGACGTTCTGCTTGCCCTTGGTGCGGTCCCAGACCGTCAGCAGCGGACCGACACCGGCGCCGGCCACATCGATGGCGCCGGTCAGCAGCGCGTCGTTCACGGAGGATCCGCCCGACAGCTGCGTCCATTCGACCTTGACGTCCACCCCGGCCTGCTTGCCGTACTTTTCGACCAGCTTCTGGTCACGCACCACATTCAGCAGCAGGTAGACGATGCCGAACTGCTCGGCCACGCGCAGCTTGCCTTCCGCGTGCGCCACGGTCGGCATGGCAACGCCGGCCGACATCAGGCCCAGGCTGACGCCGAAGACACCAGCCACACGCCGCCATCCGGCGCGGTCGGGGGAAGTCAAAAAAGTCATTGCAGCGGTGCTCCGTAGGGGTGGTCGGAAAGGCATCGTCACGCACGGGGTACCGGCGTGACCGCCCGCACGCCGGTTGTCGGCATGGCGGGTCATCAGGTGGAAGGGGTCAGGTGGAAGGTGTTAGGTGGAACGCGTCGGGGGTGACCGGTGCGCCGCGCAGGATGTCGCCTGGCGCATATCCCGTGCAGGTGTCAAAGGCCGGCTGGCACACCCTGGCCGCCGGCGTCGCCGGCCCGGTTCAGAACGGACGATCGCCTTCGATCGTCGTGCGGAACAGCTTGCGGCGCAGGTGGTCCGGACAGCCCGCGGCCAGGTGCGTGACGGACCGGTTGTCCCAGAACACCAGGTCGTGGTCGGCCCACTGATGGCGATAGACAAGTGCATCGCGCGAGCTGAGCGCGAACAGTTCGTTCAACAAGGCCTGGCTTTCGTCTTCGGGCAGCCCGACGACGCGGGTCGTGAAATGTTCGCTGACGAACAGGGCTTTCTTGCCGGTTTCCGGATGCGTGCGCACGATGGGGTGGACCACAGCCTGCACTTCGGCGATCTGCGCTTCGGTCAGCTTGGGGCGCCACGGCGCGTTCTGTTGCAGCTCGGCGTATTTGGCCAGGTAGGAGTGTTCGGCGCTGCGGCCTTCGATCGCGGTGCGCAGGTGGGCGGGCAGTTGCTCGTAGGCCAGGTGCTGGTTGGCGAACAAGGTGTCACCGCCTTCCGACGGCAATTCCTGCGCATGCAGCAAGGAACCGAGGCTGGGCAATTCCTTGTACGACAGGTCCGAATGCCAGTACTTGCCGGCGTCACCCAGGCCAATCGGCTTGCCGTCTTCCACCACGTTGGACACGATCAGAATTTCCGGATGCCCGGCCAGTGCGAACTGCTTGAGCACATGGCGCTGCAGGGGGCCAAAGCGCGCGCTGAATTCGACATGCTGCTGCGGGCTGATGCGCTGATCGCGGAACACCACCACGTGGTAGTCGAGATGGGCGCGATGCACCCGGGCAAAATCGCTGTCGGACAGCGGTGTGGACAGATCGATGCCGACGATCTCCGCGCCCAGCGGCGCATCGAACGCAAGAACCTCGAAATCCTGGTTGCGCGTGATGCGGTGGGTAGGTTGCTGTTGAAGAACCGCCGACATAGATGCTCCGTTTGAGTTGCGTTGGTGCAGATAGGGGCAGCACCGTCACTGCTGGGTGCGGCCCCAAGGTCACCAATATAGGCAGTCCGCCTAACAACTCAAACAACGCATTCTTTCTATGGTTAGTCCGAAAAACGAATAAGCAGACGCTATGTGGCGGCCTGCCCGATCACCCCAGGCGCTTGCGCCGGCGCATGGCGGTGGCCAGTGCAATCGTCACCATCGGCATCATCACCATGGCCAGCGCAAAGGCCCACGACACGCCCACGTGCGCATCGATCTGCGACACCGCCCACACACCCAGCGACTGGCCGGTAAACAGGAAGGACGCAAACATGGCGACAGCGGTGCCACGAATCTGCGGCGCCATCTGCGTGGCCTGCGTCTGCAGCGTGCTGTGCACCAGGTAATAGCCAAAGCCGCACAGCAGGCCGGCTGGCAACGCAAAGGTCCACGACCAGCCGACCAGCAGTGTCAGGAAGGCCAGCGCCAGCACGAAGCCGCCGGTCAGCACCATCTTTCGTTCACCCAGCCACGGCACGAACCAGTTCGCAACCGCCACATACAGATAGCCGCCGACGGCAAACACCGCCCCGCTGGCGCCTGCGACCGTGGCCGACACGCCAAAGCGCGTCTGCAGATAACTGGGGACGAAGGCCAGGATGCCGAAGACAATGGCGCCTTCCAGAAAGCCAGCCAGGATGATCACCCGTGCCCATTTGACCGAGAACAGATGCGCGACGGTCGAGAACAGGTGGCCCGGACGACGCGGCGGCACCACCTGCCCGGCAGGCCGGAACACATGCAGCGCAACGCCCGCGCACAGATACATGGCGGCCAGGAACACGAAGCCGGAACGCCACCCCAGCGTGTCGGCGAACAGGCCGCCAATCACCTGACCGCCCGCAATGCCGGTAATCGACCCCACCAGGAAGCGCGCCATGGTGGCCTGACGCCGTTCGTACGGCACGCTGTCGCCAAGCCACGCCAGGGCGAGCGGCATGACCCCCGCGCCCCCGATGCCCGACAGCACCCGGCAGAACACCAGCACATCCAGGGACGGCGCCAGCGCGGCGCCGATGCTGCCGACCGAACAGAAGAGCGTGGCCAGCGTGATCGTGCGGTACTTGCCGATACGGTCGCCCAGCGGTCCATAGAAGAACTGCGCGATGCCATAGGCGATCGCGAACACGGTGACGACGTGGGCGGCAATGCTGGGGGTGGTGCCGAATTCGACGGACAGCTGCGGCAACAGCGGGTCGCCGATACGGAAGGCGCATGCGCTGGCGAACGAGGCCATGGCGAGCAGGAAGACGGAAAGACGGGTCGGTACCGGTGGCACCGACTGAGCCGTGGGCTCGGCAAGCGGAGTTGTCATTATGAGAGTGCAGGAGCGGGGCCGAAAACCATCAGTACCCTGAAGGTTCAAGAGCATACACCGCCCACCGCACTCCCCCGCCCTAGCCTATCCTTCCCGGCAGCCAGGTGGCGATACCCGGAATGAAGAACACGGCCGCCAGCAGCAGCAGGCTCATCACCACATAGGGCACCACCGCCACGAAGATGTGCGCCATCGTCACCTGGGGCGGCGCCACGCCGCGCATGGTCATCAGAAGCAGCCCGTGCGGCGGCAAGAGCAGCCCCAGCTGCATGCAGATCAGAAACAGCACGCCAAACCACACCGGGTCTATCCCCAGCGCCTGCACCACCGGCATGAAGATCGGCAGCGTGATCATCATCATGCTGACCTGGTCGACGAAAATGCCCAGAAAGATGAGCATCAGCATCATGCCGGCCACGATCATGCCGGTGGACAAGCCGTGCCCGGTGATCATCTCGACGAGGCCATTGCTGGCGCCCGAGAACGACAGGATCTGCGCAAACGTGGTCGCCCCCAAGATGATGAACAGGATCATGCCCGAGATGCCCGCCGTGCCCCGCAGCGACTTCAGCACCGCGTCCCAGGTCAGTACCCGGTAGGCCAGCGCCAGGATCATCGTGGCGAATGCCCCCAAGGCGGCACATTCGGTCGGCGTGGCCCAGCCTGCAGCCAGCGCGCCCACCACGACGCCAAAGATCGACAGGGTCGGCAGCACGTACGCAAAGAACAGGCGCCAGCGGTCCCACCCCTTGTGCCGCGCGCCTTCGCCGTCATCGGGCGCCAGGTGCGGGCTGATCTTGACGCGGATCACGATCCACAGCACGAACGAGATCGACAGGATCACGCCCGGCAGCACGCCACCAATCAGCAGCTTGGAAATCGAGATGCCCGACAGCGAGCCCAGCAGCACCGTCAGTGCCGAGGGCGGGATCAGCATGTCCACCGCGCCAATCGCCATGATAGGGCCGGTGGCGATTTTGGGGTGATAGCCGCGCGCCAGCATGACGGGCAGCATCAGCGAGCCCAGCATCGCCGTGGTGGCGATGGTCGATCCCGAGATGGCCGAGAACACGGTGCCGGCCACCACGGCCACGACCGCAAGGCGGCCAGGCAGGCGCGTGATCAGGCGTTCGACGCCTTCGATCACCTTCATGGCAAGGCCGGTGTGGAACAGGATCTCGCCCATCAGCACGAACAGGGGAATCGGTGTGAGCGAAAACGCCGCGACCGAACTGACGCTGCTGCGCGCCAGTTGGGCCAGGCCGACTTCGCCGCCCATGTACAGCCAGGCACCCACAATGTTGATCGTGATGAAGGTCAGCGCCACCGGCATGCCGATGAACAGCAGCACCGTCGAGCCACCCAGCAGCAGCCACGCCGCGAATTCCCAGCTCATGCTGCGCTCACGGCGTCGCTGCGCGGCGCGCGCTCGCCCTGCCACAGGCGGTGCATGCGGAACAGCATCTCGATCGCCAGCAGCACGAAGGCGATCGGCAACGGCGCAAGCGACCACCACTCGGGCGTCACCAGCGTCTTGATATTGACCGACCCGGCCAGGTAGCTGGACCAGGCCGACCCGGCGCCGACCCAGGCAATCACCAGGCAACAGGCCAGGCCGATGGTGTCACCAATCCATTCCAGGCTCCACGCCAGCCGCTTGGGCAGCGCCTGCAACAGGATGTCCACGCGGATGTGCTGACCCTGGCGCAGCAGCCAGGGCGCAACGCACATCGTCATCAGATAGAGCATGAGCTCGGACACCTCGTTGCTCCAGGCCAGACCTTGCGGCAGCCCGGGAATGGCAAGATTGCGCAGCGCCACGTCGGCCACGATGATCAGCATCATGGCGAGCAGCAGCGCAAAGCCGACCATCGCAAGCGCCTCAAGCGCGCGTCCGTAGCGGACCGAAGCCCGCGCGATCGAACCCGGCTGCGTCATTTCGCGGCAGGCGACGAGAACACGGGCTTGAAGCGCGCCGCAATGTCCGGGCTCTGCTTGGCGGCGGCGGCCCAGCCGATGTCATAGGCCTTGTCACGGAAGCTTTTGGCGGTGGCGTCGTCGAAGCGGATGGTCTGGATGCCGGCCTTTTCCTGCCGCGCGGCCTCGTCCTTGCCGTATTGCGTCCAGAAGGCATTGCCGGCTTCATACGCCGCCAGTTGCTTGTCGAGGAAGGCGCGCTGCGCGTCGGTCAGTTTCTTGAACGACGGCAGGTTCATGATCAGGGAGACCTCGGCGTCATAGAAACCGGGTTCGACACGGAACTTGGTCTTTTCCTGCCAGTTCAGGTCGAAGATGCCGCCGATCGGCCAGCCATAGCCATCGACCACGCCGCGTTCCAGCGCGGTGTAGACCTCGCCCGGCGCGGTGGTCACGACGTTGGCGTTCAGCGCCTGGAAAAAGTCGCGGTACACCGGGGTGATGCGGATCTTCTGGCCGGTCAGGTCGGGCTTGTCGACCTTCTTGTTCGTGTACAGATGAAAGGGCTGGTTCTCGACCACCCGGGCCAGGTACTGCATGTTGCCCTTCTCGTTCCAGACCTTGTTGATTGCGTCAAAGGCGCCGTTCTTGCGCTGCTCGGCCACCGACACCTGCGTCAGCTTCAGGAAGTCGGCTTCGGGCATGACGTTGGTGTAGAACGCGCCGGTGGTCAGGGCCATATCGACCACGCCAGTCTTGACCGCATTGCCGACTTCAAATGCCGGGATGGCCTTGGGGCCGCCCAGGAAGTTGATCTGCAGCACGCCCTTGCCTTCGGTATTGAACTGCTTGATCCAGGGCAGCAGGCGCTGCACGTAGATGCCGTTTTCCGGAAAGCCGCTGACCAGGCGCAGCGTGCGTTCCTGGGCAATCGCCCCGGTGGACACCGCCGCGGCGGCGAGCAGGACGGCAAGGCGGGTCAGCAGGCCGGAAGGCAGGACGCGAGAAGTCGGAACGCGGGATGTCATGGGGGTGTCTCCATCATTGTCAGGTGCAACGATCATCGGGAACTGCGGCAAGGCGGTCAATCGGCACTTACGTGTGGGCTGCGTGGTGCGGGCTGCTTGATGCGTGATGCGGGCTGCGTGATGCGTGATGCGGTGCGTGCTGCGGGTACGTCATCCAGCGGCCTCGGCCCCTCAATGCGCAAAGGCCTGCGTCGGACGTGGCACCGGCGCGCCGGCCAGTGCGTCGATGGCCGAAGCCAGCGTGCGGCCGCTGTCGTCGGCCAGCGCCGCCGCGATCAGCGCCTGCATCTGCACCGCGCCATCGGGCAGGGTGCGCAAGGCGGGCAGCATCGCGGTCACCCGCTGATAGCTGTTCCAGCCCCGATGGTGCGTGTCGCCATAGCCTTTCACGAGCCGCTGCGCGCGTACCACCTGCTCGGCCAGATCCGGGTGATCGGGCAGCAGGCTGGTGACGGTCGCCAGCCAATCGTCGATGCGTTGATGTTCAACCTGGAAGCGCAGGGACTTGGGCCGCATGCCGCGCAGCGACGCGATCGTGTACAGCAACAAGAAGCCGCGGATGGACGTGGTCTGCACCACCCTGCCCTGCTTCAGAAAGGGTTCGACGCAGGCCCGCGCCGCGCGGGATCGGAGGAGCCAGCGGCCCAGCCCGGCAGGCAAGGTATCGGCGATCTCTTCAAGACGCGGATGCAGGAACTCGTTGATATCCAGTTGTTGCTTGGGGGACAGCCGCACTTCGCCGCTGACGCGGGCGAAGCGGGAACGACGGGTCTTGAGGTCGGCCACGCGCACGGTGTCTTCGTAGGTCATCCACAGCGCAAGGTGGCGGGCGGCTTCGTTCAGCAGGGTGTGGGGTGAGCCGCCGGTTTGGGTAGGCGATGGCGCGCCGGCGTGGGCATGCAATGGCGCACCGACCTGAGCGGGAGACAACGTGTTCGGGATCGCCGACTGCAATGCTGCCAGCCGGTCCAGGTAGGCGACCGCGTAGGCCACGTCCTGGTAATCGGCGCAGCGCACGATGCCGGCGTGCAGGGTCTTGTGCACGTCAGCCGGGAAATCGCGGCGGATGCGGTCGGACAGCGCCGTCAGGCGTGCGCCCACCTGGAGGGTGTTCGGAGGCATGGCTTCGGCGAGGCGAGGTGTCTGGCGATCGGCAGCCGCATCACTGGACGCCGCGGGGTTGTTCGCCGCAGGCGTGTCGCCCGGCACCTTGCGTCGTGCCTGGTTGATCACCACATCATTGCCCACGGGCTCGCTGCCGTGCGCTTGCTCGCCAGTGGCATCGTTGACGGCCGTATCGTTGCCAACCCCAACGTTGCTGTTCGCAACCACCACCGCGATGTCCGCCGTGGCGGCCGCATCGATCACTGCGGCATCGAATCCCGCCCCGAACGCCTTCAGGCTCGGCGTCACCCCCACCCCGCCGCGGCGGATGGTGTCCTCGAACTGCTCACGCGTGAACGGCAATGCGCCGGTCGCCGCCAAGGCGCCGTACAGCGCAGGACTGATCGGGCTGCCGGTGCGTTCGGCCAGGGTCGCAAAATCGGCTGTCACGAACCGGCGGGCGGCGGCGCGGCCACCTTCGATCAGCTTGTTCGAATCGACCCGGTCATCGCCCATGGCGGTGCGTTCGGTCATCGAATACACCCGATGGCTGGATGCGATAAAGGTGGTGCGGTCGGCGGTGACGAGTCCACGCTGTACGGCACGGCCGGCTTCCATCAGTTCCGACGCAATGACGATGTCGACCTCACCGGGGACCGGGCTCAGGCCCAGCACCGGCGCTTCGCCTGCGGGCACGGCCGCTTCCGGAAACATCTCCAGGTAATAGATGGTGGCGCCGGTGCGTTGGGCCACGCCCGGCACCGAGGTGGTCTGGGCCAGATAGCCGTTGGCTTCGGCCAGGTCCACCAGCCAGTCGGCAAGGACGCCGCCGCCCTCGCCGCCCATGGCCAGAATGGCAATCGTGATGGCGCGGGGTGAACTCATGCTGTGATTCCTTCCAGACGGCGGGCAATACGATCCTGCAGCGCGCCGATCACGGCAGTGCGCAGGCGCAGCTTGAAGCGGTCCCACCGGGTCGGGTTGTTGATGATGCCCGCGCGGTAGAACGACGGACACAGCACGGCGGCATGCGCCACCTCGCCGCACAGCCCGCAGCCGACGCAACTGTCGATCACGGTTGCGATCGGGTCGGTGCGCAGCGGATCGGGATTGGGCTTGATCGTCAGCGACGGGCAACCCGACAGCCGGATGCAGGAATGGTCGCCGGTACAGGTGTCGGGGTCGATGCCGAAGCGCTCGCGCACCACGCGGCCGCCATCAGCGATCTGCTTGCGCACCAGCGGCTTTTCGCGGCGCTGGCGATTGAGCATGCATTCGCTCTGCGCCACGATCACCTTCGGCCCTTTCGATGGCGTCGTCAGGGCTTCGCGCAGCGCATCGCGCATACGGGTCAGGCTGTAGGTGTTGTCGACGGTGCGCACCCATTTCACGCCCACGCCGCGCACCGCCTTTTCGATCGGGTTGTTGGTGCTGCGGATCGCATTGGCGGCCTTGGACGACAGGACATCCTGCCCGCCGGTGGCGGCCGAATAACCGTTGTCGATGACAACCAAGAGGTTGTCGGTCTCATTGAATACGGCATTGCCCACACCGCTGGTCAGGCCGTTATGCCAGAAGCCGCCGTCACCCATGATGGCGATCGTGCGTTTGGCGGTATCGCCGCTATTGAAGGCCGATGCGCCTGCCCAGCCCAGGCCATAGCCCATGGTGGTCGCACCGATGTTGAATGGCGGCAGCACCGAAAAGAGGTGGCAGCCGATATCGCAACTGACGTGGTGGGTGCCCAGCTCGCGTTCGATCAGCTTCATGGCCGTGAAGATCGGCCGTTCCGGACAGCCCGTACAGAACGAGGGCGGACGGCCCTGCACCTGGCTGGCCGCGGCCTGGATCGCAAACGCCTTGGGATTGCCTTCCAGCCGCGCCAGAGGCGGAACCGGTCGTGCCGCGACAGGCAGGGGGCGCTCGGCGACGCTGTCGGGAAGATGTTTGTTCAGGAATGCCGCCAGTCCCTTGACCACCACGCCGCCGGTGTATTCACCCGCCAGCGTCAGCATGTCCTTGCCGTGCACCTTGGTCTGCACGTCGGCGCGGCGCAAGATCGCATGCACCGCCTGCTCGATAAAGTCGGGCTGCCCTTCTTCCACGATCAGGATCGCGCGCTTGCCAGCGCAAAAGGACGTGAACTCGGCATCGACCAGCGGATAGGTCACGTTCAGCACATACAGCGGGATCCGCGAATTGCCGAAGGCATCGGCCAGGCCCAGCAGTTCCAGGCCGCGCAGCACGGCGTTGTACAGCCCGCCCTGCATCACGATGCCGACGTCGGCCGTGCCTTCTCCAAAGAACTCATTGAGATGATGGTCCTGGATGTACTGGACCGCGGCCGGCCAGCGGCGGCTGATCTTTTCCTGTTCGTGCAGGTAGCTGGCAGGCGGCAGCACGATGCGGTTGACGTCGCGCACCGGCGCTTCGATCGCGTCCTTCAAGGTGAACGACGGCCGCACGTTGTCGCGCGTCGGAAAGCGGCCGTGCACATGACAGGCGCGAATGCGCAGTTCCAGCATCACCGGGGTATTGCTGGCCTCGGACAAGGCAAAGCCCTGCTCCACCGCATTGACCATGCTGACCAGGTTGGGACGCGGATCGAGCAGCCACACCTGCGACTTCATGGCGAAGGCATGCGAGCGTTCCTGCATGATGCTGGACCCTTCGCCGTAGTCTTCGCCCACGATCAGCAAGGCCCCGCCGGTCACGCCGCCCGACGCCAGGTTGGCCAGCGCGTCGGACGCCACGTTGGTGCCGACCGTGGACTTGAAGGTGACCGCGCCGCGCAGCGGGTAGTTGACCGATGCCGCCAGCGTGGCGGTGGCGGTGGCTTCGGACGCGCTGTGTTCGAAGTGCACCCCCAGTTCGTTCAGGATGTCGTTGGCATCGGTCAGCACATCCATCAGGTGCGAGATCGGTGCGCCCTGGTAGCCCGCCACATACGACACGCCCGATTGCAGCAGCGCCTTGGTCACGGCCAGGATGCCTTCGCCGCGGAACTCGTCGCCGTCACCCAGGCGCAGTTTTTCCACTTCCTTGGCGAATGAACGTTCTGCCATGACGGCCTCCTGAGAATACGTATGTGACGCGCGAAATGCGGATCGCGCTCTGTGGCGCCAGTGAAATTTACGGAGGCTGCCGTCATCTGACTAATGGTTTTTTCACATGAGCTACATTGATGCGGTGAATAATCCGGACCAACCCTGAGACGCGTCCGGCGGCCTGGAGACGCCATGAATTTCCGTCAGTTGGACCTGAACCTGTTGCGTGTACTGGCCACCATCCATCGCACCCGATCGGTCACGGCCGCCAGCAAGGCGCTGTCCCTGTCGCAGCCCGCCACCAGCAATGCGCTGGCGCGGCTGCGCCATTTCTTTGACGACGAACTGTTCGTGCGATCCCCCACCGGACTGAAGGCGACGCGCCTGTGCGAACGGGTGGCGCCGGCCGTGCTGGCGCAGTTGCAGGCGCTGGAGATCGCGGTGGCCGGTCACGACGCTTTCGATCCGGCCACCAGCCCGATGCGCTGGCAGATGTCGATGTCGGACCTGGGCGAGATGATGTTCCTGCCGCCGCTGGCGGCCGCGCTGCGCCAGCAGGCGCCCCATGCCCATCTGTACAACATCTCGGTCGGTGCGGCCGACGTGGCGGCGGCCCTGGACAATCGTGAGATCGACTGCGCGATCGGCATCCTGCAGCCGCGCCATCGCGGCATCCGCACGGACCTGCTGTTTCGCGAACGGTATGTGGCGATCGCCTCGCCGTCGTGGCGCCCGGCATCGGGTGGGCGTCGCCGCGTGCTGACGCGTGGGGAACTGGCCCAGGCAGCGTTGGTGGTGTCGTCGCCGACTGCCACCTTCCACAGCGGTGTCGAAGAAATGCTGGCGCGCATGAAGATGTCGGACCGGATCGTGATGCGCGTGCGGCACTTTGGCGCGCTGCCCGAAATCGCGCTGACCACCGACATGCTGGCCATCGTGCCCGACATGTACGCGCGCAGCCTGCAGCAGCGGCATGACCTGTCGACCTGGGAACTGGCCGACGCGCCGGCGTATGAAGTGCGGCTGGTATGGCATGCCAGCACCGAGAAAGACCCTGCGCACAAATGGATGCGCAGCCTGGTCCACGAGCTGTTTGCGCGGGCGAATTGAGGTGCACGGAGCGCTTAAACCGCAAAAATGAAAACGATTTTCGAATTCGCTTGTAGCGGTCGAAAGCGTCTTTTATGGTCGGATCTCTTCGCCCCGAGTCCGCCATGCGCCGCCATACCGTCCCGCCCATCCCCGTCAACGCGCTTGAACGCGGCTTTGCCGTGCTCGAATGTTTTGCCGCGGCCGGCACGCCGCTGGGCAATGGCGACGTGGCCGCCGCGACCGGCATTCCGCGGCCGACGGCCTACCGGCTGATCTCCACCCTGGTGGCGCTGGGCCAGTTGCGGCCCTGCCCGGACTCCGACAAATACGAACTGGCCGCGGGCGTGGTCCGGCTTGCCCAATCCTTTCTTGGCAAGATCGACGCACGGCGCTGGGTGCGTCCGCACCTGGTCACGCTGGCCGAAGCCTGCAATGCATCCGCCTTCCTGGCCCTGCGCGACGGCAAGGACGTGCTCGTGGTCGAAGCGGCACGCGCCCGGTCGGCCGTGGCCTACCTGGGCGCCGATGTCGGCACGCGCATGTCGCTGGCCACCTCCGCGCTGGGCCGCGCGTGGCTGGCCGGGGTCGACGCCCCGACGCGCGATGCCGTGCTGGCCGAGTTGCAGGCCGGCGGTCACCTTGCCGGTCACCCGGAGCTGGCACCCCGTCTTGACGCCGCGCTGCGCAAGGCGCGCCGCGTCGGGTATGCCGTGTCGCTGGGCGAGTGGCAGGCCGACACCAATGCCGCGGCCGTCCCCATCCGCGTGCCCAGCGGCGAGGTCCTCAGCCTGAATTGCGGCAGCCCATCATTCCTGACCCATCCCGACAAGCTGCGCGATGTCGTGATTCCCCGTCTGCTCGAGGCCGCCGCTGCGTTTGCGGCGGATGTCGGCGGCCTGTCGGGCAGCGAGCTGATGGCCTGGCAGGATGCCCAGGCAGCCGCCGCCCCTGCACCGCTTTCCCCCGCCTCCTCAAAGCAAGGACGGCGGCGTTCCCCCCCACAAGGAGACACCCATGGAGACCCCCTGTCGCGATGACGGGCCACGCGCCGGAGCACACGGCAGCGCAAGGCACGACGACGGCACGCACGTGAGCGAATCGCAGCGCGCCGGCCGGCGCCGCGTGCTGAACCTGCTTGCTGCAAGCCTGGCCCTGCCGGCCACGGCCCTGTCCGGCCTGGCCCGGGCGCAGCCCGACGCCGCCTGGCCCACCCGCCCGGTCAAGCTGATCGTGCCGTTTGCGCCCGGCGGCCCCACCGACATCATCGCGCGGCTGATGGCCGAGAAGATGCAGGCCGCGTGGCAACAGCCGGTCATTGTGGAATACAAGCCCGGCGGCGGAACGATCACCGGCATCAACATCGTGGCCAAGTCGCCGCCCGACGGCTACACGCTGGGCATGGCGGTCAGTGCACTGATGATCAACCCGAGCCTGCAGCCCGCGATCCCCTACGACACCAAGAAGGACATCGACGCGGTCTCGCAGGTGGCCTTGACGCACTTCGGCCTGTTCGCGCACCCCTCGCTGGAAATCAATTCGATTCCGGAACTGATCGCCTATGCCAAGAAGCACCCGGGCAAGCTGAGTTATGCGACGGCCGGGGTGGGCACCGGCCCGCACCTGGCGGGCGAAATGCTCAATGACATGGCCGGTATCGACCTGGTGCACGTGCCCTACAAGGGCAGCAGCCCGGCGCAGCAGGACGTGGTGGGCGGGCGCGTGCAGCTGCTGTTCGACGTCATGTTCTCGGCCTTGCCCTTCGTGGATGAACGCAAGCTCAAGCTGATTGCGCTGGCCAGTCCGACCCGCGCCGCCATCCGCCCCGACGTGCCGCTGATCGGCGAGACGGTCAAGGGCTTCTCGGCCATGAGCACCATCGGCATCGTTGAACCGGCGGGCGTGCCAGCCGCGCTGCGCCAGCGGATCAGCGCCGATATCGCTGCCCTGGTGAAGGCGCCGGAGCTGAGCGCCCGCATGATGCAACTGGGCATGGAGCCGGTAGGCTCCACCGCCGAGCAATACACCACGCTCATCCACAGCGAGATCGAAAAGTGGCGCAAGGTCGTGGCCAATGCGCACATCAAACCGGAATGACGCCTGCTTCATTCACGAACCCCATTCGTTTTCCCATTTATCTGGAGCCTGACATGAGCCTGCAACTCACTCCCCTGACCCAAGGCTTTGCCGCCGAAGCCACCGGCCTGGACATCACCCAAGCGCTGGACGACGCCCAGGTGCGGGCGATCGAAGCCGCCATGGACCAATATGGCGTGCTGGTGTTCCGCGGCCAGCCGATCACCCAGGCGCAGCAGATGGCCTTTGCCACGTCGTTCGGCCCCCTGGACCTGGGCCTGCGCAAGGTCAAGGGCGGCGCCCATCGGTTCGACTATGCCGAGCTGGCGGACATTTCCAACGTAACGCCCGACGGCGCCCTGGCCGATCGCAACCACGCCAAGATCGTCAGCAATATCGCCAACCAGCTCTGGCACAGCGACAGTTCCTTCCAGCGACCCCGCGCCAAGTACTCGATGCTGTCCGCCGTATCGCTCCCGGGATCGGGTGGGAACACCGAATTCGCCGACCTGCGCGCCGCCTACGACGCCCTGCCCGCCGCGCAAAAGACCGCGTTGCAGGACCTGAAGGCCATCCACTACGCCCTGCATTCGCGCTTTCTGCTTGGCGATACGCAGTACACGGAAGAACAGCGCAACGCGATCCCGCCCGTGGCGTGGCCGCTGGTGCAGACGGACCCCCGCTCCGGCCGCAAGATCCTGTTCGTCGGCATTCATGCGTGCGAGATCGAAGGCATGACCGTGGCCGAAGGCCGCATGCTGCTGCTCGACTTGCTGGAACACGCCACCCAGCGTCAGTTCGTGTATGCGCACGAATGGCAGGTGGGCGACCTGGTGATGTGGGACAACACCGCCACGCTGCATCGTGGCCGCGCCTTCGACATGGCGACCCGCCGCGAACTGCGGCGCGCCACGACCGAAGAGACCGTGACGTCGCCGGAAGCCGCGACGGCCTGAGCGTGACCTTGGACCTTGACCTTCCGGGCTCACGCGCTTTTGTTGCAAGCCCGGCGTAGCCTCGCGGCAAACCCGCGACATATCATGGTCCGTCCTCGTCGCGGAGTCGTCCATGAGCCTGTTCCGAACCAAGAGCATCGACCTCATGCTGGCGCAGCGCGCCGACGCGGGGCTCGTCAAATCCCTGACCACGCTGGACCTGATCCTGCTCGGGGTCGGGGCCGTGGTCGGTTCAGGCATCTTCGTATTGACGGGCACCGGCGCGCTCACGGCGGGGCCCGCCCTGTCCCTGTCCTTCGTTCTGGCGGCGGTCGCCTGCTTCTTCTGCGCACTGGCCTATGCCGAGTTCGCGTCCACGGTGCCGGTGGCCGGGTCGGTCTACACCTATACCTACGCCACGCTGGGCGAACTCGTCGCATGGATGGTGGGCTGGGTCCTGATCCTGGAATTCGGATTGGCGACCGCGGCCGTATCCGCGGGCTGGTCGGGCTACTTCCAATCGCTGATCGCAGGCTTCGGCTGGCACTTGCCCTCGATCTTGACGGCCGCCCCCAATGCGATTCCCGGCCGGGACACGGTCTTCAACCTGCCCGCCTTTCTGGTCATGACCGCAATTACTGGCCTGCTGTCGCTCGGCATCAAGGCGTCCAAGCGTGTGAACAACGTCATGGTCGCGATCAAGCTCGCCGTCGTGCTGCTGTTCATCGGCGTCGGCGTCTTCCACGTCAAGCCCGCCAACTGGCAGCCCTACATGCCCTTTGGCATGCAGGGCGTCTATACGGGCGCGGCGCTCATGTTCTACGCCTTTGTGGGGTTCGACGCCGTGGCCTCGTCGGCCGAAGAAGTCCGCAATCCGCAGCGCGCCCTGCCCCGCGGCATTCTGGGTTCGTTGTTGGTCTGCACGGTGCTGTATGTGTCGGTCGCCGCGATCATGACCGGCATCGTCCCGTACACCCAATTCGCGCAGAACCTGGATCACCCGGTATCGCTTGCCTTGCAGGTGGCGGGACAAGGGTGGCTGGCGGGCTTCGTCGACCTGGGCGCCATCATCGGCATGACGACCGTGATCCTGGTGATGGGCTATGGCCTGACCCGCATCCTGTACGCCATGGCGCGCGACGGGCTGCTGCCCGCGTCCCTGGCGCGCCTGCACCCGCGCTACGCCACGCCGACGCGCCTGACCTGGACGGTGGGCATGGCGTCCGCCCTGATCGCAGGCTGGGTGCCCCTGGGTGTCCTGGCCGAGTTGATCAACATCGGCACGCTGGCCGCGTTCTCGCTCATTTCGATTGCCGTGGTGGTGTTGCGCCGGACCCGGCCCGACCTGCCGCGCGGCTTTCGCTGCCCCTGGGTTCCGGTCGTTCCGGCCTTGGGCGTGGCCAGCTGCGTCTTCCTGATGGCGCACCTGGGCCGGGTCACGTGGATCGCCTTCGGCATCTGGGTGGTGGTCGGACTCGTGGTTTACGCGATGTATTCGCGATGGCACTCCGTGCTGCACAATCCGGTGCGCCCTGAATGATCGTTGCTGAATCAACATCAGTAGGCTGACGACCTTCGTTCAGATATTTGTAAGCTTTCATGTACAGGAATGACGAGCCTGCGCCTCGAAAGGCATAGTCGCGGGTGCATAACAGCGGCCCGGTAGTGCCGTCTTCTCTGCTGGCCCACCTTATCCACTGCGAGCGCCGCCCATGCGTCCTGCGACCTCCGAGACCTCCGGGTCGTCCTTGCCTTCCTCGGCTGCGCTGCCTTCTGGTGCATCGTCCGGCAGCCAGCCTCGGCCGCAACTGTCGACACTCGACACGATCGCACTGGTGGTCGGCCTGGTCATCGGGGCGGGCATCTTCAGCGCACCCGCCCTGGTCGCCGGCAATGCCGCGACGCCGGGCCACATGCTGATGGCCTGGGTCTTCGGTGGCCTGCTGTCCCTGGTGGGGGCCATGTGCTATGCGGAGCTCGCCACCGTCCATCCCCACGCCGGCGGCGACTATCACTACCTGCGGCTGGCGTTCGGCGACAAGGTGTCCTTCCTGTTCGCCTGGGCCCGGCTGACGGTGATCCCGACCGGATCGATCGCCTTGCTGGGCTATGTCTTTGGCGATTACGCGTCGCAGGTGGTGAGCGTCGGGCCGTATTCATCAGCCATCTACGCGGCGGTCATGGTCGTGGTGCTGACGGCCATCAACATCGTCGGATTGAAGTCGGGCAAGTGGACCCAGAACCTGCTGACCCTGCTTGAAGTGGGCGGGGTCGTGCTCATCATCGCGGCCGGCCTGCTGCTGTCGCCGGCGGAAGCCCCGGCCGCGGCGGCCGCCGCCACAACAGCCGCCACCACAGCCAACACCGCGCCTGCCGTCACCCAGTGGGGCCTGGTCCTGATCTTCGTGATGCTGACCTACGGCGGCTGGAATGAAGCCGCCTACGTGTCGGCGGAAGTCATCGGGCCGCGCCGCACCCTGCCGCTCGCGCTGTTCTGGAGCCTGTGCATCGTCACGGCCCTGTACCTGCTCGTCAACCTGGCCTACCTGAACGGCCTGGGCATGAGCGGCATGGCCGGGTCGTCCGCCGTGGCCGCCGACACCATGCGCGCATTGGTCGGCCCGCAAGGCGCGAACTGGATCAGCACGCTGATCGCCATTTCGGCGCTGACCTCGGCCAATGCCACCATCCTGACCGGCGCCCGCACCAACTACGCCTTTGGCCGCGACACCCCCATGTTCCGTGCGCTGGGCGTCTGGAGCACACGCCAAGGCGCACCCGTGAATGCCCTGCTGGCCCAGGGCGCGATTGCGCTCGGCCTGGTGCTGCTGGGCGCCGTCACGCGCAGCGGCTTCGCTACCATGGTGGAGTACACGGCGCCCGTGTTCTGGCTGTTTTTCGTGCTGACCGGCATTGCGCTGTTCGTGCTGCGCCGGCGCATGCCCGACCTGCCGCGCCGCTTCAAGGTGCCGCTCTATCCGCTGACGCCGCTGGTGTTCTGCGCCAGCAGTGGCTACCTGCTGTATGCCAGCCTGGTGCACACCGGCATTGGCGCACTGGTCGGCCTGGCCGTGCTGGCCTCGGGCGCGGTGCTGCTGCTGTTCCGCGGTCCGCCCAGCGCGACGGCCGACGCCGACCACGGAACCTGAACCAAACCTTTTGCCAAGGAGATCGCCATGTTGACTGCCCGCTTGCGTTGGCCCGCCGCCCTCGTTGCCCTTGCGCTGCTGACCGCGGCGCCCGCTGCGCACGCGCAAGCCGCCAGTCCACCCCAGGCTGCCCGCAAGCCGGATGTCATCTACGTGCCGACGCCGCCGGAAGTGGTCGATGCCATGCTCAAGGTGGCGAACGTCGGTCCGGACGACGTGCTTTATGATCTCGGGTCGGGCGATGGCCGCATTCCCGTCACCGCGGCCAAGCGCTTCGGTACCCGGGGCATCGGCTTCGACATCGACCCACAACGGATCGCCGAGGCCAACGCCAATGCCCAGGCGTCCGGCGTCACCGACAAGGTGCGCTTCGTGCAAGGCGACCTGTTCCAGCAGGACCTGCGGCCCGCGACCGTGATCACGCTGTATCTGCTGCCAGGCCTGAACGCCCGGCTCAAGCCCACGCTGCTCAAGCTCAAACCGGGCACGCGCATCGTGTCGCATGCCTTCCAGATGCCTGAGTGGGAGCCGGAACAGACGGTTGACGTCAATGGACGGAAGGTCTACTTCTGGACGGTGCCCCAACCGAAATAAGGAGAGGCTCCTCCGGCCTCATCCTCCGGTCCGGCGGCGCCTTGTGCGCCGCCGCCGCAAAACCGGGCCAGGCGTCGAATCGACGGCGTTTCCCCGCTTTTGTCCCGTCCTTCCCAGCCTTTTGATCGGGCCGCGAAGGGTGTAGTCCCACGACATTACGACGCGCGCTCTACAGCGCGTCAGTAGGACGTTCTCACGATGCACTAATCGTTACAGAGCGTTTACGGTAGAGCCCATGTCAATTGCGATGAGGGGCGCGCTTCCCCTCCAACCTGGGGAGACCAACGTGGGCACTGCGGCCTTGCTTTCCGAACAAGAACTGAACGATTACCGAAACAAAGGCTATATGCGCCGCGAGGGCATCTGCCCGACGTCCGAAGTCCAGCAAATCCGCGACACCCTGCTTGGTCTGTTCGCCCGCAAGGCGGGTTACGAAGAAGGCGCGCAATACGATTTCTCGGGGCGCGACGAACCAGGCAAGATGCAAAGCTTCCCGAGCATGCATGATCCGAGCCATTACGTGCCCGAGCTGCGCAAGACCACGTTCCATCGCCGCGCCCTGGCGCTGGCGAAGGAATTGCTGGGTGAAGACGCCGCCCTGTACGGCGAGCATGCCCTGCTCAAGCCTGCGCTGTACGGCCCGGAAACGCCCTGGCACCAGGACGAGGCCTTCCGTTCGCCCGACTTCGAATACAAGGAACTGAGCGTCTGGCTCGCCCTGCAGCCGGTGACCGAGGCCAATGGCTGCATGCAGTTTCTGGAAGGATCGCACCTGGGCGACGTGCTGGAACACCAGTCGCCGGGCGGCGACCGTACGTTGCACCCGCTGGAATGCTGCGGCGACTTCCCCAAGTCCGAAGCCGTGCCGGTGCCGCTGGAAGCCGGTGACTGCACGATCCATGACGTGCGCACGCTGCACTACACGGCGCCGAACACCTCGACCGCGCCCCGCCTGGCCTACATCCTGATCTTCAACGTACCACCGGTCTACAAACCCGGTCTGCGCAAGGCGGAATGGCTGGTTGGCCGCCGCACCGACAGCCAGGAGCGTAAGCGCCTGTGGTATCGCAAGGGTGGCATCGCTGTTGAAGTCCTGCGCCGCCTGCCCCAGGTGCGCGTGACCAACGGCCGCTGGCTCGCATGGGCGGCCATCCGCCTGTCGAGCAAGATGCGTCAGCGCGCAAACCGTCCCCGCCCCTGACGGTGTGCCGGCCTTCGCGCCGGGCTGGTGACCCCTCATGAACAGCCGGCCTTTGCCGGCTGTTTGTGCTTGTGCGCGACCATGGGCACGCACCTTGCTGTTCCGTGGGCAATGCCTACGGCTCGCTCACCAAGGATTTCCATGGACGCACTTGTCACACCCCGGCCCGGCCTGGCGCCCGCCGCCGCCCCGCGCTACCCCATCACCCTGCGTATCAACGGCCAGGAAACCCGACTAGAGATCGAAGCATGGGTCAGCCTGCTGGACCTGCTGCGCGAACGCCTGCACCTGACCGGCAGCAAGAAGGGCTGCGACCAGGGCCAATGCGGCGCCTGTACGGTGCTGGTCGACGGCAAGCGCATCAACTCGTGCATGACCCTGGCCGTGATGCAGAACGGCCGCGAAATCACGACTATCGAAGGGCTGGCGGACGGCGATACGCTCCATCCGCTGCAACAGGCCTTCATCGATCATGACGCGTTCCAGTGCGGCTATTGCACCCCCGGTCAACTCTGTTCGGCCGTCGGCCTGATCAACGAAGGCGAAGCCAAGACCGCCGATGAAGTCCGCGAGCTGATGAGCGGCAACGTCTGCCGCTGCGGCGCCTATCCGCAGATCATGCATGCCGTGACGCAGGTCATGGGCATTCCGGTCGTGACCGAGACCACGGATCGCAGCGTCGTCGTCGGGACGGTGCCAGCATGAATCCGATCACCTATGTGGCACCGGCCGATGCCGCCGAAGCGCTCGATGCGCTGGGCGGACATGAAGGCAACAGCATGGCCGTGGGCGTCGCCAAGTTCATCGCGGGCGGCACCAATCTGCTGGACCTGATGAAGGAAAACGTGATGCGGCCGGTGCGTCTGGTCGACATCAATGGCCTGCCGTACAACCAGATCGAAGAAAGCGAACGCGGCGGGCTGATGCTCGGCGCCCTTGCCCGCAATGCCGACACGGCCTATCACCCGCTGGTGCGAACGCGTTATCCGCTGCTGACCGCCGCCATCCTGGCCGGCGCATCGCCCCAGTTGCGCAACATGGCCACCAACGGCGGCAACCTGCTGCAACGCACGCGCTGCTACTACTTCTACGATTCCAAGGTACCGTGCAACAAGCGGGACCCGGGCACCGGCTGTTCGGCCATTGGCGGGCTGAGCCGCCAGCACGCCATCCTGGGCGCGAGCGAACATTGCATTGCCACGCACCCGTCGGACATGTGTGTGGCGCTGGCCGCGCTTGGCGCCATCGTGCACGTGCAGTCGCCATCAGGCAGCCGCCAGATCCCGTTTGGCGACTTCCATCGCCTGCCCGGGGATCGCCCCGATCAGGATACGACACTGGCCTTCGATGAACTGATCACGCATCTGGAACTGCCCGATGCCCGCGCCTTTGCCGGCAATTCGGTCTACCTGAAAATCCGTGAACGGGCGTCTTACGCGTTTGCATTGGTATCGGTTGCCGCCGCGCTGGACCTGGCCGAAGACGGCACGATTCGCGAAGCGCGCCTGGCCGTCGGCAGCGTCGCCCACAAGCCCTGGCGCGACCTGCAGATCGAAGCGGGACTGGTCGGCGTCAGGCCGGACGCCGCCTTGTTCACGCAGGCCGCCGAGGCCTTGCTGAGCAATGCCAAGGGTCAAGGCGCCAACGACTACAAAATCCCGCTGGCCCATCGCGCCATTGTCCGCGCGCTGACCCAGGCCGCCGAAGGCACCGTGACCAATACCGGTGAACCGTTCATTTCTGAGGAATCCGTATGACTGAGCTGATCGAATCGCTGAAGGCGCCGGTCGCGCCCGAAGGCACCGGGTATGTGACCAAGGGCATGTCGGTATCGCGCGTGGACGGCCGTGCCAAGGTCACCGGCACCGCCCAGTACGCGGCCGAACATTTCCCTGCCGACCTGGCGCATGGCGTCGTGGTCAACAGCAGCATTCCCAAGGGCCGCGTCACGGTCTTTCACCTGGAAGAAGCGCTTGCCGTGCCCGGGGTGATCGACGTCATCACCTATCAGAACCGCCCCAAGATGCGGTCCTTCGACCTGTCGTACAAGGACATGACGGCGCCCGGCGGCTCGCCCTTCCGTCCGCTGTATGACGAGAAGGTGTTGTACAGCGGCCAGCCGATCGCCCTGGTGGTGGCCGAGACGTTCGAAGCCGCGCGCCATGCTGCATCGCTCGTGAACGTCGAGTACGCGATCGAACCGCACGAGACCAACCTGATGGACAACCTGGATCGCGGGTACAAGCCGAGCCGCCTGAAGGCAGGCTACTCGCCACCGCCCGATGAACGCGGCGACGCCCAGGCCGCGTTCGACGCGGCCCCGGTCAAGATCGCGGCCACCTACTACAACGGCGTCGAACACCACAATCCCCTGGAGCTGTTCGCGTCCACGGTGATCCGCGACGCGGACGGCCACCTGACCATCTACGACAAGACGCAAAGTTCGCAGAACAGCCGCTGGTACGTGTCGCATGTCTTCGGCCTGTCGAAAGACAAGGTCACCGTGCGCAACCCCTATGTCGGCGGCGCGTTCGGCTCGGGCCTGCGTCCGCAATACCAGCTGACGCTGGCCGTCATGGCGTCGCTCAAGCTGGAACGATCGGTTCGCGTGGTGCTGACGCGCCAGCAGATGTTCACGTTCGGCCACCGGCCCGAGACCCTGCAGCACGTGAAGCTGGCGGCTGAACGCGACGGAACGCTGCGGTCGATCATGCACGAAGCCATCGCCGAGACGTCCCGCATCGAGGACTATGTGGAGGTGGTGGTGAACTGGTCGGGCCAGCTCTACGCCTGCGACAACGTGCGCCTGGGCTATCAGCTGGTGGACCTGGACCAGTACACCCCGATCGACATGCGGGCGCCCGGCGCGGCGCACGGCGTGCATGCACTTGAAGTCGCCATGGATGAGCTGGCGCACGAACTGCACATGGACCCGTTGGCATTGCGCCTGAAGAACTATACCGAGCGCGACCAGATGAACGACCTGCCCTTTTCCACCAAGGAACTGCGAGCGTGTTACGAGCAGGCCGCCGAACGGTTTGGCTGGTCACGCCGGCCGTTGGCACCCCGCTCGATGCGCGAAGGGACCGAGCTGGTGGGCTGGGGCATGGCAACGGGCCAATGGGATGCGATGCAGATGTTCGCGCGGGCCAGCGCCGTGCTGCATGCCGACGGCCGCCTGGTCGTCAGCAGCGCCGCGACCGATATCGGCACCGGCACCTACACCGTCATGTCCATGATCGCGGCCGCCGCCATGGGAATGCCACTGGAGAAGGTGACCTTCCAGCTGGGCGATTCGACCCTGCCGGTGGCGCCGATCGAAGGCGGATCGTCGCACGTGACAACCGTCGGGTCGGCGGTGGAAGGCGCCTGCGAAAAGCTGCAGAAGCGCCTGTACAAGATGGCCAAGTCGCTGGCAGGCCAGCCCTTTGAACATTCGAGCTTCAATGACGTCGAGTTCGTGGAAGGCCACATGCGGCTGAAGCTCGATCCCACGGTGGCGGTCACGCTGCCCGAGCTGCTGGCGGCCGCGGGCGAGACGCGTGTCGAAGAAAAGTACCTGCTGCTGCCCAATATCCTGAAGCAGAAGAAGTACACACGCTCGACCCATTCGGCGGTGTTTGCCGAAGTGAAGGTGGATGAGGAGTTCGGTACGGTGCGCGTGACCCGCGTGGTCAGCGCCATTGCCGCTGGCCGCATCATGAGCCTGAAGACCGCGCACAGCCAGATCACCGGCGGCGTGGTGTGGGGCATCAGCGAAGCCCTGCATGAAGAGACGCATTCGGACCATCGCCTGGGCCGCTTCATGAATCACAACCTGTCCGAATACCATGTGGCCGTCAATGCCGACATCCATGACATCGACGTGATCTTCGTCGACGAGGACGATCGCATCGTCAGCCGCCTTGGTGCGAAAGGGGTGGGCGAGATCGGGCTGGTGGGCGTCTCGGCGGCCATCTGCAACGCCATCTTCCATGCCACCGGCAAGCGGGTACGCAGCACGCCCATGACGCCGGACAAGGTCATGACGGATCGTCCGGGCTACTGAAGAGCGCAAATGGGAAGACCGGGCAGATGATCGCACCGTGCGGTCATCTGCCTGCAAAGAAACCGGTTGTGGAGGCGCTCAGCAGCAAGCTTTTCTGGAGACGGTGTCCTAAAATCCCAAGCTCGATGACAGCTCTATTCAGAGAGACGCCATGATGCAGCACAAGGAACTCATAATCGAGATGGCCACGGCCATGCGGGAACTCGAAGCGCGCCAGATCGTCATGGCCGAAGCGCTTGAGACGCTGCTGGGCACCTTGTCGCTGCGCGCGCAACGTGAGTCCGCGGAACTGTTCCGCTTGCGCATGGAACGCGTGCTGAGCGCGCAAGACGACCAGCCTTCCATGATCGCCATGCGCCAACCGATGGCGGAACAGGCTGCTGCGTTCCTTGCCGCGCTGGGCGAACGACTTCCCCGCCCCTGACCCGCGCCGGGTCATCCTGCGCAGTCCCCCTTCCCGGTCACATCGCGTGACATCCGCGCTGGCACAACGGCCCGCCAGCGGCTAGATTGTCTGCTCTTCGATTAGGTCCTGGAGCACTACCATGCGCATTCTTATTCCCGCCCTGCTTGCCGGCTTGCTTGCCTCTGCTGCCGCCCATGCCGATACCACCGTTCCGATGTACATGGCAACGGAAAAGGGCCAGGGCCAGGCCATTGGCGAGGTGACGCTGTCGGACAGCAAGTACGGCCTGGTGTTCACGCCCAAGCTGACGGGCCTGCCTGCGGGCGTCCACGGTTTCCACGTGCATGCAAATGGCAGTTGCGACGCCAAGGAAGATGGCGGCAAGATGGTCCCGGCAGGTGCTGCCGGCGGCCACCTGGATCCCCAGAACACCAAGAAACACGGCTATCCGTGGGATGACAGCGCGCACCTGGGCGATCTGCCGCCCTTGATCGTGGACGACAAGGGCAACGCCATGCAACCGGTGCTGGCCCCGCGCCTGAAGCTGGCGGCGGTCAGCGGCAAGGCCCTGATGGTGCATGCCGGGGGCGACAACCACAGCGACCACCCCGCGCCGCTGGGCGGCGGGGGCGCACGTCAGGCCTGCGGCGTCATCAAGTAAGCGACGCGTTCCAAGCCGCCAGCGCCGCGTCGACCGCGGCGCCCGGCGGGCAGGCATACCCCTCGGCGCGCAGCACGGATTCCAGCGCGCCAAGGGTGATCAGGATCTTGTGCTTCATGGCGTTGTAGCCCATGGCGCCAATCCGCCAGATCTTGCCCTGCAGCGGGCCGAAGGCCGACCCGATCTCGATCTCGAAATCTTCGCGCATGCGGCGGCGAACGGCTTCACCATCGACGCCCTCCGGAATATAAATGCCCGTCACGTTGGTCATCTTGTAGCGTTCATCGCCAAACACCGTCAGTCCCATGGCCCGGATGCCGGCCATCATGGCCTGGCTTGCGGCGGCATGACGCGCATAGCGCGGCGCCAGCCCTTCGCCCAGCACGACCCGGGCGCACTCGCGCGCGCCGTACAGCATGGTCGTGGCTTCGGTGTGGTGGTTCAGGCGCTTTTCCGACCAGTAGTCCATGATCATGGCCAGATCGAAGTAATTCGACCCGATGCGGATGCCCGTGCCATCGGTGATGTCATCGCGGCGGATGCCTTCTTCGACGTGGCGGCGCGCAAAGATTGCTTCGGCCGCCCGGTCGGAAATGGTGATCGGCGACGAGCCCGACGGCCCGCCCAGGCATTTCTGCAGCCCCCCTGTGACCACGTCCACGCCCCACCGGTCGGCGGCGATTTCCATCCCGCCTATGGTGGCGGTGGCGTCCACATACGACAGCGCGCCCGCGGCGCGGCAGAGGTCACCCAGGCCGTCGAGCGGCTGCGCCATCGTAGTCGAGGTGTCGCCATGCACGGTGGCCACCACCTTGGGCTGAAAGCGGGCGATCGCCGCCGCGACCGCGTCCATGGGCACGACTTCGCCCCATGGGGCATCGACCGTCTCGACCTCGGCGCCGATACGCGCCAGGATTTCAGTCAGCAACAGGCCGAAACGGCCGAAGTTCAGCACCAGCACGCGGTCGCCGGGGGCCACCAGCGAGACCAGCGACGCCTCGATGCCTGCCCGCGCGGTGCCGTCGACCAGGAAGGTCCACCGGTTGCCGGTGCCGAACACCGGGCGGTACAACGCCATCACCTCGTTCATGTACGACGTCATTTCGGGATCGAATTGCCCCAGCAGGTCCGCTGCCATGGCGCGCAGCACACGCGGATGGGCATTGACCGGGCCGGGTCCCATCAGCAGGCGTTGAGGGGGATCGATTTCGCCGATTGTGTGAGGCAACAAAGGAGTTCTCCGGGTTAGGTTGCGTTGCAGCATGCATTATCGCCTCATCCCGTCCGGCCGGTGTAGTCCGTGTCACCTATGTTCAGCCCTTGGGCCGCGGCGATAGCATGTGCCATCGATACCGAGGGCTCGCCCATGAAACAGTCAGAACTGGATGCATTGACCGATTTTGCGCACGCATCGCGCGATATGGTCGATGCCTACATCAAGGCCAGCAAGGCGGGCGCCGACCCCGCCCTGTGGGACACCTTCCTGGAAGCCCGCGAGCGCACGGGCATGTCCGGCCACCGGCTGTACCGCTTTGGCGTCAAGCTGCGCGTGGGCGAAGCGATCTGATCAGCCGACGCCCGTCGGCCCTTTCATGACGATCTTGACCTTTTTGGACAGATCGCCGCGGCTGTAGGGCTTGTAGAGGATGTCGAATTCCGACGCACGTTCGCCCTTGCGATTGAGCTCGGTATCGGCAAACCCCGTCGTCAGCAGGATACGGATCCGGGGCCGCAACTGGCGCGCTTCCCGCGCCAGCATCACCCCGTTCATCTTGCCCGGCATGATCACATCGGTCAGCAGCATGTCGATCGGCGTGTCGCTGGCCAGCACGGCCAGCGCGTCATCGGGGCTGTAGGCGACGATGGCGTCGTAGCCGAGCTGATCGAGCAAGGCCTTGCCGACGTCCGCGACTTCGGGCCGGTCATCCACCACCAGAATGCGCTCCTTGCCGATCGGCTCGATGATCTTGATCGGGGTAGGCATCGGGTTTTCTTCTGCGTCCAGCGCGGGGAAGTACAGGGTGACCGTCGTACCGGCGCCTTCTTCGGACTCGATATTCATGGCGCCGCCCGACTGCTTGACGAAGCCATACACCATCGACAGGCCCAGGCCGGTGCCTTTGCCCAATTCCTTGGTCGTAAAGAACGGGTCCACCACGCGGTCGACCACCGCGGGCGGAATGCCGACGCCGTTGTCGGTCACCTGCACCGTCACGTACTGGCCTTCATTGAGTTCGGCAAAGCCCAACAGTTGGTGATGGTTCACCGTGACCAGTTCGGTTCGCACCGTGATCGTGGCGTCCGGCGTGTCCGCCAGGGCATCGCGCGCGTTGACCAGCAGATTGAGCATCGCCACTTCCATCTGCGTCGAGTCGACCCGCACGTTGGGCAGATCGGGCGCGTACTCGTTGCGGATGCGGACGTGCTCGCCCAAGGTCCGGTCGCTCAGGGTGACGATGTCTTCGACCAGACCGTTCAGGCTCAGCACCCGGCCGCTCAGGCTTTGCTTGCGGGCAAAGGCCAGCAGTTGCTGCGTGAGCCGCGACGCCTTGTCGATCGAATCCTTCACGCGATCCAGGTTCGCGCCAACTCGCGCCACGCCCGCGCCGGCTTCCAGCCCGACACGTGACAACTCCACGTACCCGGACATGACCTGCAACAAATTATTGAAGTCGTGCGCAATGCCGCCCGTGAGTTGTCCAAGAGATTCCATCTTCTGCGCTTGCCGTAGCGCGTCCTCCGCATCGCGACGGCGGCTCACGTCCAGCTGCGAAGCAAAGAAATAGATGACCTCGCCAGCCTCGTTGACGATGGGCGAGATGAACAGCGCGTTCCAGAAGGTCGACCCGTCCTTGCGGTAATTCAGGATCTCGGTCGCGATTTCCTGATTGGCCAGCACGGCGTTGCGCACTTCATCCACCGTGGATTCATCGGTATCCGGACCCTGCAGGAACCGGCAGTTGGTGCCCAGGATCTCGTCTTCCGTGTAGCCGGTCATGATCAGGAAGGCGTTATTGGCGAACACGATCGGGTTGTCGTGCTGCCTGGGGTCCGTCACGATCATGGGCATGCGTGTCGTGGATACCGCCGCCGCAAAGATCTCATGCGAACGGCGGTCGATGGTCTGCGTCGCGTTCGGCAGATGGAAGGGCTTGGGGGTATCGCTCATGCTGTTCCTGATGGATAGAACAAAAATTTAGCATGCAGCTTTTTGCTGAAATGTAAGCGTAAGGTGCTGGCGGCACCGTCCTTTGGACGCATACAACGCCTGTATGACGGCAGGCGTTGCCCTTCACGATTCGTGAAGAGGGCTTGTGCGCGGAGGGATGGCGGCGCGGCGGGGCGCGCCCTACAGTGGGTGCCTGACAACCCCCTCGGACCTTCCGATGATCGATGTACTGGTAATTGGCGGCGGCAATGCTGCGCTGTGCGCCGCGCTGATGGCGCGCGAGGCCGGCGCGAGCGTGATGGTGCTGGAATCCGCGCCACGTGAATGGCGGGGCGGCAATTCGCAGCACACCCGCAACCTGCGCTGCATGCACGACGCGCCGCAAGACGTGCTGCTCGAGGCCTACCCCGAAGAAGAATTCTGGCAGGACCTGTTGAAGGTGACCGGCGGCATCACCAATGAACACCTGGCGCGCGTGGCCATCCGCCACTCGGCCACCTGCCGCGATTGGATGCGCAAGCACGGCGTCAATTTCCAGCCGCCGCTGTCGGGCACCCTGCACCTGGCGCGGACCAACGCCTTCTTCATGGGCGGCGGCAAGGCCCTGATCAACGCCTACTACCGCAGCGCCGAGGCGCTGGGCGTGCAGATCCGGTACGACAGCCCGGTCGACGCACTGGAACTGGACGGCGACCGCTTCGTTGCGGCCCGTATCGGCGACACCCGCATCGAAGCGCGCACCTGTGTGCTGGCCTGCGGCGGCTTCGAATCCAATCTGGCGTGGCTGCGCGAGGCCTGGGGCCAGAACGAGCGCGGCGAATGGCCGGCCGACAACTTCCTGATCCGCGGCACCCGCTACAACATGGGCGTGCTGCTGCGGTACATGATCGATGCCGGCGCCGACATCATCGGCGATCCGTCGCAGTCCCATTGCGTGGCCATCGACGCGCGCGCACCGATGTACGACGGCGGCATCTGCACGCGCATCGACTGTGTGTCGCTGGGCGTGGTCGTGAACCGCGACGCGCAGCGTTTCTATGACGAAGGCGAAGACTTCTGGCCCAAGCGCTATGCGATCTGGGGTCGGCTGACTGCCATGCAGCCGGGCCAGATCGCCTATTCGATCATCGACGCCAAAGCCGTCGGACGCTTCATGCCGCCCGTGTTTCCAGGCACCCGGGCCGACACGCTGGAAGACCTGGCGCGCGCGGTCGGGCTGGACGTGGACGCATTCGTTGACACCATCCACCAGTACAACGCCGCGTGCCGCATCGGCACGTTCGACCACACCGTGCTGGACGACTGCCATACCGAAGGCGTGACACCGGCCAAGACCCACTGGGCCCGGCCCATCGACACGGCGCCGTTCTATGCCTACCCGGTGCGCCCCGGGATCACGTTCACCTATCTGGGCCTGCAAGTGGACGAGGACGCCACCGTCCACTTCGGCGGCAAGCCCAGTCCCAACCTGTTCGCGGCTGGCGAGATGATGGCCGGCAACGTCCTGGGCAAGGGCTATACCGCCGGGGTCGGCATGACCATCGGCACGGCCTTTGGCCGCATAGCCGGGACCAGCGCCGCCGCGGCCGCCCTGAACAAGAATGAAGGAGCACGTCGTGAAGCAGCTTGAGATCCTGACGCGGGAAGCGGTTGCGCTTGCCACGCCCGGCGTGGCCATGAAGGAACATCCGGTCCGTTGGGCGGGCCAGGACGGCAAGGCGCTGAGCCACAACGAGAACGAAGTGGGCCGCATGATGGAAATCTGCAATGCCTGCCGGTATTGCGAGGGGTTTTGCGCGGTGTTCCCGGCCATGAGCCGGCGGCTGGAATTCGGCAAGGCCGACATCCATTACCTGGCCAATCTGTGCCACAACTGCGGCGCCTGCCTGCATGCCTGTCAGTACGCGCCGCCGCATGAATTCGGCGTGAACGTGCCTCAGGCCATGGCCAAGGTGCGGGTGCAGACGTATTCGGACTTTGCGTGGCCCGCGCCCCTGGGCAAGCTGTACGAGCGCAACGGCCTGACGGTCGCCATGGCGGCGGCCGCCTGCCTGGCGCTGTTCCTGGTGCTTGCCGCGGGGATCAACGGCGGCCTGTTGCATGAACCGCTGCAAGGCAACTTCTACGCCATCTTTCCGCACAACACCCTGGCGTTGATGTTTGGCAGCGTGTTCATGCTGGCCATCCTTGCGTTGGGGATTGGCGTGACGCGGTTCTGGCGGAACGTGAGCCCTGGCGAGGCCAGCGGCGAAGCCATTGCCGAAGCGGCCGGCAACGCGCTCAAGCTCAAATACCTGGACGGTGGACATGGCAAGGGCTGCAATGACGAGAGCGACAAGTTCACCCTGCGCCGCCGCCGGTTCCATCACTTCACCTTCTACGGCTTCATGCTGTGCTTTGCGGCCACGTCGGTGGCAACGCTGTACCACTACTTCCTGGACCTGCACGCGCCCTACCCGTTCTTCAGCCTGCCGGTGTTGCTGGGAACCGCAGGCGGCATGGGACTCATCATCGGTCCGGTGGGCTTGCTGTGGCTGAACCTGAAGCGTGATCCCGCGCAAGGCGACGTGGCGCAGCGGCCCATGGATCGCGGCTTCATCGTCCTGCTGCTGCTCATCAGCGTGACGGGCCTGCTGTTGCTGGGACTGCGCGACACCCGCCTGATGGGCTTGTTGCTGGCCGTGCACCTGGGCGTGGTGATGGCCCTGTTCCTGACCCTGCCCTACGGCAAGTTCGCCCACGGCATCTACCGCAGCGCCGCGCTGCTGAAGTGGTCTATCGAAAAGCGCCAACCGAGCAAGCTGCAAGTCGGCGCGGATTGACTCTGCCTGACATGGCGCAGCCGGATCCGGGACGCCGCGGATCCGGCTCTGCCGGTCCGCCAGCGTCGCCCCTGGGGGCGGCGCGAAGCGCCTTGGGGGGGTAACATCTCTCACCCCCCTTCCCGAAGACATGCCCGATGTCCAACACAACTCAGGTGCCGGCCGCCGACAGCCGGGCGAGCACCTGGATCGCATTGCTGGTCGCGGCCTCCTTTTTCATGGAGAACCTCGACGCCACCATCATCGTCACCGCCGTCCCGCAGATGGCCGAGTCCTTCGGCGTACAGGCCGTCGATCTGAGCATCGGCGTCAGCGCCTACATGCTGGCGCTCGGTGTATTCATTCCAGCCAGCGGCTGGGTGGCCGAACGCTTCGGCGCACGCACCGTCTTTGCGTCCGCCGTCGCCCTCTTTACCGCGGCCTCCTTGCTGTGCGGCTTTGCCACCGGCCTGTGGGAATTCGTGTTCCTGCGTGTGCTGCAAGGCATGGGTGGCGCCATGATGGTGCCGGTCGGCCGGCTGGCCGTGCTCAAGACCACGCCAAAAGAAAAGCTGGTCAGCGCCATTGCGACACTGACCTGGCCCGCCCTGGTCGCCCCGATTCTGGGCCCGCCCATTGGCGGCTTCATCACGACCTATGCGTCGTGGCGATGGATCTTCTATCTGAACCTGCCGCTGGGCATCATCGCCTTCTTTTTTGCGTTGCGGTTGATCCCGAACGACAGGAACCCGAACCCCCAGCCCTTCGACACCCGGGGCTTTCTGCTGGGTGGCGGCGGCCTGTTCTGCACCTTGTGGGCCGTCGAACTCGTCAGCGGCCAGGACACGCCCTGGTTTCAAGCCGTCGGCTTCCTGGTGGCCGGCGTGCTGCTGCTGGCGGGCTGCGTCTGGCACATGCACCGCGCCCGCCATCCGATGATCGACCTCAGCGTACTGAAGATCCAGACCTTTGCCGCCACCGTGAGTGGCGGATCGCTGTTTCGCATGGCGACCGGCGCCACGGCGCTGCTGCTGCCCCTGATGTTCCAGGTCGGCTTTGGCCTCAATCCCTTCCATGCCGGCCTGCTGATGGTCGCCATCTTTACCGGCAACCTGGCCATGAAACCCGCCACCACCGGCATCATTCGCCGCCACGGCTTCAAGCGTGTGCTTGGCTGGAATGGCCTGGCCAACGTGGTCTTCTTGCTCTGCTACGCCATGCTCTCGCCCAATACGCCGCTGGGCTGGATCCTGGGCGTGCTGTTCGTGGGCGGCCTGGCGCGTTCGCTGCACTTCACCGCACTGAACACCCTGGCCTTTGCCGACGTGCCCCCCGCCAAACTGCGCGCCGCGAACACCCTGTTCAGCACCGCGTTCCAGCTGTCGCTGGGTGTGGGCGTCGCCGTCGGCGCGCTGGCGCTGCGCATCGGGTCATGGGCGAAGGATGGCCTGGACGTGGCCAGCGTGCCGGCGGTGGACTTCCGGCTGGCTTTCGTGCTGATCGCGGTGCTGTCGTTGATCGCGCTGTATGACGTGCGTCCGCTGCCGGCGGATGCGGGGGATGAGATCGCGCGCAAGGCCAAGAGGTAAGGGGCCAGGAAGTAAGGGCCCGACTCCGCTAGGATCGCGGCACGGAACGGAAGCCCGCGGCCGCATAACTGATCAGCTCACGCATCATTTCTTCGGCGTCTTCGCCGGCGCAGTCCCCGTGCGAAAACCGGCGCATGCCTTCGGCATGGGGCCGGGTAATCGTGACCACGGCGCCGATCAGGAAGTACAGGCGCCATGCGAGCGATCGCCGCGACGCGCCGGGCAGACGCGATTCCAGCAGAACCAGCAGGCGCTCGTTCACTTCGCTGTAGATCTCGGTATTCATCTGGTCCGACAATTCGGCGTGGTCGGCAGTCAGGCTCAAGGACATTTCGGAAATGGGTGATCCATGGGCCAGCGACTTCATGTGGAACATGGGCCTGAGCCAGGCCGCGATCACCGCTTCGATGGTCGGCCGTTTCGGCGCGCGTTCCAGGGCGTCGAACAGCACGATGCGCTCTTCGTTGATGGGGCGTGCCGCCTCGAAATACACATGCCGGAACAAGGTTTCCTTGTTGCCGAAGTAATAGGCGATCAACGCCGAATTGACCCCGGCAAGCGTGGCGATGTCCCGGATCGACACATGGTTGTAGCCCCTGCGGGCGAACAGTTCCTTGGCCGCCGCAACCAGCCGGTCGCGCGCGCTTTCGTCAGGCGTCGGCGTGGCGTCGGCCATGGCCAGGGCGGGCTTGCGGACGGGGCGCGTCGGTCTTGACAGGGTAGGCTTCGAGATAGCGGGCATGGGTATCCTGGTGTCGGCCGTGCCACGGCGCATCGCGCAGTGTACCCACACATTGCCATCGCCAATGCGGTTGCAAAGCCTGCTTCACAACCTTGTGCACTCATCACTTTTTGTTTTCAAGCCATCGAAAAAATCAGTTCGCGAGAGCACGCGCCATCGTGCTGTAATCGCCAAAGTTAATCACCTGATTAACACACGGGGCGCGAGCCTTGCCCGTCACGAAACGCCGTATTGCAGAGACGCTGCACGTCTTTCCTTTTATCGGAAAGCGATGACGCGCATGCCAGGACAGGAGACTCCATGAAACGACAAGTTTGGTTGGTGGCCGCGGCAAGCGCCGCCCTAGTGTTTTCCACCGCCGCCCCCGCGGCCGAGACCGTCAAGGTCGGTGTGATCGGTCCGTTCTCGGGCCAGCTCTCGGGCTCGTGGGGCACGCCGTTCCGGCAAGGCATGGAAACGTACACCGCTCAGAAAGGCGCGCTGTCCGGCGACATCAAGATCGAGTACATCTATCGCGACCTGCCGACGGTGGATCCGCAGCGCGCCCGCGCACTGGCCCAGGAACTGATCGTCCGCGACAAGGTGCAATACCTGGCCGGCTTCGTGTCGACACCCGATGCCCTGGCCGTTGCCAATGTCATCCAGTCCGCCAAGATTCCGTCGGTCATCTTCAATGCCGCCGGCCCGACCATCGTCGCAAAGTCGGACTACTTTCTGCGTACGTCGAATACGCTGCCCGAGATCACCGTGCCGGTGGCCAAGTACATGGCCGAAAACGGCCTGAAACGCGTCGTGACCGCGGTGGCCGATTACAGCCCCGGCGCCGATGCCGAAGCCGCCTTCAAGGAAGCCTACGGCAACAGCGGCCAGGTGATCGAGTCCATCCGCATGCCGCTGTCCACGACCGACTTCGGCCCCTTCCTGCAAAAGATCCGCCTTCTGAAGCCCGACGCGCTGTTCGTCTTCCTGCCTGCCGGCCCGGCCACCTTCGGCTTCGTCAAGGCCTATCAGGAAAACGGCATGAAGGCCGAAGGCATCCGCTTTTTCGGCCTGTCGGAAACGCAGGAATCCGACCTGCAACAACTGGGCGATGCCGCGATCGGCCTCGAGACCAGCTACATCTATTCCGCGGCGCACGAGTCGAAGGTCAACACCGATTTCCAGGCGGCCTACCGGAAGCTGTATCCCAACGGCACGGTAAATCCGGCCACCGTCATGGCGTACGACGGCACCCATGTCTTGCGAACCATGATCGAAGCGACCAAAGGCAAGAAGGACGCGGACGGCGCCATGAAAGCGGCAAAGGGGCTGGCCTGGGAGAGCCCGCGCGGCCCGGTCAGGATCGACCCCACCAGCCGCGAACTGGTGCAGAACATCTATATCCGGTCCGTGCAGAAAGGCCCGGACGGCCGTCTGTACAACAAGGAAATCAAGGTCTATCCGCCCGCTGCGAAACCTTGATCTGCCCGGGTAAGGAGACGCTCGAATGGCGACACTCGTCAGCATACTGATCGACACGCTGGCCTACGGCATGGTGCTCTTTACCATCTCGATCGGCCTGTCGATCACCCTTGGCTTGATGAAGGTCGTGAACCTGGCCCACGGCGGGTTCGCGATGCTCGGCGGCTACTTTGCGTCGCATGCGCTGCTGGCACTGGGCCTGCCCTATCTGGCGGCGCTGCCCCTGGCCATGGCGTGCGTGGTCATCCTGGCCGTGCCGCTGGAAGTCGCCCTGTTCCGGCCGCTGTACGGCAAGAACGACTACCTGGTGCAGGTGCTGATCACCATTGGCATCGCCTTCTGCATGATCGGGTTGACCAACTATTTCTTTGGTCCCGCCATGCGCACGATTCCGCTGCCGGCGTTCCTGACCGGCCCGGTGGACCTGGGATTTCGCTTCATCCCGGCGCACCGTCTGTTCGTGATCGCGGTCGGACTGGCCGTGGCGCTGGGCCTGTGGCTGCTGATCGAGAAGACGTCTTTTGGAACGAAGCTGCGCGCCGCTGTGGACAACGCGGGCATGGCCGCGTCGCTCGGCATTCGCACCCAGCGCATCTATTCGCTGACCTTCGCACTGTCCGTGGCGCTGGGCGCGATGGGCGGCGTGATCGGCGCCGAGCTGCTCCCCATCGATCCGTATTACGCCTTGCGCTACATGGTCACCATCCTGGTGGTCGTATCGATAGGGGGCGCCGGGTCGATTGGTGGCGCATTGACGGCGGCCCTGCTGCTCGGTCTGATCGATACCGTCGGCAAGTATCTGGCGCCCGGCTATGGCGACGCCTTGTTCTACGTGGCGGTGATCGGGGTGGTGCTGGTCTTTCCGGACGGGCTGCTCGGCCGCCGCGCCGCGGCGCATGCCACTGCCGCAACGCCCACGCCGGTCGATGGGCCCGATCGCCGTATCGCCTTTGTGGGTATCGCCGGCATCGCGGTCGCGGGGCTCGCGGCCTACCTGATTGTCCCGGACTATGCCGGCTACCTGTCCCGCATGTTGTCGATGGCGCTGCTGGTGCTGTCGCTGGACCTGATCGTTGGCTACTGCGGCGTGGCCACCCTGGGCCAGGCCGCGCTCTACGGTATTGGCGCGTACGCCGCCGGCATTGCGGCATTGCGGGCCGGCATTACCGATCCGCTTGCCATGCTGGGCGTCGGCATGATTGCGGGCGGTCTTGCCGGGCTGGTGTCGGGCGCCTTGATCGTGCGGGCCAAGGGGCTGGCGCAACTGGTGTTGACGGTGGCGATCCTGCAATTGACGCTGGCGCTGGGCAACAAGCTGTCGTGGCTGACCGGCGGCAGCGACGGGCTCTCCGATATTGCGCCGTCCCCGCTGTTCGGCATCTTTGCGTTCGACTTCGAAGGCGTGACGGGCTACCTGCTCGGCCTGGGGGTGCTCGTCTGCGTATTGAGCACGCTCACCCTGATCGTGCATTCGCCGTTCGGCCTGTTGTGCCGAGGGATCAAGGGCGACCCGGTGCGGGTCGAAGCCATGGGCGGCAAGGTCAACGGCACCCTGGTGCGGATGTTTGGCGTGTCGGGCATGGTCGCCGGCCTGGGTGGCGCGCTGGCGGCCATCACGACAGGGGTGGTCGGTCTGGACAGCCTGACCTTCGAGCGCTCGGCTGAAGCCTTCGTGATGCTGATCCTGGGCGGCGCCGGAACACTGTTCGGCGCCCTTGGCGGCGTGGTCGTCTATCTGACGGCGGAACACTGGATTGCCGCGGCGGACCCGTCGCACTGGCTGATCGCCATCGGGCTCATCCTGATCGCCGTCATGTTCTTCCTGCCCTCGGGTCTGCAGGGCCTCTTGACCCTGCGTCGCCGTCGTCGGCGCCCCGTGACGCCGCAAGCCATCGAGGTGCATCCATGACGCCACTGCTGCAAGTGGAAGGACTCGACAAGTCCTTTGGCGGGATCCAGGTCAGCCGCAACATTTCCCTGACCATTCCGGCCGGTGGGCGGGTTGCGCTGATTGGTCCGAATGGCGCGGGCAAGACGACGTTTGTGAACCTGCTTGCCGGGCGCCTGCGGCCCGATGGCGGACGCATCCTTCTGGACGGCGACGACATCTCGCGCCTGGAACCGATTGCCCGCACCCGCCGCGGCCTGGTGCGCTCGTTCCAGATCAGCCGGCTGTTCCTGGACCTGTCGTTCGCGGATCATGTGCGGCTGGCCCTGCTGCAACGTGATGGTCAGTCGCAGCGCATGTTCTGCAGTACCCGCAGTGATCCGGCGCGGGAAGACGAAGTGCGCACTGTGCTGGCTCGCCTGGCGCTGTCCGAACTGGCCGACCTGAAGGTGCGCAACGCCGCCTATGGGCAGCACCGGCTGCTCGAGATCGCACTGGCGCTGGCCATGAAAGCCAAGGTGCTGCTGCTGGACGAACCGGCGGCAGGCGTATCGCGCGCCGACGTGCCGCGCATGCTGCAGGCGATACAAAGCCTGCCTGCCGACATGGCCGTGCTGATGATCGAACATGATCTGGACTTTGCATTCCGCTTTGCCTCGCACGTGGTCGTGCTGGCGGAAGGCGCCGTGATCTTCGAAGGGACGCCGCGCGAGGTGATGGCCGATGCGCAGGTCCGCACCGCCTATCTGGGACGCTACGCCGACCGCGTCGGCAAGGGAGCCGCGTGAAGACACCCCCTACCCTGTCCATCCGCCGCCTGGCTGCCGGCTACGGCGCCATCCGCGTCATCGACGAGCTGTCGCTGGACATTCCTGCCGGAAGCCGGGTCGCGCTGCTGGGCCGCAATGGCATGGGCAAGACGACCCTGCTCGCCAGCCTGATGGGACTGACGCGACGGTTTGGCGGCGAGGTGCTTCTGGACACGCGCGACATCAGCGGCCTGTCGACGACGGCGCGCGCCGCGGCGGGGCTGGGATACGTGCCGCAGACGCGCGACATCTTCGCTTCGCTGACGGTGGAAGAGAATCTGATGGCGGGCCTGAAGGGCCGCCCGCGATCTGCCGTGCAGGAAGCCTACGCCATGTTTCCGCGGCTGGCCGAACGCAAGAAGAACCTCGGCATCCAGCTGTCGGGGGGAGAGCAGCAGATGCTGTCGACCGCACGCACGCTGCTGGGCCAGCCGTCGATCCTGCTGCTTGATGAACCCCTCGAAGGTCTGGCGCCGGTGGTCTGCGACGAGTTGATGACGTCGCTGATCGCGCTGACGCAGGACCGGTCGATGACGACGATCCTGGTGGAACAGCAGATCGATCGCGCGCTCGACTACGCAGACGTGGTGCTCATCATCGAACATGGCCACATCGCGTGGAGCGGTCAGGCCAGCGCGATGCGCGAGGATCCTTCCCTCGTGGATCGCTATCTTGGCGTCGGCGTGCACTGAACGCGCCGCGCCCCCCAAACATTCCAAACGCAGAGAGGCACGCATGGGCAGGTTGAACGGTAAGGTCGCGGTCGTCACAGGCGCCGCGGTAGGCATTGGCGCGTACTACGCCCGCGCCCTGGCAGCGGAAGGGGCAAGCGTCGTGGTGTCCGACATTGCCGATCCGGGTGCTGTCGTGGAGCAGATCCGTGCCGCCGGGGGCCAGGCCACGGGCATCCGGGGCGACGTGTCGAGCTGGGAAGCGTGCCAGGCCATGGTCCGGCAGGCCATGTCCGACTTTGGCCGTATCGATATCATGGTGGCCAACGCCGGCATCTACAGCCAGCTCAAGCGCGCTCGCATCCTGGACCTGGAACAGGAAGACTGGGACAAGGTCATGGCCGTCAATGCGCGCGGCGTGTTCTTCTGCGCCAAGGCCGCCGTCAAGGAAATGATGGCCGCGGGCGGTGGCAAGATCATCACGATTTCGTCGACCACGGTAGCGACCGGCGTGCCCGACCTGACGCACTACGTCGCGTCCAAGGGCGCCGTCGAAGCCTTTACCCGATGCCTGGCGCGCGAACTGGCCGGCACGGGCATCAACGTCAATGCGATTGCTCCCGGCCTGACCATGAGCGAGAACGTCGAAGCCAACCGCGCCGTGCTGACCGCCACGATCGCCGCGCAACACCGTGCGCGCTGCGTGCAACGCGACCAGATGCCCGAAGACCTGGTCGGCGCCCTGCTGTTCCTGGCGTCGTCCGACAGCGACTTCATCAGCGGCCAGACCCTGACCGTCGATGGCGGCATCGTCCTGCACTGACCGCGTTCGACCGACCAAGGATTCCGAGATGACGCATTCCTACCCTGACCTGGCGCTGCACATTGGCGGCGAGTGGCTGGCCGGCAACGACCGCGACGTGTTCCAGGTGACCGACCCGGCAACCGAAGCACCGCTGGCCGCATTGCCCCTGGCCAACGCCGCCGACCTCGACCGCGCGCTGCATGCGGCGCAGGGCGCCTTTCGCGGCTGGAGCAAGACCCCGGCGCCAGACCGCGCCGCCATCCTGCACAAGGCCGCATCGCTGATGCGCGAGCGGGCGGATGCCATGGCGTACGTCATGACGCGCGAGGAAGGCAAGCCCCTGATGGAATCGAAGCGCGAGGTGCTGTTTTCGGCCGATACCCTGGACTGGTACGCCGAAGAAGGCCGGCGCGCCTATGGCCGCGTCATCCCGTCGCGGATTCCGGGCCATCGCCAGATCGTGGTGCGCGAGCCCGTGGGCCCCGTGGCCGCGTTCACGCCATGGAATTTTCCGGTGTTGACCCCGGTTCGCAAGATCGGCGGCGCGCTGGCGGCCGGCTGCTCGTGCGTGCTGAAGCCCGCCGAAGAAACGCCAGGCAGCGCGATCGAAATCATGCGTTGCCTGATCGATGCCGGTCTGCCGCCGGGGGTGCTCAACATCGTGTTCGGCGTGCCGGCCGACGTGTCGTCGCACCTGATCCGGTCGCCGATCATCCGCAAGGTATCGTTTACCGGGTCGACGGCGGTCGGCCGGCAGATCGCCGCACTGGCCGCCCTGGGCCCGAAGCCGACGTCCATGGAACTGGGCGGCCATGCCCCCGTGCTGGTTTTCGGGGATGCCGACGTGGCGTCGGTCGCGGCCCAGTCCATGCGCAAATTCGGCAACAGCGGACAGTCCTGCATCTCGCCCACCCGCTTCTACGTGCACCGATCGTTGCATGCCGCATTCATTTCGACGCTGGCGGGGTCGGTCGAGCGGCTCACGCTCGGCAATGGTCTTGACGCCAATACGGGCATGGGCCCGATGGCCAACCCCCGCAGAATGGCCACGATGGAAGCGCTGATCGACGACGCCGTCGGGCACGGCGCCCGGCTGGTCACGGGTGGACGCCGGGGCCCTTCCCCGGGCTTTTACTGGCAGCCCACGATACTGGCGGACGTGCCGCTGTCGGCCCGGATCATGAACGAAGAACCCTTCGGCCCGGTGATCATCGCCAACGCGTTTGATGATCCGGCCGAGGCGATTGCCGAGGCCAACCGCCTGCCTGTCGGCCTGGCCGCCTATGCGTTCACGGCAGACAACGGCCGCGCGATCGCCTTGGGCGAGCAACTCGAATCCGGCATGGTGGGCATCAACACCTACAACATCTCGGTAGAAGAGACGCCCTTTGGCGGGGTCAAGGACTCGGGCTACGGGTCGGAAGGCGGCAGCGAGTCGCTGGAAAGCTACCTGACCACCAAGTTCGTCAGCCAGATGTAGAGATGCGGCGCGGCAGGCGCGGCGCGGTGTTCAGGCCGACGTCCCGGCGTGCCGCCATGCATTCAATTCCGCCCCGATCAGCATCGAAAACCCCGCCATGTACAGCCACAGCATCAGCACGATCACCGCGCCGATGCTGCCGTACGTGGCGCTGTAGTCCCAGAAGGTCTGCACATAGCGGGCGAACAGCAGCGACGACACCACCAGCAGGCCGGCAGCGGCCAGATTGCCGGACGTGATCAGCACGAACTGCTGCTTGCGGTTGGGCGCCAGGTAGTAGATCAGGGCAAAGCCAAGCACCAGGCCCGACAGGATGATGACCCACCGCAGCGTGCCGAACACGACCATCCAGAGGCCGGACATGCCAAGGCGTTCGCCCAGCCAGTCCTGCAGCAGCCCGCCCAGCACCACCAGCGAAAACGCCAGGATCACCAGCACGACGAACAGCATGCTCAGGCAAATCGCCACCCAGCGGCCTCCGAACACGCCCCGCCCTTCGGGCACCCCGTAGATGGTGTTGAGCTGCTGCATGATCGCGTACATGCCGGTGGACGTCGCCCACAGGCTGGCGCCGATCCCGAAAGACAGCAGGCCGCCGCGCGGTTGCTCAGTCACGTCCTTGACCACGTCCTGGAACATGGCGGCCGATTCGGGCGGCAGCGCCTGGCCCAGCAGGTCCATGATGGCCCGGTCCACATCGTGCACTGGCAGATAGGGCAGCAAGGCCATGATCAGGATGATGGCCGGGAAGATCGCCAGGGTCAGGTAGAACCCCAGCACGGCGGCGCCGTTGAACAGATCGTGCTGATTGATCTTCTTGCAGAAGCCGAGGACGGACGAAAGGAGTTTCACGGTGGCGAGCGGAAAGTGTGGGGTGGGCCGGGGCTCCACCGTAGCACGGGGTGGCGGCCGGACTGGCAGGAAGAGTGACAATGACCAGTCGCTTACCGCGGGGTCCGAGCGACACTTTTGAAGCCGGCGCAGATCGAACAAGTCAACGCGCACTATGACGAGGCAATGAAGAAGGATTTGTATGGGTGAGGGATGCTCCCAGTGACCAACCATCCGCACTACCTCGCGTAAACCCTGTAGTGCATTCACCCCGTCCTCGCCTACGGTAGCGGTCTAACTTTCCCGCGACCCCTCCAACGCGAAGCCACCAAGGACGCCCTGTGATCCGCTTCTACTTCCACCCGACGCCCAATCCCGCCAAAGTCGCCCTCTTCCTTGAAGAAGCCGGCCTGCCGTATGAAGTCATTCCGGTCGACACCAGCAAGGGCCAGCAGCACTTGCCGGAATTTCGCGCCATCAATCCAAACGGCAAGGTGCCTGCCATCGTGGACACGGAAGGTCCGGCCGGTTCGGACACGCGCGTGTTCGATTCCAGCGCCATCCTGGTGTACCTGGCCGAAAAGACGGGCCGCTTCCTGGGGTCGCCGGCAGACAAGCCCGAGCTGCTGTCCTGGCTGTTCTTCATTTCGTCGGGATTGGGTCCCTTCTCGGGCCAGGCCGTGCACTTCCAATACGTGGCGGAAAACGAAAGCCCCTACGCCACCAACCGCTATCGCCGCGAAGTGGAACGCCACTACCAGGTGCTGAACGACCACCTGGAAGGCCGCGACTACATCGTCGGCAATGAATACACCATCGCCGACATGTCGGCCTGGGGCTGGATCGACCGCGCCACGCGCGTCTTCAAAGGCGTCGACGATCCCCTGTCGGCCTACCCCAACGTCAAGCGATTGTTCGAGACCATCAACGCCCGCGATGCCGCAACGCGCGCTCGCGCGGTCGGCAAGGACATCGAGTTCAAGAAGGTGAATGACGAAGAAACGCGGCGGTCGCTGTTCCCGTCGAACTTCCCGCCCGCAGCGGGCTGAGGCAGGCGTCGCTGTTGCCGTCGGCGTCAGTACTTCCTGACGTCGGCAAAGTACCGTACCGCCTGCGGGCACGCCGCAAACCCCGGAAACACATCGATCAGCGGTTCGGAAATGGCGGGCGCAGGCGCACGCGGCGCGGTGTGACTGGCGCTGATGGCCCGCAGCTTGTGCGCATAATCGCGCCGCGACAGCGGCACGTAGTAATTGCCTGCAGACGACGAAAGCAGTTGCGCGATCCGGCGCTTGGCCACCCGTACCACGGCCACGAACGCTTCCAGCTCGGTCTCGTACGTTTGCGGCGTCATGACGTCGAACGAAGCAGGCGTCCCTTTCGGCCCGCCCGTTGCCAGTGCGGTCCAGCCAAGCGCCTCGCGCTGCAGCTCGACCACCTCGACCCAGTGGCCACGATACTCAATTTGCATGGTCTTCCCTTCTGATCGAGCGAAGAATACTCACGCCGCCCGCGAAGAGGCTCACGCAAACTCACACGGTGTCGCGGCGTTGCAAAAACACCTATCGAGAGGCCTCAGCGCGGCTGCAGCCAAGCCGGCCGGACAGGCGCGACATGCTGTCGACCCGTCTCGGCAACAGCGCGCCGGCGATCCCGATCCGCCGATAGCTCGCGGCATGCCGAAGGGGCGAACATCGCACACCCGGGCTGCGCTCATGGCGCATGCCACCAGCCGCTCAGCAAACGCTCAGGCTTGCACTGTGCCGTCACGCGGGCGCTGTCTTCCCAGCTGTCCATGCAGACATCGACTCCTGCAAACACGCCATAGCCGGCGCCCGCCTCGATCATGCCCGTTGCCAGCAGGCTTTCCCCCGCCCGGATCGCACCGCCCGACACAATGTCGCCCCCGGCGCGGATGCCCCACCCGGCACCTATGTGACGCGTGGCGCGGACCGACCCACCCGCGTGGATGCCGCGGCCAACCTGGACCTGCCCTTGCGCGTGCAGGTCGCCGCCCACCTTGACCCCCTGCCCGCAGACCAGGTCGCCGGCCACGTGCATGTCCTGGCCAATCATCGCTTCGCCGCCGATACGCGCTTCCGCGCCTGACGCGAAGCCCCACCCCGTCCGCACATTGCCTTCGCACACCACGGTGCCCGTGGCGTCCACGCCCCATTCGATGCGCATGTCCGCGCCCACCTGGATCGCCCCGCCACACTGGACGGCCCCTGCCACCAGCAGGCTGTCTCCCGCCTGCAGGCGCTCGCCGGCAAACACACCGCCGCGTGCCGTCAGGCCCCGCCCGGTGCGCAATACGGTGCCGACGTCGACGCTGCCCGTGCATTCCACCTGGCCCGCAAACACCAAGGCCTCGGTATCCAGTCCGGAAAGCCGCAAGACATCGCTGGTAGGCCCCAGCTGATCGAGCAACCAGCACGCGTCGTCCACCCGTCCGTCGCGGACCAGGTCATCGAGCAGGGCCTGGTAGCTGCTGCCGAACTCCTGCCGCCGCAGGAACCACCGGTAGCCGGCGGCACACGGCTCCTTGGTCTTGATGAAGTTGCGTGTAATGTCGGCAAGCGCCAGGTCGGTCATGACGCGGCCCTCCGCAAGAAAGGCAAGCGCGGGGCATTGCTGGCGAACCTAGCCAGCGGACGTGGCAGAAGCCCGTACGGAAAATGTGACGGCATTGGTGTTTCCATGATCGACGCGCCCGAACGGTACGAGCGGCGTCAGTCGCGCTGAGCTGTTGGCCCGGCGATGAAAACAATGCGCAAATCAGATAAAGGGGGGAGGTATCGCCGGGCTCAGGAAACTGCGCCCGAATATCGGACCCGGATGCATGCAGAACAAGGGGGGATATCGACGCGCACGGTCGCCTGCACGGCGCTCGAGGACGAGGCAGCGCGGGCAATGGATATGGGGGTGCGAAGGCCGATCATGGCCGGAGTGTAAGTGCATGCGACAAGGCCGGTCAAACCCTGGGGGGCACGGCAACCGCGGGTTGTCAGGCCTGCACTGTGTCATTCCAACACCAGTTCCACACCGCATTTGACGGCTTCATGCCGTCCCGGCATCACAAAACGCCGGCAGCACCTAAACTCCTGCGTGTGCAGCCGCATATGGACGCCAGTCGCGACCGATGCATTGCGGCGCACAGATGCAACCCGTTTGGCGGTTGCCATCCTATTTTGCTGCCAGACAGGAGGAGACACATTGCTTACGGCTATCACCCGAGAAGGTTTCAAGGTTGCGTTCGAAGATGCCCCGTGCCCGGCGCTGCTCCTCGACTGCAACCTGACAGTGCTGGCCTGCAACAGTGCGTACGAACACGCCGTGCACAAGGATCGCGCCGCCATGCTTGGCCGGCAGATCTTCGACATCTTTCCTGGATCCGACGATCAGCAGTCCGAGATCATGCGCGACTCCTACCAGCGCGTCATGGACAGCGGAAAGCCGCATCACATCTCGCAGATCCAGTATTCGATCGCCGCCAAGGGCGTGCACGAAGAGCGCTACTGGACGGTGTCCAACACCCCGGTGTTCGATGGCGATTCGGTCCTGCGCGGGATCCTGCACTGCGCAGCTGACGTCACTGAACTGGTCCGGAATGATCACCAGGATTCCGGCTCGCTGGACGTGGCCCTGATCGCCGGCCAGCAGGCCACCACGCAGCGCTGGACCCGCAACATCCAGAACATTCTTCAGAGCGAGATCCAGCGCCTGCAGCAGCTGTTCAAGCAGGCGCCGGGGTTCATCTGCGTCCTGCAAGGTCCGAACCATGTCCTTGAGCTGGCCAACGATGCGTATTACCAGTTGGCCGGTCACCGCACCATCATCGGCCAGCCGCTCGCCAAGGTCATGCCGGAAGTCATCGAACAGGGTTTCCTGGCCAAACTCGACCGCGTGTATACGACCGGAACGCCCTTTGTCGGCCGCGCCATGCCGATCAAGCTGCAACGCGAAGCCGGCGGCGAGTTCGAACAGCATTTCATCGATCTGATCTACCAGCCCATCCTTGACGCCACGCACGCCGTGACCGGCATCTTCGTGCAAGGCAATGACGTCACCGAAGCCTACGAACTAGGCCAGGAAATCGCCTATCAGGCGGCCCACGACTCGCTGACCGGCCTCATCAATCGGCGGGAATTCACCGAGCGCACCCAGCACATTGCAGGCCCCGGCCCCCATGCGCTGCTGTACATGGACATCGACCATTTCAAGATCATCAACGACCGCCGGGGGCATGCCGCCGGCAACAGCCTGCTGATCCAGGTGGCCAACCTGCTGACGACTGCCTGCGCGGACGACGATCTTCTTGCCCGGTTTGGCGGCGATGAATTCGTGCTGGTCCGGCCCAATTGCGGACCCGACGACGCCTTGGAGCTCGCGAACCGCCTGTGCGCCGCCATCGAGAACATCGACTTCATGTGGCAGGACCGGCGTTACGGCATCACCCTGAGCGTGGGCGTCGCCTTTGCCGGGGAGCCGGACGGCCTGTCGTTCGAGTCCGCCCTGGCCCAGGCCGACGCCGCCTGCTTCCTGGCAAAGGAAAAGGGGCGCAATCGTGTGCAGGTGAGCTTGCCCAGCGATGAAGAGGTCAGGCAGCAACAGCAGGACATGGACAGCGTGACCCGCCTGAAAGACGCCATGCGGGAAGACCGCGTGCTGCTCTATGCCCAGCGGATCGTCCCGTTCCACGCCGGCAGGGATAAGCCCGAGGTGTTCTGCGAAGTACTGGCGCGGATACAGGATCTGGACGGAACCGTGGTGCTGCCGGGCGCGTTCATACCCGCCGCCGAACGGTTTGGCCTGATCGAGGAGTTCGATCGGCACATTGTCCGCAAGACGTTCGCCCATATCCAGGCCCAGTCCTTACTGGCTGGCGAGCCGCCCTGCTACTTCATCAACCTCTCGGGCATCACCCTGAGCGCGCCCGGGTTTCTGGCCTTTGTTGAAGCGTCCTTGGAAACCTATCCGCTGGTCACGTCAAGCCGCATCTGCTTCGAGGTGACCGAGACGGCCGCATTGTCGAACGTGAAACGCACTGCCGACGCCATGCAACGGCTGATCGCGATGGGCTTTCAGTTCGCGCTCGACGACTTCGGCAGAGGCATGGCTTCCTTTACGTACCTGCGGCACCTGCCGGTGCATTACGTCAAGATCGACGGCGAGTTCGTCAAGGCCATCCTGGATCAGCCGGCCAGCGCCATCATTGTCGAAGCCGTGATCAAGGTCGCGCAGACGATGAATATGCGGACCATTGCCGAATCGGTGGAATCCGAGGCGTTGATCCCGCTGCTCAAATCGCTGCATATTGATTATGCCCAGGGGTTTGCCTTGCACAAGCCCGCGCCGATTTAACGCATCGAGATACGACGGGCGAAAAAAAGCCGCTGACTCACGATGAGTCAGCGGCTTTTTAGCAGGCGCCTGCGCCGATCAGCTCGGCGACAGAGTTGGCGGAGCAGCCGGAGCCGGATCCGCTGGCGCGGGCGATGCGGGCGGAACCGTTGGCGCTGGGTCAGCCGGCGCTGCTGGCGCGGCCGGCGCTGGATCAGCTGGCGCGGCCGGTTGGGCGCCTGCTGCAGGCTCCGCCGGCGTCACCGGGGAAGCAGCGGGCGCCGCCGCCGGTGGCACGGCCTGCGGCGCAGACGCCGACTGCACCGGCGCCACGCGCCAGATCGTGTTGGCCAGATCGTCCGCCACGATCAGCGCGCCGCGCGGATCCACCGTCACGCCTACCGGACGGCCCCGGGTCGTCCCGTCGTCATCCCGGAAACCGGTCACGAAGTCCACCGGTTGCCCTGTCGGCCGTCCCTGGTTGAAGGGCACGAACACGACCTTGTAGCCGACCGGATCCTTGCGGTTCCAGCTGCCATGTTCACCCACGAACACCCCATTGGCGAACTGGGTCCCCATTGCAGTGGTCGAGAAATCGACACCCAGCGCCGCCACATGCGAGCCGAGCGCATAGTCCGGCTTGACTGCCGCCGCGACCTTGTCGGGGTTCTGGGGCCGGACACGGTCATCGGCATTCTGCCCCCAATAGCTGTACGGCCAGCCGTAGAAGGCGCCTTCTCGCACCGACGTCAGGTAATCCGGAACCAGGTTGGGACCGATTTCATCCCGTTCGTTCACGACGGCCCACAACTGCCCCGTCTCGGGCTGGATGGTCAGCGCCGTCGGGTTGCGAAGGCCCGTGGCATACGCCATGTGCTCACCCGTGCGCGCGTTGACCCGCCACACCATGGCGCGATCGACTTCCGCCGTCATGCCGCGTTCGGTAATGTTGCTGTTCGATCCGATACCGACATACAGATACTGGCCGTCTGCACTCGCCGCCAGCGACTTGGTCCAGTGGTGGTTGATATCCGACGGCAGCAAGGTAACCAGCTGAGGTGGGCCGCTGGCCTGCGTCTGGCCTTCCTTGTAGTCGAACCGCACCAGGGCATCCTGGTTGGCGACATACAAGATGTTGTCGACCAAAGCCAGGCCATACGGCGCATTCAGGTTTTCAGCAAAGACCGTAGACGTTTCATACTTGCCGTCGCCATCGGCATCGCGCAGCAGGCTCAGGCGATTGCCGCCCTTGACCGAGCTGGTGCCCTTGGACTTGATCACCGCGGCAATCACATCTTTCGGCTTCAGGTCGGGCGCCGCGCCGCCGCGCCCTTCGGCCACCAGAATGTCCCCGTTGGGCAAGACCAGGGTCTGCCGTGGAATCTTCAGGTCAGTGGCAATGGCGGTCACGGTATAGCCCTGCGGCACCACAGGGATCTTGTCCCCCCACGGCGCCGGCGTGGCAATCACCATGTCCGGCAACAGCCCACGCGAGGGCTCGGGCAGTTGCGGATCCGCCCCTACCTGGACCGGTTCAGGTTTATCGCCGCATGCGCCCAGCAGAGCGGTCAACGTAACGATGGCGATCGAGCTTGCGTATTTCATAGTCATAGCGGCCCCATGACGCGTGGTGTACGGAAACCCAGCCAGCAGGCCAGGCAAGCGAGCAGAGTCACGACGATCGACAGGATCAGCCCCAAAGGCATCATCGCCCAGGCATCCCGAGCGTGCCAGAGTGCGTTGATGAACCCGAGTATCCAGGTGGCCAGCAAGACCACGAAGTACGGCACACTGCCCCGTGCCCGTTGGTAAGGCCGGAAAAGATCAACCAGCGCAAAAACAAGTGCGATGCCCGCAAATACCAGCGCGCCCGCAATCAGCCAGGACGCGAAGTTGCTCCACTGGATGTGGAAGGTTTTGGCATAGGCGGCGTCGCTGAGCAAGGCGCCCAGAAACAAGGGCACCGTGCCTGCCAGAAAGACGGCGTGCAACGGTTGTAGGGTGACGTGGTAGCGGTGTTCGATGACGTGGGCCACTGACTGCCTCCTTGGTAGCGATGTCTAGCGGGGGTGCTATCTGTGGAGGGGCATGCAGCAAGTTGCGTACCGGCGCATCGCCTGCGGGCATGCTGCAAGGTCCAAACCCTGTCAGCACATGCGTATGCGGGCTGCCGCGGCTCGCACAAGGCCAGCCTGCGGCGTGACGTCTTTTCTGCTTATTTACTCAACACATTGATCGGCTTACCGGCTTTCCACGCCTGCACGGCAGCCAGTGCGTTCTGGTAGAACGCACGAAAATTGTCTTCGCTGACGTATCCGAGGTGCGGGGTCAGCACGACGTTGTCGAGCGTGCGGATCGGATGGTCTGCAGGCAGCGGTTCCTGGTCAAACACATCCAGCCCGGCACCGCCTATCTTGTGCGCCATCAAGGCGCGCATCAACGCGTCGCTGTCCACCAGACCCGCGCGAGACGTGTTGACCAGGAACGCGCCCGGCTTCATGGCGTCAATGGCGGCCGCGTCCACCACGTGACGCGACCGTGCGCTCAAGACCAGATGCAGACTGATCGCGTCCGACGTGGCAAAGAGCTCGTGTTTCTCTACCCGTTTGACGCCGGCTTCGGCTGCCTTGTCATCGGTCAGGTTGGGACTCCACGCCACGACATCCATCCCGAAGGCGAGGCCCACTCGCGCCATGGCCGCGCCGAGCCTGCCCAGTCCCACCACGCCAAGACGCTTGCCAGCGAGGGGCACAGGCATGCGCGTTTGCCACTGGCCCTGCCGCATCGATTCGTTCTCATACGGCAGGTTCTTGAACAGTGCCAATAGCAAGGTCCACGCAAGCTCTGAAGTGGCAAAGTTGGCGTCGGGGCTGCCAGGCGCGCCGCACACAGCAATGCCCTGCGCCACGCAAGCCGGCACGTCGATGGCATTGTTTTTCAACCCCGTCGTGACCAGCAGCTTGAGGTTGGGAAGCGCGGCGATCTGGGACGCCGGAAACGGCGTGCGCTCACGCATGGCAATGATGACGTCGAATGGCTTCAAGGCTGCGTCGCGTTCCAGGCCTTCCGGCAGGTAATGCGGGAAGGTCGTGACCTTGGCATCGTCGCCCAGCGTTTTCCAGTCGGCATAGGCGCCGGCGACACCGTGGTAGTCATCCAGAACGGCAATCTTCACGCGTGTCTCCCGACGGTAAGGTCATTTCAAGTCGAACTTGCCGGCCGCGACCAGCTTTTCCCAGCGCTGCGTCTGCGTGTCAAGGTAGGCCCCGTAGGCCTGCGCATTCAGGGTACCAGGCTCGGCGCCGATCTGATTGAGCCGGTTGCGGATGTCAGGCGCGGTCATACCTTCCAGCAATGCGGAAGCGATGCGGTCCACCGCCGCCTTGGGCGTACCTAACGGTGCGACCAGCCCGAACACGGACACCAGGTCAGTGTCGGGCAGGCCCGCTTCTGCCAGCGTGGGCAAATCGGGCGCGCCTGGCCAGCGTTTTGTCGAGGTGACAGCCAGCGCCCTGACGCTGCCGGCCTTTGCGTTCGCCAGTCCGTTGATCAGGTTGTCGAACATCAGTGGAATCCGGCCGGCGAGCAGGTCAACCTGCGCGGGGCCCGTCCCCTTGTAAGGGACGTGGAGCATCGGTATCCCCGTTGCATCGGCGAACAGCACACCCGATAAATGGCTGACGGTGCCCAGACCCGCGGACCCGTAGCTGAACGTGTCCTTGGCGCTGGTCCGTCCGATTGCGATGAATTCCTTGGCAGTGTTTCCCTTGACCGAGGGGTGCACCACCAGCACGTTCGGGGACTCGGCCAGGAGCACCACGGGCATGAATCGTTTGGTGATGACGTTGTCTTTTTCACGCGCGATCACCGGGTTGACGATGTCCGCCACGACGTTGACCAGCAGCGTATTGCCATCGGGCTTGGCGTTGGACACGGCACTTGCCGCAATCGCACCGCTGGCGCCGGGCCGATTTTCCACTAGTACCGACGCGCCCAACTTTGCGGTCAGGATTTCCGCCGCAATGCGAGCCACCGCATCGGTCGGACCGCCAGGCGCAAATCCAACCACCAACCGTATCGGCTCCGAGCGCGCCTGGGCGCTGACGACGCTGGGGCTCAAGGCGGTGACGGCAACCAGATTCAACAACAGTGTCCTCAACAACATGACCGTCTCCTTTTCTTATCGTTTGAAATATCAGGACCGCAAATGCCAATGAAGGCAGGGAATCTTAGGGATTGTTGAAGAAGTCAAAGGCACGCTCGCGCGGCGCGTCCCAGACCAGATCAAACCCCACCACCGTTTTTGTCCAGGCACGTTGGCTGTCGATCACCTTTTTGAAAAACGGGTCAGCGGACAGGTCTTCAATCACGATGGCCCATGCCGCCAATTGAGCGTCCAGTACGCTTTCCGGCGCCTGCATCACTGTGATCTTGTCGACCACCTTCAGTTGTTCCAGATCCCGGGGGTAATAGACCATTTGCTTGTACGCCATGGACGATGACGCAGCGTCCCCTGCGATCTCCAGAATGCGCTTCACCTCATCGCCAAGCGCATCCAGTCGCGACTTGTTGAAGATGATCTCAAAGCACTCACACACCTGGTGGTACCCCTGGACGATATATAGAGGCGCCGCCTTGGCCAGACCGACTTGACGGTCAATGGTCGGATTCAGATATTCAGCGGCATCGACACGACCGCTCGCCAAGGCTTCCGCAGTTTCGTTTCCGGGAATCAGCACGGGCTCCATTCCCATCACGCGGCAGACATCAGCGGAAAGTCCACCGGTCCGGAACCTCAACCCTTTCAAGTCTTCCGGAGAATGGATGGGTTTCTTGAACCAGCCCAACGGTTGCGTCGGCATCGGCCCGACCAGATACCCGGAAATATTGTGTCCGTGGATCTTCTGAACCAGTTCGTCATACAGCGCCTGACCGCCGCCGTGACGCATCCAGCCCAGCATCTGCGTCGAGTTCCAGCCAAATGAAGGCGGCGTGGTGAACAGGGCATACGCCTTGTCCTTGCCATACTGGTTGGACGCCACGCCATGGGCCGCATCCAGCGCGCCCGACGCCACCGCGCCATACAAATCGCCGCCGCGGCTGACCACGGCCCCGCGCGGCAGCATTTCCAGACGGACCCGCCCTGCACCGATCGTGTTGACGATGTTGACGTAGTCCAGGGCGAACTCGTGCAGCACCGAGTCCTCGCTCCAGACGGCCTGGATTTTCAAGGTCACGTCTTGCGCCTTGGTTGAAGACGGCGGCGTGTGGCTGCTTGGTGTGTCGGACATGTACGGCAATCCCGAAAAATGTGATGAAGGAACATCCTGAACGCTGACAGCAAGAGTACTTACACCGGCCCCGCTGCACAGCGGAACAAACCCGTGACTGCACCGGCTGCGGCGCTCGTTTCAGTCGCTTTTAGGCAGGTCGGCGATGTGAGTACCGGCGTCGATCGCGGCGCACTTCTTTTCCTCGTCCGCCACGGTCTTTTGCGCCATAGCCAGGACTTCCTGCGCTCGGGCAACCGGGATGAAGCACACACCCGTATCGTCTGCGAAGACAATGTCACCGCAACAGACCCGCACCCCGGCAATGTCGACGTCGCCATTGATCTCCACAGTCTCCACCCGCCACTTGCCCGTGCGCGGCGTGATTTCCGACGCCCACACCGGGTAGTCCACCGAGCGTGAATGCGCCACATCGCGCACCCCGCCCATCACAATCGCGCCCACCTCGCCATGGCGCTTGCCCAACTGCGCGGAAATACCGCCCATATTGGAAACCCCCGCCACGCCCTGTATAACCAGAACGTCGTCGGGCTGGGCAAGGTTATGCGCTTCGAATTCGGCCATCTTGTTCACGACAGCCCGCGCGGCCTCGTACTCGTGCCCCCGCTGCATGACATTGCGCACCGTCAGCGCGGTGCCCACGATCACCTTGCCCGGGAGCGTGGGCGCCAGCGTTGACGCCGCAACCACGCCCGGGATGCCCAATCGATCCATCACATCGGAGATGACCCCGCTCGCGTCACCCAGCGCGCGGTAGGCTGCCAGCAATGCCGGGTCGGCACGGGGCACGCCCATGTGGCGAATGCGCTCCGGAGCTATCTTTCCGGTCAGTCGCTTTTCCTGTTGCATGGAAGGGCACTCCTTTTTGATTGCGTTGGATGGAGCGAATTCTTGTGCATGGGCAAGGCCCGCTCAAGCGATTTAAACTGCGATTCAGTTGAGTTTTTTCGAATCGAGAAGTCAGATGAGCCTGCCCCCGCTAAATGCTGTTCGCGCTTTCGAAGCCGTTGGGCGCCGAGGCAGCGTGAAACTCGCTGCCGAAGAGTTGTCCGTCACGCCCGGTGCCGTCAGCCGCCAGCTAGGGCTGCTGGAAGAACACCTGGGCATAAGCCTGTTCAAGCGATCCCACCGGCAGGTCACCCTCACCCACAGCGGCACGCTCTATCTGCAAAGCGTGAGCGACGCCTTGCAGCGCCTGAGCGATGCCACTGACGAAATTAAGTCAACCAAAGGACGCGACCCGCTGCACATCTGGTGCCCGATGACCTTCGGCCTGCGCTGGCTGGTCCCCCGGCTGCCCGCCTTTCGTGCCGCCCAGCCCGACCGCGACGTCGTGTTCACGACGTCACTCGGCCCGATCGACTTCAGCGCGCGCACCACCGACGTGGCCATCCGAATCGGCCAAGGCACCTGGCCTGGTTGCGCCAGCCACCGGCTGATTGATATTGAACTGACGCCGGTTTGCAGTCCGGCACTCCTGGATCGTCTGGGGCCGATGACCCGGCCCAGCGACCTCCGGCGCGCGACGCTATTGCAGTCCGCCGCCCGGCCCGGTTATTGGCGGCAGTGGTTGGAGGCTGCTGGTGCGTCCGATATCGATCCGGACCGAGGCATTACGTTTGAAAGCGTCAGCCTGGCGTATCAGATGGCCATGAATGGTGCCGGGGTGGCGTTAGGGCAGTTGGCGCTGGTTGAAGATGATTTGCGGACGGGGCGTTTGGTGGCGCCGTTTGCGCAGAGGACCGATTCGAAGGATGCGTTTTATTTGATCTATCCCAATCGGTTGATCAGTGATCCGTTTGTGATGCTGTTTCGGGATTGGCTGCTTGGGGAGGCTGGCGGTGGTGAGGTGCGAACGGGCTGATCGCAACGGCCGTCCAGGAGGACAAGAATAGAAGGACGAAAAAAAGCCGCTGACTCATACAAATCAACGGCTTTTTCATATCTGGAGCCTGGGGCCGGAATCGAAATACCACGGCCCCACAAAGTGAAGCCCTCCTAGCGCGCCAGGCTTGGCCGCCAGGCATTGCGACTATCTTCCTTGTCGCCGGCTTGGTGTTACGGTACAGGCTGTCTGGCAACCAATCCGGTATATCCACATGAAAACCAGTCCAACGATCGATAACGTATTACGGGTCGCGTTGGTTACAGGATCCACTTCCGGTATCGGCGCAGCCATTGCCCGTGCATTAAACCGCGCGGGCTATGCGGTCGTGCTCCATTCGCGAAATTCTGCGGATACGGGACGCGCCATGGCCGCCGAAATGGAGCAGGCCATTTACGTGCAAGCTGATCTTGCTTTCGAAGCGGACAGGGTGAGGCTTATTGACGAAGCGATCGCCGCGTGGGGACAGCTCGACGTATTGATCAATAACGCCGGTATTAGCAAAGTCATTCCGCACGGCGACCTCGCCTCTGCCAGCTCGACGGTGTGGCACGAACTCAACGAGGTTAATGTCATTGCACCGTTCCACCTGGTTGCGTTGGCCGAGTCGGCATTGCGAGATGCCGCCCGTCACCGTCGGGCAGGATGCGTCGTAAATATCAGCTCGCATGCGGGTATCCGTCCCAAGGGTGCATCGATTCCCTATGCGGTGAGCAAAGCTGCACTCAATCACATGACCCGCTTGCTCGCCGTATCGCTGGGGCCAGACATTCGCGTAAACGCTGTGGCACCCGGCCTGGTCGACACGCCCCTGACCGCAGAGTGGACAGGCGCCCAAGAGTTGTGGCGGACCCGTGCCCCCATGCGCAGGGCAGCCAGTCCGGACGACATCGCAAAAGCTGTTGCGATGCTCATCGAGTCGGACTACTTAACCGGCGAGATACTGTTGTCAGACGGCGGCTTGAATTTGACTTAGGTTTAGCGTGCTTAGTTGAGGCAGGTCGGAATCAGAGGCACTCTGTTTCGCCGACTTGTCCCTTGCTTAAGGCTGTTTATCCGCCCTTGAACAGGTGCTCGTGAACCCACCCATCGTGCGTCAAGATGACGGTTGCCTTGCCAGGGATATCGCCCTGCGCCTGTTCGGCAAAATTATCGTAACTGGTACGCATGACTTCCAGTTTTGCCCAGCTGTCTGCACCGTCCACCTTGTAGCGGTAAGTCACTCGCGATAGCTTTACGCCCATCGTGTCGCTGGGTTGCGTGAAGTTGTCCACTTCTACTACGGTGTATTTGCCTGTGCAGAAGGCACCATGCTCACCGACGGTGTTCGCACCGTTAGCCACGAAGAACTTGTTGCCGGCGGCAGTGACCTGGTATTCGGTAGCAGTCTCCACCTTGTTGCCAAACGCGCTTTTAACCTCTGTGGACCGCTTCGTCAGCAGTCCGGCATCGACCAACGCATCGGCTTGCTTTATCTTTTGACTACCGAAGAAGTCTCGACTCGATACGGTAAACGGGAAGTCCTTAGCAGGAATCGCAGCGCAGAGGCCCTTTTGTGTGTCCAGATACGCCTGGATGGCATTGCTGAAATTGCTCTTGCTAGCGTCCTTCGCATTGCCGCACGCGGCAATACCAAGGGCAACGCTGCTGACAGCGATGAAATTGATGGCGGTTTGCAAAATGCTTCCTCTTCGGGTCAGGCCAACTCGCCATTTGATATGACGATGTGACCCGTCGATATGCGTGCTTCTCGGCATTGCTTCAGTTGTCAGGCAGATGGCAAAACCGCAGTAACGACTGTGTCGGGCGCGTATTGCCGTCGTCAAGGTGTTGTTGGAGGACGAAAAAAAGCCGCTGACTGATCACAGTCAACGGCTTTTCATGTCTGGTGCCCGGGGCCGGAATCGAACCGGCACGCCTCGCGGCGGGGGATTTTGAGTCCCGTAGCTAAAGCGAGGAACGGCGCGGGTCTCCAGGCAAATCGTTCCGCATCAAACAGACGTTTTGCCATCAGGTAACTGTTCGAAATGCGGAACGGAATCTATCGTGGCTACACTGTATGTATAAACAGTGATCATTGCTATGAAACGCCCCCAGTTGACCGCTTCAGCAGAACCGATGATGCTCGCCACGTTGCGGGCAATATGGGTCGACCACCCGGACGAACATACCCGCGTGTTGCTGCGCGAAATTGCTCGCCTGCACGGCGTACTGCGGCAGGTGGATCAAGCAAGCGCCACAGTGGCCGCCGTGTGGCTTGCCGAGCGTGGCGGTCGACTTACTGCTCTGCACCAACTGAACCTGCTGCTTGAACGCGAGCCGGCTGTGATGGAGCAGAAGGTTCGACGCGGCAGCCTCCGAGGCGTCTCGCCGGTGGCGCGTGCGATGAATTTGGACGAAGACGGGGACGACTTCCCAGTGATGCCGCTGGATGTGCCGCGCGGCCGCCTCTAGCGAAGGTAGCTCCCTCCTAGATAACGCAGGCGAACACTTGGTATGCCGTCGAAGAGATGCGCAAATCGATAGGGATTCCTAAGATCAGCTTGGTTGTGGCTTTGCAATTCAATTAGTACTTCCGCGTCACTCAGCTAGCAACAAGCAGAAACGTTTTGTTGCGCCTGTTTTGGTCGTGCGAGTATGATTCGATCCGCCCTCACCCTGTGGATCTCGCATATGAGCACAAACCTTCGTCCCCACCACGGAATGTCTGTAGCGGACGTAATTTTGTCGATGCCGAGCGCTGTGAAGCCGTTCTTGAAGGCTGGGATGACGCGTATCGAGACGCTGGAGAGTGCTGACTGGACACAATTGTGCGGCTATGCGGTCGATGCCTTCGACAGTGGTTCGCTTGAGGACAAGAAGCAGGTAGCGGCTGAACTCAATATCTCTAAGGACGAGGTATCTGCCGTCCTTAACGCAGCAACGTTTCTAGTAGCACTTGTCACCGCTTTTTCGGAGATGAGCGTTGATGAACTCGCAGCAGCGCTGTACGCCGAAGAGCTAATCCCTGCGGAAAATTCAAACATTCGTGCCCTGCTCCAAGCCATCTCGCAAAAGCAGGGAGCCATCAATGACCAGATGGACAAGGGCCAGCTTGCCAATTCGACGTTGCCTACTCTTCAGCGCTTTCTGATCAGCGTTGATGTTCGCCTGCCAGCTTCTGAGGAGCCACTTAGCTCTGCAGTACCTGTCGCTGTTGCAATGTTGGACACGGATCTTGACAGTTCTCTAAGCTTTCAGATGACCAAGAAGCAGGTCCAGCTGATGATGAAACGGCTTGAGGACGCACTTCAGCAATTCGAACGAGCAGAGAAGCTGATCGGGCTAGCATCTAGCCGAAGCGACATTTGAAGAGGTAATTCCAATGGTGCTTCCGCCGTTTGATGTAGTCGCCGCTAGCTTTGTTGGATTGGGAGCTATCATTGCTTGGTGCAGAATGACCGCGACAGAATCACGCGCCATCTGCTTGTCACGCCTGTTGGACAGCGTTTTCGGAAGTAAGAAGCGGTCCAGGTGGCGATCACTTTCCGAGTGTTTAATTTTCGTGGCGCTCGGTGTTGCCTTCAGCTATGCAGCGATACAGCCAGAGAGCGTGATGCAATGCCTGTCAGCAGGATTGGGTTGGACTGCGCTACTATCAACATCTAGCAAGCCTTTAACGGGTCAAAAATGAACAATCACAGAGCTATCGCCAATGTGTGCTTAGTTGTTGTCATTGTTGCAGGCCTGGGCGCAACCTTCTACGAAGCATGGGAAAACTACATGCTAGCGTTGGCTACGGTTGCTGCCTTGATCGCACTACTATCGTACGTTCGCACTGCTTCAACCGATGACGAACCTGAGGAAGTTGCCGCTACCCATACAGCTCCGGTTGAAGCCGATCGGAAAATGGATCATTGGGTGGTACCGTCCTCAACTCTTGAGCAGCTTGAAGAATTTAACCAACTCCTAATTTCTGAAGTCAGACTGCAGAGGGCCAAGACACACCACCGAGCTGAAATTTCGCTCGTGGTCGAATCGTTACATCCAAAGAACGGCGACCAGGAGATTGAACCTGTGATGTGGGTCAAGGCCTATGAGCAGGTAAAGCCAGTGGATTTTCGCCGGGTTCGCGTCACTAAAACGCCTGCCTCTTATCCGTTAAATCGTGCAACAGACGAGCTTGTAGTTTGCAACTAGGCTTCTGACAGTTAGAAATCAAAGGACAGTCCCCGTACTGTCCTTTTTGCTTTCTGCGCGGCTGGTAGCCTTGACCTGAAACCGTCGTGGGCTGGCCTGCAGGCCATCAGCAGACCCATCAAGATCAGCAGCTCGAAACTCAAAGGCCAGAATCGAGTGCACGCGTGTAATCTTGCCAGCTCGTCACGGTGCTTCCGGCGCTGACAGCATTTGCCGCCATCTTTCCGTATTCTGCTGTGCACTCGCTCGCCACGATTCGTAGGGTACGGGCGTCATCAGCGCCGGTGCGGGCGCTGGGATTGCCGCCGGCCTGACCACTGGTGGCGCGGGCGTCTGCGGCGGCAAGGGCGTTCCGCAGGCCGACAAGAGCAGCGGCAGTATCGCGAGCAGCCTGCGCGTTCTCGGCGCGGCGAGCCTGGTCGTTGTAGGTGACTTGCGCATTGGCTTCCATCCTGTTGTATTCGATCTGCCGCTGATCCGCCTCGGCGGTGCGCGCGGCTGTTGCGGCGTCTGCGCGTTCGCTGGCCACCACAGCGACCTGCGTTTGCATCGCCGCCGTGCCGCGCCAACCTTGCACCGTCCATCCGGCCGCGGCCCCCACCAGTAGTCCGGCTACTGCGCCGATGCCCAACGTGCTCAGCGGACTCATGGCTTCGGCCCCTTCTTGACCGTAGCCGCTTCCACCTCCGGGAAAATCTCCTCGACGCGATGTTGTGCCGCCTCAGCCCGCGCAGCGGCGTCCTGGGCGCGATCGGCCTGGGCCTTGGCACTTGGCCCCACCGCAAGGTCACGCAGCGCCTGGGCGGCCTCGCTGGCCCCTTCCGCAGCCTGCCGGACGGCATCGCGAGTGTTTTGCGCCTTCGCGCCGTATTCGTCCCGCACGCGCAGGATCTCGGTGACGTGCCGGGCGGCCTGCTCGCTCATGAGGTGGCTCAGTTCGATGCGGCCGATCGAATAGCCGGCGATGCCGCCAAACAGAGCAATGGCGACGCCGCTGGTCGCCGTTTTGATTGCAGCCACCAGCGGCTGGTTAAGGACACAGAACCGGTCAAACTTGAGGCGCGATAGCCTGGACATGTGGCACTCCTTTCAGCTCAGCGACTTCGTCCGTCAGGTTCTTGATTTGGCTGCTGAGCGCACGGACTTCGCCGCGCAGCTCGCCCACCACCTGGTGAAGGTCGTTTCGTTCCTGGGCGAACCGGTCGGCCCGCTCATTGGCGACCTTTGTGGCCTCCCGTTCCTTGTCCAGCTGATCAGACAGCCGGTTGATCATGTCGAGCTGTGCGCCCCCGCTCGCCTTGTCGATCTTGTTGGTCTTGTAGGCGGTCCAGGCCTGGCTCAGCACAACGCCTGCCACTGCCATCAGACCCGCCCACCCGGAGATAACCTCCTGGGTTACAGCTTCAGCCGCCATGGTCACTCCTTCACGGTGCCGCCGGCGGCGACATAGGCGCGCACCAGGTCGTCGATCTTCTGCTCGTGCTGGCCGTATCCGGCGCCTGGCAGGCTAGCCCAGATGTTCCGGATCTTCGCGATGGCATCGCGGATGCGGCCCGCTTCGATGTCGGGGATCGCACGACGCTCGCGGATCTGCTGAATGGCGATGCGGTCCTGGTTGATCGGGCTGAAGCCGCCCTGCAGCTTCATCGATACCCGATAGGCATCCCAGTACCGCTGCAGCAGCTGGTAGCGCCCGGCCGCCGTGGAACTGATGCCGAGGCGCGGCAACGGCACCAGCTTGCGGGGGTGGTCCGCATAGCTGCCAAACAGGCCGCCGCCGACCACCACGTTGTACCCGTCGTCCGAAGACGCCAACAGCTTCGGGCCGATCTCGCTGAACGCGAGCATGTCCAGGACCGCCAGCATGTTGCTGCTTCCTGCTTCCTTTTCCGAGATCCTCGGCATGGTGTCTCCAGACGAAAAAAAACCGCCCTGCGGCGGCATTGGTATTGCGTTGCGGTGTTCAGGTGGCGGCCAAGCTCTGGCGCGGTACCGGGGTCTGCGAATTCAGGAGAGCGGTGTTGGCGGCGGTCATCATCGACCAGTCGCGTACTTGCGGGTCGCCGGTGCCGTTGCCGACGACAGCGGCGTCAGTCACGACGAACTGCCCGCGGCCAAAGTCCCCCTCAATGGCCCAGCCGCCATAGCCGTCGGCAAAGCTGCCGAACGTCACGGTGACCGGAACATCGCCGTTGTTCATGTAGCCCCACTTCGCCACATAGGGGTCGCCGCTGAGCACGATGCGATAGATGCTCAGGTTGACGACACCGCCCTTGCACGTACCGAATACGCGGAAGGCATAGTCCAGGCCCGACTGCCAGATGCCGGTCTTGATCAGGATGGCCGCAGCGCCGTCGCTGGCGATCGACGCGGGGTACACCGACGCCTTTCCGTTGCCCTCCCCTTGCGTGTCGCGGATCACGCCCGGCGTACTGCCGGCGGCGATCTTCATCCGCTGGGCCAGGCCGCCGCTGCCATCGAGGTCGGCCAGACCGAACGGCTGACCCTTGAGCGATCGCAGCAGGTAGGCATCGTCCTCGGGTGCCGCTGGCGCGAAAGCGTCAGCCGTCGGCGGTGGATGCGCAGCGAAGTAGGCGGCGACGACTGCGGCCACCTGCTCGTCGGAGGCATCCTTGCCGTCAGCTGGCGGATGCTGCGCAAGGTACTGTTCGACCGCGAAGGCTACCTGCGCGGCCGTCGCATCCTTGCCGGGCTCGCCGTCTTTCGGCGGGTGCGCCGCAAGGTACGCGGCTACAGCCTGGGCGACCTGTTCAGGCGTGGCGTTGTCTCCATCACGCGGCGGATGGGCGACCAAGTACTCTGACACCGCCGCGGCGACCTGGTCGTCCGTTGCATCCTTCCCGTCCTGCGGCGGGTGCGCCATCAGGTAGGCGTCGACGGCCGCCTGGATCTGCTCTGGCGTTGGCCCGACACCCGGCCCGGCTGCGGCTGGCGCGCTGGTTGTCACCCTGATGACTGCCGTAGGCGCCGCACGCGCCACGACTACAGGCACCACTTCCTTTACCGTGACCTTCATCGCGTGACCTCTGCCAGGACCAGGTAACTGCCGCCGATGATCTTCGTGACGACGCCCGACGCGAACGTCACTTCGAGGTCATACACGCCGGGCTTGGCTGGCAGTGCGGCAGTCACCTCGGCCGCCAAAAGCAAACCGATCTTTCCAGCCGGGCCGATCGTGATGCGCTGATTTTCCGTGCTCAGCTCGGCCACCAGCACGCCGCTGGACGGAAACGGCCGCAGCTGCATCTTCGCAGTTGCGCCGGTGAGGTCGACCGGCTGGTCCTGCTCGTCCTGCAGCAGGATTTCGAGCGCCCAGGTGTCGCCCTGTTGAATGCGCAGTAGGCGTTCTTCCATCGTGGTTCCAAAGAAAAGGCCCGCGCGCGGCGGGCCTGGGTTGCTGCTGATGGTCAGTCGCCACCGCCGGTATCTGGCGGGGACTGGTACTGCACGGTGGTGGTCGGCGACGAATTTCCCCACAGATCCACGCAGCGGATCGAAAACACGACGTCTCCATTCGTGCCCAGCGGCAACGGCACGTCCACATACGGCTCGCCGTTGGGCAGACCGCTCCAGGTGAAGCCTGGGAAGTCTCCGACGGACGGCGCCGTGATGTAGTGCCGCGCCGCGTCGCTGGCCGTGGACCAGACCAGGCGCAGCGCCAGGCCAGACTGCGCCTGGACGACCGTGCCGCCCGGTGCCGCCGGCGCGCTGTTGGTCACGGTGATGGATGCCTCGGCAGACGGCCCGGCCACGTTCACCTCGAGTACGGTGAATGTCACCTCTGGGCTGACCGCTCCGCTTGCGACGGCGTCGTCATACGTCCACTCGATCACAAAGTTGGTCGTGTTGAACTCGCGCCGCATGACGCCGCCAGTCCACACGCGGATGGTCCGAAAGTCGCCGCGTGCGTTGCTGATGTTGACGCGTACCGCCTTGCCCGCCCACGCCTCCTGCAGAGTGAGCGTTGGCGCCGGCGGCGGCATCGTCATTTCGCTGATGACGCCAGTCCAGTAGGCCCACGGCCCAGGCATGGCTCCGATCGCGCGCGCTCGGACGTGCCAGGTACCCACGCTGAGCGTGGTGCTGATGCTCGGCGTGGTGGCGGAGCCGAGCAGCGCCCATGTCAGGTTGTCCGAGCTCGCTTCGAACTCGTATCGCTCTGCACCGCGGGCGGCCGTGGCCGTCACCGTCTGCTGCCCGTTGACCGAACCACCCACCACCGACACCGATGCCACCACCGGAGCCGCCGTCACGCCTGGCAGCAGTGAAGCAGGTGCCGGTGGTGGAGCCGATCCGCCCTCTTCCGCCTCATGCACCGACGGCGCGTAATTCGTCAGGCGCAGCTTCACCTTGCCGTCCTCGTCCGGCTCGGCTGCCAGCATCACGCAGTCCAGTCCGCGACGCTCGCCAGGACCAAACACGTAAAGGGTGGGCTCGGAACGTCGGCCGTCCGAGACGTAGATGGCGCGCCGCACATCTTCGGATGCGGCCACTATGCACGAAAACTCGTCAGGGCCGGGCACGACTCCATACGGACCATCGGCCGAGCCATTGCGCCGGCGCAGCGCCAGGTAGTGCGACTCATCGCCAAACCATTGCAGCGGCTCGCTGGTGCGCAGAAGGCCGCTGGCTGGATCGAAGTGCTCAACCTGCCCGGATAGCCCCCATTCAGGCACATCGTGGCTCACCGCCACCAGCCCGCCATACCTCGGAATGTTGCCTTCCATCTCGGTCGTAAAGCTGACCGCACGGCGCTGGTCACGATTGGCCGCGGCCATCGATATGCCTTCACGCCATGCCTGATCGCGGTCGGTGATGCCCCAGAACTGCACGTTGGCCGCCTTGTTGGCCGTGCCGCCCTGCAGGATGCACGGCACCTGCGCCGGCTTCCAGGTCCGCGGGTCGGTGTACTCAACCACGACGTGATCGGCCGCGTCCACATCCGGAAAGGCGTAGTCGATGGCGAACGATCGGGCCACCATGTTGTGCGGTGTGAAGACGGCCTCGCGGATGACCTTCGGCTCGGTCCTCACCACGTCGATGACCCCGGCGTAATACATCGGCACGGCGCGGCCCACGCGCGCTATCTGCGTCACCGCGTCCCACAGGGTGGACGTGGTGTCGAACACGCCGTCGCAGTAATCGCCACGGGCTGCCCATACGCCAGCCAGGCGCAGCAGCTCGTCAAGATTGATGCGCTTGTCCGTCAGGCCGCGCCCATAGGTCGTGTTCCGGAACGCGTCCGCGATCGCCCACGCCGGGTTTCGGGTGGCCACCGGCACCGACCAGGTCGCGCCGTCCCAGACTGGCAGCTTGCGCGTGCCGAGCACGTTCACCCGCCGCGCGGTGTTGCCGTTCAGGTTGTTGGTCGCCTTGATGACCATTGCCAGCAGCGTGACGTCGCCGTAATAGCTCTTGCTGGGCAAATAGGCACGCATGCCGGCCCAATACAGCGTGTTGCTCGCGCGCGAGTCCAACGCCTTGTCGCCTACCCGGCGCACGCGCACCTGGTAGCGGCCAGCGGGCACCGGGTAGCGGCGCGAGATAACCTGCGCCTTGTCGCTGGCCATCGTCAGCGTCTCGCCGCCGATGGGCAGCCAATCGCCCGCGCCGGCACCAGCACCGTCGACCCGCTGCGCCTGGACTTCGAACGTCATCGACAGCGCATCCAGGCCGCCGCTGTCGTTGGCGTAGAACAGGCCCTGGTAGCTGAAGTCGATCGCGATCCAGTTGGCCTCGGTGTTGGCAGGGTTCGCCACATATGGGCCTTTCCAGCCGTCGCCCGCGTTCGCCTCGTTGGCCGCCAGCAGCTCCAGGTTCTGCACGGTGTCGCTCGTCACGACGTTGTCCGGGAACAGCGTCACGGCGCCGCCGGGCTTGATGACCTCGTATTGCACCTCACCGAAAGACGTGATGTCGGTGTCTTCGATGCGGATCTTGTCGATATCGATCTCGCCCTGCGTCAGGCAGAACAGCTGATACAGGAACTGCTCGTTGCCGATGTTCTCGACGTACGGCTGGGCGGCGAAGTCGGGATATAGCCGAAACCGGCCATAGAGCACCGGGATCGCCTCCAGCAGCCGCGCGGCGTTGCCCTGCGCGCCCACGGTGTATGTCGGGCTGGCGCCCTCGCGGCCCTGCGCCACGGCTGCCTTCGGCGGCGGCAGGAGCGCGTTAATCAGTAAGCCGCCCGCCAGCATGACGCCAGCGCTCAGCAATGCCCCGGCCGTCGACGCCACCACGGCGCCGCTTGCCAGCGTGGTCGTCAGCCCCGCCAGGTAGGGCGCATAGATGGACGCCGCAATGAGCGCCACCTGCAGCACCACTTGCAGCGGGTTCGATCCGCCGCCGCCCTGCGGCAGCAACATCACCGCGCACACATCGTCAGCGGCGATCGCCCGGCCCCATTCCTTCTGCATGATGGGCGCGTCGTTGAGCACCACGATGAACGGGTGCCGACGCTGCATCTTTCGACCGCGCCCGGCAATGAGCCCGCGCCCGCGCAGCAGCGTGTCCACCCGCGTGCGGCGGCAGACTTGGACGACCTCGCGCCCGACCTGTGGGCGGAACGGGTCACGGCAAACGATCAGATGGGCCATTGTGGAACCGGTAGTATTGAAGTCGAGAAAAGCCCAGGAGGCGCAGGCCAGATCGCGCCGTCCAAATGACGCCGCGGCCCTGCATCGCATGCAGCACACCACCGCCGTCCAGATCCAGCCAGACGCCCACGTGCGGATCGTCTCCGCCCCGCAGCAGCACACCAGCGCCATGGAACGGCGCCGGCACCACTTCCCAGTCGCGTGCATGCATGTGCGCCGCGTACGCCTGGCGCGCAGCATCGCCCAGCGCCAGGTCGGGCAGAGCGACGCCGAAGTGATCGCGCTGGACCGTCTGCAGCAGGCCCCAGCAGTTGAACGCGTCAGGGCCGACAGCGCCCGCGCGCCACGGCAGCCCGATGTAGCCGTTGACCGCTGCCGGCGTCATCGCACCAGCCCCGGAAAGTCGTCAGGCGTGTACCTGCGCCGAGGAAACGGCCAGTTGTGCACGTCGCTGAGCGTCGCGGTGCCTGTCACCTGGAAGACGTCGGCGTGCACGTTGGTGAGCGTCATCGTGTATGGCGGGTCCATCTGCGGCGCCGACAGATCGCTGGCCAGATACGGCCGGTATGTCACCTCAATGCGGGCGGTCTGCGCGATCGCCTGCTCCAGGTGGGATGTCACCTCGCGGCTGGCGTTATCCAGCGAGATGCGCATGCTGGGCACCGATCCGGCCTCGAAGCCGGGCAGCGAAAACCGGAACGCGCCCGGTATGAACTTCACCACCCTGCCCGCGTCCATGGGCGCATCGTCTTCGAGCCGTGCTTCGATTTCCTCGTACCCGATGACAACTCGAATCGCGGTTTGCTTGCCGTCGTCGTCGATGAAAGCCGGGTGCCGGATCTCGATCGTGTCGAAGATCACGGCATCCGCCGGCGCCGACGCATAGGCCTCGGCCAGGGCTTCACTCAGTCCGCTTTTTGCTGCGGCCATGCACCCTCCAGGCAAAAAAAAACCCGCGCGCGGCGGGTTGTCGGTTCAGTTTCATGGCGGCTTTAGTACGTGCTGTAGACGCCCGAGGCGACCCGTAACGTCGTGCCGGCGGCCGGGGCCAGGCCGTAGCACCGCAAGCCACCGTCCGGCGACAGGACCAGGTACCCAGGCTCAAACAGGTCGGTCAGCACAGGGATGACGACCGGGTCGCGAGGCGTCAGGAATTTGCCGAAGCCGTGCACGAGGGTTCCGTTCGCCCGCGCAGCGCCGGCGGCCATGGTCAGATGCATCCGGAATTCGACGTCGCCTGAGTCATTGGCCCGGAAGCGCCGCGCGGAGCCGTTGACATAGTTCCAACCCTCCTGGGGTGCCCAGACCGAAGGCAGGTCTGTCCAGTCGACGCGGTTGCTGGTCACCTTGTTGATCTGACCCAGAATCGCCTTGGCATGTGCCCAGCCCTGCAGGCGGAACAACGTCGGGTTGCCGTGGATGTTGTCCGCCACGACAGGGTCCATCCAGGTAAGGTTGGGCGCCAGAGCCGGGTTGACCATGTTGGCGATGATCAAGCCGTATTCGGTGAGCCCATCCACCACGACGACGCGCTCTTCTGCAGCAAGCCGCATGATGGTTGCGCGGTACGGGTTGCCTTCCGCATAACGGGTCGATGCCTGGCCGCGCGCCCCGGCTTGGGCTTGCGTGTACCAGAGCGGGTACAGGTCGAGCACGACCCGCGACCCGGCGGCCTTGCAGATGCCAATCATCTGCTTCACGTTGGCGTACAGCGCTGCCGCACCGAGTGCCCCTTGCTGGTCGTTTGTCCCGACGCCGATGACCGTGTCCGTAGTGCCGGCAGGCACGCCATTCGCGAGCAGGATCGCGAGTTGGTTGGCGGAAGCTTGGCCGCCCACCGCCTGGTTGCGATACTGAGAGACCCGCATGCCCATCGAGCCATCGAGATACTTCGCAGCCCAACGGCCGGGGCAAGGCGCACCGGGGTCTTGCTGGCGCGAGTCGCCGATATAGAACAGGCCCAGCAGGCCCGTTGAATTCTGCGCCCCGCCTTCCTCGATCCAGAGGTTTTCGTACCGGACGCCGGCGGTCTGCCCGGCCAGGTAACCGCCGATGCCGTAGGCCTGGATCGGATCCTTCACCGTCCGCGAGCGGAACAGCGCTCCGTTGACCAGAATGTTGAAGCTGTACGCGCTGGTGGGCTCGATCGTGATGATGGCCTGGCTCGGGTCGAACGTCGCATGCACCTGCCGATACGCATCTTGCGGGTGCACGACGTTGCCTTGCACATAGCCGCTTCCGGCTTCCTTTTCGATGAATGCCGAGTTACCGCCCGACCACGTCATGCCGTAGTAGCCCAGCGCGGTCCGCGCAAAGCAAGCCGGTGTCAGCCCCGCCATGCCAGCGGGGATGGTCACGGAACAGTGCAGACGTTGGCCGACCTTCAGGCGGATCTCGGCGAGCTCGTAATATCCAGTGCCTGGCGAGTTGAATTCAACGGTATCAGCCGTGTAGGAGATGGCACCGCTGCCCGCCAACGTTTCGATCTCGCTGCCGCCAGCATTCGGGCTGCCGGGCCACATGTACCGCCGTGCCGTGAATTCGGCAGCCGGATTGACCTTGCGGAACGTGTTGCGGATCAGGTCGCCCGCCCCGACGAAGTGGCGCTCTTTGGCGTTCAGCGGCTGGCCGAAGGACGTGTTGCCCTCCAGGTAGGTGAAGCCCATCTCGATGCTCGGGATGATCTCGATCGCACCGTTGACGTCACAATCAAAGCCGACATTGACCAGATGAAACTTGACCCCTTCGTCGCGCGTGATTCGCACCGTGCCTGGCCCCAGGCCATAGATCGATTCGTAGGCAAAGTGATAGACGTTCGTCGTCCCGGTGATGAACGGGAAGTGCACCGTCGGCCCGTCAGAGAACAGGCGCGTGTAGTTCAGGAGCGGGAAGAAGTTATTGCGGCCGATACCCGTCGCCACGTCGAAGTCGCCGGCGCCGCCCAGTTCCTGAATCGTGACGATGTGCGTTTCGGACGGGAAAGGTAACCACCGCCCGGCCGCCAGATCAGCGTCGAAGCTCTCGCCCGACACGTGCGCGTCGCCCGTGGCATATTTCAGCGCAGGGTCGCCGTGCAACACATAGTCCTTGCGGGCGTAGGCCGTGCCGGGTGCCCACACACCGCGATAAGTGAAGGCCAGCCGCGACTCCACCGCGCTGTCGATCATCGCTTCTTTCGACGCGATCAGGGCGGTGGGAGACTTCACCGGGCCGGCGCCAAAGTTGACGCTACCGGCGCCGGTAGCCCACTCGTTGACCTTCGATTCGGTGGCGGACCACCGGGCGGTGGCTTCAGGGAAAGGCAGTTGCGCCATCAGTCACTCCTGCCAAGCGTCGTGCGCTGGCATCGTATTGTTGAACAAGGTGTAAAACGCGTCGTCGATCGCGGCGAATTCAGGCGTCGTCACGCCCACCTTCATGAGCGTGTATTCATCGACAGATGCGACGGGCATGGCCTTCACTTCGAGCTCAGCCGATACGCTCCACAGATCCAGGCCGCTTGCCACCAGCGACACGTTGTAGGGCGGGTTCTGGCTGAAGCGCGTCTGCACAAGGCTTGTGCCGCGCCCGTTGGCCAAGTCGATCTGGAACCAGCCGGCGGCGTCGGCCGTGTCGTGGTGGACGAAGGCTTCGAACAGATCGAACTGTTGCCGGTTGAATATCCAGGTCAGCTTGACCGTCGTCGGGAAGGTGCGGAAACGCCGACGCTGCCGGGCGTTGCCGGCATCCATGTCCGTCCGCACGAACGGCGCCTTGGGCTGGTAGCCGTAGCCGCTCGCGGTCGGCCGCGGCAGCAGCGCCGGCCACTTCGGGATATCTGCCATGGGGACCCATAAAGAAAAATCCGCCGAAGCGGGTGGGTGAGGACGAAAAAAAACCCGCCGAAGCGGGTCGTTTGCGCGGCGGTGTGCTACCAGCCAAGCAGTACATTTGCAGTCTTGCCGTTCTCTGCGGTGACCTTGTTTATCACCCGGCCGCCTTGACGAGCGACGCCGAACTGCGTGGGCGCCTCCCACTGGATCATCCCTGTCACGTAGTAATCACCAGGCGGCAGTTGATCAAACTTGAAGCGGCCATCGGCATCTGCAAATGCGGTACGGCCGGCCGCGAGGTACCGTGGATCAGCATCACCGGCCATCTCGTTCCCTTTCATCGCCTCGTCGAACCATTGCTGGCTCAGTGTCGTCACGGGATTCAGATAGATCTCGCTCCCGGCGCCCTTGATGACTGCACCGCCGCGCAGACGGGCAAAAATCTGGCCCTCGACGATGCCGGTACCGGCTTTCGGCAGCGCCGCATATTCCGCATCATTGAATGGAAGCCGCGCAGATGGCCTCGGTTGTGGGGCAGTAGCACAGGCGCTCATGCCAAGCAGGACCGCGATGATAAGGAGCCGTTTCATGTTGTCGAAATCAGATGCTGGGACTACATAATAAAGCTAGGTCCCAAAGCTGTCTCGAAGGCCAAAGCGGCCCTTAGCCGCTCGATAAACGCTGCCTTGTCCGGCGTCGAACTGACCCGCCACCGCGTCTACTGCCTGCTTCACAACCATTTTGATGAGCGTTGAACCGTCATCCCCTGAGGTTGCGGAACCCTCGAACTGGTTGCCGTTGTGATCCTCGATGACGATGTTCACATTCGGAGCAGCTGCCGCAGCGCCGCTGGCGCCGCCACGAGCGACTAGAGGCGTTACCGTCCCATCTTGCCCAGCCATCATCAGATACTGCCTGCCTCCGGCTTCGAGCAACTCGGGGTGGCCGCGCTCATTCACTTCGTACATTTTGCGAGCGGACACATCGCCGCCGATCGCACGGGATCCGTAGACAGGTGTCGGCGGTTTGAGCCCAAGCCCACCTCCCCCGCTTCCCAACGTGGTCGTGTTGCCGTTTACCAATCCTGTTGGCGTCGACGGAGTGATGAAGCCTGTGAGAGCCGTCGACAGAAAGCTGAATAGCGGCCCGGTAATGCTCTGCTGCACCGCCAGACGCGCAATGCCGCTCACCATCGTGTTGATCAGGTCGCCGAAGGTCAGCTTCCCAGTCGTCACGAACTTGGTGAATGCGTCCTCGGCGCTTCGGAATGCCCCGCCCAGCAGGCTTTCCGCCGCACCAGAGACGTTGCGCACGGTGTCCAGGTAGTTGGCGAAGGCGCGGCGGCTGCCAGTGCTCCAATCCGATTGCATCGCGTCGACGCTGCCGTAATACTGCTGCTGCGCCTGCAGCGCGGCCTGCAGTTGCGCCTTGATGTTCTCGGTGCGTGCCCGGTAGGCATCGCCTCCCAGCTGATCGGTCGGGGTGGCCCGGTCCAGGTCTCGCTGGTAACGCAGGTATTCCTGATAGAGCGCCCGCGTTTCCTGCTGCCGGGCGAAGGCCTTATCGCCCTGGCCATACGCATCCAGTTGGCGCTGGTACTGTTCTTCGCGTGCCTGTTGCGAACTGGCGATGGTGGCCTGGATCTGGCCGTACCGCTCGTTGTACCGCTCCAGCGCGGCCAGGCGTTCCTTTTCGGCCTTCTGCGCTGCAGCCTCGGCCGTTTCCTTGGCCTTAACCTGCTGCTCGATCGCAACGTTCTGCGCCAGCTGTGCGCGGATCTGGTCCTGGGCGGCCAACAATGACTTCTGGTCCGCCGTCAGGATCTTCTTTTCTTTCAGGTCGGCGATCTGCTGCTCGAACTTGGCCTGCTGGCTGGCTGCCTGGCCAAGCTTGCCCGCCGTCGTCAGCTGCTCGCGCTGCGACGCTTCCTGCTCCTTCAGTTGCAGGAGCAGGCGCTGGGCGGCATTGTCGGTGTATTCGCGTGGCTTCGGTCCAGCGCGATCCTTGTACTTCGCGTTGATCGCGGCCACGCGGTCGTCGTATTCCTTCCCAACGATGCCTGCCAGCGCCGCGTCGCGCTTGAACTGCGCCAGTTCATCGGCGCGCTGCTCGGCGCGTGATTGCGTGGCCTTCTTTTGGGCATCAAGGCGGGCCTTGGCATCGATCACTGCCTGATTCTTCGCCCGCTCGGCGCTGTCGGCACCCGCCTTGCGCTCTTCCTCGTCCGCTTTGGCAATCAGTGGCCGCAGTTCAGTAAGGCGCGCCTGCAGTTGCGCGACCGCGCGTTTGCGCTGCCGGTCGTCACGGTATGTGGCTGCACCGGTCGCCGTGCTGGCGAAGCCGGACGGCGATGCCAGCAGCTCGTTCAGCTGGTCTTGCAGTGCCCCGGCTTCCTTGCGGATGTCCGCAGGCGCTGTCGGCCGGCCGATGTTGAGCATCGCGTCCCAGGCCTTCTTTGCTGCGCCCGTGATGCCGTCCCACGCCCGCTCGACCGTGCCAGCCTGGCTGCGCACCTCGGCCATGCGCCGTTCCATCGCCTCAGCGTATGCACGCTGGGCGATTGCGCCGGCCTCGTCCTTGCGCCCCATCTCCTCGGCAGCGCGGATCTGGTCGTACGTTGCGCCCGTCAGGTAGCCGAGCGACCGATTCAGCTCCGTCGACGCCTTGACCGGATCGTCCGCCAACTTGGCGAAGATCTTGGCGGTTTCCTCGACGCTTTGCCCGACCGTCTTATTGGCCGACAGCGCCACAGCGGCGAATCGCTGCAGATCATTGCCGCCCACTCGGGCGCTCGCAGCCAACGCGGTCAGCGCCTCCGCAGCTGCACCCTGCGTCCCTTGCACGTCACTGATGTTGCGGGCCATCGACTGCAGCTGACCCGCCGTCACGCCTGCATAGTTGCCCGTCAGGATGAGCGCGCGGTTGTATTTCTCGTTCTCTGCGCTGCCTTGATAGTAGGCAAACGCCAGCGCTGCAGCGGCCGCGGCCGCCACGGTGAACGGGTTCACCAGACCGGCGATGTAGCCACCCAGAGCGCGCGCGGCAGGTCCGATGCCGCCGAACATGTCCTTGAGCTGCCCGCCTTGCTGCAGGAACACGGTCAGTGGCTGCTGCCCGCCCTGCAGGCTGGTGATGATGTCGGTGAACTGCGCCGGCACGCCGCGCATGGCCGCCGCAGTTGCCGCCGCCGACATGCCGAGACCCTTCGTGGCGTTCTCGGTTTCCCGCACCTTCGCGATGATCGGCTCATACACCGACGGGCTGATGCCGCGCTGGATCGCTTGGTATTCGAGCAGCGCGGACTTTGGCTTGCCATAGGTGGCGGCCAGCGTCTCAGCGCCGCGGATCCATCGTGCATTGGCTTGGTCGAGGCGCTGCGACGCCTTGTCGGCAGCGTCACCGATGCTATTGACCCCACCTGCCGCGCGCTTGCCGGCCTGCCCGATGTCGTCGGCTGCTTTTTTCCCGTCGTTGGCCAGGCCCTTGAGCTTGGCAGATGCCTCGCTCACGTCCGCGCCAACGCGCAGCGTTGTCTTGCCGACCACCTGATCGGTCATACCCTACCCCTTATACATTTCGTCGAGCGCTGCGGCCTCCATCACCTGCAGACCGTCAAAGACGTCGTCGAACTCTTTGCGAGGCACGCCACAGCGCCGCATGACAAACGACAGCGACGCGTAATTGAGCCCCGTCGGCTTGCCGGTGCCGCCGAGCATCCATTGGGTTTGCATCGTCCGGAAGACGCGCTGAATCAGCGCGTTATCCGGCCAAAGGTCTACCGCAGCCGGCATGACGTCGGCCAAGGTCAGCCCCCAGTTGTCCAATTCCTTCTGGGTGGGGGCCGTCCAATACATGCGCTGCGCGGCGGCGATTAGTTTTTTCGCCGGCCCTCCGCCAGCTCAACGACATACGTGTCCAAGATGGCCGTCACCGAGCCGTGGTGGTTCTGCACCAGCTCCTGCAGCGCTTCCCTGCTGAACTCGGCATCTACGTCGTGCCAGCCCTCGATGATCTCCATCAGGGGGCCGACATCGTTGGTTGCGATCGCGGCGGTGCGTTGCAGGTACTCGTTCATCTCATCACGGGTTTTGTGGCGAAAAACGAGCGTCAGGGGCTCGGGCTCGCCCCCCGGGACATGGATTGGCACCGGCGCGACGAAAGTCGGTTTGGCTTTGATCTTGAACATGCTGTCCTTATGCCGCAGCCGCGGCGTAGCGAACGGGGCGGGCCAGCAGCGAGAAGGTCGCGTTGCAAGCCATCACCTGGTTCTTGGTCATGGAAGGGGTTTCGTTGAACGAGGCGTAGCCGTTGTAGGCAGTGACCGCGCCGCTCGGGAAGGTGGCCTTCAGGGCCACCGGGTTGCGCGTTGCCGCGACTTTTTTCAGAGCCTTGTAGCCAGGCAGCGCCGGATCGTCGGCGATGCTGATGGTCATTGACTGGGCGGAGCTTTGCGTCGGCAGTTGGCTCTCGAAGTTGTTCTCCAGGAACGAGAAGTTGGCGAACTGCATGTCGCCGCCCGACGTCGTGACGTCCAGCACCTGGGTGATCTGCTGCCAAGTCGCGATGCGCCGCACGGCGCCCAGCCCACTGCCCACCGGGAAAATGTTGGTGTCCGTGGTGTCGATGTCCTCCAGTTCGAAGGTGTCGGCGGTCGCGGCCACAACGCGTGCGATGCGGCCTTGGATCTGGCTCCAGCCGGAAGTGACTTCGACGAAGTCGCCTGTGGCCAGACCGTGCGCGACCGAGGTGGCCACCGCGTTTTCGTCGTTGCTCAGCGCGGTGACGCTCTTCATCAAACCGTATGCGGTCGCCAGGGCGAAGATGATGCCGTTGGGAAGGGAAACAGCCATTTGAGGCCTCCAGAAATGAAAAGCCGCCCGAAGGCGGCATTGGTTTCTGCGAGGCGAAATGGCTGTGTTGCGGAGCGCGACAGCCTGCGAGGCACGTGTGTATTTACTGCTTGGTGAGCCACTTTTCCCAGGCGCTCAGGCATCCCTTGAGCAGCCGGATCAGGGTCTCGTGCAATTCTTTGGTGATCGGGTTCATGGTCTTGTATGTCGTGGCGGCCCGCCCTTTACGATGCGAACCAGATGGAAAAATCCTGCTGCGTGCCGTGCAGGTCGACGCCGTCGTTGTTGGCGGCCGAGACGCCGGTCAGCACTGTGGCACGCAGCGTCGGCGCCTCGACAAGCACGTCCTCGATCCGTCGTCCGATCGGCGCCACTGCGAGGCGGCTGTCGGCCCATGCATTGATCTGGAACCGGCCGTTCTTCTTGTCGGGCGCTTTCGACTCGATAAAACCGAACTGCACGCCTCCGATCTGCGTGAAAACGACGTACGGCGTCTTCGTGTCTGCCGGCGCCGAATCGACAAAGACGCGATCGCCGACAACGTCGGCCAGGCCGGTTGTCAGGGCGGCCAGGATGTCCTGCTCGATGGTCATTCGTTGTCTGCCTCGGTAATTGGGCCGCCCTTGGCAAGGTCGGCGAGCACTTCCGCCACGCGTTCCTTTGCACGCGCCTGCATTGCGGCAAGCGCGCGCGGCGCGGCGTCACCGGCCCGTCGAATAAACGCGACCGGCTTGACCCAGACAGGCGTCTCCAGCCTCTCGGTCGTCGCAGCAATGCGATTCCCGACGCGCACGATCACGTTCACGCGCCAGTGACCGTTCTCGACCAAGTGCCCGTGCGGAGCCTTCTTCGGATTCCAGCTGATGTTGTAGACCTGCAAGGTATCGGTCGACAGCTCAGGCGAGTGAGCACGGTAGATTGCTTCCCGCAGTTGGCCAGGCCGAATGCCTTTGCGCGCCGGGCCCGAATAGACAGGCGCCAGCGTGCGCGCCTCCCCGTAATAGACCAGCGCGCCGGCGTGAGCCACCGCCCGCGCGACCTGGGTCTGCAGCGCCTCGTCGAGCTGCTCCAACGCGCCCGCCAGGTCGCCATCCAGTTTGAAGTCGAGCATTACGGGCGCGCCCCCGTCGAGCAGGCAAAGTCCACGTGCTCGCGGCGTGCCTCGTCAGGCAGCACGGCCAGAATCTCGTAAACGGTCGCCTTCGAGTAATCGACTGCGCCGCCGGCGTCGACCGCGCCCAGGACAATACGCATCGTCGGCGTGATATCAGTCCGGTACCTGGCGCGGATGCTGACCGCGGCCTCGTGGGTCTCACGATCCGCCGTGACGTACTGCTTGCCGCTCATGGTCTTGATGCTGACCCACATGGCCGCGTGCAGCACCCATGCCTTGACCGGCTCGTTGAGCGCGTTCCTCGTCGTGCCAGGCGTTTCGACGCGCACTCGCCGGTTCAACGTCCCCGCTGCGAGTCCCATCATGCCCCTCCGGCCATGTTCACGTAATTCCGCAGCAGCCATTCGACGCCAAAGGGAATTTCAGTGACTGCGCCCATCTCGCCGGCCTCGCGGTACCGGTTGAAGTGACCGACCAACAGGCAGACCGCCTGATTGATCACCTCATCCACCAGAACGCCCGACGGATCGACCAGTAACTCGTCGACGGAGTCATAGACGCGGCGAAACAGATGGTTTTCCACCGCAGAATATGCGGTGATTATCCAGTCGTGGAGCATCGAATCGTCGACCTCGCCCTCGTCGATGCGGACAGCTTTCCGCACCCGCTCCAGCGTCAGTCTCGCCGCTGCCATGATCAGGCGAACTGCTTGACCGGATACCCTTCAGCGCGAGCGAACGCGACCGCATCAGGGTGAGAATCCAGCGCGCCCTTATGCTGCGTCGCCAGTGTCTCGGGCACGCCTTCGAGGATGTCGTTCGGCTCGTAGCGAACGCCGTAGAGCGTGACCGCCGACAGAACGCGGCAGTCCACTTTCTTCCCCTTCAGGTCCGCATCGGTCAGCGTCGGCTCGGCAGGGACGTCGGGCCGCGTCACGCTGGACAGGGTGTGATCGATGGTGTCGACGCCACCGTTCGCAAGTACCTGCTCGGCCGTGGCGGCCGGCGATATGCCATGCTCCTGGCGTACTGGGTCGCCAGTGGTGCCGGCTTCCGCATTCGCGAGGCTGACGGCCTCGGTGTCGGTCGTGTCCACGCCGGTCACCTTGTCAGTGGTTGAGACCTTCGCGCCGCTGGAGGTGGTTGCGGGCGCGGGAGTGTTTCTCGCCATGTCGTTCTCCTGGATGTTGGGCAGGCCCACACGGGCCCGCCGCTGGGGTTTAGCTGGCGGCGTTGGCAAAGGCCTTCACGGCACCGCCGACGTCGATCATGTTGGCGCCAGAGCGGCAGAAGGCAACGAAGCCCACCTGGCCCTTGAGCGTGTAAGCGCTGTCAGTCATTCGGAACAACGTCACGTCCATCACGTCGCGGATCAGGTACTTGCTGAAGTCGCCGAACAGCACCGACTTGGCATTCGCCGAAGGCGTTGGCATGTTCTGGTTGATCGACATCGCGCGACCCAACAGACGGTCGGGGGCGCCGCCCGGGTTGCCCTGCTCGTAACCAGGGATAAAGATCGGGCGACCGTTCTCGTCCTTGATCTTGCGGACCGACTTCAGAACGTCGTCGTGGAACATCCACTTGCCCGCGCCGCGGTAGTACGGATCAACCGAGTGCTCCAGATCCACCAGATCGTCGTAGGTGATCGTCGAGGTCTGCCCCGTCGCTCCGACCTTGCCGACAGGCGCCGCGGTCGCGATGCCGCGCGGCTGGCCGCTCCCGGTACCGGTCGTCTGATGACGGTTCTGGATGCGGCCAAGGCGCAAATTGAGCAGCACCTTGATGTACGCCTCCAGATCGAACATCGAGTCTTGCAGCAACTCGAAAGGCAGCGCGATCGACTTCGAGCTGTACTTGTAGACGTCCATCGCAGCCTGGCCGAACACGGTTTCGCCGACGGTCACCGTGACGTTCTGGCCGACGATTTCGCCTTCTTCCGACGTAGCGTCGGTAGTCGGGAACAACATCTGGGCGCCGGTTGACGTTTGGATGGTCGAGGCCACACTGCGCACAGCGAATTCGGCACGCATCGTCTGCAACAGCGACCGGCTGAATTCAGTAGCGACGGTGTAGCCGCCCTCGGAGCCGGTGGTGGTGGACATAGCCGATCGAATGTCCGGATTGACGCGGGCATACATAGCGCTGCGCTGCTCGGTGCTCAGCGCCGACAGACCGCCGGACAACATCGCACGCAGCGCTGCTGCTTCGTCGCTGCGACCGTCGCCGCCTTCCCGGGTAGCTGCGTTCAGCGCCGCTTCGTGCTCGGCACGCTCGTCACCGGCGACCTGGGCGCGGCGATTTTCACGGGCAATCTCGGCGTCGATCGCCTCGATCTCGTTCAGGATGGTGTCCAGCGCGGACGCGTCGGCAGCGGGCATGCGCTGGTCGGCGGCGGTTTTGCCGTTGATATCGTTGGCTGCCTTGGCCTTGGCGTCACGTTGCGCGCGCAGTTGGGCGAGTTTGCTCATGGGGATCCTCAGTTGTCAGTGACCGCTCGCGCAGGTCGTTTGGACGAAAAAAAACCGCCCGAGGGCGGCTGGTTCTCAGTTGCGCGAGGCGCTTACTGAAAGGCAAGACGCGCCAGCATTTGCAGGCGCTGTTGTTGGCGAGCGCGGTGGTCCGCGGAGGCAAAGGTGTGATCGGGTTGAGACGGCGCCGCCGGCAGTGCTGAGTCCTGAGGCTCTGGCGGGCGGGCATATGCCGAAAGATTCCACTTCGGCGATGCGGAAGCCCGCGCCGAGGCGGTCTGCAGCACGCTGTCGACGAAGCCAGCGGCGACAGCTTCTTCTGCTGTGAACCAGGTCTCGGCCTCGCACCACTCGACGATTTGGTCCCGGGTTTGCCCGGTGCGCTTTTCGTAAGCGCCGTACATCGTCTCGTCGCACTTGTTCAATAGGTCCACAACCTGCAGCAGTTCGCGGGCATTGCCGAGCGCGAACGTCCAGGTCTGATGGATCATGTACTTCGATGCGGGTGTCGCTACCACCTCGTCGCAGGCACAAGCCAATGCGGTGGCCGCGCTGGCCGCATACCCCTCGATCTGCATGGTCACCTTTGCGGAGTGCTCCCGCAGGGCCTGGCACATTGCCTCGGCCGCGAACACGTCGCCGCCTGGGCAGTTCGTGTACAGCGTGATGTGGTCGGCCTCCAAAGCCCGCACCGCCGGCACGAAGTCCTGCGGGCAGATGCCGCCCCACCATTCGGCAGTGAGGCGATCGCCGACGATCGGGTCATACAGGTAGATTGCCGCTTCGCCGGCCTTGGCCTGGATCTTGTTCTGGATCGGCTCGAAAGGCCGTCGATTGTCAGCCAGCAGCTGGAGCAGGCGGTTGCGCATCTGCGCCTCCATTACGATTCAATGTGGGATTCGGGCCCATGTTTTCGAGCCGGCGGATTTCGTCGGCGTCGGTCCATGGCATTTCACCGGCGCGGCCCAGCGCGATCCGGTAAGCCTCATAGCGGCTTTTCAGATCGCCGCGTTCGAGCGCCGCGGTGATGTGTTCAACGAAGTAGCGCTGGCGTACCGGCCAGAGCTTGGCGTTCAGCTCCTGCGCCAGAGGCGTCAGGTGGCGTTGCAGCGTGTACCGGACGAAGCCGATGCCCATTTGCTCAACGCCGGAGCCGAATGACGTCGTCTTCTCGGTGCGCCCGATCATGAACGGCGGCACGCCGAGCGTGCTGCAGATCTCTTCGACCGTGAACAGGCGGGTCGCCAAAATCTCGGCATCCTTCGAGTTGACGCTCAGCTGCGCAGGCTCCAACCCGCCCGACAAGATCAGCGGTCCGCGGCCACCGTTATGTGCCCGGGCAAGCAGAGACAGCTTCAAGTCCTTCAACTGGCCGTCGGACAGTCGGTTCGTGGTCTTCAGCGCGTAGTCATAGTTCGCGCCTCCGGTGAAGAACCGCCCGCTGAACTCCTGGGCCGCGATAGCTGCGCCGATCGCTTCCCGCGCGGCATAGGTGATTGGACTTGGGCTTCGTAGGCCATCGAACCCCAGGCTCGGCAGGTGGATCATGTCCGCGCTGTCGAGCGTGTAAGCCGGCGAGCCGTCGGTGGGATTTACGCGGTAATACAGGCGGCCTTCAGATCGGAAAGGGTCCACCGTGAGCGGATGCAGCGGTTTCCATCCGATAACGCGCGCGCTGCGCACGCTCGGCCGCAGAAGCTGTCCGAAACCATCGCCGTGAAACATCTTGCTGCTGATCAGGTACTCCCAAGCAGCTGCGGCTGTCCATCCCTCCGACGCCATTTCATTAAAAAGCCACCAGTAGTCGTGATCCGCCTTACTTCGGTCCGCGCCGTTGCGTTCGAAGATTCCCAGCGGAAGCGAAGCGATTGCGCCGGCAAGCAGCGATACGCATGCGTACACGGCCGAAACGCGCATCGCCGCATCTCTCGTGACGTGCACCCCAGCCGATGTGCGGTAGGCCGCGCCAAAGACGTTGGCGAATTCCTGCGTCGAGAGGCCGCTTTCGCTGCCGTTTTCTTCCAGAGCGAGCAGACCAGCGCGCTCGACGCCGCCCTCTCGCCCGGCCAGCCATGCCCCGAGGACACGGCTACCGCGGTCGGGTTCGAGTGTTTCAGGCATCAGTACAAGTCCAGTGAGTGAATTCCGGGAGCTGATAGGGCCTCGGGGTTGAGCGCCATCAGCGAGACTGCATCGAACAGGGCCATCAGCGGGTCGATCTTCGCCGAGCCGCTGGCCTGCTTGGTGATCAGGATTGCATTGCCGCGTGGCTCGACCTTGGCGTTGCCGACGCACCAAGTGAGCAGCGCCTGGCCGCCGTGCACGAGCGTGCCCTCCGCAAGCTTTCGTTCAGCCGTCTTGATCGCGCCGCCCAGCTTCCAACCTTGGGAAATGCCGACGACCAGGTCCTCGGGCACCTCCAGCTCGACCAGCGCGTCCAGGATTGCGCCCACGCCTGACGGGTCCATCCCGATCTTGTCGAGCAAGCCTGACCCGTAGACCGAGGCCACGATGCCCGCCAGCTCAGCGACGTCGTCACCGATCTGTTCAACGAGCACCAGGTCGCCGTCCTTGGCGAAGTCGCGGAAGCGCGAGGCCTCCGCCTTTCGTCGTTCCAGCACCGATGGATGCGCCCACGCCCTGGTCCAAGCCAGCCATTCGCGCGTCTCTGCGTCGCGGCCGACAACGGCCAGCCCCAACAAGTCGTCCAGACCGCCACCGTCGATTCCGATGTCGATCACTTCGCACCGATCAATCAGCTGGTCCAACGTGAGCCCCGGGCACGTTGCCTGCCGTTCCCAGAAGTCCGCGCCAGCCCACCGATCGGACCGGAGCGCCAGGCCGATCTCGACGTTCAGGTGTTTTGCCAGGAAGCCGCGGACCTCTTCCTCACCGGCTTCCAGCGCCTGCTCGTACGTTGTCGTGATGAACTGGATATCGACCGACAAGCCCCAGTTAGGGTTTGTGACGTACGCGTTCTCCAGCTCGCGATGCTCGTTGCGCTCGAGCATCCGCTTGGGAAACTCATAGAGCACCGGCAGAAACCGGGGGTTCACCACTGCGCCGTCACGCACCTTGCGGGCGTACATCAGCTTGTCCTTGAACACGCCGGCCGGCGGATCGTCGGCCTGGGTGGTGGCATAGATGATGAAGCCTTCAGGCCGCGACGCCAGGCCGCCGGTAGCCTCGCGCAGCATCGCGGCGGCGGTCGCCTTCTTCCCGAAAAGCCAGTGCTCGTCGATGAAAACGCCGATCGCCTTCTTTCCGGACACCGTTTCGCTGTCGGCGGCCACGACCTTCAGCGTCGCTTTCAGCACCCGGTGCGTGACCGTGCGGATGTGGTCCTGGACCTGGAACATCTCCTTCAGCTCGTCGTCCGCATTGATCATGTCGCGGATCGGCAGATACGAGTTGTCCGCGATTTCCTTGGTCGGCGCGAGAATGATGAACTCGCCCGAGGGGCGCCAGTTGAGGATCAGCGCGGTCAGCATTACGCCCGCGGCGATCGTCGACTTACCGTTCTTCTTGCTGATCAGCAGATAGAACTCGGTGATCAAGCGGCGGCCGGACTCGTGGTCGTAGGCGCCGAAGATAGCGCCGACGAAGTCGGTCACCCAGGGGCGAACCGTGTCCTTCATCAACGGGCTACCCGTCGCATCCACCATGCGCAAGCTGCCAAACACGTTGAGCGCGTGCGCGGCATAGTCCGGGAACAGCGGCGGCATCGGCACCAGCGATTTGCGCGCGACGATGCGGCGTTCCCAATCAGGGCACGCGGTACTCCAAACGGGGGCGGCCATCAGTGCTTAGTCGGCGCCGAGGGCGGTCCGAACTGAGTGAATCGACCGGTCGTAGCCGTTTCCTTCGCCTTTTCGTTCGCAGCGGCTTTCTTGCCGGCGGCGTCCTTGCGGGGGTGCACATACGGAGCCCAGGCCTTCGCCGCGTCGGTGCGCAACTTCATGTCCTGCTCCCCGTCGTTGACCACAGCCCGCAAAAACTCCAGCGGGTCGGCATAAAAACCGGCCAGAGTTGGCAAGTCCAACTCGCGGCCGGCCGCTTTGGCCTCCTGCTTGGCCTTGTTAACTTCGGCACCTCGTGCAAGTGCGGCTTGGACGTCCCGGTCCTTCATCAATCGGGACGCTGCCTGGGCCGCGCCTTTCTCGCTATAACCCGCACGAACAGCGGCTTTGGCGCCGCTGAGTCCCGACTGCAGAGCGGCGACGAATCGGCGCTTCAAGTCGGTCAATGCCATTAACAACCTCGGTTAACAAATCTTGTGAAGGGGAAAATTTTCTGCGCGTGAGAGGACAGGTGGTCTAGGAATCCGGCGACCTCAAGGTTTTGGCCCCCCCCCTCTCTCGACCGATGTGGTCAGGGGTGGGGCTGGGGGCTGACGGTAGGGCCGTAGCGGGCCGATCGATCGACATGCCGTACACCAGCGTGACTCGAACCGGTTGCAGCCTAGCGGGCCTCTGCTTCTTCGCGCTGCTTCTCGCCGCTGTGGCACGAGCGACAGAGTGCCTGCCAGTTCGACCGATTCCAGAACAGCGACTGGTCACCTCGGTGCGGCACGATGTGGTCGACAAGCTGCGACGCCGTGACGAAGCCTCCACGCTCGCAGTATCGGCACAATGGATGTTCTTCAAGAAAAGCCTTGCTGGCCTTTTGCCACTTGTACGTGTAGCCACGCTCATTGGCTGTCGCACCAGATGGCCGCCACGAGCCGGGCTGCTGCACAGCCAGGCGACCAGCTTGGGTGGGCACGCGTGACTTGAGCGTGGTCAGCCGAGACATTTGCGGTCGGCAACCGGCTCGATCACGATGGTCACTACACCGTGCAACTCACGTCGCAGCACCTCGTCGCGTGCCAGGTTCAGTTGTGCCCGGCCGTCTGGGCCTGGGTCCATCGCCAGCACATAACCAGTATCGGTATCAGCGGTGAACACACCGTCGATTCGCATTCCATCCACGTAAACAACGGGCTTGCCTCGACACCGCGCTCTGTCCCACGCTGGATAACCAGGGTCGTCTCGGTCACTCGACATTCGCATTGCTGCCTCCATCGTGACGGTGGTCCACCACGATCATCACCTCGGCAATCTGCCGCGTCCCCTCGGTCGCAGTCGATTCGTGGCGGTGGACCACCTTCCACGTCACGCCGGGCCGGTCCATCACAGGCTGGCCTATCTGCCTCATAACGCCGGCCACAATCAGGTCGTCGAGATCCTTGCCGGCAACAATGGCGGTGTACACCGTCTCGTGCACCACGTCGGAATGTACCGGTATGGTCGGAGGAAGTGCTGGGCGGGCCTGCATTGCAACTCCAAAAAGAAAAACCCCGACGAGGCGGGGTTGGACTAGTCATCACTGGCGTCAGGCAAACGGTACGTTTTAGGCCTTCACTTCTGGCGGCGGCTCGGTGACTGCCTCGACCTGCTGCAAGATGTTCATAGCGAACCTCCTGTTCTCTTCGGATAACTTCGCATATGTCGCTTCAAAGTCAGAGACGTCCGTTTCGATTCCAAGTTCGTTTCGAATGCAGAGCAAGGCGGCCAGTCCCGCCGCTTCAAGAGGGTCCACACGTTCGATCAGGGACAAAAGTAGTGGCTTGAGCGCGATGCGGTACCTGTTGAGCCACTCTGTGGCTTCGCGACCATAGAAATCGAGATGACCGGACTCGGCCGCAATTTTCGAGCTGAGCACGCGCCACTCGTCCTCATGTTCACCAACCCCTCTTGCAATCAGATCGGTCTGTTGCCGGAAGAGTTCACCTCGTCGTGCCAAGGCAATTTGCTGCTGTGCCGTGCTGTGCACCTGCATTGCCTTCGCTTCTACCGCTTCGGTACGCTGCATCAGCAACACCGCCTTCACTCGTTGCAACTCGAGAAAGTAGGACGCCACGGCACGCGCGGTTTGTGGCGTCGCAACTAGATAAACGGCAGACAGGGCCCCAGCCGCAGCAGTCTCTGCGCCCGTTACCACTCGGTGGTCCGTCTCGGGGTCCAACAGGCTGAGCACGGCCTGCCTTAATTCCGCAGAACCCTCAATGGCTTTGAGATAAAGGTCACGACGCAAGGCGCTTCGTCGCTCCTGAACTCGTTGTGTCGATTCGTGATCCAGCCGTTGCTGCTGCAATGCCCTGGCGGTACGGTCACGAAGGCTCCCAGTCACCATGGTTATGACGGAGCCTATCAGTATCCCGACAAGCGCGGTAACGCTCGATGGCAAGTCGGCAAAAAATTGAACCCATTCCTGCACGGCGCTCCCCTGATTTCCCAAGTCGCGAAAACTATCATGACGAGGGCCACCGTGCATACGACGGACAACAAAAAGCCCGCCGTCGTGAGACATGCGGGCTTCGGTCGTACTTATTTCAAGCTTGGCGAATTATTGCTAAAGCATGGGCACATTGCAAGCGGTTTCGACATGTCGCTTTTCGATCAGCCCAACGCGCTCCATCGGCTCCTCGAGCATTTGCATAGCCTGACGCCGCAACGGCGCGACCTGCTCCTGCCACCATCGCTCGCGCCTAGACACCGTGCGGCGCGACACCCGGAAGCGAGCGGCGATGTCTTCCAAGGCTGGCTTGCCGCGAAACTGACGCATGATCAACGCGTCCGCCAGAAGCCGCTCTTCGGCGTTCAAACCGGTCATCAACGAATCAGTCACTTCTTGGATTGCCTTGGCGCCGTCGACACGCGGCGAGTATTCCGCCAGGATGGCGCGCCATAGGTCGGGGCGGCCCGCCAGCGTCCGCTTTGTGAACTCCAGCACCATCACTGCCTGAGCGTGCCAATCATGCGGCGTCAGGCCGGTGGGCACGCGGCGCATCTCCAGGCCGTACCGCTCGCGCAGCGACTCGACAATCAGCTGGGTCGCGTTCTTCGGCTCGATCGGTAATTCGGTCATTGTGAACGCGACCGCCAGCGCTTCCTCGGGTGAGTGGAACATCAGCGCACGTCTCCTGCACGGCTTGAGATGGACATCATCGGGGGCTGGTGGGCAGCCGCCCGGGCTTGGTTGATGCGAAGCGCTGTCGGCGGCACCCATGGCCGCGTCTGCAGCGCACCGGCGACGCGGCGGACCATCGACTCGCTGTAGCCCAGCAATGCGGCGCCAGCTTTGGCTTCAATGTGATCCGGGCGCACGGTCATGGGCGTGGCCACGCGCGGCGGCGGCAGCTTGAAGACCGACGTCCCGGCTGCTTGCACGGCCTTGCCATGGATGGCATGCCAGCGGTTATACGCCTGGCTGGGACTGACACCGTTGCGGGTAATGCTTTCGCCAGTGCAGGACCACAGGCCCTTCCGCACCAGCTTGATATGGGGTTTCACGGTTTGGGCTCCTGCTTAGGGTGGTCGGTTGTGCCGCGGCTGGCGCGCACGCGGTCGACGGCGTAGGACATTGCGCGGGTGCGCTTCAGTGCTGGGGCCTGCAGCTTGGCAGGTGCAGGCTTGCGCGGGTTCGGCTTACTCGGATGAAAGACACCCATCACGCCTCCGATGTGAGCGGTTTGATGGTGACGCGCACGCCTGGCTGGCGACCGTAACGCTTGATCTTCATCACGTCCGTCACCTGCACGTCGTCGCGCCAGCAGATGCCGTTCAGCGCATCGAAGATGGCCTTCTCGATGTTGTCGATGTCCGGCTTGGTGGTGGGCATGATCAGGCCGAATGCAGCGCGCTCCTGCTTGGCGCCAGACCACGAGGCAGGGATCGGCACCACGATCGACAGCACCACCGCGAGGGCGCCCTGTTCTGGATCGCGACCCGCCATTGCTTGCCGCCCGGCATGGGCCACAACTGCCTCATAGCTGACGGTCTTGGCGGGCGTGTACATGCGCACGCCTGCTTTGGTCTTGCTGGCGCGAGGTCGGCCCTTCCCTACCGGCACGCCGGGCACCATGAATGCAATCTCAGCCATGGGGCGACTCTCCTGCATTGCGCAGCGCCGTCTCTGCCATGCGCACATTGACTGCGGGCGGCCGGCCGGATGGCTGCTTGTCTTGCTCCAGAATCCGATAGGCCCACCGCAGATCACGATTGCGAACTTGTGTCGGCACGGTCTTCACGGCGTCAGCGACGGCGGCGGAAAGGCGAGCCAGCTGCTGCCGCGCCTCGGCGTCGGACGTCGTCGCCCGGCCCGGCGCCGCAAGCGCCAGCGCAGGCTCGGGCACGTCCGGCCATTTGCCTTTGCCCATGACGTCCTGCAGGGCGTTTGTCCACCGCCCCTTCAGCCCGCTATAGCCAGACGCCAGCATGTCGTGCTGTCCGATGCGCACGGCCGCCCAGTAGATCGCCGGGTGTGGCCAGTGACCGGTCTCTCCGCGTTGGCGGGCGTGCAGGCCTTCCACTGCGGCATAGAAAGCCTGCTCAGGCTCCAACGTTGGGCGGCACAGCGCCAGGAACTCGGGCAACGTCGGCACGAAAGTGCGAGTGGCGCATGCGTGGATACCGCGGCGAACCTCGCCAGCGGTGTAGCCGACCAGCCGTTGCGCCCAGTGATCGGTCAACTTGGCCGGGTCTACGTTGCCCCACTGCTGGTCGAACTTCGAGCCGTATTCGCACCGCAGGAAGTCGATGATCTCGACAGCGACGCGGCGGGCGGCATCGTCGCCAGCGGGCGCTTTAACCAATGTCGGCAGCATCGAGCATCCCCATGTCTTTTTCTTCGGATGCCACGCCGCGGGCCTTTGCGATTTCCGCATCCAGCTGGCGGGCCCATTCGGCTTGCTTGTCGGCTCGGCTGGCCACGCGTTGCGGCGCGTCCTTCGGTGGGAACAGGCCGGACCAGCCTGCGTTGATGGCGTGATCGATCACCGGGCCGGGTGCCGTGCCGACAGCGACATGGGCCTCCAGGGCGTTCAGGTGAAGCTTGGCCGCTGCCGCCGTGACCGGCTTGCGGCGGTCTTTCCGGTCCTGCACCCAGCGCTTCCAGTCTTCCCGGGGCAGCCAGTCGGGCAGCATGATGCTGGCTGCATCGAATCCAGAGCGCGGCTGCGCGCCTTTGGGTTCTGACGGTTCCTTGATGGTTCTATGACGGTTATATGCGGGTGCAACCGGTTGCACCCTTTCCGGTTGTGGATTGCACCCTTTCGTGTCGTCGTTTGCACCCTTTGCGTCGTCAATTGCACCGTTTTCGATGGGTGCAATATCTGCACCCTTTAGCCACTCGGGCGAAATGCGGTATTCCCGGTGCTGTCCACGGCCACCGTTGCCGCTGTTCACCAGCACCAGCCAGCCCGACTTCAGCATGCGGCTCAGTTGGTACTGGACCGATCGCACCGACTGGCGCGTCTTCAACGCGAGCGCTTCGACCGACGGGTACACCCGCGTGCCGTCATCGCTCGCGTGATCGGCCAGGGCGAGCGCGAGCAGCATCTCGCCCGCACTGCCCGGGTACCGGTCAAAGACCATCGTCATGACCTTGATGCTCATGTCAGGCTGCCAGGTCCATGCTCTGCGTCACCCCGGCTACGATGGCCGCAGGTGCGCCGGGCTGCACAGGGGCATCCAGCACCAGGTCGTAGCAGATTGCTTTTGGGACGCCGCGGCGTTCAAGGTAGGCGGCCAGCTCACGGTCTCGCCTGATCAAGTCCTCGGCCTCCAGCACCATCAGCTTGGCGCGGACAGTGCGCTCATGCAGGCCGGTGTCCCGGGCCATACGAGCAGCGGTCGGATGGGCGCCGCGGCCGTCCTGCCCCGCGTAGCCCGCCAGCACCAGCAGGACGTGCCGGGCGGTCGGGTCTGTGACGATTTGCTGGGTCATTGCCCAAGCTTGCGCTTGTGCGCTCATAGGTGATCCCCTCGTGGAACGATCTTGCTGATGGGAAGCGCTGACAGGGTTTTGCCCAGCGCGGTGAATCTCTGGGCGCGCACAGGCTCCCAGGCGAAATAGGCGGTGTCCCAGGCGAGTGCCTTCTGGGCGCGGGTCATGCGGTTGCCGCTGTCGAGTTCAGCATGACATGCGTGGCAGGCCGGCACGGTGAAGCGGTCGAAGGCCTTGATCCCCTTCCCTTTGCCGTGGATGCCCTGGTTGCTGTGTGCAGGCACCACCGTGGCGGCGCCGCTGGCGCCCAGGCAGACACTGTCGAGGCGCAGAAAACACTGCTCGCCACGGCACACATCGAGGGCGGCCTGGTCACGGCCGGGCCGGGCCTTTGGCTTACGGCGGGCGGTCATCTTCGGTGCCGCCGAGGTGCGCGCGATTGCCGAGCGCTTCATCGGCGTTGTGCGGGTCATGGGCGTGCGCTGCTTCAGCATGTCGTGCCCGCCCTGCTGTCCAGGTAGGCAAACTTACGGTCGAAGTGGGACGCCCACACCGCGTGCGCGTCGGACCCTTCCGGAAACGGGTTCGGGGTAAACGGTAGGCCAGGCTCGCTCGACCAATGAGCGGCGATCGCGGACTTTTCTGCTTCCTCAGCGATGGCACAGCGTGATGCGAATATGTCCATGCTTACCGTCCCGGCCCGCACTCGCCCATACCGGCGCGCGCGCAATGGCAGGCGGCACCGATCTGGCTGCCGTATGCGAGGAAATCCATGTACTGCTTGCTGGAAACGACCAGCGACAGCACCGCCATGGCCGCGTCGATCTTGTCGATCGTCAGCCCCATCTGTCCTGACATGAAGCGACTCACCTGCGAGTCGTCCCAGGCCAGTGCGTCGCGCACCTTCGCCCGGGTTGCTGGATCGACCAGCGCTTCACGAAACGCACGCTCCATGCTGGGCTTGCGGACAACGTTCACCTGGGCATTCATGCCTGTTCAACCTCAAGAAGGGACACACAAAAAGGACTGCGTGCTGTTGCACGCACACACGTAGAAACTGGCGCTTCACCACAACTCGGCATCACCGGATTCACATGACCTACAACACCCGCGACACTCACCTCTCCGACATGCTGGAGACCATCATGGGCATCACGCCTGTATCCGAAACGAAACGCCTGCTGAAGCAGGCCAAAGACATTGCGAATGAAGTGCTGGGCGACTGCAGCGAACTGACGGTCATCGCGGTGTTCCAGCGCCTGTGCGCAGAAACCGACATGGCCGGGCCGGACTTCAGCCCCAGCGACCATTTGGGCGGGCACTGAGCCGTGCTGCAGGTATTGGGCGGTCAGCCCCGAGCGGCTACGATGGCGGCTCCTACACCCCACCTTCACCCACAAGGGACTGACCATGGAAACCATCTCAGCGCCGGACAAACTGCATGGCAAACTCATCGCGCAGATGTCCTTGCTGAAGTCACTCGTCGCAGTGCTACCGCTAGAAGCCCTGCAAGCGTTACTGCCAGAACTGGAGCGAGATACCGAGTTCGCGAAGGACTTTCTAATTGCGCAGGGACTGACGGACGCAGGCATTGCTGCATACGAGGAGATGGCCGACCTGAATCTGCAGCAACTGCGCAAGATCCTGCGGGAGAAAGAAATCGCTCAAACGCCCGGCGGCGCTCTTCAACTGTTGAAGGAACGCCTACGCTCCAGCGACTCGCCCGACTGAACGATTGGCGCTTACCCATGGCTCACCTCCTTCGACTTGGTGCACCGCTTGGGCTTGAGCCGCGGCGCTCCACCAATCAGCTCAGGCTTAAGGTGACGTCGTGCGATCGCCGCCACAACACGATCTTCGAGCCGACGCGGAAGTGGGTCCGGCCACTGCCCATAAGCCTGCGGCGTAATGCCGATAGCTTCTGCAGCGGCGGAGGGAGTGCCCCCAAGGAGCTTGGTCGCAAGAGTCTTTTCCATGCCGCAATTAAAGCATTCTTTAAAACAAGAAGCAACCATGCTTTGCACTGTTGAAAGTAATCTTTCGTCCATGAGCACAACCTATGGCGCACGCCTCGATACAGCCTTGCGGCTGGCAAAAATGGACAGGCAGACGCTTGCGGATCAACTGGGCGTTTCAGTCCAGGCCATCGGCCAGGTCATTGCCGGAAAAACGAAGGCTCTGACAGCCGAAAACTCTGCGCAGGCAGCTCGGGTGCTTGGTGTCGATGGGTATTGGCTGGCGACTGGTGAGGGAGATGCCGGAGGTGCCAAGCCTGGGGCGGCGAAGGCCGCTGCACCGATCTGGCCATTCGCCAGGATCCGAGAGGCAGACGTGCGGGCGCTTTCAGAAGGCGATCGCACCTTTGTGGAAGGGGCAATCGCTCTGGCGGTGGCGCAAGCGGGCATGAACCTGACTGTTGCCGCGCCTGGGGTGGCGGAGCGCAACGATGAGCCGAGCGGCCACATTCGCCCTGCATCGATAGAAGCAGCGAACGACCCCGACTACATCGCTATCCGCAAAATGCAGATCAAGATTTCGGCAGGCGTTGCAGGGTATTCGATCGATCCTGAAGAGGATCAAGGTGGCGGCGGATTGGTGTTTCTCCCGCGATTGTGGGTAGAGCGGCGGCAACTCATATCCCATGCCTTGTTCGCAACTTCGACTCGTGGGATGAGCATGTTCCCTCGTGTGCACGAGGGGGACACCATTGTGGTCAACACCGCGGACTCACGCCAGCGAACTGGCGAGGTCTTCGCCGTCAATCACGAAGGGGAATTCACGATCAAGCGATTGCAGCGGCACCAGAACCACTGGTGGCTGTACTCTGACAACCCTGACCAGGCCAGCTTCCCACCTGTCATGTGCTCTGAAAGAACTCAGATGATCGGCAAGGTCGTGCTACTCCAAGCCGAGCAACTTTGATGCATTCGTGATGACACTGAGCTGTCGAACCACCTTCGGGTGGTTTTTTTTCGTCTATTGCACCAGCCCGCAGACGATCTGGCGCGCCTGATAGCCATCGTCTGATCTGAAGTAGGCCTGCCCTCCTGCGGCTAAGTGGCTAACGATCTCAGACGACCATACGTGGCCGATCCGGCGCCGGGGAGCCCCGGCAAGGGCATGTACCACCCCGCCTTCAAGGCGCAGGACCCCGCCATTCCTTGCGGCACTTATGCCCTGCTCATCCGCACCGTCCAGCGTTGCGATAACGGGCATCCAACTGTCTCTTAAGATACTGTTCATACATACAGTATTCCACGACTGTCGAGCAAAGACTAGTCCGGATTAATTCCTGTCTGCTCGGTTAAGGCACATGCTCTGCCATCGACCTTCAGTTAAAGAATGCTTGATTACTGAAAACAAGAATGCTTTAATGATTCCAAGCCGCTCGATTGTGACGGCAGCACTTGGGATCAACCATGAACGCACGCAGCACCAGCGCGGCCGGCAAGGCCAAGCTCCCAATCCACCTCCCCATCACTCACCAGCAGCTCGGCGCCGGCACTGGTCGGGCCTTCGTGGTCGATGCCATCGGCCGCAAGCTGACCGGCCCCATGCCTGCCGGCTTTGCCAGGTACCGCGCCGCCAAGTTCAACGCCGAGGTCGAGGCGGGCAATTCGTCGCGCTTCACTGCGACCAAGCCCGCGTCATCGGCACCAACCGCCACGGAAGCCATTGCGGCGCCCACGGCTGACTTTGGCCCCCTGGGCACCATCCACACCAGCACGAACCCCTACATGGTCGCGGCCGACCTTCCACTGGGCATCAGCACGGCCGCCTTCGACGCGGGCTGGCCCGACCTGATCGACCGCTTGGCCGCCGCCATCGACCGCCACCAGGTCGTGATGCAGCAGGACGACGACCTGCGCGAAGAGCACACCATGCAGTTGCCGAAGGGATACCGGGTCGGCAAGTCCGATCAGGACGACGGACCGGTCATTGCCCTGGTGGTCGACCCCTACACCTACAGCGCCCACCTGCTGCGCCGTGACGCCGGCCGCATCCGCGATGCCGTGCGCTTTGCCCTTTCTGGCGGAGTGCAGGCATGAACCAGTACGGCCGCTTCAAGGCAAGCAAGCGCGGCGGCAGCTTCCTGCCACGCGTGGTCGATTCCGGCACTTGGGCCGACAACGCCCTGGCCACCGACGCCACGATGCCGCGCGACGACGCATTCCGCTGGGGCCTTATCTGCGCCCACGCGCTTCACCAGCAGCCCGAGTCACAGGGCCACTGGAACCACTTCGACTCCGACACCGACCGCGCGCTCTGGCAGCAAGGCTTCGACCGCGGCCAATCCCTCATTGCTCACCTCGGCGCCTGACGCCGTCTCACCAAGGAACGCACCATGGAATCACAGAACGTTGTCTCGATCGCCCGTGCCTACGGCCGCCAGCCTGGCGCCCACCAGGTGACGCAGCACCAGTACGTCGAGGTCCTTCGCAATCGCGACATGTATCGCCGCCTGTACGACCAGAACACGGCTGCGCTGTCGCAAGCCCGTGGCGAGTTGTACGCCGCCCAGCAGCAGATCAAAACGCTGGAGCGCGAACTGGACGCCCACCGCGCCGGCGAACCCCTGGCCATCCTTGGCGAAGCCATGACGATGCTGACCGACATGGTCACCGATACCCGCGAAGACGAGCGTGCCCTCGGCGCCGTTGGCGTGCGCCTACCCGCGGCATCCACGCAGCACGTTGCCGCCGGCGAAGCACTGATCAGCCGCGCGGCTCCCCTGCTTTCCCACGTAAAGGGTGCAGCATGATCACCTTTATCGCATTGTTCCTGCTGGCGTCGGTACTGGCTCTGTTGGTCGGCCTGGGCCTGGGCCGCGCCGCAGCGCACGCCGATCGCGAACTGGCCGACGACGCCCTCGCCCAGGGCCGTCCAGACATCGCCGCAATCTACCTCCAAGGGTGCGCAGCATGAGCAGGCCCATGTCCCAGGCAAACCGCGACGCGATCCTTGCAACCCTTGCTGACGTGGCGGCGTCCCCTGCCGAACTGGCGGCTATCACCGGCGAGAGCGTCACGCGGATCGACAACTGGCTCAAGACACGGCGCCAAGACCACAAGGACGTGTACATCGACGACTGGCGCCACATCGCCGGGACGAGCGGCGGCTATGCGTTGTGGCGTGCTGGCGAGGGCGAGAGCAAGCCCTACCCCTCGGCTGAGTTTCAGCGCCTGGGCCATACCCAGCTGGAAGCCAAGGCCCGCGCGGCCGACCTCGCCCGCCAACGCGCCTCGATCCCGAAGCGGGCTGCACGTGACCCAATCGTAGCGGCGCTGTTCGGCCCCTATCGCCGCCGCACCAACAACGGAGCACCAGCATGACCACTACAAACACTCTGCCACTGGACGGCGAGCGCCTGCTTCAGATCGCCCGCGACACCGGCCTGCGCCATCACCTGCATGGCGTGGCACCTGCGGGTGCCCGCGCGCTGCTGTCGCAGTTCATTGCCGCTGTTCACGCCGCCCAGCGGGCCGCGGCGCAAGCACCAGCTGACGGCCTGGTCACGCTGAGCGCCTGCCCCGACGAATACCTGGATGGGGTCCGGGCTCCCTTCGTTGTCCAGCGCCAAGATGATCCTATCGCTTACGTGCTCGACCTGAGCGATGGCCAGCGTATCGTCGCTGCATTCAACGATTCCAGCGCGGACGAACCGAAAGCCCACCAGCTTGATGCAATCGACGGAGCCATCGCGTTCGGCGTCAGCGGCGTCAACGCGCCACCAGCTGGCCATTGGCTGCAGCGCTTTTGGGACATCGGCCGCGACCAGGCGGCGGTGCGCGGCCAGGCGCTGGAGGAAGCGGCGCTTGCGATCCTGGCCGGCGACGAAAAGTCATTGCGTGAAAACGATTACATGTGGGACGCCGACGACTGCGCTGCCGAGATCCGCGCGCTGAAGGGCACGCCCGCCGCTGCGCTGGCTGGGTGCGGATGTAGCGACTTCGAGCAGAAGCATTGCCGTGGCGCTGCGAGTCCATTCGCTGAACACCCAGACTGCGCTCGCGCCGCTGCGGTGGAGGATGCGCACCCGGTAGCCTTGGAACGAGCGGTGCGCGATCAGTCGCTGCTCGAAGTGATCCAGGCGCTCAACGGCAACCCCTACAGCCTGACCAAGAGCGAATGCATCAACGTCGTCGAAACGCTGAAGGGCACGTCCGCCGCTGCTTGCATTGGCTGCGGTGGTCCTGGTTGGTATACATCGCACACCACGGGATACGGGCATTGGGTTCCTTGCCGCCATTGCAATCCTGGTGGGAAGCCGGTGTCGCAGCCATCCACCAATCCCGGAGCACTCGCAGCGGCGAATGCGCACGACTGTTGCGCAAATTGCCTGTGGCCGGAGTCCGAGCATCGTGGCGACAAGTGTCCGCCGCCGTACACGACGGTTTGGCATGCCTGGGATTACGACTCACCGCCCGACGCCGCCATCGCCAGCAAGGCGCTGGACGCCCAACCATCCGGGAATGCCGGAGAGTTGGAGAAAGCACTGCGGCTGGCCGAAGCCGCCCTTGCCGACATTGGCGACGCTGACCGCGAGCCGGGCGACGATGTGGCGTGGTGCGAGCGCCGCGCCGCCCAGGCGTTGCCAGCGGTGCGCGCCGCCATCGCCGCCAGCAAGGAAGGGGCGAGCCATGAATAACACCGTCCAGACGTGTCAGGACAACATGGCAAAAATCAATATCGGCGCGACGCTCTTTCGCGGCTCCCGAGCTTGGATCGTGACTCACCACCGGCGGCGTGAAACGGGCATTGATCTGACGCTGCGCCATGGCCGGCGCGAATTCGTCCTGCAGGTGCCTATCTGCATATCGGGGCCTTGCTTATCTGACGTCGGGCTTCGTTCAGGATCGCTGGCGCCGACACAGCGCACTCTGCTTGTTGAAGGGGCCAGCCATGGATAAGCAGCAAGGCAAGTATGACGACGTGCTGCGGCCCTTCCTCGCGCTGATGGAAGCCGAGCTACACGCAAACGCCGGCAAGGGCGACCGTCCCGGCTGGCTGTCGATGACGCGCCAGACCGCGCTGCTGGAAATCTACTACCACGTCGCCAAACTCCAGAAGGCAGCCAAGAACGATGACGCCGCCTTGATCCGCGAGCACGCGGCCGATGTCGCCAACATGGCGATGATGCTGCTGGACGTGTGCGGAGGTCTGCCCGCCGCGCCCCAGCCGCCCAGCGCATCGGACAAGCGGGACTATCCGGCGGTGACCTATGCCAAGGCGTTCCGGTTCCTGGGCAGCTTGGCTAACCCACTGTTCGAAACGAAGTTTGTCGGGGACGCGGCGCATTCGAGCGAGATCCCAAACGACGGTCTGGTGCGTTTCGCTCAGGCGCTCATCGATGAAGATCGCGCCGCGCTGGCCCCCTCGCCCGGCGTTGATGCGGCCGAGCAGAAGCCGGTTCCCTTCAGGCTTGGCAATGAGTACCAGACGCAGTCCGGTGAGTGGGTGCGCTTTGTCAGCGTCAGCAATGCAGGGACGGTTTACGAAAGCATGGCGGATGAGAATGGCGTCCACCGATACACGACACGCGATTACGGCCGCGTGACCGGCACCGCGCACGACTATTCCGACCCGCTCAACACGCCGCCGCTTTACGCCGCCCCCTCACCTGCTGCCAGTGCGGAGCCGCACCCGCCCAGCCGCGCCTGCATGTGCGCCGACTGCCAGCCGTCGTTCGACAACGGCGCCGACGACCCAACGCGGCGCTACGACATCACCCGCGGAGGTGCCAATGGGTAAACGGCGCCCAGCAGCATGCCCGCCCGTGCCGCCGCATCGCAAGGCCTTCGGCACAGCGGTAAACGTGGATGGCGAGGTGCTGCTGCATACCGTTGCCGAGATGGACGCGTATGGCTTGGCATGCTTCAAGGCGGGCCAAGCGTCGGCTGTGAAGGCCAGCACCAGCAGCGTCCCCAGCATCGCCGACGCCATTCAGAAAGATGAGGACCGTTGGACCGATTACCGCAGCGGCCGCGGCTCCCGACCCGGAGGAGTGAGATGAGCGAGATACTGTCGCCTGCTGAACTGAAAGACCTGACAGGGTACGTGCGCGCCGTCGAGCAGCGCCGCGTCTTGAACGAGCAGGGCATTCCCTTCAAGGAGGTGGGGACACGCACCGTGGTGTTAAGCCGGCACGTAGTGGCCTGGGTCGAGGGCCGTGCAATCGCGCGGCACGCTGAACCAAACTTCGCAGCAGTGAGATGACCAACAAATACCCGAGATTTCGTGTCCACACCCGCCGGCGGCTGAACGGCAGGGTGAGCAACTATTATTTCTACGACAACCGTGGCACGGGCAAGCCTGACGTGTCGCTGGGCTCGGACTATGAAGCCGCGATCAAGCGCTGGCACGAGATCCACAACAATGCGCCGCGCATCGCCGGGACGCTGGAGGAAGCATTTGGCCGATGGAAGGACGAGGTGCTGCCCACGTATGAAAACGTTGAAACGCGTAAGGGGTATGCGAAGAACCTGGCGCAACTGCGACCGGTGTTCGGCACGGCCACGTGGGAGTCGGTTCGCTTCACCCATCTGAAGGAATACCTGAAACGGCGCAGTGCGAAGACGCAGGGCAACCGCGAGATGTCGCTGCTGTCGATCATCTGGAATTGGGCTCGCGGCGAGGATCTGACGCAAGTGCCGTGGCCGGCGGCCGGCATGGAGCGCTCACGATGGAAGAACAGCGAGGATGCGCGCGAGTTCGAGGTGACCGACGTGCTGTTTGACGCCGTCTATGCTGAGGCGGATTCGGTGCTCCGCGACTGCATGGACGTCGTCACGGCGACGGGCATGCGCCTCACGGATGTGCGCACGATCCTGCTGCCAGGGGGCGACTTGTTGCGGCTCAAGGCCAACAAGACGGGCAAGAAGGTCGACTTCGAGATTTCGATGTCTGCTGTCCTGCCTGACCTGATCGCAAGACGGCGGCTGCTGAAAGCGGACCACCTGATGCTGCTGTCGACGCCGACCGGGCGGCCGGTGTCGGCCACGATGCTGCGGAGCCGGTGGGATGCCGCACGCGCGGCAGCTGCGGCCAAAGCCGAAGAGCGCGGCGAGGACGCACTGGCGAAAGAGATCAGGAACATGTTCCTGCGCGACATGCGCAAGCGCGCGTCGGACTTGGCCGACGACCTGGAAGGCGCATCGAAGCTGCTGCAGCATGGGTCCACCCAGCTGACCCAGCGGCACTACCGAACGAAGGCCACAAAGCTCAAGCCTGTCCGCTAAATGCGGAACGCCTTGCGGAACAGATGCGGAACGTCGGTGCTTTTGATGAGTGTCTACTACAGCGGAAAGCCGCGTAGCTAGTGGTGGTGCCCGGGGCCGGAATCGAACCGGCACGCCTCGCGGCGGGGGATTTTGAGTCCCCTGCGTCTACCAATTTCACCACCCGGGCGTCTCGTGACGCGAGCGCGGCAACAACATGCGCTCGGAGAGAAGTCGTGCATTATAAGCATAACTTTTGCAAAAAGCGCAGGCCACCTGCCCAACCGGTTATCATCGCTGGTTTTCCGCAAGCATTACGCCTCATCCCCCGTGTCTGACCTGACCCTGGACGACTTCGATTACGTCCTTCCTCCCGAGCTGATCGCCCAGTCCCCGGCCGCCGATCGCACTGCCAGCCGTCTGCTGCATCTTGATGCGCAGGGCGGGCTGCATGATCGTCAGTTCACTGACTTGATCGGCCTGCTCCGCCCCCATGATCTGCTGGTGTTCAACGACACGCGCGTGATCAAGGCGCGGCTGTTTGGCGAGAAGTCGAGCGGTGGCAAGGTGGAAGTGCTGGTCGAACGGATTACGGCGCCGGATCGCGCGCTGGTGCACATGCGCGCCAGCAAGTCGCCCAAGGCGGGTGCCGTCATCCGGCTGGAAAACGCGTTCGACGTGACGATGCTGGGGCGGGAAGACGATCTGTTCGACCTGCAGTTCCCGGGGCCGGTGCTCGATCTGCTGGAAGCGCATGGCGCGACGCCCTTGCCGCCGTACATCACGCACACGCCCGATGCCGGTGACGATGCGCGCTACCAGACGGTGTATGCACGCCAGCCGGGCGCGGTGGCGGCGCCGACGGCGGGGCTGCATTTCGATGAGCCGACGCTCTCAACACTGAAAGCCAAGGGTGTGAACACGGCGTTCGTGACGCTGCATGTGGGCGCGGGTACCTTCTTGCCGGTGCGCACGGAAAAGCTGTCCGAGCACGTGATGCATAGCGAGTGGTACACGCTGCCAGAAGAAACCGTCAAAGCCATCCACCAAACAAAAGCCCAAGGCGGCCGGGTGATCGCGGTCGGGACGACCAGTGTTCGCGCGCTGGAGTCAGCCGCCAAGGCCCATTGGCCGCTGCAGGCGACCGAGGGCGATACCAAGCTCTTCATTACGCCGGGCTACGAGTACAAGGTGATCGACGCGATGGTCACCAATTTCCATTTACCCAAGTCCACGTTGATGATGCTGATCTCTGCACTGGCAGGGATGGCCCCGATCAAGGCGGCCTATGCGCATGCCGTGGCGCAGCGCTATCGCTTTTTCAGCTATGGCGATGCGATGTTTATCGAGAAACCATGAACGGACTCAATTTTGAGCTGCTGGCAACGGATGGACTGGCCCGACGCGGCCGGGTCACGTTGAACCACGGCGTGGTGGAAACGCCGATCTTCATGCCGGTGGGCACCTACGGCACGGTCAAGGCCATGGCGCCGTACGAGCTGAAGGAAATCGGCGCGCAGATCGTGCTGGGCAATACCTTCCACCTGTGGCTGCGCCCAGGCACGGAGATCATGGAGGCCCATGGCGGCCTGCATGGCTTCATGCAGTGGGACAAGCCGCTCCTGACGGATTCGGGCGGCTTTCAGGTGTTCAGCCTGGAAGGCCTGCGCAAGATCACGGAAGAAGGCGTGCGCTTCGCGTCCCCCATCGACGGCGCGCGGCTGATGCTGACGCCGGAAGAGTCGATGCGGATCCAGCGCTCGCTCAATTCCGACATTGCCATGGTGTTCGACGAGTGCACGCCTTACATGATGGGCGATCGTCCGGCCACGGCCGAAGAAGCCGCCACGTCGATGCGGATGTCGCTGCGCTGGGCCAAGCGGTCGCTGGATGCGTTCAACGCACTGGAAAATCCCAACGCGCTGTTCGGCATCGTGCAGGGCGGGATGTACGAGCACTTGCGCGACGAGTCGCTGGCCGGGCTGACGGATATCGGCTTCCACGGCTACGCGATTGGCGGGCTGTCGGTGGGCGAGCCGAAAGAAGACATGTTGCGGATCCTGAACCACGTGGGTCCGCGCTTGCCGCAAAATGCACCGCGCTACCTGATGGGCGTGGGCACGCCGGAAGACCTGGTGGATGGCGTCGCGCACGGGATCGACATGTTCGATTGCGTGATGCCGACCCGGAACGCGCGCAACGGCTGGCTGTTCACGCGGTTTGGCGACATCAAGATCCGCAACGCGCGCTATCGCGCCGATACGACGCCGCTGGATGAAACCTGTGGCTGCTACACGTGTCAGAACTTCTCACGGTCGTATCTGCACCATCTTTTCCGCTCGAACGAGATTCTCGGCGCGCGACTCAATACGATCCACAACCTGCATTACTACCTGAATCTGATGCAGGAAATGCGGGACGCGATCGCGGCCGGCACGTTTTCGGCGTGGCGTGTGAAGTTTCACGCCGACCGGGCACGGGGTATTTGACCTAGGTAACCCCTAGCCCTGCCGTGGCCTGCGGGGGCAGCGGTGGGCTACAATTTCGCGTTAATTTCGACGCAAGTTATTGATTCTGGAGAAGAAATGCTGTCATTGAACGAACTGGTCGCCCCACTGGCCCAATTCAATTTGGGTGGTGCCGGCGAAAGCCCGCTGATGGGCATGCTGCCGATCGCTTTGATGTTCGTGATCCTGTATTTCCTGATGATCCGTCCGCAAATGCGTCGTCAGAAAGAGCACAAGAACATGGTCGCCGCGCTGGCCAAGGGTGACGAAGTCGTGACGTCGGGCGGTCTGCTGGGCCGTGTCGTCAAGGTCAACGAAACGTACGTCACCCTGGAACTGAACCGCGAAGGCGAAAAGTCGGTGGAAGTGCTGGCACAGAAGGCTGCCGTCGCGACCGTCCTGCCCAAGGGCACGATCAAGGCCCTCTGATGCGGGCACGGGCCGCGCCTCCCTATCGGGCGGCGGGTGCGGCCCGGCAAGACGACTTTCCGGGGCTGGCGCATGGCGCCCGCCCCTTTTCGTGTCTTTGGCTACCGGCCGCCCTGCAGTAGCAACACTGGCCGCCGCCACCTTTCGTGGCGCGGCCTTCCGAGGTCAGATTACTCATGAATCGTTATCCTCTCTGGAAGTACATCATGGTCGTTGTCGCGATCGTGATTGGCTTCGTCTATACCTTGCCGAACTTCTTTGGCGAATCCCCGGCGGTGCAGGTATCCAGCGCCAAGGCGACCATCAAGGTCGACGCGTCGATGATGGGCAAGGTGGAACAGTCGCTGCAAGCGGCCAATATTCCCAATACCGGGCTGTACTTCGACCAGAACGGTCCGGTCGGCACCGTGCGGGCTCGCCTGACGTCGACCGACCAGCAGCTGCGCGCGCGCGACCTGCTCGAAAAAGAACTGAATCCGGATCCGACCGACCCGAGCTACACGGTGGCGCTGAACCTGCTGTCGGCCTCGCCGGCCTGGCTGACGTCGCTACATGCCCTGCCCATGTACCTGGGCCTGGACCTGCGCGGCGGCGTGCACTTCCTGCTTCAGGTGGACATGCGCGCGGCCTTGACCAAGCGGTATGACTCGCTGACCGGTGACGTGCGCAGCCTGCTTCGCGACAAGAACGTGCGCCACAACGGCATCGACCGCGTGGGCGACACGATCGAAGTGAAGTTCCGCGACGAAGCCTCGCGCGAAGCCGCCCGTGGCGCGCTGACCGACGGCATGCCCGATCTTCAGTTCACTGAACAGGTGGCAGGCGCCGACTACAAGCTGATCGGCGCGCTCAAGCCGGCCGCGATCAAGACGGCGCAAGACAACGCGCTGGGCCAGAACATCAGCACGCTGCACAACCGGATCAACGAACTGGGCGTGGCCGAGCCGATCATCCAGCAGCAAGGCGCCGACCGCATCGTGGTCCAGCTGCCCGGCGTGCAGGACGTGGCCAAGGCCAAGGACATCCTGGGTCGTACCGCGACCCTGGAAGTGCGCCTGGTCGATGACTCGCCCGAAGCGCAAGCCTCGTTTGCCAGCGGCACGGTGCCCTTTGGCCTGGAACGCTTCAACGATCGCGATGGCCGCCCGGTGCTGGTCCGCCGCCAGGTCGTGCTGACAGGTGAAAACCTGACGGATGCGCAGGCAGGCTTTGACGGCCAGAGCCAGCAGCCGGCGGTGCACCTGACGCTGGATGCCAAGGGTTCGCGCATTTTCCGCGACGTGACCCGCGACAACCTGAAGAAGCGCATGGCCATTCTGCTGTTCGAGAAGGGCAAGGGCGAGGTCGTGACCGCGCCCGTGATCCAGTCGGAAATCAGCGGTGGCCGCGTGCAGATCTCGGGCAGCATGACGTCGGCCGAAGCGGCTGACACCGCGCTGCTGCTGCGCGCCGGTTCGCTGGCCGCCCCGATGGAAATCATCGAAGAACGCACCATCGGCCCGAGCCTGGGCGCGGACAACATCGAGAAGGGCTTCAAGTCGGTGGCCTATGGCTTTGCGGCCATCGCCATCTTCATGATGCTGTACTACGGCCTGTTCGGCGTGTTCTCGGCGATTGCCCTGTCGGTCAACCTGCTGCTGCTGATCGCCTTGCTGTCGATGCTGCAGGCCACGCTGACGCTGCCAGGTATCGCCGCCATTGCGCTGGCGCTGGGCATGGCCATCGATTCGAACGTGCTCATCAATGAGCGCATTCGGGAAGAGCTGCGTGCCGGCGCGTCGCCCCAACAGGCAATCAACCTGGGCTTTGAACGGGCGTGGGGCACGATTCTGGACTCCAACGTCACCACCCTGATCGCCGCGGTCGCCCTTCTGGCCTTCGGCTCGGGTCCGGTCCGCGCGTTCGCCATCGTCCATGGTCTGGGCATTCTGACCTCGATGTTCTCCGCCGTAGTCGGCGCGCGTGCCCTTGCCAATCTCTGGTACGGCCGCCGCAAGAAGCTGCAGAAGATATCCATCGGTCAGGTCTGGAAACCCAAAGAGGTCTAAGAGATGGAATTTTTCCGCATTCACAAAACCATCCCGTTCATGCGTCACGCCGTGATCCTGAACGTGATCAGCCTGGTGACGTTCCTGCTGGCGGTGTTCTTCATCGCGCACAAGGGCTTTCACCTGTCGATCGAGTTCACCGGCGGCACGGTCATGGAAGTGGCCTACCCCCAGGCGGTTGAACTGGAAAAGGTCCGGGAAGTCGTCGCCGCAAAGGGCTACACCGACTTCCAGGTGCAGAACTTCGGCACCTCGCGCGACGTGATGATTCGCCTGCCCGTGGTTGAGGGCAAGACGTCGACGGTGCAAAGCACCGAGGTCATGCAGGCGCTGAAGACGGCAGACTCCGCGGTGGAGTTGCGCCGCGTGGAATATGTCGGGCCGCAAGTGGGTGAAGAGTTGGCGCACGATGGCCTGCTCGCCATGCTGTTCGTGGTGATCGGCATCATGATCTACCTGGCGTTCCGCTTCGAATGGAAGTTCGCGGTGGCAGGCGTTCTGGCCAACCTGCACGACGTGGTGATCATCCTTGGCTTCTTCGCGTTTTTTGAGTGGGAGTTCTCGCTGCCCGTGCTGGCGGCGGTACTGGCCGTGCTCGGCTACTCGGTCAACGAGTCGGTCGTGATCATGGACCGGATCCGCGAAAACTTCCGCAAGCAGCGCAAGGCCACGGTGGTGGAAGTTATCGACAGCGCCATTACCGCCACGATGTCGCGCACGATCATCACCCACGCATCGACGCAGATGATGGTGCTGTCCATGCTGTTCTTCGGCGGCCCCAGCCTGCACTACTTTGCGCTGGCGCTGACAATCGGCATCTGGTTCGGTATCTATTCGTCGGTGTTCGTTGCCGCGGCCATTGCGATGTGGCTCGGCGTCAAGCGCGAAGACATGGTCAAGCCGATCAAGAAGGACACTGAGGTGGTGGGCGGTTGATCCGCTGACCTTCCGGTGACGCAGTAAAAAGCCCGGCCTTGTGCCGGGCTTTCTGCATTCTGGCGGATGCCAGAACAATGACGCCCGGTCGTCGACCGGGCGTTTTGTCATTGCGAAACAGCTTGCGGGTGAGTCAGCGGTGCGATCCGGGATCTGTGGATTGTGTTCCAGCAAGACCTTGACGTGATCCTGGTCGCATTCCGCATGCGTGCTGCGGACCCGCTTGCTCAGGTTCGTCCGCCTATTCCAGGGTCACCTTGCCTTTCTTGACGACATCTTCCCAACGCTCGGCTTCATTGCGGATCAAGGTCGCGAATTGGCTGGGCGTTGCAGTCATGGGCTGCGCGCCCTGCTCTGCCAGCAATTGAACCGTGGCGGGGTCTTTTGCCAGCGCCGTGACGGCATCGGATACCTTGGTCACCACATCGGCCGGCAGCCCTTTTGGCCCCATGACCCCGAACCATGAATCCACCCCGGCATCGGCGACACCCGCCTCCTGCATGGTTGGCACGTCGGGCAATGCCGGCGAACGCGTTGTGCTTGCCAGCGCCAGGGCACGCAGCTTGCCCGCCCGCACATGCGCCAGCACATTCGGCAGATTGACGAAGGTCAGTTGCACGCGATTGCCAAGCAGATCCACCATGGCAGGCCCGGCGCCCTTGTAGGGTACGTGCGTGAATTCGGCGCCCGTCCTGAGCATGAACAGCTCGCCAACCAGATGATTGGCCGAGCCCGCACCGGCGGAACCCATATTCAACTGGTTCGGATGACGTTTTGCGTAGCTGATCAATTCGGCCGCTGTCGCAGCGGGTGTCTGGGGCGATACCACCAACACATTCGGGACGCTGGCGAACAGGGCGATCGGCGAAAAGTCGCTTTTGGGATCGAAAGGCAGGTTCTTCGACACCGCCGGCTGGATGGACTGCGCGCCCATCGTGGCGAGCAAAAGCGTGTATCCATCCGGCGCGGCCTTCGCGACGACGTCGGCGCCCATGATGCCTGCAGCACCGGCGCGGTTTTCCACGACGACCTGCTGGCCGAGGCTGGTGGAAAGTCGATCCGCCAGGATGCGTCCCATCAGATTGACACTGCCCCCCGGCGGGAAGGGCACGATGAGCCGTATCGGCCGCTCGGGATAGGGAGCCGCCGTCGCGGCTTGCGTGGATACGGCACAAAGGGCGGAAGCAAGGAGAAGTGCGAACGGTTTCATGGGCGACTCTTCGAAGAAGCGTTGGAAGTCCCGGCAGGCAGTGGCGCCTGCCGGATGGCTCAGACCTGCCTGGCGGCCAGTGCGCGGACGTCGCGCTTGAGTGTGTCGCGCGCGGCAGTGAGCTGATGGCGGCGCGATTCCACGTCGGACAGAACTGTCGTGAGGCGCTGTCGCTGGACGTCGATACGTCCCCGAACCACCGACGGCGCAGGCCCCCCTGTCGCGGTGCGTGCCGCGACATTGCGTACCGGGTCCAGGCAATTGCGCACGGTCTCTTCGCTGAGGTGCATCGCGCGCCCCAACTGATCCATGGCGGCACGGTCAATCATGGCAGTCGTGATCTCGTCCGCTGGCACCTGATGATCCAGTGCGTCGCGCACGACGGCGCCGACAATGTGGTGCGCATCGCGGAACGACAGGTCGGCTTCCCGAACCAGCGCATCCGCCAGATCGGTGGCGGTCGAAAAGTTGCGTCGCGCATGACGGGCCATGGCGTCGGGCTTTGGCTCGACACTTTCCAGCACCAGTCGGAACAGTGCGAGGCAACGCCGGCTTTCTTCAGCGGCTTCATAAAAACTGCGCATGCTTTCGCGGCTGCCGTCCCCGGTATGCGTAAAGTTGCAACCTTTGACCGTTGCCAGCGACGCCGTCAGCAAGCCGATCAGGTGTCCCGCCTTGCCCCTGAGATGTTCCAGGACCGCAGGATTCTTCTTCTGCGGCATGATGCTCGACGTGCTTGCGACCCGGTCGGGAAATTCAAGCAGGCCAAATTCCGGTGTGGACCAGATATAGAAGTCTTGCGCCACCCGGCTCCAGGTCACGGCGTTGATGGTCAGCGCCGACATGAGCTCCCACGCGAAGTCCCGCGACGCGACGGCATCCAGTGCGTTCTCGACAACGCCTGAAAAGCCCAGCCATTGGGCCACCGCTTCGCGACGGATGGGAAATGCCGTGCCAGCCAACGCGCCGGCGCCAAGGGGGCAGGCGTCCAGACCCGCAAGGCCCTGGCGCAGCCGAGCCATATCACGGCCGATTGCATCTGCCACTGCCGACAGATAGAAGCCATAGGTGATGGGCTGCGCAGCTTGCATATGCGTGTAGCCAGGCATGACGACCTCGGCGAACCGATCTGCCCGATCGAGCGCAGCCTTGGCCGCTGCGCCCATGGCGTCCAGCACATCCAGCGCAAGCGCGCGCGAGCGCATCCGGTCGACCGTGGCGCCAATGTCATTGCGGCTACGTGCCATGTGCAGCCGACCGCCTGCGTCGCGTCCTGCGATATCCATCAAGCGGGCTTCGTAGTTGAAGTACGCCTCTTCGCGCCGCGCATCGAGCGGTACTGCCTCCATGCCCTCTTCTTCCATCTGGATCAGCGCGGAAGCAAGCGCCGCCGAGGTGCCGGTCGGCATGAGGCCGACGGCGTGCAGCATCAACAGGTGCGCCTGATTGATGTCCGTGAGATGGCCAAAGTTGTTGGTGAACTCACGGTTCAAGCGTGGAAGGAACATGTACTCCAGGACCTCTGGGGCAATGGCTTCTTTCAGGCGACGACTGACTTTCGATTCCAAGATGTTCTCCGCTTCAGGTGTGAAAGCAGTATGAAAATCGGGGCACGTAACGTCAAATTCGCAGATTGGCCTATTCCATGCATATTTGATATACCTTTGAAGCTCGCCTTTTCTTTTCCTTGAACCATGAACTTCAAACAGATCGAGACCTTCCGGTCGGTCATGCTCACACGTTCCATGACGATGGCGGCCACCCAGCTGCACACGTCCCAGCCCAACGTGAGCCGTGTCATCGGTCAGCTCGAAAAGGAAGTCGGCTTTCCGCTGTTCGAGCGCGTAGCGGGCCGCCTGGCGCCGACGGAGGAAGCCGAAGCCCTGTTCCGGGATGTCGAGCGGGCCTTCATCGGGCTGGATAATCTGCGCGACTCTGCACGGTCGATTCGCAGATTGGGCACCGGCACATTGCGCATCGGGGCGGCAGGTTCCATTGCAATGAGCGTCGTCCCCTTGGCCATTCGCGCATTCGGCGCTGCGTATCCCGACGTCCCTATCGTCGTGCACACCGGATCCTCTGCCACGGTGGCCAAATGGACCGCGACCCATTTTTGCGATATCGGCCTGGTGTCTTACACATCGGACATTCCGGGCGTCGACATCACCTTGTTGCGGAAGGAGAACGGCGTCTGTGTCGCCCCGGGAACGCACCGTCTGGCAAGGCGACGACGCATTCGCGCCAGTGATCTGGATGGCGAGCGATTCATCTCGCTTCCTTACGGCAGCGCCACCCGGCTGGCGACCGACGCAGCCTTCGATCCCGACCGCCGTCTGCTGACGGTCGAGACGCCCTTTGCCGCAACGATCTGCACGATGGTCAACATGGGCCTGGGCGTCGGCATCGTCAACCCGATCGTGACGCGCAGTTTGAAGCTGCCGGGGATACGAGCGATTCCCTTCGATCCTGCTGTTGAGTTCCGCAGCTATGTGGTTCGGGCACCGCAGTTTCCGGCGACGCGACTTGCCAACTTCTTTCTCGAGTGCCTAGACCAGGCGTGGACGCTGTCTACCTAGGCGCCGCACGATCAGCGTTTCCCAGAGAACATTGCAAAGTCCGAGCAATGCAGTGGCAAAATGACGGCGTCATCCCTCCTCAGGTCCCCCACCATGGCTACCCCACGAAAAATCCGCGTCTGGGACCTTCCCACCCGACTGTTCCACTGGCTGCTCGTGGTCTGTATCGTCGGCGCCTACGTCACCATCAAGGTGGGTGGGCTCTGGCTCGATTACCACATGCTGTTCGGGTACACGACGCTGGGCCTGATCCTGTTCCGCATTGTGTGGGGATTCGTGGGGCCGGAGCCGGTGCGCTTCCGGCACTTCGTGCGCGGGCCGGGGGCGGTGATGGCTTACCTGAAGGGCACGCGGGTGCGGGATACGGGGCCCAACCCGCTGGGCGCGCTGTCGGTCGTGGCGATGCTGGCGCTGCTGGGCTACCAGGCCGTGACGGGCTTGTTTGCGACGGATGACATCTTGAGTTCGGGCCCGCTGTCGGCGCGGGTGAGCAATGATCTGGCGAGCACCTTGACCGGGCTGCACAAGCTGGACGAGTGGCCGATCCTGATCCTGGTGGCGCTGCATGTGCTGGCGATCATCTATTACCGGGTGGCCAGGAAGCAGAAGCTGGCGGCTGCGATGATTACCGGGGATGCCCCGGCGGATGAGTTCCATTCGGCAGCCGAGCCGACGCGGGACACCTGGAAGGTGCGCGGACTGGCCGTTGTGATCGCGGTGGTCGCGGCGGGGGTGGTGTATTGGATTACGACCTTGCGGGTGTCGTCGGGGTATTGACGAGGGGGCTGCTCGCAGTCCCCTCAGGAGCGGCCGCCGCCACTGTGGCCGCCGCCGCCGTGACCGCCACCGCCAGGGCCGCCGCCTCCGAAGCCGCCACCGCCACCACCGCGGCCGCCCCCACCTCCACCGCCGACCATGCCGGGTGCGCCGCCTCCGCCGCCGCGCTGGAAGCCGCCGCCGTTCATGGACGGCCCGCCTCCGCCGCCGCTACGTTGGAAGCCGCCGCTCATTTGCGGCGCGCCACCGCCACCGACCTGGGGCGCCGGGCCGCGCGAGTAGCCGCCCCCGGCACTGACGCCGCGTTCGGACGCCCCACCATTGAAACGCTGGCCGCCGTTGATCCGCGGGGCGGCGCCATCGCCGTAGCGTGAGCCGCCGCCGATCTGGGGCGCGGCGCCGCCACCATTGAAGCGGGGGCCGCCGCTTATTTGCGGCGCACTGCCATCGCCGCGCCCGGATCCGCCGATGAACTGGGGGGACCCGGCGCGCAAGGACCGTCCGTCGCCGCCCTGGCCGGTCTGCGGAAAGCCGCGGTCGGGCCGGCTGGCGGCGTCGCCGAACGAAGACATGCGCGAACCGCCGGTCGTTTGCGGGTTGCCCGGCGCCGTCCGCGGGTTGCCGGGTGCTGTCTGGAAGTTGCCGGGCCCCGTTTGCGGATTGCCCGGCGCGGTTTGCGGGTTGAGGGGTCCTGTCTGCGGGTTCAAGGGGCCGGTTTGCGGAAAGCCGCCCCGGCCGCCGCCGGGACCTCGGCCGCCTCCGCCGCCATAGAAACCTTGCGCGCCGCCGGGACCGCCACCGCCGCTGAACTGCGACCCGCCGCCGGGGCCACCAGGGCCTCCCGGTCCACGGCCGCCACCGGCGTTGCCGCGGTCACCGCCACGGTCACCACGATCACCGAAGCGATCACCCCCCCGATCACCGCCTCGATCACCGCCCCGTTCCCCGCCATACGCCCCGCGATCCACCCGTCCCAGATCGCCGCGCCCGGCATCGGCACGTGGCCGGAACTGTTCACGCGACCCGAACCGGTTGCCCGGCTCACCATCCCGGAACCCGGCATCGCGATACCCACCCCCCGGGCCGTATCCCCGGTATCCGACCGCCCCGCGATGTCCCGGGTCATGCCGCCACGGTCCGCCGGCCCACGAGGTGCGGTTGAAGCGGTTGTAGTTGGTGACGTTGACCACCTTCACGCTGTGCCGGCGCCAGTCATACCCGCCCCAGAGCGCGTGGCCAACAAAAATGCCCGACGCAAACCCGAAGATGGCGCCTGCCGCCACATACCCCGGCGGCGACCAGTAAAACGGGGTGTAGGCCGGGTAGGCCCACGCGCCGTACACCACCTGGGGGTTGTAGGTCGGCACATAGATCACGTCGGGCTGCGCGGGTTCGATGCGGATGATCGTGCGTGGCGCGGTTTCGGCCACGATCACGTTTTGCTGCGGCGTCGATTGCAAGTTGCCAGCGGATTGCGCCCGATAGCGCATCTCTTGCACCTTGTCCATGACGGCCGTCTGCTGCGACAGGAAGGCATCGCCCAGGTCGGACGTCCAGCGCAGGTGGTCGTTCATCATGTCCAGCACGCTCGGAAAGGCGACCAGCGATTTGACGCTGGGGTCCCAGTCTTCCTGCTGCACGGCGTCTTCCAGCGCCGCGCCCGTCAACCCGGGATGCGCCCGGCGCCAGCGCGCCGCCTCCACCACTTCCAGAGGATAGGTGGACGCCATCAACACCTGCGACAGCAGGGAGTCCGGATAAAGCGCGATTGGCGCGACCAATTGTTCGAGCTGACCGGGCTCCGCATACGTGGGATTGCCCGGCGCCGTCTGGACGACGGTTTCCTGCGCGATGCCTTGCAACGGCACGGCAAGCGTCGACAGTGCAGCGGCGACGCAGACGGCGATTCGGGACACGGAGACCATGATGGCTCCTCCTTGAAGGGATATCCCATTCGACCGCCGGGGCGCAAAAAAAGCCAGAAATCATCCGGCTTTTTTTGCAACAGGCGCCCAAAAGCGCTTCAAAGGTATTGCGATCGATTACAGGCGATCAGACTGCCCGCAAACGTGCGAATAACCCAGCAACCACGCGGGTTCTACCGCATCGCTGCACTTGCGTCGAAGCCCTCGGAAATCAACGGGCGCGGAAGCTGTCGTGGCAGTTCTTGCAGCTGGCGCCGACTGCGCCGAAGGCCGTGCGAATCTGGGCGATGTCGCCCGATTGCGCGGCGGTCTGGAGCTTGGCGACGTCGCCGTCCAGACGCTGCGACGCTTGCACGAACTTGGCGTTGTCGGACCAGACTTCAGGCCGAGCCTTGCCGCCCTGCGTGCCCGGGCCAAACGCAGCCCACGGCAGCTTGGACATGGACGCCACGAGGGCGGCGTCCGCCTGCACCGTGGCAGCGTCGAACGGGCGTTCGCCCTTGACGATGGCCCCGATGCGGCCAAAGTGCGTGCCCATGATGGTCAGCGCCGACTGGCGGTAATCGATGGCGTCTTCAGGTTTGGCAAATTGAGCAGCCGCGGTTGCGGAATAGAGCATCGGCGCGGCGACCGTACAGGCCACCAGCAGCACACGAGACAGATTCTTCATGCGGGAAACTCCAGAGAAAGCTAGCGGGAACGCGAGAAAGATGGCGTGAACGGATAGCAGCAAACCAAATCAGGACATCGACAGGCTGCGGAGTGATTACCCACAGCAGGGCTCAAGCCTACCGTGAAAGAAGGCCGTGAGCCACCTGCCGAAACCCCGCTACAGCTTGCGTGCCAGCTCAGCCGCAAGCCCAATGTAGCTGCGGGGGGTCATGGCCATCAAGCGTGCCTTGGGTTCTTCCGGCAATTCGAGTGCGCTGACGAATTCGCGCAACGCTTCTTCGGTGATGCCTTTGCCGCGCGTGAGCGCCTTGAGCTGTTCATACGGCTGTGGCAGACCATAACGGCGCATGACCGTCTGGACCGGTTCGGCCAGCACTTCCCAGCAGGCGTCGATATCGGCGTCGATGGCCGCGCTGTTGATTTCGAGCTTGTTCAGACCACGCAGGCAGGCGTCGTACGCCACCAGCGAGTACCCGAATCCCACGCCCAGGTTGCGCAGCACGGTGGAATCGGTCAGGTCGCGCTGCCAGCGGGACACGGGCAGCTTGTCGGCCATGTGGCGCAGCGTGGCGTTGGCCAGGCCCAGGTTGCCTTCGGAGTTTTCGAAATCGATCGGGTTGACCTTGTGCGGCATGGTCGACGATCCGATCTCGCCTTCTTTCAGGCGCTGCTTGAAGTAGCCCAGGGCAATGTAGCCCCAGATGTCGCGGTTCACGTCCAGCAGGATCACATTGGCACGCGACACGGCATCGAACAGTTGCGACATCCAGTCGTGCGGTTCGATCTGGATGGTGTGACGGTTTTGCGTCAGGCCCAGCGAGGTCAGCACCTTGGCGCTGAAGCCTTCCCAATCGATTTCCGGATAGGCCGACAGGTGCGCGTTGTAGTTGCCGACGGCGCCATTCATTTTTGCGAGGGGTTCGACCCGGGCGATTTCCGCGATCGCGCGGCCCAGGCGGGCAGCCATGTTCGCGAATTCCTTGCCCATGGTGGTCGGGCTGGCGGGCTGGCCGTGCGTGCGCGACAGCAGCGGCTGGTCGGCATGGTCGTTGGCGAGCGCCACCAGCTTGTCGTGCAGACCCTGCAGCGCGGGCAGCAGGCCTTCCTTGCGCGCGGCGTTCAGCATCAGCGCGTGCGACGTGTTGTTGATGTCTTCGGACGTGCAGGCGAAGTGGATGAATTCGGCCGCGCCCGACAGTTCGGCGTGATCGGCGACCTTTTCCTTCAACCAGTATTCGACGGCTTTGACGTCATGATTGGTGACGCGTTCGATGTCCTTGATGCGCTGCGCGTCGGCTTCGGTAAAATCCGCGACCAGCGCCTTCAGGCGCGCGCGGGCGTCGGCCGAGAAAGCAGGCAGTTCGGGCAGGCCCGCGTCGGACAGCGCTTCGAGCCACGTGACTTCGACCTGGACCCGGTGCAGCATGAAGCCGGCTTCGGAAAGGAGCGGGCGCAGAACGGCGCCCCGGCTGGCATAGCGACCGTCCAGCGGCGACAATGCATTGAGTGGGCTGAGCTGGTCGGAAGTTTTCATAAGCGCTTGATAGTAAAAAGAAATTGTAGCACCGGCGCATCATGGGATACATGCCGGATGATATACTCGGCGCCCGTTTGAGCTGTGTTCAAGGTCCATGCAAACACGCGTGCGGACACGTATTCAGTCGTCCCTTTTATCATCTTTTTTCTGATCTGCTGCACTATGAAACTGATCGGTTCCCTGGCCAGCCCCTTCGTTCGCAAAGTGCGGATCGTGATGGCCGAGAAAAAACTCGACTACCAGTTCGAGCTGGAAGATGTATGGGCCCCTGATACGCGTATCCAGGATTCCAACCCGCTCGGCAAGGTCCCGTGCCTGGTCATGGAAGACGCTGGCGCCGTGTTCGACTCGCGTGTCATTGCCGAGTACCTGGACACCATGAGCCCGGTCTGCCGCCTGCTGCCCCAGTCGGGCCGCGAGCGCGCCGAAGTCAAATGCTGGGAAGCGCTGGCCGACGGCCTGCTCGACGCCGCCATCCTGATCCGCGCCGAATACACGCAGCGCGACCCATCCTTGCGCAGCGCCACCTGGATCGCCCGCCAGCACGGCAAGATCCGCGCATCGCTCGACGCCATGGCCAACGGCCTGGCCGAAAAGCCCTTCTGTGTCGGCAACAACTACACCTTGGCCGACGTGGCTACCGGGTGCGCGCTGGGCTATCTGGATTTCCGTTTTCCGGACCTGGACTGGCGCAGCCGCCACCTGAATCTGGCACGCCTGCTCGACAAGCTGAGCCAGCGTCCGTCGTTCATGGATACACGCCCGCCTGTGGCGTGACGGGTTGCGGCTGAAGGTCTTTCCTCATATAGCCAGGTTCGTCCGGGCGTTCATCTTCCGGTGATCGCGCGCTGCTATCCTAGTCGGCTGATTCGCTGACCCAAGGAAGTGTGCATGGCCTGGTTTGCTCCCCGATACGCCACGCTCTGGCTCTCCGTTCTTGGCACCCTCGTTTTTGGCGCCATCGCGTTCGAACGGCCCGGCTGGGCAATGGCCGCCCTGATCTGCGCCCTCCTGGTCGCCGTCGGCATCTTTGACCTGCGCCAGCGGCAGCACGCCATCCTGCGCAACTACCCCATCATCGGCAACCTGCGCTTCCTGTTCGAACTGGTGCGCCCCGAAGTGCGTCAGTACTTCCTGGAAGACGACACCAATGCGCAACCGTTCTCGCGCAACCAGCGGTCGATCGTCTATCAGCGGGCCAAGCAGGAACTGGACAAGCGTCCGTTCGGCACCCAGGAAGACGTCTACAACACCCGCTACGAATGGATCAACCATTCGATGGCGCCGGTGCATATCGAAAACTTCGACTTCCGCGTGACGGTGGGCGGGCCGGACTGTACGCAACCCTACAACGCGTCGATCTTCAATATTTCGGCGATGAGTTTCGGCTCGCTGTCGGCCAACGCCGTGCTGGCGCTGAACACCGGCGCCAAGAAAGGCAATTTTGCGCATGACACTGGCGAAGGCGGCATCAGCAGCTACCACCGCAAACCGGGCGGCGACCTGATCTGGAACATTGGCTCCGGCTATTTCGGCTGCCGCGACGCCGAAGGACGCTTCAATGAAGAAGCCTTCATGCGCAACGCCACGCAGCCCAACGTGCGCATGATCGAGATCAAGCTGTCACAAGGCGCCAAGCCGGGCCATGGCGGCATCCTGCCGGGCAGCAAGGTCACGGCCGAGATCGCCGAAGCACGCGGCGTGCTGGTGGGTGTGGACTGCAACTCACCGTCGGCGCATGGGGAATTCAGCACGCCGATCGGGCTGATGCAGTTCGTCAAGCGCCTGCGCACCCTGTCGGGCGGCAAGCCGGTTGGCTTCAAGCTGTGCCTGGGCCACCCGTGGGAATGGTTCGCCATCGTCAAGGCGATGCTGGAAACCGGCATCACGCCGGACTTTATCGTCGTGGACGGGGCCGAGGGCGGCACGGGCGCGGCGCCCGTGGAATTCACCGACCATGTCGGCGTGCCACTGCAGGACGCCCTCCTCCTGGTTCACAACACCCTGGTGGGAACGCGGCTGCGCGACCGCATCAAGCTGGGCGCATCCGGCAAGATCATTACTGCGTTCGACATTGCGCGGACCATGTCCATGGGCGCCGACTGGTGCAACAGCGCGCGCGGCTTCATGTTTGCGGTGGGGTGCATCCAGGCGCAGACCTGCCACACGGGCACCTGCCCGACGGGCGTCACCACGCAAGACCCGGTGCGCCAGCGCGCCATCGTCGTGCCCGACAAGGGCGAACGGGTCTACAACTTTCACCGGAACACGCTGCGGGCACTGTCCGAACTGGTGTCCGCCGCCGGACTGCCGCATCCGAACAAGCTGGGGCCGGAGCACATCGTGCGGCGGCTGTCGGGCAATGAGGTCAAGCTGCTGGCCGGTCTGTTCCCGTTCCTGAAGCCGGGTGAACTGCTGGACGGCGATGTCGACTATGCCGTGTACCGGACCTTCTGGCCGATGGCGCAGGCCAATTCGTTCGAGCCAGTCAAGCCGGAGACGGGTACGGGTGCGGGTGAGCGCAGCGGCACCGGTCAGCCCAAGCAGACGGTGAGCGAAGCCGTGGTGGAGAAGATGAGCGCATAAGGGAGTCCCCCCCGGACGCTGCGCGCCTCCCCCAAGGGCGACACCAGCGGACCGGCGAAGCCGAGGGTCTGCCCCCCCCTGGGCGCTTCGCGCCTCCCCCAGGGGCGACACCAGCGGACCGGCAAAGCCGGATCGGCGGTGTCCTGGATAGGTTGTGACGGCGGCTAGGGTCTGCGATGCTGCCGGCTTGGGGCACTGGCGTTGGCGTTGCTGCTCAATGCGCTCAGTACGCGCTCAGGACGCGATGATGCCGCCGCCCAGGCAGACGTCGCCGTCGTACAGCACGGCCGATTGGCCTGGCGTGACGGCCCACTGCGCGGCTGAGAAGTCGAGGGCGAATTCGGCGCCGCTGGCTGCGTTCAATATGGCCGGCGAGTCGCTTTGGCGGTAGCGGGTCTTGGATCCGTATTGATTCGCCAGCCCTGGTGCATCGCCCGCCACCCACGACGCGTTCTGCGCCTGCAAGGAACGGCTCAGCAGCCACGGGTGATCATGCCCCTGCACCACGTACAGCGTGTTGCTCGGGATGTCCTTGCGTGCCACGTACCAGGCGTCGCTGGTGCCGTCATCATGCTGCTTGCCTTTCACGCCGCCAATGCCCAGCCCCTTGCGCTGGCCCAGCGTGTAGAACGACAGGCCGACGTGTTCACCGATCAGATCGCCTTCGGGCGTCTTGATGGGACCCGGCTTGGTGGGCAGATAGCGGTTCAGGAAGTCGCGGAACGGCCGCTCGCCAATGAAGCAGATGCCGGTCGAGTCCTTCTTTGCCGCATTCGACAGACCCTGTTCATGCGCGATACGGCGCACTTCGGTCTTAGGGATCTCGCCTAGTGGAAACACCGTCCGGGACAGCTGCTGCTGATTCAGCCGATGCAGGAAATAGCTCTGGTCCTTGCTGGCGTCCAGCGCCTTCAGCAACTGGAAGCGGCCCGCGTCCGGGCCGTCCGTGACCTGTCGCACACGGGCGTAATGGCCGGTGGCGATCTGTTCGGCGCCCAGCGCCATGGCGTGGTCCAGGAAGGCCTTGAATTTGATCTCGGCGTTGCACAGCACGTCGGGATTGGGGGTCCGGCCCGCGGAATACTCCGTCAGGAATTCCGCGAACACCCGGTCCTTGTATTCGGCTGCGAAGTTCACGGCTTCGATATCGACGCCGATCATGTCGGCCACACTGACCGCATCCAGCCAATCCTGCCGGGTCGAGCAGTATTCGGAGTCGTCGTCATCTTCCCAATTCTTCATGAACAGGCCGACCACCTCGTAGCCTTGCTGCTTGAGCAGCCACGCGCTGACCGAGGAATCGACTCCCCCGGACATGCCAACGACGATACGACCCTTGTTTGCCATGATGAATTGCCAATGCTGCGAGTGAAATTACCGGTCGGACCCGGCGTCGGATGCATCCGGCACCGGCGCATCGGAAACGACTGCATCGGAAACGGACGAATGAGTATGGAGCGCCGTCAGCGGAATCCAGCCTTTGCCGCTGGCACGACCGGCCAGGTAGTGGTCCACGCACTGCATGACCAGCGGACTGCGATGCAGGGCCGGACAGGCCCGCAGCGCATCGGCCGTCATCCACAGCGCGCGGCGAATGCCGACATCCAGCTTCCGGCTGGGATCGGGCTCGCCCACGGTGCCAACGAACGCGAACCGTAGATATGTGGTGCCATTGCGCGCATTGTCACCCCCCGTGCGCCACAAATAGGTGCCGAGCAGACCGACAGGCTGCAGCACATGCGCGGTTTCTTCGAGGGTTTCGCGGATGGCCGCCGCGGCAAGGGACTCGCCGGGTTCAAGGTGACCAGCAGGCTGATTCAGCCGCACACCGTCTTCGGTGTCTTCTTCGACCATCAGGAAGGCGCCGTCACGCTCGATCACGGCAGCAACGGTGGCGCGAGGCGTCCAGACGTGGGTGTCGTTCAAGTTCATCCGGGGATTTTACTTCACCCGGGAACGGACGGCGTACCGGGCGGGGTGCGCTCGATACGCTGTCAGGCCCAGCGTCAGTGCGGATGGACGCTGGGCAGTCCCGCAGAGGTATGCGGGACTGCGGCGGGACGGCTGCGAGTCACCCCTGCATCGTCACGCCATTTGCGACCAGCTCTCAGGCGCGCAGGCCAGGCATCGTGAAGCCCGTTGCCTTGAGCTTGGCCAGCATGTCGGCTTCCTGATCGCCAGGCAGTTCGACCAGCGGCGGACGCACGGTGCGCCATGCCGAGTCGCCCGAGAAGTCGGCAATGATGGCCTTGAGCGCCGGTATCATCGAGTACTTCTGGACCAGTTCGCGCGTTGAGGTAATGCCTTGCTGGAGCGCGTCGGCTTCGGCCGTCTGCCAGTTGCGGTACACGTTGGCAATCGCACCCGGATTGACGTTGCCCGTGGCCGTGATGCAGCCCTTGCCGCCATGACGCATGTTCTCAAGCAGAAACACTTCGCTGCCGGCGAACACGTCAAAGCCCGACTTGGAGAACTCGTCCAGCAGCGCCTTGGTGTTGCTCCAGTCGCCCGACGAATCCTTCAGGCCGGCAATGTTCTTGGGGTAGGCCTTGAGCAGACGCTCGACCAGCTTGAGCGAGATGCCGACCTGCGAAACCGGGGGGATGTGATACAGGTAGACCTGCAGCGCATCGCTCGCCACCGTTTCGATCACGGTGCTGTAGTAGCGGAACAGGCCTTCGTCGGACACGCCCTTGTAGAAGAAGGGCGGCAGCATCAGCACGCCACCGCAACCGAGCTTGGCGGCATGCGCCGTCATGGTAATGGCGTCCGTCAGGCTCGACGCGCCGGTGCCGGGCATCAGCGTCTGCGCAGGCACGCCCGAGCCCACCAGCGCATCCAGCAACGCGGTCTTTTCATTGACCGACAACGAGTTCGCTTCACTATTCGTGCCAAACACCGCCAACCCCGCGCAGCCACTGTCCAGCAGCCACTGGCAATGCTTCACGAACCGCGATGCTTCGGGCGCGTAATCAGGTTTGAAGGGCGTGACAACCGGTGCAAGAACACCTTCCAGGCGGGTAGACGTCGACATGGGTTCATCCGAAAAAAGTGATCACGCGATGCGGATCAGAGTTGAATGGCTTAAAGCAAAAAGAACAAAAATCGAGTAGATCAAACCTAGGCAAGCACAGCCCCAGGGCACAGCGGATCTGGCTCTGCCAGTCCGCCAGTGCCGCCCCTGGGGGAGGCGCGAAGCGCCCCGGGGGGCTCCGTCCCTAGTGCGTTTCGATTCGTCGCAGGCGGGTCATGCCGTTGCGCAGGTGCGCGTGCGCGGCAACCCTTGCCGCCGCCGGGTCATGGGCGGCGATCGCGTCAAAGATCGCCTGGTGTTCCAGCTGGATGTCCCGCAACCAGCCGGCGATCTCACAGTTCACGCGGCTGATCGACAGCTGCTCCCGCGTGTGGCGCTCCAGGAATTCAACGAAGCCGTCATACAGCGCGTTGTTGGCCGCGCGCGCGATTGCACGGTGAAAGTGCAGGTCTTCTTCCACGCCGTTGGACCCGATCTCGCTGGCGCGATTGAGCGTGTTCAGTGCCGTGCGGATGGCCTTGATCTGCGGGGAAGTCCCGCGCTCCGCCGCCAGCGCCGCCGCTTCGGTCTCGACACCAATACGCAGCTCAAACACTTCCTGCACCAGCTTGTGGCTGTCCTTCCGGTCGCCGTCGATACGAAAAGGCGTGTTCCGCAGCGAACTGGCCACGAAGGCGCCCAGGCCCTGCTTCGTGATCACCAATCCGTCGGACTTCAGCCGCGAAATGGCCTCGCGCACCACGGTGCGGCTGACGCCGTAATCGGTGGCCAGCTTTTCCTCCGTCGGCAAGCGGCTGCCCGCCACACGTTCACCCGAGACGATCTGGGTAGTGAGCGCCTGACTCAATTGTTCGACGAGGTTGCTGCTGCGCAGTGCGGAAATGGTCATGGAGGGGGTGGTGCAGAAGGTCGCGTAAAGGCGCTTGAAAGAGGCTGTACCTTACCCGGTCATCATACAACCAGTCAACTGCAGGGGTGACCGGATACCAGGACATTTCCGTCCTGCCGCGGGAAAGAAAGCATGTAAGCAAACGTGTTCTGCGTGCTAGGATGCCCTGGCATAAAAAGAAGAATGACCGGCGCGTCATCTGCGATGCGTCGCCCACCCGAGGAGTCCGCACCATGAAGATCGGTATCCCGACCGAAACCCGGTCTGGAGAGACGCGCGTAGCCGCCACCCCCGAAACGGTCAAGAAATTGTGTGCTTCCGGCGCGCAGGTCCTGATCCAGGCGGGCGCCGGGCAGGCATCGCAGTACCTCGACGACGCTTACCGTGCGGCCGGCGCGCAGGTCGCGCCAACGGTGGCCGACCTGTATGCCCAGGCCGATGTGGTGCTCAAGGTGCAGGCGCCCTCTGCCGACGAACGCGCGCTTCTGCGCCCGGGTCAGGTGCTGGTCGGCATGTTGAACCCCTTCGACACCGATGGCCTGTCGGCACTGGCCGCAACGGGCGTCACGGCGTTCGCCCTGGAAGCCGCGCCGCGGATCACGCGCGCGCAAAGCCTGGACGTGCTGTCTTCGCAGGCCAACATTGCCGGCTACAAGGCGGTGCTGCTGGCTGCCAATGCGTACGGCCGGTTCATGCCGATGCTGATGACGGCGGCCGGCACGGTCAAGGCCGCGCGCGTGGTGGTGCTTGGCGCGGGCGTGGCCGGTTTGCAGGCGATCGCCACGGCCAAGCGGCTTGGTGCGGTCGTCGAGGCATCCGACGTCCGGCCCGCCGCCAAGGAACAGATCGAATCGCTGGGCGCCAAGTTCATCGACGTGCCCTTCGACACCGACGAAGAACGCCAGATCGCGCAAGGCGTCGGCGGCTACGCGCGGCCCATGCCCGCGGCGTGGATGGCACGGCAGGCGGGCCTGGTGGCCGAGCGGTGCAAGCAGGCCGACATCGTCATCACGACAGCCTTGATACCGGGCCGGCCCGCACCCGTGCTGGTGTCCGAAGACACGGTCAAGGCCATGAAGCCGGGGTCGGTCATCGTCGACCTTGCAGTGGAACGCGGTGGCAACTGCCCGCTGTCGCGGCCTGACGAGGTGGTCGTTGCGCATGGGGTGACCCTGATCGGCTACACGAATCTGCCCGCCATGGTGGGTACGGATGCGTCCGCCCTGTATGCCCGCAATGTGCTGGACTTCCTGAAGCTGATCCTTGACAAGGAAGGCGCGCTGGCGATCCAGCGCGAAGACGAGATCGTGGCCGCCTGCATGGTGGCCGACGCCAACCGCGTGACAAGGAGCCTCTGATGGACCTGATCGATCACACCGTCATCAACCTGATCATTTTCGTGCTGGCGATCTACGTCGGGTATCACGTGGTCTGGAACGTCACGCCTGCCTTGCACACGCCGCTCATGGCGGTAACCAATGCCATTTCGGCCATCATCATCGTGGGGGCCATGCTGGCCGCGGCGCTGACCGATACGCCCCTGGGCAAGACCATGGGGGTGCTGGCCGTGGCGCTGGCGGCGGTCAATGTGTTCGGCGGCTTCCTGGTCACGCGCCGGATGCTGGAAATGTTCCGCAAGAAGGACAAGACGCCGCGCGCCGTGGGCAGTGATGCCGGTAAGCCCGGCGCCAAGTCTGCCGATGCCGCAGTCAAGGAGACGCACTGATGCTGTCACTCAATGTGGTCACCCTGCTCTATCTGGTGGCATCGGTCTGCTTCATCCAGGCGCTCAAGGGCCTGTCCCATCCGACCACGTCGCGGCGGGGCAATGCCTTTGGCATGATCGGCATGACCATCGCGGTGCTGACCACCGGCGCACTGATCGCGCGGCTCAGCCAGGCGCCTGCGATCGGGCTGGCCTGGGTGCTGGTGGGCCTGCTGGTCGGCGGAACGGCCGGCACCATCATGGCCAGACGCGTCGAGATGACCAAAATGCCGGAGCTGGTCGCCTTCATGCACAGCATGATCGGCCTGGCGGCGGTGTTCATCGCGATTGCCGCGGTGGCTGAACCGCATGCCTTCGGTATCGCGGCGGTCGGCACGCCTATCCCCTTCGGCAACCGGATCGAGCTGTTCATTGGCAGCTTTGTGGGCGCCATCACGTTCTCGGGCTCAGTCATCGCCTTCGGCAAGCTGTCGGGAAAGTACAAGCTTCGGGTGTTCCGCGGCGCGCCGGTGCAGTTTGCGGGGCAGCACATGCTCAACCTGCTGCTGGGCGTGGCAATGCTGGCCTGCGGCGTGTGGTTCGTGCTCACGCAAGGCTGGACGCCGTTCGTGCTGATGCTGGCCATTGCCTTCGTGCTGGGCGTGCTGATCATCATCCCGATCGGCGGGGCCGACATGCCGGTGGTCGTGTCGATGCTGAACAGCTACTCGGGCTGGGCGGCGGCAGGGATCGGGTTCTCGCTGAACAACCCGATGCTGATCATTGCCGGATCATTGGTGGGTTCGTCCGGGGCCATCCTGTCCTACATCATGTGCAAGGCGATGAACCGGTCGTTCTTCAACGTGATCCTGGGGGGCTTTGGTGGCGAAGCCAACAGTGGCGCAGCGGCGGGCGAGCAGGTGCAGCGCCCGGTCAAGTCGGGCAGCCCCGACGATGCGGCCTTCATGCTGACCAATGCCGAAACGGTGGTGATCGTGCCGGGTTACGGCCTGGCCGTGGCACGCGCGCAGCATGCGCTGAAAGAGCTGACCAGCAAGCTGGTGGCGCGCGGCGTGGACGTGAAATATGCGATCCACCCGGTGGCGGGCCGCATGCCGGGGCACATGAACGTGCTGCTGGCCGAAGCCGAAGTGCCCTACGAACAGGTGTTCGAGATGGACGACATCAACAGCGAGTTCGGGCAGGTGGACGTGGTGCTGGTGCTGGGCGCGAACGATGTGGTGAACCCGGCCGCGAAAACAGACCCGAAGTCCGCCATTGCCGGCATGCCCATCCTGGAAGCCTACAAGGCGCGGACCGTGATCGTGAACAAACGGTCGATGGCTGCGGGGTATGCGGGTCTGGACAATGAGCTCTTCTACCTCGACAAGACCATGATGGTGTTTGGCGACGCAAAGAAGGTCGTGGAAGACATGGTGAAAGCGGTGGAGTGACGCAGGCGGATGCCAGGTGCGGCCCCCTGCCGCGCCAGGCATCTACAGCTGCAGCTGCACCTACACCTGCACCTGCACTTGCCCCTGCACCTGCCACACCCCGCCGCCACCGGTCACGTAGATCCGCCGGCCGGGCGCGTGCTGCACCGGATAGCCGCCGGTAAAGTCCCCGAACGCGGGGAGCACGGCGGTGCCGTCGTCGAACACGAAACCGGGCAGCCGAAGACTGTCCCGGCCGCGTCCGCGCAGCACGAACACGGGGTGCTCATGGCCGGCCAGCACATAGTGGGTCGGATGGCGCTGGGGATGGTGGCACAGCGCGAGCGCCCCCATCAGGAAGGGCTCGTTCACGACTTCGAACCGCAAGGCCCTGGGCGGATCCCCGGCGCGGGCATCGTGGTTGCCCCGCACCAGCGTGCACTGCAGGTCGGGGTGCCGCGCCCGCCATGCCAGCAGGGTGTCGAAGGTCGGTCCGGTGGAACGATGCACCTGCGGGCCATGCAGGAAGTCACCTAGAAAGACGATATGCGCGGCCGGATAGCGGTCGAGCAAGGCGTCGATGCGTTCGACATTATGTTGGGTCGTGCCGTGAGGCACGGGCTGGCCCAGCACGCGGTAGGTCGCGGCCTTGCCGAAGTGGGCGTCGGCAATCAGCAAGGTGTGCTGCGCGGGCCACCAGATGGCGTGATCGGCCAGCAGCCACAGGGATTCGCCGTGGCAGTCGATCTCGACATGAACAGGAAGATTCAAAGCGGGCAATTCCAATACTAGGAGGCCGCGCGGCGCGTCTTGACGGGCGCGTCGGCGACCTGTTCGAGATTCTGGACCATGCGGGCTACGCGGTCGGCCAGTGATTCGTTCGACAACTTTTCGCGGAAACGTTCCACCAGCAGCGGAAAGCCAAAGGGCGTCGGCCGCTCAAGAATGCGCAGATCCAGTTCGCGTTCGCGCAGCCGTTCCAGCGTGTGCTGCAGGCGGGCGATGTCGAGTTCCTGGCTGAGTACCTCGCGTTCGGCCTGGGTCAGCAGCAGGTTGCCGGGATCGTATTTGCGGAATACGTCGTAGAACAGGCCCGACGACGCCTGCACCTGCCGCATGCTCTTGGCCGCGCCCGGAAAGCCCTGGAAGATCAGGCCGGACACGCGCGCGATTTCGCGGAAGCGGCGCTGCGCAAGTTCGCCCGCGTTCATGCTGTCCAGGATTTCTTTGAGCAGATCGTCGGGCAGGACGGGTGGGGCAACGCCTGGCGGCAGCCGCGTTTCCAGGATGCGCGGCAAGGCATTGACCCAATCGACCGGCGTCGACGACAGCAGCTCCAGGCCGTAGTCGTTCACCGCCATGGAAAAGGTGGCGGGCTGCAATTGCGCCGCACGCCAGGCGAGCAGGCTGGCGATGCCCAGGTGCACATGGCGGCCGGCAAACGGATACAGGAACAGGTGCCAGCCTTCGCGCGACTTGAGCGTTTCGGCCAGCAGGCTGTGTGCCGTCGGCAATGCGGACCACCGCTGCTGTATGTCGAGCAAGGGCTTGGCCAGCCGCAGTTCCGGACTGTCGTAATGCCCCTTGGACGCGGCCTCGAGCTGATCGACCACGGCGTCGGCCAGCGTGGACGACATGGGCATCTTGCCGCCGTTCCAGCGCGGCACTGCAGGCTTGCGGGCGGACGCGCGCTTCACGAAGGCGGTCATTTCATGCACGCGCACCAGTTCCAGGACCTTGCCCGCGAACAGAAAGCCTTCGCCGGGCTTGAGCCGCGCGATGAAGCCTTCTTCGATGGTGCCCAGGCGCCCGCCGCCGCCCTTGGCGGTCCAGTAGCGCACCTGCATGCTGGCGTCGCTGACAATGGTGCCGACGCTCATGCGGTGGCGGCGCGCCAGCCGGGCATCGGGCACGCGCCACACGCCGGCGTCGTCGGGCACCACGCGGCGATAGTCGGGATAGGCGGCCAGCGACTCACCGCCTTGCCGCACGAAGTCCAGGCACCATTGCCAGGACTCGCGTGACAAGGACCGGTAGGACCAGGCGCTACGCACTTCCTTGTAGAGGCTGTCGGGCGTGAAGCCCCCGCCCAGCGCGACGGTGACGAGGTGCTGGACGAGCACATCGAGCGGTTGGTCGGGCGCCGTGCGCGCTTCGACATGGCCTTCGCGCACGGCCTCACGCGCTGCGGCGCCTTCGATCACCTCGATGCTGTGCGTCGGAACCAGGGTGACCCGCGAGGGGCGGCCCGGGGCATGCCCCGAGCGGCCGGCGCGTTGCAGCAGGCGCGCGACGCCCTTGGCGGAACCGATCTGCAGCACCCGGTCCACTGGCAGGAAATCGACGCCGAGATCCAGGCTGGACGTGCAGACGACGGCCCGCAGGCTGCCGGTCTTGAGGCCGTCTTCGACCCAGTCGCGCACCGCTTTGTCGAGCGACCCGTGATGCAAGGCGATCTCGCCCGCCCATTCCGGTTTGGCGTCGAGCAGCGCCTGATACCAGAGCTCGGCCTGCGAACGGGTGTTGGTAAAGACCAGGGTGTTGGACGACGATGCGATCTCGTCGATGACCTTGGGCAGCATGCGCAGGCCCAGGTGGCCGGCCCATGCGAAGCGTTCAACGGCGTCGGGGAGCAAGGTGTCGATGGTGAGGGTCTTGGGTTCCTGACCGCGGACGAGCACACCGCGCTTGTCGGGGTCGATGATTGCGCTGCTGGCGGCGGTGGCGGTGCGAGCAGCGTCGCTCCCAGCAGCAACAGCTGCATCGGTAGCATCGCGCCCGTCCACCGCACTCACACTGCCGGCCATGTTGGCGCCCAGCAGCGTCTGCATCGCCTCATCAAGATTGCCCAGCGTCGCGGACAGGCCCCAGACCTGCAGTTGCGGGTTCCACCGGCGCAGGCGGGCCAGTGCGAGCTGGACCTGGACGCCGCGTTTGTTGCCAAGGAGCTCGTGCCATTCATCCACGACCACCATGCGTACCGTGGACAACGTCGCTTCGGCGTCATTGCGAGCGAGCATCAGCGACAGGCTTTCCGGCGTGGTGATCAGCGCGGTAGGCAGGCGACGGGCTTGCGCCGCGCGGTCGCTGCTGCTGGTGTCGCCGGTGCGCTGGCCGACGGTCCAGTCGAGCCTCAGGGCATCGACCGGGGTATTGAGCGCCTTGTAGGTGTCGGCGGCCAGCGCGCGCATGGGCGTCAGCCACAGCACCGTCAGCGGCGGTGGGGGGAAGGCGCGGCTGCGGATGCGCGAGGGGGGCGGGGCGACGGCAACCGAGGTGGACGGCGCCGAGGCGGCGGCATGCGCGGCGCGGCTGGCGGCGATCGCGCGCCGCATGGCCGACGACGCGGCTCGCATGATGGCGCCAGGGTTGACCGCGGCTTGCGTCTCCAGGTCGTCGATCGACCGGGGTTCGCGGGTCGGTGCAAAGATTGCGGTTTCAGCGGCCGACGGCGTCTCTGCAGAGCTTGCTTCTACCGTGCTGCCTGCCTTGCCGGCTGCCGTGCCGCCTGCCTCGCCGCCTGCTTTAGCGGCCGCTGTACCGGCTGCTTTGCCGCCTGCTTCGCCAGCTGCCATACCGGCTGCCTTGCCGCCTGCTGTACCACCAGCTGTACCACCAGCTGTACCACCAGCTGTACCACCAGCTGTACGACCTGCCGTGCCTGCTGCGCTACCGGCCGCTGTACCGGCTGCCTTACCGCCCGCCTTGCCAGGGACTTTCGCGGCGGCCTCGGCGGCAGCGCGCGCCGCGGCTTCGGCTGCGGCCTTTTCTGCGCGAGCCTGCGCCCAGGCGGCGTAGCTGCCGGGGCCTTGTGCGGTGGCGGGGGTGCCTGCCCTGTCCTGGGATTCAAGCGTTCCGCGTTCAAACGCCGGGTTGGGCGCGCTCAGCCCGAGCGCCGCATCCAGCGCGCGGCGACGTGTGGCTTGCGAGCCGCGACGGCGATCGCGTGGCACACGCCGAGGCTCGGGCGGGGCGCCCGATAACGCTGACGAAGCGCCGCTGCCCTGACCTGGATCGCCGTCGTCCAGATCGTCATCGGCCGGATCGTGGTCGACGTGCGAGCGCCCGGCGTTGCCGCGCCCGGGTCGACCGCCATCGGCCTGGCCGACGATAGGTGGATCCTGCCCGCCGTCGCCGCCCGGTCCGGCGTCCCCCTCTTCCTCCACATCATCGTCATCGAGCCCGGCCACCGCGTCAAAATGCGTGGCGCGTGGCCGCTTGCGCGGCGCGGTCTCGTCTGCGGCCACTGCATCGTCATCGCCCGATGCAGTGGTTGCAGCATGCGATGCCGCATCGCCCGTCGCATCCAGCACTGGCGGATGCACGGCTTTCGCGCCAAATGCCAGCAAGGCTCCCAGCCAGATTGCATAGGTCTTGCCCGCGCCGGTCGTGGCATGCAGCAGACCGGACTGGCCGCCGATGATCGCGTCCCATGCGTCCTGCTGGAAACGGAATGGCGACCAGCCCCGCGCCGCCATCCAGGGCGCAAGCAGCTTGGGCACCACGCGCCGGCGTGCGCGGGGGCGAGCCGTGGCAGGGCCCGCAGCGGCGCGCGTTGGCCGCGTCCCACCGTCCTTAGCCGGGCGGGCAGCCGGCGCATCCACCTTCGCCGGCCGAGCAACTGGCGCGTCCACCTTCTTTGTCATGACGGCAGCAGCGCCGATAGCGTCGTCAGCGTATCCGCTTCTTCCACCGGCTTGTCGGTGCGCCAGCGCAGCATGCGCGGAAAGCGCACGGCGATGCCACTTTTGTGACGCGTGCTGCGCGCGATGCCTTCAAAGCCGAGTTCAAACACCATGGTCGGCTTGACGCTGCGCACGGGACCGAAGCTTTCAATGGTGGTCTTGCGGATAATGTTGTCGACCTTGCCGATCTCTTCGTCAGTCAGTCCTGAGTACGCCTTGGCAAAGGGCACGAGCTTGCGATCGGGGTCGCCGGGCTCGCCGTCCCACACGGCAAACGTGTAGTCGGAATACAGGCTGGCGCGGCGACCGTGGCCGCGCTGCCCATAGATCAGGACGGCGTCGATGGTGAAGGGGTCGATCTTCCATTTCCACCACACGCCCACATCCTTGGTGCGGCCCACGCCGTAGTGGGCATCGCGTGCCTTGAGCATCATGCCTTCCACACCCAGGTCGCGCGACTGCTCGCGCAGCGTGGCCAGGTCGGACCATTCCGCGCCACTGAGCAAAGGGCTGGCGTGCAGGGCCGGGTGCGGATGCGATTCGACAATGCGATCGAGCTGGGCGCGCCGCGCATGTTGCGGCTGGGTGCGCCAGTCGACGCCCTTCCATTCCAGCACGTCGTAGGCAAGCAGGCCGACCGGCGCATCGCGCAGGATTTTCGGGCCGAGTGTCTTGCGGCCGATGCGCTGCTGCAGGATCGCAAAGGGCTGCACCTTGCCGTCCTGCCAGACGACGATTTCGCCATCGATCACTGTGCCGTCTGGCAGCGATTCGCCAATGGCGACGAGTTCTGGAAACCGGTCGGTGACGAGGTCTTCCCCCCGCGACCAGATCCACGTCTGGCCCGCACGTTTGACGAGCTGGCCGCGAATGCCGTCCCACTTCCATTCAATCTGCCAGTTGGCGGGTGGCCCCAACACGGTGGGAAACGTCGCCACGTCGGCCTGCAGGGGATGCGCAAGGAAGAAGGGATACGGGTGGCCGCTGTGCTGGCGCAGCGATTCGTCGCCGGTTTCTTCGGCAATCAATGCACGGAACATGTCGGCATCGGGCCGCGCCGACAGATCGGTGTAGCCGACCAGCCGCTGCGCAATACGCTTGGCGTCCACGCCACTGACTTCGGCCAGGGCGCGGGTCACGAGCAGCTTCGATACGCCCACCCGAAAGCTGCCGGTGATGAGCTTGGTGCCGACCAGACGGCCCCGCGCGTCGAGCCGCGACCACATGTCGAGCAGCAACGGACGGGCCACATCGGGCGCCATGCCGCGCAGCGGCAACAGGGCTTCGGACATCCATTGCGCCAGGCCACGGTCTTCGCCATGTTCCGACTCGGGCAGCAGCAATGCAATGGTTTCGGCCAGGTCGCCGACGGCGTGATAGCTCTCGTCAAACAGCCATTCAGGAATGCCGGCCGCTTCGCGCGCGAATTCGCGCAGGAACTTGACCGGGATGATCTGCCGCGGCTTGCCGCCGGCCAGAAAGTAGACTGCCCAGGCGCCGTCTTCGGGCGGGACGGCGCGGAAGTAGTCGGTCAGCGCCTTGAGCTTGTTCTTGCTCGACGTCGTGCTGTCAAGCGCCGTATAGAGGTCGACAAACGCTTTCATGACGAGGTGCCAGGCTCGTTGGGCGCGGCATCCTTCGCCATGGGCGCCTTCAGTTCGGTCACCGCTTCAAGCACGTCGGACGGCGCGTTCAAAGTGGCTTCAGGCTGCTTGCCAGCATCCACGATGGACGCCGCACTGCCCGCTGCGGCAACAACCCCTGCGGTATCAACCCCTGCGGTATCAACCCCTGCGGCATCCGCATTTGCAGCATCCACCTCCGCCGTATCCGACGCCGCGCCCCCGGCCGGCTCGGCTTCTGGTTCAGCCGGTGCCGCATCCCCACCGGCCTGCGCGTCGTCTTCCTCATCGCCGTATTCCGTTGTGAAGGACAGCGCCTCATAGCCTTGCTCGGTCAGCCACCGCACCATCGGCCCCACGCTGCCGTGCGTCACATACACCGTGTCGGCGCCGCTTTCCTTGATGGCGTACTGCAGCCCGGGCCAGTCCGCGTGATCCGACATGACAAAGCCACGATCGACCCCGCGCCGCCGCTGCGCGCCGCGCACCTGCATCCAGCCGCTGGCAAAACCATCGGAATATTCACCAAACCGCCGCAGCCACGGCGTGCCCTGGGCCGACGGCGGCGCAACAACCAGGCAACGCCGCAGCAGTGCCTTGTCCTCGATATCCGTCACCTTGAACGCAGGCGGCAGCGGCACGCCCGCGGCGCGATAGGCCGTGTTGAGGGGATCCACCGCGCCATGGATCACAATCGTGCCGATCGATGGGTCCACGCCCGCGATCACCCGCTGCGCCTTGCCAAAGGCGTACGCATACACCACGGAGGCACGCCCGGCGTCGGCGTTGTCGCGCCACCAGGCGTTGATCTCGGCAAACAGGTCGTCGTCGCTTTGCCACCGGTAGATGGGCAGGCCAAAGGTCGATTCGGTGATGAAGGTGTGGCAGCGCACCGGCTCGAACGGCAGGCAGGTGGGATCGGTGCCGATCTTGTAGTCGCCCGATGCGACCCAGACTTCACCGCGGTATTCAATGCGCACCTGCGACGATCCCAGCACGTGGCCGGCCGGGTGCAGCGAGATGGTCACGCCGTTGTGCACGACCTTCTGACCATAGGGCAAGGCATCCAGCGAGATCTCGCCCATGCGGGACCGCAGTACCCCCTCACCCGGCGCCGCGGCCAGATAGTGACGGTGCCCACGCCGTGCATGGTCGGCATGGGCATGCGTGATCACGGCACGGTCAACCGGCCGCCACGGGTCGATGTAGAAATCGCCGGGTGGGCAATACAGGCCTTGCGGGGTCGCAATAACGAGATTCATGAACTCTCCCCCCCGGGGCGCTGCGCGCCTCCCCCAGGGGCAGCACTGGCGGACTGGCAAAGCCAGATCCGCGGTGCTCTTGTTGAAAACATGCGCTGTGTTGCTGCTTTTGCGCCTGATCTACGTGGGTGCGGCTGGCGGCAAAACAAGCTGCGGCGCCAGTGCCTGCCCAGGTACTACGTTGGCTCAGCAGGAAATGCGCCCGGGGGCGCATCATGGTGTGAAATCGGAACGGCGCGGTTGAATTGCGCTCGGACTTGGCCCGTGGAGTCAGCCCGGAGTTAGCCCGCGGCCAACGCGGTGTCCACCAGTTCGACCCAGTGCCGCACCGGAATCTTCGTGCCGCCCTGGAGGTGGGTCAGGCAACCGATATTGGATGACAGGATCATCTCGGGATCGCCGGCCTCGATGGCGTCGAGCTTTCTGCGCCGCAGTTCGCCCGCCATGGCTGGCTGCAACACCGAATACGTCCCGGCCGACCCGCAGCAGAGGTGGCTGTCGGCAAACGGCTGCAAGGTCAGGCCCAGGTCGACCAGCAGCTTTTCAGTGACAGGCCGCAGGCGCTGCCAGTGCTGCAGGGTGCACGGCGGATGAAAAGCCACCCGCCCGGTCGATCCGGCCGGCAGGCCTGCCGTCACGCGCGGGCGCAGAGCCTCGGCGTGGGGGGCAAGGATCTCGGCGATGTCGCGAACCATGTCCGACACCCGGATCGCCTTGCCCGAATAGACCGGGTCGTGACGCAGGTGATGCGCATACTCGCGCACCATGGCGCCGCAGCCCGATGCATTCATGACGATCGCGTCGATGGTGCCCGCCTCGATATCGGGCCACCATGCGTCGATGTTCGCGCGCATCTGCGTCCGGGCGCCCTCCTGGTCGTCCAGGTGGAAACGCACCGCGCCGCAACAGCCCGATCCCGCCGCCACCCGCACGCCCAGCCCGATGGCGTCGAGCACCCGGATGGTCGCGGCGTCGATAGCCGGGATCATGGCGGGCTGCACGCAGCCGGCCAGCATGAGCACGTTGCTGGCATGTCTGGCCACGCGGACATTGCCTGCAGGGCGCCGCGTCGGCACCTTGGCGGCGAGCACCGCCGGCAGCATGGGCCGCAACGCCTGCCCGGCCTGCATCGCCAGGTTGAACGCAGGCGATCCGATCACCTCTTTGAGCACGGCGCGTTTGAACCGATCGGTACGCGAGCGGGGCACGCGTTCATTGACGATCTTGCGACCGATGTCGACCAGATGGCCGTACTGCACGCCCGACGGGCAGGTCGATTCGCAATTGCGGCAGGTCAGGCAACTGTCCAGATGGCCTTGCGTTTCGGCAGTGACGGGCTCGCCTTCCAGCATCTGCTTGATCAGGTAGATGCGCCCGCGCGGACTGTCGAGTTCATTGCCCGTGACCTGGTAGGTCGGGCAGGTGGCCGTGCAGAAGCCGCAATGGACGCACTTGCGCAGGATCGCGTCGGCTTCCTGGCCGTCGGCGGTGTCTTTCAGGGATTCGGCAAGCTGGGTCTGCATGACAGTGGGTACGCCTTCGGCCTACAGGCCGGGATACATCCGCCCCGGGTTGAACACCCCCGAGGGATCGAATTCGTTTTTCAGGCGATGGTGGATCGCCGCCAGGCCCGCCGTCAGCGGCTGGAACACGCCCACTTCCTGCGCTTGCGCTTCCGACGCCGCGCGAAACAGCGTCACATGCCCGCCCAGGTCGCGCGCCTGCGCGCGCAGCGGCCGGGCCAGATGCGGGCCGGTCAGCCATCGCTGCGCCCCACCCCATTCGATCAACGTCGGCCCGAGGTTCAGGGCAGGTGTCGTCGACGGTACCGACACGCGCCACAGCGGACAGGCCGTCAGGAACGGATGGCGATGGTCCCGCAAGGACCGCCACAGCACGTCGCCATCATCCATCACATCGCCGCCGATCCGGGCCCGCGCCGCCGTGACCGCCGCGGTCGAACCCGACAGCCGCACGTGCAACGTGCCCCCTTCAGTGCCTTCTCCCACCCATGCCGTGGCGCTGATGGGCACGGGCTGCCCGGCCCATTGGTTCATGGCGTGCAGGGCCTGGGACTCGGTCATCGGCAGACACAAGGTCGTTTCGATCGCCGGCCGCGGCAGCACCTTCAGCGACACATCAAGCAGGATCCCCAAGGTGCCGAGCGATCCGGTCAGCAAGCGCGACACGTCGTAGCCCGCCACGTTCTTGATGACCTCGCCGCCAAAGCGCAGCACCCTGCCCTGTGCATCCATCATCCTTACACCAAGCACGTAGTCCCGCACGCCGCCCGAGGTGGCCCGCCGCGGTCCGGCCAGCGCCGCCGCAACACACCCCCCCAGCGTGGCGCCCACCGCGAAATGCGGGGGTTCGAACGCCAGCATCTGATGGCGGCTGGCCAGTTCGGCTTCGAGGTCGGCAAGCCGCGTGCCTGCACGCGCGGTAATGACCAGTTCAGTGGGCTCGTAGCTGATGATGCCGGCATAGCTGGACATGTCCAGCACGCTGGCCCCCCTGGGCGGCGGATTGCCGTAGAAGGACTTCGTGCCGCCCCCGCGGATCGTCAGCGGCTTGCTTGCCGCATTCGCAAGGATCACCCTTGCCCGCACATCCGATAACAAGACATCCATAGCAACGCGTGGCCAAAAAGAAAGCAGCGCCCACGCACCGGCACGCTGCAGTAGACGAAAGATTCAGAAACGCGGGATCTCGGGAAACCGGACGTTTGCGGAATGGGTGTGACTGCGGCCGTACTCGTTGCAACGCGCCAGGGTGGGAATGGCCTTGCCCGGATTGAGCAGCCCGCTGGCGTCGAAGGCATGCTTTACCGAAAAGAAGACATCGAGTTCTTCACGCGCGAACTGGACGCACATCTGGTTGATCTTTTCCATGCCGACGCCATGCTCGCCGGTAACCGTGCCACCGACTTCCACGCACAGCTCGAGGATCTCGGCGCCGAACTGCTCGGCGCGCTGGACCTCGTCCGGATCGTTCGCATCGAACAGGATCAGCGGATGCAGATTGCCGTCGCCCGCGTGAAACACGTTGGCGCAGCGCAAGGCATATTTTTCTTCCATCGCTTCGATCGCCGACAGCACCCGGCTCAGGTGACGTCGCGGAATGGTGCCGTCCATGCAATAGTAGTCGGGCGAGATGCGGCCGGCGGCCGGAAAGGCGTTCTTGCGGCCCGCCCAGAACAGCAGGCGTTCGGTCTCGTTGCGCGACACCTGGATGCGCGTTGCGCCACTGCCTTCGAAAACCGCAATCATGTGGGCGATTTCGTGCGCGACTTCTTCAGGCGTGCCATCGGATTCGCACAGCAGAATGCTGGCCGCGTCCAGGTCATAGCCCGCCTGCACGAAGGGTTCCACCATGCCGGTCGCGCGCTTGTCCATCATCTCCAGGCCTGCCGGAATGATGCCGGCCCCGATGATGTTGGCGACCGCATCGCCGGCGGCTTCGACCGTGGGAAAGCTGGCCATGATCACTTGCGCCAGTGCAGGCTTGGGCACGAGCTTGACGGTCACTTCGGTCACGACACCCAGCATGCCTTCGGACCCGATGAACACGGACAGCAGATCCAGGCCGGGCGCATCGAGCGCTTCGGATCCGAATTGGACCACGTCGCCATCGATGGTGACGACACGGACCGCCATCACGTTATGAACAGTCAGACCGTATTTGAGGCAGTGCACGCCGCCCGAGTTCTCGGCCACGTTGCCGCCAATGGTGCAGGCGATCTGGCTTGATGGGTCGGGCGCGTAATAGAGCTTGTGGGGCGCGGCCGCTTCGGAAATGGCAATGTTGCGCACGCCAGGTTCGACCACCGCCAGCCGTGCCGTGGGGTCGATCCGTTTGATGCGATTGAACTTGGCCAGACCGAGCAGCACGCCTTCGGCATGCGGCATCGACCCGCCCGACAGCCCGGTGCCCGCACCGCGCGCCACGACGGGCACGGCCAGCCGTTTGCACAGACGCAAGACGTCTTGCACTTGCGCTTCGGTTTCGGGCAGGACGACCACCATCGGCAACTGCCGGAACAGCGCAAGGCCATCACATTCGTAGGGGCGTGTCTGCTCTTCGCGGTAGAGCACGCAATGCGGGGGAACGACCCGCCGCAACGCTTCCACGACTTCTGCCTGACGGGCGGCTATGCCCAGGGTATGCCCAACGTCCAAAGGGGCGTTCATCCGCAATCTCCATGACCCCTTGAAGATAGCTTGCGCGCCCTGGAACGCACAGCGGATAAACCCGCAGGATTTGCGGCGTGTGCGCCACAAAACGTGACAGGACGCAGGCCACGGGCCGATGGCCCTGGGTTAACGATGAGCGCCGTTCCAAGCGGTGATAGGCGGCATCTTCCGATTGGCTGGCGGCCGATTCATGGTCGTCCCAACAACCGGTAACCGTTGCATCGGCAAACAGTGCCAAAATCGCTGCTTGCGCGTTGGACGCGCCATCTGATTGGAGTACTGCATGGGTAACCGACTCTCCGCCATCGCCACACGCACGGGCGACGACGGCACGACCGGACTTGGCGACGGGTCGCGCACCGTCAAGGACGCCCTGCGCGTACAGGCCATGGGAGATGTCGACGAACTCAACAGCACAATCGGCCTGCTGTTGACCGAAGACCTGCCCGACGACGTGGCGCGCGATCTGTTCGACATCCAGCACGACCTGTTCGATCTGGGCGGCGAGCTCAGCATTCCGGGGTTCACGCTGCTCAAGCCCGAGCAGGTGGTGCGTCTGGACGAATGGCTGGCGCGTTACAACGCGCCGCTGCCGGCCTTGCGTGAATTCATCCTGCCCGGCGGTTCACGCGCGGCGGCCATGGCCCACGTGGCGCGCACCGTGTGCCGGCGTGCTGAACGCAGCGTGGTATCGCTGGAGGCCAACGAGCCCATCAACGACACCCTGCGTCACTACCTGAACCGCCTGTCGGACCTGATGTTCGTGCTGGCGCGCACCCTGAACCGGATGAACGGCGGCAACGATGTGCTGTGGCGGTCGGAACGCAACGCGCGTGCCGCCGCCGAGCAGGACTGACCCGGTCGGCGTGGGCTGACTATTTGCCGGACTGACCCACGGCCAGCCGGCGCGCCTTGACTGCTTGCGACAGGCGTTGCAGCACCTGCACCGAACTGTCCCAGTCGATGCAGCCGTCGGTAATGCTCTGGCCATACATCAGCGGCTGGCCCGGGATCAGGTCCTGGCGACCTGCCACCAGGTGGCTTTCCACCATCACGCCCACGATGCGGGTGTCGCCAGCTTCCATCTGGCGCGCGACGTCGTCGATCACCTGCGGCTGGTTTTCCGGTTTCTTGCTGCTGTTGGCATGGCTGGCATCGATCATGATGCGCGGCGCCAGACCGGCCTTGGCCATGTCCATGGACGCGGCTTCGACACTGGCGGCGTCGAAGTTCGGCGCCTTGCCGCCGCGCAAAATGAGGTGGCAGTCTTCATTGCCATTGGTCGACACGATGGCCGACACGCCGCCCTTGGTGACCGACAGGAAATGATGCGGCTGCGAGGCGGCCTTGATGGCGTCGACGGCAATCTTGACGTTGCCGTCGGTGCCGTTCTTGAAGCCCACCGGGCACGACAGTCCCGATGCCAGTTCGCGATGCACCTGGCTCTCGGTCGTGCGTGCGCCAATCGCGCCCCACGCCACCAGGTCGGCAATGTACTGCGGCGTGATCATGTCCAGGTATTCGCACCCTGCCGATAGTCCCAGCTCATTGATTTCGAGCAGCACCTGGCGCGCCGTGCGCAGGCCGCGGTTGATGGCGAAGCTGCCATCCAGATCCGGATCGTTGATCAGCCCCTTCCAGCCCACCGTGGTGCGCGGCTTTTCGAAATACACCCGCATGATGATTTCGAGTTCGCCTTCATACAGGTCGCGCTGGACCTTCAGACGCCTGGCGTAATCAAGCGCGGCCTGGGTGTCGTGGATCGAGCAGGGGCCAATCACCACGATCAGCCGGTCGTCCATGCCGTGCAGGATGCGGTGCGACGCCTGACGGGCGTTGTACACCGTGGTGGCGACGTCGGTGCTGCACGGCAACTCGCGCATCAGGTGCGAGGGGGGAGCGAGTTCCTTGACTTCACGAATGCGCAAGTCATCGGTATTGTGCGACACGGGTGTTCTCCTGGAGGGGCGGCGGATCTTGTTTTGAAGGGGGTGTGCGATCTGGCGGCGCATAAAAAAAGCCGCCAGGGTAGCTGGCGGCTTTTTTGGGGCAGGAATTCGTTACGTACGACGCTTCCTTTCCTCCGCCAGCGGCATTGGAAATCCAAAAAAGTAAAAATAAAAATGGCGGGAAGCGGCGTTCATGGGATTGATACTAGCAGGCCCTTTGCGGCCGAGCAACCGAGAATCCTGTCGTTTTTTCGCGCATGGGTCAATCCGTAAACCACGCAAGCATCAGGGAATTGACCGCGTCGGGCCGTTCGAACATCAGCCAGTGCCCGGCGCCCGGCATGGCGTCCCAGGCCCTTTCCGAGCGCCCGTCCTGCAGCACCGGCCCCGCCAGGTCCGCCTGCGCCGTCGCATCGAACTCGCCCCACACACACCGCATCGGCACGGTCAGCGGCGCCAGCACGGCCGGCACCGACGCCGACTGCGACAGTTTCTTGGACCGGAAATGCGTGTTCACGCAGGCATCGCGATGCACCGTCAATGCCAATGCATCGATCTGCGCCGGATCGTGAATCATCAGCGCCTGCAGGTTGTGGCGCAGGTCGTCCAGCATGGCCGCCTCGTCGGTCGACCGCCGCCAGTTCACCATGGCCAGGGTCTGGCGCCGAGGCGTGCCGTGGCCGGCCGAGCCGAGCAAGGCCAGCTTGCGCACCTGGCCACGTTGCGCGGCGATGTGCGAGGCCACCAGGCCACCGAAAGAAAAGCCGGCAAGGTGCAGGGGTGTTGATTCGCCTATCAGTTGGTCCAGGCTGGCGATGGTCACGCGCACCAGGTGATCAAGGTCGTCCGGCGACGCCGTCATCGGGCCCGATGCGCCATAGCCGGGCAGGTCCGGAACGTACACGGTGTGCTGCTGCGCAAGCGTTTCGATGTTGCGCACCCAATGCAGCCAGCTGCCATGGCCGCCGTGGATCAGCACCAGCGGCGTGCCGCTGCCCAGGCTGCGCCAGGTGACATGCTCGCCCAAGGCGTGGACGTCGTGGCGGGTGGTCAGGGATTCCAGGCGCGCGATGATCGCGGCGGCTTCGGCAAAGTCGGTGACGGGGGTTGGGGGCGACAATTGGGCAGGCAGGGACACGGGCAAGGCGGGTGACAAAGACCCGCGCGGTGGGTGGGGGACGCGGGAATCGTACCATCGGGGTTTCGATCCTGGTCGCCTTGCCGGCGCTGGCAATATCGCGCGGCCGAGGCACCCGTGGGTTCCAAGGGCCTGTCGGCATAGCGTATAAGGAACACCTGTTCCTTTACCGACCTTTGCCATGAGCCATCCCGTCTTTCTCAACGCCACGTCCCATCCCCGCATGCCCGATGGCAGCAGCCGCGAGTGGGAGGCGTTTTTCCTGGAGGGCGGCCCGGAGCTGGAGGCCAACGCGCACATTCCGATCTTGTGGATGGCGCTGTTCACGCCGATGGACCTGCACTGGGCGCGGCTGATCGATGACGAGGACCTGGACAGCGACGCGCGCGAAGACATGATGGAGTATGGCGACACGCAGTATCCCTATCTGGTGACGTCGCTGGAACGGGCGCTCGCGACATTGGGGCAGCGCGCGCCCTTGCTGGTGGCGCGCCTGGGGGCGGACGTTGCCCCCATCGTCGACAACTTTGCGCGGCACCTGCGTCTTCACTACGGCCCGTACGTGCTCTGCCGGACCAGCGGCCTGCCTGATGTCGAGGAATTCGGTCCGGAACTGCAGAAGGCCCTGGAAGACTTTGATACGTTGACGCGGTCGGGCGACGCCGGGCCCGATAACGCGATCGTTGCAGATATCAACCATACGCGGGGCCTGCTGCGCCCTGACCGCATGCACCTGCTGACCGGCCACGGCCACGACTTCACGCAGGCCGAGCCGGAGCCCGAGGTCACGGCAGTGGAGCTGCCGGTGGATGCCGAGGTGGCTGAGCCGGCCAGGGTGAATCGCGCGGAGACTGCGCGCGCGGCTCCGGTTGCCGACGCCCCCGCTGCGCCCATCCGGTCCGAGCCACCCGCCAGGCGCGAGAACAAGCTGGTCGGTTGGCTGGTTGCGGTGGCCGTGGGCGTGCCCACTGTGTTGGCGTATCAGGCGACCCAGTCAGTGTGGATCGCCGGCATCCTGTTCCTGCTGTTGTGCGCGGCCGCAGGCTGGTTCATGAAGCGTCGGGCGTAATGCCGCGGGTGTGCCACGGCTTATGCGACTAAAATGCCCCGTTACCCCTCTTTGATCTGTTGAGCATGTCCGAACCCCTACGCCTGTCCAAACGCATGTCCGAACTCGGCCTGTGCTCCCGCCGCGAAGCCGATGAATGGATCGAACGGGGGTGGGTGCGCGTAGATGGCGTCGTCGTGTCGACTCTGGGCAGCAAGGTGTTGCCCGAGCAGAAGATCACCGTGGAGCGGCAGGCCAGCAACGAGCAGGCGCGCCGCGTCACCATCCTGATCAACAAGCCCGTGGGCTTTGTCAGCGGTCAGGCCGAAGACGGGTATCGGCCCGCCGTGTCGCTGATCAGTTCGCGCACGCGCTGGAAGATGGATCGGTCACCGACGCAATTCCAGCCCAACCAGCTGCGCAATCTGGTGCCCGCGGGCCGGCTGGACATCGATTCGGTCGGGTTGCTGGTGCTGACGCAAGACGGCCGCATCGCCAAGCATCTGATTGGCGAAACGTCCGACGTGGACAAGGAATATTTGGTGCGTGTGCAGTACCACAAGGCCGGACGCCTGCCGGAATCGGATCTGGCGTTGCTCAATCACGGATTGACGATGGACGGCAAGCCGCTTAAGGAAGCCAAGGTCTACTGGCAAAACGAAGATCAGTTGAGCTTTACCTTGCGCGAAGGCAAGAAGCGCCAGATCCGCCGCATGTGCGAAGCCGTGGGCTTGCGTGTGGTCGGGCTGAAACGCGTGCGGATCGGCAAGGTGACGCTGGGGGATCTGCCCACGGGCGAATGGCGGTATCTGGGGGCGGACGAAAGCTTCTAGGCTGGTCTTGACCAGCCCATGAAAAATGCCGCGCACTGCGCGGCATTTTTTTCGTTCACTGCACCGACGCTACCCCACCGACGCCGAGCAATACGGCGCGGCGCCGCCGCTTTCCAGCGCGCGCTGGCTTGCCGCGACGGCCTCGACCACCTGCCCAACAACACGCTGATGCGCCACGATCACATCGGCGACCTGCGCGCCGGCGGGGGCTTCGAAGCGGGCCTGGCATACCCGGCCGTTGGGGCCGGATACCTGCTTGACGAGCCATGACACGTTGGCCCGCACCGCCCCACCCTGTTGCGCGTCGATCTGATTGAACTCGATCGAGATGCGGTAAGACGGCGCCTTGCCGGCCAGGCCGGTCTGCGAGACGTCGGCGGCGTTCAGCTGGGATTGCAAACCGAACGAAATCGCGTCGTGCAGTTCGTCGGCCAGCGATGCGGACCAACGGTCTTCTTCCAGCACCCGCAACTGCGTGGCGTCGGTGCGCAGCACGACCTGGCGGCGGCGCAGGCGTTCCGGAATGATGACGGGGGCGACGTCGATGAAGCGGGTCGGGCCCGCGGTGGACGCGCCGCCAACCAGGGCGGACGAGGCCATGCGGTCGGTACCTGGCGCCATCTGCGCACCGCCCTGGATGGCAGACGAATCCTGCAGCGTGTAGATGCGCGGCGCGGAAGGACCGGCGCATGCCGCCAGGCCAAGGGCAGATACGCCCAGGGCCAAGACGGCCAGGCCCGACCGCAGGCGACCCCTTCCGGCCGGCTGCGCCCCGGTAGCCCCGGACGCGGCACCCGCCGCCCCGACACGCAAAGCCTTGCGACGACATGCGTCCCAGCTCGAAGACGCCAGTTCCGTGTTCGTCCGGCGTGGTGCAGCTACTGGTGTCATCGTTCGTCCTTCGGTTTGCCCCGGATCAGCGACTGGGGATTCTGTTCAAGATAATCGGTCAGCTGACGCAGCGAGTTCGAGGTGCGCATCAGTTCCTGCATGGCGCGGCGCACGTCCTGCTGCAGCGGCGCGTCGGACGAGAAGGTCTGCTCGGCGGCGCGCAGCGTGTTGCGGGCATCCTGCATGGTGGCCGTGATTTCCGGCGCAACCTTGCCGTTCAGTGTGCTGACCAGTTGCTCCGTCGTGGCCATGGTGGTGCGCAGGCTGGCCAGTGTCGCGGCAATGTCCTGGCCCATGGTGTCGAACGGGAACTTGCCGATCTTGTCGACGATTTCGGCAATACGCGTCTGCAGTTCGTTGAACGTACCTGGCACGGTCGGGAATTCAGGCAAGGTCGACTTGCCGTTCGGGTTCAGCGTCGGCGCCTTGGTGCCCGGGAAGAAGTCGATCGCCACGTACATCTGGCCGGTCAGCAAGTTGCCGTTGCGCAGTTGCGCCCGCATGCCATTCCTGACGAGGCCTTCGTAGATCTGCTTCTGGTCCATGTCGTTGGCGGTCTTGCCGCCCTGCGATCGGCTGCCCAGGCCCAGGCGTTGCGGGTACAGGTCCACCACCACAGGCAAGACGAAGGCCCGTTTGTCGCGCCGGAACTCGATGCCGATGGAGCGGACCTGGCCGATCACGACGCCGCGGAAGTCCACCGGGGCGCCCGGCGACAGGCCGCGGACCGACTGCTCGAAGTACATGACAACACTGGTCGGCGCGCCGTCTTCGGGCTTGAGGGCCATGTCCTGGTCGCCGAACAGCGCAAAGGTCGCGTCGTCGGGCGCCGGATCGGACGCGGGCAGGAAGGGCGAGGCCTGGAAGGACACGCCCCCCAGCACCACGGTGGCAAGCGACTGTGTCTGCAGCTTCAGGCCATCGGCATTGAGCTGGACGTTGACGCCGCTGGCGTGCCAGAAGCGGGTGTTGGCCGTGACAAACTTGTCATACGGCGCGTTGACGAAGACACGCAACGTGATGCCTGTGCCGTCGGGATCGAGGTCATACGCAACGACCTGCCCCACATTGATGCGGCGGTAGTACACCGGGGAACCCAGGTCCAGCGAACCCAGGTCGGTTGCGCGCAGCACGAACTGCTTGCCCGGGGTGTCGGTAGTCACGATGGGTGGGACTTCCAGGCCCGTGAAATCCGTCACGCGTTCTTCGGATTTGCCCGGGTCCACGCCGATGTAGGCGCCCGATAACAGAGTGTTCAAGCCGGTCACGCCGCTGGCTGCGACGCGCGGCTTGACGACCCAGAAGCGCGATCCTTCGACCGCGAAGGTTTCCGCGTCCTTGGTCAGTTCGACATTGACGATGACGTGGGTGCGGTCGCGCACCAGGCGGATCGATTGCACCTGGCCAATGTCCACGTCCTTGTAGCGGATCTTGGTCTTGCCGGCTTCCAGGCCTTCGGCCGTGCGGAAGGTGATGTCCACCGACGGCCCGTGCTTGGACAGGATGTTGAACATGAACGACAGGCCGGCCACGGCCGCGACGATCGGGATCAGCCATACCAGCGAAGGCAGCCAGCCCTTGCGGGGGCGGCGCGCGGGCTCGGGCACCGGGCGGGTCGTTTGCGGTTCAGTCTGTTGTGTCATGCGTATCCACCGGGTCCCAAATAAGGCGTGGGTCGAAGCTGAGCGAAGCGAACATGGTGAGGACGACGACCGCGCCGAATGCCAGGGCGCCGGGTTCCGGCGTCACCATGGCCAGCGCATCGAGCCGCACCAGCGACGCCAGCAGCGCCACCACGAAAATATCGACCATCGACCAGCGGCCGACGGCTTCGACCATGCGGTACAGCCGCGTGCGTTCGTACGGACGCCAGGTCGAGCGACGCTGCGTGGTGATGACCAGCATGGTCAGCACCGCGAGCTTGAAAACAGGGACCACGATACTGGCGATGAACACCACCGCCGCCACGAAATACGAGCCATCCAGCCACAGATAGACGACGCCGCTCATGATCGTGTTGGTCTGGGAGCTGAGGAGCGTCCCGGTCGTCATGATCGGCAGCAGGTTGGCGGGGATATAGAGGATCAGCGCAGCAATCAGGAAGGCCCAGGTGCGCTCGATGCTGGCCACCTTGCGCGCGTGGACCTGCGCGCCGCAACGGCCGCAGGGCGTTTCCACCACGGCGGCCGGATGCACGGCGCCGCAGTGCGTGCACTCGACCACGCCCGCTTCGGCCGCCGTGCGCACCGGCGCGTGGTCGTCCACGGGGGTGCTGTGAGGGGTGACGGCGGGCGTGCCGGAAGGCGCGGGACCCGAGGCGTCCGGACGCATGGGCGGCGGATGCGGGATGGTCAGTTCTGGCATCGATCCGCCCGGTCCCACAGTTCGGCGGGGTCGTAGCTGAGCACGGACGTGAGCAGCAGCGTCAGCAACGCGAACGACCACAAGGAGATGCCTGGCACGATGGTCGCCATGGTCGACAACTTCACCAGCGCAGCGACGATCCCCAGCATGAACACTTCGATCATGCCCCAGGGCCTTCCCATACGAATCGCGCGAATGACCAGCCCGAACCCCGGCGGCACGTGGCCGGCCGCCAGGGGCGCCAGCACGTACAGCAGCAGGGCCAGTTCAAGGAAGGGAAAGAAGATGGTGGTGGCAAAGACCAGCGTCGCCACCAGGAACATGTCTTCATCCAGCAGCACCAGCACGGATTCCCATGCGGTCGTCTGGGCGCGGATGCCCTGGATTTCCATCGAGACGATGGGAAAGGCGTTACATATGCAGAAGACGATCAGGCAGGCGATGACGATGGGCAGCAGCCGCTGATACTGGCGTTCCGTGTCGTGATAGAGCTCGGTGCCGCAGCGCTCGCAATAGGCCACTTCTTTACGCGCGAGGGGAACCCTGCGATAGACCGCATCGCAATGTTCACATACCTTCAATGCAGCGCCATCGGGCGCATCGGGCAAACCGGTTTCGGTCATCGCGCAAGCCCGGGTGCCAAAGAGACGGACCCGGAGGGAGTGATTCGTGGAACGGGGCCGGCAGGGGCGGCTATCGCGCCGCGCCCGACCAGGGGCTATTTACAAACAACAGTGTATGTAAAGCCGTCCAATCATATCCCAAGGCGTGCCAGAAGCTGTGGCGCCCGCAGGCGCCGCGCCCGCGAAATGGCAACAGGGCGCGACATTTTCCTCATCCGGTGGTGGTATCCGGGTGGCGGAGAGGGTTTACGCGGTGCCGCCCACCGTCAGGCCGTCCATGCGCAGCGTCGGCTGGCCTACACCGACGGGCACGCTCTGGCCATCCTTGCCGCAGGTGCCGACGCCCGAGTCCAGACGCATGTCGTTGCCGATCATGCTGACCTGGGTCATGGCTTCCGGACCGCTGCCGATCAGCGTCGCGCCCTTGACCGGATACGAGATCTTGCCGTCTTCGATCATGTAGGCCTCGGACGTCGAGAATACGAACTTGCCGTTGGTGATGTCGACCTGGCCGCCGCCGAAGTTGACGGCGTACAGGCCGCGTTTGACCGACTTGATGATCTCTTCGGGGTCTTTGTCGCCGTTCATCATGTAGGTGTTGGTCATGCGGGGCATGGGCAGGTGCGCGAAGGATTCGCGGCGGCCGTTGCCGGTCACCGGGGTCTTCATCAGCCGCGCATTGAGCGAGTCCTGCATGTAACCCTTCAAGATGCCGTCTTCGATCAGCACATTGCGCTGCGAGACATTGCCTTCGTCGTCGACATTGAGCGAGCCGCGGCGATCGGGCAGCGTGCCGTCATCGACCACGGTCACGCCCTTGGACGCGACGCGTTCACCGATACGGCCCGAGAACACGCTGGACCCCTTGCGGTTGAAGTCGCCTTCCAGACCGTGGCCGACCGCTTCGTGCAGCAGGATGCCGGGCCAGCCCGAACCCAGCACGACGGTCATCTCACCCGCCGGCGCGGGGCGGGCTTCGAGATTGATCAGCGCTTCGTGCACGGCGCGTTCCACATAGCCTTCCAGCACGTCGTCGGTAAAGTATTCGAAGCCGGTGCGGCCACCGCCGCCGCCATGGCCCATTTCACGCCGGCCGTTCTGCTCGGCGATCACCGTGAGCGACAGGCGCACCAGTGGGCGCACGTCGGCCGCCAGGCGCCCGTCGCTGCCTGCGACCAGCACCACGTCGTATTCGGCGCCCAGGCTGGCCATGACCTGCACGATGCGGGGGTCCTTGGCACGCGCCATCTTTTCGAAACGTTCAAGCAAGGCCACCTTGTCGGCGGCTTCGAGTGAACCGATGGGATCCAGCGCCGAATACAGCGAGCGCGAGTCGCCCTGCGCATACCGGTTCGGGACCTTGATCTTGCCGGCGCCCTGGCGCGCGATGGTACGCACCGCGCGGGACGACGACATCAGGGCTTCGGGCGACAGGGTGTCGGAATAGGCAAAGGCCGTTTTTTCGCCGCTCAGCGCGCGCACTCCCACGCCCTGCCCGATCGAAAAACTGCCGGTCTTGACGATGCCTTCTTCCAGGCTCCAGCCTTCGCTGCGGGTGTACTGGAAGTACAGGTCGGCATAGTCCACCTTGTGCGTGAAAATCTCGCCGATCGCGCGCGACAGGTCAGCCTCGGTCAGGCCCCAGGGGTCGAGCAGCAAGGACTTGGCGGTCGCAAAGGCCTGGATATTGGGTTCTACGATGTGCATGAAGGAAGCTCTGATGAATGCGTGACGGTTACATCACGCGGTGACGCAAGGCGGGCAAGGAACTGCGGACGTCGGCAATGCGGGCAGGATCGATGTTGCCACAGACCACGCCGGGCCCTTCCGGCAAGACATCGATCACCGTGCCCCAGGGATCGACCAGCATGGCGTGGCCCCAGGTACTGCGGCCATTGGGGTGCCGGCCGCCCTGCGCCGGCGCCAGCACGTAACACTGGTTTTCGACCGCGCGGGCGCGCAGCAGCAGTTCCCAATGGGCCTTGCCTGTGGTGTAGGTGAAGGCGGCGGGCACCAAAATCAAGGCCGTATCGCCCAACGCCCGGTACAGCTCGGGAAAGCGCAGGTCGTAGCAGGTGGACATGCCGACCCGGCCGAACGGCGCGTCGAACGCGACCGGCTGGCCGCCCGGACGGATGCTGATGGACTCGTCGTAGGACTCGTCCTCGCGCTTGAAACTGAAAAGGTGGATCTTGTCGTAGCGCGCCAGTACCGCGCCGTCGGGGCCGTAGACAAAGGCCGTGTTGAACACGCGGTCGGGGTCGGGACAGGCCAGCGGCAAGGTGCCGCCTGCCAGGATGATGCCGTGCTGGCTGGCCTGGCCCGCCAGGAAGTCCTGGATGGGTCCATGGCCTTCGGGCTCGCGGATCGCGACTTTTTCCCGGTCGGCCCGGCCCATGAAGCAGAAGTATTCGGGCAGCGCCACGAGCCTGGCGCCCCGCCCCACCGCCTGGGCGATGAGTTCGGCCGCCGTGTCCAGGTTTTCCTGGACGTCGGGCGTGGACACCATTTGCAGCGCGGCGACGCGCGTGAGCGAGGAAACGTCAGCGGGTTCTGGCATGGCAGGCGGCGATCCGGCGGTCGAAAACGGTATTGTGACGCAGAACGGGGGTGGCAACCGATGGCGCCGCGATCACGGCGCCGGAACCGGTTCGTCGACTACCGGCCCGGGCCGCGGGGTGGCGTTGGAAATGCGTGCGATGACCGGATCGGCCCAACTGCCGGAAATTCCGTACTGATAGGTGAACGCCGCGCCGAGCGGTTCGCGCAGCAGCAGTTGCGCCACGAACATGCTCAAGCCCAACACGGGATTGATCAGGCCGTACAGCAGCGTCGCACCGCCCGCGTCCAGCTTGGGCACCACGACCACGCGCAGCTTTTGCGTTTCATGCACAAGGTCGGTGTCGCCGGCCATCATGACGGTGGCCGAAATGCCGTTCATGCGGAAGTCTTCGGTATGCGCGACGCCGCTGCGGATGGCCGCATTGCCGCGCAGGCTGTCGAACGCAAAGCCTTCACTGAAGACGTCGCGAAAGTCCAGGCTGACGCGGCGCGGCAGCGACTGCAGCGACAGCACGCCCAGCAGCTTGGCAATACCCGGGTCCGCTTTCAGGAATTGGCCCTTGCCGATGTCGAGTTCAACCGTGCCGCTCAGGGTGGGCATGTCGATCGAGTAGGGCATGCCCAGCCACGACACTTTCGAGTTGACCCTGCCCGCTCCGCCGGCGATGGTGGCCGGCAGGCCCATGCGGTCCAGGAATTTGCCGGTATCGACCAGGTCCAGAGACGCATCGAGCGTCATGCGGCGGCGCGTGGTGCGGTTATCGCCCGGCTCCACGCGCCAGACGCCCGAACCGTCCAGCGTCGCATCGTCATTCTTGACGGTCAGGTGGCGCAGCTGCCATTCCAGCCCGCGGTCGACCGTCTGCGCCTGGACTTCGAGCCGGCCCAGCGACTTGCCATACAGGTCGAACCGGTCGGCGATCAGGTCCACTTCGGGCACGTCGACCGGCTTGGGGTCGGCCACGATGTCGCTGCCGTCACCCGCGCCCGGTTCGTCTTGCACCACCAGTCGGCGCAGGCGCGCGGTCAGTTTGCCGGCGATGCCGTCCGGGCCTTCATTCCACGACAGGCGGCCCGCCACCTGGTCAGAGTCGATGTCGACACGCCAGTCGCCGGTTTCGACCTGCGCGGGCTGGGCGGCGGGCAAGGCGGTCGGCGGCAGCCGGGGCGGGGCCGCGCCCTGGCGGGCGGCGTACAGGGTGACGTTGTCCAGGTGCCGGCCGTGCAGTTGCAGGGACCCGGTCTTGAGGTTGACGCGATTCAGGCTGAACAGCCGGGCGGTGGCGGGATCCAGGGCGGTCGCTACCGGCGCAGGCGCGGGCGACACGAATTCGGCCATAACCGTGCGCCAGCGATCCACATCCAGCACGGGCAGATCGATGGCCAGCCCGAAGCCCGGTCCCGACAGGGTGGCCGCGCGGTTCACACCCAGTGCGCCGCGCAACCCTCGCAACTGGCCACTGCCTAGGGTCAGGTCCCGTTCAATGTGCAGATTGACCAGGCTGCCGCCCACACTGGCCGCCAGCCAGTCGCCGTTGGCGCCGGCCTGCTCTTGCGGGCCCCATTCGGCGCGCAAGGGCAACGAGTCGGCAGGCGCCTTGCGCAGCGGCACGGGCAAGTCCAGGCCCAGGCCCTGCAGGGTGGACTCGATCACGGCGCGCGGCGGCTTGCCGGTCGCAACCTGCACGGTGGCGCGGTAGGCCGCCTGCCCGCTCAGGCGCGTCATGCCCGGCGCGGGCCACAAGGTCTGCAGGCCGCGCGCCGGCACCGTGCCGCTCGCCACCAGTTCATTGACGCCATTGGCGCCTGGCCCGCCCGACAGCGTGACCGGGCCTTCAAGCAGCGTGCCGGTCACGTCCTTGGGGGAAATCCCATCATTGGAAAAATGCAGCGTGCCGGCAAGCCGGCTCAGGGGCGGACTGTCCGCATTGAAGCGGAAGGTGTTGCCGGCCAGCTGGATGTCGCCTTCGACGCGCACAAAATCGACGTGCTCGAGTGGCAGCCGCAGGCTGAGCGGCACCACCAGGTTGCCGGTCGCGCTGGCGTCGTTCAGAACCTGGCCGCCCGTACGCGCCAGAGGCGTCTCGCGCACGAAGCGCAGGAAGTCGGTGGCCGTACCCCGCGCCTCGGTATCGAGCTCGAGCAGCGGGGCTTTTTCCAGATGGGCGATACGAACGTCGGACTCGCCCAGGATGACCGAGGAATCCGGCGCCGTCCGCACCTTGCCGCCCCGCGTGCGCAGCGCCATCGATACGCGATCGAACACGAAATCCCCGGCGATGTCGTCGATGGGCGGCCAGATATCGGGCTTGCCCATCGCGGAACCGGCCGCTTCCAGCGTCACGCCCTGGAACTTGCCGGCCACATGGAATTCGCCCGCCTTGCCGTCTCCATACGGAAAATCGGCCAGGTCGCCCTTGACGCGGAAGTCGACGTCGGACGCGGTGCCAGCCAGCAAGGCGTTCCTGAGCCAGACGCGCACGTCGTCGGGCACGACTGTGGGTATGAAACGATGCACGTCGCGTGGATCGGCGCGGGTCAGCTGCCCGCTCAGGTCCAGCGAGCCTGCCGGGGTGCGGCCGCGCGCGGTCCAGGTCGCCTGCACATGGCCCCGATTGCGTGCCTGCTCGAATTCGACCTTGGACATCGTGACGGTCATGGGCCCCTGTTCGGGCCGGTCGATCCGAATGTCGCCGACCAGCCGCTGCACGGGTACAAGGGGCGCTGCAAACACGCCTGGCAGGGTCAGGGTGAGGTCGGACGCGTCGATGGACAGCGTGGCGGCGCGCGGACCGGCGTCCAGCGTGCCGCTCAGGTTGGTGACGCCCGGGCGCTGCGCGTGGTGGACGTCTTTGCCGGTCGGCACCGGCGCGGCCGTCAGGGACAGGCCGGAAAAGCGGGTCTGCAGGTGAAACGTGTGCAAAGGGAAATCGCCGGCGCGACTTGCAGGCGCCGACGCGACAGCGGGCGGAGATGCAACAGCGGGCGCCGATGCGGTTGGCGAGGCCCCGCCGGCAGCCGGCAGCACCTTCAGCGGGTCTCCCTGCCATGTCAGGATCACGTCATCCAGCCGCCCCGCGGGCTGGGCCTGCGCAATGCGCGTGCGGGTCGTCTCGGGCAAGGGCAGGCTAGGCGCCATGTCGCGGAGCGCGCCCAGCGACAGCATCGGCATCCGCAACTCCCCGGCATCGGTGTCGGCGGCGTAGCTGGCCGTGACCGTGCCCGGCGTCATGGCCTCGCCCGCGCCGATCTGCATGCGCGGGTGGGTCAGGGTCACGCGGTGGCCGGAGGCATCCTTGCCGGCGTCCACCCGGGCCACCAGATCCCGCAAGGGCAAGGCGGGCTGGCCGTGCACCAGTTGCAGGTCGAGATCATGCAGGGCCACGTCGGCCAGCACATGGTGCACCCGCCCATCGCGAAAATCGGCCCACCCACGCAGCGCGCCGTAGCCATTGAGCACCGTCTGCGACAGCGGCAACCACGACCGCCATTCCAGCAGGTCGATGAAATCGGCGTTGCCGTAGATCGTGCCGCGCCAGCGCGTCATGTCAGTCGGCTGGGTTTCGAACAGGCGGTGGGAAAACTCGGCGCGCACGTCGATGGTGGAGGCCAGGGCCGGCGGCGGCGTGGCGAGCAGCGCCGCACGGTGCCGCCGGCCGTTGTTGCGCAGCCTGAACGCGACGTCGTGAAAGTCCAGCGCCGGCGCGTCGGCCATTTCGTCCAGCCAGCGTACGGTGCCGCCACGCATGGACACGTCGCGCTGCGCCAGCAGCCATCGGCTGGCCTCATGCGATCCGGGTTCATGCGGGTCGAACGACACCCCCGCAACCCAGATGCGGCCGCCGCTATCGCGCCGGATATCGATGTGGGGCGCCTCGAGCTGCAATTGCAGCAGACGCGGTTCGAAGACCAGCAGGCTGCGCCACGAAAACAGGGTGGCGATGCGCGGCAAGGCCAGGGCGACCCGCCCTTGGGCATCGAGCACGTCGACATCGCGCAGCACCAGCCGGGGGTGCAGTCCCATCCAGTTGGCGTCGATGGCGCCAATGCGTACCGGCACGCCGGCCTGCCGGCTGACCAGCCGCTCGAGCGTCGGCCGGTAGTCGTCGATCGCGGGCAGCACCACGTACCGGAGCGCGATCACGGCGAACGCGAACAGGAAGTAGCCGGCCAGCAGCAACAACAGGGCGGGTCGAACGACGAGACGGTACAGAGGAGACAGACGCACGTAGGAAGGACAGGGGAGGATGCGGCGGTCCGGGCAGGCCGGATCGGAGGCTGAGGCGAAGCTTACCGCGTAGAACCTGGCTTATGCTGCTACAGATCAAAAACAGCGTAACGAGAGACAATCGTGTCAGCGGATAGGCCACACCGAAGCGGCCACTTCCGCCATGACCGTCTGTTCACGCCAGTCTATTTATGCTTTTGACGAGACCGCCCATGTCAGATTCTTCCCTTCTTGCTCCCGCCCTGGCCTGGTCCGGCCACCTGCGGCGGCGCCTGAACGCGCAGCCCAAGTGGGCGGACGGCCTGGCCGACGGCGCGCAGGACCCGCTCACCGGCGAGACGCTGACCACCTGGTTCGAAGAACTGTGCGCGCGCCGGGGCGTCGCGCCGGCCGGCCCGCTGCCCGTGGCCGATTGCCGGGCCGTGCTGCGCCAACTGCGCGAACGGGTGTTCTGCACGATCATGATTCGCGACCTGGGCGGCCTGGCGCCGCTGGAAGAAGTCGTGACGGCCATGACGCGCCTGGCGGATCTGGCCATTACGCAGGCCTACCGCAGCGTGGCCGCCGAACTGGCCGAGGTGCACGGCATTCCGCGCGAGATCGCCAGCGGCCTGCCCCAGGAGATGCTGATCGTCGGCATGGGCAAGCTGGGCGGCGAAGAGTTGAATGTGTCGTCCGACATCGACCTGGTCATGCTGTATGGGGACGAAGGCGAAACCGATGGCCGCCGGCCCATCTCGCATCACGAGTTCTACGGCCGGCTGACTCGGCGGATGATGCCGGTGATTTCCGAGATCGACGCCGACGGGCACGTGTTCCGGACCGACCTGCGGCTGCGGCCCGATGGCGATTCCGGACCGCTGGCCTGGAGCCTGGATGCGTTCGAGAACTATCTGGTCTCGCAGGGCCGGGAGTGGGAACGGTATGCGTGGCTGAAGGCGCGGCGGATCGAGGTGTCGGCGTTCGAGGGCAGCGACGTGTCGTCCCAGGCGGCCCAGCTGGAAGCGCTGCGCCGGCCGTTTGTCTACCGCAAGTATTTCGACTTTGACGCGTTGGCGGCCCTGCGCGGCCTGCGCGAACGCATTCGCGAAGACTGGAACCGGCGGGCGTTCAAGGGGTCGGGGCCGGACACCACGCAGGCCGACAATATCAAGCTGGGCGAAGGCGGCATCCGCGAAATCGAGTTCGTGGTGCAACTGTCGCAGCTGATACGCGGCGGGCGACAGCCGTCGCTGCAGACGCGGGGGCTGCTGGCGGCCCTGCGCGTCGAAACCGATACCGGACTGGTGTCGCACGGGGATTCGGCGCGCCTGGAAGCGGCCTACCGCTTTTTGCGCCGGACCGAACACGCCCTGCAATACCGGGAAGATCAGCAGACCCACCTGCTGCCGCACGAGCCCGATCGCCGCCTGGACCTGGCCCGCGCGATGGGCTTCGAGACGCTGGATGCCTTCGAGGCGGAACTGGCCGGGCACCGGCAGTTCGTCGAACAGACCTTCAGGGATGTGTTCGGGCGCCAGGGCGTGGTGGCCGGGGTAGTGCCCAATGGCGACCCGGCGCCATCAGGCCCGGCCTGCGCTGACGCCAACGGTAACTACCCGCCCGACAACGACGGCGTTCCGCTGCTGGCCTGCGATCCCTCTGCGGCCGATTCCGACCCCGAAACGGTACTGGCCATGCATTTGCGCCTGCACCTGCCGGCGCTGGAAGCCGACCTGCTTCCGCGGGGGCTGGCCATGCTCAATGGCAGCCGCATCCGCACCCTGTCGGACGCCAGCCGCCGCCGGCTGTCCGCCCTGCTTCCGGCCGTGATCCAGGCCGCGGCGCTCACCAAGGCGCCGGGCCCCGCGTTCTTGCGGATGTCCGACCTGATTGAAAACATTGCGCAGCGCAGCGCCTACATGGCCTTGTTGACGGAATTTCCCGACACCCTGGCCCGGGTCGCACGCATCATGGCTGCCAGCGAATGGGCGGCGCAGTATCTGATCCGTCACCCCATCCTGCTGGACGAACTGCTGGACTGGCGCACCTTGCTGGCCCCGCCGAATTTCGACCAGATCGCCCAGGCCCTGAGCAACGACCTGGACCGCTGCGTGATCGAAGGCACGCCGCCCACGCCGGATATCGAACGGCAGATGAACATCATGCGCGACGTGCAGCGCCAGTGGGGCTTCCACTTGCTGGCGCAGGACCTGGAAGGCAAGCTGACGGTGGAACGCCTGGGCGACTTCCTGTCCATGCTGGCCGACTTGCTGCTGCGCGAGACCCTGAAGCGCGTTTGGCCGCAGGTGTCGCGCGATGGCGGCGCGTCGCCCGCACGCTTTGCCGTGATCGCCTACGGCAAGCATGGCGGCAAGGAAATGGGCTATGCGTCGGACCTGGACCTGGTGTTCCTGTTCGAAGACAGCCGGGAAGACGCCGGCGAGGTCTACGCCCGCTTCGGCCAGCGCATTCTGTCGTGGCTGGGGTCCCTGACTGCGTCGGGCCGGCTGTATGAAATCGACCTGCGGCTGCGGCCCGACGGCCAGGCCGGGCTGATGGTGATTTCTACCGAGGCCTTCGAGCGCTATCAGAAGGAACACGCGTGGCCGTGGGAACACCAGGCCATCACACGGGCCCGCTTCGCAGTGGGTGATCCGCATGTGGGTGCTCGCTTCGAAGCAATCCGCCGGCAAGTGATGCTGATGCCGCGCGATCCCGACAAGCTGGCGCGCGACGTGATCGACATGCGCAAGAAGATGAACGAAGGGCACGTGAACCGCACGCCCCTGTTCGATCTGAAGCACGATCCGGGCGGCATGGTGGATGTCGAATTCGTGACGCAATACCTGGTGCTGCGCTACGCGGCCGACCACCCGCGCCTGCTGGAAAACCTGGGCAACATCACGCTGCTGCGCCTGGCCGCCGAGGCCGGCCTGCTGCCGCAGCCGCTGGCCATGCGCGCCGGCGACGCCTACCGCACCTTGCGGCGCGAGCAGCACGCGCTGCGGTTGCAGGGGCTGGACAAGGCACGGGTGCCGCAGGACATGCTGACGGTGGAACGCGCCGCAGTCATCGAACTATGGGAGACGGTGATGGGGCCGCGGCAGGCGGCGACGCCTTGAGGCGTTGACGAGGCCGCAGCCAGAGCGGCCTGCTACCCCAGCATCGCCCGAAGCGCCCACAGCGCCAGCATCCCCGCCACGATCATGGCGACCGTGCTGCGCGTCATGACCATGGCGACCACGCCAAACGCGGCCGCGATCACCTTGATGTCGAACATCGGGCCGGTCACCGGCGACCACGGCAGCAGGTCGGGCACGATGATGGCGACCAGGGCCGCGGCCGGGGCGTAGCGCAAGGCGCGGCGCACCACGTCGGGCAAGGGCAGCCGGTCGCCCAGCAGCATGAAGCTGGCCCGCGTCACGGCCGTGCACAGGCCGAGAGCGATGATCGCGAGCCACACGTAAAAGGTGTCGTTGATCGGCGGAAAGATGGCCGGGGTCATGATGCGGCTCCGGTGCGCCCGGCGCTGCGGGCTTCTGCCCGTTCCACCAGCATGCCGGCCGTCACGCCGGCGATTACCGCCGCGACGAGCCCCAGCCGCAGCGGCAACGGTTGCCCGGCCCACCCGACCACGGCAGCCGCAACGATCGCGGCCAGCACCGGCCGGCCCTTGGCCATCGGCACCACGATCGACATCAGCGCCAGCACGGCCGCGAATTCAAGCGACCATGCCGCCGGAATCAGCGCCCCTACCACCACCCCGACGATCGACGAGACCTGCCAGACCAGCCAGTTGCCCACCGCCACGCCCCAGAAGAAGCCGGTCTGTTCCGCCGTGCCCTTGACGGGTGCGTCGCTGTAGCGGGGCATGAACAGCACGAAGCCGATGTCGCTCGAAAAGTAGCCCATGACCAGCCGCTTCCAGGCGCCATAGCGTCGGAAGAAGGGATGGAAGGCAGCCGAAAAGATCACGAAGCGCAGATTGACCACGAACGAGGCCAGGAAGATCAGCCAGATCGGCGCGCCGGCCAGAATCAGCGGCAGCGAGGTCAACTGCGCGGATCCGGCATACACCACCAGGGTCATGCCCAGCGCCAGGGATTGCGTGAGCCCCACCTTGACCATGGCGACGCCGGTCACCAGGCCCCACACGCCGATCGCCAGCGACGCGGGGGCCAGCGCGCGCACGCCGTCCTTGAACGCGGCGCGCTGCACCTGACGGATCTCGTCGGGCGTCCGGGCAGCGTCCGGATGCGGGGAACCCGCGGCGTCCGACAACGGGGAAAGCGTGGAAGGGTCTCGGCCGGCAGCGGGCGATGCGCTGTCGTTCTTGTGCAAATCTGGGGAAGGCATGATGGGTGCAGCGGGGGGTGGGCGCAGCAGATTGTACTAGGCGGTGTACTGGGCACTGCAGGGCCGACCTGTCGGCAAAACCACGGTCGCCCTAGCGGCTGTGCCCCGAAAAAGCAAATTGCCGCCTTGGTTGCTACAATACTCGGCTAATTTCGGAGATCCAACATGTCGATGGCAGACCGCGACGGCTTCATCTGGTACGACGGCAAGCTCGTACCCTGGCGTGAAGCCAATACCCACGTGCTCACACACTCCCTGCACTATGGGTTGGCGGTATTCGAGGGTGTACGTGCGTACAAGACGGAATCGGGCACCTCGATTTTCCGTGTCAAGGAACATACCGACCGCCTGGTCAACTCTGGCCGCATCTATCAGATGGCCCTGCCCTACAGCAAGGAACAGCTGATCGAAGCCCAGAAGGAAGTGATCCGCGCGAACAAGCTCGAGTCCTGCTATCTGCGTCCGATTGCCTTCTACGGCTCCGAAAAGATGGGTGTCTCGCCCAAGGGCGCGAAGGTCCACGTTGCGATCGCCGCCTGGGAATGGGGTGCCTACCTGGGCGCCGAAGGCCTCGAAAAGGGCATTCGCGTCAAGACTTCGTCGTTCGCCCGCCATCACGTGAACGTGACGATGCCGCGCGCCAAGCTCGCCTCGACCTACGCCAACTCGATCCTGGCCAACATGGAAGCGACCGAGAACGGCTACGACGAAGCCCTGCTGCTGGACACCGACGGCTTCGTGGCCGAAGGCGCCGGCGAGAACGTCTTCATCGTGCGTGACGGCGTGATCTACGAACCGGAAATCGCATCGGCGCTGTCGGGCATCACCCGCGCGACGGTGTATTCGCTGGCCGAAGACCTGGGCCTGAAGATCGTCAGCAAGCGCCTGACGCGCGATGACATCTACATTGCCGACGAAGCGTTCTTCAGCGGTACCGCCGCCGAAATCACGCCGATCCGCGAACTGGATAACCGCACGATCGGCGAAGGCCGCCGCGGTCCCGTCACCGAACGCCTGCAAAGCGCCTTCTTCGAACTGGTCGCGGGCCGCAATCCCAAGTACCAACACTGGCTCACGCAGGTCTGACCAGGAGTCAACCATGTCTGATGTGAATGCGCCCACCGGCGTCATCGAAGTCGATGCCGAGGATCTGCCCATTTCCTGCCCCGGCCCGCACACGCCACTCTGGAACATGCACCCCAAGGTGTTCCTTGACGTTGCGACCACCGGCGCGGCCATGTGCTCGTACTGTGGCCAGGAATACCGGCTCAAGCCAGGCGCCAAGGTCCACGGCCACTGAGGCCTGACGCTCCTGGCACGGGCTTGCGCCCACCGCTCAGCCCGACCGCAACGGCCAGCCCCGGACTTCCGGGGCTTGTCGTTTCATCGGCGCCCCTCCGGCTTGCCGGACGCGCTTCATCTCTACAGGAATCTTTCGTGCAGCAAAACGACCATATCCTGACGCTCGCTTGCCCGGACTCGATCGGGATCGTCTTTCACGTTTCGGAATTCCTGTTTGAACGTGGCTGCAACATCCTGGATTCGCAGCAGTTCGGCGACAAGGATACGGGGCTGTTCTTCCTGCGAGTGCACTTCGAGATGCCCGCCGCCATGACGGCGGCCGACATCCAGGCGCAGTTCGTGACCGTCGCGACGCGCTTCAGCATGCAGTGGCAGATCCGCGATGCGCAGCGCAAGTCGCGCGTCATGCTCATGGTCAGCAAGCATGGGCATTGCCTGAACGACCTGCTGTTCCGGGTCAAGAGCGGCCAGTTGCCGATCGAGATCCCGGCGATCGTATCCAACCATCCCGACTTTGCGCTGCTGTCGGCGTCCTATGGCATCCCGTTCTATCACCTGCCCGTCGTCAATGGCGACAAGGCGCAACAGGAACGCCAGGTGCTGCAGATCGCGGAACGCGAAAAGATCGACCTGGTGGTGCTGGCGCGCTACATGCAGATTTTGTCGAGCGAGATGTGCGAGGCGCTGTCGGGCCGCGCCATCAACATCCATCACAGCTTCTTGCCCAGCTTCAAGGGCGCGCGCCCGTACTACCAGGCGCATGAACGCGGCGTGAAGCTGATCGGCGCCACGGCGCATTACGTGACGGCCGACCTGGACGAAGGTCCGATCATCGAGCAGGACATTGCCCGGGTGGATCACAGCATGTCGCCCGAAACGCTCACTGCCGTCGGCCGCGACGTCGAATGCCTGGTGCTCTCGCGTGCGGTACGCTGGCATGTCGAGCACCGTATCCTGTTGAACGGTCACAAGACCATCGTGTTCCGCTGATCATGACGCCACGCAAAACCAATCTGTTCGCCACCCCCGACGAAGCCGAGCACGCTTTTTACGAAGCGCTCGAAAAGGGCGATCTGGCCCAGCTGATGGAAGTCTGGTCGGATGACGACGAAGTCGTCTGCATCCACCCGGGCGGCCAGCGCCTGATCGGCCATGACGCCGTGCAGAGCTCCTGGCAGGAAATCCTGAGCAACGCGCCGGTGCCGATCCGGCCGACGCGCCAGCACGCCATGCAGAGCATGATGAATGCGGTCCATACCGTGGTCGAGCAACTGACCGTCGACACGGAACAGGGCCAGCAGATCGTCAATTGTTATGCGACCAACGTGTTCCACAAGGGCACGGCGGGCTGGCGGCTGGTGCTGCATCATTCGTCGCAGGCCCCGGACGATCTTGGCCCCACCGATCGTCAGGACATGCCCGACCTGCTGCACTGAGCAGCCGATCGCGACGCATGCCCGCGCTCCTGGACACCGCGCCCTGCCCTAGCCCCCGCTGGTTGCCCGAAGGTCACAGTCAGACGATCTTCGCGGCGCTGTTTGCCCGTCACCATCATGCATCGTTCGTGCGCGAACGTGTCGACACGCCCGATGGCGACTTCATCGATCTGGACTGGACCGCGCCGGGCCTGGTGCCTGCCGCGGCCGCCGCGTCGGGCGCCCGCCTGCCCGACCCCCTGCCGCAGCCGACCGATAACGCACTGGTCTTGTTCCACGGACTGGAAGGCAGCAGCCGCAGTCCCTACGCGCAAGCCATGACGCAGTACTTCCGATCCCGCGGCTGGACGGTGGTCGTGCCGCATTTTCGCGGGTGTTCGGGCGAGCCCAACCGCTTGCCGCGCGCCTACCATTCCGGCGACTCCAAAGAGATCGGTTTCATGCTGGACACCGTGCGCCGCCGGCTGCCCGACGCACGCTGGCATGCCGTGGGCGTGTCGCTGGGCGGCAATGCCCTGCTCAAGCACCTGGGCGAAGCGGGCGCCGCGGCCCGCTGGCTGACGGCGGCGGCAGGCATCTCCGCGCCCGTGGACCTGATGGCGGGGGGGACGACGCTGGGCACGGGCTTCGTCAACCGGCAGGTGTACACGCAAATGTTCCTGCGCACGCTCAAGACCAAGACGCTGCAGAAGTCGCAGATGTTTCCCGGCACGATCGATATCCTGCGGGTGGCCAATGCACGTGATCTGTACGAGTTCGACGACGCCTACACCGCCCCCGTGCACGGCTTTGCGGGCGCGGCCGACTACTGGACGCGGGCGTCGAGCAAGCCCGTGCTGGTCGATATTGCCGTGCCGACCCTGGTGCTGAACGCGCGCAACGATCCCTTCCTGCCCGGTCGTTACCTGCCGGGCACGCACGAAGCGTCGAACCAGGTCCTGCTGCACCAGCCGGCCCAGGGCGGCCATGTCGGCTTTTCCAGCGGCCGCTTTCCTGGCAACCTGAACTGGTTGCCGCAGCGCATTGCCACGTATTTTCGTACCGGCGCGTAGGCGCTGTCCTGTGCCAGCACAGCCACGTCCCGCCGCCCGCCATCCCGGAGCCCCACATGAACTCCGATGACCTTGCCTGCTTTGCCCGCGTCGTTGCCTGCGGCAGTTTTTCGCGTGCGGCGGTGGAACTGGGCAGCGACCAGTCCACCATCAGCCGGCAGATGGCGCGGCTGGAAACCCAGGCACGCACCCGCCTGTTCCACCGCAGCGGCCGCGGGGTCGAACTGACCGAACCTGGCCGCCTGCTGCTGGCCCACGCGCAACGCGTGGCCGCCGCGCTCGATGACGCGCAGCGCACGCTACAGGCTTGCGCCGACGACGGCCCCGCGCAGATCGTGATTGCGGCGCAACCCACCATCGCCAACACCACCTTTGCCGCCGTGGGCAAGGCGCTGCTGCGGCAGTTTCCGCGCACGCGCCTGCGTTTCGTTGAAGGGCTGGGGACGCATATGGTGGGCTGGCTGGCGTCGGGCGAGATCGACATCGCGATCCTGTACCTGCCCGCGCACGCCGGCGGGCTGGAAGTGGATCTGCTGCTGCACGAACAGTTATGTCTGGTCGGGCCGCCCGGGGACCCTGCCATGACGGGCGAATGGCCGCTGCGTGCCCTGGCCGACGTGCCGCTGATCCTGCCCGGCACGCCGCACGGCTTGCGCTTGCTGGCCGAATCGCTGGCAAGCCGGCTGGGCATCACGCTGAACGTGGCGCTGGAGTGTGATGCGTCCACCAGCGTGACCAAACGGCTGGTGCAGGAAGGCTGCGGCTACACGCTGCTGCCGCTGGCCGCGGTCAGTGATGAATTGGCGTCCGGCAGGCTCACCGCGGTCTCGCTGGCGGATCCGGCGCCGCAGCGGGACGTCGCGCTCGCGACATCCCGCAACCGGCCGCCCGTGGCGGAACAGTGGGACATCACCCGGATCATCCGGCGCGAAGTGCAGACCATCGTGGCGAATGGTGGTTGGCCCGGGGCGACGTTGATCGAGCAGAAGTAGACACACTTGCGGTCGATCAGGGTGCGCTTGTCCCACGCCAGAGCCGCCTACTTGCCGCGGGATGCATCCAGCGCATACCTGATCTGCGCCAGAATCATGGCGGCGGACGCCAACCCTGTCCACAATGGCGGCTGTCGGCGCACTGCGCCTCTACCCTGCCTTGCTGGACGCCCCTTCATGACCGCCTCTTCCGCCGCATCCCGTTCCGCCGCCTCTGACGCCACCACTGCCCGCTCTGGCGGCCAACTGCTGGTCGATGCGCTTGCCGTGCAAGGCGTCGACCGCGTGTTCTGCGTACCGGGAGAAAGCTACCTGGACGTGCTGGACGCGCTGTACGCCCATCCCGACATCGAAACCATCGTCACCAAACATGAAGGCGCCGCCGCCAACATGGCCGAGGCCGATGGCAAGCTCATGGGCCGCCCCGGCATCTGCTTCGTGACCCGCGGCCCCGGCGCGACGCATGCCGCCATCGGCGTCCACATCGCGCAGCAGGACTCCACGCCCATGATCCTGTTCGTCGGCCAGGCGCCGCGCGAACACCTGGGCCGCGAAGCCTTCCAGGAAGTCGACTACGCCGCCACCTTCGGCTCGATGGCCAAATGGGCCGGTCAGATCGAAGACACGGCGCGCATCCCGGAAATGATCGCCCGCGCTTTCCAGGTCGCCACGTCCGGCCGTCCGGGCCCGGTCGTGCTGGCCCTGCCGGAAGACGTGCTGGGCAACACCGCCACCGTTCCCGACACCCTGCCCTACCGGGTGCTGTCGCCCGCGCCCACCGCCGACCAGGCCGCCGACATTGCCAAGCTGCTGGCGTCCGCCAAACAGCCGCTGGTGATCGTGGGCGGCGCCAACTGGCCCGCGCAGGCCGCCGCCGACTTCAAGGCCTTTGTGCAGGCCTGGAACCTGCCCGTTGCCGCATCCTTCCGCCGCCAGGACCTGTTCGACAACCGCGACGCGCAGTACGTGGGCCACCTGAGCCTGGGCATGAACCCCGCCCTGGCCGAACGCGTGCAGACCGCCGACGTCATTCTGGCCGTCGGCACCCGGCTGGGCGAAATCAACACCGCCGCCTACACCCTGCTTGAGGTGCCGACGCCCAAGCAGCAACTGATCCACATCCACGTCGATGCCGCCGAGCTGGGCCGCGTCTACCGTCCCACTCTGGCCGTGCAGGCCGCCCCGGCGCCCGCCGCCGCCATGCTGCGTGCGCTGGACGCCCCCGCCGCCGCGGGCAGCACCCCATGGGCCGGCTGGACCGAAGCCGCGCACGCCGCCCACGTCGCCTTCAGCGCCGCACCCAAGCCCGCAGACGACTATCAAGGCGTGGTCATGGCCGACGTCATGGCGCACCTGAACGCCACGCTGCCTGACGACGCCATCCTGGCCAACGGCGCGGGCAACTACACGGTATGGGTCCACCGCTTCTACCAATTCCGCCAGCCCCGCACCAGCCTGGCCCCCGTCTGCGGCGCCATGGGCTACGGCTTCCCTGCCGCCATCGCCGCCAAGCTGCGCTACCCCGAACGTGACGTGATTGCCTTCGCCGGTGACGGCTGCTTTTTGATGTACCCGCAGGAACTCGCCACCGCCCTGCAATTCGGCGCCAATGTCGTGACGATCGTGGTCAACAACGGCATGTACGGCACGATCCGCATGCACCAGGAAAAACGCTTCCCCGGCCGCATCAGCGCCACCAAACTGCAGAACCCGGATTTTGTGGCGATGGCGTCGGCGTTTGGCGCGCATGCGGAGTTGGTTGAGAAGACCGAAGATTTTCCGGCCGCTTTCGAGCGAGCACGCAAGGCGGGCCGGCCGGCGCTGCTGGAATTGCGGGTGGATCCGAAGCAGATCACGCCGGCGGTTCGGTTGGGGTCGGTGGACTGAGGCCGACTGTTCACGGGTAGGCAGGCGCGGCCTGCATCCTTAGGAACTCGACGGCGAGCGGATCGGGGCCTACGGAGTCGAGGTAACGCCGGAACGACGCCCGGCCTGCCGGACTCAGGGATGCCATGCCCGCCTGATCCGGGCCGAAAAACGCCATCATGGCAGTCCGCAGCGACGGGTCGCCGGTGCGTTCCGGATCGGCGCGTTCAGCGCTGATCACTTCATCGATCAGCGCTTCCTGGTTTGCCGTGTCCAGATTCGGAAGGAGGGCAAACGCGTGTCGAATGAATGTTCCGGTTGACAGTCCGCCACGGTAAAACGCACGGCGAGCCAGCCGCAGGGCATCGCTGGCCTCCGCAAACTCTGAATACGACCACACGGCGGCCGTTGCGATGAGATCGTCCGGGTCCTCAGCGGCAGACATCAAGAGGGCAACGATTCTTGCATTGCGCCGCGTCACGTGGGCGTAGGGACCTTCCATTGACACCCGCCCATCGGGCAAGCCAAATTCTGGGCTGGCACTGCGGTCGGCGGTGGTTTGCACCGGTGCGGGCGACACCAGGCTGTAATCGGGTCGATACGCATCGCCGATGGCACTTACGATCACGGCCTGATTTGCCGGGCTCAGCCACCGCGTCTTGAACACTGCAATCAGCATGTCGACGCTCACCTGCCCGGGCAGCACTAACACCGCCAGCGTCATTGCCTCGGATGCCTCGTTCCAGATCACCTTGGCCAACGAGTCCCGTTCTGGCGGCCCAACCATCACGCGGGCGGGTCGTAACGATGAACTCGCTGACAGGCTCAGCGCCACGATGCTTGCGATCCAACCTGCTCTGGCAGACACCATTAACATTCCTTGATGGTCGAAGTTTTCCTCAACAGCGGCGCCGGGCAGGCATCCCCAACGCGCAACGTTCTACTGTATCGACGGGATCGATGCGCCGCACACTGTCAGTACCGTCAGGCGGAGCAACATCCCGTGACTGTCCTACAGATTTGGCAACCTGCACACGAAGGCCTGGACAGACCCTTACGGTAAGCTGGATCCCTCTCCACTCGACGGATTCTTATCATGGATGACGACGTCATCGCCGCGATGGCCCGCTGGCCGAATGTGCCCGCAGTGTGCGGGTGGCTCTCGTTGGACCGGCGCGGCCGGTGGCGGCTGCATCCGCTGGGGGATGCGGACCAGGGCGGGCCGGGCGAGCCGATCTCGAATCCGCAGATCCTGGCGTTCATGGACCGCAATTACGTGCGGGACGTGACGGGTCGCTGGTATTTCCAGAACGGGCCGCAGCGGGTGTTCGTGCGGATCGACGTCGCGCCGTTGGTATTGCGCGCGACGGGCCAGGGCGCGCAGCTGACGACGCATTCCGGGCAGGACGTGACGCAGGTGGCGCAGTGGTACGTCGATGAGGCGGGCCGGCTGTATGCGGCGACCGAGCATGGCCCCGGCGTGGTCGATGACCGGGACATGGCGGCGCTGCTGGCGGCGTTCGAACTGGCCGATGGCCGCAGCGTGCTGGATGCGCCGCCGGATTGGCTGGATGCAGCGGACGCGGCCACGATGCGCAGCAGCGCGCCGCTGGCGATTCATACCGAACCGTATGGCGCGGCGTTCTTGCAGCCGCTGGCCGAAGCGGATCGGGAACAGGTGCTGGGGTTTGTGGCGGTGCCTGCGCTGGACGGCAAGGATGGCCAGCCCAGCATGCTGACCGAGGGGATCGGCGGCGACGCGACGGGAAGGTCACACTAAGCCAGGCATGGGTCTGGACTGCACTCGCCAAACCCAGCCGGCACCCATAAAAAACGCGGCCAAGGCCGCGTTTTTTTACATTCATCGTCTATAGCAACCGATCAGCCGATCAGTCGGCTTCGATGTTGAACTCTTTGACGATCTTGGCGTAATACGCGTGGTCGTCGGCCGTCAACTTGCCCAGTGCGTCAGGCGTGCTGCTCTTGGCGAACGCGCCGAACACGCGCATCTTCGACACCACGTCAGGCATCTTCAGGATGTCGGCCATGGCGGCGTTCAGCTGCTGCACGATGGCGTCGGGCGTGCCCTTCGGCGCGTACAGGCCTTGCCATGCGGCCACGTCCACGTCCTTGTAGCCCAGCTCGCGCATCGACGGTGCGTCGGGCGCCAGCGGCGTGCGTTCGGCGGCGCCGTTGGCCAGGATGCGGATCTTGCCGGACTGCAGGTGCGGTTCGACCGGACCGTAGGTCATCCAGCTCAGCGCCACGTGGCCGCCCAGCAGGTCGTTTACCGCAGGCGCGACGCCCTTGTACGGAATGTGCGCAAGCTTGACGCCGGCAGCGCGGTTGAACACTTCACCCAGGATGTGCATGGGCGAGCCCGAACCTGGCGTGGCGTAGGTGATCGCCTTGCCGGCCTGCGCGTCTTTGACGACTTGCGGCACCGACGTGTAGCCCGAACCCTGGCTGGCGACCAGCAGCAGGGGCTGCGTAGCGGTCTGCGTGATCGGCGTGAAGTCGCGGATCGGGTTGTACGTCGTCGCGGCGTTGCTCTTGACCACCAGGGTGGCCAGCGCAAAGGTGTTGGGCGCGAGCAGCAGCGTGTAGCCGTCGGGTTTGGCGCGCGACACGAAGTTGCTGCCGATGATGCCGCTGGCGCCGCCGCGGTTTTCGATGATGACCGGCTGTCCCAGTTTCTGCGCGAGCTTTTCGCCGAACAGACGGGCCATGGCGTCGGTGTCGCCACCCACGGCGTAGGCCACCACGATGGTGACAGGCTGCGTCGGGTAGGCCGCGGCCGCGAGTGCCGGCAAGGCACTGGTCAGACCTACGGCGCCCAGGACGGCAACGGCACCCAATTTCAGGAAATGGCGTTTGTTCGACACTGCTTTACAGAGGGACATGACGGCTGCTGGTAAGTGTTTGTACGTCCGCAGCATAGCAGCACTCCGCGCCGAAATGGCCCGATTTGATGCCGGATTCAGCCTGAAAAGCTGCAAACTTGACACGATAACGACACGTCATCACAAGACGTTTCATCAAGGGAACAAAATCGCCGCTGAGCACGCTCAAGCTTGAGCAAATGGCTGACCCGGTCGACCTCGAACGACGGGAAAACCGGCCAGGTAAAAGCTGTGACAAGCGCCGTGGCCGGCCATTTTCCGGAGTGACAATGAGGGCATGCATTCACGAACAGGAAACCCCATGTCCCACCGCACCGAAAAACAGAAGATGCTGGCCGGCGAGCTGTATGTGGCGGACTGCCCGGAACTGGCGGCCGACAATCGCCGCGTGTCGGAATGGATGGCACGGTATAACGCGGCGATCGCCCTGCCGCCTGCCGAACGCCACGCGCTGCTCAAGGAAATGCTGGGCGCCGTTGGCCACCACGTGAACATCCGGCCCCCCTTCCACTGCGACTATGGCTACAACATCCGGCTGGGCGACGGCGTGTTCATGAACTTCAACTGCATCATTCTGGACGTGGTGCAGGTGACGATCGGCGACAACACGCAGATCGGACCGGGGGCGCAGATCCTGACCGCGGACCATCCGCGCGACCCCGCGCTGCGCGCGCAGATGCTGGAGTTCGGCCGTCCCATCGTGATCGGCAGGAATGTGTGGATCGGCGGCGGCGCGCTGATCATGCCGGGCGTGACGATCGGGGATGACGCCTTGATCGGCGCCGGCAGTGTGGTCACCAAGGACGTGCCCGCGGGCGCCACCGTCATGGGCAATCCAGCGCGCGTACGCGCGTGATGCGCCTGTGGCCGGCTGAGCTTTTGAACCGCGACGCTCAGCTCTTGAAGCGCTTCAACATGTCGTTTTCTTCTTTGACACGCCGCTGCAGTTCACGCAGTTGCGCGTCGATCTGCGACTGTTCATAAAAGTCCCTGGACAGGGCGCGCGCCTGCGTCAGCAACTCAACCGCGGCTGACATGGCGCCCGTGCGCGAATAGAACTCGGCCATGGCGCGGCGCTCGGCCACCGGTTGCTGCAGGCCGCCGTAGCTGGTCGCCAGCATCTGGCGAAAACGCGGCTGGTCGGGGTAGCGAGCAATCTGCTCGTTCAGAAAAACCACCGCGTCGCTATGGCGGCCCGTGCGTTGCAAGGCGTCGGCATAGTCATAGGCCAGGCTGGTCTGCAGGGGCCAGCGCTCGCGCGCGGCTCTGCTCAAGGTCAGCGCCTTGTCGGCGTTGCCTTGCGCCATCGCAATGTCGATCGCCAGGCCGGCCAGCATGACGTGGTCGCGCGCGCCCGACGTGGCCAGGTCGTAGGCTTCCTGGGCCTTGGCGTAATCGCGGCGGCGCAGATACCCTACGCCCGCGCCGTAATAGGCGGCCGCCTTCTCGACACCGGTGGCCTCCATCGCCCGGCTTTCGAGCAAGCGGATCGCATCGATGGTGTCCTGCCCGCTGGCCGCCTGCAGCACGCGCAGCTTCGCGCGAACAAAGTAGAAGTCGGGTGGACTGGGCGGCGGCGCCGCGCCCGTGGAGAGGGAGCGCGCGCGGTTCTGCATGTCCGACATCCGCTCGAGCGACAGCGGGTGCGTCCGCGTGAACGAGGTGCTGGTGCGTTCGTTGACCGACGACAGGGCCATCAGCCGGCCAAAGAAGCTGGCCATGCCGTTCACGTCATAGCCGGACGCGCTCAGCATCTGGAAACCGGTGCGATCGGCCTCGCGCTCGGCCTCGCGCGAAAAGCCCAGCTGCGCGTCGATCGCAGCGGCCTGACCAAAGGCCATGGCCGCTTCCGGGGCCTGGGAATTGCCGCGCGCCGCCACCAGTGCGGCCAGCAAGGCAGCCACCATGATGATGCTGGTCTGCTTTTGCTGCACCAGGCCGCGCGCCACGTGCCGTTGCACCACGTGGCCGATTTCATGGGCCATCACGCCTGCCAGTTCCGATTCGGACTGCGCAGCCACGACCAGGCCCGCGTTGATCCCGATGAATCCGCCGGGCATGGCGAACGCGTTGACGCTGGCGTCGCGCACCGGGAAGACATGGATCTGCTGGGTGTCCGAGGGGGCATGCGCCGACAGGTTCGACGCCATGGCGTTCAGGTATTGGGAGATGTCCGGATCGTCGATGTAATCCGGGTCGCTCAATGACTGCGCCATGATGGCCTCGCCCAGGCGGCGTTCCAGGCGCGGTGACAATTCGTCGGCCGACGACTCGCCCAGGTCGGGCAGGCCCGCCGGCTGCGCGTGCGCAACAGTTGCGCCGGGCAGCCAGGCAGGCGCCGGCATGGCCAGCAGCATGGGCAACAGCGCGCATGCAATGGCATTGCGCGCAAGGATGGGGAAGCGGGTCGGTGTCACCATGCAAGTATGATAGCCAGCTTCGCCGACGGGTTCCCCGCCGGGCATCTAATTTGGACCGCGTATGTCAGGACTGACACATTTCGACGCCGCCGGACAGGCCCATATGGTAGACGTGGGCGCCAAGCCCGCCACCGCCCGCGTGGCGCGCGCCGGGGGCAGCATCCGCATGGAAGCGCCCACCCTGGAACGCATCCGCGACGGCAATGCCACGAAAGGCGACGTGCTGGGCATTGCCCGCATTGCCGCCATCATGGCGGCCAAACGCACGTCGGACCTGATTCCGTTGTGCCACCCGATTCCGCTGACGCACGTGTCCTGCGACTTCGACATCGACGAAGCTGCCTTGGCCGTCCACTGCACGGTGCAGGCTGAAACGGTCGGCGGCACGGGCGTCGAGATGGAAGCGCTGACGGCCGTGAACGTCGCGCTGCTGACCATCTACGACATGTGCAAGGCCGTGGACCGCGGCATGGTCATCGACAACGTGCGGCTGCTGGAAAAACGCGGCGGCAAATCAGGGGTGTGGCTGCGGCAGGAGTAAGCGCCCCGCACTGGCGACGGCCTCGCGCTCCATCAGGGTCGACAAGGCTTCGGCCGCCGGCGTCAACGGCAGGTTGGCGCGGGTGATGCGCACAATATCCGGCCCGGGAAAACGTTCCTGGATCGGAATGGTTTCGATCACGTGCCGCAGCACGGGCGAGTCCACCCACTGGTGCGGCAGCACCGCCAGCATATCGGTCGTGGACAGCAGCGACGCCACACCGATCATCGAGTCCGACTGCGTCAAGGCGACGGGCGGCGTCAGGCCATTGTCGGTAAAGACTTCCTCGAACTCGTTGCCGACCTGATCCCGCACGCCCGTCAGCAGCCATTCCGCGCCGACCAGGTCCGCCAGGCGCCGGGCATGGCGCAAGGGGTGATCGTGCCGCCCCACCACGTACCGTTCGTTTTCGAACAGCAGTTCGATGTGGAACTGCTTGCCGGTGGGCCGATCCGGACGCGGGCCGACCAGAAAGTCGAGCGACCCGTCATCCAGGCGCTGCCCCAGCGTTCGAAAGAATCCTTCCACGATCTGCAGCCGCACGCCCGGGAAACGCCTGCGAAAGGCGTCGTACACCTGCGGCATCAGCGCCATGCAGGCGGCCGACGATACGCCCAGTGCGACGGTGCCTGTCAGTTCACCCTGGCGCTGCGCCACTTCGTCCCGGCCCCGCCGCAGTTCCGCCATGGCGGCCTGCGCGCGCACCAGATAGATCTCGCCGACTTCGGTCAGATGCACGCCCCGCGCGTGCCGTTCCACCAGCGCCGCGCCCAGTTCGGCTTCCAGTTCGCGCAGGCTGCGTGTCAGCGCCGGCTGCGCCAGGCCCAGGCTGCGGGCGGCCGCGCGCAGGCTGCGCGTCTGGGCGATCGCCACGAAATCCCGCAAGTGGTGCAGTTTCATTGCTGATACCTGGTTGTTATCGCTGGGGTCATTTTGCCATCTCACAGCGGGCAGTCGCGCTGCCTACTATCCGGCTATCCGAACCAGGATGCCCAGGATCCCTGGATAGACATAACAAGAGGTGGAGACATGAACCTGCGACACCTTGCGGCCGGGCTGCTCAGCCTGGCCGCAATTAGCGCCCCGCTGCACGCGCAACAGCCCTTCCCTTCCCGGCCGATCCGGGTGATCAGCCCGTTTCCGACCGGCAGCGGTCCGGACGTGGTGGTGCGCGTCGCGGCGGAAAAAATGACCCGATCGCTGGGCCAGACCGTCATCATCGAGGCTCGCCCGGGCGGCAATGGCTTCATCGCGCTGGACGCCGTCAAACGCGCGGCGCCCACCGGCTACGAGCTGGGCCTGGCCGACGTGGGCCACCTGGCCATCAATCCGTCCCTGTTCAAGAAGCTGCCCTACGACGCCGAGGCGGACTTCACGCAGATCAGCGGCGTGTACCGCACCGCCTTTTTTGTGTTCGTTGGCCAGAACAGTCCGATACGCGACATTCGCGGCCTGGTTGCCGAAGCGCGCCAGCACCCCGGCAAGGTCACCTACGGGTCCAACTCGGTGGGCGGCCCGCTGCATCTGGGCGCCGTCCAGCTCGAAACGGCGGCAGGCGTACAGATGCTGCATGTCCCCTTCAAGGAAACGGCGGCGGTCTACAACGCGGTGGCCACCGGCGACGTGACCTGGGCGATGGGCAGCCTGGCCACGGCCGGACCCTTGCTGCAGGCCGCCAAGCTGCGCCTGCTGGCCGTGGCCGACAAGGACCGGTCGGCCGCCATGCCCGAGGTGCCCACAGTGGAACAGAGCGGCGGGCCAGCCGGCGTCGAAGCCACCACCTGGGTGACCTTCCTGGGGCCGCGCGACCTGCCCCCCGCCGTCGCCGAGACATTGAGCACCCACTTTCGCGCCGCACTGGATTCGCGGGAAGTGCGCGATCGCATGACGACCTTCGGATTTGCGCCAGCCGGCAGCACGGGGGCGCAGGTCATGTCGTGGATGCGCACCGATACGCCGCGCTACGCCGACATGATCAAGCGCACCGGTGCGCAGGCCGACTGAGGAGCGGTGATGGACACCGTAATGACCGATGTCGCCATCGTGGGCGGCGGACCGGCCGGGCTGATGCTGGCGATCGAACTGGGATGCCGCGGCGTGCGCTGCGTGCTGCTGGAAGAAGACGTGGACGGGCCGGATTTTCCCAAGGCCAATGCCACGTCGTCACGCACCATGGAGCACTATCGGCGCCGGGGCTTTTCGGCCGAGATTCGCGCGCTGGGCCTGCCGCCGGACTACCCGCAAGACGTGGTGTATTGCACGCGCCTGGCCGGGCATGAGCTGGCGCGCTTCCGGATCCCGTCACGAGCCGACGCGGCGGCAGGCGTGTCCTTTGGCGACTATGGCGAGCAGGCCTGGCCCACGCCCGAGCTGCCGCACCGGGTGCAGCAGATGGTGATCGAGCCCATCCTGCGCAAGCAGGCGGCGCGGTATGCCAGCGTGGATGCGCGGTATGGCGAACGCGCCACGGCGGTCGAGGATCGCGGCGACCATGTGCGTGTCACGGTGACGCCTGCCGACGGCGGACCGGCCTGGCAGGTGAGCGCCCGCTACGCCGTGGGCTGCGACGGCCCGCGCAGCCTGGTGCGCAAGTCCATGGGCATTGCCTACAGCGGCCAGAGCCAGGAAGCGCGCGACTTTTTTGGCGGGCAGATGCTGTCCTTCTATTTCCGGTCCGGTGACCTGGCGCAGGTGATGGGCAAACGGCCCGCCTGGCAATATTGGGCCGTCAACCCGGAGCAGCGCGGCCTGCTGGTATCGATCGATGGCGCCGACACCTGGCTGTTGCTGGTCCAGGTGCCGCCCGGCAAGACCGCGGCCGACATGGATGGCGCCGCGCTGTCTCGCGCGGTGGTGGGCGCGCCGCACGATTTCCGGCCGATCGCCACGATGCCCTGGAGCGCCGGCTATGCGCTGGTGGCCGACACGCTGGCCAAGGGCCGCCTGTTCCTGGCCGGTGACGCCGCGCATCTGTTCACCCCCACCGGGGGCATGGGCTACAACACCAGCATCGACGACGTGGTGAACCTGGGCTGGAAGCTGGCCGGCGCGGTACAGGGCTGGGGCGGTCCGCAACTGCTTGCAAGTTATGACATGGAGCGGCGGCCGATTGCCTTGCGCAACACCGCGTTTGCACGGCGCATGGCCGACAGCATCGGCACGGTGCCGGTGGACCCGTTGGTCGAAGCCGGCGGCGCCCACGCCGATGCCGCAAGGGCTGCGCTGGGCACGGCGCTGGCCCGGCACGTGGCCGCGGAATTCAATATTCCTGGCTTGCAGCTGGGGGTGCGTTATGGCGACAGTCCGCTGGTTGCCACGGAGGTCACCGCGCCGCCGCCGGACGAACCGAATCACTACGTTCCGTCGGCCTACCCGGGGGCGCGGGCGCCGCATGTCGCGTTGCCTGGAGGCCCGCTGTTCGACCGTTTCGGGCCGGACCTTACGTTGCTGGTGATGGCGGACGTGGATGCGGCGCGGTGGCAGGCCGCGGCCGATGGGCTTGGCGTGCCGCTGCGGGTGCTTCGACTGTCCGATCCGGCCGTGCGGCAGGTGTATGACGCCGAGGCGGTGCTGATTCGCCCGGACCATCATGTGGCGTGGCGAGGAGCGGTGGATGCAGACGCGGCTGCCGTCTTGAAGCGTGCGACGGGGCACGGCGCAGACTCGTTGCTAGGCAGCGCGGTGACGGCGGGTGATGCCGACGGCCGTGCCGCCGTCGTTAACGTCGTCACTGCCGCCGATGCAGCGGATTCCAAGGCTGTCGGCGCCGCCGCGCGCCATCGCAGCGCCCTGGCCGTGCACTCCGTGCACCGTGTCGTCACCACCGTGCCCGATCTGGACGAAGCCGAACGTTTTTATGTCGCGTTCGGCCTGGACGTCAGGCGATCTCATGACCGGCTCGACCTCTACACCTATGGCCATGCGCAGTGCTGGGCCACCCTTCATGCCAATGGGCAGCCCAAGCGCCTGCAGACGGTGGTCTACGGTATCTTCGAAGACGATGTTGAAGCGTTCGCCCGGCGCATCCACGACCTTGGCATTGCCTGCCCGCCCCACCCTCTGGGCGACCCCGGCGGCCTGTGGCTGCGCGACCCGGACGGCCTGCCGGTCCAACTGGTCGTTGCACCCAAGAGTTCACCCGACAGCAAATCGGTGCCGACGCCGCAGGTGCTGGATGCGGACGGACGCGGCGCCCACAACCGCAGCGGCGGCCCGGTCGTGCGCCCCCGCCGCCTGTCGCACGTGCTGCGCTTTTCGCCCGACGTGCCGCGCATGACGCGGTTCAGCGAAGACGTGCTGGGCCTGCGGCTGTCGGACCGCGCCGCCGATGTCATTGCCTTCATCCACACGCCGCACGGCAGCGACCACCATCTGGTGGCCTTTGCCAAGGCCTCGCACCCGGGGCTGCATCACACCAGCTGGGACGTCGGCAGCGTGGACGATGTCGGCTGGGGCGCCGAACGCATGAAAGCCGCGGGCCATGACCGCGGCTGGGGCGTCGGCCGGCACTTCCTGGGATCCAACTATTTCTACTACGTGCGCGACCCCTGGGGAAGCTACGCCGAATATTCGTTCGACATCGACTACGTGTCGGCCGACAGGGGCTGGCCCGCCGGCGACCATGCCTTGGCCGACTCGCTGCACGTGTGGGGGCCCGACGTGCCGCACGACTTCATCACCAATTTCGAGGTGGACGACGCCAATGGGCCGGATGCGCAGACAGCCCTGGGCACGACGGCGTCCGGCGCCGACACACTTGCCGACAGCATTGCCGATGCCGCCACCGAGGCCGCCGAGCAGGGCACTGCCCAAGCCGCCGACACCTTCCATCCCATCAAGGACCCTGCATGAAACTTGTGACCTTTACCCACCGCGGCGCCCAGACGATCGGCCTGGTTGCCGGCGACCGTGTCATCGATCTGGCGGCAGCCGACCCGTCCCTGCCCACGGACATGATTGCCCTGATCCGCGCGGGCGATCAGGCCCTGGCCCGGATCCGCGCCATCGATACCGGCACCGCCCCGTCTTTCGCGTTGGCCGACGTGCACCTGGACGCCCCGGTGCTGACCCCGTCCAAGTACCTGGCGATCGGCATGAACTACCGCGCCCATGTCAAAGAAGCCCTGAGCAAGGGTGTGCAGGTGCCCGACACGCAGGTGTGGTTCAACAAACAGGTGTCCTGCATCAATGGCCCGTTCGACGACGTGCACAAACCGCGCGCATCGGACCATCTGGATTACGAAGCGGAACTGGCGGTGGTGATCGGCCGCCGCTGTCGCCACGTGCCGGTGGAACACGCGAAAGACGTGGTATTCGGCTACACGATCGCCAATGACGTGTCGGTGCGCGACTGGCAGTTGCGGTCCAGCACCTTCACCCTGGGCAAGTCGTGGGACACGCATGGACCGATCGGCCCGTGGATCGTCACGGCGGACGAGCTGCCCGATCCGCACGGCCTGCGACTGCGCATGCGGGTCAATGGCGAAGTCCGCCAGGACATCACGACCGATCAGATGCTGGCCAATGTGTGGGAACAGATTGCGCACCTGTCGACCGTGATGACGCTGGAGCCGGGCGACATCATCGCGACCGGCACGCCGTCGGGCGTGGGCCTGGCCATGCAGCCCCCCACGTGGCTGAAGGTGGGGGACGTGATGCGGGTGGAACTGGAAGGCATTGGCCACATCGAAAATCGCGTGGTGGCCGAGCCGGAATCCACCGTGATGCGCTGAAGCTCGCGCCCGGGCCACACGCAAACGCTGCGCAGGGTCCGGGCGTCGTTCAATGCAGCTTGACGCGCGGCCGCGACCGCCGCGTCAGCACCCGCGCCAGCGACCGCATCGTGGCGCCCCAGATGCCCAGCACCGCCGCATAGTGGGTCCAGTGCGAGCTGGCATACATGACCCGGGCGACCCAGCCTTCCACCTGCAGATTCGGGCCCGACAAGCCGCCCATCAGGCTGCCCACGCCTTCGGAATGCCCGAGCGACACCAGGGAACCGAAGTCGCGGAACCGGAACCCTTCTGCCACCGGCGCCGACTGGTCCATGCGGGCCGACAGCACCTTGAACAGATACGAAGCCTGCTGGTGCGCCGCCTGCGCGCGGGCCGGCACGGTCTTGTCGGTCCCGGCCCAGGGCGCCGCCGCGCAGTCGCCCAGCGCGTACACATTGGGGTCGGACGTCACCAGGTGGTCGTCGACCTGGATCATGTGTTGCGGCGTCAACGGCAGGCCCAGCGTCTCGAGCAGCCCCGGAGCCTTGATGCCCGCCGCCCACACGCACAGGTCGGACGGAAATTCACGGTCGGCCGTACGCACGGCATGCTGGGTGACTTCGGACACCCGGCAGCTCGTTTCGACCTGGATGCCGCGCTGGACCAGGAGCGTGCGTGCCGCGTCGGACACCCGTTCGGGCAGCGGGCCCAGGATGCGCGGCCCGCCTTCGATCAGGGTGATCTTGAGGGCGTCGGCCGCGCGGTCGCGCGACAGCCCGTAGTCCGAGATGCGGCGTCCGGCCTCGTGCAATTCGGCGGCCAGTTCCACGCCAGTTGCACCGCCGCCCACGATCACCACATTGACCTGTCGCGGTGCGCCCGCCTGCGCGTCGGCATCGGCGCGCGCCATGGCCTTCAACAATTCGATCCGGAAAAACTCGGCAGAGTCGGTCGAATCCAGCGAGATGGCATGCAGCTCTGCGCCGGGCGTGTTGAAGAAGTTGCCGTAGCTGCCCAGCGCCAGCACCAGGGTGTCATAGGGCACCGTGCGCGCGGGCAAGATGGGATCGCCTTGCGCGTCGGCAAAGGCGTCGACGGCAACAGTGCGCGCCGCGCGGTCCACGCCGGCCACGCGGCCGATCAGGAACTGGAAGCCCGAATCGTGGGCCAGCATGGCGTACGACAGGCCTTCGCGATGGATGTCCAGGGTGCCGGCGGCGACTTCGTGCAGGGACGGCTTCCAGATATGGAAGGGATTGGCATCGATAAGGACCACATTGTCCCGGCCATACCGACGTCCCAGACGGACCGCCAGTTCCAGGCCCCCGGCGCCTCCGCCCACGATAACCACACGGTGCGACGTGCTGCGCATACCTGTCAGTTCCCGGCGATGGACATGCTGGCGAGCAGGATCGAACCGGTCTGTTTCGTGCCGCGCACCAGCGTATCGGCGCCGACGGCGACCAGGTCCCGGTACATCTCGTTCAGATTCCCCGCGATCGTGATTTCCTGCACCGCGTACTGGATCTCGCCGTTCTCGACCCAGTAACCAAAGGCGCCGCGCGAGTAATCGCCGCTCACATAGTTGACGCCCTGCCCGATCAGTTCGGTCACCAGCAGGCCGGTGCCCATCTTCTTGAGCATGGCGCGAAAGTCGTCTTCGGGGCGCGTGAGCCGCGACGACAGCGTCAGGTTGTGCGAGCCGCCCGCGTTGCCGGTGGTCTTCATGCCCAGCTTGCGCGCGGTATAAGTGGACAGGAAATAGCCTTCGACCACACCGCCGCTGATCACCTTGCGGGCTGATGTGCGCACGCCTTCGTCGTCGAAGGGCGAGCTGCCCTGTGCGCCGGGCACATGCGGATCTTCGTTGACGTCGATGTGGTCAGGCAGGATCTGCCGCCCCATGCTGTCGACCAGGAAGGTGGACTTGCGATACAGCGCGCCGCCGCTCAGCGCCTGGGTGAGCGAACCCAGCAGGCCTGCAGCCAGGGGCGCTTCGAACAGCACCGGGAATTTGCCGGTCTTGATGCGGCGGGCGCCCAGGCGCGACAGCGCGCGTTCGGCGGCATACCGGCCCACCGCTTCGGGATCGGCCAGACGGTCGGCGCGGCGATCGCTGGTGTACCAGTCGTCGCGCTGCATGTTATTGCCCCGGCCGGCGATAGGCGCCACCGACAGGCTGTGACGCGAATACGGATAGCCGTGCAGAAAGCCCCGCGTGTTGCCCAGGACAAAGTGGCCTTCGTAAGTCGAGACCGACGCACCATCCGAATTGGTGACGCGCTTGTCGGTGGACAGCGCGGCGCGTTCGGCGCGGATCGCGAGTTCAGTGGCCTCTTCGGCCGTAATGTCCCACGGGTGATGCAGGTCCAGGTCGCGAATGTCGGCCTCGGTCGCCATCATGTCGTCATCGGGCAGGCCGGCCATCGGGTCTTCGGCGGTGTGGCGGGCGATGTGGAAAGCGGCTTCTACCGTATCGCGCACGGCCTTGTCCGAAAAGTCCGACGTCGATGCCGATCCGCGGCGCTGACCCACGTACACCGTTACGTCGAGCGAGCGGTCACGCGTTTGTTCGACCGTTTCCAGATCGCCCTGGCGCACGTTCACGGCCAGGCCCTGGCTTTCCGACACTTCAGCCGCGGCGTCGGTTGCGCCGACGCGCCGGGACTCGTCCAGCACACGGGCGACCAGGTCGCGGAACTGCGCATGGTTGGCGATCAGCGGCTCGCGGACCGGTTCACTGCGGGCGGCGCTGCGAGGCGCGTTGCGGGCCGGACGGGACGAAGCGTCGGTGCGGGAGGAGGATTTGACCATCGGTGTCTTTGCAAAGGAGGCGGCCCCGGCATCGGAGCGAGACAGTTATCATAGCCAACAAGTGACACCCTCTCTTTGTCCATTGGCTTTCCATGTCCCGCAAAAGTTTCGTTCCGATCGATACCAACCCGCCCGTCCGCATCGACGAGGACGGCAATCCCGACCTTCGCCCGCCCAGCAAGTCGCAGCTCAAGCGCGACTCGACCCGGCTGCAGGAGCTCGGGGTCAGGCTGACGAAACTGTCGCCCGCGCGGCTCAAGCAGCTGCCGCTGGCCGAATTGCTCTACCAGGCGATCCGTGAGGCCCAAAAAATCACGTCGCACGAAGCCAAGAGGCGGCAGATGCAGCTGGTCGGCAAGCTGATGCGCGACGCGCAGATCGACCCGATCCAGGCTCAATTGGCCAAGTGGGAAGGCGATTCGCAAGATGAAATCGCGGCGTTCCACCAACTGGAGCTGTGGCGCGACAAGCTGCTGGACGACGAGCATTTCACCAAATTCATGAATCTGTATCCGGCCGCCGACGCGCAGCAGATGCGCGCGCTGATCCGCGCCGCGCGCAAGGAGCAAGCTGCGAACAAGGCGCTGCTGCAGGGCCACGAGCCGCAGCGCAAGCATTTCCGCGTGCTGTTCCAGGAAATCAAGCGGCTGCAGGCCGACGCGCAGGGCGACACCGGCCGTGACACCGACGCCGACATCGACGATGACGAGGACGATTGACCCCATGTCCTTCCCCCAGCATGAACCCCAGGACACGACCGCCGCGCGCATCGAGCGCTCGCACCCCGATGAGCTGATCTGCGGCCTCGTGTCGATCAGCGATCGCGCATCGGGCGGTGTGTATGAAGATCAAGGCATTCCGGCGCTCAAGACCTGGCTGCAGGGCGCGCTGACGACGCCGGTGCGGTTTGTCGAGCGGCTGATCCCCGATGAAGCGCCCGGCATCTCGGCCACGCTGACCGAACTGGCCGACACCGTGGGCTGCGACCTGATCCTGACCACGGGCGGCACCGGCCCGTCGCGCCGCGACGTCACCCCCGAAGCCACGCTGGCGGTGGGCACGAAAGAAATGCCGGGCTTTGGCGAACAGATGCGCCAGATCTCCCTGCGCTTCGTGCCAACGGCGATCCTGTCGCGACAGGTGGCCGTGATCCGCGAACGTGGCACGTCCGACGCCGATGGCGCCACGCTGATCATCAACCTGCCGGGCCAGCCCAAGGCGATCCGCGAAACGCTGGAAGGCCTGCGCGATGCCCACCAGGCGCTGGTCGCGGCCGGCATTTTCGCCGCGGTGCCTTACTGCATCCAGCTGATAAGCGGCCCGTACATCGAGACCGATCCCGCGGTGTGCAAGGCCTTTCGCCCCAAGACGGCCGTGCGGCCGGCTTGACGGGCCGCGTGCCCTCCACGTCCCCTTTTTTCAGCATCCGCCATGACCGATACCCCGCTTCTCGATTCGATTGAAACCACGACCGGCCCGGAGCCAACCCGTGCAGTGATCTTCCTGCACGGCCTGGGCGCCGACGGCAATGACTTCTTTCCGGTCGTCCCGGAACTGAAGCTGCAGGGCATTCCCGCCGTGCGTTTCGTGTTTCCGCACGCCACGATCCAGCCCGTCACCATCAATGGCGGCATGTCGATGCGGTCCTGGTACGACATCAAGCAGGCCGACCTGACGCGCCGCGAAGACGAAGCCGGCATCCGGGTGTCGCAGCAGCACGTGGAACGCCTGATCGCGCGCGAGAACGCCCGCGGCATCGCCACCGAACACATCGCGCTGGCCGGCTTTTCGCAAGGCTGCGCCATGACGCTGCATACCGGCCTGCGCCATCCGGACAAGCTGGCGGGCCTGGTCGCGCTGTCGGGCTACCTGCCGATCGCCGACATGCTGGACGCCGAACGCAGCCCGGCCAACGCCGCCACGCCCGTGTTCATGGGCCACGGCACCAGCGATCCGGTCGTGCCCCTGGCACGGGCCGAAGCGTCGCGCGATCGCCTGACCGCGCTGGGGTACCCGGTAGAGTGGCATACCTATCCGATGCCGCATTCGGTGTGCGTGCCGGAACTGGCGGACATCTCGGCGTTCCTGCGCAAGGTGCTTGCCTAGGGCGGGCAGCGCAAACGGGGTATCCTGCACCTGATGAGTCACCGTGAGGAGTAGCACCATGTTCAAAAAGATCCTGATTCCCACCGACGGCTCGCCGCTGTCCTCGCAAGCCGCCAATGCCGGCGTGATGTTCGCCCGCTCGGTCAATGCCGAAGTCGTCGCGCTGCACGTCACGCAGCCCTTTGCCGCCACCATCGGTTTCGACGGCATGGCCGCTGCCTACGCGATCACGGATGACGCCTATGAAAAGGCCTCGTCCGAACAGGCCGCCAAGTACATCGACGCGGTCATGAGCCGCGCCGATACGGCGGACGTCAAGGCGACGTCCCTGTCCGTATCCAATTTCAACGTGGCCGATGGCATCGTCCAGGCCGCCACCGAATGCGGCGCCGACCTGATCTTCATTGGCAGCCACGGCCGCAGCGGCCTCTCGCGCCTGCTGCTCGGCAGCGTGACCGCCAAGGTGCTGTCGCTGGCGGGTACTGCCGTGCTGGTGTATCGCGTCAAGGACGAGAAAGACAAGAAGTAGGCTGCGGCAGGTGCATTGAGCGGCAGCGGGTCAGGCGGGGTCGACGAAATGATTCGTCGGCCCCGTTTTCATCGAAGCCTAGCCGACCCCTGTTCCAGCCCTTACTCGACTGTCGTCACAACTGCTTACGCGCGGCCCTGCACGCCTGAGCAGCATTCGGGTCATATACAGCTTCTTTCCCCAGCTGACAGGACCTGCACTGAAACGCCATTCCTTGCCCCTTCGTATCCGTCGTCTTCATCGCGTGCGGGCCTTGCAACGTGCCCTTGCGGCGTCTGGCGTCGGGCTTGCCCTGACGTGGAATGTTGCGCATGCGGCGACCGTGCACGCTGCCGCAGCGCCGGCGCCCGCCGCGGCAACTGCGCTGCCCGTCGCGCCTCCAGCCGTGCCCTCGGCGCCACAGGCATTGCCCCGATCTCCGGCAATCCCTGCAGGACCCGCCGCATCCACAGCCGCCGCCACGGCAGACTGGCCGGCGCGGCTGGTGACCGAGCTGGCTCGCGTCGATGCGCGCTTTCCCGGCGCCATCGGGGTCTACGTGCGGGATCTGGACACGGGGGTGGATGCGTCCTATCACGCCGAAGAAACCTGGTACCTGGCGTCGACGGTAAAGATTCCCATCGCCTTGACCGTTTTGCGCACGATCGAGCGCGGCGAACATACCCTGGACAGCACGCTGACCCTGCGTGCGACGGATTATGTCGACGGGACAGGGGAAACGAACAGTCATCCCCCCGGCACCCAGCTGACGCTGGGATATCTGATCGAACAGATGATCGTGTACAGCGACAACACGGCCAGCGATATGCTGATCGACATGGTCGGCATCAACGAAGTCAATGCCCTGGTGCGCGCAATCATTCCGAAAGGCTTTCAGCGCATTACGTCGCTGGCGGACGTGCGCCGGCATGCCTACAGCCAGATCGTGCCGTCTGCCATGCAGCTGTCGGGGTCGGATTTCCTGTTGCTCAAGAAACAGCGCACCGATTCAGCGCGCCTTGGAATCCTGGCCGATCTTTACCAGACGCCGCCCAAACAGTTTCAGGTCAAAACCGTCGGCGCGGCCTTCGAAGCGTATTACGCGACGCACCTGAACTCGGCGCGGCTCGATGCCTATGGGGAATTGCTGGCCAAGCTGATGGCGGGAAAGATTCTTGCTCCGACGTCCACTGCCTACCTGCTTGACGTCATGCGGCGGGTGCAGACCGGCCAGCATCGGATCAAGGCCGGCCTTGCGCCTCCTGCTGTGTTTGCACACAAGACCGGCACCCAGCGCGCGCGTACCTGTGACTCGGGAATCATTACCGAGCCGACGGCGTATCCCGGCAAGCGGATCGTCATCGCCGCCTGCACACGGGGGGACATCTCGGTGGCGCGTTCGGACCGGGCGTTGAAAGAAGTGGGTCAGGCATTACGGACATCCGGGCTACTCACTATCGAAGGGTTTCATGATCCCACCGAAGACCTTATTCCGGTCGCTGTCCCTCGCACTGGGGCTGCTCGCCCTTGAGCCCGCCCATGCGGACTGGACCGACGCCCTCGAATCGCGCATCGAGCGCATCGACCAGGATACGCCCGGCAAGATCGGCGTCTACGTCAAGCGACTGGACGACGGCAAAACCCTGAAGTACGAAGCGGATCGCCTCTGGTATCTGGGGTCCGCCGTCAAGCTGCCGATTGCCCTGGCCGTACTGCAGGAAGTCGAAGCGGGCACGCACCGGCTGAACGAATCCCTGACCTTGCAGGACACCGACAAGATCGACGGGTCGGGCAACGTGGTGTGGCAAAAGAGCGGCACGCGTTACACGCTGGACCAGCTTCTGAAGAAGATGCTGATGGAAAGCGACAACACCGCGGCAAACATGCTGGTGCGCACCATCGGGGAAGACACGGTCAACCGCCGGGCGCGCGACTATCTGGGTTCGCGCGGCTTCAAGCAGATCACCAACTTCACGCAGGTCCGGTACGACGTCTACGGCGAACTGCATCCGGATGCCAGCAAGCTCACCAACATTCAAATGGTGGAAGTCGCGGGCGCGACGATGGGGGCCGAACGCGTCACGGCCTTCCGTCGTGCGCTGTCGCTGGAGCCGGGCGAACTCAAGGCGACGAGCATGGACGATGCCTATGACCGGTATTACGCCAAAGACATGAACGCGGTGACGCTGACCGCGTACGGCGAGATGCTGGAAAAGCTGGTGACCGGCAAGGTCCTGAAGCAGCCGCAGAATCTGACGGCGCTGTACAAGAATATGAAATACGACAGCTACGATGCCTACCGGCTGGAAGCAGGCCTGCCACGTACCGTGCGTTTCATCCACAAGACCGGCACGCAGCATGAACGCGCATGCCATGCCGGCGTGATCAATCCGCAGGACAACGGCCGCAACGCCATCGTGGTCGTGGCCTGCGCAGAAGACATGGACGAATCCAAGGTCGCCGCCAAGGCCTTCGAGCAGGTCGGTCGCGCAATCACGCAGACGGTGCTGGGAGAGCAGACCAGCCGCAAGTGATGCGCGGGGCGGCAGCCGGGCACGCCGCCTGATGCCAGGCTGGCTGCCTCGAGCGGTCGTCCTGCTTATTCCTCGCCGGCGTTCACGACCGGGTGCTCGCCGTGTTCCTGCGCGGCCTTGCGCACGCAATCGACCAATTCGTCCACCGCCGCCGACCGGTACGGGTCGTTTCGCCAATACATCGACACCGACCCGTAGCCTTCCAGTGGAATGGGCAGGATGCGCAGGGCCTTCAGCATCATGTGCCGTATCGCCGCGCCATGCGACGCCACCCCGATCATGTCGCTGTGCGACAGCAGCGTCACGTTCAGCGTCGCCGATGCCGACTCCAGGTCGTTGCGCGGCGCCCGTCCCGCGGCAGCCAGGGCCGCGTCCAGGGCGTTGCGGATCGGGGTGCCGCGCGGCCACATGATCCAGCGATAGGCCAGAACGTCGTCCCAATCCATGGTGCCCAGATCGAACAGCGGGTGATCCGGCCGGGCAATGAAGTGGATCGACTCGCGATACAGCCGTTCGGTAAGGATGGCCGGGTCCAGATGCTCGGTTGCACTGCGGCCGACCACCACATCCAGATCTCCGCGCGCCAGCTGTTCGAGCAGGGTATCCAGCGTGCCCTCGACCAGCTTCACATGCACTTGCGGCATCCGCTCCAGCAGCATCAGCACCGCATGCGGTACGGTACCTGGCGCTGACGCGCCCGAGGTGCCGATCATCACCTGCCCACTTCCGCCTTCGCGCAGCGCATCCATTTCGGCACGGGCGCGGTCCAGTTGCATGTCGAGCCGCTTCGCATGGGCGATAAGGGCCTCGCCATGGGGGGTGGGCCGCAGGCCACGCGCGTGCCGCTCGAACAGCGGCAGACCGATGTCGTCTTCCAGGTCTTTGAGCCACTTCGACAGCCCGGGCTGCGTGGTATTGAGCGCGGCCGCGGAGTGGCTGATGTTCCGCGTGTTCGCCAGGCTGATCAGCATCTGCAGGTTGCGCAGGCGCAGGCGGTGAGTCCAGTCCATGAGGCGGCCCTTCCGAAATAGGCATACGTCTAGGTATACGTTCCACAGTATAGATAATCATAAACAATCATTGTTTTTGGCATATCTGTTTGGCCATACTGCTGAAAAATGCGCCCGCCGATGCACGGTGGCCAGATGGAGACAGCGTGGTGCCCGACAGGCTTCCACGTGCATGCAGGCCCCTGTCGATGCCGACACGGTCGGCCGCCACCTTGCAATCCAAGGTGGCGCTCCTTCTGTCCCCGAGGCTGGCGGCGCATTGCGCCGATCACTTTCAAGGACACCCGCATGGCTTTCGTCGTCGCTCCGCCGCCCACCGTCAGCATCCCTGTCGTGGGGTCGCAAGACCTTTTTCCCGTCCGCCGCGTGTACTGCGTGGGCCGCAACTACGGTGCGCATGCGCGCGAAATGGGGTTCGATCCCGATCGCGAGCCGCCCTTCTTCTTCTGCAAGCCGGCCGACGCGGTGATTCCCGTGGCCGAGGGCGACACGCTGTCGATTCCGTATCCCAGCCTGACCGGCAACTACCACTTCGAAGTCGAACTGGTGGCGGCCATAGGCAAGGGCGGCGAAAACATTCCGGTGGAATCGGCGCTGGAGCATGTCTGGGGCTATGGCGTCGGCCTGGACATGACCCGGCGGGACCTGCAGATGAAGATGCGCGAAATGGGCCGCCCCTGGGAGATCGGGAAGGCCTTTGACGCATCGGCGCCTGTCGGCCCGCTGCGCCCGGTCGCCGCTGCAGGCAATCCGCATGACGCGGCCTTGTCGCTGCATGTCGACGGCGCGCAGCGCCAGCACAGCCGCACCTCGATGCTGATCTGGTCGGTGGCGGAAACCGTGGCCGACCTGTCCCGCTATTTCCGGCTCGAACCCGGCGACATCATCTTTACCGGCACGCCCGAAGGCGTGGGCGCGGTCAAGCCGGGCGAGACGATGACGGCCACGGTCGACGGCCTGGGCAGTCTGTCCGTCAAGATCGTTTGACGCGGCGCGGCGGCGGCCCGCCCGGGCCGGCCGCCCGTCCGGCTGGACTTCATAACAACTATTCGGAGACATCATGAACCTTCACCGCATGTTCGGACCGCTCGCGTGGACCGGCCGCCCCCTGGCTTCTCTGGCCCGTCCGCTGGCGGGCGTCGCGCTGGCGCTTGCCAGCCTGACCGCATCGGCCGCGTGGCCCGAGCGCCCGATTACCTTCATCGTGCCGTACACCCCCGCGACCGGCATCGACCTGGTGGCCCGTCAGCTCGCCGCGCACCTGCCCAAGACGCTGGGGCAGACCGTGGTGGTCGAGAACGTGGCCGGCGCCAGCGGCAACATCGGCAGCGAACGCGCTGCCCGCGCGCAGCCCGACGGCTACACCTTCATGGTCCAGGTCAACACCCTGGTCATGAACCGGAGCCTGTACAAATCGCTGCCTTACGACCCGGTCAATGACTTCGACGCGGTGGGGCTGACGTCCTGGGGCACGCTGCTGCTGGTGGCCAATCCGTCGCAAGCGCCCAATACCGTTGCCGAAGTCGTGGCGGCGGCCAAGGCAGCGCCCGGCAAGCTCAACTACGGCACGCCCGGAGTGGGCACGCCGCATCATCTGTCGATGGCGCTGTTCCTGCAGCAGACCGGCGCAGACATGATGCAGGTGCCCTACAAGGGCACGGCCGGCGCCGTGACGGACCTCCTTGGCGGCCGCATCAACTACATGTTCCTTCCCGTGCATGTGGCCCTCCCGCAGATCAAGGCCGGCAAACTCAAAGTGATCGCTACCGGCAGCGCCAAACGCCTGTCCCAACTGCCCGACGTTCCCACCCTGGCCGAAGCCGGCCTGAAGGGCGGCGACGTGGACATGTGGTACGGCGTGCTGGCGCCCAAGGGAACGCCGCCCGCCATCATCGAACGCATGAATCGCGAAATCGCCGCAGTCCTCAAGGCGCCAGACTTGGCGACCGCATTCGAGGCCCAAGGCATGGTTCCCGCCACGTCGACACCGGCGCAGTTCCGTGACCTGATTGGCAAAGACGCGCAGCGTTGGGCGGACGTCGTCAAGAAATCCAACATTACCGCGGAGTGAGAACGGCAGGGGCGCACTCGCCTGGAGACGTCCAATGGGACTTCGACCGATGGATGTTTTGGTCCATCGGTTGCTTCCGTCCATTGGACAAAATCGTCATCTGGACGGATGCCCGGCAAGGGTTGATACTCGCTCAAGTCTGAACTTGCTCATTTTCTGGCCGCGTCGCGGCCTGCGCCCTGCGTTCCACGGCCCGTATTCCACGGAGTGTCCCTTTCATGCAGCTCTACAGTTTCTTCAACAGCTCCACGTCTTACCGCGTGCGTATCGCGCTTGCCATCAAGGGCCAGACCTACGACACGCAAGGCGTGAATCTGCGCAGCGGCCAGCAGCGTGACGCCGCCTATCTCGAGGTCAATCCGTCGGGTGTGGTGCCGTCGCTGGTCGACGACGAGGTGACCTTGTCGCAATCGCTGGCCATCATCGATTACCTCGACACGCGCTTTCCCGAACCCCGCCTGATTCCGGCCGATCCGGTGCAGCGCGCGCGGGTGCTGGAAGTGTCCAACGCCATTGCATGCGACATCCACCCGGTCAACAACCTGCGCATCCTTCGATACCTGAAAGACCAGTTCAATGTCGACGAAGACGGCCGCAACGCGTGGTACCGGCACTGGGTGGCCGAAGGCCTTTCCGGGGTCAACGCCCTGCTGGAGCGTCATGGCGACGGCCCTTACTGCTTTGGCGACGCGCCGACCCTGGCCGATTGCTGCCTGGTTCCGCAGGTGGCCAACGCCTTGCGCATGAAGTGCGACCTTTCCCCTTATGCCCGCGTGATGGCCATCCATGCCCACGCCTCGGCGCAGCCCGCGTTCGTGGCAGCCGAGCCGGCACGTCAACCCGATTACATCGCCTGATCCAGGAGCCAATATGCAAATCGCCCGACATTACATCGACGGAGAGTGGCTGGGTTCCGTCAGCGGCAGCGAGACCCTCGCGCCAAGCTACAACCCCGCCACCGCAGAAGTCGCCGCAAAGTTCGCGGATGGTCGCAAGGCCGAAGCGGAAGCGGCCATCGCCGCTGCGGTCCGCGCCTTTGACGGCACGCCCTGGAAACACTCGGCCAAGCTGCGTGCCGAGGTGCTGCTCGGGTTTGCCGACCGCCTGGACGCACAGAAAGAAACCATTGCCGACTGGCTCGTCACGCTGAACGGCAAGCTGCGCCGCGAAGCCCTGGGCGAGATCGGCGCGGGTGTGTCCGAGCTGCGTTATTACGCCGGCCTGGCGCGCAATCTGTTCGGGCGCATCCTGGAAATCGAACCGGGCTGCTTCTCGTCGCTCGATCGCGAACCTTCAGGGGTCGCCGCCATCATCCTGCCGTGGAATGCACCTGTCACCCTGCTGGTGCGTTCGCTTGCGCCGGCCCTGGCCGCCGGATGCACCGTGGTCATCAAGCCTGCGCATCAGACCTCGCTGGTGAACAACCTGGTGCTCGAATGTCTGGTCAGTGACACGCGCGTGCCCAAGGGCGTGATCAATTCCGTCATCGAGTCGGGCACCGAGGTATCGCGGTGGCTGTGCGAGTCGCCGGATGTGGACGTGATCAGCTTTACCGGTTCGTCGGGCGTCGGCAAGAAGATTGCCAGCGCGACGTCAGACACGCTCAAGAAGCTGTCGCTTGAGCTGGGCGGCAAGGCGCCGGCCGTGGTGTTCAAGGATTGCGACCTCGACAAGACGATCGCAGGCATCGTGGCCGGTGGTCTTGTGATGGCAGGGCAGCAATGCACCGCGGTTGCACGCGTGCTGGTCGAAGACAGCGTGTACACCGACTTTTCCGCCCGGCTTGCGCAAGCCTTGAAGGCAGTGAAAGTCGGGCCGGGCAATGATCCTTCGTCACAGATGGCCTGCCTGATCGACAACGCCAACCGCGACCGTATTGCAGGCTTGGTCGAAACGGCTGAACGCACGCAAAAGGTGCTGCTGCGCGGCGCCATCCCCGAAGGTGCGTTGGGACGTGGCGCGTTCATCACCCCCAGTCTGGTCGAAGTCGAAGACCTGACCAGCAACTTCGTGCAGAACGAACTGTTTGGCCCGCTGCTGGTGATCGAGCGCTTTTCGACCGAAGACGAAGCCGTGCACCGCGCCAACGCCACGCGCTTCAGCCTGGCCGCCAGCGTCTGGACGACCGACATGCGCAAGGCGCGCCGGGTCGCCACGCGCATCCGGTCGGGCACCGTGTGGTCCAACACCCATAACCGGCTGTTTGCCGAGATCGAGACGGGCGGCTATCGCGACAGTGGCTACGGCAAGCTGCACGGCGTGGAAGGCCTGAACGACTTCATGCAGACCAAGCACTTCTATTTCGAAACGGGCGTCTGATCGACACACCCCTGACCGACCCTGAACATCCTCGCGGAGCGTGTCCATGCGCAGCAGCGCCCACTACTTTGTCGAAGGCCTGACCGGCCTCGGCATCGATTACATCTTCTCCAACTTCGGCACCGACCATGTGTCGCTGATCGAAGCTTTTGCGCAGTGGAAGAAAGAAGGCCGCGCGCATCCGACCGTCATGCTCGTTCCACATGAAAACGTCGCGATGCATATGGCCATGGGGTACGCCGCGGTCACCGGCAAGGGCCAGGCGGTCATGGTGCACGTCGACGCAGGGACGGCCAACGCCGCGATGGGCATGCACAACATGTTCCGCACGCGGATCCCGGTCATGCTGATGGCGGGACGTTCGCCCTACACCTTGCGCGGCGAGCTGCCCGGTTCACGCGACAACTATGTCCACTTCGTGCAGGACCCGTTCGACATCGCCAGCCTGGTGCGCCCGTATGTGAAGTGGGACTACTCGCTCCCCACGGGCGTGGTCGCCAAGGAAGTGCTGCGCCGCGCGCACTCGGTCATGCAGAGCGATCCACCGGGCCCGGTGTATCTCACGCTGCCGCGCGAAGTGCTGGCCGAAGAATGGGAAGCGGATCGCATCCGCGACTTCAGCGGCGAACATTACGGTGCCGTGCAGGCGGGTGGCGTGACCCCCGCCGTGGCCGAGGCCATTGCGTCGCGCCTGATGGCGGCGCGTGAACCCATCGTCATCACGTCGTACGTGGGACGTAAAGCCGAGGCGGTGCATGCCCTTGAGAAGCTGGCCATGTTGTGCGGCATCAAGGTGTACGAGTTCAGCCCGACGACGATCAGCGTATCGCGCGAATCACCCTGCTTCGGCGGCTTTGATCCGGGCAAGGCGCTGGCGGGCGCAGACCTGGGCCTGCTGCTGGATGTCGACGTGCCGTGGCTGCCCAAGTATGCGCACGAAGATCCGTCCACCGAGTGGATCCATGTCGACGTCGACACCATCAAGAAAGACTTTCCGATGTGGGGCTTTCGCACCGACATGCGGATCCAGGCCGATTGCGCCACCGTCCTGCAGCAGGTGAGCGAGATCGTCGAACAGCGCGCCGATGATGCGTTTCGCCAGACGGTTGCCGCGCGTATCGAAGGATGGGAAGGCGCCAATACGCAGCGGCGACTGGCCGTTGCCAACGTCGCGCAGGACATCGGCACGAAGGGCGCAATTTCGCCAGCCCACGTGTGCGCCACGCTCGGCAAGTTGATCGCGCCAACGGACATCGTCGTGAACGAGGCCGTGCGCAATACCTTCGCGGTACTGAATCAGATCCCCCGCACGGAACCCTTGTCCTTGCTCGGCTGCGCCGGCGGCGGCCTGGGATACAGCGCCGGCATTGCGCTGGGCGCCAAGCTGGCGAAGCCGGATGCACGCGTGGTCCAGATCGTTGGCGACGGCGGCTTCCATTTTTCGACGCCCACATCGGTCTATGCGACCGCGCAGCGTTATGGCATTCCCATCTTCACCATCGTGCTCGACAACAGTGGCTGGCAGGCCGTCAAGGAAGCCGTGCTGCGCGTCTACCCCGATGGCGCGGCGGCCGACAGCAATGACTTCCAGGCGAGGCTGGGTGTGGGCGACAACGTTCGCGCCTTCGAACAGGTGGGCGCTGCGTTCGGCGCCTATGGCGAGTGCATCGACGATCCGGCCGAGGTCGAAGCCGCGATTGCCCGCTGCCTGCAAGCCGTGGATGCCGGGCAGGCCGCCGTACTCAACGTGCGCATCGGGTCCATCTGATCCGTACTCGCCGGGACGCTTTATCCGCTTTGCAGCAGTTCTCACAACGACATGGAAAGACAACGATCTTTTCAGTACCGGAGGAAGACATATGTATACGAAGCATGCCTGGCACGTTGCCACCGCCGCCCTGATCTGTGCGGCGCCTTTCGGACTGGCGCACTCGGCCAGCGCGCCGGCCGCGTTTCCGACCAAACCCATCACCATCATCGTCGGCTACGCCGCCGGTGGCGGTAACGACGTGCTGGCGCGCGTGGTGGGCGAACGCATGGCCTCCAACATGGGCCAGCCCGTGATCATCGAGAATCGGCCGGGCGTCGCGTCGATTATCGGCGCCAACGTCGTGGCCAAGGCGAAACCGGATGGCTACACGCTGCTATGGGGAGCAAGCGGCCCCATCTCGTTCAATCCCGCGCTCTATTCCAAGCTCAGCTACAAACCGGAGGATTTCACGCCGGTGTCGCTGGCGGCCACCTTTCCGCTGGTGTTGCTGACGCAGGCAAACAATCCGGCCAAGACCGTCAAGGAACTCGTCGACTTTTCCATCAAGTCGCCCGAAAAAGCCAACTACGGCGCCAGCGCCGCTTCTTTCCAGCTGGTGTCCGAACTGTTCAACAGCAAGACGGGGGGCAAGTTCACCCGCATTCCGTACAAGGGCAGCAACGAGTCGGTCGCCGCGGTCATGGCAGGCGACGTCACGATGACGCTGGTCGATCCGGGTCCCGCATCGACCGCGTTGCAGGGCAACCGCGCCAAGGCATTGGCCGTGACGTCGGCCGAGCGCATGGCCGACTACCCGAATGTGCCGACGTTGAGCGAGCTGGGCATCGACCTGAAGGTCGAGTTGTGGAGCGGCGTGCTGGCGCCGGCGGGCACGCCTGAGCCGATCATCCGCAAGCTGGAACAGGAAATCGCCCGGGCCGTGGCCGATCCCGAAGTCAAGAAGCGCATCCAGGCGCTGGGCATGGTCCCGACCAGCAATACGTCGGCGGAGTTCACCAAGATCATCCAGCAAGAAGTGCCGCTCTGGAAGAAGGTCGCGAAAGAGAACAACATCAGCGCGGACTGAGGCCGACCCGCCCTGTGGCTGCCTCGGCATCACGGGGCCTGATTGACTGCCGGCCCCCCGTCACACACGGGTGTAAACGGGGCGGTCCGGCTTCTTTGCCAGCAGCCCGAGACGGACAGCTTCGGCCAGCTGGCGGTCGATCTTCGCAAACTCGGCGTCTCCCCATGTCGGCACAAAGACGCGGGCCAGGCGATGGGGCAGCAGCGTGATCCCACCCACCCCACCCCCCACGCCTCTGCCCGCCTGCACGATCATGCCCTGACCCGGTCCCCCAACTGCGCATCCTCCCGCTTTGCACGTGCGGCCAGCGCAAAGAAGGTCCGATGGGCCATCAGGCTGGCTGCCGCATCGCGCAGCAGGTCGGCGTCGTGCCCCCGGGGCACGTCATGCAGGGATGTCCCATTCGAAGCCGTCGCGGCCATAACGATCTGGCGCGCCGCTTCCTGCAAGGCTGCGACGGCATTGTTCGGATGATGCGACACCCGCGCCATGGCGTGAATGGCGCCCCGGATCGAGGTACGAACGTCGAAGGGCGTGTCGTCGGCCCGCAGCAGGGATTGCAGGCGCAGCACGGCATGGCCGACTTGCAGGGCTGCCATCCCGTCGCCCACCACCTGGCTCGATTGCGCATCATTGGTTCGCGCCACCAGCCGCAGAATGCGGTGGTGCATGCGTGCGCGCCACTTCCATTCCGGAAGGCGGGTGCGCGACCGCGCCATGCTTTCGATGTCGCCGACGATGTGGCGGACCAGCGCGCGCAGGCGCTGCGCCGGATCGACCGGCGCGATGTAGCGGAAGGCGAGCCAGGCCGCGGTCAGGCCCAGGGCCATGGCCTGGGCGCCGCCGATGGAGTCGTCCAACGTGGTGTGTACGGGCCAGGACGGATGCAGCACCAGCAGAAAGCCCATGCAGTAATCGAGCGCATACGGCACGGTGGTGCGATGGGCCAGTGCCAGCGCGCCGATGGCCAGCACTGCCCCCACCGCGGCAAGCAGCGCGATTTCGCTGTGGACATAAGGCAGGACGAGCCAGGTGAACAGCACCGCCATGCTTACGCCGGCGATCGATCCCAGGGCGACGTTGCGCATCAGGGCGCTCGGCGTTTCCATGGTCGAGAACAGGGGTAGGAACACGGCAGTGCCCAGCACCATGTACGGGCCGTAGTGCCAGCCCGTTGCGACCCACACGCCGCCCACCAGCAAAACGGCGAGCACGGTCCGGAACGCGGCCTGGCGCGCGCCGACCCAGTCGCGGTGCGGGTGCAGCGTGAAGCTGTCGTCATTGCGCACCGCGCCGGCGGACACGTCGTGCAGCATCGCGTCCAGCGCCGTTTCCAGTTCCGCCAGGGCCACGGCCAGGCGGCTGTTTGCCGGCGCCGTCGCCACCAGCTGGCGCAGCGGGGCAAGGGCGGCGGATGCTGCTTGCCCGGCATCCAGCGCGGCCTGCACCGCCCGCAGTCCGTGATCCAGGTCGTCGCGCCAGGTGCGCAGCGCCGCGTCGCTTTCCAGACGATCCAGGTGACCCACGACCGTGCGCGTGGCAGTCGCCAGCGCCAGCAGCGCCGAGAACACGCGGCGCACCTGCACCATGCGGCGGCGCTTGCGCAGCGAACCAAAGGCGGCTTCGTCCAGGCCGAATTCGATGTCGGCCATCTGCCGCACGCGGGCTTGTTCTTCGGCGATCAAGGCCGGTGTCGGACCGTCGGCAATGACGCGGGCGGCCCAGCCCAGGGTCTGGCTGACCAGCAACGGCACGCTGTCGAGCCGGGCCAAGGTGCCGGAACGAGGCGTGAGCAAGCCATTGGCCAGCACGGCCACCAGCGCGCCCAGCAGCACGCCTTCGACCCGGTCGAAGGCCAGATGCGCGACGCTGCCATGGTGACTGAGCGACAGCAAGGCGACGATGCCCGCCGTGTAGCCCGACAGCATGTAGCCGTAGGCCTGCAGGGGCCGCGCAAGATTGCCCGCCCAGCAGCACAGGCCCAGCCAGGCCGCCAGCGACAGCACCAGCCATGACGGCGACCCGCCGGTCACTACGATCAGTCCCGCCCCGACCAGGGCGCCAACCACCGTGCCGGCAACGCGATAGAAGCTGCGGGCCTTGAGCAGGCCGCGCGTGGGCTGGCTGACCAGAAAGACGGTCATGGCGGCCCACCCCGGACTGTCGATGCCCAGGGCGTTGGCCAGCACCAGTGCCACGAGGGCAGCCAGGGCCGTGCGCAGGGTGGCGCGGACCCGTTGGCGGTCGAAGCCGTCGATCACGCCCCGCACGGCGTTGGAAACGAACGTCATCACGCCGCGCCCTTGTTGCGCTCGGGCTCCAGTTCCGCCTCGAGCTGATCGAACACCTTGCTGAACCGCGCAATGTCGCTGTCGTCGATATCGCGCAGCAGGTCGTGTTCAAAGGCCTGGATACGCACGTGCACACGCCGCGCCAGGGCGTGGCCGGCATCGGTCAGGCTAAGCAGCTTGGCGCGGCGATCAGCGGCGTCATCGGTGCGTTCGACCAGACCGTCGGCGCACAGGATGTCGAGCAGGCGCACCACGCTCGACCCGTCCAGGCCCAGGCGGGCGGCCAGGTCTTTCTGGCGGATGGGATGGTCGACAAGGTGCAGGTGAATCAGGGGGCGCCAGGTGGCGTCGGTCAGGTTCAGCGAGGCCAGCTCGTGATCGATCGCGCGGCGCCAGTGTCGAGCCAGCGCCGACAGGCGGCGGCCGAACTGCTCGCGCCGGGAAGCGATGTCTGAGGGAAGGTCAGACGCGGCAGCCGGCCTGGCTGTCGATTCCGGCAGGGCGGTGGAAGCTTTGGATGGTGCTGAGTTCATGAATTAGATGATATACCATCTATTTGTATGTCACCAATTATCCCTCGCACCAGCGTTGTGCCCACGCACCGCAGCGGCCTCCTTCCTCGAATCATCCTGGTGCGGCGCGCGGCGCAGCGCCGACGCAAGTCATTGATCCATAACGATTTCTGCGATTGGCACAGTCTTTGCATCGAGAAGATCGCGAGTCAACGAAGATTCGTCCCAATTTATCGAGTGCCCGGCCAACGGGTGCTACGGACAACGGCGTCCCCTGAAGTGGTCAATGACCTCCTCACGGGACGCCGTTTGTTTTTCACGGATCCGACATGACACGTTCGACACCGCTTGCCCAATCCGCGCCGGACCATCCGGCTGCACTGCCCCAGGAGCGCGACACCATGAAACTGATCGTCATCGGCCACGGCATGGTGGGCCACAAGCTGCTCGAGTCGCTGGCTGACGCGGGCGACGATCGCCTCGACGTGACCGTGCTGTGCGAAGAGTCGCGGCCTGCCTATGACCGCGTGCACCTGTCCGAATTCTTCGCCGGACGCACGGCCGAAGACCTGTCGCTGGTCAAGGCCGGCTTCTTCGACCGCGGCAACATGCTGCTGCGCCTGAACGCGCGTGCCACGGCCATCGACGCCGCCCACAAGACGGTGACGGTGTCGACTGGCGAAACGCTGCATTACGACAAGCTGGTGATGGCGACCGGATCGGTGCCGTTCGTGCCGCCCGTGCCGGGCAACGATCGCAAGGACTGTTTTGTCTACCGCACGATCGAGGACCTGGAGGCGATGCGTGAATGCGGCGCGCGGTCGCGCACGGGCGTGGTGATCGGCGGCGGACTGCTGGGACTGGAGTGCGCCAAGGCGCTGCGCGACCTGGGCCTGCAGACGCATGTGGTCGAATTTGCGCCGCGCCTGATGGCCGTGCAGATCGACGAGGCCGGTGGCCGGGTGCTGCGCAGCAAGATCGAGGCGCTGGGCGTGACCGTGCACACGCAGAAGAACACGCTGCGGATCGTGGATGGCGAAAGCGGAACGCATCGCCTGGAGTTTGCCGACGGCACGCACCTGGACACAGACATGATCGTGTTCTCGGCGGGCATCCGTCCGCGGGATGACCTGGCGCGCCACAGCGGCCTGACGGTCGGCGCGCGCGGCGGCATCGTCATCGACAACGCTTGTGTCACGTCGGACCCGGACATTTTTGCGATTGGCGAATGCGCGCTGTGGGAAGGCAAGATCTTTGGCCTGGTGGCCCCGGGCTACGACATGGCCCGCACCGTGGCCGCGCAATTGCGCGGGCAGACGGCCGCCTTCACCGGCGCCGACATGAGCACCAAGCTCAAGCTGATGGGCGTGGACGTCGCCAGCCTGGGCGACCCGCACGCCACGTCACCGGGCTGCCGTTCCTATCAGTACACGGATGAACGCAAGCAGGTCTACAAGAAGCTGGTGGTGTCGGATTGCGGCAAGTATCTGCTGGGGGGCGTCATGATTGGCGATGCGACCGAGTACGGCACGCTGCTGCAGATGATGTTGAACCGCATCGAACTGCCGGCGTCCCCGGAGTTTCTGATCCTGCCGCAAAGCGATGGCGCGGCGCGACCTGGCCTGGGCGTGGACGCCCTGCCCGACTCCGCGCAGATCTGCTCGTGCAACGACGTCTCGAAGGGCCAGCTGTGCCAGGCCGTGGCCGACGGCGCCGTGACCATCGGCGCGCTCAAGTCCTGCACGCAGGCCGGCACGACCTGCGGCGGCTGCGTGCCGCTCGTCACCCAGGTGATGAAGGCCGAGATGAAAAAGCAGGGCATGGCCGTCAACAACCATATCTGCGAACACTTTCCGTACTCCCGCCAGGAGCTGTTCCACCTGGTGCGCGTCGGCGACATCCGCACGTTTGCCGACCTGCTGGACAAGCATGGCAAGGGACTGGGCTGCGACATCTGCAAGCCTACCGCCAGCAGCATCCTGGCATCGTGCTGGAATGACTTCGTGCTGAAGAAGGAACATGCGTCGCTTCAGGACAGCAACGACTACTTTCTGGGCAACATCCAGAAAGACGGCACCTATTCAGTCGTGCCCCGCATGACCGGCGGCGAAGTTACGCCCGACGGCCTGATCGCGGTGGGCCAGGTGGCCAAGAAATATGGCCTGTACACCAAGATCACCGGCGGTCAGCGGGTGGACCTGTTCGGCGCGCGCGTCGAGCAACTGCCGCTAATCTGGGAAGAGCTGATCGCCGCCGGTTTCGAGACCGGCCACGCCTACGGCAAATCGCTGCGCACCGTGAAGTCCTGCGTGGGGTCGACCTGGTGCCGCTTTGGCGTGGACGACAGTGTCGGCATGGCGATCCAGCTCGAAAATCGCTACAAGGGCCTGCGATCGCCCCACAAGATCAAGTTTGGCGTGTCGGGCTGCACCCGCGAATGCGCCGAAGCGCAAAGCAAGGACGTCGGCATCATCGCGACCGAAAAGGGCTGGAACCTGTACGTGTGCGGCAACGGCGGCATGAAGCCGCGTCATGCCGAACTGCTGGCGATCGACCTGGATCGCGACACCCTGATCCGCATGATCGATCGCTTCCTGATGTTTTACGTGCGCACGGCCGACCGCCTGCAGCGCACCAGCACCTGGCGCGACAACCTGGAAGGCGGTCTGGACTACCTGAAGCGCGTCGTGCTGGAAGACTCGCTGGGCATCGGCAACGAACTGGAAGCCGACATGCAGCGCGTGGTCGACGCCTACGAATGCGAATGGAAGCGTGCCGTGACCGATCCGGAAACACGCCGCCGCTTCCGCCATTTCGTGAACAGCGACCAGGCGGATTCGACCGTGATGTTCGTGGAGGAACGCGGCCAGATCCGCCCCGCCACGCCGGCCGAGCGGCCCCGCGCGCGCCTGATCGATATTCCCGTGGTGACCGAATCCGCCAAGGAGCTTGTCTGATGTCCGCCCAACTCGACACCCTTCCCCTGCACTGGACGCCTGTCTGCGCCCTGGCCGACATCGTGCCCGACACCGGCGTGTGCGCCCTGGTGGCGGGCAGGCAGGTGGCCATCTTCAGGCTGGCCAGGCTGGACGACAAAGTATTTGCAATCGACAACTATGATCCGAACTCGAACGCCGCGGTGCTGTCGCGCGGGCTGGTCGGCAATCTCGGCGACCGCATCGTGGTTGCGTCGCCGATCTACAAGCAGCACTTCGACCTGAACACCGGCGAATGCCTGGAAGCGCCCGAGAACTCCGTGTCGACCTGGCCGGCCGACGTGCGTGACGGACAGGTCTGGATCGGCGCATGACTGCCGCGCCCACGCGACGCCCTTCGCTGGTCGTGATCGGCAATGGCATGGCCGGCATGCGCACCATCGAAGAGCTGTTCAAGCTGGCGCCCGACCGCTACGACATTACGGTGTTCGGCGCGGAACCGCACGGCAATTACAACCGCATCCTGCTGTCGCCGCTGCTGTCGGGCGAAAAGCAGCTGGATGACATCATGCTCAACTCGCGCGAATGGTATGCGCGGCACGACATCATGCTGCATGCCGGCGACCCGGTCATTGCCATCGATCGTGCGCGGCGGCGCGTGCGGTCGGCCGCGGGTGTCGATGTGCACTACGACCGGTTGTTGATCGCAACCGGATCCAAGCCGGTGATCCTGCCCGTGCCCGGCCACGACCTGGACGGCGTCATTGCCTTCCGTGACATCCAGGATGTGGACACCATGCTGGCTGCGGCGCGCGACCATCGTCATGCCGTCGTGATCGGCGGTGGACTGCTCGGGCTGGAAGCGGCCAACGGCCTGATGCGCCAGGGCATGTCCGTCACGGTGGTGCATGTGGCCGGTGCCTTGATGAACCGGCAACTGGATGCGCCCGCGGCCGCCTTGCTGAAACACGCGCTGGAACGCCGCGGCCTGCGCTTCTTGCTGGAAGCCCATACGCAAGCAATCGTCGGCAGCACGCGCGTTGAAGGCGTGCGCTTCAAGGACGGCAGTACGGTGCCGGCTGACCTGGTCGTGATGACGGCGGGCGTGCGTCCCAATATCGAACTGGCCGCAAAAGCCGGTTTGTACTGCGAATGCGCCATCGTGGTCGACGACACGCTGCAGACCTTCGACCCGCGCGTCTATGCCGTTGGCGAATGCGTGCAGCATCGTTCGGCCACCTTCGGCCTGGTCGCGCCGATCTGGGAACAGGCGCGGGTGTGCGCGGCCCATCTGGCCGGCGCCGGCCACCGACGCTATGTGCAGCAGGCCACGGCCACCAAGCTCAAGGTGACCGGGGTCGACCTGTATTCGGCTGGCGACATCCTTGGTGCGGCCGGCACCACCGATCTCGTGCTGCGCGATGCGCGGCGCGGCGTCTACAAGCGGCTCGTCCTGGACGGCCATGTGCTGGTGGGCGCGGTGCTTTATGGCGACGTGGCCGATGGCCCGTGGTACTTCGACCTCATTCAGCAGCGGACCGACGTGGCGTCCCTGCGTGACCGTCTGCTGTTCGGCCGAACCTTTTGCGAGGCGCTTGCCGCCTGATCGACTGGAATCCATCGTGAACGTCGTTCCTATTTTTTCTGCCCCTGTCCTGACCAAGTCCGTGCCTACGTCGACGGCATCGGCGGTCACCTCCACCACCTGCCCCTATTGCGGCGTGGGTTGTGGCGTGCAGGCCAGCGTGGCGTCCGACGGCACGGTGACCGTGGCGGGCGATCCGGCGCACCCGTCCAACTTTGGCCGCCTTTGCGTGAAGGGATCGGCGCTGGGCGAAACGGTGGGCCTGGAAGGCCGGCTGCTGCACCCCATGCAGCGCACCGACGATGGCCTGCAACGTGTGTCGTGGGACACCGCGCTGGAGACGGCGGCCGGCGGCCTGCGCCGCATCATCGACACCCATGGGCCCGACGCCGTGGCCTTGTATGTGTCGGGCCAGTTGCTGACCGAAGACTATTACGTCGCCAACAAGCTGATGAAGGGCTATGTCGGGTCGGCCAACATCGATACCAATTCGCGGCTGTGCATGTCGTCGGCGGTCGCGGGGCACAAGCGCGCGTTTGGCGAAGACCTGGTCCCGGTGTCCTATGCCGACCTGGAAGTAGCAGACCTGATCGTGCTGGTGGGCTCGAACACGGCCTGGTGCCATCCCATCCTGTTCCAGCGGATTGCCAAGATGCGCGAGGCGCGGCCGTCGGCCCGGCTGGTGGTGATCGACCCCCGGCGTACCGCCACCTGCGAGCTCGCGGATGTGCACCTGCCGATCAAGGCCGGCACCGATGTCTGGTTGTTCAATGGGCTGCTCAGTTATCTGACACGGTCCGGGGCGGTCGACACGGCGTTTGTGGACGCGCACACGGCAGGCTGGAAGGACGCGTTGGCTGCCGCCGACGTGGACGGTTCAGACCCGGCCAAGATCGCCCGCATGTGCGAGATCGACCTTGACGTGCTGCTTGATTTTTACCGGATGTTCGCCGACACCGACCGCACGATCACCGCGTTTTCGCAAGGCGTGAACCAGTCGTCGGCCGGCACCGACAAGGTCAACGCCATCATCAATTGCCATCTGGCGACAGGCCGCATCGGCCGGCCGGGTGCGGGGCCGTTTTCCATCACCGGGCAACCCAATGCCATGGGCGGGCGCGAAGTCGGCGGCCTGGCCAACATGCTGGCGGCCCACCTGGACCTGGACAAGGCCGATCACCGGGATCTGGTGCAGACCTTCTGGTCGTCCCCCGCCATGGCGAGCCGGCCGGGTTTGAAGGCGGTGGATCTGTTCCATGCGATCGAAGCGGGCACCGTCAAGGCCGTGTGGATCATCGCGACCAATCCCGTGGTCAGCCTGCCAGACGCCGACCAAGTCAAACGCGCGCTGGCCACGTGCGAGCTGGTGATCGTGTCGGACATCATGGCCGAGACTGACACCAGCGCCTTTGCCGATGTGCTGCTCCCCGCGCTGGGCTGGGGCGAAAAGGACGGCACGGTCACGAGTTCCGAACGCCGCGTCTCGCGCCAGCGCGCCTTTTTGCCCGCCCCGGGTGAGGCGCGGGCCGACTGGCAGGTGCTGTGCGACGTGGCCACGCGGATGGGCTACGACGGTTTCGACTTTGCAGGACCACACGAAATCTTTGATGAACATGTCCGGCTGACCGGGTACCGCAATGAGGTCGAGAGTCCGCAAGCGATCAGACGCGTCCTGAACCTGAACGGGTTGAGTGGCATGGGGGCTGCGCAGTTCGATGCGCTGGCGCCGGTGCAATGGCCGGTGCCCACCGCACGGGACGCGGGGTCGGCCGATGCGCCACCCGTGCTGGCCGATCATGTGTTTTCCTTTCCGGATGGCCGCGCGCGGTTCGTGCCGACCCCGCCCCGCGCGCCGCAGCATCCCGTCGATGACGCATATCCGCTCACGCTGAATACGGGCCGTGTCCGCGATCAGTGGCACACCATGACGCGCACGGGCAAATCGGCGACCCTGGCCAGCCACATTGCCGAAGCCTTCATCGACATCCATCCGCAAGACGCCTTGCGGTACGGCGTGCGGGAAGGCGGCCTGGCGCGCATCGAAAGCCGGTGGGGCGCCATGGTGGCCCGGGTGCAGCATGGCGGGGGCATGACACGCGGCAGCGTCTTCGTGCCGATCCACTGGAACGACCAGTTCGCATCCGACGCGCGGATCGGCGCCGTCGTCAACCCCGTGGTCGATCCCGTATCCGGCGAGCCCGAGTTCAAGCACACACCGGTCCGCATCGAAGATTTTCCGGTGGCCTGGTACGGCTTCGTGTTGAGCCGCGCAGCCGTCGCGCCCGACCCCGCCGCCCACTGGACCCGCATCCAGGGCAAGCAGTTCACCCGGCTGGAACTGGCCGGACGCGCCGTGCTGGAAGACCCCCGGGCCTGGGCGCGTGCCTTGTTCGGCGCGACCGACCCCGAAGCCGACTGGCTCGACTACCGCGACCAGGCGGGCGGGGTCTACCGCGCCGCCTATGTCGTCGATGACAGGATCGAAGCCTGCGTCTTCCTGTCGCCGCGCCCGTCCCTGCCTTCACGCGCGTGGCTGGCCACCTTGTTCGACCAGGATGTGCTGGCCGACATCGACCGGATCGGCCTGCTCGCAGGCCAGGCCATGACGCCCGGCGCGGATGTGGGCCCCATTGTCTGCTCGTGCTTTGGTGTGGGGCGCACCACCCTGCGCAACGCGATCGTGGATGGCGGCCTGACCACGCCCGCGCAAGTCACCGCATGCCTGAAGGCCGGCGGCAACTGCGGGTCGTGCGTGCCCGAAATCAAGAAGCTGATCCACGAGACGCGGATCGAGGTGGCGGCTTGAGGGAGCGGGTTCTCTGTTGAAGCGGTGGCTCCGAGAGCTTGGCGGCTGTGCGATGAGGCCGGCCGCAGCTACGTCGACAAGCTGGTCGAGGTCGCCACCTTCCGCCATGGCACCCGCCGCGTGCTGATCCACATCGAGATCCAGGGTCGCGCCGACGCCCGCTTCCCGGCGCGCATGTACCGCTACAACGCGCTGTTGAAGGACGCCCGGGGCAGCCCGGTCGTTGACAGCCTGGCAGTTCTGACAGGTCACGACGCCGGGCCCGAGTGGATGCGCTACCGTGACGAAGGCCTCGCCTGCATCACCGAATTCACATTCCCCGTCGTGGCGCTGGGCCGCTGGCGCGCCCGCGTGCCTGAACTCATCACCCTCACAGCCACCAACCCTTTCGCGGTCATTGTGATGGCCCAACTGCAGGCGCTGCACGACCACGACGCCGAGCGCCGGCTGGACGGCAAGATCCAGCTTCTGCGCCTGCTGTACCGCAGCGGTTATGCGCGCGACGACATCCGCGCGCTGATCCGACTGGTCGATTGGATGATCACCCTGCCGCCTGGACTCGAGACGCGATTTGCGCAGGCCGGGCTGGCTATCGAAGAGGAATTGAAAGTGCCATTCGTGACGACGTTTGAACGGCTGGGTGAAGCCCGAGGGGTGGCCAAGGGGCTGGAGCAAGGCCGCGAACTGGAGCGCGACGCCCTTCGCCGCAACCAGTCCGCCATCCTGCAGCGCCTGCTCGCCCGCCGCTTCGCCCCGCTGCCCCCCGGCATTAACGACCGGCTCTCCACGGCGCCGCTCGACACCCTGAACCTCTGGCTGGACAAGGCCATCGACGCGCCTACGCTGGACGCGGTGTTCACTGCACCGTCAGAGCCTCAGTCCACGCAGGTGTATACCGCCTCGATCAACGCCGTGGCCCAGGGTCCGATGTCGGACACCGGCGACATGCGGTTGGGCGAGTAGGCAAAGCTCATGCGGCGATCGGGATCGGCGAACGCAATGGCGCCGCCCATGCCCGGGTGCCCGAAGTTGCGCGCGCCCTGGCCGATCGCAAATGACGGGCCCGGCAGCATGAATCCCAGGCCCATGCTGAACGGCCGCTTGGTCATGAAGTCCTGGCCTTGCCAGGTGGCTGCGGTGGCTTCGCGCAACACGTCGGCCGACACCACCTCGTAGCCGTCGATCGTGCCGCCCATCGCCAGCGCCGCATAGATACGCGCCATGCCCCGGGCGTTGCCATGACCGGCATACCGCCGCCAGGCTGCCGAGTTGTAGTCCTCGTCACGCGGCAGCGGACGCCACGCGCGATACAAGGGCGACGTGGTGATGCGCTTCATGCCTTCCAGGCTGGGCGTGCCGGGCGTTTCGATGTACTGGGCGCACAACGCGTGCTGCGCATCGTCCAGGCCCAGCCAGTATTCGGCGCCCAGCGGGGTCGCGATCTCGTCACGGTGGAAGTCGTGCGCACTGCGGCCGCTGGCATGCCGCACCAGTTCCGCGCACAACGGCGGAAAGGTGAACGAGTGATAGCAGTGCTGCGTGCCGGGCGGCCATTCGGGTGTCTGCGCCGCCAGCGCGGCCGACAGCACGCCGGGGGTGTACAGCGAGCCGATTGGCGCGGCATCGGCATACGGCAAACCTGCCAGGTGGCCGAGCAGCACGCGTACTGGCAGATCGGCTTTTCCGCCTTGGGCGAAGTCGGGCCAATAGCGGGCCACCGGGGCATCCAGCTCGATGACTCCCTGGCCCACCAGGCGCAGCACGCTCAACGCAAATATGGATTTGCCGACCGACTTCATGTCGGTGATCGTGTGGGCTTCCCAAGGCAAGGTGCGGGCGGCGTCGCGATAGCCGGCCCACAGGTCGACTACCGGGCGGCCATCGATCGTGACCGCGACGGCGCAGCCGACTTCGTCGCCGGCAGCCATGTTGCGCGCCAGCACGTCGCGCACCTTGTCAAAGCGCGGGTCGCATTCGCCCGACAGCGGAATGGACGACGGTAATCGCGCCACAGCCGACGATTTGGCTGACACTGGCTCAGACGATGAAAGGGGACCGTGCATGACTCTTCCTTGTACGAAACTTTCCAGATGACCGGGACACCCGCGTCATTCCATCTTGATCTGCGCCGTCTCGATCACCGACGTCCACTTCGCGATCTCGGCATGGAGCAGTTTGCCGTAGTCCGCCGGCGACATGACCAGCGGGTCGCCATCGGTCTTGGTAAAGGTCTCGCGCACGTCGGGCAAAGCCACCATGGCGGCCATTTCGCGATTCACACGATCGATGATGGCGGGCGGGGTGCCGGCCGGCGCCATGATGCCGATCACCACCTGCACGTCGTACCCTGGCACGCCCGCGTCGGCAATCGTCGGCACGTCGGGCAAGGCCGGCGACCGCTGCTGGCCCGTCACGCCAAGCGCGCGCAATTTGCCGCTGCGCACGAACGGCGCCGCGCCGCCCAGGGTATCGAACATGGCCTGGACGCGCCCTTCGAGCAGATCGACCCGCGCCGTGCTGCCGACCTTGTAGGGCACGTGCACCATGCGCGTCCGCGTCATGGATTTGAACAGCTCGCCGGCCACATGCAGCATGCCGCCGGTGCCGGTGGACCCGTAGCTCAGTTGATCGGGCCGGGCGCGCAGCAGCGTGATGAATTCGCCCAGCGTCTGGGCCGGAACGGAAGGATGCACAACCAGCACGCTTTGCGCCGATGTCAGCGTGCCAACCGGTACCAGGTCGCGCATCAGCTGGTACTTCTGGCGGTTGGCGCCGAAAGCCTCGATCAGTGAATGCGAGCTGGTGATCATGACGAAGGTGTAGCCGTCCGGCGCCGAACGGGCGGCCGCTTCGGTGCCAATGCCGAAGTTGCCACCCGGGCGATTGTCGACGACAACCGGTTGCGCCAGCGCCGTCTGCAGATGCTGGGCCAGCAGCCGGGCATACACATCGGCAGTTCCGCCCGCAGCGAACGGCGCGATGATGCGCACGGGGCGCGTCGGCCAGGCGCCGGCGGAAGCACCCCCAGGTGCCGCGCCAGCAGGTCCGGCACTGCCCGCCCCAGTGGCCGCCGCGCCCGCAGTCGTGCCTGCGGAGCCCGACCCCGCCGGGGATTGCGCCTGCACGGCCCACGGGCTGACCGCCGCGGCGGCGAGCCAGACACAGGCTGTACGGATCAAGGAACGTCGATTCGGAATCATGAAGCGGCCTCGCTAGGCTGGAAACAACAGAAACGGACAGGGCAATAAGGCCAAGGACGCAAGCCGGCGCTCGAGCACACGGACGTCAGAACGTATGCCGCATCCCGACCAGGTACCCCGAGGTATTTTCTCCGGGCCGCGGCACGATGCCCCGGTACACGCCCTGCTGCGCAGCGCCCCCGTTGTGGATCAGGTTGATCTGCGAGTACAGCGTGGTGCGCTTGGACAGCGAATAGAACGCCGCCAGGCCAACGTAATTGGCCTGGTTCGACGAATTCTTGAAGTCCTTGTGCCCGTATTCGGCAGTGACGCGCAGCGCGCCGGTCACCACCTTGCTCACGCCCAGGATGGCCAGGTTGAACTCGAGCGGCGCCCCCACACCGCCGTGGTTCTCATTGAAGAAGCCGGCGTGGGCTTTCATGAAGCCAAAGTCATACACCCCCATGACGGTGCTGCGCTTCGCGCGGTAATTGACGGCCGGCAGCGCCACGGTCGATACCGTCTCGTAGATCCCCGACAGCGACAACTTCCCCAGGTCGTAATTGATGGCGTAGGCCGTGCCGGCCGCATTGTTGTTGCCCGAGACGCCCGTGTCGCCGAAGCTGTGCTGCACGGCCAGCGTCGCGCCATGGAAATTGGGCGTGGTGTAGCGCAGCGAGTCGTTCCAGTAGGGCTGGTAACCGCCAATCGCCATGTTGAAGGCGCCGGCAAAGTTCGACTGCGATGGCGACTTGAACACCAGCGCCTGATGGGTCGGGTTGAACAGTCGCCCGGCTTCGATGCGGCCTTGCGGGCCCGACAGGCCCACCTTCGACTCGGAACCGTACAGGCGGTTGGCGCTGACTTCGCCGGTATCGGTAAAGAACAGGGTGCGCAGCAAGAAGAAGGCGTTGTAGCCTCGCCCCAGGTTTTCGGTGCCCTGGAACACCAGGCTGCTGGCCGCGATGCTGCCGGTTGCCAACTGCATCTGCGAAGCGCTGTCGGTCTTGACGTAGGCAATGCCGGCGTCAACCGCGCCGGACACCGACACGGCGGACTGCGCGAAGGCGCTGCTGCAGGTAGAAGCAACCGCCGCCGACAACATGACCTGACGGACGCGGGAATGACGGCGTAAGAGCTTGCGACACGATGGGTTCACGATATTTCCTGTGGGTGGAAAAACGGGGGAACATGCCCGGCAACCGCGGGCGCCGGACCGGACTGCGAGTCGTGAGGCGGCGCCGCCGCTCGCAGCGCTACGCCTCGCCACGACCCGTCTAGATATCGTTGCCGCGCACCGCAGCTGGCGCGCGCTCGTCCTGCCCGGCGCACTGCTCGCGCAGCGCATGCGTCTGCACCGCGTCCACCTTTCCATCGGCCTGCAGGGCCACGCGGTATACCTCCCTTGCGCGGGCGGCACTGATGCGTCCTTCGGCGACATCGCGTGCCACCGCTCCCGGATCGCGTTCGGCCGGCGCGCCATACCCCCCGCCGCCGCACGAGCCGACCAGCACCCGGTCGCCCGGCGCCAGGGCGACCTGACCCCAGGCCTCCAGGCCACGCACCCGGCCGTCGGCGCGCCGCACCGCATGCTGCGCCGTTGCGCCCGCATGGCCGCCGCGCACGCCCTTCGGCGCATGCACGACCCCATCACAGCCATAGGCCACGTCAATGGACGCGTCGCCCACCGGTCCGAATTCCACATAGATGCTGGACGCGCCGACATGCCGGCCCGCGCCCTCGCTGTCGGCCACATAGCGCCGTTGGTGCACCAGCAGGGGCTGGCGCAGCTCGTCCAACTCGATGCTGTCGATGAACATCTTGCCAGCGTTGCCGACGTGTCCGATCAGTTGCCACGCATCGGCCGATGGCGCGCCCGCGCCGCCCGACACGCCCAGGATCACTTGGTTGACGAAGGGCCGGCCGGTGACCGGATGCACTCCCGACACCACCCCGCCCGATGCCGGAATCACGCCTCCGCATTCGGCCAGTCCGATTCCGTCGGCCAGACCCGCCATCGCGCTTTGCACGGCGTTGGCCACGCGGTCCGCGATGTTGGTCGTCGCCGCCGAACACGAGGCCGGGTGCACCGGGCGTCCGGCAATGCAGTTGTCGCGCAGCACCACGTCCAGCCGGCGAAAGCTGCCGGCGTTCTTGGGCACGCTGTGGTCAATGCTGTTGAACACGCCTAGCATCGCCGCCGTGCGCGCGCAGGCTTCGGACAGATTCAATCCATTGGGCATGCAGTCAGGGTTGTGGCGCACATCGATTTCGACCCGGCCGGCCTCGGCATCGACGTGGATGTCGACGCGTATCGGAATGCCCCCAGCCGGCATGCCCGGCAAGGCATCGTGCACACTCGTTTCCGACATGCGCCCCGACGGAATCGCGGCCAGCGCAGCCGCCATGCGCGCTTCGCTGTAGTCGAAATATTCGTCGGCATATGCCGCCAGAAAATCCCATCCCAGCTCCCGCCCCAAGGCCTGCAGTTCGCGCTCGCCGATACGCGCCGCGCCCACCATGGCCAGGTAATCGCCCTGCCACTGGGCGGGTACGCGGATGCGCATGCGGCACATGCGCAGCACGTCGTCGATGTCGCGGTAATTTTGCTGCACCTTGACGGCGGGAAAAATCAGCGCGCCTTCTTCGTACACATCCCTGGCCATGCCCATATAGGTGGTGGGCTGCGAGTTGCCGCAGTCCGCCTGATGCGCCTTGGCGACTACGGTGTAGCGGTGCCGCCCGTCGTCATCAATCACCGGCACCAGGATGGTGTGATCCGCTGCATGCGAACACCCGTGATACGGCGAGTTGTGCAGGAAGGCGTCGCCCCGCCGCAGGTCCGGATGGAAGCTGCGCATGGCCTGGGCCATCAGGTCGGGACCCGACAGCACGTGGATTGGCAGGCTTTCCGCGGCGGCCAGCAGCTGGTCGTCGGCCGTCACGATGCAGCATGAGAAATCCCGTGCAATGTTGATCACGCCTGACCGTGACGAGCGCATCAGCGTGTTCGACATCTTGCGGGCGATGCCTTCGAAGCGGTTCGACAGCAAGGCAAGCCGCACGCCATCGGCGGCGGGGACGGATGCAGGCTTGGACAGGGCGGGAGTCGCAGACGTCATGATCGCTTTCCTATGCGCGGTGCCGGATCAGGCCGAACCGGGCGTGATGGCAAGACTGCCCGACGGCCGCCGCTGGGCGCTCGCGCCCGGATGCAGCACCACGGTCGTGAATGACGATTCGATCAGCGCCGGCCCATGCACGACGTGCGCGGGCGACAGGGTCTCGAAACGATGGACGTCGGCATCGACATGGCCGAGCGCATCGAACCAGGCCTTGCGCGTCTTGCCGGTGACGGCAGCCGAAGCGGTCCCCTCCGCCGGAGGGCCGGTACCGGACCGGCCTTCGGCAGACGGCGCCCCATTGGGCAACACCTGCCGGCTTGCGCCCGTGACGGGACACGCCAACGTTGCCCCCCACCCGACCACCTCGACTTCGGACCCTTCGTCGCGCACCGCAAACAGCGTTTCGTGGGCCGCATGGAATGCGTCGAGCAACGCAGCCAGGGCCTGAGGCCCGTCGATGCGGGGCGACGGCAGCACCACCTGCACTTCCCACGCCTGCTCGACGTAGCGCGCCTCGGCCCAGAAGGTCAGCGTGGGGGCCGACACGGACTCGCCCTGCCGCGCAATGAAGTCGCGGCACCGCCCTTCCAGATCGGCCAGCGCGGCGTTCACCTTGTCATAGGCGAAGTCGCCACTGCGGGCGTAGACCATGCTCTGGAAGCGGGCCGACAGGTCGGACAGCAAGGCGCCGGCCGCGGACAACGCCGCGCCCACCTGGGGAATTAGCAGGCGGCGCGATCCCAGCCGCCGCGCGATCAACACCGAATTCAAACCCGCCGCGCCGCCCCCGCCGATCAGCACGGCGCCCACCGGGTCGACTCCTTGGGCCACCGACGTGTCCAGGATGGCCTGCACCATGGCCTCGGTCGCCAGTTGCAGAATGGCCGATGCGGCCTGTTCCACGCCCAGGGACAGAGGCTGGGCCACATGGTCCTGAATCGCGCGCCGTGCGGCCTCGCGGTCCAGCTGCATGGTGCCGCCCAGAAAGAAGTCGGGATCCAGATGACCAAGCACGACCGACGCGTCGGTCACGGTCGGCAAGGCGCCGCCGCGGCCATAACACGCAGGGCCCGGCTGCGAACCGGCGCTCTGCGGACCGACATGCAGCATGCCGCCCGCATCGACCCACGCAATCGATCCGCCGCCGGCGCCCACGCTCACCACGTCAACCGACGCAAAGCCACTCAGGTGGCCCCGGTACGGCAGGCCGATCCACGAATCGCGCGTCCACGGGATTTCGCCCTTGCGCACCAGGCTGACGTCGTAGGTGGTGCCGCCGGTATCGGCCACGATGACGGTATCGGTGCCTTCATCGGCCAGCGCAAAATGCCGGCCCGACACCGGCGCCATCGACGGGCCGGAGTTGATCAGATAGATCGGTGCACGCGCCACATCGGCGCTGTCCATCACGCTGCCCTGCGAGGTGACGACCAGGGTGCGGCCGGTAAAGCCGTTGTCGGTCAGGCGCCGCGACAAGGTTTCCAGATACGCCGTCATCATCGGCTTGAGCGACGCATCGATACACGTGGAGGACGCCCGCCGGTATTCGCGCAAGGCCGGATTCAGTTCATGCGACAGCGTGAACGGCACACCGGGCAGATGCTCGGCCAACAGGGCGCCCAGCCGGCGTTCGTGAGCCGGGTTGACGATGGACCACAACAGGCAGACCGCCACCGCTTCCACCTTCTTCTGGCGCATTTGATCAAGGAGCTGCAGCACGACGGCTTCTTCGAAGGGCGCGTGTTCCTGCCCGTCGGCCAGCATGCGGCCCGGAATTTCCCAGGTGAGCGCGCGCGGCACATACGGCGGTGGCGACGCTACCGTAAAATCGAAGGCATCGGCGCGGCCGCCTTCCCGAAGGGTCAGCACGTCAGGATGGCCGACCGAGGTCAGGAAAGCGGTACGTGCGGTGTTGCCTGTCACCACGGCATTGAGCGCATGCGTCGTGCCATAGATGAACATGCTGCACCGGCCCAGCAGCGTCTGCAGGCTCATGCCGAACTGCGTGCTGGCCAGGGCCAGGGCATCCATCACGCCGCACATGGGATCGCTGGGCGTGGTCGACGCCTTGAACATATGCAGTACCTGCGCGTCATCTTCGACAAGCAGGTCGGTGAAGGTACCGCCGGTATCTACAGCCAGGCGCATGGCGACTTCCTAATGGGACAACACAAGACGGCAGGGATCGAACGACAAGCCAGCCTTCAGAAAACCACGCCTTACCGGCGCGGCGCCAGGCCCAGCTGGATGCGGGCTTCGGCCGGTGTCGCCACCTGCTTGCCGATCATCTCGATGATGGTCACGGCGCGCTCCACCAGCTGGCCGTTGGATGCGAATACGCCGCGCGACAGGTACAGGTTGTCTTCCAGGCCCACCCGCACGTTGCCGCCCAGCAGCGCCGCCTGCGCCACCATGGGCATCTGCTGGCGGCCTATCCCGAAGGCCGCCCAATGCGCATTCGCGGGGAGCAGGCTCTTCTGATACAGGATGGTCTCGACCGTGCTTGGCGCGGCCCACTTCACGCCCAGCACCATCTGGTACAGCGGCGCATCGTCGATCAGGCCTTCGGCCACCATCTGATTGCCGAACAGGATGTCGCCGGCACTGAACACTTCCAGCTCGGGCTTGACCCCATGCTGCTGAAACAGCCTGGCCATCTGGCGCAAGGTGCGCGTGGTGTTCAGGTAGACGAACTGCGTGTCGCCTTCTTCCTGATTGCCCGTGGTGATGTCCATGGACGCGATGTCCGGCAGGCAATCGGCCAGGTGGCGCACACGTTCGCTGGCAGTCAGCATGTCGCTGCCCGGCAGCCCGCGTGCCTCGTTCTCGGGGTCGGGCAAAAAGAACGCACCCAGGCCACAGGTCAGGTTGATCAGGATGTCGACACCGCTGTCGCGGATGCGGTCGACGACTTCGCGGAACAGGGCCGGATCGCGCGAGCCTTCGCCTGTTTCCGGATCCCGCACATGGATGTGCACGACCGATGCCCCCGCCGCGGCCGCTTCCAGGCAGCTGGCCGCGATCTGCGCCGGCGTGACCGGAAAGTTCGGGTGCTTGCGGTTGAACGGCGCGTTGCCGCTGACCGCGCAGGTCAGAATCGTTTTGGTGTCCATGCTCAGTCTTCCCACTCCACATTGCCGCTGACGGAGATCAGTTCCCCGGTGACTTTTTGTGCGCCGTCCGACGCCAGGAACAGCACCATGTCGGCGATCTCTTCCGGTTCCACGGTGGTCCGCATCGAAATGAAGCGCAGCATGTCGCGGGTGACGGCCTCGACCGGTTGGCCCACTTCTTCGGCGCGGTCGCCGATGATCTTGCGCATGCGTGCGTTGTTGATGGCGCCCGGCAGGATCGCGTTGCACCGCACGTTGAAGGGGCCGAGCTCGCGCGCCGCATTCAGGGTCAGTCCTTCCACCGCGAATTTGGACGCCACATAGGCCGTGCGCCGCGGCAGCCGGGTGCGGGTAGATCCAGTCGAAAAATTAATGATCGCGCCGTGCTGGCGGGCTTTCATCGAGGGGATGGCCTGCTGCATGCAATACAGCATCCCCCCAACGTTCACGTTCATGGACTGCTGCCAGTCGGCGACGGCAATGTCTTCGATCAGCGCGCGCGGACCCGCAATGCCCACGTTGTTGACCAGCACGTCGATGTCGCCCATCCAGGCACGCGCCTCCAGGAACAGGCGCGCCACGTCATCGGGCGAGCCCACATCACACACGGTGCCATGCAGTCCGGGGTAGTCGGCCAGGGTGGCGGCCAGCGCATCGGCATTGGCGTCGCAGATGTGGACACGGTCGCCCCGGGCCGCGAAGGCCAGGGCCATGACCTTGCCGACACTGTCGGCGCCCCCGGTGATCAGGACGTTGGCGCTCATGCCTCGTCCTGGCTCAGCGAACTGGCCAGCCCGGCCGACACGCCTTCATCGGCCAGCAGACAGCTGCCGTGCATGGCGCGGCTGTCGTCGCTCGCCAGAAAGAGCGCGATCGCGGCGATGTCTTCCACGGCGGAAAAGGGCCGGCCGCTGGGGGTCGACGCCGAAATCGCTGCCATGGCGCGGGGATCGGCGCGCAGGCCGGCGTTCATGGGCGTCGCGGTATTGCCCGGGGCAATGGCGTTGATCTGGATGCCGACCGGCGCCAGTTCGAGCGCCAGCGCACGCACCATCTGGACGATGGCCGCCTTGGTTGCGCAGTACACCGAGAAGGGCGCGACGCCATACACGGCCGCGACCGACGCAATGCAGATGATCCTGCCGGCGCCACGCGCCTTCATGCCCGGCACCACGCCGCCGATCAGATTCCACGTGCCCTTCAGGTTCACGCCTATCATGCGGTCGAAGTCGTCATCGGGCGTGGCGCCGGCCGGGGTCGGATAGAACATGCCGGCTGCGCTCAGCGCCGTCGTGACCGGACCCAGGTCCCGTTCGACATCAGCGACCAGCGATGCCATCGACGCGGCATTGCGCACGTCGCAGACATAAGGCCGCGCGGTGCCGCCGGCGTTGGTGATGCGGTCACACACGCCGCGCGCCTTGCCGAGGTCGGACGATGCGACCACGGCTACCGCGGCGCCTTCCTGCGCGAATCGCAGGGCGATGGCTTCGCCAATGCCTTGCGAGCCTCCGGTGACGATGACAACGTGCTTGAGCAGCTTCATGAAGGATTCGACCCAGAAGAGTTCGACGACAAGACGGTCGAGCGCATCACTGCAGCGTGACCCGCCCTAGGGAAAACGCGCATGTTATGATCATATAACCTATATTTGATCAAATATTGCGCCGTGAAGAATTGAATCACAGATGCATTTTTGTATCAATGGTATTTTCGAGGGCGTGCCAACCGGGTTGCGCCCGCGTTGTGTCGACTCCGCGGTTCGCCCCGCGGTCCGCACGCCTGTCATCCCTAGACCCATGCCATGAAGCACGTCCTTTCCCCGCGCGCCGACGCGCCACGCGGCACGTCCGACACCGCGCCCGACCCGGCAGCGGCGGGCACTGCTGCGTCCGCCACGGCGTCCATCCCCGCCGCGCCGGCGCGTCGCCGCAAACGCGCCACGCCGGCTGCGTACACCCTTGCGCCCCTTACCAACGACTCGCCCGACACGACCCAGAACCTGGCCTATCTGGCCTTGAAGAAGGCCATCCTGGGCGGCAAGTTCTATCCCGGAACGCCGGTCACGCTGGCCAAGCTGTCCGAAATGCTGGGCACCAGCGACATGCCGATCCGCGAAGCCCTCAAGCGCCTGACCGCAGAAGGCGCGTTCGAAGCGCTGCCGAACCGCTCCCCTCGCATTCCGGTGCTGTCGAAGGCAGTGGTCCGCCAGATCCTGGAATTGCGGGTCGAACTGGAAAGCCTGGCCGCAGCCCAGGCCGCCGAGAACATGACCAAGCGGCACATCGACCAGCTGCAGGCGCTCGACAAGGCCATGCAGCACGCGCTGCGAACGGGGGATCTGTCGGCTTATGTCACGCTGAACATGGAATTCCACTTCCTGATCTACCGCGTGGCCGACAACGAACCGCTGCTGGCCCTGATCGAGGCGTTGTGGCTGCGCATGGCGCCCGTGGTGGCCGTCAATCTGGCGGCCATGGCCGGGAACCACGAATTGACTTCGGCAGGCAGCGGGGATCACCACGGCCGGATCATCAAGGCCTTCCAGAACCATGACGCCGCCGCGGCACGCGCCGAGATCCGAGCGGATCTGACCCACCCCGGCGCCCTGTCACGCTACGGCGATGACCAGCCCTGAATCGTTGCATGCACGTCTCTTCAGTAAGCAAGCCGTAACGCCATGCTGACCGGCGCACCGGTCGTCATTGCACCCAGGTAGACTCCTGACGATCACCTGAACAGGAAGCCTTTCCATGGCCGGCAGCAGTTTTTTCGCTTTGCTCGATGACATCGCCACGATGCTCGATGACGTCTCCATCATGACGAAGGTGGCATTGAAGAAGACCGCCGGGGTGCTGGGTGACGACCTGGCCCTGAACGCGCAGCAGGTCACCGGCGTGCCCGTGAACCGCGAATTGCCCGTGGTGTGGGCGGTGGCAAGAGGATCCTTCATCAACAAGCTGATCCTGGTGCCGTCGGCCCTGGCGATCAGCGCCTTTGCGCCCTGGCTCGTCACGCCCTTGCTGATGGTGGGCGGCGCGTATCTGTGCTTCGAGGGCGCGGAAAAACTGGCGCACCGTTTCCTGCCCGACAGCAACGGTCACCACGCGCATGCGGAACGTGCCGAGGCGCTCAAGAATCCGCAGGTCGACATGGTCGCGTTCGAGAAGGAGAAGATCAAAGGCGCCGTGCGCACCGACTTCATCCTGTCCGCGGAAATCATCGCGATCACCCTGGGCGCGGTGGCCACCGGCACGTTTACCGAGCAGGTGGTCGTGCTGTCGGGCATTGCGATCCTGATGACCGTGGGGGTGTATGGGCTGGTGGCCGGTATCGTCAAGCTCGACGACCTGGGTCTGTACCTGACGCAAAAAGCGTCGTCGACGGCCAAGGCCGTTGGCGCTGGCATCGTGCGCGCAGCGCCGGTGCTCATGAAGACGCTGTCCATCGTCGGGACGGCGGCCATGTTCATGGTGGGCGGATCGATCCTGACCCACGGCATTCCGGTGGTCGCGCACACCATTGAAGGCTGGGCGGCGGCGGCCGGCACGATCGGTGGCATCGGCTGGCTGCTTCAGGCCAGTCTGCCGACGGTGTGCAATGCCTTGTTCGGTATCGTTGCGGGCGGCGCGGTGATGCTGGTGGTGGAAGGCGTCAAGAAGCTGTTCAAGAAGAACAAGACGGCCGCGCATTGACACCTTCTTGACGCGTTCGCCCTGGCATCTTGACGCTCCGATGGGCGGGGTGGCCGCAGCACGCTGCTGCTGCATACCGATCCGGGCCATCTCGATGCCCTGATGCACACGATCATGACCTCGCTGCCCGAAGCCGAATTCGGCCCCATCGGGCACCTTGGACAGATCAGCGACGCCGCGTCGTCCCTGCCCCAGGTATTCGGCGCTGGCGGCGGAACGGCCCTCGCTTGGACTCGTGCGGCGACTGCGGAACGACGTGCTGCCGATGTCTTAGCGGCTCGCCGGCTGCTGCCCCAGTTCCCGGGACAGCACCGCCGCCTCGGCAATCAGCAGCGCGCCGAAGCACGCCACATCGTCGGCATCCAGCCGCACGCCAGGGCCGAAGATGCAGATCGATCCGGCCACCCGGTCCGACCCATCAAAGAACGGCGCTGCGACCGCCACCGCGCCGGTGATCAACTCGTCGCGGCTCATGGCATAGCCCCGCTTGCGCACCTCGTCCAGCAGGGCCGGGTAGGTCGCCAGATCCATGTCGATGCTCGCGGCATAGGTCGCCAGCGCTTCCGCCGACAAAGGCATGTTGGCCAGGATGCAGCGGCCGCTGGCGCCCAGCACCAGCCGCTCGCGATACCCCACGCCCCGCTTGAAGCTCAAGGGCTGCGCACTGGGCAACTCTTCGACACACAGCCGGTACACGCCCTCCGGCACGAACAGGGCGACGGTCTCGCCGGTCGCTTCCCATAGCCGCGTCAGCATGGGTTCGGCGATGGTGTGGATGCTCAGACTCGCGCGCCACACGTGCGCCAGCCGCGCGACAGCGCTTCCCAGGCGAAAGCGCTGCGGATCGCCCGACGACACCAGGAAGTGGTTCTGCTCCAGCGTCGCCAGCAGCCGATACAGCGTCGGCCGGCTCAGCTTGACCCGCTTGAGCAGCTCGGCCACCGTCAGCCCTTCGTCTCCGGGCCGCCAGGCCGAAAGAATTTCCAGGGCCCGGTCCACTGCCCGGACGCTGTCCTGCCCCTTGTCGTTTTCCACGCCGCCCCGCCATCCGCAAAACCTGCATGTTACTGAACCCGTGCCGCAGCCCCGTTGCATGCGACGCGCGCCCTGTCCGCCGGCTCCACCTGAGTCGATATTGACACCGGTAAATCTGTCCGTACAATGGACACCATTATCACTTAGCGGACAACCTGCGGTCAGGTTGAGGAGACACGATGGACAAAACGATGGCAGAGACCCTGGTTCGCACCGGCCCGGGCACCCCGATGGGCAACGTCATGCGGCGCTACTGGGTGCCCGTGCTGCAGGCCAATGAAATTGCCGAGCCGGACTGCCCACCCGTCAAGGTGCAGATCCTGGGTGAAAAGCTGCTGGCGTTTCGCGACACCGAAGGCAAGGCCGCCTTGATCAGCGAGTTCTGCTCGCACCGCGGCGTGTCGCTGTACTTTGGCCGCAATGAAGAAAACGGCATCCGCTGCGCCTACCACGGCCTGAAGTTCGACCGTGACGGCAATTGCGTCGACGTGCCGTCGGCCCCGCAGGCCTGCAAGTCGATGGGCATTACGGCCTATCCCTGTATGGAAATGGCCGGCCTGGTGTGGGCCTACATGGGTCCGAAAGACAAGATGCCCGCGCCACCCGATGTGGAGTGGTGCACCCTGCCCCCCAGTCACGTCTTTGTGTCCAAACGCCTGCAGGAATGCAATTACCTGCAGGCCATGGAAGGCGGCATCGATACCAGCCATGTGTCTTACGTCCACCGTTACGAAGTCGATACCGACCCCATGCACCAGGGCACCAAGGCCCTCGACTACATCAAGGCCGACGGCAACGTCATCTTCGACATCGAAAAGACACCGTTCGGGCTGACCCTGTTCGGCCGCCGCAACGGCGACGCCGATACCTTCTACTGGCGGATCACGCAGTTCCTGTTCCCCTGGTACACCCTGATCCCCCCGTTCGGCGACCACTCGCTGGCAGGCCATGTGTGGGTACCCATCGACGACCATTCCTGCTGGGCCTGGAGCATCAATTTCCGCCCGGAACGCCCGCTCAGCGACGAAGAGATGGCCGACCTGGAAGCCGGCAAGGGCATCCACTGCGAGTACGAAGCAGGCACCAACCAGCCGGGCGGCACCTTCCGGCCCAAGGCGAACAAAGACAACGACTACCTGATGGACCGCCAGGCGCAGAAAGACAAGCGCGCCTACAGCGGCGTATTCGGTTTCGCGGTGCAGGACTCTTCGCTGCAGGAAAGCATGGGACTGATCCAGAATCTCAGCGACGAAAAGCTGTTGCCCACCGACCGCGCCATCGTCATGGCGCGCCGCATGTTGTTTGAGGCCGCGAACGCGCTGGCCCAGGAGCAGGCCGACCCGCCCGCGCTGGCTGCCGACAAGCAACGGGTGCGCGCCGCCGGCGTGCTGCTGCCACGCGATCAGGACCCGCAGGACTGGGCCGCCATCCACCTGGCGGACGGCAAGGACCAGCCGGTCTACACGATCTAGGCCCCTACCCGCCCGAAAGCCCCACCGGTAGCCACCGGTCAGGGGTTTCGGGCGCCGCGACTCACCTCTGCCAGGGTGCACCCGCGCCTTGGCACGACGTCCGGACCGGGCGCGCAGACGCCCGGCCTTTCCCCTACGGAGACACCTTCATGCCCCGCTTCCCCTTCCGCCGCGCGCTGCTGGCCGCCGCCCTGCTGTCCTGTACGCTTCCGGTGACCGCCGCGCAGGCCGCCGACTGGGCGCCCACCAAACTTGTCCGCATCGTGGTGCCGATCGTCGGCAGCACCAACGACGTGCTGGCTCGCCTGGTCGCGCCCGAACTGCAGCGCGTGCTGGGCCAGACCGTGATCGTTGAAAACAAGGGCGGCGCCGGCGGCAATATCGGCACGGCCGAAGTCGCGCGGTCCGCGCCCGACGGCCACACCTTGCTGGTCGGCTTCAATGGCCCGATCGCCATCAACCCGACCCTGTACAGCAAGCTGCCCTACGACCCGGTCAAGGACCTGTCGCCCATCACCCTGGCCGTCACGTCGCCGCAGTTCCTGGCGGTCAACGCCAACGTCCCGGTCAAGACCGTGGCAGAGCTGGTGGCGCTGAGCAAGACCAGGAACATGGCCTACGCATCGGTGTCGACCGGCAGCGCGTCGCACCTGACCATGGAAATGCTCAAGTCCGCAGCCAAGATCGACATCGCGCACGTGCCCTACAAAGGCGCCGGCCCGGCCGTGGTCGACCTGGTCGGCGGGCAGGTCGATGCCGCCTTCATGGTGCCCGGCAACGTGCAGCAATTCGCGAAAGAAGGCCGCATCCACCTGATCGCGTCCACCGGCGAAAAACGTTTTGCCTCGACGCCCAACATCCCGACCATGATCGAGTCCGGCTACCCCGGCTTTGTCGCACTGTCGTGGATCGGATTCTTTGCGCCGGGCGGCACGCCGCAACCGGTCATCGACCGCTACAACCGCGAACTGGTTGCGATCCTCAAGCAACCGGAAATCCGGGCCAAGCTGGAACAGATGGAGTTCGATGTGGTGGCGAGCACGCCGCGTCAGTTCGCCGACTGGATACAGACCGAGATCCCGCGCTGGGGCAAGGTCATCAAAGACACCGGCGCCAAGGCCGACTGAGGAGCCCGCAATGCAACAGCAAGACAACCCTTCATCTGCCGATCCCGCCCGTCGCGGTGGACGGCTGCACGGAAAAAGCGCGCTCATCACCGGCGGTGGCGGTGGGATCGGCGCGGCAACGGCACGGGTGTTCTGCGCCGAAGGCGCATCGGTGATGCTGGTCGATGCCAGCGAGGACGGCCTGGCGCGAACGGCTGCGGCGCTGCGCGATGCGCACCCGACCTCCAACGTGCTGACCTGCGTGGCCGACGTATCCGATGCCGATCGCGCACGCGACGCCGTGGCGCAAGCCATCCAGCGTTTCGGTGGCCTGGACATCCTGGTCAACAACGCGGCCATGCGCAATTACGATGCGCTGGCCGACGTCACCCCGGCGGCATGGCAGGCCATGGTCGCCGTGAACCTGATTGGTCCGTCCAACTACATTGCGGCCGCCCTGCCCGCACTGCGTGCGTCAGGCAAAGGCAGCGTGGTGACCGTGTCGTCGTGTTATGCCGTGACCGGGCGCAAGGGCATGGGTCTGTACGACACGACCAAGGCCGGCCTGCTTGCCATGACACGCACCCTGGCATGCGAAGAAGCTGCCCACGGCGTGCGCGCCAATGCACTGTGTCCGGGATCCACGCTGACCGACTTCCATGTCGGCCGCGCGCAAGCCAGCGGCAAATCGGTGGAGGTGCTCAAGACGCAACGCCAGGACACGTCCATGCTCGGGCGCTGGGCCAGCCCCGAAGAAATCGCGTGGCCGATCTTGTGGCTGGCTTCTGATGAAGCGTCGTTCATCACGGGTGCGACGCTGATGGTCGATGGGGGCCTGTCCGCGATGTAGCAGACGGACGGCCACGCAGGCGGACGCGGCCATCGATCGCGTCCGCCCACGACCCGGCCGGCCTGTGTCAGACGAAGCCGGCCTTCCGCGCGCCAAACTCCCGCAGTGCCGGAAAGATGTCGTCCAGATCCCCGGCGCTTGCGCCAAACCATCCACCCAGGGTGGCGGCAAAGGTTTCCACCGACGTGGACGGCAACATGCGCCCGTGATCGACAAAACCCGGCCCTGCCACATCGATATCCGGGTGCGATCCATAGAACCGCCCGCCACGCACGGCGCCGCCCATCACCAGATGATGCCCGCCCCATCCGTGGTCCGACCCGTTCCCGTTCGACGTCAAGGTGCGGCCAAATTCCGACGCCGTGAACGTCGTCACCTGCTTGCCCATGCCCATGGCGTCGATCGCCTGCTGGAATGCCGCCATGGCGGACCCCAGCTGCGTCAGCAGATCCTTGTGCGCGCCCATCAGGCCATCGTGATTGTCAAAGCCGTTGAGCGTCACCACGAACACTTGCCGATTCACTTCCAGACTGCGCCGCGCCGCAATCATGCGCGCCACCACCTTCAGCTGCTTGGCGAACGGCGTCGCAAAATCGCCTTGCACCGTGACCGGCTCCAGCGCCGCGCGCAGCTTCGCATCGGCCTCGATCGACCGCGCCACCGTCTGCGCATGCAGGTCGCCCAGCACGTGCTGCTGCGACTGGGTGATCAACTCGCGCAGCAAGGCGGTGCAGGTGCTCGATCCATACGTGTCCCGCCGCAGCAGTTCGATCGGCGTCGACCCGTCGATGCCAACGCGGTAGCCCGCCACGTGCCGGCCCGACAGCAATACCGCGCCCTCGCCCGCCGTTACGTTGGCAAACGTGCTCTTGCCCTTGCCCGATGCAAACAGATCGGCCAGCCGCCCGCCCCAGCCCGTGGATGCGCCTTCCGGCGCCAGCGCCTGCCAGTAGGCCTGCTGGTCATTGTGCGAAAACAGCTTGGGCGGCAAAGGCACGCTGCCCGAGATGTACTGCGCCTTCGTCGTCGGCACCATCAGCGGCCCGACGTTCAGTTGCACCGCCAGCTGGCCCTTGTCGAACAGCGGCTTCAGTGACGCCAGGCCCGGCGCCAGCGCGAACTCGGCATCGCCATCCAGGGGCGATTGCGGGCGCAAGGCCGTCGCCTCCAGGCTGTTGCGCGGCAAGGCAATGTCCGTACGCGCGGCCGCGTACTTGCGATGGCCTGCCGCATCATAAGGAACGATGGTGTTGTACGGATCGTTGCCGCCGTACAGAAAAATGCAGACCAGCGCCTTGTAGTCGGTCGCCGACTGCGCGGCCGCTTCGCTCATCGCGCCCAGGCCCAGCGCCAGCGGACTGGCCGCGCCCAGCCCCGAGATCAACGGTCCGGCAACGCCGCCGGCTCCCAGCGCCGACATCTGCTTCAGGAAGGTGCGGCGCGCCTCGCCCGCCAGGCTGGCCGCACGGAAGGACTGCGAAGGACGCGATGGCTTGGATGAATCGGACATGACGCTCCAGATGTGTGCTTGGCGCTGGGAATTGTTGGACAGATGCGGATTGGACGGTTGCGTAGGCAGAAGTTCAGCGTTGGCTTACGCGTATTTGCTTATTTCTGCACCAGGTATTCCGGGCTCGCCACCACCAGCATGACGGCCGCGCGCACCCGGTCCTGGGGACGATCGGCAGGAATCTCGGCGACCGCTTTCGCGATCCGGCCCGCCGTCTTGTCGCTGTAGGCGTCCCCCGCCAGCAAGGTGACGATGTGATTGACCAGCGCGGGCGTGTCGCCGGCCAGCTTGACCTCATCCTCATACCTGGTCTGCAGGTCTTCCCACCCCCGGTCCACGTAGATGGCAACGAAATTCAGGTACCCGGCCACACTGGTCTCATCGGTAATCTGCAATTCGGGTGCGACCAGCCCCTTGCGTTCCAGCTTGTCCCCCGGCGGCGAATAACCCGGCCGGAAGAAGTTGAAGACCGACGGCGAGCGCATCGGACTCTGGGCCAGCCGGATCGTATTGTCCGACGTGTCGGGCATCGACCACTTGCCATTGGTCGACGTCGCCTTGAAAGCCCGCGCCCATGCCGCAAAACGCACGATAGGCTCACGCACCTTGCCCCAGGTCGGCGATGACAGGTCCGGCGACCGCGCTTCCTGGTCCAGCAAAATGGCGCGGAACACCGCGCGCAGGTTGCCGCGCACGCCCTTGCCGTCGTCATCGAACACCGAGGCAATCCGCCGCACATAGGCCGGCGACGGGTTGCTTGTGACCAACCTTTGAATCAGCTGCCGCCCGATGAACGGGCCGACATTCGGATGCGCGGCCAGCGTATCCATGGCCATCCGCAATGCCGTGTTGCCGTCCGTGCCCGCCTTGATCGTCGTGCCCAGAAAGCGCTTTTCGCCCGGCGAATGCTGCGCGGCATCCAGCGCCATGGGCCGGCGATGGAACTCCACATCGCCCTCCCCGCCGCTCAGGTCCCAGCCCGTGAACACTTTGGCCAGCCCCTGTACATCGGCATTGGTGTAGGTGTCCACCGGCTTGCCCTTCACCAGCTTGGGAGTGCCATCGGGATTGAGCTGATACAGGCCGATGGTGAACAGCTGCATTACCTCGCGCGCGTAATTCTCGTCCGGCTGCCGGCCCGTCTTCGCGTCTTCCTTGCGGTTGCCGCGAAACGTCAGCATCGCCGCCATCGACAGGCTGCGCGACACCGCTTCGATCAGCTCGCGGAACGTGCCGAACGCGTGCCGGGTCAGCAAGTCCATGAACGACGCCGCGCCAAACAGCGGCCACGACGCCGTCACCGCCGCCACGTTCACGACAAAGATTTCCGACAAGGCAAACGCCGCCCGCACCCGCACCGCGTCGGGCGCGCTGATGAACGCGCGCCACATCGTGGCGTCCAGCGGCGCATTGATCCCGTTGCCCTTGAAGGCCTCGGTATTCACTTTCTGCGACAGCAGCCAGTCGAAATGCGTGATCGACGGCGGCATGGCCAATTGCGTATCGAGCCAGCGCGCATAGCCCTGCTTGACGACCGCATCGATCGCTTCGGGCGTGGGTCCAAACGTGGCTTGGGCAAGAAAACGCGAGGCCGCGCCGCGCGTGGGCGTGGACGCCGAGTCGGCGCGTACATCGGGTGGCATGGTGAGCGGTCCTGATGCCCGCGCAAAACCGGCGCGAGCGAGGCGGCAGCAGGCGGGAATGGTGTCCGGAAGTGGCCAGCGGCGGGCCGCACGTCGGACGCCCACCTGCAACGGTTAGAGGAGTCACTCCCAGTGTAGGACACGCCCGCCGGGATGGCGTCCTGCTTCCGGCTTCATCCCTGGTACTAGTTCTTCACGTCGGCACCGGGTGCCGTGTGGAAAAAAAGCCCGTGCACACCGGCACGGGCTTTTCGTCGTAACGGCTTTCACCGCCGTGTTGGGAACCTACTCTTCCAGCGTATAGGCCAGCACCGAATCACCCGGCGTGGTGCCGATCGATCCGTGGCCGCCTGCGGCCAGCACGACGTACTGCTTGCCGTCGGCGCCGCGATAGGTCATGGGCGTGGCCTGGCCGCCTGCGGGCAGGCGGGCTTTCCACAGCTCTTCGCCCGTGCTGACGTTGTAGGCACGCAGGTAGTTGTCCAGCGTGGCCGCGGTGAACGACACGCCGCCGCCCGTCATCAGCGTGCCGCCATGGCTGATGATGCCCATGGGAAGCGGAATCGGGAACGGGAAGGGCAGGAAGCTCGTCTTCTGGTCCTTGACGGTGCCGTTGCGGCGCACCCACGCGGTCTCGCCGCTCTTCAGGTCGACGCCGGCCATGGTGCCCCACGGCGGTGCCTGGCACGGCAGGCCCAGGCCGGACCGGAAGTGCTGGATGCTGATGGCGAAACGCGCGCCGAAGTTCTCGTTGAACACCGGCTTGCCTTCCTTGGTGACCATACGTTCGTCAGGCTTCTGCTGGTAGTCGGGCCGTTCCACGAAGTGGTACAGGTAGGCCAGACGCACCGGCGTGCCGATGAGCACCTGGCGCACGGGGTCCACGGCGACGCTGCCCCAGTTGAAGACCCCGATGTTGCCCGGGTAGATCAGCGAGCCGGCAATGGTGGGCGGCGTCCAGGGATTGCCGTCGTAGCGATGCTTGTTGAACGTAATCCGGCACATCAGCTGGTCGATCGGCGTCGTGCCCCACATGTCGCGTTCTTTCAGCGCGGGGGGAATGAAGTTCAAGGATGACACCGGTTGCGTGGGCGACGGCTTTTCGCCGGGCACGTCGGTCTCGGTCGAAACCTTCACCTCTTCCACGGGCAGCACGGGCTTGCCATTGCGGCGATCCAGCACGAACAGGTTGCCGCCCTTGGTGGGCAACACCAGCGACGGCACCTGGGCGCCTTGCACGGTCAGGTCGAGCAGCGATGGCTGCGACGGATTGTCGCGGTCCCACAGGTCATGGTGCGAGGTCTGGAAACGCCAGATGGGCGATCCCGTCTTCAGGTCCAGTGCCACCACCGTGTCGGTATAGGCCTCGTCATCCATCGAGCGGTCGATACCCAGCTGGTCGGGCGACTTGTTGCCAAGCGGCACGTAGACCAGGCCGAGCGCTTCGTCCGCCGCAAAGATCGTCCAGCTGGTGGGCGAGTTCGGCGTGTAGGTCCGGCCTTCCGGCAATGGACGTGTATCCGAAGGATTGCCCGCATCGAAGTTCCAGACCAGCTTGCCGGTCCGCACGTCAAAGGCGCGCGTCACCCCCGACGGGTTGTTCACATAAGCGTTGTCGATGATCGAGCCGCCCACGATGGCCAGGTCGCGCGTCACGGTCGGCGGCGAGGTCTGCATGTAGGTCGACTTGCGGATGTGGGTCAGGCCCTTGAGGAGGTTGACATAGCCGCCTTCTCCGAAGCCCTGGCACAGCTTGCCGGTGTTGGCGTCGACCGCGAACAGGCGTCCGTCGGTCGTGGTGGCGACGATCCGGCGACGGCAGTCGGCCGTGGCAGCACCCGCAGCGGCCGCAGGCGCAACCGCCGCCGCAGCACCGGCGCGGGCCCCTGTGCCCACATCTGCCGCATCTTCATCGTGATACGACACGCCGCGGCAGGTCTGGTGCTGCAGCATCGCATCGGGTTCGACCACCGGGTCGAACTTCCAACGCTCTTTCCCGGTCGCCGGATCCAGCGCGACGATACGGTTGTGCGGCGTGCACAGGTACAGCATGCCGTTGACCTTCAGCGGCGTCGCTTCGAAGGTGTATTCCGACGCGTCCCGCGCCGGATCGCGCAGGTCACCCGTGTGGTATTCCCATGCCAGCTTCAGCTTCTTGACGTTGTCGAGATTGATGTCCTTGAGCGACGAATACCGCTGGCCCAGGTTGTTGCCGCCATAGGCGACCCAGTCATCCGCCGGAAACGGCGCGGTGCCCGGGATGGCGGGCGGCGGCACGGCGTCGGCCTGCGTGGTGGGCAGGCTGCCCTCGGTCGGGAAGGGATCGTAGAAACACATGCCGATCGTCAGCACGATCAGCAGCCCCATGACGCCGGCCAGCAGGCCATGCGCGCCCTTCCACAGAGGCGCGATGCCGCGGCGGCCGTCATTCGCCTTCAGGCGCTTCGAGATAGGATCGAGGTTGTGTTGACGGGCCACCTGGCCGTTGTTCAGGCGGCGCGCCACGAACGGCAGCGCCAGCCACAGGCCCAGCACGGCCAGCAGCGCGCCCCGCGGTATCAGTTGCCACTTGTCGAAACCCACTTCCCAGAGCGACCAGACCAGTGTCAACAGCAGCAGTAGCGCATACACACCAAAGGCTGCGCGGCGGCGGCGCAGGACCAGCACGCCGGAAAAAATGAGGCCCAGCCCCATCACGATATAGAACGGACTTCCTCCCACCGTGACGAGGGATATACCCAAGCCACCAATGACGAGACCAAGCAGTATGAAAAGACTGCCGGTGATTAGTACTAACATCTATTGACCCCCAGTTAAGTGCGAATAGTCCCACATCCGCGGCGCGCAGCAGGGCATAACCCTGAGACGGTCGTTGGATAAAGTGGTCATGGTGGGACCGGTACCGCGCCAGGGTCGGCAGCCCATGCACCACCGCGCAACGCTCGGACGCGAGGGGCAAGACGCATGGAGAATGCCTGGCAGGCGGGCGCAAGACGCGCCGCTGTGCTCATCATGCGGACAGACACGAGATACGCCCTGCGACAGGTCCGGCGCACGAATGGGGATATCATCAAACCACGCATCACCTTAAAGTGACCTGATGAACGTACTGATCAACAGCCTCGTTTTTGTCTCGACCGTAGTCGGGATGGAGCTTTTCGCCATCGTCGCGCACAAGTACATCATGCACGGCTGGGGATGGGGCTGGCATGCGTCGCATCACGCGCCGCGCACGGGCTGGTTCGAAAAGAACGACCTGTACGCCGTCGTGTTCGCGGGCGTGTCGATCGTGCTGATCGCGCTCGGGTCGGCCGGCCATCACCCGCTGGAATGGATAGGCGCCGGCATGACGGCCTATGGCCTGCTGTATTTCCTGGCGCACGACGGGCTGGTGCATCGCCGCCTGCCGTGGCGCTACACACCGCGCCAGGGATATCTCAAGCGGCTGTACCAGGCACACCGCATCCACCATGCCGTCCACGGCAAGGAAGGCTGCGTGTCCTTCGGTTTCCTGTATGCGCCGTCGGTTGCGGCGCTCAAGCAGCAGTTGCAGCAGATCCATGGCGAGGCCGGTCTGCGTCAGGCCGCGACGTTTCCGGCAGACGCGCCGCTGACGGATCCAGGTCCGGCCGCGGCCGCGCCCACAGATGCGCGGGCCGCGCGGCGGGCGTCTGCCCCCGCAGGCGAAGCGCAGTAACGGCTGCGCCGCCCAGCAGGCGCAGCTTGTCGGCCTTGGAGGTCGACACCCGCTTGTCCCACGCGCGCGGGCCCAGGACCTTTACCTTGACGCCGATATCGCGATACACCCCGCGCGCCGTCGCTATCGACCACGCCGACCGCCCGGGCAAGACCTTCACCCCTTCCAGCGCCGACGCGTAGTACGGCTCGGCCTCGTCCACCAGCCGGGCGCCCAAGGGCGCGAGCTGCGCGCGATAGGCCGGGTCGCCCACCCGATCCAGTGGAATGCCCGCGTCCCGCAACCAGTCCGACGGGACATAACACCTGCCCACGGCCGCATCGTCCACGATGTCGCGCGCGATATTGGTCAACTGGAAGGCCAGTCCCAGGTCGCACGCACGGTCCAGCGTCGCCTCGTCCTTCACGCCCATGATCACCGCCATCATCAGGCCCACGACACCCGCTACGTGATAGCAATAGTTCAGCGTGTCTTCCAGCGTTTCATACTTGCGTTCGTGCACGTCCATCGCAAAGCCGTCCAGGTGCTCGAAGGCGTACTGCTCTGGAATGCGATGCTTCAGCGCCACTTCCTGGAAGGCGGCAAATGCCGGATCCGTCATGGTCTCGCCCGCGTAGGCGCGGCGCGTTTCGGCATACAAGGTGGCCAGCCGGGCTTCGCCTTCGGCCCGGTCCCTGGCCGCATCCTCAGGCTTGCCCGGAACCGCGCCAAAGCCCAACTCCTGCCCGTCGACCACGTCGTCGCAGTGCCGGCACCACGCGTACAACATCAAGGCGCTGCGGCGGGTGTCGGGGGCGAACAGCTTGGCGGCGGCCGCAAAGCTCTTGGACCCGACCGCGATGGTCTGCGTCGCGTGCGCCAGCAGCGCCTCGCTCATCGTGCGGCCTCGGCCAGCATCAGCCCGGCAGTGGCCTTGGCCGATCCGATCACGCCCGGCACCCCCGCGCCCGGGTGCGTGCCTGCGCCCACCAAATACAGGTTGGGCAGGTCGGCATCGCGGTTGTGCGGACGGAACCACGCGCTCTGCGTCAGGATGGGTTCCAGCGAGAACGCCGACCCCACATGCGCATTCAGTTCATCGCGAAAATCCAGCGGGGTGAAAAAGCGCGTCGTCACCAGCTGGCTGCGCAGGCCGGGCATGTAGCGCTCTTCCAGATAGGCCAGGATCTTGTCGCGATACTTCGGGCCTTCCGTTTCCCAGTCGATGGGCGCGTTGCCCAGGTGGGGCACCGGGGCCAGCACATAGTGACTGCCGCAACCCGGTGGCGCGAGCGACGGGTCGGTAATGCACGGTGCATGCAGATACAGCGAAAAATCGTCCGCCAGCGTATCCAGGTGGAAGATGTCGTGGATCAGTTGCTGGTAGCGCGGTCCGAAACACACCGTGTGATGCTGGAGCTGCGCATGGTGATGATTCACACCGAAATACAGCACGAACAGGGAATTGCTGAAGCGCTTCTTGCGCAGCGAATTGGCGCGAGACACGCCCCGCGGGTGGTGACCCAGGAGCTTGTCGTAGGTGAACATGACGTCGGCATTCGACGCCACCGCATCGGCCGGGAACAGCTCGCCGCCTTCCAGCCGCACGCCCGTCACCCGGTTGTTCGCGACCTCGATCTTCGCCACCGGCGCATTGACCTCGATGCGTCCGCCCAGGTCCTCGAACAGCCGCACCAGGCCGCGTACCAAGGCCCCCGTGCCGCCCTTCGGAAACCACACGCCCCACTTGCGCTCCAGCGCGTGGATCAGCGTATAGATCGACGACGTCGCGAACGGATTGCCGCCCACCAGCAAGGAATGGAACGAGAACGCCTGGCGCAGATGTTCGTCCTGGATGAACTTGGAGACCATGCTGTACACGGTGCGCCAGGCCTGCAGCTTGGCCAGTTGCGGGCCCACGGCCACCATGTCGCGGAACGACAGGAACGGCACGGCGCCCAGCTTCAGATAGCCTTCGTCGAATACCGCTTTGGAATACGCCAGAAAGCGCTGATAACCGGCGACGTCAGCCGGATTGCGCGCGTGGATCTGGCGGTCCAGGGATTCCTGGTCATTGACGTAATCAAAGCTCGATCCGTCTTCCCAGCACAGGCGATAGAACGGCGAGACCGGCAGCATCTCGACATAATCCGACATCTTCCTGCCGGCCAGCGTGAACAGTTCCTCGATCGCCGACGGGTCGGTGATCACGGTCGGGCCGGCATCGAACACAAACCCCTGGTCCTCGTACACATAGGCGCGGCCGCCCGGCTTGTCCCGCTTTTCCAGCAGCGTGGTCTGCACGCCGCTTGCCTGCAGGCGAATGGCCAGGGCCAGTCCGCCAAAGCCGGCGCCAATCACCACGGCACGTTGCGCGTCGCTCATTCGTAATTCCTGATTCGATGGGGATGGACCGCCAGCGCGGCCTTCATGGCCTGCGCTACCGGAACCGGTGGCTTGCCGACCAGAATGCGCAGCTTGTCGTGCGGCGCAAGTCGCCCCGCATAGAAGCGGCGGATCAGGCCTTCGGACAAGCCGTAGAAACGTTGCATGACGCGCCACCGGTCATCCGACCGGCCCGCCAGAAACAGCATGCGGTTGAGAAGACGGAAGTACCCTTGCGCGCGCCATTCGTGGCGGGCCTCGTCGCGGATCGCCGCGAACAAGGCCGGTGCCCGCAGGTCGGGCAGCGCCGCCAGCCGCCATGCCAGTCGCAACGCATGAGGTAGAGAATAGCCGGTCGTCGGATGAAAAAGTGCCGCGCGCAGACCGGTTGTCGGTTGCTCACCGATATCTCTCCAGAACGCTTCCGTATCGCCCGCCAGGATGATCGGCAACGACCCGCGTTCTTCGCGGAAAAGTTCGGCAATCGTCCAGCCCTTGGACCGTGCGTATTCAGTGACATTGGCCCGCAGAATGTTTTCGGTCAAGCGCTGGTGATCGACATAATGGGTGTCCTCGATCAAGAGGCGATCCGGCCCGAACGGCAGCACGTACACGAAGCGATAGCCCCCGCCCTGCGGCACGCTGGCATCCATGATGATCGGAGCCGTCATTCCGTGGGGCTGCGCCAGCCGGACCTCCTGGCCCAGGAAGGTCTGGTAGCCCAGCGCAAGATGTTCGCTCGCGCGTGGGCCGCGGCCGTCGACCACGGCGGCCGCCGTCAGCGTCTGCCCGGTCGCCAATCGGACCGACGTCGGCGTTACCTCACTCACTGCCACATCCAGCCGCAGCCGGTCGCCCAGCACCGGCGCAACCACGCGCGCGAAATCATCCGACGCAATGCTGGCGTAGCCGCTGTGCAGCGTGCGTTTCCTCTCGGGAAAGACGACCTGATAACTCTGCCAGCTGCAGGAAATGACAGGCTCCAGCCAGGCGCGTTGTGCCGGGTCGATGTCACTGTCATGAAACGACCAGGTGTGATTGCCGCCCAGGCGGTCGCCGCCTTCGAGCACCAGGAAATGGATGTCCGGGCGTTCTGACGCCAGGCGCCAGGCCAGCAGCCCGTTGGCCAGGCCACCGCCCACCAGGATCATGTCGAACGGCCCGGAATCCAATGCGGAGCCCATCCTGGCACCGTGCCCTGCTGCGCCTGGCAGCCCGCCCGCGCTCACGCTTGCTGCACGGCAGGCGCGCGCGCCTCGGCCGATCCGATCGGGGAGATGACATCAGCCTGGCGCGGGCTGCCCGTTGTCGTGCGCCCCGCCGGCATCCGTCCCTGCACTGCATCCAGAACGATCTCGACCGCACGCCGCGTCCCGCCGGCCCGCAGCACGGCCGCCGACAAGCCCTCCAGGCGCCCGGCCATCTCGGTGTCATCCAGCAATTCGCGCAGCAAGGTCGCCAGCCGGCCCACGGTCGCAAAGCGGGGGGAGGCGCGCCGCCCCGCCCCGATCCGCACCATCCGCGCCGCCGCGCCGGGCTGGTCGAACGCAATCGGCATCGCCAGCATGGGCGTGCGGGTCGCCATGGCATCCAGCACCGTATTGAGGCCACCATGGGACACCACCGCGTCGGCCCGCATCAGCGCGGCGCCCTGCGGCGCGTAGTCCGTCACCCACGTGGCGCCCGCGGCCTGCAATTCGCTGGCCTGCTGCGCGTTCAGCCCGCCGCAATGACCCACCAGCAACTGCGCGTCGACCCGCCGACACGCCTGCGCGATCCGCTTGAACAGGTCCAGGCGATGCCCCTGCACCGTGCCCAGCGACGCAAACACAAACGGCCGGTCATCGGCGATCGGCCAGGTCAGTGGCGGACCCGACGTATCCACCGGCCGCAGCGGACCCACATAGTGGAAATGCGCAGGCAAGGCCCTGCGGGGAAAGTCGAATTCGGGAATGATCTGGCTCACTTGCGCCAAGGGCGACAGGCACTCGTGCAACGCGCCGCGCCGCGACAGACCGAAGCCGGCCGCGCGGGCTTCGATCACCCGGCGATGCGGCGTCATCATCCAGTCGTAGACCCGCTCGCTCTGGGCGGCCATCTGCGCCGACTTCTCGGTGTCTTCCCACACAAAGGGCATGACCGGCAGCGGCACACCCGGCTCGCGGTTGACAGGCAAGGCACACGCAATCGAGACGTAAGGCAGCCCCACCCCGTCGCCTATCAGTCCGCCCGCCGCTTCCATCTGGTCGCACAGCAAGGCATCGATGCCCAGGCGAGAGATCGCCGCCGGCACCTCGCGGCACAGCATGTCGGTGCATCGCGCAAGATCGACGATCACGCGGCGCAGGCCCCACGGACTGCCCGGATTGGCCGCTGCGCGCGTCGCATGGATAAGCGACCCCGGCGGGTGCGTGGCGGCGCCAACCGCCTCGAACCCGATGCGGGAATCCGTCACGAACGGCCGGGTGTCTACCTGGTGGATGAAGGTGACGCGATGCCCCCGATCGACCAGGGCAGAAGCGAGCGCCTGCAGCACCTGAAAATGGCTTGAAAACGCCGGCGCGATGACGCCAAAATGAATCATGCCCAACGTTCCATACTGAAAGAAGAAACCCGTGACGCACGCAGCGCCTGCGGCGTGCTTGCGGTGCTGGCGACGCCGGCTTTGACGTTGTACAACATCCGTCAGGGTGCACGTCCGGCCGGCCTGCGGACTGCAACCGGCAGCGTTCCATCGTTTACAAGACTGCGGCCGAAAAGCAGGTACCCTGACGGGCTGAATCGCTCGAAAGCATGCAGCATCGGTCCCGCACTGGGGCGAATTGTCGCAGTTCGAAGTGTCACAAGGCTTTTCAAAGGACCTGGCCTATGGTTTTACCCGTCACCGCTACGCAGGACGCCCCGCCGTCATGCGACGTGCGCGCGCTTCGCCAGGACGTGGAACTGCGGCTTGCCGACCTGCTGCCCGAAGCCGGCGGCGAACGCGACCTGATTGCGCTGGCCATGCGCGAAAGCACCCTTGCGCCAGGCAAACGTGTCCGCCCCTTGCTGCTGGTGCTGACTGCGCGCGACCTGGGGTATGACGATCCCGCCCTGCTCGATCTGGCCTGCGCGGTCGAGATGGTGCACGCTGCCTCGTTGGTCCTGGATGACATGCCCTGCATGGACAACGCGCGCCTGCGCCGCGGCCGTCCGACCATTCATCTGCACTTTGGTGAGGATGTCGCGATTCTCACGGCAGTCGCCCTGCTGACGCGCGCCTTCCACCTGGTATCGAGCCTGTCGGCCGTCCCGCCGCTGCTGCGCACGCAACTGGTCGGCGCCCTGGCCAACGCGGTCGGCACGCAGGGACTCGTCAAAGGGCAATACCAGGATTTGCGGGAAGGCACCCGGCCACGGTCGGCCGACGAAATTGCGTCCACCAACGATCTCAAGACCAGTGTGCTGTTTAGCGCCACCATCGACATGGCGGCCATCATTGCGCAAGCCGACGAATCCATTCGCGTCACGCTGGGCAGCTTTGCGTCGGAACTGGGCCAGGCTTTCCAGTTGCTGGACGACCTGCGCGACACCCGCGACAACGATACCGCCGCCACCGGCAAAGACATCTGCAAAGACGAAGGCAAGTCGACCTTGATCGCGCTGCTTGGCGTCGAAGCCGCGCGTCGCCGGCTTGGCATGCATCTGCATCATGCCGACGCGCATCTGAGCCGCGCCCTGGGCGACCGGCAAGACACCCGCGCGTTCGTGCGTGCGCTGTTCGACGCCGCCATGCTGCCGGCCGTGCAGCGCAATGCGGCGCTGACGGGCGCGGCGGGCTGATCGCCGACGTGCTCGGGATCTGCTCGCTCCCGCTTCAGCTCACTTCCGCCTTTTGGGGGCACTGACGCCTCAGTGCCTCAAGGGTTCAGTCGACGGCGCGCTCCAGCGCCGCGCGCAGCGCACCGGGGTCGGTATACGTTTTCTGATTGACCAGCACGCCATCGCGCAGTTGCAACCACGTCACCGCGTCGTTCTGTTCCACATACTTCGACGCCACCGTGCCCTCACGATCCAGCACGATCCGGTAGCTCGCCTTCTTCATGGCGGGCACCATGAACATGCGACCCACTGACGGCACCCGCGCGATGTCGGCCACGTACACCACCTTGCGCGCTTCCAGATAGCCGGCCGGCTGGTCTTCCATCGCCGCATTCACCACCTTGGCGGCATCCATGCTGCGCGCCACCAGCAGCACCTTCACGTCATTGCTGAACGCATAGGGCTTGTCGAACTGATCATCGAGGGTCCACGGCTCGACGCGCGCGCCGGCATCCATGGCGTGCGCGCCCAGCGAAGCCAGCGTCAGGACCACGGCAGCAAAGGTTTTGATCATGTGGCGTTCCGATAAGAAGAAGTGCGGGCAATGTAGCCGATCAAGCAAGCAAGGCAAGCGGCGCATTTGCAGCCGGATGCAACGAAGAGACCTGCTTCCGTTCGACTCCCGTCTGCTGGCGTTGCCACAGGGGCGTGATCTGCCCACCCGGCAGCATTAACAGGCGCTGCATTTGGTCACGCTCATGAGCGACGTCGTCGCGCCGTTTGCCGACGACAACGTTCATGTTGATCCGGTGCTGGGCAAGCCTTGCGCAATCAAGGATGCGGAGCGCGCGCTTCAGGCCGCAATAACGAAGCAGGTACCGCCTCTTGACCAGGCGCCGTCGCGGCCGCTGGCGCGCATCGCCGTCGTACCCCACGCTGCGCTAGTCAGCCTGGACGATCTTGACGATTGCCTCGGCGATCTCCAGGGCGCTTCCTGTGCAGTCGATCGGTCCATCGTACTTCGCCGCGTTCTCTGGCATGCCAGGCGCTTCGCGTTGGCTACCGTCCAACGTCCGGTCGATCACCATGACATGCCCGCCCGCATGGTTGATCGCAGCCAATCCGCGGGAGCCATCGTCCAGGGCCCCGGAAAGCACCACGCCTATCATGCGCTTGCCGCCAAAACGCGCCACCGACCCGAACAACAAGTCGACCGTTCGATTTCCGTAATCGCGGTCCGGGTCCCCGATCAGAATGCCATAGCTCCGCTCCACCAGCGTCAGATGCTGCTCGGGCAGGCCGATGTACACAGTGCCCGGCATGAACTTTTCTCCCGTCTCCGCCTCGATGACAGGCATCGACGCGTCTTTTGCGAGAATCCGGCGCAACGTGCTGACGACCCCCCAAGGACGATGCAGAACCACCAGCACAATGATCGCAAGCGATGGCGGCAGCGCGCGCAGCAGCGCGCGAATGTCTGCAACCCCTTCCGAGCCAGACGCGCCAACGGCCAGAACCCAAGGTTCCTCTGTTTTCATCACATGCTCCCAAGTTCGGCCGCCAGTATGGACGCCATCCGGCGTCATGACCACTGCCGTCGTTTGCGCTGGTGCCGCCGGCCGCAGATCTGCCCTGGGGCGTGGCGGCTGGCGCCGAGTTGGCGCAGGCGCTCGAAGGCAGCTTGGCGAGCGCGGTAAGTTGGACAGGCATTTGCTTGAGAAACGCGGTGCGATACTGAAGAACGTTACCGCGTTGCTCTTCGTCATCCTTGGCATGCTCGGTGCGTTCGCAGGATTCGTCCGGTCCATGACCGTCGACGGGCGCGCATTGGGAAACCTGTACGGTCACCCAGTGATTCATATTCCAAAGTTTGGAATACAAAAGCAAAAGGGGCTACGTCGCGATGACGTAACCCCTTGAATTTTTTGGCGGAGCGGACGGGACTCGAACCCGCGACCCCCGGCGTGACAGGCCGGTATTCTAACCAACTGAACTACCGCTCCGCAGCGGCCCTGCAAACTTCAATACTGCTTACTTCAACACTACCAACTACTTGCACTACAAGCTGTCCTGCCCAACCAACAGGTTTGGTGGCGTCCCCAGGGGGATTCGAACCCCCGTACTCACCGTGAAAGGGTGATGTCCTAGGCCTCTAGACGATGGGGACAACTTGTACTGCTTACTGACACTGCTTGCTTACCAACGCACTGCTTGGTGCAGCCCGCTATCTTACTACATACTGCTTTCTTCGCACAACTCATCGACTTGTCTGATCGAAGGTTGGTGGTGGAGGTAAGCGGGATCGAACCGCTGACCTCTTGCATGCCATGCAAGCGCTCTCCCAGCTGAGCTATACCCCCCGTGCAGCGAAGAACGACATTATGCACACTTTTTAGATCCGGTGCAAGCGTTCCAGCACAACTTCTTTGCCAAGCAATTCCAGGACCGCGTCGATGGCAGGGGTTTGGGCCCGGCCGGTCACTGCTACGCGCAAAGGAATGCCCAACAACGGCATTTTAACCCCATGTTTGGCCAGAAGTGGCTTCATGAGGCCCTGAATGTTCTCGCGGGTCCATTCGATCTGGGCTGCCTGGGCCGCAAAGTCCTGCAATATCGGGCGCGTGACGTCGGTCAGGTGCTGCGAAATTAATTCTGGCGGTGTCGCGGACGCATCGAACTCGCCGCAGAACAGCATGGCTTCGTCGGCCAGTTGTTCGAGCGTTTCGGCACGTTCCTTGAGCAGTCCCATGATGGCGGCCAGGTTCACGCCGTCGGTCTTGCCGCCGCGTTGGGCGATGCGGGGCGCAACGCGGGCGGCCAGGTCGTCGTTGCTGCTGGCCTTGATGTAGTGGGCGTTGACCCAGTTCAGCTTTTTCGGGTCCCACTGGGCTGCGGACTTGGACAGGCTGCGGGTGTCGAACCAGTCCACCAGTTGGTCGCGCGAAAAGATTTCGTCGTCGCCGTGGCTCCAGCCCAGGCGGGCCAGGTAATTGACCATGGCCTCGGGCAGGTAGCCCTGGTCGTCGTACTGCATGACGCTGACGGCGCCGTGGCGCTTGGACAGTTTTTCGCCGTCGGGGCCCAGGATCATGGGCACGTGGCCGTATTCGGGAAGGGCGGCGCCCAGGGCGGTCAAAATATTGATCTGACGGGGCGTGTTGTTGACATGGTCGTCGCCGCGGATGACGTGGCTGATCTTCATATCCCAGTCGTCGACCACCACGCAGAAGTTGTAGGTCGGCGTGCCGTCGGGCCGGGCGATGATCAGGTCGTCCAGTTCGCCGTTCGAAAAGCTGATCGGACCTTTGACCATGTCGTTCCAGGTCACGTCGCCATCGACCGGGTTCTTGAAGCGCACCACGGGTTTGCGGTCGGCGGGGATGGAGGGCAAGGTCTTGCCGGTTTCGGGGCGCCAGGTGCCGTCGTAGCGCGGCTTGCGGCCTTCGGCGCGCGCCAGTTCGCGCATGGCTTCGATTTCCTGCGGCGAGCTGTAGCAGTAGTAGGCGGTGCCGGCGGCGAGCATCTGGGCCACGACTTCGCGATAGCGGTCCATGCGCTGCATTTGGTAGAACGGACCTTCGTCGTGCGACAGTTCGAGCCACTGCATGCCGTCGATGATGGCCTGGACGGCTTCGGGCGTGGACCGTTCGACGTCGGTGTCTTCGACGCGCAAGATGAACGTGCCGCCGTGGTGGCGCGCGAATGCCCACGAGAACAGGGCCGTGCGGGCGCCGCCCAGGTGCAGAAAGCCGGTGGGCGATGGGGCGAACCGGGTGCGCACGTTGGCCAGGCGGGCAGGCGATGTCGGGGTGTCGGTGCTCATGGGCAATCTCGAAAAAGAGGGGACTGCGGCACAGTCCAATCCCCGATTGTACGAAAAGCCTCTTGCAGTGAGACGGCATATCCCTTGAAATGGCCGCTAGCCGGCCCCTGCCGGACTCGAGAAAGGGCTATGTCACGCCACAGCTTATCCCCCCTGTTCGACCCGCATTCGCTGGTCGCGATCAGCGATCGCCCCCTGCCGCTGATGATCACGCTGCCGCCTGCGCTGCGCGCGACCACCACCGAAATCCGGCTCGACGCGCATCAGCGGATCACCCTGCCCTCGCCACTGTGCGGCAGCGCCGACCCCAAGGCGCGGCCGGATCTGGCGGTGATCAAGGTGCCGCGCGCGGCCTTGCGTGGCGTGCTCGAGACGCTGTCCGCCCTGCCCCCGCGCGCGGCCATCGTGATCACGCACGAACCTTCCGATGACGACACGGCGTTCTGCCGCCGCTGGGCGCAGGCGCACGATTGCATGTTGCTGGGTCCGCACAGTTTCGGCCTGCAGCGGCCGCATGCGGGCTTGAACGCCAGTGTGCATCCACGGCTGGCGCGGCTGGGACGCGTGGCGCTGGTCACGCAGTCGCGGTCGATCATGGCGGTGGTGATGGACTGGGCGGACGACAACCGCACGGGCTTTTCGACCGTGGTGTCCTTGGGTGCCGAGGCCATGCTGGACGTGCCGACGGTGCTGGATTTTCTGGTGGCCGATCCGCGCACCGACAGCATTGCGCTGTATCTGGAAGATGTGCAGAACGCGCGCGAGTTCATGAGCGCGGTGCGGGCGGCCTCCAGTGTGAAGCCGGTGGTGGTGTTGAAAGCGGGTCGTGCGGGGCAGGCGCGTACCAGTGTGCGGCCGGGCGCGCCTGCCGACACCGGCACGCCGGACGGCGCGGTGTCGACGATTCCATCCGACGTGGTGTTCGACGCGGCGCTGCGTCGTGCTGGCGCGGTGCGGGTGCGTTACTTCGTGCAGCTGTTTTCGGCGGTCAAGGCCCTGGGCTTTGCCAAGCGGCCGAGTGGCCGGCGGATCGCGCTGTTTGCCAACGGCAGCGGGCCGGCGCAGTTGGCGCTGGACCTGATCGGGCCGGGTGGCGCGGCAGTGTCGCCGGCTGAGTTGTCGGAGATTACGCGTGTGGAGCTGGCGAGCGCGTTGAGTGCGACGTCGTGGGTGGACAACCCGGTCGTCGAATTTTCGCCGCTGACGCCGGAAGCATGCAGCAAGGCCATTCGCAGTCTGGTGGCCGACCCGGGCGTGGACGGCGTGCTGGTGGTGCTGTCGCCCGATCCGGATGCCAATATGGAAGCGGTTGCGCAGGCCTTGACCGAGGTGGCCCCCAAGGCGGCCAAGCCCGTCATTACCTGCTTCATGGGGGACGCGGCCATGCGGCCGCTGCGGCGCGTGCTGGACGATGCCGGGTCCCCCGCGTTTCGCACGCCCGAATCGGCGGTGGACGCCTTCGGCAACCTGGCGACCTATCACTACAACCAGCAGCTGCTGCTGCAGACGCCACCGCCCGAGCCGCCCGGCCAGTCGCCCGACCTGACGGGTGCACGCATCATGATCGAGACGGCGCGGGCCGATGGACGCCTCACGCTGACGACACCCGAAGCCAAGGCCTTGCTGGCGGCCTTTCACATTCCCGTCGTGTCGGTCGTGCTGGCACGTTCGGCAGCCGAAGCAGTGATTGCCGCGCAGCAGACCGGCTTTCCGGTGGCCATCAAGATCGATTCGCCCGACGTGGAGCGCAAGTCGGCGGTGCGCGGGGTGCACCTGGACATACGCAATACGACCGAGCTGGTGACGGCGTATCACCGCATGCTGGCCAACGCGCATGAAGCCGCGCCGACTGCGCGCGTGGCGGGGATCACGGTCGAAGCCATGTCGAGTCCGCCGGGCGCCGTCAAAGTGGCGATCGGGGTGGCGCGTGATCCGCTGTTCGGGCCGGTGATCCGGTTCGGCACGGGCGGCACACGCACCGAAGCCGTCAACGGCAACGGTGTGGAACTGCCGCCGCTGAACGGCTTTCTGGCGCAGCGCCTGATGGAGCGCACCGCCGTCTGGCGGCATACCCTGGCCGGCCAGGCGTCGCCCGAGGCGCTGGATATGCTGGAAGACACCCTGGTGCGGGTATCGGAGATCGTGTGCGCCTTGCCGGACATTGCCACGATCGATATCAATCCGATCATCGTGGATGGGGCCCGCGTCGTGGCGGCCGACGCACGCATTACCTTGATGCCGGGCGTTGCGTTGCCCGAGGGCGCGACCACCTCGGGCGCGACGGAGCTCGGCACCATGGATGCCGGCGCGACGGCCTATGCGCACATGGCGATCCACCCCTACCCCACGCGGCTGGTGCGGCATGCGCAGTTTGCGAATGGCGCGCCGTACACGATCCGGCCGATCCGTCCGGAAGATGCCGTGCCGCTGCAGACCTTCACGCGCGGCCTGTCGGAACACACGCGCTACATGCGCTTCATTTCAACCATGCGGGAATTGTCGCCGCGCATGTTGGCCCGCTATACGCAGGTCGATTACCACCGCGAACTGGCGGTGGTGGCTACCGTGTGGGAGCCGGACCCCGAGCGCCCTGCCCTGTTGCATGAGGTGGTGATTGGGGTCGCGCGCTATCTGCTCAATCCCGATGGGGAAAGCGCGGAGTATGCGCTGGTGATCGGCGACGACTGGCAGCGCAAGGGACTCGGCATCCAGCTGATGACGACGCTGATCGAGGCCGCGCGCAACCAGGGTTTGTCGCGCATTGAAGGGTTCGTGCTGGGCAATAACGGGCCGATGCTGACCTTGATGCGCCGCCTGGGATTCCGGGTGGACGTGGACAAGAACGATCCATCGATGCGGCAGGTGTGGCTGGCGCTGCAGACGGAGGGTGGCGAGCCTCAATCAGGTCGTTGACGGCAGCAACACGTTGCTTGTCGCCATCAACAAGGTGGTGGACCACGTCAACACGCGGCGGGCGGCTCTGACCTGATCGTTGATTACTTCAACGAAAAGTCCACCCGCGTGGTCTTGCCGTCCTTGACGCCGTTGGCGTCGGTGTGCGGCGTGATGATAAAGGCGCGTTCGCTCAGGCCGGCCTCGCGCAGCACCGCCATGACGGACTGCGCGCGGCGCACGGCCAGTTCGCGCAGTTGCGGCGCGCCGACTTCCACCTGGGCTGCCAGCAGGGACTGCATCTCGTCATCAGGCAGCGACTTGGTCAGGCCGATCGCGTTGCGCGGCTTGTCGAACCGGGCGGCTTTGTAGGCAGCTTCCAGATAGGTGGACTCGTCCCCCGGCTGCAGCGTGATCGTGGCGGGGTCGACGTCGTTGCGGCGAGTCACCACGCGCCGCTTCTGATCCAGCATCATCTGTTCGACGCCCACGGTGCGCAGCGCGTCCGTGTCCACGGCGGGGTCGGCACGGCCGCTGATGTCGAGCTTGAGCGCGGGGCGGTCTTTCAATGCCTTGACCAAGGTGTCGATCTTGCTGCGCGCGGTGCTGCTCAACGCCGCGCGGCCCGGTTCGAATTCCACATACGACAATTCCTGGCTGCCGCTGCCACCGAACGCCGATGCGATCAGCGAGAACGGCGACGTAACAGCGCGCACGATCAGATTGCCAAGCGCGCGGAAGACCACGGAGCCAATCGAGAACTGCGGATCGTCCAGCGAGCCCGCCACGGGCAGATCCAGGTTGATTTCACCGCGGCTGTTCTTAAGCAGCGACACGGCCAGCCGCACCGGCAGATTGAGCACGCTCGGTCCATCCACGCGATCGCCAAAGGTCAGCTGATCCAGCAGCACCTTGTTGCTGGCGGTCAGTTTGCCGTCCTCGATCAGGTAGTGGACGTCCATCGACAGCTTGCCGCGTTCGATCGGGTAGCCCGCGTACTTGGCGGCATACGGTGTCAGGCCGGGCAGGTCCACGCCCTTGGCGCTGGCCGTGATGTCGGTGTAGAGCTGCTCGCCAAAGGGTTGCACCTTGCCGCGGATGTCGACGGGCGCGTTGCCATCGACGCGGCCTTTCAGGGTGACGTTGGCGGGCTCGGGGCGGTCGGTGGCCAGCGCGGTGATGCCGCCTTCGATGTCCGTCAGGTTGGCCGTGTAGTTGGGCTTGACGAAGTTGTCGGTGAAGTTGATGTTGCCGCGGCTCAGTTGCAGGCCGCCGACGCGAATGGTGCGTTTGCCCGTGTCCGGCGCGGTGTCCACCGTGGCCTGGGCCTTGCCGTTGCCGCCGCGTTCGCTGGCGGCCTGGGTGATCGACGCATTGCCTTCTTCACCGGGCGTGACCAGCAGTTCGCGCAGGTTGAGCCGGCCGCTTTCACGCAGGATGACGCGGGCAAAGAAGTCCTGCAGCGCGATGTCGCCCAGGTCGGCCGTCAACACGTCGCCCTGCTGTTTGACGTCGAGCTGTTTGAACCCCAGGCGGCGCCAGCGCAGGAAGTCGGCGCGGTTCGCCTTGTCGAGCAACGTCAGGTCGTTGACGTCGGCCGACCCTTTCCAGGCCACCGATTGGGGTGCGCGGCCCGCCGCGGCGGTAAAGTCCAGCCGCCCCTTGGCGCCGACGACCAGGCTGGCGACGGTGGCGTTGATACGCTCGGCAATGTAAGGAGCAAACGCCGTCAGGTTCAGGCGCGTGGCAGTCAGATCGGCATTGACGGCCAGCGGCGATGGCGTGACCTTGCCGGAAGCTTCGAGCTTGCCGCCGCGCTGCAGGCCGCTCGACAGGGTGAAGGCTATCGGGGCGGTGGCGGGCCAGGCAAGCTTGCCGGTGGTCAGGCGCAGGTCGTCCAGGCGGGCGTTGACGCGCGGCGTGACGGATTCGTCGGTGAAGCGGACAGCGGAGTCGGTGACGGCGACGCTGGTAGCGGAGACGGTCCAGGGCGCGGCGGGGGTTGCTGGTGCAGCGGCGTTCGTTTTCGACGCGCGGCCCTTCCCTGGCTTTGGATCCGCTGCGGTTGTCGGCTGACGGGTGGATGCATCAGTTGCGACCGCAACCGTTGTATTCGTCAACGATGCCCAGGATATCGCTCCGCTGCGATCGCGTTGCGCGGCAAGATTGAGCGCGCTCAGGGTGATGGCGCCCAGGTGCGCGCGGCGCGCTTGCAGGTCGCCTTCCAGGCCTTGCAGGGCCAGTTGATCGAATTGCAGCTGCGATTCGGGGTTGGCCAGGGGAGCGGCGCGCAGTTGTTTGATGCTGACGGCGCCGTCGTTCCAGGCCACCTGCATGCCGCTGGAAGCCTGTGAGGCACGGACTTTGGCCTTGACGTCCAGCGTTCCACGATCGATGGCGAGCGCAACGTACGGTTTCCAGAGCGGCGCTAGGGCTGGCAAGGCCAAGCCGGTCAAGGAGGCGTCCAGGTCCGCGCTCAATGGCTGGAGGCGAATGGGGCCAGTCACCTTCACGGCTCCCGCGTCGGCAACCCTGGCGTTGAGCGACAACGTTGCGGGCGCGTTCGACGGGTCAGGAAAATTGAGCGCGCTCACCTTCAAGGCGATCCCGGAGAGCGACGTGCCAAAGTTGTCTTTGGCGTCCTGCCAGCGGACGTTGCCGCCGGTCAGGTCGACTTCCTTGACGGCAACTTGCCAGGCAGCAGGCGCAGCAGTTGGCGCGCGAGGTGCGGTCGGCGCAACAGCGGTTGCCGCCGGCGCATCCGCTGCGGCCGGCAGGGGCTTCGCCGTTGCCGTAGCGCCGGCTGAAGCAGCAGGCACAGAAGGGGTTGCAGCCGCTGTGGCAGCCGCTGTGGCAGCCGGTGCGGCAGCAGATGTGGCAACAGGCTCCGGAACAGGCGCCGAAGATGTTGCCGTCGTCGTCGCAGGCGCCTTCGCCCCCGGCTGCGGCGTCGCTACGCGCACCACATTGACTTCCCCCGCCGCGTTCCGCGTCACATTGACCTGCGGGTCCACGACCTCTACCCGCCCTATCGTCACGCGCCTGGCCAACGGCTCGACCGCCATGTCCTTCACGGCCAGCGTCTTCACCTGCATCAACGCCGCGTCGTCAGGCGTGCTGCGGATGTCGACATCGTTCAAGGCCACATCACCGCTGATACGGAACGTGGGCGCGACATCGGGCGGGGCATCGAACACCATTTGCAGCTGCGCATCCAGCGTGCCTTTGCGCAGGGCCACCGGATAGGGCAAGGGCCACGCGTCGGCAAACGCGTCGAGCGCCAGGCCGTCCAGATGGAAGTCGAGCGACGACGTGCGGGACGCATCGAACGGCCGCGCGCGGCCGCCCAGGTCCAGCGGACTGCCGTTGATGACGGCGGTCAGTCGCGGCAGCACGTCGATCTCCACCGCATAGGGCAAGGTCGACAGGAAGGGCAGGCCGATGTCGAGCGACTGCACGGTGTGCGTGCGGCCGGTCACCTTGTCTTGCAGGGTGATGTCCCCGCCCTGCAAGGACACGTTGTTCAATGAAAACCGGGGGGTGCCGCCGTCACCGGCGGGCCGCGCGGCAAGGCGTTCAAGGATGTCGCTGATGTTGAAGCGCCGCGTATCCTCGCGCACCAGGGCCAGCCGCGGTTCGGTCACGGTGATGCGATCGAGCACGGGCGCAAGCCGGAACACCGACGTGATCGACGCATCCACATCCAGGCCTGCCACGGTCAGCAGCGGCGTGGTGCCATCGGGCTCAAAGACATGCACGCCGCGCGCGCGCAGCACCAGCGTGAAGGGGTTGAACGTGACGGTGTCGATGCGCGCGGGTCGGCCAAGGATGGCGGCGGACTGCGACGCGGCAAGATCCTGCACCAGGATGGGCACGCGCCACGCGGCCAGGCCCGAGAGCAGCAGCCAGCCGGCCACCACGCCACCGCCGATCTTGAGGGACCGCCTGGCCCAGACGGGCAGGTTGCCGAGCCGAGCGCGCACGACCACGTTGCTCAGCGCTGTGCGAGGGCGAGCTGATACAGACGGGTGCTGCGCGCGCCGCTGCGGCAGAAGGCCAGGATCGGGCCCGGCAGCGTCTCGAGTTGCTGCGCGAAGGTGGCGACGTCGCCGGCCTGGAGGTTGGCGCCGTTGACGGGCTGGTGGACGTAGTTCAGGCCGGCGGCGCGGGCGGCTTCGCCGATGGTGTCGGCGGCGGGCTGATCGGCGCCGCCTTCAAAGTCGGGACGGTTGTTGATCACGCTCTTGAAGCCGGCTGCCGCCAGCGCGGCCATGTCTTCGGGGGCAAGTTGCGGCGCCACGGCAAAGTTGTCGGAAAGCGGGGTGAACGAAGGTGCGGACATGACGGATTCCTGAGCTGGGAAGGGTGAGTCAACCATGCTACCCCGGCCGCGCGCCGCCGCCAAACCGCCGCGCGCCGATCCCGCCCGCCAGGCCGCATCGGCCACCCAAAAAAAGAGGGGAGCCTGAGCTCCCCTTCACCCTCCAGCGGATGGCTCCGGTTGGCGGTCCTTTCTCGTTACCTGCTTGACTGCTTCCGGATCCGTGCGTTGCCGCCGATGCGTTGCCGGACTGCGCTGTGAGATGGCGTTGCAAGATTGCGTTGCCGCCAGGCCTTGCAGAACTGCGTTGCCGGATGGCGTTGCCGGATGCGTTGCAGCGATTGCGCTGCGCCGGTGCGTTGCCTCGTGGCGTTGCGGCGGAGCGTTGCGCGGGTGCGTTGCGGTCGATGTCGCCATCGATGCGTTGCCTGCCCTGCGTTGCCTGCCCTGCGTTGCCTGCCCTGCGTTGCCACGATGCGTTGCGCTCGTGCGTTGCCGCCCTGCGTTGCCTTCCTGCCTTGCGATCCTGCGTTGCCCTATGGCATTGCCTTCTTGCGTTGCCTTTCCGCCTTGCCGTCCCGCGTTGCCCGTTTGCGGTGTGCTGCGGCGTTGCCCCGATCCGGGCCACCCTTTTTGAAATCTGTTAGCGACTGAAACCTGTCAGCGACGTGCCTCGGCCTTGCCCCGGATGTCGAGTTCGACCCGCCGATTGGGCGCCAGGCACGCGATCAATGCGGTGCGATTGCTGTCCGTGCACTGGACGACCGGGTCCCGCGAGCCCCGGCCCTCCGACGTGACCACGTTGCCCGGCACGCCGGCACGGACCAGGTAGCTCACCACCGTGGCGGCCCGCTCACGCGACAGGGTGTCGTTGATCACAGCGTCGCCGATGCGGTCGGCATGTCCGATCACGTGCACCCTTTCCACATCGACAGCGCGGATGTCGCGGCTGAGCTCATCGAGCCGGCGGCGCCCCGCCGAAGAGATGCTGTCGATGTCGGACTTGCCGAAGTCGAACAGCGCATCGGCGGCCAACGTCACGCGGCGCGGCGCCGGTGGGGGCGGTGCGACGGGCGCCACCACCGGTGCCGGCGAAGGCGCTGGCGCGGGTGCGACCACCGGGCGCGGGAACACCATGTCGGCGCATTCACGTTTGTCCCACGCGCCGGTCACGGTGCGCATGTTCTCGCCGTACTTGATCTGGTATTGGCAGACCAGGTAGTCGTTTCCCTTGCCCGTGCGGAAGTTGAAGATGTAGTCCCACTGCCGCACGTTGAAGACGCCTTCGCTGAAGTGCGGCGCACCGACGAGGTCGTACACCTGCGCCTTGGTCAGGCCGGGGATCATCTTGCGCAGGTTTTCGATATTGGCGAAGGTGCCCTCCTTCAGGGTCGCGCTGGCCTTGTCCGGAAACTGCGAGGCGCCGGCATCGGCATTCGCGACGACGGGGCGAGACGCCGCGCTGCCCTTGAACGTCGCGCAGCCGTTCAGCACCAGCAGCGTCAGCAGGGATGCCGCAACCAGTGCGCCCTTGCGTGAGTGGGACATGGAAATCTCCGAGGATGGCGGGTGCCGGTTCAGGGTGGGGTGACGCATCAGAATTGGTACCCGGCGCCGACCACCGCACCGAGCTTGCCCTGCGAGTTCACGTTGCCCGCGAACTTGTAGACCCAGCGGCCGTTGTCGGTAATCGTCGACACGCCGATCGCCACCGCGGACTGGCCAAGGTAGTTGCTGACCGCCGCAGATGCCATGCTCTTGCCGGGCTGGTAGGCCGATGGCAAGCCCGCCACGGCCATTGCCGACGCGGCACCCGCATACGAATTGCGTTCGTACTTGCGCAGGTCGCCGCGCAGGTTGTTCAGGTCGTCGCCAAACCCCGAGGTTGCATCGCGCAATTGCTGCACGTTGACCGCGTCGGTGCCCTGGGTGCCGGCCCGCACGTTGGTGATCTGGCGATCCCCGGTCGCGCCGCCGCCCACCGACACCGAGTTGTCACGATTGGCCACTGACGACGTGCCGATCGCCACGCTGTTGGTCGCGGCCGAGGCCACTTGCGTCCCATTGCCCAGCGCCATGCTGCCCGAGGCTTGCGCTTGCGCGTTGTTGCCCACCGCAACGGCATTGGCGCCCGAGGCCACCGCGGCCTGGCCGAACGACGAGGCGTTCGCACCCGATGCGACGGCGCCCTGCCCCAGCGACGCGGTGTTGGTGCCCGATGCCACCGCGCCGTTGCCGACGGCCGTGGCATTGCTGCCCGACGCGTTGGCCGCGTTGCCCAGTGCCGTGGCCTGTGCTCCGGCCGACAGCGCGCCGGCACCGCCAGACACCGAGTCCACGCCCGTCGCTGCGGGCTTGGCCCGTGCCAGCGAGTTCTCGACCTGGAACATGCCGTCCTTGCCTGCGATCACATTGGTGACGTCGCCCGAGATCGCCTTGACCTGGCGCAGATTGGCCGCATCGGTATCGGCCACGCCGTCTGCCACGTTGGTGATCTGGCGCTCGGCCCCCACGGCGCCAACCGACACGCTGTTGGATCGGTCCGCCACCGAACCGCTGCCCAGCGCCACGCTGTTGCTGGCCGTGGCCTTGGCATCGGCCCCCACCGCAGTCGATTGCGCGCCGCTTGCGGTGGCGTCGGAGCCCACCGCTACGGCGGCCGTGCCCGTGGCGGCCGCGGCATTGCCAGTCGCCACCGCGTTATCGGCCGCGGCGTTGGCTGCCTTGCCGGTGGCGACGCTGTTTGCGCCCGCCGCAACGGCTTGCGGACCGGCTGCCGTGCTGTCGATGCCGGTGGCCTGCGCACCGGCCAGGGTCGAATTCGCGCGGAAGTAAGGCGAACCGCTGCCGGTGTTGATGTTCTGGATGCTGTTGTACAGGCTGGTGTTGCTAAGGATGTTGCTGGTGTCCTGCGTCCACCCCCACAGCTGCGAGCCGTTCACGGCATCGGTGCTGTCTGCCGTTTCCGCGCCGCGAGACAGGTTGGCGATGCGGGTCGATCCACCACCCGCATTGAGCGTCAGCACGGTCTTGGTCGCATCATCGTATTTGACGGCCAGTTGATCGAGCTGCGTGACCTGCGAGCCCACGGCGCGCAACTGCGCAATGTTGGCGGCATCGGTATCGATGCTGCCGGCGGCCACGTTGGTCAGCTTGCGTTCGGCGCCTGCCGAACCGATCGACACTTCACCGGCCGAGTTCTGCGGCGTGGCCAGGGCCACCGCCGTGTAGCCGGTCTGTGCACCCACCGATGTGGTGGAGCCTGCGCCCAGCGCAACGCTATTGGCCTGCGTGGCATTGGCGTTCGTGCCCAGCGCGACCGAGTTCGCGACCGATGCCGTGGCAGCACCGCCTGCCGCCACGCTGTCGGCGCCGGTGGCGGCCGCACCGGCCAGGGCGGTGTTGGCACGGAAGTAACGGGTGCCTTGCAGGTCGATCGTGTTGATCGTGTCGCCCAGGGTCGTGACCGTATTGGTGACCGTGGTCACGTTCTGGTTGGTGACGTTCAATTGCGCGCCATTGACCGCGTCGGTACTGGTGGCGGTCAATGCGCCGGCCGCCACGTTGCTGACGCGGGTGGATGCGCCGCCTGCGTTCAGCGTCAGCTGGCTCCTGCCGGGATCGTCATACTTCACGGCCAATGCATCAAGGTCGCCCAGTTGCGAGCTCACCGCACGCAATTGTGCGACGTTGGTGCCATCGGTATCGGCGCTGCCCGCGGCCACATTGGTCAGCTTGCGTTCGGCGCCGGCTGCGCCGACCGACACTTCACCGGCCGAGCTTTGCGGCGTGGCCAGGGCAAAGCCGGCGTAGTTGGTCTGTGCGCCGACGGTGGTGCCAGAACCGGCACCCAGCGCCACGCTGTTCGCCTGGGTGGCGTTGGCGCCCGTGCCAAGGGCGACCGAGTTGGTGGCCGAGGCGGCCGATGCGCCGCCCGCGGCCACGCTGTCGATGCCCGTCGCTGACGCACCGGCCAGGGTCGAATTGGCGCGGAAGAAGCGCGTGCCCTGCAGGTCGATCGTGTTGACGGTGTCCCCCAGGGTCGTGACCGTATTGGTGACGGTGGTCACGTTCTGGTTGGTGGCGTTCAATTGCGCGCCATTGACCGCGTCGGTGCTGGTCGGCGTCAGTGCACCGGCCGCGACGTTGGTCACGCGGGTGGACGTGCCGCCCGGGTTCAGCGTCAGCTGGCCCTTGGTCGCGTCGTCATACTTCACGGCCAGGCCATCCAGGTCGCCGATCTGCGAGCTCACCGCGCGCAACTGCGCAACGTTCGTAGCATCCGTGTCCAGGCTGCCCGCGGCCACATTGGTCAGCTTGCGTTCGGCGCCTGCCGAACCCACCGAGACTTCACCGGCCGACGTTTGCGGCGCGGTCAGGGCAAAGCCCGTGTAGCCCGCCTGCGCGCCGGTCGTGGTGGTCGCGCCCGCACCCAAGGCAACGCTGTTGGCCAGCGAGGCGTTCGCGCCCGTGCCCAGGGCCAGGGCGTTGGCGGCCGATGCCACGGCATTGCCGCCTGCGGCGACGGCATCGATACCGCTCGCATCCGACGCGGCCAGCGTCGAATTCGCACGGAAGTAGCGCGTGCCCGCGTTGTTGATCGTCGTGACCGCGTTGTCGAGGTTGGTCACGGCCGTGTTGGTTGCATTCAGCTGCGAGCCATTCACCGCATCGGTGCTGGTCGCCGTGACGGCGCCGGCCTTCAGGTTGGTCAAGGTGGTGCCGCCCACGCCCGCCAGCGTGGCCGTGCCCTTGGTCACGTCGTCGTATCGGATCGCATTGGCATCGCCAGCGGTGACCTGCGTTTCCAGTGCGCGCAACTGACGCAGGTTGACGGCGTCGGTGTCGACGGTGCCGCCCGCCACGTTGGTGATCTGGCGTTCGGCGCCTGCGCTGCCGACCGACACCACGCCTTGCACGGGCACGGCCAGTCCGCTGTAGGCTTCGACCCCGGTACCCACCCGGTCCGCCACGGACTGGAAGCCGATGGCGACGCCGCCGGCCACGTTGGACGTGGCTTCGGCGCCGATGATGGTCTGGCCGTTCGCGGTGCCGAGCGTGTTGTCGCCGATCACCACCGAATGGCCCTTGCGTGCCGCGTAATTGGTGTTGGGCACGCCGAGCATGTTGGGGTCGGTAAAGATGTCGTTGGCGTTTTCGTTTGGCAGCAGGTGGCGTGCGTTGGTGCCGATCACGACTTCCTGCGACCCGTTGGCCGACGCGCCATCACCGATCAGGACCTGGTTGTTCTGCGCGGCGGGCACGTCCCAGCAAGTCGCGCCGGCAATGCCGAGCACGTTCAGGCAGTTGTTGCCTTGTACGTACGACGGTGGCGTGGTGCCGGGCAGCAGCAGGCCGTTGTTGTAGGTCAGTCCGGAATTGATGTTGGTGATGTAGTTGCCTGACGTGACGCCGCCGAGCAGGGTCAGGTTTTGCTGCGGCAGGCTGCCGCCCGTTGTGCCCGCCAGGGTGCCCGTGACGGGGGCCAGGTCCAGGACCGGCAGGCCCAGCACGTTGACGACGCTGAAGCGCGCATTGATGTTTTCGCGGTTGACGGCAAGCGCGCCCGAACGCAGAAAGGTTTCCTGCTGGCCGAACGCGGCCAGTGTCAGCGGGGCCAGGCCCTGGCCGACGCCGCCGGTCACGCCAGCGGTGCCGATGACCAGGCCCGACGGGGGCGCGGGGTTCAGCGACGGGGCGATCGAGCCCGACACGACCGGCGTGGGCGCGATCATGGGCGACACGATGTTGCCGACGATGGGCAGGCCGGCCAGCGGCGTGGTGATGCCACCCAGTGCATTGGTGACTGGCGCGGCGATCACGCCGACGCCGTTGGTGATGGGGGCCAGCGGCGTGGTGACCGGGGCAAGCGCCGTCGTGACGGGCTCCAGCGCGCCGGTCACGGCATCCAGCACCGGCGCGGTGGCCGTGGCGACAGGCGCCGTGACCGGAATCAGGGCCGACGTCACGGGCGCCAGCGCGTCGGTAACGGGAGTCAGCGGCGAGCTGGGTGTGCCAGCCAGCGGCGGCACCAGGGTGGCAACCGGCGCCACGACGGTGTCCAGCGTATCGGTGACCAGGCTGATGGACGGCGTGCCGCTGCTGCTCGGATTCACGACTCGCGACACGGGCGCGATCGCGGCGTTGACCAGGGTGGGCAGGCCCGAGGCGGGGTCCGACCCGCCGCCACTTTGCGTGACGACGGTGGACAGCAGCTTGGGCACGGCGGTGCTGAGCGTCGCCAGGGGCTCGGACACGACCGGCGCGGCGGCGCCACCCACGATGGGACCGGTCACGGCGGCCACGGCCGTCTGCGCGGTCTGCGCCGTTTGCGCGATCGGTGCAGTGCGCGCCGCCGTCGTGGTCACGGCAGTGCGGACAGGCTGGGCAACCTTGGCAACGACCACGGGAACAGCGGTGGCCGAGGCGCTTGCCAGGGGTGTGGTCACGGCGGCTACGGGGGCTTTGAGCGTCTGCGCGACGTTCTGCAAGGCGGGCAGGCCCGACGATCCCCCGGTCAGCGGCGCCGTCACGGTGGTAACGACCGCAGGGACCTGCGACATCGATGGCGAGGCCATCGGCGTATCCATCAACGGGGAGTTCAACACGGGGACCACGCCGTTCATGGCGGATACGGTGGCGGACTGAAGGACGGCAGGCGCGGCGCTGAGGGCCTGCACGGTCTGGCCGACCTGAGTCGCCTGGCTCACCTGGTTCAGCGCGGCGGTCATGCTGCCGACCAGCGGCGCCGCGGTCAGCCGGCCGTTCAACAGGTCCGGCGTGTCGTGCATGCCCGCAGCGAACGACGGGGCAGCGACCAGCGAGGCACCCAGCAACACGGCGGCGCTTGCGCCCACCCGCGCACCGCCGCTCTTGCCCCTGGCCCGTGCGTTTTCAGCCACGGCAACCCACGTACGCAGGGTGTCACTCCAAACGGTGCGATAGATCTTGTTCACTTTCAATCCCCCGAGAAACCCATCGGCCGGTCCGCACGCGCGGTTCGGCAGCCACGATCCTGTGAATCCATCTGCCGCACGTGCGCTGCAAAAACGCCGGTCATGCGAGCCGATGGCTTGTGGGCTCTACTTTTGCAAAAGGTGTGCCATCGGGTGACACAAGGACACAAGGCATCGATCAACGAAGGGATCAGGTCTTGCCACCGCTGCGCAAGTCATTGAAATCATTGCGTTTATGGTTGAGCTGGCGCGCTCTGGACGCCGGATGGCCGGTGCGTGCAGGGAGCCAATCCGGGCCCGGGATTACCCTTGTTTCGGGCGGGACGTTACGTATCAGCCGATACGACGTTACGTAACGTCATCGCAACCTTGCGACTATCCGGCCTCGTTGACGCATTGGCTTTTCATATGGATCCATATGAATTTTTCGATAACGCATATGGGTCGGCCACTGATAGATTGCGGTCAGGTACCTGCTATCTGTGTGCCCTGCGTTGAGTCGAGCCGGTTGTGTGCGCTAGTGAACCGGCCATCCACGAGACATTCCAGATCCCTTCTGCCTCTCGAGACCTGTCATGCACCTTCTCTCTTCGCCAGCGCGCCGCGCCGTCCTCGCCCTTGTCTGTGGCGCTGCCCTGCTGACCACCCATGCCGCGCATGCCGCCGACGCCTGGCCCAGCCGGAACATCCGCCTTGTCGTGCCCTATGCGCCCGGCAACGCGGGCGACGTGACCTTTCGCCTGATCCAGGCCGACCTGGAAAAGCGCCTGGGCGCGCGCTTCTACATCGACAACAAGAGCGGGGCATCTGGCAACATCGGCGCCGAAGACGTGGCGCGCGCGGCGCCCGATGGCTACACCCTGCTGCTGGGCGCGACCAACAACTTCGTCATGAACCAGTACCTGACGAAGGGGCTGCGCTATGACCCGCTGAAAGACCTGGTGGCCATCACCAAGGTCAACCTGGCGCCGTCGGTGGTTGTGGTGAACACCTCGCTGCCGGTGAATTCGCTCAGTGAACTGACGGCATACGCGAAGGCGAATCCCGGCAAGCTCAACTTCGGCACGCCCGGCAATGGCACGCCGCCGCACCTGACCGGCGTGCTGTATGCGCAGATGACCCAGAGCGAGATGGTCCACGTGCCCTTCCGGGGCGCGCCCCCCGCGGTGCAGGCGCTGCTGGCCAACGACGTCCAGATCTTTTTTGCCAGCGCCGGCATCAGCACGGTCGCCGGCCATCTGGCGGCGGGCAAGCTCAAGGCCCTGGCCGTGGCCGACACGCAGCGCCTGGCCGCGCTGCCCAACGTGCCCACCACCGCGGAACAAGGCCTGCCCGAACTGCGCACCGGCAACTGGTGGGGCCTGGCCGCCCCCGTCGGCACTGATCCGGCGATCCTGGAAAAGATCGCGGCGGCCGTTAAAGCGTCGGTCGCTTCGCCCGAGATCGTGGCGAAGTTCAACGAGTTGGGCCTGAGCGGTGTCGGCAACACGCCCGCGGAATTCGCCGCGCAGAACGCACGTGAAGCCGCGGTCTGGCAGTCGACGATCACGAAGGCGAACATCCAGGTGGAATGAGGCCGTCCGGGCCTGCGTCATCAGGCATCGCCGGGAGTCGGGGATAATGGAAATGTTGCAGCGCAGCGCTGCCCACGCCAGGATGCCCCGCCGATGACGTATTCCCTTGCGATCTTCGACTTCGACGGCACGCTTGCCGACTCCTTCGATTTCTTTGTGAGCGTGGTGAACCGCCTGGCGGCGCACCATGGCTTTCGTCCGATCGACACCGCGCATCTCGACAAGGTGCGTGGCTATGACATCAAGACGCTGCTGCGGCAAGTGGACCTGCCCCTGTGGAAACTGCCGCAGGTCGGCAACCACTACAAGCGGCTCATGACTGACAACATCCAGACGATCCGCCTGTTCGACGGCATCGGGCCGCTGCTGCGCCAGTTGGCGGACAGCGGCATCGTGCTGGCCGTGGTCAGTTCCAATTCGCAGGAAAACGTACGGCAGGTACTCGGACCGGAGTTGTCCGCCCTGATCCGCCACTACGAATGCGGCGCGGCCTTGCTCGGCAAACGCACGCATCTGCGGCGGGTGCTGCTGCACAGTGGCATTCCGGCCAATCGGGCCATCTACATTGGCGACGAAACGCGAGACCGCGAAGCCGCGCGATCCGAGTTGATCGACTTTGGCGCGGTCGCCTGGGGCTACGCCACGCCCGCGGCGCTGGAAACATCGGGCCCCACCTGCATGTTCGAGACGCCTGCCACGATCGCGTCGGCACTGCTGCCGGACAGCCAGTCGGCGGCCTGACGGCGCACATTGCCGCGCATCCCGGCTTGGTGGCGACCTGTCTGTCGCGCATCCGGGTCCTTGCAGTCAACCTAGACCCGCGCCTGCCAGCGCGCTACCGCGCGGCGGGTCACTTCCATGAAGGCAAGCGACGCGGCCGACGGCGAACGGAAGCGGTCGCGCGCCAGCACGATCTGCGTCGGGATGACCGGTGCACTGACCGGCCGCACGACCGTCTTGCGACCCGCCGGAAACAGCGCGGTATAGGGCGGCAACAGCGCGATGCCAAAGTCGGCTTCGACCAGGCTGATGACCGTTGCCAGCTGCGCCACTTCGATCGCGATCGTGGGGGTCAGGCCCAGCTGCGCGAAGGTGCGGTCAAGGAAGGCGCGGAATTTGTTTTCGGGTGTCTGTGTCACCAGCGGGTAGGTGGCCAGCGCTTCCCATTTGACCGTGCGCTTGTGCGCGCACGGATGATCGCGCGGCATCAGCACCACCAGCGGCCCTTCCAGCAGCGGTTCGATCACGCAGTCGTGATCGTCATCGGTAAACGCGCCCACGCCGATGTCGACCTCGGCACTGGCGATCCGCGGCAGGATGGCCTCGGACGGAATATCCAGCAGCGTGATGGAAATGTCGGGGTATTGCCGCCGGAAATCCGCGGCCACCGGGATCAGCAGCCGTGCCAGCAGCAGGGGCGGCGCAGCCACCGTGACGTGGCCGTGCTGACGTGTCGCCAGGCCTCGGACATTGCCGACCGCGCTCGACAGATCGGCCAGCAAGCGCGCAGCCGGCGCCCGGAACTCGCGGCCTGCGTCGGTCAATGTGACCTGCCGCGTGCTGCGGTCGAACAGGCGGCTGTCCAGGTTCTGTTCCAGGTCGCGCACCAGGATGCTCAACCCCGATTGCGAGATGTGAATGCGCTGCGCGGCCTTGCTGAAGCTGCCCTCATTGCAGACGGCCACGAAGGCTTCGAGCTGACGCAGCGTGATCGACATGGTGGCCTGCGGTATTGAAGAATCGAATGAATCTATATGAACATTTCAATTTTTTCAATCAGCGCCGGCTGGTAGATTGGGGGTCTGCATCAGGAGCCACCCGCTGTGTCCGCCTTCGTTTTCGATCGATATACCCAGGAAGCGCTCGACGCCCAGTACAACAATCAGCTGGCCTGTCCGGGCTTTCGCGACACGCTTGCGCAGGGTACGGCGCTGTCCGCCGCGGCGGCGGGCCTGCCCGGCGCGCGCGATATTGCCTGGGGGCCGCATCCGCTGGAACGCCTGGACATCTACGGGCCACCTCGCCCCGCCAAGTCGGGCGACGCGGCGTTGCAAGGACTGCAGCCAGGCCTGCTGCCGGTGCTGCTGTTCGTGCACGGTGGCGCGTGGCTGACGCAGGAAAAGGAAGACAGCGCCTTCGGTGCGCAGGCGTTTGCCGATCATGGGTGCATGTGGGTCGCCCTGGGTTTCCCGGACGCGTCGGACGTGGCGTTTGCCGACATGGTGGCCAGCGTGCGGCGCGGCATTGCCTGGGTGCACGCGCACATTGCCGAGCAGGGCGGCGACCCGCAACGTATCGTTCTGGCCGGACATTCCTCGGGGACGCATCTGGTCAGCCAGGCGCTGACGCACGACTGGACCGCCGAAGGGTTGACCACCCCACCCTTCCATGGCGCCCTGATGGTCAGTGGACTGAGCGATCTGGAACCCGTGCGGCTGTCGTATCGCAACACACGCCTGAACCTCGATGCGGCGCATGTCCGCAGCTACTCGCTGGCCCATGCAGAACCCACGGTGCGTGTCCCGGTGGTGGTGGCCGTGGCCGAACGCGACACCGATGAATTCCGCCGACAGGCCCGCGCCATGGCCGACCGCCTGCGTGACTTCGACATGCTGGCGGATTTCGATGTCGTGCCGGACCGGCATCATTTCGATGTGATCCTGGATCTGGCGGATCCAGGCAGCAAGCTGTTCCGCGACACCCTGGCCTTGCTGACGCGGAGCGCGGGTAGTGGCGGCGACGACGGTGGCGGGCCTGGCAGCCGCAGCGGCGACGCAGACAGCAGCGGCGACGCAGACAGCAGCGGCGACGACAGGAACCGCCAGCCATGACGACCAAGCCGGCGCCGCGGCCCGACCATGCGACCCTGCTGCTGCACGGCGGCACGGTCATCGCCTGCGACGGCGGCGGTACTGGCACGGGTACTGTGGCCCAGGCCGTCGCGATCCACGGCAATCGCATCCTGGCCATCGGCCGCGACGAAGATATGGCGGCACTGGCCACCCCCGCTACCCAACGCGTGGACCTGGCGGGCCGCACCGTCATCCCGGGCATGACCGATGGCCATGCCCACCTTGACCGCGAAGGCTTGCGCCGACACCTGCCGTCCTTGCAGGGCGCACGGTGCATCGACGACATCCTGGATCGCATCGCCCACGACGTGCGCCGCACCCCGCCGGGCACCTGGATTGTCACGCAACCGATCGGCGAGCCGCCCGAGTATCCCGACCCCGCCGCCGGCCTGCGCGAAGGCCGCTATCCGACCCGACACGACCTGGACCGCGTCAGTCCCGATCACCCGGTCTATATCCGCCCGATCTGGGGCTATTGGCGCAACCGCGCGCCGCTGGTGTCGATCGCGAACACCCTGGCGCTGCGCCTGGCCGGCATCGACCGGCACACCGTGCCGCCCAGCCCGGACATCACCCTGGGCCGCGACGCCAGCGGCGAACCCGATGGTACGTTCAGCGAATCGACCCTGGTGCCGATTGTCGAACACAGCCTGATGCGGGTTGCGCCCGGCTTCAGCGCGGCGCAGCGCGCAAGTGGCCTGCGCAGCGCCATGCGCGCCTACAACGCCGTCGGCACCACGGCGGTGTTCGAAGGGCATGGCGTGGCGGGTGAGGTCATTGCGGCCTATCGCGACGCGGCGAACCAGGGCGCCGCGACGGTGCGCGCGACACTGACCTTCAGCCCGCGATGGGGTATCGAAGCCAGTGCAGGAAGCGAAGCGGGTGCAGCAAGCGGGCCGGGCATGGCAGGCAACGGCCACGCGAGTCGCAGCGGCGCGGACACCGCCATCGAGCTGCTTCGCGACTGGCGCAGCTGGCTGCGCCGCCGTCATGCCGATCACCCGTGGGTACGACTGCAAGGCCTGTATGCCGAGATCGACGCCGACCCCCTGAACAACACGCTGCGTGCGTCCAATCACCCGTGCACGGGCTGGGCAGGATTCCAGGCAGGCGCGGCCTTGCCCGAAGCCGTGCTGCAACCGCTGTTGATCGAAGCGGCGCGCGAAGGCATTCGTGTCTGCGGCATCTGGCCCACCTTGCTGCCGCTGTTTCAGGCCGCGCATGGTGTGCACGCTATCGATGACCTGCGATGGGTGCTCGGCCATCAACCCGTGCTGACACGGGAGATGGTTGCGACAGTCCACGATCTGGGCCTGGTCATCACCACGCATACCAATCGGCACATCTACAAGGATGGCGATGGGTGGGTCGACAAACGCAGGGCAATGAGTTCGGCTGATGACGGCGCCGGTATCCACCACCCCGACAACCCGGTCAACGACATCGTGCCGCTGCGCCGTCTGCTGGACGCCGGCGTGCCCGTCGCCTTCGGCAGCGACAACCTGCCGGTGTCGCTGTTCGGGCCGATCAGCCATGCCGTGCTACGGCAATCAAGAAACGGCAACCCAGTCGCACCGGATCAAGCCATCAGCCGGGCCGAAGCGTTGACGATTGCCACGATGGGTGGCGCGTGGCTCACGCATGAGGAGTCCACGCGCGGCAGCATCACGCCCGGCAAGCTGGCCGACCTGGTCATCCTGAATGACAACCCGCTCACCTGCGCGCCGGAAGCCCTTGCCGGCCTGCGGGCAGATCACCTCATCATCGACGGCCGCCTGCACGCAGCCGACCCACCTCAGGAGTTCACGCATGACTGACTCATCTGCCGCATCTGCCACATCTGCCGCACCCGGCGCATCATGCATGCCCCCGTTGCGCACCGGAAATGCGGCGACCGCGTCGATCGCTGCAACCGTGTTCGCCAACCTGTTGACCGCCGCGGCCACGTTCGCCACAGCCGGCGCGTTGACGGCCCCCGCTTTCGCCGCCGAACCCTGGCCGTCCCGCCCGATCCGTATCGTGGTGCCGTACGCGCCCGGCAACACCGGCGACATCACCTTCCGCTTCATCCAGCCGCAGCTGGAAAAGCAGTTTGGCGTTCGTTTTTTGATCGACAACAAAAGCGGCGCGTCGGGCAACATCGGCGCCGACGAGGTCGTGCGTGCGCAGCCCGATGGCTATACCTTCCTGCTGGGCGCGACCAACAACTTCGTCACGAACCAGTTCCTGTTCCGGAACATGCGCTTCGATCCGCTCAAGGACCTGATGCCGGTGGCGCTGCTGAGCAATGCGCCGTCGGTCATGATCGTCAACAGCACGCTGCCCGTGAGCACGCTCAAGGATTTCACCGAGATGGCGCGGCAAAGTCCGTCCAAACTCAACTACGGATCGCCCGGCAATGGCACGCCCCCGCACCTGGCCGGCGAGCTGTATAGCCAGCTGGCCAAGGTGCAACTGACGCACGTGCCCTATCGCGGTTCGCCACCCGCCGTGGCGGGGCTGCTGGGCAGCGAGATCCAGCTGTACATCACGGCGTTCAGTTCGGTGGCGGGCAACGTGGCGGGCGGCAAGTTGAAGGCGCTGGCGGTGGCGAGCGATCAGCGGCTGGCCATCCTGCCCGATGTGCCGACCACGCGCGAGCAAGGCCTGCCGGACCTGCTGACCGGCAATTGGTGGGGCATGGCGGCGCCGGCGGGCACCGATCCGGCCATCATCGACAAGATGTCTGCGGCCATCAAGGCGGCGTTGTCGGACCCGGCCGTGCGCAAGCAGTACGCCGACATTGGCGTGACTGCGGTGGGCAACTCGCCCACCGAATTTGGCGCACAGATCGCAAAGGAAGCCGTGGCGTGGAAACAGGTGATCGACCGGGCGCAGATCCAGCCGGAATGACCGCAACCCACTGCGGCCGATAAACGTCGGAGAGCGGCGCCGACCGACCCCGGCCGGGCGCCTGATGCGGCTTCAGAACTGCGTGTGCAGCCGCACCGAAAACACCTTGGCCGGACCGCGATCCCGGTTATAGCCCGGGTTGCGGATGTATTGCACGTCGCCCGTCAGCCAGAAATACTTGAAGGGCCGGAAGCTGTAGTAGGTTTCGGCAATCTGCTCGACGCCGTAGTTCAACGCGCCGTCACCCAGGAAGGGACCAATGCCGCCCGCGGCCAGATAGCCGCGATGCGTGCGGCTCAGTGCATTGACGGCCACGGCCGCGCCCACGGTGTCGTAAGGCCGTGACCACTGCGTGCCCTTGACGACCACGCCTGCCGACAGGGCGCGATCGATCTCGGTAAATGCATAGGTCTCTGTCTTTCCATCCGACCAGCTGGCCCGCATGAAGGCATTCACGTCGTCGGTGATCGACTGATCAAAGCTGACGCCCACGCCCACCTTGGCATGTTCGCGGCGCACGGTGTCCAGTTCGGGGGCGGCACCCGCGGCACGGCCGGCCGCGATGGCTTCGCCAAAATCCGCCATGCGCGTCTTGTTGCGAAAGCCGATGATGCGGGCCGTGCCGGGCCGGTTCCAGGCCTGGTACTGCTTTTCGAATTCGATCTGGTCGCCGTAATGTTTGCCCAGCCGGGTATCCAGCGGCAGGCCGTTGGATTCCTTGGGCATCATGAAGCGGCCCGCGCGCACGGCCCAGCCGTCGTCGATGTATTCCAGCGCGGCGCCACTGGTGTAGCCGCGCGAGTCGGCGGCGTAGTCGAAGCTGCCATGCGTCAGGAACGACCAGTTCAGGAACTGCGTGCGCGGGTCGTGCGCCGATTCCAGCGAGTCGAAAATATCGAGCATGGACACCGTGCCCACGGTCAGCACCATGCGGCGCTTGTCCTGCCCGCCGGCCAGCTGGTTCATGTCGCCTTCGACGGCTTCGCGTCCACCGCCAAGACCCCAGGTCTGCCGCAAGAAGGTACGCGCGCGGTAATAGACCATGTCGGCGCCGGCCGTCTTGGCCAGCTCGCCATTGGTCAGGCCGCCCAGGCCATGCAGGCCCGAAAAGGCCTGGCCACGCGCACCTTCGCCATTCACATGGAACTCCGCCCCTTCCCACAGGCGCAGGCCCAGGTCGACGGTGGCGGTAAACGAATAGCTTTTGGCCTTCTTGCCTTGCAGGCTGTTCTCGCCTTCATACGGCGACGCGAACGAGGGCTTGCGCTGCCACACATAGGTCGACTGGCCGTGAAAGGCATACGGTTCGTCTTCGGGAATCAAGCCCGGGTCGGCGGCGCCCGCGCTATCGGCCGCGGCATTGGCCAGGCCCGTGGGCGCACCGCCTTGTTGCGCCCAGACCGGCGCGGCGCAGCAGAGTGCAAAGACGGCCGCGACGGCACGGCGTTCGAATGTTCTTTTCATGGTGGTTCCGCCAGTGCCGGCAAAGCGACAGGGTGCGTTCAAGCAGTGACAAGGGCATGACCGCACACACCCGCATGTGGCGATCGGCCAACGGTGTCGATTGTCGCTGCTTTAGGGCGGGCCGGCGTTGCTCAAAGGCGTCACGCTTCGAACGGCAAACCCACGTAGTTCTCCGCCAATGACGTCGCGGCCGCTTCCGACCCGATCAGATAGGCCAGCTCGGCCTGCTGGATCTTGTGGCCGAAGGCGCCGTTTTCGGGAAACTTGTGCATCAACGACGTCATCCACCACGAGAAACGTTCGGCCTTCCAGACGCGCTGCAGGCACTTTTGCGAATAGGTGTCGATGCCGTTCGCATCGCCGTCAAAGAACTGCAGCAAGGCCTGCGACAGATAGCGCACGTCGGCCACGGCCAGGTTCAGACCCTTGGCGCCCGTGGGCGGCACGATGTGGGCGGCATCCCCCGCCAGGAACAGCCGGCCAAAACGCATCGGCTCGGCCACGAAACTGCGCAGCGGGGCAATGCTCTTTTCAATCGACGGCCCGGTCACCAGGCGTTCGGCCGCTTCATCGTCCAGGCGCAAACGCAGTTCGTTCCAGAAGGCCTCGTCCGACCACTGTTCGACCTTGTCGTCCAGCGAACACTGCACGTAATAGCGGCTGCGTGTGGCCGACCGCATGCTGCACAGGGCAAAGCCGCGTTCGTGGTTGGAGTAGATCAGCTCGTCCGACACAGGCGGCGTGTCTGACAGGATGCCCAGCCAGCCGAACGGGTATACGCGCTCATAGGTCTGCACGGCGTCCTGCGGCACGCTGGCGCGGCATACGCCGTGGAACCCATCGCAGCCAGCGATCACGTCGCATTCGACTTCATGCGACACGCCGTCTTTCAGGTAGCGGACCTTGGGATGATCGGTATCAAAGTCGTGCACGCTGACGTTCTGCGCCTCGTACACCGTCTCGTAGCCGGCGGCTTCGCGCGCGTCCATCAGGTCGTGGGTGACCTCGGTCTGGCCGTACACCATCACGCGCTTGCCGCCGCTCAGCGCCTTCAGGTCGATGCGGTGCCGCGCGCCATTGAAACAGAGCTCGATGCCGTCGTGGTACATGCCTTCGGCATTCATCCGCTGGTTGACGCCGATCTCGTTCAGCAAGTCGACCGTGCCCTGTTCCAGCACCCCGGCCCGGATGCGGCCCAGCACGTAGTCCTTGCTGCGCTGTTCGATGATCACGGTGTGGATGCCAGCCCGGGACAGGATCTGTCCGAGGAACAATCCGGCAGGGCCGGATCCGATGATGGCTACTTGGACGCGCATGGCCTGTCTCCTGGATTCGTTATTTCGGCGATCTTAATAGCCGAGCACGGCCGCGAGAATAGATTTTGCCGACATTCGGATGGATAATCCGAACATCGTCCGCAACCGGCCTTCGCCATGACCAGCACCGTGCCCACCTATGCGCTGTACGGCGAACATACACAGTCGCTGGTCCCCGACAGCCTTCACTGCGAGTCGATCCCCATGCGCAGCCGCCACTACGACTGGGAGATCAAGCCGCATCGGCATGAACTCTTCATGCAAATTCTGTACATCCGCAGCGGGTCCGCCGACATCCATTTCGATGCCCGGGAGTTCCACGTGAACGGGCCGTGCATGCTGGTGGTGCCGGCCTTCTTTGCGCATGGCTTTCGTTTTTCCAGCAATGTCGACGGGTCGGTCGTGACGGTGGTGACACAGCACATGGAACACCTGCTGGCGCCCACGCCAGAACTCGTGGCCTGCTTTGGCAGTGCGCAGGTGCTGCATTGGCCTATGGGACAGCCATCGCCAGCCGCCCGGTCGCTGGAGCACCTGCTGGAAGAGTTCGACACGCCCGGACCCTGGCGGCTGGTGGCACTGGAAACCCTGCTGCGCCTGGTGCTGGTCATGCTGGCCCGTGAAGTCGGCGTGCGGACCGCGCAGGAATTGGGCGTGCGGCCGTCACGCGCCATGCAGCACGTGCAAAGCTTCAAGGCCATGCTGAATCAGTGTTTTCGCGAGCAACGCGACATCGGCTACTACGCCGAGCACCTGGGCATCACGCCAACGCAACTGAACCGCGTGTGCCGCGACGCGCTGGGCCAGTCCGCGCTCGAGGTGGTCCACAACCGCCTGGTCATGGAAGCCAAGCGCGACCTGGCCTATTCATCGCTCAGCATCAAAGAGATCGCAATTGCCCTGGGCTTTTCCGATCCCGGGTATTTCTCGCGTTTCTTCACGCGCCAGACGCAGTATTCCCCTACCGACTTCCGTGTGCTGGCGCGCGAGCGCCTGGCCCAGGACCGGGGCATTGCGGCCCGCGCCGCGGCCGATCCGGCCTGATGGCGCACGCGCCCTTGTCTCGCCCATCCGGCCGACCTGACAGGGCGGTCCGGGCAACTCATGGCATCATGGCCCGCCTGTCGCGCCCCGGTTTCGCTCGACCGGGCGACAATAGGGCCCCCTAGACTGCCGGACCCGCTCCACACACCCATCGACATGCCGACCTTCCTGCGCCGCATTGCCCCGATCACCGGGGTGCTCATCCTGGTCAACCTGGGCCTCTTCCTGTATCAGATCGCCACGGGCATCAGCCCTACCAACCCGGAACTCGACGACCTGGGGCGCTGGGGCGCCAACATTGCCGCCCTGACCCTGACCGGCGAAAGCTGGCGCCTGCTGGCCAGCATGTTCCTGCACATCGGCGTGCTGCACCTGGCCCTGAACATGATCAGCCTGCTGTTCCTGGGGTCGATCGCCGAGCGCAACTTCGGCAAGTTGAACTACCTGCTGGTGTACTTCCTGTCCGGCCTGGGCGGCAGTCTGGTCAGCGCCCTGTGGAACGCACGCCCGCAAGCCGCCGCCGACCTGAGCAATGCCACGCCCACCATCTACCTGGTGGTCAGCGCCGGGGCCTCGGGCGCCGTCATGGGCCTGGCCGCCGCGGCCATCATGCTCAAGCTGTTGAAGAATGCCAGCCGCGAACCGCTCGCCCTGCCCTTCAGCGCCGTGGAACTGGCCGTGCTGGTCGGCATCAACGTCGTGTATGGCTGGCAGACCAATGGCACCGACAACGCCTGCCACATTGGCGGCCTGCTTGCGGGCGCGGTGGTCGGGCTGGTGCTGGGCGCCGTGCGCAACACGCCCCGCCCCGTGCGTATCGCCGCGTGGCTGCTGGTGCTGATGGCGGCGGCATGGGGCACGCAGCGCATTCTTGACGTGAACGAAGCGCGTGCCGACCTGATGGAGATCCGCGAAGAACTGGATCAGGAAAGCATGGACAACACCAAGGTCAACCCCGGCCGCGACGACGACGCCGCGCCGGCCAGCGGACGGCGGTAGGCAGGACGGCGCCAGGCGGAACGTTGGCAGGCAAGACGCCGATACGCTGACCGGCCGCAGGCAGGGCGCCGCTATGACGCCATTGGCCTGCGTTCAGGGCGCCTTGGGCACCACTGCCCGCATCTGCGCGGCCAGATCCGTTTGCAGCCGCGTCACGGCGGCATTCCAGTCGCTGGCCGTCGGGAACTGCATGGTCGCCTTGGTGGTACCGACAAAACGCGGCCCTTGCTGCAGCCCCGGCAGCGCCGCCGACACGGTCACGTCATAACTCGCCTGCAGCTCCACCTGCCAGAACCCCGATTCGGTCCACGCCCACAGCCGGTCGATCCGCGCCGTGACCGGCATCGCGCGCGCAAAGTCGGCGTCCCCGGCTTTGGCCACCCGATATCCCGCATCCTGCAGCACCCGCAAGATCGTTGCTTCCGTCAACTTGGCAACCGACTGCCCGGCCGGCAGGAGCACGCTGCCCAGCGGGCGGCCGTTGCTGTCGCGTTTTTGCGCGAACGCCCGCGCACGGACCGCGGGATTGGCCGCTTCGTCATCATTCAGGGAAGGCGTGGTTGCGAGCCTGGCGCGCGGCTCGAAGCGACGCGCGTCATCGACGCGGTCGATGCGCACGGCAGGCGGCAGCACGGGAGTGCCGACGCCAGGCAGCGCATCCGCAGCGCTGGCTGGCGGCATGGCGTTGCGGCTGATCGTGCAACCGGCGAGCAGGGAAACCGCAAGCAGGCACGCCGCGGGATGGGTCAGGAAGCGCATGGGGGACAGGGGCGGCAGCATGAAAAGTCGGGCGACCGCAAGTTCGCGGGCTCCCACTCTGCCGAATTACCGGATGCCGCGCAAGTCGATGGGCGGCCTGGCAGACCCCCCGGCCGGGGGTCTCAATTGATCTTGATATTGCCCTGCTTGATGAAGTCGGCGATCTGCCGTGCCTCCTGGCGATAGGTTGCACCGAACTGCGACGCACTCTGGCGCTTGACGATGATGCCCTCCCCCGCGAGTTTTTCCGCGACGACGGGATCCTGCAAGGCCTTGCCGATGGCCGCGTTCCACTGATCCACGATGGCGGGCGGCGTGCCGGGCGGGGCAAAGACGCCCAGCGCACCGCTGGCATTGAACCCCGGCGCGCCATGGTCGGCGATCACAGGCAGATCGGGATACAGCGGCGTGGGATCGGGGGACCCGATCGCCAGGGCTCGCACCGTGCCCGCTCGCAGGTGGCCCGCCGCCAGCGACGACGAACTGAAGATTGCCTTTACCCGGCCACCCAGCATGTCGGTCATCATCTGGGCGGCGCCCTTGTAGGGCACCGCGGTCAGGCGGGTGCCGAACGCCGCGTTCATATGTTCGAGCGCAAAGTGATTGGGTGACCCGATACCGCTCGTGCCGAACGGGGTCGGGTCGGGCCGGCTCTTCGTATACGCCAGGAATTCATCGAAGGTCTTGGCAGGAAAGTCGGCATTGACCAGCAAGAGCGTCGTCGGACGACCAATGGACGCGACCGGGATCAGGTCCTTGACGGGATCGAAGGTCAGGTTGCGCTCGATCGCGCTTGCGATCTGCAGCGACGTGTAGGCGGTGAACAGTACCGTGTGACCGTCGGGCCGGGCATGCGACACGGAACTGGCGCCGATCACGCCCGCCGCGCCACCCTTGTTGTCGGGCACGATCGTCTGGCCAAGAATGGGCGACAACGCCGCGCCGACCTGCCGGGCCACCGTATCGACAATGGCGCCGGGCGGATAGCCGATCACCAGCGAGATGGGACGCACGGGGAACGTCACCTGCGCCATCGTCGGCGCGCTGGCAAGCAGGCCTGCCAAGGCGGCGACAGCCAGCCATCGTCCTGTCCTGAATCTGGAGTGGGTCATACGGTCTCGCAAGGGGGTGCCGCGTGAAGCGATGTCGCTCGATGGCAAGTCAGACGCAGCGTAAGGGTGCGCGGCGCGGCAGTGCAAGGCGGCAATTGCCGCATTCCACCAGGAGGAATACGGCCGCAGCCCCGACCGGCGCCAGACGAAAAAAAGGGCTCGACGCCGATAGCGTGAGCCCTTTTTTCTGACAAATTCTGGTGGGTGGTACAGGGATTGAACCTGTGACCCCTGCCGTGTGAAGGCAGTGCTCTACCGCTGAGCTAACCACCCATGTGGTTGGTACTTAGTGCGTATTCTTGCTGCCAGACGCAAAGATGTCCTGGCAGCCCAAGAATATAGCACAATTTTTGGATGGTGCCACAAGGCCCATCAAGCGGCTTCGGCCACGCTATCCCATATGCGCCACACGGCCTGGCCCTTGGACTCTTTGTCCAGGCTGGCCAGGTAGGCGGCGTGGGCGGCGAGTTCGTCGGCAGGTACGGCCGGAATGGGCAGCACGGACGGGTCGAAGGCGCCCAGGTCCAGGGTGCCGACGCCGCCGGTGTCGCCCAGGTCGATGACCAGGCTGTCCTGGCCGCGCGTCATGGCAAGCCAGACTTCGGCCAGCAGTTCGGAGTCCAGCAGCGCGCCGTGCAGCACCCGATGGGCATTCGAGATGCCGTAGCGGTCGCACAGGGAATCGAGCGAGTTGCGCTTGCCGGGGTGCAATTCGCGGGCATGCAGCAGGGAGTCGATGACGTCGACGCAATGCGTGCGGAAACCGGGGCGATCCAGCCGCGCCAGTTCGGCATTCAGAAAGCGGATGTCGAACTCGGCGTTGTGGATGATGACCGTCGAGCCCTGGATGAAGTCCAGGAATTCGTCGACCTTGTCATGGAAGCGCGGCTTGTCGGACAGGAATTCGGTGGTCAGGCCGTGCACTTCCAGCGCACCCGGCTCGCTGTCGCGTTCCGGGTTCAGGTAGGTGTGGAAGTTGCGCTGGGTGACGCGCCGATTGAAGATTTCGACGCAACCGATTTCGATGACGCGATTGCCCAGCTGGGGGTCAAGGCCGGTGGTTTCCGTATCGAGGACGACGTAACGCATAGGGATCCGGGAGTTCAATAAAACAGCAAGGGTGCAGTGTAGCGGATCACCCCACCGACTCCGGCGTCGCGACCTGCCCCGGCGTGCGGCCATGCTCGGGCGCATGGCTGTCCACGCCCAGCGGCACCGGCTTGTTCCGTGCGCCGGCGATCAGGGTGTAGACGCAAGGCACGACAAACAGCGTGAGCAGTGTGCCCAGGCTCATGCCGCCCACGATCACCCAGCCGATCTGCACACGGGATTCGGCGCCCGCGCCGCTGGCCAGGGCCAGCGGCACGGCGCCCAGCACCATGGCGCCGGTCGTCATCAGGATCGGGCGCAGACGCATCACACTGGCATCGACAACCGCGTCAACCAGCCCGTGGCCTTCGTCCCGCAACTGGTTGGCGAACTCAACGATCAGGATGCCGTGCTTGGTGATCAGGCCGACCAGGGTGATCAGCCCGATCTGGCTGTAGATGGAAAGCGTCCCCCCGGTCAGCCACAAGGCCAGCAGGGCGCCGGTCAATGACAGCGGCACCGACAGCATGATGATGAGCGGATTGCGCCAGCTCTCGAACTGCGCGGCCAGCACCAGGTAAATGAACGCGATGGCCATGCCAAACACCAGGTAGATGCTGCCGGCGGAATCGCGGAATTCCCGCGATTGGCCATCCAGGTCGGTCTGGGCCTGCAGCGGCAGCACGCGGGCCGCGATGGTGTCCATTTCCTTGAGGGCTTCGCCCAGCGAATAGCCGGGCGCAGGCGCTGCGGATATCGTGACGGAACGAAGGCGGTTGAAGTGGTTCAGCGTTTGCGGCGACACGCCTTCGCGCACCGTCAGCACGTTGGCCAGCTGCACCATTTCGCCGCTGCGCGCCCGCACGTAGATGTCCGAAATGTCGTTGGGCCGCGACCGATCGCGTGGCACGACCTGCACCAGCACGTCGTACTGCTCGCCGCTTTCCTTGTAGCGGGTGACCTGCCGGCCGCCCAGCATCGATTCCAGCGTGCGGCCGACGCGTGACACATCCACCCCCACGTCGGCCAGCTTGGCGCGGTCGACCTGCACCCGAAGTTCGGGCGTGTTCAGCCGCAGGTCGGTCTGCACGTTCTGCACGCCGGGATACTTGGCAACTTCCGCCACGAAGCTATCGACGATGGCAGCCAGTTCCGGGTAGGAAACCTGGCTCATGATGACGAATTCGATCGGCGACGAGCGCGGCGACTGTCCAAGAGACGGGGGATTCAACGGGAAGGCCTGCACACCCGGCAGCGCGGCGAACTTCGGCTGAAGTTCACGCGCGATCTGTTGCTGCGACTTGGTCCGTTCGTCCCAGGGCTTGAGCCGCAGGATGGCATTGCCGTCGGTCACTACCGGGAATCCCGCGATCGCCTGGTGGGCGGCGGCCTCGGGAATGTCGGCGTAGATCTGCTCGATGCGCTCCAGGTAGTTGGTGGTGTAGCCGACCGTGGCGCCTTGCGGCGAGGTAATCCGGCCGAAGATCATGCCGCGATCTTCGACAGGCGCCAATTCACTTTTGATGACCGAGAACAGTGGCACCATTGCGCCGCCTACCACCAGGCCCAGCACGACCACCCACAGCCGGTGCCGCAACGAAAACCCCAGCAGCCGGCGATAGCCGCGGTTGAGCGCTTCCAGCCAGCCTTCGACCAGGTTGTACAGGCGGCCGTGTTTCGTCTCGTGGCGCAGCAGCAGCGAACACATCATGGGTGTCAGCGTCAGTGCGACAAAGCCCGACACCAGCACCGCGCCGGCCAGCGCCAGCGCAAATTCGATGAACAGGCGGCCCGTGCGGCCCGTGGCAAAGGCCAGCGGGGCGTACACCGTCACCAGCGTCAGCGTCATGGCGACCACGGCAAAGCCGATTTCCTTGGCGCCCAGCAGGGCCGCCTGAATGCGTGTCTTGCCTTCTTCGATATGGCGGAAGATGTTTTCGAGCACCACGATGGCATCGTCCACGACCAGCCCGATGGCCAGCACCATGGCCAGCAGCGTCAGCGTGTTGATGGAAAAACCAAAGGCGAACATGAGCGTGCACGCGCCGATCAGCGACACCGGGATGGTGACGATGGGGATCAGGCTCGCCCGCCAGTTGCGCAGGAAAAAGAAGATGACCAGCACCACCAGAATCACGGCTTCGACAATGGTGTGGAAGACGGACTCGATCGACTTTTCAATGAACACCGACGTGTCGTACGCCAGGTTCAGCTTCATGCCGCTCGGCAGGGACTGGTTGATTTTCTCGATCTCGTCGCGCACCGCTTTCGACAGGTCGAGCGGGTTGGCCGTCGATTGTTTGACGACGCCAATGTTCAGTGCCGGTTGCCCGTTGAAGCGCGACGTGACGCGTTCGTCCACCGGCCCCAGCCGCACGTCGGCCACGTCGCCGATCGTGACGCTGTAGCCGCTGACGTTGGCAATGACCACGCGGCGGAATTCTTCGGGCGTACGCAGATTGGTCGCGGCCACGACCGAGAATTCCCGTGCCTGCGATTCGATCCGGCCCGAGGGAATCTCGACGTTCTGCGCCCGCAGGGCATCTTCGACTTCCTGCACCGTCAGCCGGAAGGCGGCGAGTTTGCTGCGGTCGACATTGACACGCATTGCAGGCAGGCGTTCGCCATACACCCGCACTTCAGCCGCGCCGGGCAGCACCGACAACCGCGGCTTGATGAAGCGGTTGATGTAGTCGGACGCCTCCATGCTGGACAGGCTGCCCGCTTCCACCGCAAGCTGGATCACCGGCTGCGAGTCGGCTTCGACCTTGGCGATGATGGGTTCGTCCACTTCGTCAGGCAGGCGCCCCCGCACCCGCGCCACCTTGTCGCGCACGTCGGCCGCGGCCGCGTCGGGCGAAATGTTCAGGCGAAACTTGACGTTGATGTTGCTGCGTTCGGCACGACTGGCCGAACTCATGATCTGCACGCCCTCGATCCCCGACAGCGAATCTTCAAGCGGCTTGGTGACCTGCGATTCGATCACCTCGGCCGACGCGCCCTTGTAGACCGTGGTGACCGACACAACGGGCTCATCGATCTGCGGGTACTCGCGCACGGTCAGGCGCGAATAGGAAATCGCGCCGACCAGCACGATCAGCAGCGACAGCACCGTCGCGAAGACGGGCCGCTTGATGCAGACTTCAGAGAGCTTCATGACCGCGTTCCTGCAGGACGGGGGCCGGGCTTGGCGACCGTGACCGCGCCGCCGTCACGGATTTTTTGCGTGCCCGCGACCACCACGACGTCCTGGTCTTCAATGCCGCGAATCACTTCGACAAGGCCATCGCGGCGCTCGCCCACTTCAATCTGTACCCGCACGGCCCTGCCCTCTTCCACCCGGAACACGAACTGGTTGTCGCCAACCGGCACCAGCGCGGCTTCGGGCACCAGCAGCGCTTCGGACTGCCCGCCCATCTGGAGTTCAACCCGCGCGAACATGCCCGGCCGCAGCTGCGCCGCCGTGTTCCTGACCTGCGCACGCATCACCACCGACCGGCCGCCCGCGTCGATCAGCGGACTGATGGCATAGACGGAACCGGTAAAGATCTTGTCCGGGACGGCGTCGACCATGATCCGCAGGGCCTGGCCGTTGCGGATCTGCGGCAGGTAGCGCTCCGGCATCCGGAAGTCCACTTTCAGGGCGTCGATGGCCTCGATCGGCACCATGTCCTGCCCCACGCCCACGTAGTCACCCACGGATACGCTGCGCAGGCCGATGACACCGTTGAACGGCGCACGGATCTCGCTTTTATCGAGCTTGACCTGGGCCAGCACCATGGCGGCTTGCTGCACCTTCATGGCGTTGTCGGCTTCGTCGCGCGCCTGCTTGCTGATGAAGCCCTTCTGCTGCAATTCCATCGACCGGTCGAAATTGCTTTTGGCGAGCGAGAAGTTGGCGCGCGCCTGTTCGAATTCCGCGCGCGGCACCGAGTCGTCCAGTTTGACCAGCACCTGGCCGCGCTGCACGCGCTGGCCTTCGGTAAAGCGGATATCGCTGATGCGGCCGGCGACTTCGGGGCGCAACGTGACCGACTCGTCGGACCGCAGGCTGCCCACGGCGCTGACCCCGCGCACGAAAGGCTGCCGGCGGACCACGGCGACTTCGACCGCGGTGGGACGGGCCACCGGCGGCTTGGGCGCATCGGCGGCAGCTTGCGCGGCTGTCCCTGCCGAGGGACCCAGATAGCGCGGCGCGACAAAACCGATCGCGCCGCCGGCGACCAGTGCGATGACGACAAACAGGACGACGGAGCTTTTTTGCATGCTGAACTAGGTTGATTGCCCAGGAGGTGTAGCCAAATGTAGCATCGCAGCAGAAGCGGAAGCGCATCCGCAACAACTTAACTATTGGCTTAGGCAATCCCCCCACACGACCGTTGCATGCGGGTCAGCGCCGCAGTGCCGGCTTACCCCGGCGGCGCCCTGCAACTGCCCGGCTACTCGACTTTGCCGATCTTGCGCACCACCTGCGCAAGGGTCCTGGCATCGGCGTCCCAATAGGTCTTGAACGCCGGGGCGTCCATGTACTGAATCGGACTGCCCGCGCCCTGCACCGCCGCCAGGACCCGGCTGTCGGCAGCCGCCGCGCGGGCGGCGTTGCGCAGGGCTTCCACCACGGCGGGCGGCGTGTTGGCGGGCGCGAACAGGCCCGACCACTGCGCAAACTGCACCGGATACCCCAATTCTGTCAGGCTGGGCACATCGGGCATCGACGCCAGGCGGCCTTCCCCCCAATGCGCCAGCGCGCGCAGCCTGCCCGCGCTGATGTACTGCAGCACCGACGCCGGCCCGGTCGACACCGCATCCACCTGCCCGCCCAGCAGCGCGACCACGGCCGGGCCCGCGCCGGTATACGGGACGTGCAGCAGGCGGATATCGGCCTGGCTGCGCAGCATTTCCATCGGCACATGCATGCTGCCGTAGTTGCCCGAGGACCCGTAGGTCACTTCGCGATCGCCCTTTTTTTGCGCCGCGATGAATGCCTTGGCGTCCTTCCACGGCGCATCGGCCCGGACCACCAGCACGGTGGGGTCGGCGGTAAAGCGTGCAATGGGCGTGAACTGGTTGAGCTGGTACATGGGCGCCCGGCCCAGGATCGTGTCGGCTTCGGGAATGATGGAGATGGACGACAGCGTCATCATGACCGTGTAGCCATCGGGCGCGGCCTTGGCCACCTGCGCCATGCCCAGCCCGCCGCCGGCGCCAGCGCGGTTTTCGACCACCACGGTCTGGCCCAGGCTGCGACTCATGGCTTCGGCCACCGGACGGGCCACGGTGTCGGCCACCCCGCCCGGAGGAAACGGCACGATCATGGTGATGGGCTTGGAAGGCCAGGCGGCGGGCGCCTGGGCCAGCGCGGCCGGGGCGGCGGCGGCCATGGCGACGGTGGCAACGGGCGCAACAAGGCGCCAGAGAGTCTGGAAGGTCATGCGTGTCTCCTCCCCCTTTTCGGGGTGATGGGCTAGGGATGCCGTCCGGCCCGGGGCGCGATGGCCCGGGCGGCGGCGCGTTCGTCCTGGTCAGCCGACCGGGTTTTCCAGCACGCCCAGTCCCTGCACTTCGATCTTGATGGTGTCGCCGGTCTTGACCCACTTGGGCGGGTTGAAGCCGATGCCGACGCCCGCCGGCGTGCCGGTCGCAATCACGTCGCCAGGCTGCAGCGTCATGCCGGCCGACAGCGTTTCAATAATGGTCGGGATGTCGAAGATCAGCAGGCTGGTGTTGGAGTTCTGGCGCAGTTCGCCATTGACCCAGCACTTGATGTCCAGGTTCTGGGCGTCGACTTCGTCATTGGTGACCAGGTACGGACCCATCGGGCAGAAGCCGTCCAGCGACTTGCCGATGAACCACTGGCGGTGCTTTTTCTGCAGATCGCGCGCCGTGAAATCGTTGACGATGGTGTAGCCAAAGATGTGGTCGAAGGCGTCTGCCTTCTTGATGCCGCGCCCGGCCTTGCCGATCACGACCGCAAATTCCGCTTCGTAGTCCAGCTGGCTGGTGACATCGGGATGCGACGGGATGGCGTCGCCGGGGCCGATCACGGTCGATGCGGGCTTGGTGAACACCACCGGAAAGTCGGGCGCCAGTTCGCCTTCTTTGGCGCTGCTGTCGAAGCCTGACTTGCTGAATTCGGCCGCATGCTCGTGATAGTTCTTGCCGACGCAAAAGATGTTGCGGCGGGGCTGGGTGATTGGGGCCAGCACGGTGGCGCCGGCCAGCGGCTTGCCTTCTCCCTTGGGGGCCAGCCTGGCCTTGAGGCTCGGGTATTCCTGAACCAATTGGACCATGTCGCCGCTGAATTCTGGAACCAGGTCGGTGACCGGCCAATAGGTGCCGGCATCGGTGTCCACAAGGCAGACGACAGCAGCAGAGTTGATCTTCAGATTTGCGAATTTCATGAGGGCGCCTTGCAAAAGTCCAATTGGTAGAAAGTGGAGAAAATATAGAACCAAATTGGATCTTCAACAAGCCTTCGCCTAGCAAATATTTGACCAATTGGTTCGATTCGCTTACTGTGCGGGGGCATTCTGGAGACATGCACGTGGATGACTTTACGGACACAGGTGGGGTGCGGGCGCAGGGCGCACGCGCCCTTGCCCGTCATTTGCTGGCGGAAATGGCCAGCGGCAAACTGCGGGAAGGCGTCAAGCTTCCGCCCGAGCGGCAACTGAGCCTGCAATTTGGCACGTCGCGCGGGTCAGTGCGGCGCGTGCTGTCCGACTTGCGCGAGCGCGGCCTGATCACGCAGGTGGTGGGCAGCGGCACCTTCGTCGCCCCCGGCGCCAGCGAACTGGCCCCGGCCCCGATGCCGATACGTGAAGCCCGCCACACCAGTCCGGCCGAACTGATGGAAGCGCGGCTGCTGATCGAGCCGCTGATGCCGGGGCTGATCGTGCGCAACGCGACCTCGGCCGACTTTGCGCGCATGACCCAGTGCGTCGTTGCATCCGAAGCGGCCACGACCATTGAAGAGTTCGAGCATTGGGACGGCGAGCTGCACAAGTCGTTTGCCGAAGCCACGCACAACTCCTTCTTCATGCAGATCCTGGAGTTGACCAATGACGTACGCGAGCAGGGGGAATGGGGGCGGCTGAAACGCCGGTCGCTGACCCCTGCCCGCCGCACCGCCTATGAGCAGCAGCACCGGGCCATGGTGGACGCCTTGAAGGACCGGGATGCGCAGCAGGCGCGGGAGTTGTTGACGGCTCACCTGGAACAGATCCAGAAGAACCTGTTCGAGGCGTGACTGCGCGGTGCGCTGCGGGGTAGTTACTGGGGCGGGGATTCGCTGCCGGGCCGCGTCGCGTTCATGCGCGGGGCGACGGCCACCGCGGCATGGCGCCGCAGGCGCTGCGTCTTCCAGGGCGGCCCCAGCAGCCGCATTCCGGCCTGCCGCTTGACCGCCGATACGATATAGAGCGACCCGCAAAAGGGCCACCACCTGGCGCCGGCGTTTTCCATGAACGCAAAGCGCTGCAGCCAGACATCACTGCTGCAGGGCGGCACGTAGCCGCCAAAATGCGCGCGGTCGACTTCGAACGACAGCAGCTTGAGCCAGTCTTTCAGGCGCGGCACCGGCAGCGGCCCCAGGCTGGTCGGCAAAAAGGCCGCACGTTGCCCCAGCAGGCGCCCCGCGCCCCAGAGGCTCCAGGGGTTGAACCCCGTCACGATCAGCCGGCCTTCGGGCATCAGCACCCGTTCGGCCTCGCGCAGCACCTGGTGCGGGTCGGCGGACACTTCAAGCGTGTGGGGCAACACCAACAGGTCGATGCTTTGTGAATCGAAGGGCAATTCTTCGAATTCGGCCACCACGAAGGCGTTGCAGCGCGGTTCGACCAGGGGTGCGCCCGGGGCCTGATCGCCCACGCAACCCTTGAAGGGCATGCGATTGGCGCGCAAGCCGTCGATCTGGTGCAGACCGACCTGCACGGCATAGAAGCCAAATACATCGGATACCGCTTCGTCAAGCCGGGCTTGTTCCCAGGCCAGCAGGTAGCGTCCCGGAGGCGATTCCAGCCAACGGCCGAGCTCGGAAATCGGGTAACCTTGGGCGGCAGATAGGGGCATCGGAATGAAAGGTTCGGATAAACGACAGAAGCAAACCGCCAGCACCACCCCCGGCGTGCCGCCGGGCAATACCGGCATTACCGGATTGGCGGCGTTCAGTGACAACTATATCTGGTTGATCCGCAACGGCAGTCTTGCCGCCGTGGTCGACCCCGGCCAGGCCGCTCCTGTCCTGCAGGCCTTGCAGCAGCAAAAACTGCAACTGCGCGCCATTCTACTGACTCACCATCACAACGACCACGTCGGCGGCGTGACCGAACTGGTCGAACGCACCGGCGCCACCGTGTTCGGCCCGGCGGGCGAAACCCTGCCCCACTGTGATCGCCGGCTGGTCGAAGGCGACCAGGTGGCCCTGCCCGAGCTGGACCTGAACCTGGAAGTGATCGACGTGCCGGGCCATACCGCCGGCCACATCGCCTATGCCGGCCGCGCCGGCGGGGTCGCGCCGCTGGTGTTCTGTGGCGATACCCTGTTTGCCACCGGCTGTGGCCGGCTGTTCGAAGGCACGCCCGACCAGATGACCGAGTCGCTCGGCAAGCTGGCCGCCCTGCCCGACGATACGCGGGTGTATTGCGCCCACGAATACACTCTGTCGAACATCCGCTGGGCCAAGGTGGTCGAGCCCGACAATGGCGCGCTGGCGCAGTGGCATGATCAGGCCCAGGCGCTGCGCGACAGTGGCACCCCCACCGTTCCCACCACACTGGCGCTGGAACGTGAAGTGAACCCCTTCCTGCGGACCGATGAACCCGCCGTCGCCGCGGCGGCGGTCACGCATGCCGGCCGCGCCCTGGCCACCCGGACTGAAGTCTTCGCCGCACTGCGCGAGTGGAAAAACAGCTTCAAATGACCCGCCAAACATGGCGTTTGTATTGAACGTGCTTGGATCGTCGCTCAACCCCTGACATCAGCCGCTGATATGTAAGGAAGCTTGACGTACACCCCGTCACGCTCCTACTATGCGCAGCGCCTTTAACCCAGTGAAACTGAAGAAACCCCTATGGAAATACGCCTTGGCGGCGCGTGGATCTCGCGGACGACCCTCCGCGATTGCATCCCCCGCGGCGCGCTCCTGAAAGTCCTTACGGCGGGTTGCCTCATGGCCCTTGCCGCTTGCGCCCCCCTCCCCCCTGCCAATCCCGGTGACACCTCGTCCGCTGACACGTCGGCGAACACTGAAGCGATGTCCAGCGTGGCCGACCTGCCCAACGTGCCGGCCAATCCGCGCGTCGCGGCGGCGACTCAGGGCCGCCGGCTCGACTCGCCGCTGATCAAGCAGGTGGCCCCGACCGGCTTGTCGCCGCTGGTGGTGGACCTGACCGTGGCCCCGACCGATGTCTGGACCCGCATCCGCCGCAGCTTTGCCGTGCCGAACATCGACACGCCGCTGGTGCGCGAATGGGAAAACTTCTACGCCAGCAAGCCGGAATACCTGCAGCGCACGGCGCAGCGAGCCGGCAAATATCTGTACTACATCATTGAAGAGATCGATCAGCGCGGCATGCCCAGCGAACTGGCGCTACTGCCCTTCGTGGAAAGCTCGTTCGATCCGTGGGCGCTCTCGCGCTCGCAGGCCTCGGGCCTGTGGCAATTCGTGCCGGCGACCGGCCGCGGCTACAACCTGAAGCAGGACTGGTGGCGCGACGAGCGCCGCGATCCGATCGCATCGACGAACGCCGCACTGGACTACCTGCAATACCTGTTCGAATTCCACGGCGACTGGCACTTGGCGCTGGCGTCCTACAACTGGGGCGAAGGTTCGGTCAAGCGCGCGATCGAAAAGAAGGCCGGGCAAGGCATGCCGACCGACTACCTGTCGCTCGATATGCCCGACGAAACCCGCAACTACGTGCCGAAGCTGCAGGCGATCAAGAACATCATCGCCAACCCCGCCAAGTTCAGCATCGTGCTGCCGACCATCGACAACCAGCCTTACTTTGTCACGGTCACCAAGAGCCGCAACATCGACGTGAAGCTGGCGGCGCAACTGGCCGAAATGCCGCTGGAAGAGTTCAAGGCGCTGAACCCGTCGTTCAACCGCGGCGTGATCCTGGGCCGGCATGAACCGACCCTGATCCTGCCGGCGGACCGCATCGGCGTCTTCGAAGCGAACCTGCTGGCGCACAACGGCGAACTGTCGTCGTGGCACACCCACCAGATGGCGCGCGGCGATACGCTGGCCAGCGTTGCCAAGCAATACCGCACGTCGGTGGCCACCCTGCGCAGCGCGAACGGCCTGGGGCCCAAGTCCTCGGTGTCGGCAGGCGACAGCCTGATCGTGCCGGTGGGCGCGGCAGCAGGCCAGCCGGCCATCATCGCGACCGCGGTTCCCGCCGCGGTGCGGCCAGTGGCGGCGCGCGGCACGGCTGCCGTGGGCAAGAAGGTGCATGTGCGCACGCACCGTGTCGGCAAGGGCGACAGCCTGTCGTCGATCGCCAAACGTTACGACACCACGGTGGATCAACTGCGCGCGCTGAACCGGATCAAGGGCAGCGCGGTGCAGATGGGCAAGACGCTGCAGATTCCGGGCACGGATTCGCGTAGCTGATCGGGTCTCGCACCGCAGATGAAAAGGGGCGATATCGCCCCTTTTTGTCGTCTGGACGCCGGGTCATTTTTGGCCTGCGGCCCGGGGGTGCGGTCTACTCCCCCGGGAGTTCAAACGCGGCGCGGTCGATGCCGTGGCGCTGCAGCTTGTCGTAGAAGGTCTTCCGGGGAATGCCCAGCGCCTGCAGGGTGGCCCGCACGTCGCCCCGATAGGTGGCCAGGGCGTCCCGGATCAGGCTGGCTTCATACCGTTCCATCCGCTGCGGCAGCGTTGCCCCGGCGTCACCGGTCTCGTCGGGCCGGATCCGCCCGCCTTCCATCCCCTCATCCGCCAGACCCAGCGCCACGCGTTCGGCAAAGTGCGCCAGTTCACGCACGTTGCCGGGCCAGCGGTGCGTGGCGAGGTAGTGGCGCACCCCGTCGGTCACGTCGGGCACGGGTATCTTGAAGCGGGCCGCGGCGCGCGACAGGAAGTAGGAAAAGAGCAGGCCGACGTCGTCGCGCCGCTCGCGCAGCGGGGGCAGCCGCAGCGTGACCACATTGAGCCGATGGAACAGGTCTTCGCGAAAGTCGCCGCGTTGCGCGGGGTCGCTCAGGTCGACCTTGGTCGCCGCCACGACGCGCAGGTCCACGGGGCGAACGTCGTTGGTGCCCAGCGGCGAGACCTCGCGCGCTTCCAGCACCCGCAGCAGCTTGACCTGCAGCATGGCCGGCATGCTTTCGATTTCATCCAAAAACAGCGTGCCCTTGTGCGCGTGCTCGATGCGCCCCACGCGCTTGCGCTGCGCGCCCGTGAAGGCCCCCGGTTCGTGACCGAACAGTTCGCTTTCGATCACGGCTTCGGGTAGCGCGCCGCAGTTCACGGCCACGAAGGCGTGTTCGCGCCGACGGCTGCTCCACTGGTGGAGCGCGGTGGCCACCACTTCCTTGCCGGTCCCCGTCTCGCCCTCGATCAGCACGTCGACGTCGGCATCGGCCAGGTGACGCACGGTGCGCCGCAGCCGCTGCATGGCGGGCGTGTCGCCAATGAGCGGCAGGGTGGCGCCGGCATCATGCGCAAGCTGTTTGAGCTGCCGGTTTTCAAGGATCAGGCGGCGTTTGTCCAGGGCGTTGCGCACGGTGGCGAGCAGCCGGTCAGCCGGATAAGGTTTCGGGATGAAGTCGTACGCGCCCTGGCGCATGGCTTCGACCGCCATGCCGATATCGCCGTGGCCGGTCACCAAAATGACGGGCAGGTCGGGATCGCGCTCGTGCAGCGCGCGAAACAGCTGCAGGCCATCGATGCCGGGCATGCGCACATCGGTCACCACGACCCCGGAAAAGTCGGCGGTCAGTAGATCCAGGGCGGCGCGGGCGTTGGGCAGCGCGGTGACTTCCATGCCGGCCAGTTCCAGGGTCTGGCTGTTGGCCTCGCGCAGGGCGGGGTCGTCGTCGACGAACACCACGCGCTGGGGACCGGGAGCGTTGACGGGGACAGGGGCGACGGGTGACATCATGATGGCCTTGCTCGCTGCAACAGCAGGGTGAAACGGGTACCGACGCCAGGCTCGCTATGCGCCTGCAGTTCGCCGCCGAAATCGGCCGCGATGTCCCGCGAAATGACCAGGCCCAGGCCCAGCCCGTTGGGTTTGGTGGTGGTGAAAGGCGTGAACAGGGCCGCCATGACGTCGGGGGCAATACCCGGGCCGTTGTCGGCAACGTCGATACGGACGCATTCAGTATTCGGGGCTGACGGGGCGCCATCGGCGTCGTGGTGCGGGGTCACGCTCACGCTCAGCACGATCTGCGCATCCGGCACACCTTCCAACGCATCCAGCGCGTTCTGCAGCAGGTTGACGAGCACCTGTTCCAGCCGCATTCGCTCGCCCATCACCCACACATCGTCCTCCGTGGCCGGCCGGATCAACGTCACACCCTGCCGATGCAGCGCGTTGCCGACCAGCAGCAAGGCGCCGTCGATTGCAGCGGCCACCCGGGTCGGCACGATGCCCGACCGACCCTTGCGCGAGAACGCGCGCAATTCATCGGTAATGGCGCCGATACGCTGCGTCAGGCCGGCGATGGACGCCAGATTGCGCCGCACCGGCTCGGTCTGCGCGCGATCCAGGAAAGTGGCGGCGTTGTCGGCAAAGCTGCGGATGGCGGCCACTGGTTGATTGATTTCGTGCGCCACGCCCGCCGTGATCTGCCCCAGAAACGCCAGCTTGTTGGCCTGCTCCAGTTCTTCCTGCAGCTGCTGCAAACCGGCTTCGGCGCGGCGCCGGTCGTCCATTTCGCTGACGAGGTGGGCGTTGGCGTCTCGCAGTTCGGCCGTGCGGGCGGCGACCCGTCGCTCGAGTTCTTCACGCACCGCGGTCTGCGCGGCAATGGCGTTGCGGGCAAGGTGCCGCCGGTGCAGCACCAGCCCCGCGGCAAAGACCGACAGCAGCACGATCAGCACGCCCACGGCCTGCGCCAGGGTGGCGGCGCGTGCCACCGGCTCTTGCGTCGGGCCCAGGAAATGGAAGGTCCACCGGGTGCTCGGCACAGGCAGGCTCACCTGCAGATACCGGTCTTCGCGGCCTGTGCCGGGCACGGTCGCCAGCACCCGTTCGGCGCCGCGGCGTTCGGGGTCGGTACGGATCGGCAGGGGTTGCAGCGGGGCATCGCCGAATTGCAGGCTCTCGCGCAGGCGGGCGCGGTCGCTGTCGGGCAGCGGGCCCAAGGTCATGAATTGCCAGGCGGGCACGGCGGACAGCAGCACCACACCATTCTCATCGGTGACGAAGGTCGGTTCGGGAAAGCGGCGCCAGTTGTCTTCGACGCCGTTGAACTCGACCTTGACCACCACCACGCCCAAAAGCAGGCCGTCTTTGTCCACCCGCCGCGTCAGGTACAGCCCGGGCCGCTGGCTGACATTGCCCAGCGCAAAATGCTCGGCCGCGCCCTTGGTGACGCCTTCCTGGAAGTAGGGGCGAAAGCCGTAGTCGCTGCCCACGAACGATGTCGGTTCGCGCCAGTTGCTGGCCGCCAGCGTGATGCCGGCCGGGTCGATCAGGTAGATCACGGCGGCGCCCGTGCCGGACTTCAACGCGAACAGCTTTGCATCAAGGGCCTCCAGTCTTGCAGGATCCCTGGTCCGCAAGGCGTCCTGCACTTCGACGTCCTGCGCCAGCACGAAAGGCAGGGAACGCTGCTTTTCGAGCTCGCTCATCAACACCGCCACCTTGAGGGCGGCTGAGTTCTGCGCCCGGGCGCGAACGTCGCTGACTGCCTGGTCCTCGCCCACTTGCGACGCCAGGAACAGCACCGCCGCCAGGGTGGCGATGGACGCGGCCGCGAAATAGCGCCATGCGCGGCGCTGCCGGGCCAGCAATGCGGGCGCGGAGGTCGCGAGCGACGAGTCGGGTTCTTGGGGCAGGGAGGGGGTCACAGGACGTGGACCGGAAAGGGCGCGTGCGGATTATCACACACGGACGCCGCCCGACGAGCGACATTCCGCACAACGGGCGTGGATTTACCGTATTACTACGTACCGAATCCCTTTAACTATCAACGGTTTAACGATATACGCGCTGCCTGGCACAGGCATTGCTAAATCACCCCATCGAATGCCGCTGGCACCGCCGGAAGGCACGAACAGTGAAAACAATGTGCTTGCAGGGCTGTCCCCAGGGATTGCTCGCCAAGCTCCAACACCTGGCAGGGGACATCCCAACATGATCGCACCACAACCCGTGGTGAGCGGCGCGCCCGCTCGCAAGAAAAAGCTCTATCAGCATCTGTATTTCCAAGTCATCTTCGCCATCACGCTGGGCATCCTGCTCGGCCACTTCTACCCGCAGCTGGGCGAACAGATGAAGCCGCTGGGCGATGCGTTCATCAAGCTGGTCAAGATGATCATCGCCCCGGTCATTTTCCTGACCGTGTCGACCGGCATCGCGGGCATGCAGGACCTGAAGAAGGTGGGACGCGTGGTTGGCAAGGCCATGCTCTATTTCCTGACCTTTTCGACCCTGGCGCTGATCATCGGCATGGTGGTCGCGAACGTCATCCAGCCCGGCCATGGCCTGCACATCAATCCGGCGTCGCTCGATGCGGCCAGCGTGGCAAGCTATTCGGCCAAGGCGCATGAACAGACCCTGACCGGCTTCCTGATGAACATCATCCCGAATACGGTCGTGGGCGCGTTTGCCGGTGGCGACATCCTGCAAGTGCTGTTCTTCTCGGTCCTGTTCGGCATCTCGCTCGGCGCGATCGGCGAGCGCGGCGCCCCGGTCATGAACTTCCTGACGGCGATCTCGGGCGCATTCTTCAAGCTGGTCTCGATCCTGATGAAGGCCGCCCCGATCGGCGCGTTCGGCGCCATGGCCTTCACGATTGGCAAGTACGGTATCGGCTCGATCGCCAACCTGGCGGCACTGGTGGCGACTTTCTATCTGACGTCGTTGCTGTTCGTGCTGGTCGTGCTGGGCGCGGTGGCCCGCTACAACGGCTTTTCGATCATCAAGCTGATCAAGTACATCCGCGAAGAACTGCTGCTGGTGCTCGGCACCAGTTCGTCCGAAGCTGCCCTGCCCACGTTGATGGAAAAGTTGGAACACGCCGGCTGCTCCAAGCCGGTGGTGGGTCTGGTCGTGCCGACAGGCTATTCGTTCAACCTGGATGGCACCAACATCTACATGACGATGGCCGCGCTGTTCATTGCGCAGGCCATGGACATCCAGCTGCCGATCGGCGACCAGATCCTGTTGCTGGCGGTCGCCATGCTCAGCTCCAAGGGCGCAGCCGGCATTACCGGCGCAGGCTTCATCACCCTGGCCGCCACGCTGTCGGTGGTGCCATCGGTGCCGGTGGCCGGCATGGCGCTGATTCTGGGCGTGGACCGCTTCATGTCCGAATGCCGCGCGCTGACCAACCTGGTCGGCAACGCGGTGGCGGCCATTGTCGTGGCCCGCTGGGAAGGCGAGCTGGACAAGGATCAGCTGGCGCTGACCTTGAGCGGCGAAAGCGTGTTCGTGCCCGACCACGCAACGTCGGGTCGTGACCCGGTGCCGGTGGGAAGCCACTGATCGTAGGTTGACCAGGCTGCGGTAGGCGCAGCCTGAATAAAAGCCGGCTCGGCTTTCCTGATAAGGGAAGTTCGAGCCGGCTTTTTTGTGGGCGGCGTCAGCCTGCGGGCGTCGCGCCTTCGGCCAGCATGCCCCGCAACTTCGCCCGGCGTTTTTCCAGATCGGCGATCTGGCGTTCGACTGACGCCAGACGCTTGCGCTGCACGTCGGACGTTTCCGGGCATGCCGCGGCGCCTTCGATCAACAGCATGCAATCCGGAAACGCGCGGATTTCGGCCAGGCTGAATCCGGTCGCGATCAGTCGCTGGATCTGCCTGACCTGCGTGACAGCGATGGGCGGAAAGGTCCGGTAGCCGTTACTTGCGCGGCCAGAGGCCAGCAGCCCGTGCTCGTCGTAATGACGGATCGCCCAGACACTGACGCCGGTGGCGTTGGCCAGGGCGCCGATGGACAGAGGGGGGAATCTGGCGGGTGAAGTCATGACGTCTCTCCTGCCACGAAGCATAGCAGCCCGGATGCGCTTGACCCTCACATGGGCGTGAGGGTCGACACTAGATTTTTTCCACATTCCAGGACGCATTCCATGGATCGCTCTGCCGCTCTTCGCCTTTTGCTTCACCCGCTGTGGCGCCCGCTTTGCCACCTGTTCGCCATGGCGGTCATGATGGCAGCCGTGGCCACCGCCCACGCCGCCGACACCCGGCAGTACACCGTGACCGCCCCCGACGGGCTGCCCATTGCCGTGCAGGAATCGGGCAACGCCGACGGACCGCCCATCATCTTCATCCACGGGCTGCTGGGCAGCCGCCTGAGCTGGGATGCGCAGGTCGACAGTCCGCTGCTCAGCCGCTACCGCCTGATCACGTTTGACCTTCGCGGCCACGGGCAATCGGGCAAGCCAGCATCCGCCGTTGCCTACACCGACGGGCGCCGCTGGGCCGACGACCTGCAGGCCGTGATCGCGGCCACCCAGGCGCGGCAGCCCGTTCTGGTGGGATGGTCCCTGGGCGCGGCTGTGGCAAGCAACTACCTGGCGGCCTATGGGGACGCGGGCATCGCCGGCGCAATCTATGTGGGTGGGGTCATTGAGCTGACGCCCACCACCATCGTGTCGCACCCTGACGTCTATCGCGACCTGGCGTCGCCAGACCTCAGGACCTGGCTGGACGCCCAACGCACTTTTGTCGCCCTGTGCTTTGCGACGCAGCTTGATCCCGTCACCTTCCAGCGCCTGCTGGCCAACGCGGCGATTGCCTCGCCCGTCCTGCAGGCCGCCGTCCCCACCATGTCCATTGCCGCCCGCGACGGCCTGGGCCGCATGACCAAACCGCTGCTGCTGATCTACGGCGCGCAGGACGCGCTGGTGCACGCCTTGCCGTCGATCGCGCGGGCCAGGGAGCTGAATCCCGCGGCAGCAAGCACGGTGTATGCGGCATCGGGCCACGCCCCTTTCGTGGAAGAGGCGGAGCGGTTCAATCGCGATGTAATGGAATTTGTAGAGGCGGCGCAGCGGCGATGACGCCGCCTGCTTTGGCGGAGGCATCAGATGGCAACAGGCATCAGCATCCTCAGACGAAGCTGAGCACGTCTGCCAGCGGCCGCCGCAGCTTTTGTGGCCAGTTGGCGGGGGTGCCAAAACCCGCCGAAGGTGGCGGTGCCCCGGTCGGCGCCGGTCACCCCACCGTGCAGGCGAAAAAAAAACCGTGGTGCGGACACCACGGTTTTCCTCTGTCGCGACAGGCTCACGCTTTTCAGCAGTTAAGCCTTCTTGACCTTCTCGAGCATCTTGAAGATGCCCTTCGGCGCGCCAACGAACAGGCGCTTGAAGGTCTTGCCGAGGCAACGGCGCTCGAGGGTGTTGCGACGTGTGCGCTTCTTTTCCGCCATGTCGTTCTCCAGAAATACATCGTTAAAACAGGCTGCCAGATCACAGACTGCCGAAAAAAGCAGGCCGCCAATCAAACTAACCTGCAGGCTGCTGCATCAGACTAACCTGCGATTCTAACGGTTTTTCAGTGCAACGGGGGGATGACGACAGGTTCGGCGACTGGAATCAAGCCGGCGGTGAGGTCAGACAGCAACTCGGCCGTCTGAACTTCGGCCTTGCCAAGGACGTGGGCCAGGGCCCGGTCGGTCTGGTGGCTGACCACGTGCCAGGTGTGGGCCGCGTCGGGCACCACGTTCACGGCAACCACCGATGCGCCGATGCTTCCCGCAATGACCACAACCGCGGCCAGGCGCAGGCTGCGCGGCGGCGGCGGAGCATCACCCAGCACGCGAGGCGGCACGTAGATGCCGGCTTCGACGCCGAGTGTTTCCGAGGGGGTCAGGGAACGGGTTTTCATGGATTCATCTTACTCGCCGCTCCGCCAAAGGACTGAGTCCTCAGGTGTTACCAAAGCTTGTCAGGCGTTGCCGAATGCTCTGCGGTGTGGCATTTTTCGCGCGGCCTTGTAACGGGCTACGATGGAAGGATTGCCGACGAGCCAACCGGCCCCATCTTGCACCCATGACGTCCGCCTCTACTCCCCCAGCAGTCTCCGACACCGCCCTCGACACCGACTCCGGCACATCCGATATCCAGGTCGTTGGCGCCCGCCAGAACAATCTCAAGAACCTGACCCTGACCATTCCCACCAACGAACTCGTGGTGGTGACCGGCGTATCGGGGTCGGGTAAAAGCTCACTGGTTTTCGACACGCTGTATGCCGAAGGGCAGCGGCGGTATGTCGAGACCTTCTCGCCCTACGCGCGCCAGTTCCTGGACCGGATGGACAAGCCGCAGGTGGACCGCATCGACGGGATTCCACCGGCGATCGCCATCGACCAGACCAATCCGGTGCGCAGTTCGCGCAGCACGGTCGGCACGATGACCGAGCTGAACGACCACCTGAAGCTGCTGTTTGCGCGCGCGGCCACGCTGTATGACCGGCAGACCGCGCAGCCGGTGCGCAAGGACACCCCCGATTCGATCTACGACATGCTGGCCGACCGTGCCGCCAAGGCCGGCGATCCGCGGCTGGCGATCACGTTCCCGGTGCAGGTGCCGGCCAATTATGGCGAGGACGAGATCCGCGCCTTCCTGGAACGCCAGGGCTACACGCGGGTGCATGCCCGGCGCGCGGTGGGCAGCGGCAAGGACGCGGCGCAGATCCTGGACGTGGTGCAGGATCGCCTGCGGATGGGCAGCGCCGAGCGCGCCCGTGTGATGGAAGCGCTGGATGCCGCGCTGCGCCTGGGCGCGGGCCGGGTCGACGTGCGCGTGCTGGGTGACGACGGCACCGACACGACCGTCTGGAAGTTCAGCGATGAACTGCACTGTGCCGACAGCGACATTTCGTATTCGGCGCCCACACCGAGCGCGTTTTCGTTCAATTCGCCGCTGGGCGCCTGCGAGGCGTGTCGGGGCTTCGGGCGGGTGATCGGTGTCGATTACGGGCTGGTCGTGCCGGACGTGAACAAGACCTTGCGCGGTGGCGCGGTCAAGCCGTGGCAGACCGCCAGCAACAAGGAATGCCAGGACGATCTGGTCAAGTACGCCGGCCGCGCGGGCATTCCGCTGGACGTGCCGTGGGCGCGCCTGACGGACGCGCAGCGCGAATGGGTGCTGAACGGCACGCCGGACTGGAAGGGCGCGAGCAACGCGTGGAAAAACCAGTGGTACGGCGTGAAGCGCTTCTTTGACTGGCTCGAGACCAAAGCCTACAAGATGCACATCCGGGTGCTGCTGTCGAAGTACCGCGCCTACACCCCGTGCGACGTGTGCCGCGGCTCGCGCCTGAAGCCCGATGCCTTGTTGTGGCGCGTGGGCAGCAAGGCCGACGCCGATGCCGTGCTGCCGCAGACCGACAGCAAGTACACGCGTTTTCGGCCCGTGCATGCGGCCTGGAGCGCGGCCACGCTGGCATCCCTGCCCGGCCTGAGCATCCATGACCTGATGATGTTGCCGATCGACCGGGTGCGCCGCTTTTGCGACGACCTGCAGTTCGATGGCGTGCTGGATGCCGCGACCGACCTGCTGCTGGAAGAAGTCCGCGCCCGCCTGAAGTTCCTGTGCGACGTGGGCCTGGGCTACCTGACCCTGGATCGCCAGAGCCGCACCTTGTCGGGCGGTGAAGTGCAGCGGATCAACCTGACGACTGCGCTGGGCACCTCGCTGGTCAACACGCTGTTCGTGCTGGATGAGCCGTCCATCGGCCTGCATCCGCGCGACATGAACCGCATTGTCGAAGTCATGCACCGCCTGCGCGACGCGGGCAATTCGCTCGTGGTGGTCGAACATGATCCGCAGGTCATGCTGGCCGCCGATCGGGTGATCGACATCGGCCCGGGTCCGGGCGAACGCGGCGGCAACATCGTGTTCAACGGCTCGCCGGCGCAGTTGCGCACGGCCAAGACCCTGACGGGCGATTACCTGTCGGGCCGCCGGCACGTGGCCGCGCCGCGTCCGATGCCGGTCACGGCCAGCACGCCGCGCCTGATCGTCGAAGGCGCGCGCGAGCACAACCTGAAGAACGTGACCGTGGAATTCCCGCTGGGCCGTCTGGTGACGGTGACGGGGGTATCCGGCTCAGGCAAGTCGACACTGGTGCAGGACGTGCTGTATCCCGCCCTGCTCAAGCTCAAGGGCAAGCCCACCGAAACCCCTGGCGCGCACGACCGCATCCTGGGTGACGACTGGCTGGTGGACGTGGTGATGGTGGACCAGTCGCAGATCGGCAAGACGGCGCGGTCCAACCCGGCCAGCTACGTGGGCGCCTTTGATGGCATCCGCAAGATCTTTGCGCAGGCGCGCCTGTCGAAGGAACGCAATTACACGGCCGGCATGTTCAGCTTCAACGCGGGCGACGGGCGCTGCCCGACCTGCGGCGGCACGGGCTTCGAACACGTGGAAATGCAGTTCCTGTCCGACGTGTACATCCGCTGCCCGGATTGTGATGGCACGCGCTTTCGCGCCGAAGTGCGCGAAGTGACGGTGGAACGCAATGGCCGCGCGGCATCGATTTCCGACGTGCTGGACATGACCGTGACCGAAGCCCTGCAGTTCTTTGCAGGCGAGCGCGACGTGCAGTATGGCCTTGCGCCGTTGGCTGACGTGGGCCTGGAATACCTGCGCCTGGGGCAACCGGTGCCGACCCTGTCGGGGGGCGAAGCGCAGCGCCTGAAACTGGCGGGCCACCTGGCCGAGGCAGCCCGGTCGGGCATTTCGACCATGGGGGCCAAGCTGTCGAAAAAGGGCAGCCTGTTCCTGTTCGACGAGCCGACCACCGGTCTGCACTTCGACGACATTGCGCGCCTGATGGGCGCCTTCCGCAAGCTGCTGGCCGCGGGCCACACGCTGATCGTGATCGAGCACAACCTGGACGTGATCCGTGCGTCGGACTGGCTGATCGACCTGGGTCCGGAAGGTGGCGATGCCGGCGGCGAGATCGTGGCCGTGGGCACGCCCGAGCAGGTCATGAACACGCCCGCATCGCATACCGGCCTGGCCCTGCGCGAGTACGAACACGAGATCGGCGCGCTGGATGCCAACCGGCCCGAGATGTCGCCCGACCTGACCCTGGCCGAGCGCATGGCGCCGTACGCCACCAGCCGCACCGAGATCGAAGCCGCCAGTCATCTGGCGGAAGACATTGCCGACGACCTGGGCGTGCCGCTGCAGAACGTGCTGACCAAGCGCCGGTCCACGGCTATCGAAATCAAGAATGCGCGCGAGCACAACCTGAAGGGCATCGACGTCGACATTCCGCACAACGTGTTCACGGTGATCACGGGCGTGTCGGGATCCGGCAAGTCGACACTGGCCTTCGACATCCTGTTCAACGAAGGACAGCGCCGCTATCTGGAGTCCTTGAACGCCTACGCACGGTCGATTGTGCAGCCCGCGGGCAAGCCGGACGTGGACGCGATTTTCGGCATCCCGCCCACTGTGGCGATCGAGCAGCGCACCAGCCGCGGCGGCCGCAAATCAACTGTCGCGACCATGACCGAGACGCATCACTTCATGCGGCTGCTGTACATGAAGCTGGGCACGCAGTACTGCCCGAACTGCGATGTGCCGGTCGAGCCGCAAACCTTCGATCTGATCGTGGATCGCATCATGCGCGAGTTGAAGGGCCAGCACATTGGCGTGATGGCGCCGCTGGTCACCGCGCGCAAGGGCTTCTACACCGACATGGCCAAGTGGGCGGCCAACAAGGGCCACTCGCACCTGCGGGTCGATGGCGCCTTCCTGCCGACCGCGCGCTGGCCGCGCCTGGACCGCTTCAAGGAACACAACATTGAGCTGCCGGTGGCCGACTTCATGGTTGATCCGGCCAATGAAGCGCAGCTGCGCAAGGCGATCGACGTTGCGCTGGAACATGGCAATGGCGTGATGAGCGTCGTGTGGCCGCTGGAGCGGCTGCGCGAGGCCATGGCCGCCGACAGCGCCGCGGCGGCGCCGTCGCTGGAACAACGCGTGTTTTCAGTCAAGCGTGCCTGCCCATGCTGCGGCCTGAGCTTTCCCGAGCCGGATCCGCGCATGTTCTCGTACAACTCCAAGCATGGCTGGTGCCCGTCGTGCTTTGGCACGGGCGTCAAGCTGGAAGGCTTCGACCACGAACAGACCGGTGAAGAAGCTGCCTGGAACGCCGCGTTCGAAGGCGAAGCGGTGGCCTGCCCGACCTGCGAAGGGCAGCGCCTGAACCGCAACGCCCTGGCCGTGCGCTGGCGCGGCAAGTCGATCGCGCAGATGGCGTCGCTGGCGGTGCGGGATGCGGGCAGCTTTTTCCAGAAGCTGGAAACCCATGGCCGCGAGGCCGAGATTGCCCGCGACATTCTGACCGAGCTGCGCAGCCGGCTCGACTTCCTGGAAGAAGTCGGGCTGGGCTACCTGGCGCTGGACCGCGCCGCGCCGACGCTGTCGGGTGGCGAGGCGCAGCGGATCCGGCTGGCCGCGCAACTGGGCTCCAACCTGCAGGGCGTGTGCTACGTGCTGGATGAGCCGACCATCGGCCTGCACCCGCGCGACAACCGCATTCTGCTGAATGCGCTGTCGCGGCTTGAAGGCAAGGGCAATACGCTGGTGGTGGTGGAGCACGACGAAGACACCATCCGCCGCGCGGCGCACGTGATCGATATCGGTCCGGGCGCCGGGGTGCGGGGCGGCCGGGTGGTCGCGCAGGGAACGGTCCAGGACATCATGGACAATCCCGATTCGCTGACCGGCAAGTATCTGCGGCATCCGCTCAAGCACCCGCTGCAGCCGCGGCGGCCGGTCGACGCCGACACGCCGTCGATCCAGGTCAAGGGCGCGCGCCTGCACAACCTGGCGAATGTCGAGGCCCGCTTCCCGATCGGCCGGTTGACGGTCGTGACGGGGGTGTCGGGGTCGGGCAAGTCGACGCTGGCGCGTGAAGTGCTGCTCGACAACCTGCATCGCGAAGTGGCAAACGCGGCCTTGCGCGAAGAAAAACGGACGAAGATGGCCTGGAAGGGCTGCGCCGGCATCACCGGATGGGAAACCATCGACCGGGTGCTGGAAGTGGACCAGACGCCGATCGGCAAGACGCCACGCTCCTGCCCGGCCACGTACGTGGGCTTCTGGGATACCGTGCGCAAGCAGTTTGCCGACACGCTGGAATCCCGCATGCGCGGGTGGACCGCGGGCCGCTTCAGCTTCAATACGGCCGGTGGACGCTGCGAGGTCTGCGAAGGCCAGGGCATGCGCACCATCGAGATGAACTTCCTGCCCGACGTGAAGGTGCCGTGCGATGCCTGCAATGGCGGCCGCTTCAACCGCGAAACGCTGGCCGTGCACATGCGCGGCAAAAGCGTGGGTGAAGTGCTGGGCATGGAAGTGGATGACGCGGTGGAGTACTTCGGCGCCCATCCGTCCATCCTGAATCCGCTGCTGCTGTTGCAAAGCGTGGGACTGGGCTACCTGACGCTGGGCCAGCCCTCTCCTACCCTGTCGGGCGGCGAGGCGCAGCGGATCAAGCTGGTGACCGAGCTGGCCAAGGCGCGCCTGGAAGACGGCACGATGCGGACCGGCCGCGGGTATCGCCAGCCGCATACCCTGTATGTGCTGGACGAGCCCACGGTGGGCCTGTCGATGGCCGACGTGGAAAAACTGATCCGCGTGCTGCATCGCCTGGTCGAAGCCGGCAACACGGTGGTCGTGATCGAGCACAATCTGGACGTGATTGCCGAAGCCGACTGGCTGCTGGACATGGGTCCGGAAGGCGGCAACGAAGGCGGGCAGCTGGTGATCGAAGGCACCCCGGAAGCGGTAATGGATTACCGTGACCAGTCCCATACCGGACAGGTGCTGCACGAGTTCATGGCGCAGCAGCAGGAGGCTTCGTGACATGCGTCCGCACCTGATCGAAACCCTGCGGGTGGAGGCCGATGGCCGCATGCCCTTGCTGCCGTGGCACATCGAACGGCTGGGGGCGTCATCGACCGCACTGGGGTACCGGTGGTCGATCGATGCGCCGCAACGCGCCATTGCGCGGGCCGCCGCGCCCCTGGCCGAAGGGGTGTCCCATCGCCTTCGGCTGCGGGTAAGTGATGACGGCGTCATCGACATCGAAACGCAGGTGCTGCCGCCCCTGCCTGTCACCCCGCGCGTGATGGTTGCCAGCCAGCAGCTGGTGTCCGACGAACCGCTGCTGCGGCACAAGACGACGCATCGGCCGTGGTACGCCGGCGCGGCGGCATGGATCGCGACGCATCCGGACCACTTTGACCTGCTCTATTTCAATGAACGGGACGAGCTGTGCGAAGGCAGCCGGTGCAACGTCTATCTGTTGATCGACGGGCAATGGGTAACGCCGCCGATCACGTCGGGTCTGCTGCCCGGCGCGCAGCGGGCGGCGTTGCTGGATGACGAGGCGGCGATAGAGGGTGTGCTGACGCGCGACGACCTGATGCGCGCGGAAGGCCTGCGGCTGTCGAATGCCTTGCGCGGTTGGTTCGATGTGACGCTGTTGCCGGGCGAGGTTGCGTAGCGATACCCAGGTCAGGCGGGCTCAGTTTGCCGCGGGCCGGCCGGCTTCATCCAGCAAGGCCTGCCAGGTGGCATTGAGGTCGGCGGCCGACCACCCGCCTGCCACCGTGCGCTGCACGCTGGCAGCCATCTCGGCAGGCGACACGCGCTGCAGCGGCGGACGCGGGCTGGCTGGATCGGCCGTGGCGTTCGCCATCAGGCCACGAAGGATGTCGAGCGGCGCACGCCGTTTGACGGTCGCTGCCAGCACGGTCGATTCACCCACCGAAAAGCCTTCATGCCAGCACCCGGCCGGCAGATAGAAGGTATCGCCCGGATTGAGCGTCTGTTCGACGAATGCGTCGGCGGGCGGACGCAGCAGGTCGCCCCACGGCAAGGGCAGGCTGTCGACGTCGGCCGGCATGGTGACGTCGAGCGGCGCGCCGCCCGGGATCGGCTCGGGCACATACCGCCACGTGTAGCGGCCGGCCACCTGAAAAATACAGATCGGCGTGCTGTGGATGCCAAGCGGATGCAATGACCGGTTCGGACACACGGCGCCATCGAGCTGCAGCGGTTGGGCCGAAGGCTGCACACTGCGATAGGCATCAAGAAACGCCTCGAGCCGGCCCTGTTCCGGCAGCTTTTCGGCCAGCACCGACATGCCGGCGCCCAGCATCCGCTGGATCTGCCCCGGCGCGATCGCCACATTCACCATCCACCCATCCACATCGACAAAGGACGCATGCAGCCGGCCCGCATCAACCGCCAGCGCGCAGAAGGTCCGACCATCGAACAGGCCGTCGAAACGCGCCGGTTCGCCCGTCAGGATCACCGCGCGGCGATCGAGGTGTTGATTCAGGAAATGCGGCGCCTTCACGTCATGAAGCAACGTGGTGAACACGGCGTCGGATAACCCGTCGAGGGTCGACACGGCAAGGGGCATCTGGACTGAGGGAATGAATCGGGCACGCCATGACGTGCGCCACCAGGAACGTCTAAAAGGGTCTCGCGAGAAGATCGTGCGCGAGCGATTGTCCTGGGCGTTGATGGTTGTTGATCATACAACGTGCCTCGTTCTTCAGCTCATCCTTGCTGCCGTATCTAGGGGCGTCATCGAAGGCGCCGGCGCCGATCGCGGCGCGTAGTGTTCGGGCAAGGTGGCCCACGCAAGCGCCGCCTGCCGCACGTCCCGCGGCGATGCATCGAACAGCCTCCGGAAGGCGCGGCTGAAGACCGCCTCGTTGTTGAAACACCAGTGTTCGGCGATATCGGAAATGCGACGATGGGCTTGCGCGGGCGACGCGATATCGCGGAAACAGGCGCGCAGCCGCTGATCGCGCACGTAGTGGGCAAAGCCGCCAAACGGCGCGAACAACCGGAACAGCGTGGACCGCGACAGCCCGAAGCGGTCGCACACCTGCTCGGCGTTCAGGTCGGGCCGCGTCAGGTTGGTGTCCACGTACCGCCGGATGCGGGCGAATGAAGCGGCGCGAACGGGCGACTCGTGCGCGCCCTGCGTCGGGCCCAGGCAGCCCGCGATCAGCGACGCCGATCCGAGCAGGACGCGCTGGGCATCGTCCTGCGTCAACTGCGGCAGGTTGCGCCACAGGGACTGCAGGTGCTCGCACAGCAGCCTGCCGGCGGGCGTGGCGCCGCTCAGCACGGTACCGTGGGCGCGGTCGGGCCGGGTCAGCAGCGGCTCGAGCAGGGTGCGCGGCAAGAGCAGCGACAGATGCCGGAAGGGTTTGCAGGTCGCATGCCAGGTGCGCGACAGATCGAAGATACCCACATCGCCCGGTGACACCTGGAAGGCCCGGCCATCGGTCACGCCGTGATAACCGCCTTCCAGACAGGTGTGCGCCATCAGGTGATCGACCTGGCTGCGGGCGATCGTGGTGCTGCTGCGCTGGCAATGCTGCGCGGCGGCAACGGCGTAGGAAATCAGGGCAGGCCCCAGATGCATGGCCGTCAGCTGCGCATGGAATCGGATCAGTTCGGCAGCCGATGGGCGCGACACGTCGTAGACTGGTGCCAGCATGTCCCGCCACCGGTCGAAAGCTTCCGCAGGCGAATGGAAATTGGCGCTGTCGAACCGCAGGGTCGGGGTGCAGAGGGCACTCCCATTCGGTGCGTCGTGCATGGCGCCCATCGTCAGCTGTCTCCCAGGCTCAACAACCAGCTTTCGATCAGGCTCTCGGTGTTCCAGCGCGAGACGCCAGGCACATGGCCAGTGCGGCCGCCGGACTTGGCGGCGGCATGCCGCAATTCGCGCGGCGACACGTCGAACTGGCGGCGGAACGCCCGGCTGAACGTGGCTTCATTGCCGAAACCCCAGCGCTGGGCGATATCGGCGATCCGCTGGCTGCCGGCATGCGGCGATGTCAGTTCGGTAAAGCAGCGGCGCAGGCGGCGCTCCTGGATGTAGCGCATGAAGCCGCCATAGGGCTCGAACAACCGGTACAGCGTCGGACGCGATACGCCAAAGCGTCCGCACACCCGTTCGGCATTCAGATCGGCGTCGCCCAGATTGCCTTCAATGAATCGTTTGATGCCAACCAGCGTGGCGGCGCGGATGTCGTCCATCGCCATCTCGCGCGCGTCGGCCGTCGGCCCGATACATGCCCCCATCAGTGACACGGTTCCCTGCATGATCGCCTCGGCTTCGTCGGCTCTCAGGTCGGCGGCGTTCTCGAACAAGGTGGTCAGGTGGTCGCGCAGCAAGGCGCCGGCGCCGGTGCCGGCGCGCAGGACCGTCCCATGGACGGCATCGGGCGAGGCAAGCAGCGGCGCCAGCATCTGGCGCGGGACGATGACGCTGATGTTCTCGAAGGCCTGCGCGCGTGTCTGCAGCGGCAGCGACATGTCCAGCACGCTGATATCGCCCGGGCCGACCACGACGCTCCGGCCATTGGCGTCTCCGTGATAGCCGCCCTGCCGGTACAACTGGACCAGATAGTGGTTGATGCCGTTGCGCGCGATGGTGCCGGGCGCGCGGCGGAAATGCTGCGCCGAGGCAGCAACCGATGCGAACAGGATGGGACCGGGATGATAGGAACGCACCTCGGCCGCAAAGGTGTCGACGTCATCGGGCGATGGCAAGGCCACGTCGAACAGGGGGGAGACCGCCTCACGCCACGCCCAGAACGCGTCATCACCCGACCCCAGGGCGGCCGTGTGGAAATGGTTGCTGTGAATCGTGTCGGGAAGGCGCGGCTCTGCCACGGGGTCGTCCTTGCAGCGTCGGCTGGACCGAAGTGGTTGCTCTGGCTCTTGTCACCAAATGTGAGCATAGCGCAAACATAAGGTAATAAAGCGTGGGCGATCACTTCCTTGACCTTCCTTCGCGCCGGGCGTTGCGCGCAGCACGACATGCCAAGGCGCCGCGGCCCGGGCCGCCCCGCTCAGGCCGGCTGCGAACCGCCGAACAGAAGGTGCAGCACTTCGTGCGCGGCGGCCAGCCCCATGGCTGCCGTCACGGTCACGATCGACCCGTAGCCGGCGCAAGACAGGCCCTGCAGGGCTTCAGCGCCCTCTGTACCGGGTTCCGCGGTCAGCGCGGCGTCGACCCACGCGGCAGGCAGGCGGACCGGCTGGTTCACCCACAAGGCGCGAATGTGCATTTTCGGGATGCGCTTGAGCGGCTTGCCCCCCGGCGTGGCGGCACGCGCAAAGCCGTGCTGGCGCCGCAGCTGGTTGCGGACCTTGGCAAGCAGCGCGTCATTCAGGGTTTCGGTGATGTCGGTCGCCCGCAGCGCCAGCGGGTTGGTCTTGCCGCCCGCGCCGCCACAGACCACGACGGGTACGTTATTGGCTTTGGCGAACAGGATCATGGCGACCTTGGCCGCGGCCTGGTCGGTGCAATCCAGGATGGCCGTCAGGGGGCCGGCCTGGGGGTCGCCGAGCAGGTCGGCGGCATTGTCCGGGGTCAGGAAATCGTCGACCCGGGTCAGGCGGCAATCCGGATTGATGGCCAGGATGCGCTCGGCCATGGCGTCGATCTTGGCCATGCCCAGGGTGTTTTCCAGCGCATGCACCTGGCGATTGATGTTGGACTCGGCCACGTGGTCGAGATCGATCAGGGTCAGTCCACCGATACCGCAGCGAGCAAGCGCTTCGGCGGCCCATGAACCGACGCCGCCCAATCCGACGACGGCCACGCGTGCGTTGGCCATCGTGTCGAGGGCGCGCTCGCCATGCAGGCGCGCAACGCCGCCAAAACGTCGCTCGCGGTCCAGCGGGAGGGTGTCTTCAGGGGTCATGCAAGGTCATCCAGGGTTGCCGGCGAAGGCGGATCGCGCCATGTTAGCAGCGCCGTGACGCGCGCCCTTCCCACCGCCGCAAGGCGCCGGGAGTAGAATGAACATGCTCAATATTCAGGATCGGGTCTTACGCTGTGGCCGAAGACGGTTCCCTACTCCAAGTGCCTGCAGGCACCGCGCAAGAGACTGCGCCCTCCTCCACACTCTCCAACCGCGGCGTGTACGTCTTTTGCGGCCTGGCGATCCTGAACCACTTTGCATTGACCGGCGGCCGCGTGACGGTCGCCCTCGGCTCGCTCAGCCAGGGCGCGTCGAGCTTCACGGTCGGCGTGCTGATGGCGCTGTTCGCGCTGCTGCCCATGCTGCTGTCGGTGCACACCGGCCGCTGGGTGGACCGGATTGGCGTGCGCCGGCCCATGCGGGTCGGCACCTTGCTGCTGATCTTCGGCAGCATGCTTCCTTTTGCCATCTCCCGCACCGAAGTGCTGTTCCTGTCGAGCTGTACGGTAGGCATCGGCTGCATGCTCTACATCATTGCCGCGCAGAACCTGATGGGCGCCAACATGCCGCCCGAGCGGCGCATCGTGAACTTCGCGCGGCTGTCGATATCCATGTCGATTTCCGGATTCAGCGGGCCGCTGGTGGCCGGGCTGGCCATCGATCATCTCGGCTACCGGTGGTCCTTCGGCATCCTGACGCTTGCGCCGCTGGCCGCATTGGTTGCGCTGATCCACTACCGGCGGCTGCTGCCGCGCACGCTCAACCTGGTGGCCCGCCAGGAAAACGCGCAGCTGAGCGACCTGCTCGCCATGCCGGTCATGCGCAAGATCCTGATCGCCACCCTGCTGCTGTCGGGCGCCTGGGACGTCAACGCCTTCATGATGCCGATCTTCGGCAACAGCATCGGCCTGTCGGCCACCACCATCGGCGTCATCCTGGCCACCTTTGCCGCCGCGACCTTCGTGGTGCGGATGATGCTGCCCTGGATCCAGCGCGCGCTTACGCCCTGGCAATTGCTGCGCACGGCCATGCTGTCGGCGGGCTCGGTCTACCTGCTGTTTCCGATGTTCACCCAGGTGCCGGTGCTAATCGGCCTTGCCTTCCTGCTGGGCCTGGCGCTGGGCAGCTGCCAACCCAGCCTGTTGGGCCTGTTGCATACCCACGCGCCGCTGGGCCGCGCGGCTGAAGCGCTTGGCCTGCGCATGGCCCTGATCAACGGCGGACAGTTCACGCTGCCCCTGACCTGCGGCGCACTGGGCGCCGTGGCGGGCGTCGGTCTGCCCTTCTGGACGATGGCGACCGGCCTGCTGCTGGGCGGCATCTTCAATGGACCGCCAAGGACTCCGCCTTGCTCGATCAAAGTACCGCCACACGACTAGATCCGGAACAACTCCTTGCCTCGATGGACCGCGCCCTGGCGCAGCGACCGCCGGGCGACGTCTGGGTATTCGGCTATGGCTCACTGATCTGGCGTCCGGGCTTCGCACCCGCCGGCCGGCGCATGGCCCGGGTGCGCGGCTACCACCGGTCCCTGTGCCTGTGGTCACGCATCAACCGCGGGTCGCCAGACGACCCTGGCCTGGTGTTCGGACTGGACCGGGGCGGCACCTGCCGGGGCGTTGTGCTGCAGGTGCCTGACGATGAGGTGCGCCCCGTGTTCCACGACTTGTGGCAACGCGAGATGCTGATGGATTCCTACCTGCCGCGGTGGCTGTCCTGCGCGACGCCCGACGGCGACGTCACGGCACTGGCCTTCGTCATCAACCGGCAGGCCAGCGGCTACACCGGGGAATTGCAGGAACAGCGTTTGCTCGACATCGTGCGGCGCGCACGGGGCCGATACGGTCCCTGCATGGATTACGTCATGGAAACCGAACAAGCATTGCGTGACTGCGGCATCCATGACCGGCGCCTGGAACACATCGTTGCGCAACTGCGGCAGGACCCGCACGCGGCGCTATAGTTGCCGGTGACGCTGTCGGCTGAGCGTGGATGATTCACACCCAACGCTCGATACCTGCGTCTGCAACTTCTTTACCGGGATTCCCAGCATGTCGCTAGCCGACCTTCGCAAGACCTACCAACAAGGCGCGCTGCATGAAGCGGACGCGCTGCCTTCACCGGTCGACCAATTCACCGCGTGGTTCGAACAGGCGCTGCAGGACAACCTGCTCGATCCCAACGCCATGACCCTGGCGACCGTCAAGGATGACGGCCGGCCCGCCGCGCGGATCGTGCTGCTCAAAGACTACGACGAACGCGGCTTCGTGTTCTACACGAACTACCACTCCAGCAAGGGCCACCAGCTCGACGGCCACCCATGGGCCAGTCTGCTGTTCTTCTGGGCGCCGCACGAACGGCAGATCCGCATCGAAGGCCGGGTCGAAAAGGTATCGGAAGAACAGTCCGATGCGTATTTCAAGAGCCGTCCGCTGGCTTCGCGGATTGGCGCCTGGGCGTCTGACCAGAGCACCGAAATCCCGCGCCGTGAATGGCTGCGCGAACGCGAAGCGGAATTTCGCGAGCGCCTTGGTGACGATCCGCCCCGGCCGGCGCACTGGGGTGGCTACCGCGTCGTGCCCGATCGTTTTGAATTCTGGCAAGGCCGCCCGTCCCGTCTGCACGACCGGCTGGCGTATGTGCGGGAAGGCGACGCCTGGCGCATTGCCCGTCTGTCGCCTTGAACTCCAGCGGGAATTCGCCTGCCGCCCCGACCACGGCACCGAGCCTGGTAGCGCCGTGACGCGGTCGCGATAACGAGCGCAATGACAGACGCATAACGGGCGCATAACAGGCACATATCGGGGCGCATACCGGGCGCATACCAGACGAATTACCGGCGAATCACCCAGCGGGGGGCCATCTCCCTTTTCCGCGCGCGCCAATACATAAGCAAAAAGTTATGTGTCATACATAAGCACGAAGTTATGAATCAGACGTCTTTCTTCGAAGTGGGTACCCCCGGCGACCCGGCCGCGGATGCGGATGCTGACGCCACCTCTGCCGCACCGGCGAAAAAACGCCGGGCGCGCGGCGCCGCGACCGAAGTTCCGCCCGCCGATCACGACGACGACCTGCGCGCCTTGGGCGCCGATCTGCCGGGGGACATCCACCTGGGCACGTCGTCCTGGGCCTTTCCGGGCTGGCGCGGCCTGGTCTACGGGGACGACGCCAGCGAAACGCTGTTGTCGCGCGAAGGGCTGCGCGCCTACGGCCAGCATCCCTTGCTGCGCAGCGTGAGCCTGGACCGGACCTTCTATGCGCCGATTTCCGAAGCGCAGTACGCCACCTACGCGAGCCAGGTGCCCGATGGTTTCCGGTTCGTGGTCAAGGCGCCGAATCTGGTAACCGATGCCGTGCTGCGTCAGGACAAGGGCACGCCTACCGGTCCGAACCCCAGCTTTCTGGATGCGGCCATTGCCACCGAGCATTTCGTGACGCCGTGTCTGGCAGGCCTGGGAGCCAAAGCCGGCCCGCTGGTGTTCCAGTTTTCGCCATTGCCGATGGATGTGCTGGCCGACCCGGCAGGATGGGTCGACCGCCTGGAAGCCTTTCTGGCCGCGCTGCCGCGGCTGCCTGCCTCGGACGCCGCGCAGCACGGGTTTTATGCGGTGGAGTTTCGTGATGCCGATGTCGTCACGCCGCGCATGATGAAGATGCTGGCGCGGCGCGATGCGCGTTATTGCGTCGCCATCCACAGCCGCATGCCCCCTGCCGCGCGCCAGTTGCAGGCCGTGGCCGCGACCGGGCCGGGGCCGCTCGTGGTCCGGTGGAATCTGCTGGCCGGGCAGCGGTATGAAGCCGCCAAGTCCCGGTTCAAGCCGTTCGACAAACTGGTCGTGCCGGATCCCGATACTCGCAACGCGCTGGCCGAGGCGGCTGCCATTGCCCACCAGTCCGGCAAGCCCGTCTGGATCGTTGCCAACAACAAGGCCGAGGGCAGCGCGCCGCTGACGATCGAAGCGCTTGCCAGGGAAATCACGGCGCGCCGGCGCACGCGCTAAAATCGAGATCTCTCAGCCAACCTGACGTCGCTGCGCATCCCAGGGATGTGTCGCGCACCCGCCCTGGATGCCCGCTGCCCCACCGGATTTCGATTCCACCGACTTTCGCGCTGCCCTTGGACGCTTTGCGACCGGCGTGACGCTGGTCACGGCCATTGGCGCCGATGGACAGCCTGTCGGGTTGACCGTCAGTTCGTTCAATTCCGTCTCGCTGGCCCCGCCTCTGGTGCTGTGGAGCCTGACGCTGACGTCCAGCTCGTTCCGCACGATGGAAGCCTGCCAGCACTATGCGATCAATGTGCTGGCCGCCGATCAGCTAGAACTGGCCAAACGTTTCGCCACCCGCAAGGGGGCCGACCGCTACACCGACGTGCCGTGGCGGCCCGGTGCGAACGGCGCCCCCTTGATCGACGGCTGCACCGCCTGGTTCGAGTGTTTCAACCGCAGCCAGTATCGTGAAGGCGACCACTGCATTTTTGTGGGCGAAGTCGAACACTGCGGGCACACACCGGCCATGCCGCTGGTGTTTCACGCGGGCGATTTTGACCTGACGCCCCAGCCGGCGCGCGCCGCCGACACGCCGGCCTGACCGCAGGCTTTTCCATGTCGGCTTGCTGAACATCACCCTTTACCTCGCCACCCATATTACGTCTACCGGCAACACGTCCAACTGGAGTCCATCATGCGCCGTCCCGCTCTCTACATCGCCCTGCTCAGCGCCGCGGTGCTTGCCGCCTGCAACGGCGGCTACTTCGGCGTCGAGTCCGACGACAATGGCAATGGGGGCGGCAACGGCGCGACCAGCGACGCCCAGGGCTTGTGGACCGGCACGACCAGCGACCGCTATACCTTCGCGCTGCTGGTCACACCCACCAATGACGTGTGGGGCCTGTCGTATGACGAAAGCGCCAACACGGCCTTCCGTCTGTTTCGTGGCACGGGCGCGCTGACTGGCAAGAACTTCACGGGCACCGGGAAGACCTATGCAAGCGGCGCCAGCGGGACCGTGACGACGGGCACCGTGACCGGTTCGGTGACGACGGCATCGGCGTTCGATGGCAACCTGCCGAACAACCTGACCTTTACCACCAACTTCAACAGCCAGTACAACACCGCCGTGCCCCTGTCCGACTATGCCGGCACCTGGGAAGGCCGCGACAGCAGTGGCGCCCGGCTGGTCGTGACCCTGGACGGCGGCGGCCGCATCACAGCCACGTCGACGGTGCCAGGCAAGCCTGACCCCTGCGCCATCAATGGCGCGCTGTCGAACGGGGCCAACAGCAAGAACTACACGATCCTGAACCTGAGCTTTGGCGGCGAGTCCGGCTGTGCGGCCAACGTCGCCACCCAGTCCATGCAGGGGGTGGGCGTCCGCGTGGCCGACGCCGCGGGCACGGCCCAGCCGCTGTTGCTGCTGGAAGCGACCAACAACGGGCAGACGGCCGGCTGGTTTGCGTACGCCCGGCGGCGTGCAGTCGCGACGGGGTCATGATCTCAAGAGAGTGACGCCTCCTGGGTCCAATCGTCCAGGGCCAGGCCGCCCGGAACACGTGAGAAAGCACGATCTCTGGTCACGAGAATGGCGGTGTCTTGCACCTGCGCGGCAAGCAGGTCCAGGGTCTTGGCGTGCGCTGCAATCATCATGTCCATGGCGCCCAACGGAACGCCCCCGGCCTCGCATCGGGCTCTGAGCGCGCCGTAGACTTCGCCGACCTCGGCAGTCCAGGGCAATACGTCGACCCGAACCAGGAACTCACGAACGCGTGTGGCCAGCGCCGCAGGGTGGCCGCGTTTCGCCACGCCGTACAGCAACTCCGCCTGAGTCACGATCGAAACGGCAACGCTGGCCATGGGGACCGCGGCAAGCCGTTGGCGCACGAGCGGAATATCGCCTTTGATGACGTGGCTGGCGGTGTTCGTGTCGAGCAGATAGGTCGTCATGCCGACGTATCGTCGAACGGATCGCGGACATGCTCACTTTGATTGCGATCACTCTCGTTCATGAAGTCAGATGGGACGTCGTCGCCATTGTCCAGTGCGAAAAAACCTTCCCATGACTCGGGCCGACGCGAGAGGATCACGTCGCCCGTTGCGGCATCCCGGCGTATGAACACCTCTTTTTCTGCAAAACGGAATTCGAGCGGAAGACGTACTGCCTGGCTGCGACCGGTCGTAAAGATCTTGGCTGTCTGCGGCATATGAACCTCCTGATATATATTACAATATATACCGTGGATCGAACGGCTCGCAATGGGCGGGTCGGCAGCCCGTCGAACTGCAAACGTTCCACCCCGAAGCACAAACAAAAACGGCGTCCGGAAGGACGCCGTTTTTCATACCACCCAGCGGATTACTGGGGGCCGAGCTTCTTGATCAGGCGATCCAGGTCGGCCAGTTCGCTGTCGTTCAGGTCGGTCAGCGGGGCGCGGACGGGACCGGCGTCATGGCCGACCAGGCGCGCGCCTGCCTTGACGATGCTGACGGCATAGCCGGCGCGGCGGTTGCGGATTTCCAGGTAAGGCAGGAAGAAGTCGTCGATCAGCTTGCCGACGGTGGCGTGGTCTTCGGCGGCAATCGCGCGGTAGAAGTCCATGGCCGTCTTCGGGATGAAGTTGAACACGGCCGATGAGTACACCGGCACGCCCAGCGCCTTGTAGGCCGCGGCGTAGACTTCGGCGGTCGGCAGGCCACCCAGGTACGAGAAGCGATCGCCCATGCGGCGGCGCACCTTGACCATGTGTTCGATATCGCCCACGCCGTCCTTGAAACCGATCAGGTTCGGGCAGCGGTCGGCCAGGCGTTCCAGCGAATCGGGGCCCAGGCGCGAGTTGGCGCGGTTGTAGAAGATCACGCCGACATCCAGCGCCTTGCAGACTTCCTCGACGTGGTTGGCAATGCCTTCTTCGCTGGCTTCGGTCAGGTAATGCGGCATCAGCAGCACGCCGTGGGCGCCCAGACGCTGCGCTTCCTTGGCGTACGCAATGGCCGTACGGGTCGGGCCGCCAGCACCGGCCAGGATCGGCACCTTGCCGGCGCAGGTCTTGACGGCGGCGTCGATCACTTTCGAGTATTCGTCGGGCGCCAGCGAGAAGAACTCACCCGTGCCGCCGGCAGCGAACAGCGCCGTGGCGCCGTAGGGAGCCAGCCATTCCAGACGTTCGATATAGGTCGACTCGCGAAAGTCGCCGTTGCTGTCGAAGTCCGTGATCGGGAAGGACAACAGGCCTTCGGACACGATGGACTTGAGTTCTTGGGGAGACGTTTGCATGGCACCGCACCTTCATTGAATTGGACGCCGCTACAACAGCACCGCCCCGTGTTGAGATAAGTCATCGTACAACTTAAATCCGGCAAAGCAAATGCGGGTTGTTGCTAATGCACCCAAGGAAAAGGCCTATTGATGCTTAAGAATGGCTTAAGGGAAACTCCCTAATAGGCAGCCGCTAGCTCAACATTTCCCATGTTGTATGATGACTTATCACAAATCGGATGCAGCGTTTTCCGCCACGCATCTGCACATCACGGAGATATCCCGGTCATGTTCTTCAAACGCGTGCTCACGTCTGCTCTCGCCACCCTTGCCGTCCTGGGTGGCGCAGCCACCGCCAACGCGGCAGACGAATGGCCCACCCGCCCGATCCGCATCGTGGTCCCCTACCCTGCCGGTGGATCGTCCGACATCATTGCACGCCTGATCAGCCAGCAACTGGGCGCCGCGCTCAAGCAGACCGTCATCGTCGACAACCGCCCGGGCGCCAACGGCAACCTTGGCGCGGGACAGGTGGCCCAGGCTACCGACCAGCACACCTTCCTGCTGTGCGACGTGGGCGCACTGGCGATCAGCCCGTCGGTCTACAAGACCTTGAGCTTCGATCCTTCCAAAGACCTGCGTGGCGTCTCGATGCTGGCCTACTCGCCGCACATCCTGGCGGTGAACCCGTCGGTGCCGGCCAACACGCTGTCCGAACTGGTTGCACTGGCCGGCAAGCAGCCGATCAGCTTTGCCGTGACCGCCATCGGCAGCGCGCCGCACCTGGCAGGCGTGGCCGTGGAACAGGCCACCAAGGCCAAGTGGCTGTACGTGCCGTACAAGGGCGGCTCGCAGGCCGTGACCGACACCATGGGCGGCCAGACGCAGGTGATCATGAACGGCATGCTCGCTACCCTGCCTTATGTGAAGTCGGGCAAGCTCAAGGCCATTGCCATCTCCAAGCGTGAGCGCATGGCCCTGGTGCCGGATATCCCTACCCTGGCCGAACAAGGCATGACCGGCTTTGAGTCGGGCACGTGGCAAGGCGTGATGGCTCCTGTCGGCACGCCCGACGCCGCCGTCACCCGCCTGTCGGCCGAACTGGCCCGTGTGATCGCATCGCCGGAAATCAAGGCCAAGCTGCTGGAACAAGGCGCAGAAGTCGTCGTGCAGAACCCGAAGGAACTTGATACCTTCTTCAGCGGCGAGCGCAAGCGCTGGGCCACCGTGGTCGAGAAGGGCAACATCAAGCTGGACTAACGTACTGCCAAGCCAACGGCCCCACGGGCCGATGGCAGCAACGACAAAGCCGCCGAAAGGCGGCTTTTGTCATTGGTGTGGGCGCAATCTGCGTCGCGAGGCGGCGGATCAGCCGTCGCCCGACCCCACCACGGCGCGCCCCAGCCGGTCGTTCACTGCGGACCACGCGTCGGTATCCGGCAGCGCATCCACCAGCAGGATGTCGCAGCCTTGCGTATCCAGGAATCGCAGCATGGCATACAGGTCTTGCGCGTAGGCCACCGGGTCGAGCGGCGCGCCCACCCAGATGACGTCCGCCGCGGGCTTGACGGTCGACCACACGCCCACGCGGCGGCCAGCCGCCACCAGCAGGCGGGCGCGCAGGTCCAGCGCACCGGCCGGTACCCGTTCCAGCGGCGTGCGGGGCGCGTAGTGTGCCGCCAGTGCGCCCGATACCCGAGGCACCTCACGCGCGGCCTGGGCGCCGGCATTCATGCGCGCATCCAGCTCCGCGCGGGTCAGTACCGGCTTGCCCAGGGCGCCGGCCAGCATGGCGGTCGAAATGTGTCCCGGGCGCAGCAGCACGGGCGTGTCGCCGGTCACGTCGACAATTGTCGATTCGATGCCGACTTCGCACGGGCCGCCGTCCAGGACCAGGCTCAGCTCAGGGCCGAATTCATCGGCCACGTGCTGCGCGGTGGTGGGGCTGACGCGGCCGAAGCGGTTGGCCGACGGCGCCGCAACGCCGCCGCCGAAGGCCGACAGCAGCGCCTGGGCAACCGGGTGCGACGGGCAGCGCACGCCCACCGTCTCCTGCCCGCCCGTCACGGCGTCGGGTACGCCGGCCGCACGCGGCAGGATCAGCGTCAACGGGCCAGGCCAGAAGGCGTCGATCAGCGTGCGGGCATCGTCATTGATCGTGGCGGCCCAGGCCGACACATCGTTGCCAGGCGCCACGTGCACGATGACCGGATGATCGTTCGGGCGGCCCTTGGCGGCAAAGATGCGGGCGACAGCCTCGGGGTCGGACGCGTCAGCGCCCAGTCCGTAAACCGTCTCAGTCGGAAAAGCCACCAGCTGGCCCGCACGCAGCAGGGCCACGGCGCGGTCCAGCGCCTCTGGCGAGGCGGGCGCGATGCGCGGCACGGGCGACATGGCCGGCGTTGAAGTGTCCGTCATCGCGTGACGCCCGGCATACAAAGTGGCCCGAGGACTGAAGCGCGTGCTTGCCCTGGCGCACTTTCCGATTGGATCGGCGCACACACTATCCTGGGCGCCGTTTCGGCGTGCATCGACGCGCGCAGCATGCCCAAGCTCACGGAAACGCGATGCCCAGGACGCCAGCCACCTTCGCTGCTGCCGACGACGCTTCGGCGGCAGTGCTGCCCAGGCAAGTGATGTGACCCATCTTGCGGGCCCGGCGGGCGTCGGTCTTGCCGTACAGGTGCAGCTTGGCCGTCGGCACGGCCAGGACCTTGGCCCAGGCCGGTTCGGTGGCCGCGTCGGCCGCAGCACCCTCGGCATCGGTACCCGTAAACCACACATCCCCCAGCACATTCAGCATCACCGACGGCGCCAACACCTCCGTCGACCCCAGCGGCAGTCCCGCCATGGCGCGCACCTGCTGCTCGAACTGGCTGGACACGCAGGCATCGATCGAAAAGTGCCCGCTGTTGTGCGGCCGGGGCGCCATTTCGTTCACGACCAGGCGGTCGCCTTCCAGCACAAAGAACTCGACACAGAGCACGCCGTGGTAATCGAGGCCGGCCGCAATCGTGCGAGCGGCTTCGGTCGCGCGCGCCACCAGGGCCGGCGACACGTTCGGCGATGGCACGGTCGACACGGCCAGGATGCCGTCGCGATGTTCGTTTTCCGACGCCGGATAGGTCACCGATTGCCCATCGAACCCGCGCGCCACCACGATGGAAATTTCGTGCTTGAGCGCCAGCATGGCTTCCAGCACGCAGGGCACGCTGCCAAAGGACGCAAACGCCGCCTTGGCCTCGTCGGCCGTCTTGACGCGGGCCTGGCCCTTGCCGTCGTAGCCCAGGCGGGCGCTTTTCAGAATGGCGGGGTACAAGGACGCCGACGCGGTGTCCAGGTCGGCTGCGGTGTGGATCTCGGCATAGGGCGCGACCGGCACACCCTGCGACGCGATAAAGCCCTTTTCGGCCATGCGGTCCTGGGCAATGCCCACGGCTTTGGCATCGGGCGCGACCGGACGCGTCGCGGCCAGGAATTCCAGGCTGGCGGCCGGCACGTTTTCGAATTCGGTGGTCACGGCGGCGCACAGGTCGGCCAATTCGGCCAGGGCGTCGCGGTCGTCATAATCCGCCACGATGTGCAGGTCGGCCACCGACCCGGCCGGGCTTTCAGTTGCCGGGTCCAGCACGGCCACGCGGTAGCCCATGGCCTGGGCGGCATGACAGAACATGCGGCCCAATTGGCCACCCCCCAACATTCCCAGCCACTGGCCCGGCAGAATCGCCTTGCGCGGCGGGGTCATGGCTGCTTTCCTTGGGCGGCGCTGGCGCCAGTGCCGGCTTCAGCGCGCGCATCAGTGTCCGCATCAGTCCCACTCACCAGCCCGGTGATCGGCAGCGCCATGGCGCGGGCAGCTTCGGTCTGGCGGGCCCGGAAGGCGTCCAGGCGGGTGCGCAGGTCGTCGTCCGTGGTGGCCAGATTGGCGATCACGTGCAGCGCCGCATTGGCCGCGCCGGCTTCACCAATGGCAAAGGTGGCCACGGGCACGCCTTTGGGCATCTGCACAATCGACAGCAAGGAATCTTCGCCCCGCAGGTAGCGCGACGGCACCGGCACGCCAAACACAGGCACCGAGGTCAGCGCCGCCACCATGCCAGGCAAGTGGGCCGCGCCCCCCGCCCCGGCAATGATCGCGCGCATGCCGCGTTTCGGCGCCTGCGCGCCATACTCGACCATGTCGAGCGGCATGCGGTGGGCGGACACGACACGCGCCTCGAACGGGATTCGGAATTCCGTCAGGATGGTCACGGCATGCTGCATCACCTCCCAATCGCTGGACGAACCCATCACGATACCGACGGTGACAGGCGCAAGGGAGGACGAAGGTGTTGAAGCGTGGCTGGACATAGGCTGGGAATCCCGGGGAACGACCCCGATGGTGAACGTAAGCGGCTTGGACATGAACCAAGGTCGACGCCGGTTTTAGCCGCTAAAACCTGCAGCTGATCCAGGGATACGTACGAGCCCTTGACGCGAAAACCGTTATATCGAACCGACGATTTTACCGCGCCGCGTCGGTTTCCCCGTTGCCTCTGCCACAACACGCCCCACATAGAGGAAAATTCGCCTAAACGAACGCTTCATAGGATGCTTGCCATGGATGTCACACTCGCCAATTTCGAACGTGAAGTCATACACGCGTCGCGGGAGGTCCCTGTCCTGGTGGACTTCTGGGCGCCGTGGTGTGGTCCCTGCCGCACATTGACCCCCACGCTGGAAAAGCTCGAGCGCGACTACGCCGGCCGCTTCAAGCTGGTCAAGGTCAACGTGGACGAGAATCCCGAACTGGCCGCCCACTTCCAGGCCCGCAGCATTCCGCTGGTGGTCGCGATCGTCAACGAACGCCCGGTCGACAAGTTCACCGGCGCGCAGCCCGAAGGCCAGGTCCGCGCCTTCATCGATCGTTTCCTGCCCCTGCCGCACGAAGAAGAACACCAGCAGGCGCTGGCCGCGGCCCAGGCCGGCGATATGGAAACGGCCGAAAAGCACCTGCGCGCCGCGCTGGTGCTGGACGCCACCTATGACGAAGCCCGCTTCGATTATGTCGAGGTGCTGATCACCACCGGCCGGCCGGAAGACGCCAAGGCGCAATTTGCGCTGCTGACGCCCAAGGCCAAGGCCGATCCGCGCTACGAGCCAATGGAAACGGCGCTGAACGCCGTCGATCAGGCGCAGGATTTGCCGGACGAAGACGAGATCGTGAAGCGGATCGAGGCCGATCCGAACGACCTGCAGGCCCGCCTGGAACTGGCCAACAAGCGCATCGCCCGCCGCGCCTGGGGCCCGGCCATGGATGAACTGCTGGAAATCGTGGCCCGCGACCGGACCTTCCAGGAGGAAATCGGCCGCAAGACGCTGATCGCCGTCTTTGGCATGGCGTCGGCGCAGCCAGAACTGGTTTCACAATACCGCCGCAAGCTGTCCACCTTGCTGTTCTAGACTGCCTGCCTGGGTGGCGCAGGCTTCTGCGCCGCCGCGGTTTGCGGTTTCCCCCATCCCTCTGCCCGGCCGTCACGGCCGCTGCCAGGAGTTTCACGTGTCCGCTTCCCGTCCTTTCCTGGCCCGCCTGGGCCTGTCCCTTCCCATCATCCAGGCGCCCATGGCCGGAGTGTCGACGCCGCAGCTTGCCGCCGCTGTGTCCAACGCCGGCGGGCTGGGTTCGCTGGGCATCGGCGCCAGCACGGTGGAACAGGCGCGCGAGGCCATCAAGGCCACCCGCGCGCTGACCAAGCGGCCGTTCAACGTCAACGTGTTCTGCCACGCGCCGGCCCGCCGCGACGCCGACCGGGAAGCCGCCTGGCTGGCGCACCTGGCGCCGCTGTTTGCCGAAGCCGGCATTGCCGCGCCCGACCACCTTGACGAAATCTACCCGAGCTTCGTGGGGGACGACGCCGCGTTCGAGATGTTGCTCGCCACCCGCCCGGCCGTGGTCAGCTTTCACTTCGGCCTGCCCTCGGCGGACCGGATCCAGGCGCTGCGCAAGGCCGGCATCGTGACCATGGCCACCGCCACCAACCTGGATGAAGCCTGGCAGATCGAACAGGCCGGCGTGGACGCCATCGTTGCGCAGGGCATCGAAGCGGGCGGCCATCGCGGCATGTTCGATCCGTCCGCGACCGACGAAGCCCTGCCTACCTGGGTGCTGGTGCGGCTGGTGCTGCGCGAAACACGTCTGCCGGTGGTCGCCGCCGGCGGCATCATGGATGGCCGGGGCATCAAGGCCGCGCTGGACCTGGGCGCTGCGGCGGCGCAGCTGGGCACCGCCTTCGTGCTGTGCCCGGAATCGGCCGCCAACGCGGCCTACCGCGCCAACCTGAGCGGCGACCGCGCCTATTCGACGCGGCTGACCGCCGTGCTGTCGGGCCGGCCGGCGCGCGGCATGGTCAATCGCTACATCGATTTCGGTGAAGCCGCCGGCAGCCCGCCACCCGCCGACTACCCGCTGGCCTACGATGCGGCCAAGCAGATCAACGCCGCCGCCGGCAAGCAGGACAATCACGAATTTGCGGCGCAGTGGGCTGGACAGGGCGCGCCGCTGGCCCGCGAGATGACGGCGGCGGACCTGATGAAGACGCTGGCGGACGAAATGAAGGGCTGAGCGCGCCCATCAAGAACGCAAGCCAACAACGCAGGCCAGATACCGCAGGCCAAAAAAACGCCGGTTCATCTTCGAACCGGCGTTTTCACATCCTGCGGACTTCTCGTTTGCTGACCGCCGCAGGCTGGGGCTTTACAAGCTCACTACCCACGCGATCAGCCGTTTTATTCGCCGTTTCAAGCTACCAACCTCGCACGTGCTTCCTTGTACTTGTCCGATGTCTTTTGCAGCACATCGGCCGGCAGGCGCGGGGCCGGGGCGGTCTTGCCCCAATCCTGCGTCTCGAGCCAGTCACGCACGAACTGCTTGTCGAACGACGGCGGGCTCATGCCCGGCGTGTACGAATCGGCAGGCCAGAAACGTGACGAGTCCGGGGTCAGCACTTCGTCCATCAGGTGCAGCTGGTTGTTTTCATCCAGGCCGAATTCGAACTTGGTATCGGCGATGATGATGCCGCGCTGGGCGGCGTAGTCGGCCGCGACCTGGTAGATCCGCAGGGACACTTCACGGATCTGCTCGGCCAGTTGCGGGCCCACTTCGCGCACCACGTGCTCGAAATCGACGTTTTCATCGTGCGCACCCAGCTCAGCCTTGGCCGCCGGCGTAAAGATCGGCGACGGCAGCTTGTCGGCCTGTTGCAGGCCGGCCGGCAGCGTGATGCCGCAGACCGAACCCGTTGCCAGGTAATCATTCCATCCCGAACCGATCAGGTAGCCCCGCACCACGGCTTCCACCAAAACCGGCTTGAGCCGCTTGACCACCACCGCGCGGCCCGTGACCTGTTCGCGTTCCAGTTCCGTCACCACCGTTTCGGGCGCGATGCCGGTCAGGTGGTTGGGGATGATGGTCCCGAGGCGATCGAACCAGAAGTCCGTGAGCGAATTGAGCACTTCGCCCTTGCCCGGAATCGGGTCATCCAGGATCACGTCGAACGCGGACAGGCGGTCGGTCGTCACGATCAGCAGCTTGTCATCGCCGACCGCGTACATGTCGCGCACTTTGCCGCGCGCAAGCAACGGCAGGGATTGAATGGTGGACTGATAAAGCGGTGCGGACATGGATCTGCCTGAAGTTCGGAATGGATGCCGCTTACGCGACGACTTGCTGGAGTTTACCCGTTGCGTACATGGTTGCGATTTCCGACAGCGGCACGGCCTTGATCTTGCTGGCGTTGCCGGCGGTGCCGAATTCCGTGTAACGCTGCAGGCAGATGCGCTTGGCGGCTTCGCGGGCAGGCTTCAGGTAATCACGCGGGTCGAACTTTTCGGGGTTCTCGGCAAAGAACTTGCGGATCGCAGCAGTCATGGCCAGACGGATATCGGTGTCGATATTGATCTTGCGCACGCCGTGCTTGATGGCTTCCTGGATCTCTTCGACCGGCACGCCATACGTTTCCTTCATTTTGCCGCCGAACTCGCGAATAATCGCGAGCTGGTCTTGCGGCACGCTGGAGCTGCCGTGCATGACCAGGTGGGTGTTCGGCAGGCGGCGATGGATTTCCTTGATGCGGTCGATCGCCAGGATGTCGCCCGTGGGCTTGCGCGAGAACTTGTAGGCGCCGTGGCTGGTGCCGATGGCGATGGCCAGCGCGTCGATCTGGGTGCGCTTGGCGAAATCCGCAGCTTGTTCCGGGTCGGTCAGCAGCTGTTCGCGGGTCAGGGCGCCGTCAAAGCCGTGGCCGTCTTCCTTGTCGCCCATCATGGTTTCGAGCGAGCCCAGCGAACCCAGTTCGCCTTCCACGGTAATGCCGCGGGCATGGGCCATTTCCACGACGCGCTTGGTGACGTCGAGGTTGTAATCGTAGTCGGCGACGGTCTTGCCGTCTTCCTGCAGCGAGCCGTCCATCATCACGCTGGAAAAGCCCATGTTGATGGCGCCTTCACACACCTTCGGCGACTGGCCGTGGTCCTGGTGCATCACCACCGGAATGTGCGGATACGTCTCGACCGCGGCAGCGATCAGGGCCTTCAGGAAGCCTTCGCCGGCGTACTTGCGGGCGCCTGCCGAGGCTTGCATGATGACCGGGCTGTCGGTCTCGTTCGCCGCTTCCATGATGGCCTGGACCTGTTCCAGGTTGTTCACGTTGAAGGCGGGGATGCCGTAACCGTTTTCTGCCGCGTGATCGAGCAGTTGACGCATGGAAACTAGGGCCATTTTTGAAACTCCTGGAGATTGATGCCTGAGCAAATCGGAAACACGAAATCGGTGACCCGGACAGGCGCGTAGGCCTGCCCGTAAAGCATTCTTGGGCGGTACCGGCCCGGCAGGTGGACCACTCGCCCGAACTAGATACGCGACAACCCCTGCCGGAGCCAGGGTTTTTGCGTTCGGTAGCGATTTACAAAACAAAGGCTTCGAGACGGCCTACCACTTTACGCCGTCTCGAAGCCCCCGGTACTACGTCAAACGCCGCAGTCCAGACGATGTCTGGCGCACGCGGATCATCGGTCGGATCCCACCGCTCAGGCGGCGCGTTCCTGCAGGATCGCCACGGCCGGGAGCGTCTTGCCTTCCAGGAATTCCAGGAAAGCGCCGCCACCGGTCGAGATGTAGCCCACCTGGTCCGCAATGCCGTACTTGGCAATCGCGGCCAGCGTGTCGCCACCGCCGGCGATCGAGAAGGCCGGCGACGCAGCGATGGCCCGGGCCAGCGTCTTGGTCCCGTGTTCGAACGCGTCGAACTCGAACACGCCCACCGGGCCGTTCCAGACGATGGTCCCGGCTGCCTTCAGCGAATCCGCCAGGAACGCGGCGGTTTGCGGGCCGATGTCCAGGATCATGTCGTCGTCGGCGACATCGGCAGCGGCCTTGGTCTCGGCAGGCGCGTCAGCGGCAAACTTCTTGGCGCAGACGACGTCGGTCGGGATCGGCACGGCGGCGCCACGCGATTGCATCAGATCGATGATCGCGCGGGCTTCTTCCACCAGGTCCGGCTCGGCCAGCGACTTGCCGATCGGCAGGCCCTTGGCCAGCATGAACGTGTTGGCAATGCCGCCGCCCACGATCAGCGCGTCGACCTTGTCGGCCAGCGCGCGCAGGATCGTCAGCTTGGACGAGACCTTGGAGCCGGCCACGATGGCGACCAGCGGACGCTTGGGCGCCAGCAGTGCGCGGCCCAGGGCGTCCAGCTCGGCTTCGAGCAGCGGACCGGCGCACGCCACGGCCGCAAACTTCGCAATGCCGTGGGTGGTGGCTTCGGCACGGTGCGCGGTGCCAAAGGCATCGTTCACGTACACGTCGCACAGCGCGGCCAGCTTCTTTGCCAGCGCTTCGTCGTTCTTCTTTTCACCCTTGTTGACGCGGCAGTTCTCGAGCAAAACCACTTCGCCCGGGGCGACGTCCACGCCGTCGACCCAGTCGGTCGCCAGACGGACCGGCTTGCCCAGCAATTCGGACAGGCGCTCGCCCACGACGCCCAGCGAATCGGCCGGGGTCAACGTGCCTTCGGTCGGACGACCGAGGTGCGAGGTCACCATGACGGCGGCGCCCGCGTCCAGCGCCAGGCGGATGCCCGGCACCGAGGCGCGGATGCGCGTGTCTTCCGTGATCTGGCCCTGGTCGCCCAAAGGCACGTTCAGGTCGGCGCGGATGAATACGCGCTTGCCCTTCAGCTTGCCTTCGGACGCCAGACCCGACAGCGTGAGGACCTTGCTCATGATTACTTCGCCGACGTCAGGGCGATGGTGGTGTCCAGCATGCGGTTGCTGAAGCCCCACTCGTTGTCGTACCACGACGACACCTTGACCAGATTGCCGATGACCTTGGTCAACGTCGCATCGAAGCTGCTCGACGCCGGGTTGTGGTTGAAGTCGACCGACACCAGGGGTGCGGTGTTGTAGTCCAGAATGCCCTTCAAGGCGCCTTCCGAAGCTTCCTTCATGATGGCGTTGACTTCTTCAACGGTCGTGTCGCGCGAGGCAACGAACGACAGGTCGACCAGCGACACGTTGATGGTCGGGACTCGGATCGCGAAGCCGTCCAGCTTGCCATTCAGTTCCGGCATCACCAGGCCCACGGCGGCGGCGGCGCCGGTCTTGGTCGGGATCATGCTGTGCGTGGCCGAACGGGCGCGGCGCAGGTCTTCGTGATAGACGTCGGTCAGAACCTGGTCGTTGGTGTACGAGTGGATGGTGGTCATCAGGCCCGACACGAGGCCCAGCTTGGCGTGCAGCGGCTGCACCAGCGGAGCCAGGCAGTTGGTCGTGCACGATGCGTTCGAGATGACGGTGTCGGTCGACTTCAGGACGTTGTGGTTCACGCCGTAGACGATGGTTGCGTCGACATCCTTGCCGCCCGGGGCCGAGATGATGACTTTCTTGGCGCCGCCCTTGATGTGCGCGCTGGCCTTTTCCTTCGTGGTGAAGAAGCCCGTGCACTCCATGACGACGTCGACGTTCAGCTCGCCCCACGGCAGTTCGGCCGGATTGCGGTTGGCCAGCACGCGGATCTTGTCGCCGTTCACGACCATGTAGTCGCCGTCGACGGTGACCGTACCCGGGAACTTGCCATGGGCCGTGTCGTACTGCGTCAGGTGGGCGTTCGTCTTGGGATCGCCCAGGTCGTTGATCGCAACGATTTCGATGTCATGCTTCTTGCCGCCTTCGTAATGGGCACGAAGGACGTTGCGGCCGATGCGGCCGTAGCCATTGATCGCGACACGGATGGTCATGGTGTGTTTCCTCGAGGTAGTGATATGAATATTCGGGTACTAGTCGTCAACTCTCAACCAATCACTTTCTTGACCGCAGCCGCGACACGTTCCGCGGTGAAGCCGAAATGCTTGAACAGGACACCTGCCGGGGCGGATTCGCCGAAGGTGTCGATGCCGACCACTTCGCCTTCCAGTCCCACGTACTTGCGCCAGAAGTCGGTCACGCCGGCCTCGACCGCCACGCGCGGCAGACCCTTGGGCAAGACTTTCTCGCGCCAGTCGGCGTCCTGCCGGTCGAACACATCGGTGCTCGGCATCGACACGACGCGCACCAGTACGCCTTCGGCGGCCAGCGCTTCCTGCGCGGCCAGCGCCAGGCCCACTTCAGATCCGGTCGCGATGATCACCGCCGCCGCGCCCAGCGCGTCGCGCAGCACATAGCCACCGCGCGCCACGGCCGCGATGGTGTCCTGGTCGCGTTCGACAAAGGGCAGGTTCTGGCGGGACAGCAGCAGCGCCGTCGGGCCGCCGGCACGCACCTGCATGCCGATGCTGGACGGACGTTCCACCGCCGCGCCCCAGGCCACCGCCGTTTCGGTCGTGTCGCACGGACGCCAGACCGACAGGTTCGGAATCAGACGCAGGCTGGCGGCATGTTCCACCGACTGGTGGGTCGGGCCGTCTTCGCCCAGGCCGATCGAATCATGCGTGAACACGAACACCACGCGTTGTTTCATCAGGGCCGCCATCCGCAGCGCATTGCGCGAATAGTCGGCAAAGGTCAGGAAGGTGCCGCCGAACGGCAGATAGCCGCCGTGCAGCGCGATCCCGTTCATGATCGCGCTCATGCCGAATTCGCGGACGCCATAGTTGATGTGGCGGCCGAACTGGATGCCCTGCTCGCCTGGCCGCACTGCCGCCACGCCTTTCCAGTCCGTGAAATTCGAGCCGGTCAGGTCGGCCGACCCACCCAGCATTTCAGGCAGCACATCGACCAACGCCGCGATCATCTGCTGCGAGGCCTTGCGGCTGGCCAGCGTTTCCTGCTTGTCGGCCGTCTGGGCCACGATGCGCGCCAGCGTGTCCGAAAAATCGGCAGGCAGGTCACCCTTCATGCGGCGCTCGAATTCGGCGGCCAGCTCGGGGAACTGCGTGCGGTACTCGGCAAAACACTTGTTCCAGTTCGCTTCGGCGGCGTGGCCGGCTTCCTTCGCGTCCCAGGCGGCGTACACGTCGGCCGGGATCTCGAACGGCGCGTGGGGCCAGTCGATGGCGGCGCGGGTGGCCGAGATTTCCTTGTCGCCCAGCGGCGCACCGTGCACGTTATGCGTGCCGGCCATGGTGGGGGCGCCCTTGCCGATCACCGTCTTGCAGACGATCAGGGTGGGCTTGCCGCCCGCGGCGGTGGCCTGCGCCTTGGCGCTTGCGATGGCGGCGTCGACCGCGTTCACGTCATGGCCGTCGACGTTGCGGATCACGTTCCAGCCATAGGCTTCGAAACGTGTGGCGGTGTCGTCGCCGAACCAGGGTTCGATGTGACCGTCGATGGAAATGCCGTTCGCGTCGTACAGCACGACCAGCTTGGACAGCTTGAGCGTGCCCGCCAGCGAGGCCACTTCGTGCGACACGCCTTCCATCAGGCAGCCATCACCCACGAACGCGTAGGTGAAGTGATCGACGATAGGCAGGCCCGGGCGGTTGAACTCGGTGGCCAGCAGCGCTTCGGCCAGCGCCATGCCGACGGCGTTCGAGACACCCTGGCCCAGCGGGCCGGTGGTGGTCTCAACCCCGGGGGTGATGCCGACTTCGGGGTGGCCCGGCGTGCGGGAATGCATTTGCCGGAAATTGCGCAGCTCGGAAATCGGCAGGTCGTAGCCGGTCAGGTGCAGCAAGGCATAAATCAGCATGGAGCCATGCCCGTTCGACAGCACGAAACGGTCGCGATCGGCCCACGCCGGATTGGCGGGATTGTGGCGCAGATGCCTGTTCCACAACGCCTGGGCGATCTCGGCCATGCCCATGGGCGCGCCGGGGTGGCCCGAATTGGCCTGTTGAACGGCATCCATCGCCAGCGCACGAATCGCGTTGGCCATCGATGAATGAGGGGCGGCTTGCTTGCTCATAAAGGCGCTCTATCCGGCGGGAAACCCCGCAGCTACAAAGCTTTAGAGTTTAACATTCGTGTCAGCTTCGCACCGATCGCGCCGTGCGGACCGTTACTGATCTGTTACATCGTCCCCCGCCCAGCATGTCTCTCCCACGTTTTTTCGTTGATCTTCCTCTTGCGCCGAACACGCGCGTCCCGCTACCCGCCGACATTGCCCACCATGCCTTTCGCGTGCTGCGGCTGCGCGATGGCGAAGACGTCATCCTGTTCAATGGACAGGGTGGTCAGGTGCCGGCGCGGCTCGAAGCCGAAGGCAAGGGCGGCTGGGCGGCGCTGGGTGACCACGATCCGCGCGAAGCCGAGCTGCCCGGCCGCATCACTCTGGTCCAGGGCATCGCATCGGGCGACAAGATGGACTGGGTGATCGAAAAGGCCGTCGAAGTCGGCGCCCATGCCATCCAGCCCATCGCCGCCAACCGCTCGGTGCTGCGCCTGTCGGGCGACCGGCTCGACAAACGCCTGGTGCACTGGCGCCGCATCGCGGTGGCCGCCTGCGAGCAATCCGGCCGCAACCGCGTGCCGCAGGTGTTCGCGCCGCTGACGGCCGAGCAGTACTTCGTGTCGGCGTATCCCGCGGGTCCTGACGGCGTTTCCGCCGCTCCGTCCCCTGCCCCGCTGCGCCTGATCTGCGACCCCGACGCCAAGGACCGCCTCACGATACTCGCGACCCAGCGCGCCGGCGACCTGGCAAATGGCGTAGAACTGCTGATTGGTCCGGAAGGAGGATGGTCACCCGAAGAAATGGATCTGGCCGCCCGCCACGGCGTGCAGCCCGTGCGTTTCGGGGATCGTGTGCTGCGGACCGAAACCGCCGGCATCGCGCTGGTCTCGGCGTTGAGCGCAACCCTGGGCTGGATCTAGCAGGAAAACCGTACCCGGCGCGCCACACCGCGCCACGGTCACGCGCCGTACATCTTGCGGGCGGATACTTCCGCACCTTCCACTCCTGCGTCTCGCCGCCGTGCACCCATGACTGCTCTTCGAGCGACCCCTGCCGGGCACTGGCACGCGGCAGCGGATGCGCCCTGGACGCTGGCGCGCGTGCTGGCCGACAACGCCCTGCATCCGGTGTTCCAGCCCATCGTGCGTCTGGCCGACGGCGCCGTCACCGCGCATGAATGCCTGATTCGCGGCCCCGAAGGCACCGCGCTGCACATGCCCGACGCCATGTTTGCGGCGGCGCGGGCCGAAGGCCTGCTGATCGACCTGGAAATCGCCTGCGTGCGCGCCGGCATCCTGGCGTGGTCGCGGCAGGCCATGAAGGGCAAGCTGTTCGTGAACATCAGCGGCGCCGCGCTGGTCGAGGCGCTGGCCCGTCATGACACGCCCGACCTGCTGCGCATCTTGCGCAGCATCCGGGTGTCGCCGGAATCGCTGGTGTTCGAACTGACCGAACATGATCGCGTGGCCGACATGCCTGCCCTGCTCGACGCGGTGGCGCGCCTGCGGGCGTGCGGGGTGCAGATCGCCCTGGATGATTTTGGCGACGGATGCTCGAGCCTGCGGCTGTGGACCGAGGTCAAGCCCAACATCGTCAAGATCGACAAGTTCTTTGCCCGCGACATTGGCGACCATGGCGAAAAGGTGCAGATGCTGGATGCCCTGCTGCGCCTGGCGGCCAGCCTGGGCACGGTCGTGATCGTCGAAGGCATCGAGACCGATACCGAACTGCGGGTGATCCGCGACCTGGGCGTGGCCTATGGCCAGGGCTATTTCTTTGGGCGGCCTGCGCCGCGGGTGGTGCGCGCCATTGGCGCCGACGTGCGGCGCGAACTTGATAGCACCGAGATTGCCGTGCTGCCCGAAGTGGCGCGCGCGGTGCATTCGGATTTCCGGGTCGAACGCATGCTGATGCGCGCGCCCGCCGTGCCGCCGGATACGCCGCACCAGGTGGTGGCCGAAATGTTCCAGGCCGACGAGTCGCTGCACTCGATCGCGATCGTGGAAGACGGCGCGCCGGTCGGTCTGCTCAATCGCGAACGATTTTTTGACCAGTACGCCAAGCCCTACTTCAAGGAACTGTACGGCCGCAAACCCTGCACGCTGTTCGCGCACATGTCGCCGCTGACCCTGGACCGCTACACCGGCATCGACACCTTGACGCAGGTGCTGACGTCCGAAGACCAGCGCTATTTGACCGAAGGCTTCATCATTACCGAAGGCGGCAAGTACCTGGGCGTGAGCACCGGGGAACAACTGGTGCGCGCCGTGACCGAGATCCGCATCGAAGCCGCGCGCCACGCCAACCCGCTGACCTTCCTGCCCGGCAACATTCCCATCAGCCAGCACATTGCGCGATTGCTTGCGAGTGGCAACGACTTTGTCGCCTGCTATGGCGACCTGAATCACTTCAAGCCTTTCAATGACCACTACGGCTACTGGCAGGGCGACGAGATGATCCGGCTGGTGGCCAGCGTGTTCGTGGCCCACTGCGATGCGCGCCGCGACTTCGTCGGGCACGTGGGGGGAGACGACTTCGTGGTGGTGTTCCAGAGCCAGGACTGGGCCGAGCGCTGCGCCGACATCATCGAGGATTTCAATACCAAGGCGCGTTCGCTATTCGATGCCGACGCACTGGCGCGAGGCGGCATCGAAGCCGAAGACCGCGACGGCATGATGCGTTTCTTCGGCTTCACCAGCCTGTCGATCGGCGCGGTGCGGGTCCGCGGCGGGCAGTATTCGCAACCCGAGCAGGTTGCGTCAGCCGCCGCCCTGGCCAAACACAAGGCCAAGCTGGCGACGCGCGGGTTGTATCTTGAAGAGGACGGGGCGCCGTAGCGCGCCCTGCCCCGGCCGATCCGCCTTAACGCTTCTCGACATACTCCAGCACGGTTTCGAGCATGCGGCGCAGGGTGGGCTGCACCTTGCTGGCGACGTCAGGCAGGTAGTCGAACGGCAGCGCTTCCTGCATATAGCTCGACTGGGTCATTTCCAGCTGAATGGCCTGCACGCCGGCGGCCGGCTGGCCATATTGGCGCGTGATGTAGCCGCCGGTAAAGCGGCCATTCAGGATCGCTGTCAGCCCCGGCGCCTGCTGCGCAATGCCATAGACCGACTCGGCCAGCTCGGCATCGCAGCTCGATCCCTTGCCCGTGCCCAGGTTCAGGTCGGGCAGCTTGCCTTCAAAGAAGCGCGGCAGCACCGACCGGATCGAATGGCAATCCCACAGGGCGACGGTACCGTGCGCGGCCTTCAGGCGCGCCAGTTCCTCGGCCAGCTTGGCATGGTACGCATACCAGATGGCGTCGCGGCGCGCGGCCACTTCGGCGTCGTCCGGCGTATCGGCGGGGTCGGGATAGATGCCGCGGTCATCGAAATTGTCGACCGGGCACAGGCCCGTCACGCTCTGGCCCGGATACAGGCTGGCGCCATCGGGCGGACGGTTCAGGTCGATCACATAACGCGAATGGGTCGCGACCAGCACCGACGCGCCAATGGCGTCGGCAAAGTCATACAGCCGTTCCAGGTGCCAGTCGGTGTCGGGCACCTGACGCGATTCTTCGGTCAGGCGCGCGGCCAGCGCGGGCGGCACATGGGTGCCGACATGCGGCATCGACAGCAGCAGCGGGCGGGTGCCCTGGCGGAAACGGAAAGCGGGTTCAGTGGTGGTGAACATCATGATCATTGGTCCTGAAGAAGCTGGGCACGCGCCGCAACAAAGGCCCGCGCGGCCGATTCGTGCAAGGGATGCCGGCCGGCGGTGACGCGCGCCTGGCCGGCCCGCCAGACCTCGGCAATGGCCGACGTGCGGTGGCTGGCAAACACATGGGCCGACAGCATATCTGCTGGCGCCAGGCCTTGCAGCGCAAGATGCGTGCTGTCGAGCACGACAAAGTCGGCCTGCTGACCTGTCGCCAGGCCCGCGATCGCCCGGCCCGACGCCTGCGCGCCGCCCTGCACCGCGCCCAGCGTCAACGCGGTCGCGACATGACGATGCGCGGCTTCGGCGCCCACATTGCGCTGGCGGGTGGACAGCCGCTGGCCGTATTCGAGCAGCATCAGTTCTTCGGCGGCATTGACGCAGGCGTGGCTGTCCGAGCCCACGCCCCAGATGCCGCCGTGGTCGCGCCATCGGGGGAAATCAAAAATGCCATCACCCAGGTTGGCTTCGGTGGTCGGGCACAGGCCGGCCACCGCGCCGCTGCGCGCGCCGCGATCGTATTCCTCGTGGTCCATGTGCGTGGCATGCACCAGGCACCAGCGTGCATCGACAGGCATATGGTCCAGCAGCCAGGCCACCGGCCGTTGGCCGCTCCAGGCCACGCAGTCGTCCACTTCCTGCGTCTGCTCGGCAATGTGGATGTGGATGGGTGATGCCGGGTCGATGCGGTTCAGGCCGGCAATGGCGTCGCGCAGGCTGTCGGGCGGCACGGCGCGCAGGGAATGCGGCGCCAGGCCCAGTTGCGCGCCCTGGGCATCGCACCGCGGCTTGAGCCCTTCCAGCAGCGCAAGCATCGATTCGGTCGACCGGATGAAGCGGCGCTGCCCTTCGGACGGGGGCTTGGCGCCAAAGCCGCTGGTCTGGTAGAGCACCGGCAGCAGCGTGAAGCCGATGCCGGTTGTATTGGCGGCACGCAGCAGCGCCAGGCTGAGCTCGGCGTCATCGGTGTAGGGCGTGCCGTCGGCATCGTGGTGGACGTACTGGAATTCGCAGACGGACGTGTACCCCGCTTCAAGCATCTCGGCATACAGCCAGGTCGCGATGGCTTCCATCTGCTCCGGCCCCAGGCGCGACGCAAAGCGGTACATAAGCGTGCGCCAGCTCCAGAAGCTGTCCTGCGCCTGGCCACGATGCTCGGTCAGGCCGGCAAAGGCGCGCTGGAAGGCATGCGAGTGCAGGTTGGGCATGCCCGGCAAGACAGGCCCGCTGGCGCGCGCGACGTTGGCGGGCGCCAGGGTATTGGCATCGACATGCGTCAGCACACCGTGCGCGTCCCACGACAGGACGACGTCCTTGGCCCAGCCCGACGGCAGCAAGGCGTCGACGGCGAACAGTTGATGATGGGGAACGATGACGGTCATGCTGCGATCCTTCCCTGGCGCACCACGGTGCGCACCGGACGTTGGCCGAACCAGTACGCCAGTTCGGCCGGTTCGCGCAGATTCCACAGCACGAAGTTGGCGGGCGTGCCCACGCGCAGGTCGCCATGGGTGTCCTGCAGGCCCAGCGCGCGCGCCGCATGACGGGTCACGCCGGCCAGCGCTTCAGGCACGGTCAATCGGAACAGGGTGCACGCCATATTGACCATCAGCAGCAGGCTCAACGCGGGTGACGTGCCGGGGTTGTGATCGGTGGCAACAGCCATCGGCACGCCTGCCTCGCGCAGCGCGGCAATGGGGGGCAGATGGGTGTCGCGCAAGGTGTAGTAGGCGCCGGGCAGCAGGACGGCGACGGTGCCCGAGGCCTTCATCGCGTCGATGCCGGCCTGCGACAGATGTTCGATGTGATCACACGACAGCGCGCCGTACTTCGCGGCCAGCGCCGTGCCGCCCATGTCGGACAGTTGTTCGGCATGCAGCTTGACGGGCAGGCCCAGCGCCTGCGCCGCCTTGAAGACCTGTTCGGTTTCTTCAAGTGAAAACGCAATGCGCTCGCAGAACACATCGACGGCATCGACCAGCCCTTCGGCCGCCAGGGCGGGCAGCATGTCGTTGCAGACCGCATCGATATAGTCGCTGCTGCGCCCGGCGTATTCCGGCGGCAAGGCATGCGCCCCCAGAAAGGTGGTGCGCACGGTCACGTGGTGCGCGTCCGCCAGCCGGCGCGCCACCCGCAACTGCTTGCGTTCGTGTTCCAGCGACAGGCCATAGCCCGATTTGACTTCAATGGCGCAGACACCTTCCGCCAGCAAGGACTGCAGGCGGTGCGATGCGCTGGCAAAGAGTTCGTCTTCCGACGCGTCGCGTGTCGCCTTGACGGACGAGACGATGCCGCCCCCCGCCTTGGCAATGTCTTCGTAGCTGGCGCCGGCCAGCCGCATGGCAAATTCATTGGCCCGCTGGCCGCCATAGACCAGGTGGGTATGGCAATCGACCAAGCCGGGCGTAACCAGCGCGCCGTGGCCATCGTGGCGCGGCAGCGAAGCGAAGTCGCGGGGCAGATCGGCCTGCGGGCCGATCCAGGCGATCGTGCCCTGCTGGACGACGATCACGGCGTCTGCCGCGCCGGTGCCCGTGTCATCAACGACGCGCAGATCGTTCCAGACGCCGTCGGCGGAGGGGGTGGAGTCCTTCGTCATGCTCAAGTCCTCTTGCTGTTCTACCGCTGCGGCGCCTGTCGCGGCTCGATGCGCACCGCGATCAGCGCGGCGTCATCGCCACTTGGCGTCAGGCGCGCAGCAAACGGCGTATCGGCCCACCATACGCCTTCGCCGGCTTTCAGGGGGCGCGACGCATCGTCGCTCTGGGCCGTCCATTCTCCGGCAACCGCCAGCAGCAGGCCGTGCGGCGCGGGCGCCAAGGCATGCGCCGCACGCAGCACGCGGCATTGCGACGCCAGCCGGTCCGCCCGCACCATGACGTTGAAGTCGGTGGACGTTCCCCCCAGCAGATCGCAGTCGAGCGCCGTGCTGCCATCGAAATCGAACGGCATCAACGGCGTATCGAGCCGATGGTCGATGCCTGCCTGGGCCGACCGCAGCCGCACGCCGCAGCCTTCCAGCAGCATGATGGTGCGGGCGATGCCCGGAAACGCCGAGAACGGACCGGGCCGGTCAATCGTCGCAATACTGATGCGCCAATCGAAAGCATCCATGCCGGCGCCCGGCGGCTGGCACACGATCTCGCGTGTTGCGCCGCCGCCGTTCTTCCACGGCATGGACAGCAGATGCTCGATGGCAAAACGTTGCACCGTCATGACGCGGTCGCACCTGATCACTTGATCATCGGCAGGTTCAGCTTCTGCTTCCTGGCCGTGTCGATGGCTTCCTGGTAGCCCGCATCGGCATGGCGCATGACGCCCGAACCGCTGTCGTTGACGAGCACCCGCGCCAGGCGCTCGGCCGCTTCGTCGGACCCATCGGCCACGATCACCATGCCCGAATGCTGCGAGTAGCCCATGCCCACGCCGCCGCCATGGTGCAGGCTGACCCAGGTCGCGCCGCCTGCGGTGTTCAGCAAGGCGTTGAGCAGCGGCCAGTCCGACACGGCATCGGTGCCGTCCTTCATGGATTCGGTTTCGCGGTTCGGGCTGGCGACCGACCCGGTGTCCAGGTGATCGCGGCCGATCACGATCGGCGCCTTCAGTTCACCGTTCTTGACCATCTCGTTGAAGGCCAGGCCGGCAAGGTGGCGTTCGCCCAGGCCCAGCCAGCAGATGCGCGCGGGCAGGCCCTGGAAGGCAATACGTTCACGTGCCATGTCGAGCCAGCGGTGCGTGTGCGTGTTGTTGGGAAACAGTTCCTTGATCTTGGCATCCGTCTTGTAGATGTCTTCCGGATCCCCCGACAGCGCGACCCAGCGGAACGGGCCCTTGCCTTCGCAGAACATGGGGCGGATATACGCCGGCACAAAGCCCGGAAAGTCGAAGGCATTGGTCACGCCTTCATCGAACGCGACCTGGCGAATATTGTTGCCATAGTCAACGGTCGGCACGCCCAGCGCCTGGAAGTCCAGCATCGCCTGCACGTGCACGGCGCACGATTGGGCGGCGGCCTTGGTCAGGCGCACGTGCTGCGACGGGTCCTGCTGCGCGGCCTTCCATTCGGCCACCGACCAGCCCGCCGGCAGATAGCCGTTGATCAGGTCATGCGCCGATGTCTGGTCCGTCACGATGTCGGGCATGATCTGGCCGGCCTTCGCGCGCTTGACCAGTTCAGGCAGGATCTCGGCGGCGTTGCCCAGCAGCGCGATCGACACGGCTTCTTTTGCCGCCGTGTGCTGCTTGATCAGCGCGATGGCATCGTCGATGTCCTTGGCCTGCTTGTCGACGTAGCGGGTGCGCAAGCGAAAGTCGATGCTGCTCTGCTGGCATTCGATGTTCAACGACACCGCGCCAGCCAATGTCGCGGCCAGCGGCTGCGCGCCGCCCATGCCGCCCAGGCCCGCCGTCAGGATCCAGCGGCCGGCCAGGTCGTTGTTGAAATGCTGGCGGCCCGCTTCCACGAAGGTTTCGAACGTGCCCTGCACGATGCCCTGGCTGCCGATGTAGATCCAGCTGCCGGCCGTCATCTGGCCATACATGAACAGGCCCTTGCGATCCAGTTCGTTGAAGTGTTCCCAGTTCGCCCACTTGGGCACCAGGTTCGAATTGGCGATCAGCACGCGTGGCGCATTGGGGTGCGTCTTGAACACGCCCACCGGCTTGCCCGACTGGATCAGCAGCGACTCGTCATCTTCCAGGTCGCGCAGCGATGCCAGGATCTGGTCGAAGCAGGCCCAGTCACGCGCCGCGCGGCCGATGCCGCCGTACACCACCAGGCTCTGCGGGTTCTCGGCCACTTCGGGGTCGAGGTTGTTCTGGATCATGCGGTAGGCGGCTTCGGTCAGCCAGCTCTTGCACGTCAGTTCGGTGCCGCGGGGCGCGCGGATGACCCGCGTCGGGTCGACACGCGGGTTTTGCAGAACGGAAGTTTCGGTCGAAGTCGTGGAGTTCATGAGGTGCTCCTGGAACGGGTACGAATAAGGAAATGGCCGGGCGCCGTGTCAGTCGGCAACGGTGCCGCCCGGTTCAATGCAAGCCCAGATACGCGGCCGACAGGCTTTCATCCTGCCGGGCATCGGCGGCGCTGCCCTGCCACACGGCGCGGCCGGACTCCAGCACACAGACATCGTCGGCCACCGACAGCACACGTTCGGTGTTCTGCTCCACCAGCAGCACGGTCATGCCGTCGCTGCGCAGGTGTTGCAGGGCGCTGTAGCAAAGGTCGATGACCTTGGGCATCAGTCCCAGCGACAGCTCATCGATCATGATCAGGCGCGGGCGGGCCATGAGCGCACGGCCAATCGCCAGCATCTGCTGCTCGCCGCCCGACAGGTTGCCGGCCAGCGACTTGATGCGTTCACCCAGCCGCGGAAACATGGTCAGCACCCGGTCGCGGTCCTGCGCATAACCCTTGACCGGATGGATCATGCCGCCCACGCGCAGGTTGTCTTCAACCGACAGGTCCTTGAACAGGCGGCGGCCTTCGGGCGAGATGGCGATGCCGCGGCGCACGCGTTCGGTCGCCGGCAGCGCGCTCACGTCTTCGCCATCGAACAGGATACTGCCGCCCTGCTGCGTGACATGGCCGGCAATGCACATCAGGGTCGACGACTTGCCCGCGCCGTTGGGGCCGATCAGCCCGGTAATGGTGCCGGGCTTGAGCGTCAGGGTCAGGTCGTGCAGCGCATGGAAGACGCCATAGCCGCAAGACAGGTTGCGAAGTTCAAGCATTGGTGGCTCCTTGCGCGGTGGCCGTCGTCACGTTGGCAGGGGCAGCCTGACCGCCCTGCTGCTGGTCAGCCAGCGTGTCGCCGCCCAGGTAGGCGGTGCGCACCGCCGCATCGTTCATGACCGTGCGCGGATCGCCTTCGGCAATCCGGCGGCCGTTGTCCAGCACGACCAGGCGTTTGCAGATGCGCATGACCTCGCCCAGGTTGTGTTCGATCAGCACGATGGTGACGCCTTGCGCATTGATGTCGGCAATGGTGTCGGCCAGCGAGTGCGCTTCCTTGGTGTTGAGCCCGGCCAGCGGCTCGTCCAGCAACAGCAGGCGGGGCGACTGCGCCAGGGCCCGCGCCATTTCCAACCGCTTGAGCACGCCCAGCGGCTGGATGGCAGGGCTTTCATCGGCGTGACGCGCAATGCCCACCCGCTCCAGCATCACCATGGCCTGCCCGCGTTCCAGGACGTCCGACCGGTTCAGCAAGGCGCGCAGCGGCGACACCGTCTTGGCTGCGCCCGCGGCCAGCGCCACGTTGTCGATCACGGAAATGTTGCGCAGCGGCTTGACCAGTTGCTGCGACAGGGCCAGGCCCAGGCGCACGCGGCGGTCGATGGACAAGCCCGACAGGCTCGACCCTTCCAGCGACACGTCGCCTTCGGTCGGGCGCACCACGCCGGTGATCGATCGCAGCATGGTGGTCTTGCCCGCACCGTTCGGTCCGATCAGGCCAAGCAGTTCACCAGCATGTACGTCGAACGACACGCTGTCGATGGCGGTCACCCCCCCGAACCGCACGGTTACGTTGGACACGCGCAGCAAGGGTTGGCCAGCGTTCGTATTGATGGCCGCCGCGTTGATGCCCGCCGTGTTCATTGCACTCGCGCTCATGACGGCTCCTTCTTCAGCGCGTTGCGCATTCTGCGGACCAGGGCCGCCATCCCGCCGGGCGAAAACCGCATCATCAGGAACAGCAGGCCGCCATATACCAGCAGCTTGTAGTCGCCAATGAACTGGAACCACTCGGGCAGGATCGACAGCAGCGCCGCGGCCACCGTCACGCCGGCCACCGACCCGATGCCGCCCACCACCACCATCGACAGCACGGTGATCGACTCCACGAACCCGAAACTGTCGGGCCCGATGAAATGCAGATGCTGCGAATACAGTGCACCCGCCATGCCCGCCAGCGCGGTGCCGATCGCAAACGCGGCCAGCTTGTAGCGCGGCACGTCAATGCCCAGCACGCGCATGGTGTCCTCGTCTTCGGCAATGCCGTTGAACACCCGGCCCATCCATGACGCCCGCACATACACGCTCAGCGCCGCCACCGCCACGCACAGGCCCAGCACCAGCAGCATGAAACCGGTGCGCGACAGGCCCGATTCCGGAAAGCCCGACAGGCCCATCTCGCCGCCCAGCCAGCCCTGCTTGCGCACGATGCCCACGAACAGGAATCCGACACCCATGGTCGTGATGGCCAGGAAGTCGGCTCGCACCCGCAGGCTGGCAAAACCGACCACCACGCCGACCACACCCGCCAGCAGCATGGACGCCGGCAGCGTCACCAGGAAGGGCACGCCGGCCTGCGTGAGCAGCACCGACACATACGCGCCCACGCCCAGAAACGCCGCATGGCCCAGGCTGATCTGGCCGCAAAAGCCGGTGATCATGTTCAGGGACAAGGCAAACAACACCGCAATGCCCATGCTCGTCAGGAGCGAAATTTCATATTCCATTTCGGTCTCCTCAACGTTTCGCGAACAGCCCTTGGGGCCGCAGCATCAGGACAAAGATCAGGAAGGCAAAGGCGATCGCATTGCGATCCAGCACGTTGCCCAGATAGATGGTGCCGTAGGCTTCGACCACGCCCAGCACCAGCGCTGCAAGCAGGGTGCCGCGCACGGAACCGAGTCCGCCGAGCACGATGATGGCCAGCGCCTTGTACGACGGCACGCTGCCCATGGTCGGCTCGACCAGGTTGTTCAGCAGCGCCACCCACACCCCGGCAAAGCCGGCCAGCGCCGATCCCACAAAGAAGTTCAGGTCACGCACCGTTTTCAGGCGGATGCCAAACGACTCCGCCATCTTGGGATCCGACACGGTGGCCTGGCAGGCCACGCCGATCCGCGTGCGCATCTGCAGCCAGCCCAGCAGGCCGATGATCAGTGCCGCGCTCACCATCACGGCAAGCTCGGCTTCCTTGAATTGCAGGCCGCCCGGCAGGACCACCTGGCCCTGCAGGAACGGCGTGACGAACGACATGCCCGACGCACCGAAAATCAGACGGAAGGTCTCTTCCGCCGCCACGAACAGGCCGATCGACGCGATCAACGCGACAAAGGGCGGCTGCGACAGCAGCGGCTGATAGGCCAGCCGGAACATGGCGACCCCGGCCACGCCACTGGCCAGCATGGCCGCGGCAAAGCCCAGCAGCGGCATGCCCGTGGCGTTGCAGACCAGCACGCCCACGTACGCGCCCAGGGTAAAGAGCGCGGCGTGCGCGACGTGCAGGATGCGCAGCAGGCCGTAGACCAGGGTCAGCCCCAGGGCGACCAGGGCATAGATGCTGCCCTGCACGAGGCCCTGGGCGGCGAGTTCCAACAGGAGCATGAAGAGTCCGTCCGTGGATGAAAAAAATGCAGGGGGCATCGAGGCGGGCGCGGCGGCCACCCTTGATGACCCCCAGCCGGGTCAGTCTTAGTTGCCGGCCTTGGTCGGCGGCGCGAGCAGGACCGGATCCGAAATCACCGAGTGGCGATGGAAGGCCTTGTCCTTCACGATCTGGACCTGGATATCCTTCTTCACTTCATGCAGGTCGTTGAACGACAGCTGGCCGATCGGCGTGTCGTACTTGCCCGCGGCGATCGCATCGCGCAGGGCGTCGCCGCCCTTGCCACCCGTCCTGGTCAGGCCGTCGACCACCACCTGCACGGCGGTGTAGGACGACGCGGCCACCATGTCGGCGCCAAAGTTGGCCGACTTGCGAAATTCGGTCAGGAAAGCCTTGGTGGCCGGCGCGGTCGAATCGCGGTCCAGCGACGTGGTGATCAGCGTGCCTTCGGCAGCCGGCCCGGCGATTTCCATGAACTTTTCAGAGTCATAGCCTTCCTGGCCGATGACCGGGGCGGTAATGCCGGCGGCGCGGATCTGGCTGACCAGCGGGCCGGCCGTAAAGAAGTAGCCCGACGCGTAGATCACGTCAGGGTTGTCGCTCTTGAGCTTGCTGACCAGGGCGCCGAACTGGCGGTCCTGCATGCCGTAGTCGTATTCGGCCACGATCTTGAAATCGAACTTGGGGGCGGCTTCCTTGAAGCCGGCGGCCAGGGCCTGACCGAAGTCGTTGTTGATGCTGACCAGCGCAACGCGCTTCTTGCCCAGTTCGCTGACCAGCTTGGCGCCGGCACGGCCTTGCACTTCACCCATGGCCGACACGCGGAACATGTAGTCACCCGCGCGGGTGATGTCCGGGTGGATGGCGTACGCCACCACGTAAGGCACCTTGCCACGCTGGAAGATCGATGCCGCCGCGCGGGTCGATCCCGAATACGAACCGGACACGGCGGCCACCACCTTGTCGCGCTCGACCAGCTTGGTCGCGGCCGGCACGGCGTCCTTGGCGGCGCCCTGGTCGTCGTACACCACCAGTTCCAGCTTCTCGCCATTCACGCCGCCCTTGGCGTTGGCCTGGGCGATCGCCAGCTTGGCGCCTTCCAGGGCCGACTTGCCGTCCGCCGCGGCAAAGCCGGTCAGCGGGACGTTGAAGCCGATCTTGATATCGGCATGGGCGGGCAGCGCGGCGCCGGCAGCCATTGCTGCCAACACCAGGGCCAGCGAGGTGTGCTTGAAGTGGGACATGGACGATCTCCTGCGGGTGGGGTGACCGTGGCTGACTCGGCAGCGCACGCTGAACATGACTATGCCTGTATATACAAGTCAGCTCAACCCATAATCGGCGGGGTTTTCCATTAGACGGGTCAGTCTGTGAAAACTCGCTCGCCGACGCAAAATCGGTATCTTGGCTAGACAGGCATAGTCGAGTATTCTCAAAAGCATGAACTATGCCCGTCCCACCGCCGCCTACGCGCACGTCAAGCATTTCCTCAAGACCGGTCTGGCAGAAGGCCGCTGGGCGCCTGGCACCCTGATGCCGTCCGAAGCCGAGCTGGTCGAGCAGTTCAGCGTCAGCCGCATGACCGTCAGCCGCGCCGTGCGCGAGCTGCAGGCCGAAGGTCTGGTCGAGCGGGTGCAGGGTGTGGGCACCTTTGCCGCGCAGCCTTATCGGGCGTCATCCACCCTGACCATTCGCGACCTGCACACCGAGATCAGCGAGCGGGGCCACCGGCATCGGGCCGACGTGCACCTGGTGCAGGCAGAACAGGTGACGTCGGGCGGACTGGCGCAGCGCCTGGGTTTGCCGGTGGGCAGCGATGTCTTCCACACGCTGATCGTGCATTACGAAGACGACGTGGCGCTGCTATGCGAAGACCGTTATGTGAACCCGTCGCGGGCGCCGGATTACCTTGCCGTGGACTTCACCAAAACGACGCCGACCAACTATCTGCTGGCCGTGGCGCCGTTGTGGGAAGCGCAATATTCGATCGAGGCAGGCACCCCGACGGTGCAGGAAGCCCAACTGTTGGGCATCGAAGCGGCGGACCCCTGCCTCATTATCGTGCGCCGGACCGAGAGCCAGGGCACCCCGATCACGGTCGCCCGCCTGGTCCACCCCGGGTCGCGGTACACGATCGAAGGGTCGTTCAAGCCCTGAGCGGGAGGGGAGTTGGCGCCTGGGCGCCGGCGTCTGGTGGCTGGGCGGGTAGCGGCCGGATTTCGCCGGATAACGACCGCCACCCGCCACGACCAGGCTGCAGAGCCGCGGGCTTTCAATCGTCCGCTGTTGGTGTCGCCGGCTCGATCAGCCGTCGTAGGACGAAGTCGGGGGCAATGGCGTGGGTTCCAGCACGCCTTCTTCGGTCTCGAGCACGAAGGTAAAGACCTTGCCGTTTTCGCGCGCAAATTCGACCGTGTCTTCACAAACCTGGATGATGCCGCCCACGTGCGGCACCAGCCCCGGATCGTTTTCGTGCAGGTGCCGCAGCGCGAGCACCATGCCGCGCTTCTGATCGAGCAGCGTATCGGTCAGACAGTCATACAGCGCATCCAGATTGCCGCCGAAGTGCTCGGGAAAATCCACCGCATTGGCGATCGCGCGCAATACCGCCGACTTGGTCCGGGCGCGGGTGCAGTCAATGTCGAACAGAGCGAGCTTCAGGTCATGCGCTGCCCGTTGAAGCGTCACCGGTTCCAGCGCCGTGCGATACAGCGTGCCGCCATCTTTCAGCAGGGCATGCAAGGGCGTCGCGGTGTCGGACATGATCACTCCTGAATACGTTGAAACGATGAATAGTGATCGGACGTATACCAGTATTCGCCGCTGGTTGCGGGATTGCCCCCGGCGCCACGTCCCGCCACGATGCGCCGCGCGCCGCGATTGCGGGCGCCCGGCGTCGGCACCGTGTACTCGGTATAGTATCCGCGCGCTTGTGACGGCAAGAGGCGTTCGCGGTTAAAAAACGTCACGCCATCTTTCGTGTGCGGAAAAGGCCCGCCCTGCTGGATCAGGACCAGCACGCGCTGCGCTTCGGGCGGCAAGGCGCGGACCGACATGACGTTTTGCGTGTTCCGCGCAACGGCCGGCGTGGAGAGCGTCACACCCAGGACCAGGCCCAGGCCCAACGACGCGGCCAGTGTGGCGGCAAGTGCAGCACGCATCGACACGCCAGGCTTCAGGCGACCAAGCAGACTCGCCATCACGCCAACGATCGTGCCAGCGATCACGCTACCAATCATGTTGGCCTCCCAGCGTTGCCAACGTGGACGGCGCTGTGTCGTCCCCCCTGTGTTACGCATGTGCATCCCCGCAATACCCAGCCGTGTCCGCCGCGCGCACCCGTCTGCGCAGGCCGTCGCTAACCGCGGACTACTCGAAAAAGTCGATCACCTCGGACCGACGACCGAGCGTATCGCCAAACCCCAGCGCGATCAACTCACGCGTGTAGCCCGGTTCGAACAGCAGGTAGGAGGCCAGCGCCGCGCCGCGCGGATCGCCGGACCGCGACGACACGCCGATGCCGCCCAGCAGACCGCGAATGGACGCCGGCAGGCTGGCCGTATGCCGCGACGCGATGTCGTCCAGCCGCTGGCTGGGCGCAATGACCAACACCTTGACCGGCCGCAGGCCCGACTCGTTGCGGCGGTCGGCCGGCAGCCGCGCCAGGGTCTGGTTGATCCGTTCCAGCCGTTCCACGTCCACCGCCAGGCTGTCCAGAAAGATGTTGGACAGCGCATGGCCTGCGATCTGCGCGACCGAGGGATAGGCGTCCGGCACTGGCGCCGAGCGTGCGGGCTCGTGCATGCGCCCTGCCCCGATCACCAGCACCTTGTTTGCGCCCAGGTGGATGGCGGGACTGATCGGCGCCAGCTGTCGCATTGATCCGTCGCCGCACCATTCGGCGTGGCCGGACACCGGAACGCGATGCGCCGGGAAAACGAAGGGGATGGCGCTGGATGCCAGCAGATGATCGACGGTGAGCCGGGTGCGGTACGCCAGCCGCTGCGTGCGCCGCCACGGTTCGATCTCGTAGGCGGATTGATAGAACGTGATGTGCTGGCCGGTCGTATAGCTGGACGCCGAGATGGCCAGCGCTTGCAACGCCCCCTGGCGCAGGTTGTCGGCCAGGGCCGGAAAGTCGAGCATGCGGGTCAGCAGGTCGCCCAGCGGCCGGTTGTCGAGCAGCGACCGCGGCTTGAGCCTGCCCAGCCGCGCCAGCATCCAGCCGAACGACAGCATGGACATCCACCGCGCACCCGTGCGCATCACGCCCAGCGCATCGGCGCGGTACACCTGTTCGGCGCGGAAGTGTTCCCACACTTCCAGCATGCGGTTCACCGTGCCGGCAATGTCGTCGGCGCCGCAGGCCAGCGCACTGGCATTGATGGCGCCGGCTGACGTGCCGCAGATCACGGGAAAGGGATTGCGCACCAGCCCGCCGGGCCGTTCCTGCAGGATCTGCACGACGGCCTTGAGCACGCCGACCTGGTACGCCGCGCGCGCGCCCCCGCCCGTCAGGATCAGGCCGACAATGTCGGGATCCTGCGGTGGCGGTGCGACCGAGCTGGGATAGTCGCCAGCGGCAGGCGCATGTGGCGCGGCGCCAGGCGTGACAAAGGGCGATGCCGCCCCGTGGCTTGCGCTGGCCGCGGCGGGCGCGGTCGGCGAAGACAGGGAAAGCATCGCCCCTTGGGGCAATGCACCCGGGGCCTGGAAATCAGCCCTGGCGTGCGGCGTTGGCATCCATGACCGTCAGCGCAGTCATGTTGATGATGCGGCGAACCGTGGCGCTGGCCGTCAGGATGCTGACCGGCGCCTTGCAACCCAGCAGGATCGGACCGATGGCCACGTTGTTGCCGGCGGTCGTCTTGAGCAGGTTGTACGAGATGTTGGCCGACTCGATCGTCGGGCACACCAGCAGGTTCGCTTCACCCTTGAGCGTCGTGTTCGGCAGCAGGCGGTTGCGCAGCGTTTCCGACAGTGCGCAGTCGCCATGCATTTCGCCGTCGATCTCGAGCCAGGGCGCCATCTCGCGCACCAGTTCCAGCGTGCGGCGCATCTTGACCGCCGACGGCGAGTTGTTCGACCCGAAGTTCGAATGCGACAGCAGCGCAGCCTTGGGCTCGACACCCAGGCGCTGCATTTCTTCGGCGGCCTGGATGGTGATCTCGGCCAGCTGCTCGGCAGTCGGGTTCTCGTTCACGTGCGTGTCGACCAGCACCAGGGTGCGGTTGGGCAGCACCAGGAAGTTCATGGCGGCGTAGACCTTGGCGTCGGGGCGACGACCAATGACTTCGTCGACGAACTGCAGGTGGTTCGAGTACGGGCCCACCGTGCCGCAGATCATGCCGTCGGCGTCGCCGGTGTGCACCATCATGGCGCCGATCAGCGTCAGGCGGCGGCGCATTTCGATCTTGGCGTATTCCTTGGTGACGCCCTTGCGGCTCGTCATTTCAAAGTACAGCTGCGAATACTCGCGATGGCGTTCGTCAAATTCGGTGTTGGTGACTTCGACGTCGACGCCCAGGCGCATGCGCAGGCCAAGCTTTTCAATGCGCTTGGCCAGCACGGCCGGACGGCCCACCAGGATGGGCTTGGCCAGACCGTCGTCGATCACGGCCTGCACCGCGCGCAGCACGCGTTCGTCTTCACCTTCGGTGTACACGATGCGCGCCTTGCCGCCGCTGGCGACCGTACGGCGCGCGGCGCCGTACAGCGGACGCATGAACGCGCCCGAGTGGTAGACGAATTGCTGCAGTTGCTCGACATAGGCTTCCATGTCGGTGATCGGCCGCGTGGCCACGCCCGAAGCCATGGCCGCGCGGGCCACGGCCGGCGCAATGCGCACGATCAGACGGGGATCGAACGGCTTGGGAATCAGATATTCCGGACCAAAGGCCTGATCGGCCGTGTCGTAGGCCGCGGTCACGATTTCGCTCTGCTCTTCGCGAGCCAGTCCGGCGATCGCGTGCACACATGCGATTTCCATTTCGCGCGTGATCGTCGTGGCGCCCACGTCGAGCGCGCCGCGGAAGATGTAGGGGAAGCACAGGACGTTGTTGACCTGGTTCGGATAGTCCGACCGGCCGGTCGCCATCACGGCGTCATCGCGCACGCTCTTGACCAGTTCCGGCAGGATTTCCGGGGTCGGGTTGGCCAGCGCCATGATGATCGGCCGCGGTGACATTGTCGCCACCATCTCAGGCTTGAGCACGCCACCAGCGGACAGGCCCAGGAACACGTCGGCGTCCTTGATGACATCCGCCAGCTTGCGGTGTTCGGTGGGCTGCGCAAAACGTGCCTTGTCCGGATCCATCAGCGCCGTACGGCCTTCGTACACGACGCCTTCGATGTCCGTCACCCAGATGTTGCTGATCTTGACGCCCATGTCGACCAGCAGGTCGATACACGCCAGCGCGGCCGCGCCAGCGCCCGACGTCACGAGCTTGATCTCGTCGATCTTCTTGCCGACGACTTCCAGGCCGTTGATGATCGCCGCCGCCACCGTGATCGCGGTGCCGTGCTGGTCATCGTGGAACACCGGGATGCCCATGCGTTCGCGCGCCTTGCGCTCGACCACGAAGCACTCGGGTGCCTTGATGTCTTCCAGGTTGATGCCGCCGAAGGTCGGTTCCAGCGCGACGATGATCTCGACCAGCTTGTCGGGATCCGTCTCGTTCAGTTCGATGTCGAACACGTCGATGCCCGCAAACTTCTTGAACAGGACGGCCTTGCCTTCCATGACCGGCTTGGATGCCAGCGGGCCGATGGCGCCCAGGCCCAGCACGGCCGTGCCGTTGGTAATGACCGCGACCAGGTTGCCCCGCGCGGTATAGCGGAAGGCGTTGGCAGGGTCGTCGACAATGGCCTCACACGCGGCCGCGACGCCGGGCGAATAGGCGAGCGCGAGGTCTCTCTGGTTGGAGAGTTGCTTGGTCGGTGCAATGGAGATTTTGCCCGGACGACCTTGCTCGTGGTATTCGAGGGCGGCCTTGCGCAGATTGGGATCGAGGGGTTGAGCCATTGTCGTTGTTGTGCCCTGGGGGGTAGACAGTTTGCGAGCCACGGATTATCCGCTCCAAACCGGGATCAGACAACCTGACTCGGGAATAGCCCCGACGGATCGAAACATCCTTTGACCATATCGTCCATGTCATCGAGCACATGACGGCGCACGGGCGGAACCGCCGCGGGCGCTGGCACGGGCGTTGGCAACGCGGCCGGCTGCGTCGACAAGGACGGCATTGCATCGATTGCTGCTGGCGCGTCTCGCAGCAACTGCAGTTGGACGCGGCCGGTCCACGCCAGCGTTCCGCGGCTGCCGAGCAGCAGATGCGCGGGATTGGGCGCAAGGGCGTCGCCTGCGTGCGCGGTATCCCCCCGCCCATCATCACCCTGCCCTCCCTCACCCGGCCCGCGTTCACCCTGCGGCGTCAGCGCATCAAGCCGATATCTGGCCAGCCACGTCGGCTGCGCCAGCAGCGTCTGCATGGACGCTGCGCCGCTCAGTTCGAACAGCGACGAAATCAGCCGGCTGCTGGCGGCAGACCGCAGCGGCCGCGTCGCGTCCGCGCCAAACGGCCCCAGGCGTTCGAACTCCCCGCCGGCCAGCATGACGTCGGCCCACCGCAGGCCGGAATCGCGGCAGTGCCCCGGCCGCCAGGGGCCAGGCGCGGCGATCCACGAAGCCACCGTAGCAGCATCGTCCCCGTGTGGCCAGGTCCAGCCGGTACCCGCCAGCGCCTGCCGCAGCGCCCCGAACGTACATCCGACATCGACGTCGATACGGCCCTGCGCCACGTCCGGCGGACCGATCCCGTCCAAGCCATCGATGTCCAGCAGGAGCCAATGCCGGTCCGGCGGCAGCAGGGCCGGTTCGGCCCCAGGCAGCACCAGCATGACGCCAAGTTCGACGCACAGCGCACGTGCATGGAAGACGTCTTCGTCGCGCGCCACCCGCAGCCGCGCCCGCCCCGGGGCGCCTGGCGCCGGGGTTTCGTCGTCGACCCGCCCCTGGGCTGCCCGCGCCAGGCGCTGGCAGAAGTTCGCCCACGGCGTGGCCGCGGCGAACCGGGGAAGGAAGAAGGCGCGTCGACCGGGTTTCATGGGTGCGTGCGGTGACCTCAGAAAGGCATGAAGGAAGATGCGCCATTGTAGGTCCGGTAAACTTCGCTGATGCCCCGTCTCGCCTCCCGTATCGCCCGCATTTCCCCGTTCTACGCCATGGAAGTCGTCAAGCAGGCCGCGCAGCTGCAGGCGGCCGGGCGCGACATCATCCACATGAGCATTGGCGAGCCCGACTTCACTGCCATTCCCGCCGTGGTCGAGGCCCTGGACGCCGCCGCCCGCAGCGGGCGCAGCCAGTACACCGAAGCGCTGGGCATCCCGGCGCTGCGGGAAGCGATTGCTGGCTTCTACGCCACGCGTTTCGGCGCGCAGGTCGACCCGGCGCGTGTCATCGTGACGGCAGGCGCATCCGGCGCGTTGATGCTGGCCTGCGCCGCCCTGATCGAACCTGGGCAGGACGTCCTGATGCCCGATCCGACCTACCCGGCCAACCGGCACATCGTGACGGCGGCGGGCGGCACGCCGCGACTCATTCCTTCGGGTCCGGCGGACCGCTTCCAGCTGTCGGCAGACCACGTACGGCAGCATTGGACGCCCTCGACCGCCGGGGTGATCGTTGCGTCACCCAGCAACCCGACCGGCACGTCGGTCGCGCCCGACGTGCTGGCCGAGATCGCCGCCGAAGTGCGCGCGCGTGACGGCTTTACCCTGGTCGACGAAATCTACCTGGGCCTGAGCTACGACGGCGACCGTCGATCGGCAGCCGTGCTGGGCGACGACGTGATCCTGGTCAACAGCTTTTCCAAATACTTCCACATGACGGGCTGGCGGCTGGGCTGGCTGGTGGTGCCGCCCGACCTGGTGCCCGCGTTCGAAAAGCTGGCCCAGAACGTCGTGATCTGCCCGTCCGCCCTGTCGCAGCACGCGGCGCTGGCCTGCTTCACGCCGGAATCGCTCGATATCTTCGAAACGCGGCGCGGCGCTTTCCAGCAGCGGCGCGACTTTTTGCTGCCCGCGTTCGAGCGGTTGGGGCTGTCCGTACCGGTGCGTCCGGACGGCGCCTTCTATATATATAGTGATGTGAGCGCCCACGCATCCGACAGCTTTGATTTTGCGACGCGTTTGCTCAATGAAGCAGGCGTCTGCGCCGTACCCGGCCTGGACTTTGGCGATGCCGACGCGCATCGCTACCTGCGCTTTTCGTACGCCACCGAGCTGAGCCGCCTGGAAGAGGCCATGGCGCGTATCGGCGACTTCCTCGGAAAGGTCTGAGGGGCGCCACGCCGCGCCTGCATGAAAGCGCCGGCCACCACCCGGCAGCATCCATGAAAAAAGCCCCGAGGGTAACCCTCGGGGCTTTTTCGTACTACCTGGATGACGCGAATCCGGCAGGCTTCACACCGTGCCGTGCCCGCTCATGCACAAATTACATCATGGCCGACGAGGCAACCACTTGCTGACCGGCGGCGGGGCGCTGCGGCTCGTTCGACGCCGACTGCGCCGGCTTGGCCAGCGGGGCGATCTGCTGCATGCCTGCGGCCGACGCCAGGCGGCGGCGCTCGGCCAGGACCTTCTCGCCGTAGGGGCTCACGCCATCGGCCGTGACACCCACATACATGCGCAGACCGGTCACCAGCGAACCGCCGCGGGCAATACAGTCACGCAGGATCATGGCGCCGACGCGGATGTTGGCCACCGGGTTGAACGCGGCCTGCTCGCCACCAAAGTGCTGGAATTTGTCCTGGTGCACCCGGGTCAGCACCTGCATCAGGCCCTGGGCGCCCACATGGCTTTCGGCGAACGGATTGAAGCTCGATTCAATGGCGATGATCGCCAGCAGCAAGAGCGGATCCAGACCCATTTCCTGACCCACGCCATAGGCGGTGGAAATCAGCATGCGGGTCGCTTCGTTCGACACGCGGTACTTGCCGGTGATATAGCGGCGCAGCGATTCGACCTGAGCCGGAGACATCTTGACGGCCGGCAGCTTGTGCACGGATTGACCGTCGCCCATGGATTCCAGGAACGCGACGGTGCGGCTGTGCGGCACATCCAGTGGAACGATCACGTCGTCCACAGGGGCGGCGGGCACGCTAGCTGCTACAGCATCGGTGTGCCACTGAAAAACGTTGTCCCGCAGATCCGGAACGGACCAGACGGCACCCATGACGACCAGTAAGGCAAGGCCGAGAAAACCAGTGAACGAGCGTGACAGGTCGGCAACGCTTTTGTGGGCGTTGGTTGCCATCAGCTTGAGCGACGTGCGCGGTTGCGCGTCGGGCATGCTTATTACCTCCTTGCTGAGGCCGGCAGGCCATGCGCGTCCCTGGAAGGTGAGCTTCCAGCCATGACATCACATACCTGACAGCCCGCTTGGCTGTACATCGCACCGCTATCAGAACGATATCGCGGTACACCTGCACGGCGCGGGGTCGCAGAGACTCCCTGATGGCCGTGCCTGTTTCGGGCTAGGACGCGTTTGCGCCGCTAGGAACTCCAGTAGGATGGGCACCCGATGACCCGTTTGACCAGCCTGATCGCTCTGTCGGAACCCGCGCTTGCGGGACGTGTAGGAAGGACAGAAATCGTGATCAGGCGTACGCTGAAAGTGGCCCGATTTTAGGAACCGATCTTTGACCGGTCAACCAACCCCCGGACAAAAGCGCCCCGATTCAGCCGTTTTAGCGGCCCTGCGGAGATGTAAGCGAATTTGAATCCGCCATATATGGAAATATCGGGAAAAGTGAGCGGTCACTCTCAAGATTTATGGCGTAGATTTTGAACACACTTAGAAAAACCCCGTAAATTATGGTCGTTTCGGATGGGGGTTTGCCCTTGATCCGGACCTTTTTCGACGCGGTTCTGGACAGCGTTTCGGCTCCCCTTTGCAGCCCCTTCCGCCTCGTGCTGAAGCGGCCGAACGCCTCTGGTACCCTGGCAGCACCGCCCTCTTTTCCAAGGCTTTGCACGAGTGAAATACCGCGATCTCAGAGACTTCATCCGCCAGCTCGAATCCATGGGCGAACTCAAGCGGATCACCACCCCGGTGTCCACTCACCTTGAAATCACCGAAATTGCCGACCGCGTGCTGCGTGCCGGCGGTCCGGCGCTGCTGTTCGAACACGTGACGCAGCCGGGACGGGGCCGCGCGAGCATGCCGGTGTTGGCCAACCTGTTCGGCACGCCCAAGCGGGTGGCGCTGGGCATGGGCGCCGACGACGTCAGCGCATTGAAGGACGTGGGCGAGTTGCTGGCTTCATTGCGCGAGCCGGAGCCGCCGCGCGGCTTCAAGGACGCGCTGGCCAAGGTGTCCATGCTCAAGTCGGCCCTGTGGGACATGGCGCCGCGCACCGTGCGCAGCGCGCCGTGCCAGGAAGTGGTCATAGAAGGCGCCGACGTGGACCTGGGCGCCCTGCCCATCCAGCATTGCTGGCCCGGCGACGTGGCGCCCTTGCTGGCCTGGGGCCTGGTGGTGACCAAGGGACCGCAGCGCAAGCGCCAGAACCTGGGCATCTACCGGCAGCAGCCCATTGCGCGCAACAAGCTGATCATGCGCTGGCTGTCGCATCGCGGCGGTGCGCTGGACTTTCGCGACCACATGCTGGCCCATCCGGGCGAGCCCTTCCCGGTATCGGTGGCGCTGGGGGCCGACCCGGCCACGATCCTGGGCGCGGTCACGCCGGTGCCCGACGCTTTGTCGGAATACCAGTTTGCCGGCCTGCTGCGCGGCGGACGCACCGAAACGGTCAAGTGCATCGGCAATGACCTGACCGTGCCGGCGTCGGCCGAGATCGTGCTGGAAGGCTACCTGCTGCCATCGACCGATCCGCGCGCCGTGGCGCCGGTGGTGCCCGATGGCGTGACGCCGCCGCCTGCCACCGGCTTTGAAATGGCGCTGGAAGGCCCCTATGGCGATCACACCGGCTACTACAACGAACAGGACTGGTTCCCGGTGTTTACCGTGGAGCGCATTACCATGCGCCGCGACCCGATCTACCATTCCACCTACACCGGCAAGCCACCCGACGAGCCCGCCGTGCTGGGCGTGGCGCTGAACGAGGTCTTCACGCCGCTGCTGCGCCGCCAGCTGCCCGAAATCGTGGATTTCTACCTGCCGCCTGAAGGCTGCAGCTACCGGATGGCCGTGGTGTCGATCCGCAAGCAGTATGCGGGTCACGCCAAGCGCGTCATGTTCGGCATCTGGAGCATTCTGCGGCAGTTCATGTACACCAAGTTCATCGTGGTGGTTGATGAGGACATCGACGTGCGCGACTGGGCGGAGGTGATCTGGGCGATCACAACCCGAATGGACCCGGTGCGCGACACGCTGCTGGTCGAAAACACCCCGATCGATTACCTGGACTTTGCATCCCCGGTATCAGGCCTGGGCGGCAAGATGGGGCTGGACGCCACCAACAAGTGGCCCGGCGAGACGACCCGTGAATGGGGCACCCCGATCGTGATGAACGACGAGATCAAGTCGCGCGTCGATGCCATGTGGGACGACCTGGGCCTGGGCCCGGCGGCGAAATCCTGACACATCCCCCAACGGCACGGCTTTGCGGAAAACAGTAAGCTTGCGGGGCGAACCTCGCGTTTCCCAATCAATAAGGAGTCCCTCATGGCCCAAGCCACCGCCCGTCACATCCTGGTTTCGACTGAAGCCAAGGCCGCAGAACTGAAAAGCGCCATTGAAGGCGGCGCCGACTTTGCGCAAATCGCAAAAGAGAACTCGAGCTGCCCATCGGGCCGCAACGGTGGCGAACTCGGCTCGTTTGGCCCAGGCCAGATGGTCAAGGAATTCGACACCGTCGTGTTCAGCGCCCCGATCAATGTCGTTCAAGGTCCGGTCAAGACCCAGTTCGGCTATCACCTGCTGGAAGTCACCAGCCGCAGCTAAGCCACGCGCCTGTGAATGAAAAAGGCCCGATCTTGATCGGGCCTTTTTTTCTTGCATCGTACGTTCAGTAGTACCGCCCGCCGCCCGGTCCGTTGACCGCGCGCCAGATCTTGTACGCCTGCATCGCAACCGCTGCGACGCCGCCCAGTTTTGCCAGCTTGAAGACACCGCCCGACGCAACGCGCGCCAGCAGCATCGACACGGCCGACGACACGATAGGGTATCGCCGCAGGTTCTGGAACAGGCTCAGCGCGATCGCAGGACCCTGCTGGCTGAGCATGCGCGCCGGCAATGCCAGGCGGATCAGGGACGACGGGGTTGCCGCCGACTTGACCCGGCCGACATGCGCCGCAAACTCCATCCGTTCGATGGAGGCCCGCGCCAGCAACAGTTCCTTGCGGGTCGTCAGCCGCGAGCGCGGGTCGCTCATGGCCGACTCCGATACGCGCCGTCGGGTTCGTCACCCGCGAGCAGCTCACGGTCACGTTCCAGTTCTGCCAGCGTTTCCTCGAAGGCGATCGGTGCTTCGATCGCTTTCTTGCGGACCGCGAGCAGCATGCCTATCCCCAGCAGCAGGTAGACCAGGCCTACCAGCACGATGGACAACAGGCGGTGATCGGTGTCCCAGAAGGCCACGACGATCAGGAACGAGAACATCAGCAGGCCGATCGCCAGACACAGCAAACCGGCCAGCGCCAGGATCAGCAGGCCCATCAGGCGCGTCTTTTCCTCGGCGAGTTCTATCGCAACGAGTTCAAGGCGCGTCTTGAGGATGCCCACCGACGTAGCGGCGAGCGACCTGAGTGATCCGACCAATGGGAGAGGTCCGGGCACCTTGCGCGGAACGCTTAACGACGACCGCTGTTGACGACCAGGCCAGCCAGGAAGCCGACCGCGGCGGCGATGCCGATGGCACGCCAGGGGCTTTCATGCACGAAGTCATCGGTGACGCGGGCAGCCTGCTTGCTGCGCTCCATGACGGAGTCCTGCACGTCGACCAGTTTTTCCTTGGCGCGCTTGAGCGATGCGAGCGCGCTTTCACGCAGTTCGATGGCACGGTCACCCGTGCTGGCTGCGGCCTGCTTCAGCAGATCCTCAGCGTCAGTCAGCACCACTTTCACATCGGTGATGAGCTTTTCTTTTCCGGCTGTAGACATAGGTTATTGCTCCTGTGCGGTGTGGTTGACGATTGATCATAGCAGCGTCGTTCAGCAACCGGAACTCATACCTGCACGGCGCATCATCGGGTAACACCTGCAACCTAAGCTTGCAGCTTGGCCCGTCAGCGCGCCGCGATCCAGGCAATCAGCTGGTCGTTGAAGGCGTTGACCTGCTGCGCCTTCTCGTCATTGACGACGCTGACCACCAGATAGCGCTTGCCGCTGTTGGCAAGCACGTAGCCGGCCATCGCCCGCACATCGCGCAGCGATCCGGTCTTCAGATGGGCCATGCCTTGGGCCGACGGGTCGCGCAGCCGGCGGCGCACGGTGCCATCGGTGCCCGAGATGGCGAGCGACGACACGAACTCGGGCATGACGGCTGACTTCCAGGCCGACCCGAGCAGGCGACTCAGGCTGTCTGCCGAAATGCGGCCGTCCCGGGACAGGCCCGATCCGTTATCGAGCACCAGTTCCGGAAAGTTCAGGCCCCGCGCGGCCAGGATGGCATTGACCGCCTGGCCGCCGCTGGCGACCGTGGCCGGTCCGCGTTCATGATTGGCGCCCAACGTCAGCAGCAGCGATCGCGCCATGACGTTGTTGCTCAGTTTGTTGATGCGCCGCACGACATCGCCCAGGGGCGGCGAGTCATGCGAGGCGAACAGCACCGCGTCGGGCGGCACCTGGCCCTGGCGGATGCGGCCGGTCAGCGAGCCGCCCTGTTCCTGCCACAGCAGCTTGAAGGTGGCCTCGGCATGGGCGGGCTGGGTCAAGGCCAGGCGATAGACCGTGAACTCGCCGCAGGAGCCGGCCGCCGTGCCCGTCACGCGCATGGATATGCCGCCGCTTGGCGTAATGAAGGGTTCGGTCTGCACCACGGGGGATCCGGGGCACACCGCGTCCGACCACTTGGGAACGCCGTCGACCCGCACGCCGGGCAAAGGCGGATCCATGACCACCCGCCACTGGCGCGCATCCCGGTCGGGGGTGAACAGCAGGCGCACCGCGCCCAGCCCGACCATCCAGGCATCGGGGCTGGCGTTGTAGGGGCGCGAGGGATCGTTGTCGAAGGCGCCCGGGTCGATTGCGACCGGACCGAAGATGGTGCGATCGACGATGAGTTCGGGAATGCGGCGGATGCCCCGCACGCGCAGTTCGCGCAGCAGGCTCCACAGGTCTTCAAGATGGAATTCCGGGTCGCCGCTGGCGCGCAGATAGAGCGGACCGGACAGGCTGCCATCCGGCAGACGCGTCGTGCCGGGTTGAACCAGCAGCTGGGTGCGCCACACATAGGCGGGGCCCAGGCTGTCGAGGGCGCTGAAGGTGGTGACCAGCTTCATGACCGACGCGGGGTTGCGCGGCTGCTGCGGATTGACGCCGATCAGGCGCGGGCCATCGACCTCTTCGACCACGACCGACAGCGCCGATTCGGGCAGGCCGGTGGCGGCCCAGGCGCCGGTCAATTCCGGGGGAAGCGACTGCGCGAAGACCGTGGCGGAGAGGGCAAAAGCCGTTGCCGCGGCGGCTGCGGCAAGAAGGCGGGTGATGACTTCCTGGACCGGCCGACGGGTGTTCACGGCATCGACGCCGGCATGGCGCTGCGGTCTGGCGCGTCCACCGATCCGTTCAACGGCGTGTTCACTGACCCCTTCACTGGCCCCTTCCTGCCGCGTCCGGACGCAGCCGTCCCCCGTTCCGATACCCATGATCCCCCAACCGCCCTTCTCCACAAACCTCTCCCGCTATCGCATCGCTATGCCAACCCAGAGCATACCGGGAGCGGCTGACAACCCGCTGGTGCTCAGGCTGTCAGCGATTCTTCATAGCGCACCAGCAACTGCCGCATGTCCTGTACCGATCCGCGCAGGGTATCGGTGGCCGTCGACAAGGACGACACGGACGCGGCGGTGCGTTCAACTTCGCCCGAAATGCCTTCCATGCTGGTCGCGACTTCCTGCGACGCGGCCGATTGCTGCTGCAGCATGTCGGAAATGTCGCGCGACCGTTCGACCACCAGCGACGACGACTGACGCACGCGCTCGAAAAAGCCCGCGCTTTCGCGGATCTGTTCGCCGCTGTTCTTGACCGAGGCCACGGCCTCTTCCATGGATCGCGACGTGTCCGTCGCAAAGCGCGTGATGGCTTCCAGCGCATGGCCGATGTCGTCGGTGCTGCCCGCCGTGCGGTCCGACAAGGTTCGCACTTCTTCGGCCACCACCCCGAAACCGCGGCCGTTTTCGCCGGCGCGCGCGGCTTCGATCGCGGCATTCAAGGACAACAGGCGCGTCTGGCTGGCGATCTCGCTGATGGCCTGGGTGACGCCGGAGATCGTCGAGACCAGGGCGTGCAAGGACCCGATTTGCTGATTGGTGCGGCCCACCGCATCGGCCACCGAATGCGTGCCGCGCACGGAATCGCCGATCTTGCCTTCGGCGGTGTCGACTTCGCCCAGCGCCGATTCCGACAAGGACAGGGCCGTGGCCGTGTGCTGCGACGCTTCGGCAATGGCCACGCTCATTTGTTCGACGGCGGCGGCGATGCGCGTGATGCGATCGCGCTGTTCATCGACCACGCTGCTGATGGCCGCGATCTCGCGGCTGACGCGATCCGCGCCGCCTTCCACCGCGCCCGCCACCTGCAGCACGTCGCACAGCGTCGATCGCAAGTGGATGCGGGTGGACTCGATCCGCATGGGCAGGCCCAGCAGGTCGAACTGATGTTTGCCCTGGATGCCGACCGACAGCACGCCCTGGCCGATCGCATCCAGTGCCTGGTCGGCACGGCGGATCGGGCCGCTGACCCGGCGGCGCCACAGCATGACGCCTGCCGCCAGCAACGCGGCCTCGGCCGCCAGCCACCCCCAATGCGGCGCCTGGTGCATGCCAACGAACAGGCCGAGGGTGGCCGCGGCCACCGCAGCGCCCCAGGGCGTCGGGTCATGCCACCAGCGGCGGCGCGGCGTGACGGGAAAGCGGGCCGCGCCACGCTTGATCGCGGCGTACAACTGCGCCGCGCGCGTCACTTCGGACCGTTCCGCGGCATTGCGGACCGACATGTAGCCGACCAGCTTGCCGTTGTCATGCAGGGGCGTCGCGTAGGCCTCTACCCAATAGAAGCCGCCGTCCTTGCTGCGGTTCTTGACCATGCCGCGCCACGGTTGCCCGCGCTTCAGGGTGGTCCACATGTCGGCGAAGGCTTCGGACGGCATGTCGGGATGGCGAACGATGTTGTGATGCTCCCCCAGCAGCTCTTCGCGCGTGAATCCGCTCACTTCAAGGAAAGCCGGGTTGGCATAGGTGATACGCCCGGTCAGGTCGGTGGTCGTCACGACGGGACGATGGGTATCGACAAAGTGCTCGACCTCGGTAACCGGCTGATTGTTGCGCATGATGGAAAAAGGTCTACTGGAAGGCGATCCTCACGTTGACGGCAGGATTCTCACGAAGTTGAGCCTTATTTGTTGACATGCCGTTGTGGGCATCGGTGGCCGGGGTGGCATGCTCTAAACTTGCGGATTGACCTTGCGCACCCCCCACGACCAGGAGCCTCAGCATGAAGACCAAAGCCGCCATCGCATGGAAAGCCGGATCCCCTCTGACCATCGAAGAAGTCGACCTTGAAGGGCCCCGTGCGGGCGAGGTACTGGTCGAAATCAAGGCCACCGGCATCTGCCACACCGACTACTACACGCTGTCGGGCGCGGATCCGGAAGGCATCTTTCCGTCGATTCTTGGCCATGAAGGCGCCGGCATCGTGCTCGAAACCGGCCCGGGCGTCACGTCCGTCAAAAAAGACGATCACGTCATTCCGCTCTACACACCCGAATGCCGTCAGTGCAAGTTTTGCCTTTCGCGCAAAACCAACCTGTGCCAGGCCATTCGCAGCACGCAGGGCCGCGGCCTGATGCCCGACGCCACGTCGCGCTTTTCGCTCGATGGCAAGCCGATCTTCCATTACATGGGCACCTCGACCTTCTCGAACTACATCGTGGTCCCCGAGATCGCGCTGGCCAAGATCCGTGAAGACGCCCCGTTCGACAAGGCCTGCTACATCGGCTGCGGCGTGACCACCGGCGTGGGCGCCGTGGTGTTCAGCGCCAAGGTCGAGGCCGGCGCCAACGTGGTCGTGTTCGGCCTGGGCGGCATCGGCCTGAACGTGATCCAGGGCGCCAAGATGGTGGGCGCCAACAAGATCATCGGCATCGACCTGAATCCTGAACGCGAAGCCATGGCCCGCAAGTTCGGCATGACCGACTTCATCAACCCGTCCAAGGTCGAGAATGTGGTCGACGCGATCGTGCAACTGACCGACGGCGGCGCCGACTACAGCTTCGAATGCATCGGCAACGTCAAGACGATGCGCCAGGCGCTGGAATGCTGCCACAAGGGCTGGGGTCAGTCCTTCATCATTGGCGTGGCCGCGGCCGGCGAAGAAATCGCCACGCGTCCGTTCCAGCTGGTGACCGGCCGCGAATGGAAAGGCTCGGCCTTCGGCGGCGCGCGCGGCCGCACCGACGTGCCGACCATCGTCGACTGGTACATGGACGGCAAGCTGAACATCGATGACCTGATCACCCACACCCTGCCGCTCGAGCGCATCAACGAAGGGTTCGACCTGATGAAAAGCGGCGAGTCCATCCGGTCCGTGGTGCTGTATTGATTCCCGGGGAGCCAGGCATGCTTGAACTCCTGAGCGAACACCGCTGCTTTGGCGGACGCCAGCGCTTCTATCGGCACGCGTCGACCACGATCGGCCTGCCGATGAAGTTCTCGGTGTTCCTGCCCGAAGGCGCCGAGGCAGGCAAGGTGCCGGTGCTGTTTTACCTGGCCGGCCTGACCTGCACCGAAGAAACCTTCATGACCAAAGGCGGCGCGCAGCAATTCGCGGCCGAGCACGGCATCATGCTGGTCGCGCCCGACACCAGCCCGCGCGGCGCCGGCGTACCGGGCGAAGCGGACAGCTGGGACTTTGGCGTAGGCGCCGGCTTTTATGTCGACGCCACGCAGGCGCCCTGGTCGACCCACTACCGGATGGACAGCTACGTGACGCAGGAACTGTTCGGCCTCGTCACATCGGAATTGCCCGGCGATGCGGACCGCGCAGGCATCTTCGGCCATTCGATGGGTGGGCACGGCGCGCTGGTGCTGGCGCTGCGCAACCCTGGCCGCTTCAAGTCGGTATCGGCCTTTGCGCCGATCGCGGCGCCCAGCCAGTGCCCGTGGGGCGAAAAGGCCCTGGGCAACTACCTGGGCCAGGATCGCGCCGCCTGGGCGAGGTATGACGCCAGTGCCCTAATGGCGACGATGCAATCACCGTTTCCGCAGGGAATCCTGGTGGACCAGGGCCTGGCCGACCAATTCCTGGAAAAGCAGCTGTATCCGGAAGCGTTCGAAGCGGCCTGCCAGCAGGCCGGGCAGGCGCTGACCCTGCGGCGGCATGAAGGGTACGATCACGGGTACTACTTCATCTCGACCTTCATGAAGGATCACCTGGCGTTTCATGCGCGGAATCTGCGCGCGTCCTGATCGCGGCCTACCGCAAGACAACAAAGCGCCCTGTACCGGGCGCTTTTTCTTGCCCGCGTGATCACGTCCCCCGCAGCGCGCGGCCATGCTCCTGGCAATACTCGACCAAGGTATCGATGAACAGCCGCACGCGCGGCAGCAGGTAGCGGCTTTCAAGATACGTGGCGTAGGCGATGCGGGTTTCGGACGACCAGTCGGGCAGCAGGCGCGCGAGCGTGCCGGCGTGCACGGCTTCGTTGGCAACGTATTGCGGCAGGTAGCCGACGCCGAGGCCGGACGTGGTGCCGCGCATGACGGCGGTGCTGTTGTTGACGCGCAGCAGATGGCGCACCTGCAATTCGACGTCGCGTTTGCCCTTGCGCAGCATCAGGGCGGGCGAATGGGCGGGGCCGCGAAAGGACAGGAAGCCGTGCCGGCGCAGGTCGTCGGGCACGCGCACGGGCGGGTGCTGCGATAGATAGTCGGGGGTCGCATACAGGCCCCATTCAATCGGCATGAGCATGCGGGACTGGGCGTTGTCGGGCGGGTCGCGGCTGATGACGACGACCACGTCGAGGTCGGCTTCTTGCGGGTCCACGGTGCGATCGGTCAGTTCCAGGTCGGACTGCACCAGGGCGTTGCGTTCGACGAATCGGCACAACGCTGGCATGACGGCGCGGTTGCCGAAGGTGACGGGCGCGGTCACCCGCAGGTTGCCGACGGGCTCTTCGGTCGTCTGCCGCAGGAACTGGTTGGCCCCCTTCTGTTCGGCCAGCACGCGCGCGCAATAGGCGTAGTAGGCGCGCCCGATCTCGGTCACGTCGATCTTGCGGGTGGTGCGCCGAAGCAGCACGACGCCCAGCGACGCTTCAAGCCGCGCAATGTCTTTGCTGACCGACGACTTGGCTACGCCGAGCGACGCGGCGGCCTGGGTGTAGCTCAGGGTCTCGACAATGCGGGCAAAGACCGCCATGGCGCCAAGTTGGTCCAATGGGCTCACTGTTCGCTCCGGGAAACAATCACGCGATACTAGCAGTTATTGTTTTCCATATGAACAGCCGCTGCTATCTTGATCGTCATTGTTCAAGGAGCAGACATGCAACAGACACTGAGTCAGAAAGTGTTGGCAAAAGCCAGTGGCCGCGATCATGTGGCGGTGGGCGATGTGGTGTGGACCAAGGTGGACGTGCTGATGTCCCACGACCCCTGTATGCCCGGCGTGGTGGGGGTGTTCAAGCGTGAGTTCGGCGAAGACGCCAAGGTGTGGAACGCCGACCGATTCATCATGATCCCCGACCACTTCGTCTACACGGCCGATCCGCTGGCCAACCAGAACATCCGCCTGATGCGCACGTTTGCGCAGGCGCAGGGCATCACGCATTTCTATGACGTGGGCACCAAGGACTACAAGGGCGTCTGCCACATCGCGCTGGCCGAAGGGGGCCACAACCGGCCGGGTGAAGTGCTGCTGGGCACCGATTCGCACACCGTCACGTCAGGTGCGTTCGGGACGTTTTCGATCGGCGTGGGCAACACCGATGCAGCGTTCGCGCTCGGCACCGGCACCCTCCCGCTCAAGGTGCCCGCAACGATCCGCGTCAATTACCACGGCACCATGCCGCCGCACCTGATGGCGAAGGACCTGATCCTGGAATTGATCGGCCGCCTGACCATCGAAGGCGCCACCTACATGACGCTGGAATTCGGTGGCGCAGTGGTCGATGCCATGTCGGTGGAATCGCGCATGACCCTGTGCAATATGGTGGTCGAGTGCGGCGCCAAGAACGGCATCATGGTGCCCAACGCGGCCACGCTGGCCTACCTGGCGGAGCGCACCGACATTCCGTTCGAGGTGATGGAACCGGATGCAGACGCGGTCTATGCGCAGGTGATCGACATCGACGTCACCACCCTGCAACCGCGGGTGGCCAAGCCGCACTGCCCCGACAACGTGACCGATGTGGACCAGTTGTCCGACGTGCCGTTGGCGCAGGCCTATATCGGCTCGTGCACGGGCGGCAAGCTGGAAGATTTCGTTGAAGCGGCGCGTGTGCTGCGAGGGCACACCGTGTCGGTGCCGACCTATGCGGTGCCGGCGACCAAAGAAGTGTTCCATGGCCTGATCCGCACGCATATCGATGGCGAGTCGGTGTACGACATTCTGATTGATGCCGGGGTCCTGCTGTCGTCGGAAACCGGATGCGCCGCGTGCTGCGGCGGGCCGTCGGATACCTTTGGCCGGGTCAACGATGCCATCAGCGTGATCTCGACCACCAATCGCAACTTTGTGGGCCGCATGGGCAACAAGGGCGCGCAGGTGTACCTGGCGTCGCCGTACACCGTGGCCGCGTCGGCCATCCGCGGGCGCATTGCCAACCCGGCCGATTATTTGAGGAGTCGTTGATGTCATCCACTATTTCCACCGGCCGCAATGTGATTCGCGGCACCGCCTATGTCCTGGGCAACAACATCGATACGGACCAGATCCTGACGGCCGAATATCTGAAGATCAATCCGTCCACCCCCGACGGCTACGCCGAGCTCGGCAAGCTGGCCATGTGCGGCCTGCCCGACGACGCGCTGCCGTTCGTGGATCCGGTCACCGGCGCCTGTGCCTATACCGTCATCATTGCGGGCGCGAACTTTGGCTGCGGGTCGTCGCGGGAACATGCGGTGATCGCACTGGGGTCGGCGGGCATTCAAGCCGTGGTGGCCCAGTCGTTTGCGCGCATCTTTTTCCGCAATTGTGTGTCGACGGGCGAGGTCTTGCCGGTGGTCGCGCAGGTTGCCTTGAACGACACGGTGCGTACCGGCGACGAGGTCGAAGTGCATGTCGATGAAGGCCGTGTCGTGGTGCAGGCGCGAGGCGTGAACGTGCCGACCGAGCCGGTGGGCGAACTGGCCGACATCGTGACGGCGGGCGGACTGTTCGCGTATGCGCGGGCAACGGGTCGCATGCCGGCGCGGGCTTGAACAGGCCGCTTGCGATGGTGGCGTGGCCGCCGCCCCACCTGCCTTCGGCGGCGCGTGCGCCTGCCCGCCGGCACCGCCCTACTCCCGCTGCCGCCCCGTCGCGAACAGGTCATAGGACATCTGGAACATGGCCCGCGCGTCCTGCTCCAGCACCGGGTTGTGCGGCGCGGGGCGCAGTTCGCCCGTGGCCGCATCGTAGGTTTCCGTCTGCACCGTCTTGCCAAAGCCGAGCGTGGCGACCTGGTCGCCGCGCATCATCGCAATATTGCGGTTGTGATTGAACACGGCATAGCCGTCGTCCGGCGTCATCCGCAAGATGTCGCGCCCTGGCAGACGTGACTCGTACGACAGGTGCAGCATGCCCAGCAGCGTCGGGCCGATGTCGATCTGGCTGGCCAGCGTGTCCACACGCTGGGGCGCAAGGTAGGCCGGGGCGTGCACGATGAAGGGCACCGAATAGGTCGGCACCGGGATCTGCGCGCGGCCATAGACGCGCGCGCCGTGATCCCCCGTCACCACCAGCACCGTGTCGCGATACCACGGCCGGGTCTTGAGCTTGTCGTAGAACTTGCCGATGGCATAGTCGGCATAACGCACGCCGGCATCCCGTCCGCCACCCCTGGCCTGCACGCCTGCAATACCTTCCGGGAACGTGAAGGGCTTGTGATTGGACGTGCTCATCACCACCGAAAATATCTTTTCGCCGTTGGCTACCTGCTTGTCGAACACGTCGAGCGCGTTGTCCATGAGCTCTTCATCGGCAATGCCCCAGATGTTTGAAAACCGCGGCTTGGGCATGTCCACGCGATCCACCACGCGCCACCCGTTGCCGCCAAAAAAGGCATTCATGTTGTCGAAGGTGCCGTAGCCGCCATAGATGAAGGTGGGCGCATAGCCCGCGCAGCGGGCCACGGTGGACAGGTTGAACAAGCCTTCGTTGTGGCTGCGCTTGACGACGGCTTCGGGGGGCACCGGCGCCAGCGACGTGGTCAGCGCTTCCATGCCGCGCACCGTGCGCGTGCCGCTGGCATACAGATGCGTGAAGCTGACGCCCTCGCGCGCAATGCGATCCACGTTGGGCGTCAGGTCGCGGCCACCCAGGCTGCCGACGAATTCGGATCCCAGCGATTCCTGCAGCAGCACGATCACGTGCAGCGTGCGCGGCGGTCCGAGATCGCTGTTGTCGACCTGGCGCGCCAGCGGGTGGCTGGTGACCGAGGGCGGCAAAAAGTGCGTGTTGGACTGCTGCACCAGATGACGCAGGCGGGCCGCGGCATCCGTGTCGGACAGCGTGGCGTAATAGCGGTCGTAGTCGATGTCGGCATTCTTCAGTGCACTGAAGAAGGAATACACGCCGTTGTCCGCCAGTTCGCCCGAGATGCGATTCGTGTTTGCGCCTTGGGCGTTTTGCAGCGACAGACCTTCGAGCGACAGCGCGACCAGCAGGGCAAATCCCAGCATGGCCAGCGTGCGCGCCCGGAGGGTGGCGGTGTCATCCAGGAACGCCTGACGGATGCGGTGGCGCAGCAGGAAGGTGGCGCTGAGCCCGACCGACAGCGCCGTGAGCAAGGCGCGGCCGACCGGGTAGGACTCGCGGATATTGGTAAAGACTTCGGTCGGATAGATCAGGTATTCGACCGCGGTGTAGTTGAAGCGCGCGTTGAACTCGTCAAAGAAAAAGATCTCGGCGGCGATCAGGTACACGAAGGCTGCGATGCTGAAGACAAAGCCCGCGACGATCAGGCGCCGCCCGAATCGCGACGCATACAGCCGGCGCGGCGCCAGCCACAGGTAGACGGCCAGACCGCCGCACAGATACAGACCGGTCACGGCGTCGAGCAGCACGCCCATGGCGAAGGCGCGCGGCAGCATCGCCCAGCCGACCAGCCCGTCGTGCAGGCTGATTGCCGACAGCGCGACGCGCGTGACCAAGGACGTGGCCAGATAGGCCAGCCAGACCAGGCCGAACAGGGCAAGACGCCCGTTCTGCCAGGACAACGGCGTGCTGACGGGCAACAGGGCCGCGGCAGGCGGCAGGGTTTTAACGGACGACACGATGGGGACTTCCTTGCTCCAGGGCAGACCGGAGCAAGACTACGGACGCGGGTGTCGAATCCCCGTTGAAGCCATGTCGAATTTGCGTCGAATCAGGCGGACATCACGCAAATTGCAGGAAAAACGCCGTGTGGTGGGTATCGCTGTCGGTGCTCGACGTGACAGTCAGCTTCCACCCCTGGGTATCGCACACGCGTTTGGCAATGGCCAGCCCCAGGCCGCGTTCGCGGCCCGCTTCGTCAGGCGGCCCGGCTTCCATCCGGTCTTTCCATCGTCCCCGGTAATAGCGTTCGAACACGAAGGGCAGATCGGGCGCCGCAATGCCCGGGCCATTGTCCGTCACCACCAGCCCGCTGCCCCTTGCCGTGACCCGCAAGGTGGCCGGCGCCGCATGATCGATGGCATTGCGGATCAGGTTGCGCAGCACGATCAGCAGGCCATACCGGTCCAGTTCCGCGACGGCAGTCGGCGGCAGTTCATTGACCAGCACCAGGCCTGCGCGCTGGCCGCGTTCGCTCAGCCCGCTCCACGCATCGTCCAGGCATTCGGCCAGGACTACCGGGGTGCGGGGGCCGGCCTGCGCGCTGCTAATGGCCCGCGCCGTTTCCAGCGTCGAGCCGATCTCGTCGACGTTCTGCATGATGCGTAGGAGCCGGTCGCGCAGCGGCGGCGACACGGCTGCATCGAGCGCGGCCATTTCGGCATCGGTGCGGATCGACGTCAACGGCGTGCGCACTTCATGGCTCAGATTGGCCGAGAACTCGCGTTCCTGCGCAATGGATTGTTCGACCCTGTCCTGCACGCGGCTGAAGGCTTCGATCAGCCGGCCAGCTTCATCATCGCGGTCTACCTTGATCGCGGGTGCCCCCGGCGCCCAGCCCGACACGCGATCCGTCACTTCCATCATCGGCCGCAGGATCAGCCCCGCCGCCGAGCGCGACAGCCAGAAGCCCGCCAGCGAACAGGCCAGCCACAAGCCCAGCAGGATCGCGCCGAACTCGTACACCCGTTCCTCGTTGTCGGTGGCGTCGTAGCGCACAAAGACACGGCCCGACGGCGAGTCCGTCACGATCACATGCCACACCGACTCATCCGGAGTGACCTGGTAGGCCCCGGGAGCCAGGGCCTGGATGCTGGCCGGAATCTCATCGTGGGCGCCCCCGGGCGGCGCCACCCACGCCTTCAGGCTCGGGCCCAATTCCAGCGGGCCGCTCTCGGGCGGCACCACTTCGCCCAACGCCAGCCGCTGCACCAGGCGCGTGGCTTCGGTCGTCACGATCTGGTCGACCAGGGCGTCTTCCTGCTCGTCCAGCACCAGGTACACCAGCGCCGCCTGCAGCGCCACGAACAGCGCAACGGCGCCTGTCAGCGCCCAGGTCACCCGCTGCTTCAAGGTCATGCGACCGAAGCGGCTCGTGCCCGTTGCGCCTGGACGGCTGGGTGCGCCTGGGCCCGTCGATCCGGCCACTCGCGCCATCAGGCGTCCCCGGCGGCGTGGACCAGCCGGTAGCCCACACCGTGCACGGTGTCGAGCCCGTCAAAGCCGGCATCGGCCAGCGCCTTGCGCAGCAGGTGGATCTGGCTGCGCAGCGCGTCGCGCTCGGGCACATCGTCGCCCCACAAGGCCGATTCCAGGTCGCTGCGCGGCACGACACGGCCAGGGTCCCGGATCAGCACTTCGACGATCCGGCTGCCCTTGGGCGTCAGTTTGACGGGCTTGCCCGCCACCCGCACCGACCGCGTCCGCGCATCGAACGCCAGGCGGCCGAATTCACGCACGGGGTTGGCGACCACCCCGCTGGCCCGATTCAACAAGGCCCGCAGCCGCGCTTCGACCTCGGCCAGTGCATAGGGTTTGGTCACGTAATCGTCGGCGCCGTGCGAAAACGCGTCGAGTTTGTCGCTGAGTTCATCGCGCGCCGTGACCAGCAGCACGGGGGTGGCCAGCCGAAGCTCGGTCCGCAGGCGGCGCAACACCGTGATGCCGTCGAGCGCGGGCAGCCCGATGTCGAGCAGGATGGCGTCGAAGCTGTCGACGCCCAGCCGGTACAGGGCCGACGCGCCGTCGTAGGCCACGTCGACTGCAAAGCCCTTGGCTTCCATGAAGGCGCACAGGTTGGCCGAAATCGTCAGGTCGTCCTCGATGATGAGGACACGGGGAAGCAGCGCGATCATGGTGGGAACACTGTCAGGGCGGCCGCCACCGGGACCGGGGCGCCGTTCAGCCGCTGAGTGTATCTGCCCGTTCATCAAAATGCGTTAAGGTTTTGCCTGCGCCGGGTTTTGCCTCGCACCGCGCCCACGAACGGAATCCCATGCCTGCCTTGACCTGTCGATCGCTGTTGGCGACCCTGCTGACTGCGCTGGCGTTGTGCGCCGGCGGGCAGCGGGCGTTGGCCGATGCCGGCGTCGATGCCAATCCCGAAGCCGCCAGCGGCGTGACCGCCAAGGCGCTGGTGACAGCACGCCACCTGATGGCGGTCACCGCGCACCCGCTGGCCACCGATGCGGCCTACGTGACCTTGCGGCGCGGCGGCAGCGCGGTCGATGCGGCCATTGCGGCGCAAATGGTGCTGACGCTGGTCGAGCCGCAATCATCGGGCATTGGCGGCGGCGCCTTTCTGCTGCATTTCGCAGCCAACGATGGCGCCGTGCGGTTTTTTGACGGCCGCGAGACCGCCCCCGCACGGGTGAACGAAGACCTGTTCATGCGCAACGGTCGCCCGATTCCCTTCTTTGACGCCGTCAACAGCGGCAAGTCGGTCGGGGTGCCGGGGGTGCTGCGCATGCTGGAACTGGCGCATCGCCGGCACGGCAAGCTGCCCTGGGCCGACCTGTTCCAGCCGGCGATCGCCATGGCCGAAGACGGCTTTCGGGTCACACCACGCCTGGCCGCACTGATCGCCGGCAATGATGCGCTGGCACGCCAGCCGGCGGCCCGCGCCTATTTCTTTCGTCCCGACGGCACGCCGCTGCAGGTGGGCGACCGGCTGCGCAACCCCGCCCTGGCTGCCACCTTGCGCACGATTGCGGCGCAAGGGGCCGACGCCTTCTATATAGGAGCGCTTGCCGGACGCATGGTGGACGCCGTGGCCAGCCACCCGGTGCCGGGCACCCTGTCGCGCACCGACCTGTCGTCCTATGCCGCGCTGGAACGCGAGCCGGTCTGCGCGCCCTATCGCCAGTACCGGGTATGCGGCGCGGCGCCCCCCAGTTCCGGTGGCATCGCCATTGCGCAAATGCTGGGCATTCTTGCCCATACGCCCATCGACCGGCTGGCGCCCGATTCGGTGGATGCCGTCCACGTGTTCAGCGAAGCCGGACGGCTGGCCTATGCCGACCGCGAGCGTTACGTGGCCGACCCCGCCTTCCAGCCGGTGCCGGTCGACGCCATGGTCGCGCCCGCCTACCTGGCCAGGCGTGCCGCCCTGATTTCGCCGACGCAGTCCATGGGCCGCGCCGCGCCAGGCGATCCGGTGCCGGGCGGTCTGGTGCGGCTGGGGCTGGACGACACGCCCGAACTGCCGTCGACCACCCACCTGTCGATTGTCGATGCCGACGGCAATGCGGTGGCCATGACGTCGACCATCGAGCAGGCCTTTGGCAGCAAGATCCTGGTTGGCGGTTTCCTGCTCAACAATGAACTGACCGACTTTTCGCTGTCGCCCGTGGATGCGCAAGGCCGGCGGGTGGCCAACCGGGTCGAACCGGGCAAACGGCCCCGCAGCACCATGGCGCCGACGGTCATGATGGAGCCGTCAGCCGATGGCCGCCCGCCCCGGCTACGCCTGGTGGTGGGATCGCCCGGAGGCAGCGCCATCGTCAATTATGTCGCGCAAACCATCGTCGCCAATCTGGACTGGAAGCTCGATATCCAGGCGGCCGTTGCGCTTGCGCACCGGGGCAGCCGCAACCGCGATACCGAGCTGGAAGCCGGTACAGGGCTCGATTCCCTGATTCCCGCGCTGGAAAAGCGCGGCCATCATGTAACCTTGCATGAGTTCCCCAGTGGCGTGCATGCGATCGCGATCACGCCCGATGGTGGGTTGCAGTCGGGGGCCGACCCTCGCAGAGAAGGCACCGCGCTGGGGCATTAGCCCAACCCTGTTCTGCAACAGCCCGTGAATGGCGACTTACCTCGTTGCCGATGCAACATCGTATTACTTGCGTGGCATGAGGGGGTATCGGATCTTGCAGTGCCCTCTAAAATCCCCCAAAGCTTTGCCCAGCCTTACCCCTTTCTATTGCCAGACGTTAAGAGGTTCCGTGACTGAGTCTTCCACTATTGCCCATCGCGCGTACGCCCGACTGACCCGTTCGTTCATCGTGGGTCTGTTGGCCGTTTCCGGGGCCGTGAGTGCCACATCTGCGCACGCGTTCAATTTCTATGATGTCGCCCGGAAAGCCAAAGAGCTCTCCAATGAAAAGTTCAAGGCACCGACCAGCGCCCTGCCGCGGGAATTGCGCGACCTGAAGTTTGCCGATTACCAGCAGATCCAGCTCAAGCGCGAGAAGTACCACTGGGCCGACAACAAGTCGCCCTTTGAACTCGTGTTCCATCACCAGGGCATGTACTTCGACCTGCCCATCAAGATCAATGAAGTGGATGCCGAAGGCGTCCGCGAGATCAAGTACGACCCGAACAACTTCGACTTCGGACCTCGCAAGCCGGACGCCAAGGCGCTCAACAACCTGGGCTTTGCCGGTTTCAAGGTGCTGTACCCGCTCAACAACTCGAAAAAGCCCGATGACGAGATTGCCTCGTTCCTGGGCGCGAGCTACTTCCGCGTGGTCGGCAAGGGCCAGCAGTACGGCATCTCGGCACGTGGCCTCGCCATCGATACGGCGGTGCCCTCGGGCGAAGAATTCCCGCGCTTTCGCGAGTTCTGGGTCTCGCGCCCGGCCAACGCCGACAAGCACATCGTGATCTATGCGCTGCTGGACTCGCCGCGCGCCACCGGCGCGTTCCGCTTCACCATCAATCCCGGCGAAGACACGACCGTGGACGTGAAATCGCGCGTGTACCTGCGCGCGCCGGTCGCCAAGCTGGGCATCGCGCCCATGGCCAGCATGTTCCTGTACGGCTCGAACCAGCCGACCACGGCGTCGAACTTCCGGCCGGAATTGCATGACTCCGACGGCCTGGCCTTCCATGCCGGCAACGGCGAATGGCTGTGGCGCCCGCTGAACAATCCGCGCCGCCTGTCGACCAGTTCGTTCGGCATGGAAAATCCGAAGGGATTCGGCCTGCAGCAGCGCGGCCGCGAGTTCAGCCGCTATGAAGATATCGATGACCGCTACGAAACCCGCCCGTCGTTGTGGGTCGAACCCAGCGGCAACTGGGGCAAGGGCCGTGTCGAGCTGATCGAGATCCCGACCGCCGACGAAACCAACGACAACATCGTTGCGTTCTGGGTGCCGGAAAATCAGCCCAAGCCGGGCGCGGCGCTGGACCTGGATTACACGCTGCGCTTCACGCGCAACGAAACCAAGCTGCAGGACCCCAAGCTGGCCCGCGTGGTCCAGACCTTGCGGTCGGCCGGTGAACTCAAAGGCGCCGACCTGATCCGCCGGGCGGATGGCAGCCTGGCGCTGATGATCGACTTTACGGCGCCCGCCACGGCCAGGAAGAATGATCCGCCCGTGCCGGTGTCGCTCAGCTTTTCGAACAACGGCAATGCCGACGTCATGGAAAACAGCCTGCGCCGCAATCCGGTCACGGGGGGCTGGCGTGTCACCCTGCGCCTGAAGGTCAAGGACCCCACCAAGCCGGTCGAGATGCGCGCCGCGCTGGTCAACGGCCAGACGCAGGTATCGGAAACCTGGAGCTATCAATTGCCCGCCAACGAGACGGCTGAATGATGAGTGTCCTTCCTGACGACGGCGCAAGCGCCGCGGTCCCGAACGACCGGAAGGCGCTGGCACGCGCCTATGGTCCGGAAATGGACGCGGCCGGCCTGGTGCATGTCGCGCCCGACGGCGAAGCGTGTATTGCCGCCACGCCGCCCATGCGCCGCAGTTCGATGGTGCCCGAGCCCTGGATCACGAATCCGCTGGTGCGCGGCTGGCGCAGCATCCGCGGCAAGGCCCGGGCCGCCAAGGCGGGCCGCGACCAGTCGCAGGAACCGCGATGGAAGACGGCGGGCCGCGCCCGCCGCATGTGCCTTCTGATCGCCGTCATCGTGCAGACGGTGGTGGCCACCTGGTACATGAAGGCCGTGCTGCCCTACCAGGGCGGCCAGATCCTGGAAATCGCGATCCTGTTCCTGTTCGCCCTGCTGTTCTGCTGGGTGTCGGCCGGCTTCTGGACTGCCCTGATGGGCTTTCTGCAGCTGATGATAGGACGGGACCGCTACAGCATTTCCGGCACGGCGGCCGAAGGCATGCCGATCAACAAGTCCACCCGGACCGCGATCGTCATGCCCATCTGCAACGAAGACGTGGCCCGCGTGATGGCCGGTCTGCGCGCCACCTATGAATCGGTGGAACGATCGGGTGAACTGGCGCAGTTCGACTTCTTCATCCTGAGCGACAGCTACAAGGCCGACACCTGCGTGGCCGAACAGCGCGCCTGGGTGGAAGTGTGCAAGGCCGTGGGCGGCTTCGGCAAGATCTTCTATCGCCGCCGCCGCCGCCGCGTCAAACGCAAGAGCGGCAACATCGACGACTTCTGCCGCCGCTGGGGCGCCAACTACGAGTACATGGTGGTGCTGGATGCCGACAGCGTGATGAGCGGCGAATGCCTGAAGCGCCTTGTCGTGCTGATGGACGCCAACCCCGAGGCAGGCATCATCCAGAGCGCGCCGCGTGCCGCCGGCATGGACAGCCTGTATGCGCGGGTGCAGCAGTTCGCCACCCGCATCTACGGCCCGCTGTTCACGGCCGGCCTGCATTACTGGCAGCTGGGCGAGTCGCACTACTGGGGCCACAACGCCATCATCCGGCTCGAACCCTTCATCCAGCATTGCGCGCTGGCGCCTTTGCCGGGCAAGGGCAGCTTTGCGGGCGCCATCCTGTCGCACGACTTTGTCGAAGCGGCATTGATGCGCCGGGCGGGCTGGGGCGTGTGGATCGCGTACGACCTGCCGGGCAGCTACGAAGAACTGCCGCCCAACCTGCTGGACGAACTGCAACGCGACCAGCGCTGGTGCCAGGGCAACCTGATGAACTTCCGGCTGTTCCTGGTCAAGGGCATGCACCCCGTGCACCGCGCGGTGTTCCTGACCGGCGTCATGTCCTACCTATCGGCGCCGCTGTGGTTCCTGTTCCTGGCCCTGTCGACGGCGCTGCTGGCGGTGCATACCCTGACCGAGCCGCAGTACTTCGTGGCGCCCCACCAGTTGTTCCCGGTGTGGCCGCAGTGGCACCCCGAAGAGGCGATTGCGCTGTTCTCGACCACGGCCATTTTGCTGTTCTTTCCGAAGATCCTCAGTGTGCTGCTGGTCTGGGCCAAGGGTGCGAAGGAATATGGCGGTGGCGTGAAGCTGTTCTGGAGCATGCTCTGCGAAGTGCTGTTCTCGATGCTGCTGGCGCCGATCCGCATGGTCTTCCACACGCGTTTCGTGGTGGCGGCATTCCTGGGCATGTCGGTGCAGTGGAACTCCCCCAAGCGCGACAACAACCAGACGTCGTGGGGCGAAGCCTCCCGCCGCCATGGCCTGCAGACGCTGCTGGGTCTGTGCTGGGGCGCGCTGGTGGCCTGGCTCAACCCCAACTTCCTGTGGTGGATGATTCCGATCTTGCTGTCGCTGGTGCTGGCGATTCCGCTGTCGGTGCTGTCGAGCCGCGTGGCGCTGGGCAAGGCCGCGTATCGCAATCGCCTGTTCCAGATCCCGGAAGAAACGCATCCGCCCGTGGAACTGGTTCACACCAAGACCTACACGCAGCAGAACAATGCGTCCTTGCCCAGCCCGGGCTTTGCCGACGCGCTGCACGATCCGAAGGTCAATGCGCTGTCGGCCGCGATGGCGACAGGCCGGCATCTTGCCACCCCGCTGCTTGCCGAAAGCCGCGCGACCCGTATTGCGCGGGCCTTGGAACGGGGTCCCGAGACCCTGCCCGAGCCAGAAAAGATCCGCTTGCTGGACGACCCGGTGGTGCTGCGGGAAGTGCATCGGCAACTGGTGCAGGCACGGCCGACGGAAGGGTTGGCGGCGTGATCTGACGCTATCGTCGTCGCCTGTGGTGAATGCAACGCCCCGGTCTGAGGACCGGGGCGTTGTCGTTTGGGGCGCCGTCATGTGCATCCAGATGCCACGACGCCGCTTCCTGTCACGGCCCGGTCATTCGCGAAGCCTAGGCTTGCGCCTCTTCCCCTTTTCGCGCCATTTCCCTCATCATGTCCTCCCGCCTGCCCCGCGCTGCGCTGCTTTGTGCCGTCTTCCCCCTGCTGGTCCTTGCCGGTTGCGGCAGTGATGACGACGACAGCAATCCGGAACGCAGCGTGGGCTCGCTCAAGCTGATCGGCCAGCAGGTGCTGCCCCGCCGCGGCGAGTTCCAGGGCACGGTCGTGGGCGGCCTGTCGGGCATCGACTACGACGCGGCGCGCCAGCGCTATGTGTTCATCTCGGATGACCGCACCACCACCGACTCGCCCACCCCGCCGCGCATGTACACCGGCGCGCTGACCTTCAACGCCACGACCTTCTCGTCGGTGCAGATGCAGTCGACCTTCACGATGAAGCAGCCCGGCGGCGCGGTTTATCCGAAGGTGCCCGATCCGCTGGTGGCCGACCCCGAGTCGGTCCGGGTCGACCCGGTCAGCGGCAACTATGTGTGGACCAGCGAAGGCGATCGCACCCTGGCCAGCGGCACGACGGCTGAACGCCTGATCAACCCGTTCATTCGCGAGATCCGGCCGGACGGCACCCATGTGCGTGAGTACACCCTGCCCAGCATGTTCCAGATGGCGCGCACCGAAAAAGGCGCGCGCGGCAACCTGGCGTTTGAAGGGCTGGCGTTCACACCCGACTCGCTCAGCACAGCCGTGCTGATGGAAGGCCCGCTGTTCGAAGACGGCCCCGCACCGTCCGTGACCGCCGGTGGCCTGGCGCGCCTGACCGTGTTCAATCGCGCAGCAGGCGTGGCCGTCTCGCAATACGTCTACCCAGTCGACAAGGTGCAGGTTGCGCCGGTGCCGGCCGACCAGTTCTCGGTCAGCGGCGCGACCGAAATCCTGGCCATCACCAACACCCGCTTCCTGGTGCTGGAGCGCAGCTTTTCGGTTGGCGTGACGGGCAACCAGATCCGCCTGTACGAAGTCGACATCAGCAAGGCCAGCAACGTGCTCAACACCACGTCATTGACGGGAGCGGCCTACACGCCCCTGACCAAACGCCTGGTGCTGGATTTCGAAACGCTCAAGACCCAGCTGGGCGGCATTGCCAATCTGGAAGGCATGACATTCGGCCCCAAACTGCCCAATGGTCATGACTCGCTGGTGATCGTTGCGGATGACAACTTCCCGACCGCCGACTCGGCCACGGATCGCAACCAGATCATCGTGTTCGACGTGCAGCCGTAACAGGACAGGGGACAGGGAACAGGGGACAGGCGGGCGACGCCGCCCGCCTGTCTGCACACAAATCCGAATTTCATGCGCCCGGCGGCATCATGCCCGCCGAGCGCATCAGCATCCGGAACAGCCAGGCCACCACGCCCAGCGCCGCGACGCTGCCTCCCCAGATGAGCAGCAGCCACCCCATGCGTTTCCACCAGGGGCGCTGGATGTCGTTGATCGTGTCGGCGGTTTTGGTTGATGTGTTCTTCTCGGTCATCAGTGGTACCCCTCGCCGTGCCGCACCTTGCCGCGGAACACGTAATAGCTCCAGGCCGTGTAGGCCAGGATCACCGGAATGATCAGCAGCGCACCCACCAGCGCAAAACCCATGCTTTGCGGCGGTGACGCCGCCTGCCAGATCGTGATCGACGGCGGGATCGCATTGGGCCACAGGCTGATGCCCAGCCCTGTGTAGCCCAGGAACACCAGGGCCAGCGCAGAGACGAACGGGCGGGCATGCGACTCGGTCCGCAAGGACCGCAGCAGCGACACCAGCGCGACCGCCACCAGGACCGGCACGGGCGCGAACCAGAAAAGATTGGGCAGGGTGAACCAGCGTTCGGCGATCGCCGAATGGGCCAGTGGCGTCCAGATACTGATCGCCACCACGAAGCCGAACACCGCCAAGGCCGCGACACGTGTCAGCCGCCGCATGCGCGCCTGCAGCTCGCCTTCGGTCTTCATGACCAGCCAGGTACTGCCCAGCAGCGCATAGGCCGCGATCAGGGCCACCCCCGTGAACAGGCTGAACGGGGTCAGCCAGTCGTAGGCGCCCCCCGCAAAGGCCCCGTCTTTGACCGGAATGCCGTTGATATACGCCCCCAGCGTCACGCCCTGGAAAAAGGTCGCAAGCAGTGATCCGCCGATGAATGCCTTGTCCCAGAAGTGCCGGCGATTGTCGCTCGCCTTGAAGCGGAATTCGAAGGCCACGCCGCGAAACACCAGACCGATCAGCATCAGGATGACCGGCAGGTAGAGCGCGCTCAACACCACCGCATAGGCCAGCGGAAACGCGGCCAGCAGGCCCGCGCCGCCCAGCACCAGCCAGGTCTCGTTCCCATCCCACACCGGCGCCACGGTGTTCATCATCACGTCGCGGTCGTGGCGATCCGGCATGAACGGAAACAGCAGGCCGATGCCCAGATCGAAGCCATCCATCACCACATACATCATCACGCCGAACACGATGATCAGCGCCCAGATCAGCGCAAGGTCGATACCCATGGCGTCAGCTCCCGGTCGTGTGGGTGGAAGGCGTCGCATCGGCCGCGGCCGACAGCGGGCGCATCTGCTGGCGTTCTTCGCCGGGCCCGCCCAGGGGCGGTTGGGCGCCTTCGAAAGACGACGGTCCCTTGCCGATCAGCCGCAGCACGAAGGCCGTCCCTGCGCCGAACACGACGAAGTACACCACCACGAAAAGCGCCAGCGTTACGCTCATCTGGATGGCATCGTGCTTCGAGACCGCGTCGGCCGTACGCATCACACCATAGACCACCCAAGGCTGTCGGCCGATTTCGGTCGTGTACCAGCCGGCCAGGATCGCCAGGATGCCCGCCGGACCCATCGCCACCGCGAACCGGAAAAAGCCGCGCGAGGTATACAGCCGCCCGCGCCAGCGCAGCCACGCACTCCAGAGTCCGAGCAGGATCATGAGCAGGCCAAGGCCGACCATGGTCCGGAAGGACCAGAACACCACCGTGGAATTGGGCCGGTCTTCTTTCGCGAAGTCCTTGAGCACAGGCAGTTCGCCCGTCAGGCTGTGGGTCAGGATCAGGCTGCCCAGCTTCGGAATCTCGACGGCGTATCGCGTTTCTTCCCGCTCCATGTCGGGCAGGCCGAACAGGATCAGCGGCACGCCTTCACCTGGCGGCGACTTTTCCCAATGTCCTTCGATCGCCGCGATCTTGGCCGGCTGATGCTTGAGCGTGTTCAATCCGTGCAGGTCGCCGATCACCGCCTGCAGCGGCGCAACAATAAGCGCCATCCACATGGCCATGGACAACATCTTGCGCACCGCCCTGCTGTCATTGCCCTTGAGCAGATGCCACGCGCCCGAGGCGCCCACCATCAGCGCCGTGGCCAGAAAGGCGGCGACGCCCATGTGCGCGAGCCGATACGGAAACGACGGGTTGAAGATAATGGCCAACCAGTCCTGCGGCACGATGCGCCCGTCGATGATCGCGTGGCCCTGCGGCGTCTGCATCCAGCTGTTGGACGAGATGATCCACGTCATCGAGATCAGGGTGCCGACCGCCACCATGATGGTAGAAAAGAAATGCAGGCCCGGCCCGACGCGGCTCCAGCCGAAGAGCATGACGCCCAGAAAGCCTGCTTCAAGAAAGAACGCAGTCAGGACTTCATACGCGAGCAACGGACCGGTCACGCTGCCGGCGAACGTGGAAAAGTAGCTCCAGTTGGTGCCGAACTGATAGGACATGACCAGTCCGGACACCACACCCATGCCGAAGTTGACGGCAAATATCTTGAGCCAGAAGTGATACAGGTCGCGATAGAAAGCGCGGCGGGTCTTGAGCCAGCAGCCTTCGAGCACGGCCAGGTAACTGGCCAGCCCGATGGTGATCGCTGGAAAGATGATGTGGAACGAGATGGTGAATCCGAACTGGATACGCGCCAGTTCCAATGCGGTAAGGCCAAACATTCTGATCTCCATGCAAGGCGGCGCCTGCCGTGGCAGCTGTCTGGATGCCAGCCAGAAGCATGCCGCGACAGGAAGAAACCTCCGCCCTCGCGGCCCGATCAGGGCGTCGGCTTGCCGCCTGTCACGCCATAAACCTCGCCCGTCGTAAAGCTCGACTCTTGCGAAGCCAGCAGCACATACACCGGCGCCAGCTCGGCCGGTTGACCCGGGCGTTTCATCGGCAACTGCTCACCAAAATGCACGACCTTTTCTGGTGGCTGGCCACCGGTCGGTTGCAGCACGGTCCAGAACGGGCCCGGGGCGACGGCGTTCACCCGGATGCCGCGCGGCGCCATCTGTTCGGCCAGCGCCTTGGTAAAGCCGACGATAGCGGCCTTGGTGGACGCATAGTCCAGCAGGCCGCCAGACGGCTGATACGACTGGATCGACGCGGTGTTGATGATGGTCGCGCCTGGCGGCATCAGTGGCACGGCGGCCTTGCACAGCCAGAAGAGCGCATACACATTGGTCTTGAACGTGGCGTCGAACTGTTCGGTGGTGATGTCTTCGATCGTTTCCTGCGTCAACTGCTTGCCGCCCACGTTGACCAGAATGTCGAGCCCGCCCAGCGCTTTGCTCGCATTGGCGATCAAGGACTTGCAGAAGGACTCGCTGGTCAGGTCGCCCGGCAGCGGAAAGGCCTTGCGGCCGGCTTCCTCGATCAGTTGCACGACCTCTTTTGCATCGGGCTCTTCTTCGGGCAGATAGTTGATGGCGACATCGGCGCCTTCGCGCGCAAAGGCAATGGCCACGGCGCGGCCGATGCCCGAGTCACCGCCGGTAATCAGCGCCTTGCGGCCCGCCAGACGGCCAAAGCCGCGATAGGTTTTCTCGCCATGATCGGGCGGGGGATTCATTTTCATGTCCAGCCCGGGCTCGGGCTGTTCCTGCTTGGGGAACGGCGGCTGCGGGTACTGGGTCAGCGGATTTTGCATTGCATATTGGTTGGGGGTCTGGTCATTCGACATCAGAAGGCTCCTGAATGGGTTGGGTGAAGACGCGGCGCGAGGCAGCACGGGCGCCGGGATGAACGTCGCCCCGCGCGCCAGCGGCCGGTCAGTCCTTGTCGTTCGTGCGCTGGCCGCCCACGGGACCGCCCTGGCGGGCCGTGCCCTGCTCCAGGTCGCCGTCGCCGGCCGCTTTCTCGGGCTGGCTGTGGGCGCGAGTACGGGCTGCATCGGCGTACTCATCCGTACCGGGCAAGGTGCCAACCCGTGCCTGCGACTCTTCGGCCGCCACGGCCTGGTCGAAACCAGGCTGGTCATGACGCTCGGCGCGCGGCACGTTGTCCATGGTGGACACAGGCGGATCGTCGGCGTCCACGTGTTTGGGCCGGGGCGCGCCGCCGGTCATGTCGGGTTGGTCGGCAAGGCGTTCCTTGACGAGGGGATTGATGGTGTCTGGCATGGTGTTTCCTTATCTCCTGGATGACCTTTTCCAGCACATAGCGTGCCGTCCGCCGGGCACAGAATCTGCGCAGGAAGGCTCACCATCGTTCATCGCTGCGTCTTCCTCATGCCTGTCGCTACCGCTGTCGCTGCATCGTCCCCTGCCCGCAAGGCCCCGCCCCGCCGCGCCACCAAGGCGCCGTCCCGCCGTCCGGGATCGTCCCGCGCTGCATCGGGCCGAGCGTCCTTCGCGACCTACAAGGCCGACATCGGGCGCCTGCTGCGCGACGTGTTCGGGCTGGAACGGCTGCGCGAAGGTCAGTCGGCGGTCATCGACCGGGTCCTGCGCGGCAAGCACACGGTGGCTGTCATGCCGACCGGTGCGGGCAAGTCGCTGTGCTACCAGTTGCCGGCCTTGATGCTGCCGGGGTGCACGGTGGTCGTCACCCCATTGATTGCGCTGATGAAAGACCAGTGCGACAAGCTGCGCGCCCTGGGTATCGCCGCGGTGCAGCTGAACAGCGCGATTGAATCCGACGAGGCCCGCCAGACCGAGGCAGCCATTGCCGACGGGTCCGCGCGCATCGTGTTCACCACGCCCGAACGACTGGGTTCGCCCGACATCGTGGAGGCCTTGTCGGCCCATGCGATCAGCCTGCTGGTGGTGGATGAAGCCCATTGCATCTCGCAGTGGGGCCATGATTTCCGGCCCGCCTTTCTGGAGATCGGGGCGGCGGCGCGTGCGCTGGGCAGCCCGCCGGTGCTGGCGCTGACGGCCACGGCCACGCAGGAAGTCATCGCAGATCTGACACAACAATTGCAGATGCAAGACGCGGCGGTGATCAACACCGGCGTCTTCCGCCCCAACCTGCACTACGCCGTCGAGACGGTCACCGACGAACAGGCCAAGCTGTCCCGCGTTCGCGACCTGGTGCAGCGCACCGAAGGCGCCGGTATGGTCTATTGCGCCACGGTCGCCGCGGTGGAACAGGTCTACAGCGCGCTGGCCGAAACCGGTGAGTCGGTGGGCCGCTACCACGGCCGCATGGGCTCGGCGCAGCGGCGGGCCAGCCAGGACGCGTTCATGACGGGCGACGTCCGCGTCATGGTCGCCACCAATGCCTTCGGACTGGGCGTGGACAAATCCGACATCCGTTTCGTCATCCATTTCCAGACGCCGTCGGGCCTGGACGCCTATTACCAGGAATCTGGCCGCGGCGGGCGCGATGGCGACGTGGCGCAGTGCACCCTGCTGTTCCATGACAAGGATCAGGCCGTGCAGCGCTTCTTCATGGCGGGCAAATATCCGTCGGCCGATGACGTGGGCGCGGTCTACGCAGCCCTGCTCCATCCCCCGGAAACCGCCGCGGCAGGCTGGACCACCGATGCGCTGTGCGAGCATCTGGAACGCCCACGCAGCAAGGTGCAGGTGTCGATCAGCCTGCTGCTGGACCACGAAGTCATCGTCAAGGACAGGCAGGGCCACCTGCGTGTGGCGATCGCAGAAGTGGTGGATCGCGACCTGCAGGCGCTGGCTGCGGCCTACCGCGAAAAGCGGGAACACGACCGCGCCATGCTCGAAGAAATGGTGGCGTATGCCCATAGCGGCGCATGCCGCTGGCAGGCGCTGCTGGCGCATTTCGATGCGACATCGGAAAGTGGCCCCTGCGGCACCTGCGACAGCTGCCGCCGGATCGCCGCGGCATCGGCCCGCCAGGCCGTGGAAAACGCGGTGCAGACGCCTGGCGACGCCAGCATCCGCGTGAGCCGCGACGACGCCCTGATGGCACGACGCGGCGGGGGCATGGGCGGTGTGGCCGCCAATGCCGCCCATGACCGGTCGGGCAGGGCGAGCGGCCCGGTGCAGTCCGTGGACACCGCCGCCGTCAAAGCGGATACCGCCGCCGTGCCGGGGACACCGGCCGCGACCGCCCCACCCGCCGCGGCCGACAAACCCCGTCCCCCCTTCGCCCCGGGCGACATCGTCAGCGTGCGCCGTCATGGCACCGGCACCGTTGAACGGGTGGACGCGGACACCATCACCGTGTCATTCGAGGACGGCGCGCATCGCGCGTTCGTGGCGAGCTTCGTGCAGCCAGCCGAGCGTGTCACCAGCGCCTGATGCCGTCCTTTTGCAACCCTGACAGGAGCACTCAATGAAATTGCAAGGCAAACGCGCGTTGATCACGGGCGCCGATTCGGGCATTGGCCAGGCCATCGCCGCCCTGTTTGCGCAGGAAGGCGCCGACGTCGCCATCACCTATCACACCGACAAGGACGGCGCCGAGGAAACCCGCCGCCTGATCGAAGCCGCCGGCCGCCGCGCCATCGTGATCCAGGGCGACGTGGGCGACTCGGCATCGGTCGAACGCACCTTTGACGAGGTAATCAACACCTTCGGCAGCCTGGATATCCTGGTGAACAACGCCGGCAAGGGCATGGGCGGCGTCCCGGTCGTCGACCTGACCGACGAACAGGTCGAACTGATCCTGCGCACGGATTTGATGGGCCCGCTGTTCTGCTGCCGCGCCTTCATCAAGCGTCGCCGCGCCGCCGGGCCGGGCGGGCGCATCGTCAACATCTCGTCGGTCGCGCAGCACCTGCCCACACCGGAAAGCGCCCCCTACGGCATGGCCAAGGCGGGTGTCGGATCACTGGCCCGCAGCCTGTCGCGTGAACTGGCCGAAGACAAGATCAACGTGAACAACATTGCGCCGGGACTGATCCAGACGCCCATGACGCAGGAACGCCTGGACGATCCGGAAAAGAAGGCCGAGTCGATGAAGGCGATTCCGTGGCACCGCCCGGGCCAGCCCGAAGAAATTGCCCGCCTGGCCCTGTTCCTGGCGTCCGACGACGGCGATTACGTGACCGGTCAGACCTGGACCATGGATGGCGGACTGACCATGCAGTGGGGCGGCGCCTGACCGGCCGGCCTGCCCGCACCGGGTAGTTTCCCTGACAGCGGCCGCGGCAACCCCGCGGCCGCTGTGCTACAAAGCCAGCACTTGCTCGCTACCCCCAGCGACGCGTCCTTCGCCGCCTTGATCCGCTCCGCGGCACTTACAAACAAATATAAATCCGGCCCGCCCTTGAAACAGGGCAACACCGTCCCTATAATTAGCACTCGATCGCATAGAGTGCTAACAGCGACGGACGCCCTGCATCCGCCTGCCCCACCACTGCGATCCGGTGTCCGCGGCGCCTTGCGTGTCCGGACTGCCGATCCTGGCTGACTCAGCCCCTTTTTCCAATTCATACGTCAATTTTCGTATATCAGGAGTTTGTATGGCCCTCCGTCCCCTGCAGGATCGCGTGATCCTCAAGCGTCTCGACAACGTGCGTACAACCGCTTCGGGCATCGTGATCCCTGAAAGCGCTGCTGAAAAGCCTGATCAAGGCGAAGTCCTGGCTGTCGGTCCTGGCAAGAAGAGTGACGACGGCAAGGTAAGCCCGGTTGACCTTAAGGTCGGCGACAAGGTCCTGTTCGGAAAGTACGCCGGCCAGACCGTCAAGATCGACGGCGAAGAACTGATTGTTATCCGCGAAGAAGAAATCCTGGCAGTGATCCAGTAAGCGCCTGCCGCGCTCTGCTGTGTTGATCACCCGATTTCGCTTCTAGACCCCTACTCAAGGAACATCCATGGCTGCTAAACAAGTTGTATTCGGCGACGACGCACGTGCCCGCATCGTCCGCGGCGTCAACGTTCTCGCGAACGCCGTCAAAGTCACCCTCGGCCCGAAAGGCCGTAACGTCGTGCTCGAGCGTTCGTTCGGCGCCCCCACCGTCACGAAAGACGGCGTGTCGGTCGCGAAAGAAATCGAACTGAAAGACAAGTACGAAAACCTTGGCGCCCAGCTCGTCAAGGAAGTGGCTTCCAAGACCAGCGACAACGCCGGTGACGGTACCACCACCGCAACCGTGCTGGCCCAGTCGATCGTCCTGGAAGGTCTGAAGTACGTGACCGCCGGCCTGAACCCGATGGACCTGAAGCGCGGCATCGACAAGGCCGTGACTGCCGCCATCGCCGAACTCAAGAACATCAGCCGTCCTTGCGCCACCAGCAAGGAAATCGCTCAAGTCGGTTCGATCTCGGCCAACAGCGACAGCTCGATCGGCCAGATCATCGCTGACGCGATGGACAAGGTCGGCAAGGAAGGCGTCATCACCGTTGAAGACGGCAAGTCGCTCGAAAACGAACTGGACGTCGTCGAAGGCATGCAATTCGACCGCGGCTACCTGTCGCCTTACTTCATCAACAGCCCGGAAAAGCAAGTTGCCGCGCTGGAAGACCCGTTCATCCTGATCCACGACAAGAAGATCAGCAACATCCGCGAACTGCTGCCGGTGCTGGAACAAGTCGCCAAGCAAAGCCGTCCGCTGCTGATCATCGCCGAAGACGTCGAAGGCGAAGCCCTGGCAACGCTGGTGGTCAACAACATCCGTGGCATCCTGAAGACCACCGCCGTGAAGGCTCCTGGCTTTGGCGATCGTCGCAAGGCGCTGCTCGAAGACATCGCCATCCTGACCGGCGGTACCGTGATCTCGGAAGAGACCGGCCTGTCGCTCGAGAAGGCAACCCTGGCTGAACTCGGCCAGGCCAAGCGCATCGAAGTGGCGAAAGAAAACACTACGATCATCGACGGCGCTGGCGACGGCAAGAACATCGAAGCGCGCGTCAAGCAAGTGCGTGCCCAGATCGAAGAAGCCACGTCGGACTACGACCGTGAAAAGCTGCAAGAGCGCGTGGCCAAGCTGGCCGGCGGTGTTGCCGTGATCAAGGTTGGCGCAGCCACCGAAGTCGAAATGAAGGAAAAGAAGGCCCGCGTCGAAGACGCCCTGCACGCTACCCGTGCAGCCGTTGAAGAAGGCGTGGTTCCTGGCGGCGGCGTGGCACTGATCCGTGCCAAGCAAGCCATTCTGGGCCTGAAGGGCGACAACGCCGATCAGGACGCAGGTATCAAGATCATCCTGCGCGCCATCGAAGAGCCGCTGCGCACCATCGTGTCGAACGCTGGCGACGAGCCTAGCGTCATCGTCAACGCGGTGCTGGCTGGCAAGGGCAACTACGGCTACAACGCACAGACCGGCGAATACGGCGACATGATCGAATTCGGCGTGCTGGACCCGACCAAGGTCACGCGTACCGCGCTGCAAAACGCAGCATCGGTGGCCTCGCTGCTGCTGACGACGGAAGCCATCGTGGTTGAAGTGGCCGACGACAAGGCACCTGCCGGCGGCATGGGCGGCGGCGGAATGGGCGGCATGGGTGGCATGGGCGGCATGGACTTCTAAGTCCCGCTTCCTTTACGCGACACCTCTGTACGACCTCCCCGGGCTTGCCCGGGGGCTGCACGACAAAAAACCCTCGACTCCGGTCGAGGGTTTTTTTATGGGCGCGTCAGCCGGCTCACCGCCCGAATCTGCTTGCCTGCAAGGCATTCCCCCGTCCATGATGGGCGCTGGTAAACGCCTACTTCGCGAGACGCCCGCCCACCATGTCCTACCGCACCCGCTTCGAATCGCTGGGCTACGTGTTTCCCGACCTGAAGACGCTGATGGCCAAGGCGTCTCCGGCGCGGTCGGGCGACCAACTGGCGGGGCTGGCGGCGTCGACGTACGAAGAACGGATGGCGGCGCGCATTGCGCTGGCCGACGTGCCGCTGCGCGACTTTCTGCAGAACGTGCTGATCCCCTATGAGATCGACGAAGTCACGCGGCTGATCATCGATACCCATGACCTTGCCGCCTTTGCGCCGATCAGCCACTTCACGGTGGGTGACTTTCGCAACTGGCTGCTGCTGGACACTACCGATAGCGCGGCCCTGACCGCCGCCGCGCCGGGCATCACCCCCGAAATGGCCGCCGCGGTGAGCAAGCTGATGCGCAACCAGGACCTGGTGCTGGCCGCACGCAAGTGCAGTGTCATTACGCGCTTTCGGAACACGATCGGGCTGCCGGGCCGGCTGTCGGTGCGCTTGCAGCCCAACCATCCGACCGACGACGTCGCGGGCATTGCGGCCAGCATGCTCGACGGCCTGCTGTACGGCGCGGGCGATGCCGTGGTGGGCATCAATCCGGCCAGCGATTCGCTGACCGCGCTGACCCGGCTGTGGCAGATGCTGGACGACGTGCGCGCCCGGTTCGAGATCCCGACACAGACCTGTGTGCTGACCCACGTGACGACGCAGATCCAGGCGATCGAGCGGGGCGCGCCGATCGACCTGGTCTTCCAGTCGGTGGCGGGCACCGAAGGCGCGAACAAGGGCTTTGGCGTCACACTGGACCTGCTGCGCGAAGCGCGGGCGGCGGCGCTGTCGCTCAATCGTGGCACGTTGGGCGACAACGTCATGTACCTGGAAACCGGCCAGGGCAGCGCGCTCTCGTCGGGGTCGCACCACGGGGTGGATCAGCAGACCTGCGAAGCGCGCGCCTACGCCGTGGCCCGCGAACTGAAGCCGCTGCTGACCAATTCCGTGGTCGGCTTCATTGGTCCGGAATACCTGTACGACGGCAAGCAGATCATCCGCGCCGGCCTGGAAGACCACTTCTGCGCCAAGCTGCTGGGCGTGCCCATGGGCTGCGACATCTGCTACACCAATCATGCCGAAGCCGACCAGGACGACATGGACACGCTGCTGACCATGCTGGGCGCGGCAGGCATCACCTTCATCATGGGTGTGCCCGGCGCCGACGACATCATGCTGAACTACCAGAGCACGTCCTTCCACGACGCGATCTACCTGCGCACTGTGCTCGGCCTGAAACGCGCGCCGGAGTTCGAAGCTTGGCTGGAAAAAATGGCGATTACCGATACCACCGGCCGGTTGCGGGACGTGGGGGCGGGTCACGCGCTGCTCCAGCAGTTGCCGGATCTGTCGCAGAGCCGATAGGAGTCACGATATGAGCAGCCTTGAATCCCGTCAGTCGACGGAGCCGGAGGAGCCCAAGCAGACGCTGAACGAGCGGTCGGTTCAGGAGCCATCCTCGGCCGAGCAGTCCGTCTCTGCGCAACCGGCATCGCAGCAGTCTGCGCCTGGGCTGTCCTTGCCCGAACCGTCCTTGGCCGTCCGGACGGGCGACGCGCCTGTCGACGACCCACTCGTCCAGTCCGACCCATGGGACGCGCTGCGCGCGCATACGTCGGCCCGCATCGCCATCGGCCGCGTTGGCGGCAGCCTGCCCAGCGCCGAGGTGCTGCGCTTTGGCCTGGCCCATGCACGGGCGCGCGATGCCGTGCACCATCCCCTGGACAGCGCCGACCTGGCCACGCGCCTGCGGGCAGCGGGCTTTCGTGTCGCCCAGGTCCGCAGCCAGGCCCCCGACCGGCAGACCTACCTGCTTCGGCCTGACCTGGGCCGGCGGCTGGACGAGGCCGACCGCGAGGCCTTGCTGGCCGCGCCGCCCGCGCCGGAACTCGCCTTTGTGGTGGCCGACGGTCTGTCGACCTTCGCCGTTGAACGTCACGCCCTGCCCTTGCTGGAAGCCCTGCGCGAGCGGTTTACAACCGACTGGGCCGCTACCCCCGTCGTCATGGTGGACCAGGGCCGCGTGGCGGTGGGGGACGACATTGGCGAGGCGCTGCAAGCCCGCCTGGTGGTCGTGCTGGTGGGAGAGCGCCCGGGGCTGACGTCGCCCGACAGCCTGGGCATCTACTTCACCTACCAGCCCCGCACCGGGCGCATGGACAGCGAACGCAACTGCATATCCAACGTGCGGCCGGAAGGCCTGCCGGTCCATGCAGCCGCCGACAAGCTCAGCCATATGCTGCGGCAGTCGCTGACCCTGCAACTTAGCGGGGTGGGACTGAAGGACGAGAGCGAACCGGCCCCTGCCCTGGAGGCAGACGCGGCCGCCGATCCGGCAACGCTCGAGCGGCCGTAAGACGCGGCGTGGTCAAGGCGTTGACCCGCGATCCACGGATGTCGATCGAGGCGAAGTCCCCGTGTACCTGGCGACCTGGGCACGTAGCGAAGGTGCACATCGACGCGCGCGCCCGACCGCTGCGCCGCAGCGCAGGGTTCCTACGGGTATTACCTAGCCGCCTGGAAGACTACGATCTGACACGCCCGCGCGCGGCGCGCGTCTTTGATTGTCCAGACAAAGGTGGGATACTCGTCCCGTCCATCGACGCCCTGCGCGTCATTCTTTCTTTTTCCGGAATCCGCTTCCCAGGAGAACCCCCGTGGTCGATTTCGTACTCAATGGCAAGCCCGTCTCCGCAGACGTGGCGGACGACAAGCCCCTGCTGTGGATCATCCGTGAAGACTTCAATCTGACCGGCACCAAATACGGTTGCGGCGTCGCCCAGTGCGGCGCCTGTACGGTGCATCTGAACGGCGCGCCGACACGTTCGTGTGTGCTGCCGGCCGCGGCCGTGGCCGGCATGCAGGTCACGACCATCGAAGGCGTGGCTGCCACGGCCGAAGGCAAGGCGCTCAGCGCCGCCTGGGTCGCGCAGCAGGCCCCGCAGTGCGGCTACTGCCAGTCGGGCCAGATCATGACGGCCGCCGGCCTGCTGAAGGACGCCAAAGGTCCCCTGACCCGCGACGCCGTGCTCGAAGGCATGGCCGGCAATCTGTGCCGCTGCGGTACCTACAACCAGATCGCCGCTGCCGTCATCAGCGTGCACAAGGCTTCGGCCTGAGCCGACGGGAGCAGCACATGGACATCAAGAACGTTTCCCGCCGCCGTTTCATCGTTGGCGCCGGCGCCTTTTCGGTAGGCATCGCCTTTGGCCCGCTGGCCGCGTTGAACGACGCGCAGGCCGCGGATGCCGCCACCGCCGCGGCACCGTCAGGCGGCTTTCGCCCGGTCGCCTGGGTCAGCATCTCGCCCGACAACATCGCCACCATCTACTCGCCCGCGTCCGAAATGGGCCAGGGCACGATGACGGCCATTCCGATGATCTTTGCGGAAGAAATGAATCTGGACTGGAGCCGCGTGCGTGTCGAGCAGGCGCCCACGGACGCCAAGCGTTTCGGCAATCCGGCTTTCGGCGGTGGCCTGGTGACGGGGTCGTCCCGCACCATCAAGGGCTACTACGAGTCGCTGCGCCTGGCCGGCCTGCAGGCGCGCCTGGTCATGATCGACGCCGCGGCCCAGGCCTGGAAGGTCCCGGCCAACGAGATCCGGGCCGAAAAAAGCACGCTGGTGCACACGCCCACGGGCCGCCGCGTGACCTATGGAGAGATCGCCGCGACCGCGCAGGCTCCCGCTGCCCTGCCCAAGGTCGACAAGACCATGCTCAAGCCGATGTCGGAATTCACGATCATCGGCACCGACCCCATGCGGGTGGACGTCGCGTCCAAGGCCGATGGCACGGCGGTCTACGGCCTGGACATCCGCCGCCCCGGCATGGTGTGGGCCGCGATCCGCTACGCACCCGTACAGGGTGAACAACCGGTCAAGGTCAACGACACCGCCGCGCGCGCCGTCAAGGGCGTCAAGCAGGTCGTCACCCTACCACAGGCCGTGGCCGTGGTGGCCGATTCGTTCGCGACGGCACGCAAGGCCCGCGATCTGCTCGAGGTGACCTGGACCACGACGTCCCAGGCACGCACCTACGACAGCGACGTGGTGCTGAAGGAATATGTCAAACGCGCCGAGAACCTGGACGATGCCGGCACCGTCTGGCACAAGAGTGGCGACGTGGCCGCAGCCCAGTCCGGCGTGGCGCGCACCTTCAAGGCCACCTACACCAGCGACCACGTCGCGCAGTTCACGATGGAACCCATGAACTGCACCGCGCTCGTCACGGGCGACACGATCGAACTCTGGGTGCCATCGCAAGTGCCCAGCGTGGTGATCGGCACCGTGGCCGCGGCGGCCGGGTTCAAGCCCGAGAACATCAAGGTCAACATCACGCTGCTGGGCGGTGGCTACGGCCGCCGCGCCGAAGCCGACTACACGATCGAGGCCGCACAACTGGCCAAGGCCATGCCCGGCGTGCCGGTGCAGATGATCTGGACGCGCGAAGACGATTTCCAGCGCTCCAAGCCGCGCCCCCTGACCGCGCACCATGTGGTCGCGGGCGTGGATGGCAACGGCAAGCTGCAAAGCCTGCGCCACCGCACGGTGTCGGAAAGCATCTACGCGCGGACCTCGCCGGCCATCTTCAAGGCGGCGGGCGGCAAGGACGCGCCGGTCATGGAAGGGGCGGACGGCGTCTACGGCATTCCCGCGACGCTGGTGGAACACGTGCGCGACGAACGCGGCGTGGACGTGAGCTACTGGCGCGGCGTGGGCGCCGGCTACCAGAAATTCGTGATGGAAACGCTGGTGGACGAGATTGCCGCCGAAACGAAGCAGGATCCGCTCAAGATCCGCATGGACCTGACGCAAGGATCCCCGCGTGCCCAAGCCGTGCTGCGCACCGCGGCCGACATGGCCGGCTGGAGCACGCCCCGCGCGAACGGCCGTGCGCTGGGCATGGCCTTCTCGGACGCCTGGAACACCTTCATTGCGATGGTGGTCGAAGTGTCGATGAAGGACGGCAAACCCGTCGTGCATCAGATGTGGGCGGCGGTCGATTGCGGACACGCGATCATGCCGCGCAACGTCCGGGCGCAGGTGGAAGGCGCGGCCATCTTCGGGCTGTCGGCCGCCTTGGGCGAGACCCTGAGCTACAAGGCGGGGCAGGTCCAGCAGAGCAATCTGACGGATTACCCGATCCTGCGGGCCGACGCGACGCCGCTGGTGGAGATCAAGGTCTTGCCGACCGACAATCCCCCGGGCGGTATCGGCGAGGTGGGTCTGCCACCCGTGGCGCCTGCGGTGGCCAACGCCATGGCCAGGCTGACCGGCAAACGCGTGCGCAGCCTGCCCTTCCCGCAAGTGGCTTGAGGACGCACGCCGAGTCCAGGCCAGCCGCGGTCAACCTGGCCGCGGCTGGCCCCCACGCGGCGGTCAGTCGACCGTTGCGCCCGACGCCTTCACCACGGTTGCCCACTGGTTGACTTCGGCCTTGATGAAGTTGCCGAACTCGGTGGGTGTCGTCTTGATCCATACCGCACCCAGGTCCTTGAAGGACTTTTGCACGGCAGGGTCATCCATGGCCTTGACGACGGCCGTATTCACTTTGGTGACGACATCGGCCGGCGTACCGGCCGGCGCGATCAGCCCAAACCACGACGACACATCGAAATTCGGGAAACCCGACTCGGCCATGGTGGGCAGTTCAGGCGCCGTGGCCGACCGTTCTTTGGTGGTCACCGCCAGGGCGCGCAGCTTGCCGGCCTGAACCTGCGGCCACGACGACGGCATGTTGTCGAACATGTATTGCGTCTGGTTGCCGATCAGGTCGGTCACGGCCGGCGCGCTGCCCTTGTACGGCACATGCTGGATGTTCAGGCCGGACTGCAGCTTGAACAGCTCGCCCGCCATGTGGATCGACGTGCCGCTGCCCGACGACGCGTACGACACCTTGGCCGCGTTGGTCTTGAGGTAGCTGACCAGTTCCTGCACCGACTTGGCCGGCACGGCGGGATTCACGACCAGCAGGTTGGGCACCTTGACGACCAGCGCGATCGGGGTGAAGTCCTTGTTCAGGTCGAAGCTCAGGTTCTTGTACAGGGTCTGGTTGATGGCGCTGGTGACGGCGACCATGTACAGCGTGTAGCCATCGGGCTTGGCGCGCGCGACCTGTTCGGCCGCAATGTTGCTGCCCGCGCCCGGCTTGTTCTCGACCACGAAGCTTTGCCCCAGGGCGTCGGTCAGGGCCTTGGAGATGATGCGCGCGGCAATGTCGGTCGAGCCGCCCGCGGCAAATCCCACCACCACCCGCACCGGCCTGTCAGGATAGTCCGCGGCAGCCGGCGCCGCCCAGGCCGCCGCCATCATTGCCACGAGCGCCCACCGCGCCGCGTGCTTTTTTACGGTTCCATGACACGTGTCGGAATTGCCCATCGTCAGTCTCCATCCTTGTCTGTTTGCCGCGCGGTGATCCGCGGGCGCGCCGCTTGTGCAGGCATCCTGACGACTATAGCCCCACGGACGGGGTTCGCGACAGGCGGGCAAACGAGCAAGGACAGACCTGTCCCGGGTACGCCGCCACCGTCCTGCAACTGACACCCGTTCGGTCAGCAATTGCCTGTATCCTGCTGCCACCTGACAGCTTCTGGCCGCAACCCCGACATGAACACCCCACCCGGACACTCTCCCTTCAAAAGCAAAGGCGGCCTGCAGCGGGTGGCGCGCGCGCTGCAATATTCGCTGCAGGGCCTGCGCGCGGCGTTCAAGCACGAAGCCGCCTTTCGCCAGGAAGCTGCGCTGGCCGTGGTCATGGTGCCGGCCGCCTTCTGGCTCGGGCGCGACCTGCTGGAAATCATCGTTCTGCTGGCAACCATCGTGCTCGTGCTGGTGACCGAACTGCTCAATTCGGCCGTGGAAGCCGTGGCCGATGCGCTGACGGTCGAGCCGCATCCGCTGATCGGCCGGGCCAAGGACATCGGCAGCGCAGCGGTCATGGTGATGCTGATGTTCGCGGGCATCGTGTGGTTCGCGGTGGCGGCCGACCGCTGGAACTGGTTCGGCTGAAACAGGCCGGATTTAGCGCATTGCCCGGTTGCTCCTACAATGGCGCGGTTGAACACCCCTCGCACGGCGCTCCCGATGTCATTCACCCAAAAGCTCGCCCAGGCCTGGTCGGCCTCCGATTCCCTGTTGACCGTGGGTCTCGACCCCGATCCGGCGCGGTTTCCCGCCGATCTGAAAGGTCGCCAGGACCGCATCTTCGACTTCTGCCGCGACATCGTCGACGCCAGCGCCCCCTATGCGTCCGCCTTCAAGCCGCAGATCGCCTACTTTGCCGCCCAGCGCGCCGAAGACCAGCTCGAAGCCCTCTGTGCGCACATCCGCCAGGCCCATCCCACGATTCCGGTCGTGCTTGACGCCAAGCGCGGCGACATCGGATCCACCGCCGAGCAGTACGCGATCGAAGCCTTCGAGCGCTACCAGGCCGACGCCGTCACCGTCAGCCCCTACATGGGCGCGGATTCGGTCGAACCGTATTTTGCGTTTCCGGATCGCGGCGTGTTCGTCCTGTGCCGCACCTCCAACCCCGGCGGGTCCGACCTGCAATTCCTGGAAACCGACGGCGAACCGCTGTACTTGCGCGTCGCCAGCCTGGTCGCCGACAAATGGAACCGCCATGGCCAATGCGGCCTGGTGGTTGGCGCCACCTTCCCTGCCGAACTCGCCGCCGTGCGCGCCCGTGTCGGCGCCGACATGCCCCTGCTGGTGCCCGGTGTCGGCGCCCAGGGCGGCGACGTCCTGGCGACCGTCCAGGCCGGCTGCAACGCGGCTGGCACCGGCATGCTGATCAACTCGTCACGGGCGATCCTGTACGCCAGCCAGGGCGACGACTGGCGCGACGCCGCCAAGGCCATGGCCCTGCAGACGCGGGATGCGATCAATGGGGCTCGAGCGCAGAAGGGCTGACCTTGGCAGGGCGCGGCGTCTGACCGCTCGCGCCTGCAAAGCGTTTGTCGCGTCCTACACGCGATCCACGTGCCCCATGTCCCGCCCCGGATCCAGCCGATCGCGCACGCGTTGCTTGAGCACCTTGGCTTCCGGAAAGCCGCCGTCGGTCTTGCGGTCCCAGATCAGGGTGTCGTCATAACGGATCTGGAAGATGCCGCCGGTGCCAGGCACCAGGGCGACTTCGCCGAGTTCCGTGCTGAAGGTGGACAGCAGTTCCTGCGCCATCCAGGCGGCGCGCAGCAGCCACAGGCATTGGGTGCAGTAGGTGATGGCGATGCGGGGCGCAGGGGATGCGGCCCGGGTATTCGGGATGTCGGGCGTGTCGGTCATGAAGTGTCCATTGGGCAGGCGTCAGGCCCATCGTACCGTGGCGCCCCCCCCCTCCTACCGGACCAGCGACGCACCGCCACACAGCTGAATATCCTGCCCCGTCATCGCCTCGGCCGCGGGCGACAGCAGGAATGCGACCGTGGCCGCGATTTCTTCCGGGCGGATGAGGCGGCCAATGGGGGGCAGGCGGGGCGCGTCGGCGGCGCGGGCGGGGTCGCTCGACATGGCGGTCTGGGTGGCGGCGGGCGAGACGACGTTGATGGTGACGCCAAAGGGGGTGACTTCGGCGGCCCAGCTGCGTGCCAGGGCGATCATGGCCGCCTTGGTGGCGGCGTATTGGCTGCGGCCGGCCATGCCTTGCGCCACGCGGCTGCCTAGCAGGACGACGCGGCCGTGGCGGCGTTCGACCATGGCGGGAACCAGCACATCGGCCAGCACGGATGCCGCCTGCACATGCAATTGCCACATCAACGCGCCAGCAGATGCATCGAGCTCGCCCAGGGCGCCCACCCTCAGTACACCCGCCGCGTGGACGAAGGCTGCCACCTCAGTCAGTTCGCGGGCAGCGGCGACCATGGCGTCCACGTTGCGCAGGTCCACCGTGATCGAACGAAAGCCCGCATGATCCAGCGTGGGCGGAGCAACGTCCAGACCGCTGACCTGCCAGCCCTCGGCCAGCAGACCGGTCGCGATGGCTTTGCCGATGCCGGAACTGCTGCCCGTGACGACCGCGTGACGAGCCGCCGTGCCTGCCCCGGTCCCGGTCGTCGGTCCGCTTGCGGCAGACGCGCCCTTACCCGTCTGTGATCCGTGTTCATTCGGCACGAATATTCCCCTCCGTCACGATCTTGAGCGACCGCGCCATGTCGTCTTTCTGAAAGGCCACGAAGTCGTCGATCGATCCGGGTTGCAGCATCAGGCCCTGCTGTTCAAGCCGGTCACGCATGTCGCCGGCCAGTGCTTTGTTGACCTCGGCGTTGAGCTTTTTGGCGATGTCCATCGGCAGCTTGGCTGGACCCCACAGACCGTACCAGCTGTAGAACTCGTAGCCCGGAATGGTCTCGCCCACGGTCGGCACGTCGGGCAGGGTCGGGACGCGCGATTTGGAGGTGACGGCCAGGATCTTCAGCATGCCGCCTTTGTAGTACGACATGGAACCCAGGATCGGGTCGATAAAGCCGGAGATCATGCCGCCGACCAGGCCTTGATACGCGGGCGCCGAGCCTTTGTAGGGCACGACCAGGTATTCCATGTCGCCTGCACGGCGCAGCAGTTCGGTGGCGAGCTGTCCGGCGGACCCGGTGGACCCCACCGCAAAGCTGAGCTTGCCGGGGTTGGCTTTCGCGTAGCTCAACATCCCTTTCACATCATTGAAGGGCAGGTCCTTGTTGACGGCGACGGCCAGCGGCGCCTGGGCGACCAGGGCAATGGGTTGATAGTCCTTGATGACGTCGAACGGCGCCTTCATCGTCATCGGCGTCGTGGTGAACGTCGAGGCGTTGAACAGCAGGGTGTAGCCGTCGGCCGGGGCCTTGGCGACGGCGTCGGCGCCGATGATGCCGTTGCCGCCGGCACGGTTTTCAACCACGAATTGCTGGCCGGTCTGTTCGGTCAGTTTCTGTGCAAGCAGGCGACCCACGGTGTCGAGCGTGCCGCCCGGAGGGAACGGGATCAGCATGCGGACCTGTTTCGACGGCCACGTATCGGCAAGCGCCGCGGTGGCCGGAATCAGGGCAAAGGCGGCCACAAGGGCGCGCGCAGCAAAGGTGCGTAGCATGAAGGTGTCTCCGATATCTTTCTTATGATGGCCGCGGCACGGTGCGGCCAATGGTCGCCGCGATCCGATGCCAAAAATTCAGGCCGTGGCGGGATTCTGCAGATCGATGCGGCAGGGAGCCGCCACAACGCAAGCGTTCGCGTCGAAGCGGCAACGCCATGCCGCGACGCCTATCGCGCCAGCAGCCCCGCCTTGCGCAGCCCGGCCCGCAACGCCTCGTTGTCGGCAGCGGTCGGCGCTTCGGTGGGCGGGCGCACGGTGGGATCGGCGATCACGCCGGCCAGGTACATGCCGGCCTTCATGCGCGCGTGCGCTTCGCCGGTCGGCTCGCCGCCGCCGTACACCGCGTCCTTGAGTGGCGTGATCAGCGCCTGCACGTCCTGCGCCTTTTTCAGGTCGCCGGCCTTCACGGCATTCCACAGGTCGATGATCAGTTGCGGGATGAAGGTGGCGAAGCCGACCAGCGCGCCGTCCACGCCCTGCACCATCGAGGCCAGCAGGTATTCGTCGTGGCAGGTCAGGATGGCCTTGGTGGCGTCGGCGTCACGAATCGCCTGGATGTCGCGGGCATATTTGTTCATGTCGCGCTGGCCGACCTTGAAGGCGGCCAGGTACGGCAGGCGGGCCAGGTCGGCCAGCAGTTGCGACGAGTACGAAGCACGTGTCCATGCGGGATAGACGTGGCACACCAGATCCAGTTCGGGCGCCGCACGGTGGATGGCTTCGAAATATTCCAGCGCATGCCCCGGTGTGAAGCCGAAGCGCAACCAGTGGTGCGGCGGCATGACGTCCAGCGCCTTGGCGCCAGCGGCCTGGGCGGCGCGGGCATGCTCGGCGGCTTCGACCACGCCTTCGCACACGATGGACGAGATCACCGGCATCCTGCCTTCCAGTTCCGAAGCAACGATGCGCGTGACTTCGGCGCGCTCGGCCGGCGTGAGGGAAAACACTTCCCCCGTATGGCCGTTGGTCATGATCGCGACGACGCCATCATGGCCTGCCAGCCACGACGCCAGCTTGCGCAGCGCGGGCTCGTCGATGCGGTGGTCGGGCGTGAACGGGCACGAAATGGCGGGGATGATTCCGTGGTAATTGGTGATCGAGGGCATGGCGTCTCCGGTGTCTTGGTGTGAGTAGAATGGCTGCATCATTGCCGCCTGCGCCCGGGCGGTCCAATACTCGAATCGCATACATCTATCCACGGAGCATCGGCAGCATGGGACCCGGCAACCGACCCCTCGACATCGAGTGGCTCGAAGACTTCGTGACCTTGGCCGAGACGGGCAGTTTTTCGCGCGCGGCCGAAGCGCGCACCATCGCGCAACCCGCGTTCAGCCGCCATATCCGCGCGCTTGAAGAGTGGGTGGGCGCCGACCTGGTGGATCGCGGCGCGCACCCGGCCACGCTGACCGCCGCCGGCAAACGTTTCCTGCCCCTGACCGAAGACGTGCTGGCGCGCCTGATAGCCGCGCGCATCAAGGCCCGCATGGCGCACGACCAGAGCGTGGCCAGCCTGCGCTTTGCGGCCACGCATGCGCTGTCGCTGGGCTACTTTCCGCAGTGGCTGGGGCGCATCGAAGCGCAGGGCGCGCTGGGGCCGATCGAGATGATGTCGGACAGCACTTTGGGGTGCGAAGAACTGATGCTGCAGCGGCGCGCGCAGTTTCTGATGTGCTACGCGCACGACGCGGTGCCGAACCGGCTGGACGAAGCGGGCGTGGCCTGGGTCAAGCTGGAAGACGACCTGCTGGCGCCGGTATCGGCGGTGGACGCGCGAGGGGCGCCCCGCTTCAGGCTGGATGAGGGCGCGTCACTGCCCTTGCTGGCCTACAGCGATGCGTCTGGCGTGGGCCGCATCATGCGCGGCCGCCTGCGCGCAGTGTCCGCCAAGGACGCGCCCTTCCACACGGTATTCACCGGGCACCATGCCCTGGTGTTGAAAAGCCTGGCGCTGGAAGGCCGGGGCCTGGCCTGGCTGCCGAAACGGCTGATTGCCGATGAACTGGCCAGCGGCCGCCTGGCCGTCACAGGCGATGAAGCCTGGCAGTTGCCGCTGGAGATCCGGCTGTATCGCCAGCCGGTGGTGATGTCGGATGCGGCCGAGGCCTTGTGGACGACGGTGAACGCATGACTATAATGCGAACAATTCCTATTCAATGACCCGGGGCCCTGTCGCTCCCTTGTCTGGAGTGGTCATGGCCGTCATCGAATCTTCCGACCCGCACGTCACGGCGCTGTACTGCGACCATCACGGCTGGCTATCCGGCTGGTTGCGCAAGAAGCTGGGCAATCCCGCCGATGCCGCCGACCTGGCGCACGATACCTTCGTCGGCCTGCTGACTTCGCGCCGTCCCGGTCCTGTCGAACAGCCGCGCGCCTACCTGGCCGCCATTGCCAGGAATGTGCTGGTCAACCGCTACCGGCGGCAGGCGCTGGAACGGGCCTACCTGGACACCCTGGCGCTGCTGCCCGAGCCCGAGACCCCCTCGCCCGAATACCGGCTATCCATCCTGCAGACCCTGCACGAGATCGACGCGATGCTGGACGCGCTGCCCGCGGCGGCCAAGCAGGCTTTTTTGATGTCGCAGCTGGAAGGCATGACCTATGACGCGATTGCCGAGCGCCTGAAGGTGTCGCTCTCGACCGTGAAGCGCTACATGAAGCAGGCGTTCGTGCAGTGCCTGAGCCTGATGGAATGACCGCCACCCTGCCCGACCACATCCTGGAAGAGGCCGCGGACTATCTGGTCCGATGGCAGGCCGGCCAGGTCAGTGACGACGACCGCGCCGCCCACGCGCGCTGGCTGGCGGGCAGCGCCGATCACGCGCGCGCCTGGGCCCGCGCGGAACGGCTGATGCAGAACCTGGGCGCCCTGCCCCCGCAGGTTGCGCTGCCCGTGCTGGGCCGGAAGGCCGACCCCCGACGGCGCGCCGCAATCGCCAAACTCGCTTCCTTGCTGGCGCTGGCGCCTGCGGGCTGGCTGGTCACGCAAACCCAAGGCTGGCAACGTCGCACAGCCGACTACCAGACGGTGACGGGCGAGACACGGCGGGTGCAACTGGCCGACGGCAGCCGCGTCGTGCTGGGCACGGCCAGCGCCATCGACGTGATGTTCACCGCGACAGACCGCACGGTGCGCCTGATTGCCGGCGACATCCTGATCGACACCGCTGCCGACCCGGCCGCGCTTCAAAGGCCTTTCCAGGTACTTACCGCCCAAGGCGCGATGCAGGCGCTGGGCACCCGATTTACCGTGCGCCAGGACACCGGCAGGACGCGGCTCGCTGTCCTTGATGGGGCGGTTCGCATCACGCCACGACACGGCGGCCCGGGTGCGCAAATGGTGCTGTCGGCGGGTCGGCAAACGCGGTTTTCGGATCACGCAGTGGGGGCGATTTCGGTTGCCGACGACAGCATTGCCGCCTGGACGCAGGGCATGCTGCTGGCCGATGACCAAGGCCTGTCCGATGTGCTCGACGAACTGGCCCGCTACCGCAGCGGTGTCGTGTCGTGCGACCCGGCCATTGCCCATCTGCGGGTCTCGGGCGCCTTCCCGATCACCGATACGGACCGGGCGCTTGCCATGCTGGCGGACACCTACCCGGTATCCGTGCACCGTCGGCTGGGTGGCTACTGGGTCACCCTTGCCGCGCGCCCGCCACAGTGATGTGTCGACGGACTGACACTTTTCTTGCGCTCATACGACTTGGATAGAGACACCCTTTGTCCGTCCAACCGTAAGGCCCACCCCATGCCCGTCGTTCGCCCTGCCACCTGCCGGTGGCACCCCACGTTTCGCCTTGCCCTGCTGGGCGTCGCCCTGGCCGCCGCCCACCTGCCCCTGGCGTATGCCGCCGACCCGCGCCCCCTGAACAGCGTGGCCCCGCGCGCCTACGATATCGGGGCAGGTCCGCTGGGCCGCGCCCTGTCGCGTTTTGCGGTCGATGCGGGCATTGCCCTGTCGTTCGACCCGGCGCTGACCGACGGGCTCAGCAGCCCGGCCGTGTCGGGCACCTATCCGGCCGATGACGTGGCGCGCCGCCTGCTGGCGGGCAGCGGGCTCGAACTGACACCGCGGCCCGACGGCAGCTACACGCTGCGCAAGGCCGCCGACATGCCGACCCTGCGGCCGGAGGCCACCACCCTGGCGGCCGTGACGGTGATCGGACAGGCCGATTCCGCCGCGACCACGGAAGGCACCGGTTCGTACACGACGCGTGCGGTCACGCTGGGCAAGACGCAGCAGGCCCTGAAAGACATTCCGCAGTCCGTGAGCGTGCTGACGCGGCAGCGGATGGACGACCAGAACATCACCAACCTGACCGAAGCCCTGATCAACACCACGGGCATGACGTCGACCAAGTCGCCTGGCCCCGGGATGTTCATGTTCTCGCGCGGCTTCGATATCGAAGCCCTGCAATACGATGGCGTGCCCGTGCCCCGCAACGTGTATTCGCTGGGCAGCTACCTGACCGAGACCACGGCCATCGTTGATCGCCTGGAATTCCTGCGTGGCGCCTCGGGCCTTCTGCAAGGCGCGAACAGCCCCGGCGGCGCGATCAACCTGGTGCGCAAACGCGGCACGCGCGAACGCCTCTTTACCGCGACCGGCAAGGCCGGTTCCTGGGACCGGTACGGCCTGCAACTGGATGCGGGCGGCGCGCTCAATGACGAAGGCACCCTGCGCGGCCGCGCCCTCATTGACTACGACAGGGGCAATTCCTTCATCGACCAGGCCGGACAGAACACGCAAACCGTGTATGCCGCCCTGGACTACGACATCTCGCCCCGGACCACGGTCGGCCTGGGCATCAGCAACCAGATCACCCGGAGCCGGCCCAATTTCATAGGCGTGCCGCGCTACGCGACGGGCGCCGACCTCGGTCTGCCCCGGTCCACCTATACCGGGTCGGACTGGAACACGAGCCGCAATGAGCAGACCACGCTGTATGCCGACCTGGCGCATCGATTCGACGACGCATGGTCGGTCAAGGTGTCGGCACTTGCAATGAATGAGAAGAACGCTTCGGCCTATCAATTCGTGACCGGCGCGGTGGCGCCGGACGGCAGCGGGCCGCGTTATGCCGATTACGCCGTCCGGTTTTCGAACCGGAACCGGGGACTCGACGCCGTGCTGACCGGCAAGTTCGATGCCTTGGGCATGAAGCAGGAAGTGCTTGTCGGTGGCAACTATTCGTCCTACACCACCGACGACGCCTACGCGCGGCTGTTCACCCCGGGCGTCAACATTTTCAACATCGACACGGCGCGGCCGCGCCAGGACTTCGACAGCATCGCCGCCCGCGGCAGCGCGACCTTCAGTCAGTACGACGTCGAACAGAAAGGCATCTACGGCACGTGGCGCTTGCAGGTCACGCAGCCGCTGACCTTGATCGCGGGCGGCCGCGTGGGCTGGTACGACTTCCGCTATGCCGCGCGCACGGGCGCGACCGCAGGCGCCCCCAGCACCAACGACACCCCGGCCAAAGTGACGCCCTATGCGGGCGCCGTCTATGCCATCAACCCGCAATGGTCGGCGTACGCCAGCTACGCGCAGGTTTTCATTCCGCAAACGAACCGGGCGGTGGGGCAAGCCATCCTGCCATCGATCACGGGCGGCAATATCGAGGCGGGCGTGAAAGGCGAACTGATGGACGGACGGGCCAATGCGTCGCTGGCGGTCTTTCGCTACGATCAGAAGAACCGCGCCGTGAACGATTATGCGGCCGGGCTGCGGGACGAATGCGGCGCGTGGTATTGCTCGCGCGCGTCGGGCAAGGTGCGCAGCCAGGGGATCGAAGCCGAGATCAGCGGGCAGGTAATGACCGGCCTGCAACTGTCGGCGGGCTATACCTTCAACACCACGAAGTTTCTGGAAGACCCGGATCTTGCCGGCAAGGAATTCAGCACGTGGACCCCGAAGCACATGCTGCGCCTGTGGTCCGATTACACCTTGCCCGGCGACCTGAACCGCGTGCGCGTGGGCGGCGGCGTGAATGTGCAAAGCGCCACGATCAGTTCGGACCGCCGCTTCGAATTGGGCGGCTATTCGGTGTGGAGCACGCGGGCGGCCTACCAGGTCAATCGCAACGTGTCGGTGGCGCTGAACCTGAACAATGTGTTCGACAAGCGGTATTACATCCCCGCGTACAACACGCTGACCGGCAACAATTATTACGGCAATCCGCGCAATGTGATGCTGACCGTGCGGGGGAGCTTCTGACGGCAGGCCGGTGGAGCCCGGGACGGCAGACTCCCTGCCCTCTGCCCTCAGGCTGCCGGCATATCCAGCAAGCCCCGCAGCGCGACCTGCACGGCGGCTTCGCGCACGTCGGTGCGGTCGCCCGGAAAGACGTCGGTCAGCATGCGGGTGCAACGGCCTTCGGGGCTTTCCCAGGCCCACGCAAAGCACACCATGCCGACGGGTTTGCCTTCGGTCGCGCCGCCCGGCCCGGCGATGCCGGTGGTAGACACCGCCACGTTGGCCTGGCTGCCTTCCAGGGCGCCAATGGCCATTTCCAGGGCTGTGGCTTCGCTGACCGCGCCGTGGGCTTTCAGGGTGTCTTCACGCACGCCGATTTCCTGCGATTTGGCGTCGTTGCTGTAGGTGACGTAGCCGCGGTCGAAGCACACGCTCGACCCCGCAATCGCGGTGATGGCGCCGGCGACCAGCCCGCCCGTGCAGGATTCCGCGGTGGCCAGCACACGCCCGCCCATGCTCAGACGTTTGACGACCTGTTCGGCCAGTATCAGGGTCTTCGGATCGAACATCTACGTCTCCATACAAAAGGCCGGGTCAGCCAAACAGCCGCGACGCCAGCGCAAACACCAGGACCGCGTAGAACGCGGCCACGAGATCGTCCCACATCACGCCCAGGCCGCTCTTGAACCGTTTGTCGAAATACGCGATCGGCGGCGGTTTCAGGATGTCGAAAAGACGGAACAGCAGGAAGCCGAAGGCTTGCGCCATGGCCGTGTCGGGAATCATCCACAGCACGACCCAGAAGGCGACGACCTCGTCCCAGACCAGGCCACTGTAGTCGCCCACGCCCAGCTCGCGGCCGACCCGGTCACAGGCCCACACGCCGATGCCAAACGCCAGCAGCAAGAAAAGGGCCATGGCTCCGGGCGACGTGATCATCGACACGGGCTGCCACAGCAGCCAGGCCAGCAGGGTGCCCCAGGTGCCCGGCGCGGGCTTGATCAGACCGCTGCCGAAACCAAAGGCGATCAGGCGGCTCAACTTCAGGCGCATCCACCCAAAGGTAGGCTGGACGAGCAGGTTCTTGGTGGACGATTCAGCCATGGCTCACGCGAAATGGTCGTAGCCGCCATGCGGCAGGGGATCGATAGGGTCGCCCGACGCATCGACCAGGCGCAGGCCGGGTGCGGCGGTGATCTGGCCGATGCGGGTGACGGGAACGCCCGCGGTCACTGCGGCGGCCAGCACTTGGGAACGCAACCCCGGTGGGGCAGTAAAGCAGAGTTCATACACATCGCCGCCCGACAGCGCGGCCAAACGACGCAGGGGGGCCGGCAAGGTTGCCACGGCAGACGACACCGGCACGCCGTCGGCGTCGACGCACGCGCCCACGCCACTGGCCGCCAGCACGTGGCCCAGGTCCTGCAGCAGCCCGTCGGAGATATCCAGTGCAGCATGCGCCACACCGCGCAAGGCCTGGCCCAGCGCCACGCGTGGTTCGGGCCATTCGAGCGCGCGGCGGGTGGCTGCAAGCAGGACTGAACGGTCCACGCCCGGTGGGAATGGGTCATCCCCTTGCGCAAGGGTGCCCGCCCCGGCGCTGGCGCCCCCCAGCAGCAGGCGCAGCGCAATATCCGCATCGCCCAGGCAGCCGGACACCCAGATGTCGTCATCCGGACGCGCGCCGTCGCGCCGCAGGGCCTCGCCGGGCGCAACGGTGCCAAAGATGGTGACGGAAATGACGATGCCTTCCTGCCCCCGCGTGGTGTCGCCACCGATCAGCGGACAGGCGTGGCGGTCGGCCAGGGCGTACATGCCCTGGGCAAAACCTGCCAGAAAATCATGGTCGATCCGCGGCAGCGCCAGGCCCAGCACGAAGCCGGCGGGCTCGGCGCCCATGGCGGCCAGGTCGGACAGGTTGACCGCCAGGGACTTGTGACCCAGCGCGGCCGGGTCGACGTCGGAAAAGAAGTGCCGGCCTTCAACGAGCAGGTCGGTGCTGATCGCCATGGCGCCCGGCCGCGTGGGCAGCAGCGCGCAATCGTCGCCCACGCCCAGTACCCCGGGCGGGGCGGGCCGGCTGAAATGCCGGCGGATCAGGTCGAACTCGCCGTCGGCCATGGTCAGGCACGACGCACTGGCGCGGCCGCAGCCATCAACGACGCAGGGCCTGCACTTCGTTGGGACGCACTTCGGCCGCCAGCTTGTCCAGCACCCCGTTCACGAACTTGAAGCCGTCCGTGCCGCCAAACGACTTGGCCAGCTCCACGGCTTCGTTGATGACGACCTTGTACGGGATCTCGACGTGGGTCGAGAGCTCGAAAGCGCCGATCAGCAGAATGCCGTGCTCGACCGGCGACAGTTCGTGCACCGGGCGGTCCAGAAAGGGCGCGAACTTTTCGCGCAGCACGGCTGCGTCACGCACCGCGCCATGCAGCAGCGCGCGGTAGTGCGCCAGGTCGGCCTCGTCGAACCCTTCGGCGTCGCGCATGTGCGCGTCGATCTCGCCAGCTTCTTCAGGGTTGCCCCCTTTTACCAGCCATTCATACATGCCTTGCAGGGCGAACTCGCGCGCACGACGGCGTGCGCTGCGCGCGTTCTGCCGTTGGGTGCTGTCATTCATCCTGGTCGTCCTCGTCATCGAAACGGGGATCTTCGTCGTCCTCGTCGTCTTCTTCCGGTTCCAGGCCGGCCAGCAGGTTCGCCATTTCGACGGCGGCCTGGGCGCAATCGCGGCCCTTGACCTCGGCACGCTCCAGCGCCTGCGCTTCGGTGTCGACGGTCAGTACGCCGTTGGCGATCGCAATGCCGGTTTCGAGCGACACACGCGTGATCGCGGCGGCGCTTTCATTGCTGACCACTTCGAAGTGGTAGGTCTCGCCGCGCACCACCGCGCCCAGCGCGATCAGGGCGTCGAATTCGCCGGTGTTGGCCAGCTGCGCCAGGGTCACGCCGAGTTCCAGTGCGCCGGGCACGGACACGACCATGATGTCCTGTTCGTCGACGCCGAGCTTGCCCAGTTCGGCCAGGCAGGCATCGAGTTCGATTTCGCCGATGTTTTCATTGAAGCGCGCACGGACCACGCAGATGTGCAGCCCTTCGCCGTTCAGATCGGGAGTGAGGGTATAGGGATTCATGATGCGGCACCATCCTGTGCGGAGTGAGAGTCATGACCGGCTTCATAGCCAGTCACGGTAAGGGAAAAGCCTGCCATGCTGGGCATCTTGCGCGGCTGCGCAAGCAGTTTCATCTGGCAGACGTCGAGATCTTTGAGGATCTGCGCGCCAATGCCATAGGTGCGCAGGTCGACACGCACGGGGGCGATGCCGGTGCGTGCACCGGTCGCGTCCATGTCGGTCAGTTGCTGGAATTCCTTGAACAGGTCGCCCGCGGCGCCGTCGCAGTTGAGCAGGATCACGACGCCGGCCTCGGCCGCCGCGATCGCTTCGAGGGCGGCCGGCACGCTCCAGCTGTGCGTGCTTTTATCGACTTCGAGCAGGTCCAGCACCGACGTGGGTTCGTGCACCCGCACCAGCGTTTCGCGTTCGGGCTGGATCGTGCCGTGGACCAGCGCCAGGTGCGGCGCGCCGCTGGGCGTGTCGCGGTACAGCACGCAGCGAAAGTCGCCATGCACGGTCCGGATGACCCGTTCGGCCACGCGTTGCACCATGGATTCGTGTTCGCTGCGGTACTGGATCAGGTCGGCGATCGTGCCGATCTTCAGGCCGTGCTGCTTCGAAAATTCGATCAGGTCGGGCAGGCGCGCCATGGTGCCGTCTTCGTTCAGCACTTCGCAAATGACCGATGCCGGCGTCAGGCCGGCCAGCGCCGTCAGGTCGCAACCGGCTTCGGTGTGGCCGGCGCGCATCAGCACGCCGCCGTTGGCCGCCTGCAGCGGGAAGATGTGGCCGGGCTGCACCAGGTCGGCCGGCTTGGCGTCGCGGGCGACGGCGACCTGCACGGTGCGCGCGCGGTCGGCGGCCGAAATGCCGGTGCTGACCCCGGTGGCGGCTTCGATCGACACCGTGAAATTGGTGCCGTGCTTGGTGCCGTTGGCGCTGACCATCAGCGGCAGGGCCAGCTGGCGGCAGCGCTGTTCGGTCAGGGTCAGGCAGATCAGGCCGCGGCCGTAGCGCGCCATGAAATTGATGGCTTCGGGGGTGACGTGCTCGGCGGCCATGACCAGGTCGCCTTCGTTTTCACGGTCTTCTTCGTCGACCAGGATCACCATGCGGCCCGCGCGCAGCTCGGCAATGATGTCCGATACCGAGGCGATGGCCGAGTGCGCCGATCCTTCAGGGGATACGGCCGACAGGGCGTCGGCGGGCACGGCGGCGGGAACGGGAGCAGATGCAGACATTGGCGGGGGTCCGGCGGGGGTTGGCTCGGCGGCGTCGTATCGTGGATGCGACGCAGGTCGGCGAGGAAGGAAACCGCGCATTTTACCGCCTGAACGCGAAAATCTTCAGCGCGGGTGGGACAAAGGTATCCAGGTGGTTTTTTGGCGTCAGGCGGCGGACGCGCTCACCCGGGGCTGCAACCCGGCGTCCAGCGTCTCGCGCTCGTCGAATACGAAGCACGTGCCGTTGAACCCGGCGCCGCCGGTTTCCTCGAAATACTTCAGGATCCCGCCTTCCAGCTGGTAGACGTGATCGATGCCCGCATCGGCCATGTAGATCGCCGCCTTTTCGCAGCGGATGCCGCCGGTGCAGAAGCTGACCACCGTCTTGCCTTCCAGCTCGGCGCGATGCGCCTGCACGGCGGCCGGAAACTCGGTGAACTTGCCGATGCGCCAGTCGATGGCGCCTTCAAACGTGCCTTCATCCACTTCAAAGGCATTGCGGGTGTCGAGCATGACCACCTCGCGCCCCGCGTCGTCCTTGCCCTGCTGCAGCCAGCGCGCGGCGGTGCGGGCGTCGACGGCCGGCGCGCGGCCGGCCGCCGGGCGGATCGTCGGGTGGTCCATCCGGATGATTTCGCGCTTGACCTTGACCAGCAGTTTGCGAAACGGCACGCCGTCCGACGTGCTGAATTTGACTTCCAGGTCGTCCAGCAGGCCCTGGAACCACGGCCCGGTGCGCAGCCAGTCCAGCCAGGCGTCGATCGCGGCGCGTTCCCCGGCCAGGAAGAGGTTGATGCCCTCTTCGGCCAGCAGCACCGTGCCCTTCAGGCCCGCCGCGGCCGCCTGCTCGCGCACGGCCTGCTGGCGTTCCGGCAGGCGGTCGAGCGACACGAATTTGTAGGCGGCGATGTTGACAATGGCGGGCACAGCGGACTTCCAGAACGAAACGATCAGCCGGCCATTTTACGCGGAAGCGCTCTCGCCTTCCTCCTCGCCCTCGCCTTCGAACTGCACGTGGTGAAAGCCGTAGCGCTCGGCCGTCATGTGCGCAATGATCGCCACCGCGATTTCCGGCGGCGTGCGGGCGCCGATACGCAAGCCCACCGGCCCGTGCAGGCGGTCGATCTGTTCCGGGCTCACGTCGAATTCCAGCAGCCGTTCCCGGCGCCGCGCCTGGTTCTTGCGCGATCCGATCGCGCCCACGTAGAAGGCGTCGGACTTCAGGGCTTCCATCAGCGCCAGGTCGTCTAGCTTGGGATCATGCGTCAGGGCCACCACGGCCGTGTGGCGGTCGGGACGCATTTCGATCACGGTGTCGTCGGGCATGGTGCGCACCAGGGTCGTGCCGGGCACGCTCCAGTGGTCGGCGTATTCTTCGCGCGGATCGCAAATGATGACGTCGTAGTCCAGCGCGCGCGCCATCTGCGCCAGGTACTGGGTCATCTGCCCGGCGCCGATCACCAGCAGGCGCCAGCTCGGGCCATGCGTGGAAATCAGGGTGGTGTCGGTGATCTCGAAGGCGTCTTCGCCCTTGGCGGGGGTGTGCACCACCTGGCCGGACGCAATGTTCAGTTCACGGCGCACCCGTTTGCCGGCATCCAGGTCGGCCAGCAGTTCGTCCAGCCGGGTGGCGGGCGTGACCGGCTCGAGCACCAGTTCCAGCGTGCCGCCACAGGGCAGGCCGAAACGGTTGGCTTCCTCGGCCGACACCCCATAGCGGGTCAGCGCCGGCGCATCGCTGGGCAATTCGCCCTGACGCGCCTTGATGATGAGGTCATCTTCGATACAGCCGCCCGACACCGAACCGGCAATCGAGCCGTCGTCGCGCACGGCCACGACCGACCCGATCGGCCGGGGCGCCGAGCCCCAGGTGCGGGTGACGGTACCCATGACCACCCGGTGGCCTTCCCGCTGCCAGGTCGCCACGCGCCGCAAGACGTCAAGGTCGACGTTGTCCATAGTTCATCCTCATGTGCTGGAGCGCGGCAGGACCGCGCGATGGGCACCATGATAATGCCGCGCGGCAGCAAGTCCTTGCTGTCGGGGCTTGCCACCGGGTCTTGCCACCAGATCGAACCACCTACGCCGCGGCCGGGAACCGCCCTGCCCGGGCCAGCCCGCTCATCGGGGGATGGCCCAGCCGGTCGCCCAGCCACCCGGCCGTGTCGATCAGCATCTGCAGGTCGACCCCCGTGGAAATGCCCATGCGCTCCAGCAGGTAGACCACGTCTTCGGTTGCGACGTTGCCCGTGGCCGCCGGCGCAAAGGGGCACCCGCCAAAGCCCCCGATGCTGCTGTCGAGCGCATGCACGCCCGCTTCCACCGCCGCCAGCACGTTGGCCAGCGCGGTGCTGCGGGTGTTGTGAAAGTGGCAGCGCAAGGGCATGCCGGCGTCGAGCGCCTGCGTGCCGGCCAGCAGTTCACGCACCTGGGTGGGCACGCCGCAGCCGATGGTGTCGGCAAACGCGATCTCGTCGGGGCGGGCGGGCAGCAGCGATTCGACCAGACCCAGCACCTTGGCGGCCGGTACTTCCCCTTCAAAGGGGCAGCCGAACGCGGCGGCAATCGTGACCGATGCCTTGATTCCGGCCTTGCGCGACTGCGCCAGGATGGCGGACGCCGCGGCCACCATGTCAGTGATGCCCGCGCCCTGGTTCTTGCGCGAGAAGGTCTCGCTCGCGACCACCACCACGTTGATCTCGTCGCAGCGCGCCGCGCGCGCCCGGTCAAAGCCGGCCTGGTTCAGCACCAGCCCGATCAGCGACGCATGACCCGGCTCGGCCAGCGCCCCCGCCATCACCGCTTCGGCATCCGCCATCTGCGGCACGCGCTTGGGGCTGACGAAACTGGTCGCCTCGGCACGGCGCAGGCCCGCCGTGTGAATACGCCGCATCAGCTCGAGTTTGTCGTCGGTGGACAGCACCACTTTTTCATTCTGGATACCGTCGCGAGGGGACACCTCGACCAGTTCGACGCGTCGCGCCGCGTGTTGTCCTTCGGTTGCCATGGCTGCCTCCAAGCATGCATTCCCAGCGGTCAGCGGATAGTATAGTATTTGTCCGGACAAAGCATCCGACCGCTTTGAATGACCCCGTGCCACGGGGCCGCACGACACGCGGCGCCTGGGCACCAGACCACAAGGAATGCCATGGACGAAGCGCGAGATGCCACCCGGTCGGGCCCCCTGACCGACCTGCGGGTCATTGAAATGGGCCAGTTGCTGGCCGGTCCGTTCTGCGGCCAGTTGTTTGCGGACTTTGGCGCCGAAGTCATCAAGGTGGAACAGCCCGGACTGGGCGATCCGATGCGCGAATGGGGCCGCGAAAAGCCGCATGGCAAATCGTTGTGGTGGCCGGTGGTGGCGCGCAACAAGAAGTCGGTCGAGATCAACGCAAGGGAAGCCGAAGGCCAGGCGCTGATTCGCGAGCTGGTCAAGGACGCCGACATCCTGCTCGAGAATTTCCGGCCCGGCACGATGGAACGCTGGGGCCTCGATTACGCAACGCTGCGCGAGCTCAATCCGCGGCTGATCATGGTGCGTGTGTCCGGCTACGGCCAGACCGGACCCTATGCCGCTCGCGCCGGATATGGCGCGATCGGTGAAGCCATGGGCGGCCTGCGCTATGTGGTGGGCGATCCGTCCACGCCGCCCAGCCGCATGGGCATTTCGATCGGCGATACGCTGGCCGCCACCTTTGCCTGCCTGGGTGCGCTGACGGCACTGCATCATGTACAGAAGACCGGCCGCGGCCAGGTCGTGGACAGCGCCATCTATGAAGCCGTGCTGGCCGTGATGGAGTCGCTGGTGACCGAGTACGACCAGACCGGCTATGTGCGCGAACGCACCGGCGCGATCCTGCCGAACATATCGCCCTCCAACGTGTACCCGACCCATGACGGGCGCTTTACGCTGATTGCCGCGAACCAGGACACCGTCTTCAAGCGCCTGGCCACGGCCATGGACCGCGCCGATCTGCTGGCCGACCCGCGCTACATCACGCACACGGCGCGCGGCCAGCACCAGACCGAACTGGACGACATCATTGCGGCATGGACGCGCACGCTCAGCGCCGATGCGCTGGCCGCGCTGATGGAGCAGCACGGCGTGCCCTACGGCGACATCTACCGCGCGCCCGACATGCTGGCCGATGCGCACTTCAAGGCGCGCAATGCGATTGCCGATGTGCTGCACCCGGTCTTCGGGTCGCTCAAGATGCAGAACGTGGCGCCGCGCCTGTCTGAAACCCCCGGCAGCATCGTGTCCTGCGGACCCGAACTGGGCCAGCACAACCGCGAAGTGTTCGAAGGCATTCTGAACATGGACCGTTCAACATTGAGCACGCTCATGGAAAAAGGCATTATCGGCACACTGGACAAGGACGACGCCACGCAGCTGGCAAAAGGCGCCGCATGACCGCACTCCGGCTTGGCGTGATCGCGCCGCCCACCAATACCGTGAACGAAAAGGAATGGGCGCGCCTGCTGCCCGCGGGCGTGTCCATGCAGTTCACCCGCATGGCGCTGCACGCAGACACCGACACGCCGGCGGGCAAGCAGGCCCTGCAGGACGATCTGGCCGCGGCCATGACGCAACTGCGCAGCCAGGGCGCCGACGTGATGGTGTACGCCTGCACGGCCGGGTCCATGACCCTGCCCCATCATGCCCTGCCCGACTGGATGGCAACCGCCGCCGGGACACCCGCGGTCACGACGGCTGCCGCGATCGTCGATGCGCTGGGCTTGCTGAACGTGCGGCGCGTGGCCGTGGCAACGCCCTACCACGATGCCCTGAACCAGCACGAGACCCACTTCCTGGAACACGCCGGTTTCGACGTGCTGGCCTGCCAGGGCCTGGGCATCGGCGCCAACGGCCCGCACGAATACGTGCAGATCGCCAGGGTGGATCCGGCCACGATTCAGGCGCACGTCAGGTCGGTGCATCAAGATGAGGCCGATGCACTGCTGGTGTCGTGCACCGATTTCCCGACGCTGGACCTGATTGCTGCGCTGGAACGGGAATTCGGCATCCCGGTGCTATCGTCCAACACCGCCACCCTATGGGCCGCCCTGCGCGCCGGAGGCGTCAGCTTGCGTGACGCCCCGGTGCCTGCCTTGGGCGGCCAGTTGTTCAACCCTGGAAATCAAGCATGAACGAATCGGATCTGTCGTTGAAGGACCGTGTCGTCGTCGTTACCGGCGGCACGCGTGGATTGGGCAAGGAAATGGCGATGGCGCTGCTGGCCGCCGGCGCGCGGGTGGCGATCACCGGATCGGAAATCACGCCCGCCATGGACGCGACCCTGGCCGAAGGCCGCGAACTGGCCGGTGAAGACCGCATGTTTGCGGTCGTGGCGGATGTGACCGATCCGGGCGACTGCCGCCGGGCCACCGATCAGATCCTTGACGTGTTCGGCGCGGTGCATGTGCTGGTCAACAACGCGGGCCGCGGCATGCGGCTGATCAGCGAGACCTTCAACACCCAGCCCACCCGCTTTTGGGAAGCGGACCCGATCGCGTGGCGCAAGATCATCGATACCAACGTGAACGGTCCGTTCAACATGGCGTATGCGATCACGCCGCACATGCTGGCGCAGGGCTTTGGCAAGATCATCAACGTGTCGACCAGCGACGTGACCATGGTGCGCAAGGGCTACGCGCCCTATGGTCCATCCAAGGCTGCATTGGAAGCCGCATCGCGCGTGTGGGCGCAAGACCTGGCCGGCACGGGCGTGACCGTCAATGTGTACCTGCCGGGCGGCGCCGCGGATACGGATCTTCTGCCCACGGGCCCCGACAAGAAAGGCGCCGACGGCAAGCTGCTGTCGCCGGCCATCATGCGCCGCGGCATTCTGTGGCTGTGCTCGGATGCCTCCAACGGGCACAACGGCGAACGCTACACGGCGCGGCTGTGGGACGAGGCACTGCCCGCGGATGACGCCGCGGCGGGCGCACGATCGGCGGCGGTGGACAAGCCCGCGATCATGTAGGCCACGCCGCGCAGCGCACGACACAACGCCGTCTTCCGACGGCGTTGTCATGTCATATCAATGCAAGCTACCGCTTGCGTTCGATCTGCATCTTGTAGCTGAAGCTGTCGGCCGGATGCCAGTTGAAGGACGCAATCTGCACGCCCTGCACCGAAAAGTATTGCCGGATCAGGCACAGCGCGATCGCATCGTCATCCGCGCCGAACACGTCCAGCAGATGCGCGGGCATGCGTTCGCCGCGGATCTCCTGCGTCGCGTGGGTCAGCGGTTCCTTGCTGCGTTCTTCGATGTGGGCGTAGAACGGCCCGACACAATCCGGCAGTTCCGGGCCGACCCAGGCCAGGCGTTCCGGAATGAAGGAACTGGTGCAGCAGATCGGCGTGCCGCCCGGGGCGGTCCACCGCACGCTGTCCACCTGCAGCCAGCGCTCGCCCGGCTCGGCGCCCAGGGTCCGCGCAATGTCCTCGGTCAGTTCGACCATGGTGCTGGACCGGATCAGGACATAGGTGTCGAGTGCGAACTGGAACAGGTCGGCCAGGGAACTGATCGATTGCTGGTACGCCCGCTGCGAATGCGCCGCGATCACGACGGTGCCGATGCCCTTGCGGCGCGTCACCATGCCATGCTCGACCAGGTGGCTCAAGGCGGCGCGCACCGTGTAGCGGCTGACGTCGAATTCTTCGCACAGTTCGCTTTCAGTCGGGACATGACTGCCGACCGGATACACGCCCTGCGCCACCCGTTCGGTCAGCGTCTTCAGGATCTGGCGATAACGGGGGCTGTCATCGACGGGCGCCGCGTCGGCGATCTTGCGTCCGTCAGTGCGGCCACCGCTGCGGCCCTCGGTACGGCCTGCTTTCAGAGGCGGGGAAAGCGAGTCCGGAGCCACGCGCCCGGACCCGGTCCGTCCTGTCTGCAGACGGACGTGTTTTTTTGCCGGCATACCGCTGTCATCCTCAACCATGCATTGTTCGACTAGCCCGGGAAGATACCACTTCCCCCGGTGGATCCCGGGCGCCGAGGCTTACTCCGGCTTGACGCCAGCGTCCTGCAAGGCTTTGGTCAGGCGCACCGACTCCTTGTCGATGAAGGCAACGAACTCGGCGGTGGTGCCGCCGGTGGCGTCGGCGCCGCCATTGGTAATGGCGGTCTGCATGGCCGGCGACGCCAGGATCCTGCCCGCCACCGTCTGCAACTTCTCGATGATCTCCGGCGGCGTGCCGGCAGGCGCGAGCAGGCCGAACCAGCCGGTCAGTTCATAGGGCACGCCCAGCACTTCAGAGACCGTCGGCACATCGGGCATCAGGGGCGAGCGTTTGGCCGATGTAACCGCCAGCGGGCGCAGCTTGCCGCTGTTCACGAAGGGCACGGCCACCGGCGTGTTGACGATGCCGAACTGCAGGCTGCCACCCAGCAGGTCGGTGGTGGCCTGGGCGTTACCGCGGTACGCCAGATGCACGATGTCCACCCCCGTGGCCGATGCCAGCAGCACCCCCGACAGGTGACCGGAACTGCCGTTGGCCGGCGACCCGTAGTTGAAGGTGCCCGGTTTGGCCTTGGCCATCGCAATGAATTGTTTGAGGTCCCTGGCGGGCGAGTCGGGCGTCACCGCAATCACGTTGGACATGGCGCCGACCGAAATGATGGGCGCAAAGTCCTTGATCGGGTCATACGGCAGCCTGCTGAACAGGGCCTTGTTGGTGGCCAGCGTTATGCCGTTGACCAGCAGCGTGTAGCCGTCGGGCGCCGACTTGGCCACGTAGTCATTGCCGATGTTGGTGCCGGCGCCGGCGCGGTTTTCCACCACGAAGGGCACGCCCAGCGCTTCCGACATCTTGGTCGACAGGATGCGGCCCAGGAAATCGGCCGTGCCACCGGGCGCCGAAGGCACGATCACGTGCACCGGTTTCGACGGGTAGGCCTGGGCCAGCGCGGTCGACGTCGCCAGGCTGGCGGCGGTCAGGCAAAGGGTGGTCAGCGCAAGTCGGATCATCTCGGTTCTCGGTCAGAAGGGTCAGGAAAAGGTCGAAGCCAAAAACAGGTCGATGCCAAAAGCCGTCCGGCGGGCGCCATGCGCCTGCCTGTCTCCTGCGGGGTGTCGAGTCGCGGTCTTGATGCCGGCTGGGTGCTGCCTGGTGCGGGTGGACTCCGTGGATCAGTAATGCGACAGCAGCTTGCCAAAGCCCTGGATCTTGTCGTCGATGCCGTTCTGCCGCAGCGCCCACCAGTACGTGGCGGTGTTGATCGCGATCACGGGTTTGCCCAGCCAGAACTCGGCAATGCCGGCCACGCGCGCCATGGCCAGGTTGGTGCCAACCTGCACGATCGCATCCACCGACGGGTCATCGACTTCAATGATGGCGTCGCGCAGCTCGGCTTCGCTCACATGCGCGATCAGCATCGGGCCGGGGCACTTCAGGCCCTTCAGGTTGACGACTTCGAAACCGCAGTCGGCAAAGAACTTGCGCACCTGCTGGTCGCCCACCGGCATGTACGGCGTGATGACCGAGATGCGCTTGATGCCGCCGTAGGCCTTCAATGCGGCACGGCACGCATCGGACCCCATCGCGACCTTGACGCCGGCGCGCGCTTCCACGCGCTGCTGCAATTCCACCGAACCGTCCAGGCCGTCCCAGAAGGTTTCGGCCGACATGCCCATCACGATGTAGTCGGGGCTGCAGGTCATGACCGCATCGACGGAATCCATCAGCGTCGCGCGGATGTCGTTCATCAACTTGTTGAAATCGTCATCGTTCCGGACCGGGTTGTCGGGGATCACGATGCGCGAAAAGTGGTTGGTGACACCGACCGGCCGCATCGAATCGAACTCGGGTTGCACCGAGGTATTCGTACTCGGGGCGATGACGCCGAACTTGCGGCGATAACCAAGACTGTCAGTCATGCGGGTTCCTTAGCGATCTGAGAATTCAACGTTGGATCAGTGCGTCGACCGACGACAGGTCGGCATACTTCTGCCCCATGTCGAACAGGTTGGCGTCGTGCGGGCCGATTGCCCGGTCACCGGTCGCATCCACCGGCAAAATGGTGCGGAAGTTGTGGGCCACGCTGTCGATCACGGTGGCGCGCACGCAGCCCGACGTTGTGCAGCCCGAGACCACCAGCGTGTCCGCGCCGCGCCAGTGCAGCCAGCCGGCCAGCTCGGTGCCAAAGAAGGCCGAGGCCTGACGCTTGCGCACGATCAGCTCGCCGGGCATCGGTTGCAGTTCCGGCATGATCTGACTCAGCGGCGACTGCTCGGTCAGCTTGAGCAGGCCGGGCACCTTGCTCGTGAAGGCGTTGGCGTCGGACGCGTCGTCGGCATACACGACACGGGTATGCGCAATCGGCCACCCCTGTTCGCGGGCATGGGCCAGCAGCCGGGCGGTCTGCGCAATGGCGGCGGCAATGTTGCCGCCGCCAAAGTGCGCGGGGTCGGCAAAGGCCACCACAAAGTCGACGATCACCAGGGCCGGGGTCTTGCCAAAGCCCACGCTCTGGCCCATGCCCTGGCGGCGGTAGATGTCGAGTTCGTCGTTGGCGGCGGCGGGCGCCGTGTCCTGGGCTGGATGGTTCATGGCATCACTCATCGCGTGGCGGCCTTATGCCACGGTATCCAGGTCGCGCAGCGACTGGATCATGGACGATTGCAACAAGTATTCGCGGTGCTTCGCGGGGTCCTGCACGGTCGCGCGCAGGCTGTCGTGATGCGCGCGGCGCGCGGCCGGGTCGCGCTCGTTCAGCACCTTCCGGTTGCGCAGCGCCTGCATCTGCACGGTCTCGACCGCGACCTTGCGGCGTTGCCGTTCATAGCGCTGCATGGTGTTCAGCGGCGCACCCTTCCACACGTCCGACAGCTTGTCGGCCAGGTTCACGGCATCGTGAATCCCGCCGTTCATGCCCATGCCGCCCAGCGGATTGTTCAGGTGCGCGGCATCGCCCGCCAGGAACACCCGGCCCTGCACGTAGTGCTCGGCTACCCGTTCGTGCACGCGATACGCGGTGCAGTGCGCGATCTCGTACTGGCCGGCAATCGGGTTCAGTTTCTGCAGGCGCGCTTCGATCGCATCGGCCTGCTTGATCACCGCTTCCGGCTGGCTGGGATCCGTCGGCAGCAGCACGCGCCATAACGTGGGCGTGCGCAGCAGCACGGCCCATTCGTCGGGGTCCGAGATGTAGGCGATGTTGCTTAGCCCGCCAATGTCGTCGCTGAACGAATGCGGCGTCGACATCGACAGATAGATCTCGGGAATCGTCATGCCGTCGAAGGCAACGCCCAGCGATTTGCGCACCGTGCTGCGCGCGCCGTCAGCCCCGATCAGGTAACGGCCACGGTGGGTTTCCTTCACGCCATCGGGCATCGTCACGGTCAGCGTCACGCCGTCGTCGTCCTGTTCGACCGCGGTGGCGCTGGCGCCGTAGATGAACTCGGTACCGGCCGCTTCCAGCTTCGCGCGCAGCAGCCGCGTCAGTTTCCACTGCTCGCATTGCAGGCGATACGGATGGCGGGTGTCGTTGGCCAGCACGGCCAGATTGAAGGTGACGATGGGGCCTTCCTGCCGGTCGCGAAACTGCCATTCCGGGCAGATCAGCCCTTGCGCGATACACGCGTCGGCCACGCCAAAACGGTCGAGCATGTCCAGCGTGGGCGGATGGAAGGTGGACGCGCGCAGGTCTTCGGGCAGCTCGCGGCTCAGCTCGAATACGGTCACCGGAATGCCTTCGTTTGCCAGACAGGTGGCGGCCACCAGTCCGACCGGACCGGCGCCAACGATAAGTACGCGATCACGCGCCATACAGCCGTTCTCCTGAAGTCTTCCGGGGCGTTGCCACGGCACGGCACGCTGCCGACATGGCTCATATCCTAAGTCGAAATCTTTGTCCGGACAATATAAATATGCGATGGCGGCGCGGGCGTTCTGCGGCCCGGTGGCGCGGTGTCGGACAGCGGGCCGCAAGCGCACCAGAACGGATCGCGGTGCAGCAACGTGCGGATCACGGCAGGCCAAGGCAAAGGCGGCAATGGCCGCATGCACACGGCGCAAAGTGGTGCATGGCAGCGCGGCGTGCGCACCGGCATGCGACGCGATGGCGGAGACAAAAAAAAATCGGGTCCCGAAGGACCCGATTGCAGGAGGGCGTGTTGCGCCCGCAGTAACGACCGCGACAGGGCGGCATGTCGCGCCTGGCTCGCCGACGCACCCCAGCCGCTAGCTTTGTACGGTCAGCACATGGTGGAACATGGTCCGCTTGGGATTGCGGAACATGGGCCGCACCCGATCGCTCCAGGGCGATGCGCGCACCTTCAGCCACGCAGGCGACCCGAAGGTTTCCTGCGTTTCGAGTTCATACAAGGCGTGATACCTGGGCGACCCGGTGGGATCGGACAGCCGCTGGGCCAGCACGGTGCCGGGCACCGATGCCAGCCCCGGCAGGTGCTCCTGGTCGTACCAGGCATTCAGGTCGGCTTCGCCGCCCTGTACGACGTCGGTCTCGACCACGTAATGGTACGGCGCCGGCTTGCCTGCCGAAGCGCCATCGACCGACATCATCAACTGCAGTGGTACCAGTTGCGCACCCGGTTCGAGACGGGCCAGCGCGTCCTGCAGCGGACCCAGATGCGGCACGCCCGGTTCACGCAGCGCCAGGTACACATATGATTCGACCGACTCGATCGCCGCATGCGCCGCCAGGTGCCGCAGCGGGGGCGCCACGTCGCGCAGCGATGCGGCCAGGTCGCGCACGCCGTCGGTATCGATGCGCCGCGCGGGCAGCTTGATCAGCAGGACGTCGATGGAAGTCATCCGCGTCTCCGTCTCAATGGCCGATGTGCATCGCGACCAGGAAGCGCGACACCATGTTGTAGGCCGCCACCGTGGCGGTCAGCTCGACCATGCCCTGCGGCCCGAAGTGGGCCTGCAGCGCGTTGAATTGCGCATCGGGCACCTCGATCTCGCGGGTCATGGTGTCGGTCAGCGCAAGCACCTGCCGGTCCAGATCGTCCAGCTCGATGCCGCGGATCGCGCCATCGGCATCCTCGCGCAGCGCATCGATGGCGGCCTGCGACACGCCGCCTTTGAGCGCATGCGGCACGTGCGCATCGAACTCATAGGCCGCGCGATTGAGCATGGCCACGCGCAGGATCACCAGTTCCCGGTGCCGCGCCGAGATGCCCGTTTTATTGCGGATCGCAGTCAGCATGGCTTCCCAGCCTTCGACCACGGCCGGGCTGTTCAGCAGCACCTGGTACAGCGGCGAAATGCGGCCGCGTGCGCCCTGGATGCGGGCTTCCATTTCAGCCAGTTCGGGCCGCGTGCCGGGCTCGACCAGCGCCACGCGCGGACCGTTCGCCGCGTTCGATTCGGTTGATGTCGTCATTCATTCCGCCTTGATGTTTTTGGCCTTGATCAGGCCGCCCCACTTGGCCGTGTCCGACGCCATCAGCTTGCCCAGTTCGTCGGGCGTCGATGGCGCGGGTTCGGTGCCCAGCGCAACCAGCTTGCTGCGCACCGCGTCGTTGCCCAGCGATTTACGCACGGCTGCATTCAGCTTGTCGATGGTGGCCTTGGGCGTCTTGGCCGGCACGACAATGCCGTACCAGTTGTTCGACTCCACGTCCTTGATGCCCAGCTCGCCCAGCGTCTTCACGTCGGGCAGGAGCGGATGGCGCTTGGGTGACGCAATGCCGATGGCCTTGAGCTTGCCGCCCTTCACGAAGTTGATCACACCCGGCACGTCACCAAAAAAGCCGGCCACCTGGTTGCCCATCACGTCGTTGATCACGGGCGCCGCGCCCTTGTACGGCACGTGCAGCACGTTCGCGCCGCTGGACGCCGCAAACAGTTCCATCGTCAGGTGGGGGATGCTGCCCACGCCCGACGATCCGATCGCCACGGCTTGTTTGGCGGTCTTGGACCGGGCCACGAAATCCTTGGCGTCGGTCGCCGGATTGGACGGGTTGACCACGAACAATTCGGCGTTGTTCACGACCAGCGACACGGGCGCAAAGTCCTTGGCCGGGTCGTAGGGCAGCGTCTCGTACAGGGCCGGGCTGACCGCCACGGCGCCCACGCTGGTCAGCAGCATGACGGTGCCATCGGCCGGGCCCCGGGCCACGGTGTCGGCGCCGATGTTGCCGTTGGCGCCAGCGCGGTTTTCCACGATCACGCGCTCGCCCAGTTCTTCGGACAGTTGCTGCGCAAGGATGCGGCCGACCAGATCCACCGGGCCGCCTGGTGGAAAGGCCACGACCATGCGGGTCACGTTGTTCTGGGCCTGGGCGCCGCCGATCAGGGTCAGGCTGGCGGCGATCGCCAGCAGGCTGGTGCGCAAAAAGGATGTCATTGGAAAGTCTCCGTTGGTGTTATCGGGAAAGCGGGAAATCAGGAATCAGGAAAGCAGGTGCGACAGTCAGAAGCCGAACAGCCGGGCCGGATTGTCCACCAGGATCTTCTGGCGGATGGCGGCATCGGGGCAGGCTTCAAAGAAGCTGTTTACCAGTTCGCCATCGTCGGGCATGTCGCCGGCCACATTCGGATGCGGCCAGTCCGTGCCCCACACCAGGCGGTCGGGCATGGCGGCAATCAGTGCGCGAATGTACGGCAGACCGTCGTCGAAGGGCCGTTTGCCGCTCGAAATGCGGTCGATGCCGGACACCTTCACCCAACCCGTCGGCACGTCTTTCAGGCGCAGCAGATTGACGAAGGCGGGATCGTCCAGGCCACGGTCGGCGCGGATGCGAGCCATGTGGTCGATCACGAACGGCATCGGCAGCTGGACGAAACGGTCCAGGTGCTGGGTCAGGTCCTTGCCGTCGATGTGCAGCGCAATGTGCCAGCCATACGGGGCGACCAGGTCAACAATGCGGTCGAACACCGCAGGCGATGGCGCGCCGCCCAGGTGGGGGACGAAGTTGAAGCGCACGCCGCGCATGCCGCCCTCGTGCAGCGCGAGCACCTGGGCGTCGGTCGCATCGGCACCCAGCAGGCAGACGCCGCGATAGCGGCCTTCGCTGCGGGCCAGCGTGTCGAGCAGGGCGGAATGGTCGGTGCCGTGGCAGTTCGCCTGCACGATCACCGCGCGGCTGGCGCCCACGTGCGCATGCAGCGCGGCCAGCTTCCCATAGGGCGCATCGGGCGGCGTGTAGGACCGGCCTTCGGCATACGGAAAGCGGTCTCCCGGGCCGAACACGTGGCAGTGGCTGTCGCAGGCGAGCGGCGGCAGCACATGGCGCGGAGCGGAAGGGTGCGACAGCGAAGGCGCGCAATCAGGCATGGCGGTCGGTCCAGAAACAGGGAAAGACCCCCATGGTCCAAGATCCTGCACCCGGAAACAAACCGATATCGAAAATTTCTGATATCTCAAAATGAGATATCCTGGCAGGATCATCCGGATTCAAGCCGTCTGCCATCCGCCTATCCCGGCGCGCTGGCCCAAACGGCTGCCCAGGAGGAGACCCCGGTGGATCTGAAGCAGATCGAATATTTCCTGCGTGTGGCCGAGCTGCGCAGCTTTTCCCGCGCGGCCGAATACCTGAACATTTCGCAGTCAGCGCTCAGCCGGCAGGTGCGGCTGCTGGAACTGGACCTGCGCCAGCACCTGCTCTATCGCAACGGGCGGGGGGTCGAGCCCACCGAAGCCGGTGAACGTTTCGTTGGCTACGCCAAGGCATTGCTGCAGCTGGTGGACCGCGCGCGCGAAGACATGCAAAGCATGCAGGACGCGCCCTCGGGCAAGGTCACGCTGGGGCTGCCGCCCCGCGTCGCCCACGTGCTGACGCCGCCCATGGTGCTGGCGTTTCGCAAGCAATTTCCGCAAGGCGCGATCAGCGTGGCCGAAGGCCTGAGCGCCCAGACCCGCGAATGGCTCATTACCGGGCGGGTGGACATCGCCCTGCTGTATGACCCGCCGCCCTCCCCCCTGCTGGGCTACGAGACGCTGTTTCGCGAAGAACTGGTGCTGGTGTGCGCACGCACGCAAACGCCCGCGCTGCCGGCATCGGTCACCGTGGCCGAACTGGCCAACTACCCCCTGATCCTGCCCAGCCAGCCCAACGCCATCCGCACCTTGACGGAGCGGGTGTGCGGATCACAGAACGTGCGGCTCAATGTGGTGGCGGAAGTCGATGCGGTGCATACGATCACCGAGTTGGCGGCGCAGGGCCATGCCTACGCGATCCTGCCCGAATCGGCAGTGGTGCTGGAAGCCAATCCTGACGCCTTTGCGACGGCGCGGATCACGTCGCCGGCGATCCGCAACAACCTGGTGCTGGCGGTGCCACGCAGCCGGCCCATGACGCGGCTGGCGGTAGCGACGGCGGCATTGATCAGAGGGACGGACTTTCCGTCACTATTCGTGCGCACGCCACGGGCGGCCCACGCAGACAAGCCGGTCGCCACTGAGACCGCCATGGCTGACGTGGAGCACGGCGCGGGCGGCTGACCTCAGCGCACCTCGGCCAGCACCCGATGGTATTCGTAAGAACACACGCGCTGGAACAGCGTGCGTTTGGTGTTGGTGAACATGGGCCGCACCACCCCGCTCCACGGCGTGTTGCGCACCGCCAGCCAGGCCGGACTGCCGGCCGTGTGCGAGCTTTCCAGGTCGTAGCACGCGTGATAGCGCGGCGAGCCGCTGCTGCTGCGGAAACGGCGGGCCATGACGTTGCCCGGCACGGCGGCCAGCCCTGGCAGATGCTCGTTGTCGTACCACTCGTTCAACTCTTTTTCAGCCACCGGCACCACATCGGTTTCCACCGTGTAGCGATACGGCGCGGGCCGGCCGGCCGACGACCCGGGCAGCGACAGCAGCAGATTCAGGTCGACAAGTTTCAGGGACGGATTGACGTCGGCCAGGTGCGCGCGCGCACGGCTCATGCACATCGCGCCGCCCAGCACGGGCTCGACGGTCAGGTAGATATAGGCTTCACGCGTTTCCAGGCCGTTGTAGGCCGCCACGTGCAGGACCTGGGGATATGCCGGGGCGAGCCGTTGCACCAGCGAACGGACCCACGTTTCATCGACATGCGTGTCCGCAGCTTTCAGCAGTAAGACGGAGATGTCGGACATAGTCTTCAGTAGTACCTCAAATGGCCAATACGATGCGGCAGGCGCGGATCCACCCGCCGCGATGCGGCGCCACGATGTTGACGCGGCAGCCTGCCGACAGGCGGCAGGGCGGCGCCGACCTCGCGCTGTTCATAACCAGGGGAATGTGGACTCGTCGGACGGGACGTCGATGCGCTCGCGCATCTGCGATGACCGAGCCAGGGTGAATACCTCGCTATGCTCGGGCATACCGCCGCGAATGACAATGCGACTTGGGGTATTTCTGATATCCAGAAAAGGGATATCGGGCGGCTGCCAGCGGGCCATCATAAACCACAATGGGTGAGTATCCGGGGAACTCCCCGCTTGGTACACGGCGTTTCCTGGGTGTCAGAACTGTTTCCGAATGCCATTTCGATGCGCAAACGCTGCCGTTTACCGGATCATCCTTCCTGCGTCGTGCCGCGTGCCGCGTGGCGCGCGCGATACTTCAAGGGCAATACCGCGGTCCCTATCCGCGGTGACCAGGCAGTCACGAAGTCGCAGCGACTTCAGGGAGTGAGAACATGCAACGCAGAAAAATGATGGCTGGCCTCGTCATGGGCGCCGCAGCGCTGATGCTGGGTGCTTGCACGACGACCCCGCAGACCCCGGTGGACAAGACGGCCAAGCGCACTGAAATCAACAACAGCTATGACGCGGCCCTGACCAAGCTGTATGCGTCGGCACCGAGCTCGCGCGAACTGGTGAGCCGTGCCCGCGGCGTGCTGGTGTTCCCGAACGTGCTGGCCGCAGGCCTGGGCGTCGGCGGCGAATACGGCGACGGCGCGCTGAAGGTCGGCAACCGCACCGAGGGCTACTACCGCACCATCTCGGGCACATTCGGCCTGCAGATCGGCGCGCAATCGAAGGCCGTGATCCTGCTGTTCATGACGCAGGACTCGCTCGACAAGTTCGTGGCCAGCAAGGGCTGGACCGCAGGCGTGGATGCGTCGGTGGCCGTGGCCAAGGTCGGCGCCAACGGCGAGATCGACACCAACACGATCCGTCAGCCGGTCATCGGCTTTGTCGTCACGAACGCCGGTCTGATGGCGAACCTGACGGTGGAAGGCACGAAGATCACCCGCCTCGATCTGTAATCCGGATCCGGTGTGGCAAAACGGCGCCCGCGGGCGCCGTTTTTTTGTGTCCGTCGCGGCGCCAGCAAATGACCCTGGCGCCGTTTGTTTTTCTCAGTCCTTCAACGCGAACAGACTGGTCGCCTGCAGGTCCAGCACTTCGACATCGTCCTGGTTGAACAGCTGCCAGCGCCACCGCAAGATGCCCATGGGCTTGGTGCGCGCGCGGCGCACTTCCACCACTTCGGCGCGCACGCGCAGGCTGTCGTTGGCGCGCACCGGGTGCGGCCATTTGATGTAGTCGATGCCGGGTGACGCAAACGACTCGGACCCCGCCAGCGCGCGGTCGGCGATCAAGCGCATCGCAATGCCGCAGGTCTGCCAGCCGCTTGCGATGAGGCCGCCAAACGGGCCGCCCTGCGCCGCATCCGGGTCGGTGTGAAACCACTGGGGATCGTAGCGATCGGCGAACTGCAGCATCTCGTCTTCGGCCAGCACATAGGGGCCGGCTTCGATGATCTGTCCAACGTGGAATTCGGCGAACTTCATGACGCGGCTCCTGAAGGGGCAACACCGGCCGGCGCCGCCGGCACATCCCACCGCGGCGCAAACTTGGGCGCGCGCCGTTCGGCCATTGCCGCCAACCCCTCGCGCGCATCTGCGCCAGCAAAGCCGGCGATCTCGGCCGTCAGGGAATGTTCAAAAGCCGGCCACGCCGCGCGCAGCCAGTGGTTCAGGCTGCGCTTGGTGGCGGCTATCGCGCGCGGGCTGCCCGCGGCCAACTGACCGGCCACCTGCCGCGCCGTCTCCAGCAAGCGATCGTCGGGCACCACGCGGCTGACCAGGCCGATACGTTCGGCCTCGATGCCGGTCAGGGGCTCGTTCGTCAGCAGGTAGTACTTGGCTTTGGCCATGCCGCACAGCAGCGGCCAGATCAACGCCGCATGGTCCCCCGCGGCCACGCCAATCTTGACGTGTCCGTCGATAACCTTGGCCGACTCCCCCGCGATCGACACGTCGGCCAGCAGGGCCACCGCGGCGCCCGCCCCCACCGCCGCGCCGTTGATGGCGGACACGATGGGCAGCTCGCAATCGACCATGCCCTGCACCAGCGCCCGCGCCTCGCGCATGACGCGCATGCGGGCCGACTCGTTGTCCAGCATGTCGTTGACCAGGTCCATGTGCCCGCCGGCGCAAAAGCCCTTGCCGGCGCTGCGAACCAGCACGGCCCGCACGTCGGCCTGCGCGTCCAGCTGCGCCCAGATGGCGGCCAGCGCCCCGTGGCCGCGCGCGTCGGTGGTCGGCATCGCGCCCGCATGCCCCAGCACGATCTCGGCCACGCCATCGTCACCGATCTCGACGGCAAAATCGTTGGTATCCACAAGCAGTGTGCGGCTCATGCCATGTCCTTGTTGGAAATCCAGGCGGCGGGGCGCTTGTCCAGGAAGGCGCCGAAACCTTCGCGTGCTTCCTCGGTCATCCGCACGCGCGCGATGGTGCGGGCGGTCAGTTCGCGCGTCGCCTCGGTCACTTCGCCCACCGGCAACTGGCTGAACAGGGCCTTGATCTCGGCAAGCGAATCCGGGCCATTGCGCAGCAATTCATCGACACGCGTCTGCACGGCGGCATTCAGTCCGTCGCGCGTGACAACCTCATCGATCATGCCGATACGCTGCGCTTCAACCGCGCCGATGCGGCTGGCCAGCAAGGCCAGGCGGCGCGCAGGGCGGCGCCCCACCGCATTGGTCAGGTAGGGGCCGATCACCGACGGCAAAATGCCAAAGCGCGCTTCGCTTGCCGCAAAGGTGGCGTCGTCGCTGACCACGGCCATGTCGCACGCGCAGATCAGGCCCACGCCACCCCCCAGCGCCACGCCGTGCACCCGTGCAATGGTCGGCTTGGGGCAGGCGTCGATCCGCTGCAGCATCGCGGCAAAGCGGCGCGCGTCGTCCAGGTTGTCGGCCTCGCTCGCCACGCTGGCTCGCTTCATCCACTGCAGGTCGGCGCCGGCCGAAAAGGCCTTGCCCTGCCCCGCCAGCACGATCACGCGCACAGACGGATCCTGCCCGAGCGTGGTGAACACCTCGGTCAGTTCCGCGATCATGGTTTCGTCAAAGGCGTTGTACACCTCGGGGCGCGCCATCTCCACGGTGGTCACGCCCGCTGCGCCGTGGTTCACGGCCAATGTTTTCATGCTGGGGTGTCTCCTTTGTTGTTGTCCCGATCACCAGCTGCATTCACCGCGTCAATACGTCTCCAGGTGCAGACGGCCTTCGCGCTTGAGCGCTCCAGCCACGCTGTCCCAGTCCATGCCCGCATCACGCACGATGTCGCGCAGGGTCAGCACCACGCCCTCTTCCATGCTCTTGAGCCCGCACACATAGATGTGGGTCGCGCCGTCTTGCAGCAGCTGCGCCAGGTCGGCCGCGCGTTCGCGCATCACGTCCTGCACATAGCGCTTGGGCTGATTGGGCGCGCGCGAAAACGCCAGGTTCACGTCGATGAAATCCTTGGGCAGGTTCTGCAGCGGACCAAAGTACGGCAGCTCCTGCTGCGTGCGCGCGCCAAAAAACAGCATCAGCTTGCCGCCTTCGAACTTGCCGCTGGCCCGCAGGCGGCGGCGCCATTCGGTCATGGCGCGCATGGGCGCGCTGCCCGTGCCGGTGCAGATCATCACGATGTGCGACTTCGGGTGATTGGGCATCAGGAAGGAATGGCCGAACGGCCCCACCACCTGCACCTTGTCGCCCACCTTCAGGTCGCACACATAGTTCGACGCCACGCCGCGCACCGGGTTGCCCGTGTGATCCACGGTCACCCGCTTGACGGTCAGCGCGACGTTGTTGTAGTTGGGCCGCTCGCCATTGCGCGGGCTGGCCACTGAATACTGGCGCGGCATGTGCGGCTTGCCATTGGCATCCATGCCGGGCGGGATAATGCCGATCGACTGCCCTTCCAGCACCGGAAACGGCATGGACCCGAAGTCCAGCACCACGTGATGGGTCTCGCTGTCGAAGCCGGCATCGGTGCAGTTGAAGTTGCCAACGACCGTGGCGGTCGTTGCATTCTTCGGGCCATACAGATTCGTGAAGGCCTTGGCTGCCGACCACGGCGGCGTGGTGGCGCCAAAGGACGCGGAATTGAACACCGCTTCGCCCGCGGGTGCGACCGGCGCGGTCGCCGCGCCGAACGAGGGTGCCACGTCGATATCGGCGGCATCCACTTCCATCTGCTCGGGGGTCAGTTCCGCCGGCAGCACTTCCCAGGTCAGCTGTTCTTCGATCGAATAGGCCTTGGCCACCGGCATGGTGCGCCAGTTGTCGATCGAGCCGGTCGGGCACGGCGATATGCAGGCCATACAGCCGTTGCAGACGTCGGCGCGGACCACGTAGTTGTTGTCATCGTGCGTGATGGCGTTGACCGGGCAGGTCGCCTCACAGGTGTTGCACCGGATGCAGATCTCGGGATCGATCAGGTGCTGCTTGATGATCGTCACGTCGGTAGCCATGTCCATGTCGTCTCCTCTCTTGCTGCAGGGCGGGCCCTGCGTACATAAGCCCGCCGAGGGGGGCTGGGCGGGCTTGCGTCGCGTCGGGCTTATGTGGCGGGTTGTGTCGCCTGCTTCAGCCGAACCGCACGTATTCGAAATCCACCGGCTGGCGGTTGATGCCCATGACCGGCGGCGCAATCCAGTTGGCGAACTTGCCGGCCTCGGTCACCCGGCCCATCAACGACGCCACGAAGGCGCGGTCATCGGGCGTGGGCAGCCATTCGTCCTTCCGGCCTTCCCACTCGGCCGCGCTGATCACCTTGCCTTCGGGTGACATGCGGATACCGGCCAGGGCGCCGATCTGACGGTTGAACGCCTTGTGGGGCACGGTCAGGCGCATGGGCAGGCCGGCCTTTTCGATCACCTTGTTCCAGCGGTTCACGCCGGCGATCGAATCCTTGATGAAGTCATCACGCAGCACTTCATTGAGCGCGTTCAACATCGGGGCATCCTTCTCGACCAGCTGGCCGTTCTGGACTTCCAGCACCTTGTAGGTCTGGCCCTTGAGCACGTGATCGTCAGTACGCTTGCCTTCTTCGTAACGACCCTTCAGGCCGCTGCTGTAGAAGCTGGCGGCGTTGCTGGACTGGTCGGCGCCGAACAGGTCGATGGTGACGCTGTAATGGAAGTTCAGGTAACGCTGGATGGTCGGCAGGTCGATCACGCCGGCGGCGCGGATCTTTTCCACGTCGTCCGTCTTCAGTTCGTTCATGACCTGGCAGGTGCGCGAAATGGTGCGCGAGATGCCGCTCTCGCCCACGAACATGTGGTGCGCTTCTTCGGTCAGCATGAACTTGGTGGTGCGGGCCAGCGGATCGAACGCGCTTTCAGCCAGGGCCGACAGCTGGAACTTGCCGTCGCGATCGGTAAAGTAGGTGAACATGAAGAAGGCAAGCCAGTCCGGCGTCTTCTCGTTGAACGCACCCAGAATGCGCGGATTGTCGACGTCGCCCGACGTGCGCTGCAGCAGCGCATCGGCTTCTTCGCGGCCATCGCGGCCAAAGTGTTTGTGCAGCAGATAGACCATGGCCCACAGGTGGCGGCCTTCTTCCACGTTGATCTGGAACAGGTTGCGCAGGTCATACATCGATGGCGCGGTCAGACCCAGGTGGCGCTGCTGTTCGACCGATGCCGGTTCCGTATCGCCCTGCGTCACGATGATGCGGCGCAGGTTCGCGCGGTGTTCCCCGGGCACGTCCTGCCAGACTTTTTCGCCCTTGTGATCGCCAAAGTGCACTTCGCGGTTGGCGTCGCCCGGGTTCAGGAAAATGCCCCAGCGGTAGTCACGCATCTTGACGTGGCCGAACTGGGCCCAGCCCTGCGGGTCCACGCTGACCGCGGTGCGCAGATACACGTCGTGATTGGTCGAGCCTTCCGGACCCACGTCATCCCACCAGTTGATGAAGTTGGGCTGCCACTGCTCCAGCGCGCGCTGCAGCGTGCGGTCTTCGGCCAGGTTGACGTTGTTGGGGATACGTTCGCTGTAATTGATGGAAGACATGTCGGTTTCCTTGGATGCGTGAAGTGTTGGTGTCAGACCCGGTTCAGGTCGAAGGCAGCCTTTTCGCCGGTGCCGTAATTCTTCAGCGCACCTTTTTCTCCTACAGCGTTGGGCCGGTTGAAAATCCAGTTCTGCCAGGCAGTCAGCCGCCCGAAAATGCGGGTGACCATGTTCTCGTTGCTCGAGAAGCGCAGGTTGGCTTCAAGGCCGGTCAGCGCATCGGGCGACATGGCCGCGCGTTCTTCGATGGCGATGCGGATCTCGTCGTCCCAGTCGATGTCATCGGGGGCGGCGGTCACCAGGCCCAGGGCCAGGGCTTCATCGGCGTCCAGCAGCTTGCCGGCCGCGCCGCGCAGCGCTTCCATCGGCGCAGTCTCTTCATAGAAACGGCGCTGCAGGCGGCTCTGGTCGTTCACCATCGGGTAGTAGCCAAAGTTCATTTCGTTCAGTGCGATGCGGGGCGCGCGCTCGGGCTCGTCGGGCAGTGCCAGCATGTAGGCGCGGTCGGCGGCAAAGGCCACTTCGGCCAGCGTGCCGACAAAGCATGAACCCGGTTCGATCAGCGCGAACAGGCTGCGCGACGACACGTCCAGGCGGGCCAGCGTTCGGCGCAGCAGGCCGATGGTTTCGTTGACGAGCCAGTGGTCCTTGTGGGCCAGCAGCGTGGCGTCGGACGCCAGCACCGCATCGGCGTCGCCTTCGGTCTTGAGCAGCCAGGTGCCCACGTCCAGTTCGTTGGTGCGCATCACCAGGATCGCGTCGTCCAGTTGACGGCCCATGGCCAGGGGCCACCAGTTGGCGCCCTGGGCTTCGATGCCGGCAATGTCGGTCGGCGTTGCGGTCGTCGGCGCCTTGATGGTGAAGGTGGCGCAGCGCTTGGCGCGGTCGATCGAGACGGTCACGTACTCGTAGTTGACGCCGTTGTCGGTGTCTTCGCGTTCGATACGCGGCAGGCTCACGCCCTTGCCATCGGCCGGACGGGTGCTGCCTTCGGCCAGCTTCGCGGCGCGTTCCTGCACGGTGACCGCGAATTGGGCGGGCTTGGCCACGGCATCCACCAGACGCCAATCGACCGCTTTCTGTCCGCGCACGCCTTCCACGCTGGTGCAAAAAATGTCGGCCAGGTCGTGGCGCACATGGCGCTTGTCGGTCACGCGGGTCAGGCCGCCGGTGCCCGGCAGCACGCCCAGCAGCGGCACTTCAGGCAGCGACACGGCCGATGAACGATCGTCCACCAGCACGATGTCGTCGCAGGCCAGGGCCAGTTCATAACCGCCACCGGCGCAGGCGCCGTTCACGGCCGCCAGGAATTTCAGGCCCGAATGGCGCGACGAATCTTCGATGCCGTTGCGGGTTTCATTGGTGAATTTGCAGAAGTTGACCTTCCATGCGTGGCTGGACACACCCAGCATGAAGATGTTGGCGCCGGAACAGAAGATCCGGTCCTTGCCGCTGGTCACGACCACGGTGCGGACTTCGGGGTGTTCGAAGCGCACGCGGTTCAGTGCGTCGTGCAGTTCGATGTCGACGCCCAGGTCATAGCTGTTCAGCTTGAGTTTGTAGCCAGGCCGGATGCCGCCATCTTCGGCGATATCGAGCGACAGGCGAGCCACCGAGCCCTCGGTGGAAAGCGTCCAGTGGCGATACTTGGACGGTTCGGTGCGGTAATCGACGCGCGGGGCTGCGGTGGTGGTCATACGGTCTCCGACTGGCAGTGGAACTATAATGCAGCTTTTATTTGCTGATGTCTGCAGAATATTGCACTAAACTTCCACTGTCAACCGGGACGCGATGCTTTTTATTGCATGCTGGGGATTACCTGGGGGGCATGCCGGCCACTTGCCGGACCAGGGTGCGCAGCGTTGCGAACGACTGCTCCAGCGTCTGCGCGGTAGTGTCCACGGTCAGGTCCGCCTTGGAATAGAAGGCCGACCGCCCGCTAAGAATGCGGCGCAGGTCTTCCATGGCTTCGGTGCTGGCGGCCATGGGGCGCGTATCGCCCTGGGCCGTGACGCGTCCCATGTGTTCTTCGGGGGCAGCCTGGAGCCACACGGTCGTGCAGTGCGTGAGCAGCTGATTGAAGGTGGCCGCATCCGACACGATACCCCCGGGGGTGGCGATCACCACGTCGGCATGGATCTGGATCGTCTCTTCCAGCGCCCGGCGCTCGTAGCGGCGATAGGCATTGGTGCCATACAGATCATGGATCTCGCGGATGCTGCAGCCGGCAAATTTTTCGATTTCGCGGCTCAGCTCCACGAAAGGCACATCCAGGTCATTGGCCAGCATCTGCCCCAGCGTCGACTTGCCCGCACCGCGCAGCCCGACCAGGGCGATCCGCCGGTGGCGGGCGTCATCCTGCGTGCCGGCGCCCAGCAGTTCCGAGATCCCGATCCGCACCCGCCGCAGTTCGGCTTCGCTGCGGTTTTCCAGCATTTCGCGGATCAGCAGCCATTCGGGGGAACTGGTGGTGACGTCGCCCAGCAGCTCGGACATGGAGCATTGCAGGGCCCCGGCCACCTGCTGCAGCACCAGGATGGACGCATTGCCGGTCCCGTACTCCAGGTTGGCCAGATGCCGTTCGGAGACGTCGGCCGACAGGGCCACCGCCTTGCGGGTCAGCCCGCGCCGGGCGCGCAGTGTACGTACTCGTTCACCCAGCGCTTCGAGCAGCGGGTTCTTCTCGGACGGGACCACCGACAAGGCAGCGTCGGGTTCGGAAGGTTTGGCGTTCAACATGTCAGGGAAATCACCATATATGCATTATATTGCTTGACACTCATTTCGCACGAAGCTACCTTGCAGTCACCAGCAAGATACTGCATAAGGCATCGACCAACAAGCGACGCCCCAGCAGCTTATAAGGGAGACCCGCATGTCGCAGCAGGAATTTCGGACCTTGATCCAGAACGTCACGTCCCAGCTGGCGGGCCGTTCCATCGATGCGTCGCTGGATGCGTGGCTGAATGCCGAGCACGGCGCCCAAAGCGACACCTACCGCCATCTTACGCAAGCCTGTCGACGCGGCGTGGACGAAGGCTGGCTGGCCGACCGCGAACATGGCGGCATCCGCTACGGCCGCATCTTCAAGGCCGATGACGATCTGCACGGATTTTCGGTCGACGTGGTCGACATGAACGACATTGCCGGTCCCCACCACGTGCACCCGAATGGCGAGATCGATCTGATCATGCCGATCGACGACGACGCCCGCTTCGACGGCCGCCACGCAGGCTGGTGTGTCTATCCCCCCGGCAGCGCCCACCGCCCGACGGTCAGCCAGGGCCGCGCCCTGGTGCTGTACCTGCTGCCGCAAGGCGCCATCGAATTCACCCGGAACTGATGTGAACCCGTTGCCGTTGGCCGGACGCCCCCTTGCGCGCGTCCCGCCACGGCGCCAGCGACAAGGCAGGCAGGCGCGACGCGCGATGCCCGGCCGATAAAGGAAGCACGTGGACCTCTTGAAAAACCATGTTGGCGGACAGTGGATCGCCGGTCACGGAGATGGCATCGCCCTGCGCGACGCCGTGCTGGGCAACGAACTGGCGCGCGTGTCGTCGGCCGGCATCGACCTGGCCGCGGCCTACCGCTACGCCCGCGAGACCGGCGGCCCCGCCTTGCGCGCCCTGACCCACGCCCAGCGCGCCAGGCTGCTGGCCGACGTGGCCGCGGTGCTGCAGCAGCATCGTGACAAGTACTACGACATTTCCCTGCAGAACTCAGGTACGGTCAAGAACGATTCGGCCGTGGACATCGACGGCGGGCTCTACACCCTGAACTATTTCGCCAAGGCGGGCGCCGCACTGGGCCAGCACAATGCGCGTGCCGAGGGTGACGCGGTGTCGCTCGCCAAAGACAAGGCCTTCCAGTCGCAGCACGTCATGGTGCCCACGCGCGGCCTGGCCTTGTTGATCAATGCCTTCAATTTCCCGAGCTGGGGTTTCCTGGAAAAGGCCGCCCCGGCGCTGCTGGCAGGCGTGCCGCTGGTGGTCAAGCCGGCCACCGCCACGGCCTGGCTCACGCATGAAATGGTCAAGGACATTGCGGACGCCAAGGTGCTGCCCGACGGCGCCCTGTCGATCGTGTGCGGCAGTTCGGACGGCTTGCTGGATCCGCTGGCGCCCTTCGACGTGGTGTCGTTTACCGGGTCGGCGGCCACCGCGTCGGTACTGCGCCGCCATGCCGCGTTTGCCGATAGATCCGTCCGTCTGAACGCCGAAACCGATAGCTTGAACAGCGCCATTCTGGGCCCTGATGCCGCGCCGGGCACCGAAGCGTTTGACGCCCTGGTGCGCGAAGTCGTCCGCGAAATGACGGTCAAATCCGGCCAGAAGTGCACGGCCATCCGCCGCATCCTGGTGCCGCAGGCCTGGTATGACGAGACCGCCCAGGCGATTGCCGCCAAGCTGGCCAAGACCACGGTGGGCAATCCGCGCGATGAATCGGTGCGGATGGGGTCGCTGGTCGGCCGTCCGCAATACGACACGGTGCAGGCCGGCCTGCGCGAACTGGGCGGCGTGTGCGACACGCTGTTCGACGGCAGTGGCGTGCCCCTGGTCGATGCCGATCCGGCCGTGGCGGCGTGCGTCGCCCCACACCTGTTCGGCACGCGCGATGCCGATGCCAACGATGTGGTGCACGAACTGGAAGTGTTTGGTCCGGTGGCCACGCTGATGCCCTATCGCGACGCCGCGCATGCGAGAGACCTGGCGCGCCGCGGTCACGGTTCCCTGGTGACATCGCTGTATAGCGCCGACACCGCCTATCTGGCCGCCACCGCCCTGGACCTGGCCGACAGCCACGGCCGCGTGCATGTGATCACGCCGGACGTGGCCAAGGTGCAGACCGGCCACGGCAATGTCATGCCGCAGTCGTTGCATGGCGGCCCGGGCCGCGCGGGCGGCGGCGAAGAACTGGGCGGGCTGCGCGCGCTGGGGCTGTATCAGCGGCGTGCGGCAATCCAGGCGTCGCCGGATGTCGTGGCCGCGCTGTTCCCGGCGAAGGCTGCTGATGCGCCCTCGCCTTCTGCTGAGCGAAACTGATTCGCGAGCCGCCCACCCGACTTTACCTACTGATCCCACGCGCGAAGGCAGCCGTCAGAGCCGCCCACGCGCCATGCAGGAGACCATCGTGACGATCACCCCACCCAGCAGCGACCTCAACTTCGCGAGCTACCTGTTAGACCTGAATGCCGGGCGCGGCGACAAGCTGGCGTTCATCGACGACACGCGCCGCCTGACCTACCGCCAGCTGGCCGATCGCATTCGCCAGTTTGCGGGCGTGCTGCGCGACCTGGGCGTGCGCCGCGAAGAACGCGTGCTGCTGCTGATGCACGACACCATCGACTGGCCGGTCGTGTTCCTGGGTGCGCTGTATGCGGGTGTGGTGCCGGTGGCCGTCAACACGCTGCTGACCGCCGACGACTATGCCTACATCCTGGCGCACAGCCGGTCGCGTGCCGCGTTCGTGTCGGGCGCGCTGCTGGACACGCTGAAGCAGGCAATGGCGTCGAGTCCGCACCAGGTCGAACACATCGTGGTGTCGCAGCCGGTAGCGGATATCCAGGACGTGGCAGCGGGCAACGCAGCGGGCCCTGCCCAACATGAATTCGAAGCCTGCATGGCCGCCGCCGCCCCTCGCGCGCAGGCCGCCCGCACGCTGGCCGATGAGATCGCCTTCTGGCTGTATTCGTCGGGTTCCACCGGCCGCCCCAAGGGTGTCGTGCACAGCCACTGCAACCTCTGGTACACCGCCGAACTCTATGCCAAGCCCGTGCTTGGCATCAATGAAAACGACATCACCTTTTCGGCTGCCAAGCTGTTCTTTGCGTATGGCCTCGGCAACGGCCTGACCTTCCCGCTGTCGGTCGGCGCCACGTCGGTGCTGATGGCCGAAAGGCCCACGCCGGCAGCCACCTACGCCCGCATCGTCGATCACCAACCCACCCTCTTTTTCGGTGTGCCCACCCTGTACGCCAGCATGCTCGCGCACAGCGCGATCCCGGCCCGCAGCGACGTCGCCTTGCGCGTCTGTGCGTCTGCCGGCGAAGCCTTGCCGCAAGACATCGGCGACCGTTTCACGCAGCACTTTGGCTGCGAGATCCTGGACGGCATCGGGTCCACCGAAATGCTGCACATCTTCCTGTCCAACCACAGCGGCAAGGTGCGCTACGGCACCACTGGCCTTCCCGTGCAAGGCTACGAGGTCGAACTGCGTGACGAGAATGGCAAGCCGGTTGGCGATGGCGAAATCGGCGACCTGTACATTCGCGGCCCCAGCGCTGCCGTCATGTACTGGAACAACCGCGAAAAGACCCGCCAGACCTTCCTGGGCGACTGGCTGAAAAGCGGCGACAAATACCTGCGCGACGCCGACGGCTACTACACCTACGCCGGCCGCAGCGACGACATGCTCAAGGTCAGCGGCCTGTATGTATCGCCGGTGGAAGTCGAGAACGTGCTGTCCCAGCATCCGGCCGTGCTCGAAGCCGCGGTGGTCGGGCTGACCGACAGCGATGGCCTGGTCAAGACCAAGGCCTATGTCGTGCTGTGCCAGGGCAATGAGCCGTCCGTCGCGATGCAGGAAACGCTCAAGCAATTCGTGAAGGCGCACCTGGCGCCGTTCAAGTACCCGCGCTACATCGAATTCGTCGCCGATCTGCCCAAGACCGCCACCGGCAAGATCCAGCGCTTCAAGCTGCGCCAGGCGCAGGAAGCCGTCGCCCATCCGGGAGCCGCGGCGTGAGCGCCCCCTCGTCGTTCGTGGACATCCGCCACGGCGAGCGCGACTACCGCATCGAATACCGGTGGGTGCATGGCGAGCGCGCCAATGCGCCCGTCATCGTGTTCCTGCACGAAGGTCTTGGCTCGGTGTCGATGTGGAAGGACTGGCCATCTGAAGTGTGCAGCGCGCTCGGCATGCGTGGCCTGGTGTTCTCGCGGTATGGCTACGGCAAGTCGACGCCGCGTCCGGATGCGGAGCGCTGGACGCCCGAATTCCTGTTCGAGCAGGCCCGCGATGCGCTGCCCGCCGTGCTGCGCGGCGTGGGCATCGATGCCAAGCGCGACCGGCCTGTCATCCTCGGTCATAGCGATGGCGCATCAATCGCCCTGATCTATGCGGCGCTGTATCCGGACTCGCTGTCGTCGCTGATCGTGCTGGCGCCGCATGTCACGGTCGAAGACGTGGCGATCCAGAGCATTGCCGCGGCCCGCGAAGCCTATCTGAACACCGACCTGCCGCGCCGCCTGGCCCGCTATCACGCGTCGCCCGACTCGGCCTTCTGGGGCTGGAACGACGTGTGGCTGTCGCCCGCCTTTCGCGCGTGGAGCATCGAAAGCCTGCTGCCGCGCATTACCTGCCCGGTCCTGGCCGTGCAGGGGGTCGATGATGAATACGGCACCCTCGACCAGGTGCGCATCATCCGTCGGCGTACCCCGCAAACCCTACTGGCCATCCTTGACGATTGCCGGCATTCTCCCCACAAAGATCAGCCTGTCGAGCTGGCAAAACAACTCAAAGGCTTTCTACAAGCCCAATTGCAGCACACATAAGTCACTCAGGAGACACACCATGACTTCGTTGCGCCACGCTGTACTGCAGGCTTCGGCCTGCGCCACCCTCAGCCTGATCGCACTGGGCGCCCAGGCCCAGGAAAAGATCAAGGTCGGCTTCATGCTGCCCTACAGCGGCACCTATGCCGCGCTGGGCACCGCCATCGAAAACGGCTTCAAGCTGTATGTCGAGGAACAAGGCGGCAAGCTATCGGGCCGTGAAGTGCAGTACTTCAAGGTGGACGACGAATCGGACCCGGCCAAGGCCACCGCCAACGCCGACCGCCTGATCAAGCGCGACAAGGTCGACCTGCTGGTCGGCACCGTGCACTCCGGCGTGGCCATGGCGCTGACCAAGGCGGCCAAAGACAACGACGTGACGCTGATCGTGCCGAATGCCGGCGCCGATGCGATCACCGGCCCGATGTGCGGCCCGGGTGTGTTCCGCAGCTCGTTCTCGAACTGGCAGCCGGGCTTTGCCATGGGCAAGGTCGCCGCCGAAAAGGGCAAGAAGACGGCGGTGACCGTGACCTGGAAGTACGCGGCGGGCGACGAGTCGGTGGGCGGCTTCAAGGAAGGTTTCGAGAAAGGCGGCGGCAAGGTGTTGCGTGATCTGAACGTGCCCTTCCCCAACGTGGAATTCCAGTCGCTGCTGACTGAGATCGCCTCGCTCAAGCCCGATGCGGTCTATGTTTTCTTTGCCGGCGGCGGCGCCGTCAAGTTCGTGCAGGACTACGCGGCCAGCGGCCTGGGCAAGACGTCCACGCTGTACGGCGCGGGCTTCCTGACCGACGGCACGTTGCAGGCCCAGGGCGCCACCGCGCAAGGCCTGTTCACCACGCTGCACTACGCCGATGGCCTGAACACCGCGCGCGACACCTCGTTCCGCACGGCCTATGCCAAGTCCTTCAAGATGCAGCCCGATGTGTACGCGGTACAGGGCTACGATGCGGCGCAGATGTACGGCGCCGGCCTGAAGGCCGTGAAGGGTGACTTCACCAAGAAGGCAGACCTGCGCTCGGCGATCCGTGTGGCCAGGATCGACAGCCCGCGCGGCCCGTTCAGCCTGTCCAAGGCCGGCAACCCGGTGCAGGACATGTACCTGCGCCAGGTCGATGGCATGGAAAACAAGCTGGTGGGCGTGGCGGTGAAGGGCCTGGCCGATCCGGGCCGCGGCTGCCGTCTCTGATGCCCTTGGCACGATCCCTGTAGCACGATCCGCCAGACCTGGCGTGCGCCGCCGCGTGATGTGATGCGTGGCGGTGCATGCCGGGCCCGACAGCCAGGGTCGCGTTCGCGCGCCCGTGCAATGGACTCACCATGGATGTATCGATCTTTCTGATCCAGTGTCTCAATGCGGTCCAGTACGGACTGCTGCTGTTCCTTGTCGCCAGCGGGCTGACGCTGATCTTCGGCGTCATGGGCGTGATCAATCTCGCGCACGGCAGCTTCTACATGATCGGCGCCTACATGGCGTTCGCGCTGTCCCCGCTCGTCCAGGGCGCGGTGGGCGGCGGCTTCTTCACGACGCTGGTGTTCGGTCTGCTTCTTTCGGCGGTGCTCGGCTATCTGCTCGAGTGGGCCTTCTTCAGTTACCTGTACGACCGGGATCACCTGCAGCAGGTCCTCATGACCTACGGCCTGATCCTGGTCTTCGAAGAGTTGCGCAGCATCCTGGTCGGCAACGATGTGCACGGCGTCAAGGTGCCCGACTGGCTGGCCGGCACGGTGCAGCTGGGCGACGTCATGACCTACCCGGTCTACCGGCTGTTCATTTCGGCCGTCTGTATCGGCGTGGCCTTGCTGCTGTACGTCCTGATCGCCCGCACGCGGCTGGGCATGATGGTGCGCGCCGGCGCCAGCAACCGCGAAATGATTACCTCGCTGGGCATCAACATCAAGCGCCTGTACCGCATCGTGTTCGCGGTCGGCGTGGTGCTCGCGGCCCTGGCCGGCATGCTGGCCGCGCCCATGTCGTCGGTGTATCCGGGCATGGGCAACCATGTGCTGATCATCTGCTTCGTGGTGGTGGTGATCGGCGGCATCGGGTCGATCCGCGGCGCATTCCTGGCCGCGCTTCTGGTGGGCTTCGTCGATACCTTCGGCAAGGTGCTGTTCGCGGAAGCGGCCGGCGTGGCGGTGTATGTGCTCATGGCCGCCATCCTTTTGTACAAACCCGAAGGCTTGTTCAAGCAAGGCTGATTCCATGCAAAACGCAACTACCCACGCCTTGCCCGCGGCCTTGCCGGCGGACCTGCCGCAAAACCGTTCCGGTTCCCTGACTCGCGCCGTGCCGCTGGTCGCGGCGCTGGTGCTGCTGGCCGTGTTCCCGATGTTTGGCGACAGCTACTACACGGGCCTGGTCATCAAGATCATGATCTACGCGGTGTTCGCGCTCAGCCTGGAACTGCTGGTGGGCCAGACCGGCCTGGTGTGCTTCGGGCACGCCGCCTTCTTCGGCATCGCGGCCTATACCGCCGCGCTGCTGACGCCACAGGCCGGGCCGGTGTCGCTGTTCTTCCTGCTGCCGGCCGCCTTGCTGGCCACCGCGCTGTATGCCCTGGTGACCGGCGCGCTGTCGCTGCGCACCAAGGGCATCTACTTCATCATGGTGACGCTGGCCTTTTCGCAAATGGCCTACTTCGTGTTTCACGACACCAAGATCGGCCGCGGCAGCGACGGCATCTACCTGTACTTCAAGCCGCTGGTGGAGTTTGGCGGCTGGGCGCCCTTTAGCCTGGAAGACGGCGGCACCTTCTACTACTTCGTGCTGGGCGCCCTGGTGCTGACCTATGCCTTCCTGGCCATGCTGCTCAAGTCACGCTTTGGCCACGCGCTGGCCGGTATCCGCGTCAATGAACAGCGCATGCGTGCGGCGGGCTTTTCGACCTTTCCGTACAAGCTGACTGCCTTCGTGGTGTCGGGCACCCTGGCCGGTCTGGCGGGCTTTCTGTTCGCCCTGAAAGACGGCTTCGTGAATCCGGAATTCCTGTCCTGGCACCAGTCGGGCGCCGTGCTGCTGATGATCATCCTGGGCGGCATGGGCAGCCTGCGCGGCGCGGTGCTGGGCGCTTTCATCTTCACGATGCTGCAGGAAGTCTTCCAGTCGCAGGAAATCTTTGGCGACTTCGCCAGCCACTGGAACCTGAGCCTGGGGCTGGCCATCATCGTGCTGGTCGCATTGCTGCCCAAGGGCGTGATCGGCCTGCCGGCACAGCTTGGCGCACGCTTCAACAAGGGGACCCGACCATGACTGACATCCTTGTCCAGGCCGACAACATCACGCGCCGCTTTGGCGGGCTGACGGCGGTCAATGACGTGTCGCTGACCCTGCAACGCGGCCAGGTGCATGCCGTCATCGGCACCAACGGCGCCGGCAAATCGACCCTGGTGCACGTGCTGTCGGGCGAGATCCCGCCCACGTCGGGCACCATCCACCTGGGCGGCCGCGACGTGACGCGCGCCACCCAGCCCGACCGCGCCCGCGCGGGCCTGGGCCGCAGCTACCAGCGCACCACCATCTTCCCGCAGTTCAGCGTGTTCGAAAACGCGCGGCTGTCGGCGCAGGGGGGGTATCAACGCTTCTGGAACTGGTGGTCGCGGGCATCGACCTGCCCGGATTCGTCGGCGATCGCGGCCGATGCCCTGCGGCTGGCCGGACTGGACGGGGTCGCCGACCGGCCCGCCGGCTTGTTGTCGCACGGTCAGAAACGCCAGCTGGAAATCGCCATGTGCCTGGCCCTGCGGCCCAAGGTGCTGCTGCTGGATGAGCCCCTGGCCGGCATGGGCGCCGAAGAAACCGAACGCATGCTGGCCCTGCTGCACTCGTTGAAAGCCGATCACGCCATCCTGCTGGTCGAGCATGACATGGACGCGGTGTTCCGCGTGTCGGACGTGATCACCGTCATGGTGAACGGCAGCGTGATTGCCAAGGGCACGCCCGAAGCCATCCGTGCCGATCCGCTGGTGCAGACGGCGTACCTGGGGGAAACGCATGCGGAGGCGGCAGCCGGGGCTTCTGCGTCGGCTCCTGCCGCCGCGCACGTCATGCCGATCCAACAACCTGCAGTGCACTGATGATCATGACAGCCACGATGACAGCTCCAGCAACAGCCATCCCCGCAACGGCGGCAGGACGCGACCCGGTGCGGGGGACGGCGGCTACCCAATCCGCCACCGCGGCCCTGATCCACGCCGAGAACCTGCATGTGCATTACGGCGCCAGCCACGTGCTGCGCGGCATCGACCTGTCGATCGCGCCCGGCGAATCCATTGGCCTGCTCGGCCGCAACGGCATGGGCAAGACCACGCTGATCCGCACGCTGATGGGCCACCTGCGGGCCACCGAAGGCAAGGTCCACATCCGCGCCCGCGACTGTACCCGCACCCCGCCCTACGGCATTGCGCAGCAAGGCATAGCCTATGTGCCCGAAGGCCGCGGCATCTTCCCGAACCTGAGTGTGCGCGAAAATCTGCTGGTGGCCGCGCGCGCCGGCGTCAACGGACAACGTGCCTGGACCTACGACCGCGTGCTGCAGGTGTTCCCACGGCTGAGCGAGCGGCTCGGCAACGGCGGCAACCAGCTGTCGGGCGGCGAGCAGCAGATGCTGGCGATCGGGCGTGCACTGATGACCAACCCCGACCTCATCATCCTGGATGAAGCCACCGAGGGTCTGGCGCCGCTGGTCGTGGCCGACATCTGGCGCATCATCGGCGAGATCCGCAAGACAGGCATTTCGTCATTGATTGTCGATCGCAACTATCGCAGCGTGCTCGAGCACACCGACCGCTGCGTGGTCATGGAAAAAGGCCAATGGGTATTCCAGGGGGACTCCCGGTCCATTGCTTCGCAGCCGGAAGTGCTGACGCGGTATCTGGGGGTGTAGAGGCGGCTTGGCCGCCGCCGTCCCTGCTAGCGCGGCGTCTTGAACGCCTGGATGACTTCCGGTTCCACGCGGATGGCGGGCTGGCCGCTCCCCTGTCCATTCACCTGACCACCCCCTTGCTGCGATTCGATGGCGGTCTTGGCCGCCAGCGCCGCGGCCGGGCTGGGATAGGCCAGCATTGCCATCGACGCCGCGGTGATCAGGCTGTCCACCGCCCCGCCCGTGCTGCTGGCGACCGACGCAGCCTGCGCGGTCGACACGCCGAACAGCTTCAGATGGTTGGAGACCAGCACCGGGCTGCCGGTGCGGCGGTTCACGGCAACCAGATAGTCGGACGTAGCGGCGGTGGACGCCGAGGACTGCGGCGTCGGCGTCCCCGGTGTCGCCGTGCCTGACGCGCCGCTCGACCCTGCCGCCGGCAAGGTGATCGTGTAGTCACCAATGGTGCCCACCGCCACGGTCGCTGCCGTTGCCGACCCTGCCGCCGCCCGCGCCGCGGGATCCGCGCTGCCACGTTCCGCACGCGCGCGCGTCACCACCTGGTAAGGCGTGCCGCCCACGGTAAAGCTGGCGCCGTCTGCCGCGCCAATCAGCGTTGCGTCGGCGGCCACGGCCTGTGCTGTCCATGATGCCGCTGCCGTTGCCGTCACCGCCGCCACCATCGAGAACAGCAGGCCATTCACGGTCCTTGAAACGAAAGTCATGATGACGCTCCTGTCAGATCATGCAGGGTAATTGTGGGGTTGCCCGTCAGGTAGCTCACCATCATCGCCCCGTCACCCGCAGCGACCACGACACCAGCTGGCTCGGGCTCGTGCCCGACGCCGCGGTCACGTCCACCACTTCCAGCCGCCAGGTGCCCTGCGCGTTTTCATCCAGGAAGGCATTGCTCAGCATGCGCTCGGACCCGAACCCCGCGGTGGTGGATCCTGTGAGCGGCCGGATACCGCTGAACGGCCAGACCAGAATGCTGCGCGTACCGCTGGGCGAGATCAGCGCGACCCGCAGGTTCGCCGGGCGGCGATGCGTCGTGTTGAACGCCACCTGCACGCTTTCCACTGTCATGCTGGCCCCCACCGAAATCGGCAGGCTGCCCGCCGTGCCGGCGCCGTCGCGATAGGGAATCGGCACCGGCGTGGACGGGGTGGCCGTCTGCCAGTCGATCTGGCGGCGCGGCGCCAGCGGCGCGAAGGTCCGCGCCGCAGCCACGGCCGCCTGCGCATCCACCAGTCCGAAGCCATAGGAATTGCTGAACGCGCGCCGCGCGCCATTCACAACCCACCCGTCATACACGGCCACGCCCTGGAACTGCACCGGCGTGCCCGGATAATCGATGCGCCGCGCCGTGGTGGCGAGCAGGTACTGCACTTCCCGTTGCGACAGTTGCGGATTCACCTGCAGTATCAACGCTGCGACCCCCGCGACCGTAGGCGCCGCCGCCGATGTCCCGTTGAAGATGGCCGTGTAGTTGCATGACGGATCCAGGGGCGACGGCCCGACCAGATCCAGCGGGTTGGCCGGCGTGCCGATGGTGCGGTGATAGCCTTTGTCGCAGCCTGAAAAGTCCGTGGTGAGCAAGGCGGGCTGGTAGGCCAGGTCCGCCTGGCCAGGCGCCTGCGCCCGATTCTCGCCAAACTCTCCGCCCAGCCCGACCACCGCCAGCGACGCCCCCTGCGACGAATACGACGCCCGCCGGCCTGCGGCATTGACAGCGCCCACTACCGTCATCGACACCAGATTGCTCGACGTTTCAAGATTGGTGTTGCCGCAGCTCACGCCCAGCCGCTGCGCCACGCTGCAATCCACGCCATCGATCGAAAAGAAACCATTGCCCGCGGACTTGACGTAAATGCCGCCCCGTCCGGCCCGCGACGATGCCATCACCTGTTCGCGCGCCGCCAGCTCATCGGCCGACACCACCGCGACTTCGGACAGGTCCTCGCCATAGCTCAGGTTGAACACCTGCACGGGCGCCGCCTGCGCCGCACCGCCGAATGACGCCAGTTCGTTCGCAAGGGTTGGCGCCAGCAGGAAATTGAAGCCGTGCAGCACCGCCTCGGGGGCAACGCCCCGGCCGCCCAATCCGTTCCAGGCCCGCGCCGCCACCACGCCCGCCACCGACGTGCCATGGTCGCCGCCCGTGCCAGCCAAGGTCGGGTCACCGGACCCGGTCCGGAAATTGATCGACCCGCCGATCGCCACATTGGCCTGCAGGTCTTCATGACGAATGTCGAGCCCGGTGTCCAGCACCGCCACGCTCACCCCCGTACCCCGCACGCCCGTGTCATACAGATTGCCCAGGTTCAGGTCCACGCCCGCGACCGGCCGGGTGGACGACAGCGCGTCCTGCCCCGTGTTGAGCAGATGCCACTGGTAGCGCGCCAGCGGGTCCTCGGCAACCACCGCCGGCACCACCGGCAAGGTGACGGGCGGAAGCGTGCCCGGTGGCGTGGTTGCCGCGGCCGCGGTCTCGTCCCCGCCGCCCCCACCGCCGCAGCCTGCCAGCAGCAGCGCCGCAATCAGCGCGGAAAGGCCTGGCGCACAGGGCAGGCGAAACAATCCCTGGTTGCCTGCGTCGAGTCGAACGTGCGTCATACCTGCCCCCGTCACGCACGCCGCCATGCAGCGTGCTGTCCACCCGCAACAGCGCGGGCGTTCCGAGATATTCCGCGTGAGCGATGACGCTGGCAAGCGCGGCAGGAGAAGACTTGTGTAACGAGTCGCGAACGCCGAAATCGTGACCTGTCATCGACGCGCGGCCAGCTCGTCCTGTCGAGCTGAGCAGAGTGGGACGGGCATCAACGCGTGGGCGCCTCGGGCAAGAAACACAGGTCCTGCCGTTCTGGCCGAGGCGCCGCCGGACGCGATCGTCATATGCCCATGATGGGCAGACGTTCGTCGCAGGGCCGCTGTTGGGCGGGCTCAGTCCATGCCTACCTGGGCGTCATGAACGCCTGGATGACTTCGGGTTCGGCCTGCGCGCCGCTGCCGCCAGCGTGGATGGCGTCCAGCGCGACCAGGGCCGCCGAAGGGCTGGCGTACAGCAGCACGGCCATCGACGCAGCGGGCACGGCGATCTCGACACTGCCCCCGGTCTGGCGGGCCACGGCAGCAGCCTGATCCGCAGACACCTTGAACAGCTTCAGCCGGCGCGACACCAGCGCCGGACCACCACTGCGGCGGTTCACCGCAACAGCATACTCGGGCGACGCGGCGGAGTGAGGAACATACGCGCTCGTACTGCCCAGGGTGATGCGGTAGTTGCCAATACGGCCGACCACGGCACTGGACGCTCCCGTCACGTCGCGGGGAACCCGCTCGGTACCGGTGCCGGTGCTGCCGCGGGGGTCAGGGCTGGAAACCGCACGCGCCGAGGTGACTACCTGGTAGGGCGTGCTGCCGATGGTGAAGGAGGGGCCGTCCGCAGCGTTCAGCAGCACGGCATCGGCAGCGACCACGGGCGCAGACGGCAACGCAAGCTGCATCAACGACGCCGCGATGACTGCGCGCAGGGAAAGGTTGTGATTCGTCATGGTCATCGCTCCTGATTAACGGCCGGCAATACGCAGCGACCAATTGGTGAACTGCGCCGTGCTCGTTCCCGAAGGCGCCGAGACATCGATGACTTCCAGCCGCCACGTGCCCTGAGACTTCTCATCCAGAAAGGCGTTCGACCGCATCAGGTCCGCGCTGAAGCCCGCGGTGGTCGTATCGGTCAAGGGCTTGAGCGAACTGAATGGCCAGAGCAGGATGCTGCGTGTGCCACTGGGCGAAATAAGCGTCACCCGCAACTTGCCGGGATCACGGTGGGTAGTGCTGAAAGCCACCTGCACATGCTCTACGCTAAGGTTTTCGCTTACGGAAATTGGAATCTGGCCGCGCCCGTTCGCGCCATCGCGATAGGGAATCGGCTCAGGTGCGGAAGACTGCGAAGCCAGCCAGTTCGTCCGTTGTGCAGGCGCCAATCGTTTGGCCGTCAGGGCCGCGTCGACCGCCGCCCGGGCGTCCACCAACCCGAAACCGTAAGCGTTGCTGAACGCACGGTTTGCCGCATTGAGCACCCATGCGTCATCGATCGCAAGCCCTTCATGATGCACCGGCGTACCTGGGTAATCGATCCGGCGCGCCGTTGTAGCCAGCAGATAGTCCACCTCGCGTTGCGTCAGTGCCGGATTGATCTGCAGCATCATGGCCACGACACCGGCGACCGACGGCGTTGCCGCCGACGTGCCATTGAAACCGTTGGTGTAACGGCACAGTGGATCCAGCGACGACGTCGCCACGTCCAGCGCATTGATCGCCGGATCGGCGTTCCTGTGATACCCCTTGTCGCACCCTGACAGGTCTGTCGTAAGAATGGCTGGCTGATAGGCGATATCGATCAAACCCGGCGCCTGATCTCGATGACGTCCGTACTCACCGCCCAGCCCTGCAATCCATAGCGAGGCACCGGGTGTTGAATACGATGCCCGCACGCCGGCCGCGTTCACAGCGCCGACCGTCGTGACGCCGGCAAGATTGTTCGTCCAGTCGAAGGCTGCGTTGTCGCAGCTGACGCCCCGCTGCTGAGCCGCGGAACAATCGATCTTTTCCATTCTGCTGAAACCGTTGCCCGACGCCTTGATGTACAGGCCCCCACGACCCGACCGCGTTACCCCGAATAGCGTCTCGACCGTGTCGATGTCGTTGCGGGATAGCGGCTCCAGGTCGGTCACGTCCTCGCCGATGCTGAGGTTGAACACATCGACGTTGGCTGACTGCGGTGCAGCGCCAAGCGACGCAAGATAGTTCGCTACGTTCTGGGCGGCAATCAGATTGAAGCCCTGCAGCGTGGACTCCGGTGCGACGCCCCGGCCGCCGACTCCGTTCCAACCGCGCGCGGCGACGATGCCCGCCACGGCCGTACCGTGATCTGGACCAGTATCCGAAGGCGTAGGGTCGCTTGAGCCGCTCACGAAGTTGATCGACCCGCCAGCAACTACGTTGGCTTTCAGATCTTCATGCTCTATGTCGAGTCCGCTGTCGATCACCGCCACACGCACACCTGCGCCGCGCACGCCGGCGGCGTGCAGCGAGTCCAGGTTCAGGTCGATGCCCGCCGTTGGCCGGATCGACGAAAGGGTGTCCTGCCCCGTATTCTGCAAGTGCCATTGATACGGGAACAGGGGATCGATTGATTGCGTGACGGGCGTCGTGACCGGTGGGGTCACCGGCGGCATGATTGGGGTGATCACCGGCGGTGTGGTCGCTGCAGGAGCGGCAGTTGCGCTATCGCCGCCGTCGCCGCCGCCGCAGCCCGCCAGCAGCGCTGCCATCAGTGCCGCTGCCGCATGTCGCGGAGTCCGTCTGCCTGGATATGTCATCGATGAGTCCTCTATCCGCGGGCCGCTTGCAGGGCCCGGTAGTCACCCGCAACACGCGGGTACCGTCGGATGATGCTTAGAGGACATCAACGACACCAGTTCGTAATCCACACAATTGCCGGATGGGTTGACTGACCTGGTCGACAGGTGCTGCGAGCACTGCCGCAACGGTCAACGTGGATTTGGCAAAGCCCGCCGTTGCTCGGGTTGATCAGGATCAATCCAGCACGATCCTGTTCGCCTCGATCACCGGTTTCCATCGCGCGTATTCCTTGTCCATCCACGCCTTGAATTCCTCGGGCGTGCTGGCCACGACGTCCATCATCTGCTGACTCAATACCGTGCGCGTTGCCGGGTCGTTGAGGACCGCAACGACCTCGTCATGCAGCCGTCGGGCAATCGGCGCGGGCAGGCCTGCCGGGGCGACGACGCCCATCCAGGCGCCGGCGTCGATGTCGGTCATGCCTTGTTCGCTCAGCGTGGGATAGTCGGGCAGCAAGGCCGACCGTTTGGCGGTGCTGGCGCCGATCACGCGCAGCTTGCCGGCCTTGACTTGCGGCAGCACGGCCAGCGCGGGCAGCACGGCCATGTCAACGTCGCTCGATATCATGGCCATGACGGCCTGGCTCGATCCAGGGTAGGGCACGTGCACGATGCGGGTGCCGCTGCGGGCCGCGAGCAGTTCCATGGTCAGGTGCGAGAGCGAGCCATTGCCGATGGACGCGTAGTTGTACTTGCCGGGCTGACGCTTGAGTTCCGCAACCAGTTCGGCAAGCGTGCGCGCGCCCAGTCCGCTGCGCACGACCAGCAGGCTGGTCTGGTTGATGGCGACCGAAATGGGCATGAGATCGCGCACGGGGTCGTAGGGCATGGACTTGTAGAGCATGCGGTTGTTGACAAGGGGACCGGCCACACTGATGCCGATCGTGTAGCCGTCGGGCGCGGCCTTCGCGACAGTGTGGGTGCCTATCATGCCCGCGCCGCCGCCTTCGTTCTTCACGACCACGGCCTTGCCCAGCCGCTTGCTCAAGCCCTCGGCAAGGATGCGTGCAAACGTGTCGGGCGTGGACGCCGGGGCGAACGGTGTGATCAACGTGACGGGGCGCGCGGGCCAGTCATCGGCATGCGTAGCGGGCGACAGCCCCACGGCCAGCGCAAGCGTGGCAAGACGGACGAACGTTTTCATCAAAGGTCTCCTTGAGTGTTGTTATGGATGCGCCAGGGGCCCGGTGTCGCAGCCTTCAGCCCAGGAACGCGCCGGCCTGCTGCAAGGTGCGCTGCAAGGCGGCCACGTCGATGTCCCGTGGCCGCACGCCTTCGCGGTGAGCTTGCGCGGCGGCCGTGCCGGCGGCCTGGCCCATCACGAAGCACGCGCCCGACACCCGCGCGGCCGATTGCCCCATATGGGTCATGGACGCGCAGCGGCCCGCGATCAGCAGGTTGTCGACGACCTGCGGCACGATCATGCGATAGGGCAATTGGTTGTAGCCGCGCACGTTCGGGATGTCGGGAAACTTGAAGAGGACATCGCCGGCCACGTGGGCTTCGATGGGCCAGCCATTGACGCCGATGCTGTCGTCGAAGCTCACGCACTGCAGCACGTCGTCTTCCGTCAGCTGATAGCCGCCCACGACGCGGCGGGTTTCGCGTACGCCCACTTGCGGCGCGATTTCCAGGATGTAGGCGTTCTCGAAACCGGGCGCCGTGCTGCGAAGGAACTCGAAGAAATCCACGATCTGCCGGCGCCCTTCCATCTCGGCCCAGCTCAGCTGTTCCGCGTTCGTGCAATCGACCGCGGACCCGTCCGGCATGGCCAGCTGCGTCACGTTCGCGCGCCATTCCATCGGGTTTTTCTGCGGGCGGATGATGGGTGTCTTGCGCGGAAAGACGCGGCCTTTTGCAATCGCCTCTTCCATCCATCGACCAAAGTGATTCCAGGCGTCGCCGGCACGTTCCGGGTCCACGCCATTCACGCGGAACATGGTTGATGGATACAACATGTCGTGGCCGCCCTCGCCTTTTTCGAACGGCGCGCCTGCCATGGCGGCCATGTCGCCATCGCCCGAACAATCGATGAAGGTGCGCGCGGTGACCGCGAGGCGGCCCGACTTGGTCTCGATCAGCAAGGCATCGATCTCGTTGGGGGATTGCATGATCACTCCGACGGCCCGCGCATGGAACAGCACGGCCGCGCCGCTTTCCTGCACCAGCTGATCGGCGGCGACCTTGAACGCCGCGTTGTCGTACGCCTGCGCGGCGATCTTGCCCTGGAACATGACGTGCGGTTCGCTCAGCCCGCCCAATGCCCGCATGCGCGCCAGCAGCGTGTCGGCCTCGCCATGCACCACTTGCTGGATGTCGCCAAACACATTGGCATGCAGCCCGCAGAAGTTGGTCACGCCCGCCGCCGTGCCCATGCCGCCCAGAAAGCCGTAATGCTCGATCAACAGCGTGCGTTGCCCGGCACGCGCCGCCGAGGCGGCCGCCGTCATGCCGGCCGGACCGCCGCCCAGCACCACTACGTCGTACTCACCGAACAACGGTGTCTTGCGGGCGGGCTCGTCGATCTCGCGGCATGAGGGGGAAGCAGACATGCAATGACTCCAGGCAGAGGCGGCCGGATGCCGCGTTGGAATCATTCTATCTACGCCTTGCCGCAAGCAATTGCTCTATATTGCGAGACCATCTATCGCGATTTTGAACAGGTCGAGGCGGCTTCATGGACACGCTGGGCAACCTCAGGGCTTTCCTTGCAACGGTCAAGCTCGGCAACTTTTCCGAGGCCGCGCGCGAGCTCAGCGTGGTGCCGTCGGTCGTTGCGAAACGCATCAATCATCTGGAATGGACGCTGGGGGTGACGCTGTTCCAGCGGTCGACCCGCAAGGTCACGCTGACCGAGGCGGGCCAGCGTTTCCTGCCCAAAGCCAGTGCGCTGCTGGCGCAGTTCGACGGCATTGTGCGCAGCTTCGAGCAGGACGCAGGCGCGGTCGAAGGTCATGTGCGGCTCAAGGCGCCAACGTCGGTCACGGTGCTGTACCTGGCCGATATCCTGGCGCGCTTCAAGAAGGCCTATCCGGCCATCACGCTGGACGTGATGCTGGTGGACCGGTCCGTCAATCCGATCGAAGAGAACTACGACATTGCCATTGGCGGCCGCGCGGGCGCCTACGACGGCGTCGTTGATGAGCCGCTATGCCGGCTGCGGCAGGTGCTGTGCGCCGCGCCCGACTACCTGGCCGCGACAGACCTGACCGCAAAGGGCCGGCCCGCCCATCCTCGTGACCTGCTCGACCATCCTTGCCTGGTCTTCAGTCCCACCGGCAACACCTGGCGCTTCGAAGGCGCGCGCGGCCCGGTCAGCGTGGACGTGCCCGTCACCCTGTCATCGAACGACAACCACATGCTGTACTCGGCGGCGTGTGCAGGCACAGGCATCGCCATCCTGCCGTCCTACGTGGCGCGGCAGGCCATGGCCGAGGGCATGCTGATCGAAGTGCTGGAAGATTTTGCGTTGCAGTCCACCTGGCTGAAGGCGCAGGTCCCCGCGCGCAAGACAGGCTTGCGGCGGGTGCAGGTGCTGCTGGAATGGCTCAGGAGCGAGCTGGGTCCGGTGCCCCCCTGGGAAGCCTGAACGTCGCTCAAGCCTGACCGTCGCTCAATGCTGAGCAGGTTCGGCATTCCCCGCTGCTGGCGCCGTGGCCATGCGTTCGACGTACCGCGCGATCATGTCGATCTCGACATTGACCTTGCGGCCGACGCGCAGGTGCTTGAGCGTGGTGACTTCAATGGTGTGCGGAATCAGGTTGATCGACACGTCGCAGCCGGCCTGGTGATCGCGCACGCTGTTCACGGTCAGGCTCACACCATTGATGGTGATCGACCCCTTGTAGGCCAGGAAACGCGCCAGCTCGGCCGGCACACGCACCACCAGTTCATGCGATTCGCCGACCGGCTCGAACTTCATGACCGTGCCCAGCCCATCGACGTGGCCCGACACCATGTGACCGCCCAGGCGGTCGCCCAGTCGCATGGCCTTTTCCAGATTGACGTCGCCTTCTGAATCCAGGCCCACGGTGCGATTCAGGCTTTCGCGCGAGACGTCCACGACGAAATGATTGTTGTCGAACTCAACGACCGTCATGCATGCGCCCTGGATGGCGATCGAGTCGCCCAGTTGCACGTCGGTCAGATCAAGGCCGCCCGACGCGATATCCAGCCGCACGCCGCCTTCAATGTCGCCACCCTGGGACGCCACGCGGGTCACGCGTCCGACTGCTGCAACGATGCCTGTGAACATGGTCCTGCTCCTGGAATGCTTGATGAATGTGTTCTGAAAGAATGTCTGGCAACGGCCTGCCGGGATCAATGCGCCAAGCCAGGCGGGCATCGACTGCCCGCGGTCGCCTCCCGCGCAATACCGAACGGCGCTCAGTCCGCCGGGACTTCAACCGCCTTGCGCAGCGCCTGCCAGCGCGCCTCGACCTGTGCGCGCACACGCAGGTCATCACCCAGCTGCCGCACGTCGGCATACCGATAGCGCTGCGCCTGGTCCAGCCCGGTCAGCACTGGCAGCTTGGCCATCCCGGCACCTTCGCCCAGCAGCATCGGCGCCAGGTACAGCAGCAGCTCGTCGACGCAGCCGGTGCGCAGCAACGAGCCATTCAATTTTTCGCCGGCCTCGGCATGCACTTCGTTGATCTCGTGCCGACCCAGCCATTGCATCATGGCGTCAAGATCGACCTTGCCTGCCGCATCGGGCAGGCAGATCACCTCGATGCCGCGATCGGCCAGCACGGCGGCCTTGGCGGGGTCTTCGCGCGCCGTGAAAATCCACGTTGGCGCCCCATCGAGCAGCCTGGCGTTCAAGGGCACTTCGAAACGCGAATCGAGCAGGATCTTGCGCGGCTGGCGCGGCGTGCCAACGGCGCGCACGGTCATTTGCGGATCATCGGCCAGCACGGTGCCAATGCCTGTCAGCACGGCGCAACTGCGCGCGCGCCAATGATGGCCATCGGCTCGCGCATCGGGCCCGGTAATCCACTGCGAGACGCCATTGGGCAGTGCGCTGCGCCCATCCAGGGACGCGGCCATCTTCAGCCACATCCACGGCGTGCCGCGATGCATGCGCGCAATGAAGCCGATGTTCAGCGCCAGCGCATCGTCCAGCGCGACGCCTGCCGTGACAGCGATACCCGCCGCGCTCAAGCGGGCCAGACCCTGTCCGTTGACCTGCGGATTGGGATCGCCCATGGCAATGACGACCCGCGCCGGCGCCGCTGCGACCAGCGCGTCGACGCAGGGCGGCGTGCGGCCGTAATGGCTGCAGGGCTCCAGCGTCACATAGACGGTCGCGCCCGCCACCGATTCGCCACGCGCCTGCGCATCGCGCAAGGCCATGACCTCGGCATGCGGGCCGCCCACGGGTTGCGTGGCGCCCTCGCCGATCAGCCGGCCGCCCTGCACGATCACGCAGCCGACACGGGGATTGGGGGTGGTGGTGTACAGCACGCCCTCGGCCAACGACAGCGCGCGCCGCATCCACATCAGGTCATCGGCCTGGTCGGGCGTCACGGCGGTCGTCATTCCGCAGAAGAGCGTTTCACCGCAGGGGGTGGCGCCGTAGGAGGGGTTGACGTCGCCGCGCCGGCGCCGGGCTTGGGCACCGCAGGCGGCCCCTGCATCTCGCGGACCTCATCGGCGAATTCGTCAATATCTTCGAAATTCTTGTACACCGATGCAAATCGGATGTACGCAATCTTGTCGAGCTTCTTGAGCTCTTGCATCACCAGTTCACCGACGCGGTGCGAGGGCACTTCGCGCAGGCCACTGGTCATCAGGGCTTCTTCGATACGCGTGATCGCAAGTTCCACGGTATCGGCGCTCACCGCCCGTTTGCGCAGCGCCAGCATCAGGCTGCCACGCAACTTGGCGGGATCGTATTCGGTGCGGCTGCCATTGCGTTTCACGACCGCGGGCATCAGCAGTTCGGCCCGCTCGAAGGTCGTGAAACGGCGATCACAGCTCGTGCAACGCCGCCGGCGCCGGATGGCGTCGCCTTCTTCGAGCACCCGGGTGTCGACCACCTGGGTGTCGTCGTGACGACAGAAGGGGCACTTCATGTGTCAGTCCGGCGCGGGGCGATGGGAACGATCAGCCGTAGACCGGGAACTGCGCGGTCAGGGCATTGACGCGTTCGCGCACGGACGCGATCACGGCTTCATCGTTCGGATTGTCGAGCACGTCCGCGATCAGGTGCGCCGTCAATTCCGCCTCGGCTTCCTTGAAGCCGCGGGTGGTCATGGCGGGCGTACCCAGACGGATGCCGCTGGTCACGAAAGGCTTTTCCGGGTCGTTCGGGATCGCGTTCTTGTTGCACGTGATGTGCGCGCGGCCCAGTGCAGCCTCGGCTTCCTTGCCGTTGATGCCCTTGGAACGCAGGTCCACCAGCATGACGTGGCTTTCGGTGCGGCCCGACACGATGCGCAGACCACGTTCGACCAGGGTGTCGGCCAGCACGCGGGCGTTCTTCACGACCTGGGCGGCGTAGTCCTGGAACGACGGATCCAGCGCTTCCTGGAAGGCCACGGCCTTGGCGGCGATGACGTGCTCCAGCGGACCGCCCTGGATGCCCGGGAAGATGGCCGAGTTGATGATCTTTTCGTGCTGCGCCTTGCACAGGATCAGGCCGCCGCGCGGACCGCGCAGCGACTTGTGCGTCGTCGACGTGACGAAGTCGGCATGCGGCACGGGGTTCGGGTACACGCCGCCAGCCACCAGGCCAGCGTAGTGGGCGATGTCGACCATGAACAGCGCGCCGCACGACTTGGCGATCTCGGCAAAGCGGGCAAAGTCGATCTTGAGCGAGTAGGCGGAGGCACCGGCGACGATCAGCTTGGGCTTGTGTTCCTGCGCCAGGCGTTCGACCTGTTCGTAGTCGATTTCTTCTTCGGCGTTCAGGCCGTAGGAGATGAAGTTGTACAGCTTGCCCGAGGCATTCACCGGCGAGCCGTGCGTCAGGTGACCGCCTTCGGCCAGGCTCATGCCCAGCACGGTGTCACCTGGCTTCAGGACGGCCATGTACACGCCCTGGTTGGCCTGCGAGCCCGAGTTCGGCTGCACGTTGGCGGCTTCGGCGCCAAAGATCTTCTTGACGCGATCGATGGCCAGTTGCTCGACGATGTCGACGAACTCGCAACCGCCGTAGTAGCGCTTGCCCGGGTAGCCTTCGGCGTATTTGTTGGTCAGCTGGGTGCCCTGCGCCTGCATGACAGCGGGGCTGGCGTAGTTTTCGGACGCGATCAGCTCGATGTGCTGTTCCTGGCGTTCGTTTTCCTGCTCGATGGCGGCCCACAAGGCGGGGTCGATCTGGGCGATGGTGACTTTACGGTCGAACATGTAGGTTCCTTCCTGTGCAGAACGAGGGGACCGACCGGGACACAAGGGGAATCCGGCCAGCCGCGAATATGCGAATACCGTAACGAACAGGCGCGAGACGCAATTTCAAGAGAAACAGCGACCCGGCAAGACCGGAACGATCGTCGTAACTGCCTACGGCTGCCCAGGCGAACGGCGTGGCGCGGAGCGCACGCCAACCATGCCGTGCACTGCCTCGCCAGAACCCTGCGCTTCCTTGTGGTGATCCCACCTAGGGTGGCCTCGGTAATCGGGGACCCTAGAATTCGCCAGTCACGCAGGGAAAGGCAAAAAGATTATACCCCCCCGCGGCGCTTCGCGCCTCCCCCAGGGGCGAAGCGAGCGGACTGGCGGAGCCAGATCCGCCGAGTCCTTGATTTGGGGTGGGGTGGTGCGGGCGGGGGCAGTCAGCTCCCGCCGGATACCAGTCGATCGGTCATTCCGCTCCGTCATAAAACACCTTCCGTGCATTCGCATCGAAAGGAATGGGCTCCCCGAGCGCGTCGGCCCAGGCAGACGGCAACGCGTGCAGCGCCGGGTAATCGGCGACCTGTTCGAAGTTCGTGCAGGGCCAGTCCGATCCCCACAGCAGGCGGTCGGTGCCCAGCAGGCATGCCCACCGGCGCAGCAGGGCGGTGGGGTCCTGGCCTTGCAGGCGGTAGGCGGCGCTGCATTTCACGTACAGGGGGTGCCGGTCGGCCAGGGCCATGGCGGCGGTGAAGGTATCGCACGACGGGCCCCGGGCGGGATCGGGTTTGCCGAAGTGGTCGAGCACGAGCGGAATGCCGGTGGATGACAGGTCGGGCAGGCGATCAAGCGCTGCGGGCAAGCCGCCGACGTCGCCGTGCACTTCCAGATGCCAGCCCAGCGACGCAACATGCGCAAGCAGCGCGGGCCAGGCCGGGTGCGACCACGACGCGTCGTCCAGGCGGCCGGCCATGTTCCAGCGCACGCCGCGCACGCCTGCGGCATGCAAGGACGTGACGACGTCGGGGGGGGTGTCGGGCAGCAACTGCACCACGCCGCGCATGTGCGGCGCGCGGGCCAGCACCTCGAGCAAGGCACGATTGTCCGCGCCCAGGAAACTGGGTTGCACCAGCACGCCCGCACGGACGCCACAGGGCTCGGCCAGCGTCTCCCATTGCGCGAAGGTGGCGCCGTAGGCCGGGCGGTAGCGCGCACCCGGAACGGCGTCGGCGTCGGCCGGAAAGACGTGGAAATGGGTGTCGATGGAAGGCGACGACACCGAAGATTTGACAACTGCCATGACCGGCCCCTATGCTTTGTCCTCTAGATGACTAGAGCTATCAATGACCGAGTATAACGGTCCGACATCGAGACGTCATGCCCGCATCCCCTTCTTCGTCCTCTTCGGATAAGTACACGCAGTCGCAGCCCCTGTGGGCGCGCATCGCGCTGGCCCTGCGCGGCCGCGTGCTGGCGGGCGAATGGAAAGCCGGCGAAGCCATCCCGGCAGAAAGCGCGCTGAGCGAGTTTTACGGCGTGGCGCTGGGCACCATGCGTGGCGCGATCCAGTCGCTGGTCGAAGACGGTCTGCTGGAACGCATCCATGGCCGCGGCACCTTCGTGCGCGGCGGCCTGACGGGCGCGACCATGCTGCGCTTTTTCCGCTTCGGCTCGGCAGAAGGCGACGTGCCGGAATCCCGCATCAAAAGCGTCCGGGCCGTGAAAGCACCGACGCTGGCCGCACGCGAGTTGCTGCTGGCCGCCGACGAGCAGGCGATCTGCATCGAGCGCCAGCGCTGCTGGGACGGCAAGGTGCAGTTGCTGGAAACGCTGTGGGTGCCGCACGGCCCGTTCAAGGCGCTGCTCGATGTCGAAAAAAAGGATTTTTCTCCGTTGATGTATCCCATGTATGCCGAACGGCTGGGCATCACGGTGAACCGCGCAGTCGACGAGCTCAGTGTTGACCGTCTGTCGGCGGCGCAGGCCCGCACACTGGACTTGCCGGTGGGCCACCCTGCCTTGCGGGTCGAACGCGTGGCCTTCGACCTGGCAGGCCGGCGCATCGAGTTTCGCGTCACGATCGGCAATGCCGACCACTTCCGCTACCGGGCCGAGATCCGATAAGGCACGTGCTGCGGACCCTGGCCCACCCTTCACCGCATCACCCTGCTAACGACCGCAACGCGGTCCATTCATCCGACTACCGCGGGCCGCAGAGCCCGCACCAGGAGATACCATGTTTTCCCGTCTGACCTCCCTTCCCCGCCTGACCGCACTCGGCGCCCTGGCCGTGTCGTTCGCGGCCGCCGCACCGGCCGTGGCGCAGCAGGCCGTCTGGCCTGCCCGCATGCCGATCCGCCTGGTCGTGACCTACGCCCCCGGCGGCGGTGCGGACACCATGGCGCGCCTGATCGCGCCCAAGGTCGGCCAGATCCTGGGCCAGACCGTAGTCGTGGAAAACCGTCCAGGTGGCAGCGGCCAGATCGCCGCCGCCAACGTGGCCCGCAGCGCGCCTGACGGCTACACCTTCATGGTCGACGCCGCGTCGTTCTCGACCAACCCGTCGCTGTTCAAGAAGTTGCCGTACGACACCGCGCGCGATTTCACGCCGGTCTCGGTACTGGCCCGCTTCCCGAACATGCTGGTCGTCACGCCCAACCTGCCGCAGAAGAACGTGCAGGAACTGATCCAGGCGATCCGCACCAAGCCCGAATCGCTCGCCTATGCGTCGTCGGGCAACGGGTCGGCGCAGCACCTGGCCGGCGCGCTGTTCGCGCAGCGCCTCAAGCTTGAACTGCTGCACGTTCCGTACAAGGGCGGTGGCCCGGCCATGACCGACGTGATGGCCGGCCAGGTGCCGATCTTTTTTGCCAATACCGCATCGGGGCTGCAGCACGTAAAGTCGGGCAAGCTGCGCGCGCTGGCCGTGACCGGCGCCACCCGTGTCGGCGCGCTGCCGCAAGTGCCGACCCTGATCGAATCCGGCGTGCCGGACTACGAGGTGTATGAATGGAACCCGGTGCTGGCCCCGGCCGGCACGCCTGCCGACATCGTCGCCAAGATGTCGGACGCCATCGCGCAGACGCTGCGTTCGCCCGAAGTCACCAAGCAGATCGAAGAGCTGGGCGGCCGGGTGGATGCCATGTCGCCGGCCCAGGCCAAGACGTTCATCGGCGCGGAAATGCAGCGGTGGGATGGCGTGATCAAGGCGGCAAACATCCAGCTGGACTGATACGGTCGCGCGTTGCGAACAGACGAAAAAAACGGATGGCGCGGAACCCCGCCCATCCGTTTTTTTTGTCCCGCCCGCAGCAATCAGGCGGTGTGGATTTCCACCGGCGCATTTGCCAGGTGCGATACGTCGCCCCAGCCCAGCACCCGCCAGTGTTCGCCGTCGATCTCCAGCCGGTTGATGCTGGCATTGGGCACCGACCGGCGCCGCTCGGCCTCGACCGGGATACCCATCGCGTAGCGATAGGCCATGTCGATCACGCCGCTGTGCGTGAACACCAGCACCCGCTGGCCGGGGTGCTGCGCGGCAATCCGGGTCAGCGTGCTGACCACCCGCTGCTGGAACTGCCGCAGCGATTCGCCGCCCATCATGTCGTAATCCGGACGACGGTGATGCACCGCGTCGGCCGCCTCGGGAAAGCGTTCGGCCAGTTCCGGAAAGCTCAGCCCTTCGAACACGCCGTACTTGCGTTCGCGCAATCCGGGCTCGACGGTCAATGGCAGGCCGAGCTGGGCGGTGCCCGGCCGGGCCGTGTCGTGCGCGCGGTCCAGGTCACTGGTATAGCTGGCATGCGCCTGCGGCGGCACCTCGCGAAAGTGCGCAGCCAGCTGCTCCGCCTGGCGAAAGCCTTCTTCAGCCAGGGCGATGTTCAGCATGCCTTGCACACGATGCGCGCGATTCCATTCGGTCACGCCGTGGCGTATGAGCCAGAGTTCAGTCATCAGCTGCGATCTGCTTCGGCGCCAAGGCCGGGTTCAGGGTGTAGGTGCCGGTGATGGCAGCCTGGTCGATCACGTGCTTCTCGATCGCCCGGCGGACATCGGCCCCCGTAAAATTGCCTTCGACCGGCAATACCGGAATGTCCAGTGCGTACAGCGTGAACACGTAGTGATGCACCAGCGCGTCATTCCACGGTGGGCAAGGACCGTCGTAACCGTAGTAGTCGCCGTCCATGTCGTGATCGGCCGAAAACCAGATCGTGTAGTCGTTGATGCCCTGGCGCGCGCCGAACGGCGTTGCCGGGCTCTTGCCGCGTGGCGTCACGCCACTGCTGAAGGCGGCTTCGTCGATGTCGCGCAGGTCCGCCGGCAGGTCCACCAGGACCCAGTGGAAGAAATCGACGCGGGGCAGGTCGGCCGGCACTTCGACGCCCGACTGGTTGACCGTGTCGCCCACGCTTGGAACGTCATAGTCATGGCAAAGCAGCACGAAGGACTGCGTGCCCATCGGCACATCGCTCCACCCGAGCTGCGGGTTCAGGTTGTCGGAGAGCGTCACCTGAGTCTTGGGATCGATCTTCCCGAACGCATAGCGCGGGGGAATCGGCTGTCCGTCCGCGAATGAGTTGCTCCAGATCTTCATCGCGCTGCTCCTTATGAGGTGAGGTCGAGATTGGCGTGCCAGGTCCTATTATTCACCATGCACCGCAGCAAATCGCGCGGCGCAGCAGCGCTTTTACACCCTGGAACGCGAGCCACGCTCGTGAGCGCGCCGAACTTGAAGAACCACGTGTTCCGGCTACAGGAAAGCCCTGGGACGTCTTCGACGATAGCACGCACCTGGGTGTACTCCCTGTCTCGGCAGCGCGACACTTTGCGCGTCCAACGCACGGCAACCTGTCAGATCTGACAGGTGCTTGCAGGTCGTGCTGCTCTGCGGCGTGACCTAGCCGCAGTGCCCGGATTGACGATCAGGCCAGCGTCACGCGCGCGAACTTGCGCTTCCCGACCTGCAGGACATAGGTGCCGGCGTCCAGCTTCAGGCCCTTGTCCTCGACCTTGTTGCCATCCACCCGCACACCGCCCTGCTCCACATTGCGCTGCGCGTCGGACGACGACGTGCACAGGCTGGCCTCGCGCAGCACCTGCAGGATGCCCATCGGCGCGCCCGTCAGAGCGACTTCCGGCAGGTTGTCCGGGATCTCCTTGTTCTTGGTGCGCGCAACGAAGTCGGTCCAGGCCTGCTCGGCCGCCGCCTGGCTGTGGAAGCGCGCCACGATTTCCTGCGCCAGCAGCACTTTCACGTCGCGCGGATTGCGGCCGTTTTCGGTTTCCTGCCTGAGCGCGGCGATCTCTTCGAGCGACTTGAACGACAGCAGGGTGAAGTATTTCCACATCATCACGTCGGAAATCGACATGAGCTTGCCGAACATGGACTCCGGCGTTTCCGAAATGCCGATGTAGTTGTTCTTGGACTTGGACATCTTTTCGACGCCGTCGGTCCCTTCGAGCAGCGGCATCGTCAGCACGCACTGCGGCTCTTGCCCGTATTCCTTCTGCAGTTCCCGGCCGACCAGCAGATTGAACTTCTGGTCGGTGCCGCCCAGTTCCAGATCGGACTTCAGGGCGACCGAGTCGTAGCCCTGCATGAGCGGGTACAGGAATTCGTGCACCGAAATCGGCACGCCGCCCTTGTAGCGCTTGGTGAAGTCTTCACGCTCGAGCATGCGAGCCACGGTGTAGCGCGACGCGAGCTGGATCATGCCGCGCGCGCCCAGGGGGTCGCACCATTCCGAGTTGTAGCGGACTTCGGTCTTGGCGGGGTCCAGCACCAGGCTGGCCTGCTGATAGTAGGTTTCCGCATTGACGGCGATCTGCTCGCGCGTAAGGGGCGGCCGGGTGGCGTTGCGGCCGCTGGGGTCACCGATCATGGACGTGAAGTCGCCGATCAGGAAGATCACGGTGTGACCGAGTTCCTGCAGCTGGCGCATCTTGTTCAGCACCACCGTGTGACCCAGGTGGATATCGGGCGCGGTGGGGTCCAGGCCCAGCTTGATCCGCAGGGGCACGCCGGTTGCGCGGCTGCGGGCCAGCTTGCGGGCGAACTCGGATTCCACCAGCAGTTCGTCACAGCCCCGCTTCACGATCACCAGGTCGCGTTCGACCTCGGGGGTGATCGGATAGGCCGCCGCAGCGGCGGTGGAAGGGGTCGGAGAAACCGGTAAGGTGGAGTCAGTCATTTCAGCCGTCTGGGGGAAGAGATGTAAATGGTAAGGAGGGCGTGTTGGCACGCCAGCGTGAGTTATATATACTCGGCGCGTTCCGGTTGAAACATCGTTGTTACATATACGGGTTCAATTGGTGCGCGCGCAGTCCTGATTGCGTCGGTGCCCTGGGCGTTCGACGCGAAGATGCGTGTGCTGCAGCCGGAACCCGCCGCGTTTCGAACCCGCACTTCGAAGCAAATTCTAGCCCAACCGTCTCTTGGGGCCAGGACGCATGAATCCTAAGTTTTCAGGCGTTGCTCACGCAATGCTCAGCCGTATCGCGCACGCCGTGCGCACCGCCATCACCCGCATCACCTCTCCCGGCACTACCGCACAACCTACCGTCGCTCCGATCAAGAAGCGCATTCTGATCGGCGTGGGCGCTGTCGGCGTCTTTGCTACCGCAGCCGCCATCGGCGTTGCTCCGCTGTCGCCCGACGAAGCCCTGCCGCCCACCACCCGTGTCACGCAGGCCCTGCTGCTGCCCGACCTGGCCGATCAGGTGCTGCGCGACGAAGCCGCCGCGCCGGCCGATTTCATCCGCGAAGAACGGATCCAGCGGGGCGACTCGATGGCGTCGCTGCTGAACCGCCTGGGCGTGGACGACCCGGAAGTCGAGAAATTCCTGCGGACGTCGCCCGACGCCAAAGGTTTCTATCAACTGGTGCCAGGCCGCACCATCCAGGCGTCGACCGACGTGCTGGGCCAGGTCCGCTGGCTGCGATACCTCCACACCCCGGGTGCCGATGCCGACGGCAAGGTCGTCTCGAAGATGCTGCAAGTGGAGCGCACGGCCGCCGGCCTGAACGCCCGCGAGGTCCAGTTCGACACCGAACGCCATGTGCGCATGGCGCATGGCGAGATCCTGAGCTCGCTGTTCGGCGCGACCGATGCTGCCGACATTCCCGACTCGGTCGCCACCCAGATCGCCGAAATTCTGTCGGGCGGCATCGATTTTCACCGCGACCTGCGCCGCGGCGACCACTTCAATGTGGCCTACGAAACCTATACCCACCAGGGCAACTATGTACGCGCCGGCAAGGTGCTGGCGCTGGAATTCGTCAACAAGGGCGAATCCCACGAAGCCATCTGGTTCGATCAGCAGCCCGGCGCAGCCGGCGGCTACTATACGTTTGCCGGCAAGAGCCTGCGCAAGGCCTTCCTGCGCTCGCCCATGGAATTCACGCGCGTGACCTCCGGGTTCTCGCGCCGCTTCCATCCGATCCTGAAGACCTGGCGCGAGCACAAGGGCGTGGACTACGGCGCACCGACCGGCACGCCGATCCGCAGCACCGCCGACGGCGTGGTCGATTTCATCGGCACGCAGAACGGCTATGGCAACGTGGTCGTGCTGCGCCACAGCGGCCAGTATTCCACCCTGTACGGTCACATGAGCGCCTTTGCGCCCGGCCTGAAGAAGGGCCAGCGCGTGCAGCAGGGCGATTTCATCGGCAAGGTCGGTTCGACCGGCTGGGCCACCGGACCGCATCTGCACTATGAGTTCAAGATCGCCGGCAACGCGGTCGATCCGCTGACCGTGGCCCTGCCCGGCGCGCCCGACCTGAGCGCCAAGAGCCTGGCGCTGTTTCGCAGCTACACCGAGCCGCTGCACCACCAGATCGAACTGCTGGCCAAGCTGAACGGCCCGGCCGGCCCCGGCCTGCCTGTCGCGGCCAAGTGAGCACGGACTCGACCTCGGATCTCTACATCGGTCTGATGTCGGGGACCAGCCTGGATGGCGTCGATGGCGTCCTGGCCCGTTGCCCGCCTGACGGCCCGCCCGTCGTGCTCGCGCATGCCGACCAGCCCTTTCCGGCCGGACTGCGCGACACCCTGCTTGCGCTGAACGCCCCTGGCCCCGATGAACTCGATCGGGCCGCCCAGGCGGCCGTGGCGCTGGCAGATGTGTATGCCGATGTGGTCAATGCCGCGCTGAAGGCTGCAGGCCTGGGGGCGTCAGCCGTGCGTGCCGTGGGTGCCCACGGCCAGACGGTGCGGCACCGTCCCGAACTGGGCTACACCCTGCAGCTCAATGCCCCGGCGCGGCTGGCCGAGGCCACCGGCATTCCGGTCGTGGCGGATTTTCGCAGTCGCGATGTGGCGGCGGGCGGCCAGGGCGCGCCTTTGGTACCCGCCTTCCATGCGGCCTGCTTCGGCACCGACACGCCCCGCGTCATCCTGAACCTGGGCGGCATCGCCAACGTCACGCTACTCCAGCCGGACAGCCCGGTGACCGGTTTTGACACTGGCCCGGCCAACCTGCTGCTGGATCTCTGGTGCGCGCGGCACGCCGGGCAGCCCTACGACGCCCAGGGCGCGTTTGCGGCGTCCGGCAAGGTGTCTGACACCCTGCTGGCGCATCTCGTCGCCAGCGAGCCCTGGCTGGCCCTGCCACCGCCCAAGTCCACCGGGCGCGATTTGTTTCATGCCGACTGGCTCGACAAACGTCTGGCAGCCTGGCAGGTGGCGCAAGGCGCCGTTGATCCGCTGCTTCCGGCCGACGTCCAGGCGACCTTGCAGCGGCTGACCGCGCAGACCGTCGCCGACGCCCTTCAGGGCCGCGTCGCCAGCACGACCGAAGTGTGGGTGTGTGGCGGCGGCGCGCGCAACGACGGCCTCATGGCCGATCTGGCCCATTGCCTGGGCCGGCCCGTGCAGTCCACCGATGCCCTGGGCATCCCGCCACAGCAGGTGGAAGCGCTTGCTTTCGCGTGGCTGGCGGCCCGCCACGTGCAGGGGCAGACCGCAAACCTGCCCGCCGTCACAGGCGCGCGGGGTGAAAGGATCCTGGGGGCCTACTACCCGGCCTGATCCTGCGTCACGGCCCCGGCCGGGACGCGGTACGGCGGGTGGGTCGAGCCGTCGCAATACTCGATCAGCAGATCGATCAACGCGCGTATTTTTCGAGCCGGGTGCTGGCCGGGCGGCCTGACCACATAGGCGCCCGCCGGCGGCGGCGGATACGCGGCCAGGACAGGCACAAGCGCGCCCGACGCCAGTTGCTCGTACGTCAGGCAATCGGGCAGGTACGCGATCCCCAGCCCCGCCACCGCGGCCGCGACCAGCGCAACGCCGCTATCCGATTTGAAACGCCCTTGCGGACGCACCGCGATGATCTTGTCGCCGTCGGTCAGCTGCCACACTTCCGCGCCTTTCGTGAGCACCTGGTGCGCAAGCAGCTCGTCTGGCGTCTGCGGACTGCCGTGCACCTTCACATACTCCGGGCTGGCCACCAGCTGCCCATAGACCGGGCCGACACGTCGCGCAATCAGGTTGGAGTCGGCAAGATAGCCGACCCGGATCGCGCAATCGTAGCCCTCCGCAATGAGGTCGACGAAGCGGTCGCTGTAGCAGGTCTGCATGTCGAGTTGGGGATGGCGCCGCGCCATCTCCGCCAGGGCCGGCGCGAAATGATTCGGGCCGAACGACATGGGCGCAGAGATGCGCAGGCGCCCTCGCAAGGGGCCGGTGGGCAGGATCGCTTCCTTGCCGGTGTCGATGTCGGCGCACACCCTGGCTGCGTAGTCCCGAAAGGTCGTGCCGGCTTCGGTCAGCGCCGCGCCCCGGGTAGTGCGCACCAGCAACTGCACGCCCAGCTCCGCTTCCAGACGCACCAGGCGGCGGCTGACGATCGACTTCGACACGCCGAGTCGCAGCGCCCCGGGCGAAATGCCGCCCGCATCCGCCACTTCCACGAATGTCCTGAGTTCTTCGATGTCCATGCTGGCGTTCCTGTTTGCGCGACACAGCTCGCCCCCGGATGGTACTACTGCAGCGGGAACAGGAACATCACAATGCAGCGTCCGCCCATCGCCACCAGTGATGGCTGGCGGACAACCTCCTATACCGACTCGCAACAGAGGATGCAGACAATGACCCTACGCAACGGACTTGATTCGCTGCTTCGCCCGGAAGATTCGGTGCTGGTTCTGATCGACCACCAGCCCTTCCAGCTCACCAACCTGAACAGCCATGACCCGCAGATGGCGGTCAACAATGCGACCGCCCTGGCCAAATCCGCCAAGGTCTTCAACGTGCCGACCATTCTGACCAGCGTGATCGCCGATCGTGGGGGCTATATCTTCCCGCAGATCACCGACGTGTTTCCGGGCCAAGAAATTATCGACCGGACCCTCATCAACACCTGGGAAGACCGGAAAGTCGTTGAAGCCGTCAAGGCGACGGGACGCAAGCAGTTGGTGATCGCGGGCCTGTGGACGGAAGTCTGCGTGGCCATGCCGGTGATCCAGGCGCTGGGCGAAGGTTGGGACGTGACCGTCGTGACTGACGCGTCGGGCGGGATTTCGGTTGAATCCCACGAAGTGGCCATCCAGCGCATGATCGGCGCGGGCGCCAACATGATGACGTGGCTGGCCGTGGCCGCAGAATGGCAGCGTGACTGGGCACGCCTGGACACGGCAGGCCCCCTGACGGACGTGCTGAAGCAGCATGCCGCCGGTAGCGGCATCGCCTATCTGTGGGAGCAGCAGTTGCTCAATACGCCGGTGCCCGCCGCCGCGTAATCCCGCAGCGCACCGGGGCGGCGCGGTCTGGCGGCGCCGTCTGGTGGCACATCCTGACGGCAGTCTGGACGCCGACTGTCACGGCGCGGTCTGGCGGCGCCCGCTCCTGCGGCGGCGTCCAGACCGGGTGCGCCCCTCAGCCGCGCTTGCTTTCCAGCGCTTCCCAGCGTTCCAGCTTCTGCAGCATGTCCGCTTCGATCTCGGCCAGGCGTTTTTCGAAAGCGGCGGCGTCGGCCGGCTTGTCGCGGTAGATCATGCCGTCGGCCAGCTTGGCGGTCAGGTCGGTCTGTTCGCTTTCCAGTCTGGCGATGGCGTCGGGCAGACTGTCCAGTTCCTTGGCTTCCCACGAGCTGAGCCGCGATTTTTCGGCGGCCTTGGCAGCCGGTGCGGCCGGGGCAGCCGCGGCAGGCTTGGCGGCGGCGGGCTCCGCAACCGGTTTCGCGGCGGCGGCTGGCTTTGCAGCGGCTGCCGCTGGCTTGGCTGCAGCGGGCGCTGCCACGGCCGGCACGGCCACGGCGGCTTTTGCTTCATACGCCGCTTCAGCCGCCGACGAACGCTGGTTCAGCCAGTCTTCGTAGCCGCCCACGTAGTCGCGCCAGCGCGCGTCGCCTTCGTACGCAATGGTCTGGGTAACAACGTTGTCCAGGAACGCGCGATCATGGCTGACCAGGAAGACGGTGCCGCTGTAGTCCTGCAGCAGGTCTTCCAGCAATTCCAGCGTTTCAATGTCCAGATCGTTGGTCGGCTCGTCCAGCACCAGCACGTTGGCCGGGCGGGCAAACAAGCGTGCAAGCAGCAGGCGGGCGCGTTCGCCGCCCGACAGGCTCTTGACCGGCGAACGGGCACGTTCCGGGGCAAACAGGAAGTCGCCCAGGTAGCTCATCACGTGCTTGCGCTGGCCGTTGATCTCGACCCATTCACTACCCGGGCTGATGACGTCGACCAAGGCATCGTCTTCGTTCAGCGCACTGCGCATCTGATCGAAATACGCCACCGCGACGTTGGCGCCCAGCTTGACCGTGCCACTGTCGGCGGGCAGCTGGCCCAGGATCAGCTTGAGCAGGGTCGTCTTGCCGGCGCCATTGGGGCCGATCAGGCCGATGCGGTCGCCGCGCATGACCGTCGTGGAGAACTCGCGGATGATCGCGCGATCGCCAAACGACTTCGACACGTTTTCCAGATCGGCCACGAGCTTGCCCGACCGTGCGCCTTCCGCCACTTCGATCGCCACCTTGCCGACCTGATCGCGGCGCACCATGCGCTGCTGCCGCATTTCGTCCAGCCGTTTGATCCGGCTCACGCTGCGGGTCCGGCGCGCTTCCACGCCCTTGCGGATCCACACTTCTTCCTGGGCCAGCATCTTGTCGAAGCGGGCGTTTTCCAGGCGTTCGTTTTCCAGCATGTCGGCCTTGCGGGCCTGGTATTCCTTATAGGAACCCGGAAAGCTGACCAGCTTGCCGCGATCCAGTTCGACGATCCGCGTCGCCACGGCATCCAGGAAGTGACGATCGTGGGTCACGAAGATCACGCTGCCGGCAAAGCCGCGCAGCAGCTCTTCCAGCCACGCAATCGCATGGAAGTCCAGGTGGTTGGTCGGCTCGTCCAGCAGCAGCAGATCCGGATCGCCCAGCAGCGCGCGCGCCAGGGCTACCCGCTTGCGCGTGCCGCCCGACAGGCCCGAGATCAGCGCGTCGGCCGGCAGGTTGAGCTTGACCAGGGTCGCCTCGATCCGCGCCTGCACGGTCCAGCCGTCCTGCGCTTCCAGCTTGCCCTGCAGCACCATCAACTCGTCCATCAGCGCGTCAAAGTCCACGTCTTCGCCCGGTTCGGCCAGGTCGTGCGTCACCCGGTGATAGGCGCGCAGCAGGTCGCGGCTTTCGGCCAGGCCTTCGCTCACGGCATCGAACACGGTGTCGTCATCGTTCAGCAGGGGTTCCTGCTCGACGGTCGTGACTTTGAGCTTGCCCTGGCGCACCAGCAGCCCGTCGTCGGGCACGGAACGGCCATCGAGCAGACGCAGCAGCGAGGATTTGCCGGTGCCGTTGCGGCCGATCAGGCCCACCCGTTCGCCCATCTCGATCGAGAAGTTCGCTTGGTGCAGCAGGGGAACGTGGCCAAATGCCAGTTCGATGTCGGTCAGAGCAAGGAGAGCCATAAGGGGGCGGCGCGGCGAACCGGCCAGAGTGAGGTCACAGACAAAGACAAAAAGCGCCCCGCTTGCGCAAGGGCGCTCCAGGCACCGGCCGGGGCCGGTGGCGAAGGGAAACTACTGATTCAGACCGAGAAGGACGAACCGCAACCGCAGCTGCTGGACGCGTTCGGATTCTTGATCACGAACTGCGCGCCTTCGAGGCCTTCCTTGTAGTCGATCTCGGCACCGACCAGATACTGAAAGCTCATGGCGTCGATCAACAGCTGCACGCCATTCTTTTCGAAGGCCGTGTCGTCGTCGTTCACGTCTTCATCGAACGTGAAGCCGTACTGGAAACCGGAACAGCCGCCGCCCTGCACGAACACGCGCAGCTTGAGGTCGGCATTGCCCTCTTCCTCGATCAATTCCTTGACCTTGGCGGCAGCCGAATCGGTAAAGATCAGCTGCATGGGAGGGGCGTCGATGTTGACTTGTTCTACTGCTGCATTCATGGACTGCTCCTTGTGCACGCCCGCTGCGACGGCCCCTTGGGGAAGCCTGCGAACGAAGGTGCTGAATCGATCTTGCGATACTGGTGACGCGGCCAGGGTAGCGGGCCGCAATCGGTTCTATTCTGCGATAAGGGTATTGCACCGCGATCGTCGGCTAAATTCAACCCCGGCGTCGTCAGGGGTTCTTGACTGACCACAGCCCTGGAAGACCTGGACGATCGCGCCGGACGTATGTCGCGTGCGCCGTCAGGCACATTACCCAAGATGCGGGCTGTTGGCTGGAGTTCAAGCGCGCGGCTGAACACCGAACCGGTAATAGTACCGTTAACGGCCCCGGTTGGGGCCGGCACCTTGCCGATAACTGTGGCAAGTTGGCACAGAAGCCGGGGAACGGCGCTTCTGTGCGAACGCAGGTTGCACTGGCCGACAACGACCAGAAACGGTTCACGGCACCAGGTTGACCGTGCTTTGCGAACGGACGGCGCCGCCTTCGAGCACCCGCACCGTCACGGTACGCGGCACGAAATTGGCCGGCAGGGCCAAAGCCCCTTCGGCCCGCTGGTACTGGCGAAAGCTCAGCGCCAGGGGGTTGCCGCCGGGTGGGGTGGCCGCTGCGGGCGATTCCGACGCGGACGCTGCCGGCAACGGCGCACCCAGCACGGGCGCCGACGGCCGCACGCCACCGGGCATCGCAACACCCGGCGCGGCGGGTTCCACCAGGGGTTGCAGGTCCACCGTGGCGGTCGCGCCGCCGCGGGTGCCCACCGCCGAGAACTGCAGCGTCCCCTTGAACTCGCCCGACGGCCTGCCACTACGCATCAGCAAGACCCGATAGCGCAGCGCCGTGCCCTGCTTTTCCAGTTCGGCAGAACGGATGCTGACCTGCCCCATGCGCGGGTCGGCCGGAATCAGCTGCTCGAAAAAGGCCAGGTCATTGCGCAGGTCGCCGACTTCCTTCTGCGACGCGCGCAGCTCGGCCTCGAGCTTGTCCTTGGCGGCGCGTTCCATTTCGATGCGGCCGTCGGCTGCGTTCAGTCGGCCCTGCAAAGCCTGCAATTCCGCAGCCAGGCGTTCCCGTTCGGCAAGCAAGACCGCCGCGTCGGACGCGCTGACCTGCGGCGCCAGCCCTGCCACCTTTCGCACCCATTCATACAGTCCGCTGCCCAGTGCGGCGCCAAGCGCCAGGATCAGCAGCAAAGCACCCGCGCGAACGGGCCAGGGCGTGCGGGTCGGTTCAGCGCGCGGGGCAGACGCAGCCGCCAGCCGTCGCCTGCGCTGGACTGCCGCAGGAAACAGTGGCCGACGCTTCATCAGGGGAGGACCGCGACGTGGCCCAGGCCTGCGTTTTCGGGCAGGCCGAACATCAGGTTCATGTTCTGCACGGCCTGGCCCGACGCTCCCTTCACCAGGTTGTCCTGCACGACCAGGATCACGAGCTGATCACCGCCGTTGGGGCGGAAGACCGAGATCCGGACCATGTTGGACGCGCGCACCGATCGCGTTTCGGGCGTGCTGCCGGCGGGCATCACGTCCACGAAAGGTTCGTTGGCATACCGCTGCTCGAACAGGGCCTGGAAGTCGACATCGCGCGCTTCCGGCTGGATGCGCGCGTACAGCGTCGAATGCATGCCGCGGATCATGGGCGTCAGGTGCGGCACGAAGGTCAGGCCGACCGGGCCGCCATGCAGCTTTTCCAGCTGCTCGACGATCTCGGGGTGATGGCGGTGACCGCCCACGCCGTAGGCCTTGAAGTTGTCGGACGCTTCCGAGAACAGGATGTGCACCTCGGCCTTGCGGCCGGCGCCGGTCACGCCCGATGCGCAATCGGCAATCAGCGTCTGCACATCGACCAGCGGCTTCGTGTCCTTGCCACGGCCTTCGAGCAAGGGCGCCAGCCCAAGCACCACCGTGGTCGGGTAGCAACCCGGGTTGCCCACGACACGAGCATGGCGGATGCGGTCACGGTTCACTTCAACCAGGCCATACACCGACTCTTCAAGGATGTCGGGGCAGGTGTGCGGCATCTTGTACCACTTCTCGAATACCGCGGTGTCCTGCAGGCGGAAGTCGGCGGCCAGGTCGATGATCTTGACGCCCGCGTCGAGCAGCGCCTGGGCTTGCGCCATGGCCACGCCGTGCGGGGTCGCAAAGAACACCACGTCGCACTCTTCCAGCTTGGCATTGTCGGGTGACGAGAACTTCAGGTCGACCACGCCGCGCAGATTCGAATACATGTCGGCCACCGGCAGGCCGTCTTCCTTGCGGGAGGTGATGGCGCGCAGTTCGGCATGCGGGTGCTGGGACAACAGGCGGAGCAATTCGACACCGGTATAGCCCGTGCCACCCACGATACCTACTTTGATCTTGGCGGTACCCGCCTCGTCGCGATTTGCCATCTTCCTCTCCAGATTTTGTACAGCCAGAAACGGCAGGGAGCCCTCTGAAACCAGGCGCCAGCATGCCATCGCAATATGAACACAAAACAAAAAAGGCCGCATCGCTGCGGCCTTCTTTTGCCCACCCCCTGGTGAACCCACCAGAGGGACTGCCGGGCAAGCAGGGATCAGCGCTTGCTGAACTGCTTCCTGCGTCGTGCTTTACGGAAGCCGACTTTCTTACGTTCAACTTCACGCGCATCACGCGTGACGAAGCCAGCTTGCGACAGCTGCGACTTCAGCGTTGCGTCGTAGTCGATCAGAGCGCGGGTGATGCCGTGACGCACCGCACCGGCCTGGCCGCTTTCGCCGCCACCGCCAACGTTGACGTGAAAATCGAACGACTCGACGTGACCGGTCAGCACCAGCGGCTGGCGAACGATCATGCGGCCCGTTTCACGAGCAAAATATTCGTCGACAGGTTTGCCGTTGACGACAATCTTGCCCGAACCTTTCTTGAGGAACACGCGTGCAACCGAAGACTTCCGGCGGCCGGTTCCATAATTCCAGTTACCGATCATTCACGGCTCCTCAGAGTTCCAGCAGCTTGGGCTGCTGGGCGGTGTGCGGATGCTCGGATCCAGCGTACACCTTCATCTTCTTGATCATGGCGTAGCCCAGGGGACCCTTGGGCAACATGCCCTTGACGGCCTTCTGGATCGCACGACCAGGAAAACGCTCTTGCATCTTCTGGAAGGTGGTTTCAGTAATACCGCCCGGGTAACCCGAGTGACGGTAGTACCGCTTGTCTTGTGCTTTGTTGCCGGTAACGACAATGTCGGCGGCGTTGATGATGACGATGTAATCGCCGGTATCAACGTGAGGCGTGAATTCTGGTTTGTGTTTACCGCGCAAACGGCGTGCGACTTCGCTGGCCACACGACCTAGGACTTTGCCCTTGGCGTCAATCACGTACCAGTCACGCGTCACTTCTTGCGGCTTCGCAACGAAGGTCTTTTGCATGAGAGTGTTCTCTGTGACGTTGGTTTTTTGCCGGCAAGTCCCCTTCGGACTTGCCTGGCTGCCAGAAAGGAGCTTGCCTTTCTGGCCCCTGCCCCGCCATCACCTCAGCATTGTCTAACTGCGAGTGTAAATAGGGGCAAGCCTTTGATCATAGCGGGTTTCGGGCCCGAAAGTCAAAACAAGATTGCCGAAATGGTGTAGGCAAAAAAAAGCCCGGAGCCGTGAGGCTTCGGGCTTAATCCACCAAATGAGGAGGTGGAGGAGACACGTTAGAGATCGCTTTGCGGGGCTATCCGTCGAATGCCGAGGGGCCCGAGGCCGTGTCTGCATCCAAAGCGACATCTGTTGAATGAATTATAGGAAGCTTTTTTGTGCGGTGCAAGACCTATTTGAACGATTTACCACAATGCGGTGTGGCATTTCACAAACAGGATTGCCATATAAAACAAGTACTTAAAAACCTAAAGCAAAGTGCCTTTGCACAAAATCCAGGCAAATCAACGACTTAGTGGCAGTGGCCGACCGGGCTTGGAGCCCTGCGAACCGCCTGTTAATGGCGCACCGCAACATTCCGGCCGACGCAAAATATGCGCATCGTTACCATCGGAACGGTCGATCCACCGGAAGTTCCGTTGCGTGTGCGCATCCTTCGCCGGTAGCAAAGCAACCCGGACAACAACACGCGCATCACCCACGACACAGGCAACGCGCCGACCCTCCAGACAAAAAAAAGCCCGGAGCCGTGACGGCTTCGGGCTTAATCCACCAAATAAGGAGGGTGGAGGAGACACTTTGGAGATCGCTTTGCGGTGCTGTCCGACGTATGACGAGGGGCCCTGGGCCGTGTCGTCACTCAAAGCGACTTCCGTTAGAACAATTATAGGAAGGCGTTTTGTGCAGCGCAAGAACTTTCTAGGGTTTTCGTGTAGGTAGTGACCAGCAGCCGACACGGTCCAACCGGGGGTCCTGGCCGCCCCCGGGGGGGCCTGGCCGCCCCCGGCGGCAGTGTGGCTACCGGTGTGGCGCCACCGGGCTGCACGCTATCATCCCGCCCTATCGACCACCGCACTATCAAAGGACATCGAACATGGAATGCACAGTGAGCTGGGGCGGCCCCCAGGGGATGTTGTTCACGGCCCAGACCGGCAGCGGCCATATTGCCGTGATGGACGGCGCGCCCGACGGCGGCGGCAACAACCTGGCGCCGCGGCCGATGGAACTGGTGCTGGCCGGCACGGGCGGTTGTACCGCCTATGACGTCGTGCTGATCCTGAAGCGCGGCCGCCACGCCGTGCGCGGGTGCACGGTGGCCATGCAGGCCGAGCGCGCCGAAACCGATCCGAAGGTCTTCACCAAGATCCACTTCCAGTTCACCGTGACAGGCAAGAACCTGCCGGTGGCCGCCGTCGAACGCGCGGTGCAGCTGTCGCACGACAAGTACTGCTCGGCATCGGCCATGCTGGAACACACGGTCGCCATGACCTGGGGTGTGGACGTGGTGGAAGCGGACTGAACCGCCCTGCCCCGAACGAAAGACGCCGCGGCCGGCGTCTTTGCCGTCCTCAAATATAGTAGGACGTCGTCGTCATCACTTTCGAGCCGGCCCGCATGGCGGCTCGGGCCAGCGGCGGCAGGGGCCGTCCGCCAGCGTGCTGGGCGGTCTCACGATGATGGCGTTCTTCTTCGCACATCTGCGTGACGATCGCCCGTGACCGCACATCGTTGACCGGCAACTTCTGCAGATGCCCGTCCAGATGCTGCTCCACCTGTTTCTCGGTCTCGGCCATGAAGCCCAGGTTGACGGCATCCCCCGCCCTTCCCGCCAGCACGCCCAGTCCGAACGCCCCGGCGTACCAGAGCGGATTGAGGAAGCTCGGCCGTGACTTCAATTCCTTGAGCCGATCGGCCAGCCACGTCAGGTGATCGGTTTCCTCGACGGCTGCCGCCAGAAAGATGGCGCGCGTCGACGGATGCCGGCTGACCAGCGCCTGGCCACGGTACAAGGCCTGCGCGCAGACCTCTCCCACATGATTGACGCGCATCAGCCCGGCCGCATGGCGCATGTCGGCGGGCGTCAGTTCGCCGGAAGGAGCGGCGGCGTCAGTGCCCGCCGGGTCGGGCGCCCCGACCACCGCCAGCGGTTCCGTGGCAACCACCACCGGGGCCGCCGGCTTGCGCAGGGCCGTGGCCGGATTGGGTCGGGTGCCAGAGGTGCTGCCAGACAGCACCCGCAGCGCGCGGTCGGCTTCGGCCAGCAGGCGGTCGAGGGGCGACATCCGGCGAAAGCCGGACGGCGACGATGAACCGAACGAGGAACTGGACGAAGACGGCGAAGAAACGTTGGAGCTCATGATCGGTGCCTTCTGCATGCGGCCCACGGGGGAGGTGGGCACGAAAGAACGATCCGCCCAGTATAGGCAATCGCGGTGATGGCACGGGCTGAGCACGCCGCATACCCGCCGCCAGGCAGGCCCCGGACAGGCGACAGGCAGACAACCAACAGGTCCCGAACCGGCGGCAAACCGGCGGCTGCAGCAGCGTTGCATGCGCACAACAGTGGATGAGCTCCCCGGGCATTGTCACGCAGTGCACATATTCACTCGTCATTCTGACCGCCGTGCACCAGGAAAGACGTGCCGCACCACCATCACTCATTCGGAGCTCCAATTGAACAAGACCCTTATCGCCGCCGCCCTGCTCGCTGGCTTCGCGGGAGCCGCCCAGGCTCAAAGCAACGTCACCCTGTACGGCATTGCCGACGCGGGCTTTGTCTCCAGCAAGAACGACGGTCAGCGTGCCACCAACGGCATTGACAGCGGATACGCCGGCGGCTCGCGCTGGGGCATTCGTGGTACGGAGGACCTGGGCAACGGTCTGAAGGCTGCGTTCCAGCTGGAAAGCGGCATCAACATCGACCAGGGCACCACCGGCCAGTCGCTGGGCACCACGAGCCGCCTGTTCGGCCGTACCGCCTGGGTCGGCCTGCAATCCGCATCGCTGGGCGAACTGCGCCTCGGCCGTCAGGACTCGTTCGCGTTCGGCTGGTTCGGCAGCAGCATCAACCCGTTCGGCAACGCCTACGGCCAGGCTCAATCGCAAACCATCTTCGGCTTCAACGCCACGGGTGGCACGGGTGACCGTCTGGACAACACCGCCCTGTACATGACGCCGAAATTCGCGGGCTTCCAGGCCGGCGTGGGCTACAGCTTCAACGCCGCTGGCCAGGAAGCTACCGTCGCCTCGGGCGCCGCGCGCACCGACCAGCGCGTCATCACCAGCGGTATCCGCTACAACAACGGCCCCCTGGCTGTCGTGTTCACGTATGACCAGCGCAATGCGCCTGACGCGGCTGCCGCCGCTGCCAGCAGCGACATCAAGAACTACCAGTTGGGCGCCACCTACGACTTCGGCGTCGTGAAAGCCCACGCCGGTTACGGCCGCCTGCAGAACTATGCGTTCCGCTCGGCATCGGAAAAAGAAAACGCGTACCTGCTGGGTCTGAGCGTGCCGTTTGGCGCGCATGCCCTGCTGGCCACGTATCAGCGCCTGGACAACCGCAACAAGAACCTGGGTCGCCAAGACAACAACATTGACGGCTTTGCGCTCGCCTACAACTACAAGCTGTCGAAGCGCACCATGGCATACGCCGCTGTCAGCCAGTACAGCGACTCGGTGGTCTACACGGGCCGTGCCGCCGGCACCACCGGCGACCGCCGCGAACTGGCGTTCGGCCTGCAGCACCGCTTCTGATCGTCGCTTCAACAAGACCAGGGCGCCCGGCTTCGTGCCGGTCCGCCCCGCCGGATTGCAGAATCTGCGTCCGGCCCTCAAGGCTCATTTCCCCAGGGAAATGGGCCTTTTTGCTGCGTCTGTTGGTAGAAACGCACGTAGGACGTAAGCAGTCGTAAAAACGGAGCCTCCGCAGCAGGCAAACTTGGCCCCCGGACGATTTTTTTGATGGAATAGCACCACGGCTTCCCCGGAAGCAAAACAGACCGGCCCCAAGGCAGGGACCGGAACCGACGCTGCGGGCGTGCTTTGACCGCCTCCGTCGGCCCCCTGCCCCGGCCCGTCTTCCAGACAACCCATCCGATCTCGGAGATCTTCATGAAGAAAACGCTCATCGTTGCAGCCATCCTGGCCAGCGCAGCAGGTACCGCCCAGGCACAAAGCTCGGTCACGCTCTACGGTCTCGTGGATGCCGGTTTCCTGCACTCGAAGACGGATGGCCAGAGCTCGCGCAACGCGCTCGACAGCGGCATCCAGAACGACTCGCGCTTCGGCCTGCGTGGCACGGAAGACCTGGGCGGCGGGCTGAAGGCCAACTTCACCCTCGAAAGCGGCATCAACGTCGATGACGGCACCACGACCGGCAGCGGCCTGTTCAATCGTCAGGCATGGGTCGGCCTCTCGCACGCTCGCTTCGGTGAAATGCGCCTGGGTCGCCAGTTCATCCTGGGCTCGGCATTCTTTACCTCGATCGACCCGTTCGGCACCGTGTTCCGCCAGGCCGGTATCGGCTCGACGGTGATCGCCGCCAACCAGGTGCGCAACGACAACACCGCCATGTTCTTCTCGCCGAACTTCGGCGGCCTGCAAGCCGCAATCGGCTACAGCTTCACCCGCTCGGGTCAGGAAGTTCCTGGCAACGCCAACAACAACCGCGCTGTCACGACTGGCGTCCGCTACAACAACGGCCCGATCGAAGCCGCTGTGACGTATGACCGCCTTGACCCGGGTACGGGCGGCTCGAACGGCATCTCGACGCAAGTCGGTGGCGCCTATGACTTCGGCGTCGTGAAGGTCCACGCCCTGTACGCTGACCAGCGCAACATCGCCGTGACCGCCGGCACCGCAGCAACGCCTGCTACCAGCGTGCCTTTCGCCACGAACACCAAGTCGTACATGGTGGGTCTGTCGGCACCGATCGGCGCAGGCCGCGTCTTCGGTTCGTACCAGAAGGCGAAGGACTGGGACATCTCGGGCTACAGCCTGGGCTACACCTACGCCCTGTCGCGCCGCACGAACGCCTACGCGTTCTTCAGCGACATCGACAACGTCGGCAGCCGCACCTCGGTTCGCAACGACATCGGTACCCGCCAGGCTGGTTTCGGCGTGCGCCACATGTTCTAAGGACTTCCGGGGCTTCGGCCCCGAGGTTGCTGGAACAAAAAAGCCGGATCGCAAGATCCGGCTTTTTTTCGTCCTGGCGATGCCGCGTGGGGTCAGGCCTCGGCAAGCGCCTTCAGGGCTTCGTCACGCGTCATGACGGTGGCGTACTTCTGGCCCATGTCGAACAGATTGGCATCGTGCGGCGCGATGGCGCGGTCACCCACGCAGTCGGACAGCACCAGCGGCCGGTAGCCATACGACATGGCGTCAACCACGCTGGCCCGCACGCAGCCGCTGGTAACCGCGCCTGCGATTACCAGGGTCTTGACGCCGCGCTGCGCCAGCCAGGCCGTCAGCATGGTGCCGAAGAAGGCCGACGGCACCGTCTTGCGCACCACCAGCTCGCCCGGCGCGGGCGCCAGTTCCGGCACGATCGCGCTGCGCGCTTCGTTTTCCTTGAGCGTCAGCATGCCCGGCACCTTCTGTGCGAACACGTTGTGGTCGCCGCCGTCATCGGCAAACACGATACGGCTGTGCGCCACCGGCCAGCCACGCTGACGGGCTTCGGCCAGCAGCGGCACCGTGTTGGCGATCGCCTGCGGGATGTTGCCGCCACCGAAGATCTCGGGATCGGCAAAGCCGTTGACGAAGTCAATGATCAGAAGACCGACCGGGCCTTCCAGTTCCAGCGCGGTGCCGAAGCCCTGGCGCTGATAGGTGTGAACGTCGTTGTCCATCATTTGTCCTGTGGTTGATCCAATACCTTGCCGCTCCGGACCACCGGTTCGCCGTCGAGGCTGACCGTGCAGTCGCGCAGCGGGATATCGATGTGGCAGGCGGTGCTGCGGCTGCCGCCCGCTTCGTTGTTGGGCCCGAGCGAGAACAGGAAGTTGCCTTCGTAGGCCCGCGCGTCCATGCCGATGGTGGCTTCACGATCGTACAACCCCAGCGTGGACCAGCGCGCGCGCGGTTGCAGGCCCCAGCCGATATGCGAGATCGCATAGGCCTCGGGATCGTTGAACGACGACATGTAGTCGCGCAACAAGGCCGCGTCGACCCCGCCTTCGATCTTCGTTGCGTAGCCGTTTTCCACCGTCAGCGTGATGGGCTCGGTCACGTAGCATTTCTGCGGCAGCAGGATGTCGCCCTTGTCGATCACGATGCGGCCGGATGTCTTGCCGTCGTCCGGGAAGGTCAGCACGAAGCCGCTCGGCCAGTGGTCCCAGCGACCGGGTTCATCGACGAAACCGTACTCGCTGATGACCGGAAACTGGCCCATCGGGCAGGTCAGTTCCGTACCGGCGGGCGACGTGACCGTCATGGTCCTGGCGCGCGACAGGCGCGCGTTGGCCTTCGTGACACGTTCGCGATCCGCGGCGGTCGGCACCAGGCGCACCAGCACTTCGGGCGGCTCGACGGCCAGCAGGATCTTGGTGCCGGTCTTCAGGATGTCGTGTTGCTCGGCCGAGAACAACAGCGTCATCAGGTCCAGCACCAGATCGCTTTCCTTGAGCGCGGCAATCGCCGCCTTGTTGCCCGTCAACGGCGTGGTACCCAGGTAGGCCAGCGAATCCCGGCTGAGCGCCTTGTCGGCATTGACCGGCAGCAGGTCCAGCCGGTTGACCACCGCGCCCAATGATTGGGCCGCCACCAGTGCGCTCGACAGGGTCTGCGGATGGGTGGCCGCGCCGGTCAGCACCGTGACGGTCTGACCCGCCTCGAGCTTCGACAGCTTCAGCACCTGGGTCCAGGCGTTGATCATTTCATAGTCACTGACCGGCATGGCGGTTACTCCTGGAAGTTCTAGAGGCGGGGTTCAGGCAGCGGCGGCCTCACGGCGTGGCGGGCGTGCCCATGGCGGGGTCGTCGTTGGCGGCGCCGGCTTTCGCCAGCGGCGCGCCCAGGAAGGTGCCAAAGGCGGCATAGAAGCCGGCTTCGTCGTCCCACGGAATCATGTGGCCTGCACCGGGCACGTGCGCGACTTCGGTATCGGCATGCAGCGAGCGGATTTCTTCGATGTCTTCGGGGCGGATCACATCGCCCCGGCCCGCCACCATCAGCATGACCGGCACGGTCAGCTTCGGCAGGTCGGCATGGATGTCGTCGGTCGCAAAGGCTTCGAAGCTGGTCAGGATCGCGCTTTCATTGCAGGTGTGCAGCCATTCGGCGCGCAGGGCACGCTGTTCTTCGGTCCAGGTCGGGCAGAACGCCAGCATGCCTTCGGCGTCGGTGCCTTGAACGGCCAGGCGGATCGAGTCGATATACCAGGGCAGCTTGGCTGGATAGGCGCGGCGGCCGGGGCCCGACACGGGTGGATCGATCAGCACCATGCGTTCCAGGCCCGCGGGGGCCGTGCGGCCTGCGCGCACCGCAATGCGGCCGCCCATCGAATGGCCGACGATCATCCAGCGGTCCAGCTTGAGCGCTTCCGCAAAGGCCAGCACGTCGGCCGCCTGCGCATCCAGGCTGTAGTCCAGGCCGTCTTCGGCCGATGACAGGCCGCGGCCACGCACGTCCAGCACATAGGTGTCGAACTGCTCGCCAAACACCTCGCCCACGAAACCCCAGGTAATGGCCGGGCTGGTGATGCCGGGCACCAGGATCACGGTGGGACGCGAGGTGCGCGCTTCGGTGGCGCCGCCATAACGAAGATAGTGTTGGCGGATGCCATTGGCGTGCACGTTGCCGCCAGCAATGAATGTGCTCAAAAGTTGCTCCTGTTCGCGATGAGGAACGCCTGCGTCGGGCCCCGACGCGGGACGTCAGGGCCCGAAGGCAGGCGCTGTCTTGGCAGGGATCGCCGGATGTGGCCCCGGTTGCGCGTTGCGCCCTGCGGCTTGAAGAAAAGCCTTACAGCTTGAACAGGCGCTCGGCGTTGCCGTGGCAGATCAGGTGACGCGTCGCCTCGTCGAGCGGGGCGGCTTCGATGAAATCGGCCGCATCGGCGCTCGACTCGTAAGGATAGTCTACCGAGAACATGACGGCTTCGGCACCCATCTCTTCGATCGCGCCCATCAGTGCGCCCGGCGAACAGACGCCCGAGGTCGTGATGACGATGTTGCTGCCGATGTATTCCGAGGGCTTGCGCTGCAGCGTGATGCCGTGCGGATAGGCCGCGAAGCGGCTGTCGAAACGCCAGCGCTGATAGGGCAGGCCTTCGCCCATGTGACCGATGACGATCTTCAGGTCGGGGAAGCGATCGAACACGCCGGCGAACAACAGGCGCAGCGTGTGGGTGCCCGTCTCGACACCCCAGCCCCAGGCCGCGCGGCTGATTTCAGGGTGGTCGTTATACGCGTGCGGCATGATGAAGGCATCGGTGGGGTGCAGATACAGCGGCACGTCCAGCGCCTGCATGCGTTCCCAGAACGCGTCGTACTTGGGCTCGTCCAGGTACACGCCGTTGGTGTGGCCGTTGACCAGCGAGCCCTTGAAGCCGAGGTCGTTCACGCAGCGCTCGAGCTCATCGGCGGCCGTTTCGGGATCATGCATGGGCAGCGTGGCGAAGCCAGCGTAGCGGGTCGGATGACGCTGCACCTGGCTGGCCAGGAAGTCATTGTTTTCACGAGCACGGCGCAGGGCCACCTCGGCATCGGGCTCGGCCTGCACGCCCGGACCGCTTTGCGACAGGATTGCGAGATCGATGCCGGCCGCATCCATTTCGGCCAGGCGCATGTCATCGAAGTCCGACAGGCGCGAGCCGAGTTCGGCGATCTGGACCGGGTCGATGTGCTTGAGAAAGCTCGCTGAATAGTTCTGGAAGCCGGCTCCCATGAAGTGTTCCTCGAACGCAATCTTGCGAATCCTCGTCATTTCCTCTTCCCCAGGGTGGCCGGTGGCTGCGGTTGGTGCGGACTGTCTGCCCGGCATCGATTGTCAGTGTACTGATAAATAAGTCTAGCAACGGAAATCCCAAAAGTCCAGATTTCGCGCCGGTCCCGGCAGCGTTTTCGGGCGGCCTTGCAGACGTGCATGGAATCGGTGCCGCACAGTGTGCGCGCACACGGATTCGGTGCGCAAAGGCTCCCGTTTCTGGTGCGCCTACCCCGGGCATCCCCTAGCGGCGCGCGCCGTTGACCCTGCCCCAGTCCGTCAGTATGCTCACCATATGTTCAGTGTACTAACGAAAAACTCAGTATACGTACAGACTTGCAGGCAGGCTGCGCGCGGCATTGGCATGCAGATTGCTTGATGGCCCCAACTGAATTTCCTTTCTTTTCCTCGAGGTCGCCATGTTCCAGAAACTGATTTCCACGATCGCCGGCGCGGGCGTCGTCGGCCTGCTGGGATGCTGTCTGTCCGCCCCCGCCATGGCCCAGACGGCCGAGCCGCTGCGAGTGCGTCTGGACTGGACGCCGTGGGGTGTGCAGGCGCCGTTCCATCTGGCGCAGCAGAAAGGCTGGTTCAAGCAGGCGGGCCTCGATGTGATGCTGGAGGACGGCAACGGTTCGGTCACCACGGTGCAGATCGTGGGGTCGGGCGACAGCTTCGACGTGGGCCATGCCGCCCTGGCATCCATGATGATTGCGCGCGACAAGGGCCTGCCGGTCAAGGCCGTGGCCGTGTTCGCGCGCCAGAGCGACATCGGCCTGCTGGTGCCCGACGGCAGCGGCATCACCGGCCCGGCCCAGCTCAAGGGCAAGAAGATTGCGTATACCGCGGGCTCGCTCGAAGCGCCGTTTGTCGATGCCTTCCTGGCGGCCGGCAAGCTCAAGCGCGCCGACGTCGAACTGCTCAATGTGGACGCCGCCAGCAAGGCGACCACCTACGCCGTCGGCCGCGCCGATGCGGCGTTCTCGACCATCCCGTTTTTCTTGCCTTCGGTGTCGAAGCAGCGGCCATCGCAGGCCGTGCGGTTTGCAGACTACGGGCTGAACATGCCCAGCTTCGGCCTGTTCGCCAGCGAGGCCAAGCTGGCCAGCAAGCGCGACGCGATCAGCCGCTTTGCCAGCGTGACGTCGATGGCCTGGGAATACATACACGCCGGCCACCAGGATGAAGCCGTCGACGCCATCGTCGCGCAGCGTCCGCAGGCGCGCCTGGACAAGACAGTGCTGCGCGGCCAGATCGATGCGCTCAAGCCTTACTTTGGCACCGGTGCGCGCGTGGGCGCGATGGTGCCCGGCGACTGGACCGATGCCGTCAAGACGCTGTCGTCGGTCGGCCTGATCGGCACGACGCGCGCCGCCACCGACTACTACGTCGACGGCCTGGCCACGCCGGAAAAATTCGGCGCACTGGCCAAGACAAAATGAGTGGTTCGGTTCACGCCGCAGGCGTACGCAAGCACTACCCCGGGCCACGCGGCGTCCAGGCCTTGGCCGGCATCGATGCCGACATTCCGCAGGGCCGATTCGTCAGCATCCTGGGTCCCAGCGGCTGCGGCAAAAGCACCTTTTTGCGCTGCGTAGCGGGTCTGGAAACCATTACGGACGGCACGCTGGAAGTGCATGGCAAGCCGGTGCGCGGCGCGCCGGACGGCATCGGCATCGTGTTCCAGCGCGATGCCCTGCTGGACTGGCGCAGCATCCGCAGCAACATCCTGCTGCCCGTGGAATTTGCGCACAAGCCGGTCGCCCGGTATGCCGACAAGGTCGATCATCTGCTGGCGCTGACCAAGCTGACGGACTTTGGCAACAGCTATCCGCGCGAGCTGTCGGGCGGCATGCGCCAGCGCGCCGCGATCTGCCGCGCCCTGGTCGACGATCCGGAATTGCTGCTGATGGATGAGCCCTTCGGGGCGCTGGACGCACTGACGCGGGATCAGATGAATGTGGAGCTGCAGCGCATCTGGATGGAGACGCGCAACACCGTCATGTTCGTGACCCACGGCATTGCCGAAGCGGTGTTCCTGGGGGACGTGGTCATGGTCTTTTCGCCCCGCCCCGGCCGCATCGTTGAAACCCTCACGATCGACCTGCCCCGCCCCCGGCCGCTCGCGATCCGCGAGACGCCTGAATTTGGCAAGTATGTCGCGCACATTCGCGGCCTGTTCCAGGACATGGGACTGATCGACGAGAAGAAGGCCTGACATGCGCGAGTCCCATTATTCCAGCACCCTGGCCGGCCTGTTTTCGACCGTGGTCGTGCTGCTGCTGTGGGAAGCCGCCGGCCGCCTGCTGCAGGTTCGACCCATCATGCTGCCCCTGCCCTCGGCCATCCTGAAGGAACTGGGCGCCGAGTTTCCCTGGTACATGGGGCACGCGGCCTATACCTTGCTGACGACCATGGGGGGCTTTCTGCTGTCGGTGATCGGCGGCGTGGCGATCGCCGCGATCATTGTCGGATCGCGCACCTTCGAACGTTTTGTATGGCCCGTGATCGTGGCCTTCAACAGCGTCCCCAAGGTCGCCATTGCGCCGCTGTTCGTGATCTGGATGGGTACCGGCGCCGAACCGAAAGTGGCCATTGCTTTCCTGATCGCGGTGTTCGCGATCATCGTTGACACTGTCCACGGCCTGCGTTCGGTGCCGCCCGACGTGACCGACCTGTCGCGGGTGCTCAAGGGCTCGGCCTGGGACGTATTCTGGAAGGTGAAGATGCCGTGCGCATTGCCGTCAATCGTGACGGGCATGAAGGTGGCGATCTCGCTGGCGCTGGTGGGCGCGATCGTGGGGGAATTCGTGTCGTCGCAGCGCGGCCTGGGCTACGTGATCATGAGCGCGCAAGGCACGTTCGATACGGTGCGCGTGTTTGCCGCGCTGTTCATTCTTGCCATCATGGGCATGGTGCTCTACGGCGCGCTGGTGCTGCTGGAACGCCGCGCCACGCCCTGGCGGAACGACCCGTCGCATTGAACAGGAACCGGGCTGCGGCGGCCCTGGCAAACGCACCGTTGGCGAGGCCGCACAAAACCCCCGCACCATCTTCCATTCGGCAATAATCTCAGTATACTGACGATTATTAGTCAGCATACTTACAGATAGGATTCAATATGGCCTGGATCAAAGTCGCAAGTGCCGGTCAGCTGCAGAACGGCGACGTGATCGGCGTGCATGCCGGTCAGGCGCACATCGCGCTTTACCGCGATGACGACACCTATTTCGCGACCGACAACGTCTGTACGCACCAGTACGCGCTGCTGTCCGACGGCTACCTTGAAGACGGCTGTATCGAATGCCCCCTGCACCAGGCCACGTTCGACATCCGCACCGGCAAGGCCCAGTGCGCCCCCGCGACCAAGGACCTGGTGACCTACCCGGTCAAGGTCGAGGGCGACGACGTGCTGGTCGACGCATAAAGGTTCGCCATGAGCGCCGATACCCTCATCAACGATCCCGCGGCCGCGCCGGTCCTTGACGCCAGGCCCATCCTCATCATCGGGGCGGGCCAGGCGGGCGCCACGGCGGCGGCCACCCTACGGCAACTGGGCCACACCGGCGGCATCGTGATGCTCGGCAGCGAAGCGCATGCGCCCTACGAGCGCCCGCCGCTGTCCAAGTCCGTGCTGAGCGGCGAGCAGGCCGACCATGAGATCGGCGTGCACCCCACGGCCTTCTACGACGACAACACCATCGACCTGCACCTGGGCCGCACGATCGCGTCGCTGGACGTGGCCGCGTCGGTCGCCCATGACAGCGCCGGCGAGACGATCGCGTACAGCCACTGCCTGATCGCCACCGGCGGCACCGCGCGCGAACTGCCCGAGCTGCCCGCCGGCACGCCCGGCGTGCATTACATCCGTTCGCTCGATGACGCCCGCGGCCTGCGAGCGGCGCTGGCCGCCCTGCCCGCGGGCGAGACGGTGCTGGTCATTGGCGGCGGCTTCCTGGGGCTGGAAACGGCATCGACGGCACTGACGCTGGGCCGCCGTGTGGTCCTGGTGGAAGCCGGCGCCCGCCTGCTGGAACGCGCCGTGCCACCGGCTTTGTCGGAATGGCTGTCGGCCCGCGCGCGGCATGCTGGCGTGGACCTGCGGCTGGGCCGCCGGATCGCCAAGCTGACCCATACGGCGGCCGGCACGTCGTTGATGCTGGATGACGGTGCGGAAGTGTCGGCCAGCCTGACCGTCGTGGCGATCGGGCTGGTGCCCGACACCGCGCTGGCCGAGGCGGCCGGCATTGCCGTGCACCCGGCCAACCGCGGCGTGCGCATTGATGCGCAGTGCCGCACCCATATCGCCAACGTGTTTGCCGCGGGCGATTGCGCGTCGCAGTTCCAGCCCCTGTTCAAGCAGGAACTGCGGCTGGAATCGTGGCAGAGCGCCAATGAACAGGCCCGCCTGGCCGCTGCGGCCATGCTGGGCGTGGACACCGCGCCGCAAGCCGTGCCGTGGTTCTGGACCGACCAGTTCGGCTGCAACTTTCAGATGCTGGGCGCGTACGACCCGGCACTGGACTACATCCTGCGCGGCAACGCCGATCCGGACGCGGCCGCGCCCAAGTTCCTGCTGCTCGGTCTGGAGCACGGCCACCTGCGTCACGGCATTGCCGTGAACGCCGGCGGCGACCTGCGCCAGCTGCGCGTGCTGATCGAAAAAGACCTTCCCTGCGCGCCCGCGGCGCTTCAGGACACGACGCTGAATCTGCGGCAACTGGTGCGCGACGCTGTCGCCGCGTCGCCCGCCGCGCCCCTTCCCTGACAGGAATCGCCATGTATAACGCCCACGCAGTCATCAACCGGACGCTCGGCCACAAGGATGCGGAGCTCTCCTCCTATGCCTGGCCCGAAGACGCGCTGCACGAAATCCCGGACTGGATCTACACCAGCAATGCCGTGTACGACCAGGAATTGCAGAAGATCTTCAAAGGCAAGGTCTGGAACTTTGTCGGCCTGGAAGCCGAAGTGCCGAACGCCGGCGACTACAAGCGCTCGTACGTTGGCGCGACGCCGGTCGTCTTGTCGCGCGCCGAAGACGGGTCGGTCAACGTGTTCGAGAATCGCTGCGCGCACCGCGGCGCCGAGTTCTGTCGCAACAGCCAGGGCAACGCCAAAGAGTTCGTGTGCCCCTATCACCAATGGTCGTATGACCTGAAGGGCAACCTGCAGGGCGTGCCCTTCAAGCGCGGCGTGAACCGGATCGGCGGCATGCCCAAGGACTTCAAGAACGAAGACCACGGCCTGCTCAAGCTGCACACGACCACCTACAACGGTGTCGTGTTCGCGTCCTATCACGCCGACGTCGAACCGATTCCGGAATACCTGACGCCCGAAATCCTGAAGGACTTCGATCATGTGTTCAACGGCAAGAAGCTCAAGATCCTGGGGTATTACAAGAACGAGCTGCCCTGCAACTGGAAGATGTATCACGAGAACCTGAAGGATCCGTACCACGCGACCCTGCTGCACTCGTTCCTGGTGGTGTTCGGCCTGCTGGTGGCGGGCAACGATTCGGCCATGATCGCCGATCCGGTCAACGGCCGCCACGGCACCATGGCGTCGGCCAAGAAGGAAGACAAGTACGCCGAGGTCAGCAGCGAGAACAAGAAGGAAATGCGCTCGTACCATGAAGGCATGCGCCTGCAGGACGATCGCTTCCTGGAATACATCAAGGAAACGGATTCGCGCTGGTCGGTCACGATGCAGACGATCTGGCCGAACCTGGTCGTGCAGCGCGAGATGAACACGCTGGGCGTACGTCACATCGTCCCGAACGGTCCGGACAGCATGCTGATGATGTGGACCATGTTCGGCTACGAAGACGACACCGAAGAAATGACGCAGCACCGCCTGCGCCAGGGCAACCTGATGGGTCCGGCCGGCTTCCTGGGACTGGAAGACAACGAAGCGATGAAGTTCGTGCAGGAAGGCGTGCGCCGCACCAGCACCGACGTCAATGTGCTGAAGCTGGAGTCGGGCCACGTGGGCACGAGCGAGACGCTGATCTCGGAAGCGGCCATCCGTGCCATGTACCAATACTATCGCGGCGTCATGGGATTCTGACCGTTATGACCTTCACTACGACCTCTCTGTTCCACGCCTCGACGCTGGCGCCCGCCCGCGCACTGGAACTGCGCCAGCGCGTCGAGACCTTCCATGCCGACTACTGCGCGACCCTGGATTCGGGATCGCTGGAAGACTGGCCCGAGTTCTTTACCGAAAAGGGCATCTACCGGGTGACGGCGCGTGAAAATGCCGAGCTCAGCCTGCCCGTGGGCCTGGTGTATTGCGAAGGCAAGGGCATGCTGCAGGATCGCGCGGTGGCGATCAACCGCACGCAGATGTTCGCGCCCCGCTACATGCTGCATCTGGTGACCAACACGCGCGTGACCGCCGAAGAAGCCGACGGCGCGATCAAGGCGCAAGCCAACTTTCTGTTGATGCAGACACTGGTGGAAGGGCCGACCACGGTGCACATGGCGGGCACCTATCACGACGTGTTCGTGGTGGAAGGCGATCGCCTGCTGTTGAAGGACCGGCAGGTGATCTACGACAGCACGATCATTGCGAACGACCTGGTGTACCCGGTCTGACCTGATCTGCTGGGATGGAAGGAACAAGCCGTGGGGGCGCGATGCACCCCGCGGCTTTTTTTCAGCTGCGCAGCGCGGCGCGGCTGTACTGGTTGTTGGCTTCCACCAGTTGCGACACCAGCTTCATGAAGGTCTTCTGCTGCGCGTCGGTCAGCGGGCTGAGCATGCGTTCCTGGGCGCGGACCATGTCGGCGTGCATGGCGTTAACGGCGCTCTTGCCTTCACGGGTCAGGAACACGTGGCGGGTGCGGCGGTCGGCCTCGTTCTCGCGGCGTTCAAGCAGACCGCGTTCTTCAAGGCGCCGCACGACGTCGGCGGTGGTGGTGCGGTCAAGACCCACTTCCTGGCCCAGCGCAGTCTGGTCCAGGCCGGGCATGACGGCCAGCGCCGACAGAATGGCGTATTGCACGGGCGTGGTGTTCGACGACTTGCATTCTTCGAAGAACATGGCCACGTGGATCTGGTGCAGCCGGCGCACGAGGAAGCCGGGCCGCGCCCACAGCAGTTCCTTGGCAGGATCGACGACGGAGGCCGCCGCGGGCTTGCTGGATTTTTTCTTGACTGCGGGTCGGCTGGTGCTCGACGACATGAGAGTGCCCGGGGTTATTAGTATGCTGACGATTATAACCGGCGACACCCCCGCAAACAGGCCGGATACGGCCGATTTTCCTTGATGCGCGGTGCCGCGCCGGAATGTGCGGCATACGTCCTTTCGCTGGCGGATCGCGGCCCCTGCCGGCCGGCTCCAGGAAATCATCAGCATACTGCTCATCTGCACTAAAACGGGCCGCCGCCGCGCCCCAAGATGCCGCAATGCCAGGCCGCTTTTGGTGCATCCGGGCCGCCCGCGCCTTGCCTGTTGAGGATCAGGATTAACCCCGATCCGATCCGAAAAAAATTTTCATACCGTCAGTACACTGATAATATGCCTCAGCATACTGACGAACTGCGGGAAGCGCCCAGGCGATGAGGGCGCGATTTTTTCAAAGTGGCATAGCGCTTGCTTGAAAGGAGTCGAAGCCCGATGGCGTCACCCCCACCCTCACTCCCTACCCTGAACCTTCTGCAGGAGTCTTCCATGTCGTTCTGGAAACGTGTTTCAGTATGCGCCTCCGTGCTGGCCGTCAGCTGTCTGTCCTCGGCCACCGCCGTGGCGGCCGAGGCTGCGACCTTCCCGACCAAGCCCGTCACGATCATCGTGACCTTTCCCCCGGGCGGAGGTACCGACCTGCTTGCCCGCCTGATCGGCGGCGAACTCCAGAAGGTCTGGGGACAGACCGTGATTGTCGACAACCGCACAGGCGCCAGCGGCAACATCGGCGCGCGCGCCGTGGCCGAAAGCGCGGCCGATGGCTACACCCTGTTGATGGTGAACAGCTCGTTCGCGGTCAACCCGGGCGTCTTCCGCAACCTGCCCTTCGACCCCAAGGCCGACTTTTCCCCTGCCGTGAACGTGGCCTTCGTGCCGTCGGTCTTTGTCGTGTCGGCCGAATCGGCTTACAAGACCCTGCCCGAGATGATGGCCGCCGCCAAACCCGGCGCGGCCGGCCTGTCGTTCGGGTCCTGCGGCAACGGCACCCCCCAGCACCTGGCGGGCGAAATGTTGAACGTGCAGGGCAAGGTGGGCATGCAGCACATTCCTTACCGCGGCTGCGGCCCGGCCCTGACCGACGTGCTCGGCAAGCAGGTGCCCGTGGCGATCGTGACGGCGTCGTCGGCCATGCCGTACGTGAAGGCCGGCAAGCTGCGCGCGCTGGCCGTGACGTCCAAGGCCCGCTCGCCGTTCCTGCCCGAAGTGCCGACCGTGGCCGAGAACAACATGGCCGGCTATGAACTCGACCAGTGGCATGGCCTGCTGGCCCCGTCCAAGACGCCCAAGGCCATCGTCGACAAGATCAATGCCGACGTGGCCAGGATCGTGGCGCGTCCGGACATCAATGAAAAGCTGCTGGGCCTGGTGTACGCGCCAACGACCAGCACGCCTGCGGAATTCAGCAAGATCGTGTCCGACGACATCGATCGCTTTACCAAATTGACGCAGCAGATCGGCCTCAAGGTAGATTAAGGGTTGCGTGGCCACCGGCGCGGATGCGCCGGTTTTTGTTCAACATCGTTTGAGACAATCAGATGAAGAAATTGCAGATCAGCCTCTCGTGTGGCGACTATGACCGGACCCGCGCCATTCTGGATGGCCGCGCGCAGATTGAAGGGTGCGAGGTCGTCACCGCGGCCATCGAACCCGAAGAAGCCTTTCACCGCGCGTTCCGCTACCAGGAATTCGACGTCACCGAAATTTCCATGAGCAGTCACATGATGACGACGGCTCGCGGCGACAACGAGTACATCGGCATCCCGGCGTTCATATCGCGCGTGTTCCGCCAGTCGGGCATCTATGTGCGGACCGACCGCGGCATCAACACGCCGCAGGACCTGAAGGGCAAGACCATCGGCGTGCCCGAATACCAGATCACGGCCAACGTGTGGATCCGCGGCATCCTGAAAGACGAATACGGCCTGGAGCCGCGTGACGTGAAGTGGGTGCGTGGCGGGATCGAAGAACCCGGCCGCGGCGAGCGCTCGCCCATCGTGCTGGACGACGACATCGACCTGACCCAGATCCCCGACGACAAGACCCTGTCGCAGATGCTGGAAGACGGCGAGATCGATGGCTACATCGGCGCGCGCGCGCCGTCGTGTTTCCTGCGCGGCGCCCCCAATGTGGGCCGCCTGTTTGGCGACTACATCGAAGCCGAAAAGGACTACTTCCGCCGCACCCGCATCTTTCCGATCATGCACATGGTCGGCATCCGCAAGTCGCTGGTCGAACAGCATCCGTGGCTGCCCGTGAGCGTCTACAAGGCCTTCATCAAGTCGAAGGAAATGGCGATCCACGAGCTCAACGAGATCTGCCACCTGGCCGTCACCCTGCCCTGGATGGTGCATCACCTGAACGAAGCCAAGGCGCTGATGGGCGATGACTACTGGCCGTTCGGCATGGAGAACAACCGCCACACCATCGAGACGTTCGCGCGCTATCACTACGATCAAGGCCTGTCGAAGCGCCTGGTCAAGCCCGAAGAACTGTTCCACCCGGCAGCGCTCGACCTGTCGAAGATCTGATACAAGGCAGGCTGCAGTGAAACCTCCCGTCGTAGGCTACCACTCCCCCTCCAGCGTCGATGAAGCATTGCGGCTGCTGGCCGCCCACGAGAACGTTCGCGTGCTCGCCGGCGGCCAGTCCCTGATGGCGATGCTGAACATGCGTTTTGCGTTTCCCGACCATCTGGTCGACATCAACGGGCTGCAGGAACTGGGCTATATCCGTGACGACGGGTCCGCGGTCCGCATCGGCGCGCTCACGCGCCAGCGGGACGTGGAATTTTCGCAGGTGGTCAAGGACCGCCTGCCGCTGCTGGCCGAAGCCATTCTGCAGGTCGGGCATCGCCAGACCCGCAACCGTGGCACGGTCGGCGGCAGCCTGTGCCAGCTCGATCCGGCGGCCGAGATCCCATCCATCGCCATGGCGATGGATGCGGTGATTACGGTCGCCAACCAGGGTGGCACACGCCAGATTGCCATGACGGATTTCCCGGCCGGCTACATGACGCCGTCCATGGAACCCGATGAATTGCTGACCGACATCGCGTTCACGCCCTGGCCCGCGGGCCATGGCTGGTCGTTCCTGGAATACGCGCGTCGCCATGGTGACTTCGCGATCGTGTCGGTGGCTGTCCTGCTGGCGCCGGGCGCCGACGGCAGCATTGCGCGCGCATCGATCACGCTGGGCGGCGTGGGCTCGGGCCCGGTCCGCATGACGGATGCCGAAGCGCTGCTGACCGGCTCGCACGGCAACGCGGCCTTCGATGCCGCGGCCGCCGCCTGTGCCCTGATCGACGCCAGCAGCGATTCCTATGTACCGGCGTGGTATCGCCAGCGGCTTGCGCGCGTCCTGACGCGCCGCGCCCTGGATACTGCGCTTTCACGCATCGCAAGGTAAGCCATGGAAGAATTCGATCCCGCGCAAAAGCGCACCATCATGCTCAAGGTCAACGGCGCCGACCACCAGTGCGAGGTCGACGTGCGCATGCACCTGGCCGACTGCCTGCGCGGCGAGCTTGGCCTGACGGGCACCCATGTCGGCTGCGAGCACGGCGTCTGCGGCGCCTGTACGGTGCTGGTCGACGGCCGCTCGGCACGCAGCTGCCTGATGCTTGCGGTGCAGGGCAACGGCCATGAAATATCCACTGTGGAAGGCCTGGCCAACCCGGCCGATCCGCTCCACCCGATCCAGCAGGCCTTCCACGACCTGCACGGCCTGCAGTGCGGCTACTGCACCCCGGGCATCCTGATGTCGGTGGCCGAACTGCTGGCCGAGGATCCCGATCCGTCGGAAGCCACGGTGCGCGACGTGCTATCGGGCCACCTGTGCCGCTGCACCGGCTATCAGAACATCGTTGCCGCGACCTTGCGCGCGGCCCATATGCTCAAAGCGAGGCCCGATCATGGACACGCGGGTTAAACACGGCGCCGGCGTCAGCGTCGGGCGCATGGAAGACCAGGCGCTGCTGCGCGGCACGGCGCGCTTCGTCGACGACGTACCCGTGATGGCGCCCCTGCACGCCTGCTTCGTGCGCAGTCCGCATGCGCACGCGCGCATCCTGTCGATCGATACGTCGATGGCGGCGGAGCTGCCCGGCGTGGTCGGCATCTATTCGGCGGCCGATCTGCGCGGCGATGTGACCACCCTGCGCATGCCGCTGGGATTTCCGTCGCCCACGATGCCCAAGAACACCACGCCCTTCGTGCTGGCGCCCGACGAAGTCGCCTTCGTGGGCGAGGCACTGGCCGTGGTGGTGGCCGAGTCGCGCTACCTGGCCGAAGATGCCGCGCAGATGGTGATGGTCGAGTACGACATCCTGCCGGCGGTGTCGGATTGCCGCGCCGCGGTCGAACCCGGATCGCCGACCGTACGCACCGAGATCGAATCGAACGTGCTGCAGCAATACCAGCTGGCGTATGGCGATTGCCATTCGGTATTCACCGCCGGGCACACCATTGTTGCGGACGACTTCTGGGTCCATCGCGGCTGCGCGCATTCGATGGAAGGCCGCGGCGTGCTGGCCGTGCCCGACCTGTCGTCCGACACACTGATGGTGTGGTCGTCGACACAGCTCGCGCATGAACTGCATGCAGCGATTGCGCAGATGCTGGGCCAGCCCGAAGACAAGCTGCGGGTGATCACGCCCGACGTGGGCGGCGGCTTTGGCGCCAAGTTCATGATCTACCCCGAAGAAGTCGCGATCCCGGCCGTGGCGCGCAAGCTGCGCCGCCCGGTCAAATGGGTGGAAGACCGCCGCGAACACTTCACCAGCGCCATCCAGGAACGCGACCAGTACTGGCACGCCGAAATGGCGATCGATGCCGCCGGCAAGATCGTCGGCCTGCGCGGCAGCATGATCCACGACCACGGCGCGTACACGCCGCAGGGCACCAACGTTGCGTACAACGCGGCGTCCTCCCTGACGGGCCCGTACGTGGTGCCGAACTTCATGCTCGACGTCCAGGTTGCGCATACCAACAAGGTGCCGGTCGCAACCATTCGTGGCGCGGGCTATCCGCAAGCCAACTTCGTGATGGAACGGCTGCTGGATCAGGCGGCCCTGGTGCTGGGCGTGGACCGTGCCGACCTGCGTCAGCGCAACCTGATTCCTCCCGAAAAGATTCCGTACACCAAGCCGCTCAAGTCGCGCGCCGGCCTGCCCCTGGTCGTTGACAGTGGCAACTTTCCTGCCCTGCAGACGGCGCTGCTGGAACGCATTGACTACGCCGGCTTCACGGCGCGCCAGGACGCCGCCCGGGCGCGCGGCGTCTACCTGGGCATCGGCATTGCGAACAGCGTCAAGCCCACCGGCCGCGGTCCGTTCGAGACCGCCAAGGTACGCGTGCTGCCCTCGGGCAAGATCACCGTCCATACGGGCGCGCTGGCCATGGGCCAGGGCCTGAAGACGACGCTTGCCCAGATCTGCGCGGGCCACTTCGGCGTGTCGATCGACGCGATCGACGTGATTGCCGGTGACACGTCCTTCGTGGGCTATGGCATGGGCGGCTTTGCCAGCCGGCAGACCATCATGGCCGGCTCAGCCGTGCATCAGGCGTCGATCGACGTCGTGGCCAAGGCGCGTGCGGTGGCGGCCGCCATGCTGAAACAGCCCGAGTCCGCGATGTCGGTGCAGGACGGCTACGTGACTGGCGCCGAAGGGAAAAGCCTGTCGCTGGCGCAGATCGCCCTCGCCATGAAAGGCGCGCCCGGTTACTCGTTGCCCTACGCATCGGACCCGGGCCTGGAGGCCACGTCGCACTTCCATTGCGATGACCAGACCTACGCTGGCGCATCGCATGGCTGCGAAGTCGAGGTCGACCCGATGACCGGTGCGATCACCCTGACGCGGTATGTGGCCGTGCAAGACAGCGGCAACCTGATCAACCCGCAAATGGCCGAAGGCCAGGTGCACGGCGGCGTGGTGCACGGCATCGGCAATGCGCTGTTCGAATTCATGGCCTACGACGAAAGCGCGCAGCCCGTGTCGACCACGTTTGCCGAATACCTGTTGCCGACCGCGCCCGAATTGCCACACATCGACGTCGTGTTCTGCAACTTCCCGTCGCCGCTGAACCCGCTGGGCGTCAAGGGCATTGGCGAGACCGCCACGATTCCGGTCGCATCGGCCATCATCGGTGCGGTGGAACACGCCTTGAAGGACATTGGCGTGCGGATCGCCGAATCCCCGCTGGGTCCCGTGCGCCTGCTCGAACTGATCAACGCGACCGGCCACGACGCTCATCTCCGCTAGGAAAACCGCATGGAATTCACCAATAAATTTCACGTGCCGCTGCCGATCGACCAAGCCTGGTCGCTGCTGCTGGACGTGCCGCGCATCATGCCCTGCCTGCCGGGCGCCAAGCTGACGGAAGTCGTCGGGCCGGGCAAGTACAAAGGCTCGGTCAGCGTCAAGCTGGGCCCGGTCTCGCTGACCTTCAACGGCCTGGTCGAGCTGGTGAAGCAGGACGACACCGCGCACATTGCGTGGTTGAAAGGGTCGGGCGTCGACCCGAAAGGCCGCGGCGGCGCGCAGTCGGAATTCAGCTTCGCGCTGACCGAGGCGGGTGCCGGCACCGATGTGCTGGTCACGACCAATCTGGCGTTGTCCGGATCGGTGGCGCAGTACGGCCGCGGCAGCGGCATGATCTCGGAAGTCGCGGCGCAGATCCTGAAGCAGTTCGAGAAGAACCTGGCGAAGTCGTTTGCGCAGCCGGAAGGCGCGGCGGCGGGAACGGCGGCTGCGGCGGCGCCTGGCGCAGCATCTGCCGGCTCGCCAGTGGCTGGTGCGGGGGTTGCGGCCGGTGCCGTTGGTGCTGCAAGTACGCATGCCGCTGCTGCGGGTGCTCCCTCGAGCGTGCTGCCAGGTGCAGCAAGCGTCCCCACCGGCACCTCGACAATCTCGCCCGACACGGCAACGGCTTCGCCGCACGCCGCGCCCGCTGCGGGCGTGGCGGCCGCAACGGCGGCGGCACCGGCATCAGCCGGCGTGCACGCCCCGGCATCGATGGCCGCCATGGCGGCCGCCGCGGATGGCGCGGCGTCGCCTGTCGCGCCAGCCAGTACCCACAGCACAGCAGGTGCACCCGCCGCGCCTGCGCCGGCTGCGGCGACGCCCGCCCCGGCACCGGTCTATCGTCAGACTGCGGTGACCGACGACGAGCCGGTCCAGGAAATCAACATGCTGGCGATCGGCCTGAAAGCCATGTGGCGTTCGTTTTTGGGGATGTTCGGGATCGGTAAACGCTGACCGGACTGCGGGGCGCCGCCGTGCGCCCCGGCATCAGCAGCGCAAAAAAAGCGCGCGGAAGACATCTTTTCCGCGCGCTTTCTTTTTGAATCGCGACCCGTTCAGACCGCGCCGTTCAATGGTGCGCCGCGGCCCCCGCACCGGCCGGCGCGGTCCGCTTAGGAAACGCCAGGTTCGCCACCAGCGCCGCGGCCACGCCGCAGCCTGCAATCACACCCAGCATCGGCGCGGCCGTGCCGTCGGCCAATGCCGCGACGACCGCGCTGCCGACCGCGCCCAGACCGAACTGGAAGGCGCCCATCAACGCCGCCGCCGTGCCGGCAATCGCGCCATGGGCTTCCATCGCCAGCATGGTGCTGGGCGGCAGCAGAAAGCCCATGCTGGTAATGACCACGAACAGCAGCACGCACAGCAGCGGCAGGCTGGCGTAGCCCGCCTGGTCAGCCAGGGCCAGCACGACCGCGGCGATCGCATAGGCAACCGTCGCGCAGCGCACCACGTTCGCCGCGCCATGCTTGCGCACATAGCGTGCATTCAATTGCGCGCCCGCAATCAGGCCCACGGCATTGACGCCGAAGATGATGCTGTACGTCATCGGCGACAGACTGTGCAAGGAAATGAACACGAACGATGACGCCGACAGGTAGGCGAAGAAGCCGGCCTGCGCCAGGGCCAGGGCCAGCACATAGGGAATGAACTTGCTGCTGACCAGCAAGCCGGCGTAATGCTTGAACGCAGCCGACGGGTGGCTGACCGCGCGCAGTTCCGGCATGCGGCTTTCGGGCAGGTAACGGGCCACGACGGCGATCGCCACCACGCCGTAGATCGCCAGCACGATGAAGATGACGTGCCACGTCGTCACCGACAGCACCACGCTGCCGAACAGCGGCGCAAGAATCGGCGCGATGCCCAGCACCATGATCATCAGCGCCATGAGCCGGCCCGCCAGCGCACCGGTGTACAGGTCGCGCACCACGGCCATGCCGATCACCATGCCGATCGATCCGCCCAGTCCCTGCACCAGTCGCAGCAGGGTCAGCTGTTCGATGGACGTTGCCATCGCGCAGCCGATCGACCCGAGCGTGAACAGCGCCAGCCCGACATAGATCACCGGCTTGCGGCCGACCTTGTCCGACACGGGCCCATAGACCAGTTGACCAAGCGTCAATCCGATAAAGAACGACATCAGGCTGCGCTGCACCGCGCCGTCGTTGGTGGCCAGATCGCTGACCATCATCGGCAGCGCCGGCAGATACATATCGATGGCCAGCGGCCCGAGCGCGCTGAGCGCGCCCAGGATGATGGCGATGCGCAATGCGCGTTTGTCCATGGGTGTGTAGTCAAAAGAGGGGGAAGCCCGTATTATGGAACCATTGAGTTTCCTTAATCAAGGCTGCCGACCCATCCCATGCTGCATGACCCCGACATGGCCGAAAAAAAGGGGCCCGGACGGCCCCCTGTGTTGTCTGCATCCGACAGACGGCGCCGCATCCTCGACGCTGCCGAAGCCCTGTTCACCGCCAAGGGGTATGGCGACACGAGCATGGACGACATCGCCAAGGCCTGCGGCATGTCGAAGAAAACGCTGTATGCCGTGTTCGCCGACAAGGCCACGCTGTTCTCGTCCCTGATCGCCGACAACGAGGCCTTTCCCATCCTGGCCTACGAAGGCGGGCAGGCGGTGGCGGACACACGCGCCGCATTGACGGATGTGCTGAGCGGACTGGTCGATTTCATTTTGATGCCGCGGCAGGTCGCGATGACCCGCCTGGCGATCTGCGAGACGCTGCACGCCCCGGAACTGAGCCAGCAGTTCTTCACCGCCGCACTCGACCGCGGCGAAGGCTATCTGCGCGACGCACTCACCCGCGTCTTTCCGGCATGGAATGCCAGGACGATCCAGCCGCTGCTGCCCATCATCGTGGGCGCCGCGTTGGGGGGACTGCAACTGCGCGCGCTTGTCGAACCCGGCAAACTGCCCGACCGGCGCACCCGGCGGCGCAACATCGCGCTCTGCGTGGCCATGGTCTGGCCGCTTCTCAGCCGTCCACCGGGGGCAGCCGACTGAGAAGCAGGCGGGACGACCGCATGGCGATCAGGTCGGGGTCGACTGCGCACGCTTGATGGACGATGGCGACAGGTCGGACGCCGGCTTGACCGATGACGGCGTCAGGACCTGTTGCGCGTCGGCGCGTTTGGACTTTTTGCCGAGCATCATGGCGATCATGACCATGCCGTAAATGAGGGCGCACGTGCCGCCGATGAGACCCACAACGATGAGTAGCGTAACCATGGCAACTCCTTGACTAGTGAGCTTCCAGTCTAGGAGCGCGCGGTCCGCAAAAGCCGGAATGCACCTTACCGTATGGAAAGGCGGAATGGGCGTGTCAGCCCCGCTGTTGCTCAATCTTGAGCCTGCTCAGGGGTTACGGTTTGGTTAGAAATGGCGCTGGCCAAGGGATAACCATGAGGGCCCCTTTCCTTAACCCGATATCACCCGGAGCGTGAAGTCGTGGATGGACCGGCCACGTGCATCGACCGCCACGGTCACGGGCATGTTCTCCACCTTGAATTCATAGATCGCTTCCATTCCCAGGTCGGCGAAGGCGACGACCCGCGCCGACCGGATCGCCTTGGACACCAGATAGGCCGCGCCGCCAACCGCCATCAGATAGGCCGAGCCCGCTTGGCGAATCGCCTCGACGGCCACCGGCCCGCGCTCGGCTTTCCCGATGGTCAGCAACAGGCCTGTCCGCTCGAGCAACATCGGCATGAACGCATCCATGCGGGTGGCCGTGGTTGGCCCTGCCGGGCCGACGGCTTCCCCCGCCACCGGATCCACGGGTCCAACGTAATAGATGGCACGGCCTTGCAGGTCCACGGGCAAGGCTTCGCCTCGTTCAAGCATGCCTGCCAGCCGCTTGTGGGCCGCATCGCGGGCGGTGTAGAGCGTGCCCGACAACAGCAGTTGCTGGCCTACCCGCCACTGCGCGACATCGGATCTGCTGACGATGTCCAGATCGATCGGAAGCGCCCCCGTGACGGGATAGGCATCGGGAATGCCATCGAACAGGGCAGGATCCGGGGGCGGGAATGCCGCGGGCCCGGCGCCATCGAGTTCGAACGACATGAAGCGGGTGGCGGCGCAGTTGGGCACCAGGGCCACGGGCAGCAGCGCGGCATGCGACGGCGCATGCCGGATCTTGACGTCAAGCACCGTGTGCCCGCCACCCAACCCTTGCACGCCGATCCCCAGCGCGTTGATGCGTTCGAACAGTTCCAGCCGCAGCCGCTCGGTCGCATTGTGTGCTCCGCGCTGACGCAGGCAGTGCATGTCGATCGGCGTAAACAAGGCCTGTTTGGCAAGCAGCATGGCCTGCTCCGGACTGCCGCCGACGCCGATGCCAAGGACCCCGGGCGGACACCAGCCGGCACCCATGCCGGGCAATTGATCAACGACCCAATCCGCGACGGACTCGTTGGGATTGAGCATGGTGAACCGCGCCTTGACGTCCCCGCCGCCCCCCTTGGCCGCGACGGTGATGTGCAGGCTGTTCCCTTCCACCATCTCGATCTGCACGATGGCCGGCGTGTTGTCACGGGTATTGGTGCGATCCCCCAACGGGTCGCGAATCATGGACGCCCGCAGCGGATTGCTCGTACAGGTGTAGGCGCGGGCGACCGCCTCGTTGGCAAGCGTCTGAAGCGTGGGGGTGGGCGTGCCGTCGTCACCCTGAATCCGCACGTCCATGCCCACCCTGAAAAAGACATGGACCACCCCGGTGTCCTGGCACACCGGCCGCAGCGCGCGGGCGCTCAGCTTGGCATTGACCAGCAACTGAAGCAGCGCCGCCCGTGGCGCCGTTTCTGTTTCCGCGGCATACGCATCCTTGAGCGCGCTCACGAAGTCGGCCGGGTGGGCATAACTGATGCGCTGCAGGGCAGCCGCCAGGCTGTCGACGACGTCGGCGGCGGGAATGCTGCGCAATGGGTAGGCGTGCGATGGGGTATCACTCATGTCAATCGAGCCGGATGCCTGCCTGCTTGATCACGCCCGACCATTTGACGATCTCGTCGGCGGTGTAGCGCTGGAACGCGGCGGGCGTGGTCTGGTCGGCTGGCAGGATGACGATGCCTTGCTCGACCATCTTGTCGGTGAACCGGGTGTCCTGCATCGCTTTTTCGTACGCCGCGTACAGCGTCTGCACAACGGCCGCAGGCGTGCCTTTCGGCGCGTAAAGCCCATACCAGGTGGACACGTCAAACCCCGGCAATGCGGACTCCCCCATGGTCGGCACGCCAGGGAACTGGTCCATGCGTTTGGCCGACGTCAACCCCAGGGCACGCACCTTGTCGCCACGGGTCTGCGGCAACGCGGTATTGGTCTGGTCGAACATGGCGTCCACCTGCCCACCCATCAGGTCATTCAGCGCCGGCCCGGCGCCCTTGTACGACACCGACGTAATGTCGATGCCGGCTTTGCTGGCAAACAGGGCGGCGACCAGATGGGACGTCGACCCGACACCTGCATTGCTGAAGTTGATCTTGCCCGGGTGCTTCTTTGCGTACGCGATCAGCTCGGGCAGCGTCTTGTGCGGTGACGCGCTCGACGACATCAGCACCAACGGCGTATCCGGGAAGCGGAAGACCGCCTGGAAGTCCTTTGCCGGATCGTACGGCAGCTTTGCGTACATGGCGGGCGCGGCGGCCATGTAGCCGACATGTCCGACCAGCAGGGTGTAGCCGTCGGGCGCCGCGCGGGCGGCCTTGGCCGCGCCGATGGTGCCCCCGGCCCCCGGGGCATTCTCGATCACGATCGTCTGTTTGAGTTGCTGACCGACCTGGCTCGCAATGTTGCGGGCCATGGCATCCGTGGGGCCGCCGGGGGCGAACGGGACGATCCACGTCATGGGGCGCGACGGATACGCATCCGCGGCCTGGACAGGCGGGATGAAGGCGCCACAAAGGGCGAGTGCGGCGAACCAATGCTTCATTGTTGTCTCCTCAGGGATGGTTGGGGTGAGCGTCTGGCGGCTCAGTACCGTGTGGCGCGCATGCGATCGACCATCTCGGGCGCGCTGCCGAGGTAGTTGGCCGGTTCACACAGGGATTCGATGGCGGCCCGATCCAGCCGGGCCGAGACGATGGCGTCCTCGGTCAGCACGTCGGCGAGCTTGCGTCCCGACGAGGCCGCGATCCGGCACGCGTCGTACACGACGTCGTGCGCGGTTTGCCGGCCGATGTGGGGCGCGAGTCCCATCATGACGGCTTCGGCAACGATCAAGCCGCCCGACAGGTCGAGGTTGCGGCGCATGCGGCCGGTGTCGACTTCGAGCCCGGCAAGCATGAAGCGGGCTTGGTTCAAGGAACCTGCGGTCAGCACGAACGCTTCGGGAATGGCGGACCATTCGATATGCCAGGGGCCGGTGGCGCGTTCGAAGTCCTGCAGCACCGCGTCCAGGGCCAGGCCGGCGTGCTGGCGCACCGTCTTGGACGCGCTCCACATCAGTTCGCACGAGATGGGATTGCGCTTTTGCGGCATGGTGCTCGAGGCGCCACGGCCTTTCACGAAGGGCTCGAAGGCTTCACCCAGTTCGTTCGTCATCATCAGCATGACGTCGAGCGCGATCTTGCCGAGCGACGCGGCGACCAGCGCAAGGAACTGCACGGCTTCGGCAAGGCCGTCACGCGCCACATGCCATGTGATGGGCGCACTTTCCAGCCCCAGGTCTTCCATGAGTGCGGCCTGCACGCCCAGGCCGTCATGGCCGAGGGACGCCAGCGTGCCCGCCGCGCCACCGAACTGTCCGATCAGCACACGCGGGCGCAGCTGCTCAAGGCGCTGGCGATGCCGCCGGATCATCAGCAACCAGACGGCTGCCTTGTAGCCGAAGGTGATCGGCAACGCGTGTTGCAGGTGCGTGCGACCCGCCATGGCCGCGTCGCGATAGCGCAGCGCCATGGCGTCCAGGATGCCGTCGAGTTCCGCCAGATCCGTCTCGATCAGGGCGAGCGCCTCGCGGACCTGCAGGACGGTGGCCGTGTCCATGATGTCTTGCGTGGTCGCGCCCCAATGGAGGTATTCGCCTTCCGGTCCGCACTGCGCCGACAGCTGGTGCACCAGCGGCAGGATGGGATAGCCGACGATTTCGGTGTCGTGCGCCAGACGCACGGGGTCGATGCCGCCGGCATCGGCGCGCGCTTCAATCGCCTGTGCAGCGGCCGCGGGGATGATGCCAAGGCGTCCCTGGACCCGCGCCAGCGCCACTTCGGTCTCGACATACCGCCGGATGGTGGCGGCGTCGTCGAACACGGCGCGCATGGCGGGCGTGCCGAACATATCTTTGAACATGGCGGATTCGAGGACGGATACGGGCATGGCTTTTGTACGCTCTATTGAAGTTGTACGTACATCTTATGCAGTCCATACCTCGGCGTCAATCGATGCGCCTCAGGGGAAATACCAGTGCGCTGACAGCCAACGGATAGAATGGCGCCAGTGCGTTTCCGAGGTTTTTCCGATGTCGATCACCCTGTACAGCCAGATTTCAGAGCGCATCGCGCAGCGCATTGCCGACCAGACTTATGCGGTCGGCGCGGCGTTGCCCAGCGAAAACGATCTGGCTGAAGAGTTCGGGGCAAGCCGGCACACCGTGCGCGCAGCGCTACGGCAATTGCAGGATGTCGGATTGATTGCACGCCGCCGTGGAAGCGGAACCGTGGTGCTGGCGGCGGACCGGGCGGCGGGCTACAGCCAGTCGCTGTCGTCGCTGGAAGATCTGGTGCAGTTGGCGGAACGTACACCGCGCCATGTTCGCAAGGTGCAGGACATGGTCATGGATACCGAGCTGGCGTCGGTGCTGCGATGCGGCCCGGGCACCCGATGGCTGCAGATCAGTTCGACCCGCGGCGAAGCCGACCAGGATCCGATGGTGTGGACGGACCTGTACGTGGATGCGCATTACCGCGACATCAGGAAACTGGTGCTGGCGCAGCCCGATCAGCTGGTGTCGCAGTTGATCGAGGCCCACTATGGGCGGCGGATTGCAAAGGTGGAGCAGACGATTGCAGCCTGCGCAATTCCGGCGCGGATTGCCAAGGCGCTCAATGTGGCGCCCGATTCACCGGGATTGCTGATCACCCGGCATTACTGCGACCAGGGTGGCACGGTGATCGTCGCATCGATCTCGTACCACCCGGCCGGACGCTATCAGTTCTCGATGACCTTGATCCGCGAGCACTGAAGCGGGGCTCGTGCAGGGTCTGTGCAGCCCTCGCCAAGCCTTACAGGAAGCCCATCGTGCGCGAGCTAAAGTTGCCGATCCCGGGCACCACCAGGCTCAGTTCACTGTCGGACACGCCGAACCAGCGCGCCATCGTGGCCGCAAACTGGTCGACCGACGTGGTGGGCAGCAGGCGACCCTGACCGACATCGTCCGGCCCGTTGACCGAGACGGATGGCGCCGTGCCGTAGAACTGCTTGCCCTTGACCGCGCCGCCCACCACAAAGTGGTGCGAACCCCAGCCGTGGTCCGAGCCATCGCCGTTCGACACGAGCGTGCGGCCGAAGTCGGATGCGGTAAAAGCGGTCACGCTGTTCGCAATGCCAAGTTCAACCGTATTGGCATAGAAGGCGGTCATGGCTTCGGACACCTTGGCCAGCAAGGCCGGGTGCTGATAAGGCAGGCCGTCATGCAGGTCAAAGCCCCCCATCGACACCATGAACACCTGGCGCTTGGTGCCCAGCGAACTGCGAGCCGAGATCAGCTTGGCGACCATCTGCAATTGCGCGGCCAGGGGGTTGTCGGCGGGATAGGCCGTGGTGGACGTCGGGATGCCGGCCAATGCGGCGCTGACCTGCGCTTCGGCCGCGATGGAACGGCTGGTGACGCGGGCGTATTCGTTTTCCAGGGTGTGCGTGCTCGATCCGGTGATGAGCGACTTGAGCGCTGCGCTGCAGGCGTTCGAACCATACAGGCCGCTTTTAGTGGGCCACATCGACACGGGACCCGACGGGCTGACCTGGTATTGCAGGGCCGAGTCGCCCGACAGGTACACGGCGTTGCCCGAGACCGAAATGCAGGTGAAGACCGAGCTGCCGTTGTTGGCCATGGCCAGGTCGCCCATGCGTCCGCCCCAGCCGCGCGTTGCGCCTTCGGTCTGCGACGACTGCCAGATGGATTGCTGGTCGTTGTGCGAGAACAGCTTGGGTGGCAAGGGCACCGAGCGCGCCTGGTACTGCGCCAGGGTGGTCGGCACACGCAGCGGCCCGACGTTCAATTGCACGGCCATGCGGCCGCTGTCGAACAGTTGCTTGAGGCCGGTCATTTGCGGCGCAAGGGCCATCTTCATGCCGTTGGGCAAGGCCACCGACGGGTCGAGCGTGGTGGCCGCCAGGCTGGCCTGCGGCAGGCCGATGCCGCCGCGAATCGTTGCGTACTTGGCGTAGTTGGCCGCGTCGACGGGGATCACGGTGTTGCCATGGTCGTTGCCGCCGTACAAGAAGACGCAGACCAGCGCCTTGTAGTCCGACGCCGTGAAGGCGGCCGCCTCGCCAATGGCGGCAAGGTTGAGCGCCCACGGGGTGGCCACGCCGGCCAACCCAAGTTGACCCGCGCGGCGCAGGAAGGCGCGGCGGGCGAGCTGGCCCGAAGAATGAAGAGGAGTCATGGCGGGGCCTATTTCTGGACGATGTATTGCGGGGAAGCCATCACCAACAGGATGGCGGCATAGACCCGGTTCTTCAGACCGTCGGCCGAACCGGCCGAGATCGACGACACAGCGGTCACGATGGTGTTGAGGGTGGCCGTGCTGAGCTGCCGGCCCGACATCAACAAGTTGACGCGGTCCACCAGGGCGGCGGCGTCGGCCGCGATGCTCAATTCCTTGCTGTAGTTGGGCACCAGTTGCACGAAGCCCTTCCTGACCGTGTCGGCCATGAAGTTGATGTAGCTGGCCACGGTGGATTCATTGGTGATCTGGAATTCGGGTGCGACCTGGCCGGTTGCCGCGAGCGCGGTGTCGGGCGGCACGTAGCCCGGACGGAAGAAGTTGAAGACCGAGGACGAGTAGAACGGGCTCTGGCCAAGCGCCCACGAGCTGCTGTTCAGGTCGCCCAGCGTCCATTCGCCCGACGGCGAGCTGGCATTGAAGGTCCGCGCCCACTGGATGAAACGCACCATGGGTTCGCGCAGCTTGCCCCAGGTCGGGCCGGCGGCCATGCTGCCGCTGCGGGCTTCGTCATCCAGCAGGATCGCGCGGATCACTGCCTTCATGTCGCCCCGCACGCCTGAACCGTTGTTGTTCCAGACCGCCGAGACGCGACCGATATATGCCGGGCTGGGGTTGCTGGTGACCAGACGCTGGATGAGCTGGCGGCCGATGAACGGCGCGACGTTCGGGTGGTTGGCCAGCGTATCGAGCGCGACCTTGAGCGCGGTGGCGCCGTCGGTGCCGGCCGCCACGGTGGTGCCCAGGAAGCTGGCAGTCGTCGTCGAATGCAGTGCGGCGTTGAGCTTCATGGGCAGGCGCACCTGCACCGGGTTTTCTTGCGTATGGCCTTGCGTGTAGTCGTAGTCCCAGCCCGTGAAGACGCTGGCCATGGCGGTGACCGTGGACTGGTTGTAGGTCTCGATCGGTTGACCATTGCCGTCAGTCTTGAGCGAACCGTCCTGGTTCAGTTCATGCAGGCCGATCGAAAACAGCTGCATGACTTCGCGGCCGAAGTTCTCGTCAGGCGCGCGGCCGGTCGACGGATTGGCTTTCTGGTTCCCCCGCGTGTTCAGGAAGTAGCCCATGGCCGGGTTCAGCGTGACCGCTTCGAGCAACTGGCGGTACGTGCCGAAGGCGTTGCTGGACAACATGTCCCAATACGCGGCCAGCAGGAACAGCGGCCGTTCGGCGCCCTGCACGTTTTCGGCGGCCACCACGAAGATTTCGGACAGCGCGAGCGCGACACGCTTGCGCACGGCGTCACCGCTCATGATGAGCTGGTGCCAGGCCATGTAGTTGATCGGGAAGAAGTTGCCGTTCTGGTTGCTGCCGTTCAGGCCACGGCTGATGAGCCAGTCCCAGCCGCTGATGGCCGATGGCGCGTTGAACTGCTGGTCCAGCCAGGCCTTGTAGCCCGCCGTCTGCACCGCGGAGATCTCGGCGTCGGACGCCGAAAACTGCGCCTGGTGCAGGAAGCGCGCGGCTTCAGCCGCCGTCGGCGCGATGGTGGGCTGCGGCTGGGGCGTCGGTTCAGGAGTGGGCTGAGGCGTGGGCTGCGGCGTCGGCTGTGGCGTGGGCTGCGGCGTCGGCGTAGGTTGCGGCGTCGGCGTGGGCGTGGGCGTTGGCTGCGGCGTTGGCGTTGGCGTTGGCGTTGGCGTTGGCGTTGGCGTCGGCGTTGGCGTTGGCGTCGGCGTTGGCGTCGGCGTTGGCGTCGGTGTTGGCGTCGGCGTCGGTGTCGGCGTCGGCGTTGGCGTTGGCGTCGGCGTCGGTGTTGGCGTCGGCGTCGGTGTTGGCGTTGGCGTCGGTGTAGCCACCGCGGATCCGACTTCGGCGCCCCCTTCCCCGCCACCACAGGCAGCGAGCACGGTCGCCGCCAGGGCCGACGGCCAGGCGAACAGGGACGACCGCACCGTATTGAGCAGTCCGTTGGACGCCGGCGACGCGGCTGCGTCTACCGGTTCAGGCATGGCGACGCCGGTCACGGCGTCATCGATCGTCACGTCGGACGCGATCGGGTCGTCAAGGCTGGGATGGTTGCTCAAAGGGAGTTCCGCCGGTGCAAAGGGCCGGTCGCAAGGAGGCGACCAGACTATGTAGAATCTATATTTACGTGGTAATCCTTACAAATAGTGAACGACGGCGGCCGCGTACATCGTTTGAAAAGGACTACTTTCCCGGTTCTAATCACGTCTGTCTCAAAAATGAACACACTTCCCGAAAACCTTGATACAGCGGGGTTTTACCTATGTGACCCCCACGAACGGTAAGAAGCCAGCCTACATCCTTCAGGACCTATACTGCTTACCGTTGAGCCACCACGCCAATACTGGCAAAAGTTCACCCCCAGACAAGTAAGGAATACAACCCGACCTTTGCATGCTGCTCGTTGACACATCCGCTGACAGATATAGCCTTACAAAAGGTTGACTCCCGTCCCGGTGTTGGACGAAAAAAAACCGGCACACTTGTCCGGTCGTTGTCGCTTCAAACACCACAGTGCGGGCATCCATCGCCTGTCGTCATTCAGCCGATGCCGCGGCAAGACGCAGATGCATTCCGTTATCCTGACGGCATGCACGCCCAACGGCTGCCACTGCGTACAACTTGCCATCTGGAGGCCTCATGCGTGAATCCGGGACACTGGCCCGCCAAACGTTCGTCGTTCTCTGTCTCGCCGCACTGTTTTTTCTGGCCTGGCAAGTACGCGATGTATTTATTCTCGTATTCGGCATCGTGCTTGCCGCCGCGACGTTGGACGCACTCCAGCGTCCACTTGTGCAGAAGTGGGGCTGGTCCCGCAGGGTATCGCTCAGCTTCGTTGTCATCACCATCATCGCCATCCTGGGCGCCGTTGCATGGTTTGCAGGTGCGGCGGTGGCCGACCAGGCTCGCGCACTACAAAAGGAGTTGCCCGACGCTGTGTCGAAGTTGGCCGCTGTCGTCGAGGAATCGCCATTCGGGGACGCGTATTCCGGCGTTCGCGATACGGTGGCCGACGCCAACGTGCCGTGGAAACGGGTTGCCGGGTATGCGTCGGGCGCGCTCGGGGGTCTGTCGACCGTGGGGTTGATCGTGATTGCCGGTGTGTTCCTCGCTGCCGACCCAGCGGTCTATCGGAAAGGCCTGATCCGCCTCTTTCCCGTGGACGTGCGTGGGAATGCGGCCCGTGGCCTCGACGCGGCGGGTCAGGGACTGCACAGGTGGCTGCTAGGCCAGTTCTGCTCGATGGCGGCGGTAGGAGCCATGACGGCCATCGGCCTGTGGGCGCTTGGGATGCCGCTGGCCTTCCTGCTGGCGCTCATTGCAGGCTTGCTCGCATTCGTCCCGTTTTTTGGTCCGATCATTGCGGGCGTTCTTGCCGTACTCCTCGCATTTTCGGAAAGTCCGACCATGGGCCTCTACGTCGCTCTGCTCTTTTTAGGCATTCAGCAAGTCGAAGGCAACCTGCTGATGCCGCAGATTCAGCGGTGGGCAGTCCAGCTTCCACCGGTGTTGGGCCTGCTTGCCGTCGTGATCTTCGGCATGCTGTTCGGTATTGCGGGCGTCGTACTTGCCACCCCCCTCATGGTCGTCGTGATGATCCTTGTCCAAGAGCTGTACGTGAAGGCAGGACTCGAAAAGCAAGGAGAAGGGACCAGGCACGAGGACGACGACACAGCGTCAACCTGACGCTGCGGGCCACCGTAATTGTTCGCCGTATCGTCTTTGACGTGTAGTGTCAGCCGTCGAAGATGGCAATGGCCGTGCGGGGAAGCCAGCGGCAAACTCTGGACGCAAAAAAGCGCGCATAAAATGCGCGCGATCTGGCCGCTGTTCAATTGAATGGTCGGGGCGAGAGGATTCGAACCTCCGACTCCTGCGTCCCGAACGCAGTACTCTACCGGGCTGAGCTACGCCCCGACGGTAACGCTACTTTTGATCGCACGCCTGGCAGCTGCCACTTGGCTGCTGCCGCTTTTCACTACCACCTACTGCATTGGCGCCCGATCACGGGATTTCTTTTCAGCGATCTCGATTGACCGCGAAAGCGCAGAATTCTATCAAAGAATTTCTGAAATCGGAAATAGGATAGGCCTCGAGCGCGTGCCGCGCCGCATTGGCTTCTTCGACCGCGCGCTGGCGGGTATACGCCAGGGCATCCGACTCGCGGATGGCCGCCGCCACGGCGGCAAAATCGCCTTCGCCGGTCTCGATCGCCTCGCGGATCAGTGCCTGTTGCGATGGCGTGCCAACGTTCATGACGCGGATCAGCGGCAGGGTGGGCTTGCCTTCACGCAGGTCGTCGCCCAGGTTCTTGCCCAGCGCGTCGGACTCGCCGCTGTAATCGAGCACGTCGTCGATAAGCTGGAATGCCGTGCCGATACGCCGTCCGAACTCGGTCGCCGCGGCTTCCTGCTCGGCGGTGGCGCCGGCCAGGACCGCGCCCAGCTGCGACGATGCTTCGAACAGACGCGCTGTCTTATAGCGAACCACCTGGAAGTAACGCTCTTCGGTCACCAGGGGGTCGTGCACGTTCAGCAGTTGCAGCACTTCGCCTTCGGCGATCACGTTGGTGGCATCGGCCAGGATCTGCATGACCCGCACGGACCCGGTCTCGACCATCATCTGGAACGAGCGGGAATGCAGGAAGTCGCCCACGAGCACGCTGGCGGCGTTGCCGAACACCGCATTGGCGGTGGGCCGGCCGCGGCGCAGGCTGGATTCGTCGACGACGTCGTCGTGCAACAGGGTGGCCGTATGAATGAATTCGACCACGGCCGCCATCAGGTGATGGTTGGTACCCTGGTAATTCAATGACCGGGCGATCAGCAGCAGCAAGGCAGGCCGCATCCGCTTGCCGCCCGCGCCGATGATGTAGTCGGCGATGGTGCGGATGAGCGGCACGTCGGAGTCGAGACGCGCGCGGATCACGGCATCGACAGCTTTCATGTCGTCGGCGATCGGGGCAAACAGCGTAGGCAGGCTCAAGGGGAATCCGGGCGGCAAACTGGCTGCCGAAGGTGAAGTGTGAAACCGGCGGCCAGGACAGTGATCAATGACCGAGAACCCCGGTCGGCGGCAGACCTGCAGGTTGCCCTGCAGTCGTTCGGCACATCGGGGAAACCCCGGCGCGCGTTCCTGGATTATACGGTGCTGCGTGCCTGCCACGGCTCCGGTTGACGCCATGAAACAAGTCTTGCTATAGTTGCATGTTCACCCTGTCAAAAGGATGAATACGTGCGCATGAAGATCGTTAAACGCAGGTTGTTGAACGCAGATTGTCGAATGCGCACCGAAGACGACGCACCATGAAGTTCAGCCCGCACTCCCCTTGGCGTGCATCCCGGCAAACTTCGCGTCAGCAAAGCAGTAGCACAGCAATGCAGTAGCACAGCAACACAGCACTACCCTCAGCATGGCTGCCGGACGTTGTCCGCCGCGGCCTTGCAAACAACCCAAGAAAGAAGCTAGAGGTTATCCCATGTACGCGGTCATAAAAACCGGTGGCAAGCAATATCGCGTTGCTACTGGTGAAAAATTGAAGATAGAACAGATACCGGCAGACATTGGGCAAGAAATCACGCTGGACCAGGTGTTGGCAGTGGGTGAAGGCGATCAGATCGTGATCGGCGCTCCCCTCCTGACCACCGCGGTCGTTACGGCAACGATTCTTGCGCACGGTCGGCATGACAAGGTCCGCATTTTCAAAATGCGTCGGCGCAAGCACTATCAAAAGCGTCAGGGCCACCGTCAGAACTACACCGAAATCCAGATCGGCACCATCACCGCCTGATTCAGGCTGGATGATCCATCGGTTGCCGGTGTAGCGGGCAAGAATCTTAAGAGTAGTAGGAGTTCAAAATGGCACAGAAGAAGGGCGGCGGTTCTACACGGAACGGCCGCGACTCAGAATCAAAGCGCCTGGGCGTCAAAGCCTACGGCGGTCAAGTCATCCCGGCTGGCTCGATCATCGTGCGTCAACGCGGTACGCGTTTCCACGCTGGCGTGAACGTCGGCATGGGCAAGGACCACACCTTGTTCGCACTGAGCGAAGGCCGTGTGACGTTCTCGTTCAAGGGCGCACTGCGCAAGCAGTTCGTCTCGATCGTCCCCGCCTGATAGACGTCAGCCCTGCGCGGCAGGCCATTGCGCCTGCTCCGCATTGCGGCGCCTAGGTCGTGCACAATGGGTCCTGTCGCTCGCGTGGCAGGGCCTTTGTTTTTTGCAGGCTTTGTTTTTGCAGTCCCGGTTTTTGCTCTCCCTGTTTCCGGCGTCAGCCATGTCTGACGCTGTTTTGCCGTTGATTTTCAGCGGCGGTTCCTATTTGCGGTACAGATCATGAAATTCGTCGACGAAGCCACCATCGAAGTCATTGCCGGCAAGGGCGGCAACGGCGTGGCGAGCTTTCGCCGCGAAAAATTCATTCCCTTTGGCGGCCCCGATGGCGGCGACGGCGGGCGTGGCGGCACCATCTACGCGATCGCCGACCGCAACATCAACACCCTGATCGACTACCGGTACGCCCGGCTGCACCGCGCCCAGAACGGCGAACAGGGCAGCGGGTCCGACCGGTACGGCGCGGGCGGCAAGGACATCACCCTGCGGATGCCCGTCGGCACCATCGTGCACGACGCGGACACCGGTGAATTCCTGTTCGACCTGTCGACCCATGGCCAGCGTGTCGTGCTGGCCGCAGGAGGCGCCGGCGGCCTGGGCAATCTGCACTTCAAGTCGAGCACGAACCGCGCTCCGCGCCAGTTCACGTTCGGTGCCGAAGGTGGCCAGCGCAAGCTCAAACTCGAACTGAAGGTGCTGGCCGACGTCGGCCTGCTGGGCATGCCGAACGCCGGCAAGTCCACCTTGATCCGCAAGGTGTCGAACGCGCGGCCCAAGGTCGCCGATTACCCCTTTACCACTCTGCACCCGAATCTGGGCGTGGTGCGCACCGACACGGATCGCAGCTTCGTGATTGCCGACATTCCCGGCCTGATCGAAGGCGCGTCCGACGGCGCGGGCCTGGGTCATCAGTTCCTGCGCCACCTGTCGCGCACCCGGGTGCTGCTGCACCTGGTGGACGTGGCCCCGCTTGATGCGTCGGTCGATCCCGTGCACGAAGCGCGCGCGATCGTCGAAGAACTGCGCCGCTACGACGAAGAGCTCTACAACAAGCCCCGCTGGCTGGTGCTGAACAAGCTCGACATGGTCGACGACCCGAAGGGCCTGCAGGAAGCGTTCTGCTATGAACTGGGCTGGGATGGCCCGGTGTTCGGCATCTCGGCGCTGAGCGGCGCCGGCACCCAGGAACTGGTGTGGGCCCTGCAGAACTGGCTGGACGAGCAGCGCCTGGCGGAGCAGGCCTTCGATCAGGACTCGCGCTTTGCCGACAGCCGGTCCGCGGCGTCGGCCAGGGCGGAGCACGACGCCGTCATCTCGGCGGCGCAAGCCGGCGTGGATGCAGGCGAGTATCCCGGGTCTGACGACGATGCGGATTCAGACGACCACGCCGGCCGTGCCGCGCACGGCAACGACGCCATTCGCAACGAAGACCACGACGACCAGGACGGCGAAGCCTTCGTCAAACGCAGCGACGACCCGCGCTTCCGTTAAATCGTCAGGTCCATCCCGATGACATCGACTTCAGTGATCGCCGAGGCCAAGCGCCTGGTAGTGAAAGTGGGCTCGTCCCTTGTGACCGACGAGGGTCGCGGCCTGGATCGCCAGGCCCTGGCCCGGTGGTCGGCGCAGATCGCGCGACTGCGCGCGATGGGCAAGGACGTGGTGCTGGTGTCGAGCGGCGCGATTGCCGAAGGCATGTTGCGGCTGGGCTGGGACAAGCGCCCGACCCAGATTCCCGAATTGCAGGCGGCTGCCGCCGTGGGCCAGATGGGCCTGGCGCAAGCCTATGAAACCAGCTTTGCGCAGCATGGGATCCATACCGCGCAGATCCTGCTGACCCATGACGACCTGTCGGACCGCCGGCGCTACCTGAACGCGCGGTCGACCCTGTTCACGCTGCTGCGCCTGGGCGTCGTGCCCATCATCAACGAGAACGACACGGTCGTCACCGACGAGATCAAGTTTGGCGACAACGACACGCTTGGCTCGCTGGTCACCAATCTTATCGAAGCCGACGCCCTGGTGATCCTGACCGACCAGGCCGGCCTGTACTCGGCCGACCCCCGCAAGCAGCCCGACGCCCGCTTCATTTCGCTGGCCAATGCCGGCGATCCGTCGCTGGAACTGATGGCCGGCGGCGCGGGCAGCAGCCTGGGCCGTGGCGGCATGCTGACCAAGATCCTGGCGGCCAAACGCGCGGCTGGCAGTGGCGCGCATACGGTGATTGCCTCAGGCCGCGAGCCGAACATCCTGGAACGCCTGGCAGGTGGCGAGTGCATCGGTACCGAACTGCGCGCGTCGATGCCCATGCTGTCGGCACGCAAGCAATGGCTGGCCGATCACCTGCAACTGCGCGGGCGCATCACCCTGGACGAAGGCGCCGCCAAGGCGCTGACCCGCGACGGCAAAAGCTTGCTGCCGATCGGCGTCACGGCGGTGGAAGGTGAATTCGAGCGGGGGGATGTGGTGGCGTGCATCGACGCATCGGGCCAGGAACTGGCCCGCGGGCTGATCAACTATTCAGCCAGCGACACCCGGCGCATCATGCGCAAGGCGTCGACCCAGATCGCCGCGATCCTTGGGAGCATGGAAGCCCCCGAGCTCATGCACCGCGACAATCTGGTCGTTCGTTAACTCAAGGCAGTAAACCGGCGCGCCGCAGGGCAGGCTACGGCCTGCCCTGCATGCATGCATGAGATCAGCGGAATGCTTCGGGCGCCGTCGCATCCGCGTAGCGCGTCCAGTTCTGCAGGCGATACACCAGATCCTGCGGCCGCAGGGCGGCCGGGCCGCCGCCGGTGCAAAAGACCCCGTTACGCAGCACCTGCTGGACCGAGTCGTTCTCGATGAGGCGCCAGGCTTCCTGGTACGGCCGTTCCCAGCCCGTACCCTTGCGCAGGGTCGCCACCGCGCGCCACTCCTTGCTGCGACAGCGGATCGACTCGTAACTCGCCGTTTCGGCGCCCCGATCGCTGACCGTGAGCAGCGTGTAGCGCACGATGCCACCCGGCGCCACGCCCACCGAACGCGGGTCGATACCGAATTCGAACGTGCGGCTCTGCCGCACCGACATCGGTTCGATCGGCAAGGTATCGGTCCGGGTCGGCACGGGCGGCAGCTGGGTCTTGAGTTCTTCCCAGCCCGCATCGGGCAACATCTTGTCTTCGTCCAGGTCGTCCAGCAGATACGTACCTGGCGGACGCGGCGCGCCGCAGGCTGCCAATCCGGCCACCAGGCCGACGGCGACCCCGGCCATGACCGCGCGCCGCAGCCAGGTTCGGCCCGGCATGGGGTCAGGAGTACTCACCGCGGCAGGCGCAGGTGTCCCAGCTTTCAAAAGCATCATTCGATTTCCGGCGCGCCGCTTTTCAGCAGCGGTTGTTCTTCGGTTTGCGTGCGGCGATGCGTGCCCACGTGCTGGCGCAGATAGCGCGTTTCGTGGCTGCGGCGAAACAGCACGAGCGACAGCTCGTTCAACGCCAGCGTGTACACGTCGCGCTTGAATTCGATGACGGCGTCCAACGGGACCCAGTAATCGCTCCAGCGCCAGGCATCGAATTCCGGATGCGTGGACGCGCGCAGGCAGACATCACAGTCCCGGCCCAGCATTCGCAGCAGGAACCAGATCTGTTTTTGCCCTTTGTAGTGCCCTCTCCATTCGCGTCTGACGAAATGATCGGGCACGTTATAGCGTAACCAGTCTCGCGTTCTTCCCAAGATACGGACATGCTCGGGCTTCAAGCCCACTTCTTCATAGAGCTCGCGGAACATGGCTTGCGCAGGGCTTTCGCCGTGCTTGATGCCCCCCTGCGGAAACTGCCAGGAGTGTTCGTTGATTCGCTTGCCCCAAAAGACCTCGTTACGTTGATTCACGAGGATGATGCCGACGTTGGGACGGTAACCTTCGCGGTCAAGCATGAGCCACCCCAGCGATTCTCATACAATTGAGTCGATTATAGGCCCGAGGGGGCCGAACCCACATTTACTCTCGTGAGCAACGCAATGCGCGCATCGCAGTTCCATATCAGCACGCTCAAGGAAGCGCCGGCCGAAGCCGAAATCGCCAGTCATCAATTGATGACCCGCGCAGGCATGATCCGCAAGTTGGCGGGCGGCATCTACAACTACATGCCCCTGGGCCTGCGTGTGATCCGCAAGGTCGAAGGCATCATCCGCGACGAAATGCAGCGCGCCGGCGCGCTCGAATTGCTGATGCCCCTGGTGCAGCCGGCCGAGCTCTGGCAGGAAACCGGCCGTTGGGAACTCTACGGTCCGGAACTGCTGCGCATCAAGGACCGGCATGGCCGTGATTTCGTGCTGCAGCCGACGTCCGAAGAAGTCATTACCGACATCGCGCGCAACGAGATCCACAGCTGGCGCCAGCTGCCCAAGAACTTCTTCCACATCCAGACCAAGTTCCGCGACGAGCGTCGTCCGCGCTTTGGCGTGATGCGTGGCCGCGAATTCACCATGAAGGACGCGTATTCCTTCGATCGTGACGAGGCCTCGGCACAAAAGAGCTACGACGTGATGTATGCGGCGTACATGCGCATTTTCGAGCGCATGGGCCTGACCTTCCGCGCGGTGGCGGCGGATACGGGTTCCATCGGCGGGTCGCGCAGCCATGAATTCCAGGTGATTGCCGACACCGGCGAAGACCTGCTGGTTTACAACCCCGACACGCAGTATGCAGCCAACATCGAGCTGGCCGAAGCGCCTTGCCTGATCGCGGAACGCGCCGCCCCGGCCCAGCCGCTGACCAAGGTGTCGACGCCTGGCGCAGGCAAGTGCGAAGCCGTCGCCGAGATGCTCAAGCTGCCGCTGTTGCAACAGGTCAAGACCCTGGCCGTCGCCGTCGAGCCGGAAACCGCCGGCCAGCCGGTCGAGATCTGGGCCCTGCTGCTGCGCGCCGACCACGACCTGAACGAGATCAAGGCCGGCAAGATCGAAGGCCTGAAGCGCGGCTTCCGGTTTGCGTCGGACGACGAAATCGTCGCGCACTTTGGCTGCCGCCCGGGCTTTATCGGGCCGATCGGCACGGCCAAGCCGGTTCGCACGATCGTCGACCGTACCGTCGCGAACATGACCGATTTCGTCTGCGGCGCCAATGAGGCCGACTTCCACTACACCGGCGCCAACTGGGGCCGTGACCTGCCCGAGCCGGCGCTGGTGGCCGACCTGCGCAACGTGGTGGCGGGCGATCCGTCGCCCGACGGCAATGGCGTGCTGGCCATCCAGCGCGGCATTGAAGTGGGTCACGTGTTCTACCTGGGCACCAAGTACTCGGCGGCCCTGAAGGCGACCTACCTGGACGAAACCGGCAAGCCGGCCCTGCTCGAAATGGGCTGCTATGGCATCGGCGTGACCCGCCTGCTGGGCGCCGCCATCGAACAGAACCACGATGCCAAAGGCATCATGTGGCCGCGTGCGCTGGCGCCGTTCGAAGTCGTGATCTGCCCGGTCGGCTGGGGCAAGAGCGAAGCCGTGCGCAACGAAGCGACGCGTCTGTACGAGCAACTGCAGGCGCAGGGCGTGGACGTGCTGCTGGACGACCGTGACGAGCGGCCCGGCGTCATGTTCGCCGACTGGGAACTGATCGGCGTGCCGGTGCGGGTGACCGTGGGCGATCGCAGCCTGAAAGATGGCGTGATCGAACTGCAGGGCCGCCGCGACAGCGCCTCGGCCAAGGTCGAAGTGGCGCGCGCGCTGGAAGAAACCCTGGCGAAGCTGGCCGGCGCGGTGTAAGTGGCAGGCCGGGACGGACGATTCGTCCTGGTCGGCGCATGAAAAAGGGAGACGCTTTACGGCGTCTCCCTTTTGTATTGCGGGGCCTTTTGTCCAGGCCTTGCCGTGTGCGGCGCGTTGCAGCCGCCCCCTGCTTGCGGCCCTGCCCCCGCTTCGCCTACTTCCCCAGCAACGCGATCATCCGCGCCTGCATATCCTTGTCGGGGTACAGCCCCACCCCCGCCTGCACGTTGTCGCGCATGTGGTCCGCCTTGCCCGTGCCGGGGATCGCGCACGTGACGGCCGGATGCGCCAGCACGAACTTGAGCAGCAGCTGGGCCCACGACGTGCAGCCGATCTCGCCCGCCCACGACGGCAAGGCCTGGTTGCTCAAGGACCGCAACAGACCACCGCCGCCAAATGGCTGGTTCACGATGACGGCAACACCACGATCCGCCGCCAGGGGCAGCAGCCGCTGGGCAGCCGCGCGATCATCCAGCGCGTAGTTCAGCTGCACGAAGTCGAGCTGTTCCGCCTTGATCACGGCCTCAAGCTGCGCATGGGCGCTGGCCGTGTAATGCGTCACCCCCAGATAGCGGATGCGTCCTTCGGCCTTCCACGCGCGCAGCGTGGGCAAGTGCGTTTTCCAGTCCACCAGATTGTGGATCTGCATCAGTTCGAGCTTGTCGTCGCGCAGCAGGCGCATCGACTCGCGCATCTGCGCAATGCCTGCGTCGCGGCCCTGCGTCCACACCTTGGTCGCCAGGAAGGCCCGGCCGTGCGCCTCGTTCGTGAAGCCGTCCATGAGGGCCAGCACGTCGCCGGTCACTTTTTCGGACGCGCCATACATGGGCGAGCTGTCGATGACCGAACCGCCCGCCGCGAAGAGCACCTCGAGCACCTCGGTCAGCGGCGCGCGATCTTGCGGCCGGTCACCCACGTCGAACGTGCGCCAGGTGCCCACGCCAATCACCGGCAAGGGGTCGCCGCTCGAAGGAATGCGACGCTGATGCATGGGACCCCTTGCGGCCGAGCCGCCGGTGGCATCGGCCGATGCGCCGGCCGCCTGTTCCGGTGACGGGGGTGGCGACGGCGTGGTGCCGGTCGCCGGATTGGCGCCCACCGACGGCGTCTTGGCCAGCGGCGGCGGATCGACGCGGCCAGACTGCACCGCTGTCGCGGCGTTCAGGGCGCGAGCTGCGGCGTCTGAAGCGGCCGACGCGCGCGCCATCCCGGGAGCCAGGCCGAGCGATCCGGCCACCGCCGCACCCGCGCTGGCGACGCCAAAGCGCAGGAAATCGGCGCGGGTCATCCGCGTATCGGGGTCGCGTTGCCGCGTGGTTCGCTTCATCGTGCCTCCTTGTCGAAGATGCGTGGCCGCCTGACGCCAGCCGCCAGGAGCGGCCCGGCATCCAGCTGCAGCCGGAGCCGCAGCCGGGTCACGCCGCCCTCCACCTCATCACTTCATGCCGGGCAGGCCTTTCATGCCCTTCAATGCTTTCATGCCGCCCATGGCCCGCATCATCTTGGCCATGCCGCCCTTCTTCATCTGCTTCATCATCGACTGCATCTGCTCGAACTGCGACAGCATGCGGTTGATTTCCTGCACCGGCACGCCCGAGCCGGCCGCAATGCGCCGCTTGCGCGAGGCCTTGAGCAGTTCCGGCTTGGCCCGTTCCATTTCGGTCATGGAGTTCAGAATGCCTTCCATGCGGCGGATCTGGCGCGAGGCCTGCTTGCTGTCGACCTGCGACGCCGCCTGCGAAAACTGCGCCGGCAGCTTTTCAAGCAGCGAACTCATGTCGCCCATGTTCTTCATCTGCGCGATCTGCGCGCGGAAGTCGTTCAGATCGAACTTGTCGCCGGCCTTCATCTTCGCGGCGAGCTTCTGCGCCTCGTCGACGTTGATGGCCTTTTGCGCTTCTTCGACAAGCGACAGGATGTCGCCCATGCCCAGCACGCGCTGGGCCATCCGTTCCGGATGAAACGGCTCCAGGCCGGCCAGCTTTTCGGACACGCCCACGAACTTGAGCGGCTTGCCCGTGACATGGCGCACCGACAGCGCCGCGCCGCCGCGGGCATCGCCGTCCAGCTTGGTCAGCACCACGCCGGTCAGCGGCAGCGCTTCATTGAAGGCCTTGGCAACGTTGACGGCATCCTGACCCAGCATGGCGTCGACCACGAACAGGGTTTCGATCGGCTTGAGCAGGGCGTGCAGCGCACGGATTTCCTGCATCATGGCTTCGTCGATGCCCAGGCGGCCGGCCGTATCGACAATCAGCACGTCGTGGTGATGGCGCTTGGCAAAGTCCAGCGCATTGCGGGCGATGTCTTCCGGCTTCTGGTCGGCCGACGACGGCATGAAATCGACCCCAGCCTGGGCCGCGACGGTCTTGAGCTGTTCGATGGCGGCCGGACGGTACACGTCGGCACTGACCACCAGCACCTTCTTTTTGCCCGACTTGTGGCCGTTCTGGCTGTGGCCGCCTTCGGCCAGCCAGCGGGCCAGCTTGCCGGTGGTGGTGGTCTTGCCCGAGCCCTGCAGGCCGGCCATCAGGATGACCGCGGGGGGCTGCTGCGCCAGCGACAGCTCGCTGGCATGGGGGCCCAGGTCGCCGCCCATCAGGGACGTCAATTCCTTGTGGACCACGCCCACCAGGGCCTGGCCCGGCGTCAGGCTGTTGGCGACTTCCTCGCCCAGCGCCTTTTCTTTGACGCGTGACACGAATTCGCGCACGACCGGCAGCGAGACGTCCGCCTCGAGCAGTGCCAGGCGCACTTCGCGCAGCATGTCCTGGGTATTGGCCTCGGTCAGTCGGGCTTCGCCGCGCAGCGTCTTGACGACGCGCGACAGGCGGTTGGTGAGGTTATCAAGCATGACTGGGTTCGCTTACACTTCCATATGGATATGGGAATTGTATTGCACGCACTGGCCGCAGTCGGTTACGCCGTTTTGTCGGTAGTCGCCTGGCGCGCCGTTTCCTCGCACCCCGAAGCCCGGGCGGGCGGGGCCGAGCGTATCGGCCTGGCGCTGGTGCTGCTCGTCCACGGCATCGCCGTGCAACAAGGCATGCTGGGCGACGGCGACTTGCGCCTGGGATTCGCGCTGGGCGTATCGGCGGCCTTGTGGATGGGCCTGGTCGTATTCTGGGGCGAAAGCCTGTGGATCGCGATTGACGGCCTGCGCCTGTGGCTGATGCCGATCGGCGCGATCGCCACCGTGCTGGTGCTGCTCTTCCCCGATGGCCGCGTGATCGCGCATGCCGACAGCGGCTGGCTGCGGGTACACCTGGCGATATCGCTGTCGGCGTACGCCATGATCACGATCGCGGCGCTGCACGCGCTGTTGATGGCGTCGGCCGACCGGCGGCTGCATGAACTGTCGACCGACGCCGCCGTGCCCGCCACCCGCACGGGCCAGGTGCTGGCGCGCCTGTTCGACGCCATGCCGCCGCTGCTGATGCTCGAACGCCTGCTGTTCCGCCTGATCTGGGTGGGGTTCGTGCTGCTGACCCTGGCCGTCATGACCGGCATCATCATTTCGGAAGCGTTGTCGGGCAAACCGCTGCCCTTCGACCACAAGACCGTCTTTACTTTGCTGTCCTGGCTCACGTTCGGCCTGCTGCTGCTGGGCCGCCAGGTGTGGGGCTGGCGCGGCCGGATCGCGCTGCGCTGGACCCTGACGGGCTTTGCGTTGTTGCTTCTTGCCTATACCGGCAGCCGTTTCGTGCTGGAAGTCATCCTTCACCGCTAAGCTGACGATGGTCCGGACGCCGCTCGGCGCGCCGTGTCCTTGCCCTCGCCCCCTTTCCTGCACTCGCATCCTTCCTTTATCGACCCCTATGAGCAAGCTTCTTTTCTGGATCGTGATCATCCTGGTGGCGCTGGTGGTTGCGCGGCTCCTGGCGCAAAAAGCCGCCCGGGGCGCCCGCCCGACGCCGTCGTCGCGGCATGAGCATCCGCCGGGCACCCGGCCAGGCGCCAAGGCCGCCCCGGGCACCGGCACCGAGCTCATGGTGCGCTGCGCCCACTGCGGCATCCAGCTGCCGACCGACGAGGCCGTGCGGCGCAAAGGCTATAACTATTGTGGCCTTGCGCACTCGCTGCGCGGCCCGAAGTCCTGATGAGCGGCACGGTGGCGCAGCGGGATGCTGGCGGCACGATGGCGCCGCCCGATGGCGGCGTGGCGGTGTCGCAGTCCGATCCGCTGGGGCCAGTGGTGGCCGCGCCGGCCATCCTGGACCGCCACGGCTGGATCATCCATCCGGCCGTCCGCCATGCGCCCTCGCCCAACAGCGACGCCCGCCCGGCCGGCACGCAGGTGTCCTTGCTGGTGCTGCACAACATCAGCCTGCCCCCGGGCGAATTCGGCGGCCCCTACGTGCACGGGCTGTTCACCAACACCCTGGATTACACGGCGCACCCCTGGTTCGACCGCCTGCGGCCGCTGCGGGTCTCGGCGCACTTCGTGATCGGCCGGGATGGCGTCATCGTGCAGTATGTGAGCACTGACCGGCGCGCCTGGCATGCGGGCGCCTCGTCGTTTCGCGGACGGGACCGGTGCAATGACTTTTCGATCGGGATCGAGCTGGAAGGCACCGACACCCTGCCCTACACCGCCGCGCAGTACCGGTCGCTGGCCTGGCTGACGCCGGCGCTGCGCACGCGCTACCCGCTATGGGCGGTACGGGGGCACGAACATATCGCCCCAGGGCGCAAGACGGACCCCGGTCCGGCCTTCGATTGGCGGCGTTTTGCCACAGAAGCCGATTGGGCGCTGCGTCAATTGCCCGGCTGAAAATTTTTTTCGGATGCCTGCAGGCCGGTCGGGATCGTTGCGGAATGGGCCTCTCCAGCGCTTTTTGGCTGGAATCCCTTGTCAATAATCGACGCTCGCCACAAACCGGCGCAGTTCATGCGTTTGGAGGAGGTGACCCCGGTATTTTGCGTAGCCGCAAGCCGCTTTCGACCTCCGATAACAGGTTTGCAGCGCTTGATCAAGGGCACCTCGCACCACTACACTTAGTGCAATCGCTTCGAGACACCACTGCATCTAGTGTTTACGAGCCAATTTTCGCAAGTGATAGCAGCACCCCAGCAGCACCCCAAGCCGTACCCCATTCGACCCGTTTGTCGGAAAGGCCTATCGCCCCGCGCTTAGGCCTTTCGCTTTACTGCAAGGCCTTCGACATCGGCGTCAGTACCTGTCCAGCCTTATCTCATAACCCGATCTTGAGCATCGACCTTCCCTGCTCACAGTCTTCGAGGAGCCACCATGCAACTATCCACGCCATCGGCCCAACCGGTCGCCGTGCCGCCCGCCACCAAGCAAGCCGCGCCGGCTGCCGAATCCAAGGCGGTCTATAACGATCACAAGATCATCCGTCGCAACGGCAGCGTGGTCAGTTTCGAACCCGGCAAGATCTCCGTCGCGCTCACCAAAGCCTTTCTCGCCGTCAATGGCGGCCAGGGCGCCGCTTCCGCGCGTGTGCGCGAGCTGGTCGAGCAGCTGACCGGCCAGGTGGTGAATGCCCTCGTGCGCCGCCAGCCCAGCGGCGGCACCGTCCACATCGAAGACATCCAGGACCAGGTCGAACTCGCGCTGATGCGCTCGGGTGAACACGACGTGGCCCGCGCCTACGTGCTGTACCGTGAAAAGCGCGCCCAGCAGCGCGCCTTGATGCACACCGACGCCAGCCAGCCCACCCTGCATGTGACCGACAACGGCCGCCGCGTGCCGCTGGACCCGGCCCATCTGCATTCGGTGATCGAAGCCGCGTGCGTCGGCCTGACCGAATTCGTGTCGGTCGACGGCATCTTCAAGGAAACGGTCAAGAACCTGTATGACGGCGTGCCCGTCGACGAGATTTTCAAGTCGGCAATCCTGGCCGCCCGTTCGCAGCTCGAAAAGGACCCGGCGTACAGCACCGTGACGGCGCGTCTGCTGCTGCACACGATCCGCAAGGAAGTGCTGAGCGAAGAAGTCGAGCAGTCGGCCATGGCCGAACGGTATGCCGAATACTTCCCGACCTTCATCGCCCGCGGCATCGAAGGCGGCCTGCTGAATCCGGAACTGGCCACATTCGACCTGGACCGCATCGGCAAGGCGCTGGACGACAAGCGCGACCTGCAGTTCACCTATCTGGGCCTGCAGACCCTGTACGACCGCTACTTCCTGCATATCGAAGGCAAGCGCCTGGAACTGCCGCAGGCCTTCTTCATGCGCGTCGCGATGGGCCTGGCGATCGCTGAAAAGGACCGCGAGACCCGCGCGATCGAGTTCTACAACATCCTGTCGTCGTTCGACTTCATGAGCTCGACCCCGACCCTGTTCAACTCGGGCACGCTGCATTCGCAACTGTCGTCGTGCTACCTGACCACGGTCGCCGACAACCTGGAAGGCATCTACGACGCCATCAAGGAAAACGCCCTGCTGGCCAAGTACGCCGGCGGCCTGGGCAATGACTGGACCCCGGTCCGCGCGCTGCGCAGCCACATCAAGGGCACCAATGGCGAAAGCCAGGGCGTGGTCCCGTTCCTGAAGGTCGTCAACGATACGGCCGTCGCGGTCAACCAGGGCGGCAAGCGCAAGGGCGCGGTCTGCACCTACCTGGAAACGTGGCACCTGGACATCGAAGAATTCCTGGAACTGCGCAAGAACACGGGCGACGAACGCCGCCGCACGCACGACATGAACACCGCGAACTGGATTCCCGACCTGTTCATGAAGCGTGTGATGGAAGGCGCGGACTGGACGCTGTTTTCGCCGTCGGACACGCCTGACCTGCACGACCTGGTCGGCAAGGACTTCGAAGCCGCGTACCTGGGCTACGAAAACAAGACGCAGACCGGCGAACTGAAGCTGTTCAAGAAGATGCCCGCGCTCAATCTGTGGCGCAAGATGCTGTCGATGCTGTTCGAAACCGGCCACCCGTGGATCACGTTCAAGGATCCTTGCAACATCCGGTCGCCGCAGCAGCACGTCGGCGTCGTCCACAGCTCGAACCTGTGCACCGAAATCACGCTGAACACCAACGAGTCCGAAATCGCCGTGTGCAACCTGGGTTCCGTGAACCTGGTCGCGCACCTGACGACCGACGCCGATGGCAAGGTCACGCTCGACCACGACAAGCTCAAGCGCACCATCGACATCGCGATGCGCATGCTCGACAACGTGATCGACATCAACTACTACGCTGTCGACAAGGCCCGCAATTCGAACGCGCGTCATCGTCCGGTCGGCCTGGGCATCATGGGCTTCCAGGATTCGCTGCACATCATGCGCGTGCCGTACGCCTCGCAAGACGCCGTCAGCTTTGCCGACACGTCGATGGAAGCGGTCTGCTACTACGCCTACCTGGCCTCGACCCGTCTGGCCGAAGAGCGCGGCGCCTACCAGTCGTTCAAGGGCTCGCTGTGGGATCAGGGCATCCTGCCGAAAGACTCGGTGCAGCTGCTGCGTGACGCACGCGGCGGTTATGTCGATGTCGACGACAGCGAGACGCTGGACTGGGACGCGTTGCGAACACGCATCAAGGCCCATGGCATGCGCAATTCGAACTGCGTGGCCATTGCGCCCACCGCCACGATTTCCAATATCATTGGCGTATCCGCGTGCATCGAACCGACCTATCAGAACCTGTACGTGAAGTCGAACCTGTCGGGTGAATTCACCATCGTCAACGATTACCTGGTCCGCGATCTGAAGAAGCTCGGACTGTGGGACGAAGTCATGGTCGCCGACCTGAAGTATTTCGACGGCAGTCTGGCCAAGATCGACCGCGTGCCGGCCGAAATGCGCCAGCTGTACGCCACCGCGTTCGAAGTCGAACCGAGCTGGCTGGTGGAATGCGCATCGCGCCGCCAGAAGTGGATCGACCAGTCGCAATCGCTGAACATCTATATGGCTGGCGCGTCTGGCAAGAAGCTGGACGAAACCTACAAGCTGGCATGGCAACGGGGTCTGAAGACCACCTATTACCTGCGCACGATGGGCGCGACCAGCGCCGAGAAGTCGACGGGCCGGGGCGGCGAACTCAATGCCGTTGCCAATGCGTCGTCGGCGGCGAACTCCGCAGCGTCGGGTCAGCCGGGCCTGCCCGAAGCCGAGATCCTCGGCGCGGCATGCACGATGCGGCCAGGCGACCCTGGCTTCGAAGAGTGCGAAGCCTGCCAGTAAACCGCAACACAAGAATTTGGAGTGAATGACATGCTGTCCTGGGACGAAGACGTCGCAACCCCTACCCCCGCACGTGGCGCACGCCCCGCTGCGGGGGCGCCCCGGCCTGTCGACAGTTCGTTTGACGATGGCGCGCTTGCCGTGCCTGCCGTTGCGAACCCGGCCGCCGAGGCCCCTGCCGCCCACCGTGTGAACGTGGCCGACAAACGCATCATCAATGGCGAGACCGACGTCAATCAGTTGGTACCGTTCAAGTACAAGTGGGCATGGGAAAAATACCTGGCCACGTGCGCGAACCATTGGATGCCGCAAGAAATCAACATGTCGCGCGACATCGCGCTGTGGAAGAACCCCACCGGGCTGACCGAAGACGAGCGCCGCATCGTCAAGCGCAACCTGGGCTTCTTCGTCACGGCCGACTCGCTCGCCGCGAACAACATTGTGCTAGGCACGTATCGCCACATCACGGCGCCTGAATGCCGCCAGTTCCTGCTGCGCCAGGCCTTTGAAGAAGCGATCCACACGCACGCGTATCAGTACATCGTTGAAAGCCTGGACCTCGATGAGTCCGAGATCTTCAACGCGTATAACGAAGTGCCGTCGATCCGCGCCAAGGATCAGTTCCTGATCCCGTTCATCGACGCGATCGCCGATCCGCACTTCAAGACCGGCACGCCCGAAGCCGACCAGACACTGCTCAAGTCGCTGATCGTTTTCGCATGCCTGATGGAAGGCCTGTTCTTCTATGTCGGCTTCACGCAGATCCTTGCACTGGGCCGTCAGAACAAGATGACCGGCGCGGCCGAGCAGTACATGTACATCCTTCGCGATGAATCCATGCACTGCAACTTCGGCATCGACCTCATCAACACGATCAAACTGGAAAATCCTCACCTTTGGACACCAGAATTTCGTGAAGAAATCCGTGCACTCTTCCGCAAAGCCGTCGATCTGGAATACGCTTACGCCGAAGACACGATGCCGCGTGGCGTGTTGGGTCTGAATGCACCGATGTTCAAGTCGTATTTGCGCTTCATTGCAAATCGCCGGTGCCAGCAGATCGGGATCGAACCGTTGTTTGCGCAGGAAGAAAATCCCTTCCCGTGGATGGCGGAAATGATCGACCTGAAGAAGGAACGCAACTTCTTCGAAACGCGAGTGATCGAGTACCAGACCGGTGGTGCGCTGAACTGGGATTGATCGCACGATTGCGGCAACGGTGCGACGTGCACCGTTGATGGAAGACGGCGCTTCGTGCGCCATGCGAGATACGGCGCCTTGTGCGCCCGAGCTGCGAAGCTCGATGCGTCAGACGCGAGCGGGAGAGGCACCTTGCCCCCGCACCCCGCGCACCATCGAACCTCGACGCGGCAGGCCAATCGGCTTGCGGCAACAGCCGGGACACAAGGCGCCATTCGGCATACGGGAAACAGACCGTCTGCCAGGCCATTCGACATCGGCCGCACCGGATGCGGGTTATGTCGAATGGCTGTGTGCCTGATTCATTAGCGCAAACTGTGGCGCTGACTGGAGATCGTGTCCAGCAGCGGGGCTTGCGCCGATGAATAGCCCGTCAGGATGGTCCGAGCGGGTTTGTGTTCTGGGTCCCTGAACGTCTCGTAAAGGAGCAGACCATGGCGACAGCCAAGAAGGCCGCGAAAACGGCCGCAAAAAAACCGGCAGCCACCAAGGCGCCGGCGAAGAAAGTAGCGGTCAAGAAAGCCGCCGCGACGAAGGCACCGGCCAAAAAAGCCGCTGTGAAGAAAACTGCAGCTACCAAGAGTGCAGCGACCAAAGCTCCGGCAAAGAAAGCCGCAGTGAAGAAAACAGCAGCGACCAAGGCACCGGCGAAAAAAGCGCCCGCCAAGAAAGCCGCTGTAAAGAAAGTCGCAGCAAAGAAGGCCCCGGCCAAAAAAGCGCCTGCCAAGAAAGCCGCCGTAAAGAAAACGGCAGCCACCAAGGCACCCGCAAAGAAAGCCCCGGCCAAGAAGGCAGCAGTAAAGAAGGTCGCGGCCAAGAAAGCGCCTGCCAAGGCCCCCGCGAAGCAAGCCGCAGTAAAGAAGACGCCAGCCGCTAAAAAGGCTCCGGCGAAGAAAGCAGCTGCCACCAAGGCACCTGTGAAGCCGGCGGCCACGAAGGCGCCTGCAAAGAAGCCTGCAGCCAAGAAACCGGCCGCAAAGAAAGTCGCAGCGGCGCCCGCAGCCGACGCGCCCGCAGCAAAGACCGCAGCCAATCCGGCAGCCGCCGCTTGGCCATTCCCAACGGGCAGCCGTCCGTGAACGAATGATCGGCGCGCCCATGGCGCGTCGATGCGAGCCCCACCCGGGCAGTCCGCCGGGTGGGGTTTTTTATTGCCTGTGGCGGCGTGGGCATCAGGGCGGCGGTGTATCGACGGCGTATCGGAAGCGTGACCGATTTGCGCGGCCGTTTTCTGCAAGCGCGAACCTGACATTTTGCTGACCAGTCCCATGCGAAGCGCTGCGACTCCGTGCGACAATCGACGCTCTGTTGATGGTCCGCCATTTCCGGCGGGTTTACCGGAGCCACTGTCATGGGCGATATTGCCCGCTTTATCCTGAATATCCTCTTTACGCTGTTCGGCGCCGTGCTGCTGCTTCGTGTCTGGTTGCAGCTGGTGCGCATGCCGCCGTTCAATACCGTGTCGCAAACCGTATTCAAGGTCACTGATTGGCTGGTGATCCCGCTGCGCCGTGTGCTGGGCAGCCGCGGCGGTATCGACTGGGCTTGCGTGTTTGCCGCCTGGTTGTGCGCGGTCGTCTTCCTGTTCGCCACCGTGGCCGTCTCGGGCATCAGTCCGCTGGACTTCTTCCCCGAGGCCTTGTGGATCGCAGTCGTGATGGTCTTGAAGTGGGCCGTCAACCTGGTGATGTGGATCACGCTGTTGATGGTGATCATGTCGTGGGTGAACCCAAGCGCGCCTGCCATGCCGGTGCTGGTCGCACTGACGGATCCGCTGCTGGCTCCCATCCGCCGCATCATGCCATCGCTGGGTGGGCTGGACCTTGCGCCCATCGTGCTGTTCATCCTGACGCAGGTCGCACTGATGGTGATCGCGCGGATCGGCTTGCCATTTGTAGGCATGTAAGACGCCCGTGGGCATGCCAGACGCCCGCGGTCGACGCAAAAAAGGGAGACCGCAGGGTCTCCCTTTTTTATTGTCGCGTTGCGCTCAAGGCGGCTGCGCGGTGATCAGAGCATGTCGATCAATGCATGCCGATCAACATCGGACCAGTTGCCCGTGCGTCGATCAGCGGTGCGTCACACGCGATGCGCCGCTGCCGCTCAGCACGCGCACGCGGTCACCCACGTAGAACTGTTCGTCGGCTTCCTGCACGATCGAACGGATCTCGCCGTTTTCAAAGCGCACGGTCAGTTCAAGACCTTGCTTCTTCTGCACGCCGCCTTCAATGGCCTGACCTGCCAGGCCGCCGGCGATTGCGCCGAGCACGCTGGTGATGATCGAGCCACGACCGCCGCCGATGGAACTGCCGGCAACGCCACCGACAATGGCGCCGCCCGCGGTACCCACGCCGCTCTGGCCACGGTCGATCGTGACCGGCCGCACGCCTTCAATCGTGCCGTAACGGACGACCTGCTCGCGCTGGGTGGAGTTGCGGTCATACACCGCACCGGAATTGCTGGCACTCGTCCCACCGCCCGCTGCGCATCCTGCCAGCGAGGCGACGAGGGTCAGCGCAGCTGCCATCACCGTCAGGCGGGCGCGGGGCGCTTTATGGATAGGGGAACCAGGTTGGGCTTGCATAGTCGTTTTTCCCTGCAGGTGACCGGCGATCGAGCCGCCGGCAAAGTCCGAATCATGACTGTTTGACGTAGTTATACCTGCAAGGTTCGGCCAAACTGCCACCGTCCAGCCAGCCGCCACCCGAAAGGTGTGTCAAACGATAACAACTCAGGGCAGCGTAAGCCCATAGTGCTGCTGCAGCAGGGACGAAATCTGCTCGCGCGTGGCGGTGTGGTTTTGCGCGCCGCGTTCAGCAATCTTGAGCGATCCCATCAGGCTGGCGATCCGGCAGCAATCGGCCCAGCCCCACCCCAGCGTCAGGCCATACAGCAGGCCGGCGCGGTAGGCGTCGCCGCAACCGGTCGGGTCCACCACTGCCGTTGCCTTCACAGCCGGAATATGCGTTTCGACGCCATCGGCCAGCAGGGTCGAGCCCTTCTCACCCCGCGTGATGATCGCGGCCTGCAAGGTCTTCGCGATATCGGCCATGGAACGGCCGGTGCGCTGCTCGACCACCGTGGCTTCGTAGTCATTCAAGGTAATCACCTGCGCCATCGTCAACATGTCTTCGATGTCGGCGCCGCTGAACAGCGGCATCGCCTGACCCAGGTCGAAAATGAAGGGAATGCCGCGCGCGTGCAGACGGCGCGCATGCGCGAACATGCCGTCTTTGGCGTCGGGCGCCACGATGCCCCACACGCCCTGCGCCGCCGACAGATCGTTGCTGGCTGAATCGCCCATCGCGCCCGGATGGAAGGCCGTGATCTGGTTGTCGGACAGGTCGGTCGTGATGAAACACTGGGCGGTGAAGGTATCGGGGATCACCTTCACGAACGAGGTGTCCGTACCTTGTTCCTGCATGCGCGCCAGGTAGTCGCCCGCGTCCTGGCCCACCGTGGCCACCGGCACCGGCTGGCCACCGAGAAGGCGCATGTTGTAGGCAATGTTGCCGGCGCAACCACCGTATTCCTTGCGCATCGATGGCACCAGGAAGGACACGCTCAGCGCATGCACCTGGTCAGGCAGGATGTGGTCCTGGAACTTGCCTTCGAAAACCATGATGGTGTCGAAAGCCACCGAGCCGCAAATGATGACCGGGGGTGTCTGGAGGCTGTGCATGGAGGATAAGGACCTGGGGGAATTCAAGGAAAGAAGGCGGCAACACGATAGCCGCTGGCCCGGGCTTCCGTGGTGTCGATCGGGATGCGCAGCGAACGCTCTTGCCCCGCGGGAATCGGGTCGGCCAATTGCTGCGGCGGCAGATAGGTGGACGGCAGCAACACGCGCCGTGCCACGACCGTGTCCGAAAAATCGGTCAACGACAGTTCAAGTGCGGGCCAGGCCTGCGGATGCTTGGCGCGATTGCGCAGCGTGACACGCAGTGCAAGGTGACGCACGCCAGGTGTGGCCGACGATGTGGCGGAAGGACCGATCGTACTGGTGTCGGACGTGCCTGCGGCGGCTCCGGCATTTGCCGCTTCGGGCGCCCAGGTTTCCAGTGCCGACGACTCGATCGTCAGTTGCCGGGGATCCCGCGGATAGCCGACCGTGCAGTCAAGCTGCACGCAGGCCTTTTCCAGCGCAGGCCGCATCGACGGGAACCAGGTGGCCAGTTCCGTGCGATAGATCCAGATCGATTGACCAAGCAGCGCCACGACCGCCAGCACCGCCAGAACGAGCCAGACCCACCGCCAGCGTGACGGTTCGTCGTCGTCAGCCGTCGCCATGAAGCCGGGCGACGACGGGCTGGCTGCTTCGGGGGCAAGGGCCGGGGTCGTGTCGTCCGCGTCGTCATCGGCGGTGTCATCGGCGGTGTCGTTGACGACGAAATGCGGTTCCCGATCGTCACGGGGCAACGGTGGCATGCTGAACGTCGGCTCGGTCGCGCGCAGTCGTGGCTCGACCGGCATGGCCGGCGACGATGAGGCCGCAGCATCGGCCGTTGGGGACACGATGGGGCCGAACGTGGGTTCCACCTGACGGGAGACCGGATCGCCCGCGCGCGGCGACGTCGTACGAGGCTCGAACAAGGGCTCATTGGCCCGAAGCGATGCGATCTGCGGATCGAAGGTCGGCTCGTTGGCGCGCAGCGAGGGTTCGCTTCCCCGCAACCCGGTGTGTGCACTTGCACCCGACTCGCCCGCCCAGACCGACGGTTCGGTACGGCCCGACGCCGCGGCGCCGCCCTGTCCGAGCGCGGCACGCAAATGCGCGGCGGATGCCGCTTCGGTATCGGCGCGGAAGGTCGGGGTCGGAACGAACGGGGCCGGCGCAGCGGGGGATGGCGCTGCGGGGGGTGGAGGTGAAACGGGTGCAGCAGGTGCGCGTGGTGGAACCGGTGCGGCAGGCGGTGCTGGTGGAACGGGTGCAACCGGTGCCGGTGATGAAACCGGCGCAGGGGGTGCCGATCGTGCAAGAGGCGCTGCCGGACCCGGCACAGACACCGGCGAAGCCGGCACGAACGCGGGCGCGGCAGACCGCGGTTGCACCCCCAGCCCGGCCCGCCGCGCCGCATCCAGGGCGGGATACAGGTCGGGCACCGGACCGAAGCGGGCCTCGTCATCGCGCGGCAACTCGATACCGGCGCCAGGAAATCCCGGCGCGGGCGGCGCGGGCGGCGCAGGCGCGTTCCCGTCGGCAGGACCCGCCGGGCGAGGCACCCGCGTGCGCAGCACGGCCGGATGGTCTTCGATCGGGTCCGGTGCGGGCGGCGCTGGCTGGGCCGAGTGCGGTTCGGCAACAGGCGCCTGCGCCGCGACGGGCGGCTCTGCGGGCGCAGCCGCTGCCGGCATGTCGATCTCGATCAGCGACGCATGGCTGTCGAAGGGCGTGGAACACACGCCGCAGCGCACCCAGCCTTCACGCAGCTTGATCTGGTCGCGGACCACCCGGAAGGCGGTGCCGCACTTGGGACAGCGGGTTGCCAGCGCCATGGTCGGGCTCAGCCGGCCGCGCGGGTGCGCTGCCCGTGCAGGCAGACCCAGCCATCGAGCGAACGCCAGACGCTGAGCTGGATCCAAGGTGCATAGAACGCCGCGACTTCATCGGCCTGGCGTTCCAGCACGCCCGACAGGACAAGATGGCCCCCGTCGACAACGCGTTCGCAAAGCATCGGCGCCAGCACTTTCAGCGGGTTGGACAGGATGTTCGCGACAACGACATCGGCATGCCAACCCGGCAACATGTCGGGCAGACCGGCTTCGATCACGACGTCGTTGGCCGACGCATTGTCTTGCGCGGATTGCACCGCTTGCGGGTCGATGTCGATGCCTACCGTGTCGCCCGCGCCCAGCTTGCGGGCGGCAATCGCCAGGATCCCGGAACCGCAGCCGTAATCGAGCACACGCTGGCCGGCCTGCAGATGACGCGCCAGCCACGACAGGCACAGATGTGTCGTGGGATGGCTGCCAGTGCCAAAGGCCAGGCCCGGGTCCAGCCGAATCGAGATCGCGTCGCCCAGCTCCGGCACCTCGTGCCACGAAGGCACGATCCAGATCTTGTCATCGACCGAAATGGGGTCGAACTGCGACTGCGTCAGGCGCACCCAATCGGCGTCGGGCACGTCACGCAGCGACCACTCGGGCACGTCGGCAATGCCCGTGGCGGCGCAGGCCGACGCCAGCATCAGCGCCGGGTCCTCGCCGTCGGGCAACAGCGCGACGACACGGTTGCGGCTCCATGCCTGGGTCGTGGGTTCGAGGCCAGGCTCGCCGAACAAAGGCTGCTCGGCCTCGGTGCCGAAGTCGGCGTCTTCGACGGACACCGACAGGATGCCCGCGTCGAGCAGCGCGTCGGACAGGGCTTCCGCCAGCTGCTCGGGACAATCGAAGACGAGTTCACGCATGAGGCGATCTTATTCCGGACGCTGCGACAGACGGTGTTCCAGGTAATGGATGTTGGTGCCGCCTTCGATGAAGCGGGCATCCTGGAGCAGTTCGCGGTGCAGCGCGATGTTGGTGGAAATGCCTTCGACCGCCATTTCGGACAGCGCGATGCGCATGCGAGCAAGTGCCTGCTCGCGCGTGTCGCCATAGGCAATGACCTTGGCAATCATCGAATCGTAGTTCGGCGGCACGAAGTAGCCCGCATACACATGCGAGTCGACACGGATGCCCGGGCCGCCCGGCACGTGCCAGTTCAGGATGCGACCTGGGCTGGGCGTGAAACGGAACGCATCTTCGGCGTTGATCCGGCATTCGATGGCATGGCCACGGAAGACGATGTCGCGCTGACGCAGGCGCAGCTTTTCGCCGCTGGCGATGAAGATCTGTTGCTGGACGAGGTCGACCCCGGTAATGGCTTCCGTGACCGGATGCTCCACCTGGATCCGCGTGTTCATTTCAATGAAATAGAACTCGTTGTTTTCGTACAGGAATTCGAACGTGCCCGCGCCGCGGTACCCCATCTTGCGGCAGGCGTCGGCGCAGCGATCGCCGATACGGTCGATCAGGCGGCGCGGAATGTGCGGCGCCGGCGCTTCTTCAATGATCTTCTGGTGACGGCGCTGCATCGAGCAGTCGCGCTCGCCCAACCACACGGCGCCCCGCTGACCGTCGGACAACACCTGGATTTCCACATGGCGGGGGTTCTCGAGGAACTTCTCCATGTAGACCTCGGGGTTGTTGAACGCGGCGCCCGCTTCCGAGCGGGTCATCGTCACGGCGTTCAACAAGGCCGCCTCGGTGTGCACCACGCGCATCCCGCGTCCGCCACCGCCACCCGCCGCCTTGATGATGACGGGATAGCCGACCTTGCGGGCGATCTGGATGATTTCCTTGGGGTCTTCGGGCAATGCGCCTTCGGATCCGGGCACCACGGGCACGCCGGCGGCAATCATGGCCTGCTTGGCGCTGACCTTGTCGCCCATCAGGCGGATCGTTTCGGGCTTCGGACCAATGAACACGAAGCCGCTTTTCTCGACGCGTTCCGCGAAGTCGGCGTTTTCGGAAAGGAACCCGTAACCCGGGTGGATCGCTTCCGCGTCGGTGACTTCGGCCGCGGAAATGATCGCGGGCATGTTCAGATAGCTTTCCCGCGACGGCGCGGGGCCGATGCAGACCGACTCGTCGGCCAGCTTCACGTACTTGGCCTCGCGATCAGCCTCGGAATGGACGACCACCGTCTTGATGCCCAGCTCGCGGCACGCGCGCTGGATACGCAGGGCGATTTCCCCGCGATTGGCGATCAGGATCTTCTCAAACATGATGAACGGATGTCCTGAAAACGTCGGGGCGCCGGCCTGGCCGCGTCCTGGCGACCAGCGCCACGCGGGCGCGTGCGCCCCGACAAATACGTAATTGCGGCGCCGCATCGCCCCAGGCGTCATGCGGCGCGGGAGGCTGACCGGAATCAGCCGATGATGAACAGGGGTTGGCCGTATTCGACCGGCTGGCCGTTTTCAACCAGGATTTCCTTGATCACGCCGGACTTGTCGGCTTCGATCTCGTTCAAAAGCTTCATCGCCTCGATGATGCACAGCGGGTCGCCTTCCTTGACGGTCTGGCCGACTTCGACGAACACCGGCGAACCCGGGTTGGGCGCGCGGTAGAACGTGCCCACCATGGGGGACTTCACGGCGTGGCCTTGCGGCACCGGCGGGGGCACGGGCGCCGCTTCGGCAGCCGGTGCGGCGGCCGGGGGAGCGGCCTGCGGCGCGACGGGGTAAGGCTGCACGCCGGACATCACGCCAACCTGCCCACCCTGCGCAAACTTGACGATACGGACCTTGCCCTCGCCCTCGGTGATTTCCAGTTCGGCAATACCGGACTCGGCAACGAGGTCGATCAAGGTTTTCAGCTTTCGGAGATCCATGGATGGTTCCCTAACAAAATTCTTTTTAGTGCGTCAGCGCGTAGCGCACTGCCGCTTCGTAGCCATCTGCACCCAGCCCGGCAATCACACCCACGGCCAGATCGGAAAAATAGGAGTGGTGCCTGAACGCTTCCCGCTTGTGGACGTTCGACAGGTGGACCTCGATGAACGGGAGGCCCACGGCTGCCAAGGCATCCCGGATACCGACACTGGTATGCGTAAACGCCGCAGGGTTGATGACGATGAAATCCGTCCCGTCATCCCGAGCGGCCTGTATGCGATCGATCAGCGCGCCTTCATGATTGCTCTGATAAGAGGCGGTCACGGCGCCGCCGGCCTGCGCAAGCGCAGCCAGCCGGGCATCGATATCGGCCATCGTCGTCGATCCGTAAATACCGGGTTCACGGGTACCGAGCAGATTCAGGTTCGGGCCGTGCAAGACGAGGATGCGTGTGGCCATGGTGCCTGTAAGCAAGTCAGAAGGGCGCGATTTTTACGCGAATCACCCTACATTGTCCATCAAGTGTAACCAAAACGCGGATTTATCTTGTTCACGGCGGTCAGAAACGTCGTGCGGCCCCGCGTCATGCACCGCGTACCACCGCGCGCAGCGTATCCATATGGATGCGGCCGGCGTATTGGTGGATAAGCGCTCCTTTTTCGTCGATCACGACGGTAAAAGGCAGTCCCCCGCTCGTATTGCCGAGCTCCCGGGCCAATTCGGTGCCGACATTGCCGGCGACCAGCAAGGGATACCGGACAGCGACCTTTTCAACGAATCGCTTCATGTTCACAGCCGAATCGATGCCGATACCGATGAATTGCGCGGTGTCCTTCAATTCGGCTTGCAGCGCGTCCAGCTCCGGCATCTCGTCGACGCACGGCGCGCACCACGTTGCCCAGAAATTGACGACCAACGGGCGGCCCTGCCATTGGGACAGCGCCTGCTCGGTCCCGTCCAGCGCGGCAAGCCGCTGGGCGAAAAGGATATTGACGGCCCTGTCGCTTGCGACGCCCGGCGCAAAACGTTGCCAGGCCAGCGCGCCCCCTGCAACGGCAGCGATGGCGCCGACACCGGCATAGGTCAACGCACGTCGGCGATTCATTCTTCGTCTCCAGAAGGCGTGGCGGTCTCATTGAGGAGCCGCTCCAGCGCCTTGGCATTGGCCCGTTCAGGACGACCATCGGCGCCGGTGCGCAAGGCCCCGCGCAGCGCGTGGCTGTCGTAGATGCTGAGCACAACGCCTTCGTTCTGCCACATGAAATACAGCGCTTCGACCATCTTGCGGCCTCCCCGAAAGTCGGGACGCTCGCCCACTTCGTACTGGATGCCGTGATTGATCAGGTAGATCTCGACTTCTTTGGAAGAGTCGACGAAACACTGCAGATAGATATCGGAATGCTCGCCCGCCGTGCCGGTCCACACCGGGCCCACCAGATAAGGACGAAAGACAGCAAGCCGTTCCATGACCGACAGCGCCACCTGACGCAGGCGCGCCAGCCGCATCGGCTGCGTATCGCCCATGTACAGGGCCTGATACTCGCGGACCTCGGTTTCGATCTCGTCGTTGTCGGGCAGGAGGTCACGGCGCGGAAGGGTGCCCGCGCCCACCAGCTGCTTGATCGCCTTGCGTTTGGCGGTGCTGTAATCCAGCCCGTCTTCGGCGATCATCCGGGCCGCCGCCGCGGCAATTTCCTGGCGCAAAAAGGGTAGCGTCATGACTGCTCCAAGAATGCGACTTCTCATGATACTTCCTGAGCGACACGCCAACATGCCGCCGCCGGAACGTCTTGCGCCTTGTTACCCTCCTGCCGATCCCCTGGGCTGCCGCCCTGCAACGGCCGTGCATGGACAGTTTTGCCCTGCCCGGATGCGGGCTCGCGGCGCAAGACGCTCTACAATCCCCCTCCCTAACCTGATCCGCGCCGATCCGCGCAAACTTCCGGACATGCACCTACACATCCTTGGCATCTGCGGCACCTTCATGGGCGGCCTGGCGCTGATCGCCCGGGCAGCCGGCCACCGGGTGACCGGTTGCGATGCAGGCGTCTACCCGCCCATGAGCACCCAGCTCACCGAGCAAGGCATCGACCTGATCGAAGGCTTCGGCGCCGATCAGATCGCGCTGCGGCCTGACCTGTTCGTGGTCGGCAACGTGGTCACCCGCGGCAATCCGCTGATGGAAGCCATTCTTGACGCAGGCCTGCCCTATACGTCCGGCCCGCAATGGCTGGGCGACCATGTGCTGGCCGGCCGCCATGTGCTGGCCGTTGCAGGCACGCATGGCAAGACGACCACGACCGCCATGCTGGCGTGGATCCTTGACCAGGCCGGGCTGGCGCCGTCGTTCCTCGTGGGCGGCGTGCCGCAGGATTTCGGCATGTCGGCGCGGCTGGGCACGACGCCCGCGCCCGGTGCTGCCGGCCGCAATGTCTTTGCGATCGAAGCCGATGAATACGACACCGCCTTTTTCGACAAGCGGTCAAAGTTCGTGCATTACCGTGCGCGCACCGTCGTGCTGAACAACCTGGAATACGACCACGCCGATATCTTCCCGGATCTGGCGGCGATCGAGACCCAATTCCATCATCTGGTCCGCACCGTGCCCGCCTCGGGCCGGATCATCGCGCCCACCCAAACGCCCGCCATTGATCGGGTGCTGGCCCGCGGTTGCTGGTCCGACAGGGTCACCTTCGGCGCCGAGGGCAACTGGCAGGCAGGCGCGGAGCACGATGACGGCGCGTTCGAAGTGGCGTTGCGCGGATCGTCGGTCGGCACCGTGCACTGGGCGTTGAGCGGCGCACACAACCGGATGAATGCGCTGGCCGCCATTGCCGCTGCCGACCATGTCGGGGTGCCGCCCGCCGAGGCGACCGCGGCCCTCAGTCGCTTTGCGGGCGTCAAACGGCGCATGGAATTGCGCGGGACAGTCGCCGACATTCGTGTGTACGACGACTTTGCGCATCACCCGACCGCCATCGAGACCACCGTGGCGGGATTGCGGCGCCGGATGCCGGCGGGGCGCATTCTTGCCGTGCTGGAACCGCGTTCCAACACCATGAAGCTGGGCGCCATGAAGGCGCAGTTGCCGGCATCGCTGCATCAGGCCGACCAGGTCTTCTGCTATGGGGCAACGGACGGCAAGCAGGCCCTCGGCTGGTCGGCCGCCGACGCCCTGGCGCCGCTCGGCAAGAAGGCGCAGGTCTTCAGCGACCTGCAGGCGCTGGTTGACGCGGTCACCGCCAACGCCGCGCCGGGGGATCATGTGCTGGTCATGAGCAACGGCGGTTTTGGCGGCGTGCATGACAAGCTGCTGACGGCGCTGTCGGCGCGGTTCGATGACAGGTCTGTACAAGGCGCTACCGGCGTGGCCGAGTCCGGCAGCGCGGCGGCGTCTTCCACCCGAGGCGCGCGGTCATGATCCTGTATCTGCACGGGTTCCGTTCATCGCCCGAATCCTTCAAGGCGCGGCTGCTGGCCCAGGTCATGGCGGCGCAGTGCCGCAGCGACGAATGGGCCTGCCCCGCCCTGCCCGCCAGCCCCCGCCTGGCCGTCGAGCTGGCGGAATCGCTGGCTGCCGACCTGCAGCGGCGCGCCGGCGTGCGGCAGTCGCCCGACCGTGCGCGGCACGGCCTGACGATCATCGGCTCGTCATTGGGCGGCTACTATGCGACCTGGCTGGCCGAACGCCTGGGTTGCCGCGCCGTGCTGCTCAATCCGGCGGTCCATGCGGCCCGGGACCTGGCCACGCAAGTGGGCGAACACACCTCGTACCATGACAACCAGCCCTTCGTGTTCACGCCGGCTCACGTCGACGAACTGAAGGCGATGGAAGTTCCGCGCATCACCGACCCCGACCGGTACTTTCTGTTGGCTGCGACGGGCGACGAAGTGCTCGACTGGACCGAGATGCGCGATTTTTACGCTGGCGCGCGCCAGCGCATCATTGAAGGCAGCGACCATGGCATCGCCGATTTCGCGACCTGGCTGCCCGAAGTGCTGGCCTTCGCCGATGCTCCGCATCCGCATGCCGACGCAGCGCCGACAACGGCCCCCGACCGGGACCGTGTCGATGCGCCCGCCGCACGCCCCTCTTACGAATAACGCGCCGTTGGCGCAGCAGGATTGTTAGCAATGCATGTCTTATACGAGGATGACGGCGGTTTCAAGGCAGCCACCCTGCTGAGCGAGACCGACGCCAGCCTGCAGGTCGAAGCCACCTCCGGCAAACGCAGCAAGATCAAGAAGGCCGCAGTCATCCTGCGGTTCGAGAAGCCGTCGCCTGACGCGCTGGTGAAGGAAGCCGAGGCAGCCTCGGGCGACCTCGACCTGGAATTCCTGTGGGAATGCGCGCCCAAGGAAGACTTCGACGTCCCGGCCCTGGCCGAAGAGTATTTCGGCCACAAGCCCGGCCCGGTCGAGCAGGCCGCGCTGCTGTTCCGCCTGCACAGCGCGCCGGTGTACTTTCACCGCCGCGGCAAAGGCAAGTTCCGTCCGGCGCCGCCCGACATTCTGGCCGCCGCGCTGGCCGCTGTCGAAAAGAAGAAACGCCAGGCCGAACAGCAACAGGCCTGGGCCGAAGAAATGAAGGCGGGCACCCTGCCCGAGGCCATGGCGCGCATGGCCGAAATCCTGCTGTTCAAGCCCGACAAGAACACGCAAGAGTGGAAGGCCTTCGACATGGCCTGCACGCAGATCCAGATCCGTCCGGACCGCCTGCTGCTGAACCTGGGGGCCTTCCCCAGCGCGCTGGCCATCCACAAGCGCCGCTTCCATGGCGAACACTTCCCGAAAGGCACGGCGTTCGCGCCCGTCACCGTGCCGCCCGTGCCCACCGAACTGCCGCTGGCCACGGTCGAAGCCTATTCGATCGACGACGTCACCACGACCGAGATCGATGATGCGCTGTCGGTCGAAACGCTGGCGGACGGCAACGTGCGCGTGGGCATCCACATTGCCGCGCCGGCCCTGAGCGTGACCCGCGACAGCCCGCTCGATCTGCTGGCGCGCGGCCGCATGTCGACCGTGTACATGCCGGGCGAAAAAATTCCGATGCAGCCGGACGAAGTCATCGCGGCCTTCTCGCTCGACGCAGGCAAGCCGGTGCCGGCGCTGTCCTTGTACGTGACGGCTGACCCCGCCACGGGTGACGTCATTTCCAGCGAAACGCGCATCGAACGCGTGGTCGTGAAGGAAAACCTGCGGCACAACCTGCTCGACGAATCCGTGAGCGAAGCCGCGCTGGACGACCCCGCATCCGACCTGCCCTACGCCGACCTGTTCCGCCCGCTCTGGAACCTGGCGCAAAAGCTGTCGGCCAAGCGCGATGCCGTACGGGGCCGGCCAGAGCTGAACAATCGCGTCGACTTCAGCTTCTATGTGGACGGCGACGCCGACCTGCCCGATCAGGCCACGGTGCGCATCGTCCAGCGCAAGCGCAATGCGCCGCTGGACCGCATGGTGGCCGAGTACATGATCCTGGCCAACAACTTGTGGGGCGGATTGCTCGCAAGTTGCGGCGTGCCCGGCATCTACCGCTCGCAGCAGATGGGCCGCGTGCGCATGAGCACCGTGGCGGCGCCGCACGACTCCATCGGTGTGCCGCAATATGCGTGGTGCACGTCGCCACTGCGCCGTTATGTCGACCTGGTCAACCAGGGGCAATTGCTGGCCGCCGTCGAGCATGGTGTGTCGGCCCGGCTGGTCGCGCCCTTCAAGCCGCGCGAAGCCGACCTCTTCGCCATCATCAGCAACTTCGACGGCAAGTACTCGGCGTATTCCGACTTCCAGCAGCAGATGGAACGCTTCTGGTGCCTGCGCTGGCTCAAGCAGGAAGGCGTCACCCGGGCCGAAGCCGTCGTGCTGCGCGAAGACGCCGTCCGCCTCAAGGACGTGCCGCTCTTCACACGCGTCGGCGGCCTGCCTGCCCTGCAACGCGGCCAGACCGTGCTGCTCGACATCATGGGCAGCGACGAACTCGACCTGGAACTCGACTGCCGCTTCGTTGACGTCGTCCAGACTGAGGCGCTCGAAACACCCGAAGAAGAGCCCTTGCCCGTCGATACCGACGTCGAACTGGCCACCGGCGACGTCAGCCCCGACGCCGTGGCCGAGACGGCCGAGGTCGAAGCGGCCGATGGCCCGGATGCCAACGATCTGCCGCTGGAGACCGGTGCGGATGGGGACGCTGCAACCGACGGCGAGATGACGAAGGATGACGATAGCGTGCAGGCGTCGCCACCCGCCGCATGACTGCGTCAAAACGCCTGACGGGTGAACGCGTCAGGCGCACGTGGCAAATGCCATTGCCGCTGAAATGAAAAAGGGTGCCGAAGGCACCCTTTTTCTTGGCAACCACTTACGCAGCGCGGCGCCAAGCCCCGCCAAGCCTCGCCGTCAGGCCGCCACATCCTGCCGGCTGCGAATCAACCGCAGCACGCTGTTGCCCAGTCGTGCATGGTGGCTGCGCGTCGCGTTGTACGCACCTTCGCAATCTCCGGCAAGAATGGCCTGGACAATGGCCGCATGGTCATCGTGCGAGATCTGGAGGCGGTCATCCACTTGCGACTGCGCCTGGCGAAACGGGGCAAGCCGCTCACGCAGGTCGGCAACCATCCCGGTCAGCACATCGTTGTGCGCGCCGACAAGAATCAGATTGTGGAACTGCCGGTTGTTGGCCAGATACGCCTCGGTGTCGCCGTCCCGGCTCAGGATCGCGCTTTGCTCGAAAATGAATTCGAGCTCTTTTTTCTCCATGGCCGTCATGCACTCGGCTGCGCGGCGCGCACACAGTGCTTCGAGTTCACAGTCCGCTTCCAGCAGTTTGGCCAGTTCGCCTACTCCGATGCGGGCGACCACCACGCCGCGACGCGGCACCACTTCCACCAGCCCCTTGCTTCCCAGCTCTCGCAGCGCTTCGCGGATCGGCGTTCGCGACACGTCAAATTTTTCAGCCAATACCCGCTCTTCGAGTTTCGCGCCCGGAGGGTAGGTGCCATCGACGATCTGTGCAGCAAGAAGTTTGGAAAGTTTGGACGAGATGGTGGACATGACTACCTGGATTGAGCCTGACCGCCCGCGCGCCAAGGTCCGGGCGCCAGCGTGGACCCTGAAAGATACACGATCACGCAGTGCGCATGAAATCCAGGATCTCGCGTCCCAGCAGCTCTTCGCCACTGTCGAAATGCGCCACGATCGATGTGTGATTGTGTTTGCGCATCTGCAGGAATCGAGGCACCTTGCCACGCGCCTCGCACAGGCTCTGCACGAAGGCGACACCGTACAGATCCAGATAGGGATTTTCGTATTGCGCGATCACGACCATCACGGGCAGGTCCCAATGGGCGGCATGCGTGGCGGGCGAACGCAGCGCATAGGTCGACGTGTCCTCGCCAAAATAGGCCTGAACGGCCTTGGCATTGGGATTGCCAGCCAGCGCGTCCGCCTGCAGCCGGCCGCTGATCAGGACCGCCCCGCAGACTTCTGCCGCCGCGCGGCGCGGATGATTGGGGTCGAAGCAGTAACTGGCAACGTGCGTGCCGCCCGCGGAATGGCCGATCAGGAACACCCGGCGCGGGTTCCCCCCGAACGAGGCAATGTTGCCCACGACCCAGTCAACCGCCGCCGCAACGTCTTCGGTCCCGCCCGGAAAGGGCGCTTCGGCCGCAAGCCGGTATTCGATGTTCACAGCCACGCATCCCTGACGCGCGAACCACCAGCACACGTTGTCGTAGATGTGTCCATTGGAACTCTTGGCCCCGCGAATGAAGGCGCCGCCATGCACGAAGACGACCACATCCGTGCCGTGGGCCCCCTCAGGCTGGAACACGTCAAGCACCTGCCTGGCGCTCGGGCCATAAGGCAAGTCCCTGTGCATCGTCATGCCGTCCTTCGGCGCGGCCGACACCAAGGGCGTATACGCATTGAAGACCACGTCGCGAAATCCGTTGATGTCGGTGCCCCAGATCGGACCGATCGATTCGAGCAAGGCCGCCTGGTCGGGCGGCAGGCTGCCGAAGGGTTCGAGCGGATTCACTGCGCGCGAAGCATCAGTCGATGGCATTGGCGGTTTCCAGGCTTTCGAGAAGAGAGGCGCGGCGCATGTAGCGCCGGGCGGACTCCGGATTGGAAGCCGTGCGACGCAGTTCGTCAAACTTGACTTGCCGACTGGCCGGATCCTTCTCTTCAAGCAGCTTCTTGTTGGCGATCGTCTGGGCCTGCACGAACGAGACCGCGGCGTGGCGGCGCTGGCGGCTGTACTGATCCAGGCGTGCGGCGTCCACGTCGCGCAGCAGCACATCGGCCAGCTTGCCCGCAAGATTGATCGCGTCGTGGATGCCGCCATTCATCCCCATGCCGCCGATCGGATTGTTGACATGCGCGGCGTCGCCGACCAGCAGGATACGGCCGCGATGGAAGGTTTCGGCAACCCGCTGGCTGACGTTGTAGACGTTGACGTAGGCAACGTCGTAGCGCCCCGCCTTTGGAAAGAATTTCTGCAGCCGGGCTTCGATGCCCTCGGGACTCAGTGCCTCAATCTCTGTCTCGTCCGCCCGGGTCGGGAAGATGGCCCGCCACAGTCCGGCGCCGTCCTCGCCCCGCACCTTGAACAGGTTGCACCATTCGTCGGGGTCGGAAAAATAATTACGGTATGCGTAGTCCGGATGGCCGGACTGAAAGTCGAAGTCGGTGGCGATCTTGATGAAACGTTCCTGATACGTGAACCCTTCGAAGGCAATGCCGGCGGCCTTGCGTACCGTGCTGCGTCCTCCGTCGGCACCGATCAGGTAGGCACCCGAGTGACGCTCGGCGCCATCGGGCCCGTCGACCTCGATGTCAATGCTGCCGTCATGCTGGATCACCGTTCGCAGGCGATGTCCGTAGCGCACATCGAAGTCCGATTGATCGGCATACGTCTGCGCAATGTCGTGGGTCAACTTGTATTGCTCATACTGCAGCACATATGGAAATCGGAAGACGTCTGCCATCGTCGACAGGTCGAACTCGGCAATCAACTCGCCGCTCACACGATCTCGATATTGATAGGTCTCGGACACCAGACCCCGTGGCACGATCGTCTGGGTCACGCCCAGCTCGTCCAGCATGTCGAGGGTGGTCGGGTGCAACGACGCGGCCCGTTGGTCGTGGACCGGGCCATTTTCCTGCTCGAACACCGTCACCGGGATGCCTTGCCGATGCAAGGCCAGCGCGCACACCATGCCGACCGGGCCGGCGCCGACAATCAGGACACGCTGTTGTTGTCCATGCTTCATGCTGCTCATCTCCTTACGGCTGTCATTGGCTCAGGGGGAAAGGCCAGACGGCGAGAGCGTTCGATCGAGCCCCCGCGTGCTGCACCGTCATTCCGGCGTGATGCCTGCCTGTTCGACGATCGGCTTCCACGTCGCGATGTCATTCTGGATACGCCGCGCAAAAACCGCCTTGGCTTCCGGCAACGGGGTGATCCCGGCATCTTCCAGGCGTTTCTGGAATTCTGGCGAGGCGTGCGCCGCCATGACGGCATCGGCGATTTTGTCGACGATGGCGCTTGGCATCGCAGCAGGTCCGACCAGTCCGTTCCACGTTTCGACCGGTTGTGCGTCGGGAAACAACTCCGAGACCGTCGGCACGTCAGGCAACTGCCGGATGCGCGACTTGCTCGATACGGCCATCAGCCGGACCTTGGCATTGTTGGCGTAGGGAAGCACTTCGGACAGGTTGCCGGAATACAGATCCGTCTGGCCGCTCAGCACGTCGGCCAGCGCCAAGGCCGCGCCCTTGTAAGGCACTTCGGTCACTTCGATGCCGGCCCGTCTGGCGAACAGCAACCCTGATAAATGGGTCAGGCCGCCGACACCTGCATTGCCCATATTCAATTTGCCCGGATTGCGTTTCCCGTAGTCGATCATCTCGGCCATCGTCTTGTAGGGCTTCTGGGAGCTGACGGTGATCACGAAAGGATTGCCGCCCACGTTGGCGATCGGCACGAAGTCCTTGATGGGGTCGTACCGGATCTTGTTGGTGAAGGGCGCCGTAGATATCTGCGTCAGCGTTGCCATGAACAGCGTGTAGCCATCGGCAGGCGCGCGGGCGACGAATTCGGCAGCAATGGTCCCGCCCGCGCCGCCCTTGTTATCCACGATGAACGGCCCGCCCAATGTCTTGGTCAGGCGCTCGCCGATCAGGCGCGCCATCAGATCCGTGTTCCCCCCTGGGGCAAATGGCACCACGATCGTGACGGGCCGCGTCGGCCATCCCGAAGCGGATGTATCGGCTGCGCTGGTGTGCGTCGCAAGCGCGGATACGACGGCGAGCAAGTGTGAGGCAATGAAGCAGGACCTGCGTGTCATGGCGATACCCCTAGGGAATGGAAGACGGACACCGCACCCGATTGGGGCACTGGCGCCTTACGATCAAAGCAATGCAATTTGCATTCCAGAATTCAATCTGGTGCGCAAAACTGATGTTCCTGTTCGCTTGTTCTTCTTTGGGTATACCAATAATATATTCAGGAATACTTTTACAACAGCTTTTTCCATTTCTCAGCTGGTGCGCTGGCTGTCGAGGAGATCTCATGGACAAACTTAGGCATATCGCGCTGTCAGTCAGCGATCCGGAAGCGGCGGCGCAGTTCTTCGAAAAGGCGTTCGGCATGACGCGCGCGGGCCCGGCAATGCGTGGCATCTACATGACCGACGGGGTCATGAACGTGGCGCTGCTCGACTTCACGAACGAAACGGTGCCGGGGTTTGCCGGATTGAAGGACGTGCGCGGGGTGATCCACTTCGGCATGTGGGTCGACAACCTTGAAGAGGCCGAGCAGCGCGTGATGGATGCCGGGGGAACCTACCTGACCGGCCGCAAAGAAACCGATCCGAACGTGTTTTATGAGGTCAAATACCGCATGCCCGACGGTACGGTGTTCGACATCACGGAAAGTGGCTGGAAAGGCGCCGTCAAGGAGGTCGCTCCCGTCGACACCTCCTTCGCTCCGTCCCCTCTTCCCTGATTCGTCCCATAGGTCCCCCATGCCCCACAACGTCCTGGCTCTCATCGGCCTGACCGACCCGATGCGCACGGCGCTGCAGTCCCGCTTCCGGCTGCATCTGCATGAACACGGGCCGGACACGCTGGACTGGGCCGAGCCCGGCCTGTCGGACACCGTGGCCGTGCTGACCAACGGCACGGTGGGCTATGCGCCGGCGCTCATGGACCGGATGCCCCGGCTCAAGCTGATTCTTGCAATTGGCGCGGGGTACGAGAACATCGATGTCGCGGCGGCGGCGCAGCGGGGCATTACCGTCACGCATGGGCCGGGCACCAATTCGGTGTCGGTGGCGGAACATGCCGTGGGATTCGCGCTCAGCCTGGCGCGGGGGTATGCGCCGCTGCACCACGCCTTGCGCGCCGGGACGCCGTGGAGCGATCTGCGGGCGTCGCGGCCGGCGTTCAGCGGGTCACGCGTCGGCATTCTGGGCATGGGGCAGATCGGCCAGCTGGTGGCGGAGCGGGCGAAAGCGTTCGGGGCATCGATTGCCTACCATTCGCCCCGGCGCAAGCCTGACCTGGAAACGGCGTTCCAGGCGGCTTACCACCCTGACGTCACGAGTCTGGCGGCGGCCAGCGATTTTCTGTTCGCCTGCTGTCCGGGCGGCCCGGCCACGCGGCATCTGCTGTCCAGGCCTGCGTTCGATGCCCTGGGGCCCCAGGGCTTCGTGATCAATGTGGCGCGGGGGTCGGTGCTCAAGACCGCGGATCTGCTTGACGCGTTGCGCAGTGGCGCGATTGCGGGCGCGGGGCTGGATGTGCTGGAAGAAGAGCCGTCGCCGCCGCCAGGATTGCTGGCGGAGTTGACGTCGTACCCCAACGTACTGGTCACGCCGCATATGTCCGGCCGGTCGCCTGCGTCGGTACTGGCGCAGCGCGACGTGGTGGTGCAGGCGATCGACGATATCGTGGCAGGCCGGGTGCCGGCCCACCGCATCATTGCGTAGCCGGTTGCTGTGCCCTAGCGCAGAGCAACTGCTCACTAGCGCTGGGCCGCGCACCACTACAGTTGAGCCATCCAGGTCGCCCCGCCGTTGTTTACGCCGCAGCGCGACAGTTTGGATCTCACTGATGCCGTAACTTGCCCCTACAATTGCGGCGTGCCAGTTACCTTGTCTTCTCGCTCATCCGACGCGCCTCGCGCCGCGCGGACCGCGCCGCGATCGTCACCGCCTCCCCGGCGTCCAGACCGCCGGGCGGGCCCGATTGCGTCCCTGCTCCACGATCGCAAATATCGGCTGATGCGCACGGCTTTGGTGATTTCGCTGCTCACGCATGGCCTGGCGATGACGGTGCATTTCACGTCACCCGAGCCGCCCAAGCCGACGGCGCAGGAAATCGGGATGGAAGTGATCCTGGTCAACGCGGGCACCAAGTCCGCGCCGGCCAAGGCCGAGGTGCTGGCCCAGGTCAACAGCGACGGCGGCGGCAACAGCGAGCGCGGCCGTGCCGCGGCGCCGGTGCCGCGGTCGGCTGCCACCAGCGATGGCGAGATGCTCGCCAGCGTGCAGCAGCAACAGGCGCAGCTGGAAGCGCAGCAGCGCTTGCTGGCGGCCGAGGTCGAGGCGCAGAAGCAGCACGTGGCGCCGCCGCCCGCGCCCGAGGGGGCCAATGGGGTGCCGACCCAGCAGCCGGTGGATGCGAAAACGCGCGCCAACCAGCTGACGCGGCAATTTGCCGAGATTGCGAATCGCATCGAGGATTACAACAAGCGTCCGCGCAAGCATTTCTTTGCGCCGTCGACGTCCGAATACCGTTTTGCGACCTACGTGGACCAGTGGCGCACCCGGATCGAAGCGGTGGGGAACCGCAACTATCCGCCGGAAGCGCGCGGCCGGCTGTATGGATCGTTGCGGATGACCGTGTTGATACGGGCCGATGGCAGCATCGAGTCGTTCGACATCGATCGCCCGTCGGAACATAAAGTCCTGAACGACGCGGCCCGCCGCATCGTGGCGCTTGCCGCACCGTTCCCGCCCTTCCCGCCCCAGATCGCGAAAGACACGGACATCCTCGCCATCACGCGCACCTGGCATTTCACGAAAGACTCCTTGATAGCGACCCCCGGTTAATGGCCCCCACTGACCTCCCCTCGCGCTACGCCGTGATCGGCAACCCGGTCACGCACAGCAAGTCCCCCCAGATCCATGCGGCCTTTGCAGGCCAGACGGATCAGAACATGATCTATGAACGGCTCGCCGCCCCGGTCGACGCCTTTCCGCATGCGGTCGACGAGTTCTTTTCGACGGGTGGGGCCGGCCTGAACGTGACGGTGCCCTTCAAGATGGAAGCCTTCGAACTGACACGCGGCCGCCAGACGCCGCGGGCGATGGCGGCGGGGGCGGTCAACACCCTGTGGGTCAAGCACGGCGAATTCCACGGCTGCAATACCGATGGCGTCGGCCTGCTGCGCGATCTGGGTCGCCTGGGTGTCGCGCTGGACCGTGCCCGTGTGCTGCTGGTGGGCGCAGGTGGCGCGGCGCGCGGGGTCGTGCTGCCTTTGCTGTCGGCGGGCGCGCAGCGCCTGCACGTGGTCAATCGCACCGAAGATCGCGCCCATGAACTGGTGCAGGCGTTTGCCGAGCACCCTGCCGCGGCGCGCCTGAGCGCCGGCGGCACGACCCGCGGCATGGTGCTGCACAGCCATTGGGACGTGGTGATCAATGCCACGGCGAGCAGCCTGGGGGATACGGCGCCCGACCTGCCCCCAGGACTCTATGCGCCCGACTCGCTGGCCTACGACATGATGTATGCGTCGCAGCCGACGGCGTTCATGCGTCAGGCCAAGGCCGATGGCGCGGCGCGCACGGCCGATGGCCTGGGCATGCTGGTCGAGCAGGCGGCCGAAAGTTTCTTCCTGTGGCGCGGGCTGCGTCCGCAGACGGCGCCGGTGCTGTCGTCGCTGCGCGCCATGTTGCAGACGGGCGCCTGAACGATGGCGGCACGGAAGGCGGCAACGGCAGGCAAGGCAACGAAGACCCGCAAGCGCGGAGTCGTTGGCACCGTGTTCAAGGCACTTGGCGTCTTTGTGCTGCTGGTGGTGTTGTACCAGGCCTGGCTGTTCGGCTGGGTGGTCTGGTATGCCTACCAGGCGCCGTCTTCCACGTCGGTCATGCGCAATGAACTGTCGCGCCTGCAGGCCGCCGATCCCAACCGCCGCCTGCAGTATCAGTGGGTCGATTACGGCGGCATCAGCAACAACCTCAAACGTGCGGCGATTGCGGCTGAAGACGCCAACTTCATCGAGCATGGCGGCATCGACTGGGACGCGATCGAGCGGGCCTACGAGCACAATCGTCAACTGGCCGAAGCCACCGAGCGCGCCCTGGCCCGGGGCCGCAAGCCGCCGTCCAAGCCCGTGCGCGGCGGATCGACCATCACGCAGCAGGTCGCCAAGAACCTGTTCCTGTCCAACTCGCGCAATTACGTGCGCAAGGCGCAGGAAGTGGTCATCACCTACATGATCGAGACGGTCATGAGCAAAGAGCGGATCCTGGAGCTCTATCTGAACATTGCCGAATGGGGCGAAGGCGTGTTCGGCGCCGAAGCCGCCGCCCGCCACTACTTCCGCACGTCGGCCAGCAACCTGACTGCCTACCAGTCGGCGCGGCTGGCGTCCATGCTGCCGCGGCCGCGCTTCTATGACCAGCACCGGGGGTCCGCCTACCTGGCGTCGCGCACCGACACGCTGGTCCGCCGCATGGCCGGCACGCCCATCCCCTGACGCAATTGCAACAAACCGGGACTGCCTTCTTGCTGCAATGACGGAAGAGCTACCTGCCGCGTACAATCCTCGCTTCGTTGACTCCGCGGCGCCTTCTCGCCGCTCACCGGAATGGCCTCACCGCCACCCCCAAGCATCCCAGCCCGCAGTGCCGGTCTCCTGAATTCCGGATCTCGCACCCGCCCGCTCTGACCCCGTCGCCGTCGCGCGGAAAGGTCAGGCGCCCGGCCCGTGCGGACCCGTTTTGCCTTTCCCCGCGCGATGGTCGAATCCGTTCATACCCAGAAGTCGCTCGAGCGTAACCGGCTCGAACCCGAAGACGCCCAGGAAGCCCTGGAGCACGTCCAGGAACTCTTGCGCCGCCAGCATCTGGTGGCGGATCTGGTCCATCGCCAGGAAGTGGGCGATAGCCGCGGCCCGCTCGTCGAAGCGCTGGTGCATCGCCAGCACGATGCCGAACTGGGCGCGCTGCTCGACGACCTGCATTCGGCCGATGTCGCCTTCATTCTCGAATCGCTGCCCAAAGACGATCGCCAGAGCATCTGGCAGCTGGTGCGCGCCGACCGCGACGGCGAGATCCTGCTCGAGGTGGCCGACTGGGTCCGCGAGTCGCTGATCTCGACCATGGACCAGCAAGAGCTGGTCGCTGCGACCGAGAACCTGGAAGCCGACGAGCTGGCCGATCTGGCCCCCGACCTGCCGCCCGAAGTGGTGGCCGAGGTCCAGAAGGGCCTGACCGACGAAGAACGGGCCCGCCTGACCGCCGTCATGAGCTACCCCGAGGATTCGGTGGGCGCGATCATGGACTTCGAGATGGTCCGGGTGCGCAACGACGTGACGCTGGAAGTGGTGCTGCGCTACCTGCGCCGGCTGCAGGAACTGCCCGACCACACCGACCAGATCTTTATCGTCGACCGCCAGGAAAAGCTGATTGGCGGACTGCCGATCAACCGCCTGCTGGTGACCGATCCGGAACGGCAGGTGACCGATGTCATGGACACCGAAATCCTGACCCTGGCCCCGCTCGACGAGGCCGACGAAGCCGCCGCGGCGTTCGAGCGGTATGACCTGGTATCGGCACCCGTGGTCGATGCGGTGGGCCGGCTGATCGGCCGCGTGACCGTGAACGACGTCGTGGACGTGATCCGCGAAGCGTCCGACGAACAGGCCCTGTCCAAGGCCGGTCTGGGTGAAGAAGACATTTTTGCACCGGTGTCGCAGGCCATCCGCAACCGCGCGCCTTGGCTGCTGGTCAACCTGTGCACGGCCGCCATCGCGTCATTCGTGGCCTCGCGCTTCGAAGACACCGTGGGCCACATCGTGATCCTGGCCTTCCTGATGTCGATCGTGGCGGGCATCGGCGGCAACTCGGGCAACCAGACCATGACCCTGATCATCCGGGCATTGGCGGTCGGCCGGATCAACAGCGCCAACGTATCCAAGCTCGTGCGCCGTGAATTGCAGATCGCCCTGGTGGTCGGCATTGGCGGCGGCCTGGTCGCGGCGCTGTTTGCATGGGCCATTTCGGGCCGCTATTCGCTGGGCCTGGTGATGATGTCGGCCATGGTGCTGAACCTGCTCGTCGGCGCCAGCATCGGGATGCTCGTGCCCCTGACCCGGACACGCTTTGGCAAGGACCCGGCCATTGGCTCGTCGGTGCTGCTGACGTTCGCGACCGACACCATGGGGTTCTTTATCTTTTTGGGGCTGGCGACGTTGTTCTTGCTGTAGGCAGCGCGGCAGCCATGCTTGCCGCGACCTGCAAATCAAGTCGTCTCGCCCCTGTGCCGAAGCTGCCCTTATGTTTGCGCTGACCCCATGACCCGTACGCCCCTCGTCTTCCTGCCTGGCTTGCTCTGCGACGACGCCCTGTGGCGCGCGCAGGCGGCCGACCTGGCAGACATTGCCGATCCGCAGATCGCCGACCTGACTTTGGACGACACGATCACCGCCATGGCCCGCCGCGCGCTGGACGCCGCCCCGGAACGCTTTGCGCTGGCAGCCCTGTCCATGGGCGGCTACGTAGCCTTCGAGATCCTGCGCCAGGCACCCGAACGCGTCACTCGCCTTGCCCTGTTCGACACCCGCGCCACGCCCGACCATCCCGACAAGATCACTGAGCGCCGGGCCGGCATCGCGTCACTAGAAATCGGCCAGTTTCGCGGCGTCACCACCCGGCTGTTGCCCCGACTGGTCCACGCCTCGCACGTCGCGGGTCCCGTCGGCATGGAGGTCAAAGCCATGGCCCTGCGCGTGGGCGGTCCCGCCTTCATGCGCCAGCAACTCGCCATCCTGGGCCGCCCCGACTCCCGCCCCCTGCTGCCGACAATCAAGGTACCCACCCTGATCGCCGTCGGCGACCACGACGTCCTGACACCCCCCAGCGACGCCCAAGCCCTGCACCAAGCCATCCCCGGCTCGCACCTGCACACCTTCAAAGAATGCGGCCACCTGCCCGCCCTGGAACAGCCCGAAGAGACCAGCCAGGTGCTAAGAGACTGGCTAAGCTGGTAAGCCCAGCTACCGAGCCCCGCGACGCCGCAGCCGCAAAGCGCCGCCCCCCGCCCAACTCCCAAAAACAAAAATGCCCGCGAACCATCGCGGGCATTTCTCATTCAAGCCAAACAAACCACCCCCAGCACCTACGCTCCCCAGATCGAGGACGCGGCGGATCTGGCTTTGCCAGTCCGCTCGCGTCGCCCCCTGGGGGGAGGCGCGCAGCGCCCAGGGGGGGTCAATCCAGCCGGCCGTGACACTGCTTGTACTTCTTGCCGCTGCCGCACGGGCACGGATCATTGCGTCCGACCTTCGGCACCAGATTGCGCACCGTGTCTTCATCGCTGCGATCCGTGGCCGCTTCGGCCGCCGCCATGGCTTCGTCGTAGTCCGAGTGGTGATACTGGACGTTCTGCACCTGCGGTTGGGCCATGTCTTCGGCCTGCTCGACCTGTTCCGGCGATTGCACGCGCACGGTCATCAGCACCTTGACCACTTCGTTGCGGATGCGGTCCAGCATGCCCGAGAACAGTTCGTAGGCTTCGCGCTTGTATTCCTGCTTCGGGTTCTTCTGCGCATAGCCGCGCAGATGGATGCCCTGGCGCAGGTGATCGAGCGACGACAGATGTTCACGCCAGTGCGTGTCGATCGATTGCAGCATGATCGAACGTTCGAACTGCGCCCACATTTCGTCGCCCACCATCGCGACCTTGCTGCGGTAGCTGTCGTTGGCCGTCTGGACCACACGCTCCAGCAGGTCTTCGTCGGTCAGGTTGGGTTCGGCGTCGACAATGCTGGTCAGCGGCATCGGTGTCTGCCATTCCAGTTCCAGCACCTTTTCCAGACCAGGAATGTCCCACTGCTCTTCTACCGAATTTTCCGGCACGTAGCTGCGGAAGACGTCGGTAAAGGCGGCCACGCGCAGGTTCGACACCATGTCGGAAATCGACGCGGCTTCGAGCACTTCATTGCGCTGTGCGTAGATCACCTTGCGCTGCTCGTTCGACACGTCGTCGTATTCAAGCAGTTGCTTGCGGATGTCGAAATTGCGGCCTTCGACCTTGCGCTGCGCGGTTTCGATCGACCGGGACACCATGCCCGCTTCGATCGGCTCGCCTTCCGGCAGCTTCAGGCGTTCCATGATGCCGCGCACACGATCGCCGGCAAAGATGCGCATCAGCGGGTCTTCGAGCGACAGGTAGAAGCGCGACGAGCCCGGGTCGCCCTGGCGGCCGGCACGGCCACGCAACTGGTTGTCGATACGGCGCGATTCGTGACGTTCGGTGCCGATGATGCGCAGGCCACCGGCCTGCTTCACCACTTCGTTCAGCGGCTTCCATTCGGCGCGGACCGTGGCGATCTGCGCTTCCTTGGCTTCTTCGGTCAGCGAGTCGTTCGCGCGGATCAGGTCGATCTGCTTTTCGACGCTGCCGCCCAGCACGATGTCGGTACCGCGGCCCGCCATGTTGGTCGCGATCGTGATGCGGCCAGGCTTGCCGGCTTCGGCCACGATTTCGGCTTCGCGGGCATGCTGCTTGGCGTTCAGCACCTCGTGCGTCAGCTTCGCCTTGGTCAGCATGTCGGACAGCAGTTCGGAGTTCTCGATGCTGGTCGTACCGACGAGCACCGGCTGATTGCGCTGCTGGCAATCCCGGATGTCTTCCAGGATCGCGTTGTACTTTTCCTGCACCGTCTTGAAGACCTGGTCGTTCTGGTCCTTGCGGACCATGGGACGGTTGGTCGGCATGATGATCGTTTCCAGGCGATAGATTTCCTGGAATTCGAAGGCTTCGGTGTCGGCCGTACCGGTCATGCCGGACAGCTTGTTGTACATGCGGAAGTAGTTCTGGAACGTGATCGACGCCAGCGTCTGGTTCTCGTTCTGGATCTTGACGCCTTCCTTGGCCTCAACGGCCTGGTGCAGGCCATCGGACCAGCGGCGGCCCACCATCAGGCGGCCCGTGAATTCGTCGACGATGACGACTTCGCCGTCCTGCACCACGTAGTGCTGGTCACGGTGGAACAGGTTGTGCGCGCGCAGCGCCGCCATCAGGTGATGCATCAGCGAAATGTGTCGCGGCTCGTACAGCGACTCGCCCGGCGGCAGCAGGCCCTGGCGTTCCAGGATCTCTTCGGCCTTTTCGTGACCGGCTTCGGACAGGAAGAGCTGGTTGCCCTTTTCATCCACCCAGAAGTGGCCTTCGGGTTCGGGCTCGTTCGTCTTGGGCTCGGACGCCATGCGCGTGAGCAGCGGCGGCACCGCGTTCATGCGGATGTACATCTCGGTGTGGTCTTCGGCCTGACCCGAGATGATCAGCGGCGTGCGCGCCTCGTCGATCAAGATCGAGTCCACCTCGTCAACCACGGCAAAGAACAGGTCGCGCTGGCGGCGGTCCTGGACCTGGTATTCCATGTTGTCGCGCAGGTAGTCGAAGCCGAACTCGTTGTTCGTGCCGTACGTGATGTCGGCCTGGTAGGCGGCCTTCTTCTCGTCATTGTCCTGCTGCGACACCACGACACCGATCGACAGCCCCAGGAAGCGGTACAGCCGCCCCATCCAGGCCGCGTCACGCGTTGCCAGGTAATCGTTGACCGTGACCACGTGCACGCCTTTGCCGGCGAGCGCGTTCAGGTAGGTGGGCAGCGTCGCAACCAGCGTCTTGCCTTCACCCGTGCGCATTTCGGCGATGCGGCCGGAATGCAGCACGATGCCGCCCAGCAACTGCACGTCGAAGTGGCGCATGCCCAGGGCACGCTTGCCCCCTTCGCGGACCACCGCAAAGGCTTCGGGCAGCAGGTCGTCCAGCGTCTCGCCATTCTGGTAGCGCTGCTTGAATTCCTGCGTGCGGGCGGCGAGTTGCTCGTCGGTAAGGGCAGCGGTCTGGGATTCCAGCGCATTGATGCGCTCAACCAACTTGCCGTACTGCTTCAGGAGCCGCTCATTACGGCTGCCGAATAATTTCTTGAGCAGAGAGGAAACCATTGCGCGATGTCTGCAAGGAACCGGGGCGCCGAACCACTGGCGCAACGACCCAGCCTATAGATAGAGGGAAGCCGATGAGTTTAGCACCGTAGTGGCCAAACGGCCGCCCGAGGGCGGCCGTCAGTGTCCATGCAGGCCGCCAAAGGGGCGCCGTCAGTGTCCATGCTGGCCGCCAAGCGGCGCGGCCGTTGGGGCGAAAGCCGGACGAATCAGTCCAGCGGCTGCGCGGGCAGCGTCGCGATCACCGGCGCATTCGGCACCGGCCGCTTGCCCGGGCCATGGATGAGGAACATGTTGGGATCGACCGCGACGCCCGAGATCCGCACTTCGAAGTGCAGATGCGGCCCGGTAGACCGCCCCGTGCTTCCCACCAGCGCGATCTTCTGGCCACGCTTGACCAGGTCGCCCGTCTTGACCAGCAGGCGCGACGTGTGGGCATACCGGGTGACCAGGTCGTTGCCATGATCCAGATCGATCATGTAGCCATACCCCGCGTGGTGTTCGGCAGCCTGGACCACCCCGCCCGCGGCCGCCACGATCGGCGTGCCGCTGGGCGCGGTGAAATCAATGCCTTCATGCAGCGCACGCGACCCGGTGAACGGGTCCAGCCGCCAGCCGAAACTGGACGCGTGATACCCCTCGGACACGGGCATCACGGTAGGCGTCATGGATTTGCGCACCGACAGCGTGGTCAGCTGTGCGTCGAGCACGCTCAGGTAATCGGACCGCTCGGCCAGTTGAGCTTCGAGCCGGTCCAGTTCGCTGCTGACATCCTTGCGCGACACGTCGTGCGGATCGACCAGCAGGCCGCCCCGTCCGGGGTTGCGTTTCATGGTGAAGGTGGGGGTCACGCCTGCCAGCCCGGCGACCCGTTCGCCCAAGGCGTCGAGCTGGACCAGCTTGGCCTGCATTTCGCCAACACGGCGGGCCAGCTGGTTGATGTTTTCGCGCATGGCCGCTTCCTGACGGGCTTCGTCGGACTCGACACGTGCGGCGGATTCCTGCCACGGCAGCACGCTGTCGGTGCTGGCAGTGACCGCGTGCAGCAGCAATGCGCCAAGCGCCACGGTGGCCAGCAGGGCCGCCACCGCGCCCGCCGCAAGGCGCGGCGTGATGGTAAGCGTGCGTGCCTGGCGCAAGCGCGGATGCACTATGATGATCTGCACTTGCGTGCCTCCTGGACTGATGCGCCTTGCTCGGCGCGCTGCACCCTTCTGGTACGTGGTGTCCCGAGAGGCCGAAGATCGGCGCCGGGACCTGGTTTGACCTGCCCGACCCTGCGGGCCGGACGCTGTCGGACCGATCTTGCGGGATCGGCCCTGTTCTCGATCCCTTCAGACCGAGCCTTCCGCCCTCCCCTTCGACGTATCGTTCGGGGCCGGACTTTTCATTTTCGAGACTTTCTCGCAGTGCTACGACGCAAGAAAAAACTGACCGATCCGGCTTCGCAGACGGCCACGCTCAACTGGCTGAGCCAGGACAGCCGCGGCGCCAGCCTGATGAGCACGGCCACCCAGTTGATGGCCTTGCAGCGTCAGGTCGACGCCGTATTGCCCGAGGCCTTGCGCGGTGCCTGCCGCGTACTGCGCTTACAGGACAATAACCTGACTTTGGGCGTGCCGGCCGCATCGCACTCCGCAAAGCTGCGCCAATTGGCGCCTCGCATCGTGGCCGGGCTTGAGAAGCAAGGGTGGCAGGTTAACGGAATCGCGGTGCGCGTTCAAGCATCCCTGACCCGCCCCGTTGAAGCCCTGATGGCCGAACATGCCCTACCGCGCCAGCCTGCTCAACCGCTGGGAGACCAGGGCATTGCGGCGTTCGAGGAACTGCGGGGGCAGCTGCGGGAAGGCCCGCTGGCGGACGCCGTGGCGCGCCTGCTGGCACGCCGCAAGACGGACTGACGTACCTTCTGCCGCGCCCCGAAACGCCATCACACGCCTGCCGGCCCGCCGTGTCGCGCGACGATCAGTCCATCAACCGGCTGACGAACAGCACCCCGAAGAACACCAGCGCGACGGCGATGCCGATCCGGCCGAGCTTCCATGCGCGCTGGTAATGCTTGCGATTGCCCGTGACGAAGCCGGCAACGATCAGCAGACCGACAGCAACAGCCAGCAGAACGACAAGAAGGCGGACGAGAACCAAGGGGCCGGTCGAGTAAGGGACGGGCGGCAGCGAGCGCGGGCGCTCAGGCCAGCGCCCACTCCTGCCGGAACGCGCGCGGCGCGGCGGCGGTGGATTCGAAGGACACCATTTCCCAGGCATCCTGTCTGGCAAGCAGTGCGCGCACCAGCTGGTTGTTCATGCCGTGGCCGGACTTGTGCGCCACGTAGCGGGCGATCAGCGGCTTGCCGATCAGGTACAGGTCACCGATGGCGTCGAGGATCTTGTGTTTGACGAATTCATCGTCGTAGCGCAGACCGTCGGCATTGAGCACGCGGTATTCGTCCATCACGATGGCGTTGTCGAGACTGCCGCCGCGCGCCAGGCCCGCGGCACGCAGGTTTTCGACGTCCTGCATGAAGCCGAAGGTGCGGGCGCGGGCGATTTCGCGCACGTACGACTGCTTGGAGAAATCGATCTCGGCAAAATTCGCGGTCGAATCGATGGCCGGATGATGGAAGTCGATGGAAAACGCCAGCGCGTAGCCGTCGAACGGTTCCAGGCGCGCCCATTTGGCGCCGGGGCCTTCGCCTTCGCGCACTTCGACAGGTTCGAGTACACGAATGAATTTCTTGGCGGTGTTCTGCTCTTCCAGGCCGGCCGACTGCAACAGGAACACGAAGGTACCCGCGCTGCCGTCCATGATCGGCACTTCTTCGGCGGTCAGGTCGACATGCAGGTTGTCGATGCCCAGGCCGGCGCAGGCCGACATCAGGTGTTCGACGGTCGACACCCGCACATTGCCTTTCTGCAGCACCGACGCCATGCGCGTGTCGCCCACTTCCAGCGCGGACGCGGGCAGGTCGACAGGTTCGGGCAGGTCGATACGGTGGAACACGATGCCGGTATCAGGCGCCGCGGGCCGAAGCGTCAGCTCGACCCGACGACCTGAGTGCAGGCCGACGCCGGTCGTGCGGGTAACGCTTTGGATGGTGCGCTGACGAAGCATGGCAATGGGCCAGAAGAAGGAAGGCAGAGGCGGATTGTAACGTTTCTATGCTAGGGGAGCCAGATGGCATCGTCGCGGCGGCCACAGACAGGCTGAAACCGGTTGCAACGCAGCATGGAGAAAGCGATACAGGTGGCTCATCCATAGAGAGGATGAGCCGGGGAAAGTTCGCGCCGATGGCAGCGAAGGGGACAGCACGTTCTTGCAGCAGACGTCGGCAGGGACCCGGCAACTGCCCGGTCCCTGCATCACGAGTTACAGCTGGCCGAGCATCGTCGCGCCGTCGCTGACTTCGTACTTGCCGCCGGCTTCGACGTTCAGTTGCTTGACGACGCCGTCGTCGAGCAACATCGAGTAGCGCTGCGACCGCACGCCCATGCCGCGCTCGCTCAAGTCCAGTTCCAGGCCCAGCGCCTTGGTCCACTTGACCGAACCGTCGGCCATGAAGCGGATCTTGCCATCGGCCTTCTGGTCCTTGGCCCAGGCGCCCATGACGAATGCGTCATTGGTCGCCACGCACCAGATCTCGTCCACGCCCTTGGCCTTGATGGCGTCGAAGTTTTCCAGGTAGCTGGGAACATGCTTGGCCGAGCAGGTCGGGGTGAAGGCGCCAGGAACCGCGAAGACCGCGATCTTCTTGCCCTTGACCAGGTCTGCCACCGGGAACGCATTGGGGCCCAGGGCGCAGCCCTCGGTTTCCACCGCGATGAACTCGGTCAGGGTGCCGTCGGGAACGCGATCGCCAACTTTGATGGTCATGCTCAACTCCAATAAGAGGGGAAATACAGCCGGACAGTATAGGCAACTATCGATTGCAACTTCGTACCCTTATTAAAATCTTGCGCAGCTAAGATCGGTGCACCCCTCCGCTCATCAGGACATCCATGCGCCCCATCGCCCTGCCCCTCGCCGCCATCGTGTGCGCCATTGCCTCGGCCAATGTTTCGGCGCTCGAATTGGCGAGCTATCCGAAAGTGTTCACGGCCGACGAAGGGGTCGAAGTCGTGATCGCCCCGACTGCCGATGGCAAGCAGGCGCTGATGCGCATCAGCGGCGTCAACCACCCCGTCGATAAGGTGGTGTTCCTGACGCGCGTGGAGCGTTGGGGCGGCAGCACCGATGCGTATGTCACGACCTTCGATGGACGTGATTCCGGCATGGTGCAGAAAAAGGGCAGTGTGTATGGCGGCGGTGACCGCTACGTGGCCTACCTGCCCGGGCGCAAGCAGGAATACGCCCTGTCGTTCAACGAAAAGAAGACCAAGGCGATGAAGCCGGCGACCTTGCTCGCCAGCTATGAGTCGCAGACCCAGCAGGGCGTGCAGCAGAAGCTGGCGCGCTTCGACCGCGAAAAACATGTGACCCAGGGCCAGGCCACCCTGGCCGCGACCGATGCCGCCGCCAGCGCGTCGTGCGGTGTGCCGGTCAAGACGACGGTGGACTGGGCGGCGATCCATGACGACCGCCTGAAGAAGGTCAGCGTGCAAGGGTATTGCGGCGCCGTGGCCGCCGGGCTGGACCGGATGTGCAGCGACGCCTCAGCCAACTTCAAACAGAAGGCGGGCGCCCTCAGCCAGATCACCTGCCAGTTCGGTCCGGAATTGCGGGCACGGGTGGTTGATCGCAAGGTCGTCTTCACCACGGAAGAAAACGCGCCGAACCAGGACGATTTCATCCGCGAATTCCTGCGCAACAACTGAGCGTGGAGAGTTGGCGCATCTGCCAGGTGTCCTTCCCCATCCGTTGTTCGATACCTCAAGGAATTCCGCGTCCTGCGTGCGCAAGGCGTGTTCCGTGAACAGCAAGCTCGCGTTGAGAGACGCATGGCGGCGGAACTGAAGCGCAAAAAAAACCGCCGCGTGGATCGCTCCACGCGGCGGTTTTCCTGAAAGATCGAACGATCTCAGTCGGCTTGCTTGCGCAGAAACGCCGGGATGTCCAGATGTTCCATGCCCGAGCTTTCCAGGGCCTGGACGCGCATCGACGCATCGCGCGGATTGCGGAACACGGTTGGCGTGTCGTAGTCGTGGTAGTTGGTCGAACCGTTGTGGTTGCTGTTGCCGCCTGCATTGCCGGTGTTGCCGCCGGCTTGCTGGTAGACGTGCGCATCGCTGGTGCCGGTGCGCAGCTGGGGCATGGCGTTCTGCACCAGTTGCGGCTTGGCCTTCGCGCGGCCCAGGCCGGTGGCGACCACGGTCACGCGCAGGTCTTCACCGATCGCGTCGTCGTAGGCCACGCCGAAGATCACGGTCGCTTCTTCCGCGGCATAGCTGCGGATGGTGTCCATGATTTCGCGCGTTTCGCGCATCTTCAGCGAACGGCTGGCAGTGATGTTGACCAGCACGCCGCGCGCGCCGTTCAGATCGATGCCTTCGAGCAGCGGGCATGCAATCGCATGCTCGGCGGCCACGCGCGCGCGGTCCACGCCGCTGGCGATCGCCGTGCCCATCATGGCCTTGCCCTGCTCGCTCATGATGGTCTTGACGTCTTCGAAGTCGACGTTGACGTTGCCGTCGACGTTGATGATTTCGGCGATGCCGGCGCAGGCGTTGTGCAGCACATCATCGGCGTTCTTGAAGCAGTCTTCCTGGGTGGCGTCTTCGCCCATCAGGTCATACAGCTTTTCGTTCAGCACGACGATCAGCGAGTGCACGTGTTCCGACAGCGCATCGATGCCCTCTTCGGCCATGCGCATGCGCTTGCCGCCTTCGAACGCGAACGGCTTGGTGACCACGGCCACCGTCAGGATGCCCAGTTCCTTCGCGACTTCCGCCACGACCGGACCGGCGCCCGTGCCCGTGCCGCCGCCCATGCCGGCGGTAATGAACACCATGTTCGCGCCTTGCAGCGCGTCACGGATTTCTTCGCGCGCCGTATCGGCGGCGGCACGGCCTTGCTCAGGCTTGGCGCCCGCGCCCAGGCCGCTGCGGCCCAGACGGATCTGGATCGGGGCATTGGTGTGGGCCAGCGCTTGCGCGTCGGTGTTGGCGCAGATGAAGTCCACGCCCTGGACGCCACGGCGAATCATGTGGGCGACGGCGTTGCCACCGGCTCCGCCCACACCCACGACCTTGATGACCGTGCCACGGGTATCGGTGTCTAGCATTTCGAATTTCATAAGGTTCTCCGAAGAGGTTCTGGCAGTTTGGGAGTGGGTGATCGGGAATACGAAAAATGAAAAGCGATCCGGACAAGCAGCCTTGCGGCGAAAACAACCCGGCCGTGACCCCGCCAAGGATCACGCTTCATATTTCATATTCCCGGCACACGCGACTCCATAGGTTGGATGAACAAGAAACTACCGGTGGCTTGCGCCGGCCGGGTACTGCAACTACGACCGCGACTGCAGGACTTGCACAAAATCTTTTTGCGACTGGGCTCGCACTCAGAAATTCCCCAGAAACCACTCTTTCATGCGCGCGAAAATCTGCGTGACGTTGCCGGTCTGCTGTGCAACGCGGCGGCCGCGGACACGCTGGAGGCGCGCCTCGGCCAACAGGCCCATCACGGTGGAAAAGCGCGGACTGCGAACCACGTCCGCCAGGCTGCCGGTGTATTCCGGCACGCCAAGGCGAACGGGTTTCAGGAAAATGTCTTCGGCCAGTTCGACCACGCCAGGCATCTGCGAGGTCCCGCCGGTCAGCACGATGCCGGACGACAGCAGCTCGTCGTAGCCGGATTCGCGCACCACCTGCTGCACGAAGGTGAACAGCTCTTCGACACGGGGTTCGATCACGGCGCCCAGCGCCTGACGCGATAGTTGACGCGGTCCACGATCGCCCAGGCCCGGCACTTCGATGCGTTCATCCGGGCTGGCCAGCACCTGCTTGGCCACGCCGTAACGCAGCTTGATCTCTTCGGCGTCGGGCGTCGGCGTGCGCAGCGCGGCCGCGATGTCGCCGGTGATCTGGTCGCCGGCGATCGGGATCACGGCCGTGTGGCGGATCGCGCCGCCGGTAAAGATGGCGATGTCGGTCGTGCCGCCGCCGATGTCGACCAGGACCACGCCCAGTTCCTTCTCGTCGGTGGTCAGGCAGGCCAGGCTGGACGCCAGTGGTTGCAGGATCAGGTCCTGCACTTCCAGGCCGCAGCGGCGCACGCACTTGACGATGTTCTGCGCGGCGCTGACGGCGCCGGTCACGATGTGCACCCGCACTTCCAGGCGGATGCCGCTCATGCCGATCGGCTCGCGAATGTCTTCCTGGCCGTCGACGATGAATTCCTGCGTCAGCACATGCAGGACTTGCTGGTCGGTAGGGATGTTGATGGCCTTGGCCGTCTCGATCACGCGTGCGACGTCGGCCGCGGTCACTTCCTTGTCCTTGATCGCGACCATGCCGCTGGAGTTGAAGCTGCGGATGTGGCTGCCGGCAATGCCGGTGAAGACGTCGCGGATCTTGCAGTCGGCCATCAGCTCGGCTTCTTCGAGCGCGCGCTGGATCGAATTGACGGTCGTCTCGATGTTGACGACGACGCCCTTGCGCATCCCGCGCGACTCGTGCTGCCCGAGGCCGAGGACTTCGAAGCGCCCTTCCGGCTGCATCTCGGCCACCACTGCCACCACTTTGCTGGTGCCAATGTCGAGGGCAACGATCAGGTCCTTGGTTTCACGGGTCATGGCTTTTTCTGCGTAGTTTTCGGGGTTGATGCGGGTTTCTTGGTGCCGGTCGCCGCTTTAGGCGCCGGCGCCGGCTTGGCCGTGGTAATGGCAAAACCGTTGGGGTAACGCAGGTCGGCATGGATCGTCTTGCCGATCCGGGTATCGATGACCTTGGCTGCCTGCACGAAGCGCTGCACACGCGATTCGAGCGACGCCGGGTCGGTCCCGCCGACCGAGGTCGGATCGCGACCCAGATCGATCGTCAGACCGGTCGACAGTTCGACCTGCCATGCGTAACGCTGTGTCAGCAATACGCGCGACGGGTCGACCTTGATCGGCGCAAACCAGCGGATCAGTTCCGCGTAGCGCTGCGCCACCAGTTTTTCCGAGCCGGGCGGGCCGCCGAACACGGGCAGCGCGCCATCTTCCTCGGCCTCGCCCAGGTTCGCCGTGAACGACTCCCCATAGGTGTTGAGCAGCCGGTTTTCGTTCCACAAGCCCAGCACCCGGTGCTCTTCCACCGTCACGCGCAGGGCATTGGGCCACTGGCGACGAATCGAGGCATGGCGCACCCAGGGCACGGTCTCGAGCACCTGCCGTACCTGCTCCAGGTCGGCCGTGAAGAAATTGCCGCTCAGCCGTCCCTCGATGGTCGCGCGCACGCTGGCCGTGGTGACATGCTGCAGCTCGCCGTTCTCGGCTTCGACCACGATGCCCTTGAGCGCGAACACCGGCCGCTGCGCCATCCACAGCAAGGCGGCCAACCCCAATGCCAGCGCCGCCAACAGATACAGCGTGTTGGCCAGGAGGTTGAGGGTTCGGGAGTCGTTCCACACAGATCGTCCGATTAAGCGCTTTGAGGCCGGCTGGCCGAGACCTTGCATCGGGCATCCGCAAGGAGCTCGACACACAGGCTTTCATAGTTCATGCCGTTCGCGGCCGCCGCCATGGGCACCAGCGAATGGCTGGTCATGCCCGGCGACGTGTTGATCTCGAGCAGGTACGGTTCGCCGTTGTCCGCCAGGATCACGTCGGCGCGGCCCCAGCCTTCGCAGCCGATCGCACGATAGGCGGCCACGCAAATTTGCTGGATGCGGCGGGTGGTGTCTTCGGGCAGGTTGGCCGGGCAGAAGTACTTGGTTTCGTCGCCGAAGTACTTGTGCTCGTAGTCATAGTTGCCATCGGGCGCCACGATCTCGATCACGGGCAGGGCATAGGCGTTCGCGCCCTTGCCCAGGATGGCGACGGTCAGTTCGCGGCCGCTGATGAAAGCTTCGGCCAGCACGTCTTCGTCGAATTCCGAGGCCTTGGCGTAGGCGGCGGCCAGGTCTTCGCGGCGCGTGACCTTGGTCACGCCCAGGGTCGAGCCTTCATGCGGCGGCTTGACGAACACGGGCAGGCCCAGCGTCGATATCACGCCGTCCAGATCGGTGTCGGCATCGAGCACGGCATAACGCGGCGTGGGCAGCGCTTCGTGCAGCCACACCCGTTTGGTCATGATCTTGTCCATGGCCAGCGACGAGGCCAGCGGGCCGCTGCCGGTGTACGGAATGCCCAGCAGTTCGAGCGCGCCCTGCAGGGTACCGTCTTCGCCGTAGCGGCCGTGCAGTGCGATGAACACGCGGTCGTAGCCTTCGGCAGCCAGCTCGGCCAGCGAGCGTTCGCCCGTGTCGAACAGGTGCGCGTCGACGCCGGCATTGCGCAGGGCCTGGTGCACCCCCGTGCCGGACATGATGGAGACGTCGCGCTCGGCGGACTTGCCGCCGTACAGCACGCCGACTTTGCCAAAGGACTGCGGGGACTTCATGACGGACTTCCTTGAAGAATCGGTGCGGCGGCGTGCTGCGGCGCGTTGAACAGCGCGCCCACCTTGGCCGGGACGGCGCCAATCGAACCGGCGCCCATGACGATGACCACGTCGCCATCGCGCGCGAAGTCGGCAATGGTGTGCGGCATGTCGGCAATGTCTTCGACGAACACGGGTTCGACGCGGCCCACCACCCGCACGGCGCGGGTCAGCGAGCGGCCATCGGCGGCCACGATCGGGGTTTCGCCGGCCGGGTAGACCTCGGCCAGCAGCACGGCGTCTGCGGTGCCCAGGACTTTGACGAAGTCCTCGAAGCAGTCACGCGTGCGGGTGTAGCGGTGCGGCTGGAAGGCCAGCACGATGCGGTGTTCGGGATAGGCGCCACGGGCCGCAGCCAGCGTCGCGGCCATTTCGACCGGATGGTGACCGTAGTCGTCGATCACGCGGAAGCTGCCGCCGCCATTGGCGTCGGTCACCGGGAACACGCCGGCCTGCGTAAAGCGGCGGTTCACGCCGTTGAACGCGGCCAGGGCATCTCGGATGGCGCTGTCGGACACGCCCAGTTCAGTCGCCACCGCGATCGCGGCCAGGGCGTTGCGCACGTTGTGCTCGCCCGGCAGGTTCAGCGTGATGTCGATGGGCGGCAACTCCACGTCGCGGTCGCGGCGCAGCACGGTAAAGCACATGCGCGGGCCGTCGGCGCGCACGTCGATCGCGCGGATCTGCGCGTCGGCGTTAAAGCCGTAGGTCGTGATCGGGCGCGAAATGAAGGGCATGATCTCGCGCACGCTGGCGTCGTCCGAACACAGCACCGCGGTGCCATAGAACGGCATGCGCTGCGTGAATTCGACAAACGCGCTTTTCAGCCGCGCGAAGTCATGGCCATAGGTGTCCATGTGATCGGCGTCGATGTTCGTGATCACCGCCATGACAGGCAGCAGGTTCAGGAAGGACGCGTCGGACTCGTCGGCCTCGACCACGATGAACTCGCCCTGCCCCAGCTTGGCATTGGCGCCCGCCGAATTCAGCCGCCCGCCGATCACGAAGGTCGGATCCAGGTCGCCCGCCGCCAGAATGCTGGCGACCAGGCTGGTGGTGGTGGTCTTGCCATGCGTGCCGGCCACGGCAATGCCACGCTTCAGGCGCATCAGTTCGGCCAGCATCAGTGCGCGCGGCACGACGGGAATACGTTTGTTGCGGGCCGCAATCACTTCAGGATTGTTGCCCGCGACGGCGGTCGACGTGACGATGGCATCGACGCCTTCGATGTTCTCGGCCTTGTGGCCCTGCACGATGCACGCGCCCAGCGCGGCCAGGCGCTGCGTGGTCGCGTTGTCGGCCAGGTCGGACCCGCTGATGCGGTAGCCGAGGTTCAGCAGGACTTCGGCGATACCGCTCATGCCGGAGCCGCCGATGCCAACGAAGTGGATGTGTCTGATCCGGTGTCTCATGGTTTCTCTTTGCGCGCCGCGGCTTCGCAGATGTCGGCGATGCGGGCGGTTGCCAGCGGCCGGGCCATCGCACGCGCACGCGTCGCGGTCTCGATCAATTCGGGGCGGGTGCGCTCGGCCAGCCAGGCCGCCAGCCATTCGGGCGTCAGCGCCGATTGGGGCTTGAGCCAGCCGGCCTGCGCATCGCTCAGGTATCTGGCGTTGGTGGTCTGGTGGTCGTCGACCGCGTGCGGAAACGGCACGAACAGCGCGGCAGCGCCTGCCGAGCAGATCTCGGCCACGGTCATGGCGCCCGACCGGCAGATCACCAGATCGGCATCGGCATACGCCGCGGCCATATCGGTAATGAACGCAAGGCAGTCGCCCGCCACGCCAGCGGTGGCATACGACGCCTGCAAGGCGGCCAGGTGCTTTTCGCCAGCCTGGTGCACGACGGTTGGACGCGCTGCGGCCGGCAGGCGGGCCAGGGCTTGCGGCACGGTGTCGTTCAGCGCCTGCGCGCCCAGGCTGCCGCCCACCACCAGCAGGCGCAGCGGGCCGGTGCGGCCAGCCAGGCGATCAGCGGGCGCCGCCACGCGGGTCATTTCGGGGCGCACCGGATTGCCGACCTGCTCAACGGCCGAGTGGCCGCGGGTCCTGCCTGGAAACGCGCCCGGAAAGGCCGTCAGCACCTGGTCCGCCACACGGGCGAGCACCTTGTTGGTCATGCCGGCCACGGAATTCTGTTCATGCAGCACCAGCGGAATGCCGCGCATCGCCGCCATCAGGCCGCCCGGCAGGGCCACGTAGCCGCCCATGCCCAGCACCACGTCGGGCTTGTGCCGGCCCAGGGCCGAGAAGGCCTGGCCCAGCGCGCGCAGCAGCGTGAACGGCAGCTTGACCAGCGTCTTGACGCCCTTGCCGCGCACGCCCGAAAAGCGCAGCGGCACCAGCTGGATACCTTGCGGCGGCACCAAACGCGATTCCATACCTTCGGGGTGGCCCATCCAGACCACGTTCCATCCGCGCGCACGCAGGTCTTGCGCAACGGCCAGGCCGGGCATGATATGCCCGCCCGTGCCACCGGCCATGACCATCAGGGTGCGTGTGGGGACGAGGGGTGAGCTCACAGGCGCCCTCCACGCATCAGAATGCGGTTTTCGTAGTCCACGCGCATCAGCACGGCCAGCGCGCACATGTTGAACACGATGCCCGTGCCGCCAAAGCTCATGAACGGCAGGGTCAGGCCCTTGGTTGGCAACAGGCCCAGGTTCACGCCCATGTTGATCAGCGTCTGCACGCCGAACCACAGCACGACACCCTTGGCGACCAGGCCGCTGAAGGTGCGGTCCATGGCGATGGCCTGGCGGCCGATTTCGAAGCCCCGGCGCACGATGGTGGCGAACAGCAGGATCACGACGGCGACGCCAACGAAGCCCAGTTCTTCGCCGATCACGGCCAGCAAAAAGTCCGTATGCGCTTCGGGCAGGTAGTGGAGTTTTTCGACACTGCCGCCCAGGCCCACGCCCAACCATTCGCCGCGGCCGAAGGCGATCAGCGAGTGCGACAGCTGGTAGGCCTTGCCCAGCGCGTTGCCTTCGCTCCACGGGTCCAGGTAGGCGAACAGACGTTCCCGGCGCCACGGCGCGGCCCAGATCAGCAGCATGAAGGTGCCGACCAGCACGCCAGCCAGGCCCGCGAACAGCTTGCCGTTCATGCCGCCCAGGAACAGGATGCCCATCGAAATGGCCACGACCACCACGAAGGCGCCCAGGTCGGGCTCGAGCAGCAACAGCAGGCCGGTGGCCGCCATCGCAACCGCCATCGGCACGAAGCCGCGCCAGAAGAACTGCATGTGTTCCTGCTTGCGCACCGTGTAGTCGGCGGCGTAGATCAGCACCGCCAGCTTCATCAGCTCGGACGGCTGGAAGTTGACGATGCCCAGTGGCAGCCAGCGATGCGCGCCGTTCACTTCGCGGCCGATGCCGGGCACCAGCACCACGGCCAGCAGCACCAGCGAGATCGAGAACAGCAGCATGGCGTACCGCTGCCAGGTGTCCATGCGGATCGAGAACGTGAACACCGCCGCGAACAGCCCCACCATCAGGTAGGCCACGTGGCGGATCAAAAAGAAGTAGTTGCCGTAGTTCTTGTACTTGGGCGAATCGGCCAGCGTGACCGAGGCCGAATACACCATGACCAGGCCCATCAGCAGCAGGGCAGCGGCGGACACCACCAGCGCGGCGTCGTAATTGAGCATGCGCGTGCGGCTGGGCCGGACGGCGTTCACACCATTGGACAGTTCTGCGAACAGGCTCATGTCAGATCTCTCCGCGATCGTGCGCGAGTTCGGTGACCGCGGCGTCGAACACATCGGCACGGTGCTTGTAGTCGCGGAACATGTCGAAGCTGGCGCAGGCGGGCGACAGCAGCACCGCGTCGCCGTCTTCGGCGTGCGTCATGGCGGTCTGGACGGCGGCTTCGAGCGACTCGCTCGTGACCAAAGGAACGTTCGTGCCCGCCAAGGCATCGGCCATTGCAGGCGCATCGCGCCCGATCAGGACCACGGCGCGGGCATGCAGCGCCACGGCGCGCGCCAGCGGCGCAAAGTCCTGCCCCTTGCCCACGCCGCCTGCAATCAATACCGACCGCTGGCCCAGGCCTTCCAGGGCCGCCACGGTGGCGCCCACGTTCGTGCCCTTGCTGTCGTCGATGAAATCGACCCCGGCGATCGTGCGCAGGAATTCGACGCGATGCGGCTCGCCGCGGTAATCGCGCACCGAGTGCAGCATGGGCACCAACGACAAGCCGATGCACCGGGCCAGTTGCAGGGCTGCCAGCACATTGGCGGCGTTGTGCTGACCGCGCACCAGCAGCGCGTCGACCGGCATCAGGCGCACGACGCGCCCGGCAGCCCGCAGAATGGGATCGTTCTTTTTGCGCTTGACGGGCTCGGCGTCGAACTCGTCAAAGGCGGACTCGGCCAGCCAGGCCACGCCATGGCTGTGGTCCATGCCCATGTCGCCGGCCAGCGCGGGCAGGTCGCGGCCAAAGCTGCGCACCCGGTCGGCGTCCAGCCGATCGACCATGGCCACCGTGGTCGGGTCATCCCGGTTCACGATGGCAATGGCAGACGCCGTCAACAGCCTGGCCTTGGCCGCGGCATAGGACGCCATGTCGCCATGCCAGTCCAGGTGATCCTGCGTCACGTTCAGCACCACGGCCGCATCGGGATGCAGGCTGCGGGTGGTCTCCAGCTGGAAGCTGGACAGTTCCAACACCCACACGTCGGGCAGCGCGTTCGCGTCCTGCGCGGCCATCAATGCCGTCAGCGCGGCGGGGCTGATGTTGCCCGCCACCGCCACCGACTTGCCGGCGGCAGCTACCAGCCGGCCCGTCAATGACGTAACCGTGGTCTTGCCGTTGGTGCCGGTAATGGCCAATACTTTTGGGGCATAGGCCTGCTCAATCTTGAGCGTGTTCAGCGCTTGCGCGAACAGTTCGATTTCGCCGATGACCGGAATGCCGCGTGACCGGGCCGCGTCCACCAGCGCGCGGGCCGGGGCCAAACGGGGCGACAGGCCGGGGCTCAGCACCACCCGGTCCACGCCTTCAAGCAGCGCCAGGTCGAATTGCGATTCGCCATCGATGTCCTGCAGGGCCGCCGCGCCGAGCACGAATCGGGCGTCGCCCGCCTGCTCGCGCAGCGCGGCCAGGCCGTTCGTGTCGGTCCGCGTGTCGGCGACGCGCACGCCGCAGCCGGTGCGTACGCACCACTGCACCGCGGCCGAGCCGGTCTCGCCCAGGCCAAGGACCAGGGTGAACGGCATCGCGACAGGAGACTCCAGCGTGTCCATCAAGGCTTCCACATCACCGCAACTTGAGGGTCGACAGTCCGATCAGCACCAACATCATGGTGATGATCCAGAACCGCACGACGACCTGCGTTTCTTTCCAGCCGCTGACCTCGAAATGATGGTGCAGCGGCGCCATCTTGAAGATGCGGCGGCCCTGGCCATACCGCTTCTTCGTGTACTTGAACCACGTGACCTGCATGATCACGGACAGCGTTTCGACCACAAACACGCCACCCATGATGAACAGCACGATTTCCTGGCGCACGATCACGGCCATGGTGCCCAGCGCACCACCCAGCGCCAGTGCGCCGACGTCACCCATGAACACCTGCGCCGGATACGCGTTGAACCACAGGAAGGCCAGGCCCGCCCCGGCCAGCGCCGCGCAGATCACCATCAATTCCGAGGCGCCCGGAATGTACGGAAACAGCAGGTAGCGCGAATAGTCCGTGCGGCCCACCACATACGCGAACACGCCCAATGCACTGCCCACCAGCACGGTCGGCATGATCGCCAGGCCATCCAGCCCGTCGGTCAGGTTGACCGCATTGCTCGTGCCGACGATCACCATCCACGTCAGCACCATGAAACCCAGCGCGCCCAGCGGCAGGCTGATGCTCTTGAAGAACGGCACGATCAGGTCGGCCCTTGTCGGCAACGCCATCGTGAATCCGCCGTGGATCCAGTCGCGGAACAGCACCCAGGTGCCGGCCAGGTCGGTCGCCGCGATCGCAAAGGTCAGATAGACCGACGCCACCAGACCGATCAGGGCCTGCCAGAAGATCTTTTCCCGCGCCGGCATGCCTTCCGGATCCCGGCGCACCACCTTGCGGTAATCATCGGCCCAGCCAATCCAGCCGAAGCCGAACGTGACCAGCAGCACGACCCATACGAAGCGGTTGCTCCAGTCGGCCCACAACACGGTCGATACGCCGATCGAAATCAGGATCAGCGCGCCACCCATGGTGGGCGTGCCGTTCTTGACCAGATGCGACTCCGGACCGTAGGCGCGCACGGCCTGGCCGATCTTGAGCGCGGTCAGGCGGCGGATCACCCACGGGCCCGCCACCAGCCCGATCAACAGAGACGTCGCGCACGCGAACACCGCGCGCAGCGTGATATAGCTGAAAACCGAGAAACCCCGGAAGTCTTCGGATAGCCACTGGGCCAGTTCAAGCAGCATTCCGCGTACCATTCAAAAAGTCAGTCGACGGGTCGTTGCCGGCCAGCAAGGCTGCCACCACCCGTTCCATACGCATGAAGCGTGAACCCTTCACCAGCACCGACGCCGGCTGCACGGCCTGGATCGCCGGGGCCAGGTCTTCCACCCGGTCCGCATGCACGCCGTTCCCGTCGGCATCTGCGTTGAACGCGGCCACCGTGTCGCGGGTGGCATCACCCAATGCGAACACCGCATCGATGCCGCAGGCGCGTGCGTACTCGCCCACTTCACGATGCATGGCGGGGCCGTCATTGCCGACCTCGCCCATGTCACCCAGCACCAGCACACGTGGCGACGGCAGGCTGGCCAGCACGTCGATCGCGGCGCGGGCCGAATCAGGATTTGCGTTGTAGGTGTCGTCGATCAGCAGGCCGCCCGACGGCAGCGCATGGCGCTGCATGCGGCCCTTGACCGGCGCAAACGCCTGCAGGCCATCCACCACCTTGGCCAGCGGCGTGCCGATGGCCAGGGCGCAGGCGGCGGCCGCCAGCGCATTGCGCACGTTGTGCTGGCCCGCGGCGGCCAGCACCACCGGCGCCGACCCGGCGGGCGTCACCAGCGTGAAGCGGGTGTCGAAGGCCTGCATGTCGATGCCGGTGGCGGTCACTTCGGGGGTGACCTCGGCATGGCCGTCCAGGCCAAAGCGCAGGCACGGGCGTGCACCGGCCAGCGCCATCCAGATCGGGGTATGCGGATCGTCGCTCGGGAACACGGCCACGCCATCAGGCGGCAAGTGTTCGATCACGGCGCCGTTTTCACGCGCGACCGCTTCGACCGTGTGCATGAATTCCTGGTGCTCGCGCTGCGCGTTGTTCACCAGGCCCACCGTCGGCGCCGCCACGCGCGCCAGCTGGGCGATCTCGCCCGGGTGGTTCATGCCCAGCTCCACCACCGCGCTTTGATGCGAGGCCGTCAGGCGCAGCAAGGTCAGCGGCACGCCGATCTCGTTGTTCAAGTTGCCACGGGTCGCCAGGCGCGCCGGCTCGCCGTGCCACGCGGCCAGGATCGCGGCGATCATTTCCTTGGTGGTCGTCTTGCCGTTGCTGCCGGTCACGCCGATCAGCGGAATGGCAAACCGCGCGCGCCAGGCTGCGGCCAGACGGGCCAGCGCCACACGCGTGTCGGACACCACGATCTGCGGCACGCCCACATCGTCCATCGGGCGCTGCACCACGACCGCCGCCGCGCCGGCTTGCGCCACGGCCGCAACGTAATCGTGCGCATCGAACTTTTCGCCGACCAGCGCAACGAACAGGTCGCCCGTGGCAACGCTGCGCGAATCCGTGCTGACGCCGTGGATCGCGATCCGCGGCGCAGCGGCCGATTCACCCGATGCGCCGTGCAGCACGCCCTGCATGGCGGACGTCGCATCCGCCAGACTCATGAATCCCAAAATACGTGTTTCCTGTCGCGGGTAGCCGGCAAGGACCTTGCGCGCTTCATCGACATCCGAGAAGGGCTGTCGCACGCCGGCGATTTCCTGGTAAGACTCGTGACCCTTGCCCGCGAGCAGGATCACGTCGTGAATGTCCGCGCCGAGAATGGCGGCGCGAATGGCGTGTGCCCGATCGATGTCGGACGTCACGCGGTCGGCCTGCTGCAGCAGATCGGCAGGTACGCCGGCAAGAATCTGTTCGATGATGGCGCGCGGCGATTCGCTGCGCGGGTTGTCGCTGGTGACGACCACACGGTCGGCACGCGCAGCCGCGATGCGGCCCATTTCCGGACGCTTGCCCGCGTCGCGATCACCGCCGCAGCCAAACACGCACACGCAGCGGCCCCCGCGCGCGGCCGCCACCGTCAGCAATGCGTCGATCGCACGTTCCAGCGCGTCGGGCGAATGCGCGTAATCGACCACCACCAAGGGGGTGCCATCACCCGGCGTGCTGTCGGGCGCGGCCACGGCTTCGAGGCGGCCCGGCGCGGCCTGCGCCGAACCCAGTGCGCCCGCCGTGTCCTGCACCGACCAGCCCAGCGCGCGCAGCACGCCGCCCACGGCCAGCAGGTTGGCGACGTTGTGCGCGCCCAGCAGATGCGTGGCGATCTGCACCGAGCGGTCGTCCAGATTCAAGGTAAAGACCATGCCCTGGCTGGTGCCATGCAGGTCGCTGGCCGACAGCACCGACACCCCGTCGGGCTTGACCGCCGACGCGGCATCCAGCGTGAAGCCGCTCAGGGCCACGGGTTCGACCGCGCCGTCGGCGGGCAACACCGCCATGGCCTTGGCTGCATTCGCCGCGATCGCATCCAGCACCCGATGCCCGGCCGGGTCATCCAGGTTCACGATGGCCGCGCGCACGCCTTCCCAGGTGAACAGCCGCGTCTTCTGCCGCTCGTATTCGGCCATGTCGCCGTGGTAGTCCAGATGGTCGCGCGTCAGGTTGGTCAGCACGGCCACATCCACGTGCAGACCATCCATGCGGCCTTCGGCAATGCCGATCGACGATGCCTCGATCGCCACGGCCACCGTGCCCGCTGCGCGCATCTGCGCCAGCGACCGATGCAAGGCCACGGCATCGGGCGTCGTCAAGCCGGTCACGACATGCGCGCCCGCGCCATCGGCCGTCGGCGTACGAATGCCCAGCGTGCCGATCACGCCGCAAGGCTGGCCGTGAGCGGTCAAGGCATCGGCCAGCCACTGCGTGCATGAGGTCTTGCCATTGGTGCCGGTCACCGCGATCACGGTCATGGCTTTCGACGGCTCGCCATACCAGGCCGACGCCGTCTCGCCCAGGGCTTCTTTCAGTCCCACATAGGCGCAAGCGGGCACGCCGCGCTCGGCCAGCAGGGAATCGATCTCGGCGCCATGCGCCCCCTCGGCCGCTTCGAACACCACGGCCGCCGCACCTTGTGCCAGCGCCTGGCGCAGATAATCGCGGCCGTCGCTGCGCGCACCCGGATAGGCCAGGAACACATCGCCCGCCGACACCGCGCGCGAATCCAGGGTCAGCTGCGCCGATGCCGGCACGTTCGCGCGCAGCCAGGCCACCAGGGCGGACGGATCACGCGCCTGCGTGCGCAAGTCCACCGCGCTCACAGCACTTCTTCCATCAACGGCACATCGGGCACGACCAGCGACTTGAACGGCGCATCAGGCTCGACACCCATCAACCGCAGGGTGCCGCCGACCACATTCGAAAACACCGGACCCGCGACGGCGCCGCCGTACACGCTGCCGGTGGTCGGCTCGTCCATCATCACCGCGACAACCAGGCGCGGGTTGGACGCGGGCGCCAGCCCGATGAACGACGCCACATACTTGGTGCTGTAGGCGCCGTTGATGATCTTGCGCGCCGTGCCGGTCTTGCCGGCAATGCGATAGCCCATGACCTGCGCCTGCACGGCCGTACCGCCGGCGCCCGTCACGGCTTCCATCATCTTGCGCATGGTCTTGGCCGTGGCCGGCGTGTAGACCTGCGTGGGGGTCGGTTCGCGATCGGTCTTCAGGAACGACAGCGGCACCATGTCGCCATTGCGGGCAAACACCGTATAGGCCTGGGCCATCTGCACCAGGGACACCGACAGGCCGTAGCCATAAGCCATCGTGGCTTTTTCGATCGGACGCCACCGGTCGTACGGACGCAGGCGTCCTGCCACCGCACCCGGAAAGTCCAGCTTGGGCACCTGGCCAAAGCCCAGCTCGCTGTACTTGTTCCACATCTCGCGGTTTTCGATCAGGTTCGCGATCAACGAGGTGCCGATGTTGCTCGACTTCTCGATCACACCCGCCGTGGTCAGCACCCCATAGCCGTGAGTGTCCGAAATCGACCGGCCAAAGAAGGTCATGCGGCCATTGCCGGTGTCGAACGTGCTGTTGGGCCGGATGCGGCCCAGGTCCATCGCCAGCGCGATCGAAAACGGCTTGATGGTCGAACCGGGCTCGAAGGTGTCGGTCAGCGCGCGATTACGCAGCTGTCCGCCATTGAGCCCCTCGCGGGCATTCGGGTTGTAGGTCGGCAGGTTCACCAGCGCCAGGATCTCGCCGGTGCGGGTATCGACCACGACTGCAGCGGCGCCGCGCGCCTTGCTCTTTTCAACCGCCGCCTTCAACTGCGAAAACAGGAGGTATTGGATACGGGTGTCGATGGACAGGGTCAGGTCATGGCCGTTGGCGGGCGAGCGCACGGCCTGCACGTCTTCCACCACGCGGCCCAGGCGATCCTTGATCACCCGGCGGCTGCCGGCACGGCCGGCCAGCTGCGAGTTGTACGCCAGCTCGATGCCTTCTTGGCCCTTGTCTTCGATATTCGTAAAGCCGAGCACGTGCGCCACCATTTCCCCTTCCGGGTAGTAGCGCATCGTTTCGCGTTGCTGGTGGATGCCTTCCAGCCCCAGCGCGGCCACTTTGTCGGCCGTCTCGACCGTCAATTGGCGCTTCAGGTAGACGAAGGTCTTGTCTTCGTTCGACAGCTTGCGCTGCAGATCGCGCAGCGGAATGCCCAGCAGGCTCGCCAGTTCGGCCAGCTTGTCGGGCGGCGCCTTCACGTCTTCCGGAATCGCCCACACGGCGCGCGCAGGGACGCTCGACGCGATCACCACGCCATTGCGATCGGTGATCTTGCCGCGCGAGGCAGGCAGCACCAGGGTTCGCGCGTAGCGCGATTCGCCCTGGCGCTGCAGGAATTCATTGGACAGCCCCTGCAGATACAGGGCGCGCACCATCAGCGTCGCAAAGCCGGCGAACAGCAGGAACAGCACGAAGCGCGACCGCCATGGCGGCAGCTTGGCGTGCAGCACGGGGTTGGACGAAAAGCGGACGCTTTGTGTGCTCTTGCGCTTCATCGGCGGGCTCCCGACGGATTGCGGCCGGCCGGCACCGGCATCGGTTCGCCCAGCGGCCCGAACGGCAGGACCACAGGCGCTTCGCTTTGATCGCGGCGCTGCGCGAGATAAATGGTGCGAGCCGGCGTCACCGGCTCCATCTTGAGCGTATTGCGCGCCACGTTATCGATCAGACCATGCTTGGAATGATCGGTCTGTTCCAGTTGCAGACGGCGCCAGTCCACATCCAGGTCCCGCGTCACGACCTGCGCGCGCTCCAGTTCCATGAACAGGCTGCGGGCCTCGTACTGGCTGCTGACGAGCGACAGCGCGCAGCCGATCAGGCCAAGGGTCAGGACGAAAAGAAGACGGGCCATGGCGCCGGGGACCTAGGTCGACGAGCGTGCTTGCGCACGCACCTGCCGCGGACGCGACGACGCGGGGCGGCGCGCCGCCCCCACGGGCAATTCGGCCCGGCTGAAGGCCGCGCCGCCTTCGGGAGGCAGCGGCACGGACGTGCGTTCGGCCACCCGGAGCACGGCAGAACGCGCGCGCGGATTGCCAGCGACTTCTTCATCGGTGGGCAGGATGCGGCCGACCGACAGCAGCACCGGCTGCGGCCGGTCGCGCTCGGGAATCGGCAGACGCGCAGTCTCGGCGCCCGGATTGGCGGCGGCCGCGATGAATTGCTTGACGATGCGGTCTTCAAGCGAGTGAAAGCTGATCACCGCGAGACGCGCGCCAGGCGCCAGCAACTCTAGAATGGACGCGAGCGCACGCGAGAGCTCTTCAAGTTCCTGATTGAGGAAAATCCGTATAGCTTGAAAGGTGCGTGTCGCTGGATGCTGCCCCTTCTCCCGCGTGCGGACTGTACCAGCCACGAGGTGGGCAAGCTCACCGGTTGTCGTAAGAGCCCGCACCTCGCGGCCAGCTGCAATCGCCTTTGCAATCTGGAAAGCAAACCGTTCTTCTCCATAGCGCGCTATGACCTCCCGCATATCGTCGATGCTTGCCTCGGCAAGCCATTGCGCGGCGGTCAGGCCGCGCGTCGTGTCCATCCGCATATCGAGCGGGCCGTCCCGCATGAACGAAAATCCACGCTCCGGATCGTCGATCTGCGGCGAAGAAATTCCCAGGTCCATCATGACGCCGTCGACCTGGGTGATGCCCAGCTCGGCCAGTTCTTCACGGATGTCGGCAAAGCCGGCATGCACGATGGTCAGGCGGGGATCGGCCGCCGCGACATCACGCGCCGCCGCCACCGCCTGGGGGTCCTTGTCGAAAGCAATCAGCCGCGCGTCGGGTCCCAGGCGCGCCAGAAGCGCGCGCGAATGACCGCCGCGGCCGAACGTCGTGTCCACCCAAACGCCGCCCACGGCGTCGCCGTCGTCCTGTCTGGACAACGCGTCTATCGTCGGCGCCAGCAGCACGGGCCGATGTTGAAAGGGGGAATTCACGATTTAGAAAGAAAACTGATTGAGAACTTCTGGCGAGGCCTGATCGAGCAGTTCCTGCTCTTTTCGGGCCAAAGCGGCAGCGTCCCAGAGTTCGAAATGCGCGCCCATGCCAAGCAGCATCACATCGCGTTCCAGAGAGGCAGCCGAGCGTAACTCGGGGGCAATCAGGATCCGTCCCGTTCCGTCGAGTTCGACGTCTTGCGCGCTTCCGAGCAACAATCGCTGAAGCCCGCGCGCCTGCATCGGGAACGCCGCGATCTGTTCGCGTTTCGTTTCCCAGATCGGACGGGGATAGACCAGAAGGCAACCATCGGGATGTCGGGTGAGTGTCAGGCGCCCTTCAGCTTGAACCATCAACGCGTCACGATGCCGGGTCGGGATCGATACCCGCCCCTTCGCATCCAGCGTTAATGCGCTGCTGCCCTGGAACACGACTTTGTCACCCCACTTTTTTGCACAAAATTCTACTATTTCCCACTCTAAAGGACCGCCCTTGCAGGGTCAAGCCGGTAACGGCCATTTATCCATTAGTAACAAGGACTTAGCCGAACTTGCTCGAAGATTCACGATATGAAATATCGAATCGAATCAGTGCCTTGGGTGTAGAAGTGAATGCGAGACGTGAGCATTGAGCGAAAAACGCCCCTCTCAAGAGTGTGGTAACTAGATACAAGTGCTTTCCCGAGCCGCCCCGTATTGCTGTCCAAACTTGCCTGACCACGAAGGATGGCCCAAGCCTGACATCGGCCTGAAACGGGCAGTGAAACGGCTTGCTCAGGGCCGTCCTGGACAGCCGGGAAAGGGATCCTCTCCTGTTGGCGAAGGGTCTGGACGCACGAAACGGCCTGCCGGGGCAGGGTTTCGATGCGGAAATGGGGAGGCAAAGCAGATCGATAGGCCGGATTCTGTACACGGGTCGCCCCGCGGGCAATCATTCCTCTAGGCGGACCATTGCTGGCCAGCTCAAGCCACCTACCCGCATGCGCGAACTAGCCGCCCTCCACGGCCCCGAGGGGCCGCATGCATGCCTATTTGGTGTTGCTCCGGATGGAGGTTGCCGCGTTTCACCCTGCTGCGCCGCGCCCGGGGTGACCCGGACGCGCAGCACGGAGATGCCGTGCCGGTGCGGATCGAAATCCGCCCTCGCCGCAGACTCGTCTCTGTGGCCCTGTTCCTCGGCTTCGCGCACCACGCTTGCGCACGGTGCGATCGCCGGACGGTCGTTAGCCGCCATCCTGCTATATGGAGTCCGGACCTTCCTCGCCGCTTGCGCGCCGCGATTGCCTGATCTGCTCTGCGCAGACAGTTTACCTCTGGCGCGAACGCCCGGGCCGGAATACGTCCGTATCGTCGTAAAAGCCGGGCGCCGTGTTGGCCGCCCACCACCCGGGCAGGCCCAGCACGGGCAGCGGCGACAGGTCACGCGGGGTAAAGAACGGCCAGTTGGCCAGCCAGTCGCTCACCAGCCGGTCGATGGTGGAACGCCGTTCGGAAAACGAGGCGCGAAAGTACGAGTCGTCCACCGGCACGATCAGCGTGTGCGCCGTGATCGACTTGTAGGGGTCCATCAGCTTTTCGAGCAGCGCATGGCCGACCACCCACGGCTCGGTCTGTACCAGCGTGGCGGTACGGCGGTCCTGGAACAGGGTCTGCCAGTCGAAGCGCCGCAGCGCCGTCGCCAGTTCGTCGTTCGAGCACGCCAGCACCAGGCCGTTTTCATCGAACAGGGTGACCGCATCGCGCAGCGCGCCGCGCCCGTTCTTGCCGCCTTCGCCCGGCGGCGGCATGTGCGGCTGCGCCAGCGCCTGGGCCTGCGTGGCGTTCAACCGCGACTTGATATGCGGGTAGGAGAGCCAGGCCAGCCCATTGAACAGGTCGTGCAGGTTGTCGCGAGTCGGGATGCGACCCGTGTCGTAGATGTGCTTTTCGTAGGGGATGCCATCCGGCAGGTCCGCCTGCGGCGCAAACACGATGGGCCTCCCCGAATCCATCTGCGGCCGCACGCCGCGCGCGGCCGACGTCACCAGCAGGCGGTTCAGGCGATCGCACAGCGGCTCGGCGGCTTCCAGCGACAGCAGGGCGCCGGCAGGCGCCACGCCGGTGAACCAGGGCTGTTCCCAGTCGATCACGGTCGCCCCGTGCTCTGGCCCGGCCTGCCCGCCGTCCTGCCCGGCGCTCAGCTCGCGACCCGCCATGGCAGCGTCTCCCCGGCAGCAAGCGGCACCACCGTCTGCGCGCCGTACGGGAGTTCGTCAGGAATCGTCATGGATTCACGCACCAGTGTCAGCGTGCCGCTGTTGCGCGGCAGGCCGTAGAAGTCGGGGCCGAAGAAACTGGCAAAGCCTTCCAGCGCCTCGATCTTGCCGGCCAGATCGAAGGCCTGCGCATACAGTTCCATCGCGTGCAGCGCGGTGTAGCAGCCCGCACAGCCGCAGGCGTGCTCCTTCAGGCCGCGTGCATGCGGCGCGCTGTCGGTGCCCAGGAAGAACTTCGGGCTGCCGCTGGTGGCCACTTCAACCAGGGCCTGGCGATGCCGCTCGCGTTTGAGCACCGGCAGGCAATACCAGTGCGGCCGCACTCCGCCCACGAACAGGGCATTGCGGTTGTACAGCAGGTGATGCGCCGTCACGGTCGCGGCGGTCGGACCGTCGGTGTCCCGCACGTATTGGGCGGCGTCGGCCGTGGTGATGTGCTCGAACACCACCTTGAGTCCCGGAAACGACTTGCGCAGCGGGATCATGACCGTGTCGATAAAGGCCTTTTCACGGTCGAACAGGTCGATGGCCGGATCGGTCACTTCGCCATGCACCAGCAGCGGCAGCCCCACCTTCTCCATGGCTTCCAGCGCCGGGGCGCACCGCCCCAGCAGGTCGGTCACCCCGGCATCGGAATTGGTCGTGGCGCCGGCCGGGTACAGCTTGACCGCGTGCACAAAGCCCGAGGCCTTGGCCTTTTCGATTTCCGAGGCCGGCGTATTGTCAGTCAGATACAGCGTCATCAGCGGCGTGAACGCAGGCGCATCGGCGGGACGCGACGACAGCGCCTGCAGGATGCGGTCACGGTACGCGCCCGCCTGCTCGGTCGTGGTGACCGGCGGCTTCAAATTCGGCATGACGATGGCGCGGGCAAACTGGGCGGCAGTGTGGCCCACCACGGCGGCCAGCGCCTCGCCGTCACGCAGGTGCAGGTGCCAGTCGTCGGGTCGGGTGATCGTAAGCGTAGGAGTCGTCATCGTCATGGCCGCCGGGGCGGCATCAGGAAAAGAAAAAGGCGGAAGGGAGAACCCGCCGGTGCGGTGGGTTCAGGCCGGTACGGGCCAGTGCAGGCCGGACGTGTCGGTAGGCCGCTCTGCCAGGCCGTCGCACCGCCGGTGTGTCCGTCGGGCAGTCACTGCCTACCCGAATGTTAACCGCTGTCGTTCGCCCCGCTTGGGACGGCGCCGCGCTGCACGCCTCGGTCCCATGGATCAATCCACCACCGGCATGCTGCGTTCCACGATCGACGCCATCACACCGGCGCCGACGGGAATGATGGCGTCGTTGAAGTCGTAGCCCGTGTTGTGCAGGAAGCAGCCGCTGTCGGCCCCGCCCTGCCCGACCCGGAAATACGCGCCCGCGCGGCCCTGCAACATGAACGAGAAATCCTCCGCGCCCATGGACGGCGTCAGGTCGCGGATCACGTTCTCCTTGCCTATCATTGCGGTGGCCACGTCAGCCACGAAGTTGGCTTCATGCGGCGTATTGATGGTGGCCGGGTAGATGCGTTCGTACTTCAAGGTGGTCGTCGCGCCGAAGGCCCCGGCGATCGACGACGCGATATGCCCCAGCCGTGTCTCGACCATCTCTTGCACGCTGCGGCGGAAGGTCCGTACCGTGCCCACCAGCCGCGCCTCGCTCGGGATCACGCTCATTGCGCCCGGATGGCCGGCCTGTACCGAACAGATCGACACCACCGCCGCATCGAGCGGACTCACGTTGCGCGACACGATCGCTTGCGCCGCCGTGATGATGTGCGCCGCCACCACCACCGGATCGATCGTCTGATAGGGATGCGCGCCATGGCCGCCCTTGCCATGCACGACAATCTCGAACCGGTCGGCCGCCGCCATCATCGGTCCTGGGTTGATGCCGATCTTGCCCGGCGGCAGGCCAGGCCAGTTGTGCATCGCGTAGATGGCATTGCAGGGAAAGATGTCGAACAGCCCGTCTTCGATCATCGCCTTGGCGCCGCCCAGGCCTTCTTCCGCGGGCTGGAAGATCAGCACGGCGGTGCCATCGAAGTTGCGGGTGCGCGCCAGGTACTTGGCCACACCGATCAGGATGGCCGTGTGCCCGTCATGGCCGCAGCCGTGCATCAGGCCTGGCTTGGTCGACCGATGGCCGAAGGTGTTCTGCTCGGTCATGGGCAGCGCATCCATGTCGGCGCGCAGCGCGATCATGCGGCCGCTGTCGCAGCGCCGTCCCCGGATCACGCCCACCAGGCCCGTCTTGCCAATGCCGCGATGCACCTCGATGCCAAGCAGTTCAAGACTGCGGGCGACGATGCCGGCGGTGCGCACTTCTTCAAATCCAAGCTCCGGATGCGCGTGCAGGTCGCGGCGCAGCGCCGTCAGCTCGTCATGAAATTTGCGGATCGCTTCCAGGGGCGATCGCAAGCCAACCCCAACATCCATCCTGTTCTCCGAAGTCCAGTGACCGCCCGGCCCGATCGGGCCCGGCCGGCGCCTGCTTCTAGTCGATTGCCGTCGGGCCCCGGGAGTTCCCCAAGGCGGTCGTGCGTTCCGTGAGCAAATGAATATCGCCGTACCAGGCTTCGGCGCGCTGGCGCGTGTTGTCGGTATCGGTCAGCACGCCCACGCCCAACAGCTTGCCAGGTGGCTCGCCAAAGATCTCGGTGTAGTCCTTCACATAGTCACGCTTGTAGGTCAGCCACTGGCCAACGCGCGCGGGCCCGGACTCGACCACCTTCTTCTTGACCCGGGCAGTGTGCGCATTCGCGATCACGGTGCCCACCGGTTGCTTTGTGTCCCATGTATAGATCAGCGTCGCATAGGGCATGTCACGGCCGAGCAGCATGCGCGCCGTTTCGGCCAGCATGCGTTCCTTCATGGGCAGGCGGCTCATGTCGCCATCGAAGGCCAACACGACACGGGTCGGCGAATCCTCGGCATCGGCCCGCGTGCTGTCCGCGCCGGGGATCATGGCATCGGTGCGCCAGGACCACGTAATCGACGTCGCGGCGGGCGCCACCGGCATCGGCACCCACAGCCCGCTGGCCGATGAATCGGCCGCCGCATGCAGCACGCGCGTGGCCTTGGCGGCCACGTGTTTGTGCGCAACGCTATAGCTGGTGCGCGTCTTGTCGCGACGAATGATGAGCGGTTGCCAGCCCGCCGGCGCCTCGCCAATTGGCGACGCCGATGTCGACACGACAAGCGCTTGTTCAGGGGGAACCACAACCACTTCTGACGCAGGTGTAACGACCTGCTCATGGTCGTGCTCATCTTCATAGTTGGGCAATTCAGGTTGCGTTGCGCAACCACTTACCACCAGGCCGAAAAGCGCACTGCAGCAGGCGTTTCGGGCGAGACGAACGGGCAAGGTAAACAAGGATTTCACAGTCGGCACCGGCGCTCTCGAAAGACGGTCGGGCCATTCTACCGGCCCGGCGTGACGTCCAAGCGTTGTGGACCGGGCAATTTCTGCTGGGAAACACCAATTCAAACGAAATTTTGTTGTAGCTTTCCCTGGCGAAACGATATGCTGCGCTCGCGGGGTTATTCCGCAGTACTGGAGTTTGCCTCTCTCGCGCACTGCGGTGTGGCCCTGCTACCGATCGGACGATTCTTCTTTGTAGGAGTACAGCATGGCCACAGCCAAGAAGGCAGCAGCGAAAACCGCCGCGCCCGCCAAGAAAGCAGCCCCGGCTAAGACCCCCGCCGCTAAAAAAGCAGCGCCGGCCGGCACCAAAGCGGCTCCTGCCGCCAAGAAAGCAGCAGCCACCAAGGCTCCGCGTAAAGTCAACGCAGCTTTCCTCAAGCCCCTGACCCCGAGCGCCGAACTGGCCGCGGTCATTGGCCCGGAACCGCTGCCGCGTACCGAAGTCACGCGCAAGATCTGGGAATACATCAAGAAGCACGACCTGCAGGACCCAAAGGCCAAGCGCAACATCAACGGCGATGCCAAGCTGAAAGAACTGTTCGGCAAGCCCACCGTCGACATGTTCGAACTGACCAAGATCGTGAACGCGCACTTGAAGTAATCCAGGCAGCCCCCGCACGCCGCCAGGCAACCGGGACCGCTTTGACGCCCACACCGACTCGTGTCGCTGTGGGCGTTTTTACGTCAGCTGCCCGTCGGCTTGAGCACGATCACCTGACCGCGCGGCGCATCCGTCAGCAGATAGACCTCTCCTTGCGGGCCGACCGTCACGTTGCGTACGCGCGCCTCGCCCGACAGGTAGCGGTCTTCCTTGACGATACGATCGCCTTGCCGCTGCAAGCGGATCAGCGCCTGGCCGCTCAAGGCGCCCAGCAGCACGCTGCCTTTCCACTCCGGAATGCGGTCGCTGGTGTAGAACGCCAGGCCGCTCGGCGAGATCGATGGGACCCAGCTGTAGAGCGGCGGCATATAACCCGGCGCCGAGGCTCCCTCACCGATCTTGCCGCCCCCGTACTGCTCGCCATACGTGAACTTGGGCCACCCGTAGTTCTGTCCGCGCTTCACGATGTTGATCTCGTCACCGCCCTGCGGCCCATGCTCGGCCACCCACAGCTCGCCGTTGACCGGATCCAGCGCGGCGCCTTGCGGGTTGCGATGCCCTAGCGAATAGATTTCGGGGAGCGCACCCTTCGTGGTGCGTTGAGCTGCGGCATCCAGATACGGGTTACCCGGCGCAGGCTTGCCCGCATCCGTCAGCCGCACGACCTTGCCATGATGGGTGCCAAGATCCTGCGCGTCCACACTGCGCGACGACCGCTCGCCCAAGGTGACGAACAGCGACCCGTCGCGATCGAAGACCATACGCGACCCGAAGTGCAGGCTGCTGGCATACTTGGGGGACTGCTGGAATATGACCGACGCGTCCGTCAGTGCCCACGTGCCGCCCGTCTGCACCAGCTTGCCGCGCATCACGGCGGTGCTGTTGGTACGCGACGCCTGGCCCGGCTCCGAGTAGCTCAGATAGACCCACTGATTGCGCGCAAAATCCGGATGCAGGACGACGTCGAGCAGACCGCCCTGGCCGCGTGCGTCCACCTGCGGCGTACCGGTCACCGGTGCCGACAACGATCCGTCTTTGGCAATCACTCGCAGGCGCCCCGCGCGCTCCGTCACCAACGCTTCGCCGGATGGCAACAAGGCCAGGCCCCACGGATGTTCGAGTCCATCGGCCCACGTGGTCTTGCTGATGCCGTTGGGCAAGGACGCGCGTTCCGCACGCACATCGCTGCCCGGACGAACCGCCTGAGCATGGGCCTGCAGGGCACCAAGCAAAGCGAGGATGCTGACACCGGCGGCCGCAGCATGTCGGAAGGAAAATCGTGGATGCATCGAGGCTCCCTGTAATGTCGTCGACGCGCACGCACGCCCCGCGAGGACATGCAGAGCCCGTCAGGGGACTCGCGCGTGAGTGGATGATGTTCAGGGAAGACTGTAAGCGCAGAGCGAAGCGCGTGCGGGTGTCGAACGCGTGCAATGCGTAATTGGGAGTAAGGGCGGGGAAAAGCGCAGAGAAGAAAGCGCGACCCCAAAAGCAAAACCCCCCGCAGCGTTCGCTACGAGGGGTTCTGGGTATA
>NZ_BMXQ01000001.1:3827770-4050956 GCF_014651835.1 Pigmentiphaga litoralis | reverse complement strand
GGTGCCAACGTTGACGTGCGGCTTGGTACGTTCAAACTTGCTTTTTGCCATGGCTGACTCCCGCCTGGATGCCTGCTACTACTGGAATGGAACTGGGAAGAAAACTGGTGCCCACTACGCGGATCGAACGCGTGACCTCTCCCTTACCAAGGGAGTGCTCTACCACTGAGCCAAGTGGGCGAATTCGGGGTACTGCCGGGGTATTGCGTACTGCCGAGAGCCGGGCGAAAAGCTGAACGTTTGCACGTCACATCTTTCTTTGCACCGGACCGGCCGGGCGCCGCAGACTTTCTTGAAACGGTGTTGCTTGCTAACTACCTGACACTGCTTGGTACTGGAGCGGGTGAAGGGAATCGAACCCTCGTCGTAAGCTTGGAAGGCTTCTGCTCTACCATTGAGCTACACCCGCCTACCTAGTTACCACTGGCACTTCTCAACCTGCACTTCGCTTTGTTCTACAACCACTACAACTCACCATGACGTGCCAGCCAAAAAGAAGCTGGTGGAGGAGATTGGATTCGAACCAATGTAGGCGCAAGGCCAACAGATTTACAGTCTGCCCCCTTTAACCACTCGGGCACCCCTCCGTCAGGGAGCCTGAGATTATGCAGCAGTCATTTTTGGAAGTCAACTCGGGGGACGCAAAGAATGTGAAGTCAGCGCGTCAGGGGCACCGTGCGGATGGTTTCGCCCAGGGGCGGCAGCGTTGCGGCACGCACTTCGACACGTTCACCACCCTGATTGAGCACCACGCCGCTGTGGCCGACTTCGGCCAGCGTGACCCCTTCGGCCAGGTCGTTGCCCACCGCGTAGGCACGGGCGGGGCGGCCGTCGATGGCCAGCACCGCCGACCCGCGCGGGCCGGCCGAGATCAGTCCCGCCACCACGACCTGGATCTTGGCGCCGCTGCCCGTGCCGAACCAGCGCGCCACGGGTTGCGTGTCGGTCGCCAGCGTGGTGCTGGCCGCCGCGGTGGGCGGCGCGGGCGGGGGCGAAGGCGCGAACACGATGGCGCCCCAGACGCCGACGCCTGCAGCCAGTGCCACGACGGCAGCGCGCTGGACGAGGCGGGGAAGATACCGAGGGGTCGAAATGGGCATGGACAGCGCGGCTCCGGCATGCGAACGGAACGGTCCGTGTCGCAGAAAACCCTCAATCTTGGGGCTTGAATGTGACAGGAATACCCTGTCATGAAATGTCATATAAAGCAGCGATAATAGATGATGCCATTCGCGCCTTTGGAGTTTACGCTGTGATCAAGAGTCGTCACCAGTCCCGCCGCCAGAAGGGTTTCACCCTGATCGAAATCATGGTGGTGGTCGTCATCATGGGCATTCTTGCCGCGCTGGTCGTTCCGCGCGTGCTGGATCGCCCCGACCAGGCCCGTGCCGTGGCCGCCAAGCAGGACGTGTCCGGCATCATGCAGGCGCTCAAGCTGTATCGACTGGACAACGGCCGCTACCCCACCACCGAACAAGGTCTGCGCGCGCTGGTCGAACGGCCGGCCACCGGCCAGGTGCCGCCCAACTGGAAGCAATACCTGGATCGCCTGCCTGCCGACCCGTGGGGCAATGCCTATCAATACCTGAACCCCGGCGTGCGGGGTGATATCGATGTGTTCTCGCTGGGCGCCGATGGCCAGCCCGGCGGCGATAACGCCAATACCGACGTAGGTTCCTGGGACCTCTGACCGCCTGCTGTGACTCGTCTACGCCCTTCCCCTCCCCCGGCCTGGCGCCCGCGCCGCCGGGCGGCCGGTTTCACGCTGATCGAATTGATGGTGGTGATTGTCGTCATCGGCATTGCCGCGGCCGCGATCGGCGTGAAGGCCTTTCCGGATCGGCGGGCCGTGCTGAAGGAAGACGCGCAGCGTCTGGCGCAACTGTTTGCCGTGGCCCAGGGCGAAGTGCGTGCGGACGGCCGGCAGATCACCTGGCAGGCGGACGACGCGGGTTATCGATTCATGCGGCGCGCGCGGGTGTATGCGCCGGGCCGGGCCACCCCCACGGCGCTGTCCAGCACCCAGCTCGATGTGTTCCCGCGGGATGACCTGCTGCGCCCCCGGCCCTGGCGGGATGGCCCGGTGAAGGTATCGGTGCTGCCCGAAGGCGCGCCGGTGTTCACGTCGGAATGGATCGCGCCGCCAATGATCGTGCGCCTGCAGAACCTGGATGCCACGGTGACCATCGTGCGCGACGAGGCGGGACGGTATGCGGTCCAGTGAGTCGGGATTCACGCTGATCGAAGTGCTGGTGGCGCTGGCGATCGTGGCGGTGGCACTGGCCGCGTCGGTGCGCGCGATTGGCGTGATCGCGCAGAACAATGCGGCGCTACGGACCAAGTCCCTGGCGCTGGTGGCGGCCGAAAACCAGATGGCCGAATTGCGGCTGGCGCGGCTGATGCCGTCGCCGGGGCGGCAAGTCAACGCCTGTCGGCAGGGGCGCCTGCTGATGCAATGCGAAAGCATCTTCACCAATTCGGACAACACCAATATTCGGCAGGTGACCGTGCGGGTGCACCCCGACGGCGTGCCGACCGAAACGTTGGCGCAGATCAACGGCTTTCTGACGGCGCTGCCATGAAAGCGCGGCAAAGCGGCTTTACCCTGATTGAAGTGCTGGTGGCGATCACCTTGATGGCGCTGGTGAGCATCATTGCGTGGCGCGGGCTGGAAAACGTCAGTTCGCAGCAGCGCCGGCTGACCGAGGACGCCGATGAAAACGACACGGTAATCCGGATGCTGGGCCAGTTCGAGCGCGATGTGGCGCTGCGGGCGCCCGATGCGTTGATGGCAAGCGGGGTGAATGGATTGAATGCCGCCACGGGTGGCGATGGCACGGCAACCGGGGCGGGCACTAACACCGGTACGAATACTGGCGCGAACACCGGCAGCACCACCAGCGGCGGCGCCCCGACGGGCACATCGACCGGGACATCTGGAACGGGCACGGGCACCGGCAGCGGCGTTGGCAACACGGCCGTGAATGGCGTGCCGCCCTCACTGCTGCCGCAAAGCATCCTGGTGACGACGTCGGGGCAGCCCGACGGGCCGGCGCGGGTGGAAATGATCCGCAGCGACGCCGCCAATCCCGGTGCCTGGCAGCGGGTGGTGTGGTTCCAGGACGGCACGTTGCTGCGCCGGGCCGTGGGCGCGTCGGCGCGGCGCTATCCGCTGCCGCCGGTGGGCCCCGCGGCAGTGATCCTGACCGGGGTGTACCGGTTCACGGTGCGCGGCTGGTTGCCCGGCAACGGGTGGGTGACTACCCCCTTCCCGACCACGGGCACGCCGTTTACCGGACTGGAATTGTCGGTGCAGCGACTGCCGGCCGATGGGCGCGAGCGGTACGCGCGCGTGGTGATACTGGAATGAATACAACGAAGCCGGCAGCAACGCCCGGGGCGCTAGTGCCCACGACCGCTGTGACGCGAACAACGGTCACACGAATAGTGCATGCTCGCCCACGCCGCGAGCGGGGCATGGCAGTGATCAGCGCGCTGCTGATCGTGACGGCCGTGGCGCTGCTGATCACGGGGCTGTTCCAGCGGCAGGCGGCGTCGGTGCGCGCCGTGGAAAACGAGCAGGCGCGGATCCAGGCGCGGTGGCTGTTGCAGGGCGGGCTGGACTGGGCGCGGCTGGTGCTGCGGGATGACGCGCGGCGCAACAGCACGACGCGGCTCGACACCCTGTGGGCGACACCGGTGGAAGACACGCGCATCCAGCGCCCGGGCGACGACCGGATTGCCGTGTTTTCGGGCCGCATCGAAGACGAACAGGGCAAGTTCAACCTGCGCAACCTGGCCAGCGCCGGGATTCCGCAGCCGATCGAAGTCGCGGCCTTTCAGCGGCTGTGCGCGATCCTGGGGTTGCCCGGGTCGCTCGCGCCGCAGGTGGCGCTGCGGGTGGCCAGTGCGCAATCGGCGCCCGGCCGCAGTAGTGAATCGGGCGGCGCAGGCACGAACAGCGCGGGCACCGACAGCACGGGCCTGGGCGGATCGGCTTCGGGATCCGACACGGCCGGGCAGGGCCCGACAGCGCCGATGATCCGCGGCGTGGACGACCTGCGCGGCCTGACCGATGTCGATGACAGCGTCATCGACAAGCTGCGGCCGTTTGTGACCGTGCTGCCGGGCATTACCGCCGTCAACGCCAACACGGCCAGCGCCGAGGTGCTGGCTGCGGCGGTGCCCGGACTGTCGCTGTCGCAGGCGCGGGCCCTGACGGAACGCCGCAATGCCGGCGCCTATTTCAATGACCGCGCCGACTTCGGCAATCGTCTGGCCAATCCGGACATCCAGCTGACCGATACGCAGATCGTGACGGTCAGCAAGTGGTTTTCCGTCAACGGTACCGTGACGCTGGAGCGTGCAGCGGTCACAATGCAAGCGCTCATTTCGCGCGAAAACGCCACCAGTCCTAGCGTGGTGTGGAAAAGGGAAACGAATTGAAGACCATATTGCGACTGGAGCTACCGACGCTGCAGGCGCTCACGCCCAGCTCGCTGATCGAGTTTGCGCTGCTTGACCGCCAGCACACCGTGCTGCGCACCGGCGAGATGTCGTTGTCCGAGATCGCGGGCGCCGTGCCCGGCGATCGGGTCGAGGCCATCCTGCATCCCGGCGACACCATTGTTACCTCGGTGACGGTGCCGCCGCTGCCGCCGCACCGGATGGGCGCGGCCGTGGCGGGCGCGGTCGAACCGATGCTGCTGGGCGAGATCGAGACGCTGGCCGTGGCGCATGGCGCGCGGCATGCCGACGGCACCGTGGCGGTGGCGTGGGGACCGCGCGAGCACCTGGCGCGCGCCCTGGCCGTGCTGGCCGACGTGGGCCTGGCGGCCGATGCGCTGCTGCCGGCGCCGCTGGCGCTGGCGCAAACCGACAACGGCTGGACCGCCGCCGTCCGCGACGGGTATCTGATCGTGCGCAGCGGGCCGGAGTCGGGCTATTGCTGGGCGATCGATACCGTCAATGCCCACGACGGCGCCGAGCCGGCCGCAGCCGCCCTGTTGCTGGCCATGGAACCGGCCATGCCGCCCGCCGTGGGCTGGGTGCCGCCCGCGCCGATCGGCTGGATCGCGCCCGAAGCCGTCGAATCGCGTACCTTGCCGGCCGAAGCGCGCTGGTCAGGCGTGGCGCCCTCGTGGTCGCTGGCCCTGGCCGACCTGCAGCCCCGGCATGCCGGACGGTCGCGCTGGCGCAAGCCGCTGATCTGGACGGCGGCGGCCGCCGCTGTCTGGCTGCTGGGTCTGAACGTGCACGCCTGGCAACTGAGCCGCGAAGAGCAGGCCCTGCGCCAGCGCATGGTGACCCAGGTCAAGGCGGCGTTTCCGGACCTGCCCGTGATCGTGGATCCGCTCAAGCAGGCCGAGCAGCGCCGCGACGCGCTTCGCACCGCCGATGGCAAATTCGGCAGCTCGGACTTCCTGCCCATGTCGCTGGCCGCGGCCGACGCCCTGCCGCAAGCCGCCAGCAACCTGACGGCCGTGTCGTACGCCGACGCAGAATTGCGCTTGAAGCTCGTGGACGATGGCATCGGCATGGTCGGCGCCGCGGCGGTGGCCGGTTCGACGCCGGGCGCCGGCGCACCGCCGCGCCGCTTGAGCCTGCAACGCACGCCTCCCCCACCCACCGGCCGCAATGCGCCAACGGCACAGACGGCGGGTATTGATCCGGCCGTGCTGCAACGCGCGCAGGCCCTGGGTCTGAACGTGGACCGGGTGGAAGGCATGTGGCGTTTCCGACTGGCATCGGCGGGATCCAATGACGGCGCCGGTGGCGCCGGCGTCACCGTACGCGGCGGGGTGGCACGATGAACGCCCGCCTGAACGCCCGCATGGCGCCCGCCCTGCGCAAACGCACCGAAAGCCTGTCGCGCCGCTGGGCCCGGCTGGCGCCGCGTGAACGCCGCCTGTTGACGATCTGCGGCACGGTCGTCGGCCTGGCGCTCGTTTTTCTGGTGCTGATCGAACCGGCCTGGACCACCTATCGCCGTCTGCAGGTGCAGTTGCCCTTGCTGCGCACGCAGGCCGCCACGGTGGATGCGCTGACGCTCGAAGCACGCAGCCTGCAACGTGCATCGGGCGGCAGGATGACGCCGGCCGAAACGCGCCAGGCGCTTGCCGACAGCCTGCGCCAGGCCGGCATTGCGGGCACGCTGGAAGACATTGCGCCGCCGACCGACCAGCCGACGGCCGACGCCGGCCTGCAGGTCAGCGTCGACAGGGTGTCCGCAACCGCCCTGATGCAATGGCTGGCCGCGGTGCCGGCGCAGACCCGCTTGCGCCTGGTGCAGGCCGAACTGGAACGGCCGAAAGACGAGAACGGACGCCTGCTGGTCGGCAAGGTGTCCGGCCTGATGCTGTTCGTGGCGAATACGACTCCGGGGACCACCACCCCCGCGAGCCAGGGACGTTGATGCGCACGATTCCGAAAGTCCTGATCTGTGTCGCGATTGCCGTCGTGTCCGCGCTTGTCGTTCTGCCTGCCCGCTGGTTGATCCGCGCCCTTCCCGACACCTGGCCCGTTGCCATCGTCGATGCGTCGGGCACGGTCTGGAACGGGTCGGCGCTGCTTGCGATTGGCCCACCGGAAGCCCGCAGCACGCTGCCCACGCCGCTGAACTGGCGCCTGGCGTTCGATGGGGGGCCGCATCTGGTGCTGTCCCACCTGTGGCTCGATGGCCCGATGGCGCTGCGTGTGGAAACGCGCGGTGTCATTCTGTCGGCCCGCACGTTGCGCCTGCCGGCCAGCACGCTGGCGCAGCTGGGCGCGCCGTTCAACACCTTGAAGCCGGGCGGCGATCTGTCGCTGCGCTGGCCCGCCATGCGCCTGAACGGCAGCGTGCCCGTAGGCGAGCTGCTGACCGTCGAATGGAAAGACGCGTCGACCGTGCTGTCCATGCTGCGGCCGATCGGCCGCTATCAGGTCCGCCTGACGGGGGATGCCGGCGACGCCATCGTATTTGCCGTGTCGACCCTGGAAGGACCCCTGATGGTCGAAGGCACCGGACGCTGGGCCCAACGGGGCGGCGTCCGATTCAACGGCGTGGCCCGACCCGCGCCGAATTCCACTCCTGAAGTCCGTGCGGCGCTCGACAGCACGCTGTCTGCGCTGGGCCGCCGCACCGGCGACGATTCACTCCTGCAAGTTGGCCGATAACATCATGCCCACCTCTTTCCTCCAGACGTCCACTCACCGGTCGTCGCCGCGCACCCTGGCTACCCGGGCGATCGTCGCGGCGATGTCGGCCGCGCTGTTGACGCTGGCACTTCCGCCTGTCAATGCAGTCGCGCAGGTTGCGCGCGCCACGGCGCCCGATGGCGGCGTCGTCCTGAATTTCGTCAATACCGAGCTCGACGCCGTGGTGCGTGCGCTTGGCCAGTTCACCGGCAAGAATTTCCTGGTCGATCCGCGCGTGAAGGGTCAGTTGACCCTGGTGTCGGAAACGCCGGTCAATCGCGACACCGCCTACCGGATGCTGCTGGGCGCGCTGCGCATGCAGGGCTTTGCGGTGGTCGAGGCCGACGGCATCAGCAAGGTCGTGCCCGAAGCCGACGCCAAGCTGCAAGGCGGCGCGGTGACCAATACCGGCCGCGGCGACCAGCTGGTGACCCGGGTGTTCAAGCTGAACTACGAAAGCGCGACCAACCTGGTGCCCGTGCTGCGCCCGATGATCGCGCCGAACAACCCGATCAATGCCTATCCCGGCAACAACACCCTGGTGATCACCGACTACGCGGACAACCTGCGCCGGATCGCCGACATCATTGCCAGCGTGGACACGCAGTCGTCGGTCGCCACCGACATGATCGAGATCAAGAACGGCATTGCCACCGACGTGGCCGCGCTGGTGACGCGCCTGATGGACCCGGGCGCCAGCGGCGAAGCCACCAACCGCGTGACCGCGATTGCCGATCCGCGCACCAACAGCGTCCTGATCCGCGCCAGCAGCCCGGCGCGCACCCGGCTGGCCCGTGACCTGATCGCCAAGCTCGACAATCCGTCGTCCCGCGCCACCAATATGCACGTGGTCTACCTGCGCAACGCCGAGGCCGTCAAACTGGCCGAAGTGCTGCGCGGCGTGCTGACCGGCCAATCGGGCGGCAGCGGCGGCTTTGGCGGCGGCAACAGCGGCAACCTGATGGGCGGCACCAGCTTTGGCGGGTCCAGCGCCAACAACACGGGCGGCTTTGGCGGCACCGGCAACACGTCGAGCGCATTGGGCGGCAGCGCCCTGGGGGGCACCAGCAGCACCGGCGGCGTGGGTTCGGCCCTGGGCGGCACCTCGGGCGGCTTCGGCGGCACGGGTACCGGCACTGGCACGGGCACCACCTTCAGCGGCGGCGGCGCGACGGTCCAGGCCGACGCCACCACCAACACGCTGATCATTACCGCGCCGGAACCGCTGTACCGCAGCCTGCGCGAAATCGTCGACATGCTGGATGTGCGCCGCGCGCAGATCTTTGTCGAAAGCCTGATCGTGGAAGTGACCGCCAGCACCGCCGCCGAATTCGGTATCCAGTGGTTGAGCGGCGCGGGCAATCTCAGCAACAATTCGAGCGGCACCGGCGCCTTCGGCGGCACGGCGTTCGGCGGCGCGGGCACCAACCTGCTGGGCGTCGCGGCCAATCCGGCGTCGCTGGGCAACGGCCTGAGCATCGGTATCACCAACGGGTCGGTCACGATCCCCGGCGTGGGACAAGTCACCAACCTGGGCTTCCTGGCCCGGGCCCTGGAAAGCAAGTCGGGCACCAACATTCTGTCGACGCCTAACCTGCTGACGCTGGACAACGAAATCGCCAGCATCATCGTGGGCCAGAACGTCCCGTTCATTACCGGTTCCTACGCGCAGACCGGCACCGGCGGCACCACGGCCAGCCCTTTCCAGACCATCGAACGCAAGGACGTGGGCCTGACGCTCAAGGTCAAACCCCAGGTGTCCGAAGGCGGCACGGTCAAGATGCAGATCTATCAAGAGGTCAGCAGCGTCGATTCCGCCACCAATACGGCAGGCATCATCACCAACAAGCGCGCGATCGAATCGAACGTGCTGGTGGACGATGGCCAGATCATCGTGATCGGCGGCCTGGTGCAGGATTCGGTGACCGGTTCCGTGGAAAAGGTGCCCGGCCTGGGCGACATTCCGTACATTGGCGGACTGTTCCGCTATGACAGCCGCCGCCGCGCCAAAACCAACCTGATGGTTTTCCTGCGTCCTTACGTCGTGCGCGAAGGCACGCCCAATTCCAATCTGCTGATCGATCGCTACGAGTACATGCGCGCGACGCAGGCCCGTTCGCAGCCGGGCGAGCACTGGCTGCTGCCGGATATCAAGGCGCCCGAACTGCCGCCGCGCGTGCCGGGTGAAGGCGATCCGCTGCCGCGCGCCAATTCGCAAGGCATGGTCCCGACCACCATCCCGCGCGACATGTCTGCCATCATGGCCGAAGGCCCGACCACGGTGCTGCAGATTGCCGCCTCCCCCACTGAAAACGATGCGCAGCTGACGGCGCGCCGCGTCTCCGACGCCGGCTTCAACGCCTATGTGGAACCGGGCGAAGGCCAGGTCTGGTATGTCCGTTCGCGTGTCGCCCGCGATATGCTGACCCTGGATACCACGCTGTCCACCCTGCGCCAGCTGGGCTATTCCGCCGAGATCGTGACCCGACCATGAATCCCCTGCCCTATACCTGGGCCCGCGCGCAACGGGCGCTGCTGAACATCCGGCCTGACGGCACGACGCTGACAGTCAGCCCGCGCACGCCAGCGTGGGCGATTGCCGAAGTGCAGCGCCGGCATGGCGCGCTGCGCATCATGCGGGTCCCGGATGCCGAGCTGGAAACGAAGCTGGCGGCGTCGTATGCCGATACGGGCGATGCGGCGTCGGTGGTGGGCGCGGCCGAAAACGAGATCGACCTGGCGCGGCTGATGCAGGACATCCCGGAAATCGAAGACCTGCTCGAAACGCAGGACGATGCCCCCGTGATCCGCATGATCAACGCCCTGTTCACGCAGGCCGCGCGCGACGGCGCCAGTGATATCCACATCGAGGCATTCGAGACGCATTCGGTGGTGCGCTATCGCGTCGACGGCACCCTGCGCGACGTGGTCAGTCCACGCAAGGCGCTGCACGCCGCCCTGATCTCGCGGATCAAGATCATGGCGAACCTGGATATTTCCGAAAAGCGCCTGCCGCAGGACGGCCGGATTGCGCTGCGCGTGGGCGGCCGGCCGATCGACGTGCGGGTGTCGACCCTGCCGACCGGCCATGGCGAACGCGCCGTGCTGCGTCTGCTGGACAAGGAAGCGGGCCGGCTGGAACTGTCGCGCCTGGGCATGGACGCGACCCTGCTCAAGCAGATCGACCGCCTGATCCGCCAGCCGCACGGCATCGTGCTGGTCACGGGCCCGACCGGTAGCGGCAAGACGACGACGCTGTATGCGGCGCTGGCGAGGCTGGACTCCAGCACCACCAACATCCTGACGGTGGAAGATCCGATCGAATACGACCTGCCCGGCATCAGCCAGACGCAGGTCAACGCCAAGATCAACATGAGCTTTGCGATGGCCCTGCGGGCGATCCTGCGGCAGGACCCGGACGTGATCATGATCGGCGAAATCCGCGACCTGGAAACCGCGCAGATCGCCGTGCAGGCTTCGCTGACGGGCCACCTGGTGCTGGCCACGCTGCACACCAACGATTCGGTGTCGGCGGTGACGCGACTGAGCGACATGGGCGTCGAGCCCTTCCTGCTGTCGTCGTCCCTGCTGGGCGTGGTGGCGCAGCGGCTGGTGCGGCGGCTGTGCCAGGAATGCAAGGAAGCCAGCATCGAACCCGATGGCCGGACCGTGTACCGTCCCGTGGGGTGCCCGGCCTGCAGCCATACCGGCTACAGCGGCCGGACCGGTATCCATGAACTGTTCACGATCGACGAGACGCAGCGCCGCCTGATCCATGAAGGCACCAGCGAAGAAGACATGCGCCAGGCCGCGGCCGCTTCGGGCATGCTGAACATGCGGCAGGACGGCGAACGCTGGATCCGATCGGGCGTGACCTCGCCTGAAGAAGTGATCCGTGTGACGCGGGATACCTGATCATGCCGTCCTATCGATACGAAGCGTCGGATGCGATCGGCAAGGTCGAACGCGGCCTGATCGACGCCGACAGCCCCCGCGCCGCGCGCACGCAGTTGCGGGCGCGCGGGCTGACGCCACTGGCGGTAGATTCCGTGGCCGCGCAGGAACATGCGGCCGAGGGCGCGCCGCGGCCGCTGTTCGGTTCCCGGATGTCCGATTCGGAACTGGCCTGGACCACCCGGCAACTGGCGAGTCTGCTGTCGGCCCGGCTGCCGTTGGACGCGGCACTGACCGCGACCGCCGAGCAGGCCGAACGCAAGCACATCCGTGAAGTGCTGATGACGATCCGGTCCGACATCCGCGCCGGTCACCGCCTGGCCGACGCCCTGGCGACCCGGCCGCGCGACTTTCCGGAAATTTATCGGGCGCTGATCGCCGCTGGCGAAGAGTCGGGCGACCTGGCGCAGGTGATGGAAAAGCTGGCCGACTACATCGAAGAGCGCAACAACTTGCGCACCAAGGTGCTGACGGCGTTCATCTACCCTGCCGTCGTGACGTGTGTGTCGGTCGGCATCGTCATCTTCCTGCTCGGTTATGTCGTGCCGCAGGTGGTCAGCGCCTTTTCGCAGGCACGGCAGGAATTGCCGCTGCTGACGCGGGTGATGCTGGGGCTGAGCGACTTCGTGCGCACCTGGGGCTGGCTGCTTGCAATCGGGCTGGCGGCGGCGTTTACCGGCTGGCGCATGATGCTGCGGGCGGCGCCCGCGCGGCTGGCCTGGCATTCGCGGCTATTACGCATGCCGGTGGCCGGCCGATTCATTCTGGGGCTGGATGCGGCGCGCTTTGCGTCGACGCTGGCCATCCTGACGGGTAGCGGCGTGCCTTTGCTGCGGGCACTGGATGCGTCGCGGCAGACCCTGGGCAATGACCGCTTGCGGGCGTCGATCGACGATGCGACGACCCGGGTGCGCGAAGGGGTGTCCCTGGCGTCCGCCTTGCAGGTGCAGAAGACCTTTCCCCCGCTGCTGATCCACCTGACGGCCAGTGGTGAAAAGACCGGCACCTTGCCAGAATTGCTGGAACGCGCCGCGCAGACCCTGTCGCGCGAAGTGGAACGCAAGGCCATGGCGATGACGGCATTGCTGGAACCGTTGATGATTCTGCTGATGGGCGGTTTCGTGCTGCTGATCGTGCTGGCGGTGCTGATGCCGATCATCGAAATCAACCAGCTCGTGCGTTGACGTTTTCAATCGGAGTGCATCATGACAAGCGCCTATGACTTTTCCGCCGATGACCTGGACGGCGCCACCCGCTCGCTGGACGCCTACCGGGGCAAGGTGCTGCTGATCGTGAACGTGGCGTCCAAATGCGGCTTCACGCCGCAATATGCAGGGCTCGAAGCGCTGTACCGGGACTACCGGGCGCAGGGGCTGGAGGTGCTGGGCTTTCCCTGCGACCAGTTCGGGCACCAGGAACCCGGCGATTCCGAGGCGATCCGCAGCTTCTGTACGCTGACCTATGACGTGCACTTTCCGGTGTTCGCCAAGATCGACGTGAATGGTGACAAGGCGCACCCGCTGTTCCAGTGGCTCAAGTCCAGCAAGCCGGGGCTGCTGGGCACCGAAGGCATCAAGTGGAACTTTACGAAGTTTCTGGTCGGGCGCGACGGGCAGGTGCTGCAGCGTTATGCGCCAACGGACAAACCACAGGCGATCGAGCCGGACATCAAGGCGGCACTGGCGGCCTGATTGTGAAAAAGGCGATCGCTGTGTCAGCCGATCGCCTCTTTTACTGGGGATGCAGACCCGGTCACCGCCGGGGCTGCCCCTGCAGGTCGATCACTTCCAGAACGGCCGGGTGTCGTCCAGGGCCCTGAATTCCTCTTCGGCGCCCTTGTACAGCACTTCCAGGCGTGCGCCGATCCAGCCCACGGCGAACCATGCCGGCGGCTGCGTCTCGGCCAGCGTCAGGTAGGTTTCGCGTGCCACGACCAGGTCGTTGATCTCGCCCAGGGCATCCTGCAGCACCGACAGGCGCTTGCGGTAGGGTTTGACGTGGTCGGCGTCGAACAGCGACTCGGTGAACGACAGGCCATAACGCAGCCGTTTGGCCAGCTTGCGCAGATCGTGCCGCGCCTCGTCTTCCAGGCGATGGAAACGGCGGCCGTCTTCCACCAGGCGCTTGTGCCACTTCTTGAGCCGCTTCACCACGGGTGTGGCCAGCTTGCCCGGCTGCAGCGGCACGGCCACGACCGACGTCATGGGCGCCAGCAGCGGTGTCGGCTCGGGCCGCACCCCCACGTTCCAGGCCAACAGGTCCAGCAGCCAGGTCTGGAACGGGGGCGACGCGGCCACCACGGCGGCGTCCGGCGCATCGCCCGCCTGGGGCAATTCGACCGGCGGCATGCCCGCGGCGGTCAGGATCGGCACCACGGTGTCGCCCAGCACGTCGCCATCCCGCGCCTCGCCAAACTGGCCAAAATACTCCGCGGCGGCTTCCTGCGCCGCCTCGTCCGGCAGGGGCGCCCAGCCCTTGAACAGACGCCAGGCGGAGCGCAGGCGGCGCATCCCGACACGCAATTGATGCACGTGTTCGGCGCCGATCGTGGCGGCGCCCACCGCACTGTCGATACCGGACAGTGCCGCTGCGTTGCGCACGATCTGGTCGAAACACTCGGCAGTGATGATGTCGAGCGCCTGCCCGGGCGTCGCACGCGGGGCCAACGTGACCTTGTCGGCCAGGGTCGGCGCCCAGTAGCGGGCAATCTCGTCCTGGCGAACCTGCACACGCTCGGCCTCGGGCGCGGCGACGATCGCGGCGGCGGCGTTGGCCAGGCGGTCACCCCGCTCGGCCTTGCTGCGCACGTCCAGCACCAGCTTGTGCTGGACCGTCCACTTCTTGGCCAGCGTGAACAGCGCGCCTACCCGGCCCGACAGCAGCTCGAATTCCACCTCGTGCAGGGGCAATTCCAGGTCGCCGGCACGCACAAAACCATCGTCATAGGCGGCTTCAACCGTACCGGTGCGGGTGCGGATCTCGCATCGCGTACGCCAGACGTCGGTCTCGTACCGCAAGGCGAGTTCCCCTTTCAGGTGGGCAAAGACCGTTTCGGCAGGGGTCCCGGCATATACCGACAGATCCAGCTGGGGCGTGTTGCGCGGGTGGTTCAATTCCACCCGCGTCAGGGCATCCTTGCCCGCCATCTTGAAGGTCTGCACCCACTTGCGCCCTTCCTGCCGCAGGCGGATGGCGGCGTGCTGGCGGGCAAGCTGGCGGTCGGGGGTATCGAAATACATGGCACGCAGACGGATGCGTTTCTGTCCGGTCGCCGAGAGGGTGGCGGCGATGGCCTTGCGGGCCGACACCGGGACGGACAGCTTGATTTCTTGTTCTTGCATACGGGGTTCTTGCATACGGGCGAGGGGCGAGCCATTGATGAGCGTTGACCGATGGTAGCGTCCTGACCCCCGAAATTTGATGACACGTCATCAAACGGTCAGAATCGGCACGATTTTTCTGGCCTGCCCTGCCTGGCACGACCGGGATTTGCCTGGGCTGTATGCTTGGGCAACGACATCAGCGGCGGAATACACGCCGCGCGGCGCTGTGCAGGAGACGCATGAACCTCAATCAGCTCGACCTGAATCTGCTTCTGATCTTCGATGCCCTGATGCAGACGCGCAGCGTGACACTGGCCGGCGAACGGGTCGGGCTGTCGCAATCGGCCGCCAGCAATTCGCTGCAGCGGCTGCGCGATGCCTTTGGCGATCCGCTGTTCGTGCGCACGCCAGCGGGCATGCAGCCATCGGCCCTGGCGCTGGAAATGGAAGCTGAAATTCGCGCGGCGCTGGGCGCCCTGCGCGCCGTGGTCGAGCGCGACCGCCATTTCGATCCGGCCACGTCGCGGCGGACCTTCCGCATGCTGATGAGTGACATTGCCCAGCTGGCCCACCTGCCGGCCTTTGTGGCCTCCTTGCGCCGCGAAGCCCCCGACGTGAATGTGATCAACGTCGCCCTGCCGCTGCGCGACGCCAAGGTCGCCATGGCCAGCGGCGACCTGGACGTCGCCACCGGCTTTCTGCCCGACCTGGGCGCCGACTTCCACCGCCAGAGCCTTTTCAATGAACACTGGGTTGCCGTCGTCAGCCAGCACCACCCCACCATCGGCGACACCCTGACGCGCGAGCACTACCTGGCCGCCGCCCACGTCAGCTACCGGCCGTCGGTCTCGATCCATGCGTCGCTGGACGCCCTGCTCGAAGCGCAATGCTCGGGCCTGGGCATCCGTCGGCGCGTCATGCTTGCCGTACCGTTCGTCAGCGGCCTGGCGCAAATCGTGGCCCTGTCTGACCTGGTCCTGACCGGCCCCCACGGCCCGGCCTCGTCCATGGCGGAACTGGCGGCGGTGCGGATCGTTCCGTTGCCGTTCGAACTGCCGGCCATCGACCTGAATATCCAGTGGCATGAATGCCTGCACCGCGACCCGGGGAACCAGTGGTTCCGTCAGCGGTTCGCGGCGCATTACTGCGCGGAACAGCTGCCCTAGCGCCCCCCCCCCGCCCCCATCACCCCCGTCCATTTCCGACATTCAGACTATCCATTGGACCAATGCGGGGTCCGGTTCCTAAGATGGCTTCGCTTCCCGGTGCATTGCCGCGCCGGCGACTTCTTCCCGCCAGACCCTGTGTTCTGCCGGATGTCCGCCATCACAAGAACCTAGAGGCCCCGCCATCATGAGCCTGTCCCCGGATACCCTCACCGCCCCCGCCGCCGCGCATGGCGCGCCGCCCGTGCCGGCCACCGCCCCCCGCCTGCCTGAACATCGCGACCTGTATTACGGCGGCGCGTGGCATGCCCCGCAGGGCGGCTATGTCGACACCTTCAGCCCCGCCACCGGCGAATCGCTGGGACCCTGCGCCGATGCCAATCCGGACGACGTCAATGCCGCCGTGGCTGCGGCCAAGACGGCGTTTGAAAGCTGGAGCCGAACCAAGCCGGCCGACCGCGCGGTCATGCTGCGCAAGGTGGCGGCCGTGCTGCGGGACAACGCGCTGGACCTGGCGCTGCTGGACGCCGCCAACTGCGGCAGTCCGGTGCACGAGATGGTGCGCGATGTGCGCAACGCCGCCGCGCAGTTCGATTTCTTTGCCGGCCTGGTGACCGAAATCAAGGGCGACACGATCCCGATGGGGGACGGCGTCATCAATATGTCGGTGCGCGAACCCTATGGCGTCGTGGGGCGCATCGTGGCCTACAACCACCCGTTGATGTTCACTGCCGCCAAAAGCGCCGCGCCGCTGGCCGCCGGCAACACGGTGGTCATGAAGCCGCCGGTGCAGGCGCCGCTGTCGGCCTACCGGCTGATGGAACTGGTGGACGGCATCTTCCCGCCCGGGGTGTGGAATGTGATCAGTGGCGGCACGCCGTGCGGCGCGGCACTGTCGGAACATCCGGACGTGCCGTTCGTCTCCCTGATCGGCAGCGTGGCCACCGGCCGGGCCGTGGCGCGCGCGGGGGCGGAACGGCTCAAGCGCATCACCCTGGAACTGGGGGGCAAGAATGCGTGCGTGGTGTACCCGGACGCAGACCTGGAACGCGCCAGCACCGGCGCCGTCAACGGCATGAATTTCACGTGGAGCGGGCAGTCATGCGGGTCGACGTCGCGGCTGTTCGTGCATGCCTCGGTGCATGACGAGGTCGTGGCCAGGGTGCTGGAAAAGATCCGCCACTATCGCCAAGGCATCCCGACCCACATGGACACGACCATGGGCGCCATCGTCTCGCGCGCGCAGCACGACAAGATCATGCGGTATATCGAGATCGGCAAGGCCGAAGGCGCCACCTTGGCGTGCGGCGGCAAGGCGCCTGACGATCCGGCGCTGAGCAAGGGCTGGTTCATCGAACCGACCGTGTTCACCGGCGTCACGGCCGACATGCGCATCGCCCGCGAAGAGATCTTTGGCCCGGTGCTGTCGGTGATTGCATGGACGGATGAAGACGAGATGCTCAAGCAGGTCAATGCGGTGGAATACGGCTTGACCGGCGCCATCTTCACGCGCGACCTGGCCAATGCCCATCGCGCCGCCGGCCGCATCCAGTCGGGCTTCATCTGGGTCAACAACGCCGGACCGCACTTCCTGGGCACGGGGTATGGCGGCTACAAGCAGTCCGGCATCGGCCGCGACGAATCGATCGAAGAACTGCTGTCGTACACACAAAGCAAGAACATCAACATCACGCTGTGACGGCGCGGGCCGGGGCGGGTGGTGACCTACTCCGGCCGGCCCCGGGCCAGACCCAGGCGGGGCGGATAGTGACCCCATCGGCCCGGCTGCACGAGGCCCCCCGCCCGGGCTGACACGACAACACTGAGGAGACACCGATGATCCACACGCTGTTCAAGACCTTGAGCGCCGCGGCATTGTGCGCGGCGCTGCTTCCCCTGGCGCACGCGCAAACCGCCGGTGCCACAACCGGCGCGGCTGCGGGCGCCAATGCCAACGCCGCAGCCTGGTCCCCCACCAAGCCCATCACCCTGATCGTGCCCGTCCCGCCCGGCTCCAGCACCGACATGCTCGCCCGGCTGCTGGCCGAACGCCTGCCGGCCACGCTGGGCCAAACCGTGATCGTGACCAACCGGCCAGGCGCCAGCGGCATGATCGGCGCGGCCTCCGTTGCACGGGCCGAGCCCGACGGCTACACGCTGCTGCTCAGCCCCAGCACGCTGCTGGGCGCGCCGCACGTGCTGCCCAAGGGCGCCGGCAGCGGCGTCGACGTCGTCAATGACCTGACCGTGATCGTCAAGACCGCATCGTCGCCCCTGGTCATCCTGGCCCACCCGTCGCTGGGCGTCAAAACGCCGCGCGAACTGGCCGCCTACGCCAAGTCGAATCCCGGCCTGCCGTATGCGTCGTCCGGGTCCGGATCGCCACAGCACATTGCCGGCCAGCTCTTCTCCAAAGCCACCAAGACCGAGCTGACCCACGTGCCCTACAAGGGCGTGATGCCGGCCGTCATGGACACGGTCGGGGGCCAGATCAAGCTGGTCTTTTCGGCACTGGGCGGCGTCACGCAATACATCGACGGCGGACAACTGGTCGCGGTCGCCGTCACCGAAAAGGCGCGCAGCGCCCTGCTGCCCAACGTGCCGACGCTGACCGAAAGCGGCATTCCGGGCGTCGAACTGAACGTGTTCTTCCCGGTGATGGCGCCAGCCAGGACGCCCGCCCCGGTGCTGGCGCGCCTGAACCGCGAGATCAACGCCGTCATGCGCGCACCCGACGTCAAAGAAAAGATGCGGGCGGCCGGGGTGGAAACCCTGGGCAGCACGGTCGAAGACGCGCAGCGCGAAGTCCGCGAGGAATATCAGCGCTATGGGCAGGTGGTGGCGGAGTTCAATATCAAGGCGGATTAGCCACCCGCCACAAAGACAAAGGGCAGGCCCTCAAGGCCTGCCCTTTTTTACTTGCCGTCCTGAACCTGCGTTTGCACAAGCCCCCGACGGCAGCACCTAACGCATCAAAACCGCGTGTTCCGCTTGACCGACCACCGCGCCGAAAACGCGCCCAGCGCGGCCACGGCCACCACGAACACCGCCAGCCACAGCGGTTCGGGCAGGCGCAGCGCAAATTCCGCCCCGTAGGTGCGCGCCAGGTCCGCCAGCGCCGCGTTCAGCGGCCCCAGGGCCAGCGCCACCACCCCGATTGCCCCCAGCGCCGAGATGGCGCAGCTGACCGCGCCCAGATACAGGAACGGCCGGCGCACGAAGGATTCGGTGGCGCCCACCAGCCGCGCCACGCCGATTTCTTCGCGCTGCGATAGCGCCTGCATGCGCACGGTGTTGAACACCGCGGCCAGCACGGCCACGGCCACGACCAGCCCCAGGAACAGCAGGCCCATGCGGCCAAAGCGGATGATGGCTTCCAGCCGCTGGACCCACGCGCTGTCCAGTTGCACCACGTCCACCTTGCCCCACTGGCTCCAGTTGGCTTCCAGGCGCTTGGCGCGCGCGGTCAGGTCGGCATCTCCCGACAGCGTCACCACCACCGCGTCGGGCAGCGGGTTGCCCGGCAGCACGGCCAGGGCATCGGCATAGGCGGGGTTGGCTTTCAGGTCGGCCAGGGCCTGGTCGCGCGGAATGACGCGGACCTTGTCGACGTCGCCCTCGTGATCGCGGCGGATGCGATCGGCCACCGCGGCGGTTTCGTCGGAAGTCGCTTCCACCTTCATGAAGACGGTGATTTCGGGCGCGGCGGCCAGGTGGTTGGCCACCGGCTGCAAGGCCAGCAAGGCCGTCGACCCGAGCAGCGGAATGGCCAGCGCCAGCGTGATCACCAGAAAGTTGGCGATCGATGAAAACGGCTGCGCGATCAGGCGGCGCAGCGTGACGGCCAAGGCATAGCGGTGTTGCCGGATCAGCGGGCTCATGCGCGCGCTCCGTGGCTGCGCGACGCGCGCGGGGTGCGGGCGCCCAGGTCGGTCAGCCGTCCGCCTTCGATGTGCAGCACGCGATGCGCGTAGTCGTCGATCAGGGATTCGTCGTGGGTCGCGATCACGGTGGTGACGCCGACCTGGTTGAAGTCGCGGAACACATCGGCGATCCGTTGTGCGCTGTCGCGGTCCAGGTTGGCGGTAGGCTCGTCCACGATCAGCAGGGCCGGCCGGTTGACGATGGCGCGGGCAATGGCCAGGCGCTGCTGGTCGCCCCCCGACAGTTCCTGGGGCCGCAGCTTGTCCTTGTTCGCCAGGCCGACCTTGTCGATGGCGGCGCGGGCGCGTTTTTCGGCAGCGGCCCGCGAATGGCCGGTCACGATCAGGGGAAACAGCACGTTTTCAAAAGCGTTGCGATCCTGGAGCAAGTGCACGTCTTGCAGGATGGTGCCGACGGCGCGGCGAAAGTACGGGCGGGCGCGGCCGGGCAGCTTGCCGACGTTCTGGCCGTTGACCAGGATGGTGCCGCGTGTCGGGACGTCAAGCCCGCTGATCAGCTTGAGCAAGGTGGACTTGCCGGCCCCGGACGGGCCCGACACGAACACGAACTCGCCGGCGGCAATCCCGAAGTTGACGTCGGCAAGGGTGTCGATGCCGCGTCCGTACGATTTGTAGACTTGCTGGAATTCGATCATGAGAAGGAAATAGTAACGCGCGTGACTGCAAGGATATCGCCCGGGCGGTTCTCAGTCCTCGGGACCCATGCTAGGGTACAGGCCAAGTCCCGCAGGCGGGTGATTTATAGTCCACCCCCTGCACGCAGAAAGGAAAACGAGATGAAATTGTTGAAATCAGCCGTAGCCGCGATCGCCATGCTGGGCGCCGTCCAGGTGGTCCAGGTCGCGCACGCGGGCGCCACGCTCGACGCCGTCAAGAAAAAAGGCTTCGTGCAATGCGGCGTATCCACAGGCGTGGCCGGTTTCAGCAATCCCGACAGCAAGGGTGTCTGGACGGGCATCGACGTGGACCTGTGCCGCGCCGTGGCCGCCACCCTGTTCGGCGACGCCACCAAGATCAAGCTGACGCCGCTGAACACGCAGCAGCGTTTTACCGCCCTGCAGTCAGGCGAGGTGGACGTCTTGCCGCGCAACACGTCGATCACCCTGCAGCGCGACACCGCGCTCGGTCTGAACGGCGCGGGCGTCAATTTTTACGACGGCCAGGGCTTGATGGTGGCCAAGAAGCTGAACGTGAAAAGCGCCAAGGACCTGAACGGCGCGGCGATCTGCATGCAGCCGGGCACGACCACCGAACTGAACCTGGCCGATTACTTCCGCGCGAACAAGATCACCTTCAAGCCGGTGGTGATCGACAAGTTCGACGAAGTCATCCGCGCCTTCGCGGCCGGCCGCTGCGATGCCTACACCACCGACGCATCGGGCCTGAACGTCATTCGCACCACCAAGCTGCCCAACCCGGACGATTACATCGTGCTGCCCGAACTGCTGTCCAAGGAGCCGCTGGGACCCATGGTGCGCCAGGGTGACGACCAGTGGCTGGACATCGTGAAGTGGACGCTGAACGCCATGATCGAGGCTGAAGAATACGGCGTCACGTCCAGGAACGTGGACCAGATGCTCAAGAGCCCGAACCCCAACATCCAGCGCCTGCTGGGTGTGGTGCCGGGCGTGGGCAAGAACCTGGGCGTGGACGAAAAGTGGGTCTACAACGTCGTCAAGCAGGTCGGCAATTACGGCGAAAGCTTCGAGCGCAACGTGGGCCAGGGCAGCCCCATGAAGATGCCGCGCGGCGCCAACGCCTTGCACACTCAGGGCGGGCTGATGTACGCGCTGCCACTGCGTTGATCCCCGCGTAATGCCTGCGTCCATGCGCGCCACCCCATGCGTCTGAGCTGGAGCAACCCGGCGGTCCGCGCGATGGTCTATCAGATCGTCGCGGTGGCGCTGGTCGTGCTGGCCGTGGTGACGCTCGTGTCCAACACGCGGTCGAACCTGAACGCGCTCAACATCCAGTCGGGCTTTGGTTTCCTGGATGCCGAAGCCGGCTTTGCAATCGGCGAAACGCCCATTGCCTACGGCCCGCAAGATACCTACGCCAAAGCCATTGCCGTGGGGCTGCTCAACACCTTGCGGGTCGCGGCGATCGGCATCGTACTCGCGACCCTGCTCGGCACCCTGATCGGCATTGCGCGGCTGTCAAAGAACTGGTTGATCGGCAAGCTGGCCAGCGGCTATGTGGAACTGTTCCGCAACGTGCCGCTGCTGCTGCAACTGTTTTTCTGGTATTCGCTGATCACCGAGAACACCCCCGGGCCGCGGCAGGCCGTGGCCTTGTTGCCGGGCGTGTTCGTGTCCAATCGCGGCATCAAGCTGCCCCTGCCGGCCGAAGCGCTGGCGTTCGACCTGGCGCTGGGCGGATTTGCGCTGGCCATCGTGGCATCGCTGGTGTTTGCGCATTGGGCACGGCGCCGGCGCGATACGGCGGGCAAGGCGCCGCCCGTGGGCCGCTGGGTCGTGGCGATGCTGGTGGGTTTTCCGGTGCTGGGATGGCTGGCGGGCGGCGCGCCGCTGGCGCTGGACATGCCGCGTCTGCAAGGCTTTGACTTTGTGGGCGGCGCCACCTTGACGCCCGAATTTGCCGCCTTGCTGGTCGGGCTGGTGATCTATACCGCCGCGTTCATTGCCGAAGTCGTGCGGTCGGGCATCCAGTCGGTCAACGCGGGGCAGTGGGAAGCCGCCGAGGCCATCGGCCTGCGCCGCGGGGCCGCGCTGCGCCTGGTCGTGCTGCCGCAAGCCCTGCGCGTGATCATTCCGCCCATGACGAACCAGTACCTGAACATCACCAAGAACAGTTCGCTGGCGGTGGCGATCGGCTACCCGGACATCGTGTCGGTCGTGAACACCACCTTGAACCAGACCGGGCAAGCCATCGAAGGCATCCTGATCATCATGGCCGCCTACCTGGTCGTCAGCCTGACGATTTCGGTGCTGATGAACTGGTACAACCGCCGCATGGCGCTGACCGAGCGCTAGCATGGCCGCCCCCTCCTCTTCCCCCGTGATCGACGCACCTGCCCCCTCGCAGCGCGTGTCGCCGCTCGCCTGGGTCCGCGCCAATCTGCTGTCGTCGCCGCTCAATATCCTGCTGACGCTGCTGGGTGTCTGGGTCCTGGTCATGGTGCTGCCGGCGATCATCGAATGGGGGCTGATCCGCGCCACCTTCGTGGCACCGTCGGCCGATGCCTGCCGCAATACAGGCGGCGCCTGCTGGGCCTTCATCGCCGAAAAGCACCGGCTCATTTTGTTCGGGCTCTATCCATACGACGAGCAATGGCGGCCGCTGATCGCGTCCCTGGTGTTGATCGGGGCCCTGATCGTCAGTTGCCTGCGGCGGTTCTGGAACCGGTGGCTGGCCGTGATCTGGGCGGTCAGCATCGCGCTGGTTGCGGGGTTGATGTGGGGCGGCTTCCTGGGTCTGTCTTATGTGGAGACGACCAAGTGGGGCGGCCTGCCTCTGACCCTGATCCTGTCCACGGTCGGCGTGGCGTTTGCGTTTCCGCTGGGCGTGCTGCTGGCGTTGGGCCGGCGGTCGACTTTGCCGGTGATCAAGGCCCTGTGCGTCGTCTACATCGAACTGATCCGCGGCGTGCCGCTCATCAGCCTGCTGTTCATGTCCTCGGTGATGCTGCCGCTGTTCTTTCCGGAAGGCTTTGGTGTCGACAAGCTGTTGCGGGCGCAGATCGCCATCATCCTGTTCGCGGCGGCCTACCTGGCCGAGCTGGTGCGTGGCGGCCTGCAGGCGATCCCCAAGGGCCAATACGAAGGCGCCGATGCCATCGGCCTGAGCTATTGGCAGCAGATGCGTTTGGTGGTGCTGCCCCAGTCCTTGAAGGTCGTGATCGCGCCGCTGGTCAGCCTGTTCATCGGCGTGTTCAAGGACACGTCGCTGGTCGTCATCATCGGCATTTTCGACCTGACGCAATCGACCAAGGCCGCATTGACCGACGCCGCCTGGCCCGGGTTTTCTACCGAGGCCTATGTGTTCGTGGCGGCCATCTACTTCGTCTTCTGTTATTCCATGTCCAAATACAGCCAGGCGCTGGAACGCCGATTGGAGAACCGTCGTGACTGATGTGTCCAAGGCGGCCGCAACCGACCACGTTTCGGTTGACGCGGCCAAGCCCCTGATCGAACTGTCGGGTGTCAACAAGTGGTTTGGCCCGTACCACGTGCTGCGCGACATCGACCTGACGGTGGCGCGCGGTGAACGCATCGTCATCTGCGGCCCGTCCGGCTCGGGCAAGTCGACCCTGATTCGCTGCATCAACCGACTCGAACAGCATCAGCAGGGGCGCATCGTGGTCGACGGCATCGAGCTGACCAACGACCTCAAGCACATCGACGCCGTGCGCCGCGACGTGGGCATGGTGTTCCAGCACTTCAACCTGTTCCCGCATCTGACCGTGCTGCAGAACCTGACGCTGGGGCCGATCTGGGTGCTCAAGCAGCCCCGCGCCCAGGCCGAAGCCACCGCCATGCGCTACCTGGAACGCGTGCGCATTCCGGAGCAGGCCAACAAGTATCCCGGCCAGTTGTCGGGCGGACAGCAGCAACGCGTGGCGATTGCGCGGTCGCTGTGCATGGCGCCCAAGATCATGCTGTTCGACGAACCCACGTCGGCGCTCGACCCGGAAATGGTCAAGGAAGTGCTGGATGTCATGACGTCGCTGGCCGACAGCGGCATGACCATGCTGTGCGTCACGCACGAGATGGGATTTGCGCGCCAGGTGGCCGACCGCGTGCTGTTCATGGACCAGGGGCGCATCGTGGAACAGAACACGCCCGAAGCCTTCTTTACCCACCCGCAGCACGAACGCACGCGGCTGTTCCTGAGCCAGATCCTGCATTGAGAGGCCATGGACCTCAAGCTGTTTGAAGACCTGATCGCCCTGGCGCGCACGCAAAGCTTCGTGCGCGCGGCGGAACTGCGGCATGTGACGCATCCGGCGTTCGGCCGCCGCATCCGCGCGCTCGAAGCCTGGGCCGGCGCGCCGCTGGTGGAACGCAACCGCACGCCGGTGCAGCTGACGGCCGAAGGCGAAGTGCTGCTCAAGACCGCCGAACGCACGGTGGAAAGCGTCACGCAGGCGCGCACGCAGTTGCAGCAGCATGGCGGCGCGGCGGACACGCGGGTGCGGCTGGGCACCGGCCGGACGCTGGCGCGCACCTTGGCCGCCGACTGGCTCGCGCGGCTGACCTACATGCCGCGCAGCCCGATCCGCGGCAAGGCGCAGATCGAGATTCTGACGGGCGCCACGCAAGATCTGGCCGTGCAGCTGGAACAGGGCAAGGTCGACCTGCTGTGCTGCTATGAACATCGGGCGCTGTCGATTCCGATCAACGGGCACCGCTATCGCCACCTGACCCTGGCGCATGAAAAGCTGGTGCCGGTCAGCATTGCCGATGCGCAGGGCGAGCCGCGTTTCGCCCTGGGCCACACCGAACGCGCCGCGCCGCTGATCTCCTACGGCCAGACCCTGGCCATGGGCCGGCTGCTGTCCGACCACTTCGAGCGCAATGGCGCGCCGATATCCCTGACCCCGTTCGTACGGTGCGACTCGGCCGACGCGATCTACGAATTCGTTCGAAAAGGCCTGGGTGTTGCGTGGTTGCCATGGTCCATGGTCGCCAGCGACTGCCGGCGCAAGACCATGGCGGTACTGGGTGGCCGCAGCGATGAAGTCCCCTTCGAAGTCCGCCTGTACCGGGCGCGGGCGCGCCAAAGCGACATGCTGGAAGCCATCTGGGCCGCCACCGAATCGCACCGCTAGAATCGATACGGCACGGCACCGTGCCGAAACGGCACATCGGCCACATCCTCCTTCGGCAGCATAGACGTTTCTGAATATGCCATCCCCATCCGGAGTTTCCATGTCCCCCTGCTTTCGCCGCCGCGCGCTGGCCGTTGCCCTCGCCCTGACTTCCGTGGCTGCCGTTCCGGCCGCCTTCGCCCAGGGCAACTATCCCAGCCGTCCGATCACCATCGTGGTCGGTTACCCGGCGGGTGGCAGTACCGACCTGACGGCCCGCCTGTTCGGCGCCGAGCTGTCCAAGAAAATCGGCCAGCAGGTCGTGATTGAAAACGTCGGCGGCGCCGGTGGCGTGATCGGCGCGCAGCGCGTCATCAAGGCGGCTCCCGACGGCTACACCCTGCTGGTGGGCGCATCGAACGAAATGGCCATCGCCAAGCTGATCAACAAGGCCGTCAAGTACGACGGCCTGAAAGACTTCACGCCGATCGGCCTGATCAGCACGCAGCCGCTGGTGCTGGTGTCGTCGCTCAACTCGGGCGTCAAGACCGCGCCGGAATTCCTGGCTCAAGTGCGCGCCAACCCGGGCAAGTACAGCTTTGGTTCGTCGGGCGTGGGCACCGGCCTGCACCTGGGCGGCGAGATGGTCAAGGAAGCGGCCAAGCTCGACCTGGTCCACGTTCCTTATCGCGGCGTCGCGCCCCTGACCAACGACCTGGTCGGCGGTCAGCTGCAGTTCGGCGTGTTCGTGCTGTCCAGCGCCCTGCCCCAGATCCGCGCCGGCAAGGTCCAGCCGATCGGTCTGCTGCAGACCAAGCGCACCCCGCTCGCGCCTGAAATCCCCACCATGGCCGAAACGCCCGAGCTCAAGAACGTCAACATCGACCTGTGGTTCGCGCTGTACGGTCCTGCCGGCCTGCCGGAACCCGTTGCGCAGAAGCTGCAACAGGCCCTGAACGACGTCGTCAACACGCCTGAATTCCGCACCAAGATGCAGGAAACCGGCGCCAGCGTGGCCGCCGCCGGCTTTGACCTCGCCAAGTTCCAGGCTGCCGAAACCGCCAAGTACAAGCGCATCGTCGACGTCGCCAACATCCAGGAGTAACGCACCATGGCCAGCCACGAATTTCTGCTGCCCTACCCCGATCTGAGCGTCGAGCGGGCCGGCAATACCGGCGTCGACGGCGTCTGGCATTTCGACTCCGGCGTGCCTGGCCGCAACGTCATGATCAGCGCGCTGGTCCACGGCAACGAGCTGTGCGGCGCGTGGGCGATCAAGGACGCCCTGGCGCTGGGCCTGCGCCCACGCCGCGGCACCCTGACCCTGGTGTTTGCCAACCTGGGCGCCTTCGACACCTTCGATCCGGCGCAGCACGACAAGTCGCGCTTTCTTGACCAGGACCTGAACCGGGTCTGGAGCGCCGACAAGCTGGCCGATCCCAACACCCGCGAGCGCCAGCGCGCCCTGGCACTGCGCCCGTTCGTCGAAAAGGCGGACTGGCTGCTGGACCTGCATTCCATGCACGAACCATGTGCGCCGCTGCTGCTGACCGGCATGCAGCCGCGCAACCTGGAACTGGCGCGCGAGATGGGCGCACCGCGTCATGTCATCGTCGACGCCGGCCACAAAGACGGCGTGCGCATGCGTGACTTCGGCCGCTTCGGCGACCTGGAAGAAAACGGCACGCGCAGCCTGCTGATCGAATGCGGCTTCCACGGCGCACTCGAAAGCCGCGATGTCGCCCGTGATCAGGTGGCCCGCTTCGTAAAGGCATCCGGCATCGTGGACGACGGCGACTTCCCAGCCGACTGGTTCATGCCGCTGCCCGACGAACAGCTGGCCATCCAGGTGACCGATGCCGTCGTGGCGCGCAGCATGGACTTCACCTTCTCGCAGGACTGGCAAGGTCTTGAAGAACTGGAGAAGGCCGGCACCGTGATCGGCTGGTCGGATGGCGAGCCTGTCGTGACGCCTTATGACAACTGCACGCTGGTCATGCCGTCGCTTCGGCAACTGCTGCCGGGCGTGACAGTCGTGCGGCTGGCGCGCCGCGTGGCGTGATGATGTGATGCGTTGATGTAGATGATGGCAGTTCAGGACTTTGCGTCCTGAACTGCGCACTTTCCCCAGGCCCTGGCGAGTCGTTCAACGACTTTCCGGGGCCGTCATGTTTTGGGAGTCGATTACGCGGTCAAGTTGCGACGCGCTGGTTGCGGGGGTCGGTTCGCGCCGCACCAGATACCTCATCAAAGCAACGCTGCCATGGGGCGGTGCACAGGTCGGCTGACGCCAGCCCCAAGCGCACCTAATGCGTGTGGACCGGAGCCCTCAGCGGCGCGAAAGGGGCGACGAAACCCCCCACGTTCGCGGCCAAGTCTGCGGCAGAATCGTGCGGCTCAAGCCTGAGCCGCCTGAACCTCACGTCCTTGCTTGCCTGCCGTTTACAGCCCTAGCACCGCGCCCGCGAATTCGTCCGCCACGAACGGCTGCAGATCCTCGATCCCTTCGCCCACGCCGATCCAATACACCGGAATTGGCCGCACGCCCTGCGCGCCCGCGGCGACGGCGGCCAGAATGCCGCCCTTGGCCGTGCCGTCCAGCTTGGTCACGATCAGACCGGTCAGACCGATCGCCTGATCGAACGCCTTGATCTGCGCCAACGCGTTCTGGCCCGTATTGCCATCGATCACCAGCAGCACTTCGTGCGGCGCGGTTGGATCGGCCTTGCCGATCACGCGCTTGATCTTCTTGATCTCTTCCATCAGGTGCAGTTGGGTAGGCAAGCGGCCCGCCGTGTCGATCATCACCACACCCATCCCGCGCGCCTTGCCCGACTGCACCGCATCGAACGCCACCGCGGCCGGATCGCCGCCGTCCTGCGCGATCACCGTCACGTTATTGCGCGTGCCCCACTCCACCAGCTGCTCACGCGCGGCCGCCCGGAACGTATCGCCCGCGGCCAGCAAGACCTTCTTGCCCTGGTTCTGGAAGGTGCGCGCCAGCTTGCCGATCGACGTCGTCTTGCCCGCGCCGTTCACGCCGGCCAGCATCGTCACCACCGGGTACGGACGGTCCAGTGCAAAGGACTTCTCCAACGGCCGCAAATGCGCCGCCAGCACTTCGCGCAGCACCACCTTCACGCGCTGAGCGTCCTCGATCCGTTCCTGCTTCACGCGCGCACGCAAGCTCTTCAGCAGCGACACGGCGGCGTCCACGCCCGTGTCCGCCATGATCAGCGCGGTTTCCAGTTCCTCGAACAGATCCTCGTCGACCTTCACGCCGATGAACAGCGACGTGAAGTTCTGGCCCGTGCGCGACAACCCCGTCTTGAGACGGTTCAGCCAGTTCGCCTTGGCCGCTTTCGCGGCGGCGGGGGTCGGCTCGGGAACCGGCGTCGGCGGCACAGGCGTGATCGCGATCGGCGTCGACACGGCCGGTGCCGGTGCAACGGTCGGCGCCGGTGCCGGGACCGTCGGGGTCACCGCGTGATCGGGGAGGACCGGAGTCGGGGCAGCGACAGGAGGCGCCTCGCGTACCGGTTCCGCCGTCGGAGACAGCCGGGTGAAGAACGAGCGCACGGCCGAGACGGCGCCCGCGGGGGCGGGAGTCGGCGCGGGGGTCGGGGTCGTTGGGGTTGGGGTCGCTGGGGTTGGTGCCGGTGCGGTGGGCGTCGCTGCGGTAGGCGTCGCTGACGCAGGAGGCGTCACGGGCCGGACCGGCTCTACACGCGGCGCAGCGACCGGGGCGGGAGCGGCGGCCGGTGGGGAGGCAGGCTGTGCGGCCACAGGCGCTGTAGACACCTGGGCAGGGTCCGTGCGTCCGGGTGCAACGGTAGGAACCGAAGGAGCCGTGCGCTGAGCAGGGGCGGCAGGCGCCACCGGTTCCACGCGCGGCACAGCCGCCGGAGGCATCGCCGGAACCGCCGGTTCAACACGCGCCGCAGGAACAGGCGGAGCGGCGGCAGCGGAACTTGAATCGGTTACCGGTGCAGGTGCAGGTGCAGGTGCCGGTGCCGGTGCGGCTGTGGGCACTGGTGCTGGCCGTGCCGCCGCCGGTGTTGCCGGTGCCGGTGCCGGTGACGCTGTGGCTGCTGGCGCTGGTGCGGCTGTGGGCGCTGGCGCTGGTGCGGCTGTGGGCGCCGGCGTTGGCGCCGGTGCCGCTGTGGGTGCTGGCGCTGATGCCGGTGCGGCTGTGGGTGCGGGCGCTGGTGCCGGTGCGGCTGGAACGAACGCCGACGGCGCAGCAGGCGCGACGGCGGGAGCCGCGACCGGGGACGCGGCAACGGAAGGCGCGGCAGCGGGGGCCGGCGCAGGCACTGAAGCCGGCGCCGCTGGCGCAGGCATCCAGGCCGGAGCCGCGGGCGTTGCCGGCGCCGGCGTGGGCGCGGCCGGTGGCAGGAAAGATTCCGTGGCCGGTACGTCTGGCAACGGCGACACCGGCGGCAGGAAGGATTCCGTCGGGGCAACGATGTCGGGCGTTGGCGTGACCGGCGGCAGGAACGATTCCGCTGGCGCCTCCGCCGGCATGGGCGTTATGGGCGTTAAGGGCGGCAGGAAAGACGTCGGTGCGGCGCCCGGGGCGGCAGGCGCAGCAGCCGGCGTGACCGGCAAAGCAGCGGCCCGCGCCGCCCCGGTCGAGACTCCCGGCACGGCCGGGGCGGCAGCCGGAGCTGGAGCGGCCGGCGCCGTCCGTGTCAGACCGACGGGCGCGCCGGGTCCAGCTGCAGAACCCGGTGCAGAGGGCGCACCAGCCGGTGCTGGAGCAGCCGGTATCGGCGCGGTCGGCGAAGGAGCAGCCGGTGCGGGAACGGCAGTCTTGGCTGTGGCAGGGGTCGCAGGCGCATGGGACGCTGGCGCCGGCACAGGCGCATCGGACGCTGGCGCCGGCACAGGCGCCGGTGCAACCACAGGCGCCGACGGTGCAGCCGGCGTCGCGCCTTCCTTCGCCGCGTCCCGCGCATCCGCCTCGCGCCGCTGGGCGTCCTGATCCTGATTGACCTCGTCGGGCGTCTTGGGCTCCGGCGTATCGGTCTTGAAGATTTTTTTCTTGAAGAAACTGAACATGAAAACCTGTCTGATAGAGCGTCACGGCGGGCATGTCGGGCGCCGGTCGCCACGGATCAACTCGTCCGCGTCCGCACCGTCCGCCAGCCCGCCACGTCGTCGCGCCAGCACGCGCGGCGCATACGACATAGAATCCCCTGATTCTACCGGTCAGACATCATGCCACCATCCACCAAGCCGCGCGTCCGGCCAAAAGCGGTCATCCCGCACAAAATCCGCATCATCGGCGGTCAATTCAAGCGGACGATGATCCCGGTGCTCGATCGCACCGGTCTGCGCCCCACCCCCGATCGCGTGCGCGAAACGCTGTTCAACTGGATCACGCACCTGTGGGACGGCGAATTCGAAGGCCGACAGGTGTTGGACGCCTTTGCCGGCACCGGTGCGCTGGGGCTCGAGGCCGTCTCCCGCGGGGTGTCGTCGGTCGTCATGATCGAGCATGACCGTGGCGCCCTGTCCGCCCTGAAGGCCCTGTGCGACAAGCTGCACATCAGCAACGTCACGTTGATCGCCGGCGATGCCATGGTCGCCATCCCGCGCCAGGCGCCCACGCGCTTCGACCTGATCTTTCTGGATCCTCCTTTTGGCGGAGACTGGCTCGAGCGCGCCATTCCCAAGGCCCTGGCCGTGCTGGCGGACGATGGTCTTCTGTACATCGAAGCCGAAGCCGTCATGCCCCCGCCGCCGGGCATGGAACTCCTTCGCATCGACCGCGCGGGCGCCGTGCACTCGCACCTTTTCCGCCGCGAACCCGCCGTTGAGTAAGCACCCGCTATCGCCAAGAGACGCCGCCCGTCACACTTGCTCAACGCTCGTCTGATCAGTGTCGCCACGTAGCCCCCGCGGCGGCACTCCGCCACCTTCGGCCGCCTGCCCCGGCCACGGCTTACTCCCCGGCCTTCGGAGTGACCCTGATGTCCACCCGAGGATGGTGCTGTCTTAACCCAATAGGTCTAGAATCTTCCGGATGGCGGGCCCGATTTGCTGCAACGCGCAAATAAGGAAATAATCCGGGTAAAGTGCTGTCCGGCTCCTGACCGGCGTCCTCTCCCGGTCATGCCGGATCCGCCAGCAGGTCCGCACGCACACCATCTGCATACGCGAGTCCGCATTACAAGAGGCAGCATGCCCCATCCCCTCGGAGCCTACGCATGATCATCGCCGTTTATCCCGGTACGTTCGACCCCATGACCCGCGGACACGAAGATCTCGTCCGCCGCGCCGCCGGCCTGTTCGACAAGCTGGTGGTGGGCGTCGCGGTCAGCCGCAACAAGGCGCCATTTTTCACCGTGAGCGAACGGGTGGAAATTGCACGCGAGATCCTGGGTCATTACCCCAACGTGCAGGTCGCCAGTTTTTCGGGTCTGCTCAAGGATTTCGTCCGGGAACAGAATGCCCGCGTGATCGTCCGTGGCCTGCGCGCCGTGTCCGACTTCGAATACGAATTCCAGATGGCAGGAATGAACCGATACCTGCTGCCCGATGTCGAAACCATGTTCCTCACGCCGTCCGATCAATACCAGTTCATTTCCGGGTCGATCGTGCGGGAAATCGCACAACTGGGCGGTGACGTGAGCAAATTCGTTTTCCCGTCCGTCGAGCGTTGGCTGCAAGCCAAGGTCACCCAGTTGGGCGGTCGCGAAATCGTCTGAGTCCGGTTTCCGGACTCGGCAAGGACTGCCCCCAAGGATTGCCGCATGGCACTGCTCATTACCGACGAATGCATCAACTGCGACGTCTGTGAACCCGAATGCCCCAACGACGCCATCTACATGGGCGAGGCGATCTACGAGATCAACCCTGGCCTCTGTACGGAATGCGTCGGCCACCACGCCGAGCCGCAATGCCAGGTGGTGTGCCCGGTCGAATGTATTGAATTCAACCCGGAATGGCGGGAAGACCAGGGCCAGTTGATGGCGAAATACCAGCACCTGACACAGCGGCTGGAACAAGCCAACCCCTGACGGTCGTCAGAATTCCAACGTCACCTCGACCGCATCGCCCACGGCGATGACGGCGTGCGCCGGCGCGTCCACGATCGCGTTTTCGCCAAAGATCACGCCGCCGCCCTGCTGGCTGCGAAAATCGGTCAGCGTCGTCATGGGTTCGGCATGGCGCTGGCCGGTCACCTGGTCGGTGTTGGGGACCTCGCAGCGCACGCAGGGCTTGACCAACCCGAACCGGACGTCGCCGACCTGCAGCATCGACGCGTAGTCTTCTTCAAAGGCGTCCAGCCCGCGCAGCACCACGTTGGGCCGGAACCGGTCCATGCCCACTTCCGGTTGCCCACGCAAAACAAGCCGGCGGTTGAGCTCGACCAGGGATGCCTCGTTGGCCACCAGCACCGGATAGCCATCGGCAAACGCATAAACGTGTCGGGGCGCGAACCCTGCGGATTCCGGATGCGCCGCCAGCCAGTCGCCGACATAATCCACGCCGGCCACCCGATGCGCCTCGGGATGCACCTTGACCAGCCGGCACGGCGTCTGCAGCGCCGCGCTGAACCATTGCGCCGCCAGGTCGCCTTCGTCCACCGCGTCCACCTCGTCCTGCCACACCGTCACCTTCAGCCGCACGCTGTCGTCGTCCTCGATCACGTCGATCGGCACGTCCAGGCGCGGCATGCCCGGGTACGCAAGCGTCAGGAAGCCATTCCGGATGTCGGTGCCGATGCGCGCCATGGCAGGCAGGCCGCGCTGGGTCAGGCACACGCCATCGGGCGTGACGAGCATCCACCGGCGGTCATTCTGCAGGCCTGCCATCCCGATGGCGCTGTGCTGCAGCGAGATGCCGCCGCAGGACTTGATCGGGAAGATGTAGAGCGCGGATACGGTGACAGTCATGAATTTCGCTTGATGCCTGATTCGCCTAACGATTGAAAAGACCCTTGAGCCGCTCGCGCAGCGGTTCGCGGGACGGACTGCCGGCGTCAGTTGCCGCGCCTTCGCCCTGCCCGCCCTGCCCCGCGGGCGCTGATACCCCTTCGAGCGGCGTCCCGGCGCGCACGTCGACCACCCCGCGCAACACCGTGCCCCCCACCTGGCTCCAGCGGATACGCGTTGTCGGCTGGTCGATCGGCCCGCTGACATGCACCGGAACGGCCAGGCCGCGCAACGGGGCCAGGTCCTTGCCATCCTGCCCGGCCGGCGTGGCCACGACGTTCACGCGCAGCATCAGGTCCAATGCGCCCGCGGGCACGTCGATACGCGCCGGATCGCCTTGGGTCACCCGCAGCAGCGGCGACTTCAGGGTCAGATTGCGCACCGTGCCCATGCCGTTCGCGAACGTGACGGACGCAGTCATGTCCGTAAAGTCGGTGCGCCGCGCCGCGTCCTGCTGGGCGGTCATGTCGCCCGCGCCAACCAGGCTTTCGCCTCCCGCCAGCGAGCGGAATTCCCGTAGCGATTGGGCCAGATTCACGCCCTGGATGGCCCCGTCACGTACCTGGGCCTGCACGGTGCCTTCCACGTTGCGCTTGAGCGCATCGACCGTTTTGCCGCCCGACGCCAGACTCAGCGTCAGCGTGGCGCGGCCGGTCAGCGTGTCCGTCCCGGTCAGGTCCGACAGCAGCGGTTGCAACTGAACGCTGGTCAGCGATCCGGACCCGCCCAGGCGCTGTGCATTGCTGTCCGCGAACAGACTGGCATTGAGCCGCCCGCCGTACAGGGCTGCCCGGACATTCGACAACTCGGCCCGCCCGCCCGCGATGCGCAGATTGGCGCCAACCTCTTTCGCCTTGACGCCCCGCGCCACCAAAGACTTGAATTTGACCGACCCATTGACCGTCAAGCCCTGCAGGCCTGACAGATCGACGGGTTCATCGGCCACCGGCCGGCGCGGCGGCGCCCCGGCAGCGCCCGCGCTGTTTCGGGCGGCCGGCCACAGCGCATCCAGGTCGAAGGTATCGGCGATCATCGAAAAGCTGACGCGCGGCGCATCCCATTGCGCGGCGTCGGCCACCACGGAAAAGGCATCCCCGCCAATCCGCCCATCCAACCGGGCGGCAAGCGCCTGCCTGTTCAGATCGCCCCGCAGATGGCCGGTCAAGGGAATCTGCAGGGTTTTGGCCGGCAATGCCGGATCCTCGATCTGCACCTGCGCGGCCACGGCGGGCAGCGTCAGGGTGCGCTGCTTCAGACTGGCTTCGATCGGCGAATCGCCCGTGACGCGCACCACGCGCGGGCCTTGGCGGAACTCTGCGTTCACATGGAATTGATCGAGCTGCAGCTTGTCGCCATTGCCCGACAGGCCCGCCAGCGAAAACCGCGCGTCCATGCCCGGTTGGCCGGTCAGGCGGGCGCGGCCGGTGATGCCTTCGCCGCTGGCCTGCCGGTCGGTGATCGACAGGCGGGGCGCGCTCAACGACGCTTCAAACGGATCGTTGTCGGCCTTGCCCTGGGCGGTGACCGACAGCTTGTCGACCTCCAGCCGTCCCGCTCCCAGCTCGATGGCGGCACGGGCGGCGTCGATGCGCGTTTCGACGCCGGTCAACGGCGTCGTCCCGGCCACGTCTCCCTGGAACAGGATCGCCACGTTCGTCGCATCGATCGCCGACCGGCGCACGTCGTAGGCCAGGTCGCCCCGCGCGGTAAAGGCGGTGGCGCGGACGGACGGCAGCACGCCCGTCGCCCGGAAATCCAGGTTACGGACCGCCAGGTTGCGCCCCGACGGGTCGAACAGCATCGTGCCCTGGCTTTCCACGGCCGCGTCGAGCCGGGGCGACTGCCCCAGCACCCGCGCCGACGCATCAAAGGCGAACGGCACGCCGGGCGCCATGCGGCCGGTGGTGGCCGCTACCCGCTCGAAGCGCAGCGACGTCCCGGTGGCGAAATCACGGTAGGCCAGTTCGCCCCCCGTAAAGTCCATGCCGGTCACGCCCAGCTGCACTGACGTACCCTCGGCCGCGATCGCGCCTGCCGTGGCTTCGCGCATCGGCACCGGCGCGGTCTGCAGGTCGTTGTTCTGCGCGGTGGCGATCAGGTCGTCAAAATTGAACTTGCCGTTGCGATTGCGGACGATATTGGCCTTCAGGCCGCTGACCCGGACGTGATCCAGGACGATGCGGCGCGACAGCAGCGGCCACAGGGCGACCGACACCCGGGCGGAATCGATGACGGCAAACGTCTGGGTGGAATGCGGCTCGGACAAGGACAGTTTTTCGACATGGACACCCAGCCGCGGGAACAGCGCCAGCTTCAGGTCCCCGTCGATGCGCAGGGTGCGGCCGTAGCGCTGCTTGATGGTGTCGGCCACGGGCTTGCGATAGCTGTCCGGGTCGACCAGGATCAGCAGCGCAATAACGCCTATCGTCACGAGCACCGCTACCGCCACTGCGCCGATCGCGATGCGCCGGAACCACCGCATGAAATTCTCCAGGGTCAACGCGGGCCGGCGCCTTGCGCGCCCCACCCGGTGTAACCCCGAAATCATACCCACTTTCCATCCGGCCCCCTGAGCAGGACCCGGACAAAGGCATCCTGCCTGCACGAAGACCGCAGGAATGCAGGTATGCTTTTCAGCGACAGGAAGCGCGCGGCGTGATGGCGGCTTCTGCAGGTTTGTATGTATTCACCGTCTTGTCACGGCGGCTCCCGACCGTCGTGCCCCTCAGGAACGCCACCATGTCCTCCTCCCCGCAACGCCTGACCGCCCGCGAAGCCGATATTGGCGGCGGCCTGAAGGTGCACCGGCTGATCCCGTCCCGCCAGCGGCGTCTGATCGGCGCCTGGTGTTTCCTCGACCACGCCGGGCCGGCCGTGTTCGAGACGGGCGGCGGCATGCGGGTCGGCCCCCATCCGCACATCGGTCTGCAAACGTTCACCTGGATGCTCGAAGGCGAAGTCCTGCACCGCGACAGCCTGGGCAACGAACAGGTGATCCGTCCGGGCCAGGTCAACCTCATGACGGCCGGGCACGGCATCAGCCACACCGAAGAGTCGCTGCCCGACCAGGAACGCCTGCACGCGGCGCAATTGTGGATCGCCCTGCCCTACGACGATCGCAACGTGGCGCCTGCCTTCGACCACTACCCCGACCTGCCGCAATGGGCCGACCAGGGCGCGACCTTCACGCTGCTGGCCGGCGAGATGAACGGTGAACGTGCCCCCGCGCGCATCTATTCGGACCTGCTGGGCGTCGATGTGGCCTGCACGGAACGGGTCACGGTCACCCTGCCGCTCAGGCCCGATTGGGAGTACGGCTTTCTACCACTGCAAGGCGGTGTGGAAATCGATGCCGACACGTTCGGCCCGAACGAACTGGCGTTTCTGGCGCCAGGCGCCGACCGCATCACGGTCACCCTGGCGCCGGGTTCGCGCATCCTGCTGGTGGGCGGCGCACCCTTCGGCCAAGAGATCGTGATGTGGTGGAACTTCGTGGGCCACAGCAAACAAGAAGTGGCCGACGCCCAGCGCGAATGGGAAGCCGCGTCGCCCCGCTTTGGCACGGTCAACGGCTTTGACGGTCCGCGGCTGGTGGCGCCGCCCTTGGCCTGGCGCTGAGGCGGTTCGATGTCGATACCGCACGCTGCCGTCACGCGCCGCACGTCGTCCTGGCTGCCGCTCGGCATTCTGCTACTGGTAGGTGTGCTGCTGGGCCTGAACGCCAGCCTGGCCAAGCTTGGCATTGCGGCGGGCTGGCCGCCCCTGTCCTTCCTGTTCTGGGGCGTCCTGGGGGGCGGTGTCCTGCTGCTGCTCGCTGCCGTGGCCATGGGCGAGCGCCCCGGCACCCGGCCGCAAGACTTCGTTTACTACCTGATCGCCGCCCTGATCAGCATGGCGCTGCCCAATGCCCTGGCCTACAGCGCGGTGCCGCATGTGGGCGCTGGCTTCGTGTCCTTGTGCATGGCCTTTCCGCCCCTGCTGACCTACGTGTTCGCACTGGGTTTGCGGATGGAAACGCTGCGGATCGTGCGGGGTGTGGGCATCGTGCTGGGACTGATCGGCGCGTTGATGTTGACGATGGGCAAGGCCGGACAGGGGCCGGTGGAACCCTGGTGGATGGCGGCGGCCATGGTCGGGCCGGTGTTCCTGGCCATGGGCAATATCTATCGCACCAAGTGGTGGCCCAAGGGCGCCAGCGCCATGTCGCTGGCGCCGGGCATGCTGCTGGGCGGCGCGCTGCTGGTGCTACCGATTGCCGCTATAACCGGCTCGCCTGTGCTGGCTCTGCCGTGGGACGGCGCCGGCCTGTGGATCGTCATTGCGCAGATGGTCACCTTCGCGACCACCTACGCGCTGTACTTCGTGCTGCAAAAGATCGCCGGGCCGGTCTACATGAGCCAGATCGGTTCGATCGGCGCGGTGTCGGGCGCGGCCATCGCGGTATTTGCGCTGGGGGAACAGGCCAACGTGCTGCTGGTCCTGGCGGCCGTGGTTGTCCTGGCCGGCGTGGTGCTTGTCAGCCGCAAACCTGCCTGATCATCCACATTCCAAGGACTCGCCATGGCTGCATCCCGTTCGTCGTCACCCGCCCCGATCCGCGTCGGTATCGGCGGATGGACCTATGAGCCGTGGCGCGAAACGTTCTATCCCGAGGATCTTTCGCAAAAAGACGAGCTGCACTACGCCAGCCGGCAGGTCAGCGCGATCGAGATCAACGGCACCTACTACAGCGGGCAAAAGCCCGAAACCTTTGCCAAGTGGCGCGACGACACGCCCGACGGCTTCATGTTTTCCGTCAAGGCGTCGCGCTACGCGACCAACCGCCGGGTGCTGGCGGAGGCAGGTGAATCGGTGAACCGTTTCGTCAACGGCGGGGTGACCGAACTGGGCGCCAAGCTCGGCCCCATCCTGTGGCAGTTTGCGGCCACCAAGGTGTTCGATCCTGACGACTTCGGGGCCTTTCTGGACCTGCTTCCTGACCAGGTTGCCGGCGTACCGATGCGCCATGTGATGGACGTGCGTCACCCCAGCTTCATGACGCCCGATTATCTTGCGCTTGCCCGCAAGCACAAGGTGGCGACGGTGTACGCCGACTCCGACGAATTCCCGTCATTTGCCGATCCCACCGCCGACTTCGTGTATGCGCGCCTGATGCAGGCGCAAAGCCGGCTCAAGACCGGGTATGGGCCCAAGGCACTGGATCAGTGGACGGCCCGAGCCCGTGCGTGGGCCGCCGGAGAAGCGCCCGATGACGTGCCGCTGGTGCCGGGGGCCACACCCGCAAAATCCGGCAAGCGCGAGGTCTGGATGTTCTTCATCAACGGCGCCAAGGAACGTGCGCCGGCGGGGGCGGTGGCGCTGATCAAGCGACTGGACAAGGCAGTGTGAACGATGGGGATCAAATCCCCCGCAGCGGTGTCCCGGCGTAGATGGCCAGGCCGGCCTTGAAGGCCTCGTAGCGCGTCGCACCCAGTTCCATGCGCACCTCGTCTTCGGCGGCTTCGACGGCTGCGCGAAACGCCGTCAGCCATGCCAGGCCTTCCGGCGTGAACGACACGATCCGGGCACGGCCATCGGTCGGATCGTCATGCCGCTGGACCAGCCCGATGGTTTCGAGTTCGGCGACCAGGGCGCCCATGGACTGCTTGGTAATGCCCGCGCGCGCGGCTAGATCCGTCAGGCGGGTGCCGTCCACATCCAGGTTTCGGGTCACCTGAATGTGGCACAGCTTGCATTCGTGATGGCCGGCTTCGGCCATGAGCGCAAGGATGCGCGTTTCGAAGCGGGCAACCGCGTTGTTCAGAAGACGGCCGACGTTATGTCGACGCCATTGATCGGATCGGGGCGACGAGGTCATCGTGCGGCTCCAGGGGTGGATGCGGCATGGCTGCGCGACACTGCACCGCCCAGGGCCTGGGCGAGCACGCCGGCCGCGTCGGCGTCCGAATCGCCCCGCCACGCCACGATCTGGTCCGGCCGGATCAGCGCCAGGTCGGCGCCGTACAGATCGCGGGCGTCCGGATGCGCCACATCGACCACGTCGAGCGAGACGCCCCGGCGTTCGGCTGCGTCCAGGAACGACCGGGCACCGGGCGCCGATTCCGTCAGGCGCAGCACCGTCCAGTCAAAGCCAAAGGTGTCGTACAAGGACCGGCCATCGTCCAGCCACAGATGCGGCGGCCGGCCGCCCGGACTGGCGGTGGGCACGTAGTCGTTCGGCACATCGGGCGGCGGCGCGGTGCCGTCGGACACGATGATCGGCGACCCGTCATACCGCCCACCAAAGGTGATGCCCGGAATGTTGAATTCCCGCCGCCCATGTTCCGACAGATAGGCACCGGCAGAGGCGCGGGCGGCCTCTCCGGCGGGCGTATCGTCCTCGATCTGCGCGGCGGGCGCGTACAGTCCCAGCGAATCGGCAAACGTGCGCGCATACGCGGTATTGCGTAGCGCCAGCGGACGACGCTCGATGGCATAGCTGTCGAGCAAGGCAGCTGGGGCCTGCAGACGCAATACCGCCGCCAGCTTCCACGACAGGTTCACCGCATCTTCCACCGCCGTGTTGTAGCCCAGCCCGCCCGTCGGGGTGAACAGGTGAGCCGCATCGCCGGCCAGGAACACCCGCCTTGTGGAAAAGGCATCGGCCACCAGGCAATGGCCCGCCGTCCAGGTCAGGCGCGACAGGATCGTCACGTCGAACGGGGCGCCCGTGGCAGCGTGCAGCATGGCCTTTGCGTCGTCCTCGGTAAGCCCGGCTTCGTCTTCGTCCGCGTGCAACTGCGTATGGAAGGCGAATTCGCCCTTGCCGTCGACAGCCGCCATGAAGGCCCGGCGGTCGCGATTGAAACTCACGTTCATCCAGGCCGGGGCATGCGGCACGACCCGATAGAAATCCGGCGCACGGAAGTAGATGGCATACATCCGTCCCCCCATGAAGTCCCGCTGCACGCCCGTTTCGCCACCGTAGCGGATGCCCAGGTGCTGGCGCACCACGCTGCGTGGCCCGTCGGCGCCAATCGCGTAACGCGCGCGCACGGTCTGCCGATGGCGCGTCGCGGTCTCTTCCAGGTCGACTTCGACACCTTCGTCGAATTCACGCAGCGCCACCATGCGCCAACCGTAATGCACCGACACGCCATCCAGGCCTTCCGCGTGGCGCCGCATGACCGCCTCCACGTATTTCTGCGACACCCTGTGCGGCAGCTCGGCGGCGCTCCATGCGCCCTTGAGCGACTTCACCAGCGTCGTGGCGTCGCGCGCCGATGGCAGCTTGAAGCGCGCCAGTTCATGCCGCGCGTACCGGGTGAAATAGGCAATGTCGGTCGGAAAGTCCGGCGACAGGCCCTGCTGGCGCACCTCGTCGGCAAACCCCAGGCGCCGGTAGTGTTCCATGGTCCGGGCCTGCGTGGCGTTGGCCTGGGGATTGAAGGCCGTGCCAGGCTTGTCGTCGACCAGCAGCACCCGGACGCCCCGGCGGCCCAGTTCATTGGCCGCCATCAGGCCACAGGGGCCTCCTCCGATGATCACGACTTCGGTCTGTGCGGGAATCATGGACGTCTCCGATAGGTGCCGGCCTGGATGGCCGATCTGGATGAAACGAGGGGGTTGCCGCGGTCGTGCCCCCACCCGTATCGAGATAGTAAGTCTAACTTATCAAGTTGCCCCATCGGGGGGAACCCTTGATAGCGCCGGCGCCTCGTCGCGGTGCGCCCCTGTAAGACCTGACAGGCTCATGTTTACGCCATCGCGCGCCCGCAAGGGGCCAAAGCGCCATGCGGCGGCCCCTCGGCTTTCCCTTACTCACGTTCCCCTGCCAGGGGCCGACAAGCTGGAACACCCTGCAGAGCGCGCGCCCCGCGCTGCCTCAGGCATCGTCCCGTCCCCCGCCCGTCGGCGGACCCTCAAGGCCTCCTTCCATGAAACTCAAACACCAACTCTGTGCCGCGTTCGGCGGCATGGCATTGATGGTCCTGGCCACCGGCCTGCTCACCTACTGGAGCGTCGCGTCGATCGAAGCGCGAACCATCGACATGGACGAGGCTGCAACCAATACCCAGCTCGCCCTGAAACTGCCCGACCAGATGGACCTGATCCGCGAACGCGGCATCAAGACGCTGTTCATCGACGATGCCAACGACATCCGTGCGCTCGACGACCTGCGCGAAGCCGGCACCCGCCAGAACGACCTCACTCTGGCGGCGTTGCAGCGGACCGTCACGACCGAAGAGGGCAAGGTGCTGCTGGAAGCCGCCAGCACGGCGCGCAAGGTCTACCGGGAGCGCGAAAACGCGCTGCTGCGCGGCGCGCGAAGCGCCGATCGCGACACCCTGATGGCATCCATCGACAGGCAACTGGGCGACAGCGTCAAAGCCTACCGCGCGGCCTTCGATGCGCTGAGCGAATTCCAGGCGGCGCGATTCCAGGCCAGCCGCGACGCCGCCCACGCGACCGTCAACCAGGCGCAGATCCTGGCGCTCGCAAGCCTGCTGGCATCGATCGTGTTTGCAGTGCTGCTGACAGTGTGGATCTTGCGGTCGACCCAGCGCACCATCGGCGGCGACCCGCAAGACGCCGCGCGCAGTGTGGCGATGATCGCCAGCGGCAATCTGGCGCAGCACATTCCTTCGGCGCATCCCGGCAGTCTGCTCGCCCACATGGAAAAGATGCGGGTGGAATTGAACGCGGTCATTGACCGCCTGAAGCTCAATGCGACGCAACTCGTCAGCTTTGCCAGCGAACTGGCTACCGCCTCGAATGACGTTGCCGCCGGCGCGGGCCGCGGCAGCGAATCGGCATCCAGCATGGCTGCCGCGATCGAAGAAATGACCACCAGCATTACCGAGCTGTCCCATAACGCAGCCTCCGCCGCCACATCCACGCAGCAGACCGGCACCATCGCCGCCACGGGCAGCGCCCAGGTCCTGCGCCTGTCGGAAAGCATGACCCTGCTGACCGGCAGCGTCACCAACGCGGCGGCCAAGGTCACGGAACTGGGCGATCAGTCCGAAGAAATCCGGTCCATCGTCGACCTGATCAAATCGATCGCCGACCAGACCAACCTGCTTGCGCTCAACGCCGCCATTGAAGCGGCACGCGCCGGCGACGAAGGCCGCGGCTTCGCAGTCGTTGCCGATGAAGTCCGCATGCTGGCCGAGCGCACCGCCCAATCGACGCAGGACATCTCCACCAAGATCCGGAACATCCAGGCCAACGTCGAAAGCGTGATCGCCCTGATGGCGGCCACCGTCGCGCAGGTCGCGCAAGGCGAACAGCTCGCCACCGACGGCGCCAAGGCCATCAACGACATCGAAACCGCCACCCGCAGCGTCATCACCATGGTCCACAACATCAGCGACGCCATCCGCGAAAACTCCATGGCCAGCGAAGACATCGCCAAGACCGTCGAGCACATCGCCATGCAGTCCGAAGAGAACAGCCAGTCGTCATCCGTGGTGGCGCGAACGGCGACTCAGCTGAGTGGACTTGCGGGGGAGCTGAACGAGATGTCGGGGCAGTTCAGGACGCGGTGATGGGGGGTGCGGTGATGGGGGGTGCGGTGATCTTTACGCCAATGGCGCCACTGCCGCACCTTCGATGCCATGCCGCTTCAATGCATCCGCCACGAAACCGCTGGCTTTCATCGCCTCGACAAACTCGGCCAGGTGACGGGCCGCCGCGGCATCGCGCGACTTTTGCACGCCCATGGCCTGCCGGATCTCCATGAAACGGCCCGGCAGCACACGCAATCCGCCCACGCGTTGCGCATCGCCCTCCAGCTGCTGCCGTACCCCTGCGGCCACGTCGGCGCCTTCCGACAGAAACGTGTCGACCACCGACGGCGACGTCGGCGCACGCACGATGCGCGCTTGCTTCAATGCGCGCGTCAGGTACAGGTCGTAGGCGCTGCCCTTGCCGACCACCACCGAATGCGCGGCCTCATCGACCTCTTCATTGCGGGTCAACGGCGACGCGTCGCGCACCAGGTAGCAGCCTTCGATCAGCACATAGGGTTCGGTAAATGCGATCGCTTCGCCGCGCAAAGGGTCGACCGCAAAAAAGCCGACGTCGGCTGTGTTGGCGGACACCGCCGCGACCGATTCGCCCGCACTCTTGAAGACCATCAGGTCGTGCTCGACGCCCAGCTGACGGGCAAGTTCACGGGCCAGGTCCACCGAGACACCGAACGGCTCACCGCTGACCGGATCCAGGTTGGCCAATATCGGATTGCCGACATTGATCGATACACGCAAGCGGCCGGTGGGTGCAAACGCACTCAACAAAGAAGGATCGATAGACATAAGAACTCAATTTTCCACAGGTGGGGTCAAGAAGCCTGGCCGAGGGCCACAGCACAAATCGATGGATGTCGTCGTATCCAGCGTCTCGGAAAACCACGCCGCGATCTCGGCCTGTCGCGTCCCCAGGTACACCGGCTGGCCTTCGTCGTCCAGGCGCATGCTCAGGTCGTGCCCCGGAACAAGGATCGTGTCCTTGCGCCGGCGCCACCACTGCCAGATCGTGTCCAGGCTGCCAATGCTGCTGGCACGATCGCCAGTGTCCGCCACGTCGCGCGTCAACAGTTCCGCGCGGTTCTTGGCAGCGTCGCCGGTGAACAGCACATCGCCGGCGTCGCTCGTCCAATAAAACAGCAAGTGCCCTGGCGTGTGGCCGGGTGCGTCGATCGCCTGCAAGCCCGGCAGGAAGACATCACCGCCCTGCAGCTGGCGCACGGAAGGCGACGCCACCAGTTCCCGCACATACAGCTCCGGCAAGGGGTTGAATCCCGGGGGCTGCTCGGCGGCCCATGCCAATTCGCGCGCTCCGATCCATACCGTGGCGTTCGGGAACAGCACGAAGTTCACGGCGTGGTCGTAATGCGCATGGGTGAGCACCACATCGGTTACGTCGCCAGGCGCCACGCCATGCGCCTGCAACTGCTTGAGCAAGGGCTTGCGTATGCCGAACGCGCCCACGTCGATCAGGATGACGCGGCCTTCGGTCCGCAACAGGGTGACCGTGCTCCATCCCAGGCCGCCGTGGAACACGGCGCGGCCGGGGTAGCCCTGGATCAGGACGTCCATCTGCGACGGGGTCGTCGCTGTCGTGCCTGTCGTCGATATCGTCTGCATGATCATTCCGCCTTGATGCCTGCATCCCGCACCAGGGTGCGGTACTGCGCCAGTTCATCGCGCATCAGCTTCGCAAATTCCGCGCGCGTGCCGCCCACGATGTCGTTGCCGCCCTCGTCCGCCAGCCGGCGGATCACATCCGGATCTTTCAGCGCCGCAACCGCGGCCGTCCGGATGCGTTCCAGGATGGCCGGATCGGTTCCGGCCGGCGCCAGCAGCCCCTGGAACTGCGTCACCTTGAAATTCTTGAAGCCGAGTTCCTTCATCGTTGGCACGTCCGGCAATGCACTGGCCCGCGCCTCACCCGTCACCGCAAAAGGCCGAAGCTTGCCGCCACGGATATGCGGCACGGCCGTCACGACCGTATCGAAGCCGAATGACAGCTGCCCGCCCAGAAGGTCGGCCAGCGCCTGCGCATTGCCCTTGTAGGGCACATGGGTCATGCCCGCCTTGGCCTGCAGCGCCAGCAACTCACCCGCCAGGTGCCCGCCCGACCCGATGCCGGCGGACCCGTAGGTCAACTTTCCCGGCGCGCGCTTGGCGCTTTCAACCAGCTCATCCAGCGACTTGATCGGCGATGCGACCGGCACGACCAGCACGTACTGATAACTGGTCAGCTGCGTGATGGGCGCCAGGTCTTTGACCGGGTCGTAGGGCACCTGCTTGTATAGCACCGGATTCACGACCAACGGACCGCTGGCATCCATCAACAGCGTATAGCCATCGGGCTTGGCTTTGGCAACCTGGTCCGTGCCGATCTGGCCATTGGCGCCCGGCTTGTTTTCGACCACGAAGGTCTTGCCCAGCGCATCGGACAGCTTCTGCGCGACGACTCGCGCGGTGATATCGGCCGCACCGCCTGCCACATAAGGCACGACTACCGTGACCGGCTTGGTGGGGTACTGCGATGCATCCGCTGCAACGCTGGTCGCGCTGGTTGCGGTCAATGCCGTCAAAGCAACTGCCAACAGGCATGTTTTCATGTCTTCCTCCGATAATGTCTGGATCGTGCCGACGTGATTGCACGGCATCGTGGACGGGGGTCGGCGCAGGCCAAGGGGGCAAGCGCAGGCCGAGGATGCGGGTCGATACGCCCCGCCATCCCTCGACGCCACGTTCCCAGCGCCCTTCCCGTAAAGTGGCGCGGATCAGTGCGCCAACGCCGCACATTCCCGCAACTGCGCCAGCACCGCCGGATCCGGCACAAACCCTTCCGCGCGGTGACGCGCCAGCTTCTGCAATTCGATCTCGCCCGGCACGATCACGGGCTTGTCGCCATCCACCGCCGGGCTGCCATGCAGGATCGACGCAAAGTCGTTCATGCGATCCGTCAGCCATGCCGTCGATCCCAGCACCGAGGTGTCGATCAGAATGAAGAAGTGCCCCAGATTCTGCGGCTCGTCGGGGGCATCGACCCACGACTTCACATGCGTCAGGTACGCCGCGTTCGACAGCACCCCGGCAAACAGGTCGACCATCAAGGCCAGGCCATAGCCCTTATGACCACCCACCGGCAACAGAAAGCCATCCAGCGCGGCTTTCGGATCGGTCGTTGCTCGGCCGTCCTTGTCGGTCGCCCACGTGTCGGGAATGGCAACGCCCTGCTTCAGCGCGTTGCGGATCTTGGCGCGCGCCACCACGCTCATCGCCATGTCGAGCAGGAAGGGCTGGCCGCCGGGATTGGGCACACCAAAGCCGATCGGACTGTTGCCCAGGCGCGCATCACTGCCGCCCCAGGGCGCGATGGTCGTCGTGGCATTGCTGCCGATGATGCTGGCAAAGCCCGCCTCGGCCGCGATCAACGAATACGGCGATATCGGCCCGAAATGGTTGCTGCCCCGCGCAAAGGCCACGCCTACGCCGCATTCCTTGGCGGCCGCCATTGCCGCCCGCAAGGCATGCATGCCGACCAGCGGGCCGACACCGTTGTCACCGTCAACCAATCGCACCGCCGACGCGACAGTTTGCACACTGACCTGCGCAGTCGGGTTGATGCCGCGCACCTTCAGGCGGTCACCATAGGATTCAATGCGGCTCAAGCCATGTGTGCTGAGGCCAAACAGATCGGCAAGCACCAGCACCTTGGCTACGTCTGCGGCATCGGCCTGGGGCAGGCCCAGTCCCTGAAACGCCTGGGTACCCAGGGTAAGGAGGTCGTGTTCGGACATCGCCGTCGCGGCGTTCGGGTGCTGAGTCATGGCATTTCCTGATGATCGATAAGTGACAGGGCGTCGTCGGCGTCGGCATGCGTCGCTGCCAGACCGAACTCCCTGGATGGACGCGGCAGCGTCAATTGGCTTGCAGACGCGCGGCATGGACAACCTTGGCCCAGCGCTCGCCTTCCGTTCGGATAAAGGCGGCGAATTCGGCAGGGCCCTGACCCATCGTCTCGCTCGAGTCATGTTCCAGCCGCTGCTGGACCGCGTCGGACCGCAGCGCCTTGAGCGCTTCGGCGTTCAGGCGCGTGATGACTTCCGGCGGCGTATTGGCCGGCGCAAGAATCCCGAACCACTGCGAACTTTCAAAGCCCGGATAGCCAAGCTCAGCCACGGTGGGCAAGTCGGGCAACACCGGCAAACGCTTGGCCGAGCCCACCGCAAGGAGGCGGACCTTCTGCGCCTGCACATGCGGCAAGAGTCCCGGCGTACCCGCCGCCGCGGCATCGATATGCCCGGCCAACAGATCGGCGATCTGGGCGCCGGTACCCTTGTAGGGCACATGCGTCACGTCGATCCCTGCCGCGGTCTTCAACATCTCGAAAGCCAGATGGCCCGCGCTGCCGTTGCCTGCGGATCCGTAGTTGAGCGCGCCGGGCTTGGACTTGGCCAGGGTCACGAATTCGGCCAGTGTGTTCGCCGGCGTATTCATCCCCGCGGCAAACACCATGGGCAAGCGCGCGAGCAAAGTGATCGGCGCAAAGTCCTTGTTCACGTCGTAGCCCAGGTTCGGCATCATCGCCGGGTTCACGGCAAACGTGCCCACGTGGCCCAGCAGCAAGGTGTAGCCATCAGGCCGCGCCCGCGCCACTTCCTGCGTCGCGATCGTCCCCTGCCCGCCGCCCTTGTTCTCCACCACCACGGCCTTGCCGAGACCCTTCGCCATCTCCGTCGCAATGGCGCGCGCGATCACGTCAGAACTGCCCCCCGGCGCATAGGGCACCAACAGGCGGATCGGGCGGCCGGGCTGCCACGTCTGCGCAACAGACGGCGCGGATACGGTAATGGACGCGGCGGCGATCGCGGTCACCGCACACCAGAAAGGAACGCGGCCGCGGCGGGCCGTCACGGGTGAAACTTGCACTGTCGTCTCCAGAAAGCACCGGTCAAATCGGTTTGTGCAGTCATTCTCGGGACGCGCGAATATGCTGTAAAGTGCAAAGATTCGATCAACTCTTGTGCAAAACGCGTGAATTTCGATCTGGCAGATCTACGGGCCTACCTTGCCGTGGCCGACCTGGGAAGCTTTCGGGCCGCATCCGACGCCATGCACCTGTCCCAATCCGCGCTGTCCAGACGCGTGGATAAACTGGAAGACGCCCTGGGCGTAAAACTCTTCGAACGCACCACGCGGCGCGTCGAACTCACCACCATCGGCCGCGGCTTCGTCCCCAAAGCGCGCAACGTGCTGAACGAACTCGAAACAGCCTTGCTGGGCGTGCAGGACGTCGCCGAAAAAATCTCAGGCGAAGTCACCATCGCCTGCGTGCCCTCCGCCGTCGCCTACTTCCTGCCCGACGTCATCCGCCAATACCACGCCCGCTACCCGCGCATCCGCATCCGTGTCATCGACGAATCGTCTTCCGTCATCCTGACCGCCGTCGCTCGCGGCGAAGCCGACTTCGGACTGACCTACATCGGCACCCACGACGCCGATATCGAATTCCATTCGTTATTGCGGGAATCGTTCGTGGTGGCGCTGCGCAGCGACCATCCCCTGGCGCGCAAACGCAAGCTGTCCTGGGCCGACCTGACCGGCCACGACTTCATCAGCCTGGCGCAAGGCAGCGGCAACCGTTTTCTGGTGGATCAGGCGCTGGCCAACAGCCCGCACCGGCCCAGATGGTTCTGCGAAGTGCAGCATGTGCCGGCGCTGGTGAGTCTGGTCGAAGCAGGAGTGGGCATCGGCGTCGTGCCGCAACTGGCCATGCCGCCGAAGGGGCATGCGACGTTGGCAACCGTGCCCTTGGTGAATCCGGATGTCAGCCGCGAGATCGGGCTGATCCACCGGCGCGGGCGGGCGTTGAGCCCGGTGGCGCAATTGTTGTTTGATTTGTTGGTGGAGATGCGGCGGTAGAGAGATGCACCGTTCCGTCAATGCGAATGGGTGTCGGATACCCCGTGCGATCTGCAATCTGCAAACGAAAAAAACCCGCCTTTTGCACTGCCTTCTCAGGGGCACGTCATTCGAAAATGACAAGTGTGGCGGGTCGCATTGCATTCGGTCTGCACTGCCAGAAAGCGCAGCCAGACTACGCGGCAAGTCAGTCAATCAACCTGCGCACGTATAGAAACCGTCAAACGTTGAACAAGAAGTTCATCACGTCGCCATCCTGCACGACATAGTCCTTCCCTTCCGCGCGCATCTTGCCCGCTTCCTTCGCCTTCTGTTCACCACCCAGCGCAACAAAATCCTCATACGCAATCGTCTGCGCACGGATATACCCACGCTCAAAGTCGGTGTGGATCACACCCGCCGCCTGCGGGCCGGTGGCGCCGATCGGCACGGTCCAGGCGCGCACTTCCTTCACACCGGCGGTGAAATAGGTCTGCAGGCCCAGCAGCTTGAAGGCAGCGCGGATCAGGCGGTTCAGGCCGGGTTCTTCCATGCCCATGTCGGCCAGGAACTCGGCGCGGTCGGCTTCTTCCATCTCACCCAGTTCGGCTTCAATGGACGCGCAGATCGCGACCGTGGGCGCGCCTTGCTTGGTGGCGTATTCGGTCAGGCGGTCCAGCAGCGGGTTGTTCGTGAAGCCGTCGTCCGCCACGTTGCCGACGTACATGGCCGGCTTGGCGGTGATAAAGCACATTTCGCGGATCAGCAGCAGCTCGTCGTCCGACAGGCCCATCGCGCGCACGGGCTTGGCTTCGTTCAGTTGGGCAATGCAGCGTTCCAGCAGCGCGACCAGTTTGGCCGCGTCCTTGTCGCCCGAACGTGCCTGCTTGTTGAAGCGGTGCAAGGCTTTTTCGGCGGTCTGCAGGTCGGCCAGGGCCAATTCGGTTTCGATGACTTCGATGTCGGAAATCGGGTCGACCTTGCCGGCCACGTGGATGACGTTGGGGTCTTCGAAGCAGCGAACGACGTTGATGATGGCGTTCGTTTCGCGGATGTGGGCCAGGAACTGGTTGCCCAGGCCTTCGCCCGTGCTGGCGCCCGCGACCAAACCGGCGATGTCGACGAATTCCACGGTGGCGTGCACGACGCGTTCGGGATTGACGATCTTGGCGAGCGCATCCAGACGGGGATCCGGCACTTCGACCACGCCGACGTTCGGCTCGATCGTGCAGAACGGATAGTTTTCGGCGGCAATGCCCGCCTTGGTCAGTGCGTTAAAGAGAGTGGACTTGCCGACGTTAGGCAGGCCGACGATGCCGCATTGGAGCGCCATGGGAAATTCCTTAAAGTAATCAAGGCACTGCCCAACGCAAGCGGGGGCCAGGTGCAAAATGGGGCCGGACAGCGGGCACCGGGTACCAACGGTGCCGAACACTGAAGCGCGGCGCCGAAAGCCGGCGGCGCTTGGGGGAGACGGATCAACGCGGCAGATTCCGGCGTGGCCGGATTCTGACTATCCGCGATTGTATCGTCCCTGGGGCGGCCGGGCCAAACGTGGCCTTCGGCGGCGATGACAGCGCTGCTACAACACCGACGACTCGCACCCATCCATCGGTATGATCGCGCCTGACACGTAGCTCGCCATGTTCGACGCCAAAAACACCGCCACATTCGCGACCTCTTCCGGCTGCGCGATCCGCCCCATCGGAATGCCCTTGACCTGCTCGGCCAGCAACTCTTCTGCCGGGCGGCCCAGCGCCCGCGACTGCACGGCCAGCCCTTCATCCACACGGGTCGTATGCGTCAGGCCCGGGTTGATGCCGTTGACCCGCACGCCAAACGGCGCGTAGGCCTTGGCATAGCCGACAGTGGCCAGCATGAGCGCGGCGTTGGCGGAGCCGCCGGCGATGTGCATGATGCTGGGGCTGCGGCCGCCCTGGCCGATGATGTTGACGATGCTGCCGGTCTTGCGCGCCACCATGCGTTTGGCGACGGGTTCGAGCAGGTGCATGTAGCTGAAGTACTTGGCGTCCATGGCCTGGCGGAAGGCGTCGGGGCTCAGCTCGGCGGGGGCGTTGCGGCGGGCGGCGCCGGCGGAGTTGACCAGCACGCCGATGGGGCCGACGTCGCGTTCGATGGCGTCGACCACCGCAGCGGCGGCGGCGGGGTCGGTCATGTCGGCGGCGTACACGGCCATGTCCTGCCCGGCGGCCTGCAATTGCGTGCGGGCGGCGGCCAGGTTGGCCTGGCTGCGCGAGATGCCGACCACGCGTGCCCCGGCCGCCGAAAAGGCTTGCGCACACGCATAGCCGATCCCCTTGCTGGCACCGGACACCACGACCACGATCCCTTCGAACGACAACACCATATCCACCTCCGTTTCAGGCCTGCAGCAGGCCGGGCGCCCAGGTCCGCAGCGCCACGATCAGCAGCATGGGCCCGGCATTGAATGACGCGTGCAAGGCAATCGACGCGCCGATGCCAAATCGTACCCGCATCCAGCCCAGGACGAGGCCGGTGATCCATTGCGGCAGTACCAGCAAGGGCAGCAGCGCGAGCCACGCGCCGCCCAGCGAATAGTTGGCCAGGTGCAGGCAGGCGAACAGGGCCGTCAGGCCATGGAAGATGAAGGGGAAGCGGCGGCTGTAGCGCCGCAGCCGCCCGAAGCGCCAGCGGTGCTTCTTCAACGCCAGGATCAGCGCGATGCCACTGGCGGCGATGACTACGCCGGCCACCACGAAGGGACGCGGCCCCAGCAGCAAGCCTGCAAACAGCACGGGCGCCAGCCACACAGCCTGGGCCGGCCGGCGCATGCCGAGGCGAAACAGCAGTTCTTCGATCACCGGCGCCCAGCCGACCACCAGGAACCACGACAGCACCCCCGCGGGCAGCTTGCGTTCGGTGCCTGACAAGGTGGCGACCGAGACGGCGAGCGGCCCCAGCACCAGCAGGTTGATGGTCCAGAGCAGCAGCAGCCAGAAGGCCAGCCGGCTCGGCGACAGGCCACCCAGCCATTCCGCGCGCCATGCGGGCTGTGCGGCGCGAGGCCGATGCGGCGTCAGTCGCGGGCGGCGCACGAAGCGCAGCAAGTCCAGGAATTCTTCGGAAAAGCGCGTGGCGCGCAGGCGAGCCGGGCTGCTCAGATCGAGGGGCCGGCCGCCCGAATCAGGCATTGCCGCTGTGCAGCTGCTGCATGGCCTGCTCGAACTCACCCTTCAACAGCGCCGGGATCACCGCGCGCGATCGCGTCAGCGTGTCGTCGATCTTGTCCTGCTCTTCGCGCCGGGGCTGGTGCAGCACGAAATCAATCACCTGCTGCGCCAGACCCAGCGAACGCGGGTGCCCGATCCCAAGGCGCAACCGCCAGAACTGCGGCGAGCCCAGGGCGGACTGGATGTCCTTGAGGCCGTTGTGGCCGGCATGGCTGCCGCCCTGCTTGATCTTGGCCTGCCCGGGCAGCAGGTCGAGTTCGTCATGGACGACCAGGACCTGTTCCGGCACGAGCTTGTAGAACCGCGCCAGCGCACTGACGCTTTGTCCGGAGCGGTTCATGTAGGTCATGGGCTTGAGCAGCAGCACAGCCGCGCCGTCATGGCGGGCCTTGCCAACATGGCCAAAGAAGGCCTTGTCGGCGGCAAAGGGCGCGCGCAGGTCATCGGCAAGCTGGTCGAGGAGCCAGAAGCCGGCATTGTGGCGGGTACGTTCGTAGTCGGGGCCGGGGTTTCCCAGGCCAACGATCAGGCGGATAGGTTCGGGCATGACTCAGACGGTATCTTGCAAACGCTGAAAAATCAAAAGCCCTGGTGTGCAAGGCACAACCAGGGCTAATGAAACGCTAAAGCCGATCGATCCGGCAGGCCGGACCCCAGGCAAAGCCAGATTACTTGGCTTCTTCTTCGCCAGCAGCAGCACCAGCGTCGGGCAGCTCAGACTCGTCCGCCACTTCGTCTTGCGTCATCACGTTGGCGGCGCCGCCACCGACCAGTGCGGTCACGATCACCGGATCGTCACCCGAGTGCGACGAGAACGTCACGCCCTTGGGTGGCTTGATTTCCGAAAGGTGAATCGACTGACCGGCAACCAGCTGGCCCAAGTCCACTTCGATGAACTGGGGCAGGTTGGCAGGCAGGCAGTTCACTTCGATTTCGGTGAACACGTGGCTGATCGTGGCCGAGCTCAGCTTCACGGCAGGAGACGTTTCCTGATTCATGAAGTGGAACGGAACCTTGGTGTGCAGCGCCTTGCCAGCAGCGACGCGCTGGAAGTCGATGTGCATGACTTGCTGCTTGTACGGATGCCACTGAACGGCGCGCAGCAGAACCTGGCTGCTCTTGCCTTCCAGTTGCATGTCGAGGATCGATGCGTGGAACTCTTCCTTGCGCAGGGCATGGAAGACTTCGTTGTGATCCAGCTCGATGTTCAGCGGTTGTGCGTCCGCGCCATAAACAATGGCGGGCACGCGGCCGGCGATGCGCAGGCGGCGGCTCGCACTCGTTCCCTGTTCGCTACGCGGTGTGGCGTTGAATTTCATGGTTTTCTCCAAAGGGCGGCAGGCTCATGCCTGCACGCGACGCACAGGACGCGACAACCGCGTCCCGTCCGACAATGCCGCGACCAGCACCGCCGGTTTACCCGTCGCCTCTGAACACCAGAAGCGATCGGGAAAATTCTTTTTATTGCAGATCTGCGCCGTTACTCGACGAACAGCGAGCTGACCGAGTCAGCACGCGAGATGCGCAGCATCGTTTCGCCGATCAGTGCCGCGCACGACAGGTGGCGGATACGGCCACATGCGCGGGCAGCGTCGTTGGGCGGAATCGTGTCGGTCACGACGAGTTCGTCGAGATCGGATTCGGCGATGCGGCCAATGGCCCCGCCCGACAGCACGGCATGCGTGCAATACGCATACACGGCGACGGCGCCACGCTGCTTGAGCACCTGGGCGGCCTTGCACAGCGTTCCCGCCGTGTCGACCATGTCGTCCATGATGATGCAGGTGCGACCATCGACGTCGCCGATGATGTTCATGACTTCCGACACGTTGGCCTTGGGCCGACGTTTGTCGATGATGGCCAGATCGGCTTCAAGCCGCTTGGCCAGCGCCCGGGCTCGCACCACCCCGCCGACGTCCGGGGACACGACGATCAGGTTGGCCAGATTGCGCTTCCAGATGTCGCCCAGCAGGATCGGGGCGGCATAGATGTTGTCGACCGGGATATCGAAGAAACCCTGGATCTGGTCGGCATGCAGGTCCATCGTCAACACGCGGTCGACACCGACGACCTGCAGCATGTTGGCGACGACCTTGGCCGAGATCGCGACACGCGCGGAGCGCGGACGACGGTCTTGACGGGCATAACCGAAGTACGGGATTGCTGCCGTGATACGACCCGCGGACGCCCGACGCAGGGCGTCGACCATCACCATGATTTCCATGAGGTTGTCGTTCGTCGGGGCACAGGTGGGCTGCAGAACGAAAACGTCTTTACCGCGGACGTTTTCATTGATCTCCACCATGACTTCGCCGTCGGAGAACCGACCGACGCTCATCTTGCCCAGCGGCATGCCAAGATGGCTGGCAACGTCTGCTGCCAGCCGGGGATTGGCCGTCCCCGTGAAAATCATGAAATTTTCTTGCGCCATGACGCATCGCCCGTGGCTATGGCTCTAGGAGCCGATCGACAAAACAACAAAGCTGTTGATACCCACGGAGTGATCCGGGGGCATCAACAGCTTTTCGGTCAAGAGCGGTGGCTGGGGAAGAAGGATTCGAACCTTCGCATGCCGGAATCAAAATCCGGTGCCTTAACCAACTTGGCGACTCCCCAACACTTGGCCCTGATCAAGCAAACTTCATCAAGGCCGTAAAAACTTGCAGCGTACGTTTCCCGGCTGTGTCGGCAAACATCGCATGTAGCGGCCGGCAAATTTTCATCAGCGCGACTGCTATTTTACTTCATGAACCGATCTGTTCAAGCCACCCATTCTAGCAGGGGATGGACAGCGAGGCCGGCACATACACGGTTGATCCTCACGTATGGCAGATCGGTCATGCTTTCTTCTACTGCGGTACCACTGCGCTCACTGCTGCGCTGGCGCATTCTACCGGCGATTTGGTCAACCGCCCAGCTTGCCTGTTCCGGCGTGTCGCATTCCACGAACAGACATGCACCCGACCCGGACATCCTGACCTTGCGGCCGGGATCAAGCACGTTGGACTGCATCCCATCTGCCAAAACTTCGTTCACCACGCCCGCGATACGGGCCACTTCAGGGAACCTGGCAAATGCGACCGGCTCGAGGTCGTTCTTCAAACTGGAAGAAGTATTGCTCCCAGAAAAGTCCGCTATTCTGACCGGAGCAGAATCCCTTGTCAACTCGGGGGCGCGAAAAATCTCCGGGGTGGGCACGCTGGCATCGGGTTGCACGATCACATACCAGCGCGGCGGCAGGTCCAGCGGACTCAACTTTTCGCCGACGCCTTCGGCAAACGCATTGCGGCCGAACACGAACACGGGAACGTCGGCGCCCAGTGGCAGCGCCAGTTCCATCAGCTGCTCGCGGGTCAATCCGCAGTTCCACAAACGGTTCAAGGCGAGCAAAGTGGACGCGGCATCACTGGATCCGCCACCCAGCCCACCGCCCATCGGGATCTGCTTGATCAATTCGATGTCGGCGCCCAGGGTGCAGCCCGTGGCGGCCTGCAAGGACCGCGCGGCGCGCACGACCAGGTCGTCGTCTTCGGGGACGCCAGGGATGTCGTTGATGCGAACAATGCGGCCGTCATCGCGCGTGGCGATGTGGAGCGTGTCCTGCAGGTCGATGAAGCGGAATGCCGTCTGCAGCAGGTGATAACCGTCGGCGCGGCGGCCGGTCACGTGCAGGAACAGATTGATCTTGGCAGGGGCCGGAATATCGCGCAGAGAAGGCATGGGGGGCTGAGACGGAGGTGGCAGGAAAAGCGGCGGTCAGAAAAAACCGCCCGGATCGCGCAACGGGTTGCAATGCCAGTGGATCCCTGAGTCGTGGCCCAAGGCAGCGTCACGCGTTCACGGCGGTAAGGCAATGCATGCGTCACGCCCTCAAGGCGTATTGATCACCAGCCGAAGGTCGACATTCTGCCCGGTCGGTTCCTGCCGCTGCAGGGCCATGCGGGTCGGGCCCGACGCATCGTACTGCGATGCCTGCACCTGCCAGCCCGCCTGCTCGAACGCCGTAGGGCGGCCCTGCGCATCTTTTTCCGCGACCGTTGCAGGCGGGTTGTCGGGCAAGGTGCCGCGCAACCAGTCACGCATGCCCGCAACGGGAATGCGGCTGCCAAGCACCAGGGCAACCAGTGCGTCCGGATTCAATGCATGCGTTTCGGTGCCATTGGCTTCGCGCAGCATGGCGCCTTGCGGGCCGGCTTCGACACGGGCCAAGGTTGCGCCAAGGGGCGACACAAGGTCCAGCACCAGACTTTGGCCATCGTCCCGCCACGCAAAGCCGCCCTGCACGGCATTCTGCTTTCCGCCGACTTCGTCGACGCGCAGAGCGAATCGGCCGACCCGCGACAACGCCGTGGCAGCCGGTGTTTCGGCTGCCCCCACCGGAACGGGAATCGGAACGGGCACGGCGCAGGCAGACATTGCGCCAGCAAGGACCGCCGGCAGCACAAGGCGCATCAGCCTGGAACGTACCGCCGCTGAGCGCAACGCTGCACAACAACTCGCCCCCGACGTCATCACTCCTGCCTTCAAAGCGTCGCCTCCAGGCGCGCCAGGGTCGTGCGCAGCGCTTCATTGCCGGGATCTTTCTGGCTCACGTCGCGCCACAGCTGGCGGGCCTTGTCCTGCTGGCCCGACGCCCACAGCACTTCGCCCAGGTGGATGGCGATTTCGGCATCGGGACGCAGGCTGTAGGCCCGTTCCAGGTAGGACAACGCCTTGGCGTTGTCGCCCATCCGGTAGTAGACCCAGCCCATGCTGTCGATGATGAACGCGTCATCGGGCAGCAGGTTCAGGGCGCGCTCGACCAGGGCCTTGGCTTCGGGCAGACGCAGCTTGCGATCGGCCAGCGAATAGCCCAGCGCGTTGTAGGCGTGCGCATGGTCCGGCTTGACCGCAATCACGCGGCGCAGCAGCGTTTCCATCTCGGCGATCTTGCCTTCCCGCTCATTGAGCATGGCAAGGTCGTACATGATGACCGGGTTGTCGGGGTACTTGGCGTTGGCGTCAGCCAGCACCTTGGTGGCCTCGTCCAGCCTGTTTGCGTCGCGCAGGATCTGCGATTCGGTCATTGCCACTTGAACCCCTTCACGCGTGTCACGCGGATCCAGGATGGACAGCACCTTGCGGGCCTCGTCCAGGCGGCCCTGCTTGGCGCGGATGACAGCCTGGCGCAAACGCGCCGGGAACGCGGCGGCGGGGTCCTGGACGCCTTGCAGCAACTCGAACGCGTCGTCGTACCGCTTCTGTTCTTCGGCCACCTGCACGCGCAGCAGCAGGGCGGCATTGCCTTCGGGCGGCGTCGGGACGGGCTGACCGGCCGCGGCCCGCTGGTCTTCAATCGTCGAATACTGCTTCAGGTACTTTTCGGCGTCGTCCAGCTGGCCGGTCTGGTAGGCCAGCGCGCCCTGCATGTACAGCACTTCGAAGTCTTCGGGGTTGGCGCGCGACATGGAATCGAGCTCGGCGCGGGCGCCTTCCACGTCCTGCACCTGCGCCAAGGCGCGCACCAGCAGCACACGCAGCTCGCGGGCCTTGGGGTGCGACGCAATGAAGGCGCGGGTAGCGGCGATCACCTTGTCGGGTTCGCTTTCGATGCCGGTCTGCAGCACCAGGGCCGCGGCAGCTTCGGAGTCCGGCTGCGCAGCCTGCGCGGCGCGGGCTTCGCGCAGCGCGCGGGGCGCATCGTTGGCGGCGGCGGCAGCTCGGGCCAGTGCAATGTGAGCTTCCGGCAGATCGCGGACGTCGGTCAGCGCTTCGTCAAGAATGTCGAGCGCGCGGCGGCGATCTTCCAGGCGCCCCAACACCCGGCGCGCTTCGATAATTGCGGCGGGCTTTTCGGCGGCGCTGGCGGTGGCGATGCGCGAACGCAGCGCGGCGCCCAGGCCTTCGATACGGCCGGCGGCAGCGGCCAGCGACAGCGACGTCTGGCGGGCCTCGACGTCGGCCGGGTCCAGTTCGACCCACACCTGGGCGGCATCCAGCGCCCGCACCAAGTCGCCCGACGTGAGGGCGAACTCGACCGCGCGGCGCGCCAGACGGGGATCGCGGGTGAAACGCGCCAGTTCCAGCGACGTGCCGGTCGCGGCCGACAGCGCGCCGCGCTGCGCCGCCACTTCGGACGCCAGCACCTGAAACAGGATTTCGCCCGTCAGTTCGACCTGAGGCAGCGCCTTGGCTGCGCCAGTGCGTGGCCCCGGGGGCGACATGCTCAATCCGGGCACCAGGAAGCCGTCGGAGGGCTCTTCGCCACCCGACTGTGCAAAGGCCATCGTGCTTGCCAACAGGCCCAGCCCGAGTGCCGCCAACTTCCTGCGATACGTGTTTGACAACATGGCACAATTCCTCGGCGCCTGAGGCGCCAGCCCGACAGTGGAGATGTTAGCACTGGGTTCCTGACGATCAGGCCCCACCTGGATTTCAACCGCGGACACATTGGGTCCGGTCCTGCGGTCCTGCCCTTGCAGGTTGCGAATCGATCCGGTCGCAATCCTGGACAGGAAACTCGCGCCGATGACGCGCGGCAGGTTCTATCGGACCGCGCTGGCGTCAGGCGGTTCAACCGGGCCGATTCGAGCCGACCGATTCAAGCCGACCGATTCAAGCCGACTGATTCAAGCCGACTGATTCCAGCCCGACATGGGGTCCGGCAGCACGGCCTGACCTGAAGGCCCGGCATGTTGACCCGCACGGCCATTTGCCCAATCCCGCAGCATTTCCGGAAACAACTCCAGCAACAACTATGCCAGAACTCCCCGAAGTCGAGGTCACACGACGCGGCATCTCTCCGACGGTCGATGGACAGGTGCTGCGCCGCCTGGTCGTACGCGAATCCCGTTTTCGCTGGCCGATTCCCGAAGACCTGCCCCACCAGGTGGATGGCCGCAGCGTGTCGGCAGTGGCCCGGCGCGGCAAGTATCTGCTGCTGCCCTTCGAGACCGGCACCATGATCGTCCACCTGGGCATGTCCGGGTCCCTGCGCCATGTGCACCCGGACGACCCACCGCGCAAGCATGATCACGTCGACTGGGTGTTCGATCGCGGCGTCCTGCGGCTGCACGATCCCCGGCGGTTCGGCGCGGTGCTGTGGCACCCCGCTGCCGACGGCGACGTGCTGACCCATCCTTTGCTGGGCCATCTTGGCATCGAACCGTTCGACCCGCGATTTGATGGAGGATGGCTGCATCGCCACACCCGCAATCGGTCGCAGGCAGTGAAACAAGTACTGCTGGGCGGAGATATCGTCGTGGGCGTCGGTAATATTTACGCGTCGGAAAGCCTGTTCCGCGCTGGCATCCACCCCCGGACTCTTGCGTCGAAAATTGGGCCCAAGCGGTATGACAGGCTGGCCGATGCGGTCAAGGCCACGCTGGGCAGCGCCATTGATGCGGGCGGCAGTTCGCTGCGCGACTATGTGGGCGCGGGGGGCGAGTCGGGTTACTTCCAGATCGGCGCGTATGTGTACGACCGGGCCGGGCTGCCTTGCCGGGTCTGCGCGACGCCGATCCGCAAGATCGTGCAGGGCCAGCGGGCGACGTACTATTGCCCGCGCTGCCAGAAGCCTTGACCCGGGCATCCTCCCCTTCTTCCTTTGCCGTTCCCATCCCATGAGCACGTTTTCCGAGCACGTCGTCACGTGGCAGCGCCAGCATGGCCGCCACGCCCTCCCCTGGCAGAACACCCAGGATCCCTACCGGATCTGGCTGTCGGAAATCATGCTGCAGCAGACGCAGGTGGCGACGGTGATCCCGTACTACGAACGCTTCCTGGAGACGTTTCCAACGGTGGCAGACCTGGCGCGCGCGCCTGCCGAGGAAGTGATGCAGCTATGGGCGGGCCTGGGCTACTACACCCGAGCGCGGAATCTGCACGCCTGTGCGCAGCAGGTGCTTGCCAACTGGGGTGGGCAGTTTCCCCCCACGGCGGCGGATATCGAGACCTTGCCAGGGATCGGACGCTCGACAGCGGCCGCGATTGCGGCCTTTGCGTATGGCGAGCGCAGTCCGATTCTGGATGGGAATGTAAAGCGGGTGTTCGCACGCCATTTCGGGATCGAGGGGGACCCGTCCAAGCGGCCGGTGGAGCTGATCATGTGGGGCCTGGCGGGGGAAAACCTGCCGGTGGTGAGCAGTACGACGGCAGACGATATGCGCTCGTATACGCAGGGCTTGATGGACCTGGGGGCGACGGTCTGTACGCGCGGCGCGCCGGAGTGCGGACGGTGTCCGGTGCGCGGCACCTGCGTGGCGCTGCGGGAAGCCCGTCAGCATGACCTGCCGACGCCGAAGGTGCGCAAGAAATCGCCCGAGCGGGACACCGGCATGCTGGTGATCGAGCGCAGCGGGTGTGTGTTGCTTAAGATGCGGCCGTCGCCGGGGATCTGGGGTGGCTTGTGGAGCTTGCCGGAATTTGCGCTGGAGTCCGGCGCCGAGGTGGCCTGGCGCGAACTGGGAGTGAAGGCTCAGGAAGCGTTTGAATTGCCGGTGTTTTCGCACACGTTCACGCATTTCAAGCTGCATGTGACGCCCTGGCATGTCCGGGCATCGGCCGATGCTCCCGCGCAGGCTGCCGGGCAGGACGGTGATCTGGATCCGGCAGCGTGGTGGTGGATGCCGGTGGCGCGGGCGGGGGATGCGGCGTTGCCCGCGCCGGTCAAGAAATTGCTGGCGGGGCTGTTTGTGGAAGGCGGCTTGTTTTGAGGGGGCTTGTTTTGAGGCGGCGTGTTGTGAGGCAGCTTGTGATGTTTACGTTGCGGGGCTGATTTCAACGACTACGCAGGAATCGGCTCGCTGGCTTCGGTGGTACGTGGCCGAGCCGCGCTGGCTATCGGCAGGGAAGCGGACGCGATGTCGGAGTGCGCCAGGGCGACAAACCGCGTCGCCAGGTCCGTGGGCGTGTCGTTGTGGTGGGCCAGGTAAAGCGGGCAGTTGGTCGTGGGAGCAGCCAGGCGGGCGTAGTGGATGCCGGCGGTTTGCAGGCTGGCATACACGTCGGGCAGCAGCGAGATGCCGACGCCCGCGGCCACGAGGCCGACAATGGTAACGGCTTCGCGGGCTTCCTGGCCAAGGTTCGGGACCGTGCCGGCGTCGTTGAAGAGCTGGGTGATCTGCTCGTGCAGGCCGCAGCTGATGTCGCGCGGGAAGAGGATGAGCGGCTCGTCGGCCAGTTCCGTGATCGCCAGCGGCCGGTCCAGGGCGGCCAACGGGTGGTCGGTCGGCATGACGACGCGCAATTCGTTGTTCCACAACTGGACAAAGCGCAGGTGCGTCGGCGGCTGGAACTGGGGCGCCGGGCGCATCAGGCCGATGTCGATGCTGCGATCTTCCAGGGCGCGCAATTGCGGCCCGGTTGGCATGTGGACGATTTCCAGGCGAGCGAGCGGGTACTGGCGGCGGAAGCGTCTGATCAGCTGCGCAAAGCCGGGGATCAGCGGGACCGAATTGGTGAAGGCGATGCGCAGCAGGCCGGTTTCGCCCTGCCCTGCCAGCTTTGTCAGGCGTACGGCGCTTTCCATCTGACTCAGCGTCAGCCGCGCCTGCTCAAGAAAAACGACGCCGGCTTCGGTCAGCGTGATCGAGCGATGGGTGCGGTCGAACAGCCGGGTGCCCAGGGCGTCTTCCAAGGCGCGGATGTGCATGCTCAGCGGCGGCTGGCTGATGTTCAGGTTGCGCGCGGCAACCGTAAAGCTCATGGCTTCGGCCACGGCCACGAAGTAACGTAATTGACGTAAGTCCATCCACCCGTCCCGGGAAGCCTTGCAGCGCACCATGGACCCATTCGGATTTCGATATGGGTCGGCGCGAAAACATATATTTGACTGCTAGTCGCCCCGTCTTGCAACATGGCGTACGTATCCGTCCCACCGCGACCCTTTTCTGGAACCCGCAATGATCATCGATTGCCACGGTCACTACACCACCGCCCCCAAAGCGCTTGAAGACTGGCGCAACCAGCAGGTCGCCGCCTTCAACAACAAGACGACGCCGCCTAACCCCGCCGACCTGAAGATCAGCGACGACGAGCTGCGGGAATCGATCGAGACCAATCAGCTCCGGATCATGAAAGAGCGCGGTCACGACGTGACCATCTTCAGCCCGCGGGCGTCCTTCATGGCGCACCACATCGGCGACTTCCAGGTGTCCGCCACCTGGGCCGCGATCTGCAATGAAATCTGCTTTCGCGTCGCCGAACTGTTCCCCGAACACTTCGTGCCCGCCGCCATGCTGCCGCAAAGCCCCGGCGTGGACGTCGCCACCTGCATTCCGGAACTGACCCGGTGCATCGAAGAATTCCGCAACGTCGCCGTCAACCTGAATCCCGATCCTTCGGGCGGCCATTGGACCGGCAAGCCGCTGAGCGACCGCTCGTGGTACCCGCTGTACGAAAAGCTGGTCGAATACGACGTTCCCGCCATGGTCCACGTCAGCCAGAGCTGCAACGTGTGCTTCCACACCACCGGCGCCCACTACCTGAACGCCGACACCACGGCCTTCATGCAATGCCTGGAATCCGACCTGTTCAAGGACTTTCCGTCGCTGCGCTTCATCATCCCCCATGGCGGCGGCGCCGTGCCTTACCACTGGGGTCGCTTCCGCGGCCTGGCGCAGGCGCTGAAAAAGCCCGAGCCACGCGAGCACCTGCTCAAGAACGTTTTCTTTGACACCTGCGTCTACCACCAGCCCGGCATCGACCTGCTGACCGAAGTCATCCCGGCTGAAAACATCCTGTTCGCCAGCGAAATGATCGGCGCCGTCCGCGGCATCGATCCCGACACCGGCCACTACTTCGATGACACGCGCCGTTATGTCGACAACACCGACATCACCACCGACACCCGCCAGATGATCTTCGAAGGCAACGCCCGCCGCGTTTACCCGCGCCTGGACGCCCTGCTGAAGTCGCAAGGCCGGTAAGCACCAGGACGCAGCCTGTGTGACTGGCAGGCAAACAAAAGCCCCCGGATCATCGGGGGCTTTTGTCATTTCTTGACGCGCGCCTTGCACGACACGCAGACCCTAAGTCTGCACCAGCGTCCGATGCCGGTTGATCCCCATCAGGATCCCCGCCGCGCAGCCCAGCGTCAGCAGCGCCGTCCCGCCGTAACTCATGAACGGCAGGGGGACGCCCACCACGGGCAGGATTCCGCTCACCATCCCCATGTTCACGAAGGCGTAGACGAAGAACACCATGGTCAGCGCCCCGCCCAGCAATCGGGAAAACAAGGTGGGCGCGTTCGCTGCGATGGTCAGCCCCCGTATCAACAGCAGCAGGTACAAGAACAGCAGCACCACATTTCCCACCAGGCCGAATTCTTCCGCATAGACGGCAAAAATGAAGTCGGTAGTGCGTTCGGGAATGAAGTCCAGGTGGGTCTGTGTCCCCTGCATCCAGCCCTTGCCCAACATGCCGCCGGACCCAACCGCGATCGTTGACTGGATGGTGTGGAAGCCCTTGCCCAGCGGATCGGACCCCGGGTTCAGCAGCGTGCACACGCGGTGCTTCTGGTAGTCGTGCAGGATCACCCAGTCCAGGTCGCCTTCGCACAGGTCGTGCTCGAAGGCAACCAGCGAACCCAGTGCCAGCGTGACGACCACGGTGATCGGTATCAGCAGCTTGAACGACAGGCCGGCAAAAAACAGCACGAAGAATCCTGCGCCGAACACCAGCAGCGCGGTTCCCAGGTCGGGTTGCAGCACGATCAGCGCAAAGGGCACGCCCATCAGCAGGCCGGCCACCACGAAGTCCCGCACCCGCAGCCAGCCCTGGTGCCGGTGGAAGTACCAGGCCAGCATCAGCGGCACGGCGATCTTCATCATTTCGGACGGCTGGATGCGCGTAAAGCCCAGGTCCAGCCAGCGCGTGGCGCCCTTGCTGGTGATGCCGGCCAGTTCCACTGCCAGCAGCAGCAACACGCCCACCACGTATACCGGTACGGCCAGGCGCATCAGCGCGTGGGGGGAAAACTGCGCCAGCAGCCACATGGCGGCAAGGGCGACGCCGTAGTTGCGCAGCTGGTCGGCAAAACGACCATCGAAGCCGCCGCCGGCGGAATACATGGACATGAGTCCGATCGACGCCAGCGCCATCAGCACCAGCAGCATGGGCACGTCGAACACCAGGACCGCGCGTGCGACCGTCTCGCGCCACGAACGGCGACTGCCAAATGGCGAACGTTCAATCAACCTCGGCTCCCCGATTGGGTGGCGTGGCCGGCGCCGGCTCGCCCGGCTTTTTGCCGAGCAGCCAGTAATCAAAGATCTGGCGGCCCAGGGGCGCCGCGATGGACGCACCCCAGCCGGCGTTTTCGACGATCAAGGCCACGGCAATGGTGGGTTGTTCCAGGGGGGCAAAGGCCATGAACAGCGCGTGGTCGCGCAGGCGTTCGTCGATGCGGCTGGCGTTGTAGCGCTCGCCCGCCTTCAGGCTGTAGACCTGCGCGGTGCCGGTCTTGCCCGCCGCCTGGTAGGGCGCGCCGGCGAAGGACTTGGCGGCCGTGCCGACCGTGGTCACCGCGGCCATGCCTTCCTTGACCAGCTTGATGTTGGCCGGCTTGAGCGGGATCCGATAGCTTTCCTTGCTCACCGTCAGCGTCTGTTCGCCGGTGCCGCTGTCCTGCAGCGCCTTGACCAGGTGGGGCTTCATGTAGATGCCGTTGTTGGCCAGCACCGAGGTGGCCTGCGCCAGCTGCAGCAAGGTGAAGGCGTTGTAGCCCTGCCCCACGCCTACCGACAGCGTCTCGCCGGCATACCAGCGCTGCTGTTCGGGCCGCTTGTAGGCCTTGCGTTTCCAGGCCGTCGACGGCAGCACGCCGGTGCGTTCGCCGCCGATGTCGATGCCGGTGATCTGCCCGAACCCGAAGGGCTTCATGAAATCGTGGATGGTGTCCACGCCCAGTTCGCTTGCCAGCGAGTAGAAATAGGTGTCCGACGACACGGCCAGGGCGCGTTTCATGTCGATGTGGCCGTAGTGCGCTTCGCCCGCATTCCGGAAGCGCCTTCCACCGAATTCGAAGTAACCCGGGTCGTACATCGTGGCGTAAGCCGAACGCGTCCCGGTTTCCAGTCCCGCCAGCGCCATGAAGGGCTTGTAGGTCGACCCGATCGGATAGGTGCCGTACAGGGGCCGGTTCAGCAGCGGACGGTCAGGCGATTCGTTCAGCGCCTTCCAGCTTTCCACGTCGATGCCGTCCACGAACAGGTTGGGGTCGAAGGACGGGCGCGTGACAAACGCCAGGATGTCGCCCGTTTTGGGTTCGATCGCCACCAGGGCGCCCCGGCGGTTGCCGAAGGCCTTTTCGGCCACTTTCTGGAGTTCGATGTCGATCGACAGGATCAGGTTCTTGCCCGAGACCGGCGGCGTACGCGACAGGGTGCGCACCGCGCGGCCGCCGGCGGTCACTTCCACTTCTTCGACGCCTGTCTTGCCGTGCAGGACTTCTTCGTACGACTTTTCGATGCCTTCCTTGCCGATGTGGTCGGTGCCGCGGTAATTCGAGCTGACGCCCTGCTCTTCCAGCCGCAACTGGTCGCGCTGGGCGATCCGGCCGATATAGCCGACCACGTTCGCGGCGGAGTCCCCTTCCGGGTATTGCCGCAGCAGGCGGGCCTTGACCTCGACGCCCGGAAAACGGAACGCCTGGGCCGAAAAGCGCGCGACTTCTTCGTCGGTCAGCCGGCTGCGCAGCGGCAGGCTTTCAAAGCGGCGGGACTCGCCCACCAGCTGCTTGAACCGGCGGCGATCGCGCGATTCGATGGAGATCACCTTGGCCAGCGCGTCGATGGTCTCATCGAGCTTGCCTGCCTTGGACGGCGTGATTTCGAGTGTGTACGCAGAATAATTGCGCGCCAGCAGCACCCCGTTGCGGTCGACAATGATGCCGCGATGCGGTGTCACGGGAACAACAGAAATCCGGTTCTGCTCGGCGCGCGCGGCATAGTCGTCATGCTTGTTGACCTGGAGGTACCAGAAGCGCCAGGTCAGCAGGCCAAAGCAGATCAGCACGAAGCCCACCGCGACCAGCAGGCGCAGCCGGAAGCGGTGGAGATCGCGTTCGGTGTTCTTGAGTTCAGTCATGCACGGTGCCACCGACCATCAGATCGGACGGGTGTCATCGGGGTCGACCGGGCGACGCTGCGGCGCCTGCAGGATCCAGCCCGCGATCGGCCACAGCAGGGCGGCGATCACGCAGTTCAGGGCCCACCACCAGCCGGGCCATGCGCCATCGAGCCAACCGCGCAGCAGCAGCACCACGAATTCCGAAAAGAAGAACAGCGGCAGCACGTGCAGCGCCTGCGACCACGGCGAGAACCAGGCCAGGCGACGATGCAGCAAGATCGCAAAGAAGGACAGCAGCGTGTACGACAGCGCGTGTTCACCCAGCCGGGCCGCGCCATGCACGTCCATCAGCAGCCCGAAGCCAAAGGCGGCCAGCATGCCCACGCGCCGGGGTTCATGCACGCTCCAGAACACCAGGCAGATGGCGAGCACGTCGGGCACCCCGCCCACCTGGCCCCACGGCAGCAGATTGATCAACCATGCGACAAACAGGGTTATCCAGATGAAGCTTGGCTGGACCGGCAGCAGCAGGTGTTCAGTGCGTGTGCGGGGACGCGGAAGCGTAGAAGGCGCTTTCATTGCAAGCCAATCAGGAAGGGGGAGCTGCCGGTTCGTCTTTGTTCGGCGCCGCGAGTTCCGGAGCGAGCGACTGCAACACCAGAAAATGCCGGTAGCGATCGAGGCCGGCCACCGGTTTGCAGACGACGCGGGCAAAACCGAAGCTGGCGTCGCGCTCGACGGTTTCCACCTTGGCAACGGGAAGGCCTTCGGGGTACACCCCGTCAAGGCCACTGGTGACCAGTGTATCCCCAACCTGGATGTCGGCATCGGCGGCCATGAAGCGCAGGCCCAGCCGGCCGCCCGTTTCGCCGCCGCTGGTCACCCCGCGCAGGCCGTTGCGCAGCACCTGCACCGGGATCGACTGGACCCGGTCGGTCAGCAGCGCGACTTCGGCACTGAGCGCGGTGGTGCGGATCACCTGCCCCACCACCCCGCCGTCGTCGATCACCGGCATGCCAGCCTGGACGCCGGCACGGGTGCCCTTGTCCACGATCAGCCGCCGGCTGAACGGGTCGCGGGCCTCGAACAGCACCTGCACCAGCACGGCTGGCACCTGGGCCCGTTCGCTGGCCCCGAGCAAGCGCCGCAGCTGGGCGTTTTCGGCCGCCAGCTGGGCCGCCTGGGTCGTGGCCTGGGCCATTTCGATGCGCTGGCGCTGCAGCAGTTCGACTTCCTGCTGCCCGCTGCTGCTGATTTCAAAGAATTCGGCGATGTGGCGGATGCCGTCACGCGGCAGCAGCATCACCCGCTGGAAAGGGTAGACGGCCACGCTGACGACTTCGCGCAGGGTGTCGAGCGCGCGCATGCGGCTGTCGACCACCAGCAGCACTATCGAAATGAACGCAAAGAAGGCGAGCCGCACCCAGGCGGGCGGACCTTGCTTGAAGAAGGCGGGGGGACTGTATTGCATGGAGATCGAGGGTACCGCGTCCTGCAATAGAGGGCTTGGCACCCTGGGGATTCAGGAAATCCCGTCCTGTCTGAACCAGAAGGACGGGACCCGAGGCCCGGCGGCAGACTGCTTGTTCGTACTGCTTTATTCGTACGTGAAGATTGCGCCGAGCTTGTCCATTCTTTCGAGCGCCTGACCGCAGCCCCGGACCACGCAGGTCAGCGGGTCTTCGGCAACGATCACGGGCAGGCCGGTTTCTTCCTGCAGCAGGCGGTCGAGGTCACGCAGCAATGCGCCACCGCCCGTCAGCATAATGCCTTTCTCGGTAATGTCGGCGCCCAGTTCCGGCGGCGTCTGTTCCAGCGCGATCTTGACGGCCGACACGATCTGGTTGAGCGGGTCGGTCAGGGCTTCCAGGATCTCGTTGGACGAGACCGTGAAACTGCGCGGGATGCCTTCGGACAGGTTGCGGCCCTTGACTTCCATTTCCTTGACTTCGGAACCCGGGAAGGCCGAACCGATGGCCTTCTTGATCAGTTCTGCCGTCGGTTCGCCAATCAGCATGCCGTAGTTGCGGCGGATGTAATTGACGATGGCTTCGTCGAACTTGTCGCCACCGACGCGGACCGAGCCCTTGTACACCATGCCGCCCAGCGAGATCACGGCGACTTCGGTCGTGCCCCCGCCGATGTCGACCACCATCGAGCCGCTGGCGTCGGAGACCGACAGGCCGGCGCCGATGGCCGCTGCCATCGGTTCTTCGATCAGGTACACGTTGCTGGCGCCCGCGCCCAGCGCGGATTCGCGGATGGCGCGGCGCTCGACCTGGGTCGAGCCGCAGGGCACGCAGATGATGATGCGCGGACTGGGCGCGAACAGCCCCTTCGGATGCACCATGCGGATGAACTGCTTCAGCATCTGCTCGGTCACGGTGAAGTCGGCAATGACGCCGTCTTTCATCGGACGGATGGCTTCGATGTTGCCTGGCACGCGGCCAAGCATCTGCTTGGCTTCTTTGCCGACCGCCTGAATGGTCTTTTTGCCATTCGGGCCGCCTTCTTGACGAATCGCGACGACCGACGGCTCGTTGAGGACGATGCCCTTGCTGCGGACATAGATCAACGTGTTGGCCGTGCCAAGGTCGATCGCCAGATCGTTGGAGAAGTAACTGCGAAGGAAACCGAACATGGGAATCTTTTTGAAGAGCGGTGCGCGGGGGGCGTTCCGGTAAACACGAAATGATAACTTATAATCGACGGCATATACCCCGGTAACTGCATCAAAGTCTTGCATAAGCGGTCTAATTTGCGGACTACCCCTTGCATCCGGGACGATTCACCCAGCATGACGAGAGTCTGGTTCCGGACCCTCCATTGCCATCGTCCTCCCCCTATTGCCATGGCGCTTATCGAAAACGACGTGACGCGCATCGCGCGGCTGGCCCGACTGGATCTGGCGGCTGACCAGCGTCCGCAAGTCCTGAACGACCTCAACGGCATCTTCGGCCTGATCGAGCAACTCCAGTCGGTCGACACGAAGGGCGTCGAGCCCCTCACCCATCCCATCTCGGCGATCGAAGACGTCGTGCTGCGCCTGCGCGCCGACGCCGTCACCGAGACGTCCGGTGTCGAGGCCCGCAGCAGCCTGATCGCCAACGCCCCGGCGATCGACGACGGCCTGTTCCTCGTGCCCAAGGTGATCGAGTAAGCCATGTCCCTGCCCCTGCATACCGAATTCGACGGCATCGCCGCGCTGCGCCTTGCGCTGACCGAGCGCCGCATTTCCGCAGTCGATCTGGCGCAAAGCGCCCTGGCCGCGATCGACGCGCGCCGCGACCTGAATGCCTTCCTGGATGTCGACGCCGACCTGACGCTGGCCCAGGCCCGCGCCGCCGATGCCGCGCTGGCGTCCGGACAGACGGCGGGCTCGCTCGCCGGCATCCCGATCGCCCACAAAGACGTGTTCGTGACGCGCGGCTGGAAGACCACCGCCGCCAGCAAGATGCTGGAAGGCTATGTCAGCCCGTTCGATGCCACCGTGGTCGAACGCCTGAACGCGGCCGGCGCGGTCACGCTTGGCAAGCTCAATTGCGATGAATTCGCGATGGGCTCGTCCAACGAAAATTCCGCCTACGGCCCGGTGCTGAACCCCTGGGACACCCGTGCCGTGCCGGGCGGATCATCGGGCGGATCGGCGGCCGCGGTTGCCGCCGGCCTGGTAGTGGGCGCCACCGCCACCGACACGGGCGGTTCGATCCGCCAGCCGGCCGCGTTTTGCGGCGTGTCGGGCATCAAGCCGACCTACGGCACCGTGTCGCGCTACGGCATGATCGCCTACGGGTCCAGCCTGGACCAGGCCGGCCCGATCGCCCGCCACGCGCGCGACCTGGTGGAACTGCTCGACCCGATCATGGGCTTCGATCCGCGCGATTCGACCAGCCTGGAACAGTGCGGCAGCAAGCCCAATGCCCCGGGCCGCCTGCGCGACGAGTTCGACGCGTTTGTTGCCCAGGCCAAGGCCAAGGGCGACACGCCGCTGCAGGGTCTGCGGATCGGCATCCCGCGTGAATTCTTTGGCAGCGGCTTGGCGGCCGATGTGGCCATGGCGGTCGACACGGCGCTGCAGCAGCTTGAAGCGCTGGGCGCCGTGCGGGTGGATATCTCGCTGCCCCGCACCGAACTGTCGATCCCGGCCTATTACGTGATTGCGCCGGCCGAAGCGTCGAGCAATCTGTCGCGGTACGACGGCGTGCGCTACGGCCACCGTGCCGACCAGTACACCGGCCTGGCCGAGATGACCAGCCGCTCGCGCGCCGAAGGCTTCGGCCCCGAAGTGCAGCGCCGTATCCTGCTGGGCACCTACGTGCTGTCCCACGGTTACTACGATGCGTATTACCTGCAGGCGCAGAAGCTGCGCCGCCTGATCGCCGACGACTTTCAGAAGGCGCTGGGCAGCCAGTGCGACGTGATCGTCGGACCGGTGGCGCCGTCGGTCGCGTGGAACCTGGGCGAAAAGTCCAACGACCCCACCGCCATGTACCTGGCCGACATCTTCACGTTGAGCCTGAACCTGGCCGGCCTGCCGGGGGTGTCCATCCCTTGCGGCTTCGGTCAGGGCGCGGCCCATGCGCAGCGCCCGGTGGGCCTGCAGATCATCGGCAATTATTTCGACGAAGGCCGCCTGCTGGGCATCGCCGACGCATTCCAGCAGGTCACCGACTGGCACACGCGTCGTCCGGCAACGGTTTAGTGCCCGGGCCGTCTGGTAAATCCAGGCGGCGCCCCGATATGCTCTACCTGGGCGCGCTGGTTTGTCTGGCGCCCCTACTTACACACAGGTTCATCGAATGTCTGGCCAGTCCTGGGAAGTCGTCATCGGTCTCGAAACGCACGTGCAGTTGTCCACGTCGTCCAAGATTTTTTCGGGCAGCAGCACCCGGTTCGGCGCCGCGCCCAACACCCAGGCCAACGCGGTCGACCTGGCGCTGCCTGGCACCCTGCCCGTGATGAACCGCGGCGCGGTCGACCGGGCGATCGCGCTTGGCCTGGCCCTGGGGTCGACGATCCCGACGCGGTCGATCTTTGCGCGCAAGAACTACTTCTATCCCGACCTTCCCAAGAACTACCAGATCACGCAGTTCGAGATCCCGGTCGTCCAGGGCGGCAAGCTGAGCTTCTTTGTTGGCGAGATCGAAAAGACGATCAACCTGACGCGTGCCCACCTGGAAGAAGATGCAGGCAAGTCGCTGCATGACGACTTTGCGGGCCCCCATGGCGAAAAGTCCACGGGCATCGATCTGAACCGCGCGGGCACCCCGCTGCTGGAAGTCGTCACCGAACCCGAGATGCGGTCGGCCGACGAAGCCGTGGCCTATGCCAAGGCGCTGCACGGGCTGGTCGTGTGGCTGGGCATCTGCGACGGCAACATGCAGGAAGGCTCATTCCGGATCGACGCGAACGTGTCGGTGCGGCCGGTCGGCCAGAAGGAATTCGGCACCCGTACCGAGGTCAAGAACGTCAATTCCTTCCGTTTCCTGGAACGCGCAATCCAGTATGAAATCCGCCGCCAGATCGAGCTGATCGAAGACGGCGGCACGGTGGTGCAGGAAACCCGGCTGTATGACCCCGATCGCGACGAAACGCGCAGCATGCGATCGAAAGAAGACGCGCACGACTATCGCTATTTCCCGGACCCCGACCTGCCCCCGCTGGTGATTGGCCAGGACTGGATCGACCGCGTGCGGGCCGAGATGCCCGAGCTGCCGGCCGCCAAACGAGCCCGCTTCGAAGCCGACTACGGCCTGACGCCATACGACGCCGCGCAGCTGACCGTGTCGCGCGCCACGGCCACCTATTTCGAATCCGTCGCGCAGGCCTTGCCGGCCGGCCAGGCCAAGCTGGCGGCCAACTGGGTGATGGGAGAGCTGGCGGCTGCCCTGAACCGCGAGGAACGCGACGTGGCCGACAGCCCCGTCACCCCGGCGCAACTGGCCAAGCTGATCACCCGGATCGCCGACGGCACCATCTCGAACAAGATCGCCCGCGAAGTGTTCAGCGCGATCTGGGCAGGGGAAAACGGCGGGGATGCCGACGCGATCATCGACGCGCGCGGCCTGAAGCAGATCAGCGACACCGGCGCGATCGGCAAGATGATCGACGACGTGCTGGCAGCCAATCCCGCCATCGTTGCCGAATACCGCGCGGGCAAGGAAAAGGCGTTCAACTCGCTGGTCGGCCAGATCATGAAGGCAGCCAAGGGCAAGGCGAACCCGACCCAGGTCAACGAAGTGTTGAAGCAGAAACTGGCCTGAGCATGCCTCCGTCCCCCGTCTGGTTGATCCGGCACGGCGAAAGCACCGCCAACGCCGGGCTGATGACGCGCAATGCGTCAGCCAGCCCGTTGACGGCGCGGGGGCGGGAGCAGGCCGAACGCACTGCAGCAAAGGTGGTGACGCGGCCCGATCTGCTGATCGTGTCGCCCATGCAGCGGGCCATTGAAACCGCCGCGCCGATCATCGCGCGCTGGCCCGACGTGCCGCAGGAAACCTGGCCGATCCAGGAATTCACGTACCTGTCGCATGCCAAGGTGCACGGCCTGAACGTCGCCGGCCGCCGCCCGATGGCAAGCGCTTACTGGCAGCGCGAGAATCCCGATTATGTCGACGGCGACGATGCCGAGTCCTTCGCCCACTTTGCGCGGCGTTTGCAGGCGTTCCATGAACGGCTGCTGCAACAGACCGGGTTTGTCGTCGTGGTCGGGCATGGGCAGTTCTTCCATGCGTACAAGACCGCATTGGCGCGGGGCCTGGAAGTGTCGCCCCAGTGGATGCGGGAATTTCGGCGGGCCGATCTCGTAACGCCGCTGTCGAATGGCGAGATTCTGGTCGTGGAGCCCTCGGGGATCGTGCTGGCTTGATGCCGGGGCGGCTACGCCCCTTCCGGCCCGTAGATCGTGTCGCACCACGACGCTGACGCGCCCAGCGCCGCCGACAACGCCCTTCCGTGTTTCATCAGGCTGGCGCCGTGACGGCCGGCTTCGGGTTCCACCCGCGGCGCCAGCCCCGTCAACGTCAGCGCACCGACAAACTGGTCCTGATCGCCAAACACCGGCACCGACCATGACGTCGTGAACGGGTTGTACAGCCCGCTCGAATGCGTCGGCAACTCGTCCGGCGTCGCCATGCGCCGGTCGCCTCGCACCCACACGTGAAAGATCTGGCCGGTCGCACTGTCGTCGATATCCAGCAGGCTGCCGGCAACCAGTTGATCGTGCACGCCTTCGGTCGGCTGCAAACGGAACAGACACAGGCGCTGCCCTTCGCTCGGCACGTAATACGACGCGGTTTCCCCGCTTTCCTTCGACAGCGCTTTCAACGCCGGCAGCACCAGGTCGCCCAGGCGAAAGCTGCGCTCGTACACCCTTCCCAGATACAGCACACGCGGCCCGAGGGCGTAGCGCCCGTCATCGTGACGCACGACATAACGCATGCGCACCAGCGAGTTCAGCAACCGGAAGATGGTGGTCTTGTGCAGGGGAAGGCGCGCCGACAGGTCCGCCAGGCTCAGCCGGTCCGCGCCAAGCTTGAAGCAGTCCAGCACGGCCAGGGCCCGTTCCACTGCGGTGACGCCGTCGTTGCTCATGGTGGTTCAGGGGTCCTTTCAGGTGTGCTCGAGGTTGGGCTCGACGTTGGGCTCGACGTTGGGCTCGAAAGCAAGGCTTCGGCGTCTGCCGGCCAACCACGCACATCGTTGTACGGTGTACAACGCTATTGTATATAGTAAATTGCGTTGCAACAGCGTTGTATGGGCCGCGCCTCGGTTGTGGGACTACGATCAGCGAGTGAACCCTCCCCCGTTGATCTTGGCCGCCATCACGGGGCCCGGTTCCAGCCAATCGACATAACGAGAGACACCTAGCCATGACCTCCCCATCAGCACCCGCCTCGTCTGCCGTCACGACGTCGGGCACCGCAAGCACCGCTACGGCTCCGTCAGCCTCCGCCTCGCAGAACCACCGTCCGCTGACCGACCTTCCCCTGGCCGACCTCGACTGGCTGACCTCGACCCTGCTTGCAGACGTCGGCGCCTTCGCCATGGCAAGCCGGATCCACCCCGTCGATGCCGAAAGCCGCGTGTACGGCCCGGCCTTGACGGTGTCCGTCCCGCCAGGCGACAACCTGGCCATTCACCTGGCTCTTACCTTGGGGCGTCCTGGTGACGTGCTGATCGTCGACGGCCAGGGCTACACGGAACGCGCGTTGATGGGCGGGATCATGTGCACGCAGGCCAAAGCCACCGGGTTTGCCGGTGTGATCGTCGACGGCGCCATTCGCGACCAACTGGAATTAAAGAAGCTGGGCCTGCCGGTATTTGCAGCCGCCTCGCACCCTGCCGGGCCGACCAAGAAAGGGGACGGCGCGGTGCTGCACGCCGTGGTCTGCGCGGGTGCCCCCGTGGCGCCCGGCGACTGGATCTTTGGCGATGCCGACGGCGTGGCCGTGCTGCCCGCCGCACGCAAGGGCGAGCTGCTGGCCAAGGCCCGCGCCAAGTTCGAACGCGAACAAGCCCGCATGGACGCCATCGCCGCCGGTGCGCTCACCCCGCCGTGGCTCGAAGGCGAATTGGCCAAGGCCGAGATCAGCGTCGGCCAGCGGCCTGAGTAATGAGCAATGGTCCTGGTCCGGCAGGACAGGACCCCAAAGCCGCCTGAGCGCGGCCGGTTCCCACATCATCACACTACCTAAAACATCGGAGACGACAATGACCTTCACCTCTAACACCGCCCGGCGCGCCATCCTGCGCACCACCGCACGCACGACCCTGGGCGCCGCGCTCGCCCTGGCCGGCCTCGCCACCTTCGGCGTCAGTGCTGTCCACGCCCAGACCTTCCCCAGCAAGTCCATCCGCATGGTCGTGCCCTTCGCGGCCGGCGGCCCGGCCGACGTGGTCGCCCGTGAACTCGCGCAGAAGCTGGGCCAGCAACTGGGCCAGACGGTCGTCGTGGAAAACAGCGGCGGCGGCCACGGTGTGCCCGCCATGAACGCCGTCGGCCGCGCGCCGGCGGACGGCCACACCGTGCTCATGGCCGCCTCGGGCAACGTGACGATCCAGCCCCTGACCATGCGCAGCAGCGCCGAGGCCATGGCCAAGCTGGTGCCGGTCGGCCTGGTCTCCAGCAGCCCGCACGTGTTCGTGATCAGCGCCAAGCTGCCGGTCACGACCTTTCCCGAATTCCTGGCCTACGCCAAGGCCAATCCGGGCAAGGTCAACATCGCGTCGGCCGGCACCGGCGGCGTCGCGCACCTGGGCATGGAATTGATGAAGTCGCTCAGCCGCACGCAGATCGAACACATTCCGTATAAGGGCACGTCGCAGGTCATGGTGGACCTGACCTCGGGCCAGGTGCAGGGTCTGTTCAGCAGCATGCCCTCGCTCAAATCCAGCATCGACAAAGGCACCATCCGCGCGCTGGGCCTGACCGCCCCCAGCAAGGCCGCCGACGCCGCCAACATGCCGCAACTGTCCGCCACCCTGCCCGGCATGGAATACACGACCTGGTATGGCCTTTACACCACCGCCGGCACCCCACCCGCCATCGTCCAGACGCTGAACGCCGAACTGCGCAAGGCCCTGACCGACACGGCCCTGGTGGCCAAGCTGCGCGACCAGGGCGTCGACCTGATTGCAAGCTCGCCCGAAGAACTCGAAGCCCGCACGCGCACCGACACGGCCAAGTGGGGCAAGCTGATCAAGGATGAAAACCTGAAGCTGGATTAAGGACCAACGCCGTCGTCGATCGACGGCTTGCAATACACAACGGCGAGCCTGGGCTCGCCGTTTTTTCGCGTCGAAGCACGGACGCGCCGACGAAAAAAAGGCGCCCCTCAGGCGCCTTCTTCCAACTCGATCCGCTTACAGCACGCCGTACTTGGCGCGGTAGGTCAGCACGGCTTCGCGGTGCTGTTCGAACTCGCCGTCGTGGGTGTTCTGGATCACGTCCAGAATGTCGTCCAGCGACGCAATGCTGACGACCGGGCAGCCGTGCGTGTGTTCCACATCCTGCACGGCGGAATGCTTGGACAGTTCGTCGTCGGCGCCCACGCGTTCCATCCGGTCGAGTGCGATCAGCACGGCGGCCGGGGTGGCCTTGGACGCCTGGATCAGCTTGACCGACTCGCGTACCGACGTACCGGCCGAGATCACGTCGTCGATGATGACGACGCGGCCCGTCAGGGGCGCGCCCACCAGCGATCCGCCTTCGCCGTGGTCTTTCGCTTCCTTGCGGTTGAACGCGAAGGGCACGTCGCGGCCGCGCGCGGCCAGGGCGATCGCCGTGGCCGTCACCAGCGGAATGCCCTTATAGGCCGGGCCATACAGCATGTCGAACTCGACGCCCGACGCCAGCAGCGCCTGCGCGTAGAACTCGGCCAGCTGGCCGACGGCCGCGCCCCTGTTGAACAGGCCGGCGTTGAAGAAGTAGGGGCTGAGGCGGCCAGCCTTGGTCGTGAAGGCGCCAAACCGCAGCACGCCCTGTTCCGTCGCGAAGCGGACGAAGTCAGTGCGGAAGCGGCCGGGATCATCCAGGCTGGCATTGGTTTGCGGCAGGCCGGATTCGGCAGCGCGGGAGGGGTCGATTGAGTTCTGGGGCACGGCGGTCACGGTACAGGATCACAACGGCGCGGAAACGGCTCCGGCGGCACGCTCGGCCAGCACGGCGGCGCTGCGGACGCGGCGGATGCACTGACGGAGACTGGCGCGTACCTTACAACATTTGCCCGTCCGCGTCGCGTCCGAAGGGCATTTTTTCGGATTGCGGAAGCAATCCTTACCCGGAAAATCGTCATGCAGGTGTCACTGACGGCTGCCTTAACGACGTCGCCGAAGCCGCCCGCATAACCGCCCAGGTCGATGCTGCTGGGGAATCAGACCGCGAAGTCGTAATCCACGGTCAACGGCGCATGGTCGCTGAAGCGTTCGTCCTTGTAGATTGCCGCTGCCGTGGCGCTGCCGGCGATCCCGGCGGTGGCGATCTGATAGTCGATCCGCCACCCCACATTCTTGGCCCAGGCCTGCCCACGATTGCTCCACCACGTATAGGCTTCGCCAGTCGTTTCCGGATGCAGATGGCGATACACGTCAACCCAGCCCAGCTCTTCGAAAATACGCGTCAGCCACGCACGTTCTTCGGGCAGGAAGCCGCTGTTCTTCAGATTGCCTTTCCAGTTCTTCAGGTCGATCTCGCGATGCGCGATATTCCAGTCGCCACATAGCACGACCTGGCGGCCGCAGCGGACCAGGTCGGCCAGGTGCTGAAAGAAGTGCTCCATGAACGCGAACTTGGCGCTCTGGCGATGCTCGCCGCTCGATCCCGATGGCAGGTACAGCGAGATGACCGACAGCCCCTCGTAGACCAGTTCCAGGTAGCGGCCCTCGGCATCGATCTCGGGCACGCCCAAGCCTTGAATCACCTGGTCAGGCTGCTTGCGCGCATACACACCCACGCCGCTGTAGCCTTTCTTCTCGGCATAGTGAAAGTAGCCGTACAGCCCCGGCGGATTCAGCATCTCGACCGTCAGGTCAGCCGCCTGCGCCTTCAGTTCCTGCATGCAGACAAAGTCGGCGTCCTGCGCGACAAGCCACGGCAGGAAACCTTTGTTGTAGGCGGAACGGATGCCATTGAGGTTGGCGGAGATGACGCGAAGCATGGGCGGGGCCTGTTTGCTGAAGACAGAAACTCAAGAAATTTCACGTAAGCCGGCTTGGAAAACGGCACGTTCACGAGGGCGACTTTATACACGGAAAGCGGGAACTTAGCGCCTGCGGTGCACACACGGGCAGCACGAGTTTGCGAGCGCAAACCCGGACAAATCCGTCCATGCGACCCTGCATTGTCTGGAGCTCGCAGGCCACAATCGGTGCATCCCGATCTACGCAGCGTCAACCGTAACGCTTGCCGTTAATAACGCGAGGCGTTACTATGGTTGCATCGTTTTCCTGCCGTGACACTGCCGCTTTGTTTAACCACGAGCGCGTCCCGCGATTCGTCAATATCGAAAGGGGCGCGTTAAGGAAACTGGTGCAGTTGCACATCGCACGCACTGTCTCCGACTTGCGCATACCGCCCAGCAATCGGCTGGAACGCCTGTCGGGCGATCGAGCGGGTCACTACAGCATCCGTATCAATGATCATGGCGGCTCTGCTTTGTTTTTGGCGATGGTCTGGCGACCGACGTCGCGATCGTCGACTATCACTGACTGACCAGGTGTTCCATGACCAAGCTTCCCCCCGTCCACCCCGGTGAACTCCTGCTGGAAGACTTCCTTAAGCCGATGGGGTTGAGCCAGTACGCGCTGGCGAAGGCGATTGAAGTGCCTCCGCGCCGCATCAACGAAATCGTGCATGGCAAGCGCGCCATCACGGCAGATACGGATCTGCGCATGTGCCGTTTCTTCGGGCTGTCTGAAGGCTATTGGCTGCGGGGCCAGGCCTATTACGATCTGGAGATCGCGCGGCAGGCCATTACCGATGTCCTGGCGCGCATCCAGCCGTATGGCGGCAACGTCGAACAGACCGCCGCCGATTAAACGCAGCAGCCACGATGCTGCTTGAGCATCGTGGTGCGGCCCTGCTGCGACCCTGCCAGGGCTTCCCATCGAGCCTCCCCTTGTCGGAGGCCCTTACATCCGCAGCAACGCGTGATACAGCAGGTTCGTCCCGGCCATGAAGTCGTCCATGTCCATGGCTTCTTGCGGGTTGTGCGATCCGTGTTCGTTGCGGATGAAGATCATGCCTGACGGGATGCCCGCGTTGGCAAACAGGGCGGCATCATGCCCTGCCCCGCTGGCGACTTTTTCCACGGGCAAGGACAACTCCGACGCCGTCGCAAGAAGCGTCTTGACGATGCCAGCGTCCATGATCGCGGGCGCCGAGGCAATACGCCGATCGAACTCGAAGCGCACGCCGCGCTGGCGTGCCACGGCGTCGCACTCGTCGCGCATGACCTTGTAGAAAGCTTCCAGGGTGTCGGTGCTTTCGCTGCGGACTTCAAAGCTGAAGTTGACCTGACCGGGGATGCGCGAAACCGCGTGTTCGGCGGGGTCGGTGCCCATGATGCCGGACGTCACCACCAGATCGTTGCCGCGTTCCAGCAGCACGCGCCAATGTTCGTCCAGGCGCATCAGCAGGTCGGCCACGGCAAAGACGGCGTCTTTGCGCAGCCAGCGCGGCACGGCGCCGGAATGGCCCGGTTCGCCAATGCAGGCGACGCTGTTATGCCGCAGGTTGCCGCGTATGCCCGAGACAATTGCGGTGGGCCATTTGCGGGCGACCATGATGGGCCCCTGTTCGATGTGCAGTTCCAGGTAGGCGTGCACTTTCGATACCCAAGGCATGGGGGTGCCGGCAGCCAGTACGTCCACGTCGACACCCGCGGCGGCCATGGCTTCGCCCATGCTTTTGCCGTTGCGTTTGTTGACGAGCGCCAGGTCGTCGGCGGTCAGTTTGCCCAGGATCGCGCTGGATCCCATATAGGCTTTGCCAAACCACGCGCTTTCTTCGCCGCGCATGCCGGCCACCATCAAGGGGTGGGCCAAGGACTGGCCTTCGTCTTTCAGGCGTTTCAGGCAGAGCAGGCCGGAAATCACGCCCGCCAAGCCATCAAAATTGCCGCCCTGGGGCACGGAGTCGACATGCGATCCGACCACGACCGGGGCTGCCTCGCCGCTGCCAGGCAGGGTGAACAAGCGGTTGGCGGCGGCGTCGGTCTCGACGCAAAGGCCTTGCTGTGTGGCCCATTCCGTCAGGTAGTCCAGCGTGGCCGTTTCGGACGCGCCATAACTTTCGCGCGACACGCCCACGCCGTCGAAGCTCAGTTCGCGCACGCGGTCGAACAGCGTGGCGGCCAGCGCGTGGTCTTGCGCCGCGAATGTGGATGCCGCGGCGGATGTCGCGGCGGACGTCCCGGCGGTAGAGGTCGCGGCGGATTGCAAGGCAGTGTCTGTCATGAACTTCCTTCTGCGGGCCGTCAGGCCATCGCTTCGAATGGCACGAAGCCGGTGTCTTCAACCGCGCCGATCAGGCCGCGCAAATCGGTCATACCCTGCTGCCGGCAGAACGCACCCAGGCCGTCGATCACGTCGATCATGGCCGTGGGGCGGATGAAGGTGGCGGTGCCGACCTGCACGGCGGTGGCGCCAGCCAACATGAATTCCACGGCGTCGTCCGCCGTCGAAATGCCGCCGCAACCAATGACGGGAATCGAGACCGCGCGGTGGCACTGATACACCATGCGCACCACGATCGGCTTGACGGCCGGGCCCGACATGCCGCCCATGACGTTGCCCAGTTTGGGGCGACGGGTGCGGATGTCGATGGCCATGCCCAGGATGGTGTTGGCCACCACCAGTGCTTCGGCGCCTTCGTCTTCGGCGGCCTTGGCCACCGCGGCGATTTCACCGGTGTTGGGGGTCAGCTTGACCCACAGCGGCAGGCGCGTGGCAGCGCGCAGGCTCTTGACCACCGTGGCCGTCGACCGCGCATGCATCGCAAAGGCCTTGCCGTCTTCTTCGATGTTCGGGCACGAGATGTTGGCTTCGATCGCGGCCACGCCGGGCACGTCGGACAAGGCCGCGGCCAGTTCGGCAAAGCCGTCGCTGGTCGGCGCGGAAATGCTGACGATCAAAGGCGGCGTGAAGCCGCGATAGAACGGCACGGATTCACGAATGAAGTACTCGGATCCCTTGCTCGGGATGCCGATGGCGTTCAGCATGCCGCCCTGCACTTCGGCAACGCGCGGCACGGGATTGCCGCTGCGCTTTTCGGCCGTGATCGTCTTGGTGACGAAGGCGCCCAGCCGGTTCAGGTCGATGGTGTTGGCCAGGCCGTCGGCAAAGGTGCCCGACGCCGGCATGATGGGGTTCTGCAGGCGCAGGCCGCCAACATCGATGGACAGGTCCACCGACACGTCGCCTGGCAAGGCGGGGCGCATCCCGATTCCGTCTCTTGCATTCATCACGTCACCTCCGCAAGCGGAAAGACCGGGCCGTCCCAGCAGACCCGTTTGCTGACCAGATGGTCGCCTTCGCGAAAGGCGCGCACGCAGCAATAGCACATGCCGATGCCACAGGCCATCTGCTGTTCCATGGCCACCTCGCCGGGCACGCCCAGCTCATTCCCCAACCGCTGCATCAACGCGGTCAGGCGCTGCGACCCGCAGGTATAGAAGGCATCGGCCTTGCCCGCCTTGTGCAGTTCGCGCAGCAGGGCTTCGACCTTGTCCACCGAACTGGTCAGGGCTTCATCGGTCACTTCGATCACGGTGGCGCCGGTGCCGCTGAAGCGCGTTTGCGACATCAGGTTCTCGGCGTCGCGTGCGCTCAGAATGGCCGTGACGCCCACGCCCGCCGCGGCGGCCAGGTCGGACAGCGGCGCCAGCGTGGCCAGCCCCACGCCGCGACCCAGCACCACAATGTTGCGCGCGCCGGGCGGCAAGGAAAAGCCCACGCCCAGCGGACCCAGCATCGGCAGAGTGTCATTCGGGACCAGGGTCGCCAGACCCCGCGTGCCGGCGCCGGTCACCTTGTACAGAAATTCCACGCGGCCCGTTGCGGGGTCGGCGCGGTAGGTGCTCATGGGGCGGCGAAAGAACGGCGAATCGTCGGCCGTGACCGGGCACAGCAGATGGAAGAACTGGCCGGCCACCGCCTGCGCGGCGCGGCCATCGGCCTGCAGCACCAGGTGCTTGTAGTCTCGGTTGATCCAGTCGTTGCTGATCACACGGCCGGCCGTATCGGGCGCCAGCACGCCGCCGCAGCCAGCTGCGCCGCCCGCACACGACGATGCGTCCTGCACCGGATGGCCCACTGCGGTGGGGCCTGCTGCAGGTTGGCCGTCTGCCAAATCGCCCTGCATGGAGGAGGTCTGCATGAGGATGTCCTGAAAACGGGGCGAGGGCCGGCGCTTGCGCGCAGGCCCCCTTCCCTTGCATCGAAGGTGCGCGGACCGGTCAGTCCAGCGCGGCGCCCTTGCGTTCCGGAATCAGGAACAGGGTGGCAAAGATGTCCAGCACGTAGATCGATGCGAGCAGCGCAATCGCGGCGCTGAACGAATACTTCGCAGCCACCGCGCCCACGGCGAGCGGACCAAAGCCGCCGACCGCGCGGCCAATGTTGAACAGCACGTTCTGCGCCGTGGCACGGGCCGCCGTGGGATACAGCTCGGAGATCAGGGCGCCGTAGCCGCCGATCATGCCGTTCACGAACATGCCCATGATGGCGCCGCCGATCAGCAGCGCGTATTGCGATTCCAGCGCCGAGTACGCCAGCACCGTCACGATCGCGCCCACCTGGTAGAACAGGAAGATCGGGCGGCGGCCGACACGGTCCGCCAGCTGGCCGAACAGCCAGATGCCGAAGGCCATGCCCAGGATGGTGACCGAGGTCCACATGGCCGACTTGGTCAGCGAGTAGCCGAATTGCTTGCTCAGGTACGACGGCATCCAGATCATCACGCCGTAGTAGCCGAAGTTCTGCACCGATGTCAGGATCACCACGCCGATACTCATCCGAGTCGTGGCGGCATCCGCCACCAGCATCTTGAACGAGTTCTCTTTCTTGGCGACCTTCTGGTTTTCGATAAAGATCTTCGGTTCGCCGATGAAGTGGCGAATCACGAACGCCGCCACCGCAGGCAGGACGCCCACGGCGAACATGCCGCGCCAGCCGATGATGGGCAGCAGCAGCGGGGTCAGCAGTGCGGCAGCCAGCACGCCCGCCTGCCAGCCCAGACCCACATACGACGACATGCGCGCACGCTGTTCCGGGCGGCAGGCTTCGGCGGCGAGCGCCATGCCGATGCCGAACTCGCCACCCAGGCCGATACCGGCGATGGTGCGATAGATCAGCAGGTCCCAATAGCCGGTGGCCAGCGAGCAGAGGCCCGTAAAGATCGCAAAGAGCAGGATGGTCCAGTTCAGCACGCGCACGCGGCCGTACTTGTCGCTGAGCCAGCCGAAGACGACGCCGCCGAACACCGCACCCACCAGGGTCCAGGTGACGAGCGAGCCGGCCTGCGTGCCGGAAAAGCCCAGGTCGGCCGAAATCGCCGCCAGGATGAAACCCAGGATCAGCAGGTCAAAGCCGTCCAGCGCATAGCCGACGGTGGAGGCGATGACCGCCTTGCGCGCATAGCTGTCGGTCTCGACCAGGTCCGGGGCGGCAGCGGGCGCACCCGGCTTGCCTGCGACGCTGGCAGTGTTGTTGCTCATGTCCACTCTCCGAGGGAAACGAATATCAGGATCGAATAAGAAGAAGGGAAAGCCGGGGACCCTGCGTCGTTGCCTATCGCCTTGTGAGCGGACTTTCCGGGGGTGCGTCTTTTTTTTTAGACTAAGACACTTTTTCTTACTCCTCAAGCGTTTTTTATCTAAGCTGATAAGACGTGCCGTTGTGTGGCGAAAGGCGCACGCCCATCGCACCAAACCCAGGCAAAACCCTAAGAGACCAGCACTTGACCGGTGCGCGGCGCGGGTTCATGCCCCGATTTGGTTCGCACTGCAAATCGCAATGGCGCGACCGCTTCTCATTTTTTAGACTAGGTGTATGGATACTGCCGTCATTCCCCATCAATCGATCGACTTCCAGGCCATCGGCGAGCGCCTGCGTGCCTATCGCCTGGGAGCATCCCTGCGTGCGGAAACCGTGGCGGACCAGCTGGGCGTATCGCGCGCGGCGGTGTACCGGATGGAGAAGGGCCACATCGTCAAGATCGAGACGCTGGAACGACTGGGGGTGATCCTGAACACCTCGCTGGCATCCCTGCTGGGCGTCGGGGCCGAGTACTACACCTCGCCGGTCGCCTATATCGAACGCATGCGCCAGCTCGAAACCGACGCGACGCGGATCATGGCGCACTTCGAGCCCATATCCTTCCTGCTGACGTCGGACGACTACGCCGCGCATCTGGAACAGATGCTGCGCGAAGCCAATCCCGACCAGGACGACCCACGCATCGCCTCCGTCATGAAGCTGCTCAGCGATCGCAAGCGCGCGTTTTCGCGGCGCCGGCCGCCCATCATCAGCCTGATCGGGCTGCGCGAGATCGAACGCTTCGTGCACTTCGGCCTGGTAGGCCGGATCGATCTGCCGCCTTCGGTGCGCATGGAACGGTCGCTGGCCGCGCGGCGCGAGGTCGAACGCATCATCGCGCTGCTGCAGGAACACCCCATGGACATGCAGATCGGCATCGTCGACGGCAGCATGCCCAACGCCACCTTCCAGGTGTTCGAACGGCCGGGGGCCTCGTTCGTGGCCGTCAGCCCATTCCGGTTCGGCGAGCTGCCCAACATCACCACCGGCATCGCGCAGGTGACTGCCGCGCCACAGGCCGTCGAGCTCTATACGAAAATGGTGGAAGATCTGTGGCAACGATCCTATAAGGGACAGAAAGCCGCGGATCTTTTGGGTAGCATGCTAAAAGTTGTCTAATCTCACGCCACACGAAGAAGTCATGGAAGAAACCACTATCGGGCCCGTCGTCGCCAGGTTGTTGCTGGAGTCCGGCGCCGTCCACGTCACCGGCGGCAAGCCCTTCATTTTGCGCTCCGGCTGGGCCAGCCCGGTCTACGTGGACGTTCGCAAGCTGATTTCGTCGGTCGCGGCGCGCACCACCTTGAATGACGCGGCGCTGTCGGTCGTCAAGAACCGCATCGGCCTGTCGGAAATCGACGTCATCACCGGCGCCGAAACCGCGGGCGTGCCCTATGCCGCCTGGCTGGCCGATCGCCTGTCGCTGCCGCTGCAAATCGTGCGCAAAAAGCCGCTGGGCTTTGGCCGCAATGCGCAGATCGAAGGCGAAGTGGTGGCCGGCAACCGCGCCCTGCTGGTCGATGACCTGACCACCGATGGCCAGAGCAAGCGCAATTTCTGCCTGGCGCTGCGCGGCGCGGGCCTGCAGGTACGCCATCTGCTCAGCATCTTCTATTACGATACGTTTGCCGAAAGCCGCCGCACGATGGAAGAACTGGATATCCAGATCCACGCGCTGGCCACCTGGCAGGACATCATCGGGCTGGCCAAGGCCGACAATTTCCTGACGCCCGGCGATATCGACAAGGTCGAACTCTTCCTGTCGCATACGTCCGACTGGTCGAAGGCCCATGGCGGCATCGGCCGCCTGAACTGATACACGCCGCCGGGCTTTTGCGGCTTCACCCGCTTTGCCCGTTTCGCTCCGCTTTTCCGATTCCCCTACCCGTTGCCTCTTGGTTTATGAACTTCTCTGAATTGATCCAACGTTTCGCCGCCCAGGTCCCGGGTACCGACAGTTTCCTGAAGGTCAAGGAAGGCACGCTGGCGCTGATTTCCAGCGACTCGGAACATGCGGGTGCGTACTTCCTGATCTACGGTTTCGCGCGGTCCTACGTGATCCTGTATGAAGACCAGGGTATCGATCCGGCATTCGCCGAGACCGCGAAGCAGCAACTGCTGTCCTACATGAATCGCCTGAACGATGCGTTTGCCTCGGGCAAGGCCGACGACATGGTGGCCGCGCAGAACTGGATCGTGCTCGACTACGGGCGCAGCGGTAAGATATTTTGAACCCGCCGTCCTTGCCGGATACCCCGGCGGTGGCTGCGTCGTCGCTCTACACCAACCGACGGGTCGCCCCGCTGCTGGCCCTCGGTTTCGCCAGCGGGCTTCCGTTGGCGCTTACCACGGGCACGCTGCAGGCGTGGGCCACGGTCGACGGCGTCTCGCTGCAGGCCATTGGCTTTCTGACGCTGGTGGGCTCGGCCTACACGCTCAAGTTCCTGTGGGCGCCGCTCATGGACCGCTACACGCCGCCGCTGCTCGGCCGGCGCCGTGGCTGGATGGTCCTGACGCAGATCCTGCTTGCCTTTGCCATCATGGCAATGGGTGCGCTGTCGCCGCGTGAATCGCTGCTGCCGCTGGCATTGATCGCGGTCTTCGTCGCGTTCTGCTCGTCATCGCAAGACATTGCCTTCGACGCCTACCGGACAGACGTACTGCGCACCGAAGAACGTGGCGCGGGCGCCGCGATATCGGTGCTCGGCTACCGGCTGGCCATGCTGGTGTCGGGCGGGCTGGCCCTGGTGATTGCCGATTCCTGGCTGGGCTGGGGGCCGACCTATGTCGTCATGGGCGGACTGATGGGCCTGTCGGTACTGGCGACCCTGATCGCCCCGGAACCCGATCACCCGGCCCGCGCGCCCCGCACGCTGGGCGAAGCGGTCACCGGCCCACTCAAAGAATTCTTCAGCCGCAAAGGCGCGCTGACGGTGCTGGTGCTGATCGTGCTGTACAAGCTGGGCGATGCGTTCGCCGGCAGCCTGTCCACCACCTTCCTGATCCGCGCGGCCGGCTACAGCGCGACCGAAGTCGGCACCATCAACAAGCTGCTCGGCCTGGGCGCGACGATTATTGGCGCATTGAGCGGCGGCGCGCTGCTGGCGCGGATCGGCCTGTACCGGTCGCTGTTGCTGTTCGGCATCCTGCAGGCCATCTCCAACCTGGGCTTCTGGCTAATCGCCGTCAGCGACAAGAACATCGTCCTGATGGCATCCGCCGTCGGCGTGGAAAACCTGTGCGGCGGGCTCGGCACGGCGGCGTTCGTGGCCTTGCTGATGGGCCTGTGCGACCGGCGTTTCTCTGCCACCCAGTTCGCGCTATTGTCGGCCTTGTCGGCCGTGGGCCGCACCTACCTGGCCGGACCGCTGGCGCCGCCCCTGGTGGAAACCTATGGCTGGCCCACCTTCTTCATGCTGACGGTCGGTATCGGCCTGCCGGGACTGGCGCTGCTGTGGTGGCGCCGCGCCGACATCACCCGCCTCGACCGCACGGAGTAAGGCGATGCTTTTCGTCTCGCTGTACGTGATCGCGATCACGGCAGAAGCCATGACGGCCGCCCTGTCGGCCGGGCGCCGCAGCATGGACTGGGTCGGCGTGTGCGTGATCGCTTGCGTGACCGCACTGGGCGGCGGGTCCTTGCGCGACGTGCTGCTCGGCCACTACCCCCTGACCTGGGTCAAACACCCCGAATACCTGCTGATCACTGCCGCTGCCGCGCTGCTGACGGCCTTCATTGCGCCGGTGATGCGGCGGCTGCGCGCGCTGTTCCTGGTGCTCGATGCGCTGGGGCTGGTGGTGTTCACGGTCATTGGCTGCCAGGTGGCGCTGGACATGCAGCTGTCGCCGATTATCGTACTGGTCAGCGGCATGATCACCGGCTGCTTCGGCGGCGTGATGCGCGACGTGCTGTGCAATGAAATCCCGCTGCTGTTCCGGCATGAGCTGTACGCCAGCGTGTCGGTGCTGGTGGGACTGGTGTTTCTGGGGACGCTGCATGTCGGCATGCCGCAGCAAGTGGCCGTGCTGGCGGCCATGGTGACGGGGCTGGTGGTGCGCTTGCTCGCGATCCGGTTCGACTGGCACATGCCGAAGTTTGTGTACAAGGACGACTGGAGGTAGAGGTCCCCCCCTGGGCGCTTCGCGCCTCCCCCAGGGGGCGGCACTGGCGGAGCCAGATCCGCTGTGCCCGGATCTGGGGATTCTTGGCGCCAGCATTTTGGGGCCTGGACGCGGGTGCATTGGCGGGCTGGGTCAGCCCGGCACGAATGGGTAGGCTTTCAGGTCACGCGTGACTTCGTTGAGCAGATAGTTTTCGTGCCATTCCGGAAAGCGCCATGTCAGCGGGTGCTTGGGGTAGGTCGTCTTCATGAGCGTGCGCACGAAATCGCCGTAGGCGGGTTCGTAGGCGTCGGCACGCCTTATCGCCCAGATGTCTGTCAGGGTCCACCGCGTGTTGTATTCGTTCTTGTGGATCCCGGTGATATCGGGCCCGTAGGTCGTGTTGACGAATTCGTAATGCACCTTTTCCCCCTTGATGTAGGGGACGATAAAGGCCATGGCCTTGGCCATCGTCCCCGCGCCAGCGACGTGTTCGTATCGGTACAGATCGATGCCATGAATGTTCAGCACCTGATTGATCATCAACAGGCCTTCAAGGCTGTAGTTGTGATACGAAAGGGCATCGCGCTGGCGGAAATCGAAGGTCGCGCCGCCCGGTTCGATGTGGACAGCCAACAGGGCCTTGGTGCTTTCTTCCACCCACTTCAAATGGTCAAGGTCATCGATCACCAGCGCGGCCACCGCCACGTTGCAGATACCGTGCGCATGCCAATTGTTGAACCGCCTGGACTTTTCCACCCACTGGCGGTTACGCACCATCATCTTGCGGAACCAGGCGTCGATGACATCGCGATCGATCGCCGGCAAGGCGTGGCGGACCTGGTAATACGCTTTGGCGGGTGCCAGCAGTTTGTGCTCGGCCAGCGGATTGCCGTATGGCTCGTTAACCGCAGCCCACGCCAGCAGAATGCGCCGCAAGGCCTCGAGCTGATCGGCGCGTTGATCAAAGCTCCACGTGTAGCCGAGCGCAGCAATGCTTCCGAAGTCGGCGTCCAGCGCTTTCCTGGCGACCGCGTTTTCGTCGGATGTCGGCGTGTACTTGACGGGCTGCTCGTCGGTATCCTGGTTGGGCAGCCACCGGACTGGCGCCGGCACCCGCGTCAGCAGCGCTGCCGAGTTGCCTCGCATGACGCCCACGATGTCGTCCATCTGTTTGTCTTTGGCGGCCAGGGTACGCAACCTGTCCCAGCCAACCGGGCAAAGAAACTCGCCGATGCCGCCCGCCGCCCGCGTATAGGCCGCCGGCGCGGCGACAGGCGTTGCAGGTGGCGCGGGGGTGACGGGCGGGGTGGGCATGATGGGCGGCAGAGGAGCCGGTAACGGACCTGGTGCCGGCGTCGGTGCCGTGCCGTCCCCGTCTCCCCCGCCACATCCGGCCAACCAGGCGGGCAAGGCGGATGCCGCCACCGAAAGGAGGCGGCGCCGTGATGAGGAAAACGGGGAACGCAATAACGAAGTCATGAGCAAGACCGTCATGGGAAAGGAACCTGTCACGCTATGCGTTGGCGGCTTTCCCGACGACTGTCACAAATGACAGGATGCCCCTGAAGGCGCTTCGCGCTTCTTCCAGAGGAGGCAAGAAGCGCCAAGGGGGGTTATCACCCCACTGTCGGAAGGCCGCGTTCCGACAGAAGATCATGAAACAGCTCCTGCATCGACTCCCGCAGCCATTTGTTCACCGGGTCGTGGTGATACCGGCGGTGCCAGTGTTGCCTTAACGCAAATACCGGCGACGGGAAAGGCAGGCGGTGGATGCGGATGTTGCTGGCGTGGGTGACGGCGTGGGCCGCCTCCAGAGGCACGGTGGCGATCAGGTCGGATTGCGCGACGATGCCGAGCAGCGCAATGAAGTGCGGCACGCGCAGTTTGACGCGCGGCTGCTCGGCGCCGGACGCCAGTAACGAGCGGTCGAACACCTCCATGCTGCGCAGCGCCGTGTGGGCGGCAATGTGGGGCGCGTCGAAGTAACGCTTGGCCGTGAGCCGTTTGCCGACGTGGGGATTACCCGCCCGTGCGATGCAGACGAAACTGCTGGTGCCCAGTTGCTGCTGGAAGAAATTGTCTTTGCTCAGATCGGGAAAATAGCCCATCGCCAGGTCGACGTCGCCGTTGGCGAGCGCGGCTTCGAGCCGGTCAGGCGTCAGCGACAGCACCCGGAAGGTCATGTTCGGCGCGACGGTTTCCGCAAACCGCAAGATGCGGGGCAGGAAATACATTTCCCCAATATCCGCCATACAAAAGCGGATTTCGCGGTCGGAGGTGGCCGGATCGAAGGTTCTGGTGTCCAAAACCTCCTTTTCCAGCGTTTCCAGGATCAAACGGATCGGTACAGCGACTGCCTGCGCGCGGGGGGTCGGCCGCATTTCATTGCCGATCCGCACAAAAAGCGGGTCGTGCAACAGGGCCCGCAGCTTGTTCAACCCGTAGCTCATCGTGGGCTGGCTCAGTCCCAGGCTCTCGGCCGCTGCCGTCACGCTGCGGGTCCGCAAGACCGCTTCGAAGGTCTTGAAGAGCTGGAAATCGATGCCATCCAGATTCATTTTTTAAATACCTTCTATCGAAACTATTGGATTGAACAATTCGGGTAGCGCTCACTAAGATAGCCCAAAATATTCTAGAGAGGCTGTCATGGAGACAAGATCCGACACGACGTCCGGCGAGTTCATCGTCGCGGGCGGTGGCATTGGCGGCATTGCGACCGCGCTGGCCCTGGCCCGCCAGGGGCGCAAGGTGCGTGTGCTGGAACGTGCTGCCGAGCTGGGCGAAATCGGCTACGGCCTGCAGCTGGGACCCAACGCCTATCGCATGCTGGAACACCTGGGCGTGGCCGATCAGCTCAAGGACCGCGCGTTTTTCCCGAACAACCTGGTCATGATCGACGCGATCGACGGGCGCGAACTGACGCGGATGGCGCTGGGTTCGGACTTCCAGGCCAAGTTTGGCTACCCCTATTCCGTGATCCACCGCAGCGACCTGCACCAGATGCTGCTGGACGCCGTGCGCGACATGCCGGGCGTCAGCATCGAAACGTCCAAGGGCGTGCAGGGCTTTACGCAGAACAGCGACGGCGTGGAAGTCACCTGTGAGGACGGCAGCGTCTATCACGGCACCGCGCTGATCGGCGCCGACGGCCTGAAGTCGCGGGTGCGCGCCACGATCCTGGATGACGGCGCGCCGCGGGTGGCGGGCCAGGTGGCCTACCGCGGCGTGGTGCCGATGGAAGAGATTACCGACCTGACCCACGCCGACGACGTGGTGCTGTGGGTGGGCCCGAACCTGCACATGGTCCAGTACCGCCTGCGCGGTGGCAAGGTCATGAACAACGTGGCCGTGGTCGAAAACGACGATCTGCGCCTGGGCCGCACCGAAACGATCGGGCCGGACGAGATGGAACGCATCTTTGCGCCGTGCACCGAGAATGTGCGCAAGAACCTGGGCTACGTGCGCAAGGACCGCAACTGGGTGCTGTACGACCGCGATCCGAAAGCCGGCTGGTCGCAGGGCCGCGCCACGCTGCTGGGCGACGCCGCGCACCCCACGCTGCAGTACATGGCGCAGGGCGCATGCATGGCGCTCGAAGACGCGGCCGTGCTGGCGGACAAGATCACGACGGTGCCCAGCCTGGACCAGGCGCTGGTCGATTATGAGCATGCTCGATATCTGCGCACCGGACGCATCCAGCTGACCTCGCGCTTCTTCTGCGGCATCTGCCATGCTGGCGGCGGCGCACGCGACGTGCGCAACAGCCTGGTCGAAAACCGGCCGAAGAACAGCACCTTCGAGATCGACTGGCTGTACAGCGGCATCGTGCTGTAAGGCCTGTCCAAGGCCGTTGCCCGGATCGATCCGGGCAACGGCCTTCGCGCATCCGCGTCGCCCGCGCACCCCTTTTCAACTTCCCTTTCCAGGACCCGCCTGATGGCCATCCAGCTTCCCGATTCCGACCTTGTCGACAAACTCGTCTACGCCAACCGCATCCTGTATGACCACGGCATTGTCGATGGCCTGGGGCACGTCAGCGTGCGCCATCCCACCGAGCCTGGCGTGTTCCTGCTGTCGTGCAACCGCGCGCCGGCCATGGTGCGCCGGCAGGACATCGTCTGCTATGACTTCGATGGCAACACGGTGTCGGACTCGACCGAGCGTCCGTACCTGGAACGCTTCATTCACGCCGAGATGTATCGCGCGCGGCCGGACGTCATGTCGGTGGTGCACAGCCATTCAATGAGCGTGATCCCGTTCGCCATCACCAAGCACGCGCTCAAGCCGGTGTTCCACATGTCCAGTTTCCTGGGCGCGGGGTCGGCGCATTTCGAGATCCGCGATGCGGGTGGCGATACCGACATGCTGATCCGTGACAAGCATCTGGGCGAAGCGCTGGCCCGCTCGCTGGGCGATTGCAACTGCGTGCTGATGCGCGGCCATGGCTCGACCGTGGTGGGCGGATCGATCGAGGCGGCCGTGTTCCGCGCGATCTATACCGAAATCAACGCGCGCCTGCAGCTGGAAGCGCAGGGCCTGGGCGAGATCACCTTCCTGAACGGCGAAGAAGCGCGCCTGGCGACCGAGATGAACGAGGGCCAGCTGCCGCGTTCGTGGAACCTGTGGATCAAGCGGCTGGGCAACGTCGATCTCGACCAGTGAGACAGCGGCAGCAGATCGTTGCCGATATCAACAGAATGATGGACGGGCACAACGATGCCCGGACCCACCGCGCACATGCGAGGAGACTGATGTGGCAATGAACCTTTCGATCCGGAAGCCCTGGATCACGACCGCCCTGGCGGCGGTCGCGGCAGCCGGCGCACTGGCAGGCGCCGCGGCGCAGGCCGCCGACGCCTATCCCAACAAGACCGTGCGGCTGGTGGTGCCCTATGGCACCGGCGGCGGGTCAGACATTCTGGCGCGCCAGATCGGCGCGGGCCTGGCGCCCATCTGGGGCCAGGGCGTGGCCGTCGAAAACAAGGCGGGCGCGTCGGGCAACATCGGCAGCCAGGACGTGGTGCGCGCCCCCGGCGACGGCTACACCCTGTTGCTGCAGAACTCGACCATGGTCAGCAACCTGGGCCTGACGGGCAAGCTGCCCTATGACGCCGAAAAAGACCTGACCCCGATCATGATCCTGGGCGTGACGCCGATCGCACTGGCGGCGCATCCGTCGGTCAAGATCAGCAACGTCAAGGAACTGGTCGCGATCGCCAAGGCCAAGCCCGATTCGCTCAGCTACGGGTCGTGCGGCATCGGCACGCCGCAGCATTTCGTGATGGAACTGGTCAAGCAGAAGGCTGGCATTACCGCGACGCATGCGGGCTACAAGGGCTGCGCGCCGGCACTGCAGGACGTGCTGGGCGGCCAGGTGCCGCTGGCGATTGTCAGCGCCAACCTGGTGGCGCCCTATGCCAAAAGCGGCCGCCTGAAGGCCGTGGGGGTCTCCACGGCGCAGCGGTATGAACTCATGCCCGATACGCCGACCTTTGAAGAGCAGGGCTTGAAGCCTTTCGACTTTTCGATCTGGTACGCATTGATGGGGCCGGCCAAATTGCCGGCCGACGTGGTGGCCAGGATCACGGCCGACGTGACCAAGGTGCTGGCCGATCCGAAGGTGAAAGAGAATCTGTCGAACGCCGGCGTGGAAGTCACGAAGGGATCGGCGCAGGAACTGGCCAAGCTGATCAAGGAAGACACCGCGCGCTACATGCAGCTGGCCAAGAGCGCCAACATCCAGGCGGAATGATCCCGGCACGACGCAGCAACAACGCGCAATGACGCGGGCGACAGACCCGCGCGGCGCACCCCCTCAACGGTGGACGGAGGAGACAGAATGACCGATGGACGCATGAACCCGGGCAACACAACCCAAAGCACGATGACGCACCCCGCCGCATCCTCTTCCACGCACGCTGCCTCGACGCGTCCGCAAGGCGACACGTCGGCGCGCGTGCGTCTGGCCCTGATCGTGGCCGCCGCCGCGGCAGGCGCGGCGGTACTGGCCGTCGCCGCCACCTACGCGCCGGCCGCGCGCGCCGCGGACAGCAAGGCGGCAAACAGCTACCCCGATCATCCGATCCGGCTCGTCGTGCCCTTCCCGCCCGGGGGCGGCAACGACACGCTGGGCCGCCTGGTGGCGCAGCGCCTGTCGACCACGCTGGGCCAGACGGTGGTCGTGGAAAACCGCGCGGGCGCCCTGGGTAACCTGGGCACCGAACAGGTCGCGCGCGCCAAGCCGGATGGCTACACGCTGACCCTCGGCTTCGTGGCCAACTTTGCAATGACGCCCAGCCTGAGCAAGACCGGCTATGACCAGAACAAGGACTTTGCACCCATCAGCATGGTGGCGCAGGGCTACCAGATCCTGGTCGTGAATCCGCAGCTGCCGGTCAAGAATGTGGCGGAACTGATCGCCCTGGCCAAGGCCAAACCGGGTGAATTGAACTACGCGTCGGGCGGCAACGGTTCGCCCCTGCACCTGGTGGCTGAACTCTTCAAGATGCAGACGGGCACCGATATCCAGCACGTGCCCTACAAGGGCAGCGCGCCGGCCGCCGCCGCGGTCATCAGCGGTGAAACCCAAATGGTGTTTGGCGGCGTGGTATCCACCCTGCCCTTCGTGCCGACGGGCCGCCTGCGCGCGCTGGCCGTCACGTCGCCGTCCCGCATCGCCGCGGCGCCGGATGTGCCGACACTGAACGAATTGGGCTATCCCGGTATCGAAGCCAGTTCCTGGTATGGCCTGTTCGCGCCCGCCGGCACGCCGCCCGCGATCGTTGCGAAGCTCAACCAGGAGATGGTCAAGCTGGCGAAGGATCCGGACTATCGCGAGCAACTGAACAAGCAGGGGCAGGAAGCCATGTCCAGCACCCCCGAAGAACTCGCGCGCTACGTCCGGTCCGAATCCGAGAAGTGGGGCCGCGTCATCAAGACCGCAAACATCAAGGCCGATTAATGAATCCCCTTCCGCTCACCCTGGCGCTTGGCCCGTACGACCACACCCGCGACGTGACCGACGGCGCGATTCCCGTCGAGGGCGTTGCGCTGCGCACGCTGAACCTGCCAATCGAAGAAATCTTCTACCGCTTTACGTTGCATCGCGAGTGGGACATTTCCGAGATGTCGATGGGCAAGTACATTGCGCTGCGCTCGCAGGACGACCCGGGCATCCAGGCCCTGCCGATCTTCATTTCGCGCGCGTTTCGCCATTCCATGTTCTACGTGAAGGAAGGCAGCGCGATCCAGCGGCCGGAAGACCTGGCGGGCAAGCGGATCGGCGTGCCGGAATGGGCGCAAACCGCGGGGGTCTATGGCCGCGGTTTCCTGAGCGATTACTTGGGTATCGACCTGAAAGGCATCACCTGGGTGCAGTCGGGCGTCAACCAGGCGGGCCGGTCGGAAAAGGTCAAACTGCACCTGCCGGACGGCATGCAGTACCACCCCGTCAAAGACAAGTCCTTGAACGAGATGCTGCTGTCGGGCGAGCTGGACGCGATCATGTCGGCCCGTCCACCCATCGCCCTGGGCAAGGGCGTGGTGCGCCTGATGCCCGATTACCAGGTGGCCGAAGAACAGTATTTCCGCGACACCAAGATATTCCCGATCATGCATGGCCTGGTGGTGCGCGGCCCCGTGCTGCAGGAATACCCGTGGGTCGGCATGAACCTGGTCAAGGCCTTCACGCAGGCCAAGCAGCAGTCGATGGAACGGCTGTCGGATGTGACCGCATCGCACGCGCCGTTTGCGTGGATGGCCGAGTACGCCAACCGCATGAAATCCATTTTTGGCGAAGACTTTTTCCCGTACGGCATCGGGCCGGATGCGGGCGGACAGATCAACGTCGCCACCCTCGACGCCTTCTGCAAGTTCGGTCACGAGCAGGGTATCTGCGCGCGCCGGCTGTCGGTCGAGGAATTGTTCCCGAAAAACGTGCTCAGCTCGTTCAAGGTATAGCGCGCGAGCCGAACCGGAGAGATCCCATGAATGACATGAACGTGTACTACAAGGCGCTGGACCAGCAGCACCTGGCGCCCCTGTGGGTCGTGCTCAAGGGCCTGGTGCCGTCCGAGCCCAAGTCCAAGGCCGTGCCCTTCCAATGGCATTTCGATGAGGTGCGCCGCCCCCTGCTGGAGGCGGGTGAACTCATTACCGCCGAAGAAGCCGAGCGGCGCGTGCTGGTGCTCGAGAACCCCGGCTGGGCCGGCAAGTCGCAGATCACCGACACGCTGTATGCGGGCCTGCAGCTGATCCTGCCGGGCGAGGTGGCCCCCGCGCACCGTCACACCCAATCGGCGCTGCGCTTCGTGCTGGAAGGTGCGGGCGGCTACACCGCGGTCGATGGCGAACGCACCACCATGCATCCGGGTGACTTCATCATCACCCCGTCGTGGACCTTCCACGATCACGGCCATGACGGCACCGACCCGGTCATCTGGATGGACGGCCTGGACGTGCCGCTGGTGTCCTTCCTGAAAGCAGGCTTTCGCGAAGAAAACGAGTCGGCTTCGCAGACCATCGCGCGGCCGGAAGGCGATGCCCTGGCGCGCTACGGCAGCGGCCTCTTGCCGATTCGCAACAGCCGCAAGACGCACACGTCGCCCGTCTTCAACTATCCCTATGACCGCACCCGCGAAGCGCTGGGCCAGATGGTCCGCTTCGAAGACATCGACCCGCATCGCGGCCTGTGCCTGCGCTATGTGAATCCGACCAGCGGCGACTGGGCGATTCCGACCCTGGGCACCACCATGCAGCTGATCCCGGCGAACTGGCAGGGCAAGACCTACCAATCGACCGACAGCGGCGTGCTGGTGGTGATCGAAGGCGAAATCGTCATTGAGATGACGGGCGCCGACGGCGCCGCCGCCGAGCGCTTCACGCTCAAGCCGCGCGATGTGTTCGCGCTGCCGGGCTGGGCGTCGCACCGCATTGTTGGCGGCGCGTCGGACTCGGTCGTGTTCGCCTTCAACGATCGCCCGGTGCAGGAAAAACTCGGGCTGTGGCGCGAGAAGCTGTAAGCGCTTTTTTGCACGCACCCCGCATGACGCACGTTGCCCTACCCGTACGTCCCCCCACCGGCCGCGTCGTTACCGCGCGGCCGGCTTACCTTGTTCCCAGGAGAATCCCTTGACCATCATCGCCCGCTTCAACGACAACCGCCTTGGCGTGGTGCAAGGTGACGTCATCAAAGACGTGACATCGGTCCTTGACCGCCTGCCCGCCCATCACTATCCCCTGCCGACCCACGACATCTTCATCGCCGCGCTGCCAGAACTGCTGGGCGCGATCGAAGGCGAAGCCAACAAGGCCGAAGGCATCCCGCTGTCCAGCGTGACATTCCTGAGCCCGGTCGCCAACCCCGGCAAGCTGGTCGCCGCGCCCGTCAACTACCTGAAGCACCTGGAAGAAGCGCAGACCGACCCGGCGCTGCATCACCAGAACCAGATCGCCACCATCCACCGCGCCGGCCTGTTCCTGAAGGCCACCAGTTCCCTGGTGGGGTCGTCGCATGGCATTGAAGTGGCCCTGCCCGACCGCCGCACCGACCATGAAATCGAGCTGTGCGCCATCATCGGCAAGCGCGCCAAGAACGTGAGCAAGGAAGAGGCGCTGGAATACGTGGCTGCCTACAGCCTGGGCCTGGACATCACCATCCGTGGCCCGGAAGAGCGCAGCCTGCGCAAGTCGCTGGACACCTATTCGGTGCTGGGCCCCTGGCTGGTTACGGCCGACGAGATCCCCGATCCGGACAATCTGGACTTCTCGCTCGAGATCAATGGCGAAGTGCGCCAGCGCGCCAACACCCGCGACCTGATCCTTGGCGTAGCCGAATTGATCGAGCTGGCCTCGCGCTTCTACACCCTGGAACCGGGCGACATTATCTACACCGGAACGCCGGAAGGGGTTGCCCCTATCTTGCCGGGCGACACGCTCCACGCCAGTATCGAAAAAGTCGGTGAATTCACGGTCGAGGTGCGCGCCGCCTGATCGACACCCCCACCCCTACAACCAGAACAGAAGGGATGACATGGATCGGAGACAGTTTGTACAGAACGGCATTGCCCTTGCCCTGGCGTCCACGGTGGCGCCTGCGTTTGCGCAGACCGCCAGTGGCGCCAAGTGGCCGACCAAGCCCGTGCGCCTGATCGTGCCGTTTCCCGGCGGGTCGGCGCCCGACGTGATCGTGCGGCACGTGGCCCAGGTCTTGGGCGAAAAGTGGAAGCAGACGGCCATTGTCGATAACCGCCCCGGCGGCAGCGGCGTGATCGGCCTGAACAACCTGCTGACGTCACCGGTCGATGACCACACCTTCGCGTTCACGCAGGGGTCGGCCATTTCCATCGTGCCACGCACGATCAAGAACATCCCCTTCAACATCGAACGCGACTTCGTGCCGGTGTCGTTCAGCATGCTGGCCCCGCTGGTGCTGGCCGTGCCGGTCGACTCGCCCTACAAGTCGGTGCAGCAATTCATCGACGCCGCCAAGGCCCGCCCGGGCGCCCTGCCCGTGGCCGACGTGGGCGTGTATTCCTATCCCCACCTGGCAGGCGAATTCTTTGGCCTGAACGCGAACGTCAAGTTCCTGCACATCCACTTCACGGGCGGCCCGCCGGCCATCCAGGCAACGATCGGCGGCCACACTGAAGCGGTCATCGAAGGCATGGGCCCGATCCTGCCGTTCGTGCAGAGCGGTCGCCTGCGGGTGCTGGGTTCGTTCGGCAGCGAACCCTACCCCGGTCTTGAGAAGGTCGAGCTGATCAGCAAGAGCGCTCCCAAGACCGTGATCGACGGGTGGTTCGCCACCATCGCGCGCAAGGGCACGTCGGCGTCCGTGATCGAACGCCTGAACGCCGACATCAACCAGGCCATGGACGCGCCGGAAGTGCAGCGCGCGCTCAAGGAGCAGGTGCTGTTCGCGCGCAAGGGCCCGCCGTCCGATCTGAAAAAATGGATCGACGACGAGAACGCCAAGTGGGGCGTGGTGATGGACCGGCTGGGGATCAAGCCGGAATAACAGGGGGCGGCGCAGAGACGGCGGGAATCAACCCGCCGTGAAGCGGTACACCGCCAGGGTGCTGCGCAGTCCGGGCGCGACCGTCACTTCGCGATCGTTCGCGAACGTGGCGCGTTCCAGGATGCGCAGGCCCAGCTTGCGGGCCAGGTCTTCAAAGTCGGCCAGCGTGCACAGATGGATGTTCGGCGTGTTGTACCACTCGTAGGGCATCTGCTTGCTGACCGGCATGCGGCCCCGCAGGATCGACCAGCCGTGCGTCCAATGGCCGAAATTCGGGAAGGACACGATGCCTTCCCGGCCTACCCGCATCATCTCCTGCAGGATGCGTTCGGTGTTGTGCACCGCCTGCAAGGTTTGCGACAGCACGACGCTGTCGAAGTGGCCGTCCTGGAACAGGGCCAGCCCGTCTTCCAGGTTCTGCTGGATCACGTTCACGCCGCGGCGCACGCAGGCGATCACACTGGCATCGTTGATTTCGACACCTACCGTGCGGGCATGCTGCTTGTCGCGCAGGTGCGCAAGCAAGGTGCCATCGCCGCAGCCCAGGTCCAGCACGCGCGATCCGTCGGCAATCCAGCTGGCAATGCGGGCCAGGTCGGGACGGATGCCGTTGCGGTAGCCGTTGCTCATGACCGATCCCCCAAGCCCAGTTGCATCGCGATCTTGTCGTAATACCCGCTGACCACCGCGTGATAGCGGCTGTCGTCCAGCAGGAACGCGTCGTGGCCATGCGGCGCGTCGATCTCGGCATACGTGACCGGCAGACCGTTGCTCAGCAGCGCCTGCACGATCTCGCGGGAACACGACGGCGGAAAGCGCCAGTCGGTCGCGAACGACGTCAGCAGGAATTCCGCCTTGACCGGCGCCAGCGCCTTGGCCAGGTCGCCCCCCGCATTCTTGGCAGGGTCGAAATAGTCCAGGGCGCGCGTGATCAGCAGATAGGTGTTGGCGTCGAAGTACTTCGAGAACTTTTCGCCCTGGTAGCGCAGATAGGACTCGACTTCGAATTCGACGTCATAGCCGTAATGGAAGGCGCCGTCGGCTGCCGGCGCCCGCTGGGCACGGCCGAATTTTTCGGCCATGTCGTCGCCCGACAGATAGGTGATGTGGCCGATCATGCGCGCCACCGACAGGCCATGGCGCGGCACGGTGTTGTGCGCATAGAAGTCGCCGCCATGAAAGTCCGGGTCGGTAATGATCGCGCGCCGCGCCACTTCGTTGAACGCAATGTTCTGCGCCGACAGCCGCGGCGTGCTGGCCACCACCACGCAATGCGCCAGCCGGTCCGGATAGGTCACGGCCCAGCCCAGCGCCTGCATGCCGCCCAGCGACCCGCCCATGACGGCGGCAAAGCGCTCGATGCCGTACAGGTCAGCCACGCGCGCCTGGGCGTGCACCCAGTCTTCGACCGTGACGACCGGAAACGCCGCGCCATACGGCTTGCCCGTGGCCGGATCGATGCTGCCCGGACCGGTCGAACCGAAACACGAGCCCAGGTTGTTGATTCCGATCACAAAAAAGCGGCGCGTATCCAGCGGCTTGCCCGGCCCGACCATGTTGTCCCACCAACCCACGTCCGACGGATCGTTCGCGGCGATGCCCGCCACATGGTGCGACGCGTTCAGCGCATGGCACACCAGCACCGCATTGCTGCGGTCGGCATTCAGGGTGCCGTAGGTCTCGACCATGAGCGAGTACGGGCCGAATGACGACCCGCTGGACAGCGCCAGGGGTTCGGTAAATTCGATCGTCCGGGCTTCGACCACGCCAACGGACCCCGGGTCACGCACGCAGGGCGGCAAGGCAGGAGAGGCGGGGGTCTGGGGCGAAGCGATCGGCGGTGTGCCGGCCGGCGCCTGGTGCGGGGAAAGCGCCGCGGATGGGCGCACATCGGGTGAAGACGAAGACACGAAGAGCTCTTTAGCAGGATTTTTATGAGGCGCCCGCAAGCGGGTCAGGCAAATCGGCGCCGGAACCCTGGAATTGTAGCATCGGGGGGTGCGCGGCCCTGTCGAACAGGGTCACCCCCGCCGGGCGCGCCGCCTCGACATGCTGGCGCAGCGCCAGCTGGAAGGGCGAGAACGCCTTGTCCTTGCGAAACACCAGGTAGAGCGGAATCGCCATCTCCAGTCCCGGGGTGCGCACCGCGCGCAGCTCGCCATGCCGCAGGTCCTGTTCCACCGACGAGCGCAAAAAGAAGCACACGCCCACGTCGCGCCGCACGGCTTCCTTCTGCGCTTCGGGGTGGCCCAGTTCCAGCAGGATGCGTCGCGACGGCACGCCGTTGGCCCGCAACTGCCCTTCTTCCAGCTGCTGCATGACCGTGCTGTTGGACGTGCTGACAAAAGGCAGATCGGGCACCGCTTCACGCTCGACCTGGTCGCCCACCCAGCGGCTGGTGGGCGCGCTGACCAGCCACAAGGGCTCGATCCACAGGGGCTGGGCGGTCAGCCCGTCCAGGTTCTGCGTGGGCGCAATGATGGTGACGGCAAAGTCGCAGGCGCCGGTGCGGGTGGCTTCCAGCGCCACCTGCGGATTGGAAATCGCCAGCTGCACCAGACCGTCCGGATGCGTCGCCTGGAAGTCGCAGACGATGCCCGGCACCTGGTAGGACCCGGCGCTCATGGACGCCGCCACTACCACCTTGCCCGGACCGATGTCGGTCGCGCCGCCCAGTTCGCGTTCGAGTTCACGCGTGCGCGTGACGGTTTCATGCGCCCACTTCAGCACGCGTTGCCCGGTGGGCGTCAGCGCGATGCCCCGGCCTTCGCGGCGGATCAGCCGCGCGCCCAGCTTGGTTTCCAGGCTGCGGATATGCGCAGTCACGACCGGCTGCGAAATGCACAGGAAGTCGGCGGCGCGCGTCACGCTCTGGAGTTCGGCGACGACGCAGAACACCTCCATCTTCTGCAGGGTGAGATGGGCATCGAATCCACGCACGGGCGTCTCCTGGAGGTGCGTTGCCAGGACAGGCGAACGCTGCCATGGCCGTCTCATAGCCGAGCGCCTATGGCTCGTGTCGCCATTTTGAATTGGACGTATGCATCGTGCCTACCTAGGATCGGCCCCATCTATGGAGACACCATGGCACTCGATAACACCAGCAAATGGGTAGAGGGCATCCACCGGGCGGCGACCGTACTCGAGGTCACGCTTGCCGCCGCCTTGATCGCGGCGGTGATCATGAACGTGATCAATATCGTGGCGCGGTATGTATTCGGGCAGTCGCTGACCGGCGTCGATGAATGGCAGGTCTACCTGATGGTGGCCATGGCCTTTGCCGGGTCCGTGGTGGCGGCGGTGCGGGGGCAGCATCTGCGCATGGACGTGCTGACGCGCTACTTTCCGCGCGCGGCCAGGCGCGTCGTCGGCGCGATCGAGGCCGTCAGCGCGGTGCTGCTGTGCGGCTTTGTGTGCGCGATTTCGACGCACTACGCGAGCCGCATGCATGCCATCGGCAGCGTGAGCGAAAACGGGCATATTCCGATGTGGCTGCCGCATTCGATCGTTGCGCTGGCCTTTGCGGGCATGACCCTGTTGGGCCTGGCCGACCTGGTGCTGCGGCTGATGGGCTCGCGCCTGGCCAGCCCGCCGCCGGCGGTGGAAGTGGTTGCGCAGGTGTCGCCGGAGGCCGCGTCATGAGCTTCGCCCTTGGCGTGCTGCCCATCGCCCTGCTGCTGCTTGGCTTTCCGATTTTCCTGGTGCTGCTGGCGGCCGTCAGTTGCGCGCTGGTGTTCTTCATGGACGTGCCCTACACGGCGCTGCACCAGAACCTGTTCGGCGCCATCGACGCCTATGCCTTGCTAGCAATTCCCTTCTTCATTTTTGCGGGCGAATTGATGGGCCGCGGGTCGGTAGCAGACCGGCTGGTGGGCTTTGTCAATGCGGGTGTGGGGTCGGTGCGCGGCAGCCTGGCGGTGACGACCGTCGGGTCGTCGGCGCTGTTCGGTGCGATCTCGGGTGTCAGTGCGGCCACGGTGGCCACCATCGGCCGGGTGATGCTGCCGGCCTTGCGGCGCAGCGGCTATCCCGAAAAATTTTCGGCCGGCCTGCTGACCGCCGTGGGTGCGATCGACATCATCATCCCGCCCAGCATTCCCATGATCGTCTATGGCGCGGCCGCGCAGCAATCGGTGCCGCGGCTGTATGCGGCAGGGGTGCTGCCCGGCCTGCTGCTGGCGGGCATGCTGTGCATCTACGTCATGGCGTATGCGCGCAAGCACAAGATCGGCGGTGGGGACCGCTTTTCATGGAAGGCCTTTGGCGCGGCGGCCGCGCGGGGCACGGGCGCGCTGGGCGCACCGGTCATCATTCTGGGCGGCATCTACGGCGGCGTGTTTTCGCCCACCGAAGCGGCGGCCGTGGCCTGCCTGTATGCCATCGTGGTGGCCCGCTACTTCTATCGCGAACTGTCGTGGCGCGACATCCTGGCCAGCGCGGGCACCACCGCCGTGTTCACCGGGCAGATCCTGATCATCGTGGCCTGCGCCAATGTGTTCGGCTGGCTGCTGACGATTCACCAGGTGCCCGCCGGCCTGGTGCAATGGCTGACCGACATGCAGCTGCCAGGATGGACGCTGCTTCTTGCCATCAATGTGCTGCTGCTGGCGGTGGGCTGCTTCATCGATCCGCTGTCGGCGATCCTGCTGCTGTCGCCGCTGCTGGTGCCCCTGGTCACGGCGATCGGCGTGGACCCGATCCACTTCGGGATCATCGTGACCGTCAACCTGTCGATTGGCCTGTTCCATCCGCCCTTCGGCATCAACATCTTCGTCGCCCAAAGCGTGCTGAAGCTGCCGCTGGAAACGATCTACCGGGGCATCGTGCCCTTTGTCTTCATCTACCTGATCGCCCTTGGCCTGATTACCTACATTCCTGCCATTTCGCTGCTGGGCGTGCGCCTGCTGGTGAATTGACGGACCACGACGCCCATAAAAAAACCGCCTGGAGACACTGCCATGAACCGTCGTCAACATCTGCTCCACCTTGCCGGCCTGGCCGGATCGGTCACCGCCCTGGGCCTGCCTGCACGGGCCTGGGCGCAGTCCATGACCATGAAGCTGACCGCCACCACGTCCGAAGACCTGGGCATCGACTGGCTGACCGCCTACAAGGCCAATATCGAGGCCGCCACCCAGGGCAAGGTCAAGGGCCAGGTCTACCCGGCCAGCCAGCTGGGCACCGCGCAGCGCACGATTGAAGGCGTGAGCATGGGCACGATCGAAATGGCCATGAATGCGTCGGGCATGTATGAAGGCCTGGACCCGCGCTTTGGCGCGCTGGCGGTGCCGGGCGTCTTCGACAACATCGACCACGGCCTGAAGCTGCTGGCCGATCCGGAAACCCGCAAGCGCCTGGCATCGATCGCAACCGGCAAGGGGGTGGAGGTACTGACCACGCTGATCCATTCCCAGTGCAGCATCGTGTCGCGCAAGCCGGTGCGCAAGCTGTCGGACCTGAAGGGGCAGAAGATCCGGGTGCCGGGCTCGTCCATCCTGATTGCGCAGCTCAAGCAGCTGGGCGCCAATCCGGTGTCGATGTCCTTGGGCGAAGTGCTGCCGGCCTTCCAGAACGGCACGCTGGACGGCGTGTATTCCGGCACGCCGATTCCGTCTGCGCTCAAGTACTTCGATGTGGCCAAGGCGCAGACGCTGCTGCCGTCTACCTACATTGCCATCGTGGGCCTGGCGAGTCCGACCTTCTTCAAGACCACGGGCGCGCTGGAACCGGCCTTGCGGCAGGCCGCGCGCAAGACCGACGCCGAGGTCGCGCCGCGGGTGCATGCCCGCGTGCAGGAAGCGCGTGTCATCTGGGAAAAAGGCGGCGGCGAAATGATCGAGCTGTCGGCCGCCGACGCCAAGGCCTACCTGGACGCCGTGATCCCGGCAGCGCAAAAGGAACTGACCCCGGCCGCGCGGCAGGACTACGAGGCGCTGCGAGCCATCGGCGCCAAATACCGGAGCTGACCGTGACCCATTACGACTACATCATCGTCGGCGCCGGATCAGGTGGCTGCACCCTGGCCTATCGCCTGGGCGCCGATCCGTCCTTGAAGATACTGGTGCTCGAAGCCGGCGGGCCGGATCGTTCCCCCCTGATCAAGGTCCCGCTGACCTGGGGCCTGATCCTGAAGCACCGCCTGTACGACTGGGGCTACTTTACCGAGCCCGAATCCGGCATGGACAAGCGCCGCATCGAGTGCGCGCGCGGCAAGGTGCTGGGCGGATCCACGTCCATCAATGGCATGGCCTACGCCCGCGGCGCCCGCGCCGATTATGACCACTGGGGGCACGACCTCGGCCTGACGGGCTGGAGCTATGCCGACGTGCTGCCCTACTTCAAGCGCGCCGAATCCTGGGAAGGCGGCCCCAGTACGTTCAGGGGTGGCGATGGGCCGTTGACGGTCACGCGCATGGAGTATGAAGACCCGCTGGTGGACGCCTTTTTGCAGGCCACCGACCAGCTGGGCTATGGCCGCAGCGACGATTACAACGGCGAACGCCTGGAAGGCTTTGGCCCCATGCAGGCCACGATCCGCCGCGGCAAACGGTGGAGCGCGGCGTCGGCCTACCTGCGCCCGGCCATCGCGCGCGGCAACGTGACGGTGCGCACCGGGGCCATGGTCAACCGGGTCGTGCTCGAAGAGGGCCGCGCGGTGGGGGTCGAGCTGACGGGCGCGCAGGGGGCAGAGGTCATTCACGCGTCTCGCGAAGTCATCCTGGCCGGCGGCGTGATCAACTCGCCGCAACTGTTGATGCTGTCAGGGATCGGTGATGCGCGGATGTTGCAGCGGCACGGCATTCCGGTGGCTGTCGACCTGCCCGGCGTGGGGCAGAACCTGCAGGACCACATCGTGTGCGACGTACGGTGGCGAAGGACGGAACCCGGGCCCATGCACCGGGCACTGCGCCTGGACCGCATCGGGGTGGACCTGGCCCGCACCTGGATGTTCGGCACGGGGCTGTCGAGCAAGGTGCCGGCAGCGGCGGTGGGGCTGGTCCGCAGTGATCCGGCCCTGGCCTTGCCCGACCTGCAGATCATGCTGGCGGCCGCGCCCATGACGGCCGGCCCGCACATGGGGCCACTGCTCAAACCCTATGTGGATGCGTTTGCGCTCAAGGGCATTTTCATCACCCCCGAAAGCCGCGGACATGTCGGCCTGGCCAGCGCCGACCCGCGCGCGCCGGCCGTGATCACGCAGAATTTCCTGTCGACCGACTACGACCGCCGCGCGGTGCGCGAGATGGTGCGCATCATGCGGCGCATCGGCAATTCGGCATCGCTCGAGGCCTTCCGGGCGGAAGAACTGGCGCCGGGGCCGGATGCCGCCAGCGACGCCGACATCGACGCCTTTATCCGGCGCGTGGCGATCACGCTGCACCACCCGGTGGGCACCTGCAAGATGGGCGTGGACGGCGACCCGATGGCTGTACTGGATACGCAGATGCGGGTGCGCGGCGTGGACGGCTTGCGGGTGGTGGATGGCGCTGCCCTGCCCCGCACGGTGCGCGGGCCGACCAACGCGCCGATCATCATGATGGCCGAGAAGGTGTCGGACGTGATGCTGGGCCGGCCGCCGCTGGCCCGGGTGGACGTGGCATCGTCGTTGGCAACCGCCGACGTCAGATCAGGCCCTGAAGGATCGCCTGCGCGACCGCAGCCTGCTTATTCGTGACGTTCAGCTTCAGGAAGGTGTTGCCCAGGTGGAAGTTCACGGTGCGTTCGCTGACGCCCAGGATGCAGGCCGTTTCCCAGCTCGTCTTGCCGATCGAGGCCCAGCGCAGGCATTCGCTTTCACGGGCGGACAGGGGCGACTTGCGGGACGGCGGGTGCGGCAGGCGGCGGTACGCGTCGAGCGCCAGCGATGCGGCATGGGCAATGCAGGCCGGATAGTGTTCGTTCTTGCGGGCGGTCTGCGACGCCACATTGTCGGCAAAGGCCAGCAGGATGCAGCCCGCCACTTCGCAGGGACGGCGGGCTTCGGAGGGCACCAGCAGCCCGCGGCGCACACCCAGCTTGCGCAGGGCGGCATAGTTGGCGGGTTCGTCGTCACGCCGGTCGGGCCGCACGCAGAACCACGTGTGCGACAGCGGGGTGACGCCGCCGAGCGGTCGCGGGGCCAGCAGATCGTGCAGCGGCGGGATCAGGTCTTTCCACCAGCCGCCCAGGTCGTCGCACAGCCAGAGGGCCGGCAGGTTGTCGGCCGACCGGTCGACGACCAGGAAGGCGTGATGCAGGGCGCCAAGCGCCGCGGCAAAGTTGCGCAGGGCGTCGGCAATGTCGCCCGCCCCCGCCGCGTCACCCAGCGGACGCAGCGCCGCCAGGGCTTTCAGCTCTTGCCGATGCAGGGCGGCATCGGCCTCGAGCGAGGCGTCTGGCGCCGGATTGATCATGACCTGCGTGAAAGTAAACATTACCGCAACCTGTAAGATTCGGTAACATAGTATTGCAGTTGCAACAGATTCTCAACGTGAGCGGGCGCTTTATCTGTTTAACAACGTCAGGTCCATTTCGGCCGCGCGGTTGATCACGGTCGCCACTTTTGCGCGCAGCGCGTTCGAATGGGCAGCCAGGATTTCGCGTTTCACGTCCAGCAACTGGGTCGGGTGCATCGAGAAATGGGTCAGCCCCAGGCCCAGCAGCAACCGGGTCAATTCCGTGTCGCCCGCCATTTCGCCGCAGACCGATACCCGCTTGCCCGCCCGGGCGCCGGCATTGATCGAATTGGCGATCAGGCGCAGCACGGCCGGGTGCAGCGGGTCGTACAAGGCATCCACATCCGGATCGGTCCGGTCGATGGCCAGGGTGTACTGGATCAGGTCATTGGTGCCGATCGACAGGAAATCGAAGGCTTCAATGAAAGGCTCGATGGCGATCGCCACGGCGGGCACTTCGACCATGGCGCCGACCTCGATATTGGTGGCATAGGCTTCGCCTCGCGCGTCCAGGTCGCGCCGTGCCGACGCAATGGCCGCGTACGCCGCACGCACTTCGCGCAGGTGGGCGATCATCGGGATCAGGATCTGCACCTTGCCATGCACCGACGCACGCAAGATCGCGCGCAGCTGGGTGGCGAACAGTTCAGGCCGGGCCAGGCAGTAGCGGATCGCGCGCTGGCCCAGGGCCGGGTTGGTCGCCACCGTGGCTTCGCCGTCCAGCGTCTTGTCGGCGCCGATGTCCAGCGTGCGGATGGTGACCGTCTTGCCGCCCATGGTGCGCACGACCATGGCATAGGCTTCGTACTGCTCGTCTTCGTCGGGCAGCGTATCGCGGCCCATGAACAGGAATTCGCTGCGGAACAGGCCGATGCCATCGGCGCCCGCATCGGCGGCCGCCTGGGCTTCTTCCGGCAGTTCGATGTTGGCGCACAGGGTGATCTCGACGCCGTCCAGCGTGATCGCGGGCACGTCCTTGAGCGTGGCCAGGTCGGCCCGTTCCAGGGCGTAGTCGGATTGCCGGCGGCGGTATTCGTCCAGCACCCGCGGCGCCGGATTGACGAGCAGCACGCCCGCCTCGCCATCGACGATGACGGTATCGCCATCGCGCATCAATGACCGGGCCGAGCCCAGCGCCACCACGGCCGGGACGCCCATGCTTCGGGCGACGATGGCCGTGTGCGAGGTGCCGCCGCCCAGGTCGGTCGCGAACGCCGCGAAGCGGCCGCCGCGCAGCTTGAGCATGTCGGCCGGCGAAATGTCGTGCGCCACGACGATCAGGGGGTCGCTGTGCTCGGTCAGGGTCGATTCGCGCCAGGTCCGCTTGGTGTCGGTGCCGGCCAGCGCGTGCAGGATCCGTTCGATCACCTGGCGGATGTCGTTGCCCCGCTCGCGCATGTACTCGTCGTCCATCATCGCGAACTGCTCGCCCAGCGCCTGGCCTTGCGCGGTCAGCGCCCATTCGGCGTTGTAGTGGCGGGTGCGGATGATTTCGACCGGCTCGACCGAGATCATCGAGTCGGCCAGGATCATGCTGTGGACTTGCAGGAACGCGCCCAGCTCGCGCGGCACGTCGGCCGGCAGGTCGGACGCCATCTGCGCCAGTTCGTCGCGGGCGGTGGCAATCGCGGCCTGCAGGCGCGCGCATTCGGCTTCGACGTCGTCGGGGGCGACCCGGTAGTGGGAGACTTCCAGCGCCGCGGCGCCGATCACCACCACGCGCCCGATCGCGTAGCCCCGGGACACGCCCAGCCCGTGCAGGGCCAGCATCGCGCCGCTCATGGCTAGTCGCTTTCGCCGAACTTGTTGGCGAACAACGCCTGGATCTGCTCCAGCGCGGCGTCGGCGTCTTCACCTTCGGCATCGACCGTGACCACACTGCCCAGGCCGGCGGCCAGCATCATGACACCCATGATGCTTTTTGCGTTGACGCGCCGCGATCCGCGCGCGATGTGGATCTCGCAGCGGTGCTTGCTGGCCAGCTGCGTCAGCTTGGCCGAGGCCCTTGCATGCAGCCCCAGCTTGTTGGTAACGGTGATATCTACGGAGGGCATCGTCAGGGTTCTTCAGGTCCGTCGTCGGTGCGCAATATGCCTTGCGTGCCGCCGGCCAGCGCGCGTTGCGCCGTGTCGTCTAAGGAAAGATGCCGGTACGTGAGTGCCCGCAACAGCATCGGAATATTGGCCCCGGAAATTACCGCCGTCGGGGTGCCGGCGCCGTGCGCCAGGCCGGACGCCTTGCCGGCCAGATTGGCCGGGGTCGCCCCCACCATGTCGGTAATCACCAGCACACCCGTTCCGCGGTCGACCGTCTCGATGCAGCCACGCACCTTGTCGAGCGTTACCGCCGGATCGTCATGCGCTCCCACATCATAGGCCAGCACGTCTGACATCGCACCGAATACATGCGCGACACTTGCCAGCAGCGCCGACGCCAGCGGGGCGTGCGCCACGATGACCACGCCGGGCATCAGCGGGTCGCGCGCCCGGGCGCCGCCACCGCCGCTTCGAGCGCCTGGGCGAACATCGCGCCCACGTCGAAACCGGTCTGTTCGGTGATTTCGGCAAAGGTGGTCGGGCTGGTCACGTTGATTTCGGTCACGTATTCGCCGATCACGTCCAGGCCGACCAGCAGCAGTCCGCGCGCGGCCAGTTGCGGGCCCAGTTCGCGGGCGATTTCCCAATCTTTTTCGGACAGCGGCTGGGCGACGCCCCGGCCACCGGCGGCCAGGTTGCCGCGCGTTTCGCCGGCGGCCGGAATGCGGGCCAGGCAGAACGGCACCGGCTCCCCGCCGATGATCAGGATGCGCTTGTCGCCCTGGGCGATCTCGGGAATGAAACGCTGCGCCATGATGCTGCTCTGGCCATAATTGGTCAGGGTTTCAAGGATGGCGTTCAGGTTCAATTCATCATGGCGCAGCCGGAAGATGCCCGTGCCGCCCATGCCGTCCAGCGGCTTGACGATGACGTCCTGGTACAGCTGATGGAAGGCCTTGAGCCGCGACATGCTGCGCGTGACCAGTGTCGGCACGGTCAGGTGCGGGTATTCGGCAATCGACAGCTTTTCCGGATGGTTGCGGATGCTGGCGCCGGAATTGAAGACCCGGGCGCCCTGGGCTTCGGCGCGCTCCAGCATGTGGGTGGAGTACAGGTATTCGATGTCGAACGGGGGGTCCTTGCGCATGAGCACGGCGTCGAAGCCGGTGAGCGGCGCGTCGGCCGCCTCGCTTTCGGTCCACCAGTCATGGCCGTGCGGGTCGGCGGCGGGCACAAGCGCGATCGGCGTGGCCGATACCCGCACGTCCCCTTCGATGACATACAGGTCGCCCTGCAGCGCCACGCTGAGCGTATGCCCCCGCGCCACCAGCGCGCGCATCATGGCGACGGAGGTGTCTTTGTAGGCTTTCAACAGGGGAAGGGGGTCGAGAATGAAGAGTACGTGCATGATCGCCTCAGAGTTCCGTCGATCATAGCAAATGGGTCCCCCCCTGGGCGCTGCGCGCCTCCCCCCAGGGGGCAGCACTGGCGGACTGGCAAAGCCAGATCCGCTGTGCTCCGGATCGGGCTGCGGTCCTGAACGCTGGCTCAGGCATGCGCACCCTGCGCCGAAAACTAGACGACGGTGATTAGCACGCGGCGCCTACTGGGACACCGCGGATCTGGCTTTGCCAGGCCGCCAGTGTCGCCCCTGGGGGAGGCGCAAAGCGCCTAAGGGGGGCTTATTGCACCATTGAAAGCTTCGGCGATTTGTTTGGCGCTGGTTCTTATCTTGATGATCGCGTCGCCTGCCGCATTCGCCAGTTCCATGCCTTTGTGGGCTTGGCCCAGGCTGTCGCCCATGCTTTCGATGGCGATGCGGGCGCCGTCCTGGATGGTGGCGACCATGGCGCTGATTTCGCCGGTGGATCCGTTGGTGCGTTCCGATAGTTTGCGCACTTCATCGGCGACGACGGCGAAGCCGCGGCCGGCGTCGCCGGCGCGGGCGGCTTCGATGGCGGCGTTCAGGGCAAGCAGGTTGGTCTGCGAGGCGATGTCGCGGATCGTTTTTACGATGGATGAGATCTGCTGCGACTGGCTGCCCAGGGATTCGAGCACGGCGGACGTCTTCTGGATGGACTCGGTGATCTTGCGCACTTCCCGCACGGCTTCGTCGATGACCTGGGCGCCCTGCTCGGAAATCGCTTCAGTTTCGTTCGACACGCGATAGGCGACGCGGGCGTTTTCCAGTTCGTTCTTTTGCGTGGACACCCGGTTGGTGATGTCGGCGGCAAATTTGACGACCTTGATCAGTTTGCCGGTGGCGTCGAAGACGGGGTTGTAGGACGCTTCCATCCACACGACGCGGCCGTCCTTGGTCTGGCGGGCGTACTCGCCCGACATGAAGGTGCCGGCGTTCAGCTGTTCCCAGAAGCGCGCATATTCGGCGCTGGCGGTGAATTCCTGGTTGCAGAACATGCGGTGATGGCGGCCCTGGATGTCGGCGGCCGTATACCCGGTGACGCGCAGGAAGTTGTCATTGGCGGACATGACGATGCCGGCGGGCGTGAATTCGATGACCGCCATGGACCGGTTCAGCGCAGCCTGGCGGCTGGCCAGCTCGCGCTCGCGATGTTCGGCGCCAGTTGCATCGGTCGCGATCTCGATCACGCGGGTCACATGGCCGTCGGGTCCGATCACCGGGTTGTAGGTGGCGTCCACCCAGAGGATGCCGCCGCTGGCCGACAGGCGCTGGTAGCGCCCCGTCACGGATTCTCCCTGGCGCACGCGGTCCCAGACCTCTTTATAGGCAGACGACAGGCCGGTTGCGGTGTCGCACAGGACGGCGTGGGGCTGGCCGCGAAGCTCGGCCGGGTCGCGTTCGAACAGCGTGCAATAGCGGGCGTTGGCCTGCAGCACGATGCCCTCGACCGTAAATTCGGCCATCGGCAGGGCTTGGTCGATGGCGCGCAGCAACGCAGCCTGCTCGGCACTGCGGTGCTCGCTGGCGGCGAGCTGAAGGCGGAGCTTTTTTGTCAGAAAGGCAAACATGAAGTCCCCGGGGCGCGTGGCATATCAGTGGATTGAAAAACGGGTCGACGCAGCGACAGACGCAAGAGCGGGAACGCCACACTCCACGAACAGCTCGAAAGCTGAAACATATCGTCGCAAGTGAACGTCCCACAGTCGTCCCACTCTCGTCCCAATGGCGTCCTGCTACCCCACCGACTGGGACGTCCAGGCGCAAAAAAGGCTGCACCCGCGAAGGAATGCAGCCTTTTTGCGACACGGTCCGGGAAAGTCCCAGTGATGAGCCCGGAACGTTGTCGGACGCCTGCCTGCGACCCGCCCGGCGATCCGGCCCGCCGCATCACACGGGATCACATGACGCGGCCGACCCGTGCCGTCAGTGCCGCGCCACCCCCAGCAGGCCGTCGAGCAGGCCCGGGTCATCGAGCAATGTACGGGCCGGCGCGGCGTGCACGACGCTGCCGCGCTCCAGCACGATCGCATCGTGCGTGATGCCGAGCGCCTTGCGGGCGTTCTGTTCGACCAGGATCACCGACATGCCTTCGTCGCGAATGATCTGCTGCAGCACGGCCAGCAGTTCCTGCACGATGATGGGCGCCAGGCCTTCCAGCGGTTCGTCCAGCAGCAATACCTGTGGATTGAGCATGAGCGCGCGCCCGATGGCCAGCATCTGCTGTTCACCGCCCGACAGCTGGTTCCCCAGGTTGGCCTTGCGTTCCTGCAATCGTGGAAACATCTGATAGATGCGCTGCACGGTCCATGGGCCGGGAACGGCGACGGCCGTGAGGTTCTCTTCCACGGTCAGGGATTTGAAAATGTTGCGTTCCTGCGGGACCCAGCCGATGCCAGCCAGGGCGCGCTGGTCGGGCCGCAGCTTGGTCAGTTCCTTGCCGTTCAACGTAATGCTGCCCGCGAAGCGGCGCGTATGGCCGACGAGGGTGTTGATCAAGGTGGTCTTGCCGGTGCCGTTGCGGCCCAGCAGGGCCAGCGCCTGGCCCTGGCCCAGGGTGACGTCGATACCGGCCAGCACTTTTGCCTCGCCATAGCCGGCCACCAGGCCGGACACTTTCAACAACTCAGGCATATGCGCTCCCTGCCAGTTCTTCGCCGAGATACACGGCCTTGACCCGCGGATCGCGGGCGATGTCGGCATTGCTGCCTTCGGCAAACACGGCGCCGTTGACCAGCACCGAGATGCGGTTGGCAAAGCTGAACACCAGGTCCATGTCGTGTTCGATCAGCAGGATGGTGACGTCGTCGGGCAATGCCGCAACCGTGTCCAGGATCTCGCGGCGTTCGCCATCGGGCACCCCGGCCACAGGCTCGTCCAGCAGCAGGACGCGCGGCTTGGCGGCCAGCGCCAGCGCGATTTCCAGCAGGCGCTGCTTGCCGTAGGGCAGCACGCTGGTGCGGCGATCCATGACGTCCGTCAGGTTGCATTGCTCGAGCCACGCGCCGCACTCGTCCATGATTTCGCCGCGACGGCCCAGGGCGCGGAACCACGACGACCCGATGCGCTGCCGTTCCGAAATCGCCACCGCAAGCGCTTCGGCCGGGGTCATCTCCGGGAACAGCTGGTTGATCTGGAAAGTGCGGACCAGGCCGCGGCCTGCGCGCGCATGCACCGGCAGCGCGGTAATGTCTTCGCCTTCCAGTTCGATGCGGCCGCTGCTGGGCGGAATCACGCCGGTCAGCAGGTTGATGAGGGTGGTCTTGCCTGCGCCGTTGGGGCCGATCAGGGCCTGGCGCGCGCCGCGTTCCACGGTCAATGACACGTCATTGGTCGCCACCAGCCCGCCAAAGCGCCGGGTCAGGTTGAAGGTTTGAAGAACGATGCTCATGACGATGTGCTCCCGCCGCTGCGCTTGAACCAGGTCCACGGACGGACCAGGCGGTCGTGGCCGACCACGACGATGATGACCAGCAGCATGCCGATCCAGAACTGCCAGTATTGAGGGGTGATGCCGGACAGCCAGTCCTGCATGAGCTTGAACACGATGGCGCCGATAATGCCGCCATACAGGTAGCCCGCGCCGCCGATCACCAGCATCAGCAGCACGTCGGCGGACCGGTGAAAGTCCAGCACGTCGAGCGACGCAAAGCCCGTCGTCTGCGCCAGCAAGGCGCCGGCCACCCCCGCATAGGCGCCGGCCAGGGTATAGATCGCGGCACGGCGACGGTTGACGTTGACACCCATTGCGGCTGCGCGCAGCGGGTTCTGCCGCACCACCTGCAAGGACATGCCAAAGGGCGACTTGATGATGAACCGCGCCAGGAAGAACAGGATCGCCAATACCGTCAACGAGTACAGGTAGGCGGTGCGGCCGAACAGGTCGAACTCGAAGGTGCCGAACAACGGCACCATGGTGACGCCCGTCAGGCCGTCGGCGCCGCCGGTCAGCCAGTCCAGTTTGTTCGCGACTTCATACATGATCAGCGCGACGCCCAAGGTCACCATGAGCCGGGTCAGGTCGGTGCCGCGCATGACCAGCACGCTGCTGACTAGGCCCAGCACGGCGCTCAGTCCGGCCGCGGCCAGCAGGCCCAGCACTGGGTCGATGCCGAAGTGCTTGGCGAGCAAGGCGGCCGAATAGGCGCCCAATCCGAAGAAGGCGGCGTGGCCCAAGGACACGATGCCCGCGTACCCCAGGATCAGGTCGAGCGACACCGCGAACAGCGCCAGAATGGTCAGTTCATTGAGCAGCAGAAAGCCGCGTGGCAGCACGAAGGCCGCGGCAAACGCAACGACCCAGAACAGCACTTCGAGCGGACGCAGGCGTGACCAGCGCGCGCCGATCGAACGGATGGCGGTGGTGTCGGCAAGCGGCCTGGCGCCCGCGGTGTTGATGGCGACGGGGGTGGCGACGGGAGTGACCGCAGGGGTCGTCGCAGTGGAATCGAGGGGACGGTTCATTTCGAGCCCCCACGTGCAAAGAAGCCCTGGGGTCGCCACATCAGGGCGACGATCATGACGCAGTAGATGATGAATGCTCCCATGGTGGGGATGTAGTACTTGCCGGCCACGTCGGCGATGCCCAGCAGCAGCGACGCCAGCAGCGGTCCGGTAATGGTTGTCGTTCCGCCCACGGCGACGACGACCAGGAAATAGATCATGAACTTGATCGGGAATGTGGGATCAAGCCCCAGCAGGTCGGCGCCCAATGCCCCGCCCAGTCCGGCCAGACCGGAACCGAAGGCAAAGGTCGACAGGAACACCAGGTTGATGTTGATGCCCAGCCCGCTGGCCGCGCGCGGGTCGTCCACGGCGGCGCGCAGGCGGCTGCCAAAGCGCGTCTTGGTCAGGATCAGCTGCAGCGCGATCACCAGCGCCACGCAGATCACGATCACGAACAGCCGGTAGTGGCCGATGCCCACGCCGCCGATTTCAGACCGGCCGCTGAGCCATTCGGGCAGCTGCAGGAACTGCTGCTGCGAGCCCAGGAAGTAGTCGACCGCGGCCATGGCCATGAAGGTCAGGCCGATGGAAAACAGCACCTGGTTCAAATGCGGCTGCCGATACACGCGCCGGTACAGGGCGCGTTCGAGCACCGCACCGAGCAGCGCCGACACGATGAACGCAATCGGCAGGCATAGCAGGAAGGGCACGCCGAATCGCGACATGAGCAGAACGGTCACATAGCCGCCCGCCATCGCGAAGGCGCCGTGCGCCAGGTTGATGAAGTTCATCAGCCCCATCGTGACGGCCAACCCGCAGGCCAGCACGAACAGCAACATGCCGTAGGCAATGCCGTCAAAAAGTATCGTAAGCATGGTGTTTCACTACAGAAGCGGTTGGGGTGAGCATGCGGTCATCGCCGGATGGGGGTCCGGATCAGCCGCGCGCCGGGAATCTGGTCCAGCGCCTGCTGGTTGCGCAGCACCGCCTGCATGTTGCGCAGCGCGATGCGGGCGTGTTCGCGCATCAGCGCTTCGGCCCGCGCGCCTTCGCGGCCTTCGATCGCGGCCAGCACCATCCAGTGCTGGTCCTGCGCGACCGTCAAGGTGCGCCAGGCTTCGGCGTCGCTGGCCTGCGCCAGCAAAAAGCCATTGGGCGACGCAAACGGCAGGCTGCTGGCACGGCTGATCTGCCGCGCGATCACGGCGCTGCCCGGCAGGTGCATCAGCATCCGATGGAACTGGCGGTTGAGCTCGACATAGCTCGACAGGCTGTCGACGCTCTTGTCGGCATGGCTCAGCACGGCGTCGATTTCGGTCAGGCAGTCGCGCATGGCCGACAGGTCGCCGGGCGACACGCCGCGCTCGGCCGCCATCCGTACCGACAGGCCTTCCAGCGTGCCACGCACTTCGATCGCATCGCGGATCTCGTCTTCGGTAAAGGCGCGCACGGCGTAGCCGCCCGAGGGAATGACTTCGAGCAGGCCTTCGTCCTCAAGACGGGCCATGGCAGCACGGATGGGAGTGCGGGATATGGCAAGGCGCTCGGCCAGGCTGGGTTCGGACAGGCGCATGCCGGGCCCGAGTTCACCGGACAGTATCAGGTCGCGCAGCCGCAATTCGGCGGCGGTCGTCTGCGTGCCGCCCGCCTTGGGCGTGGCGTCGGCGCCGCGCAGGTCGGCAAGGGAACGCGGCATCATGCGGCGCCCTGCATGCCGGGGTGGCAAAGGCGCGTGCGCGAGCGACCGCACGTACAGGCTAGGGGATGCGCCATGGTTGTCTCGGACCGGCTGCGTGTTATGAACCGAGACTGTATACAGGCTGCGCTGAGGCGCGCAACGAATTTGGCGCGATGCTAGGGAAAACGCTCAGCGAATGGGCTCGTGTATACAGCCTTCGTACACAGGTCAGTCAAGACCGTGGGTCTAGGGCTTTTCCAGCTTGCGGGTCAGGTGCTGGCCCAGGTATTCGACCAGCATGTGCAGGCGCGACGGCGTTGGATCGACGCTGCGGTAGAACAGATACACGGCACGTGGATCAGCCACCATGTGCCGCGGCAGCACCCGCCGCAGGGCGCCGCTGGCCAGGTCGTCGCGCACCAGGAAGTCGGGCAGCCGGCCAATGCCCACGCCCGCGCGGGTGATGGCATACACGGCGTTCGCGAAGCCGCCAAAATTGCCGGCAACGGCGATCGGCTCGATCTTGCCATCCACCTCGAACAGCCATTTGTCGCGGGTCGCGCCCGACGGGCCGACGCTCAGGCAGTTGTGCCGGGTCAGGTCGCGCGGATGGGCAGGCGTGCCGTGCGTGTCCAGGTAGCCCGCGGTCGCGCAGAGCACCCACGGATTGTCGCCCAGCTTGCGGCTGATGTAGTTGGGCAGCGGCGCGCCGGCCGCGCGGATGATGACATCCGCGCCATCGGACTCGGCCGTCTCGACATGATCCCCCAGCATCATCTTCACGTGCACCTTCGGATGCCGCGTCAGGAAGTCGGGCAGCATCGGCAGAATGAAGCGTTCGGCAATGCCGGCATGGCAGCTCAGGCTGACCTCGCCTTCGGGCGCGTTCGACAGGTGCCGCACGCCATGTTCCAGCGCGCGCAGATCGTGCAGCAGCACCCGCGCGCGGTCCAGGTAATGACGGCCTTCGGGCGTGATCAGCAGCTTGCGGGTGGTGCGCTCTATCAGGGTGACGTTCAGGCGCGCTTCCAGTTGCGTGATGCGTTTGCCGATGGCCGACGGCGTCAGGTGGTGCACGGCCGCGGCCGCGGCAAAGCTGCCGCGGTCGGCCACGGTCACGAACAGCTGCATGTCATCGGTGGAGTCCATGCGCCATTATCCCGCGCGCAGTTCCTGCCGCCCTGACTCGGTTACTCGGGCTTCACGCCGGCCTTCTGCAGCAGTTCCTTCCACTGGGCGGTGTCGCGCACCACCCGGGCTCGCAAGGCTTCGGGGTTGCCCTGGCCATCCATCACCACCGTGCCCAAGTCCTTCATGCGCTTGCGAAACGCCGGGTCGGCCTGCGCCGCCTGGACGGCGGCAGCCAGCTTGTCGATCACGGGTTGCGGCGTGCCCTTGGGCGCCCACAAGGCGTGCCAGATACCCATCTCGAAGTCCTTCAGGCCGGACTCCTGCATGGTCGGCACGTCGGGGATTTCCGCCAGACGCACCTTGGTCGTGACGGCGAATGTCTTGACCGCCAGGCCAGGGGTGTAGCCCGAGACGCACATGGCGTCGATCCGTTTGCCCAGCACGTCGGTCATGCCCGGGGCAATGCCTTTGTACGGCACGGGCTGGTATTCGGCGCCAATCGCATTCATGAGCAGGACCGAGCACAGATGCGATGCCGACCCGACGCCTGCGTTGGCGATCGTGATGCCGCCGGGTTGCTTGCGTGCATACTGCGCGAACTCCTGGAAGTTCGATGCAGGAAAGTCCTGGCGCGCGAGCAGCAGCATCGGCAGGTCGGCTACCAGTCCGATCGGCGCAAAGTCCTTGACCGGGTCAAAGCGCAACTTGGCGTACAGCGCCGGCGCCGTCGTCAGTCCGACATGGCCCAGCAGCAGCGTGTAGCCGTCGGCCGGCGCGGCCGCGACACGGGCTGCACCGATCGTTGCGCCCGCGCCGCCCACATTCTCGGCCACCACGGTCTGGCCCAGCGTCGCACGCATCGCTTCGGCCAGCGACCGCGCAACCGCATCGGTCGGCCCGCCCGCCGCGAACGGCACGATCATGGTGATGGGCTTGGCGGGATAGGCGTCAGCGGCAACGGCGGTCTGCATCAGCGCGGCCGCGGTCAGTCCGGCAAGCAGGGGTAGAAGGCGAAGTGGGGACATGATCTCGATCTCAGGAAGGGATGGGGAAAGCGGAAGGCGCCGGGGCGTCCAGAAAGGCGCGCAAGCGCGAGGTGTAGATCTCGGGCTGCGTCGTCGGCGGGAAATGCCCGCCGCTCAGGGCGGTCAATTCGGCGCCTGGAATGGCTTGCGCAAGTTGCTCGGCATGGTGAAACGGCACGATCTGATCGTCCATCGCGCCCAGCACCAGGGTGGGCGTCGTGATCCGGTGCAGGTCGTCGGCCCGCGAATACGAGACCAGCATGTCGATACGTTCCGCGGTCACCCCGACCTCGATCCGGTCATCGCCGCTCGGGCCGGGGCCGTGCGGCGGCAAGGGCGTGGCGTAGCGGTCATACAGTTGCGCCGGGTAGGCGAGCAAGGCGCCGTGCGCCTTGTACAGGCCCAGGCCGGACCCGATCAGAATGCGGCGGCGTATTTCGAACAGGTCGCGAAAGCGGCGGTCCGCGGCGGCCCAGGTCGAGCTCAGCACCAGCCGGTCCAGGGCAAGGGCATGGTCCAGCGCAAGGGTCTGCGCCACCAGCCCGCCAGTCGAATGGCCTACCACGCTGAAGCGTTCGATGCCCAGCGACGCTGTCACTTCAAGCACCGCGTCGGTCAGGTCGGGAATGGTCTGCGGGCCGCGCCGCGCGCTGCCCCCGCTGCCCGGGTGGTCCAGTGTCACGACCGTGAAAGCGCTTTGCAACCGGTCCATGACCGGCGTCCAGAATTTCCCCAGGCCGCCCAGCCCTGCGATGAATACCACTGCGGGACCGGTCCCGCGACGCTCGTGACTCAACATGCTTGCTCTGCCTTCCCTTCGGTCGTGTACGCACTCGGGCGCGTGTGCGCATGCGTATCAGCATAGGCCGGGTTTCGAGCGGAATTTTCTCGAATCGCCTATCCAATTCCGACAGGCAAATAAAAAGCCCCGGTCAGCAAGATGCTGGCCGGGGCCGATACGGCAGAACGCAGGTATTACGAGTGGTAGGCGGTTTCGCCGTGCGTCGTGATGTCCAGACCTTCGCGTTCGTCTTCTTCCGACACGCGCAGGCCGATCAGGGCATCCACCAGCTTGTAGGCGATGAAGGCAACGACAGCCGACCAGACGATCGTGATGCCGACTCCCTTGGCCTGGATCCACAACTGCGTCAGGATCGGGTTCGAACCGACGGTGCCGGCGACCCAGTCAGTGACCAGGCCAGGACCACCCAGCGACTGGGCGTTGAACACGCCAGTCAGGAGTGCGCCCAGTATGCCGCCCACGCCGTGCACGCCGAACACATCCAGCGAGTCGTCGACCTTCAGTATTTTCTTCAGACCCGTCACACCCCAGAAGCAGACCACGCCCGACAGTGCGCCGATGACCATTGCACCGACCAGGCCGACGTTGCCGGCCGCCGGGGTGATCGCCACCAGGCCGGCCACCGCGCCGGATGCCGCGCCCAGCATGGAAGGCTTGCCCTTGACGGCCCATTCGGTCAGCGTCCACAGCACCACGGCCGCGGCGGTTGCCGAGAACGTGTTGATGAAGGCCAGCGCAGCCGAGTTGTTGGCTTCGAGTGCCGACCCGGCGTTGAAACCGAACCAGCCCACCCACAGCAGGGACGCGCCGATCATGGTCATTGGCAGGTTGTGCGGCTGCATGGCTTCGCGGCCATAACCCAGACGCTTGCCGATCACGTAGGCGCCGACCAGACCGGCCACGCCTGCGTTGATGTGCACCACGGTGCCGCCCGCGAAGTCCAGGGCGCCCCACTGCCAGATCAGACCGGCGGTGGCGTTCAGTGCATCGACCTTGGACGCGTCGGTGTACGCATCCGGGCCGGGCCAGAACCAGACCATGTGGGCAATCGGGATGTACGCGAACGTGAACCAGATCACCATGAACAGCAGCACGGCCGAGAACTTGGCGCGTTCCGCGAACGAGCCGACGATCAGCGCGCAGGTAATGCCCGCGAACGTGGCCTGGAAGGCGATGAAGGTGATTTCAGGAATCGCGACGTCCTTGGTGAACGTGGCGCCATTCGAGAACGTACCCGCGACGTTGTCGAACACGCCCTTCAGGAACAGGCGATCGAGCCCGCCAAAGAACGCATTGCCTTCGGTAAAGGCCAGCGAATAGCCATAGATGAACCACAGCACGACGATCAGCGAGAACGTGACCAGCACCTGCATCAGGACGGACAACATGTTCTTGCTGCGGACCAGACCACCGTAGAACAGTGCCAGGCCAGGCACCGCCATCATCAGGACGAGCAGCGTCGAGACGCTCATCCAGGCGACGTCGGCCTTGTTCACGGTAGGCGCTGCCAACGCGGGTGCGCCATACATGAAGGCCCCCAGCGAAAGCAAGCCCAGCACTACTGCCAGATGTTTTCTCATTTTAAAAATCCCTTGGTCCTATCAAAGCGCGTCTTTGCCGGTTTCGCCGGTACGAATTCGAATGACCTGCTCCAGCGGGAACACGAAGATCTTGCCGTCGCCGATCTTGCCGGTGCGGGCAGAACTTTCGATGGCTTCCAGCGCGCTTTCCACCAGCTCGTCGGAAAGCGCGATTTCCACTTTCACCTTGGGCAGGAAGTCGACGACGTATTCAGCGCCGCGATAGAGCTCGGTATGACCTTTCTGACGGCCAAAACCCTTAATTTCAGTCACGGTGATGCCTTGCACGCCGATCGCGGACAGGGCCTCCCGGACTTCGTCAAGCTTGAACGGCTTGATGATTGCGGTAATGAGTTTCATACGATCCCCACGGGAAACGGTTCAGGAAGTGCGGCAAACGCGCCGCACGGACGATCAAAAAGCTTTGGTCAGGTTGACGACCAGACCGAGGCGGCCGGCGTCCTTGCCCTTGGTGGTCTGGTACCAGTCTTTTTTGCTGGTGGTGACGAGCGACGCGCCCACGAGCCATCCATTCAGGTCCTTGGTCACACCGGCGCGGTAGTCGATGTAGCCGTTGATCTCGCTGCCGTCCGACTTGGTTGCGTTCTTCAACTTCTGATAGCCGACGTGGGCGTTCGCGCCCCAGCCGTTGCCCAGGTCGAACACGGCCGATGCGTCGAGATAGAAGTTGTTCTTGCTGCCCGGCGTGCCGAAGAAGTTCGAGACACCGTGCGAATACTTGAGGGTGAAGGGACCCCAGCCGCCTGCGCCGTAGATTTCCGTGTTGTCGATGGTATGGCCGCCCAGGTTCGAGCCGGGGTAGTAGTAGTACAGCGTACCGACATCCCACGAAAAATCACCTGTCTTGAACTTATAGCCACCGTAGAAGTCCATTTCGATGTTGCCGCCGGAATACAGTTCGCTGGCGACGTTCGAGTTCCAGTTGCCCAGATAGAAGCCCGAGCTGTGCGCGAAGTCGAAGCCACCCTGGAAGGCCGGACGCATGTTGGTCTGGCTGAAGCCACGGAAACGGTAGTCACTGAACAGGCCGGCGTTGCCGGTGAATGTGTAGTCAGGCGTGGCCGCGACAACGGCGGTCTGCGCCATGGCCGAAGACGAAGCACACAAAGCCAGAGCGGCGGCGATCAATGTTTTTTTCATAGTGCGTTCCGAGTCAGGGTTGTCGACGGCGTCGTAACAGGACAGCCTCCGGGTGTTACAGAGCATTTCCCGTGCCAGGTTGAGCCCCGGGTGCGCGCACCAAAAGCGCGTCCGCGCCGTACCAGATTGGTGCGCTCCCGGGCGCTCGGCGGCGCCGCGCACCAACTCGATGCAGCCGCTCTGTTCACACCCCCTTGCAACCCGTCCGAGCGTCCGTGCGATGGCCGGACTACACTCCTGCCCAGGGAGCTCGATAAAGGACACGCACTATGATCAACCGCACCGCATGGTTTGAAGACCTGCAAAAGAACATTTCCGACCTGATTGCCCGTAGCCCCGCCGCCGATATCGAGCGCAACGTGAAAGGCATGATGGGCCAGGCATTCAGCAAGCTGGACCTGGTCACGCGCGAGGAATTCGACATCCAGACCGAGCTGCTGGCGCGCACCCGCATCAAGGTCGACGCGCTGGAACTGCAGGTCAAGGCGATGGAAGCCCGGCTGGCGGCGATGGAATCGCCGGCTGCGACGGGATCGCCGGCATCGGCGCCTGCAGCGTCCGCCGGCATGTCGGCGGGCTCGTCGACCGGCCTGCCCCCGGCGTCCACGCCGCTGTAAGCCCCGCCGCGCGGCCATTGCACTGTTGCAATGGTCGCACTCATGCCCCGGGACGGGGCATGGCGCCGCGGCCATCAAAAAGGGCGGGTATCTTGCGATACCCGCCCTTTCGTTCGTCTGGCTCCAGGCCAGCCCAGGCCTGCTTATTTCTTGAGCAGGTCCAGCGCCACGTCGACGATCATGTCTTCCTGGCCGCCCACCATCTTGCGCTTGCCCAGCTCGACCAGGATGTCGACCGTCTTCAGGTCGTACTTGGCCGCAGCCGCTTCGGCATGACGCAGGAAGCTGGAATACACGCCGGCGTAACCGAGCGCCAGCGTTTCGCGGTCGACCCGCACCGGACGGTCCTGCAGCGGACGCACGATGTCGTCGGCGGCATCCATCAGCTTGAGCAGGTCGCAGCCGTGGTTCCAGCCCATGCGTTCAGCCGCGGCAATGAACACTTCCAGCGGCGCATTGCCTGCGCCCGCGCCCATGCCGGCCAGGCTGGCGTCGATCCGGTCGCAGCCTTCTTCCACTGCGACGATGGAGTTCGCCACGCCCAGGCTCAGGTTGTGGTGGGCGTGCATGCCGGTCGTGGTTTCGGGCTTCAAGATATCCTTGAAGGCGCGGAAACGGTCCCGCACGTCGTTCATGTTCAACGCGCCGCCCGAATCCACCACATACACGGTGGTCGCGCCATAGTCTTCCATCAGCTTGGCCTGCTTGGCCAGGGCCGAGGCCGAGGTCATGTGGCTCATCATCAGGAAGCCCACCGTGTCCATGCCCAGTTCACGGGCATAACCGATGTGCTGCCTGGACACGTCGGCTTCGGTGCAATGCGTGGCGACCCGCACGATGCGCGCGCCGGCGTCATACGCCTGGCGCAGGTCGTGCACGGTACCCACGCCTGGCAGCAGCAAGGTCGCCACCTTGGCATGCGTGACCGTCTCGGCCACGGCTTCGATCCATTCGATATCGGTATGGGCGCCAAAGCCGTAGTTGAAGCTTGAACCCGACAGGCCGTCGCCGTGCGCGACTTCGATGCTGTCGACCTTGGCCTCGTCCAGCGCCTTGGCGATGTCCTTGACGTTCTGGATGCTGTACTGGTGACGGATGGCATGGCTGCCGTCGCGCAACGTCACGTCAGAGATATAGAGTTTCTTGTTCGGTGTCATGGTCGTTCCTTAGGCCTGCGCCACGAGGCGGGTTTGCGCAAACCGCTCGGCGCACGCCAGCGCGGCCGAAGTCATGATGTCCAGGTTGCCGGCATACGCGGGCAGGTAATGGGCGGCGCCTTCGACTTCCAGGAAAACGGACGTCTTCAGGCCGGTCAGCTTGCCCAGGCCCGGCACGTTCAGCGGATTGTCCGCGCCGTATTCGTCGAACTGCACACGCTGCTTCAGGCGATAGCCCGGCACGTAGCGCTGCACGGCTTCAGCCATCTGGGCAATGCTGTCTTCGATCGCCGCGCGGTTGGCGACTTCCGACAGGGTAAACACGGTGTCGCGCATGATCAGCGGCGGCTCGGCCGGGTTCAGCACGATGATGGCCTTGCCGCGCGCGGCGCCGCCGATCACTTCGATTGCCTTGGACGTGGTCTCGGTGAACTCGTCGATGTTGGCGCGCGTGCCCGGACCGGCCGACTTGCTGGCGATCGACGCGATGATTTCGGCGTAATGCACCTTGGCGACGCGCGACACCGCGGCCACCATCGGGATCGTGGCCTGGCCGCCGCACGTGACCATGTTGATGTTGGTCGCGTCCAGGTGCTCGTCCAGGTTGATCGCCGGGATCACATACGGGCCGATGGCCGCAGGCGTCAGGTCGATCACCTGCACGCCCTTGGCCTGCAGCAGTTCATTGTGGCGCTTGTGGGCGCCGGCCGAGGTCGCGTCGAACACGATGCGGATCTCGCTGAAGTTGGGCATGGCCAGCAGGCCATCGATGCCGCCTGCCGTGATCGGCACGCCCATGCGCTCGGCGCGAGCCAGGCCGTCCGACGCGGGATCGATCCCGACCATCGCGCCCATCTCCAGATACTTGCCGTGCCGCAAGATCTTGATCATCAGGTCGGTGCCGATATTGCCCGAACCGATGATCGCCACTTTCTGCTTGTTGTCTTCCTGCCGACCCATGAGTCGCTCCTGGTTTTAGGTGGTGCTTCTGCAAGTAGTATCTTGCAAATGCACCGAAATAACCTTGCTTTTTCATAGAGAAAAACGATAATCGCCAGAAGAATCCCCTGCTTGCGGCTCGATATGAAAAAGAACGCTCCATCTGAAACCCTGGACGAAACGGATGTCCAGATCTTGCGCCATTTGCAGGACGACGGACGGCTGTCCAACGCCAAACTGGCGCAGCGCGTGGCGCTGAGCGAGACGCCCTGCTGGCACCGCCTGCGCAAGCTCGAAAGCGAGGGCTATATCCAGAGCTACCAGGCCATGCTGGATCGCCGAAAACTGGGATTGGGGGAACTGGCTTTCATCAGCCTGAACTTCTCGCCGCACACGGCGGAAGCCTTCGCCAGCCTGGAAAAGCTGGTCGAAAACTCGGAAGAAGTGCTGACCTGCCACCGCGTCACCGGCGAGGCCGACTTCGTCATGACCGTGGTGGCCGAAGACCTGGACTCGGTACGCGACTTCATCGACACCGTGCTGCGGTCGTTGCCGAACGTGGCAACGATCCGCACCAGCCTGTCGCTGCGGGAAGTGAAGTTTTCGAGCCGGCTGCCGTTGCCGGGGGCGCGGTGAGGCGCGGGCGCCGTATTGCGACTACCAGCCGCTGAAGCGCGGCCAGGTGGCTTCGACTTCCTGGCCACCGGCCACGACCTGATAGGCCGGGTGCTGCGCGGCGGTGGCGCAGGCGTGGTTCGGCAGGATACGCAGCAGGGTGCCGACCGGCAGCATCGGTGTTTTGGCGGGATCGCCGCTGCGATGCGCCAGCACGCCGTGCTCCTGATTGGCCTGCGCGACGATCAGGTCAGCCATTGGCTGGCCGTCCGCATCGCACACCACGCCGTAGCCCTGATCGACCTTCTGCTTTGCCGTACCGCGATCGCGTGACAGCGCCATCCACCCGCCGTCGGTAATGATCCAGCCCTTCTCTTTCTGGTGACCGATCACCGTGCACAGCACCGACACGGCAATGTCGTCCATCGTGCAGACCTGGATGCCGTTCATCACCAGATCGAAAAACACGAACACGCCTGCACGCACTTCCGTCACGCCATCGAGCGCCTCGGCAAAATGCGCGGTGGGCGAACTGCCGACGCTGACCACCGGCGCGGCATAGCCCGCGTCACGCAGGCGCTGCGCCGCGAGCACCGCGCCCGCGCGTTCCTGCTCAGCCATCGCCACGATGGCCGGGACCGAATCGCAGTCGTAGGACGCGCCCGCGTGCGTCATCACACCGGCCACCCACGCACCGCCGTTGTCCTTCGAACGGGACAATTGCGCCGCCACCTCGAGCAGGTCCGGCGCCGTCGGCACCAGTCCCGATCGGTGGCCGTCGCAGTCGATCTCGATCAGCACCGGCAGGGTCAGGTCCTGGCCCTTGCAGAAGGCGGCCAGGGCCTGGGCGCTGGCCACGTTGTCCAGGATGACGGTCATGCGCGCGCCCTGCTGCACCAGGCGCTGCACATGGGCGAACTTGTTCGCGGCGATGCCGACCGCGTACAGGATGTCGGTCCAGCCGTGGTTCAGGAAGTACTCGGCTTCCTTCAGGGTGGAGACGGTGATCGGTGTGCCCGGCTCGCCGATACGGCGCGCCACGTCGGCGGACTTGTTGGTCTTGACGTGCGGGCGCAAGGTCACGCCCAGGCCGGCCAGCCGGTCACGCAGGCGGGCAATGTTGCGGTCGACTTTGGTCCGGTCAAGGACCAGGGCGGGCGTTTCAAGGTCGTGCAGTTGCATGGTGAATCCCGTGAAGTACGTGTCTCGGTCGTTGTTCTGCGTGCGGTGGTGCTGCCTTGCGGTACGGTGCGCCGTGATGTGCTGGACAGTAGGGTAGTGGGCAGTAAGGTGCTGCGCCGCGTCGCTTGCAGCGCGCCCCTTGTTCTCGTTCAGTCGATGTGCACATTCTTGGCGAGCAGGATCGGGCGCAGGCGGGCGATCTCGGTTCGCACCACGTCGGCCAGGTTAGCCGGTGTGTTGGTGGCGGGATCCGGGAACGTCACACCCACCGCCGACATCTGGCGCGTCAGGTCCGGGTCGGCCAGTGCTTTCAGGATGGCGGCGTTCAGCGCCGTCACGATCGCAGGCGGCGTGCCGCGCGGCGCGAACAGCCCGTTCCAGGAGCGTACATCCAGCTTGACTAGGCCAAGCGGCACATGATCGTTGACAGCGTCATACATCGGCTTGCGATACAGGATCATGTTGGCGGCGTGCGTGCCGATCGTGCCGAAGCCGATGGTGTAGCCGTCGGCCGGCGCGCGCGCCAGCTTCTGCAGCCCGACCGAACCGCCCACGCCGCCCACGTTTTCCACCACCACCGGTACGCCAACGGCGGACGACATCTTCGCGACGACCGCGCGGCCCAGCGCGTCACTTGGACCGCCGGCCGGGAACGGCATGATCAGGGTAATGGGGCGGATCGGGAAGGCGGGGGCGGCCGGCTGCTGGGCCTGGGCGGGCAGCGCCGACGCCGTCAGCATCGTTGCAAGGGTCAACCAGATCCGCGGTATGTGCGCGGCGAGGCGGGAAAGATGGGAACGAATCAAATTCTCCAGAGAATGACGGGGGCCAGGAAAGCAGCGGGTTGGCGGTCGACTGCAGAACGCGGGGTGCGAAGGGATCGTGAAGGTGGCCGGCGGCGGACGCCGCGGCGAGCGGCGGGTGCGCTGTGTCCTCTCAGGCGGCGCGGTTCGCCAGCGCCACCAGGCCGTCCAGCGTGGGCGACTCCCGCAGCGCGGCCGGTGCGCCATCGGGGCGGGCCAGGCCGACCCGGTTGTGCCAGTAGGTGTCCATGCCGACGGCCTGCGTCCCGAACAGGTCAAAACCCGAACCCGCCACAAACAGCGTGTTGGATGGCGTTGCGCCCAGCTCGTCGAGCGCCAGCTGATACGGCCGCGGATCGGGCTTGTAGAAACCCGCGCGCTCCGACGTCACCACCACGTCGAGCGGCACGCCCAGCCGCTCCGCGGCAAGGTGGCCAAGCCGCTCCGAGCAGTTCGTGACCACGCCCAGTCGGTGCGTCTGGCGCAGCGATGCCAGCGCCTCGGCGACGCCATCCCACGGTTGCAGTTCGGACCACCGCGCGTCCAGGGCGTCGGCGTGGGCGGCGCTCAACCCGGTGTCTTCGGCGGCTTCACGCACCAGCGTTTCATAGGGGCGATAGGCGCCGCACGCATACGTGCGCTTCAGGTAGGCGGCGCGCCAGGCGCGGCCCTGCGCTTCGGTGCCGGCCACGTCATTCCAGACGGTCCAGGAATCCAGAAGCGCGGTCAGCAAGTCGAACAGAACGAAGTCATAGTGGCGTGTCATGGCGGTACCGTCGTGAAAGCGAGGGGGGAAGTGAAACGAGTGTAGGCAGGACGCGCTATCCTGCGGTTAATGCTGCGTAACTTGTTCATTCACCCGCAGGTGAATAATGTCCAGGTGCAGCCGACCCGTGATGGCCCGACGTTTTCCAGGTTCAGCACCATGACACTCGATATCGACGACCTGCGTTTTGTGATGAGCCTGGACCGGCTCGGCAGCCTGGCCGCCCTGGCGCGTGAAGAAAACGTCACCCCGCCCGCCATCACCAAACGGCTGCACCAGCTTGAATTGCGGGTCGGTGTGCGGCTGGTGCAGCGGACGACCCGGCGGCTGCAGCTCACGCACGAAGGACACCTGCTGGCGCAGCATGCGTCCGGCGTGCTGGACCAGATGCGCCGGCTCGAAGAGGCCTTGCACGAACGCACGCAAGTCGTGGCCGGCAAGTTGAAGGTGCACGGTCCGCTCGGTTTCGGCCGACGGTATCTCGCGCCGCTGCTGGCCGAGTTCCATACCGCCCATCCAGGCGTCGAAGTGCAGCTCGTGCTGTCGGACAACCTTGACCTGGCGCAGCAGGCGCCTCATGGCCGCGACGCCTTCGACGTCCTCGTCAGCATCGGCGACCTGCCCGATTCCCGATGGATCGCCCACCCCATTGCCCCGAACCGCCGCATTGTCTGCGCCGCTCCCCGCTACCTGTCGCGCGTTGCGCCCCCCGCCCTGCCGGCCGACCTGGCGGACCACAGCTGCCTCGTGCTGCGCGAGAACAGCGAAGACGTTTCGCTGTGGCGCTTCGCCGACAAGGCCGCCCGCCGCGGCGCCCGCCCCACCCACACCGTGCGGGTCCATGCGGCCATGGAGAGCAACGACGGCACGGTTATCCGTGCGTGGTGCGCGGCCGGCAAGGGGATCATGGCGCGGTCCGAATGGGACGTCGCGGCGGACCTGGCATCGGGCAAGCTCGTGCAGGTCCTGCCGAAGTACCGCATGCCCGACGCCGATGTCGTCGCGCTGGTGCCGCAGTCGCGCGTGGCGTCGCGGCGCGCGTCGCTGTTCATCGAGGCACTGCGAAAGGCGTTCAAGCCGGCGCCGCCGTGGCGGGCGAAGGGGGGCGGCGCTTGAGGGGTGAGCCGTTGAGGAGCGGACGCTCGAAGGGTGCACGCGCGGGGTCGCTGCCGGTGGCCGGACCAGGACAAAAATAGCCTTGGACAGAAGCGTCCCAGTCGACCCCACAAGGTGCCGGTGACCCGCCATACTCGGCAGCTTCCACTTACTGCTTCGGGGTCGACATGACGCTTTCCGTGATTGCCAGTTGCGCGCTTGCCGGCCTGGATGCGCCTGCCGTGCGGGTCGAAGTGCATCTGGCGGCGGGGCTGCCTGCCTTCAATGTGGTCGGGCTTGCCGACACCGAAGTGCGCGAAAGCCGCGAGCGCGTGCGGGCCGCCATTGCCAACGCCGGCTTTGAATTTCCTGCGGGCCGGCTCATCGTCAACCTGGCACCGGCGGACCTGCCAAAAGAGTCCGGCCGATTCGACTTGCCCATTGCGATCGGCGTGCTCCTTGCCTCGGGGCAGATCGGCCTGCCTGAACTTGCGCCAGGGCGGCGCGCGGCGGCCAGGGCGTCAAGCCTGACCCGACTGGTCATGGCGGGCGAACTGTCGTTGACGGGAGCCCTGGTGCCGATCGCGGGCGCGCTGGCCATCGCGCTTGCGGTCGCCCGGCGCCAGCCCGATGCCGAACTGATCATGCCTGCCGCCAGCGCCGCCGAAGCGGCGCGGGTGCCCGACCTGCACGTGGTCGGCGCGGCAACCCTGGCCGAGGTGGTGGCGCACCTGGCCGGCACCGCCCTGCTGCCGCGGTCGACCCCCGCGCGCGTCGACAAGGCGCCCGCGCCGCCCTGCCTGTCGGATGTCCGCGGGCAGACCGCTGCCTGCCGCGCACTGGAAGTGGCCGCCGCCGGGGGTCACAGTCTGCTGCTGATCGGCGCGCCCGGCACCGGCAAGAGCATGCTGGCGCAGCGCCTGCCCGGGCTGCTTCCACCTCTGTCCGGCCACCTCGCACTTGAAGCCGCGGCGCTGGCCAGCCTTTCGCGCACGTCGGCGCCGCCCTACGGCGCGCGTCCGTTCCGGGCGCCCCATCACTCCACGACGTCGGTGGCCCTGGTGGGCGGCGGTTCGCGGCCCCGGCCCGGGGAAATCAGCCTTGCGCACCACGGCGTCCTGTTCCTGGACGAGCTCCCCGAGTTCAATCGTCAGGCGCTCGAAGCGCTGCGGGAACCGCTGGAAACCGGCAAGGTCGCCATCGCCCGCGCGCGCCATCGCACCGAATATCCTGCGCGCTTCCAGCTGATCGCCGCCATGAATCCCTGCCGTTGCGGCTGGCACGGTCACTCCACGCGCAAATGCCAGTGCACGCCCGACCAGGTCGTTGCCTATCGCAACCGCATTTCGGGTCCGATACTGGACCGCATCGACCTGCAGGTCGAAGTGCCCTCGCTCGGCGCAGACTGGGTTGACGCCGCCGCGGGTCCATCCAGCGCCGACGTGGGTGCGCGCGTCGCCGCAGCCCTGGCCATCCAGCAAAAGCGCCAGGGCGGCAGCAACGCCACCCTCGACACCAGCGGCACCGATCGCCACTGCACCACCGACCCCGCCGCGCGCGATCTGTGGAAGGAGTCCATGACAAGGCTGAACTGGTCGGCGCGCTCCGCCCATCGGGTACTGCGGGTGGCGCGGACCATCGCCGACCTGGCCGGCACGCGAAAGATCAGCGCGGTCCATCTGGGCGAGGCGGTGCAGTACCGGCGGCCGGTGGGTGAACCGCGGTGACGATGCACGCCGCGCTGAACGTGACCGGCGTGGTGTTCATCGGCTTTGGCGCGCGCCTGGCCACCTTACGCAGCGTGTAGGATCCGCTGCGCAACGCACTCAGAAGCGGGTCCGGACCGCCACCGTCACACTGCGGGGCTCGCCCCAAGTGTTGTAGGTGTTCACGCCGCCAACACGCTCGTAGTAGTGGCGGTCGAACAGATTGTTGATCGTCAGCGAAATGCGGGTGCGCGCATCAAGGGCATAGCCCACCTGTGCGCTGGCGACGGTGTAGCCGCCCTGCTCCCTGAGCCCGGCAACGCCGCCGCCCACTCCGCCGCTGCTCACGCGCACGCCGCCGCCGGCCGACCATCGGCTCTGCCCGAAACGGTAGTGTCCGTAAAGCTTGAGCGAGTGGCGCGGCTCGAACAGCGTGAATGGCGTGCCGGCCAATGTCTGATGCGCCGTGTAAGAACTGAGCAGGTTGGTATACCCGAGCGTCATGTCCAGGTTTGCGAACGGACGACCTGCAAACTCGACCTCCCACCCTTTGACTTCGACCTGGCCGGCCTGCACGAAAAATCCGGGGTTGAGCGCATCGGGCAGTGACCGGTTCACGTCGCGGGTACGAAAGGCCGACGCCGACGCCGTCAGCTTGCCATCGTTCATGCTGTGTTTGACGCCGACTTCCATCTGCTTGCCCACCCGAGGCTCGAGCACGCGGCCGTTCACGTCGCGCGCGGTCTGGGGCATGAAGATGTCGGAAAAGCTGGCGTAGGCAGTCGTGTTCCGGGCAACGTGCGCCACCAGCGCCGCATAGGGGGACACCTGCCCGTTCTCCTTGGCTCCCTCGCGCCAGTCGGTCACCGCACTGGGCGCCACGTTTCGTGTCTGGGTCGCGAAGTTGCTGACACGCGCACCCAGGACCAGGGTCAGCGGATCCGCAAGGGAAATCCTTGCCTGTCCGTACAGACCACTTTGTCGGGTCACATCCTGCGTACCGCGTTCGAACGGCGGAATGGTGGGCTCGGCCACGAACCCGGGGTTGGCGCTCGGCACATTGGCGACGTCGGCCGACGGAGCGTATTGCGTGCGGTTCTCGTAGCGTTCCCAGTTGAAGCCCACCGTGAGTTCATGGCGGCGTCCCAAGGCATCGACAGGTCCCGACACATAGGTGTCGAGCGCATCGCGCGTGCTGTTGCTGTCCCATCCTCGGGTGCGATAGCCGGCGACGCGGCCCGTGACCGGGTTGACCCCGTTCAGCGGACATCCATCACGGATATTCCACTGCTGCTCGCCATGACTCAGGCGGGTGCGCCATGCCCAGCCCGAGGTGAAGCGGTGATCGACTTCCGCTGCCACCTGCGAGGTCGTCGTGTCGTAGACGCTCCATGGCGCAAGCGGGTTGTAGCCGCGCGGCGCATCAAGAAACCTGCCGCTGGTGTAGGCCGGCTGGCCCATGTAGGGATTGGTGCGATCGTCCTGGTAGGCGCCATACAACGACAGTTGCGTCGACGGCGTCAGGTCGTAATCCAGCGTGCCATACACCATGCCTTTGCGGCCGTGCGCACGGTTGTAGAAGTAGTCGCGATCCTGCCCCGCCACCACCAACCGGCTGCGCAGCGTGCCTTCCTTGTTCAACGGGCCACCCACTTCCGCGTCGGCATGATAGTTGGACCACGATCCCGCCGACGCCGATGCCGACCCGCCAAACTCCCGCAACCCGCGCTTGCGCACGAAGTTGACCGTGCCGCCGGGCTGGCCCGATCCCTGGAAAATGCCGGCCGGTCCGCGCAGCACTTCAATTCGATCGAACATGGCCAGATCGAACTGCTGCGTGGAAGTCAGGCCGTTCCAGCTCGGAATGCCGTCGTAGCTGGACTCCATCGAGTAGCCGCGCGACCGGATCTGGAAGGTCGCGCCGTCCCACGGCGTCACGGTCACTCCGGTGACCTCCCGCAACGCTTCATCGATCGTGTACATATTTTGGTCGTCCATCCGGCGCCGGGTCACGACGCTGACCGAGTGTGGAATCTCGACGATGGGAACAGCTTCCTTGCCACCCACGGTGGCGGCCGTCGCGCGGTACGAGTCACTTCCCTCGGACTGCGCATCACGCAATGCCGGCGCATTGACTTCAATGGACGACAGCTGTGCTGCGTTCGGCTGTGCTGCGTTCGGCTGTGCTGCGTCCGGCTGCACCGCGCCGGCCAGTTCAGGCAGCGGGGCCAGCATGCCGATGAAGGCCAGATGGGCACGGACAGCGTTGCGTCCTCGGGACGAACGTAACGACACACTCATTCAATGCAACCCTGTTGTATTTGCAATCGGGTTGCATTGAAGCACTTTTGTCAGCGTCGGTCGACAGGATTCTGCAAGGTCCCGATCCTCTCGATCGTCACGCTCACCGGCCCGCCCATCTTGTTCAGGTCCGCATTCTGCACCGCCCTGCCCGGCTTGCCCCCCGATGCCAGCGCGGTGCCCATCGACACGACATCCCCCGGCAGCAGGGTCATGTAGCCGGAAAGGAAGGCCAGCACCTCCGGCACCTTGTGAAAAAGGTTGACAGTGTTGTCGCTGGCGAAACACTCGTCGCGGACGTGGCATGAGATGTCGAGGCTGTGCGGATCGGCAATCTCGTCTTTCGTGACGATCCATGGCCCAAGCGCCGAAAACGTGTCCGACCCCTTGTAGCGGCCGCTGTACGACACATGGCTCTCCACATACCGGATGCCTTCACCTTCCGCCGCGGGGTGGATGGCCCGGTAATGGAAGCTGTCTTCGTCGCGCATGGTGGGCGACGTCAGGTCGTTATGGATCGTGTAGCCAAACACATGGTCGTACGCATCGGCGGCGTCGATGTCGGTGGCCCGCTTGCCGATGATGACCGCGAGCTCTGGCTCGGGATGCACACGCCCGTAATGCGACTTCAGGCGGATCGGGCTTCCGTGACCGACCAGCGCGGTCAGGGGCTTGGTGAACACCGCCGGGTGGGAAGGCCCCTTGACGATACGGTCGACGTTCGCACTGTTGTTCAACGCAAGGCAAGCCAGCTTCGAAGGTGTCTGCACGGCGGGAAGGACCGTCAGTGCACTGAGGTCCAGCGCGGCAAGCTTGGTGGACGATGTCAACGATGCAGCGATGCGTGCAAGTTCGTGCCACGTATCGGGCCCTGCCTCGATGGCTTGATGGATGGTGAGGGGGATCTGCCCGAGCGTCGAGCCGACGGCCTCGCAGGCGTCGGTCACACAGAACCACGTGGTGTCATCGATGACAAAAGCAAGACGTGCGACGTCGGGACTGTCGGGCAAAGCGTAGCTGGCGAGTTTCATACCGGTCTCCGTAGATAGGCTGGCGAATCAAGCGTAGCCAACGCACCTCGGTTCAGAAATCGCTACAGCTCGACGTTCCGCGGCACGGAATCAGGCGTATCCTGCGCCGGCCCGGCCTGCGCGGCCAGGCATTCGATCAGCTCATCGCGACACCCCCGCAATACCGCCAGGCACTCCTCAAGGCCGTCCCGCACCAACAAAGCGCCAAACGTCGTCAACGACAGCACGACCACCACGTCCCCGTCCATGACGACAGGCAGCGCCAAGGTGGCACTGCCGCCGCGGCCATCCGCCGGCCGAAAGCCATACCCTCGCGCACGCGTCGCCATCATGGCGTCACGCAGCTGCCCCGCCAGCGCCGCCCCGCCGTCGGTGCCCGACGCGTCGAGCAGCAGGCGTTGCATCAGGCGAGTGCGCTGCGTCTCGCTGCACCAAGCCAGGAACGCTTGTCCCATGCCGGACCGGAGCAGGTCATGCGCATGACCGATGGTGCTGTGCTCGGACCCGATCGGGCTGTAGGGCATGCTGCTGTACCGCACGACAATGCGACCCTGCTCTAACACGCCGACGGCGAGCGGCAGGCCCGTGTTCCGAGTGATGGTGCGCAGCACAGGCGCAGCGATATCGACCACGCCTTCCTGCTCGGTGTAACCCTCGCTCAACTCGCGCACCTTGGCAGTCAGCGAATAACGGCCCCTGACCACGTCGATCCGCACATAGCCCTCGCGCCGCAGCGTCGCCAGCAACCGATGCAGCGTCGACTTCGGAAGTCCCGTTGCATCATGCAGACTGAGCAAGGTGCTTTGTGGCCGATGATTCATCGCGCGCAGAATGTCCAAGGCACGCACGACCGGCCCGATGGTGTCGCTCATGGCAAGGACTCCTGCCCCATTTCGCCACGGCACAGGGCGAGATAGTCGGGGCGCGCGATCACCTCTCGCGCCAGGTCAATGAACGCCCGCAGCTTCAGCTGACTCTGCGATCGCGCCGGAAAGCATAAATACATGCCGGCATCGCTGGGAATGAAGGCGCCGAGCACCGATTCAAGAACGCCCGCGTCGACCCGGTCGCGCACTTCGACGTGCGACGCAAACGCCAGGCCGAGACCTTCAGCCGCCAGCGCCACCAGTAACTGGCGGTCATCGACGATCAGCTTGCCCCCCACATCGACCACAAACGACCGTTTGCCGCGGCGAAAGCCCCAGCGGTGCAGCGCATGCGACCCTGGAAAGCGATAGCGCACCGCGGTATGCGCCACCAGGTCCTCGGGCTTGCGCGGCCGGCCCGCCCGCGCAAAATACGCAGGCGCGCCGACGATGGACCACCGGATCTCCGGCGTCAGCGCAACAGCCACCATGTCCTTTGCGATCGACTCGCCCAGCCGCACTCCCGCATCGAAGCCCGCGTCGACCAGATCAATGATCGCGTCATCCAGCGATACCTCGACGGTCACATCGGGATAGGCCCGCGCGTACTCGGCAACCAGCGGTGTGATGAAGCGGCGCGCCATCGCCGGCACCGTCAGCCGCAACGTTCCGCTTGGCCGATCACGAAAGGTCCCCAAGGCAGCCAATGCGTCGTCGATTTCAGCTGCCGCCGGCCGCAAGCGCAGCAACAATGCCGCGCCCGCTTCGGTCAGGGCCACACGCCGGGTCGTGCGTTGAAACAGCACGACCCCGTGTCGCGCTTCCATGACCCGCACCGCCTTGCTCACCGCCGTCGGCGTCACGCCAAGCCGACCGGCCGCCACGGTAAAGCTGCGCGCTTCTGCTACGGCCAAAAAGAGCGTCACGCCGTCGAGTGCGTCGATGGATGTCATGAGGGAATCCGAAGGGACATAGGGACAGAGCGTGAGCATCAAGGGACGCGTCGGGCCAGCGGAGCGTCCCACACCAGGCGGCGCCGTTTCACCTTGACGCAGACAATACCGAGGCTGCTCCGCAGGCGCGCTGGGCATCCTCAAGAAAAGCCTTCAACGGATGAGATTTCAGCTACTTATTATGAACCTGACGAGCAAAGCGCATCGTGCTTTGCAGTCTATATCTTCACAGTCGACGCGCCTAGCATGGGAACCCTGACAACAAGGAATTCTTCATGACCCAGCCCAACACACCGTCCAACCTCCCTGCCACTTCGACCTCCGCGGCGCCACGCAACTGGTTGATCACTGGAACATCGAGCGGCTTCGGTCGCGCACTGACCGAAAGACTCCTCGCTCGCGGCGACCGCGTCGTCGCCACCGTGCGAAAGGTGGATGCACTCAACGATCTGAAAGCCGTGCATGGCCACCGTCTGCACGTCATGGAGCTCGACGTGACAGACGGCGATGCCATCCAGCGCGTTGTCGACGCGGCGTTTGCCACCCTGGGCCGCATCGACGTCGTCATCAGCAATGCCGGCTATGGCCTGCTCGGCGCGGCCGAAGAGGTGTCCGACGCCCAGATCCGCCATCAACTCGACACGAACGTGCTCGGCTCCATCCGCCTCGCCCGGGCCGCGCTGCCGCACCTGCGCAAGCAAGGCGGCGGCCGGCTCATGCAACTGTCGTCCATGGGCGGCCACCTTGCGTTCCCGGCCCTCAGCCTGTATCACACCAGCAAGTGGGCAATCGAAGGCTTCTATGAATCGCTCGCCCAGGAAGTTGCACCGTTCAACATTCATACGACGCTGGTCGAACCCGGCAGCGCGCTCACCGGCTTCGGCTCGGCCGGCCTGGTCAACGCCTCTGCGCTGGACGCCTACGACGCCACCCCAGTCGGCGACACACGTCGCATGCTCGCCGCCGGCGCTTTTCCGACGCCAGGCGATGCCGGCAAGATGGCCGCCGCCATGATCGCATCGGCCGATCAGACTCCCGCACCGAAACGGCTGCTGCTGGGCAGCGACGCGTATACCCTCGTGCACGCCGCGCTGACCGACAGGCTGGCCGCATTCGAGGCGCAGAGGGACGTCGCGTTTTCAACAGACGCAGATGCCGATGTGGATGGCACCGCTCGGTCGAACATACCGTGGTCCTCAGCGCAGTGAGCAGCGCTGGTATCGGTGTGGGTGCCGGTGCCGGTATCGGAATCGATGGCGGTGGCGGTGGCGGTGGCGGTGGCGGTGCCTATTCTGGCAGTGGAGTTGATATCGGTGTTGGTATTGACCTTGGCGCCACTGTCGCGGGGCTGCGCATCATTGCATGTGCGACGGCAAAGCCGTCAGTACACGGATGATGGCCATCACCGCGGCTGCAATCTTTGGCCGGGGCAGTACCTGCCAGGACAAAGACACGTCGTACAGCGGCAAAGGATCCTCAATGCGCAGCGGCACGATTTGCGGCGGATTGTCATAGGGCAGGAGTACGGGATGCGGCACGACGCACAGCAGATCACTGCGCGCGACCAAGTCGAACAAGGCGGGATAGTCGCTGCATTCCACGCGAATACGCGGCGGCCTGAGGCGACGCGCATGAAGCGCCTCGTGGATGACCGTTGCGCCCGCGCCTTCGTCGCATTCGACTGCCCACGTTGCCGGAGCGATCTGTTCGAGCGAAGTTGCATGCGTCAGCGGATGCCCCGCACGGGCGCATAGTACGGGCGTGGCCACGTGCAGCGGCTGCGTTATGCAACTCGTCGATCGACGGCCTGAGGACTGCGGTGCGATGACAAGATCGAGCTCGGATCGATCGAGCGCCGCCAGCATGTCTGCCGCGTTACTGTTGACGACCTGCAGCCTGCCCTCAGGATGATGACTTCGCCACACCTGCTCAATTACCGGCCCATAGAGCAAGGCCGCCGCCGGCGCCATCCCGACCGTGAGCGTTGAGGTCGACGTCGACGATAGGAGGGCGGCTGTCGTCGCTTCGTCTACCGGCTCGGCGGCAAGTGATTCGAGTGCGTTGCCGATCTCGGCAAGCTGCTCGAGGGCCCGCAACGCCTGGGCAGTTGGCCTTTTGCGCCGCCCTTGCTTTTCGAACAGCGGGATGCGCCATTCCTGCTCGAGCTTTTTCATCGCCTGACTGATGGCTGGCTGACTTATCCCCGCGGCCAGGCCTGCGGCGCGGAAGGATCCGTGCGCCACCACCAATTGCAGATAACGAAGAGGGCGCAACGATGTCGTGTACATGACGCCCAGTGTAGAGATGCACGGCGCCGTCAGGTGGCGCGATGCAAGCGAATGTCCTAGCCGGATGACGTGGCCATCGGTAGGTCTGTGGCCCGGCCAATCGGTGGGTCGGCGGGGTCCACGTCTTCGCGCCGCCGTGCACCGGCCCCGGCTGCGGCTGCGGCCCACACGCTGGGATCGCCGCGGCTGATCGCACTGACGAGACTGCCCGGGGGGAACACCATGGGAATTTCCGGATGGCGATAGATAAGCGCAGGCTTATCTATCATTGATAAGCGAAAAGTTATCTATTGCAGGCCGCCGCAAAAAGAGGTGTGTCCCCGGCGCCTGACATGAGCGAAGGGGACGTCACCTGCGCGTCATGCGCGGTGCAGGTGCGGGTCCGGGTTTCGTCGGGTCTGGGTTCGGTCGAGGTCGGGTCGGGGTCGGGGTCGGGGTCGGGGTCGGGGTCAGGGTCGGGGCCGGGGTCAGGGTCGGGGTCGGGGTCAGGGTCGGGGCCGGGGTCGCGGTCGGGGCCGGGGTCGAGTCCGGAGTCAAGTCCGAGTCGAAGTCCGGTGCTAGTCCACGCGCAAGCCGATGCCCGTGCCATTCCGCGCTGGCTGCAGGTTGGCGACATCGGTAACACCTGCAACGATTCCAGGCGTAGGGAGCAAAGACGCGGGTGCTATAAGGAGACGATCCCGTCCACGTCAGCCATCCATGCGCATCCCCATTAACTTCATCATGCCCGCTGGCCTCATCTCCCATGCTGTGGTTTCCCGCCTGGTCTTCTCCCTCGTTGCCACGGGTCTGCTAACGACAGCACTTGTTCCGTTCGCATCCCACGCCCAGGTGGCTGGGTCGATGTCGCTGGGTAAAGCGTTCACCGATCTGGATCAGCCTGCACCTGGATGGAGCGTAAAGAAAAGCCTGCTCGGCAAGACGGTCCATAACGAAGCTGGCGAACGGCTCGGAAAGGTGGAGGACCTGATCATCGATCCGGCCAAGAGCGTGTCCTACCTGATCGTGTCCGCGGGTGGCTTCATTGGTGTGGGCAAACATGACGTGGCAATCGAGGCCACCAAAATTCGCGAGCGGCAGGGGCGGCTTGTGCTGCCTGGCGCAACGAAGGATCTGGTCAAGGCAATGCCGGCTTTTTCCTATGCCCCCAAGGGCGCGACCAACTAGCTGGGCAGACAGCGGGCCCACCGCCTTCTTGCAGTTCGCCGCATGGCCGCATGGCCGCATCTGCGCATGACTGAATCGCCGAAGGCTGGCGTACAGCTTGAGGACACGGTCAGTGTCTGACCGCGACCTGAAAAGGACAGCGGCGCTGCCGCTCCCCGGCATGAATGGTGCTTGAGAACAACGTCTTCGAACATCGAACCTGTTTTCTCGACAAGCGTTCGCGTTATCCTTGCCGACGCGAATCGCTTGCCGACCGCCTTCCTCAGTGCCTACTCAGTCTGCAACGATGCCTCCCCTGCCGTATTTCGTATTCGCCCTGTCCCTTGCCTGTGTCGCGCGAGCCGCATGATGGGCGCGGTCCTCCACTTCTATTTTTCGATGCTGTCGGTGCTGGCGCCTCTGGTGGTGTGCGTGGGCGTGGGCGTTGTGTGGGGCAAGAAGAACTATCCGTTCGCGGCGCAGTTCATCACGGTGCTGGCGACGTCGGTGTCGACACCGGCGCTGGTCTTCAGCACGTTGGTGACCGCGAAATTGTCGAACGAAGTGCTGGCCAATGTCGCGGGGGCGACGGCGCTGGCGTTGGGATTGTGCGCGGTGGCGTGCGCGGTGGCGTTGAAGGTGACGGGCCAGCCGGTTCGCAAGTTGCTGCAGACGGCAACGTTTCCCAATGCAGGCAATCTGGGGTTGCCGATCTCGTACCTGGCATTTGGCGATGCGGGACTGTCGACGGCCATTGCGTTCTTTGCGGTGTGCTCGTTCATTCAGCACACGATCGGTGTCCGCTTTCTGCCCAATACTCAGGGAATTGCGGCGCCCTGGAAGAGTCCGATCCTGATTGCGTCGGTGTCGGCGGCGCTGTGCCGGCTGCTTGCTTGGGTGCCGCCTGACTGGATCATCGAGTCGACCAAGTTGCTTGGCAGCTTGACCGTGCCGTTGATGTTGCTCAGCCTGGGTCATGCGTTGGCGGTCATCCCTGCGGCCGGGTTGCGGATCGGGTCCATCGTGGGCACGATGCGACTGCTGCTTGGTTTGGCGGCGGGGTATGCGGCGGGCTGGTTGATTGGCCTGCCGGACGAGTTCTCGAACATTCTGGCGCTGCAGATGGCGATGCCCTGCGCGGCGGTGAGCTACATGTATGCCCGCCGCTATACGGACATGGGTGATGCGGCGGCGGGTGCGGTGTTGGTGTCGACGCTGAGCTTCCTCGCCCTGGCGCCGGCGTTGCTGTGGCTGGTGGGTTCCACGGCGGGATTGCGCTGAGTCGTAACAAGGGCCGCTCTGCGCTTCACTAGGCGCGCTCCCCCCGGTACAGTGACGGCGACCCTCGCAAACGCAGTCAACGGGCGACCCCATTCATGCCACCTAGTAGCGCCAACAGCGACATCGATGTCGACGTCGATTTCGACTACGAATCCGCCTTGGCCGCCTGTGCCCGGGGAGAGCGTTTTGCCTTGCGCGCGATCTACATGCGCGAGTCGCGGCGCCTGCTGGGCGTGGCGACGCGCCTGGTCCGGCGGCGGGAGCTGGCGGAAGAAGTGCTGCAGGATGCCTTTCTGCAGATCTGGGAGAAGGCCTCGACGTTCGATCCCAGCCTGGGGTCGGGCCGCGGCTGGATCTACAGTGTCGTTCGGTACAGGGCGTTGAACGAGATCCGCAAGGACGCGCGGATGGACGTGACCGAAGACGAGACGCTCCATTACCTGGCGGACCAGCAGCAGCCGGTCGAGCAGGAGGGGCTTGACACCGATGCTTTTGCCGAATGCATGAAGCATCTCGATGAAAAGCGGCAGCGGTCGATCGTGCTGGCGTTCGTTGACGGTTATTCGCACGAACAGATCGCTGAAACGCTGAATACGCCGCTCGGCACGATCAAGTCATGGATACGACGGGGGCTGACCGCTCTCAAGGAATGCATGTCATGAATTTCCAGGACGATGACGAACTGAGCGCCACCGCTGGCGAGTATGTCCTTGGGACCTTGCGCGGTGAAGAGCGCGACGCGTTCGAACGTGAGATGGCCAGCAATTTCAAGGTACGCCGCGAGGTGTATGAGTGGCAGGACCGGTTGTTCAGCCTCAACCTGGTGGCCAAGCCTGCGCAGACGCCGGCGACGCTGTGGGGCCGGATCGAGCAGCGGCTGCCTGCGTTTTCGCAGCGTGATGACGCACGGGGCGCGTCGTCGGCGCAGCCGGGCGGCTTCTGGTCGCGTCTGAATGTATGGCGCTGGACGGGTGCGGCGGGCTTTGCCCTGGCCGCGCTGCTGGCTGCGGCGCTGGTGTTGCGGCCGACCATCAATACGGTGGAAACGCAGTATGTGGCGGTGCTGCAGTCGCCCGACCGCGGTATGGCGGGCTGGGTGGTGGACGCATCGAACCCTCGCGAGCTGCGGATGATCCCTTTGGTGGACAACACGCTGACGACGCCGAACTCGATGGAAATCTGGACGAAGGCGGAAGGCGCGGCCCGTCCGACGTCGCTCGGATTGCTGCCGACCAACGCCGTTACGATCATTCCGAAGGACCGGTTGCCCACCCTCGAAGGTAACCAGTTGTTTGAGATCACGCTTGAGCCGCCCAACGGTTCGCCCACTGGTGGCCCCACGGGGCCGATTCTCTTCCTTGGCAAGACGGTTTCATTGCCTTCCAAAAAAACGTTATAGCGTTGCATCTAAAGCGTAGTCCCGTGTGTAGAGTCGGTTGAGACAGGCAGAACGCTGTCCATACCTACCAACATCAGGGAGAAAAACTATGCGGAAAACGAACTTCAAGTTGGGCGCGGCCGGACTGGCGCTTGTGGCGCTGACGGCATGCGGCAGCATGAATGACAAACGTGACGCCATGGCCCCCGTGACAGGCGGCGACGTGGTTGCGCTGACAAGCGGCAACCGGATCGTTACCTTCAATCGCGCCGATCCATCGATGATCCTGACGTCGATGCCTCTGACCGGCGTGCCGGTGGGCGAATTCCTGCTTGGCCTGGACTATCGTCCCGCCGATGGCATGCTCTATACGATGGCCAGCGGCGGTGGAATCTATACCGTCAACGCTGCGACAGGCGTGGCGACCAAGAAGTCGCAGCTGACCAGTTCGCCGGACAACAAGACGCCGCTGGCGTCGCTGACGGGCAGCCGCTTTGCGCTCGACTTCAATCCGGTGGCTGACCGCCTGCGCGTCGTCAGCGACACGGGCCAGAACCTGCGCATCAACGTCGACAACGGCGTGGCGATCAATGACGGCGCGATCAACGGCGTGGCCAATGCCCAGATCGTTGCTGGGGCCTACACGAACTCGTACGCTGGCGCGACCGCCACGGCCCTGTACGTGATCAACGGCATCGATGGTTCGGTCTATCTGCAGAATCCGCCAAACAATGGCACGCTGACGACCCCAGTGCCTATCGGCGTGGCAAGCAATTCGATCGCCGACTTTGACATCGAGTCGCGCGGCCAGAATGCCTATGCCGTGATGAACGTCAACGGAAAGCCGGGCTTCTATTGGATCGATCTGACCAACAAGGAACGCACCAAGCTGATTGGCGAATGGAGTGGTGCTGAATCCATCCGTTCCTTTGCACTCTGGCAGGCCAAGTAAGTCAGGGTCGGCTTCGGAGCTGCCTGCGAGCGGCGGCGGCTCCGGGTTTGCGGAGTGATTGGGCAGGGGCTAGGGACCCTGCCCTTTTTTATGGACGTTGCCTGCAAGTCATGCCGGGAGCGCCCAAAGCTATACTTGGGCAGCACGCACACCGGAACGCCATGACAGAACCCAAGCCCGCCCTCTCCTTCACCGGTCCCAAGCGCCGCGCACGCACGCTCGCGCAGGAAGTGGTGGCCGAGCTGTCCGACGCCATTCGCAGCGGCCAGCTCAAAGTGGGCGGCAAGCTTCCGACCGAGTCCGAGATCATGTCCAGCATGGGCGTGAGTCGCACGGTGGTGCGCGAGGCGCTGTCCAATCTGCAGGCCAGCGGCCTCGTGGAAACGCGTCACGGCATTGGCACCTTCGTGCTTGCGCCGGCCACGGCGCAGGCGCCCTTCCGCATCGGTCCGGGCGCGGTGCTGACGGCCATCGACATTCTGGCGATGCTGGAACTGCGCATCAGCCTGGAGGCCGAGGCTGCCGCGCTGGCCGCGGTTCGCCGCAGCGACGATCACCTTGCCGACATGCGTCAGGCCCTGACCGCCTTGCAGTCCACGGTGGCCGAAGGCGGCGATTCGGTCGAGTCCGATTTTGCGTTCCACCTGACCGTTGCGCGCGCTACCGGCAACCGCTATTTCACCGACATGATGATGCACCTGGGCAATGCGCTGATCCCGCGCAGCCGGCTGCAGGTGGAAGGCGCGGCGCGCCGGCAGTATCTGGATCGGCTGGAGCTCGAACACGAGAACATCTTTGACGCGATCGCGCGCGGCGACGCCGAAGGCGCCCGTGCTGCCATGCGCATGCACCTGACCCACAGCCGCGAGCGGCTGCGCGCCGCCTCCGAATCGATCCCGTCACCGCATAGCTGATATGCCGCGGAGCCCCGCATGGCGCGGCTCTGCACAGGTACCTGACTCCTCGCGCCCCACGATGGCGACCGTCGCTGCCCTCCTATGGTGCAGCGCAGCACGTTCGTGCGTTCGCTTTGCTTGCGCGGCGCCGATGCCGCGGCTGCGCAGCATCCAGGCGAATGCCCTGCCACGCGCGATATTGCCAACGTCCAGCCCCGCTTCCCGCGCCGCTCTCGGCCGCGCGTCCCGCCACCTTGGCACGCCTGTTGCTTTGTACGGACAAGAAGACATTTACGTCGTTCACTCCGTCACGTTGGACATGCCATGCGCCTCTCGAACCTTGCTCCAGCTTTGTTGATCCTGTCCACGATGTCCGGCGCCGCCGTGGCGCAGGACGCATATCCAAGCAAGCCGATACGCTTCATCGTGCCGTTTGCACCGGGTGGCGGCGCGGACATCTCGGCGCGTGTGATCGCGATGAAGATGGGCGCGGCGATGGGCCAGACCGTGGTGGTCGAAAACCGCCCAGGCGCCGGTGGCGTGATCGGCACGGACATGGTTGCCAAGGCGCCGGCCGATGGATACACCATTCTGCTCGGCACCATCGGTCCGATCGCGATCAATCCGTCGCTGTACAAGAAGCTGTCGTACAACGTGGACCGTGACTTCACGCCGATCAGCCTGGTGGGCAACGCGCTCAACGTGCTCGTGGTCAGTCCCACGCTGCCGGTCAAGACCGTGCCGGAGCTGATCGCCTACGCCAGGACGCATCCGGTCGCATTCGGGTCGTCGGGCAACGGCGCGACAGATCATTTGGCGGGCGAGATGTTCAATGCACTGACCGGCCTGTCGATGCTGCATGTGGCCTACAAGGGCGGTGTGCCGGCCATGACCGACCTGATGGCGAACCAGGTGCAGCTTGTGTTCTCGACCGTGTCCACCGCGGCAGGCGCCATCAAGGCGGGCAAGGTGACGCCCATCGCCATGACGGGCTCAACCCGCTTCAAGGGCATGCCGGACATTCCGACCATCAAGGAAGCCGGTGTGCCGGCCTTCGAGGTGAACAATTGGTATGGCGTGCTGGTGCCGCGCGATACGCCTGCGCCCATCGTTGCGCGCCTGAACACCGAACTGGTGGCGGCGCTGAAAACGCCGGAGGTGACGGCCAAGTTGCTGGAGTCCGGCATCGAGCCGGCCTGGACCACTTCCAACGAATTCGGCAGCTACATCAAGACCGAGACTTCCAAGTGGGCGCGCGTCGTTGCCGACTCGCGCGCAACAGTGCAGTAAGCGTTTGCACGCCTGGACTTTCAACCCTTGCCTCCGCCTGCGATACTCACAGGCGGAGGCATGCGCATTTCCGATGCGTCCTCCGCTCCCCGACCACGCAGCCCATTGATCCATGACCCATCTACATGAACTGACGGCAACCGAAATCGTCCGGGCCATCCACGGCGGACGTACCACTGCGGTTGCCGTTGCAGAGGCCTGCCTGCTGCACATCGAATCCCGGGAAGCCGACGTGCAGGCCTGGGAGTATCTCGATCCGGGCCTCGTTCTTGAACAGGCGCGTGCACTCGATCGCGCCGGCGGCAAGGGTCCGCTGCAGGGCGTGCCCGTAGGGCTGAAAGACATCATCGATACGGCCGACATGCCGACCGCGCTGGGCACGCCGATTCACGCGGGCCGCCGGCCGACCATCGACGCGGCGTGCACCGCGCTGACGCGCCGCGCGGGCGGGATCATCATGGGCAAGACGGTCACCACCGAGTTCGCCAACCGGTTTCCGGGCAAGTCGCGCAATCCCCACGACGCCACCCGCACGCCGGGCGGCTCGTCCAGCGGATCGGGCGCAGCCGTGGGCGCATCGATGGTGCCACTGGCCATCGGCACGCAGACAACCGCGTCGACCATCCGGCCCGCCTCGTTCTGCGGCTGCGTGGGCTATGTGCCCAGCCGCGGCGACATCCGCACTTTTGGCGTGATGGAGGCCGCTGCGTCGTTCGACACGGTTGGCCTGATTGCGCGATCGGTTGAGGACATCAACTTGTTTCGCAACGTGCTGATCGGCACGCCGCCCGCCGCCTTGCCCGAAGTGGCGATCAACGAAGTGCGCATCGGCTTTGCCCGCACCGGGTTCTGGAACGAATGCGACGACGACACGAAAGCCTTTCTGGAAAGCTTTGCACGGACCCTGTCCGCCGACGGCGCCGCGGTCAGAGACGTGACTCTGCCTGGCGCTCTGGAGGACGTGCAGGAAGCGCACCGTTGGGTGTCGAGTTTCGAGTTCGTGCGCAACCGCACGTTCGAGATCGACCATCACTGGGAGCGCATCAGCAGCGCGCTGCGCGGCGGCCGCATCCAGGACGGCATGGACTGCCGCTTCGAGTTGTACGGCGAGTCGCGCGAGACGCTGCGACGCTGCGCGGCCCTGCTGGACGATGTCTTCAAGGACTATGACGTCCTGCTGACCCCAGCCGTGGCGGGTGAGGCCCCCGTGGGCCTGACGTCCACCGGCAATGCGTCGTTCTCGACGCTGTGGACGGCGCTCAACATTCCCGCGGTCACCCTGCCCTTGCACCGGGGACCCAACGGCATGCCGGTCGGCCTGCAACTGGTCTCACGCCGGTATGCGGATCGCTTGCTGCTGGGCATTGCCCGCGTCGTCTTGCGCAAGCACGGCTGAGGTCCTGCAGTGAATCATCTGAAAACCGCGTCGCGCGTGGCCGCGACCCTGGTGGCCGGCCTTATCGGCGCTGAAGTCTGTGTGTGGCTCAAGACCCCTTTGCCCTGGATGATCGGCCCGCTGCTGGTGGTGGCCGCGCTCAAGATGGCGGACACGCCGCTGCAGTTTCCCGTCCCGTTTCGCGCGGCTGGCCAGTGGATCATCGGCACGTCGCTGGGGCTTTACTTCACACCCGCCATCAACGCGCAGCTGGCCCATTACCTGCCCTGGGTGATCGTCAGTGTGCTGTTTGCGATGGCGGCCGGCATCGGCGGCGGGCGGCTCCTGCAGCGCATGACCGGCGTGGATTCCAAGACGGCTTTCTTTGCCGTGGCCATTGGCGGGTCATCGGAAATGGCAGTGCAGGCCGAACGCAACGGCGGCCGCGTCGATCTGGTTGCCGCGGCCCATTCCCTCCGCATACTGATGGTTGTGTTGATCATCCCGACCATCTTCCGTCTGACCGACGTGCATGGCACGGATCCCTACACGCCGGGGCTTGGCCACTTCGACCTGCTGGGGCTGATCAAGCTGGGCGGGCTGACGGCGCTGGTCGGCTGGTTCCTGAACCGCTACAAGATCCCGAACGCCTGGGTGATCGGACCGCTGCTGTTCACGATTGCGCTGACTGCCGCGGGGGTGGACTGGACGACGCTGCCGCGCTGGATCGTGAACGTCGCGCAGCTTTTCATCGGCTGCGCGCTGGGGATCCGCTTCACGAAGAAATTCATCCACACCGCGCCGCGCTACATGGCGGGGGTGGCGGTGTCGGTGCTGCTGTTGATGGGCGTCATGGCCGCGTTCGGTTACGTGCTGTCGCTGCTGAGCGGCATTCCGGCGCCGACCGCGGTGCTGGCGACCGCCCCCGGCGGCATCGCCGAAATGAGCCTGACGGCCCAGGTGCTGCACTTTGGCGTGCCGGTCGTGACGGTGTTCCATGTCACGCGCGTGCTGGTCATGGTGCTGTCGGTCGGACCGCTGTACCGGCTCATGAAGCCCTGGCTGGAGCGGGACCTGCCGGTTACCGCGGCGCCAGCGCCACCGCTGCGGTAGACGCCGCCGAGGATGATGCCGTGGTGGCTGCCGCGGACGCTGCGGCGCCGATTGCCATCGTCGGCGCGGTCGCCACCTCGAGTTCCGTCAGCCACCGGATCGCGTGATCGCGATCCGGCCCGCACATCTCTGCCGACGGCTGCAGGCCGCCGCACACGGCCGGCCGGCGCGGATCGCCAAAGATCGCGCAGCGCAGGTCGGGCATCAGCTGGATGCACGGCACACCCGCTGGCTTGCCCTCAGGCATCCCCGGAATGGCGCTGGTGATCGACGGCGCGGTGCAACAGGCGCCGCAGCCAGGACGGCAGGACAGCATTATTCCGCCCGTACCGACTCGACGAACTGCTTGGCCACATCCGGCGCCAGCTCGGCCTCGGGCCCGAGCGCAACGATCTCGATCAGGCTGTTGCCCAGCACATAGACGCGCCCCAGCAGCCACGATGGCGAGTTGGCCACCGCGCCATGCACCTCGACTTCGACCGCACGGAACAGCTTACGGGTATCGGCCGCCGACTGCTTGAGCGTGACGTCGCGCCGCTGGCGCAGCGTGCCGCGCAGGTTGGCGCGCAGCACTTCTTCGAAGGCGTCGGCGACCTTGGCCATTTCGGCCGGATCGTTCAGCACGGCGTCGGGCAACTTTGCATGGCCCACGGCGAAAACCGAGGCATCAACCTGCGCGATGGTGAACGTGAGCGGCAAGGTATGCCCCGCCACGTTCACGTCGCGCGTGTCCGCCTGCGGCCGGGCGGGGTACGTGACCTTGACTGCGCCGTCGGCCGCCGGCATCTCGCGCCAGTCGTACTTGGGCGAGCAGGCCGTCAGCGCCAGGAAGGACACGGCAAGCGACAGGGAGACGAACAGGCGAGGCAGGATGCGCATGGTCGGCAGTTTTCCGTAAGTGAATGAGGGCCGGTGGTGGCTACAGGGTCGGGCGAGGGGGAAAGGAGATGACTTAGCCGAAAAACGGCGAAATAGGCCGACGATGGCTACAACCGGTTACATGACCCACGGCTGAAGGCACGCCCAAGGTGGGCGACAATCCGCGTTTCGCAACCCCCGACACGGACACTTCAATTGTCGCTGATTTCCATGACCACTGCCTCGGACGGCACTCAGCTGGCCGGCCACCGATGGGCGATGCCCGACGGCGCCGCGCCCGAGGGACGTCCGGCGTACCTGCTGCACGGCCTGGGCGAGCATGCCGGACGGTATGACGCACTGGCACAGTGGCTGGGCGAGCGCGGCTGGCAACTGGCCGCGCACGACCATCGCGGGCACGGCAAGTCGAGCGGCAAGCGGGGCGCGCTGCGGGATGTCGACGACCTGGTGCTCGATGCCGAACATCGCCTGTCGGAGTACGTGCAGGAAACCGGCGTGCCGCCCTTGCTGATCGGCGTCAGCCTGGGCGGTCTGGTGGCGGCGCGGGTGGCGCTGCGCGGGAATGTCGAGCTGGCCGGGGTGGTGCTGGTGTCGCCCGCGTTCGCGTTCAAGCCCACGGCAGTGCAGCGGCTGATGCTGGGCACCATCGGCAATCTGGCGCCCGATCTGCGCGTCGGGAACGGGATCGACGCCGCCAGGCTGTCGCACGAGCAGGCCGTGGTCGATGCGTATCGCAACGATCCACTGGTGCACGACCGGGTCACGGGGCGGCTGGTCCGGTTCGTGATGACAGCCGGCGACGCGGCCATCACCCAGGCGTCGGCCCTGCCCTGCCGTACCCTGATGCTGGTGGCGGGCGAAGATTCCGTCGTCGACCCGGCGGGTAGCCGCCGATTTGCCGATGGCGCCGCGCCGGGCAAGCTCGCGCTGCGCTGGTATCACCAGGCGTTCCACGAGGTGCTGAACGAGTCGCCCGAGCTGGCCGCGCCCGTGTACGCCGACCTGGATGAGTGGCTGGCCACGCTGGATCGGCCCACCCCGGTTGAAGCGTTGGCCGGCATTGGGCTATCCTGATCCTTATGCACACGACGTTGCGCGCCCGGGTGGCGCGTCTTCTCCCTCCGAATCTTCCCGCACTGACGCGCCGCACCGGCCTGCCCGTGCGCCGCGCTGCGCGCGGCTGTCTGCTCATTCCGGTCTTCGACCGATAAGCCCGGCGATCTTCCTTCCTCTTCCTGCTCAATTCTTGACGGATCGCCGGGCACATCTCTGAGCCACTGCTTTCCCTAGGAAACCGGCATGTCGCCTACCGCTACTCACGTTGCCACGCCCACATTCATTACCGTTACCGAGCTCGACTACGTCCGGCTCAATTCCCTGATCGCGTCGCTGGGCGACGCGTCGCCCGCCATTGAACGCCTCGAAGAAGCGCTCGACCAGGCCGACCAGGTTCCGTCCGACACCATTCCCGGCGACGTCATCACCATGCACACCCAGGTGCGCGTGCAGGATGTCGACGGCGGTGACGTCCGCACCCTGACCCTGTGCTATCCGAAGGAAGCCGATCCGGCCAAGGGCAATGTGTCCGTGCTGTCGCCGATCGGTGCGAGCCTGCTGGGCAGCCGCGCGCCGGGCCGGGTCAGCTGGGTTGCGCCCGACGGCGCCGAGCACGCGCTTGACGTGGTCGAGATCGTGTTCCAGCCCGAAGCGAACGGGGATTACACCGCGTGATGACACCTGCTGCCCGCTGCGGCAGCAATGCAACAGAACCGACATTCTTCGGCGGCCCGCCTGGGGCTGCGTGCTAGAGTACGCGCCGAGTCGGTGCTTGGTTGCACCCAAGGTAAACGGGAAACAGGGAAGACCAGTCGCTGGCCTTAACCTGTGCTGCCCCCGCAACGGTAAGCATTCGTCCCCGACCGGTCACGCCGGTCCAGGACACACCACACCAATCCCACTGTGATGGCCCTCACCGCACCCCGGTGGCGCAGGTCATGGGAAGGGGGTGCGGTCATGAATGCCAGCCCGGATACCGGCCGGCTCTGCGGTTCACCAGACCGTATCCTGGGGAGGCGCTGTCCCCTTGCCGCGCTTCCCTGATTGCATGACGTGCGGGGTCGCACGTCCATCCCAGGCAACAGGCTTTCCATGTCCTTCTTTACCCTTCGGCACCTTAGCGGTGTCGCCGGCGCCGTGCTCGTTTCCGCACCGGCCCTGGCCCAAGTGTCCCCCTCTGCGCAGACCAGCGCCACCCGACTCGATCCGATCACCGTGACGGCCGCCCGCGCGCCGCAGCCGCTGTCGGCCGCGCTGGGCGACGTGACCGTCATCGATGCCGACACCATTGCGCGCGCCGGCCAGAGCAGCCTGGCCGACCTGCTGCAACGCGAGCACGGCATCGACGTCGCCACCAATGGCGGTCCGCAGACCGTCACCAGCGTCTTCATCCGCGGCGCAAACAGCGCGCAGACCGTGTTCCTGATCGACGGCGCCCGCGTGGGTACGTCCACCGCGGGCGGCGCCGGCATCAATGCCATTCCCCTGTCGCAGATCGAACGCATTGAAATCCTGCGCGGCCCGGCCAGCAGCCTGTACGGCGCCGACGCGATCGGCGGCGTCATCAACATCATCACGCGCCGCGGCAGCCCGGACACCGCCCTGGCCCTGACCGGATCGGTCGGCTATGGCAGCTGGAACACGCAAAAGGCCGATATCGGCCTGAGCGGCAGCCAGGGCGTGTGGAACTACGCCCTGGCCCTGGGCCATGCGCGCAGCGACGGCTACAGCGCGGCCAAGCCGGGCGAGCCGGGTGGCCTCTATCACGCCGATCGTGACGGCTACAAGCTGGACACGGCGTCGGGGCGTCTTGGCATGATGTGGGCCGAAGGCCAGGAACTGGAAGCATCGTTCTTCCAGTCGCGCCTGAACGGCCAGTACGACGGCGGCGCGAGCTTCAACCAGCGCGCGGTCCAGAAGATCGAATCGCTGGGCCTGGCAAGCAACAACCGCATCAACAGCCTGTGGACCAGCCGCCTGCGCGCAGTCAAGACGGTTGACGATAATGTCAGCGTCACCAGCGCCACGCGCAGCTCGTATTTCCGTACCCGGCAGACGCAGTTTTCGTGGCAGAACGACCTGGCGATCGCGCCGGGGCAGGTGCTGTCCCTGGCGGCCGAGCGTCGCGAAGAAGACGTCGACAGCGACACGCGTTTCAACGCCACCGGCCGCAACACCAACTCGGCGCTGGCCATCTACCGGGCCGACCTGGGCCGCAATCACCTGCAGGCCAACCTGCGCTATGACCGCGTGTCGAGCTACGGCAACCGCACCACCGGCGGCCTGTCCTACGGCTTTGACCTGACGCCGGCCTGGCAGCTGACGGCCGCCGCCAACACGGGCTTTCGCCTGCCGACCTTCAATGACCTGTACTACCCTGGCTTCAGCAATCCGAACCTGCAGCCCGAAAAGTCGAAGAACTATGAAGCCGGCGTGCGTTATCGCCAGGGCGGCACCACTGGCAGCCTGATCGCGTATCACAACAAGGTCGACAACCTGATCCAGTACCAGGGCCGTGCCACGGTGGTAAACAAGGACGCGACGCTGAGGGGCATCACGTTGACAGCCGCGCAGCAGTTCGGCGCGACGTCGGTGCGCGGCAGCATCGACATCGTCGACCCGAAAGACAACAACACCGGTCAACAACTGACCCGCCGCGCGCGGCAGGTGCTGAAGCTGGCGGGCGACCATCCGCTGGGCGCCTGGCGTGTGGGCGCCGAATGGGTGCTGAGTGGCAAGCGCAGCGACACCTCGTACAACGCCAGCATCGGCCAGTTCGGTGCGAACGAAACGACCCGGCTCGGCGGCTACAGCCTGCTGAACCTGACCGCCTCGTATGACATCACCCGTCAGGCGCAGGTGCAGATCCGCTGGAACAACGTCATGGACAAGGACTACGAACTGGCGCGCGGCTATGCCACGCCAGGGTCGAACGTGTTCGTGAATCTGGTGTACCGGCCGTGACGCCGGGCTGAGCCATGTCGCTGCCCGGGACCCTCGTCGTGGTGATGGTGGCAGCATGGGGCGGCGCCGCCGTCCAGGCTGCGCAGGCGCCCGCGGCCGCTGCGCCGTCGCTCGTTGTGCGCGACGACACGGGCCGCGACATTCGGCTGGCCGCGCCCGCCCGCCGCATTGTCACCCTGTCTCCGCACGCCACGGAACTGATGGTGGCGGCGGGGGCGGGCGACCGGCTGGTAGGCGTCGACCAGAACAGCGATTACCCGTCCGAGGTCAAGCGGCTGCCCCAGGTGGGCAATCCGCTGAACCTGGATATCGAACGGGTGCTGGCGCTCAAGCCGGATCTGATCGTGGCGTGGGACTATGCCGCTTCCGGATCCACGGCCGGCAAGCTGCCCATGGCTTTGCTCGACAGCCTGGGCATTGCCGTGTTCTATAGCCGGCCCGCGCTGCTGGCCGACATACCGGATACGCTGGACCGTTTTGGCCGCCTGGCCGGGACGGGTGCGGTGGCGACACCGCGTGCCGCGCAACTGCGTCAGCAGTTGCACTCGCTGACGACGACCTACGCCGGGCAGGCGCCCGTGCGCACGTTCTACCAGTTGAGCGGACAACCGATCTACACCCTGAACAACCGCGGCATCATCGGTGACGCCCTGCGGCTGTGCGGCGCGGACAATGTGTTCGGCACGCTGCCCGCCGCGGCGCCGCTGGTCAGCGTGGAAGGCGTGCTGCTCGCCAACCCGCAGGTGATCGTGGTGGGCGCGTCCAAGGCCGCACGTAGCGCAGGCGACGCGGGGCAGGCCGCGCTCGCGCAATGGAAGGCCTTCGCGCCAGGGCTGACGGCCGCGGCGCGGGGGCATCTGTTCGTGGCCGATGCCGACCGCATGCATCGGCCGGGGCCCCGCATGATCGACGAGACCCGCACGCTGTGCGAACACATCGATCAGGCACGCAAGCCGAAATAACGCCGTGCGACGGCCGGGCCGATGAGGACGGACGCGATGCCACCGGCCTTCTGCCATTGATCTTTGTGTCGCCGCTCAGGCAAATGCGCTGCGGATCTGTTCCACCCTGGCCGCCATGGCTTGGCTGTCCTGCTCGACCGAGGCTTCGTACCAGTCCACGATGTCCTGCCGGTTCAACCGCCGGTACTTGGCGATCTCGTGGTCCAGCATGCCGAAGGCCCGCGCATAGTCCGGCCCGACGACATGGAACACCTTCATTCCGCCCCCATCGAGCACGCCCTTTACGCCCCGCTGCGCCAAGGCGCCGCACATCGCTGCGCCGATCGGGTAGTAGGCCGTGACGGGCAGGCGTAGCAGCATCGGCAGCACGCTGCGGTGATAGACCGAGAACCAGCCGTCCACCGGACCTTCATACACGCGCTCTGGGGCATCGAAGACGCGGTACTGCGCAAGCGGCGGACGCGCGCCGGTCGTGTAGTCGTCCTGCCAGACATCGGCCACGACCTGACGCACCTGGGGAAAGCGCGCAAAGAGATGCGCGGCCCGTTCGGCCAGCCCCCTGGACATGCACACCACGTCGTCGTCGATTTGCGCAATGAGCGGGTAACGCGATGCGCGGAACAGGTCGAGATAGGCCGTCATGCCGATGTTGTGCGGGCTGCGCCCGACCACGGTCAGGGGCACGCCCCGCGCCATCGCATCGGCAATGTCGGCGTCCAGCCCGGCATCTTCGACGTTGAGCCACAGCAGGATCTCGAAAGGCGTGCTGGTCTTGCGCACCAGCTCCTGCAACAGCAGGCGCGCATACACAGGCCGGTAGCAGGCCACGCAATACGAGATCATGAGGCCCACAGCTCCGGATATTGCGCAAGACGGAACAGAAAGGTCGCGCGGTCGACGTGCTTCCAGCGCACCCCGCGCCGCATCAGCCGGTCCACCAGGTGCCAGTCCCACGCCATCATGTCGAAGGGCAGGTCGTTGTTCAGATGCACGTCGAACAGCTCGCGGCGGAACAGGGGCTGGCCCAGGTCGATGCGGCCGGGCCGCGGCACCGGATGGTTCAGCAGCAGGCGGCCGTCGTAGCGGCACGAGCAATACACAAAGCCCAAGGCGGGATCCCGGTCCAGCGCGCGGATCAGCGGATCGAAGTGATCGGGCGTGTAGCCATTGTCATCCGACAGGAAGGCCAGATAGTCCCCGCGCGCCCGCTGCAGGCCGGCCGCGGCGGGGGCGATGCCCCAGTCGTTGTGACGCTGCGCCAGGTTGTAAAAGCCCACACGTGGGTCGTTGATGCCGTCCACGATCTGGTGGACAGCATCAACGACATCGGGCGGGGGATGGTCGGCCACGATCACGTGTTCGTAATCGGCAAAGTCCAGGTTCTGCACCGACGCAATGCAGCGGCGCAGGCAGTCGACGCGGTCGTACACAGTCGTGACGATGGACAGCCGGGGCGGCGGCGCCCGTACCGGCAACACGGCCCGCGCGCTGCGGCGCACGGGTGCGGAGTCGGTCGCCTTCAAGCGCACGGCGCGGACATGGACCGCTCCCCCCATCGCGCCCAGGAAGGCATAGCCGCCGTGCAGCACGGTATCGCGCACCCGGTGCAGCAGCTTGCCGTCGCGATAGAGCGTCAGTACGCCATTCGCGGCGGTGAGCCGCCACGTGACCCATTCCTGCCCGGGCGGCTCGATCTGCCGGAAGACGTGGTCGTGCCGCGCCAGATAGGCGCGCCGCGCGGTCATCAGCAGGTGATACGAATCGCTGGCCTGGTCGATGCGCTGTTGCTGATGCACCTTGGCAATCAGGCAGGCGCCCGGCGTCAGGCGCGCTTCGAACGTCAGGTCGACGTCGTCGAACCGCAGGCGGCTGACCAGCCCGCGCTCCTGCGCCGGCCCCCGCTGCGGCCCGGGGTCGATGATGAACACGCCATCTTCGGCGGCGTGCACGACCGGGCCAGTGCTGTGCCAATCGGCATCGACCGTCAGTACGCCGCAAGCATGCGCGGGGGCCGCGGCCGGCCAGCCCAGGGCGATGGCAAGCGCCGACGCCAGGCGGTCCTGGTAGCGCGACTGGCGGATCCGCGCGGCGCAGGCCTGCTGCACCCGTGCGCGTGCGGCATCATCCGCCAGCAGGCGGCGGATCACGGCAAGGGCCTGCGCTTCGCTCTGGAAGGTAGGCAGTTCGGGCAGCAGGGCATGCAGGCCGGCGCGGGGTTCGCTCACCACCGCAGCGCCACAGGCCAATGCCTCGAAGATCCGCGGATTGGCCGCCCGCCCTGGCAGCGCGTCGCGGTTGTAGTGATGCCTGTCGCGGAACACGTTGATCACGATCTTGGTGTCGCGATACAAGGCCGCCGCGTCGGCCGGCGACACGTTGGCCGACAGGCAGCGCGCCGCAACGCGCGGGTCGCGCCACGGTCCGCCCACCACATAGTCGAGCAGCCCGTGGTCCGCCAGCGTGCCCAGCATGCGTTCCCGCGACGGATTGCCGCCGCCAATGAAGCCCACGCCGCGTGACCGGCCAGCGATGCCGGCGCTGGCCTGCGCGGCGCCGGGGTGATGCAGCGCGGGCGCGTACGCCACTTCTAGCCCATGCGCATTCCGATGCCGCGGCACCGTGACCGGATCGTTCACGAAGACCACGTCGAACTGGCCCGACCAGCGCGCGGTGTCATCCACCTCGTAGGGCTCGTCGACCAGCCAGACGGCCGATCGCAGGCCCGCGAAGCGTTTGCCCCAGCGTTTGACAAAGCGGCGGCCGTGCACGACGAACAGCAGGTCGGGGCGAAAGGCAGCGATCTGGGTATCAAGGTCCGGTGCGTCCCAGTCAGCATGCGCTGCCGGCACGCCCAGGCTGTCGGCCGCCTCGCGCAAGCCCGTGTCGAACACCGTGCCGCAGGACAGGAAGCGGTAGTGCACGAAGAACACACGGGGCGCCGCGCGGGCCGTTGCGGCGGTGCCGGCGGCTGTCGCGCCGACTGCCACGGCGGGCGTTGCGCCTGCGTCGGCGGCGGCGTCCGCCCTGCCCGGCAGCCATGCGGCCAGATCCGCCCTCGGCACCGACCGCAGGCGGCTGACCGGACTCAGGTTGACCAGCTCGACGCCATCGGCTTGGCACGCCGCGGCAAGCGCGCCGTATTCCGCATCGATCCGCGCCAGTTGCGCGGCCAGCGCATGCGGGCCGGTCTGCCCGAAGAAATGCCGGTCGCCAAAGTCCACACCCAGCAGGCCGATGCGGCGCGCGCCCAGGTGGCGCGCCAGCTGGACGGCGACGTAAGGCGAGTTGTTGGAGTACGCCAGCGTGTCGTCGTCGGACTGCGCCGTGCCGCCCCGCCGGCCCAACCGGAACCGCACGACGTTCGGGTGCGCAAAGCCCGCGGGGTCGAGCTGCGTGACCAGCGTGCCGGCGCGAGAGGCTTCGACATAGGCATACCGATCGGCATCGAATTGCCGCCGTTCATTGAGCACGACCAGGTAGTCGGGGGTGAACCAGCGGCCGGCATCATTGACACCAATCGTGATGACACCCTTCGTATCCGGCAGGCGCGCGAGCGATTCGCCGCAGCCGCACACCAGGATCGTTGCGCCCGCATGATGGTTGCGAAGATCCACCATGTCCATGCGTCAATTCCTGATCGCCACCAGGTTGGCGGCCTGATCGAAGCGTGCCGCGCCGAACAGCAGCGCCGCCGCTTCCGGCCCCGGCAGCATCGCCAGGTTGCCGGTGGCCGTGGCACGTTCGGCGATGAATACGCCGTAAGGCGGCGGTCGCTCGCCCGGCATCTCGGCCAGGAACGTGGAGTGATGCACGGCCACCATGCGGCCTGCAATGAAAAGATTGGACGGCTCGGAAAACGTGTTGCCGCTGATCGTGGCCGTTGCAAACAGGCCGCTGACCGTCTGGGTTTCCATCAGCTGTTTGCTCATGGCCTCGGCCACGGCAAGCAGGGCCAGGCAATTGGTGGTCAGCTTCAGGTGCCCGGCGTTCGCCAACAGCTTGGTGTTGCGGCTGCCTTCGTGCAGGCGCCGCAGCAGGGCCGCAGCCGGCACACCGCCCGGCTCGCCATGGAAGCTCAGGATGCCCGACAGGGTGTTGTCCGAGACATGGCAGTCGCCCTGGATGTTTTCGAGCTGCGCAGCCACGCCGGGCATCGGGCAATCGATCGTGCTGGCCGACAGGTGCAGCGTCCGGGCATCGCCCACATGCAGGCACGGCGCGCCGCGCTCGGCCCGCCGCGCGAGCATCAGGCCGCGAATCTGCACGTCGCCCATCTTGAACAAGGCCAGGCCCCGTTCGTCGTCGAACGTGATATCCAGGTCGCGCAGTTCCAAGGCTGCGAAGCCGGCCAGCATCATGCCGCCGCGCACGTGGATCTGCGCCGTCGGGCCGCAGCCGTGCAGGCTGAGCCGGCTGCGACCAGTGCCCGCCGCCTCCAGCCCTTCGACCACATGGTCGCCGGGCAGGAAGCACAGGCAGGCATGGCCGGTGTCGTCCAATGCGCGCGCGATCACGGCGGCGTCGAGCCGCTCGGCGTCGCCGCCCTTGCCTATCGTCAGGCAGGCGCCGCGGCGCGTGACCTCGCGCACCGGCGCATCCACGACGGCGGTCGCGCAGAAGGTGATCGCCTGGCCGGGCCGCTCGTAGCCCTCGCCATCCAGCAGCGAGACCCGCACCCGTTGAAAGCGCCCGGGCGGCAGCGCGGCGGGCCCTGCCGTCCCCAACCCCGGCCCTGCGCCCAGGCCGCCGCCCCGCCCCGTGCCATCGCCCAGCTTCCAGCGGCAGCGGGCCTCGCCTTGCGCGTCGACCGCCGTCTCGTAGGACCGCATCAGACCCTGCGGGCTCGCCGCCACCGCGCGGCCGACGCGCCCGTCCCCCGTCTCGACATCGAAACGCACACGCGCGCCCGGTGCCGGCACGCCGCCCTGCACCACGCGCACGATCAGCGGCTGCGGCAACACGGCGGCAGGCGCGGCTTCCTGGCCATCGCCCGACCCGTAGAGCAACTGCGCGCGCTGCGTCAGCGGTGGAAAGATCTCGCGGCAGTTGGCAATCACCTGCACGGCCCCATCAGGGCCGACGTCGACGATGCCCAGCCGGCACCACGCATCGTGGATGCCTTCGGGCGCGCGCGCCACGGCGTCACCGGTGTCAGGGTCGCGTGGCCATTCGACGTCGCCCGTGATCGTGCGCGCGGGGATCTGCCAGTAGTCGCCCGGCCGCCATTGGCCAGGCGCAAAGCGGATTTCGACCCCCTCTTCCAGTTCGATCCAGCGGCCCGTCTGCACCGGCAGCACTTGCGCGCTGTCGGCCGGCCGCTGCTCCCACCGGCGCAGCAGCGGGTGCGCCGACAGGTCCTGCCCCAAGGTGCCGATCGGCACACCGGCAAGCACCACTTCGTTTTCGTCATCGCCGTCGGCCAGATACTCGAACATCTGCCCGGCACGCTGCCACCGTTCGCTGGTGTCATCGACCAGTTCGACCCGGTCGTGCGCGGACAGGTCCAGCCCTTCGTCACGGCCGCGCGCCGCAACCCGTACCGTGGTCTGCTGGCGCGCGGCGTCCACCGTCACGCCCACCACGGCATAGGCGATCGAGCCGTTCTCGCGCGACCACTTGAAGGTCGGGGCCGCGCCGCCCGAGTGGATCTCGACGCGGTACAGCTGGTTTTCAAGCCGTTGATAGCCGGCCGTGGCCGCGATGTCGCACAGATTGCGTTGGGACGGCTGCGGCGTGGCCCGGGCGGCCAGGCGGCCGGGCGTCGGATGCATCAGGGCGTCCCACTCGGGGCTGTAGCTGCCACAGGACCATTCGGCGGGGCTGGCGTCACCAAGCGGCAAGGCGCGCACCTGCGCCATCGTCTGCGCGCGCGTGGCCGTGTCGGGGCCGCCCAGCGCGACTTCGCGGATCCAGGGCGCCTGCAGCGCGGACACATGCCGTTCCCACACATGCAGGACCATCAGGTGGGCGCCGGGCGCCAGGCGTGCGCCTGCGCCTCCATCGGCCTGATTGCCGTAGGTGACGCGGGCATCCAGTTCGCACAGCGCGCCGTCGACGTAATAGCGGCCCGGCGCGATCGCCAGGTTGACCGCCGGCAACCTGAGCGCGGCGGAGTCGGGCGAGCCATTGCCGATGCGCCATGCCGTCCCGCCATCACCGACCACCCAGCCGCCGCTGCTGCCACTGCCATCCCCATCACCAAGCAGGCTGATGCCGCGCAAGGACGGGCGTGCGGCGCTCCCACCCGGCGCCGGCCCGTCCGGCAATGCACTGCCCTGACTGTCCGCCGACACGCCCGTCCACGCCGTGGGATCCAGGCTGTCCTCCACCCAGTGGTTGCCACCGTCAACGGTCTGCCAGAATGCGCCATCGTCGCCGGCGACCCAGCCGCGCTGCGCGTCCGCAAAGGCGATCGCGCGAAGTGTCGAGGCGGACGGGGTGTCGCACCGCGTCCAGGTGCCGCCACCGTCCGTGCTGCGGACGATCACGCCGTCGTACCCCGCCGCCCAGACCGTGTCCGCGCCGAATCGCGCCACGCTCAACAGATGCGCGGAGGTGCCGCTGTCGACGGCGTTCCAGCTCGTTCCGCCGTCCATCGTGGTTAGCACCGCGCCATTCAGGCCCACGGCCATACCGTTGACGGTGTCAACGAAATGCAGCGCGCGCAGGCGGGCCGCGCCGCTCTGCGCCTGCTGCCACTGCGCGCCGCCGTCTTCGGTCGACAGCACCAGACCGCCCTCGCCCACGGCCCACGCGTGCCAGGCATCGACCGCCGTCACGCCCCGCAACGATTGCACCGTGCCGCTGTCTTGCGCCTGCCAGGTCAGGCCGCCGTCGGCCGACGCACGAATGACCCCGCCGTCGCCCACCACCCACACCCTGCCGCCGGCCGTGGCCAATGCACGCAGGTGGGCGGCGGTATCCAGATCCGCCAGCTCCCAATCAGCGCCGCCGTTGGTCGTGCCCAGCAAGGCGCCGTCTTCGGCGGCGATCCACACCACGTTGTCATTGAGCGCCAGGACGGCGAGCGCGCGCGTGTCGGCATGCAGGGCAAAGCCCGCCATATCGTACGGCGCGCCCGATGGCCCGATCACGTCGCGTGCGGTCAGCCGGGCGCGGTGCTGCGTCAGGTCGGCCTGCTCATTCCAGTCCGCATCGGTCACGATGCGGCCCTGCTGCAACCGCACCGCGCTGTAGTGGCGCGTGCGGTCGAACGTCGTGCGGGATAGGTCGCCTTTCATGGCATCGCCCCCCTCGGGTTGATCAAGGCATGAACTTCAGGTCACGACAATCAGGCTGGCTTCCAGACCGAAGCGCAGGTATTCGTCGAGTGCGCCGCGCAGGTTGGCTTCCCGTTGCGGTTGATGCAGGAATTCGAAGGCGCCCATCTCGGCGCCGCTTTCGGCGCCCGTGCGAAGCTGCACGGCGCAGCGGGTCTCGAGCTGCCCGAAGCCCGGATCGCCGTATTCGCGCGACACGAACAAGGGACGCAAGGACGCGCGAGCCTCGGCGCGCATCGCTGCCCCCCGCGCCGCGATTTCCAGGTCGGGCTGGCACCGATAGCGCCGCGGCACCGCCGATCCGGCAGGCACATAACTGAAGCGCACGCAGCCGGTCTGCCGCCGCGCCGCCTGCACGCCTGCCGCAAAAATGCAGTCGGACGCGGACAGCGATTGCACGGTGACCGGGCTAAAGAAGGTGCTGCGCAGAAGCGTCGCCGCGGTGCGGGGCGCGGCAAGGCAGGGTGCGGGTGGGGGTGGGGGTGCGGCTTGGCGTGCAGCGGCCCCTTCCCCGCCGCCGATCAGACTGTCGACGATGGACACCGTGCGAATCGGATCGGCCACCTGCACGGCGGGGCAGATGGACCGTTCGATCCGCACCGCAAGCTGCGCATTGCCGCCCGGACGAACGATGAGCGCGGACGGCGGTTCGATGGCAGGGATGTCATCGATGCCCGAACCGCCAACGCCCGCAACAGAAGCCACCAACGAACAATGCGACAGCACCAGTTGCCCCAGATTGCCCGCCGCGACCTCCAGCCGCCCTTCCAGCAGAAGGCCGTTGATGACACACGCGCCGCCGTCGCTCGTGCTGGCGGGTGCCGTGCCATGGACCACCACATCCCCAATCCGATGCGCGCGCACGCCGCTGGCATCGACCGTGCCGGCCCGGCGGACGAGGGTGTCGCCGGGCGCAGTCCCAGCCATGCCGGTGCCTGCTGCGCCGCTACCTCCGCCGTCTTCCTGCACCGGCTCGCGCGGCCACCCGCCGGCCACGATCAGCAGGCGTGACCGCTCGCCAATATGGATCTGGAGCGGCAGTGTGGGCGCGCCCTGCTCGTCCTGCTCGCTCATGCTGTCCATGATCACGATGACCCCCGTGCGCCCGGCGGGCACCGCATTCCATGCCGCCACTGCCTCGCGCAAGGACGGGAACACCTGGCCCCGGCCGTCATCGGCAAGCAGGTGCGAGACGCCCGCCTGCCAGACATCCGGGGCATCGAAGACGGGTTCACCGACCGCGGCGGCGCTGCCCGCCAGGGCCAGGCCGATGGCGCGCAAGGCGGCGTTCCGGTCATAGGGGCCGCCGCCCAGGTCGCCCGCGAAACCGTAGCTGTGCTGCGTCCAGACTGCATCGACCGGCAAGCCATCGGAGAACCGGATGCGTCCGCGTTGGGGATCGATCGCCATGGCCAGGGCCGGCAGCGGCTCGCCCGGACGGGGCTGCGGCAGGCGGCAGGCGTAGACGGCGTCGCGCGGAACCTCGAGCATCGCGGGGCTGCCGGCCAGCCGCACGAACACGCGCAGCACGGGTGCGTCATCGGTCAGGAAGCGCAAAGGCGGCACGTTGTCGCCGCGGCGCAGGCGGTCGGCATCGGCATGCAAGGCCAGCGCCCGCACGCGGCCGGGCACGTCCTCTTCCGCGCTGGCCTGCGTGATGGCGGTCTCGGTACGCGGGATGTTGAACAGGGGCGCATCGCACCCCACCGGATGCACCTGCCAATCGCCTGCCCCATCGCCGGGCCCCTCGCGACGTGCACTGACGAAGTCGGCGGCCTCGTCACCCGGGTCGCCGCCGCCCAGGCGGTAGCTGCGCAGCCGCCACAGATAAAGCGCGACATGGGAAATGGCATGACGACCGCCGCGCGCCGCGGACCGCATGTCGGCGGTGTGCGAGAAGGGATCGAAGGCACCGCCCGCCCATTCCGCCGCCGCGGCGTCGCGCACGCCGGCCGTGGCAGTGGGCACGACACGAACGTGATTCACATGCTGCGTCGTCGCAAGCCGTTTGAACGATTCGACGACATGCGCGGGCCACCCTGTCACGTCGTTCGCCAGTTGTTCGAGCACCAGCGCCGTGCCCTTGCGGCGGCGATAGGCGATGGTGTTGGCCACATAGGCCCGCGTGCTGACGCCTGCCGACACGATGGGCCGGATCGGCCGTACCCCGAGCAGGTCGCCGATATAGGGCACGACCCACTCGTCGCAGGTCTCGATGAACCAGTTTTCGTACAGCCCCGCGATATCGGTTTCGACGCGCTCCAGCTCGGTCTCGATCACGTGCAGCAAGGTGCGCAGCGGCTCGCCCTGTTCCGCGTCACGCACACGATGGAACGCGGGCAGCAGCGCATACAGGCGCTCGGGCGTCAGCTGGCTCATGGCGTCATGTCCGTGATGGAAAGTGCATCGGCGCTGATGTGCAACAGCTCGGCGGGAATGGCCCGGCGGGTCGTGGCGTTCCAACGCGCACCATAGGCCGGAAGCCCGGCCGGCACGGCAGGGACCGCAACAGCCGCCACGTTGAACCTCGTTGGCCGCCGTGCCGCGTGCCACGCAGGTGACCCGGCCGCGTCATCGAGCAAGGCCAGCGCTTCCAGGTCCACCGCGACCACACCGGGCACGCCCTGGATGCACGCAATGATCTCGGCCGCCGTGACAGGCTGGCCGATGTCGCGCGCCCCGGGTCCGAAGGCGTCAAGCAGCGCGGATGTCACGCGCCGGATCACGTCGGCTTTCTCGTGCCGCGGATCGGCCAGCACACGCGCGTGGCAGCGGAACAGCCGCAACGCGCAGGTCGACACGTCAAAGCGCTGCGACGGATCGCTGACGTTGGCGATGGACGCCGCCAGATTGGCCAGTACCGTGTCACCCACGGCGTTACCCGTGGCGCCCGTCACGCTCAGCGCAACACGCGGCTGGCCGTCCACCCACAGCACATCGGCGCGCGCCTTGCCGATGCCCGGGTAGACACGGGCATACGCCGCGTAGTCGAGCGCCGACACCACCCGGTCAAAGACCTGCAGGCTGCGGGGCACATGCACGCGCGCGTCGGCCAGGTGTTCGCGGTCGGCGGCGCCCGTGGCGGGCAAGGGGTTGGTCACACCGCGCAGGCCCAAAGGCATTGCGCGGGGCTGGGTCAGGGTGTTGGCCGCCACGTCGCCATCGGGGCCCATGCCGGTGCGGTAGCTGGCTTCGAGGTTGACCATGCCGGTGGGCAGGCGCGCGCCCGAGACGCCGTCGCCGAACAGCACTTCGGTGCGGCCGTCGTCGTCGATGCGCGTGGTGTACACCCGTTCGTGCGGACCGACGCCATACAGCGACGGCACGGGATCCCACCGCACGCCATTGACCCGGATCGTCAGCGTACTGATGACCCCGTCGGGCGTGGCGGCCGACAGCCACGTCGTGGGCGGACGGCGCAGCACGAAACGCTGGTGGCCCTGTGCCGCATTGCCATTGCCCAGCACCTCGCGCACGCTTTCACCGTGCGTTGCCACCACCGTGTTGGCATTGATGCGCAGACTGCCCCGCAGATAGCTGAAGCGCAGCCCATGCTTGAGCCGCAAGGTGCTGCGGCCGTCGCGATGGACGACCTCTTCCAGTATCGCGATCTCGGCGGCGTCCACGCCGGCCAGGTCCGCCCGCATGCCCGTCAGTGCCAGCGGCTGGCCCGCGGCCAGGCCCAGCACCAGCGTGTCCAGCTCGATGCGGTCCATGCCCGCGGCCACCGGCGCATCGATCGGCAATGCCACCCGATCGAGCTTGCGGCTGGCCACATGCGCCGTGCTGCTGCGGAAGGAAAATTCCGGCTTGGACAGGGCGCCCGGTGGCTGCGCGCCATCGGCCAAGGTGACTTCCATGGCGCGTCCCGACATGCCGAAGTCGGCGCGCGACACGGCGCGCGCATCAGCCACCGCATAGGGCTCGGCCGGCAGGTAAGGCGAGTCGACCACGACCCAGCTGGCAGGCGCCAGGTCGGGCACCGGACGTTCCAGGTAGACGCGCGCACCCTGCGACCGGGCCTGCGAGCTCTGCCAGATGCTGCGGTCGGCCGCGAGCGGCTGGCCATCGCTGCCGGTATCGCCGCGGTCCCACGGCAGCGGATAGGGGTCGGCGCGCAGGCTGTCGGGCTTGGGCAGCATCCCCCACCTGGGCGCGTTGTTGCCAAAAAAGCCGACCTTGGCGCCGAAGGAAAACACCCCGGCGGACAGCCCATTCGACACCCCCGCCGACGCAGCCGCGCCCGCATTGCCCGCGCTGACGGTCCTGACCACGGCCGCGCGGTTCCAGCCCTGCATGCCGATCAGCGTCTGCAATTCGTTTTCACGCAGCGTACGGGTCGTGATGGCGGTGGCCACCGCCGTGGTCGTCATGGACAGGGTGCCCGTTCCCGGCATCCGCGCAAACCCAGACGGCGATCGCGCCATCGGCACGACCTGGGCATACGGCAGGCCCCGCAACGCGGCTGCCTGTGGCGGCGGCGGGGGGGCGGCAGGCTCGGGCAAGGGCTCCAGGTCCACCTTCACCCGGTGCAAGGCGGGTTCGGGGGTGACCGCCACCACGCGCATCACCAGCCGCAAGAAGGCCTTGCCGCGACGCGCGGCGAACAACAGCAGGTCGCCGGCCGCCATGCCAGCACCCGAACCGGCGCCCGCATCCGACAGGAACACCTGCCCGATCTCGACCGCGTCTGACACCGCATCGGCGGGTAACGTCGGGTCGAGCCGATACAGGTTGGCGGTGCTGAGGTTGGTATGCAGACCCGCATTCAGACCTGCATTCCCCCCGCCCGCCGCCGCCGCGCCGAAGCTTCCGACCGGACCTGCCAGCGCCAGCACCCGCCGCGTCGTGGCCGCGCCGTTGGGGTCGGGTGGGCCCGCCACATCCAGCACCGCGATGTCGGCCGGCCGCATCTGCCGCGGCCGCAGGGCATTCCATTCCGCATGGGCGATGATCGCGTCGCGGGTCTCGAACACCTGCGGCAATTTGCCTTGCGGGGGAATGCTCTGCACCGGCAAGCCCGCAGGCAAGGTGCAGACACCGGGCGCACCGGGCGCGTCTTCGACCATGAACGACAGATGCACGGTGGCGGCCACCCCCGGCCGCAGGGTGTAGCCGACGGCGCGCGCCAATTCCAATACCGAACGCCGTTCGGTGGCGGTGGCCAGGAAGCCTTCGTTGGCGATGCGTTCCTGGTAGAAGGTGAGCACGTCGGCCACACACGCGGCCGCATCGAGCAAGGCCATGCTGGGATCCTCGGGGCGCCGCGTCAGCAGACTTGACAGCCCCCCTTGCGCCAGCGGCAGGCTTTGCACCATGCGCGCCCGAAAACCCGGCTGCGTGTCGATGCGATACCGCAAGGCCGCCAGGCCCGGTGCATTGGCTGGCGGCGCAGGCATCGGCAGGCCCTCGCAGCAGCCGCAATCCGCATCGGCCGCGGCGCCAACCCCATGGCTCACGCCATCGCTGAAGACGTCGCTCATGGCATTCCCCCGGGCTCGACCTGGAACTGCAGGCGGCCGTGTTCCGGCGCGTTGGGATCGTTGTCCAGGCGCGCGATTTCCAGCCGCCCGATGTCGATACGGCCAGCGTCCAGTTCGCCCGCGGCCCGCCGTCCCGATCGCTGAAAGCGCAGCGGCGCGACATAGGCCACCCCCGGCACCTGCATGGCCACGGCAATCACGGCGCTGAGATACACCGGCTCGCCAAAGCTGTAGCGGTCCGCATGGAAGAAACCCGTGCGCCCGTCACCCAGGCGATCCGCACTGAACACCTGCAACAGGCGCCGTTCCACGTCATCGGTGAAATAGCCCGGACGCGTGCATACGTGCAGCGCCACGTCGAGCGAGACATAGCGCGGCGCATCGAATTCCAGGTCGTGCCCCGCCAGCCGATGGCTTTCCACGAAGGCCGCCAGGCTTGCCTCGTAGACGGGATCAAGCGTGCCGGCCGCCCCGGGCGCGATGCCCGCGCGCGGGTCCACGGTAATGAACATCGTGTACCAGCTGCCGGTCCACCGCCGCGTCTCCACCGCGCGCTGCACCCCAGGGGCCCGCGTGACACGGTCGGCGTAATCGTGCGCCGTCACGGCCCGCTGCTGGCGCCGGAAGGCCTGCGGCGCATACAGGATCGCTTCATCCAAGGACTGCGGATCGACGCCGCCCACCGCCGGCATCGGATTGCGCACGCGAACCACATCGCCCGCCTGCGCGGCAACGTGCGCAAGCGACTCGGCACCGATATTGCCCTTCGCGCCATTGCCGGTCCGCACCCGCGCCAGCAGGCCTTCGTGCGCGGCTGGCGCGCTGCCGTTCACATCGTCGCCAAAACGCAGCATCGCCACGCCGGCATTGTCGGTTTCCACCACGAAGTCTCGCGCCATCGGACCGCTGCCCAGCAGGTCCCGCTGCGGCGTCCAGGACGGCGCCTTGCCGTCCCGGCGCGCACCTTCCGTGCGCACATCGATCGCCGGCCGCGCATCGCCCGTGTCCCAGACCAGGGCCGACACCGCGCTGCCTTTGGCATCGATCAACACCGGGGGACCGGCGCGGCCATCTGCCCGCAAGGCGCGCACGCGGCTTTGTCGGGTCAGGGGACGCACCTCGGTCTGCGGCAGGCGATAGGGCGCCGCGCGCTGGCCGATGCGCAGCCGTACCGCGGGTGACAAGCGGTTGGCCCGCGGCGCGCTCAGGCCATGATCGGCCAGGCCCACATTGCCGCACGCGCCCGACATGTCGCGCACCAGCACCCCGTCTATGCGCTTGGACAGGCACAGCGCAAACGGCAAGGCGTCGGCGGCGGCCCACCGCACGGTCACATAGGCCTGACCCGTGACCGGATCGCGGCGCAGGGGCCCGGCCTGCCGCGACGTGCCCGCGGTCTTCGCCGCCGGATCCACATGTGTCAGGCGCACCACCCATCGGCGATGCGGATCGGCATCGGCCCGGGCGCCCGTGGTGTCGCCCGCCCGCGCTTCCAGCAGCAACAGATCCCCCGGCATCAGCCGCAAGCGGGCGGCATCGTCATCGCACAAGGTGGCGTCGGTGGCGCCCGCCGGCAGGCAGCCTTCATCGTCGCTCCAGGTGTAGAAGCGCAAGTCGTTGTGCGCCGGGAACACCGTCACCGGCGTGACGAGCTCGAAGGGCTCGGCGCCCGCGGCCAGGGCGGTGCGCAGCGCGTCCGCGGCGGACGAGCCCCCCGCAGCGCCCGCCCCCGCCGGCACCCCGATCGCCGGCGCCAACCCCGGCACCGCGGTCAACAGCAGGGTCCCGTCCATTCCGGTATCCGGATGGCAGCCCTGCAGCGTCAACCCGTCGCCGCCCGGCCCGGCTTCGAACGCCACCCACACCCGTGCGTTGTTGCCATCGTGCAGCGTGTAGTCCAGCAGCCGCGCATGCCGGCGCACCGACACCCGCTGCCGCGCGGTGCCCAGGTAGGCCTCGGTCGCGACGGCGTCCTGGTAGTACGACAGCTCATCCCCCCGATAGGCCAGCGCTTCGGCCAGCGTCACCCACAGGTCCGCCGGATTGCGCTCGGTCCAGTCCGGCATCAGCGTGGCCAGCCGGTCCAGCACCAGCCGCCGCAGGCTGGGATAGTCGCGCGCCAGGTAGTCGATCGGCGGCGGCGCCTCGGTGGCATCAACGCAATTGCGTTCGACCCGGCAATCGAAATCGCTCGGGCAATCCACCTTGAAGCGGAAGGTGATGCGGGCCAGCGCCGGGTCGATGTCGTCGGGTGGCGCATCCGACCCCGGGCCCGCCACCAGCCGCAGCAGGTAGTCCGAAAAATCGCCTTCGGTCGCCAGGTCCACGGTCAGGACCTTGCCGTGCCATGCGATGCCGGTCACGGCCGGATCGCGCACCCGGCTGCCTCCACGCACTTCCACCTGGAAGCGTTTGAGCGGCTGCGCCGGCACCCGATCGAGCGGGTGCACGAACACGACGTGCAACTGCTTTTGCGACGGCGCAACCTCCAGGTAGTCGATGCCATTGATCCAGCGCGGTGGGGTTTCCAGCGCCGCGGCACGTACCGCCGCGACCCGGCCGAGGGTGCTCATGCCGGCACCTCGCGCACGAAGCTTGCGATACGTGCGGACTGCGTGCGCAGCACCGTGTAGCGCACTTCGACCGTCAAGGTCGCGTCCAGGCTGTGCGCCGTCACGTCGTCCACCCGGATCCGGGTGCCCAGCGTCTGCTGCAAGGCGCCCTGCACCAGTGCCTGCAGCGTTGCGACCAGCGCCTCGCTGTTCGGCGCGAACACCAGTTGCAGCAGCCCGCAGCCAAAGTCGGGCCGCATCACGCGCTCGCCGGGCACCGTGAACAGCACCTGTTCGATCAGGTCACGCAGGTGCGCGTCCTCATGCTCGGCGGCCGCGGTGCGGCCCGTGCCATCGACCCGATACGGAAAGGCGATGTCCATGGCCTCAACTCCCGATCACCCGGGTCTGCATGGCCACGGGCAGCAGCGGCGTGCCGGTCGGCGCGCAGATCGCCTGGCTGTCGGCCAGCACCACGGGCATGCCGCCCACCAGCACCCGGGTGGCAGCCGTTACCCACTGCGCCGTCACGCAGGGTCCGTTTCCCGCCGGTGGCACGAAGGCGCAGCCGGCCACCACGTACGGCGCGGCCATCGTCACCACCGGCTGGCCCGACACCATCACGCGCGGGTTGGGGGCGGTCGGCTGCGCGGGCCCGCCATGCATGCACATCACGGTGGCGCCCAGATGAAGCAGAGGTCCTGGCATGGCGGTCTCCTATACGACGACCAGCGCGCCGGCATTGACGGTGACGGTGGGGCCGGTCATCACGATCGACGCGCCCTTGCCGTTCTGGATAGTGATGCCTGTGTCATTGACGATCAGCGTCGCGCCCGTCGTGCTCTTGAGCATGATGCCGCCCGTGGGACCGGGCACGTCACTGATCGTCAGCCCGTTCTGCAGGGCCGTCTGCATCGTGATGCTTTGCACGCCCGGCGGCGCGGCGTTGGCGAGCAGGGGCACTTCGACCGCGCTGCCCCAGAAGCATCCGACCCAGATCGGATAGTCGGGGTCGCCCTGTTCGAACTCGACCCACACGCCCGACCCGATCACGGGCAAGGCCACGAAGCCATTCTGCAGTCCGGCCACCGGCACGCAGGGCATGGCCCACGTCACCGGCAACACGCCGGCCACGTCGGGCACCTGGACCTGCAGCCGGTTCAGCCGCATCGGATCGATGTTGTTCAGCACCATTCCGCGATACTTGCCCAGGTATTTCTCGCTCATGTCGGCACCCGCGGTGTAAGGGAAACAAGTCCGTTGCGGGTCAGGTCGAAGCTTTGCTTGAACTCGCCGCGCTTGAGCGTGCTGGTCACGCTCTTCACAAAATACAGGCCGTCGTAGGCCACCCCCACGCCGCGCACGCCCACCAGTCCGCGTGCCTTGAGCAGACGGCCGTAGCGCAGCACGTCCAGGCTGCCATGCCCGCTGACCGCGTCCTGCGAGGCCCTGGCTTCGGCCAGGCCGCGCGACAGCGCCTGCATGGGCGACAGCTTGGCGGTGTCCTTCAACAGCTTCAGGTTGGCGATCGGCGCGGGCAGCGCGCCAAGCGGCGGCTGCAGCGGATTGAGGTTCGGCACCGGGATCGGAATCGGCAGGCGCGTCAATGCATTCTGGATGAACACCACGGGCAGCACCCCCTTGGTCGGCTCGAAGTTGAAGGTCAGCGACTCGACATTGGTGCGCGCATCCATGTCGACATTGAGCGCGGGCTGCGGAATGCCCAGCTTGAGCTCCGGCCCGAAATACGCGATGTTGATGCCCGGCGCCGGACCGGGTTCGATGTAGAACACGTAGCCGACCGCATCGGCCAGCTGCCGGATGTAGGCCAGGTCGGTGCCCTGCTGCGCCGGGATCTTGTCGATCGGCATCGGCACCTCGGGAAACAGCACCGGGATGGGCAAGGGGATCACCCCGAACGCGGCGTACTTGGCGCACAGCAGCGCCACGCGTGCTTCGATCGGCATGGCGGGCAGCGGCAGCCCGCTGAAGTCCTGCATGTCCATGACCTTGCTGACGTCCTCGCCCGTGACCGTCAGGCTGCCCGCTGCCCCCTGGGTGCCAGGCTGCACTTCCACATTCGTCATGACCCCGTCGAACAGGGCGTGGGGCGTACCGTCCAGCGTGACGACCATCAGGATGCGCAGCGGCGGCGTGCCCATCGACGTGTTGTTGCCCGCCGCCAGCACGAAGATGGCATTGAGCGCCGACCGCGCCGTGATCTGGAAGGTCAGCTGGAACCCGCTGGCGCTGCCTGCCGAGGTCTTGACCTCGACCTTGTCGAGCGCATCGAGCACCACGCGCGGCACGGGCAGCGGAATGACCGGCCCCATCGACAGGCTCAGCTGGATGCCCTGGTTCAGCATGGCTGCCCCCGGTCATTCCGCATCGCCGGCTCCAGCCATGCCTTCGGGCAGGGTGATGGCCAGGGCCGCGGCAGGCTGGCTCGCGACGTTCGCAACCAGGGCTTCGGGCAGCATCGCGCCATTGCCATCGGCGATCCGCCACCATTGCAGGGGATCGCCCAGGTGCTGCGCGGCGATCGTGTCGAGCCGGTCATCCGGCGCGACCGGCACGGTCTTCAGCACACTGAAGGCCGAGGCGGGAGGCAGAAAGCGCCGCTTCAGATAGACCACGGCAAGGCCATCGGGCATCGTCATCTGCGCCGTGGGCACGCCGTAGTAGCGGCTGCCCGGCGCATGCGGCGCGGGTGTCAACGCGTTGGCCTGCAGGAACGCCTGGACCGGATCCATCAGCCTATCCCCCCGATTCCCATCGCAGCGAACGTGCCGGGCTGCGCCTTGGACGCCAGGGCTTCCTTGCCCTGCAAATAGGCCAGGAACAGGCCACCCCCCTTCGATGAAAAGCCCAGGTCGTCCACCGACATGACCCGCATGCCCAGGCTGACCCGCGCGCGGATCGGATTGAGCGACGGGTCGAACGCTTCTTCGGTAATCGAAAAATCGCTGAGCCGCACTGGCACGATCCGGTGCTTGCCCCACACGAACAGGGTCAGCGGCGCCAGCATGGGCGCGATCTCGAGCACCCCGGAATTGGCCGCCCGCTCGACGCCGCTCAGTTGCGACGCGGCCGGCTGCACCAGCGATTCGAGCAGGGCCAGCTGCGGCGCGATGCCATGGGCGGTAGCGGACGGATGCTGCCCGGGTTGCTCGAGCTGATCGGTCGCGTCGATGTCGGCATCCAGCTTGATCGTCTCGACCGCCGGCCCCTTGAAGCGCAGCGGCTCGGTGCGCCCGCCACTGTCCGATCCGGCCGCCTGCGTCTGCAGGGTGCGGGTAAGGGAATCGGCGTTGTACTGCAGCGAGATGATGCGCAGCAGCGCCGCGGTCTTGGGATCCACCAGCACCAGGCCACCCTTGACCACGCGCGGCGAGTTCGGAAAGCCGGTCATGACAAACCGCCTGCCGGCCACAGCCCGACGCCCCGTTCATGCCGGTAGCGGCCGGCCATGAGGTCCCCTGCCGCCTCGTCGATCCAGTCGGCCAGCCCGGCATACAAGGTGCGCCGTTCGGGCGCATCGTGGGCGTACAGCAGCAGCTGCCCCACCGTGCCGCCCGGTGGTGGCGCCTGGTCGATGCAGACCAGATCCCCGGTGCCGCACTCGCACAACGGAATCCACCCGTAATCCCACCAGACCGCCGCCACCGGTCCTTCGGCGCGCACCGGCACGACCGACAACAAGGATCGCGCCACCTCGGACAGCCGCTGCGCCTCGGCGGCGATCTCGGCCGCCGACAACATGCGCCAGCAAGTCGGTTCGGTTGCGCGCATCGGCAACGGAAACCGCCCGTCGACTCCGCCATCGTGCCGCCGCAGCAGCATCTCGACCGATTCGGGCACCAGGCTGCCCAGCTGCTGCACCAGCATCGACAACCCGGCGACCGACACCGGCGGCCGAAAGCCGGGGTCCAGCGGAGGATCGGTGGCGCCGTACCACTGCTCGATGCGCTGCCACGCATCGATGAGGCGGGCGGTGTCGTCGGGGCGTCGATCGCCATCGGGGCGGGGAAAGTCGTCAAGGCGCATGATGATTCTCGTAATAGTCCAGATGCCGGCCGGCGCGGATCGCGTCGATACTCCAGCGTTCGCCGGGCATGCCGGTATCCAGACGAACCTCGTCGAAAAACAGAACCTGGTTGGCCAGCGACGGATCGACTGCGACCTGCCTGGCGCGCTCTTCCTGGATCCGCCATCGCATCTGGGGTCCCGACGACGCATTCGCCGCCGAGTCCAGCAGCTCGAAGTTGTCGGGTCCGTTGAAGTCGCTGCGCATGGCGGGCGGCGCGATTTGCAGTTCGATGATGTGGTCGACCTGCATCTGGACCGACCGGGTGGCCGACCAGTTCGGCACACGAATGCGCGCTTCGCCGCGGGCGCCCGTCAGACCCAGGGCGTGCCCTCGCTCGTACACCGACATCGGGATCGCGTGCGAGCCACCCGCGCGCAGCGCCCTGTGCCAGCGTCCGGACTGACCCGGTTCACCCCGGTCGTAATGCGGGTCCGACCGCAATTGGCCCAGCCAGCGGCGGTACCTCTGCAGATGCGGGGCCTTCTGCAAGGGCAACCACAGTACGAACGGCGGCCGATGCTGCCCTGGCGGATCCGGCTGCGGTTGCGGCAGGGGTTGCGGCAGGGGTTGCGGCGAAGCCGACGGCCCGGCGCCCGCGCCCGGCGCCAGCGGGACAGGAACGGTCTGCTGGTTGGCGGCCGGGGGCGACTCGACCGCCGGCGCAGGCTCCACGGGCGCCGGGCGCGGCTTGGGCACGGGCAGATGGCGCAGATTGTCCGGGACGGCCGGCTCGGCGGGCGCGGGGTGCACCAGCCTTGGGCCAGGTCGTGCCGGCAGGACGTCAGCGTTCGGATAAAACTGGACCGCCTCGGAACCGCCGCCCGCCACCGGGCCTGACGATGCGCCCGACCTCGGGCCCGAGGTCGGCCGGCGCGGCGCAGAGGGCGCTTCAAACGGCATCAGTTTGCCCATGGGCGTGTCCAGAACGACACCGCCTTTCGGTGCTGCCGCCAGCACCTGCCTGGCGTCGGTCAGCGCCTTGGCCGCCGGCGGCAAGCCCTTGGGCGTCGGCAACTTCCCACCGATCAGGAGCGACGCAAGAAAGACCAGCAGGTCGACCGTGACCGCGCCCATCCGCTTGCCGAACTGTTCCCCCGCCTGCTCGATCTGCGCGTCGGTGGTGGCGGCCTCGGATGCCGTCATGACATCGCTCCAGGCTTGCGCCAGGTTCAGGATGGCCGACAGCGTGAATGCGCCCGTCGACAGCACCGCGATGGTCGTTGCCGCGGCGGCCAGCTTGGTGAACACGGGTTCCGGGAACGCCCATAAGGCAAGATAGACGCCCACTGCGGCCACCAGACTGCCAATGAATAGCTTGTCGGTCAGCAGCGCCAGCAACTGGTCGCCCGCACCGGCCGGCATGTACTTGACCGACCGCCGGATCGCATCGGCCAGCCGCGCGGCCGCGGCCCGCTCGCGCGCGGTGTCCGGGTCGCCGCGTGGGCACTTGGGCGTCTGCAATGCGATGCGGTCCTCGGCACTCAGTCCCACATCGGGGCCGATGTAGCCCGACTCCCTGCGGCACGATGCGTTGTACTCGGCCATCTGGTCCGGCGTCTCGACACCCGAACGATCGCCATTGAATCCACCCACGATGTAGACGCACAGCTTGTGCTGGTACAGCGGCGAGCACTCGTCGGCGTCCTTCTGGGTCAGCTCGCCGGGCGTCGCGATCGGGGCGGGCTGCGCGGGCGGTGCCGGCGCCGCGGCCTGGGGTCCCGCTGCCGGCTTGTTGCAGGCGTCGGCCACGCGCTCGCCCGTGGCGGCGGCCGGGCCTCGCTCCTGCAGGTAGTCCGCTTCCGTCATCTGCCCGATGTTCGAACACAGTCCCGGCCACCTCCGCGCGGCTTCGTGCAACTTCGCGCGATGCGCGCGCGACAGATGCTTCAGGACCTGCCTGATCGACGTGGCCGGCTCGCCGTTCAAGTGCTCAGCGGCTGTGGCCCAGTCGGGCTCCGGCTTGCGGTTCATTGCCGCCACATAGGTCTTCATGCTGAACAGCGTGCGCGGCGCGGCGGCGGATCCCGCCCAGGGCGATTGCTGCACGACGTGCGCCAGTTCATGCGCCAGCACATGCCGGCTCGCCGCGCTGTGCAGGTCGGATGCAGACTGGCCGAGCACGATGTCGGCCCCGTGCGCAAAGGCGTGCGCCCCCGCCATGCGTGCAAGCGCGTGCGCGTCGGCGCCGCGGTGCAGCCGGGCGTGGGAAAGATCGGGCCGCAGCGCCGGTGAAAATGTCTGCAGGACACCGTCCGGCACAGGGTCGTGCGGCGTGGCCACCGCGGCGGTCACCGTCGCGGTCATGAGCGGATTGGTGTCGGTGGAGACGTGCCGCGCGGCGCCGCGGGACAGGGACGGCGTGGAGGCGGTGGCGGCGGTAGCGGCCGGGGGCATGGGCGCCGCGGTGGTGGGTGCGGTCGTGGTGGGCGCTGCGGCGGGCCCGGTGCCAGGCAGGTCGGCGACCGGCCCATCATGGACATGCGCGTCGGCAAACCGGTCGGCTTCACGTTCCAGTGATGTCACGCTGGCTGGACGTGGCGCGTGCAACGGCATCGAAGCAAATGACCGGCGCGCGGGCGGGCTGCACGTGGTGCAGGCGCTGGCCGTGGCTGCGGTCGAAGCCGTCCCTGACCTGTTGCCCGAAACGTGAGCCTGCGCGCCGTCCCGTGTCGATGACGAAGGCGTCGCTTTGCCCGCCTTGGCCGCGCACGCACGGCATGGCCTGGCCGCCAGGCCGGATGTCGTTCCGGATGTCTTTCCAGATGTCGTCACCGATGTCTTTCCGGATGTCGCTGCGGATCTCGTCACCGATGTCGTTGTCGATGACAACGACGCAGCCTGCGCCCGTGCGGGCGCACTCACACGCCCTGCCGCTGCGCCGCTCATGGCAACCACCCCCGCGCGATGCCCTGCGCCACGCTGGCGCCCAAAGCGGCGGGTGAATGGCCGGCCGTGACATGCAGGGTGCCGCGCCCTTCCCTGGATGCCCCGGACGCACTCGCCTGCAAGGCAGCCACCACGGTCGCCGCCGACGGCATGGCATCGACGCGTTCCCGCAATGCATGCGCCAAAGTGTCCTGCAAGGCCCGCGCCACGGCCTCGCCCTCGGACGCGTCGATGCCATGCAGCCTGAGGCGGTCGATCCGCAGCACGATGCGTGTCATACCCACCCCCGCGTTTCCGTATCCGACACCGGACGGTCGAACCGCGTGCCATCCGTGCGCACCGCAGTAAGCACATGCGCCATCCTGACCGGCCCGCCCTCCGCGGCCGCCAGGAACGCCGCGCCCAAGGCCATGTTCTGGATCTGTCCGCCCGAGGCTTGCAGCCGGGCCAGCTTCTCGAAGGCCAGGCTGTCGGTCGGGGTGGCCTGCGGAAATGCGCGGCGCCAGATCGCCTCGCGCTCGGCGGTTTCGGGAAACGGAAACTGCACCACGAAACGCAGCCGCCGCATGAACGCACTGTCCAGTGCCGCCTTGTGATTGGTCGTCAGGATGGCAAGACCGTGATAGGTTTCCATCCGCTGCAACAGGTAGCTGACTTCGACATTGGCATAACGATCATGGCTGTCGCGCACCTCGCTGCGCTTGCCGAACAGCGCGTCGGCTTCATCGAACAGCAGGATGGCGCCGCTTTCCTCGGCGGCGTCGAACACCCGCCGAAGGTTCTTTTCCGTCTCGCCGATGTACTTGCTGACGACGCCCGACAGGTCCACGCGGAACAGGTCCAGCGACAGCTCGGTGGCCAGCACTTCAGCCGCGAAGGTCTTGCCGGTGCCGCTGTCCCCTGCGAACAGCACCGTGATGCCCAGCCCGCGCCCGCCTCGATCGGCAAAGCCCCAGGTTTCAAGCACCTGGCGCCGATGCCGCACGTGCGCCACGATCTGCGCCAGCGTGGCCTTCTGCGCCGCAGGCAACACCAGGTCGTCCCAGGTCGCGCGGTCGGCGATGCGATGCGCCAGTTCGCCCAGGCTGGCCGAGGCGCGCTCGCGGCATGCCCGCCACAACGCACCGTCGGCAAGCGATGGGGCGGCCAGGGCCGCCGCTGCGGCGCCCGCAATGCCGCGAGCGCTCAACCGGAACTGCCCTGCGACGGCCTCGACGTCGGCCTCGATCTTCGCCTCATGCCCTGCTGCGGCATTACCCAATGCGGCCGTCCACAACGCACGCTGCTCGGCGGCGGACGGCCGGTCCACCGCGTGCAAGCGCGTGTCCCGCCGCAGCGCCACCGGCGTGCGGGCGCCCATGAAGATCAGCCCGCCCACCGCTTCGGCAAACGCCTTGGCGCGTGTCATGACCGACGGGTCCGTCGCGGCCGCAGAGCCGCCCGCTATCTGCCCCAAGCCACCGCCCACCTCCTCGTCACAGTCGATCAACAACGCGCCCGCGCCAAGCGCCGCTTCCCGTTCCCACAGCACCGCGACATCGGCCAGTTCCGCAAAGCTGGCCGGCAAGGCCTGCGCGTTCAACGCATGCATCCGCAAGCCGAGCACATCCGCGCACCGCGCCGCGACATCTTCCCGGCCCGACGCATCGTCGCCATGAAAAAAAATCAACGGCGCGGGGGTTGACCTGTCGGCCGCACCCGGCTCCTGCGTTCCCTGTGCCTGCGTCCCCTGTGCCTGGGCACCCTGTCCCTGCGTCCCCTGTGCCTGGGCACCCTGTCCCTGCGTCCTCTGCTCCTGCGCCCTCCCCTCCTGCGCCGTCTCCTCGGGCCCCGCCAACTGGCGCGCCACGGCCTGCGCCAGCGCCTCGTGCGACCCGGCCATCCGCAGTGGTGGCGACACCGCGCGGAGCAAAGGCAGCAGCCGCGCATCCATCAGGTTCATGCCGGCCAGGTAGTGCAGCACCCGTTCATCCAGCCGCAGCCGCGCGGTGACCAGCGCCGCGTCGGCATCGACCTCGATCAGCCGCCACCGGCGCAGCGGCTGCGTGCGCGCGAGCGCGCTCCAGTGCGGATCCGGCAGCAGGTTCAGCGCCAGGCCAAAGGTGGCCCACGGATGCTGCGGCTGCCCGACGGCATGCCCACACAGATCCGCCAGTTCCGCATCCATCTCGGCGCCGGCCACCAGCAGCAGCAACGACCGCTCGAACGCGCTCAGTGCAAACGCGTCGGTCAGGGTATCGATCGGCGCGCGAGCCGGCATGGCGTCGTGCGCGGCATGCAGCGCGGCTTGCGCATCGGCCTCGGCAGCGTCGGCATCGGTGGCGTCCACCCCATTGCCATCCACTTCCCCCAAACGCGCTTTCCATACGCCAAACTCCGCCGCCAGCAGGGCCTGGTTGGCGGTGGTCCACGCGTGGAGTCGGTCGTCGGCGCTCATTGAATGGCTACCCGTTGATCCAGGAACGTGGGCGTTGCAGGCGGGTCGGCCGACAGGTCGACGATCGGGCTGTCGATGCCATCGATCCGCAGCCGCGCCAGGTGGTTGCCAACGGGCGCATCCGGAATCAGGAAGCGCAAGGTCCGGGTCGGCAGGGTGCTTTCAAGCGGCAGGTACTGTGCGCTCCCCAGCACCAGTACCGCTTGCTGGCCGGCGCGCAAGGCCGGCATGAAGTCGATGGCGAACGCGGCGCTGCCTGCCGCGTCACGCGTCACCGTCATGGGTAGATTGGCGATGTGCGGCGCAAGCACCAGCGCCACGTCATTGGTCGATCGCGGCCGCGATTCTGCCGGAGGTGTCACGCGCACCCGCACCCGGTACATGCCTGCAGGCAAGGCCTCCGCCAAGGACGCATCGAGCACGAACCGCACGTGCGTGGCGGCGTCTGGCGTAGCGGCCATCGCGGGCACGACCTGATCGATGTCATGGCGGTCATGACTGAGCACCACCTCGCGCGCGCTGCCTTCCAGGCGCTGCCCCTGCAGTTCGATCACGTCGCCGATGCGTGCAACGGGTTGCCGCAGTGGCGGCACGGCCAGCGTCAGCATCGGCGCGGGCGGGGCCAGTGTGGGCGTCACCACCACCCCGCGGTCCCGGCCCGAGACCGGATCGACCGTGCCGCGGCTCAGCACCGGCAAGGGCGAGCGCGTCGGCTCGCTGGCTTCGATCAGCACGACCGACGCCAGGTACCCAGCCGTCGGCCGAAAATGGCTTTGAATGGCGGACCAGATTTTTGACGAGTCCTCGCCGGTCAGATACTCGGGCGTCAGCTTGACCAGCTCCACCTGATCCGCCAGCCCCGAGGCCGCCAGCGCGCGCAAGGCCGGGGTCGCCGCCCCGCCCCCCGCGGGCGTCAGCGCGGCACGGATGCGCTCGCGCGTCAGCACGGGGGTTTCATGCAGCACCTGCATGGCAACGCCCAGCAGCATGTCGGCATGCAGATCACCGCCGCTGTAGGCCGACACCAGGTAATGCAGATCAAGCGCCAGGGGCGGGTTCGACAGCCGCGTCCTGCCCGACACGTCCCGCGACGGCAGCGCGTCATTGCGCCACCCAAGGTTGGGCGTGACCGCATACAGGAACAGATTGAGCTGCGACGTCTCGGACGCGCTTCCCGACACCACACGGTCGGGCGCCAGCACACTGACGGTCGCCGCACTGCCCAGCACGCCACTCAGGTTCGCGCGGATCAAGCCGTCGTTGAGCAGGTCGCGCAGCACGGCCGTGACCGCCGCGATGGCCAGCGCGGAGCTCATGTCCCGCTCCGTTGGCGACGTGACAGATAGGCGTCGAGCGACATGGCCGCGGCCGATGCGGCCGTCGCCTGGGCCGGCTTGGCGGCAGGCGCGCGCACGGCCGTCACGTCGATGCGGCCGATGTGAATGGTGATCTCGGTTTCGGCGCCGTGGGCGTTGGACGGCCCGTGTGCCGCAGCGATGTCGGTGGCCAGGTCATGGGCGATGGCGCGCACGGTCGCCTGCATACGCGGATCCGAAAGCCCACTGATCGTTGCTGTCGACAACGATCCGTTCGACGCCAGCAGGCGTGGCGGGTAGACAGCGCCGCGAGCAGACGGGTTGAACGCCGCATGATCGTCGGCACCTGACCAGATGCTGTCGACACCCTGGCCGCCGCCCGCCGCATTAGACATGCCACCCGCGCCATTCCATGGCCCCGACACGTTGCGTGGCGACACTGCCCCATCCGTGCCTGCATCGCCCGGTGCGGCCACGACTGACGGTGACACGTTGGTTGTAAAGGACAACGATCCGCTTCCGGACTGCGACCCGGCGCGCACGCCAAGCAACGGTGCAGGCACCGCCCTGCCGTCATGTGAAGACGCACGCGACGCGTTGCCGTTGCCGTTGCCGTTGCCGTTGCCGTTGCCGTTGCCGCTTCCCAGGCCGGAACCCGTGCCATTGCCGCCGGCCGATGCATCCGTGCCATAGGCATCCCTGCCATAACCCTCCGTGCCGTACCCATCGGTGCCATAGGGATCAAACCCAGACGCTTCACGCCCCTGCCCATCACTGCCCAGCGCACCCAATCCGCGCACATCATCCCCCCGCGCCAGATCCCCCTGCCCACCAACGCCCCACGCATCGACCCCATACGCCGCAGCCTGACCACCGTGTCCTGCACCCCCGGCCCCTTGCCCACCCCCGCCGCGCCACCCGCCCCGCCACCCGTCGCGTCCAGCCACCGCTCCACCCGACGCAAGCCCGGGGATCCTTCCGCCCAGCCGCGCATCCGACCGCGCCGTCACGGCAGTACCTGCCGCGCGCGTGGCCAGACGATGCAGGATCCCGTTCATGGCGACACCATGGCCATATAGGCCGCGCGGCGCACCGGACTCAGCGCAAGGGTCTCGCTTTCGGTCCACCCGTACGCCACCGCCAGCACGTGCACCATGCGCAGCAGCGCCTTGCCCTGCGCTTCGATCTCGTCCCACAGCACCACCGTGGCATCCAGCGTGGCCAGCACCGGCTTGCCGCACTCCGTGCAGATCACCTGCAGTCCCACATCGGCGTTGGGGTCCAGGGCTTCGAACAAGGCTTCGATTTCCGCCAGGTCCGCGTCGAGCAAGGACGCCGGCGCCGACGCCGTCATGCAGCGTTGCAACAGGCGCCGCGCACCGTCCTCGGCATCGGGCACGTCAGCCACCGCCGCCAGGTCGCGTAAGGTCGGCGGCCGCAGTCCGTGCGCGGCGTCAACCACCTGCGCCGCCGCGTCCCCGGGCAACACCTCGGAGGTCATGACCGACACCGCCAGCCGCGCGCCGCAGAATGGGCAATCCACATGGCTGTCGATCCGCCCGCCAAAGGTGGCTTCGCGCAGCCGCAACACGCTGCGGGTGACTTCGCCCAGGGGCAGGTCGACGATCGTGTCGGCCGGCAGATCGCTGCGCGCCCGAGCGCATAGCAGCGCGCTGCGGTCGAGCGGATGCCGGTGGGCGCCCTCGTCCCACAAGGCAAGCACATCGTGCGGCGTCAGGGCGCGCATGGCTCATGCCTTCAGACGGCGGGTTCGGTGTAGGTCGGCTCGGACGGCTCGACCACGTCGTAGTCGCGCTCCCACCCTTCGTTCTCGAGCTTGATGTGCTGGATCGCAATGGCACTCGCACTGGCGTCCAGGTCGGGCAGCGCCTGGTATTCGGACACCCAGCAGCGATACACCTTGTAGGCCAGCACGCACTGCCCGGCCTCGTTGTAGACCTCGATGATCAGGTCCTTGCGAAAGTCCTTGAGCGACACCTCGGCCCCCAGGCCCGACCCGTAGTTCCAGACCTTGTTGGCCCACTTTTCGAACTCGGTGTCGTGCGTCACGCCGCGTTCCAGTGTGATCGCGTCGTACTTGGTCCGGCCGGGCGACTTGCGGGTGGTCGACGGATCGCCCCCCTCGCGGTGTTCGACCGGCTCCGTGCTGCGCTTGAGCGCACCCACCTTGGTCACGCCGGCCACATAGCGGCCATCCCACTTCACCCGGAATTTGAAGTTCTTGTAGGGGTCGAAACGTTGTGCGTTGACGCTGAACTGGGCCATGGCGACCGCCTCCCGGTTGGGTCCGAATCAAACATCCTGCTGACGGAAACGTGCATGGATCCCCTCGCGCTAGGTCGCGATCTGCCCGGCCATCTGCTGGATCTGGATGACCACGAATTCCGCCGGCTTGAGCGGCGCAAAGCCGACCGCCACGTTCAGCACGCCAAGGTCGATGTCATGCTGGGTCGTGGTCTGGGCATCGCAACGCACGAAGTAGGCGTCACGCGGCGACGCACCCTGAAACGCGCCCTGCCGGAACAGTCCCTGCATGAAGGCCCCCACGTTCAGGCGAACCTGTGCCCACAGCGGTTCGTCGTTCGGTTCGAACACGACCCATTGCGTGCCGCGATACAGGCTTTCTTCGATGAACAACGCCAGCCGCCTGACGGGCAGGTACTTGTATTCGTCGGCGCTTTCATCGGCGCCGCGCAGCGTACGCGCGCCCCACACGATCCGGCCGTTGACGCCGAACGATCGCAGGCAGTTGATGCCCAGGGGATTGAGCTGCCCGTTTTCCAGATCATTCATGTTGATCTGCAGGTCCTGCACGCCGGTCAGCGAGGCGTCGAGCCCGGCCGGCGCCTTCCACACCCCGCGGGACGCGTCGGTGCGCGCGATGACGCCCGCGATGATCCCCGATGGCACGAAAGTATCGATGCGGCCGTCCAGCAGCGGATCGGCCTGGCGCACGCACGGAAAATACAGCGCCGCGTTGCGTGCCGACGGGCCGGTCAGGTTGAGCGCATTGCGGCCCTGCATGGCATTGCGGATCGACTCGTCAACCGGCGTGGCCCAGGCCGGGTCCGGATCGACGATCAGCACGGCGCGGCGTTCCACGCAGTAGTCCAGTGCCGCGCTGTACACGGCCGCCGAGGGCATGACGTAGGTCGATGGCAAGGCAGACGTATCGCGGCCCAGCGGCGGGATGCACAGCAGGTTGAACAGGTCGGCTTGATCCAGGGCATACAGGCCGGTCTTGGGATCGCGTTCCCCCAACACGTGGCTGTCATCGAGCTCGCCGCCATCGTCGCCCGATCCCGCGTCGGCATCGACCCACACGGCCTTGCGCTGTACGCCGGTGCCGGTGGTGAACTCCGGTGGCCGGTCCGCCGGCAGGTCGCCCTTGACGCGAACGTAGATCGACTGGCGCTCGAGCAGCTGCGGCAGATAGCGCGGGTCGCCCGGCGTGAGCGAGACGGACCCGAAGCGCTCCGTCGAGAATTCATCCCGTCCGGGCCTGTGCCGATATCGCACGATCAGATTGAAGGTGGTGGACGGCGTGGGGGGCGACGTGACCGGCATGGCCAGGTCGGTGTCGTGATCCACGGTAGCGCTCAGCCGGTTGCCCCATGCACCCGGACTGGACGCTTCCAGCACCAGCCCGACCGGCGGGCTGGCGTCGTTGCCCAGCATGATCGTGGCCGCGCGGGCGGTATCCGGTGCCACCCGAACCACCAGCGCGAGCGAGCCGCCGTTGGCATAGAAGTCGCGCACGGCATAGCTCATCGGGCAGGTCAGGTCGAGACCGCCGAATCGCCGTTCGAAATCCGCGAATCCGGTCAGCATCCGGGGGGCGTCGACCGGTCCGGCAACGGCGCGTCCGACGAAGGCGGTGACCGACGTCGCCACGCCGGTAATGGTGCGAACGCCGCTGGGGACTTCCTGGATGTAGACACCGGGATAGGACAAGGCCGCTGGCATGAAATGCTCCCTCAAAGGCCAAACCGGCCTATAGTCTCCCTCAGCTTTGCGCCGACGGGCACTCCCATTTGGGGGGGAAATGGACGGCGACCTGGGGGTGACCATGACGCGCATCGACACGGTTCATCGGGCGATCCGGCACATCTATGAAGCCGCGCTGGCGCCCGGGCAATGGCCTGGCGCCGTCACCGCCGTCGCCCATGCGATCGGCGGCCACAAGGCCATCCTCAGCGCCCAGGGCAGCGGCGTGCCGGGCATGGCGGTGATGTCGGGCTGCGACGCACCGCCGCCCTGGATCCGGCGGGAAGTCGAACATGGACTCATCCGCTGGACCCACGCCTGCCCGCTGGGCAAACCGCTGCGCCAGCACGCACTGATGGCCGACGCGGCCTTCCGGCGGTCCGCCCTCTACAACGACATCATCCGGCCGGCTGGCGGCTTCTATGGCATTGCCGCGCCGCTGCTGCGCCTGCCCGACCACCAGGTCTATTTCGCGGCAGGCCGCGAACTGGGCGCCGTCGATTTCAGCCCGAACGATGTGAACGCTGCCCGCCGCATCGTGCCGCACCTGGCTGCCGCGATCGAGGTGCAAAGCCGGCTCGACCTTGCCGACCGCCGCGCCCGGGACGCGTACGAGGTGATTGCCCGGCTGGACTTCGGCGTGATCCTGCTCGATGCGCGGATGCGGCCGATTTTTGCCAACCCGCGCGCCGAGCTGCTGGCACGCGACAGCGACGGGCTGGTCCTGACGCGGCACCAGGTGTCGGCCATGGCCGCGAGCGACGCCCGCGCGCTGCAGGATGCGATCGCCGCGGCGGTAGGCATCAACAGGCGGTGCAGCAGCGCCGACGGCATGCCGGCCGTGCCGCTGGCGCCGATGCGCCGTGCCGTGGCCCGCCGTCCGCCGCTTGCCCCATTGGTCGTGCGCATCCTGCCGGTGGACGCGTCCGATGTGCCGGAGGGCATCAGCACGGCCACCCGCGTGATCCTGTTCGTAATGGAGCCCAACCGGCCGCCCGGCATCGACCCGGTGCTGCTCGCCACGACTTTTCGTTTCACGCGGCGCGAGGCCGCCCTGGCGATCCTGCTGGCGCGCGGCATGGACCTGGCCGAGGCGGCCGAAGAGCTGGGAATTGCCAAGGGGACGGCGCGAAGCTACCTGAAGCAGGTGCTGGCCAAGACCTATACCCACCGTCAGGCGGAAATGGTGTCCGTGGTGCTGCGGGTCGGGATGGAGGTGTCGCGCTGATGTGTCGCTGATGTCGCACAAGGTCTGGCGACGGATGACAAGCGGCTGGCTGCGGACCCGTCGATATCTGGATGAATATCTGACGAAAATCCGAGAAATTGGTGCGCCCGGCTGGGATCGAACCAGCAACCCCTGCCTTCGGAGAGCAGTACTCTATCCATTGAGCTACGGGCGCTAAGTCGACTATTGTAGCTTGCATTCGCGCGTTCGTCCTGCGGTCCGATCCGGCTTTGCAGATTTCCTGTCGTGTCGCGGCTGCAACGCCACTGCGCAAGCGGGCTTACCCGGGGGAACACCAATCAAGCACCCCGTGAGTCCATCCCGCTATAATCAGGCGGTTGTGTGCAAAAAATGAATCGGCCGCCATGCTCGCGCTCTGGAAGGAGACCCCAGAGCAGCATGCCCTCGGCGCCGGAATAAAAGCAGTCAAGACCGTATCATTCCCCCGTAACCGTCCCGTGCCGCGCTCCCCTGTCCCGGCCGGTGGACCTGCAGGATTTCGCAATGAGCAACGCGCATCACGACCACACGCAAGATCACCAATCGCCGATCCGGACGCCTCGTCAGCTGATCACGGTGATCGTTCTGTCCCTTGTGGCACCGGTCATCATCATCATCCTGCTGGTCCACTTCGTCGTGAACGGCACGCGAACCAACGCCGGTGCCGATGCACAGACGCCCGCCGCGATCGACGCGCGCATCGCGCCAGTGGCCGGCTTCGAAATTCGTGACGCCAACGCGCCGCGGGTGTTCCAGACGGGCGAAGCGGTCTACAAGGCCGTGTGCGCCACCTGTCATGCCGCCGGCGTTGCCGGCGCGCCTAAATTCGGCGACAACGGTTCCTGGGCCAAGTACATCCAGACCGGCCTGGAAGAGATGGTCAAGGTAGCCATCGCAGGCAAGGGCGCCATGCCCGCCAAGGGCGGCAACCCCGACCTGGATGACTTCGAAGTGGCGCGCGCGGTGGCCTACATGGCCAATGCCAGCGGCGCCAGCTTCAAGGAACCCGAAGCGCCCGCCCCTGCAGCGCCTGCCGCCACGGCCGATGCGTCGGCGGCTCCCGCCGCGGCAGCTGCTGCCCCGGCCGCGGTGCCCGCACCGGCTCCGGCAGCGCCCGCCACGCCGGCTGCGGCGCCAACGTCCCCCGCCGCGGCTGCCGCCCCCGCTGCTGCCGCTCCGACTGCCGCCGCCTCCACCGGCGACGGCAAGAAGCTGTATGACAGCGCCTGTTTCGCCTGCCACGGTACCGGCGTTGCCGGCGCACCCAAGTTTGGCGACAAGGCCGCCTGGGCCAAGTACATCGCCACCGGCATGGACACCATGGTCGCCACGGCAATCGCCGGCAAGGGCGCGATGCCACCCAAGGGCGGCGCCGCCAATGCAACCGAAGCCGACATCCGCGCCACCGTCCAGTACATGGTCGACGCCGCCAAGTAAGCCGCTCCGCGCCTGGCCAGACCGGGCACCGGGCACGCAGGCAACAAAAAACCCCCGACGGGCTCGCCCTCGGGGGTTTTTTTATCTGCGCCTGCAACCCAGCAGGGCAGACGCCCTCACGCCGTACCCGTGTCCCCCGCCTTCAAGGCCGCCACATCGTCCGCCCCCCAGCCCAGCACTTCCTGCAGCACCTCGTCGGTATGCTGACCCAGCACCGGCGGCGCCGCGCGGTACTGCACGGGCGTGTCCGAAAAGCGCAGCGGGCTGGCGACGCTGGGGGCCGTGCCGGCCGCGGCGTGCGGCAGGTCCAGGCGCAGTCCGCGCGCCTGCACGTGCGGGTCGGCAAACACCTGTTCGATGGTGTTGATCGGACCGCAGGGCACGCCCACTGCCTCCAGCCGCTCCAGCCAGTAATCCCGCGGCCTGGAGGCCATGATCTCGGCCAGTTGGGGCACCAGCACGTCACGGTTGATCGTGCGTGACTGGTTGGTCTGGAAGCGCGGGTCGGACGACAGATGCATGGCGTCCATCGCCACGCAGTAGGCGCGAAACTGCGTATCGTTGCCCACCGCAACAATCAGGTGCCCATCGGACGCCGGAAACACCTGGTAGGGCACGATGTTCTGGTGGGCATTGCCGGACCGCCCGGGGGCCTTGCCCGTGGTCAGGAAGTTCATGTTCTGGTTGGCCAGCATGGCCACCACGCTGTCGAGCAGCGCGATGTCCAGCCGCTGCCCGAGCCCGCTCTGGTGGCGCTCCTGCAAGGCCGCCAGGATGCCCACGCTGGCGTACATGCCGGTCACGATGTCGACCACCGCCACGCCGGCCTTCTGCGGTCCCGCGCCCGGCAGGCCGTCACGTTCGCCCGTGATGCTCATCAGGCCGCCCAGGCCCTGGATCATGAAGTCGTATCCCGGCCGGCTGGCGTAGGGGCCGCTCTGGCCAAAGCCGGTGATCGAGCAGTAGATCAGCCGAGGGTTGATCGCCTTCAGGCTCTCGTAATCGAGGCCGTATTTGGCCAGTCCGCCCACCTTGAAGTTTTCCACCAGCACGTCACTGACCGCGGCCAGCTCGCGCAGCACGCGTGCGCCCTCTGGCGTTGCCAGGTCCACCGCCACCGACCGCTTATTGCGGTTGGCGCACAGGTAGTAGGCGGCGTCGCGGGTGTCGTTGCCTTCGGCGTCCTGAAGGTAAGGCGGTCCCCAGGAACGGGTGTCATCGCCGCTGCCGGGCTTTTCGATCTTGATGACATCGGCGCCCAGGTCGGCCAGATTCTGGGTGCACCAGGGGCCGGCCAGAACCCGCGTCAGGTCAAGAACGCGAATGCCCGCCAGGGGAAGGGAACGTTGAGTCATGCGATGCCCGATTGCGCCAATAACGGGCGTAACGATATCAGAGCACCGCGATCCGGCCCATCACCGCTTTGCGAACGCGCGCCGCGCCGACGTCCGGAAGGTGATCGAATAGCGCAGTGATCGGGTGGGCGAGACGCTGTGCTGCCAGTCCCAGCGCGCCGGACCCCGCAGCAGATAGATGGATCGCGGGGCCAGCGTTTGTTTCAACACGACGGGCTTCACCCCATCGGCCCGAGGCATGGGCTGCCCATCCCGCCGATACGGCCGAAAGCGCATCGTGGCTTCAGCGGCCAGCGACACCCCGACCACGTCTTCGAAATCGGGCACGTCGCGATGCCATCCCAACGGGGTCCCTACGGAATACTCCGCCACCAGGATCTGCGTGAACGCGTCGGCCGGCAGGCCCACCCACGCGGCGATACGGTTCCGCAGCGGCAGCACCCATGGGGCCGGCGCATCGGTGTCTTGCAGCTGGTTGCGATCGAAGTCGAAGCGCCCGCCATAGCTGACGACGCGCCGCTGCGCGACATAGCTCTTGTAGCGCATGGCTTCGAACGGCAAACCCGCCATCTGACCAAGCAAGTCAGCTTCTTCGTCAGGGCTCAGAAACCCGGCTTCGTAGCGAAAGCCCGGCGGGCCAGGAAGCGGCGGGGTGGGCGCGCCAAGCGCATCGTCATCAAATAGCGATGCCTGGCCCATTGGTGAGGTTGGCATGACGGCTCCACCACGCCTGACACGCTCAGTCGTCGCCGTCGCCGTCGCCGTCGCTCTCGCTCTCGCTGACGCTATCGCCCGCACCGGGCACGCCCGTGCCGGCGGCATCGGTGCGGATCGAGGTATGGTCGCGATGATCGCGCACCTTGCCCAGGGCGCTGTCCAGCGCGCGACGGGCCTTGCTCTCGGCGCCGTTCAGCGCCTGCTCGAGCGTCGGCGCATTGTGGCTGACGGCAACCGCTTTCTGTCCGATGACGTGGGCTTCGATCATGCAGCGCTTGTCGTCCGCGCCGCCCTTCTGGCTGTTCTCGTCCGACAAATGCACTTCGATGCGTCGCACATCGTCGGTAAAGCGGCCCAGATTCCTGCGGATCTCACTGTCGGCCCACTGTTCGAGCTTGACCCGGTTTTCCATGCCATTGCCAGTATTGATATGAATTTCCATGAGGCTCTCGTGCTGGGTTTCGGGAAGACACTCCCCGCAAGCCACGTGCCCGAAGGCAACTCAGCAGTAAGGCCTGGATACCCCTGGATATGCGGCGTCACGGCTCCATGGCGCCGGGGCGCCGCATGTAAGAACTGCATGGCCCGGACAGCCCTTCGTCATCCGTTCAGCGGGCAAGCGTCAATTGCCGCACCCGATCCAGCAGGTTGTCCACCGTGAACGGCTTGGTCAGCACCTGCATGCCGGGCTCCAGCACCCCGTCGCCGATCAACGCGTTCTCGGCATAGCCGGTAATGAACAGCACCTTCAGGTCCGGACGCTGGGCGCGCGCGGCATCGGCCAGCTGCCGGCCGTTCATGCCACCGGGCAGGCCCACGTCCGTCACCATCAGATCCAGCGCCACATCGCTCTGCAGCACCGTCATGGCCGACGGGCCGTCTTCGGCCTCGATGGGCAGCATGCCGGCATCCTTCAACACCTCGGTCACCAGCATGCGCACGGTGATCTCGTCATCGACGACCAGCACGCGCGCGCGCCGCACCGGAACGGCGGCTGCGGCGTCCCCGGCGGACTCGCTGCCTTCGCTCGAGGCGCCGTCAACACGCGGAAGGAACAGGCTCATGGTCGTGCCCTCGCCAAACGTGGACTCGATGCGCAGCACGCCGCCCGATTGCCGCGCAAAGCCGTACACCATCGACAGGCCCAAGCCCGTGCCCTGCCCCAGGGGCTTGGTCGTAAAGAACGGTTCCACCGCGCGCGCCACCGTGTCGGGCGTCATGCCGATGCCGTCGTCGGTCACGCTCAGCGCGACATAATCCCCGGCCACGAGCCCCAGTTCGGACGCCAACCCGGGCGCGATCGACCGGTTGGCGGTGGCGATCGTCAACCGGCCCCCATGCGGCATGGCGTCGCGCGCGTTGATCGACAGGTTCAGCAGGGCGTTGTCCAGCTGCACGGCATCGACCATCGTCAACCACAGCCCCGGCGCCAGCAGCACCTCCACCGGAATCGCCGGACCGACCGTGCGGCGCAGCAGCTCCACCATGTCGTGCACCAGCCGGTTCATGTCGGTGGGCTGCGGATCCAGCGTCTGCCGGCGCGCAAAGGCCAGCATGCGATGCGTCACGGACGCGGCACGCTGCGCGGCGCCCTGGGCGGTGTCGATATAACGTTCGGTACTGGCGCGGTCCAGCGTGCCCAGGTGCAGCCGTCGCCGCATCAGTTCGAGCGACCCGCTGATACCCGTCAGCAGGTTGTTGAAGTCATGCGCCAGACCGCCGGTCAGCTGGCCGATTGCTTCCATTTTCTGCGACTGCCGCAGCGCCTCTTGCGCCCGCAGCAGTTCCGACGTGCGCTCTTGCACCCGATGTTCAAGCGTCTCATTCATGAGCCGCAACGCCTCTTCGGCGCGCACGTTCTCGGTGACTTCATAACCACCGGTAAAGATGCCGATGATGTCCCCGACATCGTTGCGCACGGGGTGATACAGAAAGTCCAGATAACGGGGCTGCGCCTCGCCGGCCATCTGGATGGGAAAGCCGTGCATCACGATGGGCTCGCCGGTGGTGTAGACCGCATGCAGCAGCTCGTAGAAGCCCTGGCCTTCCAGCTCGGGAAATACATCGCGAATGGCCTGGCCGACGAAAGGACGCGGCCCGAACAGCGCCTGGTAAGAATCGTTGACATAGTCAAAGATGTGCTCGGGCCCGTACAGCAGACCGGCAAAGCCCGGCATCTGCTGCAGCAGTAGACGCTGGCGCTCGCGCTCGCGATCGGCCTGTGCCCTGGCCTGCACTGCGCTCGTCACATCCACCACGGTGCACATCATGCCGACGATGTTGGCGTGGTCATCCCGCACCGGCATGTAGGTAAAGGTCCACCAGGTCGGCTTGCGCACGCCATGGCGCACCATGGACAGGGGCATCTCTTCGATGCGCGTGCCCTCGCCCGCCAGCGCCCGGATCACGATCCATTCGATGTCGTCCCACACGTCGGACCACAGCTCATGAAAAGGACGGCCCATGGCTCCTTCGACCCGCTCCAGCAGCATCGGCGCATAGGCATCATTGAAAAAAAAGCGCAGGTCCGGCCCCCATGCCAGGAACATGGCCTGGGGCGAATCCATCCAGGTGGCAAGCGTGCTTTTGATGACGGTGGGCCAGGAATCGACGGGCCCGAGCGGCGTGGCCGACCAGTCGATGCGCGTGAACCGGGCGCACGTGGCGTCGCCGTTGTTCAGAAAGGCGGACAGGCCCTGGTCAACCATAGTGCGGATCTCGTAGAGGCGGCTGGCGACATGCCGGCGCAATCACCGCGGCATGGCCGGGCGTGGGCTACTTTACCGCTTTTAGGGTCGTGTCCGGACCGCGTCTCCCCCATCCGGGGGTTGGGATGCGGCCGCGCCGATGCCATACTCGGCACTTGATATCCCGGCAACCGGCCGCCTGCCACCGCCTTCAGCAAGGAACGTCATGAGCTCGTCCTGCACGCATACGTCCAGCATCGCCCACGTCACCCCCAGCGCCCTTGGCTGCGAAGAATGTCTCCAGTCCGGCAGCATGTGGGTTCATTTGCGCCTGTGCCGCACCTGCGGCCACGTCGGCTGCTGCGACGACTCGCCCAATCGCCATGCCCGCGCGCACTTCAACGCCACGCAGCATCCGATCATCGAAGGCTACGATCCGCCCGAAGGCTGGGGCTGGTGTTTTGCGGACAAGGTCGAGGTCGACCTGCCGGATCAGACCCCGCACAACGGGCCGATTCCGCGGTACGTGTAAGGGCGCTGGCCGGGCAGCCCGGTCAGAAGGCGGCGGTCAGGCAAGGCGGGTTCCTCCAAGCCGTCCTGGCTGCCTCAGCCGCCTTTGTTCAGCAGCGCCTTCAGCATCCCGAGCCGGTCTTTCGCGCTCATGGCAGGCGTGGTGTCGACCATCTTGTCGCCGCCCAGACCCATCTCTTCAATGAATCGCGACGGCTCGCGCGCGACGTCTTCCCGGCCGCGCTTGCGCTTCTTGCACCACGTCACATGCAGGCTGCGCTGCGCGCGCGTGATGCCCACGTACATCAGCCGCCGCTCTTCCTGCACGCGGGCGACCAGCGACTCCGCCGCCTTGGCCGGGTCGCCTTCCTCGTCGTCCTTGCCCAGGTGCGGCAGCAGGCCTTCTTCGACACCCACCAGATACACGTGGGGGTATTCCAGGCCCTTGGACGCGTGCAGGGTCGATAGCCGCACCACGTCCGGATCTTCTTCGTCGTTCTTTTCGAGCATGGTGATCAGCGCAATGTGCTGCACCAGTTCGACCAGCGTCATGTTGTCTTCTTCGGCTTTGCGGCGCAGCCAGCCGGTCAGGTCCAGCACCGTCTGCCAGCGCGTCTGCGCGCCGCGTTCATCGAACGTGTCGTACAGATAGCGTTCGTAGTTGATGGCGCGCAGCAGGTCGTCCAGGATCTCGCCCGCGGGCTCGGCCGACGTGATGGCCTCGCCACTGGCGCCCCGCCCCGCACGCCACTGCATGCGGTGGATGAATTCGCCAAACTCGCGCAACTGGCCCAGTTGCCGCGCGGCCAGACGCTGCTCCAGGCCCGTCTCGAAAATCGCCGCGAACAGCGGGATCTCGCGCTCGCCCGCATAGTTGCCCAGCACTTCCAGCGTCGCCTGTCCCACGCCGCGCTTGGGCGTGGTGATCGCGCGGATCATGGCCGGGTCGTCTTCGTCGTTGGCGATCAGCCGGAGATAGGCCAGCACGTCCCGCACTTCGGCCTTGTCGAAAAAGCTCTGGCCGCCCGACACCATGTACGGAATCTTCAGGTTGCGCAGCGCCTGTTCCATGACCCGCGCCTGGTGGTTGCTTCGGTACAGGATCGCAAAGTCCTTCCACTGCGCCTTCTTTTCGAAGCGCGCGGCCGAGATGCGCACGGCCACCGATTCGGCTTCGGCTTCCTCGCCATCCATGGGCACCACCATAATGGGATCGCCCGCGCCCAGGTCGGACCACAGCTTCTTGTCGAACAGCTTGGGGTTCTTTTCGATCACCCGGTTGGCGGCGGCAAGAATGCGCTGCACCGACCGGTAGTTCTGTTCGAGCTTGATGACCTTCAGGTTCGGATAATCGGTGGTGAGCTTGGCCAGGTTCTCGATCGTCGCGCCGCGCCACGCGTAGATGGCCTGGTCATCGTCGCCCACCGCCGTGAACATGGCGCGCGGCCCGGTGATCAGCTGCACCAGCCGGTACTGGCAGGCATTGGTGTCCTGGTATTCGTCGACCAGCATGTAGCGCAGGCGGGACTGCCAGCGTTCGCGCGCTTCGTCGTCCCGTTCCAGCAGCTGCGCCGGCAGGCGGATCAGGTCGTCGAAGTCCACCGACTGGTAGGCCCGCAGCGTGGCGTTGTAGCTGCGGTAGGCACGCGCGGCTTCCCGCTCGCCTTCGGTGGCGGCAATCCGTTCGGCTTCATCGGGCTCGACCAGCGCGTTCTTCCACAACGAGATCGTGTTCTGCACGGCGCGCAGGCGGCCCTTGTCGGTGGTGGCGATCAGGTCCTGCACGATGCCCAGTGCGTCGTCGGACGCCAGGATCGAAAACGCCGGCTTGAGCCCGACCTTCTTGGCTTCTTCGCGCAGCAGCCGCACGCCCAGCGAGTGGAAGGTGCTGATCGTCAGGCCCTTCAACTGGTTCGGCGCCGCGACGGATTTGACCCGCTCGGCCATCTCCTTGGCCGCCTTGTTGGTAAAGGTCAGCGCGGCCACGTTGCGCGCGTTGTAACCACAGTCGCGCAGCAGGTAGCCGATTTTCTGGGTGATCACGCGCGTCTTGCCGCTGCCAGCGCCCGCCAGCACCAGGCACGGACCGTCCAGATGCCGCACCGCCTCGCGCTGGGCATCGTTCATGCCCCCGGCCACGGGCGGCAGCACGAACGGCTCGGCCGGCCCGCCCTTCGCGTCGAGCTGCGACTGCGCGCGGTCCAGCTTGCGGACCGTCGAGGACACGGGAGGAACGTCGGGAGTCGATGGAGCAGTCATGCGGGTACACCAGAGGGAAAGCTTGCGTTTGCCCCGTCGCGCGGGGCCGGGTCATCACTGTGCTGGGGTCATCACGTTGCCGGGGTCAGATTTCCAGCGGGTCGACTTCCAGATGCCACCGCACCCGGGCCGCTGACGCCAGGGCCGGCAGGCGCGCGCCCCACACGTGCAGGAAGTGCTGCAGCGCCGGCCGGTGATCGCTTTCGATCAGCAGCTGCGCCCGCTCGACATTGGCCACCCGCACCACACGCAGGGGCACTGGATCATAAAGCGTAATCCGGGCCAGGGCCGCGCGGGTCGCTTCGTCGGCGCCGTCCAGCATGCCGTCTTCGGACTCGGCGCGGGCCTGCCCCAGAAAGCCCACGGCCTGCGCCAGCTCGGGCGCTTCGGCCGTCAGCAGGGCCTGGAAGGCGAATGGCGGCAGGCCGGCCGCCTTGCGCTCGTCCAGCGCGTACCGCGCAAAGCCGTCGTAATCGTGCTTGATGAGCGACTGATACAGCGGCTGTTCCGGATATCCGGTCTGCACGAACACCTCGCTGGCGACGCCACTGCGCCCCGCGCGCCCGGCCACCTGCATCAGCTGCGAAAACAGCCTTTCAGGCGCCCGGAAATCGTGCGAGAACAGCATCGCGTCCGAATTGAGCACGCCCACGAACCCCAGGTTCTGGAAGTCATGCCCCTTGGCTACCATCTGCGTGCCGACCAGGATATCGATCTCTCCGGCATGCATCTGCGAAAACAGCGCGTGCGCACTGCCTTTGCGTCGCGTGCTGTCGGCGTCGATCCGGGCGATCCGCGCGGTTGGGAACAATTCGGCCAGGTGTTCCTCCAGCCGCTGCGTGCCGCGGCCCATGGGTTGCAAGTCCTGGTTGCCGCAATCCGGGCAGGCCGGCGGCACGCGTTCCTGCCAGCCGCAGTGGTGGCACCGCAGTTCATGCCGCGCGTGGCTACCCCGTTGCGATGCCGACCGATGCAGCACCATATAGGCCGAACACCGCTTGCACCCGCTGACCCAGCCGCAGGCCTCGCAATGCAGCACCGGCGCATAACCCCGGCGGTTCAGGAAGATCAGCGATTGCTCGCCCCGCGCCAGTCGCTCGCCCACGGCGGTCAGCACGTGCGGCGACAGCCCTTCCTTCAGCTTGATCTGCCGCGTGTCGATCAGCCGGATCTTGGGAGGCGCGGCGGCCTGCGCGCGGTCGGGCAAGGACAGTTTCAGGTAGCGGCCGCTTTCGGCGTGCTGCCAGGTTTCCAGCGACGGCGTGGCCGACCCCAGCACCACCGGAATACCCAGGTCGCGCGCCCGCCAGATCGCCAGGTCCCGCGCTGAATAGCGCAAACCTTCCTGCTGCTTGTAGGACGGGTCGTGTTCTTCGTCCACCACGATCAGCCCCAGGTTCGGGATCGGCGTGAACAGCGCCAGGCGCGTGCCCACCAGCACCCGCGCCTGCCCACGCACGATCCGCAGCCAGGCCGACAGCCGCTCGCCATCGGCCAGGCCGCTGTGCAGCACCGCCACGCCGTCCTTGCCCGCCGTCGCTTCCAGCCGGCGGCGCAGCACGCCTTCGAGCTGCGGCGTCAGGTTGATCTCCGGCACCAGCAGCAGCACCTGGCGGCCCGCCGCCAGCACCCGTTCGGCCGCATGCAGGTAGACCTCGGTCTTGCCGCTGCCGGTCACGCCATGCAGCAGGACGGGCTTGAAACCTTCCAGCGTGGCCAGGGAGTCGACAGCTTCCTGCTGTGCCCGGCCCAGCACGGGGCGCGTGATAGCAACGGGGCTGCCGGCGGGATCGAGCGGAGGATCGCAGGCTGCGGAGGCTGCGGGGGCGGTCCTGTCCACAGGCGCATCCACAGGGTTGTCCACAGCTTCGGTCAAAGGGACGGATGCCGACGACGTCGCAAGGTCTGCCGTGCGCGCCGGCACCTCGGCGACCGCGGCGTCAGACAGGTCGACAATCCTGTCGTCGGCCACGTCGGGGTTGCCTGCGCTGTCTTGCGCGTCGGCATCGCGCTCGCTCGCTTGCGCAATAGCGTCGCCTGCGCCTTTTTGCGCACCAGCATCGCCCGGGCCTTCTTGCGTATTCGCATCGCCTGCGCCTTCTTGCGCATTTGCATCGCCTGCGCCTTCCTGCTGCGGATCAACGACGGCAGGCTTGCTGCCGGCCTTGGCGGCGGCTTTCGCTGCCTTGTCAGCCGCCGTGGCCGCCTTCTCGGCCGCCCGCGCCAGTTTGTCGGTCGCCCGAGCTTCCTTCGCCGCCGCCTTGGCCGCCGCCGCATCCGCCCGTCCGGCGCGTTCGTCCAGGCGGGCAATCGGTCCATCACCCGACCGCACGCCGTCGTACGACGAGGGTTTGCGCAGCGGCCCCGGCAGCGCCGGCAGCATCACCTCGCCCAGCGGGCGCTGGTAGTACTCAGCGGCAAAGCGCGCCAGCCGCAGCCAGTCTTCCGGCAAGGGCGTCAGGTCGTCCAGCACCCGGATCACGTCGCGCAGCTTCGATTCGTCCAGCGCGGGCGTGGCGGGCAGATCCACCACCACGCCGATCAGGTCACGGCGCCCGAAGGGCACCACCACCCGCTGGCCGACCTTGACCGCCTGGGCGACGCGGTAGTCGAACAGTCCCGGCACCGGCACATCGAGCGCAACACGCACCCATCCGGTTGAGGATTGAGCCTCGGAATCCGCAGAAATCGATAACGCACTGGTTTGGGTCATTGCGAGTCGGCATAGAGCAATCGACGGGCAGTCACTCATGCATCAGGAGGATGGGAAAAAAAGGCCGTAGGGGGTTCAAGCTTGGCCTGGCCCCGAAACCGGCATCACACTTAAAGTAAAACCTCGGAGTGCCCCCTAAACCACTGCGTGAACGGCACATTTTGTTGTCCCCAATCCGCCTGTGGACAACTTTGGGGACAACACCGGTGCAACTCTCGGGCTAGCGTCCGGAAGGCTTAGCACATCCTCCGGCCAGTCTGGAAAACTTTTTTAATTTCCCTTATCGATCAACAACTTAGGCTTGAAATTAATAGGCTTCGCACATATTTGTAAGCGTGCATGAAAGACGTCAACAATGTGAATAAGTCACCGCCCGCATATCCCGCCGGCCATACCACGGGGCAGACCGAACTGCAAATCCGTGCCATCCCCCGAGGTGTAGGCCGCCTTGGGACACGCCGGCATGGTCGCTACCCGATAGCAGCGCGGGTCAGCTCGTTAACCCGTTAACCCGTTAGCCCAGCAACCCTGCAAACCCTGCGGCAACCCGCTGCACCCCGGTTGCGCGGGATCAGGCGCGCATGGCCCGGCTGTGCCTGTGCACGGCATCGACCAGCGTCACCACCGCTTCGGGCGGCGTGAACTGCGAGATCCCGTGCCCCAGGTTGAACACGTGCCCGGGGTGGTTGCCGAAACTGTCCAGGGTGCGGATCACTTCGGAACGGATACGGTCTTCACCGCCAAACAGCGTCATGGGATCCAGGTTGCCCTGCAGCGCCACACGACCGCCCACCCGCTCGCGCGCCTTGCCGAGGTTGACCGTCCAATCCAGCCCGATCGCATCACAGCCCAGATCGGCAATGTCGTCGATCCACAAGCCGCCGCCCTTGGTGAACACCACGGACGGCACCGACCGGCCATCGTTTTCGCGAATCAGCCTCGCCAGCGCCTTGCGGGTATAGGCCAATGAAAATTCCTGGAACAGGCCGTCGGCCAGCACGCCACCCCAGCTGTCGAAGATCATGACGACCTGGGCGCCTGCCTGGATCTGCGCGTTCAGGTAGACCGCCACCGCTTCCGCATTGATCTCAAGGATCCGGTGCATGAGGTCGGGACGCTGATACATCATGGTCTTGACGGTGCGGTAGTCGCTGGACCCCGCGCCTTCCACCATGTAGCAGGCCAGCGTCCACGGGCTGCCCGAGAACCCGATCAGGGGCACCTTGCCCGCCAGTTCGCGGCGGATCTGCGTGACCGCGTCGAACACATAACGCAGTTCGTTCATGTCAGGCGCGGCCAGCGCCGCCACATCGGCCTCGGTGCGCAGCGGGCGCGCAAAGCGCGGGCCTTCGCCGGTCTCGAAACTCAGGCCCAGGCCCATGGCGTCGGGGATGGTCAGGATGTCCGAAAACAGGATGGCGGCGTCCAGCGGAAAGCGCGCCAACGGCTGCAGCGTGACTTCGGTCGCGTAGTCCGGGTTCTTGGCCAGGCCAAGAAACGAGCCGGCCCGCGCGCGCGTGGCGTTGTATTCGGGCAGGTAGCGGCCGGCCTGGCGCATCAGCCAGACGGGCGTGTACTCGGTCGGTTGGCGTGCGAGGGCCCGCAGGAAAACATCGTTCTGGAGTGTAGGGGCGGACACGGAAGAGCCCTCGGCTTGGGGAAAGACGGGGATTTTACCCTTGCGCAGGCGCCCGCCTGCATCGGGGGAGGACAAAGCCGTCATACCGTTACGTCTTGACCAGCTGCGCTCAGGCAAACTTCATCATCAGCAGGCCGCCCACCAGCAACCCGATGCCTGCCCAACCTGCCAGCTGGATACGCTGGCCGAACATCCACCAGCCCACCAGAGCAGTGGCCAGAATGCCCAGGCCGCCCCACGTGGCGTAGGCCAGCGTAAGCGAAATACCGTCCAGCGACAGATACAGGCAGCTGAAGGCCGCCAGCACCAGCGCGATCGACAGCACACCGTAGCCACGCCGCTTGAAGCCTTCGGACAGCTTCAGGAAGATGTTGGCCGTGACCTCGAACACCACGGCGCACAGCAGCATGGCGCCGTGGAACCAGGTGTAGGTGTCAAGCATGGCTGGGGCTCCAGGCCAAAGGCAGCACGGCGAGCGGGCCTGGCCGGACCTGCGGCCCGGGCTGATCGACGCGTTCCTTGGCCACCGCACGTTCGCTGGCAATACCGCGCTTGAGCAGCACGATGCCGCCCAGCACCGCGGCAATGCCGAGCGCCTTGCCGGCGCTCAGGCTTTCGTTGAACAGCAGCAGGCTGATCAGCGCGATCGACACGATGCCAACCCCTTCCCAGATGGCGTAGGCAACGCCCATGGGAACGCGTTCGACCGCCAGCGACAGCGCGTAATACGACAGGGCCAGCAGCACGAACATGCCAAGCAGGCCGCCGGGGTGGCCACTGGTGCTGCCCCATTTCATGAGGCTGGTGCCGGTGACTTCCGCCGCGATGGCGAGGAAAAGAAAAAACCAATGACGCATGACAAACTCTCTTTCTAATTATGGGCAGTGCGGCCAGACCCGTAGGCCCGGCGAGGGAACTGCAGCCGCGCAAGACGCGCGGCATGAACGCCGGCGCGCGATAAACGCATGCAGGCGATGGCGCCAGACGGTGTGTCCGGCTTTTGCGTTTTGACGGATTGTTACCCGTTCAGCAACAATATTGCAGCCATGGCGGCGTACGGCAACAAGACGATCGCTGCGGCGCAGAGACACTGGCGCAGGGTCGGCTTGAAGGCGGCAACGGGTGCGGATACCGACGGCATCGCGGAGGTGTTGACGGTGGTCATGATGAGTCTCCCAAGAACACGCACAGGCGCAACGAAGCAACGCACAGGCATGCGGGACGTGGTTCTTCGAACAGGAGTCGTCGTACGGAACCAGGGCGTGCGACATCGAAGCGGGCCCACCTGCATGCAGGCGGCTACCCTCCGACGCAAGGCACTAACGCTCGGGAGACGGCAGCAAAGACGGCAGGAAATGCAGGGCCTGGCGGATACGGGCAGGACGGCCATTGCGGGCGTCGGCACCAGCCAACCCGACGACGGAAGTCGTCAGCGAAGATCCGGCGTAAGCCGGTACTGTCTTGGCAGGGCGCCTTGCGCTCGCGCCGCAACTCAGCGGGCTGAACATGGGGTCGCTCCTTAAATGAGGACGCAGTAATCGATACAAGAAGTATACGTAGCCATTGCTTGCATGCGGCGACGGCATTGTTTGATAAATTTGAACAATGGATAAACTGACTCCCATCCGTGCCTTCCTTGCGGTCGCCGACGCAGGCAGCTTCACGGGCGCCGCCCGCAAGATGGGCGTGTCACGTTCGGCAGTCACCGGCCATGTGCAGGAACTGGAACAGCACCTGGGCGTGCGCCTGCTGAACCGGACCACGCGCCGCGTCTCGCTCACCCGCGAAGGCGAACGCTACGCCGAGCGCGCCGGCCTGCTGCTGCAGGGACTCGCGACACTCGACGCCGAAATCCAGACCCGCAGCGGCCGCACCGAAGGCCATCTGCACGTCGAGATGTCGGAATCGGTGGCCAACGCCCGTGTCCTGCCGCGCCTGCCCGAGTTCGTGCGCGCCTACCCCGACGTCTCGCTGCGCATCTCGCTCAACGAAGGCGCGGTCGACCCCAGTGTGTCGGGCGCCGACATCGGGCTGCGCGTTGGCCTGCTGCGCGATTCGCCGCTGCGCTTCAAGCTGCTGGGCCGGGGCAACTACATCATGGCTGCCAGCCCGTCCTATCTGGCAATGGTCGATGCGCCCCGTCACCCGAACGAGCTGCGGCGGCACCGCCTGATCGACTTCTGGGATGCCGAATCCGGCCGCCCCTTCGACTGGCAGCTGGTCAAGGGCAAACAGACCGTCACCTTCGCAGCCAAGGGCGACCTGACCGTCGACAATGCCCGCGCGGGCCTGACCTGCGCGTTGGCCGGCCTGGGGGTGTATGAAGACCTGGACTTTCTGCTGGCCCAGCCCCTGGCTGAAAAGCGCCTGGTACAGGTGCTGCCCGACTGGCGCCGCCCGGGCCCGCCCATCGCCGCGCTGTTCACCGCACAGCGGCCCACGCCCCCGCACGTCAAGGCCTTCGTCGACTTCCTGGCGTCGGTGTTCGGCTCATCGCGCAGCTGACAGAACACGCACCCGTCTACCGGAACAGATCCGCGCCAATCTCGTGCTTGCGCATCAGCTCCCAGAAGGCGCGCCGGTTCTTGTTCGCTGCCTTGGCTGCCTGCGAGATATTGCCCTGATGCAGCAACAGCAGTTCGTTGACGTACTGCCGTTCGAACTCGGTCACGATGCGCGCCTTGGCGGCCCGAAACGGCTCGCCCGCGGCAGGGGACAAGAAGGTCTGCACCATCTGGTCTATCCTGGCCGCCGACATGCGCGCCCGGTCGACCGCAGAATCGTTCAGCACCGACACGGCCGGACTGGCGGCCACGCGCTGGGCCAACCGGATCTTCAGTTCTTCGGTGCACACCGGATGCCGCAGGAAGTCGGCCATGCCCAGCGCCAGCAGGTCCTGCAAGCCGGCGGCCTTCAGATCGCGCGAGATCCCGACCAGGGGCGTGTCGATCACTTCGCGTGCATTGGCCAGCGCGAGCCGGGTCCATGCCAGCGTATCGAGCGCGATGGGCAGCAGGCAGACGTCGTATCGTTTGAGTTGCAGCGCGGCCTTGCGCAATACGTCGGCCGACCAACCGGTGTCGCGGACCCGACCCGATGGCCATGCCGTGCCGTCCAGCCCCAACGGATGCAGCTTGAACCGCCCGTTTGGCAGGACGTCGGGCGCCAGCAAGGGATCCACCCAGTGTTTGTGCGCCGGCACCATCAGCACTGCGCAATCGATCGATGCTCTCATCGCGTTCTCCTGCCTGTCCAAAACCCCAGACTAGGCACGAACGAAACCCCTCTCAATCAGAGATGAGCACAAAGGGGCCGGCACGTAAGCGCCATTGGGATCGGACCCTTGCTGGCGGGGCCTCTGGCGCAAAAGGGTGCCTTCTGTTGACCGTTGCAAAGGACTTGCCGGGCGCGGATCGACTTAAAACACAGGCCCGGAACCGGACCCTCTCACGGGAAACAGCGCGCGGCAAGCCGGGCCGGGCCCCCCGTCTGCATGATCGGTACACATCGTGCAAATTGCAGGCCGTGCGGGCACCGGTTGCCCAAGGGCAGGCGGCGCCTTCGAACAGCATTCCACCCGCCTATTTCGTCCTGATTACGGATGGATGTTTTTGTCCATGGTGACAAGCGCCAAGACCCCGCGCTCCCCGCACAATGCCCGGCATGACTGCCGCCCTGGCCCTTGCCGCCCGTATCCTGACTGACTTGCATGACCAGCGCGCCGAGCCTGGCCGCCCCTTGCGCGCCCAGGCCCTGGCCGATCAGTGGGGCTTGTCCCGATCGCCCGTCAACAGCGCGCTGGCCCTGCTGCACGCACGCGGCCTGATCGCGCACGCACCCGGCCAGGGCTATGCGGTGGGGCGGCCGTTCATGCGGCATCAAGGCGTCGACCCGGACGCCCACCTGTCCGCCCTGCTTTATCAGCTCGACCCCTCGGGGGCCGGCACGCCGCCATCGCTGACCGACCTGTGCCGCGCCATTGCCGACGACCGGCGTGCTGGCGTCTTGCCAGGCACTTTCAGCGAAGCGCAACTGCAGTCCCGCTACGGCCTGACGCGAGGCCGGCTGGCCGCCCTGCTGGGCCTTCTTCAGCACGACGGCTGGGCCGATCGCAACGCCGGGCAGGGCTGGACGTTTTCGTCGCTGCTCACGTCGCCCGACGCCCTGCTGCAGGCCACCCGCAGCCGGATGCTGCTCGAGCCCGCGGCCCTGAAGGAGCCGGGGTACCGGCTCGCCCCGGACGCCCTTGCCCGATGCCGTGAGGCCGAGCAACGTATCGTCGACCGGCACGCGTCCGCCCAGGACCTGCACGAGCGCGGCGTGCGGTTCCACCAGACGCTTGCCGCGGCCTCCCGCAACCGCTTCCTGATCGACGCGCTGAACCGCATCCACCGCCTGCGCACCGCCCTGCCCCACGGCGCCATCCAGGATCCCGGGCGCACCCGCCAACAGGCTGCGGAACATCTGGCCATCCTGGACGCCATAGAACGCGGTCGCCTGAAAAACGCCGCGACCCTGCTGCATCGTCACTTGCGCGCCGTCCACGACGCGCTGGAACACAGCCTGGCATTGACCGCTGTTCATAAGCCCCTGGACAGCGCCATGCTGCAGCGCAAAACTGTTGACATGCTTTCGGGCACTCGGCAGACTGTGATCGATTATCCGACATAAAGTCGATTTTCTCGACGCGTGTCATTCTTGCTGTCGCCTCGCAGGCGTCCCATACGACAGGTGGAGTGCGGCCACCGTCGTATACGAAATACCAAGCCACTGCGGGCATCTGGAACAGGGGGTGTGGGTGAGTGCCAGCGTCTGCCAGCTGTATCACGTCGTCTCGGAAAACTCCGTATCCGCGAGTCCTGCATGGGCATCGTGATCTTCGATGGGCTTGCCTACGGCATGCTGCTGTTCCTGATCGGCGTCGGTCTGTCGATCACCCTGGGGCTGATGAACTTCGTCAACCTGGCCCACGGCGCGTTCGCCATGGTGGGCGGATACGCCGCCAGCCTGGCCATGACGCACTGGCAGGTCCCCTTCCTCGCCAGCCTTGCTCTGGCCTTCGTGGCCGCCGCCCTGGCTGGCGCGATCCTCGAATGGGTGTTCTTTCGCCGCCTGTACCGCGCGCATCCGCTTGATCACGTGCTGCTGTCGATCGGCATCGTCTTCGTGGCGGTGGCCGGCGCCACCTATCTGTTCGGCCCGGGCATGCAGCCCTTTCGGCCGCCGGTCTGGATGCAGGGGCAGGTCTCGCTGCTGGGGCTCGAGGTGGGCGCCTATCGCCTGTTCCTGATCGGGGTCGGCATTGCCATTCTGTTGCTGCTCATGCTGCTGCTGGAAAAGACCCGCTACGGCGCCATGGTCCGCGCCGCCGTGGACAATCAGCGCGTTGCCAAGGCGCTGGGTGTGCGGGTCGAGCGCCTGTTCTTCCTGACCTTTGCCTTCGGCTGCGGCCTGGCGGGGCTGGGCGGCGCGTTGGGGCTGGGCATTCTGGGCCTGGAGCCGACCTTCGCGCTCAAGTACATGGTCTATTTCCTGATCGTGGTCTGTGTCGGCGGGGCCGGCACCCTGCTTGGCCCGTTTGTGGCGGCCGTGCTGGTCGGCATCGTCGACGTGGCCGGCAAGTACTACTACCCCGAAGCCGGCGCCTTCCTGATCTACGTCGTGATGGTGCTGGTGCTGCTGGTCCGCCCGCGCGGCCTGATTCCCAAACGAGGCCAGGCATGATCGCCCTTACCCGCCGCACCGTGACCGGGCTGGAAATCGTTTTCTGGCTTGCCCTGGCCGCCAGTTATGTCGTCTTTCCTGGCAAGCTGGTGCTGATCACGCAGATCCTGATCGCAGGCCTGTTCGCCGTCGGCCTGGACATTGCCCTCGGTTACGCCGGCATCCTGACCGTGGGCCATGCCGCCTTCTTCGGCATCGGGGCCTACGGCGCCGGCCTGTTGGCCAAACACGGATGGGGCGAGCCGTTCTCGGGCCTGCTGCTGGCCGCCGTCGTATGCCTGGCCATCGGCTACCTGCTCAGCTACCTGATCGTGCGGGGCGCCGACCTGACCCGGCTCATGATCACCATTGGCGTGTGCGTGCTGTTCGGCGAACTCGCCAACCGGCTGAGCGATATCACCGGCGGCGCCGACGGCTTGCAGGGCATCGAGATGTGGCCCGTGCTCGGCCAGTTCCGCTTCGACATGTATGGCAAGACCGGCTTTGTCTATGCGTTCGTGATCGTGCTGCTGATCTTCCTGGCCGTGCGCCTCATGCTGCGGTCCCCGTTCGGCATGGTGCTGCGGGGCATCCACGACAACCGCCGCCGCATGCTGGCCATCGGTTCTCCGGTCGATGCGCGCCTGCGCCTGGCCTATGCCTTTTCGGCGGCCATCGCAGGCATCGCCGGGGCCTTGCTGGCGCAGACCACACAGTTCGTCGGCTTGGAAATGCTGAGCTTCAACCGGTCGGCCGAAGTCCTCATCATCCTGGTCCTGGGCGGCACCGGCCGCCTGTATGGCGGGCTGATCGGCGCCCTGCTCTACATGACGGTGCACGACCTGTTCTCGGACTTCGACCCGAAATTCTGGATGTTCTGGCTGGGCATCTTCCTGATCGCCGTCGTCATGCTGGGCCGTGGCGGCGTGCTGGGCGGACTGTCGCGCGTGGTCGCGATCAAGGACGAACGATGAAGGACGCACTATGAGCGCGCCCACCCTGCGCACGGATCGCCTGACCAAGAAGTTCGGCGCCTTCACCGCCGTCGATGGCGTGACGCTGACCGTGCCACCCGGCAGCCGCCATGCGCTGATCGGGCCGAACGGCGCGGGCAAGACGACGCTGATCAACCTGCTGACGGGCGTCATTGCGTCCACGGGCGGCAGCATCCATCTGGACGACGACGACATCACCCGCATGCCTGCCGATCGCCGCGTGCATCGCGGTCTGGTGCGGACCTTCCAGATCAATACGCTGTTCCCGAGGCTCACTCCGCACGAAGCCACCGCGCTTGCGATTGCCGAGCGCGACGGTGTGGGCCGGGTGTTCTGGCGCAGCTTTCGCGGCAACACCGCGATCCATGACGAGGCCGATGACCTGCTGACGCGGTTCGGGCTGGGCGCGCATGCCCGCACCGTGACGTCGCAACTGGCCTATGGACGGCAACGGCTTCTGGAGATCGTGCTGGCCCTGGCCGCCCGGCCCAGCATTCTGCTGCTGGATGAGCCCGCCGCAGGCATACCCGAAGACGAAAGCGGCGAGGTGTTCGAGGCCATTGCCGCCTTGCCGGAATCCATGACGGTGCTGTTCATCGAGCACGATATGGACCTGGTGTTCCGCTTTGCACGACGCATTTCGGTGCTGGTTGCGGGCGCCGTCATCGCCGACGGCACGCCCGACGAGATCGCGAACCATGCCGACGTGCGGCGGGCGTACCTGGGCAGTACTGAGGTAGGCCATCCCCCGGGGCTGCCGAAGGAAGCAGCCGGTTCCGTCACCCGCGCCGCCGACGCTGGCGGCGCTGCCACCGGAGCCGTCCATGCCTGACTTCCTGCACATGGAAGGCCTCACGGCCGGGTACGGCCAGGCGGTCGTGCTGAACGGCCTGACGCTGTCGGTAAACCGGGGGGAGACGCTGGCCATCCTGGGCCGCAACGGCGTCGGCAAGACGACCCTGCTCGAAACGCTGATGGGCAACACCGCCGTCAAACGCGGCGCCATCCACTGGCTGGGCCAGGACATCACCCGCTTGAATCCGGCCGACCGCGCGCGTCGCGGCATCGGCTGGGTGCCGCAGGAACGCGAGGTCTTTCCGTCCCTGACCGTGCAGGAAAACCTGCAGGTGGTCGCCCTGCCCGGCGTATGGAACACGGCGCGCGTCTATGAGCTGTTTCCGCGCCTGCGTGAACGCCGCGGCAACTACGGCGGCCAGCTGTCGGGCGGCGAACAACAGATGCTGGCGATCGGCCGCGCGCTCATGACCAATCCGCAACTGCTGTTGCTGGATGAGCCGATGGAAGGCCTGGCGCCCATCATCGTCGAAGAACTGGCGGACGCGATTCGCGCCATGTGCCAGCGCGACGGCCTGACTGCGATCGTGGTCGAACAGCATCCGGTGCTGGCACTGTCGATGTCGCACCAGGCCATCGTGCTTGAGCGCGGCAGCATCAAATATCGCGGCAGCAGCGCCGACCTGGCGGGCAACCCGGCCTTGCTGGGCGAACTGTTGGGCGTGGCATCCCATCGCAACGCCGGGCAACCTTCTGCAGACGACGCAGCACACGCCGCGGCAGGGCCGGCAGCAGCGCAACCCTTGGCGGCGCAACCCTTCGCGGCTCACCCCGCAGCACCTACAGCACACTGACAATCATGCGGAGCAACATCATGGGCATCACATTGAAGACGGGTCTGGGCAGTGGCATCGTCATCGCAGCGGCAATGGCCGGCATGCCGGCAGCGATGGCACAAGACGTGGTCAAGATCGGTCTCATCGCCGAAATGTCGGGCCCCTTTGCCGAGTTCGGCAAGCAGATGGAAGCCGGCATCAAGGTCTACCAGAAGCAATTCGGCGAGACGGTCGCGGGCAAAAAAGTGGTCGTCGTGATCAAGGATGTGGGCGGCCCGAATCCCGAGGTTGCCAAACGGCACGCGCAGGAACTGGTCGTACGCGACAAGGTGCAATTCCTTGCGGGCTTCGGCTTCAGTCCGAACGCGCTGGCGGTGGCGCCGGTGGCCACGGAATCCAAGACCCCCATGATCGTGATGAACGCCGCGGCGGCTGAGCTGACGGCCCGGTCTCCGTACATGGTGCGGGTGTCGTTCTCGTTCCCGAACATCGTGCCGCCGATCGCGCGCTGGGCCGTCGATCAAGGCTACAAGACGGCGTACTCCGTGGTGGCCGACTACTCGCCCGGGCAGGACGTCGAAAAATCCTTCGCCGCCGCGTACAAGGCGGCAGGCGGCGAGCTGGTCGGCTCCGTCCGCACGCCGATCACCACGCTCGACTTCTCGCCCTACATGCAGAAGATCAAGGACGTGAAACCGGCTGCCGTCTTCACGTATGTGAACGCTGGCGACGTCGCGCCCGCCTTCATGCGCGAGTTCCGCAACCGCAAGCTGGCCGACGTGGGCTCGGTGCTCATCGGCACGGGCGACATCACCGACGAAGCCGCGATCGATTCGATGGGCGACGATGCGCTTGGCGTCGTCACCGGCTACCCGTATTCGATGGACCACGACTCGCCTGAAAACAAGAAGTACGTGCAGGACTTCAAAGCCTTGCGCGGCGCCACGGCGCGGCCCACCATCATGTCCGTGGCGGCCTACGACGGCATGGCCGCCATCTACGAAGCACTGCGCAAGACCGGCGGCAAGGGCGACGGCGATGCCATGCTGGCGGCGCTCAAGGGCCTGAAACTGACCAGCCCGCGCGGCCCCATTCAGATCGATGCCGGCAACCGCGACATCATCCAGCGCGTGTACATGCGCAAAGTCCAGAAGGTCGACGGCCGGCTCGCCAACGTCGAGTTCGCCACCATCGAACCCAAGGCCGAGACGAAGTAAGGAGGTCACGATGCCTTCCCAAGGATTGCACGCCCTGAGCATCGCGCAATTGCGCGATGCCTATGCGTCCGGGACCGCGACACCGGTGGACGTGACCGAAGCGCTGTTCGATGCGATCGGGTCCGACCCGGTCAATGCCTTTTGCGTGCTCGACAAGACCGCGGCGCTGGCGATGGCCGAGGCCTCGGCGCAGCGGCATCGGCACGGCGCGCTGCTCGGCCCGCTCGATGGCATTCCGGTGTCGATCAAGGACCTGATCGATGTGGCCGGCTACCCGACGCGCCGCGGATCGACGGCCACATCGGACGCCCCTGCCCCGAACGATGCCCCATCGGTGCGGCGCTTGCGCGAAGGCGGCGCCGTGCTCTTCGGCAAGACCACCACGTCGGAATTCGGCTGGGCTGCAAATTCCGAATCCACGGCCACCGGCATCACCCTGCACCCGACCCGGCTCGGCAAATCGCCCGGCGGCTCCAGCTGCGGCGCGGCCGCGCAGATTGGCCGCCGGTGGGGACCGCTGGCCCTGGGCAGCGACGCCGGCGGGTCGATCCGCATCCCGGCGTCCTTTTGCGGCCTGGTCGGCTTCAAGCCGACCTTCGGCGCGATCCCGCTCGGCCCGCAAAGTGCGTTTGCCGAGTTCGCGCACCTGACGCCCTTGACGCGATCGGTAGAGGACTGCCGCATCGCGATGGACGTGCTGAGCTTTGCAGACCCGCTGGATCCGTATTCGATGTATCCGCGGGGAATCACGGCGCGGTCATCGGCACACCGGACTGACGCGACGCCACAAGGCAATGAATCCCGTGCCGCAGCTGGAGCGGCCGGCCAGGCTCCCGTCCTCGGCTATTGCATCGACATCGGCCCGGACGCTGGCCTGGACCCGGCCATTGCCGCCGCCGTCGAGGCGCAGGTGGAAACGCTGCGCACGCAGGGCTATCGCATCGAAGCCTTCCGCTTCGACTGGGCCGCGCTGGCCATCGACTTCTGGAACGTGTGGCTCAGCCGCATCCATGAATCCTTCGTGACCCTGGCGGTGCACATTCGCGCACAGTTCGATCCGCGCCTGCAGGCCTGCTTCGACGCGGGCGCCTCGCTCACCGCCGACACGCTGGCCCGCAGCCGCGTGCGCCTGCGTGAAGCATCCACTGAACTTGCCCGCGCTTTTTCCCGCATCGACCTGCTGCTGACGCCGGCCGCTTCCAGCGGCGCGTTCGACATTGGCAAGCTGTGCGCGCAGGGCCATCCCAAAGCGGCCGAGATCGCGCGCACGCACAACTGGCCGCTGGCCAGCCCCTACGCCTTCCCGTTCAACCTGACCCAGCAGCCCGCCCTGGCCCTGCCGCTGGGCACGACCGCCGACGGCCTGCCCTTCGGCCTGCAGGTCGCGGGCCGCAAATTCCACGACGACCAGGTGCTCGCCTTCGGGGCGCAGCTTGAGTCGTCACGCGCATCATCGGAGACGCCGCATGCCTAAGATTCTTGTCCAGTCCGCGCAGGCCCCGGTTACCGGGTTTACCGACGCCAGCAAACCGTCGCCACTCGCCCAGGCCATCCGCGCGGGCGACTTCCTGTATGTCTCGGGCCAGGGCCCACTCGACCCCGCCACGCGCGAAGTCGTGTCCGACGACATCGCCGAACAGACGCGACGCACGCTGGCGAATCTGGTGTCGGTGCTCGAGGCCGGCGGCGCCACGCTGGCGCATGTCGTCAACATGCGCGTCTGCCTGCGCGACACCGCCGATTTCCCCGCCTTCAACGAAGCCTTCCGCGACGTCATGAATGGCGAAAAAGTCACCCGTACCTGCATCGGCGGCACGCCGCATCGCAAAGGCGTCAAGGTCGAGATCGACTGCGTCGCCTACCTGGGCTGACCCCCGGCCCAACTCGACCCGACGCCGCACGCTGACGTCACCCCGTGACCTCAGCTCCCAAGGAGACCCCCATGTTCCAGATGCCCATCGTCGACCTTCTGAAGGAAGGCGAAAAACTCAGTGCCACCGGCAAGCGTGTCAGTGTGCTGTGGCAGGCGCCCGAGTCGCTCGTGTTCGTGGCCCGCGGCCGCGAATACCGCAGCGAATTCCACATCAATCCCAGCGACGAAATGATGTACATGATCAAGGGAGAGATGAACCTGCATTACCGTACCGCCGACGGCAAGGAAGAGATCGCCGTGCTCAAGGAAGGCGCCGTCATCTACACGCCCGCCGGCATCCCGCACTCGCCCCGCTTTCCGCCCGATGCCTACTTGCTGGTGCAGGAACGCGCGCGGCAGAAAGGTGAAATCGACCGCTTTCAATGGTTTTGCCAGAAGTGCGATCACCCGCTGCACGAAGAAAGCTTTACGGTGGCCGACTACAACGCCGACCCCGTGTCCAAGGCGTACAGCTATTTCTTCGAGAGCGAAGAATTCCGCACCTGCAAGGCCTGCGGCACCGTCATGCCCGCGCCCGAATCGACCTGACGCGGATCACGGCATGACAGGCGCAGCGCTTTCGCCATCCCCCGTCATTCAACTGGGCGCCGCGCGCATCACCCGGGTCGAAGACTTCCTGGGCCTGGGGTTTGCGCCCGCCGCCATGTTCCCCGCCATCACGCCCGACCACCTGGCGGCCGAGATGGCGTGGCTCGCGCCTGGCTACTACGACCCGGGCGCCAACCAGCTGCGCACCAGCATTCACAGCTGGCTCGTCCGCACCGACCGACACACCATTCTTGTGGACAGCTGCATCGGCAACCACAAGACGCGTCCCAGCATCGACCGCTTCCATCAGCGCAACGAACCGTGGCTGGACCGCCTGAAAGCCGCTGGCGCCGCGCCGGAAGACATCGACTTCGTGATGTGCACGCACCTGCACGCGGACCACGTCGGCTGGAACACCCGGCTGGATGCCCAAGGCCGATGGGTGCCCACCTTTCCGAATGCGCGGTATCTGTTTTCGCGCAAGGAACTGGCGCGATGGGACCCGCGCATCCACGGCCATGTGGCGCGACCGATCAACGAGAACGTGTTTGACGACAGCATCCTGCCCGTGCTCGAAGCCGGTCTGGTGCAGGAAGTCGATGACGGGTTCGACCTCGACAACCTGATGCGCGTGGAGGCCGCGTATGGCCACACGCCGGGCCACATGAAGATCCGACTCAAGTCGGGCGCCGACGAAGGCATCTTTTCGGGCGACGTGATCCATCACCCGATCCAGGTGCCGCATCCCACCCTGTGTTCGGTGTTCGATGAAGATCCAGAGCTGGCGCTGCAGGTGCGGCTGGCCGTGCTGCAAGACTGCGCGGCGCGCGACGCGTGGCTGTTTCCGGCGCACTTCCCCGAGCCGCATTGCTGCCGGATCGGCGAACAAGGCGGGCGGTTCACGTTGCGCTGGTAGGCAGGTCATCGACAACGCCTCGTAAGCCGTTCGTCACGACGGGCTGCCGTGGCGGCCCGTTCATCGCACAAAAAAAACGGCCGCCCCAAGGTGTTTCCACCCCGGGACGACCGTTTTTTATTCCGCGCCGCCGACCACCCGGCGCGGACCGTTCAATTACGCCGCGGATTCACGCCGCAGAGTCACAACACAAATCAGTTGCGATTGCCGCGCAGCTTGCGAATCGCCGCCAGCTGAGCCGCCAGCATGGCCAGCTCGGCCTCGACCACAGCGATCTCGGTCTTGTCCTTGGCGTTGCGCAAGGCTTCTTCGGCCTGTGCACGCGCCTTGGTCGCCTTCGCTTCGTCCAGCTCGCCGCTACGGATGGCCGTGTCGGCAAGCACCGTCACGACACCCGGTTGAATCTCGAGCAGACCGCCAGCCACGAAGATGTCTTCTTCGGTGCCATCGGTGCGCGAAATCCGCACGGTACCTGGACGGATGCGCGAGATCAGCGGCGTGTGGCCGGGCAGAATCCCGAGCTCGCCCGCTTCACCGGGCAGGGAGACAAACTTCGCCTCGCCCGAGAAGATCGAGGCTTCCGCACTGACCACGTCAACATGTAAAGTTGCCATAAGATCCCTTCAGAGAGGTGCCGAAAAAATCCTTATTGGATCTTCTTGGCTTTCTCGAACGCTTCGTCGATCGTGCCGACCATGTAGAACGCCTGTTCGGGCAGTGCATCGCACTCGCCGTCGACGATCATCTTGAAACCACGGATGGTTTCCTTCAGTGGCACGTACTTGCCAGGTGCGCCGGTAAACACTTCGGCCACGTGGAAAGGCTGCGACAGGAAACGCTGGATCTTCCGTGCGCGGGACACTGCCTGCTTGTCTTCCGGCGACAGCTCGTCCATACCCAGAATCGCGATAATGTCGCGCAATTCCTTGTAGCGCTGCAGCGTCGATTGCACGCCACGGGCCACGTTGTAGTGCTCCTCGCCCACGACTTGCGGGTCGAGCTGACGGCTGGTGGAGTCGAGCGGATCGACGGCCGGGTAGATACCCAGCGCGGCGATATCACGCGACAGCACGACGGTCGAGTCCAGATGCTGGAAGGTCGTTGCAGGCGACGGGTCGGTCAAGTCATCCGCAGGGACGTACACGGCCTGGATCGACGTGATCGAGCCGGTCTTGGTCGACGTGATGCGCTCTTGCAGCTTGCCCATTTCTTCAGCCAGCGTCGGCTGATAGCCCACGGCCGAAGGCATACGGCCCAGCAGTGCCGACACTTCGGTACCGGCCAGCGTGTAGCGGTAGATGTTGTCGACGAAGAACAGGATGTCACGGCCTTCGTCACGGAACTTCTCGGCCATCGTCAGGCCCGACAGCGCCACGCGCAGACGGTTGCCCGGGGGCTCGTTCATCTGACCGAACACCATCGCCACCTTCGATTCCTGGATGTTCTCCAGGTTGATGACGCCGGCTTCTGCCATTTCGTGATAGAAGTCGTTGCCTTCGCGGGTACGTTCACCCACGCCGGCAAACACCGACAGACCTGCGTGCTGCTTGGCGATGTTGTTGATCAGCTCAAGCATGTTCACGGTCTTGCCCACGCCGGCGCCGCCGAACAGGCCGACCTTGCCGCCCTTTGCGAACGGGCAGACCAGGTCAATCACCTTGATGCCGGTTTCGAGCAGCTCGACCGACGGCGACAGATCGTCGAATGCCGGTGCTTGCTGGTGAATGGCGCGACGCTCGTCGGTCGCGATCGGACCGGCTTCGTCGATCGGACGGCCGAGGACGTCCATGATGCGGCCCAGCGTCGCGAGGCCGACCGGCACGGAAATCGGTGCGCCATTGGCGGCAACCGACATGCCACGACGGAGACCGTCGGACGAACCCATGGCGATCGTGCGAACGATACCGTCGCCGAGCTGTTGTTGCACTTCGAAGGTCAGGCCTTTTTCTGCAAACGACTGGCTGTCGTCGGCGAGGGTCAGGGCTTCATAGACCTTGGGCATGCTGTCGCGGGGGAACTGAATGTCCACCACGGCACCGATGCACTGAACGATGGTTCCGTTGCTCATATCGATTCCTCGATTGCTGTTTCCAGGAGTGTTCGCGTCGGCTTAGACAGCCGCCGCGCCACCCACGATTTCCGAAATTTCTTTGGTGATGGCTGCCTGACGGGTCTTGTTGTAGACCAGTTGCAGATCGCCGATCACCTTCTTGGCGTTGTCCGATGCAGCCTTCATTGCCACCATCCGCGCCGACTGCTCGGACGCCATGTTTTCGGCAACGGCCTGGAACACCAGGGCTTCGACGTAGCGCAGCAGAAGTTCATCGATGACCGACTGTGCGTCGGGTTCATAGATGTAGTCCCACGAGTAGGCCCGCTTTTCGGCCTCGCTCTGTTCGAAGCGGTCCGCCGACAAAGGCAGCAACTGCTCGACCACCGGTTCCTGCCGCATGGTGTTGATGAAGCGGTTGTACGCGATGTACACCACATCCACCTTGCCCTCGGCATACGCGTCGAGCTGCACCTTGATCGCGCCGATCAGGCGATCCATGTTGGGCGCATCGCCCAGCTGGACCACTTGCGACACGACGTTGGCATTCACGCGGGACAGCAGGTTCGCACCCTTGTTGCCGATGGCAGTGGTTTGCGGCTTGATGCCCTTGGCGTGAAACTCTTTCAGGCGTGCCAGCACCGCGCGGAGCACGTTGGTATTCAACGCGCCGCACAGTCCCTTGTCGGTCGTGACGACAATCAGGCCAGCGGCCTTGATGTCGCTGCGACGTGCCAGGAACGGGTGCTCGTAATCGGGGTTGGCCTGAGCCATGTGCGCAGCAATGTTGCGCACCTTGTCGGCGTATGGGCGAGCCGCGCGCATCCGTTCCTGCGCCTTGCGCATCTTGGACGCGGCGACCATTTCCATCGCCTTCGTGATCTTGCGCGTGTTTTGCACGCTCTTGATCTTGGTACGGATTTCCTTGATTCCGGGCATGTGTCTTCCCCTGTCCGTGATTAGGGACGCAAGCTATGCGCCCCAAAAATCCCGCTTCAGAAGGCTCCGTTTTTCTTGAAATCCTTGACGGCGTCGTGCATGGCAGCGTCGTCGTCCTTGGAGATTTCCTTGGTGTCTTCAATGCGGCCCACCAGCGCGGCGTACTTCGACTTCAGGTAGTCCTTCAGGCCCTTTTCAAAAGCCAGGACATCCTTGACTTCGACGTCGTCGATATAACCGTTGTTCGCTGCAAACAGCGACACAGCCAGTTCCCACACTTGCAGCGGCTGGTACTGAGGCTGCTTGAGCAGTTCCACCACGCGGCGGCCACGCTCCAGCTGGCGACGGGTCGAATCGTCCAGGTCGGAAGCGAACTGCGCGAACGCAGCCAGTTCACGGTACTGCGCCAGGTCGGTACGGATACCACCGGCCAGCTTCTTGATGACCTTGGTCTGCGCAGCGCCACCGACTCGCGACACCGAGATACCGGCGTTGATAGCGGGGCGGATACCGGCGTTGAACAGGTCCGATTCCAGGAAGATCTGGCCGTCGGTGATCGAGATCACGTTGGTCGGAACGAAGGCGGACACGTCGCCGGCTTGCGTTTCGATGATCGGCAGCGCGGTCAGCGAACCGGTCTTGCCGGTGACTGCGCCCTTCGTGAACTTCTCGACGTAGTCTTCGTTCACGCGAGCCGAACGCTCCAGCAGACGCGAGTGCAGGTAAAACACGTCGCCCGGGTAGGCTTCACGGCCTGGCGGACGGCGCAGCAGCAGCGAGATCTGGCGATAGGCCCAGGCCTGCTTGGTCAGATCGTCATAAATGATCAGCGCGTCTTCGCCGCGGTCGCGGAAGTACTCGCCCATCGTGCAACCCGAGTAGGCCGAGATGTACTGCATCGCGGCCGAGTCGGAGGCCGTGGCGGCCACGACGATGGTGTATTCCAGCGCGCCGTGCTCTTCGAGCTTGCGGACCACGTTGTTGATCGTCGAAGCCTTCTGGCCGATCGCGACGTACACGCAGGTGACGCCCTTGCCCTTCTGGCTGATGATCGTGTCGATGGCGACCGCGGTCTTGCCGGTCTGACGGTCACCAATGATCAGCTCGCGCTGACCACGGCCGACCGGCACCATGGCGTCGATAGCCTTGACGCCCGTCTGCAGCGGCTGCGACACCGACTTGCGTGCGATCACGCCCGGCGCAACCTTTTCGATCACGTCGGTCATCTTTGCGTTGATCGGGCCCTTGCCGTCGATCGGGGTGCCCAGCGCGTTGACAACGCGGCCACGCAGTTCCGGACCCACCGGCACTTCCAGAATGCGGCCCGTCGTCTTGACGATGTCGCCTTCGGAAATGTGGGTGTATTCGCCCAGAATCACCGCACCGACGGAATCGCGCTCGAGGTTGAGCGCCAGACCGAACGTGTTGTTCGGGAATTCAAGCATTTCGCCCTGCATCACATCGGACAGGCCGTGGACGCGGGTAATACCATCGGTCACGGAAACGACCGTGCCCTGAGTGCGGATGTCAGTCGAATTGCTCAGGCCCTGAATACGGCTCTTGAGCAGTTCGCTGATCTCGGACGGGTTGAGTTGCATATCGACTCCTGGAATCCTTTCTCTCGGTGCGGTTCAGTTGAACGCAGCGACCGACTATGCGACTAGAGCGTCGCGCATACGATCAAGCTGCGCACGCACGGACGTATCGAGCACCTGATCACCCACTGCCACGCGCACACCGCCAATCAACGATGCATCGACGCTAACCACGGGTTTGATTTTCACGCCAAACTTCTTTTCCAGCCCGGCGACCAATTCGGCCACCTGAGCGTCGGCCAGCGGAAACGCGCTGACGATTTCGGCATCGGCTTCGCCCTGGTGGCGGTTCTTGAGCCACAGGAACTCGGATGCGATTTCCGGCAACAACAGCAGACGACCGTTCTCGACCAGCAACGCAAGGAAATTGCGCGCATCGATCGACAGAGGCGTCTTCAAGGTCGACGCGAACAATTCGACGCGTTGCGCGCTGTCGAATTGCGGGTCGGCGACGGCGCTGCGCACTTCAGGGTGCGACGCGGCCTGCGCCATCTCGGCGACCAGTTCGGCCCAAGCGGTCAAGCCTGCGCTATCTGCACGGGCGACGCCGAACAGCGCTTCAGCGTAGGGCCGGGCGATGGTGGACAGTTCAGCCATGTTGGCTCTCGATGCCTGATACGGTTAGCGAGGTGATTCGCAAACGCGAGGCGCACGCCATGGCGTGCGTCCGCGCGGGTTCTTTTTTTAAAGCTGCGCCTTGAGCCGGCCGAGCATCTCGGCATGCGTCTGGGCGTTCACTTCGCGCTTGAGGATTTCCTCGGCGCCTTTGATTGCCAGTGCGGCCACCGCATCGCGGAGGCTGTCGCGGGCACGCTGCGCTTCTTGCTGCGCATCCTGCTTCGCTTGCTCCAGGATCCGGGCGCGTTCGAGTTCGGCGTCCTTCCTGGCTTGTTCGATCAGTGCAGCAGCCTGCTTTTCGGCTTGAGCCAGACGGGTCTGGTTGTCAGCCTTCGCGGACGCTTCCACCTGACCTACGCGGGCCTGGGCCTGCGCGAGATCAGCCTTGCCTTTCTCAGCGGCGGCGAGGCCTTCCGCAATCTTCAACTGACGCTCTTCGATGGCTTTCATCAACGGCGGCCATACGAATTTCATCGTAAAGAGGGCCAGGACGAAAAACACCAGCGTCTGGAAGATCAGTGTCGCGTTCAGATTCACGGTATTTCCCTCTTCGGAAAAGAACATCATCCCTGGTGCCGGCAACTAGGCCTGGCACCACGGAGCGGTCATGTCGAAGTTGAGGCTTAGCCGACGAACGGGTTGGCGAACGCGAACAGCATGGCGATACCCACGCCGATCAGGAATGCCGCGTCGATCAGACCAGCCAACAGGAACAGCTTGGTTTGCAGTGGGTTCATCAGTTCAGGCTGACGAGCCGATGCTTCGATGTACTTGCCACCGACGATCGCGATACCCAAGCATGCGCCAATGGCACCCAGACCGATGATCAAACCGCAAGCGAGAGCGACGAAAGCGACGTTGGTCATGACAACTCCTTGATAATGAATCAGAGACCGAAAGATTAAAAAATAACGATAGACAACACGAACTGCTTTACTGAATCAACGAGGCCGGAACACGCACCCCGCCGACGATTCCTTTAGTGCCCTTCGTGAGCCTGGCCGACATATACCAGCGTCAGCATCATGAAGATAAAGGCTTGCAACAGCACGATCAGGATGTGGAAGATCGCCCAGACCGAACCTGCCAACAGATGGCCGACGCCCAGGACGACGCTTTGAGCGTTCCATCCGGCCCAGGCACCGCCCAGGAGTGCGATCAGCATGAAAATCAATTCGCCGGCAAACATGTTGCCGAACAGCCGCATGCCCAGGGACACGGTCTTGGCTGCGTATTCAATGATGTTCAGAAGGAAGTTCGCCGGGGCCAGGATGACGGCGCCGATACCGTGCGCGTGGAACGGCGCGGTGAACAGCTCTTTCACGAACCCGCCCGGGGTCTTGATCTTCAGGCCGTAGTACAGCATCAGCAGCAGCACGCCGAACGACATGCCGATGGTTGCGTTCAGGTCGGCGGTCGGGACGATGCGGTGGTAGTGGATGGCTTCACCCCAGCCCAGCGCATTGATGATGTAGTGCGGCAGGTCGACCGGCAGCAAGTCCAGCGTGTTCATCAGGATGATCCAGAGGAACACGGTCAGGGCCAGCGGCGCGACAAAACGGCGCGACACTTCGTTGTGAACGATGTTCTTGGCCTGCTCGTCAACCATTTCGACCAGCATTTCGATGGCGGCCTGCATCTTGCCGGGCACGCCCGACGCGGCGCGGCGCGCACCCAGCCACATCACGAAGCAGGCGAGCACGCCCATCGAGATGGACCAGAACAAGGTGTCGTAATTGACGATGGAAAAGTCGGCAATGACGCTTTGTTTTTGACCGGTGCTGTTCAAGTGTCCAAGGTGATGGACGATGTACTCGGATGCGGTCGGCGCTGCGGTGGAAGCCATGATGGGGTTTCGATCCTACGACCAGATTTACGAAAATACGGTGCTTGTCTTGAACCTGACGGCATGAGTCAGGTCAGTACTGCATTGGGTAGTGCAAGAACAGTGAGCCGTGCAAAGAAGGGACTTTCAGGCGCCCTGCGGATCCTTGCGTCCGAAAGCCAGGGCAAGCCACTGGCTTTTCAGTGCAAAGATCAGCCCCGCCAGGAACGCTGGCCAGACGAGGACTTCATGACCCACGCTGGCGGCCGCGACAATCAGCAGCCCCGCGAATGCGATCTTGAAGAACTCACCGAGAAAAAACGTTACGGGATTGGCCCCACCCGGCTTGTTAACACTCACGATCAGCCTGAATGCGAACAAGGCGTTGGGGATGGCATAGACCGCCGCGCCGATCAGGGCCGAAACCCCTGCGGCGGCGCCTGCGACCACCAGGGCGACCAGCGCCACGGTGATGCTGACTGCCATCTGCACGACAACCGCGTTGAACAGCCCCCGGATGGCCGCCTTTCGCTGCGCTGCGTGCTCCGATTCGGTTAGCCGGATCGGTTCACTGACGTCTGCCGGGCGGCCTGCTGCTGCCGTACCGCCTTCCAACGTCGTACTGTTTGTCGTACCGTTTGCCGACTCTTCGTCTTTCCAGGATGGTGGCCAGCGCGCATCCACTTCGTCCGGACCGAAAAATCTGGGTTCCCCGCGTTTGAGTTCACCCTGCATATTTTCCGATCGGGCGGCTTCCGCTGCTTTGGTCTGATCCATCCCCGTCCTCACATCCCCTGCCCTTCAGCCACACCTGCAAGCGGAAATTCAAGCACCTTGCTGCTCAAGGTCTGGGAATCGTCGCTTTCAGTGAACCGTCACTTGCAGTGAACGGTACCTTTTACCGGCAATTCCGCACCAGACCGGCGCTAAAGTTGTCTTGGACCGCATCCCGCAGGCACCAGGCAAGAGCATTGTGAGTGCCCCCTAGCCAACTACATTTACCTCGGCAAACCCAAAGAGTATAGCGGGAACTTGTTCGGCGATCAAACCAAGTTCTTAAAAGTCGTTGATAATCAACCAACTGCGTGGATCTTGTTGAGTAAGCTCCTCAATAACCACGCCGCCTGTGTGGCGCTCACCTGACAATCCGCTGAGTGGCCGACATGATGCCCTAAAGTTGTTCATTGGAGTTGATTGTGGAGTTCCGCCAGATCCAATACTTCATTTGTCTGTTCGAAGAAGGATCGGTCACCCGGGCCGCGCGCCGCGTCCATGTCGTGCAGCCGGCGCTCAGCGTCCAGATCGCCAAGCTCGAAGAAGAACTGGGCCAGCCCCTCTTCACCCGCAGCCCCCGCGGCATGGAACCCACCGACGCCGCGCACCGCATGTATGAGCTGTACCTGCCGCTGATGCGCGACTTTGCCCACGCGCGGGAACAGATGCTGTGCCGGGACGGCGAGATCACCGGACAGGTCACCATCGGCATGATCACCTCGCTGGCCGAAGGGGTATTGTCCGAAACCCTGACGGAGTTCGCCCGCGCCTATCCCAAGGTCCGGGTCAGCGTCGCCAACGGCCGGCTGCTCGAATGGGTATCGACAGGGCAGATCGACGCCGCCATCGTGGATATGCCCCGCCAGCCGCTCACGCTCAACGTCGAGGCCATCGGTGACGAAGAGATGGTGTTGATGGGCCCGCCCGACGGTACCGCGCCCTGGTCACCCATCCCGTTCGCCGATCTGGCCGCCCTCCCCCTTGTCACCACGACCCGCCAGCACGTCTTGCGCCGGATCCTGGACGACTATGCGCAATCGCTGAAGCTGACGATCACGCCTGCGGTGGAAGTCGATTCCATTATTACAACGGTCAAGCTGATTGCCGCCACGGGCATGTACGCAGTGCTGCCCCGCAGCGCGGCCAGCAACCGGCTGGCCGATCGCGAAGTGCATGTACGCCGGATTGTCGACCCGACGCCGGTGCGGCAGATCGCCTGCGTGACCCACCCGCGCCGTCCGATCAACACGGCCACCTCGCTGTTCGTCGAAATGCTGGCATCGCACATGAACGGCCGCCCATCGACCGGAGAAGTGCCCCCCGTCGGCATGGGTAGTGACCCGGACATCACCGATCGCTATACCGCCGATCATAATTAATCATGACCGAATGGTGCTCGGCGCAGGGTTTGCCGAGGCCGAAACGACTTAGAATTTCCCGGACCGCTACATAGAGAGCGCCATCCCCCGAGCCGATTGCCGGCCCGGTCATGAGACACGCCGCGTCCCCGCGGCCCCCCGTACACCCCTGTCCGAATCGGCGCCGTCTGGCCGAGGCGTCCTGCCGTCCGCGCATGTGCCCGCGAGCCACCCGCCGGCCGGCCCGGCCGCGGCCGCCATCGTCGGGCAGCCTTCAGTCGCGATGGAGACCGCCATGAAGACCCTGCTTTCCACCCTTTTTGTTGCTGCGGCCCTGGCTGGCAGCGCCGCCACGGCCTGGGCGGCCGACGCCTACCCATCCAAACCCGTGCGCGTGATCGTGCCCGTCACGGCTGGCGGCGGCGTCGATACGCTGGCCCGACTGCTGGCGCAGCACCTGCGCACCGAACTGGGCGGCGAACCCTTCATTGTCGAGAACAAGCCGGGCGCCGGCGGCAATATCGGGCTGGACCTGCTGGCCAAGTCGGCCCCCGATGGCTACACGCTGGCAGTCGTGCCCAACACCATGACGATCAACCAGACGCTGATGGCCAGGCTGCCGTTCGACACCGTCAAGAGCTTTGCACCGATCGGGCAGATCGCCACATCGACCTCGATCATCGGGTCACGCGCGGGCCTGCCGCCCAAGACACTGCAGGAACTGGTGGCGTACGCCAAGTCGCGCCCGGGCACCTTGACCTTCGGCGGCTGCGATACCGGGTCGATCCTGCATCTGTCGGGCGAGATGTTCAAGCAGCAGGCAGGCGTCGACATCACGCACGTGCCCTACAAGGGCTGTGCCGCCTCGATTCCGAACGTGCTGGGCGGGCAGGTCGACCTGATCTTCATCACGCTGTCGAACGTGGCCAACTACCTGCCGCAAGGCCGCATCCAGGCCTACGCCGTGGCAAGCAGCAAACGCTCGCGCTTCGCGCCCGACATCCCGACCGCCGCCGAACAGGGCTACCCGGGCGTGGCCGTCGACATCTGGTACGGCATGCTGGCGCCCGCGGGCACCCCGGCCGACATCGTTGCAAAACTCAACAAGGCGCTGAATGCCGTGCTGGCCAAACCGGAAGTGCAGTCGTCCATGGCGACCGCCTACATGGAGCCAGCCGGTGGGTCGGCAGAGCAATTCGGCTCGCTGATCAAGACCGACATCGACCGGTACGGCGCCGTCATCAAAAAGGCCGGCATCAAGATCGACTGATCTCCCGGGCGCCAAAGGTGGACGTTCGCAACGAGTTGATGACCTCAACCGCTCGCGAACCCCGCTTTCAGCGACCCGGATTCACCCTTTCCTTATTTGATAGGAACCCGCATGGCGAAGCTCAAACTGTCTTTTGGTTGCTGGAACTACGACCGCACACGCGCATTGATGGACGGCACGGTGCAGCCCGACGGCATCGACCTGAACTACCTGAACATGCCGGTGGAAGAGACCTTCTTCCGCATGCTGCGCAATCAGGAATTCGACGTGGCCGAAATGTCGCTGTCGTCGTACTCGGTGTCCTTGTTCAAGCCCGACCAGCCCTTCATCGCCATCCCGGTGTTCCCGTCGCGCTTCTTCCGCCATTCGTGCATCTTCGTGAACGCCGACGCGGGCATCAAGGAACCGAAGGACCTGATCGGCAAGCGCATCGGCGTGCCCGAATACCAGATGACCGCGCCCGTGTGGATCCGCGGCATTCTGAGCGAGCATTACAACGTGCCGGTCGACAGCGTGACCTATTACTCGGGCGGCGAGGAAGAACCCGGCCGCGACGAAAAGCTGAAGCTGTCGCTGCCGCCCAATATCAAGGTCGAACCCATCGGCCCGACAAAGACGCTGTCGCAGATGCTGCTCGACGGCGAGATCGACGCCCTCCACACCGCGCGCATGCCGTCGTCGTTCATCCATGGCAAGGGCAAGGTGCAGCGCCTGTTCCCGAATTTCATGGAGGTCGAGCGCGACTATTACCGCAAGACCAAGATCTTCCCGATCATGCACACGCTGGTGATCCGTCGGAAACTGTACGAAGAAAATCGCTGGATCGCGCAGTCGCTGTTCAAGGCGTTCGCCCAGGCGCAGAAGATTGCGTATGACGATCTGCGCGAGACGGCTGCCCTGAAGACGATGATGCCGTGGCTGCTGGCGGATATGGAAAACGTGATCCGCGAGATGGGAGAAGATTATTGGCCGTACGGGCTGGAGCGCAATCAGGAGACGTTGCAGACGTTCTTGCGCTATCACCATGAGCAAGGACTGTCGCAGCGGTTGTTGAAGCCTGAGGAGCTGTTTGCGCCTGAGACGTTTGAGGCGTTCAAGATCTGAGTTTTTTGTTCTTGCTACCAGCTGGGGGGTCTTTTTTCCAGCTGGGGGTCTTGATCCTGGCTGGGGTTCTTGCGGGGCGGGCGTGGAGAGTTCGGTTGAAAGGCCGAGCTCGCTACCCCGGCCTTCGCCGGGGCTTCACGCGTCGCAAAGCCTTCCAACCGAACTCTCCACACCCACCTTTGCGATGGGGAGGACTCTTTGCATTTTTTGGGGGAGCGGGCTGCGGAGGCTGGCGTGCTCGGGCGACCATGCGTCGTGACTGCGCGAAGGCGGGCGCACCAGACAACCGGTGTCGAGCAGACCCTCATTGCAAGAATGCAGCCACGCCAAACGCTCCACACCTTGCCACCAACTGCACCCACTACGCTGCCCAACAACACTAAGAAGTTTGAACCAGAATTCTTCCGAGGCCTTGGGGCGTGCGGGG
>NZ_BMXQ01000001.1:3633048-3827734 GCF_014651835.1 Pigmentiphaga litoralis | reverse complement strand
CCCCGCGCGCCAACAGCAAAACTCAAAAACCAACAGCAAAACTCAAAAACCACCCAAGTCAAACCCAAGGATCAATCGTCATATGCACCGGTCCTTCCACCCCCTCCCCCACCAGACTCCGCAACGCCAGATCCGTATCCCCCAGTCCGAACATATGCGTACTCATCTCCGTCACATGATGCCGATCCCCCGCGATCAACTGCAACGCCAGCTCCACTGACTCATAGCTATGCCCCCGCATTCCCTTCACCGTCAGGAACCGCGCAATGATCATGTCGCTATCGAACTCCGGTAGCTTGCGTCGCTTCTGACCGCCCAGAATCACCCTCCCCCGCTTGCGCGCCAGCTGCATCGCCGTCGTCACCGACTCCGTGCCACCCGCGGCGCAATCGATCACCAGATCCGCCATCGTTCCGCCCGTCAGATCCGCCACCGTCTGCAGCAGATCCTGCTCGCCGATATCGATCGTGTGATGTGCACCTAGCCGACGTGCCAGGGCCAGGCGCGCGCGGTCGGTTTCGGTGGACAGGCCGGTCACGATGATCATCTGCGCGCCGGCCTCGCGGGCGGCCACCACGCATGACAGGCCCTGCTGGCCCGGACCCTGGATCACCACCGTCTGCCCTGGCCCCGCGCCGCCATGCAAGTAGGTCCACTCGATCCCATTGGCCAGCGGCAAGGCCAAGGCCGCATGACGGGGCGACACCCCCGACGGCACGCGGTGGAACACCGTATTCAGGTGCAAGTGCTGGTACTGCGCAAAGCCGCCCCACAATCCCGGCGCGGTCTTCAGCCCCGTGGCGCCGTAACGCAGGCCGCCAAGGCGCCAGTCGGTCGCATCGCACAAGCGAAACTCGCCGCTGCGGCAGAACTCGCAATGGCCGCAAGGCAGGTACTCCTCAAGCGCCACCAGGTCGCCTTCTTTGACGCCCCACTTCGCGCGCGCCACCGAACCCAGACGGTCGATGTGGCCGACGGTTTCGTGGCCCAGAATGAGCGGGCCACGGCTGGCGGGCAGTTGCTGGTAATACGGCCAGTCGCTGCCGCAGACGCCGGTGATCGCGATCTTGAGCAGGCCGCTCGTTTCCGTCTCGGGCGGCGCCGTGAACTCGCGCAGCACGATGCGGTTGGAAGATGCGCCCTCGGTGCCAGGCTCCGCCACCGCGGCCAGAAAGGATGCGTTCATGATCAGACCGACGCGTGGCCGCGATCGGGCTGGACGCGCAAGGCGTCCTTGGCGGCAACGCGGAAGTCTTCGTCCCGTCCGATCACCACGGCGGCCGATCGCACATGGTGGGCTTCGGGCTGAAGCGCCGGCGGCGAGATGCCTTCCTGCATTTCCTTGATCACACGCATCAGGCGGCGGCGCATCATCACGATGCCGTTGTCGGTCGAGGTCAGGAATTCGCGCGTGCGGTCCTGGATCGGACCCATGCTTTCCTGCAAGGACGCGTCTTGCATGCCGATGCCCTCGACACCGCTATAGGTGCGGCCTTCGCGCTGCGCCTGGCGGTCGATCAGGTAGTTGTTGGCCTTGTTCTGCAGCGGAATGAACGTACCCGGCACGTATTTGACGTGGATGCCCATGCCGTCGCGCATGGCCTGCACTTCGTGCTCGGTCAGGTCGCGGCGCGCGTGGTAATCGAAGCTCCAGGTCCAGCAATGTTCGTCGTCGATCGGCACCCAGAAATGACCATGGATGGGATGGTCGCCACGCGGCGGCACCATCGTGAAGTACGGCACGATCCATGGCGTGACGCGCCAGTAGTATTTGTCGGGGCCGGCGTTGCGGCGCACGCCCACGAACAGGCCATCGTCGCTGTCCACGACTTCAAACACCGGGCGCATGTCCTGCAGGTTGTACTGGTTGCCCGCCGCGCCCTTGAACAAGGGATCGCTGTTCAGGCTGTCGCGATGCAGCCAGGACACGTGGCTGGAATCGATCCCGCCTTCCAGCGCCTGCAGCCAGTTGCTTTCCTGGATGCGCTTGGACGTGAAGCGCTGCGAGCTCGGCACCATCGCAAATTCGAATTCAGGAAGCGGCGGCTGCAGCTCGGGCGGTCCCATGTACGTCCAAAGGATGTCGCCACGCTCGACCAGCGGATAGGCCTTGAGCTTGATGCGGTCGCACAGCTTGCTGCCTTCCGGTTCCGACGGCACTTCCACGCATTGCCCATCGGTGCGGTATTTCCAGCCGTGATACGGGCAGCGGATGCCGCCCGGCTCGTGACGGCCGAACCACAGCGACACACCGCGGTGCGCACAGAACTCGTCCATCAGCCCGTAGTTCCCTTCCGTGTCGCGGATGGCAATCATGCGTTCCGACAGCAGCTGCACCCGCACCGGTTCACAGCCCGGCTCAGGCAGCTCTTCCTTGAGCAACACGGGCAGCCAGTAGCGGCGGAACAGGTCGCCCATGGGCGTACCCGGACCGGTTTGCGTGAGCAGGTCGTTCTGTTCTTTTTTCAACATGGGGTGTCTCCTCGACTTCCTGAATGCGGTGCTTCGAATGCGGCGTCGAATGCGGCGTTGGGTAAAGCACGGTGGCGTTCGTTCCGTATATAAGAACGTTGTTCCTTATTAAGAAACGACGTTATCATTGGTTTTCAACATCTGTCAAACGCAACACGGATGGGATCCGAAGCTCGCACGACGATCACGCACCACGCGGTAGCCGACCTCAGATTTGGCAACGCGACAACATCAGGAGACACGCATGAACCAACATCGACGGGCGTTCGCACGCCTGCTGCTCACCACGGCCGCACTGGCGGCCACCACCGGTATGGCCTGTGCGCAGACCGCCGCCTGGCCCACCAAACCGGTCCGCGTCATCGTCCCGTACGCACCGGGCGGCAGCTCGGACACCCTGGGCCGCGTGATCGCCAAACATTTGTCCGACGTCTTCAAGCAAACCTTTGTGGTGGAAAACCGCGGCGGCGCGGGCGGCATCATAGGCTCGCAAATGGTGGCGCGCGCCGAGCCTGACGGCTACACCCTGGTCGTTTCGGGCATCGGCTCGCATGTCGTCGCGCCGGTCGACAATCCGAACTCCTACGACCCGATCAAGGACTTCACCCACATCGCCATCCTGGGCGGCCCGCCCGCCGTGCTGGCCGTCAACGCCACCTTGCCGATCAAGGACCTGGCCGGCTTCATGGCGTACGCCAAGTCGCGCCCTGAAGGGCTCAGCTGGGGATCGCCCGGCCAGGGCACGCACGCCGCATTGATTGGCGAAGCCTTCCGCGCCGAAACGGGCCTGAACCTGGTGCAGATCAGCTACAAGGGCGCCAATCCCGCCGTGGCTGACGTGGCCGCCAACCAGGTGCCCGCCGCGTTCACGACCTTGACGACCGCCGCTGGCAACATCCGCTCGGGTCGCCTGCGCCCCATTGCCGTCACGTCGTCCAAACGCATCGCCGAATTTCCCGATGTGCCCACGTTTGCCGAGCTCGGCTATCCCCGTCTGGTCGGGACGACGTGGTTCTCGCTGTCGGGCCCCGCGGGCATGAATCCGGCCCTGGTCGACAAGCTCAACGCCGAAGTGCGGCGCGGACTCAAGACCCCGGCCGCCGTGCAGGAACTGGCCACGCAGAACATGGAAACCTTCGATTGGGACGTCCCTACCTTCAATCAGTATTTCAAGAAGGAGATCGATCACTGGACGCCGTACGTGAAGGAAGCGGCGGTCGCGAAGAAGTAAGTGCGGCAGGCGGGGGACGGCCTGGGTTGCTGCCTGGGTGCTGCCTTTTTTGTGCCGCCAGAGTGATGCAGGTATAAAGAGGGCCTTCTCCGGAACCGCCATCCATGACTTCACCTGAACAGATCGAGACCCCAGAAGGACGTTTGTCATCGGTCACCTCCGCCGTCCGCCTGCTCAAGACCTTTTCGGAAGACGAGGTCGAGATCGGCATCAGCACCCTGGCCAAGCGCCTGGGCGTCGCCAAGAGCACCGTGCACCGGCTGGCCTCCACGCTCACTGCCGAGGGCCTGCTGGAGCAAAATCCCGACAGCGGACGCTACCGTCTGGGCCTGGGCCTGTTTGCACTCGGCGCACTCGTGCGCCGCCGCATGGACGTCCCGAATCTGGCGCTGCCGCATCTGCACACCCTGCGCGAAAAGACGGGCGAAACCGTGCACCTGGCCACGCTCGATCACAGCAGCATCATGTATCTGTTCAATCTGGAAAGCCTGCAGGCCATTCGCATGAACAGCTACATCGGCGCGCGCAAGCCCGCCTTCTGCACCAGCGAAGGCCGTGCCCTGCTGGCGTACCAACCGGTTGATGTGATCGGGCGCATCCTGAAAGAACCGATGGTTGCGCGCACCCCGAACACCACCACGGATCCGGTCGAACTGCGCAAGACGCTGGATGCGGTGCGGCGTAACGGCTTCGCGGTGGATGACGAAGAAAGCGAACTTGGCATGCGGGGCATTGCCGCGCCGATTCGCGACTTGGGCGGCAATGTCATTGCTGCGATCGGGGTTGCGGGACCGATCCAGCGTCTGTCCAAAAAGACGCTGCGCAGCTTTGTGCCGGCGTTGCTGGAAGCCACCGAAGCGGTGTCCTCACGGCTGGGGCACAACGCGTCGTAACACCGGTCGTAAGGGGCGTCGTAAAGCCCGTCGTAAGGGGCCAAGGTCGTCGCAAGGGCGCCTGCCCGGCCCGCTTCTTGCGAGGCTACGGGTCCTTGCCGACATACGGGTCCTTCCCGACCTACATCAGCCTCTGACTTCCTGCCTATGACTATCGCCCGCATACCTGTCTATCTCGTCACCGGCTTTCTGGGCAGCGGCAAGACCACGCTTCTTTGCCGCTGGCTGCGCAGCCCCGCGCTGAAAGACGCTGCGGTCATCGTCAATGAAATTGGCGAGGTGGGCTACGACGATCAGATCATTGCAGCAGCCAGCGACACCCCTTCATTGATCGCCAACGCGTGCGTGTGCTGTACCGGCTTGCCGGGGCTTGAAGAGGCGCTGGAATCGCTGTTCTGGGCCCGCCTGCAGCGCCGCATGCCGGCCTTCCCTTCCGTGGTCATCGAGACGACCGGGCTAGCGGATCCCGGGGCCGTGATCGCGGCGTTGGTGCAAGTCCCGCTGTTGCGCGAGCGCTACCGACTGGCCGGCGTCATCACCACATTGAGCGTGACCGCCGCAGACACGGTCCTGGCGCATCATGCAGAGGCGCGATCGCAGATCGCTCATGCGCAGGTGCTGGTCATCACCAAGACGGATCTTGCATCGTTGGCGGATGCGCAGGCATTGAGCGCGCGGCTGCGCGATCTCAACGCCGCGGCGCCACAGCTGCGATCAGCGGCAGGAGACCTGGGGTGGACCTCGGTCGAAGGCGCCTTGCAGCATCCGGACGGCGAGTTGCTGTCTTCGAATGACAGGACGGCGATCGACGGCGGGGGCTTGCACTCGCTCAAGATTGACCACGATCAAAGTTTTAACGCATCAAATTTTGATCAAGCGCATTTTCGAGCGGAAGAAAATATTGAGCACGACCAGCATGAGCATAAGCATGCGCACAAGAGCGGGCTTTCCGGTAGCGGTAGCGCAGCCGTCGCTGCTGAACACAAGCAGGGCCACGGCCATGTTGACCACGACCACCGCGGTCATGAGGGCTCCCACGGCCACCACGGCCACGTCCACGATGCCGTTACGACATTCGTGGTGATGTCGGAAGCCCTGGCGCAGGACGATCTGATCAGACGCCTGCAGGCCCTGGCCGCCGATTTTGGTCCGTCACTGCTTCGCGTCAAGGGGTGGGTACAACTGGACGATGGAAACGATGCCTCCGTCCAGCTGTCGGTCGGAAAGGGCGGCGTCGAGGTCCAGGTGGAAAAACAGGCTCTGTCCACAATTTCGGGACGACGTCACGGATTGACGGTCATTTCGCGAGGATCCCCGGCCAGGGCCGGACTGATCCTGTCGATGCCGGCGTAATTGGCCGTCCAAGAGGATAGGTTGGCTGGGGCACGGGCAGCGGGCGCGGCTGCGGCTATCGCTATGGCTAAGGCTGCGGCTAGGGCTCACCTTCTCGGGAAACCACCTTCAGTGCATGCGGCGCCCCGAGCGGCACCATCCCAAGGGTGCCACGTGAAATGGCCGCAGCCACGACAAATCGACCGCCCAAAGAAAAAGGCGGCCATTGCCGCCTTTGTCACAGATCCACTACGGATCCCATCAAAGTGCCTTCGGCTCAGCTTCCCTCGAGCACGTCACCGAACCCCTGCTTTTCCAGCAAGGACGACAGATGCTCCCAGCCATGGAAGTCGATCACGATCTGGCCTTTGTCTTTCGCGCCTATCTTGAAGACCACCTGTGTACCCAGCCGATCCGACAAGGCTTCTTCCAGCCGCGTTACGTCCCGGGACTTGGCAGACGCCTTCTTGCCGCCGGCCTTCTGCTGCGATTCTTCCTGGGTCTGCGCGACCAGCTTTTCAGCCTCCCGCACCGACATGCGTTTAGCTACGATCTGGGTCGCCAACTGGATCTGCGTGGCCGCGTCGACCGACAGCAACGCGCGCGCGTGGCCCATGTCCAGATCACCCGCCAGCAGCATGGTTTGCACCGGCGCTGCCAGATTCAACAGCCGCAGCAGATTGCTCGTGGCCGACCGCGACCGGCCGATTGCCTGGGCCGCGACCTCGTGTGTCATGCCGAACTCATCGATCAGGCGGTGGACGCCCTGCGCTTCTTCAAGCGGGTTCAGGTCTTCGCGCTGGATGTTTTCGATCAGCGCCATGACCGCGGCGTTCTCGTCCGTCACTTCGCGGACCAGCACCGGCACCTCAGTCAGGCCAGCCAGCTGCGCCGCACGAAAGCGCCGTTCACCGGCAATGATCTCGTACTTCCCGTGCGCCAAGGCCCGCACCAGGATCGGCTGCATGATGCCCTGCGTACGAATGGACTCGGCCAGTTCGGCAAGCGCACCCTCGTCCATGCGTGACCGCGGCTGGTATTGCCCTGCCTGCAGCTGGGCAATGGGCAGCACGGCAGGCGGGCCACTTGGCTCGGCCTCGCTGGCGCGCTTGCCCAGGCCACTCACGGCGGGCGCGTCGGCGCCCAGCAAGGCGTCGAGTCCACGGCCGAGGCCTTTGGGTTTCTTGATGGTCACTTTCTTAAGTCCTGCTTTCGTATCCATGGATGCTCCGGACTACAGCGTCTTCACGCGCTCGATCATTTCGGCGCCGAACGCAAGATAGGCCTGGGCCCCTTTGGAATTCGGATCGAACACCACGCCAGGCATGCCATAACTTGGCGCCTCGGCAAGACGAACGTTCCGGGGAATGACCGCTTCGAACACCTTGTCGCCGAAGTGGCTTTCCAGTTGTGCGGACACCTGCTGCTGAAGGGTAATGCGCGGGTCGAACATGACGCGCAGCAGACCGATCACCCGCAGGTCGGGATTCAGATTCGCATGGACCCGCTTGATGGTATTGACCAGGTCAGACAGGCCTTCCAGCGCAAAGTACTCGCACTGCATCGGAATGATCACGCCGTGCGCGGCGGTCAGTCCGTTCAGGGTCAACAACGACAGCGTGGGCGGGCAGTCGATCAGGACAAAATCATAACGATCCGCGACGGTGGCAATGGCATGCTTGAGCTGCTTTTCGCGGTCATCCAGATCCACTAGGTCGATCTCGGCGCCAGCCAGTTCCCGGTTGGATGGCAGCACGTCGTAGCCGCCCGATTCGGACGGCACGGCGGCAGTTGCGATCGTCGCTTCACCAATCAGGACCTGGTACAGCGTCGCAGCCAGCTGGCGCTTGTCGATACCACTGCCCATGGTCGCATTGCCCTGGGGATCGAGATCGATCAGCAGGACCCGCTGGCCGTGCGACGCCAGTCCTGCCGCCAGGTTGACGGCGGTGGTGGTCTTGCCTACCCCGCCCTTCTGGTTGGCAATGCAGAACACCCGCGCGGTCGCGCGAGCGCTCTTTGCGTTGAGCGGCTCGACCCCGGTAATTGCATCGAGACTGACGGGGCTTTCGCCGTCCGTTGCCGGACTGGCCATGCTGGAATCTGGTGACATCTAGTCGTGGGTTCGCTTCATTTTTGAGTGGGGTTGCCGGTCTGCTCGGTGCGTTGCAGCTTGCTGGTGTCGTAGCCCTGGTCAGCCAGCTTCGACATGATGTCACGCTGGTCCTCGGGCGACAGCGTCGGGCTGCGCGCCAATATCCATAAGTATTCGCGGTCAGGCTCGCTGACCACGGCATACCGATAGTCGGGAGCAAGCTGGATCACCCAATAAGGTGCCCACACCCATGCCAGGAAAGACAGCCAGGACGGCGCGAAACGCACTTCCAGCTGAGACGCCGTCTTGCCCGGACGCGCGCGGCCCACCGCCTCTTCCACCTTTCCGTTTTCCTGCTCGCATCGATTGATGACCTCGATGCCGCCTTCTGGCCAGGCGCGATACGTTGCCGTCGTGTTGCGGCGGCAATCCTTCTGGAATCGGTTCGGGTACTTGGAGATCTCGTACCACTGGCCCATATAGTTGACGATATCCAACTGCGGGACCGAGGTTACCGGAGGGGCTGCGGCAAAGGCAGCGACCGACGCAGCAGCCACCGCCAACGCAACACAGGTCCCGGCAACGAGCCGACGAACCATCATGCTTCTCCTTCCTGAGCCACGTCGCCTCGATCCATCCAGACCAGACAGCGGCGTGCTGATAAACGTGGAACATACAACGGCGTCACCCCGTTCACGCGCCATTCACCCTGGTCGCGCACGGTGGTGATTTCCTCTTCTGGCGGGTGGCCCTTCATCGCGACAAGGCTTCCACCCTGGCGAACATGCCGACCTGCAAGCGCGGCAAAGTCCTGCAGCGATGCAAAAGCGCGCGAGATGACGATGTCGCTGTTGGTCAAAGCCAGATCTTCGACGCGCGAATGGACCGCGCTCAGATTCTTCAGCCCCTGGACGCTGGCAATGTGACGCACGAAAGACGTCTTCTTCTCCACGGCATCCACGCAGCACACTTCCCAGTCCGGCTTGGCGATAGCCAGCACGACGCCGGGCAATCCGCCACCCGATCCGACATCCAGGATACGAGCCGGCTTGCCCTGCAGATGCTGTGCCAGCTCAGGCACCACCGCCAAACTGTCGACGATGTGATGCAGCAGCATCTGTTCCGGCTCGCGAATGGCCGTCAGGTTGTACGTACGATTCCAGCGCAGCATCTGCGCCAGGTAGTTCAGCAATCGGTCGATCTGGATATTGTTCAGCGGAAGGCGCAGCGTGGCGCAATCGGCTGCCAGCTTGTCAGCAAAGACGCCCCCGTTGAACGGGGCGTCGGTCAGGGATAGATCGGGTTTGGTCGATTCTGCCACGGCTCAGGCTGCCACTTGATTGGATGAACCGTCCGCTGCGCGCTTGGCATGCTGGCGCCGTTTCAGGTGAATCAGCAGCAAGGAAATCGCCGCCGGTGTCACGCCCGAGATCCGGGCGGCTTGGCCCACCGTCTCCGGGCGGTGCGTCTTGAACTTCTGGCGAACCTCGAAAGACAGGCTGGTCACGCTGTCGTAATCGATGTCTGCCGGAATGCGTTGGTTCTCGTGACCCGCCTGCTTTTCCACGTCGTGCTGCTGACGCGTGATGTAGCCCGCGTACTTCACCTGCACTTCAACCTGGTCGGCCACGATCGGATCCCTCACGCCCGGGCCTGCCAGCAGACCGGCATCGCCGTTCTCGGCTTTCATCAGGTTGTCGTAGGAAACATCCGGGCGCTTGAGCAGATCGAACAGGCTGTACTCACGTTCGATCGGCTTGCCAAGCAGCTGCGTTGCGGCATCTGCCTGGAAGGACCGCGGATTCACCCACGTCGACTTCAGGCGCTCGACCTCGCTGGCCACCGCGTCACGCTTGCGATTGAACGCATCCCACCGGGCGTCATCCACCAGGCCGAGTTCACGACCGACCTCCGTCAGACGGGCATCGGCGTTGTCTTCCCGCAAGCTCAGGCGGTATTCGGCGCGCGACGTGAACATGCGATAGGGCTCCGTCACACCACGCGTGATCAAGTCGTCTGCCAACACGCCCAAGTACGCCTGGTCCCGGCGCGGCGTCCAGGCTTCCTTGCCCCGCGCCTGCAGCGACGCGTTGATACCCGCCAGCAGACCCTGCGCCGCCGCCTCTTCATAGCCCGTCGTGCCGTTGATCTGTCCCGCAAAGAACAGTCCACCAATCGCCCGCGTCTCGAAGCTTGCCTTCAATCCACGTGGATCAAAGTAGTCATACTCGATCGCATAACCCGGCCGAAGGATGTGCGCGTTCTCCAGGCCGGGCAGCGAGCGAACCAGATCCAGTTGCACGTCGAAAGGCAGGCTGGTCGACACGCCGTTGGGATAGAACTCATTCGTCGTCAGGCCTTCCGGTTCCAGGAAAATCTGATGCGATGCCTTGTCCGCGAAACGGTGAATCTTGTCTTCAATCGATGGGCAGTACCGCGGCCCCACCCCTTCGATCACGCCGGTGTACATCGGCGACCGGTCCAGGCCCGCACGAATGATGTCGTGCGTCCGCTCATTGGTGTGGGTAATCCAGCAAGGCACCTGCTGCGGGTGCATCGCCGTGTTGCCCAGATACGAAAACACTGGAACCGGATCCAGATCGCCAGGCTGTTCTTCGGTCTTGCTGAAGTCGATGCTGCGGCCATCGATGCGGGGAGGCGTTCCCGTCTTGAGACGGCCCTGCCCCAGCTTCAATTCCTGCAGACGCATTCCCAGAGACACAGCCGGGGGATCGCCCGCACGACCGGCCGGATAGTTCTGCAGCCCCACGTGGACCAGGCCATTCAGAAAGGTGCCCGCTGTCAGCACAACGGTGCGGCTACGAAAGCGCAATCCTATTTGCGTGACGGCGCCGACCGCCCGGTCGCCTTCCAGCATCAGGTCGTCCACGGCCTGCTGAAACAGCCACAAGTTCGGCTGGTTTTCTAGGCGATCGCGGATCGCCTTGCGGTAGAGAACGCGGTCTGCCTGTGCACGCGTGGCACGCACAGCCGGTCCCTTCGACGCATTCAGGATACGGAACTGGATGCCCGCTTCGTCAGTCGCCAGGGCCATGGCCCCGCCAAGGGCATCGACTTCCTTGACCAGATGACCCTTGCCGATGCCGCCGATGGACGGGTTGCAGGACATCTGACCTAGCGTCTCGATGTTATGCGTGAGCAGCAGCGTCTTGCTTCCCGAGCGGGCAGCAGCCAACGCAGCTTCGGTTCCGGCATGACCGCCGCCAACCACAATGACGTCGAATTCGGTGGGGTACAACATGATGAGCATCCAGTAAGGGATCCAGGCTCGGTCCCGTCGCCTCGCCTAACTGCACAGAGTTTAGGCAAGACTCATGATTATAGGTGTGTCGGGGAGCTATGGGCGAATGTTTAAGGCGTCGAGATACCGGGCGAACGGCCGATGTTTCACGTGGAACACAGCACCGTGCGATGTTTCACGTGAAACATTCGAGGAGATTTGGCCAGTCTGCAGCATTGCCGGACGCTTGAAGCACTTTGCCAGTCGGTAGTAATACACGGCTTTAAAGCTTTTAAAGATCCACCGTCTTGCGGCTTAAAGTGCCCTCATGGAAGACCGCAGAAGTTATCCGAGGTTATCCCCGGCTTGTCCCCAACTTTTTCCACATGCCGTCGGACAAAGCTTTGATCTAGACGCCGGCTGCTAGAGGCAGGCACCGCACAGGCGAATGGATAGCGGGCTTGCGACGGTGACTTCGTTCGGCAGCACTGCGAACGATTGTTCCACGTGGAACATCCCATCTGACACGCTCTGCCTGGTGCATATCGTCCGCCACTAACCCGAACGCTCGGCTCGCCGATATCGGCCCAGGGCAGTTCTATAGGGTCCGTACCCGCTTTTGCGTCCCCCCGAACTTCTGCGGGGACGATTCATCGCCCAGGCTCGGCGGTGCAACACAACGAACGCGTCAAAGCGCTGCCCCTTCTCCGACCTTAGCCATGAGAGATTGTTCCGAGTGATTGCGTACTGACTAATGCTAGGCTCGCCGAGGCATCGGTCGTCAAGTCATTGATAGTGCGAAGGGAGCAGTGGAACCCCGACCTACGTGATGGTCTCGCGCGGGAACGCTGACAAAGGCCACCTGGTACGCACCTGCAGGTCGAAGTGCGATGCAATGCGACACCGGCAACATTCTGGGCCAACACCGACTACGGCGCTTACGAAGGACCCTGCAAGGTGCGGATCGCTTGCATTGCTATGCCTTGCTCGACCACAGCCTCCGCGTGCAAGGGCGCGATAGTTGCAAGTCATCGATAGCTTGACGAACGGCGCGGTCCACGCTTCGATGCTCGACACGTCCGGCCGGTCAAACAGGAAGGCGAACGGCAAGCTGGAGGAGATCCACCCAAGCACCTACTTTGCGTAGGCAGGTTCATACGTGTGCTTCATAGGCCGCGTCAGTCGGTCAGCTGTTGTAAGCGCTGCCGCGTCGAGAGCGTATTCGAATGCAGAGAATTCCAGCGCCTGCACATTGCCTTACCACGGCGAACAAACGATAGACCCACTGAGTACAGCGGGGCGTCTGCATACCAGCAGCTGCCACTCGAGGAAAGGCAGTCGACGCACAACTGACACGGTGCCCTACATGGGCATACGGCATGCGCGGTCCCAGGATACGGATTTTTGGGTGCGGGGCTCGTTGCTGGGCTCGGTGCTGGGGCCGGTGCTGGGGCCGGTGGTGGGCCGGCGCTGGAGAGCGCGGTGCCCCGTGGCGCGTTAGGTTGGGATGGAAGCTTTGCATAAGTGGGCGTAGTCTGCCGGCCTGCAGGTGTCTGCCCTGGGTGGGCGATCGGACCTGACTGAGCAAGTCGCCCGAGCAGTGGAGTCCTGCACCCGCCAAGACAGCAGCGTCCAAGCTGGCTACCGAATAAGCAGAAACGGCCAGAGCCAATTCCACGCTCGAGTCCGAGTTTGTCCCCAAAGTTGCCCACAGCAGAGGTTCGTCCCGTCGCCGCGCCCTGCCCTTCGCCGAAAGTTGAACGTGGAACACTTAGGATTGGCTGACTAAATACCCAATGTCAGTCGAAGCTGACCTTCGGGTAGCCTCGCACCTTGATCCATCGCCACTTGCTTCAAGATTGCGCCAACTGTTCGCGGCACGTTGTTGTATCAGACGCCCCAACCCCGACGGCTTCCTTCACCAACGCTCCAGCCTGTCCTTCGCGCAACCTCCACACGCCTGCGTCATTTCAAGGACGTAGGCGAGCCTACCTCGACGGTCCGCCTGAGTTATGCACAAATCGGACGACCCAAGGCACCACAGTTGTCCACATGTTTATGCACCGTCCGCGTCTGTTCACGGCGGACCTGCCGAAGCATGCTGCATCCATTTCGAGCAGTGCTCTTTCACGCGGCGGAATGGCTCGTAGCTCTGCTTTTCCCCAAAGTTGCCCACAGGCCGAAGACAAAGCGCGGCGCAATCGGATCGTTTCCAAAGGGTTGAGCGTTCGACTACCGCACTTCCTTCTTCGGCACGGCAGGATCACCGCCATTTCAACTGCGGATTCACGCCGCCTGAGCCAAAGGTCGCGATACATCAAGGGTTCCGCAGAGTATTGCGCTTGTTCCACGTGAAACCTTGAGCGCCAACGGCATCATTGACCAGAACGCAGCGTTTGGGGAGACAACCGTCTGCGAAGCCTGCGAGCGGTCATCCTTCACATATTGGGGAGCGAAAGGCGCTGCCAACACCCGCCCCTAAACCTAGTCAAACCAAGTTATCCACAAAAATCAGACCCGGAAAAACGCGGACTTATCCACAGAGTTACGAAGAGCGCAGTGAAGCAAACCAAAGCGCTTCGCCGGGCGGGAATATCAGGGTGCCTGGTAAAACTGGTCTCACCTGTCTAGCTTCCATCAAGTAATGAACGCTAGGCTGCAAGGAGCGGCATCGCAGCACAGCAGCGGGCATAAGGTGCGGGCACCAAGCACGCAGCGTTAGACCCCAACATCGCGCACGGGTTAGTGGGTATCGCCTCTGAGAAATTGCCTCGCGGTATCGCGCCGCAGGACTGGCGGCTGGGGGCCTTGCAGCTGGGATCTTGCGCCTGGGGGTCTAGCCCGGGGTCCCGCGTCCGGGCCTGGCGCCCTGGGGTCTCGCACCCTGGGCCCTCGCGCCCTGGTCTCGCATTTGGGGCCTTGCATCAGTCGCCTTGCACCGGGGGTCTTGCGTCTAAGTCTCGCTTCTTGGGTCCTGCGCCCGTTGGGTCTTGAATCTTGCGCCCCGAGTCCGGAGCCTCGGATCAACGCGCCTTGGGTACCTTGCCCAACTATCGCGCCATCCGTTCTCGAGCTCCGGCATCGAGCAATCGAATATCGACAACAGAACACCAGCACCGAGCATCGAGCTCCATCCACCGTCCGCATCGCAGCGCACGACGCCCCAAATGGAAACCACTGAGCGACAAACACCAAGTACCCAGCACTGCTACTAGATACATTAGGCGGCGCACCAACAACTGCATGCCCAGCACCTTACATCCAACGCCTCCAACACCCCGGCGCAGTATTAAGCTTCGAACGCCCCGTATCAGCGCTGCCCGTCATTGCATGCCTGCTACTGCGCGGACGCATCGTTCTCGGGCGTTCCACGTAGAACATGCACCGAACCCGGCAGAGTATCGACACCCCGCCATGACGCCAACGAACGGATCGGGCCGCGATCAAACGTGTCGACGCTGGCGTCCGCTTCGCCAGTTGGCGTAGTCCGTCAGCTTCTTTGCAACCATCATCCCCGCGACTCGAATTTCTCCCACCGCCTTTCGCAAACTTTGCAGGTCCAGGCTAGGCAGCAGAGGCATATCTATTCATACCAAAGTTCTTCGAGCTACGGGCGTCCTTTCCAGTACTGCACCAGCCAGATGTTCCTTCCCGCGTGGTGACCGTTCCCCCTACTCCGCACTGGACCTGCTGCCAGCGCTCCACAACGGAAGCCTGTGCACCCCGTTCCCGCGACTGCAAGACGCGGCGGTCACCTCTCGTCAGTGTCCAGAGTTCCGAACTCGAAGCAAGCTGAACAGATGGGATACGCGGCCCAGCCCAGCCCATAGATCGATCGCTAGCGTGAGGGCTGGACGGGTCCCTGGCCTGCACGCTCCACCGCGACTCGCACTGACCCCGTAGGTGCGGAGGCGATCGCCACCATGGACTGTGGATGCGGGCGGAAGCCCAAACAGCGACCCTCGCACTGGTCGGCCATTCGGACCGGATTCTGCAGACGGTGCAGCGTGAAACCGGCGCGCCGGACAGCAGCAAAGGCCGAGCCGGTATTCAGGCACATTCTCAAGAGACAAATGCCGCATTGCGTCAGCCGCGCCCCGGGCGACCATTAAAACCGAACGAAGCAGAAGCGCACTCCATCGCACGACGCGACTGAACGCTACCGATAGGGGTTTTATAAATGAGTAGGGTCAAGCATGCCGAAACCGCGCCAAATCTAGCGTTCAGAGTGTGTCTGGAATGACTGTCCTAAATTCGAGGACAGCGCCAGTTCTTCAAAACCGGTGAAAACCACCCGAAATGACCCGGTGAGAACCAGTTGCCCGGTCCGCAAATACCACGCCGAACCGAAGCCACCTGATTCGAAGAGAACGCTGCCCGGCAACAGCGATACGGCCAACAACAGGCAATAAGCAACCAGCATCAAGCAACATCGCCGACTTCCCCGCGTACGATCCACCAGATCGCATTCGTCGTCTGTGCAGTGGGCCCTTCCCCGTGTCGTGCTCACCCAGCCATACTTTATCGATGCCTCGACGAACTCAACCGAGGCTCTCAAGGACTCGTACACCGCCAGCCCTAACCCTCGAGTCACACACACATAACCCCACCACGAGCCGGGCAAGGCACCGCCTCGAACTCCTCCACCTCAAGCCAATCGCAACGCCGCGCCCTTTCTGAACATCCATGACGCCGATGAAGCCGATCAGCGCATCGCGCCCGCCACGCCCCTGAATGCCCCATCTGCAGCCCCTGACACCAAAGCCGAACGAAGACCCACCAGCGGTTTTCTTAGACGCCTAACTTCACCACATGCTCAATTACGCAACGCGCTCAATAACGAACTGTCTCACCATTGAGCGCGCTCAAGAATGATCAAGACACAAAAAAAGAGCGCCGAAGCGCTCTCTTTCAACAACCAGACCGGTCCTTCAGTCCACACCAAAGTACCGTTCCGCACAGGCGACCGACTTGCGATTGCCTGTCGCCTTACGCACCCAGACGCTGGTCCAGTTGCTTGCGGACTGCCAGCAATTCGGCCGGCAGACGCTGCTCCAGCAACGCAAACAACTCGTCGTGCAGCTTCAGTTCTTCGCGCCATGCCGCGGTGTCGATTGCGGTGATCTGGTCGAACTGTTCACGCGTGAAGTCGACGCCTTCCCAGGTCATGTCGTCGTAGTTCGGCGACACGCCAAACACGTGTTCCTTGCCGGTGCCCGAGCCTCCGATACGCTCCAGCATCCATTTCAGAACACGCATGTTCTCGCCAAAGCCTGGCCACACGAACTTGCCGTTCTCATCAGTGCGGAACCAGTTGACGCAGAAGATGCCTGGCAGCTTCGCGCCCGACGCCTCGAGCTGTTCGCCCAGCGTCAGCCAGTGCTGGAAGTAGTCGCTCATGTTGTAGCCGCAGAACGGCAGCATGGCGAACGGGTCGCGGCGCACAACGCCTTGTTTGCCGGCAGCGGCGGCAGTCGTTTCCGACCCCATCGTTGCAGCCATGTAGACGCCTTCCTTCCAGTTGCGCGCTTGCGTGACCAGCGGCACGGTCGTCGAGCGACGGCCACCGAAGATGAACGCGTCGATCGCAACGCCGGCAGGATTGTCGTACTCGGGGTCGATCACCGGGTTCTGTACGGCAGCGACCGTGAAACGGGCATTCGGGTGGGCTGCCTTGCGGCCGGTGGATTTGCCGATCTCCGGCGTCCATTCCTTGCCCTGCCAGTCGGTGCAATGTGCAGGCGGCTCGCCCATGCCTTCCCACCACACGTCGCCATCATCGGTCAGCGCAACGTTCGTGAAGATTACGTTTTCGCGCAGCGAGGCCATGCAGTTGTAGTTGGACTTTTCGTTCGTGCCCGGGGCCACGCCAAAGTAGCCGTTTTCAGGGTTGATGGCGTACAGGCGGCCATCCTTGCCCGGCTTGATCCACGCAATGTCGTCACCGATCGTGGTGACCTTCCAGCCCGGCAATGCAGCCGGTGGAATCATCATGGCGAAGTTGGTCTTGCCGCAGGCCGACGGGAACGCCGCTGCCACGTGCATCTTGGCGCCGTCCGGTGCGGTCACGCCCAGGATCAGCATGTGTTCGGCCAGCCAGCCTTCGTCCTGACCCATCTTGGATGCGATACGCAGCGCCAGGCACTTCTTGCCCAGCAGCGCGTTGCCGCCGTATCCCGAACCAAAGGACCAGATCTCGCGCGTTTCGGGGTAATGAACGATGTACTTGGTGTTGTTGCACGGCCAGCGCACGTCGGCCTGGCCCGGCTGCAGCGGCGCGCCGACGGTATGGACGCACGGCACGAATTCGCCGTCGGTACCCAACACGTCATAGACCTTCTTGCCCATGCGCGTCATCAGCTTCATGTTGACGACCACATACGGCGAGTCGCTCAATTCGACACCGATGTGCGCAATCGGCGAACCCAGCGGGCCCATCGAAAACGGAATCACATACAGCGTGCGGCCGCGCATGGCGCCTTCGAACAGACCGTGCATCGTGGCACGCATCTCGGTCGGGTCGGTCCAGTTGTTCGTCGGGCCGGCATCTTCCTGGCGTTCGGAACAGATGAACGTGCGGTCTTCGACGCGCGCGACGTCATCCGGATCGGACCAGGCCAGATACGAATTGGGGCGCTTTTCGGCGCTCAGGCGGCGCAGCATGCCGGAGTCCACCATCTGGGCGCAGAGGCGGTCGTACTCTTCTTGGGAACCGTCGCACCATTCGATACGGTCAGGTTGCGTCAAAGCCGCGACATCTGCCACCCACGCTTTGAGGGCTTCATGTTGAACCCACTCGGGGGCGTTGATTGCGGGAAGCGTGCTGCCTTCCGCTGTCTTGGGAATTGCGTTCATGACGTACGTCTCTCCTGGGGTGCGATTGCACCGAATTTATAAATAGCCCGAACAACGATGGGTCCGGCAGACTTAATATACTGCACCCGATCTCACCGCAAGACGTTGCCTGGAAAGGGTTGGTTACCGCTGGTGGCGCTGCCGGACCGACTCGTTACTCACCACCGCAAAACATATCAGGAACCCAAGAATGCGCATCACTATTCTGGATGACTACCAAGATGCCGCCCGTAAGCTCCATTGCATTTCTCTGCTCGATGGGCACGAGGTCAAGGTCTACAACAACACGGTGAAGGGACTGGGCCAATTGGCGGTCCGGCTTCGTGATACCGAGGCGCTGGTGCTCATCCGTGAACGCACGTCGATCAGCCGTGCCTTGATCGAAAAACTGCCCCAGCTGAAGCTGATTGCGCAAACTGGCAGAGCGGGTTCGCACGTGGACATCGAGGCGTGTACGGCGCGCGGCATTGCGGTCGCCCAAGGTGTGGGTTCGCCTGTCGCGCCGGCCGAATTGACCTGGGCACTGATCATGACAGCCATGCGGCGTATTCCGCAATACGTCGCAAACCTTAAGCACGGCGCATGGCAGCAGTCAGGCATGAAAGCCTCGTCAATGCCGCCGAACTTCGGGCTCGGCAGTGTATTGCATGGGAAGACACTTGGCATATACGGCTATGGACGGATCGGCAAACTGGTGGCCGGATACGGCAAAGCGTTTGGAATGAATGTGGTGGTCTGGGGACGCGAGTCGACCCTGGAGCGCGCCAAGGCAGACGGCTGGGACGTCGCGCCGGACAAGGCCACTTTTTTCCAATCGTGCGATGTCATCAGCCTGCTGCTCAAACTGACGGAAGATACCCGCGGCATTGTCAGCAAGGCCGACCTGAACCTGATGAAACCGACTGCCCTGATCGTCAATACGTCCCGCGCGGAGCTGATCGAGTCGGATGCGCTGGTGCTGGCGCTCAACCGTGGCCGTCCGGGCCTGGCGGCGATTGACGTGTTCGAGTCGGAACCCATCCTGCAGGGCCATCCCCTGCTGCGCATGGAGAATGTGATCTGCACCCCGCACATTGGTTTTGTCGAGACCGACAGCTATGAGATGTACTTCCGGGTGGCCTTCGAGAACATCGTGGCCTGGGTGCAGGGCCAGCCCAAGAACATCGTCAACCCCGAAGTGCTCAGTACCCGATAGTGGATGGAGTCATCCAGGCCGCCGTGCCTGGTATCTGACCCCGCTGCTCACCCAATGCAAAAGCCCTCCTGGCGAACCAGGAGGGCTTTTTTAACGCCGTACCACCCGGCAGGCTTGCCGCCCGCCGGTTTCGCTCACAGCGGCTTGATGTCCGCTGCCTGCGGGCCTTTCGGGCCGTCTTTGACCTCATATTCCACGTCCTGGCCTTCGGTCAGGCTGCGGTAGCCGCGGCCCGTGATGGCGGAGAAGTGCGCGAATACGTCAGGACCACCGGCGTCGGGGGTAATGAAACCGAAGCCCTTGTCCGCGTTGAACCATTTAACCTTGCCCTTTTGTGCCATGATCGGCGTCCTCTAAATATGTGCCAATAGATCAGACAATGCAAAACAAGAACGCCGACACGAACTGACTGCGGTATTCACACACGCGCAGATGGCAGACGGGACTTGCGTAATACTTGAATCCACTGCGAAATGCAGCATACCTGCGTGGATTGGGCGAATCAATACCCCTGCTCGTGAAGTATGCGAAATGCCGCAAGGGGGCGCTACAACGGGGCATACGCACCTTTCTGGGACCGCTTTTCGTGCGTGCACCAGCGCTGTGCGAGTAACTGCCATCCCGGCTTTTGGTATGCCGCAATTGGCGTCGTTGCGCCATCCCCATTAAGGTCGGCATTAATAATTCTGCAACGTCGCGATTGCTGTTTGTGTCGTGTCGGGTCGGTTTGATTGCCGATCCGGATAATCAATACATACTCGGCAGTCAGTATGTGCGGTTACTGTGCTCGACAATAAACCCGAGCGGCTTGCCCGGCAACGCGCCTGCGGCGGGTAGACTGGCGCGGCTGCGCTTATCCCCCAGGGACTCATTTCTCATGTTGAATTCAAAACTTCCCGACGTCGGCGTCACGATCTTTACCGTGATGAGCCGGCTCGCGGCCGAGCACCAGGCCGTCAATCTCGGCCAGGGCTATCCGGACTTCGATCCCGATCCGGAACTGCTCTCGCTGGTGAACCAGGCGATGCTGGCGGGTCACAACCAGTACGCCTTCATGCCGGGCATTGCTGCCCTGCGCGAGGCCATCGCACTGAAAATGACGCAGTCGTATGGCGCGACCTACCATGCCGACAGCGATATCACCGTCACCAGCGGCGCAACCCAGGCGCTGATGACCGCCATCCTGGCATGCGTCCATGCCGGAGACGAAATCATCGTGCTCGAGCCGAACTACGACTCGTATGTGCCCGCGATCCGCCTGGCTGGCGGCATTCCAGTGCCGGTGGCGCTGACCCCGCCCAGCCCGTCACAGCCGACCTTCCGCCCGGACTGGGACAAGGTGCGCGCCGCCATCACGCCGCGCACGCGCCTGCTGATGATCAACTTCCCGCACAACCCGACCGGCGCCATATTGAACGACGCTGATCTGGATGCGCTGGAGCGCATCGTGGCCGAGACGGGCATCCATCTGGTCTCGGACGAGGTGTATGAACACATCGTGTTCGACGGCGTCCCGCATGCGTCGGTAGCGCGGCGACCGGCACTCGCTGCACGCAGCTTTGTGATCTCGTCCTTCGGCAAGACCTTCCACACCACGGGCTGGAAGATCGGCTACTGCTGCGCCCCCGCATCCATGACGGAAGAATTCCGCAAGGTGCACCAGTTCATGGTGTTCTCGGTGGCAACCCCGTTGCAGGTGGGACTGGCAGCGTTCATGGCCAACCCCGGTCACTATCTGGACCTGCCCGCCTTCTATCAGGCCAAGCGCGACCAGCTGGCCAACGGCTTGGCCACGACCCGCTTCAAGGTGCTGCCTTCTCCGGGCACCTTCTTCCTGATGGCGGACTACAGCGCCATCTCGGACTTGCCCGAAGCCGAGTTCGCCCGCTGGCTGACCCTGAACCATGGCGTTGCCGTGATCCCGATTGCCGCCTTCTACGGCGATCCCCATGCGGCGTCGTCCAACCGGCAGCTGGTGCGTTTCTGCTTTGCCAAACGTCCGGAGACACTCGATCTGGCCATCGAGCGGCTACGGGCGGTCTGACGGCTGGCTCCTTGCCCGTTGATTCGCCTGCGTGCAGCAATCGCCCTTCCAGGCTTCTGACGTCCTTCATCTTCACTGCACACACTGCCCGGCGCCACGCCGGGCTTTTTTTCGCCTATCAGGCCTGTGGTGCCGTCCAAGGCCTGAGCGATCGCGGTCCTGCAGCGGTGTTAACAACCTGACGCCAAACCGCTGAAGTGCCTGTTTTTTACGCAGACGACAGCACCGCGTTATCCAGCCTCTGGCCATGCTTCGCAGCGCGGCAATCATCGCTTTCGACCGACACATGTCTTGCATCGCCATTCGTTGACCATCCCCGGTCAACGAGAGTGCTTGCACCTTCGCGAAGGAAGGCCAGTTCCCTCGGGAACGCATCCTTTCCGAGACGCGAAGCCTGAAGAATGCCGGAACGAATTGGCCTTGTCCATGGCTCAAGCCGGGTGTAAAGCGGGTCGAGCCGATCGAAGCGATGTGTTGAATTACTCAAAACTATCTGTACAGATAGCACACAGATAGTAGGTGTCTGTGGATAAGTGGAACAACCGAATAAATCCGATGCGAATCAATGACTTGCAAGGCGCTGTTGAACGGCAGAACCGCACTGTTTACTGCGGCGTGGACATGAACAACTTTTTGCGAAGGACGCGAAAACGGGATTGTGCAGAACGGATCAACAGCTTGTACACAGACGCTCTCCCTAGACGTTGTCCACAGGCAAAAATATTTGCTTCCCAGCGAAAAAAAGACAGGTGACGCAAAAACAGGCGCCGTTTGCGGCAATCAACTGAGGTCCGCGCGTTGCTGCCACGCGATGCCGACAGAGCCAACTCCCGGAAAACAGCGCTGTCTTCCTTCCGTTTTTCGCTACGGCAGTGCTTTTTCCATGTTCATAACTTTGGCCCAGCCCTTCAATTGCTCGTTTTTTCAGCACTATTCGCGGATGTCATGCCGAATTGCACAAGAATTGAGCACGGTCATCGTTGTTGTGCGAGGTCGGCAGATCATATCGACGGTTGATCCAGGAGCCCGCACGTCCGACTGTTGCCCTCCAACCTTCGCTTTTCTGCTGTGAATCTCTGCTGGGTGACCTGCGATCCTTCTCGTTCTGGAAAGCTATTGGTGTTCCATGAATAACTATGTATTTACATAGTGGCAGCTAATAGGAGCCTGTGGATAACTTGAACAACCCGGATTTGATGTTTGAGATCAAAGGCTTGGACGTCTAAAGAACGCGTACAACCCTGCTCGTTTGCTGTTCGTGAACTTGGACAACTTTTTGCGAAGGCTTGCGGAACGGGCTTGTTCAGAAAGGCTCAACACCTTGTGCACAGAAGCGCTTACCAGAGCTTATCCACAGGGCCATAAGGCGCCCGATCCTGGCGACGGAGCGATGACTTCGCGCATGGGCAAGCGTGCACATCAGGTGTGCGGCCAGGAACCGTCGAAACGAATGTGTCTGCTGGTCGTCGTCCGGCGCCCCAGTTGCCAAGAGGTCCATCCCGAACCAAACGCCTGGTTCGGTATTCCCCGGTGGAATAGCGTCGACCTGCGAGACCTGAATCGAGGCAACGCGTCGCTACAGCAGCTTCGCGTTTCGTAAAGTCCGGCGACTGCAGCGGTCGCCCTCCACCGCATAGGCCGGTGCTAAGCTCATCGCCTGAGCCGCCCGGTCATGCGCCGGGGCCGCGGCCGACGCAGTCGATACCGCGATACATCCATCCGCATCCGGCCGCACACGGGTGCGTCACCTGACTTGCAAGAGGATTTCCGTGTCTGAAGACATGCACTTCTACGAACCGGTGCAGGGGCACCGGCTGCCGCATGATCCGTTTAATGCCATCGTCGGACCGCGCCCGATCGGCTGGGTATCGTCCCGCTCGGCCGACGGCGTGCTGAATCTGGCGCCGTACAGCTTCTTCAACGCGTTCAACTACACGCCGCCGATCGTGGGCTTCGCCAGCATCGGATCCAAAGACAGCCTGCACAACATCGAAGCCACCGGCGAGTTCTGCTGGAACCTGGTGACGCGCCCTCTGGTGGAACGCATGAACGCCACGTCGGCGATGGTTGCGCCTGACGTCGACGAATTTGCGTTGTCGGGCCTGACGCCGGTGGCGTCGCGGGTGGTCAGCGTGCCGCGCGTCGCGGAAAGTCCGGTGTCGTTCGAATGCCGCCTGTCGCAGCTGATCCAACTGCAGAGCGCATCGGGTGAAAAGGTCGAGACCTGGCTGGTGCTGGGTGAGGTCGTCGGCATCCATATCGCGCCGTCCAGCTTGCGCGAAGGGATCTACGACACGGCACACGCGGGACACGTGCTGCGTGCCGGCGGTCCGGCGGACTATTTCGAAGTCCTGCCCGAAGGCCTGTTCAAGCTGCGCCGCCCGAAATAACCACCCAGTCCTGGAGAACACCATGTCCGACCTGCTCGACGTTCATATCACCTACGATTTCGTGTGCCCGTGGTGCTGGATCGGCCATCACCACTTGCGCGCGGCGCTGGCGCAGACCGGCATGGGGGATCAGGTGTCTTTGCACTTTCATCCCTTCGAGCTGAATCCCGGCCTGCCACCCGAAGGCATTGCCCGGCGCGACTACCGCACGCGCAAGTTCGGCAGCTGGGAACGGTCGCTGGCCCTGGACGCGCAGGTGGCGCAGGCGGGCGAAAAGGCCGGGGCCGTGTTTGCGTTCGACAAGATGGAAGTCACGCCCAATTCCCGTCTGGCGCACCGGCTGATCCGCTTTGCCGAGTCGCAAGGGGATGCAGCACGCAAGGTGCATCTGCACGACGCGATCTACTCCGCCTATTTCCAGCAAGGCCGCAACATCGGCAGCCCCGACGTGCTGGTGGACATCGCAGAACAGCAGGGCTACGCCGCCGCGGAGGTGCGCGCCTTTCTGGCCAGCAATGAGGGCGAGGCAGAGGTGATGGCCGAAGAAACCCAGGCGCACCAGGACGGCATCGACGCCGTGCCGCACTTTCGCGTGGGCTTGAACGATGTCAGTGGCGCGCAGCCCCCGGCGGTGCTGGCGCAGCTGTTGATGGCGGGAAGGTAAGCGTCAGGCGGGGGGTGGTCATTGACCATCGTCAATCCTGATCACGCTCAATCGCGCCGACTGACACGCGGTGCATCTCTGCCTGCCTGCGCACGGCGTCGCGCTGCTCGGCATCCAGCCGGTCCAGATGCTTCAGCGGCATGGTCATGCGCTCGTTGGTTTGCAATCGGTCTTCGTGCCGCAGCAGGAAGTCCCAGTACAGCGTGGTGAAGGGGCATGCCCGCGCCCCGGTCGACACGCCGGGGTCGAAGCGGCAGCCCTTGCAATAATTGCTCATTCGGTCGATGTAACGGCCGCTGGCCACGTAGGGCTTGCTGCCCATCAGGCCGCCATCGGCGTACTGGCTCATGCCGATGGTGTTGGGCATCTCGACCCATTCGACGGCGTCGACATACACGGCCAGATACCAGTAGTGCACATCGCGCGGCCGCACCCCCAGCATCATCGCGTACAGGCCCGTCACCATCAGCCGCTGAATATGGTGCGCGTAGCCATGTTCCAGCGTTTGACCGATGACCGCGCGCAGGCAGGCCATGTCGGTGTCGCCCGTCCAGTAGAAGGCGGGCAGATCGCGTGTGGCCTGCAGTTCATTCCGATCGACATAGCCGGGCATCTGCGTCCAGTACACACCACGGACGTATTCGCGCCACCCCAGGATCTGCCGCGCGAAGCCTTCAACCGATGCCAGGGGCGCATGCCCGGACTGCCACGCATCGATGGCTGCCTGAACCACTTCACGCGCATCCAGCAGCTTCAGGTTGAGCGATGACGACAGATGCGAGTGATACAGCCACGGCTCGTGTGTCCACATTGCGTCCTGGTGCGTGCCGAACTCGGGCAGGCGCTGCGCTACGAAGTCCTGCAATGCCTGCAAGGCCTGCGGCCGCGTTACCGGCCAGGCAAATGAGGCGAGCGAGCCGGGGTGGTCCGCGAACCGCGTGGTCACTTCGTCGATCACGCCTGTCGTGATGCTGTCGGGTTCGAATCGTGTGGGGGGCGGAACGTCTTTCGGGCCGGCTTTGCCGAATGACTTTCGGTTTTCAGTATCGAAGTTCCAGCGTCCACCCACGGGCTTGCCCTGCTCCATCAGGATGCCGAAGCGCTGGCGCATCTCGCGATACCAATATTCCATGCGCAAAGGACGATGCGTGCGCGCATGGTCGGCAAAGTCCCTGACGGTGCTGAAAAAATGCCGGTCGTCGGACAGGTGCAGCGGCAACTGATGGTCGCGCGCCACGTCGCGCAAGGCGTGCAGCACCCGCCAGTCGCCCGGCGCGGTCATGCCCAGCGCCTGCGGATGCAGGGCGCCGATTGCATCGGTCAGTGCCGCCTGCAGCGTCCCGGGGTTGCCCGGGTCGGACAGCGCCAGATAGTGCACCGTGATTCCGCGATCCACCAGCGTCTTGCGAAAGTGCCGCATGGCGCTCAAGAAGATGGCGATGCGTGGCTTGGTGCTCCAGACGTGGGTCGATTCTTCCGTGACCTCGGCCATCCATACGGCGTCCTGGGCGGGGTCGAAGCCATCAAAAGCCGAGGCTTGCGGATCGAGCTGGTCACCCAGCACGATCACCAGCCTGCGCAAGCCTGGTTGCGGTTGCGGTTGCGGCGGCGGCTGCGGCGTGGCGCTGTCCGGCGACTCAGTCACGGGATGGTCCGGCGTGGCCCGCTGCGCGGCAGCGGTCAGAGCAATAGCGCACCGATTCCCAGTTCTTGGCCCAGGCCTTGCGCCAGGTCATGAGTCGCCCGCAGGCCTGGCACGGTTTGCTCGGAAGGTCGGCCTTGTTGCCAGGGTGGCTGCTTTTGAGTCGGGTGTCGCCGCGAGGCATGAAAGGCTGGTGGGTCGATGAAGGGGAACAGGGTCAGGCAACTGCCTGTGAGTAGCATGCCACGGAAAATGCCGCCCGGGTCCTGGCTCACGCAACGGCCCGTTACGCCGTTGTCCGCCATCCTTTGGCACACTGACGCAACCGTTCGCCATGGGGTGCCTGTCGCCCCTTCCGCCCACGGGGCGTGCGCCGCATTTTCCCGCTACTGCGCGCGTACCGCCCCTTCCCTGAGGACCCGTCATGTCTTTTCCCCAGTACGCCACCCTGCTTGTTGAACATCGCAACGATCACGTCCTGCAGGTCACGCTGAACCGTCCGGAAGTTCTCAACGCGATCAACACGCAAATGGGTGAAGACACGCTGGACCTGTGGGCACGCCTGACGGCCAAACCTGGCGCACTGCGCTGCGTGGTGCTGACTGGATCGGGCGATCGCGCCTTCTGCGCCGGTGGCGACCTGAAGGAGCGCGACGGCATGACCAACGACGCATGGCGGGCGCAGCACGAGATCTTCGAACGCATGTTCGTCACGCTGCTCGACTGCCCCATCCCGGTGATCGCGGCCGTGAACGGCCACGCCTTTGGCGGCGGCTGCGAAATGGTGCTGGGCTGCGACTTCGTCTATGCGGCGCGTACGGCGCGCTTTGCCTTGTCGGAGACCAAGCTGGGCATCATGCCGGGCACCGGCGGCACGCAGACCCTGGCCCGCGCGGTGGGCGAGCGGCGCGCCAAAGAACTGATCTTCAGTGCACGTCCCTTTTCGGCGGACGAGGCGTACGAATGGGGCATGGTGAACCGGGTGTGCGACCCGGCCACCCTGCTCGACGACGCGTTCGCGACGGCGGACGCGATCGCGGCCAATGCACCTCTGTCAATCCGGCAGGCCAAGAAGTCCATCCACCATGGTTTGCAGGGCGATCTGCTGACGGGCTATCGCTTCGAAATCGAAGCGTACAACCGCCTGGTGACCACCGAAGACCGGATCGAAGGCGTGCTGGCGTTCAATGAAAAGCGCAAGGCGGATTTCAAGGGTCGGTGACAGGCGGGCTCGCGCCTTCGGGCACGAGCGATGCCGTAGCGGCATAACAGCTTGAAGCCTGCAGGGGGAGACGGGGCACGCCTGTCGCCGCACAATGCCGGAATGCGCGGATCACCGCCACATCACCGCATTCCACCGCCACCCCGGCAGGAGACGACATGACCCTCTCGACGACGCCCTGGTGGCGGCGCGGGCAGCGCCTGGCTGCCGCGCTGCTCGGATTGAGCATGCTCAACGTGGTGCAGGCAGCGCCCGCGCCCGCGTTTCCCGTCAAGCCCATACGGATCGTCGTCGGCTTCGGACCGGGTGGTCTGGGCGACACCGTGACCCGGGCCCTGGCGCAAAAGATGTCGGAATCCACCGGGCAAAGCGTCGTGGTCGAAAACGCGCCGGGTGCGGGTGGCATCACTGCGGCGTCCACGGTGGCGCGTGCCGCGCCCGATGGCTACACCTTGCTGCTGGTCAGCGGGCAGAACGCATTCAGCCCCTACCTGTTCAAGTCCCTGCCCTACGATCCGGTGCAAAGTTTTTCGATGATCTCGACCATCGGGACCTTCCACTTCCTGCTGGTGGTCGACAAAGACAGCCCGCTCAAGACCGTCGATGACCTGGTCGTTGCCGCCCGCAACGATCCGGCGCGGGTCAACATCGGCACCATCAGCGTGGGCAGTGCGCAGCATCTGTCCGCCAGCCTGTTCAGCACCATGGCCCGGATCCCGGTGCCTATCGTCCCGTTCAAGTCGACCGGCGAGGTCATTGGCGCCTTGCGGGGCCGCAATGTGCAGGTGGCGATGGAGACGGTGACCGGCGTGCTGGGTCAGGTCAAGGGCGGCGCCTTGCGCGCCATTGCCACATCGTCCACGCAGCGCCTGTCCTTCCTGCCCGACGTCCCGACCATTGCCGAAAGTGGCGTGCCGGGCCTGGCAGCCTATGAATCGGATTCCTGGAACGGCATCGTCGCCCCGGCCAATACGCCGCGCGAGATCGTTGCGCGTCTCAACCAGGAGATCGTCAAGGCGCTGCAATCGCCCGATCTGCGGCAGCGCTTCATCGACCTGGGTATCGAGCCCGGCAGCAGCACCCCGGAAGCGCTCAAGGCCGTCTTCGAGAAGGACGCCCGGAAATGGCGTACTGTGATTGAGCAAGCTCAAATCGAGAAACAGTAGGTGGACTCGTAAGGATGCGCATCATGCAAGCTCTGTTTTCTTCCCGCTCTGAACCGGTGATCACCGACGCCGAACGGCAACTGCGGATCGACCTGGCGGCGTGCTATCGGCTGGTGGATCTGTTCGGCATGAGCGACATGATCCTGAATCACATCTCGGCCCGGGTGCCGGGTGACGATGTGCATTTCCTGATCAATCCCTTCGGGATGATGTACGAGGAAATCACTGCGTCCAGCCTGATCAAGATCGATCTGGATGGCAACATCATCCACAACCCCAACACCGACTACACGATCAACCTGGCGGGCTACGTGATCCACAGCGCCATCCACGGCGCGCGGCACGACGTGGGCTGCGTGCTGCACACGCATACGCCTGCGGGCATGGCCGTGTCGGCGCTGGAATGTGGCCTGCTGCCGCTGAACCAGACCGCCATGCGCTTTGCGGGCGGCGTGGGATATCACGAGTTCGAAGGGGTGGCCGTCGACACCGACGAGCGTCGGCGCCTGGTCAGCAGCCTGGGCAACAAGGACGCCCTGATCCTGCGCAATCACGGCCTGTTGACCGTGGGGCAGGACGTGGCCGAAGCCTTCGTGAACATGCAGCGGCTAGAGCGCGCGTGCCAGACGCAATTGTTGACGATGTCCGCGAACAGCCCGATTCACATGCCGCCTCAGGCCGCGGTCGACAAGGCGTACAACCAGTTGCGGCGCGCACCGACCCCCGACATCCACGGCAACTTTCCGCCGCATGGCCGCCGCGAATGGCCGGCCCTGCTGCGCATGCTGGATCGCCGCGACGCGAGCTACCGCGACTGATGCCCTTTCCGATCCTTTCAAGCGAATCCCCTCACCCATGACCCACCGCCTGCTCCAGATCGGTCCCATCACACCCGCGGTCGACGCAAGACTGGCCGCCGAATACACCGTGCATCCGCTGTGGAAAGAGCCCGACCCGGCCGCCTTCCTGGCGCAACATGGCGCCGAGTTCGAGGCCGCCGCGACCCACCTGCGCTTGGCCTGTGACGCGGCGCTGTTCGCCGCCGTGCCCAACCTGAAGGTGCTGGCCAACTTCGGCGCCGGCTACGACAAGATCGACATCGACGCCGCGCATCGCCAGGGTGTGCAGGTGAGCAACACGCCCGACGTGCTCAATGGCTGCGTGGCCGACCTGGCCATGGGCCTGTTGATCGATGTGGCACGCGGCCTCAGCACCACCGACCGCTTCGTGCGCGCAGGCGGCTGGAAGACCGGGCAACGGCCGCTGATGACACGGGTGCATGGCAAACGATTGGGCCTGCTTGGTTTTGGCGGCATCGGCCAGGAAATTGCGCGGCGTGGCGTCGGCTTTGGCATGACGGTGCGGTATCACACGCGGCGACCGGTGGCCGACACGCCGCACGAGCATGTGGAGTCGCTACGCGATCTGGCCGAGTGGGCTGACTTTCTGGTGGTGGCCTGCGTCGGTGGCGCCGCCACCCGGCACCTGGTGTCGGCCGACATCCTGGATGCGCTGGGTCTGCAAGGCATCCTCGTCAACATCGCGCGCGGCAGCGTCGTGGATGAAGCCGCCCTGGTGGCGGCCTTGCAGGAAGGCCGCGTCGGTGGCGCCGGACTGGACGTGTACGAAAACGAACCCAACGTGCCGGAGTCCTTGCTGGCCATGGACCAGGTCGTGCTGATGTCGCACATTGCGGGCTTCACGCGCGAATCGCGCGCCGACATGGAGGCGCTGGTGGGTGACAATCTGGCGGCCTATTTTCAGACGGGCAAGGTGCTGACGCCGGTATGACGCAGCTATAGTGACAGTCCCTTTCCCCGCAGCAGGAGCCACCATGTCTTCTCCCACCCTTGCGATCCTTCACCCAGGTGCGATGGGCGCCGCGGTCGGCGCCTGCCTGCGCGGGCTCGGGCATCGTGTGCTCTGGACGTCCGAAGGCCGCAGCGAGGCGACGCGTCGCCGTGCCGACACGGCCGGCCTGGAAGACTGCGGCAGCCTTCAAGCGCTGGTCGAGAGCGCCGACATCATCCTGTCGATCTGCCCCCCGCATGGCGCACTGGCGCTTGCTCACGAAGTCGCGGCGCTGGGCTTCAAGGGCATCTACGTCGATGCGAATGCCATCTCGCCCGACACCGCGCGCGACGTGGCGCAGGCCGTTTCCAGTGCAGCGGGCTTTGTCGATGGCGGCATCGTCGGGCAGCCGCCCAAGGCCGCCGGATCCACCCGGCTGTATCTGTGCGGCGGCCAGGCGGCGGCGGTTGCGGCCCTGTTCGAAGGCAGCGCCTTGCAGGCCATTGCGATCGACGGGCCACCCGGCAGCGCGTCGGCCCTCAAGGTCTGCTATGCGGCATGGTCGAAGGGCGCCACCGCGCTGCTGGCCAACATTCGTGCGCTGGCCCGGCATGAAGGCGTGGAACAGGCGCTGCTGGATGAATGGCAGCTGTCGAGCACACCTACCGTCAAGCGGTCCGCCGAAGTCGCCGCCAAGGCTGACAAGGCATGGCGATGGGTGGCAGAAATGGAAGAGATCGCGGCCAGCTTTGCGGCGGCGGGATTGCCCTCCGGTTTCCATGAAGGCGCCGCCGACATCTATCGCCGGCTTGACCAGTTCAAGGATGCCCCGTCGGCGCCCGATATCGACACCGTACTCGATCAGTTGCAAGCGTCAACCAACGGCAAGACCCAGACAAAGCGCTAGCCCATGCCCAGATTCGCTGCCAACCTGACGATGCTGTATCCGGAACTCGACTTCCTGGACCGCTTCGAAGCAGCAGCCAACGACGGGTTCGAAGGGGTCGAGTTCTTCTTCCCCTATGCCTACCGTGCGACGCAACTGAGCACGCGCTTGCGGGACCATGGGCTGGAACTGGTGTTCTTCAATGCCACGCCGCGCGCCCATCCCGACGAGCGCGGCATTGCCTGTCTGCCCGAGCGCAAGGCCGAGTTTCGCGACGGCTTTCTGCGCGCGCTGGAATACGCCCAGGTGCTGTCGTGCCGCCGTCTGCACGTCATGCCGGGCATCGTGCCGCACGGCGCCGACGTGCAGCGTCTGCGCGCCACCTTCATCGAGAACCTGATCTGGTGCTGCGCGCAAGCCCGTGCGGCAGGCCGCGACATCCTGATCGAGCCCATCAATCCCCGAGACATGCCGGGTTTTCTGCTGAGTCGCCAGGATGACGCGCACGCCATCATCAAGGCGGTGGACGCGGGCAACCTCAAGGTCCAGATGGACCTGTATCACTGCCAGATCGTGGAAGGTGACGTGGCGCAGAAACTGCGCGCCTACCTGCCCACCGGGCGCGTCGGCCATCTGCAGATTGCAGGCGTGCCCGACCGGCATGAACCGGATACCGGCGAACTGTCGTATGGCTATCTGTTCGACCTGATCGATGAACTGGGCTACACGGGGTGGACGGGGTGCGAGTACCACCCGAGATCGGCCGCACGGGGCGGCACATCGGCCGGGCTTGAGTGGATGCGGGCCATATAGGGCATAGAGGCCATACAGGGCATGGAGGCCATGGAGGCCATGCACGCCCTGCGCCCGTCCCTGCCTGCGTCTATGTCGGCGCCTATGTCGGCGCCTATGCCGGCGCCTATGCCGGCGCCACCTCCGACATCGTCACCGGATTTTCCAGCAGCGTACTGACGAGTTCACGCAGCACCGACTGCATGGCCTGCTGCGTAAGCGTGGCCGGCCGCCTTGCGCTTACGCCGACCGCCAAGCGGGCACGCAGATAGGGGTCGACGATAGGCACGGCGTGAAACAGGTGCCGTCGTTCTGCCGTGTCGACGGCATTCCTGGACAGTACGGCGGCGCCTGCGCCATCCGCCACCAGATCCAGGATCGCCGCGATACCGTCGATCTCCAGCGCGATACGAGGGCGTTTGCTCAGCCGCGCCAGCTCGCTCTCGACAAGCATGCGGATCGTGTTGGGCCGCGTGGGAATGACCAGTGCGTTGTTGGCCACGTCGCGCAGCGCAATGCTGTCCGCGCCGTTGTCCTCTTGCTTGCGGGTCACGAAGTAGAAGTTCTCTTCCAGCAACACCGTGCTTTCGATGTCGGCTGATGCGGGCGGGTTGTAGAGCAAGGCGATGTCGAGCCGGCCGCTGACAAGCGACTCGTGCAGGGACGTCGACAGGTTCTCGGTAATGGACAGCGTGGCATTGGGCATGCGCTCGCGCACCGCGCGTGTCAGCGGCACGGTCAGGATCTTGGCAAAGCACGGCGGCAGGCCCACTGCCACGCGTCCGGCCAGCGCGCCACTGACGCGGCCCAGTTCTTCGCGGGTGCGCGACACCTGGTACAGGATGCCGCGCGCGTGCTCCAGCAATTGCTTGCCGGACTCGGTCAGCGTCACGCCCCGCCCGTTCCGGATGAGCAGGGTGTGCCCCAGCTCGACTTCGAGCTGACGCACCTGCCGGCTGAGCGCAGGCTGCGCGATATCGAGCGCGATGGAAGCTCGCGTGAAACCGCCCAGCTCTGCGACGCGGATGAAGTATTCGAGTTGTTTGAGGTCCACGCGGCAGTATAGGGAGCCTTGCGTCTGGTCAGGGCATCGGACAAACCCTTGCAGTCCTCAACTATTTCAGCAGCGCATCGGCCAGACGGCGCGCTTCCTCGGTGGACTCCCGGGGCAAGGAGTGCCTGCGGGGGAAGGGCTTTTTCTTGATCGTGGCGTCAATGATCAGCTTGGCGGTCTGCCCCGCATGGTTGGACGGGTCCAGGATCGCCCCCATGCCGACCTTGATGGTGTCGGTGTCGGTGTCCGCCTGGAAACGCGTGGCCATCGCCCAGATCACTTGCTGCTCGTTGAACACATCGATGTCATCGTCAACGACCACCACCAGCTTCAGGCTCAGGTTGTCGCCCAGGGCCGCCAGCGCAATGTTGCGGGCTTCGCCGGGCGCCGGGTCCTTGACCGACACATACACATGCAGCAGGCAGGTCCCGGACTTGGGGTAGTGCACGGCGGTCACGTTGGGGTACTGCACCCGCAGCGTCTTGAGCTGCCGCGCCTCTTGCGAGATGCCCAGCAGCATCGTGTGTTCATCGGACATCCCGCCCACGATCGTGTGATAGAAGGCGTCCTTGCGGTGCAGAATGGCGGTCACCTCCAAGGCATGGCGCGTCGACCGCTCGGACGCATAGCCCGTGAACTCGCCGAACGGCCCTTCGTCTTCATCGGCATCGAGCAGCAGGCGCCCTTCGATCGCGATCTCGGCAAACGCAGGAATGTCGACCGGACCCGTCACGCCTTCCACTACCTTGAGCGGTTCGCCCAGAAAGCCCCCCGCGGCTTCGTACTCGTCCGCATCGATCGGACCCTTCCACAAGCCGGACCCGATCGTGATGAGCGGATGGCAGCCGATCACGACCACCACCGGCAGCTCGGTCAGGCCCATTGCCTTGGCCTTGCGCGCGTAATTCCACAGATGACGGCGGCTGTGCAGGCTGGTGCCGAAGCGGGTCTTGCCTTTGACATGCAGCCGGTGGAAGGACGCGTTGCGCACACCCGTTTCCGGGTCCCTGGCGATGAACATCGCGTTGGTCACGTACGGGCCGCCGTCTTCCACAAAATTGCGCATGATGGGCAGGTAGCCGAGGTCGACATCGTCGCCCGTCAGGACCACGTCCTTGATCGGTCCGGTTGTCAGGACATCCGGAGGAAGCGGCCGGGTGTCGGTCGATGCCCAGGCCTGCGGCAGCTGCTGCACGGTCACGCCCAGGGCCGCGGCGTAGCGGTCACGCGCGCCGAACAGGTTCATCAGCACCGGAAACCGCGAGCCGGTCACGTTGTCGAAGATCAGCACCGGGCTCTGCTTGCGTGCTTCAAGTTCGAAGGCCAGCGCCACGGTGTCGTAATCGAGCGCAACCGGTTGCGAGACGCGCATCACCTGGTCTGGATGGCTTGCTTCGTACTGCGTCAGGAAGCTGCGAAGGTCCTGCTTGTCGTACTGGGGCGTGGCGGTATCCATGGTGGCGGCCTCGGCTAGGGAAATGCGGAATCAGGCGAACTTAAGTGTCTGGCCGAGGCCCATCGCACGGGCCTTGACCAGCATGGCGTGGCCGAGCGCAATGTCGGTGGTCGACAGGCCGCGATGCCAGAACAGGATGGTCTCGTCGTCGCGTTCGCGGCCGGACTTCTTGCCTGCCACGATCTGGCCCAGTTCGGCATGCAGGTTCTGTTCGCTCAGGCGGTCGCTCTCGACATGCGGCCGCAGCGCGCCGAAGGGCAGGCCCTTGCGGCACTGGCCCCAGTCATCCACCACCATCTTGCTCATGATATCGGTCAGCGACAATTCGACGGCGCTCATCGTGCCGTAGGGCACGACGAAGGCGCCGGGTTTGATCCATTCCGTCTTGAGCATCGGTGTCGGCTCGGGCAGGCGCGAGGCCTCCACCACGATGTCGGCCCCACGCACGCACGACTCCCAATCCGTCGTCACGATGATGGGCTTGCCCAGATCCTGCTCCAGCCGCGCCGCAAACGCTTCACGGCTTTCCGGGCGGCGCGAATGCACGCGGATCTCATCGAAGTCGTACAGGCTGTCGAGCAGCCGCACGTTCCAGTACGACGTGCCGCGCGCGCCGATGTGGCCAAGGATCTTGCTGTTCTTGCGCGCCAGGTGCTTGGCCCCGAGCGCCGTCATGGCGCCCGTGCGCATGTCGGTGATGGCAGTGGCGTCAACCACGGCCAGGGGCTTGCCGGTGTCCGGATCGAACAGGTTGAGCAGCGCCATTTCCGACGGCAGGCCGACCTTGTAGTTGTCGACGAAGTCGCTGACCACCTTGACGCCAGCCACGTGCAGAGGCTTGATGTAGCCGCGCAGCACATTGAAGTGCCCCTTGTCGGACGATTCCGGCACCAGGTGCATGCGCGGTTCGATGACCGTCTCGCCGCGGCCCTGCGCATCGAGCGCTGATTCGACGGCAGCCAGGATTTCGGCGTCCGTCAGCGCAAGCGCCTTGACGTCCGGGCCGTTCAGATAAGTGATGTCTATGGATTGCATGGCGCGCTTACTCCAGCGGTTGGATGTTGGCTTGGCGGACGATGTCCGTCCACTTCTTGGTTTCGACCTGGATCATGCGGCCGAACTCGGCCGGCGTATTGCCCAGCGGGTCGACACCCATCGCGGCAAACTTGGCCTTGATGTCGTCCTGCTTCAACGCGCTTGCAATGTCCTGCTGCAGTTTCTGCACGATGGGGGCGGGCGTGGCAGACGGCACGACCAGCCCGTACCACGAGGTCACGTCGAATCCGGGGTAGCCGCTTTCGATCACGGTGGGCACGTCGGGCAGCACCGCCAGCCGCTTGGGCCCAGCCACGGCCAGGGCGCGCAGGCGGCCCGACTGCACGTGCTGCACGATGGTCGAGACGCCGGCGAACATCATCTGCACCTGGCCGCTCAGCACGTCGTTCACAGCCGCTGCCATCGCGTTGTAGGGCACGTGGACGGCGTCGATGCCGGCGCTGATGTTCAGCAGTTCACCTGCCAGGTGGGCGCCGGTGCCGGTGCCCGGCGACGAGTAATTGAGCTTGCCGGGATGCGCCTTGGCGTACGCGATCAGCTCGGGCATCGTCTTGACGGGCAAGGACGCGTTCACGACCAGCACGTTGGGCGACGTCGCCAGCACCGTCACGGGCGACAGGTCCTTTGCCGTGTTGAAGGTCAGCTTGGGAAACAGCAGCGGGTTCACGGTCAGGTTGCCCGATGGCGCCAGGGTCATCGTGTAGCCGTCAGGCGCCGCGCGGGCGCCCGCTTCCATGCCGATGTTGCCCGCCGCGCCTGCACGGTTCTCCACGATCACCGGAACGCCCCATTGTTCGGACAATCGCTGTCCGACGATGCGTGGCAGGCTGTCGGCAATCCCCGCCGGGCCGAATGGCACGATGATGCGGACGGGCTTGTTCGGGAAGGGTTCGGCGGCGGACGCGCTGGCGGCAAGGCCTGCGGTGGCTGCGATCCCGGATGCCAGCGCAACGATGCGGGCGACGGTCTTGATCCCTGCTTTCATGTGACTCTCCAGATTGACAAGATGCTTGCCGGCACGACCCTTCAGGCCAGGCCGGATGGTGATGCGTAAACACTGTGTCTCCCGTGCGCCGGTCGGGCCGGTTTCTTTGATCGGGTGGAGCGATATGCGGGTAGTTAGGAAGTGGGTGGTGCGGAATGCGGGGGTGCCGAGGGTAAGTTGCCGAGGATGCGGGTGGCGACGATGCGGTGCTTGCGCGGGGGTGCCGGACGGCTTCAGATCAACGCACGCGCTTGAACGCGGCTTTTCCCTGCTGCGGTTGCAGCACCACCATACCCCCGCCCAGGCGGTACCGCGAGCCCGGATGAATCAGCCGTGCAAAGGTCGCGACCTCGCCCTGCGACCACGTGCGGCGATTGACTTGCAGGCACGCTTCGCCAGGCGCCAATGCGAGCCACTCTGCCATCTCGGCCGACGGGGTCACGGCTTCCACCGTGTGCTCCGCCGCGCCCAAGGGAGCCACGCGTGACAGGTAGGCGTTGGGGGTCTGCTGGGTGAAGTCCTGTAGCAGATAGTCGGGCGCCACCGCGGGATTGGTATAGCGGTCTTCCAGCTGCACCGGCACCTGGTTGTCCAGGTGCACGATGATGGAATGATGGATGGGCGAGCCGGTCGCCACGCCCAGGTACAGGGCCATGACTTCTGAAGCCTGCTCAGTTTTGAGCACGATCACCTGGTTGCTGTAGCGATGGCCGCGCTCGGCGATTTCGTCGGCAATGTTGCGCACCTCGAGCACCGACAGCATCGGCTTGCGGTCCGCCACGAAGGTGCCGATGCCCTGGCTGCGCATCAATACGCCGTCTTGCGTCAGTTCAAGAATGGCGCGCCGCGCGGTCATGCGCGACACACCAAATTCCGCGGCAAGTTGATGTTCCGAGGGCACTCGCGCACTGACCTCCCACTCGCCTGAATCGATCCTGCTCAGGACATGCATCTTGATGCGGGCGTACGGGGCTTGCAGCGCGGCAGAATGTGTCGGGGACATGACATCTCGCTAAGGCATGTCCCGACTTTATGTTGGCTAGACTTGCATAGTCAAGCACCAATTGAAGCGGTAACGCGGGCGAAAACCCGGGCACCAATGTGATGCATGCTCGAAATCGAACATGCTCGAAATTGAACGCGTTCGGGACTATGCAATGAACGTCACCTGGACGGAAGCGATTGGCGAGCACACGCCGGGGGTGGCTCGCGTTGTCATGCCTGGCGGTGTGTCAGGCCTCGATCATCGTGTAAACACGCACACGGTGGCCGTCGGGATCGGCGACCACGAAGGTGTAGCCGAAGTCGAGCAGCACGGGCGACTGCAGCACCGTCATACCGGCCGCCGACCAGCTTTGATACAGCGCGTCCACCGCGGCCCTGTCGTCGACGACCATGGCCAGTTCCGACCCACCGCCGGTGGTGGCCGGCGCCGGCGTGCACGTGTGTTTGGACCACAGGCCCAGCTTCAGGCCATTGGCAAGAACAAAAAGCAGGAATGTAGTGGACGCTTCGATCGGTTGCTGGCCGAGCAGGCGCGCATAGAACGCCCCGCTCTGTTCGGCGTTGTCGACATACAGAATGGTCATGGAAGGGACAGGCATGGAAGGCTCCGGAAGGGGAATAAGGACCGCGCTGATCCGACGGGTTCGTCTCAGTGCAGGGTCTTATCTTCTTCCAGACCACTGACAGATTCTGTCAGTAGTGAACGGGGCAGGATCACTGCTCGCCCGTGATCCCCATCTCGGCGCGCCACCGCTTCAGCAAGCCCAGCCGGCGCTGCGGGTAGCGCACGTTCTGCGTCGTCAGGCTGACCAGGCGATCCGCGCGAAAATGCCGGAAGCCCTCGCGCGTCTCGCACCACGCGACCACGACCCGTTGCCGCTCGAAAAAGCCGAGTGCAAACGGCCAGATGGTGCGCGAACTGGCCGCCCCATTCGCGTCGGTGTAGTCGATATCCAGCTTGCGTTCGCGCCGGATCGCGTCCCGCAATTGCGGTAGATGCTCGGTCAACCCGGGCGGATCGGCGCGCGGCCCCACCAGCAAGGTGTTGGCGTCCAGCTCGCGCCGCATCTCGGCCGGCAACACCGACGAAATCTTGGCCATCGCCTGCTTCGCCGCCGCACCCAGTTCGTCATCGGTGCTGCGATTGACCCACCGCATGCCCAGCACCAAGGCTTCCAGCTCGGTCACCGAAAACATCAACGGCGGCAGCAGATAGCCGGGCTTGAGCACATACCCCACCCCCGGCTCGCCCGTGATGTCGGCGCCCTGCGCCTGCAGGCTCGCAATGTCGCGGTACAGCGTACGCACGCTGATGCCCATCTGCGCCGCGAGCGTCGTCCCGGTCACCGGATGTTTGTGGCCGCGCAGATGCTGCATGAGGGAGAGGAGACGTTCAGCGCGGGACATCAGTTGTCCGGGTCCCGGCGCAAGGGTCCGACAGCGTGGTGGACCATTGCCGTGTCGGGCCATGCAAGCCGCGACGTCCATGCAATCCACGACGTGAAAGCACCGCGATCACTTTCCAATACAGAAGCGCGAAAAGATGACCCCCAGCAGATCATCACTCGTGAACTCTCCGGTGATCGACGTCAACGCGCCGTGCGCCAAGCGCAATTCCTCGGCAAACAGATCCAGCACCCGATCGCTCAGCGCGGCATGCTCGCCGGCGATCTCCAGGTGCCCGGCGGCCTGCAGCAGGGCCTGGATATGCCGTTCGCGCGCCAGGTAGGGCGATTCGCCTGACGGGTTCCAGCCGGCGATGGCGAGCAACTCCTGCCGCAGCGTATCGAGCCCTTCTCCCGTCAATGCCGAGATGCCCAGGCGCTTGGCGGGGTGGCCGGCGACATTGGCGTTGACATCGACCCCCGGGGCGCCGCCTGCGACGACGTTGGCATCAATGCGGGCATCAGCGCGGGCATCAACAGCATCCCCTGCGCTATCCCGCGCCCCATCGTTGCCGCCCTCAACCAGATCCATCTTGTTGATAATCTCAAGCACCGGCGTCCTGGCTGGCAAGCGCGACGTGATCGCCGCATCCAGCTCAGGCTGCGGCTGCGTCGCATCCAGCAGGTGCAAGATCACATCGGCCTGTTCGATCTCGGCCCACGTCCGCGCAATGCCGATCTGCTCGACCGTATCCGTCGTCTCGCGCAAGCCTGCGGTATCGACGATGTGCAGCGGCACGCCTTCGATCGTGATCTGCTGCACGACCTTGTCGCGGGTGGTCCCCGCAATCGGCGTGACGATGGCGGCTTCGAAGCCGGCCAGCGCATTGAGCAAGCTCGATTTGCCGACGTTGGGCTGGCCGGCCAGCACCACGTGCAACCCTTCGCGCAGGATCGCGCCCTGGCGCGCCTGGGCAAGCAGGTGCGACAGGTCCGACGCGATCGCATCGAGCACGCTGCGGGCCTGATACTTTTCCAGGAACTCGATCTCTTCTTCGGGAAAATCCAGGGTCGCTTCAACCAGCATGCGCAGGTGCACGATGCGGTCGGCGAGGCCAGTCACCTGCTCCGAAAACGCACCCGTCATCGATGCCGCGGCACTGCGCGCCGCCGCTTCAGACGACGCATCGATCAAGTCCGCAACGGCCTCGGCCTGGGCCAGGTCCATACGATCATTCAGGAAGGCGCGCCGCGTGAATTCTCCGGGCTCGGCCAGCCGGATGCCTTGCTCGCGCCCGGCTTCCAGGCAGCGCGCCAGCAAACGCCGCAGCACGACCGGACCACCGTGGCCCTGGAATTCGACCACGTGTTCGCCGGTGTACGAATGTGGCGCCGGAAAGGCCAAAGCGATGCCTTCATCGATCAGCACGCCGTTGGCATCCTTGAACGGCAGGAAGTGCGCATGCCGCGGCGTGAGCGGCCTGCCAACAATCGCTTCAATCAACGCATCCAGCCGGGCAGGCGACGACACGCGCACGACGCCGATGCCGCCGCGGCCGGGAGCAGTTGCAATCGCAACGATAGGGTCGTGATCGGAAATCATCGGAAGATCCTGAAGAGAAAAACGAAGCCAACGGAAACGACGCCGCAAACAACACAGGCCGCCCGGAAACCGTGGCGGCCTGTGAAGTGTACTGACAGTGGGTCCGAACGAAGAACCCGGTCAGCTTGGCAATCCTACGACATTACGCTGCTGCCAGCGCCTTGTCCGCCTGCTTGCCCACATACCATTGCTGGGCGATGGACAAGAGGTTGTTCACCACCCAGTACAGCACCAGGCCGGCCGGGAAGAAGAACATCATGCCGCCGAACACCAGGGGCATGAACATCATGACCTTGGCTTGCATTGGGTCCGGCGGTTTCGGGTTCAGGCGCATCTGCAGGAACATCGTGCCCATCATCAATGCAGGCAGGATGAAGAAGGGATCGGGCGAAGCCAGGTCACGCACCCAGCCGATCCACGGCGCATTGCGCATTTCGACCGAGGCCAGCAGCACCCAGTACAGCGAGATGAACACCGGAACCTGAACGATCATCGGCAGGCAGCCGCCCAGCGGATTGATCTTCTCGTTCTTGTACAGCTCCATCATCGCGGTGTTGAGCTTGGTGCGATCGTCCTTATACTTGTCGCGAAGCGCGGTCATGCGCGGCGTGACCTTCTTCATGCGGGCCATCGAACGGTAGCCGGCGGCCGACAGGGGATAGAAGGCCAGCTTGATCAGCACGGTCAGCGCCACGATGGTCCAGCCCCAGTTGGCCAGGATCGAGTGCAGCCAGGTCATGAGCAGGAACACGGGCTTGGCGATGATGGTCAGCCAGCCGTAGTCGACGACCAGGTCCAGGCCTTGGGCAACCGCAGCCATGGCCTGCTGATCTTGCGGACCGATCCAGAGCTTGGCTTCGACGCTGTTGCCCGTACCCGGGGACAGGGTGCCCACGGGTTGCACGGCGCGAACGGCGTACAGGCTGCCGTCGAGCTTGGTCATGTCGTACGTGCGCGCCGCGCCTTCAGGCGGCACCCAGGCCACGGCAAAGTAGTGCTGCACCATGCCCAGCCAGCCGTCGTTCGCGACCTTGTTGAACGTCGCCTTGTTCTTGTCGATGTCGCTGAACTGCACCTTCTGGAACTTGTGTTCCGAGGTGTAGATGGCCGGACCTGTGAACGTGCTGTAGAAGTGGCTTTCGCCGGGCGGCTTGCCGCCGTCGCGCGTCAGCTGCAGGTACAGCGACGGTGCAAGCGGTGCATCGCTGACGTTGGACAGGTCGTGGCGCACGTCGATGTCGTAGCGGCCCTGGCGCAGCGTGAAGGTCTTGATGACCTTGACGCCGCCGCTTTCGGCTTCGAACGACACGTCCATGGCGTCGCCCGACAGCTGGCGCGCGTCGGTGACGGGACGGAACAGGGTGCGATGCGTCGGGAACGCCGCGCCTGCCGGTGCACCGACCACGCCGCTCTGGGCAAGGTAGGTGCGGCTGGCCGATTCGTCGAGCAGCACGGTGGGCTTGGTCTGGTCTTCGACGTCGGGCTGCTTGAGCAGCTCGGCCTTGACGATCTGGGCGCCCAGGGTATCGAAGGTCAGGCGCAGCACGTCGGTCGTGACGACGATCTTTTCAGCTTTGGCTTCGACTGGCGCCGGCGCGGGGGCCGAGCCAGGCACCGCGGTGCTGCCGGCCACCGCGCCAGGCGCGGCCGACGGAATGCTGCCGTCAGGCGCAGTCACCGGCGGCTTGGCGTCGGTGGTCGCGGTCTTGACCGGCGTCGTGCCGAACATGGACGGCTGTCCATTGTATTTTTGCCATCCATCCCATAGGAACAGGAGGGAGAGCGAGAAGATCATCCAGAGGATGGTGCGTTGCATGTCCATGGACGGTTGGTTCCAGTCGTCGCGGCAAAGTCCGCTAGTTTAGCTGCCTTGAGCTGACAGATCTCATACAGGCGGCTTGGAAGTGGAATGATCGGTGGAGGATGTGTCGGCAGTGCGTCGGCCAGCTGCGCCGGGCACGGGCGGCACGGGATCCAGACCACCCGGAGAAAACGGGTGGCACCGGCAAATACGCTTGAACCCCAGATACACGCCGGCCCCCGCGCCATGCGTCTCGATGGCTTCCATCGTGTACACGGAGCAGGTGGGCGTGAACCGGCAGGACTGGCCGATCCAGGGGCTCAGGAAATAACGGTAGAAACGGATAGGCCATATCAGCAGGCGCCGCAGCGGCGTCGATCCACGAGGAAGGCCGCCGCCCTGGCCTTCTGCAGCCTGGCCCTGGGCGTCCTGCTGAGCTTGGGCATCCTGTTCAGACACGAGTTCCATCACGTTCCGCACCTTTGTCGGGCGTCACTGCGTTGTCCACGGCCCGCGGGCGGGGTTCGGGTGGGCGGTCGGCACGACTGGCCCGGGCCGCGCGCAGCCAATGCCCGTCCATCTCCAGACGGGTCATGTGCTTGAGCGCGGTCAACGAGACAGACGGGATCCGCGTGTGCAGCCGCACCACGTAGTCGCCCGCAGGCAGAGCCAGCCGCTTGTGGCGGAAGGCTTCCCGGATCACGCGTTTAATCGCGTTCCTGCTGACCGACAGGGGTGCATAGCGTTTGCCGATGACCAGGCCCAGGCGCGCCTGGGGCGCCGCCGCAGGATCGGCCATCGTGGCGTCGGCACCCGCAGGTGCGACGCTCAAAACAAAAAGCGCCCCTCTTGCAAGGCGGCGCCCTTTTAGCGCAGGGGCGAATTCCGCCGGACTACGCAGCCGCGCTGTGCCGGGAAACGACGCGCGCGATGTCAACGACATGACCTGGTCACGAGGTGGTTGATCCCATACCTGTTCTGTTCAGCGGCAAGACACGCCCGCCAAGGCACGGACACCCCGTGTGGACGTGGCGTTTATACAGCCAGGCGCTTGCGGCCCTTGGCGCGGCGCGCGTTGATGATCGCGCGGCCTGCACGGGTGGACATGCGCACACGGAAACCGTGGGTGCGCTTGCGGCGGGTAACTGAAGGCTGATAAGTACGTTTCATGACGATTCCGGTTGGTGGTTGGCCGCCCCGGAGTATTGCCTAGCTCGCTGCCGCCCCCATCTACCAGTACGTGAACGTACAAGACAGGAACCGCAGGCCTGCTACCAACCCAGGGCCTTTCCGATGATTCTTGCGGTGACTTTTACTGCGACTTCTCGTCCGATTTGGGCGCAAGCAAGCGCTCCAAACTCCGGACAGCCTTACATTTCATCAAACTTCTGAGCGTCTGTCAATGCCGCAGCCGCCTGAAGACGTGGGGAATAGTGGCTTCCCTGTGGATAACTTGGTCCTGGAGGAGTAGAATGGATCGTTTCGGATCGGCGTTTTACCGCTTCGCGTGAGCCCTGCGTACGGCAGTCATCGGCTCCGCCCAGGCAAGCTGCCCGTCCTGTACCTGCCCGACCCCTCTAGCGAGATTCATGGAAGATTTTTGGCAAACCTGCGCCCAGACGCTCGAGCGCGAACTGCCGCCACAGCAATTCAGTGCGTGGATCCGGCCGCTCGTTCCGGTGGCCTTCGACGAGTCCGCCGGGGTCTTGCGTGTGGCTGCGCCGAACCGGTTCAAGATGGACTGGGTACGCAGCAACTACTGCGGCCGCATCGAATCGATCGCGGCTGAATGGTTCCAGCGGCCGATACAGGTGAAGTTCGAGCTCGACGCCCCTCGCGCGGTCGAACCTCCCCCGCCCCGGTCGCAAAATGGCCTGCAGCACCTGCAACAGCCCAGCCAGGGGCACAGTCATGCGCCCTCGCAGCCGCGCGCCCAGCAGCCCACCTATCCCGGCGACGGCCCCAGCTATAACGGCCAGGGCAACGGCAACCTGCCGGCGCAGCAGACGGGCCCCTACTCCGGCCCGTATACAGGTCCGAGCAATGGCGGCGGCCAGCAAGGGTCCGATGGCGGCGGTGTTCGCGCGCCTGTGCATAACGCCAAGTCTGATCTGAACGAAGCCACGGGTATTTACGAGCGCTCGCGTCTCAATGTCGACCTGACCTTCGACAACTTCGTGACGGGCAAGGCCAACCAGCTGGCTCGCGCCGCGGCGTTGCAGGTGGCCGAAAATCCCGGCACGTCCTATAACCCCCTGTTTCTATATGGCGGCGTCGGGCTGGGCAAGACCCACCTGATCCACGCGATCGGCAATTCCATGGTGGCCGACAACAGCGGCGCCCGGGTGCGGTATATCCACGCCGAACAATTCGTGTCCGACGTGGTCAAGGCCTATCAGCGCAAGGCGTTTGACGAATTCAAGCGGTATTACCATTCGCTCGATCTGCTGCTGATCGACGACATTCAGTTCTTTTCGGGCAAGAACCGCACGCAAGAAGAATTCTTCTATGCGTTCGAGGCGCTGGTATCGCTGCGCAAGCAGATCATCATTACCAGCGACACCTATCCAAAAGAACTGGCCGGTATCGACGATCGCCTGATTTCGCGGTTCGATTCCGGTCTGACCTGCGCGATTGAACCGCCGGAACTGGAAATGCGGGTCGCCATTCTGCTCAAGAAAGCAGAAACCGAAGGCATGCCGCTGCCCGAAGAATGTGCATTCTTTATTGCCAAACATTTGCGCAGCAATGTGCGCGAACTGGAAGGCGCGCTGCGCAAGGTGCTGGCCTATGCCAAGTTCCACGGCCGCGCCATTGGCGTGGAAGTGTGCAAGGACGCCCTGAAGGATCTGCTGTCGGTATCCAACGGGCAGATCACCGTGGAAAACATTCAGAAAACGGTCGCCGACTTCTACAAGATCAAAGTCGCTGACATGTATTCGAAGCGCCGGCCGGCCAATATCGCTCTGCCAAGGCAGATCGCCATGTATTTGGCCAAGGAACTGACCCAGAAAAGCTTGCCGGAAATTGGCGAGCTGTTTGGCGGCCGCGATCACACCACCGTATTGCACGCCGTACGAAAGATTTCAGAAGCCCGGACCAAACAGGCCGAGCTGAACCACTCGTTGCATGTCCTCGAACAGACGCTGAAGGGCTGACCGCCGCCCGTGACGCGCACGGATGACATGGTCCTTCGGCATACTCGCGCCACGCTTGCGGCAGGGTCGCCCCGCAGAGCAACCAAGCTGTTGATTTAAAATACGATTTGCTGATGTTCGAGTTATCCACAGGCTCCTATTTAACGACCAACCCCAAGAAGGATTGGATATGCAATTGGTGAAAGCCTCACGCGACGCCCTCCTCAAGCCGCTCGCGACCGTGTCAGGGATCGTGGAGCGTCGGCACACGCTCCCCATCCTCGCCAACATCCTGTTGCGCAAGGACGGCAGCCGCGTGTCGTTCGTATCGACCGATATCGAGGTTCAGATCACCACCCATGCCGACTTCGGCGTGGGTGATGCGTCTGAATCGACGACGGTCGCGGCGCGCAAGCTGCTGGACATCCTGCGCGCCCTGCCCGATACGGGCGACGTTTCGCTGTCGCTGGCGAACAAGAAACTGTCCGTGCAATCCGGCAAGAGCCGCTTTGCGCTGCAGACCCTTGCCGCCGAGGAATTCCCCACGGTCGCCCAGCCGGCGACCTGGAATGCGTCGCTCACCATGACGCAAAAGTCGTTCAAGCATCTGCTGAACATGGTCCATTTCGCAATGGCCCAGCAGGACATCCGGTATTACCTGAATGGCATGCTGCTGGTTATCGACGGCTTTGACGTGCGCTGCGTGTCGACCGACGGTCACCGCCTGGCCTATTGCTCGGTCACGACCGAGACCGAATCGCCCAAGCAGGAAGTCATCATTCCGCGCAAGACCGTGCTGGAACTGCTGCGCCTGCTGGATGATTCCGAAGAACCCGTCCAGATCGACGTGGCCGCCAACCAGATCCGTTTCCGTTTTGCGGAAATCGAACTGATCTCCAAGCTGGTCGAAGGCAAGTTCCCCGACTACCAGCGCGTGATCCCCAGCGGCTACACCAAGCATTTCCTGATCGCCCGCGAAGCCCTGCAACGCAGCCTGCAGCGCGCCGCCATCCTGACCACCGACAAGTTCAAGGGTGTCCGGATGCAGATGGCCGATCACGTATTGAAAATCTCGGCCAGCAACGCCGAACAGGAAGAAGCGCAGGAAGAACTCGATATCGACTTCAGTTTCGAGGCGCTCGATATCGGGTTCAACGTCAGCTACCTGCTCGACGTGCTGGGCAACCTGAAAGCGGAAACAGTGCAGTGGGGCGTCGGTGACGCCAACTCGTCGGCGCTGATTACGCTGCCCGACAACGCTGACTTCAAGTACGTCGTGATGCCCATGCGCATCTGACGCGCCGCAGTCTGCTTTCTATCGTCTTGTAGTTTTTTAACTGCCCGGCCCGGTGTCACAGGGCTCGGCAGTGTGGATGGTTTACACGCTTATGACCGAACAGAACACTTCGCCGGAAAATGGCGCCACGGATAACAGCCACCTGACGTCGAACACGGCGATCGATGCCCACATCGTGGGGGCGTCGGATGCCTATGGCTCCGACTCGATCAAGATGCTCAAGGGGCTGGAGGCCGTGCGCAAGCGGCCAGGCATGTACATCGGCGACACGTCCGATGGCACCGGCCTGCACCACATGGTGTTCGAGGTGGTCGACAACGCAATCGACGAAGCGCTTGCCGGTCATTGCGACGAAATCGTCGTGACCATCCACACCGACAATTCCATTTCCGTGACCGACAACGGCCGCGGGATTCCGACCGACATCCACAAGGACGACGAATTCCAGCGCAGCGCTGCCGAAATCGTCATGACCGAACTGCATGCCGGCGGCAAATTCGACCAGAACTCGTACAAGGTCTCAGGCGGCCTGCACGGCGTGGGCGTGTCCTGCGTGAACGCGCTGTCCGAATGGCTGCGCCTGACCATCTACCGTAACGGCGACGTCTACAAGATGGAGTTCCGCCAAGGCGCGCGCGTCGAACCGCTGGCCAAGGTCGGCCCGACCGAAAAGCGCGGCACCGAAGTGCACTTCCTGGCCGACGTCAGCATCTTCACGAACGTCGAATTCCACTACGAGATCCTGGCCAAGCGCCTGCGTGAACTCTCGTTCCTGAACAACGGCGTCAAGATCAAGCTGGTCGACCAGCGCCAGGGCAAGGAAGAAGACTTTGCGTTCAGTGGCGGCGTGAAGGGCTTCGTTGACTACATCAACCGTGCCAAGACCGTGCTGCACCCGAACGTGTTCAACGTTGCCGTGGAATCGGCCGCCGGCGGTGTGCCCGTGGGCGTCGAGATCGCCATGCAGTGGAACGACAGCTATACCGAAAGCGTCCTCTGCTTCACGAACAACATTCCGCAGCGCGACGGCGGCACCCACCTGACCGGCCTGCGCGCCGCGATGACGCGCGTGCTGAACAAGTACATCGAACAGAACGACATGGCCAAGAAAGCCAAGGTCGAGACCACCGGCGACGACATGCGCGAAGGCCTGACCTGCGTACTGTCCGTCAAGGTGCCCGATCCCAAGTTCAGCAGCCAGACCAAAGACAAGCTGGTCTCGAGCGAAGTGCGCCCCGCGGTGGAAGACGCCGTGGGCCGCGCGCTCGACACCTGGCTGCAGGAACGCCCGATCGACGCCAAGGCCCTGTGCGCCAAGATCGTCGAAGCCGCGCGTGCCCGTGAAGCCGCCCGCAAGGCCCGCGAAATGACCCGCCGCAAAGGCGTGCTCGAAGGCGCCGGCCTGCCCGGCAAACTGGCCGACTGCCAGGAAAAAGACCCGGCACTGTCCGAAATCTACGTGGTCGAGGGCGACTCGGCAGGCGGCTCGGCCAAGCAAGGCCGCGACCGTAAATTCCAGGCGATTTTGCCCCTGCGCGGCAAGGTGCTGAACGTCGAAAAGGCCCGCTTCGACAAACTGATCGCGTCCGAACAGATCGCCACGCTGATCACCGCGTTGGGCACCAGCATTGGCGCTGAAGACTTCAACATCGACAAGCTGCGCTACCACCGCATCATCATCATGACCGACGCGGACGTCGATGGCGCCCACATCCGCACCTTGCTGCTGACCTTCTTCTATCGTCAGCTGCCCATGCTGATCGAACGCGGCCACATCTACATCGCCCAGCCGCCGCTCTTCAAGGTCAAAGTCGGCCGCGAAGAAAGGTACCTGAAGGACGAGGACGAAGAAACCGCGTTCATGCTGACGCTGGCGCTCAAAGACGCCAAGCTCTACCCCACCGAAGGCGCCGACCCCATCGCCGGTGACGCACTGACCGAACTCGCCCGTCAGTACAACCTGGCCGACGCCGTCATCGCCCGCGTCACCCGCTTCATCGACGAAAAGACCTTAAGTGCGATCGTCCAAGGCACCGTCGTCGACGTCACCAACGAAGCCGCCGCCGCGGCCTCCGCCGAGCGTCTGCAAACCGCCCTGGAAAATCCGTCGCTGCCCGGCATGGTGCAGGTCTACGCCAAGTACGACGAAGCCGCCGAAAAATGGCGCCTGGAAGTCCACCGCAACCACCACGGCAACATCCGCGTCAGCGTGATCGACGAAGCATTCGTTGCCGGGTCGGATTACGGGATTCTTCATCACGCTGCGGAAACGTTCCAGGGCTTGATTGGCGAACGTGGTCGCATTGTTCGCGGTGAAGGCGAGAAGGCCAAGGAAATGTATGTGAATGACTTCCGTGAAGTCATGCACTGGCTGCGGGCCGAAGCGGAACGGTCGATTTCCAAGCAGCGGTATAAGGGCCTGGGTGAGATGAACCCTGCGCAGCTGTGGGAGACGACGATGGATCCGACCGTGCGGCGTTTGATGAAGGTGCAGATCGAGGATGCTATTTCAGCGGATGAGATTTTTACAACGCTGATGGGGGATCATGTTGAGCCACGACGTGCGTTCATTGAGAAGCATGCGTTGATGGCGGGGAATATTGATATTTAAGTGTTCGCCGTTTGAAAAGAAAAGCCGTCGACAGACGGCTTTTTTTGCTTCAGTTGTTCACGCAGTGCAAATATCGTCTGGGTAGATTGCTAAGCAAGCACAGACGCTAATCTAGTCAGCCGCGCTAAGTAAACACTCGTGCACAGCGCTAAGTGTACTTTGAGGCCAGCTAATCTGTTTTGGATCGCACGCACTGTTTGTTGCCAATACTCACCAAGCAAGGTATAAATACTTACGAATACGAACAGGTGAGGAGAGACGAATATGAAAGGTCCAGAAGTGCGGGCAATACTTGAACGGCATGGCGTCAGAGGACTACATCATGCAAACAGCGTGAAAACCAGTTGCAGCCTCCTTGAGATAGGCGGACTTGCATCAAGGCAAATAGTGGAACAACGGGGTCTACCGCAGTCAGTTCAATACACTGATGCACTTGATCAACAGTTAGGAGTTTGGGGCGATATATTTCTGGACACGGTCGACATACATTCAAGAATATCAAATATCAATCTTTATGGTCCGGTACTGTTTACGTTCGACTTGGACTTCCTCGACGATTTGGACGAAGAGACTCGTGTGCTTATTACTCGGTCAAATCCGACACGATGGAAAACCACGACGTCACATGAGGACCGGTACTTCGCAGATGCCGATCGCCTGGACGAGGGGTTCAGTGCAGGAGATTTTAATCAGATGTTGGTGATACGTACTCCAACTAAAGTGATTAAATTTTCTGATAAATTGGACAGAATCGTTCTAGATTACCCGAGCTTAAATAAAGATGCAGAGGAAATTTTTGACAAAGCACAGCATGCTTTAGTTCGAAGCCTCGGCAAGAGTCTGGTCGGAACGGACGTCATAAGACGGCACTGCAGAATAAATTGCAAGTGTGGTGCCACATATGAAGCAAGTTCAGCACGGACACAGTATTTTGAAGTCTAACTGTTTTGAGGTGAATTTGAGAGCATTGTTGCGGTCGGCTCTACAAAAAGCGGTTCGCAGAGGTAATATAGAAATTGTAGAGAAAGTGGCAGGCAAACTAGCTTTGATGTCAGACTCTTCTTGGCTTAACAGTCGTGCTCAAATTATATTGTTCGAAGAGTGTTGGCGGGATGCCAAATTGCTTGCTAAAAGCACACCCAGCATAGCGAGATTAAGCAGCATTGCATCGAAGACTAAGAATAAAAGTGCCGCTGGTCTTGGCACGCTCGCGCACGCACTGGTTGAGGGCGACTACTCAGTCCTCGATTTTGCACCTGAGCGTAAGGCTCTGAAGATCGTTGCCGCAGCGTGCGAGCGACCAAACGACTTCTTTAGATGGGCGATCGACCTTGCTCCCCCGGAGGATCACAGCTTTGTTTATGCTGCGAAGAGGGCTTTCTCACAGGCGAGTTGGCCGTGGGACAAGGCATTCGTGCTCGCAGGTACGTACTTCACCGTCACGGAGAAACCAGCATTGGCCTCCGAGACATATGCAACCGTGCCCCCGTTTCCCTACTGGGTGGCAATAGACAAACACACAAAGCCAGGAAAGCTGGCATTTCGTCGTGCAGCGGTGGATCTTCGGATTTCCGAAACGCTATTGAGCTGGTCGAGTTTTTACTTTGAGGGCGCCAAGACGAACGCCGTAGACCCATCGCTGTGGTGGGACGCGGAATTGTACTGGCGATTTGCCACCGTTAAATCTTCACCAGAAGACGCACAGAATCTATGGCGCAACGTGATAGCGCGAATTCAACATGAGGTGAGGTCTGAATCTGCTGCACTGAAGGAAGTGATCGAGGGCTGCAAGTTCGGCCTTCTAAGAGATTAGGCACTGTGTTTTGTTGAACAAGCTACGGGAAAACAATAATGATCGATTATCAAAAGCTTCTGAGCAATGATCGCTTGCGGCAGTCCACAAGGACAGGCCGAAGTATTCTAACAGAGTCCGAAAGCGATCGTGGCCGCGTGCTTTTTAGTCCTGCATTCCGACGACTTCAACAGAAAGCTCAAGTCTTCTCAATGGAACCCAACGCAGCGGTTCGCAGTCGCCTTACCCACTCACTGGAGGTGTCGCAATTAGGCCGGTATATAGCCGATGAAATTGGTCAAAATTTGGTGCAAAATCAGGTTTTATCCGCATTGCAGCAAGGAGCCTTGGTCAATTTCGTCGAAACTGCATGCCTGATGCATGATATTGGCAATCCGCCGTTCGGCCACTTTGGCGAAAGCGCTATTCAGGAATGGTTCTCTGGCAACGGCTTAATTTGTCTTCGAGCTGCGATCAACTGGCGAGATAAAGACGAGTCCCCATTAGACGACGCATTGAATGACTTTCGACGCTTTGATGGCAACCCTCAGGGTCTTCGAGTTGTAAGCAAACTGCAGTGGAATCGGGACGAATTCGGATTGAATTTAACGAAGACTACGCTAGGAGCGTTTTTAAAGTACGTCGGAAGTCATAACAGTGCGCCAGCAGATCGCATTGGGTTTGCTAAACGAATGGGTTTTTTCTCGACCGAATGGACCATCGTGCAATGTATTTGGGATGATTTTACTGAGTCCAATCCTCGGCGCCTTCCACTCGCCTACATTATGGAAGCAGCGGACGATATAGCATATTGCATAAGTGATCTCGAAGATTCGTTTGAAAAAGGAATAGTCCAGCAAGAACCTGCCTTGCGCGAAATTGAAAGGCGTTACTTAGCCAAAGAATTTGCAACCGATGCTCCTATGCATGCCGAAATCGCGAAGGCGTTGGCTAATATGCGCGCTCTGTCGGCAACGAATGAGTACACATATACAGATTTTCGCACTATCTTGAATGCGGGTATTGTGCAATATACGGCGAGGCGATTTCTCGAGAATGGGGCTGAGATCGCTACGGGAACCATGGGCCCGCTGCTCACTGAAAGCGAACCACCCGGGTTCATTCTTAAGGTTCTAAAAGATTATTGCCGTGAATACGTATACACACACGAGTCTATTCAACGTGTAGAAATTGCAGGCTTCAATGCGATAACGGGGCTTCTGGACCAAATTAGTCCATTATTAAGGCTGTCTGATAAGGACTTTAAGCGTGTGTGCGATGGAGAAAGCACCGATTCCAATGGAAGAAAGTTTTTGTTGGAGCCAAAATTGTTGAAGTTATTTCCGCCCCGCTATCTCAAGGTGTATCGGCACGATCTTGGGCTAATGCAAAATAGTACCAATAGCATCATTGAGTGGAATGCGCGGGCCCATTTGGTGGTAGATTTTATCTCTGGTATGACTGATGATTTCGCCATGACAACATATAGAACTTTATCAGGAATGCGACTTTGATGTTCGAGCTGCATCCTTATTGGCATGTGCGACGTGTTATTCAAAGCGTCAATGGGGTCGCTTCGATCCCATTTAGTTATTATTGTTATGAACCGCGTACCGTAGCGGACGCGCGGCACATTTTCTATGTTAGTAAAGCTCAGTTCGCCGATCCCAGCTTTATCGTTGATCTAATGGCCGGGACGCCGCTGCATCATGAATTGGCATTGCACTCGGATTTGCGGATGACGGACGGCAGCGTTCGCCACCTATCAATGATCGACATGGCGACGTCCGCTCGCGCTCATCTGATGAAGTTGGAAGGTTTTCTACAGTCAGCAGTCCCGCAACCATTTATCTGGTTCGAGAGCGGTAGATCTTTTCATGGCTATGGCACAGATTTGCTCAACACACAGTCATGGGTGAAATTCATGGGTTTGCTGCTGCTCGCTAACGCCCCTAGATTCGACGCCACAGTTGATCCTAGGTGGATTGGTCACCGCCTGCTAGCTGGCTATTCCGCCCTTCGATGGACTAAAAATACGTCGAATTACGTTGGTCTACCGCGCAGAATCCACACGGGCAGACAATCATGGACTTTATTTTCCGCTGATTGAGTTTCCCGCTATCGCAATCAAACCGCCAAATCCCCCAAAAACCGCCTCCACCAAGCCCCCAAATCATTCGTCTTCAACTGCTGCAACATCGACGAATGCCTTTCCTTCCTCTCTTCCTTAGGCATCGTCAACGCGCGATGCATCGCCTCAGCCATCCCCAGCGTGTCATACGGATTCACCAGCAGCGCGCCATCAAACTCCGCAGCCGCACCGGCGAACCGTGACAACACCAGCACGCCCGGATCATCCCGATGCTGGGCCGCGACATATTCCTTCGCGACCAGATTCATGCCGTCCCGCAGTGGCGTAACCGCCCCGACCTGCGCACCCCGGAAAAACGCCATCAACGTACTGCGCTCGTAATTCCGGTTGATATACCGGATCGGCGTGTAATCAATATCCCCGAACCGACCGTTAATCCGCCCGGCCTCGCCTTCCAGATCATGACGGATCTTCTGATACGTCTTGATATCCGACCGGGACAGCGGCGCGATCTGCACCATCGACAACGCGCTACGGTGCGAGGGCTGAATCTCCATCAGCTTTTCAAACGCACGAAACCGCTCGAACTGCCCCTTGGAATAATCCAGGCGGTCGACGCTGATGATCAGTTTGCGGTCCATCAAGCTTTGTCGCAGGCGGCGCAGGTGGCGGCGGCTGGCGGCGGTGTGGGCCTGGTCGTCGATTTCGTCGGGGTAGACGCTGATGGGGTAGACGCCGGACCGCACGATGCGGCCTTCCATCTGCAGGTTGTCTTCGTCCAGTTTGCAGGCGCCGGATTCGCGGGTCAGGCAGTCGACGAAGGCCTGGCGGTCGCTGGGGGTCTGGAAGCCGACGAGGTCGTAGTGGCTCAGCGCGCGCAGCAGTTCCGTCGACGGTGGAATGCAGGTCAGGATGGGCTGGGTGGGGAAGGGAATGTGCAGGAAGAAGCCGATCTTGTTCTTGATGCCCATGGCGCGCAGGGCGGCCGCCATGGGGATCAGGTGGTAGTCGTGCACCCAGATGACGTCGTCGGGCTTAAGCAGGGGGAATAGTTTTTCGGCCAGCCAGAGGTTGGCGCGTTGGTAGCCTTCGTATTCGTCGCGCTGGTAGCGGATCAGGTCGCTGCGGTAGTGGAAGGCTGGCCACAGAACGTTGTTGGAAAAGCCGAGGTAATACTGTTCGTAGTCTTTGCGGCTGAGGCCGATGGTGGCCAGGGTGATGTTGCCGTGTTCGGTTACCTGGACCTGTTCCGGGGACTGCGGCGAGGTTTCGCCGTTCCAGCCGAACCAGAGTCCGCCGGCTTTGCCGAGGACGTCGCCGATGCCGACGGCCAGGCCGCCGGTGGACGCTTTGCCGGGGGTGATGGAAGCCACCCGATTCGAAACGATGACCAGACGGCCCATGGTGTTTCTCCTTTTTGTTAGTGGGCTGACGGCGCGTGTGCGGCGAGGTCGGCTAACCAATGATGAACGGCGGCGACGTCGGGCAGGCGGCAGGGCGCTTGGGTCGGACCTTCGCCGACCTTGACGCCGATGCCGCCGCGATCTCCACCGCCACTCAGGCGGCGCAGCGCGGCAAAGCCTTTTTCGTCGGTCAGGTCGTCGCCCAGAAAGACAGCGCGTCGTCCGGCGAACGGGGCTTCCTGCATGAAGGCGGCAATGGCGCTGCCCTTGTCGAGGCCGCGGGGTTTGATTTCGACCACCATCTTTCCGGGTTGCACTGTGAACGAGCGGCGGCGCGGCGCAATCAGGGTGATCGCGAGCCTGCGCACGGCGTCGGCGTGTTCGGGTGCCTGGCGGTAATGGATGGCAATGCCGATGCCCTTGTCCTCAAGGAGCAATCCTGGGGTGGCATCCACGAAGGCTTGCGCGGCGTGGCGCATGACGGCGACTTCATTGCGATCGACGTCGAAGCGGCGGATGGTGCCGTCCAGGCTGCGCCGCTCTGCGCCGTGCAAACCGGCGGCGGGCAGGTTCAGGGGGGCAAGGTAGTGGTCGATTTCTGCGATGGGACGACCCGAGACGAGCGCCAGGGCGCCCCCGGTTCGTGCAGCAAGATCGCGCAACGAATGGCGCACGGGGTCGGGCAGGTGGACGAGATCAGGGCGCGGTGCGAGATCGACTAGGGTGCCGTCAAAATCGAGGAATAGCGCCAGACCGTCAATGGAAGTAGGCAGTTGGTGCATGCTTGCGATTATGCGCGCACGAACGTAAGGAAGGTTTAAGGCTCGGTAACAGACTGCTGGATTCGTCGTGCACGCAAGGGGTCGGATTGGCTCGACCGTAGATGGCGCAGCTGCAATAAAAAGGACCGGCATAAGCATTGCTGCCTGTGCCGGCCTGGAGCGAGCCGAGTCAGAAGTCCAGGTGGTATCGCGCCATCGAACGTGGCGCTACCGCCTTACTCCCTGAAGCCGAAATCGAATACCGCATACCCGCCATGCCGGTGGAAGTGATGCATGGACGGATGCTGTTCCTTGACGAAGTCCGGATATTGCACCGCGCCGCTTTCTTCCCGATACGTGGTCGGCGTAAGTTCGACGATGCGGTTCAAGGACAGGCCTTTGCCATAGTGGCAGAAGCCCTGGTATTGCGCGGTGCGAACGATGTCACCGTTCTCGGTGATGATGATGCCGCCGTTGCGTGCCTTGTCGGGATCGCAGACGATCGGGTTCAAGGCATGCGGCGTCCATTCCGTCGACGTGGGCGAGTCCGCGTAGAACGCGAACAGTTCGTCGCTGTGGCTGCTGTTGTTGGTGCGATCAATATTGGTCAGCATCCACCAGCGCTTGTCGTGCGGGAAGAGGATGGTGTCGACCGCCGAGATATCGCGCATCAACGTCGTTGCCAGTTCCCATTTCAATGGGAATTCGGTACATCGCCAGAGTTCGATCGTGCGGTTGCCGCAGGTCTCGGGCAGCATGTACAGCTCGCCTTCATGTTCGAACAGGAAGGGGAACGACAGGTGATACGGCAAGTCCAGCACGACGCCCAGGAACTCGAATTGTCCGTCTTTGCAGACAGCTGCCGAGATCTTGCCGCGGCCTTCCGCAAAGGCATAGTCTTCGAAGAAAATGTAGGGCTGGCCTTGATGCGTGTAGACGAACGGGTCCGCAAAGAAGCGGCCTTTCGGTGGACGCAGCGTGGCCGGGATGGCGCCGGTGGGCGTGCCATTGGTGAGCGCGACGCGCCACACCACGTCTTTCTTTTGATACCGGCGCATCAGCATGCCGGCCATGACGGACGACTGGCGCGTGACGTAGCTCGCAATCTGCCAGCCTGGCTTGAGCGCCTGTTTGTTGCGCTTGGACAAGGCATGCGGTGCAGGCACACGGGACCCGCGGGACTGCGCGGCGGGTGCGGCGTCGAGTTCAGCCAGCACGTCGAGCAGGGCGAGATTGCCCAGGCTCAGCGCGCGGGCCTTGTTCTTCAGCCAATAGAATTCGGTATTGAAGCTGCGCGAGATGACACGTTCGTCACTGGCCGCATCGGCGCCAAGGCGCACGATCGACAGCGTGGAGTGATCGCGGGCGCCGCGCACTTCCCAGAAGCCGGCATGGCGATCGGTGCTCAGCGACATGTCGGAATGCTGGATGGTCCAGGTGCCCAGGCGCGGCATGTTGACGACGTCGCCCCGCACGATCGGCATGCCCAGCACGAGCACGAGGTCGAACTCGCCCGAGGCCCGCAGCTGGCGGGTATCGTCGGTGGTCCACTCCCGTGGCGCGGTCGCCGACGGCGTAACGACCAGACCACGCACCCGGGCATTCGGAACCTGGGGACGCATGTCTTCGCGATGGAACAGCTGCACTTCGGCCGCGTTCAACAAATGCGATTCTGCACGCTGCAAGGCGCCAAGCGCGAGGTCGGACAGCTTTTCGGAAAGCGAGTCCTTGGGGAGTTCATTGATCTGATACTCCGCCAGTATCAGAGTCAAACTTTCGGTGTCCGGATCTTCGGACAATCGAACAGCCAGATCGCGAATCCAGCCCGGTTGGTCGATGCGGTCAATGAGTAGACCGATCCGACGTTTCCGTGTTCCTGTTGTGTGCATGACGCCCCCTTGAAGGCTTACACCTGTCTTTGCGCAGGGTTTCAGTGGTTCGGGCCCGGCATTCGGTGATGTCGGCAAGTGGGGTCATGCTGCGCCCGGAACCCCTGTGAAGCCAGCGTGCGATCGGCCTAGGGCGAACGTCGGTGCAATCCCACGGATCGCTTAGCGGATGGCTACGGACGAGCCGTTATGGACGAGCGCCGTTTGGGGTGGAGGCTGAGATGAGATACGCAGTAAACGGGGCTGAATCTAAACTGAATATGCACCTAGCGTACGTACGAACTCGTGCACTGACGCGGGTTTCGCGCTCAGCGGCAGATAGTCTCAAAAGTTGAGGTAATTGTTCGCGAGGTGGAACGAGAGGTGGGGCTGGCCGCCCAAGAGGGGACGGCCAGCAGGACGAGAAATTATTTGATTTTTGCCGGGTCCTTGACGGCTTCTATCTTGTCGAACGGCACGTTGTACAACGCGCCGTTGACCCGTTCAACTTTGCTGATATAGATGTTCTGGACGATCTCGCGCGTGGCGCCATCGAGCATGACCGGACCGCGCGGGCTCTCCCACTTCAGGTTCTTCATGGCGGCCAGCAGCGTATCGCCCTTTGCGTCGCCCTTGGTGGCTGCCAGCGCGGCGTAGATGACGTGCATGCCGTCATAGCCGCCCACGCTGTGGAAGTTCGGACGCAGGCCGTTGTTGGCCTTGCCGAAGGCCTCGACATAGGTCTTGTTGGCCGGCGTGTTCAGCGCCGCCGTGTAGTTCATCGAGGTCACGACGCCCATCGCGGCGTTGCCCATGTCGTTCAGCAGATCGTCGTCGGTCACGTCGCCGGTGCCGATCAGCTTGATGCCGGCCTTGTCCAGACCGCGCTCGGTAAACTGCTTCATGAACGCGGCGCCGACACCCGACGGCACGAACACAAAGACCGCATCGGGCTTGGCGTCACGCACACGTTGCAGGAAGGGCGCGAAGTCCGGGTTGCGCACGGGGACGCGGATCTCTTCGGCGATCGTTCCGCCACCGGCCGTGAATACCTTCTTGAAGGAGTCCTGTGCGTCGATGCCCGGACCATAGTCGGACACCAGCGTCACGACCTTCTTGATGCCGTTCTTGGGCGCCCATTGCGCGATGCCCAGGGTGGCTTGCGGCAGGGTGAAGCCGGTGCGCACGATGTACGGCGACTGTTCGGTGATCATGGCGGTGGCAGCGGCCATCACGACCATCGGCACCTTGGCCTGCGTGGCGATCGGGGCCGTCGACAGCGCGAGCGGCGTCAGGCCGAAGCCGGCCAGCACGTTCACCTTGTCGTTCACGACCAGTTCCTGCGCCATGCGTTTGGTGGTGTCGGCCACGCTGGCGTCGTCGCGCACGATCAGTTCGATCTTCTTGCCGGCGACGGTGGAGCCGTGCTGCGCCATGTACAGGCGGGCGGCGGCCTGGATCTGGCGGCCGGTGGACGCGAACGGACCGGTCATCGGCAGGATCAGGCCGACCTTGACGACTTCCTGGGCCTGGGCCGGCGTTGCAGCCGCGCCCATTGCCATGATGGCCGCAGCGAGTTTGAGCAGATTGCGTTTGTTATTCATGAGATCTCCGTAAAACGTGTGGGGTGAGCCGGGCGCGCGCTACGGCATCGCACGTCGCGGCAGGCGCAGGAATCGCCTGAGCAGGCTCTGGCGGAATCGTAGCGGGTTTCCAGGGGGAATCCCCAGGATGTAAACCCGAATATGACCGGGATTTCCCCGTGGGGATGGCCGAGGGGGCGGCGGGTGCCTGCCAGGGGCCGAAGGACCCTGTTGCGTTCGCTTGCGGCTGCCTCGGGCCGTAATGGCTATGATGGAAGCGCCTGAGCCGTGTCGCCTTCCGGCCGCGCCTTTTAATGGATACCTTATGACCTCATCCCAAGACAACGTCAGCATGGCGGTGTTCTGCGACTTCGAAAACGTCGCCCTCGGCGTGCGGGACGCCCAATACGAAAAGTTCGACATCAAGCTGGTGCTTGAGCGCCTGCTGCTCAAGGGCAGCATTGTCGTCAAGAAAGCCTATTGCGACTGGGACCGCTACAAGAACTTCAAGGCGACCATGCACGAGGCCAATTTCGAGCTGATCGAGATTCCCCACGTGCGCCAGTCGGGCAAGAATTCGGCCGACATCCGCCTTGTGGTGGACGCGCTGGACCTTTGCTATACCAAGTCGCATGTCGACACCTTCGTGATCGTCAGCGGCGATTCAGACTTTTCGCCGCTGGTGTCCAAGCTGCGCGAGAACGCCAAGAAGGTGATCGGGGTGGGCGTGAAACAGTCCACGTCGGACCTGCTGATCGCCAACTGCGACGAATTCATCTTTTACGACGACCTGGTCCGCGAGATCCAGCGCGCCGCGGCCAAGCGCGAGACGCGCGCGGTCCAGGCCGCGCCGGCCCGCCGCACCCGTGAGGACGAGCCGGCCAAGAAGCGCCGCGACGATGTCGACACGCGCCGCACTACGGCGGTCGAGATCGTGTCCGAAACCTTCGAGGCCCTGGTGGCCGAACGGGGCGACAGCGGCAAGATCTGGGCGTCGGTGCTCAAGGAAGCCATCAAGCGCCGCAAGCCCGATTTCAACGAGGCCTACTACGGCTTCCGGGCCTTTGGCAACCTGCTGGAAGAAGCGCAGTCGCGTGGCCTGCTGGAAGTCGGTCGTGACGACAAATCCGGCACCTTCGTCTACCGCGGCAATGGCGCGGGAACGTCGGTGGCCCCGGACAGTGCGTTGGTCGATGCGCCCGAGGAATCGTCGGCACGCGGCGAACCCCGTCGGCGTGGCCGCGGCAGCCGCCGCAACGAGCGCCGCGATGACGATACGCCAGGCCTGTTCGAGGATGGCGGCGATGCCATGGCCGCGAACTTTGTGTCGCATGACCTGACCGAACCGGTGGTGGACAAGCCTGTCGGGACGGGCCACCCGCTGCCGGATGTGCGTTTCGACGCCGAGGCCTTGCAGGAGGCGGCGCGGTCGCACAATGACGATGACGATGACGAGTTCGTGGATGACCCGTTCGATGGTCGCAGCAATGCGCGACGCAGCGATGCGCGGTCGGAACCCGTGCAGTCGGATTACCGGCTGGCGGATGACGACGACGTGGAGGACGATGACCCGCCCACGCCCTTGGCGAGGGGCACCCGTGCACCGCGGGGCAGCCGGGCACATGCGGTGGAGGCCGGTGCCGATGACGTTATGGCGGACGGTGCAGGTACCGATGATGCCGCCACCGGGGGCGCCATGGCCAGTGATGCAACGACCAACGATGCGGCCGCGCCGGCGCCTGGCAATCGCCGGCAGCCACGCGGCCGACGCAAGGCCGGGGCTGCCGCAAAGACGTCGGCGGATGCCGCGGACGAGGGATCGTCCGATGCCGCTGCGCCTGCTGACGCCCCCGCTTTTTCGCAGGCCGATGCCGATGTGTCGGGCGGTGCAGCCGGCGTGCGGTTGGGCATGGATGAATCGCCCGCTCCGGTAGGCCGTCGCCCGGGCCGCAATGCGCAGCGGCGGCGCAGTAATGCCGAGACGACGCCGTCGTCGGACGCCTCGTCGACCCCGGGCATGCCGGAGTCGGTTGAAGGCGGAGCGGGTTCGGCCCCTGCGGCGGCTGAGCAGGGGGATGACGCCCGGCCGGCATCCGCGGGGACTGGCAACGCTGGCAACCCGGGCGATACCGGCACTCCCGGCACTCCCGACAATCTCGGCGCTGCGGACGGCAACACTGCCGGCGGCACGGCCGATAACGGCGACAGCACGGGCGACACCGCCGCCCCCGCCAAACGCGCCGCCAAGTCCGCGCGCAAATCGCCTCGCCCGGCCCCGGCACGCAGCCGCCTTCCGCGCAAACCCAAGGAAGGCTGACAGCGTCGCGGCGGCTTGGCCGGCCCGTAGATCGGCCGGCCTGCCTGCCTGCCCCCGCGCCGCTGCAATCCCGCCACTGTCATCCTGCGATCACGGCCGCCAACCGTTTGGCGGCGTCCGGCTCACCGAGCCTGACCCCGTCGACGGCGGCAAGCAGGGCGTACAGCCGGGCATCTTCGCGCGCCGCGTCGGGCGCAGACCAGAACAGTGGTACGACAGCCGGTCCGCCGCCTCGTCCGGCCGGATCTGGCCACACGGGCGCCAAGGCATCGCCTGCGGTCAGCCGCGCCGGACCGGGTATGGCGGCGCCGCCGGTCATCATCCCGCGCGTCAGGGGCCCCGGGGTTGCCGGGTAGACATAACGCAGCCCGTGCGTCAGGAATTCAATCAATGCCGGCCGCACCGGCAGCGGAATATCCGTGCGCACGTCGCGCCTGGCCAGGCCATTGGCAAAGCTGCGCTGCAAGGACAAGGCCACTTCGGACTTGCTGATGCCCGTGGACAAGGCCAGCGCCCGCACGCTGTGCAGGGCGATCAACGCCGGATCGGTCCAGTCGTCCCGCTCGGGCGTCTGGATGCTGACCAGCTTGAGCAGCAGCAGGATGTCTTGAGGTTTCATGCAGGAACAGTAGCGGACGGCGGAAATGACTGCAGAAATGACTGCAGAAATGAATGCAGAAATGACTGCAGGAAACGGTCACGGCGCGCGTCCCTGAGTCGGGGACAGTTCCGCCAGTGTAGCCGTCAGCGCCACGGCCCTGCCCGCCTGGCCCAGTCACCGTCAAACACCAGGCAACTGCCCGGCACCCCGTCGTCGTGCCCTTGCCTGCGCATCATCGCCCGCCGGCAACGCCATCACGCGTCCACGACCACCTGAAACCCCCCGTAGATCATCCGCTTGCCATCGAACGGCATGGGCTCCACGTCGGACTTCAGCCTGGGGTCGTTCATGACCTTGTCCATGCCCACGTCCCGTACGGCTTTCGACGGCCACACGATCCACGCAAATACGACCGTCTCGTCGTCGCCCCGTTTCACCGCCATGGGAAACGACGTCAGCGTGCCCTCGGGCACATCGTCTCCCCAGCATTCCACCACCTGCAACGCCCCGAAGTCCTTGAAGACTTCGGCCGCCCGTTCGGCATGGGCAATGTATTGCTCGCGATTGGCGTTGGGTACGGCGGCTACAAATCCATCGATGTAGTTCATGACGTCTCCTGATGCAAAGAAGGCGCCGGTGGCGGCTGCCCCGGCGTGGAAGGCGCGGCGCGCCTTCCTACCCCTTCGACGATCGGGAACTCGTCAGATCGACACGATGCATGACGATCCGAACCACTCAGGCATCACGCCCGCAGTTTCCTCGCGAGATCCGCCAGCCGATAGGGTTTATTGATGAACGCAAACTGATCGAGGTCGTCGAAGTCGGTCTTCAATGCAGGCAAGGGGTAACCGGACGCCAGCACCACTTTCACCCCTGGCGCGATGCCCAGCGACAGCCGGGCCAGCTCGATGCCGCTCATGCCCTGGGGCATGACCACGTCGGTGAACAGGATGTCGATGTCATTGCGGCGGCGCAGCAGTTCCAGCGCGTCCGGCCCGTTGCTGGCGGTGATCACCGCGTAGCCGATGCTGCGCAGCAGTTCGGCTGCGGCATCCATGACGTCGGGTTCGTCATCGACCAGCAGCACGGTTTCGACGGTGGTGTCCGGACTGGCATCGGCGTCGGCGGGGGCGTCGCCGGCAATGGCAGGCAGGTAGGCCGTGACAGTGGTGCCGTGGTCGGGCGATGTATCCAGGGCGATGTCGCCGCCCGACTGCACAAAGAACCCGTAGACCTGGCTCAGGCCAAGGCCGGTGCCCTTTCCCACCGCCTTGGTGGTGAAGAAGGGCTCGAAGGCGCGCGCGGCCACGTCGGGCGGCATGCCCGATCCGGTGTCGCGCACCGACACTTTCACATACGGTCCGGCCGGCAGACGCCCCACGGCATGTTCCGCAAGGTCGACGTCGACGGTGGAAATGATCAGTTCGCCGCCCTCGGGCATGGCGTCGCGTGAATTGACGACCAGGTTCAGCAGCGCCGCTTCGAAACGCGCGGCGTCGACCTGCACCAGGCGCAGTTGCGGCGCCAGGTTCAGATCAAACCGTACTGATGAATTTCCGGCGCGCTGCAGGACGGATTCGAAGCCGCGAATGACGGTGTTCAGGTTATGCGTGTCGACCTTCAAGGGTTGCTGGCGGGCGAACGACAGCAGCTGCTGAGTCAGTGTGGCGCCCCGGTCGACGGCGCGCCGCATGGCGTCCAGGATGCGCACGTCGGCATGCTCATGCAGCCGCGTGGCCAGTACTTCCAGGCTGTTCGATACGACCGACAGCAGGTTGTTGAAGTCATGCGCAACCCCGCCTGTCAGCTGGCCGATCGCTTCCATTTTTTGCGCCTGGAACAGCGCGGTGTTCGCGCGTTCCAGGGCTTCGGCAGCCAGCTTGCGTTCGGTGACGTCACGCGTCACTTTCGCAAAGCCGACCAGCTCGCCCTGCTCGTGAATTGCATCGACCACCACATGCGCCCAGAAGCGCGTTCCGTCCTTGCGCACGCGCCAGCCTTCCTGTTCGTAGCGGCCTTCTCTTGCGGCCAGCGCCAGGCTGCGCGTCGGCACGCCGTCCTCGCGATCGCTCTCGGTATAGAAACAGGAAAAATGCATGCCGATGGCCTCGGTCGAGCTGTATCCCTTGATCCGTTCGGCGCCCTGGTTCCAGTTGGTCACCACCCCTTCGGGCGACAGCATGTAGATGGCGTAATCGGTCACGCCTTGCACCAGGCGACGGAATTGATCTTCGCTCTTGCGCAGCGCGTCCTGCGCCGCCTTGCGATCGGTGATGTCGCGCGTGATCTTGCCGTAGCCGATCAGCACGCCCTGATCGTTGCGAATCGCATCGATCACCACACTGGTCCAGAAGCGGGTGCCATCGCGACGCACCCGCCAGCCTTCGGATTCGAAGCGGCCTGTCTCGCGCGCGATGGTCAGCGCCCTGGCCGGCAGGCCGCTTGCGCGGTCGTCATCGGTATAGAACACGGAAAAATGCTGGCTGATGATCTGGTGCGGCAGATACCCCTTGAAGCGTTGAGCGCCCAGGTTCCAGCTGCTCACATAGCCATCGGGATCCAGCATGTAGATCGCATAGTCGGTGACACCCTCCACGAGGAGGCGGATACGTTCGGACTCCGCGAGATCGCGCAAGGTCTGGGGAGGCGGGCTGGTCATCGAAGTAGCGGTTCCGTCAAGAAGATTCGTGGTGCGGGCGTGATGCCATGACGTCCTGGCCGGCCGATAATCTCACAGATTTCTTACGCAGTCGCAAGAGACGGTACAGCCGATAGGGCTTTTGCACGATCGTCGAGTATCCATCCGGCCGCCTTCTCGGCAATCATCAGCGTGGGCGAATTGGTGTTGCCGCTGACGATGGTGGGCATGATGCTGGCGTCCACCACGCGCAGTCCCGCGACCACACCGCCCCGGCCATTCCGCACGCGCAGGCGCGCGTCGACCACGGCATGCGCATCATCCAGACGGCCCATGCGGCAGGTGCCCACCGGATGGAAGATGGTCGTGGCAATGTCGCCTGCCAGGGTGGCCAAGGCTTCATCCGACTGGTACTGCAGACCGGGCTTGAATTCCTCAGGCATGAAGGGCGCAAGCGCCGGCTGCGCAACGATCCGACGCGTCACCCGCAAGGAATCCGCGGCAACCTTGCGGTCTTCTGGCGTGCTGAGATAGTTGGGCGCAATGGCAGGCGCATCGCTCGCGCGCGGGCTGCGCAGCGTGACGCTGCCGCGGCTGGTCGGATTCAGGTTGCACACGCTGGCGGTAAATGCGTCAAAACGGTGCAGCGGCTCGCCAAAGGCATCAAGGCTCAGCGGCTGCACATGGAATTCCAGATTAGGATGCGGCTGGTCGGGTGAGCTGCGGGTGAAGGCGCCCAGCTGACTCGGCGCCATGCTCATTGGACCCGTACGGTACAGCGAGTATTCCAGGCCGATACGTGCCTTGCCCCACAAGGTCGACGCCAGCGTGTTGAGCGTGCGCGTATTGCGCAGCGTGAATACCGCGCGGATCTGCAGGTGGTCCTGCAAATTGGCCCCCACGCCGGGCAGGTCGTGACGCGGCGTGACGCCATGCCGCGCCAGCAAGGCGGCAGGACCCAGCCCCGACAATTGCAGCAGATGCGGCGACCCGATGCTGCCCGCCGACAGCACGACTTCGCTGCGGGCGGTCACGTCGATCCGCCGCCCGTCACGCACCACCGTGGCCCCGGTGCAGCGCGTGCTGCCATCGGGTTGCGAGGTCATGGTCAGGCCCTGCACATGCGTGCGTGTCCACAGGGTAAAGTTGCGCCGCTGCATGCAGATGGGACGCAGGAATGCCTTGGCCGTGTTCCACCGCCAGCCATTCTTCTGGTTGACCTCGAAGTAGCCTACCCCTTCGTTGTCGCCCTGGTTGAAGTCATCGGACGCCGGAATGCCGGCCTGTTCGGCCGCCTTTGCAAAGGCATCCAGGATGTCCCACCGCAGCCGCTGTTTTTCGATGCGCCATTCGCCGCCCGCGCCGTGCAGGGCGTTGGCGCCGCGGTAGTGGTCTTCATGTTTCATGAAGGCGGGCAGGACGTGATTCCACCGCCAGGTGTCGTCGCCGGTCGCCTTGGCCCAGCCGTCGTAGTCCCGCGCCTGGCCGCGCATGTAGATCATGCCGTTAATGCTGGAGCATCCCCCCAGGGTCTTGCCACGCGGGTAGCGCAGGCTGCGGCCGTTCAGGCCGGCGTCGGGTTCGGTGGCATAGAGCCAGTCGGTGCGCGGGTTGCCGATGCAGTACAGATAACCGACCGGAATGTGGATCCAGTGGTAGTTGTCGTTGGACCCCGCTTCGATCAGCAACACCCGGCAGGCCGGATCCGCGCTCAGCCGGTTTGCCAGCAGGCACCCGGCCGACCCCGCGCCAATGATGATGTAGTCGAACGCTGCGGAGTCGGTCATGAAAGCTCGCCCGGGAAGGAAGAAGGAATCCCGGCGACGATATCAGTTGCTGAGCGGTGGATTGCAGCGTCTAGGGTATGCCCCAGGCTCATCCAGGATCGGGGAAACCACGTATCGCCTGCGAGCGGCTTGCGCTACGGTAAGCGCTTCCTTGGTAGCCGGCCCGCCGTCATGCTGGATCTGAACGAATTCGTCACCTTCGCGGCGGTTGCCGACCTGGGCAGCTTTTCGCGCGCCGCGGCCAAGCTCGACCTGTCGAAGGCGCTCGTCAGCAAGCACATTGCCGACCTGGAGCGCACCCTGGGCGTGAAGCTGGTGAACCGCACCACGCGCCGCGTCGGCCTGACCGCGGCGGGCGAGATCTTCCATCGGCGGTGCCACGAACTGATCGCCCACGCCAACGGTGCACGGCACGAGCTCGAGCAGTTTCGCGATGCGCCCGGCGGCACGGTCAAGGTCAGCGCGTCGATCTCATTCGGCCGCCTGCATCTGGTGCCGGCCATCGCGCGCTTCCTGAAGCGCTACCCGAATGTATCGATCGAACTCGAGCTCAGCGAAAAGTTTGCCGACCTGGTCAGCGGCAACACCGACGTCGTGGTGCGGCAGGCCGAAGAACCGCGCTTGCTGTCGTTCGTTGCGCGGCGTCTGCTCCCCTTGCGGCAGGTCGTGTGCGCCACGCCGGCGTACCTGGAACGGCACGGCCGGCCTGCCACCCCCGAGGACCTGACGCGTCACAACTGCATTGTGCGGACCACGAACAGCAAGGGGGAATGGCGGTTCGAAGGCCCGTCGGGATCGCAGACGATCCGGGTCACGGGCAACCTGCGTGCCAACAATGCCGACGCGGTATTGCAGGCCGTGTTGCAGGACCTGGGCATTGGCGCCATGCCATCGATGGTGGCGGGCGATCCGCTGCGCGACGGCCGGCTGGAACGGCTGCTGCCGGATCATGCGTTGCCTGACCTGGTGCTGTATGCCGCGTATCTGCCCAACCCCACCATGGCCACGTGCGTGCACACCTTCGTGGACTTTCTGGGCGGGGCGTTCGGGCAGCCGCCGTATTGGGATGAAGGCCTGGGCTTGTGGCCGGCGGGTGACCGGCGTGGCGGTGACCGCGCCTAGGGCTTGGCGAGCGCCACGCAGCGGATCGCCAGGATGGTGGTCGGGTCCACGAACGCCACCGTCGTCCCGGCCAGTTCCACTGCGGGGGCATGCGCGGCGATCAGCGGCAGCTCGGTGCACCCCAGGATCAGCACCCGCGCGCCGCGGCCCACCAGGTGCCCGGCCGCGGTCATCAACTGGTCGACGCACACCCCTTCAGACCACCCCGCTTTGACGCCATGCTCGCCATAGATGGCGCTTGTCACCAGGTCCTGGTGCGCGGGGTCGGGCACGATCAATTGCAGGCCGACGGCATCGGCCGCGTCGTGATACACGCGGCTGGCCACCGTGCCTGCCGTGGCCAGCAGGCCGATCGGGAGGTCGGCGCCGTGCACCCGGCGGATGTACGCCACCGTCTCGGTCAACATGTTGACGATGAGGATCGTCAGATGGGGTTCAATGCGTTCAACGAAGGCATGCGCCGTGTTGCACGGAATCGCAATGGCATGCGCCCCTTCGCTTTCCAACCGCTTGCAGGTCGCGTACAGCGCGACGCTCGGGTCGGCCTCCTGGTGCAACAGATGCGCGGTGCGATCGGGGATTTGCGGGTTCTGTTCGACCACCATCTTGATGTGGTCCTGATCGCGCCCGGCGGGTGTGTGCCTGACCACCTTGCCCATGAAGTCCACGGTGGCGGCCGGACCGATGCCGCCGACAATGCCCAGCTTGAAGGGCGCAGGCGCTGCCACGGTGCGCGATCGGGTGGCGTAGTCGGCGTACACCTCGTTGACGTCCACAAAGGGCACGCCGCGTTGCTGCAAGGACGAGCTGACCAATGACAGTTCCGTCATGCCCGGCAGCACCAGTTCGGCGCCCTGCCCCATCACGTCCAGGCTGGCGCTTTCCACGTATTCCAATGCGGGTCCATCCAGGCGCCCGGCCTTGATGCCCTGCGCGCCATAGACCGCGTCCATCAAGTGTTCCTGCGCCGCGGCGCCGGGGTACACCAAGGTGTAGCGGTCACCGAAATACCGCTCGAACAGCCGGCTCTGGCGCACGTAGTCCGAGGTCAGCACACCCAGGCGCGTCGGCTGCAGCGGACTGCGATCCACGTGCTCGCGCAGACCCGCCATCATGTCGATCAGGGCGATGCCCAGTTCGGCCTGCAGTTCGTCGCGAAAGGTATGCGTCGCGAAACACGGCAGCAGCACGGCGTCCACCTTGCGGGTCTGGAAGGACTGGCAGACCTGGAACACATAGAACTTGCGCGACGTCATGCTCGCGTGCGGCGTGAGCGGCACCGACACGTCCTTGAACGGGTGCTGTTCGAACAGGAAGTGGTAGGTGCCCTGGTCGGCCAGCACCGGCTGGCTCTTGACCAGCTTCAGAAACAGGTCTGCACCCGCCAGTGACCCGAGCCCGCCGATGATGCCCAGGAAGGTGTTCGCTTGGGGGTCGGTAGAAAGCGGCATGGCAGGGGTCCGTGAAGGTCGGGGGTGATGCAGTCTACCGGTTCCCGGGGGATCTCGGCTGCGCCGGGAGCGGATCACCCCGATCCGGTGAACACACTGTTCACCGTAAGCCGTTGCGGATGTCATCGGGTTTGACCACACTGTGTCGCATCCGTGGCGCAAGACTGCGGACCGGTATACACGCCGGCGCATCGGCGGTCTGGAGACACGCATGGTCATGCAACGCCTGATGGCAGCGATCGCTGCCCTGCTGCTGGGGGTCGCTCCGGCAGTCGCGCAGACCGAGAAGGCCTGGCCCGACAAGCCGATCAATCTGGTGGTGGGATTCACGCCGGGCGGACCCAGCGACGTGCTGGCGCGGCTGGTGGGCAAGAAGATGGGCGACGCGCTGGGGCAGACGGTGGTGGTGGTGAGCCGGCCCGGCGCGGGCGGCAACATCGCGGCGGCGGCGGTGGCCAAAAGTGCGCCGGATGGCTACACCTGGCTGTTCGGCAACAACTCGATCCTGTCGACCAATGCGGCCCTGTACAAGACGCTGCCCTTCGATCCCGAAAAGGACTTTGACGCCGTCGGACTGGTGGCGGTGCAGCCGAGCATTCTGGTTGTGAACAGCAACGTTCCGGCCAAGTCGGTGCAGGAATTGATCACGCTCATCAAGGCAAAGCCGGGCGAGCTGAACTATGCGTCGTCCGGCGCGGGCGCCGCGGCGCATCTGGTCGGGCAGTGGTTCAAGACGTCGGCCGGGTTGGTGCTGGAGCACGTGCCGTACAAGGGCGCTCAACCGGCGTTGACCGACCTGATCGCCGGACAGGTGCAGATGATGTTCGCGACGTCGGCATCGGCGCTGCCGTATATCAACCAGGGCCGCTTGCGGGCGCTGGCAGTGACGGGGCCGAAACGGATGGACGAGCTGCCGCAGGTGCCGACCATGGTCGAGGCGGGCATGCCGCAGTTCGTGGCCGAGAGCTGGCATGGCATCGTGGTGCCGGTCGGGACACCACCGGCGATCATCCAGCGCATGAACCAGATCATGGTGAACGCGCTCAATAGTGCGGAGGTGCGCGCGCAGTTCCGCGAACTGGGGGTGGATGCCTCGCCCGGCACGCCCGAGGCCTTTGCGTCGTTCATCCGGTCCGAGACACCCAAGTGGACGCGGCTGGTGCAGGACTCGGGCGCGTTCGTGGAATGAGGCGCGATGACCGGGTGAGCAAAAACGGTGCATGATCTGAGCGGACCTCACTTCCTGCGATTGCCTGCCCTGGAACTTCTGCCCATGCCCCTTTCCATGCCGACCCAGACGCCCTCTTCCGACCCGACCCTGCAAGGCGCGCCGCTGTGCGCTGCGCCCGACCCCGCACCGCGCGCGCCCGCGTTGACGGTGCCCACCGGCGGCTGTGACTGCCATGCCCACATCTGCGGCCCGGCCGATCAGTACGCGTATTCACCCGACCGCATCTACACCCCGCCCGACGCGCTGCTGCCGGCCTACCGGTCGATGCTCAGTATGCTGAACCTGACGCGCGGGGTGCTGGTGCAGCCCAGCGTGTACGGCAGCGACAACACGGTGCTAATGGCGGCGCTGCAAGCAGGCGGCGATGCGTTCCGCGGCGTGGCCGTGATCGACGACACGATGGATGCCGACGCGTTGCAGGCCATGCATGCGGCAGGCGTTCGCGGTGTGCGCGTCAACATTGTCGATCGCAAGACCGGCAAGGGCGAACTGCCGATGGATGAGGTGCGCGCCCTGGCGGACCGTATCGCGCCGCTGGGCTGGCATCTGGAACTGCTGATGCACGTCGATGCCTTTCCGGATCTGGCGACGTCGCTGGGCGATTTGCCGGTGCAGCTGGTGTTCGGGCACCTGGGCTACATGGCCCCCGGTGCAAGGGTGGACACGCCCGCGTTCCAGGGGCTGCTCGAGTTGATGGCGCGTGGCCGCGCGTGGGTCAAGCTGACCGGGCCCTACCGCATCTCGACCGGATCGATGCCCTACCCCGATGTGCAGCCGCTGGCCGAAGCTCTGCTGAGGGCAGCGCCCGATCGGGTGGTGTGGGGCAGCGATTGGCCGCACGTGATGGTCAAGCGCGACATGCCCAATGACGGGGACCTGCTCGACCTGTTGCAGACGTGGGCGCCCGATGCGGCCCTGCGGCGCCGCGTGCTGGTCGACAACCCGTCCGCGCTTTACGACTTTCCGCCGCTGCCCTAGGGGCGGCGTTCCCGCTTTGCTTTCCAGGAGTCCACCGTGTCCGCCCACCCGCCGCTTACGCAGAACATCAACCGCCTGTCGCGTCTGGAACTGCCCGGCGCGGGCCAGGTGACCGTGCAGGGCAACCATACCTACGTGGGCCACATCCCGAACAAGGCGGGCCTGGGCACGAGCATCCTGGACGTATCGGACCCGCGCAACCCCCGCATCGTCAGCCAGATCATGCTGGACGATCCGGAGTCGCACACGCACAAGGCGCGGGTGGTTGGCGACATCATGATCGTGAACAACGAACGCAACATGACCTTGATCGGGCGCAAGGCCGACGAGTTGCCCGGGCTGCGAATCAAGCTGCGCGAGCGCTTTGGCCGCGCCGCGACGCACGCCGAACTGGCCGACGCACTGAACGTGCGCGAGGTCGATATCCCGGCGGTCGAGGCCGCCGAAAAGCAGCCCTACGATCGCGGCGGCTTCAAGATCTACGACGTGTCGGACAAGACCCGCCCTCGCCTGCTGTGTCACCAGAAGACCGGCGGCATTGGCGTGCACCGTTTCGACATGGATGAAAACTATGCGTATATCTCTACGGAAATGGCCGGCTATATCGGCAATATCCTGGTGATCTACGACATCCGCAATCCCGTCAAGCCCCAGGAAGTGTCGCGCTGGTGGATTCCGGGCCAGCACCTGGCGGGCGGCGAGACGCCCACCTGGAACGGGCGCCGCACCCGCCTGCATCATGCGCTGCGCTATGGCGATGAGTTGTGGGCGGGCCTGTGGCATGGCGGGGTCGGCATCATCGACATCCGCGACATCACGCGGCCAACCACGCTTGGCATGTACAACTACCATCCGCCCTTCCCCGAGCCATCGCATACCTTCATGCCGCTGGAAAAGCCGATAGGCGGGCGGCGCATCGCACTGGCGATCGACGAAGAAGACCACGCGCACGATGCCGAAGAACTGGACCGCCGCAAGGGCCGGCCCCACGGGTGCCTGTGGGTGATGGATGTGACCGATCCGGCCCACATCCAGGCGCTGTCCAGCTACGAGGTCAGCGAGCTCGATTCCCCGTGGAGCCGCGCGACGCCAGGCCGGTTTGGCGCCCATCAGTTCCAGGAACAGCGCCGCGGCACGATGGTGTATTGCGCCTGGTTCGCGGGCGGCCTGCGGGTGGTGGATGTGGCCGACCCGATGTCACCGCGCGAAGTGGGCTACTTCATTCCGGACCCGGCGGAAGGCCGTGCGGCGCCGCAGACCAATGACGTGTTCGTTGACGATGACAACCGGATCTACATGGTGGACCGGTATGCGGGCTTCGACATTCTTGAGCATGCTCGGTAACGCCAGCGGCCCCGGCGTCGGTGACCCCGGCGCCCCCGGCGAGCCCGGCAAGCCCAGCGAGCGTCAAGCCGGCGTGAACACCTCGTCGGGCATCACCGCGGGCACGAACGCGTCGCAGAAGAAGGCGTCGCGCGGCAGGCCGCGGTCGTCCACGAAGGCCTGCCGTGCGGCCTGGATCATGACGGGCGACCCGCAGGCGTAGACCTCGTGCGCGGCCAGGCTGGCATGGTCGTCCAGCACGGCCTGGTGCACGAAACCGGTGCGGCAGCCCTCCAGGGCCGCGCCGCCCCCGTCGCTATCACTATCCGACAGCACCGGCACGAACCTGAACCACGGATACTTCTGCGCCCACTTGGCGGGCAGGTCCGCCAGGTACACATCGGCCGCCTTGCGCGCGCCCCAGTACAGCGTCATGGGCCGCGTGGTCTTGCGTTTGATGGCGTCTTCAACGATGGCCTTGACCGGCGCAAACCCGGTGCCGCTGGCCAGCAGGATCATGGGCTTGTCGGTCGCGTCGCGCACCGTGAAGTCACCGAAGGGCAAGGTCAGGTCCAGGTAGTGCCCCACCTGCATCTCGCCCGCCAGATGCGCGGTAAAGCGCCCGCCGGCCACGTGCCGGATATGCAGTTCGACGCCATCGTTCTGCTGGGGCGGATTGGCCATCGAGTAGTGCCGCACGGTGCCGTCTTCCAGGCGGGCATGCAGGTACTGCCCGGCCTTGAAGCGCACCTTGGTGCCCGCCGGAAAGCGCAGGTGCACGATCGTGACGTCAGGCGCGGCCTGCGTCAGCTTGTGCACCTTGGCCTTGATCGACTTGGTGGCGTCGGGATTGCGTTTTTCGATATCACGCACGGCGATTGTCAGGTCGGAACAGGCCTGCGCCTGGCAGAGCAGCACGTGGCCTTCGCGGCGTTCGTCATCGCCCAGCACGCCCACGCCGCTGCCGCCTCGCACCTCGCCGGCAACCACCTTGCCGCGGCAACTGCCGCAGATACCGCTGCGACAGGAATACGGGATCTCGTATCCGGCGGCCAGCGCGTTGTCGAGCACCGACCGGGACGCGTCGGCGGCAAAGGCAATGTCGTGATCGGCGATCTGGATGGTGTGTGCCATGGGGGTCTCGGAAATGAAAGCCGTGCGGGCGTGCAAGGGTCAGCCAGCCAAACCGGCCAGGGATCGCACGGTGCGGATCGTGGCGGTGGCATCAGCCACGCCGCGACCTGCAATGTCGAAGGCGCAGCCGTGGCCGACGCTGCTGAAGAAAATGCCGCCGCCGACCGACAGCGCGCTCGACTGCAGCGGGCTGAGCAGCTTGACCGGGATGTGGCCCTGGTCGTGGTACATCGCCAGGTAAACGTCGTGCTTGCGCTGCGACAGCAGCAGGTCGGCGCCTATGGGGCCGTCGACCTGCAGGCCGCGCTCGCGCAGCAGCGCCACGGCGGGCTTCGTGATGGTTTCGTCTTCCGTGCCGAACAGGCCGTCCTCGCCCGCATGCGGGTTGATGCCGAATACGCCCATGCGCGGGTTCGGCATACCCAGTGCGCCCATGGCCTCGGCCATGGCCACGGCCGCATCCACGACCAGCTCGGGCGTCAGCCGGGCCAGCGCCGTGGTCAGCGGTTCGTGCAGCGTCACGTGGCCGATCTTGAGTTCCGGACACACCAGCAGCAGGAACACCTGATCGGGCGCGGTGCCGGTCAGTTCGGCAATCAGGCCGGGGTAGCCCGAAAACGGGATGCCGGCCTGGTGGATGGACGTTTCCGAGTGCGGGCACCCGACCACGGCATCCACTTCGCCACGCTGCGCCATGCCGACCGCCGCACGCACATAGGCCACGGTGGCCGCGCCCGCTTCGGCACGCACCTGGCCGGGCACGAAGGCATCGCGCGGCAAGGCGGGCACGTCCACGATGGTGACGGCATCGGCGCCCTCCCCCATGCGGTCCAGTTGCGCCTGCAGCACGTAGGCATCCCCGACCAGCAGCACGTCGACCGGTTCGTTGCGCAAGGCCAGTGCGGCCTTGACGGCGATTTCCGGTCCGATGCCGTTGGCGTCGCCCAGCGCGATCGCGATGCGTTTGCGCGCGCCGGTCGTCATAGCGGGATCGCCAGCAACGTGTCGATGTTGTGGCTGTCGCACACGGCGATGCGTTCCGCGAACTTCAGCGTGCCCGCCTCGTCCACGATGCGATCCACGTAGCGGCCGCTGGCGAACACATCGGTCTGCCCGTCACGCATGATGCGCACGACCAGGAAGGGTGTTTCGGCCTGCGCGCCCTCTTCCGAGCGTTCCAGCACCAGCGGCGTGCCGACGATATGCCGGTAGCGATGCTGCTCATAGATGTTGGCGTCACGCAGGGCCGACACACGGTCATGCAGCATGGCGCGGCTGTCGGCGTAGATCACGCCGGCCTGCATGCCCTGCGCATAATTGTCGGCGGTGTTCACGACATACAGGCAGCGCTCCACAAAGAAGTCGGGCCATTGTTCGACCGCATCGTTGTCGATGCACCGAACATACTCGGCATTGAGCACGCTCAGGCGTTCACTGGAAAAGTCGGCCATGCTCAGATCTCCATGTAGTTGCGGTAGGCATTCCAGAAGCCGCGCACCGATGCTTCGGTGGTGCGGTTCTCTTGCGTCTCGATGCCCGCGCCGCCCATTTCCAGGATGGCCTCTTCATTGGCGACCGTGCCGGCAATGCCGCGCTGCACGAAGCCGCCCACGGCCCCGTCTTCCATGGACACGAAGCCCGCCGGACCGGTCAGGTTCGATTGCTTGAGCCGCATGCGCCGCAGTTCGGGCGTGTCGTCCTTGAACCCCAGATAGGTCCAGTTCAGTACCGTCTTGTCGATGCCGGACGGCAGCACCTGGCGGATCGCCAGCGTGTTCTGGATCTGCGCCAGCACGAACCCCGGAAACACCGACAGGATCTGCAGCGTGATGCCGTCGCGGAATTCATCACAGCCGTCCAGCATGGTGGGGTCGGCCAGGGCATAGTCTTCCTTGTCGGACCGCAGCTTTTCCGCGCTGTATTCGGTGCTGGCCTGCGGCTGGTGCGACACCTTGGAATAGCTGACGTGGTGCGCGCCGCTTTCGCTCACGATCACACCGCCCTTCTGCGACAGCCGATTGATGTTGAACGTGGTGAAGAACACGTGCAGCAGACTCGCGTGGTACGAGTCCTTCACGTTTTCCATGTACAGCTTCCAGTTGTTCGGAATCGTCTGCTTGAAGCGGCCGATCACCTCGACCGGTTTGCACATGACTCGCTCGATGCGCTCGACGATCTCGTCACCCAGGTATTCCTCGATGTCGGGCACGTCTTCATGCAGGCTGCCGAACACGATGCCTGACACGCTGGCGGTGCGCAGCTTGCGCGGGCCGTGGTCTTCCTTGCAGAAGTCGGGTGGCATGCCGCCCTTCCCGTTCACGCCGTTTTCAAACGCGACGCCTTTCAGGTTGCCCTGCAGGTCGTAGCGCCACGCGTGGTAGACGCAGCTGAAGTCCTGCGCCTTGCCGCCTTCCTTGAGCGCGATCAATGCGCCGCGATGCGCGCAGCGATTTTCGAAGGCCTGCAGATCGCCTTCTTCATCGCGCACCACGATCACCGGCATGTCACCAACGAATGTCGTTCGGTAATCGCCAGGTTCTGAAATCTCGGCTTCCAGGCACAGGTAATTCCAGGTCGGGCCCTGAAAGACCTTCTGCTGCTCCTCGCGGTAGACGGGTTCGTCGCGGTACAGCCAGTACGGCACGCGGGTCAGGCCGGGCGCCCACTGGCGGGCGTCCTGAAGGGGATGGATATCGCTCATGCGCGGTCCTTTGGTGATGTCGGTCTGGCAGGAAGATCAGTTGATGGCGGTGTCAGTTGATCGAAACGTCGGCAGTGGCGATGGCCTTCTTCCACTTGATGCGCTCGGCATCCAGGAACTCGCCCATCTGCCTGGGCGTGTCGCCCACCACCTGCGCGCCCTGCTCGATGAATTTCTGCTGCACGTCGGCCATCTTCAGGACTTCGACGATGCCGGCATTGAGTTTCTGCACGACCTCGGCAGGCGTGCCTGCGGGGGCGACCACGCCGAACCAGGTGCTGACGTCAAAGCCCGGCAAGCCGGACTCGGCCAGCGTCGGCACCTTGGGCAGCAAGGGGCTGCGGGTGTTGCTGGTCACGGCCAGGATGCGCACCTTGCCGGCTTCGTGCTGGCGGTAGGCCGAGCTGATGTTGTCGAAAAAGGCGTCCACCTGCCCGCCCATCAGGTCGGCCAGTGCGGGCGCGGTTCCCTTGTACGGCACGAAGACGAAGCTGGCGCGTGCCTGGTTCGCGACCATGGCGCCCGTCAGGTGCGACGTGGTGCCGTTGCCTTGGGTGGCCACCGTGACGTGGCCATTGCGGGTGCGCGCGTAGTTCAGGAATTCGGTCGCCGACTTGGGCGGCAGGTTGTTCTGCACCGCCAGCACATTGGGCACCTTGGCCAGGATGGTCACCGGCACAAAGGCTTCGGGGTCGAACGGCAGATTCTTGTACAGGTAGCGATTGATGGCCAGCGGCGCGGGGGGCGTGGCCATCAGGGTGTAGCCGTCGGGCGCGGCCTTGGCCACCATGTCGGCGCCGATGTTGCCGCCTGCGCCAGGCCGGTTGTCGATGATGACCGGCTGGCCCCACATGGCAGTCAGCTTTTCGCCAATGATCCGCGGCAGCACGTCGGCGGTGCCGCCCGCCGAATACGGCACCACGATGCGGATCGGTTTGGTCGGGAAGTCGGCGGCGCCGGCCAGCGGAGCGGCAAGGGCAAACGTACAGGCAAGGGCCGCCGTACAGGCGGTCAGCAGGGGGTGTCTCATCCGGGTGTCCTCAGATTCGTGCAACGCCAAAAGCGTCGCATCTTGTTTTGTCGAACAGTTTGTCGCAAAGCGAACACTAGTTCGTCCTATTTGGTCGGTCAACGATTCCGGCTACTATGTTCGCAAATCGAACAAACGGCGGGATGGCACATGGTTGAGGAAGTCCGCAGCAAGGAAGACAAGGAATATGTCGCCGGCCTGGAAAAGGGGCTGGCGGTGATCGAGGCCTTCGGTATCCGCAATGGCCCGCTGACGCTGAGTGAAGCTGCGGAAATCACCGGGCATCCGCGCGCCACGACGCGGCGATCGCTGTTGACCCTGCAACGGCTCGGCTATGTCGAGACGGACGGCAAGACCTTCCGGCTGGCGCCGCGGGTGCTGCGTCTGGGCCATGCCTATGTCACCTCCAGCCCTTTGCCCAAGCTCGTGCAGCCGGTGCTGGAAGCGATCAGCGAACGGACGCAGGAATCCAGTTCGCTGGCGGTGCTGGACGGAACGAACGTGGTGTTCGTCGCGCGTGCCGCGACACGGCGCAGCCTGTCGCATGGCCTGGGGATGGGGTCACGGCTGCCGGTGCACAGCGCCGCGACGGGCAGGGTGCTGCTGGCCGCGCTGGCGCCGGAGGAAGCCGAGCACATCCTGCTGCGGATGGCGCGGCGGCCGCTGACGCCGCGTACGCGCATCGATGTGCCCGAGCTGCTGGCCCTGCTGGACGACGTCCGCCGCGAGGGCTACGCCGTCAGCGATGAAGAGCTGGAGCTCGGGCTGCGGTCGATCGCGGTGCCCGTGCAAGACATGCATGGCCGAACGGTGGCCGCCATGAGCATCGTCGCGTCCACCTCGCGCTTTACGCTTGCGGCGATGATCGACACCTTGCTGCCCGAAGTGCAGCGCGGCCGGCGGATGTTGACGGCGATGCTGTGACGCGGCGTCAAGCCATCGGTGCGTGTAACGGCACCTGCGCCAGCACGCGATAGCGCGGTCCGCCCGGGGCCTCTGACCGCGTGTACAAGGCCAGGTGGGTGAAGCGCGAAGGGGGCAGCCGGCACGCGGGCGAAGGCCCGAGTGGGGGATCGGAGACCTGGGTCGGGACACCTGCGACATCGAGCGTGACGGGCGCGCGCCGCAGGTAGCGCGCCAACGTGATGTGCGCGCGGAAAGGTCGCGAGTCGACGGGCAGGCCGGCGCCCGAGACCAGTAGCTGGACGTCATCCACCAATCCGGCAAGCAGCGGCGGCACACGATAGGTCGCCACCAGCACACGCGGCGCATCGCCTTCGGGCCAGCGTTCCAGCCCGTCGAAGGGCAGGGCGGGCAGGTCGACGACCGGTGCGGCCAGGCCGGGCAGGGCGGCGGCAAGGTGTTCGGCCTGCTGCTGCGTCAGGCCGCCCACGAACGCCAGCGTCAGGTGCAGGTCATCGAACAGCGTGGCCCGCGCGCGGGGTGGCGTGCGATAGGCCGCCAGGGTGGTCCGGGTGGGCAGGTCGGGGGCAAGCGCGATGAAGCAGCGTTGCCACGCCACGCGCGCGGTGTTGTCGGTGGCGTCGTCACGGTCGTTCGCGGCGGGGCCGGCTTCCGGATGACCAGACGCAGGCGGATCGGACACGGGTTGATCGGGCGCAGAAAAATCGTGTGCGCGATTCATGTCGGCAGTCGGGTCCTGCCTGGAAGAAGAGGCGATCATGGTCAGGCCACGGATTGCCGAGCTACCCGTGCATCGGCAAGCTGCAAGGCAAAGGCTGCAGTCGCCATCGTGACATGTTGCGCGGCGGCGGCCGCAGCCCACGCATCCCTGCGCTCCATGGCCGCCAGCATATCGCCCCACAAACGATTGGACTCGCGCCGCCGCTCGATCGTCGACTGGCCAAGAAAGCAGTAATACCAGAGCAGGCGCTGCCGGAAGTCGGTCACCAGGCGGTGCAGGTAGCGGTTGCCGGTCATCTCGGACAGCATCGCGCTCAACGCGGCGGTGGCCTGTTTGTAGTCGCGTTCATCGCCACCGGCTTCCGTCAGGGCCGACAGCCCGTCGATGGCGGCTCGCACGGCGGCCAGCTGCGCCGGGTCACCCTGGACGACGATGCGCTGCACGCACATGGCCAGCAGGTCGGCGCGGATCTCGAACAGTTCCCGTACTTCATCGCGGGTGTAGTCCGTCACGCACACGCCGCGCCACGGCATCATGCGGATCAGGCCATCGCGCTCGAGCAGGCGGAAGGCTTCGCGCAGGGGCGCACGGCTGGTGCCGAAGCGCGCGGCAATGTCCTGTTCCTTGAGTCGTTCACCGGGCAGGTACACGCCCGTGACGATGTCGTCGGCCAGACGCAAGGCGATCTGCTCGACCAGCGAATGGGTCGGGACGGGCGTCGGCACAGCAGAGCGCAGCGTGGCCATGTCGGATTCCTGAGCCGCGTGATCAGAGCGTGATGTCGAGTTGCTGCACGAGCGTGCCCCACTTGCGCACGCCTTCAGTGATCGATGCGGCCGCATCGTCGATGCTGCCACCGACCGGGTCGGCCCCTTCGGCGGCCAGGCTGGCGCGCACTTCGGGTGTCTTCAGGATACGGTCGATATCGGTGTTGAGCTTGCTCAAAATCGAGCGCGGCGTACCGGCAGGCGCCATCAGCGCAAACCAGCCGATGGCCTCGTAGCCGGGCAAGCCGGCTTCGGCCACGGTCGGCACCTGGGGCAGGGCGGGCGAACGTCTCGCGCCGGTCACCGCCAAGGCCTTGAGCTTGCCGGCCTTGATCTGTTCCAGCACCAGCGGAAAAGGTGCGAACGACAACTGGATCATGCCGCCCACCAGATCGTTGACAGCCGGGCCGCTGCCCTTGTACGGCACATGCGTCATCTTGACATTGGCCATCGACGCGAACAGCGCGCCAAACAGGTGGTTGGACGACCCGCTGCCCGATGACCCGTAGTTGAGTGCGCCCGGGTGGGCCTTGGCATGGGCGATCAGCTCGGTTACGGAATTGACCGGCACGCCCGGATGCACGACCAGCGCGGTGGCGGGCTCGGCCAACAGAATGACGGGGGCCAGGTCCTTGACCGGGTCGTACGGCAAGTTCTTGTACAGCCCCGGCGCCGTCAGAATGTTGCCGAAGGTGCCCAGCACGATGGTGTAGCCGTCGGGTTTCGATTTGGCGACCAGGTCCACGCCGATCGTGCCCGCCGCCCCGGCGCGGTTTTCGACCACCACGGATTGCTTCCAGGCATCGCCCAGCTTCTGCGCGATCACCCGGGCCAGCAGGTCCGTATTGCCGCCCGGGGTGTAGGGCACCACCAACCGTACCGGCCGGTCGGGATAGGCCTCGGCGGCGCGGGCGACGCCCTCCGGCAATCCGGACAGCAGGCACAGGCCGAGCACCAGCGAAAGCGCGCGTTTGAGCATGGTCATTTTTCCAGGAAGGTAGCGCAAGGCAATCAGCAGGCCGGCCATGAAGGCCGGCCAATGCACGCTGGCGATCAGGCGGGCAGGGCGTCGCCATGACGGCTGGCGTAGGACTGCGAAAATTCGCGCGTCAACCCAAACACTTTTGGCAACGGCCGGCCGTTCGGCAAGGTCAGCCACGCGCGCAACAGGTGGCGGCGCCGCGCCGGATCGTCCACGTCTTCGTACTTGCTGCGCGCGTGCAGCACCGAGTAGTTGTTGGCGATCTGGATGTCGCCCGCTTCCATATAGAAATTGAGCTGCACGTCGGGATCGTTGCAGAGGCTTTCGATCAGGTCGATGGCGTCCTGCTGCGCCCGGGTCAGGCGGGGCACGTCCGGATTTTCCTGCGCCAGACGCAGGTAGCGGCGCTTGTACAGCGCGCTCAGCCGGCCTTCGTGGAAGTTCAGGATGGGCACGGACTGTATCTTCATGCCGGTCGGGTGCTGGCCGCGCGTATCGAAGTGGAAGGGTTCCTGCAGGGTGGCGACCAAGTCGGGCCGACGCCGCAGGACCTCGTTGTACAGGTGCGCGACGCTGACCAGTTTGCTCATGCCGCCCGACTTGGCAGGCCGCAGGCAGAGGAGCATGAAAGCATCGCCGCCGTCGTTGTGAAACGTCAGCTCGTCGTCGGTCTGGAAGCTGCGTACCGAGTTGCCTGGTTCGACGCGCATGCCGGTGTTGGTGACGCTGTGCATGCGGTTGCCGGCGCCGTCCTGGCCTTGCGGATCGCCCAGGTGCTGGGCCAGTCCCCAGAACAGCAGCCGGCCGTCGGCATCGGAATAGTCCGCCATCGGCAGGCCGCGCAGCAGGGCAAAGCCCCGGCCGCCTTCCAGCGTGTCGCGCACTTCGGCCAGGCGTTCGGCAACCAGGGGAATCCGGAAGTCACTTGCGTCGAATCCCATGTCGGGCGTGCCGGCCGACTTGAGCGCGGCCACCGCGCCAGCCAGTTCGGCGATTTCGGCCGGCGTCAGGTGGGTGATCCAGTCGGTGCGGTCGCGCAGGCTGGCGCCACTCCAGACTTCGGGGCCGTCCAGGGGGCGGACGGGAAGCCCGCTTTGGATACCGGCCGAAGGACCGGCGTGCTGCGGGGCAGAGGGCGTCGTCAACATGGTCTGTCTCCTGATGACTGCAGGCCCGTGCAGGCGTTCAGGCCTGGCCGGGCAGTGACGCGCGGTGGCGGCTTGAGGCCGCCCCGCGTGTTCGTCAGGCCAGTTTTTAGGATTGTCGACAATCTGTCAATCCTGGGGTTTTCCAGCGCCCATGCGGGTTTGCAGGGGTTCAGCCGGGCAATGCATAGCAGGTTTGATGCGGCCCGGGCTGCCTTTCCAGGCCTGCGACTTGCACACTTCGAGTGAACGGGCGCCATCGCCCCCCAAATCATCGCGGCAGCACCGACTGCCGCCGGAGACATCGTGGAATGAATGCCGGTCGTGGGCCACTGTCGCACCTGAAGGTGCTCGATCTGAGTCGTATCCTTGCCGCGCCGTGGGCAGGCCAACTGCTTGCCGACCTGGGCGCCGAAGTGATCAAGGTCGAACGCCCGGGCGCGGGCGACGACACGCGGTCCTGGGGGCCGCCGTTCCTGAAAGATGCCGAAGGCCACGATACCGCCGAGGCCGGCTATTACCTGGCGGTGAACCGGGGCAAGCAGTCGATCACCGTCAGCCTGGATCATCCGGACGGCCAGAAGATCGTGCGCGAACTCGCGGCCAACGCCGACATCGTGCTGGAAAACTTCAAGGCCGGGACGCTGGCGCGATATGGGCTGGACGCCGCGTCCTTGCGGGCGATCAACCCCAAGCTGATCTATTGTTCGGTGACCGGTTTCGGCCAGACCGGCCCGCGCCGCGATCAGCCCGCCTACGACTTCCTGATCCAGGCCATGGGCGGTTTGATGAGCGTGACAGGTGAACGCGACGGGCAGCCCGGTGGCGGTCCACAAAAGGTCGGCGTGCCCATCGTCGACCTGATGACGGGCATGTACACGGCAGTGGCCGTGCTGGCCGCGGTCGCGCGCCGCGACCAGACGGGGCAGGGCGAGACCATCGACATCGGCATGCTGGACGTGCAGGTGGCGACGCTGGCCAACCAGGCCATGAACTACCTGGTGTCCGACAAGGTGCCGCAGCGCAATGGCAACGCCCACCCGAACATCCAGCCGCAGGACGTATTCCGCTGCAACGATGGCAATGTGATCCTGGTGGTCGGCAACGACGGCCAGTTCGCGCGGCTGTGCGACGTGCTGGGCAAGTCCGACTGGGTGCGCGACGAACGCTTTGCCACCAATGCGCAACGTGTACGGAATATCGGTGTACTGAAGGCCATGCTGGACGAGGCGTTCTCGGGCTATTCGCGCGCGGAGCTGACTGCCGCGCTGGACCGCGTGGGCGTGCCCTGCGGGCCGATCAACACCGTGCCCGAAGTGTTCGAAGATCCGCAGGTGCGTGATCGCGGCATGCTGATGCATCTGCCCCATCCATCGGGCCGCGATGTGCCGCAGGTGGCCAATCCCATCCGCTTCAGCGACGCGCCGATCCAGTACGACCTGCCGCCGCCGCTGCTTGGTCAGCATGCTGACAAGATTCTGCGCGACCTGGGTTACGACGAGGAAGGCATCGCCGGCCTGCGCGCATCCGGCGCGATCTGAATCCACGAATATCCCCTCCACATAACGACACCGAGACAGGAAGACCCCATGGACGGCATCATCGTCGAGAAAGCCCATCGTATTGCCACCGTTACGCTCGACTACCCGCCGGTCAACGTGCTGACACTGGCGCGTTACTCCGAGATCACCCGCGTGTTCGACGAGATCAGCACGATGGACGACGTCAACGTGGTGGTGTTTACCGCGAAGGGCACCAAGGCTTTTTGCGCAGGCCTGGACCTGCAGGAATTTCTGGCCGCCACGCCGGAAGAAGACCCGCATCGCGCCAGCATCGTGCGCGCCACCTTCAAGGCGATCCGCCATTGCCGCGTGCCGGTGATTGCGGCCGTCAACGGTCCGGCGCTGGGCGCGGGGTGCGTGCTGGCGGGCGCAAGCGACATCCGCATCGCGTCCGAAAAAGCCACCTTTGCCATGCCCGAGATCAACGTCGGCCGCTGTGGTGGCGGCGCGCATACCGGGCGCCTCGTGCCGCAGGGCACGTTGCGGCTGATGGCCTTTACAGGCGAGCCGATCAGCGCGTGGGAAGCGCACCGGGTCGGCATGGTCGAGCAGGTGGTGACACCGCGCCGCCTGATGCCAACCGCCATGGATCTGGCAGGCATCATTGCCAAGAAGAGCCCGATCGGATTGCGCCTGATGAAGGAAGCGTTGAACCGCATCGAGACCATGCCGGTGGACGAAGGCTACGAGCTCGAACAGCAGTACAGCACCCGTCTGATGATGACGGAAGACGCGCGCGAGGCCACGCGCTCGGTGGTCGAAAAGCGCGCGCCTGTGTTTACTGGCCGCTGATCCGACGCACTTGACCTACCCATCAAAAACGGCCCGCCGGCGTTGGCGCGGCCTGGAGACACTCCCATGAAATTGCACTGGTCGCCCAAGTCGCCCTATGTGCGCAAGGTCATGATCGTTGCGCAGGAAACCGGCCAGCTCGGCGCCTTTGAAAAGGTGCGGTCGGTCGCCGCGATGCTCAAGCCCAACGAAGCCCTGATGCGCGACAACCCGCTCAGCAAGATCCCGACGCTGGTGCTCGACGACGGGTCCACCTTGTTCGACTCGGTGGTGATCTGCGAGTACCTGAACGACAAAGCCGGCGGCACCTTTTTTCCGACGGGCGACGGGAAGTGGCCCGCGCTGCGCTGGCAGGCCCTGGGCGACGGCATGCTCGATGCCGAAATCCTGTGGCGCAACGAACGCGAGCGCAGCGACGCATCGCGCTCCGACGTGCTCATCGCGGCGTTCGAAACCAAGACGATCGCGGCGCTCGCGCTGCTCGACAACGAGGCCGAAGCATTGACCCGGACCCCGTTCGCGATCGGTCACGTGGCCGTGGCGTGCGCGCTGGGTTACCTCGATTTCCGCTTCGACGCCTTCGGGTGGCGTGCGCGCGCGCCAAAGCTGGCGGCATGGTTCGCCACGGTCGAGGCACGCGACGCCTACCGCGACACGTCGCCCGACCTGGGTGAGTGACGCCATGACATCGAAGGACCCGGCGCGCCCGTTGGTGCGCAGCGAGCGGCAGGGCAAGGTAGGCATCGTCACCATCGACCGGCCTGACCGCAAGAATGCGCTGAATCTGCAGGTGAAGCAGGAACTGGTCGAGGCCTTCCAGGCGTTTGAAGCCGATGACCAGGTCGCGTGCGTGGTGTTGACGGGCGCGGGCGGCTACTTCGTGGCGGGTACCGACATTGTCGAGATGTCGGACATGCGGCCGACCGATCACGTGCTGCTCGAAACCGACAAGGTCTTCCGTGTACTGAAGGGTTTGAGCAAACCGGTGATTGCGGCCGTGGAAGGCTATGCATTGGGCGGCGGGTGCGAACTGGCGCTGGCCTGCGACATCGTGATCGCGGCCGAGGGCGCCAGCTTTGGCCAGCCCGAGATCCGCGTGGGCATCATGCCGGGCGCGGGCGGCACGCAGCGGCTGTTGCGCGCGGCGGGGTCGTATAAGACCCTGCTGTGGACACTGACGGGGGAACGCATTCCGGCCGCGGCCTTCCATGCCGCGAATCTGGTGAGCGATCTGGTGCCCGAGGGCAAGGCGCTGGAGCGTGCCCTGGCTGTGGCGGCGCAGATCGCCGACGCGCCACCGCTCGCCGTCAGAGCCATTCGGGAGGTGGTCCGCTTTGGGGGTGACGCCAGCCTGGATGCCGGACTGGCGCTGGAGCGACGGGCGTTCGAGCGCCTGTTCGACAGCGAGGATCAAAAGGAAGGCATGCGGGCGTTCATGGAGAAGCGCGCGCCGCAGTTCAAGGGGCGGTGATCGAGGGGGTGCTGAAAGGGTCGCTGAATCGAGGGCCTTGATTCAGAGGGCCTGCATCAGGGGGCTGTGATCCAAAGGCCGCCCGACTCCGGACTGGTCGGAAAGACGTGCGCGCTCAGGTAATCCACCAGGGCGCGCAGCTTGGGTGACGGATGCTTGCTTGCTGGCCAGAGCACATGGAACGCGCCGGTGCGGCCCACGTGTTCCGGCAGCACCACCACCAGCCGGCCATCGGCAAGATGGGACCGCACGGCAAAGTCCGGCAGGCAGGCAATGCCCAGTCCACGTTCCGCAAAACACACCCGCGTCTCGCAGTTGTTGCACACCATGGATATCGGCAATTCCAGGCCGGGCGTGCCGTCGGGCAAACGCAGCGGCCACGGTTCGACCTTGCCGGTGTGGGTATAGCGATAGTGCAGGCAATCGTGGCCCAGCAGGTCCTCGGGAAACTTGGGCGTGCCGCGCCGCGCCAGGTAATCCGGAGCAGCAACGATGACTTGCCGGAAGGCCCCCAGGCGCCTGGCCGACAGTCGCGAGTCGGTCGGATCGCCCGTCCGCACGACGGCATCGAATCCTTCTTCGATCACGTCCACCAGCCGGTCGGTAAAGTCCAGGTCCAGTTCGATGTCGGGGTACTGCCGCATGAAGTCGGCCAGGATCGGCAACATCAGTTCGCTGACAAGCGGCAGGCTGACGCGCAGGCGGCCGCGCGGTGCGGCGGTGGTGGCCGACAGTTCCAGCTCGGCTGCTTCAATCTCGGCCAGAATGCGCCGGCTGCGTTCCAGGAACAACAGGCCTTCGGCCGTCAGGGTGATGCTGCGTGTGCTGCGGTGGAACAGGCGCACGCCCAGCTTGTCTTCCAGCCGCGCGACACTTTTTCCCACGGCCGAAGCCGACACGCCCAGCTGCCGGCCGGCTGCCACAAAACTGCGGGTGTCGGCCACTTGCACAAACACCACGAAGCCGTTCAGACTGTCCATGCGCCATTCCCATTGCGGACGCCCGTGTCCGCACAACGCGGAACTCTACCCCACTTTTTCTTTAATCGCCCGCTGACTATCGTGGCGGCAACGATCATTGAAGAGAGAGTTTCCGTGTCCTTGCCTGCTACGCCGACCTGTGACGAGCTGCCTGCCGCGCCTGTGCCTACGGCGTCGCCACGTGCGGCATCCCCCCTTGCTGCACCTTCTTCTGGTGCGTCACTGCATCCATCGCATCATCAAGTGGACCAGGCCGACCGCCTGCCCCTGGCATCGCTGCTGGCGCTGGCCCTGGCGGCCTTCATCACGATCCTGACCGAAGCCTTGCCCGCAGGTCTGCTGCCGCAGATGGCCGCAGGCCTGGCGGTGTCCGAATCATGGGTTGGCCAGACCGTCACGATCTACGCGATCGGGTCTTTGATCGCGGCGGTGCCCCTGACGCTGGCCACGCAACACGTGCGGCGCCGCCCCTTGCTGATGGCGGCCTTGGCAGGCTTTGTCGTGGTCAACACGATCACCACGGTGTCGACCAGCTTTGCATTGACGATGGCGGCACGCTTTGTGGCCGGAGTGTCCGCAGGGCTGGTGTGGGCGTTGCTGGCAGGCTATGCCGCGCGCATGGTCCCGGATCACCAGAAGGGCCGCGCGATCGCGGTTGCCATGGTCGGCACGCCGCTGGCCCTGTCGCTGGGCGTGCCTGCAGGCGCCTTTCTGGGCACGATGCTCGGATGGCGGGTCGGCTTCGGGATCATGAGTGCCCTGGCGCTGGTCGTGCTGGCCTGGGTGCGGATCCAGGTGCCGGACTTTGCGGGCCAGGCCTCGGGCAAGCGGCTGGCGCTGGGCCATGTATTCCGGCTGCCGGGCATCCGCAGTGTGCTGTTCGTGGTGCTGTCCTTCGCGCTGGCGCACAACCTGCTCTACACCTACATTGCGCCGTTCCTGGCGGCGTCGGGCATGCCGGGCCGCACCGACACCGTGCTGCTCGTGTTCGGCATGATGTCGCTGGTCGGTATCTGGATCATCGGTGTACTGATCGATCGTCATCTGCGTACATTGACACTCGTCAGCACACTGATGTTTGGCCTGGCGGCATGCACGCTGGGCGTGGCAAGTGATGTACCGGTGCTGGTCTATGCCGCCGTGGCCGCGTGGGGCGTGGCGTTCGGTGGCGCCGCGACCTTGTTCCAGACGGCGCTGGACAAGGCTGCGGGCGACGCGGCCGATGTCGCACAGTCCATGCTGGTCACGGTGTGGAACCTGGCGATTGCAGGCGGAGGACTGCTGGGCGGAGTGCTGCTGGACCGGGTGGGCACGGGAGCGTTTGCGCCGGTCCTGGTGGTGCTGCTTGCGGCCGCCGTGTGGGTGGCCTGGGCGGGGCGCGCGGGCTTTCCATCGAACAGCCGTTGATGCCGCAGCGCTAGGTCGCCACCCTGAGTCCTGCAGATTCAGGCCCGCAGCGAATCGCCTCAGTCCACCGTCGCGCCCGACTTCTTGACGACTTCCGCCCACTTCGGGATCTCTTTGACGACCAGCGCCTTGAAAGCCTCGGGCGTGCTGGACGTGGTTTCGATGCCGCTGGCGGCCAGCTGATCGCGCGTGGCCTTGTCGGACGACGCCTTGACCACCGCCGCGTTCAGGCGCGCGACGACATCCTGCGATGTGCCCTTGGGAGCCAGCAGGCCAAGCCAGTTCGAGACGTCATAGCCTTTCAGGCCCGACTCGGAGATCGTCGGGATATCGGGCGCGCTGGTGATGCGGGTGATGCTGGTCACGCCCAGTGGCCGGACCTTGCCGCTCTTGATGTGCTCGCCATAGACCGCGTACGAATCGAAGGTCATGGACAGGCGGCCGGCGATCAGGTCGTTGAGCAAGGGGGCGCTGCCCTTGTACGGTATGTGCAGCATTTCGACGCCGGCCATCGATGCGAACAGCGCGCCCGACAGGTGGCTCGAACTGCCATTGCCGGCCGACCCGTAGGTGAGCTTGCCCGGGTTCTTCTTGGCCAGGACGATCAGTTCCTGCACGGTCTTGGCATCGACCGACGGATGCACGACCAGCACGCGGGGCGTGGTGTGGGTCAGGCTGACGTATTCGAAATCCTTGACCGGGTCGTAGCGCAGCTTGGGGTATAGGGCCGGGTTGATGGCCTGCGTGCCCATGGTGCCAAAGAACAGCGTGTAGCCATCGGGGTTGGCCCCGATGGCCGCTTCGGCTGCGGTCGTGCCGCCGGCGCCGCCCCGGTTGTCGACCACCACTTGTTGGCCAAGCTGTTCCGACAGCTTTTGCGCCAGGCTGCGGGCCATCATGTCGGCCGCGCCGCCGGCAGGAAAGGGCACGATCAGGCGGACGGCGCGCTCCGGGTAGGCGGCGTGCGCGGGTGCGGCGGCCAGCATCAGAAAAGCGCCAAAGGTGGATGCGATCAGGCCGGCACTCAGGCTTGCCGCAAGGCGGCGGCGCAGGGAAGGGCGGTGCTTGGACATGGGCGTCTCTCTTGTGATTGAGTTGTTATGTGTTTTTTTGATTAGCGGTCTAGGGATGTTTTGGCAGGACTCTGTCGGCAAAGTCCGCAAGGGCCTCTGCGACTGCGGCAGGCTGGTCGGGCAGCAGGGCATGACCCGCCGGTCCGACCACGCGCACCGTGACGCGATCGGCGCCCAATTCATCGCGCAGCAAATGGGCACCACTGGCGGGCGCAAATGGATCGTTGGCGGCCTGCACATCCAGCACCGGCACGCGGCCGGCCGTCCACCAGCCAGCGACCGGCGTGGCGGCCGACGCGGCGCGCTGCGCGCGCGCGACATCGGGATACCAGCCATCGAGCCAGGGTGATGGATCGCCGCCCGCCGAAAAGAAGGCCGCGCGCAGATGCGCCAGGCGCAGGTCGCGCTCCAGGCTCACGTCCATGGCGCCATCAATGTGGGCACGCAGCTCGCGCGGAAAGTCCTTGTGGGCTGCCGCCAGCACGGCCACGGCCGCGACGCGATCGGGATGATCGATCGCCGTGTTGCGGGCGACCCAGTTGCCGAAGGCATGGCCCGCCACCAGCGCAGGCTGCGCGCCCTCATGTGCAATGACGGCGGCGATGTCGTCGGCAAAGTCATGCAGGGTGATGCCGGTCAGCGGCCCTACGCTCCCGCCAATACCGCGCGGGCTGGGCATGACGGCGCGATAGCCGCGCGCGGCCAGCAGCGGCGCGATGGGAAAGAAGTCTTCGACATCCCGGCCCAGGGAGGGCAGCAACACGATGACCGGGCCACTGCCGCACGTGGCGACGGCGATGCGGACATCGCCATGCGTCACGGTATGTCCGGAGAGGGAATGAATGCCAGCCTGCGCGGCATGCACGGCAGATGACGCCGCAGCCGCCGCAACATCGGCCGCCGCATCAGCCATCGCACCGGCGGCACCCGCATTCAAAATTTGCATCGACGTCATCGACATCAGTCCCACTTGATTCCCAATTCCTTGGTCAGCCCGCCCCACACGCTGCTTTCCTTGGCCAGGAAGGTTGCGAATTCGGCCGACGAACTGGCCACGGCATCAGCGCCCTCCTTCTCCAGGCGTTGCTTGATCTCGGGCATGTCGATGGCCTTGCGGATTGCGGCATGCAGCGTCTGCAGCAAGGCGGGCGACATGCCGGCCGGGCCGACGATGCCGTGCCAGTTCGACACGACCATGCCGGGCACGCCGGCTTCCGCGGTCGTTGGCACCTTGGGCAATTCGGACACCCGGGCCGGCCCCGCCACGGCGAGGCCGACCAGGCGACCGGCTTCGATATGCGAGCGGACCAGGGTGATGTCGGACACCATCATCTGCACCTGACCGGCCAGCAGGTCGTTCAGGGCCGGGCCCGAGCCGCGGTAGGGGATGTGCACGATGTCGATCTTGGCGGTGCGCTTGAGGAGCTCGCCGCCCAGATGCGGGATGGTGGCATTGCCGGCCGACCCGAAGTTGACCTTGCCCGGATTGGCGCGCGCATAGGCAATCAATTCCTGCAGCGTGTTCACACCCAGCTTGGGATTGACGACGATGATCTCGGGCACGGCCACGACTTGCGACACCGGCGTCAGGTCGCTCATCTGGTAGGGCATGCGCGTAGCGATGTGCGGTGCGACCGTCAGGGCGCCTGCCAGCGAATAGCCCAGCGTGTAGCCATCGGGCTTGGCGCGCGCGACTTCCGACAGGCCGGTAATGCCGCCGGCGCCCGGCTTGTTTTCCACCACCACCGTCTGGCCCAGCACCTGGCTCAGCCCATTGCTGAGCAGGCGGCAGACCGCGTCGGCCGAGCCCCCCGGCGCCAACGGCACGATGATGCGCAAGGGACGGTCAGGCCAGCCCGCCTGCGCCAGGGCGCGCGTGGACAGCGACGCGAAGGGCAGCGCGAGCGCGCCCAGGACGAGGGTACGGCGTGTAGTGTTGGTCAATGCTGTCTCCCGACGGTGTTGTGTCGCGGCCGGGCGTGGGGGACACGCTCGCGGTCACGCGTTTTCCGTCATGGTGGCAGAAGCTGGCCGCCAAGCCAGCCGCCGGGAGAGCAAAGCAGATATGCCTGACGGGCGGGAAGGCCCGGCCGGACGGGGGCACCTGGCTCGCATCGGCAGGCCCTGTGCCCGGTCAGGTGCGCCGGTCCGGGCTCACGCGTACAGGCGGGCCGGGTTGTCGATCAGCACAGCGCGCACGCGCTCGTCGCTGCCGGCCCAGCGCCGGAAGGTGGCCAGCAGTTCGGCGGCGTCGGGCGCGGGGTTGACCCGCAGGTGCGGCCAGTCGCTGCCCCACACCAGGCGATCCGGATTGGCCGCCATCATCGCTTCCTGAAAGGGCTGCGCCTGTTCCAGCGAGCCGCCCAGCGTGTTCCGATAGGCGCACAGCTTGACCCACACCTGCCCGCTTTCCAGCAAGGACAGCAGGGCGCGAAAGCCAGGCGCATCGACGCCGGCTTTCACATCGAAGCCGCCCATGTGGTCGATCACGACCGGAATGGGCAGCTTTCCGATCGAGTCGGCCAGGGTGTCCAGGGTCAGGCAGTCGGTCCAGAGCTCCGCATGCATGCCGGCATTGGCCAGGTCAGGCGCCATGGTCTGCAGATCGGCGAACGACGCGCTGCCCGCAAAGTTGGCCCCCGCGCCGCTGCGCTGGCTGAATCGGGCGGCACGCACGCCCAGCTCGCGCAGCTCGACCAGTTCCGGGCGCGTGGCGCGCTGCTTGACGATCACGCCCCGCCAGTCCGGATGCGCAGCCAACGCATTGCGCAGCAGGCTGTCGTCCTCGCCGTAGGCGCTGGGGTGGACCAGCACGCCATGCTTCAGTCCAAGCCGGGCCAGGTGCGCCACGTAATCGTCCTGGGTGGCTTCGGGCGGCGTGTAGCTGCGGTCATCGGCCAATGGAAAGTCCGCATAGGGGCCGAACACATGCGTGTGGCAATCCCATCCGCCTGCACGCAGGTCGGCTTCGAGATCCAGATTCATTTGAGTTCCTCGTGTTGCGGCAGCGGGAAGGCCGGCGCCACGCCTTCAGGCAACGGGATTTCCTGCGAGTTCAGGGTCATCGCCACCAGCGTGTAATAGCCCACCAGCGCGGTCAGTTCGACCGTGCCGCGTTCGTCCAGGGCTTCCACGGCGGCCGCGTGGGTCTTGTCCGATACCGAGCGGTACTGGTTCAGTTCCATCGCATAGCGGTACACCGCAAGATCCGCGCCGGCCAGATCGGGCGTGCGCTGCGCCAGCAGGTCTTCAATGATGGCGGTTTCCAGCCCGGCTTTTTCGGCAGCGGGGCGATGCGCGAACCACTCGAACGGCGAGCGGCAATAGCGGCCCGTCACCATGATGGCCAGTTCGGAATGGCGCGGCGAGAGCGTCGTGCGATAGCGCAGCAGGGCGCCCATGGCCTGCCAGCAATCGGCCAGTTCGGCATTGACCAGGGCCGCACGCAATGGCCCTTCGATCTTGCCGCGCGGGCCGTTCACGACCTTGTCGTAGACGGCGCGCTGGTCGGCGTTCATGGTATCGGGGGAGGGCAGCGTAATACGTGGCATGGCGTGGGTGCGAACGAAAAGATGCGGTCAGAAGGATGGGCCCGGAAGAGCCCATGGCGGCGCGGCCGGCGACCGCGTCCCTAGCGTAGCGCCCGTGCGCCGCCGTGGCCATGTCGCTATCGCCAATTCAGGTTTGCGCGGGTGTCCTGGCCTGTTCCGGGTCATCCAGGCGGTGCCACATGCCGCTGCGCCCCATGTCGTTGACGATGTCCACGATCGCGGACGCGACCTCGGCCACCGCGCGAGCCGGGCCTTTGGACTTCGACAAGGACATGGATATCGTGCGCGCCATGCCGGGTCCGATCACCTTGGATGCCTGCAGCGTGCCTTCGGATACCTCGTTCCACACCGCATGCAGCGGCAGCACGGTGTACAGGCCGTCTTGCGCCACCAGCAGCTTCTGCAGCGGCAACGAATCCGCTTCCATCCGCGGCTGCAGCGTCAGCTTGTGTTCCTTTGCGGCGCGGTCCAGCGCGTTGCGCAGGCCATTGGGCGCACTGGGCAGAATGAAGGGCAGCTTGTCGAACACATCGAAGGACACCTCGGGTGATCGCGTGACCGGGTCGCCCTTGCCGCCGATCAGATAGGTGTCAACGATCGCCAGGGCCTGATCGCCTTCCGGCAAAGTCGCGCCATAGCGGTACAGGATCGCGATATCGACCCGCGCATCGGCCAGCCATTCTTCGACCTGCCCGCTGGACCCTTCCAGCACCTTCAGATGAATGCCGGGAAAGCGCTCGCGCATGCGCACGAACAGATTGTGGATCAGCGGATTGGAGATCGACGGGATCAGCGCGATGGTGACCTGCCCGGTGGGCACGCGCGACTCGCCCTTGATGTCGGCTTCAAGCTGCTCCGCATCGGACAGCAGGCGTTTCACGTTCGGGAAGATGCGCGCGCCGACTTCCGAGAGCTCGACGCCGCGGCCGGTCCGGTTGAACAGCCGCGCGCCGCATTCGCGTTCCAGCGCGTTGATGCGGCGGCTCAGTACCGATTGGTCAACATCGAGATACAGCGCCGCGCGCGTGAGGCTGCCCAGTTCGGCAATGGCCAGGAAGGCGCGCCATTTGTGCAGGTCCGCCGTGACGTCCAGCTGGATGCCCGTCGCCTTGTTGATGGATGGGTGCAAGCGTGTCTCCGCCTCTGTAATCGGGCCATTGTAGGGGCCGGCCCGGCAGGGCGATAATCCTTTCTCTGCCTTACCCCTATGCTGGAGACGCCGCACCATGTCCTATTCCCTTGAAGCCTTCGTTGCCGATTGCCGTGCCGCGCTGCAACACGATCCGGGTCCCGCCGGGCGCGACGTGGTCAAGCAACTGGTCGAACGTGCCACGGGCGATGCGCAATTCGTCGAAACGAATATCCGCCCCGATCAGGAAAAGGAACGCCACCTGCTGTACGAAGATCCCGATCTGAAATTCTGTGTGCTGGCGCACGTGTATCACGACGCCAAGGGCAGCTCGCCGCACGATCATGGTCCCAGCTGGGCGATTTACGGCCAGGCGTCGGGCACGACCGACATGACCGATTACCGCATCATCGAGAAGGCCCATGACGGCCAGCCTGGCAAGGCTGTTGCGGTCCGCAATTATGCGCTCACGCCTGGTACGGCGTACGTCTACAACGAGGGCGATCTGCATGCGCCCAGCCGCTCCGGGCCGACCCGGCTGCTGCGCATCGAAGGCATCAATCTGCTGGGCGTGAAGCGCGATAAATACGAGGTCGTGCAAGGCTGACGAGCCACCATCGTCCGTAAGGATGACGGGGCGTTTGTACGGTTAGGGATACTCTGCGGTACCACGCTGCGGCACCCTGCCGCGGCAACGGACGCGGCACGTTTTCTCCATGACAAGTCATAAAAAGTTCATCTTTTTAGGACCGGTATTTGCAGGGATGACTCGCGTCCAACCGAACAGGAATTTTTGTCATGCGCGCCATCAAGAAAGCCCGGAAGTACATCTCCGAACACCCCGAAAAGCAGGATGCCAAGACCCTGGCCAAACTGGCCGTCGCCTTGCAGTCCAATGAAGAGTTTCCGCTGCACGAGCTGTATGAAATGAAGCTCGAAACCTTCGAACTTGCTCTGGAAGTACTGAGCGACTGGCGGCTGGACCGCTATTACACGGGCAAGGAAAGGCTGGTGGAAGTGGCCTCCGGCATCAGCAGCAACGACGAGCACAGCGGCATCATCATTGCGCAGTGAACGTTGTGGCCTGTGCCAGCTGGATGCCCAGGCCGCCCAGTGACTTGCCGCCGTCCACGAACAGGGTCTGCCCTGTCATGAACCGGGTGGCGGCGATGCCCGACGCGGCGCCCGTGACGAAGGCGACTTCCGGACCCTGGTCGATGTCGGCGTCGTGCCGGGCCGTGTCGTTCATTGCGGGACCCCTTCAGTCGGCACGAATGCCGAAGTCCTTGATGATCTTGCTGTAGCGGGCGTCTTCCGCGGCGATGACCGCGCCCATCTGCTCGGGCGTGCCACCGGTCGGCGAGATGGCCAGCGCCTTCATGCGATCGACCACGTCGGGCATCTTCAGGATGTCATTGACGGCCAGATTCACCTTCTGGACGATCTCGGGCGGCAGGCCGCGCGGGCCAAAGACGGCCTGCCATGCGCTGACTTCCACGTCCTTGTAGCCCAGCTCGGCAAAGGTCGGGACATCGGGCGCGAAGGGCGACCGCACCTTGTCCGCCACGCCAAGCAGCCGCAGCTTGCCGGTCGCGACGTACTGCGCCAGCGGGCCGATCGTCGAGTACATGACCGGCACCTGGCCACCCACCAGGTCGACGATCGCAGGCGCGCTGCCGCGATAGGGAATCTGCGTCAGTTTGATGCCAGCGGACCGGTCGAACAGTTCCGACAGGATATGCATGGGGGAGCCGCTGCCGGGGCTGGCGTAGCTGGTGACCTTGCCCGCGCGCGCTTCCTTCACGACTTGGTCCACCGACTTCAGGCCCGCGTGATCGGCGCCGACCATAAACAGGGATTGGCGGCCGATTTCCGAGATGGCCGTGAAGTCGGTCTTGGCGTTGTACTCGCCGCCGCTGCCGGGCTTGAGCACATAGGGCGCGATGGCCAAGGTGTTGGGCGCCACCAGCAGGGTGTAGCCGTCGGCGGGCGTTCGAGCCACGTAGGCACTGCCGATCGACCCGGCTGCGCCGGTCCGGTTTTCCACGACCACCGGCTGGCCCCATTTCGCGGCCAGCTTTTCGGCGATCCACCGTGCGATGACATCGGTGTCACCGCCTGCGGGATAGGCCACGACGATCCGGACCGGCTTGACGGGGTAGTCGGCCGCATGGGCAGGTGCAGTCAGGGACAGAAGGGCCGCGAGGGAAGTCGCGAATGCGGTCGCAAAGGACGCTGCAGAAAGGGGGCGACGAAGGGCGGTTTTTTTCATGGGTGTCCTTGGTGGACAGGTCTAGGTGACCTGCGACAGTGCGTGGTGCCGTATCCCCGTTTTATATGAACGCGTAGTCCATATAATTTATGAAAAAATTATAAATTATTGTGCCCGTTGTATTAGCAGGGTTTACCCGCGCTCAAACCGCAGGATGGCGGTGCGTGACCGCGCCCTGTCAGCTCACCACCAGCTTGCGCGGATTTGGCGGGATCGACAAGGACTGGAAGTAGACCGCTTCGCCGCGCCGGTCGAAGGCCGAGATGTCCAGGGTCGCGCCTGCCGATCCCTTGGGCAGTTTCAGCAGCTTGCACACCGCGGGCGGAAACACGCTGACCGACAGCTTTTCCGAAAACCGCGTCGCCGGCCGCCGGTACTCGCGCTCCAGCAGTTCCTTGATGTTGACGCCGCTCAGGGCATCCAGCGGCGAGTCGTCCAGCAACGGAAAGACGCCGCGCACGATATAGGCGCGTGTGTAGACATCGAACTCGTTGTTGATCGAAAAGATGCGTTCGATGCACACATGTTCGTCGCCCCGCAGATGGTCGCTCCATGCGCCGGTGCCGGTGACCACGGTGCGGCCGAGGATGCGCGAGTAGATCGGCAGGATCTCGCCCGAGGCCTCATCCAGGAACTTGCAGTGATAGAAGGGCGCGCGCATCGGCGCTTCCTTGTCGGCCACGAAGGTGCCCGACCCTTGCTTGCGTGTCAGCAGGCCATCGTCCACCAGCACGCTCAGTGCGCGTTGCACGGTGCCAAGACTGAACCCGCTCATTTTTACCAGGACCTCTTCGGCCGGCAGCTTTTCGCTTTCCGTCAGGGTCGTATCGGCGATGGCATCGGAGATGGCCTTGCGCAGTTGCAAGTACTTGGGCAGGCCGGATCCAGCGTCGTTCTTCAGGCGGCCCGCGAGCCAGTTGGGGGCGGTGGTCATGGGCTGCATTCTACAAAAAGCCGGTGCGAAGAATGATTGACATGCGTTTCCTCAAGCCTATAATCCAAATCACTATATAGGACTATAGTAATCGAGAGGAGACCTCGTGATCGTCGAAGAACGAACCTACACCTGCCATTGCGGCAAATCCCTGCCCTACGTCCGCGCTTATGAAGCGGAAGGGCTGGCCATCCAGCGGCCCATCCTGGGCCACCTCGTCGGGTACTTCACCACCGAGATCGGCACGCTCAATCAGGTCGTGCACCTGTGGGCCTACGACAGCCTGGCCGACCGCGCCGCGCGCCGCGCCACCCTGCTGCAGAACCCGGACTGGCAGGCCTATGCGGCCAAGGTCCAGCCCTACGTGCTGACGCAAGAGAACCGCATCCTCATGCCCGCGCCGTTCTCGCCCTGGGCCGATGGCCCTGCGTACTGAACGCCGCCATTCCCTTTTCCAAGACTTCCTGTTCAAGAGCCCCTCATGAAAATTACCGATGTCATCACCCATCAGCTGCTGGTCAATGTCGATGAGCCTTTCACTTCGTCGCGCGGCTGGTTCTACAAGACCAAGGGCGCGCTGGTCGTCGAGATCGTGACCGACGAAGGCGTGATCGGCTGGGGCGATTGTTATGGTCCGGCCGCGGTCAACAAGGCCATCGTCGACACCGTGCTGCGCGCGAGCCTGATCGGCCGCGACCCGTTCGACGTCGAAGTGATCTGGGAAGAGCTCTACAACAAGGTCAAGGACTACGGCCTGACCGGCATGACCATCTCGGCGATCAGCGGCGTCGACATTGCCCTGTGGGACATCATCGGCAAGGCCGTCGGCAAGCCCATCCACAAGCTGATCGGCGGCGCCTTCCGCACCGAACTGCAGGCGTATGCGACGGGCCTGTACTTCAAGGACATGGACCGCCTGAACGAACAGGCCGTGGAAGAAGCGCGCGGCTATGTCGACCAGGGCTTCAAGGCCATCAAGATGAAGATCGGCCTGGGTTCGTTGACCAAGGACATCGACCGCGTGGCGGCCGTGCGTGATGCGATCGGCAACGACGTCCAGTTGATGGTCGATGCCAACCATTGCTTCACGGTGCCGCAGGCGATCAACATCGGGCGCGAACTGGAAAAGCTGGGCGTGCACTGGTTCGAAGAACCGATCTCGCCAGAAGATCTGGACGGCTATGTGGAAGTCTCGCGCAAGCTGGACATGGCTGTTGCCGGCGGTGAAAACGAGTTCACCAAATTCAGCTTCCGCCGCATCCTGGAAAAGCGGGCGATGGACATCGTGCAACCCGATGTGTGCGCCGCGGGCGGCATCACCGAATGCAAGAAGATCGCGGCACTGGCGCAGGCGCAAGCCATTCAGTGCGTGCCGCATGCGTGGGGCACGGCCATCGGCCTGGCCGCGACCATGCACTTCCTGGCTTCGTTGCCCAACACGCCGCCGTGCCTGGTGCCGCAGCCCCCCATGCTCGAGTACGAGCAGACCTTCAACCCTTTCCGCGATGAACTCAGCAGCACCGCGCTGACCCATGTCGGCGGCATCGTGCATGTGCCGACCGGCCCAGGCCTGGGCATCGAGATCAGCCGCGCCGTCCTCGACAAATACCGTGTCGCGTAAGCCGGCATCAAGGAGACTCCGATGACCCGACCCGTGGTGCTCTGCACCCTGCCCATGCATCCTTCCGGCGACGCCCTGCTTGCCGGCATCGCCGACATCGTCGTCGCGCCCGATACGCAGGCGGACACCTTCCGCCGCATGGTGGGCGACGCCGACTACCTGCTGGTGCGCAATCATCTGCCGGCCGACCTGCTGGACCGGCCGCACCGGCTCAAGGGCATCGTGCGCAATGGCACGGGCCTGGACATGATTCCGGTGGCGGCCGCGACCGCGCAAGGCGTGCCGGTGGCCAACGTGCCGGGCGCCAACGCGCAGGCCGTGGCCGAATACGTGGTGGGCAGCCTGCTGCATGCCGCGCGCCAGTTCGGGCCGATCGATCGCAGCCTGCACGATACCGATTGGGGAACGGCGCGCGCGTTGTCGGGCGCCACCTTCGAATGGTCGGGCAAGACCATCGGCATCGTGGGCGTCGGCGACATCGGCCGGCGTGTCGCGCGGATCTGCCACGATGGCCTGGGCATGAAGGTGCTGGGCTATCAACCGCATGCCACGGACCTGCCGGACTATGTCGAGGCGGTGTCACTTGAAGACCTGCTGGCGCGCAGCGATGCGGTCACGCTGCATTGCCCGCTGACCGACCAGACGCGGCACATGGTTACGCTCGATCGCCTCAAGACCATGAAGCCGTCGGCCTGGCTGGTCAATGCCGCGCGGGGCGAAGTGGTGGATGAACTGGCGCTGGCCGAGGCACTGAATGCGGGCGTCATTGCTGGCGCCGCGATCGATGTCTATGCCAACCAGCCACTGCGCCGCGACCACCCGCTGCTGACTGCGCGCAACGCGGTGCTGACGCCGCACGTGGCGGCGCTGACCGAAGAAAGCTCGGTCAAGATGAGCGAGGGCGCCGCGCGGCAACTGGTGCAGCTGATCCGCGGCGAACGGCCTACCTACCTCGTCAATCCGGAAACGTGGGAAGGCGCGGCGGCCCGTCAGCACGCGAAAGAGGGCGCCGCATGATCAACGCCGACAGCAGTCTGAAGATCGCGCGCATCGAAGGCTTCGCGACCTCGTTTCCGGTCAAGCAGGGTGTGACCTTGGGCATCGGCCGCGCGGTCAAACGCGATGCGCTGATCGTGAAGGTCACGACCGAAAGCGGCATCGTGGGCTGGGGCGAATCGCATCACGGCCGCTGCCCGGGCGCCATTGTTCAGCTGATCAACACCACGCTGAAGCAGCTGGTGCTGGGCATGGACGCATCCGACGTCGTGGGCGTCTGGTCGCGCATCTATCAGCGGCAACTGGCCAGTCATGGCATGGGCACGGCCTGCGCGCTGGCCATGAGCGGTATCGACCAGGCGCTGTGGGACATCCGCGGCAAGGCCGTGGGCTGGCCGCTCTACAAGCTGCTGGGCGGCAGCCGCAAGCCCTTGCCGGCCTATGCCGGCGGGATCTCGCTGGGCTTTCAGCCACCGTCCGAACTGGTGGACGAAGTCGAAGCCCTGCGGGCGCAGGGGTATCGCACGGTCAAGCTGCGGTTCGGCGACACGGCCAAACGCGACATCGAGCGCCTGACCGCGGTGCGTGAAGCCTGCGGTGACGACCTCGGCATCATGGTCGACGCCAACACCGGCTACACCCTGGCGGACGTGCGCAAGGTCATGCCGGCACTCGATGCGCTGGGCGTGCTGTGGCTGGAAGAGCCCTTTGCGCCGCACGATTACCGCAGCTATATGGATGCGTCGCAGCTTGGCGCGGTGCCGCTGGCCGCGGGCGAAAACCACTTTACGCGCTTCGAGTTCAACCGCCTGATCGCCGAAGGCGCCGTGCAGGTGCTGCAGCCCGATCTGTCCAAGACGGGTGGCATTACCGAAGCCCTGCGCATCGCCGCAATGGCCTCCAGCGAAAAGCTGCCGATCCATCCGCATACGTCGGCAAGCGGTCTGAACATGTCCGCCAGCATCCATTTCCTGGCTGCCATCGACAACCCGGGCTACTTCGAAGCCGATGTCGCCAAAGAGAACCTGTTTCGCGACGCACTGACTTCGCGCCCCGATCTGCTCGACGAAAACGGCTGCGTCACCCCCGGCGACAGGCCCGGCCTGGGGGTGGACGTGGACGAAGACTTTTTGCGTGCCCATCCGGGCATTGAAGGACCTGCCTACGTGTAGTACCTGCACCCCAAACCAAGTGGCCCGACGAGGCCTATGGAGGAGACGACCATGAACACCCGCATCTTGATGACTGCCTGCCTGGCGCTGGCGACACCTTTGGCCATGCCGCTGACTGCCTTTGCGCAGGCTTTTCCCAACAAGCCGATCCGCATTATCGTGCCGTATGTGGCGGGCGGCACGACCGACCTGCTGGCGCGTGCCGTGGGCCAGCGCCTGTCCGAACGCATGGGGCAGACCGTGGTGGTGGAAAACCGCCCGGGCGCCAACGGCATGATCGGCGCCGACGCCGTCGCGAAAGCCGCGCCCGACGGCTACACCCTGGGCATTGCATCGCCCGGCACCCATGCCGCCAATGCCAGCCTGTACAAGAACGTGACGTATGACACCATCAACGACTTCACGCCCATCTCGTTGGCCGTGTCGGCGCCGCTGATCTTGATTGCGCATCCGTCGCTCAAGGTGCGCGACGTCAAGCAGTTGATCGCGAAGGCCAAGGCGTCACCCGGCGGCATCAGCTACGCGTCGGGCGGCGGCGGCTCGTCGCAGCACCTGGCCATGGAACAGTTCGCGCACATGGCGGACATCAGCATGGTGCACGTGCCGTACAAGGGCTCGTCCAATTCGTACACCGACCTGCTGGGTGGACGGGTCGTGCTCGAATTCGACGTGTTGCCCACGGCCATGCCCCATGTGAACAGCGGCAAGTTGCTGCCCTTGGCGGTGGCGTCGGCCCAGCGCCTGCCGTCGCTGCCGGATGTGCCGACGGTGGCCGAATCCGGTGTGCCGGGATATGAGGCGACGTCGTGGTACGGCTTTGTCGGCCCGGCCAAGATGCCCAAGGACGTGTTGAGCAAGCTCAATGCGGAAATCGTGGCCGCGTTGAGGGACCCTGGCATCCAGGAGACCTTGACCAAGGCAGGCGTGCTGATCGTGGCGAGTTCACCCGATCAGTTCGCGACGCACATCAAGTCCGAGATGGACAAGGCCGCGAAGATCATTCAAGTGGCGAATGTCAAACCGGACTGACCTCCGGGGGTGACGCCGGATTGACAGCCCTGGGTGGGGTCAGGTCCGGAATCTGCTGGTCCATGGCATACGATTCCGGAGTCACCCTATGAAGCCCCACCTGATCTGCCACATGCTCAGCCCCCTGGATGGACGCCTGCACGTCGAGTCCTGGGCGAAGGAAGGCAGCACCCTGTATGACGCCATGCTGGCCGAGTACGGGCGGCTGCACACCAAGTTCAACGCCGACGCGTGGCTGGCGGGCACCACCACGATGACGGAGTTTGCGAAAGGCAAGGCTCCCAAGGATAAAACCACCAAGGACAAGGCCGCCAAAGCCGCCAGGCGGGACGCCGCGCCGCCCCGGCCCTGGCATCTTGCCGACCCTTCCGCGCGCCACTTTGCGATTGCGATCGACCGCAAGGCACGCCTGCACTGGGACAAGCCGGTGGCCGACGAAGGGCATGTGGTGGTCGTGCTGGCATCAAGCGTGAGCGACGACCATCTGGCCGAACTCATGGATGCCGGTGTGTCCTACCTGGTGATGCCGGGCGACGACATCGACCTGACCAGGATGCTGAACGATCTGGGACAGCGGCTGGCCTTGAAGACGGTGTTGCTGGAAGGCGGCGCCAGAATGAACGGCGCTTTTCTGAGGGCCGGGCTGGTCGACGAGATCAGCTTGCTGCTGTGCCCGGCCATCGACGGAACGTCGGGTTCACCTGCGATTTTCGAGGCCGGGGACGATGGCTTCAAGGACTCGGTCAAGCTGGAGCTGATGTCGGCCGACGCAGTGAAGGCGGGCGCCGTTCATGTGCGCTACAAGGTCGTGAAATGACCGAGTGGTGACGTCAATCGTCAAGGCCTCGCAGCATCCGCTTTCAGCACGAACTCGGTGATCTCGGACGGCACGCCGAGCCGTACCGGGAACCCATTCCACAGACCGGTGCCATTGCTGACATACAGCGCCATGCCGCCCATGTCATATCGGCCGGACACCACGCCGCCATTGGCCTGCCGCACGATCAGGTCGAAGCCGCGGATCATGCCGCCGTGTGTGTGCCCCGATAGTTGCAGGCTGACGCCCGCGGCGGCGTTGCGCAGCATGTCGACCGGACGGTGGCTCAGCAGCACGACGGGTGCGCCGGCAGGGATACCGCTCATGGCACGACTCAGGTCGGGCGCGTTGTCCAGGCCGAAACGTGTCGCCACCATGTCGGTCACGGCGGCCACATACAACGCTTTGCCCGGCGCGCCGATCGCGGCGTGCTCGTTCACCAGCACGCGCATCCCCAGCCGCTGGAATTCGGCCGTCCATTCGGGCGCGCCAAAGTAGTACTCGTGGTTGCCCAGGCTGGTGATCACGCCATGCCTTGCCTTCAGGTCCGACAAGGGCTGGATGTCCGCACGGCGTGCGTCCACCGTGCCGTCGATCAGGTCGCCGGTGATGACGACGAGGTCGGGCGACAGCGCGTTGGTGCGCGCCACGACCTGCGTGGCCCATTCCCTGTTCATCAGCCGCTGCAGATGCAGGTCGGTCAGCTGCACCATCTTGAATCCGTCCAGCTCCGGCGGAAGGTTGCGGATCGCAACTTCCACGCGGTGCACGTCGGGTACTCGCAGCGCCTGCTGCATGCCGATCGTCGCCAGCAGCAGCGCAACGATCATGACCGCATACCGGCCCCGCGTCCGGGCGGTGCGCGACAGTGCGCGGCCTTTCCGGACTGCCCACGACACGATCAGACCGACATCGAAGAGCGCAGTCAGGACGATCATCAGAAAGAAGCCCACAAACAGCCAGCCCATGACCAGCACGAAGGGCCGTGGCATTTCGGGCGAGTACATCGTCCCGAAGGTCCAGACCTGCAGCAGGTGGTATTTGGAGACGATCAGCAGCACGACGGCCAGCACCGCGCGCCCGGCAACCGACCAGGGCAGTGGCAGGACAAGGCGCGCGACAACGTACAGGAAGGCAAGAAAGAGATTGACGTGGAACACGACGGGGCATCTGCAAGGCAGGAAGGGCCGACGATGATAGCCGCTGCGGCGGCGCACCGCCGCAGCGCCCCCTGCGTTGTTACAGCAGCTTTTCAATCCGCACGGGAAGTTCGCGGATGCGCACGCCGGTGGCATTGAAGATGGCGTTGCACACGGCGGCTGCCGTGCCGACGCAACCCAGTTCGCCAATGCCCTTGATGCCGAGCGGGTTCACTTCGCGATCGGTCTCGGCAACGAACAGCACATCGACCTTGGGCACGTCTGCGTTGACCGGAATCAGATACTCGGCCAGGTTGTCGTTCGTATAGCGCGCGTTGCGATGGTCGATCTCGGTGGCTTCATGCAGTGCCGAGCTGATGCCCCAGATCATGCCGCCCATGAGCTGACTGCGCGCGGTAATGGGGTTGATGATGGTGCCCGCGGCAAAGGCGCCGACCATTCGCGACACCCGCACTTCGCGGGTGAGCCGGTGCACCCTGACCTCGACAAATTCCGCCCCGAAGGCATATTTGACGAAGTCTTCCGCCATGCTGCCGCCGGTCATCATCAACCGGCCCTTGCGCAGCCCCGCCAGGGCTTCGGGCGGCAGGTTCTTGGGGTTGTTGCCCACCATGGCCTCGACCCCGCCGCCGGCGCGGGCTACGGCGGCAGCAAGCGGTTCGCTCTGTCCACTTGCTGCGCGCAGCTGTCCGTCCGCCAGTTGCACGCTTGCCAGGTCGCGGCGGTACAAAGGGCTTTTTTGATCGGCGATTGCGGCCGACGCAAGTTGTTCGCGGATCCGGGTGCACGCCATTGCGATGGCGTTGCTGATGCTGGCCGCATTGTTGCTGCCCCCGGCAACGGGCGCGGGTGGCAGCCGCGAGTCGCCCATGACGACCTCGATCTTGTCCACCGGAAGCCCTAGCATCTGCGCGGCGGTCTGCGCGTAGATGGTGTAGGCGCCGGTGCCGATCTCATGCCCGGCGACCTCGACTTTGGCACCCGTGTCCGACAGGCTGACCCGCGCAAAGCTGGGCGCAATCATCGAGGGATAGCAGGCCGTGGCGCAGCCCCATCCGATCTGCCAGTCGCCGTCGCGCATCGACATGGGCTTGGCGCGGCGGTGATCCCAGCCGAAAGCCTTGGCCGCGGCGTCGTAGCACTGCACAAGTGACCGGCTGCTGTAGCGGCGCTTTTCGATGGGTTCGATCTGCGCATCGTTGATACGGCGCACTTCAACCGGATCCATTTGCAGCGCAATCGCCAGTTCATCGATCGCGCTTTCGAGCGCGAACATGTAGGGCACTTCGGCCGGCGCGCGCATGAAGCCCGGCGTGTTGCGATCCGCGTGCTGCACCGTCACCTTGGTCGAGACGTTGGGGATGGCATACATGCGGGACGTCGTTTCCGTCCCGCCAACCTTGTAGCTGTCCAGACGGCTGCTGACTTCGTCGCCTTCATGCACCAGCGCGGTGATCTTGCCGTCGCGCGAGGCGCCCAGCTTGATCAGTTGCCGCGTTTCGGCGCGGTAGGTGGCAATGGTGAACCCCTGGTCCCGGGTCGCAACCATCTTGACGGGCCGGCCCAGTTTGCGCGACGCCAGCGCGATCAGGCCGGTGCGGCTCGTGGTCATGCCCTTTGCGCCAAAGGCGCCCCCGACATACTTGCTGATGATCCGCACCTTGGCGGGATCGATCCGCAGCGCCGCCGCAATCGTGTTCTGCGAGCCGACCAGAAACTGACTGGGCTCAAAAATGGTCAGCTCGTCACCCTGCCACTGCGCGGTGGTGGTGAAGAGCTCGATCGCATTGTGATGCTGGATGGGCGTCGCGTAATGGTGTTCGATCTTGACGGCGGCCGACTGCAGCGCCGCTGCCGCATTGCCCACATTGCTGTTCTTGAAACGGGGACCGTCCTTCTGCAATTCGGGGCCAAGGCCCGTCGATCCGAAGGTGGCGGTCGGCGTGCGCGCGGTGTAGCTCACGCGCAGGCGATGGGACGCATCCCGCGCCGTTTCGTAGTCTTCGGCCAAAATCACCGCAACGATCTCGCCATCGTGATGGATGTCCTCGGACTGCAGCACCGGGATCGAAGTGCTGCCGCCCTTGGACGGTGGCACGGTGTCGAGCATGCCCGCGGTATTGCGCCAGGTCAGGATATCCACGACGCCGGGAAGTGCGCGCGCTTCCTGCTCGTCCAGGGTTTCGATGCGGCCCAGTGCAATGCTGCTGGTGTGGAAGTAGGCGTACAGCGGCCGTTTGACGGTCACGTCCGATGGATATTCCGCCGTGCCGGTCACCTTGGCGGGTCCATCGACGCGCGTCACGCGCGCGCCGATACCGCCGGCGCGGGTCGCCGGATTGGGGTCTGTCAGCGTTGCCATGTCAGATTTCCTTCGCTTTGGCTTGCAGCAGCGCGCGCACCAGGGTGCGGCGGGCCAGCTCCGGCTTGTAGTCGTTATGCCCGTGCGTGACCGCGCCCCGAAGGGCCATGTCGGCAGCGGCGGACGCGCTGGTCTCGTCCAGCAGCTTGCCTTTCAAAGCAGCTTCGGCCGCCGCGGCGCGATACGGTGCGTAATGGATGCCGCCCAGTCCGATCCGCGCATCGCGCACGGTGCCATCGGCCGCCAGATCGAGCGCAACGGCAGCCGATGTCAGGGCAAAGGCATAGGACTGCCGGTCCCGCACCTTCACATACGTGGACCGGCGTGTGTACGGACCGGCAGGCACGAAGATCGAGGTGATCAGTTCGCCCGGACGCAGCGTGGTTTCGGTTTCAGGGGTGTCGGCAGACGCAAGGTGCAGTTGGGCGAACGGAAACATGCGGGGACCGTTGGGCCCGAGCACCTGGACTTCGCTGCCCAGGGCGATCAATGCCTGGGCCAGGTCGCCCGGGTAGCTCGCAATGCATTTGGACGTTGTGCCAAGCACCGCATGGATGCGGTTGACGCCTTCCATCGCGGCGCAGCCGCTGCCGGGCGCCCGCTTGTTGCAGGCGGCGTAGCTGGTGTCGCGAAAGTAGGAACACCGGGTGCGCTGCAGCACGTTGCCGCCGATGCTGGCCATGTTGCGCAGCTGCCCGCTGGCCGCCAGCGCAAGGCTTTCGGCAATCACGGGGTAGTCGCGCAGCACCACCGGATGATCGGCCACATCGGCCATGCGGGCCAAGGCGCCAAGGCGCAGGCCTCGCGCGTCGGCGTCGATGCCGCCGTGCGTCGCCGCCAGCGCATTGATGTCCACGAGTGTGCGCGGACGCATCACGTCGAGCTTCATCAGGTCGACCAGGGTGGTGCCGCCGGCCAGGTAGACGGTGGCGCCGTCGGCGCGCAGGTCGGACCCGCCCGGGGCCGGCGTGGCCGCCCTGACCGCTTCCAGTTCGTTGGCTGCCTGTTGGAATGCAAAGGGACGCATGGCTCAGCCCCCCGCCGGCGACGTCGTCGTCGCGGCCATCTTGCCCTTCGCATCGTTGATGGCGTCAACGATGTTGGGGTAGGCCGCACAGCGGCACAGGTTGCCGCTCATGGACTCGCGGATGTCGTCGTCGTTCCTGGCGTGGCCTTCGTTCACGATGGCCACGGCGCTCATGATCTGGCCGGGCGTGCAGTAGCCGCACTGGAACGCGTCGTGATCGATGAATGCCTGCTGCATCGGGTGCAGCCGGCCCGGGCTGGCCAGGCCTTCAATGGTCGTGATTTTCTTGCCCTGGACGGTGACGGCAAGTGTCAGGCAGCCCAGCACGCGTTTGCCGTCCACATGGACCGTACAGGCCCCGCATTGTCCCTGGTCGCATCCTTTTTTCGAGCCGGTCAGTTCCAGCTTTTCGCGCAAGGCGTCCAGCAGGCTGAGACGCACGTCGCCATAAAAGCGCCGGGGCTGGCCGTTGACGTCCAGCGTCATGGGCATCTGGACGGCCTGGGTGGTGCTGGCGGCCTCGCCCACAACGGGCGAGGCGGAAGCGGCCATGGGGTTGTCAGCCGCCACGGACGCACAGCCCGTCACGGCGGCAACGGACGCGGCGCCGGCACTGTAACCAAGAAACGAACGCCTGCCCGGTTTGAACTTGTCGTCGGGTTGATTCATGTGATCCCCTCTGCGGCGGCGGTCGCCGTCGCCGGAACCGTCTCGTGGAAAGGATTCAATCTACTCGACTCATCGACAGGAAATCGAGTGCCGCTTTCAATTGGAAATCACTGAGGCGGCCGCCCGGGCGTTCGTCCGGCTCTTCGGCCACCTCTGCGCCGACCTCTCAGTCCACCTTGATGTTGGCCGCCTTCACCAGCTTGTCATACTTGGCGTTTTCACTTTTGACATGAGCCGCGAACGCCTCGGGGGTCGAGCCGCGCGGAATGAAGCCCTGTTCGCTCAACACCTGTGCCACCCGCTGAGACTTGAGCGCCTTGACCACCTGTTCATGCAGCTTGTGCGTGATGTCGGCGGGCAGCTTGGCGGGACCCCACAGGCCATACCAGGACACCATGTCGAAGCCCTCCAGACCCGATTCCGCCACGGTCGGCACCTCGGGCAGCGACGGCAGCCGCTGCGCGCTGGTTACCGCCATCGCCTTGAGCTTGCCGCCTTTGACATGGGGCAGGGAGGACGGAATGGCGTCGGTCATGGCGCTGACGTGGCCGCCCATGGTGTCGGTCAGGGCGGGGCCCGTGCCCTTGTACTGGACGATGCCGATATCGAGCTTGGCCTCGTACTTGATGGCTTCTTCGGCCAGGTGGCTGGCGGACCCCACGGCGGACGAGCCGAAGTTGTACTTGCCGGGATTCTTGCGCACCAGCGCAATGAACTCGCGCAGGTTGCTGGCCGGAATGCCGGGGTAGGCCGTGACCAGCAGGGGCACGTCGCCCAGATTGGTGATCGGGGTGAAATCGCGGTTGATGTCATAGGGCAGGTTTTTCATCAACAGCGGGCTGGCCGCAAAGGTCGACGCGTTCACCAGCAGGGTGTAGCCGTCGGGCGCGGCGCGCACCACGGCTTCGCTGCCGATCGATCCGCTGGCGCCCGCGCGATTTTCCACCACGAAGGTCTGGCCCATCTGTTCGGTCAGGCCTTCGGCCACCACGCGCGCGACCGCGTCAACGGTGCCGCCGGGCGGGTAGGGCACGATGATGCGGACGGGGCGGCTGGGGTAAGCCGCGTCGGCCGCCATGACAGGCGCCATCACGGGCGCCGCGGTTGTGACGGCGCACAGCAGCGCGCCGGTGAGCAGGGTTTTGCGCTTGTTCAAGATAGTCTCCACCAGTGTTGTGGGCCCGTGCGGCCCGTTTTTCTTGTTCACGCGATCATCGGCGCGTGCGCCGGCTTTCGAAAATCCTGAGCGTGTCTTCGACCAGATCGCGTTCGATGTCGCGGGTGATGAAGACGATCCGTGTGCGGTGATCCGCGTCCGGCCACGCCCGCAGGAAGGCCGGCGGATGAAAAAGGTGCTGCACGCCGTGGATCACGACGGGCCGGTCCGGGTGTTCGATGACGTTGACGATGCCCTTGACGCGCAGCAGATCGTCACCCCGCATGCCGGCGATCATCTCCAGCCAGGTCTGCAGACCGGCCCACGACACGGGCTGGTCGCGGATGATCGAGAACGCCTTGATGTGGTCGTCGTGGCGGTTGCGGTCGTGGGTATGGGCGTGGGTATGTTCGTGCGTATGTTCGTGGCCGTGGCCGGCGTTTTGAGCGTGCTCGGATTCGTCATCGTGATGATCATGAGCCTGCTCAGGGTTGTCTTCCGCGCCATCCTCATACGCCGCCACCCGCAACCACGCTTCCACATCCGCGCCGCGCCGCGCCGGGTCATAGGTGTCATCGCCCAGCAGCGTCGCCGGATGCGCGATGGCTTGCGCGACATCCACGATGTCTGCCGCCGGGTTGATCGCGCGCAGCCGCGCCACCAGGCGGTCGCGTGTTGCGGCATCCACCAGATCGGTCTTCGTCAGCAGCAACCGGTCCGCCACCGCCACCTGCTTCACCGCTTCGGCGTGGCGATCCAGCGTGCCTTCGGCATTGACCGCATCGACCGTGGCCACCACATTCGCCAGCCGGTACATCGCGGTCACAGCAGGATCGCTCATCAAGGTGTGCAGAATCGGCGCCGGGTCGGCGAGGCCCGTGGTCTCGACGATCACACGTTCCACGGGCCGCCCGCCCGCGCCGTCGACCTCGGCACGTTGTTCGGCCAGCATCGTGAACGCGCCGATCAGGTCGCCGCGCACCGTGCAGCAGATGCACCCATTGGCCAGCAGCACCAGGTCTTCTTCGGTGCGCGCGACCAGATGGTGATCCAGGCCGACTTCGCCAAACTCGTTGATGATGACCGCGGTATGCCGCAGCGCCGGCTGCACCAGCAGGGCATTGAGCGCAGTGGTCTTGCCGCTGCCCAGAAAGCCGGTCAGGACGGTGACCGGCGTGGGCGAGGATGGAGTCGTGGTCATGTCGTGGTCCTTACCGTGCTCGCCGCCGTTCCGCCATGCAGCTTGGCAAACGAATTGAGCGTGCGTTCCAGCCGTTGCAACAGCCACTCGACCACCGCGGGCGACGCCGGCGATTCCGTATCGGCCATGGCCCGCAGCACCTTGACGATCTCGTCTTCGCCCGGCGGGTCGAACTGTACGTGCTGCAAGAGCAGGGCCAGCACGTCCGCCTGCTTGAGCCGTTCCGCCTCGGCCACCAGGTAGTCGGCGATATCGTGCTCGAAGTCCTGCAGCCGCACTGTCACCCCGCCAATGCCGCAGGCGCAACCGCCGCCCATCGATACGTGCTGGCGCGCCAGGTCTTCCCACATGCGCAGCAACACACGCGTGCGGCCGCCCGTGCCGGGTCGGACATCAGCCGGCATGATCGGCCGTGGCGCGCAGTCGGCGCGTCGCCTCGTTGTCGACCGACCCATCGGCCAGCAGTGCCACGCGGTAGATCTCGCGCGCCACCTCCGCACTCACATAGCCTTCGCGCACATCTTCTGCCACCAGCGCGGCATCGCGTTCTGCCGGGTTGCCAAAGCCGCCGCCGCCGCCCGACATCATCTTGTAGGCGTCGCCGCGCTCCAGCCGCACGTTGAAGATCTTGGCGTTGGGCATGTCCGAATTCCACTCGCCCTTCTTGCGAATCGCAATGCCGTTGCCCGCGGCCTCGCCACCGCCATGCAGGCCCCAGGGCTTGCAGTGCACCCGATCGATCCGTGTCGTGACCGAAAACGGCGACAGTGCCTGCACGATCATCTCGGCGCCCAGGCCGCCGCGCTGCCGGCCCGCGCCGCTGCTGTCGTCGCGAATCGCGTACTTTTCGACCAGCACCGGGTACTTGGCTTCCAGCTGTTCGGTCGGGCTGTTGTGCGTGTCGCCATCGTTGATGCAGACCGTGACCGATACGCCATCCTCGGACGACTTCGCGCCCCAGCCGCCACCCAACGGGCCGATGCCCACGATGAACAGCCGGCCGTCTTCGGGTGAAATTCCGTGGATGTTCGGAAACACCAGGTCGGCATGGTGACCGGCAATGACCCGATCCGGAATCGCGGTGGCCAGTGCCTTGAAGATGGTGTCGATCACCGTCATCGGGAACGTCATCCACACCCGCATCGGGAAGGGACGTTCGGCACTGATCACCGTGCCCATCGGCATGATGACTTTCAATGGACGGAAGCTGCCGTCATTGACCGGGTAGTCCGTCGGCGTCGTCAGGCATTTGTAGGCCACCTGCGCGCATGCAATACCGGTCGTGAAGCCCGAGTTGTAGAAGCCTCGCACCTGCCGGCTCACGTCCGACAGGTCGATCGTCATCTCGTCGCCCTTCTTGATCACCTTGACGCGGATCGGGATGCGCTTGCCTACCTCGACGCCGTCATCGTCCATATAGGACTCGGCTTCGTAGGTGCCATCGGGAATGCTCAGTGTGTTCTGTCGCGCAACGGCTTCGGACTGGTCCATGATCTGCGCGATCGACGCCTTGACCTCGGCCGCGCCGTAACGCTGCACCAGTTCCAGAAAGCGGCGCTCGCCGGTCGTCACGGCCGTGATCTGCGCGCGCAGATCACCCATCGCGCGTTCGGGCAGCCGCACATTCATGGCGATGATGTCGACCAGATCCTGGTTCACCACGCCCTGCTTGCGGTACTTCACGATCGGGATCTGGATGCCTTCCGAGAAGATGTCGGTGGTGACCTGGCCCAGCGTGCCGCCCACATCCAGCCAGTGCGCCATGCAGCACGTGAAGCCGATGATCTCGTCTTCATGGAACACCGGCATGGTGAACGTGAAGTGGTTCAGGTGGCTGCCGGTCGTGTACGCATCGTTGGTGACCAGGATGTCGCCGGGGTGGATGTTTTCCAGCCCGAAGTGGCGGATCTTGGCCTTGACCGTTTCCGACATCCCGCGAATGAACATGGGCAGGCCCAGGCCGATCGATACCGTGTCGCCTTCGACCGTGAACAGGCCGACCGTAAAGTCCAGCGCTTCGTAAATGATGAGGTTGTAGGCCGTCCGCATCAGGTTGGTCTTCATTTCTTCCGTGACGGCAAAGAGGCCGTTGCGGACGATCTCGACGGTGACTGGGTCGACCGTGGCGTGGGGTTGGGCAAGGACGCTCATGAACGATCGCTCCCGATGGTGAGTTGCAGGTTGCCGCAGGTATCGACTTCCAGGGTGTCCAGAGGCTGGAGCACGGTGGTCGATGCATGCTCTTCGATCAGTGCGGGACCGGTAATCCGGTTGCCACTGCAGAGCTTGTCGCGGATGTAGACGGGGGTTTCGACAAAGCCACTGCCGCGAAAGTACACGGCCTTGGTGGCGCGGATCGCATCGGCCGCAGGGGTGGCGTCACCCACCGGCACGGCATGGCGCGGCGGCTTGCGCATCGTGCCCAGCAAGGTCACGCGCAGGCTGACGATGTCCGACGGTTCGTCTGGCGCGGACGTGCCGTAGCGCACGGCATGGATCTCGTCGAAGTGGCGCTTGATGGCTTCGCGGTCTTCCTGCTCGAAAAAGGCGCGTGGCAGATCCACCGTGACCGCATGTTCCTGGCCCACGTAACGCATGTCGGCGGCACGCTCGATCACGATGCCTTCCGGCGTCAGTTCTGACGCCCCGATCGCGGCGCGGCCTTCCTCTTCCATCGACGCGTACATGGCTTCGATCTCTTCGAACGACAGGTCTTCCAGACGGCGGAATACCGACCGCACATAGTCGTAACGCAGATCGCTGAACAGCATGCCGTAGGCCGAAAAGTAGCCGGGCGCAAACGGGATCAATACCTTGCGGATCCCCAATTCACGGGCGATTGCCGACGCATGCAGGGGGCCCGCGCCGCCGTACACCACCATGGTGAAACGGCCCGCATCCAGCCCGCGTTCGGTCGTCACGGCCTTGACTGCATGCGACATGGCCGTCACCGCGATCCGCAGAATGCCATCGGCCGCCGCCACCGGTTCCAGGCCCAGCGGACCGGCGATGCGTTCGTGCATCGCCGTCATGGTGGCCGCATGGTCCAGCGGCATGTCACCGCCCAGGAAGTGATCCGGGTCGAGCCGGCCGAGCAGCAGGTTCGCGTCCGTCACGGTCGGTTCCTTGCCGCCCCGGCCGTAGCACACCGGACCGGGTGACGATCCCGCACTGCGCGGACCCACCCGCAGCGATTGGCCCAACTCGATACGCGCGATACTGCCGCCCCCCGTGCCGACCTCAAAGATATCCATCATCGGGATCTGGATCGGCAGCGCACGCTCGTACCCACCGATCAGTGCACTGCCGGTCGTCAACGGCTTGCCGTCGCTGATCACGCCCGCCTTGGCCGTCGTGCCGCCCATGTCGAACGCGATCGCATCGCCCAGGCCCAGTTGCGCGCAAATGGCCTGCGCACCGATCACGCCCGCAGCCGGTCCCGACTCCAGCATCCGCACACAATCGCGGCGCGCATGCGCCACCGGGAACAGGCCGCCCGTGGACTGCACCGCATAGAAGGCGCCGCCAAAACCGCGCTCATGCAGATGCGTTTCCAGCTCACCCAGATAGGCGGACACGCGCGGGCCGACATAGGCATTGGCCACCGCCGTCGAGGCGCGTTCGAACTCCCGATATTCCTGCGACAGTTCATGCGACGCCGTCACGAAAGCACCCGGCAACTCTTCCTGCAGGATCGCCTTCACGCGCTGTTCATGCGCGGGATTGCGATAGGAATGCAGCAGCAACACGGCCACGGCCTCGATGCCCTGGCCCTTAAGCGCCTTGGCGGTCTCGCGCACGTGGTCTTCATCCAGCTCGCGATGCAGGCTGCCATCGGCACGCAGGCGTTCACGCACTTCATAGCGCTGCGAGCGCTTGACCAGAGGCACGTGCTTGCCGAAAAACAGGTTGTACGCGTCGGGCCGATTCACCCGCCCGATCTCGTAGATGTCGCGAAAGCCCTCGGTGATCAGGAGCGCGGTATTGGCGCCATTGCGCTCCAGCAAGGTGTTGATCGCGATGGTCGATCCGTGCAGGAACAGGTAGCCATTCGCCAGGTCGACCCCTGCGCTGTCCAGCGTGTGCTGGATGCCGTTGACGAGCTCGCCGTGCGTCGACAGCGCCTTGCCGAACGACAGCTGTCCAGTCTTCTCGTCGAAGGTCGCGAGGTCGGTAAAAGTCCCGCCAATGTCCACTGCGATACGCAGGGCGGCGGAACCGGGTGTCTCCTGATTGCTCATGGCATTTCCTGTCCGGTCATCTTGGAACGCAGTCTAGGCAAGCGCTCGATATCTGAATAGACTGGCAGCGGAGATTTCAGACATGCCAAAAAACAGATATCAGGCCGGACCGGAAGCCATGGATCCCGCCGCGCTGCGCCTGTTCGTCGACGTTGTCGAGGCGGGCAGCTTCACCAAAGTCGCCGCCGCCCGGCAGACCGTGCAGTCGCACATCAGCCGCCAGATCACCGACCTGGAAACCGCCTGCGGCGCGCGCCTCTTCCGCCGCACCGGCCGCGGCGTCGTGCTGACCGAACAAGGGGAAACCATCGTCGTGCGCGTGCGCGCCTGGCTGGCCGATTCCGAGCAACTGTTCCGCGACATCCGGTCCACGTCCAGCGTGCCCATGGGCGATGTCCGCCTCGGCATCCTGCCGTCCGCCGCCCACCCCCTGCTGACGACGCTGTACGCGCGCCTGCACGACCGCTACCCGTCGATCCGATTGAACGTGCGTGAAGGACAGGGCGGCGAACTGGACACCCTGCTGGACGGCGGCGCCGTCGACATGGCGATCCTGTTCCGCTACCGGCGACCCGACAGCGCCGAAGAACGCCTGCTGGCCAGCGTCGGCACCTACCTGGTCGGGCGGCCCGGCGACGCGTTGACGCGTGCCCCGTCCATCGACTTTGCGCGCCTGGCCGGCCTGCCCCTGGTGCTGCCCCGCCGCCCCGCGCACTGGCGGGCCATGCTGGACGAAACCGCGCGCAGCAAAGGCTTCGTGCTGCAGGCAGCGGTCGAAGCGGATTCATTGACGCTGCAAAAGGAACTGGCCGCCAGCCAGCCGCTGTACGCGGTGCTGGGACCGTATTCATTCGTGTCGGAGCTGCGCGCAAAGCGGTTGCAGGCGACACCTATCGTCACGCCCAGTTTGAAGCGGCACGTGACGCTGGCCCTGCCCAAGCACGGGAAGATGACGACGGCCTGCCAGATCGTGTCGGAGATGGTGCAGGAGATCGTCAAGACGTGGGGCGGGAATCTGAGTCCGCCGCAGGAATGATGCCCCGACCTAAGCCGTATTCAACATCTGCCATAACCGTTCCGCGCCGGATCCCAGGAACTTGTCATCGCGGTAGAGCTTGATCGCCACCGGGATGCTCCATTCCGGCCCTGCCGCCGGGACCAGCGCGCCGCTGCGCAGGTCGTCTTCGACGAGTGTTTTTGGCAGCCATGCAATGCCACGCCCATCGAGCACCATCGGACGCAGCACCGATGCCAGGTGCGCGGTGAACACCGTGCGATAGACAAATTTGTCGAGGCGCCGATCGAGCAGTGCATGCATGATGCGGCCAAGCCCGGACTCATCGCTGTATCGCAAAATCGGCACGACATGATCCTGGTCGTCGCGCAAGGGATGCAGGGCCTTGCCTTTGCCATCGGCCACCGAAAGCGGAAGCAAGACGTCGGTGCCGATCTGCGTGGACGTGAATGGCGCAGCGTCCAGCACACCCCGCGCGTCCACGTGGGCATGGCTCAGAACGAACTGCACCTTTCCGTTCAGCATCAACGCTTCGCATCGCTGAAGGACGTCCGACATCAACTGCACGGGGCCGAGCGGTGTATTCGATTCCAGGCTGCGCAGCCAGCGCGGCAGGAACGTGAACGACAGCGCATGCGTGGCCGCAAGGCGCAGCGTGGCCGAGTTGGCCTCTGCAAGCCGCTGGGCTTCTTCGGGCACGCGGGCGACACGGGCCAGGATTTCCTTGGCGACTGCACTGAACCATTCGCCGGCCTCGGTGAGTTCGGCGGGTTGGGAGCTGCGGTCCAGCAGCTCGACACCCACCCAGGATTCAAGCGCACGAATGCGGCGGCTGAACGCCGGTTGCGAGCAGTGCCTGTCCTCCGCTGCGCGCGAAAAATTCCCCGTGGCCGCTACCGCCAGAAAGTCTTCGAGCCACAAGAGATTCATGATCGGTTCGTCCGGTGCATGGTTTGAGAAGAAATTAGCATTGGTTGTAAATGACGAAAGACCTCACTATTGAAAAGCGATTCAGAGTAGGAGACCCGTCATGCACACCATGGGAATGCGCTCCAGCAACAACCCAAGCAGTGCCTCGAATCATAAGCCCGGCGCCAGTCTGAAGCCAGCCCATGCATTGCTGCACGCGGCCGAGACCGGGCAGGTGGACGTGTGTCGGCAGCTGCTGAAAGACGGCGCGGACGCCAATTGGAAGGCAGCAGATGGACATACGCCGCTGCACCTGGCCGCCAAGGCAGGGCACACTGAAATCATCAGCATGCTGATCGATCACGGTGCCGACCCGACCCTGCAGACACCCCTTGGCAACACGCCCCTGCACGGCGCGGCGTACACCGGGCATGTCGATGCGGTATTGATCCTGCTGGCGTCGGGCGCAGATCCGGCGCTAAGGAACGGCAAAGGGCAGACCGCCCGGGACAGGGCGCAGGAGTGCGGCATGACCGAGGTGGTGCGACGACTGCCCGAATGACCCGCACGAACAACAAGATTCAGGAGACAGCATGAAAACCATTGCACTCGCGTTGGGTAGCCTGGCGTTGACCTTGACGTCAGCCGTGTCGGCGCAAAGCTGGCCAAGCCGCCCCATCAAGGTCGTTGTGCCGTTCGCGGCAGGGGGTAACGCCGACATCACGGCGCGCCTGATCGCCAGGCAGCTGTCGGACGATCTGAAGACACCGGTCGTTGTTGAAAACAAGCCGGGCGCGAACGGGATCATTGGTCTTGAAGCCGCGCGTATGGCTGCGCCCGATGGCTACACCCTGCTCGTCGCACCCAGCAGTCCGCTGGTGGTCAATCCTGTCTTGTACAAGAAGGTGCCGTACGACAGCGTCAAGGACTTCGAGCCGATCAGCCAGATCATCACGTACCAGTATGTCTTGGTAGTCCCGACGGCATCGAAGATCACGACGCTGCCCGAACTCGCCAGGCAAGCCAAGGAAAAGCCGGGTGCGCTGACCTACGGGTCGTCCGGCGTGGGGGGTGGCGGCCACTTGGCGGGTGAACTGCTGGCGTTGCAACTGAATGCCAAGCTCAACCACATTCCGTACAAGGGGACGGCGCCCGCCCTTGCCGATCTGCTGGGCGGCCAGCTGTCCTTCACCTGGGACACGGTCATGACGACCGTGCCGCAGGTTCAAGGAGGAAAGCTGCGGCCGATTGCGGTGTCGGGGCCGCAGCGCACCGCGTCGCTGCCCGATGTGCCGACCATGCGGGAGCTTGGGTACAACAACTACGAGATCACGCAGTTCGTCGGCTTGCTGGCGCCCGCCAGGACGCCGCCGCACATCATTGAACGACTGCACGCCGGAGTGCAGAAAGCGATCAAGGCGCCCGAGGTCATCAAGGCGCTGAAGACCGATGGCGGCAACGACCTGGTCGGAAGTTCACCTGCAGAGTTCAAGAGCCTGATCGCAAGTGAGCTGGCCTTCTATCGCAAGCTCGTCAACGACGCCAACATCAAGGAAGAATGATGTACGAGGTGAACGTATTGGTACAAGGCTTTCCCGGGCGCGCCGTGTGCCATGGCGGGCTGGGGTGGAGCACCGTGACCCTGCTTCGCGGCGAAGGGCGCACGATCCTGGTCGACGCAGGCGGGTATGCCACGCGCCCCGAGATCGGCAAGCAATTGACGCGGCTGAAGGTGTCGCCAACGGATGTGACCGACGTGGTGCTGACGCACGCGCATCACGATCACGCATGCAACTTCACGCTCTTTCCCGGTGCCACCGTGTGGATCGGCCGCAAGGAACTGGAGTGGGCCATTGCAGAAAAGCCCGGCTTCAATCCGCTTGCGGAACTGCATGCGCGCGAGCTGTCGATCCTGCCGCGCGTGAATCGCCTGGAAGGCGGGCAGCATTTCATCGATCATTTTGAAGCGGTGGACGTACCGGGTCATACACCCGGCCATCTTGCCTACTACTTCACCGGGAACCCGCAGCCGATTCTGTTCACGGGCGATGCGGCAAAGAACCGCGCCGAATTGCTTTCCAAAGACGTGGCGATGACCCTGGACGCAGCGGTCAGCGCCAGCAGCATCGACAAGATCTGGCAGTACTGGCGGGCGCAGCCGGGAACCATCCTGATCCCGGGGCATGACCTCAGCATGACGCTGGATGCGCAGGGCAGGCCGCAGTATCAGGGCGAACGGCGGGCAGGCATCGAAGCCTGGTTTTCCGAAACCATGGAAACGACCACGCTGTTTGACCTGACCGACAACGGTGGCGCCTGGGCGCGATACCGAGACGAATGATCAGAAAAGGCGAAAAGCCTGATGTGCCATGAGAGGAGACAAATCTTGACCACGACTTCGACGCGCGCAATGGTTGCCGCAGTGTTTGCCACGAGTACCTTGTTCCTGAGCGCCTGTGGCGGTGGGGGCGACGACCCCGTCGGCACCAGTCCTCCGGCGACGCAGGAGCCGTCCACGCCGATTGCTGTGAACCCGGCGACTGTGACGGTGAATGGCGCCGAGCGCAGCTACGTTGAATATGCGCCTGCCAAGGTGGCCGACCTGCGTGAATACGATGCGCGTGGTGTGCGTGTCGTGATTGCCCTGCATGACGATGGCAGCGACGGGAACGAGTACGCACAGCGGACCCGCTGGACCGAACTGGCCGACGAACACGGCTTCGTTGTCGCGTTTCCGAATGCCGTGCAAAAGAAGTGGAACCTGTCGGGCGACGCCAATGCCGGCGACGAACTGGCCTACATCAATGCAGTTGCCGCAGCCATGCGGACCAAGTACGCGCTGGTCGCAACCATCCCGACCTACCTGACCGGTACGGGTACAGGCGGATCGCTGGCGCAGCAGCTGGCCATGAGGGCGCCGAATCTGGCGGCCGCAGTCGCATCGATCAATGGCGTCGCCCAGGCGTCGACGTTCAACAGAACGGACTTTCCTCCGTCAGCCATGGGCGCGTGGATCATCCGGTCCGCTGACACGCCACTCACCACGACGGAAACCCTGCAGGCCGCCTATTGGCAGAAGGCAAACCAGACGGATCAGGCACCCAAGGTCGAGACGACGGACTTGGCGACAGAGACCACCTATGCCAACAAGGACAACGCCCTCCAGCAAGTCAGGATTTCTTCGTTGAAGCCCGGGGTGGCCCCGGATGGAAGCGCCGTGACCCGGATGATCTGGAATTCGATGTTCGACGGCGTGGTGCGTTTTGCCGATGACACCCGGGTCAATGGCACCTTGCATGCCAACCAGACGATCGCATCGATGAAGCTGATCGAGACCGTCAAGGAATTGCGGCCGGGCAGCACCCGTCGATGGCTGACCTACGTGCCGTCGAACTATGAGGCGCTCAAGGCGTCAGGCAAGAAAGTGCCCTTGCTCTTTTCCTATCATGGCCGCAACGGCTCCGCCCGGTTCCAGGCGTTGATCACCGAGTGGCCCAAGGTCGCGGAAGAAAAAGGTTTCATCGTTGTCTTTCCGCAGGGCATTGGCGCGACATGGGCCGTGCCGATGGAAGCCGACGCGCGCGACATGGTCTTCTTCCAGGACCTGTATGCCGAGGTCACCAAGACCTACAACATCGATACGACGCGGGTGTATCTGAACGGATCGTCGATGGGCACGGCAATGAGCAATCGCATTGCGGTCCAACAGCCCAACCTGTTCGCGGCGTTGGCACTGTGCTATTCCGGCCACCTTGGCGCCGCCAGCTACGCCAACCCGATCGCACGGACGGACATTGCCATGCCAGTCTGGCAATGCCGCGGAGGGGATGAACTGGATTCGGAATTTCCCGGCAGTGAGCCCGCGGCACGCGAGTTCTGGCGCTCGACCGTCAACAAGCACAAGTGGCCGCCCACCAACATTGTCGATGGCCGTCGAAAGATCGAAGTGTGGTCCGATGGCCTGGCGGAATACCGCTGGCAGGTGACCGACAAGATCGGGCATTTCTGGCACCCAGGGCAGGCAAAGCTGATGTGGGAGCAGATGCTGTCGAAGTATTCCCGCGCGCCGAATGGAGCGTTGCAACGGCAGGAGTGAGGCGGAGCATATCTGTGCGATCAAGGCGGCGTCGCTGGCGAGCCTGCATGGATTTCCATGTGCCGCAGCAGCGCCGTGTTGAACTCGGCGGGATTCTCCAGGTTCGGAAGATGCCCCGCGTTGGCAATCACGGTCATCACCGACTGCGGAATCTGCGCCGCGAGCGCGGCCATTTCGGCAGGCAGGACGCCGTCGTTCTCGCCGCAGATCAACGTGACCGGCACGTCTACCTCGCCGAGCCCTTGCCTGAAATCAAAGTCCTGCAGGGCGCGAGCCGTACCGATGAACCCTTCGACGGGCGTATCGCAAATCATCTGGTACAGAGCGCGCGCCGAATCCGATACGCGAAACTGGGCGCCTGCCCAGCGGGCGATCGTGGGGGACGCGAGCGGCTGCATGCCTTGGTCTTTTGCCAACGCGATGCGTTCGTCCCAGGGTCGGGCAAAGAAGTCGGGGCTGTCGGCACGGGCGTCGCAAATGACGGCGCTGGACAGGCGCTGCGGATAGCGCGTCAGCAAATCGAACGCGATCATGCCGCCCAGCGATAGCCCGACAACATGTGCGCGCGCAATGTCCAGGGCATCGAGCAGCGCGATCGCATCATCGGCCAGTTGCTGCATGCGGTAGGGCGAAGGCAACACCGTGCTGCGTCCATGGCCACGAGCGTCGTAGGCCACTGTGCGGTAGCCGGCGTGCGACAGCAGCTCGATCTGCTCTCGCCACATGGCATGTGTCGTCATGATGGAGTGGCTGAACAGCACGCACGACGCGGAAGCAGGTCCGGTATCCGCGACAGCGAACACCGCGTCCCCCACTCTGACCGGACGGGTTTCCAGGGGCACCAACGCAGCGTCAGCCATGGGGGGAGAACTCCGCTGGAACCAGCGCGACGGTGGTCTGCGCACTCAACAACGGGCCATCGACCTCGCTGCTCGCCTTGACGCGCTTCCATTCTGCATCCGTGCTGAACGCCTGCAACGCGGCATCGCGTGCTTCGGCCGACGAAAAGCGGGTCAGATACCAGAACGCGTCAGGTGCGGCGGGTTCGGTCCAGCAATGGAGCACGTCGATGCCCAGCCGGGCAAAGATCGGCAGGGTGTGCGCTTCAAAGCGCTGTTTCAGGGCGTCTGCCTTGCCAGGGTGGGCTGTGTACTTTTTCAGTTCGTAGATCATCGGGGAGTCCTTTCTTCAGATGTGAAAAGCAAGTGAACGTCAGGGGCCGGTGGCCACCGGCAAGCCAGGGGTCGATCCCCATTCGGTCCATGACCCGTCGTAGACCATGGCCGATGGCGCGCCCAGGCGCGCCAGCGCCAGCCGGATGACGCAGGCCGTCACGCCGGAACCGCAGGTGCAGATAACGGGCATGGTCGGGTCGACACCTGCACGTTCAAAGGCCTGCTGGAGATCTTCGGCTGGCAGCAGCGTCCCATCGATCGGGTCGAGCAGGGCGGTGTACGGAAGGTTGCGGCTGCCCGGAATGTGGCCGCTGCGCAGCCCCGGACGCGGTTCAGCGTCGTCGCCCCGATAGCGCCCCGGGCTGCGTGCGTCCACGATTTGTGCGCCTGTCTGGCTCGCGTGCAGCACCTCGGCCTGCGTGCAGGCGTGCGCCCAGGGGTCGGCGGCCAGGTAGTCACGGGGCGGCAGCACGACGGGCGCACTGTCGATCGGGCGGCCTGCCGCAAGCCACCGCGGCAGGCCGCCGTCGAGCACGGCAACACGATCGTGCCCATACGCCTTGAACAACCACCAGGCGCGGGGTCCCGTGTGCATGCCGGCGCGGTCGTAGATCACCACCGCATCGTCATTGCCGATTCCCAATGCGCCGACCACGCGCCCGAAATGCTGCGCGGGTGCAAGGGCATGCGGCAGGCTGCTGCCCGGATCCGCGGTTGCGTCCAGGTCCAGGAAGACGGCGCCTGGAAGGTGGCCGGCCTGGTACGCGTATCGGGCAGCCGACGCCGGACCGCCCATCGACCACGACGCATCGACGATGCGCAATCCGGGTGTCGTCAGGTGGCGTGCGAGCCAGTCGGCATTGACCACGACGGGTAGATGTTCCAGCGTCATCATTCGATCCTGATGCCTGTGCGCTCGACAAAGGCGCGCCACTTTTCCGATTCCGCTTCCATGAATGCCTTGAACTGCGCCGGTGTGCTGCCACTCGGTTCGGCGCCGATGTTCATCATTTTTTCTTTGAGCGCGGGATCCTTGAGGCCGGCCGACACGACCTTGTAGACCTTGTCGATGATGGTGGGCGGAGTGCCCCGGGGGGCCAGCAGGGCACTCCAGCCCTGCACATCGAAACCCGGCACACCCGACTCCGCGATGGTGGGGATGTCAGGCGACTGCGGGAAACGCTGCGCGCTGGTGAGCGCGATCGGACGCAACTTGCCGGACTTCATCCACGCCAGCGCGTCCGAATAGTTGGCGAACGTGATCTGCGTTTCTCCGGCAGCGGCGGCCGTGACCGCCGGCGCTCCGCCGCGATAGCCGACATGGGTGATCTTCGCGCCCGTCATGTGCTTGAAGATCTCGCCGCTGAATTGCGTGAGCCCGCCCGCGTCGGAGAAGAAGATCTCTCCGGGTTTCTTTTTTGCGAGTGCGATCAGGTCCTGCACCGAATGCACGGGTAATGAGGTGTTCGCCATCAGCACCAGGGGATTGGTGTTGAGCAGCGTGATGGGTGCGAAGTCTTTGACGCCGTCGTACGTGACCTTGTAGATGTGCTGATTCAATGTCTGCGGCGCTGCCAGTGCAAGCAGCAGCGTGTAGCCATCCGGCTCGGCCCGGGCGACAAACTCGGTGGCCAATCCGCCGCTGGCGCCCGGCTTGTTTTCGACGATGATGGGTTGCCCGAGGCCTTCCTGCAGCACCGGGCTCAGCATGCGTGCCAGGATGTCGGCGATACCGCCGGCGGCAAACGGCACGATGATGCGTATCGGCTTGGTCGGCCAATCCGCCGCCTGTGCGGCAGGCCCCAAGGCCAGCGGCAGCGCACAGGCCGCCATGGCGGCAAGCCGCCGGGTGATCTTGTTCATGATTGTCTCCCCCAGACCTGTTCCGATCGGGTGTGTGTTGTCGGTCAAGCAAGCCGATCGTCAGATCGGGAACACCAGCAGGGTGTCAATGCGCCGCGAGTCGACGATCGCACGTCGTTCCTTGAACCGCAGCCCGGCTTCGTCGTGCCGGATGACATCGAGGTATTTGCCGGTTGCAAACAATTCCACCCGGCCGTCGTACATGGTTCGGTAGACGACGAAGTTGGAGCGAACGGTAAAGAGCCCACCGGTCTCCCCCAGCACGGTGGGCTGCCCATTGATATGGCAGTACACGTGGCTTTCGTAGATGTTGGCGACCTTGAGCGCCTTGATGCGATCCAGCAGCATGCCGCGGCCTTCGCAGTAGATGATGCCGACGGGATACCCCGCCTCTTCGTTTTCCCGCGTGGTGATCTGATAGTTGCCGTCGTCAGTGAAGAAGTCGGCCCATTCGTCGACCCGTCCGTCGTCCAGCGCATCGGTATAACGGGTCAGGAAGGCGGCCACGTCGGCATGCGCTGCATGGGTGATCGCACGGGCTTCTGTTGCAGTCGAAGAGGTCATCACGCGGCCCCTCCCAATCCCATGATGTCGCGATAGCCGTGCCAGAAGCCGCGTACGGCCGCTTCCGTTGCCCGGGACGATTCATTGGACTCGGCAACTCGCCCGCCCATTTCGATGAACGCTGCGCGGTCGGGACTGCCGTACGTGCCACGCTGCACGAAGGAATTGATGCAGCCATCTTCCAACGCGACCAGGCCCGCCGCGCCAGTCAGGTTGGCCTGCATTACGCGCATCTTTTCCTGTTCCGGTGTGTCATCTTCGTGGCCCAGGAATATCCAGAACAGCTCGGTTTTGTCGACACCGCGCGGCACGAAGAAGCGGACTGCAAGCGAGTTCAACGTGAGCTGGATGACCAGCGTCGGAAACACCGTCTGGATGCTGTGGGTGATGTTGTCCTCGTACGCATTCCAGGCTTCGAGCAATGCCGGGCCGTCCAGCTGCGAATCGTATTGCGCCGAGTGGACGTTGGATTCCTGATATTCGGCCGACGCCTCCAGCGTGGCGCGCTTGGAATAGCTGATGTGGTGCCACTTCTTGTCCGACAGGATGATGCCGCCGTCCATGTCCAACCGATTCACCTGGAAGGTCGTGTAGAACGTGTGCAGCAGCGTCGCGTGGTAGGAGTCGCGCACGTTCTCGGCATACAGCTTCCAGTTGTTGTGGATGATCTGGCTGTGCTTGCCCAGGACCTTGAGGGGCTTGTCCATGTTGCGCGCCAGGAAGGCGGAGATCTTCTCTCCCAGGAACTGCTGCAGCGGTTCGGTCTCGTCCGACAGGGTCCCGAACACGATGCCGCCAAAGCGCTCAATGCGCAGAGGCTCCAGCTTGTGGCGGCTGGGGTCGAAGTCATCGGGCATGCCGCCCTTGCCGCGCACGCCGTTGCGGAATGCAACCGTCTTGAGCCTTCCGTCCAGGGCGTAGTTCCAGGCATGGTAGACACAGGTCAGCGAGCGCTGGTTGTCATGGTCTTTCAGGCACACCAGCGCGCCCTTGTGCGCACAGCGATTAATCATGGCGTGCACACGATCTTCTTCATCGCGCGTCACGATGATGGGTGTGTCGCCGAGCCACGTCGTGCGGACGTCACCCTTGTTGGGGATCTCCGCTTCCAGACACAGGTAGTGCCAGATCGGCCCGCGAAAGATCTTCTGCTGCTCCATCGCGTAGATCTCGGGATCGGAAAAGACCTGGAACGGAACACGGGTGACGCCGCCTTCCGGCCACGTAAGCGAAGGGTGGGGCGGCGCCACTTGTTGGGGAGTATGCATGTCGGGTCTCCGTTGTTGATATCAGTGGGCGCCAGACTAACGACGTGAGCTAGATTTCTCAATGGCATGAAAGTTATATTCAATATCTTGAAAGGAGATAACGTTCATGAACCTGGACATCCACCTGCTGCGGGTTTTTCTTGCGGTGTATGAGACGCACAGTGTCGGACGGTCCGCGCAGTTGCTGGACATGAGCCAGCCTGGCTTGAGCACGGCATTGCGCCGGCTGCGTGGCCTGCTGGATGACCCGCTGTTCGTGAAGACCTATAACGGCATGGAGCCGACCAGCCGCGCTCGCGAACTGCTCGCGCCGATACGTGGCATCGTCCAGGCGGTCGACAATGAATTGTTTGCCGTCCCCCTGTTCGATCCTGCGTCGTCCGCGCGAGAATTTCGGCTGAGCCTGACCGACATCGGCGAAGGCATCTACCTTCCGTTCATCGTGCAGGCGATCGAGAAGGCCGCGCCGTCGATCTCGTTACGATCGACCTACCTTCCGCCGCGGGAGATGGAAGAGGCGATGGCGGCGGGTGATGTGGATCTGGCCTGTGGGTACTTTCCTGACCTGACCAGCAGTCAGTTTTTGCACCGCCGGATCGGCTTGCACTCGTTCGCTTGCATCATGCGCGCGGATCATCCGATCCGGGATGCGGCGCTGACGATGGCGCAGTACATCAGCCTGGATCACGTCGAGGTCGAAGCGCCCGGACGCAGCCTCGAAGTATTCGAAAACTTTCTGCAGAAGAAGAAACTGCGCCGCAAGGTGGTGCTGCGGACGCCGCACTTCATGAGCATTCCGGTCATCGTGGGCAGCACCGATGTAGTGGCCACCGTTCCGCAAGCACTGGCGGATTTTTTTGCGTCGATGAAGGAGTTGCGGCAGGTCAGGCTGCCTTTTCGTCCGCCGACGTTCCAGGTGAACATGTACTGGCATAGGGGCCAGACGAACGATCCAGGCAATCAGTGGCTGCGGCAGGTGATCGTGGATCAGCTGGAAACGCTGAAAGCTCGGGCCTATCACCGCAGCGGAAAGTAGCGGGCTTGCGACGCTGCCGTGACCCGGTAGAATCTAACCAATTACTCACGCTGGACCCACAGGTAGCCCCAATGAGCCCGCAAGAGCCTCTTTTGTCATCGGCGTCAGGCAAGCGCGTTCTGATCGTGGATGATGACGCCATGATGGTCGACATTCTGGCGGAATTGCTGGAAGACGTGGGCCATGCGGTGAGCACTGCGAATGACGGGCAGGCGGCGCTGCTGGCGGCGCGAGAGCGCCGTCCTGACGTCGTGCTTCTGGATATCGATTTGCCGGTAATGGACGGTTATGAACTGGCGCGCCAACTGCGCAAGGATCCGCATATGGGGACCGTGACGATTGCCGCGCTGACCGGGCACGGGCGCCGAGGCGATAAACGCCTTGCCTTCGAGGCGGGTATCGATCGGCATTTTTGCAAGCCGGTGAGCATCCAGGAATTGATTGCCTTCGTCAACCAACCGGGCGCTGCGACCTCAGCAGCAGCACCGCCAGAAGCGTCGACGCCAGCGACCCTGCCAGCACGCCCAGCTTGAGTTGATCCTGTAGCAGCGGCGAGTCGGGAAAGGCCAGCAGGCCGATGAACAGGCTCATGGTGAATCCGATGCCGCACAGCGCTGCCAGACCGTACATCTGCTTCCATGTGGCCTGTGCCGGAAGGGTCGCCAGTCCCAACTTGATGACCGCTGCGCAAGTAAAGAACACACCCAACTGCTTGCCTACGAACAGGCCCAGCGCGATACCCAGTGGCACCGGCTCGATCAGCGCCGACAGGCTCATGCCGGCAAACGACACGCCTGCATTGGCGAAACCGAACAGCGGAACGATCAGGAAGGTGACCCACGGCTGGATGCCATGCTCCATCGTCAGCAGCGGTGAGCCGGAATCCGGCTTGGACAGGGTGCGGAGCGGGACCGTAAAGGCAAGGACGACGCCGGCCAGCGTGGCGTGGATGCCAGACTTGAGCACCAGGAACCACAGCAGCGCACCCAGTGCAATGTAGGGCAGCAGCCGGTTGACGCCGGCGCGGTTCATTGCAATCAGCGCAAGCGTGACCAGTCCCGCGCCGCCCAGTGCCAGCGCATCCAACGACGTTGTGTAGAACAAGGCGATGATGACCACCGCGCCCAGATCATCGATGATCGCCAGCGCCATCAAAAATACGCGCAGAGATACCGGCACGCGCGGGCCGAGCAGCGACAGCACGCCCAACGCAAAGGCGATGTCGGTGGCGGCGGGAATGGCCCATCCGCTCGGGTGTCCCGTCGGCCCTAGGTTGAACGCAAGGTAGATCAGTGCAGGCCCGACCATGCCCCCTAGCGCGGCACTGCCCGGCAGGATGCGTCGTGGCCAGGATGACAGCTCGCCTTCCAGCACCTCGCGTTTGATCTCGAGGCCGACCAGAAGAAAGAAGACGGCCATCAGCCCGTCGTTGATCCAATGCAGCACGGACAGCCCGCCGACGTAGGACGCAAGCGTGCTTTGGTACAGATCCACAAGCGGAGAGTTGGCAACAAGGATGGCCAGCGCGGCGGTGACCATCAAGATCACGCCGCCGGCAGCACTGTGTGCCAGAAGGGACCGAAGAAACAGGGTGGGTCGTGCAAGGGAATAGGGCGTGCGGTCAGGCATGCTGCGGAGTTCCTATGTGAAGTTCAACAGGTTCTCCGTTTTTATGAATCCATGATCATTGACCTGGATTCAAAGCACACGCAGCACGTCCTATGTGTTCATTTTAGCTTGGGTAGCCCGAGCCATCTGTCACGAAATGTGCCGGTGCAGCATGCCGCCTGTGGCTCAGGCCGTGCCGACGAGTGCTTCGCTCTTTGTCCACAGCTGCCCGGCCCGGGTGGGGTCCACTGCATACGACCGCACGCCATCCGCAAACGGGTTGGGCGTGTCGTTGACCGCCGCCACCGCGACGTCTTCGAGATACTTGCCGCCGATGTGGTCAGGGTCGGCAACCACCGCAGCCCATACGCTGGTTGCGGCCGCTTGCGAGATGTCCTTGAGCAAGGGCGGAGGAAGTCCTGCATCGGCGCGGGCCTTGCCGACGGTGGCGAACAGGCCTTGCAGTTCTTCCTGCGAAAAATGGCGAGGAAGGTCGGTCAGGCTGTTGCCCGGCATCACCGACGACGCACGGATTCCACGATCACGATGGCGTCGGTCGAACTCCACGGCGAACAGGGCGTTGGCGGTCTTGGAGCGGCCATAGGCCACGAAAGGATCGTAGTCCTGACGTTCGAAATTGGGGTCGTCGAGGTCGATGTCGGCAACCCGATGCGCCTGCGACGAGACGACCACCAGACGCCCGCCGTCGGCGAGCACCGGCGCGATGCGTGTCACCAGCGCGAAGTGGCCAAGGTGATTGATCCCGAACTGGGTCTCGAAGCCGTCTGCCGTCTTGCCCGCTGGCGTCGCCATCACGCCTGCGTTGGCAATGATGGCGTCGAAGCGAAGGCCGGTGGCAAGCAGCGTGTCTGCAGCGGCGCGCACACTGCGAAGCGAGCCCAGGTCGAGTGCGATCAGCGTCAGATCGCCGCCGCCTTGCGATGCCGCATCACGCACGGCTGCCGTTGCGGATTCGCCCGTGGCAAGGTCCCGGACCGTTCCGACCACGGTGGCGCCATGGGCTGCCAGCGCACGCGCCGTTTCCCGCCCGATACCCGAGGCCGCCCCGGTGACGAGGTAGCGTTTTCCTTTCAGATCGACACCGGCAAGAATGTCGTCGGCCGTCGACGTCGCGCCAAATGGGTGGGTCATTTTCTATCCTTTGGTGTTGGGAAAAAGGGTTGGATCAGATGCCCAGACCGCCTGCGACGTCGATGACGCCGCCGGTCATGTAGCCCGCAGTGGGTCCGGCCAGGAAGCAGACCGCAGCAGCAACTTCCGCAACGGTCGCGATCCGGCGAATGGGATGCATGTCCAGGAACGCGTCCGGCGCGTTCGTGTCGCCAAAGACCTCCGCCATCATGTCGGTCGGCATGGCGCCTGGCTGGACAACGTTGACGGTAATGTTGCGGGGTCCGAGGTCCCGCGCCGCGCCTCTGGCGTAACCGTTGATGGCGGCCTTGGTGCCGGCGTAGTCGGCGACACCGGAGGTGATGGAGCGCGTGCCGTTGATCGACCCGATGAAGATGATGCGGCCCCCGTCAGCGAGTACCGGCGCCGCGGCGCGGGTCGTTGCCACCGCACCCATGACGTTCACGCGCCACTGACGGTCGAGCGCCGCGGTGTCAAGGTCGGGATCGCCAAGGATCCGGCCCTTGGCGACGATCGCGGCGTTGTTGACCAGAATGTCGAGGTGGCCGAAGTGCCGCATGACGTCATCGATCAGTGATGTGGCCGCGGCCATGTCTTCCTGATCGCTGCGGACCGCGATGGCGCGCACGCCCCGGGCCTTGAGTTTCTCGACCAGGGCTTCGGCCTTGTCCGCGGAAGCAACGTAGCTGATCGCCACGTCCGCGCCCCGGTCGGCCAATGCTTCGGCAATCGCAGCGCCCAGGCCGCGCGCGCCACCTGTCACCAGAGCGACCTTTCCTTTCAGTTCGTTCGACATCTCCGTCTCCTCGCATCCGTGCGTTCATGGGCTGACATTGTTATCGTAATGTTCATTACGATAACGGATGGTATGGAAAGTGGACAGAAGGTGTCAAGCGACTTATAACAGTCGTTATGAAAAAAGAAGGGAGAGGGACCGATGGGTCGTCACCGGGAATTTGATGTCGACAAGGTGCTGGATGCGGCGCTGTGCGTCTTCTGGCGCAAGGGGTACGAGGGCGCCTCGTATGCCGACCTGGTCGAAGCCGCCGGCGTCGAGCGGCCGGCGTTGTATTCGGCATTCGGCAACAAGGAAGCGCTTTTCCTGAAAGCACTGGCTCGGTATGACGAGCGCTATCTCGACTACTTTCCAGAAGCGCTCGAGCAACCAACCGCGCGCGAGGTGGCGTCACACCACCTGCACAAGGCACTTGAACTCAATACACGCTTTTCTGATCGGACCGGATGTCTTGGCATCAATGGCGCCCTGGCGGCCTCGGACGATGCGGAGCCGGTGCGGCAAGCGCTGGCGAAGTTTCGCGCGGCCGCTCAGGCGCGCCTGGCCGAACGCTTCGAGCGGGCCAGGCAGGAAGGCGATCTTCCCAAGGCGGCCAAGCCCGACGTGCTGGCCGCCTACATCATGACCGTTGCGCAGGGAGTCGCGGTGCAGGCCAAGGCCGGGGCAAGCCGTGACATGCTTGACGCCGTGGTGGAACAGGCGCTGGCTGCCTGGCCGGTTGCATGACGGGCACCTGAGCCCGTCGTCGCGTCATGAAGCTGCCGTGATCGCGTTCTTGAAGGCGGTGCCGCCAGCGCTCACATAGCACAAGCCATCGGTGGTCGCTGTCGCGGCTCGTCGTTGCACGCCTGTTCTGCACGTCGCCGGAAGGCGCGGCCGGGATGAACCAGGCATGGGAAGAGTCGTTCAAGGGCGAGGTCCCCCCGGCCCGCACGTCGGTCATCGTGGCCGGGCTGCCCCTGGGCGCTGAAGTGGAAATCGAGTTCCAGCTGGTGGTCGCACAAGCCACCTAGTGCATGACTGTGGGGCGGCGCGGGCGGTGTCCGCCCCATTGCGCCCCGCCGGGCATACCCTTTCAAATCAAAATTTCCGGAAATCTGCCACATTTGCCATAGCAGCGGGTTGCTCGGCAAATGTGGCAAAAAATTGGGAAATTGATTTAGGTAGGGTCCCCCGGCGCGCCTCTGAGAACCCTTTCGGCCGCCTTTGGACCCTCGGGAACCCCTTCAGAACCCCTTCGGAACCTCTCCGGATCGCCTCGGGATCACCGTCCAGATCACCTCCGGACAGCTGTGGACAGCTCCGGAGCCTCTCCAGGGCCCCTTCATCCATCCGTCGACACGGTCACCGCTTCCCACGCTTCGATCTCACGTTCCAACGCTGCCATCTTGCTGCGCACCAGCCGCAACGCATCGCTGCCGAGCAGCAGGTGCGCCGGCGGCTGGTGCGCGCTGATGGCCGCGAGCATGGCCCGTGCAGCTTTGGCGGGATCGCCAAGTTGCTTGCCGCTGACCTCTTCCCGCGCTTTGCGGATGGGGTTGAAGATGGCGTCGTAATCGGGAATGGAGCGAGGCGTGCGCGCCATGGACCTTCCGGCCCAGTCCGTCCGGAACGATCCGGGCGCCACGGCGGTGACGGAGATGCCCAAGGCGGCCACTTCCTTTCCAAGGGCCTCCGAGATGCCTTCCAAAGCAAACTTGCTGCCGCAGTAATAGGTGATGCCCGGCAGGGTGATGTGCCCGCCCATGGACGTGATGTTGAGGATGTGGCCGCGGCGGCGCGCGCGCATGTGGGGCAGCACGGCTTTGATCATGGCGACGGCGCCGAACACGTTGACGTCGAACTGCCGCCGCATGGCGGAGAGCGGCGATTCTTCCATCGTGCCTTCGTGACCATAGCCGGCGTTGTTGACCAGAACGTCGATCGGCCCGACGATTGCCTCGATCTGTGCAACGACGCCGTCGATGGCGTCAAAGTCGGTCACGTCCAGGACGCGTCCGATAGCGGCATGGCTCGAGAGAGCCTCGAAGTCCTGTCTGGCTTGCAGGGTTCGCACGGTTCCTACGACAGTGTGGCCTGCGGCCAGCGCTTCCTGGGCGAGCGCGCGGCCGAAGCCGCTGCTGACGCCGGTGATGAGCAAGGTCTTGGTGGATGGCATGATGCGGTCCCTGAAAGTTGTGCAGGGAATGCATGCTAGTCTGAACTATCGCACCAAATAAGCGACGTTTCGCTGAATTTCTTGCACAAAACTATGGGCGCAACGATGAGCGTCTCTCCATCTTCCAAAGGCATGGCGCCACCGCCTGTCTCCATCCAGCACCGCATCGTGACCTTGCTGCACGCGCTTGCGCCTGCCGAGGGCTACAGCCTGACGCCGCTGCCCAGCGTGCGGATCTTGCGATCCGATCGGGCGCTTGCGCGCACGCCTGTGCTGTACGACCCGGGTGTGGTGATCGTCTGCCAGGGCCGCAAGCGGGGGTATTTTGGCGATCAGCTGTACCTGTATGACGAGCGGCATTATCTTGCCGTGTCGGTACCGGTACCGTTCAGCATGGAGACTGATGCGACCGCCGAGCGCCCGCTGCTCGCGCTGTATCTGCACCTGGATTTCGCGCTTGCAGCCGACGTGGCGGCGCAGATCGATCGCCTGGGCGGGACGCGCCCTGTACAGCCGCCGCAAAGCATGATGTCAACGCCGATGGATGACGCCATGCAGGTGTCCGTGCTGCGGTTTCTTGAGGCGATGCATGACCCGCTGGAAGCCGCCGTGCTGGGTCCCGCCTTGCTGCGCGAGCTGTACTTTCGTGTGCTGTCCGGCGCGCAGGGCGGTTCGATGCGCGAGGCATTGGCTGCGCGGGGCCAGTTCGGCCGCATTGGCAGATCGCTGCGCCTGATTCACGCAAGCTATGCGCAGCAGCTCGGCGTGACGGAGCTGGCGAAGGCAGCGGGCATGAGCGTGCCAAGTTTCCACACTCACTTCAAGGCCATTACGCAGGTGTCGCCAATGCAGTATGTAAAGTCGACACGCTTGCACCAGGCTCGCCTGTTGATGGTGCGCCAGGACCTGACTGCAGAGGCCGCGAGTCTTGCCGTGGGGTACACGAGCCCGGCGCAGTTCAGCCGGGAGTTCAAGCGGTTGTTTGGGCTGACGCCAGCGGCGGAGGCTCGGCGGCTGCGGCAGAGCTTCGCGTTGCCGGCCGCGTTTGCGGATGCAACATTTGTCTCGTCGCATTGACCATGCGGCCCGCGCGGTCGGTGGGTCAGGCACGCGGAGTGCTGAATGGGACGATTGCGTTATCCAAACTGAAAGGAACAAAGCATGCAACGAACCGCTTTGGTGGTAGGTGTGACAGGGATAGGCGGCAACCATGTTGCGCGCGAGCTGCTCGTCAGTGACTGGAAGGTGATCGGCCTGTCGCGCCGGCCACCTGGCGATCTGCCCGAGGTGCAGCATGTCGCGGCTGACCTGCTCGACCCACAAGCTTTGAGCGCGGCGCTCGCCGATGTGGCGCCGACGCACGTCTTCATCACCACCTGGATGCGGCAGGATACCGAAGCAGAAAATGTCCGCGTCAACGCCGCACTGGTGCGCAACCTGCTGGATGCCCTGGCGCCCAAGAAAAGCGTGCGCCATGTGGCCTTGGTCACGGGCTTGAAGCACTACCTTGGGCCGTTCGAGGCGTATGCAAAATCCGGCACGCTGCCGGATACGCCGCTGCGCGAAAGCCAGCCGCGCCTGCCGCTCGAAAATTTCTACTACGCGCAAGAAGACGAAGTCTATGCGGCCGCGGAGCGCGACCGCTTTACGTGGAGCGTGCACCGTCCCCACTCCATCATCGGCCAGGCAGTCGGCAACGCCATGAACATGGGCACGACGCTGGCGGTCTATGCCACGATCTGCAAGGAAACAGGCCGCCCTTTCCAGTTCCCCGGGTCCGAAGCTCAGTGGAAAGGCCTGTCCGACGTCACGGACGCGCGCATGCTGGCCAGGCAGCTGGTCTGGGCGGCGGATACCGATGCGGCAAAGAACGAAGCCTTCAATATCGTGAACGGCGACGTGTTCCGCTGGAGCTGGTTGTGGCCGAAGCTGGCCGAGTGGTTCGGCGTCGAGGCAGCCGGCTATAGCGGACAGGTCCAGCCATTGGAAACGGCAATGGCACAGGATGCGCCGCTGTGGCGCGAGATCGCGACCCGCCATGGCCTGGTCGAGCCAGACCTGGATCGGCTCGCCTCGGCCTGGCACACCGACCTGGATCTGGGCCGCCCGCTGGAAGTCATGACCGACATGGCCAACAGCCGTCGCCTCGGCTTTACGGCCTACCAGGCTACCGATGCGTCATTCTTCGAATTATTCGAACGCCTGCGCGCGCAGCGGCTGATCCCTTAAGCCCTTGCAGGTCGCCCGTCGGGCGCCGGGTCGCTGAAACGCCGGCGATAGGCGCTCGGCGTCAGCCCCACCGTTCTTTGAAAGCGGCTTCGGAACGTCACGGGCGAATCGAAGCCGGCGGCGCTGGCGACCCGGTCGATGGAAGACGCCGTTGTCTCCAGCAGTTCTTGCGCGCGGCGCACCCGATGCGTCAGCAGCCACTGGATGGGTGTCGTCCCGGTCTGGTCCTTGAACCGTCGGGCGAAGGTGCGCGGTGTCATGCATGCGCGGGCGGCCAGCGTGACGACGTCGAGTGGCTGATCCAGGTGCGCCAGCATCCAGTCGATCAGCGGAGCCAGGGTGCTGCCCGGCACTGGTTCAGGCTGGCGGATGAAGGGGGCCTGGCCGCCCTCGCGGCGAAGCGGCGCAACGGCCATTCTTGCCGCATGCGCCGCGACCGCCTGGCCATGCTGGCGACCGATCAGATGCAGACACATATCCAGGCCGGCGGAGGATCCCGCCGACGTCACAATGTTGCCTTCGTCAACGAACAAGGCGTCCACATCCACGGTGACCAACGGAAACCGGCGGGCAAGTTCGCCCGCTGCGGCCCAGTGCGTCGTTGCGCGCCGATGGTCCAGCAGCGCTGCTCCTGCCAAAGCGAACGCCCCGGTGCAGATGGACGCGAGCAATGCGCCGCGTTCATGCGCCAACCGAAGGGCACGGACCACCGCAGGCGAGGGCGCCCGGGCGATGTCCTCGGTGCCGGGGACGACGATGATGTCGGCGTCGCTTAACGCGTTCAGCCGCGACCGCACATTGACGACGAAGGGTCCCGCCTCGACTTGCCGGGTTTCGCCGCAGACGTCGACCGAGTAAGCGGGATCACCGTTGGCCAAGCGGACATACCGGAACACATCGCAGGCGATTCCCAGGTCGGAAGGCAGGACGCCAGGCAGCGCCACCACCACAATTTTTTGCATACGTCGGCACCCTGTGTAGACAGTTGGGCATCATAGCGCAGCTTGGCAGTAATTCAGCATAGTTTGTCGTTCCTGCCACTCACGCGGGGTGGTGTGGGAAAGCTATAAAGGTCGGGTTGCTGATACCGATCAAACCATGCCGACCCTGCCGCCACGACCCTCTCGCACATCTTCCATTCCTTCATCCTCACGCATGGCGGTTCCTGACGGCGTGGACGTCCATGACGAACTGTTCCACCTGAGGCGTCTCAGGATGGCGTCGTTCCTGGAAGGGTCGACCTTGCTGGTCCTGCTGCTGATCGCAGTCCCGCTCAAGCATGCGGGCGGGTGGGCGACCGGCGTGCAGGTCATGGGGCCGCTGCATGGATTCGCCTTCCTGGCTTACGCCTGGCTGGTGCTGCAAATGACGGCCTCGGCGACGGACTGGAGCTGGCGCGATGGCGCGCGGCTGATTGCGCTGGCGACGGTGCCAGGCGGCGGCTTCTTCAGCGGTGTGCTGCTGTCCAGCAAGATGGCCCGACTGCGCACGGCCGCACGATGATGTCGCCGGCCGATTCCTATCCATGGATCAAGGCGCTGCACGTGGCCTCCGCATTGATCTTCGTTGGCGGGCTGGTCGGAACGAGCCTGTTCATTCGATCCGTCGTATTTGCGTCGGAATCGGCGAGCGCCATGGCCGTCATCGTTCGCTGCTGGGACCGCGCGGTGACGCTGCCCGCCATGGGGCTGGTATGGGCGTTCGGCCTCGGCCTGGTCATGTCGGGTGGGTGGGCAGGCGGCGCCTGGCTTCCCGTCAAGGCAGGCGTCGTCCTGGCCCTGTCCGCCCTGCACGGCATCCAGGCCGGCCAACTGCGTCGCATCGTGAACCGGACCCAGACGTGGGCGTGGCGCACCGGGCCCTGGTTGATCGGGGGGATTGTTGCGGTTGCGGTGCTGGCGGTAGCCAAGCCATTCTGAGTGGGGCCGTCCGAGCATCCGACCCTGTGCTCAATCCCGAGCCAGATACGCCGCGAGTTCCTCCGGCGTGCCATTGGGAAACGCCGACTTCAGGTACTCCAGGAATGCCGACACGCGCGCGCTCAGCAGCCGCCGCGACGGGTACAGCGCCCACAAGGCGACTTCGGAGTCGTCCACGTCGCCCCACAGCGCCAGCCGGCCTCTGTCCAGGTCCTGGCTGACCAGTGAGATCGGCAGGCGTGCGGCACCCGCGCCTGCCCGCACCGCATCCCGCACCATCAACAGCGACGTCAGGCGCAGCACGGGGTCGACGGCGATCATCGTTTTGCGGCTGCCTTTCATTATCGTCCACTCCGTCATGCCGGCGCCGGGTCCGTACACAACGACAGGCGCCGCCTTGCCTTTGACCGGCGCACGCAGGTCGGGATGGGCCACCACCACCAGACGGTCGCGCAGAAAGATGCGGCCGACCAGGGTTGCGTCGGGGTCGGGATTCACGCGGATCACCAGGTCGTAGCCTTCTTCCACCATGTCGACCGCACGGTCTTCCGCAGTCACTTCCAGCCGCACGTCGGGGTAGGCCAACGCGAATCCGCCGGCCAGCTTGCCCATAGCGGCCTGCGAGAACAGATTGGGCGCGCTGATGCGCAGCCGGCCGCGCGCCGTCGCGCCGCCCGAGGCGAGGGCAGCCGCCGTTTCGTCGACTTCGGCAAGCAAGGCGCTCGTGCGCTCGTACAAGGCCTGGCCTTCTTGCGTGAGTTTGAGCACGCGCGCGCCGCGCTCCATCAGGCGCAGTCCCAGACTGCTTTCCAGTTCGACCACCCGCCGCGACAGCGTGGCCTTGGGGCGGCCGGTGGCACGCGCCGCACGGCCGAAGCCGCCGTGGCGCGCCACCAGGTTGAAGTCAGCCAGCGCCAGAAGATCCACGCGTTCCACCTTTGAGACGGTATGTCCAAATATACCGTCTATCGGCGCATGCGTGGGACGCCTACGATGCAAGCGTCAACCCCGCATTCAACCGACTTTCCAGGAGTGAACATCATGACCATCCTCGTTACCGGCGCCACCGGCACCATTGGCCGCACTGTCGTCGACCAGCTCGTCAAGCGCGGCGCCCACGTCCGCGCGCTGGTTCGCAAACCCGAGACGGCCAACCTGCCGGCAGGTGTGGACGTCGTCCAGGGCGACCTGCTCGACGTCGATGCGCTGCGCGCCGCCGTCAATGGCGTGTCGACCCTGTTCCTGCTCAACGCCGTTGTCCCGGACGAGTTCACGCAGGCATTGATCGCACTGAACGTCGCCCGGCAGGCAGGCGTCACCCGGGTCGTCTACCTCTCGGTGATCCACAGCGACGTGTATGTGAACGTGCCGCACTTTGCCGGCAAGTTCGGCGTCGAACGCATGATCGAACAGATGGGTTTTTCCGCGACGATCCTGCGCCCCGCGTACTTCATCCAGAACGACCTGACGGTCAAGGACGTCGTGTTCCAGCACGGCGTCTATCCGATGCCCATCGGCAGCAAGGGAATTGCCATGGCCGACGCCCGCGACATTGCCGAAGTCGCCGCCATCAAGCTGATCGAGCGCGGCCAGGCCGCGCAGCCCTTGCCGCTCGAACGCATCAACATCGTCGGCCCCGACACCCTGACCGGCGCCGATGTCGCGCAGATCTGGACGGACGTGCTGAAGCGGCCGATTCAGTACGGTGGCGACGACACGGTGCAGTTCGAACAGACCCTGCGCCAGTACGCGCCAGGCTGGATGGCCTACGACATGCGCCTGATGACCGAACGGTTCCTGAGCGACGGCATGGTGCCCGAGGCGGGAGATGTCGAGCGGCTGACCACAATTCTGGGCCGGCCGTTGGGATCGTATCGGGCGTTTGCGGAGGGGCTTGGCAAGACGGGGTAAGCCGGTCACCGTCGATGGCAGGATGGCGTCGTTGACCGCGGTGTTCTGATCACCTCGCCTACGTTTCCGACTGCGCCGCCTTCCCCTGCAATCCCGGCGGCGGGGTGGCGTCGTCGGCATCCGGATCCCGGCCCTGGCTCCGGTCAAAGTTGCGCATGATCGGTGTCACGGTCATGCCGTGTATCAGGATCGACACCAGGATGACCAGGCCAACGATGGACCACAGGCGTCCGGCATCCTGCACGTTCTCCATGTAGTTCAGGCCATATGCCAGGTAATAGATCGAGCCGACGCCGCGGATGCCGAAGAACGACAGGGTCAGCCGTTCCTGCCAGTCCGCCTTGTGTCCGATCAATCCAAGCAGGCCGGCAACCGGGCGCACGACCAACAGGATGACGATTACCGCCACCGCGTCGGTCCATTGCAGCGCGGACAGCAGGCCGCTGACCAGTGCGCCGCCGAACAGGATCAGCAGCACCATCATTGCAATGCGTTCGACCTGTTCGGTCAGGGCATGCATTTCGAGCTGGAATTCGTGGTCGCGATGGGCGTGGCGAAAGGTCAGGGCGGTGACGAAGACGGCCAGGAAACCGTAGCAGTGGATCAATTCGGTCAGGCCGTAGGAAACAAAGGTGGCCGATACGGCGATCAGGCCATCACCGGTCTTGACCAGTTTGGTCTTGGCGGGAACGTGAAAGGTCAGCCATCCGAACAGGCGTCCGACCAGATAGCCGCCGACCACGCCGGCGCCGATTTCCCACAGCACGTTGTAGGACAGCCATTTGGCAAGCCAGGGTTCGCCGGTCGTTGCGGCCAGCGACAGCACGATCGCCAGGTGAACGAAAGGAAACGCAAAGCCGTCGTTCATGCCTGCTTCCGACGTCAGGCCAAAGCGCACTTTGTCTTCGTCGCCGGATTTGGGGGGGCCGACCTGGACGTCCGCGGCCAGCACCGGATCGGTTGGCGCGAGAGCGGCCCCCAGCAGCAGGGCGGCGGTCCACGTCAGGCCCATCCATGCTCCGGCGATCAGCGTGATCGCAGCAATGCTCAGAGGCATCGTCAGGGCGATCAACCGCCACGTGACGCCCCAGGTGCGGAAGCTGAAGATACGGTCGAGTTTCAGGCCGGCGCCCATCAACGCGATGATCACCACGAACTCGGAAAATCGTTCGGTGATCTTGGGGTAGCGCATCGGAAGGGGATCCAGCGTTACCTGCGGGAGCAGAAAAATACCGGCGCCAAGTGCAATGCAGACGATGGGCAAGGAAAGCGGCAGCCGTCGCAAGGCAAGGGGCAGCCACGCCACCAGGGCTATCAGCAGCCCGGTGCCCGTCAGGACGAGGATGTAAGGGTCGGGGGAGAAATCGAAGGGGAGCTGCATGGGACCCTGGTCGGCGGCGGGTGGGAGTGCCTGGTTGCGCTCATCCGTCGTACTCAGCAACGTTCGTGCCAGCTTGCGTGCTGGCGTTCCACTTGCGCCCCCCATGGGCAAGTTTTTTGCTGCAGCCGGTCCATGCCCACGTCGGGACGTTACGCGCCACGACGTGGATCAACGCGTCCGTATTTTTATGACATGTCACAAACGTCAGCACACTGCGCATCGCTGCGTGCTGACCCAACTGCCCTGGTCGCCATCATGCATGAACAAGAAATCAAACTTGCCGTTCCGGCCGACACCCGTAAAGCGGTAGCCGATGAACTTACCGGGCTGGGCGCACAGCGGATCCGCCTGTGTGCCCGGTACTACGACACGCCCGACCGTCAGCTTGCCCGGTGCGACGCCTCGCTGCGCCTTCGGTTGGAGGGGCGACACTGGGTGCAGACCTTCAAGAAGGCCGGGCAGAATTCGGTGACGCGGGTCGAACTGAATCACCCCCGCACGGCACCCCAGCTGGACCTGTCGGTATACGCCGGAACGCCGGCGGAAGGCATCATCCGGCAGCTGAAGGGCGAGCTCGGCCTGCGTTACGAAACCAATGTCTGGCGCCTGAAAGCCGAGGTGCGAACGCCCGATGGCGTGGCGGAGGCAGCCTATGACGAAGGCACGATCTGCGCCGGCGACCTGGAGTTGCCGCTGCACGAGCTGGAATTCGAACTGATGTCCGGCACGGTCGACACCCTGTTCACGTTGGCCAAAGCGTGGACGGCGCGGCACCGGCTGGTGCTCGATGCACGCAGCAAGGCCGAACGGGGAGACCGTCTGGCCAAGGCAGCCGCCGCCATTCTTGCCGCGCCCGACGCCGACCGGGCGAGCGTGCGCCAAAGCCAGATCGACACGTATTGGGCGCCGACGATGGCAAGCCGCATGGCGTTGTCGCCACGGGCCACGCCCAGTCAGGCGCTGGATGTCGTCACGGCGGAGTGCCTGGACCAAGTCATGCGCAACGCCACCGCGCTGTCAGGGATCGACGGCGAACTCAGCATGACGGCCATCAACGCCAAGCATGTCCATCAGTTGCGCATCGGCCTGCGGCGGTTGCGGTCGGCCTGGCGGCTGTTCAAGGGGTGGGCGCCGCTGCCCGATGACCACGCCCAGAAAGCCGCGGCGGATTTCTTCGGGCAGTTCGGCGAAGCGCGCGACAGCGACGTGCTCAATGAAACGGTCGTTCCGCTCCTGAGCGCAGCCGGCATGGAGCCGGTGGACCTGGGGAGCTCGGGCAAAGGGGTCGATGCCGCGACGGTGGCGGCATCCGCGGCCTTTCAAGGGTGGCTGCTGGATCTGCTGGCGTGGAACGTGGGCCTGCGGGACAGTGCGTCGGCAATACCGTCGCCTGTCGTGGCCGTGCCGCTGCGGCCCACCAAGCTGGAGGTGCCCGTCGTGCGCCGCCTGAAGAAGTGGCACAAGGAACTGGTGGAGCAGGGCAGCCGGTTCCACCTGCTGGAAGACGAGGCCCGCCACGATCTGCGCAAGCTGGCCAAACGGCTGCGGTATGGCTTGTCGTTTACCGAGTCGTTGTTCGACCCGGACCATGTCAAGCCTTACCTGAAAAGCCTGGCCACGTTGCAAGACGTGCTCGGCAATATCAATGACCTGGTGGTGGCGCGAGAAACCTATCGCGAGCTGTCCGCAAATCAGCCCACCGCATGGTTTGCCGTGGGCTGGATTTCCGCAAAGCTCGAGACCCTGTACGACGACGCCGAAACGCAGTTCGCGGCGCTGGGGGACACGCGGCCGTTCTGGAAGTAGCGCACCACGGACGTTGTCAGGCGTTCGATGCGCGCGTGGGTGGGCCGGTCCGACCCGCCTAACCCTGCGCCCGCAAGGCCGCCACCGTCAACTTCGGCGACAGCGCCTCGCCGCTGACCTGCAGTTCGATCAGCGCCGGCCCGCCCGCCGCCCGGGCGCGTTGCAAGGCTTCGGGAAACTCCGCCGTGCGCGTGACCGTCGCGCCATGCGCACCGTAGGACCTGGCGAGCGCAGCAAAGTCCGGGTTGGTCAGCGCCGTGCCCCATACGTTGCCGGGGTAGTGACGTTCCTGATGCATGCGGATGCTGCCGTACATGCCGTTGTTGACCACGATGATCAATACGTCCAACTGATACTGCACGGCCGTGGCCAGTTCCTGCCCGCTCATCAGGAAACAACCGTCACCGGCAAAGCACAGTGCGGTGCGTTCCGGGTGGACCAGTTTGGCGGCAATGGCTGCGGGCAAGCCGTAGCCCATGGTGCCGCTGGTCGGCGCCAGTTGCGTGCGCAGGCCCCGATAGCGCCAGAAGCGCTGGACCCACAAGGTGTAATTTCCGGCGCCATTGCTGACGATGGTATCCGCGGGCAAGGTGTCGCGAAGGTGCACCATTACCAGGCCCAGATCGACCTCGCCGGGCATGGATGCGGGCGGTTCGATGTACTGGAGCTGGTCGGCGCGGGCCGCGCGCGTCCAGGCGCTCCAGGGCACGGGCTGGCGTGGGGCAAGCGCTCGGGCGGCGCGGGCAAAGGCGGGCATGGCGGCGTTGACCGGCACGTCGGCGTGGTAGACATGGCCAAGCTCGCTCGGGTCCGGATGGACATGGACGAGTCGCTGATGCGGACGCGGTACCTCCAGCAGCGCGTATCCCTGGGTGGATGTTTCGCCCAGTCGCGCCCCGACCGCGATGACCAGATCGGCATCGCGGATGCGTTGGGCGATCCTTGGATCCATGCCCAGCCCTGCTTCGCCGATGTAGTGATCGTCGTGATTGTCGATCAGGTCCTGCCGGCGGAAGGCGCAGGCGACCGGCAGGTCGAAACGATGCGCAAAGGCGGTGATGTCGTCGCTGGCCTCGCGCGTCCAGCCGCCGCCGCCCAGCACCAGCAAGGGCCGTTCGGCCGTTTCCAGTTCGCGCAGCAGGGCGTCCATGGCGTCCGGTGCCGGCGCGGCGCTGCTCCGTCGATAGCGCGGGGCGTCGGTAACGTCCACGAGGTCGGTCAGCATGTCTTCGGGCAGCGCAAGCACGACCGGCCCCGGACGCCCCGACGTGGCCACATGAAACGCCCGGCTGATGAACTCGGGCAGGCGCCGCGCATCGTCGACCTGGTCCACCCATTTGGCGATGTGGCCGAACATGTGCCGGTAGTCGATTTCCTGCCAGGCCTCTCGGCTGGTCGCATCGCGCCCCACCTGCCCCACAAAAACGATCAGCGGCGTGGAGTCCTGCCTGGCGGTGTGAATGGCAATGCTCGCGTTGGTCGAGCCCGGGCCGCGGGTCACGAAGCAGATGCCCGGTTCGCCGGTCAGCTTGGCGTGCGCTTCGGCCATGTGGGCCGCGCCGCCTTCTTGCCGGCACACGATCAGCCGCAGTGTGTCCCGCACTTGGTACAGCGCGTCCAGAACGGCCAGGTAGCTTTCGCCGGGCACGCAATAGGCGGTGTCGACGCCGTGGCCTACAAGCGCGTCAACCAGGATTCGGCCGCCGGTCCTCATAGAAATTCCACGCGGCCGGCGGGATCGATTTCGGCGTCGAGATCGATGTCGCTTTCTCCGGGCACACGCACTTTCGTGAACACGTGTTCGTGATAGACGACCGGGCGCGTTGCATCCAGTCCCATCTTGGCGCTGACGCCCTGAAGATGGGCCGGCGGGGCGCCGCCGCTGAAGTCGAGTCCGACCGTGGTGGACGGATCGAGCACCGACCCTTGCGCGCCGGCAATGACGACCAGGTCGCGATCCGCCTGAAAGCGCGTGGCGACGGCCCACTCGACCTGCAGCGGGTCATGCACCTCGACATCGTCATCCACCACGATCACCTGCTTGATGTCGTAGTGCGCACCGAACGCCGCGCAGATCACATTCTTGGGCTGCCCTTCGTGGGTCTTGCGAATCTTGACGTGCAGGTGATAGCGGCCGACGCCGCCTATCGCCAGATGCACGTCGAGCACATTGGAGAAGCTGCGCTGCAGATGCGCGAGCAGGGTCGCTTCACGCGGAATGGAGCCCAGCAGCAGATGCTCCATTTCGGCCGGGATGATGGTGTGAAAGAGCGGGTTCGCCCGATGCGTGATGGCGTCCACCTGGATGACCTCGCGGTATTCACGTGCGCTGTAGTACTTGGGAAATTCGCCGAACGGGCCTTCCGCATCGCGCTCTGTGGGCAGGATGCGGCCTTCGATCACGATCTCGGCATGCGCGGGCACCCGCACGTCGTGGGTCACGCACTTGACCACATCCAGCGGCGCGCCGTGCAGCGCGCCGGCGATCTCGAGTTCATCGGTATCGATGGGGGCGATCGCCTGCGAAGCCAGCAGCGTCAAGGGGTCCACGCCAATCACCACCGCGACTTCCAGGGCCTGGCCACGCGCCTCGGCCTCCTTGTAGAACGCCAGCAGATGCCGCGGCAGCATCAGGATCGCCATGCGCTGGCGATCGTGGACCTGGATGCGATTGATGGAAACGTTCTGCACGCCGGTGACAGGATTGCGGGCAATGACCAGGCCGGCGGTGATGTACGGGCCGCTGTCATGTTCGCTGTGCGTGGGGACCGGAAGCGTATTCAGGACATCGACGTCCCGATGAACGATCTGCTGGCACGGTGCCGTCGCGGCGGGCACTTCGGTCCACGGAAGGGGGTGCTCGGCCGCGTCGCGAAAGTGCGCAAGCAATCCCGACTCGGGCACGCCAATCGCTTCGGCGATCCAGGCGCGCCGGGCCATGAAGCCCGACACGACCGGGATGGCATGGCCGCCCGGGCGCGGGAAGTAAGCGACCTTGTGGCCGTCCAGCCGTTTGGCAATGGCGGCCAGGGTGTGTTGCAGGGGGACGCCTTCGCGCATCACGGCGACCCGGCCAGTGGAATCGAGATGAGCCAGCCACTGGCGCAGATCGGTAAAGGGCGCGCGGCGTGCGCCGGCGGACGTATCGGAGTCGGTCATCGAAGTTCTGCCATGAAAAGAGGCGGGTCCGCGTGTAGAGGATCCCGCCACGGGATCTTGCTGCGTCAGTCGGCCCGTATTCCGGCCTTGCGGATCACGGGCGCCCATTTGGCATCCTGGGCGGCGAAGAAGCGTTCGAAGTCGCCACCGGAACCGCCAAGGATCTCGACGCCTTGGGCGGCAAATGTCGTCTTGACGTCTTCGGCATCGAGCGCGGCCTGCAGTTCGGCGTTCAGCTTGTCCAGCAGGGGTTGCGGCGTGCCTTTCGGGGCGGCCAGTCCATACCAGACGGCCACGTCGAAGCCCGGATAACCCTGCTCGGCCACCGTGGGAATGTCTGGCAATGCGGACAGGCGCTGCTTGGACGTGACCGCCAGCGCGCGCATCTTGCCGGCCTGTACATGGGGCAGGGCATTGGGCAGGTTGTCGAACATGACGTCGACCTGGCCGCCCAGGAGATCCGTCACCATCTGCGCGCTGCCCTTGTACGGAATCTGGTTCAGATCCGTGCCGGTGACATTCTTGAAGTACTCCATTGCCAGATGCAGCGACGTTCCGCTGCCGGCCGACGCGTAGTTCAACTTGCCCGGCGTCGCCTTGGCGGCCGCGATCAGTTCAGCCATCGACTTGAAGGGCGAGTCGGCGCGGACCACGAGCAGATTGGGTGTCTGGCCCGCAAGGATCACGGGGCTGAAGTCCTTTTTCGTATCGTAGGGAAGCTTGGTGTAGAGGTACTGATTGACGACCAGCGGAAAGCCCGCAACGACCAGGGTGTATCCGTCCGGTGGCGCCTTGGCGCCGACTTCGGTGCCCAGGATCGTGCCTGCACCGGGCCGGTTTTCAACGATCACCGGCTGGCCCCATGCCTTGTGCAGCTTGCTGCCCAACAGGCGCGCCATCGAATCGTTGAAGCCGCCAGGCGTGTAGGGAACGACGATGCGTATGGGCTTGTCGGGATAGGCCGGCGGCGCGTTCTGTGCCTGCGCGCCCCCGGCGGCAAGGGTCAGGGCAAGGGGCAGGCCAAAAGTCAGGCCAAGAAAAGCGAAGCGATGCATGAAGCAGGTGTTGGACATGGTGTCTCCCGTCGTCTCGTGTCGGCATCATTCAGCGGTAATGGCCGCGTCCTGGACCACCTTCTTCCAGAGCGCCATCTGCCCATCGATGAATTGCTGGAACCGGGCCGGCGTGCCGCCGTCGGGAACAACGCCCTGCTGCGCAAATGTCTTCTTGACGTCCTCCATGGCGAAGATCGTATTGAGTTCCCGGTTGAGCTTGTCGATGACTGCCGGCGGCGTTCCCGCCGGCGCCACGAAGCCGTGCCAGGACGTGACTTCATACGAGGGAATGCCGGCCTCGCTGGTGGTCGGCAGATCGGGCATCAGGGTGGAGCGTTGCGTGCCGGCGATCGCCAGGGGACGCAGCCGCCCGGACTGGATGAATGGCAAGGCATGGGGCAACAGGTCGATGGCAAGGTCGACCTGGCCGCCTGCAAGGTCCGTCAGCAACGGCGTGCTGCCTTTGTAGGGGACCTGCGTCATGCGGGTGCCCGTGACGCTTTCGAACAGCGCCATCGCCAGATGATTGGACGATCCGGCGCCGGAAGATCCGTAGTTCAACGCGGCCGGCCTGGCCTTTGCCTGAGCCAGCACATCGCGCATCGAGCGCAGCGGACTGCTGCTGGGCACCACGAACAGCATGGGAGAGCGACCGGCCAGCACCACCGGCGCGAACGATTTGGCGGTGTCGTAAGGCAGGGATTTGTAAAGCCAGGGATTGGCTGCAAAGGGGAACTGCACGACAAGCAGGGTATAGCCGTCGGCCGGCGCCTGGGCGACGGCTTGCGTGCCGATGACCGTGCCGCCGCCAGGCTTGTTCTCGACGATCACGGTCTGCTTCCACGCCGTCGACAGCTTGGCTGCGACGATGCGCCCCAGCGTGTCGTTGAAGCCGCCCGTGGGATAGGGCACGACGATGCGGATGGGCTTGGAAGGGTAGTCGTGCTGGGCGTGCGCGGCAGGGGCACACAGTGCCATGGTCACCGCCGCGCAGGTTGCGGCCACGACGAAGGAACGTACGAAAGCGGCAGGCATGTTGCGTCTCCTGGAGCGGCTCTGAGCGGCCGCATGGAGAGCAGTCTAGAAACCCACCTATATCAGGTCAATTAATCTAAAGTGATAAGTCACATCAATAAATCTGATCGCGCAACAACGCTGCGGGAGCGTCATGGAATTCAGGCAGGTTCAGTATTTCGTATGTCTGTACGAAGAAGGATCGGTGACCCGCGCGGCCCGGCGGCTCAATATCGTGCAGCCCGCATTGAGCATGCAGATCGCGAAGCTTGAAGAAGAAATCGGCAAGCCTTTGTTCGTTCGCAACCCGAAGGGCATGGAGCCGACCACCGAAGGACGCCGCATGTATCGGCTCTTTCTTCCTGTGCTTGGCGACTATATGCGCGCGCGTGAACAGGTCATGCAGACCACCACCGAACTATCGGGCCAGGTGCGCATCGGCATGATCGAAAGCCTTGCCCAGGGTGTGCTGGTCGATGCGCTGCTGGAATTTTCCGAACAGCATCCCAAGGTTGAACTGTCGCTGACCGATGGCTTCAGCGGCACCTTGACGGACGCCGTGTCGGTCGGACAGCTCGACGCGGCGATCATCAACAAGCCGCGGCGATCGCTCGCCTTGATGTCTGAGTCGATCGCTGAAGAGGACCTGCTTCTTGTGACCGGTCCGACCTTCGCTCCCCTGCCCGAAAGCGTGCCGTTCCAGCACCTTGCAGACATGAAGCTGGTCCTGCCCAGCCGTCGTCATGGCTTGCGGGGAATACTGGAAAGTTTTGCCGAGGCGGAAGACGTGTTGCTGCAACCGTCGGTCGAGCTGGATTCGATCAGTGCGATCCTGCACCTGGTGGGTCGCAGCGACTTCGGCACGGTATTGCCACGGGTTGCCGTTCGCGGACCGCTGCAGCGCGGCCAGGTGCAAGGGTATCTGCTGGAAGCCCCGCGACTTTCCCGGCAGCTGATTTGCGTGTCCCATCCGCGAAGGCCGCTGTCACCCGCGGCATCGGCTTTTGTCAGCACCCTGATCCGGCATATTCGCGCCATCGGCGCCTGACGGATGAATCTCACTCCAACGACTGAGTCAGCCGCCAGATCCGTTCGCGCGTCCGCCGGATCGTGGCGCTCAGCACTTCACGCAGCCATCCACGGTCCACCTCGACTTGATGCAGCGTCGGCTCGCCATCTGGCGAGACGGCCTGCCCTTCGTATTCGTCGAAGTCGATGTAGTGGATGACGACAACGTTGCCGGTCGCAACGGTTTTTTCGCCGAACACGGCACTGGGCGCCGCGTCGACACCGGCTGCGTCGGCAGGCGCGGCGGGCAAGGACCAGACCACGGGCGTGTCGGTCACCGGCGCGTCAAGGTAGTCCAGCACGCGTTCCAGTTCGTCGAAGCTCAGCGCCATCAACGGGATTTCGCGCGCGCCGTCTTCGGCCTCGTCGTCGGCCACGAGCAGCGCAATGTCCCATGCTTCGAGGTTTTCGCGGCAGCGTTCACGCGCGGCGGGCGACAACGATTGCGCAGCGTCGTGCAACGCTGCCAGATAGGCGGTGAATTGCGCTTCGCCTTCGGGCGTGTCGAAGTAGCCGGTCAGCACCGACGTGCGCTCTTCGTAGCCGAAGCGGCTTTCGGTGCGCGCGGTGTAGACCACCGCTGATTCAGGCAGCGCGGGCATGGCCACGGGCAGGGTGCTATTGAGCAGCTTGAGCCACTTGCGGCGGGGCAGGGACGGCAAGAGGCCGATCTCCGCGCTCAGCGCTACGCCATCACCTACCTGCGCGTAGTGCGGAAAGGGGGAATCCTCGTCTTTGAGGGGAGAGAAGAACGGGTTGGACATGGTCACCGGTAGCAAGGACAAGACGGGCCGTCGAACGCGCGTGTGCGCTCGACAGCCCGCCTTACCTTACCGCGATCCGAATGCCCGCCCGGGTCGCCGGCCGAGGCCGAGTTGTTACCCGGCGTGTCGCCCGCCGAAAAGGTTTAGTTCTGCTCGAATTTTTCGTATCGCCGGTCGGAAAACTGCGTCTCGGTGGTGAGGTCGATGACGCGCGCGCCGGGCGGCCCTTGCCGCAGCCATTCGAGCATCTGGTCGACCTGGTCGGGCGAGCCCTGGACCAGTGCTTCGACCGAGCCGTCGTCGTTGTTGCGCACCCAGCCGCGGGCGCCGATCAGGTGGGCGCGGCGCACGGTGGCAAGGCGGTAGCCGACGCCCTGGACGCGGCCGGTGACGTGGACTTTGAGAGTTTCGACGGGGGTGTGAGGATCGATCTTTTTCATGGTGGCGGACCGGGCAAGCCCAAGGCGACCCGGTGTCGTCTGCAAGGAAGTCGTGTAGTGTACCCAGCACGCCTGTCACCAGCACCTTGCATGCCTTGCGCTATCGTTGCCCTTGCCGCGACCGCGCGCCCCTGACTTCCACGCCTTGATTGCCTGCCGCCATGCCTGATCTTGCCTCTGCGTCTGCAACCGCCTCAGCCATATCTGCTGTCCGATCCGATGTCCGATCCGCGGCCCGCCCCGACATCCGCCTGCTCGTCATCGATCCGCAGAACGATTTCTGCGACCTCCCTGCCGACGCCATCCCGTCCGGCGCGGCGCCCAGCCTGCCGGTGCCAGGGGCGCATGCGGACATGCAGCGGCTCGCTGGCGTGATCGATGCCTTGGGCACGACGCTGACCGCCATCGGCATCACGCTGGATAGCCACCACCGGCTCGACATTGCACATCCGCCCTTCTGGCAGCGGGGCGATGGCGGCGATGTCGCGCCGTTCACCGAGGTGACGGCGGCCGATGTCCGGTCCGGCACCGTGATTCCACGGGATCCCGCATCGCTGCCGCGCGCGCTGACCTATCTGGATGAGCTGGAACGACGTGGCCGCTACCGCCTGATGGTGTGGCCCGTGCATTGCGAGATGGGCACCTGGGGCCACCAGGTGCACGCCTGGGTGGGCGACGCGGTGAGCAGGTGGGAAGCCGCAACAGGCAAGCAGTCGAAGGCGTGGCGCAAGGGCATGAATGCGTGGACGGAACATTACAGTGCGGTGCTGGCCGAAGTGCCCGACGATACCGATCCGGGCACGCAGGTGAACCAGGCGCTGGTGGACTGGGCGGCAGCGGCCGATGTGCTGGTGTTGGCGGGGGAAGCGGGCAGCCATTGCGTCAAGGCCACCACGGAACATCTGCTGGACTACCTGCCCGCCGACCGTGCGCAGCGCATGGTGCTGGTGACCGATTGCATGAGCCCGGTCGGTCAGTTCGAATCGGCGCAGACGGCGTTCCTGGCGGCCATGCGGGCACGCGGCGTGCACCTTGCCGACAGTCACGCACTGGCGGGCGTTCTGACGGCCGCGTCTTGATGAATCGAGGACAGCATGACGTATGAACATGACCTGACGGTCTATATCGGGCGGTTCCAGCCCTTCCACCTGGGGCACCTGGCCCTTCTGCAACAGGCCCTGCAACGGGGTGAACGGTGTGTGGTGGTGCTGGGGTCTTGCCACCAGGCCCGCACGCCGCGCAACCCCTTCACGCGTGACGAACGGATCGCAATGATCAACCTGAACCTGTCGCCCGAGCAGCAGGCGCGCGTGGTGTTTGTGTCGATGCGCGACTATTACGACGATGCGCGATGGGTCGCTGCGGTGCGCCGCGAGGTCGGCAAGATCGCCGGCCAGGGCGCGCGGATCGGCCTGATTGGCCATTTCAAGGATGCGACCAGCGACTACCTGCGGCGCTTTCCGGGCTGGAACCTGATGCCGCAGGATCGGATGGGCGCCATCGACGCTGTGCATTTGCGGGACGCGCTGTTCCAGGGCAAGGAGGATCCGGCGGCGGCATTGGCGGTGGTGGCGCCGCATGTGCCCGCCGGGACGCTGGGCTTTCTGCGTGCCTGGCTGGCGCTGCCCTTCCTGCTCCCCCTGTCCGAAGAATGGCGCACGTTGCGGGCCTACAAGGCCGAGTGGGCCATGGCACCCTATCCGCCCGTGTTCACGACGGTGGATGCCGTCCTGCGCTGCAAGGACCACGTGCTGCTGATCCAGCGCGGGCAGGCCCCGGGCAAGGGCCTGTTCGCGGTGCCGGGGGGGTTTCTGGAAGCGCGTGAGACGGTCTATCAATCGGCCGTGCGTGAACTGCGCGAAGAAACCCATCTGGGCCTGCTGGAAAGCGATCTGGCGCAGGCCCTGCGCAATGTGGCGGTGTTCGATCATCCGGACCGCAGCCAGCGCGGCCGGATCATCACGCATGCCCATTACTTCGAATTGGACAGCGACGAGCTGCCTGAAGTGCGAGGCGGCGATGACGCCGCGTCTGCGCAGTGGGTGGCGATCGCCGATCTGGCGTCCATGGAAGACCGCTTCCACGACGACCACTTCCACATGCTGGACCACTTTCTTGGCATCACCGATGCCGGGGCAGGCTACCTGACCACGTAACCTGCGGCCGGCGCGGTGTCGGGCACGCCCAGCGCCGCCTTGAGCTTGGCGGCCACGGTGGCCTGGGCATGCTTTGCAGCCTGCACCACGGTGGCCATGCCGAAGAACTCGTGGGTGGCGCCTTCGTAGTTCTGATGCTCCACCGGCACGCCGGCTTCACGCAGGCGCTCGACCAGTTTTTCGCCATCGGTCCGCAGCGGATCGATGCCGGCGGTGATCACCGTGGTGGGCGGCAGGCCTTTCAGGTCCGCGGCCAGCACATTGATCAGTGTGCTGTTCTTGTCCTCGGGAGTGCGCACCACCTGCTCGATGAACCAGAGCATCATGTCCTTGCTCAGCGGCCGGGCATTGGAATTTTCGTGATACGAGGCCGTGCCGGTATCGTTGCCCGCCACCGGGTAGACAAGCACCTGGTGGGCCGGCGGCAACAGGTCGTAGTCGCGCGCGTAGATGGCAACGTTGATTGCAAGATTTGCACCGGCGCTTTCCCCCATCACGGCGACACGGTGGCCGTCTCCGCCCAGCGTGGCGGCATTGGCCAGCAGCCAGTCATAGGCGGCATTGGCGTCCGCGTGCGCGGCCGGGAATTTCTGTTCCGGCGCCTGCCGGTAGTGGGCCGACACCACGATGCAGCGGGTCAGTGTCGCGATCGCGCGGGGCGTTGCGTCGTAGGTCTCGATATCGCCGATCACCCACCCGCCGCCATGGAAATACAAGATGACGGGGAAGGGGCCGATGCCTTCGGGCCGATACACGCGGGCGGCATTGCTGCCGCCCGGGCCCGGGATCGAGATGTCCTGCGTGATCACGTCGCTGAGCGGCGGCGAGATCCCCTGCTCCAGCATGACCTTGCGCACCGCGTCGGCCGGACCGGGCTGGCGGCGGGCTTCGGGCGCCTCCAGGCTTTGCAGGGGTTTGGGCTCCAGGCGTTTGAGCGCATCCAGTACAGTCAACATGTCCGGGTCGGCATGCTTGGTTGGATCCATGCCGACGACAGACTTCAAGGTGTCGACCAGACTCATGTGATGCTCCAGGAAAAAGGGAGGCCGCGCGTGCGGCCATACGCCCGCACTCAGCAGATATTGTTCCCGAGAAAATGTGGGGCTATTCGGGGAGAAACGGCAGGCGTCGCCTGGGTCAGGGCAGGGCCGAAAACCGGGTGGCCATGGGCATCACGGCAAAGGGCGTGGTCATGTGATCCTGGTCGCGGATTTCGACGTAACGCAGGGCGTCGGCAGGCAAGCCCGCGGTCAACAGCGCCTGGCGCACCGCGCGCGCGCCGTCCAGCATCTCGGTGGATCCGTTGGGCCACCCGGGCCATTCATCCTGGCCCATGACCAACATCACCCTGGCGTTGCCGAACCTGGCCTTTGCCAGATCGGCAAGAATGCGACTGTCGTCCCACCAGACGGCGGGGCTGACCGCGACATAGCGTTGGAACGCCTCGGGTCGGGTCGCCAACACGTGCAGCACGTAAGAGCCGCCCAGGGAATGCCCGGCCAGCGTCTGGCGCCGGCCGTCGACCGGATACCGTGCCGCAATGGCATCGCGCAAGTCGCCTGTCAGGAAGGCCGTGAACGCGTCGGCGCCGCCTGGCTCCGGACCGCGCAGCCGCTCGAGTGACGCCGGATTGCGCGCAGGCTGCAGGAAGTCCCGCGTTCGCCGGACACCGTTGATGACCTGCCCCTTGGGGTAGCCGACGCCGACCACCAAGGTTGGCGCGGTTTCGACCAGCTTGCCGCCTTCCGGCACCAGGGGGAACTGGCGTATCAATTCCATGGCGTTGGCCGCCGTGCCGAAGTAGGCGTTGGCATCGAGCACGAGCATCACCCCGAAGCCGGACGGTGGCGGTTTGTCTGGCGGGGCCGAAATGGAAATCTGGTAGTCCTGGCCGTCGCGGGATGTCAGGACAAATTCCTGGATCGCCGGCTGGTTTGATGTCGTGCGCAACGGCGCGGACACGGCCGAATCCGCCTTGGACGCCGCTTCAGCAGACGCAGGCGCCGCGGCGGCCACGCCCGGCTCGGCCGCGTTGACGCCCTGCAAAGGCAGGCAGACTGCGATCATCGCGAGCAGGCTCACTGTGAAGGTATAGGGTCGAGCGGTGGCGAACATCAAAAGCATCCCCGGTAACTTGCCGGCACATCCCAGGTCCAGAAGCGGCCACGGGTCGGCACGACATACGACAAGCGCACCCTGCGCTACAGGGTGCGATTCTGACTCAAGACGTCAGGGCACCCGTTCGGCGTCGCCCGGGCGCATCGCATAGGGGGTCGCGACCGCCAGATCTTCCAGCCACTGGCGGAAGGCAGCGTCCTTGTCGCCGTCCTGCATGCGCAGCAACGCCGACGGATGCAGGGTGATCAGCACCGGGCGCGTATCCGCGCGCTGCAGCCACTGCCCGCGTTCCCGCGTGACCGCCACCGGATGCCGCATCAAGGACCGGGCCGCCGTGGCGCCCAGCGCAATGATGGCCTGCGGCTGCACCAGTTCGATCTCGCTTTCCAGCCATTGCAGACAGGCATCGGCTTCGGCCTGCGCCGGCGTCTTGTGCAAGCGGCGCTTGCCGCGCAATTCGAACTTGAAATGCTTGACGGCGTTGGTCACATACAGCGCGTCGCGCGACCATCCCAGCTGGGTCAACGCGCGTTCGAACAACTGGCCCGACGGACCCACGAAGGGTCTGCCTTGCAGGTCTTCATAGTCGCCGGGCTGCTCGCCAACCACCATGAGCCGCGCAGGCGTGCGGCCTTCACCGAATACCACTTGGGTGGCCGAGTGGCCGATCGGGCAGGCGCGGCATCGCTGGGCGGCGTCGTGCAACTCGGGCAACGACATGCCGCGGCTGGGCAGGGCCGCCCCGTCGCGCGGGGCGTGCGTCATCGTCACCACGGGGCGCGGCTTGCGGGGCGCAGTCGGCGCCTGCGCGATCATGCCGGCACTGCGGCGGCTTGCCTCGGCAACCAGGGGCTCGATCAGCACCGCTTCGGGCAGGTTATGCCAGTAGCGGCGTGGCATTTCGTTCTTCATCGCCTGGACCTTCAGGCGCGACGGATTGAAGATATTTTCGTAATAGGTCAGCCACAAAGCCTCGCCCGCGTCGGCCGGCGGGGCCTGATCGCGGCGCATGCCCGGGCCGAAGGACAGCGCCTTGCCGTCCCACTGCACCGACCGCTCGGGGGTCATGATGGCCCAGCGCATCTGCGCAAAGCGGCGCTGAAAGAAGGGCGCGGTCGCTTCGACGATATGGTGGTCGGGCTCGAACCACGCGACGTGCAGCGGCTGATCCGACGTGTCGTCGTGCACCGTGCGAAAACGCACGAATGCGGTCATTTTGTGTTTGTCGCGCCGCACGACGCGGGCCAGGTTTTCGAGATAGACCCGGTCGGGATCGAGCGTGTCGTGACGCAGCTCCGGCTGGCGCACCAGGCGCCACAGCAGGCGGTACAGCACGCCAAAGCGTTGCGGCGCACTGTGCAAGATCGCGGTCTTGCAAAGGGTCAGGAAGTCGGCCGGGACGCGAATGTCGAGCGCGGGGGCGTCGTGGGTGCCGGAAGCCGCCGAGGCCCGGCTGGCTTCGGGGGTCGATGCCGCAGCGCCATCCGCTGCGGTGGCATCTGCAGCGCCATCCTCGGGCATCACCTCGGTGAACAGGTCCGACGTGGCGATGTCGCGCACCTGCCAGCTCACGGCTTCGGGCGGAACCATGTCGCGAAGCAGGGCGCGCGCGTTGCGGCGAAAGCCCGCCAGGTCGACCTGGGAATCCAGGGTGATGACGCGCGGGGTATTGGCCTGCCCGCCGGCGCCAGGGTCAGACGACGCCGGCCCCTGACTCAGAGCCCCATCACCGAGCGGCGCGTCAAACAGATCCCCCGAAAATCCGCCTGCCATGCGTCAACCGAACAGGTCGGCCGTCTGTTCGGCGGCTTCGTTGACGACCGTGGATTTGCGACGGCGTGGTGCAGGTGCGGCCGCTGCGGCAGGCGGCGTCGTTGGCCGTTGCGATGCGGGGGGTGTCAATGCCCAGGGCGGCGGCGCGGTTTCGGTATTGCGCTCGAGCAACGCATGCATGGTGGATGCTTCGCACGTTTCCGCACCTTTATCTCGGGAGCCGCGCGCAGGCACGGTGTCATCGATGCCCCACGACTTCAGACCCGCAAGATCCACCGCCGCGGCAGCCATGCCGGCCGGCAACACAGGCAACGCCGCGGCCGCTGCCTGCGCTTCGTCCATCTCCACCCCCGCCGCCGCATCGAACAAGGACGACTGCACCGGCGGCGGCCGCAAGCGCTGCGCCAGGTTGGCGGCGTCCAGCGTGTTGCCCGGGTGATGGTCGATCACGGACACAAAGGGCATGACCTTCTTGAGCGGCACATGCAGGCGCAACAGGTCGTCCATGCGCAGGCGTCGTACGCGGCGCGTCTGCAGCAGGCGCAGCACGGTCTTGACGCCCAGGCCAGGCACGCGCAACAGCATTTCCTTGGGGGCCTTGTTCAGGTCCACCGGAAATTGCTCGCGGTGGGCCAGTGCCCAAGCCAGCTTGGGATCGATGTCGAGCGCCAGCATGCCATCGCCCGTCGGCACGATCTCGTCGTGCGCAAAGCCGTAGAAGCGCATCAGCCAGTCTGCCTGGTAGAGGCGGTGCTCGCGCACCATGGGGGGCGCTTTCAGGGGCAGGGCGTTGGACGAATCCGGGATCGGGCTGAAGGCGGAGTAATACACGCGCTTGAGCCGGTACGACCCGTACAGCGTGGCGCTGGTGGTCAGGATGGTGCGGTCGTCGGCGGCATCGGCGCCCACGATCATTTGCGTGCTCTGGCCGCCCGGCGCAAAACGCACCGGCTTGACGCGCGAGGGGGACACCCCGGCCATGGATATGGGCCGGGACGCCTGGGACGCTTCTTTCGCATCATCGATGTGGATGCGCAGGCGCGCCATGGACCGGCGAATGGCGGCGCTGTCTTTTTCGGGCGCCAGCGAATGCAGCGCATCCACGGTGGGCAGCTCGATATTGATGCTGAGGCGGTCGGCGTACTTGCCGGCTTTTTCAAGCAGTTCGGGGCTGGCGTCGGGAATGGTCTTGAGGTGGATGTACCCGCGAAAATCGTGGTCTTCGCGCAGGATCCGCGCCACTTCCACCACCTGTTCCATGGTGTAGTCGGGATTGCGGATGATGCCGGAACTGAGGAACAGCCCTTCGATACAGTTGCGCCGGTAGAAGTCCAGCGTCAGGTCCACCACTTCCTGTACGTTGAAGCGTGCACGCGGCACATTGCTGGTGACACGATTGACGCAGTACAGGCAATCGTAGATGCAGTAGTTGGTAAGAAGGATCTTGAGCAGCGAAATACAGCGGCCGTCGGGCGCGTAGCTGTGGCAGATTCCGGCGCCTTCGGTCGAGCCAATGCCGCGGCCACCGATCGAATTGCGCTTTTCGGTGCCGCTGGAGGAGCAGGACGCGTCGTACTTTGCCGCGTCGGCCAGAATGGCCAGTTTCTTGATCGTTTCCACTGTACGAATATACAGTCCTTGAAGCGCCCACGCCAATACACTTTGCAACCGGCGGCTGCTGTTGCAGGCTCTTTTCAGACGCTTGAGCACGGCGATAGTTCAGGCATTTACACGCCCTCACGCCCTGCCACGCACGCAGTTTGCATACCTTTTGGGTATGGAAGGGCACCCCATCGGTCTTGGACGAATTCAGGGGACGGGCAGACACTCGCGGAGATTGCCCGGAACACTTCCAACACACCCAGGAGACCCGCATGGCTGAGTATTCCCCCAAAGACCTGCTTGCCACGCTTGAAGCTGCGCAGACCGGCGAGCGTGACCCCCGCACCTGTCAGATCGTGAACCGCATCGTTGCCGACCTGTTTCGCACGATTGAAGACCTGCAGGTGCAACCGGCGGAGTTCTGGGCCGCGGTCAAATGGCTGAATGAGCTCGGGGCCGCCCAGCAGGTCGGCTTGGCGACGGCGGGTCTGGGGTTCGACCGTCTGCTGGACATCCTGGCCGACCAGGCCGACGAACGCGCAGGCGTGGCGTCCGGCACGCCCCGTGCGATCGAAGGTCCGCTGTACGTGGCCAACGCGCCGCTGAGCGACTATGAAGCGCGTCTGGATGACGGCACCGACGTGGGCGAAACGCTGGTCATGGACGGGGTGGTGTACGGCGCCGACGGCAAGCCGCTGGCCCATGCCATCGTGGATGTCTGGCACGCCGATTCCAAGGGCGGCTATTCACACTTCGATCCCACGCAATCCGAATTCAACCTGCGCCGCCGCCTGCGCACCGATGCGCAGGGCCGCTACCGCTTTCGCAGCCTGGTGCCGTCGGGCTACGGCGTGCCGCCTGGCAGCCCGACCGAACAGATCCTGGACCGCCTGGGCCGTCATGGCCAGCGTCCGGCGCACATCCACTTCCTGGTGACCGGCGACGGCCAGCGTCCGCTGACCACGCAGATCAACATTCCGGGTGACGCCTATCTGCAGGACGACTTCGCCTTTGCCACGCGCGACGGCCTGATCGTCGAACTGGACCCGAGCGATCGCACGGACGACGTCGCGTCGCTGGGCGTGACTGGCAAGCACACCCGCGTGCATTTCGACTTTCATCTGCAGCCGGCCTGAACCTTGAAGGGCAGGGCGCCCGCGGGCGCGCCAGGTCCGGCGGGGGCGGTGGGCTATGCTAGGTCCTTCCGTTCCCGCTGGAGATTCCGACATGCCGACCCATGCCACCTTGCCGCGCTGGGACCTGCTGCGCGCCGCGCGCGTGGTTCCGGTCCTGCGCTACCACGACAGCGCGACCGCTTTGTACGCCGCCCAGGTGGCCCTGCGCGCCGGCTGCCGCGCCATCGAATTGACGTGGACCATTCCCAATGTGCTGGACGTGCTGCAGGCCGTGCGCGCCGACAGCCGTCTTTCCGGACGTGACGATGTGCTGATCGGCGTGGGTACCGTGCTCGACGCCGACCAGGCCCGACTGGCGCTGGAAGCCGGTGCCGACTTCCTGGTTGCGCCGGGCGTGGTGCCCGACGTGGCGGAACTGGCTGCCGCAGCCGGCGCCATCAGCATGCTGGGCGCGTTCACTGCCACTGAAGTGATCGCCGCGCGCGCGGCGGGCGCCGACGTCGTCAAGATCTTTCCGGCCAGCTCGGGCGGGCCGGGGCATCTGTCTGCCTTGAAGGCGGTGTTCGGCGATACCTTCTTCTGCCCCACCGGCGGCGTGTCGCGCGAGAACATGGCGCAGTATTTTGCGGCGGGCGCCGACATCGTCGGCATCGGCAGCAACCTGTATGACAAGGACGCGCTGGCGCAGCAGAACACCGATGCGCTGGTGGCGCAGGTCAGGCAGGTGCTGGCCGAAGCGGGCGTGAAGTAAAAGCAGGCGCCTGGACGCATCACCCTGGACGCCTGACCCGGCAAGCATCACGCAGGGTGCTGATACCGGTATTCCTGCGTCGTGCCGCCATATCCGTAGGACGCGGCTCGCACGTCTTCCACGTAGATGTAGCTCTCGTCATGCACCGGCCCGAGCAGGCGGCCGAACCCCTCGAACACCGCCTTCAGGTAGCGGGCCTTTTCGTCCTTGGTGTTGGTCTCGTCCGTCACCTTGATGTCCAGGTAGAAGCTGGCCAGGCCCTGCTCGCTCAGCGGCCGGCCGGCAATGATCCAGTCCTGCGGATCAATGAACTGAAAGGTGATCGCCGTCACCTCGCGCTTCTTGCCCAGCACGGCCGACGTATGTTCAAGCAGCATGGCGGACACCTGTGACACGATGTCGGACCGGCGCGGGCCGGAGATCTTGACGTTCAGGATAGGCATGGTTGGCTCCAAGTGATTCGCTATACAACTATCTGGATAAAAAAAACGGTCAGGCCAGTTTGGCCTTGACCGCCTTGACGCCGGCGACGGTGCGGTCGAACACGCGTTCGCCCAGCTGTTCTTTCAAACGTGCGGTGACCTTGGCGCTGGCGGCATTGAGCGCGGTGACCATGCGCTTTGCCGTCGCCGTCGGGTGGATGCCGAGTTCGCGCCCGTCGTTGCCGGTGGGCCGCCGTTCGATCAGCCCCAGCCGCTGCAGGCCGTCCAGCGTGCGGGTGGCGGTGGACCGCGAAATGGCCAGGCCGTCAGCCAGCTCGCTTTGCAGCAGGCCGGGCTGGGCCACCACCATCCGCAGCATGAAACCCTGCGGCGGCGTGACGCCAACGTCGCGAAACGCCGCGGTCCATTCGCGTTCCAGGGTGCGGGCGAGGGCAGTGGTGTTGAAGTAGAGGCAGTGATCGAACATGACCGCATCATACGCCAAATGATTCGCTATGCAACTTGTCTTGCCGTGTTGCAACACGTTGTCGGGCGCACCGCGCGACAGGTGCCGGGGTACCCGTTGCAGCAGCACCCGTTGCAGCAGCACCCGTTGCAGCAGCACCCGTTGCAGCAGCACCCTTTTCGATCACACCGCCGGCGACGCGCCTTCCAGATCGCGTTTGGGCGCGGCGTACGCCGCTTCCTGCTGACGCCGCCACATCGTGGCATAGCGCCCGCCGGCGGCGAGCAATTCATGGTGCCGGCCGCGTTCGATCACCGTACCGGCATCCAGCACGATGATTTCGTCGCTGTCGATGATGGTGGACAGCCGATGCGCGATCGTGAGCGTGGTGCGGCCGCGGCTGACTTCGCGCAGATTGTTCTGGATCTCGCGTTCGGTATGCGTGTCGAGCGCGCTGGTGGCCTCGTCGAACAGCAGAATGGCCGGCTGCTTCAGAATGGTCCGCGCAATCGCGACGCGTTGCTTTTCGCCCCCCGACAGCTTCAGCCCGCGTTCGCCCACCACGGTCTTGTAGCCGTCGGGCATCGCCAGGATGAACTCGTGAATGTGCGCCAGGCGCGCGGCGTTCTCCACCTCTTCCACCGACGCGCCCGGACGGCCATAGGCAATGTTGTAGAGGATGGTGTCGTTGAACAGCACGGTGTCTTGCGGCACGATGCCGATCGCACCGCGCAGGCTGCCCTGCGTCACATCGCGGATGTCCTGGCCATCGATCAGGATCGCGCCACGGTCCACATCGTAGAAGCGGAACAGCAGGCGGCTCAGCGTCGACTTGCCCGCGCCAGACGAACCCACCACCGCCGTGGTCTTGCCCGCCATCACCGTAAACGACACGCCCTTCAGGATCTCGCGGCGCGGGTCGTAGCCAAAGTGCACGTCCCGGAATTCCAGGGTCGCGCCCGTGACGGCCAGCGCCGGCGCGCCCGGCTTGTCGGCGACTTCATAGTCCACCGCCATCAGCTCGAACATGCGGTCCATGTCGATCAGCGACTGCTTGATCTCGCGATACACAAAGCCGAAGAAGTTCAGCGGCTGGTACAGCTGCAGCAGGTAGGTGTTGACCAGCACGAAGTCGCCGATGGTCAGCCGGCCGGCCGCAATGCCCCGCGCGGCCATGTACATGATGACCGTCAGGCCCACCGAAATGATGGCGGCCTGGCCCACGTTGAGCAGCGACAGGCTGGTCTGGCTCTTGACCGCCGCGCGCTCGTAGCTTTGCAGCGCGCCATCGTAGCGACGCGCTTCGTGCGCTTCGTTGCCAAAGTATTTGACCGTCTCGTAGTTGAGCAGGCTGTCGACGGCCTTGGTGTTCGCTTCCGAGTCCGTCTCGTTCATCTGCTTGCGGAACTTGGTGCGCCACTCGGTCACCAGCAGCGTGTACGCGATGTACAGCGTGACGGTAATCAGCGTTGCCAGCGCGAACCAGCCATCGAACATCCGCCACAGGATGATGGTGACGAGGGCGATCTCGAACAGTGTCGGCAGCACATTGAACAGCATGTACGAGAGCAGCGTCTCGATGCCTTTGGTGCCGCGTTCGATGGATCGCGTCAGCCCCCCGGTCTGGCGGGCCAGGTGAAAGCGCAAGGACAGCGCATGCAGGTGCCGGAACACTTTCAGTCCGACCGCGCGAATCGAATGCTGCGCTACCTTGGAAAACACCGCGTCGCGCAGTTCGGAAAACAGTAGCGTCAGCACCCGCGCGCCGCCATAGGCCAGAATGGCGCCCAGGGGCACGATGATCAGGGCCGCGTCCTTTGCGCCGAGCGCATCGACGGCCGCCTTGTAGAACATCGGGATGTAGATGTTGGCGACCTTGGCGGCGATCAGCAGCAGGACCGCAACGACGATGCGCACCCGCAGCGACGGCGCGTCTTTGGGCCACAGATAGGGGGCAAGGGTGCGTAATGTGGCCAGTCCGCCTTTGGGACGGGCGGGGGTGGCAGGTGCGGCAACCGCCGGCGTCTCGGGCGGGGTGGCAGGCGCGTTGGCAGCCTTCGTTGCAGGTGCAGTCAAACCAGTCTTCCAGGAATCGATAGTGCGCACGATACGCCTGTTGACGGGCTCATGCAGGCGGGCGGCCAAACGCCTCGCTGAAAAAATCGATGAAGGTGCGGACCTTCGGTGACAGGAATTTGCGGCTGGTATAGGCCGCATACAGCGTGACCGAGGCGGCCGGATAGGCAGGCAGCACGCGTTGCAGCGCACCCGTGGCCAGGTCGTCGGCAATCTGCCATTCGGGCAGGAAACCGATGCCGATGCCGGCCAGGATGCTTTGGTGCGTCAGCGTCGAATCGTCGGATTTCATGGCCGCCCGCAACTGGACGGTGGTGCTGCCCTCGGCGCCTGCCAGGGTCATGCGCTGCGCGGACGGCAGATAGGACGGCAGCACGGCGTCATGCGACGCCAGGTCGGACGGCGACACGATCGGCGCGTGCCGCCCCAGGTAGTCGGGGCTGGCCACCAGCAGAAAGTCCAGCTTGCACAAGGGCCGCACGATCAGGGACGGCAGGTCGTGGTTGGTGGCGCGCAGGGCGACATCAAAGCCGCCTTCGGCCAGGTCGATCTTGTGATTGGTCAGCCGCAGGTCCATGACGACGCGCGGATAGCGCTGCCGGTAGCGCGACAGCATCCCGGCAAACCGCGCGTTGGCGCACCACACGGGCGCCGTGATCTTGAGCGTGCCCGACGGTTCGGCGCCGCTGCGGCCCAGCGTGGATTCGGCTTCGTCCAGCCGGTCCAGCGCGTCGACGCAATGTTCCAGGTACACCGCGCCGGCTTCGGTCAGGCTGACGTGACGGCTGCTGCGATTGAGCAGGCGCGACCCCAGGTGACGTTCCAGGTGCGCCACATGTTTGCTCGCCATGGCGGCGGACAGCCCCATCCGCCGCGCCGCGTCCGCAAAGCTTCCGCCCTCGGCCACCTGGCGAAAGACGCGCATGCTGAGCAAGGTATCCATTCGGGGGTCAGGCCTCGCGGGGTCGGCAATCAGCCAAAGCGGCTGGCCGACACGACCACATTCATGACCTCGTCTTCGAACACCTTTTGCCCCGGGTCGTTGCCCGCCGCGCCCGCCGCCACCATCAGCGGCAGCAGGTGGTCGGGATGCGGCTGGGTCGCGCGGGCATCGGGCGCGGCTTCCCAATGGACCAGCGCGTCGCGGCGTTCGGCCGGCGGCAGCGCGACGGCGCTGGCAAGCCAGTCATCGAAGCGGCGCGACGCGGCGTGGAACGCAGGCGTGTAGCCGCGCATGTTGTGAAAGCTCATGCCGCTGCCGATGATCAGCACGCCTTCGTCGCGCAAGGCCTGCAGCGCTTCGCCCGCGCGCAGGTGGTCGTCGGGGTCCAGGCCATTCTTCATGGACAGCTGCACGACCGGAATGTCGGCATCGGGGTAGATCAGCTTGAAGGGCACGAACACGCCGTGGTCGAAACCGCGCTGCGTATCCACGCCAGTGGGCAGGCCCGCTGCGGCTAGCAGTTCCTGCACGCGACGGGCCACTGCGGGTGAGCCGGGGGCCGGGTAGGTCAGCTGATAGGTATGTTCCGGAAAGCCGTAGTAGTCGAACAGCAGGGGCGGCGCCTCGCCCGCGTTGACGGTAAAAGCGTCCTCCTGCCAATGGCCGGAAATGACCAGCACGGCCTTGGGCCGCGTGCCGACCGAGTCCGCCAGGCCTTTCAGGAAGGCGGCCATGCGATCCCACATGTGCGGGTTGCCGGGCCAGTCCATGAAAAAACAGGGGCCGCCGCCGTGGGGAATGAAGAACGTGGGAAGCCGGGTCGTTGCGTCAGGCATGGTGCATCTCCTTGATGCATTCAATATAGGCGTCTACTGACAGGGGATCAACGGCCGGAAAAGGAAGGAATTGTTTCCTTGCAGTTGATGATTTAGCAGAGGGTTGCCGGCGCTTGGGCATCATCTTTGGCCTGATGACGACCCCTAACGGGTGACCCCCAGCCATCAAGGCTGACCTGCCATCGTCTCCACAAAAAACGCGCTGGGGGCGACCCCGAATTGCCGCTTGAACATCGTCGCAAAGGCGCTTGGGCTGCCGTAGCCCAGTTCCAGCGCCACGTCCACGATCTTGGCCTGGCAAGCCAGCATCTCCAGCGCTGCCAGCAGCCTTGCCTGCTGGCGCCACTGCCCGAAGGTCATGCCCATCTCGCGCAGGAACAGACGGTGGATGGTTTTCGGATCGACGCCGAGGCGCTGCGCCCATTCGGCGGCCGTGGTCCGGTCGTGCGGCTCGCGGGTCAGGGTCTGGCCGATCAGCCGCAGGCGGGGGTCGGTCGGATGCGGCAGGTGCAGCGGCAGGGTGGGCACCAGTCGGAGTTCGTCCAGCAGCAGACGCATCAGCCGGCCGTCGCGCGTATCGGGCGAATAGGGCAGCGGCACGTCGATGGCTGCCAGGATCAGCTCGCGCAGCAAAGCCGAAATGCCGATCACCGAACATTGCGTGGGCAGGTGCGGGCTGGCATCGGGCCGGATGAACGCCGCGCGCATCTTGACCTCGCCCACCATGCGCAGCTGGTGGGGCATGTCGGGCGGCATCCAGATCGCGCGGGTGGGCGGCACGACCCACAGCCCCTGCTCGGTGCTCACCACCATGACGCCATGCACGGCGTGGATCAACTGCGCGTTCGGGTGGCGATGGTGACCCGTGTTGTGCCCGTTCGGGAAATCGGTCGCCATGGCCGTCACCGGCAGGGCGCTGCGGTCGAACTGCGTGTACCGGGGAGGGGAGACGTCCATGTCCATTTCTCGAAGGGTTTCGCCAGAATCTCGCAAGACAGGCGGGAACTTGACGAGTAGGCTACGCGTATTCCCGGTACTCGACCAGTCCACGGGATGTCGACCGGCCGCACGCCGGCACCAGATCAGAACGAGACGCCCATGCAATCCAGCATCCCCACTTCTCCCACCACGACGCCGTTGCCGGCCGCCTCCGCCGCGACCTCGCCCACGCCCGCGGCCTCCGCCACGCCCGCCGCCGAGCGCACCGGCTTTCGCGTATTGGGCGCGATCAGTTTTGCGCACTTCTTGAACGACATGCTGCAGTCGCTGATCCTGGCGATCTACCCGCTGCTCAAAAGCGGGTTCAACCTCAGCTTTACGCAGATCGGTCTGATCACGCTCACGTATCAGATCACGGCGTCGCTGCTGCAGCCGCTGGTCGGGCTTTATACCGACAAGCATCCCAAGCCGTATTCGCTGGCGGTGGGCATGGGCTTCACGTTGTCGGGCCTGCTGGCGCTGGCCTTCGCGCCGAATTACAGCGTACTGATTGTTGCTGCCCTGCTGATGGGCATGGGCTCGTCCATCTTCCATCCGGAATCGTCGCGCGTGGCGCGGCTGGTATCGGGCGGACGCCATGGCCTTGCGCAATCGATCTTCCAGGTCGGTGGCAACGCGGGCAGCGCCATGGGCCCGCTGCTGGCCGCCTGGTTCATCATCCCGCGTGGCCAGGACAGCGTGGCATGGTTCGCATTGGCCGCGCTGACCGGCATGCTGATCCTGTGGCAGGTGGGCGTCTGGTACAAGCACCAGCATCTGTCAGGCCGCAACAAGGCGCGCGCCCGGCCCGCGGTGGCATCGCCCGTCAGCCGCAACGTGGTAATCGGATCCATGGCCGTGCTGCTGACGCTGCTCTTCTCCAAATACTTCTACATGGCCAGCTTTACCAGCTACTACACGTTCTACCTGATGCACCGCTTCAACGTCAGCGTGCAGAACGCGCAGATGCACCTGTTCCTGTTCCTGGCCGCCGTGGCCCTCGGCACCATCCTGGGGGGACCCCTCGGCGACAAGATCGGCCGCAAGCGCGTCATCTGGGGCTCGATCCTGGGCGTGGCGCCCTTTGCGCTGATCCTGCCCTACGCCGACCTGTTCTGGACCGGCGTGCTCAGCTTCGTGATCGGCCTGATCCTGGCATCGGCCTTCTCGGCGATCCTGGTATTTGCGCAGGAACTGATGCCGGGCAAGGTCGGCACCGTGTCGGGCCTGTTCTTCGGCTTTGCGTTCGGCATGGGCGGCCTGGGCGCCGCGGTGCTGGGCAAGGTGGCCGACACGCAGGGGATCGGGTTCGTGTATCACCTGTGCGCGTTTCTGCCATTGCTGGGCATGCTGACGGTTCTGCTGCCGGACGTGGGGCGGGCCAAGGTCAAGGCGGCCGCGGCGCGGTAATTACGGCATGTCCCCGCAGACCTCGCGCACGCAGGCTCGGAGCCAGCGATGCGCGGGGTCGGCGTCCATGCGTGGGTGCCAGAACATCGAGATCGTCATGCCGGGCACCTTGAACGGCAACGGGAAACGTGTCAGCCCACTGCGCATCGAGCCGGTGTGGCGTTCCGGAACGCTGGCAATCAGGTCAGAACCGGCAGCCAGCGCCAGCGCGGCGCTGTAGCCACCCACCGTGGTCACGATGTGACGCGTCTTGCCTCTCCGTTCGAGCGCATCGTCGATCGGGCCGCTGTCACGGCCGCGGCGCGAGACCAGGATGTGCTGCCCGGCTGCGTACCGCGTCAGGGTGATGCGGCGTTCGGTCAGCGGGTGCCCGTTTCGGACCACGCCGATGAAGCGGTCGCCGAACAGCCGCTGCGCGCGCACTTCAGGGCCCATGTCCTGGCCGATCACGCCGGTTTCCAGGTCCACGTCGCCTTGACGCAGGGGCGTGCTGTCTTTGTCCAGCTTGGGCAGGAAACGCAGCCGCACGCCGGGGGCATCACGAGCCACCCGGGCAATCAGCGCCGCCCCGAACGTTTCGACAACGCCTTCGCTGCAACGCAAGGTGAAGGTTGCTGCCAGTTCGTGCAGGATCAATGACGTATCGGGATGCAGCACGGCGTGCGCATCGCGCAGGATGGGGCCGATGCGTGTGCGCAGTTCGATGGCGCGTGGCGTCGGCACCAGGCCGCGGCCTGCCCGGACCAGCAGCGGATCACCGATCGTGGCACGCAGCCGGGCCAGGGCGCGGCTCATGGCGGACGGGCTCAGACCCAGGCGCTCGGCGGCGCGCGCGACGTTGCCTGCATCCAGCAGGACGTCCAGAGCAACGAGCAGGTTCAGATCAGGGCGGGGCATGCGCGCAAGGTAGCACGGCGGCGCGGGCGGCAGAAAGTGACATGGCGTCGTATGCATCATTGATGTGCAAGGCGTGCGTCTTCCGCCATGTCCGGAAGCGGCTTAGTCTGGGGCTTCCCGCATCTGCAGCCGCATCTGTCTCTGCACCTGCATCACGCTTTGAAGGTAGTCATGCGAACGTTTTGGATCCGTCGATTTTTTGTTGGGCAGTCCGCCGGGCGGTCCGGCGCGCAGTCAATTGGGCAGCGGATCGGGCAGTCGGTTGGGCGGACGACTTGGCTGTCCATGCAGCAGTCGGCTCAGCCGACCCCCCGCCATTCCGCAAATCATTCCGTTGCCGATCCCGTGATGTCGTCAGTACCGGTTGCGCTGGTATCGGGATCGGGATCACGGCAGGGGCCGGCGCCGGTCCCGCCTGTCCCGGCTCCCCACGTCAAGGCTGCCCTGGCGGGCCTGTCCTTGTCCATGTTGCTGGCATCGCTGGGCACCAGCATCGCCAACGTCGGGCTGCCTGCCTTCGCGCAGGCGTTTGGCGCCCCGTTCGGGCATGCGCAGTGGATCGTGCTGGCGTACCTGCTTTCGACGACCACGCTGATCGTGGTGGCGGGCCGGCTGGGGGACCGGTTCGGCCGGCGACGTGTGCTGGTCGCGGGCGTGGCCATGTTCACGGCCGCGTCGGGGCTGTGCGCGTTGGCGCCGTCGCTCAGTATGTTGATCATTGCGCGGGCGCTGCAGGGCGCGGGCGCGGCCGCCATGATGGCGCTCACGCTGGCCTTTGTCGGCGACCTGGTGCCCAAGGCCTCGGCGGGCCGTGCCATGGGTCTCCTTGGCGCCATGTCTGCCACGGGCACGGCACTGGGCCCGGCGGTGGGCGGCCTGCTGCTGTCGGTGTGGGGATGGCCGGCGCTGTTCGCGGTCATGCTGCCGCTGGGCGTGCTGGCGGCGTGGGGTACATGGAAGTATCTGCCCGCATCGGCATCCGCATCCGCACCGGCAATCGACCCTGCACTCAAGTCAACTGTCGCACCGGCAGGTGCACAGTCGCCGGCACCCACATCCAGACCATCGGCTCCGCCCGGCGCTCTCCAATCCTCTGCCGCCGCAAGACTGGATGCCAAGGGAATTCTGCTCCTGATGCTTACCCTGGCAGCCTACGCACTGGCCATGACCTCGGGTCGTACGCCGGGCAGCGCGTGGACAATGCCGCTGCTGCTGCTCATCGCAGCCATCGGCGCCACCGGCTTCGTCCGGGCAGAAGCGCGAGCCGCCTTCCCCTTGATTCGCCTCGACGTTTTCAAACGTCCCGACGTCGGCTCCGGGTTCGCCTTCAGCGCCGCCGTGTCCACCGTCGCCATGGCGACACTGGTCGTGAGTCCGTTCTACCTGTCAGCAGGCCTGGGCTTACGGCCGGCGCAGGTCGGGCTGGTCATGTCCGTGGGCCCGATTGTGGCGGCGCTGCTGGGAGCGCCGGCGGGCCGATGGGTCGATCGGCATGGCGCGGCCGTCATGACGCGCATGGGACTGATAGTCATGCTGGCCGGCTGCCTGCTCCTCGCGACGTTCCCAATATCCTTCGGCACCGCGGGCTACCTCCTTGCCCTGGTCACCCTGACCGCAGGCTATGCGGTGTTCCAGACGGCGAACAATACGGGCGTCATGGCGTCGGCAGGCTCGACTGAACGCGGCGTGATCGGCGGCGCGCTCGGCCTGTCGCGCAACCTGGGGTTGATCAGCGGCGCATCGTTGATGGGCGCCATCTTCATGGCCGGCGCGGCCACGACCGACCCGGCATCCGCATCGCCGGGGGACGTGGCGGCAGGCCTGCGCCTTACCTTTCTTGTAGCGGCAGCGCTGGTCGGCGCGTGCCTGGTGACCGGCCAGGTCATGCGCCGATCCCGCCAGCGCAGCTAACCTGTCACTCGCGCGGCGGACCTGCCTATAATTTCAGCTTGCCCACCGGGCACCGAAGCACGTCGTTGCCTTCCGATGCGCGGGCGTGGCCCCCTTTCCCAGGCCCCTTTCCCAGGCCCCTTTCCCAGGCCTCTTCTTCACCGACACCTCATCATCATGCGAAAAGCGCTCGTCTTATTTTCCGGAGGCCAGGACTCCACCACCTGCCTGGCCTGGGCTGCCGACCGGTATGAAGTCGTCGAGACCATCGGCTTCGACTATGGCCAGCGCCATCGGGTCGAACTCGACGCGCGCCAGCATGTGCTCCAGGCCATGCGAGCCCAATTCCCGGACTGGGCGCCGCGCATTGGCGCCGATCACATGGTCGACCTGGGTGTGCTCGGCGCAATCAGCGACACCGCACTGACCAGCGACACCGAAATCAAGATGGCCGCCAACGGCCTGCCCAACACCTTCGTGCCGGGCCGCAACCTGGTGTTCCTGCCGATGGCATCGGCCGTCGCCTACCGGCGCGGCCTGGACGTGATTGTGGGCGGCATGTGCGAGACGGATTTTTCCGGCTACCCCGATTGCCGCGACGACACCATCAAGGCGCTGCAAGTGGCCGTGTCCTTGGGCATGGGCCAGCGCTTCACGTTCGACACGCCCCTGATGTGGATCGACAAGGCCGAAACCTGGGCCATGGCCAATGACTTGGGCGGGCAGGCCTTCGTCGACCTGGTGGTCGAGCACACCCACACCTGCTACCACGGCGACCGCACCCAGCGCTTCGACTGGGGCTATGGCTGCGGCACCTGCCCGGCGTGCGAGTTGCGCAAGAACGGGTTCGAGAAGTGGCGCGCGGCTGCGTAGCGAGCAAAGTCAATCATCCGTGGCTTTGCAGGCTTATCGAGGCACGATCAGAAAGCCCGATGCCGGGTCGCTGGCAAGGTGTGCGGTCACCACGCAGTTGTGCCCGTTGCAGCGACTCACCGACTCAGCCAGGATATCCAACGATTCAATGGGGCTCGCCTTGGCAAGGTGCTGAAAGCGTCGGATCTCTGCGGCGTCACATGCCCGATAAGCTGTCTGCAGGAGTCCGTTGACCTCGAGCAATCTCAAGCTGTCCGGCTGGATCAGTCTCAACAGGTTTTCGGCTTTGCTCACTTTCTCGTGCAAGTGGGCCAATGCATCGGCCTCGGCCTGTACGCCGTAGCGTTTCCAGGCAGGTTCGTGATGGAACAGCCGATTGCGAAAGTCCCTGAGAGTCGCAACGCTTTCTTTGGCTTGGCTTAGGACCGTGCTGGCCTGGGGGGCTGGCCAAGGTCCGCAGAACACCGACGATAAATGTCGGGGCCAGATCAGGTTGCGCCCCATGAATTCGGAGTCCAGAAGACATCCCCAGGTCGAGAAGTCTGTCTTCGCCAGCACGCCTGCGTGGCTCGGTCGAATGTGTCCCCTGACCTGGTAGCGCTTGCGTGTGTCCGCGATGTATTTGCGGGTCGCCGCGATGAAGTTGTCATTCACGATCTGCACGGAGCGGGGAGGCGGCTTGCCCGCCTCATAGGAGCGGTAGCGCAGCTGTGCGCTGGACCACCAGAACGTCCCAAGGCCTTGCGTCAGAGCATGATCAATGGCGTTGCGCAGGCTGACTTCAACGGTGCTGATCAGGGGATACAGCGCACTGCAGACATGCGCGTTCCAGAGGTAGACACCCATCAGCTCGACGTCGTTTGTAGGCTTGAAAACAAGTTGGTAACTGGATAATCGTTCATTGCTGATGAGCTTGTCGATCAGCACGGGTCGGTAGCGCAGGGTGGTCGGCATTATAGGCACCTTCGGCATTCGCGTGCAGGGGTGGCGTCATTGACCGCTGCAGGCTGAAACGCCTAAAATCGTGGCAAGGTTGGTGATGGCTTCCAATGGGCGAAAGCCTACGACCCATCATGTAAGACCTGATTTCGCCCCGGCCACGAGCCGGGGATTTCATTTGTGGCGTGCAAATGTCCTGGCGACTTGTACTGACCCTCGCCGACTCCTATCGGCCCCTGGGCCGCAGCCATAAAAAAAGCGTCCGGTGCAGTTCATGCACCGGACGCTTTTTTATTCACCAGACCGCGCGCGCCGCAAGCCGCGCGCACGGTCCACCCGGCTTACGCCGAGAAGTTCTTCAGCAGGGCTTCGCGATACGCTTCGATATCGGCGATGGGACGGCGGGCGACGCCCGATTCCATGGCGGCCAGCGCGACGGCCGAGGCGATTTCGCTGATGAGGCGGGGATCAAACGGGGTCGGGATGAAGTAGTCGGGACCGAAGGTCAGGGTCTTGCCCGGGTAGGCCTTGGCGACCTGCTCGGGGATTTCCTTCTGGGCCAGACCGGCCAGGGCGTTCACGCACGCCAGCTTCATTTCGTCGGAGATGCGCATGGCATCGACGTCGAGTGCGCCGCGGAACAGGAACGGGAAGCACAGCACGTTGTTGACCTGGTTCGGGTAGTCCGAACGGCCCGTGGCGATCAGCACGTCGGACCGCGCGGCCTTAGCCAGTTCCGGCAGGATTTCCGGCTCGGGGTTGGCCAGTGCCAGGATCAGCGGACGCAGGCCCATGGTCTTGACCATGTCTTGCGTCAGCAGCTTGCCGGCGGAACAACCCAGGAACACGTCGGCGTCCTGGCAGGCATCGGCGAGCGAACGCGCGGTGCTGGAGGTCGCGTAGCGCGCCTTGTTGAATTCCATCGACTGGTCGCGGCCTTCGAACACGACGCCCTTCGAGTCGACGAGCAATACGTTTTCTTTCTTGAGGCCGAGGCGGACCAGCAGGTCCAGGCAGGCAATGGCCGCGGCGCCGGCGCCGGAGCAGACCAGGCGCACGCTGTCGAGCGACTTTTCAGCCAGCTTCAGGCCGTTGACGATCGCCGCGGAGGTCACGATGGCCGTGCCGTGCTGGTCGTCGTGGAACACCGGGATCGACATGCGTTCGCTGAGCTTGCGTTCGATGTAGAAGCACTCGGGCGCCTTGATGTCTTCCAGGTTGATGCCGCCAAACGTCGGTTCCATCATCGCGATGGCTTCAATCAGCTTGTCGGGATCGGTCTCGGCCAGTTCGATGTCGAACACGTTGATGCCGGCAAATTTCTGGAACAGGCAGGCCTTGCCTTCCATGACGGGCTTGGCCGCGTACGGGCCGATGTTGCCCAGGCCCAGCACGGCGGTGCCGTTCGAGATCACGCCAACCAGGTTCGAGCGCGAGGTGTACAGACGCACCGATTGCTGGTCGTTGGCAATGGCTTCACACGCCGCGGCGACACCGGGCGAGTACGCCAGCGACAGGTCTTCCTGGTTCGCGAGCGGTTTGGTCGGGACCACGGCAATTTTGCCGGGGATGGGAAACTGGTGGTAGGCGAGCGCCTTATCCGAGAGCGTGGAGTCCATTGTTTATCTGTAGATCGCCGAAGGGCACAAGGCGATCATTGTATGCCGTCGGAGGGATGCGCGTGCCGCAAACCATGTTGCAGCGCCGCATGGCGGCGATGTTCCGGCGGCGTTCCCGCTATCGGTGCATCCGGTATCCCACATGCCGATAAAACCGAACGGGGATGGCGGGAAGGGGCCGGACCTTGCACCGGATCGGTGCCGGGAAGCGTTGCGCAAAGACGTCGCCTTCGCTTCCCCCGCCTACTTCGCCGCCGCGTCCTTGCCGGCCTCGTCTGCCGCTTTGGCCAGGATCTTCCCGGCCAGCGCAAAGCCGGTATTGGCCGCCGGCACGCCGCAGTACACGGCCGCCTGCACCAGGGCTTCTTCGATCGCCTGGGCTTCGACCCCGGCACGCAGGGCGGCGCCCACGTGCAGCTCGAATTCTTCCCAGCGTCCCAGCGCGACCATCATCGACAGGACCATCATGCGGCGTTCGACATCCTGGAAGCGGCTGGACGTCCACAGCTCGCCCCACGCATAGCGGGTAATGAAGGCCTGGAAGCGTCGGTTGAACGGCGTGACCGAGGCTACGCGCTGTTCCACGTACTCGCGGCCCAGCACCTGCTTGCGGCGGTTCAGGCCGTACTCGTACCGATCGGCTTCGGTTTCCACCGGCGGTTCGACCAGGAATTCGATGACGGCATCGCAAAACTGCACGGGCGTCTCGGTCGCGGCGATGTGCGCGGCGGGCAGGGCGACCACCACGGCGCCGCCGATGGCGTCGGCGATCTGCTGGCCCACGGCCGGCGGTGTGGACAGGTCGCGTTCGCCCGTCAACACCATCGTCGGGACCTGGATGGCGGACAGGGACGAGGTCAGGTCCAGGTCCCGGATTGCCGCGCAGCAGCCGGCATAGCCCGGCGCCGACATCGACAGGAAGGTGTTGCGCACGCGCTGGAACTCGACGCCGTTGCGGGCGACGAATTCGGGGGTGAAGAAACGCGCCATGGCCATGTCGGCAATGGTGTCCATGCCCTTTTCCAGCACGGTGGCGATGCGGGTGCGCCAGATGGCCGGGTCAAATTTGGGCGCGGTGTTCGCCAGGATGAGGCGGCGCAGGCGCGCCGGGCGATTGGCCGCGTACCACATGCCGACCATGCCGCCGAGCGACACGCCGCAGTAGTCGAAGCGGTCCAGTCCGGCGGCAATCGCAACCGCGTCCAGGTCGGCGCCCAGCTGGGCAATGGTGTATTCGCCGGCCGGCGCGTCCGATGCGCCATGGCCGCGCGCGTCGTAACGCACCACATAGAAGTGGCGCATGAGACGCGGCATGACCGGGTCCCAGGCTGCAAAGTCGGTGCCGATGGAATTGCCAAGGACGAGCGGCGGCAGGCTGCGGTCGCCGTCGGCGCGCCAATAGATGCGGGCATCGCCGCTGAGTGCGTGGGGCATGGGATCTCCTGGTGTTTTATGAGTGGGCGTCGCGCCAGTGGCGCAGCACGGCATCGCACATGGGCTGGCAGGCAGCGACCTGCGCGGCGGGGCTGGCAAGGCGATCGAGGGTGGCATCGTCAAGGACGGCCGTCACGTCGGGCATGGCCTTGAGCAGCTCGGCCACGGGGGTGCGCTGCTGGATGGCCTGTTCGCAGACTTGCCCCACGATGCGCGCGGCGGCGGCGGGGCCGAGCTTGCCGGACAGCGTGAGCGAGATGCCTTCGGAATACACCACGCCATAGAGCCGGTCGATGTTGGCCTGCATGGCGTCGGTGTCGATACGCAGACCTTCGCCGATGTCCACGGCGGCCGACAGGCTGCTGCCCGCCAGATCGAACAGGTCTGCCAGGACCGGCAGCGCGTTGGGCCAGCTGCCCAGCCCGCGTTCGTGTTCGGACGCCAGTTCGCCGGTCAGGATGGCGGCCACCATGGGTGCGCGATTGGCGGCGTCGAGCAGATACATGCTGGACACGGGATTGCGCTTGTGCGGCATGGCCGACGATCCGCCGCGGCCCTCGCCGGTGGGCTCGAAGGCTTCCGCCACTTCGAACTGCATCAGCAAGGACACGTCGCGGCCGATCTTGCCAAGCGCGCCGCACAGGATGGCCAGTTCACTGCCCAGCCGCGCGATGCGGTCGCGCGCGCCGTGCCACGACATGGCCGGCGTGCGCAGGCCCAGCCGGCCGGCCAGGGCGTGAGCCACGGCGCCGGCCGCGTCGCCATGCATGGCGAGCGTGCCGTTGGCGCCGCCAAACTGCAGCGTGCACGCCTCATCGCCCGCTGCCTTCAATGCCTCCGAGCAACGCGTGACGGCGTCGAGCCATCCCGCCACCTTCCAGCCGAAGGTAACCGGCGCGGCCGGTTGCAGCAGGGTGCGGCCCAGCACGGGCGTGGTCCGGTAACGATCGACTTGGCTGGCCAGGGCATCGCCCAGCCGGCGCAGCTCGCGTTCCAGGACGTCCATCGACGCCCTGGCCTGGCAGAGCAGGGCCGTGTCGCTGATGTCCTGGCTGGTGGAGCCGAAATGCACATACGCCACGGCGGCGGGGTCCACGTGCTGGACGGCCGCCTTGAGCGCTTTCATGAGGGGGATGGCAAGGGTGCCGGCGTTGCGGGCTTCGGCCGCAAGCTGATGGGGATCAATGCGAAAGGTGCCGCAGGTCGTGACGATCGCGTCGGCGGCGCTGGCGGGGATGACCCCGCATTCGGCCTGGGACGCGGCAAGCGCCGATTCGAACCTGATCATGGCATCGATCACGGCGGCGTCGGTCCAGAGGGACCGGATGGCCGGTGTCGAGAAGAAGGAGTTCAGGGCATCCACGGTGTAGACCACTCGCAATTCGGGTAAGGGCTGAGGCGAGCCAGGTAAGGCGGGTCGGCGAATCGTGTGGACGATAGCACGCGTCCCGGGCGTGGCTGGGAGGAGAAAGGTGCAGTAGGGAAATGCGCGAGGATGAGGGCGCAACATGCCTGGGAAGGGTGAGCTCCATGCCAGGGGCGGCGATGGCAAAGGTTGAGCCGTTTACTGCGGCGCAACATCGAAAAAGGCTGAGCAGGCCCACCCTCCCCTCATCTACCCGAGTGAATCCGACTCGCTAATCTTTGTCCTGCATTCGCTCTGTGGGAGGCGCGGTGTGTGCATGGTAGTTTGGAGGTGTCGCAAATCGTAAGCGTGAGAACGGGCTATCCGAAGGGGGTGCTCATCAGTAATTCGGCGCGCTCCGGGTTGATTCGACCCTTCGTTTCCGGTTGAAGAGTCAGCCCTGCGTCAGCTTGATTGCGTGTAGGCGTATTTCTGACTGCAACAGGAGAAATTAAATTGTTACTGCGCTGGGCTGAATACCGCACGATTGGAAGGTCCAATCCTGTTTTAGGCGTCGACAATGACGTGTTCATGCGAATTAATGCATCCCTTTTTCCATGCATTTGCATGCTCTCCCTAGCAAAATTAGGCAGCGAAAACCTGTCTCAGTCTTTTGATTGAGGTTTGGTGATGGACCTGATGGCGTAGGTAAGCATTACGTCTGAGATGCATTGATTTAGAGGATTTCGCAAACTAGTATCTACTCGTCGATCCTCTTCAGGCTAATCACAACGACGGTTGAGTCAACCGCGAGCGGCCAGATGCCCCCAATACGAATCGGACTGATGAGGTGGGGCTTCATGAAAAAAATCAACACTTTCCCTACTCACGTTTAATCTCGCCTCGAGGGCAAAATGGCAAAAGTCTTGCTGGTAGAAAGCCAACCACTGTTGATGCATGGCCTGTGTCAGATCCTGACACGCGCCAATAGCGCGACGGAAGTTGTCGTGATCAACATGGCCCGTGCGGAACAGGATGCTGCGGCGCATCAAAACGCCGATCTGGTCATCCTGAGTGTGCTGCCCGATGTGGCCGCCACCGATGCACTGCTGGAACGAGTGCGTACGCTGCTTGATCCCCAGAAGATGCTGCTGCTGTCGGATGACGAATCCTTCAAGCTGTCGGCCCTTCGCTCGTCGCAAAAGATTTTTGGTTGCGTTCGCAAGACCGAATCCCTGGAAGTGCTCGAAGCCGCGATTCGTCTGGTCATGGTGGGTGGCTATTGCTTCCCTGGCGAAACTGCCGCACCTGCACCATTCAACGCCATGCAGCCCTTCCAGCTCGGTCACCCGACACGTCAGCCCAGCGCCGATGGCCGTGCTGCCGTCGCCGGCGCCGAACTGCTGAACATTACGCCCCGCCAGTACCAGGTTCTGGTGCTGCTGGCCCGCGGTTATCCGATCAAGACGGTCAGCCGCATGCTGAACATCTCGGTCGCAACTGCCAAGACCCATGCCTGCACGCTGTATCAGCGTTTGAATGTGAAGAACAAGAGTGAAGCGGTGTACGCAGCACTGCAACGCGGTGCAACGCTCGATTGGCAACCCGATCGTGTGACCGCCGACCTGACGCCGGAGCCGCCCGTAAATTTTAAGCGCGCCGACGACCTCGGGTGGCGCTCGCCATCTAGCTTTTCCAGTGTGGAGCTTCCCGGGACGGCGGGTGGCTTGGACATCCGTCGTCCGTTGGCCGCGAACTCTTGAAATTCACCGACCCGGGACTGCAACCGGATGCCTTGACCACAGGCATCCCCCATAAAAGTCCCGGCGTCCGTCAACCGTTGGTCATCCACATGCAGGAGATACACCGCCCCTACACGCTAGCTATGATCGGTCTCACTAACGCGATCATGGCCTCATGGTATCGGGATGTTTCGAACGATAGGTCGCGCAATGGTGTAGCAGCCCTGGGTTGATGCTCCCAAGAAGAGTATCGAGCAGGACTGTGCAGCCGCCGTCTAGCCCCATACCTGGATTTCCAGAATGAATGTTTTGCTGATCGAAGACCAGCCTGTTTTCCAGGCGGCCGTGCGCCGTGTGCTGGAAACCATCCAGGGCGTAAATAACGTCACGCTTATGACGCCCGACAATGTTGCAGAGCAGGCCAGCTCTGGAACCGTCGAACTGCTGGTGTTCGGATGCACCTCGCGCAGCGATACCGACCTTCGGTTGCTGTCCGACGCCGTGCGCAAGTTCATGCCATACCGCAGTCTGGTGTTCTATGACACGCCGGACCCCAGCTTCATCTACGGCGCCGTGCTGTCGGGTGTGTCCGGGTACGTGCCCAAGTCCGCCACGCCGATGGCCGTGTGGGCCGCCATCAACCTGGTGCTTGCCGGGGGCTATTGCTATCCGCCAATGGCGGGTGGAATGGCGCCTGCGATGTCCAGCATGGGGGCGCTCAATCCGGCGTCGGGCCCGATCGCGCTGCGCGCCGGACCGCGTTCCGAACTGACCAAACGGCAGTACGAGCTGCTGCGTCTGCTGGCCTCGGGTGTGAACATGCGCATCATTGGCGAGCGCATGGGGATTTCTGTTGCAACGGTCAAGAGTCACGCGCGCAGCCTGTATTGGAAGCTGAGCGCAAGCAACCAGACCGAAGCGGTATTCAATGCGATCCAGCGCGGCCTGCTGTAAGGCCGGCGCTGTCTGAATGCAGGACCAGGAACGCGGCTCAGGCCGCGTTTCTGTTGTGGATGGATGCATGCCGCCACGCAGGGGTTGATGCGGGCGCGCCGCGCTCCATGCGGGCGCGCCGCGATTCCTGCGCCAAGAAAAAGCCCGGCCCCGAGAACATCTCGGGCCGGGCTTTTTTACGTCTGCCCTAGGCGGTCAGGACCGCCGGGCAGACGCGTTCAAGGCTTGGACTGGTGCTGCGGTTCGCGGGGGTCGGGCAGCGTCTGCAGCAGGGCTTCTTCGAAGCGGCGAAAGATGGTTTCCGCATCGAGCCAGTTGCGCGCATAGGTGCGGCCGGCGGCGCCGAGCACCGTGCGGCGCGCCGGGTCCTGCGCCAGCTTGAGCAGGGCGTCCGCCATGGCGGCTGCGTCTTCAGGCGGCGTGAGCACACCACAGTTCGCCACCACGTTGGCCAGTTCCGTGCCTTCTGGCGATGCGCAGATCAGCGGCTTGCCGCTGGCCAGGATGCCGGTCAGCTTGGACGGCATGACCAGGTCCGCGGCGTCCTTGCGTTGCGGCAGCAGATGGATGTCGGCCGCGCCCAGCAGTTCGGACAGGCGTTCGATCGGCTGCAGCGGCAGGAAGTGCACATTGGGCAGGTCGCGGCAGGCGGCCTGCAGCACCGGCTTGGTCGGGCCTTCACCACAGAACACGAAACGGATATCGGGCTGCGCGGCCAGCAGGTGCGCCACTTCACCCAGGATCTCGAGCCCCTGCTTGCCTCCCATGTTGCCGGAGTACAGCGCCACCACGGCGTGCTCGGGAATGCCGAGTTCGGCGCGAATCACGCTGGGCCGGTCCAATGGCTTGACCGCATCGAGGTCGACCCCGTTGGGGAACAACACGACACGATCCGGTTCCACACCTTTGGCCAGCAGACGCTCGCGCATCTTGGACGAGATGGTCGAGACGCGCGTGAAGCGGCGCATCAGGAACCGTTCGACACCCAGCACGGCCTTGCGCAGCGTCTTGCCCGAGAGCATGCCCAGGTCAAATGCCGCGTCGACTTCGAAGTCCTGCACATGCAGCCAGCTGCGGCTGCCGACCACGGCTGCGCCAAGCAGCGTGGCCGGGGCGCAGAACAGTGGCGGCTCGACCACCAGCACCGCATCGGGGCGGTGGGCAAGCCGCCACCACGCCACGGGCAGGCTGGTCGCCGCAAAGCTGGCCAGGTGCAGGATGCGCTTGAGGCCGGACGGCCGCTTGGGCACCCACAAGGGCACGCGGTAGACCGTCACGCCCTTCCAGATTTCCTTGCGGTAGCGTCCGGCCTTGTAGCCATCATGTACCTGCCATTCAGGGTAATAGGGCGGCGCCGTGACGACGCTGACCTCGTGGCCGCGTGACGCGAGCCAGGCCGCGAGTTCGCCGGTGTACTTGCCGATGCCGGTCAGTTCGGGCGAAAAATTGATGCCGTAAAGCAGGATCTTCATGGGGCCGAGACCGTGCGTTGCCGCACGACCTTGCAAGGATTTCCGTGGTTGACGGTGCCGCCCGGAACGTCCTTGAACACCGAGCTGCGTGCGCCGACGATGGCGCCGTCACCAATGCTGACGCCGGGGCCGACGAACACGTCGGTCGCGACCCAGGCCTGCTTGCCCACGCGGATCGCGCGGGCACGGATAGGGAAATCGACCTGGGTTGCGTCATGGTCGCCGGCGCACAGATAGCTGCGCTGCGAGACCACCGCGTGATCGCCAATGGTGATCTCGCCCAGGTTGTAGAGCACCACGTCATCACCGACCCAGGCGTAGTCCCCGATGGTCAGGTTCCACGGATAGGTGATGGTCGCGCTTGGGCGGATCACGACGTTCTTGCCGATCTTCGCGCCGAAGCAGCGAAGCAGGAAACGCCGGAAGCCGTAGGCGATCTGCGGGGACCCGCGAAACAGCGACGCCTGCGTCAACCACCACAATTGCACGGTCAACCCACCCCGCCGCCGAAAGCCGGCCGGCATGGTGAACAGGTCCAGTCGCTGAAAATCGCTCATGTCGCCGATTCCTTCGTGGCGGGGCGAGCGGTGACGACACCCGGGCGGACCAGCTTGGTCTGCTTGCGGGCGGCCAGCTCGTCCATCTTCAGGCCGATCTGCCAGTAGTAGGTCGCGCGCGCCATGGCGTAATGGAAGCCGGCGGCGCCATCCAGGAAACCGAACTTCAGGATGTAGCTGTGCAGGAAACTGATCAGCGGCTTGAAGGGCAGGTTGTCCAGCACCTTCTTCATCATCGAACGCAGGCCCAGGTTGGCCTCGCGCGGATCATTCATCAGGCCCTTGCTGCGCAGCTGCGCTTCCCAGTCCGAGTAGCGGTTGTGCTTGTCGAAATAGTGATAGAGCGAATCATGGTCGTCATGCAGCATGCGATGCTTGAGCGCGAAGGTGCGGCCCTTGATCGCGGGCTGGTAGTGGCCTTCGACTTCCCACATGTTGGCGGCGTCCAGGTCGTCATAGTCCAGGAATTCGGACGACGCCTGGTGCACCAGCACGAGCTTGAAGACGCGGTGGCCATAGGCCAGCTTCTTGCCGGCGAACACATAGTCGAAGCCCACGAACGCGCCGCCGTAGCCTTGCGAGAACTTGGGCAGGCAGGCGCGGATTTCGGCGGCCAGCTCGGGCGACATCTCTTCGTCGGCATCGACGTAGAGCAGGATCGGGTAGGTGCAGGGCAGCTCTTTCAGGCACCACTGCTTTTTCTTCGGATAGCGGCCGTTCCAGTCGAACTGGACGACCTTGGCGCCATACGATTCGGCGATCGCGCAGGTGTTGTCGGTACTGCGGGAGTCGACGACAAAGACCTCTGCGAAGTCGGTCAGGCCGGCCAGGCACTTCGCGATATTGGACTCTTCGTTCTTGGTCATCACGATGACCGAAACGGGAATGCGTTCCATCTCAAACTCCACGGGGTTGCTTGCGATCGGCGATCAACGTGCGGAACAGGTCGACCACGCGTTGCGCGTGCTGATTCAGGGAAAAGTCGTTGGCGCGCAAGGGGCCCAACGAACGGAGGCGTTTTGCGGGTTCGCGCTCGTACAGCAGCCTGCGGATCGCTTCGGCAATGGCGGCGGCGTTGCTGACCGGAACCAGCACGCCGAATTCGCCGTCGCTCAGGATCTCGGCCGGGCCGGACGGACAGTTGGTGGCCAGCACCGGTACGCCCAGGCTCAAGGCCTCGACCAGCACGATGCCGAAGCTTTCGTGCACCGACGTCAGCAAAAAGATGTCGGCGGCGGCAACCGCGGGAAAGGGGTTATCGAGGTGGCCCAGGAACTTCACGCGCGAACGCGACGGACTCGCTTCATTGAGCACGCGCAGTTCTTCTTCCAGCGGACCTTCGCCGATCACCAGGAACTGCACGTCCGGATCGTCCAGGATCTGGGCCGCGGCCACCAGGGTCTTGTAGTCTTTCGACGGCGCAAGCCGGCCCACCGACACCACGCTGAATTTGGCGTCGTCGGCTTGCGGGGGCGGCGCTTCCTGGCTCTGGCGGCTGACTTCTTCCACCGGCAGGCCGTTGTAGATGTGGCTGCACTTGCCCTGCAGGTCCGGCACCAGCGTGACCAGGTCATCGACCACGCCGCGCGACACGCCGATCACCACGTCATGCCGCGGATACAGCGTGCGCAGCAGGAAGGTCTTGAGCCCCTTCATCGTAGTGGTCGAATAGTGGCTCGACGGCGCGTTGTGCTCGAAGGCCACGGTGCGAAAGGGCCGGCGCGACATCATGCGCATGACCGCGACCGCGGCGTTGCACAGCAGGCCGTGCGAGCAGACGATCTCGGGCTTGGTCCGCTGGATGGTGCGCCAGAGCCGGAACAGCGCAACGGGCAGCATCGCGGCGAACTTGGGCTTGGATTCGCCCACGTTCATGCCGCGTTCCACGTCGGGGTTGTTGACCTGGTATTCATGGTCGAGACCGCGCAGCAGGAACAGCGACGTGTCGAACCCGTGGCGCGGCACTTCGTCGACGATGAAGCTCACGCATCGTCCGACGCCGCCGCGGTGCAGGTCCGGTGCTACAAACAGCACGTCAGCCATGGTGGGGTACGCCTTCTGGAGTGTAGTAATGGACCGGTTGAGGCGTGGTTTCCCGGTTGGCATTGCGGATCAGCGACAGACAGTAGGTGAGCAGCACGCCGACGAACGCCGTCTTGGGTGCATACGCCAGGCCGCCCGACAGCGGGTCCACGATCAGGTAGATCGGCACGGTCGCCAGGATGTAGCGGCGATGCAGTTCCAGTTGCGGATCGCGGTAGCTGGGCAGCATCGACATCAGCAGCACGAACACGGCGGGCAGGAACACCAGCACGGTGCCGACGATGCCGAACTTCATCAGGTAGAACATCCAGGAGTTGTGCGCGAAGGTGCTCAGCTCGAAGCCGTTTTCACCCATCACCCAGCTCTTGAAGCCCGCACCCTGACCCAGGATCGGCGCCTGCTGATACAGCTGCACCTGGCCTTCCAGTTCCTGGATCCGCGCGCCGTAGCTCGAATCGCTTTCCAGGTCATTGACCGAGATGATCCGGTCGATGAGCACGTCGGCATAACCGATGGCGTAGAACAGGGCGAGCACACCGATCAGCGCCGGCACGAAGTACACGATCGACTTGCGCATGGCGCCAACCCGGCTGCCCAGCAACGCGGCAACGGCCACGGCCACGCCCAGCTGCAGGTACTGGCTGCGGTTGAGCGAGAACACCAGCGCGGCCAGCATGAACAGCGTCATCATGTAGGCGGTGCGTTTCTTGATGCCGAGCTGTTCCTGGAAGTACAGGACCGACACGATCGAGAACGGAATCACCCACACGCCGATTCGCAGGTTACGCACCGGGTTTGACGCGCTGAAGACGAACAGCTGTTCGATCGCGATCCAGGCGGCGACTGCCATGCCGGACCAGATGAAGAAACGCTGCAGCGTCATGTAGTTCATGTGCGACTGCAGGTCCTTGTAGCAAAGGAACGGTATCGACAGGAAGTAGATCAGGACGCGAAAGTCCCGCACCGCGTCACCGGTTTCGATCGTGTTCGTGTGACGGAACTGCATCATCACGACGAACAGCAGCGCGATCAATTGCAGGGCAAGCAGAAAGCCGATGCGGGCGCTGGGCAGCGCATACGCGGTAGGTTCCGCCAGCCGGGCGAACTTCACGGCCACGATGGCCAGGAAGATCGCGTCCCACGGGCTGAGGTTGAACGAGCCGATCTTGAGGAAGAGGGCGTCGTTGTTCATCACCAGGGCGGTGAACATGAACCACCCCAGCAACGGCAGCGTGGAGAACTGGCGGTAGTTGGTCATTTGGGCTCTCGCTGCCAATCATCGACACCGACCAGCTTGGTCAGGAACTTCTCGGTCAGGTAGCGGGTGTCGCCCTGGCGGGCATGCGCCAGCATCTTCTGGGCGACCACCCGCAGGTCATCGACTTTCGTGCCCGACCGGCCTTCTTCTTTGTTGAGACCTGCAACGATCTGCTCGCGCTCCGAACGATGGATGTGATCCATCGTGGTCGTCTTGGTTTCGGCATGCACGGTGTAGACGCCATAGGCTTCGGGCACGACGACGTTGCTGCCGGCGCGCAGCAGGCGGCTCCACAGTTCCAGGTCCATGCAGTACTGCTTCTTCTCGTCGATGAAGCCGTACTTTTCCATCAGGTCCCGGCGCCACAGCGCGGCCTGGTTCGGAATGGAAGCCTTCACCACGGCCAGCGACTTGCGGGTCATGGGCGTGTAGCGGACTTCACGGTAGATCTGGTTGTCGTGGTTGGCCACATACAGGTTGCCGCTGACGATCGGCGCGCCGGTACGCATGGCGGCTTCAGCCAGGGCCATCAGGGCGCCGGGGTAGAACAGGTCGTCCGAGTTCTGCCAGCCGACGTAGTCGCCGGTCGCCCGGCGAAAGCCCTTGTTGAGCGCGTCGGATTGACCGCGGTCCTTCTCGCTGACCCAGTAGGCCAGGCGGTCTTCGTATTTGCGGATGATGTCGACGCTGCCGTCGGTCGAGCCGCCGTCGATGACGATCAGCTCGAGGTACGGATAGTTCTGGTTCAGGATCGACAGCAGCGTGCGTTCCAGGAACTTGGCCTGGTTGTACGACGGTGTGATGATGCTGATCTTGGGCAGCAAAGACGGGAAGGCCGGACGCGCGACGGGCTCGTGCAGACGGCTGACGAAGGCGCGCAGGGTCCGGGTCGTGTCATCGTGTCTGTGGGCAATGTAGGCTTCAAGCATAGCGACTCATCCAGCGGTTGCAGGCCGGGACGCAACAATGCTCCCGTGCAGGTATCGAAGAACCAGCCACACTCCACCGAGCGTGACTGCCGAATAAAGAATGCGGGCCCAGGCCGCGGCGCTTTCGCCGAGCGGACCCACGAGCAGCCAGAGCGCAAGCAGCGACACCAGGCCCGCGCCGCCGTTGAGCAGCGCGACAGCCTTGCTGTTGCCCAGCCCCAGCAGCGAAAAGTGCGAAGCGACGTTCAGCGACAGCATCCCCGAAGCCACCACCAGCAGCTGGAACAGCGGCAGGTGGGCTTCGGCCAGATCCGCGCTCAGCATCAGGCGCAGGATCAGATGGCTGAACACCATCACGCCGGCGGTCATCACTGCCGACAGCAGCAGGTTGGTGACCAGCAGCTTGCGGATCGTGTTCGCCGCGGCACGCATGTCGCCCTTGGCCGCCGTGGTCATGCGGCTCACCATCGGCATGGCCTTCTGGAACAGCGCCACGGTGACGGTGTGGATGATCTGGCCCACTTGCGCGCCGACGGTATAGATCGCCAGGATGGTCGGGCCCAGGAAGGCACCGACCAGCACCCGGTCGACGGAACCGTAGGCCAACGCACTCAGGCTGTTGAACCAGGACCATCCTCCGAAACGGAACGCGCTGGACATTTCCTTGCGATCCGATTTCGGCCATACGAACTGCCGGCCACTGGTGCGGGCAAACAGGTTCATCTTCAACATTGCGGTCAACAACAGACCGAGAGCCTGCGCCGTACTGGCCCAGGCGGCGGAATGCGTCAGCGCCGCGGTCGCGCAGGCGGCGCCGAGCGTGGCAGTCTTGCCCAACGTCTCGCAGATCGCCGTCGTCTGGAAATCTTCCCGGCCTTTCAAACAGCCGGTGAACAATTGATCGAGCTGCTGGCACAGGTACATGGCCAGCGCCGGGACGGCCAGTGTCGACACCTTGATCCCGCCGAACGTGAGCGAATCGCCCAACGCCAGCGTGATGCCGATGCCGATCACGGCCACCACCGTCACAAAGACCAGTGCGATCGCAATCAGCGCCGCACTGATGGCGGCGCCACGATAGGCGCCGTCTTCTTCATGACGTTTTTCCGAAACAAGCTTGGTGGCCGTGACGGCCGCGCCGATATTCGCGGCGTTGCCGAAACCGGCCAGCGCCATGACCATGGCGTACTGGCCGAAGCCCACCGAACCGAGCTGCCGGAACAGCAATGGGGTCGAGACCACGGCAAGCAGCGGACCGATGCCGTATTCGAGAAGACCCCATATCGAGGCGTTGTTCCTGAAACGCGCAGTCGCGCGTTGCCACCTGCCGCCCTTCGGCGGCAGTCCGGCTTGCTCTGGTCGCATGGTCAGGCCGCTTCGGTTTCTGGAGAGGTCGACCGCGACAGGAAGTGCTGGTAGGTCATGGCAATGCCTTCCCGCAATTCCACCTCGGGACGCCAGCCCAGGCCGTTCATGCGATGAGAATCCATCAGCTTGCGCGGCGTGCCATCGGGCTTGGACGGGTCATAAACGAGCCGCCCAGTGAAACCCACGACTTCGGCGACGAGCATGGCGAGATCGCTGATCGCGATATCGGTGCCCGAGCCCACGTTGTACAGACCGTCGGCGGATTCATGGTTCATCAGCTTGACGCAGGCGCGTGCCAGGTCGTCCACATACAGGAACTCGCGGCGCGGCGTGCCCGAACCCCAGATCGGCACGACGCGGTCGTGACGAATTTTGGCTTCGTGCAGACGGCGGATCAGCGCCGGCAGCACGTGGCTGTTCTGGAGGTCGTAATTGTCATTCTGACCGTACAGGTTGGTCGGCATGGCGCTGAAGAACTTCACGCCATGCTGCTTCGCGTACGACTCGCACATCTTGATGCCGGCGATTTTCGCGACGGCATACGCTTCGTTGGTGGGCTCCAGCGGCCCGGTCAGCAGGGCCTCCTCGCGGATGGGCTGGGGCGCCATCTTCGGATAGACGCACGACGAACCAAGGAACAACAGCCGGTCCACTTCGGCCAGGTAGGCCGAGTGGATCAGGTTGCTCTGGATCATCAGGTTCTGATACAGGAAGTCCGCAGGATAGGTGTTGTTCGCGTGAATGCCGCCGACTTTCGCCGCCGCCACATACACTTCGTCGAACTTCTGTTCGGCGAAGAACGAACGCACCTGCTCCTGGTTGGTCAGGTCCAATTGCGACCGGCTGCGCGTGACGACGTGCTCATACCCCTGCTTGTGCAGTTCACGCACGATCGCCGACCCGACCATCCCACGATGGCCGGCGACAAAGACGCGTTTGTTTGAAGACGTCATGGCGGCTTATTCCTTGTAGGCGAAGGTTTCGTAGCCGTGTTCTTCGACCAGCGCGTCGCGCTTGGCATCGCTCAGGTCGGACGCGACCATTTCCGCAACCAGTTCCTGGAACGTCGTGCGCGGTTCCCAGCCCAGCTTTTCCTTGGCCTTGGTCGGGTCGCCCAGCAGCGTTTCCACTTCGGTCGGACGGAAGTAACGTGGGTCGACGCGAACGATGACCTGGCCTGGCTGCAGCTTGCTGTGCACGGGGCTCAGTTCGACAACCGCTTCTTCCGTGACGCCCTCACCGCGCCAGCGGAGCATGATGCCCAGCTCGCGTGCAGCGGTGTTGATGAAGTCACGCACGCTGTACTGGATGCCGGTGGCGATAACGAAGTCTTCTGCCTTGTCCTGTTGCAGCATCAGCCATTGCATTTCAACGTAGTCGCGGGCATGGCCCCAGTCACGCAGTGCCGACAGGTTGCCCATGTACAGGCAATCTTCCAGACCCAGGGCGATACGAGCCAGGCCGCGGGTGATCTTGCGGGTCACGAACGTTTCGCCGCGACGGGGCGATTCGTGGTTGAACAGGATACCGTTGCAGGCATACATGCCATAGGCTTCGCGATAGTTCACGCAGATCCAGTAGGCGTACATCTTGGCGGCGGCGTACGGGCTGCGTGGGTAGAACGGGGTCGTTTCGCGCTGGGGCGTTTCCTGCACCAGACCGTACAGTTCCGACGTCGAAGCCTGGTAGAAGCGGGTCTTGTCGGCCAGGCCCAGAATGCGCATGGCTTCGAGCACACGCAGCGTGCCGAGTGCATCGGTGTTGGCGGTGTATTCGGGTTGTTCGAACGACACGCCGACGTGGCTTTGTGCGGCCAAGTTGTAGATTTCGTCGGGTTGAACGGCCTGGATGACGCGCGTCAGGCTGCTCGAGTCGGTCAGGTCACCGTGATGCAGGACAAAGTTGCGCGGCTCGGCATTCGGGTCCTGGTACAGGTGGTCGACGCGGGCCGTGTTGAACATCGAGGCACGCCGTTTGATACCGTGGACTTCGTATCCCTTTGCCAAAAGCAGTTCGGCAAGGTAGGCGCCGTCCTGGCCAGTAATTCCGGTAATCAAAGCCTTCTTCGGCATGGTGCGATCCTTCGAGCAAGTCGTGTTGGTGTGGTAGGCGCCACGCTTAGGAAGACAAAGCGCCGTGGTCCCGCGAGTGGGGTGCGGTGAAGACTGAAGATTAGTTTTTCGTGGGGTCCAACCGATATCGGCCAGAGCGATTACAGAAACTCATCCTTCAGACGTAATGCGGCAGCGCATCATGCGTTGCTGAAAGCGTCGACAGGCCCAGCCAGCGCGGGTTTGGCGCGTTCGGTGGACGTGTAGGGGTCGGTGGTGGGGATGGATCCGCCGTCATTCATCCGATGGGCGCCTGAAGGCAGGATCAGGTCGCTTGCATCCGCGCTGGCGATCAGGTCGCGTGTCGCGTAAACGACAGTGCCACGCGTGTCACCGGAATGTGAATGCGCCGCGCCGTCCTGGTCGGCCGACAGCGTCGGCGGGGTCACGCCTTCGATCTGCCAGGCCACATCCAGGGGGACGATCGCCGCAATGCGCGAACGCGGAAGCAGCATCGTTTCGATGGGTCCGGTCGGGCTTTGCGAAAAATTCATGAGTTCGAGCTTGAACACCAGTTCGGCGTCCGTGCCGTGCTCGACGGCAAGCCGGGCGCAGTCCAGCACTTGCGGTGCATGGCGGCTCAGCTCGGCAATCCAGACCGAGGCCTTGGCCACCAGGATGCCCGCATGCCAAAGATCGATCTCGTCATCATTCGGGGCGCGATCGGTCCCGGCGGCGTCGATATACCGCAGCATCGGCAGGAATGCCGACGGCGGCGTCGTGTCGTCGGATTCGCGCGGCACCCGGAAACCAGGCCGCCGCGGTGTCGGTTGGCTGCGCGTCATGCCAAACGCCACCATGCGGCCCGCCGTGGCCGCGCGATGCGCCGTGGCCAGTCCCGCAATCAACGCAGGATCGCTGTCGATGCCAAGTTCGGCCGGACACAGCAACATGACCGGATCCGTGCCCTTGCGCACCGCCATCAGCGCTGCGCAGGCAACGGCGGCAGCCGTCCCCCTTCCGCAGGGCTCCAGCAGCAGATGCGCATTGAATATCCCCATCTCCTCGAGCTGATCGCTGGCCACGAAGCGGTAGGCTTCGCCGCAGACCAACGTGGCACGATTCAGCGCCCCGACCGCCCGCAAGGTCAGCAACGTCTGCTGCAACAGGCTGCTGCCGTCGTCACCGGTGGTGAAGGGCTGTGGCAGCTGTTCGCGCGACAGGGGCCAGAGCCGCGAGCCGCTGTCACCGCACAGCACCACGCTATGGAAGTCGGGAGAGGAGGCTTGAGTCACGGGTGCTCCAGGAAGTAGGACTTCGTGTATCGGTGCACATCGTCGCGGGCGAGGATGGCATCGCGTTCAAGCCAGGTGTATTGCGAGTGCTGCGACACCGGCAGCTCCAGACCCGTATCCGGCAAGGTCATCGCGTAGGCAAGCACGACGTAGTGCGTCGACGCCGTCGTGTCGCCCGAAAAATCGGTGTCGTAGAAATGTTCGTAGGTGCCGCGCGGCGTGGCCGGGGGATGATCGTGGGGCAGGCCCAGTTCTTCCTCCACCAGGCGCCTGAGCGCTTCGCCGATCAATTCGTTCTTGCGTATTCGCCCGCCCGGCACGAACCAGGAGTTCTGCGCGGGCTGGTTGGTACGCAGGCCGAGAAGGTAGCGATCGCCGCAGCGAACCACGAGGTCGATCGATACCAGTGGTACGGAACCCACGGCTTCTTTGAAACGAGGTGTGTCGAGACGGGCGAGGGTCGGCTGGCGGTCGCGGTGGAGCGGCACATTCTCAATAGGCATTCTTGCCCACCCAGCCGGCCACGGCGGTGCGAAGGATGATCTTCAGGTCCATCCAGAACGTCCAGTTCTCGATGTAGAAGAGGTCATATTCGACACGTGCGCTCATCTTGCCGACCGTGTCGGTTGCGCCACGCAGGCCATTGATCTGGGCCCAGCCGGTAATACCGGGCTTCACACGGTGACGCATCATGTAGCAGTCGACGATGTTCTTGTAGATCTCGTTGTGCTCCATGGCGTGCGGGCGCGGGCCCACCACCGACATCTCGCCCTTGAGCACGTTCAGGAATTGCGGCAGTTCATCCAGGCTGGTCTTGCGCAGGAAAGCGCCGACCTTGGTGGTGCGCGGATCCTTGCGGGTGGCCTGCTTGACCACGCCGCCTTCCTTGTGCGGACGCATCGACCGGAACTTGTAGAGATGGAAGGCCTTGCCGTCGATGCCCAGGCGCTGCTGACGGAACAGGACCGGACCCGGCGACGACATCTTGACCGCAATGGCAATCGCCAGCAGGACCGGACTCAGTGCGATCAGCACGCCAGCGGCGAACACCCGATCGAAGGCTGCCTTGACCAGGCCACGCACGCCGTCATCCGGAAAACTGTTCAGATCGACCGTGGGGTGACCGAAGAATCGGCCGACACGATGGCGCGACAGGTGATCCGGTTGCACATCGGGGATCCAGCGCAGGTCGACCAGTTCGTTGCGCAGATGCAGAACGACGTCCTGCACGCTGGCACCAGGCTGCATGGCCTTGGTCAGCCAGATTTCCTTGATGCCCTTGTTGCGCACCAGCTGGCGCAGGCCATCGAGCGACGCGACGCGTTCCACCGACCCGGGCAGTTCCTTGGCGGTCTGGTCATAGATACCCACGACTTCATAGCGGCGATCCACGGCCTGCAGCGCGCGGCGATACAGCTCGCTGCCCAGGTCGCCAAAACCGAAGATGACGATGCGTGTTGGCGAATTGTCTTTCTGGCGTGCGGCGCGGCGGGTGTAGTGCAGCGCCAGGCGCATGCCGATCATGCCGGTCGCGGCCGAGACCAGCCACGTGCCGGCCCACAAGGACGACACGGGACGGCTGGCGTCGATCATCGTGGCCAGCACGACGCCCAGGCTCAATACGAGCAGCCAGGCCGACGCACAGCGCAGGATGTCGGATGCGCAGCGACGTCGGCTGGAACCATATAGAGCGAACAGCGGAAACAGGGCCAGCACGCCCATGCTGCAAAGACACAACACAAATAGATGCACAACCGGGATTTGTCCCGGCTGGTTGGCAAGCAATGCTGCGCTTAGCCAACCCGTTGCGGCGACCAACATGAAATCAGCCAATCGTCGAAGGCCATGGAAACCGGTGGGCGCCGACGCTGCGTCGACCACCAGTTCGCGATCCTGCGCCATGGGGGTGCTCCTGAAGCGTTATTAGTAGATAGAGGGGAAGTAGGCGAGCGCCGGCAATAGGGGGGCGCGTCGCTCCGCCGTGGGCGGTTAATGGATAGTAGTGACCCGGGGGGTGCCCGTTAACAAGGCAAATGATCTAGTCAGTTGGCTGACCCTATGGATTAGGCCATCCGCCCAACTGTTAGGCCCCTCTGAAAAAGCGTGCAATCGCATCTCACCAAATTGCAGGACTAAGCCGTCGCTTTCTCCGCCTACGCACCTATACCACCGGGACACCATGAACACTTCGCTCAAATCTGCGGGTCGTATTGCTACGACGATCGCCCTTGTCACGCTGCTGGGGGCGTGTGCGTATGCGCCAGGCATGCGCTTCGAACGCGACGCCCAGTCGCAACCAGGGGATGCTACTTCCGTTCCCCAGGTCACGCCTATCACCCCTTCGTATGTGCTGGAACAAAAAGCCATACGCGAAACGGCCGCCGATGACACCGTCCGTACCCTGTTCGGCACCCCCGAGCCGTATCGCATCGGACCTGGGGACATTCTGTCGGTCGTGGTCTGGGACCACCCCGAACTGGTCCTGCCTTCGGCAACGTACGCCATTCTGGGCGGCACGACCGGTATCAGCATCGGTGATTCCGCTGCCGGTATCCCGGGTTACCTGGTTTCTGCAGATGGTTATGTGCAGTTCCCCTATATTGGTATGGTGCGTGTCGCCGGCATGACGGAAGTCGAAGCCCGCGACCTGCTGCTGCGCGGCGCCCGCGACCACATCGAGAATCCGCAGATCACCCTGCGTATCCTCGGCTTCCGCAGCAAGCGGATTTACGTGGAAGGCGAAGTCAAGACGCCAGGCTCGGTCGCTATCAACGACGTGCCCATGACGCTGATGGAAGCCCTGAACCGGACCGGCGGCGTGTTGCCATCGGCCGATCGCAGCCAGATCAATGTGACACGCGGTGGACAGACCATTCGTGTCAGCCTTCCGGATCTGTTGCGCCGCGGTCTCAACCCTTCGTCGATTGCGTTGCAGTCCGGCGACATCGTTCGGGTTGTGCCACGTGAAGAAAGCAAGGTTTTCGTGCTGGGCGAGGTGACTCGACCCACGACGCTGGTGCTGCGTGATGGCCGTCTGAGCCTGAACGAAGCACTCGGTGAAGCCGGCGGCCCGAACCAGGCAACGGCAGACAGCAGCCAGATTTTTGTTGTGCGAAGCAATGCACAAGCCCGTCCCGAGGTCTATCACCTCGATGCCCGATCGGCGAGCGCACTTGCTGTGGCGGAGAATTTCGAACTGAAGCCCAAGGACGTTATCTTCGTCGATGCCGGAGACCTGGTCCGCTGGAACCGCTTCATTACGCTGCTCTTCCCCAGTGCGCAGACCGTCCAGACCATCCGCACGATCAATTGATCGGCGCGGACAGCACAGGCGCATGGGAGTCGTAACTTGACCACATCCTTCATCCAAACACCCACCACTTATCCTACTGATACCGAGAGGTCGCAATGAGCTTGCCTATCCAGCCAGCCGGGGGCGTAGTTCCGCGTGACGCCGAGACCCCGCTCGCTTCGTATATCGACGTTCTGGTCTCCCAGCGTTGGGTCATCCTTTCCGTCATCGTCCTGTGCACGCTCATCGGTGCGGCGTATGCGTTGTTTCGCACACCCGTCTACCAGGCGGACATCGCGGTGCAGGTAGAAGAAGAAAGCCCGACCGCCACCAAGAGCTATCTTGGCGACGTGTCGTCAATCTTCGACATCAAGCCGGCTGCGTCCGGCGAAATGGAAGTGCTGCGGTCGCGTTCGGTGGTTTCGACCGCCGTCGATACCTACGCTCTCTATATCCATGCCCGTCCTCGCTATCTGCCGCTCGCCGGTGAATGGCTGTCGCGCCGCAAGAGCCCGCCTGCCGTCGCCGGCAAGACGCAGCTCGGTGGCTACGTCTGGGGCAAGCAGGAAATCTCCGTCAGCCGCCTGGACGTTCCTCAGGACCTGATCGGCGAGAACCTGCGCATTGAATCCGCAGGCGACAACAAGTACGTGCTGACCGATCCCGCATCGGAAAAGCGCTTCCAGGGCACGGTCGGTTCGGCCGTCCGGTTCGCAACGCCTTCGGGTCCGATCGACATCCAGGTCGACGCCCTGAGCGGTGAGCCCGGCTCGACCTTCGTGGTCCGCCGCAATTCGAAGCTGCAAGCCACCGAAGCCCTGCAGGCTCAGATGGCCATCTTCGAACGCGGCAAGCAATCGGGTGTGATCGGCGCGACCCTGAAGGGCAGCGACCCGGTGCTGATCGCCAGCGTGCTGAACGAAATCGGCCGCAGCTACGTGAAGCAGAATGCCGACCGCAAGGCCGCGCAAGCTCGCAGCTCGCTCGCTTTCATCGAAGGCCAGTTGCCTGACCTGAAGCGCCAGCTGGAAACTGCTGAAAACCGCTACAACTCGCTGCGTAACCGCCGCGGTACCGTTGACCTGAGCGAAGAAGCCAAGCTGGTTCTGGGTCAGTCGGTCGAAACACAGACCAAGATCTTCGACCTGAAGGCCAAGCGTCAGGAACTGATCGGCCGCTTTACGCCGACCAGCCCGACCATCGTCGCCATCGATCGTCAGATCGCGTCGCTGTCGACCGATGTGAATGCCCTGGGTGGCCGTATCCGTGGTCTGCCCGACCTGGAACAAGACGTGGTCCGCCTGCAGCGTGACGTCAGCGTGAACACTGCGCTGTACACCACCCTGCTGAACAACACGCAGCAACTGAAGCTGGTCAGCGCCGGCAAGGTGGGCAATGTCCGCCTGATCGACGAAGCCGCGATTCCTGAAGAGCCGCTGGCACCGAAGAGCTCGACGATCATTGCGATCGCTCTGCTGGTGGGCGCCATGCTGGGTGTGCTGGCTGCACTGATGCGCAATGCCATGTTCGGTGGTCTGTCGAACCCGACTGAAGTCGAACGTTTCACCGGTCTGCCCGTGCTGTCGGCCATCCCGTACAGCCCGTTCCAGGACAAGCGCTGGCGCAAGCAGACGGCCAAGGCAGGCAATACCGCTGCTGCGCCGATCACTCCGCCGCAAATGCAGCAGGACGCCGTGATTGCCACGTTGCGTACCTTCCGCACTGCGCTGGGCGTGCAACTGCGTGACCGTCCGAGCAATGTGGTTGCCATCACCGGTCCGGTGGCGGGTGTGGGCAAGTCCTTCCTGTCGGCCAACTTTGCGATGGTGCAGGCCGCCGTCGGCAAGCGCGTGCTGCTGATCGACGCCGACTTCCGCCGTGGCCGTCTGAACCGCTACTTTGGCGTGGACGAAAAGAACGGTCTGGCCGAGTACCTGACGGGCAAGCTGCCTTTCGAACAGACGATCCGCAAGAACCTGCAAGGTGGCGTGGATCTGGTGACCGCAGGCCGTTCGCCTGAAGACACCTCGGAATTGCTGTCGTTGCCGGCCTTTGGCCAGTTCCTGCAGCGCGTTTCGAAAGACTACGACATGGTCATCATCGATACGCCGCCAGTGCTGTTCTCGGGCGAGGCCTCGATGGCTGCCTCGTACGCCGCGGCAACGCTGATCGTCGTGCGCTCGGGTGTCAACACCGTGGGTGAAGTCGAAGAAACCGCGAAGCGTCTGGCCCAGGCCGGCGCCCGTGTCGAAGGCGTGCTGTTCAACGGCTTCAAGCTGATGCCTGAACGTTACGGCTACCGTCCGAAGTACGGCCAGTATCAATATGCCCGTTCGGCTTATTATCTCGCCGACCACTGATCGATGCCTAAATGGCGCGCCCGGTTCGCCGGGTGCGCCAACCAATAATATTCAGCGGTGGTTTACCCCTGACATCGATACCGATGGCTGGATCGTTTGCACGGTCCAGCCCGCCGAATACCCCGCCAATCCGCGCGGGGGCTTTCGGTAACCGTTTTCCTTGAATCGTCAAAGAAACCACGGTTTATGTAGAGCGCCCCGAATGAAGGCGATATTATCGGCCGACGTTCCTCCCTTACGAGCAGAGATTCCGGCGTCATGACCAAGGTCGTCCTCATCGAAAGACATCCTATCCTGCTGCGCGGTTTGCACCAGGTATTGGCTGGCATCGATCCCGCGTGGGACGTCGTGGGTGTCGACATTCTCGACCTGACCGATCCGCAGGTTTACAGCGGATCGCAACTGGTCATCCTGTCATTGCCGAATGATGCCCAGGCCGCGCAAGCGTGCCTGAGTATTGTCCAGCGCGTGATCCGGCCATCCAGGATTCTGATGTTGTGCGACGTGGTGGACGGTAACTATCCCGACATTCCGCCGCACGACAATATCGTCGGATATATCAGCAAGGCTGCGCCCATCGACTTGCTCGAATCGGCGATTCGTATGGTCCAGGCGGGCGGATATTGTTTTCCGGCACGGCAGGTGCGCGATCCCTTGCCGGCCGACGCCGATATGACGGATCCGGTCATGGCGCTGGATGATGGCGAAGTGGATTCGGCCGATGCCGATCTGCTGAACATCACGCCGCGGCAATATGAAGTGCTGGTATTGCTGGCGCGTGGCTATCCGATCAAGACGGTCAGCCGCATGCTGAATATATCCGTGGCGACCGCCAAGACGCATGCGTACACGCTGTATCGCCGGCTCAATGTGAAGAACAAGAGCGAAGCGGTGTATGAAGCGCTGCGGCGGGGCGCGACCCTGGACTGGGTCCCCCCCACGCCCCCGAGCGTGCAGCCCAAGACGCTGCTGCGCCGGACCTCGGACCGGGATGTCGTCGTTCCCGTACACGACGTCGACGGCCGTCAGAACGCCTTGTTC
>NZ_BMXQ01000001.1:2702119-3633029 GCF_014651835.1 Pigmentiphaga litoralis | reverse complement strand
TGCCCGGCTGCATTGCGGGCGATCAGATCGCCAGCTGGTTATAGGGGCGGCCCGGACGGTCGACGTAAAAAAGCCGGCCCCCGCGTGAGAGAGACGCGCGGGGCCGGCTGGCAGCGGAACGGAAAGGGCCGTTTATTCCGCCGTGATGTTGCGTTCCTTGATGACCTTGGCCCAGGTGGCCGTCTCGACACGGATCGCCTGGCTGAAATCGTTCAGGCGCAGTGGCGACACGCTCAGGGCCTGCGCCGTCAGCGTATCCAGGGTGGCGGGTTCGCTCATGATCGCGGTCACGTCACGTGCCAGTTGCGCCGCAATCGCCGGCGGCGTGGCCTTGGGGGCGAAGAGGCCATACCACGACGTCACTTCCACACCCTTGATGCCCGTCTCGCCCAGCGTGGGCAGGTCGGGCATGAGCGGGGTGCGGGTCGCGTCGGTCACGGCCAGGGCGCGCAGCTTGCCGGACTTGATGTGCGGCATCAGGGTCGGCAGGTTCGCGAAAATGACCTGGATCTGGCCGCCCAGCACGTCGTTCAGCGCCTGGGTCGTGCCCTTGTACGGCACGTGCAGGATGTCGGCGCCGCTGGCCTGCTTGAACAGTTCACCGGCCAGGTGCAGGCCGCTGCCCACGCCGGGCGATCCGTACGACACGGTGCCCTTGTTGGCCTTGCTGTAGGTGACCAGGTCGGCAATCGACTTGACCGGCACCGACGGGTTCACCGCGATCACGTTCGGGGCCTTGGCGATCATGCCGATCGGCAGGAAGTCCGCTTCGACGTTGTAGGGCAGGTCCTTGAGCAGCGTCGGGTTGATCGTCATGTTGCCGGCCGGCACGACCAGCAGCGTGTGACCATCGCCCGCCGCGCGCTTGACGATGTCGATGCCGATGTTGCCCGCGGCGCCCGGCTTGTTCTCCACCACGGCGCTCTGGCCGTATTTGGCCTGCAGACCGGTCGCGAAGATGCGCGCCAGCACGTCGATCGGACCGCCGGGCGGGAAGGGCGCCACGACACGGAAGGGCGCCGACTTGAGCGCGGTCACGGCGGCGGCGTCATCGCCCTGCTGGGCGTGGACGGTGGTGGTGGCCAGGGCCGCGACGACGGCGGCAACGAAAGTGCGACGGGTAAACATGGGAAACAGACTCCTGGCAGACAAAAAAAATCAGATGGCGACGGCGTGGGCCATGTTGCCGATGGCGCGCACGACGCTGTAGACCGTCAGGGCAGAGGTCTTGGGATTGGCGGCAAGCGGGCGGCCACGCATGGTCAGTTCGAAGCTGCCGAAGGCGCCGCTGGCCTGCACGTGATGCACGTTTTCCTTGCTGGTGGGATCGGCGATCAGGCGGACCTGGGTCTTGTCCAGGCCTACGCCAGCCAGCGACAGGGTCGCGGCCACGTTGGCGTTCTTGGGATACAGGCGGGCGGCTTCGCCGGCCGAGCCTTCAAAGATCACGGTGGGCTGGGTCAGCGCGTCCAGATCGAAAGCGCCGTCAGCCGGCGTGTCCTTCCAGGCATTGGCAGGCTTGCGGCCCGTGTAGACCACGGAATCCAGACCGCCGATCCGGGCTGCGGCCAGGGCGTCGATCCCGCCGATGGCGCCCGACAGCAATTGCACCTGCGTCTTGCCTTCCCGCGCGGCAACTTCGAGCTTCGCGGCAATGTCGGTGTCCGACAGCGCGCCGATCGACACCACGACGCAAGGAATGCCCTGCTGCAAGGCCGGAATGACGTGCTCGGCCAGCGCGCTATGACCGGCGCACTCCACCAGCAGATCCGGCCGCTCGCCGGCTTCGGCCAGACGGGTCACGACCTTGGCCTGGGGCGCCACGCGCGCCAGGGTGTCCTGCGCGGCGGCGCGGAACGCTTCGCCCACGATCACACACGAGACCGAGATCTCGGCGTCATTTTTCAGGATTTCGAGGACGCTGGTGCCGATGGCACCGCATCCGATCATCGCGACTTTCAACATGGTCAGGGCTCCTGGACAGCGACGGCTGTCCGCTACAAGGGGTAAGGCTAATTGGGGTGCGGCGAGTAATCCAGCAGCCGCGACAGGTCGTCGGCGGTGCCGCGCACTTTCTGGATCAGTTCGGTCAGGCGGCCCTGTTCGACGCGGGCCGACGGCAGCGCGGCGCCCATGGCGGCGATGATCTGGCCGCTGTGGTTGCGCACGGGTGCGCCGATACTGGTAATGCTGGGCTCGTAGAAGCCCGATCCCATCGCATAGCCTTGGCGGCGGTCCTGCTGCAGCAGGTCATGCAGCGCCGACACCGTGGTGGGCGTGCTGGGCGAAAACTGCTCCAGTTCGTCGGAGCGGTACAGGTCGCGCAGTTCGGCCAGCGTCAGGTCCCACAAGGCCACGCGGCCCAGCACGGTGGCATGGGCGGGCAGGCGGGTACCCAGACTGACCGCGCTGGGGAAGAGGGTGGGCGCCGACACCTTGGCCACGTACACAATCGACCGCGCGTCGCGCACCACCAGGTTGCACGAATAGCCGATGTCGTCGCGCAGCCGCTGCAGCAACGGCGTGCCCAGCTCGGTCAGTTCCAGCGAGGCAAGATATTCGAAGCCGAGGCTCAATACCGCCATGCCCAGGCGATAGCTGCGGCCGCCTTCGGCGCGTTCCACGAAGCCCAGGCTTTCCAGGGTCGTGAGCAGGCGGAAAATGGTGGAGCGGGGCAGGCCCAGCCGGCGCGCAAATTCCGGCGCCGACAGGGTCTTTTCCTGGCGGCTGAACTGGCACAGCAGGCGCAGGCCGCGTTCCAGTCCCGGAACGATATAGCGGTCGGCGTTGGCGGTGTCGTCGGTACTGTCGTCCGCGCCGTTGTCGCCCGGCAGGGATTCGACGTGCAGCGATTGTTCGGTCATGGCCGGGCCTGCAGGTCGGCAAACGCCTGGCCCAGGATCGCGGCAACCGCCTCGGGCCGCTCGATGTGGCAGGCGTGGCCCGACCGCGCAATGCCCGCGTACGGTGCGCCGAACTGGTCGGCAATGGCGCGGCAGCCGGCAGGCGGCGTCACGCTGTCTTCGTCACCGGAATGCACCTGCACCGGCAGGCCGGCGGGCAGGTCGGTGTAGCGGCCGATGTCGTCGCCGCACAGCAGCTCGACGGCCTGGCGGTAGCCGGCCAGGTTCAGCCGTTCCATGTTCCAGCGCACCCAGGCCAGCGCCTCGGGTTCCTGCGCTGGCGAAAGCATCTTGTTGGCGCGTTTGAGCGCCATCTGTTCGATGCCAAGCTCATCCAGCGCGCGCAGCCTTTCGCTGCGCACCACCGGCTGGCGCTCGGCCATGGCCGGATTGCCATAGCCCCACGCGGGGCTCAGCAACACCAGGCTTTTTACGATGTCCTTGCCCAGGCCGTGGGCGTAACAACTGGCCATGATGGCGCCAAGGGAATGGCCCGCCAGAATGCAGCGGTCCACCTTCAGCGCCTGCAGCAGCGCGTGCACCTGCGCCGCGTAGTCCGCGGCGACAGGGGCGGCGGGCGACAGCGGTGTCGATGCCCCATACCCCGGCGCGTCCCACGCAATCACGCGGGTCGTGTCCGACAGCCCCACCGCGGCGCGCAGCCACGAGCCGGCGCCCGAACCGATGCCGTGTAGCAGAACGATCGCCGTGCCGTCCGCGCTCAATGTTCCCGCCTCTCTATAACAGAGCGTGCCGCCGGCGGTGACCACGGAACGTTCCGGAAAGCGGTTGTCGAGCAGATCCAGGGTCTCGCGCGAGGGCAGGCCTGGCGCGGGGGGACTACCGGCAGGTCCCGGCTTCTGGGCGTCATTCTGGGCGGCGTTCGACACAGCGTATTCCTGATGAGGTTTCGCGCGGGATGGACAGCTGCCAGCAACTTGCGGATGGCAAGTGACTGGCGGCACGCAACGGGCAGTGGATTACTTGCCCAGGTTGCGCTTGATGGCCGCGAGCGGGTGCTCGGGCGGATACGTCGGGGTGACCGGCTTCTTGGCGCCGAGCATCACGCACATCAGGGCATCTTCGTCGCCAATGTTGATTTCTTCGCGATACACGCCTGGCGGCACGGACACGAGGTCACGGTCGGTCAGGATGGTTTCGAAGCGCTCGCCGTCCTTTTCCAGCACGACCTTCAGCTTGCCGCGGATCACGAAAAAGATTTCTTCGACGTCGGTATGGATATGCGAAGGGCCTTCATGGCCGGCCGGGATCACCATGGTCGAGAACGTGAAATGTTCCGACGGCACGGTGTTGGCGTCGGCGGCCACGCCGGTGCCGCCCGTGCCCACGTAGCGCATTTGCGCCCGGCGGTACTTGGGATCGAAGTCGGCCTGGAACTTGAGCGCGTCCCAGTCATATTTGCGCGTCGAGAACCGCGCAACGCGCGAGTTCATCCAGGATGCGAAATCCGTGCCTTCCGGCTGGGTCAGCGTGCTGGCGACCTGGCCTTGTTCCGACATGTCCGTCATGGTGTTCTCCAAGGGGTATGAGTACTGTGAGGCGCAGCGGCTAACCCGCGCCACGTGTTTTATATGTAAAACACGGATTTAATAGTGAAACAACAGTGCTGAATATACTGCCGTCCCCTGTCCAAGTCACTAGGGTAAACACTTAAAAAGCGTTCCCAGGTACAATGGTCAGAACGGCATGCGGCTCCAATCCGCATACGAGCTTCCAGTTTCGCCACGGCTGTGGTCACCCCGGCGGTCATCTTTCCCCGCGGTTCACCCACACGGTCGGCGCCTCCACTGGCTCACCTCCCTATTCCCCTTCCGGCTGCCTTGATTGGAGTCGCTTGCCTCGTCAAGCGACCGGCTGTCGCTGGAGTTGCTTTGAACACAACAGACATCATGTTTGCCGATCTCGGATTGGCCGACTCGCTGCTGCGCGCGATTACCGAAGCGGGCTATACCAGCCCGACCCCGATCCAGGCCCAGGCCATCCCCCAGGTGCTGCAAGGCGGCGACCTGCTCGCGGCCGCGCAGACCGGTACCGGCAAGACGGCCGGCTTCACGCTGCCCATCCTGCACCTGCTGTCCACCCGCAAGCCCGCCAACGTCAAGCCGGGCCGTCCGCGCTGCCTGATCCTGACGCCCACGCGTGAACTCACCGCGCAGGTCGAAGAGTCGGTCAAGACCTACGGCAAGTACCTGCCCCTGACCTCGATGGTCATGTTCGGCGGCGTCAACATCAATCCGCAGATCTCGGCGCTGCGCAAGCCGCTCGACATCCTGGTGGCCACGCCCGGCCGCCTGCTCGATCACGTCGGCCAGCGCACGCTGGACCTGTCGGGCGTCGAAATCCTGGTGCTGGACGAAGCCGACCGCATGCTCGACATGGGCTTCATCCGCGACATCCGCAAGATCCTGCAGCACCTGCCCAAGCAGCGTCAGACGCTGCTGTTCTCGGCCACGTTCTCGGACGAGATCCGCACCCTGGCCAAGGGTGTGTTGCACAACGCTGGCGAAGTGTCGGTCGCTCGCCGCAACACCACGACCGAACTGGTCGAACAAAGCGTGTTGATGGTGCCGAAGGAACAGAAGCGCGACCTGCTCAGCCACCTGATCCGCACCCACAAGTGGGAACAGGTGCTGGTGTTCACGCGCACCAAGCACGGCGCCAACCGCCTGGCCGAAAAGCTGGCGAAAGACGGCATTACCGCCGCCGCCATCCACGGCAACAAGAGCCAGTCGGCGCGCACCAAGGCGCTGGCCGGCTTCAAGGAAGGCAATGTCACGGTGCTGGTCGCGACCGACATCGCTGCGCGTGGCCTGGACATCGACCAGCTGCCGCAGGTGGTCAACTTCGAACTGCCCAACGTGCCGGAAGACTACGTGCACCGCATCGGCCGTACCGGCCGCGCCGGTTCGTCGGGCGCTGCCGTGTCGCTGGTGGATAACGGTGAAGAAGGCAAGTTCCTGGCCGACATCGAACGCCTGATCAAGCGCAAGATCGACCGCATGGACCTTCCCGAATTCGTGGTCGGCGCCCCCGACAACGACGAGCGTCCCCCGCGTCCGCAAGGCCAGCGTCATGGCCGTCCATCGGGTGGTTCGTCGCGCAGCGGCGCGCCAGGCGGTCGTTCGGGTGCACCGGGCGGCTCGCGCTCGGGCGCACCCAGCGGCGCGCCGCGCAACGCGTCGGGCGCTGCTCCACGCGGCGGCAATGGCGTTGCGCCCTCGCGCAGCCCGTCGGCCCAGCCGGCCCGTGCGCCGCAAGGCCAGGCGCCGCGCAATGCCAACGGCAACGCCGCGGCCGCACGCCGCCCGGCGCTGTTCAGCAAGACGCCCTCGCGGTAATGCGCAAGGGGTGACGGCATCGTGGTAGCGGTGGTCGTCAGGGTGTAGAAAAACAGGCCGCGATTGCGGCCTGTTTGTATTTGGGCGGGTGTCTTGGCCGCGGTCCGTCTGCAATCGGCTATCGTGCTGCGGATCGATCCCCGATGCGCATACCAGGACCGCCCATGCCCCGCTTTGCCGCCAACCTGTCCATGATGTATGCCGAGCACGCCTTTCCCGACCGTTTCGCCGCGGCGGCGCACGACGGATTCGAGGCGGTCGAATTCATGTTCCCCTATGACTGGCCACAGGCCGCGCTGGCCTTGCGCCTGCAGGATGCCAGCCTGACGAACGTGTTGATGAACGCGCCGCCGGGCGATTGGGTCGCGGGTGAACGCGGCCTGGCCGCCTTGCCCGGCCGGCAGGACGACTTTCGCGGCAGCATCGATGCGGCCCTGACCTATGCCGAAGCGTTCGCTTGCCCGCGTATCCATGTGATGGCGGGCGTCGCCCCGGCCGGCATCGACCGGTCCCTGTGTCTCGACACCTATCGAGAAAACCTGGCGTGGGCTGCCGACCAGGCGCGCACGGCGGGCCGCACGCTGCTGATCGAACCGATCAACACCCGCGACATGCCCGGCTACCTGCTCAATCGCCAGGCCGAAGCCCACGGCATTGTGTCCGATATCGATTCCCCCCACCTGCGCGTGCAGATGGACCTGTACCACTGCCAGATCATGGAAGGCGACCTGACCACGCGCCTGCGCGCCCTGCTGCCGACCGGCCGCGTGGGACACCTGCAGATCGCAGGCGTGCCCGACCGGCATGAACCGGATCAGGGCGAAGTCAATTACGCGCACCTGTTCGAGGTGATCGACACCCTGTCGGCCGAGTGCGGATGGGACGGCTGGATCGGCGCCGAATACCGGCCGCGGTATGGAGCGGAAACCGGGGGGACGACGCGGGGGTTGGGGTGGGTGCGGCCCTGGCTGAAACGAACGGGTTGATGTCGAACGCTGTTGCCGACGCCTGCCGATTGATCCTGCGTGTATCGGCGGCCAGGGCGGTGCCGGCCGCATCGGCATTACACCGGCGTGATCGCCGACTTCGAATACCAGCCGCTCATCTTGCTGCCGTCCCACACAAAGGCCACGTGCTGCGACTGGCGGCAGTTCGCCAGGGCCTTGGGCCGGAACACGGCGACGCACTGGCCTTCGGGCCGCCGCACGCTGTCGTACACGATGCCCCAGCTGTTGTCGGTGCGCAGCGTACGCGCAAAACGCTGAGCCACCGAATAATTCACGGGGTCGTACAGGCCGGGCAATTCCGCCTGCTTGCCCCGCACGTCGTGCAGGGACGCCGACAGGTTCGCCAGGTAATGGCGCATGTCGATTTCCATGGCCGGTTCGCTGGTCGCGGCCAGGAAGCGGGCGCGGTGGTACATGGTTTCGGCAATCGCGGTTTCGAGCGACTCGCCGGCGTAATACACGCCCCACGAACCATCGGTAAAGCGGCTTCCCGCCGGATTCAGATGGGTGAACGCCGCCATGATCGGTGTGGTGCCTTCACCGCTCACCCGGTCGGCCGCCGGCACCAGTTGCAGCGCGCCCACTTCGTCCCGCACCCGGGGATTGGTCAGGTTTTCGATCGCAAAAATAATGTCCAGGTCGGCCGGGTCGGCCACGCGGTCGTACAGGCTGGTGGGCGGAAAACGGCTGGGGACCAGTCGATGGCAGGTCCACCGGATACGGGTGGTCTTGACGGTCATGTCCAGCCCCCGCGTTGCGCGTCCAGATAGGCGCGGACCACATACAGATCACTTGTCATGCCACTGAGCAGCCGGTCCAGCGCCGGGCTGCCGCTGAACAGCGGCGCGGTGTTCGGCCGGCGCAGCCACGCGTCGGCACGTTCAGGTTCAGGCAGCAGCACCTGCAGCGCCTTGTAGATCCCGAAAATCAAGGACAGGCGTTCCAGGGTGTCGCGCGGCAGGGGCGCCGGCGGGCCGTCTTTTTTCCACCGGTACAGCGTCGAGCGCGGCACGCCCAGCAGGGTCGCGGACGCGTCCGGATCCAGCTGCCAGGCGTCGGCAATACGCAGGAAGGTACGCAGCGCCGCGGCCGAAGCGGGCAGGGTGTCAAGAGCGGCGGGCTTGGGGGCGATGGCAGGCATGGCGATCACTAAAGGTGAGCCGGGGATCAATCGGCCGATTCATGAACGCCCTCAGCATATTCTTATTCGAGACAAAAATCAAATATCAGTCTCACTTGAGAATAATGGTGTGGTGGCCGCCACAGTGCCCGCTCCCGTGGGAAGGCCACCTCCCCGGTCCGTTCGGACGAGGCGAGCGTGGGCAGGGTAAAATGGATACCAAATGAGCCTCTCCAATGAAGTCGCCCGGCGACGCACCTTCGCCATCATTTCCCACCCCGACGCGGGCAAGACCACGCTGACCGAAAAGCTGTTGCTGTTCGCCGGCGCGATCCAGATCGCCGGTAGCGTCAAGGCGCGCAAGGCATCACGCCACGCGTCGTCCGACTGGATGGAAATCGAAAAACAACGCGGCATCTCGGTCGCGTCGTCCGTCATGCAGGTCGAATATCGCGACACCGTGATCAACCTGCTCGACACCCCGGGTCACCAGGACTTTTCCGAAGACACCTATCGGGTGCTGACGGCCGTCGACGCGGCGCTGATGGTGATCGACGCCGCCAACGGTATCGAACCGCAAACGATCCGCCTGCTGCAGGTCTGCCGCGCGCGCAACACGCCCATCATCACCTTCGTGAACAAGATGGACCGCGAAGTGCGCGAGCCACTGGACCTGCTGGCCGAAATCGAATCGCACATCGGCATGGATGCCGTGCCGTTCTCGTGGCCGGTCGGCATGGGCAAGTCCTTCGGCGGCGTGTTCGACATCCGCCGTGACCGCATGCGGGTGTTTCGCCCCGGTAGCGACCGTATTGCGCAAAAAGACGAAGACGTCATCGACGGCATCGACAATCCGGAAATCGCGCAGCGTTTCAACTCGGCGTGGTCGCAGGCCAAAGACGAAATCGAATTGATCTCGTCGGCCTCCCAGCCGTTCGACAAGGCCGCGTTTCTTGACGCACGCCAGACGCCGGTGTTTTTCGGATCGGCCATCAACAACTTCGGCGTGCACGAAATTTTGGACGCGCTGGTCGATCTGGCGCCTTCTCCGGGTCCGCGTCATGCGCTCGAACGCGAAGTCATTCCCGATGAAGCCAAGTTCAGCGGCGTTGTGTTCAAGGTGCAGGCCAATATGGACCCGGCCCACCGCGACCGCGTCGCCTTCGTGCGCGTGTGTTCCGGACGCTTCGAGCGCGGCATGCGCCTGAAGGTCAGCCGCACCGGCAAGGAAACCCGCCCGAATAACGTGGTGTCATTCCTGTCGCAGCGGCGCGAACTGCTCGAAGAGGCCTTTGCGGGCGATATCATCGGCATTCCTAACCACGGCGTCCTCCATTTGGGCGATGTCCTGACCGAAGGCGAGACCCTGACCTTCACTGGTCTGCCCTTCTTCGCGCCGGAGTTGTTTCAGGCCGTAGAAGTCGCGGACCCCCTGCGGACCAAACAATTGCGCATCGGTTTGACGCAGTTGGGCGAAGAAGGCGCAATCCAGGTGTTCAAACCTGTTGCCGGCGGCGCGTTGTTGTTGGGCGCTGTCGGGCAGTTGCAATTTGAAGTGGTCGCGCATCGCTTGAAAAGCGAATATGGCGTGGCTGCACGGATGATGTCGACCCGATATTCGCTGGCGCGGTGGATCACGGCGGATGACCCCAAGGATTTGAAGAAATTCATGGATGCCAACGCCCAGAACATCGCTTATGACGTGGTCGATGCGCCCGCATTCCTGTCGGGATCGTCGGCACAATTGCGGGTGGCGCAAGAGCTCTATCCCAAGGTGCAGTTCCATGCGCTGCGCGAACACGGCGGCCAGGTATTCAAGACCCGGGTGGGCGATTCCGCGTTCGCCTGAGAGGCCGATTAGAAGGATGGCGTGACGACGGCAGGCTTGCCCGTCGCCCGCCATCGAAAGAGGTGAACGACATGCAACGCAAGCACATCTACATGGCGCTCGGCGGTCTGGGCGCAGTGGTGCTGGCCGGTTTCCTTCTGGGACTATGGTTGTCGTGGCACGCACCGGCCGACATCGTCACCGCTGCGGGCGCGCCGATTCCCGAAAACCGGCCCGGCTCCGCCGAAGCCCCGATCGCACAGATCGACGCCAGCCGGTTTGTTCCCGAGCCGCCGCAGCCCCGTCTGGACGGCACCCGCGGCGTTCCTCGCCGCCCCGTGCAGCCGGCCGCGCCGATTCCGATGGTGTCCGCCCTGAGCACGCCGCCGCGCGACACGGTGCTGTCGACCCAGGCGCCCGACCTGACCAGGCTGCAGCAGCAATACGACGAAGACAAGACCAGCGTGGCGCCGCCGGTCGTGGTGCAGTCCATCCCTCAGGCCCCCATGGCACCGATCGCCACCGTCGACGCCACCGACATGTCGCCCCCCGTCGCCCAGGGCCCGGTGACGCCGCCAACCCCCATGCCCGCGTCAGCTGCGGCAGCGTCGTCGTCAGGTTCGGGATCCGAAGGCTGGATCGTGGCGCTGCGCAGCGATCTTCAACGCTGTTCGGAACAGGGTTTCGTCAGCCGCGCGATCTGTGTCGAGCAGGCCAAGTGGCGGCATTGCGGCCCCAACGATGGCTGGGGCAAGATTGGCGAGTGCCCGCGCACGGGCAACAACTAAGGCGTTCCTGAACGAAAAAAAGGCCGCGTGCACCTTGTGCATCGCGGCCTTGTTTTTTCTGGCGACTGCGCGTGACTGCTGCCGCCGACGTAACAGGGATCAGTCGCCCTGTTCGTCCATCTGCGATTGCAGGTAGTTCTGGATGCCGACCTGGTCGATCAGGCCGATCTGCGTTTCCAGATAGTCGATATGCTCTTCCGTGTCGTCCAGGATCTTCTGGAACAGGTCGCGCGAGACATAGTCACGGACGCTTTCACAGTAAGCCATCGCTTCCTTGACGGTGGCCTGCGACAGCGTTTCCAGCTGCAGGTCGCAGTCCAGGATTTCCGGCACGTTTTCGCCGATCAACAGTTTGTGCAGATCCTGCAGGTTGGGCAGGCCATCCAGCATGAAAATACGCTTGATCAGCAGGTCGGCGTGCTTCATTTCGCCGATCGACTCGTCGTATTCGTGCTTGCCCAGGCGGCCGAAACCCCAGTGGTTCAACATGCGGGCATGCAGGAAGTACTGGTTGATCGCCGTCAGCTCGTTGGTGAGCTGCTTGTTCAGATGTTGGATAACGGTCTTGTCGCCTTTCATGATGCACCCCGCAGTATTCGTGAAGAACGAGAGGTTAGCACCGAAGACGCAAAAACCCGGCGACCGTACGTCACCGGGTGATTCGCACCGCGACTAACAAGCGAAATGGATATGAGACGAGGTCTCAACTACCCTGGCAGAACTGCGAGGGCAGGGACGGCTACGTTCAGGCCGCCTTGGCAATGCGGTGCACCGGGAACCGGCGCGTGGTGACGCTGGACCGCGTCGGGGCAGCAGCAACCGGCGCCACGTCGGGAGCTGGCCGATTTGCGACGACCATGTCGGCTTCAAACGCGGCATTGCATGCGCCCGCGCCAGCCGGCAGGTACTGCCGCGCCGTGTCGGCACAGCAACCGCAACACGTGGCCACGCCCAGATCGAACTGCAGATCGGACAGGGTATTCGCGCCGGCAGCTACGCTGTCGCGGACTTGACGTTCTGTAATGGCATTGCAGACACAGACGTACATAGGGCGTTACCGTTGCGGGGCTGGCAGGACCAGCCGCGTTATCGATGTGAATGAGAGTAATTATTAATAAGTTTTCGAGTGAATGCAAGTGGCCTTACATCGTAGATGCAACGGTGGACGCGGGCGGGACCCGCGTAGATGCTCGCGTTCCCGAGGGTGACGGCTCACTTTTCTAGGGGAAATCGCCTAGCGGGCGGCCACCGGCAGGGCGTTGCGCCAGCCCCACCCGGTGCCTTGAACCGGTTCGGGGCACCAGGGAGGGCGGCGTGGCAGCAGCCTTCACCTTATCTTGCGGACCCGCGTGGCTCAATACGGGCTGGCAGTCGGACGAACGATGATCTCGCTCACGTCCACGTCGGCCGGCTGGTTGATCGCGTATTCCATGGCGCGCGCAATGGCGTCGGCAGGAATGGCGATGCGGCGGAACGTGCGCATTTCTTCGCGGCCGCCTTCGTCCGAAATGCTTTCGGCCAATTCGGATTCCGTCACCCCGGGAGAAATGACAGTGACGCGCAGGTCGGCGCCGGCTTCCTGGCGCAGTCCTTCCGACAGCGCGGCCACCGCGAACTTGGTCGCGCAGTACACCGCCGCGGTCGGGCTGACCGTGTGGCCGCCGATCGACGACACATTGATCACGTGGCCGCTGCGCTGCGCCTGCATGATGGGCAAGACGGCTGCAATACCATGCAGCACGCCGCGGATGTTGACGTCGATCATGCGATTCCATTCATCGATCTTGAGTGCGTCGAGGCGGGACAGCGGCATCACGCCTGCATTGTTGACGATCACATCGATCCGGCCAAAGCGGCGCTGGGCCTCGGTAGCAAAGGCCTGGACGCTATCGAGCTGCGTCACGTCCAGCGCCTGAATGTGCACCGATACGCCGGTGGCACGCAGTTCTTCGGCCAGTGCGTTCAGGCGGTCGACGCGGCGGGCGCCCAGCACCAGCGTGTGGCCGGCTTGCGCCAGGCGGCGTGCGGTCGCTTCGCCAATTCCGCTGCTGGCGCCGGTGATCAGGACAACCTTGCGATCGGGTGCCATAGCGGTCTGGACAGGGGTGGTGGTGGCGGTCGAGGTCATGGTTCGGTTCCTTGGTTAGATGCATACAGCCAGGCATACAGCCGGTGCAGGAGGAGAACGGCACCCCGCCGTTCACCCAGGCCTCCATGCTAGGTTCGCCACGCCCCTGTGCGAATGGCCAGGGCTATGCGAGTCTTGCCTATTGCTATTCGACACACGGGCCGTATGGCGATTTGGCGCGGATTCATGGCACATTTCCATTTCGGCGGCATTGCAGCATGGCGGCTTGGCAGCACGTACCGCGCACCTGTCCGGCGATGTCACGCAGCAACGATCGTCCCGTGCCGCTCCACCACACTCCCTACCCCCTGGCAGATGCACCATGACCTCTTCGTCCGACGTCCGGAAGCCCGTGGCCCCGAACCCGCCTGAGCGCGAAGCCAGGCCGGTGTCCGGCAGCGTGCCCGACCCCGAGCCTGCATCCTCGCCGTCGCTGCCGCATACCCGTCAGCAACGCATGATCGACCTGCTGAAAGAACTCGCGCCGTCCGAGGGCTACACGCAGTCGCCGCTGGACAGCGTGCGCTACATGCGCGCCAACGGGCCGCTGGGGCGCACGCCCGTGCTGTACGAACCCAGCATCGTCATCGTCTGCCAGGGCCGCAAACGCGGCTTTTTCGGGGACCAGGTGTACGTGTATGACGCGCAGCATTACCTGGTGCTGTCCGTGCCCCTGCCGTTTTCGACCGAGACCGAAGCGACAGTGGACGAGCCCATGCTGGGCATCGCGCTGCGCATCGACCTGGCCATGTTGTCCGACCTGTTGCTGACGCTGGAACATGCGGACGTGGCGATTGCCGAGGCGCCCCGCGGCATGGTCGCGACGCGGCTTGACGACAGGCTGGCGGCCGCGGCGCTGCGCCTCCTCGAAGCCCTGCACTCTCCCGTCGAAACGCGGGTGCTCGGTCCCGCCATTGTCAGAGAAGTCGCCTACCTGGTACTGATGGGCGAGCAGGGCGGGGCGCTGCGTGCCGCGCTCACGAGCCAGGGCCAGTTCGGCAAGGTCGCGAAGGCACTACGCCGCATCCATGCGGACTACGCGTCGTCGCTCGATGTCGGGCAGCTGGCGCGCGAGGCCGGCATGAGCGGACCGGCGTTTCACGCGCACTTCAAGGCCGTCACGCATACGTCGCCCATTCAGTACCTGAAGTCGACGCGGTTGCATCAGGCGCGGCTGCTCATGATTCGGCAAGGACTGACAGCCGCCGCGGCCTCGGCGCGCGTCGGCTACGAAAGCCCGTCGCAGTTCAGCCGGGAATTCAAACGATTCTTCGGCCGCAGTCCGGTGGAAGAAGCCGGGTATATGAAAACGCTGTTTGCATTGACCCCGGCAAGGTCCGAAGGAAGGTATGTGACGGCGCATTGACATTACGTTTGGACAGACCCCGGCAGCGCCCTTTGCGGCACAATCTCTCCCACTTCATGAGGTGCCAAACAGCGTGCTGGATTTTCTTCTCGACCGGGCCCGGGTGCCGGTCCCACCGACTTCCCTGGAATTGCGCATTGCCGGCCGCGCCTGCGGCTGGGTCGCGGCCGACGTCCCTGCATTGCTGACCGATCTGTCCGCCGACTTTACGCTGGACCCCACCACGCTGCACTTCCTGCCGTCGCAGGCCCAACTGGTGCAAGCCCTGGGCTGGCCCACCGCGACCGTCAGTGCACTGATGGAACGCGTGGCCAAGGCCCTGTATGCGGCGGGCCGCCTGAACGGCTGGCGCAACGAATTGCTCGATGTGGTCGATGACAAAGGGCAGGTGTGCGGCGTCATCGAACGCGCCGCCGTGCGCCCCCTGGGCATTGCCACGCACGCCGTGCATCTGGATGCGTGGACGCCCGAGGGCGAGCTGTGGATTGCCCAGCGCGCCTTGACCAAGAACACCGACCCGGGCATGTGGGACACCTTGGTCGGCGGGCTCATCAGCGCGGGGGAAACGCCCGAATTTGCGCTGGAGCGCGAGAGTTGGGAAGAGGCCGGCCTGCCCGCATCGGCATTGGCCACAGGCCATCGCGTGGGCCAGTTCCGGGTCGAGCGCGTCTTGCCCGAGGGCTATCAGGTCGAGATCGTGACCGTCGTGGATTGTGTGCTCGACAGCAGCATCCAGCCAGACAACCAGGATGGCGAAGTCGTGGCCATCCGGGCCGCGTCCGTGCAGGAAGTGCTGAGCATGCTGGCCGACAGCGCCTTTACGCTGGAGGCGTCCCTGTCATTGTTGTTGAGCCTGGACGCGCGCGGGATCGAGACAGGCGTTGGTCGGGATGCGCTGAGGCGGCTGGCGCTGCCGCGTTGACCGGGTGACGACTTCGACGCGTTTTACTGCTGCGCCTGCTGCTGCGCCTGGCGCGTCCGATGTTCGAACCACACGGCCAGCGCACGTTGCGCGGTTTTCGGCAACGTCTCCAGGTCGATCTCGCGCTGATGCGCCATGATCATTAGCGCGTACGGGGTCGCCAGCGCGTTGGCTTCGGCGCATAGCCGCTGCTCTTCACCGGTCGATGGATGGCGCTGCCGCCAGAAGTTGATGGCTTGCTCGATGTCGTTCAAGGTCATGTGCATGTTCCTATTCTGGCCCATCCACGCGGCACCCGCGCAACAGCCCGTCACATTTGGACATGCTCGAAACACAAACCTGCCGAGCTTGTGCGTGCCGGAAACAGCCTTGGAACAGGCTTGGATGTACCTTACGTGAATCTTACGTGCGGAGCATCATCATGTCCCCATTCAAACGCCTTGGCGCCCCATTCCCCGTCCTGAAGCGCGAACGCGGCGCAGTGTCCCTGCACCCGCTGATCGCCGCTGCAGCGGTCTGCCTCATCATCATGTCGGGCGTGGCCGTTGCCGTCATGACGGGCGTGCTGCCTTCGCCCATGGCCAAGTCCGGTCCGGAAACGCAGCTCAGCGCCGATGCGCGCGAACGCGAAGCCGATACCGTGGCCAGCCGCTTCGGCAAGAGTCCCACCACAACTGCCGCCGCGCCGGTGCGCAGCGCAGCACCGGTAGACCGTGCACCCATCGAGCGCGCACCTGTTGAACGTGCACCCGAGCCGGCCCCTCAACGGCTTGCTGCCGTGAACCGTTGCTCGGATTGCGGCGTCGTCACCAGCGTGCGCGCCGTCAAGGTTGAAGGCCAGGGCAGCGGCGTGGGTGCAGTGGGCGGTGGTGTGGTCGGCGGTCTGGTCGGTAACCAGTTCGGTGGCGGTAACGGCCGCACGGCACTGACGCTGCTGGGCGCCGCTGGTGGCGCATTGGCCGGTCACGAAGCTGAAAAGCACGTGCGCAGCACGACCAGCTATCAGATGACCGTTCGCATGGACAACGGCACGACGCGCACCTTCCGCAGCGCCTCGCCCTACAACTGGCGCGAAGGCGATGCCGTGCGGGTGAACAACGGCCGTGTCAGTGCGCGCAATGTCGAGTCCGGCATGCAGTCGGTGCGCGTGAACGACGCCGGATAAGGTCCGCGCCTTGCGTCTTCCCGAAAGGCAGACATCGGTCAGTGCCTGTTGCCGCGACGCCAGCTGACGCGGGGCGCCTTCGTCTGATCAATCCGTGCACTGACTTGATCCGTCAGTGCACGGATGTCATTTGCGCTTGCGCGCCTTGGGCGCGAGCATCGTGCCGCGGCAATGCGCCGAGCCGCACAGGCACTTGTACTCGTCCTTCAGCTTCTGCGTGTAGCGCGCGTCGATCACCAGGCCGTAGTCGTAGAACAATTCTTCACCGCGCGGGATCGGCTGCAGGGACACCACGAAGATGCGGCCATCGTCCGTCTCTTCGGTCTCGCAGTTGGGCTCGCAGGAATGGTTGATCCAGCGCGCATCGTTGCCGCCCCGGCTGCCATCGATCACCTTGCCGGTACCCAGCGCAAAAAAGAACGTGTGGAAAGGATCGTCCGGATTGACCGGGTGACGGCGGTCCGCTTCGGCGCTGCTGATCAGCTCGCCGATGTACTCCATGATCCGCACGCCCGCCGGGATCTTGCGTTTGGCATAGATACCGTTTCCGTGAATGCGAGAGCGCTTGACCACATGCCAGGTCTTGGGCGGGATGCCGTTCGCGTCGAACGTGTCGTTGGCGTCGTCGGCTAAAACATCGAGCGCAGCGTCGGTGGACGTGTCAGCCGGCCTCTTGGAGGACGGCTTGCGGGAAGAAGTGGCGGGCTGGCTTGTCATTGACGCATCAAGAAAAAAAGCGCTGAAGGACGAAAGAGTGCAAACCCTGGCGGCTCGATGGTCGGTCGATGCGCCGGGTTCGCGGATTGTCGCATGGCATGCTGCCTGGGCAGTCGTGTATGCGGTCAGGATGGGCGATCAGGACAGGCTATCAGTGCAACGATCCCCACCGCTCGACGGCCGGTTCGGCCGCGGCCCACTGCCAGGCGCCGTTCGAATGCTGGCAGACCTGCGTCGTGAACCACTGCCACGTGACCGCATCCTTCTTGCCGCCCTCGACCGATACCGCGACTTCCTTGCACGCAGACAGCGCGTTGTCGATGTTGCGCAAGACCGTGACTTCGCCTCGCGCGTCGTTGTACGAAAAGCGGTGATGCACCGACCACAGCCGGCTTTCACCCACGGCCATCTGGCCGGCGGCCTGCGCGACCTGGTCCTGCTCGGCCCGCTGCATGTCGCGGAACACCTTGGCCATGCCCGCATCGGTCGCGGAACGCACGGCCACACCCACGCCGATACCGATGGCCGGGTTGCCCGTCGCCGCGCCGGTCACGATGCCGGCCGCCGCGCCCGTAAAGCCCCCGACCGATCCGCAGCCGCTCATCACCACCGCAACGGCCGACATCGACGCTGTCATGACGGCAACGCGCAGCCAGCGGCGGGGCTGCGCCTGCGCGGTACACGCTACGGCGGGGATCACTGCAAGGCTCCCCAACGCTGGGTCGCCGGTTCAGCCGACGCCCACTTCCACGCGTTCACATCGCGGCAGATCGTCGCCACGTAAAAGCCACTGCGCGGCACTTCGTCTTTCACGTCATCGACGGAAAAGACGATCTCCTTGCACATCAGCGCGCCGGATCCCATCTCGCGATTGACGGTCACGCGGCCACGCACGTTGGGTTCTATCTCCAGGCGGTGATAGCTTTCCCACTGCGCGACCTGGCCCACCGACAAGCCGCCGGCGACTTGCGCGATGCGGTCCTGCTGATTGCGGTGATAACGTCGTTCGACATGTTTTACGCCTGCTTCGGCAGCGGCCAGCACACCCAGGCCAATGCCCGATGCAACGGTGGCGTTGGTCGTGACCTGCGACGCAATCGCCGCACCGCCGATACCGGCTGCGGTCGATGCGCCTTCATGGAAGAGGGAACTGCACGCACTGGTCGACAGCGCGGCGATCAATGTCAGGGCAAGCAGCGGGACGGACGGCATACGACGCGTGTCGGCGTTGCGGGCCGCCAGCAGGGCGGTGATGGGGGGGGCATTGAACGACATGCTGACCTCGTGGGTAACGGGTGAAGACGCGCGGGTGGAACGTGCGGCGAGAAACGTGCGTGGGCAAAGCTTGCAGCAGGAAACGGGCGCGTACGAGCGCATTGAGTCTACCCCGTGCCTTCCGGTTGGACTGTGGTGTGCAACCGTTCAAGGCGCTCCGGGGTTGTAAGGAGAACGGGGGGAGTTGTTGCTGATGGTTAGAGCGCTCAGGGTCGTGCTCTGCCATGCGAAAAAAAGCCCATGCATGGGCATGGGCTTTTGACTTCTGCGGCTTGAAGGTCGAGACCTGGAACGGCGCCGGTCCTGGGTCTCAAGCCGTCTCAGGCTGCGGCTTTCTTGACTGCCGCTTTCTTGGCGGCTGCCTTCTTGGCCGGTGCTTTCTTTGCAGCGGTCTTCGTTGCAGCGGTCTTCGTTGTGGCGGCTTTCTTTGCTGCGGTCTTTTTCACCGCAGTCTTTTTTGCGGCTGCCTTCTTCGCTGGCGCCTTCTTGGCCGGCGCGCGGCTTGTGCCAGCTTCGGCTGCGTCGCCCGTCGCGGTCTTGGCAGGCGCCTTGCCCGGCTTGGCTGGACGTGGCTCGAATTCGAAGCCGACCTTGCCGTCCGGACCCCGCGTCAGGAAGGCCTTGAACTTGCGGTTGGTGCGGCTGGACACGAAGTTCTGCAGCAGGTCGGTGCGGCCTTCGTTCAGGAGCTTGCCCATCTGCTCGGCCGAGATGTCCTGCTGCAGGATGACCTTGCCCGACTTGAAGTCGCAACTGCGTTCCGGCCCGACCGACTTTTCGCACAGATAGCTCATGCCCCATTCGAACACCCGATGCGAGCATTTCGGGCACGGGCCGACCGGTGTGTGGCCTGAGAAATCGATGGCTTCAGCCGCTTCATCATCGGCTTGGCCAAAGTCGAATTCCAGCTTGAATTCGTCGGTGATGCGCAAGATCGCCGAGAAGGGCCGGCCCATCTTGCTGATGAACCCATTGAGCGGACCGATCTCTTTCTTGGCCAGCAGTTCTTCGACCTCGGATTGCTCGAACGTCCGGCCGCCCGGGTGCTTGCCGATCGAAAAATCGCACGCCGTGCAGGCATAACGGCGGTAGTTTTCTTTCACGACCTTGCTGCACTTGGGGCAGGGCGTCGTCAACGTCGCGTAGTCGCCGGGCACGGTGTCGCGGTCGTATTCCTTCGCGCGCTTGACGATCACTTCCGTCATCCGCGCGATTTCCTGCATGAAGGCTTCGCGCGCCAGCTGGCCTTGCTCGATCTGGCTGAGCTTGTGTTCCCACTCGCCCGTCAGTTCGGGCGACGTCAGTTCGTCCACGTCCAGACCCGACAGCAGCGTCATCAATTGACGCGCCTTGGCGGTCGGCACCAGTTCGCGGCCTTCGCGGCGCAGGTACACCTCGTTGATCAAGCCTTCGATGATGCCTGCCCGTGTTGCCGGCGTACCCAGTCCGCGTGCCGACATGGCCTCGCGCAATTCTTCGTCTTCCACCAGCTTGCCGGCGCCTTCCATGGCGGACAGCAGCGTGGCTTCGGTGTAGCGCGCCGGCGGCTTGGTCGCCAGGCCTACGGCTTCGACGTTCTGCGTCCTGACCTTCTCATCGGGCGCCACGGCCGTCAGCGTTGCGTCCTCGCCGACCGTATCGCGGCCATACACCGCCATCCAGCCGGCATTGACGAGTACCTTGCCTTCGGTCTTGAACCGATGCGTATTCACTTCCGTGATGCGGGTCGTCAGCAGGAATTCCGCGGCCGGGAAGAACACGGCCAGGAAGCGCTTGACGATCATGTCGTACAGCTTGGCTTCGGCCTCGCTCAGTTCGCGCGGGGCCTGCAGGGTCGGGATGATCGCAAAGTGATCCGACACCTTCTTGTTGTCGAAGATGCGGCGATTGGGCCGCACCCACTGATTCTTGATGATCGTGGACGCATGCTGCGCATAGGCCGGCTTGCTTTCGGTCAGCGTCTGCATGGTCTGCTGGACCGTCTGGATATAGTCTTCCGGCAGATAACGCGAATCGGTCCGCGGGTAGGTCAGGGCCTTGTGGCGTTCGTACAGCGTCTGCGCCAGCGACAGCGTGGTCTTTGCCGAAAAGCCGAACCGCGAGTTGGCTTCGCGCTGCAGCGTGGTCAGGTCATACAGCAGGCCGGAAAGCTGGCTGGACGGCTTGGATTCTTCCGTGACACTGCCCACGCCATCGCGGCATGCCGCCACGATTTCGTCGGCCGCCGCCTGCGTCCAGACGCGCGAGTCGCGCTTTTCCGGGTCGAGGGGGTCTTTCGTGTGCTTGGGGTCGAACCAGCGCCCGTCATAGGTGCCAGCGGCTGCCGCGAACTGCGCCCGGACTTCCCAGAAGTCGCGCGACACGAATTTGCGGATGCGTTCCTCTCGCTCGGCCACGATGGCCAGCGTCGGCGTCTGCACGCGCCCGACCGGCGTCTTGAAGAAGCCGCCGTCCTTGCTGTTGAACGCGGTCATGGCCCGCGTGCCATTGATGCCGACCAGCCAGTCGGCCTCGGCGCGCGACCGTGCTGCCGCTTCGAGCGGCTGCATGATGGCGTCGCTGCGCAGGTCGTTGAACGCGTCGCGGATCGCCTGCTGCGTCATGGACTGCAGCCACAGGCGCTGGATCGGCTTGTTCGTCTTGGCGTACTGGACGATGTAGCGGAAGATCAGTTCGCCTTCACGTCCCGCATCGCAGGCGTTGATGACGGCGTCGACATCCTTGCGCTTCAACAGGCGCACCAGCAGGCGCAGGCGTTCTTCCGAACGCTTGTCGGCAGGACCCAGTCCGAATTCGGGCGGAATCACCGGCAGATGGGTAAAGCTCCACTTGCCCTTGACCGGGTCGTTGGGTGCGACAAGCGTCAGCAGGTGGCCAACGCTCGAGGAAAGGACGTGTTCGTCGCTTTCGAAGTATTCGCCCTCGCGCTTGAAGCCGCCCAGGGCTCGCGAAATATCCAGCGCTACCGAGGGTTTCTCGGCGATGATCAGTGTCTTGCCCATTGAAATCCAGTTGAACAGAGCCGACGCCAAATAAAGTGCGTCGAAGCGCCGGATGATACGGGGGGATTTTTAAGCAGTGCAAGTCGGGGGTGCTCGGCATGGCCGGCAACGCAAGACTGCGAGTGCGGAAAATCAGTGGATTTGGCGCGCGCTGCCGTCTTCGAGCAGCTCTTCCAGGATCAGGTTGTCGATCTCGGTTTCCTGGCTCCACAGTACCATCAGCACAATAATTTTGAGTTTTTCGATGGGTACCGGGGATTCGATGAGCGCAGTTGCCCGATCGATGATGATCTCGCGCAAGGGGGCCGACAGGACGCCGGCAGACTCGAGAAAACTCACGAAGCCGATCGCTTCCGAACCGAGCGCGCTGTATTCCGCATCGGCGTAGATGCGGGTACTTTGGCTTGGAACCAGGGCAAGATCGACGCAACGATGCGTGGTTTCTGCCAGGCCGGACAGCCACGACAGAGCATCGTCGATTTCGTCGTCTTCGAATCCGGCAGCGGCGAGTTTTCGCGCCAGCGTATCCGGGTCCGGACAGGCTTCCGGCGTGAAGTAGTTCTCGAAGAGGTAGACGAGAATATCGAACATATATCACAGTAAAGGCTCGCTTAACTCTACGCTGAAACGCCGCCCTAGGCAAATATGCACCAAAGCGTTGCGTGGTTTGCACGACGGGTGTGGCGTTTTGGACGTCAGGCATGGAAGTCCGCCTTGATCGGCCGGGCAATCGGGTTCGAGTCCGTGGCCGGTACCCCGTCATCACCCGTCAATCCCGGGTCCTGCTCGCCGTCGTCACCCTCGGGTCGCATGGCTTGAGCTTCCTGCGCCATCTGCGCTGCCAGTGCCTTGGCCACCTGGCTGTCGACCTGGTAGCTGCCGCCGGACAGCCGGTCCACCCGGTTCTTCAACTCCAGCGGCAGCAGCCGCGCCTGCACCTCCTGGATGGGTACGCCCAGGCGCTGCGCAAGCATGTCAGGGCTGATCGCGCGAAAGCCCATCGCCCGCAGCAGGGCCAGGTCCTCAGTTGAAAGCGGGGGCAGCGCCACCGACGCGTTCCGGCTGCCCGCGCCGCTGCCCCGGGGCGCCGCCCCCGCGTCGAGTTGCGGGTCGAGCGGCAACGATCCTTGCGCGCCAGGCGGCTGGTCAGCCAGCTCATCCACGATGTCCTGCGAACATTCCACCAGCTTGGCACCTTGACGCAGCAGGACATGGCAGCCGCGGGACAGCGGCGAATGGATCGATCCCGGGATGGCGAACACGTCACGGCCGATGTCGGCGGCGATCCGGGCGGTGATCAACGATCCGCTATGGACGGCGGCTTCGACCACCAGCACGCCCTTTGACAGCCCGGCCACCAGCCGGTTGCGGCGGGGAAAGTGGTGCGCGAGGGCGCGCGTTCCCAGCGGCAGTTCGGACACGATCGCGCCCTGGTCGGCGATCCGCTGGGCAAGCCCGCGGTGCTGCGTGGGTAGACGACATCGGCGCCGGTGCCGACGACGGCGAGCGTGCCCCCGCCGTCGGCGCCTGCTGCAAGCGCGCCTTCGTGCGCGGCGGCATCGATGCCCAGCGCCAGCCCGCTTACGATCGTATAGCCCAGGCCCGCCAGGTGCTGGGCGAACTCGCGCGCATGGCCCAGGCCGTCCGGCGTGGCATTGCGCGAGCCGACAATGGCCAGCCCGTGGCGTCCCAGCAGCGGCGGCAGCCCTTTTACATACAGCAGGGTCGGGGGATCGTGGGTGGCCAGCAGCGCGGGCGGGTAGTGGCGGTCGTTCAGCGTCATGAGGTAGTTTCCGGGCCGGTCGGCCCACGCAAGGGCGTCGTCGATGCGCCGCCGGGTCGCATCGTCGGCAGGCGCCGCCAGCTGGCGCGCCAAGGGCAATGGCAGCTTGGCGGACAGGGCGTCGAGGCCCTGCGCGTACAACTGGTCGGGCGGCCCGAACTCCTGCAGCAGGCCATAGGCGGTGATCGGACCGACGCCAGGTTCGAAAGACAGCCGCAGCCAGGCGGCGAGGGACTTGGAAGCAGAAAGGGAAGGCATGGCAGGACAGACGCCGCAAAGTCGTGAAAGGTCGTGATGACCGTGTTCGTCACTAGACCACGGCAGGGCAGCCGGGCAGGGCGGTTCCGGACAGAAGTGTCCAAGGCCATTTCTACGCATGGACATAAACGTCCGTGGACGACGGGAGGCGGTGTCGAAGTGGCTATACTTTTTCTGTCTGGCCACGGTGTGCGTGCGCCGGCACCAGGACACAAGGACAAGGAAACAGCATGGGCCACATGGCCGCCGGGATCCGGACCTACACGATGCAGGAACGGGCGCAGCACCTGGATTTCGACATCCGGCGCGAAAACGCCCGCGACCCGCTTGCCGCGCCGCATCGTCATGCGTATTTCCAGATCCAGATCAACCTGGCGGGCGATACGCAGCAGCATATCGGCGCCACCGTGCGGCCATTCCGCCCGGGCATGCTCTCGTTCGTGCTGCCGTATCGCATGCATTGCGTGCCGCATCCGCCGGGGTCGCTCTATTACATCCTCAGCTTCGGCCAGCGCTTCCTGCGCAGCGATCTCGACGTCGATCCGCTCGACCTGGAAGACGTTCCCCTGGCCCGCGCGCCGGAACTGGCGCCGTTTCTTGCCCAAGAATCCATGGATTTCGAGCTTGATGGCGACGACCGGGCCGAGATGCTGCGCCTGTGCGAGCAAATGAGCGCCGACAACGCCCAGCGCGGCTTCTACACGCTCGAAACGCTGCGCGCGCGCCTGCTCCTGCTGATCGGCCTGGTCTGCCGGAAGTATGCCGGCCAGATCGAACAGGCAGCAGGCGCAGGCACGTCGCATCATGGCCGGCGCGAGGCCATGGCCCGCGTGATCCGGCATATCCGCGAGCATCTGGCCGAACGATTGACGCTGGACAGCGCGGCCGCCGCGGCTTGCCTGTCGCCGAACTATCTGGCCCACCTCATCAAGAAGGAAACCGGCCGCACCTTTGTCGATCTGGTCACGGAACGGCGGATCGAACAGTCCAAGGAATTGCTCATGCAGACGTCGCTGCGCGTCTCCGACATCGCGCGCCAGGTGGGATTCACGGACGAGGCCTATTTCTCCCGCCGATTCCGCCAGGTCTGCGGCGCAAGCCCGGTCGCGTTCCGCGCCACGGCCCGCCAGGCGGTCGAGCCCCCGGTTTTGTCCAAGCGAATCACACATGCGTCCCTGTCGCTGTCTTCCGAAGACCGATAAGCTGGCGCCCACATTCAACGCCCGGGTGGCAGGCCGCCCGGCAGTCCTACAGGAAATGTCATGAATTTCGTCATCCCCCAGCCGTCCATCGCCGCGATTCCCGTGGAAGGGACCGACGCCGTGTTCCCGGTCCGGCGGATCTGGTGCGTCGGCCGCAACTTTGCCGACCACGCACGCGAAATGGGTCACGACCCCGATCGTGAACCGCCGTTCTTTTTCTCCAAACCGTCTGATGCCGTGGTGCCGAACGGTGGCGACCTGCCCTTCCCGGTGCAGACACAAGACCTTCACCACGAAGTCGAACTGGTGGTGGCATTGGGCAAGGGCGGCACGGACATCGACGAGGCAGACGCCCTGTCGCACGTGTTCGGCTACGGCGTCGGCATCGACATGACCCGCCGCGACATCCAGTCGGTCGCCAAGAAAATGCAGCGCCCGTGGGAACTGGCCAAGGGCTTCGATCAGTCGTGCCCCGTGTCCGCCCTGAAGCCGGCCAGCGAGATCGGCCATCCGGACGCCGGTCCGATCTGGCTCAAGATCAACGGCGACATCCGCCAGGAAGGCGACCTGAACCAGCAGATCTGGCGCGTCGAGGAAACCATCGCCTACCTGTCGCGCTTCGTGACGCTGGAAGCCGGCGACATCATCCTGAACGGCACGCCCGCTGGCGTCGGCCCCTGCGTAGCGGGTGACACCCTGCATGCGCACATCGATGGCGTCGGTGACCTGACCGTGCACTATGTAGCACGCTGAAGCGGCACGCGGTATCGCCGCAGCGACTCGCTTTGACGCGCCCTGCAGCGTGCCCGCCCCGGACCCGCCATGGCGTCCGGGGCGCCAACTCGCGACGACTCGGACGCTTGTGGTATCTTGGGCTTGCATTCATGGGGCCCTGACCCCATTTTCCCTGTATCAAAGATCCCTGCGAATTCGTTGTTGTTGCCATGGCCCTGCTTCCTATCCTGACCTATCCCGACCCGCGCCTGCACAAGAAAGCCAAGCCGGTGGCCGTCGTGGATGACCGAATCCGCCGCATCGTGCGCGACATGGCCGAGACCATGTATGACGCCCCGGGCGTTGGCCTGGCCGCGACGCAAGTGGACGTGCATGAACGGATCGTCGTGATCGACGTGTCCGAAGACAAAAGCGATCTGCTGGTCCTCATCAATCCGGAAATCACCTGGAAGAGCGACGACACGAAGGTCTATGAAGAAGGCTGCCTGTCGGTGCCTGGCATCTACGATGAAGTGGCACGGTCTTCCCAGATCACGGTCCGGGCGCTGAACGAAAAAGGCGAACCCTACGAATTCGACGCCGAAGGCCTGCTCGCCGTCTGTGTCCAGCATGAGCTCGATCACCTGGAAGGCAAGGTGTTCGTGGAATATCTGTCGAACCTGAAGCAGACGCGCATCAAGACGAAAATGCGCAAACTCGAGCGGCTACCCGCTTAATTTCTTTCAGATTCAGGATTCAGATGCGCCTGGTTTTTGCCGGTACGCCGGAGTTCGCCAGGGTGGCGTTGCGAGCCCTGATCGACGCCGGTCATGACGTCGCCTTGGTGCTGACCCAACCCGACCGTCCGTCCGGTCGCGGGCTCAAGCTCACTCCTTCCCCAGTCAAAGCCGCCGCGCTCGACGCCGGCATTGCCGTGGCGCAGCCGCGCAGCCTGCGGCTGGACGGCAAATATCCCGATGAAGCCCGCGCCGCGCACGAGACGCTCAAGGAAGTGAACGCCGACGCCATGATCGTGGCCGCCTACGGCCTGATCCTTCCGCAATCGGTGCTGGACCTGCAGCGCCTGGGCTGCCTGAACATCCACGCGAGCCTGCTGCCGCGCTGGCGCGGCGCGGCGCCCATCCAGCGCGCGATCGAAGCAGGCGATGCCGAAACCGGCATCACCATCATGCAGATGGACGCCGGCCTGGATACTGGCGACATGCTGCTGGTGGCCGCGACGCCCATCCTGCCGACGCAATCGGCCGGGCAATTGCACGATGTGCTCGCCACCCTGGGCGGCACGGCCATTGTCGATGCCTTGGCGCGGCGCGAGGCGGGCGATCTGCCCGCCACCCCGCAGCCTGCCGACGGCGTGACCTACGCGGCCAAGCTGGACAAGGCCGAAGCGCCGCTGGACTGCACGCAGCCCGCCGCCGTCCTGGCGCGCCGCGTCCGCGCCTTCGATCCGGTCCCTGGCGCAACGCTGCGGCTGCCGATGCTGCCCGATCCCGTCAAGGTGTGGAAGGCCGCGGCAGTGCCCGGCCAAGCCCCTGTATCTGAAACCGATCCCACCCCCGGCACGGTCGTGCGCCTGGCGCCCGATGGCATTGACATCGCGACCGCCGATGGCACGCTGCGCCTGCTCGAATTGCAAAAAGCTGGCGGCAAACGCCAGCCCGTCGACGTGTTCGTCCGCGGCCTTGGTGGAGGAACCCCCTGATGTCGTCTACCCCTCCCCGGCCTGGTCCGGCCACGACCGGTCAATCCGCTCCCCTGTCCGACATTCTGCTGGGCGCCGCCAAAGCGCTGCAGGCGGTGCTGGCCGGCACGTCGCTGACGGACGCCATCGCCAGGACCCCCGCTGCCAACCGGCCGGCGGTGCAGGCCGTGTCCTTTCACGTCATGCGGCAGCTGGGCCGCGCGCGCGCAGTCAAGCAGGCACTGATTCCCCGCAATCCGACCGACCCCCTGCTCGACGCGCTGCTGCTGGTCGCCTTCGCGCTGGTGGTGCCGGGGGACGGCATGGAGCAGGCTGCCGGGTCAGCGGGCGCTCACTATGCGCCGCATACCGTGGTGGACCAGGCGGTTCGCGCCGCGTCCGGTCAGCCATCGCTGGCGTCCTACAAGGGACTCGTCAACGGCAGCCTGCGCCGCTTCTTGCGGGAACGCGACGCGATCATGGATGGCCTGGCCAATAATGGCGAAGCCACCTGGAATCACCCATCCTGGTGGGTGCGCCGCCTGCGCATCGATTATCCGGACAACTGGCAGGACCTGCTGCGCACCGCCAACCGGCAGGCGCCGCTGACCTTGCGCGCGAACCGCCGCAAGATGTCGCGCGATGCGGTGCTGGCCGCGTTCAACGAACAGGGCATTGCTGTCGCTCCGGCCGGGGACGACGGCATCGTCGTGCTGCAGCCGCGTCCGGTCCAGCAGCTGCCCGGCTTTGCCGAAGGCTGGTGGTCGGTGCAGGATGCCGGCGCGCAGCTGGCGGCGCCGCTGCTGCAGGTCAAGGACGGCATGCGGGTGCTTGACGCCTGCGCCGCGCCGGGCGGCAAGACCGCCCACCTGCTCGAACAGGCCGATATCGACCTGCTGGCCATCGACGTCGATGCGACCCGCCTGCGCCGAGTGGATGAAAACCTGGCGCGACTCGGGCTGACGGCACGTACGATGGCTGCCGACATCGCCGATGTGGACGCCTGGTGGGACGGCAAGCCGTTCGACGCCGTGCTGGCTGACGTGCCGTGCAGCGCATCGGGTATCGTGCGCCGGCATCCGGACATCCGCTGGCTGCGCCGTGAAGAAGATGTCACCCGCACCGCCGTCCTGCAGGCCAGACTGGCCGATGCGCTGTGGCGGGTGGTGGCCCCCGGTGGTAAATTGCTCTACGTGACGTGCTCGATCTTTCCTGCCGAGGGCGCGCGTCAGGCCGAAGCCTTCCTGACCCGTCACTCCGATGCCACCCGATTGCCCGCACCCGGTCAATTGCTGCCCAGCCCAGTGTCCGCACCGCCTGGCGAGCAGCACGACGGTTTCTTCTACGCGTTGTTCGCCAAGGTGTGACACTGCTACGCATCGTTCGCTTCCTGCTGGTGGCCGCTGCCGTCATGCTGCTTCTGGGCGGCAGGGTAAGCGCCGCCGATGCACCCATGGTCCAGGCCGTCTCGCTGGCCGAACGCGGCCGCGACCTGGTCCTGAACGCCGACGTCTCGCTCAACCTCAATAACCAGCTCGAAGACGCGGCCGAACGGGGGCTCCCCCTCTTCTTTACGGTCGAAGTCGAGATCAACCGGCCGCGCTGGTACTGGTTCGACGAAACGGTGCTCAGCGCCACGCAGACCTGGCGGATCGCCCACAACCCCCTTACCCATCAATGGCGGGTCAGCAGCGGCAGCCTGGCGTTGCCGGTCAGTTCGTTGTCCGAAGCGCTGTCGGTGGTCCGGCATGTCCGCAACTGGCGAATTGCAGACAAGGACGCGTTCAAGCCCGGGGCCAATCACGAAGGCCGTATGCGGGTGCGCTTTGACGTCTCGCAACTGTCCAAGGCCTTCCAGGTCAACGCGCTCAACAGCAGCGACTGGTCGTTGGCCACGCCGTGGACGGAATTTTCGGTACAGGTTGTGCGCGAAACGCTGCCGCCCGTGCCCGTCGCGCCGCCAACGCCCCCGCCCCCGCCCCCCGTGCCGGACCGGCCCGCGGACAAACCTGCCGACAAACCCGCCGACAAGCCCAACGGCACGACGCCGTCCAACGGCACGTCCCCTGGCATGACCCCGACCCCCGGCGGGTCGATGGGGGCACCGTCGCTGTCCAATGGATCGTCCAGCCTGGGCCTGGCCTTGCCTGACGGCACCCGCGGGAGCGCCAGCGGCAGCACGGTGCTGCCCAACGCCAGCAGCCCGGCGCCCGCCGGTACCCACAATGGCAACGCCGCCCCTTCCGGCACGCCGCCGGCCGAGGCGCCATGAGCCGGCTGATGCGCATCCTGCTCGGCATCGCCGCGGTCAGCGCCCTGGCGCTGCTGTTCCTGCTTGCCTGGTCCACGGGCAACTCCAGCCGCCTGGAGCAGCAGTACAACGTGCTGCTGGGCCTGAACGGCGTCGTTGCCCTGATCCTGTTCCTGTGGGTCGCGGCACTGGCCTTGCGGCTCAAGGGCCAGTTGCGCAAGCGTCAGTTCGGCGCCCGGCTCACGGCGCGGTTTGCGCTTGCCTTCGCCCTGGTGGGCGTGGTGCCCGGCGTGCTCATCTACATGCTGTCGGTGCAGTTCCTGTCGCGGTCGATCGAATCGTGGTTCAACGTCAGGGTCGATGCCGCGCTGGAATCCGGCTTGAATCTGGGCCGCGCGGCACTCGACTCCCAGTTGCAGGACCTGAACGCCCGTGCGCGGACCATGTCGCTGGAACTGGGCGACACGGCCGATGCGAGCATGTCGATGGCATTGACCCGCCTGCGCGAGCAGGTCGGCGCGCAAGACGCCATGGTGTTCACCGCCAGCGGCCGCATCATCGCCTGGTCCACCAGTGTGTACGGCACCCTGGTGCCCGACAGCCCGCCGCCGCAGATCCTGCGCCAGTTGCGCATCTCGCGCGGCTACAGCGCCGCTGAAGCAAACAGCGCCCCCAGCACCCTGACCCTGGAAAGCGAGCAGGGCCCGATGGGCACCACCCGCGACGCGCAGAACACCGACGCCTTGCGGCTGCGCGTGATCATCCAGATCGCGCCGCAAAGCTCGCTCGACCTGCCCACCGTGTCGCCGGCCGAGTCGCGCTATCTGCAACTGTTGCAGCCAGTGCCCGAGCAGATCGCGCTCAACGCCGAGGAAGTCCAGGCGGGCTACCGCGACTATCAGGAACTGTCCCTGTCGCGCACGGGCCTGCGCAAGCTCTACGGCATCACCCTCACGCTGGCGCTGCTGCTGGCCGTGTTCTCGGCCATCGGCGCGGCGTTTGCGCTCTCGTCCCGCCTGGTTCGCCCGCTGTTGCGGCTGGCCGAAGGCACGCAAGCCGTCGGCGTGGGCGACTTCCGGCCGATTCCCGAGCCGCCATCCAAAGATGAAGTCGGCCAGCTGACTCGCTCGTTCAACGCCATGACGCGCCAGCTCGACGACGCGCGGCATATGGTGGAAACCAACCGCCGCCAGCTCGAACGCACCAACGTCTACCTCGAAAGCATCCTGTCGAACCTGTCGTCAGGCGTGCTGGTCTTCGACGAAGGCTTCCGCGTCGCGACCGTCAACCACGGCGCGCAGCGCATCCTGCGGGTGGACCTGCGCGCGGTGACCGGGCGTCCCCTGGAAACCGTCGACGGCCTGACGACCTTTGCCAATGTGATCCGTACGGCGTTCGCCGAACATGCCGCGGCCGACACCGGTCGCACGCATTGGCAGCAGCAGTTCGAAATCGTGCGCGCGCCCGCGGGCGAGACCCCGTCGGGCGGGGCTGGCGAAGGTAACATGTCGTTCGCGCGGCCTGACGACAATACGATTACTCTGCTGGCTCGAGGATCGCATCTGCCGGTCAACGGCGGAAGTGGGGGCTATGTGGTGGTGTTCGACGACATTACCGAAGTGATTTCCGCCAACCGGGCCGTCGCGTGGGGAGAAGTGGCGCGGCGCCTGGCGCACGAAATCAAGAATCCGCTGACACCGATCCAGCTCTCGGCCGAGCGCATTGCGATGAAGCTGGCCGACAAGCTGGAAACGACCGACGCGCAGATGCTGCGTCGCTCGACCACGACGATCATCAATCAGGTCAGTTCGATGCAGCGGATGGTGGACGACTTCCGCGAATACGCGCGGACGCCGCCAGCGCAGATGCAGCAACTCGACCTGAACGAACTCGTGGCCGAAGTCCTGACGCTGTACGGCTGGGACAGCACCGACGGCATGCTGCGCGATGGCGCGCGCCCGACATTGATGTCCGTTGACCTCGCACCCGGGCTGCCAAAGATCGAAGGGGATGCGACCCAGCTGAGGCAGGTGATACATAATCTGATTGCCAATGCCAAGGACGCCATAGAAGATAGGGCAAAGGACATGGCCAAGGCTGAGGAGGCGGGGCAGCCAAAGCAGGTCCTGGAAGAGCGGGTGGGCGTCAGCACGCGGCTGATCCATAAGCGGCTGCCGGATGGCCGGGAGCACGCGACGGTGCGGTTGATGGTGACGGACACAGGCGCGGGATTCGCGCCACGCATACTCCAGCGGGCCTTCGAGCCCTATGTAACGACCAAGGCACGGGGGACGGGACTTGGCCTGGCCATCGTGAAAAAAATTGTCGAAGAGCACGGCGGTCGCATCGATCTGGCCAATCGGCCAGAAGGTGGAGCGATGGTCTCTATACTTCTTACCAAGCTGGTGGATGAGCCGGCAGCGCCGGGGTCTGCCCGGTTGGCCGTAGCAGCAGGGTCGCAATCCGCGTAACAGAGGTTTCTAAAAATATGGCCAGAATTCTAGTGGTCGACGACGAAGTCGGCATTCGCGAGCTCCTGTCGGAGATCCTCTACGACGAGGGTCACACGGTGGATCTCGCAGAAAACGCCGCCGCTGCGCGCGCGCTGCGCAACCAGCATCGGCCTGACGTGGTATTGCTCGATATCTGGATGCCTGATACGGACGGCGTGACCCTGCTCAAAGAATGGGCGTCACAAGGTCTGCTCGACATGCCGGTCATCATGATGAGCGGCCACGCGACCATCGATACCGCCGTCGAAGCGACCCGTATCGGCGCAACCGACTTCCTTGAAAAGCCGATCACCATGGCGCGGCTGCTCAAGACGATTGCGTCAGCGCTCGACCGAGGCCGCGCGGGCCCCAAGCCCGTTGCACAGCCGGTCACCGCGATCCGCAGCAGCAGCCCGCCGCCGTCGTACGTGCAGCCGCCCATGCTGACCACCGGGTCGGAATACGGCCGCGCGCCCATCGGTGCATCCAGCGCCGCCGAATCGCTGGCCGAGATGGGGCAGGTCGGGGGCGATACCCGTCCGCGCCAGCCGCTGCATGAACTGTCTCTGGATCTACCGCTGCGTGAAGCACGCGATGCCTTCGAGCGCGTGTACTTCGAGCACCATCTGGCGCGCGAAGGCGGCAGCATGACCCGGGTCGCCGACAAGACCGGCCTGGAGCGCACCCACCTGTATCGCAAGCTCAAGCAACTGGGCATCGAGCTGTCCCGCAAACGCAGTCTATGAAGATCCTGATCCTCGGCGCGGGCCGGGTGGGAACGAGCGTCGCCGAAAACCTGGTGTCCGAACACAACGACATCACGGTGATCGATACCGACGGTCCTCGCCTGGCCCTGCTGCAGGAACGGTTCGACCTGCGGGTCGTGGTCGGCAGCGGCATCCACATGTCCACCCTGGAGCAAGCCGGCGCGCGTGACGCCGACATGCTCATCTCGTGCGCCACGGCCGACGAAACCAATCTGGTCGCCTGCAAGATCGCCAAGCAGGTCTTCAATGTCCCGCGCCGCATCGCGCGGGTGCGCTCCCCGGAATTCCTCGATAACGCCACGCTGATGGGCGACGACGGCTTCTGTGTCGACAACCTCATCTGCCCGGAACGCAGCGTCACCAGCTACCTGACCAACCTGATCGCGATTCCTGAAGCGCTGCAAGTGGTGGAATTTGCCGATGGCCGCGTCAGTGCCGTGACGGTCCGCGCGCACGCAGGCAGCCCGCTGTGCCAGCATCCGATCGAAAGCCTGCGCGAGCACATGCCGGGCGCCGATATCCGCATCATTTCCATCTTCCGGCAGGGCGAACTGATCACGCCCGAGGGCCGCACGGTGATCCAGCCCGGCGACGAGGTCGTCTGCCTGGCCGCGACCCATGAAGTGCGGCGACTGGTGCGCGAACTGCGCGAGCGCGACAAGCCCGTGCGGCGGCTGATGATCGCCGGGGGCGGCAACATCGGTCTGCGGCTGGCGCGTGAAATCGGCCACCTGTACGAGGTCAAGCTGATCGAGCAGAACCGTCGCCGCTGCGAATACCTGGCCTCCCAGGTACCCAGCAAGACGCTCGTGCTCAACGGGGATGCAACCGACGAAGACCTGCTGGAAGACGAAAACGTCGGCGACATGGACCTGTTCCTGGCGCTGACCAGCGACGACGAGGACAACATCATGTCGTCGCTGCTCGCCAAACGCATGGGCGCGCGCCGGGTGATTGCGCTCATCGGCCGCAAAAGCTACGCCGAGCTCATGGAAGGCGGCCGGATCGACATCGCGATCTCGCCGTCCGAAGCGACCATCGGCGAGCTGCTGCGGCACGTGCGCCGCGGCGACGTGGTGGCCGTGCACCGGCTGCGTCACGGCGTGACCGAGGCCATCGAAGCCATTGCCCATGGCGACGCCAAGTCGTCCAGGGTGGTGGGCCGGCGCATCGAGCAGATCAAGCTGCCCGAAGGCGCCATCATCGGCGCCATCGCCCGGTCTGATGCCGTTCTGATGGCGCATCATGACACCGTCGTCCAGTCCGGTGACCATGTCATCGTGTTCGTCACGCACCAGCGCCTGGTCTCCCAGGTCGAAAAGCTGTTCCAGGTGTCGGTCTCCTTTTTCTGAGCGGCTTGCCCGTCCCATGCGCCAACTTTTCCCGGTCCTGAATGTGCTCGGCGTGGTCATTGCGCTGTTTTCGCTGACCTTCGCCATCCCGATCGGAACGTCGCTATACACGGCCGACGCTGCGTTGATGGCCTTCGTGCATGCCTTCGCGATCTCCTTCGGTTCCGGCGCGCTGCTGTACGTGGCCACGCGCCGGCAGCGCCGCGAACTGGCGCCGCGGGACGGCTTTCTGCTGGTCTCGCTGGTATGGAGCGTGCTGCCCGTCGTGGCGGCGATCCCGCTGGTGCTGTACTTCCGGGGCGTTGGCGTCGACCTGAGCCTGACCGATGCCTATTTCGAGGCCATGTCCGGCCTGACGACCACTGGCGCAACCGTCCTGACGGGCCTGGACACGATGCCGTACTCGATCAATGTCTGGCGTTGCACGTTGGTCTGGATCGGCGGCATGGGGATCCTGGTGCTGGCCGTGGCCATCCTGCCGATGCTCGGTGTTGGGGGCAGCCAGGTGTTCCGCGCCGAGACGGCCGGCCCCATGAAAGACGAGAAGCTCACGCCGCGCATTACCGGCACGGCCAAGGGGCTGTACGCCATCTACGTGGTGGCGTCCTTGCTTTGCGCGATCGCCTACCGCCTGACCGGCATGAGCTGGTACGACGCGTATTGCCACATGGCCGCCACGATCGGGCTTGGCGGCTTTTCGAACCGTGACGCGGGCTTCCTGGCCTTCGACTCCATTTCGACCGAGTTTGTCGCCATCGTCTTCATGACGATCGCCGGCATCAACTTCGCCACGCATTTCCGGGCCTACCGTGCCAAAAGCATGCGCACGTACTGGAACTGCTTTGAAGCCAAGTACTACCTGACGGTGATGTTCGGGTCGGGCATCGTCATCGGCTTTCTGCTGTACGCCGAACAGGTGTACCCGACCCTGTCCGAAGCCATGCGCCACGCCGTGTTCAATACCGTATCGGTGGCGACCACGACAGGGTTTGCAAGCACTGACTACGCCAAATGGCCCCTGTTCGCGCCAATACTGATGCTGGCACTGTCTTCTTTCGTGACATCGGCTGGCTCAACCGGTGGCGGCATGAAAATGATCCGCATGGTGATCCTGGTCAAGCAGGCGCGGCGCGAATTCACCCGGCTCCTGCACCCCCGCGCGATCAACCCGGTGCGGATCGGCGGGCAGATGATCGCCAATCAGGTCGTGTTCTCGGTTCTGGCCTTCGTGCTCCTTTACGGGGCGTCGCTGGTCATTCTTACCATGGTCATGCTGTCGACCGGGCTGGAGCCGCTGACCGCGTTCACCGCCGTGCTGGCCACCCTGAACAACACCGGCCCTGGCCTGGGCGATGTGATCGGGCCCATGGGCAGCTACAAGGGCCTGACGGACGTCCAGACATGGATCTGCTCGTTCGCGATGCTCATCGGTCGCCTGGAACTGTTCACGGTTCTGGTGTTGTTTACGCGTGCATTCTGGCGCAAATGAATACAAAGACACCCGTCGTAGTGATGGTAGGCTGTTATCTCAGGCAGGGCCGAAGCGTGGCGCTCGAGGCCGCGGCACGGTCCTTGCAGGAAGAGCAGGGCAAGCAGGCTGTGATAGTCGAAGGGGGGCCGGGAACATTGACGGCTCCACCGGGCGTCGAACTCGTCCAGTTGGCGCCAGGTTGTGTGTGCTGTGTCGGGCAGCTGCCGTTGCGAGTCACGGTGGCAAGGATGCTCAGGCTGGTCAAACCGGCCAGGCTATGGATCGAAGTGTCCCAGGCCGAGCATCTCCCGGAGTTGCGCAAGCAACTGGACGGCCCAGGCTTCGCGGGGGCAATCGATCTGCAGGATGCGCCAACGAGCAGGTAAGACTGTTTATTTAATGCGCGTTATAGATTGCCTCTTGATTTCCGGATGTGGGCACCACATTTACAGATCAGGCGGTCTTACGACCCCTGTGACTTCAGGAGCCAGGCCATGGAAATGATTTACAACAGCTCGAACTACGTCGTCGTTGAATTTGCTGAAATCGAAGGCGCGACCGCCTATGGTGGCGGGTTCGAGATCGTGGACAAGCAGTCGCGCCGCGAACTGTATATCGCAGGCGAATCGGCTGACCAGTTCCGTAACCAGGTCCAGGAGTTGATCGCTTCCGAACCGTCGATGGAAGACGTCGATGAATTCCTCAGCCAGTTCGACGACTACATGAACCACCCGGTCACGCTCCACTGATCGTTCCGCAGTTCCCTTGCCCCCGATCACGGTGATCGGGGCGCATCAGCCCTTCCTCTCCCCCTCTCCGAAAGCCCGCCGCCTTGCTGCAGCGGGCTTTCGCGCGTCTGAAGGCATTGCGCCGCGGCTCCGCAAGGGCGTGCGCGCATCAGCACGGGCTTAGGTCTTTCCCCATGCGGGTTCCTAGGGGATAACCTGAACTGTCATCTATTTCTGGCAATCTGCTCAGAACTTGTGGCTAAACTCCAGCATTCCTTACGCATGTTTCTGCCTGGACGTGGCATGGAAGGTGCAGTCTCCACCTTCTTGAACGTCCGCGGGCCCGACGCCCGCCAGGCCTCACCTTCAAGGAGACCTCGATGGAATCCATCGCATTCACGCCGTCGGCTGCGCATACCCTGGGTATCGAACTGGAACTGCAGATCGTCGATCCGCATTCGTTCGACCTTCGCGGTTCCGCTGAAGACCTGCTCGCCCAACTTGCCAACCATCCCATCGCCGATCGCGTCAAGCCCGAGATCACGCGCGCGATGATCGAACTCAATTCCTCTGTCCATACCGATCCGATCGCCCTGCTCGAAGAAATGCGCCATATGCGCGACGTGCTGGGCGACGCCGCCGACACGGTGGGTGTCCGGATTGCCGGAGGGGGTACCCATCCGTTCATGCGCTGGCAGGACCGGACCATCTTTGATTCGCCACGCTTTCAGTACCTGTCCGAGATGTACGGCTATCTCGCCCGGCAGTTCACCGTGTTCGGCCAGCACATCCATCTGGGCGTGGAATCGGGTGACGACGCCGTCGCCATGACGCATCGGCTGTCGCCCTACGTGCCGCACTTCATCGCGCTGTCGGCCTCGTCGCCGTACTTTGAAGGCGTCGACACGCTGTTTTCGTGCAGCCGCCTGAACGCGCTCAACGCGTTCCCGATGGCCGGGCACATGCCGCCGTCGGTCAATGACTGGTATGGCTTCGAGGCCTATTTCTACCAGCTTCAAAGTTCCGGCCTGGTGGACAGCATCAAGGATCTGTACTGGGATGTGCGCCCCAAGCCGGAATTCGGCACGGTGGAAATCCGCGTCTGCGATACGCCGCTGACCGTCGAAAAAGCCTGCCAGCTGGCGGCATTCGCGCAGGCGCTGGGCGTGGCGCTCAGCCGCCGGCCGCTGCCCGCGCCCGAGGCGTGGCTGGGCTACAGCACCAACCGCTTCCAGGCCTGCCGTTTCGGGCTGCAGGGCAATTATGTGGATCCGGCCCACGGGCGGATGCGCCTGATGGATCACCTGCGCATGACGCTGGAGCAGCTTGCGCCGATCGCCGCCGAACTGGGCACGACCCAGCTGCTGCAGGCGCTGAGCGAGGGCGCCCTGAAGCAGGGGTGCGACGCGCGGTGGCTGCGCACGCAGTTTCATCGCAGCCGCGAACTGCCGTCCGTGGTGCAGGCGTCGGTGGCGGCGTGGCGCGGCCATGTGCCGCAATGCATCGACATGCCGCCGCTGTCCGTCATCCCGCGTCGGCGGGTGCGGGCCGGCGCCGAGACGCTCATGCCGGTGGACGGGCTGGCGCTGCCGCAACCGGGGCAGGCGCCCGAAGCGCTGCACTGAAGCCGGCGCGCCGCTGGCCAAGGGGCGCGGGCAGGCCGCCTGCCTGCTCCCCAGTCACCGCGCCGCCGCGCTGCAGCAAGGGAAAGCCGGTTTGTTGGTAACATAGCCGATTCCCTTTTGCAGATTGCGCCGGTGGGTTTGCCCGGTTGCCCGCCCATGTCCTTCCCTACGCTGCCCTATCCGCCCGAGTCTTACACCCGGGGCGCCGAATTCGCTCGTTTGCTGACGCAGCGCATCCTGATCCTGGATGGCGCCATGGGGACCATGATCCAGCAGGTCAAGCTGGGCGAGGCCGACTATCGCGGCGCGCGGTTTGCCGGCCACGGCAAGGACGTGAAGGGCAACAACGAACTGCTGAGCCTGACGCGGCCCGACGTGATCAAGACGATCCACGAGGACTACCTGCGCGCAGGCGCCGACGTGATCGAGACCAACACCTTCGGCGCGACCAGCATCGCCCAGGGCGACTACGACCTGCCCGAACTGGCTTACGAGCTGAACGTGGAGTCGGCCCGCCTGGCGCGCGCCGCCTGTGATGCCTTCTCGACTTCTGATCGTCCGCGCTTCGTGGCCGGCGCGCTCGGCCCCCAGCCCAAGACGGCGTCCATCTCGCCCGACGTGAACGACCCGGCGGCGCGCAACGTCACCTTCGACGAACTGCACGACGCCTATGTCGAGCAATTGAACGGGCTGATCGACGGTGGCATCGACCTCGTGCTGATTGAAACGGTGTTCGACACCCTGAACGCCAAGGCCGCCGTGTTCGCGGTCGAAGACGTGTTCGAGCAGCGCGGCATCCGCCTGCCCGTCATGATCTCGGGCACGGTGACCGATGCGTCCGGCCGGATCCTGTCGGGCCAGACCGTCGAGGCCTTCTGGAACTCGATGCGTCATGCCCGGCCCATCACCATCGGCCTGAACTGCGCGCTGGGCGCTGCCTTGATGCGGCCCTACGTGGCCGAGCTGGCCAAGATCTGCGACACCTTTGTCTGCGTGTATCCCAATGCCGGCCTGCCCAATCCGCTCAGCGACACCGGCTTTGACGAAACGCCGGAAGACACCTCGCGCCTGCTCGAAGAGTTCGCGCGCTCGGGCTTCGTCAACATGGTCGGCGGCTGCTGCGGCACGACGCCCGAGCACATCGCGGCGATTGCCAACAAGGTCGGCAAGCTGCCCCTGCGTGTCGTGCCCGAGGTGCCGCGCAAGATGCGCCTGTCGGGGCTGGAAGCACTCAACATCGACGAGACCAGTCTGTTCGTGAACGTGGGTGAACGCACCAACGTGACGGGCAGCAAGATGTTCGCGCGCCTGATCCGCGAAGAAAAGTTCGACGAGGCGCTGACGGTCGCGCGCCAGCAGGTCGAAAACGGCGCGCAGATCATCGACATCAACATGGACGAGGCCATGCTGGATTCGCAGGCCAGCATGGCGCGATTCCTGAACCTGATTGCGTCCGAACCGGACATCTCCCGCGTGCCGGTCATGATCGACAGCAGCAAATGGAGCGTGATCGAAGCCGGGCTCAAGTGCGTGCAGGGCAAGCCGGTCGTCAATTCGATTTCGATGAAGGAAGGTGAAGAGCCCTTCCTGCGCCAGGCGCGCCTATGCCGCCGCTACGGCGCCGCCGTCGTTGTCATGGCGTTCGATGAACAGGGCCAGGCCGACACGCTCGAACGCCGCAAGGTCATCTGCGAACGCGCCTATCGCCTGCTGGTCGATCAAGTCGGCTTCCCGCCCGAAGACATCATCTTCGATCCCAACGTGTTCGCCATCGCGACCGGTATCGACGAACACAACCACTACGCCGTCGACTTCATCGAAGGCACGAAGTGGATCCGCGAGAACCTGCCCTACGCCAAGATATCGGGCGGCATCTCGAACGTCAGCTTCTCGTTCCGCGGCAACGAGCCGATGCGCGAAGCCATCCACACCGTCTTTCTGTATTACGCGATCCGCGAAGGCCTGACGATGGGTATCGTCAACGCCGGCCAGCTGGGCGTGTATGCGAACCTGGACCCGGTGCTGCGTGACCTGGTCGAAGACGTGGTGCTGGATCGTCCGGAGCCGGTGGGCCGCAAGGACCCCGCCGACGATCGCACGCCGACCGAGCGGCTGGTGCAGTTTGCCGACCAGGTGAAAAGTTCGGGCGTGAAGCGCGAAGAAGACCTGGCCTGGCGCGATGCGCCGTTCGGCGAGCGGCTCTCGCATGCGTTGGTGCACGGCATCAACACCTACATCACGCAAGACACCGAAGACGCACGCCAAGCCATCGAAGCCCGCGGCGGCCGGCCCATCGAGGTGATCGAAGGACCGCTGATGGACGGCATGAACGTCGTTGGCGATCTGTTCGGCTCGGGCAAGATGTTCCTGCCGCAGGTCGTGAAATCGGCGCGCGTCATGAAGCAGGCCGTGGCCCACCTGATCCCGTACATCGAAGAAGAAAAACGCCAGATCGAAGCGGCCGGCGGCGACGTGCGCGCCAAGGGCAAGATCGTGATCGCGACCGTGAAGGGCGACGTGCACGACATCGGCAAGAACATCGTCAGTGTCGTGCTCCAGTGCAACAACTTTGAAGTCGTGAACATGGGCGTCATGGTGCCCGCCGCCGAAATCCTTGCGCGGGCAAAAGCCGAAAACGCCGATATCGTCGGCCTGTCCGGCCTGATCACGCCCAGCCTGGAAGAGATGGCCTATGTGGCCGCCGAAATGCAGCGCGACGACTACTTCCGCAGCCGCAACACGCCCCTGCTGATTGGCGGCGCCACCACCAGCCGCGTGCACACGGCCGTCAAGATCGCGCCGCACTACGACGGCCCGGTCATCTACGTGACCGACGCGTCGCGTTCGGTAGGTGTTGCGCAGAACCTGGTATCGGAAACGGCCAACGCCTTCCTGGACGATCTCAAGACCGAATACGCGCGGGTGCGCGAGCAGTACGCGAACCGCAAGGCCACGCCGCTGATCACGCTGGCACAGGCGCGCGCCAACAAGCCGCCGATCGACTGGAACGGCTATGTGCCGCGCCAGCCCAAGTTCATCGGCCGCCGTCTGTTCAAGAATTTTGATCTGGCCGAGATCGCGCAGTACATCGACTGGCAACCCTTCTTCCAGACATGGGACCTGCACGGCCCGTTCCCCGCGATCCTGACCGACCCGGTCGTGGGCGATTCCGCCACCAAGGTCTACGCCGACGGCCAGGCACTGCTCAAGCGCGTGATCGACGGCCGCTGGCTCAGCGCCAACGCGGTGGTGTCCTTCTACCCGGCCAACACGGTCAACGATGACGACATCGAGGTCTATACCGACGAGTCGCGCACCCAGACGCTGTTCACCTGGAACAACCTGCGCCAGCAGACCGTCAAGCGCGAAGGCGTCGACAACAAGTGCCTGGCCGACTTCATCGCGCCCAAGTCCACCGGCATCAAGGACTACATCGGCATGTTTGCCGTGACGGCCGGCCTGGGCATCGAGAAGTGGGAAGCGCAGTTCGAGAAAGACAACGACGATTACACGAGCATCATGCTCAAGGCGATCGCGGACCGCCTGGCCGAAGCCTTTGCCGAATGCATGCACGTGCGCGTGCGGCAGGACCTGTGGGGCTATGTGCCCGACGAGACCCTGAACAACGAGGCGCTGATCCGTGAAGAGTATGTCGGCATCCGGCCCGCGCCGGGCTATCCGGCCTGCCCGGAACACACGGTCAAGCGCGCCATGTTCGACGTGCTGGCCGCCGACGACATCGGCATGGTGCTGACCGACAGCTACGCCATGCACCCGGCGTCATCGGTCTCGGGCTTTTACTTCAGCCATCCGCAGTCGCAGTACTTTGCAGTGGGCAAGATCGGCGACGACCAGGTCGACGACTACGCGCGCCGCAGCGGCCGGTCCGAGGACGACCTGCGCCGCGCGTTGATGCCCAACCTGCATTGAACCAGCGGGCGCGGGCCTGAGCCGGCGCGTGTAAAGGCGCTGCGAAGGCGCGAGCTCAGCTCGCGGTGTAGCCGAAGTCCTTCAGGCGCTTTACCGCGATGGCGCGTTCCTGGTCGCTGAACAGCGGCGCCCACTGCGCTTCAAGGATCAGCACCTCCATCGACAGGTCCAGCCGCTTGGCCAGACTCAGGTGCGTCAGATCTTCCGACAGCGTTCTGGACGCCAGCATCTGCTTGGCCGCGGCCTTGCCGCCCAGCCGCCCTACCAGTTGGTGGAAGCGGTTGGCCGAGTAGCTGGCCTCTTTTTTCGCGCGCTCGAAAATGCCGAGCATCGCGTCGTGAAATTCCTGTTCCAGTGCTGCGTTCATTCTTGGACTTGCTTGGTGGCCGGGGGTGGGATTCTACGCCGGTTGACGGGCAAGCGTAATGGGCGGCAGCGCGCGCAGCAGCAATAGCGCTGCCAAGACAAGCACCCCAAGCACCAGGAATCCTTGCCTTAGCGCGTCGACCAGATGTGCTGCCGTATCTGCGTTCGATGCGACCCACGCGCCCATGGCGGCGCTCCCGAGCATGCCGCCTGTCATGCGCGTGGATTGGAGCAGCGCCGTAAAAATGCCATACCGCGATTTGCCTACGACCTGCTGACCGAACACATTGAGGTTGTTGAGCAGGAAACCGAGCCCCAGACCACCGCAGGCCAAAGGCATGCCAAGGACCCATCCGGCCGTGCCTGCCTGGACCTGATGCAGCCCGGCAAAGCATGCGAGCAGCAGCGCGAAGCCGAGTACCAGCATGAGGACGGGGCGCTGCAGCCTGACCACGATGGCGCTGTTCACGATACTGCCCACGGCGCTGCAGACAGGCATGGGCGTAATGGCAAATCCTGCTTGCTGCGGCGTCATCGACAAGCCGTCCTGCAGCAGCAGCGGCACGAAAAAGATCAACGAAAAAAGCGCCGCGCCGCAGACCAGTGACAGTGCAAAGAAGACGACGTACCGACGCTCTGTGACCAGGTCCAGGGGCAACATGGGTTGGCGTGCTCGTTTTTCGGTGCGTATCAGCGCGAGGGTACCCAACAGCGTCATGGCTAAAAGCGCTGCCGTGAGCGCGTCGACGCCATGCCGCGGAACCCGATGGACGGCCAACTGCATCGCGGACAGCACGGCAACCATCCAGGCTGCGCCCGACCAGTCCAGCAAGGCGCCCGCCCCGCGCAGACTGGGCAGCGTGCCCGGAACACGGGGCATATGACGGACAGTACAGACCAGGCCGAACAGACCCACTGGAAGATTGACCAGAAACGTTGCACGCCAGCCGACCTGCTGGCTGAGCAGGCCTCCCAGCGTTGGGCCGGCTGCTGTTGCCACCCCGTACGACACGGCAAGAACCATCTGCCAGCGCAACCTGGCTTTCGGGTCGGGAAACAGGTCAGCAAGCGCCGCATAGGCCGTCCCGACCATCATGCCGCCGGCGACGCCTTGCAGCAGCCGTGCGCCGATCAACGCGAATACGGTGGGAGCGGCCGCGCACAACAACGACGTGATCGTGAATAGCGCAATCGACGCCACGATGAAAGGCTTGCGTCCAAAGAAGTCGCCGAGCCTTCCAAAAATGGGGATGGAGACCGCGGAACCCATCAAATACGCGATGGCTACCCACGCGTACCCATCGACGCCATTCAGCTCTGCAACGATCGAAGGCAGTGCCGTACTGATGACCGTCTGGTCGAGCGCGATCAGCAGGTTCACCGACGCGATACCCAGCATTGCAAAAAGCGATCGACGGAAGGCAGGGCGCGCCGCGGTGTCTGCCGGTTGACTAAGCAGGCCAGCCTTCACAGCATGAACGTCAGGTTGCCCAATGCCGCATTCCGTTGCAGCAACACGATCTTCTTGGTCAGGATGCGGAAGTCGTCGCCGTCGTGCTGCAAGGTGAATTGCACCGCGGCCACATGGGCAGCCATCTGTCCAAGCCCGACCTGAGTCGCGTCACCGCCGCGAATTTCATGAATGACCTGGTTGGTGTCGACAACGAGCGTGCTTCCGTCACGGCTTGCCACACGAATGTTGCTGACCTGATGCAGCGTGCGCGAGCGCGGCGTCTGGGCAGGAAACGAGAGTTCGAGGTAGTGGTGCACCCGCTCTTCGCGACTGATCGTATCGTCGTAGATGATGGATGCACTTGCGCCGCGGGGCAGGTCTTCTGCAATCGGGACCCAATACACACCTTCGGGTGCGAACAGGGCAAGCCACGCTTCCAGCTGGCAGGTGTCCAGCAGATGCGCTTCCTTGTAGAGGAAGGCCTCGATACGTTCCATCTCCGTCAAGGCTGGCCTCCGTCTGGATGGTCCATCAGGTCCCGCCATCGGCGCCAGAAGGCCCGATGCACCGTTTCGCTGGATGGCTTGCCTTCGATCTCGCCGGAATCCAGCCGGGTCTCGGCGTGCATGCCCCGCTCCATGATCAACCAGTCGTCCAGTGACGCCCGCAGGCCCTGTTGCGCCATCGCGAACACTTCAACGTCATCGGCTGCGCCATATCCCGCGGGCCCGTAGAAGCGCTCATGGCTGCGCATCAGCCCCTGGTTAAAGCTGTCGGGAACGTCTTCCAGCACATAGGGGAAGACCGTCACCTCGGTCAGGCCCGGCGCCAGGGGGCGCCACACACGAAGCTGGTTGTGGATCATGCCGAAGTTCGGAAAGATGCAGGCCGCCCCTGCGCCGACGATCCATTGCGTCTCCTCGAGACCGTGGCGGGATGTCAGCCTGGCGTAATAGTCGGCGTAAGGGCCTTCGAACAAGGCATCGAAGCCGACCGCGGGTTTCTGGTTGATGCCATGGCCATATGGCGAGCCGAGCACGTTGCCCGACAGGCGGTTGCGCCGCATGTCGGCCGTGCTGCCGCCCTTGTGGACGCCAAAGTCGCCCGTGGTATCGCCGTACTTGTTCTGGAGACTGACGAAGGCACGATGCGTGTGCATGAAGTGGTAGCCGTCAACGATGTTCTCGGACTGGAATTTCCAGTTGCCCTGATACACACCGATGAACGGTTCGCCCTGCAATCGGATGCGTCCCACAGGAGACTGCTGAAGCTTGCGGTCGATCAATTGCGCCGCGCCGCCTGCCAGGAATACGTCGATGGGCACCACGTCTGGCGAAGCGCTTGCGAATACGAAGCCGCGGTAGTTGGCTACGCTGGGCAGCTTGAACAAGCCTTCCGGCTGCTGGAAGCCCTCGGCATAACCGCCCGCGTCGTCACGGCCCGGAATGCCGGTCAGCTTGCCGGTCAGGTCGTAGCTCCACGAATGATAGGGACACACAAATGCACGCGTATGTCCCGCCCGCTCGCGGCACACCGCAACACCCCGATGCGCACATCGGTTGGACAGAACGTTGATGGCGCCGGCCGCATCGCGCACGACGATGACGGGCTGCGAACCCAGGTGCGCCGTTTTGAAGTCCCCAGGTGCCTGCAACTCGCTTTCATGGGCGACATAGATCCAGGTCTTTTCAAAGATCCGCTTCTGTTCGAGGTCGAACACCGCCTGACTTGTGTAGGCCCGTCCATTGACCCGGAACGCATCCGGCGCTTCGAGTACGAATTCGCTGCTGTCGAGGACGGCATGCGGCATGGCGCGGAACTCCTCTCTCAAAAAATCCGTCTCCACCGGCAACGCAGCGAAACGCAGAAATGAATACATTTTTAATCTAAGCGGCTTTCCCAGCCGTGTCAAGAATCTCGGGGTGAACCCCGCCTCAAGCGGCCGCTGATCAGGAAGAAAAGAAATTTCTAGTCCTGCGTTGACACCGCAAACGCTGTGACTTAGCCTAAAAATGTATCCTCTTTTGGTTTGTCGCAGGTTGGCAGGCCTGACTTGGACTAACGGTTCATCCTCGTTGGAGCACGTCATGAAGCTTCTTTGCTTTCTTGCGGCGGGCCTTGTCGGTGCAAGCGCATCGTCGGCGCTTGCGCAAACCGCGGCACCGTTTCCCTCGCGGCCTGTCACGTTGGTGGTGCCGTTTGCGCCGGGTGGTGCGTCCGACGGCATGGGTCGACTGTTCGCACAGGGTTTGACCGAGATCTGGAAGGTGCCCGTCATTGTCGAGAACCGGCCTGGGGCGAGCGGCACCATCGGCGGGGAATTCGTCCGGCGTGCCGCGCCCGATGGCCACACGCTACTGCTGGCCGGGCCCGCCACGCTCACCATCCTCGCGGCAGTCAACCCCAAGATTCCCTACGATCCGGTCAGGGATTTCGCGCCGGTTTCCGTGGCGGTGTCCTATTCTTATGTGCTGACGGTCAACACGTCCGTCGCGAAGACGCTGCCCGACCTGCTGGACCGGCTCAAGCAGCAGCCCGGCAAGCTGACCTACGCCAGTTCCGGCGTCGGAACGACGACGCACTTCATGGCCGAGCTGTTCAAGGTCATGGCGGGCGTCGACATGATGAACGTGCCTTACCAGGGCGTGGGCCCGGGCATGAATGCGGTCATGGCCAATCACGTGTCGATGCTGTTTGCGCCCGTCAACGAAGTCGGGCCGGCGCTGCAGTCAGGCAAACTGACGGCACTCGGCGTGACATCGGCACAGCGCATCCCCGAGTTGCCCGACGTGCCGGCGATCACCGAGTTTGTGAAGGGGTATACGGCCGACAGCTGGCTCAGCGTGCTGGCGCCTGCGTCGACGCCGCCGGCTCTGCTCGAGAAAATGTCGAGTGACTTGCGGCTTGCGTTGACCCTGCCCGATATCTCAAGGAAGCTGAAAGAGATGGGCCTGACCCAGGTGCTGAATCGTCCAGCTGAGGCACGAGCCGCCATCGAAGCCGACGCTGCGACGTGGCGGACCCTTGCCAAACAAATGAATATCAAAGCGCAATGATGGGCTGCGAAGTGTAGGCAGCCAGTGGGCCTGCACCTCGCAGCAGGCTCTAGCCCACTGCCGCGTCGTCCACACTGATCTGCCCGTCATCGACCCTTACCGGATAGATCCGCAGCGGAACCGAAACAGGTCCTGACAACGCTTTGCCTGTCGGGATATGGAACACGCCTTCATGCAGCGGACATTCCACGCAGTCACCCTCCACGTACCCGTCTGCAAGACTGGCCTTGCCGTGCGTGCAACGATTGTGGGTGGCATGGACGGTGCCATTGAGGTTGAACAGCGCAACGGGTTCGCCATCGACCGTAACGCGCATGGATTCACCCGGCGGCAGCTCTTGCAGCGACGCAACGATGTGCCAGGTCATGCACCCACCTTTGGTGTGATGGCGATCGGCTCTTGTGCCAGCAGAGCCGTCAGTTCGCGCACGCTGGACGCATCGGCAAGGCCAAGAATGGCTTCGTGTATCTTTGCGCTGTGCGCCCCGCCCAGCACCGGCGCCACGTTCTCGGCAAACTTTGCGTCCAGATCCGAGCGCGTGAAACGCTGACGGGCATGCCCAGGCGGTGCTGCCGCGTCGCCGACGTGCAACCGGCCTGCGTCGTCGATCAGTTCGACGCTTGCGAGAAAACCGCCGCTTGCACCCTGACTGAGCGTCTGGCTGGCTGTTACCTTGACCGTGGCATTCAGGAAAGCCTGTCGCGCTGGATCGGTGACTCGCTCCATCGCGAACGAGTCCGTGTCGATCGTGCCATCCAGAACCGCAGCGGCCACGATGTATGGCAGCGAGTGATCCGCCGTTTCCCGCGATATCGGATGCCACGGGTCGGCGCGTCGAGCCAGCAGATGCTCGTAGACTTCCTGGTCGCACGTGACACGAATTTCCTTGACCTGCGAAGGTGCTGCGACGGTTGCCCGCGCGTGCAGCGCGGCCTGGATGGCACTTTGCCCGCGTGACCCGACCGGCCACCGCTTGAATTGCGTTTCGCGGATGCGCGCGGGTGCCGTGCGCGTCTGCAGCCGCTCTTCAAGGTCCGCGATGGCATCTGGCGACGTCGTGACGTTGGACAGGAAGCCGCTCCGGCCTTCGAACGGACGCACTGCACCTTCGACACCTGCCTCGGCCAGCAGTGCGGCGTAGATGCCGTGCCGGACAGCGTGGCTTCCATTGAATCGTTTCCACATCGTCAGATCGCCACGCGCATTGAGGTCGCCGGATTCGACTTCGTCGGTCACAAAGTGCGAGATGACCGCAATGGCCACGGCCTCGGCGGTTTGCGTTTCGCTCAGGGACAGCAGTCGCGCTGCCCCGCATGTCGCGCCAATGGCCGTCAGGACGGGATAGTCCCAACGGGTGGTGTGGATGTCGATGGCATCGAGCACCATCATGTTGACTTCATAGCCAACGGCGATGGCAGTGAACAGATCGGCGCCCGATACGCTTCTGACTTCGGCAAGCGCGATCAGGCCGGGAATGATGTCGCTGGGATGTCCGCCACTTTTCTTGCCCATGTACAGGTCGTTGTAGTCGTAGCCCCGCAGGGGGACGCCGTTGACCAGCGCGGCGGTTTCCACGGTGGTCTTCTGATGCGTTCCCCACAACGTTGCGCCGTTGGCAAGCGGGTGGTTGCGGGCATAGCGCTGGGCCGGGCCGACGGCCGGATGCCGCAACGCTCCCAGCGCCACGGCAAGGGTGTCGGTCACGGCATTGCAGACATCATCGCAGGTCGCTTCGGTCAGCGTGCCCGACACGTTTGCCGTGTAGGCCGCCAGCGCCGCAAGCAGGGCGTCGTTGCGGGCGTGTTCCTGCGCGCCGTTCATGTGTAGCCCCCTTGGGCGACGGCCGCCGTGGGCGCAATGGCGCCCATCGCAACGCGGATCTCATGACGTGCAGCAGCCTGCAGCAACGACGTGTCCTTGCCCACCGTGATCAGCCCGAAGCCAAGCTCGGCATACCGTCTGCCTGCCTGGCCCGATGCGCACTGTATTCCTGCAACGATCCCGTGCCGACGGCATGCATCCAGGATGCTCTGCACGGCGGCAATGTGTTCGGGTTCGGTCTTGTCCAGGTCCGGGGGCAGGCCCAGTCCCAACGCCAGATCGGCAGGCCCGACGTAAATGCCATCCAGCCCCGGCGTGCTGGCAATCGCATCGATGTTGGCCAGACCTTCGCGTGTCTCCACCATGACAAAACACACGACCGAGTTGCCCAGCGAGTCGGCATCGCGCTTGTCGCTGACGACAGCGGCGCGGATCGGTCCGAATGAACGGTTGCCATGTGGCGGATACCGGCAGGCAGCAACCGCGATCTCTGCTTCGGCGCGCGTGCTGACCATCGGGACGACGACTCCCTGGGCGCCCGCGTCCAGGCTTTTGCCTATCATCCACGCCTGGTTCGCCGGCACGCGAGTCAGCGCGACGGTGCCGCGCGCCTCGATCGCCGTGAACATCGGAAGCGCCTGGGCGTAATCGATCAGGCCATGCTGCTGGTCAACACAAATGTATCCAACGTCAGGCGCAGCCATCAGTTCGGCTGCAAAGGGAGACGGCAGGGCTGCCCACATGCCGAATACGGGTTTGCCTGCCGTCCAGGCAGCGCGGAGTGTTGAAGCCATGGCCATCTTGATCCCCTTCACAGTTAAAAATGTATGCACTTATGGAGTAGATTCTATTCATCGTTGCCAGTGGATGCAATCTGTTCGTGAAAATGTATGCACTATCGGATGCAAGGTGTAGCGCATTCAGGCCGGTCAGCGGCACGTTAGAATGCGGCTTTAGCCAGAACAAAATGTGGACACTATGTCGGCGGGACGGACGGTAAAGACAAAGGCGACCTCGGTCGATGCGCCTGCAGATCCAGGCGCTGCGGCGGGCACGGCGGCTGGCGGCGGCCTACATGACGTCTACCGGCGGCTGCGTCAAAGCATCATCACGGGTGAATTGCCTCCGGGCGCGATCATCAATCAGGTGCACATCGCCCGCATGTACGGCATGAGCCGGACGCCTGTGCGTGAAGCGCTACGCATGCTGCAAGCCGAGAATCTGGTGGAAGCGCAATTCCAGCACCGCATGCGAGTAACCGACGTCACGCCTAGCGAAGTCGATGCGGTGTACGCCAATTGGATCCTGGTGCAATCACTTGGCACCGCGCTGACGGTGCCGCGCGTCACACCCGACGAAGTGCAGGTGATCAAGGACGCGCTGCGCGCCATGAACGAGCACAGCCCGACACGGGGTGGCGACCCTGCTCAATGGTCGCAGGCCCACTCCGTATTCCATCGCAGCCTCATGCAGCATGCCAATCCGGTCATCAGGGAAGCGATCGACAATTGCTGGTCGCGACTCGAGCGTGCTCGCCGAGCCTACATGCGCAACGCGCCTCAGTCCTGGCAGGATTCGGAAGAAGAACACATCGGTCTCGTCGCCGCGTATGAAGCCGGCGATACCGACAGGGCGGTCTATCTGGCCACGCGTCAGTTGAGCCGCATTGCCCGCATCGTCATCAGCAACATCGATCCCATGTATGAAGTCGTGGCGATACGCGAAGCCCTGCGCTTCGTTACCGGTGCGGCCGCATCGCCGGTCGTCGCAGCTCCGCTCAAAAGCGTTCGCAAGCCTCCGGCCCGCAAGACGGCCTAGTGCGATCCGGCAACGAAGGGCACGACGCGCTGGCGTTGTGTCCCCAGGCCTTCGATGCCAAGCGTCATTTCGTCGCCTGCCTGCAGGTAGCGCGGCGGTTTCATCCCCATGCCCACGCCGGGCGGCGTGCCTGTCGTAATGATGTCGCCGGGGTACAAGGTCATGACTTCACTGACGTAGCTGACCAACTGCGCGCAGCGAAAAATCATGGTGGATGTCGTGCCCTGCTGCATGCGTTCCCCGTTGACGTCCAGCCACATGCTCAGCGCGTGGACGTCGGCGACCTCATCGCGGGTCACCAACCACGGGCCGACCGGCCCGAAGGTGTCGAAGCTCTTGCCCTTGTCCCAGGTGCCACCCCGTTCGAGTTGAAATTCCCGTTCCGACACGTCGTTGACCAGGCAATACCCTGCGACATGCGCCAACGCGTCGGCTTCGGTCACCGAGCGAGCGGTACTGCCGATGACGATGCCGAGCTCGACTTCCCAATCCATTTTGGTGGATCGGCGCGGCTGGACGACGTCATCGTCCGGACCGACCAGGCATGATGTCGCCTTCATGAATACAACGGGCTCGGCAGGCACCGCCATGCCCGCTTCCTTGGCGTGATCGCTGAAGTTCAAGCCGATCGCAATGAATTTGCCAACGCGCGCAACCGGCACACCCATCCGCACCGGGGCCGGAACGATGGGCAGCACGGCCGGGTCCAGATGTCGCAAGCGGTCAAGGTTGGCGGGAGATAGTTGATCCGGACCGAGGTCGTCAATGATGCCGCTCAGGTCGCGGATATCGCCATGCAGGTCGATCAGGCCAGGGCGCTCTTTCCCTGGCGGGCCATGTCGAAGCAGTTTCATGATTGACTAGATGATGAAGGTAAGGTTGCCGTGCCATGCGTCACGGTTGATGAAGAGAATCTTCTTGCATGCGATCTTCAAGGCCCCATCCACGGAGCGGAACGTATGCTCCATTCTGGCGACCAGCGGCCGGATGTCACCCAGACCCACCTGCGCGAAGTCACCGGTCCGCATTTCATAGACGACCTGGCTGGAGCTGACGACGACGCTGTCATGGCCAGGCATCACCCGGACGTTGGAGATGCAGTGCAGAAGACGCGATCGGGGAGACTGGGCCGGGAACTCATTGTGCAGAAGGTGGTAGACCCGTTCTTCACGGCGCAGTGGCGTGTCGTACACCAGCGAGACATGGGTGGCGATATCGTCGTTCTCGTCGATCGGCGCCCAGTACAGGCCGTCATCGGTAAACAGCGTCAGCCACTCGTCAAGCTTCAGTTCGTCCAGCAAATGCGCTTCGTGGATCAGCATGTCCTCGGCCTGTGCGCGCGACAGGGACAAGGCAGGGGACGGCGTTGTAAATACGGCATTCATAAACCTGACCTCATACAGACATCAAACGGTTCCACTCACGCCAGAGTGCGCGTTGGGGCGCTTCGCTGGCCGGGAGTCCACGAAAATCCTGGCCTTCCGCTACGTCGGTATCCAGACCGCGTTCAAGGATCAGCCATTCGACTGCGTCGCCTGCCAACCCTTGCTGATTCCGCGCAAAGATGTCGACATCGTCGGCAGCGCCATGGCCGGCCGGTCCATAGAACCGTTCCTGGCTGCGCAGCATGCCCTCGTTGAACGCTGCGGGTGCGCCTTCCAATTCATAGGGGTAGATGGCGACCTCAGTCATGTCCGGTGCGATCGGCCGCCAGGTGCGGATTTGCTGGTGGATGAGGCCGAGATTGGGAAAGATGGAGGCCGCGCCTTTGCCGGCAATCCAGGCCAGCTCGTCCGCGCCGTGCTGTGCCTGCAGCGACTGGTAGAAGTCGCCAAACTCGCCGTTCAGATACCCATCCATGTCGCCTGCCGGGTTCTCCAGAATGCCGTGACCGTATTGGCAATTCCAGGTGGATCCGGCGAACCGCAGCTTTCGCATTGCCTTGATCGACCCACCCTTGTGCACGCCAAAGTCACCGGTCGAATCTCCGAACTTTGCCTGCAGCTGCACAAAGCCTTTATGCGTATGAAGAAAGTGGTAAGCGTCAACGATGTTCTCCGCCTGGAATTTCCAGTTGCCCTGGTAGCGGACGACGAACGGGCGCGAACGCAGAACGATGCGGCCAGTGGGAGACAGGTTCAGCTTGCGATCGATCACGGTTTTGGCGTGACCAAGGAAGTCAGTCAGCGCGGGTACATCCGGATTGAAGCTTGCAAAGATGAAGCCGCGGTAGGTCTCGACGCGTGGCAGCCTGAACAGGCCTTCCGGCGCGTCGAAGTCCGGCGAATAGCCGCCGGGCTCTCGCCGTTCCGACACCGCGATCAGCTTGCCGTCCGTGCCGTAGATCCAGCCGTGATAGGGGCACGCAAATTCCTGCGCGTTGCCGCGCGCTTCGCGGCACACCACGGCGCCGCGGTGTACGCAGCGGTTGACGAATACGTTGATCGCATCGTCGGCCCCGCGGGTGATGACGACAGGTTGCATGCCGACATGGCTGGTCTTGAAGTCGCCAACGGCAGGGACCTCGCTGTCGTGACCGACATAGATCCAGGTCCTGCCAAAGACCTTCTTCATCTCGTCGGCAAAGACGCCGGGGTCGGTATAGGCACGCGTATGGACGCGGAAACGATGGTCTGCGCAGTGCGTGAGCATCGATGCGTCGGGGGCGGACGCCGGCACGAAGTGTAGTGGGCTTTCGCAAGCGGATAAGGACATGAAGCACTCTCAAGCAGAGGGAAGCAGGCGTAACGCGTGGCCTGGACGGACCGGTCGCTGGGACGGCCACGCACCAGGCAGGACGGGAATCAATCCATGAAGCGGCCACCAGACAGGTTCAGGGTTTCGCCCGTGACGTATCCGGCGTCCTGGGACGCCAGGAAGAGGGCAGCATGGGCGGCCTCGCGCGACTTGCCGACGCGTCCGACCGGGATGCCCTTGACCACTTGGGATGTGTCCGCCATCGCAGCGACCTGCACATCGAACAATGCGGTAGCGATCACATTGACGGTGACGCCCGTCGGCGCCAGCTCGGCTGCAAGGGTGCGCGAAAAGGTGATCAGGCCGCCCTTCGCCGCGGCATACGGTGCGACATGGGGATGCACGCCGGTCTTGCCTGACATGGATGAAAACGAAATCAGCCGGCCGTAGCTTCGCCCTGCCATGCGGCGGCCGGCTTCGCGAAGGCACAGTATCGGGCCGACCAGTTCGGTGTCGATCACTCGCCGGAACTCGGCCTCCGGAATGTCCATGACTGGCGCGGTCTTGACGGGTGGCGCAATCATGACCAGCACGGCCGCAGGGCCGACCCTGTCTTCGCACTCGTCCAGGAATGCGGCGATCGCGGTGTCGCTCGACAGGTCAGCCACCACGTTGTGGCTGCCTGGCAGTGGTTCCTTGCCTGCAAGCTGCGCGGACAATCCATGCGTCAGCACGCCGACCGCCACCTTCGCACCTTGCGCCACGAAAGCAGAAACGACGGCCGGCCCGGTGCCGAGATGACCTCCGACGATGATCACGGCAGCGCCGGCAAATTCATTGGGTTCTTGATGTGTCAATGTTGACTCCTGGGGATGATCGCGGCGTCGGTGCCACGTTACTCCGCGGCGATGTTGTTCTGTTTGATGACGGCGGCGTAGCGTTCGTATTCGGCACGGACGATCTGCCGCATCTCGTCCTGCGTCGATGGCTTCACGTTCAGCCCGAACTTCTGCAGGTCGCCTTTGATGGCGGGCTTGTGGAGTGCGGCGGCAATGCCTTCGTATAACTTCCTGGCGACATCGGGGGGTGTCTTGGCAGGGACCATGAACCCGTACCAGGCCTCGGTCGAAATATCGTTGACGCCCTCATCGGCAAAGGAAGGAATGTTCGGGGTCAGCGGGTTGCGCTTCGGGGCAGCCACGGCGATGGCTTTCAATTGCCCGGCGGTCACATACGGCATGACGGTATGGGTTGCGACAAACATCATGTCGACCTGGCCGCCGATCAGGTCCGTGATGGCAGGCGCCGTCCCCTTGTAGGGAATGTGCAGGAATTTGACGCCGGCCACCTGTTCGAACAGGGCCATCTGGATATGCATTGGCGAGCCTGTGCCGGGCGTGGCGAACGTCAGCTTGCCGGGGTTGGCGCGGGCATACTGAAGCACGTCGGCCAGGCTGTTGAATCTGGCTTTGGAAGACACGACCAGCGTCGAGTCTCCGTACCCGGCGATCAGCAAGGGTGCAAGATCGTTCATCGCGTCGAAACTTGGCGATCGCAGCAGCGTGGCGGTAATCGAGATATTGCTGGCGGTGACCAGCACCGTGTAGCCATCGGCGGCCGATTGCGCGACGGTCTGTGCACCGATATGCCCCGCAGCGCCCAGACGGTTTTCGACCACCACGGGCTGTCCCCACTTGGCCGTCAGGTCCTCTCCAACGAGTCGTGCAATACGATCCATGCCCGTGCCGGGCGAGAAGGGCACCACGAATCGCAGACCGTGCGTCGGAAAGTCGGCAGCTTGCGCTCCAACGGAACAGAACATCCACAACGAAATCAGGCATAGCTTCCAAACGCGTCCCATCTCACAGCTCCTTGATAGTCGGGGCATCAGCCCGCAAAAGAAAAGGCGGTCGTCATCGTCGTCGCGGATGAACGGCATCCGAGGCCTGTCTCCCCCGGCAACACAAGAAATGAATACATTTTTCAAATAAGTATAGATACGCTACGCGTCAAGTCAACGAGTTTTTACGCGAGGTGTATGCACTTTCGGGTGATCGGGAAGATGAGCATGCGGGGGGCAGCCGAGCAGGCGCAGGGATTGCCGCCAACTGGACTGGGGCGTGCGGGGGGACAAAGCGGGGATTCTTAGGCGGTGGCGGAGCGGTCGGTGTCGGGCGGGCGCGCACACCGATGCGTGCATGCAGGAGCTGTCACGGCGGACGCCTGGGACAGGCGCCGACTGATAGCGAAGAAAATGTCTACATTACGTCGTGCAGCCCGTTGCGGGCCATCACGACCTCTGCATCGCATCCTTCAATTGATCGAGCGCTGTCGTGTCCTCGATCGTCGTCAGGTCGCCCGGGTCGCGGCCCTCGGCCACGGCCTGGATCGCGCGGCGCAGCAGCTTGCCCGATCGGGTCTTGGGCAGCACCGGCACGAAGATCACGCGGCTGGGGCGGGCGAGGGCGCCCAGCTGATGTTCCACCGTGCGCATCAATTCGCCTTCCAATGCAAAGCGTGCATCGGTGGTGGCGATCACGTCGGTGTTCCGGACGATGGCGAAGGCCAGCGCGACCTGGCCCTTCAAGGTATCGGCCACGCCAACGACGGCGACTTCGGCAATGGCCGGGTGGCTCGACAGGCTCTCTTCGATCTCGCGCGTGCCCAGGCGGTGGCCGGCCACGTTGATGACGTCGTCGGTGCGGCCCAGGATGAACACATAGCCGTCTTCGTCCTGCACGCCCCAGTCGAAGCTGGAATAGAGCATCTTGCCCTCGAAGCCGGACCAGTAGGTCGACACGTAGCGCGCGTCGTCGTGCCAGATGCTGATCATGCAGCCGGGTGGCAGGGGCGCCGCCACGGCCACCACGCCTTTCACGCCGGGCGGGCAGGTCTCGCCAGTGGCTTCGTCCACCACCCGCAGGTCGTAGCCGACCACGGGCAGGCCGGGGGATCCGAACTTGATGGGCAGGTCTTCAATGCCGCGCGCAATGGCGAGCATGGGCCAGCCGCTTTCGGTCTGCCAGTAGTTGTCGACCACGGGCTTGCCAATCGCATCGGCGATCCAGGTAGCCGTGGGTTCGTCCAGCGGTTCGCCCGCCAGGAACAAGGTGCGCAGGCTGGACAGGTCGTGCCGCCGCAGTGTTTCGGGGTCCTGTTTCTTCAGTACACGGATGGCCGTGGGCGCCGTGAACAGCTGCGTCACGCCATATTGCTCGACCAACCGCCACCAGATCGCGCCGTCGGGGCGGATGGGCGTGCCTTCGTACATCAGCGTCGTCACGCCCCGGATCAAGGGGCCATATACGATAAAGCTATGACCGACCACCCAGCCGATGTCGGACGCGGTGAACATGACGTCGCCCGGCCGGCCCTGAAAGATCAGGTCCATGGCAGTGGCCAGTGCCACCGCATAGCCGCCCACATCCCGCACGATGCCTTTGGGTTTGCCGGTGGTGCCCGACGTGTACAGGATGTAGGACGGAAAGTTGGAATCGAGCCAGACGCAGGGCACCTGCGCGTCAAGGTGTGCCGCGCGCAGCGGTGCGTAGTCCACATCCCGGCCGGGGGTGCGCGCCATCTCGGCCAGGCCGCGGTCGATCAGCAGCACGTGTTTGGGCGGCTGGCGGCACAGGGCGATGGCCTCGTCCAGCAGCGGCTTGTAAGGCAGCACCTTGCCCGCGCGCGACCCGGCGTCGGCCGAGATGATCAGGGTCGGCGTCGCGTCGTCGATGCGCGATGCCAGCGCCACCGAGGCAAAGCCGCCGAACACTACCGAATGAATCGCGCCGATGCGCGCGCAGGCCAGCATGGCAAACGCCGCTTCGGGAATCATGGGCAGGTAGATCAGCACACGATGGCGCTTGGTGACGCCCAGCGACTGCATGATCGCGGCAAAGCGGTTCACCTCGGCATGCAGTTCGGCAAAGGTGTAGCGGGTCTCGATGCCCGTTTCGGTCGACACGTAGATCAATGCCGTATCGCCGGCCCGCTCGGGCAGGTGGCGGTCGATGGCGTTGTGGCAGAGGTTGGTGCGCCCGCCCACGAACCACTGCGTGAAGGGCAGCCGGTCGGCATCCAGGATGCGGCCGGGCGGCGTATGCCAGTCGATGCGGGTGGCCCGGTCGCCCCAGAAGCCTTCCGGATCGTTGATGGATTGCTGATGAAGCGCAACATAACTCGCCACGGTGGTCTCCCCGCACGATGTTCAGCCTGCTAGTTTCTGCCGCCCGAGCCGGCGGGGGAATACCGGTTTACCCGTTGGCGGAAGGTCACGCTTGCATTTCGGGAACGATCAATCCAGAATTCCAGCATGATCACGCCATCCCCCCGCCTGCCGAAAGGCCGCCCCCGCGAATTCGACCCCGAGCAGGTAGTGCAGGGCGCCATGGACATCTTCTGGTCCAACGGCTACCAGGGCACGTCGCTGCCCGACCTGTTAAAGGCGACCGGGCTGTCGCGCAGCAGCCTGTATGCGGCATTCGGCGACAAGCATGGACTCTTTTTGCTTGCGCTGGATCGCTACATTGCCGAGGCCATGGCGCGGATCGACCAGGAAATGGATGCGCAGTGCGATCCCTTGGACGGACTGCGGATGTTCCTGTCCGGCTATGTGCAGCGGAACAGTGGCGCGAAGGGGCGCAAGGGCTGCCTGGTGGTGGCCACCGCCATGGAACTGGCGGGCAAGGACGCCGATGTCGAAAAGCGCGTTCGCGGGTTTTTCCAGGCGGTGGAAGGGCGGCTGGCCCACTCCTTCGAACGGGCCCGTGCACAGGGCACCCTGGCCGATGGCCTGGCGCCACAAGACGCCGCACGTGCCGTGCTGGCGATGGTGGAAGGGTTGCGGGTGATTGCCAAGACAGGTGTGGATGGCAAGGTCTGGCAGGCGAGCGTCGACGCGTTGCTCGGACGGTTGATCAAATAAGTTTTTGATAGTCGAGCGAGCATCGTGCAGCCTGTGTGGTGCCACACGCCTTGCCTCTTTGCACGTTCATTTTTGGACCTTTCAGTCTTGAATGAGGATGTTCCATGTCCCTCCTGCAGGTCATTTGCGCCATCCTCGTGCCCCTGCTGTGGGGATGCCAGTTCGTGGTGATCAAGATCGCGGTCGCCGACTTCCCGCCCCTGTTCCTGCTCGCGCTGCGGTTTACGGTGATCGCAGCGGTGTTGCTGCCTTTCGTCGGCCTGCCGCGCCGCCAGGAACTGAAACCGGTGCTGCTGATATCGCTGTTCATGGGCGGCCTGAACTTTTCGTTCGCGTTCATTGGCCTGGCGCATGGCGCGGCCAGTGTGGCCGGCGTCGCCATGCAATTGACCACGCCATTTGCCGTACTGCTGGCCTGGCCCATGCTGGGCGAGCGGCTGTCCTTGCGGGTCATTGCCGGAATCATGATCGCCTTCGTGGGCGTGATGCTGACCGCTGCGGGGCCAGGACCGGTCGCCCTTCTGCCGGTGCTGCTGATCACCGGATCGGCGCTGTCTCTGGCGATCGGCAGCATCCTGGTGAAACGGTCCGGACCGTTCGAGCCCATGAAGCTGCTGGCGTGGATGTCGGTGCTGACCGTGCCGCAGGTGCTGCTGATGTCCGTGCTGTTCGAAGGCGGCCAGCTGGCGTCCCTGCACACGGCAACCGCGCCCGGCTGGCTGGCCTTGCTCTACACGATCGCGCTGGGCGGCATCGCCGGCTTCGGCATCTGGTTCTGGCTGATCGCCCAGTGTTCGATTGCGCGGGTCGCGCCCTATGCCTTGCTGCAGACAGTGTTCGCGGTGGCGTCGGGCGTGCTGTTCCTGCATGAACCGCTGACGGCGACGCTGGTCATCGGGATGCTGGCGTGCATCGTGGGGGTGGCGATGACGCAGCGGCTTGGGCGGGCAGGCGTAGCGGCGGTGGGGAAATGACTGCCGCGCTATCCCCCGTCAGTCCCTGCCTTGGCCGCCAACGCAAACCAGTGCCTGGGTGACAGTCCCTGATCCGGCCCCAGCGACGAAAAGCCGCCATCAACCGGCACATCCACACCCGTCATGAACCGCGCGCCGTCGCTGCACAGGAACGCGACCACCTGTCCCACATCGTCCCCCCGGCCCGCACGGCCCACCGGATGAAACGGCGCTGCCACTGCATCGGCATGCGCCATCGTGCCGGCCAATGACGCCAAGGTCGGCGACCAGGTCCAGCCCGGCGACACGGACAGCACCCGTATGCCCTGCGGCGCCAGGGTCACCGCCTCGTTACGCGTCAGCTGCAGAATGCCGGCCTTGCTGGCGGGGTACAGCGCGCGTTGCGCGGCGCCGAACTTGCCGCCCGTGCTGCCCAGATTGATGACGACGCCACCCGGCTGCGTCATGAACGGGACGGCCTTCTGCACGAACACCGCGCCGCTCACCAGGTTCACATTGAGCGTGTTCAACCATTCTTCACGTGTCGACGCGATGCCTTTGTCGGCATAGATGCAGGCATTGTTCACCAGCACATCCAGCCGGCCAAACGCCGCGTGCGTCGCCGCCAGGCAGGCGTCGATGTCGGCATCCACCGTAACGTCAGTGTGCTGATAGATGACACCATCATCGAACGATGCGGCCATCGCACGGCCCGCCTCGTCATCGATTCCGGCCAGCACGACCCGGCAGCCCGCCTCGCGCAAGGCGCGTGCAATGTCGGCGCCAATGCCGCTGGTGGACCCGGTCACGATTGCGACCTTGTCGTGCAGGGATTCAATGGCGGGCATGGGCAGACTCCTCGGCAAGCACGGCCACGGCCTGTGCCGTGGTCAGGATGGTGGCGATCAGGGACATGCTGGCCAGCGACGCCTCATGCGTGGCGCGGGCGGCCGAACAGCACGCGTCTTCGGCCACGATCACGTCAAAGCCGATGTCCGCCGCGTGGCGCGCGGCATGCTCCACGGCCGAATGGGTGGATATCCCCGCGATGATCAGGCGCGTCGCGCCCAGCAGCCGCAGCACCTCTTCCAGCGGCGATCCATAAAAGGCATTGACCCGCGTGTGCTTCACGATGAACTCGCCGTCGACCGGGCCCAGCCCATCATGAAACGCGCAGCCCCACGTACCCTCACGCAGCACGCCGCTGGTGACGACATTGCGAAAGATGGCGCAGTTCTGGATCACATCCGCTCCGTCTTCGCGATAGGCGGCCCGTGCGGACACGACGGCAATGCCGCACGCGCGGGCCTCGGTCAGCAGCATGCCGGCACGCTTGACGACACCTGCCCGTTCCTCGTCCATGTCCGCGCTCAAGCCTACCCGCACTTTGCCGTCACGATGCAGCACGTCGTTCTGGTAGTGCACGGCCAGCACGACCGTGCGGGGTGTTGGCGTGGGGCGGGGCGCAGTCCCGCGAGCAATGCCGGGCGCGGCCCCGGGCGCACTCGTCACCGAAGACATCAGATGAACACCTGCAGAATGTCGTGCACCGACTCGCTGTTGATCAGGTCGACGCGCTTCAGGCGAATGCGGTAGCTCGCGCCGTCTGGAATCAGATGGTGGCGGCATGATCCGGCCAGTGACCGGTGTTCGCCCTTGCGCCACTCTGCAAAATGGAAACGCGAACTCACCACCAGGTCGCCGGTGTCGGGATCACGCCCGTCCACTATCACGTTGCCCACCACGCGCGCGCACCGCGACCGCGGCTGCTGCGACCAGTTGCGTGGATTGGTGATGCGCTTGACGCGCACTTCGCGCAGCAAGGCGTTTTCCCAGAACAAGGACACGTGGCCCAAGGGATCGGCCTGGCCCGCAGCCAGTGGCGCCCAGTACATGCCGTCGTCCGAGAACAGCGCCAGCCATTCGTCCCACCGGTCTTCATCCAGCAGGCGGGCCTCGCGATACAGATACTGCTCGATCGCCGTCACGTCGTCGCGCGACAGGTCGGTGGCCGTCAGCGAATCAAAGGAAGCTAGAGGAAATTTCATGCGGCGTCTCCGGCAAGCATGTAGCGCCGCCAAGCAGCGAACTGGTTGCGCATCGGCAATTCACTGGTGCCATTGATCGACACCGAACCATCGTCCAGCTTGCGATCAGTGCCGTGATAGCGGTGCATGCTGACCCACTCCCCACCCACCTTGTTCTGGTTGCCCAGCTGCACGCGGTTGTAGACCTCGATGTCGTCAGGCATCACGTTCGACGAAGGCGAGTTGATCACGTTCGCGTACAGCAGCGCCCGTTCGAACACGGCGGGCGGCGCCCCCTTCAAGCGGAATGTGTAGATCTCTATCAGGGTGCGGTCGACCGCCACCGGGCGGATCACGCGAAACTGCTGGAATACGGTATGGGGCGATCCGCTGCCGTAGATCACGGTGTTGTGGCGGTTCATGCCCAGGATCTCGGCCGTGCGCGCCTCGCCATAGGCGGCGTGCATCGCGGCCTTGTACTCCTGCATGGCCGGATCATTGCCCGCGTTCGGGTTGAAGATGGCTTCCATGTAGCCGTGGCCATTGTCGAACCCACGCAGCTCCAGGCTTTCCCAGAACGGATACGGTTCGCCATTGCCGTCCATCACCAGCAGTTCCAGCGGCATGGGCGATCCTTCGGGCAGCGCGCGGTACTGCTGGCGTGCTGCCACGACCGACGACTCGTGCGTCACCATCGGGTGCATGGTGTCGTGCAGGTTTTCGTAGAACACCTTCCAGTTCGACTGCTGCATCACCCGAAACACGCCACCCGCCACTTCCACTTCGCCTACCGGCGAACGGTCGCACAGGTTGTCGATCGACGTGATCGCACCCCCCAGGAACTCCTTCAGCGTCGGGCCTTCGGCAGCCATGCTCGCAAACACGAAGCCGCGATAGCGCTCCACACGCGCCAGCCGGGTCATGTGGAATTCCGGATTGGCCGGATCAAAGCAGGTGCCTTCGTATCCGTTCTTCAGCGGGGCCGTCATCATGGTGCCGTCCAGGTGGAAGGTCCACCCGTGGTAGGGGCAACGGAACAGCTTGCGGGTATTGCCCGTGCCTTCCGGCACCAGCATCGCGCCCTTGTGCGGACAGCGGTTGTAGACCACGTTCACGCTGTCGTCCGCGCCGCGCACCATCACCACCTGGTGGCCTGCGATCTGGCTGGCCACGTAATCGCCGGTATAGGGCACCTGGCTGTCGTGGCCGATATAGATCCAGATGTGGCCGTAGATGCGTTCCATCTCCAGCGCAAAAATGTCGGGGTCGACGTACACCTTGCGATGCACCTTGTCGGGCCGGACCAGGGCGTCCAGCTCGGCGTCCTGAAGCCGTGAAGTTGCTTGCGTCATGCCTGTGCCTCCCGCTTGCCCCACGCCGTCATCAGCGTGTTGGACGGCTGCGTTTCATCCAGCAGCTTGCGCGCCGTTTCCGCGCCAGCCACGGGCAGCCCGGCCGGATCGATCAGGCCCACCTGCGCCAGCACCGATGCCTGGTCCCAGTAGATGTGCTCGTGGTACAGCTTGTCGCCGCGAAACTTGACGATCGCAACCAACGGGATCTCGACCGTCTTGCCCGTGGGCGCAACGCCCGGCAGCATCCAGTCCACTTCCGTGTCGTGCGTGAAGCAGAACACCATCTCGTCCACGATCTGCGTCAGGCCGATGGTGCGCGAAATCGGGATCAGCCGCGTGTCCTTCGGCGTGCGCGGAATGAAGTGGTGCTGGTAGAAGTAATGCAGTTGCTCGTGCCCCACGCCGCCCGTCATGGTCGGAATGTGATTCACATAGGGCTCGGCCACCATCGTTGCCATCGTCTTGTCGGCATCGCGGATCGCAAATTCGTATTCGGTATGTTTATCCCACAAAGCAGACAGGTTGTAGCGCGGGCCGATCGCTTCGCGCAGCAGCTCGATCGATCGCTGGTGCGCCATCAGGGCCGACGCCTTGTCGTAGTGGTCGCCGCCGTTGCGGGCAAACGCATGGTCCACGTCGGCGTAGTCATACACGCGCACCAGGTCCGAATCGGCAAAAGCCGCGCGGATGCGTTCCTGCGCGTCAGGCGGACAAAAGGCGTCTTTCCCGGCCACATGCAGCACGGTCGGGCAGGCGATGTCGTCGGCTTCGGCCAGATAGGCATCGATGCCCACACCGTAGTACGAGATGGCTGCGTCCACCCCGCATCGCGTTGCCGCCAGGTAAGACAGCGTGCCGCCCAGGCAGAAGCCCAGTGCGCCTACCTTGCCCGTGCACTCGGGCAGGTCGCGCAAGGCGGCCACGGTGGTCGCGATGTCCTTCATGCCCAGGTCCACGTCGAACGCCTTGTACAACTCGAACGCACGCTGCCAGCTGGCCTCGTCGTAGCCCAGTTCAATGCCCGGCTCGATCCGCCAGAACAGGTCCGGCGCCAGCACCACGTAGCCTTCCTCGGCGTAGTAGTCGGCCACCTCACGCATGCTTTCGTTGATCCCGAAAATTTCCTGGCACAGCACGACGCCCGGTCCGCTGCCCGACGCCGGGACGGCAAGGTAAGCGCGGAAGGTCGCGCCCGAGGCATCCGATAGATCGATGTAACGGCCAGTCATGGCAACTCCTGTGTGGCGGTGCTGGTGCAGCACGAATGAGTAAGACGCATGGGTCAATGCTTAGGGTTGATTCTAGGTATCGCCCCATGCCCCGGCTCTCCGAGAATGGCAGCGCTTGTCCGCTAATGGCGGATATCGGCGCTCGGCAATGGCACGCAACGTGCTTGCTCCGCGGGGATAGCTGCAACGCACCCCCGTACCCCAGGCATTACTGCCCACTCTTCCCAGGGAGCCCACCGTGGCCAGCTTCAATGCTCCGCACATGGATCTCGGAACGCTCAACCACAGTGCGGCGTTCCGCTCCAAAGACGCCCAGGAAATGCACCGCTATGTGGCGGGCCAGCTCACCGATCACCGGCTGGACCTGTGCAGCGGCGGCTTCAGCGCCGTCATGCATCATGCAGCGATCGGATCGCTGGGCTTGCATCAGCTGGAGTACGGCGCCACGGTCACCATCGACCCCGGCAGCCTCGACGAATTCCTGCTGGTCCAGATGCCGCAGTCCGGCTTCGGCCGCGTCTTTCACTCACAAGGCGAGACCATCGTCTCGCGCGATATCGCCGGCGTCATCGCCCCCACTGCACCGTTCAGGATCCGATGGGAACGCGACTGCCGCCAGCTGCTGCTCAAGATCCCGCGCCGCAAGCTCGAACAGGCCTGTACGACCTATATGGGCGCGACGGTGCGCGACCCCATCGAATTCCAGTTCGACATGGACCTGCGCACGCCTGCCGGCCAGAACTGGCGGCATCTCATGGAGTATCTGCTGAACACGCTGGCGCTGGGTGACACGCAGCGGCTCAGCCCGCTGGCGCACGCGCACATGGAAGAAATGGTGGTGGCGCATCTGCTCACCCACCAGCCGCACAACTATTCGCACCACGCGGATCACGCAGCGGATGCGCGCGGCGTGGCGCCGCGCTGCGTCAAACGTGCCGAAGACTACATGGTCGAGCACGTGTCCGACCCGATCTCGCTATCGGACATCGCCGAACATGCAGGCGTCAAGGTGCGCACCCTGTGCCAGAGCTTCCAGCGCTTTCGCCAGACCAGCCCCATGTCCGCGCTGCGGGACCTGCGTCTGGAAGGCGCCCACAAGGATCTGGTGGCCGGTGCAGGCGAGTCGGTCACCGACATCGCCTACCACTGGGGCTTCAATCACCTGGGCCGGTTTTCACTGATGTACAAGGCGCGCTTTGGCGAGCGGCCGCACGAAACGCTGCGGCGCTAGCCTTTGCTGCTTCAGCTCGCTTTGAGCGGGCACTGATCCGCATACGAATCCTGATAGTTTTTCAGGATGGTGCTGACCAGCTTGTTGGTGACCTGGCCATTGGCATCCGTATCCACGACGCGCAGGTAGAAATTCTCGATCGGGAACTGGTTGTTTCCGTAAACGAACTTGCCCCGCACCGACTCGAAATCCGCCTTGCGCAGCGCCGCCAGCAAGGCTTCGCGATCATCCACCTTGCCGCCGATCTGCTTGACCGCCGCATTCATCGCCATGATCACGTCGTAGGCCTGCGCCGCGTAGCCCGACGGGTAACGGCCATACTCCTTGCGGTAAGCCGCCACGAACGCCTTGTTCGCGGGCACGTCCAGATCATGCGCCCAGTGCGACGTGTTGTAGATGCCCAGCATGGGCTTGCCCACTGCCTGAACGATATCCTCGTCCGCCGAAAAGCCGGTGGAAATGAGCGTGATCGATTTGTCGAGTCCCGCTGCCACGAACTGCTTGATGAAGCCGATCCCCATCGCGCCCGGCAGGAAAAAATACACCGCGTCTGGCTTGTCCGATCGCAGCTGAGCCAGCTCGGCCGCGTAATCGATCTGCCCCACCTTGGTATAGATTTCGTTGGTCGCGCCCTTCTCGTAGAAATGCTTGAAGCCGTTCACCGCATCCTTGCCGCCCGGGTAGTTGGGCGCGATCAGCACGACCTTCTTGAATTCTTTCTGCGTCGCAAACCGGCCCGCCGCCTCGTGGTACGCATCGTTCTGGTAAGCCGTCCCGAAAAAGTAGGCGTTGCACCCCTTGCCCGACAGCGCACTTGGCCCCGTGTTGTGCGACAGGTAAGGCACCTTCTTGCCAAACAGCAATGGCCCTACCGCCAGGGCGACGTTGGACGCCACCGGCCCGGTGAACAGATCGATATCGTCCCGCTGCAGCATGCGTTCGACCTGCTGCCGCGCGTTATCGGGATTGCCGGCCGTATCGGTCTGGATGTACTCGACCGGAAAGCCCCCCAGCTTGCCATTCAACTGCTTCATGGCCAACGCGTACCCGGTCCGCGAATCCGTGCCGTTCGCACTGAACGGACCGGAGATATCCATGGCCATGCCGACCTTGATGGTCTGGGCCACGGCGGCATGCAAAGGCGACAGGGCGAGACAGGCAAGAGCAAGACAGCGTGCAGCGGAACGCAGGCGCATGGAAATCTCCAGGGGGTCGACCAGTGGCTGCGCGTGCGCGCAGGGATGGATCGATTCTGGGGGAATGCGCCTCAAGAGCTATCCGAATCAGGCGGGGAAGGGCGGGGCTTATCCGATTCGTGCGGGAATCGGCCCGCGGCGCTCGCGTGACCCTTTGCTCATCACAGCGACAGCCGCGCCGCCAACGCCGCCAGCGTCACCAGCAACACCGGCACGGTCAGCACGACCCCGACCTTGAAGTAGTACCCCCAGCTGATGCGGATCTGCTTGCGCGCCAGCACGTGCAACCACAGCAGCGTCGCCAGGCTGCCGATCGGCGTGATCTTGGGGCCCAGGTCGCTGCCGATCACGTTCGCGTACACCATCGCTTCCTTGACGACGCCACCGGCCTGGCTGGCGTCGATGGACAATGCGCCGATCAAGACCGTCGGCATGTTGTTCATGATCGAGGACAGCACTGCGGCGATGACGCCGGTCCCGATGGTTGCGATCCACAACCCCTGGCCGGCAAGCCAGGACAACACCTGCGCCAGCCCATCGGTCAGACCTGCATTGCGCAGCCCGTAGACGACCAGGTACATGCCTAGCGAAAAGATCACGATCTGCCATGGCGCACCGCGCAGCACCTTGCGTGTATCGATCACGTGGCCGCGCGCCGCAACGGCAAGAAGGATGGCCGCGCCCACCGCGGCGACCGCACTGACGGGCACACCCAATGGCTCCAGGCCGAAAAAGCCGACCAGCAGCAGACCCAGCACCCCCCAGCCGGCGCGAAAGGTTGCACTGTCGCGAATCGCCTTGGACGGGACCGCGAGCTGCGTGACGTCGTACCGTGCCGGGATCGACGATCGGAAGTAGATGAGCAGCACAACCAGTGTTGCCAGAACGGAGACGACGTTGACCGGCGCCATGACCGATGCATAACGGTTGAATCCGATGCCAAAAAAATCCGCCGACACGATGTTGACCAGGTTGGACACGACCAGAGGCAGGCTGGCGGTGTCGGCAATGAAGCCGGCGGCCATCACAAAGGCCAGCGTTGCGGCTGCCGAGAACCCGAGCGCTGACAGCATGGCGATCACGATCGGTGTCAGGATGAGCGCCGCGCCATCATTGGCAAACAGCGCGCTGACTGCGGCGCCAAGCAGCACGATCAGTGCAAACAATGCCGTGCCACGGCCCTTGCCCCACCGTGCAACGTGCAGGGCCGCCCATTCGAAAAAGCCGGCTTCGTCCAGCAGCAGGCTGATCAGGATCACTGCAATGAACGTTGCGGTGGCGTTCCAGACGATGTCCCAGACGACAGGAATATCGGACAGCTGGATCACGCCGCACAGCAGCGCGACGATGGCCCCACCCAGTGCGCTCCAACCGATGCCCAGCCCCTTGGGCTGCCAGATGACGAGGACAAGCGTGGCGACGAAGATGGCAAAGGCAAGGATCATGGGGGTGGCAGGCGAAGCGGAAGGAACACGAAAAAGGGGCCGTAGGGCCCCTGCGCAGAACAGGTACGGTCAGGCGTCGACGGGCCGGTCGCCAATGGCGGTCAATTCTTGACGCATTGCTGTCTTGTCGAGCGTGGCGACGGGCAGGTTCACGAAGATCTTGATGCGATTGGCGATCTGCTTGAAGACCTTGTCGAACGCGCGCTGTTTTTCAGCATCGGTGCCTTGGACCGCAGCCGGATCTTCGAAGCCCCAATGTGCCGATATCGGCTGACCCGGCCAGACGGGGCACACTTCACCCGCAGCGTTGTCGCAAACCGTGATGATGAAGTCCATCTTGGGAGCGTCGGGGGCGGCAAACTCGTCCCAACTCTTGCTGCGGAGCGCGTCGGTCGGGTAACCCGCGATCCGGGCTTTTTCGACGGCAAAAGGGTTCACTTCGCCCCCTGGGTGACTACCTGCGCTGAAGCCTTTGAAGCGCCCGTCTCCCATCGTGCTGACAAGGGCTTCAGCCATGATGCTGCGCGCGGAATTACCCGTGCAAAGGAAGAGGACGTTGTAAACCTTGTCAGTCATGGAAGTTCCTTGAAAGCGTAGAGGTAAACAGAACAGGTCAATCCTGCGACGTACTTTCACTGTCACAACATGGGGCAGCCACAGGCATGCAGGGGTTGCCGCCGCAGCAGTTGTCGGTCAAAAAGCCGATCAGGTCTGTCATGGTCTGGTACTTGGCGGCATAAATCACAAAGCGGCCTTCGTGGCGCGCCTCGAGCAGATCCGCGTGCACCAGCTCTTTCAGGTGGAATGAGAGTGACGAAGGGGGCATGCCCGCGAGTTCTGCCAGCTTGCCAGCGGGCAAGCCCGCCGGGCCTGCCTCGATGAGCATGCGATAGACAAGAAGGCGGGACTCGTTGCCGATGGCAGTCAATGCCCGGGCTGCTGTTTTCATTTCCATATTTCCAGTATATTCGAATTATTGTGCAAAGAGGCAAGCTCGACATGACATCCACCACGATCTATCACAACCCCAACTGCGAAACGTCGCGCAATACGTTGGCGCTGATCCGCAACGCCGGTACCGAACCGCAAGTGATCGAGTATCTGACAACGCCGCCTGATCGGGCCACACTGGTGTCGCTGATACAGCGCGCCGGCCTGGGTGTGCGGGACGCGCTGCGCGAGAAAGGCACGCCGTATCACGAGCTTGGCCTGGGCGATCCGACCCTGACCGATGACATGCTGCTCGATGCCATGCTGGCCCACCCCATCCTGATCAATCGCCCGTTCGTCGTCACGTCCGAAGGCGTGTGCCTGTGCCGCCCTTCTGAAAAGGTGCTCGACATCCTTCCGCAGGCGCAGAACGGTGCCTTCACGAAAGAAGACGGGCAGCCTGTGATCGATGCACAGGGCAATCGTATAGGCTGATCCCTCACCATGACCGACATTGATTCTGATCTGACATTGCCCGCGCTGGACGAAGCGTTTCTTGCCGTCCCGACGTTGGAAGACCTGGAGCTGGAGCGTGGGTCGCGCCATGCGCCGCGTATCCTGCTGCTCTATGGCTCATTGCGAGAGCGCTCTTTCAGCCGCCTGCTGGTGGAAGAAGCCGCGCGGATCCTGATCCGGCTTGGCGCCGAGGTGCGTATCTACAACCCTGCCGGCCTGCCGCAACCGGATAGCGTGCCCGGGGAGCATCCCAAGGTGGCCGAACTGCGCGCCTTGTCCTTGTGGTCGGAAGGCCAGGTGTGGTGCAGCCCGGAACGGCACGGCACCCTGACAGGCATCTTCAAGAGCCAGATCGACTGGCTGCCGCTGGAGACGGGCAGCGTGCGTCCGACGCAGGGCCGCACCCTGGCCGTCATGCAGGTGTCTGGCGGCTCGCAATCCTTCAATGCCGTCAACGCGCTGCGCGTGCTTGGGCGCTGGATGCGGATGGTCACGATCCCGAATCAGTCGTCAGTCGCGAAGGCGTTTCAGGAATTCGATGCCGACGGCCGCATGAAGCCGTCCGCGTATTACGACCGCGTGGTCGACGTCATGGAAGAACTGGTCAAGTTCACTCTGCTGATTCGTGACCGCAGCGATTACCTGACCGACCGCTACAGCGAACGCAAGGGCATTGCCGCGGAAACCGCCAGGCCGGCGGCCGAGGCGATGCGCGCGGAATCAGGCAAGTGACGTGTCGGATCGAGCGACGATCGAACACCGCCGGGCGACGAAACCAATGCAGCGGGTCACGCGACGCGGCGGCGCGTGCGAAGGGGTCGATCCTGAAAAAGGATGGAGAGCAAGTAATCGATTCAAAGAATGCCCGGCGTCTCCTGAAGCGCCGGGGCACAAATGAACGCGTGATTCATGCACTTCCGGTTCCGATCGAACGCGCGCCATGGGGCGATCATTCATGATGCTGGCGTGCACTACGACTCGATGAAAGATCAGAAGAGCAGGCTGAATACACCGGTGATGGTCAACAGACCCACAACGAAGATGATCCCGATAATCCACAACAATATTTTCATTCGTCTTCCTTTGCAAAAAATGGTGGTTCCTCCGCTCAGCAAGACGCGCACCTGGACGCGTTGCACGTTCATGCTGTCGCCGAAGTTTGCTTGAGTCCATGGCTGTACATTCGAAATGTGCCCGGGGACCTCTGCAACCAGGCTTGGCAGATCGGAGTTTCGCTCATACAATCCTCATTCGACGTCCGCAATGGACGTGCATCGCAACCTGCGATGACTCGTGGACCCGGACTACCGGGTGGCTCGGCCGGGCGCCTATCCCCCGGAGAACTCCAAGCAATTCGGTCTCGTACCATTCCACGCAGTGCTCGTCATTTGGTGCGGCGACGCGTTTGCTAGCCTTGGGTTAGCTCTCTCACATGTTTTCAAACTCTTCCATTCGTCGAGAATGGATCGGCAATCCGCGTGCCGAAATTCTTGCGGGCATCGTTGTCGCCCTTGCATTGATCCCTGAAGCCATCGGCTTTTCCATCATCGCAGGCGTTGATCCCAGCATCGGGCTCTACGCTTCGTTTTCCATTGCGGTGATCATCGCATTCACTGGTGGCCGGCCCGGCATGATCTCGGCCGCGACCGCAGCCATTGCCGTGCTGCTGCTTCCGTTGATCCGCGACCATGGCGTCGAATACCTTTTCGCTGCCACGGTCGTGATGGGCGTCTTGCAGATATTGGCGTCAGTATTGCGCCTGCATCTCCTGATGCAGTATGTCTCGCGTTCGGTCGTGACGGGATTCGTCAACGCGCTCGCCATCCTGATTTTCCTCGCTCAAGTGCCGCAGCTCACGGGCGTGACGTGGGAAACCTATGCCATGGTCGCGGCCGGGCTGGCGGTCATCTACCTGTTCCCGCTGCTGACCAAGGCGGTGCCTTCTCCGCTCGTTGCCATTGTCCTGCTGACATTGTTTGCAGTGTTTGTGGGTGCACCGGTGCGCACGGTCGGCGACATGGGCACGCTGCCATCGACGCTGCCAATGTTCCACTTGCCGAACGTGCCCTTCACATTCGAGACGATCAGGATCGTCCTTCCCTACTCGCTGACGATGGCGGCGGTCGGCCTGCTTGAGTCGATGATGACCACGCAGATCGTGGAAGATCTGACCGACACGCCGAGCGATCGCAAGCGCGAGTGCCGCGGACAAGGCATCGCGAACCTGGTCACGGGCTTCTTTGGCGGCATGGGCGGCTGCGCGATGATCGGCCAGTCGGTCATCAACGTGAAGTCGGGCGGATCGAGCCGTCTGTCGACCTTCGTTGCGGGCGCGTTTCTGCTGTTCCTGATCGTCGTGCTGGGGCCCGTCGTCGCCATGATTCCCATGCCCGCGTTGGTGGCGGTAATGATCATGGTGTCGTTGGGGACGTTCAACTGGGGATCGATCAGGAACCTCAAGCGGCATCCGTGGCAGTCATCGGCTGTCATGCTGGTTACGGTCGTCGTGGTCGTGTGGACGCACGACCTGGCCAAGGGCGTGCTGGCCGGCGTGTTGCTCAGCGGTTTGTTCTTCGCTGGCAAGGTTCGCCAGATGTTCACGGTCAGTTCGTCGCTTTCGGACGATGGACGGACGCGGACCTATGTGTACGCCGGTCAGATCTTTTTCGGGTCCACCGAACGATTCGTTGATTCCATCAACTTCAAGGAAGTGCTGGATCGCGTCGTGATCGATGTGTCGAGCGCGCACTTCTGGGACATCTCGGCCATTGGCGCCTTGGACAAGGCGATCCTGAAACTGCGCCGTGAAGGAACGGAAGTGGACGTGGTGGGACTGAACGCGCCAAGCGCCGACATGGTCGGCCGCTTCGCCATCTACGACAAGACCGACGCCGACAAACATGCCGTTGGCGGCCACTGAGGAGAGCGACATGACCACCATACTTGCTTGTATCGATGCATCGCAGTATGCGAATGGCGTGTGTGACCTGGCGGCGTGGGTCGCCCGGTCCGGCAAGACGAAGCTGGAGATTCTTCACGTCGTTCAGCGCGTCGATAGCATTGCGGCGCGCAATGACCTGAGCGGCGCGATCGGACCCGATGACGGTAACGAACTGCTGGAGGAGCTGACCCGTTTTGACGAGCTTCAGGCCAAGCTGATGGTGCAGCGTGGACGGGCATTGCTTGAGACGGCCGAAGCGCGTGCGCGTGCGGCCGGCGTCAACGATGTCACCACGGTGCACCGGCACGGCGGTATCGTCGAGACGATCCTGGAATGTGAAGCGCAGGCCGATTGGGTGGTGCTGGGCAAGCGCGGCGCATCCGGGCAGTACGCGCCGCGTCACCTGGGTTCGAAATTCGAGCGTGTCGTTCGAAGCAGCGACAAGCCGATCTGGGTGGCACCGGCGGAGCTCACCACGATCGACTCGGTGGTGATTGCGTTCGACGGGGGGCCTGCATCGCAGCGCGCTGTGGCATTGGTCGCATCGTCGCCCGAGTTCTCGGGCCTGAAGGCCCGGCTGGTCATGGTCGGTGCGGCAAAGTCATCATCGACAGTGTCGATCGACGATGCAGCAGCGGTCCTTCAGCACGCTGATCGATTCGGCGGCAGCAGCGTGATTGAGGGCGATCCGGAGCAGGTCATCCCCGAGTACATGAATCAGGCCGGTGCGGGCCTGCTGGTCATGGGCGCGTACAGCCATTCGCGGCTCAAGACCTTCGTCTTCGGCAGCACCACGGCGGCGTTGGTCAGGGCAGTCGCGCAGCCGATGCTGCTGGTTCGCTGAGGCCTAGTGCTCGTATTGATTCCGTCCTTGCAACTCAAGACGACGCAACCGCGCTGATCGTAGCCTGTCGCAAGGCTTCGTTCAGCAGTTTGTAAGAGTTGTTAGCCGCATGGATTAAAGGCGCCGCACAGGCGTCTACTCTTCCATGACCCTACAGCCCGACTCATTCAACGTGGTGGCGCAGATCTCTGCGCTGCGCGCCTATGCGCACACGTTGACCCGCAATCGTCAGGATGCTGAAGATCTCGTCCAGGAGACGATGACCTTGGCCTACGAGCAGCGCAACGCGCTGCGCGCGCCTGGCCAGTTGCGCGGCTGGCTGTTGTCCATCCTGCATAACGTGTTCTCGACGAACTGGCGCCGGCAGAAGCATCATCACGACATGCACGCGCAGCAGGATCCCTTCGACGAGCCGCAGGTTGCCTCGAATCAGGAAGCGACGGTGCGGCTTGCACAGATCCATCAAGCGTTTCTGCAATTGCCCGACGATCAGCGGGCTGCGCTCCATCTGGTGTCGGTCGAAGGCCTGTCGTATCGCGAAGCTGCGACGGCGCTTGGGGTGCCGACGGGCACGCTGATGTCGCGCCTGGGTCGCGCCCGCGCGGCATTGCGGGCGTTCGAGGACGCGGGTGCGTCGGCCACGCCGTCCGCATCTGCGGCACCCGTAAAACGCGTGCAGCGTCTCAAGGTAGTGGGAGGTTCCGATGCGATCTGACGACGTGGTTTCTGAAGACGATCTGCTGGCATATGTCGATGACCAGCTTGATGCCCGCAGGCGCGCCGATATGGACCAGTATCTGTCGCGGCATCCTGCAGCGGCGCAGCGCGTCGAGGCTGACCTGCGTATCCGCGACGCGCTGCGCGTGACGGCCGCTTCGGCACCGCCCGGCGACAACGCCCAGTCCACGAAGTTGGCGCGGCGCCTGCAGCGCGAGCTGACGGCGCGCAACGGGCGTTCGCGATGGGCCAGCCTGGCGTTGGCCGCAACGGTGTTCGGCGTGGGCTGGATGACCCACATCGCCTACATGCAGGTCACCACGCCGTCGTCGATCATGCAGCCATCGGCCGCTTTTCTGGATGACGCCGTCATGGCCCATCGCACCTCGCTGCTCAGGGCAAACATGAATTCGCAGCCCGAGGTTCCGTATTTCGATGCCGACGAAATCCTGCATCTGGTCGGCATTCCCATGCCGCCGATCCCGCCGAACTGGGTGGTTCGGGATGTGCAGGTCTACCCGTCCAGTCTCGGACCCAGCGTGGAAATGGTCATCGATACCGACAGGTTCGGGTCGCTGTCCCTTTTTGCGGCGCGTGCCAAGGAAGGCGGGCGCGTCCAGGGCGTGATCACGTCACGCAAGGACGTCGCGGCGATCGCCTATTGGCAGGAAGGCACGTCGACATACGCATTGACCGGTCATCTGACCGACGTGGCGCTGGCGCAGCTTGCCAAGCGGCTGACCAGGCAGCTGGATCCGCAGTGACTATTGTCGCTCGTCATTTTTCATTCACCTGTTTTCAGGAGTACCGACCATGAATCCACAAGACCGTGCCGCCATTGATGGCATTTTTGACCGTCTCGGGCAGGTCGCCACGCAAGGCAATCGTGACAGCGAAGCCGAAGCGGTGATCCGCAGCCGGATGGATGCCCAGCCGGGCGCTGCCTACTACCTGGCGCAGACCGTCGTCGTGCAGGACCAGGCGCTGCAGGCTGCACAGACGCGCATCCAGGAACTCGAGCAGCGTGCATCCGGTGGCGCGGGTTCGCAGGCCACACGGGCCAGTGCCGGCGGCGGTGCCTTTGGGGACACCACTCCCTTGCGCGCCCCCGCGGGCGCGGCAGCCGGCTCGGCCGCGGCGGCGGAAACGGCCAAGCCTGGCTTGCTCAGCAAGGCAGGCTTTGGCCGCTCCGCGCCATCAGGCGGTGGCGGCTTCCTGGCCGGCGCCGCACAGACTGCCATGGGCGTCGCAGGCGGCATGATGCTGGGCAGCATGCTTGGCGGCCTTTTCGGTGGCAAAGACGCGGAGGCGGCTCCCGCGCCTGAGCCGCAGGCTGCCGCCGATGAGCCCGCAGCAGATGACGCCAGCTACGACGACGGCGGTGGTTTCGATGATGGCGGCGGCTTCGACGACATCTGATCGCCAGGTTGTAGATCGTTGCATGACGCAGTAGGTACGCCAGCAGGCCGACGCGGTCTGGCTGGCGTTTTTCGTGGTCGAATACAAAGCGGGCCGCGGGCCGCGGTCAGGACAGGGCGCGGCGATGCGCACAAGGAAGCTTGATGTTTTTTGAATGGATGTCGGATCCGACGGCGTGGGCTGGCCTGGCCACGCTGGTCGTACTCGAAGTCGTGCTGGGTATCGACAATCTCGTATTCATCGCGATTCTTGCGGACAAGCTGCCCGCGCACCAACGCAATCGTGCGCGGCTGATCGGCCTGTCGCTGGCCATGGTGATGCGCCTGGTATTGCTTGCCAGTATCGCGTGGGTGGTCACGCTGACCGAGCCGCTGTTCCACCTGTCCGGCTGGGGCGTGTCCGGGCGCGATCTGATACTGATACTGGGCGGCGTGTTCCTTCTGTTCAAGGGCACGATGGAACTGCATGAACGGCTGGAAGGGTCGGCAAGTGTTGCAAGCGGATCGCAGACCCGGCATGCCGTCTTCTGGCAAGTGCTGGTGCAGATCGTCGTGCTGGATGCCGTGTTTTCGCTGGACTCGGTGATCACCGCCGTGGGCATGGTCGATGACGTCAGCATCATGATGACGGCCGTGGTGATCGCCATGGGTGTGATGATGCTGGCGAGCAAGCCATTGATGGGTTTTGTCGCGCGTCATCCTACCGTCGTCATTCTGTGTCTGGGCCTGCTGCTGATGATCGGCTTCAGCCTGGTTGCCGAAGGCGTGGGATTCCATGTGCCCAAGGGCTATCTGTATGCCGCCATCGGATTCTCGATTCTGATCGAGGCATTCAATCAGATGGCCCAGCGCAACAGCTTGAAGGCCAGCGGCGCTGCGGCGTTGAGTGGACGGGATCGGACGGCACAGGCGGTACTTCGATTGCTGCGTGCCCGGAAGCTGGAAGACCAGGGAAGCGTGTCGTCGCCGGCTGACCCGGGCGACACGGACGAAGCGGCGTTCGGTCCGGAAGAAAGCTCCATGGTCGAACGCGTGCTGTCGATCGGCACGCAAGACGTGCGGGCCATCATGGTGCCTCGCTACGACATGACCTGGCTGGATGTTCGCGACGACCCGCACAAGGTCGAGGAGAAGTTTTCGCGCGGCCACAGTCGCCTGCCTTTGTGCGATGGGGATCCCGGCAATGTGGTCGGCGTCGTGCACTTCAAGGACGTGCTCGAACCGTTGCAACAGCGAGGCGCCCTGGACCTGGTCGCCCTGTCGAGGGAACCCAGGTATGTCAGCGAGAAGACGCCGGTGCTGCGAGTCCTTGAGCAGATGCGTGTGTCGCGTGATCACCTGCTGATCGTCGTGGATGAGCATGGCACCTGCGAAGGCCTGGTCACGCCGATGGACGTGCTGACCGCCGTCGCGGGCGACCTTCCGGAACACGGTGACGAGCAGCTTGCCCACGCGACGCAACTGCCCGATGGCACCTGGCTTCTGGACGGCCGGCTGCCCATCAACGAGGCGAGCCGTATCCTGCAGACCCCCGCACTGGCTCGCAAGGACATCCACGCCACCTTGGCGGGCAGCCTGCTCAGCGCATCCGGGCGCATCCCCCGTGCCGGCGAACGGGTGGACTGGATGGGCTGGGAATTCGAGATCACGCGCCTGGATGGCCGCCGGATTGACCAGGTGCGCGCCACCAGGCTGCCGACGTCACTTTGACGGCAAGGTGTGAGGCGCACCCAGCCCGGCAAACGGATGGTGATTGGCGTTGCTCCGACACTCAACCATCCAGGATGGGGGGCATGTTTGCGCGTCAGAAGAAGTAGCGGACGGACGCGCCCACCTGCGCATGCGTCTGGGTCGTGAGCCATCTGTCGATGTCGCTCCGCCATCCTCCAGACACCCGACGCGGAAACCCTTCCAGCAAGTCAGACTACGGGATGTTCCATTGGAGCGGGGCATCGGGTTTCCTTTGCCGCCAAGATGCTTGAGAAGGCAAAGTAGATGCAGGTTTCAACGACCTCCAGTGTCACCATCCAACCAAGTGGCCGCCAATTCAACGCCGCGCCAGGCCAGACCCTGTTGCAGGCCGCGCTCGATGCGGGTGTGAACCTGCCGTACAACTGCCGTGCCGGTCACTGCGGCGTATGCCGTGGGCGGGTGACCGCAGGCGCCATCCGGGTGGATGCCTTCACGCCGGGCGTGAACGATCAACAGCGCGCCGAAGGCCATGTGCTGCTGTGCAGGACGCATGCGGCAGCCGACTTGGTCGTCATCGAGATCCAGGAAACCGGATCGGCCTTGGCGCCTCCAAGGACCATTGCGTGCCAGATCACGTCCGTGGAGCAGCTTTCCGAGACGGTTGCAGTCGTCAAGCTTCGCCTGCCGATGCATGGCAATGCGTTCTTCTTGCGCGGGGAAGGCATCGACGTGCTGTTCGATGACGGACAGACGCGCAGCTATTCGATGGCTCAGCCGCCCAGGCCGCACGGCATGGTGGCTTTCGAGTTGCACCTGCAGCACCGCCCCGGCGCGCGCTTTGCCGATTCGGAATTTCACGCCGAGCTGACCGGCAAGACACTGCGAATCCACGCGCCCCCGGGCACCTACTTCTTGCGGGAGGCGTCCGCCAAGCCGCTCGTGCTGCTTGCCGGCGGAACAGGGTTTGCGTCGATCAAGGCGGCCCTGCGCTACCTGCAGGAAACCGGCGTGAAGCGGTCGGCCACCCTGTACTGGCAAGGACATGCGCCCAGTGATTTCCGCATGCGGGAGATCGTTGAACAGTGGGCGGCGGAACACAGCAACTTCCATTTCGTGCCGGTGCTTTCTGGGCAGGCATCTTCGCTGGACTTGCAAGCGTGGGCCGGCCGCACCGGCAGCATTCACGACGTTGCGCAGCAGGATCTGATCGACCTGTCGGGGCATCAGGTCTATGCCTGCGGTTCGCCCGCGATGGTGTCGGCGGCGCGGCGCACGTTCATCGAAGAATGCGGCCTTGGCGCGGGGGATTTTTTCTCGAAAACCATTGTTCCGACCCCGCGCATTCTGCGCGCCATCAGTGCACTGACGACCCTCTTTGCTCATCCATCAGCGCCTTGACGTTTCCGTTGTGCCATCTCCTGCCCGGTACAGCAAAAAAATCCTCATCAGGAACAGCCCTTGCGTGAGTCTCAGGGACAAATCAGTCACTCACCAGGAGAGTACGAATGTTCGCTCACAACAAGCGATTGCAATACACGGTCAGGGTTTCGGAAAGCAACCCGGCGTTGGCGAACCTGATGCTCGAACAGTTTGGTGGTCCCCAAGGCGAACTGGCAGCGGCCTGTCGTTACTTCGGTCAGTCCCTCGGCGAAGAGGATCCAGGCCGCCGCGACATGCTGATGGACATTGCCACGGAAGAGCTGAGCCACCTTGAAGTGATTGGCAACATCGTTGTCATGCTCAACAAGGGCAACAAGGGCCGGCTGTCGGAAGGCATCGAAGAAGAAGGCGAGATGTATCGCGCCATCAGCGGCGGCGGCAACAGCTCGCATGTCACCCAGGTTCTGTATGGTGGCGGCCCGGCCTACACCAACTCGGGCGGTCAGCTCTGGACCGCGGCGTACATCGACAACATCGGTGATCCGTCGGCCGACCTGCGGTCGAACATCGCCGCCGAGGCTCGCGCCAAGATCGTCTACGAACGACTGATCAATCTGACCGATGATCCGGGCGTGAAGGATGCGCTGACGTTCCTGATGACGCGTGAAATTGCGCACCAGCAGTCGTTTGAAAAAGCGCTTTACTCGATGACGCCGAATTTCCCGCCCGGAAAGTTGCCAGGCGACGCCCGCTTCACCAATGTGTACTTCAACATGTCGCAAGGTGAAGGCGATACGACGGGTCCGTGGAACAGCGAAGAAAACTTCACGGTGGTGTCGGACTTCGAAGCCCAAGGCGGCTTTGACGGCGACGGCTTTGCATCGACCCGCCTGAATGCGGCCGAAACCGAAGCCGTGCAGGCGATGGCCCTGCGCACGGCATCCGATCCGGCAAGCAATCCTGTGACTGGCGCCGAGCTTGGCTCGGGCAAGGTCAGCGCAGAATAAGGCAAGTCATACGCCCCCGGGCGTACGCAGTTCAAGACTTCCGGGTGGTCCGCAAATTGTTGTGGTCCGCCCGGACGACTTCAATGATGGCATGGACGATCTCATCGGTAGTGCCGATGCAGTCGATTGGTCCGCCAAATTCAGCCGCATGCTCAGGCATACCTTTCTCGGTATCGTCGCTGCGCCTGATCACCATGACATGACCGCCCGCCTGGTGGATCGCTGCCAGGCCGCGCGACCCATCATCCAGCTGACCTGACACTACGACGCCAAGGTGGTTGCCCCGTGGGGAACGCTTGAAGGCGTGCTCACCGGTGTCGCTGCACCCGCGGTCGGTTCCGCAGTGGCGCCAACCGTCGATGCGCCCTGGGCGCTCGCAGCGGAGGACGGTCATCGGATACTCATCGACCCGGACAATCCGGCCATGGAAATCTATGTGGACGGTGAGCGGCTGGTGCGACCGTCGGTACCGCCGTCTTCCGAATGGCATGGCCGGGTGAACCAACTGATGGGCAGCTACGACGAATTTCTTGCCCAGTTAAGGGAGGCTGCGCTGCGTCATCGCCGGTAGAAGTGCGGCAATAGATGCATCTCCAAGATGCATGAGCAGACAGTGAACCGGACAAGTAACCTTGCAATTGAAGAGCAAGCCGTCTCACAATGACGTGCGGTGACACTGCGTCGCCATACGAATTCATTGAAGGTAGCCTCGCATGTCGCTTGCTGATTTCATCGAGGCCAACCTCGACTCGCTCGTTGCCGACTGGGCAGAGTTTGCCAGTCAGATCGGCCTGGAAGGCACCTCCCTGACCGATCACGAACTGCAGGATTCCGCTCGGATGATGTTGACCCGCATCGCCGCGGACATGCGAACGCCCCAGAGCGAGGCGGCTCGCAAGGCCAAATCGCGGGGTGAAGGCGCCAACCCGGAGGGCGATGTGACCGATGCCGCGCAGATCCACGCGGACGACCGGCTTGCCCAAGGGTTCAAGCTGAACGACCTGGTCGCCGAATTTCGGGCGCTGCGCGCCACTGTCCTGCGGCGGTGGGCCGAACAGTCCGCGCCCAGCGCGGCGCGGATCGAGGACGTCATCCGTTTCAATGAATCCATTGACCAGACATTGTCGGACTCGATCCGGCAGTATTCGATGCAGGTCGAAGCGATCCGCGACCGTTTCGCCGGTGTGCTTGCGCACGACCTGCGCTCCCCGCTGGGCGCCATCGCCAATTCCGCCGAGTTTCTCCTGCAAGGTGACGACGTCACGGCATCGCGCATGAAGGCCGCTGCCAATGTGCAGCGAAGCGCGGCGCGGATGAAGCGGATGATCGACGACTTGCTGGATTACACGCGGACCCGGCTCGGCGATGCGCTTCCCGTCACCCTGGCTCCGCAGGACATCGGCCGGCTCTGCCTGTTTGCGGCCGATGAAGTCGGTGCTGCCTATCCCCAGGCGCAGATCGACGTGGTCCTGACCGGTGACCTGGCGGGCGCATGGGACGGCGATCGCATCAGTCAGTTGATGGGGAATCTTCTGGTCAATGCCATCCAGCATGGCAGCGGCGACATCCGCGTCGTCGCCATAGGCCGGGACAAGGTTGTCGAAGTGTCGGTCTGTAATGAGGGCGGTCCGATACCCAAGGAAGCCCTGCCTACGCTGTTCGATCCGTTGACCCGTACCCATTCCCCGCCCGAAAAACGCGGCATCGCCGCCGGGATCGGACTGGGGCTGTATATCTGCCGGCGCATTGCGCTGGCGCATGGTGGGCAGATCCACGTGGCGTCCAGTGCCGAGGCAACGACCTTCACCGTCACGCTGCCGCGCCCCTGACCGAGGCGGGCAGGGGCTCTCGTCAGGGCTCTAACCGGGTTGCAGGTCAGGCGGGCGAATCCTTGATCACCCGCAACAGCCGCTTCACCGCCTTTACCGCGTCATCTTCGCTCGCAAAGTTGGCATAGCCCATCAACAGGCCGCCCTGCGACGCCTTGCGGATCCGCCATCGGCCCAAGGCCTCGACTGCCAAGCCTTTGGCGTTGGCCGCGGTGGTCAGGGCGATATCGTCCTGGCGACTCGCGAGCCCGGCCGATACGTGGATGCCACCCGCCTGCGGTTGCACGCGCAACCAATCCGCGCCATAGCGCTCGAGCGCATCCACGAGATAACCGCGCCGTTCCGCGTAGAGCGTCCGCATCTTTCGCAGATGCCTGGCGAAGTGTCCTTCTTCCATGAAGCTTGCAACCGTCGCTTGCGGAGAGATCGACCCTGGGCCAGGAAAGATGGTGACCGCATCCTTGAACCGGCCCACCTGCGCTTGCGGCACAACCAGATAGGCCAGGCGCAAGCCAGGAAACAGCACCTTGCTGAAGGTGCCGGTGTACAGCACGCGGCCATGACCATCCAGGCTTTTCAGTGCCGGCAACGGGCGGCCTTGATAGCGGAACTCACTGTCGTAGTCATCTTCGATGATCCACGCGCGGCGCTGTGCGGCCCAGTCGAGTAGTTCAAGCCGCCTGGGCAAGGACAGGGCCATCCCTAAAGGACTCTGGTGCGTGGGCGTGACCACGGCGAAGCTCGCGTGGGAGGCGCGTTGCAGTCCTGCGGTCACATTCAGACCTTCGGCATCCACCGGCACCGGCGTGAGCCGCACGCCGATGCGTTCCAGAAACTGCCGCGCGTGCACATAGCCCGGGTCTTCGAACCAACCTGTATCGGCGGGCTTCAGCAAGGTCTGGCAGATGAGGTCCAGGGCGCCGCGATACCCCGACGTCACAAAGACCTGGTCGTGCGTGCACGTGATGCCGCGCGAGATGCCCAGGTAGGTCGCGATGGCACGGCGCAGCGGTTCGTAGCCCGCCGGGTCGGGATAGGCCATCGCAACCGTTTCCAGGGTGCGCAGACTGCGGCCGGCCAGGCGGGCCCAGGCCTTTCGGGGGAACGCATCCAGCGCCGGCAGGCCAAGCTGGAAGGGAAGGGCGGCACTGGATGCCATCCGGGCGTTGGACGGCGCGGACGCAGCGCGCGCGGGTGGGGTCTGCCCCGGGCCCGCCAGGTGTTCCAGCCGGGGCGACACGACGGTGCCTGCCGCGCCGCGCGCCACGAAATAGCCTTCGCTGACCAGCATCTGATAGGCCGCTTCGACCGTGCCGCGCGCGACGTTCAGTTCGCTTGCAAGACTGCGCACGGACGGCACGCGGTCGCCCGGCCGAAGCTTTCCCTCTGATATGGCTTCGCGATAGCGGCGATACAACTGAAGGTAAATCGGCGCGCCGTCGGTCCGATGCAGTGCCAGATGCTGCAAGTCCATATTCGATGTCCCAGTAATTCAGTGCATTCTTGCACCTATCGTATAGGACATGATTTTCCTACAGTGGATCCATTCCACGGGAAGATGTCATGACCGCCATTGCACTACGCCTAATCAACAGCGAGCCGGACTACCAGGCCGCGTTCCCGATCATGCAGGAACTGCGGCCGCATCTGGCGGACGTGGCGTCCTTCGTTGCGCAGCTGGCCCGGCAGACACAGCAGGGGTATCACCTGCTTGCAGCCTGGCGGGACAGTCGAGTGATCGGTCTGGCGGGCTATCGCTTTCAAGAGAACCTGATCTACGGGAAGTTTCTGTACGTCGACGATCTGATCACGACCGCGCACGCCCGCAGCGACGGCATCGGCGCTGCGCTGATCGAGGCCGTGCGCGAAGAAGCCAGAGGAATGGGATGCGCGCATCTTGTCCTGGATACCGGCCTGGGCAACGCCTTGGGCCAACGCTTCTACTTCCGTCAGGGCCTCCTGGCGGCTGGCCTGCACTTTCGTCAGGCGCTGTAGTTTGCTTGCCTTGCGCAACCTTTTGCGTTGCACCCCTACCGTCAATCGCTTTTCAGGAGATTCCCCTTGACCACCCCGCAACGTCTGCCGTACTACACCCTTTCGCCAGAGGCCTATCGCGGCTTTGGCGCGACCAAGGCGGCACTGGAAAAAAGCAGCCTGGGCAAACCGCTGATCGAACTGATCTGGCTGCGCATGTCGCAGATCAACGGCTGCGCGTTCTGCCTCGAGATGCACGCCAAGGCCCTGCGTGCTGGCGGAGTGCCAGATGCCACCTTGGACGGTCTGGCCGGATGGCGCGTGTCCGAGCGCTTTTCGCCGAAAGAACGCGCGGCCCTGGCCTGGACGGAAGCGCTGACCCATGTCGATCGGACGCACGCGCCTGACGAAGACTACGATCCGCTCAAGGAACACTTCAGCGACGTCGAGATCTCGGATCTGACATTCGCCATTGCATTGATGAGCGCGTTCAATCGTCTGGCCATCGGAATGCGGCAATGAGGCAACGGGGAATGAACGAGGATGACATCGCATGAAGCGGCGCAGGCCACTCGCATTTCCGAAGCGTTGATCCTTGAGGTCGAAGCCGCCGACCTGCTCGTCATCGGCACACCCATGAACAACTTCACGGTACCGTCGGTGCTCAAGGCATGGATCGACCAGATCCTGCGGATGGGACGGACCATGGGTGTCACCCCCACTGGCGACAAAGTGGGATTGCTGCGCGACAAACCGGTGTATGTCGGCGTTGCATCGGGCGGCGTGTTTACGGGTGATCGCGCAAGGCAGCCCGACTTTCCGACGCCGTACCTGAAGGCGGCGTTTGCGTGTGTCGGGCTGACCTCATTGCATTTTCTGCCGTTGCAGGCGACGGCGTTCCTGCAATTGGAACAGCTGAACGAGAACCTGCATGGACTCATCGCGGCTACACCCTGGCCTTAGGCCCCTGTTCCTGACCCACACAAACGTAGCGTCAGGCAAGGTGCTTGGACAATTCGCTCACATCCTCCATGTCCGCAAAGTTATCGAGCGCCGTCATCAGTGGATCCAGCTTGCCCACTTGATACCGCCTGCCCAGTTCCGCGCGCGCCCGGGCCTCGTGATCGGCCATCGAGAAAGGCCGCGAAGCACTGCCTTTGGGCGCGAGCACGAAGGTCGAAAACTCGTTGCCATCGTCAAGCATCACGGTCACGCGTGCGCTGACGGATTCACTGGTGCTGGTGCGTTCGACCTCTTCGTCGACAACGCACTCGACCTTGGCGGCAAGCGCCATGACCGTCGTGTCGGCCAGGCCCGCTTCGAAGTCATCGACATTCAACGCGGCGCCGGGTCCGCCTTGCTTGTGCAAGGCGAGCGCGACGCTGAAGGGGGCGCTCATCTGGGCTGCCTGAAGGTCGCCAGGCCGGTTCGATGTCAATCGCCCCTGAATCACTCTTGGGATGCCCAGCCGGATGCGGCGGACACGGCCCGCGGCAATCGTATGGTCACGGCACACCGTGCTTGCAGCTTCGATGGCGGACTGCACGCGTGCGCTGCAGGCATGCGGTTTGATCGCCACTTCGAGCAGACGAAAGTCGCGGCCAAGACCGTCGCTGACGCGGTCGAAGTCGACGGCATCGGCGTAGGCACGCGCAAAGCCATCCTGGCCTTCAAGGATGTCGGTGGGACCCGAGAATCCGCTGTCGACCAGCATGGCTGCACGCACGCCTGAACTGGCTGCCTGCGCGGCATGAATGCGTTTGACGGTCGAACCCGAGTGGTAGAACTGGGTGAGTCCGCCGCAGAACGAGGCGCCCAGGCCGATGGCTTCGGCGATACGCGTGGCGCGTTGCGGACCGTTCGACAACAAGGCCGATGCCGCGACGGCCGCACCAAAGACGCCGCAGGTCGACGTGCTTTGAAAGCCGCGCTTGAAGTGGCTGGGTTGAATCGCCAGCGCGATGCGGATCATGGCTTCGTAGCCCGCTGCCACGGCGGCGAGTACCCGGCTGCCCGGCAGATGGTGCGCCTGACCTACGGCCAGCGCTGCGGAAAACACGATGCAGCCCGGGTGCAACATGGCGCCAACGTGGACGTCATCGGCATCCAGGCTGCCGGCATACACGGTGTTCATGAACGCGGCGCTGACCGGGTCGACGGGAGCCGATGCGAACAGGACCGGCGCATGGCCCGGGGCCGCCGTCTGCTGCGCATACGTGCGCGCCCAATCGCTCCAGCCCATGCGTTCGCCGACCGACGCGACGCGCAGATAGTCGAGCAGGAATGCCTGCAGCGCGCCTTGGACTTGCGCCGGCAAGTGCCGGTACTCCAGGTCGCCAGCAAACTCGGCGATGCGCCGTGTGGGGCCGGTCGCGGTGGGTCCAGTCGGGGTGGATCCTGTCGTCATGCATGACTCCGTTCAGTGTCGCAAGGTAAACAAGGCCGTGACGTCGGGCAGGTGCTCAATGCGGCGGGCATGGACAAGCCAGTCCTGGCATGCGGCGTCACCGAGCGACGGTCCGGCAATGGCCATGAAGCGCGCGCCGACCTCGTCGGCGGTCATCGGGTTCTGCGGGCAACCCTTGGGATGTTCGATAAAGGCTTCCTGGCGGCTGCCGTCTTTCAAGGTGCAGACGACCCGTGCAGGCACTGCCTCGGCTGTCGTCAGGCGCTCCACGTCGGCGTCGACAAAGCACTGCGTGCGGCTCGACAGATCCATGATGCGTGCATCGCCCATGCTGGCTTCGAAGTCGTCAATGGACAAAGCCAGCGGGCCGCTTCGTGATGGCGCGAGTGCAATGGCCATGGCGACGGCAAAGGGCGTGCTCAGCTGAGCCTGCTGATGGTCGACCGGCTGATTCGCGGTCAGCTTGCCGACCATCGCGCCGTGCACGCCAATGTCGATGCTGACGACCTGGTCCATCGTGACGCCTTGCCTGGCCAGCACGGCCGCGGCTTCGATGGCCGATTGCATGCGCACGCTGCCCGCATGCGGCTTCAAGGAAATCCATTCGGTAGGAAAGTGCCGCCCGAGTCCGTCGAGTGTCGTTGCCGGATCGTAGCGATCCGAAAAGGCACGGGAGAATCCCTGCTTGCCTTCGATGGCGTCGTGCGGTCCGGTCAGGCCGCTGTGCGCCAGCAACGCAGCTTCAACGCCATTGGCCGCCGCCTTGCCGGCGTGCAGTCGTTTGATGTCCGAACCTGACACGAAGAACTGCGAGATGCCGCAAGCGAAGGTGGCCGCGATGCCCAGGGCGTTGCGGCACCCTTCGGGCGACAGTCCCAGCAGCCGGGCGCACGCTGCGGCGGCGCCGAATGCGCCGCAGGTGGGCGTGCCCTGGAAGCCGCGCAGGGAATGTTCGGGCTGTATGGCCATGCCGATGCGTATCGCCGTTTCGTAGCCGACCAGCACCGCAGTCAGCAGGTCGCGGCCGCTGGCCCCGGTGGCTTGCGCCATCGCCAGAGCGGCAGGCCAGATGACGACGCCGGGGTGGATGATGGCGGCAACGTGCGAGTCGTCCCAGTCAAGACTGCCGCAGGCCACGCCGTTGACGAATGCTGCCCTCGACACGTCCACCATGGTGCTTGCGAAGAACAGTTGCGCCTGCCGGTCGGACCGATGATCGCCATACAGAGCGGTTGCAGCGCGTGTCCAGGGACGGTCCTTGCCGGCGGCCGCGGCGCGGAACATGTCGATCAACAGGACAGGCATCAATTCCCTGATGTGACGCGGTACATCGTGCCAGGCCAAGGTGGCGACAAAACGGCCAAGGGCATCGGTGACGGGCGGCATGGCCGAAGTATCCGTTGCGGAATTGAGCGTGCTCATCATTCCGCCTTGATGTTGCCGTCGCGGATAACCTTGCCCCACTTGTCGTAGTCCGCGCGCAGGTAAGCGGTCAGATCGGCCGGCGTGCCACCGCCAAGCACGATGGCCTCTTCGGCAAAACGTGCCCGGTTTTCAGGCGAGGCAAGGATCTTGTTCATTTCGGCATTGAGTCGGGCGGTGATCTCGGCGGGCATGCCCGCCGGGCCGTAGAGGCCCCACCATTGGTTGGACTCGAAGCCGGGCAGGCCTGACGCTGCGATGGTCGGCACGTCTGGCGCGATGTCGATCGGATTGACGCTGGTCACACCCAGCGCACGCAACCTGCCCGACTTCATCATGCTGTTGACGCTCGCGTACGCAGCGAACAAGGCCGTGACCTGACCGCCCGCGGTGTCCGCAACCGCCGGCGCCGCGCCCTTGTAGGGCACGTGCAGCAGGTTGATTCCCGCCGATTGTTTGAACAGTTCGCCGGTCAGATGGCTGAGGGTGCCGATCCCGTTGGACCCGAAGTTGTACTTGCCTGGGGATGCCTTGGCGGCTGCGATCAGGTCGGAAACGGACTTGATCGGCGCCGATGCCGTGACGACAAGCACGTTGGGCGAGTAGCCGATGAAGACCACCGGCGTGAAGTCGGTGAACGGGTCATAAGGAGACTTGGGACCAAGGTGGGGATTGATCGACATCGTGCTGCTCGAGGTGAGCAGCAAGGTATAGCCGTCGGGCGCCGCGCGCGCCACATACTCCGTCCCGATGGCGCCGCCTGCACCGGCCTTGTTGTCGACCACGAAGGTGGTCTTGAAGGATTCCGTCAGCCGTTGGGTAACCAGGCGCAGAACGACATCGGCTGCGCCGCCTGGCGGGAAAGGCGTGACCACATGCACCGGCTTGTTGGGATAGCCCTGCGCGGATGCCCCCGCGCTGACTGCCATGGCGAGCGCGCACGTCGCTGCCTTCAGGACCAGATCTTGAATTGCCATCGTCGTCTCCTCCAAGCGGGTGTCTCCCGCGATGGGGGGCATGTCTTGCCCCGGTTTTCGGCCAATATATATACGCGTCGACATTTGCATACAACGGCGTTACGTATGGATGCATCTAGCTTGGCTGGAGGCGACATCGTTTCATAGACGACCGGTCTATTTCATATTACAGTCCACTTCATGACGACCGCAACAGTCCCCCTCGACACCCGCGAACACATCCTCGCCAACGGCCAACGCATCATGGCCGGCAAGGGCTTTTCCGCTGTCGGGATCAACGAGATCCTGACAGCGGCGGGTGTCCCGAAGGGCTCGTTCTATCACTACTTCGGTTCAAAAGATGCGTTCGGCGTAGCGTTGCTGGACACCTATTTCGACGACTACCTTGCCGAACTCGACGCCACGTTGCAGGACGGCACGCAGGCGGCCGCGCAGCGCCTGATGGCCTACTTTGCCCACTGGCAGGACACGCAGTCTTTCTTCGATTGCCAGGGCAAGTGCCTGGCTGTGAAGCTGGGGGCCGAAGTGGCCGACCTGTCGGAAGCCATGCGGCTGTCGCTCAAGCGCGGCACGGCGGGCATCGTGGACCGGCTCACCCAGGCGATCGATGCAGGGGTTGCCGACACGTCACTATCAGTGGACGGCGCGGCGCATGACGTGGCCCAGAGCCTGTATCAGCTGTGGCTGGGCGCCAGCCTGATGGTGAAGATTTCACGCACGACCCAACCGTTCGAGACGGCCATGGCCACCACGCGCCAGATGCTGCATCTTCCTCGCTGACTCGATCGGCGCGAGGGCACGAAGGGCACTTTGACCAAAGTGCTTTTTTTGCGGATAAGTTGTAGACGACCGGTCTATTCATATCAACTTTGATTAGGGCACTGCCATGAAAATCCTGATGGTTCTTACCTCACACGACAAACTGGGCAACACGGGCCGCAAGACCGGCTTCTGGCTGGAAGAACTGGCCGCGCCGTACTACGCGTTCAAGGACGCTGGCGCCGAGATCGTGCTGGCCTCGCCCAGGGGCGGACAACCGCCGCTTGACCCCAAGAGCAATGAGCCATCGTTTCAGACCGAAGCGACGCACCGTTTCGAAGCCGATGCGGAAGCGACGGCGCAACTGGCCGCCACGGTCCGGCTCGATAGCGTGTCGCAAGCCGACTTCGACACGGTGTTCTATCCCGGCGGCCATGGACCGTTGTGGGACCTGGCCGAAGACGCGCATTCGATCGCGCTGATCGAGTCCTTCCTTGCTGCCAGCAAGCCTGTCGCGCTGGTGTGCCATGCGCCGGGCGTGCTGCGGCATGTGAAGACGCCGGCGGGACGGCCTCTGGTGGAAGGCAAGCAGGTGACCGGCTTTGCCAATTCGGAAGAAGCGGGCGTGGGACTGACCGACATCGTGCCTTTCCTGGTCGAAGACGAACTGAAGGCCAAGGGCGGCGTGTATTCAAAGGGTCCTGACTGGGGTTCGTACGTGGTCAGCGACGGTCTGTTGATCACTGGCCAGAACCCGGCGTCGTCCGCCGCTGCCGCTGCCCGCTTGCTGGAACATATGTCACGTATATAATGCATATACGTTTCATATAAAGGTAGGCCATGGGCATCGTCAAAATTTCAGACCTGATGCACGAGAACCTGCGGTTGGCCGGGAACGCCCTCAGCAGGTCCATCAATGCGCAGGCGGAACACTGGATGCGGGTCGGCATGTTGACTGAAATGCATCCGGACCTCGATTACCGCGACATCTGCCAGATGTTGATCCGCGCGGAACTGGCGGGCGGGCTGGACATCGCCGCGGCGGTGTCCGACCAGGCCGCCAAGCCCAACATCGGGTCGAAGGCGGCATCGACAGCGGCACCAAAAACTGCGGGGCATTAAGGTGGGCCCGACTCCGATCCGCACGGCGGAAGAACTGAATCTTTCGCGGCGCGCGGCACGATTGGCTGCCGACGTCCTGGCCATGATCGAGCCGTTTGTCGTGCCGGGTGTCAGCACCGAGCGCCTCGACCAGCTCTGCCATGACTACATCGTTGATGTGCAGGGCGCGATTCCTGCGAACGTCGGCTACCAGGGCTATCCGAAAACCATCCTGACGTCGGTGAACCAGGTGGTGTGTCACGGCATTCCATCGCCTGACAAGATTTTGAAGGACGGCGACATCGTCAACATCGATGTGGCGGTCAAAAAAGACGGCTGGTTCGGCGACACCAGCCGCATGTATCTGGTCGGCACGCCCAGCATCCTGGCGCGCCGTCTGGTCGAAACGACGTACGAGGCATTGGTGGCGGCGATCCACCAGGTCAGGCCCGGCGCAACGCTTGGCGATGTCGGCCACGCGATCCAGTCCGTCGCGCAGCGCGAGCACTTCAGCGTGGTGCGCGAGTACTGCGGCCATGGCATTGGCGACATCTATCACGACGAGCCGCAGGTGCTGCACTTCGGGCAGCGCGGCCAGGGTCTCAAGCTGAAACCCGGCATGGTGTTCACCATCGAGCCGATGTTGAATGCGGGCAAGCGCGACACCAAGACCTTGCCGGATGGATGGACCGTGGTCACGAAAGATCGGTCCTTGTCCGCGCAGTGGGAACACATGGTGGCCGTGACCGAAGACGGGTACGAGGTGCTGACGGCCTGGCCGGGCGGGACAGGAAGCTATCCGGCGGTGTGATGCGGCCGGGTCAACCCCGTGGCGTTAAACACGCGCCAGCAACTGCGGCAATGCCGACGCGAGCAACGCCACGCCCGACGCCGTCAGCAGGCCCAGCACCACGCGCTTGAACGCGACATCGCTGATCCCGATATACAGCCTCGACCCGAGCAACGAAGGGATCAGCATGGCCGGCGCCACGATCGCGAACATGGGCCACATGTCGTGGGTGACGATGCCGCTGGCCAGGTAGGTGACCATCGTCACTGCCAACATCGACAGATTGAAGTTCTGGATGATGCTGCGCTGCGTGTCGCGGTCATAACCACGCAGGGTGCACCACAGGGTTGGAATCACGCCGGTAAAGCCACCGATGCCGCCCATGATGCCGCCCAGCGTGCCCGACACGCCGTCGGCAACGCGGCCACCGCGGTGGATGTGGGGGATCTGGCCGATCAGCAGCATGACCGGGCACCAGGTGACCAGGAAGGCGCCCAGGAAGACCTTGAAGATGACGGGGTCGAGCATGGGCAGCAGCGTGACGCCGATCGGGATGCCGACCAGGCCGCCAATGATGAAAGGCAGCAGCCGTTGCATGTCGAAGCCGCGGCGCACCGTCACGGCGGCGATGACCTGGCCGGTCAGTGCGCCAAACACCGAGAGCACCGCGGCCAGTTGCGGGTCGAGCACCCAGGCCCAGATGGCCATGGCGGTCATGCCGAAGCCGAAGCCCGACAGTCCCTGCACGAAGCCCGCCACGATGGCGCCCCCGATGATGACCGCGAGCTGCATGTCCATGCTGTCTACTTTTCCGGATGGTCGAGATCGTCGTCGCCGCAGGCATGCCGCAGCTTCTGTAGCGTCCTGTACAAGACCTTGCGTTCATTGTTCGTCAGTACACGGATCATGTCGGCTTGGGCTTTCTGCGCGACCGGCATTGCCTTTCTGTACAGCGCCGCGCCCGCCTCGGTCATGCGGCATTCCAGGCCTTGCCGGTAAGACCCGTTGACGGCTTCGAGGGCGACAAGGTTGCGCGTTTCCAACAGACGCAGGGTGCGGCTGACCAGGGATTTATCCGTGGCAGACAGACGCACCATTTCGGAGAATGGCAGCGATCCGGCCTCGGCCAGGACCGACAGCATGCGCCATTCGGCCATCGTCAGATCGAAGCTTTCGGCGTATGGCAAGGTGACCGTGCGGCGCAGGGCGTTGGCCGTGCGAACCACCAGGGTAGTAATGAAATTGTCGACGGTCAGGCCGGCGCCGTCCTCGCCCAGACCGACCCAGGGGTGGTCGTCTGCCGTGGCGAGAGAAGTAGGGGATGCGGTGGGCGGCGACGGTTTTTTGGCGGGCATGGGTGAACAAGTGGGATGCCCCAGCGTGGGGCGTATCGGCAAGCGATTATTCCATAGGGCGGCGCATGCCGCGCGCCGTGACGGTGCATGGCCCGGGGGCGAGCGCGACGGCGCGCCATCCAAGGGAAACTTCCTGTTGATGCATCAACAATAAAAGCGCATGATCTCGCCGTTCCACCAAGCCGCGTCTGTGCTGTGCTTGGCGGCACGCCACCCACTTTGATTCGTGAACCCCATGGGCTTGCCATTGCGATGCAATGTCGAAGCAAGCCCCGCCGCCGCCCCTCGGAGCACCGTGATGAATGTGAATCGCCGCCAGATCCTCGCCGCCGCCATGGCGCTGTCGTGTTCGCTGGGCCTGGGCACTGCCCATGCCGCCGCCGCGAACTATCCCGTCAAGCCGATCACCGTGATCGTGTCCTATCCCCCGGGTGGCGACACCGACGCCATTGCGCGCCTCTTCGCCGAAAAGCTCAGCGAGCGCATGAAGCAGACGGTCGTCGTCGAGAACAAGGGCGGCGCCGGTGGCGTGCTGGGCAACTCGTTTGTCAGCCGCGCGCCGGCCGATGGCTACACGCTGCTGTTCACACCCAACCCATTCACCACCGCACCCATGGTGCTGCGCCTGGCGCCCAGCGCGAGCTATGACGTGTTGAACGGATTCGAGCCGATCATCCAGACGGCCACGCAGCCGCTGATCCTGGTGGCCAACCCGAACGCCGGCTTCAAGACCGTTGCGGAAATGATTGCCGCGGCCAAGGGCGGCAAGCCCGTGACCTACGCCAGCCCGGGGGCGGGTTCGCCCATGCACGTGGTCGCCGAATGGCTGAATCGCAGCGCCGGCGTCAAGATCCAGCACGTGCCGTATCGCGGCGTGGGCCCTTCGGTGACCGATGTGGTTGCCGGTCATGTGAACACCGCATGGGTGACCATTGGCGCCGTGTCGCAGTACCTGGCCAACGGCCGCCTGGTGCCGCTCGCTATCGGCGATGCCAAGCGCACGCCGCTGGCGCCGAACGTGCCGACGCTGGTCGAGCTTGGCTACAAGGATGTGATCGTTGGCGCATGGAACGGATTTTTTGCGCCCAAGGGCACACCGGTTGACATCGTCAACCTGTTGAACAGCCACCTGAACGAGATCGTGAAGCAGCCGGAAGTCGTGACCAAGCTGGGCGTGTTCGGCGCCTTGCCCGCTGGCGGCGCGCCCTCCGTGCTGCGCAACACCAACGCGTCCGACTTTGAAGTGATGGGCAAGATCATCAAGGACCTTGGCATTACCGCCGAGTAAGTGCACTGCATGACAAGAACAAGGAGACCAGGATGAAGGTATCCACGATCGGTACGCCCGTCCCGCAAGTGACGGCGCGATCGAAAGTACTGGGCCGCGCGGTGTATGCCGGCGACATGAAAATCGCCGGCATGCTGCACGGCAAGGTCCTGCGCAGTCCCTATCCCCACGCGCGTATCGTCAGCATCGATGTCTCGGCGGCCCTCGCGCTGCCGGGCGTCAAGGCGGTGCTGACGGGCGCCGATGCGCCGCGTGCGAAGTGGGGCGTGCATCACAAGGAACGCCGCATCCTGGCAGAAGGCAAGGTGCGCTTTGCGGGCGAAGAAGTGGCTGCGGTCGCCGCGATCACGGAAGAGATCGCGCGCGACGCCCTGGACCTGATCGTGGTCGAATATGAAGAGCTGCCCGCGATCCTGACGCCCGAAGAAGGCCTGGATGACGAAGCGCCCGGCGTGCATGACGGACGCAACAATGTGTCGCACGAGATCAAGGTTGAGCATGGCGATGTCGACGCCGCGTTTGCGTCGGCCGACCTGGTGCACGAGGCCACCTACCGTTGCCACGCGCAGTATCCAGGGTATCTGGAGCCGATGGCCACCGTGGCCACCATCGATCCCGATGGGCGTCTGCAGGTATGGACGTCCACGCAGTCGGCCTTTCTGGCGCGCGCGCGGCTGTCGATGGCGCTGGAAATCCCGGTGTCGCAGATCCGCGTGATCCAGGCGACCACCGGTGGCGGCTTTGGCGGCAAGATGGTTGAAGATGCCAACAATCTGATCGCCGGTCTGTTGGCCCTGCGCACCGGCAAGCCCGTGCGTGTCGTGAACAACCGGCTGGAAGACTTCCTGGCGTGTTGTTCGAGCGTGCCGGAACAGGTCACCCTGAAGCTGGGCATGCGCAGCGACGGCACGATTGTCGGCAAGGAAGTGCGCATCATTGCCGAGTGCGGCGCCTATAGCGGCTTGTCGGCCGAGGTCATGCACGTGTCGGCCATGCGCAGCGACAACATGCACCAACTGAAGAACCTGCGGTCGCACTCGACCCTGGTGTACACGAACAATCCGCCGCATGGCGCCTTCCGGGGCTTCGGCGGCGCGCAGATGCAGTTCGCGCTCAACAGCCACATTGACACCATGGCGCGCACGCTGAATCTGGACCCGGTGGACGTGCACAAGATCAATGCGATCAACGCGGGCGACGTGTCGATCCACGGCTGGAAGATCGGCAGCACCGGTTTGAAGGAATGCCTGGATCAGTGCGTGGATGCCATTCAGTGGCACGCCAAACGGTCGGCGCCGCGCGTGGCCGGGACGGTGCGCCGCGGCGTCGGCATTGCTGCCGCCATGCACGTCAGTGGCAACCGGACGATCGGCAACTGGGACGGGTCGACCGTCATGCTCAAGGTCAATGAAGACGGCCGCGTCATGATCCACAGCGCCGAAGCCGAGATCGGCCAGGGCTCGAACACCATGCTGAGCCAGATCGTTGCGCACGAATTGAACATCCCGATATCGCACACCCATGTGGTTGCGCCTGACACCGATCTGTCGCCTTACGCCATCGGGTCGCTGGCGTCGCGCGTCACCATCGCGGCGGGCAATGCGGCGATCCTGGCTGCGCGTGCGGCGCGCGAAAAATTGCTGGCACTGGCCGCCACGACCTTGAAGACGACGCCCGATCAGCTCGAGATCGCCGAAGGCACCATCCGTATCCGTGAGCAACCCGAGAAGAAGGCGACGCTGGCGCAGATCGCCGCGCTGCATATCTGGCGCCACGATGGCGAGGGCCTGCAGGTCAGCGCCACGTGGGACGCCAAGACCGAGATGCATGCCGATGTGCATGGCAACGTGGCGCCCGCGCATTCGTTCGCGGCCCAGGCAGTCGAGGTTGAAGTGGACATCGAGACGGGCCGCGTGACCGTCGTCGACAGCTTTGTGTCCGACGATTGCGGCAAGGCGCTGAACCCGCTCGCCATTCATGGCCAGACCAACGGCGCATCGGTCCAGGCCATGGGCTGGGCGCTGTACGAAGAACTGCAGCTGGAAAACGGCCGGCTGATGAACGGGAACTTTGCCGACTACACCATGCCAACGGCCGATGCGGTGCCGATGCTGCGGTCGGGCCTTGTCGAGTCGAACGATCCGAATGGTCCGTATGGCGCGAAGGGTGCGAGCGAAACGGCCATTCTGCCGGGCGCGCCCGCCATTGCCAATGCGGTGTTCGATGCGATTGGCGTGCGCATTACCGACCTGCCGATCACACCCGAAAAAGTGCTGGCTGGCCTGCGCGCCAAGCGGGCCGCCGAAGGAGACGCCGTCCATGCGTGATTTCGAATTCCTGGAACCCACGAGTGTGGAAGAGGCGAGCCGCCTGCTGGCCGACCTGGGCGAGGACTGCCGCGTGATGGCGGGCGGATCGGCGCTGATGCTGGCCATGCGCCAGCGCATGCTGATGCCGACGCATGTCATTTCGGTGGCCAAAGTGGACGCACTGCGCGGTATCCGTTTCGATCCGCAGCAGGGTCTGCGCGTTGGCGCGCTGTCGCGGCATATCGACGTGGCGGACTCGCCCGTGGTGCGCCAGCATTACCCGATGCTGGCGTCGATGGCCGCCCGTGTTGCCAACCCGCAGGTGCGCCACCAGGGCACCCTGGGCGGCAACCTGTGTTACGCCGACCCGGCGACCGATCCCCCGACCTGCCTCATGGCACTGGATGCGCAGGTGGTGCTGGGTAGCGTGCGGGGCGAACGTGTGTTGTCGATGGAAGCCTTTCTGGTCGACTACTACGTGACCGCCATCGAACCCGACGAGATCGTGGTCGAGATCCGCGTGCCCGTGCTGCCGACCGGCTTTGCGGGCCGCTATACGCGCTACCTGCGCACGGCCGCCGAACATCGGCCGCTGGTGAACGTGGGCGTGGGCAGCCGCCGCGAGGGCAATGGCTACGCCGACCTGCGTGTCGTGGTGGGCGCATCGACACCCGTGCCGTGCCGGGTGCCGCGTGCCGAGGCCTTTCTGGCTGGCAGGGCAATCAATGCCGATGTCGTGCGCGAGGCGGCCGATATCGTTGCCGCTGACATCGATCCGATTTCCGACCAGCGCGGCGCGGCGGACTTTCGTCGCGACATGGTGCGCGTGGTCATGCGCCGCACCTTGGCGGGTGCGTTCGGTGTGGTCCTGCATGACGAGGAGACAGTATGAGCAAACACCTGATCGAGGTCACCGTGAACGGCGACACGCAGCAGGTCGAAGTACCCGCGCGGCGCATGTTGTCGGACCTGCTGCGCGACGACCTGAACCTGACGGGCACCAAGCGCGGCTGCGAAACCGGCACCTGCGGCGCGTGTTCGGTCCTGGTCGACGGCGAAGTGGTGAAGTCCTGCCTGTCTCTGGCGGTGCAGGCCAACGGCCGCAGCATCACCACGATCGAAGGCCTGGCCAAGGGCGATGTGCTGCACCCGCTGCAGGAAAGCTTCGTGCAGTGCGGCGGGTTGCAATGCGGTTACTGCACGCCCGGCATGATCATGACGGCCTGCCACATGCTGGCCAAGAATCCGAACCCGACCGAGCACGAGGTGCGCGAAGGACTCAGTGGCAATCTGTGCCGCTGCACCGGGTACACCCAGATCGTCGAGTCCATCCTTAACGCTGCGGAGAACATGCGTGGAAATTGAAAAAGTATTGGTGGTGGATGCGCCGGCAGACCGCGTCTGGAGCATGCTGCTGGACCCGAATGTGATGGGCGGCTGCGTGCCCGGCATGAAGTCGATCCAGGTGGTGAGCGATGTCGAATACATCGCGGTGATCCACGTCAAGATCAGCTTCATCAGCGCGAAGTTCAAGCTGAACACGAAGATCGTCGAGCAACGCGCGCCGCACTATTTACGCACCGAAGGCACGGGCGAAGACGCGTCGGTGGCCAGCTCGCTCAAGCAGCAAAGCGAGATCTTCCTGACCCCGCTGGATGACGGCAAGACGGAACTGCGCATCAAGGTCAAGGTCGATGTGCTGGGCCGTCTGGGCTCGTTCGGCCTGAGCGTCATGAAGACCAAGGCCGATCGCATGTGGGACGAGTTCGGCCAGAATCTGGTGAACCGCCTGAATGGCGTGGCCGGGCCGGAGAGCGTGGTGTCGGGTGGCGCGGCGACGCCTTCGCAGGTGAAGGCTGCGCCTGCCAAGGCATTGGGCACACCGGCCGATGCGACGTCCGCCGCTGTCGGTGCGGCGGATACGGCAACGACCGTGGCATCGGAAGACGGGTCTGCGCCCGCGCCCCGCCCCGCGCCCACGCAGCAGGTGGCCGGGCATGGGGTGCCGGCCGAGTCGGCCATGGCGGCAGGGCAGGCCGCCACCGGCGCGGCCTCGCGGTCGTCAGCGGCTGCCGCCGCTTCGGCATCCGCGACATCGTCCACGGTCCCGCCGCAGTCCGCCACCGCGGCCACACTGCGCGCCACGGTTGATGGCCAGCAGGCTTCCCGCGCGGTCGTTGACGATGGCAACTGGTGGACACGGCTGCTGCGTGGCAAGAATGCGGCGGCGGCATCGTCGGGCGCGGTTGCAGGTGGCCCGTTCATCCACGTTGAACTGCGTCGGGGGGACACGACCGTCAACGTGGACTGGCCGATCGAAGGGTCGCGTGACTGCGCTGCCTGGCTGACCGATGTGTTGAAGTAGGGGCTTCACGTCAGCCACCGGGCCGGCGCGCACGGGTCGGCTCGGGTAACATCGGCTCGTTCTTTCGAGTTCTTGCCGATGTCCGATCTTCCTGCTTGCCTTCCTGCCACTGATCCTGACGACCTTCCGGTCGACGTGCGCTTTCGCATGCGTGTGCGCAAGGGCGACACCGTCGCACTTGGACCGGGCAAGATCGCCTTGCTCGAAGCCATTGCCGAACACGGTTCGATTTCCGCTGCCGCCCGCAGCCTGAACATGTCGTACCGGCGCGCATGGATGCTGGTCGAAGAAACGAACCTGTCCTTGAAGACGCCGGCCACCACGTCAGAGCATGGCGGCAAGGCGGGCGGGCGCAGTGTGGTCACGCCCTCGGGTGCGGCCTTGATTGCGCTGTATCGAGAGATCGAAGCCCGCTCGTACGCCGCCGCGCAGAACGAAATCCGCACACTGGCCGATCTGTTCAAGCCCTGATCGGGCTCCTGATCACGCCAGCAGCGACACCGCCTTGATCTGCGCCCACGCCCGCATGCCGGGCGCCAGAGCCAACCGATCGCACGAATACTGCGTGATCCGCGCCAGCAGCGGCGTGCCGTCCGCATCCAGCCGCAACAGCCGCTGCGCCGTCGTGGCGCCCGGCGCGATCTCGGCCACCGTCACCGGCAGGATGTTCAGCATGCTGCCGTCCTGCTGCGGGGTGAGCGCGAGGCTGACGTCGCGCGCCATTACGACCAGCCGCGCCCGTTGCCCGATTGCCATCGGCGGGCGCACCATCCGGAAGGTCGACGCACTGCCAGGCAAGGTCATGGTGACCAGCTGATAGGCCGGGTCGTAGGCCGTGACCACGCCGTCGACCACCACCGACGCGTCATCACCCATCGCCGGGGGCAAGTCGACCCGCGACAGCAGATCGTTGATGGGGCCGCTGGCGACCACGTGGCCGTCTTTCAGCAGCACCAGGTGATCGGCCAGCCGCGCGACTTCATCCGGCGAGTGCGTGACGTACACGACCGGTATGTCCAGCTCGTCATGCAGCCGTTGCAGGTAGGGCAGGATTTCCTGCTTGCGCTGCGTGTCGAGCGCCGCCAGGGGTTCGTCCATCAACAGCAGACGCGGACTGGTCAGCAGGGCGCGCGCGATGCCCACACGCTGGCGTTCACCGCCCGACAAACGCGCCGGCATGCGGTCCAGCAGGTGCCCGATGCCGAGCATGGCCGCCGCGTCATCCAGCTGCACGCGGCGCTGCGCCGGGGCAATCCGCTTCAAGCCGAAAGCCAGGTTGGCGCGCACATTCAGATGCGGAAACAGACTGGCTTCCTGGAAGACGTACCCGATAGGGCGGCGATGCGTGGGCATGTTCAAACCGCGCGTCGTGTCGAGCCAGGTCTCGCCCGCGACCCGCAGATGGCCGCGCGCCGGGGCTTCCAGGCCGGCCAGGCAACGCAGCACGGTTGTCTTGCCCGACCCCGATGGCCCGAACAGGGCGGTCACCCCGCGGCCTGGCAAGGCAAGGTCCACGTCCAGCGTGAAGCCGTCGTAGGCCAAGTGGAAGCCCGCGTCGATGGAAGATGCGTCGCCGGTCATGGATGGAACGGCGTATGCCGCCGGCGCGCGTACAGCCACAGCAGGATCGCGAACGAAAACAGCAGCATGCCGCCCGCCAGCCAATGCGCCTGCGCGTATTCCATTGCTTCAACGTGCGAGTAGATCTGCGTCGAGACCACGCGTGTCTTGCCCGGGATGTTGCCGCCTATCATCAGCACCACGCCGAATTCCCCCACCGTATGCGCAAAACCCAGAATGGCTGCGGTGATGAAACCCGGCCGCGCCAGGGGCAGCACGATGGTCAGGAAGGTGTCCCACGGGCTTGCCCGCAAGGTGGCGGCCGCTTCAAGCGGACGCGAGCCGATTGCCTCGAACGCGTTCTGCAAAGGCTGCACCACGAACGGCAACGAATAGAACACCGACCCCACCACCAACCCTGCAAAACTGAACGACAGCGTGCCCAGCCCAAGCTGCTGCGTGAGTTGCCCGAGCGGGCCATTCGGTCCCATCACCACCAGCAGATAGAAGCCGATCACGGTGGGCGGCAGCACCAGGGGCAGCGCCACGATGGCGCCGACCGGCCCCTTCCACGCCGACTGCGTGCGCGACAGCCACCAGGCGATCGGCGTGCCAACCAGCAGCAGCAACAGCGTGGTCAGGCCGGCCAGCTGGATCGTCAGCCAGATGGCGGACAGGTCGGACGCGTCAAGGGGCATGCGGATACGTGCTCAGTTCTGGTAGCCGTAGGCGCGGATCACGGCGGCGGCGGCCGGGCTTTTCAGATAGTCGATCAACGCGCGCGCGGCAGGGTTGCCGTCGGCCTTGCGCAGCATGACGGCATCCTGCCGGATCGGATCATGCATGGACGCAGGCACCTTCCACGCCGAGCCGCTGGTGATCGCGCCGTCCTTGTAGACCTGCGACAGCGCAACGAAGCCCAGCTCGGCATTGCCGGTCGACACGAACTGGTGGGCTTGCGCAATGCTCTGGCCTTCAACAATCTTGCCGGCCATCGCCTGCGTCAGCCCGAGCTTGCTCAAGACCTGGGTGGCCGCCAGGCCATAGGGCGCGGTCTTGGGATTGGCGATGGACAGATGCGCGAATCGATTGGCTTTCAACACATCGCCACTGGCATCGACATAGCCCGGCCTGGCGGACCACAAGGCGAGGGCACCCGTTGCGTACGTGAAGCGCGAGCCGGCCACCGTCAGGCCTTCCCTGTCGAGCTTGTCGGGCGTGGTGTCGTCCGCAGCCAGGAACACGTCGAAGGGCGCGCCGTTGCGGATCTGCGCATAGAACTGGCCGGTCGCACCAAAGGCGGCCACCACCTTGTGGCCGGTCGCCTTTTCAAAGCCTGCGGCAAGCGCCTGCATCGGCGCCGTGAAATTCGCGGCGACCGCGACCTGGACGTCGGCTGCGTGTGCGGTACTGCCCACTCCCAGCAAGCAGAGGATCAGGGCGCAGAAATAACGCGGTATCGAGAGCGTGGACATCGGGCCTTTCTCTCCAGGACACGGGCGGCAATCGATGCTGCCAGCGGCGGGTTCGTTATGTTCGTCAATATACAACGACTGGCGCCGGGCGTGTCACACCGATCCGATACACTTGCCGGTGGCTCATGTGTGCCGGAGCGCGTTGGCCACCTGCTGGCCGGGGCAGCTTCCCGGCAAGGGGCCGTGTCCGCAATAACCGCCCCGCACGAACCAGCGACACCGCTGCGCTTTTGCCCTTCCCGTTCCGCCGTTCCCGTCTTCAAAGGCTTGCCGTCTTGCCCCACGCTGCGCTTCCCCGTTATCCCGTCATGGTTCTGATCCTGGGCGCGCTCGCCTGTCTGGGTCCCATGTCGATCGACGCCTACTTGCCTGCCTTTGGCGCCATCGGCCGCGACTTTCGGCTGCCGGCCGAAGTCGTGCATCTGACGCTGGGCATGTACATGGTGGCCTATGCCTTCATGACCCTGATGCATGGCACCTTGTCCGATTCCTTCGGCCGCCGCCGCGTCATCCTGACGTCGCTGCTGGTGTACGCCGCCGGATCGGTCATCGCGGCCATCGGGCTGGACTTCAACTGGCTGCTGACCGGGCGCGTGCTGCAAGGCCTGTCGGCCGGCGCCGGCATGGTGGTGGGGCAGGCCATCGTCAACGATTGTTATGAAGGCGCGACCGCGCAAAAGACCATGTCGTACATCATCATGGTGTTCGGCGTGTCGCCCGCGTTCGCGCCCATCATTGGCGGGTATGTGGCGTCGCACTCCGGATGGCGCGGCATCTTTGTCATGCTTGCGATCCTGGCCGCGCTCAGTGCAGCCTTGTGCGCATGGCGTCTGCCGGAAACCTTGCCGCCCGCGCGGCGCCAGCGTTTTGCGGTGAGGGTCCTGCTGCGCAATTACGGACGTGTACTGAAAGATCGCCAGTTCGTCGCCATGGCCATCGCCTTCGGCACCTTGTTCGCGGGCTTTGCGTTCCTGATCGGCGCGGCGCCCGACTTCGTGACGCAGGTGCTGCGTCTGCCCGAGACGGCGTTTGCCTACCTGTTCATTCCGTTGGTAGTTGGCATGATGAGCGGGTCCTTCCTGGCCGCGCGCATGGCGTCGCGCTGGTCGGCGTCAGGCATGATCGGCCTGGCCTACGCGATGATGGGGCTGAGCTGCCTGATCAACGTGACGTACACCGCGCTGGCCGACGTGCCCAGCGTGCCCTGGGCCGTCGTGCCGCTGGGCTTGTTTTCGTTTGGCCTGTCGATCGCGATCCCCAGCATGACCTTGCGCATCCTGCGCCGCATTCCCGAACTGGCAGGCACGGCGGCATCGGTGCTTGGCTTCATCCAGATGGTGTTCTTCTCGGCCGTCAGCGGCTGGTTCGTGCCACTGGTGTATGGCAGCGCGCTGAAGCTGGCCGTGGCGCTGGCCGCGGGCGTGGTGGTGAGCGGCGCGGCCTGGTGCGTGCTCGGGTGGTGGTTCCGCGAGCGGGAAGTGGCGGCGCCGGCCGCGGGGTAGGGGATGAATCGTCCAGCGGCAGCAGTGTCGCGCGGCCAAGCGACTGTCCGCGCTTGAGAACGACCCGGCCCGCTAGAATGAGCGTTCCGGTTCCTGGCCCAGGGCGCGGCTCGGAATTTCCCGCATTTTCCTTTCCTTCCGGACTTCCATGGACATCACCTCCACCTTCTCTTCCCGCCGCGACGAACTGCGCGCTCGCCACGATGCGCTGGCGGCGGCCGAGCCGAAGCTGCGTGCGCGGGACCGCGCCATGCGCCTGGGCGTGTCGGAAGCGGAGTTGGTGGCGGCCGAGTGTGGTGGCCTGTCGGTCATGCCGCTTGCCGGTGCGCCCAAGGACATCTTTCAAGAACTGGGATCGCTGGGCGAAGTGATGGCCCTGTCGCGCAACGATGCCTGCGTGCATGAACGCCACGGCCGGTATGAAGACATTCAGCTGGGCCATGGACATGTCGGTCTGGTGCTCGGTCCGGACATCGACCTGCGCGTGTTTTTCGATAGCTGGCGCACGACTTTTGCGGTGACGGAAAACGGCCGCCGCAGCCTGCAATTCTTTGATCGCCACGGAATGGCGGTGCACAAGGTGTACGTGACCGATGCCACCGATGCCGCCGCCTATGACGCACTGGTGGCCAGGTTCGCCACGTCGGCGCCAGCATGGCCGGACGTCGAGCCGGTGGTTGCGGCTGTCAACGTTGAGCAAAGCAACGATGTCACCCGCAACGTTGACAACGTCAACGATCCGCAGGGTTTGCGTGCCGCATGGCAGTCCCTGAAAGACACGCACGACTTCTTCCCCATGCTGCGCAAGTTCAAGGCAACCCGCCTGGGCGCCCTGCGCGCGGCAGGCACCGATCTGGCCCAGCAAGTGCCGCTGGATACGGCGGAAACCGTACTGACCCGCGCAGCCGAAAGCGGGTTGCCTGTCATGGTGTTCGTCAGCAACAAGGGCATCGTGCAGATCCACACCGGCCCGGTTCACAAGCTGCTGCGAACGGGGCCGTGGTTCAACGTGCTCGATCCCCGCTTCAACCTGCACCTGAACACCACCGCGATCACGTCGACCTGGGTCGTCAACAAGCCCACGGTGGACGGCTGGGTGACGTCGGTCGAGGTGTACGCCGCCACTGGCGACCTGATCGTGCAGATGTTCGGCGCGCGCAAGCCGGGCAACCCCGAACTGCCTGCCTGGCGAAAGCTGCTGGTCGGCCTGTGCAGCAACCCGTTGGCGTCGTAAGCGGCCCACGCAGGTTTGCAGTTTGGCCGGATTTATGTTTGACTAACGACTTGTCTGCTGCGCCTGGCGCGGTGGACCACTCAAGAAAGCATCCCTTCCGAATCGCATCATGGCCCACGCCTGTCACGCCATCTCGAGCATTTCCGCCGCACGCTGCCCAGCGTCGATGGCGGCTGCCCGTGCGATTCGCGTGTCGGCCGTCGTCTCGATCGCCCTGATCTCCTCGCTGCTACTACCGACCGGCTGCCGGGCCTAGTGTCCCGTGGTAGTTCGGCAGCCCCCGGCCACGCTCTCGGTCTAACCGTTCCCGGTTTAACCGCTCGGTCTACCCGATCAGACAGCCAGCGACTCAGCTGCACCTAGCGCCAGCCGATCGCACCCCTAGCAGGAGACTTACATGTTGAAGAACCCAGAGGCGAAATACCGCCCTTTCCCGGCGTACGACTTTTCTGAACGCACCTGGCCCAACAAGCGCATCACGACGCCGCCGATCTGGATGAGCACCGACTTGCGCGACGGCAACCAGTCGCTCATCGAGCCGATGAACGCCGAACGCAAGATGCGTCTGTTCGAAAAGCTCGTCGATATCGGTTTCAAGGAAATCGAAGTCGGCTTTCCTTCGGCATCGCAGACCGACTTCGACTTCATCCGCAAGCTTGTCGACGAAAACCGCATTCCTGATGATGTGACCGTCGAGGTGTTGACGCAGTCCCGCGAAGATCTGATCCGTCGGTCGATCGAGTCCGTCATCGGCGCCCGCCGCGTCATCGTCCACATGTACAACGCCATCGCGCCGGACTTCCGCCGCATCGTGTTCAACATGTCCAAAGACGAAGTCAAGCAGATCGCCCTTGACGGCACGCGCCTGATCCGCGAATTGACCGCGCAGCATCCGGAAACCGAATGGGTCTACCAGTATTCGCCTGAAGTCTTCAGCTCCGCCGAACTCGATTTCGCGAAAGAGGTGTGCGATGCCGTGTCGGCCGAATGGGGCGTGGGCCCGGGCCGCAAGATCATCTTCAATTTGCCCGCCACCGTCGAATGCGCGACACCCAACGTGTACGCGGACCAGATCGAGTGGATGCACCGCAACTTGAACAGCCGCGAGCACATCGTGCTCAGCGTGCACCCGCACAATGACCGCGGCACCGCCGTGGCCGCCGCCGAACTCGGCGTGATGGCCGGCGCCGACCGCGTGGAAGGCTGCCTGTTCGGCAACGGCGAGCGCACCGGCAACGTCGACCTCGTCACCCTTGCCTTGAACCTGTACAGCCAGGGCGTGCATCCGGGCCTCGACTTTTCGGATATCGATGACGTGCGCCGCTGCGTCGAGTACTGCAACCAGTTGCCCGTGCACCCGCGCCATCCGTATGTGGGCGACCTGGTGTTCACGGCGTTTTCGGGTTCGCACCAGGACGCGATCAAGAAGGGCTTTGCACAGCGCCAGCCCGACACGATCTGGGACGTGCCGTACTTGCCCATCGACCCGGCCGACGTGGGCCGCAGCTACGACGCCGTGATTCGCGTGAACAGCCAGTCGGGCAAGGGTGGCGTGGCGTACCTCTTGCAGCAGGAACACGGGCTGGACTTGCCGCGCCGCTTGCAGATCGAATACAGCCGCGCGATTCAGCGCGTGACCGACGAGACCGGCCGCGAAGTCACGGCCACCGACGTGTACGCGATCTTCCGCCGCGAGTACCTCGATATCGCCGTGCCATACAAGTTCGTGCGTCACCGTATCGCGAGCACCGATGACGGCATTCGTGTCGATGTCGACGTGATTTATGAAGGCCAGGCGCGCACTTTGTCCGGCAACGGCAATGGCCCGATCGACGCCTTCGTGAATGCACTCGACCTGCCGATCCGCGTGATGGATTACCACGAGCATTCGATTGGCATCGGCGCCGACGCGTCGGCCGCCAGCTATGTCGAATTGCGCATCGGTGAATCGCCCACGGGCTTTGGCGTCGGTATCGACCACGACATCGTCACCGCCAGCTTCAAGGCGGTGCTGAGCGCAGTCAACCGCCACATGCAAAGCACGGACACGGCCGACGAAGAGACCGCGGACGAACCCGTCGAAGTGTGAGGGTGAGACGGGGCGCCACGCCGCCTCGTGTTGAATACAAAAGCCTGCCGGATCGCATGGATCCGGCAGGCTTTTTTTCGTCTTTAGCTAACAGGCAAGGCCGACATGCGCGGACTCAAAACCCCGACCCGGGCTGCTTCAAAAACGCCTGTTCCTGCGACGTGCTTCCGCGCGCCAGCACCGCATTGCGATGGGGGAAGCGGCCGAACCTGGCGATGATGTCGCGGTGGCGGATCGCGAAGTCCAGGGAATTCTGCGACGCCGGGTGTTCCTGCGCCAGCGTCGTGTACAGCGCGACGGCGCGCTCCTGGATGTCAATGTTTTCGCTGTGCATCAACGGCAGGTACACGAACTCGCGCTGCACGTGCGGCAGGCGCAGGTACTGGCCGCTGTCGATCAGGCCAAGCGCGTGGGTCAAAGCCTTGGCGTCACCCGAAAACGCCGCGGGTGTGTCACGCCAGATGTTGCGGGTGAACTGATCCAGCAGCACGATCAGCGCAAGTTCGCCTTCAAGCTCGGCAGTCCACGTGTCGAGGTCACCCGCAATGGCGCGCTGGACCGAACGTTCGAAACGCGCCCGCATCTGCGCGTCCAGGGCGGGGTTCTTCTGAAACCAGACGTGGCGTGGCTTGAGGTAGCCGGGATCGTCCTTGGACAGGAACCAGAAATCAATGACAGATTGCCAGGGATGCATCGCCATGAACGATCAGCTCTCCCAGGTGACGTTGACCTTCTTCTGCTCCGACCGGCGCAGCAGGTCGAGCAGCGGGAAGGCGCGCTGGCGCAGGCCGACATATTGCGCGGCGCGGGCGGCCTGGGCAGGGTCGTCCTCGTCGAAGTCCGGGTCTTTTTCGGCGTTCAGCGCGCGTTCGATGCGGGCGATGGCGTCGGGCAATTGCTCGGGCGTAAAGACGCCGCGCTTTTCCAGGGTGTCGCCGACCGCCTTGCCCGCAAGTTCCAGCAGCGGTTTGGCATGCTCACCAAGCATGATGACTTCACCGGCAGCCTTGGATCGAAAGGTGATGATCATGGACGACTCCTTGTTGTTGTAGGTGGATTCATTATGACGGTAACAGGCACACCCACCTAACGTGGGTGAGCCCCGGTAACGGTTTGCGCGAACCGTAACGTCGGCCCTCCCCCTGATGATGGAGCGCCGGGCTGGCGGACTAGATCGGCCGGGGTCAGCCTCAGGCGCGCAGGTAGCTCCAGCCTTCGGCCTGACGTTCTGCCAGGTGCAGCACGGCGGCCGGCACGGTGGCAATGCCTTCAGGAACGGTGCGTTGAGTCGCAGCCAGCGTGTTGAGGCAGACGCGAAGGTGGGCGTCGAGAACATGCGGGGTGTCGAGCGCCGCAGCCACACCGCCTGCGTTGACGACCAGTTCGACCTGCGCGTCGGGCGCGAGCTTGAGCAGGTTGGCCAGATTGCGGCGACCGCGTTCCAGGGCGGCCGGGGTGGGGGCGTGGATGAGCAGACGGACCATAGGGAGGATTCCTGAAAGGGCGGGCGGGTGGCCGGTCAATTGTAGAAGGCGCACGTAGAAGGCGCACCCGCGCCAAGGGTAAGGCCCTAGCGACGGCAGCATGCAACTTAATGCACTATCTGCCTGCCGGATTGAGCACTAACTTGCATGCTCGGCCGTGACATTGTTAACGTTACCGAGGAGACTGCCATGTTGATCCACCCTGATGCCCTTCGTCGATGGGCCGCGCTTGCCGCCGTCGTAAGCGTGCCGGCATTGCTTGCCGGATGCGGCGGCGATGACGATGACACGACGCCCACTGCGCGTCCGGTGCCGGACGCCGCGTCGCTGCGCACGGCATGCCCGACGCTGACCGGCAGGACCGTGGCGGCTGCCGACATCGGCCTGCCCAGCGCGCCCGCGACCGTCACGGCCGCCGCAGTCGTGGCTGCCACGACAGGCGCTGCGCCAACGCCGGAATATTGCCGGGTGTCGGGGTCGATTGCGCCGACGGCGGCGGGCGCCGATCCCATCGTTTTCCAGGTCAACCTGCCGCTGACCTGGAACGAAAAGGCGGTCATGGTAGGTGGGGGTGGTTTCAATGGCAGCCTGGTGAACAGCCTGGCGCCCCTGCGCGACGCACCGGCCGGGCAGCCCCTGCCGATCACGCAGGGCTATGCCATGTTCGGCACGGATTCGGGGCACGACGCTGCGGCCTACAACGCGACCGACCCCGGCCGGTTCGCGTTGAACGACGAAATGTTCGTGAACTTCGCGCATGCGTCGTACAAGAAGGTCAAGGACGTGGCGCATAGCCTGATGGGAAGCTATTACCTGCGCAAGCCCGCCAAGCAGTACTACTACGGCGGGTCTGAAGGCGGGCGCGAAGGCTTGATGATGGCGCAGCGATATCCGGCGGACTTCGACGGCATCGTGTCGGTCGTGCCGGTCATTTATTGGACCGGGCTGTTCAATGGCTTCATCAACTTCAGCAAGCCGCAATTTACGGGCGGCGCGCTCAGCACCGCCAAGATCAGCGCCTTTGCCAAAGCCGTGAATGACACGTGCGACGCACTGGATGGCGCGGCCGATGGGGTTGTGAGCAACTATCTGGCGTGCGCATCGAAGATGAATCTGCAAAGCCTGCGCTGCGTGGCGGGCGCCGATACCGGACCGGGCTGTCTGTCGGATCCTCAATTGGCGACCTTGCAGGCGACCTACGGTCCGACCGTGTTGCCGTTCGCCGTTGCCAATGGCAGCACGACCTATCCGGGTCGCCTGTTCGGCGGTGAGATCCAGCTGGGCGGTGAGGGCCTGGGCCGGTGGATTTCCACAGGTGTGGTGCCGACGGTGCCCACACCATTGGCGACGGACGCCCGCGGTGTGATCTACGGCAGCAGCTACGCTCGGTATGTGATTGCGCGCGATGCCAATTTCGATGTGCGCACCTTCAACCCGTCCGCCTTTGAAGCGCGGATCAAGGCGGTGTCGGAACTGATGGATGCCAGCAATCCCAACCTGGCGGCGTTTCGCGCACGGGGCGGCAAGCTGATCATTCGCGAAAACACTGGCGACATGGCGCAGAGCCCGATGGCGGGCATCAACTATGTGCAGAACGTGGTGAGCACGATGGGGCAGGCCAACGTCGACAGTTTCCTGCGCCTGTACGTGTCGCCCGCGTCATCGCACGGCGGTACCGCGGCCAGCCTGACGACCGGCGCCGAAGTCCCGACCACGTATGACCTGCTGGGTGCGCTGGATGGCTGGGTGACGTCCGGTCAGCCGCCGGCCGATGCGCTGGTGCAGGTGCGCAACGCGACGACCGCGCCGTTCACGACGCTGGCATCGCGGCCAATGTGCCGCTACCCCAACTACCCGCAATATGTGTCGGGGGACGCCAGCAAGGCAGAAAGCTATCGGTGCGCGGTGTCGGCACCGTAAGCTGAAGCAGGAAAAGTCGATGCGCGGTGGACCCTTGAACGGAGGGATCCGCCGCGCCGCCAATCAATGATCCCGCCGGCCGGCATGCGATGTTTGCGTGCCGGCCGTTTTCTGTCTATTCGACGCCCAGCCGCGCCGACAAATGCGCCACGGCATCCGCAAAGGCCGGGTTCGTTCGGTCGCGTGGCCGTGGCAGGTCGATCGCCAGGTTTTCGACGACCGACGCCGGCTGTCCGCCCAACACCACCACGCGGTCCGCCAGAAACACGGCTTCATCGATGTCGTGCGTCACGAACATGACGGCCGACTGGCTCGCTTGCCACAGGCGTATGAGTTCGGCCTGCAGCTTGCGGCGGGTCAATGCATCCACCGCGCTGAAGGGTTCGTCCATCAACAGGATGTCGGGTTTGACGGCCAGCGCGCGGGCGATACCCACACGCTGCGCCTGACCGCCCGACAACTGGTGCGGCCAGCGATCGCCGTACTCGGCCAGGCCTGTCAGCGCCAGGGCTTCGGCCACGCGTTCGCGTTTCTGCGCCGCGTCGATATCCAGTGTTTCCAGTCCGTAGGCGACGTTGTCGGCCACGGTGCGCCAGGGCAGCAGGCGGCCGTCCTGGAAGACCACGGCGCGGCGCCGGCGGCCAGGGCGCTGCGGCAGCGTAAATCGCATGGTGCCGCCACCGGGTTCGATCAGGCCGGCCGCCGTGCGCAGCAAAGTGGACTTGCCGACGCCCGAGCCCCCCACCACGGCCACGAAGCTGCCGGCTTCGATGGCCAGCGACAGGTCCTGGATGACAGGGCCCGCAGCACCCGGATGGGTGTAGCTGAGGCGGTCGAATTCCATTACGGACGCCATGCGAGCACCCTCCGTTCGATCAGTCCGTACACCAGGTCGCACAGCGCATAGACCAGCGAGATGGCCAGCATGTAGATCACGACGGCTTCGTACGCGCCGACGCCGGCTGCCGCGTTCATTTCCTGGCCCATGCCGGGCACGCCCAGCAATTCGGCAGCGATCAGCGTCATCCACGCCTGGCCAATGCCAGTCCGCACACCGGCCAGCGTGCCGGGCGCAATCGCAGGCAGCGTGATGCTGCGGGCGCGGCGCCAGTAGCTGCCCTGGCCGAAACTGCGGGCCAGTTCATAAAAGCGGGGATCGATGTTGCGCACCGCGCTATAGGTTGCAAAGTAGTTGACCCAGAACACGCCAATGGCGATCACGAAGGCCGCGCCGGCATGGCTGACCTTGAACCACGCGATGGCAAACACTACCCACGCCAGCGGCGGGATCGGCCGCAGGATGCGCGCCAGATAGGCCTGCAGCATGTCAAAGCGGTGTACCGTCGCCGCTGCCATGCCGACCAGGATGCCGAACAGCGTACCCAGCCCCAGCCCCCAGAAGTAATGGATCAGGCTGGAGCCGACAGCGGGCAGCAGGCGGTCGGATTGCCATTCCTGCAGGAAGGCGTCAGGCAGCAGGAACGGGTCGGGCAGGGTGCCGGGGCGCACCCAGGCGAACACGCCGGCGGCCTTCCACAGCAGGACGAAAAGGACGACTCCGGCGACGCCATACACGATGCGCGTCACGGCGCCCGAAGAACGGGAAACAGACAAGGCCATCGCGCTTTATCGGACTGTCGCAGGCTTGGCGGCCGAGGGAGCGGCCTTTGCCGGGGCGGCCGCGGATTTGACGGCCGCATCATAGAACTGCGTGTCGAACAGCTTGGTCACGTCGACCGGGGGGCCTTCCAGCGTGCCAGTCTCGGCCTGGAACTTCTGCAGCACCAGGGTGGCCGCGATGATGGTGTTCGGGTCCGCCACGAACTGTCCCTTGGAATTGCGGATGGCCTTCTCGACGATATCGACCGGCAGACGTCCACCGCCTACGTACTTCTGCACGGCCGGTGCGGCTTTGGCGGGTTGCGTGTCCAGCAACCGGGTCGCGGCAATGTGGCGGGTCACCAGTGCCTGCACCACGGCCGGCTGTTCGCGAATCAGCTTTTCACGCACCAGCAGCACGGCGCCGGGCTGGCGCGGGAACAGATCGTTGCCTCGGGCAACCACACGCGCTTGCGGCGCGCGCGTCAGTACCGTCGTGACGGTCGGTTCCAGAATCGCGGCGCCGTCGATCGCGCCGGTCAGCAGCGCCTGCTGGATCTGCGATTCACCCTGCGTGATCAGCTTGAGGCTGTTCGGATCGGCGTTGATGCGGTTGCGAAGCCAGTATTGCAGGGCCGCTTCGGGCACGGCGCCCTTGGGATAGCTGGCGATGACCGGCTGGCGGCCCTTGTCCTTGGCGAAGCGTGCGAACGCGGTGCCGGCGTCGCCCGACGCAAAGTAGGGCGCCAGATCGCCCATCGCCACGAAGCTGACCTGCTCGACGATGTTGGACGCGACGACCTTGACGTCGGCACCCTTGCCACGCGCGACCAGCGCGGGGCCGATGCCCACGTACGCAATGTCGAGCTGGCCGGCCAGCAGCGCCTGGACCAGCGCCGGGCCGCTCTGGAACTGCACGAGCTTGGGCGCACCGCCTTCGGCCGGCAGCGTGCCCTCTTCGCGCGCAATGAATAGCTGCGCCGCGGGAATGATTGGCAGATAGCCGATTTCGAGGGGCGCGGCCGCGGCGGTCGCGCTGAAAGCGCCCAGTCCCAAGCCCAGGGCCAGCGTTGCCGACGCGAAGAATCGCTTCATGATCGTTAGAGCCTCAAGTGATATGGCGAAGTGTTTTTATGACTTTATATATTGTATTTGCCTTGATTCGACTCGTTTAATTACTAAAAGCTATATGCTTAAGACGTCGCTTTCCTGTGTCAGGCAGGGTCTGACAAGCGGTTTACACCTGGCATGAGCCACCTGGAATCCGTCCGCCAAAACACCACACCGGCGCCTCGCGCGTTAGTCCCCGACGCCTGCGGCTGTTAAGATTGCCCTCTTACTTACCCCCGCGATGTCCTATTCCATGCTCCCCGAGCAACAGGTACAACTTCTCAGCCTGATCGGCGCCGCCGTTCAGGCCGTTGCCCCCGAGGCGACTCCCACGCTGCTCCTGGAACGCCCCAAGGCTGCCTCTCATGGCGACGTGGCGACCAACGTGGCGATGCAGATCGCCAAACCGCTCAAGCGCAATCCCCGAGACCTCGCACAGCAGATCGTCGAATCCCTGATGGCCCAGCCGGGCGCCACCGCGTTGATCGCGAGCGCCGAGATCGCGGGTCCGGGCTTCATCAACCTGCGGATCGCCCCCGCCGCCAAACAGGCCGTGATCGACGCCATCCGCGTGCGCGGCGCTGAATTTGGCCGCGCGCCGTCCATCGGCCGCAAGGTCATCGTCGAATTCGTTTCCGCCAATCCGACCGGTCCGCTGCATGTGGGCCATGCCCGCCAGGCCGCCTTGGGCGACGCGCTGTGCCGCCTGTTCGGCGCCGGCGGCTGGGATGTGCATCGCGAGTTCTATTACAACGACGCTGGCAACCAGATCCATAACCTGGCCGTCAGCGTGCAGGCACGCGCGCGCGGTATCGACACCACGCACCCGGACTTCCCGGCTGACGGCTATCGCGGCGAATACATTGCCGAGATCGCCCAAGACTTCAAGGCCGGCAAGACGGTGCAGGCGGCCGATGCCGAACCGGTCACCGCGTCGGGCGATGTCGAGAACATGGAAGACATCCGGCGCTTTGCGGTGGCCTACCTGCGCCGCGAGCAGGACCTGGACCTGGCCGCGTTCGACCTGAAGTTCGACAACTATTACCTGGAAAGCTCGCTGTACACGTCGGGCCGTGTCGACAACACGGTGCAGCGGCTGATCGACAGCGGTCACACCTACGAGAATGAAGGCGCGCTGTGGCTGCGCACGACCGAGCTTGGCGAAGGGGACGACAAGGACCGCGTCATGCGCAAGTCCGAAGGCGGCTACACCTACTTCGTGCCCGACGTGGCCTACCACGTCACCAAATGGGAACGTGGCTACACCAAGGCCATCAACATCCAGGGCTCCGACCACCACGGCACCATTGCGCGCGTGCGGTCGGGCCTGCAGGCGCTGGGCGTGGGCATCCCCAAGGGCTACCCCGACTACATCCTGCACAAGATGGTCAAGGTGATGCGCGGCGGAGAAGAGGTCAAGATCTCCAAGCGGGCGGGCAGTTATGTCACCCTGCGCGACCTGATCGACTGGGTCGGCCGTGACGCCGTGCGCTTCTTTCTGATCCAGCGCCGCGCCGACACCGAATTCGTGTTCGACGTCGACCTGGCGCTCAAGCAGACCGACGAAAACCCGGTGTATTACATCCAGTACGCGCACGCCCGCATCTGCTCTATCCTGAACAGCTGGGGCGGCGATGTGGCCACGCTGGCCCAGGCCGACGCATCGCTGCTGGTGGCCGAACGCGAATTCCTGCTGATGCAGCGCCTGGCCGAATTCCCCGGCATGCTCGGCATGGCCGCGAACGACCTGGCGCCGCACCACGTGGCCTTCTGGCTCAAGGACTGCGCGGCTGACTTCCATGCCTACTACAACGCCGAACGCGTGCTGGTGGACGACGAAGCGCTCAAGCTGGCGCGCCTGTCGCTGCTGGCCGCCACCCGCCAGGTACTGGCCAACGGCCTGAGCCTGCTGGGCGTGACCGCGCCCGAACGGATGTGATCTCTCGATGCCCCTGAACTCTCCTCGCCTGCGCAGGCAACACGGCGGCACCATGTTCGGCCTGATCGCCGGGCTGCTGGTCGGCCTGGTGGTTGCGGTGCTGGTGGCGGTCTATGTGAACAAGGCGCCCGTGCCTTTCGTGAACAAGAGCGCACGCGTTCCGCCCACCAGCCAGCAGCCGGTCGACCCCGCCAACGCGCCCGACCCCAACCGCAGCCTGTATGGCAAGGACGCGCCGGCCGGTTCCGTGCCGCCATCGAGCGGCCCGCCAGCCATCTCGGCCCCGCCACCGGCGCCGGTCCCCAACGCACGCCGCAACGACGACCCCATTGCCAGTTTCTATACCGGTCCGGGATCGTCCAGCCAGACGCCGCCGGCCGCCCGTACGCCGTCCTCGCCGTCAACGCCCGCGGTTCCGGAAAGCACGGGCACGTACTATCTGCAGGTCGGCGCATTCCGCGTGATCGAAGATGCCGAAGCGCTCAAGGCGCGGCTGGCGTTCATGGGCTTCGAGGCCCGGCTGGAAACGGCCGACGTCCCGAAAGGCACCGTCAACCGCGTGCGGCTCGGCCCGTTCGCCAAGCTCGATGACATGAACCGCTCGCGCGCGCGCCTGGCCGAAAACGGCATCGAAGCGGCGGTGGTGAAAAAGTAGGAAGGAACTCGGGCCTGCCAAGGCGGGTCCGACTTACACGCGCCCATGTGGCGGCACAAGGGTGCCGCCCGGGCCGGCACTTGCATACATAGGGAAATTCCATGATCGGTCGTCGTTCTGTTAGCCGTCTTCTGACGGGTCTTGCGTTTGCCGCGGCTTCCGTGGCCCTTCTGCCGTCGATGGCTTCGGCCCAGCAATTCCGTGAAGGCACGGAATACACCCGCCTGGCGCAGCCGCAGCAGACCGAGTCGCAGGGCAAGATCGAAGTCACCGAGTTCTTCTGGTACAGCTGCCCGCACTGCAATGCGCTGGAACCCAGTCTTGAAACCTGGATCAAGAAGCAGCCTGCCGACGTCGTGATCAAGCGCGTGCCGGTCAAGTTCAACGCCGGCATGGAACCGCAACAGCGCCTGTACTACACGCTGGAAGCGCTAGGCAAGGTCGACCAGCTGCACCGCATGGTCTTCAGCGCGATTCACGAGCAGCGCCAGCCTTTGAACACGGCCGACCGCATCGCCGACTGGGCGCAAAAGAACGGCCTGGACAAGGCGCAGTTCACCGCCGCGTATAACTCGTTTGGCGTGCAGTCCAAGGTGCAGCGCGCCGCAAAGCTGTCGGAGTCGTACAAGATCGACGGCGTGCCGACCCTGGCCATCAACGGCAAGTATCTGACGTCCCCGGCGCAGGCAGGCAGCAATGCCGCGGCGCTGCAAGTGGCGGACTTCCTGATTGCGCAGGCGCGCAAGGAAGGCGGCGCAAAGTAAGACGGGTTGCGTCTCCCGGCTGTGTGCCGGGAGGTGGGGCTGACCTGCGTGTGCACAACACCTCGAAGGTGGGACGGATGTCCTCGCTTTCGGGGTGTTTTGTTTTGGGGGGACGGGGAACAGGGGGATCAGCACAGGAGTACCAGCACAGGGACTCGGGCGATACGCAGGGGCGGGCGTACGGGGATGTACGGATGCGGGCATGGCGTTACATGCAGGGCTTGGGGTGCCGGCGCACCGCGCGCTGCAGGCGCCTGACGTAGTTCCCCGCATTTACCGGATTGGGCACGTCTCTATCATCGACGCGCTGTCGCCGCCCACCAGACTGCGGCGGCGCATCCACGTGCTTATCTCCCCTCTCTGAAAGGTCCGCCCATGAGCGAAGTCATCAGCCCCACCCTGCGGCGTTCCCTTGATCAACTGATTGCGATCGACGCGCGCAAGCATGCCGCGGATTCGGGCGCTCTTGCGTCTGCGGCATCGTCGGCACACGTCGCGGTCGATTCCGGCGTTGCCGGCCCCCGCACCACCCTGGACGTGCTGGACGCCCTGCCCAACGACGATGCGTGCCGTGTGGCGGCGCTGATGAGGTTGGGTCGCGGCGACTTTCCGACCTTTGCCGAAGCCTACGATTACGCCAAGCTGGACATGCAGATCCGCGGCAAGGGCACGCTGATCGCCACGATCGTGCAGAAGCCGTTGTTCGAACTGGTGCCGGCGGCATTGCGGAAGCTGAAGCTGGTTTGAGGCGGCGGCATGTACTAAGGGAGTCGCCGATGGCGGGAACAGACGGCGGGCGCAGACAGGTGCCATCCGATCCGCCGAGTTCGAACGATCGAGTCGGTTTCCGCGCATTTCTGACGTGCTTCTTTGTCCGCAAAATCGAGTTTCACTTACTGGGACGCGGACATGGCAAACGACGATACGGCTGCAGAATCAATGGCGCGCGCGCAGGCAATTGCTGAAACGGTGGTTGCCGATCCCCAGGGCGACCTGGTGATGATGCTCTTTCAACGACTCTATCTTTCCGGCGAGTCCGAGGACACTGTGCGAAACCGGCTGATTCGCGCCGTGACGCTGGCCCGGTCGATCATGGACGAGCCACCCCAGCGGGCGATCATCGCGATTTTTGGCAAGACGTGTATCGAGGCGGACGTACGGGCGGATCCTCTGTCCCGCAGGCGGTGATCGGGGCATGGCTGCGGGGCGCGGCGCGGATCAGGGGACGGATGTGCACGTCGCCACGAGCTCGCGCAACCAGACATGCGCCGGATCGCGGTGACACCGGTCGTGCCACAACATCGCCATCTCGTACCCCGGTACGTCTACCGGGGCGTCCACCACGGTCAGTCCCGGCTCGTTGCGCACCAGCCGCCAGGGCACCATGGCAACCAGGTCGGTCTGTGCCAATACTGACCGCATGAACAAAAAATGCGGCACCGACAGCGCCACCCGCCGGGCCAACCCTGCGGCGGCCAGCACGTCGTCGGTCACGCCGTGGAAGCCACCGCCATAGGTCGACACCAGGACGTGCTCGAGCTTGCAGAATTGCGCAATGGTGGGCCGGCGCTTCAGCTTGGGATGACCGGCACGGCCGGCCAGTACATACCGCTCTTCAAACAAGGTGCGACGATGCAGGCCGGCCGGGCTGTCGGCGGTCGTGTGGAACGCCAGGTCGATCGTGCCTTGTTCCGCGCGCGAAACGACCAGCGGTATCGACAGGGGCAGGACGGCAACCCGGGTGTCCGGCGCCGCCTTCCGCAATGGACCGAGGGTGGGCAGGACGATGGTGGATTCGGCATAGTCCGACGCGGCCATGCGCCATGTGTGCGTGGCCGTCGACGGATCAAAGGGTCGGGTCGGAAGCACCGCGCGTTCCAGCGCCGCCAGCGCTTCGCGCAAGGGTTCGCGCAATTCGTCGGCCCGTGCTGTCGGACGCATCCCGCGGGGTCCGGGAAGCAGCAACGGGTCGTTGAACACGTGCCGCAACTTGGCCAGGTGCACGCTGATCGACGGCTGTGAAAAGCCTAGACGTTCGGCCGCGCGCGTGACGTTGTGCTCTGCCAGCAGCGCGTCCAGCGTCAACAGCAGATTCATGTCCAGCCGACGCAAATTAATCATGGCAATACCTGGAATGTCAGCAATTCATTTCCACTATACCGACAACGCGCCTACGCTGCCTGCTTTCGTCGTCTTCTGGAAGCCGCATCATGAATGTTCTTATCGTCTACGCCCACCCCGAACCCCGGTCGCTGAACGGTTCGCTCAAGGACTTTGCCGTGGCCCATTTGCACGCAGCGGGCCATGAAGTACAGGTGTCCGACCTGTACGCCATGCAATGGAAACCGGAACTGGATGCGCGGGACAGCCTGGATCCGCCGGTGGACGGCCGGTTCGATGCGTCAGTCGATTCGCGGCGTGCTTTTGATGCGGATCGTCAGAGTGCCGATATCAAATGGGAGCAGGACAAGCTCCGCTGGGCCGACGTGCTGATCCTGCAATTTCCGCTGTGGTGGTATTCGATGCCGGCGATCATGAAAGGATGGGTCGACCGGGTCTACGCCAACGGCTTTGCGTACGGAGTCGGCGAACACTCGGACGCACGGTGGGGCGAGCGTTTCGGCGAAGGCGTGATGTCAGGCAAACGCGCCATGGTGATGGTGTCGACCGGTGGCTGGGAATCCCACTACGCACCGCGGGGTATCGGCGGGCCGATCGACGACATCCTGTTCCCGATTCAGCATGGCATCCTGTTCTACCCCGGCTTCGCGGTCCTGCCGCCTTTCGTGACCTACCGAACCGGCAAGATTGACGATGCCAAGTTCGCAGCGCTGTGCACTTCGCTGGGCGATCGGCTGGATACATTGTCGACGACACCGCCGATTCCCTTCCGCCCCCAGAACGCCGGCGATTACGACATTCCGGCGTTAACGCTGAAGGCAGACATTGCGCCGGGAGTGGAAGGGTTTGGCGCGCATCGTGCGGCGGTCGACGAGGGGTGAAGGTGTCTTGGCAGTCTGCTCAAGCAGCAAGACCAGGACGCATCATGCCCCTGGATCCGTGTGTGTCGCCCCTGCAATTTTCAGACGCAGAACGGGCAAGTCGCGCTTGTTATACAACATGCACTGCAGCAACCCGCTTACCGCTCCGGCCCGAACCACACCTGCCCCAGCACATGCCTGGGGTCGATCGCGGACTGCACGCGGCCGGCAAATGCCTGGACGGTGTCGGCCGTGTAGCGGTGGTAGAAACGTTCGTTGTAGGGGCCGACGCCGTGTTCGGCGCTGAAGCTGCCGCCGTAGCTGCGCACGACCAGGTCGTAGATCGCGATGCGCAGGGATTCGATGGTGGCGTCGTCGGGTTTCGGGTCCGCTTCCTTGGGCCAGACGATGTTGAAGTGGCAACCGCCGTCCGCCCAGTGGCCGAAGTCGTACAGGCGCAGGAACGGGAAGCGGGCGTCCATCATCGCGATGGCTTCGGCGCGGAAGGCGACCATGGCCGAGCGGGGCACGGCGATGTCGAACGCGATCAGCTTGCCCTGGTGACGGATGGATTCGCTGATGGAATGGCGGATCTTCCAGAGGTCGGGGCCGCCGTCCAGCAGGGCGTTGGCGACCAGCACATCGAAGTGCTGCTCCAGGAAGCCATTCAGCGCTTCCTGCAGGTCCATGCCCAGGGTGTCGCGGGACGCAGTGGCGCTCAATTCCACCAGCAGCATGTAGTCGGGTATCGGTTCAGGCGCAAAGGGGTTGGACACCGACGGCATGTGATCCAGGACGGCTTCGATGCAGGTCTTGGAGATACCTTCGTAGGCTGTCAGGAAGTCGCCGAATTCGCCTTCCAGGGCAATCAGCAAGTCCAGGATGGCATCCTGGCCGGTCGGCACGATCAGCGCGGTGGCCGTCTGGCGGGGCAGGGGATGCACCTGCAGGACGGCGCGCGTGATGATGCCGCCCGCGCCGCCGGTACCCACAAACAGCTGCTTCAGGTCGTAGCCGGTGTTGTTCTTGCGCAGGCCGGTCATCAAGTCGAGCACCTGACCCGGGGGATCCGCCAGCACGACTTCCAGGCCCAGCAGGTTGTGCCGCACGTCGCCATACCGCACCAGGCGCGAGCCGCCCGTATTGGTCGCGATCATGCCGCCCACCGACGGGTTGGCGCCCAGATCGATCGGAAAGCACAGGTTGTCGGCGGCCAGCTTCTCGTTCAGGTCCTGCAGCGTGACGCCAGCGCCCACGGTGGCGGTGCGGTTGGCGCGGTCCACGATGATGTCGCCGCGCAGTCGTTCCAGGCTCATCACCACCTGAAGACCCGTTTCGTTGGGCGTGCTGGCGGCGACCAGGCCGGTATTGGCGCCCTGGGCAATGAGCGGGGTGCCGGTGCGCAGGCACAGCGCGAGCACCTCGCCGATTTCGGTGGCTGACGACGGCCGCACCACGAAACCTGCCTTGCCTTCGCCATAGCGGGCGCCGATTTCGTACCGGAGCTTGTCCGCCGCTTCGGCAAAGACGTGTTCTTGCCCGACAATACGGACGAGTTCGGTGGCAAGTTCGGGGTGCAGACGCCCCGGGGCGCCAAGTGCGGAGGTATCGATCGTGTCGTTGGGCATGGCGTATTCGTGCAGGACAGCAACTGGGTCTTCGACTATACCTCGCGATGCCTCCGCTCGCAGGCAGCGAGCCTGGACGCTTTCGTCCAGGTCACCGCACGCAACGCCGATGCGGGCGGCTATCCTTGCTTCACATCCGGGAGACAGATTGATGTTCGTATTCATTACCGGCGCCAGCAGCGGCATAGGCGAGGCGCTGGCCCGCCAGTACGCGGCCCAGGGCGCCACCATCGGCCTGGTCGGGCGGCGCCAGCAGGCGCTCGACGCGCTGGCCGCCAGCTTGCCCGGCACGCATCATTGCTACGCCCTGGATGTACGCGATCGGAACGCGCTGCACCAGGCCGCCGCCGATTTCCAGGCGGCGTGCGGGCGTGTCGATCTGGTGATCGCCAACGCCGGGATCAGTGTCGGCACCCTGACCGAAGAGATGGATGACTTCGATGGCTTCAAAACCGTGATCGACACCAATCTGGTGGCCATGGTCGCCACCTTCGAGCCTTTTATTGCCGGCATGAAGGCGCGGCGGGCCGGGCAGCTCGTCGGGATCGCCAGCGTGGCGGGCATTCGTGGCCTGCCGGGCGCCGGCGCCTACAGTGCTTCCAAGGCGGCCGTGATCGCCTATTGCGAAAGCGTGCGCAACGAACTGGTGCATTACGGCATACGCGTGTCCACGGTGGCGCCGGGCTACATCCGCACGCCCCTGACCGCGCACAATCCGTACAAAATGCCATTCCTGATGGAGCCGGACGTGTTTGCCGAGAAGGCGGCGCGCGCGATTGCCCGTGGCACCCGCTACACCGTCATTCCATGGCAGATGGGTGTCGTGGCGCGGCTGCTGCGGCTGCTTCCGGCGGTGGTGTACGATCACTTCGCTTCCAGGGCGCCGCGCAAGCCGCGCGCCTCGCGTCCTTCCTGACGCGCCTGTCCGCTTCCTCCTCGCTGGTCTATGCACGCTTCCCTGCTTCGTTGGCTTCCTTTCCTGGCGTGGCCGCGCCCCACGTCCGACACGCTGGTGGCCGATGCGCGCGCGGGCTTCACGCTCGGGCTGATCCTGGTGCCGCAAGCCGTGGCCTACGCAATGCTGGCGGGCATGCCGCCCATCACGGGGCTGTACGCGGCGTTGATTCCGCCGGTCATCAGCGTGCTGTTCGGGTCGTGCCAATTGCTGGGCGCGGGCCCGGTGGCGCTGACGAGCATGCTGGTCGCGGGATCCCTGTCCGGGCTGGCCTGGGCGGGATCGCCGCGCTGGGTCGAATTGGCGATCTGGCTGTCCCTGATTGCCGGCGCCATCCAGATCCTGGTCGGCATGCTCCGCCTGGGCATGATCGTCAACTTCCTGCCGGCAACCGTCGTGGGCGCCTTTACGCAGGCGGCGGCGGTGCTGATCGTGCTGTCGCAGCTGCCCGCCATGCTGGGACTGGACGGGCGGGCCGTGGCCGACCTGTACCAGTCCGCACGATATGCCGACATCGCGTTTTCGGTCGACTGGGCAGGCTTTGCCTTTGGCGTCGGAACGCTTGTCTTCCTGCTGGCGCTTAAAAAGTACAGCAAGCGCATGCCGGTGGTGCTGGGCGCGGCGCTGGTCTGCGGGATCGTCAGCTGGTTGACCGGGTACGGAGCCAAGGGGGGCGCGGTGGTGGGTGCCCTTCCCGCCGGGTTGCCCGACTTTGCCGTGCCGGCCTTCTTGTCCTGGGAAGACTACCGGGCGTTGTTGCCCGCCGCGGCGGTGATCGCCATCGTCAGCTTTGTGGAAGCGCTCTCAAGCGCCAAGACCATCTCGCGCAGCAACCGCCAGCGGTGGGATGAAGACCAGGAATTCATCGGGCAGGGTCTGGCCAAGCTGACGAGCGCCTTCAGTGGTGCGTTTCCGGTCAGCGCGTCCTTCTCACGCTCGGCGCTCAACTTGTATGTGGGTGCTCGCACCGGCTGGTCGGCACTGTTTGCCTTCGTCTGCGTGCTGGTCAGCCTGCTGTTCCTGACGCCGGCCATTGCGCACCTGCCCAAGGCCTTTCTGGCTGCGGTGATCGTCGTCCCGGTCATGAACTTGGTTCAGCCCGCGTTTTTCGTGCGGCTGTGGCGCACGTCGCGGCCCGAGGCGGTCATTGCGGTCATCACCGCCATCGCCACCCTGATTTCTGCCCCGCAACTGCAGTGGGGCGTGCTGGTCGGCTTCATCCTGTCGCTGAGCTACTTCATGTACGGCCGCGCGCATCCCCGCATCATTGAAGTGGGGGTGCACGAAGACGGTACCTTGCGCGATCGGGCGCGGTTTGCACTCGGCGCGCTGGCGCCCGACGTGCTGGCCGTGCGGATGGATGCCGCACTGAGTTTCGTGACCGCCACGCCGCTGGAACACTTCATCATGACGCGAGTGCGCGCCGATCCGTCCATCAAACGCGTGCTGATCTATGCCGGGCCGATCAACAGTATCGACACCACCGGTGTGGACACACTGAGCTATCTGGTGGGGAATCTGCGGGAGCAGGGCGTCGAGGTCTATCTGGCGGGGCTGAAGAAGCAGGTGGAAGACGTGCTGGTCGCGTCAGGGGCCATGGCGATAATTGCGCCGGGCAATCTGTTTCGGACCGAACGGGAGGCGATTCACAGCCTGGTGCTGCCGGCGGGCGCGGCCGCGCAGGCGCATTGACATATCGCGATCGATAGCCAGGCGGACTGCGTCCTGACCGTGGGCGGACTGCGGCAACGCTATGGCGCCGCGCCCGCTGACGTGCGGCCGCTCCCTTCGACGCATCAAGCGGTCAACGCTCTCAAGCCGCCTGAAAGCGGATGACGCCGTCCTCACCCGTGATCCGCTTGACCTTTCCCGAATACATCAGCATGTGCAGATGAGCAATTGATTCGCCCAGGGCAAACGTCATCTGGTGCAGGTCCAGCTTGCGCCTGAACAGCACCGGGACGATATCAAACGCACTCTTGGGCTCGGCACAGGCTTTCACCACGCGCGCCAGATGCTCGGCATGATGATCATGCTGCTGCTGGATGCGGGTGTGGATGCCGACAAACGGCCGGCCATGGGACGGCAGGGTCAGCGCGTCATCGGGCACGTCAACATAACGTGACAATGAATCCAGGTAATCCTGCAGCGCGTTGCCCTGCGGCTCTTCGCTGTTCACGCTGACGTTGGTCGAAATGCGCGGCAGGACCATGTCGCCCGAGATCACGACGTTCAGAGACTTGCTGTAGAACGACGCATGTTCCGGGGCGTGGCCGTAGCCGATGATGACCTGCCAGTCGTGGCCGCCGATCGGCACGATGTCGTTGTCGACGATACGGATGAAGCTGGACGGTACCTTGGGCACCAGTTGCGAGTAGTAGCTCTTGCGCTTGCGCACGCCGTCCAGGTCTTCCGGATGGGTCATGCCATGGCGTTCGAAATGCCGGGCGAGCCGCTCGCCGCCGCCGCCCGAATCGGCGCCGCAATACAGCTGCGCAACCACGAAATCCGTCATGGTCATCTGCAGCGGTGCATTCCATTTTTCGGTCAGCCAGTGCGCCAGGCCGATGTGGTCCGGATGCATGTGGGTGACGATCACGCGCACCACCGGCAGCCCGTCCAGCTCGTTGGCGAACACCTGTTCCCACATGCCCATGACTTCGTCGCGGGACACGCCGCAGTCCACCACGGTCCAGCCATCGCGGCCTTCGTAGGTGTCGCGCATCAGCCAGACGTTGATGTGGTCGAGCGCGAACGGCAAGGGCAGGCGCACCCACCGGATACCCGGGGCAACCTCAATGGACGTGCCGGCGGCAGGGAGGGTATCGTTGAACGGATACTGCAGTTGGTGTTCGAGAGGGTTCATGCCGTCGATTGCTCCTGGACGCCTGGCCGCCTAGAATGGGGTTTACGTTTACGTAAAGTGCAAGTGTACCTATGTCGGCGCCCACCTACACGATTTCCGACCTGGCGCGCGAATTCGGCGCCACGGCCCGGGCCATCCGTTTCTACGAAGACGAAGGCATTCTCTCGCCCACCCGGGAAGCCTCGCAGCGCGTCTATTCCGCGCGCGATCGCACCCGCCTCAAGCTCATCCTGCGGGGTCGGCGGCTTGGCCTGTCCCTGGCCGAAATCCGCAACCTGCTCGACATGTACGATGAGCCCAAAGACACTGTCCCGCAATTGAAGGAGTTCCTGTCGGTGCTGAGTCAGCATCGGCAGATTCTCGAGCGCCGCCGCGAAGATATCGATCTCACCCTGGCCGAGATCGATGCCCAGGAAGCCATGGGTCGGCGAATGCTGGACCAGTTGAAGGAAGGTCCGTCGGAATACGGAAGCAAGAAGAAGAAGGCGGGTTCCCGCTCAGTTACCGCATAAGTGCATACCCTCTATCGAATCAGGAGTTTTCCATGTCCGATCCCGTCGTCATCGTTTCCATCGCACGCACGCCCATGGGTGGCATGCTCGGCGAGTTGTCCGCTCTGTCCGCCAACGAGCTTGGCTCGGTCGCCATCAAGGCCGCGGTCGAGCGCGCCGGATTGAAGCCGGAACAGGTCCAGGAAGTCATCATGGGCAACGTGCTGCAGGCCGGCCAGGGCCAGGCGCCCGCCCGCCAGGCCGCGCTGGGCGCAGGCCTGCCGCAGACCACCGCGTGCAGCACCATCAACAAGATCTGCGGCTCGGGCATGAAGGCCGCGATGATCGCGCACGATGCCCTGGTGGCGGGCAGCATCGACATCGCCGTGGCCGGTGGCATGGAAAGCATGACCAACGCGCCGCACCTGCTGCCCAAGGCCCGCCAGGGCATCCGCTTCGGTCACGCCACGATCTATGACCACATGGCCATGGACGGCCTGGAAGATGCGTACGACAAAGGCCGCGCCATGGGCGTGTTCGCCGAAGACTGCGCCGACAAGTACGCCTTCACCCGCGAGCAGCAGGACGCCTACTCGCTCGAATCCCTGAAGCGCGCCCGCGCCGCCATCGAAGACGGCAGCTTCGAATGGGAAATCGCTCCCGTCACCGTGCAGGGCCGCAAGGGTGAAGTCGTGGTCGCCAAGGACGAAGCGCCGGGCAAGGCCATGCCGGAAAAGATCCCGACCCTGAAGCCGGCGTTCAAGAAGGACGGTTCCATCACGGCCGCCAACTCGTCGTCGATTTCGGACGGCGCGGCCGCCATGGTCATGATGCGCGAATCGACCGCCAAGGAACTGGGCCTGAAGCCGCTGGCACGCGTCGTCGGCCACGCCTCGCATTCGCAGGAACCGAAGTGGTTCACGACCGCCCCGGTCGGCGCCCTGAAGAACCTGTTCAATAAAACCGGCTGGAAGGCGGATGACGTGGACCTGTTCGAGGTCAACGAGGCCTTTGCGGTCGTGGCGATGGCTGCCATCGAAGACCACAAGCTGGACGCCTCCAAGGTCAATATCCACGGCGGCGCCACCGCGCTGGGTCACCCGATCGGCGCCAGCGGCGCCCGTCTGTTGGCAACGTTGATCGGCGGTCTGCGCAAGACCGGCGGCAAGCGTGGCGTGGCCACCCTGTGCATCGGCGGCGGCGAAGCCGTAGCCATGGCCGTGGAAATGGTCTGATCGTTACGGTCCAGACCATCCGGCGCACAGCGCCGCGCGTCATGCCATGCTGATCTTCAGGGGATGACGCGCACTACCGGGCCGCGTCAGTTCCTGCGCGGCCCGGCCTTGTCTTTACGCCTCCGGGTATCCCCATGTCATTGCCTTCCGTACTCAGCCGCCTGCGGCTGCCTGTCGTCAGTGCTCCCATGTTCATCGCCAGCGGGCCCGAGCTGGTCGTGGCGCAGTGCCTGTCGGGCGTCGTGGGGTCATTTCCCGCACTGAACGCCCGCCCGCAAGCCGAGCTGGACCGCTGGCTGACGGCGATCGACGCCCAGTTGGCCGCGCACCGGCAGACGCATCCCGATGCCGTGATCGGCCCGGTGGCCGTGAACCAGATCGTGCATGCGTCCAACACCCGGCTCGAGGCGGACCTGGACGTGTGTATCGCGCACCGGGTGCCCATCATCATCTCCAGCCTGCGCGCGCCGGAATCGTCGTGGATCTCGCGGGTGCATGCCTATGGCGGCATCGTGCTGCACGACGTGATCAATGTGCGGCATGCCCAGAAGGCGCTGGAAGCCGGCGTGGACGGGCTGATCGCGGTCGCGGCGGGGGCGGGCGGGCATGCCGGCACCTTGTCGCCGTTTGCCTTGCTGGGCGAGATCCGCGCGTTTTTCGACGGTCCGCTGGTGCTGTCGGGCGCAATCGCGTCGGGCAATGCGATACTTGCCGCCCAGGCCGCAGGGGCCGACCTGGCGTATGTCGGCACCCGATGGCTGGCGACGCCCGAGGCGCGCATCAGCGACGACCATCGGCAGGCGCTGGTCGACGCGCGGGCCGCAGACGTCGTCTACAGTGACTTCTTCACGGGGGTAAGCGGCAACTACCTGCGTGCGTCCATCGTGGCCGCCGGCCTGGATCCCGATCATCTTCCCAAGGCGGACAAGAGCAAATTGAACACGCTGACGAAAACCGCTGACGCCGATCCCGCCAGCGGCGCAAAAGCCTGGCGCGACATCTGGGGCGCGGGGCAGGGCGTCGGCCAGATCGATGCCGTCATCCCGGCCGCGCAGGTGGCGGACCGGCTCGAACGCGAATATCTTGCGGCCCGCGCACGCCTGCTTGGAGGCGCCGCGTGACGCGCATGCATGCCTTGACGTCAGACGCGCCGGAAGATGTTCGCCCCGGCGACGCCTACGTGCAATCCTTTGCGCGCGGGCTGTCGGTGATTCGTGCGTTCAATGCGCGCCGCGCCGCCATGACGCTGACCGAGGTGGCCGAGGTATCGGGGCTGACTCGCGCGGGCGCCCGGCGCATCCTGCTGACCCTGGTGCAGTTGGGCTACATGACGAACGAGGGGCGGCTGTTCCGGTTGACCCCCCGTATCCTGGAACTGGGTTTTGCCTATCTGACGTCGATGCCTTTCTGGGATCTGGCCGAGCCGATCATGGAAGCATTGGCTGCCGAGGTGCACGAGTCGTGCTCGGCCACCGTGCTTGACGACGTCGATATCGTTTACGTATTGCGCATTCCGACCGGCAAGATCATGTCGATCAACCTGGGCATTGGCAGCCGCCTGCCGGCCTATTGTTCGGCGATGGGGCGTGTACTGCTGGCCGGCCTGCCTGATGAGCAGATCGACGCCGTGCTGAAACGGTCAGACCTGCGAGCCCATACGCCGCTGACGCTGGTGGACCCCGTGCAGCTCAAACAGGCGATACTGGACGTGCGCAAGCAGGGCTGGTCGCTGGTGAACCAGGAACTGGAAACCGGCCTGGTTGCGATCAGCGTGCCCATCCTGGACCGAAACGGCCGGACGGTGGCCGCGCTGAACCTGAGCGGGCAGGCCCACCGGATCACCGCCGACCAGATGCGCGAGCGCCTGTTGCCTCCCTTGCTGGCGGCGGCCGACCGCATCAACGCGTTGATGAAACGGGTGTGATGCCGGCGGTGTCCTTGCCGCGATTGAATGACGAACCCTTGGGAACCCAGTGAACATGAGCGCCACCCCCTTTTCCTGCGCCGCGCTGATGCGCGAGATCGGCCGTGGCAAAGACGGATCGCGCGCACTGTCGCGTGAACAGGCGCACAGCCTGATGGCAGCCATCTTCGACGGCGGCGTGAGCGACCTGGAGCTGGGCGCCGTGCTGATCGCCCTGCGCATGAAGGGCGAAGTCGCGGCCGAGATCGCCGGCTTTCTGGATGCGGTCGATACGCGATGCGTGGCCGTCACGTCGGGCAGCGACACACCCGTGGTCGTGCTGCCCACCTATAACGGATCGCGTCACGCCCCCAACCTGGTCCCGCTGCTGGCGCTGACGCTGGCGAAGGCAGGCATTCCGGTGATCATGCACGGCCAGGCGTCCGACCCGGCTGCGCAGGGTGCCGGGTCCAACAAGACGCGCATCACCACGCTCGAAATTCTGCAGCGCCTGGGCGTGTCCCCCGCCAGCAGCGCGGCCGAGGCGTCATCCCAACTGGCCGCCAACCGCCTGGCCTATCTGCCGCTGGGTACCGCGTGCCCGGGGCTGGCCCGGCTGGTCGGCCTGCGGCGGGTGCTGGGCGTGCGCAATGTCTCGCACACCCTGGCCAAGTTGCTGCGGCCGGTGGCCGGGCCCAGCCTGCTGCTGTCGGCCTACACGCATCCGGAATTTGGCGACATGCTGGGCGAGCTGTTCACGCTCAAACCGCAAGCCAGCCTGCTGATGCGCGGCACCGAAGGCGAAGCCGTGGCCAATGTGCGGCGACCGCAGGCCGTGGTGCAATGGCTGGGCGGCGTGCCAACAACCGTCATCGACGCCGCCGCCGGCAGTCCTGCCGAATTGCCTGCGCTGCCCGATCGCGATGCCGGCGCCACGGCCAACTGGATCCGCGCGGTGCAGATGGGCGAACAGCCCTTGCCAGACGCGATCGCGCGGCAACGCGATGCGATCGTGGCGACGGTCGGGCGGATCAAGGCGGGGGAGGCAGGCGGCGCGTTGCCCGAGATGGGTCTGTCCGGGGGCGCAGCATGAGCGGCCGGCCTGATACGCGTGATGAGATGGATGTCACCGCAGGGCTTGACGTCGCTGCGGCAAACGACATGAGCGACGTTTCCGATGCCGCCACCGCCCAGGGTGCCAACCCTCGCGCGATGATTCTGTTCGCCCACGGCGCACGCGACCCCCGGTGGGCCGAACCGCTGCATCGGCTGGCCGACTCGGTCCGCGCCCGTGAACCCGGACTGCCGGTGGCCGTCGCCTTCCTTGAGCTGATGACGCCGACCCTGCAGGACGCGGTCGACCTGCTGGCCGCCCAGGGCGCCCGGCAGGTCGACCTGCTGCCCGTGTTCTGGTCGGGCGCCGGCCACGTCGTGCGCGACCTGCCCGACATGTTGCGCGCGGCGCAATCCCGTCACCCCGGCATGCGCGTGCGCGTGCTGCCGGTGCTGTCCGACTTACCTGGCGTGCTCGATGCGGTGGCCGCGGCGGCGATCGATCTGGCACGAACCGACATCCACGACGCCTGACGCGTCCACCGCTACGTTTCGGAGACACTCAATGATCAAGATCTGGGGCCGCATCACATCGATCAACGTACGCAAGGTCGTGTGGGCCGCGCGCGAGTTGGGACTGGAGTTCGACCGCATCGACGTGGGCGGGGCCTTCGGCGGCCTCGACACGCCTGAATACATCGGCATGAATCCCAACAGCAAGATTCCCACCCTGGATGACAATGGCTACATCCTGTCCGAATCCAATGCCATCGTCCGCTACCTGGCTGCCCAGTACGGCAGCGGCAGCCTGTGGCCCGACGACACCCGCAAGCGCGGCGAAGCCGACCGCTGGATGGACTGGCAGGCCACCGAATTTGGCCCCGCCTCCACCCCCGTGTTCTGGCAACTGATCCGCACCCCTGAAGACAAGCGTGACCCCAAGGTCATCGCCGACTCCATCGCCGCGTGCGCCCGCCTGGGGCGCATCCTGGACCACGCGCTGGAAGGCCGCAAGCATGTGGCCGGCGACACCTTCACCATGGCCGACATCATCGTCGGCTGTGTGGCCGACCGCTGGCTCAACCTGCCGATCGACCGCCCCGACACCCCCAACGTGCGCCGCTGGTTCGACACCCTGGCCGCCCGCCCCGCCGCGCAGGGCATCCTCAACCAGCCCCTGGTCTGATTCCGGTACGCCCATGATTCGCGAGATCCTGAAGATGGGCGACGAGCGCCTGCTGCGCGTCGCCGCCCCCGTCACCGAATTCGGCACCCCCGAGCTGCGCGAGCTGATCGCCGACATGTTCGACACCATGCGCGCCGCCGGCGGCGTCGGCCTGGCCGCGCCGCAGATCGGCGTGGATCTGCAACTGGTGATCTTCGGGTTCGAGCGCAGCGAACGCTATCCCGACGCCCCGGCTGTACCGTTCACGATCCTGCTGAACCCGGTGATCACGCCGTTGTCGGCGGATGAGGAAGAGGGCTGGGAAGGGTGTCTGTCGGTACCAGGGCTGCGCGGTTCCGTGCCACGGTGGACGTCGATCCGCTATCAGGGCGTGGACCCGGATGGCGGGGTGATCGATCGCGTGGCGGACGGGTTTCATGCAAGGGTGGTGCAGCATGAATGCGATCATTTGATCGGGCGGCTGTATCCGTCACGGATCCGGGATTTCGGGAAGTTCGGGTTTACGGAAGTGCTGTTTCCGGGGTTGGATGTGGCGGACGACTGAACGGCAGCGTCGTTGACGCTCGTGCGGCCGGCATGTATGGACCTGCATTAATGGGCCTGCATTAATGGACCTGCGTGCATTGGCCGGCTTGAACGGACTACCTTACTTTGGCGGATAGGCGGAGGTGGGTGTACCGATCGGGCGCGGGCCGGCAAATTCCACGCCGCGTGCGCAGTCCACCATGGCAATCCAGACTTCATCGGGTTGATGCGTCCTGCGCACCACCACCTCTCGCAACCGCAGCCCGGTTTGTTTCATCGCAGGCCCCTGTTGGGGCTGGACCGGCGCGAACACGGGTCCGGTAAAGCCCGCCCATTTCGCAGGTTGGCGCTGCGCCATGCGCATCATGCTGTCGGTGATGAGGCCGTCGACCTCGGCCTGCGACCATGGCCCGCAATCGCGCGGAATGGTGGCCACGTCGTGATACCGCACGGCCATGAATGCCCCGACCACAATAAAGGGTGCCAGCATGACCAGCAGAGCCACCGTCCCAGCCAGCCACCACAAGCGTCGTTTCTGCTTCGTTGTAAAAGCCATTGATGTCTCGTGCGGAATATTGAGCAACGTTTAGAAAAGGCGTCGCCCAGATCGTAAGCCAGCCGTCGCCATCCGCACAGAGGGACCACCGTACAGACAGGCCGAGCATGGCCCGCCGCACAGGGGCAGGTCATTTGAACAAGCCTGTCACTTAGCTCTCATCGCCATCTCGTTGTACGATTCTTAGCTGCCTATCCATTGTCTTCAGTGAGTCCCGCATGACTGCCTTCGTTGCCCAACGTCCCATCCGTGCCCTGTACATGCGGGGCGGCACCAGCAAAGGCGTGTTCTTTCTGCCCGAAGACCTTCCCGCAGACCAGAACGCGCGGGACGCAGTGTTGCAGCGGGTGATGGGCAGCCCGGATCCCTACGACAAGCAGATCGATGGCATGGGCGGGGCGTCGTCCAGTACGAGCAAGGTGGTGATCGTGGGCCGCAGCGCGCGGCCGGACTGCGATGTGGATTACTGGTTCGGGCAGGTGGCGGTGACGGCGCCGCTGGTGGACTGGAGCGGCAATTGCGGCAACCTGACCTCGGCGGTGGGGCCGTTCGCGATCCATCGCGGGTTGATCGAGGCGCCGGCCGATGGCGTCGCCACCGTGCGGATCTGGCAGGCCAACATCCAGAAGCGGATCATTGCGCATGTGCCAATGCGGGGTGGGCAGGTACAGGAGCTGGGTGATTTCGAGCTGGATGGCGTAACGTTTCCCGCGGCCGAAATCCGCATCGAGTTCCTGGATCCCGGTGCCGACGATGGCGAGTCGGGGGCGATGTTCCCGACCGGCAATGTCGTGGACACCATGCAGGTGCCGGGTGTGGGCGAGGTGGTCGCAACGCTGATCAATGCCGGCAACCCGACGATCTTTGTGCACGCCGCGGCGATGGATCTGCATGGCGTGGAATTGCAGCCCGACGTGAACGGCAATGCCGGCTTGCTGCAGCGCTTCGAAGCGATCCGTGCGCACAGCGCGGTCGTGATGGGCCTGGCCGAGACGGCGGCGTATGCCACCGAAAAACGTCAGCACACGCCCAAGATTGCGTTTGTGGGCAAGCCTGCGCCGTACACGTCGTCCAGCGGCAAGGCCGTGGCCGCCAATGATATGGATGTGGCGGTACGGATCCTTTCAATGGGCAAGCTGCACCATGCCATGACGGGCACCGGCGCGGTCGCCATTGCCGCGGCAGCGGCGATTCCTGGCACGGTGGTGGCGGACGTGTTGGGCGGCGCACGCACCGGCATCCGCTTCGGACATCCGTCGGGCGTCTTGGCCGTAGGCGCCGAAGCGCAAGAGGGTGATGACGGGTGGGTCGTCACCAAGGTGACGATGAGCCGTAGCGCACGCCGGCTGATGGAAGGCACGGTGTGGGTGCCTGAAGATATCGGTTAAAGCAGCGGCGGGATCCTGCGCGCCTTGCACCCGCCCGCCTTCAACCCCGCCCCGGCATCCTCACCAGATGCCGTTCCGCGCGCAGTTCCGTGACGCTATTGACCCCCAGCATCGCCATGTTGCGCGAGACTTCTGCGGTCAGCAGCTTGACGCCGTGCTGCACGCCCGGCACGCCGCCGACTGCCGCCGCGTAGCCAAACGGCCGTCCGACAAACGCCATCCTGGCACCCAGTGCCAATGCCTTCAGCACATCCGTTCCGCGCCGCACGCCGCTGTCGATCATGACGGGCATATCCGGACACGCGGCCACGACCGCGGGCAGGGCGCGCAAGGGCGCGATGGCGCCGTCCAGCTGCCGCCCGCCATGGTTCGACACGATGATGCCGTCGGCACCGCAGTCACGCGCCATCCGGGCATCGTCGGCGCGCAGGATGCCTTTGACGATCAACCGGCCGCGCCATTGTTTGCGTATGGTGCGCAGGTCGTCCCATGCCAGGTGCCCACGTTCCGAAAAATCGCGCAGCACCGACGGCGACAGGATGGGGGCGCCGCGTGTCGCGTAGTTGTTTTCGAAGTGCGGCATGCCGTGGCCGGCCAGGGTGCGCAGGAACGTGCCGAGCAGCCAGCGCGGATGGCTGATGCCCTGCCAGGCCAGGCTCAGCGACGGCCGCAGCGGGGCGGAAAAGCCCATGCGGGCCGTGTTCTCGCTGTTGGGGGGAACCGGCGTGTCGACCGTGATCACCAGCGTCTTGAACGCGGTGCGCGCCACCCGGTCGATCAGCGCTTCGATCGCCCCCCGGTCCCCCGGCAGATACGCCTGGAACCACGCGCCCGGGTGCAAGGCCGCCACGTCTTCGAGCGGGATCAGGGACGATCCACTCATGATCATGGGCAGGCGTGATTCCAGCGCGGCGCGCGCCAGCACCAGGTCGCCCCGGTAGCTCGACAGCGCCGTCAGGCCCACGGGCGCAAAGCCAAAAGGCGCCGCGTAGGTTTCGCCGAACAGCTCCGTTTGCGTGCTGCGTTTGGACACGTCCACCATGACCTGCGGCATGAAGCCGTAGTCGGCATACGCATCGCGGTTGGCATCGAAAGCGGCGCCAGTTTCGGCGTACGAACACATGTAGCCAAAGACCGGACGCGGCAGGTGGCGGCGCGCGGCGGCTTCGAAGTCGTCCAGCGCAAGCACCTTGCGCAGCGCGCGCGGGGGGCGTGCAACGGTCTTTGCCCCCGAAGCCGGGGACCGCTGGGTAGCCGGAACCATGGGCGATAGTGCCGCGCTGTCTTTCATTGCCATTCCTTCGATCTCTTTGATTGCGTGACGCCGCTTATTCCGGCTTGATGCCGGCGCTCTTGATCAGACCCGCCCACTTGGTGCTTTCGGCGTCCATGTACTTGGCAAAGTCGCGGCTGCCGCGGCCTTCCAGCGTCATGCCCTGGTCGGTCATCTTGGCGCGCAGGTCGGTGTCGCTCAGCGCCTGCTTGACGCCTTGCTCCAGCTTGCCGACGACGTCTGGCGGGGTGCCGGCCGGTGCGTACAGACCGAACCAGGTCAGGGCTTCGAAGCCTTTCAGGCCGGACTCGTTCACGGTCGGAATGGTGGGGGCGCTGGCCGCGCGTTCCAGGCTCGACACGGCAATGGCGCGCAGCTTGCCGCTCTTGATGTAGGGCAGCAGGGTCGGCAGGTTGCTGAACATCAGCGGCACCTGGTTGCCCAGCACGTCGCTGATCGCATTGGCTTCGCCCTTGTAGGGAATGTGGACCATCTTGACGCCGGCCATCGACGCAAACAGCTCGGCGGCCACATGCTGCGGACCGCCCAGCCCTGACGAGGCGTAGCTCAGATCACCCTTCTTGTCTTTGGCGTACTTGATGACGTCCTGCACGGTGTGCAGCGGCAGGGACGGGTGCACCACCAGGACAAGCGGCACCGATGCCACCAGCGAAACCGGCACGAAGTCCTTTTTTGGGTCGACCTTCATGGTGGGGTACAGGCTGGGCGCCACCACCATGGTGGACTGCGTGCCAAGCAGCAGACTGTAGCCGTCGGGCTTGGCTTGCGCGACCGCTTCCGCTGCAATGATGCCGGTGGCGCCGGGGCGGTTCTCGATCACGAAGGGCTGGTGGAACGACTTGCCAAGCGCCTGGCCCAGCTGGCGGGCCACGATGTCCACGGCGCCACCGGCCGAGAACCCGACGCCCAGGGTGACCGGGCGGGTGGGGTAGGACGTGGCGGACTGGGCGAACGCGCCCGGTGCGGCCATGACGGCGCCCGTGGCGACAAGGGCGGCAAGCACGCGGCGGCGGGGGAAGCTGGGGGTCATGGTGTCTCCTGAGGGGTTGTCGATGCAAGGCGGTGCGGGGACTCTGTGGTCTTGTGCAGCCGCTGGACGATTCGATTGTCGGACCGACAGGAATCCAGCACAATTTCATTTTTATGGATTCAGAGTCCAGTTTTTATTCATTCCCAAACTTCAGGATCCCCATGGACACCCGCTTCCTGGACAGCTTCCTGATCGCCGCCGAATGCGGTTCCCTGGCCGAAGCCGCGCGGCGCATGAGCATCACGCCCACCGCCATGGCCCAGCGCATCAAGGCGCTGGAGCGCGAACTGGGCGTGCCGCTGCTGGTGCGGTCGGGCCGAGTGGTCCGCATCACCGAGGGCGGCGCACGCCTGCTGGATCGCGCGCGGGACTTCCAGCGCAATCTGCGGGACCTCAAGGCGACCGTGTCGGCCGATGGGCTGCCTGGCGGCCTGCGCATCGGTACCGTACGAACGGCCCTGTCGACCGTCATGCCTGACCTGTTGGAATACATCGCGCAGCGTTACCCGGCGCTCGACGCCAAGTTGGAAATCGGTGTGTCGCACGAGCTGTTTCATCAGTTGGGCGCCAACAAGGTCGACGCCGCCTTGGTCGTAGACCCGCCTTTCGCCTTGGCCAAATCCTTCACCTGGCGCACCTTGCGTGTGGAGCCGCTGGTATTGCTCGCGCCCGCCCACCTTGCCCACGAAGACCACGCGACTTTGCTTGCCCGCGAGCCCTTCATCCGCTACGACCGCCGCACGTGGGGCGGCGCGCTGGCCGAGCGGTACCTGCAGCAGAAAGGCTTGCGGCCGCACGAACGGTTCGAACTCGATTCGCCCGATGGCATCCGCGCCCTGGTGGCGCGCGGGCTGGGCGTGGCGCTGGTGCCCAACTGTTTCCGGCCCGAAACGACCCCGTCAAACGTGTCGTTGATCCATTTGCCCAGAAACCGGCTGGCGCGCCGGCTGGGGCTGATCTGGGCCACGCACTCGGTGTACGGGCGGCTGTTCAGCGAGATGACACTGCGAAACAGCCCGGCGGAGAGCTGAGCTTCACGGCCAGAAAGGCAAGCATACGCCTGGCGCCCCTGCCTGTGATCAGTGGTCGGTCGACAGGGTTTTTGCCTTGTCCCCTTCCATGACGTATTGCGCGTGGAATTCGGATGCAAGCTTGCGGATCGACAGGCCAATGTTCGCGTAGTCATACTCGTTCAGATTCGCCAGCGAGATGCGGGCGGATTGATGCGCGGTGCCAAAGCCTCGGCCTGGCAGCAAGATCACACCGGTTTCCTCGGCGAGCCGGAACAGCGCTTCGTTGGGCTTCAGGCGGCCCAACATCCAGCGCGCAAAGTCGGCGTCATACATCCGCGTCGCGAGTATCTCCAGGTCGAGCAGATGGTAGTACCGCACCGAGTTGGCGTCATGAGGCAGTTCCAACCCCAAGGCCTTGTACAAGGCCTGTTTGCGACGCAGGAAAATCTGCTTCATCGACTTCTGGTACGAGTCGGATTCATTCATCAGCGAGAACAGCGCAAAAAGCGTCATCTGCGCTTGCACCGGCGTCGACAGCCCCGCCGTGTGATTCAGCGCGACGGTGCGGCTGTCGGCAACGACCCGGTCGATGAACTTGAGCTTGCGCGGCTCCGTAGTGATGGAGTGGTAGCGCGCATCGAGCGAGGCCAGGACGTCTTCGGGCAGGCTTGCGATGCGTTCGTCGAGCACATTGCTTTCGTGGGTCGCGATGACACCCATGCGCCAACCCGTCGCGCCGAAATACTTCGAGAACGAATAGACCAGGATCGTGTTGTGGGGACACATCGCGAACAAGGAAACGAAATTGTCCGCGAACGTGCCATATACATCGTCGGTCAGGATGATCAGGTCGGGCCGTTGCCTGACGATCTCGGCGATGCGCGCCATCGATTCGTCATTGATCTTGACCGAAGCCGGGTTGCTCGGGTTGACGAGGAAGAACGCCTTGATCTTCGGGTCCAGAAGCTTGTTCAGCTCGCTCGCCGTGAACTGCCAGTTGTTTTCGGGTGGCGCATCGATCATGACTTCCACGAGCTCGTAGTCGTTGAGCAGTGGAATCTCGATATAGGGCGTGAAGATGGGCATGCCCAGCGCAATCGAGTCTCCCGCTTCAAGAATGTGGTTCTCGCGCAAGCTATTGAACAGATACGTCATGGCGGCCGTGCCGCCTTCGACCGCGTAGGTATCGAATTGCCCGACGAAGGGATGCGTGCCGATCATCTCGCGGTGGATGTAGTGACCGACGATTTCTTCCGTCAGCCGCAGCATCCGGACCGGCACCGGATAGTTGCATCCCAGAATCGCTTCACACATCTCGTACAGGAAGTCGCCGGCCGACAGGCCCAGCTGGTCGCGAACGTAGGACACGGCGGCCTCCAGGAAGCGGACACCGGGCCGGCCGGCGTTTGCCGTGGCAAAGATCTCGAAACGGGCTTCGATGCCTTCGCGTTTCGGGAAACCACCCACATCTTCCATATAGATGTACGAGCGTTCGGATTCGCTCATGGCAAAGCTGCCCAACTGCAGGAAACCGTGACGCGGAAGCGTCGCCAGGAAATTCGGATTGCCACGCCCGGCGTTCAGCATCAGCCGGTCACGCTGCGTCTGCGCGGTCTGGATCAATGCATCCTTCAGTTCGAAAGGGCTCAGCAATGCCAGCTTGTCAGGGTTACTCAAATCCATGGTCGATGATCCTTGATGATGTTGCATCTGATTGAAGAGAGTCTGGCGGCGTCAGCGCGCTCAGACCAGGCCCACGATGAGTGGGCCGAGCAAGGTCAGGAATACGTTGGCAAGCGCATAGGTGATTGCGAAAGGTACGGTGGGCACCGAGTTGCCTGCCTTGTCCAACACTTCGCCGAAGGCGGGGTTGGCGCTGCGCGAGCCGCTCAATGCGCCAGCGAAGACGGCAGCGTTGTCGTAGCGCAATAGATAGCGGCCCACCAGCATCGTGAGCAGCAGGGGCACGACGGTCACGACCACGCCCACGCCCACGCCGAAAATGGTGAAGCCCTGCTGGCGTACGGTGTCCACGGCCTGCAGGCCTGAGGACAGGCCGACAACCACGACGAAGCCGGCAAGCCCCAGGTCCTTCAGGATCTGCAAGGCAGGCACGGGCATGGCGCCGAACGAGGGGTGCTTCGAGTGGTACCAGCCAAACAGAAGGCCGGACAACAGCGCCCCGCCGCCGGCGCCAAGAGAAAGCGGGATGGCGCCGATCTTCGCGGTCAGCAGACCCAGCAACAGTCCGACCACGAGTCCGGCGCCCATGTAGACGAAGTCCGTCTTGGATGTGGGAATCAGGACATAGCCCACAATGGCCGAGACACGCTTCACGTCCTGCTCGGCGCCATAGATGGAGACGACGTCGCCGGCCTGTATGACCAGGTCCGCGGCGATCGGCAGTGCGATGCCGGCGCGGCGGATCTGCGTCACATAGATGCCATGACGCACGCCGGGCGCCGTACCGCTGCGGATCGCGCTGACCGTTTTCTTGTCGAACGCGTCGTTCGTCAGCACGACGTCGTGGTGTTGCATCGTGAGCTCCATTCCGGCCACGGCTTGAACCTCCGTGCCGAGACGTCCCGCCGCGTCGACAAATCCGCTGCGGCGCCCGACGACCAGTATCAGATCGTCCTTGTTCAACACCAGTGCAGGAGTGGCCTCGATCATCTTGCCCGCGCGCTGAATCTTTTCCACAGTAAGCGCCGTGCCCGGCAAGGTGCCCTCGAGCTTTTCAACCGTGGCGCCTGCTGCCGAAACACGGTAGAGCCTGCCCACGAGATCGGGCATGGCCGCCTCTTCGCCGTCGCCCAGCAACTTGACGCCGGATTGGAGTTCGGTCTCCTTGCGGATGGCATCTTCGCGAATGCCGCGCTTCATCAGGCGCGGCAGGACATTGACGCAAAGGATGATGGCGCCGAACGAACCAAACACATAGGTCACCGCGTAGCCGATCGCCACGTTGCCCTGAAGCCGCGTCACTTCGTCTGCCGCAAGCCCGAGCTTGGTCAGCGCGTCACCTGCCGTGCCGATGATGGCGGACTGCGTCAGGCCCCCCGCCGCGATGCCCGCCGCGATTCCTTTGTCGAGTCCAAAGATCTTTGCCATGACGACGACCGTCGCCAGACCCGTCAGCGCCAGCACACCCGCAAGGACGATCTCCTTGAAGGACTGCCTGCCAAGTGAACTGAAAAACTGCGGGCCGCTCTCGTAGCCCACGGCGTAGATGAACAGGGCGAACAGAATGGCTTTGACGCCAGGGTCGACGGTCACGCCCACCTGGCTTACGACCACGGCGACCAGCAGCGAGCCTGCGACCCCGCCAAGCTGGAAGGTTCCGAACTTGAGCTTGCCGACGTAGTACCCCAATCCCAGCGATAGAAACAAAGCGATCTCTGGAGATCGCTTGAACAGTTCGTGCAGACTATCCATTGCATATACCTTGAATGCGCGCAGAAGCGAGATGTTCGGTCCGGACACGAGAAGGCGCGGCCAGACACGGAACGCAGCGTGCAAGGTACGCGGCAAGCCCCGCGCCGTCGGTACGCTGGGCAACATAGGGCGAAGATGACGGCGTGATCGCGACGGCCGCGTCGCTGCGGGTATGTGCGGTAGCGGACCCTGGCGCCACGATGCGCGTAAGATGCATCGCCAGCGACCATTCTGTCCTGTCTCATGATCGACTCAACGAGGTTGCCGCCGTGTCCAATGCCATCGAGGTGATCTACAACCATCTGCTGGCCTCGCTGCCCCCGGAACAATGGCAACGCTGGAAGCCGGATCTGGAACTGGTCGAGCTGGCGCTTGGTCAGGTGGTGTATGAGTCAGGCGGGGCCATGACGCACGTCTACTTTCCCACCACCGCCATCGTGTCGTTGCTGTATGTGATGGAAAACGGTGCGTCAGCCGAAATTGCGGTCGTGGGCAACGAGGGCATCGTGGGCGTGTCGCTGTTCATGGGTGGCGGGTCCACGCCAAGCCGCGGCGTGGTGCAGTCGGCGGGCCAGGCATATCGACTGAACGCAAGCGCCATGCAGGCGGAGTTCGACCGGGGCGGACCGGTGCTGCATCTGCTGTTGCGATACACCCAGGCGCTGATCACGCAGATGGCGCAGACCGCCGTGTGCAACCGCCACCACTCCCTGGACCAGCAACTGTGCCGCTGGCTGCTTCTGAGTCTGGACCGTCTGCACGGCGCTGAATTGCTCATGACCCAGGAACTGATCTCCAACATGCTTGGGGTGCGGCGGGAGGGGGTCACCGAAGCTGCGCTGAAGCTTCAGAAGGCAGGGCTGATCAAGTATTCCCGTGGTCACATTACCGTGCTCGACCGCGCTGGCATGGAAGAACGCAGCTGCGAATGCTATGCCGTCGTGAAAAAAGAATACGACCGCCTGCTGCCCGCCGTGCTGGCGACCTGACCCGGATCCGGACCCGAGTCCAGGCCCAGGCCCGGGCCGGTTTCGGTGCTGGCAGCCGGAGCAAGGCGACGCGACGTTGCAGAATGGGCCTCTCCCCGCCAGTCCGTCGCGTCAGTGTGACCATCGAAGCGGGCGCCCTGGCGGCCCGCGATGCGCCCGGCACACGCAAAACCATCGAATTCGCAGTTATAGTGATACTGTTTCTCATTTAGTTTTTCCAAGATGCGATGACTTCGGCCGTCGCCCGTACCGCGCGCAGTGCGTTTTCAACGCGTGCTGCCGAGGTGGCAGGCGGCTGCCTGCACGCGAACTTTTTTACGAGATACCCATGATCCTGAAACCGATTCTTGCCTCCCTTCTGCTGGCGCTTGGCGCCGGCGCCGCCCAGGCCCACCAGGTCTGGATCGAACAGCCCGCCGGTGGTTCGGCTGTGCTGCGCTTTGGCGAGTTCGGCGAGAACCTGCGCGAAACCTCTCCCGGCCTGCTCGACAAGTTCGGCAAGCCCACGGCGCTGCGTATCTCGGCGCAAGGCCAGCAGCCGCTGACGGCCACCAAGTCCGCCAACGGCTTCGTGCTGTCGGGCCGTGCCGCCGCTGGGGAAAGCCTGGTCGCCGAAGACGCGCGCTACCCGCTCTACACCATGAAGCAGGGCGACAAGGAGATCAAGGGTTGGTATCACCCGGCCGCGCGCTACCTGACGAACACCAACGAGCAGGCCCCGTCGCTGACGTTCGACGTGGTCCCGACCGGCAAGGCCGGCGAGTTCAAGGTGGTCTTCAAGGGCCAGCCCCTGCCGAAAGCCAAGGTGTCGGCGGTCGTCCAGTCGGGCTGGATGAAGGAAGCCGTGTCCGACGAACAGGGTCTCGTCAGCTTCGACATGCCCTGGAAGGGCACCTACGTGCTGGAAGCCAGCCACAACGACCGCACCGCGGGTGAACGCATGGGCGACGCCGGCGCCGAGAAATATGACGTCGTCAACTATGTGACGTCGGTCACGTATGCCAAACCCACGGGCGCCGCCGCGGTCCCGGCCGGTCCTGCCGCCAAGCCGGGCAAGTGACATGAACGCACGGCTTCGCAAGGTGATCGGCGTCGGGCCGCTGCTGTCACGCATCGTCGCCGCGCTGTTCGGCGGCTACGCGCTGGCTGCGCTGTGTAGCGTGGCGGCCGTGGCCCTGCCGATGGCGCCGACCGAAGCCGTGCTGACCGGCATGCTCGCAAGCTTTGTGGTGTATGTCTGCGCAGTCGTATGGGTGTTCGCGGTGCGGTCGGCAACGCGCGCCTGGGTCGGCCTGGCGATTGCGGCATTGCCGTTGTCGCTCGCCGCGTGGTCCGTCTGGAAATGAGCAGCACGATGTCGACAGATTCGAACGTCGCCCCGATGGGTGACGCAGCCGCCGCGGCGGCCAAGGCCGTCAAGCCGGCCAAGGCAGCCAAGGCGCCCGGCATCCGGCAGACCATGTCGGACCTGCATACCTGGACGGGGCTGCTCGCCGGGTGGATCCTGTATGCGATGTTCCTGACCGGCACGGTCAGCTACTTCAAGGACGAAATATCACAGTGGATGCGGCCCGACGTGCCGCCCCAGGCGCAGGTGGCCAACCCGGCCGAACTGGCGCCACGTCTGGTCGAGACCATGGCCAGGCTGGCGCCGGCCAGTCCGCAGTGGAGCATCGGGTTTCCCGATGAACGCAGTCCGACCGCCAATGCCTTCTGGCGGGGCGGCAAACGGTTCGAAAGCGCGACCTTCGATCCCGTCACCGCGCAACCGATTGAGGTGCGAGACACCACGGGGGGCGAATTCTTTTACCGCTTCCACTTCCAGCTGCATTACATGCCCGTGCTGTGGGGCCGGTGGATCGCGTCGATCTGCGCGATGTTCATGCTGGTGGCGATCGTGACGGGCGTCATCACGCACAAAAAAATCTTTGTCGACTTCTTCACCTTCCGCTGGGGCAAGGGGCAGCGGTCGTGGCTCGATGCGCACAACGCGCTGTCGGTGTTCGGGCTGCCCTTCCACCTGATGATCACGTACACGGGGCTGGTCACGCTGATGCTGATGCTGATGCCGTGGGGTGGGGATGCGGCCTTCAAGGACCGCGGGGCGCGCCAGTCGCTGCAAAGCGAGCTGAGCGCCTTCGTGCCCGCCGGCAAGCCCAGCGGCGAGAAGGCGCCCATTGCGCCCGTGGCCGACATGATCCGGCAGGCGCAGGATCGCTGGGGCCAGCACGGCGTGGGCCGTATCACCATCAACAATCCGGGCGACACCGCGTCGCGCGTGATGGTGGTGCGCGCCGACAACCAGCGCGTGTCGGTCAGCCCGCAATACCTGCTGTTCAACGGCACCAGCGGCCAGCTGCTCGACACCAAGGACTCGGTGGGCTGGGCGGCCGAAACGCGGGGCGTGATGTATGCGCTGCACCTGGGCCGCTTCGGTGACCTGCCGCTGCGCTCGCTGTACTTCCTTGTCAGCCTGGCCGGGACGGCCATGGTGGGGTCGGGCCTGGTGATGTGGACGGTCAAGCGCCGCGCCAAGCTGGCCAACCCCGACAAGCCCTACTTTGGATTCCGGCTCGTGGAACGCTTGAACATCGCATCGGTGGCCGGACTGTCGGTGGCGATGGTGGCGTTTTTCTACGGCAACCGTCTGCTGTCCGAAACCCTGGCCGACCGCAAGGATTGGGAGGTCCACGTCTTCTTCATGGTGTGGGGCGCAACCCTGCTGTACGCCATGGTGCGGCCCGCCAAGCGCGGCTGGATCGAACTGCTGTGGCTGGCGGCAGCCTTGCTGCTGGCCCTGCCGGTGCTCAATGCCATCGTGACCGACCGCGGCCTGTGGAACAATCTGGCGGCGGGCGACTGGGTGTTTGCGGGCTTTGACCTGGCCATGCTTGCGTTCGCCGCGTTGCATGCCTGGCTTGCGATCCGCACGGCGCGCCATCGTCCCAAGGTCAAGCCGGTGCGCAAGACGGCAGCGGTTACGGGTGGGACTGCGGCGCCTGCACAACGCAAGGCGGCGTTGCCGGTGGGAGCCGAGGTGGCCGCTGCGGTGTCGGCGTCGCCCGTCGGCGCGTTGACCGGCAGTACCTCGGGCGCCGCTTCGGGGCCCTTGTCTTCTTCCAGGTCGCCGCGGTCGGGCATGCCTGGCGTCGAGGGCGCGCGATGAACCAGGTGTGGGTATTGATCTTTTGCCTGCTGGCCTTCGCCTGCCTGGCGCTGGGCATGGAACGGCCGCAAGAAGACCTGTTCGGGCGTCATCTGTCCCGCCGGTCGATCACCTGGCTGCGGATCGCCGGGTGGGTGCTGCTGGCGCTGTCGCTGGGTGTCACGCTGGACCAGGAACGCTGGGCTGTCGGCCTTGTCGCCTGGTTCGGCTACCTCAGCGCGGGGGCAGGCATCGTCTTTGTGGCGCTGGTCGCCTGGAACCGCCTGCGTCAGCCCGACGCCAAGGCCGCGCGCCGCTAGGTCATTGCCGGCCTGCCGGGTGGGCTGCCCACCCCGGCGGGCCTGCTGTCCAGCCGGATCGGGCTTTGCCCAACCGGTTGTCGACGTCAACCATCAGAAACCGCTAGATCGCTGAACCGGCTTGGACTATCCTCGATCGGGTGGAATGCGCTCGTCCGTGCACAATGGTTGTCGCGCGCAATCATGTGATCTCTCAGCTTTCTCCTCACCTGCTTTCGTCTCACCCGCTTTCGTCTCACCGCTTACGACAAACAATAAAAACCAGATTTGGGGACTCAGTGCCAGAAGTGTTTCACCCTCTTTTTCGGCAAGGAGTATTCGATGTCTCGTATTGTGTCCCGACCCGTGGCGCGTGCCGCGGTAGTGTTGTCCTGTCTGGCGTGGGGCGCGGCGGCGGCCGTGCTGCCCTCGTTCGCTGCCGCAGCTGACGCGTATCCGGTCCGGCCCGTCACCATCCTGGTCGGCACGGCTGCAGGAGGTCCGGTGGACGTGTCCGCACGCATCGCCGCCGAAGGCCTGGCCAAGCGCTGGGGCCAGCCTGTCGTCATCGAAAACAAGGTAGGCGCCAGCGAAGGCATTGCCGCCTCGCAGGTGTCGCGCGCGGCGCCTGACGGCTACACGCTGTATGTCTCGTCCACCAACCCTTTCACCAACAACCCCTTCCTGTTCACCAAGCTGGGCTACGACCCGGCCAAGGGCTTTGCCAGCATTGGCGGGATCAGCGAGATCCCGATGGCCTTCGTCTCCAATCCCAAGGCGCCGTTCCAGTCCATGGCGTCCCTGGTGGCCTACGCCAAGGCGCATCCGGGCGAGCTGTCCTGGGCCAGCGCAGGCGTGGGCACCATGAACCACGTTGCCGGGGAATGGGCCGCGGCCGACGCAGGCATCAAGGTGGTGCAGGTCCCCTACAAGGGCAGCGGTCCGGCACTGACCGCGGTGGTGTCGGGCGATACACCCTACGGCGTGGTCTCGCTGGTGCAGGCGCTGCCCTTCGTCAAAAACGGCGCGGTGCGCATGCTGGCGGTCACCACCGGCAAACGCACGTCGATGGCGCCCGACGTGTCGACGGTGGCGGAGTCGGGTGTGCCCGGGTTCGACCTGGCCATCCGCACGGTCATGACGGCTCCGGCCGGCACGCCCGCAGCCATCATCGACAAGCTCAACGCTGACCTGAACGCGGTCCTGCAATCGCCCGAAATCAAGGCCAAGTTCGTCGGCCTGGGTGCGGACGTGATCGTGACCAGCCCGGCTGAACTGACGGCGCTGCTCGAGAAGGGGCGTGCCGACATTGGCCGCGTGATCACCAACGCGGGCATCAAGCCCGAGTAAGGCCCGCTCGCATGCCGCGCATTCTGATCACGAACATTGGCGAGTTCTTTACCGGCGATCTGGCCGAGCCGATCCAGGCAGTGCAATCCATTGCGATTGCCGATGGGCGCATCGAAGCGTTCGACCCCCCGCAAGACGGGTACAACGTGGTCATCGATGCCGGGGGCAGCGCCGTCGTGCCTGGCCTGATCGACGGCCACGTGCACCCGGTGCTAGGCGAGTGGACGCCCGCGCAGGACGCCATTGGCTGGGTCGGCAACTACCTGCATGGCGGCACGACCACCATGCTGTCCGCAGGCGAACTCCACGCGCCCGGACTCGATTACGGGGCGCTTACGCCCGACCTTGTGACCTCGCTCGCGGTGGTGACCGCGTCCACCTTCGGGTCTCAGCGATGGAGCGGCGTGAAGGTCCATGCCGGCACCGTGCTGCTGGTGCCGGGCATGACCGAAGCGCACTTCGACCGGCTGGCCGCAGTCGGTGCGCGGCTGGTCAAGTTCCTGTTCTATCCGCTGGAAAGCCATCGTGACGAAGCAAGCCGCTACGTGGCCTGGGCGCGTGCACGCGGCTTGCGCAGCAAAGTGCATACGGGCGGGGTGTCACGGTCGGGGCTGAGCCAGATCTGTGGTTACGACACGCTGTCGTGGCTGCAGCCGGACATTGCCGCGCACGTGTCGGGCGGTCCGATCCCAATGAGCGATCACGACATCGACCGCGTGGTCGACGATCTGTCGATGACGCTGGAGATGTGCTCGTCAGGCAATTATGGCTCGGGCGTGCGGCTGGTGAACCGCCTGCGCGAGTCGGGGCAACTGCATCGCCTGACGCTGGGCAGCGACACGCCCGGCGGCACCGGCATCATCCCGCGCGGCATGTGGCGCAACATCCTTTTCCTGGCGTCGGTGTGCGGCGTGCCGGCAGCCGAAGCCGTCGCGATCGGCACCGGCAACACCGCGCGGGCGCATGGGCTGGACGTTGGCATCCTGGCGCCCGGGCGGCCTGCCGACCTGCTGATCTGCGGGCCGGTGGAAGGATCGGCCGGCACGACCTTGAGCGATGCCATCACGCATGGCGACCTGCCTGGCATCAGCCACGTGCTGACGGCGGGCGAGATCATCGTGGCAGGCCGCAGCCGGCAGACGCCGCCGTCGCGGCTCAAGCCCGTCATGACGTGTTGCGGGCAGGGCATGCCTGCCGCCGGCACCCCAACCACTCAACCGTAAGAGACTGTCCATGTCCGAAGACGAACGCGCTACCCGGATCGCCCTTGCCGCCTGTTATCGCCTGCTTGCCCATCACGGCGTGGACGACCTGACCTACAACCACCTGTCGGCGCGGGTGCCGGGCGCACCCGACACGCTGCTGATCAAACCCACCGACATGATGTTTGGTGAAGTCACCGCGTCGTCGCTTGGGCAGTATTACTTCGACGGCCGGCCGGTCAAGGACGATCGTCCGCCGCTGGCAGGGGGCGCCCTGGTGATCCACGCGGGGCTGATGCAGGCGCGGCCCGACCTCAATGCCGTGTTCCATACCCACACCACGGCCAACATCGGCGTGGCGTCGCAGGCGCACGGGCTGCTGATGATCAATCAGCATGCTGTCAAATTCCACAAGCGGCTCGGGTATCACACGTTCGGCGGTTACGAATTCAACATGTCGCAGCGCGAACCGCTCATCAAGAGCCTGGAAGGCTACCGCGCCATGCTGTTGCGCAATCATGGCGCGCTGGTCTGCGGCCGCACCTTGCCCGAGGCCTTCGTGGACAACCACTACCTGGAATTCGCGTGCCGCGGCCAGATCGCGGCACTGGCCGGTGGCGCGACCTACACCCTGATTCCCGATGACGTCGCTGCGTTCGGCGCATCGCAGGTCAACTTCGACGACCCCGAAAAAACAGGCGCCAAGGACTGGGCGGCCTGCATGCGCCTGGCCTACAAGCTGGACCCGACGTTCGCCGATTGACCGACTGGCCCGATTCGTCCCGACTGGCCCCATTGCCCGGCCTTGCCCGGGCGCTTGGGTTACGCTTGCCATTCACGCGTAGACGCCACGGGGAGACGTTCGGTCCATGACCTTGGAATGGCTTTCGGTCGGCCTGGAAGTGGCCGCCATCCACATTGCAGGCATTTTCGCGGCAGGTCACGCGATCATGCACACACGCACATCGCAGGGGGCGATCGCCTGGGCCGTTTCGCTGGTGGCGGTGCCTTACCTGACGCTGATCCCCTATCTGTTCCTTGGCCGCACGCATTTTGCGGGCTACGTGGATGAAGCCACCTTCGAGATTGCCCGCCGGTCCGCGCGCAGCGTCAGCGCCACGGAACCGGTGCTGCTGTCGTTTCGCGAGCAGCAGCACCCCGCGATGGACCCGTCCTTGCATCGCTATCGCGCGGTCGAAAAGCTGGTCGGCCAGACCTTTGTCGCGGGCAACGATCTGCGTCTGCTGAAAGATGGCGACGCCACGTTCTCGGCCATTCTTGATGCCATCGGCACGGCGCGCGACTACATCCTGATCCAGTTCTTCGTGGTGCGCAGCGACCGGCTCGGCATGGCGCTGCAGGCGGCGCTGCTGGCGCGCGCGGAGGCAGGGGTCAAGGTCTACTTTCTGTATGACGGCATCGGCAGCCATTCGCTGGATCGCGGCTATATCGAAACCCTGCGGCGCGGTGGGGTCGAGATCCAGGCGTTTTCGATCCGGCGCTTTCGCAACCGCTTCCAACTCAATTTCCGGAACCATCGCAAGATCGTGGTGGTGGACGGCCGCCAGGCGTTCGTGGGCGGCCACAATGTCGGCGTCGAATACCTGGGCGAAAAGCCGCCGCTCGCACCCTGGCGTGACACCCATGTCGCGATTCGCGGCCCGGTCATCGGCCAGATCCAGCGCACCTTCAGTGAAGACTGGTATTGGGTGACGCAGCAATTGCCCACCGTGCGCCCGGCCATGGAACAGGCCGGCGACATGCTGTGCCTGGGCCTGGCCTGCGGCCCGGCAGACGCGCAGGAAACGTGTTCGCTATTCTTCGTGCAGGCCATTCATGCGGCCAAACGCCGGGTGTGGCTGGCCTCACCGTATTTCGTGCCGGACTCGGCCGTCAGCGCGGCCTTGCGGCTGGCCGTGCTGCGCGGTGTGGATGTGCGCGTGCTGGTGCCGTCGCGCCCCGACCACCTCACGGTGTTCCAGGCGTCGTTGTTCCACACGTATGAAGCGGTGCATGCGGGCGTGAAGGTGTATCGCTACCAGCCCGGGTTCATGCACCAGAAGGTCATGCTGATCGACGACGACACGGCATCGGTGGGCAGCGCGAATCTTGATAACCGGTCATTCCGGTTGAACTTCGAATTGAACGTGCTCACCGTCAGCCCGTCGTTTGCGTCGCAGGTCGAAGCCATGTTGCTGGTGGACTTCGCCCATGCGACGCAAGTATCCGCCGAAGAGTTCGCGGGCCTGACGCGGCTGCGCAAGGTGGCCATGCACGTTGCCCGGCTGTTCGCTCCGATCCTGTAGGCCGGATAACTGGATAACTGGATAACTGGACAACCGGACATCAGGACAACCGGACAACAAGCCGGTCTGGCGGCCGGCCTGCTGTCCTCTTACCTCTTACCTCTCACCCACTTACTTCTTCAGGAACGCGTCCACGGCCTGACGTCCCACCGCCGGGTCATCGGTAAAGATGCCATCGACGCCCGCCCGCAGGTACGCCGTGATCTCGCCCGCGCTGTCGCCACGCACGGTCGCATCGGCCACTGGCGCTTTCTTGAAGCTCGTGGGCAGGAAGCTGTTTTCCGGACGCAGCGTCCAGATATGCATGGGCAGGCCGGCGGCCTTGGCATTCGCCACCAGCGAGGTTGGCGCTCCCAGTGCGCCATTGACCACCGGGATCACAAGCGTCTTGTACGGGCCGATGCCATTGGCATACGACTTGATCGCCTGCAGGCCGGCCGGGGTGATCAGGTCGGCATACGAGCGGGTTTCGGCCGCGCCGCGTGCGATGAAGTCATAGGGCCGGCCGCTTTCCGAAATCAGCTGGGCCAGGCGCACGTTGGTCATCGTGCGCAGCTGCTGCAGGTTCGCCACTTCGAACGACTGCACGAACACAGGCGCATCACGCGTCGTCAGCTTGTTGGCATTCAGCACTGCGACCAACGGCGCTTCCAGCGGCTTGCCGATGCTCTGGAAAAAGGTCGGGTGCTTGGTTTCCGGATACACGCCAATGGTGCGGCCGCGCTTTTGCGACTCGCTGCGCGCCAGATCGATCACTTCCTGGAAGGTCGGGATGGCGAACTGATTGTCGTAACGGACGTTGCCCGGACGGATCGCCGGAATACGTTCGCGGGCGCGCAGGGTCTTGATTTCGGCCAGCGTGAAGTCTTCGGTGAACCAGCCCGTGATCGCGGTGCCGTCGATGGTCTTGGTGGTCTTGCGCGACGCGAATTCCGGGCGGTCGACCACATCGGTCGTGGCTTCGCGCACCGTGCCGTCGGCATTCAGAATGGCGATCGCATTTTCGTGGCGGGCGATCAGCACGCCGTCGCGGGTGATGACGAGGTCGGGCTCGATGATGTCGGCGCCGTCTTCGATGGCCTGGCGATAGGCTTCCAGCGTGTGTTCCGGACGCAGGGCCGACGCGCCGCGGTGGGCCACCACGGTTGGCACCGGAGGCCAGTTGCCGCCGCCGCTGGTTTCCCAGTTCTTGCTGTCGTCGTTATCGTCGCCGCCGCAGGCGGTCAGGGTAATCAGGGAAGCGCCAAGGCCGAGCGCAAACCTGCTGGTGGAGCCGAAAGAGGAAAAGAAGGTCATGGAGCCGCCTGTTCGAGATGTTGTAGGGACGTCAGGTGCGTGATCCGATGGATTCGCGAGCAGGTCGAGTGTGACCGCCCCATATGACAGGCAGGTGGCATGACATGCGGTCGATATGCAACCAGACACCACGACATCGCTTCTACGCCCCCCGGTGTACCCCGTCTGCGACGAAGCCGCTGCGGATGCCGCGGCGCTGGACGGCATCGCGCTGGACCGGTCGTCGTCGCCTTGTGCGTGACGCGGAGGATCGCGTTCGCTGTGTCATGCACGGCAGCTCCTTCCCAAGCGGGGCGGCGCAACTCGGCGCAAGGCTGAGCAGGGCCAGTTGGACGCACGGAGGACACCTCCAAAATCGTGTCAGCCTGATAGATAAGCGCCAGCTTATGTGTTTTAGATAAGCTGGTGCTTATCTATTGGCGCGGTCGACCTCGATAGATAAGTACCGGCGGTCATCTGCGGCCGTCGTCCGGGTCGCGCTCGGCAATAATGCCCCCATGACAGACACCGTTCCGCTGCGCGTCCTGCGCACCCTTGCTTCCGTCGCCGAAACCGGCAGCGTGACGCGTGCCGCGCGTGCCTTGCATCAATCGTCATCATCAGTCTCACGCGCGGTGCAAAGTGCAGAGGCCACGCTGGGCATCCGTCTGTTCGATCGCGGCGCGCGCGGTGTCCTGCCGACCGCGGCGGGCGAGGTGCTGGCGATGCGCGTGGCGCGCGCCATGCAATTGCTGCGTGCGGCGGCGGATGGCTTGCAGGTGCGGGGGGCGCCGGCGTCGGTGGCGGCATTGCCGCGACTGGTCAGCGATACCTCGTTGCAAGCCCTGGCGGCGCGGTCGGCGCACCTGACCGAGAGCGCGGCGGCGGTGGCCCTGGGCATGTCGCAGCCGGCGCTGCATCAGGCTTTGGGGCGGCTGGAGCATCTGGCCAAGGTGCAGTTGTTCGAACGCACCCGGATTGGCACGCGGCTGAATGAATCGGGGCGCTGGCTGCTGCTGCACACGCAGCAGGCGCTGGCCGAAATCCGCATCGGGCATGAAGAGCTTGCCCGGTGGCGAGGCTTGACGGGCCGGCATGTGTCGATCGGATCCCTGCCGATGGCGGGCGATGTGCTGGTGCCGCGCGCGGCGGCCTTGGCCCTCGCGGCGCAGCCAGACCTGCGCCTGGCCGTGAAGGACGGTACGTATGACGCACTGATCGACATGCTGCGGGCGGCGGATATCGACTTTGTCGTCGGGCCGCTGCGGGGGGCGGCGGCCGCGCCGGACCTGGTGGAAGAAGTCCTGTTCGTGGACCGGTTCGTGGCCGTGGTGCGGGCGGGGCACCCACTGCTGAGCAAGCTCCGGCGTAAAGGTGTCGCGGCCCAACTCAAACAGATGGTGGCGTATCCGTGGATCGGGGCCTTGCCCGGCACCCCAGCGCAGATGGCGTTCGACGGCCTGTTTGCCGCCGCCGGGATTGAACCGCCGCAGGTATCCCTGCAGGCGCACAGTACCGCCGTCGTCCGGTCGGTGTTGCTCTCCGGGGACCACATTGCTCTTGTCTCGCCCTTGCAGGTGCGGGCCGAGGTGGACGGCGGCCTGCTCGTGCATGCGGGCGGCCCGTTTGTCGGGACGGAGCGCGCCATCGGCATTTCCCAGCGGCGGGACGCCCTGGCGTCGTCGGCGTGCGCGCACGTCCTGGCCTGCCTGCGTCAGGCGACAGTCGAAGCCACCGGCAATAAGTAGAACGCAACGCTTGCGCCTCAGCATGCAAGGCTGGACCCGCGTTGGCGCAACCTATGCTCCGTATACTGAGTTCCCGACAGCAAGGTGCAGTTGCCCGACAGTGGGCGCTCGAAAAGCGACCCCCAAAGCAGCATCGCTGCCGACGCACGGACACGACATCCATAGGGGACAGGCATGAAGCATTGGATAAACGCAACGATCGCCATGGCGGCTGCCGGACTGATGGCGGGCTGTGCTGCCCCGACGCAGACAGCGGTGCCCACCATCCCGACCACGCCAACGATGTCCGGCTCCGTCGAAGTCGTCTGGCTCGGGCAAGCCGGCTTCAAGATCACGTCGCCGGGCGGCAAGGTCATCGTGACCGATCCGTGGTTGCGGACCAACCCCAGCGCGCCTTTGCCGTACAAGGAACTGGATGGCTTTGGCAAGATCGACGTGCTGCTGGTCAGTCACGGCCACTTTGATCACATCGCCGATGCGCCCGCGCTGTCCCAGCGCTACAACGTGCCGCTGCGCGCGCCGGGGGATCTGAGCCAGGCGCTGACGACCTTGGGTGTGCTCCCGCCTGCCATGCTGCCCCGCATGAACAAGGGCGGCACCGTGCAGCCGGCGCCCGGCATCAAGGTGACCGCCGTACGTGCCGAACATTCGTCGGTCTATGTGTGGCGCAATCCGGGATCGGGCAAGGACGAGACGCATCCGGGCGGTGAACCCGTCGGCTGGATCATCGAGCTTGAGAACGGCTTCCGGATCTATCACGCGGGGGACACGGCCGCCTTTGGCGACATGCGCCTGATCAATGAACGCTACAAGCCGGACCTGGCATTGGTGCCGATCGGCGGTAATTTCACGATGGACCCGGTCGATGCGGCGTGGGCCGTCAAGGACATGATCCGTCCGAAGGCGGTGATCCCCATCCACTACGGCACGAACCCGCTGGCGCTGGGCACTGCCGCGCAATTCCAGGAAGCGATGGGGCAGAGCGACATCCGCGTCATTGTCGCCAAGCCCGGCCAGCCGCTGACGTTCTGATACGGCCCTGGGTCGGGGAAGCTGGACCCTGCTAGATGCGCACGATCATTGATTTTGACAACAACATGCGAGACACCCATGACCTTACTTCCGCGCGCACGCCAACGCCACGTGTTGCAGACACTGGCCGCTACGTCCCTGGCGTTGATCACCGGCACCGCCCTTGCGCAGGACGCCGCCAGTTATCCCGACAAGCCGCTGCGCATGATCGTGCCCTTCACGCCGGGGGGATCCACCGACATTTTGGGTCGCACCATCGCCCAGCAACTGAGCCTCGCGTGGGGCAAGTCGGTCGTCGTGGAGAACATTCCAGGTGCGGGCGGCAGCATCGGCGCGGACAAGGTCGCCAAGGCGCCTGCGGACGGCTACACGCTCTTGATGGGGCACATCGGCACCCTGGCCGTCACGCCGTCGCTCTATTCGAAGCTGCCGTATGACCCGATCAAGTCTTTCGCGGCCGTAGCATGGGTGGCGCGTGTGCCGAACGTGCTGGTCGTGCATCCGTCGGTGCCCGCAAAGACCTTGAAGGAACTGGTCGACTATGCCAAGGCCAACCCCAACCAGCTCAACTATGGGTCTGGCGGCAATGGCAGTGCGGCGCACATTGCCACCGAATACCTGAAGCTGCAGAGCGGCGCGCAGATCCAGCACGTGCCGTACAAGGGCACGGGCCCGGCGGTGAACGATCTGCTGGCAGGGCACATCAAGATGATGTTCACGGGTGTGCCGGCGGTCAATGCGCAGATCAAGGCAGGCCAGCTGCGCGCGATCGCCGTGTCGTCTCCGCACCGCGTCAAGCTCATGCCCGACGTGCCGACCGTGGCCGAAAGCGGCTATGCGGGCTTCGAAGCCGACCAGTGGTACGGCGTCGTCGCGCCCGCCAACACGCCCCGGGCGATCGTTGAAAAGCTCAACAAACAGATCAACCAGTCGCTGTCATCGCCCGATATCGAAACGCGTCTGGCCAGCGAAGGCGCCGAGGCCACCCCCAACACGCCAGAGGTCTTTTCCAAGCTGATCGTGACCGAGATCGCGCGGTGGCGCACGGTGATCGAAAAGGGCGGGGTGAAGGTCGAGTAACGTCGAGGGACCCGCAGGCCAGCCGGATCAATCACGCGCCGCGCTGGCCCAGCAGGCGCCGCAGCCGCGCCACCCCGGCGTCGCTCGCCAGCATGATTGGCGCCGCGTCGGGGTCGGCAATCTCCTCTCGTTCAATGGCTTCGAGCAGGACCCGGTCTTCATCGAAGGTCGCCTGGTACAAGGCCTCGAACTCGCGCGTGACCTCGGCATCGTCCACTGCGATATTGCGCAGCTGGAACGAAAAGTAGTGCGTGGAATGCGCCGTCTCGGGCGTCAGGAACGCATACGAAATGGTGCGATAGGGCGCCGCATCCATCGCCGCATCGTCATGCGGCTGCCCGGCTTCCACGGCGCCAAAGTCCACTGACGACACGCAAGGCAAAGCCAACCGGTAGACCTGCCACCGGTCCATCGGCCGGTCGTGTCCCAGGAACCGCTGCATCATCGGCACAGGCGGCTCGCCATTCACCCATCGCCGGCACACCACGTCTCCGTTTTCTTCCGTTGCCGTGATCGGCGCGTCATCAGACCCCTTGCCCCCGATCGTGCGCCGATGCACGAAGCCGGTATGCGCCGGGTCCACCAGGTTGTCCAGGATGTTGGTCCAGCGGGCGGCAAACCGCAGGTAGCCGCGTGACACCGTCCAGCCCGGCGCGTCGTACTGTGAAATCGACACCAACCGCGATGGATCGGCCGGCACCGATTCGTCCATCCACGCAAACACCAGGCCATACCGTTCAAGCGTCGTGTAGCTCGTGACGCGCGCAACGGGCGGGATCCGCGATTGACCCGGTACCCGTACACACACGCCATCGGGGGCGTAGCGCATGCCGTGATAGGGACACTCGACCGTGTCGCCGACCCGCTCGCCCATCGAGAGCGGCGCAAAGCGGTGCGCGCAGCGATCGCGCAGCACAACGGGTTGCCCTGCCGCGGTTCGATAGATCACCACTCGCAGGCCAAGGATCTCGCGCGCCAGCAGGGCATTACCTACTTCGGCCGACGCCGCCACGGCGTACCAGGCATCCCGGATGAAAGCGTTCGAAGCTGTCACAGCTTGCGCTCCGCGTCGACTGGCAGGAAGGCGTCGTTGAACACCTCTTCTGGGCTCACGTAGCGTTTCAAGCCGTAGGCGTCGACGATCTGCACGATGTTGGTCCGCAGCCGGGCCTTGTCCACCCCGCCCAGCCCGGTCAGACGCACCTGCGGGGTGGCCAGGAAATTGTCGAGGAAGAAACGCAGCCGGCGCTCTTCCACGGCAGGATCGATGATGCCTTCGCGTTGCTTGACGTAGCGGATGCCTTCCTTGGGATCCCTGACCGTGTCCTTGATCCCGCGATTGAGCGCGCGCACGAAAGCGGCGACGGCTTGCGGGTTCTCCTTGATCATGCGTTGCGATGCGACCACCACGTTGCCATATAGATTCACCCCGTAATCGGCGTACTTGAAATAGGTGATGTCGGAGGCCTTGACGCCGCGCGCTTCAAGATTGAGCAAGCTTGTATAAAAGAACCCGGTAATGCCATCGACTTCGCCGCGTGCCATGAGCGTTTCGCGAAGGGCGGGATCCACGTTCAGCCAAGTCACGCTGGCGGGATCGATGCGATTGGCCTTTGCGAACAGCGGCCACGCTTTGCGGCCCGCATCGAACACCGGTGCTGCCAGCTTGCGCCCGGCCAGGCCGGCCGGGGTGTCGATGCCGGACTTCTTCATGACGAAGATCGTCGACGGCGCCCGCTCGAGCAGGACATACACGGCCTGCAGCTTGTCGCCGGAGGGATTCGATGCCAGATACTCGACCACTGAACTGATGTCGGCAAACCCGATGTCATGCGTGCCCGAGACGATACGCTGCACGGCCGCGCCTGACCCGGCGCCCGCATCGATCGACACGTCCAGTTTCTCTTGCTTGAAGTATCCCTTGCCTTCAGTCAGCAGGGCAATCGCGCCGGGACCATCGACACGCCAGTCCAGCGTGAACCGCACGCGTGTCGTTTGCGCGTGTGCGGCGGGGGGCAAGGCCCCGACACTTGCCGCGCAGACCAGGGCGGCGGTGACACGCACGGCCATGCGGCGGCGCCAGGGGGCGGAAAACAGAGCAGAGATCATGCGTCGTTCCTGTGGATGACGGCGGGCGTCAGGGAAGGGTTTGACCAAGGCTACCGGTGCGATGACAATCGGTGAAGGCGCACAATCCGATTAATCAATCGCTTTTATCGATGGTGCCCATGTCCTGGAACTGCAATGACGCATCCATTACCTAGCTCGCCAACGCTGTCGGAGCTTCGTGCCTTTGTCGCCGTGGCCGACGCGGGTCACTTCACCAAGGCGGCCGAACGGCTGGGCCTGTCGCAGTCGTCCCTCAGCGCCGCCATCGGCAGGCTGGAAGCCGCCCTCGGCACGCGCGTGTTCGACCGCCACACGCGGGGCTGCCGGCTGACCGATACAGGGAGCGAGATGCTGCCCGCGGCGCGGCGGCTGTTGCATGATCTGGATACCCTGGTCGATGGCGCGCGCAGCGCGGCCACCCTGCAGCGTGGCCGCGTCACGATTGCTGCGCCCAGCGCACAGTGCACGCTAATGTTGCCGCCGCTCGTGCGCGAGTTCACGCAGCAGCATCCGGGCGTGCGCGTCGCGGTGCATGACATTGCCGAAGAGCACGTGCGCGAGCAGGTCCGCACTGGCGCCGCCGACCTGGGAATCGCGACCCAGACCGACGAACGCACCGAGCTGATCGCCACCCCGTTCTACTCCGATCAGTACATCGTTGCGATGCGCAAGGATCACCCCCTGGCTGCGCGCAAGTCAGTGGAATGGAGCCATGTGTGCAAGGAGCCGATCATCGGGCCCTTGCCGGGCAACCCCGTAAGACGCCACCTGGACCAACGGCTTGCCCGCGAGGGTCTGCAACTCGAGTACCGGTACGAGGTGTCCCTGCCCTGGACGATGGTGGGACTGGCGCGCGAAGGGCTGGGGGTGTCGGTGCTGACGCTGGCGGTCAAGCCCCTGGTCGACTGGCTGGGTCTGGCGATGAAGCCCATCGGGCGTCCGTCGATCGCACGTACTCTGGTGGTGCTAAGGCCGCCAGGACGGGTGCTGCCGCCCGTCGCCGCCGCCTTTCGCGACCTGTTGCTGGGCAGCAAGGCCAAGTAATTGCGTGCCGGAACGCAATAGCTTCACGCCCCCAGTTGCCGCGTATCCACCAGCAAATGCCGGCCCACGTCCTGAATGTTCTTGGTTCCGGTCAGCGCCATGCTCACGTCCAGTTCCCTGCGCATCACATTCAGCATGGTGGTGACGCCTTCCTGGCCCATCGCGCCCAGCGCATACAGGAAGGCGCGGCCGATCATGACGCCGCGCGCGCCCACGGCGCAGGCTTTGAGCACGTCCTGGCCACTGCGCACGCCGCCGTCGAACATGACTTCGATATCGTTGCCAACCGCATCGACAATGGCAGGCAGGGCGGAAATGCTGGAAAGCGCGCCGTCCAGCTGGCGGCCGCCGTGGTTGCTGACGACGATGGCATCCGCGCCGCACGACGCTGCGATCCGCGCATCTTCCACATCCAGGATGCCCTTCAGGATCAGCTTGCCGCCCCACTGCGACTTGATCCAGGCCACGTCGTCCCACGACAGGGTCGGGTCGAACTGGCTGGCGGTCCACTGGCCCAGGCTGTTGATGCCGGTCGTGTCTTTCACGAAGCCGTCCAGATTGCCGAAGGTCTTGCGTTTGGCGCCGGCCATGCGCAGCGCCCAGCCCGGCTTGCTCATGACGTCCAGGATGTTGGCCATAGTGATCTTGAGCGGCACGGTCATGCCGTTCTTGATGTCCTTGTGGCGCTGGCCCAGGATCTGCAAGTCCAGCGTCAGCACCAGCGCGGAACACTTGGCAGCCTTGGCGCGCTGGATCAGCGACGCCACGAATTCGCGGTCGCGCATCACGTACAGCTGGAACCAGAAGGGCTTGGTCGTTGCGGCGGCCACGTCTTCGATCGAGCAGATGCTCATGGTCGACAGCGTGAACGGAATGCCGAAGGCTTCCGCGGCCCGGGCCCCCAGGATTTCGCCGTCGGCCCACTGCATGCCGGTCAGGCCGGTCGGCGCGATGGCGACCGGCATGGTCACGGGCTGGCCGAGAAGGGTGGTGGCGACCGAACGTTCGTCGACGTTGATGGCCACCCGCTGGCGAAGCTTGAGCGCGCTCAAATCGGCGGTGTTGGCGCGATAGGTGCCCTCGGTGTACGAGCCGCTGTCGGCATAGTCGTAAAACGCGCGGGGGACGCGCTTCTTGGCCAGCAGGCGCAGGTCTTCGATACAGGTAATGGCGGGCATGGCGATTCCAGATTGATGCGTGTTGCGAGGAGGCCGGGCGCCTCCATCCGCTATTTTGCAACAGTCCGGCATCCGCACGCGAATCGCGTCATTACAATCGCGCCACGTCCCTCTCTTTTGCGTGGCTCGCAATGAACGATCTCCAGCACCAGCTTTCGATGTCCATCCTGATGACGCCCGACATGGCGAACTTCTCGGGCAACGTCCATGGCGGCACGATTCTGAAGTACCTGGACCAGGTGGCCTATGCCTGTGCCAGCCGCTACGCGGGGCGTTATGTCGTGACCCTGTCGGTCGACCAGGTGGTGTTCCGGCAGGCGATCCACGTCGGCGAACTGGTCACCTTTTATGCATCCGTCAACTACACCGGCCGCACGTCCATGGAGATCGGCATCAAGGTCGTGACGGAAAACATCCGCGAAAAGACGGTCCGGCACACCAACAGCTGCTATTTCACGATGGTGGCGGTGGACGATGACGGGGTGCCGGCGGTCGTGCCACCGCGGGAGCCGCAGACCGAGGAAGAAAAACAACGGTTTGAAGCGGCCGGGCTGCGCCGCGAACTGCGCCAGGAAATGGAGCGCCGCCAGAAGGTGATCAAGGTCCGCACGACGGGCGCCCAGGACGGCTGATACCGCCAACGTTGTATTGACAGCAAGACCCCCGGCTGTCGTGGCGCTCCGCCGAAGTGTTTGCTATCGTCGCCGACACATTGGACCTTAAGAAAAAAGGCGCGGGGATGAGGCACGTCGGGGAGTCCGGGTTATCCAACCTGCGTATTCGTCACCTTCAACTGGTGGAGTCACTGGTCGATTCCGGGGCGCTGCACCAGGCCGCGAAAGCCATGAACATGACGGAATCGACAGCCAGCGCCATGCTGCGCGAGGTCGAGGCCGCCTTCGACATCCCTTTGTTCGACCGTACCGCCCAGGGCATGACGCTGACCAGGGCCGGCGAAATCGCCATTGGCCGGCTGCGCGGGGTGTCGAGCGAACTGGCCATGCTGACGCAGGAACTGGTGCAGCCCGAGGCGACGCCTGTGCTGCGTATCGGCGCCGTCCAGCACACCTTTTTCGGCGTTCTGCAAAAGGTCGTGCCCCAGCTGCTGGCGGAAATTCCCTGCCGTCTGGAACTGTGCGACGCCACGTCGTCCGAACTGGCGGCGTGCCTGCAGCAGGACGAACTCGACTGCATCCTGGGCCGGATGCCCGAAGACTGGATCGAATCCTTCCAGAGCCCGGCGTTCTTCTACAGCCCGCTGTATGACGAAGAAATCTGCGTTGTCGCCTCGCCCGATCACCCCTTTGCCCGCTGCGACGCCGTCCTCCTTGAAGACCTGGTGAAGGAATCGTGGGTGCTGCCCAAGGCGGGGTCGCACCTGCGGCATGTGCTGATCACGGCGTTCGTCTCCGAAGGCCTGCCGCCGCCGGAAGCGTTGATCGAGACCTCGTCGTTCGTGTTCACCCTGCCGCTGCTGACCGGGTCCAAGCTGCTGACGGTCGCCACGCGCGACCACGGCGTCAGCTACGAATGGGCGGGGCAGGTGCGGGTGCTGCCGATCAAGTTGCCGCAGCTGTCACCGCCGGTCGCCTTTGTCGCCAAGAAGCGGTCGATGAAGAATCCCGCCGTGCTGACCTTCTGGGAACTGCTGCGCCGGGCTGAATCGCCGCCATTGATCTGACGTAAAGTTGAGGTTTGCGCGCGACGTGGTCGCGCCGTCTCAGTTCAGCATTGGCAAAAGGAATCCCCGTGAATTTCACCCCGAACCCCGCCCGCGGCACGCGTGGCATGGCCGTTGCGCCCAACGCCCTGGCTTCGCAAAGCGCGATGGCCGTTCTGCGCGAGGGCGGCAACGCCGTCGAAGCCATGATTGCCGCGGCCGCCACCATTGCCGTGGTGTACCCGCACATGAACAGTATCGGTGGGGACGGGTTCTGGCTGATCTCGCGTCCAGGCGAAGCGCCTCGCGGCCTGGAAGCCTGCGGCGCGTCGGCCGCGGCGGCCAGCATCGATAGCTACCGCGCCGAGGGCATCTCGGCCATCCCGTTCCGGGGCCGCCTGGCCGCGAACACGGTGGCCGGCACCATTTCGGGCTGGGACGCTGCCTACCACTATTCGCAGCAGTCCCTGGGCGGCCGCCTGCCCCTGACCCGCCTGCTCGGCGACGCGATCGACTACGGTCGCGACGGCATTCCCGTCACCCGCAGCCAGGCTCTGTGCACCGCCGGCAAGCGCGACGAGCTGATCGACGTGCCCGGCTTTGCACGCACCTTTCTGCCCGATGGCGCCGCGCCGCAGGCCGGCTCCCGCTTTGTGCAAGCCCGCCTGGCCGCGACGCTGGACCACCTGGCCCGCAACGGTCTTGATGATTTTTATCGTGGCGAACTCGCGCAAAGCATGGCGAGCGACCTGGCCGCCGTGGGCTCGCCCGTGACGCTGGCCGACCTGAACCGGCACGAAGCCGTCTGGAAGACGCCGCTGGCGCTGCAGCATTCGCTGGGCAAGATCTACAACATGCCGCCGCCAACGCAAGGCGTGGTGTCGCTCATGATCCTGGGCCAGCTCGACCGCCTGTTCAAGGCCGACATGGACCCGCTGGGCGCGTCGTACGTGCATGCCTGCGTCGAAGCCACCAAGCAGGCCTTCAAGATCCGTGACCGCGAAATCACCGACCCCGCCCACATGCGGATCGATCCGCAAAGCCTGCTCGATCCCGCTGCGCTCGACGCCATGGCCCGGACCCTGTCAGCCGATCGCGCGCTGCCGTGGGGCCAGGGCAAGGGCCCGGCCGATACCGTATGGATGGGCGTGATCGACAAGGACGGCGTGGCCGTCAGCTTCATCCAGAGCATCTATCACGAGTTCGGCAGCGGCATCGTCCTCGACCAGTCCGGCGTGAACTGGCAGAACCGCGGCTGCAGCTTCTCGCTGGACCCGGCCGCGCGCAACCCGCTTATGGGCGGCCGCAAGCCCTTCCACACCCTCAACCCGGCCATGGCGCACTTCGACGACGGCCGGATCATGGTCTACGGCAACATGGGCGGCGATGGCCAGCCGCAATCGCAAAGCGCGGTCTTCAGCCGGATCGCCAATTTCGGCATGAATCCGCAGGCCGCCATCGACGCGCCCCGCTGGCTGCTCGGCCGCACCTGGGGTCAGGTCAGCGACACGCTCAAACTTGAAGCGCGGTTCCCGCAAGCCACGGTCGACGCGCTGCGTGCCCTGGGCCATGAAGTGGATGTGCTGCTGCCGTACGACGAAACCATGGGTCATGCGGGTGCGGTGGTGATGCACCCCGGTGGTCTGTTCGAAGGCGGTTCGGACCCCCGCAGCGATGGGGCATGCGTGGGCTGGTAAGCCTTTGATCGGCGGCTGAACCGCCGCCGATGCGAAGTTTCCTGGCAGGGGCCGGCGGGTTCAAGCGATTGAATCGACCGGCCCCTTCTGCATTCACTCGGGCCGAATGTTGGCGTTCTTGATCACTTCCGCCCAGCGCTTCTGGTCGGCCGCCATCGTGGCCGTAAAGGCCTCCGGCGTGCTCGTTTCCGTAAAGATGCCTTGCTCGGCCAGCTTGTCCTTCACTTCCGGCAAGGCCAGCGCGCGGCGCAGTTCGGCATTGAGCTTGGCAATCACCGGCGCCGGTGTCTTGGCCGGCGCAATCATCCCGATCCAGATATCGCTTTCATAGCCCGGCAACGTCTCGGCGATTGTCGGCACGTCCGGCAGCAGCGGCAGGCGCTTTTCGCCCGTGATGCCCAGTGCCCGCAGCTTGCCGCTGCGGATATAGGGCAGGGCGGAATTGATCGGGCAGAACATCATGTCCACCGTGCCCGCCAGCACGTCCACCAGCGCCGGCACCGACCCGCGATACGGCACCTGCGTCATCCGCACGCCCGTCATCGACTTGAAAATCTCGGCCGACATGTGCTGCGGACTGCCCGACCCGGCCGTTGCAAACGTCAACTTGTCGGGCGACGCCTTCGCCATCGCAATCACGTCCGCCACCGAATTGGCCTTGACCTGCGGCGGCACCACCAGCACCAGCGGCACACGTCCCATCATCGTCACGCCGGTCAGATCCCGCGACGCATCGAACGGCAGCTTCGGATACAGCACCGGATTGACCGCCACCGTCTGGTTCGGCGCAATCGCAATGGTGTAGCCATCGGGGGCCGACTTGGCGATGTAGTCGGTCGCAATATTGCCGGCCGCACCCGGCTTGTTTTCCACGATCACCGGTTGCCCGAAGGTTTTGGACATTTCCTGCCCCACGATGCGCGCGAGCACGTCGTTCGACCCGCCAGGCGGCAAGGGCACGATGATGTGGATGGGTTTGTCGGGGAAGGTCTGGGCCTGGGCGATCACAGGGGCGAGCGCCGAGGCGCCCGCCAGCACGACGCCGGCAAGGGCCAGCGCGGCGGGACGAAGGTTGGACATGGTGTCTCCAGTCTGCTTTTGTCGTTATGTAGACGCATCCTAAGAGCCGGCCACCAACTATTCAATCTTGAACCTTGAATCAACCTGTGCGCGGAAGCGCCGCGACGCGCTAGCCCCCACCGTCGAGTCTCGTAGCAACTTATCGCGCCGTGTTACGCCGCAAGCTCCTACGATGAGGATTGCCCTTGGGCGCCATACGCGCGTCTAGGGCGAGCCACGCAAGGGAGAACCATCATGTTGGAAAAACTGCCCGACAGTATCGGCCACGCGCTGCACAACCAGCGGGCCGGGCTCGACAAGATTGCTTTCAACCAGATCGGCACCGGGGCCGGCAGCGCGTCGCTGACCGTGCATAGCATGGCCTTCGTCGATCATGCGCCGATTCCCGAGCTGTATACGGCCGACGGTGTCGGGCTCTCGCCACCCGTTCAGTGGTCGGGCGTGCCGTCCAATGCGGCCGCCGTCGTGCTGATCGTTGAAGATGCCGATGCGCCGACCCCCCGGCCTCTGGTCCACGCCATTGTGGTGGACCTGCCCGTGGGCAGTGATGGCGCACTGGAAGCCGGCGCATTGGAAAGCCCCGATCACGAAGGCGATGACGGTCTGCACACCGGCCGCAATTCCTACCTGACCGCCAAGTGGCTGCCACCCGACCCGCCACCGGGCCACGGCCCGCATCGGTACGCGTTCCAGGTATTCGCGCTGGCTGCGGGCGAGCCGTTCTCGTCGACGCCTGGCCGCGACGAAGTGCTGGATGCGCTGCGCGAACGCGCGGTGGCCAGCGGTTGCCTGATCGGCACGTATGAGCGGCCCGATGGCAGCATCAAGATCGGCGCCCCGGAAGAGACCGCCGTACCCATCGCGCCGGATCGCAGTGCGTTGATCTGACCCGTATCTTTGGGGACATTGACGCCTGACAACAAGGCGGCAGCAGGTCAAGTCAGGCGCCCTGCGTTCAAGGCTTCAGGTTAATGTCTGAAGATCTTTGACGCAGGATCAAGAATGAAAACCACGCTCGACGAACTGCTCGCCTTCTGCACCGTGATCGACACCGGGTCCATCACGGCCGCGGCCAATGAACTCGGGCAGACGATTTCAGGTGTGAGCCGGGCGCTGAGCCGCCTCGAAAAGAAGCTGAGCACCGCCCTCATGAACCGCACCACGCGGCGCATTGAACTGACGGAAGAGGGCACGGCGTTTCTGGCGCAGGCCCGGCAGATCATTGCGTCGGTCGAAGATGCCGAAGAGCAGGTCGCGATCCGGCAGCAGAAGCCGTCGGGACGCTTGCGCGTCAATGCGGCGCCTGCGTTCATGTTCCATGTGATCGTGCCGCTGGTGGGCGAGTTTCGCGCACGCTATCCCGACATCACGCTGGAACTGGACAGCAGCGAAGCCATCATCGACCTGCTCGAACACCGTACCGACGTCGCCATCCGGATCGGCACCCTGCAGGATTCCACCTTGCGTGCCCGGCATCTGTTCATGAGTCGCGTGCGCTTGCTGGCCAGCCGGGAATATCTGCGCCAGCGCGGCAAGCCGCGCAACGTGGCGGCGCTGGGCGGGCATGACTTGCTGGGATTCAATCAATTGCCGGGGCTGAACCGGTGGCCGGTGCTCGATGAGTCGGGCCACCCGTTCGTGGTCGAACCGCGCATTGCCGCATCGAACGGCGAGACCCTGCGGCTGCTGGCCCTGGCCGGGCAGGGCATTGCGAGCCTGGCGGATTACCTGACCGAGGCGGACCGGGAACGCGGCGACCTGGTGCAGGTGCTGGCGAAGGACACGGTGGATTCCTTCCAGTCGATCAACGCGGTGTATTACCGGAACACGCAGATCGCGCTGCGGATCGCGTGCTTCCTGGATTTCCTGGGCGAAATGGTGGTGGACGGCAAGCGGCGGGGATAGTCAGCGGCGGGGCCCGCTGTCGCAGCACACGCTCAATATCGAGCGTGCTCAGTCCCGCGTGCTCAGTCCCGCATTTCCTGCAGGGCGCGCAGCCGCTCTTCCTCTTCGCGCCGCACCGCTTCGATATCGCGCAGCACCGCGCCCACATCGGCCGGACGGTGGTCGACTTCGACCTTGCCGGTCAGCGTCATGCCGGGCCGCAATTCGCCCGCCTCGTACGCCTTCCAGATTTCCTTGCCGTATTGCGTGTCGGCCAGTTCCGGCGCCGTCTGTGCAAAGAAGGTCGCCAGGTTCTCGACGTCGCGCTCCAGCATCACGCCCGCGTTGTTGTTGGCCGCCGCATCGATGGCCTGCGGCAGGTCGATGATGACCGGGCCGTTGGCATCGACCAGGATGTTGTATTCGGACAGGTCGCCGTGCACCACGCCTGCACACAGCATCAGCACGACCTGCTCGATCAGCATCGCGTGATAGCGGCGGGCCAGTTCGGGCGTCAGCTCGATATCGTTCAGGCGCGGCGCGGCATTGCCGTCGGCGTCCGTCACCAGTTCCATCAGGAGCACGCCCTCGTGGCACAGATAGGGCTGCGGTACACGCACACCGGCGTTCGCCAGGCGATACAGCGCGTCGACCTCGGCGGTCTGCCAGGTCTCTTCCTGCATCTTGCGGCCATAGCGGGTGCCTTTTTCCATGGCGCGCGCCTGTCGGCTGTTCTTGACCTTGCGGCCCTCGGTATACGAGACGGCCTGGTGGAACGCGCGCTGGTTGGCCTCTTTGTAGACCTTTGCGCAGCGCACGTCGTCGCCGCAGCGGACCACGTACACGGTCGCTTCCTTGCCGCTCATCAACTGACGCAGGACGTCATCGACGAGGCCTTCTTCAACGAGGGGTAGGATTCTTTTGGGTGTCTTCATCGGCCGCTGTGAATGGCGTCCGGCAAGGGCGCCGGACCGTGTGCATAGTACAACTGCAGAGCTAGGCTGCGTGCAGGGCGAGGCCTTCGTTCACGCGCGCGATCCGCGCCGTGCCCCAGGTCGCCAGCGCCGCGATCACCGGCCGCAGGCTTTCGCCTTCCGCCGACAGGGTGTACTCGACCTTGGGCGGCACCTGCGCATAGACCTTGCGCACGACCAGCCCGCACTCTTCCAGTTCGCGCAGCTGTTTGGTCAGCATGCGCTGGGTGATGCCGGCCAGCGCCTTGCGCAGCTGGTTGAAGCGCAAGGTGCCGTCGCACAAGTGGTACAGGATCACGCCTTTCCACTTGCCGTCGATCAGGTCCAGGGTGGCTTCGACCGGGCAGCCTGCCGCGCAGTCGTAGGTTTTGGGTGTCATGGGACAGTATCCAAAAGGGTACTAGATACACAAAATTGGCGTATTTACCGAAACGTCGGTATGGCCTAATTTAGCGGTTCGTCCTCTCTCTCGCAAGGCAACGCCATGAAAGCCGTCGGCTACCGCACCCCCTTTCCGATCAACGATCCCGCCGCGCTGGTGGACCTGGACCTGCCCAAACCGCAGGCCACGGGCCGCGATCTGCTGGTGGCCGTGCAGGCCATCTCGGTCAACCCGGTCGATACCAAGGTGCGCAAAAGCGCCGCGCCGCCCGAAGGCGAGGCCAAGGTATTGGGGTGGGATGCGGTGGGCATCGTCGAAGCCGTCGGGCCTGACGTGACCCTGTTCAAGGTGGGCGACGCGGTGTACTACGCCGGCTCGATTGCACGGCCCGGCGCCAACGCAGAATTCCATCTGGTCGACGAACGCATCGTTGGCCGCAAGCCCTCCACCCTGAGCAACGCCGAAGCCGCCGCCTTGCCTCTGACCGCCATCACCGCCTGGGAACTGCTGTTCGACCGGCTGGGCGCCGTGGTGGGCAAGAAGCGCGACGCGGGCCACCTGCTGATCATTGGCGGCGCAGGCGGCGTGGGGTCGATCCTGATCCAGCTGGCGCGGCGCCTGACCGGACTGACGGTGATCGCGACGGCATCACGCCCCGAGACGCGCGAGTGGTGCCTGTCCTTGGGCGCCCATCACGTCATCGATCACAGCAAGCCCTTCCTGCCGCAATTGCAGGCGCTGGGCATTCCGCATGTGGAAAAGATCGCCAGCCTGACCAACACGTCGGATCACTTCGACGGCATCGTCGACGTTGTGGCCCCGCAAGGCAAGCTGCTGCTGATCGACGATCCCAAGACGCTGGACATCATGCCGCTTAAACGCAAGGCTGTGTCGGTGCACTGGGAACTGATGTTCACGCGCTCGCTGTTCCAGACGCCCGACATGATCGAGCAGCACCACCTGCTGAACGAAGTGGCCGACCTGATCGACGCGGGCATCCTGCGCACTACCCTGGGCGAGCAGTTCGGCACGATCAACGCCGACAACCTGAAACGCGCGCACGCGCTGATCGAGTCAGGCAAGGCAAAAGGCAAGGTGGTGCTGGAAGGGTTTTAAGCGGTCTTCCAGGACGCGCGGTCGGCGCCGAATCCCTTTGCGACGAAGTCGCCGGCCACCACCGCATCGAAGGCCGGTTCGTCCGTCAACGGCAGGTCGCGGGGATCCACCACCGTGTGATAGTCGGGGTGGTGGAACTGCGGGATCGAATACCGCTCGCGTCCTGACGCATTGATGACGCGATGCACGGCCGACCGCAGCCTTCCATTGGTCCAGCGCGTCATCAACTGCCCGACGTTGACGATCAGGGCATCTTCCTTCGGCGGCACGGCGATCCACGTGCCGTCCAGCGACTGCACTTCCAGGCCGGCCTCATTGTCATTGAGCAACAGGGTGATCAGGCCGCGATCGGTATGGGCGCCCGCGCCCTTGTCGGTACGGCCCGCGATCTGGACTTGCGGCGGGTAGTGCACCAGCCGCATGTTGGTGGACGGCCGCTGGCATTGCCCGGCGAACAGCTCCGGGTCGGCTCCCAGGCCCACGGCCATGGCACGCAGCACGTCATGGCCGGTGGTCAGCAGGCGGGTGTACAGGCCTTCGATCGTGTCCCGGAAGCCCGGCATGTCTGGCCAGGTATTGCGGCCGTGGAAGGGCAGGCCTGCCACCACGCCTGGGTCGTCCGCCGGAAACGGAAACCCCATGTCGAACGATTCCTTGCCGTCAGGCGTGGCTTCGGCACGCTGTTGCGTGTCGAACATGGGCTGGTAGCCCCGGTTCTGGCGTTTTTCGCCGGCGCGGCAGGCCATGCGCTCGGCCAGGGGCAGGGCAAAGAACGCCCGTGCCGCATCGAACGCCGCGTCGATCTGCGCGCGCGGCACGCCGTTGTCCGACAGGTAGAAGAAGCCATAGGTTTCCCCGGCCGCGATGATCCGCGCCGCGATGGCCTGGCGGGTGGCCGCATCGCCATCCCGGAAGTCGCCAAAGGCAATGGTCGGAACGGTAAGCGGCGTCGCCGTTGTCAGGGAGGAAGATTTCGTGCCGGTCATGATGGCGCCTGCTCAGGGTGCGATGACGGCGCGCTCGGCGCGGGACGGCAGGAAGCGCATGTCGATCAGACTGGCGGCGTCCGGACGGGTCTTCAGCTTCATTTCGGGCGCAAGCCGGTCGATGTTTTCCAGCAGGCGCCGGGGATCGATTTCTCCGATGCCGTTGCGGCGGGACAGCGGCGTATCCACCTGCCGGTCAAGGAAGATGTTGAGGCGTGTCGTTTCCACCGGCACTTCGATCAAGGGCTCGAAAGCCTTCAGTGCACGGACGGCTTCGGCACGGTCGGCATAGATGTCCTTGAACGCACGCGCCACGGCTTTCAGAAAACCGCGGACCGCATCAGGATGCGATTGCAGAAACGCGGTACTGGCAAGCACGGCATTGCCGTAGATCTGCACGCCGTTGTCGGCATAGGGCAGGATCTGGATCTGATCGGCGGGCACGCCGAGTTTTTCGAGCGACATCAGGCCCGACGCCAGGTAGGCCGCGATGGCATCGACCTGGCCGCGGACCAGCATGGTCTCGCGCATGGCAGGCTCGATCGACATCCACGTCACATCGTTCGGCGCCAGTCCATTGGCGGCAGCCAGCAGGGGAAACACCTTGCGTGCACCGTCGTTGACCGGGCTGCCGATGGTCTTGCCTTTCAGGTCGGCCACGCGGCGGATGCCTGTCTTTTTCAAGGACATGATGGCGGCGGGCGAATTCTCGTACACCAGGAAAACCGCGCGCGCAGGCAGTTGCGGATTGTTGGCGGCAAACTCGATCACCGACGACATGTCGCCCACACCCATGTCGACCGTACCTGTCGCCAGACGCGTGACGGTGGCCGATGCGCCGGATCCGACGTTGATGCTGACATCCAGGCCTTCCTGCGCAAAGTAGCCTTTGCGCTGCGCAAGGATGTAGGGGATCGCGCTGGCTTCGAAGCGCCAGTCCAGCTGGAAGCGGATCTTGACGGGGGACGCCGTCGCGGCTTGTGCGCTGGCCACATCGGGAACGGTAACCCCGGCCGCGGACAGGGCAAGCAGGCCGAGCAGCACGGCCCGGCGGGGTAAAGAGAACAGTGACCGCATTGGAGTGGCCTTCGACGATGACTGGAGGAAGGCTGCACTCTACTATCGGCGTCCGGTGCCAACCAGCATCGTTTTTCGATGCCTGCGTTCACTTGAAAGCAACGCAGAATCCGGCCTGCCTTGACGCCGCGATCACCGTCAGCGCGCCGTTGCCCGCCCGGTGTCGTGGCCCACATAGCCGTTGAAGCGGCTTTCAAGCAGCTCGAGCAGCATGGCCGCCGCGACCGACAGGTTGCGTTCGCTGCGAACCAGCAACGCGAAGTGGAAGGACTTCACACCCTTGTCCGACAGCGGAACATGCACCAGTCGTCCTTCGCGGATATCGCGCACGATGTTGATGCGCGCCATGATGGCGACGCCCGTGCCCAGCAGCGTCAGTTGCCGCAAAGTGGCAATCGAATTGGTCTCGGTCATGGGATCCAGCCGTTCCGCCGCGCCGTGCAGCGTGCTGTCCAGCACGCGGCGCAGTTCCATGTCGTCAGTCGGCAGGATCAGCGGAAGGCGCGCGCATTCGCGCAGCCGCACGCTCTTGCGGGTGGCATACGGATGATCGGGCCGCACCACCAGGCCGATCGCCATGGCGGCGGTGCGCACGCGCCGGACGGGTGCGGAGGCCGGTGGCTCCCAGCACAGGCCGATGTCGAGTTCACCCTTGGCGATCCGATCGACGATGTCGTCCGAATTGCCGACGAATACGGTAAAGACGATGCCCGGGTATTGCGCATTGAGCTCGGTGATCAGGTCCGGAATCACCTGGTCGCTGAAATGTTGCATCACCCCGATCGAGATGCGGCCGCGGCGCAGGCCCTTCAACGCATCGACCTGCGTGATGGCGCTGTCGAAGTCGCGTTGCAGCCGATGCACCGACGCCAGCAGCAATTCGCCCGCCGAGGTCAGCCTGACGCCGCGCGGCAACCGGTCAAAGAGCTGCATGTCGAGCGCCTCTTCCAGCTTCAGGATTTGACGTGTGACCGCCGACGGCGAGATATGCAGGCGCTCGGCGGCGCGGCGCACCGAGCCTTGGGTGGCGACTTCTTCGAAGTAACGGATCAGAGGGGAAAAGGCATGCATCGAGGGGATTACACCACCGGCACCAACATGTACGCCACGGTATTGATGTCGGGTGCAACGATCCGCAGGGCTATATCCCTGCAAGTTATTTGCTTATACTCGGAGGTAATAAAGTGCGACGCCTTCCCATTGGAGTGCCTTCATGCTCTTTCGCCAACTGTTCGATGCCACCTCCAGCACCTACACGTATCTGCTTGCGTCCCGTGTCGGCGGCGAAGCGCTGCTGATCGACCCGGTCAAGGAACAGATGCCGACGTACAGCACGCTGTTGCGTGACCTGGACGTGCGTCTCGTGCACGCGATCGACACGCACACGCATGCCGACCATGTGACCGCGCTGGGTGACCTGCGCGATGACACGGGCTGCGTGACGGTCATGGGGGAGTTCTCGCAAGCGACCTGCGTGTCCCGCAGGGTGCAGGATGGCGAGCGCCTGCGCGTCGACGGCGTGGTGCTGGAGGCGCGCTACACGCCGGGGCACACCAACGAGTCCTTCAGTTTCGTACTGGACCCGGATCACCCGCGCGCGGTGTTCACCGGCGATGCGCTGCTGATCCGGGGGACTGGTCGAACCGATTTCCAGGGCGGCGATGCGGGGCGGTCCTGGGATTCGATCCAGCAACTGTTCACGTTGCCGGACGACACCACGCTGTATCCCGGGCACGACTACAAGGGCTGGACGGCGTCGAGCATTGGCGAGGAAAAGCGCTGCAATCCGCGTCTGGCGGGCAAGACGCGCGAGGCCTACATTGCGATCATGCAGGGTCTGCACCTGCCGCATCCGCGCCTGATGGACATTGCCGTCCCTGCGAACCTGGCGTGCGGTCAGCCTTGACCAAAACCTGTCACACGGTTGCAGCGCGGCGGGTGTAGCGTCGGGGTCCAACCGCCTTTTAGTCCGGACCTCGACATGTTAAGCAACGACGATGATTTGATCCGGCGCATCCGCCTGGACTTGGCCGACAGCTACGACGAAGAGCTGGAACTGGAGCTGGAAGACCGGCCGCTGGACGGGCTGTCGGACAGCCTGGCGCCGAACGCCTCCGACGAAGAACGTGCCGAACGCCGCCAGTACTTTCGCGAGCTGTTCCGCTTGCAGGGCGAACTGGTCAAGCTGCAGGACTGGGTGGTCAAGGCGCGCCACAAGGTCGTCATCATTTTTGAAGGGCGCGACGCCGCCGGCAAGGGGGGCGTGATCAAGCGCATCACGCAGCGCCTGAATCCCCGCGTGGCGCGCGTCGCCGCGCTGCCGGCGCCCAACGATCGCGAGCGCACGCAGTGGTATTTCCAGCGCTATGTCTCGCACCTGCCGGCCGCGGGCGAAATGGTGCTGTTCGATCGCAGCTGGTACAACCGCGCCGGGGTCGAGCGGGTGATGGGTTTCTGCTCCGAAGACGAGGTCGAAGAGTTCTTCCGGTCGGTGCCCGAGTTCGAAAAGATGCTGGTGCGATCGGGCATCCAGGTCATCAAATACTGGTTTTCGATCTCGGACGAAGAACAGCATTTGCGCTTTCTGGGGCGGATCCACGACCCGCTCAAGCAGTGGAAGCTGAGCCCCATGGATCTGGAATCGCGCCGCCGCTGGGAGGACTACACCAAGGCCAAGGAAGTGATGCTGGAGCGCACGCACATTCCCGAAGCGCCGTGGTGGGTGGTGCAGGCGGTGGACAAGAAGAAGGCGCGCCTGAACTGCATCCACCACCTGCTGTCGCAGATGCCTTATGAAGAAGTGGAGCATGCGCCCATCGTGCTGCCGCCGCGGGTGCGGCACGACGATTACGTGCGCAACCCGGTGCCCGACAGCATCATCGTGCCCGAGGTGTACTGACCGTCAGCGGGCTGATCATCCGGGTGCTGATGATCCGCGTGCTGATGATCCGTGCACGGATCATCCGGGAAAGGCGATGCCTTCCGTGCCCGATGCCCATGGCGTCCATTTCTGCATGACGTGGGCAAAGGCGTCGCTGTCCAGGATGCGGGCCAGCCAGGCCTGTAGCGCAGGCCAGTCCTGCTCGGCAAACCATGCGGCATCGGTATGCGCGAACTGCCGAACGAACGGTGCGATCGCCATGTCGGCCAGGCACGGGCGGCTGCCGAACAACCACGGGTGCGCCCGCAGCCGGGCGTCCAGCCCGCGCAGCCACGTGGCGCCGCCCTCGCGTTCCGCCATGGCATCGATGCCCTCATACCGATCCGGATACTTGTAGCGGTCCAGATGCCGTTTGAAGGCGCCATCGTTCTCGGCGATAAGCGCAAACATCGCGTCGGCTGTTTCCCGTTCCGGGCATAACCACTGCGCCGGATCATTGCGTCGCAAGGCCCACTGCATGATGTCCAGGCTCTGGTCCACGATGGAGCCATAGGTATCGACAAGCACCGGCACGGTACCCTTGGGCGAGGCCTGCAGCATCTCGGCGGGCTTGTTGCGCAGCACGACTTCACGCAGCTCGCAGGGCTGTCCGCTTGCCGCGATCGCCAGCCGCGCACGCATGGCGTACGGGCAGCGGCGGAAGGAATACAGCACGGGAAGGGGTGGGCTCACGATGCGTCGTCCGCATCTTTGGCGGGCACCGCCGGAAAGCGCGCGCCAATGTGCCGCTGGTTGCGCTGTCTGGCCAGTTCCACCTGCCGGTGGCGCTCGGCAATGCTGCGCTGCTGGGCGTCTGTTTTGGTGCCGTGGCAGTGCGGGCAACTGACGCCCGCTTCAAACAGTGGCGACGCCAGGTCCTCTTTGGTCAGCGGGTGGCGGCAGGCCCGGCACAGAACGGCTTCGCCCACCTTCAGCCCATGGCCCACCGATACGCGCTCGTCAAAGACGAAACATTCGCCTTCCCACAGGCTGCTCGCTTCCGGCACGGTTTCCAGGTATTTGAGGATGCCGCCTTCCAGGTGATAGACCTCGTCGAAGCCCTGCGCGCGCAGCAATGCCGTCGATTTTTCGCAGCGGATGCCGCCCGTGCAGAACATGGCCACCTTGGGTTTCGTCTTGAGCACGTCCTGCCCTTCCACCCATTCCGGCAGGTCGCTGAAGTGACGGGTGCGCGGATCGATCGCGCCCTTGAACGTTCCCAGCGACACTTCGTAATCGTTGCGAACGTCAATCACCACCACGTCGGGGTCGCTGATCAGCGCATTCCAGTCTTCGGGTTTGACATACGTGCCGGCCATGCGGGTCGGGCTGATGCCGGGCACGCCCAGGGTCACGATCTCTTTCTTCAGCCGGACTTTCATGCGATAGAACGGGGCGGTGTCGGCGAACGATTCCTTGTGCACCAGACCGGCCATGCCGGGAAAGGCGCGCAGGTGGTCCAGCACGGCATGCACGCCTGCCGGAGGGCCGGCGATGGTGCCATTCACGCCTTCTTCGGCGAGCAGGATCATGCCAAGCACGTCGTTGGCTTCACAACAGGCAAGCAGCGCCGGCTTGCGCTCGACAAAATCGGGCAGGTCAACGAATTGATAGAAGGCGGCAATCAGGTAAGCGGACATCGGGGTGGGCAGTGGGAAACGGGCAGATAGGGCGGCCATGCTTTGCTGGCAACAAGAGTGAAGTGTAGGCGACGCGGCAGGTCCGGCGCTGGCGCCAGGGCCGATTGCAGGGTGTATCGGTGCCTGCATCGGGCCAGAACCCCCGGTTATGATGAGCAGCCGTGCAGGGCCGGGTGCTGGCGCTACGCCAGCCGCCGGCGCAGCGACTGACAAGGACGACAAGATGGTGCGTGGACTTCAAGCAACGACGAACGCGATGCTGCTGGCGGCGATGATGGGCATGGCGCCACTGGCGGCAATTGCAGCCACTCCCGCGGATGCGGACGCGCCGGCGACGATGGCCCCCGGTACCGCGGCGGCGGGCGCGGCAGCTCCAGCAGCCAATCCCGCCGTCGCCGTCCAGCAGATCTTCGAGAGCGGCATGCGTGCCCTCGACGCCGGCCGATACGACCTTGCGATCCAGGAAGGCCAGCGGTTCAACGCCGACATTGCCCGCCTGATGGGCGAAGGCAACGTCAACCAGGCCTATGGCTATACCTTGATGGCGACCGGCCATTCGTATCGCGGTGACAGCGCCGAAGCGGTCAGGTACGGCGTCATTGCCTACGGTGGATTCCTGAAGGCACTGGGCCCGACTGACATCAACACCCTTGCGGCAGGTGTGCTGCTGGCCGGCGACCTGGCCAAGACAGGCGCTGCAGGCCGCGGGGCCATCCTGCTCGACGAGCTGAAAAAGAACGGCGTGGAATCCAGCCCCGCAGCCGCCGACTACTTCGTGTCGCGAGCCGTCGTGAGCCGCTTCCAGGGCCGCGCAGCCGAGGCCGAGGGGGCCGCGCGTGAAGCCATCAAACGCACGTCACCGTCGTCGGCTCCCTCGGGCGAGAGCGACGCCATTGCGTCGCGCACCTTCGTCCTTGCGCAGGTGCTGGCCATGCAGCCCACCAAACGCGCCGATGCCGAACGCACCCTGGCTGAAGCGCGGGGCCTGGCGCGCCGCACCTATGGTCCCGAGCATCCCCGCACGCGTGAGATGGAGCGCTATCAGCTGCCGGCCGCGCGGTGATGCGGGTCCGTCAAACCGGGCTGCGTGTGCACCACCACACGATCTCGCCCCCCGCGCTTGGCTTCGTATAGCAGCCGATCCGCCGCGGCGTACAGCACCTCGGGCGTCAGGTCGTCCAGCGCTTCGCCGCCCCACCATGCCACGCCGAAACTGGCGGTCACGATGCCGCGCGGACTGTCCGCATGTGGCACGGCCAGCGCATTGACCGTCTCACGCAGCCGGTGCGCCAGCGCATCGGCCTCTGCTGCGGTTGGCGTGGTGAACACTGTTGCGAACTCTTCGCCGCCCAGCCGGAAAAAGGGATGGCCTTCCGGATGCAGCACCGACAGCACGGCGTGACTGAAGCGCCGCAGCACGGCATCGCCTGCGACGTGGCCATAGCGATCGTTGTATTGCTTGAAGAAATCGATATCGAAAATGCACAGTGCGATCGGCTCGCCCCGTCCACGGTGCGCCAGGCGCTGCGCGCACTGCTGATCGAAATGCCGCCGGTTGTAGGCGCCGGTCAGCTCATCCGTGATCGACAGGGTACTGAGCTGCCGGTTGGCCTCGGCCAGTTCCAGCGTGCGCTCCACCACCCGCTTTTCCAGGCGCAGCGCCATGGCTTCCTGGTTCTCGCGCGCAGAGCGTTCGGCCTGCAACTTCTGCGTCTTGAGCGTGTTCATGGCATCAGCCAGCCCGAAACCCAGCACCATCAATTCAATCCAGGACCCCGCCAGCATGGCCCAGAAGCTGACCCGGGTCGCGGGCAGGACATCCAGCAGCTGCAGGTAATAGAGGACGGCGCTGCAGATCAGCGCCGTGAAGGCCATGACCACGTAACGCGCTTCGCGCACGTCGCGCATTGCCAGCACGGCCGCGGTCACGTACAGGAACAGCACCAGCGCCAGTCCGAAGATCGCGGCAAAACCCGCGGCCAAGGTGTAGAAGTCGAACAGGCCCAGCAGCGCGCCGCCCAGATTGGCCGCGACCAGCGCCGCCGCCACCTGCCATACCCACGGCGCGGCGGTGCGGCGCAGATGCAGATACGCCATCGTGAACGCGCCACCACTGGCGAAGATCAGGCTGGCGCTGACGCCGACCACAATGTTGTGCAGGCGCGGCGAGTTCGGCCACAAATGTTCCATGTCGAATCCGCGGAACGCGAAGCTGTTGACCAGGAACACGACCAGGTACACGACATACAGCCCGAAGTTCTTTTCACGCGTCGACACGAACAGGAACAGGTTGTAGAGCACCAGCACGATGAGCCCGCCGTGGAACAGGCTGATCAGCAGGTTCTCGTCATGCGTATGTTCGACAAAACCCTTGATGCTGAACACCCGCAGCGGCATCAACTCGAACAGCCCGTCATGCGTCGCCACCCGCAGGTACACGTCCACGGTTTCGTTGCCGTTCAGGGTATGGGCGAAGGCCAAGGTGCGGTCATGGATGCCGCGGGTCGAAAACGGCAGGCGGTCCCCGGTATGCACCTGCTGGCGCACCTGCCCATCGGACGCGACCACATAGGCATCCACATAGTCCATATTGGGCGTGCCCAGGTCGACCACCATCCGCAGCGGACCCGCTGTCACGTTGTGGATGCGGGTGCGCACCCACCACACCGACTTCGATACCCCGAAATTGAACGTGTCCGACGGCCCCGCGCGCCAGCCGGTCGTGGTCGATCGCAACTGGGTGAAGGCCAGGTCACCGCGGGTATCTTCGAAGATCTGCGCGTGTGGGCCGACGCGCATGGCGTCACCACCGCCATCAAAGGGAAGGGGCGTGATGTCCGCCGCAGCGGGCGCGGCGGCCACCGCGGCAACGGCCGTCACGGACACCCATAGCCACATGGCCAGCAGGGCACACCACCCGCCGGCCCACCGTCGCCACCCCGTCCTGCCGCCTTTCTTGTTGTCCTGTCGCACCATGCCCCGCCACACTGCCGCACTCGCATGCCGCGAGCCGTTCAGTATGGTAGCGGGTCACCCGTCAGGACGGGCGGGCCAGTGGTGACAGGATGACACGGCGCAACAGTGGCGCGGCGACGGCGGTCAGACGGTGCAGGTCCTATTCGGGCCTGGCCGGCCAGGACGGGCACAAGGCGTGGGCAAGCAGCCGCGCACCCATCGCAAAGTCATTCATATCCATGGCTTCCTCGGGATTGTGCGAGCCCCGATCGTTCCGCACGAAGATCATTCCGGTCGGTATGCCGTTCTGCGCGAACACGGCGGCATCGTGTCCGGCGCCGCTGGCAATGCGCATGGCAGGGATCCCGAGCGCTTTCGCGGCGTCTGACAGCTGCGCGATGATCGCCACGTCCATCACGGCTGGCGCCGACCCCGTGCGTTCGCCCAGAACAAACTGGACCCGGGCGCGGTCGGCAATTTCGGCGGCGCGACGCGCCAGCAGCGCATCGACCTCGATCAGCGTTTCCGGCTCCAGGCTGCGGATGTCCATGCAGATGTCGATCTCGCCGGCAACCTTGCTGAACGCGTGCTGCGCCGGATTGGTGGACAGCTTGCCGAAGGTAATGACCAGATCTCGGCCGGCATCTTCGAGCCGTTCCCAATCCTGGTCGATGGCGGCAATGAATAAAGCGGCGGCGCGGACCGCGTCGTGACGGCTGCGACGGGGCACTGCGCCCGAATGCGCATACGTACCGACGGCGCGGGCATCACGATAGCGGATTGCGCCGCGAATGCCGGTCACCACGCCCACCGGCAGGCCGGCTTCGATCAACACCGGACCCTGCTCGATATGCAGTTCGACAAAGCGCGCGATACGGTCGGGCGACAACCACGCCTGGCCAAAGGTGGCCGGGTCGCCACCGCATTCGGTCAGGTGGCTGGCCAGGCTGCGGCCCGTGTCGCTGCGCGGCAGGGCCAGCACGGCCGCGCTGTCGATCTGGCCGAATGCGCCTTTGCTGCCCAGGTACGAATAGGGAAACCAGGTGCTTTCTTCGGCGCGAACGCCCATCACGGTCATGTCGTGCGGCGGCGTCAGGCCCGCGGCGCGCCACCCTGCCAGCACGGCCATGCCAGCCACCACGCCTGCCGCGCCGTCGTAATTGCCGCCAGCCGGGACCGAGTCCAGATGGGATCCGGTCATGGTGCAGGGTGCAGAGCGATCCACCCCGGGCAGCGTCACGTACAAGTTGCGGGTGCCATCGATCGCGACTTCCAGATCCAGCGATTGCGCGGTGCGGATGATCAGGTCGTGCGCGGCCTGTTCACCTTTGCCGTAACTGTCGCGCGTGATGCCGGTGCCATCCAAGCTGTTCTGCCGCAAGGTGTCGAACAGCGTGCCGGCCAGGGTGATGTCGGGAAGGGGTAAGGAAGGTGGGGTCATGCAGCCTCGAGAAAAAGAGGGGTGGCGATGCGGGCGGCGGATCGATAGCCTGGCGCGCCCGGATGTAAAAGATCAGTCGCGTGGACCCGGGCCGTCCTGGTTCAGCCCCAACTTGCCATCGCCCATCCGCTGCGCACGATAGATCCCGCCCTGGCCGGAAAAGAGATACGCCATGATGCACGCCAGCGCCGCGAACGGCCCGATCTGCGGTCCGAACAGTTCAATCGCCATGACGGTGCCGGCAAGGGGGGTGTTGGCCGCGCCAGCGAACACGGCAACGAAGCCCAGGCCGGCCAGCATGGCAAAGGGCAGGTCGAGCAGGGGCGCCATGGCGTTGCCCAGGGTCGCGCCGATGAAGAACAGCGGCGTGACTTCGCCGCCCTTGAAGCCGCTGCCCAGGGACAGCACGGTGGCGGCCATCTTTTCAAGGAAGAGGCCCGGCGCGACGGGTTCATGGAAGGTCTGGACGATCGTGGGTATGCCCAGGCCGATGACGTCATAGGCGCCGGTCGCCCACACCGCCACGGCGAGCACCAGGCCTCCGATCACGGGCCGCAGCGGTCCATAGTGGATATGGCGTTTGAAGAGGGCGCCGGTGGCATGCGTGGCCGCGCCAAATGCGCGGCTGACCAGACCGAACACCGCGCCGGCTAGCAAGACGGCAGCCAGTGGGCCCAGGCCAAGGGCGACGACCTGGCCTATCGGGTAGTGAGTATGCTGAACACCCCAGTACCGGCCGACCATTTCTGCCAGGATGGCGGCCAGAAAGCAGGGCAGCAGGGCGTCGTATCGCAGGCGTCCGATCACCAGCACTTCGAGCCCGAACACGGCGCCGGCAAGCGGTGTGCCGAAGACGGAGGCAAAGCCGGCGCTCATGCCGGCCATGAGCAGGATGCGGCGATCGGCAGGCGACAGCCGAAACACGCGTCGCACCTGGTCGGCCAGCGCGCCACCCATCTGCACGGCGGTGCCTTCCCGGCCGACCGATGCGCCGACCAGATGCGAGACGACCGTGCCGCCAAAGATGAGCGGGACCATGCGGAAGGGCACGGGGCGGTCCGGATCGTGGATCGCTTCGATCAGCAAATTGTTGCCAGCTTCAACCGGTTGTCCGACCTGCATGTACACCCAGCCGACCACGAAGCCGGCAACGGGCAGCAGCCAGATCAGCCACAGGTTGGCGCCGCGGGTGGCCGTGACGGTGTCGAGCGCAAACAGAAAGGCGGCCGATGCGCTGCCAGCCAGGACCGCCACCACGGCCGACAGCAGCAGCCACTTGCCAAGATAGGGCAGCAGCGCGAGTCGGGCGGGAAGGCGGATCGGTGGCATCGATGGTCAGGGCAGAGCGGGCAGGCCGCGCGCGGCGGCGCACGCGCGGTCAAAACGCGAGGATCAGTTGGCGGGCGACGGCGCCACGGGGGCGCCAACCGGCGGCATGGCCGACGTGGGCGCTGGCATGACTGGCGAGGTTCCCGGCTGCGTCGGCGCAGGCATCGACGCCCGCTGACGCAAGGCCAGCAGCATCTTCATGCCGACGCGGCCATCGGTCGGCACGCCCATGGCTTCCTGTTCCTGCCGAACGGCGGTCCGGGTCATGGTGCCCGGAATGCCGTCGGGTGTGCCGATAGCGTAACCGCGTCCAACCAGCAGCGTTTGCAGTTCACGAATCTCGGCGCGCGACAGTCCGGGATCGTCCGTCGGCCAGGGCGTGACCAGCGGTGGCTCGCCCTTTAGCTGATTCAACAGCAGGCTGACGGACAAACCGTACTTGCGCGACTGGTTGTAATGCAGGATCGCTTCGAAGTTTTCGGTGGCCAGGAAAATCGGGCCTTGCGAGCCGGTTGGCGCGAACACGAACGCATTGGTATCGGCAAAGGCGGCATCGCTCAGCGGCTGGCCGTTCACGCGGGTCACGCCTTGGGCGGCCCATGTGCGCAGGCTGCGGCGATCAGCCGAATTGCTGTATTCGGCGTCGACGGCCGACGGCACGGTCGACTGGATCGCCGGCGGCACGCGCACTTCAATAATGCTGTCGAGCCCGCGCGTCCAGCGTGCGCGGCGCTTGAGCAGGTGGTTGGCGGTGGACGCCAGCGCATCGGGCAGGGACTGGTACAGATCGATGCGGCCATCGCCATCGCCGTCTGCCGCCAATTCATAGAACGAGGTCGGGATGAACTGCGTCATGCCGAAGGCGCCGCTCCACGAGCCGACGAAGGTGTCCGGGGCGACCGTGCCGTCGCGCAGCAGGCGAATGGATGCGTAGGCATTCTTTGCCCAGAGCGGATTGCGCTCGGTGCACGCGCGGGTGATCCACGCATCGACCACGCGCACCTTGCCAAGCTGCGTGCCGTAGTTGGTCTCGATACCAAAGATCGCGACCAAGGCTTCCTTGTCCACGCTGTAGTTGCGGCCAATGGCTTCGAGCTGCGCGCCATACTGTTGCAGGATCGCCTTGCCTTCGTTCACGCGCTGCGCATCGACCGTCTTGGCAATGTAGTCCCACCAGGTCTCGCGCCCTTCGGGCTGCGCCTTGGCCGACGCGACCGTGGCTTCGAGCACTTGCGCATCGGACGTGTAACGGTCGAAGTCAGCCACCGACACCCCATTGGCCACGGCCGAGCGGCGCAGGTTGCTCAGGCAGCTGGCCGTGTCCATCTGCGCGAAGGCCGGCGCGGCGGTCGCGGCAAGGCATATGGCTGATGCGGCCGAGAGGAAGAAGGAGCGAGGCGGGACGAAGCGAGGCATAGGTGGGATTCGACACTTGAGCAAGGGTCGAGGTTAGCAGCTTTGTGTTTTTGGCCCGGCGGCGCGCAATGTTTTGTTTCCGCCTCGGCTGCCTGCGGAACCCATAATGCAGGACCCCCGCACTCACATCGGATCGTCATGGTCGCCCTGCTCTTGCGAGAAAAATTCCTGTTGCTCGCGGTGTTTGCCACCGTCCTTGCCTATGCGTTCGAGCACACGGTGCTCGGGCATGGCGAGGGCACGGCACTGGTCGTTTCCGGACTGCTCATCGGCGCGATCCTGTGCGCGTCGATCCGTGTCGCGCACCATGCCGAACTGCTGGCCGAAAAGGTCGGCGATCCCTATGGCACCATGATCCTGACGCTGTCTGCCGTGCTAGTCGAGGTCATCATCCTTGCGATCATGATGCAGCACAGCGAGTCGCCTACCCTGGTGCGCGACACGATCTATTCGGCGGTCATGCTCGACATCAACGGCATTCTTGGATTGGCCGCATTGATGGGCGGGCTCAAGCATGGCGAGCAGGCCTATAACGACGACTCGAGCCGCACCTACAGCGTCATGATCCTGACGGCCATGGGGATATCGATGGTCGTGCCCGAGTTCATTCCCGTAGCACGGTGGCAGCTGTACTCGGGCTTCACCATCGTGGTCATGCTGGTCCTGTATTCGCTGTTCCTGAGGATGCAGACAGGGCCCCACAGCTACTTCTTCAGCTACAGCTATCCCGAAAAGCGCAAGCGTCGCGGGAGCGCGGCGGGTGCGTCCCGCAGCCTGCCGGCCGGTGCAATCGGCGCGTCCACTGCAACGGTCCCGGCAACGGGCAGTGCCGCCACGGCATCCAGGACCACCGCATCGGCCACCGACAAGGTCGCCGCCACCACATCGGCTGCTGCGCCGCAGGACCTGGCTGCAGACGGCGCACCGGTCGTGGCGCACGAGGCCGAGCCGACAAGCATCAAGGAATCGATCAGCGTGCTGGTGTTTGGCGTGATCGTGATCGGCGCGCTGGCCGAGGTCATGAGCAAGACCCTGCAACTGGGCCTGTCGTCCACCGGCGCCCCGCCCATCGTGACGGCGTTGCTGGTAGCAACCATTTCTGCCGGCCCGGAAATTTTGACGGCCTTGCGCGCCGCACTTGCCAACCGCATGCAGTCGGTGGTGAACATCGCGCTGGGTGCATCGCTGTCCACCGTGATCCTGACCGTGCCGGTCATGGAGGCCATGGCCCTGTACACGGGCCACCCCTTCCAGATGGCCATGACCCCCGTCCAGACGGTCATGGTCGCCATCACGCTGATCGCCGCCGCCATCAACCTGAACGACGGGCAGACCAACGCCATCGAAGGCATGACGCACTTCGTGCTGTTTGCGACGTTTCTGATGTTGTCGGTGATGGGGTTGTAGGAGGAGCGATGGGACGTTTTGGTCCACGCACTGGCTTGTTGCCCATTGCCGCCCGCGATACAAACGACAACGCCCCGTAAGGGGCGTTGGGCACTACGGGTAAGCCCAGCGTCCGCCATCAAGTGGCTGCCGACACAACCCGGGCCTTTCGCCTTCATTTTCCCCCAACGATGTTTGCCTCGTCAAGCAACCAGGGCCGCCTCGACGACAGTCAGCAGCTCGTGAAACTGCTTTCCGCCGAGCGCCTTGCGCCTTTGCTTGCGCTCACCGGCGCCTACCCAGCCGCGATCGATTTACACCTGGACATCCTCAGATTGGGCGGTACGCTGCTGACCGTCACTGGGGTCATCGAGGTGGCGCTGCGCAACGCGGTTTGCGAATGTATGGAACAGCACTTCGGCCGTCCCGATTGGCTCAGTACGCCGTTCCCGACCTTTCAATGGCTCCCGTCAGAACGACAAAGAATCCGGCTTGCCGAAAGCAACGCCCGGAAGGCCATGTATGCCAAGCTGTCGCCTGCGGCCCGGGCGGCTTTCAAAAACCTGGCGTCTGTGCCTGCCGTGTCCGGAGATGTAAGCCAGCCGGGTACGCCTGATCACGCGAGTGTTCCAAGTGGCCAGGTCGTCGCGCAGCTGACGCTCTTTTTTTGGAAGCGCCTCTATTCGGACGACTACGACAAGCGACTCTGGCGTCGAATGCTGAAATCGACGTTTCCGAACAAAGCGTTGTCGCGCGCGGACGTCGCGTCGAAGCTCGAGATTCTGTATCAGAACCGAAATAGAGTGGCTCACCACGAGCCTGTGCACGGCCGTCGCCTGCGAGAGGCGCTTCAAGCCATCGACTTCGTCGTCAATGAATTTGGGGATACGGACGCGGAAGGAAAACGGTATCTGTCCCGCCTGCTGGACCGCGATATTCAGCGCCTGAAAGCCGACGCGCGTATATTGCAGGCGACCCTGACCGGGTTCAAGAGATCCGGATCCGGTTAACCCGCACACCTTTGGCGGTTTACGACGGTTGCAAACGACCGCCCCGCTGTGGTCGACAATAGGCTGTAATCCGAAAGTTGCTCGACCTGCCACGGGGCTCAATTGCGCTCCCTGGTTGTCGCCTGCATCCTTTCTCCGCTTTCGAGTATCAATGTGCCGCACCTGAAATCCCGTTTTCGCTCCCTTACCGCAGCGTCCTGGTCATCGCTCGCCGCGCGCATCCTGCTGTGCCTGATGCTGGCCGTGACGCTGGCGCCGGCCTACGCGCAGCAGCCGACCAGCGCCGAGACGGACGTGGCGCTCGATGACGCCCGCAAGCAGATCGACGCCGTGCAGACCGGCGTGGCCGACGTCACGGACGACGCGGAACTGATCCGGCGGCGGACCACGGCGCTGGACGTGCAGACCAAGGCCGATGCGATTGCCGAAGCCCTGGCGCCGCAGTTGACCAGCGTCCAGGCGCGCCTTGGCGAGCTTGGACCGTTGGCGGCGGGGGCCAAGGAAGCGGCCGACGTGGCCGCGCAGCGGGCGCAACTGGAAAAGAGCCGGGTGGCGCTGGACGCGCAGGTCAAGCTGGCACGCCTGCTGTCGGTCGAAGGCGGGCAGGCGGCCGAACAGATTTCGGGTTTGCGGCGATCGCAGTTCCAGGCTCGCCTGGGCGAGCGGCGCGCTTCGGTGGTCGGGGCGCTGTTCTGGCGGGAATTTCGCAGCGACGCGCCGCGCGACGCCAATCGCCTGATGGCGCTGGGCGCGGAATTGGGTGCTGCGGCGGTGGCCACGCCGTACTGGGTGTGGATTGCCATTGCGCTGGCGATCGTGGTCCTGCTGGCGCTGCGGCTGGCCATCGTGCGGTTGATCCTGCGGCTGACGGCGACACGCGTGCCGCCGGGCCGCTTGCGGCGTTCCTTGTTGGCGCTTGCATTGGTCATGCTGGCGACGGCGACGCCCGGCCTGGTGGCTGCACTGATCACGCTGGGCCTGAACTGGGGCACGCCGCTGGCCAGCGACACGGAGGCGTTCATGATCGGGCTAGTCGGCATGGCCTGCTTTGGCGGCTATATCGCCGGGCTGGGCAAGGCCTTGCTGTCGCCGTTCCGGTCGTCCTGGCGCCTGTTGCCCATCCCCGACCTCGTTGCCCTGCGCATGCGCTGGTTTCCGCTGGTGCTGGCGATTGTCATCGTGCTGGCCTGGGTGGGCGAGCGGGTGCCGGTCATGCTCAATGCCAGCCTGACCATCACCATCGCGGCCAATGCCGTGGTGGCCCTGGTGCTGGGCGTCACGATCGGCATTGCCATGCTGCGGGCCGAGCGCATGCGGCGCAACGCGCTGCGCGATCCCGAAACGTTGATCGTGCCGCCGCGGCCATTCTGGCTGTCGTTGCTGATGGCCGCCACCTGGCTGGTGTTTGCCGTCAGCTTCGTCAGTGTGCTGATCGGCTATGTCGCCTTTGCCGGCTTTGTCGTCAAACAGGTGGTGTGGACGCTGGTGGTGGTGTGCTCGGGGTATCTGCTGTCGGTGCTGATCGAAGACGGCTTTACCACGCTGCTAACGTCGCCCGGCAAGGAGACCAAGGAGGGCGAGGACACCAAGAACGATCTGGCCAGCCCGCGCGTGCGCGATCAGGCCGCGGTGCTGCTGTCCGGTCTGGGACGATTGTTCGTGCTGTTGTTCGCCCTGGTCCTGCTGCTGGCGCCGTTTGGCGAAGGGCCGCTGGAACTGGTCCATCGCGCCGATCAGTTGCACAACGGCCTGTCGATCGGTGAAGTGCAGATCCGTCCGGGCGCGGTGCTGCAGGCGGTGCTGGTGCTGTTCGGATCCTTGCTGGCGGTGCGCATCTTCAAAGGCTGGCTGCAGAACCGCTATCTGCCGACCACCACGTTCGACCCGGGCATGCAGTTGTCCGCCACCACGTTGTTCGGCTACTTCGGTGTCGTGGTGTCGATCGCGCTGGCGATGTCGGCGGTGGGTGTCGGCCTGGAGCGCGTGGCGTGGGTGGCCAGCGCCTTGTCGGTGGGGATCGGCTTTGGCTTGCAGGCCGTGGTGCAGAACTTTGTGTCGGGCCTGATCCTGCTGGCGGAACGCCCGGTCAAGGTCGGCGACTGGGTGTCACTGGGCGGCGTCGAAGGCGACATCCTGCGGATCAATGTGCGAGCCACTGAAATCCAGATGGGCGACCGGTCGACGGTGATCGTGCCGAATTCCGAATTCATTACCAAGACCGTGCGCAACGTCACGCATTCGAATCCGCTGGGCCTGGTGCAGATCAAGCTGCCGATGCCGCTGGGCACCGACGCGCAAAAGGTGCGCAAGCTGATGCAGGAGGCGTTCGAGGCGCATGAAGACGTGCTCGACACCCCGGCTCCCAGCGTGGCCCTCGATGGCATCGATGGCAGCAACCTGATGTTCAACGCCAGTGGTTTCGTGAGTTCGCCGCGCGCGGCTTACGGCGTGCGCAGCGCCCTGCTGTTCGACGTGTTGAGCAGGCTCAATGCGGAGGGCATGGCCATGGCCAAGCAGAACACCACCATGTTGATCAGCGCGCCGCTGACCGGTGGCCTGCCCGGCCAGCCGGGTCTGCCCGTGCAGACGCCGCAAGCCGTCCCCCCGCCCCCGGTCGGCCCGGGCGCGTAAGGGCAGTCAGTCCAGCTTGACCTCGAACCCGCGCTTGACGGCGGGTCGAGCCATCAGGCTGTCGTACCAGCGTTGCACATTCGGAAAGTCGGCCAGGTCCACCTTGTGACGCTCGTGGCGCCAGGCCCAGCCCAGGATTGCAAAATCGGCCACCGACAGCGCATCGGCCACATATTCGCGGCCGGCCAGGCGCCGATCGAGCACGCCATACAGGCGGCGCGTTTCGTCGGAATACCGCTTCAGGCCGTACTTCTGGTCCGCTTCGTTCGCCACGCCCAGGAAGTGATGCACCTGGCCGGGCATCGGGCCGAAGCCGCCCATCTGCCACATCAGCCATTCCAGGACCGGGATCCGCTCCAGCAGGCTCGCGGGCAGGAAACGGCCGGTTTTCTCGCCCAGATACAGCAGGATCGCCCCGGATTCAAAGATGCTGACCGTCTGCCCGTCTGGGCCGTCGGTATCGACCAGGGCCGGAATGCGGTTGTTCGGACTGATGCGAAGAAACGCTTCAGCATGCTGTTCGCCTTTGCCGATGTTCACCGGAACGACGTCATAGGGCAGATCCATTTCTTCGAGCGCCACGCTGATCTTGCGACCATTGGGCGTATTCCATGCGTACAGAGTGATGGCCACGGGCGATTCCAGAGGGGTGGAAGGTCAGGGGTCGACAACGTCAGGCGTCGACAAGGTCAGGGTATGGCCAACCGGCGTCAGGCCTGGACCTGCACGCCCTTCCAGAAGGCGACACGGTCCTTGATCTCGGCGGCCGCGCTTTTGGGCTGCGGGTAGTACCAGGCGGCATTGGCATTGACCTTGCCGTCGACCACCACATCGTAATAGCTTGCAGTGCCTTTCCAGGGGCAGACCGTGGTGTGGCTGCTTTCGCGGAACAGGTCCCGGTTCAATGATGACAGCGGGAAATAATGGTTGTTTTCGACCACGACCGTGTCATCGGTCTCGGCCAGGACAGTGTCATTCCACAGGGCGCGCATGGGCGTCTCCGGTTCTTGAGGCGTAGGGGGAAAGTCTGCCTCGCACGCTACGCCTGCGACGTGGCGCTGCCTACCCCCATTTGCGATTGGTAACCGAGACGAGGGCGCGGCATACGGCGGTTTGCGCCCGGTGCCGTGCTATCGTCAGCCAGCTTTTTTCGCTCCTTCTTTGTTGCCATCCCGTCCCGTGCCCTTGCCGATCTCCGCGCCGCCCTCCATGCCGGCGCCTTCCACGATGCAACGCCTGCGGCGCCGGTCGGGGCATGGCCTGCTCCCGTTCCTGGCCACCGTCGGCGCGGTCGGGGCAGCCACGGCGGTCGCGGCCATCCTGGATCCCCACGTTTCGCTGACCGTGGTCGCGATGATCTATCTGGTCGGCGTGATGGTGGTCAGCTACCGGTTTTCGCCCGCCTTGTCGGCCATCAGCGCGGTGCTGTCGGTACTGGGGCTGAACGTCTTCTTCGTGCATCCGCGCGGCACCCTGGCCGTCGAATCGACCGAACATTTCCTGACCCTTGCCGCCATGCTGGGCGCCGCGCTGTTGATCAGCGGGCTGTCATCGCGGCTGCGGGGCACCACCGAGCAGGCCGTCTGGCGCGAACAGCGGGCCCGCAACCTTCAGGGCTTGGCCGCAAGGCTGGCCGGCTCGGATGACGAAGGCGAGATCATCGATGCGGTCGGCGCCGCGTTGAAAGAAGCCTTCGGCGATGACATCGCCCTTGCGCTGGACGATCGCGCAGGCGTGCTGAAGGGCCGGGTGCCAGGACAGGACGTGCTCGATCGCGGCCAACCGCATGCCGATGCGCTGGTGCATTGCCGGCAGTCGGGACAGGTGCTGGGCCCCGGGACCGGTCGGTGGGACGGCCTGTCGGTGCTGTATGTGCCGGTGCGCGCCGGCGCCAGTGTGATGGGCGCGCTGGCCATTCCGTCGCCCGCGTTGTTGCGCGAAGACCGCGAGCACGCCCAGGCCATCGCCGACCTGCTGGCGGGCGCCATGCAGCGCATCCGTCATGCCAGCGAAGCCGTCGCGGCGCGTGCTGCCGCCCAGTCGCAGCAGCTGCGCAATACCTTGCTGGCCGCGGTATCGCATGACTTTCGGACGCCGCTGGCCTCGATCATCGGCGCGGCGTCGTCCTTGCAGCGACAGCGTGAACTGCTGCCGCCCGGCGAACAGGACAAGCTGATCGGCCTGATCGAAGACGAGGCCTTGCACCTGACCGCCATGACCGACAACACGCTGCAGTGGGTGCGTCTCAATGCCGATACGGCCACGCTGCGGCTCGATTGGGAGTCGGTGGAGGAAATCGTCGGCAGCACGCTGTTGCGGATCCGCCGCCGCGATCCGGCCCGCCGCATCCAGGCCCGCGTTGCCACGGGCCTGCCGCTGGTGCGTGCCGATGCGGTGCTGGTGGCGCAACTGCTCACCAACCTGCTCGATAACGCCCTCAAGTATTCCGACGGCCCGGTGCAGGTCGATGCCGACGCCGTGGGCCAGTGGCTGCAGATCGATGTGCGTGACCGCGGCATCGGCATCGATCCTGCGGAACTCGATCAACTGTTCGACACATTTTTCCGGGGCGCGGGCGCTCGCAAGGTGCGCGGTGCGGGCCTGGGCCTGGCCGTCAGCCGGGCCATTGCCGTGGCGCATGGCGGCACGCTGGATGCCGAGCCGCGCGAAGGCGGCGGCAGCCTGTTCCGGCTGCGTCTGCCACTGGCCGCGGCGCCAGCCATGCCGGTGCAAGAGACCGCATGATGTCCTGTACCCCATCGCGACGCGGCCCCGTCCTCAACCCCATTCTGGAGACCATCCGGTGGCTATCAAGGTATTGATCGTCGAAGACGACAGCCAGATCCGCGGCCTGCTTGGCGCGGTGCTCACGGTCGAGGGCTTTGAAGTATCGACCGCCGTCAGCCTGAGCGAAGCGCGGGCTCTGCTTGCCCACACTGCGCCGCAATTGGTCATTCTCGACCTGGGACTTCCCGACGGCGACGGTGGCGAACTGCTGCCCGCGCTGCGGGCCGAATCCGCCATTCCGGTCCTGGTCGTATCCGCCCGCCATGACGAAGCGCAAAAGATCGCGCTGCTCGATGCCGGCGCCGACGATTACCTGGTCAAGCCGTTCGGCGTGGGGGAATTGCTGGCGCGCATCCGCGTGGCGCTGCGCCATCGCGGCACGGCGGTTGCGCCGGCGCAGGTCGCGTATCGGGTCGATGGCCTGTCCATCGACCTGGAACAGCACCGCGTCGAGCGCGATGGCGTGCCCGTGCACCTGACGCCGACCGAATTCGAGCTGCTGGCGCACCTGGTGCGCAAGGCCGGCAAGGTGATCACGCATCGCCAGATGCTGACCGACATATGGGGCGCCGATTACGCCGAGCACACCCATTACCTGCGGATCTACATGGGTACGTTGCGGGCCAAGCTGGAAAAGGATCCGGCCGAACCCCGCTATCTGCTCACGGAACCGGGCATCGGGTACAGGCTGGCCGCCGAATAAAGCAGGCGCGGGGCCAGGAAGGGGGCCGCAGCGCAAGAACGGCTGTGGTGTAAAGACCGCAGCACGGCATATTTATGCGTTCTTTACACCGCCCCTTCTATAAACCGGACATCGCAAGAATCCGGATCCACAATGCAAACGAACGATAGCCGCAAGAATCTTGCGGCGCTGTCGCTGGGCGCCCTGGGCGTCGTCTACGGCGACATCGGCACCAGCCCGCTCTACACCATGAAAGAAGTGTTTGCCGAACACACCGGCGTGCCGCTCGATCCGCAGCACATCATCGGTGTCGTCTCGGTCATTTTCTGGGCGCTCCTTCTTATCGTCACCCTGAAATATGTCGTGCTGATCCTGCGGGCCAACAACCGCGGCGAAGGCGGCATCATGGCCATGACCGCGCTGGCGGCCCAGGCCATGCACCAGCATCCGCGCCGCCGCAAGGTGCTGCTGCTGGTGGGCGTGCTGGGTGCGGCGCTGTTCTACGGCGACAGCCTGATCACGCCCGCCATTTCGGTGCTGAGCGCGATCGAAGGCATCAAGGTCGTTGCGCCGGGCCTGGACAGCTTCGTGCTGCCGATCTGCGTCGCCATTCTCGTGGCGCTGTTCCTGGTCCAGCGCTTCGGCACGTCGGCGGTGGGCAAGCTGTTCGGTCCGATCATCGGCCTGTGGTTCGGTACCCTGGCGGTGACCGGGCTGTTCCACATCTTCGACAACCCCATCATCCTGGCTGCGCTCAATCCGCTGGAGGCCATCCGCTTCATCGATGACCGGGGGCTGAGCATGTTCCTGGCCTTCGGGTCTGTGGTGCTGGCGCTGACCGGCGCCGAGGCGCTGTATGCGGACATGGGTCACTTCGGCAAAGCCCCGATCCGCCTGGCCTGGTTCAGTTTCGTGCTGCCCGCGCTGGCCTTGAACTACCTGGGACAGGGCGCCCTGCTGATCGGCGATCCGGGGGCATTGGCCAATCCCTTTTTCCACATGTTTTCGGAGGCCACGCTGATTCCGGCCGTGGTGCTGGCCACGCTGTCGTCGATCATCGCGTCGCAGGCCGTCATTTCGGGGGCGTACTCGATGACACGCCAAGCCATGCAACTGGGCTTTTTGCCCCGCATGCAGGTCTGTTTCACCTCGGCCCGCGAAGCCGGCCAGATCTACATGCCGCAGGTCAACCGCGCGCTGCTGGTCGGCGTGCTGCTGGTGACGCTGGGCTTTGGCAGTTCGTCGGCGCTGGCGTCGGCCTACGGCATTGCCGTGACCGTCACGATGCTGATGACAACCATCCTGACCTACTTCGTGGTGCGCCATGGCTGGGGCTACCCGCCCATCGTGGCCATCGGGGCCACCGGTCTGTTCCTGATCATCGACGTCGTACTGGTCACGTCCTGCAGCCTGAAGCTGATGGACGGCGGCTGGTTCCCCCTGGTGCTGGGCGCCGCCATCTTCACCATGATGGCGACCTGGAAGAAGGGCCGCGAACTGCTCTTGGTGCGGATCCGCAAGGACGATCCGGAATTGATTCCCTTCGTGCAGATGCTGTGCAACGACAGTTGCCTGCAACGCGTGCCGCGCACGGCCGTCTACACCGTGGCCAATCCCGACACCGTGCCGCAGGCGCTGACCCACAACCTGAAGCACAACCGGGTGCTGCACGAGCAGAACGTCATCCTGACCGTGGTGTTCGACGAAGTGCCCTGGGTGGCCGAAGAAAATCGCGTCGAAGTGGAAATGCTCGATCACGGCTTCTGGCGGGTGCGTGTGAACTACGGCTTCAAGGACTCGCCCGATATCCCCTATGCATTGGAGCTGTGCAAGGCGAAGGGGCTGGAGATCAACCAGTTCGAGACCAGTTATTTCCTGAGCCGCGAGACGGTGGTGCCGGCATCCGGCAACGCCATGCCGGCCTGGCAGGAACATCTGTTCGCAGCCATGTCGCGCAATGCAGGCAGCGTGATCGAGTTCTTCGGCCTGCCGAACAACGCCGTGATCGAACTGGGCACGCGCGTGCAGATCTAGGGTGCGCAAGAAGACGTGACAACGCTTGCCCGTCTCGGCTCACCGGTTGCACCATGACCGGCTACGCCGATTCGTGAGTGTGATCCTGCCGATGCTCCCTTCTTCCTTCCGCACCGGGCTTGCGCTGTTGCTGGCCGTGTCCACCCTGGCCCTGGCCGGGTGCGCCGGCCTGCGTGGCGGCGACCCGGTCCGCCTGAACGTGGTCGGCATCGAGCCTATCGACGGCGAGGGGCTCGAGATGCGCATGGCCGTGCGCCTGCGCGCGCAGAATCCCAACGACAGGTCCATCGACTACGACGGCATCAGTGTGGAACTGGACCTGAACAACCGGCCGTTCGCGACCGGGGTCAGTCCGGCCCGCGGCAGCATCCCCCGCTTTGGCGAAACGGTGCTGAGTGTGCCGGTCTCGGTCTCGGCGTTTTCCGTCATGCGCCAGGCCTGGGGCATCGTGGGCGGCATGTCCGGCGCCTCAACCGGTATGTCGGCCGGCGCAGCCATGGAGCCGATCCCGTATGTGCTTCGTGGCAAGCTGGGAAGCAGCTTCGGCAGCACGCGTTTCCTGGACCGCGGCACCCTGAGCCTGCCGGAACTGCGGTAGCGGACGGTCACCACTCGCCTGACAGCAAGCTGAACTTGTGCCGTCCAGCCCCGTCTGACTCCTTATCTTGTATGAACTGGAGGATGCCGTGAGCGCTCGTCAATTGCTGGACCAACTGTTGCAGTCAGGCCAGAGCCTGGTCAAGGAAGCCACCGGACACCTGCAGGGATCGAACGGCGGCCAGCCCGCGCGCACGCAGGATGGCGGTGCGGGGGGCGGCGCCCTTGGGGGGCTGGGAAGTCTGCTGGGGTCGGGATCGGGCTCTGGCGGCGGGCTGGGCTCATTGCTGTCGGGTTTTGGTGGCGGCGCCCTGAGCGGCAGCGCGCTGACCATGCTGCTGAGTAACAAAAAGATGCGGAAGATGGGCGGGTCGGTCGCAATGATGGGCGGCATGGCGGCGCTCGGCGCGGTGGCCTACCGTGCGTACACCGACTGGCAGCGCAACCAGCAGGCCGCAGCCGCAGGCACGCCGGGCGGCCCGGTCCATGGAACGGCCACCGTCGAGCCGCATGGCGCCGCAGCGGGTCAGGGAGCGCCCTTGAGCCTGCCCGAGCCGCAAACGCTCGATCGCGTGACAGGCGCGCAGGCCGAAGAACACAGCAACGCCGTGCTGGTCGCCATGATCGGCGCGTCGAAAGCCGACGGACACATCGGGGCCGACGAACGGCAATTGCTCGAAGCCGGGTTGCACAAGCTGTCGACCGATCCGGCCGACCGCGCGTGGCTGGAGGCCGAATTGGCCAAGCCACTGGACCCGGCCGCCGTGGCCAAGGCCGCGACCACACCGGAGATCGCGGCCGAGATGTACCTGGCCAGCCTGCTGATCGTCGACGATGAAAGCTATATGGAACGGGCCTACCTGGACGAACTGGCACGTCAGATGAAACTGGATCCGGGCCTGAAAGCGTCGCTTGAAGCGCAGCTGGCCCAGCCGGTCTGATGTCCGTCGGATGACAATCGTTACAGTGCGCAGGGCGTGTCAATGCGACACTCCCCCTCCGCCCCGACGTGCATCGCAAGGATTTTCATGAGTTCCGTCCCGCCCCGTCCTCGCAAGCATTTTTCGATGATCCGCGACTTCCGCCTGGCGGATTTCTTTACGCTGGGCAACGCGGCCTGCGGCGTCGCGGGTGTGCTGCTGGCCATGGCCTTTGTCGGCCGCGCCGACATGCTGCACTTTTACGTTGCGGCGCTGATGGCGCCGTTCGCGTTCGCCTTTGACGTCGCCGATGGCCGCATCGCGCGCTGGCAGCAGACCCACTCGGCATTCGGCCGCGAGCTCGATTCCCTGGCCGACGTGATCTCTTTCGGCGTCGCGCCCGCCGCCTTGGGGTATGCCGCCGGCATGACGGGCGGCTGGGATGCGGCAGCGCTGATCTACTTTGTCTGCTGCGGCGTGGGCCGCCTGGCCCGCTACAACGTCACCGCCGAAACGCTGTCTGAAGGCGCCGACAAAGTCCCGTATTTCGAAGGCACGCCCATTCCCACCAGCGTCGTGCTGACCGCCGTGCTTGCGTTCGCAGCGTGGCAGGGCCGGATCGGCGACCAGCTCTATTTTGGCGCGTGGACAATCGGCCCCTGGCAGTTTCACCCCCTGGCACTGCTGTTCGTGCTGTCGGGCTCGCTGATGATCAGCAAGACGCTGCGCATCCCGAAGTTGTGATTCGCAACCTGTTCTCGTCGGGGCGCGCGGGAGTCGGGCCGGTGGCGGGACCGGTTCCCGGGTCGTTGACGGGCACCGTGCTTCGTGGCCTTGGGCTGACGGCAGCTGCGGGTATCGTGCTGGCGCTGGCTGCCTGTGGCCGAGGTCCGGAAGGAACAGCCGACGTCAACGTGGACGAGACCGCTGCGGCGGGCGCGACCAAGGCGACCGCCGCCGTATCGGGTGCCGGGGCCTCGGGCGCCCCATCCGGTGCCATTTCGGGATCGTCGGCCGTCCCCGCCAACGCGTCCGGGCTGGCGGGCTCGTCCGGCACGAAGCCTGCAGCCAAGCCTGCGCCGGCCGAGCGCCATGCGCCGTTGCAACTGACAACGATCGCGCCGCCGGTCGTCATGAAGGGCGAGATCTTTCCGCTGGACTTCACCCTCAACGCGCTGCCCGATGCCGGCACCTTCGTGCCGCCCTCGGTCGACGGCCTGGAGATCACGACGGGATTGGGCGAGTTCGCCACCCTGACCGACGCCCAGGGCGAGCATGCCTCGCTGCGTACCCATGCCCGGTTCATGAAGACCGGCGTCATTACCTTGCCGCGTGCGAAGATCGACGTGCAAGGCGCGCCGGTGTATGCGGGCGAGATCAAGCTGGAAGTGATCGACAAGGTCACCGTCGCTCCTGGCGACATCCGCCTCGAATGGAAAGCGGACCGCACCCGCGTCAAGGCAGGCGATCCTGTCACCTTGCGGCTGATGCTGTACTCGCGTCACAGCGTGCGCCCGGTCAACAAGCCGGCGCCACGCCCGGCCGACGGGCAGGCTGATGCGCTTGCCGGTGGCGCGGACATCGACACGGCATCCGGCGTGCCGGGGCTGGCGAAGGCGCTGTCGGCGCACTTCGATATCGTTGACAGTGACATCGATCCGATGGCCGACAAGACCCTGACGCAGGTGGCCGGCAAGCGCTACTACGAACGCACCATGCTGGTCCTGTCGCTCAAGGCGGCACGCAAAGGCAAGGCGGTCGTGACGCCCGGCCAGATGCCGCTGATGGTGGTGACCGCGCAAAGCGGCTATTTCGCGGCCCTGCGTGGCGATCCCCAGGCCATGGCGCGCTTTCCCACGGTCAATGTCAAGACGGCCGGCCTGACCCTGCGGGTCGAGTAGCACCGTCCCGGACGGTGCGTGGTGCTAGCATGCCGGCTTGACGTTCTTCAGATCCGACCATGAGCTTGCAACCCAAGAATCCGATGCATGGCGTGACCCTCGAAGCCATGCTGGTCGCGCTGCAGGCCCACCATGGCTGGGAGGGCCTGGCCCAGCGCGTGGACATTCGCTGCTTTCGCAACGATCCCAGCATCAAGTCCAGCCTGACCTTTCTGCGCCGCACGCCGTGGGCGCGCGAGAAGGTCGAAAGCCTCTATCTCGACTTGATGCGCTGAAGGGATCGTTCCCCACTTGCGCGCCATCGGCGGCAGGCCGCCAGCCCTGGCGCCGTCTTCCTCCGACAAGGACCGCCTCGCCATGTCTCGCCCGACCGACCCTCACGCCACGCCTTTCGATCACTTCGTTTCGCAGTTGTGGACGGGTGCCGGGGGTGACTCGGCGTGGCTCGCCAAGGTCCAGGCCACGGGCGATCAACGGATGCCGTCAGCGTTTCACGCAACCGACTTCGCGGCAGCAGCGGTCGGCACCGCGGGCCTTGCGCTTGCAGAATGGCAGGCCGCGCGGGCCGGCATCCCGGTCGATGCGGCATCGTCTGTCAGCGTCGACCGTCGTCTTGCCTCCTTGTGGTTCACCGTGTCCGTCGACCCGATCGGCTGGGACCTGCCGCCGTCATGGGATGCCGTGGCGGGGGACTACCGCACGAACGACGGCTGGATCCGCCTGCATACCAACGCCGCGCATCATCGCGCAGCGGCCATGGCAGTGCTTGGCGTGACCGATACGGCAGGCGAGCCGGCGGATCGGGCGCAGGTCGCCGCCGCGGTCGCGACATGGTCTGCTGACGATCTGGAAGCCGCCGTCGTTGCACGCGGCGGGTGCGCCGCGACCATGCGGTCGGTGGCGCAATGGGGAGCGCATCCCCAAGGCCAGGCCGTCGCCAACGAGCCCTTGCTGCATTGGCATCCAGGCAGTCAGCGTGACCCCGCGCGGCCCTTGCCCACTGCGGGTGCTGCTCGCCCCCTGGCGGGCATCCGCGTCCTTGATCTGACCCGTGTGCTGGCCGGTCCGATTGCAACGCGCTTTCTGGCAGCGTATGGCGCCGACGTCTTGCGGCTCGACCCGCCCTGGTGGACGGAGCCGACCCACGAGCCCGACGTCACGCCCGGCAAACGCTGCGCGCGCCTGGACCTGTCCGATGCGGCAGGCCGGAAACGCTTCGAGAAACTGTTGTCCCAGGCCGACGTACTGGTGCATGGCTACCGGTCGGACGCGCTCAGCCACCTTGGCCTTGATGCCGCCACACGCGCGCGGCTGTGTCCCGGGCTGATCGACGTGTCGCTCGATGCCTACGGATGGACCGGTCCGTGGCAGCATCGCCGCGGCTTCGACAGCCTGGTGCAAATGAGCAGCGGCATTGCGCACGCCGGCATGATCGCGGCCGGCGCCGAGAAACCCGTGCCGCTGCCCATGCAGGCCCTGGACCATGGCACGGGCTATCTCATGGCCGCCGCCGCACTGCGTGGCCTGACGACGCGGCTGCACACGGGACGCGGGGCCGAGATCCATGCCTCGCTCGCGCGTACGGCAAAGCTGCTGGTGGACGCAACAGTGGCGGCTGGGGGAAGTGACGCGGTGTCCGCGCCGGTGACCTCGGCTGCGTTTTCCGAGCGCAGTCCGGCCGACCTTGACCCGGCTGCGATCGATACCGTGTGGGGGCCGCTGCAGCGCCTGCGCGCGCCCGTCGTGGTCGCCGGCGCCCCCATGGCGTGGGATACCGCGCCCGTGCCTTTGGGCAGTTCGGACGCGGCCTGGCGCGAGTAGGGCGATCAGCCCGCTTCCGCAGCCCACTGCACCGCGTCCGCGCCCGCCGGAATGCGCAGGGGTGAGGCAGGATCCGTCGCCGCCTGCCATACCGCTTCGGCGACGTCCCTGGCATGCGTGCCGGGACCATTGGACGCCATCATGCGGGCAATCGTCTGCTTCATGAAGTCGCCATAGACCGGATCGTCCGCGCCCTTCAGATATTGGTAAGCGGTCTCACGAAATCGCGTCTCGCCCGACGATCCCGGTAGCACCAGGTGCACCCGGACGCCGAACGGCGCGACTTCACTTGCCATCGATTCGGTCAGCGCGTTGACCGCTGCCTTCGCAGCCCGATACATGCTCACCAAGGGCAAGGGCTTGAGCGTCACACTCGACGTCACGTTCACGATCACGCCCGACTGGCGTTCACGCATCTGTGGCAGCACCGCCTGCGTGACCGCGATCGTCCCGAAGGTGTTGGTCTCGAACAGCTGGCGCACCGTTTCCATCGGAGTGAGCTCGAACGGCGCGGGAGCGCCGAAACCCGCATTGTTGACAACTACATCTATCGGACCGGCCGCCGCAATCGCCTTTTGCACGCTGTCGGAATCCGTCACGTCGAGCGCAATCACCTGCAGGCGGTCCGACGCAGGCAACAGATCTTCGCGCGGCGTGCGCATCGTCGCGATGACCCGCCAGTTGCGATCCAGGAACAGGCGCGCGGTATCCAGGCCGAAGCCCGAGGAGCAGCCGGTAATCAGAACGGTCTTCATGAAGCCACCTTCGTATCGTTGGAGTGACGTCACGATAGGCGGTCAGCGCCGTACTCGCTACAATCCACAGTCCATATATCATTTGCGAGAGTCCGGTCATGGTGGACCCGCTTGCCGAGGTCGTCACGCTGTTGCAGCCAGCGGCGCGGTTTTCCAAACATGTGGTGGGGGCAGGCGCCTGGCAGATTCGGCGCTCGGACGCCGGGCAACCCTTCTACTGCGTCGTGCTCGAAGGCGAATGCCGGCTGGCGCTGGATGGCGCCGAACCCGTCGTGCTGCAGGCAGGCGACTTCGTGCTGGTCCCGGCGGCTTTCGGCATCGCCATGTCCAGCCTCGTGCCGCCGCCCGTGCGTGGCGACACCGTGCCGGTCGCCCTGGGCAACGGGCACTTTCGCATCGGCGATCCCCAGGGGCCGGCTGACCTGCGCATCCTGGCGGGGCACTGCAGCTTCGGGTCGCCCGATGCGGCACTGCTGGTGGCGCTGTTGCCCCAGCTCGTGCATGTTCGCGGTGAACCCCGTCTGGCCACCCTGGTGCAACTGGTGGGGGACGAAACGCGCGAGCAACGGCCCGCGCGTGAGGTCGTCCTGTCGCGCCTGCTCGAAGTGCTGCTGATCGAAGCGCTGCGATCGGCAGCTGGCACGGCAGCATCACCGGGCCTGGTGCGCGGGCTGGCCGACGTGCGCCTGTCGGCGGCGATCCGCGCCATGCATGCAGCGCCCGCACGGGACTGGTCGGTGGTGGCGCTGGCCCACGAAGCCGCGCTGTCCCGCTCGGCTTTTTTCGAGCGTTTCAGCAAGACGGTCGGCGTCGCGCCGATGGCGTATCTTCTTGCCTGGCGCATGGCACTCGCCAAGGACATGCTGCGCCGCAAGCCGGCCAGCGGCATTGCGGAGGTCGCCGAGCGCGTCGGTTACAGTTCGGCAAGCACCTTCAGCGTGGCCTTTACCCGTTATGCAGGAATGCCACCCAGCCAGTATGCGCGGGGGCAGGGCGCCGAAGAGGGTGAGGTATCGGACCTGGAAACCTTGTCCTGAGTTTTTTTTTCAAATGAATGGAATAAGTGGGCATCGGCATCCGTCCATGCCCCGTACTCCCCGGTTTCAACGCGCTTTTCCACGCACGAACCACTTCATAAAGAGACCATCATGCGTATCCGTCTGCTCCCCGCCCTGACGCTGGCCATCGCGTCGTCGTTCGTCTCGCTCGCCCATGCCCAGGTGCCCGTCAAGGTGGCCGATGGCGTCCTCGTGACGTCGGCCGGCATGACGCTCTATACCTTCGACAAAGATGTCGCGAACAGCGGCAAGAGCTCGTGCAATGGCCCGTGCGCCACGTTGTGGCCGCCTGCCATGGCTGCCGCCAATGCCAAGCCCGAAGGTGACATGACCATCATCACGCGTGACGATGGCGCCAAGCAGTGGGCCGTCAAGGGCATGCCGCTCTACACCTACGCCAACGACAAGAAGGCCGGTGACAAGACGGGCGACAACTTCAAGGAAGTCTGGCACGTCGTCAAGAAGTAAGCCCCGCAAGCCCGGGATCGCGGCTTCGGTTGCGCCGTCTCATGCGTGCTCAGGACGAGGCCAATCTTGTCGCGTGCATCCCCAGCCTGCGCCGCTATGCGCGCGGGCTGACGGCTGACCGCGACCGGGCCGACGACCTCGTCCAGGACACGCTCGAACGCGCCTGGACCCGCTTTCCGCTCTGGCAGAAACGCGGGGACCTGCGCGCCTGGATCTTCGGCATCATGCACAACCAGTTCATCGACCAGTTGCGCGCGCAGCGCAGCCGCCCCGACGAAGTGGCCAAGGATGATCTGCCCGAGCAGGCCGCGCGCGCGACCCAGTCCGATGGCCTGGAAGTGCGCGACCTGGATCGCCTGTTGCAGCGCTTGCCGCCGGACCAGCGCGAAGTGCTGCTGCTGGTGGCCGTCGAGGCGCTCAGTTACCAGGAAGTCGCACAGGTACTCGGCGTGCCGATCGGCACGGTCATGTCGCGGTTGTCCCGCGCGCGCGAGCGCCTGGGCACCGCATTGAAAGACCGCGATGCGCCGGGCCGGCTGCACCGGATCAAATAACGATGAAGCACGTTCCTCCTCCTTCTTCTTCCGACACCACGGCATCGGGGCCGGCATCCGGTCACCCGGTGGCGCCCATCACCGAGGCCGATCTGCACGCCTGGGTCGATGGCCAGTTGCCGCCTGCACGTCGTGCCCAGGTCGATGCATGGCTGGCCGACCAGCCCGAGGCGCGTGCGCGTGTCGAAGGCTGGCAGCGGCAAAACACATTGCTGTGCGACCTGCTCAATCCCGTCCTGCATGAACCCTTGCCGTTACGACTGCCGCTGCGTCGCGATGCGTCGACCTTTGCGTGGCGCGGGCTGGCTGCCGGTGTGGCGATTGCGGTGGCCAGCGCCAGCATGGCCTGGTTCGCACGGGGATGGATGGACGCGGCACCGGCGGCCGATGGTGTGGCCGCATCGACCCCGGCGCCCTTGGCCGGCTTTGCCCACCGCGCGGCGATCGCGCATGCGGTGTATAGCCCCGATGCACGCCGTCCGGTCGAGATCGGCGGTGACCAGGAACAGGCGCTGGTGACCTGGCTGACCAAACGCATGGGGGCCGAGGTCAAGGCGCCAACATTGAGCACTCTCGGTTATTCACTGGTCGGCGGCCGCCTGTTGCCCGGTGGCAGCGGCCCCGTCGCGCAGTTCATGTATGGGTCCGAAGCAGGCCAGCGGCTGACCTTGTATGTGACGCCGGAAGGGGCAGGCCAGGCTTCGTCCTTCCGCTTCGGGCGCGAAGGCAACGTCAACCAGTTCTACTGGGTCGATGCCCAATTCGGATACGCGCTGTCGGGCGCAGCGGATCGCGCCGAGCTGATGCGGGTGTCGCAAGAGGTGTATCGGCAGCTGGCAAGCCCTACCCGGTAGCACTCGGTCGCATTCCGACGCATGCGGTGGCGCGGGAAATCCCGGGGTTTGACGTATCCTTTTTGGCTTGAGGGCAGCTGCATCAGCGCGCGCCCGACGTCCTTGCCGGCGCCTGGCGCCGGACGCCCACAGGAATCCCCCCGCATGAGCCAACTCTTCTCGCCCCATACCCTGGGCCGACTGCCCCTGAAGAACCGCATCATCGTCTCTCCCATGTGCCAGTACTCGTCCGTCGATGGGCTGGCCAACGATTGGCACATGATCCATCTGGGCCACCTTGCACTGTCGGGCGCGGCCGCCATGTTTACCGAAGCCGCGGCCGTCGAGCCCGACGGCCGCATCACCCCGGGGGACCTCGGCCTGTACGACGACGCCACGCAAGCGGCGCTGGGCCGTGTGATCGACGTGCTGCGCCGCCAGACCGACATGCGCCTGGGTGTGCAACTGAACCACGCCGGCCGCAAGGCATCGACGGCCGCCCCCTGGGAGGGCGGCAAACGCATCGGCGCCGATGCCGGTGGCTGGCTGCCCTGCGCACCATCGGCCGAATCGTTCACGCAGGGCGATCCGGTACCGACGGAACTCGACGACGTCGCCATGCTGCGCATCAAGGACGCCTTCGCGGCATCGGCCCGCCGCGCCCACGCCCTTGGCCTCGACATGGTCGAAGTCCACGCTGCGCACGGGTACCTGCTGCACCAGTTCCTGTCGCCCTTGTCGAACCATCGCACCGACCATTACGGCGGCTCGCTGGCCAACCGCCTGCGCTATCCGCTCGAAGTCTTCGCTGCCGTGCGCGAAGCCTTCCCGCAAGACAAGGCCGTGGGCGTACGCGTGTCGGCCACCGACTGGGTCGATGGCGGCTGGGACCTGACGCAGACGCTGGTGTTTGCCGAACAACTGCGCAAGCTGGGCTGCGACTTCATCGACGTATCCAGCGGCGGCCTGAGCCCGCACCAGCAGATCGTTGCGGGTCCCAACTATCAGGTGCCCTTCGCGGCCAAGATCAAGGAAACGACAGGCCTGCCCACCATTGCCGTCGGCCTGATCACCGAGCCCGAACAGGCCGAAGCCATCATCGCCACCGGCCAGGCCGACGCCATCGCGCTGGCCCGCGCCATGCTCTACGATCCGCGCTGGCCGTGGCACGCCGCCGCCAGACTGGGCGCGCAGGTCGATGCGCCCAAGCAATACCACCGGTCGCAGCCGCGCCAATACAAGCACCTGTTCAAGGATCTGCCAGAGTCGTAAGCCTGGCCGCCGACATGGAATTTGTCAGGACGCGCATCGAAGCGGCCGTGCTGGGCATCACCATGCCCGGCCAGACCATCGACTATCTCAACCCACCCGGCGACCCTGGCCTGTTCGGCCCGCAGTCCATGGCCTGGCAGGTGCATGGCGACTTCACCGCCATGCTCGCTGGCGGCGTCTCGGCATTGATGTTGCAGATGCTCCATCCGGCCGCGCTGGCCGGTGTCTGGGACCATTCGAATTTTCGTGTGGACATGCTCGGCCGCCTGCGCCGCACGGCCCGCTTCGTCGCGGCCACGACCTATGCAAGTCGCCAGGATGCGGATTATCTGATCGACCACGTCCGCCGCATCCACGCGTCGGTCAGCGGCCTCACGCCCGCAGGCACGCCCTACGCCGCGTCCGACCCGCATTTGCTGACGTGGGTGCATGTGGCCGAGGTGTCTTCGTTCCTGGAGTCGTTTCTGGTGTACCGGCAACCGGACTTTCCGCTCGCTGCGCAAAACCAGTATCTGGACGAGATAGCGCTGATCGCCGAGCGGCTGGGCGCGCAGAACGTGCCGCGCAACGTCGTGGACATGCGCAACTATCTGGAAAGCATGCGAGGTGAACTGGTCAACGATGCGCGCACGCAAGAAACGCTGCGGCTAGTGCTGACCGCGCCGGCTCCCGGGCCGTTGGCCGTGCCCTTCGTCAGGCTGATGATGCGGGCAGGGATTGATCTGCTACCCGGGTTCGCGCAAGACATGCTGGGCGTACGGCAACTGGGGTCGGTGCGTCAGGCAGCGCTGCGGCAGTCCGTCCGGTTGGCGGCACAGCCGCTGCGGTGGGCGGTGCGTAACGGGACGGTGCATCGGGCGAAGCGAAGGGTGGGTGTGCCGTGAATGGCTTCAATGGCTTGAATGGCTTGAATGGCTCAGTGCATCGACATCGTCGTGTCACCCGCGCCCGCCACACACCCTTCCGCCATTGGCGTCCACCCCTGATGCGTCACCACCTGCTTGCCGCTGTGGCACAACTCCGTCCGCTTCGCATCCGGATACCGTTCGCGCACAAACCCTTCAATACTTGCCGGCAAGCTGATTTTCAATTGCAGCGCATGCCGGTCTTCCATCGGGTGGTCATCCAGATGCAGCAGCGGCACAAAACCGGATGCAAACATCAACCAGTGGGATCCGACGTTGACAGGCTCGGGCGCGTAGCCCGCTGACCGCAACCAGTCCTGCGTGCGCTCCCGCAGCCCCTGTCCCCAGGCCAGCCCACCCCACGTCGCGCCCAGCATCTCGATCACCCACTGATTGCAGTTCTGATAGCGCGTGCTGTACGCGTAGGCGTTGGCGCTGTATTGCGCGGCCAGCAATTGCAACGCCAGCGGCGTGTTGCGTGCCGCGTCGCGCAAGGTGTCGGCCGCGCCTTTGGGCAGGCTGACGATGGAGATGTAGCCCACGGCCGGATCGTCGGTGCCCATGACGAAGCCGGCAATGCCTTGGTCGAAGATCCGCGGAAAGCCTTCATTGCACGCGTAGTACAGCTGGCGCGCGGACCAGACGCCGGTGTCGCTGCGCCAGGCGATGGCGGAGTGCGAGTATCGAATGCCGAAGCCCGACAGGTCCAGCCCGGACCGGCTGATCAGGACGGCGTCGTCGCCGGTGGCGGCCAGGGCTTCGCGGACGACCGCGGAAAAGCGCAGCAGGGTGTCCTGCTCGGCGGCGGTCAGTTCATGGCCGCGGTCGCAGAAGGCCGATGCGCCGAACAGCGCGTCGGTGGGGCCTGCCGTTGCGGCAGCGCTCCAGACACTGCCCGCACACGCCATCGCCAGCAGCACCGCGGCGCGGGCCGCGATACGACGCACTGCTTTCACAGAATGACGACGGGGCGCGGGGCCAGTTCGTCGAACCAGTCGTCGGCCAGCACCAGGTAGAACGCTTCCTGCGTGTCGCCGCGCGCGAACTCATAGCCATAGACGCGCTTGTGCGCGCTGACGATGTCGCCCTCGCCAAGGTTCTGCTTGGCGAAGGTTGCTGCGGGCAGCTCGAGCGTCAGGCGCTTGGTGGGCTCGACAGCCTGCATGGTAATGCGCACGTAGTCGGGCCGTGCAGGTGCCTGCGCGACGTCGACGATGCGGTAGTCGCCCTCGGCGGATTTCTTCTTGTCGTCGGACGAGCTGTCGCTTGAGCCTTCGGACGAATCGGAAACGCTGCCGCTCGACGCCGACCCGGCGCTCGATGCGGACGAGGCAAAGCTTTCGGCGTGAGCGTGGAAGGTGGCAGCAAGGCCGACCGTGAGGGCGGCAAGGCGCAGGGCAAGGTGCAGGGTCATGGTGGGGAGTGTCTGTGGTGAGGGCGTCGGTGGGCATCGAAAGGATGAGTTCCTTGCGGCCCCTGGCATTATGCCCGGCGAAACGCGAGCAGTGCGACCGGTGCGTTGTGCGGGCCACGAAACCGCGTCATACGAACGACATCTGGCGACTTTCGCCCGCGGGCAAGTCGCCCCGGCGAATCCGGGAAACCCCGGGCGGCTTGCACCACAATTCCACAGAGTGGAATTGGACCGATGCCAAGCCACACCGTCTTCCCTACAGTGACGCACCAGAAGCGAGAGCGGCAGCGCCGCGACTCGCAGGCATCCCGCCCCGTCACAAGGAGACAGACATGTTCATTTCCCGTCAAAGCGCCCGTTGGAAACACGTTGCCGGCATCGCTGCCGTCCTCATCGGCGCTACCGCAATCGCCCCAGCCGCCGTCGCCGCCTACCCCGACAAACCCATCAAGATCGTCGTGCCCTTCGCTCCTGGCGGCGGCACGGACATGGTGGCGCGCGGCATGGGGCAACCCATGGCTGAAATGCTGGGGCAGCCGGTCATCATCGAGAACAAGCCGGGCGGCGGCACCCTGATCGGCACCGATCAGGTCGCGCGCAGCGCGCCGGACGGCTACACCCTGGTGATGGCAACGCTGGCGCACGTGGTCAATCCCAGCCTCCATCCCAAGATGCCATATAGCAACGATGCGTTCGCGGGCGTCATGCTCGTGGGCCGGTCACCCAATGTGCTGGTAGTGCGTGCCGAGAGCCCGTACAAGTCGGTCAAGGATGTGCTGGATGCCGCGCGGGCCAATCCCGGCAAGTTGACGTTCGCCTCGCAGGGTGCGGGCACGTCGGCGCACCTGGCGGGTGAACTGTTCAAGAGCCTGGCGAAAGTTGACATCGTCCACATCCCCTATCGCGGCGCCGGTCCGGCGATCAATGACCTGATGGGCGGGCAGGTCGACATCATGTTTGCGACGGCGGCGTCGGTCGGCACGTCGATCGAAAGCGGCCGCCTGCGTCCGCTGGCCGTGACGACGGCGCAGCGATCGCCGGCGCCGGTGCTGGCCAAGGTGCCGACGATTGCCGAAAGCGGGGTGCCCGGGTACGTGGCCGACAGCTGGTATGGCCTGTTTGCGCCGGCCGGTACGCCGCCCGCGGTGATTGCCAAACTGAACGCCGCCGCGACACGCGCGGTGCAGACCGACGCCTTTCGCAAGCGCGTCGAAAACGAAGGCCTGGTCATCAGTGCCGGGACGCCCGAAGACTTCGACAAGTACGCCAAACAGGAAGAAGAGCGCTGGCGCAAAGTGGTGAAAGCCGCGGGCATCACCGCCGAATGAACCCCCTGACGACCTTCTGATTCCAAAGGACTGACCATCATGACGCCCTCTTCATTGATCGAACTCGAGGTGACCGCCGGCATCGCGACCTTGAGCCTGAACCGTCCCGACAAGCGCAATGCCATCAGCGACGACATGCGCACCGCGTTGATCGAGGCGCTGGAACACGTCGCCGCCACGCCCGCCATCCGCGCGCTGATCCTGACGGGCAAGGGCAAAGGCTTTTGCGCGGGCGGTGACGTGGCCGGCATGGAACGCCGCATGAACGCGCCGACCGGCGAGATCGCCTTCAACGGCTGGACGCGGCAGCAGCGCGTGCATCACACGCAGGCCTTGTTGTTCAACATGCCCAAGCCAACGATCGCAGCCGTGAATGGTGCGGCATCGGGCCTGGGCGCGGATACGGCCCTGGCCTGCGACTTCGTGCTGGCGTCCGAGGCAGCGACCTTTACCTGGTCGTATATCCATCGGGGCATCGTGCCGGATGGCGGCGGCATGTATTTCCTGCCGCGACGCGTGGGGTTGGCCAAGGCCAAGGACCTGATCTTTACCGGCCGCAAGGTCGAGCTGGACGAAGCGGTAGCACTGGGTATCGTGGACCGTACCGCGACGTCCGAGACCTTGCTGCAGGAAGCACAGGCCTGGGCAACTGCGCTGACGCACGGGTCGGCAACGGCCCTGGCGCTGAGCAAGGGCATCCTGAACCAGAGCTTCGAATCGTCAGCCCACGACGTATTTGCGCAGGGCAGCCAGGCACAGGGCATCTGCTACACCAGCACCGAGCACCGCGAGTCGGTCACGGCATTCCTGGCGAAGCGGGATGCCGCACGGGATGCCGCCCGCGCCAGCAAGGAGTAAGTCGATGAACCCCTTATCCAGACTCATCTCCCCCAAGCGTGTTGCCGTCATCGGCGCTTCCGCCGACCCGGCCAAGACCGCGAGCCGGCCCGTAGCCTACCTGCGCAAGCATGGCTTCACGGGCGATATCTACCCAGTCAATCCGAAGGCCGACACGATAGACGGGCTGCGCTGCTATCCCGACGTCGCGTCGCTGCCCGAGGTGCCCGACGTGGGCATCGTTTTGCTGGGCGCGCAGCATGCGCATCTGGCGGTGCGCGACCTGGCGGCGCGCGGCGCGGCGGCGGCCATCGTGCTGGCCAGTGGCTATTCGGAAACGGGTGAGCGGGGCGCCAGCCGGCAGCAGCAATTGCTGGGTGCGGCAGGTTCCATGCGTATCCTGGGGCCCAATACGATCGGCCTTGTCAACGTGACGGACAACATTCCGCTGTCGGCCAGCGGCGCCCTCGAAATGGATCATTTCCCGGCGGGCAATATCGGTGTCGTGTCGCAAAGTGGCGGCATCCTGGGATCGCTGCTGTCCCGCGCCGCGGCGCGCGGCATCGGCCTGTCCAAACTGGTTTCCACCAGCAACGAAGTGGACCTGGACCTGGCCGACTTCGTCGACTACCTTGCCGACGATCCGGCCACGCAGGTCATCGCCTTGTATGTCGAAAGCGTGCGCAACACAGCCACCTTCCGCGCGGCGGCACTGAAGGCTGCGCAGGCTGGCAAGCCGCTGGTGGTCTACAAGATCGGCCGGTCGGAGGCGGGCGCCCGTGCCGCGGTGTCGCACACCGGCGCGCTGGCCGGCGCGGACCGCATGTACGACGCGCTATTCAGGCAGGTGGGGGCGATCCGCGCGCAAAGCTTCAGTGATCTGCTCGACATCCCCGCGGCTTTGTCGACGGCGCGGGTACTGAAGGGACGGCGCGTGGCGATCCTGACGTCCACGGGCGGTGCAGGCACGCTGGTGTCCGACAGCCTGGGCGTAGCGGGCTTCGATACGCCCCCGCCTGACGAGGCCACGGCCGCGTCCTTGCGTGCACTGCAGACCGGCGACCATGCGGCGCTGGACCGGAATCCGATCGACGTCACGCTGGCGGGTCTGCAACCCGACTTGCTGCGCGGGGCAATCCGCACATTGCTGGCCAGCCGGAGCTACGACGCCCTGGCGATCATCGTCGGATCGTCCAGCCTGGCCATGCCGGCGCTGATGGCCGGGGCCATTGCAGACTGCCTGCCCGATAGCGACAAGCCGGTCATCGCCTATGTCAGCCCGCACGCTCCCGACGTGGCTGCCTTGCTGACGCAGCGTGGCGTGCCGGCCTTTGCCGCGCCGGAAAGTTGCACGGTGGCTTTGCAGGCGATGTGGCATGCGGCCAACCTGAAGCCGCAGGGTGGCCCGATCGAAGCCAGGCAGATCGCCATCGACGATCTGCCTGTTGGATCACTGAATGAGGCGCAGGCCAAACAGGTGTTCGCGCGCTTCGGCGTGCCGGGCGTGAAAGAGATTGTCGTGACCGATGGGGCCGGGGCCGAGCGTGCCGCGCGAGAGCTCGGCGGCAATGTCGTCCTCAAGATCCTGTCGGGCGAGATCACGCACAAAAGCGATGTGGGCGGCGTGGCGGTCAACGTGGCGCCCGACCGTATCGCGGCGCGGGTCGACCGGATGGAAGGCGATGTGCGTGAAAAGACGGGCGCCGCGCCCACCCGCTATGTCGTGCAGGAAATGGTTGCGGGTGGCACCGAGTTGATCCTGGGCATGCATCGCGATCCGCTCGGCACGGCCATTCTGTTGGGCATGGGCGGGGTGACCGCCGAGCTGCTCAATGACACGACGCTGACGATGCTGCCTGCCGCCGGCGGCTTGAGTCAGGCCGACGCGTTGGCCATGGTCCAAAGCCTGAAAACCTGGCCCTTGCTCGATGGCTTTCGCGGCCGCCCCAAGGCTGATGTGGATGCTCTGGTCGAGGCCGTGGTCGCGTTCTCGACCCTGGCGGCACAATTGGGGGATCGCATCATTGAAGCCGAGATCAACCCGCTGTTCGTGCTGCCGCAAGGGCAGGGCGTACGTGCTGCCGATGGCGTGCTCGTGCTGGGCGGCAGGGACACCTCAGTTCAGGGACAGGGATCATGACCACTACGCAAGCCTTCGGCCAATACGCCGACACGTTCGCTCGGACGCCCCTGTCCGACGAGGTCCTGCACCACGCCAAGCGGGCGGTAGTGGACTGGTATGCATCGTTGTTTCCCGGCTTCAACACGGTGCCTGTCCAGCGGCTCATGACGGTGCTTGCCGACGAGATCGGTCAGGGCTCGGCGAAACTGGCGATGGGGCAGGCTGCGTCGCCACGCACCGCGGCATTGATCCACGGCGCCGCCGCGCACGCTGCCGAAGTCGATGACAGTTTTCGCGACGCGATGTACCACCCAGGCGCCGCCACGATCGCCGCGGCGCTGGCCTCGGCGCAATCCGCCCAGGCCAGCGGCCTGGACTTTTTGCGCGGCATCGTGCTTGGCTACGAAATATCGACGCGCATCGGCGTCACGCTGGGCAGGCCGCACTACCGGTTCTGGCACAGCACAGGCACGGTCGGCACCTTTGGCGCCGCGGCCTCGGCAGGTGGCTTGATGAAGCTGGACGGCGACGCCTTCGCGCATGCGCTTGCCACGGCCGCGACCTTTGCCGCGGGACTGCAACAGGCCTTCCGTATGGACTCGATGTCCAAGCCCTTGCACGCGGGCCGCGCGGCAGAAGGCGGACTGCTGGCCGCCATGGCGGCGCGTCATGGCATGACGGGATCGCTGGACGTGCTGGAAGGGGACGCGGGCATGGGCCAGGCCATGAGCAGCGGCCCGGACTGGAGCGACACGCACGCCACGCTGGGCGAGGTCTTCAATATCTGCCGGTTGACGTTCAAGAACCATATCGGTTGCGGCCACACCTTTGCCGCAGTCGATGGCGCCTTGGCCTTGCAGCAGCAACTTGGCGTGAAGGCCGAAGACATTGTCGGCCTGGACATCGGTACCTACCGGCCCGCCCTGGACATTGCCTGCTACGACACCCCCGCCACGGACAACGAAGCGCGCTTCAGCCTGCGTTACATGGTGGCTTGCGCGCTGAATCACGGCAGCGTGCGGCTGTCCGCCTACACCCCGGAACGGCTGGCCGACCCGGTCACGCGTGGATTGATGGCACGCATGCAGGTGTCCGTCGATCCGGCCATCGATGCCGCGTTCCCCGGCCGCCGCGCGGCGCGGGTGGTGATGCGGACCGCGGATGGGCGTGTCGGCGAGTTCTTCCAGCCCGACCGGCGCGGCGACCCGGAACTGCCACTGTCGGATGCGGACCTGGGCGACAAGCTGTGTGAGCTTGCCGCGCCAGTCATTGGCGAGGCGAAGGCCAAAGCCTTGCTGGAGCGTATCTGGGAACTGGAGTCGGCAAGCGACCTGCGGGGGCTGACGATCGCGATGTGATGGCGGCACTGTTGGCTGGTCTTGTCATTGCTTCTGTTACTCCAGCCGCTGCATCGCGGCAACCAGTTGCGCAGCCAGCGCCATCAAGGCTGGCGCCAGCTCATTGGCGATCGCGTCTGGCGCCTGGGTCGTGGTCACGCTGGCATTCATCACGTGTATCGGGTACCCCTCGATCTGCACAGGCGTCGCCATGGCGACGACCTCAGGCTGCCACGACGCGACGCAATACCCACGGGTCTCCACCTGGATGATCGCGTGCCGGATTTCCGTGTCGAGCGCAGGCCAGCCACGCCCCCGTTGCTTGCGGAACCGTTCCATCAGGTCGCGCCGGCGGTCGGCAGGCGCCACGGCCAGATAGGCCCGCCCCAACGACGTCAGTTCGATCGGCACCCGCTGTCCGGCCACCACATTGCGCAGCGCCACCTTCCGGTTGTAGCGCACCGATTCCAGATAGACCATGTCGTCGCGATCGCAAATCGCCAGTCCCACATTGATCTTCAGCTTCTCGGCCACCTTGCGCATCATGGGGGCGGCGATCTGCAGGATGGGCGACCCCGAGCGCATTGCGTGCGCAAGACTCAGTACGGGCGCGGCCAGGCGATAGGCCCGCCGGCTCGCGTCGTGATCGAGCATGCCGGTTCCCACCAGGGTTTGCGTCAGCCGGCTGACCGTGGCGCGCGACAACCCGGTGCGCTCCGCGAGTTCGCCATTGCCCAGCAGATCCGACCCTTGCCTGAACGCGCGAAGAATCTCGATGCCGCGTTCAAGCGACCGGTTTTGCGCGGGCAGGTCGAGGCGGCCGGGTCGGTCGGAAGCAAGGGGAAGGGGCATCACGGGGTACCGCGCAAAAGGTCTATCGGTCGGTCACTGTCGGCCATTCTAGACACGGATCGGCGCGCCGTCTGCCTTGATCGGCCGACCCTATAACTGTGGGAGGAAGACGGTATTAGACGCCACCGACGGCGGTCCATACAGTGCACGGATCGTATCGAAGCATCCAACAAGAACACGGAGACAGCATGACAATGACCTCTTCCGCACAGCCTATTTTTCGCATTGCCGTCCTCACGCTGTGCGTGCTGGGCGCGCACCTGGGCGCCACCGCAGTCCACGCGCAAAGCTACCCGAACAAGCCGATCAAGATGGTGATCCCGTACACGCCGGGCGGGTCGATCGACACCGTGGGCCGTCTTGTGGCGGAACAGCTGCAGAAGCAGCTTGGCCAGACCATCGTGATCGAGAATCACCCTGGCGCGTCGGGCCTGATCGGTTCGGCCAATGTGCAGCGCGCCAAGGCGGACGGCTACACGCTGCTCTTCAACGCGTCCAGCCAAGTCTACATGCCGCTGGTCGTGGCCAAGAAGACCTACGATGCCGAGCGCGATTTCACGCCGGTCGCGCAGATCGGCTTCGTGCCGCTGGTTGTTGCGGTCAACAACGATGTGCCGGCCAGGACCTTGATTGAACTTGCGGCATTGGCGAGGGCCAACCCTGGCAAGTACACCTGGGCGACCTCGGGCCTGGGCACCACCAGCCACCTGAGCGAAGAGATGATCAATCGCGCGCTCAAGCTGAACATGGAGATCATCCCGTACAAGGGCGCCGTGCCGCAGTTGACGGACGTCGTGGGCGGGCACGTTTCGGCCGCGATTTCACCGATGCCGGGGGTGCATTCGTTCGTTGAAGCGGGGCGCCTCAAGCCTATCGCCGTGACCAGCAAAACCCGCGTTGAAAAGATGCCGAACGTGCCGACCGTGGCGGAGAGCGGCATGCCGGACTTTGAGTTGCTGTCGTGGTACGGCATCTGGGGCCCGGCCAACCTGCCGCCCGAGATCGTCAGCAGGCTGAACACCGAGGTCGGCAAGGCCGTCAGGGTGGCGTCATTGAAAGCACGCTTCGACGAACTCTCCTTCGTGCCGACGCAAAGCACGCCTGACGAATTCAAGGCCTTGATCCGCAAGGACATTGTCACCATCGGCAAGTCGGTCAAGGAAGCCGACATCAAAATCGACTTCTGACCCGGAGCGGCAACCATGATCACACGCACATTGGCAGGATGGGTCGCCGGGCTGACGCATGACGCCATCCCCGAAGACGTGCTGAAGACTTTGCGGTTCTTGAGCCTGGACACCTTCGGGTCGGCGCTGGCTGGCCGCGGGCTTGCATGGACCGATGCGATCGAGGCATGGGCCAAGGCGGGCGGCACGCCGCCGGCTGGCCGTGCGGCCACGGTGTGGGGCGAAGCTACCCCCTGCCTGCGTGCCGCCGATGCGGCCCTGGTCAACGGCGCGGCCGCGCATGGTTTCGAGCTCGACGACTTTCACAACGCCAAGCTGCACCTGGGCGCGGTCATGTTGCCCACCGTCTTTGCATTGGCCGAAACCTTGCCCGCAGACAGCCGCCGGATTGAAGTGGCGCTGGCAGCGGGCTACGAGGTCGCGATCCGCAGTTCGCTCGCGCTGGGTCCCGCCCAGGCACGCCTGCGCGGCTGGCATCTGACGGCGGTGTGCGGGCCGCTGGGTGCGGCGGCCGCGGCGTCGGTCATGCTCGGCCTTGATGCCGAACGCACGGCCTGGGCCCTGGGCCTGGCTGGCACCCAGTCCAGTGGTCTCTATGCGTTTTCATCCGACGGCACGGACACCAAACGCTTCCATCCGGGCCGCGCGGCGCAGGCCGGCCTTATGTCTGCCGAACTGGCCTGGCATGGCCTCACCGGGCCAACCGAGATCTACGAAGCAGCCGACGGTGGGCTGCTCAAAGCCTTTGTCGACCAGCCGCATCCCGACAGGCTAGTTGCCGACCTGGGCAATCATTGGCACGCGCCGCGCACCAACTTCAAGCCGTATGGCTGCTGCGGCAGCGTGCATGCGCACGTGGATGCGGCGCTGGCGCTACGGCCGGACTGGACCGGGTCCGGGGCGATCCGCGTCGGCATGCCCCGTGTGGTCGACGTGCAATGCGGTTATCCGTATCGCCCAGGATCGGCACTGAATGCGCAGATGAGCGGCCGGTATGCGATCGCCGTGGCCCTGCTGGATGGCGCAGTGTTGCCCGCGCAGTTCAACGACGCGCGTCTGGCCGCTGAGGATGTGACGGCCCTGGCCAACCGGATCGAGATCGTGGCCGATGCCGACCTGGACGCCCGCTATCCGGCGCAGTTCTGTGGATGGGTCGAAGTCGAGACACGGCAGGGTGGCCGGTCCAGGATAGACATCGATAACCCGTCGGGGTCCGCCGACAATCCGCGCCGCGCGGACGGCATCCTGTCGAAGTTCGAAGCGCTTGCCACGCCAGGTCTCGGGGCGGATGCCGTGGCGCGCCTGCAGGCGTGCTTCCAGTCCTTGCCCGACAGTTCGGTGCAAGAGATCCTTATGCTTGCGGCGCCGGCAGTCGCGCGGCGGGCAGGATGACCTCGGCGATCACCCGTTGGACCAGTTCCGACGGGTGGTTGTCGTGCCAGATAGCCTCGATACGAATATGACCCGAGTCCCCCTCCAGATGCCGGAAGCGCACGCCGCCAAAGGCGGTATGCGCAAAGGAATGCGGCACCAGGGCCACGCCCAGTCCGACGCTGACCATCTGCAGCACGGTCAACGGGTGGCGCGCCGTGTGGGCGATGTTGGGATGAAAGCCTGCGTTCAGACACGTAGCGATCAAGGCGTCGGACAAGGCGGGCGCATGCTCGCGCGAGAACGCCACCATGGGCACGTCCGCCAGGTCGGCCAGGGTCAAGGGTTCGCGATCCGCCAGCGGATGCCCCGCCGGCAGCACGGCTGCGTAGGGCTCCGAAAAGAGTTCGGCATGCTGCATGCCGGCACCCTGCGGGGTCGCATGGATGAAGCCGATGTCGAGCTTGTCCTGCGCCACGTGGCGAATCTGTTCCTTCGATTCCATGTCGGCCACGATCACTTCCACCGACGGGAACCGTGTGCGGATCGCATCGAGCATCTGCGGCATGACGTTGAACACGGCCGACGTCGCCATGCCCAGACGCAGCACGCCGGTGTCTCCGGCCGCGGCCTTGACCGTGCTTTTGACGGCGACGTCCACCTGGTCGAACAGCGACCGGGCGTGCTTGAGCAGCACACGTCCCGCGTCGGTCAGCTTCACTTCACGCCGTGTGCGATACAGCAGCTCGACACCCAATTCGTCTTCGAGCGCCTTGATCTGATGCGACAGCGGCGGCTGCGACATGTGCAGCTTTTCGGCGGCCCGGCTGAAGTTCAGTTCGTCGGCGACCGTGACGAAGTAGCGCAGTTGCCGCAGGTCCATGACGTGGTGTCTCGCTTTTTTTTGATGGTGTCCGGGTCGCGCGAAAGTCGCCTTGCCGAACCCGCCATCCGTTTCTTTTTCAGGTAGAGGAACTTAGCATGCCCATGCACAACACTGTGCGTCAACACGCCTTGCCCGATGCAAGCGCGCCACCCGAACTGCGCCACATGGTTGATCGTGGCAACGGTGTCACCATCGAATGCTGGGCGCGGGGCGAGGGGCCACTGGTTGTCTTGTTGCCGTCCCTGGGGCGCGGCGCACGCGACATGGACGAACTGGCTGCGCCACTGAGTGCGGCAGGCCTGCGCACGATATGCCCCGAACCGCGAGGCAATGCGGGCAGCACCGGTCCGCTTGAAGATAAGACACTGCACGACTGGGCGCAGGATATCGCCGCGGTGATCGAGCATGAAGCGCGCGGTCCGGCGTTCGTGATCGGCCATGCGCACGGCAACTGGATCGCGCGCACGCTGGCGTCCGACCGGCCCGACCTGGTGCGGGGCTTGATCCTGCTGGCCGGGTCGGCCGGCAAGGTGCCGCGCGGCATGACGGCGGCGCCCATCCCCCCGGACATTCGCGCGTCGATTGAAGGCAGCGGCAACATGGACCTGCCTGATGCCGAACGGCTGAAGCATCTGCAGCGTGTGTTCTTTGCGCCTGGCAACGACGCCCGCCCGTGGTTGCAGGGTTTCAATACGCGCCTGATGACCCAGCAGACCCTGGCGCAGAAGCGCACGCCTGTCGACGAGTTCTTTGCAGGCGGCACGGCGCCCATCTTCAATGTGCAGGCCGAATTCGATGTGGTGGCGCCGCCAAGCTACGCCACCGTGCTGAGCGACGAACTGGGCGACCGGGTCACGAACCTGACGATCCGCAACGCCGCGCACGCCCTGATTCCCGAGCAACCCGAGGCGGTCCTGCGGTGCATCCTGGCGTATCTGCGAACGACGTTCGGTATTGATGTGGGATGATGCGTGAGAGTGTGAGCACAGGGCGCCGCGCCATTGCGGCGCCCTGTTACAGCTTGCGGCATCCGGCTTGCGGGTCAGCGCAGCACCGGCACCGTTCCCGAAGCCGTGCGCCGGTCACCCAGCGCCTTGAGCGTGCGGCCGAGTTCCTTGATGCGGTTCTCGCCGATCTCCAGTGCCTTGGCCGATGTGTGCACCGAGTAGTTGCCCAAATGCAGCGGGTGCGGATGCGGCACCGCCGAACCAAGCACGAACACGACAGCCGCGTCGCCACTCGCCCGCACCTGCACGGAATCGCCGCTGTCATCGAACACCACCATGTCGCCCGCAGTGGCGCCCGGCTGCGTGGCGCCGGTGCTCAGCGTGCCTTGCGACACCGCCAGCCATCCCACCGTATGCGCGGCTGGCGGCCGATAGGTAAAGGTCTCGCCCGCCGCCAGGGTCACGAGCAGGTAGTTGATGCCTTCAGGCGCGGGCACCGGGCTGCGCACGCCGTCGTACTCGCCCACGATCACCCGTGCCGGACCGGTTTGTGGCATGTCCGCTGCTTCGATATAGCGGCTTTCCGACGGACCGTTTTCCAGTGCTTCCGGCAGCGCCAGCCACAGCTGGAAGCCTTCGATCAGCGGCACGTCGTCGGTCGTCACTTCCTTGCCGTGCCAGACGCCGCCGCCGGCGCGCATCCATTCCACGCCGCCGTAGCCGATGGTGCCTTTGCCGGCATCCGGATCCTCATACCGCATGCGCCCTTTGGTGATGACGGTCACGGTGGCCACGCCAGAGTGCGGGTGGATCGGCATGCCGCCCCGTGCTTCCATCGCGCGTTGCGTCGCCTCGTCGGCGCGAAAGAGGTCCAGGAACACGAAGGGCTTGAGCACTTCACCCAGGTCCGACGGGCTCATCAGCCGGGTGATGAAACCGCCGCCGTGGCCGCGGGTACGGTGGACGATCTTGCGCGGCGCCTGAATGGGCGCGACTTGGGTGGGGGCATAGGTAGCGGTCTGGTTCATGGCGGTCATCCTCGATAGGGTCGTGCTGGCAGCGGTCGGGAACGACACGCTGATTGCACTGTTGTCTCTATGCTAGAGGCCCGCATTCCGCCACGCTAGCCCCGGAAAAGCGACTTCAGTGTTGCGTGAACAGGAACGCTCGTGGACCTTGAAGATGTGAAAACGTGTCGCGCACGGAACGGGGTTCGACCCTGACCGAAGCCGGGGCGACCTTTCGCGAGCATGCAACCCGGGTGGTGACCGAACTGGCTGTCGCACAAGACGCGCTGTCGCCCGAAGGCGAGTTGCGCGGCCAATTGCGTATTGCCGCGCCGCTGTCGTTCGGCACCGTGTCGCTGGCGCCGGTGCTGGCGGGGCACTTCAGTGAGCAGTGTCCGCCGCCGGCACCTTCGCAATGACCTTGATCTCGAAGTCGAAGCCGTACAGCCATGTCACGCCCACGCAGGTGATGTTGGGGTAGGGTGCGTTGCCCCAGTAAGTCGGCACGACTTCCCAGATGGTGTCGAACTTGGAAGCGGGGTCGACGATGAACACGGTGACGTCGACCACATCGTCGAACGTGCAGCCGCCCGCTTTCAGCACGGCGTTCAGGTTCTCGAATGCCAGGGCCACCTGCTTGCGCAGATCGGGCTCGGGCGACCCGTCCTCGCGGCTTCCGACCTGGCCGGACACGAACAGAAGGCCATCGGACCGCACGGCGGGTGAATAACGATTGCGCTCATACAGGGCGTGGCGGCCAGGGGGAAAAACGACGTCGCGCTTGGTCATGGTGGTGCTCCAACAAGGGGTCGCGGGGAATCCGTATCGACCATGGCCGCACTGTATCGACGCCCTTGCAGCCGATAAACAGGCAAGCGCACCAAGCACTGTTTGTAGAATCCAAACAATCAATCAACGGCGGGAGACGCCATGGACCGTTTCGATGCGATGCAGGCCTTTGCCCGGGTCGTGGAAACCGGCAGCTTCACCAAGGCAGCCGATACGTTGCACATGAGCAAGACCACCGTCACGCAACTGGTGCAACAACTGGAAGCGCGGCTGCGCGTGCGCCTGCTCAATCGCACGACGCGGCAGGTCAACGTGACCGCCGATGGCGCCGCGTACTACGAGCGGGTGCTGCAACTGCTGGCGGACATGGACGACGCCGAGACCAGCCTGTCGGTCGCGGCCGCATCGCCCCGTGGCCGCCTGCGTGTCGATGTGCCGAGTCCGTTCGCGCAGATGATCCTGATCCCGGCCCTGCCCGAGTTCTACGCGCGGTATCCCGACATCCAGCTCGACATGGGCGTCAGCGACCGGATCGTGGACCTGATCAACGAAAACGTGGACTGCGTGGTGCGCGGCGGTGAATTGAAGGACCAGTCCTTGATCGGGCGGCACGTGGGTGACCTGCAATTGCGCGTGTTCGCCGCGCCGTCCTATCTGGAACGCTGCGGCACACCCGCGCACCCCAAGGCGCTGGAAGACGCCCCGCACCGCATCGTCGGCTTTCTATGGTCACGCACCGGCAAGCCCTTGCCTTACGCCATGCACCGCGGCGATGAAAGGGTGACCGTGCACGGCCGCCATGCCTTGGCGGTGGATGACGGCAATGCCTACCTGGCGGCCGGGTTGGCCGGACTTGGGGTGATGTGGCTGCCCGATTACATGTCGGTCGCGCATGTGGCCCGCGGCGCGCTCGTGCCGCTGTTCGCAGACTGGCGGCTGGATTCGATGCCCATGTATATCGCCTATCCGCCCAACCGCCACGTCAGCGCCAAGCTGCGCGTGTTCATCGACTGGATCGTGGCCTTGATGAACCTGCATGCGCCTTTGGACATGCGGCGGGACGCGCAATCTTCCAGGCAACAGTAAAACGCTGCTGACAGTTGGGATCCGCCCTGAACGACACGTTGCGATGCGCACCGCGCTGCCATGCCTTCATCTGTCACATAGCTGCTATAGCTTTCCTGTTTGACAGAAGACGTCTAGCATCTCTGTAGGATTAGTTCTTAGGTGGTAACCCTGGGCCGAAGGTCGTTGGCAGGTGGGCCGAACCAATCAGGAAGGAGCAAAAATGCTTATCGCAACGAATAATAAGATCTCCATGCACCAGCCGCCTTGGTACCCAAGTCGTTTACGAGGCGTGCAAGCCATAGAGCGCCAACTGAGCTCGCTCGCGAGCGGCGGTGCCGCCATCGTGCGTCTTGGCTTCGTGTCCGGAAGAGACCAGGCCGCCTTCCTGTTTGATGTGTTGAGAGGCAAGGGTGTACCGGCCCGGATCGAGGTCAATGGCAGTCAGGTCGAAGTGTGCGCAGAACTGAGACCGCGGAGCATGAGCGTAAGTAACGACGCAATGTTCAGAGGCGTCGTCGACATTTTCTGGAACGTGAAGTCGAAGGACTTTTGATTCCGGCGCCAAGCGGCGTCTCCTGCATGCACCGTGTCAAAGCGGTTGTCCCCGGCGCGCGTGGGCAGACAAGTCCATCACGGCGGCTGACGGCTTGCACCAAGCTGCCTTGATCGAGCCAGATGCCCATTCGCACCTTCCTGCATGGCGGCCTACCGGGACGGCGCTCTCACCCTGACCTGCTGGCTGTCGGGCGTTCCCTTGACCGGACACGCCATCGGCTTGAGGCCCTTGTCCAGGCAGATCCACAGCTCTTTGAGCCGGTTGCCCGATGCCACGTTGACCCGCAGGCTGTCAGGGGGCAACGCCGGGTTGCGCGTCAGGAATGCCTGCTTGATGTCGGCCACCTTGGCATACACCAGTTGATTCGGGCCGGGTTGGCTGCCGACCATCTCTTGCGTGGTGGGGCGACGAAGCGAGCTGTACACGTCCTGGATGTCAGCAAAGTAGCTATCCGGAGATGACCAACCGCACGTCCCGTGGGCTTGCCACTCGTTCTGCATCAGGTCGGTGCCCGGCATCATGCAGAGGTGTTGCTTGACTAACGGAGACGGCAGCGACCCGACGGTCTGGCAGTTCCGAGGATGGTCCTGATTGGACCGGGCCTTCCCGTTCTGGGGCCACAGACCATGCACCACCCATTCGAATCGGTTGTCGGAAAAGCACTGGAAGGCGTGTTTCTGTCGGGTGGCCTTGGGCTTGTTGCGCTGTGCCTCGCAATGTTCCGGCGACCACGACAGAACCATGGCCAGGTAGTCGGTGGGGAGGTCCTTGTTGACGTAGTCCACGGGCCTCGGCGGAGCGGGTTTGACCGCGCCGGGCAAGGCGCAGGTCTCCTGCGCGGATAGTGCCGTCGAGGCAGTTGCCAACAGTCCCCAGAGCAGTGTTCGCCCCCAACCCGTATTCAGTAAACCGCGTCCCATATGACCTCCCGATTCCGCGCAGTACGCCCTGCGCGCGATGTTAGTGTGCAAGCCTTGTCATTCTGTCGTCAAAGCATGACGGGAAGGCGTCCGGGATCCGTATGGCGCGTCGATCAACGACCGCGCGTGCGGACGGCACCCATAAAAAACCCGGCGATCAGGCCGGGTGGAGGGGATGCAGGTGCTTGCCAGAGGCCAAGCGCCTCCAGGGGATGCCTGGACGTTCCGCGGGTCATCAACCTTTGCGTGCCGTACGGCCGGGAACGGGGTAGGTCGCGTTGTTGAAGTAGTAGCCTTGCGCCTTCGACTGCAGCAGTTGTTGCTTGGTCTGGGCGTACGAGGTGTCGCTCTCGGTGCTCATGGGCAGCAGGCCATACAGATCGCCGTCGACCACGTCGCCGCGGGCCTTGGCTTGCACCAGATCCTGGCGAACCTGGGCGGCGCTGACGTCGCTGCTTTGCGAAGTGGACGATGCGTAGGGGTATTCGCCGGTGCGGTTGATGTCCTGGGCTTGGGCGCCGAAAGCGGCAAGGCCGATCAGGGCGGCGGAAAGGGCGCTGATGACGGTAGTCGTGTTCATGATGTATCTCGCTAAGTGGTTGAAGTGGTCGGTGCAGAAAGCTGCTTGGTGACCGTGAAACAATGATCTGCCTGTTCGCGGTATATGTGAAATCGATCCTTGGTATTCCCGCTATATATCCAGGTGATACCAGAAGCATGCGTGACCCCGGAAGCCTGCATGGGCACCAGGCAGGTGAGCGTAACGATGCCTTCCGAAACCCAGGATCACTTCAGGAACGGATTGATCGCCGATAGGGTGTCGTCGAAGCGATGCTCGACCTCGGCGGTGCGCATGAAGTCGACACCTTCGACCAGATTTCCTTGGGCGTGAGCTGCAACGTTGGCGGGATCGTCCATATCCAGCGTCAATGCGTGCATGCGTGGCCGGCTGGCCGCTGCGGTTTTCAACGTTTCCATCCGCCGGCCAGCGATGATGACGGTATTGCCGAGGCCATGGAAGCGGTGCGCAAGCGCCTCGCCAATGCCCGTGCCGCCGCCGGTAATCAGGATCGTGTTGCTCGTGGTTTGCATGATGTTTCCCTGAGAGTTGATTGCACGCCCTCACTATGGCTGGTTCAAATTCGAACCGATAGCCCATAGATTGGTACGTTGCGTCTCAGAGGTGGAACACCTGACCTGCGGGCCGTCGCCCTAACGCGCGGCCCCCGCGCTGCGCGCATCCGGAGCCGGCTTGGTGGTCGTGGCGGGATCCAGCTTGCGAAAGATCCATGCCGACACCAGCGTGATGGCGCCCACCACCAGGAAAGTGAGCGCGAAGCCCGCACCCGTGCCGGTCGGCTGGCCCGAGAACAGCGTGACCAGACCGCCGCCCAGCGTGACGCCCAGGCCCACGGCCAGCATCTGCACCATGGAAAACAGGCTGTTGCCCGCGCCGGCATCGTGAGGCTTGAGGCCCTTGAGCGTGACGCTGTTCATGGCCGCGAACTGCATGGAATTGCCTGCGCCAAAGATCGCGAGCTGGATGATTTCCAGCGCCAGCGGCCAGCCCGGCGAGATGACGGCAAAGGACATGATGGCCAGGCCTGTCACCAGGGTGTTCACGAGCAGGAAGGTCTCATAGCCGTAGCGGCGCACCAGCGGCCCGATGCAGGGCTTGGCAATCACCCCCGCAATTGCGGCGGGCAGCATCATCAGGCCGGATTGCAGCGGTGAATAGCCCAGCTGCAACTGCATCAGCAGAGGCAACAGGAACGGCACCGCGGCGCAACCGATCCGGCACACCAGATTGCCAATCAAACCCACCGAAAAGTTCGGCTCGCGAAACAGGCCCAGGCGGAACAAAGGGTGCGGACGGCGCTTGGCATGCGCCACATACAGCAGCGCCGAGATCGCGCTGATACCGATGCCAACCATCCACCACAGCGCGCGGTGCGCACCGGGCGGCGCGTCCATGGCAAGCGAAAACGCCACCATGCACACCGACAGCAGCACACAGCCGACGATGTCGAAGGGCAGCGGTTCCGGCAGGGCATCGGACTTGAGGTAGCGCCGCACCGCCAGCAGCCCGACGATGCCGATCGGCACATTGATCAGGAAAATCCAGTGCCACGATACGGCCTGCACCAGGAACCCGCCCAGGGTCGGACCGAATAACGGGCCAACCTGTCCGGCAATCGAGATGAAGGACAAGGCAGTGATGTACTGCTCGCTCGACACGCTGCGCAGCACGGCCAGCCGGCCAATCGGCAACAGCATCGACCCGCCGATGCCCTGGATCACCCGCGCCGCGATCAGCTGATTCAAGGACCCGGCTGCCGCACAGAAGACCGAGCCCAGCACGAAGATCAGGATGGCGTAGAAATAGACCTGCCGCGTGCCGAAGCGGTCGGCGAGCCAGCCGGACGCGGGAATCAGCATCGCCATCGTCAGGCTGTAGGCCACGATCACCGGTTGCATCGACAGGGGCGACACCCCCAGGTTCTGCGCCATGGCGGGCAGCGCCGTATTGACGATGGTGGTGTCCAGGGTCTGCATGAAAAACGCAGACGCAACGATCCACAGCAAGGCTTTCTGTGGCGAAGAAGAAGTCATGGGATCTCGGGGCGGAAGACGGCCGGCGGGGCGGACATGCCGGCGCGCAAAGGCGACATTGTATGTCCGGCCGTACAAGTTGGCCGGATCTGCGACAATCCGCCGAACACTCCTGGCGCCTTCCATGAAACTCTTCGTTGCCGCGCTTGGCGCGGAAACCAATACGTTCTCGCCTTTGCCCACGGGCACCGCGTCGTATCGCGGCGACCTGTATTTTGCGGCAGGCCAGCACCCCGACGAGGTCACGTTCTTTGGCGGACCCCTGATCGCTGCGCGCCGCCGCGGCAAGGCGCAAGGCTGGCAGGTGATCGAAGGCATGGTCGCCTCGGCGGCCCCCGGCGGCATCACCACCCGCGACGCGTACGAAAGCCTGCGCGACGAACTGCTGGCGGATCTGGATGCGGCCTTGCCCGTGGACATGGTGTTGCTGGGCCTGCATGGCGCGATGGTGGCCGACGGCTATGAAGACTGCGAAGGCGATCTGCTGCGCCGGGCCCGCGAGCGGGTCGGCCCGGGTGTGATCCTGGGCGCCACGCTGGACCCGCATGCGCATCTGAGCGACGCCATGGTGGCGCAGGCGGATCTGCTGATCGCGTTCAAGGAATATCCGCATACTGACATTCTTGAGCGGGCCGACGAATTGGTGGATCGTTGCATCGATCTGTATGAAGGGCGGTTGCATGCGTGTCCCGCGGTCATCGACTGCGAAATGATCGTCCCCATCCACACGACCCGCGAGCCGGCCAGGGGATATATGGCTCGCGTCCGGGCTCTGGAAGGGCAGGGTGGCATCTTCTCTATTTCCGTAGTGCAAGGCTTTGCGACCGGCGACGTGCCCGACATGGGCACCAAGGTGCTCGTCTATCACGATGGGGATGCCGTGGCGGCGACGCACCAGGCACGGCAACTGGCGGATGAATTGATCGCCCTGCGCGATGGCCTGCAGGTGGCCTTTCGCAGCATCGACGATGCCATCGATGACGCCCTTGCCGCGCCTCCCGGGCTGGTGGTGATGGCGGACCGCCCCGACAATCCCGGCAGCGGGGCGCCGGGTGATGCCACCTTCATCTTGCGGCGGTTGATCGAGCGGGGCGTGCGCGACGTCGCGCTGGGTCCGCTATGGGACCCGGGCGCGGTGCGCATTGCGTTCGAAGCCGGGGTGGGCGCGCGCTTGCCGCTGCGCATCGGCGGCAAGATCGGTCCGCTGTCGGGCGATCCGGTGGATCGGTCCTGTGTGGTGGAAGCGCTGCGCCCCGGGTACACCATGACGGGCTTGACCGGCAGCCCCGTGCCATTGGGTGACGCCGCCCTGGTGCACGCAAATGGCATCCGCATCGTGCTGGTGTCGATGCGCGATCAAGCCATGCACACCGACCTGTTCACCGGCATTGGCTGCGAGCTGGAATCCCTGCGCATCGTGGTCGTGAAGTCCGCGCAGCATTTTCATGCGGCGTTTGCACCCCTGGCCTGCCGTGTGATCTATGTGGGCGGGCCGGGCGTTGCCACGCCCGATTGGAAGACCCTGACCTACACGCGGATCCGGCGGCCGCGCTGGCCGATATCATGCGCACGCTGACACCGCATCTGAAAAAGCTGCGCGCGGTGCGCGCCGTGGCCGAACACGGCAGCACGGCGCGGGCCGCGGCGTCGCTGTTCCTGTCGCAGCCCGCTGTGGCGCGGGCCGTGCGCGATGTGGAATCCCTGCTGGACATGACACTGTTCGATCGCAGCGCGCGCGGCATGGACCTGACCGAGCTTGGCCAGGTGCTGGACGCCCGCCTGAAGCGTGCCTTTGCGCAGTTGCGCGCGGTTGACCGCGGCGTGACGCAGCTGGCGGCGGGCCACCGGCTCGCGCATCACCGCAGCGAATCGCAGCTGGAAACGCATGCGGGGTATCGACACCTCAGCACACTGATGGCCCTGGACGCGGCCGGCAGCGAAAGCCGCTGCGCCGAAGCGCTCGGCATCAGCCAGCCCGCCGTCACGCAGGCGATCGCGCAACTGGAACACCTGGCCGGAGTGCGGCTGTTTCATCGGTCCGCGCGCGGCATGCGCCTGACCGAGCCGGGCGATGCGCTGCTGCGGCATGCGCGTCTGCTGTGGTTCGAACTGGATAGCGCGAGCGCCGACCTGGCGTCGCGGGTCGGCCGATTGCAGGGCCGCGTCGTGATCGGCACCTTGCCGTTTTCCACCGGCCTATTCGTGCCCCGTGCGGTGGAACGGCTGCTGGCCAGCCACCCGGCCGTCAACGTCACCATCGTCGATGGCACCTACGAAACGCTGCTGCACCGGCTGCGTCACGCCGAACTCGACATGGTAATCGGCGCCTTGCGCCAGCCACCGCCCGCCGACGACCTGCACCAGGAACCCCTGTTCGATGATGAACTGGCCGTGGTGGTGCGGCAGGGCCATCCTTTGCAGGGCCGGCCCTTGCGTGGCCTGGCCGATCTGGTCGATGCGTCGTGGATCCTGCCCATGCCCAACACCCCGGCGCAGTCCGCGTTCGAGCGCGCATTTGTCAGCGATGGCCTGGCGCCGCCCACCAGTGGCCTGCAGGTCAACAGTCCGGCATTGACGCAGGCCCTGCTGATGGAAAGCGACCGCGTCGTGCTGATGTCGCCGCGGCAGATCAGCCGCGAGGTCAAGGCGGGTCTGCTGGCGCTTCTGCCCATCACGGTGCGCATGACCACGCGCGCCATCGGGCTGACAACCCGCACGGATTACCTGCCGTCCCCGGGGGTCGCCTTCTTGCTCGATGCCCTGCGCGATACCGCTGCTGACCTAGGGTAATCCCCCTCCGCCGCCTGGCCGGCGCTGACCAGGGGTATAAGCAAAACGCATTGCCTGCCGCTGCTTTGGCATTGGCAGCGGAGGCGTCGTGCTGGCATGCTGACGGCGGGTGGTGACACCATCGTGCACCCCCGCCAACGATGCCAGAGAGCGTCACAGGAGACGACCATGACCCCCTTTCCTTACGCCATTCCGCGCGCCCTCGGGCGATGCCTGCTTGCCGGCGCGACGCTGTTCGCCGGAAGCGCCGCCCATGCCGACGACATCAAGATCGGACTCATGTCGCAATTCTCGGGCGTGTATTCCTGGTGGGGCCAGGAGTACCAGCGCGGCGTTGACATGTACCTTGCCCAGAACGGCAACAAGGTCGGCAACCACACCCTGACCGTGCTGCCCCGCGACGAAGCCGGCACCAGCCCGCAGCGCACGCGCCAGCTCGCCCAGGAACTGACGGTGCGCGATCGCGCGCAATACCTGATCGGCGGCGTGTTCACACCCACCGTGCTCGGGACCGTTGACATCGTCAACCAGACCAAGACGCCGTACGTAGTGCTGAACTCGGGAACGTCCAGCGTGACCGACAAGTCGCCGTACTTCGTGCGCCTGGGCTTCACGCAGTGGGCCGTGAGCGTACCGCTCGTGACCTGGGCCGTGCAGCAGGGCGCAAAGAAAGCCGCGATCGTGGCCGCCGACTACGCGCCGGGCTATGACGCGCTCGAAGCGTTCGGATCCACCTTTAAGAAGCAGGGCGGCGAGGTCGCGGCCGAGATCAAGGTGCCGCTGGGCACCACCGACTTCTCGACCTACCTGCAGCGCGTGCGCGACGCGGGTGTCCAGTACGTGTTCATGTTCATGCCGGTGGGTCCGATGTCGGCCGGCTTCATCAAGGCATTCAAGGATCGCGGGCTGGACAAGGCGGGCGTCACGCTGCTGGCCACCAACGAGTCGCAGGAGTCTGATCTGCCCGTGGTGGGTGACGCTGCGCTGGGCCTGGTGACCGCGCTGCACTACACCCCCTACCTGGACAATCCGGTCAACAAGGCCTTCGTTGCGGCCTACAAGCAGAAGTTTGGCGCCGATGCGCTGCCCAGCATTGCGTCGGTGGCGGCCTATGACGGCATGCGGCTGATCGCGCAGATGGTCAAGGCGACCGACGGCAAGAAGGATGGCGACAAGGCCATGGCCGCCGCCAAGACCGCGAAATGGGACAGCCCGCGCGGCCCGATCTCCATCGATGCGGACACGCGTGAAGTCGTGCAGAACATCTACATGCGCAAGGTCGAAAAGGTCGACGGCAAACTGGGCAACGTGGCGTTCAGCACCTTCCCGGCCGTAAAAGATCCCTGGCACGAACTCAACCGCAAGTAGGCCGATTCCATGCCGAATGCTCTTGCCACGCTGATCTCGCTGCTAATCGACAGCCTGGCCTACGGGATGACGCTGTTTCTCATCTCGGTCGGCCTGACGATCACGCTGGGGGTCATGCGGGTGGTGAACCTTGCCCACTCGACCTTCGCGATGATCGGCGGCTACCTGGCGCTGTACCTGATGCAGGCGCAGGGCGTGAACTTCTATGCCGCCGTGCCGCTTGCGGTGCTCGGCACCATGCTGGTGGGGGCGCTGCTTGAACGCACGCTGTATCGCTGGGTGTATCGCAGCAACGATCTGGGCCAGTTGCTGATGACGATCGGGATGGCCTTCATTGCCACCGCCATCATCAAGAACCTGGCAGGCCCGCAGATCCAGAGCCTGTCATTGCCGGCCTCGCTGGCCGGCAACTGGCAGCTCGGGCCGATCGACGTGTCCATCTACCGTGTGTTCCTGATGGCCGTCAGCGGCATCGTGGCTGCGTTGCTGTGGTTCAGTCTGGAACACACGACCTTCGGCGCCAGCCTGCGCGCCGCCGTCGACAACCCGCGCATGGCGCGCTGCGTCGGCATCAATGTGCCCGTGGTGTTCGCCAGCACGTTTGCGATCGGCTGCGGCCTGGCTGCGCTGGGCGGCGCGCTGGGGGCGCAACTGCTTCCGCTCGAACCCTACTACGGCCTCAAATACCTGGTCCTGGTGCTGATCGTGGTGGCGGTGGGTGGCCTCGGCAGCCTGCGCGGTTCGTTCTATGCGGCGCTGCTGCTGGGCGTGCTGGATACGCTGGGCCGCTACTACGTGCCGGCCATCGGCGGCTTCGTGATCTACATCAGCGTGCTGGTCATCCTGCTTTTGCGGCCGCGCGGACTGGTGGCGCCAGCATGAGCGCGCTCAACATTCGAAAGGAGGGCGCAATGCCTGACGTCACCGCCCGGTCGTTCCGCCGGCAACGGTTCACGTGGGTCGATCTTGGCCTGCTGGCCGCTGCGGCCGCGACCTGGTTCCTGGGCGATCTGTACCTGGTCCTTGCGACCACGGTATTGATCATGATCATTTTTGCACTGTCGCTGGATCTGTCCTTGGGCTATGGCGGCATCGAGTCGCTGGGCCATGCGGCGTTCTTTGGTGTCGGCGCCTACAGCGCGGGGCTGTTCGCCTTGCATGTCAGCCCCGAACCGCTGACCGGGCTGCTGGTGGCTGCGGCCATCGCAGCGCTGGTCGGGCTGGTCTCGGGCATGGCCATCCTGCGCACGCAGGGGCTGACGCAGATCATGCTGACGCTCACGGTCGCCACTGTCTTGCTGGAACTGGCCAACGTGGCAAAGACCGTGACGGCGGGGGACGACGGCCTGACGGGCTATTCGGTGTCGTCGGTGCTCGGCCTGTTCGAGTTCGACGTGTATGGCAAGGTGGGCTTCCTGTACGCCGGCGTCGTGCTGGTGCTGGTCTACGCGCTGCTGATGTGGATCGTGAACTCGCCGTTCGGCCTGACCGTGCAGGGCATTCGCGAGAACCCGGTGCGCATGCGCATGCTCGGGGTCCCTGTGCGTGCGCGCCTGCTGGCGGTGTATGCGCTGTCGGCCGCGATCGCGGGTGTTGCCGGCGCCTTGTCGGCGCAGATCAATCGTATCGTCGGGCTCGACACGCTGTCGTTCACGTTGTCGGCCAACGTGCTGGTGATGCTGGCGCTGGGCGGCACGGGGCGGCTCTACGGTGCGTTCTTTGGCGCGATCATTTTCGTGCTGCTGTCCGACCGGGCGGCCGCGATCGACCCGACCAACTGGCTGGCCGCATTGGGCGTGCTGCTGATCCTGGTGGTGCGGTATGCGCCGCGCGGGCTGAGCGGCTGGACCGAACGCTTCCAGACGACCCGGACGCCCGACGAAGTCGCCGCAGCCAAGCGGGGTGGGGCATGACCGCGGCGCTGCAACTGCAAGGCATCAACAAGCGTTACGGGGCGCTGCATGTCACGCGCGACGTCAACCTGGAACTGCAACCCGGCGCGCGCCATGCGCTGATTGGTCCGAACGGTGCGGGCAAGAGCACGCTCGTGCATCTGATCACCGGGCTCGTCCCGCCCAGCAGCGGCAAGATGTGGCTGGGGGGTGAACTGCTGACCGGCCGCACGCCCGAGCGCCGCGTCAAGCTGGGGCTGGGCCGCACCTTCCAGATCAATTCGCTGTTCGGCAAGCTGACCGTGGGCGAAAACGTGGGCCTGGCGCTGGCCGCGGCCCATGGCGTGGATGGCAGCATGGGACGGCCTTTGCAGCATCGGCCTGAACTGATGGACGAAGCCGCGCAACTGTTGGCCTCGCTCGGCCTGATCGATCTGGTGGGCCGCACCGTCAATGACCTGGCCTACGGACAACGCAGGCTGGTCGAAATCGCGCTGGCGCTGGCCCTGCGTCCCAAGGTGCTGCTGCTGGATGAGCCCGTGGCGGGGGTGCCATCGACCGAAGGCAAACGTCTGTTCGAACTGCTGGAACGGCTGCCGCCCGATGTCGCCACCCTGGTCATCGAACACGACATGGAGCTGGTCTTTCGCTTTGCAAAGCAGATCACCGTGCTGGTGGAAGGCGCCGTGCTGCTGGAAGGCCCGGTCGACGAAGTGCGCAGCAGCAAGCTGGTGCGCGATGTGTATCTGGGCGGAGGGCGTCATCCATGAGCGATCTCTTGAACGTCGACAACGTGTTTGCCGGCTATGGCGATATCGCCATCCTGGAAGGCGTGTCGATCACCCTTCGCCAGGGCGAGGCAGTGGCGCTGCTGGGCCGCAACGGGGTGGGCAAATCCACCTTGATCAGTACACTGATGGGCTTGACCGACGTGCGCAGCGGCACCGTGCGCTATCGCGGCGAAGACATCGGAAAATGGCCCAGCCATGTGCGGGCGCGGCGTGGACTGGGCCTGGTGTCGCAGGAACGGGAAATTTTCCCGTCGCTCAGCGTCGAAGAAAACCTGGTGGTGGCCACCCGCCCCGGCGCGTGGACGCTTGCGCGCATCTACGAACTGTTTCCACGCCTGTTTGAACGCCGACGCAACATGGGCAACCAGTTGTCGGGCGGGGAACAGCAGATGCTGGCCATCGGACGCGCCTTGATCGGCAACCCGGCGGTGCTGCTGCTCGATGAGCCCTTCGAGGGCCTGGCGCCCATCATCGTCGATGGCCTGGTCGATGCCTTTCGCCGCCTGCATCAGGAAGGGGAACTGGGCATCATTCTGGTCGAGCAGCATGCGGCGCTGGCGCTGGAATTGACCGAGCGCGCCACCGTGCTGGATCGTGGGCGCGTGAGCTGGTCGGGTGACAGCCGCGAACTGCTGGCGCATCCCGAGCAACTGTCGGCGCTGATCGGGCTGGCCGAAGCCGCTGCCTGACCCTTTATTTATTCGAAGTCTTTTTAGGAGCCGGCGATCGTGAGCGCCCAACCCCTACTTTTGTTGCCCGGGCTGCTGTGCGATGCGGCCGTCTGGGAACCGCAGATTGCCGCATTGGGCGATCAGGCGGCGTGCATCGTTGCCGACTACGGCAGCGCGTCCTCGATTACCGAGATGGCGCAGGTCGCGTTGTCGCTCGCGCCGGCCGGGCCGCTGGCCGTCGCCGGCCACAGCATGGGTGGCCGCGTCGCGCTGGAAGTCATCCGGCTGGCGCCCGAACGTGTCACCCGCCTGGCGCTGATGGACACGGGCTATCAGGCCCTGGTGCCCGGCTTTGTGGGCGAAGGCGAAAAGAAAGGGCGCTATGCCCTGCTCGACACGGCACGCTCGCAGGGCATGCGGGCGCTGGGCCTGAAGTGGGCGCCCGGCATGGTGCACCCGTCGCGCGTCAATGGGCCTTTGTTCGAAGCCGTGCTGCAGATGATCGAACGCAAGACGCCCGAGATCTTTGCCGCGCAGATCCATGCGCTGATCAACCGGCCGGACGCAAGCGGGCAACTGGCAGGCATTGCCGTGCCGACGCTGGTGCTGTGCGGGCGCGACGACAGCTGGAGCCCGCTGTCGCGCCATGAAGAGATGCACGCGGTGCTGCCCCGCTCAACATTGAGCGTGATCGAAAACTCCGGCCACATGAGCACGATGGAGGAACCGGAGCAGGTAACCGCGGCCATGAAGGCGTGGTTGGTCGCGCCCGTGTAACGTCGCCGACCGGTGCGTGCTGTATGGTGTCCGTCAGGCGGCTATGGACTCTTTCCGTGGCTGTCCTGTCGAACCCGAGGTCGCCATGAAAGTTGCTGTCTTCAGCGCCCGCTCCTATGACCGCCGGTTTCTCGATGAAGCCAACGCCGCATCACCGACAACCCCCGCGACCGACATCGTTTACTTCGACGTTGCGCTCGACGCCGACACGGCTGCGCTGGCGCAGGGGTGCCAGGCCGTTTGCGTATTCGTGAATGACCGCCTCGACGCGCCGGCGCTGCATGCCCTGGAGGGACTCGGCGTCGGCGCCGTTCTGCTGCGATGTGCCGGTTTCAATAATGTCGATCTGACGGTGGCGCTCGAGCTTGGCTTGTTCGTAGCCCGCGTTCCGTCCTACTCCCCCGAAGCGGTGGCGGAACATACGCTGGCCTTGGTCATGACGCTCAACCGCCAGACCCATCGTGCCTACGCCCGCGTGCGGGATGGCAACTTCATGCTTGAAGGCCTGCTTGGCAGCACCCTGCATGGCAAGACGGTGGGGATCGTCGGCACCGGCAAGATTGGCCTGGCGACTGCCCGGATCTTTCATGGCATGGGATGCACGGTGCTCGGATGCGATCCGTATCCGTCGCCGCTGTTCGAGCCCCTTGGTCACATGGTGTCCCTGGAGGAACTGCTGGCTCGCTCGGACATCGTGACCTTGCATTGCCCCCTGACGGAGACGTCGCGGCACATGATCGATGCCGATGCGCTGGCGCGCATGAAGCCAGGCGCCATGCTCGTCAACACGTCGCGGGGGGCGCTGATCGACACGGCCGCAGTGATCAAGGCGCTCAAGTCCCGGCATCTTGGCCACCTTGCCATCGACGTGTATGAACAGGAAAGCGCGCTGTTCTTCCAGGACCGCTCGGGCCAGATCATCGATGATGACGTTTTCCAACGCCTGATGACCTTCCCGAATGTACTGGTGACCGGACATCAGGGCTTTTTCACAGTGGAAGCGCTGCAGGAGATTTCGACCGCGACCCTTCTCAATCTGCGCCATTTCATTGATAAGACGCCCTGCCCCAACCGGGTGAACGCAGCGTGAGCGGCGCACCGCCGCTGTTCTGGCAACAGATCTACGATCCTCTGGGCAGCCCCAACCTGTCGGCGCTGCTGGCCGCACTGCCGGTCGTGTTTTTCCTGCTGGCGTTGACCGTATTCAAACTCAAGGGACTGACCGCCGCGCTGCTTGCCATCCTGGTGTCGGCGGCAGTTTCCTTCCTTGTATTCGGCATGCCCCTGGACATGATCGTTGGCGCCGCTGTGCTCGGCATCGCCAATGGCGTCTTCCCCATCGGATTCATTGTCTTGATGGCGGTGTGGCTCTACAAGCTTGCGCAGCGTAGCGGCAAATTCCAGGTGATACGCAACAGCATCGCCACGGTGTCCGAAGACCAGCGCATCCAGGTGTTGCTGATCGCGTTCTGCTTTGGTGGCTTCCTGGAAGGCGCGGCGGGTTTTGGCGTGCCGATCGCGATCTGCGCGGCGCTGCTTGTCGAACTGGGCTTCAGGCCGCTGAAGGCGGCCATGCTGTGCCTGCTCGCCAACGCCGCGGCGGGCGCGTATGGGGCCATCGGCGTTCCGGTACTGGTGGGCGCGCAGCAAGGCGGCGTCAGCCTGGCAGAGATGTCGCTGATGCTGATCGCCATTGTGCAAGTCTGCACTGTGTTCGTTCCGGCCGGGCTGGTATGGGTGCTCGATGGCTGGCGTGGCGTGCGCGAAACCTGGCCGGTGCTGCTGTTCGTGGGTGTCGTGTTCAGCGGCGTGCAGACGCTGACCTTGATCTTCCTGGGACCCGAACTCACCGATATCCTTGCGCCGCTGGTGACGATGGCAGGCCTGGGGGCCTTCATGCAGTTCTGGCGGCCAAAGCGCATCTATCGCGAGGCCGACGCACCGCCGTCGGCAGCCGGAACCGAGTCCTTGAAAGACGTGCTGCTGGCGTGGTCGCCGTTCTACTTCCTGACCGGCGTCATCCGGGTGTGGAGCCTGCCTGCCTTCAAGGCGCTGTTCGCGCCCGGCGGCAGGTTGGCCGGCAGCGTCATGCACCTGCCGATCGGCCTGCTGGACCAGCGCGTGCAAGAACTTCCGCCGCTGGTTGCAGCGGTGCATACCTTACCGGCCGTCTGGCATGTGGGCCTGCTCAATGCGTCGGGCATGGCGATCCTGATCGCGGCGGTGCTGACGACCGTGTTTTCGAAAAAGCTCGGTTTGGCAGCGGCGGCAAGTGAGTTGAAATTGGCCGCGAAGGACATGTGGAAGCCGCTGGCCACGGTGTCGCTGGTGATGGCCGTGGCGTACATCACCAACTTCTCTGGCGCGTCATCGACGATCGGCTTTGCGCTGGCACAGGCCGGCGCAGCGTTCCCGCTGCTGTCGCCCGTGATTGGCTGGCTGGGTGTCTTCATGACGGGGTCGGTGGTCAACAGCAACACGCTGTTTGCGCATTTGCAGGCCGTGACGGCATCGCAGATCGGTATCGATCAGGCGCTGCTGGTGGCGGCCAACACGGCCGGTGGCGTCATGGCCAAGCTGGTGTCTCCGCAATCGATTGCCATCGCTGCGGCGGCGGTCAAGCTGGTCGGCCAGGAATCGGCCATCATGCGGTCGACGCTGACCAGCAGCCTTGGTCTGCTCGCTTACGTGTGTCTGTGCACCTTGTTGTGGTCGATGGTGCTGGCGTAAACGACGACGCCTCATGCAGACGGGGGTCCGCATGAGGCGTGCTGACACGTGTCGCCACGCGGGGTCGATCAGGTCCGGCCCGTATCAGCCTGGCCGGGTCACCCCGCCACGCATTGGTAGTTTGCCGCCACATTCCCACCCGCAGGCGTTGCACCCGTGTAGCGCGGGAACAGCGGATAGCGGCACATCGGCTTGGACGCCGTGACGGCGTAGGGCGGCAGCGCATCGCGGTTGGTCAGCGTCATGCTGTCCGCCGGCTTCACGCCGCGTTCCACCCACGCTTCCAGCGGCGCGAGCAAATCCACGCGTCCGGGAATGCCGTAGGTCGGGGCATAGGCCGAGCCGGCGGGAACGCCGCCCGACGTATGCGGCAGGCCCGTGGCCACATAGGCTGCAAAGAACTGCTCGGTCCTGTCCTTGCCCATCTTTGCGCCCACCGCGTTCCAGTAGTCCAGGCCGGTCTGCGGACTCTGGCCCTTGTCGCCCAGGTCTTCCCGCAGGATGATCTTGCCACCGCGGTTGAAGAACGCCGTCAGGTCCGGATTGGTCGCATCGATCATGGCGGACACGGCCTGCACCCGCGCCTGGAAGGCGGCCGGGTTGTACGTCAGCGCATTGAACGACGGGTTCTTGGCAATGAAGTAGCGGACGTAGTAGCTGCCGAAAAGATAGCTGCGCCCGATGCCCGCAAGGGTGTCGGGATCGCCCGCCGTGGGGGGCACCGTGCCCGTCACCCAGTTCGAAAAGTTGCCCGGCACCAGTTCCGAACCGTACACATAGCCGGCATACGACGTGATGCCATTGGCCAGCGCGAACGGGAAGGTGTAACCCGCATAGGCCCACTTCACGGCGGCCAGCTGACCGTCCGAAAAGCAGGCCGGGCCTTCGTCGGCGCCCGACGGGCAGCGCTTGGCGGCAATCGCCGCATCGGCAAGCGGCTTGCAGGTCAGGTAGTTGCTGACCACATTGTCGGCAATGCCGTCCTGCGCGTCGCAGGCCGCCGCGATGGTGTCATGGATCAGGGGGTTCTTGTTGCCCAGCCAACTGCCCGGCGCGCTTTGCACGGCGCCGAAACTGTTCTGGAAGGTCCACAGCGCCGTCGCGTTGATGACCGGATCGATGGTGATGATGCCGTCGAAATCGGCCGGGTAGCGCTGCGCCATCATCAGCCCCTCGCGCCCGCCTTGCGAGCCGCCCAGGTAATAGCTTTTGAGCGGGCGGTTCGCGTAGTAGGCCGAGCCAAGCTGCACCGCCACGTCATGCGTCTTCTTGTAGGACGCATACGCAAAGTTGGCGAGCGCCTCGTCGTTCAAGGCGAACGCGGCCGGGTGCACGGTGGCGGAGTTCTGATGGCCCGAGTCGGTCCGGGCCGTCATGTAGCCCTGGTTCAGCGGAAAGGGCGTTTCCGGACCGGCATTGCGGCTTTGCTGCACGCCGGTGTTCAACACGCCGTTGTACCCGCCGCCGCCGAACTGCAGCTTCTTGCCGTTCCAGCGGGTCGGCAGATTGACCTGCGACTTGATCAGCGGCGCGGTGGGATCCACGGGCCTGATGTCGATCAGGACTTCGCAATAGTCGGGCGTGGCCTGGTCGATGCCGGTGCCGGCAGCGTTCGGGCGATCGGGCAGGGCGGTGCGATACGCGGCCGACGTCACGACCGCGCCGGTCGTTGGCTCGCCAATGGCGGATGCGGCAACGGTCCTGCCGCTCAGGGCGGTGCAGGCCGTGGCGGCATTGGCCACCACCACGGGCGTTGCGAAGCCGGAACCGGCAGAAGGGGTGTCATCGTCGTCGTTGCCACCGCAACCGGCAAGTGCCGTCAGGGCAATCAGGGCAGTCGTACCCGACCGCAATATCAAGCGCGTAGTCATGCTGTCTCCTTATGCCAATCACCGGGTGGCGCTGGCGTTCTTGTAAGTCGTCATACAAGACAGCTTGGCACCATGCAGGCGCGCGGACCAATGCTTAAAGGCCGGGGAGTGATACGTTTTGCTTATTCGTCATATGTCCTGCGCGCCCAGCACCTGCAGGACCCGGGGAAGCACAGGCAAGGTGCTGCGCGGATTCCAGACCACCGAAAACTCCGCGCGCGCATCGCACCCGTGAATGGGCTTGAAGCACACACCCGGCACGGCCGCGCGCGAGAACGACTCAGGCACGAGCGACACGCCCCGTCCCATCGCCACCAGGCTCACGATCGACACCAGGTGCTTGGCCGAGTGCAGTATGTTGGGACTGAAGCCAGCTGCCATGCAGACCGATACGGACAGGTCATGAAACGTTGGCGCGCTCTGGCGGGGAATCGCAATGAACGCGTCGTCGACAAGTGCGGACAGGTCGATCTCGGGCTTGTCTGCCAGCCGATGCGTATCCGGCAGCGCCACGACCAGGGGCACGCGTGCGACGACATGCGATCGCATCTCTCCGACCTGCGACATCTGGCCAAAGCCAAGGTCCAGGCGGTCTTGCTGCAGGGCTTCCAGCTGTTCGTGGGATCCCATCTCTTCCCAAGCGCTTTCCACGCCGGGCAGGTCATGCTCGATCCGTTGCACGAGCCGCTCGATGCCCATGAACAGCACGGCGGCGACAAAACCGATACGAATGCGGCCGATCTCACCCCGCTCCGCCCGTTGCACCGCGCGCAGCGACCGTTCGGCGGCGGTGATCAGGCGGCGCGCTTCCTGGACCAGTTCTCGCCCCGCAGGGGTCAGCCGCACGCTGCGCTTATTGCGCTCGAACACCTGCACGCCCAGGCGAGCTTCCAGTTGTTGGATGTGTTTGGTCAGGGACGGTTGCGACATGTGCAGGCGCTGCGCCGCCCGCCCGTAATGCAGTTCTTCAGCCAGTACCAGGAAGAGTTTGAGCGACTTCAGGTCCAGCATCCGCGTCTCCACACAGTTATTCGATTCGAGTATTACTGAGTGTCCAAAAAACGATTGGACCGCTATTACCGAGGTGCGCAGAATACCGGAGCCGATACAACAACGACAACACCTCTGGAGATACGCATGCCGCGCGTGCCCGACCTCGATCCCGGTGCCATGACAGACCACCAACGCAAGGTCCACGACATGATCGCGGGCGGTCCGCGCGGGCAGGTGCGCGGGCCGCTGGCCGTCTGGCTCAACCGTCCGGGACTCGCGGAGCCGGCTCAGGCACTGGGCCAGTACTGCCGGTACGACAGCAGCCTGTCGACGCGGTTGTCGGAGCTGGCCATCCTGGTCATCGCCCGGCATTGGAATTCCGAATTCGAGTGGTGGGCGCACAAGACCCACGCCCTCAAAGCAGGCCTGCCCATCGAGATCATCGACGCCATTCGCGACCGTCAGCCGCCGCCCTTCACGACCGACACCGAAGCCGTCGTCGTCGAATTCATCAGTGTGCTGCATGCTCAGCGTCGCGTGCCGGATGAACTGTACGCACGCGCGCTTGCCTTGCTCGGGCAGGATGGCGTGATCGATCTGGTCGGCCTTGCCGGCTACTACACCCTAATTTCGATGACCATCAACGTGTTCGACGTGCAGCCGCCGGAAGGCGACCCACGCGAAATGGGTTGATGCCCTCGCATCCAACACAGACACAGGAGACACCATGACAGGACGACTCGAAGGCAAGGTTGCCATCATTACCGGCGCAGGGTGCGTCGGTCCGGGCTGGGGAAATGGCCGCGCCGCGGCGGTGCGATTCGCGCAGGAAGGCGCGCGTATTTTCGCGGTCGACCGCGACCTGGACGCAACGCAGGAAACGCTGGCGCGCATTGCCGAATTTGGCGGTGACGTCACGCCGTGGACCTGCGATGTGATGTCGGCGGACGACGTGGCCGCGATGGTCCAGAAGTGCCAGGACACCTATGGACGCATCGACATCCTGGTGAACAACGTGGGCGGATCGGCCAAGGGCGGTCCAGTGGAGCTGAGCGAAGCGGACTGGGACCGCCAGATGGACTTCAACCTGAAGAGCGTGTTCCTGACTTGCAAACACGTGCTGCCCATCATGGAAGCGCAAGGCGGCGGCTCGATCGTGAACATGTCGTCCACGTCCGGCACGCGGTGGACCGGCGCGGCGCAGATCGGATATGCCAGCGCCAAGGCCGGGATCATCCAGTTCTCGAAAGTGGTCGCCGTGCAGTACGCAAAAAAGAACATCCGTGTGAACACCGTCGTGCCGGGGCAGATGCATACGCCTATGGTCGAAGTGCGCCTGGCGGGTCAACGCGCAGGGGGCGATGTCGATGCGCTGCTGCAGCAACGGCAGGCGCGCATCCCGATGGGCTGGATGGGTGATGGGCGCGACACGGCCAACGCGGCGCTGTTCCTGGCGTCCGATGAAGCGCGCTTCATCACGGCCACCGAGATCGTGGTCGACGGCGGCATGAGCGCACGCTGCGATTGAGAAGGGTACGCGCTGTCTGCGGGTTGGTAGCCAGTGCGACATGCCCTCGATAAAAACATCAAGGAGACAAGCATGACTGTGGCCATCCACGACGGCGCGCGCGCGGCCGTCCTCCCGGCATCGCGCCGGGTCCCTCGCACGATGTCGTTTGGCCGACTGGGGTGGGCTCGACTGTCGCTGCTCGCCGTGACCGCGGCCCTGTTATCGGCCGGCGCCATGCCGGGTGCGGCGCAGGCTGCCTACCCCGACAAGCCCCTGCGCATGGTGGTGGCGTTTTCTCCGGGTGGCCCGACCGATGTGCTGGCTCGGCTGTTCGCACAGAAACTTGGCGAACAACTCGGGCAATCCGTGGTCGTGGAAAACCGTCCGGGCGCGGGCGGCAATCTGGCGTCTGACCTGGTAGCCGGCGCGCCGGCCGACGGCTACACGCTGCTCTATAACAGCTCGTCCATCACGATTTCGCCCGCGCTGTTCAATACAGCGCGGTTGGATCCGCGCAAGGTGTTCACGCCGGTGGCGTACGTTGCGACGGTGCCGCTGGTGCTGATCGTGAACCCGTCGGTCGACGCGAAGACGCCCAGGGAATTCGTTGACCTTCTCAAGCGTCGCCCGGGCGCGCTTAACTTCGGGTCGTCGGGGAACGGAACGATCGACCACCTGACGGCCGTGCTGTTCGGCAAGCAGGCCGGCGTCAGCTTTGCGCACGTGCCGTACAAGGGCAATGCGGCTGCGCTGCCGGATCTGCTAGCCGGTCGCATCGACTTCATGATGTCGGGCAGCCTCAACGCGTTCCTGCCCTTCGTCAAGGAGGGCAAGCTCCGCGCGATCGCGGCGACCACCGCGCAGCGGGTGTCGGTACTGCCCGACACCCCCACGCTTGCCGACACCGTGGCGCCCGGCTTTGACTCTGGCACGTGGCAGGGCATTGTCGGGCCGGCCGGGTTGCCCGCCCCGGTCGTTGCAAAACTCAACGATGCCGTCAACCGGGTGCTGGCACAGTCGGACACGCGTGACAGCCTGGTTGCGCAGGGTGCCATCGGAACCGGTGGCACCGCGGCCGACTACGGCAAGCTGATCGGTGCGGAATACGAACGCTGGACTCGCATCATCAAGGAAACCGGCACCCGGTCGGATTGACGATCGTGATTGCCGACCCTTTGACAGCCTTGATCGGAAACATATGACGAACACCTCCATTTGCTGGGATTGCCACACGCATGTCTTCGGCCCGTGGTCTCGTTTCCCCTTGCCCGACGCGCCGGCCTATCGTCCCGAGGCCGCGCCGTTCGACGCCTTGCGCGCCGTCCACCGCGCTTGCGGGATCACCCATGGGGTGCTGGTGCAGGCCGCCTGCTATGGCGCTGACCATGCTGCACTGTTGGATGCGCTGTCTACCGGAGACGGCCGTTACCGCGGCATTGCGTTGATCGATCCCGATGTCGATGAGGCCGTGCTGGCCGACATGCATGACCGCGGCGTGCGCGGGGTCCGGCTCGGTCTGATGCCGCATCTGCCCGCGGCGCAGGGTACGTCGCGCCTGCGTGATGTGCTTGCGCGCATCCAGCCGTATGGGTGGCATGCACTGCTGCACGCGCCCATCGATACAGCGGTGGCGACGTTGACGACACTGGCCGATCCTGGCGTGCCACTGGTTGTGGATCACATGGGTCGCCCGGCGGCGGAGGCCCGTGACAGTCGTGCGGTCGATGCGCTGGTCGATCATCTGGCGCGGCCCGACGTCTGGATCAAAGTCTCGGGGGCCGATCGGGTCTCGGCAGGCCGCCGCCCCTTCAACGACGCGTTGCCGCTGATGCGGCGCCTGTTGCGGGCCGCCCCCTCGCGCGCAATCTGGGGCACCGACTGGCCGCACGTCAACATCACGTCCGACCGCCCCGATGTGGCCGAACTGCTTGGCCTGCTGACCCAGGCCTGCGACGGCATGGCATCGTTGGACGACGTTCTTCACACCAATCCCGCGCGTCTGTACGCCTGAGGGCATCGGCCCCTCGTGCATGCGCGCCACCGACGGCAGGAGCATTCCTCATGTGGCAACCTACCCAACGTTTTCCGGACCCGGCTTATCGCGTGCTGGCACCCGCCTTCGAGAAATACCATCTGGCCTCCGCGTTCGTCGAACGACTCGCCACCGGCAGCCGATGGGCCGAAGGCCCCGTGTGGTTTGGCGATGGCCGCTACCTGCTCTGGAGCGATGTCCCCAACGACCGGATCATGCGCTGGGATGAAATCACCGGTCAGACGTCGGTGTGGCGTGCGGCGTCGTCGCATGCCAATGGCAACACGCGAGATCGACAGGGACGCCTGATCACCTGCGAACATCTGGGGCGGCGCGTCACCCGTACCGAACACGATGGATGCATCACGGTGTTGATGGACCGCTTCGAAGGCAAGCGGCTCAACTCGCCCAACGACGTGGTCGTGAAATCCGACGGCTCGATCTGGTTCACCGACCCGCCCTTCGGGATCGTCGGGTACTACCAGGGCGAAAAGGCAGAGCAGGAATTGCCGTCCAACATCTATCGATTGGATCCGGACACCGGAGCCGCGACGGTGGTCGCTGGCGACGTGCAGGGTCCGAACGGGCTGGCGTTTTCCCCCGACGAATCGATCCTGTATGTAATCGAGTCCCGCGCCCGGCCCCGACGGGTCCGGCGATTTGCCGTCAAGGCCGATGGGTCCAGCCTGCAGGACACCGGACTGTTCATCGATGCAGGGGATGGAACGCCCGACGGATTCAGGGTCGATGTCGACGGCAACCTTTGGTGCGGCTGGGGGATGGGCACGGACGAACTTGATGGCGTGCGGGTCTTCGATCCGGAGGGGCAGGCCATCGGTCACATTGCCCTGCCGGAACGCTGCGCCAATCTGTGCTTTGGCGGCAAGCACCGCAACCGCCTGTTCATGGCGTCATGCACGTCCATCTATTCCATCTACGTCAACACGCAGGGCGCGATCGGCGGCTGAGGGCTGCACGTGCCAGGGCGCAGCCCGTGACCGATCCGGCTTCGGCATCCATCACCAGGAGACATACATGTTCATTCCCTTCCCCGTCGTGCTTCGTACCGCGGCGGCTTTCGCGGTTGCGTCGGTGCTTGCCACGGCCCACGCGGCGGACCCCGTGCGGCTGGTCGTCGCCTTTCCGCCGGGTGGCCCCGCCGATTCGCTGGCCCGCGTGCTGGCCAGGCAGCTCGACACCGAACTCAAGACCAATGTCATCGTGGAAAACAAGCCGGGCGGCAATGGCGCAATCGCGGCGGCGCACGTCAAGAACTCGCCCAAGGACGGTACCGTACTGTTCCTGAGCTCGGCGGGTGCGATTGCCATCAACCCGGGCTTGTACCCAAAGCTGACCTATCACCCCACCACGGATTTCGTGCCCGTGTCGCTGGTGGTGCACACGCCTGAAGTGCTTGTCGTTGCACCAGGCAGCCCTGACGCCACCGCCGCCGATTTCATTGCGGCCGCGAACAAGAGCAAAAAGCCGCGCACGCTCGCCTCATCCGGCATCGGCAGCATGCCGCACATGGCCATGGCCTTGTTCCAGACCTCCACCAAGGCTGACCTGTTGCACGTCGCCTACAAAGGCGCGGCACCGGCGATCACCGACACCATTGGGGGCCATGTAGATGGCTTCTTCGGAGATATCTCCGGACTGCTCGGTTTCATCGCCGAAAAGCGCCTGAAGGCCATCGGCGTTGCGGCACCTCAGCGCCTGCGCGCGTTGCCCGACGTGCCGACGCTGGCCGAGCTGGGTATCAAGAATGTGGAGGCCAGCAACTGGTACGGCGTTTTCGCGCCTGCCGGCACACCCGCCTCGGTCGTCACCACGGTCAACGCCGCGGTCCACCGCGCGCTCAAGGCTCCGTCCGTCGTGGAAAGCCTGGCGGCAATGGGCATCGAACCTTCGCCTGGTACGCCCGAACAATTTGCGGCCTTGATCAAAAGCGATACGGCAAAGTGGACCAAGGTGATCAAGGACGGCAACATTCAGCCGGAATGATTGCGGCTGACGTCGTCGACTGCCCATGCGATTCGTTGACGTCCGCAAGCAATAGCGTGGCGCCTTCTTGCGCAACGCATTGCGCGCAAGTCGGGCGCCGGTCGGCTTGCCTTACTCCGGCTTGATATCCAGCTTCTTCACGATCGCGCCCCATACGCCGATTTCTTTCTGGATCGTGTCGCGAAACTGGGCTGGCGTGCCGCCTGCCGGCTCGGCGCCATCAGCCAGCAGCTTTTCTTTCGCCCCGTCGGTCTTCAGGATCACGTTGACCTCTTTGTTGAGACGATCAACGATGTCTTGGGGCATGCCCTTTGGGCCGATCAGGCCGTACCACAGCGTGGCGTCATAGCCCGGCAGGCCGCTTTCCGCCACGGTGGGCACCTGTGGCAAGGCAGCGATACGTTTGGGCGTGGTAACGGCAACGGCGCGCATCTTGCCGGACGCGACGTGGGGCAGGGCGCTCGCCGTCGCGGCGAAATAGACGTCGACCTGTCCGGCCATCAGGTCGGTCTGGGCGTTGCCGCCACCCTTGTACGGGATGTGCGTCATGCGGATGCCCGCCATGCTGTCGAAGCGTTCCGTGGCAAGGTGGATGATGCTGCCGAGACCGGACGATGCATAGTTGATGTCGCCCGGCTTGGACTTGGCGAGCGCGATCAGTTCCGGCACGGTCCGTGCCGGGAAGTTCGGGGGTGTCACGATCAGCAGCGGACCGGACGATGCCTGCACGATCGGCGTGATGCCAGTCACGGGATCGAACTTGAGCTTGTACAAGCTGGGGTTGACCGTATAGCTCGACGAGATCAGCGTGAGCGTATAGCCATCGGGCGCAGCGGCAAGCCCTGCGTCAATGCCGATCAGGCCCCCTGCGCCGGGCTTGTTTTCCACGACCACGGGTTGCTTGAGCGAGGCAGACAACTCCTTGGCCAGGTAGCGCGCCAGCAGGTCCGCGCCGCCGCCGGGCACGAAGGTCACGATCAGCTTGACTGGCTTGTCGGGGTAAGCGGCATGGAGTGCCGTCGCGGCCCCAAGCGAGAGCACGATGGCGGCGCCTTGCAAGACAGGGCGAAAGGAAGAAGTCAACGACATGATGTCTCCGGGGAATTGTTGGTTTCCCCGGAGTGTGAGAACGTTGGCCGCCTACGTCCAATACGCATTTCGTCGGTCGGTGATACCCGATTGGAATGAGTCGCGGCGGCCGCGTCCTTCCCTTAAGCCACCACGATCTAAGCCAGCATGCCGTGCGGGTCGATCACAAACTTCTTGGGCGCGCCGGAATCGAATTCGGCGTACCCCTTGGGCGCTTCATCGAGCGAGATGACTTCGACGCCGACGGTGTCGGCGATCTTGATGCGATCCCACAGAATGGCCTGCATCAGCGCACGGTTGTATTTCATGACCGGGGTCTGCCCCGTGAAAAACGAATGGGACTTGGCCCAGCCCAGCCCGAAACGCACGCTGAGCGCGCCCTTGCGCGCGGCGCTGTCGGTGGCGCCAGGGTCGTCGGTCACGTACAGGCCCGGAATCCCGATGCGGCCGGCGGCGCGCGTGACTTCCATCAGGGAATTGAGCACGGTCGCGGGGGCTTCGTGCTGCGCGCCGCTGTGGCCGTGGCCGCGCGCTTCGAAGCCGACGGCATCGACGGCGCTGTCGACTTCGGGCTCGCCCAGGATCTGCGCGATCTGGTCGGCCAAAGACACGTCCAGCGACAGGTCGACCGTTTCGTAGCCCAGGCGCTTGGGGTGTTCCAGCCGCACGGGGTTGACGTCGCCTATGATGACAACGGCCGCACCCAGCAGGCGTGCGGAGGCCGCGGCGGCCAGCCCGACGGGCCCGGCGCCGGCCACATACACCGTGCTGCCCGGCCCGACGCCTGCAGTGACCGCGCCGTGGTAGCCGGTCGGCAGGATGTCGGACAGGCATGTCAGGTCGCGGATCTTCGACATGGCCTGGTCCTTGTCGGGAAAGCGCAGCAGGTTGAAGTCGGCATACGGCACCATGACGAACTCGGCCTGGCCGCCGACCCAGCCGCCCATGTCCACATACCCATAAGCCCCGCCGGCGCGTGACGGATTGACCGTCAGGCAGACGCCGGTGTGCTGTTCCTTGCACGTGCGGCAGCGGCCGCATGCCACGTTGAACGGGACCGAGACCAGGTCGCCGATCTTGAGCATTTCGACATCCTTGCCGGCTTCGATGACTTCGCCGGTGATCTCGTGCCCGAGGATCAGTCCTTCTTCGGCGGTGGTGCGGCCGCGCACCATGTGCTGGTCAGACCCGCAAATGTTGGTCGACACGACTTTCAGGATCACGCCGTGGTCGATGCGCCGGCCGCGTGGGTCCTCGAGTTTGGGATAGGGGATGTGCTGGACTTCGACCTTGCCTTGCCCGATATAGGCAACGCCTCGATTGGATGTCATGGATCTGTCTCCTCGGTGGTGGCCCGGTGTCGGTGCCTGGCCAGGCGTGTCACGCCGGGCTCAGGCACGTGGCCGGATGGGCGGTCGGGGTCAGGCCGGGTAGCCTGCTTCCCCGGCCGCGCGTCGGTGCAGGATCCTGCGCATGAGCAGGCCCGGCTTGTCGGGGGCAAAGTTCAGGTCGAATTGCGGTTCGTCTTCCGACGTGACCACGTCCAGGATGGCTTCGAGTGCATCGACGTCTTCCAGATAGGCCTGCTCGGATGCGGCCTTGAGGAAGGTGTCGGCCTCGGCGTCACCAAGCTTGAAGTCGCGCGAGTTGAACCACCAGTAATGGATCGCGCCTTCGCTTTCGGGGGTGATCAGATGGGTGATGGTGAAGCGGTATTGCGATGGGCGCCCTTCATCGGGCTCCGGATCCACGATGCGGGCAAAGGCCACGTGCATGGCGGGCGACGCGAATTGCGAGTCCGAATAGCGGTCGACCTGTTTGTGCATGATCCCGGCCGGCACGCCGTAGATGCCTGGCGGCGGCGAGTTGCGCAGCGCACGATGGATGATGACGCGGTCGTCTTCTTCGCGTACGTCCAGCTTGGACCGCGCGTATTCCGGCGTGCCGACCGTGCCCGGATGCAAAAAAGGGAAGTGCGTCTGGTCCAGCAGGTTTTCGTGCATGGACACGTAGTCGGACTTCATGTGGAAGTCGCCGGTCACGCTGGCCCAGCCCGGATCGCTGAGCCAATGCGTATCGGGGATCAACGCGGGGTCGGCCAAGTCGGGATTGCCCATCCATATCCACACCAGCGGGCCGCGCTCCACACAGGGATAGGTGCGTACGCTGGCATGCGTGGGCGTGGTGGGCATCGATGGCATGTTCACGCACTGCCCCGACGGATCGAATTGCATGCCGTGATAGCCGCACACCAGGATGTCGCCGTCGAGCTTGCCCTTGGCTAGCGGAAACGAACGGTGCGGGCAACGGTTGCGAACCGCAACCGGGTCGCCGGCCAGGGTGCGATACAGGGCAACGTCCACGCCGAGCAGCTTGCGGCGCATCAGCTCGCGGCTGATCTCGGTGCTGCGGCCGGCCACGTACCAGCAGTTGCGCACGGCAGGCGTCGCATGGTTGGCAAAGCCGCCCGCATCGAAGGCGGGTTCGGCTCGGCGCAGGGGAATGACGGCAGGCATGGCAACTCCTTCAGACAGGGGATTCGGGCGGACGGGCGGTCGCGACACGACGCCTTACGCGTCGAGCACCAGCAGTTCGCCCTGCATGCGCGATACGCAGATACAAAGGCTCTTGCCAGCCGCGCGTTCGTCGGCCGACAAGTAGCTGTCGCGGTGGCGCAGCGGACCGTCGGCCGCCACCACCGGCATCGGGCAGAGCCCGCATTCGCCGCGGCGGCAGTCGTACAGCGGGTGCAGGCCCGCAGCAGTCAGCGTGTCGAGAATGGTCGCGCCCGCGGGCACGCGCAGCGTGCGTCCGGATGCGCGCAATTCCACGGCGAAGGCCACGTCGTCCACGGACGGCGCGGCGGCAAACACTTCGCTGCGGACGCGGGCGGGATCCCAGCCCAGCGCGGCGGCGGCGTCTTTCACGGCCTGCGTCAGCGTTGCCGGGCCGCATACGTAGGCGGTTGCGCCGGCGGGCTGGGTAGACAGGTACCCCGCCACATCGAGCCTGCCATGGGTGCTGGTTTCATGCAGGCGTCCGCGCGCGCCGGCCAGGGTTGCGACCTCATGCCGATAGGCCATGCGTTCCGCCGTCCGCGCGGTGTAGATCATGTCGAAGCTGCATCCGCGCCGCACGACACTGCGCAGCATGGACAGAATGGGCGTGATGCCGATGCCGCCGGCGATCAGCACGCTGTGGGTATCGCGGCGGTCCATGCGGAAGTGATGAATGGGGTGGGAGCACGTCAGCGCCATGCCCGCGATATAGCGGCGGTGCAGGTCGGCCGACCCGCGCGCACGGTCTTCGCGCTGCACGGCAATGCGCCAGACGCCTGGCGGATCGTCACGGGTGGCGTCGCCGCCGATCAGGGAATAGTGGCGCAGCATGGGCTCGCCGTCGGGCATCGTCCAATGCAATTCGATGTGGGCGCCGGCCTCGTACGCGGGCAGGGGGCCACCATCGGCAGCGCGCAGCAGGTATTCGTTGACCTGGGGCGTCAGGGGCCGCAACGCGGCAACGTGAACGTCAAATAAACGTGGCCGCACCGGGTGTCTCCTGAGGGCGGGATGCCCGGTCGCTGCATGGCGCCGGGTCATGATGAGTCGTTACGTGGGATCCATGAGCGGGATCCTTCAGCGGATCCCCTGGCGGGATTCTGCCTGGTCTTCTGCCTGAACATGCCGGATGGATCACGCTGGTGACAGCCTATTCGGGATCCCGAGCTTCGTCAACGGGGAGTGTTTACCCGAATGGATGCCGGTATTACGTGCTTCAGCTTACGGGTACAATCGATTCGGGATCCCAAATGGCCAAATCATGCTTCGACCGACGTCCACCACCCTGCAGTTGCGGGAGATGATCCTGAACGGCGAACTCGCGCCCGACGAACGCCTGCGCGAGGCCGAACTTGCGCTGCGCCTGGGCACCTCGCGCATGCCGATCCGGCAGGCCTTGCCGGTGCTCGCCCAGGAAGGCCTGCTGGTTCGTTCCGGCCAGCGCGGCTACGCGGTCCGCGCCTTTACGCCCGACGAATCCCTGGACGCGCTGCGTCTTCGCGCGTCGCTGGAAGGCATGGCGGCTCGGACCCTGGCCGAACGGGGCGCGTCGCCCGAGATCCTGGATGGCCTGCGCGCCTGCCTGGCCGAAGGCGATGCCTTGTTTACCCAACGGGAAATCACCGTCGATGAAGAACTGCGCTACGGCGAAATGAACGCGCGCTTTCATGCGCTGGTGCTGGCCGGCGCACGGATCCCGTTGCTGGAAGAACTGGCAGCGCGCTGCAACCTGGTGCCGTTCGCGGCGCCGCGCGCGATTGCCTTCGCGCATCTGGACAAGCGAACGGTGTTCGACCTGCTGTTCTATGCGCACCGCCAGCATCATTCGATCGTCGAGGCGATCGCGGCGGGCAAGGGCGATCGGGCGGAATTCCTGTTCCGCGATCATGCCGTCACCCAAGAAAACAGCATGCACATGGAGCGGACCGGCCAGGTTGCGGTTCGCATAGAAGAATTTCCCGAAGCCGCACGCGCGGCATCGGGCCACTGATCGTCCGCACGGCGGCACGAGGAGACCTGAAATGGCAAGAATCATCGGCGCAATCGGCACCTCGCACGTGCCCACCATCGGCGTCGCCTACGACAAGGGCAAGCAGGCGGATCCCGATTGGGCCCCCCTGTTCGAGGGCTACAAACCGGTCGCGGCCTGGCTGGCCGAAAAGCAGGCCGACGTGCTGGTCTTCTTCTACAACGACCACTGCACCACCTTCTTTTTCGACGTGTACCCGACCTTTGCGCTGGGCGTGGCCGATCGCTTTCCGGTGGCCGATGAAGGCGCGGGCTTGCGCAACCTGCCCGCGATCAAGGGCAACGTCGACTTCCAGGCGCACATTGCCGAGTCGCTGGTGAACGATGAGTTCGACCTGACTGTCTTCCAGGACAAACCGCTCGATCACGGCTGCGCGTCGCCGCTGCCGCTGCTGTGGCCGCATGATCCGGACTGGCCCGGTGCGGTGGTGCCGATTGCGATCAACGTGCTGCAGTACCCGTTGCCGACCGCGCGCCGCTGTTATCGGCTGGGCCAGGCCGTGCGCCGCGCCATCGAGTCCTATCCCGAAGACCTGAAGGTCGTGGTGGTGGGCACGGGCGGCTTGTCGCACCAGATCCATGGCGAGCGCACCGGCTTCAACAATACCGAATGGGATATGGAATTCCTTCGCCTGCTGGAAGAAGATCCTGAACAGCTGACGAAGATGACGCACGCCGATTACGTGCGGCTCGGCGGCGCCGAGAGCGTCGAGCAGATCATGTGGCTGGCCATGCGCGGCGCCATCGAAGGCCCGATCCGCAAGCTGCACCAGAACTACTATCTGGCCACCACGACCGCCATGACGGTCGTGCTGTACGAGTCGGCCGGCAGCGCCGACATTGCCGAAACCCGCGCAGCCTCGGAGGTGGCGTCATGAGCTCACCCGCGTTCACCCAACCCGTCTTCACCAATCCGCAACTGGCGGGGCTGGAAGACCTGGCGGGCACCTATGTGTTCGACATCCGGACCAGCCACCGCGTGCTCAAGCTGAACCGCTTTTTCTGGAACATGATCGGCGCCGAGGTACGCAAGGCGTTCGTGGACGATCCGGAAGCGAGCATGACAGCGGCCGGACTGACCGACGAAGAAAAGGCGATGATCCGCGCGCAGGACTGGATCGGCCTGGTGCGTCATGGCGCCAACTTCTTTGTGCTCGAAAAGTTCGCCCGGGTTGTCAGCATGCCCAACCTTAAGGTCTATGCAGCCATGCGCGGGGAAAGCTTCGAGGACTTCATGAATACCCGCAACGTTCCGACGATGCGCTAGGTATCGGTCAGGCAACTGCTGTGCCGCAATTCGGAGTCCGGGATATTCGGGACTAGAATCGCGGCTCCGACAGCTCTAGCGCGTTTGCCGCGCCCGCCATGCGCATCCTTCTAGCCGAAGACGAACGAGAACTGGGCCAGTGGCTATGCAAGGCGCTGGAGGAACTGAGCTGGCGCGTCGACTGGGTCGACGATGGGCGGCTCGTGGAGACCTCGCTCGACACCCAGACCTACGACGTACTGGTTCTCGATCTGGGCCTGCCCGGCATGGCAGGCCATACCGTTCTGCAACGCCTGCGTGCTCGCGATCTGCGGATGCCGGTGCTGATCCTGACCGCCCGCGACTCCCTTGCCGAAAGAGTGAGCACGCTCAACGAAGGCGCCGATGATTTCCTGGCCAAGCCCTTTGCGCTGGCTGAACTCGAGGCGCGCCTGACGGCCCTGGTGCGCCGCGCGCGCGGTATCAGCCACCCGCGCTTTGCGTGCGGCCCGTTGGCCTTCGATACGGTCACCCGACAATTCACCCTGCAGCAGCAACAGCTGGCCTTGCCCCCGCGCGAGTACGGCGTGCTGCGCGCGTTGATCCTGCGTAGTGGCGAACCGGTGTCCAAGCAGGACCTGGTGGACCGGGTGTTTGGCGACGACGAGCACGTTGCCCCCGAACTGGTCGAGGTCGTGGTGCACCGGCTGCGCAAGCGGCTGGAGAACAGCGGCGTGCGTATCGTTACCCTGCGAGGACTGGGCTATGTCCTGGAGCCGGTTTAGGCGGCTGAGCCTGACGGCGCAGTTGCTGTCCTTGCTGCTGCCGGCCATGTTGCTGGTGGTGGGCGCGGAACTGGTGGCAACGCGGGTGGACGCCCTGGCATCGGCCGATGCGGCGTATGACCGGTCGTTGTCGGGGGCGCTGCGGTCGCTCGATGCCAATGTCTCGACCGCATCGGGCGGGCTGTCCATTGAATTGCCGTACCGGCTGTTCGAGTTCTTCCAGCTGACGGCCAACGGTGCGGTCTACTTTCGTGTCGCCACGGCCGACGGTGTGATTGAGATCGGCAGCCCCGACCTGCCGTTGCCGCCCGAGCCGCTGCGCGACAACGTGCCGGTGTTCTACGACGCCGAATACTTTGGCGAGTCCTTGCGGCTGGGCGCCTATACCCGGCCATTGGCACAGCCGCTGAGCGGCAGCCCGGCACAGCGGCTGATCATCCAGGTGGCCGAAAACACCGTGTCGCGCCAGCAGTTCTCGCGCAACTTCGTGGTGCGCGCGGCCACGCGCGATGGCCTGGTATTGCTGGCGGTCATGGTGGCGCTGGCGCTGATCGTAGCCGTGGCGCTGCGGCCGCTGGCCCGCCTGGCGCAGCAGGTGCGCACGCGTTCACCGGCCGACATGGCGCCGCTCGATAGCGAGGGGCTGCCCGCCGACGTGGTGCCATTGGTTGGCGCCATCAACCATCAGCTGCAGCGCACGCAAAGCGTGATGGCCCAGCAACGCATCTTTCTGGATGACGCGTCGCACCAGCTTCGCACGTCGCTGGCAACGCTGCGCACGCAGATCGACTACGCCCTGCTGACCAAGGACAAGCTGGATACAGACGCGACGCTGCACGCACTGGCGCGTCAGGTCAGCCATGCCACGCGCAGCACCAACCAGTTGCTGGCGCTGGCGCGCAGCGACACCGCGACGCTGCGGTTGGGCGATTTCGATGCGGGCGAACTGCTGCGCGAGGTGGCGCTGGCCCTGCTGCCGCGCGCACGGGAACGGCGCATCGACCTGGGTGTCGACGTCGTGGACAATCTCAACTTGTTTGGCGATCGCGGCATGCTGCGCGAGGCATTGGCCAACCTGGCCGACAACGCGATCCGGCATGCGCCTGAAGAAGGTGTGGTCACGCTGCACGGCGAAGTGGTCGATGGCGAGCAACGATTGAGCGTGCTTGATAATGGACCGGGCATGGATCCGGAATTGATGGCGCGGGTAGGGGAACGGTTTCTTCGCGCGGCGCCGTCGGTGGGATCTGGCGCAGGCTCGAGTTCCGGGTCGGGGTCGGGGTCAGTATCCACCGCCAACGCGCATAGTGGCGCAGGATTGGGCCTGGCGATCGCGCGATCGATTGCCGAGCGGCATCATGGCGGCCTGACGCTGGCCGAGGCGGGCGACGCCCCCGCGCCAGGGCCGGGGCTCGTGGTCAGCATCCGCTGGCCCGCGCCGCTGGCAAAGGAAGAGACATGACAACAAGAATGAGCACGTTGAGTTTGGCCCACAGGCTGGCCGGAGCGCCAAAGGCTGCCACGGTGGGCCTGCCGGCGAAGGAGGCCAAGTCGGCCGAGGAGTCCACGGTGGCAAGGCAGGTTGCGGCCGCACCCGCACTGGCATCGGCCCCGGCCCCAGCCGCGGCCTTTGTCCTGGTACTTGCACTTGCCCTGACCTTCGCGGGGGCCACGACCGCCTGGGCCCAGGCCTCGCCCGCCGCACCCCCGGTCGCGCAGCCCGAATGCATTGCCCCGGCGAAATCCGGCGGCGGCTTCGACGTGACCTGCCGCCTGGTCCGCACGATGTTCGACGACGCGCGGCTGGTGGCATCGCCTGTCCGCATCACGCATTTGCTGGGTGGCATCGGCGCGGTCGCCTTCCACAGCATCGTTGCAACAAGACCCGCCGACCCCAGCGCATTGGTGGCCTTTTCGGCAGGGTCCCTGCTCAATCTGGCGCAGGGCAAGTTCGGGCCTTACACCGAGAAGGATGTGCGCTGGGTCGCCTCGCTGGGCATGGACTATGGCGTGGTCGTGGTGCGCAAGGACGCGCGCTACCAGACCCTCAAGGATCTCGTCAGTGCACTGAAGGCCAATCCCAACGGCGTCGTGTTCGGTGCGGGCGGCACCCTGGGCAGCCAGGACTGGCTCAAATCCGCCAAGGTGTCGCGCGCGGCCGGCGTCGATTTCAAGCTGATGCGTTTCGTCGCGTTCGAAGGGGGCGGCGAGGCCTTGACCGCGCTGACGGGCGGACACGTCCAAGTGGTTGCGGGCGATGCATCCGAGGCCGCGCAATTGCTGGCGGCCGGGGCGCCTATCCGCGTGCTGGCGGTGCTGGCATCGGAACGGCTGCCCGGTGCGCTGGCCACCGTGCCCACCGCCATGGAGCAGGGCTATGACATTCGCTGGCCCATCGTGCGCGGGGTGTATGTGGGCGGCAAGGTCAGCGACGCCGACTACCGCGCCTGGGTCGAATCCTTTCGGCAGTTGATGGCGCGTCCGACCTACCCCAAACAACGCGCGGCGGCCGGCCTGTTTCCGCAGACCCTGGTGGGCGATGCATTGACCGACTACGTGCGCAGCACCATGGCGGACTACCGGCAACTGGCCGGCGAATATGCCTTGCGCGTGCCGCGCGCGGCGCCCATACCCTGACGACTAGGCGTTTTCCACAGGTACGGCGCCGCGAAAATGAAAGGCATTTGAAAGCCTGGGGCTGCCAGCATGGCGTATCCATAACGATAAGTCCGACCGGAGACGCCATGACTTCTTCCCTGACCACCCGCCGTGCGCTGCTGAAAGCCGGGCTCGCCATGCCCGCAGCCGGCATGGGCCTTGGCAGCCTGCTCTCGACCCGCGCCTTTGCCGCCGATGCCGCCTGGCCTACCCGGGCCATCCGTTTCGTCGTGCCCTTTGCACCGGGCGGCAGTTCGGAAATTGTGGCGCGCGCCACGTCGATCGAGCTGACGAAGTTCGTTGGCCAGAACGTTTACGTCGACAACAAACCGGGCGCCGGTGGCAACCTGGCGATGGCCGACGTGGCCCGTGCCGAAGACCAGCACACGCTGGTGCTGGGGCACATCGGCACCCTGGCCGTGAACCCGTACATCTATGCCAAGCTTCCTTACGACCCGATCAAGGATTTCAAGCCCATCTCGCTGCTGGCCAAGGTGCCCAGCCTGTACGTGGTGAACGCCGATCTGCCCGTCAAGAACCTGAAGGATTTCGTTGCGCTGATGAAGTCCAAGCCGGGCAAGCTGAACTACGGTTCGGCCGGCAACGGCAGCGCGGGCCACCTGGCCATGGAATACCTGAAGATGGCGTCCGAGACGTTCATCGTGCATGTGCCGTATCGCGGTACGGGCCCGCAGTTGACCGACCTGATGGCCGGACGTCTGGACGCTGCTGCGGTGGGCGCACCGGCTGTCATGCAGTACATCAAGTCCGGCAAGCTGCGCTGCATCGCTACCGGCACATCGACCCGCATTCCGCAATTGCCGGACGTGCCCACCGTGGCCGAGCAGGGCTTCCCGGGCTTTGAAATGACGCAGTGGTACGGCCTGATGGCGCCCGCCAATCTGGCCCCTGCCGCGACCGACAAATTGGCCGCCGCGGCGGCCAAAGCGATCAAGTCACCGGAAGCGCTCGAGCGCCTGAGTGGTGACGCCGCCATCGCCGTGGGCAGCACGCCGGCTGAATTCGCGGCCTTCATTGCCGTGGAACAGAAAAGGTGGCAGACGGTGATCGCGCGGGCAGGCATCAAACCCGATTGATCGTCGGTATGCTGACGATTGCGCAAGTTGCAAGGTGTGCGTTCCGACCCGCACGGCGCGCTCGCCTGGCGCGGGCCGTGGCCTTGTCATCGTCCCTGCTGTGCTCGCTGGCGCTTGCCCATGGCGACTGGCCCGCACAGCACGCCGGCGTCATGAACGAGGGCGGTGAGACCTCGTTCGAACTGATCCAGAAAGGCCAGGCCACCACGGTCTGCCTGTCGGATCACGGCAAGCCCGTTGCCACGCGGGGCGCGAACGGCACCTTGCAGGTGTCGCGGTCCGGCAAGGAAACGCGTCATGACCTCAAAGCCGTTGCGGATGGCAACTGTCTGGCGGCCAGCGGCGCGGTGGTCAAGCTGCGCGCGGGCGACACGGCCATGACCCGCGTGCAGCAGGCCGATGGCAGCGTCGTGATCGGGCGATTCGCGGTCAGGTAAACGTTGCCGGCTGAACCGGCCGACGCTTGTCCGGTTCAATGCCCGACGGCGTTGTCTTACGACACCGCCTGCTCAAAAATGCTGGCCGTCTTGCGGTAGTGCCCGGCCAGCATCTCCTTTGCGTCCTCCAGACGCCCTTCCAGAATCGCCTCGTAGATCGCTCGATGTTCATCGAGCTCATTGCGTTGCTTGTACGCCTTCTTTGCCGCCAATTGCCGGAAGCGATAGGCGCGGTCGTACAGCTGATCGCAAAAATTCATCAGCAGTTCCGACTGGCAGCCACTGAGCATGGCGCGGTGGAATTCGCGATGCTGCCTTTCCCACTCGGGATTCTCTTCGTACGAATCCGGCGCCACCGACCGCGGCGTGCGTGACAGGCGGTGGAAGGCCAGCACCAGCTGCTCTTCCCACTGCGGGGTGCGCCGCGCGAACGCCTGCGTGATCGCCAGCGACTCCAGTTCCACCCGCGTGTTGACCAGGTCATCCAGTTCGGCCTGCGTGGCCTGCGCCACCATGAAGCCGCGCTGGTCGTTGTGCACGACCCATTCCTCGCTTGCCAGTCGGTTCAACGCTTCGCGCAGCGGGCTGGCGCCGACCTGATACCGGTCCCGCAATTCGTGCATTAACAGCTTGCGACCGGGCTTCCAGTGACCCGCCAGCACGTCGGACCGCAGACGTTCATAGGTCAGCCGCGCCAGGGTGGGCGCGGCCGCCGCGTCGACAGGCAACGGTCGGGTAATTCCTAGCTCGAGTTTTGTCGACATTTTCTAGCTCACGTACGTAATATCGCCAAAACACAATCAGCGACAGGAGACGTCGAAATTATGACCAAGTTTGCACGGGTTACGCCAGCAGGAGGTAATCCCCAGTGGGCCATGGAACACAAAGGCGAATTGCTGGGTCTGGGCGATCAGGTCCCGGCAGGCACGCATGACACTGCCTGGGTGGACCTGATGACGCAGGCGCCCAGTGACGCCATGCTGGCCAAGGCCACGCCGCTGGACCGCAGCGCCGTGCGCTGGGAAATGCCCGTCGCGCGTCCCGGCAAGATCATCTGCCTGGGCCTGAACTACGCGGCGCACGCGGCAGAAGGCGGCAATGCCGCGCCTGAATATCCGAGTTTCTTCTTTCGCGGCGCAACGTCGTTGATCGCGCATGACGCGCCGCTGATTCGGCCGCCCGTGTCCGACAAGCTGGATTTCGAGGCTGAACTGGCCGTGGTCATTGGCCGCAACGCGCATCGGCTGACCGAGTCGAATGCGCTGGATGCGGTGGCGGGCTACGCCTGCTTCAACGACGGCACCTTGCGCGACTATCAGCGCAAGACAAGCCAGTGGACCATCGGCAAGAACTTTGATGGCACGGGCGCATTCGGTCCGTGGCTGGTGCCTGCAGCGGCCCTGCCGCCGGGAGCGCACGGCCTGAAGATCGAGTCGCGCCTGAATGGCGAGGTCATGCAGAGCGACAACACTGCGCACATGATCGTGACGGTGGCGCAGGCCCTGGTGCTGCTGTCGGAGGTGCTGACGCTGGAACCCGGCGACGTGATCGCGATGGGCACGCCGTCGGGAGTCGGCTATGCACGCAAGCCACCGGTGTGGATGAAGCCCGGCGACCGTATCGAGATCGATATCGAAGGCGTCGGCGTGCTGTCCAATCCGATCCAGGACGAGGAGGCCTGACATGGAACCCGTCATCACCCGCTTGCCCGACGATTTTCGCTGGCCCGGTGGCAAGCGCCTGGCTGTCATCTTCAACATCGCGTATGAAGCCTGGTCGGATGGCCAGGCGCCCGGCATCGGGCCGATGGGCAACGTGCTCAAGCCCGGCTTCTTCGACACCAATGCGCATTCGTGGGCGTCGTTTGGCCTGGTGCGCGGCATCCATCGCCTGCAGGCGATCGCCGACAAGCATGGCGTGCGCACCAGCGTCATGGTCAACGGCGTCATCTGCGAACGCGACCCCGCCACCGTGCGGCGGCTGGCCGACGCCGGTCACGAGATCATCAATCACTCGTGGGGCATGGACGTCATTCCCGTGTACTTCGACGAAGCCGGCGAACTGGCCAATCTGAAGCGCAATCACGACCTGCTGAGCGAGACGGCGGGCGTGGCGCCGATCGGCTGGATCAGCCCCCGCGGCACGGGCAGTCCGATCAGTTCACGCTTGCTGGCCGAAGCAGGCTATCTGCACCATGGCGACGTCAACGACGACGACCGGCCCTACGTGATGGACTTTGGCGGCCAGCGCATCGTGGGCATTCCGCTGACCATGGACGTCAACGACCTGCCTACCTGCATCCGTTACGGACAGGGACCACGCCATATGCTGGACACCTTCGAAGACACCTTTGCCGCGATGCGCGCGGAAGACGCGCCCTTGATGCTGGACGTGACCGCGCATACCCATGTGATGGGTCGACCGTCGGGTGCATGGGTGTATGAGGCCATCATGGCTCGCGTCAAAGAAACCGACGACGTATGGATCTGCACGCGCGAAGAGATGGCGCGGTACGTGCTGGATTCGATCTGATGGCGATGGATCGTTTATCGCGTTGAACGGTGGTGACGTTGTGACGACGTCGACCCGTTGATGTTGCTGTTCCAGGCAGGGCCGCCACCAGAGCGGCCCGCCCATTCCTATAAAAATGGAGACAAGTATGCCTCGCCGTTTATTGCCGTGCGTGACGATGGCTGCCGCCCTGGCAGCCGTTCCGCTGACCGGCTCTGCCCAGGATGGTTGGCCAAAACAACCCGTCCGTTTTGTTGTGGCGTTTGCGCCGGCGGGACCGGCCGACATCATCGCGCGCCTGGTGGCGCAGCGCCTGACGACCAGCCTGGGCCAGAGCGTGGTGGTCGAGAACAAGCCCGGCGCGGGCGGCAGCATCGCGTCTGCCTATGTCGCGCGCGCCGATCCCGATGGCTACACGCTCATGGTCAATACCAGTTCGTACGCCGTGAACCCGTACATGCAGCGCAACCTGGGCTTCGATTCGGCCAAGGACCTGACGCTGGCGGCGCTGGTGGCATCGAGCCCCAACCTGATCGTGACCGCGCCGAACCTGAAGGCGCATACGGTCAAGGAAGTCATGGCCGATGCGAAGAACGGCGCCTACAACTACGGCACGGCAGGGGCTGGCACCACGCCACATCTGACCGCGGAATATCTGTTCAAAGTGCTCGGCAAGGTGCCGGTCACCCACATTCCGTTCCAGGGGGCCGGGCCGGCATTGAACGCCGTCATGGCCGGGCAGACCCAGCTGGCCAGCGTCGCGTTGCCCGCGGCAGTCGAACTGGTCAAGGCGGGCCGTGTGCGTGGCCTCGCTGTGACGGCCAGTGCACGTTCGTCCGCGCTGCCTGATGTGCCCACGGTGGCCGAGTCCGGCTTTCCGGGATTTGAAGACGTGACCTGGGTCGGCATCTTCGCGCCGGCCCGCACGCCCGACGCGATCCTTGAACGCATCAATGCCGAGATCACGCGCCTGCAGAAGGACCAGGATTTCCTGGCCAAGTTGTCGGCCGCCGGCTTCGAGCCATTGGGGGGAAGCGTCGCGCAGGCGAAGGACTATCTGGGCAAAGAGCTCGTGAAGTGGGAACGCGTCGTGAAGGAAACCGGGGCGCAGCAGAACTGAGCGTGCTCATTGTTGAGCCGAACGCACGCTGCTTCGCCCCGTTGATAACCGCTCTTCTACGATGGAGTCCTATCCATGATCTCTCGCAGACTTTTTCTGGCAGCCACCGGCGCCTTGGCCGGCAGCTATGGACTGCCCGCTATCGCGCAATCCGACTTTCCCACGCGCCCCATCAAGTTGCTCGTGCCGTTTTCGGCCGGGGGATCGCCTGATGTATTGGCCCGTGTGATCGGCGCGCAGGCCGGCAAGCAGATGGGCCAGAGCATGGTGATCGAGAACCGCCTTGGCGCCAACGGCATCGTGGCTGCTGAAGCGGTGGCCCGCGCGACGCCCGATGGCTACACCTTGCTGGTGACCACCGGATCGCAAGCCATCAACCCGGGCATCTACAAAACGCTGCCCTACGACACGCTGGCCGACTTCGCGCCAGTGGCGCTGTTCACCGTGGCGCCGGCGCTGACGCTGGTCGTACATCCGGACTCGCCGCTGACCACTTTCCAGCAGTTCCTGGACCAGGCCCGCAAGCCCGACGGCAACGTCAGCTTCGGGTCGCCGGGCACCGGCAACACGCTGCACCTTGCAGGCGAGCTGCTCAATGCTACGGCGGGTACCCGCATGCTGCATGTGCCGTACAAAGGCGCCGCGCCCGCCCTGGTCGCAGTAATGGGCAAGGAAGTCACCGCTTGCTTCCTGAGCACCACGGCGGCAGTCATGGCTGTCAAGGCAGGGCAGGTGCGCCCGATCGCGGTGACGAGCGCCAAGCGGATTGCCGCCTTTCCGGACGTGCCGACCATGGCCGAAAGCGGGGTGCCCGACATGGACTACAACGGCGGGTGGGTAGGCGTGTTCGCGCCCGGCAAGACACCCCCGGCCATCGTCAACAAGCTGTCTGGCGAGATCAACAGGGCGATGCAGACCACGGAAGTGAAGGACAAGATGGTGGCCTGGGACAGTCCGCCCATGAACGTGACGCCTGATGAATTTGGCCGCTTCTTCCGCCAGGAGATGGAGAAGTTTGCGCGCATTACCAAGCTGGCGAACGTGCAGGCGACATGATGGCGGGCATGCAGATGAGCAGCAACACGTCACAGGACAACAAGATGATTTCGACAACTACCACCGTGGAAGACGGCATGGTGTTCGAGCGCGACGTGGCGCTGACCATGTCGGATGGGGCTGTGTTGCGCGCCAATGTGTTCCGGCCCGAGGCGCCCGGGCAGTACCCGGTCGTCATGGCCATGGGCGCCTACGGCAAGGACGTGCATTTCGAAGATGCCTTCAATCCGCAGTGGCAGGTATTGAAGCGCATCTATCCCGAACTGGACAGCAACGGATCCACCGGCCGGTTCCTTCGGTGGGAAGTCGTTGACCCGGAACGCTGGGTACCTGACGGTTTCGTCGTGATCCAGATCGACTCGCGCGGCACGGGCCGGTCGGAGGGCTACCTGGATCCCTTCGGTCCGGTCGAAACGCGCGATTATTACGAGTGGATCGAGTGGGCCGGCGTCCAGCCATGGAGCAACGGCAAGGTGGGCCTGATCGGCGTGTCCTACCTGGCGATCAAGCAGTGGCAGGTAGCGGCATTGAACCCGCCGCATCTGGCGGCCATCGTGCCGTGGGAAGGGTCCAGCGAGTTCTTCCGTGATGGCGGCCACCATGGCGGCATCCTGAGCAACAGCTTTACCTTCGAGTGGTGGCCGCGGCAGGTGCTGTCCAACCAGTACGGCAGCGGCGACAGCAAACATAGAGATCGAATCACCGGCGAGCGCACGACCGGGCCTGCGCTGCCGACCGCCATTCTGGAAGGCAGCCGGGCCGATCACCCGAATGACCGGCTGACGCATTCGCTCGACGATGCGTGGAACCGCGCGCGCGCCGCCAACCTGCCTGCCATTACCGTGCCCCTGCTGTCGGCCGCCAACTGGGGCGGTGCGGGCATGCATCTGCGCGGCAATGTCGAAGGCTTTCTGCGAACCGGCTCCACGCAGAAATGGCTGTTTGCCCACATCGGTACGCATTACGAAAGCTTTTACTTGCCGCACTACGTGGCGATCCAGAAGCGGTTCTTTAATCACTTCTTGCGGGGGGACGACAACGGCTGGGACCGCGAACCGCCCGTTCAACTGGCGATCCGAAACACCGATGGCACGGCCGAGATCCGCAAGGAACAGGAATGGCCGCTGGCCCGCACGCAGCGCATGCCGCTGTATCTGGATGCGCGCGAAGGCGGTCTGTTGGCGACCACGCCGTCTGCATCAGGCAGCGTCACATTCGAAGCCATGAGGGGCGCCGTCAGCTTTACCACCGCGCCGTTCGATGCCGCCACGGAATTTACCGGGCCGGTCACGCTGCGGCTCTGGATCAGTTCCACCACGCGCGATGCCGACATCTTTGCGGTGCTGCGGGTGCTGGATCCGGCGGGCGAAGAGGTCACCTTCATTGGCGCGCATGAACGCGTACCGATGGCGCAGGGATGGCTGCGCGCGTCGCGCCGCAAGACCGACCCGGAACGCAGCACTGCATGGCGCCCCTGGCACACCCATGACCACGTTCAGAAGCTGGAGCCGGGCCAGGTCTATCCGCTGGATGTGGAAATCTGGCCGACGTCGATGGTGTTCCCCAAGGGATGGCGGCTGTCGCTGACGGTGCAGGGACACGACTACATCGTGACCGCGCCGGGCCGCATGCGGCACGATCATCCGGTGGATCGGCCGGCCGAGGAGTTTTGGGGGGTGACGACGATCCATACCGGCGGCGACCATGCCAGCCATCTGGTGATGCCGGTGATACCGCGGGGGTAAAAGCGATGAGCTTGAGTGGTCGCGGACTCGTGACGGTAGTAGGTATTTAAACGTAGACTGCCGTTTCCCCTTTCTAGTCGGTGAGACAGTCAATTGGCATCGAACTTTGCGGGACTGAGCAGTCCTGCGGCTGTGCAGGCCGCTTTGGACCAGTACGAATTTCTTGGCCGTACTGCATTCCTTGAGCGGCATGGCTTTGGAAAGTCGCGAGACTTCCTTGTTCGCAATCCGCGTAACGGTGAGCTCGCCGACTCAAAGGCAATCGTCGGCGCTGCGTTCAGCTTTGAATATCCCGACGCCGAACCGTTGAGGGCCGCTGATTTCTCTGGCGGTGTAGCGACCGTTGTAGCAAAACTGCGCTCGTTAGGCTTTGACGTGGTAAAGATTGGAGAGGACTGGTCGGCTGACGAAGTTCGCGCGACTGTCGCCGCGTACTTTGACATGCTTTTATTGGAAGCCAATCGACAGCCTTTCAACAAATCTGACCGCAACGCGCAACTGCGTCAAACGCTAACAAATCGGAGTAAAGGCTCGGTTGAGATGAAACACCAGAACGTCAGCGCTGTGTTGAGTGCGCTGGGCCTGCCGTTCATTTCGGGATACAAGCCGCGGGTCAATGCCCAACTGTTGCTACGGAAGATAGTTCAGGAATTCGTTCGCGCAAATACCGGCATCGTTCAACGCATTGTCGACTCAATGGAAGATTTTGAAGCACCAAGTGCGCGTATGTTCACAGCCGTTCTGGTTGATGCGCCTGCCTTAGAAGAGGTTGCGAACGTCGAAGCAATGGACGGTCGGCTCCGGCTGCCGCGTAAGGTGAACTACGCCGCACGTGATGAAAACAACCGCAGACTGGGACGCGCTGGCGAAGAGTGGGTCTTAGGCTATGAGCAACATCGGCTGCAAGCCGAAGGGTTGGCTGACTTGTACGGCCGTGTTGATTGGGTTGCGGATTCAATTGGCGATGGACTCGGCTATGACATATTGTCTTTCGATTCCTCCGAGAAAAAACGCTATATCGAGGTCAAAACGACGAATGGCTCGTATTCGTCGTCTTTTATCGTGAGCCGCAATGAACTCGACTTTGCGAAAGAGGTGGGACCTGCCTTTTATCTCTATCGGGTCTTCCAGTTCCGCGAACAGCCAAAGCTGTACATGCTTCAGGGCGATCTATCCGACAAACTGCATCTTGAGCCAATGGACTATCGAGCTTCTTTCCGGCGGCTGAGTTTATGAGGTCTGCCCCCCGGCCGTCAGTTTGGACATAACTGCTATATCGGCGGCACCGGCTTCGCAGCGGTCGGCGTGACTAGAATGGGTGCAACAAAAAACCCTCTGGAGACCGTTGTGACCATCCGCCTTTCCCGTCGTGCCTTCACCGTCACTGCCGCCGCCGCATGGTCGGCAGCGCTGGTGGCGAGCCTGCCGCTGACCGCCCTTGCCCAGGCCTATCCGTCCAAGCCCATCTCGATAGTCGTGCCATATGCGGCCGGTGGGGGCGTGGATATCGTGACCCGCGTGGTCGCGCAAGACCTTGGCACGGCGCTCGGGCAAACCGTTGTCGTTGACAACAAACCGGGCGCGTCGACCAACATCGGCATGGCGGCGGTGGCGAAGGCCGCGCCGGATGGCTATACCCTGCTGACCGCGTCGCCCACCCTGGCCAGCAACGGCGCGCTCTTCAAGCAGCTGGGCTTCGATCCCGCATCCGACTTCACGCCCATTGGCAAGATCGGCTATTCGCCGCTCGTGATCGTGGTGCCGGCCAACTCGCGCTTCAAGTCGCTCAAGGAACTGATCGAGTACAGCAAGGCGCATCCGGAAGAGCTGTCTTACGGGTCGGCCGGCAGCGGCAGTTCGGGCCACCTGGCCAGCGCGCTGCTGATCCAGGAAACGGGCGCCAAGGCGATTCATGTCCCGTACAAGGGCGGCAGTCCGGCCATTACCGATCTGATCGGTGGCCGTCTGTCGTTCATGTCGATCAACCCACTGGAAGTGCTGGCCCATGTGCAGGCCGGCAAGCTGCGCGCGCTGGCGGTCTATGGCACCAAGCCGACCGATGCACTGCCTGAATTGCCGACGACCGCGTCGCTGGGTTGGCCCAAGCTGGATGCGACGGTGTGGTGGGGGCTGATGGGTCCGAAGGGCATGCCCAAGGACGTCGTGCAGCGCTTGAACAGCGATCTGCAGAAGACGCTGGCCCGCAAGGACGTGCAGGAAAAACTGGCGGCGCGCGGCGCGATCGTCGAGACCGGTACGCCGGAGCAGTTCGCCGCGTTCAACACAGCGGAGATCACCAAGTGGCACAAGGTGATCAAGGACGCCGGCATCCAGGCCGATTGAGTCCCGTCTTGCACAACGCGTTCAGGAGAAAAGCATGAAGCGGCATCTGTTCGTTGCGGGGCTGGTCGGGGCGGTGTTGGCGGGCTGCGGTCAGTCCCCGGTGGGATCGGGCGCCAACAGCGTTCCGGTTGGTGCAGTCAGTGCGGCCGGACCGGCTGCCTCGTCATTGGCGGGCGAGCGCGCCTCGCTGGCGCCCACCGGCGCCTTGCGGGTGGGCGTGTACCGGGGCAGCCCGACGTCCATGCTGGTTGACGGCGCAGGGCAGCGGACCGGCGTGTCGTATGAGCTGGGACAGCTGCTTGGCCAGCGCCTGCAGGTGCCGGTGCAGGTCGTGGAGTACAGCCGTGTTGCGGAAGTGATCGATGGCTTGAAGGCCAATCAGGTCGACTTTACGGTCACGAATGCGTCGGCCGCGCGCGCGCAGATCGTGGACTTCAGCAAACCCTTGATCAGCCTGGAGCTCGGGTACCTGGTCCCTGCACTGAGCCCGGTGCAAACCGTGGCCGACGTGGATCGATCGGGAGTCCGCGTGGGCGTGACCGAAGGCAGTTCATCGCAAGGCGTGCTGGGCCGGCAGTTCAGGGCCGCCAAAGTCGTACCGGTGCCGTCGCTGAAGGTGGCGGCCGACATGCTGCAGGCCGGTCAGCTGGATGCGTTTGCCACCAACAAGGCGATCCTGAACGAGCTGGCCGACACCGTGCCTGGCGCGCGGATTCTTGAGGGGCGCTGGGGGCTGGAACACATGGCGATCGCCATCCCCAAAGGCCGCGAAGGCAGCCTGCCGCAACTCGATACGTTCGCGCAGCAGTTGCAGAAGGATGGCACGCTGGCAGCGGTGATCCGGCGGGCAGGGCTGCGGGGGACGGCGGCGCCTTGAACTCGGTGGCGGTGTAATCGGCACTGGCATTGGGCCACGCCGCCACAGCGGGCATGCCGCTTGCAGTCTTGCGGCGTGCCCCTTTTCCGGATCTGCCATGACTCCCCCCGACGCCTTCCTGCTGGCCGCCAATGACTGGGTCCCTAACAACGCCCGACTGCCCGTGCTGCTTTATCGCGCCGCCATCGAACCGGACAACGACGATCCTGCCGCGGCGTTCGAGCGGGCGTTCGCGGCCAACGGCTGGCCGCCCGAATGGCGCGATGGCATCTTCGACTATCACCACTTCCATTCCACCGCGCATGAAGTGCTGGGCGTATCAAAAGGCCGGGCCACCGTGATCCTGGGCGGGCCCGACGGCCGCAAGGTCGATCTTGCCGCAGGCGATGTGGTGGTGTTGCCTGCCGGAACAGGCCATTGCCTGGACCATGCGGACGACGATTTTGAAGTCGTCGGCGCGTATCCCGCAGGGCAGAAGTGGGATATCTGCCGTCATGCGCTGACGCCGGATGCCTTGCGCAAGATGCTGGCGCTGCCCGTGCCGGATCAGGATCCGGTCAGTGGGAAGGCTGGGCCCTTGTGCCAGGAATGGGACGAGCGCGGCAAGCAGATGTTGTGAGCGGGCGCGCGTGCCAGGGCGGGAAGCCTGGCCAGTAAGTAAAACGGCAAAAGGTTGCGTATCGGTGACCGAAGCGCCTTGAATTAAGGGGGCGTAAGTTCGAACCCCTCGCGCGCCAGACTCTCGCCATTCACCAGCAGTTCCAGTTCATGCCGGCCCGGCTGGTGCGTGCGGGTCGACAGGTCGCGAAACGCTTGCTTGCGGGTAATGCGCACCGATCCTTTGGCCGGCAGGGTCAGCGACTTCAGCTTGAACACCTTGCCCGACGCCACCCCAGATTTCTTCACGTAGTGGACGCGGTAGTCGATCACCAGCGTTTGCGGCCGGTCTACCTGCGACGTCAACAGGAAGTCCATGGTGACCGCGCCGCCGATCGCAATGGTTGCTGGCGTCAACGAAAAGTCGTGTACCGCGACCTCGGGTGGGTCGCCCGCGCCGATCACCGCCAACGCACGCCGGTCCCCTTGTTTGATAAGTGTGCGCAGGGCATGCCGCGCAATCCATGCCGTGCATGCATCGTCCAGCGGCCAGCTTTCGATAGTGTCGAGCACCCAGGTGGGATGAAGCTTGGTCACGTCGTTCAGATGATTGGCCACCGACTTGCGCACATACAGGCTGTCGTCGGCACGCAGCGCCTCAAGAATAGGCGCGGCCAGTTCCGGATCGTTGACGATCGCATCCAATCGGAACGACCATGGCAGGCGCGGGCGGCAGCCTTCGCTGGCCAGCCGCCTGACATGCGGGTTGTCGTCATGCGCCCAGGTCTGCATGATCGCCAGCGCGCGCTGCGGGTCCGCACGCAGGAAGGGGCGGATGCCGAATTCGGAAGACCCGAAAGGCGTGAAGAAACGCAGCGCATCCATCGATACATCGAAGTGATCCAGGCCGTGACACGCGACATAGTCGGGCAGGATCATCGAGACGAAGGCATGGTCGATGCAGGGCGCGACCGCTTTCAGGATCTTCAGTGCGCTGATGAAATCCTGCGGCAGGGTGGCGTGAAGGCTGGTGCTTGTCTGCCGCAACCTTTCCATCAGGCTGAGCGCGTCCAGGTTCGCGGTGGCCAGCGACAGAAATCGCAGGGTGTCGAAGCGCGGATACACCGCCTTGACCTGCGCCGCGATGTGCTCGAGGCGGGCTGGATCGAACATGGCCTTGAGTGCGGGCGCAGGCGTGTCGGACATGGAATGGACCCTGGAAAAGCAGCAGGTAAAGGCACGGTTGAAACAGCGGTTGCGACAGCCGTCGAATCGCAGGTCGGGACGGCGGTCGGTGACCACACGGGCTTGCGGCCGGCCCTGCAGTGTAGACGCGGGTTATCCATGAGGCCGCTGCCAGCGGGTAGACTGGCGACCTTTCAGTGCTTTCGAGGGCGCCATCATGTTTGTCAAAGCCTTGCGTGTCGGTCTGGGTCAGTTGATTGTCATCGGCGACGCACTATCGCGCCCGCGCCCCCAGAAGCGCTCGGCGCAGGGCCAGGCGCAGGTCGAAGCCGAAGCGGCCCGGCTCTCCTTGTATCAACTGCATGCCTGCCCCTTCTGCGTGAAGACCCGGCGCGCCGCGCACCGGCTGAACGTGCCGATCACCCTGCGGGACGTAAAACGCGATCCGCAAGCGCGCCTGGAACTGCAGGCGGGGGGCGGCAAGGTCAAGAGCCCGTGCCTGCGCATCGACGATCCCAAGGGCACGCGCTGGATGTACGAGTCCAAGGACATCATTGCGTACCTTGAACAGCGGTTTGGCCAGGTCGCCTGATGGGCAGCCTGCCGGGCCGGGTCCCGGTTGACCGCGGAAACCCTGGCCACCAACGAGACGGCGCAGGCGGCTGCTGCCCCGGCCGTCCGACCTGCCGGACACGCGATGGAGTGACCTGGACGCAGTGACGGGAAGGCGCCGGGGCGCGGCCAGGGGAAGGGCGACCCGCAGGCCGGCTACGTCCCTGGCGGGACGTCGATCGACAGCATGCGGTCGGGCCGCCCATACGACTGCAGCCGCTGGTGCAGCGCATCGATGAACAGCCTTCCGCCTGGGGTCAGATGCCGGCGCGACGGATAGATGGCGTACATGCCGATGGCCGGTGGCGTCCAGGCTTCCAGCACGCGGCACAGCGCGCCGTCGGCCAGATGCGTGATGCACGCGCCGGCCGGCAGCTGCGCGATGCCCAGGCTGCGCAGCGCGGCATCGGCCACCAACGCCAGGCTGTCGGCCTTGAAGCGGATGTCGACCCGCGCGTGGCCGCGTTCGCCGGTGGCGCTTTCGAACGACCATTCGTCGGGCGCATCGTGAAAGGTCCACCCGATGGCGGGCGCGCCGTCCAGGTCACGCGGTAAGGTCGCCTGCCGATACGTCTCGGCAATGGCCGGCGCAGCGACCACGATGTACGGAAAGTCGACCAGCTTGCGCGCGACGAAGCCGGCGTCCTTCAGCGGCCCGATGGCGGGCAGGATGACGATGTCGGCCGACGCCTGCTGGGCTTCCGGGCGGCCGCTGTAGGTCGAAATGCAGATGTGCAGGCGCGGGTGCAGCGCGGCCAATTCGATCGCCAGCGGGCCGACTTCGGCTACCGCCAGGGCGATGGGACACGACACCTGCAAGGTGCCGCCGGGCGATTCCAGGCTGTGCGCGGCAAAGGCGAACGCGGCCTGTGCCTCGCCGCGGATGGCGCGTGCGTGTTCGACCAGCTGCTGCCCCACCGCGGTCACGTCGAAACGCCTTGAATTGCGCACCAGCAGGCTCACGCCCAGGCGTTCTTCAAGCGCCTGCACGCGCCGGCTCATGACGGATTTGGAGCGCCCCGGCGTGCGGCTGGCGGCGCTGAAGCCGCCGGCTTCAACCACTTCCAGCAGGATCATCAGGTCGTCAATATGCTCGACGGGTGGGGTCATGGGCGGCTCGTGGGGAAAGGCGCGGGATGCAGGCATCGAAGCACGGCAGCGTATCGGCTGGCGCGGGCTTTGTCCAAGTCCGCGATCGGCACGGCATGAAATCCATTCATGGACATCCTCAACGAATGTCGTTTGCGGCGCTCAGCCATGGCTCGCACACTTCGCTGGCATGCTCGCTGACAGGACCGCAGAGCCAGTCGACTGGCCGGGTCAGGTACGCAAGGAAATTACGTGCAATCCGCAACGATCTCCACCTCCGTGGACACGCCCTGGTATCGGGCCTTGAGCAAGAAGCAGTGGCAGATTTTGATCGCATCCAACCTTGGGTGGATGTTCGACGGCTTCGAGAATTACGCCCTCATCCTGACCGCCGGCACGGTCATGCTGCAGTTGCTGCCGCCCGAGCAGCACGCGTCGCTATCGCTCTACGTGGGCGCGGCGATTGGCATCAATCTGCTGGGGTGGGGTGTCGGCGGCATGCTGGGCGGCATTCTTGCGGACTACATCGGCCGCAAGCGCATGATGGTGATCGCCATCCTGGCCTATTCGGTCATGACGGGACTCTCAGCGTTCGCGTGGAATTTCTGGTCCTTTGTGGTGCTGCGCTTTCTGGTTGGCGTGGCCGTGGGATCGGAGTGGGCCACCGGTAGTTCAATGATGGCCGAGCTGTGGCCCGACCGCGCGCGCGGCAAGGGAGCCGGACTGATGCAATGCGGCCTGGGGCTCGGTTTCTTTTTGGCGGCCCTGGCGTGGTTATTCATTGCACCCATCGGTGAACATGCCTGGCGCGCGATGTATCTGCTGGGCGTGCTGCCCGCCTTGCTGACCCTGTGGATCCGCCGCGCCATTCCTGAGTCCGCGTTGTGGGAGGCGGTAAAGGCCAAGCGTGATGCGGCGCGCGAACGCCAGCGCAGCGGCAGTGCGCTATCGGCGTCCGACGAGCAGCTGACCCGCTTCACGCTGACCGATCTGTTTACCGACACGACGGTACGGCGCCGCACGATCCTCGTGTTCCTGATGTCGCTTGCGACCACGGTGGGTTTCTGGAGCGTATCGACCTGGGTACCCCCTTTCATCGCGTCCGTGGCGGGCCGCGCCGGGTTGCCCGCGGCCAAATGGGCAAGTTATGCAGGTATGGCGTACACGCTGGGGTCCATCACGGGCTACGTGCTGCTTGGGTTTCTTGCGGATGCCCTGGGCAGAAAGCCGGTGACGATCGCCTTCTTTGTGCTTGCCTTCGTGACGACGCCTGTCCTGTTCTTTACGACCACCCATCCCTATTGGCTGCTGGTGCTGGCGTTCGTCAGCGCCATTTTTTCAAATGGCCAGTACACGTGGATGCCGGTCTGGCTGCCCGAGCTGTACCCGACGCGCATGCGGGCCACGGCGCTGGCGTTCGCCTTCAACGCACCGCGCTTCCTGGCTTTTCTGGGCCCGCTGCTGGCGGGTGCGATGATCGTGTCTTTCGGGGGCTACGGCCAGGCGGCGATGGTGCTGGTCTCGGTCTATGCGCTGGGCATCCTGGCCGCGCCTTTCCTGCCCGAGACCCGCGGCAAGCCGTTGCCCGAATAGCGCAATGAGAAGGCCGACCCCGGCCGTCTTGATGCTTCGGCATGTTTGTTGCTACATGCAAGAAAAAACTGCGAGGCTGGACTGTCATGACGACCGCTGTATCCCGCTCGCTGAAGCGGCATCCCATTGCGCTGGGCGTGCTGCTGTTCCTGATCCTGTTCGTCCTGGTGTTCGACTGGAATTGGCTGCGCCACCCGGTCGAACGCTACATCTCGAACAAGACCGAGCGCACCTTTACCCTTGGCCATCTGGATGTCGACCTGGGTTTTCCCACGGTCGTGCGTCTGCAGGACGTCTACTTCAGCAACGCCGACTGGGGCCGCAAGGAACCCATGGCCAAGGTAGGCCAGGTCGATTTCTCGGTGTCCCTGCCCAGTCTGTTTGCCGACAAGATCCTGATCCCGCGCCTTGCGGTGACGAATGCCGACGCGGTCATGGAGATGGACAAGGAAGGGCGGCGCAACTGGCGCCTGTCCGAACCGGACGACACCGAGCCTGGTCGCGTGCGTATCGGCTCGTTGGCGGTGAGCGATACCCGCTTGCGGTTCTATCAGTACGCCAAGAATCTGGAAGTGGCGGTCGATGCCAATACCTTTGATCCCAAGGCCGCGGACCAGGCGCGCGAGGGCGATGCCAAGCCCGATAACGCCGCGTTCACGACGAGGTATGCGATCCGCGGGAAATACAACGATGCCGAATTTTCGGGCGAGGCGATCGCCGGTGACACGCTGACATTCCAGGAATCCGGAACGCCGTTCCCGCTGAAGGGATACCTGGAAGCAGGCACGACGCGGTTCGATGTCGATGGGCAGATCGCCGATGTGGTCAACCTGTCGGCGATCGACGCGCGCATGAAAATCCGCGGCGAAACCCTGGCCAATCTGTACCCGTTCCTGTTGCTGCCCTTGCCGGCGTCCCCTCCGTACGCCCTGGAGGGACATCTGAAGCTGAACGGCAATCTTTACACCATGGACGAGTTGCGCGGAAAGATCGGTTCATCGGATGTCACGGGAAGTGGCACCTACGAGAATCGCGAACCTCGCCCGTTATTGACGGCCAAGCTCAGCAGTGCGCTGCTCAATGTGACCGACCTCGGACCCTTGATCGGGGTCAGCAAGAAGCACGATGGGGCGGCGCCGCCCGTCAGTCAGTCGGAAACGAAGAATCGGGCCAGCGCCAAGGCGAAGGACGCGGAAACCGACAAACGGGTGCTGCCGACCCAACAGTTCCAGCCGGAACGGTTCAAGGCGATCGACGCTGCCTTCGATCTGGATGCGACCAAGCTGGAAGTGCCGGGCAAGCTGCCGCTGGATAGCCTGAACGTGTCGCTGCGCCTGAAAGACGGCGTGCTCAAGCTCGAGCCCTTCAATGTGGGCATGGGAGACGGTGCGCTGATCGCACGCATTACGCTGGATGCCAGCGGCGAGCCGATGCGCGCCGATGCCGTGGTCGATATCAAGCAGGTGCGCCTTTCGCGGCTCCTGCCGGCGTCGAACAAAGTGGCCCCCAGCACCGGAACGTTGGGCGGACGGATCAGCCTGCGCGGCACGGGCAGTTCGGTGGCGGAACTGGCGGCAAAGGCCGACGGGCAGGTCAGCATGGCCGTGTCGCGCGGCAGGGTGTCCAACCTGATCGATGCCGCCAGCGGCCTGAACGGCGGCAAGGTCATTGCCTTGCTGGCCGGCGGTGATGAGCAGATCACCCTGCGTTGCGGCGCGGCCCTGTTCGACGTGAAGCAGGGGAAGGGCAGCTCCAGCCTGTTCGTGATCGATACCGAAGACACGCAGGTGCTGGGAGAGGGCGGTTTTGACCTGGCGGCGGAGCGCATCAACTTCACGCTGGCGCCCGAGCCCAAGAACCCGGGCTTTTTGTCGGCGCGCACCCCGCTGAACATCCACGGCAGTTTCGTGTCGCCGCAGTTCGATCTGGAAAAGAAGCCCCTGGTGGCGCGTGCCGTGGGGGCCGCGGCGTTGGCGGTCATTGCCGCGCCCCTGGCGGCGCTGATCCCGTTCATTGAAACCGGCCCGGGCGAGGACACCGATTGCAGTAAGGTGTGGGGCAAGGTGCCGGCCGCCCGGGCCGGGACCACGGGCGGCAAGTAGGCGCGGGCGACGGCCGACGTGCGCCGCGTGGGGGTCAGTCGAGCGTGATGCCCGATTCCGCCACGATTTTTGAAAACCGGGTCGAGTCCGCCGCTGCCGCCTTGGTGATGTCGGCAGGCGTGCCACGCCACGACTCGAAGCCGAAGTTCGCCATGCGCGCCAGCACGTCCGGCTCGTTCAGCGCCTGGTTGACGCCCGCATTGATCTTGTCGACAGCGGCCTTGGGCATGCCGCGTGGGCCAAACAGCGCCACCCAGGTCTTCACTTCGAAATTCGCGGGCCCGCCTGCCTCGCTCACGGTCGGGATGTCGCCATACTCGGCCAGGCGCCTGGGGGCGGCCAGCGCCAGCAGCTTCACCTTCTTTGCCTTGTAGAGCGGGCCCGCGGTGGCGGCGCTGCCAAAGGCCCAGCCCACTTCGCCATTGGCCACGGCCGTATACAGCTGCGGCAGTTCCTTGAAAGGCACATGCGTCATGCGGGCGCCGGTAGCGGTTTCGAGCATGGCGCTGCCCACATGCGCCACGCTGCCGATGCCCCAGGTGCCGTACGTCATCCTTCCGGGATTGGCCTTGGCCGCGGCCACCAGATCGGCCACTGAGTTCCACGGCGAATTGGCAGGCACCACGATAAAGAAATGCGTCCAGTACAACGGCGCGACAGGTTCGAAATCCTTGGCGGGATCAAATGGCAGCTGCTTGTACAGGTGCGGCTGCAAGGCCATGTGGGTGTTGTCGACTTCGAGCAGCGTGTAGCCGTCGGCCGCCGCGCGTTTGACCGCATCGATCGCCAGCCAGCCGTTGGCCCCCGGCTTGTTCTCGATCACCACTTGCATGCCCGCCGACTGGCTGAGCTTTTCGCCCACGTGGCGCAGGACGGCATCGGGGCCGCTGCCGGCCGAGTACGGAAGGACGGCGCGGATGGAACGGCTTGGGTAGGCCTGCTGGGCCACGGCGGGATGCAGTCCCGACGCGACGAGCAGGCAGGCGGCGGCAAGGCCGCGCAGGCTGAAGGTCATGGTTGTCTCCGGAATTATTGTGGTGTGGGGTGGGGCGATCAGGACACCGGCAGGGCGTCCGCCGGGGCGGCAACGGCAGGTGCGGTGGGGGCGGCGCCGGCCTGGGCTTCCCAGGCGCGGGTAAAGCGGGGGTCGCGCTGGCGCAGGTCGTCGTGGCTGACCTGGCCGGTGCGGCGCATGTAGTCGTAGGCAAAGGCCACCGGGTCCAGTGGCAGCTTGTCGGCAACGTTTTCGTACCAGTCGAGGCTGCGCGCCGCCGCCTGCTGGAAGCTGGACGAGGCCGGCCGGCGGGTCGCTTCGAACGCCGCAAACGCGGCGGGCACATCGCCCGGATGCGCCACCAGTCCACGGTGCAGGGCGATCGCATCCTGCATGGCCATGCGGGTGCCCGACCCCAGCGAAAAGTGCACGGTGCGCAAGGCGTCACCCAGCAGCACGATATTGCGATGGGTCCAGCGTTCGTTGCGCACGATATTGGCTTCGAACCAGAGCGACCGGTTGGTCAGCAGGTCGTTGCTGCCCAGGTCGGCACGGAACACGTCCGCGCAATAGTTGCGGCTGTCTTCTTCCGTGGCCTGGTCCAGGCCGGCCCGGCGCCAGGTGTCGGGATCGACCTCGACCAGAAAGGTGCTCAGGTCCGGGCTGTACTGGTAGGCGTGGGCAATGAACACGCCGGCCGGTGTGTCGCGAAAGATGAGCGAGACCGGGTGGAAGCGCTGATGCGTGCCGTACCACGCGAACTTGTTGCGGCGCTTGTCGAAGGTAGGCTGGAAGTGTTCAGCGTACTGAGTTCGTACCGCGCTGTTGCCGCCGTCGCTGGCGATCAGCAGGTCGCAGTCGGCGGCCAGGGCCTCGACATCGTCGATTCGCTTGCCATACACGATGCGCACGCCTTCGGCTTCGCAAGCCTGCGACAGCACGTTGAGCATGTCGATGCGCGCGGTGCGCGAAAAGTGATTGCCGTGCAGTTGCACATGCGTGTCCTGATGCACCACTTCCATGTAGTCGCAGCGTTCGTGGCGCGCAATGAACTGCTCGAAGAAGACGGGGTCGGCGTCCTTCAGGAACGCCAGGCCCACGTCCGAGAACACGACGCCCCATCCGTAGGTGGCGCCGCGCAGGTTCTGCTCGAAAATCTGGATGTCGTGCGACGGGTCATGCTTCTTGGCGAGCAGGGCGAAGTACAGGCCGGCCGGGCCGGCGCCAATGATGGTGATCTTCATGGGGCACCTTCAGGTCGTGAGTGCGGTGTGGGAAGCCGCCGGGGGCGGGGCGATGGCGGCCGGGTGCAGGGCGCCTTCCGCGTCCAGCAGCGCCGTGATGCGGGCCTTGAGCGCGGGCTTGTCGACCTTGCCGACGCGGGTCAACGGAAAGGCGTCGATGGTCTCGATACGTTCCGGGCATTTGTATCGGGCCAGTCCCTGCGCGACCAGGAATGCGCCCAGCGCCTTGACGTCCGGCGCGGCATGGCCGGGCCGCAGCACCACGTACACGCATCCCTTCTCGCCATAGAAGGCGTCGGGCATGGGCACCAGCTTGGCGTCGGCAATGGCCGGGTGCATGCTGACGAAGCCTTCGACTTCTTCGCAGCCGATCTTTTCGCCACCGCGATTGACGTTGTCGCGCAGGCGGCCTTCGAACGCGTAATAGGTGACGCCGTCAACGATATGGGCGGTCATCATGTCGCCAGTGCGGTAGTAGCCGTCGGACGTGAATGCCTTGGCGTTGGCGTCGGGCGCCTTGTAGAAACCCGGGATGGCCGACGGGCCGCGAAAGCACAGTTCGCCCATCTGTCCGGGTTCCACCGGCGTTTCGGTATCCGGCACCAGCAGCCGGATGTCGTCCAGCGGGCAGCCCGAGGCGCCTTGTGTGTGGTGGCGCGCAAACGCAGGGGCATCGGGCCCGCTGCCCAGCAACAGGCCTTCGGTGATGCCGAACAGGTTGGAGCAGGGCACGCCCAGATGCGCTTCGAGTTGCTCGGACCGGCTCATGGTGGCGAAGAGCCGCAGCGACGACAGGTCATGCGTGCCGATGTCGCCATAAGCCATGATCTGCGGCGCGATCGGCCCGATCGACAAGGCATGGGTCACCCGGTGCGTGGCGATCAGTTCGAGCATGTGCGGGACGTCGACCTTGGGCATGAGCACGGTCGTGACACCCATGGCCACGGGCGGGATGAGCGCATACAGCTGGCCGGCGTTGTGCAGCAGCGGCAGCGACCAGATGACGCGGCTGTCGGCGGAGATGCCATAGACCTTGGCCCAGCCGACGGAATGGCCGAGGTATTCGCCATGAAAGCGGGGAATGATCTTGGGCACGCCGGTCGTGCCGCCCGACAGCTGGAAGCTCAGCACGTCGCGCGGGCTCAGGCGCAGCTGCGCCAGGCGTTGGCGCGCGGAAGCCAGCGGCATGGCATCGATCAGTGTATCGAGTGACGTTTGCGCACCGGTATCGTTGCCACGCGCAACGATCAGGTGCTGGAGCGAGGCATGCCGCTCGCACATCCTGCTCGCGAATGCCACGAGGTCGAAGGCCCCGATGTCCGCCTGCACGAAGTAGCCGCGCGCGTCCGATTGTTCGGTCAATTGACCGATCTCCACGTCGCGGTGCTGCGGCACGGAACAGACCGGAATGATGCCGGCCTTGTAGCAGCCCAGCAGCGCAAGCACGGTGTCTATCGTGGTGCCCATCTGGAAGATGGCGCGATCGCCGCTGTGCAGGCCCAGGTCGAGCAGGGCGGCGGCCAGCCGCTCGGTGGCGTCATCCAGTTCGCGAAAGGTCAGGGTGCGTTCATCGCTGATGAAGGCGGGGCGGTCGGGGTACACGGCCGCCGTGTCACGCAGGGCGTCGCCCACCGTGCGGCCCTGCCAGGCGCCAGCGGCGACCCAATCTTTTGCCCGCTGCTCATTGGGGTAGACGATCCCTTCAAGGGGATTCTGTATCGGCAACATGTGTGTCTCCTGCCAGCCGCGTCAAGCGGCCAGCGGTACGATCCGCACGACATCGCGGTCGAAGGTTTCGATCGTGCCCTGCAGCCCGCCGGTGAACAGGCCATACCAGACGGCCGGCTTGAGCCCGAGCGTCTTGCGGCGAAATTCCACCGGGGCGTCGGCTTCGATCACCGTGTAGTCCGGACCCTGCTCGACGCGGCAGTCCGGGCGGCGGGCGGCATCGTCCACCAGCGACGCAAATTCGTCGACACGTGGCACGAAGATCCGCACGCTCCTGCCCTGCGGCAGGGACTGTCGGGCCGCCACCAGCTCGCCCTTGCGCGCCCAGATGTCGTCGATGTGCGTGACCCGGTCGCCACGCCGGGCGGCTTCCTCTTCGGCCTGCAGGGCGGCATCGAGCGTCAGCGCCGCATCGGTCGCATCGATGCTGTCCAGCGGGCGCAGCTTGCGGGTGAACTCCACGAAGTAGCCATTGGGATCGCGCACATAGATCGACTCGATCACTTCGTGCCGGGTCTCGACCGATACGGTCAGGCCGTGGCTTTCCAGTCGCGTCTTCCAGGCCTGCAGGGCCTCGGCGCTGTCCACCAGCCAGGCGGTATGGGTTGCGTCGGCCACGTGGTCTTCGGGCAGCGGCGCATGAAATTCGCGGCCGGTCATGGATGCCGGCGCATCCGATCCCAGGTAGTAGAAGAAGGCGATGGTGCTGCCCTGGCCGCTGTCGAAAAAGAAGTGCAGGAAGTCGGGATGCGTGGCCGGTCCCCAGCCGCGCGCCGAAATCACATGCACCAGCGGCAGGCCGAGCTTGTCGCGATAAAAGGCAATGGTTTCGCGCAACTTCCAGGTGGGACGCGCCGTGTGGTCGACGCCATGCAAGAGCAGGCGGGTCGCCGAAAGATCCATGTCGGACATGCGGAACTCCAGAAAGAAGGGCTTTAAAGGGAAAGGGGGAACGTGGCGCGCAGCCAGTCGGCCAGCAGCCGTCCGGCTTCCAGCCGGCCCGGCGATTCGCCGTCCTTGAGCGCTCGTCCGTGGTGATCGCCGCGGATGCGTTCATGGCGTTTGTCGTCCGAGCCGATGGCATCGACGATGGTGCGTACGTCACTGGGAAAGCAGGCCTGATCGCCGGTGTACTCGACCACCAGAACCGGTTGCGTGATGGCAGGCGCGGTCTTGGCCAGCGTGGCGTTTGAGCTGAGGCCCGACCACGTCGACAGCCAGCTTTCGGGCGTGCACTGCCGCGCAAAGCCGACCGCGCCGTAGTTGGAGGCGTACGGATCGCGGCCCCACAACGACCCGAAGGCGCGGTCGGACGGGTCTTTGCTCAGGTCGAAACAGCGCAGGTCGCCATCGGTGCGCCACACGTTGATGATGGGCGTGTGGGCAGCTGCGCGGCGGTCTTCGGCCGTCGCATCCAGGCCTGCCGCCTTGACTCGCTTGCGGGCCGCCAGGCGGGTGTCGATCAGCTGATGCGCGAGCCGGTCCAGCCGTTCGACGCGGCGGCGCTGGGCCACGCGATAGCGTTCGACGAATTCGTCCGCGTACTGCGTTCCCTTGGCGCCCCGATAGCCGTTGGCCGGCGACAGGGGATCGAGCGACGCGTCGACTGACAGCGGATCGCTTTCATCCACGACCGACGGATCGATGCAGTTCATGAGCAGCGCGCCCTGGCCGGGGTGGGGGCCGACCAGCACCAGGCCATCGACCCGCGGCATGTCGAGGTCGGCCAGGCCGGTCGGCCGGCCGGCCGGTGTGCGGGCAATACGCTCGGCGCCGGGCAGTGCGGACTGCTGCGTGTAGAGCGCATACAGGCCGGCGCCGCCCGAATTGCCGAGCAGCACGATCCGCGTGTACCCGCGCCGCCGGAGTTCGGCCAGGCCGGTGGCGACATCGTGCAGCGCGATTTCGTGTTCGAGCCGCAGGTCGTTGCCGACCGACCGGGGCGATTGCGACCAGGCGGCGTAGCCGGCGCCGACGGTGTCGGGGATCAGGTAATGGCACGCCATGAACTCGCGAGGGTGCATGACGCAGACCACGGTGTCGGTTGGCGTGGCCGGGGTGTACAGCGATCCGCCGGTGGCCGCGCCGTCGTCAGTGCGCAGCACGACATTGGTGGTCGTGACGCCATCGGGCAGGCCGCGCGGATTCCAGTCGGTATTGAGCAGGCCGGCGGTGGCTTGCGCGGCGGGGGCAGAGGTGTCTTGGGAGGTCATGATCGACAGCCGGCAGGCGGCGCCCGTGATTGAACTGGAGTCAATCATAGGTCGGTTTTGACACTTGTGTGAATTAATTTACGTAAGTGTCAACCCGCATAGGGCGGTCCCGGATGGGCGGGTGTGCAGGCCCTGGTCTGCGCATCGGCGGGGGCCGCCCCCTTCGATCCGGTATGGCTCAGCGGCGGCGCGTGCTGGCGTCGACCTGCTCGGCCAGCCGGGCCAACCCTTCCTGCAACATGCCGATCGATTCCGCCACGGTGGCCGGCTGCGGGGTTCGCGCGTCGTCGCGCAGCAGCGACCGCATGGCGAATTCCGCCAACGACTTGGCCACGTCTTCGGCAGGCATGCCCGCATCGGGCTTGAACCACCACGCCGACCAGTTGCACATGCCCAGGATCGCAAAGGCGGCAACGCGTGCGTCGGGCGCCCGGAAATCTCCGCTGGCCACGCCCCGTTCAATCACGTCGACGAAGTGTTCGAGCAGGGCGCGCCGTGCCGCCTGGGCAGCGGCACGGCGTTCGGCGGGCAGGTCTTTTTCGCTGCGCTCGACCACGCGAAACTGCAGGGTGTGGGTCAGGATCAGCGTGGCGTGCTGGGTCACCAGCTGGCGCAGCGCCGCTTCGGGCGGCATGCCGTCGCGCACCGACACCGAACTGGCCAGCGCGCTTGCGGCCTCGGTCACATCTTCGGTCAGCGCTTCAAGGATCGCTTCCTTGCTGCGGAAGTAGTAGTAGAGGGCCGTGCGGCTGACGCCCAGGACATCGGCAATGTCATTCAGATTCGTGCCGCCGAAGCCCTTTTCGATGAACAGCCGCGAGGCCGCATCCAGGATGGATTGGCGCTGCAGTTCGCTGCGGGGGCTGGCACGGCGACGCGCCGACGACTGCGGCGCGGGGTTGTCTTGGCTCATGATCTTCTAAGGCAGGAAGGGGGCAACACGCCCGGGCCCAAGCTTACGCTAGTCGACCGGGCCGATTGATCGCGGCCCATGGCGCGAGCGCCTGCCGCTGCACGGCGGGTACCGCCCCGCACCCGCCCCGCGCCTTGCCTGCACCCAGCCCATGCCCAGCCCACCCCGAGCCCGTCCGGCCGATGGCCGACCCTCCGATAATCGGCTAATGTCGTGGTTACCCCTTATTCGCGGAGCAGGCATGTTGAATATCTATGTGCTGGCCGGGCTGATCGGCATCGTGTGCGGTCTGCGCGCGATGACCGGTCCTGCCGTGGTCAGTTGGGCGGCCTACCTGGGCCTGCTGCCGGTGGCCGACACCTGGCTCGACTTTCTGCGCTATCCCGCGACGCCTTACATCCTGACCGCGCTTGCCGTCATGGAACTGATCGCCGATCAGTTGCCGAAGACGCCGCCACGCATCGTGCCGGTGCAGTTCGGCACCCGCATCCTGACGGGCGCCGTCTGCGGCGCGGCGCTTGCGTTTGGAGTGGCCCCGATCACCGGGCTGGTGCTGGGCGCGGTCGGCGCCATCATCGGCACGCTGGTGGGCTACACCGCGCGACGCCGTCTGGTGGCCGCCAATGGCGGGCGCGACTTTCCGGTGGCGCTGGCGGAGGACTTCATCGCCATCGCCGCTGCCATCGCCATCGTGGCCATGGCGTCATGAGCCGCGCCTTCGACGCAATCATCATCGGGGCCGGGCAGGCCGGGCCGCCGCTGGCCGGCCGGCTCAGCGCGGCGGGCATGACGGTCGCCGTGATCGAACGGCATCTGCTGGGGGGCACGTGCGTGAACGATGGCTGCATGCCCACCAAGGCGCTGGTGGCCAGTGCCTATGCGGCCCACATGGCGCGGCGGGCGGCGGACTTCGGGGTGGCGGTCGAAGGCGATGTGTCGGTGGACATGACGCGGATCCGCGCGCGTCGCGACACGATTTCGACCAACGCCCGCAACGGCGTCGAAAAGTGGCTGGCGGGCATGGCGCACTGCACGCTGATCCGCGGCCACGCACGGTTCGAATCGCCGACGTCGGTGCGCGTGGACGACGAACTGCTGACCTCGAACCGCATCTTCATCAACGTGGGGGCGCGCGCGCTGGTGCCCGACATGCCGGGCGTGAACGACGTGCCCACGTTGAACAACACCGGCATCCTCGACCTGGACATCTTGCCGCCGCATCTGGTGGTGATCGGCGGCAGCTATATCGGGCTGGAGTTTGCGCAGATGTACCGACGCTTCGGCAGCCAGGTGACCGTGGTCGAAAAGGGCCCGCGCCTGGTGTCGCGCGAAGACCCCGATGTGTCGGATGCGATCCGCGACATTCTCGAAGCTGAAGGCATCGACGTGCGCACCGAGGCGGAGTGCATTCACTTCACGCCGCAGGGCGACAAGGTCGAAGTGGGCCTGCATTGCGGCAGCGATCCGGCACTGATCGCCACCCATGTGCTGCTGGCCGTGGGGCGCGTGCCAAACACCGACGACCTGGGGCTGGACGCCGCCGGGATTGCCGTCGACAAGCGTGGCTATATCGAGGTGGATGACCAACTTCGCACCAACGTGCCGGGCATCTGGGCGATGGGCGATTGCAATGGCAAGGGCGCCTTTACGCACACCTCGTACAACGATTACGAGATCGTCGCGGCCAACCTGCTCGACAACGATACGCGCAAGGTCAGCGATCGCCTGTCGGTGTACGCGCTGTATATCGACCCGCCGCTGGGCCGCGTGGGCATGAGCGAGACGGCGGCGCGAGCATCGGGCCGCAAGGTGCTGGTCGGCAAACGGCCCATGACCCGCGTCGGGCGCGCGGTTGAAAAGTCGGAAACCCAGGGCTTCATGAAGGTGGTGGTCGATGCCGAGACGCAGGCCATTCTTGGCGCGGCGATCCTGGGCACGAGTGGCGACGAGGCCATCCACGGCATCATCGACATCATGTCGGCCGGGGCGCCGTACACGACGCTGCAGCGCACGGTGCACATCCATCCCACCGTTTCGGAACTGATCCCCACCGTGCTGGGCGATCTCAAACCGCTGGAGTGATACGCGCATGGCTATCGTCGACGCGCACAAGCTGGACCTGAATCTGCTGCTGGTGTTCGAGGCGCTGTACCTGGAACGCAATGTGACGCGCGCCGGGCAGCGCGTCGGCCTGTCACAACCGTCGATGAGCAATGCGCTGGTGCGGCTGCGCGCGCAATGCGGCGACGCGCTGTTCGTGCGCACGCCATCGGGGATGGAGCCCACGGCGTATGCCACGGCGCTGTCGGGCAATGTGCTGCGGGCGCTGGATCTGATGCGCACAACCTTCGAGCAGTCGGCCGCCTTTGATCCGATGACGGCGCGGCGGACCTTTACGCTGCTGATGTCGGACTTTTCCCAGTTCCTGGTGTTGCCGCCCTTGATGGCGCGGCTCAAGGAAGTCGCGCCGCGCGTGCGGCTGGATGTGAGCGCAATGGACCGCGATCAGTACCGGTCCGCGCTGGAAAGCGGCCAAGCCGACCTGGCGGTGGGGCACCTGCAGGAACTGCAAAGCGGCTTCTACCAGACCGGCTTGTTCGTGGACCAGCACGTGTGCGTGATGGGGCGCGACTTTCGTATGGCTGGCGACACCATCACCATGGACGAATACCTGGCGGCCAACCACCTGGTTGTCACCAACAACAAAACGGATCTGCAGATCGAGCGCGACCTGGCGCGGCAGGGCCATCGCCGCCGCGTGGCGCTGAGCGTGCCGCGTTACCTGGTGCTGCCGCCGTTGCTGGCGCAGACGGATTTCATCGTGACCGTGACCGAAGCCATTGCGCAGGCCATCGACGATGCGATCGGGGTGCGCTGGTGTCCTTTGCCGTTCCCGACGCCGCTGACGCGCATCCGCCAGTTCTGGCACGCCCGCTACCACCACGACCCGGGCAACAGCTGGTTGCGCCAACAGATTGCCGAACTGCAGATCGGGGCCACCCTGCGCAAGATCGGCAGCCCCTGTCCGCGCGTGGAGCCCGTGTCATGACGCGGGTGTCATGAATCCGCCAGACCCACGATGTCCTGTGCAAACACCGGCTGCTCGACATCCGACACCGAGTCCGGGTCGGCCGCGTTTTCCAGTGTCTTGCAGATGAGCCACACGCCGTCGCGCGGATTTTCGACCAGTTCGACGACCGCGCCTTCATTGGTTTTCAGGCGGGTACCCGGGGTCAGGTCCACGACGTTCAATGCATTGTGTCCGCTCATCGCTCAGCTTTCCGGTTGGATGTTGGCGCGCCGGGCAACGTCTTTCCAGCGCGCAAGTTCGTCTCGATTGAAGTCCGCATAGGCGGCACTGTCCTTTACGGCCAACTGAAAGCCGGCCGTCTCCAGGCGCTGCACAATCTCGGGCTGCTGCGCGCCCTTGACGATGACATCGCCCAGTTTTTTCACGATGTCGGGCGGCGTGCCGACAGGCGCATAGGCGCCCAGCCAGCTCGTCACCACGAATTCGGTCAGGCCCGATTCGACCATGGTTGGCACGTTGGGCAGGGCCTTGCTGCGCTGCGCACTGGTGACGGCCAGCGCGCGCAGCGTGCCGCCTTGCACCAGGCTGTTCACCGTGGGGGCGTTGGCAAACGCGATATGCACGTCGCCGTTGCGCAGGCCGGAAATAATTTCGCTGCTGGACCGATAGGGGATGTGCACGAACTGCGTGCCGGCCTGCAGGTTCAGCAGTTCGGACGTGAAGTGGGCTGATGTCCCTACGCCGTTGGTTGCGTAATTCAACTTTCCGGGCCGCGACTTTGCGTACTCGATCAGCTCGGCCACGCTCTGGGCCTTGATGTCCTTGCCAACGACCAGCACGTTCACGAACTCGGCAAGCTGCGCCACCGGCACGAAGCTGGTCTGCGGGTTGACCGGCAGGTTCGGGTTCAGGATGACCGGCAGCACCTGGCCGCCCAGCCCGCCCGACAGCAGCACATGGCCATCGGCCGGCTGCTGCAGAATGTACTGCTGCGCCACGGTGCCGGTGCCGCCGCCCTTGTTCTCGACGATGGCCGGCTTGCCGTATTCCTTGGTCAGGATCTCGGCGATCATGCGCGCCGCCAGATCGGTCACGCCGCCCGGCGGATAGGCCACGACGACCTTTATCATCTTGTTGGGAAACGCGTCTTGCGCGCCTGCCTTGCCCGCCAGCCCCAGGGCCGAACAGGCCATCCCAAAACGCAATACATCTCGACGTTCCATGCTTGTGACTCCTGGTGCCGTGCGGAGTCTTCAAGGTAGGATTTCGCCCCCTGCGCTGTCCATCCTTTCCCAGCCATACCGGATATGGCTGGTGCGCATGATGGCAGTGTCAGCAGGGGATCAGGCTTGCCGCAGCCAACGCACGTCGCCACTGAGCCAGCAACCCGGGGCATCGCTGCGGGCCCGGATCCGGATGGCCGACGGCGCGCCCATCGCCACGCCTTGCCTGACCGTGAACGGAGCGTCGGCGTTCGATGTCGCGGGCAGGTCGCCCTGGGCATGCAGATAGCCCCACAGCGCCGCGGCGGCAATGCCGGTGGCTGCGTCTTCGGGATAGCCCGACTTTTTGGGAAACTGCCGCGCGGTGGCGCCGCCGGCTTCCACCGCATAGGGATAGAGGCCGGTCGAACCGATGGCCTCGCATAGCGCTTCGATGGCGCTGAAGTCCGGCACGATGGCGTCGAGCGCCGCGGCGTCGGGCACGCGCACCAGGGTCTTGACGCGGCTCGTGCTGGCATTGACGACGTGCAGTCCGGGCAGGGCGGGATCGATGTTCAGTGCACGGGCAATCGCGTCGCGTTGATCATCGGCCAGGGCCTCGATGGTGACCGCGGGTTGCGACACCCAGGCCCAGCCGCGGGCGTCGTCCCACGACACGTCCACGCTGCCGCTCAGGGTCTGCACGCGCGCCTGCGGGGTGGTCCAGCGTCCCCACTGGCGCAGCGCCCACAAGGTGCCCACGGCGGCATGGCCGCACATTTCCATTTCGTGTCCGGGCACGAAAAAGCGCAGTCGCCAATCGTGTGTGGCGGGATTGTCAGGCGGCAGCACGAAAGACGATTCGTGACCATGATGCGCGGCCAGTTCGCGCATGGCGTCGGCGCTCAGGCCGGTGGCGTCCAGCACCAGGGGCACCGGATTGCCGCCGCGGTCGCCATGCGCCGGGTCCACAAAAACGCGGAGCAGGGCAGCTTCGCCTGCCAGGGGTTCGGGCATATCAGTCAAGCTGGACTCCAATCGATCGGACGAGTTTGCCCCAGAAGGGGACGTCATGCGCCACGGCGCTTGTCAGCGCATCAGGCGTGTCGGCGCGCACGGCCACGCCCTTGGCGGCCAGATCCTGCGCCACCGCCGGATCGTTCAGCACGGCGTTGAGCGCGGCGTTGGTACGCGTCACGATCTCGGCCGGCGTGCCTTTCGGAAAGGCCAGACCGTACCAGAGTTGCTGCGTGTAGGCCGGCATGCCCTGCTGCGCGAAGGTCGGCACATCGGGCAGGATGGGGGTGGGCGCAGTCGTGGCCAGCGCCGTCATCTTGCCGCTGCGCACGAAGGGCGCAAGCCCCACGGGATTGTCGAACAGAATGTCCACCTGGCTGCCGATCAGGTCCGTGTAGGCCGGCGCGGCGCCGCGGTAGGGTATGTGGGTCAAGGCCAGCGCGCGGTCCTTCGCGAACATCTCGCCCAGCAGATGCGACACGGTGCCCGCGCCGACCGACGCATAGCTGCCGCTGCCCTTGGCCTTCAGGATCCGGGCAATGTCCGCGACCGAGTTGGCCTTCAACGACGCGTTGGCGACCAGCACGTAAGGCGACGTGCCGATGAAGCCGGCGTAGCTGAAGTCGGAAACCGGGTCATAGGGCAACTGCTTGTACAGGCTGGCAGCCACGGCATGCGTGCTGGTGGTGACGGCCAGCGCGGTGTAGCCGTCCGGCCGCGCCCTGGCGGCCTGCGCCGAGCCGATAGTGCCGCCCGCGCCGCCCACGTTGCTGATGACCACGGTCTGGCCCAGCCGCTGGCTCATGCCTGCCTGCAGCAACCGGACCACCAGGTCGGTGCCCCCGCCGGGCGGGAAGGGCACGATCAGCGTGATCGGTTTGTCGGGCCAGGCGGCATGGGCGGGAAGGGGCACTGCGGCAAGGGTGAAGATAGCTGCCAGTGCCAGGGCGGCGGCCGGGACAAGCGGGGTCGATCCAAGGGACGTCAGGGCGGACGTGCTGGCGGACGGCGACATGTGGGGCGAGGTGTGGGCCATGTGGACCTCCTGTTCGATGGCCTCATGCTAGGTGTCCGTGTCGTGACGTGCCAACCTGGACGCGACAGGCGGCGATCCGAAACACGACAGGCAGCCGATCTTGCATGAATCCACCCGTGCGCCGATACTGGCCCGATGACCCTGCTTTCTTCCAAGCTCGACCTGATTGCTCGTGACGGCTACGCGCTCGCGGCCAGCCGGCAGCCGGGCTATGCCTTCCGGTGGCACACGCACGATTGCGCGATGCTGCTGTGGCCGCGCGCAGGCGCGTTGCTGACGGCGTGGGGCGGGCAGGAAGACGGCAGCGCGGGATTCGGCAGCGTGGAACAAGGCCCCCTGCAAGACCGGCTGGTCAAAGGTCAGGCCTTGCTGCTGCCTGCGCATGTCGCGCATCGCACGCGATCGGGCAGCGCCCTGCAGCAGCATGGCGAGCTGTACCTGGCGCCCGAATGGGTGCAGGCATGGAAGGCCGGTGGCGTGCTGCAACTGGACGGCGCGGCGCAGGCCATGCTCGATGCCTTGTGGATGCCCGCCCTGTCGGCCCGTGCCGCACCCGGGCTGGTGCATGCGCTGATCGCCCAACTGGCGGGCAGCCGGATCAAGCCTGCCGTGGCCGCGCCGCCCGCCGGGTTGGCGCAGCGCTGGCACAGCCTGCTGCAAGCCAGGCTGGCGGACGGCGGTGCCTTGCCCACCGTTGCCGAGTCGGCATCCTGGCTGGGGGTGACGATGCGCACCCTGCAACGTGCCTGCCTGGCGCAATTCGGCCAGACGCCGGTGGCCTTGCGGCGGTCCATGCTTGCCGCCGTCGCCCGCACGCACCTGGCCGCCGGCGCGTCGCTGGCGCAGGTCAGCGCGGAACTGGGCTTTGCCAACAGCGGTCACCTGGGCCGCTTGCTGCGGGACGTGCCGGTGGCGGCGGCGCAAGCGCCCGATGTGCCCCATGCACCCGACGCAGACGAACGCCCGCCCGCCTCCTCGCCGGACTAAGCGCCCGGCAGCACCCCATGCCCCAGCCGGTCTGACAGCGTGCGCGCTGCCTGCCGGACGGCATCGGCAATGGGGCCTGCCGGGTCCGCATTGAACACGGCATCGTTGCCCAACGCGGTAATGGCCAGCACCAGGCGGCCGTCGTGGTCGAACACCGGCGCGCTGACGGAATTGATCCCGGGCACCAGATCCCCGACCACCACGCCCACGTAGTTGTCGCGCACGGTGCGCGCCAGTTCCTTCACATCTTTGGCGGTTTCCGGAAAACGCTTCACCCTCGCGGCCTTGCGTTCCTTGAGTTCGTCGGCGATCAGCGACGCCGTCAGGGCAGGGTCCAGGAACGCGGTGAACACGCGCCCCGTGGCCGATGCCAGCAAGGGCATGACGGACCCGGGCCGCACATTGACGGTGACCGGGTGCGGCGAGTCCCGCCACTGCACGACCGTCGGCCCGCGATTGCCCCACACCGCCGCCAGCACCGTTTCGCCAACCGTGACGCTGAGTTCGTCCAGCAGGGGCGTGACGAGTCGGATGGCATCGACCTGCGCCAGCCCCGCCAGTCCCATGCGCAGGGCATTGCGGCCCAGGCTGTAGCGGCCGTGCGCATCCTGCTCGACATACCCGAACTTGATGAAGCTGACCAGGTAGCGGTGCGCCTTGGCCGGGTGCATGGCCGCGGCATGGGCGATGTCCTTGAGCATGGCCGGGCGAACGAAACCGGCAAAGGCATCGAGCACGGACAGGCCTGTCTCCAGGGCTTGCACGCCGCCCGCGCCGCGCAGATCGGAGCTGGTGTCGGAGGTCATGGATCGGCTCTTGATGATTACGTCTGGCGTAACTCTAGCACGCCACGCGTAATGCGCCTTGACGTCGCAACCCGTCTGAAATTACTCTTGCCGTAAACCGATTACGTCAGAAGTAACCTGCTGCCACGCAGCGGCGCACCCATCGACGAACACCAGGACGTGGTGACGAGACATGCACAGCACTGCCCCCAGCCTGGCCGCGGATCCTCGCGCACTGGCCGATACCTTCGACCTGGCCCACCTGCCGGCCGAGTTCTATGACGACCCCTTCCCGACCTATCATGCCTTGCGCGAACACGCGCCGGTCAAGCGATTGCCGGGTGGAGGCGTCTTCCTGACACGCTACGCCGACCTGATCGCGGCCTACAAAAGCACGCGGGTCTACAGCAGCGACAAGAAGGTCGAATTCAAACCCAAGTTTGGCGACTCGCTGCTGTTCGAGCATCACACCACCAGCCTGGTCTTCAACGATCCGCCCCTGCACACGCGCGTGCGCCGGCTGATCGCGGGTGCACTGACGCCGCGCGCCATCGCGGGCATGGAGCCCGGCTTGATCCGCCTGGTCGATACGCTGCTGGACCGCATGGCCGACAAGGGCGACGTCGACCTGATCGAAGACTTTGCGGCGGCCATTCCGGTCGAAGTGATTGGCAACCTGCTCGACGTGCCGCACGATGAACGCGAGCCGCTGCGCGACTGGTCGCTCGCGATCCTGGGCGCACTCGAACCGGTGGTCACGCCGGCGGCCGCGGACGAAGGCAACGCGGCCCTGCGCCAGTTCCTGGATTACCTGGACGGCCTGATCGCGCAGCGCCGCGCATCGCCCGGCGATCCGGACCACGATGTGCTGACCCGCTTGCTGCAAGGCGAGCCCGATGGCGAGCGGCTGACGTCGGCCGAGCTGCTGCACAACTGTGTGTTCCTGCTCAATGCCGGTCATGAAACGACGACCAACCTGATCGGCAACGGCTTGGTCGCGCTGGCGCAGTTTCCGGACCAGAAAGCACGGTTGATTGCCGAGCCGGACCTGATCAAGACCGCGATCGAAGAAGTGCTGCGATATGAGAGTTCTAACCAACTGGGCAACCGCATGACGACGGAGACGGTCGAGATCGGCGGTGTGACCTTGCCACCTGGTACGTCGGTCACGCTCTGTATCGGCGCGGCCAACCGCGACCCCGAACAATTTCCCGATCCCGACCGCTTCGACATTGCGCGCTCGCCCAACCGGCACCTGGCCTTTGGCAGCGGCATTCATCAGTGTGCTGGCATGTCGCTGGCCCGCCTGGAAGGCGCGATCGCGATCTCGCGCTTCCTGGCCCGTTTTCCCGACTACACGCTGACCGTGCCACCGGTGCGCGGTGGCCGCGCCCGTTTCCGCGGCTTCCTGCATGTGCCAGCCCGGGTGCGCGGCTGATCGTGGATGTCGTCAACCCATGCATGACGGCGCGATGCAAGATGCGGCAGTCGACGTATCCAGCCATGCAGGTCGTCACTTTTCTTTCAGGATGCTCATGAACTCGTCAGCCACTCCGCCCAGCCAGCCCGCGGCCGGCTTTGCGTCCGACGCCGGATACATGTCGGGCTTCGCCAATGAATTCGCGACCGAGGCCTTGCCGGGCGCTTTGCCCGAAGGCCGCAACTCGCCGCAACGCGCGCCCTATGGCCTGTATGCGGAGCAGCTGTCCGGCACCGCATTCACGGCGCCGCGCAGTCATAACCGCCGGTCCTGGCTGTACCGGATCCGGCCGGCCGCGGTGCACCTGCCGTTCGAGCCTGTGCCGGACGACGGCCGCCTGGTCAGCGAGTTTGGCCGCGTGCCCCCCACGCCACCCAATCAGTTGCGGTGGGACCCGCTGCCCATGCCCGATGCGCCCACGGACTTTGTCGATGGGCTGGTCACCATGGCAGGCAACGGGTCGGCGGACGCGATGGAGGGCTGCGCCATTCACCTGTATGCCGCCAATCAATCCATGACGCGCTTCTTCTACAGCGCGGATGGCGAACTGCTGATCGTGCCGCAGCAGGGGCGCCTGGTGCTGGATACCGAGATGGGCCGCATTACCCTGGAGCCGCAGGAGATCGCCGTGATTCCGCGCGGGTGCCGCTTCAGGGTGACACTGCCCGACGGTGACGCGCGCGGCTATGTGTGCGAAAACTTCGGCGCCTTGCTGCGCCTGCCCGACCTGGGCGTGATCGGGTCCAACGGGCTTGCCAATCCGCGGGACTTCCTGACACCCAACGCGGCCTACGAAGACGTGGAAGGCGAGTTCGACCTGATCGCCAAATTCGGCGGTGGCCTGTGGCGCGCGCGGATGGGGCATTCGCCGCTGGACGTGGTGGCCTGGCATGGCAACTACGCGCCCTACAAGTATGATCTCCGCCGCTTCAATGCGATCGGCTCGATCACCTACGACCATCCGGATCCATCGATTTTTCTGGTGCTGCATGCGCCTACCGACACGCCCGGGGTCGACAGCCTGGACTTCGTCATCTTCCCGCCGCGCTGGCTGACGGCCGAAGACACCTTCCGGCCGCCCTGGTTCCACCGCAACGTGGCCAGTGAATTCATGGGCCTGGTGCATGGCGCCTACGATGCCAAGGCCGAAGGTTTCGTGCCCGGCGGCGCCAGCCTGCACAACTGCATGTCGGGCCATGGTCCGGATGCCGGCACGTTTGAAAAGGCCTCGAACGCCGACACCCGTTCTCCCCACAAGGTGGGCGACACCATGGCTTTCATGTTCGAGACCCGCACCATCATCAAGCCGACGCAGCGCGCGCTGGCGTCATCGCAATTGCAAGCCAACTACTTCCAGTGCTGGCAGGACCTGACACGGCACTTTTCCCCGGAGACCCCATGACCCCAGCGACCCCCACAACCCCTCACAAAAGCTGGGTGCCGTCCGCCAATCGCGCGGACTCGCACTTCCCGATCCAGAACCTGCCGTTCGGTGTGTTCACCCCCGCAGCGTCGACCGAGCCGCGCGTGGGCGTGGCGATCGGTGACGAGATCCTCGATCTGTCGGTACTGGAGGCGCGTGGCCTGTTGAATGCGCCGGCGGGGCTGTTTGCCCAGCGCACGCTCAATCCGTTCATGGCGGCGGGACGCGACACATGGCGCAGCGTGCGCAGCCAGCTGACGCAACTGCTGTCCGACGACACCGCGACCCTGCGTGACGACGTGGCCTTGCGGCAGTCGGCGCTGGTGCCGCAGGCTCAGGCCACGATGCATCTGCCGGTCGACATTCCCGGCTACACCGACTTCTATTCGTCGCGCGAACACGCCACCAATGTGGGCGCGTTGTTTCGCGATCCCAAGAACGCGTTGATGCCCAACTGGCTCGAGATCCCGATCGGCTACAACGGCCGCGCCTCGTCGGTGATCGTGAGCGGCACGCCCGTGCGCCGGCCCAATGGGCAGATCAAGAAACCCGACCAGGAACGGCCGGTGTTTTCGCCCTGCCTGCGGCTCGACATCGAACTCGAGACCGGCTTCTTCGTGGGTGTGCCGAGCGGCCTGGGTGACCCGATCGCCTGCGAAGACGCCGAGTCGCACATCTTCGGCATGGTGCTATTGAACGACTGGAGCGCGCGTGACCTGCAGGCCTGGGAATACGTGCCGCTCGGTCCCTTCAACGCCAAGGGATTCGCAACGACGATCTCGCCCTGGGTCGTGACGATGGACGCGCTGGAACCGTTCCGCTGCGCCCAGCCGCCGCAGGACCCGGTGCCGCTGTCCTACCTGCAGCATGAAGGGCACCACGCCTTCGACCTGCACCTGGAAGCCGCGATCCGCCCGGCCAGTCAGGACAAGGCCACGACCTTGTCGCGCACCAATTTCAAGTTCATGTACTGGACGATGGCGCAGCAACTGGCGCACCACACAGTGTCGGGCACCAACACCCGCGTCGGGGATCTGATGGGATCGGGCACGATCAGCGGATCGACCCCGGACTCGCTGGGATCCTTGCTGGAAATGACCGCCGGCGGAAAGACGCCGATCACGTTGAACGGTGGCGAAACCCGCACGTTCATTGAAGATGGCGACGAACTGATCCTGACCGGCTGGTGCCAGGGCGATGGGTATCGCGTCGGCTTCGGCACCTGCACTGGAACCATCCTGCCTGCGCATCCGATCAAGGGTTGACGCGTTGGGCCGCCCATCACGATAGTTCGATCAAGAAAATAATTCGATCCATAACGATATCCGGAGACACCTTTGAAAAGCTTCATCAAGCTGGCGCTGTCGGCGTCGATACTCGCGTCCGGGCTGGTCCTGGCCGGCAGCGCCGCGGCGCAATCGCCCAGTGGCAAACCCCTGCGCTGGATCGTGCCCTACGCCGTTGGCGGCGGGTCGGACTTCCTGGCCCGGACCATCGGCGCGCAACTGGCCGAGAACACCGGCCAGACCGTTGTCGTCGACAACCGTCCGGGCGGCAACACAGCGATTGGCGCCGTCGAAACCGTGCGGGCCCCGCACGATGGCACGACGGTGCTGTCGGCCGACAACGGCACGCTGATCTTCAATCCGGCGCTGTACAAGTCGCTCAGCTATGACCCGCTGCGCGACCTGGCGCCGGTCAGCCTGATGGGCCGCTTCCCGATGATCCTGGTCGTGGGACAGACCACCGACATCAAGGACGCCAAGGACTTCATGGCCAAGGTCAAGGCCGCGCCCGGCAAGTTCAGTTATGCGTCGGCAGGAGCGGGCAGCCCGCATCACCTAGCCATGGAATTGCTGAAGGAACGCGCCGGCTTGCGCATGCTGCACATTGCCTATCGGGGCGCCGCGCCGGCATTGGTCGACGTGGCCGGGGGTCAGCTGGCCGCGATGATGACCGACCTTGCCGCCGGCAATGCCTTCATCAAGGGCGGCAAGGTGCGCGCGATCGCCGTGGCCAACGCCACGCGCCTGCCGCAGCTGCCTGATGTGCCGACCTTTGCCGAACTGGGCGTGGCCAACGTCGAGGCCGCCGCGCTGGTCGGCATGGTCGCCCCGGCCGGCACCCCGCCCGAGGTGATCGCGACGCTGCAGAAGAACGTGGCCGCCGCGATCCACACCCCCGCGGTCAGCAAGAAGCTGGTGGAATTCGGCGTCGAGCCCGTGGGTGGCACACCGCAGGAATACGCTGCGCTGATCCAGAAAGAGACGGCCGTCTGGCACAAGCTGATCAAGGATCTGAAGATCAGCCTGGATTGATAAGCAGCTGCTTATCAATCAAAGATAAGCTGGCGCTTATGTATTGAGGGCTTATGGATGAAAGATAAGCCGGCGCTCAGGTATCGAGCCGGCCGGGTCCGTCGGGGTCCGGCCGGTCGTACCTGGCCAGGAACATATCTATCGTCGCCGCAACGATGTGTTCCTGCCGTCCCGCCGACAGGGGCGCCTCGCCCATCGTGACCTGCGGCCAGAAGCCGAAGGTCTTGAGCATGCCGTGCAACTGCTGCGCGGCAAATACCGGATCGGCGCCGCGCAGCTTGCCATCGTCCTGCGCCGCGCGCAGCCACACCAGCAGGCCTTCTTCCTTTTCGCCCAGTCGCGCGACCATGTTCTGCGCCCGCTCGGGCGAATGAATGGCGGCGGCAATGGCCACCCGCGCCAAATCGAGCAGATGCGTGTCATTGAGCATGCGCAGCTTGGCAGCCAGCAGTTCACGCAGCTGATCGCGCAGTGGCACGTCGCTGCGATAAGCCAGTTCCCGTTCGGACGCGCTCACGTTCCAGAGTTGCACCAGAATGTCCGCAAACAGCACTTCCTTGCTCGGAAAGTGGTTGTACACAGTGCGCTTGGAGACTTCCGCCCGGGTGGCGATCCGGTCCATGCTGGTCGCCTCGAACCCGTTCGCGCGGAACTCGGCAATGGCTGCCGCAAGAATGGCGTCGCGCTTGCGGTCGGTCAGGCGGGGGGCATCGGTCATTGGGAACGTTCGCTTCGCAAAGGAGGTCAGTCACACTCAGGCCGCAAATTTTACACTGGCCAGTTTACTTTTTGATCGCGACTCCCTACACTGGATAAACTACACCGTACAGTGTACTTATCAGTGTGCTTATGGCGCCACCGTTTGGTCGCGCCCATTCCGGAGCTGTCCTGTCCATGTCCGATACCCCGTCTTCCGCCGTTTCCCCGCTGGCCGGATTGCGCGCGCGAGTCCCGCAGCGCCCCGTGCAGGCGGGCCTCTTCAACACGCTCAAATTGATGTGGAAGGTGTTCTTCGCCAAGCCACGCACCACCCGGCCGTCGGGCCGGATTCCCGTGCACACGTTGACCGCGGCCGCTTTGCTGGCTGCGCCGGACCACACGGTGTATCGGCTCGGGCACTCCACGCTGCTGCTGAAACTGCGGGGCGGCTTCTGGCTGACCGACCCGGTGTTTTCCAAGCGCGCATCGCCTGTTCAATGGGCCGGACCCAAGCGCTTTCATGCGCCGCCCATTGCGATCAAGGACCTGCCGCCGCTGCGCGGCGTGATCCTGTCGCACGACCATTACGATCATCTGGATTACGCCAGCATCCAGGCGCTCGCCCCCAAGACGGATGTGTTCCTGACGCCGCGTGGCGTGGGTGACCGGCTGATTGCCTGGGGCGTGCCGGCAGACAAGGTGCGTCAGTTGTCCTGGTGGGAAGAGTCCGAGGTCGATGGCATCCGCTTCGTGCCGGGGCCGGCCAAGCACTTTTCCGGCCGCACCCTGCGGGATGGCAATCGCACGCAGTGGGCGTCGTGGATCATCGTGGATGGCGATACGCGGGTGTTCTTCAGCGGCGATACCGGCTATTCGGCGGGCTTTCGCCAGATTGGCGAGCGCTACGGGCCGTTTGACCTGACGCTGATGGAGACGGGCGCCTACGACGCCCGGTGGCCGGGGGTGCACATGCAGCCTGAGGAAAGCCTGCAGGCGCATCTGGACTTGCGTGGCAAGTGGATGCTGCCCATCCACAACGGCACGTTCGATCTGGCCTTCCATGACTGGCACGAGCCGTACGACCGGATCGTTGCGCTCGGCAAGCAGCATGGCGTGCAGGTCACGACGCCACGCATGGGTGAAGCCGTCGCCATTGCCAAGCCGCATGCGGGCGAAGCGTGGTGGGTCGGTGTGGATGCGGTCACCGCGTGAGGGATGGGCGTCGGCGTCATCAGACCAGCCAGGCCAGCAATCCCGCTCCGCCAATGACCGCCGCCGACGACAGCACCCGACGCGGCGCATAGCTGAACATCAAGGCGCACGCGATGCCGGCAATGCTGAGCATGCCAAGCCAGAAGCTGATGCCGACCGACGTGCCTTCGGTCTGGATCGCGGCCATCAGCGCCAGCACCAAAAGTACAGAGCCAAGCACGCGCCAGCCTAGCTTGCGGCGGTTGTCGAGGGTTGGCAGTTCCGCCTGTTCCTGATGCCGTTCCATCGCCAATGCCAGGCCGACGAAACCCGAGTAGGACAGCAGCAGGGTCGCCAGGCCGCTCATGATGTCGCTCCGGACAATGGCGCGGCGCGGCCGGGCCGGCTGCCTTCTTTGTTGCCGCCCTCGGCCTTGCGTCCGGGCGTCCTGGCCGCGACCGCGCCCGTGTCGCCGCCACGCAGGCGATACGCAGCAAAGGCCAGCAACGCACCCATCACCAGGCAGGCCGCATCGACGCCCGCTACCGCCCACAAGCCGGCGGGAACACTGACCATCAACCCCGCGCCGCCGGTGAGCGCGTTCAATATTGGCAGGAAGACAAAAAGTCCTGCCGCCAATGCCAGCTGTTCGCGCCAGGCGCTGCGATGCGGCCGGACCGCAGCATGCACCAGGCAAGCCAGCCACACGATGAACAGTGTGTTGACCTCCCATGCGCTGCGCTGCGCGAAGGTGGCGGCTATCAAACGGTTGGCGTGGAAGTAGGCGCCAATGGCCACCGGCAAGCATGCAATGCCGGCCACGTTCAGCACTTCCACGAGGCGATGGCCCTTTGGCGTCGCGCCCAGCTTGCGGCGCTCGGGCAGGCGTTTGACGACCCACAACACCATGCCGGTGGCAACCATCAGCGTACCGATGATTCCGCCGATGAACAGCGCCCATCGCATGGCCGGTCCGGCAAAGCGGCCCAGGTGCAGGCTGGTCATGACGTTGTAGGTGGCGCGGATGGCGGAAGGCGGGGGCGGAGTGTCCTGCTCGAGCAGCGCGCCGTTGCGGCCATCGAATACCAGCTTGCGGCTGCCGCCGCGCTCGGTCAGCTTGCGACCGCCGTCTTCACGCAGCTCGATGCGCGCGCCGGGGGCGCCGGGGCGCGTGACCACAATGGTGCCGACTTCGCGGTCGGGCCATGCCGCGCGAGCCTGCGCCAACAGCGGCGCGATCGGGGTCAATGGCACCGGGCCGTCAGCTACGGCCGCGTTGCCACGCCGGCCACCGCCGCTACGGCCCTCGCCACCACGCACTTCGCCGCCTTCTGCTTGGCCTGCACCACCTTGCCCACCCTGTCCCTGCGCGGCCGGCGCCTGGCCGCGGAACTCCGCAAAGAACGCCGCGTTGTCGCCCTTGTAGACCGCATCTTTCGGGAAGGGCATGAGCATGTTCATCAACAACAGCAAGCCACTGAACGTGATGACGATATGCAAGGGCAACGCAAGCACGGCGGTGGCGTTGTGCGCATCCAGCCACGATCGCTGGCCCTTGTTGCGGCGGAAGGTGAAGAAGTCGATGAAGATCTTCTTGTGCGTCACGACCCCGCTCAGGATCGCGGCGAACATGACCAGGGTCGCGATGCCCACGATCCATCGGCCCCACACGCGCGGCATGGCGTGCAGTTCGAAATGGAAGCGATACAGGAAGCTGCCGGCGCGGGTATCGCGCACCGTGATCGGATCACCGGTGGCGGCGTCGAGCATGGCGCGTTCGGTGCCTGCGCGCCCGGCGGCGGCGCCGGGCTTGCGCCACGACGCTTCGACCGCGTTCTGCCGTTCATTGGGCAGGGTCAGTGTCCAGGTCGTTGCGTCCGGCGCCAGCCGCGCCATGCCATCCACGGCGCGTTGCGCGGTGTCGGGCTGCGGCACCGACCGATGCAATTCGGGCCGCATCCAGGCATTGATCTCATCCACAAAAAAGCTCAGGGTGCCGGTCAGGAAAACGGCGTACAGCAGCCATCCCAAAAGCAGGCCCGACCACGTGTGGAACCACGACATGGCCTGCCGCAGACCTTCGGATTTACCATCGATGCGCATGGCGCGACCCTGTCAGAGAAAGTAGTGGGCAATGGCCCAGCACGCGGCGGACGGGGCCAGCAGGCCCGTCCACAGGCGCGTCAGGCTGGCGCAGCGAAAGGCCCACATCGCGGCAACGGCGTGCACGATGAAGGCCAGCATCGTGGTCAGCAGGACAGCGTCGACGCGCGGCAGGGGCAGCACGGCGGCCAGCACGGTGGCGGTGCTGGCGCCCAGCGCATAGCCGCCAAAGATCGCCGCCGCGGCGCGCGACGCGATCTGCAGGCGGTACCGAAGGATCGACGGCGCAGGGGCTTGGGCCGGCGTGGCCCGCCTGGCATCCGCCGTGGCAGTAGCAAGCAGGACCGGTGCAACGCCGTCGTCGATAGCAGTGCGCGTCGTCATGTCAGAAGGTCATGTTCATGGCCAGCCACAGGCGGCGGCCGTCGATGTATTGATTCGCGATGTCGTAGTCCAGGCGCTTGTCGCCCAGGTTGTAGATCGCGGCGCTCAAGGTCGTTGCCTTCGTCAACTTGTACGATCCGCCCAGGTCCGCTTGCGCATAGCCTGGCGAGATTGTCGGCACGGCGCTGGTGCGGTTCAGCTTCATCTGCTGGTCATAGGCCAGCAGGCGGGTCCAGCCGGTGGCGCGGTCGTTCGGCTTCCATTCCACCGTGGCGCTCAGCACCTGCTTGGGTGTGCCCGCCAGCTGCAGACCCGTCTGTCCGTTGACCGGATCATCGGTGATCTTGGACCGGATGAACGTGTAGGTACCGCGCAGCGACACGGTGCGTGTCACCGGCCATTTCAGGTTGGCTTCGACGCCGCGCATCACGGCCGCGCCGACATTGACGCGCGACCGGATGGTGGCGCCCGGGAAGTTGGGATCCACCACGCCTGGCAAGGTCATCTCGGTAATCTTGTTCTTGAAGTCGTTGTTGAACAGCGTGACGCCACCCGAGATGCCGCCGCGCTTGCCGTACTGCAGGCCGATCTCCTGGTTGATGCTGGTCTCTGGCTGCAGATCGGGATTGGAGCGGATCACGATGGACCCGCCGCCATTGCCGCCGCCCGACGACAACGCATAGCCCGGCAGAATGTCGCGCGCGGACGGCGCCTTGTAGCCCTTCGAGACGCCGCCCTTCACGGTCCATTCGTCGCTCAGGTTGTAGACCACGTAGGCACGCGGCGAGACTTCGCGGCCAAAGATTTCGTGGTCATCGAGCCGCACGCCGCCCGTCAGGATCAGCTTGTCGGTCAGGCGCCATTCGTCTTCCAGGAAAACCGCCTTGATCACCGTCGACAGCTTCGAGTCGGCCACATTGATCGCGCGATACGAACTGCTGTTGTTGGGTGTTCCCGGGGCAACGCAGTTAAAGAACGGGTCGGCGGGATTGTTGCGGATGCATTCGCGGCCCACGTAGTTGTTGGCGGCGAAGGCTTCCTTGCGGTACTGGCCGCCCACGGTCATCAGGTGGTTGCCCAGGGGCAGGGTCCACTTGCCGTCGAGCACGGTGTTGCGCAGCTTGTTGGGCGATGCAGGCACTGCGCCGGTTTCGAGGTCGAAATTGCGGCGATAGGATTCTTCCTGGTAGATCGACACGGTCGACGTACCCAGGTCACCGTACCGGCCCGTATGCGTCAGTGCGATGTTGTCGCGCTGGTTCAGGCTGCGTCCGGACGCGGTGGTCGCGGTGACCGACTCGCCGCGGTGGTAGGAGACGTCCTGCCGGCTGCGGCCCAGGTCCAGCACGATGTCATGGTTCTTGTTCGGCGTGAGCGACAGGCGGCCATTCAGGTTCGTGTTTTCCGCGCGGTTAAAGCCATACAGAATGTCGTCTTCGGCGCGGTTGAAGTAGCCGCCGAACAAGGCCAGGCCCAGCAGATCGTTTTTGATCGGGCCGCTCAGGTAGAAGTTGGTGCCGCCGGAATTGCCGGACGCCGACCGTTCCTGCAGCGTGCCTTCGACGCGGACCGAGCCGCCCCATTTCTTGGCGACCTTGCGCGTGATGATGTTGACCACGCCGCCCATGGCGTCCGACCCGTACAACGACGACATGGCGCCGCGGATCACTTCGATCCGCTCGATGGCTTCGAGCGGCGGAATCCAGCCGGCTTCATAGCCGGCATTGCCATTGGTGCGTGCTTCCCGCGTGTTCTGCCGGCGGCCATCGACCAGGATCAGGGTGTAGGCGCCCGGCATGCCGCGAATGCTGATGTCGTACCCGCCACCGCCTTGCTGCGCGGCCGCGCCGGTCACGCTGACGCCTTCGACGTTGCGCAACGCGTCCGTCAGGTCACGAAAGGCGCCACTGTCCAGTTCTTCCTTGGTCACCACGGTGATCGACGCAGGGGCTTCCTTGATGTCCTGCTCGAAGCCGGACGCCGACACTACCACGCTGTCGAGCGTGACCGGGTTCGGAGAGGCGGTCTGGGCCAGTGCGGCAGGCGTAGCGAAGGCGCCGATCAGCGCGACAGTCAGGAACGAAGGAACAGGAAAACGGAACGCAGGGGATGGCATGCGACAACTCATGAAAAGGACGGCGTGACTCAAGGATCTAAATGAGAATGGTTGCTAACCTGATTTACTATACGGTTTCACGCGCGTCGGCTGACCGGCTGGTTCCCCAACTTTGGCTATCTTTTGACTTCTTGATGTTCATTCCCGCTTCCGTTCCCCATCCCGTCGCCCACAGGCCACATTCCGCATCGATGGCCGGACCGCAGGCCCCTGCCGGCGGCCTGGCCGCAAGCCCGTATGTATCGCAGGACGGCGTGCCGGCGCCGGCCGCCCGGCTGTCCATCCTGCTGGTGGAAGACGACGTTGACCTGGCGCAGATGCTGGTCGAGTTCATGAGCGACGACGCGCACGCCATCACGCTGGCGCACGATGGCGTGGCGGCACTGGCGCTGCTGCTCGAGCAGCCCTTCGATCTGGTGGTGCTCGATGTGATGCTGCCGCGCGCCGATGGCTTCGAATTGCTGCAGGCCTTGCGGCGGCGGTCGCACGTGCCGGTGATCATGATGACGGCGCGCACCGCGGCGGCCGATCGCATCTCGGGCCTGGAACTGGGCGCCGACGACTACCTGTGCAAGCCGGTGGATCCGCTGGAATTGATGGCCCGCATCCGCGCGGTGCTGCGACGCACGCAGGTGCCGTCCCGCGAGACCCCTGTCGAACCCGATGCCACGGCGCTGGGCCCCTTGCGGGTGGTGCCGTCGTCGCAGCGTGCGACCTTGTCTGGCGTGGACCTGGGCCTGACGGCTGCGGAACTGCGTGTGCTGGATATGCTGGTTCGGCAAGCTGGCACCCCGGTCAGCCGCGAGCAACTGACCGAGCTTGCGCTGGGCCGCAGCCTGGAAGCCTACGACCGCAGCCTGGATACCCACGTCAGCAATCTGCGGCGCAAGCTGCGCCGTGCCGGCGAATTCGCCAACGCACCCGAGGCATCGCTTCCCGAGATCCGCGGCTTGCGCAGCTTCGGCTATGTGCTGACGGCGGGGGCATCCACACCAGGGCCGTTTGCGTGAACTCCTTGTTCCTTCGCATCGTCGTCTGCTTCTGGCTGGCAATGGGGCTGATCGTGACGGGCGTGATCGTCGTCATGTCGCGCGCCGAGGCAGGCCGCAGCCAAGCGCTGGCCGCCATCGACCCGTCGGCGCTGGCCACCGAGGCGCGCGCAATCGCGTTGGCCGATGGCCTGCCCGGGCTGCGGACCTGGATCCGCGAAACCGAAAACGAATACCCGATGCTGTCGGTGTACATCGTTGATCGCCGCAACGAGGATGTGCTGTCGCGCGACCTGTCGGAACTTGCCGAAGACCGCATCAAGGCCTATCGCGCGCGGACCGTGCGGCGCTATGTCGATGATCCCGGCTACGTCGAAGGCATGGAGCCCGAGTCGACCTTGCGTGCCGCGCACCGCCAGGCCTGGTGGAATATCCGCCGGCTCTACCTGACCGACTCGACGCGCTACGAGCTCATCTTCGATCCCCTTTTCACACCCGGCTTCGGCGACTTCGGGCATCCGAACCTGCCATGGCTGCTGCTGGCCTTTGCGCTGACCGTAAGCGGGCTGGTCTGCTATGGACTTGCCCGGTACCTGGTGCTGCCGCTGCGCGATCTGCAGGCCGGCGTCCGGCGGCTGGCCACCGGCGACCTGACGCCGCAGTCGATGGGCAGCGCGTCGAAACGGCGCGATGACGTCGGTGTGCTGGCGCGGGATGTCGAGACCATGGCCGCGCGCATCCGCGACCTGCTCACCATGAAAGAGACGCTGCTGCGCGACGTGTCGCACGAACTGCGATCCCCGCTGGCGCGCCTGCAGGTGGCGCTGGGCCTGGCGCGCCGGGGCGGCGAACGTCTGCCCCTGCAACTGGACCGTATCGAGCGCGAGTGCGCGTTCCTGGAAGAAATGACACGCCGCATCCTGGAGTCGGCCAGCCTGGAGGCACGCAGCGGCGCCCTGCATGCGCTGGTGCTCGACCCGATCGTGGATCGGGTGGTCGATGACGCGCGCTTTGAAGCCAGCACGCGGCAGGTGGGCGTGCGCGTGGTGCGCGCATCCAGGCCCTTGTGCCTGCGAGGCGATCCGGTTGCCCTGCACAGCGCCATCGAAAACGTGCTGCGCAACGCGCTGCGCTTTGCGCCGTCGGGATCGGCAGTGGTGGTGACATTGAAGGATGAACCGGGCGCGGCCCATGATGCGCAAGGGCGCTTCGTTGCGGATACCCGTGTCGATGCAGATGACTGGGTCTGCGTCGACATTGCCGACTGCGGACCCGGCGTGCCGCAAGCCGATCTGGACCGCATCTTTGCACCCTTCTTTCGCGTGGCGGCGGCCAGGGATCGCAACTCAGGCGGCGTCGGCCTGGGCCTGGCGATCGTGGCCGAGGCGGTGCGGCGGCATGGCGGGCGCGTGTCGGCGCGCAACCGCGACGACGGCCCTGGCCTGATCGTCAGTCTGTGCCTGCCTGTCACGGGACAGGACGACAGCACGTCGGCCCAAGCTCATTTGCCCGCGGCCCGATACGCCACCTTGAGCGCTTCCACGATCGCGCCATAGGCGCGCTTGCGGGTGTCTTCATCCGGCGCACGAAGCACGAATGATGGGTGGTAGGTCGGCACCACGTGTCGCCCGTCGTGCTCGATGACGGTGCCGATCACGCTCTGCAAGGTGGCGGTGCGCTGCGACAGCACCGACTTCAGGGCAGTTGCGCCCAGGGCCACGACCACCTGCGGGCCGACGCTTTCCAGTTCCTGCTCGAGCCAGTAATGACAGGCGGCGATTTCTTTCTGCGCGGGTGTCTTGTGCATGCGGCGCTTGCCGCGCGGTTCCCACTTGAAATGTTTGACCGCGTTCGTCACATAGACATCGTGGCGCGGAACGCCGGCTTCTTTCAACGCCGCATCCAGCATGGCGCCAGCGGGGCCGACGAAGGGCTCGCCCGCCAGGTCTTCCTTGTCGCCCGGCTGCTCGCCCACCATCATGATCGGCGCATGTTTCGGCCCGGCACCGGCCACGCCCTGCGTCGCGTCGTGCCACAGGCCGCAGCGCCGGCAGTCGTCCAGCCGAACCGGTTGCTGATCGGGAAGGATCTCGATCGGGGTGCCGTCATTGGCGGTGCCGGCCGTGCCTGAGCCGGCCCGTAACGTCCCTCCATCAGGCGCGTGATTTGCGACACCCTTCGCGTTCGAAGCGTGAGGGACTGCGTGGGGCGTTGCGGTGGTGCGGGTCATGGCGGGTCTCCGGCGGTGCCGACGCTCAGTGTGCTGATCGGCAAGGTGCTGACTGACAGGGTGCTGATCCATAGCGTGCTTATTGTCAGCACACTGCGGTCCAGCACACGGCATGCCCGGCAAGCCGCCCGTCTAGCACCGCCCTGTGGCGCTTTTGCCTCATCCGTCGGCCGCCACTTGAAAGCCCCCCGCGCATCGCCATGTAGTGCCTATACGCAAGAGGTACGAGCGCCATGAGATCACGAGACCTGGGTTCCTGGATGTGGGGCGATGCCCTGTCACTGCTTGAGCAGGCCGACCGCCTGCACCGGCAGTTTTTCCAGAACGGGCCGGCCGAAGGCCGCTGTTGGGAACCCCCAGTCGATGTCGTGGAAACCGCCGACGAAGTGTTGATCCATATCGCCCTGCCGGGCGTACCGTCATCCGCCATCGTCGTCGGTTTCGATCCCGACGGGATCACCGTGTCGGGCGTGCGCCGGTTTCCGGCGCCCCGTTCGGCGCGCATTCACCGCATCGAAATTCCTTACGGCCGTTTCGAGCGACGCATCGCATTGCCTCTCCACGCACTGAACCCTTCTCCCCCTGAATGGGCCGACGGGTGCCTGCTGCTGACGCTGACCAAGGTAAAGGTAAATCCATGATCCATGTTTCCCCGATGCAGGACCTGCGGACCGGTGAAGATGGCCCCCACACCGGGGGTTCAGCCGCCGCACCCACCCCAGCCCACGGCGCCTACAAGCGCCTGCCCACGGACGCGATCGCCATCGTGCCGCTGCGCGCGTCCGTGCTCTTTCCGGGCGTGCTCTCGCCGGTGACCGTGCATTGTGCGACCGCGGTCGCTGCGGCGCAAGAAGCCGTCAAAAACGAACATCAGGTGGGTTTCCTGCTGCAGCGCGACCCCATGACCACCGACGTGTCGCCGTCCGACCTGTACTGGGTCGGCACGGCCGGCCCGATCGTGCGCTACATCACTGGCCAGGACGACACCCATCACCTCGTGGTGCAGGGGCAGTCGCGCTTTCGTGTGCTCGAATTCCTGGAAGGCTGGCCTTTCCTGGTGGCGCGCGTCGCCATGATTGACCAGCCCAAGGGCGAGGGCAAGGACATCGATGCCCGCTTCCTGCAACTGAAAGAACGGTCGATCGAAGCGATCAGCCTGCTGCCGCACATTCCGGATGAGCTGGCCGGTGTCGTGCGCAACATCGACTCGCCGGCCGCGCTGGCCGACATGGTCGCGAACCTGGTCGACGTCAAAAGCGAAGAGAAACAGGACATCCTGGAAACCTTCGATCTGGAACGTCGCCTGGACAAGGTGATCGCGGCGCTGTCGGCACGCGTCGAAGTGCTCAAGCTGTCCAAGGAAATCGGCGACAAGACGCGCGCGCAGTTCGATGAGCGCCAGCGTGAACACATGCTGCGCGAACAGCTCAAGCAGATTCAGATGGCGCTGGGCGAAGGCAATGAATCGGCGCAGGAAGTCGAAGCGCTGCGTGCGGCCATCGATACCGCCGGCATGCCCGAAGACATCCACAAGCACGCCGAAAAGGAATTGAAGCGGCTGCAGCGGATGGCCGATGGCAGCGGCGAAGCCTCGTCGGTGCGCACCTATCTGGAGTGGCTGACCGAACTGCCGTGGAAGGTCGAGCCGCAGGAACCGATCGACATCGGCCAAGCGCGCCAGGTGCTGGACGACGATCACTTCGGCCTGCCCAAGATCAAGCGCCGCATCCTGGAATACCTGGCGGTGCGCAAGCTCAATCCGGAAGGCAAGAGCCCGGTGCTGTGCTTCTCGGGGCCTCCAGGGGTGGGCAAGACTTCGCTCGGGCAATCCATCGCCCGAGCGACCGGTCGCGCCTTCCAGCGGGTGGCCATGGGCGGCCTGCACGATGAAGCCGAAATCCGTGGCCATCGCCGCACCTACGTGGGCGCCTTGCCAGGCAACATCATCCAGGCCATGCGTCGCGCCGGGACCAGCAACGTCGTGCTGATGCTGGACGAGATCGACAAGCTGGGAGCCGGTGGCTTCCATGGCGATCCGGCCAGCGCGCTGCTCGAAGTGCTCGATCCGGAACAGAACCACAAGTTTCGCGACAACTACCTGGGCGTCGACTTCGACCTGTCACGGGTCATGTTCATCTGCACCGCGAACGTGCTCGACACGATTCCCGGCCCGCTGCGCGACCGGATGGAAATCATCCAGCTGCCCGGCTACACCGAGGAAGAGAAGATCCAGATCGCCAAGCGCTATCTGGTCGAGCGGCAATTGAAGGCCAATGGCCTGACCTCGGAACAGGTGACGGTTACGGACGATGCGATCGCCTCGCTCGTGGGCGACTACACCCGGGAAGCCGGTGTGCGGGGCCTGGAGCGCGAGATCGGTGCGGTGCTGCGTCGTACGGCCATGCAAGTGGCCGAAGGCGAGGGCGCGGCCGTGACGATCACGGCGGACGACCTGCCGGGCATTCTGGGGGGCAAGCGCTTCGAAAACGAAGTGGCCCTGCGCACTAGTGTGCCGGGCGTGGCGACCGGGTTGGCATGGACACCGGTGGGGGGCGACATTCTGTTCATCGAAGCCAGCAAGGTGCCGGGCACCGGGCGCTTGATCCTGACCGGTCAACTGGGCGACGTGATGAAGGAATCGGTGCAGGCGGCACTGACGCTGGTGAAAGCCGCGCGCGGCGATTCGATGGACACCATCGACATCCATGTGCACGTGCCGGCGGGCGCCACGCCCAAGGACGGCCCCAGTGCCGGCGTCGCAATGTACCTGGCGCTGGCGTCTCTGATGAGTGACAAGCCGATCCGTTCGGATGTCGCGATGACGGGCGAGATCAGCCTGCGCGGACAGGTGCTGCCGATCGGCGGCCTGAAGGAAAAGACGTTGGCCGCGCTGCGTGCCGGCATCAAGACCGTCATGCTGCCCCGGCGCAACGCGAAGGACCTGGAAGACGTGCCGGCCGAAGCCCGCGAGAAGCTCGAATTCGTGCTGCTCGACACGGTGGACGATGCCGTGCGCTGCGCCATCGGGGAGGGCGTGTTGACGCCCGACGCGGCCACGCACTGAGTCGTTCGAACGCCCCGCACCATGGGCTGAGGCAAGCAGAAAGGCGATCGGCAACGATCGCCTTTTTTTGCGCGTGCGGCGGTTGGCTCAACCGGGCACGGCGATTGCGTTTTTGCGTGGACTCAACCTTTATAGAGAACCTGCCATGACCGCTGCCACCTTTCCGCAATCGCTGACGGCCGCCGATCCGGTCCGCTATCGCGCGGACCTGGAACAACCTGAAGCCGACGAAGCGGAGACCATCCAGGGGTTGACCGACGCCCTGCATAAAGTCAGCGCCACCGTGTATGAAGACAGTGGTCATGCCGAGCGCAGCGTTCACGCCAAGAGCCATGCGCTGCTGCGTGGCGTGCTTCAGGTTGATGCGGGTCTGCCGACGACGCTGGCCCAAGGCATCTTCAAGACACCCGGATCGTACGAGGTCGTCATGCGCTTTTCGACCAATCCCGGCGACATCCTGAACGACAAGGTGTCCACGCCGCGCGGCCTGGCGGTCAAGGTGCTGGGTGTCGACGGCGATCGCCTGCCCGGGTCGGAAAACGAGACCTCGCAGGACTTCGTGATGCAGAACGCCAAGGCGTTCACCGTGCCCACACCCAAGGCCTTTTTGAAGAACCTGAAGATGCTGGCTGGCACCACCGACAAGGCGCCGGGCATGAAGCAGGCGCTGTCTGCGGTGCTGCGCGGGTTGGAAAAGGGCATCGAGGCCGTGGGGGGCGAAAGCGCCACCCTCAAGAGCCTGGGCGGCCATCCACTGACCCACTTGCTGGGCGAAACCTATACGACGGTGCTGCCGCTGCGCTATGGCGACTACGTGGCCAAGATTGCCGTGGTGCCGGTGTCAGCGGGGCTGGTGCCCTTGAAGGATGCGCCCGTGGACCTGGACGACAAGCCCGATGGCCTGCGCGAAGCCATGCAGACCTTCTTTGCGACCCAGTCGGCCGAATGGGAGATCCAGGTCCAGTTGTGCACGAACCTGGAATCCATGCCGATCGAAGATGCGTCCAAGGAATGGCCTGAAGAGCAAAGCCCCTTTGTGCGCGTCGCCACGATACGCGTCGACCCGCAGCCTGCCTGGACCGACGCGCGCCATGCGCTGGTTGACGACAGCATGGCCTTCGGCCCGTGGAAAGGCGTGGTCGAACATCAACCGCTGGGCGGCGTGATGCGCGCCCGCAAGTCGACTTATACGCATTCAGTGGATTTTCGGAGTCAGGCCAATGGCTGCCCGATGCGCCGTCTTGGAAAGACGGCGGACCTGCCGGACTAGGACGTCATTTCAGGGGTAAGGATCGCGCCCGCGGCGGCGGCGGATGGCGGCGGCTTGTGGCGCCATGTTGTCGCTGCGATGGCGGCGCTGCCCCGACGAATGGCCGCTGCAGACCACCACGCGTGCGGTGCAAGGCACGGCCACGCGACGGGCGCGGCGCATGCCCGACGGCGCGGGCAGGCTGGCCCACGGCGACATGGCATGGCTGCCATTCATGACCATGCGGTCATCGGCCGGTGCGCCAAGGCGTTTGTACATGATGTGGGCGTCAACGAAGCCCAGGGAAGCGTGGCGGAAAGCGTCGGGCAGGGTGCCGATGATTTCGAAGCCCAGGCGCTGCCACAACTGCACCGCGGCCAGATTGGTCGCCACGACCATGTTGAACTGCATGGCGCGAAAACCCAGGCGCATGCTCATCTGCTGCGAGTGTTCGCACATCAGGCTGGCGATGCCCTGACCCTTGGCGCGGTCGGAAACCACGTAGGCGCAGCTGGCGACGTGGGAACCGAGGCCAGGCTGATTGGCCGTCATGTAGTAGGTACCGAGTACGTCACCACGTTCGTTCTTGGCTACGTAGGTTGCCACCGGCTGGTCGACCCAAAGCTTGCGTGCTTCGGTTTCGCTGATCTCGGGGGAGTACGCAAACGTCTCACCGGCGCGGATCACGGGTCCGATGATGGCCCACACGGCGGACCAGTCGTCGGCGTCGAATTTTTGAATGGCAATCATTTTTCTCATTTATCCGTCAGCGGAACAGGGGAAGTGTTCGCCGAAGTGATATGACGTTCACGGAATGTAGATTAGCTCCTGTTCTTGCGACTGTCCCTCCACCTCCCCTCCCAGCTCTTCAGGATCGTCCCACAATTGCGGTAATCGCAACGTCGCTTGCTAGGAGAGACCGCCAAATGCTCTCCGTCGAACTATATCTGCGGTGCGACGATGCCCTGCGTTCTGTCAGAATCGTTCTTACAACCTAATAACTAGTCCAGTAGGGCTAAAAACTCATCCTTCCAGCCGATGTCAGACGTTGGAAACCGCGAAAGCTGTGCCGAGGCTGTCATAAGTATGTCAAGGCTTACATGTATGACGGTACGAGAAGGGGGTCGTAAACCGACTCGGAACCCGTCAAAAACCCGTTTATGCCTGACACCGGATCATTGCAGTCGGCGCCACGTTGCGGGGCCTGTCCCGACCAGCCGGGTGAACACCCGCGTGAAGTGGCTTTGGTCGGCAAAGCCGCACACCGCCGCGATCTGGGACAAGGGCAGATCCGACTGCCGCAGATGCTCCTTGGCGCGGTCCACGCGCGCGCGCATCAGCCACCGGTGCGGCGGCAGTCCCGTCGTCTGCGCGGCGCCGCCCGCAAGGCGTGGCTGGTCAATGTCTGAATCACCTCGGCGGGCATGTGCGCCGAGGCTTCGCAAGTGGCAGTGCGGTTTTCCATCAGTCCTTGCGGATCACTCCACCGTCACGCTCTTGGCCAGGTTGCGCGGCTTGTCGACATCGGTGCCCCGTGCACACGCCGTGTGATACGCCAGCAACTGCATCGGCACGACGTGCAGGATGGGCGACAGCGAGCCGTAGTGCTCGGGCATGCGGATCACGTGCACGCCGGGTTCGTTGCGGATGTCGCTGCCTGCATCGGCAAACACATACAGCTGGCCGCCGCGCGCCCGCACTTCCTGCATGTTGGACTTCAATTTCTTGAGCAGCTGGTCTTGGGGCGCGACGGTGACCACGGGCATCTGATCGGTCACCAGCGCCAGCGGGCCATGCTTGAGTTCGCCAGCGGGATAGGCCTCGGCGTGGATGTAGCTGATTTCCTTGAGCTTGAGTGCGCCTTCCAGCGCGATCGGGTAGTGCATGCCGCGGCCCAGGAACAGCGCGTGTTCCTTGCGCACGAATTCTTCGGCCCAGGAAATGATCTGCGGCTCAAGCGCCAGCACCGATTGCACGGCCACGGGCAGGTGGCGCAGTGCCTTGATCGCTTCGGCTTCTTGTTCGGCGTTCAGGCGGCCCTTGAGCTTGGCCAGCGTCAGTGTCAGCAGGTACAGCCCGATCAACTGGGTCGAGAATGCCTTGGTCGATGCAACACCGATTTCGACGCCGGCACGCGTCAGGAAGGCCAGGGTGCATTCGCGGACCATGGCGCTGGTCGCGACGTTGCAGATGGTCAGGGTCTTGTCCATGCCCAGCGAGCGGGCATGCTTGAGTGCGGCCAGGGTGTCGGCCGTTTCGCCCGACTGTGAAATGGTGACGACCAGCGAACGCGGGTTCGGCACGCTGGTGCGGTAGCGGTATTCGCTGGCGATTTCGACGTTGCACGGGATCGATGCAATCGACTCGATCCAGTATTTGGCGGTCAGGCCGGCGTAGTAGCTCGTGCCGCAAGCCAGGATCAGCACCGAGTCAATGTCGCCCAGGACGGCGCCAGCGCCTTCGCCGAACAGTTCGGGCGTGATGGCTTCCACGCCCTGCAGCGTGTCGCCGATCGCGCGTGGCTGCTCGAAGATTTCCTTCTGCATGTAGTGGCGATAGGGGCCGAGTTCAGCGGCAGCGGTGTAGGCCATTACGACACGCACGGGGCGCTCGACCGGGTTGCCGTCGATGTCGACGATCCAGGTGCGCGACAGTTGCAGGTCGACGACGTCGCCGTCTTCCAGGTACACGATACGGTCGGTGGTCCCGGTCAGCGCCATGGCGTCGGACGCCAGGAAGTTTTCACCGTCACCCAGGCCCACGATCAGCGGCGAGCCGTGACGCGCGCCGACGACCCGATGCGGTTCGTCGCGGCAGAACGCGGCGATGGCATACGCGCCCTGCAGGCGTTTGACGGTCTGCTGGACAGCCACGAACAAGTCGCCGTCGTACACGTGGTTGATCAGGTGGGCGATGACTTCGGTATCGGTCTGGCTTTCGAACACGTAGCCCGCAGCCTCGAGTTCGGTGCGCAGTTCATCATGGTTTTCGATGATGCCGTTGTGCACGATGCCGATCCGGTTGTGGCCGGTGCGGTCTTTCGAGAAATGCGGGTGGGCATTGTGCGTGGCGGGCTCGCCATGCGTGGCCCAGCGGGTGTGGGCGATGCCCGTGTAGCCACCCAGGTGTTCCTTCTCGATCAAGGCTTCCAGCTCGGCAACGCGCGACGTGCTGCGCGTGCGTTTGAGTTCGCCGTCGGTATAGACCGCGACGCCGCAGGAGTCATAGCCCCGGTACTCGAGCCGCTTCAGGCCTTCAACGAGGATGGGGGTGATATCGCGCTGGGCGACCGCGCCGACGATGCCGCACATAGAGGTCTCACTTGATGAGGAGTAATCGTTGCCGCTATTCTCTTCTTTTCAGCGTGAAATATGCTTTCTGAAAACGGCTGAAAATAGTTGTAGATTTCATGGCCGATATCGATAGACCAAAAATTTCAATATCATCGAACAAATGAAAGAAAAAGGAGCTTTCGTGGACGACAAGGCCACTTCGACTCCGCTGGACGACGTAGATCGTGCCATCCTCATGCTGCTTCAGGATGATGCGGGAATCACGAATCACGAGCTTGCCCGACGCGTCGCGGTCTCGCCGCCTACCTGCTTGCGCCGCGTGCGGCGGCTGATGGAGCAGGGCATCATCGAAAAGCAGGTGGTGATCGTCTCGCCCGAAAAGGTCGGCGCCGGACTGACGGGCATCGTCGAGGTCACCCTGGACGTGCAGGCGGCCGAAGCCCTGACGACCTTCGAACGCGCCATGGGCAAAGAGACGACCGTCACGCAGTGCTATCGCGTGTCGCAGGGGCCGGACTTCGTCCTGATGGTGCAGGTCCCCGACATGGAGGCCTATCACGCCCTGGTGCACCGGGCGTTCACCGCACAGAACAACGTCCGCAATGTGCGGACGTTTTTCTCGATTCATCGAAGCAAGTTCGATACGCGGGTGGTGGTGTAGCCCGGCATCAGGCCGGCATCAGGCATCACGCCGGCATCACACCGGCTTTTTCACCGGCCGTTTCCACCCCGGCACGCTCACCTGCTTGGCGCGCGACACGGTCAGCGTATCCGCCGGCGCGTCGCGCGTCAGCGTCGTTCCGGCGGCAATGGTGGCGCCACGGCCCACGCGGATCGGGGCGATGAGCTGGCTGTCGGACCCAATGAAGGCGTCGTCTTCGATGACCGTGCGGTGCTTGTTCACGCCGTCGTAATTGCAGGTGATGGTGCCGGCGCCGATGTTCACGCGTGCGCCCACGGTCGCATCGCCGATGTAGCTGAGGTGATTGGCCTTGGCGCCGGTATCGAGCGTGGCGTTCTTGATCTCGACGAAGTTGCCCACGTGCGTGTCGTTGCCCAGGCGGGCGCCCGGGCGCAGCCGTGCGTAGGGGCCGACGCGGGAGACTTCACCGACTTCGGCGTCATGCAGGTGGCTGAAGGCTTCGATGCGCGTGCCGGCGCCGATCTTGACGTTGCGCAGCACACAGTACGGGCCGATGGTGACGCCATTGCCAAGTTCGACCACGCCTTCAAAGATGCAGCCCACGTCGATCGCGACGTCGCTGCCACAGGTCAGCTGGCCGCGCAGGTCGAAGCGCGCGGGGTCGGCCAGGGTCACGCCGGCTTCGAGCAGCCGGGTCGCCTGCGCCTGTTGATACACCCGTTCCAGTTCGGCCTGCTGCACGCGGCTGTTGACGCCCAGCGTTTCCCAGTCGTGCGTCGGCTGGGCGGTCGCGACGGGCAGGCCCTCGGCCACGGCCATCGACACGATATCGGTCAGGTAGTACTCGCCTTGCGCGTTGTCGTTCCTGAGCGCGCTCAGCCAGCGCTTGAGGGCCGCCGTGGGTGCGGCCAGGATGCCGGTGTTGACTTCGCGGATGGCGAGCTGATCGGCCGACGCATCCTTGTGTTCGACGATGGCGGTGACGGCGCCGGCTGTATCGCGAACGATGCGGCCGTAACCGGTTGCATCCGGCATTGTCACAGTCAGAATGCCCAGACCACTGCCTTGCCCTGCACGGGCGTCGAGCAAGGTGCGCAGGGTGGCAGACGCCACTAACGGAACGTCACCATAGAGAACCAGTGTCACGTCGTCGTCACTGCCGCTTTCCAGTAGAGTGGGGACAGCCTGTTGCACTGCATGACCGGTGCCGAGCTGGGGCGATTGCATCGCAAACGCCAGGCCGGCGTCACCGGCGTAGCGGGCTTCGACAATGGCCGCGCCGTGTCCGACCACCAGCGTGATGCGGGCCGGATCCAGCGCGCGGGCGCTGGCGAGCACGTGGCTCAACATCGGCTGGCCGGCCAGCGTGTGCAGTACCTTGGGCAGGTCCGACTTCATGCGTTTGCCCAGGCCGGCTGCAAGAATGACGATGTTGAGCATGAAGCGCTTATCCAAGTGGGAGTGACGAGCGTCGCAGTTTAAGGCATTGGAGAAGGGAAAATGATACGTTGGGTACTCGTCGCTTTGACCGTGTTGACTTTGAGTGCCTGCACCACGATGCGGCTTGGCTACAACTCGGCCGACACGCTCATCGCCTACCGCATGAACGATTGGTTCGATACGTCGGGCGAACTCGAGGCGCCCGCGCGGGAACGTCTCGACTCGGTGATCGCCTGGCATCGCCGTGAAGAACTGCCCGAGTACTCGCGCCTGCTGCTCAGCGCCCGCGAGCGCTTTGCCGACCCCACGCCGTTAACGCCCGAGCAGGTGCTTGCCATGCAGAAGCAGGTCACCCAGCGACTGGTGCGCACGGGGGACAAGGCAGCCGATGCCTTTGCCGACCTGTTCCCGCGCTTTGGCCTGCCCCAGCGCAAACGGCTTATCGCCCGGATGGACGAGAGCAATGCCGAATTCACCGAAAAGAACATCGATATCTCGCCTGCAAAGTTGCGCAAGCGCCGCATCGACGACATGGAAGACCGCTTTGCCTTCTGGTTTGGCAAGCTGGACGGCGCCCAGCGGGAACGGATCGAGAAGTGGGCCGATGAGGCCGAGCCGTCAGGCACCGAGCGCCTGGCCGTGCGGCGGATGCGCCAGACCGCGTTCCTGAACATCATGGACACCGGCAAGACCGCCACCGTGCCCGAGACCAGCCGCAAGCTCAAGGCCTTCTTTGCCGACCTGGAAACGCCTGCCGATGCCGGCGTGCGCGAGCGCCAGCGCAAGCAACTGCAGCACTGGGCGACGCTGACAGCCGATCTCATCAATAGCGCATCGCCTGCACAACGGGCGCGCATCCAGGAGAAGATCAAGACCATGTCGGACGATTTCCTGACACTTTCGCGTCAGAAATAGGGCGAATGGCCCAAGTCGTCCTCCGGGCCGCGATGCTAGGATAGGCACTTACTGACTGGAGTCCCTATGAGCAAGCTTCCCGGAATCGTGATTGCGCTGCTGCTGGCGGTGGTTGCGGCCGGCGCCTACCTCTGGTGGCGCCAGCCTCCCGAGCTTCCGCCCATCGAACAGGCGGTCGACGCCCCGCCCCTGGCCGATGCCCCGATCGAGGCGCCGCCCCCCGGCCCCGAAACCCGATACCCGATCGAACTGGTACCGCCCACGACCGACACCGCGATCGCCGATCCGGGCAACGATTTCAGCGCGGCCATGGCCCAGCTGATCGGTCGCGACGCCGTCGCCAAGTTCCTGCAATTGGCCGATTTTCCTCGCCGCGTGGTGGCGACGGTCGACAACCTGGCACGCGCGCACGCCGCGCCGGTGCTGTGGCCCGTCCACCCGACGGCCGGCCGTTTCACGGTCGAAGGCGTGGGCGATGACCAGTCCATTGCGTCGGCCAGCAATGCGCCGCGCTATCAGCCGTTGGTGTCGGTGATCCAGGGCGTGTCCACGGACAAGGCCGTGGCGCTGTATGTGCGCATGTACCCGCAGTTCCAGAGCGCCTATGAAGAGCTGGGTTATCCGCGTGGGTATTTCAATGATCGCCTGATCGCGGTCATCGACAGCCTGCTGTCCACGCCGGAACCCGACCAGCCGCCCAGGCTGCAGCTGACCGAGGTCAAGGGCGATGTGAAATCGCAGCGGCCCTGGGTGCGCTACCAGTATGTCGATGCCAACCTCGAGGCCTTGCCGTCGGGTCAGAAAATGCTGCTGCGGATGTCGCCCGCCCAGCGCAAGGCCGTCAAGGCCAAGCTGGGGGACTTCCGTGGCCGTCTGACGGGTGAGGCATCGAACCTGTCGCTGTCGCCTGGGTCGGCTCGCTAGATCTTTGAATCGCCTGTGCCCGGGGGCCGGCGGCAATGCCGCCGCTTCAATTCGGGCGGCTACGTTCCAGCAACGCCGAGCGCAGCGCGGGCGCGCGCGTTCGCGCATCCAGCCAGATCGAAAACAGGGCCTGCGCCAGCGCCGCATCATGGCTGCTGGCCTGCGGCTCGCCATTGAGCACCAGGCACACCCCCGCGCCTGGCCGGTGGATGCCGATCATGACGTCACCTGCTTCAATGTCCGGTAACGCTGCCGAGAGCCACCGCAACCATTCGGCGCGTTGCGCGGGCGTACCCCGGCCGATGAGTCCGATTTCTTCCAGAATGCGGCGGGCAAGATGCGGGCCGGAAAACTCCCGCGCGAAGCGCAGCGCCAGGGCAAACGGCTGCGCCAGCGTTGCCGTGTCGATCCCCTGGCTGCCGGTCCACAGCCACGCGTCGTAAATGTAATAACCCCAATGGGTGTAACGCGACGCGCCCGACAGCCGGGGCGTGTCGAAGCACGCCTGAACGTTGGCGGGCAGCGCAAGGGTGGCGGGGGCGACCGCGCGGGCCTTGCCCCAAAGCGTGATCACGTTGTCGGCCGGGCCAGCAGGCGTTCGATCTCGCGCGTCAGTCGCGGATCTTCGGGTTCGACGTTGCTTGGGAAAGCCGCCACGGGCTGGCCGTTGCGATCGACCAGGTATTTGTGGAAATTCCATGCGGGCGCTTGCCCGGTGCTTTTGATCAGGGTGCGGAACAAGGGATTGGCGCCATTGCCCGTCACGGGTGTGGGCGTGAAGATCGGAAACTTCACGCCGTAGGTATTGAAGCAGAGCGTTTCGATCTTGCTCTTGTCGGCCGCTTCCTGGCCAAAATCATTGGACGGGAAGGCCAGCACGACCAGCCCGCGGTTGCGGTATTTGCCGTACAGCTTTTCCAGCCCTTCGTACTGCCGCGTATAGCCGCAATAACTGGCAGTGTTCACGACCAGCAGTACCTTGCCGGCGTACTGGCACAGGTTCTGCACCGATTCGTCCTGCAGTTTGTGCATGTCGACATTGAGTGAGCCCGGGCACGCGGCTGCCTTGTCGGCCGTGGCCATCGGGCGCGCAGCGCCTGGTGTCCCCGACTCTGCTGCCATGGCCTGGAACGCAAGCAATGACGCCGCCACCAGTGCAGTCATCATCCAGGCCGTTCGAAGGCGGCGGGGATCGATACGCAGTGCATGCGTTGGGCGGGCAGGGTGGGTCATGTCTCGTTCCTATTTGTGCGAATGGCCCGCCCGACGCCAAAGCATCGAGCGGGCCATCCTCTATCTTGCGTCAGAACGCGGCGGCGTCAAAGCCCGACGCGATCAGAACACCACAGCGATGTCCGTCAGCAACGGTCCGGCTGCGCCACCGACCAGGCCGGTGCTCGCATCGGGGGCCGCTGGCGTGATCGCAGTCAACGCGCCGGTGGCGATGTTGACCGAGAACAGCTTCGACGGGCCGGTTGCGGTAGTCGACGACGTGGCGACCGCCAGGCCGTTGGCGCCGCCGCCAATGTCGAATCCGACGCGGGTGCCGATCGTCGTGCCCAGCGGGCCCACGTCGACCAGCGTGCCATCGTTGGGCGGGTTCTGCAGCGACAGTACGTTCGACGTGCGTTCCATGTCGTACAGCGCCGTGGCCGTCGTGCCCGCAAAGCTGTTGGTATAGGCCGCCGCGGCCACGACCGGTGCGCCGCCCGCGCGGTTGATGTTGCCGTCGGTGGTGGTTGCACCCGTGGCCACATTGATGCGCAGGCTGGCGCCGGTGCTGGTGATCACGCGCAGGCGATCGGCCACCGGGTTGAAGTCGACCGAGAACGTCGTGCCGGCTGCCGGGAAGGTGGTGTACGGCGCGGTGGTGTCGGCCGGGTCCGCCGCAAGCGTGGCGACAACGGTGGCGACGCCGGTGGCTGGCAAAACGGTGAACAGGCGGCCCGTGCTGCTCAGGCCATACACCTTGCCGTCGGCAGGACGCTGGTCGATGCCGACCACGGTTTCGCCGGCTGCCAGGCCGGTGATTGCCACGTTGCTGGTCAGGGTGCCCGGCGTGGCGGGCTTGAAGCTCACCAGGCGGCTGTCGGACGTCAGGCCCACCATGGTCGGACCGGCCTTCTGGCGCATGGCCAGGCCGCCGACGGCGGTGCCGGTGCCGATCGGGTTGATCAGGGTGGCGGCTCGGACGGCGGCGCCCGGGGTGGCAGGCACGGGCGCCAGATTGATCGCGTACAGGCCGGTCACGCCGCCGACGGTCAGCGCGGCAAACCCTTGGTTGGTCGTTGCATCGATGTCGAAGCCGTTGGCGGCCGACGCGTCGACGCCCAGCGGCACCGGGGTGGTCAGCGTGCCGTCGTTCGGCGGGTTCTGCAGATACACCAGGTCATTGACGGTATCGATGTCGTACAGCGCGGTGCCGACGGTGCCCGCGAACGAATTGGTGTACGCCGCGGCAGTGACGGCTGCGGTTGCTGCGCCTGCAGGCGCCGTGACAATGCCGTCGACGATGGTGGCGCCGGTGTCCACATTGATGCGCAGGCTTTGGCCCGTATTGCTGATCACGCGCAGGCGATCGGCTGCGGGGTTGAAGTCGACGCCGAAGCTCGTGCCGTTCAGGACAACCGCGGCACCGCCGGCGGTGGCGGGCGCCAGCGCCGACTTGCGCGTCGCCACGCCCGTAACGGGATTGATCGTGTAGATCACGCCGGTGGTCGAGATGCCATACAGCAGATTGTCGGCAGGGCGAAAGTCCATGCCGACCAGGGTTTCGGTAGTCGTGGCCAGGCCGGACAACGCCACGGAAGACAGGAAGGTCTGGGGAGCGGTGCGATTGAAGCTGGCGAGCTGGCCGGCTGCCGTCAACACCACGACGTCGCCGGGAGCGGTCGCCGCAGGAGGAACATTGCCGTTGTTGTTGTCGTGGTCGTCGTCGCTGCCGCCGCAGGCGACCAGCGCCAGGCACAGCATGCCGGCGCCAGCCAGCTTGAATGGGGTTGCCGATGCCAGGCCCGTCTTACGGCCTGTTTGCTTGAAACTCTTCGCCATCTTCCCGCTCCTTTGTCTTTGTCATTAGTGACGTTTGCACGCGTCGCAGTACGCGTTGGCGAACACTAACCGTGGGGTCAGCTTTCAGATGCAAGCCGAACGCGGTATCTCTGACAAAAGGTAAGGAAGCGAAGAAAGGAGTGTGACCAGTCTTAGTCAATACTATTGAAAAGTCACCAGAACCCCGGTGTACCACGACATTCGGTCCCCATAAATCTCGCCGTTTGCGAATAAGCCGATCAGGGGGACATCGCCCAGTTGCTGCTGGACGAGCTGCATTTCGGCAGACGGACCCCCGAACAGCGTGCCGGTGCGGCCCAGGCAGGAGATGTACAGCGCCCCCCGGATCCGGTCCATGCTGCCATAACGGGTTTCGATGGTTTCGCGCAATTCGGTGCAGGCGCGGATCAGGTCGACCTGCGCGGCATGGCGGTCCCGGCGACAGAACACGACGTGGTCCGCGGCGTCCAGCTCGGCGCCCAGCGCCAGGGCCCGTTCGTGCGGATCCACGCCAACCAGCGGCCGTACCGGGTAGTTGCCACGCAGGAAGGCATCGCCTTCCCCGAAGCCGATGAAGGTGCCCTGCAACATCTGAACAGTGGATGCCGCCTGCTGCTTGCGCGCAGCGGCTGGCACCGGCACGCCCTGAACCGTGCTCGGCGACCATTCGGTCGGCGCGCCCATGTCACGCAGCAGCACGTCCAGCGCGGGCGCGTCATCGAGCCGGTTCAGCAGCCGCCCGGCCGAGGCCGTTACCCGGTGCACGGGACCGATCGGCTGGCAGCCCTGGCTGATGCGGCTTTCAACCTGAATGTTCTCGGATAGCACCACGCCCGACAGGCCGCCGGCAAAAATGCCGTCGGCAATCAGCGCATTGGCATGCCGACTGCTGGAGACGCCGCCGAACAGTGTGTCGCCGGCAATCTTGCCCGCCATGTCCTGCAGCAATTCAGGCAGGTCGGGCGTCGACGCATCGGCATGGACCAGCGCGGTCCAGGATGCCGACCGGCCATTCGGCGTCAGCGCATCCCGCGCTGGCGGGCGCGACTTGCCCGAAAACACCTGGAAATCATCCGGCGAAAAATCCGCCAGCATGAAGGCCATGGCGGGTTCGTCGATGTATTCGGCCATCCCGGCCGCCACGCCCACACCGATCGCGCCGGTCCAGTGCGTGATGCCGGTGCGTTCGCGCAGAAAGGCCAGGATGTCTGTCGATGCTTCGGCAAAGTGGTCCGTCAGGTACAAAAAGCCCAGCGTGGCCTGGCGTCCGGTTCCGGTGCGGCTGGCGTGTTCGATCTGGGCCAGGCACAAGGACGCCGCCATCCGCCAATCCGGATGGGTGGCATGCGCCCAGGGAAACTGCGTGGTCATGCCTTGCCTCGGGCTCCGCGCGCGGGCGCCTTCTTGGCCGGTGCCTTGCTGGCTGCGGGCGCCCGCTTGGCTGCGGTCTTGCCGGCAGCCTTCCTGGCGGGGGACTTGGAGGCAGGGGACTTGGACGAAGACGGCTTGGATGCCGCACCGTTGCGGCCCGACGAGGTCTTGCGGGCAGGTGGCGAGGTGCGTTCAGCAGGCGCTGCCTTGGGGGCAGGCGCATCAGGCGCGCGCGACGGTTCGAACACGGTGCGCGCGGCGGCAGCGGCCTTGGCCAGGTCCATGTGCGGCATCGTCGGCATCTGCGGAATTTGCGGCATCGCCGGGACTGCCGGCACGGCTTGTGAGGCGGCCGTCGTGATCTTGTTGAACTGGTCCTGCAGCATCGACCACCAGGCACTGGCCTGTGGCGACCCCGGCGCTGCGCCCGTGCTCCCGTCAGCGGACGGCGCCTCAGCCGCGGGGGATGCAGGCGGTGACGGCGGTTGGGCGGGCGCGGCAGCCTGGGGTGACGGTTGCGGCGCAGGGGGCTGCATCGACGCCGGCATGGAAGGCGGCATGTGCGCGGGCATATGCGGCCAGCCCGTTGGCTGCGCGGCAGGCGCGGCGGCGGCAGGTGTCGGCGACGAAGCGGGCGGCGTGGCGTTGGTTGAGAATCCGAAGGGTGACGCGTCCGCCGCCGCACCCGGCGCCTTGCGCAGGCCCAGCACGATTTCCAGCGGTGACGGTGGCGGCAGGTCGGACGCGTCGGTGTCGGACGCGCCCGACGGGGTGTGTGCCTGATAAGCGCTGCTGACGGTCTGGGCGAAATTGCGCAACGTGGAAATCGTGGCGCGCTGCACTTCCAGCCCCTGGATGGTGCCACGCAGCATGGTCAGGTTCAGGTTCAACCAGTTTTCGATCGCGCGCAGGTCGGTGATCCGCTTGTCCAGTTCGTCCAGTCCCGGCACGTTGCCGCCAGGCGCCGCCGAGGCCATGGATCCCAGGTTGCCCCACACCTGCCGCATCATGTCCAGGCTCTGCATGACCGGATTGGCCGCGCCTGGATCGAACGACGGGGCCGCGCCAGGCATGCCGGGGAACGCAAAAGGATTGCCGCTGGGGATCATCGCTCTTCCTTGTCTCGATAGGGGCAGGGTCAGGCCGCGCCGGAGGGCGCGATCACCTGGTCAATGGCGCCGAAAATGCTGGCGCCCTTTTCGTCGAGCATCTCGATGCGGATGCTGTCGCCGAACTTCATGAATTCGGTCACCGGCGCACCGGTCTCGATGGTTTCCAGGCAGCGCTTTTCGGCGATGCAGGCATAGCCCACCGAGCTGTCCTTGTTCGATACCGTGCCCGAGCCCACGATGCTGCCGGCCCGGCAGTTGCGCGTCTTGCAGATGTGGGCGATCAAGGCCGGGAAGTTGAAGACCATGTCTTCGCCTGCCAGCGGCTTGCCCACCACCTTGCCATTCCATTCCACGGTCAACGGGCGATGGACCTTGCCGTCGCGCCATGCCGAACCCAGTTCATCGGGCGTCACGGCCACCGGCGAAAACGCCGTGGCAGGCTTGCTCTGGAAAAAGCCGAAGCCCTTGCCCAGTTCGCCCGGAATCAGATTGCGCAGCGACACATCGTTCACCAGCATCAGCAGGCGGATGGCGTCGCTCGCGCCGTTGGGCGGCGTGCCCAGGGCGACGTCACCGGTAATCACCGCGATCTCGCCTTCGAAGTCGATGCCGAACGCTTCGGAGGGCACCACGATGTCGTCATGCGGCCCGAGAAAATCGTCGCTGCCGCCCTGATAGATCAGGGGATCCGTCCAGAAGGTTTCCGGCATCTCGGCATTGCGCGCCTTGCGCACCAGCTCCACATGATTGACGTACGCCGATCCGTCAGCCCACTGATAGGCGCGCGGCAAGGGCGCGGCGCACTTGGTCGGATCGAACGGGAAGGGATGGCGGGCGCGGCCGGTATTCAGCGCGTCGGCCAGGTCCTGCAATTGGGAGACGACGAAGTTCCAGTCGTCCAGCGCGCGTTGCAGCGTGGGAGCGATTTCGGTGGCGAAGTGCGCGGTCTTGAGGTCGCGCGACACCACCATCAATTGACCGTCGCGCGAACCGTCGCGCAAGGAGGCGAGTTTCATAAGACGTAAGCGAAAGAGTATGGCGTCAGTCTGGCCTGCCGATGCACGTGAGTGCCAGGGATCCGGCAGGGAGCGACAGGATGCGCTTACAGTAACATGCGCCGCCCGGCGTTTTCGCCGGGGCAGGTGGCCGTCGGCTGGGCTGGAAAGGTCGCCCGCCGGCTAGCCGTAAAGCTTGCCGCCGCCTTCCCGGGAAGACTGCCCGCCGCCCCCACGGGGAACTCCGTTGCTGCGCCAGCCCTCTACCTGGCAGACTCGCGGCTAGAACGGCAGCCGACGCCGCGCCGCGTCCGGTACGATCAACATCTCGCTTACAGGCGGCGCCGGGTCAACCGGCGCCTTCATGCCCATGACCGCTATTTTCAAGAACGCGTCCTTTTCTTTGGCGCGCCGGACGTTTGCGCGCCACGGTGCCGCGCTGGCCGCCGCGCTGGTGCTGGCGCCCGGCGTGTCGCTGGTCGCCGCCCGCACGGCCTCCGCGGCTGCGCCCGCCGTCAGCGTGCCGGGCTCCTCGTCCATGACCTACACACTGAAAGCGTCGGCCAAGGGGTTCAAGATCAACGTCGACAGCCACTTCGACTGGATGCGGGAAGGCGATGCCTACCGGATCGTCAACAGCGGCCGCTTCACGCTGTTCAGCTTCAATTTCGAAAGCAGCGGCGTCATCACCCCCGACGGCCTGCAGCCCGCCCGCTACCAGGAAACGCGCAACAAGCGCATCAAGGCGGTCACCTTCGATCCGGAAGCCAAAAAGATTACGTTCGCCGGCGGCGAATCCGAACCCTTGCAGGCCGGCACGCAAGACCGCATGTCGGTCCTGGTGCAACTGGCCGCCATGGGCCGCAAGAATCCTGATGTGTTTGCGTCGGGCAAGGTTGTTCCCTTCCGCGTCGCCGGCTCCAGCCGCACTGGCATGTGGCGGTTCCGGGTGGCCGGTACCGACACGCTCGATACGCCCCTGGGTCCCGTCAAGGCAGTCCATCTGGTCCGCGAGCGGGATGAGGACGACGGCCAGAAAGTGGAAGTGTGGCTCTCGGCCGACTATGACTGGATGCCGGTTCGGGTGCTGTCCAATGAATCGGACGGGGATTTTCTGGATCAGGTGCTGAGCAAGTTCGAGCGGAAATAGACTCGGGCCACAGCGGGGATTGCGTCATCGCAGACTGGCAGGCAATCGACTAGAATAAGAATCATTATCAAGTCGTCCTGCTGCCTGAAACTTGGGGTGGCACAGGCGGCAACCGCCTGCCGGGCGGGACTTTCGAGCCTTGCCGTGCCTCTGTCTTATTACCGAGAATTGCTGAATTTCTGCGCGCGCGCGCTCAGCGATCGGGACGCTGCGGCCGACACGGTGCAGGAAACCTATGCCCGGGTACTGTCGGCAGGACGCTCGGGCGAAGCCATTGCCGATCCCCGCGCCTTCCTCTATCGCACCGCCCGCAACGTCATGACCGACGATTTCCGCCGGGCCGACGTGCGTCAGCACGCCAGCCTCGACGACCTGGCGATCGAAGATGAACCGGCTGGCGCATTCAACCGCCAGCCGGAAGAGCGCTGCGCATCGTCGCAGTACGCGACGGCGGTGGTGGCGGTGATAGACGCCTTGCCTCCGCGGTGCCGCGAGGCCTTCGTGATGTTCAAGTTCGACGGGATGTCGTATGCGCAGATTGCCGAGGCCATGGGAATTTCGGTGCGCACGGTCGAAATGCATTTGAAGCTGGCCATGGATGCGTGTTGGCAATGCGCGGACGAGGTGGCCGGCAACCCGGGGGCATCCGGCTCGGGGCGACCGGCCATGCGGCGCCGGTCGGGAGCCCGCCGATGACCGCCTTGCGCGAACAGGTGCTCGACTGGTTCGTGCGCAGGCAGCGCGAGGACTGGTCTTCCGAAGACGAACACGCCCTGAACGATTGGCTGGATGCCGATCGCGCGCACCGGTCCGCGTACGACCGGTTCGATCGGCACTGGACGGCGCTGGACAGGCTTCCGGCCGATGCGGTCGCGCGCTTGCGCGCTCGCAACGCAAGCACGGCAGCCACGATGGCTCGCACCGCAAGAAATGCGGTGTCCCGTCCCTCGAGTCAGTCCTGGTTCGGCGTGCGCTGGGTGGCGGCTGGCATTGCTGTGGCTTGCGTGGCCGCCGTTTCGATTGTCGGTGCCCTGGTCTGGCGTGATCAACAACCCGTCTTTCTTCAGCAACTGGCTACCGGTCGTGGAGAACAGATCGATGTCCGCCTGCCCGACGGCAGCCAGTTGCGGCTGGACAGCGCAACGCGACTGTCGGTCGTCTTCTACCGGAGCCGCCGTGAAGTGATCCTTGCCAATGGGCAGGCGCTTTTTTCGGTGCACGCGGACACCGATCGTCCCTTCCAGGTGACCGCCGGGCCATCGCGCGTGACGGTAGTCGGCACGCGTTTTACCGTCCGTTATCTGCCTGGTTTTGCGGGCGAGAGCGGACCGGTGGTTGCGGTGGAAGAGGGCAAGGTACGCGTCGGCCGAAGCGATGGCGCCACGTCATCCGGCAGGTCGGCCAACGGATCGCGGGGTGCCGACGCCTTGCTGACCGCCTGCCAGCAACTGGCCTTCCGCAGCGATGGATGGCCCGGTACGGCGTCGCCTATCCCGCCCGAGGGCATCGCGCCGTGGCGCGACCGACAGCTCAGTTTCATCGACATGCCCTTGTCGCGTGTCCTGGCCGAACTGGAACGCTATGCCGATTCCGGCCTCGTGCTGCGCGATCCCGGTGTCGCAGCCTTGCGGCTCAGCGGCACTTTCGACACGACCGACCCCGCCAGCTTCCGGCGCCTGCTGCCCCGCGCCTTGCCGGTGCGTCTGCAGCCAACGGCCGATGGCCTGGAAATTCGCCCGGTCAAATAATTTCCTGTCGGGTACGGGAATCCGACGCGCCCGTGCGTCTTCATGAATAGGAATCATTTCTATTCATTGGAGTTTTCATGGTCTGCGTCAACTTGCGTCCGGTATCGATCGCTGTGGCCCTGCTAGTGGCGATCACGTCGCCAGCGGCATCCGCCCAGTCTGGCGGGAACGTGCTCGCATCCGCAGCGCCGATGCAGTTCGACATTGGCGCGCAGACGCTGGCGCAGGCGCTGAACGAGTGGGCGCGCCAGAGCCGGGTGCAACTGATCGTGCGGCAAGGCCTGGTCGCCGGCAAAATGGCGCCCGCGATCTCGGGCGCGTACCGCCCGCGTGACGTGCTGGACCGCCTGCTGGCCGGCAGCGGCCTCGAAGCCGTCAGCGAAGGCGGATCGGTGGTCGTGCAGACGGCCACGCCCACGGCCATACGCGCTCCCGGCAGCACCACGCTCTCGACCATCGACGTCACGGCCACCAGCGCCGCGCAGGCCACCAGCCTGCGCCGCACGGCAACATCGGGCGCCCTGGGCCGCCGCAGCGTGCTCGACACGCCGTTCTCCATCACCAGTGTCGGCAGTGAAGAGATGGAAACGCGCCTGGTCACCACGCTGGAGCAGGCCTTGCGTTACGACCCGGCCGTGCAACTGACCGGCAGCGAGTATGGGCATGGCGCGTCGATTTCCGTACGGGGACTTGGCCTGGACACCAGCAACGGCTTCAAGGTGGACGGCCTGCCGATCACGGCGTGGGGCACCGGCTTGCCGATGGAACTGTTCGACCGCGTCGACCTGCAGAAAGGCATTACCGGGTTCATGAACGGTTTCGGGTCTCCAGGCGGCGTTGCCAACTACGTGTTGAAGCGCCCAACCGATGAACGCCTGCTGACCGCGTCGGTCGGGTTCAAGTCGAAGTCGCTGTTCTCGCAAAGCGTGGATGCCGGCGGCCGATTCGGCAATGACGACCGCTTCGGCTATCGCGCAAATGTGCTGCGCGAAGAGGGCGATACGTTCATACGCGGCGGCAGCATGCGGCGCACGGGGGCGTCGATTGCCCTGGATGCCCGACTGACGAAGGATCTGACGGCCAGCGTCGATTTTCTGTACGCCGACCGCGCGTCCCGCGGCAACAGTTTCTGGGGGCTGGACCTGAACCGCCTTTACGCGAGCCGCCCAGGTGTGGTGCCGACACCCAACGATCCCAAGATCCAGTCGCAGCCGGACGGCGCCTTCTACAACACCAATGATCGCGTCGCCACGGCCGGCTTGCAATGGAGGATCGCGCCCGGCTGGAATGCCAGCGCGACCTATCGCAACGCACGCCGGGAATCCGACTACAACTACAGCACCTTGTACGTGACCAGCCTGGCGGGCGATTACACGGCGGATCGCAGCACCACCAAGTTCGTGCAGGAATTCGACCACGCGCAAGCCATGGTCGACGGCGAATTGAGCACCGGTCCCGTGTCGCATCGGGTCGTCGTTGGCGCGTCGCGTCAGCGGTTCCAGAATCGGGCCAATGCCGTCTCGAATTACGCAGGCGACATCGGCGGCGGCAATATCTATCGCGATTCGCCATTGACCATCACCGGGTCGTCAGACGGCGTTCGTATGTACCGTTCCAGCGTCATCGAACAGACCGCGGCATTTATCAGCGACACTTTGAGCTTGGGCGAGCAATGGTCGCTGATCGCCGGCCTGCGCTACAACCGCTACGACCAGACCGGTGCGGACGCGGCTGGTACACCCACCACGCCCTACAAGCGCAATCCGCTTACGCCGACGCTGGCGCTCATGTTCAAGCCCACGCCCGCATCCACGCTGTATGTCAGCGCGGTCGAAGCCCTGGAGCGCGGCGGCACGGCCCCCGCGAACGTGGTCAACCGCTTCGAGGTGCTCGGCCCGATCAAGAGCAAGCAGTATGAAGCCGGCTACAAGTTCGAACAGGGCGCATGGAGTGGCACGGCCGCCTTGTTCCGCCTGGACCGGACCGCCGGTTATACCAACGCCGCGAACTACTACGTGCAGGACGGCATTACCCGCTACCAGGGCGCCGACATCAGCGGCCGATACCGGTTCGACAGCCAGCTGTCGGTGATCGCCGGCGTGATGCTGCTCGATGCCAAGTACGAAGAAGCGGCGGCAGCCTTGAACGGCAAGCGCACCACCGGCACGCCGCGTGTGCAGGCGGCGCTTGCCGCGAACTACAACGTGGCGGCGCTGCCGGGCCTGAGCCTGAACGGCGGTCTCAAATACATCGGGGCGTCGTATCTGGATACTGCCAATACCTATCGGCTGTCCCCTTATACCGTCGTCGACGCGGGCGCCAGCTACAGCACCCGGCTGGTCGGCAAGGACGTCACCTTCACTGCCGCCATCCACAACCTGGCAGGACGCCGCTACTGGATCTACAACGGATCCAACTACATCGCGTCCGGCGCCCCGCGCACCGTCAGCCTGAACGCGCGCATGGCCTTCTGATGGCCTTGTCGCTGTCCTGCCCCTGCCTGCGTTGGTTTACCTGATGTCTTTTCGAGTTGCTGCATGACGCTTTTCAGCCCGGTACCCCGTCTTGACGCCCGATGGCGCGACGCCAAGTGCGCCTCTCTTTGCGCCCCTCTTTGCGACGCTGCTTCTGACGCCCTTGCACCAGCGGGCCGGTCATGAGCCCCGCCGCACGCAACACAAGGCGCTGGAAGGGCGGGATGGCGATCGCCCTGCTGGCGGCCGCCATCGGCGTGGGCGTGTGGTCCCTGCGCGAACGGATCGACTACACGACCGAGGTGCTCGCACGACGATCGGTCGAGTCCACGGTGACGGCCATCGGCAGCCTGCAGCCCCGGCGCTACGTCGATGTCGGCGCGCAGGTGTCGGGGCTGATCAACCGCTTGCATGTCAAGCCGGGCGATGAGGTCCGGAAAGGGCAGTTGCTGGTCGAGATCGATCCCAGCGTGCAGCAGGCCACGGTCGATGCCGGCCGGGCACGGCTGGCCGGACTGCGCGCGCAAGTGAACGAACAGCAGGCCTTGCTGCGGCTGGCGCAGCAACAACTGACGCGGCAGCGGCAGATGGCTGCCGACGGCGCGACCCGTGAAGAAGACTTGCATATCGCCGAAGCCGACTTTGCGGCGGCGGGCGCCAAGATCGACTATCTGCACGCACAGATCGCCCAATCGCAAGCGAGCCAGCGGGCCGAGGAAGCGCGTCTGGGCTACACGCGCATCTATGCGTCCATGGCCGGAACGGTGGTGTCAGTCGACGCGCGCGAAGGCCAGACCTTGAACGCCACCTACCAGACACCGAACATTTTGCGAGTGGCCGACCTGTCGGGCATGACCGTCTGGACCGATGTCTCCGAAGCCGACGTGCGCCGCGTCAAGCCGCGCATGCCGGTGTACTTCACGACCCTGGGCGACGATGGTCAGGCAACCGCCCGACGCTGGCAGGGAACGGTCAGACAGGTGTTGCCGGCGCCACCGGTGGCCGAGGCCAAGTCGAGCGCATCGGCCACGCCCGCGCCCGCCACCAAGGCCGTTGTCTACACGGTGCTGTTCGACGTGGACAATGCCGATGGCGAACTCATGCCCCAGATGACGGCGCTGGTGTCCTTCGTGACAGCGCGCGCGCCCGACGCCGTGGCCGTTCCGCTGGCGTCGCTGGCAGAGAACGAGAGTGAACCGGGCACCTACACCGCGCGCGTGTTGCGGGCCGACGGTCAGCCGGAAACACGACAGGTGCGCCTGGGCGCGCGCAGCCGGCATCTGGCCGAAGTGCTGGAAGGGCTGCAGGAGGGCGATCGACTCATTACTGCAGAAACGCGCGTGGGCGGACGGCCGCGGTGGATCCAATGGTGAACGCCAATGTGAGCGGGAGTACTCCTGGCCGCGGGAGCCGGAACACGGGCCGCAGCGGGGACACCAGCGCCACTATCCACGCTGCCGACACGCCGCCGTTGATCGCCCTGCGTGGCATCCGCAAGCGGTACGGCGGCGGCACGCAGCCCGAAGTGGGAGTCCTGCACGGCATCGACCTGACCATACGCGCCGGCGAATTCGTCGCACTGGTCGGCGCATCGGGGTCGGGCAAGTCAACGTTGATGCACGTGCTGGGCTGCCTGGACCGCGCCACGGCGGGCACGTATCACATCAACGGGCACGACGTGACGACGCTGGACGCGGATGCGCTGGCCTGGCTGCGGCGTGAGGCATTCGGTTTCGTTTTCCAGGGCTATCACCTGATCGCCAGCGAGACGGCCTCGGAAAACGTGCAGGTGCCGGCGATCTACGCCGGCATGCCCGACGTCGAACGCGCCGCGCGGGCGGCCGCGCTGCTGGACCGCCTGGGTCTGGCTGACAAGCAAGGCAATCGGCCCAACCAGCTATCGGGCGGCCAGCAGCAGCGCGTATCGATTGCCCGTGCACTGATGAACGGCGGCCGCATCCTGCTGGCCGACGAGCCCACCGGTGCATTGGACACACGCAGCGGCGCGGAAGTCATGGCGCTGCTGCACGAACTGGCCGACGCGGGCCACACCATCATCCTGATCACCCATGACCGGGACGTGGCGGCGCAGGCGCGCCGCGTGATCGAGATCCGGGACGGGGTGATCGTTGCGGACAGCAACGAATCGGTGGACGCTGGCAACGAAACGGTGGACGGTAGCAACCATACGGTGGACGCCGGCAACGACACGGTCGCGTATCACAACGAGCGCCCCCTGGACCCCGCGTCGTCCCCCACCCGCCGCACCTTGCCCGACCTTGATCTGCGCGACGCAGCAACCACCTCAGGCGCCAGTCTGCAAGCAGACCTGCGTGAAGCGCTTCGCACCGCTTGGCGCGGCATGCGCATGAACCGCGGTCGAACCGGGCTGACCCTGCTCGGGATCATCATCGGGGTTGCGTCTGTCATCGTCATGCTCGCGATCGGCGAAGGCGCCCGGCAGAAAGTCGTCGAGCAGATGGGATCGATGGGTACCACGATCATGTATCTGAACAGCCAGCCGCCAGCTACTGGCGGACCGGCCGGGCAGCTGACGCCCGACGACCTTGAAGCGGTTCAAGCGCTGCCCGAGATTCGCAGGGTCATGCCAGTGATCGGCGATCCGATCACCGTGCGCCGGGGCAATGCCGAACGGCAGAACTATGTATTCGCCGCCAATCAGGACATGCCGGCCATCCACCACTGGAAGCTGGTGGCGGGCCGTTACTTTACCGATGCCGAAGACCGTGCGCTGGCGCCACTGGTTGTCCTGGGCATAGGCGCCAAAAACCATTTCTTTCGCGACACGCCCGACCCCCTGGGCCGGCAGGTCTTGATCGGCAACTCGCCGTTCGAAGTCATCGGCGTGCTCGCCGAACGCGGCGCGGATTCCGGCGCGCAATACTACGACGACATGGTCTTCATTCCTTACCGCAGCGGGCGGGCCCGCGTCTACCAGGCGCAGACCCAGCCGGACTATGTCGTGGTCGAAGCCATGTCGTCGCAAGACGTGCTTCCGGCGGAAAAAGCCATGAACGACCTGTTGATCGCACGGCACGGCGGGCGCAAGGATTTCGCCATCGGCAACGCGGCGGCGCGCCTGCAGGCCGAAGCCGCCACACGCAACAGCATGACGATGATGCTGGGGTTGATTGCTGCAGTGTCACTGTTGGTTGGCGGTATCGGCGTCATGAACGTCATGCTGATGACCGTGCGTGAACGTACGCGGGAGATCGGGATCCGCGTGGCCACGGGGGCACGGCAGCGCGACATCCTGCGTCAGTTCCTGACCGAGGCTGTCCTGCTGACGGTGACCGGAGGGGTCATGGGTCTGATTGCCGGGCTGGCCATCGGCGCCGGACTGATTGCGCTGGGCATGCAACTGGTGTTCTCCGTCCTGGCCATGCTCGGCGCCTTCCTGTGCGCGGTGATCACGGGGCTGGTGTTCGGCTTCATGCCGGCGCGCACGGCAGCCCGGCTCGACCCGGTCATTGCGTTGGCGGGGGAGGCTTGAGCATGCACGACGCATTCAAGCGATGGCCACTGCGCCAGGGCCTGGCGATGATCCTGGCGGGTCTGGGCCTGGGCCTGTTGGGCGGATGCGCCTTGCCCGTTACCACACTGCCCGGCAGGGCGCCTGCGCTGCCCGAAGCGTGGTCCAGGGCGGCGCCTGACATTCGAGCCAATGGCGTAGAGGCTGCATTGCCGGGGCTGGTTGCGCCCGATCTCTGGTGGGACCGCTTTTCGAGTGCCGAACTGCGCGACGTGGTCAGAGCCGCCGCCGCCGACAGCCAGGACCTGGCCGCTGCAATGGCGCGCGTGCGGCAGGCCGACGCCCGGGCGCAGGCCGCGGGCGCACCGCTGCTGCCTCAGGTTGTCGGGACTGCCTCGGCAAGCCGGCAGGCGCGGATTGGCAGTGGATCGAATGCCGGCAGCACTGTCTCGGGCAATGCCTATTCGACCGGGATCGCGGCCAGTTACGAAGTCGACTTCTGGGGCCGTCATCACGCGGTGCGCGACAGTGCGCGGGCCCTGCAGCGCGCCAGTCGTCACGATCGCGATACGGTCCGCATCACGATCACCACCGGCGTGGCGCGCCTCTGGCTGCGGACCGTGGCGGCGCGCGAGCGCACCGCGATTGCCCTCCAAAACCTGGCTACCGCCAACCGTTTGCTCGACACGGTCACGGCGCGGGCGCGTGCAGGCGCAGCCGGGCCACTCGAGGTCGCGCAGCAGCGCGGTCTGGTCGCGGCCTTGCAGCGCAACGTCGACGCCTTGCGGCAAGAGTCCGACGATGCGCGGATTGTGCTTGGCGTGCTGGTGGGGCGCCCCGGGCTCGAGGTATCGACAGCGCAAATCACCGGCATTCTGGCGCCCTCGGTCGATACCGGTATTCCATCGCAACTGATGGCGCGCCGGCCCGACATTGCGCGCGCCGAAGCGCAACTGCTTGCCGCAGACGCCAACGTCGCAGCTGCCCGGGCCGCCCTGTTCCCGCGGCTGACCTTGCAGGCTGGCCTGGGCGTAGGGGGAAGCTGGCCCAGTGCCCTGCTCGACAGTCCGCTGTACAGCCTGGCGGCGGGCCTGGCCGCCCCTATTTTTGATGCCGGCTTTCTGGCTGCCCAACACGACCTGGCGCTGGCGGAACGGGAAGCCCTGCTTGCCGCCTACCGGCAGGCGGTCATCGCCGGCTTTGGTGATGTCGAGGTCAGCCTCAACGCGCTCGCCGGGGTTGCTGCGCAGTCCCGCGCGCAAGCGACCGTGGTTGCGGAAGCCTCGCGCGCCCTGGCTTTTGCCGAATCGCGCTTCCGTGCGGGGGCCGATACGTTGCTGGTGCTGCTCGACGCGCAGCGCACGCTTTACGCCGCGCAGGACCTGGCCGTGCAACTGGACCTTGCCCGCCTTCTGGCGACGGTGGACCTGCATCGCGCGCTGGGGGGAGGGTGGACGGCGGCGTCGTGAGCCTGCCCTGTGGCACCATTTGCCTATCGCACGCAACGCGCAACGCAAAGGCACCGCATGGACAGTCACATCGCCCCCGTCGAATTACCCAAGGCCTACCGGCTGCTCAACCACGGTCCGACCGTGCTGGTCTCCGCCCGTCATGACGGTGTCGACGACGTCATGTCCGCGGCCTGGGCCTGCGCGTTGGACTTCGCGCCCCCCAAGGTCACGGTCGTGCTGGACAAGGCCACGCGCACGCGGGGGCTGGTCGACGCCAGCGGGCATTTCGTGTTGCAGGTGCCGACGTTCGCGCAACTGCAGCTGACCTACGACGTCGGCAACCTCAGCCTGGCGGACGCACCCGACAAACTGGCGCGCTGCGGGGTGTCGACCTTCAACGCACCCGGATTCGAGATCCCGCTGGTCGAAGGGTGCGCGGCCTGGCTGGTCTGCAAGGTATTGCCCGAGCCGCACAATCAGCAGGCCTACGATCTGTTCATCGGCGAGGTGGTCGGCGCCTGGGCCGACACCCGCGTGTTCCGCAACGGGCACTGGGAATTCGAGTCGGCAGGCCCCGCGTTCAGAAGCCTGCACTACATCGCGGGCGGCACCTTCTACGCCATCGGCGATCAGGCGCTAGCAAAGACAGCCACGGAAAAATAAGGCACGGCATCACCACACAGGACACCGCGGATCCGGCTCTGCCGGTCCGCAGGTGTCGCCCCTGGGGGAGGCGCGAAGCGCCTAGGGGGGCTATCAGTTCTCGTCGAACGGCAGCTGGAAATGCCGGGACGTCGTCTTCAATTCCTCGCGATGCAACGCGGCAAGCCGCAGCAGCACGGTCTCGCCATGCGGCGTCAGGTGGATGCGCACCTGGCGTTTGTCTTCCGGCGCGGGCTCGCGGCGCACCAGGCCGAGCGCCACGCAGCGATTCACCAACGCAACGGTGCCGTGATGCACCGACACCATCCGCTCGGCAAGCTCCCCCACCGTCGCCCACTCGCGGCCTGGAAAGCCCTTGATATGCAGCAGCAACAGGTACTGCAGCGGCGTGATGCCTTCGGCCTGCACGGCCTCTTCCGAAAAGTGCAGGAAGCGGCGCAGCTGATGCCGGAATTCTGAGAGCACTTCGAAATCGGACTTCTTCAGGGGCTTGGGCGATCGCGAGGTCATGTCGGCATGGGCGTGGAAAGGCGGGGAGGGGGTGGCAGTCGTGCCCACGGCGCTTGCGGCGCGACGGCGATAAGCGCGTTGTTCAGCCTCATCCACCAGGGTGACGAGGTCGTCCGCATCGATGGTCAACAATTCATCGCGGTCATCCAGCACCGCCACGATGTCGTCTTCGGTCACGCCCGACCGGGTGGTGCGTGACGCATGCGGCACACTGGCATGGTGAGGATAACGATGACGCGTTGCCCAGTGGAAGAGCATCGCACATGCAAGCAGGATCGCGGTGTTGATCGCCACCGGCATGACAACAAAACCATAGCCGGCTGCCTTGATGCCCGGCCCGCCAAAGACCGCGGTCAGCGCCACCGCGCCAGACGGCGGGTGCAGGCACCGGCACGCAAACATCAAGCCGATCGCCAGCGCGACTGCCACCGCAGCTGCCAGAATCGGCACCGGGATCCATCGTGCGCAGGTTACCCCGACTGCGGCGGCCAGCAGATTGCCGCCCATCATGGGCCACGGCTGCGCCAGCGGGCTGGCGGGCGCCGCGAACAGCAGGACCGCCGTCGCGCCCATCGGCGCAATCAGCAAGGGCAGATCGGCATGGTCACCCATCGTCCAGACCGACATGACGCCCGTCAGGGCAATGCCGATCAAGGCGCCCAGCACCGCGCGAAGGCGCTCGGCGCGGCTCACGTGCAGCGGTTCGGGCACACAGGCGCTCAACCAGGACGCAATGGAAAGGGTGGAAAAAGACATGGGATGCGACAGCAGAAAATGAGACGACGCCGGTCGAGACCCGAACCGGCACAGCCCGGCATTGTGCCATGTATATCATGACGTGATGTATGTAGTGGATGTCGTCAACAGGTTGCAAGTGGCAACTGGCAACGGGCGATTGGCAACCGGCAACTGCCGGCGGTCAGTCAGCCGGCCGGCTGCGGCGCGTCCTCGCCCAGTGGGGCCACGGCGTCCGCCGCCTGATAGGTCACATTGCCCATGGCGCGCGTCACCGCATGCCACGCAAACGCCGCCTCGCCCAGGGCCTGGGTCGCGGTGACCAGCAACGCGTCTTCCGAACTCGTCTCCGGCGACAGCCACGCCTGCGCGCCATCGGCCGTCAACGCCACCGGGCGGCGGTCATGCACATCCAGCAGCCCCGCATCCGCCGAACTGGTCACGATGGCAAATCCGTCCGCCCCCAAGATGGCCGCCAGCAGCAGCGGCTCGTCATCGGCGCGATGGATGAAATGGGGCTGGCGGTTCGGCTTGGCGCCTGTCCATTCGAACCAGCCATCGGCCGGCACCAGAATGCGGCCGCGCTCCCACAAGGGCCGCCAGTAGCCCGACGTTGCAGCACTTTCTACACGCGCGTTCACATACATGCGCGGCGCGCGGCCGCGATAGCCCCAATGCGCCTCCGCCGCCTCGGGCCCATCGCCACCCGCCTTGATGGTCATCGGGTGCGTGCCCGGCGACACGTTGTAGACCGGCGCATGCGCGAAGGCGGTAGGTGCAAACGGGGAAGGTGCAAACGGCGCCGCCGGATTGGCGCGCAGCAACTCGAAATAGCGTTCGGCGTCGCGATACTGGGCAAGTCGTCCGCACATGGTGGCCTCCTGGACACGGAATGGTCAAGGTGTAGCAGGAGTCGCGCCCGGAGCGCGCTACGACTCCCAGCACGGGGGCGGCCCGTGACGGCAGTCAGCCCTTCCCAGCCACCTTGTCCAGGCAGCGCGCAAAGTCCGCCAGCAGATCCTCCGCTTCTTCCAGGCCCACCGAGACGCGGATGAAGCCGTCAGGAATATGCATCTCTTTGCGCTTTTCCGGGCCGGCTTCCCAGAAAATCGTGGCGGCGACCGGAATGACGAGCGTGCGGGTATCGCCCAGGCCTGTCGCCTTGATCGGAATGGTCAGATCATTCATGAACGCCACGGTCTGGCTGGCGTCGCGCAGCTCGAACGACAGTAGCCAGGCGTTGGCGCGGAACAATTCCTTGGCGCGGGCGTGCTGCGGATGGTCGGGCAAGCCGGGGTAGGACACGCGGCCGACGGCGGGATGCGATACCAGGTATTCAGCCAGTGCCTGCGCGGTCTCGCTGCTCTGGCGCACGCGCAGCGTCAACGTTTCCATGCCGATCGAAATCTGGTTCGCATGCTCGGACGATAGCGATGCGCCCATGTCGCGCAGCCCCTTCTTGCGGATCTGCTGCAGCCCTTGCTGCGCGGGCGCCACGTCCCGATACGTGTTGGAGATGTTGGGATAGCTTGCCCAATCAAACAAGCCGGTGTCGGTGACCGCGCCACCCAAGGCGGCGCCGTGGCCCGACAGCGTCTTGGTCAACGAGTTGATGACCAGCGTGGCGCCCACGCGCTTGGGCTTGAACAGGGCGGGCGACGTGATGGTGTTGTCGACCACGTAGACCAGGCCCTTGTCGCGGCAGATGTCGCCGATGCCTTGGAGGTCGACGATCTGGGTGCCGGGGTTGGCGATGGTCTCGACGAACACCATGCGGGTTGCCGGCGTGATGGCATCGGCCACGCGCTGTGCGTCGGTCAGGTCGTCCATGGTGACCGAGATGCCGTACTGGCGCAGCGTGCCGAACAGGCTGTTGGTGTTGCCAAAGACGTGCTGGCTGGCAACGATGTGATCCCCGGCCTTGAGCAAGGTCAGGAAGACGGCGGTGATCGCGGCCATGCCGGTGGCGAAACAGACGGTGCCGACACCTTCTTCAAGCTCGTTGATCTTCGCTTCGAGCATGGCCGACGTGGGCGTGCCTTGCCGGGCGTAGTTGAACGCGCCTTTCTTGGTGCCCTGGAACATGCCGATCAGGTCTTCGACTTTCTCGAAACCATACTGGACCGACATATGCACGGGGGAGCGCAGCGCGCCGAATTCCACGCCGACGCGGCGGTCGCGGTGGACGATGGTGGTGGTGATGCCCTGCTTGTCTGTCTTGTCCATATCGATGGCGTTCCTTGAATGTCGTTCGCCGGCCCAGGGAGCCGGTCTGGCAGTCTGCAACGTTAACCCAACTCGGCCAGGCGTTTGGCTGCAATCGCCGCCACATGACGGACATGGGCCTGGGACGCCTCTTGCGCCGCGTCCGGATCCCGGTCTTTCAGGGCCTTGACCAGCTTTGCCATTTCGGCGGCGGCGTCGGCCCGGCGGCCGGCGGACGATATGGTCACGGCGCGCAGGCGGTTGATGCGGGCATTGAGCGACTGGACGACGCCCCACGCCACGGTCATGCCGCTGCCCGCGAACATGGCCTCATAGAAGTCGGCGGTGCGCGCCATGACTTGGGCAAAGTCGTTGCGGCCGAACGCGGCATGGATGTGATCATTGAGCTCGCTCAATCTTGCAATCATGTCATCGCTGGCTTTCTCGGCGCAGAGACGCGCCGCGTGGCCTTCGAGCAGCGCGCGGATCTCGTAGATCTGCGCGGCCTGCCCGCTGTCCAGCCGGGCGACCACCGGGCCCTGATAGGGAATCGACTCGACCAGGCCTTCGGTTTCAAGGTGCCGCAACACTTCCCGGACGATCGACCGGCTGACGTCCAGCTGCGCGCACAGCGTGCGCTCGACCAGGCGTTCGCCGGGCTTGAAGTGATCGTTGAGAATGGCGTCGCGCATTTTCTCCAGCGACAGCTCTCGCAAGGTCTTGGCGCTGCGATCGACCTTGAGGGAAGCGGCGTTAGGGACTGACATCGTCATGGACTTCCTGATTCTTCGATTCGATATCGAAGTATTCCACGTCTCGCGGCATGGCCAGGAAGGTTCGCAACGCGGCGTTGACATCGCCCGGATGCGTCAGGTTCATCATGTGGCGGGCATCGGGCAGCACCTTGACCACCGCATTCGGCGCCAGCTGGCCCATCGCGTGCGACATGGCCGGGCTGGAATTCGCATCGAATTCGCCGGTCAGGAACAGCGCAGGCATGGCCAGGGTGGGCAAGCGGCTGGCATGCACCGCATCGCTGCTGGCGAACAGGCGATAGGTGCGCGCGTAACCGGTCGGGCTGACCCGGGTCAGCAGCCCGGCCACCAGGTCCGCCGCGTTGCGCAGGTCAGGCGGCACCGGCGTGCCGAACCACCGGTCGATGGTCGGCCCGATCGTGGCCGCAAAGCCGCTCTGCGTCAGGGCTTGCGCACGTGCCTGCACCGCCGCGCGTTGTTCCGGCGTGCGCTGGAACACGGCGTTCAATGCCGCCACACGCAAGGTGCGCTCGGGCCGCGTCAACGCAAATTCAAGCGCGATCAGCGCGCCCATCGAATGACCCACGATGTTCGCGGCAGCCATGCCCAGGTGGTCCATGAGGTCCGCCAGCTGCGCGGCATAGTCGGCCAGCGTCGCCCCTTCCGCAGGCAAGGTGCTGTCGCCATGGCCCAGCATGTCGTAGACGATGACCTCGTGGTCGCGCGACAGGTCATCGACCTGCGGCTGCCACACCGACTGCGCCATGCCTACGCCGTGGATCAGAATGACAGGCTCGCCTTGTCCGGTCCGGCGCCAGGCGGTCTGCGGCAACGTGCCTTTGACAGGAAGACGTTCAGGCATGATTGCTGCCCAGGTCGGCCAGGTCCTGATAGCGGTCGCCAATGCGGTGATGCGGCCGGCCGCCGATCGATGCGCCCAGCGCCACCACGATCTCATCCGGTCCCGGGGCATCGTTGATCGCGAACTGCAGCGTCAGATAGTGCGACCGCATGCCTTCATCGTGCTTGTGCATCATCGGGATCGAGATCGCGCAGTTCGGGCCGCCGCGCACATTGGTAAAGCTCAGGTAGCTTTTGGCGCCCACGGCCTTGCGATAGAAGTTGCCGAAGCGCAGCGTGTGGATCAGCGCCGACGCATGTTCGATCTCGCCATTGCTGCCCACCACCGCAGCCTTGCCATACGCCTCGATCGCATCGCCGCCGCCCGTCAGGCCCAGCAACGTGTTGGTGATCTGCTCGCCCAGGATCGGGGCAACCGCATGGATCTGCGGCTTCAGGTCGTCGACGAAGCCTTCACCGGCCCAGGGATTCTTGAGCACGGCGGCGACTGCGAACAGGCGCAGCGGGACAGGGGCTTCCTTGCCGCCTTCGATAAAGGTGTCTTCGGTATAGGTAACGATCTTGCGAATTCCGTGGGTCATGGCGTTCCAGTCAGACAGTAAGGAAGAAGCGGTGCGCGCGTGGCGTCATTCCGCGGTGATGTTGGCGGCCTTCACGACGGCCCGGTACTTCTCGACCTCGGCCGCCATGAACGTGCGCAGCTCGTCGGCCGACGCACCCGATGCCGTGATGCCCTGATCGGCCAGGTTTTCGCGGATGGTCGGATCGCGCAGCACATCCTGCGAGGCGGCCTGCACCTTCTGCACGATGTCGCCAGGCGTCTTGACCGGCAGGAACAGCCCGAACCACACACCCAGGTCGAAGCCTTCCAGCCCGGGTTGCTGACCCATTGCCGGAATGCCGGGCGCCAGGTCGGACGGCTTGGCACTGGTCACCGCCAGCGCCTTCAACTTGCCCGACTTGATATGGACCTGCGCCGCGCTGAGCGTCGACACGCCCAGGTCGATCTGCCCGCCCAACAGGTCCACCAACGCCGGCGCCGCGCCGCGATAGGGCACATGCGTCATGTCGATCTTGGCGCGCATCTTGAGCAGCTCGCCGGCCACATGCATGGGCGTGCCATTGCCGGCCGACGCATAGCTCAGCTTGCCTGGCTCCGCGCGCGCCAGCTGCAGCAGTTCCGGCACCGTCCTGGCGGCCAGGGTCGGCTTGCCCAGCAGCACCATCGGACCCGTGCCGATGAACACGGCCGGCGCCAGATCCTTCATGCCGTCATAGCCCACCGCCGGATTGATGAGCTTGTTGATCAGGATCTCGGATCCCGACCCCAACAGGATCGTGTAGCCATCGGCCGAGGCGCGCACCGCGCGCTGCGTGCCCAGCATGCCGCCCGCGCCCGCAACGTTCTCGACCACGATGGTCTGCCCCAGCTTGGCGCTCAGCGCAGGCGCAATGTTGCGCGCAATGATGTCCGAGCTGCCACCCGGCGCGAAGGGCACGACCAGCGTGATGGTCTTGTCGGGGTACGCGGCATGCGCCATGAACGGCGTGGCGCTTGCGAACATGGCGGCCACTGCCATGAGGGCGAGGCGGCGCGACGGGCGGGCGGGAAGGGTGGCGAAATGGGTCATGGTGTCCTTCTACTGTGGAGTGTCATGAGGCGCCAGAGAGCTGGCGGACCGAGGGCGCACGCGGTCTCTGCGCGTGCGGCACCGGGTGGAAAATGATCTGTTGGTATGATGGTATACCAACATACATAAAGTTGTCGAGCCGGAGAATCGCACTTCGGAGCCGCTATCGGCGGTATCGGCGGGCTGGCGCTTTACCCAGTCCGGGCGACGTTGCTGCTTACCCCGACTTGCTCCACGCCTTCGGCGTTTTCGCCCATTCCTTCAGGAATTCAACAAACAGCTGCACCCGCATCGGCATGTTCTTGCGCGACGAGTGGATCGCATAGACATCCAGGGCCGACGGTTCGTAGTCGGGCAGCACCACCTTGAGCAGACCCTGTTCGATCTCTTCGGCGATCATGTAGTACGGGTGCATGGAGACGCCCAGTCCGGCGAGCGCGGCCTCTTTGAGCGCGTCGCCAAAGTCGGATCGCAGGGAGCCGTGCGCGCGGACGGACACGGGGCCGTCGGGGCCGGTGAAGTTCCAGATGCCGGTGGGGGACTTGTTCCAGTTGACCAGGCAGTTGTGATCGACCAGGTCCTGGGGCGTGCGGATGCGGCCGTGGCGCTTCAGGTAGGCGGGTGACGCGACAAGGGCTTGCGGCGCGCCGGCCAGCGGGATGGCGACGTAGCTGGCGTCCTTGAGCACCGGCACGATGATGATGCCGACATCGAGTCCCTGTTCGACAAACGTTTCCTGCTTGCGCACGGTGAGCAGGCTCAACGCGATCTGGATGTCGGGGTAGCGGGCGTAGAAGTCGCGGATCACCGGCAGCAGGCGCCGCGTGCCAAAGGACGGCGGTACGCCCACGCGGACGATGCCGGAGACGTCGCCCGACAGATTGTTGACGGACTCACGCAGTTCATCGTATTGCTGGAGCAGGGCGCTGCCGTTCTCCACGACTTCCAGCCCGGCGCGCGTCAGGCCAAGTTGTTTGGTCGTGCGGTTCAGCAGTTTGGCGCCGAATGATTTTTCCAGCCAGGCGACCTGCTTGGTGCTGGTGGCGCGTGACACGCCAAAGTGCTGCGCGGCGCCCGAAAAGCTGTTGCGTCGCGCCACCTCCAGAAACATGCGCAGGCAGCTCAGTTCGTCCACATCCTCTCCTTGTCGCCCTGTCGGTTTCTTATCTGGAAATTATCAATTTAGCACTGTCATCTTGATGGGGCTGGCCCCACGCCGAATAATGACCGCTCGGCATTGTTTCGGGGAAGGGTGCATTCCGTCCGCGAGCCGTCCTCATAACAGTCAGGCTTTCAAGCCGGCGTATCGACCCTTGCGGAGACATCCATGGTCCCTTTCAGCCCACGCGTTCGTTGTGTCCCGGCGCCCGTTGCCCATCGCGCTTCAACTTTGAACCTGCTCAAGATTGCTGGCACCGTCGTTCTCCTGGCTGGCGCGGCCGTGTTTGCCCGGCAGGTCCAGGCACAGGCGTTTCCGTCGCATTCGATCCGCATGGTGGTTGCGTACGCACCGGGCGGCGCGACCGATATCGTTGGCCGGATGCTGGCGCAGGAGATGTCGGCCGACCTGGGCCAGACCGTCGTCCTGGAAAACCGCGCGGGTGGCGGAACGCTGGTGGGGACGGAGTCGGTGCGCCGGTCGCCGGCCGACGGCTACACCCTGCTCTTCGGCACTAACGCCTTCGTGATCACGCCGCTGCTGCATGACAAGCCGACCTACGACCCGGTCAAGGATTTCCAGCCGGTGTCGCTGACCACTGTGCAGTCGCTGGGCATTCTTGTCACGCCGGGGCTCAAGCTGCGCACGGTGCAGGACTTGATAGCCTATGCCAGGGCCAATCCGGGCAAGGTCAACTTTGCGTCGTCGGGGAACGGATCGGCGCAGCATCTGGCGGGCGAGGCCTTCCGCACGGCGGCCAAGATCGAGATGGTGCACGTGCCGTACAAGGGCACCGGGCCCGCCATGACGGATCTGCTGGCGGGCCGTGTCGACGTGATGTTCAGTTCGCTGGTCGGCAACATGGAACATGTGAACGAAGGCCGCCTGAACCTGATCGCCACGACGGGCGCCAGGCGCAATCCCGCGACCCCCAATGTGCCGACCGTGGCCGAGAGCGGATTGCCGGGTTTCGAAGCGGGCACATGGCAAGCCGTGCTGGCGCCGGCCGGCACGCCTGCACCGGTGGTGGAGCGGCTGAACGCCGCCATCGCCAAGGCGGCCAAGTCGCCGCGCATTGTCGAGACCCTGGCCGCGCAAGGCATGGAGGTGCGCACGTCGACCCCCGACGCACTGCGCGAGATGCTGAAGAAGGACTCTGGCGACTACCAGGTGCTGCTCAAGCACACCAAGACGACGCTGCAATAAGGCCAGGCAGCAGGCAAAAAAAACGGGCGCTGAACAAGCGCCCGTTTTCATTCCGCCGATGCCAGCGCATCAGGCCATCATTTCAGCGCGAAGCCCATCCGGTTGAGCACCTCAACCAATTGGTCACGGCCTTTCATGGCTTCCGGACCCCGCACGCGTTGCAGCGAGTGCTGATCCCATTCGCCCTTGGGCTTCATGCCCTGGCTCTGATAGAACTGCGCCATGACGGCGTTGTAGCTGTCGGTGGCGGTTTCCAGGGTGGTGGCGTCGTATTGCTCGCGGAACAGCACGGCCGCCTGCGGCAGGCGCGGTTTGACGGCGGCGGGGCGTGTGGCGTCGGGGTAGCCGATGCACATGCCGAAGACGCCAAAGGTGTTCGGCGGCAGGTTCAGTTCCGCGGCGACCTCTTCGGGCCGGTCGCGGATGCCGCCGATGTACACCACGCCCAGGTCCAGCGATTCGGCGGCGACGGCGGCGTTCTGCGCAGCCAGCGCGGCATCGATGGTCGCGACCAGGAACATTTCGAGGTGATCGAGGCTGGCGTGCGGCATGCCGCGGCGCAGTCCCAGGCTGCGCAGGCGCGCCAGGTCGGCGATCCACACCAGGAACAGCGGGCAGTCTTCAACGTGTTTCTGGTCGCCCACCAGATGGGCCAGGCGCTGCTTGCGCGCGGGGTCGGTTACGGCCACCACGCTCCAGGCCTGCAGGTTCGAGGACGACGATGCCGATTGGGCCGCCGCCACCAGCAGTTCCAGCGTGCCCTCGGGCACGGGGGCGTCGGTGTAGGTGCGCACGGAGCGGTGCCCCAGCAAGGTGGCCAGGGTGCCGTTGAGATCATCGGCCCCCGCCGCCGCCGCGCCGTATCGGGCGGCAAGCATCTGGGTCAACGTGGTCTGTGGGACGGAGTTCATGGGCGGTTCGCTATTCGGGCAAAGGGGTTGAGACGTCACTTCTTGATGCGGTCGACGATGCCGGCCAGCTGGCGCCGGTCCCTGACGATGAAGTCATGCAAGGCTTGCGGGGTCGAGACCCGCACGTCCATGCCTTCGTCCTTGAACCGGTCGGCAAGGCGGCCTGCCTGGCCGACCTGCTGCAGCGCCTGGCTGAGCCTGTCGATGACGGCTTGCGGCGTGCCGGCGGGTGCAAAGATGGCCTGCCAGGAGTCGACGGCGTAATCGGGAATGCCGGCGGCTTCCGATACGGACGGCACGTCGGGCGTGGCCGGCGTGCGGGACTGGCCGGTCGTCGCCAACAGAATCATACGCTTTGCCGCGATGTGATCCTTAAGGCCGAGCAAGCCGGTGAACATCATGTCGACGCGCCCGGCGATCAGATCCTGGATGGCAGGGCCCGCACCCTTGTAGGGGACGTGCACGATGTCGATGCCGGTCGCGGCAGCAAAGGCCTCTCCGGCAACGTGCTGCGCATTGCCATGACCCGACGACGCGAAATTGAGTTTGCCGGGCCGTGCCTTGGCGTAGGCGATCAAGTCCTTGACCGAGTGGATGTTCAGCCCGGGCCGGACGATCAGCGCCAGCGATTGCACCGTCACCATGCCGACGGGCGCAAAGTCCTTGACGACGTCATACGGCGCCGGATCCTTGAGCAGGCTATTGATCACCATGCCGTTGGTCGCAAAGAACAGGGTGTAGCCGTCGGCGGGTGCACGCGCCACGTACTCGGTGGCGATCAGGGTGCCGGCACCGGCTTTGTTGTCGACCACAACCGGTTGTCCAAGCACGTTTTCCAGTTCGCGCGCGAGCACCCGGCCAACGATGTCCGTGCCCCCGCCTGGCGCATACCCGATCACCAGCGTGATGGGGCGTGTCGGGAAGGCGGAGCCTTTCGGTGCCCCTGACGACACAGGCGGCGTGGTCTGTGCGTGCGCAGTGGTCAGCCCGGCGGCGGCCAGGACCGCGGCAGCGGCCGCGCAGGTGACGGCGCGCAAAGCGCGGCGACGAGGGAAGGTAAAGGTTTGCGGGGTCATGCGTGTCTCCTTGGAAGCCCGCATGCCGGGTGTATCCCCGGCTAGGCGGGTAGTGCGGATCGGGGCGGTCACATCGACGGCGGTGCCGTCCTGACATCAGGAAGCGAAGCGCCGCTCCGAGCGTTTTTCAACGAATTGCCAGACGCCGCTGTCGCCGCGCACCAGGCGTTCGCGGTGAAACGAGATCGACAATGGCGCACCCAGTGGCGCGGCGCCAGTCACGGGCGCATCCGCATCGTGCCGATACACCAGCGTCATGAACTGCGCCTGCGCCTGGCCCGGATCGATGACATCGACAACCAGGTTCTGCACCAGATGGGCAGTGCGCCGGCCGGCGGGGCGCTGCGCCAGGGCGGCCCTGACGGACGCCGGACCGCGCAGCGCTTGGCCCTGGCGGTGCCACACGCCGTCTTCGGCCATCGCCAGACTGACGGCATCCATATCGGACGCATCGAGCGCGGCATAAAAGCGGTGGATGGCCTGCTGGCAGCCAATCACGGCTTGCAGTTCACTGAACGCATGCGGGATGTCCATGGCCATCTCACTCCCCCTGCACGAATCGATTGCTCAACGTGCCCAATCCGCTGATCGTCACGTCGACGACATCGCCTGCACTCAGGTCGGGCGACGATCCATCCGTGCCCATCCAGATCACATCCCCCGGCCACAGCGTCATGTACTGGCTCATGGCGCACAGAAAGGTCGTGACGCCGAACAGCATGTCGTTGGTGGCAAAGGTGGTGCTGACCTGGCCGTTCACGCTGACCGTGGTGGTGGCCTGCGCCGGGTCGAAGTCGGTGTCGATCCACGGCCCCATGGGTTTGAACGTGTCGGTGTTCTTGGCCCGCCACAAGGTGCGATCGGACCGCTGCCACACCCGTTCGCTGACGTCGTTGCCGATGGTGTAGCCCAGCACGCAATCCAGCGCCGTGTCGGGTGTCAGGTGCTTGGCTTGCTTGCCGATCACAACGACCAGTTCACCCTCGTATTGCATCTTCTGCGCGTCGGGCGGGATCACGACGGCGTCGCCGTGCGCGATCAGCGCGTTGTTCGCGCGGTAGCCGATGTCGGCCTGCTTCGGCAGATTGGGTTCGACCCCACGTTTGCGGGCAGCCTCGATCGCGTGCGCCGCGTAGTTCAGGCCAGCGCAATAAAAAGTGCGGGGGATTACCGGGACCTCGATCCTGACCTCGGCAAGCGGGTGCCAGTCGTCTTCCGCGATATAGCCCGTAAAGGGATCGCCCGTCACACGCTGTACCCGGTCGCCTTGGGCGATGCCGTAGTGCGTCCTTCCGCCCGCGGTGTATCTCATCCAGCGCATGCGCTGCTCCTTGTCATGAATGTGGATGCCGCGCGGGAAGCTGCGCCGGCAGGCGGTGCAAGCAGGTCGGGGCCGATCGCGTCGACGCGCGGGGTGCCGCACAACTTCATGGCGCGCACCAGTTCGCTGGTCAGTATCTGCAGTGCGCGTTCCGCGCCGGCATCCCCGGCCGCAACGGCGCCCCACAAGGTGGCGCGCCCGACCAGGACGGCCTGCGCCCCCAGGGCGCGGGCCTTCACGATGTCGACGCCGCGCCGCACACCGCCATCGATCAGCACCGGCACGCGTCCGGCCACCGCGGCCACCACTTCCGGCAAGGCGTCGAGCGTTGCGCTGGCGCCATCCAGCTGCCGGCCGCCATGGTTGGACACGATGATGGCGTCGCAGCCCAGCCGCACCAGCCGGTCGGCGTCATCGCCCCGCAGCACGCCTTTGACGATCAATTTGCGCGGCCACAAGGCGCGGATCTCGGCAAGCCGATCCCAATCGAAGGAGGGGTCGTAGTTGCGGCCGACGGCTGCGGCCACGCCTGCCACGCTCGACACGTCGCGTTGCAGGCCGATCAGGTTTTCATTGACCGGAAAGCCATGCCGCAATACGGCCAGGGCCCATCCCGGGTGGCGCGCGACGTCGCCAAGGCTTTTCGGACCGAGCCGGAACGGCGTACGAAAGCCGTTGCGCAGATCGCGCTCGCGATTGCCGCCCACGGCCAGATCGACCGTGATCACCAGCGCTTCGTAGTCGGCCACGCGTGCGCGCTCGATCAGCTTGAGCAGGAATTCGCGGTTCTTGAGCACATAGGCCTGGAACCACAGCCGGCCGGGCGCTTCGCGCGCGATGCGTTCGATCGATGCGGTCGCGCTGGTCGACAGGGTGTAGGGAATGCCGATGCGCGCCGCCGCCTTCGCGATCGCGACGTCCCCGCCCAGGCGTCCATAACCCACGCCGCCCGTGGGCGCGATGGCCATGGGGAAACCTGCGGGCGCGCCCAGTACCTCGCAGTCGGTCGAAACGTTGCTGACGTCAACCAGTACCTTGGGGCGCAGCCGCACGCGTTCGAAGGCCAAGCGGTTGTCGTCCAGCGTCGATTCGCTTTCGGCGCCGCCGTCAAAGAAGTCGAACACCAGACGCGGCAGGCGGCGTCTGGCCATCTGCCGCAGGTCTTCGATGGAGCTGGCGCGGGCCAGCCGGGTTTCCAGAGAGGCAAACATGGCGGGCTCAGGCCCGGCCGGCAACGCGTGACTCGCCGCGCGTTGCGGCCAGCGCCCGCACCGACGGCGGCAGGAAGTCCGGTTCAAAAATGCGGTCGGCCATGACCTGGCAGCGCTTGATCAGGCGGTGTTCATGCGGAAGGTAGTCCGGCCACGCGGTATGCAGGGTGCCAAGGTGATCCCACATCAGCACGTCGCCTTCGGTCCATTGATGCGTGTACTGATACTTTTCCTGCAACTGATGCGTGGTCAGCATATCCAGCACGGCATCGCTTTCGGCTTGCGAAAGTTCGTTGATCCGGATGGCATAGCCCGGATTGCAGTACAGCACCTTGCGACCGGTGATCGGATGCGTCAGGAACAGCGGGTGCGCCGATGGCGGCCGTTTGGCGCGCTGCTCGGGCGTCAGTGGCGGCCGTTCGCTACCCGGCCGCGACCGCATGTTTTCCCAGAACTTGTTGAAGTCGTGCAGCACGGTCGCGCCATGAAGCCGTTCCCGGATGTCGGCCGGCAGGTCGTCGTACGCGGCGTGCATGTTGGCAAAGCTGGTGGCGCCGAGCGCCTTGCCGTCGCGGCGGGGCACCTTGATGGCATAGAGCACGTTCACAAAGCCAACCGTCGCGTTGTAGGACATGTCGGTATGCCAGTCCTGGCCCGCGTCCGACAGGCCAATCGGCTTGCCGTTCTCGACGATGTTCGACAGGATGCTGACTTCCGGAAAACCTGGCTCGTTCACCGGAGAGAGTGTCGTCTGCAGCCCGCCGAAATGGGCCGAGAACGCCTTGAGCGCCGCGGCATCAATGGTCTGCGCGGGAAAACGCAGCACGCCATGCTGACCGAGTGCGGCAAGAATGCCGGCGAAGGCATCGGGGGACAATGCGCGCGACAGATCCAGCCCCTGAATGGTGGCGCCGAGGATCTGGCCGGATGGCTCGATGACCATGGTCTTTGCTCCTTGCTTGAACATGCGCCCATGGTAGGCGTCGACAAGAAGCTTGATAACTACACAGCCGCAAACTTGTTGTTTCGCAAAAGGAAACCAGCCGCCGGTTGCAGGCTTACGGCAAGGAGGCCGCCAACGCCACTTCGCGCTCCTTGAACAGCGCCGCCAGGCAACTGGCAGGCACGGCGCGCGAGAACAGGAAACCTTGAAGCTCGTCGCATCCGGCGTCCACCAGCGCAGTCATCTGGTGCGTGGTTTCAACGCCTTCCGCCGTCACGGTGATGCCCATGGCGCGGCCCAGCGCGACCACCGATCCGACGATGGCTGCGGAGTTGGCGTCGGAACACAGGTTCTGCGTGAATGATCGGTCGATCTTTATCTTGTCGACTTCAAAGCGGCGCAGATAGCTGAGGCTGGAATAGCCGGTGCCAAAGTCATCGAGCGCCACCTTGAAGCCGGCACGGCGCAGGCGGGCCAGCGCCAGGTTCGACACCGGATCGTCGCCCACCAGAATGCCTTCGGTGACCTCCAGTTCGATCTGTGAAGGATTGCAATGGCCGGCTTCGACGATCTCGATCGCGCGCAGGGCGAAGTCGGGCGATCGCAACTGGACGGGTGACAGGTTGACAGCCATGAACAGCCCGGGCCACTGTCGAGCGGTGCCGCAGGCCTGACGCAGGATCCATTCGCCAAGCGGCACGATCAGCCCGGTCTCTTCGGCCACCGGAATGAATTCGTCGGGGGTGATCGCCCCGCGCACCGGATGGGTCCAGCGCACCAGGGCTTCCAGTCCGACGATGGCTCCGCTCGGGTTCACCTGCGGCTGGTAGTGGACGTCCAGGCCCTTGGCGTCGAGCAAGGCGATGCGCAGTTCATCCGCGATCACCTGCCGCTTCTTGACCGTCTCGTCCATGTCCGGCTCGAAACAACGAAACCGGTCGCGGCCTTCGCGCTTGGCGGCGTACATCGCAATGTCGGCACGGCGCATCAAATCGACACGGTCCTGGGCGTCGTCAGGCGCGACCGCGATACCGATGCTGGTCGACCCAAAGATCTCATTGCCGCGCAGGTGGAAGGGCTTGCGGATGGCGGCGGCGACGGCGCACGCCAGGTCTTCGGCGTCGGTGCGCTCGGCCATGCCGGGCCGGATCAACACGAACTCATCGCCGCCCAGGCGCGCCACCGTGTCACCGGGTCGCGCCAGAGCGGACAGGCGCATGGCCGCCTGCTTCAGATACGCGTCGCCGGCATGATGACCCAGCGTGTCGTTGACTTGCTTGAAGCGATCCAGATCAAGCAGCAACAGCCCGACGCGCTCGCCCGGCTGCGTGGCCGCCAGCGCCTCGGCCAGCCGCTGATCGAACAGTGCGCGGTTGGGCAGGCCAGTCAGCACGTCATGGAAGGCAAGGTGCTGGGCCTGGGCCTCGCTTGCGCGCAACTCGATCACCGATTGCGACAGGCGCAATGCCGACTTCCACAGCCGGCGCGCAAGCAACCCCATTGCAAGCACAAGCACCGCCAGTACGGCGAGCATGAACGGCATGATGGCGGCGCGCATCTTGGTGCCCGGCAGATCGGGGCGCCACACCAGATACCCGATCGACTCGCCCGACGCCTGGCGCAGCGCGATGCTGCGCTCCGCGTCGCTGGCGTCATCGACCGCCGAAAACCTGAGATCGCTCAGCATGCTGTCGCGTGACAGATCCGCCAGATAGCCATCGTCGAGCATCTTCAGATTGACGAGCAGGCGACTCGGGCGATCGGCATTGTCGTGGCCTGGCCTGCCGGGCAAATCGACATGGCCGATCCGGGCGACCGCGACGGCCGCGGGTTGGGCCCCGAATCTGAGCAGACCGACATGCTGTTCACCCGATGCGCCGACCTCCGCCACCGTGTTGCGCAGGTACGCACCCAGATCGCCATACCGGGTGGCGGCGACCTGGGCACCCTGGATGGCTGCGTACAGCGCTTCGCCCGATCCGTCGACAATGAATACCCGGTCATGGCGAAACATGTCGTGCAGCCATGTGCCCACGTTCTCGTTCAACCAGGCCGCATCAAGGGAAGCATCCGCGGCCGCGCGGGCGACCGGCCGCGACAAGGCCACGCTGCGCTGCTGGGCGCCAAGGTCGCGCAGGCTCCCGGCAATCGCTACCTGGATGATGGCGCGCTCTTCGTTGATGGAATCGGTGTCGGTCCGGGTCGTGGTGGAAACGACGACGAAGGTGAGCGCGGCGGTGATCGCGACAAGCAGCCCTGAAAGCGGGACCAGCACATGAAGCGCGAAGCGGCGCCGGAAATCCGGTGACACGCCGACCATGCGATTCACCGGGTGCCTCCGACAGTACGACAGTGCGCGCTGCGCGCAGTGGCGCGCGCAGGGTAAAGACGCCAGACAAATAGGATCACGACACTCCTCTCTTCTGTCCATGTCGGGCGGCGTCTGCCAGACACGGGTGAGCCCCTCGCAGGGTGCCCGACCATGATCGTCGGCCAGCGTCCCAGAAAGGTCCCACTTTTGAGAGTCATGCCGCGTTCAGGCGCCAGAGTGTGGCGTGCACGCGACCCGAGTGCAGTCCACAGGCAAGCCTTGCTCATCCATGGCGGTGCAATCGGCGTACAGAAAACGGGGTGCGCGGCCGCGCACCCACGAATTACTTCAGGCCGAACATGGCCCGGATGTCTTCACCGGCGTTGCTTTCGCCGCTGTCGTAGCGGTCGCCGGCTGCCGCGCAACGCGCCGCCACCATCAATGCAAAGGTGATGTGGGCTTCGTTGATGCGCATGCCTTCACGCAGCAGGCCGGCTTCGCGTGCCCAGCGCTCGACGTCTTCCCGGTCGTAGCTTTGCGAGGTCGTGTTGGGCGCAAGGTCGATCACCTCGATATCGACGCTCTCGACACTTGGATCGAAATAGACGGACCCATCCGGCGTCGCAAGCATCCAGGGCGGCGCGCCGCATGCTACCGAGCGGAACGGGTTGACGCCGATCACGGTCCCGACGTGGCGCGCGCCGCCGACTGTCGCGATGACGTCCTTGTCCACCAGTTGTTTCCAGTCTCCGTATTTTACTTTTGGCATGTCGATTCCCTAGGACCGCGCTGTGTGATGCCCGGTGTCGCTTCGCGGTACGCAACCCGGACTGTTATATCCGCGAGGTCATTGTGCTGCGGCGTTTGGCCTGCGCCCATCAGCCTTTGGTGAGAATGACATGACAGTGATGGACTAGTCCACCTCGTGCGCAGGACGGTGTAGAACGCCGGGGTATCGGGGAAGAGAATGACCCGTGGCGAACGCTCCACCCCTGCCGGGCTAGACTGGAACGTGGTCCGGCCCCCTGGCAGCCGGGTTTATTTGCCGACCTGCATGAGACACCCCATGACTTCGCAGACCCCGCGTGCACCGTCACACCCTTTGAACCTGAATCACCTGCCGCTCAATCATCTGCGCAGTTTCCTGGTCATCGGGCGTCACCAGAGCCTGATGCGCGCGGCCGAAGACATGCATCTGACGGCGTCGGCGCTGAGTCATCAGTTGAGCGCGCTTGAAGAGCGGCTGGGCGCCAAGCTGTTTCTGCGGCATGGCCGCGGGCTGGCGTTCACGGACGTTGGCCGGCGGCTGCACGCGCGGGTCGAGACCTGCCTGGCCGAGCTGGACGATGCGCTGCAGGAAGCGGCCCGGCCCGCGCCCGAACGCGACCTGGTCGTCAGTGCACTGCATACCTTCGCCACCCGATGGCTCTTGCCGCGCTTCACGCGGTTTCCCGCGCAGGTTGCCAATACCGAGATCCGCATTTCGCGTATCGACACCAATTTCGATCACGACAACGTCGACTGCGCGGTGTTCTACGGCGACGGGTGCTGGCCCGGCCTGACCGCCGAATTCCTGCAGGACGAATACCTGGTGCTGGTCTGTGATCCGTCGGTGCGCGCGCGTCACGCGCTCGAGCATTACACCGATGTGCTGCGGCACGACCTGCTGGCCGCCAAGGCGCGTCCCGAAGACTGGGCGCTGTGGTGTGCGGCGGCTGGCATCACGCGGGATCCGTCGCAGCGTCAGCTGACCCTGGAAAGCCGCAATCTGGTCATCGAGGCCGCCGAGTCGGGACTGGGGCTGGCCGTGGTCGATCCTCGCATGGTGGTCAAGGAACTGGCCGCCGGCCGGCTCGTGTCGCCGTGGGACTTGCGGGTGCAAGGGCCGGGCGCCTATTACCTGGTGTACCCCGACGATCGCCCGCTGAGCAGCAAGGCGATGGCCTTTCGCGCTTGGCTGATCGATGAGTTTCGCAACGATATCGATGCGCTTGGCAACGATCCAGCCGCGCTGGCATGAAAATCCGTCAACTCTGAACTTAGGAAGTTTCGTTTGTGCGGCCTGCCTGCGCTGCCTAGCATGGGGTCCTGTTTTCCACCCGCCGGGTGGCTTCATAAGGATCTTGCATGGCTTACTTGCGCAACGCCTGGTATGTCGCGGCCTGGGGACACGAAGTCGCCCGGGTGCTGCGGCCCCGCACGCTTCTTGACGAACCCGTGCTGCTGTACCGGCAGCTCGACGGCAAGCCGGTCGCGATTGCCGACCGATGTCCGCACCGGTTTGCACCACTGCACCTGGGTCAGCTCATCGGCGACACGGTGGAATGCGGCTATCACGGGCTCAAGTTCGATTGCTCGGGCGCCTGTGTCGAAAATCCGCATGGCGACCAGCGCATTCCGAGCGCCGCCCGCGTGCGCGCCTACCCGCTGGTCGAACAGGACGGGCTGGTCTGGATATGGATGGGCGACCCCGCCCGCGCCGATGCCAGCGAGGTGCCCGAGTATCGCCACCTGGCCGACCCGGCATTCAAGACGATCGGCAATGTCATGCTGCAACAGGCCAACTACCAACTGGTGGTCGATAACCTGATGGACCTGACACACGTCAACTTCCTGCACGCGCCCTACCAGAAGACCGATGAGCTGCTGGTTGCGCCGCACGACGTCACGCAGACCGGCCACACCCTGGACAGCCGCCGAACGATCCCGTCCACGCGGGCGCCGCAGTCATTCACGCCATTCCTGGCGGATCCTGCCGCGCCGGTGTCGTACTGGCTGGACATGCACTGGCGTGCACCGGGTGCATGCCAGCTGGAAGTCGGCGTGACGCCGGTCGGCCAGCCGCGCACCGCCGGCATCCTGCGCCGCGGCACCCACATCGTCACCCCCGCTACCGACACCACGACCCATTATTTCTACGCGAGTTCGCGCAACTATCTGCTCGACGATCCCAAGGCCGATCAGGAGACGACGAACTGGCAGCAGGTGGGTTTCCATGAGCAGGACAAGCCCATGCTCGAAGCGGTGCAGCAGCGCATGGGGACGACGGACCTGGATTCGCTCAAGCCGGTGCTGCTGTCGTCAGACCTTGCGGCGATCCGGGTGCGACGCATACTGAAGGATTTGATCGCGGACGAAGCAAGCGGCCATGCCGACCGCTTGCCGGCCGACAGCCTGCTGACCCAGGACGCGTGACCCGCGTCGAGCTGGCCTGCGTGCACCTGACCGACTGCGGACGCAAGAAAAGCCGCAGCGAGACAAACGATAAAGAGAGACGACAACCATGACCCGACTCCCGTTGACCTTTCCCTGTGCGGCCCTGGCTGCCGTAGCCGCCATGACGGCCTTGACACTGGCGACAAGCGCCACCGCGGCCGATGCGCCGTACCCGTCCCGTCCGGTCAAGCTGATCGTGGCGCAGGCCGCCGGCGGCGGGCCCGATGTGCTGGCGCGGCTGATTGCGCAGGAACTGGGCGACACCTGGAAACAGCCGGTGATCGTCGAGAACAAGCTGGGCGCGGCCGGCGCCATTGCGGCCGAGTACGCCGCGCGTGCCCCCGCCGACGGTTACACCCTGTTCGTGGCCAGCGCCGGCATCATGACGATTGCGCCCGCCATGGACGCCAAGTTGCCCTACACGCCTGCCGAGTTCTCGCCCTTGATCCATCTGGCGTCCTTGTCGAACGTGTTCGTGGTCAACAGCCAGTCCCCCATCAAGACCATGCCTGCCCTGGTCGACAAGGCCAGGCAGGCGCCGACCGGCTTCAGCTTTGCGTCGATGGGCCCGGGATCGACCGGGCAGATCTCGGGCGAGATGCTGGTGCGCAGCGCAGGCGTCAAGATCGTGCAGGTGGCGTACAAGGGCGAGGCGCAGGCCGTGACCGACATCCGCGGTGGCCATCTGGACTTCATGGCCGCGGGCTTGCCGGTGGCCTTGCCACAGGTCAAGGCGGGCGTGCTGACGCCTCTGGCCGTGACAGGTTCGAAGCGGACCGCTGCACTGCCCGAGGTGCCCACCATGCAGGAGCTTGGCTACACCGGGTATGACGTGTCGCAGTGGTATGCGTTGTATGCCCCGGTGGCCACCCCGCGTCCGATCCAGGACGCGGTCACCCGCGCCGTGCAGACGGTGCTTGCCAAGCCGGCCGTGCAGAAGCAGGTGGTGGAACTGGGCATGGACCTGACCAACGACGCGCAAAAGGACTTTGCGGCGTTCGACCGTGCCGAACGCGCCAAGTGGGCCGCCTTCATGAAAGCGGGCGGTGACGTGGCGGCCCGGTAAGGTCTCAGTCCGGCATCACCCCATGGCCGGATCGCTGACAGAGTGTTCGCCGGTTTCCACGCGGCCCGCAAAGCGGCGGTAGAAGGCAGGGTCGGTGTCGCAGGTGACCGCAAAGTCATACCAGCGGCCACTGTCGGTCAGGGACCAGTTCTGGGTCGACGTCGCGCCGCCCGCCACCGTGGCCGTCCAAGGGCCATCCTTGCGGTAAGCCATCGACACGATGCTGAACCGTACCGGGTTCGTGCCGCCGTTCATCATCTCGGCATACACATGGCCGTTGGCGATGTCGTAGCAGACACGGATCTCGGGCGTTGCCTTGCTCACGGCAAGACGGGTGGTGTCGCCCTTGAAGTGGCGGTGGAAGCCGTTCGGGCCGAGCACCCACAGGTCGTAGCGGCCGGCGTCGGCGGCTTGCGGGGCCCACGTGTCATCCAGCGTCTTGCCGGCTTCCACGACATAGCGGCGCGGGATGCGATCCAGGTGCAGCGAGTCGTACACATGAAAGACCGCGGCGCGTTGCCCCGTATTGGCGAACAGCAACTGGACCGATCCGTTGGCATTGGCGCGCGCGCTGGTGTGCAGCTCGTAGGCCAGCGCCCGTGATGGCCGCACGCCGCTGGCCTGCAGCGGCAACTGCATGTCGGTCGGCACCGGCACGGCGGGCAAGGCCTGCTGCGCCGTGCGCAACTGGTCGGCCGCATCGCGCGTCGTGCGGCCCTTGAACGTCGGCAGCGTTTCGGTGTTGGGTGTCTTGAAATTGAACGCGCTCAACAGATCGCCACAGACCGCGCGGCGATAGGGACTGATGTTCGGTTCCTGCACGCCGAAGCGCGCTTCCAGGAAACGCAGCACCGACGTGTGATCAAAGACGTCGGAATTGACCCAGCCGCCGCGGCTCCATGGCGAAATCACATACAGCGGCACACGCGGACCCGGGCCGTAGACACGGTTGTCCGGTGCAGGCTGGCCCTTGCTGCCTTGCGGAGCAGGATGACGGTAATACTCGGCGGCCATGGCCGCATCGCCCAATGTGGACTTGCCGGCCAGCGTGTTGTCGGCGTTCAAGGACGGCGCGGAAGGCGACGGCACGTGATCGAAGTAGCCGTCGTTCTCGTCGAAGTTGACGATCAGCACGGTCTTGCTCCAGACGTCCGGATTGGCCGTCAGTGCGTCCAGCACTTCCTGCAGGAACCAGGCGCCCTGTACCGGGCTCGACGGGCCAGGATGCTCGCAATAGATCGATGGCGCATTGACCCACGACACCTGCGGCAGCTTGCCTTCCTTGATATCGCGCTTGAACGCGTCCAGGTATTCCTCGGGCCTGGTGCCAGGCAAGGTGTTGGCGACGCCCTTGTACAGCGGGTTGCGGGGATCGTCCCTGGCCGCGTCGTACGCCTTGTAGGGCAGGGTCTGCGCGGTCAGGTCGTACGGCTTGCCGGGCGATCCACCGCTCGACACCGGATAGCCCGACGCCAGGTTGGCTTTGCGAAACTGCTGGAACGCGCCCAGCATGTTGTCGCCCCATTCGTCGGGCATGTTCTGGTACGAGATCCAGCTGACACCTGCCGCTTCCAGGCGTTCGGCATAGGTGGTCCACGTGTAGCCGATGTTGGCCGACGCCGGCAGCCCGTCTATCGCATCCCATTCGTTGTTCACGAAGGCCGTGCCCTGCGCCGTTGGACCATTGGTCCCGGTGATATGGAAGGCCCGGTTCGCATCCGTACCCGTATGCATGGAGCAGTGGTAGGCATCGCAGATCGTGAAGGCATTGGCGAGGGCGAACTGGAAAGGAATCTCGCTTTCCTTGAAGTAGCCCATCGAAATGTCTTTCTTCTGCGTCGGCCAATCGGTCATGCGACCGTTGTCCCAGGCCTTCTGGCTATCGACCCAGGAATGGTTGGCGCCCGCCGCGCGCTGCGCGTTGTTCTTGCTGCCATCCAGGTGATAGGGCGGCAGTACCGTGCCGTTGGCACGCTGCTGTTGCCAGACATTGCGACCATTGGGCAGCGGAATCGTGATCCGGTCACCAAAGCCGCGCACACCATTGAGCGTGCCGAAGTAATGGTCGAAAGACCGGTTTTCCTGCATCAGGATCACGACGTGTTCGACGTCCTTGATCGTGCCGGTGGCGTTGTTCGCCTCGATGGCGAGTGCTTTGCGAATGCTGGGCGGGAAGGCGGCAAGCGCGGCCGAGGCGAACCCGGCGGTGCTGGCGGCTTTGATGAATTGGCGGCGTGAGGTCATGGCGAGTGGCGACTCAGGTTCAGGGCGCGCAGCGCATGACAGGCTGCGGCTGGGACGGGGTGGAATCGTTGCCACCGGACGCATCGTCACCGCCACAGGCGGACAGACAGGCGGCCAGCAGCGCCATCGCGGCAAGGCGCGAGGCAAACAGGGCGGAGGGCATGGAGGAGGGGACTGCGCACGTTGGGATCGGCTACGACGCGGCTTCCCGATGGGTAGCCACTATCGTGAGAATGTGCGCGAATGGTAGAGGCGCGTCATGACGGTCGAGTGACACGACCCTGACGGGAACATGAAAAGGGGGCGGACAAACTGGCGGCGAACCACCGACCCATGTATCTGGCTCACACCCCTCGGCGCGGGGACGGCTGCTGCCGCCCCCTGCTCACGAGCCGGCCTTGGCCCGGGAGTGCGGGCTCGTCGGCAATCCGGAAACCGGGTAAGGCGAATCCGAGAAGAGGCATTGCTGCTGCTCGAAGAGCCAGCGCAGCGCGTTGGCATCCCGGTCGAACAGGTATTGCCATCCGCGCACGAGCTCCACAAGGAGCTCTTCCGGGGTAAGCGAGGCGTCGCGCAGGTCGGGCCTTACCCCGGCGAACGTCACCAGGCGCTGACCGCACTCGAACCTGGCCAGGATGTCCTCCGATTCCTGCATCACGCGGCGGCGCAGATCCGGATCCTTGAACGTCCCGACAGGACGCGTGTGCACGACGGACACCTCGTCGATGATGCCGATGTGCTCGTAGCCCAGCATCTTCGGCCAGGCCGCATCAAGGCCAAAGCCCCATCCTGTGGCTGACAGCGCGAAGGTGGGCAGCAAGCCCTCGAGCGTCGCACGTTGAAAGCACGGAATCATGATCTCGACAAAGCCGACCCGCCTGGCCAAAAAGCTCGGGTTGCGCATGGCGATGAAGTGGGCATAGTGCGAGGTCTCGTGCAGGGCCGGCGCGAAGAGATGGAAGTCGAGCGCACGCCCAAGCTCGAACATCCTCGTTATCGCGTCCTGGCTGGCCAGAATGTCGTCGTCGGGAAGCCAGATCTGGTCGTATGCACGCCAGCCGTGCCATCCGTTCAGCAATTTGGCCAGGCCCGTCCATTTCGGGCCGGGGATGATCTCGCCCACCTGGCAGTCCAGGTCCGCCTGCGAGCCGATCTCCTCGAAGGGAGAGAGATAAAGGTCCCAATCGCGCGGCTTGGTCGCATCGGTCCAGCACCGGTGAAGCGATGTGCGACCCACCCGGGCGATGACAAGAGAGCGCTTCATGAAGCCTCCAACGGCATGGCCGTGCTTTTCATGTGAGAACGCGGCTGTCACGCATCCCATGTGCCCGCTCGTCACCCGGACCTTCGCACTGCGATCTTTCGGCCAACGGCGCATGCTGTAGCGCCGTCTTGCGCAGTAGCTGGCGCTCATCGGCGGCGCAGGTCCTGACAGGGCTACTCGTCTGTGGCATCAAGCCTTTCGCCCTTGTTGAGGCCGTCCAACGACAACGCCGTGGCGATCTTGCGCAGGGCGGCGTCCCGCTTGCGTTCAATGTCCGCCCGGTCGCGCGGCGCATCCGCCTTGCGAAGACCGGCTTCCGCGATAAGCGTCAGATGCTCTGTCAGCGGCGCTTTCTGTTCAGGTATCTGGATATGTTCTGCCAGTCGGTCGATGGCGCCCAGAAGATGAATGACGATAGCCGGTTGCGCCGCGCCGACTTGCCGAATCTGATTGAATGCCTCGTCCAGCAGGGCGGCGAAGGTCGTATCGATTCCCTGTACGCGGACTGTGCCGTCGGGGCCACAACGCCGCGTGGACCTGATTTCCCGAGTCATCAGGCGCGCGAGTGTCGCGCGCAGATGGTCAATCACCACGGTCGCCGTCCTCGGGTCATTGATGCCTGGCGACAGCGCACGAAGCGCGACGTCCACAAGGTGTCTTACCAAAAATTCAATGTCCTGGGTCGGCGTGCGTCGCGCGCCGATTTCCACGCTGCCTTCAATGGCGGCGGCTAGGCTGGAGCCCATGGCCGACGCCGGGCTCACCTCAGCGAGCCAGTCGCCGGGGCACACGAATGCGCCCGCCTTGCAGTGGATCTGCACCTTGATGTTGCGGTCGCAAGCAACTGCGCACAGGGCTTCATAGTCGATCGTCTGAACGTACCCTTCTCTGCCTGCGCGGACAATTCGAACCGGTCCATCGTGCTCCAACGGTGCTGCCAGAGGCCGTGTCTCGCTATCCCGCTTGGGCAACTGCGCAAGGGACGCCGCCAGCTCTCCTGCGACGCGGCGGATGACGTCATCGGCGACCATGGACCTGGCAATCACATGCAGGAACAGAAGCAGCGTCAGCACGCACACCAGCGCCAGTGCAAGGCCCAGGGTGACGGCAACATGGGGTACCTCCTCTGGCGGCAGGTCCGTGTAGACGGTACGCAGAATGAGAAGGCAGTAAACGATCGTCAGAACGAACCAACCCAGCGACACCTTTGTCCGGGTGTCGGCCATATACGTGCGTATCAGGCGGGAGCCGAACTGATTGGCGGCGAGTGAAAGCACGACCATCGTGATTGAAAACATCACGCTGGCCATCGTGATCAATGCGCCGACCAGCGTCGACAGCAGGTTGCGCGCATCATCGCCGCTTCCGGAATGCAGCCACCACAAGGACAGGGCCACCTCGTTGTCGACGCGCGCATCGATCAGGGCGGCAGCCTCCCTGAGCGCCACAGCCAGCACCAGCATGGCAACCGGTACCGGCCAGATGCTAGTCCTCACGAACTCCCAGGAAATCCTGAGGCGGTTTCGGAAACGCCCGCGAGAGCGTTGATCGCGTCGTCGAAAAAGCGGCATGTTGATCATGTCGGCGATTGTTCCAGTCAGAAGCGCGACCATGCGATTTCCGCATGTAACGACACTTTGACGCACCGGCAGCGCGCAACTTTGCTCTGGCGTTGCCAGTTGTGCCGACGCATCGTGTGCCCAATTGCCGCTGCCAGCTCGCGTTCCGCTTTCAGGCCATCATACTGCCGAGGTATGTACGGTTACCAAGCGCCATCAATCGTCCCGCACAGTGTGAATTGGATGGGTGGATCACGGCTCTTTATAAGCGCTGCGCCCTTCGTGCAGGAGCTGCTCATGCACGTCTTCCAAGGATTTGCCGGTAGCGGTAAGGAAACGTCCAACGATCGACCCATCCGGCCGGGTGACGGTTGCTCTGCCGATGAAGAAGAGTCCCACTCGCCAAGCCGCAGCTTCTACCACCGCCCCATTGGGTAGCGTGTGATGTCTGTATTCAATCGGGCCGGTGCTGTTGCTCATGCGTCTTCAAACGCACGACCCGTGCCCGTGCTCCTGCGATGGCGTCCCTGTATTTGCGCAGCAGCGCGCCCCTCACGGCAACACGTTGACCTTATCCACCAGTTCCGTCGTAAAGGCCTTGCGGTAGTCAACGCTGGGCGCGAGCAACTTTTCCTGCACCATGAAGTCGTACGTCGCCTTCCAGCGCGCATCGGTCATCGTCAACAGGCCACGCTTGGCCGCATCGCCGCCGTCCACCAGCTTGGCCTGCTTCAGGGCCTTTACGCCGTAATCGAGCAGCGTCGGTGTCATTTGCGGGTTGTCCTTCAGGATCAGGGCGTTGCCGGCGGCGGGGTTGGCGAGGTAGCTCTTCCAGCCTTCGGCGCTGGCTTGCACGAAGCGCTGCAGGGCATCGCGCTTGGCGTTCAACGCGGTGCGTGTGGTGACCAGGGTTTGCGCATAGGGCGGGTAGCCGTATTCGCCCAGCAGAAAGACCGTGGGCTTCTGTTTGGTCTGCTGTTCGATCGTGTATGGCTCGGACGCCAGGTAGCCTTGGGTGGCCGATTGTTTGTCGACCAGGAAGGGCTGGACCGAAAAGGTGTAGGGCTTTTTTTGCGCGTCGGTAAAGCCGTACCGGGTCTTGAGCCAGGGCCAGAAGGTGGTCTCGCTGGCCTGGCCAATGAACAGGGTGCGGCCTTTCAGGTCGGCCAGGGTCTTGGGGCCGGGGTGCGATACCAGGACCGTGGGCGATTGCTGGAAGGTGGTGGCGATGGTGACCAGCGGCAGGCCCTGCTCCACGCCTTTGAACGTTTGCAGGTCATCGCCCATGGCCACGTCGTATTGGCCGGCCAGCAGCAACTGCATGCCGTTGACTTGCGGGCCGCCCATCTTGATGGTGACGTCCAGGCCGTGCTTGCGATAGATGCCATCCGCAACCGCTTGGTAGAAGCCGCCGTGTTCGGCCTGCGCGTACCAGTTCGAGCCGAAGGTGAGCTTGGTGGGGGCAGATTGGGCGTGCGAGGCAGCCGGGACGAGGGTCGCAGTGAGCACGCCCAGTGCGAGTGCAACCATGGAGGGCAGGGGCAGGCGGGCGAAGGGCAGACGGGCAGAGGACATGGGGACTCCGGGCGGGGGCCGTGGTGCGGGCAGTCGATCAATCGGTCGTTTCGCTGTCGTGCCAGCGCGCGAGCACCACGCGCGACAGCAGCGTCATCAAGGCGAACAGGATGACGCCGGCCAGGGTAATGAGCAAGAGGGCGGCGAACAGGCGCGGGATGTTGATCTGGTACCCGGCCTGCAGGATCTGATAGGCCAGGCCCGTCTGCGTGCCGCCGGTGCCCGCCACGAATTCGGCTACCACCGCGCCGATCAGGGCCAGGCCGCAGGCGATGCGCAGCCCACCAAAGAACGCGGGCAAGGCCGAGGGCAGGCGCAGGCGCCACAGGATCTGCCAGCGCGACGCGCGCTTGAGCCGGAAAAAGTCGAGCAGGCCGGGATCGACGCTGCGCAGGCCCAGCACCGTGTTGCTGATGATGGGAAATACCGCAACGATGGTGGCGCAGAAGGTGAGCGCGGCCGTGGTGTTCTGGATCCAGATGATGATCAGGGGCGCGATGGCGACGATGGGTGTCACTTGCAACAACACGGCGTACGGAAACAGGCTGGCTTCGATCCAGCGGCTCTGCACGAACAGGAAGGCCAGCAGCACGCCCATGAAGGTTGCGGCCACCAGCGCCAGGCCGGTGATCTTGAGCGTGAACCACAGGGACTGGGCAAGCAAGGCCCAGTCGGCAGCCAGGGCGTGCGCCACATCGGTTGGCGCGGGCACCAGGTAGATCGGCACGTCCAGCGCGCGGACCAGCCCTTGCCAGATCAGCAGCAGGACGATGGCAACGATGACCGGCGCGGACCAGCGCAGCGCGGGGTTCATGTCTGCACGTTCCCGATGCCCGCGGCGCTGACGGCGCCCGGTTGCTGCCCTTTCAACAGGGCGGCCTGCAGGCGCGCGGCCCGCAGCGCAAAATCGGGCGACCCGCGAAATGCCGCATCGCGCACCGGCACGTCATTCTTGACATCGTCAACGATACGTCCGGGCCGCGCCGACATGACCACGACCCGGGTCGACAGGTAGACGGCTTCGAATACGTTGTGGGTCACAAACACCACCGTCAGCTTGTGACGGCGCGCGAGGGTCAGCAGTTCGTCATCGAGGTGCTGGCGCGTGATGTCATCGAGCGCGCCGAAGGGCTCGTCCATCAGCAGCAGCTTCGGTTCGGTGACCAGCGCGCGGGCGATCGATACGCGCATGCGCATGCCCCCCGACAGTTCGCGGGGGAAGGCGTCACCGAAGTCGCTCAGCCCGACCCGTTCCAGTGCGGCTTCGACCGCCTGGGCTGCGTCCGCCGTGAACCGCTTGCCCGCGCCTCGTTGTAGATCGAGCGGCAGGCGCACGTTGGTGCGTACCGAGGCCCACGGCATCAGGGTGGCATCCTGGAAGACATACGACAGGCCGTCCTCGTCAACGGCCCGGGTCAGGGTGCCGGTGCTTGGCGTATCAAGGCCGGACATCAACCGCAGCAGGGTGGTCTTGCCGCAGCCAGACGGGCCCAGCAGGGTCACGAACTCGCCTTCGTGCACCGTCAGGTCCACCGGTGACAGCGCCGTCACGCCCTTGGCGAAACGGCGCGATACGCCTTGCGCATGCAGGACAACCGGCGCCTCGGGCAAGTCAGTTGCCCTGCGGCCGGATGAACGTGACGGCGTGTTCGGTGATGGGGCTGCCGTTGCCTGCCATGCCATCTTCTGCCTCGTCGCTGCTGCCACAGGCCGAAGCCGCCGCTGTGGGGCTGACCGGATCCACGGCATCGAAGGCCGTATCGCCATTCGCGTCGGGCACGCCGGTCGGCTTCAAGTTGACGAAGTCAAACAAGTCGCGGTCCATGAGATGGGACGGCGTGACCCGCGACAGCGCATTGAAGATGTTGTCGATGCGGCCCGGGAACTGCTTTTCCCACGTGGCGATCAGCCGGCTGGATTCCTTGCGCTTGAGATTTTCCTGCGAGCCGCACAGGTTGCAAGGAATGATCGGAAAGCCCTTCCAGTCCGCATAGGCAATCAGGTCCGCCTCCTTCACATAGGCCAGCGGGCGGATCACCGTGTGCCGGCCGTCGTCGGAAACGAGCTTGGGGGGCATGCTTTTCAGCGTGCCGCCGTAGAACATGTTCAGGAAGAAGGTGGCGACGATGTCGTCGCGATGGTGGCCGAGCGCAATCTTGGTCGCGCCAAGTTCATCGGCCACGCGATACAAAATGCCGCGGCGCAGGCGCGAGCACAACGAGCACATCGTCTTGCCTTCTTCGATCACGCGCGTGACGATCGAATAGGTGTCCTGTGTCTCGATATGGAAGGGGACGCCCAGTTCGGTCAGGTAGCGCGGCAGGATGTCGTCCGGAAACCCGGGCTGCTTCTGGTCCAGGTTGACGGCGATGATGTCGAAATGGATAGGCGCCCGTTCGCGCAGCTTGAGCAGGATGTCCAGCATGCCGTACGAATCCTTGCCGCCCGACAGGCACACCATGACCTTGTCGCCTTCTTCGATCATGTTGAAGTCGCCGATCGCGCGGCCCACTTCGCGCGTCAGGCGCTTGTCGAGCTTGTTGCGTTCACGTTCGCGCTTGAGGCGGGCGCGCGCGGATTCGGCGGCCTTGGTGTCGGCACCCTGCATGTCGACAGCTGGCGTGTCGTTGACATCGGCAACGACTTGGCCGGGGATCATCATTGAAGGGACGGCGTTCATGCCAGGTCTCCACGGGAGGCCGAGATTTCGATGCCGACCGCCACGCAGTCGGCAAAGGCCTGGGGTTTGCTCACACGCAGCTTGACGTGCTGCACGTCGGCAAACTGGGTTACCAGCCGCGCCGCAAGCCGGTCTACCAGGGTCTCGAGCAGGTTCACATGGGTGCGGGTGCACTCGTCGATGATGGCCTGGCGCAGATGACGGTAGTCCAGCACTTCCTGGATGCCGTCATGGCGAGGGATGTCGATCATCGCGACGTCGATTTCGGCATCGATATGCAGCGGCTGCGTGGCGCCGCGCTCATGGTCGAGAATGCCGATCTGGGCATCGATGGCCAGGCGGGTAAAGAAGATACGGCGGGTGCGCATGGCGTGTCGTGCTCAGGGAGTCGCCGCAGGCGGCGCTGCGGACGGGTTCATCATGCTGAAATCGCGGGAAAAGCCGACCAGGTGCTGGCCGCCGTCGACCATCAGGGTGGTGCCCGTCATGGATCCGTTTTCGGCGGCGAACACCACGGCGCTCGCGATGTCATCGGGGGTACTGGCCTGGCCAAGGGGCGACATGGCGTGGGTCTGCGCGAACTGCTCGGGCGTCTGCAGGTGGCTGATCATGGTCAGTCCGGGCGCGACGCCCACCACCCGCACCGCGGGCGCAAGCGCCTGGGCCAGCATGGTGGTGGCGGCTTCCAGTGCGGCCTTGCTCAGGGTGTATGAAAGGAAGTCGGGGTTGTAGTTCCAGAGCTTCTGGTCGAGCAGGTTCACGACCACGCCCCGCGCGTTGCCGCCGCGATCCGCGACCGCGTGCGCCAGGCCGCGCGCGAGCACGATGGGCGCCACCAGATTGGGCATCAGATGTTGGGTTAGCGATGCGGCATCAAAGGTCTCGACATCATCGAACTCGAAGCACGACGCATTGTTGACGACCGCATCGATCCGCCCGAAGCGCGCCACCACCGAGGGCACCAGATAGCCGACTTCGGCTTCGATGGCCAGATCGCAACTGAAGGCGGCGGCTTCGACGCCCAAGGCATGCAGATCGTCCAGTGTCTGCTGCGCTTCCCGTTGCGAGGTGGCGTAGTGGATCGCGACATGCCAGCCGCGGCGGGCGAACGCAAGCGCGATCTCCCGACCGATGCGGCGGGCAGCGCCAGTGACGAGGACGACTTTGCTGTCGGAACGCGCGTCGTTCATGGGGAAAGAGGTAACCGTAAGGGCGAATCCCGCAGTTTACCAAGGGCAGGCCGACAAAGGCGGCTGGCGGCGCGAGGTGCCAAGCCGCTTCCATGGGAAAATGCGCGTCATGCCTTCTGCGTCGCCATTCATGTCTCCGTCCGCTCTCCCTCAGGGCCTGCCGTCCCTCGACCCCCTTTCGCAACGCCACTCCGATGCCGTGGCCGACCACCTGCGCGCGCAGATTGACGCGGCTGGAGGCTGGCTGGCCTTCGACCAGTGGATGGGCGACGCCCTGTATGCGCCCGGCCTGGGCTACTACGCGGCCGGCAGTGAAAAGCTGGGGTCCCCCGGCACGGCCACGCTGGCCGGCGACTTCGTGACCGCTCCGGAACTGACGCCGCTGTTCGGCGCCGCGCTGGCCCGCCAGGTGGCCGAGGTGCTGGCCGACTGCGGATCCGTCGAGGTGATGGAAGTCGGCGCCGGCACGGGCGCACTGGCGCGATCGTTGCTGGACGCGCTCGATGGCCTGGGCATCGCGGCCCGCTATCGGATCCTGGAAGTATCGGCCGACCTGCGCGAGCGGCAGCAGGCCACGCTGGCCGCCTACGGCGATCGCGTGACCTGGCTCGATGCCCTGCCCGAATCCTTTACGGGCTGCGTGGTTGCCAATGAATTGCTCGACGCCATGCCCGTGCGCCTGTTCCATTGGCCGGACAATGAAGGCAGCCTGGAAGAGCGCGGCGTATCGGTCGACGCCGATGGCGCATTCCTGTGGGTCGACCGCCCGGCGCCCGATGACCTGACACAGGCCGTGTCCGCCCGCATGCCCGCCTTGCCCGGCTACACGTCCGAGATCAACCTGCAGGCCGAAGCCTTTGTGCGCGGCATGGGCGACTGGCTGACGCGCGGCGCGGCATTGCTGATCGACTATGGCTTTCCGCAGGCCGAGTACTACCACCCCCAACGCGCGGCCGGCACCCTGATGTGCCATCTGCGCCATGTGGCCCATGCCGATCCATTCGTGGCGCCAGGTGTGCAGGACATTACGGCGCATGTGGACTTCACCGCGATGGCCGACGCCGCGCTCGATGGTGGCCTGGAGGTGCTGGGCTACACGTCGCAGTCGACCTTCCTGATGAACGCCGGGCTGGCCGACATTCTGGGCGACCTGGATCCGTCCGATGCCAGGACTTACGCCCAGACGGTCGCGCCTGTGCAGAAGCTGCTGTCACCCGCCGAGATGGGCGAGCTGTTCAAGGTGCTGGCGGTAGGCCGCAATATGGACGTCAGCCTGCGCGGGTTCGCGCAGGGGGATCGGCGGCATCGCTTGTAAGCGCAGGGCAGGCGCCTTCTGCGGTCGCGCATCGCTAACGCAAACCGTTTCCGCTTATGCCAGGCCCAGTTCCTTCGCCGCCTTCACGATCTGCCGCGCGCGGCGGCTGAAGGGCGGGTCGATCATCTGGCCGTCGACCGTGTACGCGCCGACGCCGTCCTTCTCGGCCTGATCGGCCGCCGCCACGACGCGCAGTGCATGCGCGATCTCTTTGTCCGACGGACGGAACACTTCGTTTGCGATTGCGATCTGGCTGGGGTGGATGCAGGTCTTGCCCAGAAAGCCCAGCCGCCGCGCGGCTTCGGCTTCGGCGCGGTAACCGTCGGGATTGGCAATCGCCGCATACGCGCCGTCGTAGGCCCAGATACCCGCCGTGCCCGCCGCCATGCGCAGCGCGAACTGCACATGATGCACGGCCAGGGTGTCGGTGCGGTCGATGCCAAGGTCTTCGAACAGATCGCCCAAGCCCACCTGCAAGCCGACGACACGCGGGCTGGCCTTGGCGATGGCGGACGCATTGGCCAGCGCCGTGGGCGTCTCGATGTTGGCGAGCAGGCCGATCGGCGTGGTGATGCCGCGTTCGGTCTCGAAGCGTTGCAGCACCTCGGTGGCAGCCAGGATGTCGTCGGCCGATTCCGGTTTGGGCAGGTTCACGATGTGCAGCGCGGGGCAGATGATGGCGTCCAGGTCGGCCTCGAAGTGACCGGAGTCGAGCGCGTTGCTGCGCACGATCAGTGTCTTGGTCACTTCGTCAGGCGACAGTCCGCGCAGGAAGGCGCCGATGGCTGCACGGGCTTCCTGCTTGCGGCCTTCCTGGACGGCATCTTCGAGATCGAACGATAAGGAGTCCGCCGCGCTGGCCAGCGCTTTCGGAAACAGTTCAGGACGGGAGCACGGGACGAAGAGTTTGCTGCGCATGGATGTCTGGATCGAAGAGGGGAACGGTGCCGGAAGGAGGTCGGCGGAACAGCTTCGCAGGATACAGGACGGGGCTAGAGGACGGGTTCACCCGCCTGTGGCGAAGCATTGCCACGGTGGTGGGGTATGGCATCTCGTTCTACGCCTAGTGATCACCATGAAGAGGATACCGACCTGGGGAGTTGTGGTGATCAACCTCTTTTCGAAGACACACGCACACTGAGCAGGCAATCGCCCGGGTCGAGTAGCATGCAAGCACGCTGACAACGAGAAGCCTGCCGACATGACGACCCGCGTTGATCGCGCTCTGACACAAGACCCTGCCAGCGGTGAAGTTGACGGTGGCAACAATCCGGCCGCTGGCGCGGCGCCCGACCTGCTCGCCGCCAGTTTCGCCACCAGCTATGCAGGCGTCGTGGCCTTTCTGACCGTCGCGGCTGAAGGCAGCTTTGCCAAGGCCGGCGACCGCCTGGGGATTGGCCGGTCGGCCGTCAGCCGCAGCGTGCAGAAGCTGGAAACGCAACTGGGCGTGCGGCTGTTTCTTCGTACCACGCGCAGCACCTCGCTGACACGCGAGGGCGAACTGTTCTACGCCAATTGCCATCCGGGCATGGCGCGCATTGAAAAAGCGCTGGAAGAGATGCGTGACCTGCGCGAAGGGCCGCCGCGCGGACCGCTGCGGGTGTGCGCCACGGTGGGCTTCGGGCGCAAGGTGGTCGCACCGCTGCTCAAGGAATTCTGCGCCGTCTATCCCGACATTTCGCTGGATCTGTTGCTCGATGACGGCCCGACCGACTTTACGTCCGACCGGGTGGACGTGTCGTTCCGGAATGGACGCATGGAAGACAGCCAGGTGATTGCCAAGCAACTGATCCCGATGCAGATGGTGGTGTGCGCGTCAGCCGATTACGTGCGCGATCATGGCGTGCCATTGACGCCCGCCGACCTGGAGCAGCACCTGTGCGTGAACTTCCGCTTTGCGTCGGGCCGCATCTACGAATGGGAATTCAAGGTGGACGGGCGCCTGCAGCGGGTGCTGCCCCACGCGCGCTTCACTATCAACGACGCCGATCTGGTGCTGCGCGCCGTGCGTGACGGCCAGGGCTTTGCACAGATGGCGGCGTACCAGGTGAGCGAGCTGCTGCAGTCGGGGGAACTGGTGTCCTGCCTGGACGCCTTCGCCCCCGACGACCGCGGCCACTGGATCTGCTACCAAAGCCGCCAGCATCTGCCCGCCCGCATCCGCGTGTTCATCGACTTCATGACCGAGAAGATTCGCGGACTGGGCCTGGAGCGTCTGCGTGTGCACACGCCACGCTGAACTGGCTCGTCAAGACAGCTCGGCCTTGTCCAGTCCATACGCCTTGTCGAGCGAACCCGGCAGGCTCTGGAAGCCGACGTTGATGCGGTTCCACGCGTTGATGGTCATGACGACATAGCTCAGGTCCACGATTTCCTGTTCCGACAGTTCGGTGCGCACGCGTTCATAGACGGCGTCGGGCACGCCGTGCGGGGGCAGTTGGGTCAGGGCTTCGGTCCAGGCCAGCGCGGCGCGTTCACGTGGCGAGAAGAGGGTGGACTCGCGCCAGATGGCAACGTGGTGCAGGCGCAAGGGGCGTTCGCCGTGCAGGGTGGCCTGCTTGATGTGCATGTCGAGGCAAAAGCTGCAGCCATTCATTTGCGAGGCGCGGATGTCGACGAGGTCGACAATGGCCGTCTCGATGCTGCCTTGTTTGAGATGGTTGCCGAAGTCAGCGAAGCGCTTGAAGAGTTCAGGGGATTGTTTGACGTAGTCGATGCGTTGGGTCATGACAGACTCCTTGTGTTGGGGTGGATGGGACAGGTCCATCGTAGGAGTCGCCGGCCGATGCCGGAAGCCATGTGGACGGGCTCACGGTGTTGACCTGGATGCACCAATCGCGGCCGCGGGCGGGCGGGGCAGCGGTGCTGGAGCAGGCCAGGGAGCACGTGACCAGGACGCCTTGGCGCGGGCAGTGTGTGGGACTGCGATAATGCAGCCCCGCCGACCCTGACCCTGCCTGCGTTCATCCATGATTCCCCAACACCCGTTCCCCATCACCGGTCGCACCCTGTCGCGCGCCGATGTCCAGTCGTTGCTATCGTCAACCGATGGCGCACTGACCTTCGTGCAGTGCGACTTCGATGACGCCGACCTGACCCGCCTGGATCTGCGCGGCGCAAGCTTCATCGAATGTTCTTTTGTTGAAGCGGCGCTGAGCCGCGCCCAGCTGGCCGACACGCGGTGGCGTCAGTGCAAGGGCCGGCAGGCGGACTTTGAACTGGCCGACCTGACCGATGCGCAGTTCGAACGCTGTGATCTGAACAACACGCAGTGGCGGCGTGCGCGTCTGGCGTCGGCCCGCTTCAACAACGTGAAGCTGACAGGTGCGCGGCTGGCCGAAGTGGCGGGCTTGGGCTTGGTGTTTGAAGAGTCGCTGCTAATCAGCACCGACTTGCGCGGACTGTCGTTCCGCAAGCAGCGGCTGGTGCAGCTGGACTTGTCGGACGCGGATCTGACCGGATGCGACTTTACCGATGTGGTGTTCGACGGTGGCAGCTTGCGCAATGCCAACCTGACCAAGACCCGGTTCGCGGGGGCGGACCTGCGGCAGGTGGACCTGGGCGGCCTGAAGCTGCCGGATACGTCGGTGCTGAAGGGCGCCACCATTTCGTATCACCAGGCTGCCGAGTTGCTGGCGGAACTGGGGCTGCACGTGGCGTGAGCCCCAGCTCGTCAGTGTGCTGAAGAAACGGAACCGGCCTGACATCTGCCGGTCAATCCGCCGTCCGTGCTTACCTGGCCGAAGCAGCCACCTTCGGATCGATCAGGAACTTGACGAGCGCCACCACCGCGAACAGGGCGCCGGCAATACCGACCCAGGCCCAGCCGCCGTGGTCGTATAACGCGCTGGCCACCGCGGCGCCGACTGCACCGCCAATGAAGATGGCGGTCATGTAGATGCTGTTCAGACGGCTGCGCGCCTTGGCGTCCAGCGCATAGACTTCGCGTTGACCGATCACCATCGACATCTGCATGCACAGGTCCAGCACCACGGCGGTGACCGCCAGCCCGAACACACCGAACGCCGGATGGATCAGGGTGGGCAGAAAGCTGAGCGCGGCGCCGGCCAGGGCGATCAGGGTGCCAATGCGGCCATGGCCCGCGTCAGCCAGCCGGCCGGTGAAGGGCGCCGCGAAGGCACCGGCGGCGCCGACCAAGGCGAACAGCGCGATCTGGCTTTGCGAAAAACCATGCTGCCGCGACAGTTCCACCGGCACCGCCGTCCAGAACAGGGCAACGGCGGCGAACATGCAGGCCTGGTAGAAAGCCCGCTGACGCAGCACGGGCTGGGTACGCAGCAGCACCAGCAGGGAGCGGATCAGTTGGCCATAACTGGCGGTGTGAGCCGGCCGGCGTTGCGGCATGGTCAGTCCGAGCAGGACGACGATGGCGAGCATGAGCACGGCCGCGGCGGCGAACACGGTGCGCCAGCCGAAGTGATCGGCGACCAGGCCCGACAGCGGCCGCGACAGCAGGATGCCGAACAGCAGCCCGCTCATGACGCTGCCCACCACCCGGCCCCGTGTCTCGTCAGTCGCCATGTGCGCGGCCAGCGGAACCATCATCTGGACCGACACCGAACTGAAGCCGATCAGCATGGAAAACACCAGGAAGGTGCTGGGCTGGCCGGACATGGCTGCACCCACCAGGCTTGCCGCCGACACCAGCAACGTGACGATCATGAGGCGGCGGTTCTCGGTCAGGTCACCCAGTGGAACCAGGAAAAGCAGTCCGATGGCATAGCCCACCTGCGTCAAGGACACGATGAAGCTGGCGGCATGGCTGGACAGCCCGACGTCGGGCGCGATCAGTTCGATCAGGGGCTGCGCGTAGTAGATGTTGGCGACGATGGCGCCGCAGCAGAAGGCGAACAGCAAGACCAGGCTGTTCGGGATGCCGGCCGGGACGGCGGGGCGGGGAGTCGCAGTGGCGACGGTGGTGGTCATGGTGGACTCACGTATAGGGGTTACCGAGGGGTCCATAGTGGATGTTTGCGGGTTTTGCGTAAATCCCTTACAACGCAAAGGATCTTTGCGAAATGCGCAAAGTACGCCGCAGTCGTCACCCCAACCCCCTCCCATATCCCCACCATGATCGAAGCCTTGCGTGATTTCGTCAGCGTCGCAACGCTGGGCAGTTTTTCAGGCGCGGCCCGCCAGCAGAACGTGGCCGTGTCGTCCATCACCCGCCGCATTGAAGGGCTGGAAGCCGAGTTGCGCGCCAAGCTGTTCAACCGCAGCACGCGGGTGCTGACCCTGACCGAGGCCGGGCAGGAACTGCTGCCCCGGGCGCGCGACATCCTGGCCGAGGTCGACGACGCGCGCGACGCGGTGTCGGCTTTGCACGCCGAGCCGCGCGGCACCTTGCGGGTCACGGCGCCCACGGCGTTCGCACGCCTGCATATCGCCCCGGCGCTGGGAAGTTTCCTGGCCCGGTATCCCTTGTTGAATGTGGAGCTGGCGACGAGCGACGAGATGTTCGACCTGGCCACTGACCGGATCGACGTGGCGATCCGTGTCGGCATCCTGCCCGACAGCGATCTGATTGCCGCCCACCTGGCGCCGCAGCACCGCATCGTGTGCGCCAGCCCGGCCTACCTGGCGCGGCGGGGCACGCCCAAGACCCCGGACGACCTGCTGCAGCACGATTGCCTGAACAAACACTTCGGGCCCGTGCCGTCGGGATGGTGGACGTTTGCGGGGATCAATGGCTATCGGCCGCTGCCCGTGCAGGGCAGCTTCCGTTCCAATGACACCCCCAGCCTGCTGCAGGCGGCCGTAGCCGGTGTGGGCATCGTGCACCTGACAAGCTGGCTGGTCAGCACCGAGATCGCGTCAGGCGCGCTGGTGCCCCTGTTCAAGGACCTGCCGGGCTATTCGACCCGGCAGTCCGCCATCTATGCCGTGCGGCTGTCGGGCCGGTCGCAGGCGACCAAGACCACGCTGTTCATCGAACATCTGCGCGAGAAGATCGGATCGCCGCCGTACTGGGATGCGGTGTTCGGCCCGGCGCTGCGCTGACTGCACGCATGCACCGGGCCGAAGCCTGAGGCTGCAGACGACAGCCCTTATTCCGCGCGAATGTCGGCGTCCTTGGCGACCTTTGCCCACTGGCGGATTTCCTGGTGGAACTGGGCGGCAAAGGCCGGAGCCGACTGGGGCGCCGCCTCGGCGCCTTCACGCAGCAGCAGTTCCTTCATCTCGGGTTTGGCCAGCGCCTTGTTGATTTCGGCATTGAGCTTGGTCACGACTGCGGCAGGTGTGCCGGCCGGTGCAAGCACGCCCCACCACAATTCCATGTTGTAGCCAGGCGCGCCGTTCTTGGCGAGCGGCGGAATGCCGGGGGCCACCGCCGACGGCTCGGCGCTGGTGATACCGAGTGCGCGGACCTTGCCGGCGCGCACCTGAGGCATGATCGACGGACCGCTCGCGATCAGGACCTGTACCTGGTTGCCGATCAGGTCGTTGATGGCCGGGCCCATGCCCTTGTACGGCACATGGGTCATCTGGATGCCGGCCGCCTGCGCGTACTGGTGGGTTGCAAAGTGGTTGATGCTGCCGATGCCCGAGCTGACGTAATTGAGCTTGCCCGGCTGCGCCTTGGCCAGCGCGATCAGGTCCTGTGCGGTCTTGACGGGCAGGCTGTTGGTGACGGTCAGGATCAGCGGACCCTTGGCGACCATGGCAATCGGAGTAAAAGCCTTGTCGGGATCGAACTGGGTGTTGGGCTGCACAGCGGCGTTGGTCGTGAAGGTCGACGACACGAACAGCAGGGTGTAGCCGTCGGCCGGGGCGCGCGCGACCGACGCAGCGCCGATGGTGCCGGTGGCGCCTGCGCGGTTGTCGACCACCACGGGCTGGCCCAGGGCGTCGCCCAGGTGCTTGCCCATGGCACGCGCAAAGACGTCATTGGATCCGCCCGGCGGGTTAGGCACGATGAGGGCGATCGGCTTGTTCGGCCAGGCGCCTTGCGCCAGGGCAGCGGTACTGAAGGCGGAGCCCAGGGCGGCCACGGCAATAAGGCAGACGGCGCGGCCGCGGTGGGCCAGTGGACGGGGCGTACGAGCCATTCAAGTCTCCAGAAGTGTTGTTGTGATCCGGCGATTTTTCATGAGCGGATAAACTTAGGCCAGCTATTTTTTATCGTCTGGCCCTTTAGGATCCCTAATGAAAGTCGAGTTCCTCCACACCCTGTGCGCGGTGATCCGTCGCGGCACCTTTGCCGCGGCTGCGGAGGACGTGCATGTGACCCCTGGCGCGGTCAGCCAGCACATCAAATACCTCGAACAGCACTTCGGCCAGTTGCTGTTCGACCGGTCGTCCCGCCGGGCGCATCCCACGCCGTTTGCGCTGGAACTGGCCGAGACGGTGCAGGGCACGCTGGACGCACTCGAATCCCTGCGGACGCGGGACGAAACCGACGTCTCGGGCCGGACGCGGCTGGGCACCATCGATACGGTGCAGGCCACCTTGCTGCCCGGCGCGCTGAAGTGGCTGCGCGACCAGTATCCCAAGCTGGACGTGGAACTGGCGCGCGGCCGATCCGACCATCTGCTGGGTGAGCTGAATGCCGGCACCCTGGATGCCGCCGTCGTGGTGCGACCCCTGACGGGCGGGTCAAGCCGGCTGTTCTGGCAGGTTTTGCGCGAAGAAAAGATGGTGCTGGTGGCGCCACCCGACGCCACGGGCAAGACCGTGCAGGAATTGCTGCAGCAGCACGACTGGATCCGCTTTGACAAGACGTCGACGGGCGGCATGATCGCCGCGCAGTTCGTGGAGCGGCTGCAGCCGCGCATGCGTGCGCGCATCGACCTGCTGTCCAGCCATGCCATCGTGGCCATGGTGTCGGCAGGTCTGGGAGTGTCGGTGATTCCGCAGCCTTACGAGCCGCTGCGCCGGGCCTATGCGTTTCGCGAAGTGGACCTGGGAACAAAGGGACCGACGCGGCAGGTCGCGTTTGTCTGCCGGCAGGCGGACAAAGACAAACGCAGCATTGGCGCGCTGCAGGAAGCGTTCAGGCTTTGAACCCGTCAACCTTCGCGCCGTCGGCGGTGGCCGCGTCGATCGTGGCCGCGGGGTCGGCGCCGAACCAGCTGTCGACCTTGTTGCGCGCCTGTTCCTTGACTGCGCCCGTGATGTACATGGACGTGACCACCAGGGCCGCCGCCATCACGCTCAGGTCGTCGGTGTAGCCGACCAGCGGCGCAAAGTCAGGTATCGCATCCAGCGGCAGAACGAAGTAGCCCAGCGCGCTGTACATGGCCGCCTTGGCCCACTTGGGTGTGGCCGGGTCTTGCGCTGCGTAGTGCAGCCACAAGGCCTTTTCGACCACTTCGCGACCCGCCTTCTTGGCATATCGCGTCAGCTTTTCACGAAAGCTTTCGTCGGAATAATGCGTTTCGTACGTCTTGTTCATGCTTCATCCTCGTGCCCGTCCAGCGGGGGTTCGATTGACTGCTGCGTCTGCTGCGCCAGATGCCGGGCCAGCGCATCCCGCCGGGCGGTCCTGACCGCGTCCTTGATCGACGCCGGCGTCTTGGCATGCTGCGCGGCGATCGCGCCGGCATCGACGGCGCGAGCCACGTCCAGCCAGCCCATCCACCGGGCGCGCCATGGCTCGCGATCCACCGGCAGGATCATTGCCGCGCTGTCCAGCAGCTGCGCCAGCCGGTCCGGCTTGCGCAAGGCATCGGTCATCTCGAACAGGCTGATGACCTGTTCCGCCGAGGGCGATGCGCCGATGCCGTCCAATGCCTGCAGCAAACTCTGCAACAAACGCGCCTGATCGGCGCATTCCGTCGGCGTGCGCAGCCGCTTGGCCAGCGACGCAGTATCGGCGGACTCGACGCACAGCAGGGCATAACGTCCGGCCAGGGGCAGCTCGTGCTGCGCGGCCCGGTCGATCAGGGCGGCCACGCGCGGCGTCCAGACCAGGCCGGGCGCAACGCGGGGCAAGGCATGGGTGTCGGCAAGCACATCCAGCATGCGGGACGGACGATCGAGCATCAGTCCCCGGGACACTTCCTTCCACACGCGTTCGGGCACCAGCGCATCGACCTCGCCGTCGTCGACCATGTGGCGGCACAGGGCCAGCGTTTCCGGCGCAATGGAAAAGTCCGTGAAGCGCGCCGCAAAGCGCGCCAGGCGCAGCACACGCACAGGGTCTTCCGAAAACGCCGGGCCCACGTGACGGAAGATCCGGTCGGCCAGATCGCGCTGGCCGCCGTAGGGATCGACCAGCCGGCCGTCGGCATGGCGGGCAATCGCGTTGACCGTCAGGTCGCGGCGCCCCAGGTCGTCTTCCAGCGTGACTTCCGGACCGGTATGAAAGGTAAAGCCCTTGTAGCCGCGGCCGGACTTGCGTTCGGTGCGGGCAAGCGCGTACTCCTCACGCGTGGTGGGATGCAGGAAGACAGGAAAGTCACCGCCAACCGGCAAAAAGCCCCGGTCGGACATCTGTTCGGGCGTGGCGCCGACCACGACCCAGTCCTGGTCGCCCGCCGGCAGGCCCAGCAAGGCGTCGCGCACGGCGCCGCCCACCACATACACGTCCAGCCCGTCGAGGGCGGGGTCGGCTGCCGCCATGCCGCGTTACGTATTGCGGCCGTGGCGCGCGCGAACGTCGTCGAAACGCGTGCGCGGATGCTGGCCGGAAAGGTAGTCGGGCGCCACCGCGTCGAGCGAGGTCGGATGCAGGTCCAGTTCAGGCGCCAGTGCGTCGTTCATCACGTTGTCGGTCGCGAGCGAGTCCAGATTGTCGCGCGACATGATGGGCTCGCCGGGCAACATTTCCATGAAGCCGGCCTGCAGCTTGCCCAGACCCATCGGGATCTTCACGACCGGACGTTTGTGTCCACTCCACAGCGCAGCCAGCCGGACCAGTTCGCCCAGCGTAAAGACCTGCGGGCCGGCCAGCGAATAGGTCTTGCCGTAGGTGCGGGGATCATCCAGTGCATTCGTCATGGCCTGCGCCACGTCGCCCACGTAGATGGGCTGCAGCTTGGCATCGGCGCCGGCGATCGGCAGGACCGGGAAGAAGCGGGCCAACCGCGCGAACAGGTTCATGAAGCGGTCGTGGGGACCGAACACGACCGATGGCCGGAACACCGTCAGGGCGTTGCCTTCCACGGCATCGAACGTACGATGCACGGCGGCTTCGCCGTCGCCGCGCGAGCGCTGGTACATGCTCTTGCCAGCCGGATCGGCGCCCAGCGCGCTCATGTGCAGCAGGCGGGTCACGCCGTGGCGGACGCATGCCCGGGCGATCCGGTCGGGCAGGTCGACGTGCATCTTGCGAAAGGCAGTGCCATACGGCGTGCCGCGGTCGCCGTGCAGCACGCCCACCAGATTGATGACGGCGTCCTGTCCGGCGATCAGGGTATCCAGGTCGCGATCGTCGTGGATGTCGGCTTCGATCGCGCTGACCGTCGGCAACAGGATCAGATGGCGCGCACGGATGTAGCGGCGTGTCGGGATGACGATGCGTTTGCCTTGCGCGGCCAGTTGGGCAACCAGATGGCTGCCGATAAAGCCCGAGCCGCCGATCACGAGGACACGTTGGTGTTTCATGGAGTGATGTCTTCTTCTAATCTAGGGAATCAGGGTCGCGTCGACCGCTTGTTGGGGCGCCACCGTACCCAGGCGTGCTTTCAGGGACTGCGGCTGCCCCGTGAAGAGGGCGGCGTAATAGGTGGCGTTGGACAGGACTTTCTTGACGTAATCCCGCGTCTCGGTGAACGGGATGGTCTCGGCGAAGATGGCGCCTTCGACCGGACCGGGCAGCGTCGAGCGCCAGGCCACCGGGCGGCGCGGGCCGGCGTTGTAGCCAGCCGACGCAAGCAGCGGCGAGCCGCCCAGGTCGTCGAGCACGATGCGCAGGTAGCTCGTGCCCAGCATCAGGTTGACGTCCAGGTCGTTGACGCGCGATGGCGAGAAGTCCGCCATGCCAATCTTGCCGGCGACCCATTTGGCGGTGGCGGGCATCAATTGCATGAAGCCCGATGCGCCCACGCTGGACCGCGCGTTCATGATGAAGCGCGATTCCTGGCGGATCAGCCCGTACACCCAGCTTTCGTCGACACCGACGCCGCGCGTGGTCCGGACCAGCTGATCCCGGAAGGGCGTCACGAAACGCAGGTTGAAGTCATGCTGGCGCACCGTGCGGTCCGCCGTGTTGACTGCGCGATCGTAGATGTTTTCCAGATGGGCCAGCTTGGCGGCGGCGATCAGCTCGCGGTCGTCCATCGTGCGCAGCGCGTAGTTCCACTCGCGGGTGGCCTCGGTGCGCCAGTTCAGCTTGAACAGGGCCAGGGCGCGCTGCAGCGCCGGGTTATATTGCGCGGCGGCCAGTTCCTGCGGCGTGATCGGGGGGGCCGTCGTCGGGATGGTGGTCGGCACGCCCAGTTCTTCGGCGGCCAGCTGACCGTAAAAATTGAACTGTTCGGCGATGCTGCGGAACGCCGCCTGGCCTTCGGGCACGGCGCCCGTGGCGATCAGCGCGCGGCCGCGCCAGTAGACCCAGCTGGCCGGGTCTTCTTTCATGCCTGATGGCATTTCGTCCAGATAGCGCAGCACCAGCCGCCAGTCGACCGGCTGCTGGCGCAAGGCGGTTCGCACCCGCCATGCATGGTTGTATTCCGTCAGCTCGGCGCCTTCGCCGGCGCGATACCAGTCGATCGCCACCGGATCGAGCTTGATGGCGGCGGACAGCGCGAACTGATTGCGCAGCCAGGCCACGTCGGCCGGCGGCAATTGCCGCATCCAGTTGCGTTCGAAATAGGCATAGCCGACCTGCGGGTCGGTCCGGGCAAGCCGGCTCAACGCGTCGACGATCAGTTCGCGGCTGGCGCGGTCGCGCGGCGGATCCGCCTGTTTGACCAGCCAGGGCATGGGCGCATCGACCAGCGTGTTGAAGGCCTTGAGCTGGACCGGGTTGTAGACGTAGCGTGCCACCCGGCGCGCGTTGGGCAGCGAATTGTTTTCAAGCTGGCCGCGCAGCTGGACGATGAAGTCTTCGGTCTGCATCACGCCGTCGGCCTGCAGGCGGTCGTACAAGGACCAGCAGACATCGCCCGGCGAGAACAGCTCATTGACCCGCTTGAGCGACACTTTTTCGCCGCGGGCATGCTGTGCGAGCAGAATGCCGCAATCGACCTGCGGGGTCGTGACGGTGGTGTCGGCATAACTGCGGATGGCGTCATAGTCGCCCGTGCGCGCGGCGGCCAGCACCAGGTCGCCCCGCAGCCGTTCGGCCAGGTAGGTGCCACGGTGCACGGTCAGAAAGGCATCGATCTCGGTGACCGGCGTCGGCTTGCGGGGATCCAGCGTCTGCTGGCGCAGCCACCAGTATTCGGGATACGCCGCCAGCACGTTGCCCTGCACCTGCGGAATCAGCGCCCGCACCGTCTCCCAGTTGCCGCTCTGGCTGGCCGAGTAGGCGGCCATGAGGGCGGCGTCGGTGCGCGGCGCGGACGTCTGCGCCTGCGCGCAGCCACTCAGGCCGGCGGCCGTGAAGGTGACCGCGGCAAGCGCGATAATCCGGGATGTGATGAAACGAGCGAAGTGAGCCATGGCGGGTAGGATAGCATCGGGAAAACCGCAAGACGGTGACCCTGCGGAAGAGGACAGGAACGGCGCGCCGGCGCAACAGAAGGCGGGCAGCGCGGCATCCGACACGGCGGCCGCGACAGCACCCGGCTTGCGTGCCGGATTGCGCGCTGCGCGGACTGCCATGGGCCCGGCCGCCCGTGCTGCTGCCGACGCCCGGCTGGCGCAGTCCCTGGCCATCTGGACGGACGCGTGGCTTGCCAACCGGCGCGCCAGGGGTTTGACTCGTCATGCCGTGGCTGCGTTCTGGCCGATCGGCAGCGAACCCGATCTGCGCGGTCTGTATACGCATTTGGCGTCTCTGGACGGCGTCACGCTGGCGCTGCCGGTGGTCGCGCGCCAGGCCGCGCCGCTCCTGTTCCGCCGCTGGTCGGCGGGGGGACCCATGGCATCCGGCGCCTACGGCATTCCGGAACCCGATGGCGACGCCGTTCCCGCGCCTGACCTGGTCCTGGTGCCGCTGCTGGGCTTTACCGACGAGGCAGACCGGATCGGGTACGGCGGTGGCTATTACGACCGCACGCTGGCGGACTGGCGCGCCCGGGGACTGACCGTCACGACCATCGGCGTCGCCTATGCCTGCGGCCGGCTCGCCCCGGGCACGCATGCGCCCGAACCGCACGACGTCAGGCTCGACGCGGTTGCAACCGATGCAGGGTGGGTGCCTACGGCGCCGCCGGTGCCGCCCGCGGGATGATCGTCGTAGGGGCGGTCGCGCCGGTCGTGGCATGGGTGGACTGGGCGGCGAGCGCCAGCAGGTTCTGCAGCGGCTCGGCGGTATTGGTTTCGCGATAGGCCACGCCCAGCGGTGACAGCGGCGGCAGTCGCGCCGGCAAGGTCACGTCCAGCAGACAGATCCGTGGATTGGCCAGCATGCCCTTGGCCACGCTTCGCGGACAGATCGTGGCGGCGTCGCCCTGCTGCAGCAAGCCTTCAAGCACCGGAACCGACACGGTCGACACCATCAGGAACCGCGCATCGGGAAAGTTGCGCAGCACCACCGCATCGAAAATGGCGCGCACTTCGATGTTGACGGTCGGCATGATCCATCGGCTGTCCGCCAGGCTTTCCAGCGACACGTCGGCCTTTCCCGCCATGGGGTGGCTGGCCGCGCCGATCACCACGACGTCGTCCGCCAGCAGGGGGGTGAACGCAAAGTCCGCCGGCAGGCTGGGCGGCGCGCGGCAGAACACCGCGTCCAGATGGCCGGCCAGCAGCAGCGGAAGCAGGGCGTTGCCGGCGTTTTCTTTCACTTCGAGGTGGACCCCGGGGTAGTCCGCACAGAACAGCTCGAGCAGCGCAGGCAACACGGTGTAGGACGCGGCCGGGATCGCGCCCAGCCTGAGGGTGCCCGTGGCCCCGCGCTGGAGCGCGGAGAGCGATTCGACCGCGCCCAACAGTCCGGCCATCGCGCCGCGCGCTGCGGCAATCAGCGCTTGCCCCGCGGTCGTGGCACGAATGCCGCGCGCGTGGCGATCGAACAGCTTCACATCCAGCAGGCGTTCGAGGTCGCCAACCGCCTGCGTGGCGGCGGACTGGCTGAGGTGGATGCTGGCGGCGGCCCGGGCAATGCTGCCATGGTCGTCCATGGCCACGAGGAGTCGCAATTGACGCAGTCGACCATGTGTCATCAGCCGGGCAAAGAGGACCTTTGCATGGGCCGACGTCGTTAAGTCGGACATTCGATTCCTGGAGTGGGCTGGCGGATGAGTGAACACTGACTTCACGGTACGCGCATGTCCACGCATCGACAAAGGAGATATCTGCTAGCAAACGTTGCCTGTCGAGCTATCGGTGCAACCGATAGCTGAGCGCGAAAATCCATTGGTGCGTCGCACTGTAAGTTCCTACAGTAGCGCCTCTTCGGTAGGGCGTACGCCGGCGTACGTTCAATCCCTGACTCAGGAGGATCCCGTGTCTGTTGCTGTGACGGCCTTCTTGCGCCGTGTCGTTCTGGTTGCGTGCGGGGCGTTGTCCACGCACGCCTTCGCCGACGCCGACTTTCCCGTGCGGCCCGTCAAGCTGGTGGTGCCTTACGCCGCGGGTGGCCCGACCGACCGTATCGCGCGGGTGGTGGCCGACGCGCTGCGGCTTGAGCTGGGCCAGCCGGTCGTGGTGGACAACCGGGGCGGCGCAGGCGGCATGGTGGGCAGCGAGGCGGTGGCCAACGCGGCGCCCGACGGCTACACCGTCGGCATTGCCACTGTCAGCACCCTGACCGTCAACCCCCTGTTCAACCCCCGCGCGGCGGCCATCAACCGACAGCTGACGCCGCTGGTCCAGCTGGTCAGCGTTCCGGGCGTGATTTCGGTGCATCCGTCCATGCAGGTGACGGATTTCGCCGGCTTCGTCGCGGCGCTGAAGCGCGCCCCCGACACGTACAGCGCCGCGGTCGCCGGGGCAGGCACCATGAGCCACCTGCTGATCGAGGCGCTGGCCCACACCCTGCGCGTGAAGATGCTGACCGTGCCCTACCAGGGCCAGGCATCGGCGGTGGGCGATGCGCTGTCCGGAGTCGTGCAGATCATGCCCGACCAGTTGCCGACCGCCCTTGCCCACATCCGTTCGGGCAAGCTGATTCCGGTGGTCGTGGCCAACGATCGACGACTGTCCGAACTTCCCGGCGTGCCGACTTTCAAGGAACTGGGATACCCGGATCTGAATGACCTGGCGACCAGCTGGTTCGGCCTGGTCGTCCCGGTCGGCACGCCGCCCGCCATTGCCGCGCGCCTGCAGTCGGCGGCCCGCAAGGCTGTGCAGCGCCCGGACAGCAGCGCCCGGCTGCATGCCATGGGCGCCCGGGTCATCAACGGCGACGCGGCGTCATTCGCCGCGTCGGTCGACGCGCAGCTCAAACGCAATCAGGCGATCGTGCAGCGGGCGCATATCCGGCTGGATTAACGCCAGGGGCTGGCGGGCGGGCAGTTGAACCTGCGCGTTCTGCCAGCTGGAAGACGGTGGTTTGTCGTCGGGTCATGGGTGCTGCAGCGCCCGGCGACGCTGATCGAGCAAAAATGGCCGGTCAATCTGGTCCGCGTAGCGTGCGATCACGGCAGAGGGGATTCCGGCTGCCGCGAAATGGGGCTGCCATCCCTCCACCACCCGTGCGACCACGGCCATGTCGGCCTGTGCCTGCGCCGTCGTCAATCCGTAGGCTTTGCACAGCGACATGGCGTTGTCCAAGGTTGATGACGCGCCGTCTTCGCCCACGTCCATAGACTGATACCCCAGGGCCTGACCGGTAGGCAACACATCGAATGCAGGCGACAGGACGTAGTGCTGCGCATCCGTCATCAGCAGCGCGTGATTCTTTTCGTGGTCGTCGGTGTTGTCGACCAGGATGTTGAACACCAGCCGACGGAACAGTTCGCGCATCTGCGCGCGGTGTCTGCCGCCTGTCGGGTCGCCGCGCCGCCGAAGCAGTTGGGCCAGATCGGGGTAGGCCAGTTGTGCACCGGCCGCGCGCAGGGCGACGTTGGCAGACAGGGCATGCAAGCGCATCGCGCCCTCGCGGTCGAAACGGCGCACCGCGACAGCCGTGCCGCGTGCAAGCTGGACCGCACGCGTATCGGCGACAACGATACCGGCGTGCGCCGCCAGGGTCATCGTGGCGTGTTCAACCCAGGGCTCGAACGAAAAAGCTTCTTCCGCAAACTTGAGCACCCACTGTTCACCGTCAATATCGATCAGCGCCTTGGGCCGCGCGCCGCCCATTGTGGCGCCCGGCGCGATCAACCGGCGATACCGTTCGTCAACGGCTTCGCCCTTCAGGATTTGCTGGGTCAGCGAATGCAGTTGATCGATGTCGGCCAAGGTCGGCAACGCGCCGCGTGGATGCGGCAGGTATGCCGTTGCCGATGACGACACGCCCAGCGCCCCGAAACGATCGTCGCCGGCAAGGAAAAGGTAATCGAGCAAGGCAAGACGGGGCGGGCGATCAAGCAGGCGTATGACGCGCTCTCCCCAGCGATCGGGGCGAGCGTCATCAACCGCGCCAGCCGCGGTTTCCCTTACGCTGGGCAAGTGTTCGATATCGATCAGCGGAAGGTCTTCGCTTAGCGGGAAGCCTTGCTTCAACCAGGGGGCGGCATAGCGCAGGCTCACACCCCGGGACTGGACCAGCAGCCGAAGTTCGCCGATCGGAAGCGGCGCAGAGGGAAGCCCCAGGTACCAGAGGAAACGCGTATCGGCAGCCTGGATAGGTGCGTTCATGACGTTTTCGCTCTGTCGCGTCCAAGCTTTGCCTGAACTGATGCCGCCGTCCGAACGGCCCGTCGTCGGGTCGCGCCTCGAATGTCGAGTTCGAGCGCGCCAACGTCATGAACGGGGTCAGCCAGTTCGGCCAGCTGGTTTGATCGGCCCATCATCCAGAGTGCCGTGGCGTAGATGCCCATGCTGACGCCGGGATCACCGCGCTCCATACGGACGAGCGTCGGCACCGAAATGCCGATGCGTTCGGCCCACTGCCGCTGCGATTCTTTGCGGCGCACGCGGGCCAGCGCCAGGTGTTCGCCAAGGCGCGCCAGGGAACTGGTCACCTGAGGTGGCAGCGCCGTCAAGCTGGGGGAGGCTTTGGACATACATAAACTTTATCGTCTTGGCCAGGAACGAGCAAGTTTATATTGCTTCAGAATGGGTGGCGCCTTGTGGAGACGGACGGCCCAGCCTGTATGGGACACCCGTCCATCCGGCCATATACAACATAAAGCTTCTTGAAGCTGACGATTCAAGAAGCTTTATTTGGCTTTGGCAAGGTATCGGCTTGCCAGCCATGCCCCGCCCCTACAGTTCCAGCTGCTTCCAGATGCCCAGCGTCGCTTCCGCCGAGTTCATCGTGTAGAAGTGCAGGCCGGGGGCGCCGCTGTCCAGCAGGGTCTGGCACAGCTCGACCATGACATCCTGGCCGAAAGCGCGGATGGACGCCTTGTCGTCGCCGTACGAGGCCAGGCGCAGGCGGATCCAGCGGGGGATTTCCGCGCCGCACATGTCCGAGAAACGGGCCAGCTGGCTGTGGTTGGTGATCGGCATGATGCCGGGCACGATGGGCGCAAGCACGCCCTTGGCCGTCGCGCGATCCAGGAAATCGAAGTACGCGTCGGCGTTGAAGAAATACTGGGTGATGGCGCCGTTCGCGCCAGCCTTCATCTTGTTCACGAAGTGCGTCAGGTCGGCATCGGGGCCGGCGGCCTGGGGATGCATTTCCGGGTAGGCCGCGACTTCGATGTGGAACCAGTCGCCGCTTTCTTCGCGGATGAAACGCACCAGGTCGCTGGCGTACCGCAATTCGCCCATGTCGCCCATGCCCGAGGGCATGTCGCCGCGCAGCGCCACCAGGCGGCGGATGCCGGCCTTGCGGTAGCTGGCAAGGGTCTCGCTCAAGCTGTCCAGCGTCGAACCGACGCAGGACAGGTGGGGCGCCACTTCGTAGCCGAGGCCCTGCAGGGTGCGCACCGTGTTGAGCGTGCCTTCACGGGTGGAGCCGCCTGCGCCGAACGTCACGCTGACATAGCTGGGGCCGACGGCATACAGCTGCTTGGCGGTCCGGACGAGCCGTTCCTGGGCAGCGTTGTCGCGCGGCGGAAAAAACTCCAGGCTGATGGCAGCGGGAGCCTCTGCCTGGCTGGCAGAGTTCGGAGAAGAGACATCGGAGATCACGAAGGGCGCCTGAGAAATGAAGTAAGAGCCAGGAGGCAAGGGTCAGCCGGGAACGATGGACGACAACAAGCCGGAAATCAGGCTGTACAGCAATGCGCCGATCACGGCCCACCAGAAACCGTTGACCTGGAAGCCCTTCAGGATGGACCCGGCAAACCAGAACAGCAGGGCGTTGAGCACGATCAGGAACAGGCCGAGCGTCACGATGGTGATGGGCAGCGTAAGCAGCACCAGCAGCGGCTTGACGAGCATGTTCAGCAGGCCGAGCACCAGCGCGGCGATCAGCGCCGAGCCGAAGCTGGCGACGGTGATGCCGGGAAGCAGATAGGCGACGACAAGCAGGGCAACCGCATTCAACAACCAGACAAGCAGCAGGGTCATGGCAAGGACCTCCTAGGGTGTGGGTGACCCCGGCGCGTGCACGCCGGGGCGGGTGGTGAGCCGTGACGGCCGATCGGGCGAACGATCAGTAGCGGTAGGTTTCCGGCTTGTACGGGCCGGCGACCGGGACGTTGATGTACGACGCCTGGTCATCACGCAGTTCGCTGAGCATCGCGCCGAGCTTCTTCAGGTGCAGACGCGCCACCTTTTCGTCCAGGTGCTTGGGCAACACATAGACCTGGCCCGACGTGTACTTGTCGTTGTGGCGCCAGAGTTCGATCTGGGCGATGGTCTGGTTGGCGAACGACGACGACATCACGAACGACGGATGGCCCGTGGCGCAGCCCAGGTTCACCAGGCGGCCCTGCGCGAGCAGGATGATGCGCTTGCCGTCGGGGAAAATGATGTGGTCGACCTGCGGCTTGATTTCTTCCCAGGTGTACTGCTTGAGCGACGCGACATCGATTTCGTTGTCGAAGTGGCCGATGTTGCAGACGATGGCCTGGTCCTTCATGGCCTTGGCGTGCTCATGCGTGATCACGTGGTAGTTGCCGGTCGCGGTCACGAAGATGTCGGCCTTGTCGGCGGCATATTCCATGGTGACGACCTTGAAACCTTCCATCGCGGCCTGCAGGGCGCAGATCGGGTCGATCTCGGTCACCCACACTTGCGCGCTCAGGGCGCGCATGGCCTGGGCGCAGCCCTTGCCCACGTCGCCGTAGCCGCAGATCACGGCAACCTTGCCGGCGATCATGACGTCGGTGGCGCGCTTGATGCCGTCGACCAGCGATTCACGGCAACCGTACAGGTTGTCGAACTTCGACTTGGTGACGGAGTCGTTGACGTTGATGGCCGCAAAGGCAAGCTCGCCCTTCTGCGACATCTGGTACAGGCGATGCACGCCGGTGGTGGTTTCTTCGGTCACGCCACGCACTTGCGCCAGGCGGGTCGAATACCACTTCGGATCGCGCTTGAGCTGTTCCTTGATCGAGGCGTACAGGAATTCTTCTTCTTCGCTGGTCGGCTTGTCGAGGATGGACGCGTCGCTTTCGGCGCGCGTGCCCAGGTGCAGCAGCAGCGTGGCGTCGCCGCCATCGTCCAGGATCATGTTGGCCTGGCCTTCACCTGGCCATTCGAAGATCTTGTGGGTGTATTCCCAATACTGGGCCAGCGATTCGCCCTTGACCGCGAACACCGGCGTGCCGCTGTCGGCGATGGCGGCGGCGGCATGGTCCTGCGTCGAGTAGATGTTGCACGAGGCCCAGCGCACGTCGGCGCCGAGCGCCTTGAGCGTCTCGATCAGCACGGCGGTCTGGATGGTCATGTGCAGGCTGCCGGCGATGCGGGCGCCCTTGAGCGGCTGCTCTGCGGCGAACTCGTCACGGATGGCCATCAGGCCAGGCATTTCGGTTTCGGCGATGCGGATTTCGCGGCGGCCCCAGCCGGCAAGGCCGATGTCGGCAATGATGTAATCGTTGGTCTTGATGTTCTGGACAGCGTTCATGGAAGCTCCAATGAACCTGCGCAGCGGAAAGGAGGGGTGACGGCAACGGGGCAGGCGGCGCGCGGACAAACCGGCGTCGACATGACCTGGAACGTGCTCACCATACCGCCCGCGTGTTGCAGGATATGGGTGAGCGCCGTTGCGGCAGACCGCAACGGCAAGGACGCCGGGGTCTGATCGATTCCTGAGCCTGGCGGATGGACCCGTCGCAGCGCTCCTCAGGAGGCGAGATTGTAGCCGGTCCGCGGCGCAATTGCAGCCCCTTGCGTGTCGGATGTCCGGTCCCAGGGTGGGGGCAGCGGGCGAGATGGATCCGCGGCCACCTGGGCATGCAGCAGCTCGCGGGCAATCTGTGCCCAACTGTGACCCAGCGCCTGCTGGCGGACCGCGGCGCGGTCCAGCTTGAGGGCGTCAAGGCAGGCCACGCGCAGGTCGTCGGACAGCACGCCGGTCAGGCGAGGGCGCAGCACGGCGCGCGGCGCAGCGTCCGGAAAGGCGGCCACGGGCGTGCCGCAGGCAATCGACTCCAGCATGACCAGCCCGAAGGTATCGGTGCGGCTGGGGAACACGAACACGTCAGCCGACCGGTAGTAGGGCGCCAGCGCCGAATGCGGCTGGCTGCCCAGAAACACTGCATCGGGCCAGGTCCGGCGCAGCCGCGCCTCGTCCGGACCGCCGCCCACCACGACCTTGGTGCCGGGCAGGTCGAGCGACAGGAAGGCGTCCAGGTTCTTTTCCCGGGCGGCCCGGCCGACGCTCAGGAAAATGGGGCGCTTGTACGGCAGCGCGTCGCGTTCGCCCGGCGCAAAGTGGACCGTGTCGACACCACGCGCCCACACCTGCAATTTGCCCAGGCCGCGCTCTGCCAGCAGGTCGCGCACGGTGGGCGTTGGCACCAGCACCCGCTGGGAGGGCTGATGGAACCACTTCATGAAGCGCCACGTAATCCCGACCGGCACGCCCATGCGCGCTTTCAGGTAATCGGGAAACATGGTGTGAAAGCCGGTGGTGAAGCGCCAGCCGCGTTGTTTTGCCAGCCTGCGCGCGGCCAGGCCGAGCGGGCCTTCGGTAGCGATATGCAGCGAATCGGGCAGGCGGCCGTCCAGCACGCGCAGCAGGTGGCGCATCGGTTCGATGCACAGGCGCACGTCCGGTTCGGACGGCGCCGCGATCGTGCGGCTGCCTTGCGGGCTGACGATCACGACTTCGTGCCCCCAGGCCGTCAGTGTCTTGACCATATAGGTCCAGGTATGGACCACACCGTTGACTTGGGGATGCCAGGCATCCGTGACGAGGACGATGCGCATGCGGGCGACTACAAGGATGGGGTGCCGTCATTTGGCCTGCGGCCGATGACAGGGCCAAGACAGCCCGCCGGCTTCCGGGCGTGTCCGGGATAATTCGCTACCGCGTCGCAGCAGCGGGACGATAGAATGGGCAGGGTTCTCCGAGCGTCTTTCTTCCTTGTATTTGCTTCGGCAAATCCTGCATGCCTTCCTTTCCTCCTGTTGAAGCGGTCGTCCGGGCCGTGACCCTGCTGGAATGCCTGAACCGGCATCCGGTGTCCAGCATCGCGCAACTGCACTTCCAGACTGAAATCCCCAAGCCGTCGCTGGTCCGCCTGCTCCAGACGCTGGAGGGCATGGGCTACGTGCGCCGGGGTCCGAAGGCGGGCGGCTACATGCTGACGTCCAAGGTGCAATTGCTGGCCTGCGGCTATCACAGCCAGCCGCGCCTGGTCGAAGTCGTGGCGCCCTTGTTGGACGCCGTGACCGAGGCCATCAAGTGGCCGGCCGCACTGGCCGTGCCCAGCAACGGCGCCGCCGTGATCTGCTACAGCACCATCCCGAATTCACCGCTGGCGCTGCTGCACAACAGCATCGACATGCGCCTGAGCCTGTTCACGCGTGCCCTGGGCCGCGCGTATCTGGCCTTTTGTGACGACGACGAACGCGAGGCGCTGATCTCGATGGCCGACGTGGCCGACAACCCCGAGAACGTCGCGTTGCAGGACCGGCGTTCGCTGGACGCGACACTGGAACTGATCCGCCGGCAGGGGTACGCCTTGCGCGACCCCAAGGTGCGGCCGGTGTCCAAGACACTGGCGGTGCCGCTGTTCGATGGCCAGGGCGTGGTCGGCAGCATCGGCGTGACGTGGTTCACGTCGACCTTGAGCGACGACGAAGGCGTGAAGCGGTTTCTGGCGCTGCTGCAGGAAGTGGCGGCCGAGGCCAAGACGGCGCTGTCGGCCGCCACGGATCAGGAAGCTGCGTCTGGCGCCGAAGGTCAAGCGGCTGCGTCAAGCCCCAACGGTCAGGAAGCCGCGTCAGGTGCCGCGTAGTCGCCGGCATTCGCCACCCACCCCTTGGCGATGAAGTCGGCGCGTGGCGGCGAAAACACATCGATCAGCAGATGTTTGCCCGGCCCCACACCTTCGCTGGTGTGGATGATCTGCACCGGCACCACCATCAAGGACGGCGAGCCCAGCCTGACATGGCGATCTTCCTGCCAGGCATCGGCATCCGGACCCCATTCCACCCGCAGGTGATGCACGAAGTCCCCGGCCAAGGCCAGCGACCCCTGCTCGAACGATGTGTGCGAATGCGGACTGAGGGCCTGCCGGTTCCGGGGGCCGTCGTACTCGACCCAGTTGATCGACATCGTGGCGCTCTGGAGCATTTTCAGGCGTGGCTTGTCGGGGGACGCGGCGACCTTGTCGATCGACAGGATGCGGATCCGGTCGGCATCGCGTATCGGACGATAGGGCGCGCCCACCGGGGCGATGCGCGGGTCGGGATCGGCATAGGCCGCTTCGTTCGACGCGCCGGCGCTTTGGCCTGCGGCCAATGACGAGAGCACGACACAGGTTGCGCCTGCAGCGAGCTCAAGCGTCCACGCGCCCGGGGGCACCAGGCAAATGCTGCGCGGCGGCGCCTCGGCGCGTTGCCCGTCGCCATTGATGGCGACAGCGGCGTCAAGCACCAGCACCATGGTCTCGAACGCGGAATCGATGTGTGCGGCATCACCCTCGGCACCGGCACGAGTCCAGGTGACGGCAAAGTTCTGGCCGCGGCCAGTCCAATGGCCCGTGCCGTCGGCCAGTGCTGCAGCCGGAGCAGAACCACTGCGGGTCGGGTCCAGCAGGCTGGGTTGACGTACTGCGTCGTGCATTGACGGGGGCATGGGCATCCTTGTCTGAAATGAGGGGAGGGCGGGGACCGGATGGCGGTCAGCCAGGCGCAAAACCGAAGAGCCGCGCAGGTGTCTCGCCCAATACTTTACGGCGGTCGGCTTCTAAGGGCAGCCAGCGGTGCAATGCCTGCAGCAAGGTGGCGTGGTCCGTGCGCTGCGGTGCGTGCAGATACGGCCAGTCCGATCCCCAGATGCACCGGTCCGGCGTGAAGGCGTCGATCAGGGCATGCACATAGGGGTCGACATCGTCGAAAGGGAACCCCTGCTTCGAAAAGCGGAAGACGCTGGCGAGCTTGATGATGGCCTCGCCCTCGCGCCCGAGTTCAAGCAGGGCCTTGAAGCCCGGCTGGTCCAGGCCGGCAGACAGGTCGGGGCGGCCGCAATGGTCGATCACGATCGGCAGTCGCGCGCGGCGCAGCACCGGCAGTGCGCCGATCAAGGTATCGCCCTCGTAATGCACCTGCGCGAACCACCCCAGGTCGCGCGCGATGGCCAGCGAACGTTGCGCCTCGGGAACGAACAGCGATGGACTGGCCGCAAAGTTCAGGTTGAATCGCAGCCCCACGACGCCCGCGTCTGCCATCCGCGCGAAGTCGGCCTCGGGCGTGTCGTGGGCAATGACCGCGACACCTTTGAAGCGCCCCTGGAAGCGCGTCAGCGTGCTGACCAGGCAGCTGTTGTCGGTGCCGTATCCGCCCAGGGGATTGATCAGGACGCCATGGGTGAAACCGTGCGCATCGAGCACGCACGCGAATTGATCGGCGCTGCCGATTTCGTTGGCGAGCAGGTCAAAGCCGCTGCTGTGGTGCAGGGGATGGCGCGCCAGGTCGTACACATGCGCATGGCAGTCGATCTGCCAGGTCGTTGCGGGTGTCAACGATGTGCCGGCAGGCGCGGATGAGGGCAGGGAATGCATGGCACGATTCTCTTTCAAGTCGTGATGGCGGACATCATCGCGCCAAAGCGCGAGGTCTCATCGGCAAGAGTGCGCGCCAGCACGTCTGCCGGCATCAGGTTGACCCGCGTCCGCACACCTTCCATGGCCTTGGTATAGGACGGGTCGCTGGCCGCTTCCTGGAATGCCCGTGCCAGCGTGGCCACCACCTGCGCAGGGGTGCCCCGGGGCGCATAGACCGCAAAATGCGTCGAGACGTCCAGATCGATGCCGGCCTCGGCCAGCGACGGGATGTCCGGCGCGAGCGGAAAGCGGTTCTTGCCGACCAGCGCAATCCCTTGAATCGCTTTGGCCTCGATCTGCGGCATGAGCGTGCTGGGCGCGCCGATCACGGCTTCAAGGTGACCACCCAGCAGTCCCTGGATGGCGGTGGCGATGCCCGAATACGGAATGTGCGTGACGCTGCTGCCCAGCATGCGGGCCAGCGATTCCATGCCCAGGTGCGGTGACGTGCTGATGCCTGGAGATCCATAGGTCAGGACGCCCGGCCGCCGCTTGATGAAGTCGATCAGGCCGGGCAGGTCGGTGATCGGTGATCCCTTGCGGGTCGCAATGATGTACGGCACGGTCACCAGGTTGATGATCGGAATGAAGTCCGCAAGCACCGGCGCTGCTGGCTGCACGCGCGGCGCGATCGACATCAATCCCGAACCGCAGAACAGCAAGGTATAGCCATCGGGCGTGCTGCGCTTCACGCGCGACGCCCCCACGGTGCCGCCTGCGCCATTGACCGACTCGATCACGAGCCGGATGCCATGCGCCTGTTCGAGCGCCGGCTGCAAGGGCCGCAGATAGGTATCGGCGCCGCCCACCGCATAGGGGACGATCGCCAGCACGGGCCGCGCGGGATACGCGTCGGCCGCGAGCGCGGCGCGCCAGCTCACGGGCAATGCCGAGCATGCGGCGGCGATCGCAAAAGTTCGTCTTTTCATGGCGATATTCCTGGCGGTCAGTTAAGGGTGAGATGGCCTTTGTCGACCACCTGCTTCCATCGCTCGAATTCGACGCGCGTCATGTCGCGATAGCCGGCCGAGGTGGACGTCAGGGCCGTTCCGCCGATCTTGCCCATCTCGGCCTGCATCTCCGGCCTGCCGACCGCGCGGCGCACCGCATCCACGATGCGGGCCTGCACATCGGAAGGGATTCCCTTGGGGCCGACGATGCCGTAGTTCGCGTCCATCAGGACGCCTGGAAAGCCAAGCTCCCGCGTCGTCGGCACGTCGGGCAGGCTGGGCACGCGCCGGTCGCTGACGATGGCCAGGATCTTGAGCCGGCCGCTGGCGGCAAGCGGAATCACGGGCAGCAGATCGACCATCATCATCTGCACGTCGCCGGCCATGAGCGCGGCCAAGGCAGGAGCGGCGCCTTTGTACGGTACGTGGACGAGGTCGACCTTGGCTTCCTGCTTGAACAGCTCGGCGCCCAGGTGGGGCGTCGTGCCTGCGCCGGCCGATCCGTAGTTCATCGTGCCGGGATGTCGCCTGGCCTGCTCGATCAGGGCCGCAAGGCTGTCAATGCCCGACTGGCTGCGCACGACGATGACGGACGGCGTGCGCGCGGCCAGCGTCAGGTAGGCGATGTCATCCGGTGCATAGGGCAGCTTCATCAGGTTGGGCATGCCTGCGATGGGTCCGGGGGCCACCAGGGCAAGCGTGTAGCCATCGGGCTCGGCCTGGAGCGCCTGGCTCAGGCCAATGGTCCCGCCCGCGCCCGCACGGTTGTCGACGACAACCGGTTTGCCCAGGGCCTCACCCGCGAACCGGGCAACCAGCCGTCCGATGATGTCGGTCGGTCCACCCGGCGCGTACGGAACGATGAGCCGCAGTGGCCGGGTCGGCCACGCATCGGGCGCGGCGCCGACCGCAGCCAGCGGCAGGCCAGCCAGCGCAGCGACGCACAGTCCCCGCCCGATTGCCCGCATTGCCGCGCCCGGTCTCATGACTGCAGCACTTGATGCAATACCGACGCGTCGATCAGGGGCGCCAGCTGCGCGTGCGTGCGCGGCGCCCGCCCGGTTTCTTTCGCAACCCAGACGTCTTCTTCGACCATGGTGTCGAGCAGGCTGGACAGGAGGGTGCCAGGGTAGGTGTTGTGTGGCCAGGCCCGTTCGACGGACGGCAGGTCAAGGCGGGCGGCCTTGGCCACCAGTTTGGCCGCATCGCGGGGATCGCGCCGGATCTGCTCCGACGCGATCATCAAGGACCGCACCAGCGACACGATCTTTGGACGCAAAACCGGATCCGCCAGATTGCCCCGCGTGCTGTACAGACTGAACTGCTCGCGATAAGCGGCCGCATCGAAAAACGATATGGCATCCGCGCCAAGCGCATCGGCGCAGCGCTGCATTTCGGGTTCCCAGATCGTGACGGCGTCGATCTGCCCGCTGAGCAAGGCGTCCTTCATCATCGCCAAGGGGCGGGCGGTGCCCGACACAAAGGGCTCGACGCGCACCTCGTTGTCGTTGACGCCCGCGCTTTTGAGCATGCAATGCAGGTAATACGCCGACGAGGTTTTGGGCATGGTGCCGATGCGCTTGCCGCGCAGGTCGGCCAGCGACGCAATGCCTGCGGACCTGCGCGCAATGATGCGGTAGACACCCTCTGAAATCGTAAAGATGATGCGCAGGTCGGGGTTGTCGATGGAGTACCGCAGGCCCTGCGTTTCGGAATTGGTGGCAACGTGCGATCGCCCCGACGCCTTCAGGTTGGGCAGATCACCTTGCTTGTCGAACAGGCTGAGGATGCCGCCTTGCGCGATCTCGATCCGTCCGGCTTCGCGGGTGGCGCCCGCCAGCAGGACCGGCGCGAATTCGAGCGTGTCCAGATTGCCGAACACTTTCAGGGCGGCGGTATTCGCCGCGGCGGTATCGGTCGACGCAGCGCCCTGCGTGGACGGCGCTGCGCATCCACTGATCAGGGTGCCAAGGCCAAGGGCGGCGCCATAGCCCAGGACATGACGGCGCGAGGGAACGGGCACAACGGGTGGGGTCTGCATGGGGTGGCTCATTCCATGATGGTGGCGGCGATGGGTTCGACGATCGGACGCCATTTGTCCGTCTCGGTGCGCATCAACGTTTTCAGTGCGTCGGGCGAACCGCCGATGGCGCGCATGGCATACACGTCCAGTTGCTTGCGGCCTTCGGGGCTGGCCAGGAACGCATTGGTTGCGGCGTTTACCTTTTGCACGATGTCGGCCGGCAGGCCCTTGGGTCCGGCCAGTCCGTACCACCCGGTTGCATCGACATCGATCCCCAGTTCCTTGAGCGTGGGCACCGCGGGCAAGCTGGACGAGCGTTGTGGGCCCAGGACCGCCAGCGGCTTGAGCTTGCCTGCAGCAATGTGCTGAAGGTAGGTCGGGACCAGGTCGAAGCTGAGGTTCACCACCCCGCCAAGCAGGTCATTGAGCGCACCCGCCGATCCCTTGTACGGGACGTGCACGAGCGACGTGCCGGTGGCCCGTTGCATGAGCATGGCCGCCAGATGCCCCATCGATCCGTTGCCACCCGTCGAGTACGCCACCTTGCCGGGATTCGTCCGAAGGTAGGCAAGCAACTGCTTGACGTCATTGGCCGGAAACGAGGGGTGCGCGGCAAGCAGCAGCGGAACGTCGGCCAGCAATGAAATCGGCGTGAAGTCGGACAGCGGGTCGAATGGGGTATTGCGATACAGCAGCTTGTTGATCGACAGCGGGCCCGTGGTTGAAAAGAACAGGGTGTAGCCATCGGGCGCCGCAGTAGTCACCGCGGTCGCACCCAGGTTGCCGTTGGCGCCACCCCGGTTCTCGACGATGAAGGGCTGGCCAAAGCTGTCGTGCAGTTTCTGCGCCAGCAGGCGGGCGAGCGCGTCGGTCGATCCGCCAGCGGCGAACGGCACAACCAGCCGGACGCGCTGCGTGGGCCAGGCCGCGGCCGCCGCATGGGCGCGGGCCTGGAAGAGTCCGCCAACGCCGACAGACGCGCTTGCCGCAAGCCACTGCAACGCTTTGCGGCGGCCGGGATTGTCCGTGCGATCAAGGGTCATGCGTCTTGTCTCCTGGTCTTGTTCTTCATTGTTGAATCGATGGTAATGAGCGATCGAACGATTCGCGCGTGAACCGACGCGACATTTCGCTGAACGAAAACACGGTCATGTCGATCAGAAGAAGTGGGTGATGCCCAGATCGATGACACGTGACGCGCCATTGAGCGCAACGCCGGTGTAGGCGCCGCTGCCGTCCGACGCTCCGTAGTTCGACGCGTGGCGATTCTTGAGCCGCGTCAGGCCGCCATACAGCGTCGTGCGTTTGGACAAGGTGTGCCGGTAGACGACGCTCCAGATGTCGGCATCGAAGTTCGACACGGTCCGATCGTCATACCGTTTGTAGGACCCCGAGACGGTGTCGGCCCCCAGGTTGACCGTGCCGCCGACCATGTAGCTGTTGAATCGCCGGCTCCAGATGCTCGAGGCGCTGGCGGGGGCGGCGGCGCTGCGGGTGCCCTCCCATCCACCGAACTGGCCTGCGGCTGCCAGCGAAAACGTGCCGAAGTCGTAGCGCGCGGCAATCGTCGTGGCCCGGTCATCGCCTGCATCCGCGGCGTTGCCGACCTTGGCATAGGTCATGCCCGCAAGCAGCTTCTGGCTGCGATACGTGACCCCCAGGCCTTTCGTGTCGCCGCCGCGGGAAGGCAACGGCGCCACCTGTTCGCCCGGCGCGAACAGCAGCCTTGCGTTGAAGCCGCTGTAGGTGGGCGTCTGGTAGCTGATGGTGTTGTCGGTCCGGCCCCCCGCCGTGCCGGGCGAGCCGGACCACAGGGTGGCGATGACCGAGCCGATCCCCAGCCGCATTGGATCGATGGCGGTCAGCAGATCGAATGCCGGTGCGTAGGCGCGGCCTGCTTCGATGGCGCCGAACTTTCCGCTCAGGCCGACAATGGCTTTGCGGCCGAACAGGCGGCCGCTCTGTGCAAGGACGCCCGTATCGATGCCGAATCCGCTTTCAAGCTGGAAGTAGGCCTTGTAGCCGTCGCCAAGATCTTCGGTGCCACGCAACCCGAAGCGCGAGCCGAAACTGCAGCCCCCGCCGTTGACCTGGAAATTGGACCCGGCATTGCCGTGATGCATGGCAAGGCAGGCGTCGGCAACGCCATACAAAGTCAGGCTGGCAGTTGACGCCGCGTTCTGTGCGTGGGCCGCCGGCGCCATCAATAAGGCGGCCGTGGCAAGCAGGCCCAGTCTGATGCGGGGGGTGTCCTGAGTCATCGTGTCTCCTCTCGTTCGTGACTTCTTGTGGTCGTGGCTTCTTGTGAAGGCGAGCGGAGTCTAGGAGGGCGGCGAACGCGGCGCAACGGATCGTTTCACGCTTTCCGAGTGCCGGAATTTTCCGTTGTCTCAGGCGAAAAAAAAGCCCCACGGCGTGGGGCGTTTGAAGGGGTTGGAACGGGACGGCGTCAGCCGCCGGCCCTGACGAATGGCGCGCGCATTTCCACGATCTCGCCCACCGTCGCGTACTGGAAACCGCCAAGCCGGGTCAATGGTTGCGCCTTGACGGTATCGAAGCGGCCATCCGCGTCCACGCAATCTTCCCGCAAATGCAGGCCGACCACCCGGCCAAAGATGACCGTGCTTGGCGTCTCGCCCGGGTAGTCGGGCGCGATGTCGACACGCTGGATCATGCGGCATTCCAGGCTGGCGGGAGACGCGGCCACCCTGGGCGGCCTGACATGGGTCGACGGCGCCTTTTCAAGAGCGGCGTGCTCGAATTCGTCGGTGCCATGGGGCAGCGGCATCGACGTCAGATTCATGGCTTCGCGCAGGTCCCACGAAACCAGGTTCACGACGAATTCGCCAAGGGCGATCACGTTGGCGATGGTGTCCTTCTGTTCGCGGTCTTCTGGCGTGTTGCACGCGAACATGACCACGGGCGGCGCCGTCGACACCAGGTTGAACTGCGAGAACGGCGCGAGGTTGACGCGCCCGTCGAGAGCCATGGTGCTGATCCAGCCGATCGGCCGGGGCGCCACGATGGCATTGAAGATCGAGCGCTTGAAGCCGGGGAAGGTCAGGGGGTCGATGAACATGGAATGGCAGCAACGTGGAGGGCAGGGAAGGGAAATCCGCGTCGGCGGGCTTCAGCCCGTGGTCGGCGTCTCATCGCGAAACTGGGGAAAGACGCGGCGCGATGCATAACGCCAGGCGCCGTCCGCCTGCTTGACCACCACCTCTTCGACCAGCGCAAGCATGATCGCAGGCCGTGACGGCAGGACCGGCACCCCATCGGCGGCGTACAGATTCAGAATGTACTGGCAACGCACCTGGGTGTCGCTGTCCGGTTCGATGCGAAAGTTCTGGACCACATGCAGCGAGACGCGGGCGCCGCGGTCACGACGCCGTTCGTAGAACGCTTCGATGGCCGCGCGGCCGCGGTATTCGCGCACGCTCGACGCAAAGACGGCGTCCTCGACATAGTAGCTGGCGGCCTTGCCGCCTCCCGCGATGTCGACTTCGTGCCAGAAATCGATGGTCAGGGCTTCAAGTTCGTAGCGCAGGGAAAGCAGTTCAGTCTTGGTCATGGCGGGGTCGGTAGAAAAGGTTGGGCGTATCAAAGGCAATGCGGTGGCGGGTGACGGAATCCGGCACCCAGGTGCACAGGTCGTTCAGGACCTGTGTGTACGTGACGCGGGATTCGAAGGCGGCGAACGGCCAGTCGCTGCCCCACATGAGGCGCTGGGGCCCGGCGCATGCGATCAGTGCGGTGGCCGCCTGCATGACGAGGTCGTCTGAACCCACGCGGAACGCGGACGACAGCTTGACCCAGGTACGGCCGCCATCGATGGACCGCAGCAGGCGTTGGAAGCCTGCGCCGCCAATGCCGTCTTCCAGATCCGGACGACCGAAATGATCGACGACAACGTCCACGCCCGCCGCTTCCAGCGCAGGCAGGTAGTCCGGCAGGCGGCGCGCGTCATCGTGCAGTTGCACATGCCAGCCCAGTTCGGCGATGTGTCGCAGCAGGCCCCGGTATTCCACCGACGCAAAGTCCGGCACGCGAGCAACATTGCGCAGCTGGAAGCGCACGCCAACGGCGCCGCGGCGGGCCATGTCCTGCAAAGCCGGCAGGGGACAGTCGGGCGCGACGATCACCGTCGTCCTGAGTCGCGGATGACGGTCGCATGCCGCGAGCGGATAGTCGTTGTTGGTACCCGAGATGCTTGCGCCAGCCAGCACGCCCGACTCGACTCCATGTTCGTCCAGCGTGCGCAGGTACTGCTCCGCGTCGGCTTCAGCGGCCGGCGTGTGCCAGGCGCCTTCGGCCAATGGCATCGTCATGCTGAAGACATGGGCGTGCGTGTCGATGATGCGCGGGGCAGGGCGGGGTGGGGTCATGCATTCATCTCCATGCGGGTATCTCAGTGCGTCGATCGATGGGGCGATCTTACGGAGGGTGGTCGCGATTGCGATGCTGGCGATGGTCGATTTCGCTGAGCGAAAACGTCCGGGTAATTCAAGAGTCCGCGTCGAGCGCCTTCCTATACTCGAAAAAAAGGAGACCGCCGTATGCGTTCGACATCATGCGAAACCACTGCCGTCAGGTCCGTCGTTCGCGCGATCGATCTGTTGCGGACACTGAACCAGCGCTCGATATCCACGATCGACATGCTGCATTGCCAGACGCGCCTGCCCAAGGCAACGATCATGCGAATGATGCGGACACTGGAAGAATGCGGCCTGGTCAAGCACGCCCCGCAGCATGGCGCCTACTACCTGACGTCGGGCGTGCTGGCCCTCAGTCACGGTTATCACAGCGAACCGCTGGTGGTCGAGGCCGCCAAGCCCTGCATGGATGAACTGACCCGCCGCATCAAGTGGCCCGTGGCCGTCGCGATGCTCGATGAGCTGTCGATGGTGGTGCGCTACAGCACCATTCCCCTGTCGCCACTGGCGCTTCGACACTCGACCCTCAATGTGCGTCTGAGCCTCGCGAGCCGCGCCATCGGCCGCGCGTATCTGGCGCATTGTTCGGCCGAACAACAGGACGTGCTCATTACCGCGCTGGCGTCGTCGGACCGTGATGAAGACGCGCCTGCCAAGGATGGCGTTGCAATCCGGAACGTGCTTGATGACGTGCGCGCCCATGGCTTTGCGACCCGCGACACGCGGTACTGGCCCGCCACCAATACGCTTGCGGTGCCGGTTTTTGATCGGCACGGCGTCGCCTGTGCGGTGGGCTTGACCTACTTCGCATCGACCATGACCCCGGCGCAGGCCATTGCCCGGCATCTGGACGATCTGCAGGGTACCGCCGCCGACATCGGCACCCGCCTGCAGGCCATGCAGGCGATGCAGGCAAGTACGGCAGGTGGATACGGCACGCGCCCCGCGACATCCGACTTGAACCCTGTCCACAGGACTTCCCCATGAACGACACGTCCACCGACCCGTCCCGTTTCCAACCTTTCATCGAGATGATCGCCCGGCATGCGGCGGTCATGCCTGCAAATGTTGCATTCAGGATGGATGACGCCACGTTGAGGTGGCAGACACTGTTCGAGCGCGTCCAGCGTGTGGGGCGGGCGCTGGTGGCGGCGGGCGTGCAGCCCGGCGACCGCGTCGCGCTGCTCGGGTTGCCGTCGCTGGCCTATGTGGAGTGCCTGTTCGGCATCGTGGCGGCGCGCGCATGCGTGGTGCCGCTGCCGGCATCGGCAAGCGCGGACACGCTGGCCACGATGCTGGCCGACTGCGATGCCCGAATGCTGTTCGTTGATCCGGCGGTTGGCGACCTGCCTTGGACAGGCACTTCCGGTGCGGCGGCGCCGACATCGTGGACGACCGTGCGGTTTGGCGATGCGGGCGCACAGGCCACGGAATACGGCGCATGGCGCGACCAGCCCACTGGCGACCTGCCGCTGCCTGCCGCATCGCCCGACGACGCCTTCAACATCATCTATAGCTCTGGCACCACCGGCACGCCCAAGGGCATCGTGCACCTGCACGGCATGCGCCAGCGCCAGGCGCAGCGCAACGGCTTCGGCTTTGGCGCCCATAGCCGGGTTCTGCTGTCGACGCCGATGTACTCGAACACGACACTGACGCCCTTGCTGGGGTCGCTGGCGCATGGCGGGGAATGCGTGCTGATGCGCAAGTTCGACGCCGCGCGCTTCCTGTCGCTGGCCAGCCAGTTCAGGGCAACGCACACCATGCTGGTGCCGGTGCAATACAAGCGGCTTCTGGCGAGTCCGGAATTTGCCGCATCGGATCTGTCGGCGTTCGAATTGAGCCAGTCCACGGGCGCCCCGATGGATGCAGGACTGAAGCGCGACATCCTGGATCGGTGGCCCGGGCGTTTTCTCGAGGTCTATGGCATGACCGAAGGCGGGGTCTCGTGCTTTCTCGACGGGCGCGCCCATCCGGACAAGTTGCGCACGGTGGGCGTGCCGGTGCATGACACCGACATCCTGCTGATCGATGAGGCGGGCCGGCGCCTGCCGGGCCAGGCCAAGGACGCCGACGAGCCGGTGGTCGGCGAAATCGTCGGCCGCTCGCCTTTCATGATGGCGGGCTATCACAACCGGCCCGAAGCCACGGCCGAGATCCGCTGGTACGACGAAGACGGGGGCCTGTTCCATCGCACGGGCGACATCGGGCATATCGATGCCGATGGTTTCGTGACGCTGCTGGATCGCAGCAAGGACGTCATCATCTCGGGCGGCAACAACGTGTATGCCGCCGATCTGGAGGCGGTGCTGGTGCGGCACGAGGACGTCCAGGACTGCGCCGTCATTGGCGTGCCAAGCGCGCAGTGGGACGAGACGCCGCTTGCGCTGGTCGTGCTGCGTCCGGGTGCGCGCATTGACGAAGCCACCCTGCGTGACTGGGTCAACGCACGGCTGGGCAAGACGCAGCGGGTGTCGATCGTGGAGTTTCGCAACGATCTGGCGCGCTCCGAGCTGGGCAAGCTGTCAAAGAAAGTCTTGCGTGCGCCCTACTGGGCCAAGGCCAGCGCATGATCGATGAGGGCGCGCAGCGCCGCGTGTGCGTGATTACCGGATCGTCGACCGGCATCGGTGCGGCCACGGCGCGCCACTTCGCGCGGCAGGGTCACGATGTGGTCATCAACTATTCGCGCAGGCGCGACGCGGCCGATGCGGTCGCGCAGCAATGCCAGGCCGAAGGCGCGCAAGTGCTGGTCATCCGCGCAGACGTAGCCGACGACGCGCAGTGCCGGGCGCTGGCGCAGGAAGTCGGCCACCGGTGGGGGCGGGTCGATACGCTGGTCAACAATGCGGGAGCATCGGCCGGCGTCGTCAATCCGAAAGATCTCGACGCCCTGTCGGCCGATATGTTCCAGACCATCCATGCGGTCAATGTCGTGGGCGCGTTCCAGATGTCGCGGGCATTGCTGCCCCATATGCGCGGCCAGGCCGGCGCCAGCATCGTGAACGTGTCGTCGATGGCAGCGATCATGGGCACGGGTTCATCCATCGCCTATGCCGTGTCCAAGGGTGCCCTGAACACGCTGACCCTGGCGCTGGCGCGATCCTTGGCGCCCGACATTCGGGTCAATGCCGTGTTGCCCGGCCTGGTGGACAGCGATTGGTTGGCGGGTAGCCTGTCGCCGGAGCAACTGGCGGTGCGCAGGTCGCGCTACACCTCGCGCGCCCTGCTCAAGGACGTGATCACCCCGGACGACGTCGCGCAGACGGTCCACTGGCTGGCCGTCGATGCAAACAAAGTGACAGGGCAACTGATCCCGCTGGACGCAGGATTCAAGCTGGGGTGATGCCGCCTGCGTGGCGCAGCGCGTCAGCCGCGCCGCCGAGGATAGCCCTGGGCGCGGATGCGTTGCCACACCACCTGCTTTTCCTCGTCGGTCATGAACACCCAGTTGGAGACTTCCATGGCGGTCCGTCCGCACCCTCTGCAAATGTCATCGAAGAGGGTGGAACACACGGCCACGCACGGAGAGTCCGTGGCCGTGAAGGAAGCGGAGCTGACCGTTTTTGCGTAGTCGTTATCGTTGGAAGCCATGGAATCCAGGAAGGTGACGCTTAGCGGCCGGCCGAGGCGCGCAGCGCGGCAGCCTTGTCGGTCGCTTCCCAGCTGAACTCCGGTTCCGACCGGCCAAAGTGACCATACGCGGCCGACTTGGTGTAGATCGGGCGCAGCAGGTCCAGCATGGCCACGATGCCTTTCGGACGCAGGTCGAAGTGTTCCTGCACGAGGGCAACGATCTGGTCATCGGGGATCACGCCGGTGCCGTTGGTGTCGACGGTGATGTTGATCGGGGCGGCCACGCCAATGGCGTAGCTGACCTGGATCTGGCATTGCGTGGCCAGGCCGGCCGCGACCACGTTCTTGGCGACATACCGGGCCGCATACGCGGCCGAGCGGTCGACCTTGGACGGGTCCTTGCCCGAGAACGCGCCGCCACCGTGCGGGCATGCGCCGCCGTAGGTGTCGACGATGATCTTGCGGCCGGTCAGGCCGGCGTCGCCCTGCGGGCCACCGATCACAAAACGCCCGGTCGGATTCACCAGGTACTTGGTGTTCGCGGTCAGCATGCCTTCCGGGAAGCTTTTCTTGATGATCTCTTCGATCACGGCTTCGCGGATGGTTTCCTGGGAGACTTCAGGCGCGTGCTGGGTCGAGAGCACCACGGTGTGCACTTCGACCGGCTTGCCATCGACATAACGGAAAGTGACCTGCGACTTGGCGTCCGGACGCAGCCAGGACAGGCGGCCGTCCTTGCGCAGTTCGCTCTGGCGCTGCACCAGGCGGTGCGCGTACCAGATCGGCGCGGGCATCAGGTCGGGGGTTTCGGAGCAGGCAAAACCGAACATCAGGCCCTGGTCGCCAGCGCCCTGGTTCAGGTAGTCGTCGGACGCGCGGTCCACGCCCTGGGCGATGTCGGGAGACTGCTTGTCGTAGGCCACCAGCACGGCGCAGCCCTTGTAGTCGATCCCGTAGTCGGTGTTGTCGTAGCCGATGCGCTTGATGGTGTCGCGCGCGACCTGGATGTAGTCGACGTTGGCGCGGCTGGTGATCTCGCCTGCCAGCACCACCAGACCGGTGTTGCACAGCGTTTCGGCGGCGACCCGCGACGTGGGATCCTGTTCCAGCAACGCGTCCAGGATCGCATCGGAGATCTGGTCGGCGACCTTGTCCGGATGCCCTTCGGAAACGGATTCGGAGGTGAAGAGGTAGTCTTTGTTGGCCACTCGATGGTCCTTTTATCAACTGCCGGGAGTCTGCAACCGGCCCGGCATATCGGTTATGCGGCGCGTTGCACGGCAGGGTCAAGACCTTGTACGAGCAGCGACGCTTTAGCGGAATGTGGCGGTCGCGCATGCGCAAACGCCCGATCGCCCCGCAAGTTGTCGTGTTAACTCGGCGATCACAGTCATTTTAGGGGAAAATCGGGGATCGGGCCGCAGTGGCCCTACCGTCCTGTCGGTCTTCCCGGACCGGCGCGGCGCCCGTTTTCTCTATTTCGAGTCCGATGCTTACATTTTATCGACTGCTGGCCTGCCTGCCGCTTTCCTGGCTCCACTTCCTGGGTCGCCGCCTGGGCCTTCTCGTCTACCGGCTGTCGCCCACCTACGCCGCGCGCCTGCGCGAAAACGCCGCGCTGGCAGGCTTCACGGGCGAAAAGTTTGCCCGCGCGTCGGCCGCGTCGGCAGGGGAAGGCGCCCTGGAAGTGCCCAAGTGCTGGTTCCGGCCCGACGAAGCGTTGTCCAAGGTGCAGGCCGAAGGTTGGGACGATGTTGCGGCGGCGATCGCCGAAGGCAAGGGCATCCTGTTCATGACGCCGCACATTGGCTGCTTTGAAATCGCGGCGCGCTATTACGCGTATCGGGGCGGCCCGATCACCGTGCTCTACCGTCCGCCGCGCAAGCAATGGCTGTCGACCCTGGTTGAAGCCGGACGCGCGGGACCGAACCTGGATACGGCGCCCGCCAACCTGCAAGGAGTGCGACGATTGGTAAGGGCGTTGCGCAAGGGCGACGCGATCGGCATCCTGCCTGACCAGGTGCCGGGCAATGGCGAAGGCGTGTGGGCGCCGTTTTTTGGTCGCGATGCGTTTTCGATGGTGCTGCCCGGTCGCCTGGCCACGCAGACTGGCGCGGCCGTGGTGCTGGCAGCCGGCGAACGGCTGCCAGGCGGCAAGGGCTGGCGCGTGCACTATTTGCGGCTTCCGGGTCCGGTTCCGGAAGGCACCGACGCCCAGGCCGCCTGGGTGAATGCGGCCATGGAACGCATTATCCAGCGTGCGCCAGAACAATATCTGTGGGGCTACAACCGGTACAAGAAGCCGCGTGCGGCGGAAGCCCCGATAGCTGACGCGCAGTAAAGGCTGTTTGGCTGGTCGCTCACTGTTTGGCTTGTCGCTCACCTCACCCGCCGCAGCACCGCCTCGATCGCCACCGTGTCGTACGGTTTGCGCAGCACTTCAAAGCCTGAGGGCAGGGGATCGGGTTCGGTGCCGGTGGCAAAGATGATCCCGAGTCCGGGTGACCCTTTCTTGGCCGCGTGGGCCAGCGCTTCGCCCGACTCGCCAGGCAAGCCCAGGTCGGTGATCAGCACATCGATCGCTTCGCGGCTCAGGGTCGCCAAAGCGTCGCGCGCGTTGCCTGCCACGAACACGGTGTGTCCCAGTTCCTGCAGCAGTTCACGGGTGTTCTCGCGAATCAGCGCATCGTCTTCGACAAACAGGATGCGGCGGGCGCAGGTCGCGGGGCGGTGGTCGTCCAAGGGGGCTGGCGTGCCGGGAGGGCCGGCGGATCCGGCGCCGCGTCTGCCTTCGGCGGCCAATACCTGGCGAATTTTTCGCGCCAGTGCCTCGCGTGTGTAGGGCTTGCTCAGAAGGTCCACGCCCGCGTCGAGCCGGCCGCCATGCACGATGGAATTTTCGGTATAGCCGGACGTGAACAGCACGGCCAGCCCGGGCAGGCGTTCGCGGGCGCGGCGGGCCAGTTCCGGGCTGCGCATGGGGCCGGGCATGACGACGTCGGTGAACAGCACATCGATCGAGATCCCGCTCTCGATAATGGCCAGTGCGCTGGCCGCATCCGACGCTTTCAGGACGCGGTAGCCCAGCTCGGACAGTGTCTCGACCACCGTGGTGCGCACCTGGTCGTCGTCTTCGGCCACCAGAATGGTTTCGCGGCCGCCTTCGACCGCGGCAGTTTCGACCACCACGCCGACTTCTTCGACGTCATGTGAGCGCGGCAGATACAGCTTGACCGTCGTGCCCATGCCGGGTTCGCTGTAGATCTTGATGTGTCCGCCCGACTGCTTCACGAAGCCGTACACCATCGATAGACCAAGCCCGGTGCCCTTGCCTTCGGGCTTGGTCGAAAAGAAGGGTTCGTAGGCCTGTGCGAGCACCTCGGGCGTCATGCCGCAACCGGTGTCGGTCACGGCCAGCATCACGTATTGGCCGGGCGTGACTTCGACGTGCTGACGCGCATACGCGTCGTCCAGGAAGGCATTGCCGGCTTCAAGGGTGAGCCTGCCCGTCCCGTCCATGGCGTCGCGCGCGTTGATGGCCAGGTTCAGGATGGCGTTTTCCACCTGCGTGGGATCGACCAGCGTGTTCCACAGGCCGCCCGACACCAGTGTTTCGATTTCGACCGCCTCGCCCAGGCTGCGGCGCAGCATGTCTTCCATGCCCCCGATCAGCCGGCCGATCTTGATGGTCTTGGGTTCGAGCGGCTGGCGCCTGCCGAACGCAAGCAACTGGCTGGCCAGCTTGGCGCCGCGCTGCACGCCGCCCAATGCATTGGCCAGCCGGCGTTCGGCGCGGCCATTGCCGGCCACATCGGTCGCCAGCAGTTGCAGGTTGCCCGAGATCACCTGCAGCAGGTTGTTGAAGTCGTGGGCCACACCGCCGGTCAGCTTGCCGATGGTCTCCATCTTTTGCGACTGCTGCAACGCGAGTTCGGTGCGGCGCAATGCATCGGCGGCTTCGCGGTCGGCGGTAATGTCGCGGCCCACGGCGTGGATGAATCGGGCGTCGGGCACCGCTGTCCACGACAGCACCACGTAGTGACCGTCGCGGCAGCGGTAGCGGTTCACGAACTTGAAGGTGCGCTTGCCGGCGCTCAGGTCGCCCACTTCGGCAAGGGTGTCGATGCGGTCGTCGGGATGCACCAGGTCCATGAAGGACCGCCCTACCAATGCGTTGGCGTCCCAGCCCAGCAGTTCGGTCCAGGCTGGGTTGATGGCGACGATGTTGGCCTCGAAGTCGGCCACCAGCATCACGTCAGTTGACAGCCGCCACATGCGATCGCGGTCGGCCTGGCTCTCGGCCACCTGTTGTTCCAACGTTTTGTTCAGGCGTTCCAGCGCGCGTGCGGCCGACTTCTGGTCTTCGATATCGGTGTTGCTGCCGACCCACCGCACGATATCGCCCGCCGCATCGCGAATCGGCAAGGCACGCGACAGATGCCAGCGATAGATGCCATCGGCCCGGCAGATGCGGAATTCGCACTCGAAGGTGCCCCCGGTCTCGACCGCGCGCTGCCACCGGTTCAGCGCATGGGGCACGTCGTCCGGATGCAGCGCGCGGTGCCACCAGGCGTTGCCGCCAAGCGTGCCGGGCTGCCGGCCGCTGAACGCGTAGACCTTGTCGTTGAACCAGTCGAGCGCGCCGCGGCTGTCGGCGGACCACACCTGGTTCGGCATGGCCTGCGCAAAGGTGCGGAACTTTGCCTCGCTCTCGGCAACGGCGCTTTCGGCCAGCAGGCGGTCCGTGACGTCGGTACCCTGGATGAAGATGCCGATGACGTCGCCGTCTTCGCTGCGCACCGGCTGGTAGATGAAGTCCACGTGGCGCAGTTCCGTCGCGGCGCCGGGCGTGCGCGTCAGGTGCATGGGATGCGCCGCCCCCGCGTCCGATCGGCCCAGCGTGTACACCTGATCGAGCCGCTCGAAGAAGCCCTGGCCGGCCAGTTCCGGCATGCAATCGCGAATGCTGGATCCAAGGAGTTCGCGATGGCCGACCAGGGACATGAACGCCGCGTTGGCCATGTCGAATACGTGGGTCGGCCCGGTCAGCATGGCCATGAAGCCCGGCGCCTGCTCGAACAGGCGGCGCAGGCGTTCGCGTTCGCCGCTGAGCCAGCGTTCCGCGCGCACTTTCGCCGTCGTCTCCACCACGATCGCAATGACGCCAACAGGCACGCCGTCGGGGCCGGGAATGGGCGAATAGTCCAGGTTCATCCACACCGGTTCGCCGACCCCGTTGCGATACAGGGTCAGTTCCTGGTCTTCGTATCGCAGCGTCTTTCCAGCCAGGCCGACCTTCATTACGTTGTCATTGAAGTCAGCAATTTCGGCCCAGCCTTCCCGCACGTTGGACCCGAGCAGTTCGGGATGGCGCCCGCCCGCGAATACCGAATAGGCATCGTTATAGAGCATCACGCCTGCGTCGCCCCACAGCGTCACGATGGGCAGCGGCGCGCGCAGGATCAGTGCAAGGGTGGTGGTGAGCGTGCCGGGCCAGGTGTCGATCGGCCCGATCGGCGTGGCCGACCAGTCACGTGTGGCAATGATGTTGGCGACATCGCCGCCTTGGGCAAGAAAGGGAAAGGATGACGAGGGCGGCGTGAGCGAGTCGGTCATGAGTGCGGTGACTGCACTGCACGGGCAGGCGTCACGTCGAAGTGCAGTGAGGGATGGGCGGGCGCAGCCCATGCATGTTACCCGCCGACGGCCGGCATGATGCCGGGCTTGCAACCAGATGTAGCGTCGAGCTGCCCACGGCACATCGAGAAACAGAAAAGCCCGGACGACGCTTGAAGAAAGCGTCGTCCGGGCCTTGAGCTACTGCAGGGTGTCACGCCGATTTCAGTTGCGCACTCGACACCGGCAGTTTGCGGATGCGTTGACCGGTCGCGGCAAAGATCGCGTTGGTCAAGGCAGGCGCCGTGGCGGCAGTGCCTGGCTCGCCGATGCCGCCCGGGTCATCGGTGCTCTTGGCCAGATACACCTCGATCCTGGGCGCTTCATTCAGCCGCATCATCCGGTAATCGCCAAAGTTGGATTGCTGCACCCGCCCCTTGTCGAAGGTGATCTCGTTCCACAAGGCTGCCGTCAGGCCGAACACCACGCCGCTTTCGATCTGCGCCATGACGGTGTCCGGATTGATCAACTGGCCGCAGTCGACGGCGCACACGACGCGGGTCACCTTTACTTCGCCCGCGGGGTCGACTGCCACGTCGATGACCTGGGCGATATAGCTGCCGAAGGCAAACTGCGCGGACACGCCGCGGCCCACGCGATGGCCTTCGACAGCCGGCGCAGGCGTACCCCAGTTGGCTTTCTGGGCCGCCAGGTTCAGCACTTCGCGCAGGCGGGGCGACTTGTCGAGGAGTTCACGGCGGTAGGCGACCGGATCCTGCTTCGCGGTGGCGGCGAGCTCGTCGATGAAGCTTTCGACCACCCAGATGTTGTGCGTCGGGCCGACGCCGCGCCAGAACGCGGTGGGCACCGGCGGTTCATGACGCACGTAGTCCACATGCACGTTCGGGATGGCATAGGGCATGTCGCGCGCGCCTTCCACGGCGTCGGGGTCCAGCCCGTCCTTCATGGCGGCCGGCGCAAAACGCGCCATGATCGACGATCCGGTAATGCGGTGCGACCAGCTTTGCGGCTGGCCCTTGTCGTCCAGCGTGGCCGACAACCGGTCATAGTAATAAGGCCGATACATGTCGTGCTGGATGTCTTCTTCGCGGGTCCAGACGAACTTGACCGGTTGCTTCAGCTGCTTGGCGAACGCGACAGCCTGCGTGACCATGTCCACCTCCAGCCGCCGTCCAAAGCCGCCGCCAATGAAATGGTTGTGGACCCTGACCTGGTCGTTGGTCAGGCCGGTCAGCTTGGCCGCCGCGCCCTGCGCCAGGGCCGGCACCTGGGTGCCCAGCCACAGGTCGCAGCCATCGGCGCGCAGATCGACGGTGCAGTTCATGGGCTCCATCGTGGCATGGGCCAGGAAAGGCATCTCGTAGACGGCTTCCAGGCGCTTGCCGCCCTTGGGCGCGTCCTTGTTTGCGTCGCCGTCGTTGCGCGCCACGACGCCCGCAGTGTTCGATGCCGTCTTCATGTCGGCAATGATGGTGGCCGTGGTCATGGACGCGTTCGGACCGTCCGACCAGGTCGGCTCGAGCGCGGCCAGGCCTTGCTTGGCGGCCCACATGTGGTCCCCTACCACGGCCACGGCGTTGTCCAGCTTGAGCACGTGACGCACGCCCTTGACCGCCATGGCCTTGGCGTCATCGGCGGCCTGCAGCTTGCCGCCCGGCACCGGGCAGGCCGCGACCGTGGCGACCAGCATATTCGGCAGGCGGACATCGATCCCGAACTTGGCCTGGCCGTTCACCTTGTCGGCGGAGTCCAGCCGCTTCATGGACTTGCCGATCACCGTGAAGTCGTCGGCCTTTTTGAGCTTGATCGTTTTTGGCGTGTCCATCTTTGCCGCCGAGTCGACCAGTTCGCCGTAATGCATGCTGCGGCCGCTGGCGGTATGGGTGACCTTGCCATTGCGGGCCTGGCATTCGCCCGCGTCAACCTTCCACGTTTGCGCGGCGGCATCGATCAGTACCATGCGCGCCGCGGCGCCCGCTTCGCGCATGGGTTGCCAGCCGCCGCGGATCGACGTCGATCCGCCGGTGACCTGGCCCCCCAGCAGCGGGTCGCTGTACAGGGTGTTGTCGGCGGGCGCGTGTTCAAGCCTGACCTGCGACAGGTCCACTTCCAGCTCTTCGGCGATCAGCATGGGCATCGACGTGTAGGTGCCCTGGCCCATCTCGACCTTGTGCACGATCAGGGTTACGACGCCCTGCCGGTCGATGCGGATGAAGGCCCGCTGCGCCAGCGCGGGGGCGTCGCCCGTCACGTTGGTGGTGGCGTGGCCGACCGCCGCTTCGGGGGGTGTGGCGTTGCGGTCTTTGCGGTTGCATGCCGTCAGGCCAAAGCCGATCAGCAGGCCACCTCCGGCGGCGGCGCCGACCTGCAGAAAGCGGCGGCGGGTGGGGGAGGCTACGGCTGCGGGAGTCGAGAGATCGGTCATGTCGGCTCCTTACGTCGCGGCCGCGATCTTGATCGCGGCGCGAATGCGGCCGTAGGTACCGCAACGGCAGATGTTGCCCGACATGGCGCCATCGATATCGGCATCCGACGGGGTCGGCGTGGTCTTGAGCAGCGCCGTCGCCGCCATGATCTGGCCGGACTGGCAGTAGCCGCACTGTACGACGTCGATCTGCCGCCAGGCCGCCTGCACCTTCTTGCCGACCGGGTCCTGGTCCATGGCTTCAATGGTGGTAATGGCCTTGCCTTCAGCGACCGACACCGGCGTCACGCACGACCGGATGGCGGCGCCGTCCATGTGCACCGTACAGGCGCCGCACATCGAAATGCCACAGCCGAACTTGGTGCCGGTCAGGCCGGCCACATCGCGAATGGCCCACAGCAGGGGCATGTCATCAGGGACATCGAGCGTGGTCGGCTGTCCATTGAGTGTGAAGGAAGGCATAGGTGGGCTCCGTACGAAAACGACAGCGTACCGCTGGCCTGGCAGGCAAGGCGGGAGTAGCCGGCAAGGTTCTGGGGGAATTGAGCGGGGGGTTCAGGAAGGCGTCAGGCAGTGCCCATGCCGACGTCGGCCAGACCGGCCTGACGGATGCCGGCGCGTGCCTTGACCAGGATGCGGCCGCGCGGCAAGGCGGGCAGCCGGCGCCAGTCCAGTTCGGTATCGCCAGGGATGACTTCGCTGCGCAGCAGATGGTCAACAAAGAGGCCCATCAGCGCGGTGGTGACATCTTCGCCGGGACACCGGTGATGCGTGCGGACATCGGCGCCGCCTTGGGGCACCAGGTCGAAGGGACCGATCGTCCGGTCAAGAAAACGGGTCGGGTCGAAGCGCTCCGGCATGTCCCAGGTGCGGGGATCATGATTGGTTCCATACAGGTCGAGCATGGCGCGGCGACCACGTTCGATACGCATGCCCTTCCATTCGAAGTCCTGCGTGGCGCGCGCCACCACGGCCGGAAAAAAGGGATAGTGCCGTCGGATCTCCTGGACGAACGCGAGCTTGAATCGGCGATCGCCATCGGCAAGCCGTCGGGCACATGCCGGATGCATTGCCAACGCATGGGCAACGAAGACGATATAGACCGACACCGCCACCACCGGCCGCAATACGTTCAGCAATTCGGCGGCAGCCACGTGCGAGGACAGCACCTGTCCGTCGGCGTCATGATGACGCGCGATCGCAGCGAGCACGCTGTCGGCGGGGGGCGTATGGCGCCCCGCACGGACATCGTCAATCACGCCTGCCAGCCAGCGTTCCGCCTGGCCCCGTGCCGCGCGCGCGCGAAAGTGGCTGGCGACATTGCGTGCGGCATCATCGAACAGGGCCACCAGCTGGCCTTGCCGGCGCGGCGCGTCTTCTCGGGACAGCGGCACGCCTGCCCAGCGGCATACCGCGCGCGTCAGCACGCAGTGGGTCAGCTCATACAGGGGCTGCGCGGTACCGCCCGACAAGGCGGCATGCCATTCGCGCGAGGTGTGCTGAACCAGCGACTGCACGGCGGCAGCATTCAGCACATCGACGAACATGGCCTTGCGCACGCGGTGGGCAGCGGCGTCCAGATTCTGCACCGTCACCTTGCCAAACAGCGTGGCCCGGACGGGCTCGGGTGCGGCCGTGGCGCGCTGGAAGCGGTCGGTGTCGTAGAACACCGCCGCGGCCTGCGCGCCGCTCAGGCAAAGGGTCGGCTGCAACATGATCCGGGCCTCGAAAGCCTCGGTGCCCAGGCGCCTGCACTGGCTGGAAATGTAGCGATAGGGATCGGCCAGCATGGCCAGCGTACTTTCCAGCCGGCCGTCCCTGGGCATCGTTGCAACCATCAACCTTCCTTGAAACGGATGAGCGGGATTTGCTTGCGGCGGCAGAGCCTGCTCAGGCATGCCGCCGCATCCTCCCGGTCAACGGGGCGCTCAGTCCTTGCCGAGCTTGGTCTGCAGCGTCTTGGCCATCTTCAGATGGTGTTCGAGCGACGGCAGCGTCTTTGCAGCAAATGCCTTGACCTGGGGATCGCGGGCGCTGCGCGAGGCTTCGCGGAACTGCTTGATGGTGGCTTCGTGCGAAGCGACGCCGATCCGGCGCATGAACATCTTGTCGAAGTTGTCGCCATCGAGCACGCCCAGCGCGCGAAGTTCGGTCCGTTGCACCACCGAAGGCTCGGTAGGCGGCGTGTAGCCCTTGGACGAGGCCAGGGTCGCCAGTTCCTGGTTCACCTTGGTGTGTTCGTCGATCAGCATCTGGCCAAAGGCCTTGACTTCAGCGTTGCTGGCCTTGGTCTGGGCCATCTTGCCCGCCTCGACTTCGGCAAAACCTCCCTGCGCCGCGTTCTCCAGGAACGCAGTGTCCGCCTTCTGCAGGTTGGAACGCGATCCCTTCGACGACGGCATCGACGTATCGGGCGATGTCGCCGGCGCGGCGCGGACGGTCGGGCCATCCGGAGGCGTCTTCGAGCCGGTCTGTGCGACCGCGGCCGTGCTGGCCATGACGAAACATGCGGCTACGGCGCTCAAGGTTGCGGTGCGAATGCTCATGGAGGACTCCTAGTGGGTTTTCTTTGGGAGATTCCGGTACAGCAAGTGTCGCGCCCGGTCAGGCGAACACCAGCGACTGATGCACCGCGACGCCCGCCTGGAAGCCATCGCCCACTGCCGAGGCCAGGCTGTGCGTGGCCCGAGCCGCATCGCCGCAGGCGTACACGCCGGGCACGTCGGTCGCCTTGCAGGAATCGGTGCGGATGAAGCTGCCGAAGGGGCCTTCTTCCAGGGTGCAGCCCAGCTGTTCGGGCAGTGCACTGGTCATGCGTTGACGCGGCGCCACGAACAGGCCGCGCAAGGCCAGGCGCCGGCCATCGTCCAGCACGACCGTTGCGTGCTCATCAATGGATGCCACGACGCCGTCCACGATCGTCACGCCGCGCGCCTGCAGTTGTGCGGCCTGGTCGGCATCCAAATCCACACAGGCATTCGTGAACAGCGAGACCGTGCCCCAGTCGGTCAGCATCATGGATTCGTGCACCGACAACGCGCCGGTTCCGATCACGCCCACCTCCCCCAGGTCCAGTTCGTAGCCATCGCAGTAAGGGCAGTTGAAAACCGTCTTGCCCCAGCGCTGCGCCAGTCCGGGAATGTCGGGAAGGTCATCGGTCAGGCCGGTGGCCAGCACCAGCCGGTCGGCGGCGACCGACACCCCATCGTTGCAGGTGACAACGAAGCGCTCGCCATCCGGCTGCGTCTCGCGCCGGACCTGTTCGGCCAACGCGTCGCGCCATTGCACATTGGGATAGGCCAGCAATTGTTCGCGGCCCAGCGCCGCGATGGCGGCGGGATCCTTGCCGTCATGGCCCAGGAAACCGTGCGCCCGCTCGACCGTGCGATTGCGGCGCTGGCCCGCGTCGATCATCAGTATGCTGCGCCGGGCGCGGGCGAGCGGCATCGCCGCGGACAGGCCGGCATAACTGCCGCCAACGACAATGACATCGAAGTGCTGCGGGGACATGCAAGTTTCCTGAAGTCGGGAGCCCGATCCAAGCAAGCAGCGCGCCCGCGCAGTGATCACATGAACCGACTGTCAGCTTTCCAGCCAGTCCTTGGGCGACCGCTTCGACACCACCAGCACCAGCTTGATCATTGCCCGCGTCGCCCCCACGAACAGCTTGCGCTTGGTCTTGGTATCGAGCGTTTCGAAATCGATCTCGGTAAACACCACGGCCGCCGCGGCCTGGCCCTTGAAGCGATAAATCGACTCCATCAGCACGTCGCCTTCCGAGAATTCCGGCTTGCCGAACAGGTCGTAGGTGCCAGTGAAGGTGCGCATGGCATGCGGCCCGAACTGCGACTGGCGCAGCAAGGCCGAGTGCTCGCGGCCACGAAATCCGATCACGGCAATATCGCTGCGCTTGAAGCCCGCCGCCAGGCAGTGCGAGATCGCCTTCTTGGTGTGATCGATCAGCTGCGCGTCGTCGTCATACACCATGACTTCCACGTCAGATGTCGCGATGGGCCCGCAGGGTTCAATGTTGACCGTATCCGGCAACAGGTTCTGCAGCAGCTTCACGACGCTGCGCGGGCTGCGGTAGTTGGCGGTGGCGTGCAGCGTCACCCACTCGGGCAACTGCACGGGTGGCTTGTCGTACAGGTTCTGCATGGGGTCTTCCAGCCACACGATGCGCGCATCGGGCGCCGCATGGCGCAGCACGATGTCGCGCCAGTGGTCGGTGAAGTCCTGGCCTTCATCCACGATGACCGTGTCGAACACCATCGACGGCGGCACCGGAATCCTGGCGGCCTGCTCGACCAGATCGTCGAACACGCTGGCGCGCGAAAAGTCGGCCTGCGTGCCGATCGTGCGCAGCATGGCGCCGCACAAGGTATGGAAGGTGCAGGCCATGCCGCCTTCGGGCGCGACCTCGGCAAAGTGGTCGGCCAGCGGACGGTTGAAGCACACATACAAGGGCCGCTTGCCGGCATCGATCGCATTGCGGTATTCGGCCTGGGCCAGCAGCGTCTTGCCCGACCCGGCCGTGCCGATCACGTGCAGGCGGAAGGGCTCGAATTCGAGTTGATGCGCCCAATGCGTCAAGCCGCCCGAAATCCGGGTGACCATGGCCTGCGCGCGGCCCACCATGACACTGGTGTCCGGATGCAGCTGGATGACGTCGCTCAGGAACCGGTGCACGTGCGCGCCCTGGCCGTTTGGCGGGCCCGGCGGAATGGCGGCCTGGATGATGGCGCACAACTGGTCGCGGCGGTCGGCGTCGACGATGCGTTCCGGCGCCAGCCCGGCCGTGTCGGGAAAACGGACCAGGTAATCGGGGCAATAGAGCAGGTACTCGACCCGCACCGTGCCGATGTTGGGCCGCTTCGACAGCCGGCTCTGCAGCACCGACACCTGGCGCGCCAGCTGCACCCGCACGTTCTTGGCGCCGTCAGGGTATTTCTTGAAGATGCCTTCGGGCGTCTCTTCCAGGAAGCCGGCCTGCTGTTCGATCAGGAGCAGTTCGCCGGCCGGGCTGACCACGGCAAAGTCGATGTCGCCATAGATCGAAAAGCCCTGCTCGACGTTGGTCCAGTGGACGGCGTGATAGACGGTGTAGCCCTCGGGCAGCCCGCGCGCGAGCAGCGCCAGGGTTTCGATTTCGCGCTGGGCGGCGCCGGTGGCGCTGACTTCGCGCCAGCCGTCGGGAACGATACGGGCCATGGTCAACCGGGAAGAAGAGGGCAAGTGCGCAGAATAGCAAGCCCGGCGCGCTGCCTGCCCCCTTCGTTGGAAACCTGCTGTTGCGGCGGCCGGGTCACCCGCGCGCGGCCGGAAGTGCAACAAGGTGCGATAATCCGACAATGGACTGGCACTTCACCAAAATGCACGGCGCAGGCAACGACTTTGTCGTTCTCGATGGCGTTCGGCAAAACATCACGCTTACCCCCGAGCGCGCGCGCAAGCTCGCCCATCGTCAATTCGGTGTCGGGGCCGATCAAATCCTGTTGGTGGAACCTGCGACGCGGGCCGACGCCGACTTCCGGTATCGCATCTTCAATGCCGACGGTGGCGAGGTTGAACACTGTGGCAACGGCGCCCGCTGCTTCGTCCGCTTCGTGCATGAGCAGGGCCTGACCGACCGCAACCCGATCCGCGCCGAGATCTGCACGGGCATCATCGTGCTCAGCGAGCAGGACGACGGCGAGGTCAACGTCGAAATGGGCCGCACCAGCTTCGAGCCGGCGGCGGTTCCGTTCGACAGCGCCGGCCTGGTGCCGCGCATCGAAGGCAACGACCAGCTTTGGCCGCTCGACCTGCCGTCGGATGACGGCGCCGACCGCCAGGTCTGGGTGTCGGTGGTTGGCATCTCCAATCCGCATGCGGTGCAGGTGGTGGACGATGTCGATACCGCCCCGGTCGCCACCGTCGGCCCGCGGGTCGAAAGCCATCGCCGCTTCCCGCGCCGCGTCAACGCGGGCTTCATGCAGATCGTTGACCGGCGCAACATCCGGCTGCGCGTGTTCGAGCGCGGGTCGGGCGAAACGCTGGCCTGCGGCACGGGCGCCTGCGCCGCCGTGGCAGCCGGCATCCGCCGTGGCCTGCTCGATTCGCCGGTACGTGTCCAGACACGTGGCGGCGTGCTCACGATCGCGTGGGACGGTGAACAATTGGTCATGACCGGCCCGGTCGTGACGGTCTTCCAGGGCGTGATCGACGTCGACACCCTGCTGGGCTGAACGCGGTCGCCCGGCGCTTCCCCGCCGGGCACTCCCTGGAAGAAGGTAATCAATGGATCTAGAAAAGCACACGATGGACGCCAACGCAGTCGCGCAATACTTGCAGGACCACTCCGATTTCTTTGAACAGCATGCCGAGCTCTTCAGTACGCTGAAGGTGCCTCATCCCCACGAAGGCCGCGCGATTCCGCTGGCCGAACGCCAGGTGCTGGCGCTGCGCGAACGCGTGCGCGGCATGGAACTGCGGGTGGCGGAACTGGTTCGCAACGCCGCCGAGAACGAACATATCGCCGACAACCTGCAGCGCTGGAGCCGCGCGCTGCTCAAGGAACCGTCGGCGCGCAAGCTGCCCGACGTGCTGACCACCGGCCTGGCCGATATCTTCAGCGTGCCCGATGTGGCTCTGCGGGTGTGGGGCCTGCCGGTCAAGGCCGACGGCGCCGGCGCGGGCGACGCCCCTGCCTGGCAAGGCAGCGTGACCGACGACGTGCGCAGCTTCACCAACAGCCTCATGTCGCCGTACTGCGGCCCGAATTCGGGCTTTGAGGCGGCCACGTGGCTGGAGCGGTCGGTCGGCTCGATTGCGCTGATCCCGCTGCGCGTGGGCCTGTCGCCCCAGGCCTTCGGCCTGCTGGTGCTGGCGTCGCCGGATCCGGATCGCTTTTCGCCGTCGATGGGCACGGCCTTCCTGGCGCGCATCGGCGAAGTCGCCAGCGCGTCGCTTTCGCGCCTGCTGGCGGACTGACATGACAGGCGCGCCAGCCGACACCGTTCCCCTGGCGCCGCAGATGCTGCAGTGGTTGCAGCATCTGGAAACCGCCCGCCGCTATTCGGCCCACACCCTGTCCGCCTACCGGCGCGACCTGCAGCAATTGATCACGCTGGCAGGCAGCCTGCCGCTGGCCGACATCTCGTCCGGCCATATCCGCCGGTATCTGGGGCAGTTGCACGCCCGCGGCATGGGGCCGCGCAGCCTGGCCCGCATGCTGGCGTCCTGGCGCGGCTTCTACCAATGGTGGGCGCCGCAGGCGGGCCTGCCCGGCAACCCGGTGGCCGGGCTGCGTGCGCCCAAGGCGCCGCGCGGACTGCCCAAGGCGCTGTCGGTCGAGCAGACCCAGGCTTTGCTGGACCATGTGCCCGGCACGGTGGGTGGCGTGGCCGCGCTCCTGTCCGAACCCGACCGGCTGGTGGCCAGCCGCGACCGCGCCATGTTCGAGCTGTTCTATTCCAGCGGGCTTCGCCTGTCGGAATTGACAGGACTGGACGTGCGTTACCTGAAGACGGCACAGTACGAATCGGCCGGCTGGATCGACCTGGAAGCCGGCGAAGTCAGCGTGCTGGGCAAGGGCGGCAAGCGCCGCACGGTGCCCGTGGGCGAGGCCGCCCGGACCGCGTTGACCGCCTGGCTGGCCGACCGGCCGTCCTTGGCGAAAGACGACGCGTCCCGGCTGGCGGCCCATCCCGCCGACGCCAATGCCTTGTTCGTGGGTGTCCGTGGCGCCCGCATTGCCCCCCGCGTCGTGCAGACGCAGTTGTCCCGGTGGGCGCAGGCGGCTGGCGTGCCGGCGCATGTCCACCCGCACGTGCTGCGCCACAGTTTTGCCAGCCATGTGCTGCAGTCCGCCGAAGACCTGCGCGCCGTGCAGGAAATGTTGGGTCATGCCAGTATTTCCACGACGCAGATCTACACCCGGCTCGACTTCCAGCACCTGGCCAAGGTGTATGACAAGGCCCATCCGCGTGCGGCGCGGGCGGCGCCCGACGACAAGAAAACGTCGTCCTGACCCAACGCCGGCCTGCCGACGACCAGGACGACACACCGTTTTTTCAGGGGGAAATGTCCATGACCATTCAGCACCTTGCCCGCCGTTCCACCGGCGCCGTCTTCCTTTTCGTCGCCATGACGTGCTGCGCGATGGCGCAGAACCTGGCAAATGTCGTCATTCTGGGCACCGGCGGCACCATTGCCGGCGCGGGGGCGGCGGCGACCAATACGTCGGCGTATCGCTCGGCCGTCGTGCCGGTCGACGCCATCATCGAAGCCGTGCCCGACATCAAGAAACTTGCCAACGTCCGCGGCGAGCAGGTCTTCCAGATCGGCAGCGAAAGCTTCAATGACGAACGCCTGTTGACACTGGGCCGCCGCGTGGCCGACCTGGTCAAGCGCGATGACGTCGATGGCGTGGTCATCACCCACGGCACCGATACCATCGAAGAGACCGCCTACTTCCTGAACTTGGTCATCCGCAGCACCAAGCCGGTGGTGATAGTCGGGTCGATGCGTCCGGGCACGGCCTTGAGCGCCGATGGGTCGCTCAATCTGTACAGCGCCGTGCTGGTGGCGGCCACCCGGGAAGCGGGCGGCAAGGGCGTGCTGGTCGTGCTGAACGACGAAATCCATTCGGGTCGCGACGTGAGCAAGACCAACACCTTCAAGCTCGAGACCTTCAAGTCGCCCTACGGTCCGCTGGGTTATGTAGTTGAGGGCCAGGCGCAGTTCTACCGCCTGCCGGCGCGCGCGCACACCGTCAACAGCGAATTCGATATCGCGCAATTGACGGCCCTGCCCAAGGTCGGCATCGCCTATGCCTACGGCAACGTGGATCGCGCGGCGGTCGACGCGATCGTGGGCGGCGGCGCCAAGGCCCTGGTCTATGCGGGCACGGGCAACGGCAGCGTGTCGGAATTCATGGTGCCTGCGCTGCAGGATGCCCGCGGCAAGGGCCTGCAGGTGCTGCGCGCATCGCGTACGGGCAGCGGCGTGGTGGTCCGCAATGGCGAGCAGCCCGATGACAAGTACGGCTGGGTCGTCGCCGGGGACCAGAACCCGCAAAAGGCGCGCATCCTGATGGCGCTGGCGTTGACCCGCACCAACGATGCTGCGGCGATCCAGCAGATCTTCTGGAAGTATTGAACCCGGGGGCACGGTCCCCAACGGCGCCCGGCTGTCAGCACGCCGGGCGCCGATCGCATAACATCCCCGCTTTCGTGAATCCGGGCGCCCGCCGCCCGCAAGAGAACCCCCATGAGTGAAGTCGTCCTGAAGTCCGGCAAAGAACGGTCGCTGCTGCGCCGCCATCCCTGGGTGTATGCCACCGGCATCGCCCAGACCGTGGGCCGCCCCCTGTCGGGCGATACCGTGCGGGTGGTGGACGACAAGGGACGCTTCCTGGCGTGGGGCGCCTTCAGTCCCGAATCGCAGATCCGCGTGCGCTGCTGGAGCTTCAACGAGCAAGACACCATCGATGCGGCCTGGATGGCGCAGCGGGTGCACGAAGCCGTGGCACGGCGCAGTTCGCTGGCCGCGCGCAGCAACGGCGCGCGCGTCGTGTTTGGCGAGGCCGACGGCCTGCCGGGTTTCGTGGCCGACCGGTATGCCGGCCAGCTGGTGGTGCAGTTCCTGGCGGCCGGCGTCGAACGCTGGCGCGAGGCCCTGGTCGACGGACTGGTTGCCGCAACGGGCTGCACGCAGGTGTATGAACGGTCGGACGCCGCGGTGCGCGAACGCGAAGGCCTCGAATCGCGCGTCGGCCCGATGCGGGGCGACGCGCCTTCCGCGCCGATAGAGATCGTTGAAGACGGCGTGCGCTACGGCGTGGACGTCCTGCACGGTCACAAGACCGGTTTCTACCTGGACCAGCGTGAAAGCCGCAAGCGCGTGGCCGAACTGGCGGCGCAGATCGGCCCGTCGGCCACCATCCTGAATTGCTTTTCGTACACCGGGGGCTTTTCCTTGGCCGCCATGAAGGCCGGAGCGGCCCGCGCGATATCGGTGGACTCGTCGGCCGACGCCCTGGCAGCCGCAGCGCAGAACGCGGCCCGCAACGACATCGATCCGGCCGCATTCGAGTGCCGCATCAGCAAGGTGGCCGACGCCCAGCGCGCCCTGGCCGCCGAAGGCCAGCAGTTCGACATCGTGGTGCTGGACCCGCCCAAGTTCGCCCCATCCGCCCACCACGTGGACAAGGCCGCGCGCGCCTACAAGGACGTCAACCTGAAGGGCATGCGTCTGGTCAAGCCGGGCGGCTACCTGCTGACCTTTTCATGCTCGGGCGCCATCACCGTCGATTTGTTTCAAAAGATCGTCGCCGGCGCCGTGACCGACTCGCACCTGGAATTCGTCCTGCTGGAACGCCTGGCCGCCGGCATCGACCACCCGATGCGCATGACGCACCCCGAAGGCGAGTACCTGAAAGGCCTTCTACTCCAACGTGTGTGAGCGCTCGCAACAGCACATCCGGGTGATAAAAGCGCTGCTGCACACAGGAGGGAACAGCGGATCTGGCTCCGCCAGTCCGCCAGTTCCGCCCCTGGGGGAGGCGCGCAGCGCCCAGGGGGGGCTTGAATATTGAGTGTTTGGACATACATGTAGCGCCTGTTGACGGCGATTCGTGTTACACCGTCCGCTGCTTTTTTCGCGGTATCAGGGTGGGTAAGTTCGGGTTTGCGGGTTGATTGCAGCATGTGCTGTAATCCGGCGCCCTCATTACCCGCCGCTCACAGGAGGAATGCGTGGAGGAACAAGCTCGCGAAGCGATTCGCACTCAGGGCGCGCGGGTGACTGCGACCCGGGTGCGGGTGCTGGCGACCCTGTTGGACGCAGTCAGCGCCCTCACGCATCAGGAAGTGTTCGACCGGATCGGCAAGGCAGTGTCCGTCGATCGGGTCACGGTCTATCGCGTACTGGAATGGCTGGTGCAATCGGGCCTGGCGCACCGGATTGCCGGTGAAGACCGGGTCTGGCGCTTCAGCGCGCTGCACCAGTCCGACCACGATCACCCGACGCACGACGGTCATGACGGCGAGGCGCATACCCATGCCCAGCACGGTCATTTCCAGTGCGATACATGCCGGCGCATGTTTTGTATCGACGCCCCGGTGGGCATCGAGCAGACATTGCAGCGCCTGCCCGCCGGATTCGAAGGGCGCGACGTGGAGATGGTCGTGCGAGGTTTGTGCCCCGCCTGCGGCAAGCAGGCCGTGCAGGCCGCCGCCCCATCCACACGTCGACGCAGTAAAGACGCATTGCGCAAGGAGCTCTAATTCATGTCGTCCGCCAAGAAAAGCACTACCGCACAGATTCCGGTCACCATCCTGACCGGCTTCCTGGGTGCGGGCAAGACCACGCTGCTCAATCGCATCCTGACCGAATTCCATGGCCGCCGCGTCGCCGTCATTGAAAACGAGTTCGGACCGGAAGGGATCGACAACGATCTGCTGATCCAGCACAACGACGAAGAAATCGTCGAGATGAACAACGGCTGCATCTGCTGCACGGTGCGTGGCGATCTGGTGCGCATCCTGCTCGAACTGAAGGCCAAGCGCTACGCCGGCAAGCTCAATTTCGAGCGTGTGATCATCGAGACCACCGGCATGGCCAACCCCGGCCCGGTGTGCCAGACCTTTTTCATGGACGACGACGTGTCGTCGTACTTCAAGCTCGACGCCGTGATCACGGTGGTCGATGCCAAGCACGGCATGACGACGCTGGATGAACAGCCCGAAGCCCTGAGCCAGGTCGGCTTTGCCGACCGCGTGCTGGTGTCGAAGATCGATCTGGTGGCCGATGCCGAGTACCAGGCGCTGCGCTCGCGACTGTTGCGTATCAACCCACGCGCAACGATCACGCCTGTAAATTTTGGTGAGGTCGACCTCAAGGAAATCATCGATATCAATGGCTTCAATTTGAATGCCATCCTTGATATCGACCCCGAGTTCCTGGCCGAAACCCACCCCGACGCCAAAGAATCTCACGACCACGATCATGGGCACGACCACGATCATGGGCATGACCACGGACACGAGCACGCGCACGACGATCACGACGCCGCGACGTGCACCGATCCGACCCACGATCACGGGCATGGCCACGCACATCATCACCATCACGACGACGCCATCGGCGCCTTCGTTTTCAAGTCGGATAAGCCTTTCGACTCCATGCGTTTGGAGGAGTTTCTGGGGGGCATTGTGCAGGTGTACGGAACGGATTTATTGCGGTACAAGGGAATTCTGTATATGGACGGCGTCAACCGTCGCATGCTGTTCCAGGGCGTGCACATGCTGATGGGCGCAGATGTCGGTCGGGCCTGGGGTCCGAACGAAAAGCGCTCCAGCAAAATGGTGTTCATCGGCCGTAACCTGCCGAAGGACGTCTTCATGCACGGGCTGGAGCAGTGTCTGGCTGCTTGAGCCCGCTCAACGCCATATTGGCACTCGAAGCGCGGGGCATGCGATGGTAACGAAAGCGGCACCAAAAACCCAAGAAGTCACTCAGGAGGACGCGTTGGAAAGCGTGATTACCAAACCGGCCACGGCCGTGATCTCGGAACAAGCGCTGTTGGCCATGCCAGAAGCCGAGTACATGAACGACGTGCAGCTCGCCTTCTTCAGGGCCCGTCTGCAGGAAATCGAACGCGAACTGCTCCAGAACGCCGGTGAAACCACCGAGCATCTGCGCGAAACCCCCTTCGTGCCCGATCCCGCCGATCGCGCCACGATCGAGGAAGAACATGCGCTGGAACTGCGCACCCGCGATCGTGAACGCAAGCTGCTCAAGAAAGTGCAGCAGGCGCTGCAGCGCATCGACGGTGGCGACTACGGCTGGTGCGAAGAGACCGGCGAGCCGATCGGTGTGCCGCGCCTTCTGGCCCGTCCGACCGCCACGCTCTCGCTCGAAGCGCAGCAGCGCCGTGAGCTTCGCCAGAAGCTGTACGGCGACTGAGTCCGCATTTCCGCCGGCCCACGCCGGCGGCGTATCACGCTGTCCATGAATCCCTGCGTCAGGCCCGCCCGTGTATCGGGCCGGTCAACGACGCGGGGATTTTTTTATCCTGCCGAACCGGTGTGTGCGCAAAGCAAAACTGCTAACGTAATGAAGCAGGATTATTCTTACCATATTGCGATCGGTGCTTAAGAGGTATGAAGTGGCAGCTACCGCGACGTTGTCCAGCAAGTTCCAGATCTCGATTCCCAAGGCCGTGCGCGAAGAGCAGCATTGGGAAGCAGGGCAGGAGCTGGTGTTCATTCCCAAGGGCGCGGGGGTGCTCGTCATGCCTGTCCCCACGTTCGACCAGCTGTCAGGCATTGCCAAGGGCGCGCGAACTGACGACGTCCGCGACCGCAAGGACCGCTACTGATGGCGACCGCGTGGCGGGTGGTCGATACCTCTGCCTGGATCGAGTGGTTGACAGGCAGCCCGCTGGGAAAAAAGCTGGGGAAGCAGTTCCCGGACAAGCCGCAGTGCATCGTGCCGACTATCGTGCAGCTGGAGCTCTCGAAGTGGCTGAATCGTGAGCTGGGCGAAGACCAGGCTGACCAAGTCATTGCCTACACGCAAAAGTGCGTCGTGATCCCCTTGGACACCTCCATCGCCCTGTTGGCTGCGGAGCTGCATCGCGACCACAAGTTGGCGACCGCCGATGCCATTGTCTACGCGACTGCACGCATCAGCGTGCGGAACTGCTGACGTGCGATGCCCATTTCAAGGGCCTTCCTGACGTCGCGTTCTTCTCTAAAACGGCATAAGGGCGCCTGCAAACGGTCCCGTGCATCAGGCCGGTCAACGACGCGAGGATTTTTTTCGTCCATTTTTCGTTCCGGGGTCTTGCCTGGTCCGCGGGCTGTCCCCATCTGTCCTGACATGGAAAAAGACATCGAACAATTTCACGGCACGACGATCGTCAGCGTTCGTCGTGGCAGCCGCGTCGCCATCGGCGGCGACGGACAGGTCACCCTCGGCAACATCGTCATGAAGGGCACGGCCCGCAAGGTCCGCCGCCTGTACAAGGATTCGGTCCTGGCAGGCTTCGCGGGCGCGACCGCCGACGCCTTCACCCTGATCGAACGGTTCGAGGCCAAGCTGGAAAAGCACCAGGGTCACTTGCTGCGCGCCGCCGTCGAACTGACGCGCGACTGGCGCACGGACCGGGTGCTGCGCAAGCTTGAAGCCATGCTGATCGTGGCCGACGCGACGACCACGCTGGTCTTGACCGGCAACGGCGACGTGCTCGAGCCCGAACACGGGCTGGCCGCGATCGGATCCGGCGGCTCGTATGCGCATTCGGCCGCACTGGCCCTGCAGCAGAACACCGACTTGCCGCCCGAAGAGATCGTCAAGAAGGCGCTGACCATTGCCGGCGACCTGTGCATCTACACCAATCAACACCACACGATCGAGGTGTTGGGATGAACATGACCCCTAGTGAAATCGTTTCCGAACTCGACAAGTTCATCGTTGGCCAGAACAAGGCCAAGCGCTCGGTCGCCGTCGCGCTGCGCAACCGCTGGCGCCGCCAGCAGGTGCCCGAGCCCCTGCGTCATGAGATCCACCCCAAGAACATTCTGATGATCGGACCGACGGGTGTCGGCAAGACCGAGATCGCCCGCCGCCTGGCCAAGCTGGCCGACGCGCCGTTCGTAAAGGTCGAAGCGACCAAGTTCACCGAAGTGGGTTACGTGGGCCGCGACGTCGAAACCATCATTCGCGACTTGGCCGAAGTGGCCGTGAAGCTGGTGCGTGAAAACGAAATGCGCGGCGTGCGGACGCAGGCCGAAGACGCTGCCGAAGACCGCATCCTGGACGTGCTGGTGACGCCGCCGCGCGATGCATCGGGCAATCCGATCCGCGAAGACAATGCCGCGCGCCAGACCTTTCGCAAGCGCCTGCGTGAAGGCCAAATCGACGACCTCGAAATCGAGATCAACGTCGCGCAGACCGCGCCGCAGATGGAAATCATGTCGCCGCCCGGCATGGAAGACATGACCGAGCAGATCCGTGGCATGTTCGCCGGCATGGCGCAGGACAAGAAAAAGCCGCGAAAGATGCGCGTGAAGGAAGCCTTCAAGCTGCTGGTGGAAGAAGAGGCCGGCAAGCGTGTGAACGAAGAAGAACTGCGCACCAAGGCGATCGCCGCGGTGGAGCAGAACGGCATCGTGTTCCTGGACGAGATCGACAAGATCGCCACGCGCCAGGAAACCAGCGGGTCCGATGTGTCCCGCCAGGGCGTGCAACGCGATCTGCTGCCGCTGGTGGAAGGTACGTCGGTCAAGACCAAGTACGGCATGATCAACACCGACCACATTCTGTTCATTGCGTCGGGTGCATTCCACCTGTCGCGGCCGTCGGACCTGATCCCGGAACTGCAGGGGCGCTTCCCGATCCGGGTCGAGCTCGATTCGCTGTCGGCGCAGGACTTCGTGCACATCCTGTCGGATACCGATGCGTCGCTGATCAAGCAGTACACGGCGCTGCTGGGCACTGAAGAAGTCACCCTTGAATTTACGCCCGACGGCATCGAAAAGCTGGCCGAGCTGGCGTTCGCGGTCAATGAAAAGACCGAGAACATCGGGGCGCGCCGCCTGTACACGGTGATGGAAAAGCTGCTGGAAGACCTGTCGTTCGACGCCACCAAGAAGTCCGGCGACGTCATCCGCATCGACGCGCCGTACGTGGTCGAACGCCTGCAGGAAGCCGTGGCGCAGCAGGACCTGGCGCGCTACGTGTTGTAAGGCTGCCGGCCTTCAGGGGGGCAGGCCTTCAAGCCTGAAGGCCCGTCCGCCGGCTCATCGGGCGGACGTCTCGCCCAGCAGCAGGTCCGTCATCAGATCGGCGACCGCGGAAATGTTCCGTGCGTCGCCGCTTCTCTGATTGATCACGAATCCGTCAAACGCCATCCAGATGACATGCGCCAGGATGCCGTTCCTGGCCAGTGCCTGACGTTTGGGCGGCAGGCTTTCCAGGATCATCTCGGTCAGGAAGGTTTCGACGGCGGCGAGCAGATCGGCGGGCTTGCCTGTGTTCCGCGGCGCCGAGGCCAATGCCTCGATCAGCGCGTTCGCGAACGACGGTTCCGCCTTCGGAATGTCGTCCCAGATCCCCATGAAGATACGCTTGAGCTTGCTGCGCGGCGAGCGCGACCGGCGCACGGACTGCCGCAGCGTATCCAGCTGTCCGCCCAGCCAGGGGCAGTAGATCTCGTACAGGATCAGCAGCTTGGAATCGAAATACACATACAGGTTGGCCACGGTCATGTTGGCTGCCCCGGCGATCTCCGCCATGGTCGTGGCGGTATAGCCTTGTTGCGAGAAGAGGTGGAAGGCAGCTTCCACGATCGCTTCCCGCATCCCCTGTTTCTTGACTTGCGGCACGGTGTCTCTTTGCTTTCGTAAGGGTGGTCTGGATGCGGGCAGTGTAGAACAGCCCCGCGTCCTTCCTCACGTCTGCAGCAAGACGTTGTAGCGCTGCACCAGGGGTAAAAACGATCAGCGCTCCAGCGCCGTAATCGTGTATTGGCCGTTGATCTTGTCGGCGGCAAAGCGGACCTTGTCGCCCGGCTTCACGTTCTGCAGCATGGCGGGGTCGGCCACGTGAAAGACGAGCGTCATGGCGGGCAGATCCAGGTTGGAAATGGCGCCATGCTTGATGGTGATCTTGCCCGCGGCGGCATCGATGCGACGCACTTCGCCGCTGGTGGTGGCCGAGGCGGCCATGACCAGGCTGGTGGCCAGCAGCGCGGCGGCTGCGGCAATAACGGTCAACGTTCGTTTCATGCGGTCTCCTTGAGACGATGGTGCAATGCACATGCTATCAGGCCAGCGCGCGCCGCACCGGCGTGGGTATGACGAGGTGTAAATGCACGCGGTGGGCGATCGGGGCGGGCTCGATCCTGATGCGTGGCCGCGCCTGTCAATGGCGCCGTCAACCCGCCTCCGCGCGTCCCTCCAGGCCGGCAAGAATCGGGCAGTCTGGCCGATGGTCGCCATGGCAGTGCGACGCGAGGTTTTCCAGGGTGTCGCGCATGGCCTGCAAGGCGCGGATCTTGTCGTCCAGTTCCCGGACGTGGCCCATCGCGAGCGCCTTCACATCCGCACTGGGCCGGCCCCGGTCCTTCCACAACTGCAGCAGCGTGTCGATCTGCGCAATCGAAAAACCCAGGTCCCGCGCGTTGCGAATGAACTGCAGCGTGTGGATGTCGTCGTCCTGATACAGCCGGTAGCCGGCGTCGGTGCGGCGTGCCGCGGGGATCAGGCCGATGGACTCGTAGTGACGGATCATCTTGGCCGATACGCCCGACGCTTTTGACGCATCGCCGATATTGAGCGCGCTCATGTCAGACCTCTTTGGCCAGTGCGGTGGTGACGACCCGCGATGCAGCCGGGGCCGGTGCCGGCGCGCGGCGCGGTGCGGGGGACCAGCGCCGCAGCAGCACGGCATTGCTGACCACGCACACACTGCTCAGCGCCATGGCCGTGCCGGCCAGGACCGGGTTCAGCCATCCCATCGCGGCCAGCGGGATGCCGACGACGTTGTACGCAAAGGCCCAGAACAGGTTCTGATGGATCTTGCGCGTCGTGCGGCGCGAGATCTCGATCGCGTCCGCAACCAGCCCGGGGTCGTTGCGCATCAAGGTGATGCCCGCCGTCTGCATGGCCACGTCGGACCCGCTTGCCATCGCGATGCCGACATCCGCGGTCGCCAGGGCAGGCGCGTCGTTGATGCCATCGCCGACCATCGCGACCCGCCGTCCTTCGGTGCGCAAGCGCGCCACGGCGGCAACCTTGTCGGCCGGCAGCATCTGGCTTTCCACATGATCGATGTTGAGCGCATCGGCCACTGCCGCGGCGCTGCCGGCGTTGTCGCCGGTCAGCAGCACCACCTGCACGCCCAGGCGGTGCAATTCCGCCACCGCCGCCGCCGATTCGGGGCGGATCGTGTCACCAAAGGCGAGCAGGCCGAGGAGGGCGGGCGCAGCCGGCTCCGCTCCGCCGGCAGCCAGCCACGACACCGTGTGGCCTGCCGCTTCGGCCTCTCGCGCCGCCAGCGCCAACGCGTCGGTCGACACGCCCAGTTCCCGCATCAAGGCCCCGCTGCCCAGCCATACGCTGCGACCTTCCACGTCGCCGCGCAGGCCCTTGCCCGGCAAGGCCTGCGTCTGGTTGCTGGCGGGCACGTCGCCGCCTTGCGCCTTTTGTGCATCCAGCACCGCCTTTGCCAGCGGATGCTCGCTGCCGCGTTGCAGGGCGGCCGCCAGCCGCAGCACGGCGGCATCCGACGCGGTCCCCCCGACCGACTTGATCACCGTCAGCGTCGGATGCCCGGCCGTCAAGGTCCCGGTCTTGTCGAAGGTCACGCAATCGACCCGGTGCGCGGTTTCCAGCGCCTGACCGTCCTTGATCAGGATGCCGTGACGGGCAGCCACCCCCGTCCCCGCCATGATGGCGGCCGGCGTGGCCAGTCCAAGCGCGCAGGGGCAGGCAATTACCAGCACGGCCACGGCATTGAGCAGCGCCTGCGGCCAGTCGTGCGTGGTCAGCCCCCACCCCAGCAGGGTTACCAGCGCGATCAGCAGCACGATGGGGACGAAGATGGCGCTGACGCGATCAGCCAGCCGCTGCAGCGGCGCCTTGGTGGCCTGCGCGTCTTCCACCAGCCGCACGATGCGCGCCAGTGTGGTCTGGCTGCCGATGGCGCGCGTGCGCACCGCCAGCAGGCCATCGCCATTGATCGATCCTCCGGTCACCCGGTCGGCCACGGTCTTTTCCACCGGCCGGCTTTCGCCCGTCAGCATGGATTCATCGGCATAGCTGCGGCCTTCTTCGACCTCGCCATCGACCGGAATCCGCGCGCCGGGCTTGACCAGCACCAGGTCACCCACCCGCACCTGGCCGATGGGAATCTCGATCTCGCCCTCGGCTTTGCCCTCGCCCTGCGCACGCCGCACCCAGGCGGTATCCGGCCGCAAGGCCTGCAGCGCCCGCAGCGCCTCGGTGGTTTGCCGGCGCGCCCGGGTTTCCAGCCACTTGCCCAGCAGCACCAGGGTGATGACCGCGGCCGACGCCTCAAAGTACAGATGGGGCATGTGGTCGCCGCCATGCTGCAGCAGTTGCCACACCGACAGTCCATACGCCGCCGAGGTCCCCAACGCAACCAGCAGGTCCATGTTGCCGGTGCCGGCCAGCGCTGCCTTGGCCCCCGCGCGGTAGAAGCGCGCGCCCAGCCAGAACTGCACCGGGGTGGCCAGCAGCCATTGCAGCCAGCCTGGCAGCATCCAGTCCCGACCCGCCACCATGCCTACCATGGGCAGGATCAGCGGCGCCGTCAGGACCGCCGCGACCACGACCGGCCAGGCGTCGGGCAGTTTGCTGGAGGGTGGGGCGGTGTCATCGGCCAGCGCGCGGGCCTCGTAGCCGGCCTTTTCGATGGCGGCCGTCAGGGCTTCGACCTGCACGCCGGGCGCATCGACGTGTGCCTGTTCGGTCGCCAGGTTGACTGAGACATCGCGTACGCCGGGCAACTTGCGCAGCGTGCGCTCGACGCGGCCTACGCACGAGGCGCAGGTCATTCCCCCGACCGACAGGCGGTGCGTGGCGTGAAAGGCAGCGGCATCCATGGCACAACTCCAGAAGACAAGGACTTCACTTTCAAGCCTACCATGATGTCAAGGTCAAGCCCTGCCGCCCGGCCCGGTGCACAACCCTGTGGGCAAGCTGTGGACGACCGGTGGACAGCCGGTGGACAGTGCGGGAAAACCGGTGAACAAAGGCGTGGACAAGCCTGGGGATGGCGTGTGGACAAGCCCAGGTCACCCTTGCGTACATTCGTGTCACGCCGCAGTGGCTACAATCGGGTTTTTCGTCGCTCGACACTTTCCTTCAGGCGCCTTCATGACAGATTTCACGCAAGCAGATTCCTCGTACGCCGAGAAGGCCGGTCCGCTGGTTACAACGCTGACGCCGCGCATCAAGGCCGAGGTGCTGGCCGAGGCGCTGCCCTATATCCGCCGCTTCCACGGCAAGACCATCGTCGTCAAATACGGCGGCAACGCCATGACCGAAGAGCGCCTGCAGCGCAGCTTCGCGCATGACGTCGTGCTGCTCAAACTGGTCGGCATCAACCCGATCGTCGTCCACGGCGGCGGCCCGCAGATCGACAGCGCCCTGAAGCGCGTCGGCAAGCAGGGCACGTTCGTCCAGGGCATGCGCGTCACCGACGCCGAAACCATGGAAGTCGTGGAATGGGTGCTGGGCGGCGAAGTCCAGCAGGACATCGTGATGATGATCAACGAGTTCGGCGGCAAGGCCGTCGGACTGACCGGCAAGGATGGCGGCCTGATCCGCGCCAACAAGATGCGCATGCCCGACAAGAACAACCCGGGCGCTTTCCTGGACCTGGGCTTTGTCGGCGAAATCGCATCGATCGACCCGTCGGTGGTCAAGGCCCTGCAAGACGACCAGTTCATTCCGGTCATCTCGCCCATCGGTTTCGGTGAAGACGGCCTGGCCTACAACATCAACGCCGACCTGGTGGCCGGCAAGATCGCCGAAGTCCTGCGCGCCGAAAAGCTGGTCATGATGACCAACACTCCGGGCGTGCTGGACAAGAATGGCAACCTGCTGACCGGCCTGACGGCCAACAAGATCGACGAACTGTTCGCCGACGGCACCATCTCGGGCGGCATGCTGCCCAAGATCTCGTCGGCGCTTGAAGCCGCCAAGAGCGGCGTCAATTCGGTGCACATTGTCGACGGCCGCGTCGAACACGTGCTGCTGCTCGAAATCCTGACCGCGCAGGGCGTTGGCACGATGATCCGGTCGCACTGATGACCGACCACCTCGTCGTCAGCGATGCGGCGGCGCGCGCCACCGGCGTGCCCGCCCTGGGCGATTTCCGGCGGCAGGTGAAGCGCCCGCTTGGCCGGGTGCGCGCCAGCCGCCGTGTGCTGCCCGCCGGCAGATCCAGGGAACTGGTCTGGTTCTTTGACCTGGACAACACGCTGCACGACGCGTCGCACGCCATCTTTTCGCACATCGATTTGTCGATGACGGCGGCGGTTCGCGAAACATTGAACGTGTCCGAAGAGGAAGCCCACGCGCTGCGCAAGAAGTACTGGCAGCGCTACGGGGCCACCCTGATCGGCATGGTGCGGCACCACGGCGTGTCCTCGGCGGAGTTCCTGCATCGCAGCCACAACTTCGATATCCGGCCTTTGGTGCGCGCAGACAAAGACCTACGCAATCGCCTGGACAAGCTGCCGGGCCGCAAGGTGCTGCTGACGAACGCTCCGCATAATTACGCACGGACAATCCTTTCGCATCTGGGTATCCTGCGTTGCTTCGACAGCCTTTGGGCCGTCGAAGACATGCGCTTCCATGGCGACTTCAAGGTCAAGCCGTCACCCGCCCTGATGCGTCATGTGCTGGCGCACGAAGGGGTCAGCGCCCACCGTGCCGTGCTCGTCGAAGACACTGCCGCCAACCTTCGGGGCGCGCGTCAGGTTGGAATGCGCACGGTCTACGTCAGGCACCCCGACACCCCGTTCGCCAAGACCCACCGTGGCCGGCCGATGTTCATCGACCTTCAAGTAAACTCGGTCAGTCACTTGTTGTTACAGCGTCGCCTGCTCCGTCGCGTGTAGTCCTGCCCCCGGGTGAGGGCCACCCGGGACAGCGACGAAGATTCCTTCTTTACACGGATTCAGCGCGTTATGGCGGCCATCAAGTCAGGCGAAAGAAAGACCCAGATCCTTCAGATGCTTGCAGAGATGCTCGAGCACCCCAAAGGCGAGCGCATCACCACCGCGGCCCTGGCTGCCCGGCTCCAGGTGTCCGAAGCGGCGCTCTACCGCCACTTCGCCAGCAAGGCCCAGATGTTCGAAGGGCTGATCGATTTCATCGAAACGTCCATCTTCGGCCTCATCAACCAGATTGCCGACAGCGAAGCCAGTGGCATCGCCCAGAGCCGCAAGGTCATCTCGCTTTTGCTGTCCTTCGCGGAACGCAACAAGGGGCTGACGCGCGTGCTGGTCGGGGATGCGCTGGTGATCGAAGACGAGCGCTTGCAGGAACGCATGAACCAGTTCGTCGACCGCATCGAAGCGTCCTTGCGGCAAGGCCTGCGCAATGCCTTGTCGTTAGGCGAACTGCCGCCGGCCGACGACATCCACGCGCGCGCCAGCCTGATCCTGCATTTTGTGTTGGGACGGTGGCAACGGTATGCCAAGACCGGCTGGAAAAAGTCCCCGACCGAATTCCTGGATTCGCAGATGGTGTTGATGCTGCGCGCGTAGCGCCGCGGAAACGTCAGCGGCCTGAGCAGACCGGGCAGCCCGGATCCCGGGCCACGCGCACGCTGTGCCACTCCATGCTGAGCGCTTCCAGCATCAACAGCCGGCCTGACAGGCTTTTGCCCACGCCGGCGATGAGCTTGATCGCTTCGGCCGCCTGCATCGATCCAACGATGCCCACCAGGGGTGAGAACACGCCCATGGTGGCGCAGCGTTCCTCCTGGACATCATCGCCATCGGGAAACAGGCAGTGATAGCAAGGCGCAGTGGCGTCCCGCAGATCAAAGGTACTGACCTGCCCGTCGAACCGGATGGCCGCGCCCGATACCAGCGGCGTGCCGTGCGCCACGCAGGCGCGGTTGACCGCATGGCGCGTCGCAAAGTTGTCGGAACAATCCAGCACCACATCGGCCTTGGCCACTTCGGCAGCCAGCGCGTCGCCCGCCAGCCGCACCGTCAGCGCGATCACCTCGACGTCGGGGTTGATGGCATTGAGCGTGCGCCGGCCCGAGTCGGCCTTTGGCTGGCCGATACGGTCGGTGGTATGAAGAATTTGCCGCTGGAGGTTGGTCAGATCGACCGTGTCGTCGTCGGCCAGCACGAGCGTGCCGACCCCGGCCGAAGCCAGGTAGTAGGCGGCAGGCGATCCCAGACCGCCTGCGCCGATGATCAGGACCCGCGACGCGATAATCCGCGCCTGTCCTTCGATCCCGAGTTCATCGAGCAGGACGTGGCGCGAATATCGCAATAGCTGGTCGTCGTTCACTTCGCCGGGTTCACTTCGCCGGCGCGGGAGTCGGCTTGATCACATCCACAGGCTTGTCGGCCTTGTCACCGTCGGACGGACGGTTCGGCTTCGAGCCCTTTTCTTCGTTGGCCTTGGACGCGGCCTGCTGCGCCGCTGCCTTGGCAACGTCTTCGGCCTTGGCCACCTGCACCGGACGGCCGGCCAGCTGGTTCAGCGCCTGCTGCAGCTGGAAGTCGTCGGCGCCACCGAACTCGATCGGCTTGAGCGCGGCCTTGCGTTGTTCGGCCAGCTTTTCAGGGTCCAGGACTGCGGACTTCTTCTCTTCCGGATCCTTGTCATTGATCAGGTGCTTGGCCAGGTCGGCCTCGCGAGGACGCTCGAACAGATCGCCGTCGGGCGTTTCGGTCACGGCCAGATCCGGGATGATGCCCTTGGCCTGGATCGAACGACCCTTGGGGGTGTAGTAGCGCGACGTCGTCAGCTTGATGGCCGATTCGCGCGAGATCGGCAGGATCACCTGCACCGAGCCCTTGCCGAAGGTTTGCGTACCGAGCACCTTGGCGCGGTCCGTGTCCTGCAACGCGCCGGCCACGATCTCCGAAGCCGATGCCGAGCCGGCGTTGACCAGGACGACCATCGGCACGGTCTTGGCCCACGTCGGCAGACGCTTCATGTAGTCGTCGCTGCTGCGCAGGTAATCTGCCGGCACCGATTCGTACTTGCGCTTGGAGTCGGGCGTGCGGCCGTCGGTCGTCACGATCACCGAACCCGGCGGCAGGAAGGCGCCCGCAACACCGATGGCGCTGTGGAGCAGGCCGCCCGGATCGTTGCGCAGGTCGAGCACGAGGCCCTTGGGGGCGCCGTTCTTGCCCAGGCGATCCAGGTGCGTGATCAGGTCCGCGCCAGTCTGTTCCTGGAACTGCGACACGCGCACGTAGCCCACGCCGTTGTCCAGCGTCTTGCTGCGAACGCTCTGCACCTTGATGACGTCACGCTCGATCTTGACGACCAGCGGGACGTCGGCGCCCTTGCGTACCAGGGTCAGCACGATAGGCGTCTTGGGCTTGCCGCGCATCAGCTTGACGGCGTCGTTCAGCAGCAGGCCCTTGGTGGACTTGTCATCGATCTTGATGATCAGGTCGCCCGCCTTCACGCCGGCGCGTGCCGCCGGAGTGTCTTCAATCGGGGAAATCACTTTGACAAAGCCGTCTTCGGTGCCGACTTCGATACCCAGGCCACCGAATTCACCCTGCGTCGTGCTTTGCATTTCGCGATAGGCGTCGGCGTCCAGATAGGCCGAATGCGGATCCAGGTCGGACAGCATGCCGGCGATCGCGCCGTCGATCAGCTTCTTGTCCTCGACAGGTTCGACGTAGCTGCTCTTGATCGTGGCGAAAACGCTGGAGAACTGGCGGAGTTCTTCGAGGGGCAGCGGGCCACGCGTGTCGCGCTGGGCGACGGCGGTCAGGCCAACGCTGACCAGAACGCCTGCCACGACGCCCACGCTGACCAGGCCAATACTGCGAACTTTACTTTTGCTGCCCATGTATTCCTCCGGGGCTACGATCGGAATGATCCACGGTTGGACATCCGACTGGCCTGCGGGTTCGGTTGGAGGTTGAAAATGATGGATACGGCGATGCGCCGCGCTGATGACAGGATTATCCGGTTCTTGCGCGTTAACGCAATGCAGTCCATTTGAGTGGATCGAACGGGGCGCCGCGGAACCGGAGCTCAAAGTATAGGCCCGATTCCGACTGCCCCCCGGTCGCGCCTACATTGGCGATCACATCGCCGCTGGAGATGCTGTCGCCGACATGTTTGAGGATGGACTGGTTGTTACCATAAATCGACAAATACTGACTTCCATGGTCGACGATCACCAGATTGCCGAATCCCCGGAGCCAGTCGGCAAACACCACCTTGCCCGGGGCGACGGCATGCACCGTCGTCCCTTCGCCGGCGCGGATGAACACCCCGCGCCAGCTGCCACCCTCGCCACGCGGCGAGCCGAAGCGCCCGACCACGTCGCCGCGCACCGGCAGCCGCAGCCGGCCGCGCAGTTTTTCGAACTGGCCGGACAGCGATGCATCGGGCACATCGTCATTGCGGGCCACGGCGGTTTCAGGCGGTGGCGGCGGGGGAGCGGGGCGCACGGCCACCGGAGGCGGCTCGGGCGGCGGGGTGCGGCCCTGGCGCGCCGCTTCGGCCCGCGCACGGGCCTGGGCCTGCGCCTGGGCTTTGGCCGCCGCCTCGGCACGACGCGCTTCGGCCGCAGCGGCTGCCGCCACGCGCCGGGCTTCGTCTTCGCGCCGTTTCTGCTCGGCGATCCGCTTCTGGCGGGCCTCTTCGGCCTGCCTGGCAAGCATGCGCGTCAGATCGTCGATCACGCGCGACAGGCGCTGCTCGTCGCGGGCGACCGCGGTGGCTTCCTTGCGCTGGCTGTCGAGCTGCGCCGAGATCGTTTCCATGACCTTGCGGCGTTCGGCGGATTGCTTGAGCAATTCTTCGCGCTGTTTGCCCTCTTCCTTGGCCAGCGTGTCGAGTTCCGCCCGCCGGTTATCGGCCTGGTTGCGCAGCTGGTTCAGCTGTTCCAGTTCGGAACGCAGGTCGACGACGGCCGCGGCGCGAGCCTGCGACACATAGCCCAGATAGGACAGATTGCGGCCCAGCCGCTGGGGGTCGTCCCCCGACAGCAGGGCGCTCCACGGCGTGATCCCGCCGGTGGCGTATTGCTTGCGCAGCAGGTCGCCCAGGTTGTCCTGGCGCCGGGCCAGTAGGGCTTCCTGCGTCGCAATCTGCGAATTCTTGGCATCGAGTTCCGCGCGGGCCTTGGCCTGCGAGGCGGAAAGCTCGGTAAGGCGCCGATTGGTGCGGGAAATGGTCTGTTCCGATTCCTTCAGCGCATCGGCGGCATCGGATTTGGCCTCTTCCTGCTCCGCAATGTCTTTCTTGAGGGCTTCCAGGCGGGTGCGCAGCGCTTCCCGCTCGCGCGCCACCACCTTGGGATCGGAAGGTGCCCCGGACGGGGGCGTGGTGGCGGACTGCGCCGCCACCGCGGCCGACGTGCCGCTGGCCACCAGGACCAGCGCAGCCAGCGAAAACGTCGCCGCGTGCAGGATCACTGGGGCTTCGCCTTGCCTTGTGCGGCCACGGCGGCCATGGCGGCTGCGATCTCATCCGCATTGCCGAGGTAGTAGTGCTTGATCGGCTTGAGGTTTTCGTCGAGCTCGTACACCAGCGGCTGCGCGGTCGGGATGTTCAGGCCCACGATTTCGTCGTCGGACACGTTGTCCAGGTGCTTGATCAGGGCGCGCAGGCTGTTGCCATGCGCCGCGATCAGGACACGCTTGCCGGACTTGATGGCGGGGGCGATCGACTCGTTCCAGTAGGGCACGACGCGCTCCACCGTATCCTTCAGGCATTCGGTGGCGGGCAGTTCGGCGGCGCTGAGCGTGCTGTAGCGCGGGTCGAACCGCGGGTGGCGCTCGTCGTCCATGTCCAGCGGGTTCGGCGCGATGGCGTAGGCACGGCGCCAGATCAGCACCTGCTCGTCGCCGTACTTGGCGGCCGTTTCCGACTTGTTCATGCCTTGCAGGGCGCCGTAGTGACGCTCGTTCAGGCGCCAGCTGTTGACCACCGGCAGGTACATCGCGTCCATCGTGTCCAGGGCGATCCACAGCGTGCGGATGGCGCGCTTGAGCACCGATGTGAAGGCGATGTCGAAGCCGTAGCCCTCGCGTTGCAGCAGTTCGCCTGCCTTGCGCGCTTCATCGCGGCCTTTTTCGGTCAGGTCGACGTCTGTCCAGCCGGTGAACCGGTTGTCAAGGTTCCATTGGCTTTCGCCGTGACGCATCAGTACGATTTTGTACATGGGATAGGGGCGGCGCTGCCGCAAAGGTGAAGGTTGAATACAATCCGGCGTCCCGATCCATTTGGGCCGGGACGCCGCCGAAAGCTTGAAATTTGGCACGCAACCCCGACATTTTATAATCCTGCGGCAAATACCAACATCCATCGTGATGGCGAGTCGCTTGCAGGACATACCGAGTCCGGGGCGTTCTATCAGATCTCCTCTTCAGGATCCTCTAGTGAAATTCTTAATCGATAACATCTTTCTGGTTGCCCTGGCGGCCGTGTCCGGTCTCATGCTGCTGTTGCCGACCCTGCGCAACGGCAAGCGGGGCGGGGCCGTCACGCCCGTCGAAGCCACCCAGATGGTCAACCAGCGCCAGGCCGTGTTCGTCGATGTCCGTCCGCCCGCCGAGTTCGCCGAAGGCCGCATTGCGCAGGCACGCAATGTGCCGGAAGCGGAAATTGAGCAGAAAGCTGCTGCTCTTCCCAAGAACAAACCCTTGGTCCTAGTCTGCATGAACGGAAAGGCCTCTGCAAAGACAGTTGAAAAATTCCGTAAGCAAGGCTTTTCCGAAGTCACCAGCCTGGCTGGCGGCATCGCAGGATGGGTCCAGGCCGGGTTGCCAATCGCCAAAGGATAACGCCATGCAAAACGTTGTGATGTACGCCACGGGCTATTGCCCCTACTGTCAACGCGCCGAAATGCTGCTCACGCAGCGCGGTGTGGAAAACATCGAGAAGATCCGCATCGATGTCGACCGGACCAAGCGTGACGAGATGATCGAGCGCACTGGCCGCCGCACCGTGCCGCAGATCTACATTGGCGACACACACGTTGGCGGCAGCGACGACCTGGCGGCGCTCGACCGGGCCGGCAAGCTGCTTCCGCTGCTCAACGGCGAAGCGTGACGTTTTTGTCCCGGCGCGTCTGATATGCCTGCCCGGCCGGTGTATCGTGCCGGGCTGAGATGTTTTTTCCGTTCCGGCCGCCTGCGGCCGGATTCTGCCCTCCGGCTCCCGTTTATCGCGAATTCCGTCCATGTCCGACATCCAAGACCAAGAAGCTCCCGCTCCTGTTTTCAACATCCAGCGCGTCTACCTGAAAGACCTGTCGCTCGAGTTGCCCAATTCGCCGCAGATCTTTCTTGAACAGGAACAGCCCGCGGTCGAAGTGTCGATCGACGTCGGCGCCGCCGCCCTGGCCGAAACGGTGTTTGAAGTGACCGTGACGGCAACCGTCACGACCAAGATCAACGACAAGGTGCTGTACCTGGTCGAAGGCAAGCAGGCCGGCATTTTCGAACTCGCGAACCTGCCGGCCGAACAGCTGGATCCGGTACTGGGCATCGTGTGCCCGGGCATCGTCTACCCCTACCTGCGTTCGAACATCGCGGACGCGATCAGCCGTGCCTCGATGGCGCCGCTGCATCTGGCCGAAGTCAACTTCCAGTCCATCTACGAGCAGCGCATTGCCGCCGCGATGGAACAGCAGGCTGCCGCCGAAGCCGCCGGCAATGACAGCGGCATCATCCTTCCGGGTGGCGCTGGCGACATCAAGCACTGATCGCCCGACCGGAGCGGTGCTCATGACTGGTACGCACCGTCCGCTGCGTGTGGCCGTGCTGGGCGCGGGCAGTTGGGGCACTGCCCTGGCTGCCGCCAGCGCCCGCAACCAGCCCACCCTGCTGTGGGCGCGTGACCCGGCCATGGCGGCCAGCCTGGCGGCATCGCACGAAAACACCCGCTACCTGGCGGGTGTGCCGCTGCCTGACACGCTGGCCTACACCAGCGAACTGGACGCCGTTTTTGGCCACCTCGACCATGCGGACACCGATGCCCTGATCATTCTCGGCGTGCCGGTGGTCGGCATGGCGGGCGCCTGCCGCATGCTGGCCGATGCGCTGGCGCGGCGGCCGCTGGCCAGGCTGTCGGTCGTCTGGACCTGCAAGGGCTTTGACGCCGACACGGGCCGCTTGCCGCACGCCGTGGCCGCCGAAGTGCTGGGCGGCATGCCTGGCGTGTCGACCGGCGTGCTGTCGGGGCCGTCGTTCGCGCGCGAGGTGGCCCAGGGGTTGCCGGTGGCGCTGACGGTGGCAAGCAGCAGCGCCGACCTGCGCGAGCAGGTCACGCATGCGCTGCACGGCGGCGCGATCCGCGTCTATGCCAGCGACGACGTCGTGGGTGTGGAAGTGGGCGGCGCCGTCAAGAACATCATGGCCATTGCCTGCGGCATTGGCGATGGCCTGGGCATGGGCGCCAACGCCCGTGCCGCATTGATTACCCGCGGACTGGCCGAAATGACCCGGCTGGGCGTGGCGCTTGGCGCGCAGGCCGATACCTTTTCAGGTCTGACCGGCCTGGGGGACCTGATCCTGACCGCCACCGGCGACCTGTCGCGCAATCGCCGCGTCGGGCTCGAAATTGGCCGGGGCGCCTCGCTCGACGCCATCCTGGCTGACATGACGCAGGTTGCCGAAGGTGCGCGCTGTGCGCCGGCCGTGCTGGCGCTGGGCCGGCGCCATGGCCTGCAGATGCCGATCACCGAGGCGGTCTGCGCGGTGCTGTTCGACCGCGTCCCGCCCGCCCTGGCCGTTTCCCGTTTGCTTGCACGCGATCCGCGTGCCGAAGGAGCTGTATAGATGGATGCGATCTGCGTCTATTGCGGATCGAGTCCCGGGACCGATCCGCGTCATGCCGAGGTCGCCCGCGACTTCGGCACCGCATTGGCCCGCCGCAATCTGCGGCTGGTGTATGGCGGCGGCAACGTCGGCCTGATGGGCGAAGTGGCCAATGCCACCCTTGCCGCCGGCGGCACGGTTACCGGCATCATCCCCGAGCGCCTGTGGGAAAAGGAAGTGGGCCATCGCGGCCTGACCGACTTGTTCGTGGTTCCGACGATGCATGCGCGCAAGGCGCGGATGGTGGAACTGTCGGACGCGTTCGTCGCCTTGCCGGGCGGCTTCGGCACGTTGGACGAGCTGTTCGAAGTGTTGACCTGGCAGCAGATCGGCTACCACCAGAAGCCGGTCGGCCTGCTCAATGTGAACGGCTACTACGACGGCCTGATCGAATTCGCGCGCCATGCGCATGCCCAGGGCTTCGTGCGTAAGGAACACCTGGACTCGATGATTATCGATACCGACATCGAGTCACTGCTCGACACCCTGGTCAACGCCGAGCCGGTGCGAGTGGAAAAGTGGTTGAATCACGATGTGCCGGTCTGAGCACCGGGACATCGTCAAAAAACAAAATCTCTGGAGACACCCCATGACATCCCGTACGACGTCGGCGCCGCGCCGCACTCTGATGCTGGCCGCGCTGACGGCCGTCGTGGCCGGCGCCTTTGCCGCGCCCGCCGCCTATGCGCAATCGGACTGGCCCAACCGGCCGATCAAGATGATCGTGCCGTTCCCGGCCGGATCGTCGCCTGACACGCTGGCGCGCATGATCGCGCAGCCGCTCGGCAAGGCGCTGGGCCAGGCCATCGTCATCGACAACAAGCCGGGCGCCGGCGGCAACATCGGCACGGCCGCGGTCGCGCACGCGCAGCCTGATGGCTACACCATCCTGTACACGATCAACGGTCCGCTGGTCACTGCGCCCGCGTTGTACACCAAGCTGCCGTATGACCCGGTCAAGGACCTGGCCCCCGTCACGCTTGTTGCCACCAGCCCCAATGTGCTGGTGGTGGACCCGGCGCTCAAGGTCGACTCGGTGTCGGCACTCGAAGCCCTGGTCAAGAAAGAACCGGGCAAGCTGAATTACGGGTCGGTCGGCGCCGGCAGCTCGGCCCATCTGGCCATGGAATTGTTCAAGGGCCGCCAGGGCCTGGACATCCTGCACGTGCCGTACGCGGGCTTTCCTCAGGTGATCACCGCCATGCTGGGCAACCAGGTGCAGGCCGCGTTCATGGTGCCCGCGATCGCGATGCCGCAGGTGCGCGATGGCCGCGTCAAGGCGCTGGCCGTGACCAGCTTGCAGCGCAGCCCGACGCTGCCCGATCTGCCCACCATGGTGGAGCAGGGCTCGCCCGGCTTCGAGGCGATTTCGTGGAACGCCGTCCTGGTGCCGGCCGGCACGCCGCAAGCGCTGGTGGATCGCCTGAACACGGAACTCGTCAAGATCATTCGCAGCGACGAAGCCAGGACGCTGTTCACGGCGCAATATTTCACGCCAGTCGGCTCGACGCCTGCCGAATTGAGCGCGTTGATCAAGAAGGAAACGCAGGTGTTGGGCGGCGTGATCAAGCGGTTGAACCTGACGCTGGATTGAGCCCGCGGGCGGGATTATCCCCCGCCCGCATACCCCTGCTGCCGCCAGGCCTCGAACACCACCACGGCCACCGAGTTGGACAGATTCAAGCTGCGCTGCCCGGGCTGCATGGGCAGCCGCAGCCGTTGATCCTCGGGAAACGTGTCGCGCACTTCGGGCCTGAGCCCGGCCGTCTCGCTGCCGAACACGAATGCGTCACCCGGTTCGAACGCCACGCCCGCAAAGGATCGTGATCCCTTGGTCGTGAAGGCAAAGACCCGCTCGGTCCGTGCGCCTGTGGCCGCGATGGCGTCGGCAAAGTGGTCATGCACCTTGACCGCGGCCCACTCGTGATAATCCAGGCCGGCGCGCCGCAGCTTGGCGTCGTCCAGTTCGAAGCCCAGGGGCCTGACCAGGTGCAGTTGCACGCCGGTGTTGGCAGCCAGGCGGATGGCGTTGCCCGTGTTGGGCGGGATCTCCGGAGAGACGAGTACGACGTGGAACACGATCAGTCCTGGGGTCGGGGTTTGACGGGGGGCGCAAGGTTCTGATCCCAGCCACCACCAATGGCGGCGATGAGCGAGACGCTGGCCGCGAGGCGGTTGCCAAGCAGCGTCAGGTTCGTGCGCTCATTATTGAGCGCCGTCGTCTGGACCGTGACCAGGCTCAGGAAGTCGATGATGCCGGCTTCGAACTGGTTGGTGGTCAACCGCAACGATTCACGCGCGGCGTCCAGGGCCCGTTGCTGCACGACCTGTTCGCTGGCCAGCACTCGCAATTGAACCAGATTGTCTTCGACTTCACCCAGGGCGGTCAGCACGGTCTGCCGGTACGCGGCCACCTGCGCATCGTAGGCGGCTTCGTTCTGCGAGACCTGCGCGCGGCGCAGGCCCCCGTCAAACAGCGGCGCGGCCAGGGCCGGGCCCAGCGACCAGAAACGTGCCGGCGCCGTCAGCCAATCCGCAAAGGTGGAGTTGCGATAGCCGCCGCTGGCCGACAGGGTCAGGGTCGGGAAGTAGGCCGCCTTGGCCACGCCGATCCGCGCGTTGGCCGCCTGCATGGCGCGTTCGGCCGCGGCAATGTCGGGCCGCCGTTCCAGCAGTTCCGAAGGCAGGCCGACCGGCACGTCGGGCAGCGCGGTATTCAAAGGCGCCGGCGCAATCGCGACATTGGACGGGGGCTGCCCGGTCAGGATCGCAATGGCGTGTTCCAGTTGCGCGCGCTGCCAGTCCAGATCGATGGCCTGGGCGCGCGCGCCTTCCAGCTGCGCCCGCGCCTGGACGATGTCGGCGCGTGCACTGACGCCCACGTCATACCGGTTTTCGTTCAGCCGCAGCGACCGTTCATACACCTTGATCGTGGCTTCGAGCAGCCGCTTCTGTTCGTCCATCACGCGCAACTGGAAGTAGTTGCGGGCCAGGGTGGACTGCGCGCTCAGGCGGGCGGCGGCCAGGTTGGCGGCGCTGGCCTGCACGCTGGCCGAATCGGCTTCGACACCGCGTCGGATGCGGCCCCACAGGTCCACTTCCCAGCTCGCGCTCAGGCTGGTGCTGAACTGATTGCGGATGCTGGAACCGCTGCTGGGCGTGCTGATGATGGTGGTGCCGGTGCCGGTGCCAGTCCCGGTCCCCGTGCCGGTTCCGATCCCGGTGCCGGTCGTGGTGGTCGTCGTGCCGCTGCTGACGCCGTTGCCGCTGCGCGTGGCCGACGCATTGCCGTTCAGGGTCGGCAGCTCGCCCGCACGCGTGCCGCGCAGCACGGCAATCGCCTGGCGGTACTGCGCTTCGGATTGCGCCAGCGTCTGGTTGGCCGCTTCGACCTGGGGCATCAGCCGGTTCAGAACCGGGTCGTTATAGATTTCCCACCAGGCGCCGCGTGTGATGTCGTCGCTGGGTTGGGCGGCTTTCCAGCCTTCGGTTTCCTTGAATTCGATACCGATCGGCGCAGTGGGCCGATGGTAGTCCGGCCCGACGGCGCACCCTGCAAGCAGGGCGGCCAGGGTCAGTCCGGCCAGCAAATTCAGGGCGGCGGGGCGCGATGGCCGGAGCACGCGGGCGTTCACGACGGAACGCGGCGCCACGGTCAAGGGCTGCTTCATAGATTGCCTCCAGGGAGCGGCAGGGCAGGCGCGGGTGTGCCCCAGCGCCGATGCGCCCAGTGGCGCATCCGGTCAAGATAGAGATAGACCACCGGAGTGGTGTACAGGGTCAGCAACTGGCTCAGGAACAGGCCGCCAACGATCGTGATGCCCAGTGGCTGGCGCAGTTCGGCGCCCGCGCCGGTGCTCAGCACCAGCGGCAGGGCGCCCAGCATGGCCGCCATCGTCGTCATCAGGATGGGACGAAAGCGCATCAGGCAGGCCTGATAGATGGCTTCGCGCGGGGACAGGCCCAGCCGCCGTTCGGCGTCCAGGGCAAAGTCCACCATCATGATGGCGTTCTTTTTCACGATGCCGATCAGCAGGAACACCCCGATCAACGCAATCAGCGTGAACTCCTTGCCCAGCACCATCAGCGCCAGCAACGCCCCGATACCCGCCGACGGCAGGGTCGACAGAATGGTCAGCGGATGGATATAGCTTTCATACAGAATGCCCAGCACGAGGTACATGGTGATCAGCGCGGCCAGGATCAGCCAGGGCTGCGCGCTGAGTGTCGACTGCAGTGCCTTGGCGCTGCCCGCAAAGCCCGCCTGGATTTCGGTCGTGGGCAGGCTGATGCGCGCGATGGCCTGTTCGATGGCCGCGGTGGCCTGGCCCAGCGACACGCCAGGCGCCAGGTTGAACGAGATGGTGTCCGCCACGAACTGGCTGTCGTGTTGCACGCTCAGGGGGGCATTGGTGGTCTGCCATTTGGCAAAAGCCGACAGCGGCACGCGCGTGCCCGCAGCCGTGATCACGAATACCTTGCTGAGCGCATCGGCGTTCTGCGCATAGCGCTGATCCACTTCCATGACCACCCGGTACTGGTTCAAGGTGTTGTAGATCACCGAAACCTGCCGCTGCGTGAACGAGTTGTTCAGCACCGCCGCAATGGTGGACATGTCCACGCCCAGCCGCGTGGCCGTTTCGCGATCGATCTGCAGCGAGACCTGCTGGCCCTTGTCTTCGATGTCGGTATCCACATCGGCCAGCTCCGGCATCTTCACGAGCGCCTGCTGCACCTTGGGCATCCACTCGCGCAGCGCCGACAATTCCGATGCCATCAGCGTGTATTGGTACGACGATCGCGATGATCGCCCGCCGATGCGGATGTCCTGGTTCGGCACCATGAACATCTGCGCGCCGGCAATGTTCGACAGCCGCATCCGCAGGCGCGCGATCACCTGGTCGACGTTTTCCTTGCGCTGCGTGATCGGCTTCAACTGGATCATCATGAAGCTGGAATTGCTGCCGCCGCGCCCGCCGCTGTAGCCCACCATGCTCTCCACGGCAGGGTCCGACAGCACAACCTTGCGGAAGTATTCCAGTTTCGGACCCATGGCCCGGAACGACGTGCCCTGGTCGGCACGCACGAAGCCCATCAGCTGCCCGGTGTCCTGCTGCGGGAAAAAGCCCTTCGGGACCTTTACGTACAGATAGACGTTCAACCCGACGGTCAGGCCAAGCACGATCACGGTCAGCAGCGAGTGCTTCAAGGCCCAGGTCAGGCTGCGGTCATAGCCGCGCAGCAACGCATCGAAGAAGCGGCCCAGCGCGCGCGACACCCGGCCTGGCGGCTTGGTCTGCGCAGGCGTCTTGAGCAGCCGCGCACACATCATGGGCGTCAGGGTGAGCGACACCACCAGCGACACCAAAATGGCGGCCGACAGCGTGACGGCAAACTCGCGGAACAAGCGGCCAACGATGTCGCCCATCAGCAGGATCGGGATGAACACGGCGATCAGCGACAGACTCATCGACAGCACGGTAAAGCCGACTTCGCGCGCGCCCTTGAGCGAGGCGCGCAGCGGCGACATGCCTTCTTCGATATGCCGGGAAATGTTCTCGAGCACCACGATCGCATCGTCGACCACGAAGCCGGTCGCCACGATCAGCGCCATCAGCGACATGGTGTTGAGCGAATAGCCGCACAGCCACATCACGATGAACGTGCCGATCAGGGACACCGGCACGGCCACGCTCGGGATCAGCGCCGCGCGCCCGTTGCGCAGGAACAGCAGCACCACCATGATGACCAGGCCCACGGCAATGACCAGCGTATGTTCGGCTTCCTTGAGCGATGCGCGGATGCTGGGGGTACGGTCCTGCGCGACCGTCAGTTCGACATCGCCCGGCAGCATCGACCGCATCTGTGGCAGCGCATCGCGAATGCGGTCCACGGTCTCGATGATGTTCGCATTGGCCTGCCGGCTCACCACCAGCAGGATCGCCCGCTGGTTGTTGTAGAAGCCCATCTGGAACAGGTCTTCGACCGAATCCTCCACCCGCGCGACGTCGCTCAGTCGCACGGCGGCGTTGTTGCGGTACGCAATGACCAGTTCCTGGTACTGGCTGGCCTTGCGCAACTGGCCGTTGGTGGCCACCTGCCAATGCGTGGTGTCGTTTTCAAGCACCCCTTTGGGGCCGTTGGCATTGGCCCCGGTCACAGCCAGCCGCACGGTATCCAGCGGAATGTCGTACTGATTCAGCAGATCCGGGTTGAGTTCGATCCGCACGGCCGGCAGGGAACTGCCGCCCACCTGCACTTCGGCCACGCCCTGGATCTGCGCGATGCGCTGCGCCATGATGGTCGAGCCGACGTCGTACAGCTGGCCCTGGTCCAGCGTCTTGCTGGTCAGCGCCAGCACCATGACCGGGGCCGACGACGGGTTGCGTTTGTTGTAGGTCGGATTGCTGCGCAGGGCCGACGGCAGCATGCTGCGCGCCGCGTTGATCGCGGCCTGCACATCACGCGCCGCGCCGTCGATGTCGCGGCTCAGGTCGAACTGCAGCGTGATCCGGGTGGATCCTTGCGAACTGCTCGACGTCATCTCGCTGACCCCGGCAATGCTGCCCAGCGACCGTTCGAGCGGCGTCGCCACACTGGACGCCATCGTTTCCGGATTGGCGCCCGCCAGGCTGGCCGACACCGAGATCGTCGGGTAATCGACCTGCGGCAAGGGCGCCACCGGCAGCATCAGGAAGGCAAGCACGCCCGCCAGCACGATGGCCAGCGTCAGCAGCGCGGTCGCCACCGGCCGCATGATGAAGGGCGCCGACAGGTTCATGCCGTCTGGTCTCCGGTCACCGGCACGCCATCCTTGCGCGCGCGGCGGTCACGCACGCGCTGCCCCAGGCGATCGAACATCAGATAGATGACCGGCGTGGTGAAGAGCGTCAGCACCTGGCTGACCAGCAGGCCGCCCACCATCACGAGGCCCAGCGGCTGACGCAGTTCCGCGCCGGTGCCGGTGCTCAGCATGAGCGGCACCGCGCCGAACAGCGCGGCCAGCGTCGTCATCAGGATGGGGCGAAAGCGCAGCAGCGCCGCCTGGTGGATCGCGTCCCGCGGGCTCATGCCCTGCTTGCGCTCGGCGTCGCGCGCAAAGTCGATCATCATGATCGCGTTCTTTTTCACGATGCCGATCAGCAGGATGATCCCGATGATGCCGATCATGTCCAGATCACTGCCCGCGATCATGAGCGCGAGCAGGGCGCCCACCCCCGCCGACGGCAGCGTCGACAAAATGGTGATCGGATGGATGTAGCTCTCATAGAGCACACCCAGCACGATGTACATGGTGGCGATCGCCGCAATGATCAGCAGCAACGTGCTGTCGAGCGAGGTCTGGAAGGCCTGCGCCGCGCCCTGGAAGCGGGTCTGGATCGCGGTCGGCATGCCGATCTCCTGCTCCGCTTTCAGGATGGCTTCCACCGCGCCGCTCAGCGAGGCCCCCGGGGCCAGGTTGAACGAGACAGTGGCCGACGGGAATTGCCCGAGGTGGCTGATCGCCAGCGGCGTGTTCCGTTCCGACACCTTGACGATGTTGGTCAGCGGGACCTGCTTGCCGTCGGCCGACGCCACGTGGATCTGCGACAGCGACGACGGGTCCTGGCGGAACTGGGGCTGCACTTCCAGCACCACGCGGTACTGGTTCGACTGCGTGAAGATGGTCGAGATCAGCCGCTGCCCAAGCGCGTCGTACAGCGCCGCGTCGATCGTCGTGGCGGTGATGCCCAGCCGCGACGCCGCGTTGCGGTCGATCTCGATATAGGTCTGCAGCCCCTGGTCCTGCAGGTCGTGGTTCACGTCAGCCAGCTGCGGCAGCGTCGACAGCTGCTCGACCAGCTTGCGGGTCCACACCCCAAGGTGCGTCAGGTCGGGGTCCTGCAGCGTGAACTGGTATTGCGTGCGGCTGACGCGGTCTTCAATGGTCAGGTCCTGCACCGGCTGCATGTAGAGCTTGATGTCGGGCACATCCTGCAGGGCATGCTGCAGCCGCTTGATGATCACGGGCGCCGTATCGGAACGGTTGCTGCGCGACTTCAGGTTGATCTGGATGCGGCCGCTGTTCAGCGTCGCATTGCTGCCGTCCACGCCAATGAACGACGACAGGCTTTCCACGTCCGGGTCTTCCAGGATCACCTTGGCCGCCGCCTGCTGGCGCTGCGCCATGGCCGAGAACGATACCGACTGCGAGCTTTCCGTGATCGCCTGGATCACGCCCGTGTCCTGCAGCGGAAAGAAGCCCTTCGGGATCAGCACGTACAGCAGCACGGTCAGCAGCAGCGTCGCCAGCGCAACCAGCAGGGTCAGCGGCTGATGCGCCAGCACGCGCTGCAGCATCCGGTCGTAGCCCGCAATGATGCGGTCGAACACGGCGCCGCTTTTCCGATAGAAGCGCGTCTGCCGTTCTTCCGGAATGTGCTTGAGAAACTTGGCGCACATCATCGGCGTCAGCGTCAGCGAAATGACGAGCGAGATCAGGATCGACACCGCCAGCGTGACCGCAAACTCACGGAACAGCCGTCCGATCACGTCGCCCATGAACAGCAGCGGGATCAGCACGGCGATCAGCGACACCGTCAACGAAATCAAGGTAAAGCCGATCTGCGCGGCGCCCTTGAGCGCGGCATGCAACGGCGTATCGCCTTCTTCCAGATAGCGCGCAATGTTCTCGATCATCACGATCGCATCGTCGACCACGAACCCGGTCGCCACCGTCAGCGCCATCAGCGTGAGGTTGTTCACGCTGAAGCCGGCCAGGTACATGATGCCGAAGGTCCCGATCAGGGACAGCGGCACCACCACGCTCGGGATCAGCGTTGCCGTGAAGTTGCGCAGGAACACGAAGGTCACCATCACCACCAGCGCAATCGCCAGCAGCAATTCGAACTGCACGTCTCGCACCGATTCCTTGATGGTCTCGGTCCGGTCCGACAGCACCGCCACGTCCAGCGTGCTGGGCAGGCCGGCCTGCACGTCGGGCAGCAGCTTGCGGATGCGGTCGACCACGTCGATCACGTTGGCGCCCGGCTGGCGCTGCACGTTGATCAGAATGGCCGGCTTGCCGTTGGCCCATGCAGCCTGCCGGGTGTTCTCGGCGTCTTCGACCGTCTCGGCCACGTCCGACAGGCGCAGCGGCGCGTTGTTCTGGTACGAGATGATCAGGTTGCGATACTGGTCGATCGTCTTGAGCTGGTCGTTGGCGTCCAGTGTGGTCGCGCGGCTCGGGCCATCGAAATTGCCCTTGGGCTGATTGACGTTGGCGCCGGTAATGGCCGTGCGCACATTGCTCAGGTTCAGGCCGTAGGCCGCCAGCGCCTGCGGATTGGCGCGGATCCGCACCGCGGGCCGCTGGCCCCCGGCGATGCTGACCAGCCCGACGCCCGACACCTGCGCGATCTTCTGGGCCATGCGGGTGTCGACCAGATCGCGCACCTTGTACAGCGGCAAGGTCGGCGACGAAATCGCCAGGGTCAGCACCGGCGTGTCAGCCGGATTGACCTTGTTGTAGATGGGCGGGGCGGGCAGGTCGCTCGGCAGCAGGTTGGACCCGGCATTGATCGCGGCCTGCACTTCCTGTTCGGCAATATCCAGCGCCAGGTCCAGGTTGAACTTGAGCGTGATCACCGACGCGCCGCCCGAACTGATCGACGACATCTGGTTCAGGCCCGGCATCTGCCCGAATTGGCGTTCGAGCGGCGCGGTCACCAGCGACGTCATGACATCCGGACTGGCGCCCGGGTACTGGGTCGTCACCTGGATGGTCGGGTAATCCACTTCCGGCAGCGCCGACACCGGCAGCAGCCGATACGCGATCAGCCCGGCCAGCAACAGCGCAATCATCGCCAGGGTCGTGGCGACCGGGCGCAGGATGAAGATCCGTGACGGATTCATCAGGGTCTCGGGGTCTGTCCGCGGTTCGGGCGGGGGCCGCCTTCACCACTGCGTTGCAACTGGCTGCCGGCGGCAGCCGGGACATCGGAAGCGCCGGTCACCACTTCTACCTTGGCGCCGGCGCGCAGGCGGTCCACGCCCTCGACCACGACCGGCTCGCCGGGTTTCAGGCCTTCCGTGACCGCGACCCGTTCACCATTCGGCTGCCCGAGCTTGATCACGCGCACGTCGATCGTGTTGTCGGGCTTGACGACATACACAAAGGTGCCCGGAGTGCCCCGCTGCACGGCGGCGGTCGGGATGACGGTGGCGTCTTTCAGTGTGCGCACTTGCAGGCGCGCATTGACGAACTGGTTCGGGAACAGCGATTCGTCCTTGTTCTCGAATCGCGCTTTCATCTTGACGGTGCCGGTCGTGACGTCGATCTGGTTGTCGAGCGTGTCGAGCACGCCGTCGGCGATCTTGACGAGGTCGGCCCGGTCAAAGGCTTCGACCGCCAGGCGATTGCCGCCGCGCAGTTGCTGCAGCACGCGCGGCAGGTCGGCTTCGGCAATGGTGAAAATGACGGAAATGGGCTGTGTCTGGGTGATGATGACCAGGCCGTTGGTATCGCTGCTGCGCACCAGGTTGCCCTGGTCCACCTGGCGCAGGCCGACCCGGCCGGCGATCGGCGCCGTGACCCGGGTGTAGTCGAGCTGCAACCTGGCGTTGTCGACCGCGGCCTGGTTGGTCTTGATGGTGCCTTCGTATTGGCGCACCAGCGCGGCCTGCGTATCGACCTGCTGGCGGGCGATCGAGTCCTGCGAGAACAGCGTCTGGTACCGGTCCAGGTCCTTCCTGGCGTTTTCCAGCTGCGCCTGGTTCTGCTGCAGCGTGCCTTGCGCCTGCGACAGCGCCACCTGATAAGCGCGCGGATCGATCTGGGCGATCAGGTCCCCCGCCTTGACCCGCTGGCCTTCCTTGAACAGCACTTTCATCAGTTCGCCGTCGACCCGGCTGCGCACGGTAACGGTATTGAACGAGGTGACGGTGCCAAGCGACTTGATGAAGACATCCAGGTTTTCGGACCGGGCGGCTTCTACCTTGACGGGAATCGGGGGCATCGCAAAGGCGCCTGCGCCCGGCGGACCTCCGGCGCCCGCGGCGCGTGGGCCGCGCGCACCCGCCGCGCTGGGCGCGCCAGGGGCTGCTTCCTGGGCCGTCCGCCCCTGCCACCACCACCAGCCGACCGCGGCAAGAATGAGCAGAAGCGCCACGATCCACGGCCACCGCGCGCGGCGGGGCAGGGGACGGGACGGGGACGCTGGGTCGCCGGAGCGATCGGGCGCGGGAGAAAGATCAGCCATGGTGTTCCAGGAGGGGCCTTTGCGTGACCGTTAAGGTAGACCAGAAGCGGTCGAAAGTCGGCGGGATCATCGGGGTTTGAAATGGATCGAAATCGTTATTCACGTTGTCTGCGCAAATTCGCCACAGACTTGCGAACTTCCGCCCGGGCGATCGTTCCGTCGGCGGGCGGATGGGGCGTGCGCGCCGCCACCAGCGCCGTGACACTTGCCGCGCCCGCGGCCTTCAGCGCAAGCGCGATTTCGTGCAGGGTGCTGCCGGTCGTCATCACGTCGTCGACGATTCCCAGATGCCTGCCACGCATGCCGGGTGCGCAAGCATACAGGCCCTGCGCGGCCTCTCGCCGTTCCAGCCTGCCCAGGGTGTGCTGCTGCGCCTGCTGCCGGGTACGCGCCAGCCAATCCAGGCGCACGGGCAGTCCCAGGTCCCGCCCCAGCGCCCGGGCAATCTCGGCAGCCGGATTGAAGCCCCGCGCCCGCAAGGCGGACCGGCTGGCGGGCACGGGCAACAGCACGGTCCCGTCGGGCAGCCCGCGTCCGTCATGGCGGATGGCTTCGGCCAGCAGGTTGCCGAGCAGGTCGCCCTGGGCATAGTGCCGCCCCGCCTTCATGCGCAGGATCAGCGCGTCGGCAGGCGGAAGGTAGTCGAGCGCGATCACCGTCCGGTCGAAGGCCGTGTGCCGGTCCGCGCAATCCGGGCACGGGCTGTCGTGCTCGGGCAAACCCAGCGCGCACCGCGGGCAGCGCCAGGTCATGCCGGTTCCGGCCGCGCTGCGCAGCAGGCCCGCGACGTCGTGATCGCACGGCCCGCACAGCGCCCCGCCGCGCGCCAGCGCGCCGCACAGGGGGCAGTCGGTCGGCAGGCGGGCGCGTGCGATCGCCAAGGCGTCGGCGGCGCGGGCGCGCCAGCGGCCCGCGCCTGGAAAGCGGGGCGGCGTCCAGCGTGGCAGCGGGAACCGGGGCAGGTGCATGGGCATGAAGAGTGCGGGTGTGCAGGCGTGGCGACGTACCGTAAACGTGAGCCGTGGCAAGCCATGGCATGATGAGAGGGCAGCGCAGTCCGCCCGATGCTCTGCCGTAGTGTAAAGACTCCCTTGATATGTGTGCCTACCCGCAATGACAGAAACATCCATGCCTGCCGCCGTGCCTGCAGCCGCGCGGCTTCCCGCCTTACCGCTGGTCGGGCAGCATGTCGTGCGCCAGTTCGATCGCCGCGGCGACCTCGAAGCCGCGCAATTCCTGTATGGCGAGATCGCGCGGCGCATGCTCGAGCGCCTGGACTACATCCGGGTCGACCCGGCCGCGCTGCTCGATGCCGGGTGCGGCGCGGGCGCGGCGCTGCCCGTGCTGCGCGAGCGTTACCCTGCGGCTCACTACACCGGGGTGGACCTGAGTCCGTCCTTGCTCGACCACGCGCGCCGCAAATTCCTGCCGTCGGCGGTCACCCGCATGCGGCAATCCGTGATGGGACTTGTCGGCCGGGCTGGCGCCGCCACCCCCGAATTCCGGGAAGCCGACCTGGCCGCCACCGGCCTGCCGCCCGAGCAGTTCGACATGGTGTGGTCCAACCTGGCCCTGCACTGGCACGCCGAACCCCACCACGTGCTTGAAGAATGGCGCCGTATCCTCAAGGTCGGCGGACTGGTCATGTTCAGCTGCCTGGGCCCCAATACCTTCAAAGAATTGCGGGACGCCGTCGCACAGGCCGGCCTGGACACCGCCACGCCTCCCTTCGTGGACATGCATGATTTTGGTGACCTCCTGATCGAAAGCGGTTTTGCCGACCCCGTCATGGACCAGGAAATCCTGACCCTGACCTACACCGACCCCGCCTCGTTGCTGCTGGACGTGCGCCGCCTTGGGGGAAATCCGGCGGCAGGGCGTCGGCGCGGCCTGGCCGGCCGGGCCTGGCGCGACCGACTGGCGGCCGCGCTCGATGCCCGGCGGGCGCCCGACGGCCGCATCCACCTGACGCTGGAAGTGGCGTATGGTCATGCGTGGCGGGCCGGCTCTCACAAATTGGCTACAGGGGAAACCCGACTATCCGTGGCGTCGATCGGACGTTCGGTGAAACGATGAGCAGCATGGGACACGCAGCGCATTTGCTGCGGCTTCGCCCGTACCCGTATAATCCGGCGGTTCTAAGCATTAACCTGCTAAGACACCGCATATAACAATTAATTTAGTGGTTGGCCGGGGGTGTGCTGCGAGGAGATACGCAGCCGGGGCTCGACTGCCTGAAAGTAAACGATGTTCTTCGAGGTCGGACATGAAGAAGTGGTTGAGTGGGTGGGTAGGAGCCTTGTTCGCAAATTTGCTGGCCAGCAGCGCAGCGCTGGCGGTCAACGACAGTGTGGGCGGCCCGAAGGTCAATCAACTCAACCTGCATGAGCCGGTCACGAGCATCGCCTCGCAGATCCAGTGGCTGCACTGGATGATGCTGGCGATCTGTCTGGTGATCTTCATCGGCGTGTTTGCGGTGATGTTCTATTCGATCTGGGCTCACCGGAAATCGCGCGGCGCCAAGCCCGCGACCTTCCACGAAAGCATCGGCGTCGAAATTGCCTGGACGATCATTCCCTTTGTCATCGTGATCGGCATGGCGCTTCCGGCGACCAAGACCGTCGTCGCGATGAAGGACACCACCAACGCCGACCTGACCGTCAAGGCCACCGGCTACCAGTGGAAGTGGGGCTACGACTACCTCACCGGCGAAGGCGAGGGCATCGGTTTCCTGTCCAACCTGGCCACGCCGGCCGACCAGCGCGACGGCACCGTGCCCAAGGGCGACAACTACCTGATGGAAGTCGACAATCCGCTGGTGGTGCCGGTCGACAAGAAGATTCGTGTGGTGACCACCGCCAACGACGTGATCCACTCCTGGATGGTGCCGTCCTTCGGCGTCAAGCAGGATGCGATTCCCGGCTTCGTGCGGGATACGTGGTTCCGTGCCGAAAAGATCGGCGAGTTCCGCGGCCAGTGCGCCGAACTCTGTGGCAAGGACCACGCCTTCATGCCCATCGTGGTGAAGGTCGTGTCCGCCGAAGACTACACAAAATGGGTCGAAGAGAAGAAGAAGGCGATGGCTGCACTCGCCGACGATCCCAACAAGGTCTGGACCGCCGACGAGCTCAAGACGCGCGGCCAGACGGTCTTTGCCTCCAACTGCGTGGCCTGTCACCAGGCGACCGGCAAGGGCGTGCCCGGCACGTTCCCCGCGCTGGACGCCGACCCCGCCGTTCTCGGACCCAAGGCCCGGCAGATCGAGACACTGCTGAAAGGACGTCCAGGCACGGCGATGGCATCGTTCGCCCACCTGTCCGACACTGAACTTGCTGCCGTCATCACCTATACCCGCAATGCCTGGAGCAATGCCGGGAAAGGGACCGATCCGGTCGTGCAACCCGCTGATTTGAAAGCCGCCCGCTGATCGCTCCGGCCGGCCGCCTAAGGCCTTGTAGCCAGGGATTTCAGGTTTCGTATTCGAATGGATGTCCATCGTCACGCACGATGACAGCAGTACAGAGCAGCAAGGAGCCATCATGAGCAGCACCGCGATCGACCACGCCCACGGGCATGATCATGCGCACGACGACCACGCCCACGCACGTCCGACCGGGTGGCGTCGCTGGTTGTTCGCAACCAACCACAAAGACATCGGTACGATGTACCTGATCTTTTCGTTCACGATGCTGCTGATGGGGGGCGTGCTCGCCCTGCTGCTGCGCACCGAACTGTTCGAGCCAGGCATCCAGTTCTTTCAGCCCGAACTGTTCAACCAGTTCACCACCATGCACGGCATCATCATGGTGTTCGGCGCGATCATGCCGGCCTTCGTGGGCTTTGCGAACTGGATGATCCCGCTGCAGATCGGCGCATCCGACATGGCCTTTGCCCGGATGAACAACTTCAGCTTCTGGCTGCTGCCCGTGGTGGGCATCCTGCTGAGCGCATCGTTCTTCGTGCCAGGCGGCGCCACCGCCGCAGGCTGGACCCTGTACGCACCGCTGTCCGTGCAGATGGGCCCCGGCATGGACATGGCCATCTTTGCCCTGCACATTGCCGGCGCATCGTCGATCATGGGCGCCATCAACATCGTCGTCACCATCCTGAACATGCGCGCGCCTGGCATGACCCTGATGAAGATGCCGCTGTTCTGCTGGACCTGGCTGATCACGGCCTACCTGCTGATCGCCGTCATGCCCGTGCTGGCCGGCGCCATCACCATGGTCCTGACCGACCGTCACTTCGGCACGTCGTTCTTCAACGCAGCCGGCGGCGGCGACCCGGTCATGTACCAGCACATTTTCTGGTTCTTCGGGCACCCCGAGGTGTACATCATGATCTTGCCGGCCTTCGGCATCGTCTCGGCCATCGTGCCGGTGTTCGCCCGCAAGCGCCTGTTCGGCTATGCGTCCATGGTGTACGCAACCTCGTCCATCGCCATCCTGTCCTTCATCGTGTGGGCGCACCACATGTTTACGACCGGCATGCCGGTCACCGGCCAGCTCTTCTTCATGTACGCGACCATGTTGATCGCGGTGCCGACCGGCGTGAAGATCTTCAACTGGCTCGCCACGATGTGGCGCGGTTCCATGACGTTCGAGACGCCGATGCTGTTCGCGGTCGGCTTCATCTTCGTGTTCTCGATGGGCGGCTTCACGGGCCTGATCCTGGCCGTCGCGCCGATCGACATCCAGGTGCAGGACACGTACTACGTGGTGGCCCACTTCCACTATGTGCTGGTGGCCGGCTCGCTGTTCTCACTGTTTGGCGGCGCCTATTACTGGCTGCCCAAGTGGACGGGGCGCATGTATGACGAAAAGCTGGGCAAGATCCACTTCTGGTCGTCGCTGATCTCGTTCAACATCACCTTCTTCCCGATGCACTTCCTGGGTCTGGCCGGCATGCCCCGCCGTTATGCCGACTACGCCGCGCAGTTCACCGACTTCCACCAGATCGCCACGATCGGCGCCTTCTGGTTCGGCCTGTCGCAGCTGCTCTTCCTGTACGTCGTGCTCAAGGCGTTTGCCGGCAAGGGCGAAGTAGCGCCCGCGAACCCCTGGGGCGCCGAAGATGGCGGCCTGGAATGGTCGGTGCCATCGCCCGCGCCGTTCCACACGTTCGAGACGCCACCGCTGGTCAAATGATGGTCACGCCGGAACAACGCCGCAACAATCGGCGACTGGGCATCATCCTTGCCGCAGTCGCCATCGGATTCTTCCTGATGGTCTTCATCAGGAAGGTCTATTACGGCTAGAGGTACGACATGACGACACCGCAAGAAAAAACGCCAGGGCCCGCAAGCGACAACCGTCGCATGCTGGGCAAGCTTGCGGTCGTCATCCTGCTCATGTTTGGCTTTGGTTACGCCCTGGTGCCGATGTACAAGGCGATCTGCGAAATCACCGGCATCAACTTTCTGACCAAGATCGACGATGACGCCGCCGAGTTCGCCAAGAACACGCAGGTGGACGCGTCGCGGACCATCAAGATCGTGTTCGACGCCAACATCCACGGCCCCTGGCGCTTCCGGCCGGTGCAGACGTCGATGGAAGTGAACCCGGGTGAACTCGCCACGATCACGTACGAAATCGCCAACCAGCAGGACCGCGAGATGGTCGGGCAGGCGATCCCGAGCTACGCGCCCATGGCGGCAGGACAGTATTTCAAGAAGATCGAGTGTTTCTGCTTTACGCAGCAGGACTTGAAGGCGCGTGAAACGCGCCAGTTTCCGGTGGTCTTCGTGGTCGACCCGAAGCTGCCGAAAGAAGTGACCACCATCACCCTGTCGTACACGTTCTTTGAAGTGGCCGGTCGCACGGCTGCCGGCAAGGACGCTGCGGCAGGTGCGGGGGCGGGGGGCGTATGACCGATCCGCGCGTGGATTCTCGCGCGACGGCGCGCAAGCTCAATTTCTTCCAGACGGTCCAGGCCGTGTTGTGGTCCTTTATCGGATTGCGCCGCGGCAAGGATTACCAGCAGGACATGGCCAACCTGAACCCGGTTCACCTGGTGATCGCGGGGGTGCTGATGGCGGCGCTGCTGGTGCTGGTGCTGGTTGGAATCGTGCAGGCGGTGGTAGGGTAGAGGCAGCACGGCGGCCGCGACGCGACCGCCCCGACTTTCATAAAAAGAACGTATTACATAGACATCGCGAAGGAGAGTTGTGATGAGTGCAGGTCACTCGGTTGAGGGCACGGAGGCGCCGTACTACTTCGTGCCAGCCCCGTCCGTTCATCCGGCCACGGGAAGCCTGGCGCTGCTGTTCTTCGGCGGCGGCATGGTCATGTGGGTCAACGACATCGCGATCGGACCCTGGGTGGTCCTGGCCGGGGTGCTCGGTTTCCTGTTCGTGCTCTACCAATGGTTTGGCGACGCCATCGCCGAGTCCGAAGGCGGGATGTACAGCCGGCGCGTCGATGTCTCCTACCGCTGGAGCATGAGCTGGTTCATCTTCTCTGAAGTGATGTTCTTTGCGGCATTCTTTGGCGCCCTGTTCTATACCCGGGTGTTCACCACGCCCTGGCTCGGCAACTTCGACCACCGCCAGGTGCTGTGGCCGGCGTTCTCGGCCGTCTGGCCCAACCAGGGTCCGGCAGGCGTGGTCGAGGCATTCGCCACGGTCGGCCCGTTCTGGCTGCCGACGATCAACACGGCGCTGCTGCTGACCTCCGGCATCACGCTGACGATCTCGCACCACGCCCTGCGGGAAAACCTCCGCAGCAAGTGCATCACGTGGCTGGCGATTACCGTACTGCTGGGCCTGACCTTCGTCTGTGTCCAGGCCTACGAGTACTACCACCTGTACACCGAATTGAACCTGCGCCTGACGTCGGGTGCCTACGGGTCGACGTTCTACCTGCTGACCGGCTTCCACGGTTTCCACGTGTGCCTGGGCGCCCTGATGCTGGCGGTGATATTGCGCCGGCTGATCAAGGGCCACTTCACGGCCGACCAGCATTTCGGCTTCGAAGGCGCCGCCTGGTACTGGCACTTCGTGGACGTGGTGTGGCTGGGCCTGTACCTGTTCGTGTACTGGTTCTAAGGTCTTTGCACCGTCAAGGCCTGCGGTCCCGGCCAGCACGGTCATGAATCGACAGGGCGGATGGCAGCGGCACGGACCGCAGCCATCCGCCTTGTCTTTTCAGGGTCCGGCCTTGCTGGCAGGGCGCGCTAGCGCAAGCCGGTGCTCTGGATCCACCCCATCCAGTGTGCGAACAGCACGAATAGAAACAACATGACCGACAGTCCGATCCGGGCAGTCAGTGCATTGACGGTCCGGTTGGTCTTGCCCTTGTCCCGCATCAGGAAAAACAGGGCGGACGCCAGGCTGTACAGAATGCCGATAAAGGCAATGGCAACAATGATGCGCATCAAACTCCTCCCGCAAGCGTCGATTATCGCAGTGCCACGGGCCTGATGGGGGTTCCGCCGGTGCAACAAAAGGCTATGCCCCCGTCAAACGACACGGTGCCCACCCCAACCGGGGCGATGGCTGGCGCCAGCAAGGCGCGGCCCAGCCGAGGTCGTGTCATCGTCGCGCTTGTATTGCTGGCCATCACGATGCTGGTGTGTGTGTCGCTGGGCCGCTGGCAGGTCGCGCGGGGCAAGGAGAAGGCGGCGCTGCTGGCTCAGGTGGAGGATGGCAAACGCCAGGCGCCGTTGCAGGTGGTGCCGGCCACGCCTCCTGCCGAGCTGACTGCCTGGCGGCCCGCGTCGGCAACCGGCGGATGGCTGCCGGGCTTGACCGTGCTGCTGGACAACCGGACCGCCGGCGGCCGGCCCGGGTTCTGGGTGGTGACGCCGCTACGCTTGGACAATTCGTCCGAGGCGCCAAAAGCGCCCCCCGGCTACACTGACAGTGGCCCGGTGATACTGGTGCTGCGAGGCTGGCTGCCCCGGCAATTTCCGGATCAGCCGCTCAGCACGGTGCCGACGCGCGCCGGCCAGGTCACGGTGTCCGGTACGGTGCTTTCCCACATTCCTCGCCTGCTCGAATTGTCGAGCCTGGGCGCCGGCAAGGCGGCCGTGCTGCCCGACAGGCTGCCGGCCGACGGTCCGCTGCCGCGGGTGCAGAACCTGGATATCGCCGCCTTTGCGCGCGCCAGTGGCCTGACCGTGTTGCCTGCGGTGCTGCAGTCCTCGCCATCCGATGGCAGCCTGGTGCAGGACTGGCCCGCGCCGCCGGCCAACACCGACATGCATCGCGGCTATGCGCTGCAGTGGTTTTCTTTCGCGGCCATTGCCGCCATCGCTTTTGGAGTGCTTCTTGTCCGACACCTCCGTTCCTCGCGCCGCTGATCCGCGCGGCCGCAACGCGCCGCCTGCGAAGCGCTCGAACCTGACCCTGTTCCTGGTGTTGCTGGTGTGCGCCGCGCCGGTGCTGTTCGCAGCCGCTGCCTATTTCCTGAACTGGCGGCCTGCCGCCACGACCAACTATGGCCAGCTGATCACGCCGCAGCGGCCGGTGCCCGACGCCGCGCTCTTGCCGCTGACCAACCTGGATGGCACGCCGTTCGACCTGCGCAGCCTGTACGGCAAATGGGTGCTGATCAGCAGCAACTCCGGCGCGTGCGACGAGGCCTGCGCAAAGAACCTGTTCATCATCCGCCAGACGCATGCCAGCACGGGCAAGGAAATCGGCCGCATCGAACGGGTCTGGCTGATCAACGACAAGCAGCCGGTGCCGACGATCGTCATCCGCGCCTACGAAGGCATGCGCTTCGTACGGGGCGACGCGCGCCAGATCGCCGACTTCCTCGCCCTGCCTGAGGGCGCGGCCAACCCCCCCGAGGCGCTGAAAAAGCACATCTGGCTGGTCGACCCGCGCGGCAATCTGATGATGCGCTTCCCAGAGAACCCCGATCCGGCCGAACTGCGCAATGACATCGGCAAGCTGCTGAAAGCCTCGCGGATCGGGTAACGGGATACAGGCCAACAAGGTAAGCATGACGTCCGTTTCTTCTTCCGCCGCCGCTCCTCCGCCCGCGACCAACGCCGGCCCCACTCCGGGCCGCTTTGCCCGTATCCGGGCGCGGTATGCCAGGCTCGTCGCGGTCACGATGTTCCTGACCTTCGACCTGATCATGTTCGGCGCGTTTGTGCGGCTGTCGGATTCGGGTCTGGGCTGCCCGGACTGGCCCGGCTGCTACGGCAACGTGACGCCGATCGGCGCGCGGGCGGACATCCATGCCGCGGTGCAGGCGATGCCCGATGGCCCCGTCACCGTGCCCAAAGCCTGGATCGAGATGATCCACCGTTACGTCGGCACCTTGCTGGGCATCCTCATCATTGCGATCGTGTTCATGGCCTGGCGTCATCGCAAGGCGCTGGCGCAATCCCCCTGGCTCGCAACGATCATTTTGCCGGCGGTCTGCCTGCAGGGCGCGTTTGGCGCCTGGACCGTCACGCACCAGCTGATGCCGGTGGTGGTGACCGCTCACTTGCTGGGCGGCATGATCCTGCTGTCCTTGCTGACGTGGCTGTCGGCCAACCAGCAGGCGCACATCCCTATCCCGGCGGACGCCAGGCGATGGCGGACCGCGGCCATCATCGGCCTGGTGCTGCTGTTTACCCAGCTGGCGTTGGGGGGCTGGGTCAGCACGAACTACGCGGCCCTGGCCTGCCTGGAATTTCCGACCTGCCACGGCGAGTGGGTGCCGCCCATGGACTTTCAGGGCGGCTATTCCATCATCCGCGCGCTGGGCGAGCTGCCAAGCGGTGAAATCATCTCGCAGGACGCCCTGACGGCCATCCACTGGACGCACCGGAACTTCGCCTTTGTCGTCCTGATCTATCTTGGGTGGCTGGCGTTCAAACTGAAGCGCATACCTGGAACGCGCGGCCCCGCCCGCCTGCTGAACGTCATGCTGCTCGTCCAGCTGCTTACGGGCCTGACCAGTGTTTTCCTGCAATGGCCTATAGTGATTGCCGTGCTGCATAACGGCGGCGCGGCGGTTCTGACCATCCTCTGCATCACCCTGATCGTGCGCCTGTCCCACGCCGGACGGGCCGATACGCCCCCTGCGGGCGCTGTCGCCGGCACGAACGCTTGAGTTAACCTTCAGCCATGGCAAGCCTTACCGCGTCGCGCGCCAACCTGCGCATCCGTCAATACCTGGTCCTGACCAAGCCCCGGGTCACCCAGCTGGCCGTCTTTTGCGCGGTCATCGGGATGTTCCTGGCGTCGCCCACGCTGCCGCCCTGGCAGACCGTGCTGTCGGCAACCGTCGGGATCTGGCTGCTGGCGGCGGCGGCGTTTGCAGTCAACTGCCTGATCGAAGAGCAGGTCGATGCCAAGATGACGCGCACCGCCCATCGGGCATCGGCCCGTGGCGAGATCAGTGCGCCGCATATCCTGCTGGTGTCCGGCATCGTGGGTGGCGCCGGCATGTTCGTGCTGTACCGATGGGTCAACCCGCTGACGATGTGGTTGACCTTTGCCACGTTTGTTGGCTACGCGATCATCTACACCATCATCCTCAAGCCGCGCACGCCCCAGAACATCGTCATCGGTGGCCTGTCGGGCGCCATGCCGCCCGCCTTGGGCTGGGCCGCGGTGGCCAACAGCGTGCCGGCCGAAGCCTGGCTGCTGGTGCTGATCATCTTTGTGTGGACGCCGCCGCACTTCTGGGCGCTGGCGCTGTACCGCACCCGCGATTACGAAAAGTCCGGCCTGCCGATGCTGCCGATTACCCATGGCGAAGCGCTGACCCGGCTGCACATCCTGCTGTATTCGATTGCGCTGCTGGCGACGACGCTGCTGCCCTACGTGATCCGCATGAGCGGCTGGATCTACCTGCTGAGCGCGCTTGCCTTGGGGGCCGTGTTTGTCGGCTACGCATGGAAGCTGTACCGGCAGTACAGTGACGCGCTGGCGCGCAGCATGTTCAAGTTCTCGATCCTCTACCTGGCCCTGCTTTTCGGTGCACTGCTGGCCGATCACTGGCTCCTGAACGTCTGATCCCCGGTTCTTTCCGATCTTCTGATCTTTCCGACCTCTTGCGGCGCCTTGATGGCGTCCTGCCCATGACTCCTTCCTTTTTCTTGCACCGGCGCTCCGTCCTGCGTACTGGCGCCGCCTTGGCAATGGCTGGCCTGATGGCCGCTTCGATGGCCGGCTGCCAGCGCAAGGAACTCGCATTCAACAGTACGGACGTGACCGGCAGCGATATCGGCAGCGACCTGAACCTGACCGATCACAATGGGGTCAAGCGCGGAATGGCCGACTTTCGCGGCAAGGCAGTGGTGGTGTTTTTCGGATTTATCCAGTGCCCCGATGTCTGCCCCACGACGCTGGCGAACTTTGCGGAAGTGATGAAGCGGCTCGGGCCGGATGCCGACAAGGTGCAGGTCGTGTTCGTGACAGTCGACCCGGAACGCGACACGGCCGCCGTCATGAAGGACTATGTGACCCAGTTCGACCCACGCTTTCTGGGTCTGTCGGGTTCGGCGGAGGACACCGCGCGGGTCGCCAAGTCATTCAAGGTTTTCTACGCCAAGGTCCCTGGCAAGGAACCGGGCTCCTACAGCATGGACCACTCGGCCGGTATCTACGTCTTCGACCCCAAAGGCAATCTGCGGCTGTACGGCCGGCACACTGCAACGCCAGACGCGCTGGTATCCGACATCCGGCAATTGCTGGACTGACCGAAGGAAGGCTGGCGACAGGCATAAAAAAACGGGGCACCTTGCGGTGCCCCGTTAACATATCCGCCTCGAGTGGGGGGGAGGGAGGAGAAATACAGAGGCGGACGTACGTTGGTGCCGATAAGACTATCCGGGAGAACGGCGTGAAGGCGGGGGGGCCTCACGACGTCCGACACAAGGCATTGCGCCTGTTTGTGCCCCAACTGATAGTTAGGCGCCTGCGAAAGCCAGAAGTTTCCCGGTTGTCGCTTTTTTCTTCAAAAAATGCGGCCCACGAGGTAACAGATTGTGTCAAACCGGAGTTCAGCTCTAAACAGGTGTATGACCAGAAATGAAAAAAGCGGCCAGGGCCGCTTTTCTCATTCCATCCGCTTGAGCACGCCGTAGGCGTCAAGCCGCCTTCGCCCGCTCAGGCGTATTCGGCCAGCGCACCGCGCATCTTGACCATGGCGCGCGCTTCGATCTGGCGAATGCGTTCCGCCGACACGCCGAACTCGGATGCAAGTTCCTGCAGCGTCAGACCGCCTTCGTCCTTCAACCAGCGCGCTTCAATGATGCGACGCGAACGGTCGTCCAGGGTGTCCAGCGCCGAGTGCAGGCCAACGCCATGCAGTTCGTCGCGGCGGCGTCCTTCCAGCACCTGGGTCGGCTCATGCTGCCCTTCGTCCGACAGGTAGGCGATCGGCGCAAAATCGGTTTCGCCGTCGTCGGTCCCGCGGCCTTCAAGCGCCATGTCCTGGCCCGACAAGCGCACTTCCATGTCGGTCACGTCCTGCGGACGCACGTTCAGGGCCGTCGCGATCTCATTCACCTGATCAGGCGTGAGCGACCGCGAGTCCTTCTTCATGCTGCGCAGGTTGAAGAACAGCTTGCGCTGAGCCTTCGTGGTCGCAACCTTCACAAGCTTCCAGTTCTTCAGGATGTACTCGTGGATTTCGGCCTTGACCCAATGGATCGCAAACGACACCAGACGCACGCCGCGTTCCGGATCAAAACGCTTCACGGCCTTCATCAGGCCCACGTTGCCTTCCTGGATCAGGTCCGCATGCGGCAATCCATAGCCCAGATACTGGCGAGCAATGGCCACCACCAGGCGCAGGTGCGACAGGACCAGCTCGCGGGCGGCGCCCAGGTCTTCGGTTTCCTGATAGCGGCGGGCCAGCGAGGTTTCCTGGTCGGCAGTCAGCACCGGCAGGCGGTTCACCGCGCCGATATACGCCTCGATCGTGCCGAGCGCACCTGGATTGGCAATTGCCATGGCCAGCGCTCCGGGGCCGAAACCGGCAGGGACGACGGGGGACTGCTTCAACGATTTATTCATGGATTCATACCTCCCAATGCATCAAGGTTAGCACTCCAGCAAACCGAGTGCTAATGCGTCTTTTTGATAGCTGCGATAGCCTGGATGTATGGTGTAGCCGCGACGGCTGGCGTCGCGTGCTGCGGTGCACTGGCACCGCCAATCTACCCTGACCCGGTATGCGCATTCACCTTGAGTGCGCGCGGATAACCAACGTACCCGACCTATAAGAATAGACAGCTTTTCTGGCCGGATGTTCTGTAAAAATTCGCAAAAATGCGGCGGCACGGTAAGCGCGCACCATCTGTCCCTTTTTATTGTAACCTGACCGGATGGCTCGTCTACCCCGACTCTATGCACCCGGCCTGCCGCACCTTGCGCAGGCCCGGTTTACCTCACCGCTGGCCCCTTCCGAAGGTTCGGTGGCGGCGCTATTTGATCGTATCGCAGGCTGGCTGGCCGATGAAGCCCGCATGCACGGCGTTGCCATTCATGGGTGGACGCTGGCGCCCGACCAGTTACTGCTGCTTGCAACGCCCACCGGCCCAACAGGGCTGGCGGCGCTGCTGCAGGCCATCGGCCGCCGGCTGGCCGCGCACCTGCGGTCAGGGCCCGTGTTCCAGGGACGGTACCGGTCGACCCTGGTCGAACCCGGCGCGTGGGTCCTGCCAGCCCAAGCCTGGATCGAGACCCTGCCGCTGCGATTGTCCCTGACAGACGATGCCGAACAATGGCGATGGTCGTCCGCAGCGGCGCACATGGGCGGCGCCAAGCAAGCTTTCCTGCATGACCACGGTGACTACTGGGCCTATGGCAACACGCCATTCGACCGCCAGGCCGAATATCGCCGCTATATATTGGCAGGCCTTTCGTCGCGCGAGTCCGATGCCATCGGCCGGGCGTTGCAAGGGCAGTGGGCCCTGGGATCGGACGCGTTTCTGAACATGCTGGGCGCGGGCGCGGCCAGCCGGCGGCCAGTTGCCGCCCGGCGGGGGCGACCACGCAAGTCCTTGCCGACGCCAATCAATGGCGAGGTGGAGCCTGCTGGCCGGAAGGACGAGGCTGCGTGAACGGCTCGAATTGTGCGAGACGCGTCCTGGATAGCAGGAAACCCGCGTCGCTGCTGGGGATTCGGACCTTCAACTGGCGATGCGTCCCTAATTAAATTCCTCGTCGGTCAGTGATGAAATAATAAAAGGGACAGTCCCCTAATTATGTCCTTGCACGGGCTGCTGCGCCGCAGTATCGTCAGGTTATCGGTGCCGCCAGGCGTACTCTTTTTGACTCGCCCGGACGCGACTTCCCCATCCTGTCAGACCTGTGCCGACTTGTCCTTTTCAGGTCGCTTTACCGGAGCGTTTCATGCCCCATTCCCACCAGGATCCCTCCTCGGTGTCCCCGTCGTCGCAAGGCCAGATGGCTGTCATCGACGCCAGCCGCATCGGTTTCAACGGTCACACCCGGGCAGCCGCCGCCGCCGCGCCAGCCATTCATACCGCGCCCGAAGCGCAAGGCATGTACGACCCTGCCAATGAACACGACGCCTGTGGTGTCGGTTTCGTCGCGCACATCAAGGGCAAGAAAAGCCACTCCATCATCCAGCAGGGTCTGAAGATCCTTGAAAACCTGGACCACCGGGGTGCGGTGGGCGCCGATCCGCTCATGGGCGACGGGGCCGGCATCCTGATCCAGATTCCTGACGCGTACTACCGCGAAGAAATGGCGCGCCAGGGCGTGAACCTGCCCCAGCCGGGCGAATACGGCGTGGCCATGGTCTTTTTGCCGAAGGAAATCGCTTCGCGCCTGGCCTGTGAACAGGAACTCGAGCGCGCCGTGCGCGCCGAGGGCCAGGTCGTCCTGGGCTGGCGCGATGTGCCGATCGACACCGACATGCCCATGTCGCCCACCGTGCGTTCCCACGAACCTGTCATCCGCCAGCTGTTCATCGGCCGCGGTGGCGACGTCATGGTGCCCGACGCGCTGGAACGCAAGCTGTACGTGATCCGCAAGATGGCGTCGCACGCCATCCAGGCGATGCGCCTGAAGCACGGCAAGGAATACTTCGTGCCGTCGATTTCGACCCGTACCGTCGTGTACAAGGGTCTGCTGCTGGCCGACCAGGTCGGCCGCTACTATCGCGATCTGGCCGACGAACGCGCCGTGTCGGCGCTCGCCCTCGTCCACCAGCGGTTTTCCACGAACACCTTCCCGGCCTGGCCGCTGGCGCACCCCTACCGCCTGATCGCGCACAACGGCGAAATCAACACGGTCAAGGGCAACTTCAACTGGCTGCGCGCCCGTGAAGGCGTCATGCAGTCGCCCGTGCTGGGCGACGACCTGAAAAAGCTGTACCCCATCGTCTACGAAGGCCAGTCCGATACCGCCACGTTCGACAACTGCCTCGAACTGCTGGTCATGTCGGGCTACCCGATCGCCCACGCGATCATGATGATGATCCCGGAAGCCTGGGAACAGCACACCGAAATGGACGAGGCCCGCCGCGCCTTCTACGAATTCCATGCCGCCATGATGGAACCGTGGGACGGCCCCGCCGCCATCGCGTTCACCGATGGCCGCCAGATCGGCGCCACGCTGGACCGTAACGGCCTGCGCCCCGCCCGCTATATCGTGACCGACGACGACCTGGTCATCATGGCGTCGGAATCGGGCGTGCTGCCCGTACCGCAAAGCAAGATCGTCAAGAAGTGGCGTCTGCAGCCCGGCAAGATGTTCCTGATCGACCTGGAACAGGGCCGCATCATCGATGACAAGGAACTGAAAGACCAGCTGTCGAACAGCAAGCCCTATCGTCAGTGGATCGAGCGCCTGCGCATCAAGCTGGACACGCTGGCCGAACCCGCGGCCGAAGAAATCGCCGAAAGCCGCTCGTCGGTGCCGATGCTGGATCGTCAGCAGGCCTTCGGCTGGACGCAGGAAGACTACAAGTTCATCCTGCGCCCCATGGCCGAACTGGGTGAAGAAACCACCGGTTCGATGGGCAACGACTCGCCCCTGGCCGTGCTGTCGAACCGCAACAAGAGCCTGTACAACTACTTCCGTCAGCTGTTCGCACAGGTCACCAACCCGCCGATCGACTCGATCCGCGAAAACCTGGTGATGTCGCTGGTGTCGTTCATCGGCCCCAAGCCCAACCTGCTGGACATCAACAACGTCAACCCGCCGCTGCGCCTGGAAGTCGCGCAGCCGGTGCTGGACTTCGCCGACATGGCGCAGATCCGTCATATCGAACGCGTCACGGGCGGCAAGTTCAAGAGCTTCGAGCTCGACATGACCTATCCGGCGGCGTGGGGCAAGGAAGGCATTCAGGCCCGCGTTGCCGCGCTGTGCGCGCAGGCTGTCGATGCGGTCAAGAGCGGCTACAACATCCTGATCGTGTCGGACCGCCTGGTCGACGCCACCCGCGTGCCGATCCCGGCGCTGCTGGCCACGTCGGCGGTGCACCAGCACCTGATCCGCGCCGGCCTGCGCACCAGCACTGGCCTTGTCATCGAAACGGGCTCGGCGCGTGAAGTGCATCACTTCGCGCTGCTGGGTGGCTACGGCGCCGAAGCCGTGCATCCGTACCTCGCCATGGAAGCGCTGCTGGCCGAACACGCCAACGACCCCAAGGTGTCGGGCGAAAAAGCCATCTACAACTTTACGAAGGCGGTCGGCAAGGGTCTGCAGAAGGTCATGGCCAAGATGGGCATCTCGACCTACATGTCCTACACCGGCGCGCAGATCTTCGAAGCCATCGGCCTGAGCAGCTCGCTGATCGAGCAGTACTTTCCGGGCACGTCCAGCAACATCCAGGGCGTGGGCATTTTCGAGGTGGCCGAAGAATCGATCCGCATCCACCGTGCGGCCTTCGGCAATGATCCGATGCTGGAAAACGCGCTGGACGAGGGTGGCGAGTACGCCTTCCGCGTCAAGGGCGAGGACCACATGTGGACGCCCGATGCGATCGCCAAGCTGCAGCACGCCAGCCGCGCGAACAACTATCGCACCTATAAGGAATACGCCCAGCTCATCAACGACCAGAGCAAGCGCCACATGACGCTGCGCGGCCTGTTCGAGTTCAAGTTCGACCCGGCCAAGGCCATTCCGCTTGAAGAAGTGGAATCCGCCAAGGACATCGTGACGCGTTTTGCAACGGGCGCCATGTCGCTCGGCTCGATCTCGACCGAAGCGCACTCGGTGCTGGCCGTGGCCATGAACCGGATCGGCGGCAAGTCGAACACCGGGGAAGGCGGCGAAGACGAAATCCGCTATCGGGCCGAAATGCAAAGCGGCCAGTCGGCGATCAAGGACGGCGACACACTGGCTTCCGTGCTGGGCGCCGATCGGATCGTGGCCGACGTGCCGCTGCTGGCCGGCGATTCCATGCGCTCCAAGATCAAGCAGGTGGCGTCGGGCCGGTTCGGCGTGTCTGCCGAATACCTGGCCAGCGCCGACCAGATCCAGATCAAGATGGCGCAGGGCGCCAAGCCTGGCGAAGGCGGCCAACTGCCCGGCCACAAGGTCACCGACTACATCGCCAAGCTCCGCTTCTCGGTGCCGGGCGTGGGCCTGATCTCGCCGCCGCCGCACCATGACATCTACTCGATCGAAGACCTGGCACAGCTGATCCACGACCTGAAGAACGCCAATCCGCAGGCATCGATCTCAGTCAAGCTGGTGTCCGAATTCGGCGTCGGCACGGTGGCGGCGGGCGTGGCCAAGGCCAAGTCCGACCACGTCGTGATCGCCGGCCATGACGGCGGCACGGGCGCATCCCCGATCTCATCGATCAAGCATGCCGGCACGCCGTGGGAACTCGGTCTGGCCGAAACGCAGCAGACCCTGGTGCTGAACCGCCTGCGCAGCCGTATCCGCGTGCAGGCCGACGGCCAGATGAAAACCGGCCGCGACGTCGTGATCGGCGCGCTGCTGGGCGCCGACGAATTCGGCTTCGCCACCGCGCCGCTGGTGGTCGAAGGCTGCATCATGATGCGCAAGTGCCACCTGAACACCTGCCCGGTGGGCGTGGCCACGCAGGATCCGGTGCTGCGTGCCAAGTTCCAGGGCAAGCCCGAACACGTCGTGAACTTCTTCTTCTTTATTGCCGATGAAGTCCGCGAACTGATGGCGCAGCTGGGTATCCGCAAGTTCGATGATCTGGTGGGCCGTGTCGACCTGCTCGACACCCGTGCCGGCATCGAACACTGGAAGGCCCGCGGTCTGGACTTCACCCGTGTCTTCTTCCAGCCCAACGTGCCGGCCGACGTGCCGCGCCGTCAGGTCGAAGAACAGGATCACGGCCTGGCCAAGGCGCTCGATCATCAATTGATCGAACGCAGCCGTCCGGCGCTGGATCGCGGCGAAAAAGTGTCCTTCATCGTGCCGGTGCGCAACGTGAACCGCACGATCGGCGCCATGTTGTCCGGCACGGTTGCCCGCAAGTACGGCTACGACGGCCTGCCCGACGACACCATCCATATCCAGTGCACCGGAACGGCCGGCCAGAGCTTCGGCGCCTTCCTGGCGCACGGCATCACCCTGGACCTCGTGGGCGAAGCCAACGACTACGCCGGCAAGGGCCTGTCGGGCGGCCGCATCATCGTGCGTTCGCCCAACGACTTCCGCGGCTACGGTCCGGAACACATCATCGCCGGCAACACGGTCATGTACGGCGCGCTGTCGGGCGAAGCGTATTTCAACGGCGTGGCCGGGGAGCGTTTCGCGGTCCGCAACTCGGGTGCGGCCACGGTGGTGGAAGGCGTGGGCGACCACGGCTGCGAATACATGACTGGCGGCACCGTGGTGGTGCTGGGCGAAACCGGCCGCAACTTTGCGGCGGGCATGTCCGGCGGCGTGGCCTTCGTGTGGGATCCGGACGGCACCTTCCGTTCGCGGACCAACCTGGCCATGGTCGACCTCGAACCGGTCATGACCAGCGCGGCGCAGGAAAAGGAAAACGCCCAGCGCCTGCGTCACAGCATGGTGCGCGGCGGCGAGCAGGAAACCGACGAAGCGATCCTGCGTCGCCTGGTCGAAAACCACTTCCGCTACACGGGCAGCTTCCGCGCCCGCGACATGCTGGACAAGTGGGAAGTCTCGCGCGGCAAGTTCGTCAAGGTCATGCCGACCGAATACCGCCGTGCCCTCGGCGAGATGTGGCAGGCACAGAACGGACAGCAACTGGCGGCCTGAGGCTCGCGCAGCACCCACTCAACATCATTGGCCACCCGACACGCGCATCGCGCCCCGGGTGGCCGCAACGAATCGTCAGGATATAGCCATGGGTAAGGTCACTGGATTTCTCGAGTTCGAACGGCTGAAGGAAGCGTCCGAAGCGCCGGGCTCGCGGGTCAAGCACTGGAAGGAATTCGTCGTTCGTCTGGATGACACCGCTGCCAAGCAGCAGGGCGCCCGCTGCATGGACTGCGGTATTCCGTTCTGCTCCAGCGCATGCCCGGTCAACAACATCATTCCAGACTGGAACGACCTGGTGTTCCGCCAGAACTGGAAGCAGGCGATCGATGTCCTGCACATGACCAACAACTTCCCGGAATTCACGGGCCGCGTCTGCCCGGCGCCATGCGAAGCGGCATGTACGCTGAACATCAACAACGACGCCGTCGGCATCAAGTCGATCGAGCACGCGATCATCGACAAGGCCTGGGAAAACGGCTGGGTCGTGCCGCAGCCGCCCAAGCTCAAGACCGGCAAGAAAGTGGCCGTGGTGGGTAGCGGTCCGGCCGGACTGGCCTGTGCGCAGCAACTGGCGCGCGCCGGCCACGACGTCACGCTGTTCGAAAAGAACGACCGTATCGGCGGCCTGATGCGCTACGGCATTCCCGACTTCAAGCTTGAAAAATGGCTGATCGACCGCCGCATGGCGCAGATGGAACAGGAAGGCGTGACGTTTGCGCCGTCCACCTTCATCGGCAGCCAGGAAGACGCAGCGGCCTATGGCGGCAAACTGACCTGCAAGACGCCGGACGAACTCAAGGCCGAATTCGACGCCGTCGTGATTTCGGGTGGCGCCGAAACGCCGCGCGACCTGCCGATCGAAGGCCGGGACCTGAACGGCGTGCACTTCGCCATGGACTTCCTGCGTCAGCAGAACAAGGCCAACGCCGGTGACAAGATCAAGGGCCAGCTGTCGGCGGCCGGAAAGCACGTTGTCGTGATCGGTGGGGGTGATACCGGTTCCGATTGCGTGGGTACCAGCAACCGTCACGGCGCCAAGTCCGTCGTGCAGTTCGAAGTCATGCCGCAGCCGCCTGAATCCGAAAACAAGGCGCTGACCTGGCCCTACTGGCCGACCCGCATGCGCACCTCGTCGTCGCACGAAGAAGGCGCGGAGCGCGACTGGAGCATCACCACACGCAAGTTCGTCGGCAAGGACGGCAAGATCACCAGCCTCGTCGGCAACAAGGTCGAGTGGGTCAAGGATGACACGGGCCAGATGAAGATGGTCGATGTGCCCGGCTCGGAATTCGAAATCCCTGCCGATCTGGTCTTGTTCGCCATGGGCTTCGTATCGCCCGTGCAGAAGATGCTGGACGGTTTCGGCGTCGATCGCGATCAGCGCGGCAACGCGCGGGCCAACGCCGAAGACTATCGCACCAACGTCGACAAAGTCTTCGCAGCCGGCGACATGCGCCGCGGGCAATCCCTGATCGTGTGGGCGATCCGCGAAGGCCGCCAATGCGCGGCTGCCGTGGACACCTTCCTGATGGGTGCAACCGAACTGCCGCGTTAAGCGCGGGCAGCATGCAGTACCGAAATGCCGCTGAGTTCCAGCGGCATTTTTTATTCGCGATTGTCCAAGATTGACCCTGCGATTGGCAGGGATTCGCAGTGCCGATCGGTGCGTCAAATTACCCTGTCATCCGGAGGGAAAACAATGCAGCATAGGCAGGACAGAAACGACTCATCCTCCACGAAATAATTTGTTCGAATCGTCCTTATTGAGGAACTCGCGCCTTGCGGGGGGGCCTTACTTCAATGCACGATGTGACAAAGCGTCGTGAAGTGTGCGAAAGCAACATCAATTGCGTTGCATGAATGGTGGCTACGCACGAAGATATACCCAAGGAGGCCTCTGTCTGGGCAAGACCCAGGGCATCACCGGGGGCAGAAAGATTTGACCAATCTACTCCGCACCATTCAGCGTTACAGCGAGCCCATCACCGCCGTACCCTACGCCTTGCTGCAAAACTGAACGCCAAGCCGGCACAGACCCGGCGCCGAGACCACCTCGGCAGACGAGAACGGAGTTTCAAGACCTTTTCCATTGCTGTTGGAGGTTTTCCGTGCTGAATATTGTCGAAGGCTTTAAGTCGCAGTATGCAAAAACCCAAGAGACCGAAATGTCTCTTGAGGACTATCTCAACCTTGCTAAACGCGACCCGATGGCTTACTCCAGTTCCGCGGAACGGATGTTGGCAGCCATTGGTGAGCCTGAAATCGTTGATACCCGCAACGATCCGCGTTTGTCCCGTCTGTTCTCGAATCGCGTCATCAAGCGTTACCCGGCATTCAAGGAATTCTTCGGCATGGAGGACGTGATCGCCCAGATCGTCGCGTTCTTCAAGCATGCGGCGCAAGGCCTCGAAGAACGCAAGCAGATCCTGTATCTGCTCGGCCCGGTCGGTGGCGGCAAGTCGTCCATCGCCGAACGCCTCAAGGTGCTGATGGAAGCGTATCCGGTCTACGCGCTCAAGGGTTCGCCCGTCAACGAGTCGCCCCTGGGCCTGTTCCACCCCGATCGTTTTGGCGACCTGCTCGAAAACGAGTACGGCATTTCCCGGCGTTACCTGACCGGCATCATGTCGCCCTGGGCGGTCAAGCGGCTGCGCGAGTTCGATGGCGACATCTCGAAATTTCGTGTCGTGCGCCTGAACCCGTCGGTGCTGCAGCAGATCGCCATCGCCAAGACGGAACCGGGCGACGAAAACAACCAGGATATTTCGTCGCTGGTCGGCAAGGTCGACATCCGCAAGCTCGACCGCTACTCGCAAGACGATCCTGATGCGTACAGCTATTCGGGTGGCTTGTGCCTGGCCAATCAGGGTCTGCTTGAATTCGTTGAAATGTTCAAGGCCCCGATCAAGATGCTGCACCCGTTGCTGACCGCGACGCAGGAAGGCAACTTCAAGGGCACGGAAGGATTTTCGGCCATCCCGTTCAACGGCACGATCCTCGCCCATTCGAATGAATCCGAATGGCAGACCTTCCGCAACAACAAGCACAACGAAGCTTTCCTCGACCGGATCTACATCGTCAAGGTGCCGTATTGCCTGCAGGTGTCTGAAGAGGTTCACATCTACGACAAGCTGCTGCAGAACAGTTCTTTGAAGCAGGCGCCGTGCGCGCCGGGGACGCTTGAAATGATGGCGCAGTTCTCGGTGCTCACGCGCTTGAAAGAGCCCGAGAACTCGAGCATCTATTCGAAGATCCGGGTGTACGACGGCGAAAGCCTGAAAGACGTCGATCCGAAGGCGAAGGCGCTGCAGGAATACAAGGATTACGCCGGCACTGACGAAGGCATGAACGGGGTGTCGACGCGGTTTGCGTACAAGATCCTGTCGGCGGTCTTCAACTATGACCAGACCGAAGTCGCCGCCAATCCGGTGCACCTGATGTACGTGCTCGAGCAGAAGATCGGCCGGGAAGACTATCCGGAAGAAACGCGCCGCAAGTACCTGGACTACATCAAGGGTTACCTGGCACCGCGCTACGCCGAGTTCATCGGCAAGGAAATCCAGACGTCGTACCTGGAATCGTATTCCGAGTATGGCCAGAACATTTTTGACCGGTATGTGACGTTTGCCGATTGCTGGATCCAGGACGAAGAGTTCCGCGATCCGGAGACCGGTGAAAGCTTCGATCGGGCCTCCTTGAATGCCGAACTCGAAAAGATCGAGAAGCCGGCAGGCATTGCGAACCCGAAAGACTTCCGCAACGAGATCGTCAACTTCGTGCTGCGTGCCCGCGCCAACAACGGCGGCACCAACCCGACCTGGACGAGCTATGAAAAGCTGCGCGAAGTCATCGAGAAGAAGATGTTCTCGAATACCGAAGATCTGCTGCCCGTCATCTCGTTCAATGCCAAAGCCTCGGCCGAAGACCGCAGCAAACACCAAAGCTTCGTCGAGCGGATGGTGGACAAGGGTTATACCGAAAAGCAGGTGCGTCTCCTCTGCGAATGGTATCTGCGGGTGAGGAAGTCTTCCTGAACAAAGGTGAATATGAATTCACTTATCGATCGTCGTCTTAACGGACGTAACAAGAGCGCCGTCAATCGAGAGCGCTTCCTGAGGCGGTACAAGGACCAGGTTCGCAAGGCCGTCCGCGAACTGGTGCAGGAGCGTTCCATCGAACAGATGGACCAGGGCGGGGAGATCAACCTTCCCGCCCGGGACATCTCCGAGCCCAGTTTCCGCCATGGCATGGGCGGGGACCGCGAAATGGTTCACCCGGGCAACCGGGAATTCGCAAAGGGGGACAAGATCGACCGTCCCCGCGGCGGCGGCAATGCGTCCGGCAGCGATCCTGGCGAGGGGGAGTCGGTGGACCAGTTCACCTTCACCCTGTCTCGCGAGGAATTTCTCAACCTGTTCTTCGAAGACCTGGAACTTCCTCATCTGGTGCGCACGCAACTTGGCGACGTGCATCAAAAGAAGTTCCAGCGTGCCGGCTACACCACCTCCGGTTCTCCCAGCACCCTGAGCGTCGGCCGTACGCTCAAGACGTCGTTGTCTCGCCGCATTGCGCTCAGCGTCCCGGCCCGCAGCGAGCTTGAACTGGCCGAACTCAAAATGGAAGAGGCGAGGGCGTCGGGCGCCGATGCCGACACGCTTGCGTCCATCGAAATCGAAATCGAAGAAGCCCGGGCGCGGCTGGCCCGGGTGCCCTTCCTTGATGAGCTGGACCTGCGCTACCGCAACCGGGTGTCAGTGGCTGCGCCGATGGCGCGCGCCGTCATGTTCTGCCTGATGGATGTGTCGGGCTCGATGGATGAGCCCAAGAAGGACATTGCCAAACGGTTCTTTACGCTGCTGTACCTGTTCCTGTCGCGCAAGTACGAGCATGTCGACCTGGTTTTTATCCGGCACACCGACAATGCCGAAGAAGTGGACGAAAACACCTTTTTCCACGACCCGAAAAGCGGCGGGACGGTGGTGCTGTCGGCGCTGGAACTGATGCGTGAAATCATGCACGAGCGCTATCCGCCATCGACCTGGAACGTGTATGCCGCGCAGGCGACCGACGGCGATTCGTTTGGCGCCGACGCAGGCAAAAGCGCGCGGTTTCTGGCCGAGCACCTGTTGCCCGCCACTCGCTATTACGCCTATATCGAGATTCCGGACCCGGGCGATGCCCGCAAGACCAGCTTGTGGGCCGAGTACGAGCAGGAATCGGCGCCCCATTTCGTGATGCGGCGTATCCGTGAGCGCGGAGAGATCTTTTCCGTGTTCCACGATTTGTTCAAGAAGGAGCTCGCATGAGTGCCGTCATCGAACCCAAGGCCGCTCCCATGGCCCATGCCGGGACGGGCCCGATTTCACGCGGGTCCGAATGGACGTTCGAGCTCATCCAGCGCTACGACGACGCGATCGCCGAAGTCGCCCGGGAATACAAGCTCGACACCTACCCGAACCAGATCGAAGTCATCACGTCCGAGCAAATGCTCGACGCCTATGCCTCGGTGGGCTTGCCCATCGGGTACCCCCATTGGTCGTACGGCAAGGAATTCATCCGGAACGAGCAGGCCTACCGCAAGGGCGCGCAGGGCCTGGCTTATGAGATCGTCATCAACTCCAGCCCCTGCATTTCTTACCTGATGGAAGAAAATTCCATGGCCATGCAGGCGCTGGTGATCGCGCATGCCTGCTATGGACATAACTCCTTCTTCAAGGGCAACTACCTTTTCAAGCAGTGGACCGACGCCGAAGGTGTGCTGGACTACCTGGTGTTCGCGCGCAACTATGTGATGCAGTGCGAAGACCGCCACGGCATCGGCGCGGTGGAAGAGCTGCTGGATTCCTGCCATGCCCTGATGCCGCATGGGGTGGATCGCTACAAGCGGCCCAGCCCGATGTCCATGCGTGAAGAAGCCGCGCGCATGGCCGCCCGTGCCGAACACGAACGGGTTCAGTACAACGACCTGTGGCGCACGGTGCCCAAGTCCGACCCGGTGCCCGAGCCCGGCAAGTACGAAAAGTTTCCGGCCGAACCCGAAGAGAACCTGCTGTACTTCATCGAAAAGTATTCGCCCAAGCTCGCGCCCTGGCAGAAGGAACTGGTACGCATCACGCGCAAGGTGTCCCAGTACTTCTACCCGCAGGGCCAGACCAAGGTCATGAACGAAGGCTGGGCCACCTTCTGGCACTACACGATCCTGAACCGGTTGCACGAAAAGGGCCTAGTCGACGACGGCTTCATGATCGAATTCCTGCAGAGCCACACCAACGTGGTGAGCCAGCGTGGCTTCGATCAACGCGGCTACGGTGGCATCAACCCGTACGCGCTCGGCTTTGCGATGATGACGGACATCCGCCGCATCTGCGAACACCCGACGGAAGAAGACAAACGCTGGTTCCCGGATATTGCCGGCGCGGATTGGCTCGAGACCCTGCATTTTGCGATGCGCAACTTCAAGGACGAGTCGTTCATTTCGCAGTACCTGTCGCCCAAGCTGATCCGGGATTTCCGCTTCTTTGCGGTCGCGGATCACCAGGCCAAGGCCAAGCTCGAGATCGACGCGATCCACGACGACGAAGGCTACCGGCGCATCCGCAAGCTGCTGTCGGAACAGCACAATCGCGACAACATGGTGCCGGACATCCAGGTGACCCGCTTCTATCGCGAGTCCGACCGGTCCCTGGTCTTGCGCCACCTGCGGGCCCGCAGCCGGCCGCTGGCTGGCGATGACGCCGATCAGGTCATGAAGCACCTTGCGCGCTTGTGGGGCTTCAAGGTCCGGCTCGAAGAAGTCGAAAGCGACGGGCGGGTGAGTTCTTTCCGCGAAGTCAGCGGCTGATTTCACCTTCGGCCTGATGCCCTGCCCGACGGATAAGGCATCGACGGGTTAGTGAGCACTACAGCGAGGCGCCCCGCGTTTTGGGGCGCCTCGCTGTTTTCCTGTCTCCGGGGCACCACAGGCGGGGAGGGCGAAGACGAACTTTTGTGTCCGTGCGTAAATCTGCTCAGCCTTGCCAGCGTGCTGTCAGCCGTTCTTCGTGACGCAAACTGCTAGAATCAATGGTTGTTACTGATTGCCAACCAGCCAGCTTCCCATGTCGGACGCTGGTGTCACCTACGGTTCACCCTGCCACCCATGCCAGATTCGGCGATACCCCCAACGGCCCGCCCGCCTGTCGACGTCGCGTTGTCTTTCAGAGGACTGTCGGTCGGCTATGGCGACAGGACCATCCTGCGCGATATCGACATGGTGATCCGGCCCGGGCAGGTCGTTGCGATCATGGGCGGATCGGGTTCGGGCAAGACGACGCTGCTGCGTGCCGCGGTCGGGCAACTGGCGCCGCAGAAAGGCACCGTCCAGGCGTTTGGCCAGGATCTGTCGCGCCTGTCGGGCGATGCGGTCTTTGCGGTGCGCAAGCGCATGGGTGTCCTGTTCCAGCAAGGCGCGCTGTTCACCGACCTCGACGTCTATGAAAACGTGGCGTTTCCGCTGCGTGAACATACCGACTGGCCCGAAAGCAGGATTCGCGAAACGGTGCTGGCCAAGTTGCAGGCCGTGGGGCTGAAGGCAGCCGCCTTCCTGCGCACGTCCGAAATATCGGGCGGCATGGCGCGGCGCGTGGCGCTGGCGCGCGCGGTCGTGCTCGACCCCGAACTGATTCTGTATGACGAGCCCTTTGCCGGGCTCGATCCGATTTCGCTGGGCGTGACGGCGCAACTGATCCGCACCATGACTGACCAGCTGGGCTGCGCTTCGGTGCTGATCACGCACGACGTGCAGGAATCCTTCGCCATTGCCGACCAGGTGTATCTGCTGGGCAAGGGGTCGGTCGTCGCCGGCGGATCGCCGGCGTCGTTGTCCGCGTCCCAAGAGCCGTATGTGCGCCAGTTCCTGGACGGCGCGCCCGACGGCCCGGTGGCGTTCGAATATCCCGAGACGCCGGCTTACCTCGATTGGCTGGCCCGCCAACAGGCTGGCAAGCAATGAGGGCAGGCAAGCTATGAATGTCGCAACGCGTTTCCTGACGGCCCTCGGCGCCGGCACCCGGGGCTGGGTCTATGGTCTGGGCACCTTTACCCGGTTCTTTGTCACCCTGCTCGGCAAAAGCGCCACGGCCTTGCGCCGGCCTGGCCTGGTGGTGCAGCAGATTCATTTCATCGGCAACTATTCGCTGGTGATCATTGCGGTGTCGGGCCTGTTCGTCGGCTTCGTGCTGGCGCTGCAGGGCTACTACACCCTGAGCCGCTACGGTTCCGAACAGGCGCTGGGCCTTCTTGTCGCGCTCAGCCTGGTGCGTGAACTCGGTCCGGTGGTCACGGCGCTGCTGTTTGCCGGCCGCGCCGGTACGTCGCTGACGGCCGAGATCGGGCTCATGAAAGCGGGCGAACAGTTGTCCGCCATGGAAGTCATGGCCGTCGACCCCGAACGCCGGGTGCTCGTGCCGCGCCTGTGGGGCGGCATCATCGCTATGCCGCTGCTGGCGGCGGTGTTCTCCATGCTCGGGATCCTGGGCGGGTGGGGCGTGGGCGTCCTGCTGATCGGGATCGACGACGGCGGCTTCTGGTCGCAGATGCAGAACGGCGTCGACGTCTGGAAAGACGTGGGCAACGGCGTGATCAAGAGCCTGGTGTTCGGCGTGGCCGTGACGGTCATTGCGCTGTACCAGGGCTATCACGCCAAGCCGACGCCGGAAGGCGTGTCGCGCGCCACGACGCGCACCGTCGTGGCCGGGTCGCTGGCCGTTCTGGGGCTGGATTTCCTGCTGACGGCGTTGATGTTCGGCAACTGATCGCGGTGTCTGGATGGCGGGCGCAAGCCGGCGGTCACGGACGTTAATGATTCATTTAGGTAGGGTGGCACGCCGCATGGCGTCGCCGGGAGATCACAAGATGTCGCGTGAAAAAGTCGATTTGTGGATGGGGCTGTTCGTATTGCTGGGCGCCGCCGCCATCATTTTCCTGGCCCTGAAGGCCGGCAACCTGAGCACGTTCTCGTTCGGCAAGAGCTACACGATCACCGCCAACTTCGACAATATCGGCGGCCTGAAGTCGCGCGCGCCGGTCAAGAGCGCGGGTGTCGTGGTCGGTCGGGTGTCCAGCGTCAGCTTTGACGACAAGATGTACCAGGGCATCGTGACGCTGGATATGGACAGCAAATACCAGTTCCCGAGCGACTCGTCGGCCAAGATCCTGACCTCCGGACTGTTGGGTGAACAATACATTGGCATCGAACCAGGCGGCGATGAGAAGAATTTCGCTGCAGGTGACAAAATCCTTTATACGCAAAGTGCGGTTGTGCTGGAAAATCTGATCAGCCAGTTCCTGTACAGCAAGGCGTCGGACGCCGCGTCGCCTGCTGCCGGCAGCGGCGACAGCGCTGCGCCGGCCGCTGCCCCTGCGGCAGCCCCCGCGGCTGCACCTTCCGCTGCGCCGACGGCTCCGACTCCTTCCGCCGGTTCACAAGAACCTGCCAACAAATAAAAAGAATCCACCGATGACTACCGCACTCAACAAGAACCTGCTGGGCCTGGCGCTGGTCGCCATCCTGTCTGGCTGCGCGACGCCACCGCCTTCCGGCGCCCCGGTTGGCCAGAATCCGCGTGACCCGCTCGAAGGCGTCAACCGCCAGGTCTACGCCTTCAACGACAGCGTGGACCGCGCCGTGCTCAAGCCGGTCGCTCAGGGCTACGTCAATATCGTCCCGGGTCCCGTCCGCAGTTGCGTGCGCAATGCATTCAACAACCTGGGCGACGTGTGGTCTGCCGCCAACAGCGTGCTGCAGAACCGCGTGCCGGAAGGCATCAACATGACGTTCCGCTTCATGTTGAACACCACGATGGGCGTCGGTGGCTGCTTCGACGTCGCCTCCAAGCAAGGCATTCCGCGCGTGCGCGCCGATTTCGGCCAGACGCTCGGCGTGTGGGGCCTGCCCACCGGTCCTTACCTGATGCTGCCGCTGCTTGGCCCCAGCACGATCCGTGAAGCCAGCGGCACCGCCGTGGACTTTGCCTTTGATCCGCTGGCCCTCAGCGCCGTTGTCGACAATGTGCCCGTCCGTAACTCGCTGTATGTGCTGAAGCTGGTCAACACCCGGGCGAACCTGCTCGACGTGGGCAACCTGCTGAACGACGTCGCGCTCGATTCCTACGCCTTCACGCGTGATGCCTATCTGCAGCGCCGTGACAGCATGGTCCGTGGCGTCAAGACCGACGGCGAAGGCAACCTGCCCGACTACTCGTTGCCTGACTACGGCGATGATCCTTCCACGTCGGCGACGCCCAATCCGACGGCGATCCCCGCAACACGTTGACACTGCAGGGGTCTGAACTCTGTGGTGTGCTACAGGTCAGACCCTTACTGCATTTCCCCTACAGGTTATCCATGAACGTACAAGCCCTTACCCAAGCGGCCCCGCAGCCGCTGTACCGCCGTTTTGCGGTGATTTGCGCGATGCTGGTTGGCCTGACCCTGGCTGTGACCGGTTTTCGCGCCCACGCGCAGGAAGCCGACGCGCCAGAAGCGCTGGTCCAGAAACTGACCAACGACGTGCTGGCCGCCATCAAGAGCGACGGCGCGATCCAGTCCGGCAACCCGCAGCGCCTGCTGCAGCTGGTCGACGAAAAGATCCTGCCGTACACCAACTTCGAAAAGACGACCCGTCTGGCCGCCGGCCGCTACTGGCGCCAGGCCACGCCTGAGCAGCAGAAGGCGCTGGTCAAGGAATTCCGCACGACGCTCGTCCGCACCTATAGCGGCGCCGTGTCGTCGGTCAAGCAGCAGACGTCGATCGAAATGCGGCCGGCCCGTCGCGAAGCCAATGCGACCGACACCGTCGTGCGCACGCAGATCAAGCAGCCCAACGGCGACCCGATTCCGGTCGACTACCGTCTTGAAAAGGCCGGTTCGGGCTGGAAGGTGTATGACGTGAACGTGCTGGGCGTGTGGTTGATCGAAAACTACCGCAACCAGTTCTCGCAAGAGATCACGAAGGGTGGCGTCGATGGCTTGATCAAGTCGCTGGCCGACCGCAACCGTTCGTTCGAGACTGCCGCCAAGTAATACGCAGGTCCGGGGGCAGGCGCCCCCGATCTTGCAGGCGCAGTGCTTATGCTTCGGGTCCCTGGCCATGCCATGGACCCGTTGTCGTTTCTGGCCGGGCGCCGGACGCGCGGGGCGAGTGCTGCGGCGCATACGCCTGGACGTCTGCGCGGCAAGGTGCGCAGCCCTGGATGTCCGCACTGTGGCGTCCGCGTAGCCGGCTTCCCGGCCTGATTTCCTGCCTTTCCGCGGCCGCGCCTATAATAGTGGGTTCAGCCTCCTGATCTGCCGGCGTGCACACGCCACCGCCCGCCGATCCCACGCAGCCGTCCTTGCAGCCCGCCATGCCATCCGCAGTTCGTATCGAACACGTTTCCAAGACCTATCCCGCCGCCACCTCCTGGTGGAAACGCGTGGGGGGCGCCTCGAAGGAAGGATTTCGCGCGCTGAATGACGTCAGCCTCGACGTCGCGCCGGGCGAATTCTTCGGCCTGCTCGGTCCGAACGGGGCGGGCAAGACCTCATTGATCTCCATCCTTGCCGGGCTGGCGCGCGCGTCGGCGGGCAAGGTGTCGGTCTGCGGGTACGACGTGGTCGACCAGTTTCGCGAAGCGCGCCGCTCGCTTGGCGTGGTGCCGCAGGAACTGGTGTTCGATCCCTTTTTCACGGTGCGCGAATCGCTGCGTATCCAGTCCGGCTACTTCGGGCTGCGCAACAACGATGCGTGGATCGACGAGATCCTGGAAAACCTGGGCCTGACGTCCAAGGCCGATACCAATATGCGCGCGCTGTCGGGCGGCATGAAACGCCGCGTGCTGGTTGCCCAGGCGCTGGTGCATCGTCCCCCCGTCATCGTGCTGGACGAGCCCACCGCCGGGGTCGACGTCGACCTGCGCCGGACGCTGTGGCAATTCATTGCCCGCCTGAACCGCGAAGGTCACACCATTCTGCTGACCACCCACTATCTGGAAGAGGCAGAAGAGCTCTGTCACCGCATCGCCATGCTCAAGAACGGGCGGGTGGTGGCGCTGGATACGACGCGGGCCCTGCTCGCGCGCGTCGGTGGCTCGCGCCTGGTGCTGCATATGGGCCCGGGCGGCTGGCCAGCCGGTCGCAACCCGCTGCTGGATGACCGGGTGGTCGACGTGCAGGGGGCTCGCGTCGCGCTGCGGCTCGAAGCCAGCCTGGAAGTCGAAGAGGTCCTGGCGCAAGTGCGTGTGGCGGGCGGCGTGGTCGAAGGCATTGAAGTCCTGCCTGCCGACCTGGAAGACGCCTTCCTCAATATCATGCACGACGATCCGGTGGCCGCCGCCGTCCTGAAGGAGGCCGCATGAGTTCCGTGCCTGGCACCCCCACTGCGCCCGCCGCGCCCGTGTTGCAGCCCGACCTGACCGCCGGGTCGGGCTTTCGTACGCTGTTCTACAAGGAAATGCTGCGGTTCTGGAAGGTGGGTTTCCAGACCGTTGCCGCGCCCGTTGTGACTGCCTTGCTGTACCTGCTGATCTTCGCGCACGTGCTCGAAGGGCGGGTGACGGTGTATGGCTCGATTCCGTACACGGCCTTCCTGATTCCCGGTCTCATGATGATGAGCATGCTGCAGAACGCCTTCGCGAATGCGTCGTCGTCGCTGATGCAGAGCCGCGTCACCGGCAACCTGGTGTTCATGCTGCTGCCGCCGATCACGCACTGGGAATTTTTCTGGGCCTACGTGCTGGCCGCCGTGGTGCGGGGCCTGGTGGTGGGAACAAGCATCTATATCGTTGCGCTGTTCTTTACCGGCCCGCACTTTGCCGCGCCCTGGTGGATGCTGGTGTTCGGCCTGCTGGGATCGGCGATCATGGCGGTGCTGGGCCTGATCGCGGGCATCTGGGCCGAGAAGTTCGACCAGATGGCGGCGTTCCAGAACTTCCTGATCATGCCGGCTACGTTCTTGTCCGGAGTGTTCTATTCCGTGCACTCGCTCCCGCCGTTCTGGCAGGCCGTGTCACACTGGAACCCTATCTTCTACACCATCGACGGCTTCCGTCATGGATTCTTCGGTGTGTCCGACGTATCGCCCTGGCTCAGCCTGGCGGTGGTCGGCGGCACTTTCATTGTGGTCGCGGCGATTGCGCTGCGGCTGCTGGCCTCGGGTTACAAGCTGCGCTACTGAACATGAATCTACCTCTCCCCACCCCTGAACAGGTCCGCCAGTACATTGTCGACGGCCTGGCCTGTGATCACGTCGATGTGCAGGGCGACGGTCAGCACTTCGAGGCAGTCATCGTCAGCTCGGCGTTCGAAGGCAAGCGCCCCGTTGCTCGCCACCAGCTGGTTTATGCCGCACTGGGCGAACGCATGCGCGCAGAAATTCACGCGCTGTCGATGCGCACCCTTACACCGCAAGAATACAAAGGCAATTGATGGACAAGCTGCTCATTACCGGCGGCACGCCGCTTCGTGGCGAGGTCGAAATCTCGGGCGCGAAGAACGCTGCCCTGCCCAGCCTGTGCGCGGCGCTGCTGACCGCCGATACCGTCACGCTGGAAAACGTGCCGGAACTCAACGACATCGGCACCACCCTGCGCCTGCTGCGCAAGATCGGCGTGCGCGCCGACCGCGGCACGCCCGGTGACGCATCCGACACCCACCGCGTCCGCCTGACCGCCAACCACATCGAATGCCTGGAAGCGCCCTACGAACTGGTCAAGACCATGCGGGCGTCGATCCTGGTGCTGGGCCCGCTGCTGGCGCGCTTTGGCGAAGCCAAGGTCAGCCTGCCGGGCGGCTGCGCCATCGGACAACGGCCGATCGACCAGCACATCAAGGGTCTGGCCGCCATGGGCGCCGACATCCGCATCGAACACGGTTTCGTGTTCGCCCGGGCGCGCAAGCTCAAGGGCGCGCGCATCCGCACCGACATGGTCACCGTCACGGGCACTGAAAACCTGTTGATGGCCGCCACGCTGGCTCAGGGCACGACAGTGCTCGAGAATGCCGCGCGCGAACCGGAAATCGTCGATCTGGCCGAACTGCTCATCAAGATGGGCGCGCAGATCAGCGGTCACGGCACCGACCGCATCGTGATCGAAGGCGTCGACAGGCTGCATGGCGCCACGCATCGCGTCATGCCCGACCGGATCGAAGCGGGTACCTTCCTGTGCGCGGTTGCCGCCACGGGTGGCGACATCACGCTGCGTCACGCCGACCCGAAAAGCATGGGCGCCACGCTGGACAAGCTGCGCGAAGCCGGCCTGAAGATGGAATGCGGCGACGACTGGATCCGCGCCTCGATGGCCGAACGGCCCCAGGCCGTGGGCTTTCGCACGCAGGAATACCCCGGTTTCGCCACCGACATGCAGGCGCAATTGATGGCGCTGAACACGGTGGCCGATGGCACCGCCATCATTGCCGAAACCATCTTTGAAAACCGCTACATGCACGTGCAGGAACTGCGGCGCCTGGGCGCCAGCATCGAGATCGACGGCCACACCGCCGTCGTGATCGGCACGCCCAAGCTGTCGGGCGCCATCGTCATGGCGACCGACCTGCGGGCCTCGGCCAGCCTGGTCATCGCCGGCCTGGTGGCCGAGGGCGAAACCACGATCGAACGTATCTATCACCTCGACCGCGGCTACGAACACATGGAACGCAAGCTTGTGAAGCTGGGTGCCCAGATCCGCCGGGTGGTCGGCACCGGAGCGCCTGAATGAGCGCCTTTTCCCCTGCCAATCCGCAAACCCCGATCACGCTGGCCCTGTCCAAGGGCCGGATCTTCGACGAGACCATGCCTTTGCTGGCCGAGGCCGGCATTACGGTGCTCGAAAATCCGGAAACGTCCCGCAAGCTGATCCTGCCGACCAGCGACCCGTGCGTGCGCGTCATCATTGTGCGGGCGTCCGACGTCCCCACCTATGTCCAGTACGGCGCGGCCGACCTGGGCGTGGCGGGCAAGGACGTGCTGATCGAGCATGCCGCCCAGCACCCGGGTGGGCTGTACCAGCCGATCGACCTGCGCATCGGCAAATGCCGCCTGTGCGTGGCCGTGCCCAATGGCTTCGATTACCCCAACGCGGTGCGCCAGGGCGCGCGCCTGCGCGTTGCCACCAAGTACGTCCAGGCCGCGCGCGAGCATTTCGCCGCCAAGGGCGTGCACGTCGACCTGATCAAGCTGTACGGATCGATGGAACTGGCGCCGCTGATCGGCCTGGCCGACGTGATCGTCGATCTGGTCTCGACTGGCAGCACACTGAAGGCCAACAACCTGGTCGCGGTGGAAGACATCATGGACATCTCGTCGCGGCTGATCGTCAACCAGGCGGCGCTCAAGATGCGGCGACATCGATTGCAGCCTTTGCTCGACGCCTTCTCGCGCGCCAGTCTGGCCATGCCTGGCTGACACGGGCGCAGCGGCCTCCGGGCCGCGGCCGAGACGGCGCGCAGGGGCTGCGATCCCGCAATCACGGCGCGCCCAGGCGCGCCCTCCGCAGGCTGGCTGCCTTTCCAGGCGCCGCCTGTCGGCCCCGAATCCCGAATTTCTGCAGAGCGTACCGCCATGTCTTTGATCCACAAACTGGATACCCGTAGCGACGATTTCCGTCACCAACTCACCACCTTGCTGGCGTTCGAGGCGTCCGAAGACGCGTCCATCGAACACGCCGTCACTGACATCCTGCTGGACGTCCGGTCGCGTGGCGATGCGGCCGTGCTCGAGTACACCCGCCGGTTCGACCGCCTGACAGCCGACAATATCGAAGCGCTGGAAATCCCGCGCAGCGAATGGCTCGCTGCGCTCGATGCCCTGCCTGCCGCCCAGCGCACCGCGCTGGAAAGCGCCGCCGACCGCATCCGCCGCTATCACAAGCGTCAGGTCATGCAGACCTGGACCTATACCGAGCCCGACGGCACGGTGCTGGGCCAGAAAATCACGCCCCTGGACCGCGTCGGCCTGTACGTGCCTGGTGGCAAGGCCGCCTACCCGTCGTCCCTGCTGATGAACGCCGTGCCCGCCAAGGTGGCCGGCGTGGCTGAAGTCGTCATGGTGACCCCGACGCCCGACGGCGTGCGCAATCCCCTGGTGCTGGCGGCTGCGGCGATTGCCGGCGTGGACCGCGCGATCGCGATCGGCGGCGCGCAGGCGGTGGGCGCCCTGGCCTATGGCACGGCATCGATCGCCGCGGTCGACAAGATCGTCGGCCCCGGCAATGCCTACGTGGCGGCCGCCAAGCGGCGCGTGTACGGCACGGTGGGCATCGACATGATCGCCGGTCCCAGCGAAATCCTGGTGATCTGCGACGGCAAGACGCCAGCCGACTGGATCGCGATGGACCTGTTCTCGCAGGCCGAGCACGACGAACTGGCGCAGGCCATCCTGCTGTGCCCCGACGCCGGCTACATTGCCGAGGTCGAAGCCGCCATCGCCCGCCTGCTGCCGACCATGCCGCGTGCCGAGATCATTCGCACCAGCCTGGCCAACCGCGGCGCGCTGATCCTGGTCAAGGACCTGGAAGAAGCCTGCGCGATCGCCAACGACATCGCGCCGGAACACCTGGAAATCTCCACCGAAAATCCCGATCGCTGGGCCGACCTGATCCGCCACGCGGGCGCGATCTTCCTGGGCCGTCACAGCTCGGAATCGATTGGCGATTACTGCGCCGGCCCGAACCACGTGCTGCCCACGTCGCGCACGGCGCGGTTTTCCTCGCCGCTGGGGGTGTATGACTTCCAGAAGCGTTCCAGCCTGATCAACGTGTCGCCGGCCGGCGCACAGACCCTGGGGCGCCTCGCGTCCGAACTGGCGCACGGCGAAGGTCTGCAGGCGCATGCGCGCAGCGCCGAGTTCCGGCTCGACGACTCGGGTTCCGATGCGTCGCGCGCCGACGCCGCCCGACCTGCCACGCCGGACTGACGCCATGACCGCCAGCGACGCCAGCACGGCCCGTGTGATCGCCGCGACCATCCGCCCGGATGTGCAGGCCTTGGCGCGCTACGCCGTGGCCGATGGCACGCAAGCCATCAAGCTCGACGCCATGGAAAGCCCGTACTCGCTGCCCGCCGATATCCAGGCGGCGGTGGCGCGCGCGGTGGGCAAGGTGGCGCTCAACCGCTACCCGAGCGCCGACCCCCGGCCGGTCAAGGATGCGGTGCGAACTGCGTTCGACATTCCGGCCGGCGCCGACATCATGCTGGGCAATGGGTCGGACGAACTCATCAGTCTTGCGATCCAGTCGACCTGCGTGCCGGGCGATGTGGTGATGTCGCCCTGGCCCTCGTTCGTGATGTACGAGGCCTTCGCCCGGCTGAACCACGCGACCTTCGCGGGCGTGCCCTTGACGGCCGACCTGCAGATCGACGTGCCTGCCATGGTCGACGCCATGGCGCGGCTTCGCCCCAAGATCGTGTTCCTGGCCGTGCCGAACAACCCGACGGGGCTGATGTGGAGCGCCGAGGCGATCCGCACCGTGGTGGAGGCCGCGCCCGGACTGGTCGTCATCGACGAGGCGTACCATGCCTTCGCGCGATCGACGTCCATGGACCTGGTGCTGTCGCATCCCAATGTCGTGATCGTGCGAACGGTGTCCAAGATCGGTCTGGCCGGCATGCGCCTGGGCTACCTGGCGGGGGCGCCGGCCTGGGTCGATCAACTCGACAAGCTCCGTCCGCCCTACAATCTGAATGTGCTGACCCAGGCGGCGATCGTTGCCGTGCTCGAGCACAAGCCCGTGCTGGATGCGCATGCCGCGCAGATCTGCGCCGACCGCGATGCGCTGATCGCGTCCCTGGCGGCGCTGCCGGGCGTGACGTCCTATCCGTCGGCCGCCAACTTCGTGCTGGCGAATTTTTCCGGCGCGGGCCCGCAGACCGGCAATGCGGTCCGCATCTATGACGCCCTGAAGGCCCGCGGCATCCTGGTGCGCAACGTGGGCCCCATGCATCCGCTGCTGGCCGAGTGCCTTCGCATCTCGATCGGCACCCCCGACGACAATGCTGCCCTGTTGGCAGCCCTGAACGACATTCTTCCTTCTATCCGGAACTGATCATGCGTACCGCCGAGATCACCCGCAATACCAACGAAACGCGCATCCGCGTGGCCGTCAATCTGGACGGCACCGGCAAGCAGAAGCTCAATTCCGGCGTGCCGTTTCTCGACCACATGATGGATCAGATCGCCCGCCACGGCATGTTCGACATCGAAGTGGACTGTGATGGCGATCTGCATATCGATGACCACCACACCGTGGAAGACGTCGGCATCACCATGGGTCAGGCGTTTGCCCAGGCCGCCGGCACCAAGGCCGGTTTGCGCCGCTATGGCCATGCCTACGTGCCGCTCGACGAGGCCCTGTCGCGGGTGGTCGTCGATTTTTCAGGCCGCCCGGGCCTGGAGTACAACGTGCCGTTCACCCGCGCAATGATCGGCCGCTTCGACGTGGACCTGGCCCGCGAATTTTTCCAGGGCTTCGTGAACCACGCGCTGATCACGCTGCACATCGACAACCTGAAGGGCGTCAACTCGCACCACCAGTGCGAAACGGTCTTCAAGGCCTTCGGCCGCGCGCTGCGCATGGCGCTGGAAGTCGATCCGCGCGCGGGCAGCACGATTCCGTCGACCAAGGGAGTGCTCTGACGTGACCACGATTGCCATTGTCGACTACGGCATGGGCAACCTGCTGTCGGTCGCCCGGGCCCTTGAACACGTCGCGCCCGAGGCCAATGTCCGCCTGTGCACCGATGCCGCCGGCATTGCCGCCGCCGACCGGGTGGTGTTTCCCGGGCAGGGCGCCATGCTCGATTGCATGCGCAACCTGGACGCGTCGGGCCTGCGTGACGCGGTGCTCGACGCGTCGCGCACCAAGCCGATGCTGGGCGTCTGCCTGGGCGAACAGATGCTGTTCGACCACAGCGAAGAAGGCCCGTCGAACGGCCTGGGCATCATGAAAGGCAAGGTCGTGCGCTTTGCCGGGAGCGCCTTCGACGGCGAGTCGCGCCTGAAGGTCCCCCACATGGGCTGGAACCGGGTCAAGCAGACCCTTGCCCACCCTTTGTGGGAGGGCGTGGCCGATGACACGTATTTCTACTTCGTGCACAGTTACTATGTCGTGCCCGAAGATGTAGGGGTAATTGCCGGGCAGACCGATTACGGTCTCGGCTTTACCTGCGCCGTGGCCAGAGATAACATCTTTGCAACCCAGTTCCATCCCGAAAAGAGCGCCAGCGCGGGCTTGCAGATCTACCGCAATTTCGTGCGATGGAACCCGTGATACGCATTCACTTCCTGCCGGCCTTCCTGGCCGGTTCTTCACTGGCTTGCCGCGTGCAGCCCTCCGACCCGAACGTCACTTTCTGACTCGTCATGCTCCTCATTCCTGCGATTGACCTCAAAGACGGTCGTTGTGTTCGCCTGCGTCAAGGCGACCTCGACGACGCTACCGTGTTTTCCGAAGAACCCGCGGTCATGGCCTCCCACTGGCTGGATCTCGGCGCACGCCGGTTGCACCTGGTCGACCTGAACGGCGCCGTGGCCGGCAAGCCCAAGAACGAGTCGTCGATCCGCGCGATCGTCAAGGCCGTCGGCGATGACATTCCCGTGCAGATCGGCGGCGGCATCCGCGACCTCGACACGATCGAGCGCTACCTCGACAACGGCATCTCGTTCGTCATCATCGGCACGGCCGCGGTCAAGAACCCTGGCTTCCTGCACGATGCGTGCAGCGCGTTCCCGGGCCAGATCATTGTCGGCCTGGACGCCAAGGACGGGAAAGTCGCGACCGACGGCTGGAGCAAGCTCACAGGCCATGACGTCATCGACCTCGCCAAGAAGTTCGAAGACTACGGCTGCGCGTCCATCATCTACACCGACATCGGCCGCGACGGCATGCTGTCGGGCGTGAACGTCGACGCCACCGTGCGCCTGGCGCAGCACGTGCGCATTCCGGTCATCGCTTCGGGCGGCATTGCCGACCTGCGCGACATCGAACAGCTGTGCGCGGTCGAAGAAGAGGGCGTCGAAGGCGCCATTCTGGGCCGCAGCATCTATGAAGGCACACTGGACTTCCAGGCCGCGCAAGCATTGGCCGACAAGCTCGGATCGGTCTGACGGCATGCTCACCCGACGCATCATCCCCTGCCTTGACGTGACCGCCGGTCGCGTCGTGAAGGGGGTCAACTTCGTGAACCTGATGGACGCCGGCGATCCGGTAGAAGTCGCTCGCCGCTACGACCTGCAGGGCGCCGACGAAATCACGTTCCTCGACATCACCGCATCCAGCGACCAGCGCGACATCATCGTGTCGGTCATCGAGCAGGTGGCGTCCCAGGTCTTCATTCCCCTGACCGTCGGCGGTGGCGTGCGCGAAGTCGGCGACGTGCGCCGGCTGCTCAATGCGGGCGCCGACAAGGTGGGCATCAACACGTCGGCGGTCACCAACCCGACGCTGGTGCGCGACGCGGCTCAGCGGTACGGCTCGCAGTGCATCGTGGTCGCCATCGACGCCAAACGCGTGTCGCAGCCGGGCGAAGCGCCGCGCTGGGAAGTCTTCACGCACGGCGGCCGCAAGGCAACCGGGCTGGACGCCATCGAATGGGCGCGCACCATGGCCAACTATGGCGCCGGAGAAATCCTGCTGACCAGCATGGACCGCGACGGCACGCGCTCGGGCTTTGACCTGGCGCTGACGCGCGCGGTGTCCGAAGCCGTGCCGGTGCCCGTGATCGCCTCGGGCGGCGTGGGATCGCTCGACGACCTGGCCAACGGCGTGACCGAAGGCAAGGCCGATGCGGTGCTGGCCGCCAGCATCTTCCACTATGGTCAACACACGGTCCAGGAAGCCAAGCGCTTCATGGCCGATCGCGGCATCGCCATGCGCCTGAATGACTGATGCAGCTGGATAATCGATAGCATGGCTTCAACCTCTGAAGCCGCGGACCTTTCCGCGGCATTTTCCCCGACGGCTTCGGCCGATGACGCCTGGCTCGACGAACTGGTGTTCGACGACAACGGCCTGATCCCGGGCATTGCGCAGGACGTGACCACCAACAAGGTGATCATGTTCGCGTTCCTGAACCGCGAATCGCTGCGCGAGACATTGCGCACCGGCAACGCCACCTACTGGTCGCGCTCGCGCGCCCGCCTGTGGCGCAAGGGTGAAGAGTCTGGCCACGTGCAAAAGGTGCGTGAACTGCGCCTGGACTGCGATGGCGACGTGGTGCTGTTGCGGGTCGAGCAAGTGGGCGGCATTGCCTGCCATACCGGCCGCGAACGCTGCTTCTACCGCCGTCTGGATACCGACGGCGGCACGCGCTGGGTCGAGACCGACCCGGTGCTCAAAGACCCCGAGAGCATCTACAAATGAGCGATTTCCTGTCCCGCCTGGCCGACACCATTGCCACGCGCCGCCCGGAGAACGGCGGTTCGCCCGACGCCTCCTACGTCGCGCGGCTGCTGTCCAAGGGTCCCGACTCGTTCCTGAAGAAGATCGGCGAAGAAGCGACCGAAACCGTCATGGCCGCCAAGGATGGCGATGCCGACCGTATCGTGTCCGAGACCGCGGACCTGTGGTTTCACTGCCTCGTCATGCTGGATTTCTACAAGTTGCGTCCTGAACAGGTGATCGCCGAGCTTGCGCGGCGTGAAGGCCTGTCAGGCCTGGAAGAAAAAGCGTCACGTCCTGCCTGAGGCCCGCCATGAGCGACAATTGCCTGTTCTGCAAGATCAGCCGCGGTGACATCCCGTCGCGCAAGGTCTACGAAGATGACGAGCTATATGCTTTTCATGACATTCATCCGATCGCGCCGGTACATTTTTTGGTGGTGCCCAAGCGACATATCACCTCGCTGCAGGATGTGTCACAAGAGGACGCCGGGGTGTTGGGTAGAATGACGGTCCTGCTTCCGCAGCTGGCCCTCGAACAGGGATGCCGGCCCGGACCGGAGGGCGGGTTTCGCGTCATGGTCAACAATGGTGCGGACGGTGGCCAGGAAGTCCCCCACCTCCACTATCATGTGATTGGTGGTCCCCGGCCCTGGAAGCGGGATTGAACCGGCGCTGACCACCCGGAATCGAGTACACGGAACTGAGTACCGAAGGCCAATCGGCGCTTCGGGTGACTGGACGAATTACCGCCTCGCGGCGCGGAGTATGCAATGGGAAGCTTTAGCATTTGGCACTGGCTCATCGTGCTGGTTATCGTCGTGCTGATTTTTGGCACCAAGAAACTGAAGAACATGGGCGGCGACATCGGCGGCGCGGTCAAGGGCTTCAAGGACGGCATGCGTGAAGGCGGCGAAGCAGGCGGCCCCACCACCACGCACACGACGGCCGATCCGAAGCGCGTTCCTGGCGAGACGATCGACGTCCAAGCCAAGGAAAAAGAACGCATCTGATAGCGGCGCGGCCTGCCGGCCGCGATCCGTGGTTGGCCCCAGCCGGACCTGTCCGGCTTGGGGCGTCTTGTTTTCTACTTATCTGCAACGGTGCGTGCTGAATGTTCGATGTCAGCTTTACCGAGATGCTAGTGATCGCCGTCGTGGCGCTAGTGGTCATCGGTCCCGAACGTCTGCCCAAGGTGGCCCGCACAGTCGGACATCTGCTGGGCCGGGCCCAGCGTTACGTCAGCGATGTCAAAGGTGACATCCGGCGCGAAATGGAACTCGACGAACTGCGCAATCTGCGCACGGAAATGGAAGAGGCGGCGCGCACCATCAAGTCGACCGTCGACACCAATGTCGAAGAAGTGCGCAAGGAACTGGATCACACGACCCGCGAAGTAAAAAGCCTGGCGGACGACGCCGCGCAGAGTGCGTCGACGGCCAGCGCCGCGGCGGACGTGGCGGTGCATGGCGGCGACGCCGTGTTCCTGCCCGAGGGCGCAGCGGGTGCGGCCCATGCGGCCGGCGTGTCGCCGCATGCCGATCCGGCCGATGCGGCGCCGGCCAGCAGCGTTGCGGCACACACGCCTGACGGCGCCGCGGCACACGTTCCCGAACTCGTTCCCGTGCCGAATCCCGCGATCACTCCGCGGGATTTGCCTGCCGACGCCCCCATGGTCACGCCCGACCCGGTGGTGACGGTTGCCTCGGCCCAGGTCACGCCGCAACCCGCGCCTCAGCCGTCCTCGGGTGCTGCGCCTGTCGCAGGCCAGCCGTCGGCTGACGACGGCGACGGCACCCCGGTGCCGCAGGCTTCACTGTTTCCGACTGACCAATTGCCGCCCGCCGTCCCGCCCGTTGCGAGCGTCGAGCCGGCCGCCGATACCCACCCAGCCGCAGCCCTGCCTGCGCGAGATCGGGAAAAAGCGTGAGCACAGAAGACAGTTTCATTTCCCACCTGGTCGAACTGCGTGACCGCCTGATCCGCGCCCTCCTGGCCGTCGGCGTCGTGTTCATCGTGCTGTTCCTGTATCCCGGCGCGTCCACGATCTATGACCTGCTCGCCCAGCCCATGCTGGCGACCCTGCCGCCCGGCACGCGCATGATTGCCACGGGCGTGATCACGCCCTTCATGGTGCCCGTCAAGGTGACCATGCTGGCCGCCTTCGTGGTGGCCTTGCCGGTCGTGCTGTACCAGGCGTGGTCGTTCGTTGCCCCCGGCCTTTACATGCACGAAAAGAAGTTGGCGCTGCCGCTGATTGTGTCCAGCACGTTGCTGTTCATCATGGGCATGTCGTTCTGCTACTTTTTCGTCTTCAAGACGGTATTCCACTTCATTGCGACGTTCGCGCCGCAGTCGATCACGCCGGCCCCGGATATCGAGGCCTACCTGAACTTCGTGATGACGATGTTCCTGGCCTTCGGCATCACGTTCGAAGTGCCGATCGCCGTGATCCTGCTGGTCAAGACCGGGGTGGTCACCACCGAGAAGCTGGCCGCCGCCCGGGGTTACGTGGTCGTGGGCGCCTTCGTGATCGCCGCGGTCGTGACGCCGCCCGACGTGGTCAGCCAGTTCATGCTTGCGGTGCCGCTGTGCATTCTGTTCGAATTGGGATTGTTGGTCTCTCGGTTCCTCAAGAAAAAAGAATCCGAAGATCGCGCGATCGTAGAAAAAAATTGAAATCGTCCCGCGCAGTGGCGGGGCGATTCGCAACTTGTTGGAGACTTGCATGCACGTGTTGAACAAACTGGCCGTCGCCATGGCGCTGGCCACGACGGCGCTTGCCGCACACGCCGACATCACTGTCGGCGTCAACGTATCCGCCACCGGTCCTGCCGCGTCGCTGGGCATCCCCGAGAAGAACACCTTCACGCTGATGCCCAAGACCATTGCCGGGCAGAAGGTCAACTACATCGTCCTCGACGATGCGACCGACACGACCACGGCCGTCAAGAACGCACGCAAGCTCACCACCGAAGACAAGGTCGACATCCTGGTCGGCTCCACCGTTACGCCCAATTCGCTGGCCATGATCGACGTGGCCGCCGAAACCGGCACGCCGCTGATTTCGATGGCCGCATCGGCCGTGATCGTCGAGCCGCTGGACGGCAAGAAGCGCTGGGCCTTCAAGACGCCGCAGAACGATGCGCAGATGGCGGGCGCGATCGTCGAGCACATGAAGGCCAACAACGTGAAGACCGTGGCCTTCATCGGCTTTGCGGACGCCTACGGCGAAGGCTGGTATTCGGAATTCAACAAGGCGGCCCAGGCTGCCGGCATCAAGGCCGTCACCAACGAGCGCTTCAACCGTACCGACACCTCGGTCACGGGGCAGGTGCTGAAGATGATGGCGACCAAGCCCGACGCCGTGCTGATCGGCGCGGCCGGCACTCCCGCCGCGCTGCCCCAGAAGACATTGAAGGAACGTGGCTACGCCGGCAAGTACTACCAGACCCACGGCGTCGCCAACAACGACTTCCTGCGCGTGGGTGGCAAGGACATCGCCGGCACCTTCCTGCCTGCCGGTCCGGTGCTGGTGTGGAACCAGTTGCCCGACAGCAACCCGGTCAAGGCGTCTGCCACCGAATACGTGCAGAAGTACGAAGCCGCCTTCGGCAAGGGTTCCGTCTCGACCTTCGGCGGCCATGCCTGGGATGCCGGCAAGCTGATCGAAGCCGCCGTTCCCGAAGCGCTCAAGAAAGCCAAGCCGGGCACGCCGGAATTCCGTGCCGCGCTGCGCGATGCGCTCGAGCAGGTCAAGAATGTGGCCGGCGCGCATGGCATCTTCAACCCGACCGCCACCGATCACGTGGGCCTCGACAACCGGTCACGCGTCATGGTGACGATCGAGAACGGCGGTTGGAAGCTGATCAAGTAAATCCAGGCGGAGGGTGGGCGAAGGCTCCGGCCCTTCCGGAGTCGAGATGGACCTCCAGATAGTTCTTTTCCTGGTGCAGGACGGCATCACCAATGGCGCGATCTACGCGCTGTTGGGGCTGGCGCTCGTCCTGGCCTTCACGGTCACCCGCGTGATCTTCATTCCCCAGGGCGAGTTCGTGGCCTGGGGCGCCCTGAGCCTGGCGGCGTTGCAGGCCGGCAAGCTGCCGGGCACCGTCTGGCTGCTGGTGGGCGCGGGCGCCGTGGTCGCCGTCGTCGAACTGTGGACCGCGTTCCGCGCCCGGTCATGGCGGCGCGTGCCGTCGGTGCTGGGCTGGAACGTGGTGTATCCGCTGGTGGTGCTGGCGATCGCGCGGTACGTGTCGTTCGTTGACCTGCCGTTGATCGTCCAGATCCTCTTCACCTTTGTGATGGTGGTGCCGCTCGGGCCGATGATCTGGCGTCTGGCATTCCAGCCCGTGGCCGAAAGTTCGGTGCTGGTGCTGCTGATCGTGTCGGTGGCCGTGCACATGGCGCTGGTGGGACTGGGCCTGCTGTTTTTCGGCGCCGAAGGCTCGCGCACCCCGCCGTTTTCCGAAGGCAGTTTTGAATTGGCCGGCGTGCCGATCAGCGCGCAGACCCTGTGGGTCGTGGGCTGCTCGCTGGCCCTGATCGTGCTGCTGTCCCTGCTGTTCGAACGCACGCTGTATGGCAAGGCGCTGCGCGCAACCGCCGTCAACCGGGTGGGGGCACGCCTGATGGGCATTCCGACCAGCCTGGCGGGCAAGCTCAGCTTCACGCTGTGCGCGCTGATCGGCGTGTTCTCGGGCATCCTGATTGCCCCCATCACCACCATCTACTACGACACCGGCTTCCTGATCGGGCTAAAGGGCTTCGTCGCGGCCATCATTGCCGGGCTGGCCAGCTACCCGATCGCGGCAGCGGGCGCACTGCTGGTGGGCCTGCTGGAAGCCTTTTCGTCCTTCAGCGCCAGCGCCTACAAGGAAGTGATCGTCTTCACCTTGATCATTCCGGTGCTGGTGTGGCGCTCGCTGTCGTCACGCCACGTGGAGGAAGAATGATGCGGGTGCGTCCTTCCTGGCTCGTTGCCGCGGGCGTGCTCGCGTTGCTGGGCGCCGTGTTCGGCCTGTCCGAATTCACCGTCACGCTGCTCAACTACATTGGCCTTGCGGCCCTGGTTTCGCTGGGCCTGGTACTGCTGACCGGGGTAGGGGGGCTGACGTCCTTTGGCCAGGCAGCCTTTGTCGGCCTGGGTGCGTATGCCACGGCCTGGCTCACCACCGCGACCTTGCCGACCTGGCTGGCGTGGACCGGAGGGTCGCCTTGGGCAGGGCTGCTGCTGGGGCTGTTGATTACCGGGGTATTTGCCTGGGTTCTTGGCGGGATCTCGTTGCGGCTGTCGGGCCACTATCTGCCGCTGGGCACCATCGCCTGGGGCCTGAGCCTGTACTTCCTGTTCGGCACGTTTGATTTCCTTGGCGGCCACACCGGTCTGTCCGGCGTGCCGCCAATCACGCTGTTCGGCACGCAACTGGTTGGCGGACGCGATCTGTTCTGGTTGATCTGGATCGCGCTGGGCGTGGCCATGCTGCTGATCAGCAACCTGCTCGACTCGCGGGAAGGCCGGGCGATCCGTGCACTCAAGGGTGGCATGGTGATGGCCGAATCCATGGGCGTCGATACCGCCCGGTCGCGCATCGCCATCTTCGTGATCGCGGCGCTGCTGGCCGCGCTGTCGGGCTGGCTTTACGCCCACATGCAGCGCTTCGTGAACCCGACGCCGTTCGGACTGGGTATCGGCATCGAATATCTGTTCATGGCAGTGATCGGCGGCGCGTCGCAGGTCTGGGGCGCGTTGCTGGGCGCTGGTGTGGTCACCCTGCTCAAGCAGTGGCTGCAGAACGTCCTGCCGTCCTTGCTCGGGGCGTCGGGCAGTTTCGAAACCATCGTGTTCGGCGTGTTGCTGGTCGTGTTGCTGCAGCGGGCGCGCGACGGTTTGTGGCCCCTGCTGGCGCAGCTCACGCGCAAGGTGCTGCCGTTCGCGCCGACCCATCGCACCATCGATACCGCTGCTGCGCCGCTGGCACGCCGTGCCATGCCCGAGCGGGGCGAAGAAGTGCTGGCTGCCGAACACCTGACCAAACGTTTTGGCGGCCTGGTGGCCAACAATGACATCAGCTTTTCGGTGCGCGCGGGCGAAGTGCTGGCCCTGATCGGCCCCAACGGCGCCGGCAAAAGCACCATGTTCAACCTGTTGTCGGGCGTGGACGATCCCACCTCGGGCGTGGTGCGCTTTCGCGGCGACGCTGTCACGGGCCGCAGCGCGCGGCGTATCGCGGCGCAGGGCCTGGGCCGGACGTTCCAACATGTGCGCCTGCTGCCGCAGATGAGCGTGATCGAGAACATCGCGATCGGCGCGCACCTGCGTGAGCGCCGCGGCATCGTCCACGGCCTGTTCACCGGCGCGCTCAAACTGGACCGGAAGGAAGAAGCGCGGCTCATGGCCGAAGCTGCCCGTCAGGCCGCGCGGGTGGGCCTGGGCGATCAGTTGTGGGTGGCCGCCGGGTCGCTTCCGCTGGGCCAGCAGCGCATGCTGGAAATCGCCCGGGCGCTGTGCGCCGACCCCTGCCTGCTTTTGCTGGACGAGCCGGCGGCCGGACTGCGTTATCTGGAAAAACGCGCCTTGTCGGACACCCTTGCCACCCTGCGCGCCGAGGGCATGGCGATCCTGCTGGTCGAGCATGACATGGACTTTGTCATGGGTCTGGCGGATCGGATCGTTGTCATGGAATTTGGCGAAAAGATCGCCGAGGGTCTGCCCGAGCAGGTCCAGAAGGACCCCCGCGTGCTCGAAGCCTATCTGGGAGGCGTCGAATGACCACAACGCCCGCATCACCTGATTCGGGCGGACAGGCCGGGTCCGCAAGCACGGCCGCCGCATCTTCGCCCGCCTTGCTGACGGTTTCCGACCTGCACGTTTCCTACGGCAAGGTCGAAGCCCTGCACGGCGCCGACCTGGTCGTGCCCGCTGGCAGCATCGTGACTGTCATCGGCCCGAACGGCGCCGGCAAGACGACCATGCTGTCCGCGATCATGGGCCTGCTGCCGTCGCGAGGCACGGTCGCCATCGACGGCGTCGTGCAGCCCCAGCCCGAGATTGAAAAGATGGTGGCGCTGGGCCTGAACCTGGTTCCCGAAAAGCGCGAGCTGTTTGGCGAGATGACGGTGGAAGACAACCTGCTGCTGGGTGCCTTTTCGCGTTATCGCCGCGGCGAGCGCGACCAGGCCGCGTCGATGGACGAAGTGTTCGTGCTGTTTCCCCGGCTGAAAGACCGCCGCAAGCAACTGGCCGGCACGCTGTCGGGGGGTGAACGCCAGATGCTGGCCCTGGGCCGCGCCCTGATGGCCAAGCCGCGCCTGCTGTTGCTGGACGAACCGTCTCTGGGGCTGGCGCCGCGGATCGTGAAAGAGATCTTCCACATCATCAACGAGCTGAAAGCGCGTGGCGTGGCCATCCTGCTGGTCGAGCAGAACGCGCGGGCGGCCCTGCAGACGGCCGACTACGCGTATGTGCTGGAAACCGGCAAGGTTGTTCTGTCCGGCCCGGCGGGTGAACTGGCCGATGACCCGCGGGTGGTGGAAAGCTATCTGGGATTGGGCAAGCACTGAGCGCGTGGCGCTGACGGCCGGGTAGCGATACAAGATTCCGTCGCCAAGACGCAAAAAAACGCCAGGCTGTGTCCAGCACTGGCGTTTTTTATTTGCGGTTGCAATGGGCAGGGGACACGCCCGCAACCCGTCCGCCCGCCTGCCTATCAAGGCGTCTGGGGTTCCCGGCGTGGCTGCGGCCGTGTGGCCACGGTCACCACGGAATCAAATTCCTGTCCGCCCCGCACCAGCTTGATCTTGACCTTGGTGCCCGGCGCCAGCGCGGCAATCGCGTTCAGCATGGTGGTCGTGTCGGTGATGCCCTTGTCGTCCACGGACACCACGATATCGCCGGTGCGGATGCCGGCCTTGGCTGCCGGGCCGCCGCGCACGACGCCCGCGATGATCACGCCTTCGCGGCGCGACAGCTTGAAGGCATCGGCCAGCTCGCTTGTCAGGTCTTGTGGTTCCACGCCGATATAGCCGCGCGTGACCGACCCGGACGTGATCAGCTGTTCCATGACCTGCCGCGCCGTGCTCACCGGAATGGCAAAGCCGATTCCCAGCGAGCCGCCCGACCGCGAATAGATCGCCGTGTTGATTCCCACCAGGTTGCCGCTGGCGTCGATCAGCGCACCGCCCGAGTTGCCCGGGTTGATGGCGGCGTCGGTCTGGATGAAGTTTTCAAAGGTGTTGATACCCAGGTGCGTACGGCCCAGCGCCGACACGATCCCCATCGTGGTCGTCTGCCCGACGCCGAAGGGGTTGCCGATGGCCAGCACCACATCCCCCACCGACAGGTCTTCGGCGCGGCCGAAAGTCACGGCGGGCAGGGTGGGCAGGGTCAGCTTCAGCACGGCCAGGTCGGTTTCGGGATCGGCGCCGACCAGCATGGCCTTGCCCTTGCGGCCATCGGCCAGGGCGACTTCGATCTCGTCGGCCGCTTCGATCACGTGATTGTTGGTCAGTACATAGCCTTCGGGGCTGACGATGACGCCCGAGCCCAGGCTGGATGTCTGTTGCCGGCGCGGATTGAACTCGTCGCCAAAGAAGCGCCGAAACACCGGATCATCGGCAAAGGGGTGCGTGTTCGACTGCGGCGCGTCCTTGCTGGTGAAGATGTTGACCACGGCAGGCGCGGCCTTGCGCGTCGCCAGCGCGTACGACGACGTTGCGGCCGCCGCCGGTGCGGTGGCGGGGGGCGCCGCTTCGAAGAAGGGAACCACCATGGCGCCGTTGGGGCCGCCGCTGCGCGGCAGCCATTCGGGGCGCAATGTCGCCACGATGAATAAAATGGCCAGACAGACAGTCGTGGTCTGGGCGAATATCAGCCATAGTCGGCGCATGTAAACACTTCTGGACGTAGGAGATTGACAATGATGGCAGGCGAACCACTGCAAACGCAAACCGGATTGCCCTTGCCGAACCACCCGGGTCCGGAGGAGCGGGGCAGCGTGCGCACCGAAGATCTGGTGTCATGGCTGGCCGCCGAGCTGCAGTCGGACCGGTTCCGCGACTACTGTCCGAACGGGCTCCAGGTCGAAGGACGCCCCGTGATCCGCCATATTATCGCCGGGGTGACGGCTTCCGAGGCAATTATTCGTCATGCGATTTCGGTCGGGGCCGATACGCTGCTGGTCCATCACGGCTGGTTCTGGAAGAACGAAGACCCGCGCGTGCGCGGCATCCGCCGCACCCGGCTGGCGTTGGCACTGGGGCACGACCTGAATCTGCTGGCCTACCACCTGCCGCTGGATGCGCATCCGGTGCTGGGCAACAACGCCCAGCTGGCCCGCGTGCTGGGCATCACTCCCAACCGGGTCGATGGCAAGCCGGAGCAGACGGGCAGCGATGGCCTGATCTGGATCGGCCAGGCCGAGGGCATCCGCACCGTGGGCGCCCTGGGCGACCGGATAGCCCAGCGCCTGCAGCGTCCGCCGCTGGTCGTGGGAGATCCGAACCAGCCGGTGTCACGCATCGCGTGGTGCACCGGCGCCGCCCAGGGCATGCTGCAGGACGCGATCGACGCGGGCGCCGATGCCTACATTACCGGCGAAGTGTCCGAACCCACCGTGCACCTGGCGCGGGAATCCCGCGTGGGGTTTGTTGCCGCCGGGCACCACGCCACCGAACGGTACGGCGTGCAGGCGCTGGGTGAGGCCATTGCCGCACGGTTCGGGGTGCGCGTGGATTTCGTCGACATCAACAATCCGGTGTGACGACCGGGCTGCGGGGTGGCTACGGTGCGGCTGCGGGGCGGGCCAGGATGGCCCGGGTGCCCCGGCAGGGCCTTGTCAGCTCAGGCGCTGGCGCGTCAGCGCATCGCGGATTTCGCGCAGCAGCACCACGTCTTCAGGCGTGGCCGCTGGCGCCGCATGCTCTTCGCGTTCGAAGCGTGCCTTGGCGCGGTTCATCAGCTTGATCATCCAGAAGATCACGAATGCCAGCAGGATGAAGTTGATCAGGATGGTGACGAAGTTGCCCCAGCCCAGCACGGTCGCGCCCGCTTTCGTCAGCGCGTCGTAGTTCATCGGCCCGCTGTAGTCTGCCGGCAACCGCAGGATCAGGAATTTGTTGCTGAAGTCGACCGATCCCCCCAGGATCAGGTTGACCAGCGGCATGATGATGTCCTTGACCAGCGAATCGACGATCTTGCTGAACGCCGCCCCAATGATCACGCCGACCGCCAGATCGACCACATTGCCGCGCATGGCGAACGCGCGGAACTCCTTCATGATGCTCATACCTGCCCCTTTCCCCGGTTGTGAACCTGCTGTCGCGCCAAGTATCAACTGCCTTTCACACAATGCGCAACCGTTTCCTCAACATCTGGGGAACTTTCACCATAAGCTGTAGAACACCGCAGTCATTACGGTATAATCGAAGGTTAAGAAGTCCCTGTAAGGTCGTTGACTCAGCCCGTTGCCTGAACCTTGTTGCAAGCGGCGCTCAACCACTGCACGGCACGAGACAGAATAGCTACAAAAAACGCACGCAAGAACATACGCAAGACCGCACGCAAAAACACGCTTAACAGAACACCGCACTAGCACCATCGCAATGAGTCATTGCCCGGTTTGCATGATTGCAGGCGGGCAATGGAAAGCACAACAGCGCATGACACGCGCGCATGCGGGTGACGGGTGACTGACGGAGACGGTTGTACCGGACAGTGTCCCAGCCTGGGCGTGCAGGAATGCACGAATCTAGTACTGCGGGCGGTAAATGCCGCGGGTTAAGGATCTGAGGGTCGTTCAATGAGTCAGGACAATGTGATGGATGCCGAACGCCGCTTCTGGGTTGGCACCACCTGTGCCGTCGGTGGCGCCGCTGCAGTCGGTGTCGCCGTCCCCTTCGTCAGCACGTTCGCGCCGTCCGAGCGCGCCAAAGCTGCCGGCGCGCCGGTCGAGGTCGACGTCGGCGACCTGAAGCCGGGCGAAATGCGCACGGTTGAATGGCGCGGCAAGCCGGTCTGGATCGTGCGCCGCACGCCGGAACAGCTGGCCTCGCTCAAAACGACCGACCCGCTGGTGGCCGACCCCAAGTCCGAACGCAATCCAGCCGAAATCACGCCTGAATACGCCCGGAACGAATACCGGTCCATCAAGCCGGAATATCTGGTTGCGGTCGGCATCTGTCCGCACCTGGGTTGCTCGCCCTCCACACGCTTTGCCGAAGGCCCGCAGCCCAGCCTGCCGGCCGACTGGAAGGGCGGCTTCCTGTGCCCCTGCCACGGTTCCACGTTTGACATGGCCGGCCGGGTATACAAGAACAAGCCATCGCCAGACAACCTGACGATTCCCCCCTACGAGTTCCTGTCCGATTCCCGCATCATCGTGGGTGTCGATGCCAAGACCAAAGCCTGACGCTGTTCCTCGGGTTGTTCGATACGGCGCGGGTCCGCCCGCGTTACTGAAACAGTACACACACGTTAGTGAATGCCGGATCCCGTCAGGTGCGCCATGTGCGCAGCAGGGGTCCGGTAAACCGCCGAGCAAAAGGAGCAGCACGTCATGGCTGGCGAGAAGAATGTCGAAACAACAGGCATCGTAGGTTGGGTCGACGCCCGCTTTCCGCTCACCTCGACCTGGAAAGCGCACCTGTCCGAGTACTACGCACCGAAGAACTTCAACTTCTGGTATTTCTTCGGTTCGCTGGCGCTGCTGGTCCTGGTGATCCAGATCGTGACCGGGATTTTCCTGGTCATGCACTACAAGCCCGATGCGGAACGCGCGTTCCAGTCGGTCGAATACATCATGCGCGAAGTGCCGTGGGGCTGGCTCGTCCGCTACATGCATTCCACCGGCGCATCCATGTTCTTTGTCGTGGTGTACCTGCACATGCTGCGCGGCCTGTTCTACGGGTCGTACCGCAAGCCGCGCGAACTGGTCTGGGTATTCGGCGTCGCGATCTTCCTCTGTCTGATGGCCGAGGCCTTCATGGGCTACCTGCTGCCCTGGGGCCAGATGTCGTATTGGGGCGCCCAGGTGATCGTGAACCTGTTCGCCGCGATTCCCTTCATCGGCCCTGACCTTGCCCTGCTGATCCGCGGCGACTACGTCGTGTCCGACGCGACCCTGAACCGCTTCTTCTCGTTCCACGTCATTGCCGTGCCGCTGGTGCTGCTGGGCCTGGTCGTGGCGCACATCGTTGCGCTCCACGAAGTGGGTTCGAACAACCCCGACGGCATCGACATCAAGAAGCACAAGGACGAAAACGGCATTCCGCTCGACGGCATCCCGTTCCATCCCTACTACTCGGTGCATGACCTGTTCGGCGTTGGCGTCTTCCTGATGATCTTCAGCGCGATCGTGTTCTTCGCGCCGGAAATGGGCGGCTACTTCCTCGAGTACAACAACTTCATCCCGGCCGATGCGCTCAAGACGCCGCCGCACATTGCCCCGGTCTGGTACTTCACGCCGTTCTATTCCATGCTGCGTGCCGTCACGTCCGACTTCGCCATGGTGCTGACCGTCCTGGCCGTGCTGGCCGCCGCGGCGATCTTCGTCAAGGGCCGCTTCAACTTCAAGCTGAAGCTGGCGATCACGGTGGTGTTGCTGGTCCTGGCCGTCCTGCTGCAGGTGTTCGACGCCAAGTTCTTCGGCGTGGTGATGATGGGCGGCGCGGTTGTGATCCTGTTCTTCCTGCCGTGGCTGGACCACTCGCCGGTGCGCTCGATCCGCTACCGTCCGGGCTGGCACAAGGCGCTGTACGCCGTGTTCATGATCAACTTCCTGATCCTGGGCTATCTCGGCACGCAAGCACCAAACGACGTCTTCAACCTCATGTCGCAGATCGGTACCTTGATCTACCTGGCGTTCTTCCTGCTCATGCCGATCTGGAGCCGCCTGGGTACATTCAAACCGGTACCTGACCGCGTGACGTTTGCCGCCCACTGAAGATTTCGACCGGGTCCGGGCGCCAACGCCCCGGACCGGCATGCCATTACGGATATCAAGATGAAGAAGCTTCTCGGTGCCCTGATCCTGATGCTGACCTGCTCGGGGGCCTATGCCGCTGAAGGCGGGTTCCCACTGGATACCGCGCCTTTCCGCAGCAACGACCTGTCGGCTTTGCAGAACGGCGCGAAACTGTTCGTGAACAACTGTCTGAACTGTCATTCCGCGTCGTCCATGCGCTATAACCGCCTGCGCGACATCGGCCTGACCGACGAGCAGATTGCCAAGAACCTGCTGTTCACAGGCGAAAAGGTCGGCGACCTGATGACAGTCGCCATGACGCCAAAAGACGCCAAGACCTGGTTCGGCGCCGCGCCGCCCGACCTGTCGGTGATCGCCCGCGCCAAGTCGGTCAACGCCGGCCCCAGCGGTTCCGACTACATCTATACGTACCTGCGCACTTTCTACCGCGACCAGGCCCAGGCCACCGGCTGGAACAACCTGGTCTTCCCCAGCGTGGCCATGCCGCATGTGCTGTGGCAGGAACAGGGTCCGCACACGGTCACCACCGTGGCCATGCACGCCGCCGAAGGCGAGCACGGCTGGGAGCGCATCACCACCGTCCATGACGAGAATGGCGTTCCGACCGTGACTCGGGAGCCCGTCCCGAACTATCATGGGCACGAAAGTTCGGTCAGCCGTATCGTTCCGAAGAACCCGGTCCAGGCCGCGGCCTTCGACAATCAGGTGGCCGACCTGGTCGCCTTCATGACCTGGATGTCCGAACCCGCGGCCCAGCAGCGCACCCGCCTTGGCGTCTGGGTTCTGCTCTTCCTTGCCGTGTTCACGATCATCGCCTGGCGACTGAACTCGGTGTACTGGAAAGACATCAAGTAGCATTTCAGGCTACATTTCCGGGGCCAGCGTCCGCAATGCGGCCGCTGGCCTTTCACGCTTCTATCTTTAACATCTCACGGGGACCCTGCCATGATGGTGCTTTACTCCGGAACCACGTGTCCGTTTTCCCAGCGCTGCCGCTTTGTGCTGTTCGAAAAAGGCATGGATTTCGAGATCCGCGACGTCGATCTCTACAACAAGCCTGAAGACATCTCTGTGATGAATCCGTATGGCCAGGTGCCGATCCTGGTCGAACGCGACCTGGTGCTTTACGAATCCAACATCATCAACGAGTACATCGACGAGCGTTTTCCGCATCCGCAGCTAATGCCCGCCGACCCCGTCATGCGCGCCCGCGCGCGTCTGTTCCTGTTCAATTTCGAAAAGGAACTGTTCGTGCACGTGACCACGCTGGAATCGCGTGAGTCCAAGAGCGACGAAAAGGCGCTGGACCAGGCTCGCCTGCAGATCCGCGACCGTCTGGCGCAACTGGCGCCCATGTTCCTGAAGAACAAGTTCATGCTGGGCGACGAATTCTCGATGCTCGACGTGGCCATCGCGCCCCTGCTGTGGCGCCTGGACCATTACGGCATTGAACTGCCGAAGAACGCGGCGCCGCTGCAGAAGTACGCCGAGCGGATTTTCTCGCGCCCGGCCTACATCGAAGCGTTGACGCCGTCCGAGAAGGTGATGCGCCGTTGATTCGGCACGTCCAGATAGCTGGCAGACACGTATGAGCGAAACCTCCACCAAGCCTTATCTCATCCGCGCGCTGCACGAGTGGTGTACCGATAACGGCTACACCCCGTTCCTTGCGGTCACGGTCGACGAACGTGTCACCGTGCCGCGAGAGCACGTCAAGGATGGCGAGATCGTGCTGAACGTCGGCCGTCTTGCGACCAGCAAGCTCGATCTCGGCAACGAGTACATCGAATTCCAGGCGCGCTTCGGCGGCGTCGCACGCCAGATCTCGGTGCCGGTTGACGCCGTCACCGCCATCTATGCGCGCGAAACCGGCCATGGCATGGCCTTCGAAGCCACACCGCCCGCCGCCAAGCGGCCGGTCGGGCTGGCTGGCGCGGTGGATGACGACAGCACATCCAACGCAGCCGACGGCGAGGCATCGTCCGACCATGGCGCCCGTCCGGCTCTGGCGGCCGTGCCCGCGCTGGACGACGACGCAACGGGTTCGGAGTCCGACGACGACACCGATCCGCCATCGCCGCCCACACCGGACAAGGGTCGTCCACGCCTGACGGTAATTAAATAAGGCGTCTGCTCCAGAGGTCCGCATTTTCGTGGCTATAATGCTGACCTTGTTGCCGGCTTAGCTCAGTTGGTAGAGCAGCGCACTTGTAATGCGAAGGTCATGGGTTCGACTCCTATAGCCGGCACCATCCAGAATCATTGATGTACGACGAAGGGCCAGTCCATTGGACTGGCCCTTCGTTCGTCTGGGCAGTAATAGCGCAAGACTTGCATGCTGACGCAAGCGCTTGCCTGACGATACGCATGCGTCTTCAACCGCTTCCCCTTCGGCGAGCGCCCTGGTCGCTGGCCTTTCATTGCATGCGGCCGGCTTCTGGACAAAGCGCCATTTGCGTTCAGCAGTACGGACGACACTGCACGACGTACAGCTAGGCATTGACGATTAGGCGGTCCGCCAGAGCTTCCGACAACATATGGTGCGGGTTCGCTCGAAGGCATCGACGAGACTGGCGCGCTCGCGATACTTTTGAGCAGCGACGTACGCGATCGGCCAGCGCCCTTTACGGGGCTAAAGTTGTAGCAGACGAGTTGATTCCCGAATGAGCGTAAGTCCAGCAACAGAGCGAATGCGTGCACGAGCACAAGCCACCATTGATTGCTGGCACCACTTCCTATGGCGGGGTTGTCGTTGCTGCTCTGCTTCGATGAAGCACTTTCACGCCGCCTTGCGTAAGATTGCACGAGCGTTGTAGTGGTACTGCCCCAAGCGCAATGGCTTGGTTGGCTCTGCGGCTTTGAAACGGGTTGGTCTTAGTAAGTGACAGTCACGATCAACGTGTCTGCATAGCTGCCGGCGTGCACATTCTGCCGAGCGGGAATTCGACCGTACACCGGAAACGTTACAGCGGTTCCCGAGCCGCTGACGCTTGCGCTTCCCCCGCTGCCGTCCCCCCAGACGACGGTGCGCGTGGCTTCGGTATAGAGGTTGTAGTTCAGCCGGTATGCCCCAAAGACCATCGCGCGGTCCAAGCTGCTGCTCGCGCCTGCATTGAGAGCAATCATGTAGCTGGTCACTACGTCGCAGGTAATTTGCACGCTGCCGTTGCTGTCCAGGGGTACTGCGCTAAACGGGTCATAGGCGCCAAAGGCTATGCTGGAGGCAGACGCTGTGCACTGCGCCGCATCACTGGGTGCGCCAGCGCCGAGCAACCCTACCAAGACCGCGGTACCGTGCAACCAGCGGCAGGTGATGCGTTTCATCGATTGACCCCGTGGCAGAAGAAAGTGCCAAGGTGCGGCAGCGGATCGGTTGTCTCAGGAAAAACCACCTTGATCGTGCAGCGTTGCTGAAGCCAGCTGACTTCCATCGTGTTTTCCCTGGAAAGTTGGGTCAGATAGATTTCGCCCTGCTGTGCCGCTGGGAATTCCTGCTCGTTTCCGGCCAACCGGGCGACGGCGCCGGAAGGAAGCGGGCCGCCGTCGTCGAGCAGTACCGTCACCAGGCCACCGCGCGAGCGGCGAACCGGAAACTGGGCCAGGACACCGCTTCGATAAGTCGGCACGACATCGAATGCCAAGGTGTCGACCGTGGCATCGAGCGGCAGGTCTGCCTGCTCGATGCGGATTGAATTGGCTTGATAGGGAAGCAGTCTCGGCACCATGGCTGCCCCGCTGGAATTAGTGCGACCGACTAACTGATTGGCGGCATAGACGCGCACGTCGGAATAGCCGGGAACCTTCACTACAGAAAAACTCTCGCGGATAGTCCGGCTTGCAAACGCATCAGTGCCAATCATCGCAAAGCCGCCGGCCATACCGGCGCGGTAAGCCATGTCACCACCATAGGTCGAGGCGCCGACCTCGTAGGTTCCATAGTCGCTTTGCATCATGACTGCGCCTTCTGTGCGTGCGACGTCTCCGCCGGCCGTCATCAACCGGTACCCGACGCCACTTCCTACCGGAAGGTTACGCTGCACCTGGGCCTGCACATTCCGGTTGTCGCCTCGGGTGTTGGTACTTGCGCTGGCGCTCATGCTCGTCCTGGCATCCAGGGCGCGGCTGAATGTCAACCCGACCCGAGTCTGGTCCCCACGAAGCTCACGCTGCACAGCGAGCGACAGGTACCCGACGCGGCCGATGGCAAGACCCCAGCTCGCGCTGACGAGTTGAACACCGCTGCGCTCGCGAAAATCCTGCTGGATATAGTTCAGTGCAACCGCCCCGTAGTTCGGGGTGGCGTAGCTGGCAAAGGCTTGTGCAAGCTTCTTGGGCACGCTCGGATCGGTCGGCAGGCCCAGTGCGGTGTAATTGCCGCTGGTCATTGTGACGCTGCCTCCAAAACTCAGCTGTCGGGTCTGGCGTTGAAACCCGGCCGAGGCGAGCCCACCCACTCCTTGGCGACCCCGACTGGTCGCGAGGGAGGCCGTGAACACCCCTGCCGATGGCCACAGCCAGGCGGCGCCAACTCCTGCCGCCTGGCGGTCTTGCGTCACTTCCCCGTGCAACTCGCCCGTCAGGGTGTCACTCAAGCCTCGGCGCTCGGTGCCGACTGCTGCAAGTCGCCCGTAGTCCGCACTCAAGGTTCCGTAGTTCGAGCGAATCGCTCCGATTTCATAAGAAAAGTCACGCAGTCCCTGCCGCAGCAACTGAGTGCTGGCATAGAACGGCGTCACCAGGGTCTGTTGGCGGCCCAGCAGGTCCCTCACCACGACCCGCGCCTCACCCATGCCTGTCAAGGCAGGTAACTGGGGAATGCTGAAGGGGCCTGCCAGCACATCGCGGCGCATGCGCAGTGCATCGTTGACATAGATGTCCACCGTAGAGGGCAGTGCCGCTTCGCCGGCAAAGCCGGGCATCGGGAAGGTGATAAATCCTGGCCGCGTCGTGAAATTGGTGGCGTACTGGATGCCACCAATGCGCACAGGCCGCCCCCAACTGCCCGCTTGGCTGATCGTGTCGCCAATGCGCCACGTAGCCGCCTCGCCGGGACGATCCAGCGTCCAGGTCGTGTTCAGGCGCGTGAAGTTGTTGCCCGTACGTCCGTCTATGTCGCTGGTCACGCCACTGCGCGCTACGGCGGTGGCCGCCAGGGATCCCCAGGGACTGAAAGCCACCGCTTCGAACAACCCCCCGTAAAACGTCTGGTGGTTGATCGACTGCGTCGACAGGTCGTAGTTGAAAAACCCGCCTACTGGCGGCGGTGGTGCCGTGCGCGCGGCATCCACTGACATGACGGTCGGAAGGAAGTTGCTTGCCACCGTGTCGATGGCGAGTGTTTGCGTGTCCGGCTCGATACGCCACCGGACGCCGGCAATCGCGTCGAGTGATAGAAAGCTGTCACCCTCGTGCGTGACGGTGGTGCCCTGGGGCAGCACAAAGCGCCAGCGCAGCAGATCTGACGTCCGGGCCATCACCCGTCCGTCCGGCTCCTGCAACAAGAGCGTAACGGGCATCATCTCACCATTGACACGCACTGCCAGAAAGCTCTCTGCAAGGCGTGCTGCGTCGGGTGCCGGAGCACCAGCCAGCGACAGGTGCGAAAGCAGTGCGGCGAACAGCCCGGAAAAGTACGCGACCTGCGGCCGGCTTCGCGGGCTAGGGCACAACGACATCGGCGCCTGCAACCCCACGCTCAGTGGTCGCAGAGAGCCGCAACTGGGTACCGGACACAGGGATGCCATTGCCGTGGACTGGCCACTGGCGCTCTTGACCCGCGTGCACATCGTCTGCGATGGCCTGCCCGGACACAGGAGCGCCGTCGCTTGTTGACAGCGAAATGGACTGGATGCGGTCGTGCAACGCGCTGTGGTTCCGGGCAGCTATTACAAGCTTTCCGTCGGGCCTTTTAATAAGTTGCCACTGCAAGGCTTGCGCACTCGGCGCCGCTGGCGTCACGAAAATCGGTACGCCGAGCCGCAGGGCAACGCGCATGCCGACAAAGTCCGGCGGTGGTGGGGGCGGGACTTCGACAAGATAAAGACGGTAGGTCAGCTCGATGCGGGGGTCAGGCGCGCGGCGCAGACCGAGCCGCACAATCTGCGTGCCGTGCGGTGGCAGCGTGAAGATGGGAGGCGTGGCGATCAGGTCGCGGGTGGGTTCGTAACGATCGACACCGTCCTGCTGCGTCCAACTGGTCGGCTCCAGTTGTATCAGCGCAGGCGCGTCACTGCTGTTGCGAATCACCAGTGCGACGATGGGCGCGCTGGCTGTCAGCGTCAGGCGGACTGGATCCACTGAGAAGGATCCAGCCACCGCCGTGCCACTCACGTACAGGGCCGCCATTACAGCACCCCACATTAAGGCACGCAAACACATCAGAACGTCACTGTAGCGACCACTGTGTCGGCATAGGTGCCAGCAGGCACGTTCTGATCAGCTGCGATCCGTCCGTAGACAGTCAAAATGGTGGCCGTGCCGGTACCGGTATGCGCGACGCCAGTCAAATTCTCCCAGACCGTTGCCATGGTCGCTTCAGTAGACAAAGAATAAGGCAGCAAGTTTGCGCCGCTGATCATCTGCCGTACCGGTACAGCGTCTGTCGATGGGCCAGTCGGATTAAGACCTTGGTTAAGTTTCACCACCGTGGCGGCGCCCAGCGTGCATGTCACCGTGACGCTGCCCGTCGTGTTGATCTCGGCCTTGGTCACAGCGTCATAGGCTCCAAAGGCAATTGGCGCGGTCGAAATCGCGCATGTGTTGGCGACTGTCGCGCCCACTGCCATGCTACTGGTGGCGTCTGCCGCGTAGGCATTCACGGCCGTCAGCGGCGCACCAAGCAGGAAAACCGATGACAGTGCGAGCTTGATCGCAGCAATTCTGAAATTCGCTTTCATAATATTTTCCGGCCAGTTAAGGCGTGTGGACTCGGGGTATTCCGAGTTTTACGGCCGCATTCCCGAATGGGAATTTGGCAATATTGCTGATTCACGCAACAGTAATTCACCGGAGTCAGGGAATTTTGATGAATGAACGTCCTTGGAGGTTTTCATCAATTACAGGAACGCCGATGACCCATTTAAGCAGGATTAAGCCTAGGGAGTAGTTTTATTTGGTGTGCGCAAAGCAACAGCTGTTTTGCAACGACGGATGGGAGCCGGTCTAGCGGCCGATCCAGGGTTTACCAGATGCGCGCACGGGCAGGCCTGCCCGATTCAGGCCCTGGCGCAGCACGTGATCAGTGTTTGCACGCGGTTTAATAAGCGCGCAACGTTGCCGTTCTTCGACCTCGACCAATTCAAGCAGATTAATGACACGTTTGGCCACGCCGAGGGAGACCGTGCGTTGATCCGCTTCGCGGGCATGCTGCTCGATGCATTCCGCGAGTCAGATGTGCTCGGACGTCTAGGCGGCGACGAATTTGTCGTTATGGTCGCGGCCGGTGAGCCGGGGACGATAGCGGCACCTCTTGCCCGTTTGCAGACTGCCATTGACCAATACAATGATGCGACGCAATCCGGCCCCACGTTGGCGTTTAGTTTTGGTTCCGTCGAGTTTGAACCGTCCTGCCATGCAATCGTCCAGGAATTACTAACTGCGGCAGATCGAAATATGTACAAACAGAAGCGCGGCAGGCGTCCCCGGACGCCAATCCAGCCATGACTTTCAAATGGACGAACTCGCCGTCCACTAGATTCTAAATATAATGCGGTCTTGCGACGTACCTCGAGATCGATTTAGTCATTGGCACGCGGGGCTAATGGTATTTGGAAACGATCTCTTTTCTCGGCAAAGGAGTGCTTGGCTTAAGGCCGTAATATACCGACAGGCGCATGTCTTTTTAGGGCTTCGTTACACATTAATGGCAGTGCGCCAGCCCGCGAATGCGATGATGTTAACGCTTGCCGAGCGCAGCGCATTTAACGGCAGTTAAGGCTGCCTTGAATAGTATTGCCTGTGACATATGCGACCGTCGTATTTTTCCTCATCGATTAGTCTTCGAATCGATTTTTATAGCGAGTCGAAGAACGAGCCGCGCGTATCTCACTGAAGCGCTCAGCCTGGTGCGCGGCCCGCAGCCAAGAGGAAACAAGGTGCAGCTTCCAGATGTCTCAGCCGCCCAGCAATTGGCGTTGCTAGACCGATTTGTCGAAGATAACGTCAGGGGTGTGGTGGTCACCGACGCGCGGCGCATCGACAATCCGGTCGTCTTCGTCAACCGCGCCTTCGAAGTCATTACCGGCTATACCAGTGCAGAGGTGGTCGGGAGAAATTGCCGCTTTCTGCAGAGCGGCGGGAGCGACCAACCGGGGTTGCTGTCATTGCGCGCCGCCCTGGCCGCTGGCACAGGCATCAAAGTGCTTTTGCTTAACTGTCGAAAAGACGGCGCTCCGTTTTTCAACGAACTTTCGCTCACGCCGATCCGTGATGAAAGCGGCATCCTTACCCACTTCTTGGGATCCATCGAAGACGTATCTGCTCGCGAAGCCGTCAAGAAAGCACTCGAGGTCGAGCATTCGCGCACACGTGCCCTTGTCGAAAGCATCAGCGACGCCTTCTTCTCCCTCGACGCGCATTGGCGCTTCACCTTCGTGAACGGGCAGGCGGAAAGACTCTTAGGCAGGCAGCGTGAACAGCTTCAGGGATTCAGTGTCTGGGACTCGTTCCCCGAGCTAAGCGACAGCGGATTTGGCCGTTCTTACCGGCAAGCGGTCGCATCAGGCTCACAGGGCGTCCACACGGAGTATTACGCGCCGCTCGACAAGTGGTTCGAAGCCCGCATCTACCCTACCGACAATGGGCTGACCGTACTCTTTCAGGACGTCACCGAGCGACAGACTCGCGAAAGCCGCAGGCGGTACGAGGCCGAGCATGACCGCCTCACTGGCCTGCCCAACCGAGCAGCTTTTTTGACGAAAGTTGCGCAAGTCATTACACCTGCTGTTGGCAACCGCTGCGCCTTTTGCGCCATTGCGTTTTTCGACCTTGACGAATTCAAGGAAGTGAACGATATGCTCGGACACGGGGCAGGTAACGACGTGCTCCAAAACGTCGCCCGACGTTTGCAGGCCTTTTGTGGATCAGAGCACTTGCTCGCACATATGAATGGCGACGAGTTTGCAGTCCTGTGGCGGTGTGCGGACGTCCGGAAGGCGTGCGCGTTGACCGAGGACCTGCTCGCGTGCATTGCACAGCCGATGCGCGTCTCCGACACGGACCTGTCGCTCGGAGCCAGTGCTGGCGTGGCCTGTTACCCAGACGCCGGCGCAAGTGTGGAAGACCTGCTGCGCCATGCCGAGACCGCGATGTACGAGGCAAAGGCAGCCGGTAAGTTTACGTTCCGCGCCTATCACGGTGACATCGCCGCACGCGCCGTGCACAAGCTTACGCTGCTGCGCGAGCTGTCCACGGCTTTGGAACACGGTGAGTTCTTTCTGGTGTTTCAGCCGCAAGTGTCGCTGCCCGACAGGCGCATAGTAGGAGGCGAGGCGTTGATCCGGTGGATGCATCCTGCCCGCGGTTTGATCATGCCATGCGCTTTCATCCCTATCGCCGAAGAGTTCAGCCATATCCTGCGTATTGGCGAATGGGTGGTCGATGCTGCGTGCCGTCAATTAGGTCTGTGGCTCCCTAGACTTTCTCCGGACTTCCGGCTGGCGGTGAACATTTCGGCGCGACACGTGATGGATCCATCACTGGCGGCTTTCATACAGCGGTGCCTGGAGCATTACGGCGTTCCCGGCCGGCACCTGGAGCTCGAACTGACCGAAGCATCGCTTGCTGCTGACGTTGTCAGCGTTGCCCGCAGCCTGGAGGCGGTGCGCGACATAGGTGTGAGTATTTCCGTCGATGATTTTGGCACCGGCTACTCCAACCTTCGCTATCTGCACCAGTTTCCGATTTCCACACTGAAAGTGGACCGCTCGTTTATCGAAGACCTGCCAGCGAACGTCGCGTCCGCAAAGATGGTTAATGCCATTATCGGGATCGCCCGGTCGCTTGGATTGAAGACGCTGGCGGAAGGCGTCGAAACGTCTGAGCAGCTTGCTTGTGTCGAAAGCCTCGGCTGCGATCTTTATCAGGGGTATGTCCTGAGCCGACCGGTATCAGCAGCGGACTTCGAGGTATTCTTGGATTAAGCGTGAGTCCTGTCGGCTATTTGCAGGCATTTTAGATTACGAAAACCTAAGGAACGGCAGCACGAGCTAGTCACGCAAGCAGTAGCGAACAAAAACAGGACCTGATCGAGCGAGACCGCAATTGGGCGCTGCCTGGTGATAACGCCTTGGTTGTTTGCATGTGGAGCACCATACAAGCTTGGCAGGCAGACGCCGTCGTCCGTCGTCTGGCAGGCAGACGCCGTCGTCCGTCGTTGTTCTGTTAAGCCTGGGAAGCGCCGCCATCGGCAAATAGTTCGACACCGTTGACGTAGCTCGACGCATCGCCGGCTAGAAACGCAGCCACCGAGGCGATCTCGTCTGGCTCGCCGATCCGTGCCAGCGGACTTTTTGCGTGTAGGAAGGCTAAACCCTCCTCCGCTTTGTCTCCGAAGGCCGCGCGCAGGGACTCGGTGTTCGTTGGGCCGGGGCTCAACATGTTGATGCGGATGCCTGATCCCTTGAGTTCGGTTATCCAGCTGCGCATCATGTTGCGTACCGCTGCTTTCGTACCGCCATAGATGCTCATAGTCGGCCCTGGATCAATGGACGCACTTGAACCAATGATCACCACGCTCGAACCGGGCGTCAGCAGGCTCAGTGCTCCCTGGATGGTTAAGACGACACCTTTCACATTGGTCGCGAACTGTTGGTCGATCTGTGCCTCGGTAATTTGGCCTAGCGGAGCATGAACCCCACCCCCCGCGTTGACAACGAGCACGTCAACTCGCCCAAAGCGACGCTGCACGCTTGCATATAACGCGTCCAGACTCGACGATTGACTCACGTCTGCAACGACCGCTGTAGCAGCGTCGCCAAGCACCGCCACAGCCTCGTCCAGCACGCCTTGCCGCCTTCCCGTGATCACGACGTGCGCTCCCTCGTTGGCCAGCCGCTTCGCAATGGCAAGCCCTATTCCGCTTCCGCCACCGGTGACAACTGCAATTTTCCCATTCAATGTAGACATTAGACACCTCGTGTTGTAGTGATCGCTACAGTAAGTTATAGTGATCGCTAAAGCAAGAGTGAATTGCACGAGCCTCACTTGTCTTTATAGTTGTTCATCGCTGACAGCCGAGTCACATTGAGAGATATCGCCGTGGATAAGAAGCCATCAACCTTGACGTCAAAAAGCGTCGGGAAATTCTCGGCCCGCCCGTCTCGGCGCGCCTTCGACCGCGATGCAGGGATAGCGATTGCAAAAGACCTGTTCCATGAGCGCGGCTATGACTCTGTCGGCGTCGCGGAGATCACTCGTGCCCTCGGCATCAATCCACCAAGTCTTTATGCCGCCTACGGCAGTAAAGCTGGCTTGTTCGGGCATTGCTTGGCAGCTTATGTAGAAGAAGCCAACCTGCCTGCGGACAAGATCCTGACGCCAGATCGCCAGGTGCCTGAGGCTATCAATGAATTGCTGCTGAATGCAGCGTTGCTATACACAAAGTCGGCGACGAAGCGCGGTTGCCTGGCAACCGAAGGAATGCGCGCTGACGATCCTCAGGCACGGGCACTGGCCACTGCGCACGGCAAGGCTGCCGCAGCTTTTATTGAGAATTACATTGCCCAAACGCATCCGACCCGGGCGCGAGAACTTGCCGACTTTGTGGTCACGATGCTGCAAGGGCTGTCTGCCGCTGCACGCGCCGGCTTATCCAAGCCTCGACTCGTTTCCGTAGCAAAGCTGGCGGGCCAAGGCTTCGAGACGTTGCTCCATACCCCCTGAAAGGCGAAACCCATGACTTTTCTTGATCACGTTGAATTTGCTGTGCGGGACATTGAAGCCTCTCGAAGCTTTTACGAACGGGCGCTCGCACCCCTGGATATCGTTCGCCTGATTACCGTTGGACCCGAGCGTACGCGGGCAGGTAGCACCCGTCACGGTTTTGGAAAGGACGGGTATCCGCGGCTGTGGATCCACGATAAGGAAAGGCCAGGCTCTGGAACCCATATTGCATTCGCCACAAAAAAGCGAGCGGTAGTCGACGCCTTCCACTCGGCAGCGCTGAGCGCCGGAGGCATAGACAACGGTCCACCCGGGATCCGGCCGCGCTATCACGCGGACTATTACGCGGCCTACGTACTGGATCCTGATGGCGTCAATGTAGAAGTGGTATGCCAGGAGCCTGCCTAACGCGAAGCGCACCAGAGGGCGCTCGCGCTTTCTAAGCTCAGATCTGTGAAGCGCCGCCGTCCACGAACAGCTCGACGCCATTGATATATGCAGCGGCATCGCTCGCCAGGAAGGCAACAGTGTGTGCGATGTCTTGTGGCACGCCGATCCGACCGACCGTGCTTTGTTCGGCTAACGATGCGAAGGCCGCGTCGGCTTGGTCGGGCGGGAAGAAGTTGTCGAGACCTTCTGTGCGAACCGGGCCCGGACTCACAACATTTATGCGGACGCCGCTGCCTTTGATTTCCTGGATCCAGGCGCGTACCAAGGCGCGTACTGCGGCTTTCGACGCGCCGTAGACACTCATGCCGGCTGGCGGATTGAACGAGGCTGTCGATCCGATAATCACAATGGCGCCGCCGGAAGCCATGAGCGGCAGCGCGCCTTGGACCGTGAAGATGACGCCTTTGACATTCGCGCCCAGCGTCTGGTCGACTTGCTGCTCGGTGATTTTGCCTAACGAGAGGATGGTGCCAGCGCCTGCGTTCGCCACAACCAGGTCGAGCCGCCCCGCGTCGCGCTGAACTGTTTGGTACAGCGTGTCGATGTCCTGGGTTTTCGTGAAGTCGACGACCCTACCGGATGCGTTGGGCCCTAGGGCCTGTACCGCTTTGTCGAGTTTTGCGATATCGCGCCCGGTGATGATGACTCGAGCACCCTGGTCAGCCAAGTGTCGTGCAATGCCGAAACCGATTCCGGACGATCCGCCAGTGACCAAGGCGATCTTGTTCTCAAAAAAAGACATGTCGAATTTCCCTATTCATATATAGCGATCGCTATATTAGCAGTCACTATATGGAGCACATGGCGCTAATGCAAGTACTATGTAGCGACCGTTAGCTTTCCAGAATCCATTTTTCGTGCCTTGCCCGTCATGACCCGCCAACCTGCTCCTGTGAAGACCCCTGCGCGCCAGCGCAAGCCTGCGTTCGATCGCGAGTGGGGAGTCGATGTTGCTGAGGCCTTGTTCCACACGCGGGGCTATGACGCAGTCGGAGTGGCCGAGTTGACGCAGGCCATGGACATCGTGCCGCCAAGCCTTTATGCGGCGTACGGGAGCAAGCTCGCGCTCTTTGAACGCGCCCTGATCAAGTACGCCACACGCAACTCGCTGCCGCTGGAGCAATTGCTCTCGGACAAGGGAACGCCCCCTGCGGTGCTGACCCGGTTGTTCGTGGCGGCGGCCCAGCACTACACGCAAGACCCGGTACGGCGCGGCTGCATGGTGACCGAGGCCATGCGGGCCGATGACGCGGAAGCGGCCGGCATTGCGACCGCGTTGGCGGCAAAAGGCAGTGACGCTATCCGGGCCTATATCGAGCAGTTTGTCTCAGGCGCTGATGCGGAGCGAATTGCCGACTATGTACTGCTAACGCTGCGTGGAATCTCGTCTTACGCGTGCCTGGGGTACTCGCAAGCCAAACTGGTCGAGTGCGCCAAGGTGGCAGGTCGGGCGCTGAGTGCCGAGTTCAAGGCTAGCAGCCGACCTAGGTAGCTTGGTCAGGTTGCCTTGCGTGGTGCACCTGAATTGGTCTCCACTTAGGCGGCTCCCTCTAAAGCCGCTTCCGACCTGGAATGTATCGACCGCTATATAAGTGTTGCGGTGCGCCGATCCGCGTGCAATGATGATTATAGCGATTGCTATATAACTTCTTGCGCCTCAGGAGCGACACCTATGACCGATATACGCACCAGCCTCGACCACGTTGAGCGCCTCACCGCGGAAAGTGCGATTCAACGCCTTCTATCCACGTACACCCATCGTCTCGATGGCGGCGACTTCGACGGAGTGGCTGAGCTGTTTCAGCACGCTGAAATGGATGTTCTGGGCAACGTTGTTTCCGGCCGCGACGGCGTCAGGGATTTCCTCGAGATGGGTCTCCAAGTTCATGCAGACGCGACGCCGCGGACCTGGCACACCTTGGCCAATGTCCTTGTAGACATTGCTCCAAGCGGCGACAAAGCGACCTCCGCGAGCTATTACACGGTGCATCAACAAACAGACGGCCTACGATTGCAGCCTATCTGCACGGGCAAGTATCTCGATGAATTCGAGCGGCAGGAAGGCCAATGGCGCTTTACCCGACGTGTGCTGACCCTGCATCTGGTTGGTGACCTCAGCGATCACGTCAAAGGGTCGAACGAAGAAGTCGTTTCGCGGAGCGCGAAGTCATGACGACAAAAAAGCAGGCCCTTGTCACCGGCGCAAACAAGGGGATCGGACTGGCCATCGCCAAGGGGCTCGCTGAAGCGGGCTTGTCCGTCTGGATGGCCGCTCGTGACGCGACCCGGGGTGCGCAGTCAGTCGAACGCTTGAGAAACGATGGGCTCGACGTGAGGTTGCTGGAGATGGACGTCGCGGACGACGCAAGTGTGCAGCGAGCCAGCGCGATCCTTGCGTCTGAGATCGATTCACTGGACGTGCTCATCAACAACGCAGGCATCATTCTGGACGCCGCGACGCCTCCGAGCCAAGCGGTAATGGCTGACATGAAGGCGGTTTTTGAGGTCAACGTATTCGGCCCCGTTCGCGTCACTCAAGCAGTGTTGCCGCTCCTCAAGGCATCGGGCGACGCTCGCGTGGTGATGATGAGTAGCGGGCTGGGTTCGCTGACGTTGATCAACGATCCAACGTCGATTTATTCGAGTGTGAACATGATCGGCTACACCGCTTCGAAAGTTGCCTTGAACGCCGTGGCAGTCTGCTTTGCAAGAGAACTGGAAGCGCTCGGCATCAAGGTCAACGCAGTCGAACCTGGGCATGTCCGAACCGACCTCAACGCGAATACCGGGTTCTTGACGCCTGCCGAAGGCGCGGCAACCGCCATAAAGATGGCGCTGATTGGGGCAGATGGGCCGACTGGCGGCTTTTTTGGCAGTCACGGCCGCCAGCCCTGGTGATACGTTCCAGGTGCAGCATGACAAGCGGCCTGGCGAGCCGCCGTCTCGTGATCCGGTCAGTGATCGATGATCCTGGCGCCTGCAATGGTCGCAGCAAAGACGCCGTAAGGCGGCCCACATAGCCGGTCGCGCCATAGATCAGAAGCCTGCTCATGATGCGTGCTGCCAATTCTTGTAGACGAATTCCAGGCTGTATCCATCCGGGTCCAAGACATTGGCCGCGTAGTAGTTTGGGTCGTAGTGCAACCTAGCGCCTGGCGCCCCGTTATCCGTGGCACCGTGCGACATAGCCACCGCATAGGCGGTATCGACCTCTTCCTTGCTGTGCGCAACGAAACCGACATGTACCGACCGACTGTCAACCAGGCCATTGCGCAGCCAGAAGAAAACCCGGCCATCGGCGCCATATCCTTTTAGATCGGGATGCCCAGGTGGGCCTTGCTTACCGTCGTAGTCAAGCCTTGCGGTGATGCCGACCGCGGGCAATGTCGCATCGTAGAAATTGATGGAACGTTCGACGTCGCGGACAGATATGAAAATATGGTCAAGCATGGCGGAAGCTCCTTGATCAGATGACATAGCCGCCCGCGACCTCGATGGTCTGGGCGTTTATCCATTGGCTTTCGTCGGCGAGCAGCATGGCAATGACACGACCGACGTCGTCCGGCTCGCCAACTTTGCCGAGCGCAGTTTGGGAAGCAAGCAGCGCTTCAAAATCGCTGGTCAGTCCACCGCCCAGTTCTGTACGGATTGCGCCCGGGGAAACGGCGTTGGCGCGGATGCGCCGTGATCCGAACTCCTTGGCCATGTATCGGGTCAGCACTTCGAGGCCGCCCTTCAATGCTGCATACGGTGCCACACCTGCGGTTGCGACACGTGTCGTCGCACTGGTCAAATTGACGATGCTTGCGCCATCGGTCATCAACGGCAGCAACGCCTGGGTCAGAAAGAAGGGGCCTTTCAGATGCACATTCATCAGACGGTCGAATTGGTCCTCTGTCACAGTGGAAATGGGGTTGTACAGTCCGAAGCCTGCGTTATTGACTAGACCGCTGATAGCCCCAAGGGACCAGGTGTCGATCAGCGCGCGCGCCACGTCAGCGCGAAATACCGGAAAGGTGGCTGGCGCGCTCACATCCAGCTTCAGTGCGACTGCCTTGCCTCCTTCCTCCGTGATACGTAGCACAACGCCTTCTGCCGCGGCGAGGTTGTCGTTGTAGGTAAGGATGACGCCCATTCCGCGACGGGCGCAGTGCAAGGCAGCACTGGCTCCGATGCCTCGGCTGCCGCCGGTGATGACGATAACGCTCATGTTTGCTCCGTGTTGCCTGAATAGGTGACCACGATAGGCGGCAGCCACATTTCGAGCCCGTACGATCCTGCCCAAAACTTGCCTGATCCTGCTTTTCTGCTTGTCGCGCTCCGTGCTTTGCGGTCAGATGTCGGCATGGACGACAAGCTGCATGAACTCAGACACCTCGCGAGCAGGGCTGGCAACGGACGCACGCCAACGGGCATCCCGCGTGTGGCGATGGTCCAGGGCGCGATTCCCGAACACGAGCTCGCTGCCGTCTATGACCCGATGGTCAATCTGATCCTGCAAGGCAGCAAATCGATGACGGTCGGCGATCAGACGCTTTACTACGATCCCGCCACGTACTTCGTGATGACGGTAGATTTGCCAGCCGTGGGCAATGTCAGGGCAGCGGCTTCGGGGGAGCCGTATCTTGCGGTTGCCCTGACGTTGACGCCTGAAGTGATTGCAACGGTCATCGCTGACCTGCCTGAAACAGCTCGGTCCAGCGACTCCGAAAGGCCGGGCTTCTGCGTGGCCGAACTCACACCGGAGTTGATGGATGCTTGGCTGCGTCTGCTGCGCCTGATGGACCACCCTGCGGACATCGACGCCCTGGCGCCCTTATACGAACGTGAGATCATCTACCGCGTCCTGCGTGGACCCCATGGGCAGATGCTGCGCGATATCGCGACTCCGGACAGCGCCATGGCACGCGTGAGCGCGGCGATCCAGTGGATACGTCGCGATTTCGCGCAGCCCCTGCGCATCGGTGCACTCGCCGACCGCGCGGCCATGAGCGTTTCCGCATTTCATCGGCATTTCAAGACGGTCACGGCGCTTAGTCCTCTGCAATATCAAAAGCGCATCCGCCTGCTGCGCGCGCGCACGCTGATCGTGACACGAAAGCGAAACGTGACGGCAGCAGCGTTCGAAGTCGGGTACGAAAGTGCCACGCAGTTCAGTCGTGAATACGCCCGTGTGTTTGGGCTGGCGCCGCACCAGGATGCAGCGCGACTACGGGGCGGTAAGTCAGTACAGAAAGGGTGACCCAGGCCACGAGCGTAACGATCCTGCGGTAATTGCATTCCATCGGCAACACATTCCCTCCCACCGGTTGCGCTTGCAGCTCTGTTGCTTGCCGCACAGACGCCGGCAGTCCACTGCGTCAAGCTTTGCGTCGAACGTCCTCACTCAGGACGTCAACCAAGGCTTCCCCATGTTCGAGCTTCCCGACGCACTGCTGCTGGCCCGTGTGCAGTTTGCGTTCACCATCAGTTTCCACTTCCTTTTTCCTGCCATCACCATCGGCCTGGCCAGTTATCTCGCGGTGCTCGAAGGCCTGTGGTTGAGGACGGGACGCGAGCACTACATGGATCTGTATCGCTACTGGATCAAGATCTTTGCGTTGGTGTTCGGCATGGGCGTGGTCTCGGGCATTGTCATGTCCTACCAGTTCGGCACCAATTGGGCGGTGTTTTCCGACAAGGCGGGACCGATCATCGGGCCACTGATGGCCTATGAGGTGCTGACAGCGTTCTTCCTGGAAGCCGGGTTTCTTGGGGTGATGCTGTTCGGGATGAAGCGCGTCGGAAAAGGCTTGCACTTCACGGCCACACTGATGGTGGCGCTAGGGACGTTCGTCTCGACCTTCTGGATCCTGTCGGTCAATAGCTGGATGCACACGCCCGCTGGATACACGATGAACGCGGCAGGCCAGTTCATTTCGGCAGGCAGCTGGCTGGCCATCATCTTCAACCCGAGCTTTCCGTACCGATTGGCGCACACCCTCTCGGCGGCCTATTTGACGACAGCCTTCATCGTTGGGGGCGTGGGCGCCTGGCACCTGCTGAAGGACAGCAGCAATCCACGCGCGCGTCTGATGTTCTCGATGGCCATGTGGATGGCCGCCATCTTCGCACCCCTGCAGATCATCCTCGGCGACATGCATGGCATCAACACGCTCGAGCATCAGCCGGTCAAGGTCATGGCCATGGAAGGCCACTTTCAGAGCCACCCCGACGGCGCGCCGCTGATCCTTTTCGGCATTCCGAACAGCGCCGAAAACCGGGTCGACTACGCAATCCAGATACCCAAAGCGTCTTCGCTCATCCTCAAACACGACAGGAATGCGCCGCTGGCCGGGCTGGATACCGTGCCAGAGGCTGACCGGCCGCCCGTTGGCATCGTCTTTTGGGCGTTTCGCGTCATGGTCGGCCTCGGGCTGCTAATGGCTGCCCTGGGGGGGGCCAGCCTTTGGGCCCGCGCGCGCGGCAGGTTGTATGAATGGAAATGGCTCCACCGCTTCGCGCTGGTGATGGGTCCCTCCGGACTGGTGGCAGTACTGGCGGGCTGGGTCACCACCGAAGTGGGCCGTCAACCCTGGACCATCCATGGTCTGATGCGCACCGTGGACTCTGCCTCACCCCTGGCGGCGCCCGCGGTTGCCGCCTCGTTGCTGGCTTTCGTGCTGGTGTACTTCGCCGTCTTTGGCGCGGGCATTCTCTACATTCTCAAACTCATGGCCAAGCCGCCTGTCCTTCATGAGTCGCCACCGCCCAACACGCCCGAGCGCGCCGCCGGCACCACGCCCGCCGTGGCAGTGCGGCCCGACCATCTGTCAACGGACTGACGACGACCTATGCAATTCGACCTCACCATCATCTGGGCCCTGCTCATCGTCACGGCCGTTTTTATCTACGTGGTGCTCGACGGCTTCGATCTGGGCATTGGCATCCTGTTCCGACGCTTTCCGGTCGGCCCCGAGCGCGACACGGCCATGAACAGCATTGCTCCTGTCTGGGATGGCAACGAGACCTGGCTGGTACTGGGCGGAGGCGGCCTGCTGGCGGCCTTTCCGCTGGCTTACGGGTTGATCTTCTCGGCCTTGTACGCGCCGATCATCGCCATGCTGCTGGCGCTCGTCTTTCGGGGTGTGGCGTTCGAGTTCCGCTGGCGGGACCCGGCCCATCGCGGTGTGTGGGATCTGGCGTTCAGCGGCGGCTCGTTGCTGGCGGCGTTCTCGCAGGGGGTCGTGCTCGGCGCGCTTCTGCAGGGCATTACGGTCAAGGACCGGGCCTATGCCGGCGGCTGGTGGGATTGGCTCACGCCATTCACGATGATCACCGGCGCCAGTGTCGTCATTGCCTACGCGTTGCTGGGCGCCACCTGGCTGGTGATGAAAACCGAAGGTCAATTGCAGCAGCAGGCCCGCGCCCTGGCATGGCCGCTGGGCGTCGCCGCGCTCGTCGCCATTGCTGCCGTGAGCGCCACAACGCCTTTTCTCAAGGCCAGCTATTTCGACAACTGGTTGCGTTGGCCCGACATGCTGGCCGTGGCGCCGGTGCCCGTGCTGGTGGCGCTTGCCAGCGTCGCCTTTGCGCGCACCCTGAAAGCCGGTCGCGAGGCTGCGCCGTTCCTTTTGACTCTCGGTATTTATTTCCTGTGCTTCACCGGTCTGTGCATCAGTGTCTTTCCCTACGTGGTGCCGGGTGCAGTCACGATATGGGAGGCAGCGACCGACCCGCAAAGCCAGGTATTCATGCTGTGGGGCATCGTCATTGTTCTACCCATGATTCTGGGCTACACGGCCTGGTCCTACTGGGTCTTTCGGGGCAAGGTGGATGCTGACGGGTACCACGCATGAAGTGGCCCGCGCTGCGCTGGCCCGCCATCGAGGCGCCGCAATCCGATCGTCCGCTGCCCCCCTGGCGGATCCGGCTGGCGTGGATGGCCGGGATCTGGGCGGGCAGCATCGGCGCCCTGTTGCTCGTGGCCTGGTTGATACGGCTGGTGCTGAAGACGTGACCGTCGCAGCCATCCGTGGCAGACGATTGTTCAAGGAACGGGTGGATGCTTGTGCTGCCACGCGCGCCACAATGCCTTCCTCAGCTCGTCGTACCACAGCACAACGCTTCCCATCGCGAAACATACTATCCATTGGTCCCACTGCAAAGGAACCGTGCCGAACGCAATATTCAATATCGGAACGTTGACGACCGCGACTTGAAGCGATGCGGACAGCAGCACCGTGCCCCAGAGCCAGGGGTTCACGAATGGGTGAGAAAACGCGCTGACCGTTTCCGAGCGTGCATTGAAGCAGTTGAACAGTTGGGCAAATACGAGCACGGTGAATCCTGCAGTGCGGGCGGTGTCCAAGTCGTGCGTGCCTTCGATCAGACCACCTGGCAGCAGCATATCGATTGTCGCCAGGGTGACTACTGCCATGACCGCGCCGATCTGAAGTACCCCTGACCACATCCGCGCATCGATCACGCGCTTGCCCAATCCGCGTGGCTTGCGCGCCATCAAGTCCGATGCGGGCGGATCAACGCCCATGGCCAGCGCAGGACCCGAGTCGGTGACCAGGTTGATCCATAGGATCTGCGTGGCAAGCAAGGGAAGAACGACATCGCCGCCGTGGCCCGTCAGGCCGATGACCCCGGCACCAACGACGCCAAGAAATACGGTAAGAAACTCACCCATGTTGGAAGACAGCAGGTAGCGCAAAACTTTCCGAATGCTGTCAAAGATGCCACGACCTTCCCGCACGGCTTGCACGATGGTCGCGAAGTTGTCATCAACCAGGATCATCTTGGCCGCCTGCTTGGTGACCTCGGTGCCCGTGATACCCATCGCTACACCGATATCGGCAGATTTCAACGCGGGTGCATCGTTGACCCCGTCGCCTGTCATTGCGACGACGTTGCCGTCGGCCTGAAGCGCATCCACGATACGCAGCTTGTGAGCCGGCGCCACGCGCGCAAATACCGATGTAGCGCGCACCGCCGCAGCAAAGGCATCGTCATCGAGAGCATCGATGTCGGCACCGGTGAGCGCAACGGCTCCGGCGTCCACGATGCCAAGATCGGCGGCAATTCGTGCAGCCGTTCGTGGGTGGTCCCCGGTGATCATGATGACCCGGATGCCCGCCCTGCGCGCCTCGGCAATCGCGACTACGGCCTCTGTGCGAGGCGGATCGATCATGCCAACGACACCCACGAATATGAGGTCGCGCTCCAGCAACTCCGTGTCGTCCTGGCTATCTGCCGTCGCCAACGGACGGTACGCCACGGCGAGGGTCCGCAGCGCCGCATCCGACAGCATGTCGACGTCGGCAAGCATTCGTGAACGCATCACGTCATCGAAGGCGACGACGTCCATCCCGACACGCGCACGACTGCACCTCTGCAGCAGAACGCCCGGTGCGCCTTTGGCGATCACGATCAGTTCGTCGCCGTGCTCGTGGTCCCGTTCGATCGTCGACATCATCTTGCGTTCGGACGTGAACGGATGCTCTGCGACCCGTTCGAAACGTGTGATCCGCCGCTCCGACACACCCAGTTTTTGTTCTGCGACCAGGAACGCAGCTTCCGTCGGATCACCCTCGATCTTCCACTCGCCGCCCGGGTCCTGCCGAAGGTGGGCGTTGCCGGCAAGACTTCCCCCGCTCAGGGCGACAATGTTCTCGATCCGAACCGCGCCCGGCGTCAGCACGCTGCCACGATGGTCGCCTTCCGCAAACTCGACCTGGCCTTCGGGCGCATAACCTACCCCGGTAATGCGGGTGCTTCCGCTCAGCGTCACGACGCGTTCGATGGTCATTTCGGCGCGGGTCAGCGTGCCGGTCTTGTCGGAGCAGATGATGGATGCGGAACCCAAGGTCTCCACCGACGACAGATTCTTGACGATGGCCTTGTGTCGTGCCATGCGTCGTACGCCTAGAGCCAGCACGACAGACAGGATGGCAGGCAGCCCCTCGGGCACGGCAGCAACGGCCAATGAGACACCCAGCAGCATCACGTCAACGAGGTCACGGGTGCTGTGAATATCAGAGATCAGCAGGATCGTGCCCATGACGACGAAGGCAATGATGACCACGGCGATTCCGAGCATGCGCCCGATGCTTTGCACCTCTTTTTCAAGCGGTGTCGGTTTGTCTTTGGTTGCTTCAAGCATCCGGGCAATCGAGCCCACCTGGGTGCGCATACCTGTAGCGGTGATCACCGCATGTCCCGTGCCCTGCGCCACGGAGGTACCTTTGAAGACCATGCACAAGCGGTCGCCAAGCGCTGCCGGCGCAATCAAGGTCGTGGTGTCTTTCAGGACGGACTCGCTTTCGCCGGTCAGCGATGCCTCCTGAATCCGTAACGATGCGGCTCGGACCAAGCGCGCGTCGGCCCCGACCACGTCTCCTTCGCCGAGTACCAGCAAGTCGCCCCGGACCAATTCCGCGCTCGGAACGCGCAGCGGTTGCCCGTCGCGGATGACGGCCGAGGAGGCCGTAGTCATCCGAGCCAATGCCGCCACCGCATCTTGCGCCTTGGCTTCCTGCAGATATCCTAGCCCGGCATTCAATAGCACGACCGCCAGGATCACGACAGCGTCGACCGGCCATCCTTCGCGGCCCTCAACCAGCCAGGCCGTCAAAGCGATGGCAATCGCTACCAGCAGCAGGTAAACCAAAGGGTTCTGGAACTGCGATAAGAGGCGGCGCCAGGTTGGTATGCGTAGTGCCGCGTGCAGTTCGTTGGGACCCTCTTCGGCCAGGCGTCTGGCGGCTTCGCCGGTCGTCAGTCCAACTGTCGCATTCCCAGCCATTTGAATGACGACATCATCGATGTCGAAGGTCGACGGGTCCTTGAGCACATCGTCATTCGTCGTGGCGGCCGGTGGAGTCTTGAAGTGGCCGACAGACTCAGGAGCTTGCCCCATGCCCTTAGCGGACAATGAGTACCGGGACAGTGCATCTTGCGAGAACTTGCGTAGCGACGGACCCGGCAGCGCGATCTGAAATCTTGAGGGCAGCTGTGATGACCGTGTAACCATGCTTCGGCCCAAGTAGATCTTCATGAGTTCCGATATAGGCGAGCATGCGTTCTGTGTAAGGACTGCCGTCGGCGGCGATCAGGATGTTCATGGTGTTCCTCCGGTATTATCGAAAGGTCAGATCGTGAAAAAAAATGCGCAGCACTGCGACGCGGCGTCATCGATCCACGATGACATCGATACCCTGCACGGTCTGTCTGCCAGCGCACAGAGCGGCCAAGGATCGGGTCTTTGATGTCCCCAATGGATTGCCCAACCTGTGCATTCTTGGCCCTTACCAGTATCCAAGCGCCTTCCACCAGAAACCTCCGACGACGGCGAAGATAAGGAGCTCGAGGACGCACATGACAAGACCGATGCCCCACCACTTTCCCATCGTGACGTAGCCGCTACCGAAGATGATGGGTGAGGTGCCTGTCGCGTAATGGGTCAGCGTCATCATGATGGCCGAGCCGGCAGTCATCATCAGCGCAAAGGGCACCCAATAGTCGGCGGGAATGATCTGGGTGCCAACGCCAAGGAAAGCGAGCATCATGGCGCTGATGTGCGCAGTGGTGCTGGCGAACAGGTAGTGAGAAAAGACAAACACGAGCACCAGAATGACTGCGATGAGTTCCCAGCCCAGACCGCTGGCAACCACAGCGTGATTCATGCCGGCCGAGAACCAGGCAATGACTCCCACCTTGTTCAATTGGTCGGCCATCATCACCAGCGCGCCGAACCACACGAGTGTGTCCCATGCGCTTTTCTCTGAAAGCACGTCATTCCAGTCGATGGTGCCCGTGATGATCAGAACGAACAGGCCGACAAAAGCCACTACGGTCGGATCCAGGGTAAAAGCGGTTCCGAACAGCATTGCCGGCACGTTCGCCCACAGCAAGAGCAGGAGGGCAAAGGTGCCCAGCATGACTTTTTCTTTGGATGCAAGCGGCCCCATCCTGGTCAGCTCTGCTTGCGCGATGGTGACTGCGTCAGGCGTCACCTTCAGTTGCGGCGGGGACAAGACGTAAAGGACCAGCGGCATGACAAGCAGGCAGATGAGCCCGGGTAACACCATGCATAAGGCCCATGTGGTCCATGAAAGCTGGAAGGTCTGGTTGGTCGCGCGGGCGATGTAATCCACGACGAGCGGATTGGGCGCCGTAGCAGTCAGGAACATTGCCGAGGTAATCGGATTGGCGTGGTAATTGACCAAGGCCAGGTAGGTACCCACCTTGCCCTGGGTTCCCTTGACCGGGTCGGAGTCGAACGCGGTGGCGATCGACTTCATGATGGGATGCACGATGCCGCCGCCGCGTGCCGTATTGCTGGGCGTGAAGGGGGCGAGGATCAGCTCGCAGATGGCCAATCCATAACCAATGCCCAAGGTCCTCTTGCCGAGCAGCGCAATAAATATCATGCCCACGCGATTGCCCAGGCCGGTCTTTCTCAAACCTCGGGAGATCAGTATGGCCACGACGATCAACCAGATCAACGGGTTCGAAAAGCTTGCAAGGGCGTCGGCGATGGCGCCCTTTGACGAGGTGGAGGTCACCTGCGACAGGGCGATGATGACGATTGCCATCATCGCCATCACCCCAATAGGCATCACCTTCAAAATGATGGCGACGATCGTGGTAAGAAATATCGCCACCAAGCCCCATGCCTTGGGCGTCAGGCCTTCGGGAGTGGGTACCAACAGCAGTGCAACCAACACGGCGGTAGCAACCAGCGCTGGCCCCAGCTTGAAAGGGACCGCCTTGCTGAAGTAGCCAAACATCGCTTTGATGCGTTCAAAAAGCATTTCTATCCTGGTAACGGGAATCGTTGCATTGCGGATGAGCCGGTCGCATTTCAACAACAGCGGCCGGATCGTTATCCATGACTGAGGTCTGAGGCCGAAGACCCTGCAGTCTGGTTTCGTAAGGCATCGGCCCCCAAGCAACCAGGAGGATCAAAGCAGGGCTGAATATAGGCGCGTCGCTTGGCGCCGTCGGTACGGTAGGCAACATAGCGAGTCCCATCCTCACATTGCGATGAAGAAGAGGAGATCGCCAAACCTCTGGCAATGTTGCTGCCTTCGGTATGTTCGCTGGCAGACGGTGAAGGCTGATTGAACATTGCAGAATGGGGGCCCCTGTTGCTTTGCGACCGACCTCAGAACACTGTGCCTAACTCCGACAATCTGCTTATCGCACGTCTCCCCCGTAACGACCGGGTGCGCCTCCTGTCAGCCAGCGAGCATGTCGAGATGCCGTCCGGGCTAGTGGTTGCCAGGCCGGGAAGCGCCATTGATCACGTCTACTTTCCCGAAAGCGGGCTGATTTCGATGGAGACAGTCATCGACGGCGACGTCAGGCTGGAAGTAGGGATGGTGGGACATGAAGGCATGTGGGGTGCCAATTTGGCCCAAGGCGTGGCCATTTCGTCCTTGCACGCATGTGTGAGAGAAGCGGGCGTCGCCTGGTGTGTCGACAGCGCTACCTTTCGTTCGCAACTTGCCGACAGTGCCGCGCTTCGCGGCATGCTGGGCCGCTACAGTTACGTCGTATCAACCCAGCTGGCATTGGCGATGGGATGCCAGCACTTTCACTTGCTGGGCGCGCGGCTCGCTCGGTGGATGCTGATGCGACACGATCGCGCGCACGGCGATACCTTTCTCGTGACGCAAGAGTCGCTCGGGCAATTGTTGGGGGTGCGCCGCGTCAGTGTCACAACCGAAGCCGGTGCGCTGCAGGGCGGGGGGCTGATTGCGTACAGTCGAGGCACCGTGACGGTGCTCGATCGCAAGGGACTGGAAAATGCAGCCTGCAGTTGCTATGCCATGGACCGCGACATCTACAGGCTGTTTGTTTCGAAAACAGGTCCTGCGACAGTCCTGACTTGAAGGCCTGATGGCGACGAACGTGCGGTAACGAACAGACCGGATCACCGGATCGCGTCTACAAAAAAGAACATTGCTGCCGGCTGGCTGTATTACATAAAGGAATGCGCGAAATGATGGTGGGTCGAAAAGGCAATGAACGGGAAGCAGTAGCATGAACAGCACCAGAAAACTCTGGATCGCGTTGGCGGCGCTTCTTATCGCATCCTTTGGCACCCTATTGTGGACGGGCGGAGAAATCTACCGGGCGGCACCGCCGATGCCGGAGCGGGTCGTCGCGACCGATGCCCGGGTGATATACACGCGTGCCGACATCGAATTGGGCCGTCAGGTCTGGCAGTCGATGGGCGGAATGCAGCTCGGATCGATTTGGGGGCACGGTGCCTACGTGGCGCCAGACTGGAGCGCCGACTGGCTGCACCGCGAAGCGGTAGGCATCCTGGATCTGTGGGCGCAGCGCGATGCAGGGGCGACCGGCTACGCAGCGTTGCCGGAAGAGCAGCAAACCATCCTGCAGGGCCGTCTTCAAACGCGCATCCGAAAAAATACCTTCGATTCCGCCACTCAGACAATCATGTTGAGCGCGGATCGTGCGGACGCGATTGCTAGCGTCGCGGCGCATTACCAAAGCCTGTTCGGCAATGACCCGGCAACGGCCGACTTGCGTAAAGCCTACGCAATGAAGAACGACACCGTGCCCCATGCCGACTATCGGCGCGCCTTGACTGCCTTCTTCTGGTGGACTGCGTGGGCGACCGTGACCGAGCGTCCTGGCAGCGACATTACCTATACCAACAATTGGCCAGGTGAACCGCTGGTGGGTAACACGCCTCCTGCAAGCCTGTTCCTGTGGTCGGCATTCAGCGTGGTGTTGTTGCTTGCAGGCATCGCGCTGCTCGGCTGGCACCATGCAGTGACCACGGGCCGCCACGACAAACCGCATGAGCTGCCAGTCACCGACCCGATGCGGCAGGTCGTCGTCACGCCGTCCATGAAGGCGACCGCAAAGTATTTCTGGGTACTGCTGGCAATGTTTCTGCTGCAGGTGTTGCTGGGTGCCATCACGGCGCATTATCAGATCGAAGGCCAGGAGCAATATGGCTTCAATCTGTCGGCCATTCTTCCGTACTCGCTGTCGCGCACCTGGCACACCCAGCTGGCCATCCTGTGGATCGCCACGGCGTGGTTGGCAACGGGTCTGTATATGGGGCCGGCCATCTCGGGTCACGAACCCAAATACCAACGTCTTGGCGTCAACGTGCTTCTGGCGTGTCTGCTGATCATTGTCGTGGGCGCATTCACCGGACAGTGGTTCGCGGTCATGCAGAAGCTTGGCCTGGAGTACAACTTCTGGTTCGGCCACCAGGGCTGGGAATACACCGATATCGGCCGCTTCTGGCAATGGTTCTTTTTCGTTGGCCTGATGTTGTGGTTGGTGTTGGTGGGACGGGCGTTGTGGCCGGCGCTGAGAGCCGATAACGAATCCCGATCACTCGTGGCCCTGCTTTTCCTGTCGACCGTCGCCATTGGATTGTTCTACAGCTCGGTGCTCGTATGGGGCGAGCACAGTCACCTTTCCGAAGTGGAATATTGGCGGTGGTGGCTGGTGCACTTGTGGGTTGAAGGCTTCTTTGAGGTCTTCGCTACTGCGGTGCTTGCCATCCTGTTCACCCGCTTGGGCTTGTTGCCGGCAAAGATCGCTACGGTGGCGGTGCTGTTCGCCACCATCGTGTTCATGGCCGGCGGGGTGCTCGGGACCTTGCACCACCTGTATTTCAGCGGCACGCCGACGGCAGTGATCGTATTGGGTGCGAGCTTTTCCGCGCTTGAGGTCGTGCCGCTTGCCTACATTGGCTTTGAAGCCTACGAACGCTACAAGCAAGGCCACGCGACGCCCTGGATGGCGCGCTACCGTTGGCCGGTGATGTTCTTCCTGTCGGTCGCCTTCTGGAACATCGTCGGCGCCGGCCTGCTCGGCTTCCTGATCAATCCACCGCTGTCCTTGTATTACATGCAGGGCCTGAATCTGACTCCACTGCACGCGCATACGGCGTTGTTCGGGGTGTACGGGATGCTCGGCATCGGACTCGTCCTGTTCTGCCTGCGAGGACTCAAGCCAGACCTTGTCTGGTCCGAGCGACTGCTCAAGACCAGCTTCTGGTCGTTCAACATCGGCCTGGCACTCATGGCCGCGCTGACTCTCCTGCCCATCGGTGCCTTGCAGTTGCTGGCTGCCATCGACCACGGGTATTGGTATGCACGATCGGCCGATTTCATGCAGCAACCCATCATCAAGGTGCTGGTGTGGATGCGGGTGCCCGGAGACATTCTTTTCAGCATCGGGGCGCTAACCTTTGCATGGTTCGTGGCAAGCCTGTGGCTCCGGCCCCGTCGCGACATCCTGTCGACGGCCGCGCCGTAACGCCGCGCGTCCATTTTTTTTACTGACGCAAAGGAATCACCGTGGCTCTGCATCATGCTTCTTCTGGCGAACTGATCAACGTTCGTCCTTATCGCGATGAGTTGGCGACGTCTGTCACGCGCACGCTCTACAACACCGACACGCTGAAGGTGTTTCGCGTTGTCCTGCCTGCGGGCAAGCAGGCGCCAATGCACAAGGTCGAGGGGGAGTTGACGGCTCAATGTCTGGAAGGAAGCGTCGAGTTCACTGCGGGGGATACCGTCCACGTCATGCATGAAGGCGATCTGCTGTGCCTTGCCGGCAATGTCATGCATGGCCTGAAGGCCATCGAAGACGCGTCGGTCCTCGTCACGCTTCAGCGACCTACGCAACCATCGGGTGGAGCGTGAAAACATCGCAACCACGGCCCGATTGCGCAAATCGATTGTGACAGCTGCGGGCTGATGCCCGGGCGGTCCCATCGGCCGTCCAATCCCTGTCCCTAAGTGCGATAGCGCACCGACCGAAGCGGTACATCGTGGTCTCCTGTCAGTACCGACTTTCAGGAGCCTTCCATGTCCAACCCTTTGACACCCGAGCAATTGCACCGCATGCACGCCTGGTGGCGCGCAGCGAATTACCTCTCGGTAGGTCAGATCTATCTGCGGGACAATCCGCTGCTCGCTGTCCCGCTTGTGCTTGAACACATCAAGCCGCGCCTGCTTGGGCACTGGGGTACGACACCCGGGTTGAACTTGATTTACGTGCATTTGAACAGGTTAATCAAGGCACATGAACTGGACATGTTGCTGGTGGTCGGGCCGGGCCATGGCGGGCCGGGAATCGTAGCGAACACCTACCTCGAAGGGGCCTACACGGAACGGTACCCGGCCATTGAGCGAGATCGCAGTGGTATGCGGCGCTTGTTCAGGCAGTTCTCCTGGCCCGGCGGAATCCCCAGCCACCTGGCACCGGAGACGCCAGGCTCGATCCATGAGGGTGGCGAGCTGGGCTATTCGCTGGCGCATGCGTACGGGGCGGCGTTTGACAACCCAGGGCTCATTGTTGCGTGCGTGGTCGGTGATGGGGAGGCCGAAACCGGGCCTCTTGCTGCCAGCTGGGACTCGAACAAGTTCCTGAATCCTGCGCGCGACGGCGCCGTGCTGCCCATCCTGCATCTGAACGGGTACAAGATTGCCAATCCGACGGTCATGTCGCGTATTGGCCGGCCCGCATTGTTCGAACTGATGCATGGGCACGGCTATGAACCGATCCTTGTCGAGGGAGATGACCCTGCTCATGTCCATCAAGCGATGGCGGCTGCATTGGACAAGGCGCTGGCCGAAATTTCGCGCATCCAGCAGGTTGCGCGTGTTCCCGATGCGCCGCAGCCCGCTGCGCTGCCCAGGTGGCCAATGATTATCCTGGACACCCCGAAAGGGTGGACCGGACCAAAAGAAGTCGACGGCCTGCCGGTCGAAGGCACTTGGCGCGCCCATCAGGTTCCCATCGCCAGGTTCACCGAGCCGGAACACCTGCAATTACTTGAATCGTGGCTCCGCAGCTATCGGCCGGAGGAGCTGTTCGATGAGACAGGCACATTCCGTGAAGAGTTTGCCACGCTTGCCCCGACAGGCCAGCGGCGCATGGGCCTCAATCCGCATGCGAACGGGGGGCAGTTGCTGGTGCCTCTCGTCATGCCTCGTCTGGACGAACACGCAGTCGTTGTGGGCTCGCCTGGAACCGTCACCGCAGAAGCCACCCGTGTGCTGGGATACATGCTGCGTGAGGTGATGCGATTGAACTTGCCAGCAGCAAATTTTCGAATGTTCGGCCCCGATGAGACCGCATCAAATCGCCTGGATGCCGTGTACGCCGTCTCTGGCAAAGCATGGATGGCCGAAACGGTCCCTGACGACACAAACCTCAGCGCCGACGGGCGGGTCATGGAGGTGCTGAGCGAACACCTGTGTGAAGGGTGGCTTGAAGGCTATCTGCTCACGGGGCGGCACGGCCTGCTTTCTTCCTACGAGGCGTTCATCCATCTGATCGATTCGATGTTCAATCAGCACGCCAAGTGGCTGAAGGTCAGTCGGAAGATTCCGTGGCGTGCGCCGATCGCCTCGCTCAACATTGTGCTGTCTTCGCATGTCTGGCGGCAGGATCACAACGGGCTGTCTCACCAGGACCCCGGCTTCATGGACCATGTTGCCAACAAGTCGCCTGACGTCGTGCGGATCTATCTGCCGCCGGATGCGAACAGCCTGCTGTCCGTGGCGAATCACTGCCTGCGCAGCCGCCACTACGTCAATGTCATCGTGGCAGGCAAACAGCCTTCATGGCAGTGGCTTGATATGGACGCGGCCGTCCGTCATTGTGCTGCCGGGGCGGGAATCTGGTCCTGGGCTGGCAATGAGGCTTCTGCAAACGATGCCGAACCGGACGTGGTGATGGCCTGCGCCGGTGACGTGCCGACCCTCGAGTGCCTTGCCGCCGTCATGCTGCTTCGCGAGGATATTCCCGACATTCAAATCCGCGTCGTCAATGTCGTGGATCTGCTCGCCCTGCAGTCGCCATCGGAACATCCGCACGGCCTGAGCGACCGGGATTTCGATGCGCTGTTCACCGCTGATCGCCCAGTCATCTTTGCCTTCCACGGCTATCCGTCGCTGGTGCACCGCCTGACGTATCGACGCCACAACCACGACAATATCCACGTTCGCGGTTTCAAAGAGGAGGGGACGACAACAACGCCCTTCGACATGGTGGTGCTGAACAATCTGGATCGCTACCAGTTGGCGCTGGACGCCGTGATGCGTGTGCCTCGATTGGCGGGTGAAGTGCCTCGCGCAACATCGCGATACTGGGCGCGCATCGAACGCCACAAACGCCATATTGCGGAGCACGGGGATGACCTTCCTGACGTGCGCGATTGGCGCTGGGAGGGCGTTGCATGATCGTCCTTGCGCTCAATAGTGGATCGTCCTCGTTGAAGTTCGGCGTGTATGGCGTGACGAACGACAAGGCGGACGTCTGTCTCACCGGGCAGTTGGATACGATTGAAGATCTGGCAGAACGGTTGGCGACAGCGGGCGTGCCTGCGCCGCAGGCTATAGGGCACAGAGTGGTGCACGGCGGGCCGTTGTTACGCCGCCATGTCGTCATCGACGACAGCGTGCTGCGCGACATTGAAGCTGCAATGCCCTTCGCCCGCAGGCACACGCCAGCCACGCTGGCAGTGATCATGCATACGCGCAAGGCGTTTCCAACCTTGCCGCAGGTTGCCTGCTTCGACACTGCGTTTCACGCCACGTTGCCCGACGTGGCACGTACGCTGCCAATTCCCAAGGCCTGGCGAGGCGACGGCATTCACCGCTATGGTTTCCATGGTCTGTCTTGTGAGTCGATCGTGCACCAGTTGATGCGGGAGCTGCCCGGCGGCTTACCAGACAAGGTGCTGATCGCCCATCTGGGCCATGGCTGCAGCGTCACGGCGGTCAAGGCCGGGAAGTCAGTCGACACGAGCATGGGACTCACACCGGATGGCGGCATGATCATGAGCACGCGCAGCGGCGATCTCGATCCTGGCCTAGTCATGCACCTGCTGGATGAGTGTGGCGCCAACGGTACTCGATTGCAGACGATGCTTGAGCAGCACTCAGGGCTTGCAGGTATCTCCGGGTTATCGGGCGATATGCGTCATCTGCATGCTGCCGCAGGCACCGACACCGATGCACGACTGGCCATTCTCATGTTCTGCCTTTCTGCGGCCAAGCAGCTATCCGCCATGGCCACTGCGTCGGGTGGGGTTGACCTGATTGCCTTCAGCGGTGGCATCGGCGAGAACGACGCACCGGTCCGCGCCATGATCTGCGATGCGCTGGCGTGGTTTGGTGTCAGACTGGATGACGACCGCAACGTGAGCGGGCAGGGGCGGATCAGTGCGGACGCTTCGACTTGCGCCGTGCATGTCGTGCCCTCTCGCGAAGATGAGCAAATTGCACGGCATGCAGAGCGTCTGCTGGTTCCAGCGATGGACTGAAGATCGCCTGCTGCGGTGTCAACGAGGCCAGAGGCACGCTTCCGGTGATAGGTGGTGGGCGCGTGCGCAATTGGCAAAGAGGTCCCATGCTGAGCGGGTCATCTCGAAGTGCTCTGCGCTCGCGCTCTGGTGATCCGCTTCCGGTTCACCCGGCACCATGACTCGCATCCCCGCTTCGGCAGGCGGGCAACCCGTCACATAGTCGGCAAACGCTGACCCTTCGGCGCGCTGCCAGGACGTTTGTCCGAATTTGCCCGGATCGAACAGAATGGCGAAGACGTTGTTTCGAAGGCCGCCCGTACGCGACTCTTCCGACGCGAGCGTTCCGCCGCCGCTCATGACGCCTGCGAGCAGCTCTGCCATGAATCCCAAGGCGTATCCCTTGTGCTCGCCAAACGGCAACAGCGCGCCGGGCGGAGTTCCGGTCAGGTCATTTGCATCCTGGGTCGGATTGCCAGCGCTGTCGATGAGCATGCCCTCGGGCACGGGAAGATCGGCTGCAGCCATGAGGCGGACCTTGTTTGCCGCAATGGCACTTGTCGCGTAGTCGAGCAGAAACGGCGCACGGTCTGGTGCGATAGGCATGGCAAAGCAGAGTGGGTTGGTGCTCAAGCGTGCGGTAGCGCCACCGAATGGCGCCACGAGGGCCGGCCTGCCGACCACATTGATGAATGCCAGATAGCCCAGCCCGGCATGTGCCGCCATTTCGCCGTAATGTCCCGCGCGCCCCAGGTGGTAGCTGTTCCTGACGGTCAGTATGCACAACCCTTTTTCGCGTGCGCGGGTGATGGCATGTTCCGTTGCGACTTTCACGCCATGCTGGCCATATCCTTGATGTCCGTCGAAGGCGAGCAGCATCCCTTCATCCGACATCAGTTGCGGGCGTGCATGGGCAACGAGTTGACCCGCAGCAGCGGCCGAAAGGTAGGACGGGAGGATGGACAAGCCGTGGCTTGCGTGCCCCGAGCGGTCGGCAAGGGCAAGGTGGTGCGCAACGTTGGCTGCGATGTCCGCGGGCGTGCCCGTTGCCTCAAGAATCTTTGCGGCGAGACGTTCGGCCTGGAGCGTCGATACGGTTGGCATGGTCAGATGGGTCCTGTCATAACGGGTGGATAGGACGGAGCTGCGTAGTCTTCGCCCTGCAGGTACTGCCTGGCGTGACGCTGCGCGTCGCTTGCAGCGAGCGCACCTGACGCTCGAGCTCATCGATCCTGCTCGGATAATCCATGAGGAGGGCGGCGGTGAAGACGTCACGGTCAAAGTCGACGCGCAGCTTGCTGACAACTATTGCGCGCTATCAGATTCCTGTCCGTACGGCACCGTACTTAGTCTGCAGGAAAGAAAGCCAACGTTCGACAGCACAACGCACGCGCTTAGTCAGTTTCGCTTGGGCATCAGATAAATGCGCATTCCTTTGACGCCGTAACCCCTGGCTCCGAGCACCATGTGTCGAAGTCCTTCATGGCGCTGGTCTATGTCGGCGGTGGCGCTGGCAGCGGTTGCACTGGCAGCGGTTGCGGCCGTGCCACCGCGTAGCCCTGAGCAAAGTCCACTCCCAGCGAGCGCAACTCGTCAATCACGGATTGGCTCTCGGCGTACTCTCCCACGGTTAGCAGTCCCATGATGTGACCCACACGGTTAATGGTGTCCACCATGGCGCGGTCGATGGCGTCGTTCGCGATGTTGCGGATGAAGCTGCCGTCGATCTTCAGGTAGTCCATTGGCAATGTCTTCAGGTACGCCAGCGAACTGGTACCGACGCCGAAGTCGTCGAGCGCAAACCTGAATCCCAGTGACTTCACTTTGCGCATGAATTCGGTGGCGTGGCGCATGTTGTTGATGGCCGCGGTTTCAGTAATCTCAAAACAAACCGCTCCTGGCGCTAGTTCGAACTCTTGTGCCTGTTGCTGGATGAATTCGAAGATTCCCTCGGAATTGAGCGTAGTTCCCGAAAGGTTGATAGCGCAAGTCAGCGGCGCGCCCATCTCGGCCAGCAGACCCTTGTAGCGGGAAAAGACCGAGCGGATCACCCAACGGTCGATAGCCGGCATGATGTCGTAGCGCTCTGCCGCGGGCAGGAAGCTGCCGGGCGCCACAAGCTCGCCGTCCTCGTCGATCAGGCGCAGCAGCACCTCGATGTGCCGGTCGTGAGAACTGTTCTGTCCCAGGGCTAAGTATGGCTGGTAGTAGAGCACCAGGCGATCTTCGTGAAGCGCGCTGGTCAGACGCGCGGCCCAATGCATGTCGGTACGACGCTGCGCCATATCGGCATCGCTGCGGTGATAGACGCTGACGCGGTTGCGCCCATTCTCCTTGGCGACATAACAGGCGCTATCCGCTGCCGCAAAGATTTCTGCGCGGTTGCCTGTGTCTGCGGCGATGGGCACGACCCCGATGCTGACACCCACCGTGAAGGTGCGGCCCTCCCACAGGAAGCGATGCTCTCGGACCGCTGTGAGCAGGTTGGTTGCAGTCAAGCGCGCCTGGTCCAACGAACAGTTTTCGAGCAACACACCAAACTCGTCACCTCCCAGGCGGGCCAACGTGTCGGAATCGGACAGGTGGCTCTGCAACACGCCGGCCATCTGCTTGAGCAGCGCATCGCCGGCAGCGTGGCCGCAGGTGTCATTGACGATCTTGAACTGATCCAGGTCGAGATAGCACAGTACATGGTGACGCGAAAAATTCTGTGCGCTGAGTAGCGCGGTTTCGACGCGCTTCTCGAATTCACGGCGATTGATGAGGTCGGTAAGCGCGTCGTGCGTGGCCGCCCAGGTGATGCGCTGCGCCATGCGGCGAGTGCTGCTCACGTCGCGAAAGACCATTGCACCGCCGATGATCTGGCCACCCTCGCTATGCATTGGTGCGGCTGAATCCTCGATCGCGAGCGATGTACCATCTCGGCGAACGAGTGCCACGTCCTTGCCTTCGAAGTCGATGACCCGGCCTTCGCGCATCGCCTTCTCTACCGGCGGGATCAGGGCCTCCATGGTGCTCTCGTCGATGAGGACGCAGACCTCCCCGAGAAGTCTCCCTTGTGCTTCTGCCAGCGTCCACTGCGTCAGATGCTCGGCGGTCGGGTTCATGTAGTCGATGCGCTGATCCGCGTCGGTGGTGATGACGGCGTCACCAATCGATCGCAACGTCACCCGAGCGCGCTCCTGCTGATCGAACAATGCCGTCGCGCTGCTCCTTAGGTTTTCCTCCCACCGACGCCAGGCGAACAAAACGGTCATTGCCATCACCAGCCCTGCCAGGAACACCCAGGCGGTGTGCATCGCCAGGTCGCGCCAACTTTGCCGCACACGCACCAACCCCACAGCCGTGCCGGCGTCGAAAAGAACCACCTTGCGCACCAGTACCGGCGGCCGCGGGTCATGGGTCGACTCTGCAAGTACGTTTCCGTTCAGATCGAGAACGGCAGAGTTTTCGTCGGGCATCTCCACGGGCAGGCGCACCAAAAGCTCAGTCAGGCGCAGCTCTTCGAAGCGCCACATCGTCGGATTGCGCCCGATGGCTTGGCTCACGATCTCCGCGCGTACCTGTGCCCTTACCAGCGTGGCCGCACCGGCGCTGCTCAGGCCCAGCGCCAAAAATCCCGCTGGCAGGCCGCAGGCCAACGAGATCAGGACGATCCACAGCATCGTGCAGCCGACGCGTTGCATGGTTTGCGTCGCCGCCGGCGATGTCCGTGGAGCGAGTTTCATCGGACCCAATGACCGTTCTGCGCAAGCAGCGCGCGGCCACCGGGCGAACGAATGAAGTCTACGAAGCCCTGTACTGACGGCGCGAGCGCTGCGGGCGTTACCAGGTACATGGTCTTGCTCAGGGGGTAACGGCCATCGGCGAGGGACTTCACGTCGGGCATCACGCCGTCTACAGACAGCGCCCGCATGGCGCGCTTCTCGGACAGCATCAGCGCAAGCGTGGAGGGACCGAGAGAACCGGGCACCCTCTCAATGCTGTCCGCGGTTTCCTGGTCGGTGACGGTAAAGAGCATGCCTGGGCGCTTTTCGGCAGCGTTTTTGGCTGCGCGCATTTCAGGGGACATGGCCTTGATGACTTCAGTGTCCGAGTCGCCGACAGGACGCATCACCAGTCGTACCAGGGTGCCGTCGGGCCATTTGTCGGCTCTGCCGGCGTACAGGTCGGCCAGCGCCTGAGTGGTGATGCCGACAGCCTGCGAGGCGATCGGAGTGGCAAAGATGAAGGGCGTACGGCCATATTCCGTAGCCACAAAGCCGCCCTGGGCTTCGCTGTCGAGCAGAGGTCTGGCGCTGACGCCCACCTGGATGGCGCCCGCGCGCAGCGCCTTGATTCCGCCGCTTGTGCCCAGGCTCGGTAGAACAGCGAACCTGAAATCGGGGCGCTGGCGCGAGTAAGCATCGGCCAGGATCTTCATGGTTCCCAGTGCGGCCCCGGTGCCGCCGATTCTCACTTCCTGCGCCGAGGCAGGCATGCAAGTGAGGGCCAGGAACAGGGCCGCCAGGACCGAAGGCAAAGCAACGGAGTGCAAGGGATTCATGGTGGGGAGCAGGGAGGATGGGTAGCTGGGCTTGGGGCGCAGCCGACGCGATCCAAGTTCTTTACTGGTTATCGGCACGATGGCGAAAGCCTGGAGGGCAGCGCCTCGGAAAGTGCCCGCGCCAGGCGTTGCATGATGCGCGTGCCATGGCGGCGTCGACGCTTCATGCAACGCCTGGCACGAGCACGGGACCGGGCAAACACTTCATTCATTGCAGACCATGTTTCGTCCCCTGCGCTTTGCCTCGTACAACCGGCGATCCGCGCAAACGACCAGCTCCGTCATCAGCAAGCCTGGCTGGGAAGCGGGCGTCATGGTCACGACGCCGAAACTGGCGCTTACCTGGCCCAGGGCCGAGGCCTCGTGCGCAATCTGCAGCGCCAGGATCGCCTTGCGTATGCGTTCGGCAACACCAACGGCGCCTGCATTGTCGGTACCCGGAAGGATCACCGCAAATTCTTCGCCGCCGTAGCGTGCGGCCACGTCGGCCGATCGGCTTGCCTGTTCGGACAATACGCTGCCGACGCTGCCAAGGACGACGTCACCCGCCACGTGGCCGTAGCGGTCGTTGAACTGCTTGAAAAAGTCGACGTCCAGCAGGATCAGCGACAGGCAATCCTTGTTGCGTTCCGCGCGCTTGAACTCTCGTTCCAGCGCCTCATCGAACATGAGCCGATTCGGCAAGCCCGTCAGTTTGTCCGTATGGGCCAGGACCTGCAGCCCGATATTGTTCTTCTCCAGATCGTCGGAGTGCGCGCGCAGCTTTTGATCGAGCCGGTCCCTGACTGCAAACTGTTCCATGAGCTTGACTGCAAGAAGCGCGAACATGCCGCAGATCAGCACGACGGCAGCAGCGATAAGGATGCTCGACCCCTGCCATTGGCTCAGCAATTCGTCCTTGGTTTGGCCGACGGCCACGATGACCGGGAAGCGGTCCACCCGGCGGTAGCTGTACAGGCGTTCGATCCTGTCGATGTTTGCAATCAAGACCGACGAGCCGCTTGATCGCATCGCCAACGCCTGCATGACAGGCCCTTGCGAAATGTTGGTGCCAATGAGCTGTTCGTCGAAGGGTCGGCGGTACAGCAAGGTGCCGTCGCTCAGAGCGACCAACACGGTGCCGGTTTCGCCGACGTTGAGCTCGTCATAGATACGTTCAAAGAAGTTGACTCGAAGCGTCACCAACGCGACGCCACCGAAGCTGCCATCGGGTCGGTTGATACGGCGCGATACCGGAATGACCCAGACATTCGTCGACCTGCTTTTCACAGGTGACCCGACATGCACCCCGCGATCAGCGTTGTTCTGGTGGTAGCGAAAATAGTCCCGGTCTGAGTTGTTCCCCTTGACCGGACGGCTCAGGGAAGTGGCGAGCCAGGACCCATCCGATCCGTACACAAACAGCCCATGCAGTTCCGGGCTCGTGGTCGCCACATTCACCAGATGCGTTTCCAGGCGCTTCAGGGCCGCAGCACCGGTGCCACCGATTTCCACTCTTTCAGAAAGATCGGTCAGGGCAAAGCTGGCGGTCTTGAGGGTCAGCTCGACCTGCACTGCGATCATCCGCGCGATATTGGTAGTGGCTACCTGGGCGTCTTTAAGCTGCGCGGCGCGAGCGGACAGGATGAACGAGGCCGCCGATCCGATGACAAGCAGGCATGCCAGCGCCGTGATCAGAAAGACAAGACGGGTGGCCGGGCGCTTTCTGCTGAGGTTGAGCAGATAGCCATTCGCGGCGGGGGCTGATGCGTTCAATGCAGGGCGAGCCTTTGACAAGGTTCACCACGGTACCCGAACCTGCCGAAGTCACAACCGGTGGCGCGCCATGTTGTCGTGCCGGGCCAACGTCCTCTGCGCCGGAGTCGCCAGGCACGGCGACGTGTCGGAACCCTTCATTGTCAAACGGCAGGGCGCTTTTCGCGGTGGCGCTGGAGTGTTGACGCGGCAACACAAAGAGTTACCGACTTGGCCTCAGCTTCGTTCCGGTTTGGCCGTAGACGGGAATGAGACTTTCAGAAGGCAGGCCTGACGCCCACTGAAACGCGATGCCGTCTCCGGTCGGAACGGGTCGAGGTGAACAAATCCATCCATCGCCGGGCCCGACAGTTCATAGGCGGCTGGGAACTGGCTTCTGTGCAAATCAAAAAAATGAGCGACCTTTTATCCCGCCGCGTACGCGGTGCCGCATTCCTGCTTGCGCTGTCGACCGCTGCCGGATCGTCCGCCCATGAAGCCGCCCATGAAGCCGCTCGGGCAGGCCCGCAGGCCAGTGCTTCAGTGGTCGCGGCGCAGACGGTGGACGCCTTCGACAACTTGTTTCGGGGTCCCCATCAAGGCGCGCGTGCGGTTCACGCGAAAGGGCTTCTTGTCGAGGGCACCTTCGTGCCGACGGAAGCGGCCGCTTTGCTGAGCCGCGCCATTCACTTCAAGGGTTCCGCGATTCCGGTGGTCGTGCGGTTCTCGAATTTTGCCGGGCTGCCATCGGTCGCGGATAACGACGCCATGAGCAACCCTCGGGGCATGTCGATCAAATTCCTGTTGCCCGATGGCGGTGATACCGACATCGTGGCGCATTCCTACAATGGGTTCCCCGTTGCGACACCGGAAGATTTTGTGAAATTTCTGCGTGCGCTGGGCTCGCCCGATCCGGCAGAGATCCAACGTTTCCTGCACACGCACCCGGCGGCGCAGGCTTTCGCGGCAGCGCCGAATCTGGCGCCCCACAGCTATGCGCGTGAATCGTATTTTGGCGTGAACGCTTTCCGCTTTACGAGCGAGGCGGGCGTCAGTCATTACGGGCGCTACCGAATCGAGCCCGTGGCGGGCACCGCTTACTACACCGCAGCCCAGGCGGCAGGGAATCCCCCTGACTACCTTGCGCAGGAATTTCAACACCGGCTCAAACTTGAGCCTGCGCGGTTCAGGCTGATGGTGCAGATTGCGCGGCCGGGCGATTCGACGACAGACGGCACGGTGATCTGGCCCGACGACCGTGTAATGGTGCACGCCGGGACGTTCACATTGAACCGCATCGCGCCAGACGGGGCCGCCAGACAACGCTCCATGCTATTTACCCCGCTGAGTCTGGTCGGTGGCATTTCGCCCTCCGCCGATCCCATGCTGGTCGCCCGAAACCGGGCCTATCGCGTGTCGTATGCGCGTCGCCACGCGCCTGGTGCCGAAGGTGGGGACAAATGATGGCACGTCAAAAGCCAGGTGTTGAACTGCGGACGCACGTGTCGGGCAAACGCGTCGTGTTGCTGATGGCTGCTGTGGTCTCGATCGGTTCGGTGGGCGCGGCGCAACAGGTCACGGTCGTACAGAAAAACCGCGAGTTTGCCAAAGCCAGGGTCGCAATTGCTGCGGGCGATACCGTCAGGTTCACCAACGAAGACGAATTCCTGCATCAGATTTATGCGTCGTCGCCGGGATTTACTTTCGATTCCGATGAACAGGCGCCAGGCGAGGTCGTCGACGTCAAGTTTCCGTATCCGGGCGAGTACGACGTTCGCTGCGGCATCCACCCAAGAATGATTCTTCACGTCAGCGTCGGCAAGCCTGCTGCCACGAAGCGTTGAACGGCCGTTAGCGCCTGCGGGCATCGGGAAGATCCATCGTGTCGATCCGTCTGAAAATTCTTGTGGGGTGCCTGAGCCTCACGCTGATCACGCTGCTGCTCGGCAGTTTCATGCAGCGATCGCAGCAGGAGCTGGGATCGATCGCAACGCAGATCTACGACGAAACGTTCATGGCCGTCAGCTACTTGCGTGCCTCGCAAAATGGCCTGATTGCGGTCAAGACGTCGTTCATGCAACAAGCGCTGGAAGCGTCAACCGGGCGCCAGGTGCTGGCGCTCAATGGAAACGCATCGTCGTTCACGCCGGCGATCGACGAAGTCCTTGCCGACTTGAAGGTGGCAGGAGATAGGGCCATGTCGCCGGCAGCCAAAGACGCTGCGCTCAGGCTTCGTCAACGTGTCGAACGGCTGTCGAGCCCGGCGCAGGGAGCGAACCTGTCGCTTGCGGATCTGGACGAACTGCAAACTGAATTCGACACGCTTGTAGAGATCTATGCGGGGGACGGATTCCGGTACCGAAGAAGCGTCGGAAAGCTTATCGCGGAGTCCGCACGCCAGACATGGATAGCGATCGGCGCATCCGTCCTGGTTGCTCTGGCCATTACCTACCTGCTCAGTCGGTCTATCGTTCCGGCCATCCGCAATGCAGTGCGCATCGCAACGTCGATCGCGAGCGGCCAGCTCGACAACCATATCGACACCCGAAGCCGCGGTGAAGCCGGCAAGTTGCTGTCGTCCCTTGCCACCATGCAGTCGAGCATTGCCGCGAACCTGACGCGAATCAATGGTTTGATGGCAAGACAGGTGACGGCGCACGCAGGCGAGCTGGCGGTTCAGAACGATCGTTTCCAGGCAGCGTTGAACAACATGACGCAGGGCCTCTGCTTGTTCGATGCGTCCCACCGTCTGATTGTTTTCAATCGACGGTTTGCCGAGATGTTTGGCGTGCCCGAACTGGGCCTGCTGGCCCATGAGATCACGACGGATCCGGAATTGAAGCCACTGCTCAGTGGCAGCCCGGGGACCGCGCTGTCGCATGATCTGTCGGACGGACGCGTCATCGCCGTATCGCGCCAGGACATCGCGACGGGCGGTTGGGTGGCCACGTATGAAGACATCACCGAACGGCGCAAGATCGAAGTCAAGCTTGCCCACATGGCTCGCCACGATGCCCTGACCGGCCTGCCCAACCGGGTTCTGTTCCGCGAGCACATGGAACAGACGCTTCGCCAGCAACCGCAGGAAAAAGGGCTGGCTGTTCTGAGCCTGGATCTGGATGGTTTCAAGAACGTCAACGATTCGCTGGGACATCCGATGGGCGATGCCTTGCTGCAAGTCGTTGCCGAGCGTTTGCGCAGCTGTACGCAGGATACCGACCTGGTCGCGCGATTGGGCGGGGACGAGTTTGCCGTGATCCAGAAAGAAGTGCTGCAACTGGCCGACACCCGCGCCTTGGCCAATCGCATCGTCGAGGCGTTGAATGAACCGTTCGACATCGATTCGCAGCTGATACAGATCGGTGCAAGCGTGGGGATTGCCACCCTGGACGATGTCGCCAACCCTCACGGCGCCATTGCCGCGGACATCTTTCTGAAGAGTGCCGACCTTGCGCTGTATCGGGCCAAGTCCGAAGGTCGGGGCACCTATCGGTTTTTCGAGGCCGAGATGGACGCCCTGCATCAGGCTCGGCGCAGTCTTGAAGTTGCCTTGAGGGTGGCATTGGAACGGGGCCAGCTCGAGCTGTTCTACCAGCCGCTGGTGAACACGGCGCAGCATGAGATTTCCGGCTTCGAGGCATTGCTGCGATGGAATCATCCGCAACGTGGAATCGTCTCGCCGCTGGAGTTCATTCCGCTGGCCGAAGAACTGGGACTCATCAAAAATATCGGCCGTTGGGTGCTGCACCAGGCGTGCCGCGAAGCGGCGGGTTGGCCAGAGACGGTCAAGATCGCCGTCAATCTGTCTTCGATTCAGTTCCGCAATCACGATCTGGTGGGGGATGTGGCAAGCGCGCTCAGATTGTCGGGGCTGGCGCCCGAGCGCCTTGAACTGGAGATCACCGAATCGCTGTTGCTGCAGGACAATGTGTCCGTCCTGGCCACCCTGCATGAACTTCGGAAGCTCGGGGTCAGCATTTCGATGGACGACTTTGGCACGGGTTATTCGTCGCTGAGCTACCTGCAGAAATTTCCGTTCGACAAGATCAAGATCGATCAGTCGTTCATTCAACGATTGTCCGAACAGGACTCGGTGTCCATCGTGCGGGCAGTGATCAGCCTGGGCAAGTCGCTCGGGATGTCGGTACTGGCCGAGGGCGTGGAGACCGCTGAACAGCTCAAGGTGCTGCAGGCCGAAGGCTGTTGGGACATTCAGGGCTATCTGGTCAGCCCGCCCAAGCCTGCCTTCGACACGATAGGCTTGATCGACCGCTATGCCGTGAGCACCGCAGCCTGACCCGGCGGTCGTCCGCAAGGCGCCATGGGCGCCTTACACCGCTGCCAGGAGCTTCTCAACGCCGAACGCCATGTTCTTGAGCGTCTGCCGATAGACCTCGGTGGGCAGCCGGTCTTTCATGGCGATGAGCCGCTCGCACAGCTTGATGCACAGCGGGTAATTGCCGACCCAATAGGCGCTGATCGAAAGCTCGAATGCGATCTGATAGTCGTAGGCCTCTTTCAGCACGAACAGCAGATCTTTGGTGGTGGGAATGTTGGCGGCGTTTTCCAGGAACAGATACGCCTGGAAAAATTCCGATCTGACGTTGCACATCTTGCCCAGGCTGTAGAGCGATTCGGCACGGGTGGGCCGGTATTCGAACGCATCCAGATAGGACTGCTTTGCGCTGCGAAAATCGCCTAGCTTTTCAAAGAGCAGGCCCGTTTCGTATTTCGAGCTCCACACCTCTTCGACCCAGCCTCCGGCATCGATTCGTTTTTCATACCAGGCGATGGCCAGTTCGTGATTGCCGCAGTCGCGATGGCTTTGCGCGATGTAGAAAAGGTATCGCGTGGCAAGGCCGGGATCGGTCTCGTGCTCCAGCGCCCGTTCCAGCACGCTGGCGTCATTGGCGTATTTGGCCGCCGGATCGATCAGACTTCGGGCGCCCATCCTGCGGGACAGGATGTGGTAATCCCCTTCGATGAAACCGCTGCTTGGCGCGGCCTGTGAAAGGCATACCGCGTATTCGTGGAGCACGCCCTTGTAGATCCACGTTTCGCTCGCCTTGAAGATCTGGCTGCGCCAATACGTGAAGTCGGTGCCATAACGAAGCGAATAGGAATCTGCCGTGAGCGTGTCGAGGTTCAGGTCGCCGACCAGGACATCGTCCGCATCGATGACCAGCAGGTAGTCCGCCTTGTGCCTGGCCAGGGCAAAGGCGCGGCTTCGGTTGTGGCCGAAGTCCACCCACTGTTCAGAGTGGATCTCACCTGGAATATTCTCGGATCTGAAAAAGTCGCGGATCAGTTCTACCGTGTTGTCGGTGGAACCGGTATCGCAGATGACCCAGTAGTCCAGGTGCTGTTTGATGCTGTTCAGCGTTTCAAGAATGATGTGGGCTTCGTTCTTGACAATCATGCACAGACACAGCGTGGGGTTCTTCATGGACGGTATCTCGTGTCTGCTAGGTTTTCTGCGCAATGACTTCCATGCAGACCCGATACCGCTCGCTGATGCCGTATCGCAGGGGCGTAAAGCCGCACTCTTTCAGCAAGGCGTACAGCCGTGTCCGGCTGAAGTTGTGATAGTGCTCGATCTCGCCCCAGTACGGATTGACGTCATGCTTGTCCAGGTCATCCCAGAAGATGTTTTCCAGGTTCGGCATGGAAATGAACAGGATGCCGCCGGGCTCCAGCAAGGCATGGGCAGCGGTCAGTGACGGCTTGGGAAAGGGAATATGTTCCAGAACGTCTGCCATGCTCACCACCGCGCATTTGTCGTGCAGTGCCAGGTCGGTGATGTCCTGGCTGTAGGCCTCGATTCCGAAGCCCTGCGCAATCCTGACGTTGTCGACGCGGAGATCCGTCCCGACAGGTCGGAATCCGTATTCTTGCGCGGTGAACAGCAAGGAGCAGTTGCCAAAACCCACGTCGAGCCAGCGGCCTTCGGCCGCATACGGCAGGACTTTCTCGATCATCCTGGACGATATCAGCCGATTGTGCTCGATCCCGACGCCCGCCCGCTGGTTGTCATGCGTCTTGCCGAACAGGATGCCGCACGCTTCGTCGGTGTAATAGCCCTCGGTAAAGATATGTCCGCAGTCCAGGCACTTGCACCAGTTGATGGTCGGACTCAACACGGGGTTGTATAGCGCATGCGCCGAGCAATTTCCGGTCTTGTGCGGAAAGATGTTCGGGCGTTCGCATAAGGGGCAAGACGCATACTTTATTCGTTCGTTCATCGGGACGGTCTTTCAATAATTAGCCTGGGGCGTTGCGCGCACGTGCGTGTTCCTCGACGTCATAGGTGCCGAAAACCTGGCGCGCCGAACGCGTTTCGGGCAGCACATAGACGATGCCGTCGGTCCCGGTAAATGCCGGACTGACTACGCTCAGGAAAAAGCTGAACGGTACGTTGATGCAACCATACGAGATGCGGTTGTCTTTCGGACTCGGGGTCGAGAGGCGGTCGGCCCTGCGTTCCTTGACGCTGCCCGCAACGACAGGATGCATGGATATCGCCGTGTCGTAGTCCACCCACAGGATCTCCTTGCCCTGAAGGTTGCGGTCCAGCGACGCGACGAAGCGCCCGGCCGACGTGGTGCGTTCTTCGGGCCGGATACTCGACAGGGGCCGCTGGCCGATCCCTGGAACGGCATCGTCACCGATGGCCAGTCCCAGCAGGGCAGAGGCTGCCCCGCGCAACTGCCCCTTTGCGTCAAAAACAAAAACCTTTGCGTCGACTTTGTCGACGATCACGAAAGGCATACCGCCGTGATCGCCGGAGTCGACTGCCCAGTCGGCCACGTGCCGCGCCACCTGGGAAGGAAGCTCCTGCCCGAACTGGGCCCGCTTCGGTTCTTTGGCGCTGCCGATCGCCAGGTCCGGCTGCTGCGCAGCCGGTTCTGCCCCAACGGCGGACTGACCCGCAAGACAACTGAGCAGCAGACAAAGGACAAGCTCGCCCTTGCCCATCATCGTTGACATCGAACGGGGGTGTTCATGGCGGCTGCTCAGAGGACGGTGGTCGTGACGTGTGCGGATATCAGTTGCGTTCCGGTTTGGGCGCACGCCTGGGCGCGACATAAGGCAGGGCCGGCTGCGCCGCGGGGAGTGGCGGTCGCACGGCGGGCGGCGCTGGCGGAGGAGCGGCCGGGGGCGCTGGCGGTACCACGGTCAGCAGTTCAGCCGGCGGCGGTGCGATGACGACCGTCGGGAACCCGGGCTCTTGCGGCGCCAGCGGCAATACGTTCAGAGGCGGCCTTTGGGGAAAGACCGGAAAGGGGAAGCTGGATGACTGGGGCGACGGGGCGGAGCCGGTGGTACCCGTCGCGCCGGTGGTGCCGGTTGCGCCAGTCGTTCCGGTTGCGCCGGTGGTGCCGGTAGCGCCAGTCGTACCTGTCGCTCCAGTCGTGCCAGTTGCGCCGGTTGTTCCGGTGGTGCCAGTTGCGCCAGTCGTACCTGTCGCGCCGGTAGTGCCGGTTCCACCCGTGGCGCCGATATCGCCGGTCGTACCCGTTGCTCCAGTCGTGCCAGTTGCGCCCGTCGTTCCGGTTGCACCGGTTGTACCAGTTGCACCGGTCGTACCGGTTCCACCCGTGGCGCCGATATCGCCAGTCGTCCCGGTTGCACCGGTGGTGCCAGTTGCGCCAGTCGTTCCGGTTGCACCGGTGGTGCCTGTTGCGCCAGTCGTTCCGGTTGCACCGGTGGTGCCCGGTGCGCCAGTCGTTCCGGTTGCACCGGTGGTGCCCGGTGCGCCAGTCGTTCCGGTTGCACCGGTGGTGCCCGTTGCACCGGTCGTTCCGGTTGCACCGGTAGTACCCGTCGCGCCAGTCGTTCCGGTCGCACCGGTGGTGCCGGTTGCACCCGTGGCGCCGATATCGCCAGTCGTCCCGGTCGCTCCGGTAGTGCCAGTCGTTCCGGTTGCACCGGTAGTGCCCGTTGCGCCAGTCGTTCCGGTTGCACCGGTGGTGCCAGTTGCACCGGTCGTTCCGGTTCCACCCGTGGCGCCGATATCGCCAGTCGTCCCGGTTGCCCCGGTAGTGCCAGTCGTTCCGGTCGCACCGGTGGTGCCGGTTGCGCCTGTCGTTCCGGTTGCACCGGTGGTGCCAGTTGCGCCAGTCGTTCCGGTTCCACCCGTGGCGCCGATATCGCCAGTCGTCCCGGTTGCCCCGGTCGCCCCGGTCGCCCCAGTCGTTCCCGTTGCTCCCGTTGCGCCGATATCGCCCGTCGTTCCGGTTGCTCCGGTCGTACCCGTTGCTCCGGTCGTACCCGTCGCCCCTGTGGCGCCGATATCGCCCGTCGTACCCGTCGCCCCGGTGGTGCCAGTAGCCCCGGTCGTCCCCGTTGCGCCAGTCGCGCCGGTAGCCCCCGTCGCCCCCACAGGTGTGGGCAGATACACGCCTGTCGTCAAGGAGGCGTTGGTCAGCGTGAAGTTGCCCGAATAATCGATCGGTGGCGTGCCTAGCGGGTTATAGATCAACACTGCCGCATTCGGTCCGGTCACGGCCGCAACCGGGGTGCCGGGTGCGAATACGACGGTACCTTCCGTGTTGGCGTCCAGGCCGGCGACCAGGATCAGGTTGCCCCGGGTCGTGGTCACGGCTGCCGTGTCGACGTTCACATTGCGCCCGGCGTTCGAGCGGAAGGATCCGTCCGTGGTCGTCACGGCGGTCAAGGGATGCGCGGCATCCTTGATCAGGTTCACATCGCGTCCGGACGTGGCAATGAAGCTGCCATTGGTCATCGTGACCGGGGCGAACAGCGTGACGTCGCGTCCGGCGTTGGCCGCCAGGCTTCCCCAGTTGGCCGTAATCGCCTCGTTCACGATCACGTCCTGCACGGCATTCAAGGTCAATGTCGATACCGGCAGCGCGCCAGGTGTCTTGGTCCAGCTGATCGGCGTGTTGACGGTGATATCGCCGGCGCCGGTGCCCGTGGCATTGGCCGTGACGATGCTGACGTTGGTGCCCGCGCTCAGGGCGGTCACGAGGTCGGCAACGTTGACGTTGGCCGTGCTCGCATTCGGATCGGGAGTGAAGACGCTCCCGACAAAGCTGCCGCCGGTGGTGGCTGAATTCGTGATCGTCACGTCGGCCGGATCGAGCAGCCACATTCCGCTGGTGCCGTTGACTGCCGATGCGCTGACCCGCAGGCCGGCCACATCCAGCGCGTGTCCGGACGTTTCGATCAGGCCACCGTTGCCGGCTTGTGCCCCGCCGCGCGCTGACAGGCTGCCGTAGGCGCGCGTCGAATTGTTCGCCCACAGCACGACTTTGCCGCCGTTGCCTTGTGTGAGGGCGTCGGCCGCAATGCGGGCGTCGGCACTCAGGTAGGTGGCGGTCGCGTTGGGTACGGACGCATCCTGACCCTGGTAGCCACCGCCGACGAGCACCGTGCCGCCGCCCGCATCGCCGGAAGCGTCGATCTTGCCTTCGAATATCCCGACATGGTGCCCGGTGGCCGTGACGCTGCCACCGGTTTGTCCGGTGGCCTTGCCGGATGCGTCAACGGTGCCGCCAATGCTGACTGTGCCGTTTTGCATGCCGCCGAGCAGCCGGATGACGCCATTGTCGTTCTGCAGCGTCTGCGCCTGGATCACGCCGGTGTTGTTGACGGCATTGGTAAGCAGGTTGCCCGCGACCTGCGTGGTCAGCAAGACCTGGCCGCCGTCTGCCTGAAGCAGGCCGCCGTTCTGGACCAGTGCGTTGGCCGCGCCCTGGCTGATCACCACATTGAGCAGCCGGTCGCCCGCGACGTCGAGCGTCATGGCCGTGCCAGCGGCCAGCGCAACCGTACCCAGCCGGGCGTTGATCGTGCCCTGGTTGCTCACATTGGCGCCCAGCAGCGCCACATAGCTGCCGCTGGCCACGTTGATGGCGCCCAGGTTCGAGACGCTGCCGCTGTCGTTTCCGGAGAACTCATACAGCCCCGCCATCAGGTTGGCATCCGTCAGGTTCAACGTGGACGCCACCAGGCCGCCCACGTTCACCGACGCGCCCTGGCCGAACAGAATGCCGTTCGGGTTGACCAGGAAGACCTTGCCGTTGGCGCTCAGACTGCCCAGGATGGCGGACGGATCCGCGCCAATCACACGGTTCAGCGCCACGGAACTGCTTCCGGGCTGCACGAACTGCACCGACTGGCCCGCCTGGATGTTGAAGCTTTGCCAGTTGATCGCCACATTCGCGGTCGTCTGGTTGATGACCATGTTGCCTGACGTGCCGCCAATCGTGGCGGCACCGGCCGACACGACGCCGCCGGTAGGGTCGGCGTACACGCGGGCGCTACAGGCAAGCATCACGCACAGGGTCAGGGTCTTCAGACGGAAGCCGGCGCCCGGGCTCATGCCCAGGGTGCCAGGAAACGCTCGCTTGCCAGCACTGCGGCTTTTTTCCGAGGCGGCAGCAACGGTGCCGGTCTGGTCATCCCACATGGAGCGGTGAATTGGGTTCATGGCGATCTTTCAAATGTTTTTTTCAGGAATGCGGGGACACTACGCGGGCACGGCAGCACGGCTGCCAGGGGGCAGGGGGTCAAAAATATTTGACGGCCTGCACCCAGAAGCGGCCCGATTTATCAGGCGCTGAAGTGGCCGTTCCGCCGCCCAGCTTCCGGGCGTATGACGTCCTGATCACGAAATTGTTGGTGGCCAGCCAGTTCAGCCCGACGCCAGCGCCGCTCAAGGTGCGATGGTTGTCGCCCGTCGTCCAAGGGTTCTTGTTGGTGGTCACGCGGCCGGTATCGATAAAGCCGATCAACTGCATCTGGCCCAACATCTGTTCGGACACCCGCGGCAGGAGCCACCGGGCTTCGACCGTCGCCAGATAGCCCTGGTCGGCATAGGCCTCGCCCGTCGGGTAGGCGCGCACGCCGTTCATCCCGCCAAGTTCCATCTTCTCGGAGACGTCGAGGTTGTCTTGCGCCAGCTGGCCACGGATGCCGGCATACAGCGAGACAGTGTTCGTCACGCGCTGCAGCCGCATGGCGTTGAAGCCCAGCTTGGTGAAGTGGCCGTTGGTCCGGGCGGTCTGCGCGTCGAAGTTGCGCACCGACGCCGTGTCGATGTCGACGTTGCCGGCATAGCCCGTGATGCCGTAGCTGTTGAAGCCGCCGCCACCCAGGCTGTCGCGGTGATCCCCGCGCAGGGTGGCCATCAGCACCTGCACCTTTTTGTCGGTCACGCTGTTGAACGCATCGACCCGGTCTTCAAACGTCTTATGGTCAAAGCCAAGCAGGGCGTACAGATTGGTGTTGCGCGAGCGGATCAGCGGATAGCTGCCATAGATGCTTGCGACGCGTGCGTTCCCATGCGCGTCCAGGCTGGCGAATTCCTTGCCAAGTTCATAGCCCAGCCAGCTGTAGGCCACGCCCGCCGTCGCCTTGCCAAACTGCATCTGGTAGGAACCGCGCATGTAATTCAGGCCTGAACCCGACGTCAGGACCCGCAGCGAAGCGACGTCGCCCAGGCCGGCCGCGTTGTTCAGGTTGACGGTGGCTCCAAGGCGGTATTCGCCGGTATAGCGGTTGCCGCCGTTGTCTGCGTCGATGCTGCCGGTGACACGTTGGCCAGGCAGCACGTCGACGATCAGGTCAGACGCGCCGACTGACGCGCCGGGTGTCAGGGTCGAACTGACATTGACGCCCGGTATATCGGAAAGCAGCAACAAACGGTTTTCCAGCGGCGCAATGGCCACGGTGTCGCCCGGGTTGATTCCTTCAAGGTGGCTGGCGATCAATCCATCCGACAAATTGGTCTGATTGCGCACCTGTACCTTGCCGTATTCACCTTCCATTACTGCAATGGTGACAACGCCATTACGGATTTCCTGGGCGGGTAAATATGCCTGGGCGACAAAATAACCGCGATCGCGATAATGCTCGGTAATTTTTCTGGCCAGGCCTCGCAATTCACCCAGCGTCAGCTGGCTACCGGGCGTAAACCCTGCCACCGCAACAAGCTCGCTTTCGGGGTAAAGACGGGCACCCGTAATCGTCAGGGCATTGACCGTGATTTTCGCCGTGTCCTGCGTGGCCGTGACCTGCGGGGTGGCGGGCTCGCGAGGGAGGGCGAGCGGGGCGCGTTCCGGAATGGGAGCCGGGGGAATTTGCTGCAGCTGGCTGCCCGCGCTGGGGAGTTGCTGGGCATACGCACTGGGACTCAAGGCCATGAGCACAAAAGGCAGGATTTTTATTTTCAAGACGATGTGCCTTTGGCATTGTTCATTCTGAGCTGGGTTTTCCCAAGTCAGGATCGGTGCTTTCGGGAAAATCGAACGATCGTCCCGACTTGTTTATCGCGCAATATGCGCACTGTGAGTGAATTAGATACGTAAAACGGTTGAGCAAGGGCGAGTCAATGAAGTTAATTAAGCCTTGTGTTATCCCAGAACGTTAATTTAACTATCTGCAATCGATAACATTCACGGGTGCAGGGGGTTTTCTCCTGCACCAGCGTCGCCCGTGTGGCTATTTTGAGAAGACTAGTTGGGTAAAACAGCGATGTAATCCGCGCAGGGCAAGTGATGTTTTTAAGGGATTAATATCGGCGGCGGTTGGCGGGCGACCGGATGGCGAGCTGCGGTCGCACGATGTGGTCGCACGTATCCACGCCATGACTAAGCTGCCTGGCGCGCTGGGGTGGCAAACGAAAAAGGGGATTACGCGGCAGCGGGAGGACCCGCGCAGCCGTCCAGGCGCTCAGGCCGGGCCGGCCAGCTCTTGGACCTGTGCCAGCAGATCCGGCAAGGAATAGGGTTTGTCGAACACCCGGGCAAACAGCTCAGGATGCCGTCGTGCAAGGGCGCCCTGGGCGCCGCTGACGAGGATGATGGGCAGATCCTGGTATTCGGGTCGGGCCTTGAGGTCCTGGGCAAGCTCCAGGCCGGTCATGAGCGGCATCATGAAGTCGGTAATGACCAGCGCGGGAGGCGATTCCAGGATCAGCTCGAGCGCCATCTTGCCGTGATAAGCGAGCGCGACCTCGTACCCTTCGTCCTCGAGGGCGAAAGCAAGGACGTCTACGAGCAGGCTCTCGTCATCGACTACCACGATCTTGGTCATAGGATGCCCGCTCCGCCCTAGTCGACCCGGGGAGCAGGCGCGCGCAGCTCGTCCAGGGAGGGATTGGACGCATCGAACTTGCCGCAAGCGCGCAGCCCACCCTGGCCGACCGCCACCTCGTACATCGACGAGGGATAGTAGCCGTCACGGATCTTGAGGATGCCCACCACGCGACGCAGGTCGGCGCCGGCCGGATGCTGCTGCAGGAGCAGCAGGTTGTCGACGATGCCAGAAATTTCGGGTGTCGGGCTTTCGGTGCTCAGGCCGAACAGATTGCGCGTTTCCCACGTCGCAAGGACGGTGGCGCCGCGGCCCTTCAGTTCGTTGCCAAGCGCCGAAAAGAATTCGACGACGCGCGTCTTGTCGAGCATGGTGCGTTCAAGGGCGCTGTAGCCGTCGATCACGACGCGGCACGCGTTCACCGCGGCGACCGCGTCGAGCAGGTCATAGGCGATCTTGTCGACCAGGCTTTCGGTCAGCGGCCGCCAGAGCAGGGTGACCGCCTTCGAAGCCACCATCGATTCCAGATCGATGCCGATGGCATTCGCCTTGCGGAACAGTCGCTGCGGCGATTCAGCAAAACTGATCATCACGGCAGGGTCTTCGGGCGTCGCAAGCTTCAGGAACGACAGGCCAAGCGTCGTCTTGCCGGTGCCCGACGGTCCCATGGCGAGCGTCACCGACGCAGCAGGCACACCGCCGCCGATCAGTTCGTCGAACCCGTCAACGCCGCTGGGCAGGCGTTCGGGGGGCGCGGCGTCCAGCATCGACGGATGCGACAGCAGGGCCTCGAGGCGCGGAAACACCGCCATGCCGCCCTGCGTGATCTCGTAATGGTGCAGGCCGGACAACGCATTGCTGCCCCGAGACTTGGTGACCTGCAAACGGCGCGAGGTGCGCGCGCCGGCAAAGTCTTCGTGCAGTTCGATCACGCCATCGACCATGGTGTGTTCGGGACTGGCGTCGCCCGGCTGGGCGCTTGTCAACAGCAAAATCGTGCAGCGGGAAAACGCGGCGTTGGCCTGCAGTTCGGCCACAAAGGTCTTGACGTCGAGCGAGTCGTCGGCGGCGTCGCGCGCGGTCAGCAGGCCATCCACCACCAGCATCGTCGGATTGCGCCGCGCCATTTCCTTGCGCAGCATGGTCACGACGGCGTCCAGCCCTTCCGACCGCAGGGTCTGGAACAGGCTGAGATAGATCATGTTGCTGCCAACGTGCTGGGCGTCGTAGAAGTCGAGCGTCGAAAGGGCCTCGAACAGGCGTTCATGCGATTCGGCCAGCAGCGTCACGTACATGATGCTGTTGCCTTCGCGGGCCTGGGCAAAAGCGACCTGGTTGGCCAGGATGGTCTTGCCTGCGCCTGGGCGGCCACGAAGGATGTAAGACGCCCCTTCGACGAACCCGCCGCACAGGATGTCATCGAGCCCGGGAACGGCGCTCTCGAGACGCTTCAAACGGTTCACCACGTCGTCATTCCTCAGTCTTCATGCGCGCTGGCGTTGCGCTTGGGGGCAGTACAGCGTCAAGGGAAGGGCAGCCGCGAGGGCGCGTGCTGCAGGTCCGATGCTTCATGGAAACCTTTGGTCTGGAACGAGTGGGGAGCCGCTACCGCGCGGGGCGTCCGGGATCCCGCAGGGCGGATCGAATCGACGCACGCGGGAAGGGCGCCGCGACCGGTGCTCAGCGGCAAATAGTAGCGTGAGCCTTGGCACACTGCCGTGGCATTTGGTAACGCCCTCTGCGCGCGCGGTGGGGTCACCGCAGGTCAAACGTCGCCTCCTGCACGTTCTGCGAATCGAGACCGATCTGCACCGCGAATCGCCCGGCTTCGGCCACATGCTGCAGGCGGGCATTGAAGAACTTCAGGTCGTCTTCATCGAGCGTGAACCTGATCGTGCGGCTTTCGCCCGCCTTCAAAGCCACCTTGCGGAAGTCTTTGAGTTCTTTTTCCGCGCGCACCACCGAGGCGGCCTCGTCATGGATATATAGCTGCACCACGGTTTCGCCATCCCGCGCGCCCGAGTTGCGGACCGTGACGGACGCGTCGAGCTTGCCCTTGCGCGCCATGACCGGCGCCGACAGCGTGATCGGCGAGACGTCAAAGTCGGTATAGCTCAGGCCGTAGCCGAAGGGGTAGAGCGGGCCGTTGGTTTCTTCGAAGTACTGCGAGGTGTAGTTGCCCGGCTTGCCTTCCACGAAGGGCCGGCCGACACGCAGGCGGTTGTAATAGGTCGGGATCTGTCCCACGGACCGGGGAAACGACACGGGCAGTTTGCCCGATGGGTTGTAGTCGCCGAACAGCACGTCGGCAATGGCGTGCCCACCTTCGGTTCCGCTGAACCAGGTTTCGAGCACGGCGTCGGCATGGGCCTGCTCCCACGTCAGTTCAAGCGGACGCCCGTTCATCAGCACCAGCACCAGCGGCTTGCCCGTGGCCTTGAGCGCTTCCAGCAGCGCGCGCTGGCTGGGAGGGATGTCGAGCCGGGTCCGGCTGGACGATTCATGCGACATGCCGCGCGATTCGCCCACCGCGGCCACGATCACGTCGGCTTCCTCGGCGATCTTGACCGCTTCGGCGATCATGTCGGCGGGCGAGCGCTTGTCCTGGACGATCTCGGGATTGTCGGTGTCCAGATAGTTCAGGTATTCAACGATACGTTCGTCATTGCTGATGTTGGCGCCGCGCGCATAAATAACGCGCACCTTGTCGCCCGCCACGTCCCGCAAGCCCTGGCGCAGGGTGATCGCCTGCTTGGCGACCCCGGCGGCGGACCAGCTGCCCAGGATGTCCAGCTGTGAATCGGCCAATGGCCCGACCAGGGCGATGGTGCCGCTTTTTTTCAGGGGCAGGGTCTGGTTGCGGTTTTCCAGCAGCACCATGGACGCGCGCGCCACCTGGCGGGCCGCCGCGCGGTGCAGGCGGCTTTCGGCGTTGACGTCGGCCGGATCATTCGCGGCCACGCCGATGCGGCGGTACGGGTCGTGGAACAGGCCCATGTCGTATTTGGCGCCCAGCACTTCGCGCACGGCATTGTCGATCTCGCGGATCGACACGGCGCCGGACTTGATCAACCCTGGCAATTCCTGCAGGTACAGGGCGTCATGCATGCTCATGTCGATGCCGGCCTTGATGGCCAGCCGCGCCGCTTCCCGGTCGTCCTGCGCCACGCCGTGCCGCACCAGCTCGGTAATGGCGCCGTGGTCGCTGACGGTCACGCCCTTGAAGCCCCAATCCTTGCGCAGCAGGTCGTGCATCAGCCAGGTGTTGGACGTGGCCGGCACGCCGTTGATCGAATTGAGCGCGACCATGACGCCGCCCGCGCCGGCGTCAATCGCCGCGCGGTAGGGGGGCAGATAGTCCTGGTACATGCGCATCGGGCTCATGTCGACCGTGTTGTAGTCGCGGCCGCCTTCCACCGCGCCGTACAGGGCAAAGTGCTTCACGCTGGCCATCAGGCTGTCGCGGTTCGCAGCCGAGTTGCCCTGGAAGCCGCGCACCGTGACCTTTGCGATCTCGGAGACCAGATGGGGGTCTTCGCCAAAGCCTTCGGACATCCGGCCCCAGCGCGGGTCGCGCGAGATGTCGACCATGGGCGCGAAGGTCATGTCAATGCCGTCGGCGGTCGCTTCGATGGCGGACGTGCGCGCGCCCAGCGCGATGGCGTCCATGTCCCAGCTCGACGCCTGCCCCAGGCTTATCGGAAACACCGTACGGTGGCCGTGCACGATGTCATAGGCAAAGAAGATCGGGATGCCCAGGCGGCTGTGCTTGACCGCGGCGTCTTGCAGGGGCCGGTTTTCACTCGGGGTCACGGTATTGAAGGTGCCGCCGATGCGGCCCGCCGCAATTTCCTGAAGGATGCGCGGCTGCGGCATTTCGGTGCCGATGCTGATCAGCCGCAACTGGCCGATCTTTTCTTCCAGCGTCATCTTCTTGATGAGACCGGCAATGAACGCCGGCTTGTTGTCGAGCAGCGCAGCAGGCGTGGCCGCCAGGGTGGGAAGGCTGACCAGGCTGGCGACGAGCGCCAGCGAACACAACATTTTCATGGGATGACGATCTCGGACTGGCAAGCCGCCAGGGTGCCCGGTAAAGGGACGGTGCGCGGCGGCTTGCACGTTGATGCGGTGATGCGGCAGGGACCTATTGTAATTGCGCTACCTTGCGAGCGCCTGCTCACGTGCTCAGCCAAGGCCATCGAGGCCGTTCTGCTATGGTTTACCCGCGGCGGCGGCCCGTCATCGTGATACCTTGCGGGTGGCGGACGACCGGCTGTCCGCGATCCATCGCAAATTTCTGGAGATTTCCGTGGTCTTTTTTGCCATCAGAGCTTCCGTGCGTCGTCCTTCGGTGCTGACCTCGTTAAGCCTTTCATGTCTCGGCATGCTGCTGGGCGCCGCACAGGTCCATGCCTTCTCGCTGGACGACGTGACTGCCAAAGCCAAGGCGCTGGTGGACAAACCGTACGCCGCGCCGGCCAGCAATCTGCCGCCGGTGTTCAGCCGCATGCAGTTTGCCGACTACATGAAGATCCAGCCGCGCGCCGACAAGGTGGAGTGGAAAGACCTCGATACGCCGTTCAAGCTCAGCTTCTATCACCAGGGCATGCATTTCAACACCCCGGTGCGCATCAGCGAGATCACGCCGCAGGGCGTGCAGGAAATCCGCTACGACCCCGAACGCTTCCACTTTGGCGACCTGCACTTCGACAAGGAGCAGACATCGCGGCTGGGCTATGCGGGCTTTCGCGTGCTGTACCCGATCAATCAGAAGGACAAGCAGGACGAGATCATGAGCGTCCTGGGGGCCAGCTACTTCCGGGTGATCGGCAAGGGCCAGGTGTATGGCCTGTCGGCGCGGGGACTGGCGATCGACACCGCACTGACCAGTGGTGAAGAATTCCCGGCGTTCCGCGAATTCTGGATCGAGCGGCCCAAGCCGCAAGACCGCCAACTGGTCATCTACGCGTTGATGGATTCGCAGCGCGCCACCGGCGCCTACCGGTTCACGCTGCGACCGGGGGATGACGCCGTGCTGGACGTGCAGTCGCGGGTGTTTTCGCGCAGCAGCGTCAACAAGATCGGCATTGCGCCGCTGACCAGCATGTTCCTGTTCGGGCCCAATCAACGTACCGACAGCACGCAGAATTACCGGCCTGCGCTGCATGATTCGAACGGCCTGGCGATCCATACCGGTGACGGCGAATGGCTGTGGCGTCCGCTGAACAATCCGCGCGATCTGGCCGTCAGCACTTTCCGCGTCAACCAGCCCAAGGGCTTTGGCCTGCTGCAGCGCGGCCGCGAATTTTCGCGCTACGAAGACCTGAAGGACCGCTACGATCTGCGCCCGAGCGCCTGGATCGAGCCGCAAGGCGATTGGGGCAAGGGCCAGGTCGAACTGGTCGAGATCCCGACCCCCGACGAAACCAACGACAACATCGTCGCCTTCTGGACGCCCGACGCCAAGCCCGCCAAGGGCCAACCCATGCAGTACGACTACCGCATGCACTGGACCATGAACGAGCCGGCGCTGATCGACAAGGACATCGCTTATGTGAAGCAGACGCTGCGCACTGCGGGCGAGATCACGCAAGCCAACCTGATCCGTCACCTGGACGGCAGCGTGGGCCTGCTGGTCGACTTTGAAGGTGCATCCCTGGCGAACCTGCCGCCCGACGCGTCGGTGCGGCCGGTGGTCAGCTACAGCGGCAATGCCGAGATCCTGCACCAGTCGCTGGAACGCAATCCGGTCATCCGCGGATATCGCATCAACCTGCGGGTGAAGGTCAACGATCCGACCCAGGCCGTGGAACTGCGTGCGGCAGTGGCGCAGGGGGACAAGGTCCTGAGCGAGACCTGGAGCTACCAGATCCCGCCCAACTCGGTCACGGTGGGGCGGTAACCAGGGCTCGCTGATCGGCTACAGCAGCCAGTCGATCGGCAGCCACGACAACACCCGGATTGCCAGACCCTTGAGCAATCCGGTGTTGGGTTCCGAGTCGTAGCGCACCTGCTTGCCGTCTTCCCAGGCCAGCCAGTACATATCGCCCTTGTCGTCCAGCCGCACCTCGTACGAGACCTGCGGGATCTTTTCGTCGAAGGCGGCATGTACGGCGCTGGTCAGCTTCGGGTTGTCGATCACGAAGCCGAGTTCGGTGTTGAGCTTTTCCGATCGCGGGTCGAAGTTGTACGACCCGACGAACATGCGCTTGCGGTCCACCGCAAAGGTCTTGGCGTGCAGGCTGGAACCGGAGCTGCCCAACGGGCCGCCGGCATCCGACGTTTCGGCGCCGGGTTGGCGACGCATCTCGTACAGCGTGACTCCCGCTTCCAGCAGGGCCTTGCGGCGCTTGGCATAGCCGGCATGTACCGGCGCCACGTCGGTGGCTTCCAGGGCATTGGTCAGGATGCGCACCTTGACCCGGTCCTGGGCGAGCTGGCTAAATGCTGCCGTTCCCGTCTCCGCCGGCACGAAATAGGACGACACCAGGTCCAGGCTTTCCCGCGGCGTATCCAGTATCTGCATGATCCGCGGCATCATCAGCTTGTTGTCGGGCGCCTCGCCCAGGCCCTTGCGCGGATCGTCGCTGATCATCCGCACCTTGCTCCACTGAAATTCGATCTTGCCCTCGTACAGCGAGTCGAGCAGGCGAGATTCGTCATTGGCTTTCCGGTAGCGGTTGGCCTGCGGATTGTCTTCGGCAAGCGGCGGCAAAGCCTCTTCGAGCGGCACCGGCTTTTTGGAAGCCAGGATGCGGTCGATGGGATAGGCCGACAGGCTGGCCCAGTACCGGTCGAAGTCTTTCGACATGTCCGGCACGACAGCGCCCACGGCAATGACGTCCAGGTCGGCAAAAACCACGTCGTCGGTGGCGCCAAAGTACTCGTCGCCGATATTTCGTCCGCCAACGATGGTGGCCTGGTTGTCGACCGTGAACGACTTGTTGTGCATGCGCCGGTTGGCGCGATCAAAGTGCGTCAGGTAGCCAATCGCCTTCGGGGACCGTACCGAAAACGGGTTGAACAGGCGCACTTCGATCTTGGGGTGGCGGTCGAGCGCAGCCAGCGCATCGTCCAGGCCCGCCGTGCCGTTGTCGTCCAGCAGCAGGCGCACGCGCACGCCGCGCTCGGCCGCATCATGAAGCGCCCGCAACAGCAGCGTGCCGGTCGCGTCCTTGTGCCAGATGTAGGACTGCACATCGATCGTGCGTTCCGCGCCCTGTACCAGCCGCATCCGGGCGGCGAAGGCTCCGCGCGCGTCCGACAGGGGGCTGATGCCAGTCAGCCCCGGGTTGGCGGACGCCGCGCCTGCGAGCGATCGACCGATGCGTGTGCTTGCACCTTCGGCCGCGCTGATCGCCTGGGATTCCATGCGGCCTTCCTGGGACGGCAGCGCGCATCCGCCTACCGACAGGGCGGTGGCCAGCAGCAAGGTAGTACAGGAGGCGCGCCACCACGCCACGACGGATTGACTGCGGCCTGCGTACAGGCGTGGAAGGTCCTGCCCGGTCATGTAAGGCTCCCTGACCGGGGCAAAAAGGCAAAGGCGACAACAGGCATTCGGTCAACCTGGAAAGAGACGCTGCACGCCGCCGGCGGCCCGGGGATCGGACCGCTACGGATGGGCTGGAAGGTTGTAGCACGGCGCAGGGCTTGCTGATGAGCCACGCAAAACCGTTTACGCCTGTAACCGTCCGATAGAAACTCCAGGTGTCACGTGCTGTGTTCCAGTCCAAAGGGCCGCCGGCCGCCCATGCGAACCGAAGGCGGACGACGACGGGCCCAAGACGCGCTGCCGCCGGGGTGGCGGCCCGTGTGCGCGTTAGCGGAAGCTGCCGCCGACGATGCGGCCCTGGTTGTCCAGCTGCGCAAAATAGCGGCTGTTGTTGTTGCGCATTTCCATCGTGGCAATGTCTTGCGGCAGCACCAGCTGGACATCGGGATACATCCGCCGGAACGCCGACGGCGTGGGCTGCGTCGCAATGAAGTTCTGGAACGTGCCCACGTTCGACACATAGCCCCGGACAGGCTGCGGTTCGGCCAGCGAGACATTGCTGCCGCAAGCGGACAACGACAACACGGCGGCAAGCGCGGCGGAGACAAGAAGCAGATGATGCATGGCGGCGGGACCTTGTGGCGAGGTGGCCTTCGCACGGGGCGAAGTCGGGTGGGTCACTGTCGGATGAGTCATTATGCCTGCGACGTATGGCCCAGGGAATCCGTTGATGGGGTGGCGCAAAGATGGGCCTGCGCCACGGTGGAATGAGCCACAGAGGCTCAGGGTCACCCGCCGGGGCGGGCAGTTGCTAGGGTAAACTCGAAGGCCCCCTCCAGGGCGCTGCCTGGCGTGCGCGGGTCCGGTCCACGGCCGGGCTCGAGGCCCGCGCCAGGCCACCCGCAGCACGCAGTGACCCATGCGCATCCGTCCCGATTCCGTCGCCTTCATTTTCCTTCTTGCGGTGCTGTCTGCGTTGCCTGCCCTGGCGACCGACATGTCCTTGCCGGCGCTGACGCAAATCGGCGCGTCGCTGCAAGTGTCGCCGTCGCGGGCCGCGCTCACGCTAAGCGTGTTCCTGGTCGGATTTGCCATCGCCCCGATTGCCTACGGGCCGCTGGCGGATCGCTACGGGCGCCGGCCCGTGCTGCTGTTCGGCAGCACCTTGTTCACGCTCGCCAGCGCCGCCTGTGCGATGGCCCCGACGCTGGAAGCGCTGCTGGCGTTCCGCGCCATCCAGGGCGTGGGGGCGGGGGCCGGCATGGTCATGTCGCTCACGATCGTGCGCGACCTGTTTGAAGGCCAGTTCGCGCGGGCGCGGCTGTCGTACGTCGCCACGGTGCGCATCGTGGCGCCCATGATTGCGCCCACGCTGGGCGGATGGGTGCTGGTGATGTTCGACTGGCGCGCCATCTATGTGTTCATGACGATTGCCGGTGCGGTCGTGACGCTGGCCGTCTACCTGGGACTGCCCGAAAGCCGGCCCGCGTCGACGATGCTCAAGAGCCTGTCGATTCCCGCGCTGGCCAAGACCTATAAACGCGTCATCAGCCACCCGGTCGCCTTCGGCAATGCGGCCGTCAACGCGCTGACCTTCGGCTGTCAGTTTGCATACATTACCGGGTCGCCGTTGCTGATGATGGAGACGCTGGGCATGTCGGCGCAGGGCTTTGGCCTGGTGTTCGCCGGCACGGCGTTCGGCATCATGCTCGCGTCGATCCTGAACGGCCGGCTGAATACCCGCGGCGTGTCACCGCACCGCTTGCTGAAGGTGGGGCTGGGCCTGTCGAGCGGCACGTCGCTGGTGCTCGCCGTCATGGCTTTTACCCACACCTTGCCCTTGGGCTTGCTGATTCCCGTCTTGATGGCCAATACGTTTTCGTTCGGGCTGATTGCGCCCAATGCTTCGCATGCGGCGGTCGAACCGGTGCCGGAAGCCGGTGGGGTGGCGTCGGGGGTGGTGGGCGCGCTGATGATGAGCGTGGGCGCGGTGTCCGGCTCGCTGGTGACCTTTTTCTACGATGGCCACACCGCCCGCGCGATGATGGGCGTGATGCTCGGATGTGCGCTGCTGGCGCTGGGCATTTACACCTTCTGGGTGCGCCCGCATGACAAACGGTGGCGGGCGGAGAAGGCGGCGACAGCGGCGGCGCCGGTGGGGCGGTGAGACGGCGGCGATTTATTGCAGAACGCTTGATCGCAGAAGGCTTTACCGCAACGCGCTTTACCGCAGGACGAACCCGCCCACCTTGCCATCACGCGCGATCGTCAAGGTCGCAATGATGTCATCGCCATTGTCCTTGAATGAGATCTTCCACAAGGAAAACTCGTAGCCCTGCTGCTGATAGTGCGTCAGGCGATCGGCGGTGTAGCCGGCCTGCAGGCGGGGGCTCAACTGAGTCGACACGGCGTCGAACGCCGCCTTGTCGAGCTTGCCGAAGTTGGCGTTGCCCAAGCCCACGAACTGCTGGTAGTCCTTCGCCTGGATCGCGGCGAGCAGAGACATGACCGTGCGGTCTTCGAGCTGCGGCGTGATGGCAACCGAGGCGCCGCCGGAGGAGGACGCACCAGACGACCCCGCGGCAGGCGCCGACGATGCCGCCGGCGACCGGGCAGAACCCGCCGCCTGGGCCGCCATGACCGCTGGAGCCGCCAGGCATGCGCCTGCTAGAAGGCAAGCACTCACAGCGCCGCGCAGGGGAGTCATCATTCTTTTCCTTCGGACAGTTGTCGCGCGGCAATGCGCCGCAGGCAGTCGTGCGCCGTGCCAATCACCACATGGGCGCTGCTGCACGCCAGCATCAGGTTCAGATTCATGCCGAAATCCTCGACCAGCATGCCCGCGTCGTCGTATTGCGGACCGTCCAGCACGGGATCCGTGTCCGCCCACTGCTCGACCAGGTTGCGAGGTTCGCTGGTGTAGACCCAGATCTCCTTGCCCAGGGCCGCGGCGTAACCGACCTCAAACGCCGTGCCGGAATCGGGCTCGCGTCCACGAAAGGGATTCAGATTGGCCATGACCGCATCGCAATCCCGGATCATGGCCACGTTCGCCTCGTAGATCGCGCGCGCGGCAGCCTGGCCCGACAGCTCGGCCTTCATCTCGTTGTCGAGCGGAAAGCAGCCGGTCAGGCCCAGTTCGCTGCACAGGGCCTGCAGACTGCGGCCGAACGCCGCCGCATCGGGCCGGAAGACATCGGGGCCGGCAAGATAGATTTTCATGCCGGTCTCCGGATGAGGACGTCGGGATGGGACGGCAGGGGGTGACGCCAGAGGGGTGTCGTCAGAGGGGATCGCGTCAGACGACGCCGGCTTCCGCCAGCATCTGCTTCAGTTCGCCCGTGCTGTCGAGCTCGGCAATGATGTCCGAGCCACCCACGAATTCACCCTTGATGTACAGCTGGGGAATCGTTGGCCAGTTCGAAAATTCCTTGATGCCCTGGCGAACCTCAGCGTCTTCCAGCACATTGACCGTGGTCAATTGCTTTACGCCATTAGACTTCAAGAACTGGATGGCCTTGCCCGAAAAGCCGCACTGCGGAAACTGCGCAGTGCCTTTCATGAACAGGACGACCGGGTTGTCGGTCACGGTTTCGCGCAGAAATTCTTGTACGTCGCTCATGGCGAACCTCACGTGCTAGGAATTGAATACATCGATTATAGGTACCCGCCGGAAATCCGTTCGATGTCCGACAGGTCACGGCGACTGCTTACTCTCTGGAAACCCGCGGCCACCAGCAGTTCGCGCACGGCGGCTGCCTGGTCCCAACCGTGTTCCAGCCAGAGGCTGCCCCCGACATTCAGATACTGCTTCGCGCCGGCCACGATGATCCGCACGGCCTCGAGGCCATCGCGAAAGTCCGTCAGCGCCTGCCGCGGCTCGAAGCGCAGATCACCCTGGTCCAGGTGCGCGTCGCTCGACGAGATATACGGCGGATTCGACACGATCACGTCATAGACCGCCGGGACGCCGGCCGAGTTCAGCGCATCGAACCAGCTGCCCTGCGCACAACGCACGCGCGCTCCCAACGATATGGCGTTCTTTTGCGCCACCGCAAGGGCGTCAGCGCTCACATCGGTCGCAATCACGTCGGCATCGGGCCGGGCCAGCGCCAGGGAAACGGCGATCGCGCCGCTGCCGGTGCCCATGTCCAGCACGGCGGGGCGGGTCTTGCCCTGCAGATCGGCAAGAGCGGTTTCCACCAGCACCTCGGTATCGGCGCGGGGGATCAGCACCGACGGCGTGACCCGGAACGTATGCCCCATGAATTCTTTTTCGCCCAGCAGGTAGGCCACCGGTTCGCCTGCCCGTCGTCGTTCGGCCAGTTGCTGGTAAGCGCTTACCTGTTCATCCGTCAAAGGATCGGTGTCATGCGCGATCAGCCAAGCCCGATTCACCTGCAGCGCATGGCCAAGCAGCACCCTGGCTTCAAGCACCGGCAGCCCGCTGGAAGCAATCAGCGCGCGGACATCGGCAGCTGCCACGGCTTATTCGTCGCCCAGCGCGGCCAGCAACTCCGCCTGATGTTCCGACGCCAGCGCCGAAATCACCTCGTCCAGGTCGCCGTCCAGCACGTTCTGCAGCTTGTACAGCGTCAGGTTGATGCGGTGATCGGTAATTCGGCCCTGCGGGAAGTTGTAGGTGCGAATCCGTTCCGACCGGTCCCCCGAACCCACCAGGCTTTTGCGCTGCGCGGCTTCCTTGGCCTGGCGCTCGCGCACTTCCTTGTCCTTGATCCGCGCGGCCAGCACCTTCATGGCCTTGTCGCGGTTGCGGTGCTGCGACCGGTCGTCCTGGCATTCCACCACGATCCCGGTCGGCAAGTGCGTGATCCGCACGGCCGAATCGGTCTTGTTCACGTGCTGGCCGCCCGCGCCGCTGGCGCGGAAGGTATCGATGCGCAAGTCGCTGGTGTTGATGTTCACCTCGGCCACTTCATCGGCCTCGGGCATGATCGCCACCGTGCACGCCGATGTATGGATGCGGCCCTGCGTTTCGGTGGCGGGCACGCGCTGCACGCGGTGGCCGCCCGATTCGAACTTGAGCCGGCCGTAGGCGCCATCGCCCGCAATGCGCACGATCGCTTCCTTGTAGCCGCCCAGCTCCGACTCGCTTTCGGACATGACCTCGACCTGCCAACGATTGCGCTCGGCAAAGCGGGTGTACATGCGCAGCAGGTCGCCGGCAAACAGGGCGCTTTCGTCGCCACCGGTGCCCGCGCGCACTTCCAGGAACAGGCTGCGGCCATCGTCGGGATCGCGCGGCAACAGCAACACCTGCAGTTCCGCCTCCAGTTGTTCCAGCCGCTGCTTGCCGCTCTTCAGTTCGTCTTCGGCCAGACCCTTCATGTCCGGGTCGGACAGCATCTGCTGCGCCGTCGCCAGGTCCTCTTCGGTGCCCGTGTACGCGCCGAACGCCACCACCACCGGCTCGAGCTCAGAGCGCTCACGCGACAGCTTGCGGAAGGTGTCCATGTCCTGGGCCGTGTCCGGATCGGCGAGCAGGCCGTCCAGTTCGGCAAGGCGTCGAGTCAACTGCTCGAGCCGGGACCGCATCGATGCTTTCATTGAAGGCTAGTGGTCGTTACGCGAGGCGCGTGACGTGAAGAGGCGCGGCAACAAGGCCAGCAACTGCTTGCGGTCAGCGCCGTCGCTATGGTTTAGCGCGGCCAGCGGGCCGTGAAGATACTTTTGTGTCAGCCCGTGGGCCAACTGCTCCATGACCTGCTCGGGATCATCGCCCCGCGCCAGCGCCTTGCGCGCCCGGTCGAGTTCGGCGGCGCGCACAGCGTCGGCAGTCTGATGCATGTACTGGATCACCGGCACGACTTCGCGCGAGTCCATCCAGTGCATGAAATTCTGTACCCGCGTCTCGATGATCGCCTCGGCCTGCGTGACGGCCGCCTTGCGGGCATCGGTTGCGGTCTGCACCAGCCGGCCCAGATCGTCCACCGAATACAGGTAGACGTCGTCCAGCCGGCCCACTTCGGCTTCGATATCGCGCGGCACGGCCAGGTCCACCATGACCATCGGGCGATGCCGACGGGTCTTGGTCGCGCGTTCCACCATCCCGAGGCCCAGGATAGGCAGCGAACTGGCGGTACTCGACACGATCACATCGAATTCGCACAACCGGTCCGGCAACTCGCTCAGCCGCATGGCGCCGGCCGAAAACTTCGAGGCCAGCGTCTCGGCCCGCTCCACCGTGCGGTTTGCCACCACCATCTTTTTCGGACGGTGGGCAGCCAGGTGCGTCGCACAGAGTTCGATCATCTCGCCCGCGCCGATCAGCAACACGTTGCATTCTTTCAGGTCGCCGAACACCCGCTCGGCCAGCCGCACCGACGCAGCCGCCATCGACACCGACTGCGAGCCGATCGCCGTTTGCGACCGCACTTCCTTGGCGACCGAAAACGTCCGTTGAAACAGCTGATGCAGCAGCGTACCCATCGACCCGGCGTCTTCGGCGGCACGCACCGCGTCCTTCATCTGACCCAGGATTTGGGGTTCGCCCAGCACCATCGAATCCAGGCCGCTGGCCACGCGGAAGGCATGACGCACGGCGTCGTCCTGCATGTGGCGGTACAGATGCGGCTGCAACTGGCTGCTGTCGAACTGACGAAAGTCCGCCAGCCACGCCGGCAACTGCTCGGCGACGCTGGAATCGGCCGCACAGTAGATCTCGGTCCGATTACAGGTGGACAGGATCGCAGCTTCCGTCACCGCGCCGCCAAAGGCCGAACGCAGGCCCGCAAGCGCCGGTTTCAGCAACTCGATAGGCAGCGACACGCGCTCGCGCACCGAGACGGGGGCAGAGACGTGATTCAGACCAAAGGTAAGGACGTCGACAGACATGGCGGGATTCAGGCGCCGCTTGACTAGCGGCTTAGCCTTCCATTATAGGGCAGCACCCGCGCAGGACCGAATTGTATTGGGCGAACAGGGTAATAGATCACGCCTATCGGCTAGCGTTAAGGCGATTACAGCGTCTACGTGAATACCCATATTGGTGCGTCAGGTGGAGTCAGGCATGATCCAATGTGGTGCGCCGTAGGTAGAAACGCGGTGAACTCAAACGCACGGAGACTCCCAACGCATGATCGACGAAAAGCTGCAGCCCATCCTGAACGAAGTCATGAACCGAAATGCCGGCGAACAGGAATTCCACCAGGCCGTCAAAGAAGTGCTGGAAAGCCTGGGCCGCGTCATCGCCAAGCGGCCCTACTACGCCGACAACGCCCTGATAGAACGGCTGTGCGAGCCTGAACGCCAGATCATCTTTCGGGTGCCGTGGATCGACGACAACGGCCAGGTCCAGATCAACCGCGGCTTTCGCGTCCAGTTCAACTCGGCGCTGGGCCCCTACAAAGGCGGCATCCGCTTCCACCCGTCGGTCAACGTCGGCATCATAAAATTCCTGGGCTTTGAACAGACCTTCAAGAACGCCCTGACCGGCATGCCCATCGGCGGCGGCAAAGGCGGGTCCGACTTCAACCCCCGCGGCCGGTCCGACCGCGAAGTCATGCGCTTCTGCCAGTCGTTCATGAGCGAACTGCATCGCCACCTTGGCGAATACACCGACGTCCCCGCCGGCGACATCGGCGTGGGCGGCCGCGAAATCGGCTACATGTTCGGCCAGTACAAACGCCTTACGAACAAATATGAGGCTGGCGTGCTGACCGGCAAGGCCCTGTTCCACGGCGGGTCGCGCGCCCGCCGCGAAGCCACCGGCTACGGCGCCACCTACTTCGTCGAACGCATGCTGGCCACCCGCGGCGAAACCTTCGAAGGCAAACGCACCGTCGTCTCCGGATCCGGCAACGTCGCCATCTACACCATGGAGAAAGTCCTGGAATTCGGCGGCATCATTGCCGCATGCTCGGATTCCAACGGCTACGTGGTCGACGACAACGGCATCGACCTGGACCTGGTCAAAGAGATCAAGGAAGTGCGCCGCGGCCGCCTGTCCGAATATGTGAAGCTGCGCGGCGCAGGCGCCCACTACATCGAAGACGGTTCCATCTGGGACGTCCCGTGCGCCGTCGCCATGCCCTCCGCCACGCAAAACGAACTGACCGGCCGCGACGCCAAACGCCTGATCACGAACGGCGTGATGGCAGTAGGCGAGGGCGCCAACATGCCGTCCACCCCGGATGCCGTGAAGCTGTTCCAGGACGCGGGCGTGCTCTTCGCCCCCGGCAAGGCCGCCAACGCCGGCGGCGTGGCCACGTCGGCACTGGAGATGCAGCAGAACGCATCGCGGGATAGCTGGACGTTTGAGAAGACCGAGACAAGGTTGGCGGAGATCATGCGCGACATCCATGATCGGTGCGCCGAGACGGCGGACGAGTATGGGGCGCCTGGCGACTACGTGCTGGGGGCGAACATTGCGGGGTTCGTGCGGGTGGCGGAAGCGATGGATGCGTTGGGGGTGATCTGAGTTGACCAACGTCAGCGCTGACTATGCAAAAGTTGGGTCGACGTTTTGACGGCGCCGAAAATTCGTGTATTATTTCGTGCTGTTCAGGGCGCGGCGCAAAAGCAGCGGTCTGGCAGGAAAGCAGTACGGCCTGGTAGCTCAGTCGGTAGAGCAGCGGATTGAAAATCCGCGTGTCGGTGGTTCGATTCCGCCCCAGGCCACCAATAAATTCAAGCACTTAGGCCAACTCGTAGGAGTTGGCCTTTTTGTTTTTGGCCGGCATGTAGGCGCTGTGTAGGCATTTCCAGTCAACATTAGTCGCTGTTCATCAACATCCCGACCTCAGATCTGCGGTCTGTTCGATGATCTGCCATTGACGTGAGGACGTATGTCTTCGAAAAACATTGGCTGTTCCACCACTCGTCTTCGAGGCCTCGGCCCATCATGGAAACCCGATCGCTCACTGTGACCCTAACGGAAGTCATCGACTCCGTCGCTCATCTGATTCCCATCCCAACCGAAGTTCTAGACCAAATCGAAGTGGCGGCTGCTTCAATCGGTATAGCGCCGGATTCGGTAGGCAGGGATGTGCTCGAGGGGCTTCTGAGGTCCCGACTGCATAATCTTTATCGACTAGAGTTTGCTGCCGCATGCTTGCACTTCTTCCTTCTCGAAGCGTCAAGTTTGCCAGATGCCTCTCCGACTTGGCGGCATCGCGGGGCAACAGGGATGCCTCTGAAACTTCAATCAGACGACCAAAAGCAGAGAGCATTTGCATACGTCGAATTGCAGAGCCTCTCTGCAAGGCAAGCTTTCGAAGAATACGTGATGCGGTCAACTGTTGATTGGCTCCCTGACGTTGCCTTAAGGAACTTCAAAGTGAAATTTCAAGAAGAACAGAGATGGGGAAGTGCTCTCGAATTTGCACGTAGTGACATATCGACGTTCTTAGATCATTACGGGATACCTCATAGCTTGGTTGTAACGATGCATGGTGATGAGCAGTCCAAAGTAACGCCGGATAAAGATGAGGGCGAACAGCTTCCTTACTTGGCAACAGGCGAAACTGCAGACATTTTTGCTTCGGTGGTTTGGACCCGTGCGCAGTGGGCAGGCAAGCTTAAAAAACCGAGTTCATGGTTAGCACGTGCACGGCATGCTTCGGGGAGCCCGGGGGATAAAGACGGAGGAGAATGGGACCCAGCTGAAATTGCAATCGCGTTGCATAACGGAAAAATAAGAAAACAGACGAACGACGTCTCAGAATTAGTAAGCCTAGAGGACCTTCGAGGCATAGACTGCCTATTTGAAACAATTCCGAGGCTCCGCGCATTCCGCGGAAAATGGATGAACTTTGCGCAGACTTTGGATAACGACGCGGTCGATCCTCAATACGGCGATGTCAACAAAAAACGCTGGGAGGCGATGCTTAATGCAGGGTTCATGGCGAAAAATAAGCGTTAATTGCAGCGTTGCGTATTTGTTTCCGCGTCAACGCTAGCGTGCTAATGCAGAGACTACCTCTGCATTAGGCTGCAATGTTGAATAGGTGCTCGCAATGGTCGCGGCGTGCACTGTTAGTCGCAAAGCACTCCACTGGGCGCCTTGACCATGTGCGTACTTCTCATTCAATGGAGGCGCGTCATGTCGACCGTTCACAACCAAAGTGTTGTACTAAGCAATTACTTCTATAGCACCGCAGAAGCCGCCACGCTTCTGCGCGTGCGTCCCCAGACACTTCGTAAAGCCTATTCCGCTTCAGGCGCATATTTCGGTATTCGGCCACGAAAAGCTAAAAATGGGCGTCTGCTCTGGGCAATCGAATCCGTTGTCAAGATGGCGCAAGGAGAACTCTAATGGAGGATTCCTCTCAACCAGACGCATCTCAGAACGTCGACTTCCAAGCTCTTCTGAGTGAACTTGCATCCCTGCAACCGAGAAAATCGAAGCAGCGTGAAGAACAGTTTGCCCAATGGTATCCAGGTATCGCTCACGCGATCGCGCGCAACGTGCCGCAGAAAGACATTTTGGTATTTCTAAAGCGTCATGGCCTGAATTTGCACGCGAAGTCTTATCGCGAATTGCTCGATGCCGAACAAAAGCGACGCAGCGATCGCAATATTCACATGGGCTGCGCTCACTGCGGCGCCGATTTGCCGCCGTCACGGCAGGTGTACGAGCTCACGGAATAGGGCCCGGACCGCATCAATAGGGTGCGGTCCTCCAATACATCTTAGGCCCGTCACACAACTTAAACCCACGCATGTCGTGGCGTGGCCACGTCCCTTCAAAACTCAGGCGCCAGAGCAGCGCTCTGCGTTGATGCGCGCACATCGAGATCAGGATGACGGGGCCTCGCCAAGCTAACTTGGGGTACATGTGAATAAGGAAAGAGGTAAACACTTATGCCAATAGACCAACACGAAGTCCCTCAACTACTCAAATTCCAAGATATCACCCGGAATACCGAACGCGATATGGTGAACAGGCCGGCGCAAGTGATCATAAAAAATAGCTTCGGACTGCTGTCGCCCAGTCTGCTGACCCTGCACCAAATGTGCAAGGAGATCGCAGCTCAGAAATACTCTGTACGCTTCATTCAGGTCCGCAGAGGCGTTCGGTCCTACGCCCGGCCGATAGCGCAAACGCTCCGCTTTTTTCGGTGCGTGCGTCACGTCCTGAAAGTTCGTGCACTTGATGAGCGCTATACATTTGGCCCCTACCTGAACACGGTACGCGAGGCATTCAAGGAGCATAGGCTTCAAATTGAACCCTTCGAGTTTCGCGGACCGGATACGTGGGAGAACGATCGAGGCATGACGCATGCAGAAATTTTTAATGTACTGGTCGATCACGTCGCAAAAATTTTCTCAACGAAGACGTTCAGAGAGGATTTGCGTTCGCAGGAGCGCAATGCGAACCGCAATGAGATCGCAGGCCTGCTGCTAGAAGCTAAAGCGTTTGAAGATGAACGGCAGTGCCTTGTATTAACTATGCATTTTGGGTATGACGAACAGCATCGATCGAGGGCTACGCTTCAGCAATTGCAGCAAGATCGTAAACGGTTCTTCAACAACCGCCGTAGCAATGAAGTTCTTCGCGAGATCGTGAAATACATCTGGACAGTTGAGCATGGCGACGAAACGGGTCTCCACCTGAGCGTTATTTTCATCTGTCACCTTTGCGCGCGCAGCGAAAGCGGGTTAGCTGAGTTCATCGGTTCGTATTGGAATAAATTAACTGCAGAAAAAGGTGCATGGTGGCCAAGTAATGTGGAGCGAATCATTTCGGATAAAAAGTATATTTACATCCGATGCTCGGGGTTGGTCGATCGAGATGACGAGGAAAAACGTAAAGCGTTACGCATGACCATCCGCTTTACGGCCCAAAAAAACCTCTTTCTAAAATTGGTTGGCGATACCCGCTTCAAACAGTTCGGAACGAGCGCGCTGCTTCCTAACCGCCAGTCTCCGTCGCACGATGTCGTTGTTTCATCAAACATGGGAACTGCCTAATCGGAAGAGGCGCAAAATGGTCAATAATCACGAGGTATTTGATAGGGGGAGCTTTGATGGTGACAAAGATATGTTCAGCGAGAACACGCCTTCGCTGGAAGACTAACAAAATGCGAGAGCGTAGCTGCGACGGAATAGGACTAACGGGGCTGCATAACAAGTTAAATTGAAGAGAAAGGCCGTTGAAGCGCATAAGGTACTTAACAATCAGGTTTCGCCTTTTTGAGTTGTCTTATTTGGAACGTTCGCTATTGGTTGCTCGATCTAGCAAGCAGTAGCAACTTCATCAGATTGACGATTGTGAGCACGAGCTTTTAGGTAGGCCTGACGGTCGTGTTCTGGCAAGTTTCGTAGAAGGCTAGGGCCGAGGTGGCGTTCCGGTGGGCGGGCAATGCCTCGGTCTTTCAAAGATCGGTGATCCACACGCGCCGAATGTCCGGCCTGTTCCAGTGCTGCGTTTTGTAGATCGGCAAACTTTTTACGGGTCTCAATTAGAGCTTCGCTTACTTCTGCTCGCGTTTTCCCTCCAGTACCCTTTCTACGGCCGCCCAATTCGGGCTGTCGCGGATTGTGGCGCATGAACGTTTGAGAAGGGGGCCTCTCGATTCCATCGTCGGCTCTATCGGAAAACATTACATGGGCGTGCGTGTTGGGGAGGCCTTCAAGAGATGAGGTTGGACAATGTAGGGCCCACTGATACGGCCGCGGCCCTACTATTTCCTGAACGTAAGCAGAGACTAGGTTGAGTTGTCCCTGGTTTGAGCATTCGTTAGGCACCGCGATAATATGTTCTCGATATACGGCGCCATTCTCGCGTTCGTGCTTGTCTGCTTCTTTCCAAAATACAAATGGGTCGTCATGAGCCCAATTTGGTAAGTTACCGTGTTCCGTAGCAACAAGGTCATCTTTGGTTGCGAACTGGCCTTGTCGTGATATGTACATTGCGTGCGCTACCGCGCGACCCTTTTTGCCGGATTTAACTCGAAGGTGGAAGCTCGCCATATGTCCTCTGCAACGTAATAAAGCCAGTAACGTGGGACGTTCTGGCTTAATTTAGTAAACGAAATTGATCGATTTTTGAGAAAGGGTAAGTGCGCGAACGTTAATACCCCCCCCCTGATGCTTGCCATAGGCATTATGTTAAGACGATCAGTTTCGAACTTATTTAAAGGTGATCTATCTCGCTGTATTCTTTCTCCATATAAGGTAGGCACTATGTAAAAAATCCACACCGCTGCTAGGTGAACATCGGTGGCAATGCCTACTGCACTATCTCTACCAAAAAAAACTTTATACGTAAGAGCACCTGGCTACCAGCCAGATGCTCGCAGTTAAAGACTTAGATTGAGGTAGGCGGAGAAGATTAGGCAGGGAGATCCGAAATTCTAAAATAGGTCTATCTGCGACAGGACATCGCGTGGGATAGGGACCTATGCGCTAACTGCTGAGCGAGGCGCTGTGAGTCCTCTGTAGGGTGGGGCCTGCCCATCGCGGTCTCAAGTGATTCCAGACGTTGAAGGCCATACTCTTGTTCCAGACGTTCAAGTATGCAGTTGCAGCCTGCTTTGTTGCCTCCTGATTGCATGCAACTCGCGAGGAACTGTCCTTGAAACTTGGAGCTTGATCCAGAACAAGCAACCAAAGCGCCAAGCGCAATGGCAACAACAACAGTGCGTATCGTCATCTTCATTCCTCAGGACAAGACGATGGCTTCGCCAATGACAACGCCCGCCACGAGACCAAATAGCTGAGGGCCAACCGACCAAAAAAGCTTCAACCAAATTAGACTCGCCATGCCGCCCGATGTCATGACTACGTCTGGCTGCGCGAATTTGCGAACAGCATTGCCTACAAGCGCCCCTACCCAGCCAAGTAGCGCCCCAGCAATAACGGCCAAAATCTTCGCTCCAAACGATGCTCCTAGTACCAACGCCGCTGTATTCACAGAGCAAAAGAAGATAGCCGTAACTAAGGCTACGACTGCCCAAATAAGATTTGCATTGGTTAACGATTTGCTGTTGCTAGTTTGTTCGTTGCTATAAGCATTCATTTCTTTTCCTTTGGGGCAAATTCACGAGCGCTTTGCATCGGCTCGCAGGAGTGAAAGCAAGAGAGATCCGCCTCTGCCTTAGAACAACCATATCGGCAGTCAACTCAATAAGTTGAGTACCAACTTATTGAGTACTTCATCTTTGTTTGTTGTTGCCCAACTATGTAGGTCGGGTCACAAGCAAGTATTGAGGGAAGGTATGGAGGGGTTGGCGGAGGCCATTGGACGAATCGTTGCTAAGCGGCGCGTCGGTTGTGTACTTACGCAGGAGCAGGTTGCTGAGCACTTAGGCATCGGTGTCGAGGCCGTGTCTCGCATAGAGCGTGGGGTTGTGATGCCAACTGTGGCGCGCTTGGCAGAGCTCGCAGACATCTTCCAATGCAGCCTCGGTGACTTGTTAATGGAAACGAGTGTTAGAGCAAACGATCAGGCCGAGCGCTTACAACAGCTGATGGCAAAACTGAGTGCGCCAGATCGGGCTCTAATCGTAGAGTTGGTTGAACGTTTAGCAGGTCGTTTGAGCCGCAAGTAGATTGACGCCGCTAGTGTGGGCGTGATGCGCCATGGCACCGTGGAGCGTCATTGCGGAGTTGTTGGCGTGTTCTTGTCCGCAAGCGTCTATGGGTCAAGCTGTGCAGATACAGATAGCGGTCGCAGCCGGTTGTTACGGTGAATCTGATGGTGCAACTAACTACAGAGGCGTCGCTGCTGCTGAAAGCAACGCGCGGCGCCTCATAGCCCCTGTTTCTCAAGCAACCAGCAGCATTGCTTCATTCCATGCACGCTGTTTGAGAGCGGCACCTTGTCCGAACCATGCGGCATCGCGTCGATGATCACCGCTACGCGCTTGACGCTGGTGATCGACGAATTCCGTCACGCTGTTGACCAAGCCCCATGCGGTGGCCGAGGCCGACGATAAGGTTGCACCTCGCCCCTTCCCAGCGAACAGCTCGTGAGCTGCTCGGACTGCGCGCTCGTTGACCACTCGAGCGTCCATGGAGACTTCGCTGCCAGGATAGGTGAGCACTCGTCGTAGAAAGCCCTCTGCTGCAGAAGCGGAGACACTGCACTCCGAAAGTGCTCGCATGCGGGCGATGAAGTCGTCCCAAGTTGCAGTAGCAAGTCCAAGCTGGCGCTTCACAGCCTTCGGATCAAAGTGACTCCGGTGAGGCACCTTTACGACGCCTTGTTTTTCGCCAAGTGCAATCGCCAAGGTGTTGTTGCATACAACTCGGACAGACGTGAACTGGGCCGTGGTGGCCAACGTACCGTCGCACGCGGTCGCCAGCAGCAGATAACCATGGACTCGATCGTTGCCGGCCAGAGCGGTGGTGTGCCCTGTACGAGCAAGCGCCCAGAGTTTTCGGCCTTCCTTTAGAACACCCGCGGTTTCCATTTCGTAGCCGCCCACCTCCGTTAAGTCTCGATAGAACTCCAAGATCTCCGAGGGTTGAACGACTTGATATCGGTTCGAGACGATCGACAACGGTGCCTTAGTGTCTGACCGATATAGCACCTTCTGATCGGGAAAAACGCCATGCTCTTCCGTTCCATTGTCTTCGGTGTCAAAGCGGACGTCAGCCGCTTCGATCTTCCAATCCATTCCGGCTTGCTCTGCCCAGACTTCGAGAGGCTGTTTAGGTGCGAGTCGATTGCCTAAGCCATGCCAAGGCGTCTCGTTCACATAAGCCATAGATTGCACAAGGTGCATGTCGTTCCTTTTTTTTATCCGGCATAAAGGCCCGGCAGTCGCCGGGCGGAGTACCAAGTTGCGAATCCGCTTTAGAAGGCGTCTCGTAGGTGTTGGCAATGAGAACAATGAGTTTTTGGATCCCCCTCATCAGCGAACATTTGCCGAATGACAGTGCCAACTTCATACCCGCGGTTACTACCTGTCAACGCAGACGCGATGGCAAGCTCGAGGCGACGTAGATGGCTCCGGAGAGGCTCGTTTAGAGCTTCGCTATGAGTGGTCGTCGGTGCGGCGGTTATCAAGGCTCCGTTCGACTTGCGTAGTAACCCTGACACTAGACCCATCACGAGACCAAGGTGCCTCATGCGATCGAGAGCGTCGCGAAGCGGGGCGCCGCATTTTTGGCATTTGAGCGTGCCGCCCTGACTGCTTGTGCTCTGTCGATCTTGGTGTGCTCGCTCGGCCAGCTTAAAGGGCCGAGTACGGGTCGCTTGAGTTCGGTCTCTGTTCTTAATGCTCATAGCACCGACCTCTGAGACCAACTTCTATAGCTTGCAAGTCCGCTCGCCAGCGCGCCTATGCACACACAGATGGCGAACGAAACGAGCAACTCGAGGGGGGAAATAATCTGCATCTATACACTCCTGTGTTGGCGCAGGCCCCGTTTGACGCGCATTTGACGCGTAACGAAGCCAGCTCAATGAAGTGATATAGGTCTGAAAAAAAATGGGATTTTTATGCCAATGATGTTGTTGTGGACGTTCACATAACTGATGGCAGTTTCAGATGTTCGATAGCACCCAGTCGATCGCTTTGCCAACTGAATGCACAGCACTGATCACCAAGTGCAAGTCACGGATATCAACGGAATCCAGATGCTGCTCGATCGCGATCGGGGACGGCTGCTGCCGCAGGCGTTCGCGAGCGCCGATGCCGACGAGGTCTGTCTACCGGGCGCTTCGCGTAGAGCGTCGGGAGGCGCTCATAATCGGCCGCGGTGTCAAAGGGCTCACTCCTGATAGGAAAGGCCGATCGCTGGCTAAAGAACTGGCGGTAGCCTGGGGACAGTCGGTGATCTTCGAGAACCGCCCAGGCGCAAACACCATCATTTCGTCACAAGCCGTCGCGACAGCCGAACCGGATGGGCATACGCTCCTGTTCGCCATTGATGCCACGATTACGACCAATCCGCACCTATACAAGAAGCTGCCTTACGATCCGGTCGCGGACTTCGCACCGGTCACGATGCTGACAACTTTCGGCACGCTGCTTGTCGCCAACTCGAGTGTCAAACCAGACACACTGGCTGACCTGATCGCAACGGACAAGGCATCGCCTTCATCCATCAGTTATGCCTCTATCGGATTGGGCAGCCAGATGCATCTCGACTCGGAAATGCTTAAGTATCGGACCGGCACGCGGTTCATGCATGTCCCGTACAAAGGCATTCCGCAGATGACGCAGTCAATATTGCAGAACGAAACGCAACTAGGCTGGTTGGGCGTTTTTACAGCAAAGCCGCTGTTGGAATCCGGCCGTCTCAAAGCGTATGCCTATGGAGGCAAGAAACGATCGCTAATGCTGCCTAATGTTCCGACCTTCTCCGAGCTGGGTTATCCCGATGTTGGCGTGAATGTCTGGTATGGATTACTTGCCCCTGCCAAGACGCCGCGCGCGGTGGTGGAGCGCATCAATACAGATGTGCGCGCGGTGCTCGCCGACTCGGCTTTCGTAGCTGCGAACATGGAGCCAAAAGGCTACGAGCCGGTTGGGATGAGCCCGGAGGCATTTGCCCGTCACATCCGTGACGAACTTGCAACTCGCAAGACTTGGGTGAAGGTCGCCGGGGTCGAGGCCGAGTAAAGGCAGGACAGCCGCAGGTTGAAGCACAGTTAACGTGTGTATAAACTGAGCTTCGACCTGCCTTTGCCCAAAGACTACCTAGAGCCAATAAACAGTGGGCAATTGACTGTTCCGGTTATCACACCGACGTCGTCAATGCGCTATTCGTCTCGCCCAGGGAAAAACCTCTAAGAGACCGTATGGAGGGCTGGCTGAACTAGCTGAGCTTTCAACGAACGTCGCGTGCACGCCGCATTGATGTCACTAACGCGATACGGCGGGGGATCAGCCCTACGATGGCTGCGGCAGGCATCCTATCGACAGCCAGCGCAAGCTGAGACCGAGTGTTGCGGGAGCTGCCGTCATGCCCCTGGACACCATCCATTGGAACTTGATCCCCGACGCGGTCTTCGCGGGCAAGTCGACGCCCTCACAGAGCACGACACCCTATCAATTGTCTTGGCCAAATTGATCAAGTCTATGGGAACGTCGATGTGATCGCATCGGCCTGCGAACTCGCGAAGACCTGAATGCAGAAGACCCGGGGTTGCTGGCGGAACATCGCTTAAAGCGTTTGTTCGTTGCTTGGACATCTTCAGCGGTAGTGTCGTTCTACCGTTGACGTTAGCTAGCCCCCTACCGAACTGCCATCTCCTAGGGTGTAAGTTCGATCCGATGCGCAACTACGCTGAGCATGGCGCCCGAGCGCCCGGATATTCGTGGAACAACTCATGGAGCAGACGGCGGAGCCATACGTGACCAGCGTCTTGGTGATAGCGCTCGTGCCAAAAAAGATATACGGGAGTGCTAGATAGGCTGAACGGGAGCGGGTGAATCGTAATGTTCTGTGAACTCATGATCGACGCTACTGTTGCAGAGACTGTGACAATCAAATCAGTTCTCTCCAAAATGGCCGGTATACCGAGGTACGTCGCGACTTCTAACGCAATCCGCCGCTTTAATCCGTGTCGCTGAAGTGCCTTTTCAAGTGCTGAATTCGTGCCAGTGCCAGACTGAACAAGTATGTGTCCACACTGAGCGAAATGTTCCACGGTCAACCCGTTTTTGAGCAAGTCGTGATCCTTGCGTGCGATGCACACGTAGTCGTGGCGCCACAACTTCTGGCGATAAATGCGATGTTTGAATAGTGACGTGTTCCCCCACATCGCCATGTCGGCGACCCCCGCTTGCAATACGTGGGCACGCTCTTCCGGTGGTGCCTGCACTGCACGGATGGTTATTTTTGGTGCATCGGTAGCAATCCGCTCCATCAACTGCGGAAGGATCAAGGCGACCGCCACATCTGGCATCAACAAGGTGAACTGTCGGATAGACGATTCCGGCGAGAACACTGTAAGCCGTTCTATCGCGTCGTTCAGGAGTCCGAGTGCTTGTTGCACTGGCAACGCCAGGGCCAGGGCGTGCGGCGTCGGTTCCATCGACGATCCAATCCTAACAAACAACGGGTCATTACACAGATGCCGCAAACGATTTAAGGCATTGCTCACAGCCGGCTGGCTAATGCCCAGGCGCGCTGCGGCTCGCGTGACGCTGCGTTCGGCCAGTACGCAATCGAATGCAACTAGTAAGTTCAAATCGAAGGCTTGAACATTCATGACGCTTATTCCCGGAATAGCCACCAGTGATTGGACTAATGCGACCGTCAAACCTAGAGTAGATGAATAACTTAGAAGGTGGAGACATGATGATGCCCAAAGTTTTAGCTAGTGCAAGCCGGCGTTGCATCACGGCGATTGCAGCATGCCTGTTGACCTGTTCCGCCTCGTTCGCGCAAGAGTTCCCGACTCGAACTGTACGACTCATCGTCCCTTATGTGCCAGGAAACGGCGCTGATATCGTTGCTCGGATTGTGGCAGAGCAGCTCGGAAAAATCTGGGGTCACGCAGTTACGGTGGACAACAAACCAGGTGCAAGCGGCATCGTTGCGATGCAAGAGGCGAAGAACTCTCCAGCCGACGGTTATCACTTAGTACTGGGCGATGTGGGAACCTTGGCAATCAATCCTCACCTTTATCGGACGCTGCCTTACAACCCAACTAAAGACTTCACGATCGTCACCGACCTACTAACTACACCGTGGGGGTTTTTTGTCCCTCGGTCGGGATCAATTCAGACCCTTGAGGACCTTGTAAAAGCCGCCAAAGCACAGCCGGGGAAACTTACCTATGGAACGTCGGGCAAGGGTGCTCCTAACTCGATGGCCATTGGTCTGCTTAAGCTCAGATTGGGTATCAATATGCTTGAGGTTCCTTACAAAAAGACGTCCGAGGTATATACAGGAATCGCAGCCGGGCGACTGGACCTAATGGCTGGATCGATGGCAACGATCGATGCATATAAAGATCGTATGACAACTGTGGCGCTAGCCGCGGACGAGCGATCGCAGCATTTTCGCGAAGTGCCGACGCTCTCCGAGGCATCAGGCATTCCAGATTTCACCGTCACAGCGTGGGCGATGCTGGTCACACGATCCACTGTACCCCCGGCAATAGTCCAGAAAATAAGGGCGGATGTAATGCGGGTGTTCGAGTTGCCCGAGGTTAAGACGAGGATTGAGCAATTGGGTATGAAAGGGGGCGGTAAGCAGGACGTGAAAACATTAAACCAGTTTGTGGCTGATGAGGCGCAGCGATATGGCGCGGTAGTCTCAGCTGAGAAACTCGAAATGCAATGAGCTGGCCTCGTTTCGCACCTATCGACACTGGTCCTTTGCCGAACCTGCCAACTTGAAATGTGTGACTGAAATGAACATTGAAGATGAGTGCCTGAGCTTGGTTGTGAAGTCGATTCGACAGCGGCCGGCTTTTGTGAAGGAGTTCGAACTACGAAGTCCTAATGGACTCGAGTTGCCGCCATTTGAGCCTGGAGCACATGTGGAAGTGGTAACCGGCAACGGCACTTGCCGCGCCTATTCCCTCGTTAATCGAAGTGATGAACGTAACAGGTATGTGATCGCGGTCCAACTTCGCTTAGGGAGCACATCCGGCTCGCAGTACTTACATGACTTTGTAGAAGTTGGAGACCAAATAGAGGTTGGAACACCGCGGAACAGCTTTCCGCTGGATATCTCAGCATCGGAGTCAATCCTCGTTGCCGCAGGCATCGGGATCACCCCCTTATTGTCGATGGCTAGAAAACTGAAGGCGTTGAACTGCCGCTTCACGCTTCATTACATCGCAAAGTCGATCAATGAGATGTCTTTTCTTGACGAAGTGATGGATGAAGTGGGAGCCAACGCAGTGGTTCATCCCACCCGTGCAACGGGTCTGGGTCGACCTCGCCTGGACCAATTGGTTGGTAATTATGCCGTGGGCAAGAAATTGTACGTTTGTGGTCCTAGCGGCATGGTCACCGCAGTGCGGAATCACTGTGTTTCCTGGCCGGTAGACGCGGTGCGATATGAGTTGTTTGTTAATCGGCGGGGTGGAACCAGAAAGATCGCACAACCCGCCGAAAGCTTCCAGGTAATGCTTGCAAGGTCGGGAAGGGTGCTGAATGTGCCTGCCGACGCCACTCTTTTGGAAGTCTTAACCGGAGAGGGTATCCGCATCCCCTCCGCATGTGCCTCAGGATATTGCGGAACTTGCGTAGTTCCTCTCTTGGCAGGCAATGCAGATCACCGAGATACCGTCCTAACCCCAGCAGATAGGGTAAATCGAATACAAACGTGCTGTTCGCGGGCACAGAGCGGCGAGCGGCTGGTAATTGATCGATAAGGTGGCTAAAAATGAACGAAATTGACTTCCATAAACTTCCGTACCGATCTGAAAGCCCCCACATCAAAACAAGTTCAATCGTATGCGGCTTGGTAGCGTCGACTGATCTCGACGCCACTCAACGTTTCTATGAAGATATGCTCGGTTTAGAGTGTGTGCGCGTTTCCAACGAAAGGATGCTAGCGCGCGACGGCGCTTCGATCGTAGGTCCCCGTAAAGGTAACCCATCGTGGTTACTTGACGTTCGAAAGCGGGCGGAAATCGAACGTCCTCAGCGGGTGCTCCATCATTGGGGTATCGACCTCGTCTCGAAGGCGTCCGTTGAAGCTATGCACAATCGCGTTCAGACATTTCAAGCCGATTACGGCATAAGACAGATTTTTCAGCCGCAATTCCAGCACGGCTCATACGCATTCTATCTGCAAGATCTTGACACGAATTGGTGGGAGTTCCAATTTGTACCGCAGAGCAGAAAGGCCACGAAGTTCGTGGTCGGCGACTTTGTTGATCCTGCCTTTGATCGACAAGGAAAGGATTGAATATGGATAACGTAAAGCTACGAAATCCTTTCCCAACGGACGTTAGCGAAGGGCTGTCGCATGGGACTCTCGAGTGCTCCGACATTATTTCCTCAAGAGGGTTATTGCGGGATTTTCTCGGTTTGCAGACATTGCGGCACTCGCAGCCGTCCTACACTACATGGCGTGGTGACCCAGGCCAGTTCATCGCCTGCGTGGACGCAGGCCCCGACTTTCAAGCACAAGGTGTAGAAAATCGCTGGGAACTATCCGTCGAATCCGAATCAGATTTCAGCGCCGCATACGAAGCTGCTGCCGATGCGCTCACCTTGGGCAAATTCCGTCATGTAAGTGCAGTTACCGATCAAGATGGCTTTCCGTGGTTCTCCATCCAGGATCAGGATGGTAATTGGTGGGGTATCAGCAATCGCCAACGAGACTGGCTTAACAACTTCTTTGACAATGGTGCCGACCTATGAAGCTCCTTACCTTCCTGTTAGACGGCGGTACTGAGCCTGGGGTGATGATTGACGACACTTGGCTCGTCGCACTGAACCGGTGGCACGACGTCTATTCAATCGGCGAGGCCACTCCGCATTCGATCAAAGCCATGTTGGAGCAAGGGGACGGCGCCCTGGATTCGATTAGGTCTATTACCCATCAGGTTATGCAGATGGCGCCGAAAGAGATGGAATTAGCGAAGCAACGTCACGTTTTGCTTAAAGTGTCGGACATTTGCTTCGCGCCACCGATCGTCGATCCTGGGGTCATTCTTATGAGTGGCGGAGCTTATCGCAGCCACGCTTTGGAAATGAAAGTCAAAGAACCCGAGACCCCTACAGGCTTTATAAAAAGCAGTCATGCGGTAATCGGATCCGGGGATGCTATCCAACTTCCGAACGTCGCGCCTGACATGGTTGATTGGGAAGGCGAATTTGCATGTGTCATCGGGCGCCCATGCCACGACGTATCCGCGGTTACAGCTTTGGATTACGTTGCTGGATACACCATTGTAAACGACGTGTCTGCGAGAGATTGGGTGCGCGGCTTACTTAGCGCAGACGGAACTCCAATGGAAATCGCCCGGCGCGCGGGGCTTAACCATCTTGGCAAACAATTCCCGACATTTTGCCCTATCGGTCCGTTCCTTGTCACAAAGGATGAGCTTGATTTGGATAACGGCTTAACCATTACAACTCGCCTGAACGGAAAAACAAAGCAGTCCGCAAACACGCGTGACTTATTGTTCCGTGTGGCTGAAACCGTATCTTATTTTTCCCAGTGGCACCGATTTCTGCCAGGTGACGTGATCACAACAGGGTCGCCTGCTGGCGTCGGATTTGCAGCGGTCCCGCCATGCTTCATGAAAGGTGGTGACGTTATAGAAGTCGAGGTTGAAGGGGTCGGTATTCTACGAAATCGGGTCGCCGCGCCGAGTGGTGCAGTTGAGGGGCGTGCAGAAGAAGCTCTATGGAGACTTAAATGAACGCTGATTTTGTACTCATTCGCGATAGTGTGCTCGAAGACGAAGTACTATCCCGACTGCCAACGAGTGATGAAATCGCAGCGAGATGGTTGTGCCAGAATCTTCATTACGCAGGTTTTGCTTATACTGATTTTGGCGTCGCGAAGCGCATATTGAAATTCTATGCCCAGTCCTTTTTAGGGGTGGTCGATGGGGTTGAGATGGATTTCGAGGGGAGAAAAGCGGCGGCCGAGACGCGGGAGTCAAACAAAGAGAGAAAGACGCGTCACGTGGCAAGCAACTATCTCTTCAGGCTTGTTGATTCAAACAGCGCTTGCGCAATCTCCATTGTGTCGCTTTACTTAGAAGACGATTGCACGACTGTCGGCGTGACGCCACTTGTTCTGGCGGACTGCGCGGAGCGATATGTTAAGGAGGAGGGTATTTGGCGTATCAGCTATCGCTACCTTGAGCCGGTGGCTGGCGCTCCCCGCTAGGCCCGCAGCCAAAGAGTCGGTCGGCTGAGACCACTGATGGGAGACAAGACGTCGCTCAAGTCGGCAGGCCCTAGCTATCGAGATGCGCACTGCTGCCGATCGGCATGAAAAAAACGCAGGCGCGCTGCTACCAGCAAGGTCAATACGGTGCTTGGTCGCCCTAAGACGTTTTGAAGCTTGGTGCAGGGGGGCAGCATTAGCAGCGAATGTGGCTGCCTTATTTGCCCAGCGGGCGTGGCTGAATGGCGCACCGTCCGGTTTGGCAAGCGGCAGGTCGATGAAGTCTGCAATAGGCGTGTGGAGCGCGTGAGTACCGGTGGGTCGTCCCACTGCAACCTACCGCAGTTGGTGGCTGTCCAATGCTGTCTATTGAGGTGACTTATCACGCAAATGAGCAACGAGTCACGTCTGTTGATTGGCCGTTCAAATCCTGGAACAGATCAGTCGCGGCCGAAACGCTGCATAAGGGTCCGGCGGCAATGGGGGCGCTCATTCAGCAAGCGACGGTTGCTGGAAGAGATGTTCCAACGACGTGTGAAGCCCCTCAATGAGGAGCGGTTGCGACTGCTGGATACCGCCATTGCCGGTCCGCAGGAGCAACTGCTGCAGGGGTGATCCGGGACCAGTGATCCGGGGAATTGCGTCGAGCGCCGGCCGACAACGAACCCGGCGAGCATTCATCGCTCGTTCTGACTCAATTCCTCGCCCGTGTGTACTCCATTCCCGGCGAGAAGGACTTCCTCAAGGCCGACTACTACCCGGTGCGCAGGCGGTTTGTGCTTGCGCTGCAGATGTGCCTGCGAGGGCTTCCCTCGGACGATCTGCTGTGGCGCTATAACATGTTTGTTGGCCCGCTGATGTATGCGATGAACGGGCCGCAGCGGATGACCAGGCGGCCGTTGGTCTTCGGTATCGCGAAAAGCACCGTCAGGCCAAAGGCCTGCATTCGCCAGATGACTGCTTTGTTGGTCTCGGGATTTCACGCTCCGCGACACGACAGCGAAAGCGCGGCAAGTGGAGTGGCGCGATAGGCTTTGTACAGGCAGGTCACCCACCAAGCTGCAGGCGCGATCATCGGGTCTCTCGCCGGCTCAGCCCGAGAAAGGAAGTCCAAGACGGCGGTCTAGCTCCGGGCATTGAGATGGGCACGGAAACCCGCCCGCGCGGCTGGACCGAAGCAGCCGCGGTCAGCTTACCGACGACGACGGGATGACCGGTCGTGGAATTGCCCTTCGAGCAGCGCACGGGACTCAGATATTGAGTCTGATTTGGAACCACCGTGATGCATGGCCGTTGTCTATCCACCTTGATAGAAGTCACCGCAGCTATTTGCGCGCTACAGCGATGTATCGAAACAGCGAGCAAACGATTCCGCCGACTAGAACTCGGCCGATGCCGATGGCATCGGTTTTGCCTGCAGGTACCAAGTGGAAGACAGATGTCGCTTTCCCGCCATGCGACATAGGCGCGCCGGTTCTTGCTTCTGTAGCAATCCCTGCATCCGGAGGGACGTCTCAACATGTTCCAAAGATCAGAGAACCCTAGCCGTGCTGATGCGCATTGTCCTCGTCCCGTTGCGACGTTCCGACACGTTTGTAGTGCACGCGCTGCTTATTCTCTCTGACGGTATGCGCTCCGCGCTGCGGGTGCCCACAGACGTTATTACGGAGATCTGCATACCTGTGGCAGTACGCTGGCTTGTCTTCAGACTAGATGGCGGGCGAGTATGCGAAGTCCACCAGCACTTGCAAGAGTCTAGGAAAGCCGACGCGATTCAGATGTGGGTCTGAACTCTGGAGGATTCGCACATAGCGCTTTCTGTGGAGGCACGAAGACGGTGGCCGGAAAAGTAAGCGCCATCCGTAAGGATCGGGAAAGACACCTTGCCATACAGTGACGTTCCTCAGCGGGCGGAGACATTACACCTATCCCACCTGCCCGACCAACATCACCGCATTCCGCGCGGAATAGCTACTAGTATCGCTGCCGCGATAAATTTCCATCACTGCTGCACTCCGTGGTAATGGGGAGGTACCACGCCACCGCCTAGCGCGCCTCGAACAGCTTGCTGCATGGCCCGCAAGGAATGGGAGCGGGCCGAGTTCGATGCTACAGGGGCCATGCCTACTAGATTCAGAATAACGCGCACGCCGCTATTCCGGGCCTGCCCATCCTTGATGCGCGAAAACACTCGTTGCCCACAGCAATGCCAAACGCCGCTTGGCCTGTGAATCAACTCCTAAAATGGAAAAATTATGTCGAAAGTGTCCAAACTGCTGTTGTCATTTTCGCTTGCTCTAACGATCACTGGTTGCGCGAGTATTCCAAAGAGTGAAATCCCGGAATCCCGGTTCTCGTCGCTGGATTGTCAGTCAATTGCCGGTCAGTTGGATCAAGCGCAAGCAACACAGCAGCATGCTGATCAGGCAAAGCGTAGCTCCTGGAAAGTTATCATCCCCATCGCCATCGGTGTTCGCTATTTCAATGCGGCCTATGTGAAAAATGAGGCAGAAAATAGAGAAGCCCAACTCTTAGAGGAGCGCCAGGCGAAGGGCTGCCCGCTGGTTTCTGGTGCGACCGAAAGCATTTCAACCGTACACCCTAAGAAAATGACACCCCTATCAGTCATCTCGTTTCCATCACCCCATGATTGGCCCATCTGGGTAGCGCAGGAGCACGGCTACTTCGACCGCAACGGAGTAGCTGTTTCACTGATCCCAACCGCTGATTCGAAGTTTCAGCTGACCGGCTTGATTGACGGCAAATTCGACATCGCTATGACGGGTATCGACAATGTCGTCGCCTACATGGAGGGGCAGGGCGAAGCGCCCACCCAGGCAACCCCGGATATTTTCGCCTTTATGGGAGCTAGCAACCAGGGGTTCCTGCGGCTGGTGACCTTACCGGAGATCAAAAGCGTCACTGACCTCAAAGGCAAACAACTTTCGGTTGATGCTATGACGACCGGCTACGCATTTGTGCTGCGTAAAGTACTGGAGGAAGGCGGTCTGAAAACCTCCGATGTAGAGTTTGTCAGCGTCGGTGGACTGCGAGAGCGCTACGAGGCGCTGACGGAAAAGAAGCAGGCTGGAACGCTTCTTATCTCGCCATTGCATGCGGCAGCTCAGCAAAAGGGATTTAACGTCTTGGCCAACACCGAAGATGTACTCGGTCATTATCAGGCTTCTGTCGGCGCCGCGCGGCGAGACTGGGCAAAACAGAATGAGGCCGCGTTGGCCGGCTATATCCGCGCATACATGGACGCTACCGCTTGGCTACGTAATCCTACTAATGAGACGCAGGCAGTTGCAATCCTGAGGAAGAATATGCCGAGCATGACGATACCGATGGCCGCACAGGCATATGAAGTCCTGTTAAATTCGGAGAATGGACTTGATCCTCGCGCACAACTCGACATCGAGGGAATAGAGAAGGTCCTGGCACTGCGTAGCGAGTATGCCGAGCCAAGAAAGTACCTGTCCGAAGCCAAAAAATACTACGATCTGCAATATCACGCAGTCGCAGTCGGCCTAGAAAAGTAGCTTGAACACTACTGAAGCGAGTCCATCCACTACGCGCTTAGCATCTAATCCTCGCCAGTCACGGACTACCCACTGCACATGTAAGTGTTCAGTCCGGTAAGTGTTGAGTAAGGAATACTCAGACAATCGGACTTCTGAGGCGGCATTATCTCGGTTTGGCAGATGACCGATGCGGCCTCCTAGGTAAGTTACACCCAAGCTCTCATGAAGGAAGGGATGTCGGTAAATCAATTGCGGCTTTTATTTGATAGCTCAAGCCGGACTTGTGCGGTTTTCAATTGTCTTCTTGGTCTGCGATGAGTCGAATTCTTTTAGTCGAGGACCATGAGCGACTTGCCCAACTGGTTTGCAAAGGACTAGCGGCGGCCGGAATCGCCGTCGATGTGACTGATTGCATTGATGCGGCTCGGACCGCGATCCAGAGAGTGCCTTATCAAGCGTTGGTAATCGATCGCGGACTGCCGGACGGTGACGGGCTTGTCTTGCTACAGCATTTGCGCCGCGCCGGGATCGGCTTGCCCTGCCTAGTCTTGACAGCGCGAGATGCGTTGCATGACCGCGTGGAAGGTCTAGAAGCGGGCGCCGATGACTATCTCCCCAAACCGTTCGACATGGGTGAACTGGTCGCGCGTGTGCGGGCGTTGCTGCGCCGCCCGGTGGAGTGCCGTCCTCTCTACCCCGTTCAGGGTGATCTGACTCTACGACCCGATGCGGGCATCCTGTGCTGCGGGGACGAGAGCGTGACGCTAGCCTCGGCGGAGATGCATATCATGTTGCAGCTCCTGCGCAAGCATGGGGAAGTCGTACGCCGCAGCACGCTGGAAGCGGTTGGGTGGGGCTTGGGCGAAGCAGTCACTCCGAGCGCGCTTGATGTCGCCCTTCATCGTATTCGCCGCAAGTTGCTTGCTATTGGCTCACGCCAGCAAATCACTAATGTGAGAGGTATCGGCTATGTCCTTCGTGAAGCCGGCATGGCTCAATAGCCTTAGCCTAAAAGTGCTGTTCGCCTACATTGTAGGGGTGATACTGAGCATCCTGCTCGTGGTGCTGGGCGCTTTCCTGCTTACGACCTTCCACAGGGATTTCTTGCTCAAAAAGGATCTAGCTCAACACACACGAGATCTGGCTGACGCTGTCCGATTTGACAACAAGGGAATCCCAATTGGCCTAGGCGCCGACCACGATAGCGACCAGTGGATATATCAGAGCCTGAATCAGGAAACGGCCTACCGCGTCCTGGACGAGTCCGGGCGTTTGGTTTTAGTTTCTGCTGCCGGGGAGGAGTTCTGGCCTCCTAGCGAGGCTTGGCGGCCTGGACGGAACACACTGTCCTTCGAGCGCTCTGGAATACAGATGCACAGTTTCATCGAGCCTATCGAGCACCACGGAAGAACCTGGTATCTCCAGTTCGCAACCAGCACACGGTTGATGAATTTCATGTATCAGGAGTTCACTTTGCCGTTCATGGGAGCTGGGGTTGCTCTGTTCAGCTTGGTGCTCCTCTTCGTCTTCGGGGTTTGTGCATATGTCACCCTGGGATACACGCTCAGGCCATTGCGAGAATTGTCGGAGTCCGCAGCTTCGATCTCACCGCGCGTGCTCCACGCTCGGTTGCGAACCGCTGCGGTACCGCGAGAGATTGCCCCTCTGGTGGACAGCTTCAATCATGCACTCAACCGATTGGAGCGCGGATACCGCCTCCAGCAGGAATTCCTCGCCACGGCAGCGCATGAGTTGAAGACACCGCTGGCATTGATCCGTGCACAGGTGGAGCTGGGAGAAGATAGCGATGACCGGGTCTCGTTGCTCGGCGATGTCGAGCATATGACGCGTCAAGTGCAGCAGCTCTTACTGCTGGCGGAGGCTAGCGAGGTGCAGAACTACAATTTCGCACAAGTCGATGTGCAAGAAGCGGTCGAGGAGGTCATTACCTATCTGCAGCGCATGGCGGTGACTGCAGATGTGCGTGTAACCCTTGTTGGCGAGGCCTTTGGGGCGCGATGGCAGGCTGACCGGGGGGCGTTGTTCACTTTGTTGAAGAACCTGCTGGAGAACGCCATCCAGCATGCCCCGCAAGACACGGAAGTGCAGGTGGATGTGGGCCCTACCGTCGTGACGGTGCGCGACTGGGGGCCTGGTGCGAAGCCGGAACAACTGCCGCAACTGTTCTCACGCTTCTGGCGTGGCGCCCATCGCCGCGATCATGGCGCAGGTCTTGGCTTGGCAATATGCCAGGAAATCGCGCTGGCACATGGGTGGGCGTTGTCCGCACACAGCGCAACTCCAGGGCTGCTGCTCAGGCTAACTTGTAAGACTTGATGGAAGATAAGCAACAGGACGCTGAACGCGCTGCATCTCTGGTATGAGGGCATCGTCGTGTTGCGCTTTGGCGCCTCAGGATCTAGCGGTCCACGCAGCAGTGCCGCGTCTCGCCGAGAGCCCGACAGGGTGCCCCGATCCGCGAAAGCCAAGTTTGATGCTGAAGCCCGAGTTAGTGTTGTAGAACGTGTTGGCTCGGGCTGCCGCTGTGACCTACGCGTAAATGATAGGCAACGTACGTGCTGCCCGCTATTTAGCCACTAGAGCGAGGGGCTGCACATCCCCGCCCGTAGCGCCGTCGGGATACAAGATGCAAAGAATGAGGGAGCAGAAGCCGAAAACTCGCGCAGTCGATGCCGATGAAATGCTTGCGGGTTTGAGCGGCTATCCTTCTTAATCCCGTCAACCGCTACTTGCTGCAAACCAGTGGCGGGGCCGTCCCCGCCCGGCTCGAACACGACCGGCGTACGCTGCTTGCCGGAAAACCCGCAGCATCGTGCGTATGTTATCTCCGCGCTTGCTTATCGCTGGTAACGCAGATTCGGCGCAGGTATGAGTGGCCAAGTACCGCGCTGCCGGTCCGTCTGCGCAAGGTCGTGCAGGGTAGGCAGAACGACCTTCTCCAGGCAGTTCACTCGTTTAAGCTGCTGGCAAAGAAGGCCGGCATTGCCAGCGACGCCGTACAGTACACGGAGCCGCAGAAAGCTGCAGGCCAAGTAAATGCCCCGGAAGACGACCCTGACGGGGTGGAGTCCACGCCCTGTTACTTTATCAGGTCCAAAGGCGCGCTGGCGGTCTTGAAAATGACCGTCAGCGCAGGCATGTGCTCGCCTCGCTCAACCTTGCCTACGTGAGAGCGTTGAATATCGACCAGATTCGTCAATGGGTCCTGCGTCGTACCGCGTACCATGCTTAGCGCGCCCACCCTACACACTGAAGGCCTGAGCCAGTTCGGCGACGAGGGTAGTAGCACCGGGCAGTTGGCCACGCAGGACCGAACGCTTCTAAATATAAGGAAGCGTCGATTGGCGGCATAAGCAACACTAAATCCTGCCCGACCACAGCGGGCAGGCTTACTAGGTGCGCTGCCGCAGACCGTGAAGACGTCGAATGCTGGTGTACCCCGCGCCACCACAAACTCGTCCCATCTATTTAGGGTGTTTCTCCACCCGGCCGGTAATCATAACCTACGCGATAGTAGTAATTGGCGATGAATTTTTTGTTTGCCCCGGGCCCGTCCCGGATTAATGGGATTCGATGAATGTCTGGCTCGACTTCACTGAAATAATCTGCCAGCGTACTGGATTGCAGCTCCTCTTTTTTACGTGCCACCATAATGAAAGTCCGTCCGGAGAACTGATCGGAATTGGCCCAATACGCAAACATCAACCCATTTCCGCCGAAGACTACACCACGTGCTGTCACCTGCATGGGGGTCCGAAGTTTGTCCGGACGAAGCTTGGCTGCATAGTAGGAAATTTTTGAGGCGATGTAGTATTTGTCCATCCCAACAATGACTGGAGCCTGGCCCTTCGTTTGAATCAATCCATCGTTCACGTCCTGGATATGTCGCGTTGCCGTATCCCAACCATTGGAGCGCGCCAGCGACTGAGGATATGGTAGTCCCGGGAAACCTAGAACGGCGTAGTAGAACGCTGCGGCATTGAGCATGAACAAAATCAACAACAAAGGCCTCATCTTGCGCCAGATAAAGTCAGCTCCCCAGGTTTTCCCTCTCAAACTGTCCGCATGAAGAATGGCCCATCCGGCAACCGGAAGCATGGCGAGCCAGATGGGCGCCGTCCAGTTCAGGCGAGGTTCATGTCTCAAGGCATTCAAAACAAAGACCAGCATCGGTACGAGAACCATGCAGGCAATGAACAGCCTGTTCTGGCTTTTGACATGTTCCGACTCGTCAATGGGTCGAGATTGATGCAGCCATCGATTCAGGAACAGCAACGGCACCGCCAAAAGCGGAATCGGCGTGGCGACTAGCAGCATGTTCATCAACAAAATATGCAGGCCGAACGATGGCTCGTTGTATCTGTCCCCCGTCTGAAAGAGGAATGACGCCCAATCATGCTGATAATTCCAAACAATCACCGGCATAAAGACGGCAATCGCCAGCGCGACACTGGCATAGGGTTCCCAACGAAAGAACCAGCGCCATGAGCGCCGGTCCAAGAGCACAAAAGCGAACAGCCCAAGCGCCAGCAAGGCCATGGTGTATTTTGAAAGGAGACCGATGCCTATCGCCGCGCCAACGCCCAACCAGGCGGCGCGATTGCCCATGACCAACGCCCCGTGGGAGAAATAAAGTGCTGCGGACCACGCGGCGATCAAGGAGGCGTCCGGCGTCGCCAATACTCCTGCAACGAAGAAGACGGGCAGCGCCGCCACAAGGGCGGCGGCCATCACAGCAGAGGCCTTGCCCACCAAGCGCAACGCGAACCGATAGATGAATGCAATCGTGATCAGCCCGCAAGCAAAAGATCCCAGCCTGATACCCGCTTCCGTCTGCCCCAAGAAAAACTGCCCCATTGCGATAAGCCACGCGACAAGCGGTGGATGATCGAAGTATCCGATGTCGAGGTGTTCTGCGTAGTTCCAGTAGTACGTTTCCTGTGCCAGCAACGGAAACGTAGAGATGTAAACGACACGAAGCAGCACGGCAACCGCCAGGATCGCTAATGCGGAACGCGACATGAACGTTGTCGATGTCGAGGCTGAATCAGTTCTCGACTTCTCCATGAATCGCCGGCTTGCAGCAATAAAGGCCCACCCAACAGCAACGCCACTAAGATCTGCAAACCCTCCCGGGATACCCATCCCAATGGCAGTGCTGACGATGCCGCCGCGAATCAGCAGAGCGAAAATAGCAATCGTCAACAGCGATGGCCACAAACGTTCTGAACCATGAGCAGCCCACAGGCTTCGGATAGCGAGTAATACATAGCCGATAAAGGCTCCAACAAGATGGGCGGTCCCATGACTTGCCCCCAACTCGATGACAAAAAGTGTACTTGCGAGATCGAGAGTGACGGCAAGAGAAACCCGCCCCATCGAGTGCCATGTACGTGTCGGCATCCTTGTGCCGAGCTTTTTTTCAGAAGACACGCCGAAGAAGGAATTACTGCCCGACGTAAGAGAGTCGGCATTTTCGGCCACGCGGCTTTCGCCACAATGTGGCTGCTTCATTGGGCCTTCCTCCGCCAAGTGTAAGTCGACGTAAGGGCGTAGTTCCATAAGGCGCCCGCAACTGTACCTGCAAGAGTCGCGGCGATCCAGGTGGTGCTGGCATCGAACAGGTACGATGCGATGCCGACATTCGCAAGCCCGCCGATGCTGCAGGCGAGCACGAACGATCCCCAGCCACGCACCCAGTGCCAACCGCGCAGGCGCATGTCGCGGTACGTCAGGATGTTGTTCAACGCAAAGTTGCTCGTCATGGCCACCAGCATCGCAACTGACTGGGACCAGATAAACGGGCTCTTTCCAACCTCGAACAGCATGAACATTATGCCCAGATGGACGCCCACGCCGAGCACGCCCACCAGGGCGAAGTTGAGAAAGCGAACGGGTATGATCCCGCCGAGTCTTTTGTCGAGCACAAGCATGAGAAAATCCCATACGGCTCGGCTATCCATCTTGCTTTCACCCAAGCTCCTGCTGCGGAACTCATAGGAGAGTTCCATGTACCGTAGCGGCTGCGGCCCCGAGGCGAACAAGTCGAGAAGGATCTTGAAGCCGATTCCAGACATTGACCGCGCTCGCTCCAGAAAGGCTTCCCGCCTAATCATGAAGAACCCGCTCATGGGGTCGCTGAGCTTCGTGTTCAATGCCGTCCGAGTAATCCAAGTCGCAACGCGGCTCATTCGAGCGCGTCTCTCATCCCAGTCCCCAATGTCTCCATCGGCGCCATAGCGGCTTCCAATCACCACATCGATGTCCGTGCACAGCAAGTTATCCAACATTTCCGGAAGCAGGTTCTCGTCATGTTGAAGGTCGCCATCCATGACGGCGAAATACTTCGCCGTGCTCGCAAGCATGCCCTCGACACATGCCGAAGAGAGCCCTCGTCTACCGATGCGCTGCACGCAGCGCACACGCTGGTCAAGATTCCCGAGTTGACGCACAAGGTCAGCGGTTCCGTCGGGCGAATCGTCATCGACGAATATGACTTCCCAGGAATAGTCCACGAGAGTGGCCTTTAGCCTCCGGACTATTTCCTGCACATTGTCCCGCTCGTTGAACACTGGAACGATGACGGCCAATTCGGGGCCGGGAGCCGTTTTTATGCTGTGGAACGCAGGCCATTCGGCAGCTGTTTGAAGAAGCTGTTCCTCTCGAAACATACTAGCCCTCGTCTGTAGTTGTGACATGACGACACTATGCAATCACTGGTCTTTCCGAATACTTACTGAAAGGAAATTCCTGATCAGCACGGAATTTCAGCGGAGAAGTTGGGGATGAACTGCCCCCGATTTTCAGGACCAAGGCAACCTAAGTAGGGTCCATTCCTAAGACTGAGGACGGACATCAAGAAGCGACTTACCGACGAGCAGATCATCCGCTTCCTGAAGCAGGCCTCAGCCGGTACCCCGACTGAGGAGCTGTGCCGAACACACGGCTTCAGCGATGCATCGTTACCTGTGGCACCGGAAGTTCGGCGGCATGGACATGCCGGATGCAAAGCGCCTGAAGGCGCTGGAGGCGGAAGACGCCAGGTTCGAGAAAATTTTGGTTAAATCGATGCTGGACATCGCAAGCCTGGAGGTCGTTGCGAGGGGAAAATTCTGAGCCCGCAGGCACGGCGCAACGCGGTGGTGGCCGTGCGGGCCACGACTCAACTCTTCGAACGTCGCACCTGCCGTCTGCCGGGACTGTCGCTCAGCGTGTTGCACTACGCCTCGCACCGCAAGGGCGACGGGTTGCAACAACTTCTGGTAGAGCTGGCCGGCGAGCGCCGGCGTTTCGGCTAAGGGCGTTTGCACATTTTGGTCGAACGCAAGGGCTTCGCGGTTCAACCACAAGCGCGTTCATCGCCTGCATCACGAGGCGGGCTTGCCGTGCGCAAGCGGCGCAGGCGCGAGCGAGTGGCGATCGAACGCCGGCCGCTGCAGATGCCGTCTGACTCCAACTACACTTAGTCGTAAGCGCCCGCCGAACGGACATGCACGCTCCCTCTGCCAAGCTTGCAATCTGCAATGCCTCGAAGGTAAAGATTGCACTCCTACATCCGGACTTTGACGCGACTTTTTAACCGTTGTCCCGGATGGGATTTGCCGGTTGATGCCGCTCTCCAGCTGTCGCCTCATAGGTGCCGCGATAGTGGATCGCGTTATCCGAACGGGTGTTCGACAGATAGCGGTCGAGCGCCCCCAGTCTCTTGGCCGCTGGGTCCATCACACCGGCATTGCCTAGCACGGCCAGGGTGGCATTGTATTGACGACCAAATGCGACGTAAGGGCGACCATGCCTGGCGATTGAAGAGACGTGGGCGCTGGCTTAGGATTGGCGATTCGGAGCCGAACCCGCTTTCAAGCGTGAACAGGGCTTTCAAGTCTCCGCCCGGTTCTTCAGCACCCTGCTTGCCCCAGCGCGACGGCATCAGCCCCGACGTGACGCAGGGCATCCTGGTCACGCTGTTGCCTTCCACATCGGCGCGACTTATGTCCTAGATCCCGATGTCGATCTGTTCCGTATATTTGGACGTTCTGCTGACGACCGTGACGTTACGTTCCGTTAGAAGCGCTTCGAGGGTCCGCAAAGGATTGAGATCAATATCTTGAGCCATTTCCGAGCGTACCCCTAAACGCACGCGATGATTGTGCTAAGACAATCTTTCTGCTCCGACCAAGCCGCCTCAAGCTCGTTCGCTCGAAACAAGGCCTCTTGCGCGTATTAGCGCCAGTGCTTCCTTTTCAATATCGTAGTCATAGAGCGATTTACGAAAAGCTGAGGAGCTCGAAATTTCTTTGTCGCGCTGCCCGAGATCAGTGTATTTGGAGTCATAGCGCAGCCCATTTTTTCGTGCTTCGGCCTGCACCATGGAAGTGCGCGGTCGCCGCAGCGATTCGTATGACTCCAACGCAGCTCCTATCGAACGTTTGTTCTCGCAGTCGTCAAGGAGCACGGCGAGTGCTGTTCCGTCTTCGATTGCCTGATTAGCACCCTGGCCCAAATGCGGGAGCATCGGGTGCGCAGCATCGCCGAGCAGTGCTAGGCGTCCGCTCACCCACTTATCGAGTGGTTTGCGATCGTAAAGACCCCACCAGAAGCACGTTTCGACTTTGCTCAGCAGGTTAGTGACGCGGGAATCCCAGCCGGCGTACGATGCCGCGAGTTCGTCACGGTCACCTATTGCTGACCAAGACTCAGCTGTCGCATTAGTTGTAGGAACGAAGCCGACATAATTCAACAGTTCGCCACGGCGAACAGGAAAGACCATGAAATGCTTGCCATCGCCCATCCAAACCTGGTGCGCCTCCGGTCGCCACTCAGGGATCATGGCTGCCGAAATCAAACCTCTGTAAGCACGACAACCGGCGTATTCGGGGGCTGATGGCTCAACCACGTACTTTTGCAGGACCGAGTTGATTCCGTCGGCCGCTATCACGACATCTGCGCTGGCCACATTGCCATTTTCGAAGGTCAAGTGCGCGCCAGCGGCGTCTTGGCTCAATCCAACGCACCTGTGACCTGTGTGGATCGTGCCTGAAGGAAGGCTTCCTACGAAAGCCGCCAACAGGTCCGCCCTATGCATTCCATACATCCCGTTCCAATTGCTGGAATCGGTGGTCAGAATCTTACCGACGATAGACCCATCCATTCGGTAGTACTCCGAACCTGTTCCAACCTCAGCGCCAACGGCTGCAAGGCCATCACCCAAGCCCATTCGTTCCAGTTGGCGAAGGCTGTTGGGATATATAAAAACGCCTGCGCCGACCTCCCGCAACGCGGTGGATTGTTCATAGACGGCTACGCTAATCCCTCGATGGATTAGCGCTGCTGCGGCGGCAAGCCCGCCAATACCGCCGCCGACGATAGCTACATGGATACGCTCGGACATCACAACTCCCTCATTTGACGGTCTTTTTTGAAGCCGGTCCTAGCAAGTTGCTAATGGCTCGGTACTCTTTGGAAATCTCCTCGGACAGTGCTTGGCCTGACCCCCACTCCTGCACTATTCCTGCTGGAAGCAGTTGTGCCGCGACACTTGGATTTCGGGCAGCGCTTTCCAAGGCAGGCAGGAAGCTCTCAACGATGTTTTTTGGAACACCTACCGGCATGAAGAATCCAAACCAAACGCCCAACAGGTCTGCCTTGTACCCCAACTGCCTTAACGTCGGCACGTTACGGAAAGCATGCAATGGCGACGAAATTGTTAACGCGCGGAGGGTTCCCTCTTCAATGAACGAACTGACCGCACCCAGAGCAAGAATTACGGCATCAATGTGCCTGCCGAGAAGGTCCGTGACCGCGGGTGCCGCGCCCTTGTAGTTGATCGATTCGAATGAAGCGCCAGTTGCTTCCTTCATCAACAGCACGCTTATCTCTCCAACCGACCCAGGCCCAGCGTTTCCAACGCGGAGGCCGTTAAGGCTCTGCTTTGCGTGACTGACCATCTCCTCGATAGTCTTGAACGGAGCATCCTTATGCACGACCAATACCGATGGACTTCTTGTAGTCAACGCTAGAGGCAGCAAGTCCGTCAGTGGATCGTAATTCGCATTTTGCGGATCAATCACTCGTCTTATGGTCAGCGCGCTGTTCTGCGCGTAGAGCAACGTGTATCCGTCATTCGCTGCGCGTATGACGGATTGGGTGCCTAAGGACCCACCTGCACCCGGGCGGTTAGTGATCGTGACGGGAATGCCAAGCCCTTTTGATAGTTCCATGCCCATTAATCGTGCTGCTCGATCAGCAGCGTCTCCCGTCGCAAGTGGGGTCACTAAGTTGATCGGCATGCTCGGATAACTACTTGCACGCGCGATAAGTGGGGCAACCATAAGTGGCGCCAAACCTAAAATCTTTCGTCTCGTTATCATTTTATTAGCTCCAAAAACCAATCTAAACGCCGCACCGCCATGCAACGTCAGCTGTGTGGAGTCGACTCGGGGCCGTTACGCCGCAACCATGATATGCAAAAACTGTGAATCGAAAAACGCTCGATACGGATAACATTGTTGCCCCTGTGGAACAATGATCCGACATGAAACCTCAACTGATTCACCACGTGCGCGTGTTTCTTGAAGTGGCGAAGCTGGGCAGCTTCACTGCCGCCGCTGACGTCCTGGAGATGCAGAAGTCTTCAACGTCTAGGAGTGTTACCGCCCTTGAGAAGGAGCTCGGTGTCAAATTGATCAACCGCACAACGCGGACGTTGGTACTTACAGAAGAGGGAAGGCACTATTTCGAGCAATGTAGCCGGGGGATGCATGAGATCGTCATGGCTACACAATTGGCACAAACCGCACCGGCGAGCGCGAGAGGCCACCTGCGAGTCGCTGCTCCGCCCGATTTCACAGTCAGGTTCACCGCAGAAAAAGTGCGGGAGTTTCTTGATCGCTACCCCAATGTCACGATGGACTTGCACTTCACCCCAAAATGGATGGACCCGCTTGCTGAGCGATATGACGTGACTGTGCGAATGGGAGAGCTTCCTGACTCATCGCTCGTTATTCGGCGTCTTGGAGAGCTGCCAAGGCGCCTGTATGCCTCCCCCGACTATCTAGCTCGACACGGCACCCCACGCGCGCCCGCCGAGCTAACAACTCATCAGTGTGTGCTTCGGAGTGAGCGAGGTTCAGACCAAATCGAACGGCAATGGACGTTGCGGGCCTCTCGCCGCTCCGTAAACGTCGATGTCCAAGGACGAACGGCGGTCAACAACGTCGGCTTTATCCGCAACCTCGCCGTAGCGGGAGTCGGCGTAGCTGTCATGGCGGATGCTTTCGCTGATCCAGATGTGGAAGCCGGCAGTTTGGTCCCCGTGCTATCCAACTGGAGCGCCGCAAGCTTGCCGGTGTACGCAGTGACGGTGTCGCAGCTATTGCCTGCCAAGACTCGCGCACTGCTTGATTTCTTATCTGAGCTTCTCGCTCCGATGCGGAGATAGAAACATCAAGCGTCCAAACGTCCAGACGTGACGCAGACGTCTTTAGGAAGGTTTGCGCATTGCTAGCGCGACGACAACCGTGGATGAACGCACCTAACCCTCAGCCCTTAAGACATTCTCACTTGACCCCATCGCAGTTTTTTGGTGTTAAGCCCTCCGAGAGGTGGGCACATGTGGTCGACCGAGGAGGGCTGCGTTCCTCACTGCTGCCCCCACGAGCAAGGCACTGCATGCAGCTCATATCCGAGCGGCGTCCCGGAAAACTCTGATCGGGATCGCTCGGATCACTGCACCCGCAAATTCGCCACGTAGGCCGGGCGCTGATTCGCATTTAGCTTTTTTCTGCACAAAAACAATTTTTATGCAGAAAAGGTGCTACGATTTCCTTAGAGAATAAGGAGACCATGATGGCCGAACGCTTTAACGTGGGAGGGGTGCTTCTGCCCCGACCTTTCGTGATCCGACGCCTCGGCCACTTTGGCATAAACGTCGACAACTCCGATAGATCGCTGGACTTCTACACACGTCTGCTTGGTTTTCGCATGTCGGACCCCATAGACTTTGGCGCGCGCATCCCAGTAGATGAACGTGCGAGTTACGGCTCTACGTCAGGTTATTTCCTGCGCCACGGTACAGACCATCACTCTTTGGTGCTTTTTCCTCGCACCGTGGTCGACCGGCTTAACCCACACTATCGCACTTGTCCAGAGAACACGACCAATCAGATCACATGGCAAGTCGGGAGCTTGGCGGAGATCGTCAACGGCCACGATTGGTTTAAAAACACAGATAGAAAGGTTCTGCGCGCCGGTCGCGATGTGCCTGGCTCGAATTGGCACTTTTACCCTCCTGACCCTGATGGTCATGTCAACGAGCTGTATTACGGTATTGAGCAGATAGGGTGGTCGGGCCGATCCAAGCCGCTGCAAGTTCACCAGCTGCGCCACGAACGACCCCCAACTTTGCCTTTCCGGTCTGAATACGCAGAAGTCAACGAAGCGATCGCCAACGGAACTTCGCTCGACTCGGGCAATCGCGGTACGGATCCCGCTCCTGAGACATTTGACGTCGATGGTGTGCTGCTCGGGCGGCCCTTCAAGGTTGTGAAGGTAGGCCCGATCCGGCTTTTCGTCGAGGACATCGATAAGGCTATTGCCTTCTATCGCGATGACCTCGGCCTCGACGTCACGCAAGAAGTGAACTACCTAGGACACCGCTGCGTCTTCTTCCGGGCCAATACAGAACATCATTCCCTCGGCGTGTATCCAATCGCACTGCGTGCGCAACTTGACCTTCGGCAGGACACAACGCTGCTGTCTTTTGGCTTGCAGGTAGCTACGTATACCCAACTAAAGGCGGCGTTGCAGTTCTTGCGCTCGAACGGCGTTCAGATCAAAACGCTTCCTTCGGCTCTGTTCCCTGGCATGGATTACCAGGCACTCGCCATCGATCCCGATGGCCATGCTATCCAGCTTTTTTACCGTATGGACCAGGTTGGCTGGGACGGGCAGGTACGACCTGACCAAGCACCAATCGGCCCCCCCGATGTCTGGCCAGATGCAGTCGAACCCGAAAGCGATGTCTACAAGGGCGAGGTTCTACTTGGCCCGTTCAACTAGATCGGTCCTTAGAACCGAACTCCAGGAGACTTTAGTGAAATTCGTCTTAAGCGCTTTGGCGACGGCAATTGCCTTCGCCGCAATGAGTCCTGCCGTCATGGCTCAGGATTTTCCGACCCGGCCCGTCCGGATGATCGTGCCATTCCCGGCTGGCGGTACGGCCGACATGTTGCCCCGCATTGTGTCGGAGAAAATGTCCGCCCATCTAGGCGTCCCTGTCATCGTCGAAAATCGCTCTGGCGCGGGCGGAAACATCGGTGCCGACTACGTGGCGCGGGCGGTGCCCGACGGCTATACGCTGCTGGTGGTTCCGGTGAACTTCTACTTCACCCAGCTGCTGTCAAAAGTGGCGTTCGACCCGATGAAGTTCGTAGGCGTCAGCATCATCGCGACCTATCCGAGTGTGCTGCTTGCCACACGCGAATTGCCAGCCAACAACGTGGCGGAGTTGCTGGCGCTTATACGTACCCGCGACAAGCCGCTAACGTACGCAAGCGCAGGTACGGGCACCAACCAACACCTGAGCGCCGAACTGTTCAAGTCGCTCGCCAAAGCGCAAGTAACGCACGTGCCCTATCGCGGGACGGCCCCAGCGATCACGGACCTGATTGCGGGCACGGTCGACATCATGTTCGACAACATGATTACCGCGGGCCCGTTCGTTCAAACAGGCAAGGTCAAGCTGCTAGCGGTCGGCAGCGCCGAACGCAATCGCAACCTGCCCAAAGTGCCCGCTGTGGCCGAAACGCTGCCAGGCTATGTTTCCAATACCTGGATGAGCGTTGCCGCACCGCCGGGCACGCCCGACAAAATCGTGCAGCGTCTTAATACCGCGCTAGTGGCAGCGATCCACGATCCAGACGTCCAGCAGCGGATCCGCAAATTGCAGGCCGAGCCGGTCGGCAATTCGCCCGCCGACATGGCTGCGGTCGTCAAACGCGATGTTGCCGCGTGGACCAAGGTTATTCAAGACGCCAACATCCAACCCGAGTGACATGACGACCATGACCAAATTTGATTACCGCTTGCTGACGTTCACCACGGCAGATGGATTAGCAAGACCTGGCCTATATCTTGACGGCAGGGTTGTCCCGCTGGACACCTTGCTTGGTCTCGTCGAAGGCCTGTCCTCCATTGACGACCTCCTTGTCGACTGGCCGCGGAGCGAGGAGATGATTGCGGCAGCGCTGGCACTTGGCGAAGACCCGTCGGTCACGTCGTTCCTTCTCGACGACGTCCTGCTGCTTGCACCTTTCACACCAGGCACGATCTACTGCGCGGGCGTCAATTATCGGTGCCATGTCGAAGAAATGGAAAGGGCCCATAACCGCGCGCCGCAACCAGATTTCCGGGAAACCGGCTTTGCGCCCTGGCATTTTCTCAAGCCAGGCCGTGCGTGTGTGGCAGGCACCGACCAACCCGTTGCTCGCCCCGTGGGCTGCGACAACCTAGATTGGGAAGCCGAGTTGGCCGCGATCATCGGTGCGCCTGCGCGAAACGTCTCTGTCGAGCACGCGTTGTCTTACGTGGCAGGCTATGCGAACGCCAATGATTTGTCGGCGCGCGATCTGAGCCGCCGTCCGCAACCTTCCCAAGACTCGCCATTTCGTTTCGATTGGTTGGCACACAAGGCGTTCGAGGGATCATGCCCGCTTGGCCCGTGGATCACACCGGCTCATGTCGTTGGGGATCCACAGGCACTCGATATTCGTTTATGGGTCAATGGCGTGCTGAAACAGGACTCGTCGACGGCCCGCATGATTTATTCGGTCGCCGAGCAGATTTCGCATCTGTCGCAGCACCGCACGCTGTACCCAGGTGATGTCGTGCTGACCGGAACGCCAGCAGGCGTGGGCAACGCGCGCCGTGAATTCTTGCAACCGGGGGACCGTGTGGATGTGGAAATCACGCATTTGGGTCGCCTGCGCACACCGATCCACTGAAGGACCCACGCTATGTACGATTTACTGTCGAGTCCGCTGACTATCGGCCGCAAGACGCTGCGCAATCGCATTGTGCATGCGCCCATGTCGGTGTGTTATGCAGACGATGCTGGCACGATCACCGATGCCATGGTGCAACATTACGCTCGGCGGGCTGCGGGTGGCGTTGGCATGGTCATTACAGAAAACGTCGCCGTCAGTCCCACTGGCAGGCAGATGCCCAGGCAACCAGGGCTGTGGGACGAAGAAGGGCTGCCGGGCGCGCGCGCGTTGGCGAGCGGTATCAAAGCGCATGGCGCACTGGCGGTCATGCAGATCGTGCATGCGGGCCGGTACGGTGGGCCATGGGACCAGTACGAGATGGCTCGGCGAGTCGCACCCTCAGCAATTCCTTTCCCTCTGCCCGGCAAGACCGTCACGCCGCAAGAGATAACTGAAGACGAGATCCAGGAGGTCGTCGCCTGCTTCGCTAGAACAGCCCGGCTGGCCATCGATGCTGGCTTCGATGGTGTCGAGCTTCACGCCGCCGGCGGGTTGCTCATTTCGCAGTTCCTGTCGCCCCGCATGAATACCCGCAACGACCGGTATGGCGGTAGCCACGAGAATCGATGTCGTTTTGCTGTGGAGGTAACGCGCGCCGTGCGAAAGGCCATCGGGCAAGGCGCACTCCTGGGCGCCCATCTGATGGCCGATGAGCTAATTGAGGGCGGCTTTACGCTCGCCCATGCGGTGCAAGTGGGCAAGCTGCTTCAAGACAATGGCTGCGATTTCCTAATGCCCGTCGTCGGCACCTTTGAGACGCTACGCAATGGGCCCCAGGTCGGGATCAACAAGCGGCCTTTATTCCAGCTCCAGCACGCCATCGACATCAAGCGTGGCGTCGAGATTCCAGTGATTGCGAACGGAGGCTTAGGGTGTCCTCATACGGCGGAGTCCATCCTTGCCACCACCGATCTGGCCGCGATCGGCCTGGCGCGTCCACTGTTTGCCGACCCGGATTGGGCCAATAAAGTACTCAGTGGGCAGGCTGCGCAAGTGCAGATCTGCCCGTGCGATACGAATGCCTGCCTGCGGAGTCAGTTGACCGGCGGCTTCTGCGAGATTTGGCCGGAGCATCAGAAAGCGCGGGGGTACTACGGCTTCGACTGACGCTTCAAGCCGCCGAACGGGACAGCGTCGAAAGGACACGCTCACCAGTCGCACGTAAATGGTCGAGCAGGAGCATTGATGCAGTGGTGACGTCGCGGGTGATTACCGCATCCATGATGGCGAGATGTTCCGCAGCAACATCCCGTGTTCCGGGCTGCAAACGCACAGCGAACCGCCGATAGCGTTCGCTTTGGTCGAACAAGTTATCGCACATCGCCAGGATCCGAGGAAAACTGCAAGCAGCGAGCAGCGACATGTGAAATGCCTTATGCAGCACCGTCCACTCTTCGCCACGCGCCCCGTTGCTCACGCGTTCGAAGCGCGCCAAGCTGTAATGCGCCGCAACGATACCGGCCTCCCACGCAGCATTGCCGCAACGTATAGCATCCGCCAGCGCTTCCCCTTCCATGAGTAAGCGCATCCGGGTAATGTCGCGCAGATCGCTGACGGTAAGCGGCGCGGCCCGAAATCCCCGATTTTCTTCGGACACGACCAAGCCTTCAGTGGTCAGTCGATTTAAGGCCTCACGCACTGGAGTACTGGACAGTTCCAGTTCGCGTTGCAACACCTCGATCTTCAACTTAGATTGAGGGGGAAGTTCACCCAAAAGAATCATCCTGCGCAGCTTAGCGTAAGCAACGTCGGAGTTAATCCTTGGCTTCATGGGTGTGGGTTCGATCAAACCAATCTCGGATAGTTGAAACGACATCGTTGCCACACAGGGGTGGCACGTCGCAGGCAAGTTTATCATCGAAGAAATCGTTTGCCGTGGGATCGTAAACGAATCAGTCCGCAACAGGGCTGAAAGCGCGGCGAAGCCTGTAGATAGCAAGGGTTCCCAAGCGCCGCGTCTGGATCCAGAAGACGTCATTAAAGGTATCGCATCAGGCAGAAGAGGTGCGGAGTTTCTTTTTCGCCGCAGAAACCTTGCTAGGTTTGGCTTTTGCCAGCACCGCGGTTTTGATCGCAGGCTTTCGCTTAATGGTGCTTTTGGAGGTAGCAGCCGGCTCTTTAACATTGCGATTGGTCTTGCCGCTGTCCCTGGCCTGCTCGGCAACGCGAATCGAGTGCACCAATCTTTCGAGCAGGCCGACCAATGTCAAGCGCTCATCCTCTGCCAAGTCGCTCATGATGCCTTCTAAGCGGGACCAGTGTGCGGGCAGCACCTTTGCTAAAAACTGTTCGCCTTCGACGGAAATGGAAACCAGTAATGATCGGGAATCCGCCTCGTTCAACACCTGCTTAACCAAACCCCGGCCCCGCAGGGTGCGCACGATGCCTGACAGGTTAGTCGGCTGTACGGCCATCATGGTGGACAGTTGACGCATTGCCAGCGGAACGGCCGCCCGATGCAGCACCGTAAGTACATTGAACTGAGCGCAATTGAGTCCGCTCGGAGCCAGCTCGTCAGTTTGATTCCTGTCGAGCACGGCCATCGCTCTATACATTCCTAGCAGAACGAGCAGGGACGAAGGATTGAGGTCAGGAGACTCTCGAGCACTCAAGTGCGCCTGAAGCCGGAGCCGAACTGGGAGGTTTCCAGCCGAAGGGTCGTCGTTTCTAAGGATGGCGGAACGAGTCATCGAACAACGCTTGGAGATGTGCAAAAACCAAAGGAGGTGGCGCCAGCGCTGGCGCACCGGTGGGTGGCACCAAATTACTGTTGAGTGAGACTTCGGTGGCAGCCAGGGAAGACTCCACGATAGCATGACACATGGCCATGTTCGCCCGCCCCCAGGCTGCGTCATGAACAGTGGGCACTCCTGCCGCAGCACTGACCAACTCGTCCAGGACAGCACTCCGTCCCGCGGGCAGGCCTACAATCGGCAACGTGCGACAGAAGTCATCGGCGAAAACCTGGACTCCCGTCCGGTCGATACGCAGATCGGCCTGGGTGCAGCTTGCCAGCAGCATGCCAAAACATGCTGGATGCTCACCTGGGGCAAGGCGCTCCATTTGTGCTGCAAGTCCGGCGCCATGTTTGATTGAAGGATCGCTTCCGCCGGCACGCAAAGCGCGTCGGGCACGCGCATGACCAGGCAGCGCCTGACGGCCGTTTTCGCCGATGCCAAAAGTTAGTTCTGTCGCGGGAAAGTGGTCGTACCCGCTGTAGAACAGCGTCGCAACAACGCCATCGTCGAAAGACAGAAACGCGCTGTAGCTACCGTCGCCGGGCCGCAGCGGGTCCCAATCGCCTATTGCTGCCCGCAGGGTTCGAGGGCTGCCTCCTGCCAGATAGCGCAGCATGTCGGCGTGATGGACCCCCTGGCGATGGACAACGCCCCCGCCCGCTTCGCGCTGAAACTCCACGGGCAGGCGCGCGCGATACATCCAGTCGGTGGCATTCCACGCGTTCAGTGCACGTAACTGGCCCACCGCGCCGGACACGATGAGTGCGCGCATCAATTGGATGGCAGGCTCGAAACTTTGGGAGTGACCAACCACCACCTTTCTGCCGGTCTGCGCTGCGGTGGACGCGATGGCGTCTGCCTCCATTAGACTGACGCACATCGGCTTTTCAATGATGACGTCCTTGCCTGCGCGCATGGCCGCGATAGCATGAGCCGCGTGATGATGGGTTGGGGTCGCCACATACACGGCTTCCACATCACTGGCTAGCAGATCGTCAATCGACGTCCATCGCGGCACCGACTTCGGTACGGGCGCGGCTTGCAGCGCGTCAATGCGCAGGTCGCACAAGCCGGCCAGCCGCACGTCCGGATGCGCATCCAGATATGGGAGCATGGCCAGGCCGCCGGGCCCGAGGCCCAGGATGGCTAACGAGATGCCCTCGGTCATGGCGCGTCAGGCCATCGCCGTCGACACTGGCACCGAGGCCGATCGACCTTCGGCTTGCCGAAACAAGGTCTGGACCGCGTCACGAATTGGGGAGTATCGCACCGCCTGATGGGCGAACAATTCATCGCGGAACGCCGCCCCGGAGCCATACTTGTTCTGCTCCATGGGCAGATCGATGCACACGTTCGCTGCCGGATCGCGCACAGTACCCAAGGGATCCTCATTCGCTTCGACTCGTTTCAGCTGTTCCAGAAACATCCTACGCAACATAACCACACCCACGTCGGAGGCGCCCAGCGTTTCCAGGCTACGGTCAGCAATGACTCCTTGCCCTGCCCAAGCGGCAATGTCCTGACCATCGACAAAGTCGACGATACGTTCGCCCTTAGCGTCGAAGAGCGGCACGTCATATCGCGGGACCGTGGTCTGGCGCGCAAAGGCGGTCTTGGGCCGGTAGGCCGTGTACCAAAGGTGCCAGGTGTGGGTGTCGTCAATAGGCACGCGTATCTGGAACTGGTCCATCCCGCCGCCGCCCACTCGCAGCATGATCGGGAAGACCAACGGATGGCCCACTTTCCAGTCTTCATCTTCTTCGGTTTGGCCTTCGAGCACACGCCGCTTGATGATGCCGTACTCGAACGGGTCAAAGCCTACCTTCAAGTGCTTTCGTGCCAGCACTTCGACGGGCTCCTTGCCGTTGTTTTCGATCGCGTTGTGCGCATTCATGAAGCGGCCATGCAGCCATTCCACGTGATGGGGGTCGACCGAGTTTTCCATGGCCTGCATGAAGTTAAAGTCGAGCACGCACTCCCCGACGTCGCGGATGGCATCCTCCCATACAAACAGGTCGAAATGCGGCAAGAGGGGGGCAGGCTGAGGACCCATATACGTCCAGACAAGTCCGCCAAGTTCTTGCGCCGGATATGCCTTAATGCGTACGCGTGGATTCAGGCGCGGTTCGGCGGGCTGTTCGATCACCTGACCATCATGCGCGTACATCCAGCCGTGATACCCGCACCGGATGCCCGATTTTTCACAGACGCCCACGAGCAGGTCGGCGCGGCGGTGCTTGCATTGGCGGTCGACCACTCCCACCTTGCCGTCACCGGATCGAAACACCACAAGGTCTTCACCCAGCAACCGGCGCGCCGCTGGACGCTCGCCAATGTCAGCGGAGATGGCAATCGGCATCCAGTAGCGGCGCATCAGATCGCCCATTGGTGTGCCGGGGCCCACGCGGGTCAGGCGGTCATTGTCTTCTTTGGTCAGCATTGATGTCTCCTTATTTATAGATCGGTGCTTGGCGCGTCTAGAAATGACGCCACCTGACGGCGAAATTCCGCGCCCCGCTCGATCTGTGTCCAATGGCCGCATCGCCCCAGTACGACCAGATCGGCGTTAGGCAGCGTACGCGCCATGTGAAGGCTGGTAGCCTCCAGAGGAATGATGCGGTCCTGCGCACCGTGAATGAGCAGGGTGGGTGTCGTGATGCTCGCGAGCGCGTCATCACTCAAGGCCATTGCGTCGACATGACGTTGTCGCGGCGCTGCGAAGGCGGCGTGATAGCGCTCGAGAATCCCCGGCGCGAGGCTTGCCTCGTAACGCATGCGAATTAGATCTTCGTTGACGATTCCTTTGTCGTAAGCAAAAAGGTCCATCAGCTCGCGCATCGACGCGATGCTCGCCTCATAGCCCCAAACCCGGTCAAGTGCGTCGGTGATCGGAAAACGGGTGCCCACTGCGCCCATTAGCACCATGCGCGTGACTCGGTGGGGAACCCGGTGCGCGACACTTAACGCGATCGCACCGCCCATCGAGTTGCCGATCATCGCAAAAGACTCGATGCCCATTGCAGTCATGAAGTCGATCACATGCGACACACGTGCGTCATGGCTGAACTCGATGTCCGCAGGCGCGGCGGTCGCGCCAAAGCCAAGCACATCCGGCGCGATGACGCGATACCGTTTGGCCAACTCCGACGCAAGCGTACCTTGCCAGTTCGCCCTGGCCGACACACCTGGTCCAGACCCATGAATCAGCAGCAAGACGGGACCTTCGCCCGCTTCGAGGTAGCGGGTCGACACGGCGCCATGAATCAAAGTGCGTTCCATAATGTCGCGTTGGAGTCTGTCGCCATTAACCGGTTTGCCTGGATTTACGTCGCTCATGGATTTGCTCCAACCGGCCCGTACTGCACGAAGACCTTGTTCGAATTGAAGACGTCGGTCGGAACCATCTCGCTCCATTGCAGCGGCGCGTTCAATTCTCGCATCGCACCAAGCAAGGCGAACCAATTCAGCAGCTCCTGCTGGCCGGCCCCTTCTATGTCATCCAAAGTGACGCGCTCCCAAGCGTCGTAGTCCCCAGCCCTCAGCGCGGCATAGAGCCGCTCATCAGTTTCAGTATCCGGACGAAGCCGCCACGTGCGGTCGCACAGGAACGCATGGGACCAGCTCGACGATGCGACGAGAGCAATTCGATAGGGACTTGCCTTCAACACCCGCGCCACGGCTGCGCCCATCTGCATAAAGCGTTTGGGCGACGGGGAGGGGGGGTCGAGCTCGACGTCGTGGCTGAACCGTGTGAAGAATCCCTTGGCGGAAATGACCTTACGGCCGTAGCAGTTCAGCGGCATCATGATCACCGGATGCTCGAAGCCGCGGCGATGGTAATCAAGAAACAGCGTTGCGTTGATGAACGCATGTCCGGCGCTTTTGTGATGAAGCGGCTTATACGCGTAGGCCACGTCGATCTCCTGTTGCAGCAGACCGGTTGTCAGCTCCTTCGCTATATCAGGCCGTCCCCTCAGCAGGAATGCCGCGTCCTTGCCTTCACCCCAGACGTTGACCCGGTCGTTCATTGCCGACGATTCGTGGGCGTGATCCCAAGGTTTTACTTCCATGTCTGGATAGGCGCACACGGTCCATGGAGGAATCACGTCTTCCTTGAAGTTTTCGTACTGATCATCGCCCCAGATCAGCACCGCATCAGGCTTGAATGCATCAAGTGCGTCCCGCGCCCGATCGAAGTTGCGAACCAATTCGGCGCGGTGCCGGCCCGCCGCTTTAGCACCTTTGTCGTTGGACCATTCCTCTTGCATCTGAGCCGACCAATTGATCGGGTCTTTTTCATGGGCAGGGATATCGGGATCTTCCAGCGTCCATGCAAGCAGACTCGCCATGCTGGCGTCGGGTACACACAAGAGGGGATAGTGGGACAGGCCCAAACCGAGGATCTCAGCCATTGTTAACGTCCTTGCAATTGACTGTCAGACCTTGGCCGTCGTCAATGTGGTGGGAAAAAACAGGTCGGCGGGCGTAAGCAGATCGCTCGTAAAACCTTGTTCGTGCGCATACCGGCAGATGGCGTTCAACGTCGGAAGGTTCTCTTCCACTCCGTATACGAACGGGTCGCCAAACCGCGCTCGCTCCTCTTCCGCGTAGCTCGACTCCCAGATCAAGCTTGTATTGCACGCGGCACTGTCAAGCAGATGCCCGGTTGCCGGCCGGCGCGCCGCCTCGAACGCGGTGCGCAGGTTGCCGGCAATCCACGGATACGCCTGGAGCAACGCGTTCCGAACAATCAGGACATGCATGATCGGAAAAATCCGCGAGGCGTCGTAATAACGACCTTCTTCAGCACGGTAGTCTGCAAACAGACGCCTAATGGCGGGGTCGCCCTGCGCAAACGCCTCGGGAGGGCGGGCAGTGATGATGGCGTCGATCTCTCGATCAAGCAGCGACTGCTGCAATGTCTTGCCCTCTGCCAATGTCTGGACGTCGAAGCCAGCAGGCGGTACGACACGAGACTTTTCTTTGCGGCCGGCATGCTGAAGGCCGCCAGTGCGCCAACGCACGCTACGGAGGTCGACGCCGTAATGTTCCCCCAGAATCCCGCGTGCCCATAACGATCCGGTCTGGCTCCATTCAGGTGTTCCCACCGTTCTTCCCGCGAGGTCCGAGGCATGCTCGATGCCGCTCTCGGCGTGTACGTAGATCGCACTGTGACGAAAGACGCGGGAGGGAAAGATGGGCAAAGCCGTGAATCCCCAATTAGGGTCCTCGACCGATGCCAAATACGCGCCAAATGAAAATTCTGCGGCGTCGAACTCATGGTATTTGCCCTGCCGCCAGAAGAGTTCTTCTATAGGCATCGGCAAAAAAGTCAGGTCGATTCCTGTGGGACGAACATCGCCGGTGTAAAGCGCCGAAGTGCGGTCGTACACGCCGCCGGCATAAGTGACCGGAACAGGGAGGGTCATGCATGTCTCCTTCATCTGCACGCGCTGCCGCAACGCCGCTCGTCGAATGCGTGCTTGGGTGCTGGGCCTCGCCGACCAGCCCCAATGGCCAGTTCGTTTGCGCATCATATACTGCGTTTATTGAATAGTTCAATCATTGACATATATTTTTTTGGGCACTACGCTGCGATTGCAGCAATACGATGCGTCGTCTTGCACGCAATCCGCCAACATCAGATTGGCGTCACAAAAAGCAGCGAGGAGACCATGAATCTACGACCATCTCTGACCCATGCATTGCGCTTGGCAGGCGCCTGCTGTCTGACCTTGACTGCTTCGGCTTTTGCCGCAAGCGGTGCCTGGCCCACCAACATCGTGAAGATCATCGTGCCTTATCCACCCGGCACGAGCGGCGACCTGATCGCGCGGCGCCTTTCACCTGCAATGGGCCAAGCTTTGGGAACAACTGTGATTGTCGAGAATCGCGGCGGCGCGAGCGGCAACATCGGCATGGCAGCCACCGCAAACGCGGCGTCTGACGGCTATACGGTGATCATGGGCAGCGACATCCAGTTTTCCGTTGCACCGTCGCTTTATCCAAAGCTGAGTTACGACGTGGAGACAAGCTTCGAGCCGGTTGGTCCCGCCGCGCGTTTGGAGCTCGCCTTGATGGCGTACCCAGGCGTGCCGGCAAACAACCTGCGTGAATTAGTCAAGTTAGTCAAAGACAAACCCGGCCAAATTAGTTTTGCATCGACAGGCATCGGTAGTACGCATCAGCTCTTCATGGAGCAACTGAAGATGCAGGGCGGTTTGGACATGATGCACGTGCCCTACACTGGCACTGGACCGGCTACTCCCAACCTCGTTGCCGGAGAGGTGCAGGTTATGTTCTTCGGAATTCCCCAAGCCTTAGCATTGTCGGCGAATGCAAGATTGAAGCCCCTTGCCGTCGGGTCCCTTCAGCGCCTGCCGTTGATGCCGGATGTGCCAACTATCGCGGAGTCGGGGTTTCCTGGCTTCGAAGCAAGCAATATTTGGGCGGTGTGGGCGCCTGCAAAAACGCCGCCTGAAGTTGTGCATAAGCTTCGCGACGCGTTGGAGAAAGCTGTCAACGATCCAGACGTACGAAAGTGGTATGCCTCCACGGGGTTGACGCCAATCGACGGGGGAGTCGAGGCAATGACTACCCGCATCCGAGCAGATCGGAAGAAGTGGGCGGAGGTTATTCGCGCAAACAAACTTCAGGCAACCGAGTGAGGAGGAGAGCCGTGCCTCGATTGTTTCCCTTCGCTGCAACCGTCCTGCTTGCTGCGACCTCTGGTGGACACGCTATTGCACGGCAAGCGGCCCGCACCTGCCCCAGAGGACTACTCTTATGACGGTGCGTTAATAACGGCTATTGGAAACTGATAACCACAGGATGCCGTAGCATGACTGACAAACATCAGCCCTCGACGCTCGGGAAGGAGCCTATGTTGAAAGCGCTTGGTACAGGCTAGGGTGGCGGCATTGCGTTTACGGATGTCGGGGTCGCATCTTAGCGGACAGGCACGCTAACTGTCGTGTTGCACCGTCGATTGGAGGCGGTTGTGGACGAACAGGGGGTCGTCCGCTGGCTGGTGAGCGCGAGCCACACAACCGCGGTTGCGATGGCGAGCGTCATTGCGCTGACTTCGTAAACAGGGAAGGGAAGCGAAACCAAATGCGTATCAAGCATATAGAGATTGAAAATTTCCGGCTCCTGAGGAAGGTCGCGATCGGGCTAGAGGAGCGGACGACGCTGATCGTCGGCCGCAACAACAGCGGCAAGACCTCAATAGCCGAGCTGTTTCGTCGTCTCCTTTCCGAGCGAACTCTGACGTTCAGGTTGGAGGATTTCTCCCTCGGCTGTCATGAATGCTTTTGGACAGCTTTCAACGCGTTCCGGGCCGGCGCAGATGCTCCCGATGTGCTCGGACATCTTCCATCGATCACAATCACTCTTGACATCTCCTATGATGTCGACGCACCCGACATCGGGCCGCTCAGCGACTGCATTATTGATCTCAATCCAGACTGTGCGGAGGCGCGGCTGGTTCTCACTTTTGGTCCGCGAACGACGGCGGCCGAAGCGCTATACGCCGGGATCGTCACGGCAGGCGAAGATGTGGCGGCTGACCGTAGCGCTCTGTTTCGCGCGCTCGGGAGTCGTTTGCCGGCAGCCTATGCGTCGTCACTCGAGGCAGTCGATCCAAACGATCCAAGCAATCGTAAGGCCCTGGAGCCGAAAACCCTGACCGCACTGGTCCACGGGGGCTTCATCAACGCACAACGGGGACTGGACGATGACACTCACCGCGAGCGCGATGTGCTTGGCAAAGTCGTTGAAGTGCTCTTTCAGTCGGCATTGACAGATCCGCTTGACCCGGAAAAACGCACAACCGCCGAACAGTTGCAAGCGGCGGTAGAACAGATCCAGGGTGACCTGCATGCCGGCTTCAATGCGAAGCTGACTTCCCTGCTGCCCACGTTCGATCTGTTCGGCTACCCAGGGCTAGCTGACCCCGGCCTAGTTACCGAAACCAGCTTCGATGTAGAAAAGCTGCTCAGCGACCACACCAAGGTTCGTTATTTGGGAGTGAACGGCGTCACATTGCCCGAGACTTACAACGGCCTCGGCGTGCGCAACCTCGTTTATATGCTCCTACAGCTGCTGCGCTTTTTTCGTGAGTATCAGGCGACGCCGTCGGCTGCCGGAGTCCATCTAGTTTTCATTGAGGAGCCGGAGGCCCATCTGCATCCCCAAATGCAGGAGGTCTTTATCCGTCAGCTCGACCAGATTACGAGCGCGTTTGTGGCGCAGCTCAATGAGAACCGCCCATGGCCGGTGCAATTCGTTGTGACCACACATTCACCACACATGGCGAACGAAGCGCGTTTCGAATCCATGCGCTATTTCTTGTCAATGCCCGACGGTGAAGGCATGCGCCGGTCGGTCATTAAAGATCTTCGGCTTGGAATGGGCGACGCGCCTGTGCCCGATCGGGAGTTCTTGCACCAGTATCTGACGCTGACTCGGTGTGATCTGTTCTTCGCCGACAAGGCCGTCCTCATCGAGGGTACCTCTGAGCGGCTCCTGCTTCCAGCCATGATTCGTAAGACTGACGCCGCGGCTGCTGGTGAGCCACAGCTGGCGAGCCAGTATCTAACAGTGATGGAGGTCGGGGGCGCTTACGCCCACCGGTTTTTCGATCTTCTGACCTTCCTCGAATTGCGCACACTAATCATCACCGACATCGACGCCGTGAAATCCAATGAGAAAGGGAAGCGCGTGGCCGTGCCAGTTGCGAAGGGCGCATTTACGAGCAACGGCTGCATCAAGGCTTGGTTCGAGAATGATGTTTCGCCAGTCGAATTGTTAAAAAAGACGGCAGTTCAAAAGATGGTCGGCGTTCGCCGGCTCGCCTACCAGATCCCCGAGGCAGACGGTGGACCGTGTGCGCGTAGCTTTGAAGACGCCTTCATTCTTGCAAACCCCGACCGCTTTCCACTTGGTGACGGGGATGCAGCCGAACTCGCCTATGAGCACGCCGCTGAGCAGAAGAAGTCGACGTTCGCTTTGGAGCATGCAATCGAGCAAACGGACTGGAACGTGCCCCGCTACATTTCGGAGGGCTTGCGCTGGTTGGCCCATGGCAACCTTGTCGCCCTGGAGCCACTACCGGCGGTCGTGGTCGAGATCGTTGCAGAAGTGGCTGGTGTCGCCATGAATGTCGCAGAGGCTGGCGAGAATGGCTGATGGCGTCGAAAGTCCCGCCGACGCCGCCGGTCGGGTCGCGCTTGAACGGATGTTCGCATGCCTCGACGAAGCGAGAAGCTTTCGTTTGGAGGCGGGTGCCGGTGCGGGCAAAACCTATTCACTCGACAAGGCGCTTCGCCGATTGATTGACCGTCGCGGCTCGGAGCTTCTTCGCCAGCGTCAGCAGGTCGGCTGCATCACCTACACGAACGTCGCCAAGGACGAAATACTCTCGCGTATCGGGGCGCATCCGGCGGTGCGATCAGAGACCGTCCATGGCTTTTGCTGGTCGATCCTGCAAGATTTTCAGACAACGCTCCGTGCCCTTGTGCCCGGATTGCCCGGATGGGCGGAGAGGTTGGAGCCAACGGGTGGTATCGGCGCTCGACGGGTGCACTATGAGTTTGGCTTTCCCAGCGTGGGGAATGAGCGAGTCAGCATACGCCACGAGGATGTGCTGGCCCTGATGACTCAGGTCATGGCATTTCCCAAGTTCCGGGCGGTGCTAACTGCACGTTATCCGGTGCTGCTGATCGACGAGTACCAGGACACAGACGCAGCGTTTGTTGACGCACTTAAGGTCTGGTTCCTCGATCGCGGCGAAGGGCCACTGATTGGACTGTTCGGTGATCATTGGCAGAAAATCTACGGCGACGGATGCGGCTCGGTTGAGCATGACGCGCTTGAGGTAATCGACAAGAACGCCAACTTCCGTTCGGTGGCCCCAATCGTGCAGATGCTGAATCGTATGCGCCCCGATCTGCCGCAGATGGTGAGCGACCCTGACGCGCCAGGCGAAGCGCGCGTCTTCCACACCAATGCATGGCCTGGAGTCAGACGCACCGGACAGGGCGGTGGCCACTGGACAGGTGACACCAGTGCCGACGCGGCCAGAGCCTTTTTCGGTCACATCAGGAGACGGCTCGGCGGCGAGGGCTGGGATTTCTCAATTGGGAAGACCAAGATACTCATGCTCAGCCACAGCGTGTTGGCTCGCGAACAAGGATACGCGAGCATTCCGCCGATTTACGGTCAGTTCAATGACCCCTGGCTGAAGAAAGATGATCCCCATATCAAGTTTCTGACGGACCAGCTCGAACCGGCTTGTGCGGCGTTCGAAGCGCGGCGTTACGGCGAGATGTTCGAGAGATTCGGCACGGGCATGCCGCGCATTCGCAAGCACGTGGACAAGGTCGCATGGGCTGAGGCCATGCAGACGTTGATCGCGCTACGGCTTTCTGGATCGATTGGTGAAGTGATCGAATTTCTCGCCGCGCAGCCACACATGCGGCTTCCCGAGGCGGTGGAAGAACGTGAAAGACTGCTGGCGGAAACGGGGCCTCAACCTGTCGACGGAGAGTCACGGCGTGTCACCCAACTGCGCAAGCTGCGGGCTGTCTCTTACTCCGAGGTCGTAGCGCTAGACCGATTCATTGATGGCCATACGCCGTTTGCAACGAAACATGGTGTGAAGGGCGCCGAGTTTGAGAATGTGCTCGTGGTCGTCGGCAGAGGCTGGAACAAGTACGATTTCGCCCAAATGCTCGCATGGAGCGAGGCCGGCCCGCCGGCGGACAAGTTGGAGTCCTACGAAAACAATCGAAATCTCTTCTACGTGGCTTGCTCTCGGCCGAAGGTTCGCCTAGCGCTGCTCTTCACACAGCTTCTTAACCCTGGTGCCATGACCCGGCTGACGACTTTGTTCGGTGCGGAAAACGTCATCGCGCTGCCCGCGCAACCTGATTAGAGTATGGCTAGGCATGATCGCGATACCACGATAGCGGTGCGGATGCCGAAGTTGGCGTCGTGCTGCCAGCAGGCGAGGGTAACGCGGTTGTTTGGATATCTCTCTCCTCCTAGCCAAAGCGATATGCGCGTCCCGGTTCAAAGCGGACGAGGCCTTAGGAAGGGGCGCCATCCTCCCAGCGGACGGCCCGCAGAAAATCATCCCGACTGAGGGTGCACAGAGCGAACTCGCCACGCCGCAGGGGCGCTCCCAGGCGAGCGGCCACCCCAGGGCTGGCAAGGTAGAAGATGTAAGGGCCAGCATTGAAGAAGACGTGGGCGGTAGCGCGCTTCCACTTCTCGATGAATTGCTTATTCGGGCCCATCCAGCGCATGACGGCGAACTCCTTGCCGTCGAGGTTGGTGACGCGCGAACTAAAATCGAGCGACATGCTGAAATAGGTCTCTAGGAACGAGCTTTCGCTGTGGATGTGGACCAACCAGAACATCCGATGTCCGCGCCGATAAAAGGCATCTCGCGCGATTCGCTCGTCCTCGCTGATTGAGGAGTGCTGCAGCTCGAGCACGCTGGCGCGCGGCTGCCGCTGCCGACCAAGACGTCGGCGCGGTGCAGCTCTCCCGTTGCCGGGTCGCGCTGAGCGACCTCTCGACAGGACATGTCAAAGAATTTCTTTCCAGCCGAGGTGCCAAGGTCCCTCCGGCTCGCTCCAGGGATCGCAGTCGCCTGCCTTGTGCCGCCAGTGAGGCGTGTTCTCCACAGGAATGACGGCGGAGAGCAGTCCACCGCAGTCGGGGCAGGTCGTCCGTTCTCCCTTCGCGAAGGGTGCGCGCTTCTGGTCGCCGACCCAGGCATAGAGCATGTCTACGGTTCCGCTTCAAGCATCAGCGGACGGCCAGCGCAACTTTCCGCGGCCAACGCGCAAAGCTTCCACGAGCCTTGTATTACCGGGCAGGCGGCCCGAGAAAAGGCTGGGTTTGGGATCGACCGCCGGCTTCTTGAAGGCAGCGACCCGCTGGTAGTCGGGGGTTGCAAGCCAGGTCCGTCCATCCCCCTCGTCGGTGACGATCCGGTATAGGCCGGCGGGCGGAGCGGGCTCGATGTCGAGCAGGCGCTTGTAGCGTTGGACGGACCACTTCTGGATGCCACCGCTAAGAGCCTCGGTTCGGAAGCGCGCCCATAGTGCAGAGGTGTCGGGCGTCGGCCAGTCGCCGGCGTCCGTGTAAGCCGTAATCTCATCGGATTCGAGCCAGGCCCGCATCTCCGCCGGGGTGACGAAGACTGGCTCGGCCTCCTCGATGGCCGCCATCGCCGCGCGCCGTGACGGCAGGCCAGCGCGGATCAGCATTGCCATCATGAATCGCGGGACGCCGGTTTCAACCGCCGCCGCCGCGCCGCCCGCCACCGTCTCCGGCGACCAGCCAAGAGACATGCGGCGGGTGCGGACGGCTTCGAGAGCCCAGACCAGGCGATAGGTGAAGGCTTCTTCGACCGCTCGCATGTTCTGCGATCCGATCCTGGAGACCTCCTCGCCGGACACCCAACTGTGCAGAATGGCTTTCCAATTCGCCGGCAGCGCGTTCGTCTTGTCTGAGATGAAGGGGCGCACGAATAGCAGGCGTTCGCCGAGACCACCGAGTGCGTCGACAAGTTCGTCAATGTCGCCGCTTAGCGCTGCCTGGTCTGCCCGGTCGATCAGTTCGGCCAACTCGTCGGCCATGGCGTCGATGGCGAGGCCCGTTTCGAGCCCGACGCCCATCGCGAAATGCCCGCGCCGGGCCTCCGCCGTGGTGGTTTTCCAGATGAGGTCAGCGCGCGCTTCGAATACCATCTTGTGCAAGGGGGCGACGTCGTTGTCTTCGCGGGCAATCTGGCGAGCCCAGAGTGATCCCTTGAGCGCCTCGTCCAGAAGCTTGGGTAGATCGGCGCTGTCGGCGTCCAGCGCTTCGATCAGGCCGAACACGATCGCGTCGAGGCGTTCGACGAGTTGAGACAGCGGCTCCTCGTCGATGGATTCTTCCTCGTCGTCCGTGTCTTCGTCATCGGCGTCGGGGTCGTATTCCACGGCAGCAGCCACCCGCTCGGCCACCTCGGCTTCCTCGTCGAGTGATCTCCAGGCCTCGCGGGCATTGGCGAGATATTCCCAGGCGTCGTCGCGATCCAGCACGCCCTCGCGCGACAGGCGTTCAAGGATCTCGGCGACGATCTGGATGAGGCCGCTCTTCAGAGTTCGGGCCTTTGCGGAGGCAACCAGACCGCGCCATTCGCTCTTTCGCCAGTTGACCCGGTCGAACATGACATGGACGATCAGTCCTTCGACGTCGACGAAGGCGCGCCCGGCGCGGCCCGCCACGTTCGCAAACTCTTCGCCTTTTATCTTCTCGCCCGCGCGATATAGCGCGGGCACCAGCAGGACGGCTGCGTTGAGGTTGAGGCCCTGCGATAGCGTCGGCGATGCGACGATCACCTTCACGACTCCTTCGGATAGAAGGACTTCCAGTTCACGCAGGAACGGGCTCGGAAGCCGGCCATGGTGGATGGCGACGCCCACCTTCAAGCTGGCCACGGCGGGATGATCCTCGCCCAGCCATTCCTTGCCAACCTCTAAGGCACGGGCGATCGGCGCCTCGTCATCTATCAGCGAGTCCAGATAGCCACGCTTGCAAAGGTCCACGACCTGTTTTCCGTAGCTCTCGACCCAGTTCGCCTGGGTGGAGAAGATCAAGGTGCGCTTGCCCTGGCTTGCAAACTCCCACGCCGCGAACAAAGCGAGGTGCGAGTTCTTGCGCGGATAAGGCTTCTTCTCGCGCCCGAGTGGAGGTTTTTCCACGACGAACTGGTCAAGGAAGGGACCATCGTCATCAAGGTCAAGTCGCAGCAGCGCATCTTTGCCGCGCCAGGTGAGTGCCCCGAAACGCTGGCGCGTGGGACGCCAATCGGAACGCACCGGCTCACCCGGTTCGTCGGAACGAATCCAGGCGGTGAGGTCGTCAAGTTCGTCTCCGCTCGGCAGGATCGCTGAAAGACAGACGATCCGGCGTTCGGCCGCGTCAATGCGCCGAAGCAAGCGCTGCACGAGCGTCTCGTAGCGAATTTCGCGCTCGCTCGGACCGATCATGTGGCCCTCGTCCAGGACGATCAGGCCAACATCGTCGATCAGCGACGGATCGCTTCGCAACGCGAAGTCGAGTTTTTCGGGCGTCGCAATGATGATCTCACGAATGCGCAGGACATCTTCATCACCGGCCGAAAGGCCGCTGGCACCATAGAGTGAGGAGACACCGAACCCGAGGGGCGCGAACGTCTTCCTGAAGGACCGTTCGGTTTGAGCCGACAAGGCGCGCAGCGGCGTGACAATCATCACCCGGCGGTCGGTGGACAGGGTCATCAATGCGGCCATCTCTGCCACCCGCGTCTTGCCCGCGCTGGTCGGCAGGGCAACGACCAGGTCGTCCGAGACGTCCGTGGAGCGCTGGGCCGCTTCGCGCTGCGAGGGCCATAGCTCCACCTCCGAGGTCTTGCGGGCGTAGAGCGAGGAGATGAACAGCCGCCGGAGGTCGGGGTACTTTTCCTCTGCACCCTCGGGCGGCTCAGTCGGCAGGTTCTGGTGGAGGGAGTGCTGCCACAGATCGTCGATCAGATGGCGGCAAAGGTTCGAAATCCACCACAGAGGGACGTTCTTAGCGTTGTCGGCCAGGCTGACGGCGGTGGCGAGCATGTCCCGCGCGGATTCGATCGGCTCGACCTCGCCTGTCTCCAGCGCGAAGTCGAAAAACGCCAGGGCCCGGCAGATCGTCGTGTTGAGGATGGTCGACAGCACCTCGTCGACGTCGGGGTCTTGGCCCCGCAGCGCTTCGGCGATCTGCTCATCGCCGTGAGCCTCGTCGTCCAGCCATTCGCGAACGAAGCCGCGCAGCTGGTCGAGATCGCGCAGTATCAGGTGCCGGATCGCCGTTTCGCCCGGCGAGGTGTTGAGGTCTTCCGCCGTCTCGTTGAAGAGCGAATAGGCAACGGCCGAAAAGCCGGCCAGATGGTAGGCCGCGGCAGCGATGGTGCGGCGGAACCCGCGATCGGGCGCGTCAGGGTCACCATTGCGCACCAGGGCTTCGAAAGCGTTGGCGGCTCGCTCGAAGGCCTTGCCCGTTAGGTCTGAAGCTCCATCCTGAGCGCGTAAGGCCATCGCCCCTCGAAGCACGGCGAAACCGTGCTCGGCAAGATCGGTTTCGATGGTTGCGCCAAACGGCGGCGCGTTTTGCGGTAACACGCCCTCTTCGCGCATCAATGACCAAGCCGCGCCGCGATAGAGGAGGCGCCCGAGGATGCCGTCAGCGGTGGCGGTCGCCAGGAAGGCGGTCAACTCGTCAGTCGTCTCCAAGGTGTTCCGCCTTCAAGAACATGCCTGCGATGAAGTCTTGGTGGTCTTCGACGTGGATGTTCACGACGTAGTGGTCCCGGTTGGCCCCAGTGGCGTCGAGATCCGCTTTCAACGAGGCGTGTGGGCCGTTGCCGGAGACGGTGAAGAGCATGTGGTCGATGCGATCGGCGCTCAACGACTTCAAGCCGATTTCGTCGCGCAAGCTACGCCCCAATTCGTAGTCGGCAGGGGTATTGCTCTCTAACAGGCGGTTGGCGACGAACAGCAGGGAGTCTGGCGTGCAACGGCCGCTGTCGCGGTTAAGTACCTTGCGGGCGCTCGTGACGGTGGTCCCAGAGAGCGCCTTGTTGCTCTTGGCTTCGCCTTTCAGGAGCCAAAGCTTCTCGCCGGCCGCATCGTATCCGGCGCCGATGAAGTCGTCACCGCGCATAGCCATGTTGCGGCCGTCCTTGTAGCGGAGGCGGCGCACGGGGACGCGAAGGCCGATTTCTTCCTCGACCAGTTCGGTCGCGAGGATTTCGCCGAGGTCGCCGGATCGACCCCTGGGCGTTTGAGGCATTGCGGCGTTGAGGATTTCACTAGCGACATCGTATCCGAGTCGCTTCACGTCCTCGGCAATGCGTTCGAGTTGATCGTAGTGCGAGCGGATGGTTTCGGCGAGGTCGTCGCTGATTTCGTCGCGGCCGCCATCTTTCTCGACATAGGTCCAATAATGCCTGCGCTTGTCTTTTTCTTTGGTGGACTCGCACCACCTCTCATACAGTCCCACGGCGCTCCCCCGATCAATCGGTCCGACACCAATGCAGTCATGGCTCGCTGGCAAGCGCACCGTGACAAATTCGATTACGCAGTATCGGCGCCTCGCGCAGTTTAGGTCATTATTGTGAGTTGGATGGCTACCCGCGTCCGATGGACCAGCGATGATCACTGACGAGTTTCAGTCATACTACCTGTGGCTTACTTGGTCGGAGAGAAATTTGCCCAACCAGTTGGCCGGCTGCCGATTCCCTGGATCTCGTCACTTAATGAGATCGACAGTTCCACTGAGCCCTCCGAGTTTATGTAGATCTTCGCATGCTAGGCATCGAAGGCGCGGCGGGCCGTGAAGTAGTCGAAGAAGTGGCCCCCTTGCGCAATACGATCGACTTTCGCAGGCGGGTTGAAGGTGTCGTTCTGGGCAGGGCGTCGGCCAGGGAGATTGGAGGAGGGGGGAGTGCGGCGCGATTGCCCCTACCGGCTCAGGTTACGCCTTGAAGCGGGCACCGACGGGGTCCAACGTCGCATCGCAAGTGCACTAATGATGGCATGCTCAAGTTCATAGCATTGCCGTGCGAAGGGCTAAAGTTCGATCACATGGTCGGTATGATTTGCGACGATTAACTATGAGGCCAAAAAAGTCGCTTGCTCGCAAATTGCTCCATCTCCCGAGCAAGAGATCTGCGCTTCTGACGGTGAAAGCAACGGCAACGACCCATGTCGATCACAGGCGATTCCTTCAACCGCGCGGGTTTGGGCGACCTGTTGATGATGGAGTGCCCGTGGTCAAGCGCAGCCATTGGTAACAGAGAACTTCCGGGGCCTCATGCAATGGGTGCAACTGCGAGCAAGTGATTCGAGAAGCTGTTTTCAGTTTCACATCGCCAAGTCGCCCACAGCTTGCACCCCTCAGCCGAACCAATGTCCAGCTCCAACGCCAGCCAGTTGCGCGTCGCCATGACGTGCTTGTCGTGCCCGGGGAAAGGCATCACCTGTGCGACGTACTGCACGTCGATGTTCTGCGGTTGCTTGGCATTGCTGTTCAGCCAAGAGAGGAACAGCCGCTCCATCACGCCCACGAGCGAAGGGTGAACCACAGCAGACGAGGTGAACTGATGTATCTGGGACCAGGTTTCTGCAGCGGGCAGGTCCTTTCGGTAGGCCGTGCCCCACGCCGCTACATGCACGTCGCCGGACACCAGAGACACGCGGATCTTTTTGTCACGAGCCAGCTGGGAGAGCACCTCCAAAAGTCGCTTGCGCTCACCTTCGTGGTCGTCATGGGACCAGTGGTCTTTCAAATCGTCGGCATTGCTGTCCGTGACGTGGTCTTGCCCTAACCTGTCCATGAACAGCTCCGCCAAGGGTAGCTTCGGGTGCACCACTGGCACCGAGGACATGAACAGCAGGTGCTCGCACGTACTCTTGGGTTGTGCGCCCGCGTTGCCGGATTCCAGGCTGCCGGTCCATCTCTTAATCTGGCCCCAGGTGTCCCAGCCCAACACCTGAGTCCGCGAGCGCTCGGTGCGCAGATCGGCCGCCACGAGCGCCACCGGCCCGATGGCGTAGGCCGACGTGAATCCGGGCTGGCCGTCCAGCAGGGGCAGTGCTAGCGCATCCTTGGCGAGCGCCTGGCTCCATATGATGGGTTTGAGCAATGGGTCCTGGCGAGAAAAGCCCGCCGGAGTCGTGTCTTCGAGCTCGGGCAAGTCGGCTAGCGCATGCTGCATCTGAAACACCCAGAAGGCGCGCCGCGCGTGGTGAAACAGCGTTTGAAAGAGCGGGCTGTTCTGCATCTCGCAGCTGTACGAGCCCCAGCCGTCGAAGATGTCGTGGTCGTCCCACATCATTACCGTAGGGATGGACGCCATCGCCGCACTCGCGTCCAGCGTGGCCGTGGGCGACGACCACGGCTTCCTCTCGCTGGGCAACCACCGTTGCTTGTACAGCTCGAAGTAATAGGCCTCGATCTCTCGCTCCAGTGCCTTGGTGACCTTGAAATCCAGCTGCGCCTGCCGAGGCAGGGCCACCCACTGCCGCAACTGCTTGATGTCTTCCCAGATCGAATCAAAGTAGATCTGGTCGCCCCCCATGAGCATCAGATGGAAGCGCTGTAAACCCTTGTCGTGGATGCGCTTCTCATGCCACAGCTGCTCTTTGTCCAGCAGCTTGACATCGCCAGACCCTTGCTTTCTGCGCAACGCGCGGTCGTGGCTGTAGAGCAGGTCTTCCCACACCGCATCGGACGTGCGGATGAGCTTGCGCATTACAGCCGGATCAGAAAAACCGTTGCAGGACACATAGGCCATGCGCGGCGAGAAATCCTTGCCAGGCACCGTCATGTTCCACGTCAGCCCGCCTGGAATGCCGTAACTCACCGTGCGCTCGTTCTTCAAGACTTTGCAGGACAGGTCGTAGCGCAGATAGCGTGCGCCGCGGATAGCCAACAACTCCTTCGGTACGGGACACGCTTTGCCATCCACCTCCATCGCCGGAACGGCCGCGCCTACCTTGAGACCCACGAGCGCGCTCACCTTCCAGACATCGCCTTTTCCGATGCCGCGGAACGACAACACAGGCCCCAGCACAAGATCCTTTTCATTCATGTCGGCCCCCTCAGGTAATCATTTCTTTCGCCACCACCTTGACGATCCGAGCGCGAGACACCGCCCTGCGCGCTACCAGCACCGCCTCACCGGTCTGTTGCAACCATTCAAAAAACCGTTGACTGGCGTGTCGCGTCTGCGAGTCGTCTCGGCAGTTGGCTAAGAAGGCGAATTGCACCTTCTGCACGTCATCGGCCACGAACACCCCGAAGGGGCCGCTCACCACCGTCGCGTCCGGAAACCCCAATAGCGACGTGGCCTGCGTTTCTGTCGCGCCTCGGTGACAGGCAATCAGATGTAATGGCCCCTGCGCCGAAGCTAGCAACCCGATGCGCTGGTGATCCTCTAGGAAGGGCCGTCCCACCAACTCGCGCGCGGCGGCCACGCTGAACGAGGCAGGAATCGCATGAACCACCACCGCTACGTCCTTGCCATCCAATTTGATTACCACACCGCCATCCACCGCCTTAGCGCCCTTAAGCCCGCTCAAGGCCATTTTGAGCGTCGACTCCATAGCAATTTTCCGCTGACGGAAGTCGAGCCTGGTCCAGTCTAGGGCCGCGCCGACGTCGAAGCGCGTCGACGCGGCAGCCTGCACGCCTCGTTGAGTCAGCAATATCACGGCGTCCGAGAGCGCCTCGAACACGCGCTGTTTCGCATCGGCCACTGTTTTCACCTCGCCGCCCCGGAAAGCCGTCTGCCGCGAGAGATACTCTTGGAAGCGCCGGTTGCGTTCGCTCGCCGCGCCCTCGGCATCGGCATCGGCATCGGTCACCGTCGGCAACGCCACCAAACGCACCTTCGCCTGCGCCGAGCGAAGCGCCTCCATGTATTCCGCGTGGCAGATCCCGATGTCCTGGTTGCCTGCGGCCCAACCCGAGTTGCCATTGGACAACACGATTAGCACGTCGCATTCGCGCACGGCTCGCAGACAGGCGTCCCAACTGTCTTGGGTGCCCTCGGCGGGCGGTGCGTCTTCGTTTATCCAGACTTCAAACAGCTTACGGCCTAGAGCTTGGACAGACTCGATATCGGTTTTCAGTTCCTTTCGCAGGTCAGTCAATGTGGTGCTGCTTCCGGGTGGGAAGGCGTCCTGGCATCGGCTGGAGAGCATTACGCGAATGAGAGATTTGGCCAACAAGTGCTCCTGTTCGACTTCCTACTAACTGACAACTTGCGATTTCCAAGTACACCGGCAAGGTGCCGAGCATGTAACTTAGCCAACCTCCACAATGCGTAGAACCATCTGTCGGCTCGGATTGGTCGCCCTGTCCCGCAAGCCCAGAAATTAGCGATATCCACCATGCTGCCCGACCGCCATCAACCCGATACCACCATCAGCGGATGATTCGTGACGGTGCGCAGAAAGAGACTTATGGCACTCAGCAATGCGAGGTGCTCGTTACCTATTCCGACCTTAGATAAGCCCGGCTGAACAATGCTTACACGGAAGACTACTTCTTTCTCCGTGACGCCTTTCTGAGCACAGCCGATTTCTCTAGGCTTCCTCTGATAAATCTTGAAGGGCGACCTCGGCGATGTTGGTTTCACGTACGGCCAGGTGGACAACTAAATTGGTAAAGTTCCAGGTCCATTTGGTGGAATTTCAGCCTGCTCGCAAACCGCGCAGAGGTCCTTTACACGATTGCCGGGAGCCACGCCGGAGGGAAACCTGCAGTGCCAAAGCGTGACTGTAATAGTGTTTTCGGTGTCTTCAATAGCGACTATGTCTGCGCTTTCTTCGGCATCATCATCAATGATGAAAGCCGATTGGCTTCGTGCTAGATATTCGATGAACTTCTGTTGGATTGAGCGGGGCCGAAGCTCCTCGCCGCTCCAGCGGCTTTCTTGATTCAGTAGCATGTCCTCCCATGCGAGCTGGCTGATTTCATCATGGTCGAAGACTTCGGCCAACTCTTCACGTTGTTTTAGCACTATCCCCCTGAAAGCTGCGAGCCATCCGCCAGTCGTACCAAAGGAGGATTGGTGGTGAAGAACTCAACGGCAGGCTCAACCTGTTGAACGCTTCGATGCTTATGCCAGGTCCCTCAACCAGCATGATCGAGTAGAACAGACCTTGAGCAGCATTTTCAGAGCTGCATTTCGATGTCCGCACGACCTAGCGAGAGTGCTCGGCCTGTTCGACGGAGGAACGAATGCGATTCTGAACTGGGAGCAGCAGCCGGTGCCGCCTGGCGTTGTAATCAGAAGTCGTTCGGCCTGACGTTCCAGACAACATCCACGATACCGCTGAACATTGCGTCGTTACTTACGTTCACGCTCCGCGGTCTGAGTTCTGCGCACACTTCAGCCTGATCGCCATTGACCTCAATCCGAGCTGGTACGCCTTTCCCTCTTAAGACATCAAAAAGGAATGCGGCCTGCTCTTTTCCGGCGACGAGGCCAAGACGCACGATCGCAACCCCACCGCTCGCGATTGAGCTTAGTTGGCGCTCTATGGCTTCGACGCCTCGAATACGACTTGGATACCAAGGGGGATGGTGCATGTAAAGTTTCTTATTAGCGGCTGTCGATGCGGCATTTAGCGAAGTGAGTAGGGTGCGAGCAAAAGGCGATGCGCTTATGTCCGATGCTGGCTGAGCTGGTCCGGTCGCCGATTGATCCATTAAGATGCCCCCGTTTGTGTTCCGAGCCGGGGCAACAGGCGGACCGAGGGCGCTGCGGCTGCCGGCGTGCAGCATATGTTCGGACTTTGTCGTCTTCACTTGTTCAACATTTGTACCGCGATGGCCCGAAGGTCTGTGCGCGGATCGCTCATAAGCGCCTGTGATCGTTGCGGCGCGGTGAGAGTTGAGAGGAGGCCTTGACGCTGCGCGGGTGTCGCAACTTCAGAGACGTTGGGCCCGTACTGGGAAAGCATCACAGCTGTAATCTTGTCAGCGCTGCCTGCTGAAGATTGCAGTTGGCTGATAATGAACGCTGGTATTTCTGCATCGGTGACACCGCGCAATCTAGCCCGATGGCACATCAAAGTCCATGTCGAGGGAACTGACCTGCTGGACTTGAAGGATGGCTGCGTGCAGTGGACGCCCCGCTTGTAATCGACCATATCGCACACAAACGAGCGCAGGGTGGTGTGGATCAAGCCGCCATGCGCCTGCTCCTTGACCTGCACCGTCGAGAGAACGTCTGGGTCCTGTTGTGCAACTCCGATCGATGGTCTGTGGAGGGCCCGCCCGAATACTCCGATAGTCTGGCAGTAGCTCGCGCGGTCTTGCACAGCGCTGCGGAGCGCGTGATTTTGGGGAACCGACTGGCCGCATCCGATGTACCGAAACCCTTTGGAGCCGGGTGAGCCGCCGCCAGATGATGCGCGGCTGCTGGACTTCCTTGCGCGTGCCGCAGAGCAGGACGAGCAGTTGCTGCAACAGGTGCTCGTCACCACTCCCGCGAAGCTATACACCTGACTACGCGGCCTGCCGGTGGTGCTATTGACGACCGCGCGAGCTGCGGCCCGCTTGCCGGGCGCTGCACGGGTGAAATAAACGTCCTCTGCCTCAATTTTGGCAATCGCGAACTAGGCCGGCCACGTATTTCACCCGTAGGACAACATCGTCATGGCACCGGCCTTGGCAGCTTCCTGGTCAGCTTCCCTGATGTACCAGATGAACATCCTTACCTTGACTATCTGAGTTCAGCATAGCGACACAAATTTCGAGCGTTGCCTTTGCCCACACCCCATCATGAAGCGGCGCGACGCCGTTTCGCACCGCGCCAATGAGTTCGTCGATCACTTCCGCACGAGGAACGGTAGGTTGCGGTAAGGGTATCCAATCTTTTGTGTAGTGCCCGTACACCTGAATGCCGTGCGGCATGGGGCGCAGGTCACCTTGATCAAGGGAAACGATAATCGGACCGAAATGCTGATGCCAAGATCGATGCTGTTCGGGTCCCGCAGGTTTGGGCGGCTGGTACGACGGCCCGCCATATGTGCTTTTCGCTTTAAGCTCAGCCTCCTCCTGCGCGGACGCTACGGTGTCTAACTTGCGCCTTGCCGAACCATAGACTGAGGGGTCTTTGGTCTGCCCCATCTCACCGGTCCAGTCCATCCACTCGTCCGAGTCAAAGTGGCCGTAGCCGTTGTAGCTAAGCGATGCATAGGCGCCACTCTCGAACCACAGCAGCGCCGAATAAGCGCCCTCGGTCGGCCGCGCAGGATCCCAGTTTCCGACCGCGGCGCGCAGTCGAGTAGCGCGGCTCCCAGCCAGCAACCTCACAATATCCACTTGATGTGCGGCCTGGCTGAAAACTGCACCTCCGCCCTCAGAGGTCATCAACTCTTCAGGCCGACGGGGACGCAGCAAATAATCCGTATAGTTCATCGCCTGGATCATGCGGATTGCGCCAAGTCGTCCGCTACTGACTACCTCACGGGCGGCCAAATAGGGCGTGTCAAAACTGTGACAATGGCCAACCAGCAAATGCACGCCGGCTTGCCTACAAGCATCTATCATGGCGTCGCAAGCTTCCAATGACAGGGCCATCGGCTTCTCGACCAATACGTGCTTGCCATGCGCGGCCGCGAGCCGCGTATGCTCAGCATGGAACTGGTGCGGACTCGCAATGTAGACCACCTCGACATTGCCATCAGCTACCAGGCCCTCGATGGAGTCGTACGTCGGTGCGTCGAAATCACGTGCGAACTGCGCCCGCGCCGTCTCTCGTGTGTCGCATGCAGCGACCAGTTGCAGACGCACATCGCCCAGGAACGTCGGCAACATTAAGGAGAACGCGCGTCCAAGTCCTGCGACGCCGACACGGAGGGGGGGCGAGAGAGCAACGCTCATAGATCCAACACCAGGCGATCGGATTTAGCACGGGAGACGCACACCATGATCTGGTTGTCTTCCTGTTCAGGCATCAGAACCATATCGCGGTGGTCCGCGACACCTTCAAGCAACCCAGTGCGGCAGGATCCACAGGTACCGCTTTCACATGAAAACGGCACTTTGACTTCTGCCTTACGCAGAACTGACAAAATCGACTGACCAACGGGAATTTCGAACTCAAGCCCGGATTTTGCCAGTTCGACCGTAAACGGCGTGTCGTCAGCCCGTTTTTCTCCGCCTTCCAGGAAGCTCTCGAAGTGAATGTTCGCAGGTGACCAATGCCCCGTCATATCGCGAACGGCTTCCATCAGGCCTCGTGGGCCACAGCAGTACACATGACCCTTATTCGGCTTTTCGAGCACCGGCCACAAATCAAACACGTTGTCCGGATCGGCTCCACTGTGGTGCACCTTAACGTTCTTGATCCACTCAGGCGCAGCCAATTCTTGAAGGAACGCAGTCGTCTCGGCCGACTGGCTCAAGTAGTACAGCTTCCAGGGCGCGGGTGGCAACTCGCCAAACGACCGGATCATCGACAGGATGGGCGTGATGCCGATACCGCCCGCAATGAAGATGTAGGCCGATGCCTTCTCGACCAGCGGAAAAGCGTTGTCGGGCAACGATGTGGGCAGCGTGTCGCCTTCCTTCGCCTCGTCGACCAGGCTGATCGACCCGCCCCGTCCGTTCGCATCCCGCTTGACCGTGATGACGTATTTGCTCAGGTCTTCCGGATCGCCGCACAGCGAATACTTCCGGAATTCGTCGTTGGGAACTTGCACCTTGACGTGAGATCCGGGGGTAAATGGAGGCAGATTATGGCCTTCCGGATGCACCAGCTCGAAGCTGCGAATGCCGACCGCCGCATCGGTCGCCCGTGCAATACGCAGTGGCATCATGCTATTTGTATCGTTAGCGTCTTCCATCTCAGGACCTAGATTTTGTAGGATTCGTAGGTGGCAGGATGGAATAGCTCTTCCACGGGCACCTGACGCGACGACAGTCCCTGCACGTGGTGATGCCGCACAAAGGTTTCCAGAGTCCGCATATTAGGTTGCACGCCGTAGGACCAGTAGTCCTCGCCCATCGTCTCTTTCGCGGCCTTCAGTTGCTCTTCAACGAAGGGCAGGGTAACCTTGGTGGCGGACGTGTCCGCCAGCTTGTCCAGTGCGGCAGCCTTGGACTTTTCAAACGCTTTGACCAGCGCCGCCGGCAGCCACGGGTGCTGCGCCGCCAGTTCCTTGCGCAGGCCGACCACATGCATGATGGGGAAGACGCCGGTGCGCTTGAAGTAGTCCTTGGCCACCGCGGTCGGATCATCGAACAGCCAGCCGACATTCGGGTTGTGCCTCGCGGCGCCGCCTGGCGGGCGCGGGGCCATGAAGCCATCGATCTCGCCACGATCCAGCAGGTCCGAAATCGTGCTGCCCTCGGGCGCATCAATCATCGTCACATCGCCCGGCAATTGCAGCTTGATCTTTTCAGGACGGCCCGGCTCGTCAATACCCCCGCGCACCCAGGTCACGTCTGACGGTTTCACACCGTAGTCGTCTTCAAGAATGGAGCGCGCCCAGACGTTGGCCGTCAGCTGGTATTCCGGTACGCCGATTTTTTTGCCCTTCAGGTCACCCGGCGTCTTGATCCGGTCCTTACGCACGTAGATCGATGTATGCCGGAAGGCGCGCGACAGGAAGATTGGCAGCGCAATGTACGGGCATTCGCCCTTCGCATGCTTGACCAGATAGCTCGAGAACGACAGTTCGCTCACGTCGAAGTCGATGCTGCGAAACGCGCGGAAGAACATCTCTTCCGGGTTGAGCAGCATAAAGACCGGATCGACACCGTCGATCTGCACGCCGCCGTCGAACAACGCGCGGTTACGGTCATAGTCGCCCATGGCGATGGAAAGTCGCAGGTTCACATCTGTCTCCGTGACGATCAGGTCGTCTGGTAGTTGCTGTCGAGTTGCGGGGCGTTGGCGTCCGTGGTCCACACCGGGCGGGCGGCAAAGTCACGCCAGTCAGTAGTCTTCGGAATGATTGCCTGGAACGAGCAGATTTCAGACGGAATTCGCAAGTCGCCTGTGCCGATGGCCGGCTGGCCTTCCTGGAACGCCTTGACCGCCTCCAGCATCTGGCGCCGGAACTCGACGATCGCGAAATCGCTGGCGCCCAGCCGGTCGTCTGACCGATTGGCGATTGGGCCCATCGTTACCCACATCGCGATGTCCTGATTTGGAAAGCCCGTGATGCCGGTGAAGTTGCCAGCTTTCATGGCCTGGCGATCCTGCTTGAAACGGTTATCGGCATTGCGGAATGGGTAGTATTGAGCATCAACGTCAATGCCGATCTGCGCGCCCAAGAACTTGCGCCAGGTTTCGGTATCCGGGGCTTTGGCCGGATCGCCCCAGGAAATGAAGTAGAACGCCGTATTCGTGTCGTCCATTGGAACGTTGATGTTGGCGACGTTGTACAGGTTGTTGGGCGGGATCAGCACGGTCCCTGGCGCCACGAATACGGTGGACCGCACATAGTTGTTCTCGGATGCCTTAGTGATCGGCCGGCGAATGGCCGCGTAGCGGAAACCGTAGCCACCCCACTGCACCTGCATGCGCGGCGCCTTGTCGGTCGACGGACGCAACCAGTTCTTGCCGGTCGCTTCGGCACCGCCAACGCGTGCAGGCAGAAAGTCGGACGAGTGCAGGCTGTCGCTGTGCGCCGAATCGATCGCGCCCTCCAGGATCTGCGCCCAATTGCAAGGGATCAGGATCTTGGCAATGCTGACTTTAGTGTCTTTCGTGGGTGCCCAAGGCGGCGGCACGAACTCGGGGATGTTGTCTTGAGGACCCATATAGGCCCACACAAACCCACCCCATTCCTGCACCTTGTAGGCCTTGTGCTTGACCTTCTCCGTCATGGCACTGGCCGACGGCTCGGAAACCATCTCGATCACCGTGCCTTCCACGTCCATTTTCCAGCCGTGATACAGGCAACGCAGGCCGCACTCTTCATTGCGTCCATACACCAGCGATACGCGACGGTGCGGACAGAACTCATCCATGACACCTACGCGGCCTTCGGTATCGCGAAACACTACCAGGTCTTCGCCGAGCACGCGCGCCTTGACGGGCGTGCCATCGGGCTCGCTCACTTCCTCGCTCAGACAGACTGGGGTCCAGTGCCGGCGCATCAATTGGCCCATCGGGGCATCGCCCTCGACGCGGCACAGCAGATCGTTTTCTTCGTTGGTCAGCATGATTTGCCCTCGACAGATGTTTGCAGAATCTTTATTCGATTCGTTAGATATCTAACTAAATTGGAGTGTATGAGAAGCCTGGGGTTTTGTCCAATGCAGGTTGCTCTCTGCTCGAATTACTCAGCTTTGATGCCTGCTGCCTTGATCGCGCCTTGGTAGCGTTTTCCTTCCTCGGCAATGGCCGCGGCGTAACGATCAGCGGGACCACCAACCGGCTCAATTCCAAGGGTGTTCAATTGTTTGATGACTTCAGGCGTCTTGAGAGCACGAGTCACCTCAGCGTTTATTTTGGTAACCGCGTAGGACGGCGTCCCTGTTGCGGCCAGAACGCCGACTGTCACCGCGAAATTGAAGCCGGGAATGATTTCCGAGATAGCGGGGATGTCGGGAGCAAGCGCCGAGCGCGAAGCGGAATTTGTGGCCAGGATTTTTACCTTGCCGTTCTCGGCAAATCCCGACAAAGAAGGCAGGGCGGCGAATACAACGCCGACCTGATTGCCTACAAGCGCCGGCACCGACTGACCCGACCCTCGAAACGGCACATGGCTAATTTGAAGGTTCAGAGCAGCTTTGACTGCCTCCATGGTCAAGTGGTGGCTGCTGCCGATGCCTGATGATCCGTAATTCAACTCGCCCGGCTTACTTTTGGCTAGCGCAACGAATTCCTGAAGCGTGTTGACCTTGAGCTCTGTGTTTGCGGCTAGAAACAACGGCGATGTAGCAACGAGCGATACTGGAACGAAATCCTTGGCTGGGTCGTAGGCCAGGTTTTTATAAATGGCTGGATTGATCGACATCATTGAGCCGTCAGTGACCAAGAATGTGTATCCATCCCTGGGGGCGCTTTTCAACGTCTGGGCAGCAATCACCCCGTTGGCGCCTGGCTTGTTCTCGACGACCACACTCTGCCCCATGTGTTCGGTAAGACGCTGGGCTACGACGCGGGCGACTGTGTCTGGCAAGCCGCCCGGGGCGTAAGGCACCACGAAACGAATGACTCGATTCGGGTAGCTTGCGCCGTCATCGGCTGCGAATGCGGGGCCGATGGCCACGGAGGCCGCCGTCCCAAACAATGCAAGAGCTAGGGTCAGAGGAAGCGGGGTTGCCCGCAGGAAGGACAGGGACATGGAATGCTCCAGAAGCGGATAGGCGCGTGGTGCGCAAATGGGTTGAGTGAGAAGAAGCGTTGAAGGGCATGCGGCATTCGTCGCCGTTATGGCTGCTGATCCGCAACGATGCCCTACGACTTGATGACGTCTGTCCAGCGCGCCAGGTCGCTTGCGGCGAGTGCGCGCAGGGCGTCTGGCGTGGTGGATTTGGCCTCGATGCCCTGCTGAGCCAGTGTTTCGATCACCGCAGGGTCGGCCAGCGTGTTGCGTGTCTCAGTCTGAATCTGGCGCACGACGTCGGCCGGCGTGCCTGCTGGTGCAACTAACGCAATCCAGATGTCGCTGCGGTAGGCCGGGTAGCCAGCCTGGGCAATTGTTGGTACATCAGGGAGCAACTGCGCGCGAGATTCGCCGGCGACCGCCAGCGCCCGCAATTTGCCAGACTTGATGTGGGGAAGAACAGAATTGATCGGCGCAAACAGTACTTGCACTTGACCGGCAAGAACGTCCGCAGTTGCAGGCGCAGCGCCCTTGTACGGCACATGCGTCATCCGCACGCCAGCCAATTTGTTGAAAAGTTCAGCAGACAAATGCTGGGGCGAACCGGTTCCTGAAGATGCATAGTTCAACTTGGTTGGGTTCGCTTTGGCGTAACTGACCAACTGCGCGACATCCTTGGCTGGCAAACTGGGGTTGACGACCAGCACTATCGGAACCGTGCCCAGCAGACTGACGGGTGCGAAATCCTTGGCCGGGTCGAAGCCAAGTCGGTACAACGCCGGATTCACGGACATCACGTTGTTGGCAGCGATCAACAACGTGTAGCCGTCTGAGGGAGCGCGGGCAACGAGTTCAGCGCCAATGTTGCCCGCTGCACCAAGCTTGTTCTCAACGACGACCGGTTGGCCCCATGTCTTGCCAAGATGTTGACTTAAAGAACGGGCGAGAACGTCATTGCTGCCACCTGGCGTAAACGGAACGATCATCCGGATGGGCTTCTTTGGCCAGGCTCGATCGGCGTCTTGTGCGATCGCAGGCAGGGTGACAGCAAGAGCTAGCACGCCGGCGACGGCGAGTCGGAGGGGAGATGGCATGGTGATTCCAGACGTGAGTTAGCCCTTCGCACAGACGAAACTGCGCGAGGGGCGGAGTAGAAAAGTCAGTCGTATCCGTGCGTTCAGCGGCGGGCCCGAAGTCCAATCAAATGAGTGACGAGACCACGCCAGCGCGTCAAAGCGATGAGTGCAGCCAGGACAGCCAACCCGGCCAAAGCTTCGAGCGACATGCTGCCGCCTCCGCTCAGGACGGGACTGGAATCTGCCCGGTATCTTGGGGAAGCCCAGCCGTCGACGTAATCAAATAGGTTTTTGACGCTATTCGAATAGGCCGCAGCGCCACCTGTGTTCATGCAGTTGGCGCAGGGCGTGAAGCCATGCGTTGCGCCTTCAATGAACACCAGATCCTTGTCCTTGGCCGCCGAAGCATCAAATTCCTCTTCGGAGTCCCGGATGAACAGATAGCCTCCCATCCCCATGACAAGGGTTGGCACTGAGATCGCACCTACCGCGCAGATCGTTGAGTTGTTGCTCGAACAATGGTCGATCCCATCCAGCGAGTTTGTAGAGCGCACCGCTTGGGTGGACAGGAACGAGCGCAGCGATAACTGCTTCGTACCGCGGTTGAACGACATCGTCGAAGCCAGCGTATCGAGCTCCACTGGGCTCACGGTTGTCACAAGCTGGCGGTCGATCGAGCCATCGTTGCGGATCAACTTTTGAGGACGCTGGGTTTTGCGCAGTGAAATTTGCGGATCGAGGCTATGCAGCTGCGATGCTCCGCCAGGACCTGCTCCCGGATTGCCGCCATGCGGAATCGCGAATTGATCGTTGTCGGGGAAAGGCCCTTTGCCGGCCGCAATGTCTTTGGTGCGGCGATCAGCTTCGGCGATCAGCGAATTCATGCGGCGCGACTGGGCAGCAAAATAACGCGCTTGGAAGTCGGGTGAGTAAGTCGAGGCGCCCGCAGCGTTATAGCCATTGGCGGGGCTGTAAGGATCAAGCGCCGGATCAAAGGCGCCCGGCGTTTCGCGCAACACCGATCCATTCAGGCTACGAAGCAAGATGACCGGAACACCTGGGTGCGCATCGGCGAGGATCAGACCGTCGGCTGGGGGAAGATTCGCTAGGTCGTTATTGCAGGGAACGATCTTGCGCGTGTCCTGGCAAAAACCGATGCCTTTCTCCGCTACGGCTTGGTAAAAACTTACGGTCGGCCCGCCGCCGCTATGACCGAAGAGGATCACTTTCTCGATCCCCGGCTGCTTACGCAAATATTCGACACCGACCTTTACGTCGAGTGCAATGCGGTCCCAATCGACCTGGAACTCGTTGTTCTCGAAGCGGGTGTTCATGCAGAAAACCGCATACCCGCGCTTGGAAAGCTCCGAACAACCAATGTGGCTCAAATAATTGCCCGTGCGATGCACGATGAGAAAGGCCACCTTCGGATTGGGATTTGCGTCGGGCGTGTAGTACAGCGCCTTGACACCGCCACTCGTGTAGTAAGTCGGGCGGCTTTGGGCCTGAGCAGCGCCGCTTGCGCACGCAACAGCTGCGAGCAAACAGGCCACTATCCTGATTGGGTTCATTGTCTTGTCTCCTGATGTACGTCGTTATGTGCCGCCGCATTCGATGTCGCAGGCGTGCCATGCAGTTGGGCCAGAACGCTACCTCAACCTCTTCTAAAAAAGCTAAGCAATCTAATAATTTAATTAGCTCGCTAATAGAATATTGATTAAGGTTCGGTGTGTCAAGCGCATCGAGCCGATTCGAGTGAGAGGAGAAACCCTTGAGCTGCTTGCAATCGCGTACGAACCGGCAACGCGAAGGCGTGAGCACAAATCGGGAGGAATCCAAGCGGACTGAATTAGGCGCTTCGGAAAATGTCGATTGCACGCCGCAAAGCGCTCTCCTTCGCCACTTAGTTCTTCGCTATCAAGGGCGTTTATAGTGAGTGCCTTGCAGCAGCCCGGCTATGCTTCCGCCGGGTCACCTACCTCTGGCCATCTCTTAAACATGAAGCGTTGCGAAGCATGAATTCAAACGAAGAAACGCGGACCGTCCTCGACCATTGGCGCGAGGCCGTTCCCGACGATCGCCTGGCTCACCTTGTGAAAGACGCGACGCGCGCATTGGTACGCGGCCTTCAGATGCGTCTGACGGAGCATGATGTCTCGTTCGGGCACTGGGCGTTTTTACGGATCCTGTGGGAGTCTGATGGGCTGACGCAACGCGAATTGAGTGAGCAAGCTGGCGTGCAGGAACCGACCACCTTTTCGGCGATGAAGGCAATGGAAGCTTTGGGCTACGTCGAGCGCAAGCACCTGCCGGGCAACAAGAAGAACATGCATGTTTTCCTGACGCGCAAAGGTAAAGCACTGAAAAAGAAGCTGGTGCCGCTGGCTGAAGAAATCAATGACATCGGCACCAAGGGGCTTAAGCCCGCCGAGATCCGTACTGCGCGCAAAGTGCTGCTAGCGATCATTACTAACTTGGCCGAAGACGAGGCGCACGTGAACAATGCCGAACGGCGCATGCCTTCGACGCGGGAGCTCTCCCGACGCATAGCCGAGAGCGCCGAGCTCTGAGTGCGTGAGTTGCCGACCATGTCGCCGCCTCAAGAAGTGCCCCAAAGTGACAAACCGTTCGGGCGAGGCTTTGGCAATTCCAGTGCAGTCGTTTTGATGCTTCTCGTGCTTCAATTGTTGGCGCCGGAGTCGACGATGTCTCTGCGCTACGATCGCGCCGCAATTCTTGACGGCGAGGCGTGGCGCTTGCTTACCGGGCAGCTGGTACACCTTGGCTGGACTCATTGCCTGCTTAACGTAGGTGGGTGGATAGTGGGCGCATTGCTGTTTCCCAAATTGTTCGCCCGCCGCCGATTTTGGCTGGAAGTAGGTGCGATGGCGATAGGCGTTGGGCTCGGCCTGCTGTTGCTTGACCCGAAGTTAGCCCATTACGTAGGACTGTCGGGCGTGATCTATGGTGTGTTGGTGCGAGGCAGCTTGCCATCTGCGGGCCGCGACTGGCGTATGACCACTCTGTTGCTCCTGATAGTCGGTCGGCTTGCCTCCCAGGTTTGGGTTGGGCCCGGCGCATCGGAAGAGGAGATGATCGGCGGCGCGATCATCGTATCTGCTCATGTGTATGGTGCAATGATGGGCGCGTTGCTAAGTCTCGGCCCGCGAGTCCTACGGTAATGACCGCTCTTCTTCGCCTCGAAGGGCGTCTGGTGTGAGAACTGCATTCTCTAGAAGCCATACCGCTCGGCTGGGTTTTCGACCAGGATCTGCTCGAGAACAGCCGTATCAGGAATCCAGGCGGTCATCTGATCAAGCAGATCGGCCGTATCCGGCATCGAACCCTTCAAAGGACACGTGAGGCCAGTCGCTCCCCCATAGCAGGTGGTTAGCGTTTTGTTCCAGAAGCGCTTGAACGAATGGCACCAGGTCGCTGTATGGCGGAGAGGTGTTCGACAACCGGTATCCCGCAGAGAGCTTCACCCAAGTCCTTCCGCGCCCGACGAGCCTCAGCAACGCTTGGAATCCCTGTTGGTCAATGCCGTCGGAGGCTCGCAGAGATCCCAGGTGGTCTATGACCACGTCCACTGGAAGTCGGGCCAAGGTCGACTCCATGTCGGCCAGAGGCACGCCGCCTCCATCGTTCATCACGTGCAACTGCACATGCCAGCCCAACCGCTTAATCCTTTCGGCCAGGATGGGCATCTCGGTCAGCGGGGCGGCTCCCGCATGTTTAATCGTGTAACGCACGCCGCGCACGCCAGCTTCGTGCATTGCGTCGAGGTCTGGGTCCGGCGTATCGGCCCGTAACGCAGCGATCATCCGGGCTGGACGCCCGACTTCGCGCATCGCGTCAAGATGGCGCCGATTATCTACGCCGTACCCGCTTGGTTGAACCAGGACAACACGATCGATTCCCAGCCGATCAAGCGTGCCTGCCAAATCTGCGGGAAGCGCCTCGGGCACATCGAAAGTCCTCGTTGAAGCGAGCGTGTAATCGCTGTTCGGGCCGTAGACATGGACGTGGCAATCGGTCGCGCCCTGAGGCGCACGCACAGTGGGGCGGCGTTCCGAAGTCAACGGTGGTTGGCAAAGGATAGGCATAGGGTGTGCTCGGGGATGTCAGTAGATAAGGGAGCTTGATACGTCACTTGGCAGGCGTTATTCGAACCACTGGTCTTCATGCAGGCGATATGCGACTTCCTTGTTCTTTTCCGAGTAGCCATCGAAAGGCATGCCGTCAGGATCGACACGCGCAAGCACATCGGTATCCGGGTTGACGGCAGCGCCAATGCGCAGCATCACGAGCGGCTCGTTTGCTTCAGCCTGGAACCAGTAAAACGCGCCGCAAGGAATCAGCACGCACTCGTTTTTCACCACACGCCGCGTTTCTCCCCGCGGGCCGTAAAACAAGGCACTGCCTTGCATGACGACAAAGACATGATCCTCGTTCGAATGAGCGTGCAATTCGTTTTCACCGCCGCTCGCATAGGTCTTCAGCACCACGTTCATGTGCCGTGACGCGCCCAGTACCTGATTGGTGCGGCCCTCGATCGGAAGTCTCGCGCGAATTTTAAAAAAACTCGGTACGGCCGACTGCGACAAGCGGGCCATCTCATCTCGCCATTCATCGGCACTATTGGCAATAGGCGCGACGGGAGCAGCTTCAGTTGTGGGCAAACTCGACATGATGATTCCTTTATTGAGGGGCAATGCTGAATTTAAGGGGCGACGCGGAATCGCCGGGTTCATTGGATCTTGATTGCAGCGCGCTCGATGACGGGCTTCCAGCGGGCAGATTCCGCCCTAATCAGCTGCTTGAGCTCTGCGGACGTGCCGGCCTTTGGCACCAGACCGGCTCCCAACAGTTTTTCTTGAACGTCAGGCTTCTTTAAAGCAGCGCTGACTCCTGCCTCGATTTTTTGGATGACCGCGTCGGGTGTCCCGGCGGGAGCAACTAGCGCCATCCAAACAGCTACGTTCATCTCGTGCAAGCGCGGGTGATCGGCCGCTGGGCTCAATGCGGGCAGGTCCGGGATGCGAGTTTGGCTGAGGTTCGCAAGGGCGTGGAGCTTGCCACCCTTGATATGGGGAAGAGCTGTGGCAACGCCGTCGATGACGAACGTGACATCTTGTGAAAGCATCCCTTGGATTGTTCCGTTACTTCCGCGATAGGAGACGCCGACCATGTCCAGCCCCAGCTCACTCTTCAACATCTCGCCAGCCAACTGGGATGTGATAGTTCCGTAGCCATGAGAAATCTTGCCCGGCTGAGCGCGTGCCAATGCAGCAAGTTCATCAAGCGTCTTCGGGCCATCCTTCCCACTGACCAAGATCAGTGGAGAATCGGCCACCTTGGCGATTGGAGAAAAATCTTTCACCGGGTCATAAGAGAGCCGGCTATGGAGGAACTGATTCATGACGAGCGTGTTGTCCACAGCCATTAGCAGTGTGTAGCCGTCAGGAGCAGAGCGGGCGACCAGCTCGGCGCCTATCAACGTATTCGCGCCTGACTTGTTCTCCACAACGAAAGGCTGCCCAAGACTCTCTGAGAGGTGCTGGCCAAGCACGCGGGCCAAGATGCCGGTCGGTCCACCGGGCGGGAACGGCACCACCATACGGACGGGACGGCTGGGATACGCATTGCGCTCGGCAGCATGCGCCGGGGCCGTCGTTAGGACCATACGGGCTGCCATCATTGATGCAAAAGGGCGCCATCTCATATCTTGTCTCCTATCGAATTTTTATAAGATCTCGAGAATATCGTTCGAGTTCTAAGTATTTTATGGACTGTCAGACGATGCGCAATGTGCGATGACGCATTGAGCCTATTCGTTAGATGAATAGGGGAGCGGTGCCCGCAAAGACAGGCTCATTGAAATTCTGAATACTCTGTATTCGCGTCCACCGCTTGGCGGGCCAGCGGGCATGCTGAAGAATCCAGCCAAGCAAAAAAGCCGGCAACACGGCATGCCAACGGAGGACGACATGAACATTGCACATGGACCGGGCGCGTTATCCCGAACGGACTCGTGAGACAAATCAACTATGGGACGCGGGCCCGGCTGGGGCTGATCTTGCCTTCAGGAAATCAGCTCGCCGAGCCGCAGCTGGCCGCATTGATGCCTTCTGGTGTGTCCATGCACACGACCAGACTTGCGTTGACTGGATCGTCGCAGCATGAACTGATGCGGATGGCAGATAGCGTTGAAGAGGCGGCAAGCCTGCTGCGCGATGCTGAACCGGACTTGATCCTTTTCCATTGCACCGCCGTATCGTCATTCAGCGCAGCGCTGGAAGCGCAGCTAGTGCGACGTATCGAGTCATCAAGCGGACGCCGCGCAACCACCACTGCACAAGCCCTCATTGCGTCGCTAACGGCCGTGGAAGCGAGACGCATTGTGATGCTGTCGCCCTACTGCGACGAGGTAAACGCCAGAGAAGCAACGTTCTTCGGAAGTGCTGGGTTTGATGTTTGTTCGGTGGGGGGATTCGGCTTTCGAGGAGTTGCCGACATGATGGCCATTACCCCGGAGCAATGGAAGGAATTTGCGATCGACCATCGCGATCCGTCCGCAGACGCATACGTCATCAGTTGCACGGCGACACGATCGTTAGAGACGGTACATGACTTGGAAGCGACATTGGGGCGCCCCGTTGTGACGAGCAACAGTGCAGCGTTCTGGTACGCCATGGCGCTCATGGGGATCGACGATCCTATCTCGGGAGCCGGTCGGCTTTTGATGCAACCCCTCCGCTCCGCTCGATAACAATTCCGCGATCAGGACAAAACATGCTGCTCAAAAGCCCTTTCACCGTTGTGCTGTCGTGCGCCTTGATCGCTTTGATGCCGATCAAAGTTCTGGCTGACTCAGCGTCGTACCCGTCCCGCCCGGTACGCTTGGTCGTACCGTTTCCCGCCGGCGGGCCAGCAGACATCCTTGGCCGGATCATCGCGCAAGGTCTGAGCGAATCGTTGGGTCAGCAGGTCATCGTCGACAATAGAGGGGGAGCCAATACAGTTATCGGTGCGCAGACGGTCGCCCGTGCTGCTCCGGATGGTTACACATTGCTCTTGGCGATCGATTCCACTTTGGCAATGAATCCAAGCCTATACAGCAAGCTCGCCTACGATCCTGCAAAGGACTTCGAACCGATTGGCCTTGTTGCAGAAGTGCCTTGCATCATTGCCGTAAACAATTCGTTTCCGGCAGAGAATCTCGCACAGTTGTTGGCACTGGCCCGGGTAAGTCCCGGCAAGATCAACTTCGCCCATGGAACTGTGACCATGCATGTGGGCGGCGAGCTCCTCAATCAAATGGCCAAGGTGCGCATGACTCCGGTGGCATACAAGGGTGGAGGGACTTCGATAGTCGCTGTCATGGGAGGCGAGGTCCAGGTGACTATGGAAGCAGCGGCCACTATTGTCCCGAATGCACAGGCTGGTAAGGTCAGGCCGTTGGCCGTGATGGGCGCTCGTCGCATAGCAGCAATGCCCGATCTACCCACAGTCGCAGAATCCGGAGTCCCTGGCTATGACGTCTCCGTTTGGCAAAGTTTGGTCGCACCAGCCGGCACACCTCCGGAGATTATCAACCGACTCAACCGGGACGTTACGGCGCTTATGAATCGCGCAGACACGAAGGCTAGGCTAGAAAAGGTCGGTCTTGCGCCCCTGACGAGCTCACCGCAGGAGCTTGCCGCACTCATAAAAGCAGAAACGGCCAAATGGTCGGCCGTGATTCAGGACGTTGGGCTGCGTATCAACTAGACAACGCACGGCCGAACTTGGGGTAAAGCCTCGCCTACCAGTAGACCAGATCGTGGGATGATCTCGACTTTTGCTGGGTGGCTTTATGGGCTTACACGGACTGGACCTGAACTTTCTGCTGGTATTCGAAGCGCTGTGGGAGACACGCAGCGTGTCGAGGGCAAGCGAAAAACTTGGCCTTAGCCAGCCAGCGACGAGCCACGCACTCGCAAAAATGCGGTCGTTGTTCGATGACGCACTTTTTGTGCGTGTAAAAAACGACATGCAGCCTACTCCTCGCGCCGTCGAGATGGCCCAACCGATCCAGCAGGTCTTGGAAGTTACGCGCGTCCAGATACTTAGCACGCAGCCGTTCGACGCAGCGCGCGCAGACAAGACGTTCACATTCTGCATGACCGACGTTGGCGAAACCGCCTATCTGCCGGCGATCGTCGAAGAAATTCGGCGAACCGCACCGGATGTCCGTCTCAGGACCGTTTCGCCAATTGCCGCCAAGATTGAAGAGACACTTGAATCAGGAGTCGTTGATCTTGCGCTCGGTTATTTTCCTGATCTGAAAAACCAGGGCATGTTTCAGCAGAACATTTTACGGACCAGCGGCTTCGTCTGTTTGACCGATAAAGACAATCCGCGGCTCGACGGCGGGCAGTTGTCTATGGATGCTTTTATAGGCAGCACTCACGTCGCGATCAAGACTGAAGGGCGAAGCCAAGAAGTCATCGATAAGACGATGCAGGATCTGAAGATCAGGCGCCGTATTTTCCTCGTCGTTCCTCACTTTCTTAGCTTGCTAAGCTTGATCCCGCACACGGAACTGGTTGCTATCATCCCGGTGGACGTATCGTTGGCGTTTCAGGACAACCCATGCCTGGTAATCCATCCGCTGCCCTTCTTGAGTCCGACCGTAGAAGTGACGCAGGTATGGCATGCCAAGCATCACAAGGACGCATCGAATTTGTGGTTAAGGACTCTTGTGCGGCGGGTGCTCCAGCATCGTTGATCCGGCGGGGTTGAGCAGCCATTGCTTCCACCGACAGTCGGCATCCATCACGACCTCTAATAGCCGAATCACTCTTGGACCAGATCGTTCATCAACCGTTGCGAGCCAGCAGGCAAGCCCTTGTCCTACCTGACTGCTTCGAACTTTAGCCGCTAAAACTGGCCCACGTTCAAGGATCGGGCTGCTGAAAAGTACCGTACATACTGTTGGGTATGTACGGTACTTTTATGCCGGGTAGAAACTAGCTCGTGCGGACTTCGAGAACATGCCGCCGTTGCGATCATGGCTACTGGATAAGAGGTGGCCAAGTGAATATTCGCTGTCTTTAAGTGCAAAAGCGCATGGGTCAGAGCACATCGCGAAAATTCAGGCGGAAGTGGTTTTGCCATTCGCAGGAGTTATTCCGGCCTGCTCCACTATCCAATCCTCGATTCGGTCATGCCATTTGCGCAAGAGATCTAGCGGTCGCCTTCGATAGTGCTTCTCCGCGATAGCAGACGGTTTATGGCCTTGAATCTGAGCGACTACGCCGACAGGGACTTCCACCCATTCTGCTAATGTGCCGAAGGAGCGTCGTAGGCCATGCAAACTGACGTGCGGTAACTCTGCTGCTGTTAATGCTTTTACATGCGCGGCTCTAGGTTCGGCAATTTTCCCATCCGCTGAGGTTAAGCTTGGAAATACCCAAGCAGTCGGAGCCCAGGACTCGCCGCGCGCTACGAGTACCGCTTGGCGGCGGCCACTTGGGGCCGTCTCTGCTAGATCTTTAAGCTCTCCAAACAGGGAGGCAAGATACGGCGTTAACGGTATGACTCGTCCTCCTGTCCCTTCCACTTTGTCGTCGAGTGTGAGGCTACGCCACACAAGATCAACATCTTGCCACCGCAGACCTGCCATCTCCTTGCGCCGAGCTCCGGTAAGCAGCAGGCTCTGAAGGTATACGGAGTGCACTCGGTTGGGGATCCGCCGGACGGCGTTGAACCAAGCTGGGAGCTGTTCCCGCTGCAAAACGTCGCCTTCTTTTGCCCTAACCCTTGGCACGGCATCTTTTACGTCTCGAGCTTTGTACGCATCGGATGAAGTCAGCCCTGCATATTTTTTGTTGTCAGCCGCCCAACGTAAAAAGGCCCGTAATTGGCGAAAAGAAAGCGCTGCCATTGTCGGCCGTTTGGAAGCTTCTTCCGTCATCCATGGAGCGATCCGTTCTCCCGTCAAATCGGATAACTTAAGCGTCATTAGAGAGGCCAGTGGGCCCGGTTCGGTTAGGCCCTTGCCTCGCTGCCGAGGAACACCGCCTAAGTCAGCGTTTTTCAGATGGTCATCGTAGTGTCGCTGGCTCCAGAACGGTTTTCTAGCACCTATGTATACCGCCCAAGCTTCAGCCAACGTTGCATCTCGGCGTTCAGCATCGACGCGACGAGCTTCATGTGCAGCCTGTTGCTCGGCTCGATGCTCTCGCGGATCAATGCCACTATCTACCAAGGTCTTGAGACGAGCTGCTTCCGTCCTGGCTCGTCCAAGCTCCCACGTACGCACGTCGCCAACAGTTGTACGGATGGTTCTACCGAACAAGCGTGACTCAAAGATGAAAGCCCTCGCTCCTGCCGCAGTGACTCGGAGTCCTAGACCTGGTGCCTTGCTATCCCAAAAGATTGATTGCGACTTGCCAGCGTCGCACGCGAACGTCTCGACGCGCGCCGTGGTGAATGCCTGCTTTGCCATTTTTTCCCTTAAAGGCGTTCCGCCCATGTAGGCGCTATGTAGGCAGATTCTAGGTAAATGGAACAATGTCAGTCAACGTTTGTTCGATCGATTTGATCGTTAAGTCGTTGATCCTGCTGTGTTTTGTTATTTTCCTGCATGGCAATCAACGTAGGTCAACGACAACTTACTCGGATTGAAAATCCGCGTGTCGGTGGTTCGATTCCGCCCCAGGCCACCAAGGTTATTCGCGAAAGGCCAGTTCTTCGGAACTGGCCTTTTTGCATTGGCGGCGAAAACTATGGCATTGGCACCGCCAAAGAGCGCCCCTCATCACCCTCCACGCGCGCTCGTGTTGCGATGTCACCAAGGCAAGCCAAGCCGAATCCATGTCGGCTGTTTTCGGTCGAGGCGCTGGCGCTAGCCGTAAGCGCGGCTAGCGTCCACCCCAGACTCTGTACGCTGACCCGCATTGGCCTTGACCTGCGCAAGCAGCACACTGACCGGATGCGGCAAGGTGGCTTGGTCGACAAGCTTGGCTTGGCAGCGGCATGAATACCCGGTCGCGGCCAGGCGTCCTTGCAGGGCAGGGTGCGTGACGTGCTTTGCCCAGCTCAAGTCGTAGATGTGTTCGGACTGAGCCCGGTTGGCACGCTCGTGACCGTACAAGCCTGCCATGCCGCAGCAACCACTGGCAACCATGTTGATGTCGACGCCAAGGCGTGCGCCCACCTTGACCCATGCTGCAGTGGCTGCCGGTGCGTTGGTGCGCTCGGTGCAATGCGGCAGCACGGCCCACGAGGATCGGGGCGCGGCATCGAAGTTCGGCAATGCTGTCAGATGCTCTGCCAACCATTCCTGGATCAGCATCACTTTGGGTGCCCGGTCTGTGCCGAGCGCCTTGGCATATTCGGCGCGGTACGCAAGCGTCATGGATGGGTCGATGCCGATCAAGGGCACGCCCGAACCGGCAATCTCGTTGAGCAGTGCGGCGTTGGTGGCCGCGGTCTGGTCGAACCTGCGCAGGTACCCCAGCACGTGCTGCGGCTTGCCGTTCGGGCGGTATGGGACTAACCAGGGCAAGAAGCCCAAGGCCGTCAACAACTCGCACAGGTCAAGCACCACATTCGTGTCATAGAACGATGTGAACGCATCTTGGACGATCGCAACACTACGCTGCTTGTCGTCAGGCGTCAGGGCGGCCAGCAACGTGCGTGACGCCAGGCACGCGCCTCGCCGGGAAGCCTCGACGATCAGGTCGGTCCCTGTCAGCGCGGGCAGGGCGACCAGGCCCAGTGTGCCGAGCATGGCACGACCTGCGGGGCTTTGGGTGACTCCGTTGACCAGACGCGGCAACGTTGCTGCCACAGGAAGAAACCGTTCGAGCGAGGCGACGAGGCCGTCTTTCGCCGGTCGCAGATATCGCCCGTGGTACAGCTCCAGGAACCGTGATCGGAACGCGGGCACGTCGACCTTGATCGGGCACTGGCCCACACAGGATTTGCAGGCAAGGCAACCATCCATTGCTTCTTTGACTTCGATCGAGAAGTCCGGCTTGCCTCGGCGTGCGGACCACGCATTGACAGCGCGCCGTCCCACACTCATTACGTTGCGCCAGCCGGATCTTGCACGTGCCTCGACCGCCATCTCTGACGAATCGACACCGTGTTCAGCCAGCATGCGCAGCCATTCGCGCATCAACGATGCCCGTCCTTTCGGCGAATGCCGGCGCTCGCGGGTGCCTTTCCATGACGGGCACATCGCGTCGTCGGGGTCGAAGTTGAAGCAGGCCGCGTTGCCGTTGCAGTGGAGCGAATCCTGATTGGCCGCCCGCACCGCGATCGGAATGGTTCTGTCGATCGCCCCACGCGTCGGCACGGCATCGATCCGCGTCAGGGCCTGCCCGGGCGGTGCGGCGATCTTGCCCGGGTTCAATTGATTGTTCGGGTCGAACGCCGCTTTGATCTGCTGCATGCGCGGGTACAGGTCGCCGAAGAACTCCGGCGCGTATTCAGACCGGAAGCCTTTGCCATGCTCGCCCCACAGAACACCGCGATATTTGCGCGTCAGTGCCACGACCTCGTCCGTGATGTCGCGAATCAAGGCTTCTTGCGCAGGGTCTTTCATGTCGAGGGCTGGACGCACATGCAGGCACCCCGCGTCGACGTGACCGAACATGCCGTAGACCAGTCCGCGCCGGTCCAGCACTGCACGAAATTCGGCAATGTAGTCCGCAAGGTGTTCGGTCGGAACGACCGTGTCTTCCACGAAGGGCACCGGACGGCGTTCCCCAGGCATATTCCCCAGGAGACCCACCGATTTCTTTCGCATGGACCAGATGGCCTTGGCTGCCACCTCGCCGTGCGCCACCGTGTAGCCCCGCCTGCCTGACCCGCTCGCATCGCGTGCCAGCACGGCTTCGACACGGGCGAGCTTGTGGGCCAGCGCTGCCTCATCTTCTGCCAGGAGTTCGACTACGTTGATGCCCTGCGGCGGACCGCTTGAATCGTCTGGAAAGTACTGCGCCACCTCCAGCCAGATCGCGTCCTTGCGCGCAAGGGCAAGGACGGTCGCGTCGACGGTTTCAGTCGCGGCGGCTTCCAGCCGCATCAGTGCGGCGGCATCCCGCAACGCGGCGTCAAAGCTGTCGTACCGGATATTGAGCAGCGCCGTGCAACGCGGAATGGGCGTCAGCGAAATCCTGGCTTCGGTAACGAAGGCAAGGCTGCCTTCCGCGCCACACAACACCGAGTTCAGGTCGAAACGCCCGCAGTGGTCACAGAGATGCACAAGGTCATACCCCGTGACGCAGCGATTGAGCTTGGGGAATGTCGAAGCAATCAAATCGGCGTCGTCGACCCGGATACGGTCAAGCAAGCGATGGACGGCGCCCACCCTGTCCGGACGCGCCTTGGCCAACGCGAACGCAACAGGGTCCAGCGGGCGGGAATCCCAGGCCGTGCCGTCGAGCAAGACCGTCTTCAGTTCAAGAACGTGATCGCGCGTCTTGCCGTACAGCACGGAACCTTGACCGCTTGCATCGGTGGCGATCATGCCGCCAATGGTGGCGCGGTTGGAGGGCGACAGCTCGGGTGCGAAGAAAAGACCGTGCGCTTCGATGGCAGCGTTCAACTGATCCTTCACCACGCCCGCCTGCACGCGCGCCCACCGCTCTTCCACATTGATCTCGAGGATCGCGTTCATGTGACGCGATAAATCGACGGCGATACCCTCCGTCAGGGATTGACCGTTGGTGCCTGTGCCGCCGCCGCGCGGCGTGAACGTCACCGCTTCAAAGCGTGGATCGTTGGCGAGCTTGGCCACCCGGATAACGTCCGCCTCGTTGCGGGGAAAGACGACGGCCTGCGGAGCCACCTGGTAGATCGAGTTGTCGGTGGCGAAAACGGTCCGGTCCGCATGACTTCGGGTGATATCCCCTTCGAATCCTCGCAGCCGCAACTCGGCCAGAAAATCCACGGTCAACGAGGTGGGACGATCACTGGGCGACAGGCGGGGAATCATCAGGCGGGATACTCAGCGTCAGACCGTCGCGGACGCATCACGGCGTGCCCGTTCACTGCGTTGCACAAAGGCTTCCCACACGTCGGGATTGACGATGCGTGGGGCGCGAACCCCCTTGAACATATCGATGATCTGGGTCGCGGCCATGGCTGCCACGTTGTGCCGCCCTTCATGAGACACGCCAGCGGTATGGAATGTCGCCACCACGTTGTCCAGGCTGAGCAGCGGGTGATCGAGCGGGGGAGGTTCGGGATGCCAGACATCCAGGCCGGCGCCGGCAAGATGGCCCGTACGCAGGGCATCGGCCAACGCATGTTCGTCGTGGATGCCGCCGCGAGCCGTGCTGATGAACAGCGCGCCTGGCTTCATTGCCGCAAAGCGCGCTGCATCGAACAGGTTCAGCGTGGTCTCGTCCCGGGGGCAATGCAACGACACGATGTCTGCTGTTCGTACCAAGGTGTCGAGATCGACCGGTTCGGCGCCGCGCGATCGGATGGTGTCACCGGTCAGCAGTGGATCGCAGGCCAGTACCTGCATCCCGAACGCCTTGGCCAGCGCCGCTGTTTTCGTACCGGCGTGCCCGATACCCACCAGGCCCAGCGTCTTGCCGCCGATGTCGCGACCCATGACCGATTCCCGCGAAAACCCGCGCACGGTGCGAAGCTTCCGATCGGATTCGACGATTCGCCGCGACACGGCCAGCATCAAGCCGATCGTCATTTCGGCGACGGCGGAGGCATTGCCGCCAATCTGGCTCACGACCAACACCCCGGCACGCGTACACGCGTCCACATCGACCGTGTCATAACCTGCACCTGTCGAAGAAACGCACAGCAGATCAGGACAGCGTTCAAGCAACGCGCGATGCGCATGGAAGTGCAGCGGCAGCTCGTCCTTGGCGGCAGTGATCTGGTAGACGTGGGCGCGCGTCAGGACGTCCCAGGCCTGACCATCGTTGCCGTGGGTCGGGGCAACCGCCACCGAGATCAAAGGTTCCTGTCGCAACCGTTCGTCGAAAACAGGATTGATCCAGAGATCGAAGCGTGCAACACGCCAGGGCGTCGAGCTGTTCATGACATTGTCTTCCATGCAGGGGATATCAGCCGATCACTCTTTCGGTTGGGCGTTGGCAAGTGCGCGCAGGGCAACCTTGTTTCGTTCCAGCGATTGCTGCCATTGGTCGCCGCCCAGATACGCCAGGACTGGCGCGTCGGCGGACGCCGTGGCGATGAATTCCGGGTCGCGCAGGCTTTCAGCAATGGCCATGTCCAGCCGCTTCACTATCTCGGCCGGGACGCCCTTCGGCGCGGCAAAACCCCGTTCAGAACTCATGGTGACCTTGGTCCCCGTCTCGGTTGCCGTCGGGACCGCGGGCAATGCCGAAGACCGGGTCTCGCCAAACTGGACCAGTGCCTTGAGTTGTCCCGTGCCGTTGCCATGCAGCTCCGGCACTTCGCCGGCGCTGACCAGGCCGAAGCTCAGGTGTCCGCCAAGCACGTCGGTCTTTTGTGCGGCGGTGCCTTTGTAGGGGATGGCATTCACTTCCACCTTGGCTTCCCGCTTTAACAGTTGCAGGGCGAGTTCGCCATTGGTGCCGACACCGTTATGACCAAAGCTCAACGCGCCAGGTTGCTGGCGCATCGCAACCAGCAAGCCTGCGAACGTTGCGACCGGATTATCTGCGCGCGTCACGATCAGCGTGGGATCGTCAACGACTCTGGCAATCAGGGTGAAGTCCTGTGGCTCGTATTGCGACTTCTTGATCATCGGGACATACAGAAAACCTGGCACGTTGATTACCGCCAACGTATAGCCATCGGCCTTCGACTGTTTGACATGGGCGTTGGCGATCTCGCCAGCCGCGCCAGGTTTGTTGACCACGATGAACTGGGCCTTCGGACCTAGCCGTTTCTGCACGAAGGGCAACAGCTTGCGCGCCATCAGGTCGGTGCCGCCGCCGGGCGCGAATCCCACTACCACTTCGATCGGTTTGTCATCGGGCCAGGCAGCCTGGACGGTTGGGGCTGCGGCAACCAGCATGGCTGCGGCGGTAAAGGCAGAAATATTGTGCAGTGTCATCGTTGTCTCCTTTCTTGTGGGAGCATCATCGACGGCACCGCTGTTTCCTTCAAGCGATAAATTCGAATGAAATATCAGTCGTTTTGCGACTTCGCGAACGATGTCAGGCATTCCGGTGGCGACTGGAAGTCGGTCGCGCGGGCCACGTAGTCTTGCATTGTCTCTAGCAAGGTGCGACTGTCATCGGCACGGTGAAAGAAGCAATAGTTCAGGCTCGGCAAGGACGGCTCGCTGTTCAGCGCGACAAGCGTGCCCTCCTTCAACCAGGGCTTCATGAAATGCGAAGGAAGAAAGCTGATACCCATGTCAGCCAGCACCAGTGCGACGATGGCCATCAGGCTGTTGCACCCCAAGGTCCGTTGCAGAGTAATGCCTTGTTCCTGGGACCACACTTCGATGGCACGCGTCAGTCCGGAGCCTTCCGTCATCGTGATGACCGGGTGGCGTTCAAGTTCCTGGCGGCTCAGCACCGTACCGGCGTCGATCCGTCCGGGTGATGCCACCCACGTGAAGTCGACGCGGCCCACTACCTTTGCCGTGACCTGTGCGCCCTGGCCCGGTCCGGGCGCCACGGCAAAGTCCAGTTCGCCACGCACCACCTTGCGTTCCAGATGCCTTGCCAGGTCCACGTAGGGCTCCAGCACCAGGGCAGGGTGGTCCCGGTTCACCATCCGCGTGAACGTCGGCAGCCACGTCAGTGAAATCAGTTCGCTGACGCCAAAGCGGCAGACCCCGGTCAGGCGTGCCCCGGTCAGATCGATGGCACGAAACTGCTCCGACAGATCGAGCATCTGGCCCGCAAGTGCAATCAGGCGTTGACCACATTCCGTCAGTTGCGCACGCCGGCTCGATCGATCGAACAGAGGCGCCCCGACTGATTCTTCCAATTCCGCAATCCGTTTGGATAACGACGACTGGGTCACGTGCAGCCGGTTGGCGGCGATGCTGAAGCTGCCGAGATTGGCGGCCCAGTAGAAAGCTTCGATTTGTTTGAGTGTCATGGGTGGTCTTCCTGTTGTCACTCACGTGCGAGTACATGGCGGTCCAACTAATCGAAAAAAGCGATCGGTAAACCCCATTTCTTTTCGTTTGTTTCGATCCCGACAACTGTCCAAAATGGCTCCAGGCTTACCGGAGACAAGCATGGACACCTCGCAAAACGACAATCAAGTCGACCTTCGTCGATTCGCCGGCCAATTCCCAACCGGCGTCGCAGTTATCACCACAGCCGATACCGACAACAAGCTTCATGGCCTCACGATGAGTGCAGTGACGTCGCTGTCGTTGACGCCTCCGCTTTTCCTTATCTGCCTTAACAACACATCGAACACGTTGACCGCAATCAAGCAGAGCGGACATTTCGGCATCAATTTTCTATCTTCGGACCAGGCAAATATTTGCAAGATATTTGCCTCCAAGGCCGATGACAAGTTCGGGACCGTCGCTCACACCTTTGGACCGGCAGGAAGTCCACTTATTGACGGCGCTCTGGCACACGGTGAATGCCTCGTGCAATCAACGATCGGAGAGGGCGATCACACCATCGTTGTCGCCCGTCTTGTTCATACCGAAGTCAGGGATGTTGCGCCGCTGGTTTACCACGCCGGCAAGCTGACTGCACTCGCTGAAGCCGTTCCCGCCTGACCAATCCTATCAAGCAAAGAAGTCGGATCACCTGCGTTTTTCGTACCGGTGATGCGATTCCGCACGTCTGTCGACTTCGAAGGAATACACATGCCAAAGCAGATCCGCATCAACGCGTTCGACATGAACACGGGAGTTCATCAGTCTCAAGGGCTGTGGCGTCACCCACGGGACCGTTCATCGGAATACACCACGATTGCCTATTGGCAAAACCTTGCAAAGACATTGGAAAAGGGAAAATTCGACGGCATTTTCCTTGCCGACGTGACGGGTGTCTATGACGTGTTCGGTGGCAACCGCGACGCGGCGCTGCGCAACGGGGTCCAAGTTCCAAACAACGACCCGTTCCTACTCGTACCCGCCATGGCAGCAGTGACGGAGCACCTTGGCTTCGGCATTACGGGCTCATTGACTTACGAACCTCCATACACCTTCGCAAGAAAGATGAGCACGCTCGATCACCTGACGAATGGCCGCGTAGGCTGGAACATCGTCACGGGATACCTCGACAGTGCTGCAAAAGCTTCTGGTGCAACGAAGCTGACAAGTCATGACACGCGATATGACATCGCCGAAGAATACATGCAACTCATGTACAAACTTTGGGAAGGAAGCTGGGAGGACGGCGCGGTCCAACGGTCTGCGGATAGCGGTATCTACGTTGATCCGACCAGAGTGCATGCCGTGGAGCACGACGGGGAGTACTTTCGGCTGAACGGAATTCACCTGTCCGAGCCATCGCCCCAGCGGACGCCCGTGTTGTATCAGGCAGGCACCTCACCTAAGGGCCAGGCATTCGCAGGCAAGCATGCGGAATGCATTTTTATCAGCAGCCCGACCAAACATGTGATGAAGCAGTCGGTCAAAAAGCTCCGGGCTGCGGTGCAGGAACAGGGGCGCCCGGCTGATGCAGTCGTCGTCTTTGCAATGATGAACGTCATCGTGGGACGAACCGAAGAGGAAGCTCAGGAAAAGCTGCGCGACTATCGGAAGTACGCAAGCTACGAGGGTGCACTGACCTTGATGTCGGGGTGGACCGGAATTGATTTCTCCTCGTGCGACCCGAAGGATACGGTCAAACATATGCGCAACGACAGCATGCATACGGCCATCGACCGTTTCACCATCTCGGATCCGGATCGGGTGTGGACGGTTGGCGAGGTTGCCGAGCATTTGGCGGTGGGTGGATCGGGGCCTGTGATTGTCGGCTCTGTGACGCAGGTAGCAGACGAGCTGCAGCAATGGATGGAAGAAACCGACGTGGACGGGTTCAATCTGGCCTACACCGTCGCTCCGGAAAGCATCCAGGAGTTTGTCGATCTTGTGGTGCCTGAACTGCAGGCGCGTGGCGTCTACAAGACCGAATATGCTCAGGGAACGCTGCGCGAAAAGCTTTTCGACGGTGCTCCCCGACTTCTGTCCCCCCATCCGGCCGCCATGTATCGGCGGTCACGCTAAGACTTACCCGCATGCAGCTACGTGGGGCAGGCGGACACGTCGCGCCCCCGCTCAAAAATTACATCTAAAAGAGAATGCGATGGAGACAACCGTGGGCAATCGTATGCCGGTCGATCATCATGTCGACCCAGTGCATCTGGCATCAGGAGGCGCAAGCGCCGCCGACCGAAAACGTTCGCTGAAAGCTGCCGCCGTGGGAAACATCCTCGAATGGTATGACTGGACGATTTACAGCACATTTTCAATCTATCTGGCGGGCGCTTTCTTCTCGAAATCCGATCCGACCTCCGCTTTCCTGTCGACGTTAGCGATCTTTGCAGGCGGCTTCCTTGCCCGTCCAATCGGCGGCTATATCTTCGGTCGCATGGCAGACGGAAAAGGCCGCAAGCTGGCCCTGGTCACCACGATGATCATGTTGGCAATGACCAGTCTGGGAATTGCCTTGCTTCCGAGCTACGCCGAGATCGGGTCATGGGCGTCGTTGGCACTATTCCTGATGCGGATCCTGCAGGGCTTCGCGCACGGTGGCGAGTCTGGCGTGTCGTACGTGTACGTTGCGGAAATCGCGCCGCGTGAACGACGAGGCCTGTGGGCAAGCTCCGTGTACATCAGCGTCATCCTAGGGGTAATGCTCGCGACAGGTGTTGCCGCCGGGCTGAGCGCTCTCCTTACCAAGGAAGACATGGGCGAATGGGGTTGGCGCGTCGGCTTCGCACTTGGGGCGGTGCTGGGAATCTATGCGCTGTTCATGCGCCGCAAAGCCGTCGAGACAGAGGCATTCGTTGCGCTCAAGACCGAAGACAAGCTCAAGGCGGTCAGTCAGAAACTATCCATGCGGACGATTCTGAAATTCAGCCTGCTGGTAATTGCCCTGAACGCGGCGATGAATGTCTGGTACTACATCTGGGTGGCCTTCGCTCCGGCAATGGCGATCTCCGCATACAACATGGACCCGAAAGGTGCATATACCTCAAGCCTCATTGCACAGGCGATCGCACTGGTATTCATTCCCATCTTCGGGCATATGTCCGACCGGATCGGCCGTCGAAAAACCGTCATGACCTTCGCGCTCCTGGTTGGTGTGATGGCCATTCCCATTCAGATGATGTTGTCGGAGCAACCGTGGACCTTGCTGCTTGCTCAGGGTCTTGGTCTGGTGATCTGGTCGATCGGTGTGGGGCAGTATCCGGCCCTGATGGCGGAGCTTGTGCCAGCGCGCGTGCGGGGCGTGGGCGTGGGCGTGTTGACGTCGGTAGCCATTGGCCTGTTCGGCGGAACCGCGCCCTACCTCAACACTTGGTTACGGTCGATCAATGCAAGCTGGGCATTCCAGGCGTACATCATCGTGCTTGCAGTCATCGCTCTGGTTGCGGCTTTCAGCATGAAAGAAACCGCGGGCATGGACCTCAAGGAATCGACTGGGGCCGAGTCAGGAAAAGGTGCTTGATTGCTCGCACAGATCCACGATGTCCTCGACGAGGCGAGATGATGTCTGTTTGGTGAACACTGCCGTGAATGGCATCTCGAGCCCGGCGGGTTCAGTGCGGATCGGGGTCAGTTCCTTGCGATGCACGGCGTCTTCGAAGATGCCGTGAGGCAGCAGGCTGACTCCCACACCTGCAACGGTCAGCGACTTGACGGCCGCAAGGCTATTGCAGGAGGTTCCAAGGTGCTTCTTGGAAGTGCGGATGCCGAGCCAGGTGTTCGTTGCTTCTGTCGTATAGGAGTCGGTGCCTTGATAGACGATCGGCCAACGTCGCAGGTCACGTGCGGTCATGAGCTCATTCGTTGGATAGAGATCTGGACTGCACATCCATGAGAACAGGACAGTGCCGAGCGGACGAGCAACGAACGTCGTGTCGGTCGAAGGCCCCGCAATGATGGCGATGTCGAAATCACCTTTTTTCACTCCTGCGAGGAGTACCGGGTTCAGTCCGACTTCGAACTCCAGGATTACGTTCGGAAATTTCTTGCTCACCGCTCTTGTAAAGCTCGGAAGCCACGTCAGTGCAACCAGTTCGGCGACACCTATGCGTACGATGCCGCCGATCGCAGCGTTGGAGCCTAGCTGTTCTTTGATTTCGCGAAAGATGTGTGTCACCTGCTCCGCGTAGGCCACAAGCTGTCTCCCTTTGTTCGTCAGATGCACCTGGCGCTGTGATCTGTCGAACAGACTAATTCCCAGGTCGTCTTCCAGCTCCTGAATGCGTGCGGAAACAGTGGACTGGGTGACATGCAGTCGTTCGGCGGCCGCGGCAAAGCTCCCGAGTTGGACGATTGCAAGAAAGCTTTCGAGCTGTCGGTTATTCATTCCAGATCCCGGACATTCCGCTTTTATCTGTAGGGTACAAAATGAGATTTGCCAACGTTGCCGCAGCCATCTCGGTGTTTGCCCAGGGTGGTATGGTCGTTGTCACGGACGACGACGATAGGGAAAACGAAGGTGACCTTATCATGGGCGGTTGCTTCTGCACGCCAGAAAAAATGGCGTTCATTATTCACCACACCTCCGGCATTGTGTGCGCTCCGATGACACGCCGAAAGGCCAACATGCTGGATCTGCACCTGATGGTCGAAACCAATCAGGACTCTTTCCAAACAGCGTTTACGATTTCCGTGGATGCCAAGGCGGGCAACACGACCGGGATTTCTGCGCAGGACCGGTCCAACACCGTTGTCATGTTAGCCACCAGCTGTCGACCGGAAGACTTTGTACGACCGGGGCACGTCTTTCCCCTGCTAGCCAAGGATGGCGGCCTTTTTGAACGTCCAGGCCATACCGAAGCCGCTGTCGACTTGTGCAGAGTCAGCGGGGTGGCCGAGGTCGCGGTAATCGCCGAGTTGATGAACGTCGACGGGACTGTCATGCAGGGCACGCAGCTGGCGGACTTCGCAGCGACGCATCATCTGCCGAAGGTCTCGGTATCAGAACTGATTGCGTACCGTCTGGACACGGAACAGGTAGTTCAGCGGATATCGGAAGACCAGGTCAACACTCGTTATGGGCTGGCCAGGCGATATCGGTACGTCGACAGCTATGGAATGGACCACTACGATGTCATCAGTTTTGCAAGCGGCAGCCCGAAACGGCCAGTTCCTCTGCAGGTTTGCATCGACGGCCTTGCAGGAGACGCGTTTGATCTTGATGGTGTCCATGATGCGCTGCTGAAAAAGACGGCAGCCTCGGGCGGAGTGATCATTCGTCTCGATGCGCCAGCCATTTCCGCGCGGGGTGATGATCAGCAGACAGCCTCTGCACGTTGTCGAAAGCAGCAATGGCAACGCGGGGGACTGATCCAGAAGATCTCGCAACATCTTGGCGTTGCTGTCCAGGCTTGGCCAACCGTCGATGCGTCGACGCAGCGAGATTCAGCCATCGTGGGTCGCCGATGATGAACGTCCGCCGTTATCCGCTGGCCTTGATTGTCGCTGCTCAGTTGTGCGGTACGTCGTTGTGGTTCAGCCCGAACAGCGCCGCGGAAAGTCTGGCGACCGCATGGGCGTTGTCAGCCGCGCAACTGGGCCAGCTGACGGGGTCGACACAGCTGGGTTTCATAGTGGGCACGTTGCTACTCGCCACCAGCGGTGCAGCGGATCGCTATCCGGCGACCCGTCTGTTTACGACCGCCTGTCTTGTTGGGGCGATGCTGAACGCGGCTTTCGCGTTGCTCGCAACAAACTTTCAGCAAGGCATCGTGATCCGCTTCGCAGTCGGCGTCTGTCTCGCGGGCATATACCCGCTTGGCATGAAGATGGTGATTGGCTGGACACGCGAAAGAGCCGGCGCTGCGCTTGGCCTGCTGGTAGGCATGTTGACCCTTGGGTCAGCGTTGCCGCACGCAGTGCGTGCAGCAGGCGGTGGGCTGTCCTGGGAGGCGGTGATACTGACGTCCAGCGTGCTCGCTATCGTTGGCGGTAGCCTGGTCCGGTTCTTGGGCGACGGCCCGTATTTGCCACCCGTCACCGCAAAAAAGGCACAGTGGGGCGTCGCCTTGACTGCCTTCAAGGGGGCGGAATTTCGCGCCACCGCGTTGGCCTACTTCGGGCACATGTGGGAGCTGTACGCGTTCTGGACACTGGTGCCGTTCTTCGTAAAAGATCTGGTGTCAGTTGCGAATGCAGACGCCGACATGACGGCGATCTGGGTGTCAGCACTTTCCTTTGCGATCATCGGTATAGGCGCTCTAGGGAGCGTTCTGGGCGGCTGGCTGAGTCAACGGCGGGGTAGCGTTGCCGTAGCAGCGGCAGCGCTTGCGACCTCCGGTTTGATGTGCCTTGTGTACCCGTTCGTGCGGCCTTTCGGATTGGCGTTGTGCGTTCCGGTGTTGCTGTTGTGGGGGCTGACGGTGATCATGGACTCCGCCCAGTTTTCAGCACTGTCAGCCAAGGCCTGCCCGCCCGAACTGGTCGGGGGTGCGCTGGCCATCCAGAACAGCATCGGATTCCTCGTAACAGTGGCCTCCATCACTTGGGTCACGCGCGACTTCTCGGACAGTGGTGTTTACGTCGCCTGGTACCTGTTGCCCGGCCCCTTGCTTGGCCTTGTTTTTTTCATGCCCGTCATAATGCGTGCTCGCAAAGACCGTTTGAAGGCGTGATGCTCGACAGGTGGCCTCGCGCCCCCTTACGCTGCCCGCTCCCGAAACGCCCGCCGAAAGCCTGACGGCGACGTGCGCACCAGTTTCGCAAAGTGCTGACGCAATGACAGCGCGGTCCCAAACCCGACATCGGTTGCAATCTGCTCGATCGACAGGTCTGAAGCTTCCAGCAAGTGTTGAGCACGGGCCACCCGTTCAGCAGCCAGCCACTGAACAACCGTGCCGCCCGTAGCCTCTTTGAAGCGGCGCGTGAACGTGCGGCGGCTCATGCTGGCTTGGTCGGCCAGCGTATCCACCGACAACGTGTCAGACAGGTGTGCACGCGCCCATTCAAGAACGCCCGGCAGCCGGCTTTCGCTGGGCCGCTCGGGCACGGGGCGCTCAATGTACTGCGCCTGCCCGCCTTGACGATGCGGTGGTGTCACCAGCAGGCGTGCCACCTGGTTGGCCACGTCCGTGCCGTGGCGTTGGCGGATCAGGTTCAGGCAGCAGTCGATGGCGGCGACTGTTCCGGCCGATGTCACGACCTGGTCGTCGTCCACATACAGCACGTCCGGATGGAACTCCGCCTGCGGAAAGCGCTGCATGAACAGGTCCCGACAGGCCCAATGCGTGGTGGCCCTGCGGCCATCGAGCAGGCCGGCGTCACCCAGGACGAAGGCGCCCAGGCACAGGCCTACGATTTGTGCGCCGCGGGCATGCGCGGCCTTCAGCGCCCGGGTCAATGCCGCAGGTGCAGCCGTTTCAGGATGATCCCAGGCAGGAACGATAACGATATCGGCGGATGCCATGGCGCGCAGGCCCTTGGGCACGTCGATCGTCATGCCTTGGTCGCAACGGATGGGGCCTCGCTTGGGGGCGCAAAAACTGACCTCGTAGGACGGCAGGTCGCTTAACGCCGACGTGGCTCCAAACACCATGCCAGGCACCGATAGATGGAAAAGGCTGGCGCCTTCGAAGACGACGACGGCCACTCGAACAGCATGCATTGCGCGCCTGGATATCAGAAGTGAGATTGGCCCGATTATATCGTTCGCTGTCATTCAGGCCAATGGCAGCAAGGCGCGTCAGCACGCAGAATGGGTACCTGACAAACCTATTGCGCAAGGCACTCCATGAAGCCCAGTTACCTTCTTTTTTCCGTCGCACTGTTGACGGGCGTCTTTTCGTTGCCGGTACAGGCTGCAGAGCCAGCGACGCAACAGGTCGCGTTCCAGCAGATCCGCAACGCCACCATCAAGCTGAACTACGCGGGCACCACCTTCCTGATCGACCCGATGCTGGCGAAGCGTGGCGCCTATCCGGGCTTTGCCGGTAGCTATCGCAGCGAGCTTCGCAACCCGCTGGTCGAATTGCCCATGCCTGTTGCCGACGTCATCAAGGCCGATGCTGTCATCGTCACCCACACCCATCTGGACCACTGGGATGACGCCGCAAAGCAGGCCTTGCCCAAAACCGTGCCCCTGATCGCGCAGGACGACACCGACGCACAGGCGATCCGCAAGGACGGCTTCAAGGACGTTCGTGTGTTGCGTGACGCGGTCGACATCAACGGCACCCGCATCACTCGCACAGAAGGACAGCACGGAAGCGCCGAGGCGATCCGCGCCGTGCCCATGCTCAACCCTGTCATGGGCCTTGTGTTCCAACGTCCTGGGTACAAGACGGTGTATGTGGCGGGCGACACGATCTGGAACGGCCAGGTCGAAGCTGCGATCAAGCAATTCCAGCCCGATGTCATCATCTTGAACACCGGCTACGCACGTATCCAGGGTCTCGACGGCTCCATCATCATGGGCAAGGCCGATCTGCAGCGGGCGTATGAGTTGGCACCCAAGGCCAAGATCATCGGCAGTCACATGGATGCCGTGAACCATGGCATGCAGACCCGGGCAGAGCTGCGTGCTTTCATTCATGCGACCGGCATGGACTTTTCGCGGGTGCTGGTGCCGGAAGACGGTCAAACCTACCAGTTCTGATGTGCGGTCAAGCGCCGGCGGTTCTTGCGGTCGGCCGCCACCAGGCGCCAACGGCCATCACGGCTGCGGCGGCGAGCAGTGCCGCCGTGACGCCGGCCTGGTCCCGCAGCACACCATATGCCGGCGCGCCCACGGCTTGCCCAAGCGCCATGACAAGAAAGGGGATGCCAAGTCCGATGTCGGGTCGGTCTGGATACAGCGATATGCCCCACAGCAGAAACGCGCCTGTCGAAACGATATAGGCAGCGCCGAACAGGCCCATGGCGCCGTATGCCAGTGCAGGCGGAAGTCCCGCCTGCATGAATGCGCACAGGGCCAGGACCATGGCCAGAAGCGCCATGCGGTGTACGGCCGCGACGCCAAAGCGGTCGGTCAACACGCCGGTGACCGCGCCCAGGGTTGCGGCCGCGCCAAGGGCGATCCAGGCATAGGCGACGTGTTGGTGGGTGAACTGGAAGCTTTGCTGCAAGAGGTCGGCGCCGAAGGTCCACACGGAGGTGCTCGCTGCGCCCATCAAAAACGCACTGGTGCACAGGCCCGCCCAGCCGGGACGCCGCAGGGATGCGAGGGTAACTGAATTGGCGGTTGCTGAGCGGGACGCAAACGGGATGGCGAAGAACGCCCATGCTGTTACTGCGACGCCGATGCCCGCGAAGAGTACATACAGCGTGCGCCAACCGCCGTCGAAGATGACAACAAACAATCCTGACAGGGCAATGCCGCCCGCGGTGCCTGCGTTGATGAACCCATTCGATCTTGAGCGCGCCGGCGCATGGATGTGATGCGACACTGCGGCGGCAAGGGGTGGAGAGGTCAGCCCTGTCCCGAGGCCGGCCAGCGCAATAGCTGTTCCGAGCACCCACGGCGACGACGCAATGGACACCAGAATTATCCCTGCCGTCGCCGTCGCCCCCGCCAACGCAGCAACACCGCGCTCTCCAAGTCGGGCCAGGGTCATGAAGGCGATGACCACGCCGACGCAATACGCCGCAAAGGAGCTTCCGCCAATCCAGCCTGCGCTGGATGCGGTCAGGGCAAGGTCGGGACGTATGTCGGGCAGCAACAAGCCATACGCGAACCGGCCAAGGCCGTAGGTCAGCGCAGTAAGCGCAAAGCCCGCGCCGACCAGGTTGATGTCACGCTTCATTGAGGAGCTGGAACATGGATCGTCGGGCACCTATTCTGCAATTCAAGTTCCTGCTGGCCAAGAGCGTCCCAGCTGGATGGCCACTCATCGTAGCGCATTAGGTTCAGGCGCCGGCCTTGCCTTGTCTTCCGACCATGCCCGTTGACGTGTGCGCCTGTAACGCGGCTGCCCGATCATCCATCAGCTCATACCACATGGCATTGAGCACCGCGAAAGTCGCCGCAAGCGGCAATCCTAAAATCCAAGCGAAGTACCACATCGTCATTCTCCAATGAAAGGTCGAGTTCAATAGGCGTGGCCGCGGCCGTCCTGGATGTCGCTGGCGCTGACCTTGCCCCACAGCACGCGGTAGACCCAGGTGGTGTACGCAACGATCAGTGGCAGAAAGATGCAGGTGCTGATCAGCATGATGAACAGCGTCAGGTGACTGGACGAGGCGTCCCACACCGTCAGGCTTGCCGAAGGTTGAATGGAGGAGGGCAGGATGAACGGAAACATTGACGCTCCGACGCTCAACACGATCCCGGCAATCGACACGCTGCTGACCAGCAGCGTGACGCGTTCCCACGTCAAGCACAGACCCAGCGCGGCCAGCAGGGCGCCGGCCAAGCCCGCGATGGGCGCAGCCATGGTCCAGGGGTGGGCCAGGTAGTTGCCGAACCAGGCGCCCGCTTGCGGCAGGGCGGTCTTGAAAAGCGGATTCGACGGTCCGTCGGTCAATACCGCGCTGGTGACGCGATAACCGTCGATGCCGGCCCACAGCGCCACGCCGGCTATCGCGTACAAGACCAGGACGGCCAGTGCGGCAACGATGCCGTAGCGTCTGGCCCGGGCAGCCACGGCGCCTTCGGTCTTCAGCACCAGCCAAGCCGCGCCGTGCATCAGCATCATGGCCAGCGAGACCAATCCGCAGAGCAAGGCAAACGGGTTCAGCAGATCGAAGAAGCTGCCGTCGTAAAAGATGCGCATGTCGGGCGTGAGCCGGAAGGGCACGCCCTGCAGCACGTTGCCCATCGCCACGCCAAAGACGACGGCCGGCACGATGCCGCCAAGCACCAGACTCCAGTCCCATGCCGACCGCCATCGGCGCGATTCATGTTTGCTGCGGAACTTGAACGCCACGGGGCGGACGATCAAGGCGAGCAGGATGGCGAACATCGCAAAGTAGAAGCCGGAGAACGACACGGCATACAACTGCGGCCAGGCTGCGAAGATCGCACCGCCCCCCAGGATCAGCCAGACCTGATTGCCTTCCCATATGGGTCCGACGCTATTGATGACCACGCGTCGTTCAAGGTCGGTACGGCCGACTGCCGTCAGCAGCGCACCGGTCCCAAGGTCGAAGCCATCGGTCACCGCAAAGCCGACCAGCAGCGCGCCCAGCAGCGCCCACCAGATGACACGCAAGGTGTCGTAGTCCATCAGTTGGTACAAGATCACAATGTCATTCCTCAGAGATCATCGGTGCGGTGCGCAGCCCGCCGCCATGGCCAAGAATGGGAACGGCCGTGCCGGTCGACTTTTCGTGTTCGTGCTCCGGCCCCTTGCGGATGGCCTTGAGCATCAGCTTCGTTTCAATGACGAGAAGGACGGTGTAGAGCGCGGCAAAACCGATCAGTGTGGTCAACACCGTCTGGACCCCCAGGTTGGATACCGCCACCGCCGTGGGCAGGACGCCTTCGATGCTCCAGGGCTGGCGGCCGAGCTCGGCCACGATCCAGCCGCATTCGGCCGCTACCCAGGGAAGCGGGATGGCGGCCACGGCCACTTTCAGCAGCCAGGGATGGGCGTCCAGACGGCGCCGGGCAGACAGCACGAAGAAGGTGGCGGTCAGGACGATGAAGAACATGCCGAGGACGACCATCACGCGAAACGACCAGAACAAGGGCGCCACTTGCGGAACGGTGTCCCAGGCTGCCTGGTCGATCTGCGCGTCGGTGGCATGGCGAGGGTCGTCAACGTATCGCTTGAGCAGCAGCGCATAGCCGAGCAGATGACCATCGGCTTCGAAGCGTTCGGCAAGGGGCGGTGAAATGGCGGTGGCACTGCCCTCTGCGCGAATGTGTTCCAGAGCGTCGTACGCACGAATGCCTTGTCGTATGCGCACCTTGGCCAGATCCACCAGTTCATGGATGCCAGGGATTTCAGTCGTGAGCGACCGGGTACCGATCAGCCCCATGACCCACGGAATGTGGATGGCGTAGTGGGTGTCGCGTGCGCCCTGGTCTGGGAGGCCGAACAGGGTGAATGCGGCGGGCGCCGGCTCGGTGTGCCACATGGCTTCGACCGCGGCCAGCTTCATTTTCTGGTGTTCGGTCGACAGGTATCCGCTTTCATCGCCCAACACCACGACAGACAGCGACGCAGCCAGTCCAAACGACGCCGCGACCGTCATGGACCGTTTTGCCAGCTCGCCATGACGGCCTTTGAGCAGGTACCAGGCTGACACGCCCAGCACGAAGATCGACGCCACGACATACCCGGCGGACACCGTGTGCACGAACTTGGCTTGGGCGACCGGGTTGAAAATCACCGCCGCAAAGTCATGGATTTCCATGCGCATCGTTTGCGGGTTGAACGTCGCACCGACCGGATTCTGCATCCATCCGTTGGCGATCAGGATCCACAAGGCGGAAAAATTGGTGGCGATCGCCACCAGCCACGTCACTGCCAGGTGCGACACCTTGGACAGCCGGTCCCATCCGAAAAAGAAGAGGCCAACGAAGGTGGCTTCCATGAAGAAAGCCATGAGGCCTTCCAGGGCCAGCGGCGCGCCGAAGATATCGCCGACGTAATGGCTGTAGTAGCTCCAGTTCATGCCGAACTGGAACTCCATCACGATGCCGGTCGCCACGCCCATGGCGAAGTTGATGCCGAACAGCGTGCCCCAGAATTTGGTCATCTGCCGCCAGATCGGTCGGCCGCTCATCACATACACCGTCTCCATGATCGCAACCAGCACCGACAGGCCAAGTGTCAGGGGTACGAACAGAAAGTGGTAAAGCGCCGTCATCGCAAACTGCAGGCGGGATAGCCCTACGATATCGAGTTCCATGGAAGTCCTTGCTCTAACGAGTCAACAGGTCAATCTGGACGCAGCGCTGACAGCGCTGCGTCGAATTCGGGGGTGCCTCGGCGGACATCGTGTTCCACTGCGCCGGCGCGCATCATCAGCAGGCGGTCCGCCAAGGCGGCTTCACGTCGAAGGTGGGTCGCGATGACGACGGTGCGGGAGCCTGCGCGCCGGGCCAGCACATCCAGGACGTCTCGTGCGGTAGATGCATCCAAAGCTTCGGTCGGCTCGTCCAGCAGCCAGACGGGGCTGTCATGCAGCAGCAAACGGGCAAGCGCCAGCCGCCGGGACTGCCCACCCGACAGGCCAAGCCCGCCTTCACCAAGCAAGGTGTCCAACCCCTGGCCACATTCCGCAATGTCATGGGCCAGCCCTGCATCATTGAGTGCGTTCCAGAGTCGCGTGTCCTCCGCAGTGGGGTCTGCCAGGCGCAGGTTGTCCCTCAGGGTGTCCTGGAACAGTTCGGTGCGTTGGGTGAACCACGTGGTGGGCAGTCCTGCTGCGTCGCCTTGGCTTGGCGTCACGTCGCCTGCCAGCAGCGACAGCAAGGTGGATTTGCCGGCGCCACTTGGCCCGATGACGGAAACACGTTCGCCTGCGGTGATCGATACCGTGACGCCATCGAGCGCTGCGGCGTGCTCTTGCGAATACCTGACAGACGCATCGACCAGGCGGCATGCGACCCCTTTGGCCGGTGTCGGGCGGGCACGCACGCAATCGCCTTCTGCGTTCAACCGAGGCGCGATGCGCCGGGCGGCCAGCCATGTGCGTCCTGCTTCCAGGGCGCCGCGCCGCAGTGCGCTGAAGGGTTCGATCGACGACTGGGCCACAAGCACGGCCAGCGCCACCATGGGCACGGTCGCGATACCCGTGGCGGCTAGTTCCGCTGCGGCAAGCAGCACGGCAGCCACGAATATGGCACCTGCTACGCCTTGGGCCCACGCCGCCATGACATCGAGTCGGTTCAGCGCAAGGTCGGCGCGTGCAAGCTGCCGGTCGCTCTCGCGCAATCGCGAGGTCTGGGCGTCCAGTTGCCCGGCCATGACCCATTCTGTCTGGCCCGCGACCAGGTCTATGGTGCGGGAGCGCACACGTTCCACCGCCTTGGCACGGCGCACCGCATGGGGCCACCCCCGGCGCATCACGACCACGGATCCGCCCAGGCCGACCGCGCACAGCACGACGAACGCGGCCACGCCCAGCCACGCATCCAGGCCGGCAAGCAAGAGGCCCGCAAGCACGGCCGCGCCGACGGCAGCGGCGCAGGGCGCAGCCAGGCGAAGGTAGACGGACTCGAGCGCGTCCAGGTCAGCCGTCAACCGGAACAGCCATCGCGACGGACGAGCAGCAAGTTCGCGGGCAGCCTCGGGCTGCGCCCAGCCCACGAACAGCCGTTCACGCAGTTGCGCCAGGACGCCCAGCGTGGCGTCGTGTGTGACCACACGTTCGGCGTACCGGGACACGGTTCGCCCGAGCGCAAGCAGGCGTATCGTTGCCGACGGCATGAACACCTCGAACCCGATGGCCGATGCCACCGACAAGCCGGCGATCGCCGTTGCCGTAATGAACCACCCGGACACGCCAAGCAAGGCGATTCCCGTGGCGACCGTTACTGCTGTCAGTACGATGCCGAGCAGAAGCGAACGGGGGGCTGCCCGCAGAAAGAAGCGCCCGATGGTCGCCAGGTCAGTGCGCGGGGTCATGCGAGTGCCTCGGCATCGATGTCGACGATCCGGTCCATGCATTGCGCCAGCCTGGGGTCGTGCGTGGCCACCACCAGCGTGCGGCCCGCGGCCATCTGCTGCAAGGCCGCAATCACCCGCCGCGCGGTGTCGTTGTCGAGATGGGCAGTCGGTTCGTCGACCAACAGAATGTCGGCGCCTGGCCTTGCTGCCACGCGTGCCATGGCCAGCCGGATGACTTCACCCCCCGACAGCCCAAGACCCCCTTCACCGAGGCTGCGGGATCCGCCGTGGGGCAGCGCGTCAGTCAGGCCGACCGCCTGCAAGGCCTGTTCGACGTGGGCGCGCGAGACATCAGGATGCCCCAGCGAAACGTTGGTAGCGACGGACCCGGCAAAGACATGCGGCTTCTGGCCCATCCACGCCATGCGCTGCCGCAACGTGGCGGCCGTCTGGTCGTTGAGTACTGCACCCCCGATGTTGACGGTACCGCTTTGCGCCTTGATCAGACCGGCCATCAGGGACAGGAGCAGCGTCTTGCCGCTGCCACTCGATCCCCACAAGGCGACATGCTGTCCTGCTTCGATATCGAGGTCGGCAAAGTGCAGCGCTGATGCCCCGCCGTGTCGGTCGGCACGCAGGCCGTGCAAGGCGATCAAAGGTGCCGACGACGCGACAGCACCGCTGGCTGATGGAACCGTGTCGAGGACAGACGTCCCAGCGTCAGGCGGGCCTACCAGGCCCTTGCCCGCGTCGATCAACTGGGCAATTGCATCACGGGCCGCCTCGCCGGCAGCGCGGTCGTGCCAGGCTGCCGACAGGTCTCGCAGGGGTTCGAAAAACGCAGGCGCCAGAAGCAGGATGAACAGACCTTCCGCGAGCGTCAGTGTGTCGCCCCACGCACCGAACGTCAGCTCGCCAAGCAGATGAAAGCCGATGTAGACAGCGGTAAGGGCGATACCCAAGGCAGCAAACAGCTCGAGCACGGCCGACGATAGAAACGCGATCCGCAGGACATGCATGGTGCGTGCCCTGAGCGATTCAGCGTGGTCGCGCAGCCGCTGCGCCGTCATCGGCACCGCACGCAGTGCACGCAGGGTGGTCAGTCCCCGCAACCTGTCCAGGAGCAGGGCATTCATGCGGCCCAGCTCGACCAGTTGTGCTTCGCTTGCTGCCTTGGCGCGCCAGCCGATAAGGGCCATGAAAATCGGTACCAGCGGCGCCGCTGCCATCAAGATCAAGGCTGCCGTCCATGACAGCACTCCCACGGCCGCCACAATGACCGGCGGCACCAGCATCACGCGCCACCGGGCCGGTGCATAGCGGGTCAGCCACGGAACAAGGGTCTCCGCCTGTTCACCGATCACGCTGGCTGCCAGGCCGGATGCCGGACGCGAGATGTCCAGGGGGGACCGCGCTGCAAGGGCACCAGCTGCCTGGGCTCGCAGCGCAGAAACGCAAGCACGGGCATCCCGGTACAGCCGGCGGGCGGCCCAGGCGTCCAACGAGGACCGCAGCGCACCCAGACAGAAAAACCCCAGCGCGTGCAGCGCGACGGCCTGGGCGCCGCCGCCGAGCGCCACGGTGTGGACAGCCGCCGCGATCAGGCCGGCCTGAGGGATCCATACCAGGGCTGCCAGCGCCGATATGACGCTGCCCACATTGCGTGTTGAAAGCCCTGGATTTTCCATATTTCAGTAATTGGTGAAAATTAAAAGCGAAGGGAAGGCGCAAAAGATGCGCCGTTGCGGCATGCCGCGTTTTCTGGAAAGCCTTAGCGCGGTTTCTTTCTGAGCGGGGCGGTGGCTCGATCCTTGACTGCCAGCAGCTTCTGCACCTTGCGGCCCAGGCTCATCAGTTGCAGCAACGATTCCGGAGACAGGTCCTGCAGTTCTTCAAACCAGTTGTTGGACATCTCGGCCAGTTCATACATCTCGCGCATGCGCTCCAGCGCATAACGATCGGCCGCGTTGGCCCCCGGTTCCAGCAGCGACTGCCGCAGCATGGTCAGGGTCGGCTCGACTTCCCGACGGCGCCGTTCGGCCGCGACCGCCTTGAAGATGTCCCATACGCTACCAAGCGTGCTGTAGTACTCGCGACGATCGCCGGGCGTGCGTGTCAATCGAACCAGTTGCCAGGCTTCCAGTTCCTTGATGCTGATGCTGGTATTGGATCGGGATATGCCCAGCGTTTCGCCGATCTCGTCGGCGTTCAAGGGTTGCGGCGAGACAAACAGCAATGCGTACACCTGACCGACGGTACGGTTGATGCCCCACCTACTGCCCATTTCGCCAAAGTGCGCAACGAATGATTCGACGACCGGTGACATATCTTTCCAGATTTCAATATTTTATGAATATTAGCAGGAATGTTCATGACGGTGCTGGCTTAGCGCTATGCACCAGTCCCCATGACGTCATGCTTGCAGACAGACGACTGCTGGGTGGTTGGGTCGCCGACGGGTTTCAGTAGGAGAACGGCCCGGACCCTGCTGGGGCGCTCGGAGCGGCCAAAGCAAAGGCGCAATCGAAATACTTTTCGGCCTCGCTCCATGGCGCGTTTTCGTGCCATAACATCAGGAAGGCACGGCTGGCGTCCACTACGCTGGGACTGGACTGCAGGGTTTGCAGACCCAACGCGTCAAACGTGTCTTCATGGTCGTGCAACGTGCCCACCTGGCCGGCGTAGCTGTAGAACTGGCTGATCTTGCCAGGCTGTGCAAATCGCGGCATAGCGTCGCAGGACGCGCCGCTTTCCGGCTCGCGGCCCGCGTGGGCCTGCGAGAAACTGTCCTGCAGCATGTGCAGCAGCGCCCCGACGGCGACCTTGTCCAGATCCTTTCGCACTTCGATGATGCCGGTCGCAAACAGGTTCGTTGCCGTCATGTCACCCGGAAAATAGCCATCGAGCTGGCCTACACCAACGTCTCGGACGAAGTCCGTGACCGGAACGGTCTTGACTGCGATGCCCCAAAGGAATTCAGCCCACATCTTCATTCGCCGCTGTGTCGCAGCGGCCACCTCGCCGTCATGCGCAGCCATGGAATGGAAGAATTGAAGGTCACCGAAATGCGAGCGGTACAGCAAGTAATCGCCAGGACCGAAAGCAGGCTCGCCTGGCCGGCTTGCCGTGCGCGCTTTGGCAGTCCGCTCGGCATCCGTGAATAGCGCCTTCCAGCACTTCGGCTGCGCCGTCGAGCGCAAGGTAACTCTTGGATTGCAATCCGCGATGCGAGGAGGCGATGCGCGGTTCAGCGCAAACGGCGGATCGTCGGGCCAGCGCACGCCATAGAGCAATATCTGATTGTCACGGATGGCGGTTTCCGTCAGGCACTGCGACTCCGATCCTGGCTGCGCCACGCAATCAAGGGCATTCAGGGTAATTGCTTCGTGAACCGGACTTTTGATCATGGGAAGCGCGTTGCCAACGATCCATTGTCCAATCCCATCAACCAGCCGGTTGCCGCCCAAGCCCGTAAGCTTGCGGTCCACGTCGCTGAGACGGGGTAGAACCTGAAATGCTTGCGCGGCTGATGGCAGCAGCGCGATGGCAAACCACACGACAACTAGGCAGCACTTCAGTCCGGCATTCTTCATGAACAGGATCCTTCGGTCGCTTCGTAATGCCCGCACATGCAACGCAGGGGCGGAACGAAACCCATCGTAATCGAAAGGGCGAGTGGTGGCCTTTTCGATGTGCGCGCTGCTCATTGAATCCCACGTAAGGCTTGGATGAAGGGGACGATCCCTCGCCAGTCACACACTTTCCCGCCAGCCGGTAAACTGGCGCTCGCTTCTTTCTGCATCGATATAAGTGACATGACCGACACCAACGACACCAACGACATCACCGCCAACAGCGACACGCTTCCCCCTTTGCCCGACCACCTTTCGATCGACCCACGCAGCCCGCACCATGTGGCCGCTGCGTTCGAGCGCGACATCGGCATCCGTTTCAACGACGTTGAACGGACCGACGTCGAGGAATACTGCATCAGCGAACGCTGGATCCGCGTGCGATCCGCCAAGGCCAAGGACCGCAGGGGCCAGCCGCTGCTGATCAAGCTCAAGGGCAAGGTCGAGGCCTTTTACCGCTGATTGCGGGGCGGTCGGGTGGGTCATATGCTGCCGCGTCTACACCGTGGGCACCGTACCGCCGTCGATCACGTGTTCCGATCCCGAGATGGCCGCGGCCCTGGGCGACACCAGAAACACGATCAAGTCCGCCACTTCCTGCGGCGTGGCCGGTCGGCCCAACGGAATCCCGCCCAACGATTGCATGACGATCTGCTTGCCGCCGTCATAGTCGGTGCCGGCCTGGTGCGCCAGGCGCTTGACCAGCGCCTCGGCGGCCTCGGTCTCGATCCAACCGGGCGACACGCGCACCACCCGCACGCCCTTGGGGGTGACTTCTTTGGACAGGGCCTTGCTGTAGGTCGACAGCGCAGCCTTGGCAGCGGCATAGGCGGTGGTCGATTCGGGCAGGGGCAACACACGCTGGATGGAACTGACATGCACGATCACGCCCGATCCTTGCGCCAGCATGGCGGGCAACAGCGCGCGGTCCAGGCGCACGGCCGGCATCAGGTTCTGATTCAGCTCGTCGAACCACCTTGCATCGTCCAGTGCCGCAAAGCCCCCGCCCGGGGCGCTTGATCCGCCCAGCGTGTTGACCAGGATGTCGATGCCGCTCCAACGATCGAGCACGGCCTGGGCGACGTTTGCCGCCCCTTCTGCGGTCGACAGGTCAGCGGCGACGAAGCAGGCGCCGCCGTCAGTCATTACGGCCGTGTCGGGCACCGAGCGTGCCGCCGCCATCACTTGCACACCGGCATCCAGCAAGGCCTGAACGACCGCCGCGCCAACGCCCTTGGTGCCTCCCGTGACCAATGCACGCCGGCCGCGCAATTGAAGCTCGAAGGTCATGGCGTGATCTCCAGCGACGCGATCAAGCCGCCTTCCAGGCGAAAGCGATAGTGAAGATCAACCGGGCTGCCGGGAAAGTTGCCGGCGACCCGGCTGCGAACGATGTGCTGTCCGTCCTGCTGCGTGATCGTCAGCGGTTCATTGGTGTAGGTGTACTTAGTGGACGCGTCCGCTTTCCATGCCTTGATGGCATCGCGGCCGGTATGGGTATGACCTTCGTCTTTCACCACCGCGCGTGCGGTAAAGCAGCGGGCCACCGCGTCGGCGTTATGGATGTCGGCGGTGAAGTAGGAAGCGATGGGTTCCGGGAAGTGCAGGGTGTCCATGGTGGCGACTCCGTGTGTAAGAGTCATCAGGATGCGCGCTGGCAGCCATGTAGTGAATCACCTGGAATCTGCATGAACCATGAAGGGATTCATGCATAATGCGCCGCGCCGAAAAAACATCGGACCGACCCGTCTGTCAGCACGCGCACCCGATCACGCCACGGGTCGCTCCGCATTGAGCGCCAGCACCTTCTTTACAGCGCGTCCGGTCTCGCGATAGTGCCGAGCCAGCAAGCCTGCAGCCTGGTTGGCATCACGCGCCACCGCGGCGTCGACCAGTTGCCGGTGTTCAAGCGCCACGTCGCGCTCGCGGCTCCAGTATTTGCCATCCTGCAGGCTGGGGCGGCGATACCTTTCCGTTTGCGCATACAGCTTGGCCGACAGTTCAAGCAGCCACTTGGACCCACAGGCTGCCAGCAGGCTGCGGTGGAAGGCGTAGTGGCACTCTTCCAGTTGTTCGTCGGCGGGGGAGGTGGGGTCGGGCGCCTGCTCGGCGTGCTGTTCGGTCGCGGTCACAAGCGCGCGGAATGCATCCATCAACGTCGCTTCCCACACATCGTCGCCCCGGGCGAGGGAACGGCGAAGCGCTTCACATTCGATCACGATGCGCGTCTCGATCGCGTCCCACATCTCTTCTTCGGAAAAGGGGGCGACACGAAACCCCCGAGACGTTGTCGAGACCACCAGCTGCTCGCTTTGCAGCCGGTTGAGCGCTTCGCGCAGCGGCGAAAAGCTGATGCCATAGCGGGCCTTCAGCGATTCCAGGCGCAGCGGCTGGCCGGCGGGAAGCGCGCCGGCGATGATGTCCCGGCGCATGGCGCGATGGGCCTGCTCGGCCAGGGTGATGGCTTCGTAATCGGCCTCGAGCGTCGAGGCTTGCGGCGCGCCGGCCTTGACCAGCCTGATTCGCGGCTTCATGCCGTTCCCCTTGCGTGAGACGTCGGTGGAGGTGGGCGCATCGGTGTCACGCGGTAGCCAAAGACGCAATTTTACTGAATGTTCCGGCCATCTCGGGATGGGTCGTTGCGGCCGGCCGCGTCCGGGCTGCTGTTCAAGTCGGTTTCTGGCTCGTCGATGTCGTCGTCGAACCTGGCGGCCTGCAGCGACCGCCGGTTCACCTTCAGATCGAAGATGTCGAAGCGGTTGTAGTGGCCGGTGATGTCATGCATCTGCCGTGGCTGGATGCAGCGTGCCAGGTCGATGTCGGCATAGACGATCCCTTCCACGTCGATCAGCGGCTCGCCCAGTATGCGCCCATCGGGCCCGAGCACGCCCGAAAAGGCGCTGTTCGATCGGGTCAGCAGCGCGCGTGCATCCGGAAAGTCGGCTTCAAGTGCCGCAATGATCTCTTCGGAAATGGTCGAGCACGACACCACGGTGAACAACTTGCCTTCAAAGCTGTGCGCCGCGGCCCGCACCTTGATGGCGTCCGCCATGTCGTAGTCGGGCGGTGCGACCGGCAATGAAATGTAGCTGGCCACATGCACCAGTTCGCCTTGTGCGATCAACGCAAAGCGCGCCAGGGTGTTGGTGTTCTCGCCGCAGGCCAGTGATCCCAATGGGCCGACTGACGTCTTGTGGACGCGCAATGCCGACGCGTCGCCGGGCGTCCAGGTCAGCTTTTCGGCCCAGGTGGGCACCAGCTTGCGGTGCCTGCCCAGAATGCGTCCATCGTCGCCGATGGTGACAAGCGTGTTGTAGATCGTGCCGATGCCATAGCGACTGCGTTCGTTGACTCCGACCACCACATTGATCCGGAAGCGCTTGGCGGCATCAGCGATTTTGGTGATCTCGGGGCCGGGAATCTCGATCGATGCGCGCACCAGTTTCTCGAACCACCGGCTGCCCTGCAGCGGGGTGCCGATCCAGTTCCAGTAGGGGTAGCCCGCCACGAACACTTCGGGAAACGCCACCAGCTGCGCGCCATTGCCCGCGGCTTCGGCGATCAGGCGGACCACCTTGTCGACGGTGGCATCGGTATCCAGAAAGACGGGGGCGGTCTGTACGGCCGCGGCCTTGAACACGGGAAGGTCAAGCATCGTTGGCATCCTTGATTTGCATGGCGTCGAGAACGGCCTGGACAAGCGCTCCCTTGGGATCGCAGAGGGTTCGTGCAACGTCGAAATGGTTGTAGCCGGGCATGGCGATGAGACGGCCAGCATGGCCCGCCGCTTTCCAGCGTCTGAAATAGGCCTGCGTCTGGCTTTGGAAGGCGTCGGTCTCGATACCACCGACCGAGGCAAGCAGCACCGACTGGCTGCGTGCCGGAATGTGCTCGATGGGGGACAGCGCAGTCAGGTCAGTGGGTCGCAGATTCAGCCAGGTCCGTCAGACGGCGACGATAGGATTGCGCAGGGTGCCGATCTTTTCGACGGTCGCCTCGACCACATCGCCGGGCCACATCCATTCCTGTGGACTGCGGCCCGCGCCCACGCCTTCGGGCGTGCCGGTCGCGATGATGTCGCCCGGCTCGAGCGTGATCGCCGCGCTGATGTCCGAGATCAGGAAGTCGACCTTGAACAGCATGTGGCGCGTGTTCGAATCCTGCTTGGTCACGCCATTCACTTTCAGGCTGAGGTCGAGCACCTGCGGATCGGGAATCTCGTCGGCCGTCACGATGACCGGACCGAACGGCGCAAAGGTGTCCTGGCCCTTGGAATAGATCCACTGGCCGGCGCGGCGGTTGTCACGCGCGCTGATGTCGTTCATGACGCTATAGCCAAACACATACTTCAAGGCGTCCGCCGTGCTGACGCGCTTGGCTCGCGTGCCGATGATCGCGGCCAGCTCGACTTCCCAATCCAGCTGCTGGGTGAGGGCGCGATTGTGTTCGATCGCGTCATCCGGACCGATCACCGACGTGGGCGGCTTCGAGAAGATCACCGGTTGCTTGGGCAGTTCCTTGGACGTATCGAGCGCGCGGCTCGACTCGGCCACGTGCTCCACATAGTTCAGGCCGATGCCGAACACGTTCTTGCGTGGCCGCGGGATCGGCGCCAGCAACTTGACGTTGACCACCGGCTGCGCCACGCCGACCGGCCAGTTGCCTTCGTACGCCGCCAGCAGTTCGGTGGTCGACCGCACGGCGCCAGGGCCAAGGTCAATGAAGTCGAGCATGTCCGAAGGCAAGGGCTGGCCCGCGTGGACCCCCAATGCCTCCAGGTCGATGACATCGTCATTTACAAGGGCGCCTAGCCGCGCGGCGGCGCTGACATGGGCGCGATAGGTCACGAGACGCATGAACTTCTCCAGCTGAGGCCGCGCGCTGGCGGCCGGATGCGATGAAAGAAAATCGGAAGAAACAAACGCCACACATCCGCCGAACGGACGCGCAGGATCAGGTCCGCAGACCGGGTACCGGAGCGTGGACGGGCTGATGTCCGCCGTTGTCGGCCAGCGACTCTTCGAAATAGAGCGCCAGCTTTTCCATGACGGGCAGATCGTTGAAGCAGAACAGGCATGCATCATCGCTGCCGCTGTCGTTGGCATGTTCGTGCCATGCCCACGACGGCACGCAGAAAATGTCCCGCTCCTGCCAGTCGAAGCGCTGCCCATTGATGATCGAATGCCCCTTGCCCTTCGCCACCTGGTACAGGAAGCTGCCCGTGTGCCGGTGCGCCTTGCCCACAAAGCCCGGCCGCAACAGTTGCATGCTCGCGCCCATGGTGGCCATGACATGTCCGCCCGTCACCGGGTTCGTGTAGTGCATCAACGCACCGTCGTACGGGTTGTCTTCACGTGCCTGCGCGTAGCGGCGCAGCGCTTCGTAAGTCGGTTCCCACTGGTACTTGAAAAGGGGCGAATACGGCTTGGTCCAGCCGGCATCGTGCGGACGCAGGCTGGCCGCGCCCCACACATTCGTTGAGTCGTCGACCGGATGACCCACGGCCTGATGCAGGTCCGGATGCACCGCATAGAAGCCGGCTTCCAGCGCATTGACCAGCGGAATGTCGAGGCCGTCCTGCCAGATGCAGGGCAGGCCATCGGCTTCGACACCATGCTCATGCCAGGTGCCATTGGGCGTCAGCACGAAGTCGTTCGCGCCCAGTGTCATCTTGTGGCCATCGACGATCGTGTACGCGCCCTTGCCTTCCATGATGAAACGCAGCGCCGATGACGAATGCCGGTGGGCCGATGCCACTTCGCCCGGATGCATGACCTGCAGGCCCGAATACAGCCAGCCCACCGCCGCGGCCTGCTCGTGCCGCCCGGGGTTGTTCAGATAGATGACGCGGCGCCCCGCCTTCTCGGGCGTGACCAACGACACCGATCGCAAGACATGGTCACGCAGGTCGCGATAGCGCCAGAGCACGGGCAGGGATTCGGACTTGGGTTCCCACGGTTCGATCTTGTTCGCCACGGTCCACAGGGCCCCGACCTGAAGGGCGTCGAGCTGCTTGTAGAACGACAGCAGTTCGGGCGTGTCTTCGACATCTGCGCGACCGGCGACCTGCTCGCGATACTGATCGTGGGATCTGTTGTCCATGCTCACCTCGTCATCGATGGCCGGAGTATTTCATAAAATATTGGCCGGATAAGCTGGTGGTTACCCTTGATACGAGAGCGTTTCTGCTCGTTATGGTGCGTCGCAATGTCTTGAATGTCGAAAGTTTTATAAAATTTCGTCCACTGAGCTTTGCTTTGGCCACATGGGTATCTATGTAGCAGGTCGCTTAGAATCTCTGTCAGGTCATGAAGAAGGCAACACACAATGCGCGGATCCGAATTTGCCGAACTGAAGGCGTTTGCCGCGGTGGTCGAGCGCGCAAGTTTTGCCCGTGCTGCCGAATTCCTTGGCGTGTCTCCGTCTGCCTTGAGCCAGACGATTCGCCTGCTGGAAGCCCGGCTGGGCACGCGGCTGCTGAACCGCACCACGCGCAGCGTGGCGCCGACCGCACCCGGCGCGCAGTTGTACGACCGCGTCGCACCGCTGTTTCGCGACATGGACGACGCCGTCGCCGAAGTCACCGCCGCCGCCGGCCAGACCCGCGGCACGCTGCGCATCAACACTTTGGGCATGGCGGCACGGCAGGTCATCGCGCCGCGCCTCGGCCGGTTCCATTGCGCCCACCCGGACATCACCCTGGATATCGTGGTGGACGACAGCCTGAGCGACCTCGTGGCCGGCCGCTTCGACGCCGGCATCCGGGTCGGTGGCCGCGTCGAAAAAGACATGATCGCCGTGCGCCTGACGCCCGACGTCAAGATGATCGCCGTTGCCTCGCCCGGCTACCTCGCGCGCCGCGGCGTGCCGCAGGCACCGGCCGACCTGCATGACCACGCGTGCATCAACTGGCGGCTGGGCGTCGACGGCCGCGCCTACCGCTGGGAATTCACCCGGCGCGGCAAGCAGCTTGAGATCGCGGCAGACGGCCCGCTGGTCACCAACGATTCATCCCTCGGCGTCGCCGCGGCCGTGCAGGGTTTGGGTATTGCCTATGCGTTCGATCGGCAGCAGGTTGATGCGCACGTGGCGGATGGGGAACTGGTGCAGGTGCTTGTCGACTGGTCGGTCGTCAGGCCGGGATTGTTCTTGTACCACCCCAGCCGCCGGCATGTGCCGGGGGCGTTGCGGGCGTTTATTGAGTGTTTGGTGGATAGCGATATAGGCGTGTAGCTCGCGCATACCCGGTGTGAGGCCCGCTAGACTTGCGCGGCTTGGAACTGCCGGATTTCTTCCCTCCAATCTAGGGCGCCCCAGCATTCGAATTCCGTAGGTGTCTTCCACGAAGAAACGATAAAGCCAAGAAACCCTGAATCATTCCGATAAGTGGAATTAACAGATCCAGATAAAGCGGATTCTATCCATGCGCCGACTTGAGTATCGTCTGGGTCATGGAACGGGGCCTCTCCCGATCCCCTTCGGAGACGACCCATGAAGCTCTATCACTTTCCTCTGTCCGGCCATGCGCATCGCGCCGTCCTGTTCGCTTCGCTGATCGACATCCCTCACGAACTGATCGAAGTCGACCTGGCGGCGGGCGCGCACAAGCGGCCTGGCTTCCTGGCTCTCAATCCTTTTGGCCAGGTACCCGTGCTGGACGACGATGGTGTCGTCATTGCGGATTCCAATGCCATCCTGGTCTACCTCGCGAAGAAGGCGGGGCGCACGGACTGGTTGCCCGACGACGCGCGGGGTGCTGCCGCGGTGCAGCGCTGGTTGTCGGTCGCGGCGGGCGAGGTCGCGTATGGCCCGGCGGCGGCCCGGCTGATCACGGTGTTCGGTGCCAAGTTCCATGCGGACGAAGTCATTGCCCGCGCCCACGCCATCCTGGCAAAGATCGAGCAGCACCTGGCTGATCACGAATGGCTCGCAGGAGACGGTCCAACGATCGCCGACGTGGCGATCTACAGCTATATCGCGCAGGCCCCGGAAGGCAATGTGGACCTGTCGGGCTATCCAGCCGTCAATGCGTTGCTGCGCCGGGTCGAGGGCCTGCCAGGCTTTGTGCCATTCAAGAAGACGCCGATCGGCCTGGCGGCGTGAACATGGCGGCCTGAGTAATCACGCCTGAGCAATCAAGCCTGAGCTCTGATGCCCGCCCCGCGCCGCCTGACCCCGGCGCTTGCTGCTCCTTTCAAGGATGTTGATGATGACAACTACCCTGTCCACGCTGCCGACCTGGCACGCAGGTGAAATAGCCCTTCAGGAACAGCTGGGGGTTGCGGACCGCATGGCGGCGATCGGGCCGCGGATCGTGCGTGACCACATGCCTGACCAGCATCGCGAGTTCTATGCGCAATTGCCATTCGTCGTGGCGGGCAGTGTCGATGGGCAGGGCGACGCCTGGGCCACGATGCTCGCGGGCAAGCCAGGGTTCATGTCGTCACCGGACGCCACGACGCTGGACATTGCGGCGCATGCGGACAGCAACGATCCGGCGCAGGCAGGCCTGCACGCTGGCGAGCCGGTCGGCCTGCTGGGCATCGAGATGCACACGCGCCGTCGCAATCGCATGAACGGTGTCGTCGAGCCCGCTGTGAACGGCCTGCGGGTGCAGGTCGATCAGAGCTTTGGCAACTGCCCGCGGTACATCCAGGTGCGCGATGTGGCTCTGGTGCGAGATCCGGTGCAGCCCTTCACTGGACCGGTTGAGGAACTCAACGTGTTGGATGAAGCGGCCGCCTTCATGATCCGCGCCGCCGACACCTTCTTCGTGGCGTCGTACGCCGACGTGGCGTCGCGTCGTCAGGTCGATGTGTCGCATCGTGGTGGCAAGCCCGGCTTTGTGCGTGTCGACGATAGCGGGCTGCTGACCATTCCGGATTTCAGCGGCAACCAGTTTTTCTCGACGCTCGGCAACCTCGTGATGAACGGGAGGGCGGGTTTGCTGTTCGTCGATTTTGCGACCGGTGACATCGTGCAGATGACAGGGTATGCCAGGGTGGTCCTGGATTCGCCCGACATGGCCACGTTCGAAGGCGCGGAACGGCTGTGGACCTTCCGCCCAAGGCGCATCGTGCGCCGGCCCGGGGCGCTTGCGCTGCGCAGCAGGGGCGCTGGGTGATTGCGGACCCTTGCGCGTAACATGCCGGAAACCGATTGAACGGGATGGCAGAGTGGATCGTTGGCAGTCAATGCGGATCTTCGTGAAGGTCGCGGAAACAGAAAGCTTTTCCGAGGCCGCGCGTCAGTTGCATATGAGCCCGCCGGCGGTCACGCGGGCCGTGGCGGCGCTTGAAGACGCCATCGGCGCGCGGCTGCTGGTGCGCACGACACGCTCGGTCAAGATGACGGAGTCCGGCCACCAATACCTGGACGACTGCCGCCGCATCCTGGCGCAGATCACCGAGGCCGAAGCGTCTGCCGCAGGTTCCTACGCCACGCCTTCTGGCACCTTGACCATCACTGCAGCGGCGCTGTTCGGACACATGCACGTCCTGCCTGTCGTCCACGAATTCCTGCGCGCGCATCCGTCCGTCAATGCCCGAACGCTGTTCGTGGATCGGCCGGTCAACCTGGTGGAAGAGGGCGTCGACGTGGCCGTGCGCATCGGGAACCTGCCGGACTCGGGCTACACGGCGATCCGGGTCGGCACGGTCAGGCGCGTCGTGTGCGGCGCGCCGTCGTACTTCAAGGCCCATGGCACGCCTTCGGTGCCGGCCGACCTGCGAGCGCATCGCATCGCCGCGTCTACCGGTGCGTGGGTGTCACTGGAATGGCGCTTTGCCGGCGACCACAAAGTCACGGTGCAGACCTGGTTGCAGTCGAACACCAACGAAGCCGTCATCGCCACCGCGATCGCGGGGATGGCCCTTGCACGGGTGCCGGAATACCAGATCGCGTCGGCATTGCAGGACGGCCGCCTGGCGATCGTGCTGGCCGACCACGAAGAGCCGCCGCTGCCCATTCATGTGGTGTATCCCGCCGGGCGGCATGCGCCGGCCAAGGTCAGGGCGTTCGTGGATCTGGCGGCAAAGCGGCTGTCGAATCGGGATTAGCCGACCACCGCCTTGCATCGCGCCGATCAATACGGAAATACTTCCAGCGTCTGGTTGCCCACTTTGACGTCGGGCCAGCGGCGCGGTACACGATGCACGTCGCCGCGGTCGATCGCGGCCAGCCAGGCCTCCAGGTTGTGCTGTTGGTTATAGCTGCCCAGCCGGCCCTGGCGTTGCCAGCCCGTGGCTGACCGGATATGGAGCAGCGCCTGCACGCTTCCCCGCACGTCCGACATCACGACCATCTCGCGTTCGCCATCGTTGTCGATGTCCACCATCCAGATGGCGCAGCGTTGCGGCTCGACCAGGCATACGGTGTCGAAGTCTTCTTCCTTGTTGGCTGGGTCGGCAAGCCACCGGGCCGTGGTGTCGTCCAGGGACTGCCCGTCAGGCTTGACCGGCACCTGGCGTGTCGCCTCCAGGCGCGCGTCCGCCAGTTGCGGCGGGGGTTTGCGGACGGTGTCATGGTTGACCAGGGCGGCTGCAGCCAGACGCTTGATCTCTTGCTGCCGCGTGTCGCCGTTGTCCTGCGCGGCAAGCCTTGCCAGCGCGTCGCGGCCATAGGGACCGGTCTCTGTTGCCAGGTAGCGCCAGTCGAACTCCTCTGGCGTGACCTTGCCCTGCTCGAGCCGGTTGACCTGGTCGGCCGTCACCAGCCTGCGCGAGTCGGCCACCGGGCTGATCAACGCAGCGGCCAGCAGCACGCCAACGATGGCGACGGCAATGTTGGTGGACGGCACCGTGTGCATCCATGGGCCCAGTCGAAACAAAGACATGGCGTACCCCACGCCGTACATGGCCAGCAGCACCCAGACCAAGCCACCCCACAGCCGGTCCGTGGTCAGGCCATGTTGCAACGTCCGTTCCAGCAGCGCCCATCCGGCCAACGCAAGGAACACCGGGATCGTCAGCCAGAGCCATTGCAGTGCGCGTGCCAGCCGATGGCGATAGGCAGGCGCTTCGTTGTCGAACCGGTACGCGACGTTGACGAACTTGACCGCCAGCGCGCAAAACCACAGCAAGTACAGCGCCGCATGCCTGGTCGCAAACAGCGGTTCGATGCCCGTAAAGGCAAGGGCGGCCACCCAGACGGCGGCAAAGACCAACGCCACCGGCAGCAGCCAGACCGTCAACGCAAACCAGAAGCGGCGCAGCGTGGCGTGCACTTCGGGACGCGTCAGTCCCAGGCCGATCGACAAGCCGAGCACAGCGCCCGTGACCGGATACCGAAAGGCCTCATGATTCACGACACGTTGCACTGCCGTCAGGCCGATGCTTTCCATGAGCGAGGCGGCTGACCACAACAGCATCCAGAACAGGCCGGTGATGGCGCCCGCCACCGCCACCAGCATGGCATTGCGCCAAGCCATCTCGAACAGCCGTCCATACACGATGCGTCTGCGCGCAATGTCGACACCGCACGCCAGGCAGACCATGACAAAAGCCAGCAGTGCACTGACGAATGCGAATGACACCGGAAAGAAGTCGTGCACCGGATGGAACATGCGCGGCGCGGCGTGCGCCCCAAAGCCTGCAAACAGCAGTGCCATGAATGCCGCGAACGCGATCCGCGCGCGGGGATGGGTGATGCCGTCATGAGAAAAGTGCCATGCCGACGGCGCGATGGCGGTCGCATACATCAGTGCAACAAGCAGGGGACCATAAGCCGACTGGAACGTCGTCTCGGCAAGCTCGAACAACGCCCACAGGCCGGCGCCCTGCGCCGCGCCAAGGACGACATGCAACCAGAGACGCGGTGCGGTGTGGGGGATGGGCGCGGTGGAAGTTGTAGAGGCGATGTGAACCATGTCTTGTAGCGGGATCGGTGGCGGCGTGGCTGCGGGGTTAGGCGCGGCGGTCGCCTGTAAGAAGGGCAGACGGGCGGGTGATGCACGACAGTGTGCCTTCGTACCTGGCAACTGGCTACTGCAGAGCTGGCGCCCGACATGCCTGCTTACCAGAGTGAACCGCCTTCGTGACAAGGAAGCGGGCTCCCTCCGGCAAGCCAGGCGGCCCCAATTCCATTGCTTTCACCCCTGATTTGACGGTAGCTTGAACGCCATCCATTCCCTGGAGCGTTCGCATGCACCGCCGCGCATTCATCACGTCCGCTGCCTCGGTGATTACCCTGCCTGCCTGGGTCCACGCGCAGGCGCAGCCATCGCCCCTGGCCCCGCTCAAACCCGCCGCGCCGTCCGACCACGCGTATCACAACATGTCCAAAGGGGGCGCGCCGCATCACCTCACGCCGTCTGAAGAAGCCCAACGCGTCTTCGAGAGCCCGGCGCCAGCGGGGCCGCTGGGCCGATGGGAAGCGCGCGCTGCCATGCCCATCCCGCGCAGTGAGATGGCCTGGGCAACCGCATGGCAAGGGCGCATGCATGTCGTGGGCGGATATGGCGAAGGACGCTTCGACCGCGCCTATCACACCGTCTACGACCCTTCCAACAATGCCTGGTATGACGCCGCGCAGGTGCCCCGCGGCGCCAACCACATTGCGGTCGTGGCCGACGCAGGCCGCGTCTATGCCCTGGGCGGATTCATCGAGCAGAACCGCCGCTGCGACACCAAGGCGTTTTTCTACGACGTCAAAGAAGACCGCTGGTTCGACATCGCGCCCCTGCCACGGCCGCGCGGTGCGGCTGCCGCCGTCGTGCTGAACGGCAAGGTGCACCTGATTGGCGGCGCGACCGACCCGGCATCGGAGCGCGCCAGCGTCGCCTGGCACGAGGTCTACGACCCGACCAGCGACAAGTGGGAGCTGCGCCGCCCCATCCCCGCGGCCCGAGACCACGTTGGATGCGTCACGTTCGGCAACGCGATCCACGTGGTCGGCGGCCGCTTCAACAACTTCCAGTTCAACACCGACCTGCACCACGTCTACGACCCGCAGAAAGACAACTGGGACCTGCGCGCGCCCATGCCCACCGCGCGTTCCGGGCACGGCATGGTTGTCTATCGCAACCGCATTTTCTGCATGGGCGGCGAAGGCGGCATCCTGCAGAACGGCGTTCCCGTGGTGGCCGCCATCTACGGGCAACTGGAAAGCTACGATCCGGCCACGAACACATGGCAGCGCCACGCGCCCATGATCAGCTCCCGCCACGCGGTCGCCGCGACGGCGATTGGCGACTGGATATATGTCGCGGGCGGTGGGCCGGTACTTGGTGGATCGTTGCAATCATCCGTACACGAAGCGTTTACGTTGGGCTGAGCACTTCTGCCCGGCCATCACGACAACTTGAAGGACACTGCAAAAAAGGGGATGGAGTCGGTGGGAAAGCATTGATCCGAACTCCAGCATCGTACTTTCCCGTGTGATTTCTTCGTCTCAGTTCATACGGCGTTGCAACCAGATCGGGTTACAATTGCATCGCAAATGCATCGCATGGAGCTGATATGAAGACCGCAACATTTCCGCCGTTACGTGTTGATCCCGAACTTCGCGAGGCAGCCGAAGGCGTCCTTGGCGAAGGCGAAACCCTGTCCAAATTTGCCGAGCAGGCGATCCGCTGTCAGGTTGAGCGGCGCCAAGCTGAGGCTGCATTCGTCGCTCGTGGCTTGGCGTCCCGGGACCGTGCAATGAAAACGGGCGTGTATGTGTCGGCTGATTCTGTGCTGGAGAAACTGACGCTCGCACGGTCCAAGGCTCGGGATCGAAAGACCAGTAAATGAGCTATCGGGTCCGCTTCACGCAAGAAGCCGAGCGTGATCTGCTTCGGCTTTACGACTTCATTCTGGAGCGCGACGAGGGCAACGAGGTGATCGCGGATAGGGCGCTTGCTGCAGTCAGACACGGAATTGCACATCTTTCGCTAGCACCCTTTAACTGTCGAAAAGCTTACCCAGGCAGGAATCCCTACCTGCGTGAACTGATTGTTCCCTTTGGATCGTCCGGATATGTCGCGCTGTTCGAGATCGAGCCCCATCAGATCGTGACCGTTCTTGCTTTACGGCATCAACGGGAGGACGACATCTTTTAGGGTACTGTCCCAACTGCTAAGCCGCATTCACAACCCCAAGCAGTCCGCGCCACCCAATGGCCGCCTCTTCCGCCCGTATTCAAAAAAGTGGTGTGACCCATCAGGCTCGTTCAGCCCCCTTCAGCCTGCTGGCGCCGTGCACCGGAAGCTCGCTGCGCTGTCGAAGCTGCCGCTTCCCACGTAACTCGCGATGTTGGGATAGGCGCAGATCGGCCGCTCGCGTCCCGGGAAGCGGGCGCCCCTGGCCAGCATGGATTCCGGCGCAATGCCCTTTTCCACCCACTGATGGATCGCCGTCACGGGATCGAATTCGTCCAGCGACCAAGGGGTGCTGCGGTCGCAGCAGGCGTCGTACCTGTGGAAGCGTCGTCATCGCCGCCACCGCAGGCGATCAGGATCGGCATTGCAGCCGCCATCGTCAACATCGTGATCTTCATGTCGTCCTCCAGTACCTCGTTGTCGTTCTTTTCAGTGGGCGTATGTCAGTCCGACGTTCAGAACAAATGCCGGATCCCCAGATCGAACCCGAACTGCCCGTACCCCGGCGTGGTCGCGTTGATCATCTGGTATCGCGCGCCGTTGCGATTGTTGATCTTCGCAACCGAGCTATACAGATTGGTGCGCTTGGACAGCTGGTAGGTATAGCCAAGGGCCAGATGCGTCGCCTTTGCGTCGGCGTTGGCGATCTTGCGCTGGTCGTCGGCATAGGTGACGGCGCCGTACACCGTGTGCCTGCCGACCGGCACGCGGGCGCCCAGGCTGTACAGGTTGACGTTGGTGTCCTGCTTGGTCACGCCGGGCACACCATTGAGGTCGGACCGCAGCCGCTGGATGTCGCCGAACAGCACGACCGGTCCCAGGTCATAGTTCGCGCCAAGCATGGTGCCGTAGCTGGTCGCCGTGCCGGTGGCGTTGTTGGCGCTGTAGTGCCCCAGCGATGCCTTCAATGCGCCGCTCTGGTAGAGCACCGCCGCAGCGTACGACCGGCCGGCAGACGTGCTCAAGGTGCTTTCGCCGGCGGCATACATGATCGATGCGGTCAGGCCGGCAAAGGTCGGCGTCTTGTAGATGGCGCTGTTGTTGCTGCGCGTAAAGCCGTTCTGCAGGTTGATGGCCGCGCCCATCATGCCGACGCCAAAGGTGTCGCTGGTCAGGAAGGTCATCGAATAGAACGGGGTGTACTGACGACCCAGGCTCAGTGAGCCCAGCCTGGTGTTTTCGATCCCGACGAAGGCCTGGCGTCCGAACAGCGCGCCCAGCGTGGATGTGCCGTCATCGGCATTGATGCCCATCTCCAGCGTATAGAAGGCCTTGTTGCCGCTGCCCAGGTCTTCGATGCCGCGCAGGCCAAGGCGCGAGCCGGACTGCCCGCCGCCAGTGATGCTTTTCTTGCTGCCGCTGCCGGTGATCGGGTCTGACTGATACACGAAGCCGGAGTCGACGATGCCGTACAGCGTGACGTTGCTTTGCGCATGGGCGCTGGTGAACGCGGTGGAGGTCAGGGTGGCGCAGGCGAGCGCGAGCGTCGCGGTAACGCGAGAGGTCATGGTGTCTCCGTCGACAAGAATGAGGGGGCGAAGCGATCCCACGCCTGCGTTCTATTGACGCAGTGCGTGGATCTCCGTGACCACAACCACTTGTGATGGGAGCCGCGCTGTCTTTGATTGGATGAATGATGCGCCAGCGCGGCGGTCACGACAGCCCGAACTGTACGCAGCGCCGGCACCCGTGCCTATGACGCTGCGTACAAGGCTGCATGACCGCGCGTGCATCAATGAAGGGTTATCCCTCCATCGGCCATGACGTCAGAACGGCATGGCCGTTGACGATGCCGCTGCGCCGGCAGGCGTCGGGCTGTTGCAGAAGCTGGGGTGGTATTGATAGACCCAGTTCGTCTTCGGGATGGCGGTCGGCGCCACCCATGAGGCCATCTGCGTCATGGTCGTGAAGATCAATTCCGATCGCTGCGTGACCTTGGTCGTGAAGTCGCCGTCGCTCTCTTCAACCTTGAACGATGCTTCGGCCACGGCCGGTGTCGTCGCGCTGGCGTTCAGGTACCAGAGCGAGACCGAGAACTCGGCGGCTTGCTGGCCAATGTCGCTGATCGCGCCATCATAGGTTTTCTCGTAGATCGTCAGCCCACTGACGACTGCCATCGTGGCATCGCCCGTCACGGTCAGCCCGGTCGCGATCGGGTACAGGTCCTTGATGTCCTTCATCTTGTTCAGGTTCTTGCCGGTCGAAAAGTCCTGCTTCGTCGACCGCGAATAGGCCACGACCGATGCCGTCTTGTCCATCTCGAACTTTGACGACGCATTGCTCTCGCTACCCTTGATGGTCACGCCCGCTGCAGCCGACTGCGAGGTCGAACGGAACTTGAGTGTCGATTCGCGCTTGCTGTCGACACGTTCGCGAAACGAATACGACTGCGCGCGCAGTTCGCAACTTCCAGGCGAGTCATAGAACCGCACGGTGCGCTCATCGTTCTTGGCAAACGTGCCTGAGATCGTGCGGTCAAAACCCGCCGACGCCAGCGCCGCTTTCAGATCGGCCAGGTAGGCATTGGACGCGTTCTTGGGTTGGTTCGCGAACAGCGATGGGCTGAGCAGCACCTTGTATTCGCGCGAGGTAGGCACATCGCCATGCGCCAGGCCCGACAGCGCAAGCGACCATCCTGCCGCGTTTCCGGAATTCCGAAACAGCGGCCGCCATCACGCTTCGCGGGCCTTTTATTTCGCGATTCCGAAACACGATGCGGCTTTCGTGTTGAGCTGCCTTCAAAGAAACCCGATCCACCGCCCCGCCACCAGCACAGCCACCCAACTGACCGCCGACAGCAGGGCCACGCCGCGTACCACGCCATGCACCGGTCCACCCACCAACGCCTGCCGATAACGCCGATTGCCATGCTGCAAGGCGACGTTCAACAACGCGCAGGCCAGCAAGCCCATCTTGATCAGGAACGCCGTGTTGTCGACATACTCCGCAGGCTTGACCGAGAACAGCCACGCCCCGGTCAGCAGCGCCAGCAGCAGCCCGCATGCCGCCGCGCGCGACAGGAAGGGCGCCAGCACCTGCAGGGGAAAGGATCGAAACAGACCGGCCAGCCGCAGATCCAGCGGCAGGATTGCGCCGACCAGCATGCCGATGCCCAGGATGTGCGCGGCGTTGACGAACAGGTAGGCGGTGCCGGATCGGGTCAGCCAGACGGCACCTGGCCAGGCGGCGATCGCCTGCAGCAGGTCCATGCGCTACGTGACGCCGATTACTTGGACTGGATCCGTTCCGGATACATGTCGAAGTTGCGGCCATCGAGCGTGATGCGCACCGCCTTCATCACCATGTCCTTGGGATTCTGCGAGCGGTTGCCGAGCACCTTGATGGTGTCCCCGGCCTTGGCCGACTGGCCGGTAAAGCCGGATCGTTCGGTCTGGTTCGGGTTGCCAAGGTCGATCTGCCAGACGGCGCCATCGGTAGCCTTGACCTTGAGGGTGGGGTGCGGGGGCGCCATCGAGATCGACTGGATGGTGCCCGACAGTTCGGTCTGCTCGCCCTCGGCCCACGACCACCCGTGGTGCGCGAAGGCGGGCAGGGCGGCGCATGCGGTCAGGGCAACGGCGGCCCATTGGATCAGGTGGCGTCGGGCGATCGTGCGGGGAGTCGGGATCGGGGTCATGGAGAGCTCCAGGGCGATGCGCCTGTTCGAGTCAGGCGCGAGAGGGGCAGACGGCGCAGGTGACACGTCCTGCCCCAGCCCGCGTGCTGTCCTGACATGCTAGCAGGTCATCGCGCCCCGACGGGGACATAGGTGTCACGGTTATCCCGCAGCCAGGCATCGGCCAGTCCGCTCTCGTGTTCCGATGGATGGAAGTCGCTGGAAAAATACCGTCGCCATGCCTTCAGATTCGCGCCGAACAGGCCTTTGCGGCCGAGCAGCAACCGCGCGGCACTGGCCCACGTGGACCGTTTCCACAGCTGCTTTTCTTTGTTCAGATTCGCAGCCGTCTGGCGCAGCAGGTCGCGCAGGAACATGGAAGTCGTGACCGCGAACCAGCGCTTGCGCGCTTTCTCGGACCCACCTGCCGCGCGGTACAGGTCGAAGGCGGTGGTCTTGTGTTCGGACTCTTCGGCGGCGTGCCACAGCCACATGGTTTTCAGGCGCGGCTCGGCGTTATCCAATACCTCGGGACGGGCGAGCAGCCAGTCCGCGAACATGGCCGTGAAGTGTTCGTTGGCGGCCGTGACCGCCAGCGCATGGCGCGGGTCCAGGCCTTCGAGCCGGGTCGCCCGTTTGGCCGCGCGCGGCGTCCAGCCATCGACCAGCCCCTGCCGTTCAAGGTGTGCGTTGAACAGGCTGTGGATGCGCCGGTGCGTGGCTTCCTGGCCGATGAATCCTTTGACTTCGGGCTGCCAGCGCGTCTGGGCGTCGGGCGGCAAGGTAACGAGCACGCTGCGCAGGGCGTCGATAAAGAACTGTTCGCCGAACGGGAAGCTCATCGACAGGGCATTGAAAAAGGCCGTCGCAAACGCATCGCCGCCGCACCAGGTACGCGGGATGGGCGGCTGCAGGTCGATCAACAAACGGCGGACGACGAGGTCGGTCATCAGAAGCTCCTTTACGACGCGGGCGTGATGTCATAACGGTTGGTACGATCGCGTACCAACATGATGCGACTGACATCTGGTACTGTCAAGTACCAACTTATTCGTGATGTGCACCATGGCTTCCGCTTCGCCGAACTCAACGACCCGTACACCCGACGCCACGGCGCCCGCCGCCATGCCGCACGAGCACTACCTTCGTCTGCTCGGCGGCATGGCGCAGGCCCTGGCCGCGAAGGGCTATGCGGACACGAGCATCGCCGACATCGTGCGCGAGGCCGCCGTGTCGCGCCGCACGTTCTACGAGCATTTCGAGACCAAGGCAGACTGCCTGCTTGCGCTGTATGCGATGGCCAGCCAGCAGGCGCTGGCCGCGCTGCAGGGGGCGGTCGACCTGTCGCGTCCGTGGCAGGATCAGGTGGAAACCGCGTTGACGGCTTACCTGGATTTCCTGGCGCAAGACCCAAGGTTGCTCAAGACCTTGTTCGTCGAGATCCTGGGCTGCGGCTTGCCGGGACTTCAGGTGCGCCGGCAGGCCAACGCGCAGATCGCAGCATTCGTGCAGTCGGCCACGGCAGATGCAGACGGCCGCATGCTGCCGGCCGACATGGCGATGGCGGTCGTTGGCGGTATCAACGAGTTGATCTTGCAAACCATCGAGGCCGATGCCTCGGCCGGCCTGCGCCACCTGGTGGCTCCGGCAACGCGGCTGGTGATTTCTGTGGCGGGCGCGACGCGCTAGCGCTGCCCTGCCCACCAAAAAAAGGCCATCCCCGCAAGGATGGCCTTTGTCATTCTGGCGGCGCGTCAGCCTGCCGATCGGATCAGTCGCGCATCACAACGCCAGGTCGGCGTCGGTCTGCTCTTTCTTGCGCTGCGGCACGTTGCCGGTGGGTGGCGCGGGCGGCGGGGTCATGTCGATGGTCGGCGGCGTCGTCAATTGCAGGGTGGACGCGGTCGCGTTCCATTCCTGCTGGACCTTGGCCGGGCTGCCATTGAGCGTCGTGCCATAGCTGGGGACCAGGTCACGCAGCTTGGCCTGCCATTCGGGGGAGGCGACCTTGTCCTTGAAGACCTTGCCGACCAGATCCAGCATGATCGGGGCTGCGGTCGACGCACCAGGCGATGCGCCCAGCAAGCCGGCAATGCTGCCGTCGGCGGACGTCACGATCTCGGTGCCGAGCTTGAGCACGCCGCCCTTTTCCTTGTCGCGCTTGATGACCTGCACACGCTGGCCGGCCTGCCACAGGCGCCAGTCTTCCTTCTTCGCATTCGGGAAATATTCCTTCAGTGCGTTGAAGCGGTCATCATCGGATTGCATGAGCTGACCGGCCAGGTATTCGACCAGCGGATACTGCGCCACGCCCACTTTCATCATGGGCCAGACGTTATGCATCGTTGTGCTTGTCAACAAGTCCAGGTATGAGCCTTCTTTAAGGAACTTGGTCGAGAAGGTTGCAAAGGGTCCGAACAGGATCACGCGTTTGCCATCGAGCACCCGCGTATCCAGGTGGGGCACCGACATCGGCGGCGCGCCCACGGCGGCCTTGCCGTAGGCCTTGGCCAGATGCTGCTGGGCCACGGTCGCGTTTTCGGTCACCAGGAACGATCCGCCGACCGGAAAGCCGGCGTAATCCTTGGCTTCCGGAATGCCCGATTTCTGCAGCAGGTGCAGCGCGCCGCCGCCTGCGCCGATGAAGACGAATTTGGCATCGGTCTGCGAGGTCTGGCCGTCTTTCAGGTTCTTGTATTCGACGCGCCACGTGCCGTCCTTGTTGCGCGTGATGTCCTTCACGTCGCTGGACGTCTTGAGCGAGAAATTGGGCGTGGTTTCCAGATGGCCCACGAATTGGCGGGTGATCTCGCCGAAGTTCACGTCGGTGCCGATGGGCGTCCAGGTCGCGGCGATTTTCTGCGCGGGGTCACGGCCTTCCATCATCAACGGAACCCACTTCTTGATCTGTTCCTGGTCTTCCGAATATTGCATGCCCGCAAACAGGGGGCTGGCCTTCAGGGCGTCATAGCGCTTGCGCAGGAAAGCGATGTCCTCATCGCCCCAGACGAAGCTCATGTGCGGCGTCGAGTTGATGAACGAGCGAGGGTTCTTCAAGACGTTGCGATTCACCTGCGACGACCAGAACTGGCGCGACACCTGGAAGGCTTCGTTGATTTCGATGGCCTTGGAGATGTCGACCTTGCCGGTCTTGTCCTGCGGGGTGTAGTTCAGTTCGGCCAATGCCGAGTGACCGGTGCCGGCGTTGTTCCAGCCGTTCGAGCTTTCCATGGCGACCTTGTCCAGGCGCTCGACCATTTCCATGCTCCAGCCCGGCTCCAGTTCGTGCAGCAGGACGCCCAGGGTGGAACTCATGATGCCTCCGCCGATCAGGAGCACATCGACCTTCTTTGTTTCGGCTGCATGCAGCGGCAGGACGGCCACTGACGCAACCAGGCCCAGCATGGCCGGGATCATTCGCTTCAACATTGATTGACTACCTTTTGAACAGATACGACAAGGACGAGCCACAAGGCAACCGCCTCGGTCTCGTTGATCTGTCTCCTGCACCGGCTTTGGGATTTCAAGGAAATACCGTCAGCGTCCGGCGCAGCGCTGTTTTTGATTCGTGCGCTGCGGGCCGGCACTCGGACCCCGGGCGAGCAGGTGTCGCGGGGGCGGCCCGGCATGATCCGGGCGAATGGGAAGCGGCGTTGAGGAACGCCGCAGGGAACCTGGGGATTGTACCAAGAATACGCGGGATAACCCTAGGGGCATCCCGCGCCGTGCGATCAACTCTTCCGTGCCGACCAGGTTTTGCCGCCGGCCGCAGTGCCCTTCATTGCGTTTCCGTCGACCATGCCCTCGTAGCGCACGCCGTTGGCGGTAAAGGCGATTTTCTTGCCTTCAAGCTTGGCGTCGCTGATCGCATTCGATCCCAACGTGCCTTCCAGGTTCTGGAACGATTGTTTGAGCGTCAGGCGCTGGCCGTCCATCTGCCACGTGCCCGCGGCCTTGGCGGGCACCACCCACATCAGCGCCGTGCAGTAGTTGGAGCAACCCTGGCTGACGGTTTCCGAACGGTCCGGTTTCCAGTCGCCCATGGGGAAGGAGTTCGACACGACGCGCGTGCCTGCCGGCAGTTCAAGCAGCTTGGGACGCAGCCGTTCGTTGATCGTTGGCAGCAGAAACATGGTGATGACCGTGGCTTGCGACAGGTCGATTTCAAACAGGTCGGCGGTCTGGAAGGTCGCCATTTTGGAGACGCCTTCCTTTTCCGCGTTGGCGCGGGCCAGCGCCGCCATGTCCGGGTTGTATTCGACGCCGTGCGCCTTCACCCCCCGTTTGGCTGCCGTGATGACGGTGCGTCCATCGCCGGATCCCAGGTCCAGCACCGTGTCTTTGGGCGTGATGTTGGCCAGTTCGAGCATCTTGTCCACGACCGGTTGCGGCGTGGGGACCCAGACCACGTCCTTGCCCGCCTGGCCGACGTCGGGGGTGTAGGAGTAGCCGGGCGACTGCGCCAGGGCCGTCGTGCCGAAGGCAAGGGCGGCGACCAGCACGGCGGCGAACGCGGGGCGGCTGCGGGCACGGCGATGGAAGGCGGGCATGGCGGACGACTTGGCAGACGACGACACAGACAGCGTAACGGACGACGTAACGAACGGGACAGGCATGGCGACATTCCTCTGGTGGCCCTCGATAGGGCGCGGGTTGGCAGGATCCTCGCTGCGCGGAGCGGGTACTGCCCACAGCAATACCATGGCTGACAGGAAGCTGACTATCGACCGTTTGTTAAAGTTTTTGCAGCCGCCTCCCGTGTTGCGATCAACGTGTCCCGATCGCCGTATGCGGCGGCAGCCACACTTCGATGGTCGATGGAGAGCTGGGATAGCGGGCCGACAGCGGCCGAGGCGTGACGGGTCCGGGCAGGGTCAGGGTCTGTCGTGCGACCGGCCACAGATAGGCCGCACAGGCTGCGGCGTCGCTGCGGTGGTAGCGGATCGTGGGCTCCGTCACCGGCGTCAGGTTGGGGCGGCCCCGCGCCTCGGCGGATTGCTGCACGTTCTCGATCGGCTGGAACCGTGCGTGGATCGCTGACCACGGCGGGCGCAGCCGGGTGGCGGCGGCATAGGACTCGGGGTCGTACACCTGCACGAAGACGGCGACGTCGCTGCAGGCCGCGCGCGCTTGCGCATCGGGGGCGCTGCCCGCGGCCGCAATCGTTGCGCCCTTGTCCTGCGCAAACCGGCTCAGCCACAGGTCGTGCGTCGTCAGTCCGGCAAGGCGCTGCAGGTACTGATAGCCGTCGTTGACGCTTGCCATCACGCTGCGAACGACGGCTTCGCCGGGCACGCCCAACGCGAATGTCCCGAGCCGGCATCCGGCCGCAGGCGGGTCGACTGCGTCGGTGATCGTGACCGGCATCGCCTCCAATCGAAGGTCCTGGCGGTACATGTCGCAAGGGTGCAGCAGGTGCGGCGATGCCTTGGTGGTGTAGTCGTAGGCCCAATAGGTTTCGTAGCGTTGCGGTGGCCGTTCCAGCACGGGTCCCAGGCAGGTGTTGACGGTGCGGCTGGCGGGGTTGCCGACCGATTGCAGCAGCACGGCGCACGAACGCGAAGCCAGCGCATCGAGCTTGCGGCATTCAGCAAAGGCGTCGATGGCAATCTCGCGCGCCAGCCCCGGCTGCTGGAACCAGTCGGCCTGCCCGTGCGCGCATACCCGGTCGGCGGTGTAAAGGAGCGTGGTCGCCAGCCGCGACACGGCCTCGACCCGCTGCGGCGTATCCGATGCGCGCGCGCGTTGCGTGTCCAGCCAGGTCGATGACAGGCTGGACAGTGCCGTGCGTTCGGTGTCCACGGTTTTTTCGCGCGCACTGCGCCAGGCTTCCAGGCCTTGCCAGGCCGAAGCTCCGATCGCTGCAACGGCGGTCAGGCCGACCGTCGCCTTCACGGTCGACACCGCAATCCGTGCCGGAATGCGCGAGATGGCCTGCATCGGCGTCGCAGGCGGGCCGGCCGGCATCGCGCCCTTGTCGCGCGTCATCGCCTTGTCGAGCGTCGAACTCGTGTCCTGCACGAAATAGGCCTCGGGCGCCGCGGCGATGCAGGTCAGGAGGTCGCTCGACAGCGCCTTGCCCATTTCCTGACCGAGCAGGAAATAGCTTTCCCATTGCGATTCGGAAAAGAACTGGTCTGACGTCGGCTCCTGCGGGAAGCAGGGATTGGCGGCCTTGAAGTTGACGAGATCCACCGGCAGGCCGATGAAAAAATTCGGCTTCATGTAGACGAGGATGCCGGGGTGCAGCGGATCTTCGGCGTAGATGACGGTGGCCAGCGCCATGCACGCATTGCTCTTGGACGAGGCCAGATCATCGATGGTGCCGAACTGCGCCAGCTCGGCCACCGGCGGGCTCAGGCGCAGGTCGGGCGGATTGCGCGGCCGCATGAAACGGATGTCGGCGTTGAGGTCGATGCGCGCCTTGCGCACCAGGTTTTCCAGGTCGCCAAAGGCATAGGTCGGGTCGGCCCCGGCGTCCGAGACGACGATGACGCGGCAGCGTTCGGCCAGCAGTGCATAGGCGCCGGTGTTCTCGAAGTGCCCGCCATCGGTCAGGAACCAGTCGGGTCCTTGCGTGCCCTGGAAACGGCCGCGCAGTTCGTTCAGGATACGGCGCGACTTGCCGGTCCACGCGTGCACCGACCGCGTGGCTTCGCCGTTACGGCGCTCGCTGCTCCACCAATACCCCAGACGCAGACCGGAAAACATGGCCAGCGCCGAGATGCCGCCCCGCGTGAGCGCTCCCAGCGCCGGGGCAATGGCCGCCCCGGAAATGGCGATGAAGGTACCCAGACTCAGCGGCTCTTCGCGCCGCATTTCCGACCAGTTCTCGATGCCTTCGCGCATGTAGCCGCCCGACACGATCGTCAGTGGCAAACCCTGCCGGTCACGGTTGAAGATGCCCCCGCGCGGATCATTGGTCTGGTTCACGCACATGGTGATCAGGTGGACCGGACCGCCTGCATCCATGGGCCGGTAATCGTTGATGGCGACGTCGTCATCCAGGTGGACTTCTTCGACTTCGCTCACGACCTTGCCCAGCGGCAGGTTGGCCGGGACGGGCGTCAGCGTGCCTTCGTCGAGGGGACCGGCGGCTTCGAAGCGCCGGTAGTTGGCTGCGCCCAGATAGCTGCGGACCAGGCGCGCGCGATAGAAGGAATGCAGCGACGACAGGTTGAGGAATTCGATGTTGCGCCCGGTGACCGCCAGGTAGATGGCCATCGGCAACATCAGGAGCACGGCGACGGTCAGCGCCGGCAAGAAGGCCAGCGTGGTGCGGTCAAAGTACGCGCCAAGCACCGCGCGATAGGCCAGCGATATCCAGAACGCGGCCAGCAGTGCGACGATCACATAGCCGAGTCCCCGGCCGATCAACATCGCGATGCGCACCCCCGCGGTCGGGTTGGTGAGCCGCGACGCAAAGGGCAGGGCGGCGCGCAAGGCGGGCGCCACGATCGTCAGGAAGATGCCGACGGTCGCGGTGTCGAAGCCGCTGGGCTCGAACGCAAGATGCCACGCAAAGCGCTCGACCACGCCGAGCGCAAGAAACGCGATGCCCCAGCGAAAGGTATTGGACAGGCGTTGTGTCAGGACACTGAGCACATCGGCGGCGGCCGAGCTGGCATCCGGCAGGCGCCGGCGTGCCTTGATCCAGACGCGCTGCGCATACAGCGCGCCAAGCAGCCAGCAGAACATCAGGGCGACCATGGTCACCCACAAGCCTTCGCGCACGACGCTGCCGGGCCGCCCCGGCGCGGTGTCGAACAGCGGGTGCAGCGCCACGATGGCGATCATCGCAGTGATCACGACCGTGAAGGCGCGCCGCGACGCACCTCGTTTCCGCACATACGGAAAGCACCAGAAAGCGGAGGTCTGCACGGCGCCGATCACCGTGAACACCGCCAGGGCGATCCACGGCACGGGCAGCCAGGGCGACAGCCATCGGAAGGCGTCGAAAAAGGTATCGCCGCCTATCCACCCCAGCGCCGCCAGCCCGGTCCACACGAACAGGTTGATGCACGCCAGCGCGATGCCGGCGAGCAAGGCCAGCAGCGCCAGTTCAAAGTGCACCGCCAGCACATTCCGCACATACAGCGCAACGATCAGAGTCGAGTCGAGCAGGCCGCTCGGAATCAGATAGCGCCCGTTGGCCCGCAGCCACCAGGTCGTCCAGGTAGCTTCGTCCCGCGCCAGACCGTCCTGCACGGCGCGTGCCGCATCGCCCGTCGATCCCTTGCCGGCACCTCCGGCTGCCGCCTTGGCGCGCACCCGGTCGAACAGCCGGCCGATGGTCGCCCCCGCATACCCGCCACCCGATACCGTCGACAACAGGTCAAAGCGCAGCAGCATTTTCTTCTTGGCCAGCGCGGTCACCAGGCCCAGCGCAAAGGTGGCGCTTCGTATGCCGCCCCCCGACAGCGCCAGGCCCCATTTGTTGTCGTGCCCTTCCGGCACGTCCGGGTCCTGCAGGATCTTGCGCCGTTGTTCCACCAAGGTATCGAGCCGCTTCACTAGAACCCCCGCAGCTCGTCGACCGGTGTGGACAGCGCGCCCCCGGTAATGCGCTCCAGCGTGCGGGTGACGACCGCGACATCGTTGTCGAAACTGCCATGCGCCGCTTTCTGCTGGACCGGTTCGCCATTGGCTTCGGTGCCCACGCGCACCTTGGGCGTCGCGACCACATCCAGCACCTTGCCTTCGGCACCATCGAAGGCTTTGCGCCATGCCGAGAGTGCTTCGGCCGTGTCCGACGATCCGTCCCATCCCGAGTAGTCGGGATTCCAGATGTTCGACAGGCCAAGGATGGGCGTGCGCAGGTCCGCTTCCAGCGCATTGGACACGAGGTACAGCAGCGACTTGCGATAGATGGCCGACACCGTATCGGCGCGCTCCACGTCATCCGACAGCACGTCCAGAAACAGGCGGTTCATGAAGCGCGCGTCGCTGGCGTAATGCTTGTTGGCAAACGGGACGGTGCATGCCGGCGCATACAGGTGGATCGACGCGACCCGGTCGGCCAGGGCGCCCCGCTCACGCAGTGCACTGAGCAAATGCCCAAGAATGATCGAACCGGCCGAATGCCCGACCAGATGCAGTTCGAACTGATCGCCCCAGGTTTCTACCAGCGATGCAAGGGCGTCGAGCAGCAGTTCGCCCCCGCGCCGCGGTGCAAAGGCCAGCTCGGCATTTTCTTTCATCTCTGACCATATCGGACGCGCCAGGCGGCGGGCAAAGGTCTTTTCGATCAGCGCATCCGACGCATCGGTCCACGCGCCCGCCAGGTCCCCGCGCGCCGCCGGGGTGCGGACGGCTTCGGACAGCATGCCTTGCAGCGATTCGAGCAGCCCCGTCTTCCAGACCAGGAACAGCGGATAGCAGCCGTTGGCAACGAAGTAGCGGCCCATGGCGCTGGCCCGATCGATGGCTGCTTTTTCGCTGTTCAGGCCGCCATGGGCATACAGCACCAGCCGCTTCTTCGGCTGCGACCGGTTTGTTCGGAACCAGTGATCCGGCAGCGCATAGACCTGCTGTTGCAGCTTGCGCGGTTTTTCGTCTTCGCTCACATACCGCATGACGCGGCCATCATTGCCCAGCACGATACTGTGTTGATAGGCCACCGAGGCATCCCACCACTTGCTCTTATCGACCCGCGCGCCCGCCACGCCGCTGCCGTCGTGATTCAATGCGACCAGCCGGCCTTCGATGACGCCCGCCACGCCCAGGGCCACGACCCAGGCATCCATCGCGTTGGCCAGCCAGTCGCGATAGGACAGGATGGCGAAGCCGCCCGCGCCCCAGCCGGGACCCCACGAGTTCTGCACGATGAAGCCGCGCGCATCGAACCCGACCAGCGCAAAGGCATGGCCGTCGACCTGCGACGGGCGGCCATCGAATTCGATCTCGGGCAGGTCCTGGTGGCCCGTCGGGCAACTGCCCACATCCGGCACGTCCAGCCAGCCATCGTGAGTGAATGCCGAGACGAACACTGCGCCGTGCTGCCGAAGCGCCGCCTGCATATCCGTGATCGACCGCGTCTCGACGCGGTAATAGACCCCCAGCGTCGTGCTGGCTGCGCGCTTGGCGTAGCCATAGTGGGGCGGATTGGATTTTTCGGGCGAATAGGGCCAGTCGGATTCGAGGCAGACGCCATGGCTGAACCAAGCCTTGATCGCGCCGCGGCAACTCGATCCTTCGTAGTTTTCGCCTTCGTATTCGTCGTAGCGGCGGGCCAGGGTGTAGAGCATGCGCGGGCTGACCGAGATGAAGTCCTTGTCAGGGTGCTTGGCCTTGATCCAGCGCAGATAGTTGATGACGCAAGACAATCCGAAACCGGTGCAGGCGCCTTCGCGACCCTGGTCCAGGATCAGCCCGACCTGGGTGTAGCGGGCCAGGTACTTTTCCACGTCGCTGGACAACGGGAATTCGTTCGGCAGGCTGATGGCGCCAGGCTGGTACAGGCGATCGCGCAGGTCGTCGGTGTCCTTCTTGGTCTTGGCGCTGGTCAACGACGTGCGGCGCGACGCGTAGGTGGGAGACTTGCCCGCGCCCACGCCACGGGTTGCCGTACTCCACGCCGTCTCGGCGAGCGAAAACACACTGCGGAAGCGGTCCAGCCCGTGGGTGCCGCCGTTGACGCACTTGCGCGCGGCGGCCAGATCGCCTGCCTCGCAGGCCGGCCGGAACCTGCCGGCCACGTCGCCAAGAAAGGTGGCCAGCAGCAGCGCGGCAACTTCGGGCGCGTTGGCCAGATCGGGCTGCGCATCCAGCGGAAAGTCGATCTTGGCGGCGTACTTCCGATAGTTGAACTTGCCCGTCAGCTGGACGAAGCCGCGGCCGCGATACCGGAAGCCGTCGCCCGGCACGTCGTTGCCCAGGCGGCCGTCGTAGCGATTGAAGGGCGGCGCGCCGGGGTCGCTGTTGAACTTGGAAGGGAACTCGGAGATCGGCACGAAGCCTTCCGATTCCGACCGTATCGTGCCCAACGCGCCCAGCACCATCGGCCGGTCGGTCAGGTCAAGCACGCCCAGCGCGGCTTCGATATACGGAAGGTAGCGGGCGATGTTGGCCGGCTTGGTTGCCGGGAACAATCGGCTGACCGCGGCGACGGTCAGGGGCGTGCTGCCGAACTTGCCGCCTTGCGGCTCGATCATTTCCAGCAGCACCTGGCACAGCGGGCCGACGACCCCATCGGCAATCAGTCCCACGCCTGCCTGCCATCGGCGGATCGCGGCGTCGAAGCCCGCATCGATCGTGTCACTGCCCGCAAGCGTCGGGAAGTCGGCCGCGTCGTCGCCCAGTTCGCGTTGCAGCGCCCCGGCCAACCTGCCGACTTCCGCACCGGTGGATCCCTTGATCAACAGCATCGTCATTGCCAACTCCTTTGGTGAGTCGCAAAACTGAGCAAGATGGGACGAGCGGCGCGCTCGCAGGCGCGTGGCTCCTTGTGCGGTCGATATGCTGCTGCAGGACGCACCGACCCGCTTGGCCGACAGGGTGGCCAAGGAGGTAATCGGAAGGTGTAAGAGGTGCCCCGACAGAGAAGATGCGCCGCCAGACCGCGAGGCGGCGTGCCTAGACTATTCCGTCGATCGGTTGAGAGATATCGTCCAAAAGTTGGAGTCCGTGAACGGTCTCAAGGTCGCCCGGGTGCGATAGTCGGGAAGACGACAGGTGCGTCAGATCCCCGTTTCCATGAACTCCAGGACGTGCTTTCCCAGGACATCTTCATGGGTGTTGAAGTGCGCAATGATGGAGGTGTGGTTATGCCGCGGCAGCCACACGAAGCGCGGTGCGCGCCGTCGGATTTGCGAAAGCGTCGAGAAGAGTTCGGCGCAGTGCACGTCAATCAGCGGGTTTTCGTATTGGGCGACGGCGATCATCGTCGGCAAGGAGGCGGCCGACACGTGGCTGATCGCCGACCCCGCAGCCATGTCGTCCAGCGACGTTCCGTAGTAGGCCTCGACGCGCTTTGCGTTGGGGTTCTCGCTGGAGTTTTCGGCGCGCACGCGGCCAGACACGACGATCAATCCCGCCAGTCCATGGCCCCCGACCGGATGGTAGCGGGCGTCGTAGGCGTAGTGCGCCGAATGCGCGCCGCCGGCTGAATGTCCCATCAGGAAGATGCGATCCGGGTCGCCGCCATAGTCCGCGGCATGCGCCTTGACCCAGGCCACGGCAGCGGCGACGTCTTGCGTGCCGCTCGGGAAGGTGTGGGTCGGCGCCAGGCGAAACTCGACGTTGACGCCGATGATGCCGTGGCGCGCGAAGTACCAGAGCACGTTGCTGTAGATCTCGTCGGTGCGGTCCTTGTCGCCTTCTACGAACGCGCCGCCATGCACGAACATCAGGACAGGGCGGGGCGATTCGTTTTTGCTATTGGGCTCGTACACGTCCAGGCGCTGCCGCGGGTCGCTGCCGTAAGGCAGGTCGCGATGGGCCGTTCCTTCCTTGGGCGCGTCTTTCAGGATCTTGGAGTACGCCTCGATCATCGTCCGGACGTTGGCCTGAACGGTCGATCCCCACCGGGGACCGATCTCGTCCATCAGGCGGTACAGCGAATCGGGAATGCGGGGAGTGGTTGTCGTCGTCAATCAATCCACCTTGCCAATCTTCTTGACTGCCGCCACGACGCGTTCGGCGTCGGCCTTCCAGTAGGTGGCAAATTCAGGCGCGTCCATGTATTCGATCGGGCTGCCCAGGTTGCTGAAGACCTGCTTGAGCGCCGGATCCGCGGTCACCACCCGCATCGCGTTGCGCAGGGTCTCGAGGACCGCGGGCGGCGTCTGCGCCGGCGCCATCAACGCGGACCACTGCACGAATTCCGCGTCGTAGCCCAGGGACTTCAGGCTGGGCAGGCCGGGATAGGCAGGCAGCGGCTGGCTGCCCCAGTGGGCCAGTGCGCGCATCTTGCCCGTCCTGATGAAGTTGCCGGCGTTGGCCGGGCCGCTGGCCGCCGTCTGGATCTGGCCGCCAAGCAGGGACACCATGGCCGGTCCGCCGCCCGAGAAAGGCACGTGCGTGATCTGCGCGCCGCTGGCCGCCTTGAACATTTCCATGGGGATGTGCATGGCGCCATACACGCCCGACGACCCGTAGTTCAGCGCTGTGGGATGTTGCTTGCTGTCCGCAACCAGTTCGGCCACCGATTTCCACGGGGCATCGGCGCTGACCACCAGAAGGTTCGGATCGGCGGTGACGCGCGCGATCGGCACGAACTGATCGAGCTGGAAGGCGGGCTTGCGGCCCAGCAGCCGGTCGGCTTCAGGCAGGCCTGATATTGCAGACAACGTCAGCAGCAACGTGTAGCCATCCGGCTTGGCGCGCGCCACGAATCCGGTGCCAACCACACCGCCCGCGCCGCCCTTGTTTTCGACAATGACGGACTGCTTGAGAACCTTGCCGAGCGCGTCGGCAACGGGCCTGGCAATGTTGTCGGCCAGTCCGCCCGCCGCGTACGGAACGATGACGGTAATCGGGCCGCCCGGGTAATCGGCGGCAAGGGCTGTGCCCTGCGCGGCTCCCTGCAAGGTCAGGGCGGCGAACATCACGGCAACGAAGCGGGGAGTGGTCATGGGTGCGGTTTCCTGATGGTGCGATGCAATAGGCCCAGTCATACTGCGGCGGTTCACCCCTTGTCACAATCGATATATAGTCAACTCGCTTGACCAAAACTCAACGATCAACGTCCATGAAACTGCCGCCGCTGAACCCGCTCAGGATGTTCGAATCCGCATCACGCACGCTGAGCTTCACGCAGACGGCGCGTGAACTGCACGTCACGCCCGGCGCCGTCAGCCGGCAGATCAAGGTCCTGGAAGACTTCCTGGGCATGCGCCTGTTCGAGCGCGCGAACCGCGAAGTGCGCCTGACGCCGGGCGGTCTTCAGTACCGGGACGATCTGCACGGCGCGTTCGAACGCATCGAACAGGCCACCGTCAGGGCGCTCGCGCCCCCCGCGGCCAAACCTCTGCAGATCTGGTGCCAGATGACGTTTGCCATGCGCTGGCTGCTGCCCCGCATGCCGGCCTTTCACGTGGCGCATCCGGATCGCGACACGGTGTTCACCACGTCCTTCAAACCTTTGCGCACCTTGGGCGACGCCGATGTCATGATCGGCATCGGGCATGGCGATTGGCCGGGTGCGATCTCGCGCCGTCTGGTGGATATCGAATTGCTGCCGGTGTGCAGTCCGCAACTGCTGACCGGGCCCAACGCGATCACCACACCGCGGGATCTGGCGCGCCACACCTTGCTGCAGTCCACGGCGCGTCCCGATTATTGGCGCCGATGGCTGGACGCCAACCATGTCGGCGATATCGATCCGACCCACGGGCTGACATTCGAGAATGTCGCCCTTGCCTACCAGGCCGCGCTGCAAGGGCTGGGCGTGGCGATGGGCCAATACGCGCTAGTCAAGGATGACCTGGCCGCCGGCCGACTGGTCGCGCCGTTCGAAAACCGCCTGCTCATCGATTCGGCGTTCTACCTGGTGTATTCCGAAAGGCTGCAATACGACCCGCATCTGTGCGACTTTCGCGACTGGCTGCTGGACGAGGTGGCGAAGGGGTAGCGGTTTGCGCCCCTGCCTTGGCGGTCTGCGTCCACGTCGGTGGACAGCGTAAAATGCGCCACCCTCGGCCGAATGACCCTGCTCGCCGGCCCTCCCTTTCGCTTCCTGATCTTTCTTTCATGACCCCTCACTCTCTCGACTCACGGCGCGCGCCCAACCCGCTCGTCGGCATCGCCGTCTTCGTCCTTATCGCGTTGGCCGGTCTGGCCTACGTGAAGTGGTACCCCTACTACAACCGCGCATTCGTTGCGGCCAGCAACCATTCGATCGGCAATTCGATCCTGATGGGAACCGCCGCCAGTGCGCCGTCGCCGTCGTGGTCCGCTGCGCTGGATTACGCGATGGTGTACGGCAAGGCCATCTGGCAGGCGATGGTGCTGGGGCTGCTGCTGGGCTCGGCCGTGCAGGCCCTGCTGCCACCGCGATGGATTGCCAAGGCACTGGGCGGCGCGGGGTTTGGCAGTGTGTTCGTGGGCGGCATGATGTCGCTGCCCGGGATGATGTGCAGCTGCTGCGCGGCGCCGGTGGTGGCGGGGCTGCGCGAGCGGCAGGCTTCGCCGGGCGGGGCCGTGGCGTTCTGGTTGGGCAACTCGGTGCTGAACCCCGCCACGCTGGTGTTCATGGGTCTGGTGCTGGGATGGCACTGGGCCGGGCTGCGGCTGGTGCTGGGGATCGGGATGGTGTTCGGCCTCGGGTACCTGATCAACCGCATGGTGTCGCCTGCGGAAGCCGAGGGGGCACGCGATCGCGTGGCGCATCTGCTCGAAGGCAACGTGGATGACCACAGCCTGTCTGCCGGCGAGTATTGGAAGCAGGCTTTCACGCGCTGGGGTCAGATCCTGTGGCGCATGACGATTCGCCTGGTGCCCGAATACATCGTGCTGGTGCTGCTGCTGGGCGCCGCGCGCGCGTGGCTGTTCCCGGTGATCGGTCCGGACATCGGCAACCACCTGATCTGGATCGTGGCGCTGGCCGTGGCCGGCGCGCTGTTCGTGATTCCGACGGCCGGCGAAGTGCCGATCATCCAGGCCATGCTGTCACTGGGCATGGCGGCGGGTCCGGCGGGTGCGTTGCTGATGACATTGCCGCCGATCAGCCTGCCGTCACTTGCCATGGTGGCCAAGTCCTTCCGTCCGCGCGAACTGGCCACGGTGGCGATCGGCGTGGTGGCCTTCGGGCTGCTGGGTGGCGGGCTGGCCGTGGCGCTTGGGTTCTAGGGCATCCTTGATCTGAAGCGGCCTGCAACCTGGGGTTATCCTTGACGCTTCGGTTCGCGGAGCTTCCCAGGTGCTAGTTGTAGAGAATGTCGGCAAGTCTTTCACCACGGCCCAGGGCACATTGCCCGTACTTCGCGGCGTGGACCTGCAGGTGGCAACCGGCACCAGCCTGGCCTTGATGGGCGAATCAGGCAGCGGCAAGAGCACCTTGCTGCACCTGATTGCCGGCCTGGACCGGCCCGACAGTGGCCGCATCGAAGTCGCAGGCGAAGCACTGACCGGCCGCAATGAAGCCGATCTGGCGCGCTGGCGCCGCGAGGGCATCGGCCTCGTCTTTCAGCAATACAACCTCATCAGCAGCCTGACGGTCGGCGCCAACCTGGCCTTCCAGGCGCGTCTGGCCGGTCGCAACGACCTCGCCTGGAATACCCGCCTGGCCGAACGACTGGGCCTGGGGGCGCTGTTGTTGCGTTACCCGGAACAACTGTCGGGTGGCCAACAACAGCGGGTCGCGATTGGCCGCGCGCTGGCCGGGCGCCCGTCGCTGGTCCTGGCCGACGAACCGACCGGCAGCCTGGACGAAGCCAGCAGCGATACCGTGCTGGACCTGCTGCTGGAACTGGTGGGCGAAGCGGGCAGCACGCTGCTGATGGTGACGCACAGCGCCCGGCTGGCCGCGCGCCTGAACCGCCGCGTGCATCTGCAAGGCGGGCGCGTGCTGCCTGCGGAGGCCTGATGCGCACGCTGCGGATCACCTTGCTCGCGCTGCTCAGCCATTGGCGGCGGCACCCCCTGCAGTTCTTCAGCATACTGATCGGCTTGTGGCTGGCCACGGCGCTGTGGACGGGCGTCGAGGCGCTCAACAGTCAGGCGCGCGCCGACTATGCCCGCGCCAGCGCCATGCTGTCCGCGCCCTCGCAATCGCAACTGGTCCCAAGGCAAGGACAACGTTTCGACCAGGATCTGTACGTAGCCCTGCGGCGCGCAGGTTGGGCGGTATCGCCGGTGCTGGAAGGCCGGGTGCGCTTTGCCGGCGAGACCCTGACCAGTGTCGAAGTGCTGGGCATCGAACCACTCAGCTTGCCGGTGGGAACGTCGGTGGCCGGACAGGCCGAACGCGCCTTCGACCTGACCGGCTTTATCGGAACGCCAGGCGAAGCCTGGATCGCGCCCGACACCTTGCAGCGCCTGGGCCTGACCGCGGGTGCGCAGGCCACGACCAGTGACGGTCAGCGGCTGCCGCCGCTGGTGCCGCGCGGGGAGCTGGCGCCCGGCGTGATCGTCGTCGACATTGGCGCGGCGCAAGCGCTGCTGTCGGCGCCCGGGCAGGTGTCGCGTCTGCTGGTCGATGCGGATCTGGCCGGGGGCCAGCCGCCGCTCCCGGCCGCTGCGGCGGCCGCATTGCAGTGGCGCGCGTCCGAAGATGGCGGCGATCTTCAGCGACTGACCGAAAGCTTCCACCTGAATCTGACGGCGCTCGGGATGCTGGCTTTTATCGTGGGCCTGTTCATCGTGCATGCGTCGATCGGCCTGGCGCTGGAGCAACGTCGGGGCGTGTTGCGCACGCTGCGCGCCTGCGGCGTGAACCTCAGCACACTGATCAGTGCACTGGCCGTCGAGCTGGGCGCGTTCGCGATCATCGGTGGACTGGCCGGCGTGATCAGCGGCTATCTGCTGGCCAGCGTCCTTCTGGGCAACGTCGCGTCCAGCCTGCGCGGCCTGTATGGGGCCGAAGTGTCGGGGCAACTGAGCCTGTCGCCAAGCTGGTGGATCGCCGGCGTGGCCATCAGCCTGCTTGGCGCCTTGCTGGCGGGCTGCAGCAGCCTGTTGCGCGCCGCGCGCCTGCCCCTGCTCGCCATCGCTCAGGCCCAGGCCTGGCGCATTGCGCAGGGGGTGTGGCTGCGGCGCCAGGCCGTGCTCGCGATCGTGCTGGCGATCCTGGCCGTGGGGTGCTGGCAGTTTGGCAACAGCCTGCTCAGCGCCTTGCTCATGATGGGCGCGATCCTGCTGGCCGGCGCCTTGTTGCTTCCCGCGCTGCTCGACGCGGCCCTGGCGGGCCTGGCGCGGGTATGCCGGGGGCCGCTGACCGAATGGTTCATTGCCGACAGCCGCCAGCAATTGCCCGCCATGGCCCTGGCCTTGATGGCCTTGCTGCTGGCCCTGTCCGCCAGCGTGGGTGTGGGCAGCATGACCGAGGGCTTCCGCCAGACCTTCCTGGGCTGGCTCGATCAGCGCCTGTCGGCCGACCTGTACCTGACGCCACGCGACCCGGCCCAGTCCGCCGAGATCGCGTCGTGGGCCGCGGGCCAGCCGGGCGTCAAGGTGGTCCAGCCGCAGTGGCGCACCGACTTTCGCCTTCAGGGCTGGCCGGTGCAGGCGCAGGGCATCGTCGTGCAGCCGGCCTTTCCCGAACAGTGGCCCTTGCTGGAACAGGCCGATCGGGCCTGGGATCGGCTGGGTGCAGGGCAGGGTGTCATGCTCAGCGAACAACTGGGTCGCCGCCTGCATGTCGGCCTGAACGACACGCTGGTGCTGCCGTCGCCCGATGGCGAGCAGCGCCTGCCCATCGTTGGGGTCTACGCCGACTACGGCAATCCCAAGGGCCAGGTGCTGCTGGCTGCCGACAGGTTGCGCCAGCACTGGCCCGAGGCCGTCCTGACCAACCTGAGCATGCGGCTCGAACCCGGCCGCGCGGCCAGCCTGGCCGAAACGCTCAAGGATCGTTATGGCCTGGACAGTACGCGCGTGATCGACCAGACGACCATCAAACGCTGGTCGATCGATGTGTTCGAACGGACTTTCGCGGCGACCGGTGCGCTCAATACCCTGACGTTGGCGGTGGCGGGTATCGCGCTCTTTATCAGCCTGCTGACCCTGGGCCACAGCCGGGTCGGGCAGCTTGCGCCACTCTGGGCCCTGGGTGTCCGGCGCAGCCGCCTGGGGTGGCTCACCCTGGGCCAGACCTTGATGCTGGCGTGCCTGACGGTCTTGTTGGCAATGCCGCTCGGTCTGCTGCTTGCATGGTGCATGGTTGCGGTTGTCAACGTTCAGGCCTTTGGCTGGCGGCTGCCGCTGTACGTGTCGACGCTGCAACTGGTGCAGTTGGGATTGCTGGGTCTGCTCACCAGCCTGCTGGCAGCATGCGGACCCATCTGGCGGCTGGCGCGTCGTCAGCCTGCCGATCTGTTGAGGCAATTCGCCGATGAACGTTAAGCATTGCGCATTGCGCATGGGTGCGGCGCTGGCCGTCGTGGGCATGCTGTGCATGTCCGTGTTGGTGAGCGGCTGTGACCAGCCGGCCGAGGCGCCCCGCAGCGGCTTTGCGGGCCTGGGCGCCGACGCCGCCGCGTTTGCGCAGGTGGAACGCGGCAGGCCCTTGCGCTTTCCCGCGGACCATGGCCCGCACGACGGCTACCGGATCGAGTGGTGGTACGTCACTGCGAACCTGAAAGACGCGTCGGGCAAGGACTGGGGCGCGCAATGGACTTTGTTCCGTTCGGCGCTGCGACCGGGCGCCGATGTCGCTGGCTTTGGCAGCCCGAACGTGTGGATGGGCCATGCTGGTCTGACCAGTCCGACCGGACACCGCTATGCCGAAACGCTGGCACGCGGCGGCATCGGCCAGGCGGGTGTCACGGCCGCGCCGTTTCGCGCGTGGATCGACGACTGGCAGCTCGAAACCGCCGGCGGCCGCGACATCGACCGGCTGGCCATGCAGGCCACCGGCAAGGACTTTGCCTACCGGTTGCAACTGTCCACCCATCGCCCGCTCGTGCTGCATGGCGACGGCGGCTACAGCGAAAAGTCCGGCCTGGGCCAGGCCTCCTACTACTACAGCCAGCCGTTCTACACCGTCAATGGCGACATCGACGTCGATGGAAAGAAGATCGCCGTGACAGGCACGGCCTGGCTCGACCGTGAGTGGAGCAGTCAGCCCCTGGCCGCGACGCAGCAGGGATGGGATTGGTTTTCCCTGCACCTGGACAGTGGCGCCAAACTGATGCTGTTCCAGGTGCGGCAGACCGACGGCGCGCCCTATCGGGCAGGGACCTGGATCGCCGCCGAAGGCACGCTGCACGCACTGCGCGGCGAGCAGATCCAGCTCGAACCGCTCGCATCGACCCGGCAGGACACGGGCCGCAAGGTGCCGACGCAGTGGCGCGTGCGGGTGGCCGACATGAACGTGGACGTGACCGCCGAAGCGATCCAACCCCGCGCATGGATGGCGACCTCTTTTCCGTATTGGGAAGGGCCGGTGCGCCTGACGGCGGGCAAGGGCGGCGCGCCTGCGGGCCGCGGTTATCTGGAAATGACCGGCTACTGAGCCTTCTGAAGGGTGCGGGTATTCACTGACCCGTCGCCCCGCAAGGCGCGCCAATGCTGGACTATTGATGCAGTTAATTCTCGGGATTTTGCCCTGTTAATAGCTGCACAGGGCGCGAGTGATTAGACTGCGGGCAGAACCCCGGGAGACGGCGAGCGATCCAGCCCGCGACGGGGAAGATAGGCCCAAGACCTATGTCCTACACGATCACCCTGCATCCAAGCGGGCACACCTACCCTTGTTCCGCTGATACCCCCATCCTGAAAGCAGGCCTCGACACCGGCCTGTTCATGCCCTACAGCTGCCGCTCGGGCGTCTGCCGCACGTGCCGCGGCCGCGTGGTCTCGGGCGAAGTGGACTATGGCGGCGTCCACCCCAATTACCTGAGCGACGCCGACAAGGCCGAAGGGCTGGCGCTGTTGTGCTGCGCGAAGCCGCTGGGCGACCTGGTTGTCGAAGTCAACGAACTGGATCCGCAAGACGCGATCAAGTCCAAATTCATGCCGTGCCGGGTACTGAAGATGGAGCCGGCCAGCGATGACGTCATGATCGTTACCCTGGGCTTGCCCATGAACGAGCCGACGCTGTTCCGCGCCGGCCAGTACCTGGACATCCTCCGGCCGGACGGCACGCGCCGCAGCTATTCGATCGCGAACGTGCCGAGCAACGACGGCGTGCGTCAGGTCGAACTGCATATCCGCCGCATGCCCGGCGGCAAGTTCACCGAGCACGTCTTCACGGCCATGAAGCTGCGCGAAATCCACCGCATCGAAATGCCCCTGGGATCGTTCTTCTTGCGCGAAGACTCCGATGCGCCGATCGTGATGCTGGCGTCGGGCACCGGCTTTGCACCCATCAAGTCGCTGCTGGAGCAGACCCTGCAGCGCGGCCTGCGCCGGCCCATTACCTTGTACTGGGGGGGACGCACGCGGGCCGATCTGTACATGGCCAGCCTGGCCGAGTCCTGGGCCGCCGCGCACGACCACATCACGTTCATCCCTGTACTGAGCAATGCCACCGACGCATGCGCATGGACCGGCCGCACGGGCTTTGTCCACCAGGCCGTGATGCAGGACTTTCCGGACATGTCGGGCGTGCAGGTCTACGCCTGCGGCGCGCCCGTCATGGTCGAATCCGCGCGTCATGATTTCACGATCACCTGCCGGCTGCCCGAGGACGCATTCTTTGCCGATGCCTTCCTGAGCGAAGCCGACCGCAACCGGCCGCCACAGGCCTGAATCCCCACCTACGGAGACTGTCATGCTGCCAGAAAATTGTCGTGTCGATCCTCCCACCCACCCGTCCGTCGTCAAGCCTTTCTGCCTGGGCCACGGCACGCTGGAGTGTTTCAGCCTGAAGGCGTCGCGCCGCTTCTACGAGGAGTTCCTGGGCCTGGAATGCGTGCGTCATGGCAAGCCCGCCATGGCCGTGCGGCTGGCGCAGCGCTTCCACGTGATCTGCGTCGAAGTCGGTGATCAGGTCCATCCGACCAACCTCCTCAATCACTGGGGGCTGGACGTCGAGACGCGCGAAGAAGTGGATCAGGCCCACGCAGCCGCGGTCCGCGACAAAGACAAGTACGGCATCCGGCAGGTGTTGCCGCCGCAAGAAATGCACGGCGTGTATTCGTTCTACCTGGAAGACCTGGACCACAACTGGTGGGAAATCCAGTGGTACGAAAACGGCTTCCAGCATGACGATCTGTTCGACTACGGCGACCGGTTTTCGATGGACGACGCCGCCGACATCGGCAGCCTGGAAGAACTGAAGGTCAAGGGATCCGCATCATGATCCAGCTCGTGACGATCGAGCACGAAGGCGCGCGCAAGACCGGCCTGCTGCACGAAGGCAAGATCTACGCGTCGCCGCGCTATGCGGGCGTGCAGGAAGTGCTGGAAGACTGGCCGCGCGCCACGGAAAAGCTGGCGACGCTGGGCCGCGAGCTGCCTGGCCGCGAGTACGTGTCCGGCGCCACGCTGCTCGCGCCGCTGCCAGCGCCGCGCACCATCTACTTTGCGGGCGTCAACTACAGCGACCACGTGGAAGAGATGAAGCGCGTGCTGGGCATGCCGCTCGAAGGCGACCCCAAGAGCAAGGGCTTTCTGCCCTGGCACAACATCAAGGCCGGCGGCGCCACCGTGGTGGGACCCGATGCGCACGTGCGCATTCCGGCGGGCTCGACCATGCTGGACTGGGAAATCGAGCTGGGCGTGGTCATTGGCCGAACCTGCAAGGACGTCCCGGTCGACGAAGCCATGGACTATGTGGCGGGCTACGTGGTGACGAACGACCTGTCGGCGCGTGACTGGGTGTCGCGGCCCAATGTGCCCGACACGTCTCCGTTCCGCTGGGACTGGATCGGGCAAAAGTCGTTCGACGGTTCGTGCCCGATGGGCCCGGCGATCACGCCCGCGCAGTTCATTGGCGACCCCATGTCCCTGTCGATGAAGCTGTGGGTCAACGGCGAACTGATGCAGGACTCGAACACGTCGCAGATGCTGTTCACGATTGCGGACCAGATCGCGCAGCTCAGTTCACGCATCACGCTGATGCCGGGTGACCTCATCCTGACAGGCACGCCGTCGGGCGTGGGCATGGCGCGCAAGCAATTCCTGAAAGCGGGCGATGTGGTGCGTCAGTGGATCGAGAACATCGGCGAGTTCGAATTCACGATCACGGAGTGACCAGGGGCGTTCTTCATGCCGATGTACGGGGCGCCGTCAGCGGATTGATCTGGATGTCGTGCACGCACTCGATCACCTGCTGGCGGAACCACAGGTTGGCCGGGTCCTTGTGGAAACGGTCATGCCAATACAGCGCGACATCGAAATTGCCCATGGGCATGGGCAGGGGTTTGACGGCCAGGGGGAAATGCTTGCGAAGCTCAACCACCAGCGATTCCGGGCAGGTCCAGATCAGGTCCGAGCGCAGCACGAGATGGGGCGCGGCCAGGTACTGCGGCATGCGCACGCGGATGCGGTCCTTGGCGCCGGCATCGATCAACGCGCGCTCGAGCAGCACGTGACCGCTGCCGGCGTATTCGACCAGCAGGTGCTGCTGCGACAGAAAGCGCTTGAGCGTGAGTTCGGCATTTGCCAACGGGTGGTCGTTGCGCATCACGCACAGGTAGCGCTGCTTGAACAACACCTTCTTGTGGATATTGCGTTCCAGCGCGGGCAGGTAGCCCAGCGCGACATCCATGCGGCCGGTGGACAGGCCGTGCACCGTTTCTTCGATGGGAGCGAACATGACGTTGATCTTGACCCGCGGCGCGACGTCTTCCATCCGGGCAAACAGGTTGGGAAGCACAACGACTTCGCCCACGTCGCGCGTGCGGATCGTGAAGGACCGGGTGGACTCCCCCGCATCGAACGAGGTCTGCACGCCGGTCGTCTTGCGGATGGCGTTGAGCGCCTCCAGCAATGACGGCGCGATGCTGGTTGCCATCGCGGTGGGTTCCATGCGCCGGCCCGCCAGCATGAAAAGCTTGTCGCCATATTCATCGCGCATCCGCTTGAGCGCGCTGCTGACGGCGCCTTGCGTCACGTCCAGGCTTTCGGCCGCAATGGTGACCGAGCGGTCACGCCACAGGGCTTCGAACACGTACAAAAGGTTGAGGTCTTTCATGTCGCGCCTGATCGGGAAACTATCAATGAGTTTAATACCGCGGAATCAATCAGCGCGATGGCCGGTAAACACGCCGGACCACATAATCGCTGCATAACAACGATGAGCCGACAGGCTTTGGGAGACACGCAATGAAAACGACGATGGTGATGGTGCTCGGCCTCGCGGGCCTCTGTACCGCGCCTGCAATGGCGCAGGTCAAGATCGGCTTTCTGGGTACCCTGTCCGGCCAGGCCGCCGACGTGGGCCGCGACCAGGCCGATGGCTTCATGCTGGCCGTGGAGCAGGGCAAGGGCAAGCTGGGGGGCTACGACGTCAAGGTCATCCAGGAAGACGACCAGATGAAGCCCGACGTCGGCATGCTGGGCCTGACCAAACTGCTGGAACGCGAGAAGGTCGACATCGTGACCGGCCTGACCTACGCCAACGTCATGATGGCCCTGCAGGCCAAGATCGGCGCCAGCAAGATTCCATTTGTGGGTTCGGTATCCGGCCCGTCGCCCCTGGCCGGCGCGCAATGCAAGCCCAACCTGTTCGTCACGTCATGGCAGAGCGATGCCACGGCCGAAGCCATGGGCAAATACCTGAACGACCAGAAAGTGGCCGACATCAGCATCATCGCGCCCAACTTTCTTGGCTCCAAAGACAAGGTCACCGGCCTGAAGCGCTTCTACAAAGGCAAGATCTCGAACGAAATCTACACGTCACTGACGCAGCTGGATTTCTCGGCCGAGCTCAGTCAGATCGGCGCGGCCAAGCCCGCCGGCGTGTTCGGCTTTTTCCCGGGCGGGCAGGGCGTGTCGTTCGTGCGCCAGTACCAGCAGATGGGCATGGGCAAGACCATCCCTCTGTACAGCGTGCACACCCTGGAGCCGACCAGCCTGGGCGCCATCGGCAAGGTCGCCTACGGCAACATCGTGGCCGAAGCCTGGCAGCCCAGCGCCGACAATGCGCAGAACAAGCAGTTTGTCGCGGCCTACGAAAAGAAATACGGCCGCACGCCCACGTCATTCGCCGCCTTCAGCTATGACGCCGCCATCTTGATTGGCGAAGCGCTGAAAAAGGTGGGGGGCAAGGCGTCCGACTCGCAGGCCTTCATCGACGCGATCCGCACCACGCCCTTCCCGTCGGTGCGCGGCGACTTCAAGTTCAACAAGAACAACTATCCCATCCAGAACTACAACATCTACCAGGTGGCCGAGGGCGCCGATGGCAAGCCTGCGTTCAAGATGCTGGTGAAGAACGTGCTGGCCTCGCATGGGGACGCGTATGCGGAGCAGTGTGGCGCCGCGAAGTAAGGCGTATCGACGTCCACAGAGTTGAGCCCAACGGCGCGTGGCCAGACTTCTGCATCTGGTCACGCGTTTTTTTGAGGTCCGATCACTCCGTCGGTCGGCATGCGTTTCTTCGGAACGACCCCTGCAGAGCATGCCAGGGCCGAAACCGCATGTTCCCGCAAAAAATATTTCTAGCGCGCGTCGCCCGGATCCTGCACCAAAGCAGGGGGCGCGGCTGGCGTTGATGCGTTTGTCAGGCAGGTGCCGGCCTCGTGGAGGGATGAGGCCGGATTCATCCTTGGTGACCCCCAGGCACGCCTGTGGTGCAGCCGCGCCGCAAGTTGGGCAACCAGCCCCGGCAGCGCAATACCGGGTTCCTCCAGGCAGCCCGTCGCGGCGATGCGATGAGCATGCTCAAAATTGAACGGCAGACTGCATCGCGACGGACAGGACGCACCTGACTGGGTCGTCCAATACCCTGCCGCCACCGCGCGGTGCACAGGCGATTCATCGCGGTGCATGGCCTTTTTCGCGCGATTTTCACCCTCTTGACGTTGCTCCGCCCCACGCTTTACCTTCCGTCCAGGTGCTGCGCCGCAGCACTTCGCTGGCAACCTCGGCCCCTCCCCCGTGGCATCCGCCCACGCTGTGGAGAACACGACCCCGCGGCAGTATTTAGCACTCGCAAGAGTTGTCCGAATACCGGGGCGCGTCTCAGTCGGGATCGCCCCTTGCAAAAGGGAATCCCATGCTACGTCACCGCCTCACCCTGCTTGCCGCGTGTTGCGCGGTATCGTTCGCCGCGTCCGTCCCGGCAGTTGCCGACGACTATCCCACCAAGGCCGTCAAACTGGTTGTCGGCTATACGCCAGGCGGACCGAACGACATCATGGCGCGCGCGCTGGCCGCGGAGCTGAATCTGGGCCAGACCGTCTACATCGAGAACCGAGGCGGCGCGTCGGGCAACATCGCCGCGGAAATGGTGGCGCGCGCCCCGGCCGACGGCTACACCTTGATGATGGAAACATCGAGCGGCGCCGCCAACGCGACGCTGTACCGCAAGCTCAATTACGACCTGCGCAAGGACTTCACCCACATTGCCTTCGTGGCGGCCTATCCGCTGGTGCTGGTGGTCCACCCCAGCGTACCGGCGACCAACGTCAAGGAACTGCTGGCGCTGGCCAAGGCCAAGCCCGGCGCATTGAACTATGCGTCGGGCGGCAGTGGCGGGGGCGCCCATCTGGCCACCGAATTGTTCAAGACCATGGCAGGCATCGACATGATGCACATCCCTTACAACGGCACGTCACCGGGCTTGCTGGGTGTGGTCGGTGGACAGGCGCAGGTCATGTTCGCGGCGGTGTCGGCAGCCATGCCGCACGTGCAGTCGGGACGCTTGCGTGCCTTGGGTGTGACCGGGCCGACGCGCACCGCCAGCGAGCCGGATATTCCCACCATTGCCGAGGCCGGGGTGCCGGGCTACGAGGTGCTGGGGTGGCTGGGGCTCGGCGCGCCGGCCGGCCTGCCGCCCGCCATAACCGCGAAGCTGAATGCCGCCGTCGCGCGTGCGGTGCGGTCGCCGCGCATGGCCGAATACATGGCCAAGGAAGGGTGGCAGCCCATGGTGATGAGCTCCGCCGAATACACCACGTTCTCGAACAACGAGATCGAGAAGTGGGGCAAGGTCGTGACGGATTCGGGTGCGCGTGTCGATTGACCATGCCGGCTCCTGGATCGCGGTGGGCCGCCCGGACGGCGCCCGCCGCTGTCGCTGCGCGTGCCTACCAGCCCGCGGCGATGCCGTCGCGGCGGCTGTCGCTGGCCGCCACATAGCCGCGGTCAGGATCGTCCGACAGCCGCCAGATGAACTGGCCCGACCCGAAGTCCATGTACGAATCCTCGACCGACTTCAAGACGTGCCCGCGCGCCTGCAGGCCCGTCACCACGTCGGCGGCCAGGGTCGTCTCCACGTCCAGGGTGTAGTCGCGGTTCAGCTTCCAGCGTGGCGCGTCGCAGGCGGCCTGCGGCTGCTGGTGGTAGTCGATCATGCGCACCAGGGTCTGCAGATGGCCCTGCGGCTGCATGTCACCCCCCATGACGCCGAAGCTCATGACCGGCTTGCCGTGCTGTGTCAGGAACGCCGGGATGATGGTCTGGAACGGCCGCTTGCCGCCCGCCACGACGTTGGGCGAACGGGGATCCATGGAAAAACCGGTGCCCCGGTTCTGCAGGCTGATGCCGGTGCCCGGGACGACGATGCCCGATCCGAAGCCCTGGTAGTTGGACTGGATGAACGAGACCATCATGCCGCTTTCGTCGGCCACCGACAGGTAGATGGTGCCGCCCGTGCCCGGCATCCCCGCCTCGGGCTGCGCCGCGCGTGTCATGTCGATCAACTTGGCGCGCTCGGTCAGGTAGGCGTCGTCGAGCATCTGGTCGGGCGTGACTTCCATCGAGCGGGGATCCGCGACGTAGCGGTAGACATCCGCAAAGGCGAGTTTCATGGCCTCGATCTGCAGGTGCTGGCTGTCGACGCCGTCGTTCGCCAGGCTGGCCAGGTCGAATTTGTCGAGGATGCCGAGTGCAATCAGCGCGCCGATGCCCTGACCGTTGGGGGGCAGTTCATGCACGTCGTACCCCCGGTAGGACTTGCTGATGGGCGTGACCCAGTCGCATTGATAGCCGCGCAGATCCCGGCCGGTCATGGCAGCGCCGTGGGTCGCCGAGTGCGCCGCCAGCGCTTGCGCAATCGCACTTTCGTAGAAGTCGCGCGGTCCCTGGTCCGCCAGCCGCTTCAAGGTACGCGCCGCATCGGGATAGCAGATCTTTTCACCTGGCGCAGGTGCGCGGCCATGCGGCAGGAACACGTCTGCGAAACCGGGCTGGCCGCGCAGTTCCGGTACGGCGGCAGCCCACTTGTAGGCAACGATGGCTGCGACCGGATGGCCACGCTCGGCGATCTCTATCGCCGGCTGCAGCAGATCGCCGAAGGGCAGCGATCCGAACTTGGCGTGCAGGGCTTCCCACCCCGCGATGGCTCCGGGCACGGTCACGGTGTCCCAGCCGCGCGCCGGACGTTTCGCCAGCCCTTTGCCGTCCTCGCCGTACTTCTTCCGGAAGTAGTCGGGAGACCAGGCGGCGGGCGATACACCGGACGCATTCAGGCCATGCAACTGGTGCCTGTCCCAGACGATGGCGAAGGCATCGCTGCCCAGTCCGCAAGAGACCGGTTCGACCAGCGTAAGCACGGCCGCGGCAGCGATGGCGGCGTCGATCGCATTGCCGCCTTGCTGCAGGATTTTGAGGCCAGCCTGCGCGGCAAGCGGATGGGAAGTGGCGACGACATTGCGGGCGAACACTGGCAATCGTACGGTGCGGTAAGCATTGTTCCAATCGAAATCGGGCACGTCGAACTCCTTGAAGACTCGGGTTGATCGTCCGGACAAAACACCTTTTTTCTTGCGCTTGAGAGAAATCACAATCTACACTTGGTGCAAGCAAGTAGAAAATAAAACCAATAAAAACGCACTAAAAGAATTTCGAATCTTTGTCTTAGCAGTTCAGCTTTTTCGATTGCCCAATGTTTGATTGAGGCCATGACGATGATCGAAGTTGAGGGAAGCAAGCAAAACGAAGCTCTGTGCGTTCTGGCGGATGAGATCCGTCACGCGTGCGCCGGGTGTACCGACGACATTCCCCATGCCTTGCGGCGCGCCCTGCGATCGGCGATCGCTCAACCCACTTTCCTGAGTGCGGCGCAGCGTGTCGGTCGCGCCGACAGCTACGCTCGCCACCTTCTGTACGCCGACGACGCCGGCCGCTTTTCGGTCGTCGCGATCGTCTGGGGCGCCGGCCAGTTCAGTCCCGTGCACGGCCATCACACCTGGTGCAGTTATGCCGTTGTCGCGGGCGTGCTGCAGGAAGAGTGCTACGCGTGGTCGGCAGACTGCCGGGCCGTGCGGCTGCAGGAACGGCGCACACGCTGCGTCGGTGATATCACCTTCACGTATGCGGGCATCCAGGAGGCGCATCGCCTCGGGAACCCCGGCGGCGAGGACGCCGTGTCGATCCATGTCTACGGCATCGACAGCCCCCGCGTCGCCACCCATGTCAATCGCCTGGTGCAGGCGGTCCTGTAAGCGGTCCACCCCAAGGAAGAACGATGAGCGAAAACACCATGAAAGCCTTGCTGCTCTCGCAGCACGGCGACCTGTCCGAACTGAAAGTCGTCTATGACTTTCCCAGGCCGCAAGTGATCGAGGGCCATGTCGTGATCCGCGTCGGCGCGTCCTCGTTCAACTACCACGATGTGTTCACGGTGCGTGGCATGCCGGGCATCAAGGTGCCGTTGCCGGTCATCATCGGCCTGGACATGGCGGGCGAGATCGTTGACGTCGGCGCGGGCGTCGAGGGCTGGGCGGCAGGCGACCGCGTGCTGGTCAATCCGCTCAACAAGAAGAAGGGCTTGATGGGGGAGATGCTCAATGGCGGCATGGCCGAATACTGCCTGGTGTCGAGCGACCAGCTGATCCGCATGCCTGACCAGGTCACGTTCGAAGAGGCCGCCTCGTTGCCGGTGGCCTACGGCACGGCGCACCGCATGATCGTGACGCACAACACCATCAAGAAAGGCGACAAGGTATTGGTGCTTGGCGCAAGCGGCGGCGTGGGCACCGGCTGCGTCATCCTGGCCAAGCTGCTGGGCGCGGAGGTGATCGCCTGCGCGGGTGGCGAGGACAAGATGGCACGGCTCAAGGATCTGGGCGCGGACCACGTCATCAACTACAAGGACGTCGATTTTTCGAAGTGGGCCATCGAGAAATACGGCAAGCCGCAGCGGCGGTCGAACGAAGGGGGTGTCGATGTCGTCATCAACTTCACGGGCGGCGATACCTGGGTGCCGTCCCTCAAGTGCATCAAGCGCGGCGGACGCCTGCTGGTCTGCGGCGCCACGGCCGGCCACGACCCCAAGGAAGATCTCCGGTACATCTGGAGCTTCGAGATCAACATCATGGGTTCGAACAGTTTCTACGACGACAACCTGTCCGCCCTGATGACGCTGATCCAGGAAGGCAAGATGAAGCCCGTCATCGACAAGGTGCTGCCGCTCGAACAGGCCGCCGAAGGCCTCGCCATGATCCAGGACCGCAAGGTTCTCGGCAAAGTCGTCATCGTTCCTTGAACCCCATCCGCTACCCCGACGCCCAGGAGGCTTTATGACCGACGACATCCTTACCGCAGAGAAAGTACAGGCCATGCTCACGCGGGGTCCTTTTCATCAATGGCTCGGCATCGAGGTGCTGAACGTGGGCGAAGGGGAAATCACCCTGAAAGCGACGTGGCGCGAAGAATGGGTGGTGAACCCCGACCGCAAGTACACGCACGGCGGCATTCTGGCCACGCTGGTCGACCTGACGGCCGACTGGGCGCTGGTATCCAAGACCGGCCGCGGCGTGCCGACGATCGACATGCGCGTCGACTACCACCGTGCCGCCATGCCCGGCGACCTGACGGCGACTGGCAAGGTGGTCAAGTGGGGATCGCAATTTTCAGTGGCCGAAGCGCATGTGTACGACAAGGACAAGGCGCTGGTGGCGAGTGGCCGCGGCGTGTACCTGACCGCACCGCCCAAGGCGTAGTCGCCCATGTCCGCGCCTTCGGTCGATCATGCCGTCATCAACGTCCTGTACGACATGGACGCCGCGGCGGACGTGTTCCGCGCGCTGGGATTCCATCTCACGCCGCGGGGCTTCCATTCACTCGGTTCGATCAATCATTTGATGATGTTCGGCCACGATTATCTGGAACTGGTTGGTCTGCCGACCGGCACGGACAAGATACGGCGGGAAGTGGCGGACAGTCCACGCGGCCTGAATGGCCTGGTGTTCCTGAGCAAGGATGCCGATGCCGAGTACGCCCGGCTGCTGGCTGCGGGGGTGCCGACGGAACTGCCGCTGGCTTTTGGCCGACCGGTCGACCTGGACGGCACGACGCAGGAAGCCAGGTTCAGGACGGTCCGGCTCAAGCCGGGATTCGTGCAAGGCGGCCGGGTGTACTTCTGCGAGCAGCGCACGCGCCATCTGGTGTGGCGGCCGGAATGGCAGACGCATGCCAATGGCGCCATCGCCATCGCAGGCTTCACGGTGGTCGTGCCCGATCCCGATGACGAGGCCCGGCGGTATGCCACGGTGCTTGGCGATGTCGCCATCGAGCGCAGCGCCGACACGGCAACCTTGCGGCTGGGTGATTTTGTGCTTGAGTTGATGACGGCTGGCGGCTATGTCGACCGATACGGCGACCAGGCGTTTGTTGCGGAGGGCCGCGACGCGTACATGGGCGCGGTCACCTTGCGGACGACGTCATTGGCGCAGGTCGATGCCTGCTTTTCCGCAGCCCGGGATCACGGAATCGATTGCCGTCGCGATCCCACGCGCGCCACGGTGTCGGCCAGTTCCGCTTTCGATTCCGTTATCGCTTTCATTGAATGACCGTGGCGCAAGGAGACAGCGCATGCATGCCCTGACCAATCTGGGTGATCTGTTCGACCGGAACAAGCCCGACAAGCCTGCGATCATCGACCTGAGCGGCGACGCGCCGCGCACCTACAGCTACCAGGAACTGGATGCGATGGCCAAGGGCGTGGCGCGTTCGCTGGTGGCCAAGGGCTATCGCCGGGGCGACCGGATCGCCATCCTGTCGGCCAACAATGCCGAATACGTTGCCGTGCTCTACGGCACGATGCGCGCAGGCTTGATTCCGGTGCCGGTCAACTTCAAGTTTCCCCGGGCCTTGATCCATTACGTGATCGAGGATTCCGGCGCCCGCATGATCTTCCACGATGAAGCCCGTCGTGACGACTGCCCGTCGGGGATGCCGGCCGTGGCCTTCGGCACTACCGGTGAACAAGGCTTCGATGCCTTTCTGGATCCGGGCCCCTTTGATGCCATCGTGCCGCAGCAGGGCGAGACGGCGGTGTTCCTGTATACGTCGGGATCCACCGGCAAGCCCAAGGGCGTGATGTTGTCGCATCAAAGTCATCTGTGGGTCGTTGCATCGCGCCTTGCCGGGCAGGAACTGGAGCGGCACCGCTATCTGATCGCGGCGCCGCTGTATCACATGAATGCGCTGGCGCTGACGCAGCTGTCGAGCGCCGCGCATGCCACTGTCGTGCTGCTGTCGCAATTCACGACGGGGTCCTACGCCGATGCCATCGGGCAGTACCAGTGCACATGGTTGACGGCCGTCCCGCCCATGATTGCGATGATGCTCCGCGATACCGAAGCCGTCGCACGCGCCGACCTGTCCAGCGTCGAATTCCTGCGGATGGGATCGGCGCCGGTCAGTCCCAGCCTGATTGCGGGTATCCACGCGGCCATGCCGAACGCAAAGATCAGCAATGCCTACGGCACGACCGAAGGCGGCCCGCTGGTGTTCGGTCCCCACCCTGCGGGTATCCCGCAACCGACCCTGTCGGTCGGCTACAAGCACCCGCTGGTCGACCTGCGGCTGGTTGACGGTGACAACCAGGATGCCGACCGCGGGCTGCTGGAAATGCGCTGCCCGTCGTTGATGACGGGCTACCACAACCGGCCGGACCTGAAGCCACCGTTTACCGAAGACGGGTTCTACAAGACGGGTGATGTGTTCACGCGGGACGAGAACGGCTTCCACTACTTCGTTGGCCGTGTCGACGACATGTTCGTATGCGGCGGCGAAAACATCTACCCGAGCGACGTGGAAAAAATGCTGGAGCGGCACCCGGACGTGGCCCAGGCCTGTGTCGTTCCCATCGACGACGAAATCAAGGGCCAGAAGCCGGTGGCCTTCATCGTGCCGCGCGAAGGCGCAACGCTGACCGAAGAGGCCGTCAAGACATTCGCGCTGGCCAACGCGGCGGCCTATCAACATCCGCGTTTCGTCTGGTTCCTGCCAAGGCTGCCTTTGGCCACCACCAACAAGATCGACCGCAACGCCCTGATCGAGATCGCGAAGACCCGCGCAGGCGCCGCCCTGGCGGGTTGACCGCCGCCGACCGACACAAGGACATGACATGCATCCCATGAACGAAAATTTTCGTAGCTTCCTGGACCGGCTGCGCGCGGCCGATGAGCTGGTTGACATCCATCAGCCCGTGGACATCCGCCATGTGGCCACCCTGGTGGACCAGAGCGACAAGGCCTTGTTGTTCCATGACGTGATCGGCTACGACATGCCGCTGCTGTCCGGCATTATCCGGACGCGCAACCGCACCATCATGTCGATGGGCTGCGAGACCTATCGCGAAATCGAAGCCAAGCTCGACCACGGCATCAACAATCCGATTTCTCCGGTGTATGTCGATCATTCCCCAGCCAAGGAAGTGATCATCACAGGAGACGACATCGATCTGTACAAGCTGCCGATTCCCATGTCGTCGATCTTCGACGGCGGCCCCATGATCACCGCTGGCGTGATCATCGCGAAGGACCCGGAATACGGGGTGAACACCGGCATCTACCGGCTGATCGTGAAAGAGAAGGGCTTGACCGGCATCGACATCGTGACGCCGAACAACATGCGGCGTTTTGCGCAGCGCGCCTATGAGGCCGGCAAGCCATGTCCGATTTCGATTTCCATCGGCACCCACCCCATGGAAATCATGGGCGCCGGCTACCGCGCGCCCATTGGCGTGGACGAGATGGCGATCGCCGGTGGCATTCGCGGCTGCCCGGTCGAACTGGCGCAGTGCGAGACGATCGATCTGCCCTTCATTGCCGATGCCGAAATCGTGATCGAAGCGGAGATCCTGCCGACCGGCTGGACCCAGCCCGAAGGGCGGTTTGGCGAATTCACTGCATTGATGGGCGGCCTGCACTGGAACCCCAACGTCCGCATCAAGGCGATCCTGCATCGGCGCGACGCGATCTACTACGCCCTGCACATGCCGTGGGAAAACACGTGGCTGGCGGCCCCGACGCGCTATCAGGCCATCCGCACGGCGCTCAAGACGGCGGGCGTACAGGTCAAGGACATCAACGTGACCCTGGGCGGGCGCGCCTTCTGGCATGCGGTGATCTCGATCAAGAAGCAGGCGGGTGAGGGCAAGAATGCGCTGCTGGCGGCGCTGTCGGTCATGGACCTGAAACACGTCGTGGTCGTTGACGATGACATCGATGTGTTCAATGGCGAGGAAGTCGAGTGGGCGATCGCCACGCGCGTGCAGGGCGACCGCGACATCTTCATCATTCCCGGGGCGCGCGCCAAGCCGCTGGATCCCAGCCTGGCAGTCATGCCGCCCGGCGTGGTGCCGACCGGCGCCAAGGTGGGCATCGATGCGACGATTTCCGAGGGCATTCCGCATGAGCGCTTCGAGCGGATTTCGTATGCCTACGCGGATACGGCCAAGATTGCCGACTACCTGGCCGGCAAGGCGGACCCGAACGTGGTGGCGGGCATCGAGAAGGTGGGCGAGGCGGCCGACGCCATCTTTGCCGCCATCGAGACGGCGCCCTTGTACTACACCGAGATTGCCGACCGGTTCGCGGCCGATTACGACTTCAACACGATTGCCCGCGCCCTGGGGTCCTTGCACGAAGCCCAGCGGCTCTGGCAGACCGCCGAAGGCCGCATGTGCGTGCGCGGATCGTCGTTTGCGGCAAAACCGCCCGGGTCACGCTGATCACTCCGCGTCGCTGCTCTCATCCAGCAGCGGCAGCGCCGTGGAGTATTTTATTTTTTCCATGACGAAGCGGGAACTGACATCGAAGACTTCTACCGCGCGGATCAGTTTCCGGTACACCGCGTCGTAGCCTTCGATGTCGCGCACGACAACGCGAAGGAGATAATCGACGTCACCGCTCATGCGGTAGACGTCGACGATCTCGGGCACTTCGCGCACGATCTTGGCAAACTTGCGCAGCCAGGCATCGTTGTGGCGGTTCGTCCGGATCTCGACGAAGACCGTCAATTTCAGATCAATCTTTGCGGGGTCGCATAGCACCACCTGTTTGGTGATGACGCCGTCTTCCCGAAGCTTTTGCACCCGCTTCCAGCAGGGCGTTGTCGACAGTCCGACACGTTTGGCCAGCTCGCTGACAGGCAGCGTCGCGTCCTCTTGCAGGACCGTCAGGATCCTGCGGTCGATATCGTCCATGGTTTCTCACAGGCTCGGTAATCGGAGCGTACTCGCCCGATGATGGGTGGTCCGCGAGTGTACCGAATCCTGACGGCATCACGTGGACTCAGAGCTCGGCATATTCCCTCTGGGGCAGGGGCGCCGGAGCCGTCACAGGCCGCAAGCCGCGTACGTGCAGCGACACGGCGGGGGTCGACCCGACATTGCGCAACCGGTGGACCGTCGCATTGCCTGGCAGGCGGTATTGGACACCTCCTGGCAGCACGGCCGAGCTTGTCGCATGCTGCGCATCGGCGCCCGCACTGCCGTGGTCGTACAGGTCTTCACGCAACCAGCCATCGATGATGGCCAGCGCGCGCCAGGTGTCGTGAGCGTGAACGGTGCTGACCTGACCCGCCTGCCACGTCATGACGTCGATGCGGAATCGGCCTGCGGGATCGATGTACGCGCCATGGGGCCGGAAGGGGCGGGTGCCCGCCAGATCGCGCACCGTCCGCACTAGGAGTTCGTCGGTGGCATGGTGCCGCAAGGCGCCCAGCAGACGATGGACGAAACGCGCTGGGGCGCCAGTGCATGCGCGTTCGATGTCGGTGATGAGTGCCTCGGGTAAAAGGCTTTCCCGCTCGCAACGCGAGTCGCCATGCAAGGCAATGACGTTGGCTTCTGCATCCATATTCGGCAGTCCCTCGCAACGAAAGATCGACGCCTTGAGTCTACGCGGATGCAGGGTTGGAGTGGCGAAGGATTTTCTATCGATTTTGCGCAGCAAAGAAAAAAATACTTATGGCGAACGCTTCACACGGCAGGTCGCCGGGCGACCAGATCGACCTCGATCAGTGCGCCGCGCGCCAGGCCGCTGACACCGATGCAGGTCCGCGCGGGCCGCCGGCCGGGGGCAAAGTAGCTGGCATACACGCCATTCATCGCAACGTAGTCGCGATCGAAATGCAAGAGGTAGATGCGGACCGACACGACGTCCGGCAGTCCCAGTCCGCAACCGGTCAGCACCGTCTCAAGGTTGGCCATGACCTGACGCGTTTGTGCCTCGATTCCCTCCGGATAGGCGGAGTCATTGGCGCGGCCGGTAAAAGGCATCTGTCCGGTGACAAAGATCCAGCCATCGGATTCGACGGCATGGCTGAACGGCGCCACCGGATCGGGCGCGCCGGTGATCATGTGAAAGACGGTAGACATGGGGACTCCAGGATCAATAGCCGCGGTCGCCGTCGACCACATTGGTCAGGGGCGCACCATCGAGCAGGGCGAGGGCATTCCGGATGGCGATGCCCAGGGCATCGACGATATACCGGTCTGCGTCGTCGGACGAAATGTGCGGGGTGATGATCAGGTTGGGCGTGGACCACCAGGGCGAGTCGGGCGGCAGCGGCTCCTGTTCGAAGACGTCGATCACGGCGCCTGACAGATGGCCGCGGTGCAGAGCCTCCCGCAGCGCGCTGCCGTCGATCACGCCGGCGCGCGCAACGTTGATGAGTCCTGCGCCGGGGCGCATGGCAGCGATCCGCGAGGCGTTCAGCAGGTGTCGCGTCGCTGCGGTAAGGGGGGTGGCGAGCACGACCATGTCGGCTTGCGAAAGAACGCTGTCGAGTGCGGCAATGGAGTACATCACGTCCGCATCGGGACTGGCGGCGCCACGGCGCGTCGCGGCGATCACGCGCATCCCCAACTGGCGCGCCGCGCGTCCGGCGGCGCGACCCATGTCGCCAAAGCCGATGATCAACACGGTCTTGTCTGCAGCGCGGCCGGTAAAGACCTGATGCCACGACGCCGCGTGTTGCCGCGTCATGATCTGCGGCAGGCGGCTGTTCAGCATCAGCAACGCCATCAAGGCAAATTCCTGCGCTTTGGCGGCGTGGACGCCGCTGCTGTTCGTGAACACGACGCCGTCGGGCAGCCAGTCGAGCGGCAGCATGCCGTCGATGCCGGCGCCGGTCGCATGCACGCAGCGCAGTCGTGGCGCATGGCGGCGCAGGTCGAGGGCAGGCACCCGGGCGCACACAAGCATGTCGGTCTGCGGCAGGGCCTCCGCCAGACCTTCGCCATCCCATCCGATGCGAATGGCGATGCGATCCGCGGCGGCGGGGTGCTCGGCCAATGCGGCTTGCGCCGCAGCGGCTGTCATGTGAAAGACCGGATGTTTGCTCGACACGTTGTCGAGATGGATGCAAAAGCGAGGCGCGTCGGTCATGTCAGATCGGGATGACCAGAAGCGTGTCGATCTGGCTCGATTCGCAGATCACTTCGCGCCGCAGAAAGCGCGGGCCGGACGCCGACAGGGCAATGACGTCTTCGTAGCAGCCGCTGGAAAACAGCGTGCTTTCGCCCGTGCGCATCGTGCGCACGAGCACGTACGAGGTGCGTGCGCGATAGGTGCCATCAGGCAGCCGGGCGATCCAGGGCGAACCCGTCACGTGCCGATAGCGGTGCGGCTCGAACACATTCACGCGGCGCAGCCCGCTGATCCGGTCGCGCATCATGGCCGCGCTTGTGCAATACATCATTCCGAGCGGGTGACCCATGTCGCGGCTTTCGCGCGAGCGGATCTGGTAGAAGCATTGCTCGGCAAAGAAGGCCGGCCAGCGCTCATACTCGCCATCGTCGAGCGCGAAGGCATAGTCCCGTATCAACGCTTCGACCGCCATACGTTCGTCGGGCGTCACGGGCGTGGTCTGCATCACCGTCAGGTCAGGCCTGCTAGACATGGAGCAACTCGCGATAGAACTTGTAGAAGCCGCGCACCGACGTTTCGGTCGCACGATTGTCGGCGGTGCCGACACCCCTGCCGCCCATCTCGACCAGCGCATCGATGTCCGGATCGCCTGCCACGCCGCGCTGCACGAAGCCGCCGATGGCGCCGTCCTCCATCGATACAAAGCCATGCGGCCCAACCAGATTGCTCTGCTTGAGGCGGATCTCTGCCTGCTCGGGCGTGTCTTCTTCGAAGCCCAGCAGGGTCCAGATCAGTTCGCACTTGTCGACGCCGATCGGGTGGGTCTGACGGGTACCGATGGAATTCAGGATCTGCTGCAACACGAAGCCCGGAAACAGGCTCTGGATCGAATTGGTGATCTGGTCAGGGAACTCGATCCACTGGTCGATCAGGGACGGGTCTTCCAGGCCATAGTCGGTCTTCATGGCCCGCAGGGTGCCCGAGCTGTATTCGGCCGATCCCACATCCGTGTGGCGTTTGGCGAACACCAGGTGGTGGCGCGAGTCGGCATCGTGCTGCACGCCGCCGTCGGCCGACAGCCGGTTCAGCTTGAAGGTCGCAAAGAAGCTGTGCAGCAGGCTGGGATGATAGGTGTCCCGGCTGTTCTCGATATACAGCTTCCAGTTGTTCGGCATGATGTGTGAATAGCGCGCCAGGACCTTGAGCGTGCGGCCGCCCAGAGTGCGTTCCACGTGATGCAGCATCTCGGGGCCCAGGTACTCGCGCAATGGCGCAACGCTGTCGCTGAAGGTGGCGAACACCAATCCATGCAGCACTTCGGCGCGCAGCACGCGCAGCGTGACCTGGCTGCGATCGAAGTCCGCGGGCATGCCGCCGCGTCCCTGGATGCCCTTTTCAAACGCGACGCTCAGGCACTTGCCGTCCAGGTCGTAGATCCAGTTGTGATACGGACAGACCAGGCGCGCATGCGTACTGTGGCCCTGCGGCTCGTAGCAGATCAGCGAGCCTTTGTGCGCGCAGCGGTTGACCAGGGCGCGGACCGAACCATCGGCGGCACGCATCACGACAACGGGTGTATCGCCGATGCGCGAGGTCAGGAAGTCGCCTTCGTCGGGAATCTCGTGCGCCAGCCCAAGATAGTTCCAGGTCGGTCCGCGAAACAGCAGGTCCTGTTCGTCGCGGTACACCTGCGGGTCGCTGTAGATGCGCACGGGGATGCGCGACAGGCCCTCGGGCGGCCAACGCAAGGTCGGGCGCAGCGTCACGACTGCCGGGTCTGCGCTCATTTCATGGCCTTCGACTTTTGATAGGGCTCGGGTGCGAACGCGGAGTCGGGCAGGGTACCCTTGACGGCGCCCACGCTCTTGAAGATCTCGAACTCGCGCTTCAGGGTGGCGATGTCGGCGGGTTCCATGCTGACCATGTAGATGCCGTTCCACAGATTGGCGTAGTCCTTGGCGTTGGCTTCGGGCATGTTGGCGTACTTCACCAACGCCTCGACCACGGCGGGTTTGTTCACCTTGCCGAATTCATAGGCCTTGCGCATGCCGACCACCAGCTTCGCGGCGGCATCGGGGTTCTTGTCCAGGAAGTCCTTGCGCACCAGCCCGACGCCCAGCACGGGTTTGGCATCGCTCTTGGTCAGGGTCTTCCATTCGTTTTCGGCGGTGGCCAGGGTGCGCAATTTGACGCCCGGCATCTGCGCGATGGTGACCGAACGGATCGCCGCCACATCCACATCCTTTTGCACCAGGAATTGTGCAAGGCGCGGTTCGTTGCCTGGCACGGCTTCATAGGTGCCGGGCTTCATGCCGTGATTGCCATCCAGGATCGCGGCCGTAATGCCAGAGGTCGCGCTGCCCGCGGGCGACATGCCGATCTTCTTGCCCCGCAGATCGGCCATGGTCTTGATGGGCGAGTCTTCCAGCACCACGAAGCTCAGTTCGGCGATCTGTGTGGCCAGCATGATCTTGAGCGGCAAGCCATCCGCCGTGACACTCAATGCGCCCCCGGCGCTCGCGCCCAGGGCGAAGTCGATGGCATTGGCCGCGATCGCCTTGGTGGGCGCATTGACATCAGGAAAGTGGACGTACTCGACCTCCAGTCCTTCCTTCTCAAAGAACTTCTGCGCTTCCAGAACGGCCCCGAAACCCAGGCTGACGCCACTGGTCCAGTAGCCGACGCGGACCTTCTGGGCGTGCGCGGGCGTTGACGCCAGAGCGAGCAGGGTCAGCGCCCCCATCCAATGAATGAAGCGGTGTGAGATGCGCATACGTTCTCCCGGGGTGAGGGTGGGGGTGTCCTGGTCGGCGATGCGTCAGGACTGGACAGGTCGTTTCCAGCGAAAGAGGTGGTTTTCCAGCGGCTTGAGGATCAGCAGTTCCAGGACGACCATCATGCTGACAAGCGTGACCGTCCAGGCGAACACCTGATCGGTCTGGACAAGGTCGGCGGCTTGCCGCAGGCGATAGCCGATGCCGTTGCTCGAGCCCAGGGTCTCGGCAATCAGGCTGACGCGCCAGCCAAAACCGAAGGCGAGTCGCGCGCCCGAAAAGAAGTAGGGCAGGATGCTGGGCATGTAGATCTTGCGCAGCACCTTGGCGCGGGACATGCGGAAGGTCTTGGCCAGATCGATGTATTCAGAGTTGACGGTCTGCGTGCCCTGCCAGACGTTCGTCAGCACCAGGGGCATGGCCGTCATGAACACCACAAAGATCGTGGTGGCGTTCGAGATGCCGAACCAGATGATCGCAAAGATGGCCCAGATGGCCGACGACACCGTGTTCATGACGGCCAGCACCGGCTCGAAGAAGTCGGCCAGCGCCTTGTTCGAGCCGAGCACCATGCCCAGTACCGTGCCTACCACCGCGGCAAGCAAGAAGCCCACGACGACGCGATACAGGGTGATCGACAGGTCGGCAAAGAACATGCCGTTGGCAATCAGTCCGACAAAGGCATGCCAGACCCGCAACGGACTGGGCAGTACGAAGGGCTCGGTGCCCAGGGACGCAATACCCCAGATCGCGATGACGATCAGCAGCAGGGCCAGGCGCTGGCCGACACGCGTGGCGCGGCGATGATCGCGCTTTCGGGTGGCCGGCAGATTTCGTTCGATCACTGAAGCCATGCCGGCCTTCCTTGTCAGATCAGCGGACGCAGGCGACGTACTTCGTCGCTCACGACCTGGCTGTTGGGGTCGCGCGGACGCGCGAGCGGGACGGGCATGACGGAGCGGACTCGGCCTGGGCGAGGCATCAGCAGCACCACCTGGTCGGCGAGCACCACCGCCTCTTCCACGTCGTGGGTAACAAAGACAATGGTCATGTCCATCATGCTCTTGATGCGCAACAGCTCGTCATGCATCTGCGACCGGATCATCGGGTCGAGCTTGGAAAACGGCTCGTCCATCAGGAGCAGTGTCGGCCGCGTGACCAGGCTGCGCGCCAGGGCGACGCGGCTGCGCATGCCGCCCGACAACTCATGCGGGAAGGCGGCGGCGAACTGCGCAAGGCCTACCAGTTCCAGTGCGGCCATCGCCCGGTCGTTACGCTCGCGTTTGGGCAAGGTCTCGGCCTCGAGGCCGAACGCGGTGTTGTCCAGCGCGGTGCGCCAGGGCAGCAGGCGGTCTTCCTGGAACATGTAGCCGACCGAGCGCCAGGCCTTGTAGTCGGCCGCTGCCGTGCCATGGATGAAGACGCAACCGCGATCGGGCGTCAGCAGCCCGGACATGATATTCAGGATCGTGCTTTTGCCGCACCCGGACGCACCCACCAGCGCGACGACTGACTGTTCAGGAACGTCGATCGACACGTTCTGCAAGACGGTCAGCGGTTCCTTGCCACGCGTGTCGAACCACTTGCTGATGCTTTGCAGCCGCACCGCGGGCGCGGGCGCACCGGCTGGCAGCGTGTCGGCACAGTGTGCGGCAGGCATCTCGCTGGACATTACGGCAGCGTGCGTCATGACCGCGCGCTCAGCGATCGTGCCGGCACGGGCACCGGCACATCGGCGTTGGCGTCACGCAAGCGCTGCATGACCCGGTCCAGGGTCATGTCACGAAAGACCTCGATGTGGCGGCGGGCAATCTGTTCCGCGCGTCGGGCATCGCCCGTCACCAGCGCGTCGATCAACGCATTGTGGTCATGGCGGATGTCAGGACTGTCGCCGCGTGCGACGAAGCCCAGGGCGACCAGCCGCGCCATTTCATCCATCAAGCCGGCAAGGGACTTGTGCAGACGCTGGTTCCCCGATGCCTTGGCGATGGCCAGGTGGAACTCGCGATTGGCATCCAGGAAAAAGCCGATGCGGTTGCCGCTATCGGTCGATGCGGTATTGCTGCGGCAAGCGTCTTCAAGCCGTTGCAGATGACTGCCGTCAACCTGGCCGGTGGCCAGCCGCGCGGCATACGGCTCGAGCTGAAGGCGCAGCGCAAAGATCTCTTCGACGTCGTTCAAGGTGATGGGGATCACGGTGTAGCCGTGACGCGGCATGGAGCGCACCAGGCCTTCCTGGATCAGGCGGACCAGGGCAATACGGACACTGGCCTTGCCGGCCTCGAACATGTCCATGATGCCGGCTTCGGTGAGGGTGGCGCCGGGCAGGATGCGGCACGACAGGATGCTCTGGCGCAGGCGCTCGTACGCGACGTCGGCGCGCCGCGTGGGATCGAGCGACGGTACCGCCGCACTCGAATCCTGGATTTCCGACACGGGAACTGCTTGCCTGGCTTTCGACATAGAGCATCTCTCCAAACTCTGGTGAGCAGTCTACAGGTCGAAGTTTTGGATTGGCAAGATGAGATTGCGGCAGCGCAGCAGCTTGGTCATCGCTCAGGCGAGCCACACATGGCCGTTGCATGTAACGTCCGCAAGGAGTAAAGTAGCGTTACATGCAACGCTGACAGGATAGTGAAATGGCCCGCATAGACGTCAACACCCGGGTTCAAAAGCATCGCGATTCTTTGCGGATGGCCGGCCTGCGCCCTGTTCAGATCTGGGTGCCGGACACTCGTCGGCCCGACTTTGCGGAGGAGTGCCAGCGCCAGTCGCGCCTGGTGGCAAAGGCAGACGCGTCGACTGATTTCGATGCGCTCAGTGACGACGCTTTGGCAGATATCGACGGATGGACTGAATGAGGCGAGGCGATCTGGTCACCATTGCGGTTCAGGGCGACTTCGGCAAGCCCCGACCTGCGCTGGTCATCCAGGCCGACCCGTTCGTCGATACTGCTACGGTCACTGTCCTGCCGGTCACGAGCACCTTGGTCCCTGCACCGCTTCTTCGTATCACGCTGGAGCCGAGTCCCGACAACGGGTTGAGGAAGGCATCCCAGGTCATGATTGACAAGGCCGTTACGGTCAGGCGTGACAAGGTCGGCGTGCCCTTCGGGCGGGTCGAAGCCACCGAACTGGTAGAAGTCGATCGTTGTCTTGCGGTGTTCCTCGGGATCGCCAAGTAGGCCCACTCACAACCCCGCGACACCTCCCAACGCTCGCATGTCCACGACCTCATCGATCCTCATCGCCTCGGCATGGATAGCGGCGACCCGATCCTCGGGCCATGCCCGCCGTGCAATGTCGAAGAACTTGGCTTTGTATTCTTCCGGGTCCGCAGGATTGGCAGGCTCGCCGCGAATCACCTCGGTATGCCCTGACAGCACCGTGCGATCCTTCAAAGTAATCACCACGTCGCACAACTGCCTGCCCGGGAACTGCGCGCTGTAGTTGTCGTCCTCAACCATCTCGATCTTGGCGACCAGTGCGTGGATCGTATCGTCCGCGGCGGCTGCGTCGTCGAAACATTCGAGGCCGTGGCTGCGGTGCACGATTACGCTGGCGACAGCGAACGGGGTGGAGAAGCGGGTGGCGAAGGCGTTGCGGATGTCGCGTCGGTTGAGGAACGCTATGAATTTGAAGCCGCGGATCTGGATATGCGCGATGTCGTCGGCGCGGGGCCAGTGCGACGGGTCACCAGTGCTCGCCAACGCCTGGCGGACGGCGTCGAGCGCAGCGTGGATGGGGCGGCCGCAACCATACAGCTTGATGTAGCCGTCGGCAAGAAGCCAGCGCTTGCCAAGGTCACGTACGACGTCGCCGGGGCGGAAGTTGTCGAACAGGACTTCGTCGCAGGTCGGCGTGATGCCGTCGCGCGGTCCGGTAAAGCCGCTCTGGACCAGCCGCACGGCGGTCTGGCCCATGATCGCGCTGTGCGACGCATACCAGTTGCGCAGCGTGGCGCCGTCTTTCATGCTCTGGCGATTGCCTGCGATGGGGGAGGAGCCGGCCAGGTTGATCAGCTCCCGCATTTCGGTCACATCCAGTCCTTGCAGGCGCGCGGCGGCAACGGCGGCGCCGATCACCCCATACGTGCCGTGCGGGTGGATGCACATGCGCATATCGCAGGCGGCGCCCACGCGCGCGATGATTTCGTAGCCGATGGCGCACGCAAGCAGAAAGTCGGCGCCCGAACTGCGGCGCTGCTGGGCGACGGCCAGCGCGGCCGGGATGACCTGAATACCCGGGTGGCCGTTGCTGGCCAGGTTGCCTTCATCCAGTTCCAGCCAGCAACCGGCGGCGGCATTCAAGGCGGCGGCGTCGATGGGATTGAGCCGCTGGCCGGTGCCGACGACGCTGGCATGACCGCCCGCCACTTCGTCCATCTGTCGTGCAAGCAGGGCACGCATCTCGGGTTCCTGATTGCCCGCGGCAAAGGCGCCCAGGGTGTCGGCAATGATGACGCGCAGGTGTTGCAGCGCGCGCGGATCGATGTCGGCCAGGGTCGTCGTGCAGGCAAAGTCGGCGAGTTGATCGAGGTAGTGGGAAGCGGACGCAGAGGTGTCGGTCACGGCGGAAACTCGCAGGCGGTGGTGCACAGGATTGGGGCCGAATGCCAGCAGGCCGTGCGCCCATCCAGGGCGCGCTGCACGATGCTGAACGGGCCGGAAAGCCAGGCAAGTGGCGCCTCAATATAAATATATTTTTATGTTGCGTACATATATTTCATTGAGAGATACTTTTCGCACCCCTTCGCTCAACCCTTTTCAGGACGCGCGCCGTGATCCCTCTCTTTCACTTCTCACTGGCGCGTGCCTGTCTGCCGCTGACGCTGTTTGCCGCAGTGGTTGCAGCGGTTCCTGCAGCGGCTCTTGCCCAGACCTTTCCCGACCGCCCGCTCAAATTGATCATCCCGTTCGGTGCCGGCAGCGCGGTCGATACCATTGGCCGGGTGGTTGCCGCGCAGGTATCCGAACAGATCGGCCAGAGCATCGTCATCGACAACCGCACTGGCGCGAACGGCATCATCGCGGCCGAGATGGCGGCGCGTGCGCCGGCCGACGGCTATACGCTGTTCATGCCGAACGACGGGATCATGGCCGCGAACCCGGCTTTGTACGCCAAGCTGCCTTATGACCCGCTCAAGGATTTCACCCCGGTCACGCTGACGTCCACAGTTCCGCTGGTGCTGGTCGCGAACCCGAACTTCAGTGCAAGAACCATTCCAGAAGTGATTGCATTGGCCAAGTCCAAGCCGGGATCGATCGACTATTCATCGACGGGATCGGGATCGGCGCAGCACCTGGCGATGGAGATCTTCATCGATGCCGCCGGCATCAAAATGACCCATGTTCCGTACAAAGCGATGGCGCCTGCGATCTCGGATGTCGTGGCCGGGACGGTGCCGCTGATGTTCTCGGGCATGTCCAACGTGATTGGCTTCGTCAAGGAAGGCAAGCTGCGGGTACTGGGTGTCAGCACACCAAAGCGGTCCGCGGCCGCGCCGGACTGGCCTACCATTGCCGAGGCCGGCTTGCCGGGCTACCGCTATGCCGCGTGGAACGGCATCGTCGCGCCTTCTGCCACGCCACCTGCGGTGGTGGCGCGGCTGCACACCGAGTTTGCCAAGGCCATCGCGACACCCGCCGTGCGGGACAAGCTGGCGAGCCTGGGCTTCGATCTGGTGGGATCGGGACCGGACGAGTTCGGCGCCCTGATCAAGGCCGACGTGGCGCGCCTGGGCACGCTGGTGAAAAAGGCCGGGATCCAGGCCAATTGATATGACGATGGCAACGACACCAACCGTTCAGGTCGACTACCTCGATCAACTTGCACGCTTCGTGGGCGAGACCCGCTACGAGGACATTCCCGAAGCCGTACTTGCCCGCACCCGCGACATTCTGGTCGACACCTTTCCCGTGATCGCGAGCGGCATGCGCACGTCGGAACTCGTGGCCCTGTCCGACAAGCAGGTCAAGAGCGGATCGCCAGGACGGTCGTGGGTAATTGGCCGGGGTGTCACGACCAACCGGTTCGATGCGGCCATGCTCAATGGCATTGCCGGCGCCTGGCTGGACTATGACGAGGGCAACTTTTTGGCGAACGGCCATCCAGGCATGCAAGTGATCCCGGCCGCGTTCGCGGTGGCGCAGGAACGGGGGCTGTCCGGCAAGGAATTGCTGGCCACGATCGCGCTGGCGTACGAGGTGGTGGCCCGCATCGGCTGGGCCACCAAGGTCAAGCTGATCATCAATCCCCATGGCACGTTCGGCGTGGTGGGCGCTGCGCTGGCAACGGCCCGGCTGACGGGCATGCCGGCCAGCGACCTGCGGCAACTGGCCAGCCTGGCCGCGTCGTCGTGCATGGCCACCAACCGCCACACCATGCTGGATGGCGCAACGGTGCGCAACTGGTATGCGGGTCACAGCGGCTTCATGGGGCAGATGGCGGCGCGCCTGGTCGAGTCCGGTTTCAGTGGCCCGGCCGATGGGGTCAACACCACGTTCAGCCTGGTGCTGGGCGATGGGTTTTCGAAGGACACCGCGGTGGCCGGCCTGGGCGAGCGATGGCTGCTGACCGAAGGTTATCTGAAGCTCTACCCGACGGCGCGGTATGCACATTCGTGTATCGACGCGCTGTTCGATGCGCAGGCCAAGGCGCCGCGCCGCATCGATCCGGATGACGTCGACCGCATCGATGTGCGTGCCTATCGGCTGGCGGCCTACCTGACGACGCAGCGGCCCAAGGACTGGTTCGGCACGCGCTTCTCGTTGCCGTTCGCGGTGGCGACCTTGATGGTGGGCGGGCGCAACGGCCTCGATGCATTCGGCGATGCCGCCGTGGCGGACCCTCGCATCGTGGCGCTGGCCGCGCGCGTGACGGTGGCCGAGGAACCCGATTTCACCGCGCGCTATCCGGAGGAACAACGAGTGACGCTCGCGATTCATTTGCACGACGGTACCGTGGTCACCGGTGAATGCGTGATCACCAGTGGCGAGCCGGGCCGTCCGCATGCCGCCGAAGATCTTGAACGCAAGTACCGTGACCTGGCGGAACCGCTGTGGGGCGCAGACCGCGCCGCGCAACTGCGCGAGGCATTGATGCATCTGGACGACTGCCCCGATGTGTCGGCGCTTGTCGACTTCTGCCCCTGACCGGCTTGCCATCATTCCGATTGCCGCATTCGATTCCCACCCCTTGCCGCCCGACTGGAACCGCCATGAAAAGCCCCTTGATTGCCCTCTGGACGATGTCTGCCTGTCTGGCGTCGCCCGCCCTGTATGCCCAGCAGCCCGCCCCGGCGCCGTGGCCGACACAACCGATCCGCCTGATCGTGTCGCAATCGGCCGGCGGCAGCATCGACATAGCCGCGCGCCTGATCGGCCAGAAGCTGTCCAATGCGATCGGCGCGGCGGTGGTGGTCGACAACAAGGCGGGCGCCAATGGCCTGATCGCGGGCGAGGCCGCCGCCCGCGCCACCGACGGTCATACCTTCCTGATGACATCGCCCAGCACACTGACGATCAACCAGCACGTCTACAAGTCGATGCCCTATGACACGGCGCGCGACTTCCGGCCGGTCACGCAAACCACGTCGATCGCCTTCTTGCTGGTCGTCAACGCGAACTCGCCGTACAAGACGCTGGAGGACCTGATCGGCGCCGCCAAGGCCAAGCCCGGATCGATCCGTTTTGCATCGGCCGGCATCGGCAACCAGTCGCAGCTGGCGGCAGAACTGCTGGCGGGCGCGGCCAAGGCCGAGATGCAGCATGTGCCGTACAAGGGCGAGGCGCCCGCGATCGTCGACCTGATCGGCGGACGGGTGGACTTCATTTTTGGCACGATGCCTGCGCTCCTGCCGCAGGTGCAGAGCGGCAAGCTGCGCACCCTGGTGGTCGGCCAGCCAACGCGGTCGGCCGCCGTGCCCGATGTGCCGACAACCGCGGAAGCCGGCCTGCCGTCGGTCGTCGTCACCGGCTGGACCGGTATCGTGGCGCCGGCATCGGTGCCCGCGGCGGCCATTCAGCGCATGCACAGCGAGGTCGTGAAGATCCTGGCGCAGCCGGACGTGCGCGAGACCCTGGTGAAAGCGGGCGCCGAGCCGGTAGGCAGCACGCCCGCCCAGTTCGGCGAGTTCATCCGCACCGAAACGGTCAAGTGGGGCGCCGCGGTCAAACAGGCAGGAATTACGCCCGAGTAGCCCGGAACCCTCGCGCGAATGTGAGAAACTTGCGGCATGAGGAGCCAAAAGAAAGTTTTCACGAAAGCCAGCGACCGGATCCGGATGGAGATCGAAGAAGCCATCAAGGATGGGTCGCTGCTGCCTGGCGAATCGGTCGACGAGGCCGAGCTCGCGCTTCAATACGACGTGTCGCGCACGCCCGTGCGCGAGGCCTTGCTGCAGCTGCAGGCGCAGGGGCTGCTGACCAGCCTGCCGCGCGGCGGCATGATCGTCGCCAAGATGGATCTGCAGCAACTGCTGTCGCTGTGGGAATTGCTGGCCGAGCTGGAAGGCGTGGCCGTGCGGCTGGCCTGCCAGCGCATGACCCCCGAAGAACTCGACATCATCGTCCGGCACCACGAGGCCAGCCGCAAGGTGGTCGAGGCCGACGACGTGGCGGGCTGGCAGGAAAGCAATCTGCGTTTCCACGAGCTCATCTATCGCGCCACGCGCAACCCCTATCTGCGGCAGGAAGTGCTCCGGATGCGCACGCGCACCGGCTACTATCGCCGGCACGCCTTCGCGGCGCTGGGCCAGATCCGCAATTCCTTCGAGCAGCACCGCCGCGTGGTGGAAGCGTTCCAGAAGGGCGATGCCGAGTCGGCGTCCAGTGCGATGGTGGACCACATGCGTCCGGCAAGCGACGCCAATGGCCTGACGGACTTCATCGTCAATCTGCCCAAGGAAGTGCTGGCGCCCTGACCGGATCGCGATCCCCCCTTTACAAAGGAAGCGCATGGCGTCGTCCGCCCCTCAGCAACTCAAACGTGGTCTCAAGAACCGTCACATCCAGCTGATCGCCCTTGGCGGCGCGGTCGGCACCGGCCTGTTCCTGGGCATCGCCCAGACCATCCGCATGGCCGGCCCGTCGGTGCTGCTGGGGTACGCCCTGGCGGGCATCGTGGCCTTTTTCATCATGCGCCAGCTGGGCGAGATGGTGGTCGAAGAACCTGTGGCGGGATCCTTCAGTCATTTCGCCAACGTCTACTGGGGCCGCTTTGCGGGCTTTGCGTCGGGCTGGAATTACTGGGTGCTGTATGTGCTGGTGAGCATGGCCGAACTGACTGCCGTGGGCATCTACGTGCAGTACTGGTGGCCCGGCGTGCCGACCTGGGTATCGGCCGCCGTGTTCTTCGTGTTGATCAATGCGATCAACCTTGCCCACGTCAAGATCTACGGCGAGATGGAGTTCTGGTTCTCGCTGGTCAAGGTCATTGCCATCGTCGGCATGATCGGTTTTGGCAGCTATCTGCTGGCAAGCGGCAAGGCAGGACCCGACGCCGGCATTGCGAACCTGTGGCAGCTCGGCGGCTTCTTCCCGAACGGGGTGGGTGGCCTCGCCATGGCCATGGCGGTGATCATGTTTTCGTTCGGCGGGCTGGAACTGGTGGGCATCACGGCGGCCGAGGCAGACGATCCGGCGCGCAGCATCCCACGCGCAACCAATCAGGTCATCTACCGGATCCTGCTGTTCTACATCGGGTCGCTGGTGGTGCTGCTGTCGCTGTATCCGTGGCCCAAGGTCGTGGAAGGCGGCAGCCCCTTCGTACTGATCTTCCACGCGCTGGACAGCAATGTGGTGGCGACAGTGCTGAACGTGGTGGTGCTGACGGCTGCACTGTCGGTTTACAACAGCAGCGTGTACTGCAACAGCCGCATGCTGTATGGCCTGGCGCAGCAGGGCAATGCGCCGCGCGCGCTGCTCAGTGTCAGCCGGCGGGGCGTGCCCCTGGCGGCCCTGGGCGTGTCGGCGGTGGCGACCGGATCCTGTGTCGTCATCAACTATCTGATCCCCGCGCGGGCCTTCGAGTTGTTGATGTCGCTGGTCGTCTCGTCGCTGGTGCTCAACTGGATCATGATTTCCGTCACGCACCTGAAGTTCCGGCAGCAGAAGCGGCTGGCCGGGGCACGCACGCAGTTCCCCAGCCTTGGCTACCCCGCCACCAACATCATCACGCTGGTGTTCCTGGCAGGCATTCTGGTGGTGATGTGGATGACGCCCGGCATGCGCCTGTCGGTGATCCTGATCCCGGTGTGGCTGATTGCGCTGGCGATCGGATATCGCCTGCGCACGCCTTCGACCGGCTGAGCCGGGCGTTCATTCCTGTTCGATCTTGCGTTCGCGCATCACGCCTTGCAGGCTGGCAATGTCGCGCTCGACGCGTCCGCGGAATTCCGCAGGCGTGCTGGCCTGAGGCGAGCCGCCCCAGTCGGTCAGGCGCTGGCGGATCTCGGGTTGAGCCAGCACTGCCCGCAGGGCATCGTTGAGCTTGGCAACGATCTCGGGCGGCGTGCCGGCCGGCGCGGCAATGCCGAGCCAGGATTCAAACACCACATTGGGCAGCGTATCGGCCACTGTCGGCACCCCGGCGATCGGGCTGCCGCCCTTGGGCGCGGTGACCGCCAACGCGCGCACGCGTTGTTCCTTGAGCAGGGTTGCCGTGCTGGTCATGGTGTCGATCATGACGTTGACGCGGCCTGCCAGCAGTTCGCCCAACGGCGCCGTGCCGCCCTTGAAGGGCACGTGCACGGCAGTGATGTTGGCCTCGCTCAGGATCCACTCGCCCACCAGATGCATGGCCGTGCCGACCCCGACCGACGAGTAGGTGAGCGTGTTGGGGGCAGCCCGCGCGCGCGCGATGAAATCGCCGAAGGACTGGATGGGCGAGTCGGGTGCGACAACCAACGCCAGGGGATAGGTGGTGACGGTGGAGATCCATGCGTAGTCGTCGACCGGCCGGAAGGGCAGGGACTTTTTCATGGCGGCATTGCTCGCATGGCCGCTAGGCAGCAACACCAGCGTGTAGCCATCGGGCGTGGCCTTGGCGGCCTGCTCGGCTGCGATGTTGCCACCGGCGCCTGGCTTGTTTTCCACGATCACGTTCTGACCCAGACGCTCGCCCAATGGCCGTGCGACCAGACGCGCAACGATGTCCGACCCGCCGCCCGGCGCGAAGCCGAGCAGCAGCCGGATAGGACGATTGGGGTAGCCCTGCGACGTGGCAGGCGCCGCGCCGGACTGCGCGTTGGCCAGGGTCGATACGATCAGGCAGGCCGCGCCGAACAAGGTCGCGCGCAGGCCGCCACACAGGCGTGAAGGGTGTCGCATACCGTCTCCTGCTGAACCCGGGCCGCCTGGCATGGCCGCCGGGCTGTCGCTCAATTCAGTCTATTTTTATCAATATGCGACAAATGTACATCATGGCTGCCAGTGTGTCTCGTCTCCTGACAACTTGCGATCCAGGAACGATGCGGCGCTGATCAATGCCAGATGCGTCAAGGCTTGAGGGGTGTTGCCCAGATGGCGCCCACGTCGATCGAACTCTTCGGCGTACAGCCCAAGGGGGTTCGCATAGGTCAGCAATTTCTCAAATTCAGACCGGGCCTCGTCGATGCGGCCCGCGCGCGCCAGGCACTCCACGTACCAGAAAGAACACGCGGCGAACGCGCCCTCATCCCCCTTCAGCCCATCGCAAGGCGTCTCGTCCATCAGGTAGCGCTTGACCATGCCATCGCGCACCAGCCGGTCGCGGATCGCGTCGAGCGTTGCGAGCCAGCACGAATCGGTCGCACCGACAAATCGCACCAGTGGCATCAAGAGCATGGCGCCGTCCAGCGCGCGGCTGCCCAGGCGCTGCACGAAATGCCCGGCTTCCTTGTCGAAGAAGTTTTCCCAGATGTCGGCATGAATCGCCGCGCGTTCCGCATTCCAGCGCTCGAAGGGGGCGGGCAGGGATCGTTTTTGCGCCAGCCGGATGGCGCGATCGACGGCGACCCAGCACATCAGCCGCGAGTGCAGGAAGTGCTGCGGTTCGCCGCGCATTTCCCAGATGCCGACATCGGGGGTGCGCCAGTCGCGACAGGCCTGGTCGACGATCTGCACCGTGTGCCGCCAGCCCTTGTGCGAGATGGCCGCTCCGTACTTGTTGCTCAGATAGACGCCGTCGAGCAGCTCGCCATAGATGTCGTGCTGCACCTGCTTGTACGCTTCGTTGCCGATGCGCACGGGACGCGAGTTGGCGTAGCCCATCAGATGATCCAGCGACTCTTCCTTCAGGTCCGGATTGCCGTCGACGGTGTACATGACGGCAAGGATCTTGTGCGGGTCGTGGCCTTCGTTATCGTTGGTGTCCACATAGGCCGGCACCCGTTCCGCCGCCCAGTGCATGAAGGCGTTCGCCTCTTCGGTAAAGCCCAGCCGCATGAAGGCATAGATGGTGAAGGACGCGTCGCGGATCCAGGTGTAACGGTAGTCCCAGTTGCGTTCGCCGCCCAGGTCTTCGGGCAGCCCGAAGGTCGCCGCAGCCAGGATGCCGCCGTGACGGCGCGAGGTCAGCAGCTTGAGCGCCAGGGCCGACCGCGACACGAACTCGCGCCAGCGGCCGGTATAGCGGGACTGCGACAGCCATCCGCGCCAGTACTCCATCGTGCGCTTGAAGCAATTCTGCGCATCGTCGGCCCGCACGAACGGATCGTCGGCGCCGCCCAGCACGAACTCGGCGGTCTCGCCTTCTTCAAGCCACAGGTCGGCGATGGCGGCGTTGTCATCGATGGACAGCGGGATGCTGCCCGACAGGCGCATCGAGGGCTGACCTCCCGCTTCGAAGCACACGTCGGCGCCGTCAGTGCGTGCGCGGGTATCGGCGCGCGCATAGTCATGGCGCACCGCGCAGCGCAGGCGGATCCGCGCGCGTCCGCGCACCGCCTTGATCGTGCGAACCACGCGCGACAGATCGTCCTCGTCATTGACGGGCATCAGGTCGGTCAGCTCGACGATGGCGTCTTCGTCCAGCCAGCGTGTCAGCAACACATTGGTATCGGGCAGGTAAACCTGCATGTGGCGCGCATCGGGCAGGTCGGGCGCAAGCTCGAAGGCGCCCGCGCGCGGCGTATCGAGCAGGGACACGAAGACCGAGGGACTGTCGAATTCAGGCCAGCAGAAAAAGTCGACCGTGCCATCGTCGGCAATCAGCGCCGCCGTGCGCATGTCGCCGATGATGCCGTGGGCTTCGATAGGCCGTTGCGTCGGGATGGGACCGGTGTCGGGCAAGGGGTTGGGGTACACCATGGACTCAGCCATTGTTGATGAATCCTGGGTAGAGACACATGCCGCCATCGATGGTCAGCGTCGTGCCGACCACATAGTCGGACAGGTCCGAGGCAAGCCACACGACCGCATTGGCGACATCTTCGGGATCGCCGATGCGCCCATACGGAATCAGCTTGAGCAGCTTGCGGCCTGCCGCGCCCTTGGTCTCGGTCTCGTTGATCGGCGTCCGGATGGCGCCGGGCGCAATGCCATTGATGCGGATGCGCTGGTGCGCGAGTTCCTGCGCCAGCGTGCGCATCAGCATGTCGACGCCGCCTTTGGAGGCCGCATAGTTCACATGACCCGCCCAGGGGATCGTCTGGTGCACGGAACTCATGTGGATGATCTTGCCGGCCGCACGCGACACGTTGTCGAGCACACCCTGCGCCTTGAATAGCCGGATGGCCGCGCGGGCGCACAGGAACTGCCCCGTCAGATTGACTGACAGCACCGTGTTCCAGTCTTCCAGGGTCATGTCTTCGGCCGCGGCGTCTTTCTGCATGCCGGAATTGGCGACCAGGATGTCAACGTGGCCGAAGGTGTCGATGGCCTTCTGGAACATCATGTCGACCTCGTCTTCATTCGACACGTCGGCACCGACGGCGATGGCCTGGCCGCCATCCTGCTTGATGGCCTTGACCAGTTCGCGGGCAGGTTTTGCTTTGGAATGGTAATTCACGACGACCGCGGCGCCCGCCTTGGCAAGCGCGCGGGCAGCGGCCTCGCCCAGGCCTGAACTGGCCCCCGTGACGATCGCAACCTGGTTTTCGAGTGTGATCTGCATGAACTCCCCATCAGGAACGAAGGTTGGTCGTGCAGTCGAGCAATAAACATGCCTCGATCAGGTCTGGCCCCACCGGCGGATCAGGTTGTGATAGTGGGCGGTCAGGGCCACGGTTTCCGCGCTGTCGCCATGACGCGCGCGCAGCGCCTGGATGGCAACGTCAAGCTCATACAGTTGGTTGCGTTGCCCATCGTCCTGCACCAGGCTTTGCGTCCAGAAAAACGCGCTGATGCGCGCGCCGCGCGTGACGGGTTCGACGCGGTGAATGCTGGTGGCCGAATACAGGATCAGGTCACCGGCAGGCAGCTTGACCTCGTGTTCGCCATAGGTATCGCGCACCACCAGTTCGCCGCCATCATAGGTGTCGGGCTCGGACAGGAAGAGCGTGGATGACACATCGGTGCGCAGGCGTTGATCGGTGCCCGGAAGGATGCGCACCGACCCATCGACATGCGCGCCATAGTGCTCGCCGCCTTCATAGCAATTGAACAGGGGCAGCATCGTGCGCGCCGGCAGCGCGGCCGCAAAGAACATGGGATGGGACGACACCGCGTGCTGCACGATGCGTCCCAGTTCGAGGGCGAGCGGCGAGCCTTCGGGCAACTGGCGATTGCGCTTGACGCGCGCGCCCTGGTCACCAACTGTGGCGCGCCCATCCGTCCAGTTCGACGCATCGAGTCGTCCGCGCAATTCGGCGGCCTGGTCAGGCGTCAACACGCCGGGGATATGAAGCATCATCGCGGGTAGCCTCGAAATGAAAAAAGCCCCTCCGCATCGGAGAGGCCAGCGCACGACGCCGGTGCGTGATCAGAAGCGGAAGTTGGCGCTCAGAAGGGCATAACGCGGCACGCCGGGCGTGTAGCGATAGCCACTTTTGTTGATGTTCGCAACGTAATCCTTGTCGAACAGATTGTAGACGTTGAGCTGCAGGCTCAAGTTGCGGTTGATGGGGTAGAGCGCCATCGCATCGAACACCACATACGAGTCGGTGTAGCGCGGCGTGCCGACCGCGCCATCGGTGCCGCGTTGCAGTTTGCCGTTGTAGCGCGCGCCGCCGCCGATGGTCAGGCCAAAGGGCGTCTTGTAGGTGGTCCACAAGGTGAAGGCGCTTTTGGGCGTGTAGTTGAGCGCGTTGCTGCCCGGGTCGGCGCCGACATTGGGGCCGTTGGTGACTGCCGTGTGCATGGTGGTGTAACCGGCATTGATGGCCCAAGCCTTGGTGATCTGGCCGACGGTGGAGAGCTCGACACCTTGCACGCGTTTCTTGCCGGCCTGGATGTACGTCGCCGGCGAGATGGGATCGGTAATGATCTCGTTCGTGATCTCGGTTCGATAGAGCGACGCGGCAACGCCAAGCTGACGATCGAGGAAGTCCCATTTCGTCCCGATTTCGGCGGTCTTGGCTTTCTGCGGATCGTAGGCCGTGTTGTTCGCATTGTTGGATGCGGTGCTGAGCGCGAAGGCGCCACCGCCGGGGGGTTGCTGCGACACGCCATAGGCCGCGTACAGGCTGCCGTTGTCGGCGGGCTTGTACAGCGCACCCAATTTCCAGCCGAACAGATTGCCGGATTTGGATACGTCGAAGGCCGGTGCAGTGGCAGTCGCGGTGAATGGGTTCGACGCGAATTCAGTCTTGTACCGGTCGTAACGCAGGCCACCATTCACCGAAAACCGATCGCTGATCTGGATCGTGTCGAATGCGTAGATGGCGGCGGTCTTGGTCGTGCCAGCGGATTGGCCCGGCCGCCGGATCCGGTTGAAGCCCGGCGCATTCGAATCCGGATGGTACAGATTGGCCGGCGGCGCCGTCCCTGCCGCACCCGAGTTGCGTGCGACGAACGCATAGTTGATCTGTTCTTCGCGCGTCAGTTCCAGGCCGGTGCTGAGGGTGTGCTTGAGCCCGCCGGTAGTGACCGTGGCGCGCAGATTGGTCTGGTTGGTCAGGATGGTGTTGCGCTGATCGACATTGGTCGGCAGGCTGCGTGCGACCGTCCATGCGGATTGCGGACCAGCCAGGTTCAGGTTGTTTCCGGTCGGCATGAACGCGTTGAGCATGTAGTCATGATCGGTGCGGCCGTACCGTGTCGTGTTGGTCAGCAGGTTGCCGTTGCCCAGGTCATGCTCGACGCGCGCCGTCAGCATGTTGGTGGTGGCGTCGTCGAAGTCGCCGCTGGTGCCATAGAAGTTGCGCGAGCGCACGCGCGGCGCGCCGTTCAACTGGTTGAGCTCGGACTGCGTTGCCCCGGGCAGCGGGCCCGGATTGGCGGGGGTCGGATTCTGGGGGATGGCCACCGCAGCCGGCGCGCCATACCCTGGAAGCCCGATGGTCGGCACACCGCCATCCGGCACGTTGTTCTGCTTGGTGTGAATGAAGTTGACGAAGGCTCGGGTGCTGCCGTTCAGGCCGAACGCCAACGACGGCGCAATGCTCAGGCGATCGTTGTTGACGTGGTCGCGGCCGGGCACGTCGCTGTCCTGCTTGATCACGTTCAAGCGAAACGCCGCGCCGTTCCACCCTTCAATCACGCGATTCAAGTCTGCCGTCACGCGGCGCTGATTCTGCGTGCCGACGCTCAACGTGCCGGCCGCAAAATTTTCCAGCCGCGGTTGTTTGGTCACCAGGTTAATTGACCCGGTAGGCGACGTGCGGCCATAGTCGGAGCCCGACGGACCCTTGATGACTTCGATGCTTTCGATGTTGAAGACGTCGCGCGATGCCGTTGATGTATCGCGCACGCCATCGATGAAGATGCTGCTGCTGGCGTCGAAGCCGCGCATGTAGACGGCGTCGCCCGTGGTCGTGTTGCCGTTTTCGCCCAGGAAGAAGGTGCCGACGCCCGGGGTGTTGCGCAGGGCTTCGGTCAGCGTGGTGGCGACCTGTTCCTTGAACAGGCTTTCCTTGATGATGGTGACGGTGCGGGTCGTGTCGATGAGGGGTTCGGTGAACTTGGGCGAAGACAGGGCGTCGGCCTTGTAGTCGCTTTGCGCGTCACCGCTCACGGTGATTTCAGGCAGCGATGTCGTTGGGCCGGAGGCAGTTTGCGCGCTGGCCGGGTGCATGGCAATGCCCGCGGCAAGGGCGGCGGCGGTGGCCGCGGCGGTCGGATGGCGGCGCGGCGCAGCGGGATGCTTGCGGCTCTTGATGTACGACATGGGTGCTCCTGTAGGTGGGGATCCCCCCCTGGGCGCTTCGCGCCTCCCCCAGGGGCGGCACTGGCGGACTGGCGGAGCCAGATCCGCTGTGCCCTGGATGAGGCGTTGTATGCCGGGTGTAATTAATAATGCGAATGATAATGGATATCATTTGAATTGTGAAGAAATGTAGAGTTTTTTAGAGGGACCGTGGCTATGGTCGTGCGGGTCCGGTTCGCTCGCGTCCCGCATTGGTGCGCGAAGGGGGGCAACCGGCATATGCGGCGCTTCGGCGTGCGCACGTCTTGCGACACGGTCGGCCGGTGGACAGCAAAAAGCGGCGTGCCGCTTGTCGCAGCACGCCGCCCTGGGCAGCGAAAGACGAAGGTGATCAGTTGCGTTGGCGAGGCGGAATACGTGTTTCCAGTGCGGCAGGTACGTAATCCGGAAGGAAGCGGCATCCTGCGCCGTATTCGGCTTCGAAAGCAGGGCAGGCCGCGGCGATGCTGGCCGGTGTCGGCTTGGTGCCTTGGGTCACCCATTTGGTCAGCGATGACATGATCGTCACGTAGGCGGGATCGCTCAGGTAGCTGTGCGCGCTGTCATTCGTGAAGGTCTGCACCAGGTGATCGGCGGTGCCGGCCTGGGTCATCGTGCGGCCAAAGAAGTTGGCCATTTCAACGAACGCCGTCGGATCCTGCGTGCCGCGCATCGTCAGCACCGGCACGGGAATCTTGCCGTTCGGATCGGTGTCGGCGGCAAAGCGGGCCACGGCGGCGGGATTCGCGGCATAGCGCAGCACGCCTGCGTTCAATGCCGCGTCGTCGTCGGAACCGCTGTAGCGCACGCCGATGTTGCCGAAGGGGCTGGCGCCGCCGGTGCGTTTGCTCGAGATGTCCTGGAAGTGAAAGGTGCCCCAGTTGAGGTGCGACTGGATCGAGCTGGCCGGGATCTTGATGACGTTTTCGATCGTGCGGATCTTGCGGGTCTCTTCTGGCGTGCGCTGCGCGGCGGTCTTGTTCAAGCCCAGGCATTCGTTGACGCGGCCGGTCAGGTCGGCGGAGGTCATGGTCACGCCGGCCGGCAGACCCAGGTTGAGCGGATACGCCGCTTCGGTCGGACGCGGGTGGTTGTTGCACAGGTACTGATACACCACACGCAGGTCCAGCCGGAAATCATACGAGTAGCTGCCGCCAGCAATCACGCCGCTGGTCAGCAGGACGCCGTCGTACGGTGCCTTGCCGTTGTTGGTGGCCGCGGTGTATGTCTCGGCAGCTTTGGCAGCGACGCCGCCGCCCCATGACTGGCCATGCAGAATGGTCAGCTTGGGCTTGGCCACATGTTCAATAAAGATCTTGCGCAGGCGTTCGGTGTCTTCCGCCGCGGCACGCACTTCGACACCGCCCTGGCGGAAGGTGGAGCCGGCCCAGGCGTAGCCTTGTCTGACCATGATGGTCCAGCGTTCCAGGTCTTCTACGGCGCGGGCCGGTGTGGGGGCATCGAGCGACGGGCCGCCATGCGCATGCATGACCAGGTCGCCGTTCCACTTTTCGGGCATGGCGATCAGGTAGTAGGCGCCGGCCGAATCCTGCCCGGACAGGCACTTGGCGGTTGCCGGTACGACGGATGGGCAGGCGGCCGACGTGGGTGCCTTCTCGCCCGAGGCGACCGGGCCGGTGTCGTTATGGTTGTCGTCACCGCCGCCGCAGGCGCCGAGCAACATGACGGCGGCAACGGCCGCGCCAAGGGAAAGAGGGGTGGTGCGCATGAAGTGTCTCCGGATGGATGTAGTGTTGTTCTGCACAACCATCCTAGAGACCTGTCATATTGGCGTCAAATATATGGAAACACGGTTCTGCATATGTTTTTCATATGAAGGAGGGCATTGTGCATGTTGAGCCGGGCAGCCCGGGGGAGCCGCGTACTGGCAGCCGAGCACGGCGCCAACTAAGGCGCGCGAAGTGGCGCAGCGCGCAGCATCGCGCGGTTCGCGTCGAAGTCGGCGCGGATGCGCGCAACGAAGGCCTCGCGCGTGTCGGTGGCGGGCAGGTTGTCGGTCACGGCCAGGCGCTGCTGGAAGGTCGCCGATGTCACGGCCGTGTTGATGGCTCGATTGAGCACGCTCAATAACGCGACAGGCGTTCCACCCGGCGCGAACACGCCGAACAAGGACGACAGGTTGGCCTGCGCGAACCCAAGCTCGGCAAAGGTCGGCACATCCGGCAGCACCGGCAATCGCGCCGGCGCGCCGACGGCCAGTGGCTTGAACTGGCCGGCGGCAATGGCGCGCAGCTGCATCTCGCTGACGTTGGTCGACAGCAGTTCGAACTGACCGCCCAGGGCATCGCTGATTTGCTGGCCGCCGCCTTTGTACGGCACATGGACGATGCGCGTGCCGCTGGCGCGGCTGACCTGCTCCATGACCAGGTGACCCGTGGTCGCGATGCCCGAGGAAGCCCAGCGCAACTGCCCGGGGTGGGCGCGCGCGTGGCGCAAGGTGTCGGCCAGCGTATCGTAGGGCAGGGCGGGCGTGCCAACCAGCAGCAGCGGTGTGTGCATCACGCCCGCCACGGGCGCGATGTCGCGCAGTGGATCATAGGTGACCGCGCCCACCAGCGGCCGCACCGTCAGCGGCGTGATCGCCGAGAACACAAGGGTGGTGCCGTCCGGCGCCGCGCGCGCGATCATGCCCATGGCCACGCTGCCGCCATCCCCTGCCCGGTAGTCGACGATGACCTGCACGCCCAGTGGCCCGGCCAGTTCCTCGGCCAGCACATGCGCCAGCGTTGCGCTCACGCCGCCGGGTGGGTAGGCCACGACCAGACGCAGGGGCCTGGGCAACAGAGGGCGCACCCGCAGCGCAGTGTCGTCGGCTGCCTCCGCCCGCTGCGTCGTCATGCCCGGCGCAAGCAGTGCAGCGCCAGCCAGCACCAGGCGTCGCCGTGTGATGAGCGCGCTCATTGTTGAGCAGCGACGCGCGCCGTTTCGCGGCACAGCGTCACGAACCGCGCTGTGGCGCCCACGCAATCGGCGGTCCGATAGACCAGGGTGATCGGAGCGTCCAGCCTGGCGCTTTCGCGTAGCGGCCGATAGACCACCTCTTCGGGATGCAAGGTGCGCATCGAGGCCGGCACGACCGACACACCCATGCCCGAGGCCACCAGATTGATGTTGGTGGTCATGCGCTCGACCTCGGCATAGATGCGCGGTTGCAGTCCTTGTTCGTTGAACAGCGCCAGCAGGTTCTGGTACAGGCCCGGCGCCCCGGGCTTGCGCACCAGGATCAGCGATTCATCTCGCAGGTCGTGGATGGACAGGGGCTGCGCGGCGCCGCGGCCCGTGCGCTGCGCCAGCGGGTGATCGGACGGCAGCGCCACCATGACGGGCTCGCGCAGCAAGGTCTCGAACGACAGCCCGGCGGGGGTTGCGACTGGCACGCGCAACAGCCCGCAATGCAGGCGGGCATCGGCCACGGCTTCGGTGATCTCGGCCGCGTTGCGTTCGGTAATGGCCAGCGCGACCGACGCCACGCTGAGGCGGCAGGCGCGCAGCACGCGCGGCGTGAACGCGTGGGCGCCGGCCGAACTCGTGATGCCCACGTCGAGCCGGCCGGTTTCGCCGCGCGCGACCAGCGCCATGCGGGCCTGCATGGCCTCGGTATCGTTGACGATGCGGCGCGCTTCGGCTTCGAACAGGCGGCCGCCATCGGTCAGGCTGACGCCTTTGGGATGCCGGTGAAAGAGGGCCAGGCCCAGCTGTTGTTCGAGGGCCTTGATCTGCTGGCTGAGCGGCGGTTGCTGGATGCCGAGCTGCTCGGCCGCGCGGGTAATGTGTCCCGCGTCGGCCACCGCAAGAAAGTAGCGCAGGTGACGAAATTCCATATGGAAATCATATCGTGTGCGCCCTGTCCGATATATCTGACGTTTACCCTTGGCGGAACCCGTACAGCGCCGCCGGGTTGTCGATCAGAATGCGCCGGCGCTGCGCCCTATCCGGCACCCAGCGCGCGAGCAGGGCAGCCAGGGACGCGTCGTCCGGCTTGACCGGTTCGGTCACGTGTGGCCAGTCGCTGCCCCACACGAGGCGGTCCGGCGCGGCATCGAGCCAGGCCCGAGCCACCGCGTCGGTATCGTCATAGCCACCCGCTTTGCCCACCCGGGAATCCAGGTACGGGCCCGACAGCTTCAGCCACGCCTTGCCGCTATCGAGTTGACGGCGAATGATGCCAAACGCCGGGTGGTTCACGCCGTCATCGACCGGCAGGCGTCCCAGATGGTCGAAGACGATGGCGGATGGCAGACGCCGCAGCAGGGCCTGGTGTTCGACGATTTGCTCGGCCGTCCAATGCAGTTGCACATGCCAGCCGAGGTCGTGTACGCGCTGCGACAGCGGCTCGACCATGTCGAAGCCGACCACCGCGTGCTCCGGCGTGTAGAGGGTGAAACGGATGCCGCGAATCCCCCCGTCGTGCAGCGCCTGCAATTGCGCATCGGTGACATCGTTGCGCACCACCGCCACGCCGCGGGTGTGGTCGCTGCCCAGGGCCTGGATGGCGGCCAGCGTGACGCGGTTGTCGGTGCCGAAGTTGCGCGGCGTGACGACCACCGTGCGGCGCGTGCCGATCACGGGCTGGATGCGGCAGTAGTCGTCGACCGTGCCCACCACGGGCAAGGCCGGCGCGCCTTGCGGAAGAAACGCCGGGTCGTAGATGTGCATGTGCGCATCGCACGCCAGCGCCGGATCGATCGCCTCGGCAGCCGCACGATCGTGGACATCCGCAACGGTTGGCGCCGTCAATGTTGCCGCTGTCATCGTTGCCGCCGTCATCGTCAGATCCGTTATCGTTGCATCCGACAACTTGCCATCCACCGCCGTCACAGCACCGCGGCGCTGGCGCGCAGTGCGGCAATCTCATCGTCGCCGCGGCCGGCCAGCTTCAGCACGGCGTCGGAATGCTGGCCCAGCGTCGGCGCCGCGAACGGCTCGGGCCCGGGCGTGCGTCCGTGCACCATCGCGCGCTTGAAGCCGCGATAGGTACCCAGCGACGGATGCTCGAACACCGCCACCATGTCTTCGGCCTGCACCTGGGGAAAGTCGAACATGTCCTCGACCGACCGGGCGGCCGAGCAGGGCACTTCTTCACCGAACAGGGCTTCCCACTCCAGGGCCGATCTGGCTTGCAGCGCGGCGTGCAGCTTGGGCACGATTTCGGTGTGATGCTGGGCGCGTTTGCGCACGGTGTCGTAGCGGTCGCCGGCCAGCAGGTCGTCCAGCGCCGTCTTCATGCACAGGGCTTTCCAGAAATGCGGCGTGTTGGCGGAAATGTAGATGTACCCGTCACGGGTCGGATGAATGCCGGTGATGCCGCCCGACCGCATGTCGCGGCCCACGTCCTTCGGTTCGCCATCGGCCCACACCATGCGCGCGGACTGCAGCGCCAGCGCGCTGCGCAGCAGCGACACGCCCACATACTGGCCTTCGCCGCTGCGTTCGCGCTCGAACAGGGCCGACGCCACCGCGCCTGCCAGCAAGGAGGCCGCGTAGTAATCGACGATGGACCCGTACAGGATCTCCGGCGGGCCGTCCTGCTTTCCCTGCAGCACGCACATGCCCGTCATGGTCTGCAGCACCTGGTCGTACCCGGCCTTGTCCTTGAGGGGCCCGCTTTCGCCATACCCCGTCACCGCACAGTAGATCAGCCGCGGATTGATCGCGCGCAGCGTGTCGTAGTCGATGCCCAGGCGCGGCGGGACGTTGGGCCGGAAATTGTGCACCAGCACATCGGCATCGCGAACCAGGTCGCGCAGCACGTCCAGCGCGGCCGGCTGCTTGAGGTCGAGCGCAATGCCCAGCTTGCTCCGGTTCACGCCCAGGAACGCCCGGCTTTCGGCCTCGAGGGTGGACGGGTATTTGCGCAGGTTGTCGCCCACGGGCGGTTCGATCTTGATGACTTCGGCGCCCTGATCGGCAAGCAGGGTGCAGCCGTAGGGGCCGGCAATGTAGGCGCTCAGGTCGAGCACGCGGATGCCCGTCAGGGGCCCGCGCTGGGAAGAGGGGGAAGTCGTCATGGATCCTGTCAGGCAGTGTTGGCGCGCGGCGCACGCGCGCACGGACAAGGCGAGGATCCTAGAACAGCCGGATGATCCCGAAAAGCGACGTTTCGTAAACCGAAGGGTTACCAAATCTGTAGGTCGCGATCCGCGGGCCCATTCTGGCACCGGACCTCGGTTAACCTGCATCGGTAACCCCGTATGGGCACACGCTGGAAGTTGGCGCACACTGCCAGCCCGCTTGCTGCCTGTCCACCCTCACGGATTTGCCAATGACCTGTCCCCGTTTCGAAAGAGCTGCTGCCCTGGCTGCTCTCCACGTCGAATCGCCCACGCCGCTGACGGCCATGGCGATTTACCTGGAACTGACCGTCAACGACAGTGACGACGACGCGGTGCGGGCGCTGCTTGCGCAGACCGAAGCGACCACGCTGGCCGCAACGACATCCGCCGCGGCGCTTGCTGCGGCACCCCCGGCTGCCGCGCCACCTTCGGCTCAGCCGGCCGCCCCGGCCACCACGGTGGACAAAGGCACGGAACCCGCACCTTCCAGCGATACCCCCGTTCGAAATCGCTGAACCGGTCCGTCTGCCTGCCTGGCGCCTAGACGCCGGTTCGCGGAAACGTGGCAGTGAACGTCGTGACACCCGCCGCGCTGGAGGTCACGTCGACCTGTCCACCGTGCGCCGCAGCAATCCCACGAACAATGAACAGACCCAGGCCCACGCTGCGGGCGCTCTCCGGTAAGTCATAGCCCCGCGTCATCGGCTCGAACATCGTGGCCAGCACGGAGTCGGCAATAGGCGTGCCCCGATTGCGCACTGCCAGACGGAACGCCTGCGCATCGCCGCTGGTCATGACTTCGACTGGGGTATCGGCCGAGCCATAGGCCATCGCATTCGCGACCAGGTTGCCCAACAGTTGCGTCATGCGATCCGGATCGGCAATGCACGCACCATCACCTTCATGGCGGTAGGTCAGGCGCCTGCCCGGGAACGCAAGCTCCAGTTCGGACACCGCATGCGACATGACGTCGTGCAGGTCGATGGGCTGCGGCGCGACATGGACCCCCTGGCCGACCCGCGCCAGCGTGAAATCCAGCAGATCGGCAATGAGACGGGTCGATCGCTCCGATGCCCGCATGATGAACTGCAGCAGCTTCAGCTGCCTGGCGTCATGTTGACCCAGCAGCAGCGCTTCGGTCGCCACCATGATGGTCGACAAGGGATTGCGCAGATCGTGGCTGACGATGCCGACCATCTGTTCCGCAAAGTGCGCGCGGTCTTCGGCGGCCTTGCGAAGGTGGGCCTGCGCAAGCGCCAGGCTGGCCTGCGCCGCCCGTTCGCTGGCCAGGCTATCTTCGGCCTGCTGCCGCGCCCGAAGCAACTCGCTTTCGTATTTGGCCCGGTCCTTGGCAATGAACACCGCCACTTCATGCTGCACGCCGCTGTCGTGGGTGCGGCGCACGGCGTTCATCAAGAGCGGAATCCGGGTGCCGTCGGCATGGACGATGTCGACCTTGATCTCGGCCACCGAACCCTGCATCCGCAACAGCGGCGCCCAGTGCGTTTGATGGAAGATGCGCGCACCCATCGTGAACATGTCCTGCAGGCGCCTTTGGCCGACCAGGTCGGACTCGGTCACGCCGGCCCACCGGCAGAAAGTGGCATTGGCGCGCACAATCGTGCCGTCTTCGCGCGTCACCAGCAGGCCGCAGGGCGCTTCCTCGAACAGCCGCGCGACATCGTGCGTGTTGCCTGCCGTCATGGGCTACCTTTGCTGCGCCGCCAGAAAGTCGTCCATGGCGTCGATGCAGGCGGACGGCGCACTTAAATGCGGGCAGTGACCGACGTTGTCGATGACGCGAAGCGTGCTGGCCGGCAGGACGTCGTGCAGGTACTGGCCAACCGACTGCGGCGCAATCAGATCGTCGCTGCACTGAATGATCAGGCTGGGCGTGGTCAGTTCGCGCACTTCCGCCCGGTTATCCGACAGGAAGGTGACGCGGGCAAATTGCTTGGCGATCTTGGGATCGGTGCGGCAGAAACTGTTGGTCAGCTCGTCGGACAGTTCCGGTTCGCCCGGGGCACCCATGATCGCGGGCGCCATGGTGCTGGCCCAGCCCAGGTAGTTGCTTTCCAGCGTGTCCAGCAGGGAGTCGATGTCGGCGCGTGTGAAACCGCCCACATAACTGCCCTCGTTGATGTAGCAGGGTGACGGCCCGATCATGATGTGCGCGGCGATGCGGCCAGGCTTGGCCAGGTCCGCCAGCACCCCGATCATGGCGCTGACCGAATGCCCGACAAAAATCACCGGTCCGGTCGCGAACTGGTCGATGATCTCGACGACGTCGCTGGCGTAGCCCTGCAGGGAGTCGTATTTGGCGGGATCGTAGGCCGACAGGTCCGAGCCGCCACTGCCCACCAGGTCGAACAGCACGACGCGATACCGCTTGGCGTAGTCCGGCGCCAGGAACCGCCACATGTTCTGGTCGCAGCCGAAGCCGTGCGCGAACAGGACGGTGGTGGGACCTTCCCCGGACACGCGAACCCAATTCCGTTGCGTTACATCCATGAGCAACCCTTGAACATATTGGACCCGCTCTGGCTGCCCGGCGCGAGGCGTGGCCGACGGCGCGCGCTACGGCAATTTACCGCATGCTCATTTTTGGCGTCGAGAAAGTAGCAAGCGCCTGCATCGTTCCAGCGGACGCTGCGGCGCGGCTGAAGGGATGCGGCGCGCCTGAGGCGTCCCGTGGCTACAGATGCAAGGTGCAACGGTCGCCCGACGCGCGCCGGGCGACAGTCACGCGCACCAGGCCGGGCAGCGCCGGCTGCAGGGCCGATGCGATGAAGGCGCACAGGCCTTCCAGCGTAGGCATCGTCAGGCCAGGCACTTCGTCGAGCAGACGGTGGTCGAGCTGCTCGCGCACACCCGCAAGCGCCGCGCGGAAGTGGCCAAGGTCGATCAGCATGCCGGACACCGGGTCGGGCATGCCCCCGACCGTGACGTCCGCGTGATAGGTGTGCCCGTGGATGCGCAGGCTGGAGTCGGTTTCGATCTCGCGATGCAGGGTATGCGCCGCTTCGAAATAGAACTCCTGGGTCAACTCGTACTTCATCGTATACCGATCACTTTGTGGGATTGCACGCTCAGGCGCCACATCGGATGCTGCATGCACCAGGCGATGGCCCATTGCACGTTCCTGGCCTGGTCCGGGCCGTCCATGGCCTGGACAAAATAATGCTCGAAGGGCAGGGCTTCGAGCGCCAGCAGGTCGACTTCCGCCTGCGGCACCACGACTTTCAGTTCGGTGCCGCGGGTCTGGTTCAGCGGGGCGCTGCTTTTCGGGCTGACGCAGATCCAGTCGATGCCGTCGGGCGCCGCGATCGTGCCATTGGTCTCGACCGCGATTTCGAAGCCGCGCGCATGCAGCGCGTCGATCAGGGCGGAATCCACCTGCAGCAGGGGTTCGCCGCCGGTCAGCACCACCAGCCGGGTTCCGCCGGGCTCATCGGGCCACTGGCTCGCGATCACGTCGGCCAGGGCGTCCGCCTGCGGGTACTTGCCGCCCAGCGTGCCGTCGGTACCGACAAAATCGGTGTCACAGAAGGTGCAGACAGCGGTGCTGCGGTCGGCCTCGCGGCCCGACCACAGGTTGCAGCCGGCAAAGCGGCAGAACACGGCCGCGCGGCCGGCATTGGCTCCCTCGCCCTGCAAGGTATAGAAGATTTCTTTTACTGCGTAGGTCATTTCAACTCTCTGAAACGAGGGCGCGGTGTCGCGCCATCGTGTCCCGATCAGTCTTCGGGAATCGCGCTTTCGTCAAAGCCGATGATCTTGCCGGACTGCCGGATGATGGTCACATACACCCGGTGCCGGTACAGGCGTTCGAACTCGGGATCGTGGGCGCCGAGCTTGAGCGTCTTTTCGAATTTCTCGATGATGAGTGCGTCTTCGTTGACGCCGTCATACACATCGACCCCGACCACCGTGAAGTCGAACTTGGCGCCGCGTTCCTTGAAAAAGGCGCGCGCCTTGATTTCTTCGGGATCGTCGGCGTCGAAGTCCTGGAACAGGTAGTCGCGCGTTGCGTCGTCGAGCGGCTCGTCCTCGAAGTGGTCAGAAAAGCGGTAATCCATGGCGAATCCTGGCGGCAAGACCGTGCGCGCGCGGGGTCGCGCGGCGTGTCAACCCGCTAGTATCGCCGAAAACCCGGTGTTGACGCGCTGCGCAGCGTTGCGTGCGCCCGTCATCCGGCCCGCAGCCGTTGCTGGCTGGATGCCAGCGCGCCGGGCAGTTCGATGCCCACCAGGGTCCCTTCGACGCCCTGGCCGTCGGCATCGCGCACCTTGCCTTCGGCCCACACGTGGCCGCCATGCATGCGGGCCACGGCGCGCACGATCGCCAGTCCGAGGCCATGCCGGGCCGCGTCGCCATGGGCCGAGCGGGCCGCATCGGCGCGGTAGAACCGGTCGAACATGCGCAGGGCCACCCCGTGCGGGACGGGCTTGCCCGTGTTGAAAACAGCAATGCGCACCGCGCCGGGTAACGCTTCGATGCGGGCCGTGATCTGGCGGGCGCCGTCGGCATGGCGCACCGCGTTGGTCACCAGGTTCGCCATGGCGCGGCGGATCAGGGCCGGATTGCAGACGGCGGTGGCCTGGCCGACGCGGCTGGCGGTCGCGCCCGCGTCGTCCAGAATCGGACCGCAATAGGCCAGGACACCATCGACCAGCAGACCCAGGTCGACCCGTTCCAGCGACCGGGCGCGCTCGCCCTGGTCGGCCCGCGCCAGGAACAGCATGTCGTTGACGATGCCGGCGACGCGCTCCATTTCTTCAAGGTTGGACGCCAGGGCGTCGCGCAGGGCGTCGGCCGAGCGGGGCGCGGACAGGGTGACCTGCGCGCCATTGATGGCGCTGGCCAGGGGCGAGCGCAGTTCATGCGCGACGTCGGCCCCGAAGCCTTCCATCTGCCGGTAGGAGGCCTCGAGCTTGCCCAGCGCGTCGTTGAACGCGGCCACCAGATCGCCCAGTTCGTCATCCACGTGCCGCGTATCCAGCCGGCCGCCGATCGAGATGGCGCGGGCTTCGGCCGACAGGCGGCGCAGATTGCCGGCGACCCAGTGCGCGACCAGGGCCCCCAGCAGCGACGTCAGCAGGACGCCCGCCAGGCCGGCCCCCAGCAGCACCGTGGCATACCGTTGCAGCCGGGCTTCACGGTAACGGGTGTCGACCTCGAGCCGGGCGCGGGCGATCGGGCCATGGGTGAGGGCGATGTCGACCGCGTCGCGCACCACTCCGTCTTCGCCTGTCCGGCGATAGGGCTGTCCAGGCGGCACGGCGGCAGCATCGGCCGGTCCGGGCAGCCAGGTGACTTCCATGTCTTCCTGGCCGCGCATCATGTCGTTGACGCGCCGGTAGGACGATTCCGGTGTGTTGTCGGCGTGCGCTTCGTCCATCAATTGCAGCACCAGCCGCGACTTGGTCTGCAACTGGTCGTGGTCGGCGGCGATCAGGCGCGTTTCGAAGCCGCTGTGCAGCGACACGCCGATGGTGGCAAAAATCGGCAGCGACACCAGGGCCAGCGCAGCCGCCAGCCGGCCAGCCAGCGAGCGCCTCACGGCGCGCGTCGCTCGAGCACGTAGCCCATGCCGCGCACGGTGTGCAGCAGCTTGTCGTCGAAGGGCTCGTCCAGCTTGAGACGCAGGCGGCGGACCGCCACGTCGATCACGTTGTTGTCGCTGTCGAAGTTCATGTCCCAGAGCTGCTCGGCCAGTTCGCGGCGTGACAGCACTTCGCCCTGGCGCTTCAGAAAATACGCCAGCAGCATGAATTCCTGCGCGGTCAGGTCGATCTGGCGGCCGGCGCGAAAGGCCTTGCGGCGGCGCGGGTCCAGTTCCACATCGGCCAGCCGGTCGCGGGCGGGTTCGGCCAGGCTGCCGCCGGCCCCCCGCCGCATCAGCGCATGCGCCCGCGCCAGCAATTCCGAGAACGCAAAGGGCTTGACCAGGTAGTCGTCGGCGCCGCCGTGCAGGCCGCGCACCCGGTCTTCGACCTGGTCGCGCGCCGTCAGCATCAGCACCGGCGTCGTCTTTTTCTTGCGCAGGTCCGCCAGCACGTCAAAGCCGTCCAGGCCAGGCAACATGACGTCCAGCACGATCAGGTCGTATTGCCCTTCAATGGCCAGATAGCGGCCATGCAGGCCGTCGTGCGCGATATCGACCAGGTAGCCCGCTTCGCTCAACCCCTGGCACAAGGACGCCGCCAGTTTCGGTTCGTCTTCGATCAGCAGCAGGCGCATGGTGGAACTTTATCCCTGTCGGGCGAGGGCGGCGTCGCGCTGGCGGACCAGCGATTCGCGGCGGATGAAGTCGGCGACAAAGGTGTCGGCCGGCCGATGGTGCAGGTTATACGGCGAATCCCATTGCCGCAATTGCCCGCCTTCCATCACGCCGATCCGGTCGGCCAGCGCAAACGCTTCCGCCTGGTTGTGGGTGACCAGGATGGCCGTGTGGCCAGACGATTTCAGGATGTCCCGCACTTCGAACGCCAGGTGCTCCCGGGTATCCACATCCAGGTTGGAAAATGGCTCGTCCAGCAGCAGCAGATCGGGGGACGCGGCCAGCGACCGGGCCAGGGCCACCCGCTGCTGCTGTCCGCCCGACAGCTCGTGCGGAAAGCTGTCGGCCGTGGTGGGCAGCCCCACCATTTCGAGCATGGCGGCCACTTGCATCGCGCGTTCGCGTGCGGGCCGGCGCCGCAAGCCGAAGCCGACGTTTTGCGCGACCGTCAGGTGGGGGAACAGGGCGTAGTCCTGGAACATCATGCCCACGCGCCGGGTTTCGGGCGCGCGGTGTTCGGTGGTCGAGGACAGCACCTCGCCATCGAGCAGGATGCGGCCACCGCGCACCGGCTCGAAGCCGGCAATGGCGCGCAGCACGGTGGACTTGCCACAGCCCGACGCGCCCAGCAGGCAGCCGATCGCGCCCGTGTCCAGGTCCAGCGAAAAGTCCGACACGACACTGCGCTGGCCGTGCGGCGTGTCGTAGGCCAGGAACAGGTTTTCCAGCCTCAGCGCAGGCGCAGCGGGCGGCGCGGGGTGTACGGGAGCAAGTGACATGGTCAGCGGCCTATCTTCAATTGGGTGCGCGCCAGCAACATGACGGGCAGCAGACCCGCCAGCACGATCAACAGCGCGGCAACGGCGCCTTCTTCATAGGTGCCACGGGCGGCTTCGGCATAGAGCCAGGTGGCCAGCGTATCGAAATTGAGCGGACGCAGCAGCAGGGTGGCGGGCAGTTCCTTCATGGTATCGACAAATACCAGCAGGGCCGCGGCGGCCAGTGCGGGCCGCAGCAAAGGCAGGTGGACACGGCGCAGCGTGCCGCCCGCCGTCTCGCCCAGCAGGCGCGACGCCTGTTCCAGCGAGGGAGGGATGCGGGTCAGCGCCGCATCGACACTGCCGGCCGAGATCGCCAGGAAGCGGATGGTGCAGGTAATCACCAGCGCCGTGACCGATCCCATCATGACCAGCCCGGTGGTGCCGAAGGTGGCCCCCAGCAGGCGGTCGATGGCAATGAAGGGCGTCATCAGGCCGATCGCCAGCACGGTGCCCGGCACCGCATAGCCCAGGCTGGCGACGCGGGCACAGGCGCGGATCGGATCGAAGCCGCCGCCTTCACGCAGGGTGCGGCTGGCCCACCCGACGACCAGGCCGCAGGCCACTGTCAGCACCGTGGCAGCCAGCGCCACCGTCAGGGTGTTGCGCAGGCCGCCCAGCAACGCGTCGGACACGCCGCCGACTTCGTGCAGCCGCGTCCAGGTCTCGGCCACCAGGTAGGACACCGGCGCCACGAAGCCGATGGCGACCGGGATCAGGCCCAGGGCCAAGGCAAGGGCTGCCCGCGCGCCGCGCAGCGGACGCGGCGGCATGGGCCGCATCCGCTGGGTATTGGCATAGCGCTGGCGGCGTCGCGCGTGGCGTTCGAGCAGGATCAGCGCCACGATGATCGCCAGGGTCGTCAAGGCCAGTTGCGCAGCGCCGGCCAGATCCGACCGGGTGATCCAGGTGGTGTAGACGGCCACGGTCAGCGTCGGCACGCCCAGGAATTCGGATGCGCCAATATCGTTGAGGGTCTCAAGCAGTGTCAGGCTCAGGCCCACCGCGATGGCCGGCCGCGCCATGGGCAAGGCGACACGGCGAAAGGCTTCTGCCCGCGTTGCGCCCAGCGTGCGGGCGGCTTCCATCAGGCTGGCGGCCTGGCTCATGAACATGACGCGCGTGCTCAGGTACACGTAGGGATAGAGCACAAAGCCCAGCACGAAGATGGCGCCGGGTAATGATCGCAGGTCGGGCAGACGAAACTGCCGTGGGCTGTCAAAGCCCAGCACGGCCCGCAGCGCCGTCTGGATCGGACCGATTGGATGCAGCAGATCCAGATAGGCAAACGCGACAATATAAGTGGGCACCGCCAGCGGCAGCAGCAGCGCCCAGGTCAGCGCCTGGCGGCCCGGAAAGGTATAGGCAGTGACCAGCCAGGCGCTGCCCGTACCCAGCAAGATCACCAGCACCCCGACGCCGGCCAGCAGCAACAGGGTGTTGGCCAGGGCCTGGGGCAGCACATAGCTGGCAAGGTGCGACCAGTGCCCGAAGTCGTTATCCAGCGCGAACCAGGCCAGCGTCGCGATGGGCGACAGCACGATCAGGGCAATGACCGCCGTGGCGATCGCGGCGGCACGGCCCCGTTCGGGGCGGAGCAGCCTTCGTTGAGACCAGGCCAAGATCAGTTGTCGAACCCGACCCTGTCGATCAGTTCGCTGGCCTGCTTGCGGTGACGCGCGATTTCGGCCACCGACAGGGGGTCGACCTTGAGCGGGCCGAGCGACGCCATGACCGGGTCGAGCGCGATGCCGGCGCGCACCGGGTATTCATAGTTGACGCGCGCAACCATTGCCTGGCCGGCGTCGGACACCAGATACTCCATCAGCTTGACTGCATTGGCCGCGTGCGGCGCATGCCTGGCGACGGCGGCCCCCGACACGTTCACGTGCGTGCCGCCGCCCTTGGCGAAGGTCGGGCGCACCACCTTGATGGCGTCGCCCCATTTGCGGCCGTCGGTGCCCGGCGCGGAGTTCTTCATGTGACCGACGTAATAGGCATTGGCCAGGCCAATGTCGCAGATGCCGCCCAGGATGTCGCGCGCGACATCGCGATCGCCGCCGGTTGCCTTGCGCGCCAGGTTGGCCTTGACGCCGCGCAGCCACGTTTCGGTGTCGGCCACGCCATCGTGCGCGATCTTCGCGGCGACCAGCGCCGTGTTGTAGGGGTGCTGGCCCGCGCGGATGCAGACCTTGCCCTTCCACTTCGGATCGGCCAGCGCCTCATAGGTAAAGGCCTGCACCGGCAGATCCTTTTCCACATACAGAACCCGGTCGCGCAGGGACAGGGCATACCACTGGCCTGCCGGATCCCGCAGGTTCTCCGGCACGGCTTTATCCAGCGTCGGCGACTTCACGCGTTGCGTCACGCCACCTTCGACCAGGTCGACCAGGTTGCCGATGTCCACCGTCATCAGCACGTCGGCAGGCGACCGCGCACCCTCTGCCTTCACCCGCTCCAGCAGCCCGTCCTTCACGAATACCGTGTTGACCTTGATGCCGCTCTCTTTGCTGAACGCATCGAGCAGCGGCTGGATCAGCGCGGGCTCGCGGGTCGTGTAGAGGCTGACTTCTTCGGCAGCAAACGCAGGCAATGCAACAGCAGTAGCCGACGTGGCGATGGCCAGCACGGCCGACCGCAGCAGACGCGCGCGGGCAGTAACGGTAAGGGTCATGAGGCAGATCCTGTAAGGCAGGGACAAGGAGAAACGCGAGGCCGATTCTAGGGGAAATACGAATCGTTCTCCTTAATGCCCGAGCGCTCGGTAGGGTTTCCTGACAGGAAGCTGTCATGTCCGGAAAGACATCACCCCCCAGTCATGCCGGATTGCCCAGGTCATCAGCCGCGCATCGGGGTCGACGGCGATTGGCCGCTTGACCGCCTGCAGCAAGGGCAGATCGTTGAACGAATCGCTATAGAAGCGGCTGTCGTCCAGCCGGGTCAATGACGTGCCCAGGGTGTGCAGCCACGCATCCACCTGTCGGACCTTGTCTTGCCCAAAGCAGTCGGTGATGGCGTGATCGACACCCAGGTGCGCGGCGACCGGGGCCACCAGCGCGCTGCCGGTGGCGCTGACGATCACGGTCATCAGCCCCTGCTTTTTCAGATCAGTGATCGTCGGTATCGCGGCGGGCGCGATGGCCGGGATCAGCAGATCCTGTTCGAAGGCACGCCGCCAGCCAAGCTCGGCATCGGCAGGCAGGGAGGCATCGAGTTCCACCCGGAATCGCCGCAGGGCCGGGTAGTCGAGCGTGCCGCGCCGATAGTCTTCCATGAACCCTTCGTGCTGGATCATGGCGGCGGGGCTGACGGCGTTCTGGCGCAGCAGAAACGCCATCCACAGCTGGTTGCTGTCGTCCACCAACAAGGTGTGGTCGAGGTCAAGGAAGGCAATACGCATGGCTCAGTCGATCAGGGCGCCGGTGGGGTCGTGGAAGGGGTAGGGGCCATCAAAGGTGCCGGTATATGCCGTGTGACTGACGATGCGGCCCAGGCCGCCGGGCGCGCCGTCCCGGGCTGGCAGGGCGTGGATACCGAAACCCGGCGGTTCCAGGTTCCATGACGACGCGGCGTCGGGTGCCAGGTCCAGGCGCACCTGATGGGCGCACGACGGGACGGTCACTGCCATGCCCGCGCCGAAGCGCACCTGGATCGCGCGGTGCAGGTGGCCGCAAATGACGCGCTCGACATTGGGATGACGGTTCAGCAGCGCTTCAAGCTCCGCCGAGCCTGCCTGCAGACCGATGGCATCCATATGCCCGATCAGCGTCGCAAAGGGCGGGTGATGCATGGCCACGATCACGGGCCGGTCACGATGCTGGTCCAGCTCGTCGGCCAGCCATGCCAGACGATCGGCGCACAAGGACCCTTCGCTGGCCTGCGGCACCACGGTATCGAGCGCGATCAACTGCAGATCGCCGATGCGCACGCTGTATTGCACGAAGCCCTCGGTGCCCAGGTAGGTGTGCTCGGGAAAGCTCGCGCGCAGGGTCTGGCGGTCATCATGGTTGCCGGGCATGAGATAGAAGGGCACGGCCAGCGGGGCCAGCAAGGCACGCAGGTGCGCGTATTCGGCAGGCCGGCCGAAGTCGGTCAGGTCGCCCGTCAGCACGACGGCATGGGGCTGCTGGGGCAGCCGGCCGATGGCCGTCACTGCCTGCGCAAGATACGGCGCCGTATCGAGCCGGCCATAGGCAAGCTGCCCCGGTTCACGAATATGGGTGTCGGACAGCTGGACGAGAAAAGTCGTGGGCATGGTCGTGGTGGTCAGCAGCGTAACGGTGTCAAGGCGGAGTGTGATGGCAGAGTGTCAGGCCAGGGCATCAAGGCAGGGCATGAGCCGGCCGTCGCGGATGCGCACGCCCACCCGGTCGCCGACCTGGGCCGGGTGATCGCGGTCCACGTCGGCATGCAGGTCGGGCTGGTCGGCCAGCTTCAGCGTCAGATGCACCCGCTCGCCAAGAAAGCGTCGGCGCAGCACCGTGGCCACGCCCCATGCGGCCTGCACCGCACCGACATCGATGTCTTCGGGGCGGACGAGCAGCTCGGCGGGTGGCGGTGCGGACGTCATGCCGACAGGGTACGCCTGCGGCTGGCCGCCCAGGTGCACCCCGTGACCGCCGGCATCGGTGCGCAAGCGGTTGACGCGTCCCAGGAAACTGGCGACGAAGGGATGCGCAGGATTGCGGTACAGGGTCTCGCCATCGCCGACCTGCACAATGCGCCCGGCCTGCATGACGGCCAGGCGGTCAGCGATGGCCAGGGCTTCCTGCTGGTCGTGCGTGACGTGGATGGCGGTGATGTGCAGTCGGCGCAGCAGTTCGGCCAATTCGTCCCGCAGCGATTCCTTGAGCTTGGCGTCGAGCGCCGTCAGGGGTTCATCAAGCAGCAGCACGCGGGGCCGCACGGCCACGGCGCGAGCCAAGGCAACCCGCTGGCGCTGGCCGCCCGACAGTTCAGCAGGCCGCTTGTTCTCGAGTCCGCTCAGCCGCACCAGGTCGATCAGCTCGCCCACGGTGCGGCGCTGCACATCGGGCGCCACGCCGCGTATCCGCAGGCCATAGGCGATGTTGGCTTCGACCGACATGTGCGGAAACAGTGCGTAGTGCTGGAACACGATGCCGATGCCCCGGCGCTCGACCGGCAGCGCCACCACGTCGTCGCGCCCGAACAGGATGCGGCTGCCGGCGTCGGGCGTTTCCAGGCCGGCGATCAGGCGCAGCAAGGTGGTCTTGCCGCAACCGGACGGCCCGAGCAGTGCGACCACTTCGCCCGGTTCGATCGACAGCGATGTCGGGTGCAGGCCGCGGGTGCCATCGGGATAGGTCTTGGCGCAATCGATGACGTCGACGCGGGTGCGTTCAAGTTCCAAGGTGTTTCTCGATCAGGTGGCCGAGCCATTGCAGGCCCAGCATGACAGGCAGGATGACCAGCAGGAAGACCAGCGTGTAGGCCGAGCCGATCTCGATGCGCATGGACGCATAGCTGTCGGCCAGGCCCACGGGCAGCGTGCGGGTCAGCGGCGTGTGCAGCATCCAGGTCAGGTTGAATTCGCCCACCGATAGCGTGAATACCATCAGGCTGGCGGTCACGATGGAGGGCAATACGGCAGGGACCAGTACGCCCAGAAAGCGTCGCGTGAACGAGGCGCCAAGGGACCGCGCCGCTTCCTCCATGGCCAGCAGCGCATCCCGCCGGAAGGCGGCGCTGACCGCGTGCACCATGAAGGGCAGGGTGAACACGATGTGGCCGACCAGGATGAAGGCAAAGCTCTGCCGGAAGCCGCGGATCTGCCCATAGGCCAGGATCAGCGCCAGGGCGGTGGCCAGCCCGGGAACGGCCACCGGCAGCGTCAGCAGCTCTTCGAACAGCCGTGCCCACCGCGAGCGGCTGCGTGCCAGTGCATAAGCGCAGGGAATGCCGAGCAGCAGGGTGCCAACGACGCAGGCCAAAGCCAGCATCAAGGAGGCCGAGATGGTGCCGCCATACACGTCGATCACCTCGCCCAGCCAGCGCAGCGTGAACCCGCTCCGCATGCCCACGCTGTAGTTGTTGACGAGGCCCGCCAGCACCGACAGCGCGATCGGCGCGAGCATGAACGCACTGACCAGCACCGTCAGCGCCGGGAGCAGAAGGGGAAGTTGTCGGGGATGCCGCATGGTGTCAGGCTCCCGTCGTGGCGGATCGTGCCGCGCCGCGAGTCAGGAACAGCGTGAGCCAGGTCAGCAGACCCAGTGCGATCGACAGGCTCGCGGCAAGGCCGAAGTTGGCGTAGTTGGTAAACTCGTCATAGATCGTGATGGGCAGCACTTCGAACTTGCTGGCCAGCGTGAACGCGGTGCCAAAGGCGCCCATGGCGGTTGCAAAAATGATGGCGCCGCAGGCCCGCGTGGTCTGCGCCAGTCCGGGCATCCACACGTGGCAGGCCACCTGCCAGCGCGACGCCCCCAGCGACCGGGCGGCTTCTTCCAATTGGGCGTCCATGGCGCCTGCGGCCGCCGTATAAGTGGCAATCGCACGTGGCAGCGAAAAATAGACGTAGGCCAGAAACAGGCCGGTCAGCCCGTAGGCAAAGGTGTTGCGGCCCAGCCCCAGCCATTCCGTCAGGTCCGCCACCAGACCCTGGCGGCCGCCCAGCAGGATGATGAAGAATCCCACGATCACACCCGGAAAGGACAGCGGCAAGGTTAGCAGGGACAGCAGCAGTCCCTTGCCGCGAAAGCGCAGGCGGGCCAGGGTGATGCCCACCAGTGCGCCAAGCACCAGCGTGACGAGTGTGACCGTCAACGACAGTCCCAGGGTATTGAGCAGACTGCGCAGATAGCGGCCGTGGGTCAGCACGGCGAAATACGCCGCGCCGCCCTGCGCTGCCGGCAGGGTAAACAGGCGCGCGACCGGCAGCAGCCAGAAGGCCGCCACGAAGGCCACGGCAGGCGCCGCAAGAATGCCCAGCAGGCGGGAAGAAGACATCATGCAATCAACTGCGTGGTGATCAACGAACGTCGGACAGATAGCGGTCGGAAAACGCTTTCTGCACGGCGGCCATCTTGCCGTAGTCGACGCTCTTGGCACGGGCATATTCGGTGGCCGGAAGGAAGCGGGCCTGCACTTCCTTGGGCATGGCCGACGCGCGAACCGGACGCAGATAGGCGTTGGCCCACAGTGCCTGGCCTTCGTCGGACAGCACAAAGTCCAGCACCTTGTTGGCGTTGTCGCCATGCGGCGCGTTGGCCACCTTGCTCATGACATACGGGACCACCAACGTGCCTTCGGCCGGGATCACGAACTGCACATTGGCCTTGTCCTTGTACTTGGCGCGATAGGCGTTGAAGTCGTAATCCAGCAGGATCGCGATCTCACCCGACAGCACGCGGGCATAGGCCGTCTGCTTGGGCACGATAGGTTCGTTCTTCTGCAGCGCCTTGAAGTAGGCAATACCCGGCGCAAAGTCGTCCAGCGTGCCGCCGCGCGCCTGGTTGGCCGCGACTGCGCCCACATAGCCGACAAAGGCGGAGGCGGGATCCAGATAGCCGATCAGACCCTTGTAGTCCGGCTTGAGCAGGTCGGCCCACGATTGCGGCACCGGCTTGCCCTTCAAGGCATCGACATTGACCATGAAACCCATGGTGCCCGAATGGATCGTGAACCAGTGTCCTTGCGGATCCTTCAGGCCATCCGGAATGTCGGCCCAGGTCGCGGGCTTGTAGGCAGCGGTCACGCCTTCCTTCTGCGCCTGGATGGCGAAGGTCACGCCCAGGTAAGCCACGTCGGCCACGGGGCTGGCCTTCTCGGCCACCATCTGCGCCAGCGACTGGCCCGAGTTCTTGTTGTCGGGCGGCACGGTCACGCCGGTCTTGGCCTTGATGGCCTTGATCTGCGTGCCCCAGTCGGCCCACTCGGGCGGGCAGTTGTAGCAGATGGCGTTCTGGGCAAAGGCACTGGCGCTGGCGGTCAGGGCGACAGCCGCCAGCGTGGCATGGACGACACGGGTCAGAAAGGTGGGCATGAAGAGTCCAGGGTCGAGGAAGGAACAGAAGCGACGCGCTTGCGCCGCGGGGAAGAGGAAGCATCGGGCGCACGCGCGCACGATTCGCCGGTACGGAATCCGTGGGGCAGCAGGCGGCTGGCTTGCGGCGCCAGCGCCTGGCCGTCGGTCAGTGCGCCCACCAGCCATTGCACGCTGTCCCGGCCGATGGTGTGGTTGGGCTGGGTGATCGTGCTGAGCGCAGGCGTCAGGTCGTTGCCCAGCGCAATGCCGTCGAAGCCCGCAATACTGATGTCGTCAGGCACCGTCAGGCCCGCCAGGTGCGCAGCGCGCAGGCTGCGGATCGCGATCAGATCGTTCGAACACACCAGCGCCGTCGGCCGGGCGGGCGTTTCCAGCAAGGCGCGGATGTCCTGAATGGCCGTCTCGATAAAGGGCACTTCCAGGCAGTCATCGGCGTGCAGGCCGTGGGCGTGCATGCCCTCGCAAAAACCGCGCTGACGTTGCATGGCGCGGTCCGACGCCGCCAGCTGGCCGCTGATGAACGCAATCCGCCGGTGACCCATCGCCACCAGCCGCGCGACCATCTCGATGACCGCCGCTTCGTTGTCGACCGACACACAGGGGTGGGCCGCGTGCCGGTTATAGGCGAGCACATAAGGAAGCGCCGCGGCGCGCAGCCGGTCCAGCGCACGCGACGTTGCGGGCTGCGACACCACCAGCACCATGCCATCGACGTCGGCTGCGATCAGTTGCAGCACCGCCTGCTCTTCGCGTTCCAGCTCGTAGTCGGTGGTGATGGGCAGGATCGCATACCCCGCCGCGCGCGCAGCCTGTGCCATACCGTCCAGACATTCGGCGAACACGGGGTTGAGCAGGGTGGGCAGCACGATGCCCAGCACCTTGCTGCGCTGCGTGCGCAGGCTGCGCGCGCTGGCGTTGGGCAGGTAGCCAAGTTCCTGCGCGATGCGCAGCACATGCTGGCGCGTATCGGCGCGGACCTTGTCGGGAAAATTGAATACCCGCGACACGGTCGCCATCGACACGTCGGCGCGGGCGGCCAACTGTTTGATGCTCACGGTGGCGCTCCAATGAAAACGTTTACATTGGACCGCGCGAACGTGAACGCTTGATGACACGGCGTGCGCGGCGCCGTGTCGGTGACTCAGGCTGCGGCTACACCGGCAGCACGATCAAGGTATCGATCTTCTTCGAGTCCAGCACCACCGCGCGTTCCTTGAATCGTGCGGTCTCGCCTTCGACTTCCATCCGATCTTCATACTGCCCCGACAGGAACAGGTCAGTCGTACCGTTCTGCATGATGCGAATCACCGCAAAGCCGGTCACGGCGCGATGCGCGCCATCATCATCCGTGCCCAGGAACCGCGTCGGTCCGAGCAGATGGCGGTAGCGGTGCGGCTCGAAAATGTTGGCTTTGCGCAGGGCAGAGACGCGATCGAGCAGCATGCCTTTGCTAGAGCAATACAGGATGCCGATCGGCAGGCCGCGGTCTTCGCTTTCACGGGTCGCGATGCGGTAGCGGCAGGCGTCGACGAACAGAGTGGGCCAGTCTTCATAGCGGCCGTCGTCGATGCAGAACACGTAGTCGTTGATCAGCGCCGTAATCGCGGCGCGTTGGCTCAGGGTGGTCACAGGCGTCTCCATCACAGGTCCATGTGCCGGCGGTAGCGCTGCCAGAAACCCCGTACCGAGGCTTCGCTGACGCGCGATTCCTGGTTTTCCACGGTGCGGCCGCCCATTTCCAGCACGGTCTCGCCGTCGGTTTCTCCATGCAGGGCGCGCTGAACGAAGTTGCCGATCACGCCGTCTTCAAGGGACACCAGACCTGCCGGTCCAACCAGATTGCCGAGCGCAATCCGGATATCGGTCTGTTCGGGCGTATCACTTTCATAGCCGAACAGGATCCACAGCAGCTCGCATTTCTCGGGCCCTTGCGGCACCAACAGGCGAATCGCCAGCGAGTTCTGGATCTGCTGGATCACGAGGTTGGGGAAGATGCCCTGGATGGCGTGGGTGATGCCGTCGTCGAATTCCTGCCAGCTTTTCAGCAGGCTCGGGTCATGCAGCTTGAACTCGTCGTCTTGCGCGCGCAGGGTGCTGTCGTCATAGCCCGCGCCGGTGTCCGACGCCATCTGCGAAAAGCTGATGTGATGACCGCCATCGCCTTCCATGACCAGTCCGCCGCGCATCGACAGGCGGTTCAGCTTGAAGGTCGTGAAGAACAAGTGAAGCAGGCTCGCGTGGTACGAGTCCTTCACGTTCTCCATGTACAGCTTCCAGTTGTTGTGCATGACCTGCGAATAGCTGCCCAGGATGCGGATCTTGCGATGGAAGATGCGTTCCATGTGTTCGCACATGCGCGGGCCAAGAAAATCGCGCAGGGGTTCGACGGTGTCCGAGAAGGTCGCGAAGACCAGGCCTTGAAAGACCTCGACACGCAGCGCGCGCAGGTTGTGCCTGGACTTGTCGAAGTCTTCCGGCATGCCGCCGACGCCCGCGACGCCGCGATGGAAGGCCACCGTTTTCAGCTGGCCTTCCAGGTCATACGACCAGTTGTGATAGACGCAGGTGAAGCGTTTGGCGCTGCCGCGTTCTTCAATGCACAGGGTCGCGCCGCGGTGCGCGCAGCGGTTCACGAACACACTGAACTGGTCATCGGCACTGCGCACCAGGACCACGGGCGTTTCGCCCACGGTCGATGTTTTGTAGTCGCCCACATTGGGCACGTCGATGTCGAGTCCGACAAAGCTCCAGATGTCGCCCTTGAAGAGCTTTTCCTGTTCTTCGGCGTGCAGGCTTTCATCGCTGAAGACGCGGAACGGCACGCGGCTGACGCCTTGCGCGGGCCATTCGATGCCATGGGGCCGCACGGGGGACGAGGTGTCCATGAATGCTCCTGTTGCGCGGCCTGGGTGGCCGCACGGTGTGTGGTGTGGTGTGGTGCAGGTAGCGGGCAGCGCTTATTGCGCGGTGGTGCCCGAGTCCTTGATCGCCTTGGACCACAGCGCCAGTTCCTTTTTCTGGAACACGGCCATGTCGGTCGGCGTGCTGCCCACGGGCGTCGCGCCCAGCGTGATCAGCCGGTCGCGAAAGGCCGGGTCCTGCACGCTTTTCGATACGCCGGCGGCGAGCTTCTCGATGATCTCGGGCGGCGTTTTGGCGGGTGCATAGATGCCGTACCAGGCCGTGACCTCAAAGCCCGGCAGGCCCTGCTCGCGATAGGTCGGCACGTTCAGGCCAGGGACGCGGTCGTGGGTCGCGATCGCAATGGCTTTCAACTTGCCGGCATTGATGAACTGCGCGGCGGCGGTGTATTCGACTGACACAAAAGTGATCTGGCCGCCAAGCAGGTCGGCCAGCGCGGGGGCGGAACCCTTGTAGGGCACGTGCGTCGCTTCGATACCCGTCATGGACTTGAGCATTTCGCCGGCCAGATGATGCGGTGAACCGATGCCGGCCGATCCGAAGGTCGCGCCCGGATGGCTCTTGATGTAGGCCAGCAGTTCCTGAAAGGAATTGACGCCCAGCGACGGGTTGACGACCAGCACATGCGGGATCGTGGCGATCAGGGACACGGGCGCAAAGTCGGCGGGGGCGTACGAGATCGTCTTGTACAGCGACGGGTTGATGCCGTGCGTGGTGGTCGATCCCAGCAGAAGGGTATAGCCGTCGGGTTCGGCGCGCGCCACGTAGGTCGAGCCGATGATGCCGGCGGCGCCGGCGCGGTTGTCGACCAGGAAGGTCTGCCCCATCTGGTCCGACCACGACTGCGCGACACCGCGCGCGATCATGTCCAGCGCGCCACCTGGCGCAAACGGTGCGACCAGGCGGACCGGGCGGCTGGGGTAGGGCGACTGGGCGAAGCCGGCTGAACCGAGGCCAAGGCCACAGGCAAGCAGGCTGAGCGCAGTGGCGCCAAGGGCAAGGCGCCGGCCGGCGGACGGCAGGTCTTGATTGAGTGAGACACGCATGTTTTCAACTCCCGAACTGCGAATGACCGGCCCGGCGCCGGCAGCCTGAGTGTCTCTCTCCAGCCTCGATTTTGGTATATCGTATACGATCCTGATTCGTCGTCAACGGGTTTTTTTCAGTTGCGTGACAGCGCCTGCCGCGCCCTGCAGGGCAGCCGATAACGCCGTCGCCACGCCCTTTTGCCTTGCGTCGTTGCGGTAAACTGCGAGCCCACGAGAACACGCGCCACCCAGCCGCGCCGTGGTCCGGAAGCGATGTCAGTCATGCCAAAAAAGAACGAGAGCAAGCCCACCGAACGCATCGTCGCGCGTTCTTCCATGGTGTCCCAGATCCTGCCGCGCCTGCGTCAGGACGTCGTCGAAGGAAAGTGGAAGCCGGGCGAACGTCTGATCGAGCCGGTGTTGTGCGAACAGTTCGGCGTCTCGCGCACGCCGATGCGGGACGCGTTGCGGGTGCTGGAATCGGAAGGGCTGGTCGAACTGATTCCGCATGTGGGCGCGGTCGTGACCAAGCCCGAAGCCGCCGATATCTCAGGCACCTTCGACATCCTTGCGGTGCTCGAGGCGACCGCGGCCGAAAAGGCGACGCGGGAGCGTTCGCCCATCTTCCTGGCCAAGCTCAAGAAACTGGTCGCGAAGATGGATGCCGCGGTAAATGCGGGCGACGCCGCCGCTTACATCAAGGTCAATGACGAATTCCACCGACGCATCGTGATCGAGTCGGGCAACCCGGCGCTGATCGACATCCATGAACACCTGATGTGGCACGTGCACCGCGTGCGTCACGCCACCTATCGCAGTCTGCCCTTCACCAACGAGACGGGTCGGCATCACGATGAACTGCTGGCATTGATGGAGCAGGGCGATGCGCCCGGCGTCTTCGCCGCCATGCGGGCCCACATGCTGGACGTGGGCCGCAACGTGATGAGCGCGTCGGGGTGGCAGCAGGGCGTGGAACCCTCGGCCGAAGTGGCGTAAAAAACGGGCAGTCGAATTCGATCTGCCCGTTCCATGATGCGGCGTGCCGTGTGGCATGGCGCCCGGTCCCCTGCAACTACATCTGCGCGATGCCTGCCGCCTTCACCAGCTTGGCGTTGGCGTCGATTTCTTCCTTGATGTAGGCATCGAAGGCTTCGGGCTTCATGGTCCACGCATCGGCGCCGAGCTTGGCGAACCGTTCCTTCACTTCCGGCGAGGCCAGCGCCTTGACGACTTCGTCGTTCAGGCGGTTGACGATTTCGCGCGGTGTCTTTGCCGGGACCATCATGCCGATCCAGAAGTTGAATTCCGATCCGGGCACGCCGGCTTCGGCAGTGGTCGGCACGTCGGGCAGGGCGGCCGAACGCTTGGGGGACCCGACTGCCAGGGCAAGCAGATGTCCTTCCTTGATCTGGCCGATGACCGGAGCGATCGGCGAGAAGTAGTAGTCGACGCGGCCGGCCAGCACTTCGCTGACGGCTTCGGCGGATCCCTTGAACGGGATGTTGGTCGCGTCGATCTTGGCCGCCATCTTGAACTTCTCGGCGTTCAGGTGCGTGGCGCTGCCTTGTCCTGCCGACGCAAAGTTCAGGCTGCCGGGCTTGGCGCGCGCCTTGGCCACCAGGTCCTGCAGGGTCTTGATGTTCTTGGAAGGCGAGATCACCAGCGCATTCGGCAACGACGAAATCGGCGTGACGGCGGCAAAGTCGCGCACCGTGTCGAAGGGCAGCTTGGCAAACGTGGAAGGGTTCACCGTGTGCGACGATGAATGGATCATGATCGTGTAGCCGTCGGCCGGGGCACTGGCCACTGCGGCCTGCCCGATCGTGCCGCTGGCGCCGCCGCGGTTGTCGATCACGAAGGTCTGGCCCATGCTGGCGCCCAGCTTGTCGGTAATGGCGCGGGCGATGATGTCGGTGGTGCTGCCGGCTGTGAAGGGCACGATCACACGGACCGGTTTGTTGGGATAGTCGCCTTGGGCGCTCGCGGCAAACGGCAGAGCGGCTGTCAGGCACGCCAGCGCGCCGACGGTGGCACGGATGAAGTTCATGCTGTCTCCTGTGGATGGATGCTACGGCGTTGCCAGGGGCGTTCCGCTGGACGGAAGCCCCACTGCCTTGTCTTTTAATTCACCGTTAAGTTAATTATCGGTAGCGGAGCGCCTCGCGTCAATGCGTTCTTCTGGCCGCCGGATCCGGAGATACCCTTAAGGGTCCCGCTGTGGTGGCCCAGCTGCGGGGCGGCGATCATCCAGGTGGTTGATGGACAGCATGGTCCTCCGGTCATCGTCAGGTAGTTAACCATTTGGTGATTTAACAGGCGCGATGAACGCGGTTGACGCCCGCTCCCGTCCAGCCCTGCCCTCGGCTGGGGTTACAGTGTCACCCAGCGCGGCGGACGTGCCGACGCGTCGAATGAGGCCTTTGCTGCATGTTTACGACCACCCTTACGCCCCAGGACCGCCGGCTCCTGATGTTCGTCCTCGTGGCCGCGCCCTTGCTGGATCGGCAGCGCACCGGCCGGGACATGCCCGACGACGATCACGCGAGCGTGTTGTCGCGCTGGCTGCAAAAGAATGACCGCAAGGTCAGCCTGATCACGCGGGCTCGGTTTCTCAGCTATTCCAGCCGCTTCACCAAGCAGCTGATCCGGACCCAGGCGCCGGAACATATCGCCATCCTGTGCGCAGCGCTGCGTCAGGCTTTCGAAGGGGGCGAACGCCCGCTGCTGGCCGAACAACTGATGGCCGACTGCACCCAGTTGCTGGTCGAACACAAGCTGGACCGTTGATCCGCCATGTCCAGTCTGACCCGCATGCTGGCCGTGTTGACCCTGTTTGAAAAGAACGTGCCGACGCTGGACGCCGACACCATCTGCGCGCGTCTTGGCTACTCGCAGCCGACTGGCTATCGCTATATTGCCGAACTGGTTCGCGCGGGCTTGATCGCGCGGATTGGCGTTGGCGCTTATGGGCTGGGGCCGCGCATCATCGAACTGGATTATTCGATGCGAGAAGCCGATCCGGTGCTTGGGGCCGCCAAGCCGGTCATGGCCGAACTGGTGCTGGTCACCGGCGGCGACGCCACGCTGGCCGCCTGTTACGGCGATCACTTCGTGACGACCCACCACCACGCCGGACCGGAAGGCATGAGCCTGAGTTATGGCCGCGGCCGGCCCATGCCGCTGCTGCGCGGTGCGCTGTCCAAATGCCTGCTGGCGTGGTTGCCCCGGGCGCAGCAGCAGCGCATCTACCAGCGCGGCATTGCGGATCTGGACCCGTCGCCCGACGACCTGGCCGAGCGCCGCGCCAGCTGGACAGCCATCCGCAAGCAGGGGTTCGCCGTGTCGATCGGTGAATTGGATCCTGGCGTGGTGGCCGTGGCCGCGCCGGTGTTCGATGCGGAAGGCGCCATCCTGGCTGCGGTGGCTGCCGTGCTGCGCAAGCAGCGCTATGACCTGGTCAACAAGACGCAGCTCAACGACATGGTGATCGACGCCGGGCGGCGCATCGGCCGCGCGGTGGCGGCCCCGTCGTTGTTGTCGGCGTCGGCCGAGCCATGAAGGCCGTGCGCTGCGCGCCGGGCGCCAAAGTGTCACCGCGCCAACCGATCACCGAATCCCTTTCCTGAAGTTGAAGCGAGCCCATGCCCGAGATCTCTCCGTTTGTCGCATTCACCGCCTTGGCACTGGTGCTGATCCTGATCGGGTCGATGTGGCTGTTCGGCGGCCGCCGGCCCCGCCGCGATGCCGGCCCGCGTCTGCGGCCCGTGCGCCGGTTCATCGGGCTGCTGGTGTTGCTGACGGGCCTGCTGTCTGCCTTTCTGGGCTTCACGGTCTATCGCTACCTGCAACTGTTCGACGACGAACCCGTGGCGGTCATCACGCTCAAGCAGCAAGGTCCGCAGCAATTCCTGGCGACGGTCACGCTCAATAGCCATGACGTGATTGGCGCTCCGCCAGCGGTGCACGAGTTCACGGTCAACGGGGATGCCTGGATGATGGACGCCCGGGTGCTGCGCTGGCAGCTGCCGGCGGCGCTGGCCGGCGTGCCGTCCTTGTATCGGCTGGAGCGCCTGTCGGGCCGCTATGACGCCGTCGAGCAGGAACGCACCGCGCCACGCACCGTCTACGAACTCGGCAACGCAGCGGCGCCCGATCTGTGGTCGCTCAAAAAGCAATTCCCGACCTGGCTGCCGTTTGTCGATGCGCAGTTCGGCAGCGCCACCTGGATGCCCATGTTCGACAACGCGCAGTACACGGTGCTGCTCAACGGCCGGGGTGGCTTGCTGGCAAAGCCGGCGGACGCGGTTACGGCGGAAGGATTGCGCAAGCGGGGCTGGTAGGGCTTTAGAGATGATTCGCGGCCAGCGCGCTTTTGGTCGGCGCTCGCCTCTTACTGAGCAGGGCGTTCAACCAATTCTCGTTTGCTCGGTCAGGACGAACATCGTTCGTGCGCCACATAGCTGCGGCATAGGTGCGGGTATGACTGAGCGCCTCGACCAATAAGCGCTCGTCAAAGTCGTTGAAGTACCGGCCGTTCAAAACGCGCTCCTGCGTACCGAGTTTGAACGAGCAGTAAATAGAACCTTCATCGTTCAAGGCGGAAGCCAATCTATTGATAACTCCGGAAAACGAACTGCGAGCCACGTGAAGCAGGGAGGCGCATGCCCAAATACCGTCAAAAGGATGCTCCCATTCGAACTCCTCGAATCTTATGAGCCTTGTTGGAACATCGGCAAAGCTCTCAGTCGCCTGCACCATGGCCGGAGACGAATCGAACGCCTCAACCTTGAATCCATGTGCCTTGAACCATGCGGAGTCGCGACCTGATCCACTGCCTGCGTCAAGAATCGATCCCCCCGCGGGCAAGCGGCGAACGAATTCCGCATAGGCTGCGCTCATGTCCGCATCGCGTGTTTGGGAGATGAACAGCTCTGCGTTCTCTTCGTAAAACTCGTTGGCATTCAAATTGTCTGATCTCCTCTTTGTGGCGGCTCCCAGACGTGAATCAGGTTGGCCTTGGCCTCACTGTGTATCGCCTGCAGGAATGAGCGTCGCTCGCTGTCCGTTGCTCCCGTCTGCGCGATCAATGTCTCGCGCAAGGGATGATGACTCGAAATCAAGAATTCGTTGCGCTGATGGAGCCGTTCCAGCAACCCTGTGGTGGGCAAACGCGCAAACTTGCCTGATGAGCCACGGTTGCAATCACGGCAGGCAAGCACGAGATTCCAGACGCCATCCACTATCAGTCTTGGTAGGCTTCTTCCGGTGACATGGGGAATGAAATGGTCAACATCGGCGAGCGGACCAGCGGAGTTCGTTATCGAAATTGCTTGAAAGCAGTAAAAACATCGACCTTTCTGATATCCGTTGAGTGCGGCTCGCGACGAGGTTACAGAGATTCGACGTCGATCTTTCAACACCCATAAAAATTGCGCATCGTCATCGTGCTCGACCCTGATAAGCTGCTTGGATAGGCCCAGATCCCAAGCTGTTTCAACCAGTCTCCAGCGAGCGTCGATCTCATCGATTAAAGCAACTCGGTCGGGGCCAGCCTTTAAAGACAGCAGTTCTTCAGTTAAGCGTATGCCGCCGTTGATCTTTCGCTCGTCTACGAAGAAGCGCACGTTTGTCGGCTGCTGATTTACGACGTGAAATGCATCAAGAACGTTGTTGAATCCAAATCGCTGCGTAGCTACATGAAGTTCAACCGCAGATAGCTCGCCAGAGTTGAACTTGGCGCACGCACTCAAATAACGACTGCTGGAAGAGGTCGACTGCTTGGGAGCAGCTTTCAAATGACCGCATAGATGACGGGCGAACGGCTCTGATAGATCTTCTAGTGAGACAAAGTCGCTTCCCTGGTCTCTAAGCTCCAAAAGAGCATGTGCGAGGGCAAATTTATAGGAGGCGACGTTCCGGCCGAATAATACGATCGATCGCCAGTAATTCTCTCGAGTGGGCTGATATTCAAGGAAGTTGGCCATGCCGATATTGTTGTCGCGATTGCTGAAAATAAAAAGCAGGCAGTGTATTTCTTGCGATCAACGTAACACCATGCAGTCGTCGACCGTGTATCGCTGCTCAGTTATCCGACGCTGTGGCCGGCTTGATATGTAAAGCGCGGCCCTTAGACGTTGCATAGCTCCTCAAGCCGGCAATCTCAGTTCCGCCTGCGCGCACGCATGGAACAGCCGTGCCAGCTGCGCATGGGGCGCGCGGCCGGCCCATAACAAGCCCATGCGCCGCACGGGCGCGGGATCCGGCAGTCGCAGCTTGACCAAGGGCAAGGTGTCGAGCCAGGCTGGCGCCCAGTCGGGCACCAGCGACACGCCCAGGCCCTGCGCGACCATGGACGAGATGGCCATCAGCCCATCGATCTCCAACCGTTCATGCGGCCGGATGCCGTGCTGGCGCAGGTAACGATCTGCCATCCGCCCGCCCCACACCGACCGGTCGTACCGGATGAAGGGTTCGCTCGCCATCACGGCGTGTGCATCCTGATCTGTCAGGTGAGCAGGGGCCAGCACCACCAGGGGTTCTTCGGCCAGCAGCCGCCACTCATATTCCTTGGGGATCGCAAATTGCGGTTCCACGATGAGGGTGGCGTCCAGGTCACCGGCCGTCGTGCGGTGATACAGGTCGCGTGAGGTGCCCGGTTCGACGTAGATGGCAAGCTTGGGATGGGTGTCATACACGCGCCGCAGCACGGGCGGCAGCAGGCCGATCAGGGCCGAGGTGGAGGCGCCCAGCCGGAATTCACCCAGCGGCGTGTCGTCGGTGGCGGCCGCATGCAGGTCGCGTACTTCGCGCAGCACCTGGCGCGCGCGCTCCATGACCTTGAGTCCGGCTTCGGTCGCCTTGACGTTGCGCCCTGCGCGTTTGACGAGCGCGACCCCCAGGTCTTCTTCCAGGGACTTGACCCGGGCGGCAATCGCCGCCGGCGTCAGGTCGAGCCGCCGCGCGGCTTCGGCCAGCGAGCCGCACTCGACCACGGTCACGAAGCTCTGCACATATCGGGTATCCATCGGCGATCCGCAGCACGAACGACAAGGACCGAACGATACCGGGTTTTGCGGCCGCGGCATGACGTTTGCTCGATCGTGGACACCTTCAACGTTCGGAGGCGGCCATGACCTCGACCCCAACATCATCCACGTCCTCGTCCCCCTCCCGCTATCTGGTGCAGACCTACCTTCCCCTGTTCGACAACGCCGGGGATCGACTTCCGCGCGCCTTGCACGACCGCACCCTGGACGTGCTGACGGAGCGCTTTGGCGGCGCGACCGCCTACACCCAGGCGCCCGCGGCCGGCCTGTGGGCCAACGAGGGTGAGGTCGTCGAAGACCGCATCATCCTCGTCGAGGTGATGGCGGACACGCTGGACCGTGAGTGGTGGGCCGCTTTCCGTCAGCAGCTGGAACGCGATTACCGCCAGGACGTCGTGCTGATCCGCGCCGTCGCCTGCGAAATGCTGTAATCCTGGATTAATTTGTAACTAACGCTAACGTATTAGTCTTTACTGCCGATAACCCACGAGTATGGTCAACGAGTCCAAAGTGGCTCATCCCCTGGGGATCACAAAAATGACAATGTCGGACGGCTTGTGGATACTGATGGCTGCAGTGTGCCTGGGCACGCTGGGCTTCCTGGGTATTGGCATTGCGCGGGGCGTCCGGGTTCTGGACCCCCGAGAACACGCCAAGCCCGCGTCGACCAACACGGCTGATCAGCCGGCGCCGATCACATCGAGCGCTGACCACCCGGCACTGACCACCGGGCACTGACCACCCGGCACTGATCACCGGGTACTAATCATCGGGTACTAATCACCCGGCGCTGATCCGTCCGCTTTCTCAGCCTGCTTCCGTCGTCCGCCTGGTCACCCCACGGCGGCCGCCACCCACTGCGCGACCTCGACGATCGCCGCGTCCCGCCTGGCCGGGGCCGTCGCAGCCGCCTCGGTCAAATAAGTCGTCACTATCACCGGGCCTCTGGTCTTGCTGCCGTTCGCCTGCCCGGCGCTCATCCCCCGTCCCGCCGGCCACATCACTGCAATGTCGTTATGGGTGCCGTTGGTGCCTGTTCCCGTCTTGTCCCCCACCGTCCAGCCTGCCGGCACGCCTGCGCGCAGCCGCGTATCGCCCGTCCGGTTCGCTACCAGCCATGCCACGAACTGCTCGCGCGACGCCGGCGACAGCACCGATCCCAGCGCCAGCGCACGCAGCGTCGAGGCCATGGCGGCTGGGGTGGTCGTATCCCGTGGATCACCCGGGATCGCGCTGTTCAGGGTCGGTTCGTTCCGGTCCAGGCGGGTCGTGGCGTCACCGATGGACCGAAGCCAGGCGGTCAGCCCGTCAGGCCCGCCAAAGCTGGCAAGCATCAGGTTGGCTGCCGTGTTGTCGCTGAGCGTCGTCATGACTGAGCAGATGTCAACAACGGTCATCCCGTCGCCCCCCGCATGCTTTTCGGTGCCGGGCGAGTAGTCGACCAGGTCCGCCTTGGAAAACCGCACGCGCCGGTCCAGCCGTTCCTGCCCCTGGTCGACCCGATGCAGCACGAAGCCCGAGGCCAGGGTCTTGAAGGTGCTGCACATGGGAAAGCGTTCGTGCTCGCGGTAGCCGTAGCGAGTGCCGGTGTGGGTGTCGATCACGCCGACACCCAGGCGGCATCCGGTCGTCTGCTCGATGGCGGCGAAGCGTCGTGCCGCGTCGGCCGCGCGCGGATCCGGGGTATCGGGTCGGGTCGCTTCTTTGGCCCACATTTTCTGGGCACATCCCGTTGTCGCCAGACCCAGAAGGGCTGCGCCGGCGGTCAGGGAAAAATGTCGTCGGTCCATGTGTCGTCTCCGTTGTCCCTGCAAAATGCGGGCAAAAATGTGTCTGGAGCCGAAAGATAGCGCCGGCAGACGGTTGCCACAATCAACGATAAACTCGCCCACACCCAAGAAAAACTGGGGCATCCGCCACCATGCATCTGCCACTCAATGCCTTGCGCGCCTTTGAAGCGTCCGCGCGCAACCTGAGCTTTACCCGCGCCGCCGCCGAGCTGAACGTCACGCAGACGGCCATTAGCCAGCACGTCAAGAACCTGGAAGACCGGGTCGGCGCGCCGCTGTTTCGCCGCTTGCCACGGGGTCTCGCGTTGACGGACGAAGGTCTTGCGATGCTGCCGGGGCTGACCGACGCCTTTGAACGCATCGCCAACCTGCTTGAGCAATGCAGCGATCAGCGCGCGCGCGAAGTGCTGACGGTGGGCGCCGTCGGTACCTTCGCCATCGGCTGGCTGCTGCCGCGCCTGCGGGCCTTCCAGCAGGCGCATCCTTTCGTGGATTTCCGCCTCTTCACCAACAACAATCGTGTCGACCTGGCAGGCGAAGGGCTGGACTATGCGATCCGTTTTGGTGATGGCGCGTGGCACGGGACCGATGCCGAGTACGTCTTTGATGCGCCGCTGTCGCCGGCCTGCGCGCCATCGATTGCGGAACGCGTGCGCCATCCGGCAGACCTGGCCCGCGAAGTCCTGCTGCGCTCCTATCGGTCGGATGAATGGTCGCGGTGGTTCGATCAGGCAGGCGTGCCGTGCCCGGTCTTGCGCGGCACGGTGTTCGATTCGTCGCTGACCCTGGCAGAGGCGGCCGCGCAGGGCGAGGGGGTCGCCCTGCTGCCCACGCGCATGTTCACGCGGGACCTGCAGCAGGGCCGACTGGTGCGGCCGTTCGACCAGGAAATCACGACCGGGGGCTATTGGCTGACACGCCTCAAGTCCCGGCCGGTCACGCAGGCCATGGACGTGTTCCGTGCATGGCTGCTGGAGAGTGCGTCGGTCCGGATCAGCTGACCACGCCGATGTTCCATGGCACGAATTCGTGGTTGCCCAGCCCGAGCAGTTCGCTCTTGCTGCGCTCGCCCGACGCCGTGCGCAGGATCTGTTCAAAGATGCGCTGCCCCACTTCCTGCAGCGTGGCCGTGCCGTCGACGATGTCGCCGCAGTTCACGTCCATGTCTTCGGTCAGCCGTTCGTACATCGGCGTATTGGTCGCCAGCTTGATCGACGGCACTGGCTTGGCGCCGAACATCGACCCGCGGCCGGTCGTGAAGCAGATCAGGTTGGCGCCGCCCGCGATCTGGCCGGTGGCCGACACCGGGTCGAAGCCCGGCGTGTCCATGAACACGAAGCCCGGCTGCGTCACGCGTTCGGCATAGCGGTAGACCTCCATCAGGCCGGTCGTGCCGCCCTTCATGGACGAGCCCAGCGACTTTTCAAAGATGTTGGCCAGGCCGCCCATCTGGTTGCCCGGGCTGACCGCGCCGTTGATCTGCACGTCGCGGCCGGGCGAGTATTCCTCTTTCCACCAGCGGATGCGTTCCACCAGTTTCTGGCCGACTTCTGGCGTCCGGGCACGGCTGGTCAGGGTGTGCTCGACGCCGTAGATCTCGGGCGTCTCGGACAGGATGGCGGTGCCGCCATGGCGCACCAGAATATCCATGGCCGCGCCCAGCGCGGGGTTGGCGGTGATCGATGAAAAGCCGTCCGAGCCGCCGCATTGCAGGCCGATCTTCAGGTGGCTTGCGCTGACGGTTTCGCGCTGCACCTTGTTCGCTTCGGGCAGCAATTGTTCGATGGCGGCAATGCCGGCTTCGATGGTCTTGCGGGTGCCGCCCGTGTCCTGCATGACGAAAGTGTGCAGACGCGCGCCGTCGCTCAGGCCCTGGTCTTTCATGAGCAGGTTCAACTGGTTGCGTTCGCAACCCAGGCCCACGATCAGCACCGCGGCAAAGTTCGGGTGGTGCGCAAAGCCGCCAATCGTACGGCGAAGCAGGTCCATCGGTTCACCCGACATTTCCATGCCACAGCCCAGGCCGTGGCTGAGCGCGACCACGCCGTCGACATTCGGGAAGTCGGCCAGCCGGCGATCATTGAAGGCTTCGGCAATGTGATGCACCACCGTGGCCGAACAGTTCACGGTCGACAGGATGCCGATGTAGTTGCGGGTGGCAACTTGTCCGTCGGCGCGCACGATACCCTGGAAGGTCGCGCGTTGCTCGGGCGGTAGCAGCGGGGTTTCGACATAGTCGCGGCTGTAGGCATAGTCGCGGTCGAATTCGCGGAACACCGTGTTGTGCGAATGCAGGTAGGTGCCGGCCGGGATGTCGGTCGCGGCAAAGCCGATACAGACGTTGTATTTCAGGATGGGCTCGCCGGCGACCAGCGCCCGCGCCGCGATCTTGTGTCCGGCGGGCACCTGGCTGCGCGCCGTGATGCCTTCGGACGGAATGGCCGCGCCGATACCCAGCGGAACGCGCGCCACCACGACATTGTCGGCATGGTGCAGGCGGATCACGGGTCCGGTGACGTGTTTCTCGGAAATGTCGATCATGAATGCCTCGGATGAATGGTGGGAACGCGCGCCGGCCGGGCCGCGGTCAGCAAGATACAGGGATCATTCGGCCTTGATGCCGAATTCCTTGATCAGCGTGGACCACTTCGGCACTTCGTTCTGCACGAAGCGGCTGAAGTCGGCGGGATTGCTGGCCACGGTGGTCAGGCCCTGATCGGCCAGCTTGGCCTTCAGGTCGGGCTTGGCCAGGGCCTGCTGCATTTCGGTATAAAGCTTCTGCACGACCGGGGCGGGCGTCTTGGCCGGGGCGAACACGCCGTACCAGGTCAGCACTTCAAAGTCCTTCATGCCGGCTTCGGCCATGGTCGGGATATCGGGCGCCGTGGGATTGCGCTGCAGGCTGGTGATGGCCAGTGCGCGCAGCTTGCCCGCCTGGATATGCGGCATGGCAACGGGCAGGTTGGCGAACATGTACGGAATGTGGCCGCCCAGCACGTCGGCAAGCGCGCCGGATTCGCCCGAGTACGGTACGTGGGTCACGTCCGCGCGCAGCATGTGTTTGTAGAGTTCGCCCGCAATGTGCTGCGGGCCGCCCGCGCCCGACGACGCATACGACATCGAGCTCGGATTGGCCTTGATCTGCTTCGTCAGTTCTTCGACCGTCTTGGCGCTGACCTTGGCCGGATTGACGACCAGCAGCAAGGGCATCGATACCAGTTGCGAGACAGGCGTGAAGCTCTTGAGCGGATCGAACGGCAGCTTGGGATAGATGTTGGGCGCAATCACCATGGTCGACTGCGAACCCAGGAACAGCGAATAGCCATCGGCCGGCGACCGCGCCACGCTGTCGGCCGCAATGGTGCCGGTCGCGCCCGGACGGTTTTCCACCACCACCTGCTGGCCCATGCTTTCCGACATCTTGGCCCCCACCAGGCGCGCCACCACGTCCGCGCCGCCGCCGGCAGCAAAGCCAACGACCATGCGCACCGGCTTGTTGGGGAACGTGCCCGTATCGGCATGGGCGGCCTGAAGCGTGGCCATGCCGAACACGGCTGCGCCGACCACGGCGCAAAGATGCCATGCCGAGCGGGCAGGCGCAGTGCGGACAGACGTACAGGGGAAAGGGCGGAAAGTCATGCGTGTCTCCAGCGATTCGTATGAGGACGATGACGGCAGCGAGGCCATCACCGGTAAGCAGGCGCTCATTCTGGTCGCGCGGGATGCAAAGAACAATGTGGTTGCCCTGTGTTCAGACAACAAAGATTTTTTGGTCTGGCAGCGGCATGACAGCCGTTTGCATGACCAGGGTTTTCCCGATTCGTCTCAGCCAGTGAGAAATTTCGTTGACGCTGCCCGGCGTCCGGCCAGATAGTGCGGGCATTGCAGCAATCGACGGAAACGACCATGGAACTGCGCGCTTCTCTCAATCACCTGAATGTGACGACACCCGATCCGGCGGCCATGGCCGCGTTCTACTGCAGCACCTATGGCATGACGCAGGCCTCGGCCGGCGACGCCATTGTCTGCACCGGACCGGGACGCGTCGTGGCGCTGACCCGCGGCCCGGCCAACAAGCTGGCCTATGCGCACTACACCTTCAACGACACGCCGGCCTGGCTCGCCTTCCGTGATCGTGTGCCGGGCGCCGCCCAGATAGACGTGCCGGCGCTGGCGCGCCCCGCCCCCGACGCGGTGGCGATCAAGGACCCCGATGGCAATGTGATCGTGTTTTCGCCGCCCGATATCGCGTCCGATGTCGAAGTGCGCGCCGATGACATGCCCCAGGCCATCCTGCAGCATTTCGCACTGCGCACGACGCAGCCGCAGGCCATGCTGGCCTTCTACCAGAGCCTGGGTTTTGTCCTGTCCGACGAGGTGCACGATCCGACCGGCGCGGTGCGCGCCTGCTTTCTGCGCACGGAACATTTGCACCATTCGCTGGCGCTGTTCGGCGCGCCGGCCGCCGGCTTCGACCATCAGTCCTTCGAGACCGACACCTGGGCCGACATGCGTGTGTGGGGCGACCGGATGGCCGAGCTGCGAGTGCCTATCGTGTGGGGCATCGGCCGGCACGGTCCGGGCAATGACGTGTTCTTCATGGTGCGCGACCCCGACGGCAACCTGGCCGAGATTTCGGCAGAGATCGAAGTATGTGAATCGGAGCGGCCGGCAGGCGTCTGGGTGCATGAAGAGCGCACCCTGAACCTGTGGGGCAAAGCGATCATGCGCGATTGACCATGGCTGGACGTAGCCGCCTGCTCCGCATCCTGGCGTCGTTCGACCTGTCGCGTCCCGTGCTCAAGCCCGCCGAACTGATGGACGAGCTGGGCGTCTCGCGCGCCAGCATCTATCGCGACCTGGCTGACCTGGAACATGCGGGACTGCTGGAACGGGTGGCCGATCGCGGGTATGCGCTGGGGTCCCTGATCGTGGAACTGGACCGGCAGATCCGGCTGGCCGACCCGCTGCTCAATGCATCAGGCACCCTGCTGCGCAAGCTGGCCGACGAGACCGGCGGGACGGTGCTGTTGTGCCGGGTGCATGGCGCCAAGGTGCTGTGCATCCACCAGGAAGCGACGCAGGCGGGGCAGACCCCCGTCAGTTATGAACGCGGGCGCGCCATGCCGCTGTATCGCGGCGCCACGTCCAAGATCATTCTGGCGCACCTGCAGGACAGCGCGCTGGCTGCCCTGTGGGAACGGGATGCCGACGAGATGCTGGCGGCCGGATTGCCGCCGACCTACCAGGGTCTGCGCGACGCCATGCAGGCCATCCGCAATGATGGCTACTACATCACCGAAAGCGAACTGGATCGCGGCCTGGCAGGCTTTGCTGCGCCGTTGATGGATGGCGTGCGGGTACTGGGCAGTCTGAGTGTGGTGACCCCGGCGCAGGACCTGACCGACGCGCGGCGCAAATCGGTGCTGACGCGTGTGGTGACCGCGGCCGCGACCATCGAATCGCGCATCGAGGAAGAGCGCCTGAAGGCGCGCAACAAGAAAGGCAGACAACGATGACTCCCACCCCCCGCCATATTCCGATCGTGATCCTGGGCGCCGGCCCGACCGGCCTGGTGCTGGCCAATCTGCTCGGCACCTACGGCGTGCCGGCCATGGTGCTCGATCGCAATCCGTCTACCGTGGACGAGCCGCGCGCCGTGTCCATCGATGACGAAAGCCTGCGCACGCTGCAGACGGCCGGGCTCGTCGACGAGGCGCTGACGCAGATCGTGCAGGGGTACGGCGTCCACTATTTCTCATGGTCGGGCAAGCCCTTTGCCAAGGTCGAGCCGACCTCGCGCGAGTACGGCTACACCAAGCGCAATGCGTTTCGGCAGGCCGTGCTGTGTGCGCAACTGCGAGACGGGTTGCAACGGTTCGGGCACATCGACGTGCGCTTTCGGCACGAGGTCACGTCGTTCTCGCAGACGGCCGATGGCGTGCGCCTGGAGGTCGATGCGGAAGGCACGCCCACCGTCATCACCTGTGACTGGCTGATCGGTTGCGATGGCGGCCGCAGCGCCACACGAGAACGCCTGGGCATCGCATTGACCGGCAATACCTTTGCCGAGAAATGGCTGATCGTCGACCTGCTGGACCGGCCCGATCCCTTCCGGCACACGCGCACCTATTGCGATCCGGCGCGGCCTGCGATCCGGCTCCCCGGGCCCGACGGCACGGTGCGTTACGAGTTCATGCTCAAGGGTGACGAGACCGCCGAGGACGTGCTGGATGACGCGCGGCTGCGCAGCTGGATCGCCCACCGCGAACCGCGCGACGCCAACCTGACCATTGCGCGCAAGGTGGTCTACACCTTCCATTCGCGGATCGCCGAGCGGTGGCGCGAGGGCAGGGTGCTGCTGGCCGGCGACGCCGCCCACCTGACGCCGCCCTTTGCCGGCCAGGGCATGAACAGCGGCGTGCGCGACGCGACCAATCTGGCATGGAAGCTGGCCGCAGTCGTGCGGGGCGGCGCCGATGCCAGCCTGCTCGACACCTACGCGTCGGAGCGCAAGCCGCATGCATGGGCGCTGATCAAGATGGCGATGCTGATCGGCAAGTACATGCAGCCCAAGTCGGTCATGGGGGCGATGGCCGCGCAGTTCGCGCTCAAAGCCATCAGTCTGTATCCGCCCGCGCGTGACTACGTGCTGCAACTGAAATTCAAGCCCAAGCCGCGGTTTCTTGAGGGCTTCTTCGTGCCCGATGTCGCGATCGATGCGCCCATCCGGTCGGGCCAGTTGATGGCGCAGCCGCAGGTCGAATTGCCGGGCGGCCGCCGCATCCTGCTCGATGACTGGCTGGGCGCGGGCTTTGCGTGCGTCAACTGGCACGACGAAACCGCGCCCGTCTCCTGGCCGTCGATCGGCGGGCTGCCCTGCCGCACGGTGCGCCTGGTGCGCCAGGACGAAGACTTTCCGCTGCGCATCCGTGACGGCGACGCCGTGGCGCGTGATTGCGATGGCGTGCTGGCCAGCATCCTGCGCCGCGCCCAGGCCCGTGCCATGGTGCTGCGGCCCGACCGCTACGTCATGGCCTTCATTGCCGATGACGACGGCCCGTCGCATCCGTCCACGGTCACCGCCGTTGGCGCGCTGTATCAGCGGTATGGCATCACGATCGACGCGCTGCCGGGCGTTGCGGGTCGTTCCGATGCAGTGGTTGAATTTGGCAACGATTCGCCGCAGACTGCAGGGCGGCGCATCGAAGCACACGAACCTTTTATAGCAACAGGTCCTGGAACTGCCAGGGCTGTCATAACCGGAGAACATGCATGAAATTCCTCAGCTTCGTCCACAACGGCAAAGCCAGTTGGGGCACGGTAGTCGGCGATGGTGTGGTCGACCTGACCTCGGCCGAATTCCCGACGCTGAAGTCGGCGATCGAAGCCGATGCGCTGCAACGCCTGGGCCAGGGCGCGCAGCAGTCCAAGCCGGTTGCCTCGCTCGATGCGATTGAATATCTGCCCGTGATCCCCGATCCCGGCAAGATCGTGTGCGTGGGCCTGAACTACGACGACCACGTCAAGGAAACCAAGCGCGACAAGACCGAAAACCCCACCATGTTCCTGCGGGTTGCGGAGTCGCAGACGGGTCACAAGCAGCCCATTCTGCTGCCGCCGGAATCGCATGAACTGGATTACGAAGGCGAGATCGCGATCATCATCGGCAAGGACGGCCGCCGCATTGCCGAGGCGGACGCCTGGGATCACATTGCCGGCTATGCGCCGTACAACGACGGCTCGATCCGCGACTGGCAGCGTCACACCATCCAGTTCACGGCCGGCAAGAACTTCAACGAGACCGGCGGCTTCGGTCCGTGGATGGTCACGCGCGACGAGATCGCCGACGGCGAGACGCTGTCGCTTGAAACGCGCCTGAACGGCCAGGTCATGCAGAAGTCGTCGACCGACATGATGATTTTCGACATCCCGCGCCAGATCAATTACATCTCCACCTTCACGACTTTGAAGGCTGGCGACGTGATCGTGACCGGCACGCCGGGCGGCGTCGGCGCCAAGCGCAACCCGCCGGTCTGGATGAAGGAAGGCGACGTGGTCGAGATCGAAGTGGGCAAGGTCGGCACGCTGGTCAACACCATCAAGGCCGAGTAAAGCGGCAGGCCGGCGGCGTCGTCATGGCATGACGCGCCGGCAATGCGTTCAGTGCACTGACGGCCTGAACGGCAATCAACGCGGGCGGATGCGCGCGCCAGGGACAACCTTGGCGGGTTCATCCGCCCGTTTGCGTTGCAGGAACACGTCGATCAACTGCTCGCGAAACCACTTGTGCGGCGGGCTGCGATGCGTGCGTTCATGCCAGCCCACCGCGATCTTGCCCGTCGGGATCGGCACGGGCAATTCGAACAGCTTGAGCGTGCTGCCCAGGCTCAATGCCAGCGTGCGCGGGAAGACCGCGGCAAAGTCGCTTTCGTACAGGATGTTGGTGGCCAGCATGAAGCTCGGCACCGAGGCCACGACCTTGCGCGCCATGCCGTGTTCCGCCATCGCCGCATCGATGTCCCCGACAAAGCTGCCGCCCATGGGCGACACGATCACATGGGTCAACGAACACAGGTCTTCCATCGACATGACCCGTTTGTTGAAGGGGTGATCGCCGCGCAGCGCGCACACGAAGGACTCGGTCGATACATGCCGGGTGTGCAGCCGCTCGGGCATCATCGACAGCACCGTCAGCAGCAGGTCGAGCTGGCCGGTGGCCATGCGCTGGTCGATGTCGGGCTTGTTCAGTCGTGTCAGCGGAATGAAGGCCAGGCGGATGTTGGGTGCGCGTTCGGCCCACGTCGCAAAGGATGTGGCCAGGCCGTTATGCATGGCGTCGGGGCTGCCGATGTGGATCGTGGCTTCGGATGTGAGCGGGTCGAAGTGATCGGGCTGGACGATCGCCCGGAATTCACCGATCAGCTCCGACAGCCGCGGGGCGATTTCCAGTGCGCGCGGAGTCGGCGTCATGCCGCGCGATCCGGCCACCAGCAAGGGGTCGTCGAACATGGCGCGCAGCCGCACCAGCTGCGCCGACAGCGCTGGCTGGCTGGTCTGCAGGCGCGCGGCCGCCCGGGTCACATTGCGTTCGGTCATCAGCGCATCGAGCGCCAACAGCAGATTCAGGTCGAGCTTGCGGGTCATGGCGGCGCGTTGCAGGCAACGGATCGGTATAAAGGCGAAATATACCAGCGATACGTCGTATTGATAGCCGTGATTGCGGACCTGGCGGGCAGCGCAGAGCCCGAGTTGCGCCGCCGGCCCCTGCAGTGGCTCAGTCGGCGCCGAAGCGGTAGCCGATGCTGGTCAGGAACAGGGTGTCGGTCTTCTTGATGCCAGGGCGCGGATTGCTCTGGAAACGGTTGGACAAGGTGAGCTTGAGCTCGATCTTTCTGGTGATCGAGGTCGCCAGGCCTGCGTCGAACTGCGCGCGCAGGCCGCTGTCGGTCAGGTTCGGATACAGCGCAAAACGCTGGTTGAGCGACGTCGTGTCAGTGATCCGATGCTGCGATTCCTCGCCGATCAGAAATTCCATGCTGTTGCGCGTCTCGTTCGTGAAGCGCTCATGGTTGTAGGTCAGACCCGAGAACACGTCGAATATCGTGTTGTCGTTCTTGATCAGGTGATAACCCACACCGCCTGCGGTCACGGCACGCAGATCCAGTTCCTGCAGCTTGTCATGTTCGGTGTCGAGCGAGCCGAACGCAAACACGTTTTCGTTCAGGTTGCGGTCGTACTTGGCGCCGGCGCGAAACAGGTTCGCGGTTTCCTGGCTGCTGCCGTCTTTCTTCTTGGTGCCGTACAGGGTGGTCAGGTAGAAATTGAGCTTGTCGTCCTGGCTTGCCTTGGCGGCGTTGGCCGAGACATTGAAGGACGTCGCGTCCGTGTTGCCCGAGGCAACACTGGCGCCGGCGTTCATGGCGCCGCGCCATTGGTTGTCCTGTTTGACGGGGGCTTGCGCAAGCGCGGAGCCGGCAGCAAACAAGGCGATCAGAGGGACGAGACGTTTTTTGACTGGCATCGGTGGGTTCTCCTGGGGGACGGCAGGCGACAGTGCGCGCTGCGACAATGGCGTCGGGCCGGGCAGCGGGATGCCCGGCAGACAGGGAAGGCATTCAAGGTGACGATGATGCAGCGCGCAGGCGCGCGACGGCGGTGGACACGCGCCATAAGGCATGGCGGCGCCTGTACGAACGGCGCGCAGGCGCGCCGAGGAATGCATGAGCCTTGAAGACTACACTGTGCGTCCCGATGCACGAGGCGTCTGTTCCGGACTCGTCATCGACCCATACACCTGTTACGTGCAGATACGTCGGCGTTTTCTTCCTCTTCCATGCAAGCCATTCTTTCGTTTTTTACCGATGTCCGGGACAGCGTGTCCGCATCGAGCACGCTCAGCCAGTTGTTCGCTACCGTGGTGGTGCTGGTCGCCGCCATGATGGTGACGCGGTCCGCCGCGAAGTACTACCGGGGCAAGGACTCCGGGTCCACCGGCGAGCGCCGCACGGCCTATACCGCCGTGCGCAATGGCGTGGCGGTGGTGGTATTGATCCTGCTGCTGTTTTTGTGGGGCGGCCAGTTGCGGCACTTCGCGCTGTCGGTTGCCGCGCTGGCCGCCGCGGTGGCCATCGCGAGCAAGGAGTTCGTGATGAGCGCGCTCGGCTCCCTGATGCGCGCCACGCAGCGGCCGTATGCGGTCGGCGACATCATCGAGATCAACGGCATGAAGGGTGAGGTGCTGATCATCGACCTGTTCAGTACGACATTGCTCGAAGAGGCGCAGTCAGGTTATGTGACGGGCCGCACCTACCAGTTCCCGAACATGCTGTTGCTGCTGAACCCGGTGCGCAAGTCGTCGACCATGGGCAGCTTCGTGCTCGAAGCGGTGCGTGTGCCGCTCGATCCGGCTGACGATGTGGTGGCTGCCGAGAACCGCTTGCTGCAGTCGGCCGTGGTGGTGTGCGAACCCTGGGTGCAGCAGGCCGATGCGCACTTCCGGCGGATAGAAGGCGCCTATCTGGTGGCCTTGCCCGAAAGCCGGCCCGTGGCGTTGATCGAACCGGTGGATGCCAAGCGGGTCGACGTGGTCGTGCGCTTTCCGTGTCCGAGCAATCGGCGCATGGCGGTGGGGCAGCAGATCCTGAACGGGTACTACTCGATGATCCGTGAAGACAAGAAGGCGCGGGCAGCCACCCCTGCCGCCAGTGCGGCGGCCAACGCGGCCGCGCCGGCCGCCGGTACCGCGCCCGCTCCTGCGCCTGCCTCCGGCGCGGCTCTGCCCGACGCCGCAGGCGTCACGCCTTCGCCAGCCACAACCTATACAGCCCCGCAAACGCCGCCGGATAGGCCTGTTCCACTTCGTCCCATTGATCCGGTGTGAGCGTGGCCGGATCCTGATCCACCACGCAGCGCGCCATGGCGGCGGTCGCGGCAGGCGCATCGACCGCCAGCAGTTTCAGGCCCTGGCGCTGCGCCAGGGCCACCCATTCGGTCATCGGCAGCGCGCATTCACGCACGTGGAACAGCAGGTCGCGCAGCCCGCTTGCGGCATGAAAGTCCGGCGACCGCGCGACCACGTCGCACAGTGACGCGCCGCCTTCCTGGATCAGCGTCCGGCGAAAGGCCAGTCGGCCATCGGCATCATCGGTCCGGCCCTCGGCCTGGATGCGGCGTCGCAGGGCTTCGAACGGCGCGCGTGCGCGAGCGCTGTACACCGCCACATGCATCACCGCATCGGACGCCATGACACTGGCCAGCGCCGCCACGCCGGCTTCCGGATCGGGAAGGTGCGGCAGGAGGCCTACGCATTCGATGGCGCGGAAGGTCTGTCCCAATTGCGCCACCTGATGCAGGTCCATCGCGTGGAAGTCCACGTCGTCCAGTCCGGCTTCGGCGCATTTGTGCACGCCATGCGCCAGGGCATTCACGCTGAAATCGATCGCCGTGATGCGTGCCAGCGGATAGCGGTCATGGGCCACAAAGATCTGTTGGCCCGTGCCGCACCCCGCCACCAGCACCTGCGCCCCCGTGGGGGGCCAGGCGGCGACACGGCGCGCCACGGGCGCAGGCAGGTGGGCTGGCATGCCGAGGGGTTCGCGCACCCAGCGAGGGTAGGGATGAGCTTCGTAATGGTCGCGGACAGGGTCGCGCGCGCTTCGTGTCGCCGCCACCCGCAGTCGCTCGCGCACGGCAAGCTCGCGTGACGCCGCCTGCACCCGTTCGATCAAGGGCCCCAGGCCCGGCCATTCGCGCTGCGCCTGTGAGGATCGCAGCAGGACCACCAGCGGACTGTCGGCCAGCGGCATGGCTGTCGCCACCAGTGCGATATCCGCCGCGTTGACGGGCGTGCCGGTCTGCAGGCGAGCGAGCAAGGCGGCTTCCAGGGACTGGGCGCGTGCCAGCATGTCGCGGGACGGCGGCTCGATCCCTTCGGTCAGATCGTTCTGCAAGGCCAGGGCCAGCGTCAGGCGCAGCGGCGTGTCGCGCTTGCCCTCGTGACGCCGCGTCAGCAGCAGATCGCGCAGGCGGGCCAGCAGGGTCTGCCAGTCGGCATCGGCCAGGATCGCCACGCGCGCCACCGCGCAGAACACGGGCTGGCTGTCCAGATGGCCGGCCGCCGTCAGCACCTGGCGCGCCGAGGGCGGCTCGCGTGAAGTGGCATGGGTCGACGGGATCAGCGCCTGCGCTACCGCGGGCTCCGCGGCCAGGTAGGCCAGCACCGCCGGCGCCAGTTCGCTGGGCCGCACCCATGCCTGACCGAGCGCCAGGCATAGCACCCGGTCGACGTCCGCATGACGCCGGGCAGGGCAGTGCGCCACCAGGAACTGGCCCAGCGCCGCGCGGGCACGCGCCGATTCAGGCGCCAGGGCAATGGCGGCATACAGGGCGTCGAAGGCCTGCCGGTACTGCCCCGACGCGGCGGCAGCGCGTGCCTGGGCCAGCAGGTGATCGACAGACGGAGCAAGATGAGAAGGCATGGGAGCCGCCTGCGCATGCCGGCGTGAAGGGCCGCCGATCCACCCTGGCGGCTGGGGCCGCCGTGTCAGCCGCCACTGTCGCAGACTTGCCCGCCCGACGGGTGAAGATTGTGTGACTGCCGCTCCCGGCATGAACGGTAAACTCAGGCATCCCTTGCCTGGCGGTCATGCCGCCAACCGTCTTCTCTTCGAGCCGCGCCATGAACACTTCCCGCTCTTCCGCCTCGACCATCATCGTGATCGGTACCGGCATCGCCGGCCTGGCCAGCGCGCTGGCGCTTGCCCGCAAGGACCAGGACGTGGCGCTGCTCGGCCCGAAGGCGCCGCTGCCGCCGGCCCGCGCAGGCGAGTTCGATCCGCGTGTCTATGCCATTTCGCCGGCCAGCCAGCAATTTCTGGCCGAGCTCGGCATCTGGGACCTGCTGCCCCCCGACCGCGTGACGCCGGTCGACGCCATGGAAGTCTTCGGCGACGCCGCGTCGGCATCCGCCGATGCCTTGCGCCGCCTGCCGGCGCCGTCGACCGGGCGCGTGGAACTGTCGGCATGGCAAGGCGGCCTGGCCGCGATGGCCTGGATCGTCGAGTCCCGCGAGCTGGAACGGGCGCTGCGCCAGGCCGTGCAGATGTTCAACATCCGCTGGATCGCCGACCGCTATGCCGGCCTGGAGCGCCACGCGCCCGATGCCCCCCTGATGCTGCGGACCGCGAACCACGCAAGCCTGCCCTGCGGTCTGGCCGTGGGGGCGGATGGCGCCGAGTCGCCCTTGCGCGAGTCGATCGGTCTGCCCGTGACACGGTCGGCCTACGATGCGACCGGGCTGGTCATGCACCTGTCGGTGGCCTTGCCGCATCAGGGCCGCGCGCGCCAGTGGTTCACGCCCGATGGCGTGCTTGCCCTGCTGCCCATGCCCGATGCCGACGGTCAGCCGCAGGTGTCGATGGTCTGGTCGATGCGCACCGCCAAGGCCGACGCCTTGCTGGGCATGGATGCGGCCACGCAGCGCGTCGCCATGGGCGAGCGCCTGTTCGAAGCCACTGGCGGCCTGTTGGGCGCCCTGACGGCCCGGACATCGCTTGTGGGCTTTCCGCTCGCCTTGCAGACGGCGAGCCAGATGGTGGCGCCCGGCGTCGCGCTGGTGGGCGACGCGGCGCACCTGGTGCACCCGCTGGCCGGGCAGGGCCTGAACCTGGGCCTGGGCGACGCCAAGGCGCTGGCCGACACCCTGGCCGCGCGCGAGGCCTATCGCAATGTGTACGACCTGCGCGTGCTGCGCCGCTATCAACGCGCCCGCGCCGAACCCCTGCTCGCCATGCGCCTGGCGACCGACGGGCTGTACCGGCTGTTCGACTCGCAACTGGCCCCCGTGAACTGGCTGCGCAATGCCGGCATGAATGTCGTGGACCGCCTGCCGCCGCTGAAGCGCCTGCTGGTGCAGGGCGCGTCGGGGCGCTGAACCGGACCCACGCGCTATCATTGGGCGATCAAGAAAGGAAGACTATGAAGCGAACCGTAGCGGGCTGCCTGTCCGCCCTGATGTTGTCCCTGGCCCTGCCTGCCGCCGTGTCGGCCCAGCTGTCGCCCGCCAAGGCGCCGACTGCCGCGGCCATGACCGCCCCGGCCGCCAAGGCCGCCGCGCCTGCGCCCACCGCCGCCGAGAACACGGTCAGGAAACTGTTCACCGATCGTTTCGGCGCCGTCGCCATCGACAGCGTGACCCGTACGCCCTACGGCCTGTTCGAGGTGCGCATCGGATCGGACCTGCTCTACACCGACGAAAAGGTCAGCTTCGTGCTGGATGGCACGCTGATCGACGCGGCCACCAAACGCAACGTGACCCGCGAACGCGTGGAAAAACTGCTGGCGATCAACTTCGACGAACTGCCGCTGGACCTGGCGATCAAGCAGGTGCGGGGCGACGGCTCGCGCCGCATCGCGCTGTTCGAAGACCCGAACTGTGGTTATTGCAAACAGTTGCGAAAGTCCATGACCGGCATCGACAACGTGACGGTGTACACCTTCCTGTACCCGATCCTGGCGCCGGACTCGACCACCAAATCGCGCGCGGTGTGGTGTTCGGCCGACCGTGCCAAGACCTGGGATGACTGGATGCTCAATGGCAAGACGCCGACGGGCGCCGGCACGTGCGACACCCCGATCGAGAAGGTCGTCGCGCTGGGCAAGAAGTTGCAGATCACCGGCACGCCCACGATCTTTTTCGGCGACAACACCCGGGTCGGTGGCGCGATGCCGCCGGACCAGCTGAAGGCCAAGCTGGACTCGATGGGCAAGGGCTGAGCCCGCCCTGAATTTGCCTTTTCAAACGAAAAACGCGCCGGTGTTCCCGGCGCGTTTTTTTGCGGTTGCAGGGACCGGCGTGGCGGCGCCGGGTCACCTTAGCGCTTACCGCGCAGGCGCCGGCGCGCCTTCACCCTTGGGCCACAGCACCCACATCTTGCTGGGTTGCTTCATGCGGCCGGCCTGCTCGCCGGCTTCATCGCCATACCCCCAGAACACGTCCGCCCGGGCCGGTCCCTTGATGGCGCTGCCCGTATCCTGCGCAAACACCATCTTCTGCAGCGGCACCTTGGAGTTGGGCATGGTGGTCGACAGGAACGCTGGTGCGCCCAGCGGAACGATGGCCGGATCCACCGCAATCGACCGCTGCGCCGTCAATGGCATTCCGAACGCACCCTTCGGGCCTTCTTCGGGATTGACCACCGGCTCTTCCCGGAAGAACACCACCGCCGGGTTCGCGTTCAGCATTTCCTTCACCCGCGCCGGGTGGGCTTTGGCCCACGCCTTGATGCTTTGCATCGACGCCTGATCCAGCGTCAGTTCGCCCTGGTCCACCAGCCAGCGGCCGATCGACACGTACGGATGGCCGTTGTGCTCGGCATAAGCCACGCGGATAACGCCGCCCTTGCCCGGACCGTCGTCCAGCGAAGCACGCCCCGTTCCCTGCACCTGCAGAAAGAAGGCATCGACCGGATCGCTGACCCATACGATCGCCGCCGGCTCGCGGCCGGCGCGTTCCAGTTCGGCGCGGCTGTCATACGGCACGACGCGCTTGCCATCGAGTTTGCCGCGCACCCGCTTGCCCGCCAGTTCCGGGTACAGCGAGCCCATGTCCAGCACCAGGAGATCGTTCGGCACGGCATACAGCGGCCACTGGTACGGGCCGCCGCGCACGCGGGACGCGCGCACCAGGGGCTCGTAATAGGCGGTCGCCAGGCCCGTGGCGGCTTCGCCGGTGGGGGTGCGTACGGTCCAGGGTTCCAGCCATTTTTCAAGGAAGGCGCGGGCCTGCGCCGGGCCGGGATTGCGCAGCGACGGATCACGCGCCGCGGCGCACACCTGCTGCCACGCGTAGGGATCGACGGTCTGCGGCGCGGCAAGCGACACCGGGCGACCCGTGCGCAGCATGATCGAACGGCAATTGTCCTGGAAGGTCGTCCATGCGCTTTCGACGGCGTCCGCCTGCCAGCCGCTGACCGAGGCCCACCCGCTGCGCACGAAGTGTTTGCTGGCCTGCAGGGCAGGCTTGCTGGCCGGACGAGCGACCGGGGCTGCCGGCGGGCGTGCAGCGGCCGGCGGCAGCGCGATGCCGCCCGGCGTCGTGGTGGGCGCCGGATGCACGGGGTCGGGGGACACGGCCGTGCCGCCGGAGGGGGCGGGATAGGCGGACCCCGGCGATCCATAGGCCCCGGACGTGCCAGACGAGCCCGACGGGCCGGCGTCGCCACCCGAATCGGGCAGGACGGTCACGGGCGCACCGCCGCAGCCCGCCAGGGCCAGCGCCGCGCACAGCGTCAGCACCGCGGGGCGCAAGCGGTTACAGTGGGACAAGACAGACTTTTTCGCAGTGACCTTGCGAACGGACATTATGTGGTTGCTCCTTCTGGAAGCGGCATTGGCGCTTGCCTTGCTGGTATTCATCGTGATGTGGACCGTGTGGCCGAAGCGCAAGCAGCTCGGTCAGGAGCTGCGCAAGCCCCCGGCTGCGGACGCCGCCGATCCCGGCACGAAGCAGGATCCGACGCGCGACCCGCGCGGTCAGTGAAGGGTGCGTGGCACGGCCAGCACGAATTCGGGAATGTCGACTTCGAACGGGCTGCCGTTGTCGCCGACGCAGTGATACGTGCCGCGCATGGTGCCAACCGGGGTCGATAGCGGACAGCCGCTGGTGTATTCGAAGCTCTGGCCCGGTTGCAGCAACGGTTGCTGACCCACCACGCCCAGGCCGCGGACTTCCTGTTCCTGCTGGTTCCCGTCGGTAATGACCCAATGGCGGCTGATCAACTGGACAGGCTGCGACCCCGAATTCGTGATGCGTATCGTGTAGGCGAAAATGTACTGATTCTCGGCCGGATCGGACTGATCGGCGAGATAGCGCGGTTCAACGGTGACCGACAATTCGTGAGATTTCATGCGTGCGCCATATCGATACGACAAATTTCATACAATTCACGGGATGACCGGTGCGGATTGCTCCGCAGCCTCCCGCCTGAGGCGCCCGGCCTGACATCTCTGCACTGGAAGCTTCCATGACCGATCTGACGCCGTTCGACCCGCACGCCACCCGCATTGCTCCAAGCATTTTATCCGCCGATTTCGCCCGGCTCGGGGAAGAGGTGCGTAACGTTGTAAGCGCCGGTGCGGACTGGATCCATTTCGATGTCATGGACAACCATTATGTGCCGAACCTGACGATCGGTCCGCTGGTGTGCGAAGCGATCCGGCCGCATGTGCAAGTGCCGATCGACGTGCACCTGATGGTCGAGCCGGTGGATGCGCTCGTGCCGATGTTTGCGAAAGCCGGGGCAAACATTATCAGCTTTCACCCTGAAGCGTCACGTCATGTGGACCGCACGCTTGCATTAATCCGGGATCACGGCTGTCATGCGGGGCTGGTGTTCAACCCGGCTACCCCGCTCGATTACATGGACTACGTCATGGACAAGCTGGACGTCGTCCTGCTGATGTCGGTCAACCCCGGCTTTGGCGGGCAGAGCTTCCTGCCGAGCACCTTGCCCAAGCTGCGGCAGGCGCGCGCCCGCATTGACCGCTGGCGCGCCGAGACCGGCTACACCATTGCGCTGGAAGTCGATGGCGGCGTCAAGATCGACAACATTGCCGAGATTCATGCGGCAGGCGCCGATACCTTCGTGGCGGGCTCGGCCATTTTTGGCAAGCCGGATTACGCAGGCGTCATCCGGGACCTGCGTGCGCAGATCGCCAGGGGCGCCTCGCTGGCCGCGTGATGCCGGTCCGGTGCGGACGCCGCGGGCACGGCACTTGCCGTATGCTTGGCTCACAGTGTCCGCGCCGCTTCAAAAACGTCTTGCGCACCCCCCGCGTACCCCCTCATCCAGGAATTGCCATGCCCTTGCACGCTGTGTTGTTCGACCTCGACGGTACCCTGGTCGACTCGGTGCCTGACCTGGCCTACGCCGTCAACGCGATGCGTGTCGACCTGGGCATGTCGCCGCTGCGCGAAGACGTCATTGCCACCTACGTGGGCAAGGGCGTGGAAAACCTGGTGCATCGCGCGCTGGCCGCCAGCATGGACGAGGCGACCGAACATGAACGTTTCCCTGAAGCGCTGGCATCGTTCCGCCATGCGTATCACATGATCAATGGCGAAAAGACGCGCATCTTCGACGGCGTGATCGAAGGCCTGCAGGCCATGCGCGCACAGGGGCTCAAGCTGGCCGTGGTCACCAACAAGGCGGCGGAATTCACCGGGCCGCTGCTCAAGAACCTCGGGCTGCATGCCTTCTTCGACGTGATCGTCAGCGGCGACACGGTAGAACGCAAGAAGCCCGATCCCCTGCCCATGCTCTATGCCTGCGAACAGCTTGGCGTCGCGCCTGCCGATGCACTGGTGATCGGCGATTCCATGAATGACGCGTCATCGGGCCGTGCGGCCGGGTGCACCGTGCTCCTCGTGCCCTATGGCTACAACGAGGGGCGGGATATCCGATCCATCGAGGCCGATGGTATAGTCGCAAGCATCAAGGAAGCCGCCGAGTGGACCGCGTCACGCACCGCCTCTGCCGCTTCCGGATCCGAACCCTTGCCGCTGACGATGCACTGATCCACGGCAACATCGCTGACTTGTTCAACGTTTACGAATTCAATCATCCGCATGCTGACCATCACCCTCGCGATCCCGACCTGCGCCACCTGGCGCTGGTGGCGTTCGTCAGTCGGGTGGTGGTGATTCTTCCCGGCCGATCGTTCAGCGACTGAACGTCCGGCCATCGTTTGACCCCAAGTTTTCGAATCGACCCCGCCCGTGTCCTGAAGGACCGGAGGCGTCGTCATGTCATGTCCGACTCCGGAACCCAAGATGCGGGTGGTGCCCCAGACACCGCATGTTCTCGAGGAAACCATGACAGAAGTCGAATTCCAGGCGCTTGCCGCCCAGGGTTACAACCGCATCCCGCTGGTCGCCGAAACCTATGCCGACCTCGATACGCCGCTCGCGCTGTACCTGAAGCTGGCCCAGACCGGCCCGGCCAAGGGCGCCATGAGCTGCCTGCTCGAATCGGTCGTGGGCGGCGAGCGCTTCGGCCGCTATTCTTTCATCGGCCTGCCGGCGCGCGCCTTCATGCGCACCCATGGCACCGTGACCGACGTGGTCGAAGACGGCGTCGTGACCGAAACCCATGACGGCGATCCGCTGGCCTTCGTGGCCGACTACCAGAAGCGTTTCAAGGTGGCGCTGCGCCCCGGCATGCCGCGCTTCATTGGCGGGCTGGCCGGCTACTTCGGCTACGACATGGTCCGCCACATCGAGAAAAAGCTGGGCCCGTGCACCAAGCCCGATCCCGCCGGCATGGGCGATCCGGTGCCCGACATGCTGCTGCTGTTGATCGATGAACTGGCCATCGTCGACAACCTGACCGGGCGCCTGTACCTGGTCGTGTACGCCGATCCTTCCTTGCCCGAAGCCTATCCGCGCGCCCGCAACCGGCTGCGCGACCTGCGCGCCCAGCTGCGCAAGCCTGTCGACATCCCCTACAGCCAGGCCAGCCTGCCGACGGAAACGCAGCGCAATTTCCCCAAGGCCGACTATCTGGCTGCGGTCGTCAAGGCCAAGGAATACATTGCCGCGGGCGACCTGATGCAAGTGCAGGTGGGGCAGGTGATCGCCAAGCCCTTCCGCGACTCGCCGCTGTCCTTGTACCGCGCGCTGCGCTCGCTGAACCCATCGCCGTACATGTACTTCTGGAACTTCGGCGACTTCCAGGTCGTGGGGGCGTCACCCGAGATTCTTGTGCGACAGGAAGTCGTGACCGAAGGCGGCGCGACCCGGCAGAAGGTCACCATCCGTCCGCTGGCGGGCACGCGGCCGCGCGGCGCGACGCCGGAAGAAGACGCCGCCCTGGCGGATGAGTTGCGCGCGGATCCAAAAGAAATCGCCGAGCACGTCATGCTGATCGATCTGGCCCGCAACGACGTTGGCCGCATTGCGGACATCGGCTCGGTGGTGGTGACCGACCAGATGGCCATCGAACGGTATTCCCACGTCATGCACCTGGTGTCCAACGTGACCGGCACCCTGCGTGAAGGCATGAGCTCGATGGACGTGCTGCGCGCCACCTTCCCGGCGGGCACGCTGTCGGGCGCGCCAAAAGTGCGCGCCATGGAACTGATCGACGAGCTGGAACCGGTGCGCCGCTGCATCTATGCCGGCGCCGCAGGCTACCTGAGCTACGGCGGCGAGATGGACGTGGCGATCGCGATCCGCACCGGGGTCATCAAGAACGGCATGCTGTACGTGCAGGCCGCGGCAGGCGTGGTGGCGGATTCGGAGCCTGAAAAGGAATGGGCCGAGACGGAAGCCAAGGCACGCGCGGTGCTGCGTGCGGCCGAGCAGGTGCAGTCGGGGCTCGACGACCCGATTTGAATCAGGCGCGCAGGGTGTGCAAGTTCAGGTGTGCGTGCTGTCGTGGACTGCGCTGCTCACGTCGATCCACTGCCGGAACGCTAGCCATGAACGCGGGATTTGCTGGCCGCCTGCTGCGCGACATGCTCATGCAGCACGTCAATGAAACTCTGCGCCGCGGGGGACGGCGCGCGGCGTGACATGCCGTACACGCAGATGGTGCGATGGAAGGCGGGCTTGATCAGCGGCACCATGACCAGGCCATGCGCCTGCACCGTGCGGGCCGCGTAACTTGGGCAGACCGTGACGCCCAGGCCCGCCTCGGTCATGCCAAGCGCGGTCGTGATGTAGGACACGGACTGCGTCCCCGATGCCGACAGGGCTTCGCGCGCGGGGGTGTCGAGTTCGGGCAGCACGCGCCGCAGAAAGTCGCGCGTGGGGGCGATGAAGGTCTCGTCGGCCAGGTCGGTCCATGCGACCTGACGACGGCGGGCAAAGGCGTGGTCCGCCCGGCAGACCAGCCAGTGCCGATCCTTGAACAGCGTGTGGCGCTCGAACGTGTCATCGACCTCGATGTCCTGGCCGATGGCCAGTTCGACTTCGCCCGACGGAATGCCGGCCAGCAGATGCTCGGGCGGCGTGTCGGCAAGGCGCACTTCGATGGCCGGGTAACGCGCGCGGAATGCGGCGATCACGGGCGGCATCCAGGTGCAAGCCATGAACTGCGGGGCTGCCAGACGCAGCACGCCGCGCCGTTTGTCGCGCAGGTCGGTCAGGCCGGACACGGCCGTGGCCAGGTCTCCCAGCATGCGCTGCACCGCCGGCTGGAATTCGCGGCCCGCTTCGGACAGCACCACGCGGCGGGTATGGCGATCAAACAGCCGCACGCCCAGGTCGGCTTCCATTTCACGGATGAGCACGCTCAACGCAGACTGCGTCAGATGCAGGGTGGCCGCGGCCGCCGTAAAGCTGCCCGTGTCGGCCACGGCGGTGAATGCCCGGAGTTGGCGCAGGGTGAGGTTCATGGCGTCGGATTCATGGTGTCGGACTCATCGCGTCGAATCCACATCATCAGATAATCGTATTCATACAGTCTGTTCATGAGTCGATGAAATAATTTCGATTGAATCATAGGTTGGCCCGCAGTCCAATGAGCGTCATCGATAACAGGAAGGAGCGGAGACATGACCACGACACCTTCTGCTGGCGCCGGGACGACTGCAGCCTTGCACACACCGACGCAGGCCAACCCACTCAACCGTCCGGCCCAGGCCGTGCCGGTGCTCGGCCTGCACCACTTTGCGTGGCGCTGCCGTGACAGCGAGGAAACCCGCCGTTTCTATGAAGATCTGCTGGGCCTGCCCTTGGTGCATGTCATCAAGAGCGACCACGTGCCCAGCACGGGCGAGTACTGCCCGTACGTCCACATCTTTTTCCAGATGCGCGACGGCTCTTACATCGCGTTCTTTGACCTGGGCGACGACGTCAAGGCCGAGCCCTCGCCAAACACCCCGTCCTGGGTCAACCACATTGCCTTGCGTGTGGAATCCGTGGCGGCGCTGCTGTCGGCCAAGGCCCGGCTTGAAGCCGCGGGTGTCAAGGTACTGGGCGTGACCGATCACCACATCATCGAGTCCATCTATTTCTTCGATCCCAATGGCATCCGTGTCGAACTGACGACGCCCACCGTGCCGCAGTCGGAAATGGATGCGCACGCCTTGCATGCCCGCGCCGATCTGGACGAATGGACGGCACGCAAGGCCGCCAGGATGGCAGGGCAGGGCGCCCATGTCTGAGCTCAAGATTGCCGTCATCGACGTCAAGCCAGGCGCGTCGATGGAAAGCCAGTCCGGACTGCAGATGCTGCGGCCCCGCATCTTTGGCGCGTACCGGGCGCCGGCGGACCGCCGCAAGGTGGCCGCCATCGTCATGCACCCGACCAGCAATTTCGTGGGGCACTACCTGATCGAACCGCTGGCCGAGCGCGGGATCTGCTGCATGGGGCTGAACTCGCGCTACATGGGCAACGACACGCTGCTGCTGATGGAGCGCGCGATCCAGGATCTGGGCGCGGGCGTCAAGACCCTGCGGGATGCGGGCTACGAAAAGGTGGTGCTGATCGGCAATTCGGGTGGGGCCGCACTGGCCAGCTTCTATCAGGCGCAGGCTGAGCGGCTGACCGCGACCCATTTTCCGGATGGTGACCCGACCCATCTGCATGCGGACGATCTTCCACCGGTCGATGGCATTGCGCTGTGCGCGGCCCATCTGGGCCGCAGCCGCCTGATGCGGGACTGGATCGATCCGTCGGTGACCGATGAACACGATCCGATGTCGGTGGACCCGGCGCTGGACATGTATGACCCGCGCCATCAGGTACCTTACGACGCGGACTTTCTGGCGCGGTTTTCGGCCGGACAGCAGGCACGGCTCGACCGGATCGAACAGTGGGCCGTCGACAGGCTGCAGCAGTTGCGCGCCACCCCCGGCGCCCCGCGGGATCAGGCCTTCATCGTGTATCGCACGCATGCCGATCCGCGCTCCCTGGACTTGTCGATCGACGCCAACGACCGGGCGCCCGGCAGCGTGTGGGGCGATGCGCGGCAGGTGAACTACTCGGCCAATGCGATGGGCCGCACGACGTCACTGACGGCGTTCCTGTCGCAATGGTCGTCGCGGTCCCAGGCCGATGGTCCGACCAACCTTGCGCAAACGTCGGTGCCCGTCCTGCTGCTGACCTACACGGCGGATCAGTCCACCTTTCCAAGCACGCGCGAGGCATGGCTTGCCGCAGGCGGCGACCGCATACGCAACGTGGATATCGTTGGCGGCAACCACTATCTGGCCGGGCAACCCGCGCTGGTGCCGCAGGCGGCGGACGCCATTGCCGGCTGGGCGGACGCGCTGTGACGCGCGTTTCCGCCGATGTCATTTGCTGCCGGCAGGCGTACAAGGTGCAGAGGGTCTCCCCATGAATTCCCCCATGAACTCTCAGATGACATCCCCCATGACATCTCCATTTCCCACTGCGCGCCCTGGTGACGCCAGCACCGGGCCGCTGCCGCCGGTTGCCGGCGACATGCCGCCCTCGGTCGGCGCCTTCCACTACACGCGTTACACGTCTCCGGTACCCGCATTGATCGACGGCGTTGAGCCGGGCCTGCACCCCGTTGTGATCGCGGGCGGCGGGCCCGTCGGCATGGCGCTCGCCCTGGGCCTGGCCAATCATGGTGTGCGCAGCGTGATCCTGGAGCTGGACGACACCGTCTGCGTGGGCAGCCGCGCGGCCTGCATTTCGCGCCGCAGCCTGGAGATCGTGGAGCGCCTGGGCGCCTTGCCCGCGTTTCTTGACAAGGGCCTGCCGTGGACCGGCGGGCGCAGCTACTACAAGACGGACGAGGTGTTCCGCTTTGCGATGCCGCACGACGACACGCAGAAGCTGCCGCCCATGATCAACCTGGAGCAGTACTACATCGAGCACTATCTGCTGCAGGAAATCGAGCGCCGCAATGCCGCCACGCCGGGTGTGATCGATGTGCGGTGGAGCACCGAAGTGACCGCGCTGGCGCAGCACGACGATCACGTGATGCTGTCGGTGCGCCATCCGGGCGGCGGCTATCAGCTGCGCGGTGCGTGGCTGGCGGCCTGCGATGGCGGCCAGAGCTTCGTGCGCAAGTCCCTGGGGCTGAGCCTGGAAGGCACGGCCTACGAAGGCCGCTACGTCATCATCGACATCGAACTGCACAGCAGCCATCCGACCGAACGCCGCGCCTGGTTCGACCCGCCGTGGAATCCGGGGTCGACGGTGCTGATGCATCGGCAGCCCGACGACATCTGGCGTATCGACTACCAGTTGCGGGAAGGGCAATCGACGGAAGAGGCCTTGCAACCGGCCGCCGTGGCCGAGTTCGTGCAACGGCATCTGGACGCCATTGGCGACGGCCATCTGCCATGGCACACGGTATGGACATCGGTGTATCGCGCCGGAGCCATGACCCTGCCCAGCTATCGTCACGGCCGCGTGCTGTTCGCCGGCAACGCCGCCCACGCCATGCCGATCTTTGGCGTGCGCGGATTGAACTCGGGCTTCGACGATGCCGACAATCTGGCCTGGAAGCTGGCGCGGGTCGCGCGGGGCGCCGCCGGGACCGGCCTGCTCGACAGCTATTCCGACGAGCGCATCGCAGCCTTCCATGTGAACGCCGAGAATGCGATGCGCAGCACCGAGTTCATGTCGCCACCGTCCCGTGGCTTCGACCTGCTGCGCGAGGCGGCGTTGTCCTTGTCGGGCCGCCATCGCGATATCGCAAACCTGATCAATCCGCGGCAGACGCAGGCCGTTCGATACGCCGCGTCGCCACTGTCGTCGGACAGCGATGACCTGCCCGCCGGTCCGCTGCCGGGGGAGGTCATGCCCAACCTTCAGCTGGGACCAGGTAGCCACCTGAGCGAGCTGCTGCAGGCACCCGGGTTTGTGGTGCTGGCAGTGGGCACGGAGCCGCCCGAACGCGCGGCGATCCAGGCATGTTCCCGGCTTGATGCCGCGATCGCGATCCACGTCCTGCATCGCGATGACACGCCCGAAACGGCACTCGCGGCGCTCGGCGCTACCGGTGCTTCGGGGGCAACCTATCTGTTGCGGCCTGACTGCCACGTCGCCGGCCGCTGGGCGGGCACGCCGGCGAACGATGTGCTTGCGCAGGCGCTTGCCCGCGCCCTATCGTTGCCTGCATCAACGTTGTCATTGTCAACGTTGTCACCCGCAACGTTGTCATCGTCAACTTCCCTGCCGGAGACCCCATGATTTCCCTGCTGGCCCCCGACGCGCGCGACCGCCTGTATGCTGCGTGCGCGAACGCCGTGACCGAAGCCGGTCCGGAACGTGAATCCCTGTTTCTTGCACGTCTGGCCCTGCTGCTGTTCGAGCAGGTCGGCGACGAGGCGCGCTGCCGCCAGGCGCTTGCCGACGCGCTGGAGGACCTGCCCATGCCTTCGCTTTCCTAGCTTCGTATTTCCCTGGAGACGTCAACAATGACACTGCAACGCAGAACTTTCCTGGCCGGCATGGCGGCCGCCGCCACATCGGCCACGCTCCCGTCCCTGGTCCGCGCCCAGGGCTACCCCGAGCAACTCGTCAAATGGGTCGTGCCCTACCCGGCTGGCGGTGGCACCGACGTGATCGCCCGCACCCTGGCCGACGCCATCCGCCCGGGTCTTGGGCAATCGCTGGTGATCGACAACCGTCCGGGCGCATCGACCAATATTGGCGCCGACCTGGTCGCCAAGAGCAAGCCCGACGGCTACACCATCATGTCGGCCGACAACGCCGTGCTCGCGTTCAACGAATTCCTGTTCGGCAAGCTGCCCTTCAATCCGGAAAAGGACTTTACCTACATCGGCGCGATCGGGCGTTTCCCGCTTGCCCTGGTGGTGAACCCCGAGTTCCCGGCCAAGGACTTCAAGGCTTTCCTGGCCTATGCCAAGGCCAACCCGGGCAAGCTCAATTACGCGTCGCCCGGTAACGGATCGCCCCACCACCTGGCGATGGAGATGTTCAAGAACCGTACGGGCACCTTCATCACCCACATTCCGTACCGCGGCGCGGCGCCTGCCATGGCCGATGTGATGGGCGGGCAGGTCAACTGCATGTTCCTGGACCTGGCGTCGGGCCTGCCAATCATGCAGGCCGGCAAGGTGCGCGTGCTGGCGATCGGGTCGGCCCAGCGCAGCAAGCTGCTGCCCGACATCCCGACCCTGGCCGAGGTCGGCGTGCCCAACACCGAGGTGTTCGCCTTCCAGGGCGTGCTTGGCCCGGCGGGCATGCCCCCGGCCGTGGTGGCCCGGCTCAATGCCGAACTGAACAAGGCCTTCAGCAACCCGGCGGTCCAGAAGCGGTTCACGGACTTTGGCATGGAAGCGCTGCCGGGCACGCCCGAACAGTTCGCGGCGCTGTCGCGGGGCGAGGCAAAGCGGTGGGGGCCGATCATCAAGGCGCAGGGAATCCGGTTGGATTGAAGCCACAATCCGGTCTGCTACGGATGAGTTGGCGGCGCCAACAGGTTACATTAGTAATGAGACATATTCTCATCACTGACATAACTTTGGATTTCCAGCATGCGTCGTCTTGTCGTCTCGGTGTGCGTTTTGAACGCATCATCGCTTGCCTGGGCTCAACAGCCCCCGGGTGCCCCTTCCGCCGTTCAACTGGACGCTGTCACGGTCTATGCGCCCGGCGAGACGGCCGATGGCCCGGTTTCAGGCTATCGCGCCACCCGGTCGGCAAGCGCCACGCGCACCGACACGTCGCTGCAGGAAACGCCCCAGTCCGTGACCGTCCTGCCGCGTGACGTGGTGGAAGATACGGCCGCCACGCGGCTGATCGACGTCCTCGATTACGCAGGCGGCGTGGGTCGGGTCAACAACTTTGGCGGGCAGGGGCTGGCCCTGTTCAGCGCACGCGGCTTTACCAGCGGCGAGTTCTATCGCAACGGCTTCCCCATCAATCGCGGCTACCCCACGGCGCCCGACGCGTCCACCATCGAGCGGCTGGAAGTCGTGCGTGGCCCGTCCGCGGCCCTGTATGGACGCGGCGATCCGGGCGGCACCTTCAACATCGTGTCCAAGCAGCCCCTGTCGCGGCCCGCTGTCACGGTCGGCAGCCAGCTCAGCGATCAGGGCTTGCGGCGCGCGACCATCGACGCGACCGGGCCGCTGGATGCCGAAGGCAAGCTGGCCTACCGGCTGAACGCCGTGGCCGAGGGCGGCAAGACCTTCCGGGACGGGGCCGATACCGAACGGTATGGCGTGTCGCCCGTGATCAGCTGGCAGTTGACCGACGCCACCCGCATCATTTTCGAAGCCGACCTGATGCGCAACAACCACCCGCTGGATCGCGGGCGGACCGCCTACACGACGCAGCGGGGAAGGTCTTCGCGCAGCGTCAATCTGTGGGAGTTGGGCAATGGCAATCTTCTGCATAGCGACAACGCCATGGCGCAGGTGCGCTTCGACCATGTCATCAATGACAACTGGACCCTGGCGGGCGGCATGCAGTGGATGGACGGCTCGCTCAAGGGCAATGCCGTCGAGGCCAATGGTTTGCAGGCCGACGGCCGGACCCTGGGCCGTAACGCGAACTACCGCAGGCTCGACTGGACCGACCGCACCCTTCAACTGAACCTGACCGGCAAGGTCGATACCTGGGGGATCCGGCACACGCTGTTCACGGGCATCGAATACGACAACTACGACTACGCGTCGATCATCCAGCGCTCGGCGGCGGGTGCGACGGCCTATCCCATCGATATCTTCAATCCGGCGGTCGGCCAGCCCTGGCCTGCATTGACCCGCACGACCACGCACGACCGCGAATCGCTCAACACCTGGGCCGCCTTCGTGCAGGACCAGATCACCCTGACCGACAAGCTCAAGGCCCTGGTGGGCGTGCGGCTGGAACGCTTCAAGCACGACTACACCGACCTGTCGCCGGCCGCGCGCAGCTTTGCACAGGCCGACACGGCCGTCACGCCGCGGTTTGGCCTGATGTACGACGTCACGCCCACGCTTGCGGTGTACGCCAACACGGCGCGGTCCTACAAGCCCAACACCGGCGCCAAGCGTCTGGGCGGGGGGTTCGACCCCGAAAAGGGCCGGTCCAACGAAGTCGGCATGAAATGGGAAGCGCTGGATCGCACCGTCAGCGTCCAGGGCGCGCTCTATCACACGGTCAAACAGAACGTGCAAACGGTCGACCCGGTCGATTCCAGCTACCGCCTGGCCACGGGCGAAGTGCGCAGCCAGGGCGTGGACCTGAACGTGATCGGCAACATTACCCCGGCCTGGCGCGTGATTGCCAGCTACGCCGTGGTCGACGCCGAAGTCACCAAGGACAACGTCGCCCCAGCCGGCACGCGGCTGGCGAACATTCCGCGCACGATGGCCAGCCTGCTGAACGTCTACACCTTCCAGGACGGTCCGGCCCGCGGGCTTGGCCTGGGCGCCGGCATCAAGCATGCGTCGGACCGCGCCGCCAGCACCGGCACGGGCGCCTACACCATGAAGCGCTACACCGTGGTCGACCTGCTGGCCTTCTATCAGGTGAACAAGAAACTGCGCGTCAATCTCGACGTCAAGAACCTGTTCAACAAGGATTACGACGAAGGGTCGTTCCAGTCCTACGTCTACCCCGGCGTGCCGCGCACGGTCCAGGTCGGCATGGCGTATACCTTCTGATTCTGACGGCCAAGTGGGCTATCCGTCGGCGCCATCGCGCCGGCGGATGTGGGAACGCGTCGGAGTCAACGATTCATCGAAGGGATCGGCCAGCAGGGCGCCGAACGCTTTGGGGTGGCCGGCTTTCGCAAGGTGGCGCATCTGCACGGTTGCTGGTATTCTTGCCCACGCGCCGTGAGCTCAAGCCCGGCGCGATCATTTGACCGATCTCTCAAGCTCAACAATGATGTCGATGACGCCGATTCGTATTGCCAAGTGGTGGTGGCGCTTCTTCTAAGAAGCGGCATGCTTACGCGGTACGAATCCGCACCTTGCCGCCGTTCCAGGACAGGCAAGGTATCGGAATCCTCTCTCCAGGCGCGGCGGCTCACCTTAGAGACCGATCGATGCCCAGCACGTTTCACCCTCCTGTTCCAGCGTTCGCACTGTTCGCACCACGACTGCCCCGGCAGCCGCTGAGTCGCGTCCATGTGCTTCGCGCCCCTGTGTTTCGCCTCCCCGTGTTTTGTCTCCCTGTGTTTTGCCTGCGTCTGCTTCGCGCATCCGCAGCAACACCTTGTCGTCCCGCCGCTGGCGGACGATGGCGCCCTGTCGACTAGCCCTTGCCCGCCCGGATTCCTTCCGCGCCCCATCGACATTGCTTTGATCGCGACCGATTCGCGAACGACAGGTGCCCCATGCTGCTCATGCTCGACAACTACGATTCCTTTACCTACAACCTGGTCCAGTACTTCGGCGAACTCGGCGAAGACGTGCGTGTGTACCGCAACGACGAGATCACGCTCGACGAAGTCGAGCGCCTGGCGCCCGATCGCATCTGCGTGTCGCCGGGGCCGTGCTCGCCGGCCGAGGCGGGCATTTCAGTGCCCCTGATCCAGGCCTTTGCCGGACGCGTGCCCATCCTGGGCGTGTGCCTGGGTCATCAAGCCATCGGCGCCGCGTTCGGTGGCAAAATTGTTCGCGCGCAGCAGTTGATGCACGGCAAGACGTCGGTGATCACCCACCGCGGCACCGATGTGTTTCGCGATCTGCCGTCGCCCTACACCGTGATCCGTTACCATTCGCTGGCGATCGATCGCGACGAGGTGCCGGCGTGCCTTGACGTGACGGCGCAGACGCTGGACGGCGAGATCATGGGCGTGCGGCATCGCACGCTGCCGGTGGTAGGCGTGCAGTTCCACCCCGAATCCATCCTGAGCGAACATGGTCACGCGCTGCTGCGCAATTTCCTGACGCTGGCCGCATGAACCACGCGCAACGATTCCCCAAGGAGACCGTGTTGCCCATCACCCCCAACGAAGCACTGGTGCGCTGCATCGAACATCGCGAAATCTTTCACGACGAGATGCTGTCGCTGATGCGCATGCTGATGCGCGGGGAGATGGCGCCCGCGACGGCGTCGGCCCTGATCATGGGACTGCGCGTCAAGAAAGAGACGATTGGCGAGATCACCGCGGCCGCGCAGGTCATGCGCGAGTTCGCAACGCGCGTCGACGTACCCGACACCAGCAGCCTGGTGGACCTTGCCGGCACCGGGGGCGATGCCGCCCACACCTTCAACATTTCCACCGCCGCCATGTTCGTGGCCGCAGCGGGCGGTGCGCGCATCGCCAAGCATGGCAACCGCAGCGTGTCTTCCTCGTCGGGCAGCGCCGATGTGCTCGAGGCCCTGGGCGTCAATGTCATGCTGCCGTCCGACGCCGTGGCCGAATGTATCGAGGCCACCGGAATTGGTTTCATGTTCGCGCCGTCCCATCACAGCGCCATGAAGAACATCGCGCCGATCCGCAAGGAACTGGGCGTGCGAACCATCTTCAACCTGCTCGGTCCCTTGACTAACCCCGCCAACGCGGCAAACCAGCTGATGGGCGTGTTCCACCAGGACCTGGTCGGCATCCAGGTACGCGTGTTGCAGCGTCTGGGCTCGCGTCACGTGCTGGTCGTGTACGGCAAGGACGGCATGGACGAAGCGTCGCTGGGCGCGGCCACCCTGGTCGGTGAACTGCGTGATGGCGAAGTGCATGAGTACGAGATCCATCCGGAAGACTTCGGTCTGCAGATGGTGTCGAACCGGAGCCTGAAAGTGGCGAACCGCGACGAGTCACGCGACATGGTGCTCGAAGCGCTCGGCAATGTGCCTGGCGCGGCGCGCGACATCGTTGCGTTGAACGGGGGGCTCGCGCTGTATGCGGGCAATGTCGTCCCGTCGATCGCCGACGGTATCCAGCGGGCCTTCGAGATCATTGCGAGCGGTCAGGCGCGGGCCAAACTCGACGCCTTCGTCACGTTCACGCAGTCCGCTTCACGTACCCCTAGGTAGTTTCTTCATGAACGACATTCTCAAACGTATCCTTGACGTCAAGGCAGAGGAAGTAGTCGCGGCGCGGCGCATGCGCAGCGAATCCGAATTGCGCCGCGAGGCCGAGGCGCGCCAGGACGTGCGCGGTTTTGCGGCCGCGATCGAACGCCGCATCGAAGGCGGCAGGGCCGGTGTGATTGCCGAGATCAAGAAGGCGTCGCCATCCAAGGGCGTGATCCGCGAGAACTTCCAGCCAGCCGAGATCGCGGCGTCGTACGCCGCGCATGGTGCGGCCTGCCTGTCGGTGTTGACCGACATGCAGTTCTTCCAGGGGTCCATGGACTACCTGCGCCAGGCGCGCGCCGCCTGCGCCTTGCCGGTACTGCGCAAGGACTTCATTGTCGATACCTACCAGGTGGTGGAAGCCCGCGCGCGGGGCGCCGACTGCATCCTGCTGATCGTGGCGGCGCTGTCGCCGTCGCAGCTGCGGGATTACGAAGCGCTGGCCATGGAACTGGGCATGGACGTGCTGGTGGAAGTGCACGATGCCGCGGAACTGGACATTGCGCTGGACCTGCGCACCACGCTGCTGGGCGTGAACAACCGCAATCTGCGCACCTTCGAAACGTCCTTGCAGAACACCATCGATCTGCTGCCGCGCATTCCCGAAGGCAAGCGGGTCGTGACCGAAAGCGCGATTGCCAGGCCTGAAGACGTGCGCTTCATGCGCGAGCATGACGTCCATGCCTTCCTGGTCGGTGAAGCGTTCATGCGCGCGCCGGACCCGGGTGTCGAACTGGCGCGGTTGTTCGCGTGAGGGATCTGTTCTCGGACCTGGATGCGCCCGATGATGACGGCGCGGCCAAGGACGCCAGGGTGGCTGGCAGGGTGACTGCCAAGGCGGCGCAGCGTGCCGGATCGCCGGATGCGAACACAGCCGCAACGGCCGCATCGGCATTCACACCCCCCGTCACCGCCGGCAATGTCCTCGACACATCACTGCGCGATCAGGTGGCGGCCTTGCCGCCGTCGTGGCGGTCGCTGCTGTCGGATGTCCTGACGTCGTCCACCTTCGACGCGCTGGCGCATTTCGTGGATGCGCGTCGCGAGGCCGGTGCGGTCATCTATCCGACGCGGCCCTTTCGCGCGCTGGATCTGGCGACGCCTGCAAACACGCGCGTGGTGATCCTTGGTCAGGACCCGTATCACGGTCCTGGGCAGGCGCAAGGATTGTCGTTTTCGGTGCCCATGGGCTTCAAGCGGCCGCCCAGTCTGCGCAACATCTTCAAGGAAGTGGCGGCCGACTTTGGCGGCAATCCGGTTGCGTTCAACAACGATCTGACGCGGTGGGCCGAGCAGGGCGTGCTGTTGCTCAACACCGTGTTGACGGTGGAAGACGGCCTGCCGGCGTCGCATGCCAAGCGGGGCTGGGAAGCCTTTACGGACGAAGTGATCGCACAAATTGCGCGCGAACCGGCGCCCAAGGTCTTCATGCTGTGGGGGTCCCACGCGCAGGCCAAGCAGGCCTTGCTACCGGCCAACACCGGGCACCTGGCGCTGATGTCGAACCACCCGTCACCCCTGTCGGCCTCGCGGCCGCCCGTCCCGTTCCTGGGCTGCGGGCACTTTGCCACGGCCAATGCGTGGCTGAAAGAACGGGGCCTGGCGCCGATCGACTGGCGCTAGGGGCCGCTACGCCGCTGCCGTCAGCACGCAATCGAGCGCGGGCGGCGCGGCCAGCTTCAGCCTGACGCTGCGCAGTTCGTCGCGGCGGAAGGCATGCACCGTCACCGTGTCCCCCGCCCGATAGCGCCCCAGCACCTTGTCAAGATTGGTGGCCGTGACCCGCACGCCGTCGATCGCCACGATCACGTCGTGCGCCGACAGCCCCGCCTTGTGCGCCGGGCCTTTCTCGATCACGGCCGACAGCCGCAGGTCATCGCCCTGCTTGCCGGTGCGAGCGCCGATCGATGGCAAGGTCGACGCCGCCTTCCACTGCACGGTAATGCCCTGGCGCGCCAGCAGCGCTTCCAGCGGCGGATCCTCGCGGCCATCCACATAGCGCGCAAGGAAGTCGGTGATATCGACGCCGGTGGCTTCCTTGACCAGCTCGGCCATCGCATCTTCGGGTACCCCCAGGCCGGCGCCCTGGTAGAAATCGCGGCCATACCGGTCCCACAGCAGGCGCATCAGGTCATCCAGGCTGCGGCGATGGCGCGTTTCGATGCGGATGTGCAGGTCCAGTGCCAGCGCCACCAGGGACCCCTTGGTGTAGTAGCTGACGATGGCATTGACCGAGTTTTCGTCCTGCCGGTAGTACTTGGTCCACGCATCGAATGAACTTTCGGCTACCGATTGTTTGAGCCGGCCTGGCGCCCCGAGCACCGAGGTGATCGTCTTGCCCAGGGTGCGCAGATAGTCGGTCATGCCGATCACCTGCGCGCGCACCAGGAAGAGGTCGTCGTAGTAGGAAGTAAAGCCTTCGAACAGCCACAGCAGGCGCGTCGGATTTTCCTTGTCGAGGTCGTACGGCGCGAACGCCGCAGGCTTGATGCGCTTGACGTTCCAGGTGTGGAAATATTCGTGACTGACTAGGCCCAGGAAGTTGCGGTAGCCGTCGGTCTGGCCAGGCACGCCGCGCACAGGCAAGTCGCCCCGCGCCGTCATGAGCGCAGTCGATGCCCGATGTTCCAGACCGCCGTAGCCGTCGCCCGTCACCATCGTCATGAACACATAGCGGTTCGAGCTGTCCAGGAACGGGGCCTGCCGCGTGCGCGGTTCGAAGAAGGCAATCTGCGCGTCGCAGATGCGTTGCACGTCTTCCGCCAGGCGTTCCAGATCCAGGTTGGGCATCGCGCCCGTGAACACCAGTTCGTGCGTGGCGCCGTGCGCGGTAAACGTCGCCACCTGGGGCGTGCCCATTTCGATCGGGTGATCCAGCAGCGCGTCGTAATCTGGCGCGCGATACATGCCGAAGCCATGGCGCGGCGCGGCCTGCGCGTGACCCTTGGCTTCGGGCAGACTGGTGTAGACACGCCAGGGCAGTTGCAACGCATCGCGTGGCGGCTGCAGATCGAGCAGGCAGGGCCGGCGTTCCTGTCCATGCACGCGCAGGAAGACGCTGGTGCCATTGAAGAACCCGTGCGTGTCGTCCAGATGCGCGGCGCGCACCGACAGGTCCCACGCGTAGATGACGCAGGTAATGACCAGCGGACCGCGGCAGGGCGCGGCTTTCCAGGTGTGCTTGTCCAGCTTGTCGAGCGGCACGCGGCGTCCGCCTGCGCGGGCGTCGATGGTCTCGATGTTGCGCGCGAAGTCACGGATCATGTAGCTGCCCGGAATCCAGGCGGGCAGGCTCAGGGTCTGGCCTGCGGGGTCCGGATGCGGCACCGTCAGCACGACCGTGCAACGGTGGCCGGCGGGGTCGGACGGGGAAAGCTGATAGGTGATCGCGTCGTGCATCGAGGAGTCGGTCATCGAGGTCGGGTTCCGTGAAGATGGCTCTATGTTAGGGCAAGCTGCCGGCGGTAACGAAGGCCGTCGCAGATCCGCGCCCTTCACCCCATCGCCGTGCGCCCGACCCGCGGCGTCGTCAGCGCTTCGGGTGTGTCGACATCGAACAGGCAGCCGGGGTCATCGACTTCGATCAGGGTGAGCCGGCCGCGGATCAAGGACCGTGCGCCTTCGTCGCCTTCCAGTGTGGCCAGCGACGCGCTCCAGTCCGATCCGAACAGCACCGGATGGCCACGCACGCCGCGATAGGCGGGCGCCAGCACGCATTTGCGGCGGGTGGCGGCGGGCAACTTGCGCCACACGTCCAGCAATCGCACGATGGTGGCGGTCGAAATCCGCGGCATGTCGGCGGGCATGACGCACCAGCACGGTGGTTCGTTGCCGGCTGCGGCTTCGCGTGCGCTGGCCTGCATCACGGCCTGCGCCAGCGTCACGCCCATGCCTTCGGATGCGCGATCGCACACCAGCACTTCGCAGCCGGCGGCAGCCAGCGCCTTGCCGACATCGGGGGCGTGCGGCGAGGTGGCCGCGATCACGCGCAGTTGCGCGTTCTTGAGGGACTGCGCGGCGCCGACACAGACGGGCTGGCCGTCGATGCGGGCGAGCAACTTGTTGCGGCTGGCGTCGGGCGAAAATCGGGTGCCGCGTCCGCCGGCGAGCAAGAGGCCCAATACCGTACGGCCGCTGCTTGCTGAAAGGGTCATGCCAAAGTCTCCAAGGGTGGGGCGCCGCGGATGTCGCGCGCCCCGGGTCGTGCTGTTATTGGTGGATCAGGGGAGCGGGAAGATCACTTGCACACGCAAGCCCCCAAGGGTGGGCGAACGATCGAGCAGGATCGTTGCGCCATGTCTGTCGGCGATCGCCTTGACGATCGCCAGGCCCAGGCCGCTGCCGACACCGGTGGCGTCCGAGGCCCGATAGAAGCGGTCGAAGACGCGCTGGCGTTCGGTGTCGGGAATGCCCGGGCCGCTGTCATCGACGGTCAGGGTCGCGCCAGGTGTCGTGGATGCATGCGGGGTCGGCGCTGTGCGGCTGATCCCAACATCTACACGCCCCGGGCCAGGGGTGTACTTCACCGCGTTGTCGATCAGGTTGCGCACCAGCACGACCAGTTCGTCACGCGGAAGGGGAACACTGTCCATATCGCCCTTCGCGTTCACCACCGGGTCAGCCGCAGGGTCATCCACCACGCCAAGGTTGATGTCCCCGGCCTGCGCCAGTGGCAGCACGTCGGCGATCGCCACTCCCACCGCATCGCGCAAGGAGGTGGATGGCATTTGTGCAGCTGGCGCGGGGCCGCCTTCCTGCCGCGCGAGCAACAGCAGCTGTTCGACCAGGTGCGTTGCCCGATCGATGCCTGCCGCGAGCCGCCGCGTTGCGGTGTCGCGTGCCGCGTCATCGGTCGCGCGCTGCAGCGACTGGATCTGCAACTTGAGCGCGGCCAGGGGCGACCGCAGTTCGTGCGCCGCATCGCCCACGAAGCGCTTCTGCGTCGCAAAGGCGTCCTGCACGCGTGACAGCAGCAGGTTCAGTTCATGCACCAGCGGCCGCACTTCATCTGGCAGACCCTGGTCACCGATCGGCGACAGATCATTGGCCTGCCGTGTCGCCACCTGCCGGCGTGCGCGGTCGACGGGCCGCAGCGACACGCTGATCACCCAGCCCACCACCAGCATCAACAAGGGCGCCAGCGCAGCGATCGGCCACACGGCGCGCAAGGCCAGGGTACGGGCCATGCCCGTGCGCACGGCCATGTCCTGCGCGACCTGAATCACTTGCGATCGCGTCTGCAACGAGAACACGCGGTACGTGGCGCCCTGCCATTCCAGGTCCGAAAAGCCTAGCACGGTGCGATCGGGCAGGGGCAGGCGGGGCGCGGATCGGAACACTCGCACGCCATCGGGCGTCCAGACCTGGATCACCAGATCGCGGTCTTCGGGTACCTCGCCTGCTTCGTCATTGCCTTGCATGTTCGCAATGGGATTGCCGGCGCTCAAAGAAAATGCCGTGCGCTGCAAGTGGTAGTCGAAGATCTCGTCCGCTTGCGTCAGCGCGCCGCGATAGGCGACGCCGCCCTGTACGACGGCAGTGAGCAAAATCGCGGCGAGCAGGAAGAACAGGAGGCGCGCGCGCAGGGAATGAAGGATCGACAGCGTCATGCCATGGGGTGCGTCTTGGGCACCAGGTATCCGACCCCGCGCACGTTCTGAATCAGGTCATTGCCCAGCTTTTTGCGCAGGCCGTGCACATACACTTCGACCGCATTGCTGCTGATGTCGTCCTTCCAGCTGTACAGCTTTTCTTCAAGTTGGGCGCGCGACAGGATCATGCCCGGGCGCGCAAGCAACGGCTCGAGCACGGCCCACTCGCGCGCCGTCAGGGTCACGGGCTGGCCGGCCACCACCACTTCGCGCGTGGCCGGCTGGATGCTGACATCGCCATGTACATAGACGGGCTCGGCGCGGCCTGCGCTGCGGCGGATCAGCGCGCGGATGCGGGCCAGCAGTTCATCGACGTCATAGGGTTTGACGACGTAATCGTCGGCGCCCGCATCCAGCCCGGCAATGCGCTGTTCGACCGCATCGCGCGCAGTGGCGATCAGCACGGGCAGGCGTTCCTGCCGGGCCCGCAGCTCGCGCAGCACGTTCAGGCCATCCCCATCGGGCAGGCCCAGGTCCAGCAGCACCAGGTCGTACTGCTCGGTGCGCAGCGCCGTGTCGGCCTGGCCCGCGCGCTTGACCCAGTCCACCGCGTAATGCTCCGCGCGCAGCACGTCCAGCACGGTCTCGCCGATCATGATGTCGTCTTCAACCAGCAGGATGCGCATGGGCAGGGAAGTCCTATCGTTTCTTGTCCGTAAAAGCGTACAGCAGGGCCAGCACCGGCAGGGCCAATGCCACCCATAAGGTGGTCATCCATCCGCCATGGGCATAGGTCCAAACGCCCAGCGTCGAGCCGGCGGCACCACCGGCAAAGAACAGCGCCATGAACACGCCGTTCACACGGCTGCGTACATCGGCGCCGATGGAGAATATGACACGCTGACTGAGGATCAAGTTCGCCGACACCCCCATATCGATGACGATGGCGGTCACGACCAGCGCTGCCAGCGCGCCTGACATTGGCGGTGGCACGACGATCGCAAGCACCAGGGCGGCCGCCACCAGGCCCAGGGCCAGGAAGGTGCCCGACCGCACCAGGCCGCGATCGGCCAGGCGTCCCGCCACGGGCGCTGCCACCGCGCCCGCCACGCCGGCGAGCGCAAACAGGGCGATCTGCGTTTGCGACATGCCGAATGCCGGGCTGGCCAGCAGCAGCGGCACGGTGGTCCAGAACAGGCTGAAGGTACCGAACGCAAACACGTGATACACCGCGCGGCGGCGCAGCAGCGCCGACGTGCAAAGCAGGTCCCACATCGATCGCAGCAGGGCCGGGTAGGCCATGCTGGACTGCGGCTGGCGGCGGGGCAGGGTGCGCAGCAGGAACACCGCCAGCGCCAGATTGGCGATGGCCGACCCTGCGAACACGGCGTGCCAGCCGAACATGTCGGCAACCAGACTGGCAATGGGCCGAGCCAGCATGATGCCGGCGAACAGTCCGCTCATGACATTGCCCACGACGCGTCCGCGTGTCGCTTCCGGCGCCAGGTTGGCCGCAAACGGCACCAGGATCTGCGCGACCACCGACCCCAGTCCCACGCCTATCGATGCGACCAGGAACACCGGCGTGGAGCGCGCGAACGCAGTGACCGCCAGGGCGCCCGCAGTCAGCATCAGCACCCCCACGACGAGCTTGCGGTTTTCAAGCCGGTCGCCCAGCGGCACCAGGAACAACAGGCCGAGCACATAGCCAATCTGCGTCAACGTGACGATGACACCGGCCACTTCGGGCGCCAGGTTCAGGTCGCTGCTGATGGGACCGATCAGGGGCTGCGCGTAATAGAGGTTGGCGACGATGATGCCGCAGGCGACCGCCAGCAAAAGGGTGGTCCACCCCGACAGGGGGCGAGCGGCGGGAACAGCGGGCGTGGCAAGGGGAGAGGACATGGACTCTGAAGGCGCGTGGCGGCTGGGGGACAGGTGCAGCGCCATAGTACCCGTCGAGGGGGGCACTACAATGGCCGCTTCCATCTGCCATGTACGCTTTTGTTTCAGGGACTTTGCCCGTGCCGGCCCGTTACGAATCCAAGATCCTGACCCCCCAGGCCTGCGCCGATGCCATTGCGCAGCAGCGCTGGCCGCGCCCGCTGGTGTTCACCAACGGCGTGTTCGATATCCTGCATCGCGGCCACGTGACCTATCTCGATGCCGCCGCGCAGTTAGGCAGTGCACTGATTGTTGCGATCAACACCGATGCGTCGGCGCGCCGGCTGGGCAAGGGACCTGACCGCCCGCTGAATACCGAGGCCGATCGCGCCGCCTTGCTGGCCGCGCTGGCATGCGTCGATGCCGTCACATGGTTCGATGAAGACACTCCCGAAGCGCTGATCGCGCTGCTGCGGCCCGACCTGATCGTCAAGGGCGGCGACTACGACATGGAGACGCTGCCCGAGACGCATCTGGTGCGCAGCTGGGGCGGCGACGCGGTTGCGATCGACTTCGAGCATGACCGGTCGACGACGCGGCTGGTGAAGAAGATCCGCGGCGAGTAGGACTCGCGGTCGGGCGGGGGTGGCCGCGCGCGCCGGGGTCAACAGTTGCCGACCGTCTGCCGCGTGAACGTCGTGCGCGCATCCTGCAACGCCTGCTGCTGGTCGGCCGTCACGTTGCGGACCACCAGCCATGAACGAATCGTGCCGCCAGGGCGGGTCACGACCTTGGCGTTACGCACGCCTTGTCCCTGCAGCATGTCGACCTGACGGTGCGCGCTGTCTTCATTGCGGAAGACACCGAGCGAGATGGCATTCTGGTACGGGCCCGCTTCCTGGATCACGAACAGGTCCTTCACGCCGCGCCGGTTGAGCTGGATCGCGGCCGCCTGCGCCGTATCGGCATCGGAAAATGCCGGGACGATCACCATCCAGTTGGGGCGGTCGCCGACGCGCCGGATTTCTGCCCGGGCGCCCGTCAGGCGTTCTTCGGCCCAGCGCTGCGCCGCGGGCAATTCGGCATCGGTAAAGCTGCCCCATTCAAGGCAGGCCAGCGCGGCTGCGGCTGGCGGCGCGGCGGGGGCGGGCGGGACAGGCGACGGCGCAGCGGGCGGCGCGGTGGCTGGCACCAGCACGGCGGCGGCGCCCGAGCCGGCCGCTGCCGCAGTGGCCGCGCCCCCGGGTGCCAAGGCCGTTGCCCCATTTGCCGCCAAGGGCGTGCCCGACTCCAGACCCGACGACCGCGGCCCGGTTTCATTCACGCCCGGCATCCTGGGCACTTCGATCGCTTCTTCGCGGATCTGCTGATTCAGCCGCGCCGGCTCGCGCCCGCGTTGCGACTTGGCCTGGCCGAACCAGCCGTGGCCGATGCCGAACAGGGCCAGGTTGGCGAGGAGCAACACGACGAACACACTACGCATGGCGGGGAGATTTCACGAACGGTGGGAAGACAGGGAATAGGAGGCGGCCTCGGCAACACAGGCCAGTCCGTCCAACACCGGATTATCGACCACACGGATGATCTGCGTCGATCCAATGGCGCCCAGCAAGTGTTGTACTTCCGTCGCAATCGACAGCCAGGCCCCGCCGCTGACGTGCAGCAGGGGCGGGCGGCCGTACCGGTCGCGCACCGCCAGCCACTGCCGCGCCACCGCGCCGGCCTGGGCTGCGGCCACGCCCGAGGCAATGGCATCGTGCGTGTCGCCGGGGAAGGGCTGGATGTGGCCTTCGGCCGCCGGCAGGTTGGCCGTGCCGGTCGCCAGTGATCGCCGCATCATCTCGCGGCCGGGCAGGATCAGCCCGCCCGTGAAATGCCCGGTCTCGTCGATGGTATCGAGCGTCGTCGCCGTCCCGAAATGGGCCAGCAGATGCACGGTGGGCAAGGGCGCCGTGGTCAGAAATGCAGGCCGTTGCGCGCAGGCCCAGATGCCGACCATGCCCAGCCAGCGGTCCGGGCCCAGGCGGGTCGGTTCCCGATAGCCGTTCACCAGGCCCAGCCGCGATGCCGTGGCGGTCTGCCACTGCACGGTCGCTCCGTGCGCGGCCAGCAGGTCGTCCAGCATGCGCTGCACGGCGGCGCCGGCGACATTGGTGCCCAGCACGGCCGGGATCGCGGCCGCAACGCCGTCCGCCGCCGCACTGCCGTAAGGCCCGGCAGCGACCCCGTCCGCCGCCACCAGCCCATCCAGCCAGGCCGCGATCGCCTCGGGCTCGTCGTACCCGAACGCGCGCTGCGCCGTTTCGCGCGGCGCAGGCATGGCCGAGTAATCGCGGTCTCGCCGCAGCCCGAACTTGACCCGCGTATTGCCGGCGTCGACCAGCAGCGTGGTCAAGGGCGGCGATGCGTCAAGTCCGGGCCTATCGGATGGCGCCGCGCCAGCAGGCGTCCCGGCCGTTGTCATGCGCTGCGCACCGACACGTCGCCTACCGTCACGGCCCGCAGGCCGTCCGAGGTCGATACCTGAAGCCGGCCGGTCGCATCCACGCCGCTGGCAATGCCTTCGAACAGCACACGATCGCCATCCAGCACGCGCACGGTGTGCCCGCCAAGCGCGTCGTGACAGGCAAATCGGGCCACGAAGGGTGCAAAGCCTTCGGCGGCATAGACATCGATTGCGGTGCGCCAGGCCTCGGCAATTGCCGCCACCAGGTCGGCCGGATCGGCGCGCCCCCCCGTCATCGACCAGTCGGCCACCGCCCGGCCCAGGTGCGTGGACAGCGCGGCGCCGCCGCGCAGGTTCACGCCGATGCCCAGCACCAGCCCGATCTGGTGCGGCGCGGTGCGCAGGCCCGCAGGCAGGCTGACCGTTTCGGGCAGGATGCCAGCCAGCTTCGCGCTGCCCCATTGCAGGTCGTTGGGCCATTTGACCGTGACGGGCTGGGCGGCGGCCGGCAGGAAACGGTTCAGTGCCTCGCACGCCGCCACGCCCGCCACGACGGACAGCGGCGGCAACTGCGCCGGCGGCAGCCGGGTGTTCAGGGCGCAGGAAAACAGCAGGGCATCGCCGGCCTGGGTGCGCCAGGGGCGGCCTGCCCGGCCCCGGCCGGCAGTCTGCAGGTCGGCGCCGCGCAGCAGGGGCCCGCGCCAGTCGGCCAATGCAGCCCGGGTGGCGCGTTGCAGATCCGCGTTGGTCGAGGCGGTTTCAGTCACCCAGCTGACGTCGTGCCAGTCGGGCAGCAGCCGCGCGACGCGGGCGGCAAAAGGGTTCGAGGCGAGGGACGCAGGGTCCCGGCCAGAGGCGGAAGACGCGAACATGGGCGGGATTGTAGGCCGCAACGCCGCACGCCACCCGGTTTTTCCCCAAGGCGGCCCCTGTCGGGTGGCAACGACACGCCCGCCGAGTGCACGTAAACTTGAGGCATGTCGCAAATGCATGTCATTTATCTTTCATGAGCATCGTTGGCCCCGCGGCCGAGCCGGCGCCTCCGGCACTCGGCTACGCCGCGCCGCTCGCCAGGCTCGCCCTGTCGATCGTGCTGCTGCTGGTGGCCTACGCCAGCCTGTATCCCATCACCGACTGGATGGACGTCGGGGTGCCGGCGTTCGCCTATCTCAAGGCGCCCTGGCCACGGTACTGGGTGGGCTCCGAGATCGCCGCCAATGTGGCCGCCTACTTTCCGGCGGGGGCCCTGTTCGTCTGGGCGGTATACCCGTATTGCCGGGGCGCCCTGGCGGTGCTGCTGGCCGTGCTGCTGTGCGGGGGCGTGTCGGGCGGGCTGGAAGCCCTGCAGACCTTCCTGCCTGACCGCATCTCGTCCAATGTCGACCTTGCCGCCAACGCGGCGGGCGCCTTGCTGGGCGCGCTGGTGGGCGTTGCCACGGCTCGCCGCCTGATCGGCCGCAGTGCGTTGCTGAAATGGCGGTTGCGCTGGTTCCTGCCCGACGCCGGTCCGGCCCTGATCCTGGCTGCGTTGTGGGTGATCGTTCAGGTGCCGCGTCAGCCCATGCTGTTCGGCACCGGCGAATTCTGGCTGCTACTGGGCGATTGGGCCGCGTTTCCGGCGGAGCTGGTGGCCGAATTCTGGGCGCCCGAGCCGGTGCACCGCGTCTGGGCCGAACAGATCTGCACCGCCGTCGCCATGGTGGGCGCGGCCATGTTGCTGCTGCACAGCGCCAAGCCGGTGGCTGCGCGCGGTGTGCTGCCGGTTGCGCTGGTCGTGCTGGCGCTGGCCATCAAGGTGCTGCTGCAACCGCTGGCGATTCCGGGGCTCGATCCGGCCATCTGGCTGACCCAGGGCGCGGTGGTCGGCGGCTGCGTCGGCGTGGCTTTCGCGGTACTGTTGTCGTATGTGCCGAACGGCGTCCAGCGTGGCCTGGGGATCGCCGCGCTGGTCATGCAACTTGCGATCGTCAACCTGTTTCCGGCCGATCAGTACTTCGGCATGTCGACCGTGTTCCGCGCCGGGTGGCTGCATCTGGAATCGCTCACGCTCGGCCTGTCGGTGATCTGGCCCGTTGCGGCGCTGGTCTGGCTGACGCGTCCGCGCCGGGCCCCCATCGACGCCGCTCCCACTTCTTGAAGGACGCCTGTCCATGAGTTCCTACTACAAGCACCACGTGTTTTTCTGTCTGAACGAGCGCGAAGAAAAGGCGTCGCGCCCGAGCTGTGCCCGCCGCGACGCGCAGGCGATGCAGGAATATGCCAAGAAGCGCATCAAGTCGCTCGGGCTGTCCGGCCAGGGCGAGGTCCGCATCAACAAGGCAGGCTGTCTGGACCGCTGCGAAGAGGCGCCCGTGCTGGTCGTCTACCCCGAAGGCATCTGGTACACCTACATCGATAAAAGCGATATCGACGAGATCATCGATTCGCACTTCGTCAAAGGCCAGCCGGTCGAACGGCTGATGATCTGAAGGCTTCTGGACACGCATGGCTGCTTCTACCGACACCCTCACCTTCACCGGCCAGGCCGGCCTCATCGATTGCGCGCTTGATATCCCCGACGGCGGGATGGAGGGCGCGATCGGCTGGGCGCTGGTGCTGCATCCCCATCCGCTGTTTGGCGGCACCCGCGACAACAAGGTCGTGACGACGCTGTCGCGCGCCTGCGTGCAGGAGGGATTCGTGACGGTGCGGCCGAATTTCCGCGGCATCGGCAAGTCCGAAGGAGTCTTTGACAACGGCATTGGCGAGGCGGCCGACATGGCCGACCTGGTCGACCAGTTTCGCGAACGGTACCCGGCCCTGGCCGCAGGGCGTTTTGCGCTGGCCGGGTTTTCGTTCGGCAGTGCCGTCGCCAGCCAGGTGTTTGCCGCCTGCGGACCCGACAGCCCGCGCGGCCTGCCGGTGTCGGCGCTGATGCTGCTGGGAACCGCTGCAAGCCGGTTCCAGGTCGCCACCGTGCCCGAAGACACACTGGTCATCCATGGCGAGCAGGACGACACCGTGCCGCTCTCGTCGGTCATGGACTGGGCGCGGCCGCAGTCGCTGCCCGTCACGGTCATCCCGGGCGCGGGCCATTTCTTCCACGGCAACCTGACCATCGTCAAACGCCTGGTGCTCGCGCACCTGACACGCCCCTGATTTGGCAACAGTAGCAATCCGTTGCATTCCCCGGCCGGACCCGCGCCGGGCCTCGGCTTGCCGGGGTGCCTATAATCGGTCTTTTCCATCTCGCATGCCGGGTCAAGTGATCCCGTCGTCCCTGGCTTCTTACCGCCGGCCGGCGCCCAGTCCCGCATGCACGACTCGAATTCTCCCCCCATGAATCTGCGTTCCACTCTGGGTGCTACAGGTCGTCGATACGCCCTGACCGCCCTGGCTTCGGCCATGCTCGTCACGACCACCGCACTGCCTGCTGCCTTTGCTGCAGCCCCGGCCCCGACGGCTCCGGCCACCGCTGCCGGTCCTGCCGCGGCGCCGGCCGCCACCACGTCGTCGGCCCAGCCCGGCGCGCCGGCGATGTCGTCGGTGGGCCTGCTGTCGGCCATTCCGGCGCCGGCCGTCGCAGCCCGGTCGTGGGTCACGATCGACGTGACCAGCGACCAGGTGCTGGCCGAAGACCGTGCCGACGAACGAGTGGAACCTGCGTCGCTGACCAAGGTGATGTCGGCCTATCTGGTGTTCAACGCGCTGAAGGAAAAGCGCCTGTCGCTGGACCAGACGATCAACGTGTCGCAAAAGGCCTGGCGTACGGGCGGATCGCGCATGTTCATCGAGCCGCGCAAGCCTGTGTCGGTCGACGAACTGATTCGCGGCATGATCATCCAGTCGGGCAACGACGCCACGGTGGCCCTGGCCGAAGCCGTCTCGGGCACCGAAGAAGCCTTTGCCACGCTCATGAACCAGGAAGCCCTGCGCCTGGGCCTGAACAACACGCACTTCGTGAACTCGACGGGCCTGCCCGATCCGACGCACGTGACTACCGCGCGCGACCTGGCGCTGCTGGCCAAGCGCTTGATCCAGGACCACCCCGCGTATTACTCGACGTACTACAAGGAACGTCAGTTCACGTACAACAAGATTTCGCAGCCCAACCGCAACCGCCTGTTGTTCCTCGATCCGTCGGTCGATGGCATGAAGACGGGTCACACCGATGCGGCCGGCTACTGCCTGATTGCGTCTGCCATGCGCGGCGATCGTCGCATCCTGACCGTGATGGTCGGCGCGGCCAGCGAGCACGCACGCTCGCAGGAAAGCCTGAAGCTGATGAACTGGAGCTTCCAGAACTTCGACACCGTCCGGGTGTATGCCGCCAACCAGGCCGTGGCCGAACCACCGGTGTGGAAGGGCAGCGCCAAGACCGCCAAGCTGGGCTCGCCGCAGCCGATCTGGGTGACCGTGCCGCGTGGGCAGGCCGGCAACATCAAGTCCGGAATCGAACGCACCGATCCTTTGGTCGCCCCGTTGCTCCCGGGCCAGCAAGTGGGTACGCTCAAGCTCACGCTGAACGACAAGCCGGTGCGTGAAGTGCCGCTGGTCGTGCTGGAGCCGGTCGAACTGGCCGGCATCTTCGGCCGCGCGTTCGACGCCATGCGTCTCTGGTTCAAATAATCTTCAAGGAAACGGGATGATCGACGGGATCACGGGCGACCCACTGGTCTATTTGAATGGCGCGTGGTCGCCACTGTCGGAAGCCAAGGTGTCGGTGCTCGACCGCGGCTTCATCTTTGGCGACGGCATCTACGAAGTCGTCCCGGTCTACCATCGCAAGCCGTTCCGCATGAGCCATCACCTGGCTCGTCTGGAACGCAGCCTGGGCGCGCTGCGCATCCGCAATCCGCACAGCCTGGTGGAATGGGAAGATCTGGTGCGCCAGCTGATCGACAGTTCGCCCGCCGATGACCAGTTCGTCTACCTGCAGGTGACCCGCGGCGTGGCCAAGCGCGACCACGCCTTCCCGACCAATGACGTGGTTCCGACCGTGTTCGGCATGACGTCGCCATTCACGCGGCCCGACGCGCGGCAACGTGAGCAGGGCGTCAGCGTCGTCAGCATGCCCGACGAGCGCTGGCTGCATTGCGAGATCAAGTCCACATCCTTGCTGGGCAATGTGCTGGCCAAGCAGTACGCTGTCGATCATCAGGCGCAGGAAGTCGTGATGTTCCGCGACGGGTTCCTGTCGGAAGGGTCATCGAGCAATATATGGGTGGTGAAAGACGGCGCGATCATCGCGCCGCTCAAGAACCACCTGATTCTGGAAGGCATCCGCTACGGATTCATCGAAGGTCTGGCCGCCGCGCGCGGCCTGCCCATCGAGATCCGCCCCGTTGCCGAAGCCGAAGTGCAAGCGGCCGACGAATTGATGTTGTCGTCAGCCACCAAGGAAATTCTGCCCATCGTGTCCTACAACGGCCAGCCGATCGGCACCGGGAAACCCGGACCGGTCTATGCCCGCCTGCGCAAGGAATACGACGAGGCCATTGCGGCGTTGTGATCATGGAAAAAATCGAATCCCCGGATGAACGGACCTCGTTGATCGAGTATCCGTCGGACTTTCCCATCAAGGTGATGGGTCAGCACCACCCTGAATTTGCGGCCACGCTGACCGAAGTCGTGCTGCGCCACGACCCGGTCTTCGATCCGGCCACGGTGGAAATGCGCCCCAGCAAGGGCGGCAACTACCTCGGCCTGACCTTTACCGTGCGCGCCACGTCGCGCGAACAGCTCGACGCGCTGTATCAAGAGCTGAGCGGCCACCCGATGGTCAAAATCGTTCTGTGACGGCTGCGGTTGGGGGGCACCCCGTGGCGCGGTTGCGCGGGCCGCTGCCCGTGCCGCTGCACGTGCTGCGGCGCTTTGCTACGGTGCGGCCATGCTGATCCGCTGGCTGCCGCGCCCCTCGGACTACCAGGCCACGTGGGAAGCCATGCGTGCCTTCACGGCGGCGCGCACACCCGACACGCCCGATGAACTGTGGCTGGTCGAGCATTCCCCCGTCTACACGCAGGGCCTGGCTGGCAAGCCCGAGCACCTGCTGGCGCCCAGCCACATACCGGTCGTGCAGAGCGATCGGGGCGGGCAGGTGACCTATCACGGGCCGGGCCAGGTCGTGGCCTATGTGCTGCTGGACCTGCGGCGCGTCGGGTATTTCGTGAAGGAATACGTGTCTCGCGTCGAACAGGCGCTGATCGATACCCTGGCGGAATTCGGCGTGAACGACGCGCAGCGCAAGGCGGGCGCGCCGGGGGTGTATGTGCCGTGGCCACGGCCGGCGGCCGGAGCCGGCCAAAATTTTTTGGAGGGTGCTGACGGATCGATCGCGGCCGCGCCACCGCGTGAACTTGCCAAGATCGCGGCCCTGGGCATCAAGGTCCATAAGCACTGTACCTATCATGGGCTGGCCCTGAACGTGGCGATGGACCTGTCGCCGTTCGATGGCATCAACCCCTGCGGCTACGCGGGCCTGCGCACCGTTGACCTGTCAGCTTGCGGCATCCACGTGGACCTGGTCACCGCAGGCGAACGGCTGGCGGCCCACCTGAGCGCGCAGCTGCTGGCGACCCCGGCCGACCCGTCCCGCAGTGCAACAACGCGAGACCCCTCCGCGGCGGTAGAATAGGGGGTTATCACCAATCACAGCCCCCGGTTCTACCCCGGCCCCGCTGTTCAGGAATACTAGCCATGAGCTCTGTAGTCGATACGTCGGTTGATGCGGCCAGCGCGGCCATCCCCGCCGAACCCGTCATCACCAACAAGTCCTACGACCCGCTTAAGAAGCAGAAGTCGGAGGCCAAGATCTCCCGCATTCCCGTCAAGGTCGTCGCGGCTGAAAAGCTGAAGAAGCCCGACTGGATCCGCGTGCGCGCCGCATCGCCCGGTTCGCGTTTCTACGAGATCAAGCAGATCCTGCGCGAACACAAGCTGCACACCGTGTGCGAAGAAGCCTCATGTCCGAACATCGGTGAATGCTTCGGCAAGGGCACCGCCACGTTCATGATCATGGGCGACAAGTGCACCCGCCGCTGCCCCTTCTGTGACGTCGGCCACGGCCGTCCCGACCCGCTCGACACCGACGAGCCGCTCAACCTGGCCCGCACGATCGGCGCCATGAAGCTCAACTACGTCGTCATCACCTCGGTGGACCGCGACGACCTGCGTGACGGTGGCGCCGCCCACTTCGTCGAATGCATCCAGAAGACCCGCGAACTGTCGCCCAACACCCGCATTGAAGTGCTGGTGCCCGACTTCCGTGGCCGCCTGGATCGTGCGCTGGCCATCCTGAACGCCGGACCGCCCGACGTCATGAACCACAACCTGGAAACCGTGCCGCGCCTGTACAAGCAGGCCCGTCCGGGATCGGACTACAAGCACTCGCTCAAGCTTCTGGCCGACTTCAAGGCGCTGCACCCGAACGTTCCGACCAAGTCCGGCCTGATGCTCGGCCTGGGCGAGACCGACGAGGAAATCCTGGAAGTCATGCGCGACATGCGCGCGCACAACGTCGACATGCTGACCATCGGCCAGTACCTGCAGCCGTCCGAGCACCACCTGCCGGTGCTGCGGTATGTGCACCCCGACACGTTCAAGATGTTCGAACGCGAAGCCTACGCGATGGGGTTCACCCATGCGGCCGTCGGCGCCATGGTGCGCTCGTCGTACCATGCCGACGAACAGGCGCATGCGGCGGGCGTGGCGGATTCGTTGAACTGATCCGCCTGCCTGCGGACAGCAGGCTGTGGAAGAAAAAGCGGCCTTCGGGCCGCTTTTTTATTGCGTGAGAGGTGGCTCATCCGCAACGCTGCAAGGATGAAGAATGAGAATCATTGCTATACACTTGCGTCCTTACGGAGGCCAGCGCCACTGCCTTCACCAACCACCAGGTATCTCCGTGCCCGAGCGTTACTACAGAGAACTGCTACGGTATTTCACGCGCAAGTCGGGCGATGGCCATTCCGCCGCCGACGTCGTGCAGGAAGCCTACGCGCGCATCTATGCGCTGCAGCACTCGGGCGGCGCCGTTCTGCAGCCCCGCGCATTGCTGTATCGCGCGGGCCGCAACATTGCCGCCACGGCAGCCGCGCGGCGGGCCGCGGAGCAGCGGGTCCTGGACACGCTGGGGCTGGTCTCCGCCGACTGCATGCCATCGGTCGAAGGGCAGGTGATCGCCCGCCAACAGCTCGATCGCCTGATCCAGCGGTTAGCCGTCATGCCGCCCAAACGCCGCGCCGTGTTCATTCTGGTCAGGGTGCATGGCTACAGCTACGCGGAGGCTGGCGAACGGATGGGGCTGAACGTGACCGCGATCGAGCGGCATGTCATGCGTGGCATCCTGGATTGCGCCGGCGTGTCGGCGTCGCGCCCATGATGTCAGCAGTCTCACCCCCGCGTACTTTGGTAGCGTTTGCCGTTTCCATTCCCTGACCATGAGTTCCAACCCGCGGTCTCGCGCCCTGATCGAAAAGGCCCTGCTGCTGGTCGGCCGCACGCACAAGGCGACCCCCGAGGTGGCGCAGGCTGCGCGCGATGAACTTGCCCGTTGGCGTGCGGGCAGCCCCGAGCAGGCCCAGGCCGTTGAGGCGGCGCAGCGCCTGTGGGACAGCACGGACGCCAGCGCTCTGCAAAGTAGCGTTCCCCTGCCAGGCAGCCAGACGGCGGCTCGGGAAGGCCGCCGCCGCACGCTTGGCATGCTGGGCGCGGGCGGTGTGATCGCAGTCCTGGCCGGTGGGGGGCGGTGGTACTGGCAGCAGCCGCTGGAACAGCTGGCCCTGTCGACCGGAAGGGCCCAGCAACTCGACCGCACCTTGGCTGACCTGTCGGAACTGAGTCTGGCAGCGCGGACCACTTGCACGGTCGTGGTCTACCGCAACCGCCGCGAAGTGCGGCTGTCGGAAGGCGAAGTCCGCTTCAAGGTCGCGCATGATCCCGATCGGCCCTTCACGGTCACGACCGAATGGGGGCAGGTGCGTGTGTTGGGGACCACGTTCACGGTCAGCGCGCGCGAGGGCCACATGCAGGTTGCCGTGGCGCAGGGCCGGGTGGGTGTGTGGCCGCGCGGTGATGCGGGCGTGTCGGATGGGGCAGCGAGCACAGGGTCAGGCAGTCCCCCGGTTGTGCTGCAGGCAGGTGAAGCGATCCACGCCGATGGCCAAGGCCTGGGCGTGCGCCGCACGCTGCCGCCGGATGACGTCGGCGCGTGGCGGCAGGGCTGGCTGGTGTTCGACAACACGCCTTTATCGGAAGCCCTGGCCCGCTGGAACGATTACGTGCCGCAACCCTTCCGGCTGCAAGACCCGGCGCGGCTGCGCGATCTGCGAGTCAGTGGCAGCTTTCCGCTGCGGGATCCGCAGGCATTTCTTCAGGGCCTGCCCGACATGCTGCCGGTGCGCGTGACGCGTGCCGCGGGCGAACCCATCACCATCGAATTGCGCCAGCAAAAATAGTTGTCAGGGTTGGGGTGACTTCTCGGTCTTCTGCTTGAAACCCACCCGAGGACAAGGTCCATGATCCGACACCACCCCCTTGCAGCGCTGCCCGTATGCGGCCGCGCGCCGCGTGCCACCCCGCGTTCGAACAAGCCTTCGACCCCGCGTGCAGATCGCGCCGCGACCCATTCGCTGTGCGCGATCGCGCTGGCATGCAGCGCCGCGTTAGGCATGGCGACGGCGCCCAGGTACGCAGCTGCGCAAAACGCCCCGTTGCCCACTACCACGCTGTCGGTCGCGTTGCCGGAACAACCGTTGGCGCAGACCCTGAACGCCTTGTCACGTCAGTCGGGCGTGGCCATCGGTGCCGAGGGCGCCCTGCTGGCCGGCAAGACGGCGCCTGCACTGCAGGGGGTATTGACCCTGCAGCAGGCGCTGGACACGGCCTTGCGTGGTAGCGGTCTGGTGCCGGTGCGCAGCGGGCCGGGCACCCTCACCATCCAGCGCCAGGCGGCAGGCCCGGCCGCCATTTCGACCTTGCCTGCCGTCAGCGTGACCGCCGACGCAATCGCTTCCGGCCTGCCGGCGCCATACGCGGGCGGCCAGGTGTCCCGGGGATCGCGCCTGGGCATCCTGGGCAACAAGGACATGCTTGATACGCCTTTCAGCGCGACGCAATACACGTCGCGGCTGATCGAGGATCAGCAGGCGCAGAATCTGGGCGACATCCTGGTGAATGATCCGGCCATCCGCAACACCTACTCGCGCGATGCCGGCCGCGACGAATTCAACATCCGCGGCTTTACGCTGTTCAACTACGACATCTCGTTCAACGGTCTGTACGGTATGTCGCCACGCGACTCCAGTTCGCTGATCGGTGTGGAACGGGTCGACGTCCTGCGGGGGCCGAATGCCTTGCTGAACGGCATGGCGCCTGCCGGCTCCGTGGGCGGCGCGATCAACCTGGTGCCCAAACGCGCCGGTCCCGACCCGCTGAATCGCGTCACCTTGTCCTACATGGGCGGCGGCCAATTCGGCACGCATGTGGACCTGGCCCGCCGCTTTGGCGAAAACAAGGAATGGGGCGTGCGGCTCAATGCCATCCGTCGATCGGGAGACACGCCGGTCGATCATTCCAGTTCCGCATTGAGCGCCGTGGCCTTGGGCGTCGACTATCAGGGTGACAAGGTGCGTCTTGAAGCCGACGTGAACTACCAGAAGCGCCGCACGAGCGCGCGCAGCGGTCTGCTGCTGCCGGATAGCGGCTTCCAGATTGGCCGCGCGCCCGACAACAAGACGAACTTTCTGCCCGACTGGACATATTGGGATGTCAAAGAACTGGCGGCCACGGTGCGTGGTGAAGTCGACATTTCGCCCAACCTGACGGCGTACGGTGCGGCAGGGGCCATGAACTATGACTTCACCAGTCTGCAGACTTCGTTCTTGCTTGAAGATGCCGCTGGCAGCCTGATTGGACGTCCGGTGCGTCTGAACCAATACGTCGATACACGCACGGCCGAAGGCGGCGTGCGCGGCAAGTTCGCCACCGGCGGCCTGCAGCACGTCGCGGTGGCCAGCGTCAGCACCCTGACCATGAACAGTGGATCGCGTCGCCAGAACGGGTCGGTGATTTCGTCGAATCTGTATTCGCCAGTGTTCAACGCGCGGCCGGAAATCGCCATTGCCGATGGCGTCCCGAAGACAGGGCAGACGCGGTTGAACAGCATTGCGCTGGCTGACACCATTTCGATGGCCGACCAGCGGCTGCAGTTGACGCTGGGCGCACGGCGTCAGCAGGTCGAGTCGTCCAACTTCGACGCCGTCACGGGAAACCGCATCGATCCAAGCTACAAGAAAAGCGCCATCACACCGGTTGCCGCATTGGTGTTCAAAGTCACGCCGGTATTGTCGGTGTACGGCAATTACATCGAAGGCTTGACCCAAGGCCCCACGGCGCCTGCCGATGCGGTTAACGCCAATCAAATGTTCCCGCCGTCCAAAGCCAAGCAGATGGAAGTCGGGACCAAATACGACTTTGGCCGGTTCGCCACCACCCTTAGCGCGTTCCAAATCGAGCGTGCCAATGGCTACCGAAATCCGGCCACCAACGTTTTTGGCGTGGATGGCCAGCAGCGCAATCGCGGACTGGAATTGGTCACGCAGGGCGAAGTGGCAACCGGCGTGCGCTTGCTGGCGGGCGCGGCCTTTACCGACGGCAAGCTGACGCGAACCGAAGGTGGCCTGAATGACGGCCGCAATGCGCCGGCCGTGCCGCGTTTTCAGTTCAATGCCGCCGCCGAATGGGACACCCCGTTTCTGGTGGGCCTGACGCTGACCACACGCGCCGTGCGGACCACGTCGCAGTTCGTCGACACCGACAACACCCAGCAGATTCCGGGTTGGACGCGCTTTGACGTGGGCGCCCGCTATCGGTTCGTGGCCGGCAAGACGCCCATCACGATTCGTGCAACGGTCGAAAACGTGGCCGACAAGAACTACTGGATGTCAGCCGCTCGCCAGGGTTTGACGTACGGGGCGCCACGTACGCTGCTGCTGTCGCTGTCGGCGGATATTTAAGCGCAGCATGAGCGCGGGTGAACGGGGCGCATGCCGCGGGGCCGCATCCAGCATGGCTGCATGCGTTGCGGACCGGCACGGGTGCGCGGTGCCATGCGCTCGTGATGTGGGTAGAGGGGCCGCATGCAGCGCGGACCGGCATGAGTGTGCGCCCAGGCACAAATGCGCGGTGCGATGCACCCGTGTGCTGCCACGGCATGGCGCATCAGGCGGGACGTTCGCTTGATGGCGCCCGCTCGTCGCGACGTAGTGTGGCGCGCTCTGGCGGCTGTGGTCGGCGGCTACGCGGTGGCCAACCTTGTGCCGGTGGCGTTGACTGCCGGGTGGGGATGGGACCGCGTGGATGCCGCCCTGGCCGCCATGCAATTCAGCTTCGTCGTGTATGCCGCCGCCGTCATGTGGGCGTTTGGCGCGCGGAGCGCGCGTGCGGCGTGGATCGGTCTGTGTGGGGTTGCGCTGGTGACGGGCGCGGTCGTAGGGTGGGTCACATGAAGGGCCAGATCAAAGGCGGAACCAAGGCCCAGGTCAAAGACCGAACCAAGGGCCAAATCAAGGCTCGCAGCAGGGGGCTCCCTGGCACCCGCCGTGTCGCGTCGCTGCACGCGGCCTCCGCGCCATGAAAGACGCCTTCCGCCAGTCAATGGCCTGGCTGCACACCTGGCTGGGCGTGCTGGTCGGGTGGCTGCTATACTTCATGTTCATCACCGGCACCGCGGGCTACCTGGATACCGAGATCGATCGGTGGATGCGGCCTGAGCTGCCGGTGGCGACCGTTTCGCAGACGCCATTGAAGACAGACGCGGCGATCCGCCTGGCCACCGCGTACCTGTCCGAGCACGCGCACGGCGCGCGGCGGTGGAGCATCACGCTGCCGATCGATCGGAATGCGCCGTATTTGGAAGTGTCTTGGCAGGCGCCGCGGGGGGCATTGCCTGCCCAGACATCCGGCTCGGCCTACCTCGACCCGACCACCGGCGCCGAGCTACCCACCCGCAACACCGCAGGCGGGCAGACGCTCTACCAGATGCATTGGAAGCTGCATTACCTGCCCCAGACTGCAAGCGAGTGGATCGTCGGTATCGCGACCGTGGCCATGTTGATCGGCCTGGTCACCGGCATCGTCGTGCACAAGAAAATCTTCAAGGACTTCTTCACCTTCCGTTATGGAAAGGGCCAGCGATCCTGGCTCGACGCGCACAACGCCGTCAGTGTCCTGACCTTGCCCTTCCAGCTGATGATCACGTACTCGGGGCTGGTATTCGTCATGTTCACTCTCATGCCCCTGATCGTCGCTCCGTGGTATGGGCCAGGCGACACCGGCCGCAGCGCGTTCCTGGATGACGTCTTCGTGCCGCTGGCGCCGGCCAAAGCGTCCAACAGGGGGGCGACCTTGCTGCCCCTGGCACGCATCGCCATGGACGCACACCGGCGCTGGAGCGACGCGCCCATCGCCGCACTCGACATCCAGAATCCCTTCGACGCCAACGCACGCGTCATCGTCGTCGGCGACTTTTCGGCCGGGCCGATGCGGGCCACCGACATCCTGGCCTACGACGGCATCTCGGGCGATCTGCTTGTCGAACGCCACGCCTGGCAGTCCGGCCCGAAAGCCTTCCGCGACCTGATGCTGGGGCTGCACGAAGGCCAGTTCGCACCACCTGCCTTGCGCCTGCTGTACGTGCTGTCCGGCCTGCTGGGCGCCGCCATGATCGCGACCGGCATGGTGCTGTGGGTCGTGAAGCGGCGGCAACGCGCCGACCGCGGACGGCCGGTCAGCCATGCTGGCCTGCGCCTGGTCGAACGCCTGAACGTGGCCGCCATCATCGGCTTGCCAATCGCGATCGCGGCGTACTTCTGGGCGAATCGCCTGGTCCCTGTCGACCTGAAACCCCGCGCATCGCTGGAAGTCGACGTGCTGTTCCTGGCTTGGCTGATCATGGCCCTTCACGCATCACTGCGGCCGCTGGGCCAGCTCTGGAAAGAGCAGAGCCTCGTCGCAGCCGGGATGTTCTGCCTGCTGCCACTGGTGAACGCCATGACCACGAACCGTCATCTGGGCAGGACGATCATGGACGGCGACTGGGTGCTGGCGGGATTCGATCTGACAATGCTGGGGCTGGGGGCGATGTTCTGTGGCGTCGCCTTGAAGCTGCGCACCCGGTAAGCGCACTCGGTAAGCGCCAACTATCGGCGTCAGGACGCTTCCTGCAAAAGGAAGCCTTCGGTCACATGCGCAAATCGTTCCAGGTCATCGAAGGGAATCATGTGACTGGCTTGAGGCAAGTGCGCCACCGCCAGCTCCGGTTGAAGGCCTTGGACCTCGGCAAGTTCGTCGGGGGTGATCACGTTCCCGATGCCGGCCACCATGAGCAGAGTAGGCATCGCCAGCGCCGCGATATCGCCATGGATGTCGTCTTCCTGGAAACCTCGGTGCGTCTCTGTGATCGCCGTGATGTCGCACGTGTGCAGCCACTCGGCGCGGGTCTGGCACTGTGCGTCGCTCCACCTTGGGTAACTCAGGCGGACCTGTTCGGCACTTAGCAATCCGGCCTGGGCTTTGCGCAGGGTATCCAGATAGAAAGACAGCCCCAGCACATACGGTCGCCGACCCGGCCCGCTCAAGGGCGGATCCGCCAGGACCATGCGCTGGATCGAACCGCCACGATGTGCGGTCCGCGCAGCAATCCGTCCGCCCATCGAATGGCCGATCAGATAGAAGCTGTCCAGGTTCAGCGCGGCGGCAAACGCCTTGACGTCGTCGGCGTAGGTATCCAGGGAATAGCTCAGGCCAGGTCCGGCTTCAGAGAGTCCCCTGCCTCGAACGTCGAGCACATACGTGTCGAACGACGCGCCCAGGCGCTCGCCCACAAACGCCCAGGTGGCGGCTGGGCTGGTGATTCCAGGAATGACAATCAACGGCGGACCGTCGCCGAAACGCAAATAGTGCTGCCGGATGCCGTTGGCATGCACGTGCGCACCGTAGCGAAGGCGACTCATAAAGGCGCCAGCGCGGTCTGGTCGGTGTCAACGGCCGAAACCGAGTGGGTTCTCGGCCGACGAGCGCCACGCACGACGTCGATGAGTGCTTGCGGGTCCTCGGGCAGTGAGTCGCCCCGCCATGCGCTATGGCCATCGGGCCGGACAAGCGTCAACCGACGTTCGTAAAGCGCCGCAATCGTGTCATCTGCAATGTCGACCACGTGCAGCGGCATCCCCCTCCTAGTGGCGGCGGCTTCCAGCCGAGACACATCCAGATCGGCGCCGCCGAAGCGCAACAGCACGAAGCCTCGACCGAACAGATCAAGCGTGGACCGGCCATCGCCGAGCCAGGCATGGGGGGCGCGTGACCCTGGCCGCGACGTCTGGACATAGTTGACGGGGTCTGCATCCGGAGGGGGCGTCCCGTCGGGCACGCAGATGGGTGAGTCCTCATAGCGATAGCCCATCGCGGTGCCGGCGATCTCCCACTCCGGCAGCATGACTTCTTTCAGCGTCTTGCCGACTTCGCACCGAGTCGCTTCGCCGTCGGGCGTCGAATCGAGGATCTTCGAATAGTCCAACTTGAGCAGCCATGGCCGAAAAAGGCTGGTTGCCGCGCTGACGAACCACTTACCCACGGGCCGACGTTCCAGATCATAGGTGTCGAGCAAATGCTCGCCACCCCAGCCGGTCAATACGGCTTCCAGTTTCCAGCCAAGGTCGACAACGTCTTGCAGCGAGGTGTTCATGCCAAATCCGCCGGTTGGCGACATGGCATGGGCGGCGTCACCTGCGATGAAAATCCGACCGTGGCGAAGCTGCGATGCGACAACTTCGCGGCGGCGCCATGGCGACAACGCCTTGACCTCGAACGGGATATCGTCGCGACCCAGACACCGTCGCACGATTGCAGACGTATCGGTATTTTCCAGGTCGATTTTCTGCGCAGAGCCCGTCAGCGACAGGCGCCACTCGTTGCGACCATCAACGACCGTCAGGTTTCCCCAGATGCCGGTAGGACCCACCAGCATGTAGCGCTCACCTTCGCCCATATCATGATGACGCTGCAGCCATGGCGAATGGATCAGGAGGCTGATCGTATAGTTGAGCAAGGGAGTACCGTCGAGACCGATGCCCAGCGCATTGCGAACACTGCTATCGACGCCGTCGCAGGCCACCATATAGTCTGCGTGGATCACGGTCATGGTGTCATCGATCGTTTCTGGCCTGCCGATGCCGAGCGTCTCGGGACGGTCGCCCGTAAAGTCGTGCGCGTGGTTCTGCTTCAGGTTCCGGACGTACGCAATGACGCCGCCGTCCGTTTCTTCAAAGCTTTCGAGGCGATGCAATCGACGGATGGATACGCTCGGATGTTCGAGTGCCGCCTTTTCGAGCAGCGGATCGAACAGCAATTGTGGGCACCGCTCCCGATCCTGCGGCGAAAACGGCGGCGCGGCCCGGCCGCCCAGCGGCTCGTACTGTTCACGCTCAAGTTCGTGGCCAGTCAGGCTCGTGCAATAGACGATGTCCATCCGGTAGTCGCGCGGAAACCCCGCGTGATAGACGCGGTCGGCAATGCCCCAGCGGCGGCAGAATTCCATCGTGCGCCATGTCAGTCCCGCGGCGCGCGGCAGTGTACTGATCTCGTCTTGCTGATCGATAACGATGCAGTCGATGCCTCGCCAACCCAGGTCAAGCGCCAGAGCCAATCCGGCCGGACCCGCGCCCACAATCAGTACGGATGTTTCGATGGTGTGAGCCATGGTGTTCTTGCTCCTTGCCTGTACGGCGGTTCAGGCCGTCACGACGTCGAGATATTTTTTCATGATGTGCTGGATCGCGGCTTCGAGATGCGACATGGGGCCCGGCTCGTAGAACGGCGATTGCATCGCATGCTGTAGCGACACGACCATCGAAGCGTCTTCTGCGACCAGATCAGTGATGAAGCCTTTGTATTCCTCAAGGTTCGCCGAAAAGTCCGGCTGATCGAAGGCTTCATGCGGGAACATCAGGTAGACGTGGAGCACACACTTGGACGCCGAGATCGGCCACACCTGCCACATGCGCAGGCTGTCGGATCGCATCGACAAGCTCAGGTTCGGGTAGATGCCTGCGCGGCAGGAAGTATCTTCGGACATGCCCTTGAGCCAGGGCAGCATCGGGAAGGTGCGCGCGCCTGTGCTGGAATGGGGACGCGCCTTTTGCTCGTAGGCCCAGCCGCCGCGCGGCAGCAGTCGCACGTCGAAGGTGTCGGCCTTGTTCTTTTTGACGAAGCCGCCGAACGTTCCCTTGTGGAGCACCGGCACGTGATAGACGTCCACCAAGTTTTCAACAAGCAGCTTCCAGTTGCAGTCGACTTCAATCACCATCTTGTCGGCTATCCGGCATTGGTCGGTCTGGAACCACCAAAGCTCTGTTTCGTAGGGCGCGATGAAGTCATCGAAGGACATCGGCTCGGGATTGAAGCTGACAAAGATCCATCCCCGCCAGACTTCAAGCTTCAAGCGCCGCATCCTGCAGTTCTTCAACTCGGCCTTGGTTTGCGTCATCCTTGGCGCAGTCACCAGATTGCCGCTCAGGTCGTAGAGCCACGCGTGATACGGACAACTGAAATCCTGTGCGTTGCCCTTGCCCGACACCACGGCAACGCCCCGATGCACGCACATGTTCATGAAGGCGTTGATCTCGCCTGCTTCGTTGCGTGCCAGCACGAAAGATTCGTCGGCGATCTGGCAGGTGGTGTAGTCGCCCGGCAGGGGGATCTCTTCGCTGCGGCCCACGCAAAGCCATGTTTCGAGAAAGATGCGCTCTTTTTCCAGTTTGGCAATGGATGCCGACGCGTAGAACTCGCCCGGCACGTGATTGGCCTCTGGCAGGTCGCGGTAGACGTGCGCCGCTTTCTCGCGAAGATCGAGCAGGGGGATGGACAAGGGGGCGTTCATGACAGCTCCAATCGGACGGAATTACTGGACCTTCGCGCCAGACACCTTGACGGCGGTCGCGTAGCGCTCGAGATTCTGCGAAATGTTGCTGGTGTAGGCTTCCGGAGTGCTTCCTACTACGGCCGCACCCATGACGTTATTGATTCGGTCGACGACCTCGGGACGTTTGAGTGCAACCGCGATTTCTTTCGACAACTTTGCGATGGCGGCCGGTGGTGTGCCGCGCGTCGCCATGATGCCCAACTCAGTGGTGAAGTCGAAGTTCGGAACGTACTCGGCGATCGAGATAACATCCGGCGTTTGCGGCCAGCGCTGCGCCGAGGTCACGCCCAACAGCTTTACCGTGCCTTGTTTGATGTAAGGCAGGATCGAGGGCAACGACGCGACGGTCACGGTGGTCTCCCCACCGATGAACCCCACGATGGACTGACCCGATCCCTTGTAGGGAACGTGTGTGATGTCCAAGTTCAGCGCCGTCTTGAACGACTCCATGGCAATGTGATGCAAGCTGCCGATCCCGGCTGACCCGTAGTTGTATTTGCCAGGGTTCGCCTTGGCGAGGTCAATGAATTGCTGCAGGGTGTCGATGCCGGCCGAGGTCTTCACGGCGAAAAAGAAGGGCACCCGCGTCATCAGGCTGACGCCGACAAGATCATGGCGCGGATCGAATGGCAGCTTGGCGAAGAGCGCCGGGGTGATGACGTACTGAGTGTCGGTGAGCAGGACGGTATAGCCATCGGGCGTGGCTTTGGAAACCATGTCCGCGGCCGGAATGCCGCCAGCGCCGGGGCGATTTTCGACCACGAAGGTCTGGCCGGTTTGTTGAGTCAATGCCTCGCTGACGGTTCGGGCCAGCGCGTCGGCGCCGCCGCCAGCGCCGTAGGCAACGACCATCCGGACGGGCCGCGCAGGGTATTCCTGGCCGACGGCGTGCGAGCCTGTCAGTACGCCGAAGGCAGCACAGCCGACGATGCAATATGCTTTCAAAACGCGAGATAGGGACATGATTTCCAAGCCTTTGGACAGGGTTAAAGGAACAGTCGATCGGTTCAAAGCAGGGGCATGTCGGCGTATCTGCGCAGCCTGACTTCCGGTCTTACACGCCGGACGGCGCAAGTCTCCCTCTACCCTCCAGCAGGGCAATGGCCTCGGTGACTGAAACCACGTCCGCGTACTTGGCGGCCATGTCGAACAGGTTCACTGCATGCGATGTTTGTGAACGGTCAAAGACGGCTTCGTGGGGAACGATGACTTTGAAGCCAAGCGAAGAGGCGTCCACGGTCGTGGCGCGGACGCATCCGCTGGTGGTGCCTCCAACAACGAAAAGCGTATCGACGCCAAAATCGATCAAGTGGCTTGCCAACGGGGTACCGAAGAAGGCACTGGCGTGATGCTTCGGAATGACCAGGTCTGTGTCGGCAGGAGCAACGTCGGCAATGAACTCATAGCCGCGTGCGGAAATCGTCATGATGTTGGGCATTTTGTCGGCGAAGCGCCCGCCGTTGTGCCGGCCTTTAGGAGCGACATGCGGATAGACGATCGGAAAGCCGGCTGCCCTGAATACCGCGATCAGGCGGGCGACATGGGCCACTGCGCGCCACGTGACTTCCCCGCAGCTGGTGGGATATTCAAGAATGGCGTCTTCGATGCGTGCCGGCTTTTCGCCCGACGACCGGTATTGCATGTCGATGATCAGCAAGGCCGGCCGCCTGATATTCATCGCAACCTGGCCTGTGCCCATACCCGCAAGCCGATAAAGGGCCTCGTCCGCAGCAGGAATGACCCCGGTCCAGGGCATATCCATCGATGTGCTGTCAGTCAGGGTGGGAAGCAAATGGGGAGTCGGAGTCAAGACAGGTCCTCGGTGGTGTGCCCGGCAAAGCCTGCCACGCGTTGGTTTGCGGGAACGACGTTGCCGTGATCGACCATTGGCTCGTCGTCCACCCAGATGCTGCACGACGACATTGGGATGTCGAGGTGGCAAGGCGTGTGACGGCTGCCGCCGGCCTCGGCGTTCGGTCCGGTCGAGAACATGAAGTTGCCGTAGTAGGACCGCGCGTCCATGGCATTGGTCTGTCGCTTGTCGTACATGCCGAGTGCGGTCCACGTCGCCCGGTCGTGCAGTCCCCATCCCAGATGCGACACCGCGTAGCCATCCGGATCGTTGAACGAAGCGATGTAGTCGCGCAGGTAGCGGGCGTCCAGACCGCCTTCGATGCGCCGTACAAAGCCATCGCGAATTTCGAGCCGGATGGGCGTGCGAACGTAGTCCTTGAACGGCAGAATGGTGTCGCCACTATCAAGAACCACGACGCCGTTGGCCGACCCCTCGTCGGGCCAGCGTGCAATGAACGCGCTGGGACAATGGTCCCAGCGTCCAGGTTCGTCGGCATAACCGTACTGAACGAGCGTGGGATATTGCCCCAAGGTCACGTGCAGATCCGTTCCGGCGTCCGATCGCACATGCATGCGGTGCGCGCGGCTCAATACCGAGTTGGCCGCCAGCACCCGCCGTTTGTCATCGGCGTTCGTCATCAGGCGCATCATGACGTCGGGCGGTTCTTTGACCAGGATGATGCGGCAGCCCGCGGCCAGGATTTCGTCCTGCTCGGCGCCGCGATACATGCCCATAAGGTCAACAATCAGGTCCGCGCCCTTGAGCGTCTGTTGCGCCAGACGGTTGTTGGCAATGGCGGACGGACCGTAATGCGCCGTGCTTTCGCCTGCCACGGCAACCGCCGGTGCGGCGCCTGGCTCAAGGGTGAGATACGACGCTCCCCGCAGTGCCAGCGCCAGTTGAGCCGCGTCGATATGCAGAGATGAGGACGCTGCACCCGTCAGCAGCACGACATGCTCTTCTTTAGTCAGCTTGCAAAGGTCGAGGAGGCGCGTCCAGGCGTTCAACAGAGCGGGATCTACAGTCACGATGTCAGTCCTCGGATACCGCGTTGGCGTATTGCAGCAGCAGGGCGCCGATCTCGTCATGCCGGTCGGCAATCCGTTGGATCGGCGCCCCGATGACGAACGCATATTCTTCGCCGCCGAAACGAAAGCCGACTGCAATGGCGGTGGTGTCGGATCGGTATTCGCCGACAACTACATGCCAGCCGCGCCGTGCTCCCATTTCCACCTGTTCAGCAATGGCCTTGGGATCGACCAAGGTCGCAGGCGAGTAATGCTGCAATTCAAGTTGACGGATAAGGGCTTCGCGCGTTGCGGGTTCCATCAGCGCGAGCATGGCGCGACCAGAGGCGGCGCTGTGTATCGGCTTGCGCTGACCGGCATGGGCGGCGAAACGCAGGACTTGCGTGGGCTCGGCCACGTCCAGGTACAACACTTCGACGCCATCGCGTTTGGCCAGGATGGCGGTTTCCGCCAGCTGGCTGCACAAGTCCGCGAGAACCGGCGCAGCTAGCGCCAGGATGGGATCACGATTCGAGATGCGCTCGCCCAGGTCGCGCCAGCGACGTGTAGGGTAGTAGCCCGAGTCCTTGCCCAACCAGTACATGTAGCCCGCCTGCCGCAGAGTCTCCAACAGCGCAAAGCAGCTCGACTTTGGCAGTTCGAGTTGTTTGCTCAGTTGCGCAAGGGTCGCCGGCTTCGACGTCCGTGCGAAGTATTCAAGAACGGTCAGCACCCGCAATGCGCTTTTGACGCCAGCGGCCGGCAAGGACTGGGCAGTCTCCGCGTCAACGGCGTCGGGGCCGGGAGCGACAGCAGTGGCCTGCGCAGACCGATAGGACTTATTTGTTTTATCGTTCATATATGTGAACAAGCGTTTATGTTTAGGAATACGTTACGTGTGACGTTCTTGTGTGTCAACCTGTTTTTATGTGTTGCGGCAGACGTGCAGACGAAAAAAAGCCGCACCTTGAAAGGGTGCGGCTAGATGGTTCTGCGTCAGGATCGCGGCTCAGGCCATGTTCAATCCACCTTGATATTCCGCTCGGTGATCAACGCCTTGCCCTTCTTGGTCTCTTCCGCCAGATACGTCTTCAGTTCGGCAGGCGATCCGCCGATCGGCTCGGCGCCGATCGAAGCCAGCGTGGCCTGGACCTTCGGGTTTTTCAACGCTTCGCGCATCGACGCGTTCAGCTTGTCGATGATCGGCTGCGGCGTGCCGGCCGGGGCGAAGGCGGCGAACCAGGGGGTCAGTTCGTAGTTCTTCACGCCCGCTTCAGCAACCGTCGGCACGTTGGGCAGGGCGGCGGACCGCTTGCTGGTGGTGACGGCAATCGCGGTCAGCTTGCCGGCGTCGATGTGCGGCTTGGCCGACGTGACGCTGTCGAACATGTAGTCGACCTGGCCGCCGAGCATGTCGGCAATGGCCGGGCCGCTGCCCTTGTACGGGATGTGCAGCAGGTTGGTGCCGGTCATGGATGCGAACAGCTCGCCTGCCAGGTGGATCGATGTGCCAACACCGGCCGATGCGTAAGTGTATTTGCCGGGCGCGGCCTTGGCCTTGCTGATGACTTCTGCCACGGTCTTGACGTCGTTGCGCTTCGGGTTGGTAACCAGCACGTTCGGCACCACCGCCAGCAACGAGATCGGCGCAAAGTCGGCGATCGGGTCATAGTTCATGCTGCGGTACAAGAACGGGTTCACCGCCATGCCGTTGGCGACGATCATGATGGTGTAGCCGTCGGGCGCCGAGCGGGCCACGCTGCTCGCGCCGATGTTGCCACCCGCGCCAGGACGGTTTTCGATCACGAAGGATTGGCCAAGCGATGCGCCCATGGTCTCGCCCAGGGTGCGGGCAATGTTGTCCATGGCGCCGCCGGGCGGGAAGGGGACGACCCAGCGCACCGGGCGGTCGGGATAGGTCTGCGCAAAGGCGGTAGGGGCCAGGGCCGCGGCGAGCGCCGTCAGCGCCAGCGCGCCGAGGACTCGGCGCGACGGGTTCAGAAGTGTCAAAACAGTCTCCGTTATAGGTAAAAGCTTGTGGTTCAGCGAATGGAAGAAGGGTGCTGCGCCAGGGGCGTCACGTGGATTTCCATGTACGGGAACAGCGGCAAGCCGGACAGCAGGGTGTGCAGTTCGTCGTTCGACTCGACATCGAACAGGCTGTAGTTGGCGTATTCGCCGACCACGCGATAGATCGCCTGCCATTTGCCCGAACGTTGCAGGTCTTGCGAGTAGTTCTTTTCGCGCAGCTTGATGGCGTCGACATCGGCGGCGGGCAGATCGTGCGGGATGCGCACGTCCATACGGACCAGGAACATCATGGTGGGTCTCCTCAGGTGCCTTTGCGGCGATAGTGCTTGAGCTTGTCGTCGTCCAGCTCGAGCCCCAGGCCGGGTGTGGTGGGCACGGTCAATGCAAAATCGCGGAATTCGGGGCGGTTGACGACGATGTCGTCGGTCAGCAGCAGGGGGCCGAACAGTTCGGTGCCCCAGGCCAGGCGGGGCAGGGTGGCAAACGCGTGGGCCGATGCAATCGACCCGACGCTGCCTTCGAGCATGGTGCCGCCGTACAAGGACATGCCTGCGGCGTCGCCCACCGCTGCCGTGCGAATCAGGCCGTACAGGCCGCCGGATTTGGCGATTTTCAGCGCCAGGACATCGGCGGCGCCAAGCCGGGCGATTTCCAGCGCGTCTTCCGGACTGTGCACGGCTTCATCCGCCATGATCGGCACGACAAAGCGCGCCGCCAGGCGGGCCATGCCGGCAAGATGGGCACGCGGCAGGGGTTGCTCGATCAGGTCCACGCCGTTGGCTTCGAGCTGGGCGATCGCGCCCGCCGCCTCGGCTTCGTTCCAGGCCTGGTTCACGTCCACCGTCACGCGGGCGCGGTCGCCCAGCGCGCGCTTGATGGCGCATACATGGGCCACGTCGTCGGCCACGGCGCGGCGGCCGATCTTCAGCTTGAAGGTGTTGTGGCGGCGGGACGCCAGCAGGGACTCGGCTTCGGCAATGTCGCGCTGGGTGTCGCCGCTTGCCAGGGTCCACAGCACCGGCAGGCGGTCGCGCACGGCGCCGCCCAGCAGGGTGGACACCGGTACGCCCAGGCGCTTGCCTTGCGCGTCCAGCAGCGCGGTTTCCAGCGCGGACTTGGCAAAGGTGTTGCCCCGCGCCGTGTAGGCCAGCCTCGCCATTGCGCCGTGGATGTTGGTGGCGTCACGGCCGATCAGCGCCGGCGCCAGGTAGGTGTCGATGTTGAGCTTGATGCTTTCGGGGCTTTCCTCGCCGTAGCTCAGGCCGCCGATGGTGGTGGCCTCGCCGATGCCTTCGATGCCGTCCGAGCAACGCAGGCGCACGATCACCATCGACTGCGTGTTCATGACGGTCATCGCCAACTGGTGGGCGCGAATCGTCGGCAGGTCGACAATGAAGGTTTCTACTGCGACAACGTTAGGATAATCCATACTTTTTTGATCGGAAGCGTCGATCTGGCCAAGTATGCGTAGTGACCTTGGGCGCGTCCAAGACTATATTTGTCGTTTGCCATACCCTGAAGGTATCGAATGGACCTCCGGCAACTGCGCTATTTCCAGACTGTGGCCCAGGAACTCAACGTGACCCGGGCGGCGGCGCGTCTGCATATGGCCCAGCCTCCGCTCAGCCGGCAGATCAAGAGCCTGGAAGAGGATCTTGGGGTGGCGCTGTTCGACCGGTCCGAACGCGCGCTCAAGCTGACCGAGGCCGGGCGCTTCCTGCTCGAACAGTCACTGCAACTGACGCTGCGCTTCCAGGAAATGGTCGAAGGCACCCGTCGCATCGGGCAGCAGGGGCGGCGCTGGTTCGGGATCGGGTTTGTTCCGTCGACGCTGTACGGCTTCGTGCCCGAGCTGATTCGCCGGGTGCGCAGCGCCGATCCACAGGTGGAAGTGGGCCTGTCGGAAATGACGACGCTGCAGCAGATGGACGCCCTGAAGGCAGGCCGGATCGATGTCGGCTTTGGCCGGATCCTGTTCGATGACCCCGCCATTGAACGGACGGTATTGATGGCGGAGCCGCTGGTGGCGGTGTTCCCGCATGCGCATCCGTTGCTGCTGCGCAAGGCGGAAGAAGGCGTGACGGCGGCAGACCTGGCGCCCTTGCCCTTCGTGCTGTATCCGGCGCGGCCGCGCCCCAGTTACGCCGACCACGTGCTCGCGCTGTTTCGCGCGGCGGGCCATACCTTGAATATTGTTCAGGAAGCCAATGAACTGCAGACGGCAATCGGCCTGGTCGCGGCAGGGTTGGGGGTGACGGCAGTTCCGGCGTCGGTGCGGCGGCTGCATCGCGACGATATCGGCTATGCGCCGCTGATCACCCCGGGGTTTTCATCGCCCGTAATTGTCAGTTATCGGCGTGATGACCGGTCGCCTTTCCTGAAGCAGGCCGTGGCTTTGGCGGAGACGCTGGCGGCCGCGCAGGCGGGGTAGATTGCGCTCGTCGCGTTAGCGGATCGCCGCAGCGGCATGACCTCGGTGGCCTTACCTTACCGGCATCACCCCGGCGGCATCACCCAGCGGCACGCTGCCCCTGGCCGCCGACCGCGTGCCCGGAGTCGGATGGTTGCTGGCCGCATGGTAGGTGAATACGGCTGAGAACTTGACCTGGTCGCTCAGGTTCCGGCCGGCTGCATGCAGCGTATTGCTATGGAAGAACATGATGTCGCCCGCGTTCAATTCGGGTACGACCGCGCGTGCGATCAATGCCTGGTTATCGGCCAGGTCATCCCGCAAAAAGATCTTTTTGTCGAAGCGTGCGGGCGCAATCACTTCGATATGCGAGCGCGGCACCAGGTGCAGGCCGCCATTGTCATTGTGCTCGGGGCCCAGCGCGACCCACACCGACACCATGTCCGGACGGTCGAACGCCCAGTAGCGAAAGTCACGGTGCCAACCGGTCAAACTGCCATAACGGGGGTGTTTGGTCATCACGCAGTTGTGATGCGCCAGGGAAATGCACGCCGGTCCGTTGAAGTACGCCTGCATCCATTCGCGGATCGGGGCACTGGTCGCCCAGGTGCGATAGGCCTCATGGCGCGACCAGGCATCGAGCAGACGGCGCACGGTGCCGCCTCCCTCATCCGCATGCGAGGCCGGTGCACCGGGGTAGCCCAGGTCCGCTTCAAGTTCGAGCGGTTCGACGCGCGCGTCGAGATCCGCCTGCGCAAGCCGCCGCAGCTCGGCCACCTGGCCGGCATCGAGCATGTTCCGCACCACCACCAACCCTTCCTGGCGAAGGGTGGCTACCTGATCTTCAAGAGACTCGGAACGCATGGTCTGTACTTCGGTATTCGAGGGAGAACCGACTAGGATACGCCTATCGCAGCGTGTCGTCAGAGCTCGGCCGTGCGGCATGCAACACGCCGATTCATGGGCATGCAACGGGCGCAAAAACGGGCAAGAAAAAGGGCCGACAAAGCGGGCCGCGATGCGCAGGCTGCGGACCACGATGGATGCATGCCTTCTGCCTCCACCGCGGTCGCGAAAGCCTGTTATTCCACCGTAATGTTGTTGCTCTTTACCAGCGCGCCCCAGCGCGTCGTTTCCTTCTGGATGAAGCTGGCAAATTCGGCAGGGGTGCTGCCCACCGGGTCCAGGCCCAGCTTTTCGAGCTTGCCGCGCGTCTCGGTATCGGTCACGGCGGCCTTCACTTCCTTGGCCAGGCGGTCCACCACGGCGGCCGGCGTGCCCTTGGGCACGAAGAAGCCGTTCCACTCCAGCACGTCAAAGTCCTTGAAGCCGTTTTCCTGGATCGTGGTGACGTCCGGCAGCGCAGCCATCCGCTTGGCCGACGTCACGGCAATCGCCTTGAGGCGGTTCGACTGGACGTAACTCAAGCCCGATGCGGCGTTCGCAAAGTAGGCATCCACCTGTCCGCCCATCACGTCGGCCAATGCCGGGGCGCCGCCCTTGTACGGAACGTGCAGCATGTCCAGCTTGCCCTGGTTCTTGAGCAGTTCGCCCACCAGGTGCGCCGGGCTGCCGGCGCCATACGATGCGTACGTGACCTTGCCGGGATTCTTCTGCGCGTATGCCAGGAATTCCTTGAAGGTGTTGTACGGCGCCTTGGGCGGCACAACCAGGATGTTGGGCACGCTGACCGCCAGCGACACCGGGATGAGGTCCTTCGCGGCGTCGAAGGGCATCTTGCGCAAGACGGGGTTCACCGCATAGGTGGATGCGTCATACAGCACGGTGTAGCCATCGGGGTCGGCCTGCGCGACGGCCTGGCCGCCGATCATGCCGCTTGCACCCGGACGGTTGTCGATCACCACTGTCACGCCCAGCGACTTGCCCATGGTCTGGGCCAGGATGCGCGCCGCATTGTCGGCGCCGCCGCCGGCCGAATAGGGCACGATCAGGCGAATGGGTTTGGTGGGCCACGCTTGCGCGAAGCTGGAGGCGGTTGCGCCAAGGGCGGCCACCGTCAGGCCGACAGTGGCCAGGGTCTTGATGAAAGTCATCGTGTCTCCGATGGTGTTGAAAATTCTTGTGATGCAGGCACTTACACTCGCGACGCGATCCCGGCCTGTCTCGCCAGCACGTGTTGCGGCGACAGCTCCGGGTGGGCCATGGCCGTCAGCGGCATCATGTAGGTCTGTTCCAGCATGAACTGGCCCGTCATGGCGGCATGGGGCGTCTGGTCCGAAAAGCAGATCCAGGTGCTGCCCGGCGGAAACTCGAAGGATTCCTGCTCGCCATTGGCCTGGTAGTCGGCATCGGCCTTCATGCGGTCATGCATCTGCAGCATCAGGTGATCGTAGGCGCTGCGGCGCGTCTTGGTGATGTGCAGGCGGTGCATCAGCCAGGCCAGACCGGGCCGGAATGGTGTTGCGCCCGGCACAAAGCGCTGTGCCAGCGAATCGAAATCCTGGCCCACCCGCCACTGGCGCGACTGGCCATGCGGATTGATGTTGTTGAAGACCCGCAAGATCCGCTGTTCGCCGGTGGGCCGCGACGGAAACGCGTCCACATGCAGCCGCGTATCGTCCTTGCGCCACGACGGCTTCCACGTGCCGATACGGTGCAGGCGCAGACTGGTGGTCGGCTTGTGCAGGCTGTCCAGATAGCCCGGCACCAGGTGCGACAGCAGCGCGCGCGTCGACGTGTAGTAGCGCTTGACCAGCGCGGCAATCGCGTCCTTGCGGGCATCGTCCACCACCACGCCGGTCAATACACCGGTCGTGGCGTTCAGGCTGATGTTCTTGCGTTTGGGATCGACCAGTGCCGGATCCAGCAAGGCCAGTTCGGCCGGACTGAGCGTGAACGCAAGCCTGGGGAAGTACAGCACCTTGCCGCGCTCCAGCTCGTCGATTGGCGACGCGCCCGGCTGGCTGGGCGGGGCGGCATTCCAGTCCTGAAGGTCGAAGGGGACAATGCGGCTGGAACGGGTCATGGGCAGAGACAGTCGGGAAGGGGCGAGGGCAGGGTCGGGACGCGAACGCTCACCCTGCCAGCGCCTTTTCGATCGTTGCGTGGAATTCGGCTTCGTCGGGTTCGCCAAGGTAGCGTTTGATGATGTTGCCTTGCTTGTCGATCAGGAAGGACGTGGGCGTCAATTTGACGTCCTGGAAGGCGCGCGCGATGTCGCCGACCGGATCGAGTGCGACCTTGAAGGGCAGTTGCCGCGTCTCGGCAAAATTGAGCACGTAGTTGGCCGGGTCGTAGCTCATCGCCACCGCCACCATGTCATAGCCTTTGGGCGCATACTTCTTGTAGGTCTCGACCATCATCGGCATTTCTTTCACGCATGTGACGCAGCTGGTGGCCCAGAAATTGACCAGCACGACCTTGCCGCGCAGGCTTTCGGTCGTGAATTTTTCGCCCTGGATCGACGTGAATGTCGTCTCGGGCGCCTTGCTCGACGGCGCCAGGGCGAACCAGGCGCCAGCAGCCGCGATTGCGGCTACGGCGGCGACCGCGATAAGCTTGGCCGCCCCGCGCTGTGCGCGAAACGTTACCGGATAGCCCTGAGAGGCAGACAATGAAGACATATCAGTCCATGCACGTGAGTGAGTCTGGCCAGGCCCGGCAAGGGGACGACGCAATAGTGCTGCACGCCATCGACACGCGTCGCCGGGAGATCCTTGGCATTATAGGCCTCGTCGTCCTCGGTGGCGCCCTGCTGTCGCCACGCAGCGTCCTGGCGGCCAGCGTGTCCGGCCTGTCCAACACCGAAGCGTCGGCCGGCCTGAAGGAAGCGCTGATCAAGGGGTCGGAAACCGCCGTGAACCTGCTCGGTCAGCCCGGCGGTTTCCTGGACAACGCCAAGGTGCGCATACCGCTGCCCGAAGGCCTGAAAAAGGCGCAGGCGGTGCTGCGCATGATGGGCCGCGGCCAGCAGGCCGAAGAGCTCGAAGTCGCCATGAATCGCGCGGCCGAATCGGCGGTGCAGGAAGCCAGGCCCCTGTTGGTCAACGCCGTGCAGACCATGACGGTGCAGGACGCCAAGGGCATCCTGACGGGTGGCGACGACTCGGTCACGACCTACTTCAAGGGCAAGACCCAGACTCCGCTTGCGCAGCGTTTCCTGCCGATCGTGTCGAAAGAGATCGACAAGCTCGGGTTGGCGCAGATGTACAACCAGTACGCTGGTCAGGCCGCGCAGTTCGGCGTGATCCGCAAGGAAGACGCCAACGTGCAGCAGTACGTCACCCGCAAGGCGCTGGATGGGCTTTACCTGATGATCGGCGAGCAGGAACGCAGCATCCGCGCGGACCCGATCGGGACGGGCAGCGCGATCTTGAGGAAGGTGTTCGGCGCGGTGAAGTAAGCGGCGCTCCGCGCTGCGACGCGCGCGAGTTCCGTGCGCAATGCGTGCCGGCTCCGTGTTGCAACGCGGGCGAGTTCCGTGCTGCAAGGCGGGCGGGTTCGCCGCTGCAACGCCGGCGGCGCTCCGCGCGCTCAGCCGGCCGGCGCGGTCTTCAATTTGCGGCCCAGCCGCCGCCAGCCGATCACCACACCTGTCACACTCAGCGCCGCGCCGCCCAGGCTCAGCAGGATCAGCAGCGTGTCCCACAGCGGACGCCGATCCAGCAGCGGCAACCAATCCCAGCTGTGCAGCATCGCGAACAGCCACCGGCTGAGCCGGCGCGCGTCATCGGTCTGGCTGATGACCGAGGCCGTGCGAGGGTCGATATGCACCCAGGTGTGCGATGGATCGTCGAACCTGACCCGCAGGATCGGCAGCGGCTTGTCGGTCCCGCCCGTCATGGTGTGGTCGTCGCGGGCGTAGTAGTAAGTGTCGTAGTCGACAAGGCGGTCGATGCTCGCCACTGGCGCGGTCATCAGCCGAGACGCCGCAGTGGAAACGGCGGCTTCATCGAAGCTTCTTGCGGTTGCCGTCCTGGCGTCGAGGACTTGCGGTGCGCCAAGCGCCGCACGCGCCAGCACAACGGGTTGGCCCATGGCATAAGACCAACGCAGCTCGCGGATCGAGCCGCCGGCGGCAGCCAGCAGGTCGGCTATCGGCGCACTGAACGTGCCGGACCCGTGGGACCCTGTCGGTGCGCCCGCACCCCCCGCGTCACCTGCGATGACGTCCGCAGCTGCCTGCACGCGTCCGCCCTGCATGGCGACACCATTCAACGCCGGTCCGCTGGCGCTGAACATCTTCCATGGATTCATCGACATCCATCCGCTGAAGATCCACGTGAGGGTGATGGCCGCGAACAGCAAGCCACTGATGTGATGCCAGCGCATCATCGGGCTGGTATAGGGCGAGCGCGATCCCGTGCGATAGACCCGGCTGAAGCGCCAACGCAGGATGCCGATGACCGAGCCCGTCAGCGCCACGGCCAGTCCCAGTACCGACAGCGTGTTGACGATGCCGGACCAGTACGGATCAAAGACGGTGCCGCGGAAAGGGTAGAGCCAGTGGATCCACGCGCCCGCGTAATTCCAGAGGCGTTCGGTGCGCGGCGCGTCGCGAACGACTTCGCCCGTGCGGCCGGAGATGTAGAGACGTGTGCGCTGCGCGTCGCCAACGTCGACGACGTGCAAGGGACGATGCGCGTCGAGGCCACGCGAGTGAGAGAACGCGTCTTCGTCGATTTTGGCGACATAGGTCAGGGGCGGTGAAGGTATGCCGGCCGATGACACGATGCCCGCACCCGCACCCGCACCCGCACCCGCACCCGCACCCGCACCCGCACCCGCACCAGAATCTTTGCCCTCCAATGCCGCCGCCGTACCCCTGCGCACACCGGCACCCGATTCCGCAGGTGCTGCAGCAACTCCTGCCACGCCCGCCCACGCCGCCGCGCTCGCCAGCGCGTCCTCCTGCGTCGTGGCTGGCAGCCGTTTGCCGGTAACCGCATCGACCACGATCGTGCCGCCCCCAGGCGACGCACCGTGACCGCTGCCCGCTCCACCCGCCGCAACTTGCGGCTCGACCAGGTACACCGGCTGCCCGGCTCGCGCGCGTGCCAGCCGCAGGTCCCGCAGCGGCCCATGTATCCCGGCCACCGCCAACGCGGCGTCGGGACCCAGCAGCGCCGTCTTCGCATCCAGCGCCGGCAGGTGTGACAGCCGCTCGGCCGTCGTCAGCTTGGGATAGCCGACATACATCATGACGACGCCCGATACGAACCACATCGCAAAGAACAGGCACGCCGTAATGCCCATCCAGCGGTGGATCAGGAACAGCCAGCGTTTTGCGCGGTGCATGGCGGCGCTCCTCAGAACGACGCGCGCAGCGTCAGGTCTGCGGTGCGTGGCGCACCCAGGTAGACCTGAGTGGTGGTGCCGGCGTTGGCGGCGTACACCCGGTCCGTCAGGTTGCGGATGCGACCCGTGAGCGACATGGCCTTGCTGAATTGCCAGCTGACGCCCACGTCGACCAGCGTGTAAGCCGACCACGTAGCGGTGTTGGCGGCATCCGCATAGACCCGTCCGACATGCCGCACGCCCACGATGCCGGTCCACGCCGGCGCAAACGCATACGAGGTCCACACATTGGCCACGAAGGACGGCGTGTTGTTGGGCGTCTTGCCCGCCAGCGACACGCCGCCTTGCGTAAACGTGTCATAGGTCGCGTCGACCAAGGTCACGTTGCCCTGCACGGCCCACCGGGAAGTCGGCCGCAAGGCCAGGGCCGCCTCGATCCCCTTCGAACTCTGTTCACCCACAGGCAGTGTCAATGCGCTGTTGTTCGGATCTTGCGTCGCGATGTTCTTGCGATTGATGTGATACGCGGCCAATGTGGCCGTGGCCTTGCGGTCCCAGAAGTCGAGCTTGCTGCCGATCTCGATCTGTTTGCCGGTGGTGAGCTTGCTGTTGTTCATGACGTCCGCGAACGATGCCGTCGACAACACTCCCGACGGGGGATCGGCGGCGGTCGCGTATTGCACGTACAGGTTGGCGTCCTGCGTCACGTCCCACACCAGGCCGATGCGGCCCGTGGTCGGCGAGTAGGACCGCTCAAAGCTGGCCGGTGCAGCGGCCGTGACGGCGCGCCGGTTCGTCAGGTCCAGATCAATCCGTTCATGCCGCAAGGCTGTCACAAGATTCAGGGTGGGCAGCAACGCAGTGCGGTTTTCGAGATACACCGCCAGCGTCTTGATCTTCACATCGCGGTCGGGGTTGAAGCCGGGGGATGTCCCCGGGATCTGATAGAAATCACCGGGCGTGAACTGGTACGGATCCACGGTATCGACCGTTCCGGCCAGGCTGTTCGGAAAGCGGGTGTGCCGGTTGGTGCTGATGTCGGCGCCAACTGCCCAATCGCTTTTTCGCCCGAACAGGGTGCCCTGATACAGGGCGTCGATCCGGTCGCCGATCAGTTGCTGGTCATGGCGTTGCAGGAATGCGCCCGATCGCTGGATGGCGCGGTTGTCGGGCGTATAGCGGTAGGTTTCCACGTTCCGGTAATCGCGCAGCGCGTCGTACACGTAGAACGTGTTGGTCAACTTGAGTCGGTCAGTCGCCTTCCATTCCGTGATCGACCGCAGCCACTGCACCCGCTGCTGATACAGCCCGTCGGCCGCGTTGTAGTTCTTGAAGCGCGTGCCTTTGTCTATCGTCAGTTCCCCCGCCGCGGGGTTCAGCACCGGCGTGCCCCAGTAGGGTCGGTCCACGTGCTCGGCCTGGTATTCGTACGCCAGCGTGTGGGTCAGGCCTCGGCCAAAGTCCGACAGCAAGGAGGCAGCAAGCTGGGTGGATCGCGTTCCCGTGCCGGCCGTCCAGCTGTTCGCGTCGCGATGGTTCACGTCGACGCGGGCATAGTGGTTGACGGCGCCTTCGCCATCCCCGGCAATGCGGCGGTTCAGGCCGAACGAGACTTCTTTCAGGCCATGGCTGCCGAACCGCAGCTGCGCGTCGCCGACGTCCTCGCGCTGCGCCAGCTTGGTGATGTAATTGATCGATCCGCCCACGGCGCCCGAGCCGTACAGAAAGCTCGACGGTCCGCCGATCACTTCGACCCGGTCATAGATCCAGCTGTCCACGGGTCGGGCCGCGATGCCGTACTGCACGTTGATGCCATTGAACAACTGGCTGACCGAACTGCTGTTGAAGCCGCGATAGCTCACACCGATGCTGCCTGGCGCGCTGTGCGCGGTGATGCCCGGGACAGCACGAAGGATCTCCTGCGTGTCCAGCGCGCCCCGCAATTCGATGGCTTCCCGATCGACAACGGTCACGGACGCCGGTGTTTCCCGCGGCGTCAGGCCAAGGCGGCTGGCGGTGTCGGAAGGCCGGTCCAGATTGAGTTGACCCAGTCCTGCCGGCGCGGGCGCATCGGCTTCGACCGTAATTGTGGACAGCGTCGCGGGTGGGGTGGACGTCTCTGCGGCCTGCGCCTGCACGACGCCAGGCACACCGGCGGCGCCAAGCAGGGCAAGGGCCATGGCGAGTGCTGTCGGCTGCAAGGCAGTGGGCTGACGGGAAGGAACGGACGGGCGGGATGGGCGCGCAGGCGCGGCGCCAGGGGAACGCAAACGGGACATGGCAAACCTGATCGGGACGCGTCATCGCCCGCACGGCAGCGCCGGCGGTGCGATACACGAGGCAAGAAAGACGCAGTCGGAATCGGACCGTGGAGATCCTTCACGACTGCACGAGCATCGAGGTCAGGTAAGCGAGGGAGGCCCTCGCGCCGGAAGCGGGGCGAGGGTGGCGGCCGCAAGACGGGCCGCTGGAATGGACTTGAGAACGTAAGCGAGTGGATCGGACGTCTGCGCCACCAGCACCGGCGTCGGCATCAGCCCGACCGGCGCAAAGCACAGCGGGCAATCCATGACCATGCGGTCACCATCGCCAGCGGACGACGAATCCTGGTCATGCACGATGATCTTGACCACGCCCGAACCCGAGCAGATCACATCGAACAGCGCCGGCTTGATGATCGGCGACGCAATCGCTGCCCCCAGCGTCATGGCGAACCAGAGCAGCACGGTAAGGTGCAGGAAGCGAAAGGTCCGAAGGGCATGCATGGGCCGGATGATCCCCCGGCGAAGTACGTAGCGTCAAGCCACCGTCGCTCGACAGTGATGCGACAGTCGTTAGCAGGCGTGACGTGCGGCGGCCTGCAGGATCGCCTGGACACGATCCTGCACAGGCTGATCGCCGTCGAACCGCATGACGCGGCAGGTCAATTGGCCAAGCCAGGCCTCATGCCGTGCGCGGCTGCGCCCCGGCATCACGCCCTCGTCATACTGGGCGGCCCAGGCCATGAAGGCCGGGTCGGCACGTCCGAAGCGTGCACGCTCGCGGGCCTCGATCCGTTGCATGCGCAACGGCGTCGGGACCGACAGGAAGACGACGAGGTCCAAAGCCGTTTCCAGCGGCTCGCCCCATCCGCAGACGGACCCGGCCACGACCGCAGGCAAAGAGCCTGACCCGGAACCGGCGTCCGGCCCCTCCATGGCAAAAAGCAGGGTCGACAGGCGCGTCGCTGCATCCACTTTGTCCTTGAAGGGCGGATCCGTGTGCTTCCAGTAGAAATCATCCGCGTCGATGAAGCGGCCGCCGATCGCAGTCGCGAGGGCGCAAGCCAGCGTCGACGTTCCAGAACCGGGCGCGCCGACGATATTGATCCGACGAAAGGGAAATGCGGTCATGGCTCAGAACGAAAGCGAACCCGCCCCGCGCAGCATGTGCTGCAACGGGGCGGGCCTTCCATCAGGCAGTGGCTGCCGCGCGGCTTACTTTGCGCCCGGCGCGTTCTTGGCGGCTTCGTCCTGCTCGGCCTTGACCTTCGACAGGTCGGCCAGCTCGGCTTCGGTGATGTAGTCGAACACCTTCACGACCTTGGTCACGCTGCTGACGCCGGCGGCAATGGACGCGGCGCGCTTGCCTTCGCGTTCGGTCACGCGACCCATCAGATAGACCGTGCCCCGCTGCGTATTGATCAGGAAGGCATTGGCGAACAGGTCCTTGGCATCGATCAACGACGCCTTGACCTTGCCGGTGATCAGCGTGTCGTTGGACCGGGTCGTCAGCGAGCTGGGCGGGCCCACCTGCAGTTCGTTGACTACCGACCGCACGTTTTCGATCGTGGAGGCCTGGAGTTCGGCGTCAGCCTTGTTGGCGTCGGTCGGGACTTCACCGGTTAGCAGCACCTTGCGGTTGTACGCGTTGATGACGACGTGACCCTTGTCGCCATAACGGCCCGAGATGCGGTTGCTGGCCTTGAGTTCGATGCTCTGGTCTTCGACCTGGTTGCCCATGGTGCGGCGGTCAGTCGCTGCAAACGTGCCCATGACCGCGCCGCCCATGATGATGGGAATGCAACCGCCTACGGCCAGTGCGCCGGTGGCGATGGCAAGGGCGACCGCGATCGGGCGGGCGAGCGTCAGCAGAGGGGTGTGCGGCATTACATGTCTCCGAGCAATTGGGCATCGATGCCGTCGCATATGGCATGCAACAGCAGGATGTGGACTTCCTGGATCCGCAAAGTGCGGTCGTGAGGGACGCACAGGTGGACGTCGGTCTCGGTCAGCATGGCGCCGATCTGTCCGCCGCCCTTGCCGGTCAAGGCGATCACGTGCATTTCACGTGACTGAGCGGCAGCGATGGCCTGGATGACGTTGGTCGAATTGCCACTGGTCGAGATCGCCAGCAGCACGTCGCCGGGTTGGCCCAGTGCGTTCACCTGCTGAGAGAAGACCCGGTCAAAGCCAAAGTCGTTCCCCACCGCCGTCAGGATGGAGGTGTCGGTGTTCAGCGCGATGGCCGCCAGGGGCAGGCGTTCGCGCTCGAAACGGCCGACCAGTTCCGCAACGAAGTGCTGGGCGTCGGCAGCGGAACCGCCGTTGCCACACGCCAGGATCTTGCCGTTGTTGGTCAGCGTGTGGAAACACGCGTCCACAGCGGCGGCCGTTGGTGCGGGCAGCACGTCTTGCGACTGTTCGAAGAGCGCGATGGCGTCACGAAAATGGGCGGAAATGCGGGCAGAAAGGTCCATGCGCGGATTATCTCATGTGGCCGGATGGCGGAAACGGGCGTGATGCGCCCAAAGTGTGTCCACTGTAACCGGCCACGGGCCGCGCTGTCGTCATCCGACTGCGCCGAACGCGCCCCTGAGCCAATGCAGGCCTTGCGCGTCCTGGGCGACCACATCGAACCGGCACGCCGGCAACGGACCTTTCCACCGGTACACCAGGAAGAACTGCGCAGCCAGCTGGACCCGGCGCTGCTTGGCCCGCCCCACGCTGGCCGCGGCGCCGCCGAATCGGGACGCCGCGCGATGCCGGACCTCCACGAACACCAGGGTGTCCCGGTCCATCATGATCAGATCGATTTCGCCTTGCCGGCATGCCAGATTGCGCGCCACCAGCACGAGCCCGGCCCGTTCGAGCAAACGAAGCGCTTCGTTTTCGGCGGCATCGCCCACCCGCTGCGTCGGCGAGCGCTTGAGCTCGGGCAGCGCGTCGGTGTCATCGGGCCGCTTGATCGACACCTTGCGTTGCCGCCGGCGCCGCGCGCGCCGCTGGGCGACGCGGGCAGTGTCGAAGTCCCCGTGGTGCGCAAGAACGCCGGGGCCGGACGACGCGGATGTGTCGGGCGAGGGTGGTGCGGTCAACGTCGGCGGCGGGGTCTTGTCGGTGCTCATGCCATCATCCTCCTGCCAAGAAGCCAAGGGGTCGGACGCTCGGGTATCCTCGCAGGATGGAAAACGAATCTGGCATTAACGAACCCGGCGTCAACGATTCCGGCAGCGATGACTCGGGCGGCACTGAGTCTCGCAACAATGAACCGGGCAGCAATCCGTCCGGCAGCAATGGGGCCGGCAGCGTCGAGTCCGACAGCAGCAAGTCCCGCAGCAGCGAGTCCCGCAGCAGCGAGTCCGGCCCGGCCGCGCAGCCCATGTCGCCGTCTCATGCCTGGATGCGGATGGCGGACCGCGTTGCAACGCAGTTCTGGCCCAAGCCGGCGTTGTATGTCGTGGCGACGCCCATCGGCAACCTGGGTGACCTGAGCCTGCGCGCGCAGATCAGTCTGCAGCAGGCCGACGTGATCGCGGCGGAAGACACCCGGCTGACGCGGCCGCTGCTCGACGCGTGGGGCATCGGCACGCCCCTGATCGCCGCGCATCGCCACAACGAAGCGCAGGTCGCGGAAGCGATCGTGGGCAGGCTGGCTGCGGGCGAGCGCGTGGCGCTGGTGTCGGACGCCGGCGCGCCCGGGGTGAGCGACCCGGGGGCGCGCGTGGTCCGCGTGGTGCGCGAGGCGGGCTATCCGGTCGTGCCCGTGCCGGGTCCCAGTGCAGTCATTGCAGCACTCATGGCCAGTGGCGTGACCACGGACGAAAATCCCGCCTTCGCGTTCGCGGGCTTCCCGCCGCCCAAGACGGTGGCCCGCCGCCGCTGGCTCGAAGAATGGTGCCGCCTGCAGGCGCCGGTGGCCATGTACGAGTCGCCGCACCGCCTGTCGGCCACACTGGCGGACCTGCTGGCGGTCTGCGGGCCCGAGCGGCCCTTGACCATTGCACGGGAACTGACCAAGCGATTTGAAGAGATCGTGACGCTGCCGCTGGCCGACGCGCAGGATTGGCTGGTCGCGCACCCGCAGCGTGCGCAGGGCGAGTTCGTGCTGATCGTGGGCGCCGCGGCCGCGCCCGAAAGCGACATGCTCGATGCCCGGACCGAAGAGGTGGTCCAGGCCCTGTTGGAAGTCATGAGCGTGCGCGACTGCGCCAAGGTGGCTGCCAGGATTACCGGTTTGCCCCGCGACGCCCTGTACGCCCGCGCGCTGGCGATCAAGAACGGCAAGAGCGACGACGAGTAACCTGGACCCGGCGCCCCGGCTGTGTTCGAGCCTGGGTCGCCCATCAGGGCTCAGGGCCGGTGCGGCGGGATGCGTTTGATGCGGGTGAACGGTGGAATGCATGGGGGTCAATCTCCGGCAACGCTGCCAGGCAGCGAAAGAACCAGTCCAATGCATGCTCCGGCAACGCGCTTCGCGAGGCGAGCGCCGCGCCGCGCCGAGCACGGCAAGCACGGCAAGCACGGCAAGCACGGCAAGCACGGCAAGCACGGCAAGCACGGCAAGCACGGCAAGCACGGCAAGCACACCAAGCACGGCAAGCACACCAAGCACGGCAAGCACACCAAGCACGGCAAGCACACCAAGCACACCAAGCACACCAAGCACACCAAGCACCCTGAGCACGCCAAGCATGCCGACACGCCAAGTACGGCTTGCACGCTAGCGCGGCTGCCGTGTTCTGCCTGGACTGGTGTTGCCAGCATGCGCGCCGCGCGTCGGATGCACGATTGGAGCTGCGTGTCGTTGTCACGTCAGGCTTGCGCCGACGCCGACGGGGAGCTTCCTCCATGACAATGCGCGGCGCATCCGCAATACTCACATCATCGGTTTTCCCTAATAGACGACCCACTTGATGGCATAACCCACCCGATGTCACGAACCACCTGGCGCCACGACCCACCGGACCCTACGACCCACCCAATGCCACAAACCACGTCTGACGCCACCATGCTCTCGCTCAACCCTGCGCTGACCCGCGCCGCCGTGGCGACGGCATGGCGTTATCTGGACATGCCGACACGGCTGGGCGCCTTGCGGATCGCCGTGCGCGCGCCCTCCGCCCGCATCGCGAGCCCGTCAGCAGGAAAAAACAGAATGGAAGCAGGCGGTCGTGCGCCTGAAGGCCTTGCCGGCGCGTGGTTTGTCGATGAGCAGAAGTATTTGCCGGCGTTGACGCCGGCATGGGAAGCGTCCCCCGATCATCCCTTTCTGAAGGAAGCGCAGGAAGACATCCAGGCATGGTTTGAAGGGGAGCGCGAGGCGTTCAAGACGGTGCTGTCCCCGAGCGGGACGCCATTCCAGGAAACCGTCTGGCAGGGGCTGCTCGGCATTCCGTACGGCGACACCGAGAGCTATGCCGCGTTGACGCATCGAATTGGCTGCCCGCCGACGGCGGTACGTGCCGTGGCAGGCGCCGTCGGCCGCAATCCAATCTCAGTGTTGATTCCGTGCCATCGTGTAATTGGCAGCGATGGCGCATTGACAGGTTACGCGGGCGGCTTGCCGCGCAAGCAGTTCCTGCTGCGGTTGGAGCAATCCAGCAGGCAGACAGCAATGCCGTTCAGCCTGCAACCCTGATCGGGCGATCTCCGGGCGCTGCTGGCCCATCCCAGGCTGATCATCCTGGACGAAGCCACGCTGGCATAACACGCTGAACGCGCTGAACCCGTCACAGGCCCTGAACGCTAGCGCGTAACGATCACCGGAGTGACGTCCACACGCGCCTGCATACGCTGCGCCGCAGCCATGGCGGCCTCACGATCCGGGTACGGACCCACTTGCACGCGATGCAGGCTGCCGCCACTGATGACGCGCAAGGACTCGATCTCAGGCACCCGGGACCGGATCCGATTCACAAGATCTTCTGCATTGCGTTCGCCATTGAAGGCGCCGACTTGCAGGTAGATGCCAGAACTTAGCGGGGCTGATACGGGGGTTGGCCGATAGGCGGAGGGCACGGTGACTGGCGCGGATGTCTGGTACGAAGGCGCCGCAGCGCCATAGCCTCCGGTCGAAGCAGAGGCCGGGCCTGCAGCAGCCAAGTCGGAACCTGGAGCGGAACTGACGACCGCCCCTGCCCCGGCTCCGGTCCAGGCGCCTTCAGCCCCAGCCACGGTCGCACTTGGACGCGGCGCCGGCCGCAGCGCTGGCGTAGGTGCCAGGATCTGTACCGGCAATGCACCCGCTGTCTGCTCCACAGGCACGGTCATGGCTATCGCATCGATCTCGGGACCGGTGCCCGTCGTGGTTGCCACGCCTGTGTAATTCGATGCCACGGCCATCGACGATGCGGCCCCCGACGCACCAGACGACGCACCATACGACGCCGCAGAGAGCGCCGCCATGCCCGCAGGCGCCGCCGGCGCCATGGCCAGCACCGGCTGGCCGTTGCGCTCCGCGCGTATCCGCGCGATCTCGGCGGGCATCAGCAGCTCCACTACCACTTCAGAACTGCCCTTGCCCAGAATGCCCAGCTTGTGCGCCGCCGTGTACGACAAGTCGATCAGGCGGTCGCCGTGGAACGGTCCACGGTCGTTGATCCGGACAATGACGGACTTGTTGTTGGCGACCCGGGTGACCCGCGCGTAGCTGGGAATCGGCATGGTCGGGTGGGCAGCGGTCATGGCGTACATGTCGTAGATCTCGCCGTTCGAGGTTCGCGCGCCATGGAATTTCTTGCCGTACCACGATGCCACCCCACGCGCGGTGTAGCCCTGCTGCGTCGTATCTGGCACGTAACGCTTGCCGAAGATCACATACGGCTTGTTCGCCCCGCTGGCCAGCGGCTCGAGCTGGGGCAGGGCGTCGGGCACCAGATCCAGATTGGCGGGCGGGTTGTCTTCCGGGCCGTCGTCCTTGTAGTAGCCACCGCCTTTGCTGCCCGAAGACGCCACACTGCCACCGCTCTTGGTCGGCGAACTGCCGCAGCCGGCCAGCGCGAACGCGGCAAGGGTGGCGGCCAAAACGGTGTAGCGGCTGGGCGTCAGGGTCATCGCGCGGCACTCCGGGCAGGGACGTGAGGGACCAGATCGTGAGCAACCTGGTCATGCAGGTCGAATTGTTTTTGCGCGCGGTGGCGCACCAGCACCTGGCCTTGGTCAGCAAACAGCGCGGCCAGCTGCTCCACCACGTATACCGACCGATGCTTGCCGCCAGTGCAGCCAATCGCCACCGTGAGGTAGCTTCGAGTGTCCTGCATGTACTGGGGAAGCCAAGTCCGGATAAAGCCGGCAATATCATCGATCATCCGTTGAACGACTGGAATCCCGGCAAGGTAGGCTGCCACCGGCGCGTCGCGCCCGGTCAGTGGCCGCAGCAGCGGATCGTAGTGCGGATTGGGCAGGCAACGCATGTCGAACATCAGGTCGGCGTCCAGCGGCACACCTTCCTTGAACGCGAACGACTCGAAGGTCAGCACCAGCGGATGGCTGTCGGCGTGCACGACGTTGCGCACCCAGGCGCGCAACTGGCCCGGCGTCAGCCCGGTGGTGTCGATCACGTTGCCCAGTTCGCGCAGGGGGCCCAACAGTTCGCGCTCGCTGAAAATGCACGCTTCGACCGAGGGCGCGACGCCCTGGTGATACAGCTTCTGCGTCAATGGATGGCGCCGGCGCGATTCGGAATACCGGGTTACCAGCGTATTGGTGTCGGCATCCAGAAAGACCACGCGGATTTCGGTGCCCATCTGGCGCAGCGCGACGATGATGCGCGGCAGGCTGGCGATGTCGCCGCTGGACCGCGCGTCGATCGATACCGCCACGCGCTGCTGGTCTTCGTCGCGGGCAGCCGCCACGAATTCCTGCAGGAAGCGAACGGGCAGGTTGTCGACACAGTTGTAGCCGGCATCTTCCAGCGTCCGGAGCGCAACCGACTTGCCGGACCCGGAAATACCGGTGATGAAGACGACGCGAAGCACTGCCTGGTTTTGCATGGGTGAACCGTCGGAGTGGAAATCAACTGCCGTTCTGGATGGCTTGCGCCTGGCGTTCCATGAAGTCCCGCATCGTATCGATGCCGCGCAACTGCAATATGACATTGCGTACCGCGGCCTCGACCAGCACGGCCAGGTTGCGGCCGGCGGCAACGGGCAGCACGACCTTGCGGATCGGCAGCGCGAGGACCTCCTGCGTTTGCGCCTGCAGCGGCAGGCGTTCGAAGTTGGCTTCGGGCGACGTGGTGCGCACCAGGTGCACGATCAGCTTGAGCTTCATCTTGCGCCGCACCGACGTTTCGCCAAAGATGGCCCGGATGTCCAGCAGGCCCAGCCCGCGCACTTCCAGCAGGTTCTGCAGCAGCGGCGGGCACCGGCCTTCGATCATGTTGGGCGCGATCCGCGAGAACTCGACGGCATCGTCGGCCACCAGGCCGTGGCCGCGAGAAATCAGTTCCAGCGCCAGTTCGCTCTTGCCCAGGCCCGATTCGCCCGAGATCAGCACGCCCATGCCCAGCACGTCCATGAACACACCGTGCACGGTGGTCATGGGCGCCAGCTTCTTGGCCAGATAGATCCGCAGCAGGTCGATCACCTGGGCCGCCGATTTGGGCGAAGCCAGCACCGCGACATTTTGCTGTTCGCAGTGCGTGATGATGTCTTCCGGAGCCGCCAGACCGTCGGCCATGATGATGGCGGGCACGCCCCCGGCGATCAGTTCGTCCAGGTGGTGCGCACGCTTGCGCAGTTCAAAGCGCGTGTAATACGACAGCTCTTCATGCCCGAACACCTGGATCCGCGAAGGATGGATCAGGTTCAGGTGGCCGACCAGGTCGGAAGCGGCCAGACAGGTCGCCGGCAGGGGCGAACGCCCGGCGCTGCCGCGGCCGGCCAGCCAGGTCAGGCTGATCTTGTCCGCGTTGTCGTCGACCAGCTTTTCAATTGTCAGCATCACGTATCGGAACACCCGGAAAAAAGTACCGGAAGGTGGGATGGCAGGACCTGCTCAAGCCAGGGACAGCAATGCCGGGCGCGCGTGGCCCGTGTGGTGGGGGGCCGCCGCGTCAGGCCGTTGCGTCCGACTGTGCCGGCTCCCAGTGCGTGAGCAGGGAATGCACGGCGCTGGCCGAAGGTTCAGCCAGCAGGGCGTCGCGCAGCGCGCGGTTGGACAACATCTGCGCAAGTTCGGACAGGATCTCGAGGTGCATCTGGGTGGCCTGTTCGGGCACCAGCAGGAACACGAGCAACTGTACCGGCTTGCCGTCGGGCGCTTCGAACCCGATGGGCGCCGCCAGACGCACGAACGCGGCAACCGCTTCGGTCAGGCCCTTGATGCGCCCGTGCGGCACCGCGACGCCCTGGCCGAGTCCGGTGGACCCGAGGCGCTCGCGCGAAAACAGGCTATCGAACACGACCGACCGGGCGATACCGTGATTGTTTTCAAACAGGAGCCCGATCTGCTCGAAGACCCGCTTCTTGCTGGTGACTTCCAGCTCGAGCAGGACGTTGGAGGGGGGCAATATCCGAGAAATCAGATTCATAGTGTGGGCGACCGGCCCGTGCACGAAATGCCTTGCACAGGAAAGGAACCAGAGGTGACAGCGCTTGGCCTTGGACGTCGATTATAGCCAGCATGTCCGACCTGTCACTCAATCGGGATGTTTATGCCTATTTCTTACTGGAATTTCATCCGTTTGGATGCTATGTCGCGGTGAGAGTTCCGCGCCGGCCCGGGAGAGTTGACCACGCCATGGTGGTCGTCCGGGCCGGTGTCACTTGCCGGCGGCTCGATCAGAGCGCGGCGTCAGTATCCGTGCCGTCAGGATGCGGCAGGAATCTGCCTGCGATCAGAGATCGGCAGGGATCTGCCTTTTGGGCGCTTCGTCGATCGTGACGCGGGTGGTCTGGATCTTGTCCTTGTACTTGATGACCTGGCGGTCCACCTTGTCGACCAGCGTGTCGATCGCGGCGTACAGATTATCTTCCTGGGCCTCGCAATGGATGTCCTTGCCCTTGAGGTGCACGGTGACTTCGGCCAGATGCTTCAGCTTTTCTACCGAAAGGATCACTTGGATGTCGATGACATGATCGAAATGACGCAAAACCCGCTCGATCTTGTTCATGACGTACTCCCGGATGGCGGGAGTGACCACGAGGTGATGACCGCTGATGCTCAGATTCATGTAAAGCCCTCCTTGAAGCTGTCTGGGGAGGGATCTCCCCAAAACCTGCCAGCCCCTGCGTAAGCGGGAGCCGGCATCGTGGCACTCGCATGCCACTTTGGTTGCGTCGCGGAAAGGAGGGTCTCCGGACCAAGCCACGCAACAAAAGTAGCGAGCCAATGCATCAACCGATGACGTTCAGATGGGCTCGTATCCGAAGCCTTCAATAGCTGAGTTGCAAGCAGCGATGTCGGGATGTTTCGCGACGGTCGGGGCGGGGGGTGCGGCTCGGCTAGATCGCCTTGCGCAGGGAGACGGGGGGAATCTTCAGGGCTTCGCGGTACTTGGCGACAGTGCGCCGGGCCACCACGATGCCTTGCTCTCCAAGCATCTGCGCAAGCTGGCTGTCGGATAGCGGCTGGGTGGGTTCCTCCGCGCAAACAAGCTGTTTGATCAAAGCCCGGATCGCCGTCGAGGACGCTGCCCCGCCGGTTTCCGTTGCCACATGGCTGCCGAAGAAGTACTTGAGTTCGAACGTGCCGAGCGGGGTGAGCATGTATTTCTGGGTAGTCACCCGCGAGATCGTCGACTCGTGCAGCCCTAGTGTATCTGCTATTTCACGTAACACAAGGGGGCGCATGGCGACTTCGCCGTGGTTCAGAAAGCCGTGCTGACGCTCGACGATGGCCTGCGCCACGCGCTGGATCGTGTCGAAGCGCTGCTGCACATTGCGGATCAGCCAGCGGGCTTCCTGCAGCTGTGAGGACAGGCCCGGATGGGCCGATGCCCGCTCGGATTTGAGAATCTGGGCGTACATCTGATTGACCCGCAGGCGGGGCACGGCGTCGGAGTTCAGAATGGCGCGCCACTGGTTGCCGACCTTGCGCACGACCACGTCGGGCACCACAAAATCGGCGGCCGGCGCCGAGTACTTCGAGCCGGGCCGGGGATCGAGCTTGCGGATCAGGGTCTGCGCCGAGCGCAGCAGGTCGTCGTCGCAGCTCAGCGCCTTGCGCAGCTTGGCGTAGTCCCGCGCGCCAAGCAGGGCCAGATGGTCCACGACAATGGCGCGGGCGCAGTGCAGCACGTGGGGGTCGCGCGCTTCGGGCAGGCAGTCCAGGTCGGGATCCCGCAACTGCAGGCGCAGGCACTCGGCCATGTTGCGGGCGCCGACCCCGGTGGGGTCGAACGATTGCAGCAGGCCCAGGGCCGAGCGCAGTTCGTCTTCGTCGATGTCGAGCTCGGGCGGGAACAGGGCCGCGATCTCGTCCAGCGGGGTCGTCAGGTAGCCGTTGTCGTCCAGTTCGTCGATCAGCGCGCCCACCAGGGCGCCGTCACGATGCGTGACCTGCGTCAGCGACAGCTGCTCATGCAGGTGCTCGCGCAGCGACGTCGAACGCGCCGCCAGTTGCGGCGCCGTGTCGTCGTCATGCTCGGAGCCCGGGCGATGCAGCTCGGGCATGTCGTGCGTGTCCTGCGTCTCGCGCGCGTCGTCCACCGCCGTCGACGGCTCGCTCGAATCGGCGGGCGTCTCGGCCGGGGCCTCGGTGCGCTGGGTCTCGTGCATGCTGCCATCGGCGTCGACGCGCAAGTTCCCGATCGCCGCGTCTTCATCGCGTTCGAGCAGCGGATTTTCCTGCAGGATCTGCTCGATCTCGTGTTCGAGTTCGAGCGTGGACAATTGCAGCAGCTTGATGGACTGCTGCAGTGCCGGCGTCAGCGCCAGGTGCTGGGAGGTGCGAAGTTGAAGGCCAGGTTTAAGCATAGTCACCGCTACATGCGGAAGTGTTCCCCCAGGTACACGCGCCGCACCGCGGGGTCGCCCACGATTTCTTCCGGATGGCCATTGGCCAGCACGGTCCCTTCACTGATGATGTAGGCACGGTCGCAGATACCGAGAGTTTCGCGAACGTTGTGGTCGGTGATCAGCACGCCGATGCCCCGTCCCTTCAGGAATCGCACGATGCGCTGGATCTCGATCACTGCGATCGGATCGACACCCGCAAACGGCTCGTCCAGCAGGATGAAGCGGGGATTGGTGGCCAGTGCGCGTGCGATTTCGACTCGGCGGCGTTCGCCACCCGACAGCGAGATCGCAGCATTGCTCCGGATATGGCCGATCTGCAGTTCTTCAAGCAGCGCTTCAAGGTGTTCGGCAACACGGGCCGACTTGAGCGTGACGCCGTGTTCGTCGCGCTGCAGTTCCAGCACGGCGCGGATGTTCTGCTCGACCGTGAGGCGGCGGAACACCGAGGCGTCCTGCGGCAGATAGGACAGGCCCCGCCGCGCGCGCTGGTGGATCGGCAGCGCCGTGATCGATTCGCCGTCGATGTCGATGCTGCCCGCATCGGCCGGCACCAGGCCGACGATCATGTAGAAGCAGGTGGTCTTGCCGGCGCCGTTCGGGCCGAGCAGGCCCACCACTTCGCCGCCATCGACTTCAAGCGACACGTTCTGGACAACGGTGCGGCCCGAATAGGCCTTGCGCAGGCCGGTGGCGCGCAGCTTGCCCGACTGCTTCGTCTGGCCGCCCACGGCCGAGGCCGGTGCGTCCTCGACCACAGGAGGCGTGACGGGATGGTTCATCGGCCCCCCTTGGCGGCGGCCGGTGCGCCGGGGCGCGCGCAGCCATTGTCCGGCGCGGCGCCGCCGCTTTCGCGCGGCTGGATCACGGTGCGCACGCGCTGGTTCGGCGTGGCGGCCCGCGGACCGCCGTTGGCGCTGTACGTTTCGGCGCGCTGGTCATACGTGATCTGCTGGCCGCGGACTTCGTCCACCACCTGTTCGCACGCCAGGCGTTTGACGACCGCGCGCGAGATGAAGTGGATCTTGTCGTTGCGGCCATCGAACTCGGCCCGCTCGGCTTCGCCTTCGATGTATTCGTCGGTGCCTTCACGGCGCTGGCGCACGAACACGAGCTTGCTCCCGGTCGCGGTGGCGACGCCATGCTGGAAGCCCTCGGGGTCTTCGCGCAGTTCGAGGCGGTCGGCACGCAGCGTCAGCGAGCCCTTGGTCAGCACGACATTGCCTGTGAACACGCTCGTCTGCTTCAGGTCGTCATACCGCAGCGAGTCGGCATCCACCAGGGTCGGCTGCTGGTTGTCGGTCTTGGCTGCCACTGCGGCGCCGGCGGTCAGGGTCACGCTGGCGATCGCGATCAGCGCCTGCGCGGCGAGGCGGGTAAATGAAAGGTTCGGCACGATGATTTTCTTGTCCTTGTCTAGGGCTGCCGCGGTGCGGGGGATTTCCCCGGGGTGATTTCTACCTGAGTGCGCTGCGCGATCGACAACTCGCGCGTGACGTTGTTGTAGCGCATGCCGCGGCCCTGGATGCGCGAGCGTCCGTTCAGGATCGTGGCGGGCTGATCGGTAAACGCAAGGTCTTCGTCGGGGCGCAGGGTCATCTGTTCGCTGCGGATCGTCAGGGCATCCCGGCCCTGGGCCGCCATGCGCTGGAAGTCGACGTTGCCCCGCATGTCGATACGCGCGCCGTCTTCATCCATCCGCGCGAAATTCGACGAGACCACCGTGGTCGGCCGGTCGGCGCGCTGGTTGACCGCGCGCAGCTGGGTCACCTCGGACGAGTCATCGTCGGGGTAATGCACCAGTCGCTTGCCTTCCATGCGGGTGCTGGGCAGCCCGGCGGGATCGCTGCGCACCATCACGAAATCCTCGACATACGAGTCGATTTCATGGGTGAGCCGCCGCGGCGGGTCGGTGGTGACCGCCCGCTGCGCATAGTCGGCCGCCCACCATGTGCCGGCCACGAGCGATACCAGCAGGATGATGGATACGGCAGAGGCGAGACGGTCTTTCATGGCGGCCCTGGCTTATTGCGGTGAACCGACGGTGAGCGGGGCGCGCGGCCGGCCGGCGATGAAGCCGCCCAGGCGTCCTTGCGCGGCCAGGATCAGGTCGCAGCATTCGCGGGCGGCGCCGGTGCCGGCCGGGCGGCTGGAAATCCAGTGCGCGGCCTGGGCCACGTACGGCGGCGCCTCGGGCACGCTGGCGGCAAAACCCACGCGCTGCATGGCATGCAGGTCGATCACGTCGTCCCCCATGAAGCCGATGTGTTCCATGTCCAGGCCATGCCGCTGCGCCAGCACCGTCACGGCCTGCGACTTGTCGCGCACGCCCTGCTGCACGTCCGAGATACCCAGGTCGGCCGCGCGGCGCGCCACGATGGGCGAGTCGCGCCCGGTAATGAAGGACACCAGGATGCCGCTTTCCTGCAGCATGCGGATGCCGAACCCGTCGAGCGCATGGAAGGCCTTGATGGATTCACCGTGCTCGCCGTAGAGCAGGGAGCCGTCGGTCAGCACGCCGTCCACGTCGAAGATCATGAGACGCAGGCGCGTCGCCCGTTCGCAGACAGCCTGCGATGTGCGCGCCAGGATCAGTGCTTCGGCGGGGTGGGAAGGGGTCAGTTTCATTGCCATCGGGGTTCAGAGCACCTTTGCTGCCATCAGGTCATGGGTATGCAGGGCGCCGACGAGGCGGCCCGTGTCATCCAGGACCAGAAGCTGGTTCTTGCGGTTTTCGTCCATTTGCGCGGCGGCTTCGACCGCCAGCGCGTCGGGGCCGACATGGCGCGGCGACCGCGTCATGCCGCTTGCAACCTTGAGGCTGCGGATATCGCCTTCGCGCTCGATCAGGCGGCGCAGGTCGCCATCGGTAAAGATGCCGACCAGTTCGCTGCCGTCCAGGACGGCGGTCATGCCCATGCCCTTGCGGGTGATTTCGATCAGGGCTTCGGTAATGGACGCATCAACCGACACCACCGGGATCGCGTCGCCGGTTCGCATCACGTCGCGCACGTGCGTCAGCAGGCGCCGGCCCAGCGCGCCCCCCGGGTGCGAGCGCGCAAAGTCTTCCGGACCGAAGCCCCGGGCTTCCAGACAGGCCACGGCCAGCGCGTCGCCCAGCCCGAGGGCGGCGGTGGTGCTGGCGGTGGGCGCGAGGTTCAGCGGGCAGGCTTCGATGTCGACGCCGCCATTCAGGTGGACATCGGACAGTTTGGCGAGTTCGGAATGCGGGTTGCCGGTAATGCTGATGAGCTTGGCGTCCATCCGTTTGACGGCCGGAACGATCGTCAGCAGTTCGGCCGTGGTGCCCGAATAGGAGATGGCCAGCATGACGTCGTCGGACGTGATCATGCCCAGATCGCCGTGGACGGCTTCGGCCGCGTGCACAAAGAAGGCCGGCGTGCCGGTGGATGCCAGGGTGGCGGCGATCTTGCGGGCAATGTGGCCGGACTTGCCGATGCCGCTGACCACGACGCGGCCGCGGCAGGCGAGCAGGATCTCGACCGCCGCTTCGAAGCGGGCGTCGAGCCGCTCGGCCAGCGTCACGAGGGCTTGCGCTTCGATCGTGAGCGTGCGGCGCGCGGACGGCAATGCGTCGGCGGCGTTCGGCACGGGAACGCGAGCAGTACCTGTCGTGGGAAGCGAAGCTGTCATGGGGCTGCGATTGTGACCGGAGTGTGGCAGTGCGACGCGGGCGGCCGACACGAAGTGATAAAAACAGAGCGTGCCGACGCTGGCCGGGTTACTTTTGCCGTAGTTTAATTCAGCGGACCTACCAGTATAGTAGCAAGGCACGGTCCTTGCTTGACCGGCTGCGCCGCGTTTTTTAGTGCTTACTCTCCTTGGACTGCCGATGTTTCTGGACCCCAATTACATCCGCGACCGTATTCGTACGGTGCCGGACTGGCCGCAAGCGGGGGTGATGTTCCGCGACATCACGCCGTTGCTGCAGGATCCCAAGACGTTCCGCGCGCTGATCGACATGTTCGTCTATCGCTACATGGGGCAGCGGCTGGACCTGGTGGCAGGCATCGACGCCCGGGGGTTCATCCTGGCCAGCGTGGTCGCCTACGAGCTGAACCTGGGGTTCGTGCCAGTGCGCAAGAAAGGCAAGCTGCCCTTCGCGTCGATCTCGGAAGAGTATGCGCTGGAGTACGGCAGTGCGGCGGTGGAGATGCATGCCGACGCCGTGCGGCCCGGGCAACGGGTATTGCTGATGGACGATCTGGTGGCGACGGGCGGCACCTTGCTGGCGGGCGCCAAGCTGCTGCAGCGCCTGGGGGCCAACGTGGTCGAAGCCGCGGCGATCGTGGATCTGCCGTCGCTGGGCGGCGGCGACCGGATACGGGCGTCGGGGCTGGATCTGTACGCGGTGTGCGCGTTCCCCGACTGACCCTGTCATCAGCCTGCTTATTGAAGAAAAAGATCCCGTCACCCGTGTGGCGGGATCTTTTGCTTTCAGAGCGAAGGATGCCGATCCCGGACCGGGCTGACGGCTTCCAGTTGCGCCGCGGCGCGAAGCAGCGTGGCCTCGGCCTGCCAGGTCGCCACGAGCTGGATGCCGATGGGCATCCCATCGTGGCTGGTGCCGAAACGCATCGACATGCCCGGAAGCCCCGTCAGGTTAAGCGGCACGGTGGACCCTTGCAGATAGGTCGCGTCGACCGTCTGGCCGTTGATCCGGAATTCTGTCGTGCCATGGGGCTGCGCCGGAATCGGTTGTACGGGTGTGATCAGCAGGTCGTAGCGCGAAAAGTAGTCGGCAAAGCCGTCGCGCAGGCGCTCCGCGGCCTGTTCGGCGTCGATGAAGTCGGCCATCGACGTGTCGGGCGTGGCCAGCATGGTTCGGGCCATCAGATAGATCTCGTCGTCGCGGCGGCCCGCCGTGGCAGCCTGGAAGGCCGGCTTCATTTCCATGATGTGCAAGCGATTGAACACGTCCAGGGCAAAGTCGCGTTCCAACGCCGGGATGCGGACGGCGTCGACGGTGTGCCCGGCCTGGCGCATGGCCCCGGCTGCAGCCCGGACGGTGGCGGCGACTTCGGGATCAATCGGACCGAACCCGGGTTCGACCAGCCAGCCCACGCGCAGCGGGCCGGTGTTCAAGGCGCCACTGGCAGGCTGGACGGGCCCGATGCTCGACGAAAACGCATCCTGTCCGTCCGGACCCGCCAGGACGGAATAGGCCAGGGCAATGTCGCGCACGCTGCGCGCCATGGGCCCGACATGCCAGAAGCGGCGGGGCGCGCGGGGCCAGATGCCCGTCATTGGCACGCGCCCATGGGTGGCCTTCAATGACGTGATGCCCGTCTGCGCCGCCGGGCCACGGACAGAAATGGCCAGATCCGTTCCCAGGCCCAGCGGCGACATGCCCGCCGCGATGGCTGCGGATTCGCCGCCACTGGATCCACCCGGGGTGCGCGCCAGATTCCAAGGATTGTTGGTGCGGCCAGACAGCAGGTTGTCGCTCTCGATCCAGTACGAAAATTCCGGCAGGTTGGTCTTGGCGAGCAGGATGCCGCCGGCGCCCTTGAGCCGGGCGACACTGGTCGCATCGGCATCGGGATTGCGTCCCTTGAAAATGGGCGACCCGCGCTGGGTCAGTACGCCGGCCGTATCGATCGAATCCTTGACGGTGAACGGCACGCCATGCAGCGGGCCAAGATCGTCGCCGCGCAAGACGGCCGCTTCGGCCATCTTGGCCTCGGCCAGCGCCTGATCGGCGATCGTCACGATGGCGTTGATGCTGGGATCGACCTCGGCAATGCGGTCCAGGTGGGCCTGCACGACTTCCACCGGCGACACGTCGCGGTTGCGGATCAGTTCGGCAAGGTGGGTGGCGTCGTAGCGGGTCAGGTTCGTCATGGTTGGCATCATCTATCTATCAGTTGGTAGACAAATAGTAGAAGGAGTTTACGGACGTTGTCAAAGACTATCTATCAGTTGGTAGATTTGGTTGGTGGGCGGTAGAATGCCCGATCCACGCCCGATGTCCGGGCGCCCCCGTCGAGACGAACGCATGAGCCTGATCAACGCCAAAGAAGCCATCCTGGCCGCTGCCACACGCACTGCACAGGCGCACGGCTACGCCGGACTCAATTTCCGTGAGCTGGGTGCGGAGGTGGGCATTAAGAGTGCGAGCATTCACTACCACTTCCCTACCAAAGCGGATCTGGGTGCCGCGGTAGCGCGCCGCTATTGGGAAGACACGTCGGCGGCCTTGGAGGCGATTGCCGACGGCACGGGCGACCCCGTGGCCAGCCTGCGTCGTTATCCGGAGATTTTTCGCCAGTCGCTGGAGCGCGACAACCGCATGTGCCTGTGCAGCTTCATGGCGGCCGAATACGACGATCTGCCCGAGGCCGTGCAGGCGGAAGTCCAGACCTTTACCGACGTGAACGTCGCGTGGCTGGCGAAGATGCTGCTGGCCGCAAAGGCGGTCCATGCTGATGGCGCCGAGGCCAGGGCACGCGCCATCTTCGCCGCGGTCGCGGGCGCCCAGCTGATCGCCAGAAGTCGCGCCGACATTTCGCTCTTCGACACGCTGATTACCAACTACCGCGAAGCCGGACTGTTGCCCGGCTGACCCGGTCCCTTAGACCGCGTCCGAATCCGCCACTTTCTTGCTGGCCCGGGCCGGCTTGGACGCCTTCTTGGCGCTGGCCGCGGTCTCGAGCAAGCGCGCCAGATACCTGCCGGTGTGGCTGTCCGCATTCCGGGCGATGTCTTCCGGCGTCCCCTGGGCCACGATCTGCCCACCGCCATCGCCGCCTTCCGGCCCCATGTCGATCACCCAGTCCGCCGTCTTGATGACGTCCAGGTTGTGCTCGATCACGACCACAGTGTTGCCGGCAATGACCAGTTGGCCGATGACTTCCAGCAGCAGGGCGATGTCGTGGAAGTGCAGGCCGGTGGTCGGCTCATCCAGGATGTACAGCGTGCTGCCGGTGCCGCGTTTGGACAGTTCCTGCGACAGCTTGACGCGCTGCGCCTCGCCGCCCGACAGGGTGGTCGCGCTCTGGCCCAGGCGGATGTAGCCCAGGCCGACCTCGATCAGGGTCTGCAGCTTGCGCGCGATGGCGGGCACGGCTTCGAAGTAGGTCAGGGCCTGCTCGACCGTCAGGTCCAGCACTTCGCTGATGTTCCGGCCGCGATAGCGGATTTCCAGCGTTTCGCGGTTGTAGCGTTTGCCGTGGCAGACGTCGCAGGGCACGTAGATGTCCGGCAGAAAGTGCATTTCCACCTTGACCATGCCGTCGCCCTGGCAGGCTTCGCAGCGGCCGCCCTTGACGTTGAAGCTGAAGCGGCCGGGGTCGTAGCCCCGCGCCCGCGACTCGGGCACGCCGGCAAACAGTTCGCGGATCGGCGTGAACAGGCCCGTATACGTCGCCGGGTTGCTGCGGGGCGTGCGGCCGATCGGACTCTGGTCGACGCTGATGATCTTGTCGAAGTGGTCGAGCCCGTCGATCGACACATACGGCGCCGGCTCGGTCTGGCTGTTGTACAGGTGCTGCGAGACCGTCGGCACCAGGGTGTCGTTGATCAGCGTGGACTTGCCCGAGCCCGACACGCCGGCAATGCACACCAGGCGGCCGACCGGAATGTGCAGGTCGACCGACTTCAGGTTGTTGCCCGATGCGCCCAGCAGGTGCAGCCACTTCAGGTCGGCTTCGTCATGCACTGGCCGTCGGGCCGGCACGGCGATCGCCAGCGCGCCGCTCATGTATTGGCCGGTCAATGACTTCGGGTCGGCCAACACCTGCGCAGGCGTACCTTCGGCCACGATCTCGCCGCCGTGTTCGCCCGCGCCCGGCCCCATGTCGACGACCCAGTCGGCCGCGCGGATCATGTCTTCGTCGTGCTCGACCACGATCACGCTGTTGCCCAGGTCGCGCAGGTGGCGCAGGGTGTCGATCAGCCGGTCGTTGTCGCGCTGATGCAGACCGATCGACGGTTCGTCCAGCACATACATCACGCCGGTCAGGCCCGAGCCGATCTGGCTGGCCAGCCGAATCCGCTGCGCCTCGCCACCCGAAATGGTGTCCGCGCTGCGATCGAGCGACAGGTAATTCAGGCCGACGTTATTCAGGAAAGACAGGCGGGACGCGATTTCCTTGACGATACGATCGGCAATGTCGCGCTTGGCGCCGGTCAGGGCCAGTTCCTCGAACCAGCGCAGGCACTCGGCCAGGGGCAGGGCTTCCAGCTCATAGATGGCCAGGCCCTGTTCACCTTCGCCGACCTTCACGAACCGCGCTTCGCGGCGCAGGCGCGAGCCGCCGCAGTCCGGACAGGTCTTGATGTTTCGGTACTTGCCCAGTTCTTCGCGCACCGTGGCCGACTCGGTTTCCTTCCAGCGCCGTTCCAGGTTCGGAATCACGCCTTCGAAGGCATGCGTCTTGACCGACGTGCGGCCCTTCTCGTTCACATAGGTAAACGGAATTTCCTGTTCACCGGACCCGAAGAGCACCCGTTCCTGCACTTCGGCAGGCAGTTCCTCGAAGGACGTGTCGACCTCGAACTCGTAGAAGGCCGCCAGGTTGGTCAGCAACTGGTGATAGAAAGGATTGCGGCGGTCCCAGCCCTTGATGGCGCCACTGGCCAGGCTCAGTTCCGGAAAGGCCACGACACGTTTCGGGTCGAAAAAGCCGACATGGCCGATGCCGTCGCAGGTCGGGCAGGCGCCCACCGGATTATTGAAGCTGAACAGGCGCGGTTCCAGTTCCGGCAGGCTGTGGCTGCACACGGGGCAGGCATAGCGGCTGGAAAACAGATGTTCCTTGCCGTGCGTTTCATCTTCGGACGCGTCCAGTTCCAGCACGATCGCGCGGCCCTGGGCCAACGTAATCGCCGTTTCGAAGCTTTCAGCCAGGCGCTGCTGCGCTTCCGGACGCACCCGCAGCCGGTCGATCACGATGTCGATATCGTGCTTGTCGTTCTTCTTCAAGGGCGGAACGCTGGAGATATCCATGACCTCGCCATCGACCCGGACCCGCACGAAACCCTGCGCCTGCAGGCTGGCCAGGTCGTCTTCGAAGCTGCCCTTGCGGTCGCGCACCAGCGGCGCCAGGATCGCCAGGCGCATTTCGGGCGACATGGCCAGCGTGGCGTCGACCATCTGGCTCACGCTTTGCGCTTGCAGGGGCAGCAGGTGATCGGGGCAGTAGGGCGTACCCACCCGCGCAAACAGCAGGCGCAGGTAGTCGTGGATTTCCGTGACGGTGCCCACGGTGGACCGCGGATTGTGGCTGGCCGCCTTCTGTTCGATGGAGATCGCCGGCGACAGGCCTTCGATCAGGTCGACCTCGGGCTTGTCCATGAGCTGCAGGAACTGCCGGGCGTACGCGGACAGGCTCTCGACATACCGCCGCTGGCCTTCGGCATAAAGCGTATCGAACGCCAGCGACGACTTGCCCGACCCCGACAAGCCGGTAATCACCACCAACTGGTGCCGCGGCAATTCCAGCGACACGTTCTTGAGGTTATGCGTGCGGGCGCCCCGGATGCGTATTACGTCCATGACATTACATCCATTGTGCTGCACCCGCTTTGCCGTTCATTACTCTGCAACCCATCAGTTTGCTTCATCCGTTTGCTGTTCCGGCATCGGCCGGCGGGGCGCATGCGTCCAACCCGGTCAAAAGCCAACTTGGTACTATAACGCGCTGCAATATCGCGCGCCTATCCGATCCGCCCTCGCTGCACTCATGCGTCCTGATGACCGCTCCTGACTCCTTCCGCATGACCCCGTCCGAACGGCGCGCCAGTTTCTCGCTGGCGGGACTCTTCATGTGCCGGATGCTGGGGCTGTTCCTGCTGCTGCCGGTATTTGCCGTCGCAGCGCAGGGCCTGCCGGGCGGAACCGACCCTGCCCGCGTCGGCTTGGCCCTGGGCATGTATGGACTGACGCAAGCGTTCATGCAGATTCCCTTCGGCATCGCGTCCGACAAATGGGGCCGCCGGCCGGTCGTCGTGTTCGGGCTCATCCTGTTCGTGCTGGGCAGCATCGTCTGTGCGACCTCGGATGACCTGTTCTGGATCACGGTCGGGCGGGCCATTCAAGGCTCCGGCGCCATTTCCGCTGCCGTCACCGCGTGGCTGGCCGACGCGACCCGCGATCACGTCCGCACCAAGGCCATGGCCCTGATTGGCGTGTCGATCGGCATTACGTTTGCGGTTTCCCTGGTGCTGGCGCCGCTGCTGGTCGGCTGGGGCGGGCTGCCGGGCCTGTTCTGGACCATCGCCGCGCTGGGCCTGGCGGCGTTGGGCGTGGCCGCCTGGGTCGTGCCTGCCGCACCCCCCACGCCGCCTTCCGTGGGCAAAATCCCCTTCCGTACGGTGTTGCTCAACCCCGATCTGCTGCGCCTGAACCTTGGCGTATTCACGCTGCACCTGATCCAGGTCGCCTTGTTCGTGGTCGTTCCGGCCACGCTGGTGCGCATCGGCGGGCTCGAGGCCAGCACCCTGTGGCGCGTCTATCTGCCCGTGATCGTGGTGTCGTTTTTGGTGATGGTGCCCATTATTGGCGTGACCGAAAGGTTCTCGACCCACCGGCAGACCATGCGCGGGGCCGTCGGGGCCTTGCTGCTGGTCTGTATTGGACTGGTCTGGGCGCAGGCGCATTATGTGGCGCTGGTCATCGCGCTGACGGCGTTTTTCTCGGTCTTCAACGTGCTGGAGGCCATGCAGCCGTCCCTCGTGTCGCGGGTTGCGCCGCCGACGGTCAAGGGCCTGGCCCTGGGTTTCTACAACACCAGCCAGGCCGCCGGGCTGTTCGTTGGGGGCGCGCTGGGCGGCTACCTGTCGTCGCACGTAAGTTCTTCGGCGGTATACGTATTGGCCGCCGTGCTCGCGGTAATATGGCTGATTGCCACCTGGCGGCTGACACCCCTGCCGCCACGCCGGACGGCGCGACAGGCCGCGGCGTCCTGATGGCGCCAGCGGGTCGTGCGTAACGGCTTGCAGGCAGGACCGAAATATCCGGGTCATACGAGCCACCCCGAATGGTGGCCCGGGCCCATCGAACGAATCATGACGGGCTGCGACCGGCGGCGTTCAGTGCCCCACCCGCCGACGCGCGCAGCCCGACATCGCAATTGAATCATTTGGAGAAAGTGGAATGGCATCCGTCAACAAAGTAATCCTCGTCGGCAACCTGGGACGCGACCCCGAAGTCCGCTACAGCCCCGATGGCGCGGCAATCTGCAACGTATCCATCGCCACCACGTCCAGCTGGAAAGACAAGACGTCAGGCGAAAAGCGTGAAGAAACCGAATGGCACCGCGTGGTGTTCTACAACCGCCTGGCCGAAATCGCCGGCGAATACCTCAAGAAAGGCCGCCCGGTCTACGTCGAAGGTCGTCTGAAGACGCGCAAGTGGCAGGACAAGGACACCGGCGCCGACAAATTCACGACCGAAATCGTGGCTGACCAGATGCAACTGCTGGGTGGCCGTGAAGGCGGCGGTGGTGGCGGCGGCAATGATGGCGGCGACCAGACCTACAACGCCCCGGCCGCCCGCCCGGCCGCGCGTCCGGCCAGCAGCCCGCGTCCCGCAGCGTCGCAGGGGTCGAACAACAATGCCGCGCCGAACTTTGCGGACATGGACGACGATATTCCGTTCTGATCGTTCAGGCAGTCTGGTACCCCGAACCCCGCGGCAACGCGGGGTTTTTCTTTGGGCACAACGCCACCCGTAGTCCAGCATGCTGCAGCATGGGCATAGGTGAGTCAGCCCCTCGCTCCATGGATCGACGGAAAGCCGATCCCTGATCATGCAGGTTTGGCCTTTTACGAGCAGAGGCCATCGCCAAGCGCAGGACGCGTTCGCGTTATTGCGTGGTTCGCGGCGCGCCGCTTCCCAGGCGCGTCAACCCGAACAACACCACCCCCAGCAGCAGCAACCCGCCGCCCCGCACCACCGTCTCCAGACTCTGCTGCGACGCCAGGAGCAGGCAACATCCGATCGACAGCCACGGCACGATGGTCGGCACGCGAAAGTGCTTCTCGGCAACGACGTCCTTGCGCAGCACAAGCACGGCAATGTTGGTGCTCAGGAACACCACCAGCAGCAACAGCACGACCGTGCCGGCCAGGACTTCGAGGGTGGACGTGAAGGTCAGGGCCATTGCGACGAGGGTGGTCCACAGGATGGCCATGCCGGGCGTGCGGCGCACCGGCAAGACGCTGGCGAGGCGGCTGGGCAGCAGGCCTTCGCGGGCCATGCCGTAGGTCAGGCGGCTGGCCATGATCATGGTGAGCAGGGCGCCGTTGGCGACGGCGACGAGGGCGATGACGGCGAACCAGCGGGGCGGGATGCCGAGGCCGGACGCGCGTACGACTTCCAGCAGCGGGGCCGACGAGTCGGCAAGTTGATCGATCGGGACGATCAACGATGCGGCCAGGGCCACCAGCACGTACACAAGGCCGGCGATAAGCAGCGACGCAAACAGGGCGATGGGGTAGACGCGGCGCACGTCGCGGACTTCTTCGGCCAGGTTGGCGGACGTTTCGAACCCGACGAAGGAATAGAAGGCAAGCAGGGCGCCGCCGAGCACGGCGACACCGGGCGACACGCCGGGGCGGAATTCGGTCAGCTGGCCGAAGTTGCCTTGTCCTTGAGACACCAGGTAGACGCCGCAGGCGATGACGATGAGCAGGCCCGAGAGCTCGATCAGCGTCATGACCAGGTTGGCGCTGAGCGATTCCTTGATGCCGCGGGCGTTGAGCAGGGCGATGGCGACCAGGAAGACGAGCGCGGCGGCGGTGGGGGGAACGGGAATGAACGCGCTCAGGTAGTCGCCCGCGAAGGCGACGGCCAAGCCGGCGGCGCTGGTCACGCCCGCGGCCACCATGCAGAAGCCGACCAGGAACGAGATGACCGGCCGCTTGAAGGCCTTGGCGGCATATACCGCGGCGCCGCCTGCGCGTGGATACTTGGTGACGAGTTCGGCGTACGACCCGGCCACCAGCAGCGCAAAGACCAGGGCGAGCAGCAGCGGGGCCCACAGTGCGCCGCCGACGCGGCCGGCGATGGTGCCGGCCAGGGTGTAGACGCCTGCGCCAAGCACGTCACCCAGAATAAAGAACAGCAACAGGGGGCCGGTAATGGCGCGGCGCAGGGGCTCACCGCTCACATCACGCATGGCCGGCTCACCGGTCGAAGGCAATTCCTGGGACGACATGGCATTCCTTGCGCGGCGCTAGGCATGCGCTTGAGTGAGAGTTGCCCCAACGTGCGGGCAGGGTCAGCGGCCGATAATCCGATAATCGAATACTGCGATAGTCCGATCCGCAAGCTCCGCCGATGGTGGCGTATCGCCCATCGCCAGACGCGAGCAATCGATCAGTCCAGGCTGCGCAATACCTTTCCGAGCTTGTCGAACAGTTCGTCGATCTGCGCTTTTTCGATCACGAGGGGCGGCGACAGCGCGATGATGTCTCCGGTGACCCGGATCAGCAGTCCATCGGCAAGGCGCGGCGGAAGGCTTCGAAGGCGCGTGCGCCGGGCTGCCCGGCTCGCGGCGCGAGTTCGATGCCGATGACCATGCCGATGGCGCGAATGTCGATGACGTTCGGCGCGTCGCGCAGCGCGAACGCGGCGTCGTGCCAGTACTCGACCACGCTTTGAGCATGTTCAAGAATGCCGTCCTGTTCAAAGATATCCAGCGTGGCGAGGCCGGCCGCGCAGGCCAGCGGGTGGCCCGAGTAGGTGTAGCCGTGCGCCAGTTCGATGCCGGCCGGGCCGTGCATGAAGGCGTCATACACATGCGGCTGGACCATGACGGCGCCCATCGGCACGACGCCGTTGGTGACCCCCTTGGCCGTGGTGACCATGTCCGGCATGACGTCGAAATAGTCGTACCCGAACGGGGTGCCCAGACGCCCGAAGCCGGTAATGACCTCGTCAAAGATGAGCAGGATGCCATGTTTGGTGCAGATGTCCCGCAGGCGCTTGAGGTAGCCCACGGGCGGGATGAGCACGCCTGTGGATCCCGACACCGGTTCGACAATCACAGCCGCGATGTTCGATGCATCGTGCAGCGTCACCAGCCGTTCCAGCTCATCGGCAAGCTCGGCGCCATGTTGCGGCACGCCGCGGCTGAAGGCGTTGCGGGCCAGATCGTGCGTATGCTGAAGATGGTCCACCCCCGGCAGCAACGATGCGTGGAAGGTCTTGCGATTGCCGGGAATGCCGCCCACCGACATGCCCCCGAAGCCCACGCCGTGATACGCGCGTTCGCGGCCGATGAAGCGCGTACGGGTCGGTTCGCCGCGCGCTCGATGGTAGCCAAGTGCAATCTTCAGTGCACTGTCGACCGATTCCGACCCCGACCCGGTAAAGAAGATCTGGCTGAAGCGGCCGCCGGTGTAGTCACGCAGGCGGTCCGCCAGTTCGAACGCCGACGGGTGACCCATCTGGAACGAGGGCGCGTAGTCCAGCGTGGCGACTGCCTTTTGCACGGCCGACACGATGCGCGGCTGGCTGTGTCCCAGGGGTACGCACCAGAGTCCTGCCGTTCCGTCGAGCACGGCGTTGCCGGCGTCGTCGCGGTAGTACATGCCTTCGGCCGAGACCAGCATGCGCGGGTGCGCCTTGAAGTCCCGGTTGGCCGTGAACGGCATCCAGTAGGCGGACAGGTCGGAAGGGGAGGGAGAGGAAGAGGAAGGGGATGCCATGCCGCAGCGTCGCTCAAGGAAGAGAGAGAACTGCGATTATGGCCAGCCGCGCCGCTGGCGGCCAGTCCCCTTTGGCTACGAGGTGAAAATCTGCCGGCGGGCCGCCTTGCTGCGCGAGGTACTCCGGAGGGCGATCAGTGCGGCCAACGGCACGCCGAACACCGCCAGACCCACCAGGATCTCGGTCAGCAGGGTCTGGCCGGCAAGGATGCCCCGGTGCCCATGCACAACCGTCGCGGCCAGCCACACGATGACGAAGGCCGCGTCGACGGCGCGGTTCGGCAGGCGCAACGCGCGCCCGGCGCCGAGCAGGATGCCAAGGAAGAGCACGCCGACAGCGGTCGCAATCAAGGTATGCATTGGGCGTCCTGAGAGATCTATGGATTTGCGGATACCGGCGCCCCCATCAGGCGTCAGCCTGGCTTTCAGCTCAGGCCAGGCCGCCGTTGGCGCGCAGAACCTGCCCATTCACCCAGCCCGATTCCTTGCTGACCAGGAAGGCCACGACCTTGGCGATGTCGTCGGTCTGGCCCAGGCGTTCCAGCGGGGGCATTTTGGCAAACTGCTGCACTTGCTCTTCGGTCTTGCCATTCAGGAACAGGTCGGTCGCGACCGGGCCCGGGGCCACCACATTGACGCGGATCTGGCGGCCGCGCAGTTCTTTCGAGAAGACCCGCGTAAAGGCTTCGACAGCGGCTTTCGTGCCGTTGTAGACCGCGTACCCCGGCAGGTTCAGGGCCAGGGTGGTGCTGGAAAAGTTGACGATGCGGCCGCCGTCATTGAGCCGCTTGCCGGCTTCGCGCAGGGTGTTGAAGGTGCCGCGCACGTTGACGCCAAAAGTCGACTCGTACAGTTCGTCGCTGGTCTGGGCCAGCGGCATCGTCGTCAGAATGCCGGCATTGTTGACAAGGACATCGACTTTGCCCAGTTGGCGTTCGGTCTCGTCAAACAGCCGCTGCACGTCGGCGGACTGCGCCACGTCGGCCTTCACGACAATGGCGCGGTGACCGTCGGCGGTCAGCGACGCGACCAATGCGTCGGCATCGGTGGCCCGGCTGGCGTAGTTGACCACGACGGCATAGCCATCATGGGCCAGGCGGCGGGCAATGTCCGCGCCGATGCCGCGGGATGCGCCGGTGATGATCGCGACGCCGGCATGCCCTGCGGCGGGGAGGGCATTCGGGGTGGCGTTCTGGGTCGAAGTCGTTGGGGTCGTCATGGCAAAAGCTCCTTGAATCAGCGTGGCAATGACTGCATGGTGCGCCATCGTGCGGGCCAGATAAAGCCCTTGGCCTTGACGTTATTATTCAAGATTGCACAACAATCTCCGTGCAACAATCGGTGTGCGCCCTTCTGGAATCCTTCCATGCCCATCGATACGCTTCGCGCGATGAAGGTCTTTGTCCGCATCTACGAACGCAAGAGTTTCACCCTTGCGGCCGACGACCTGAACATGCCCCGCGCGACCCTGACGCACACCATCAACGCCCTGGAAGCCCATCTGGGCGCCCGGCTGCTGGAGCGCAGCACCCGCCGGGTGGAGCCCACGCTGGACGGCGATGCCTACTACGAACGATGCCTGCACCTGCTGGCTGAAATCGAGGATGCCGAGAACGCCTTCCGTACCGTCGCGCCCAAGGGATTGTTGCGGGTGAACCTGCAAGGGTCGCTGGCGCGGCAGTTTGTCATCCCGGCTTTGCCGGCGTTCATGGACCGTTTTCCGGACATCGAACTGGCGGTGAGCGAGGCCGATCGTTTTGTCGATCTGGTGCGTGAAGGCGTCGATTGCGTGTTGCGGGCGGGAACGCTGGGCGACTCGTCCTTGACCGGCAGGCGGGTCGCTAGCCTGCAGCAGGTGACCTGCGCAAGTGCCGGGTACGTGCGGCAATTCGGCCGCCCCGCCTCGCTGGACGACCTGGCCAGCCACCGCGCGATCAACTATGTGTCGTCAACGGGCAGGCGCTATCCCTTCGAGTTCATGGTGGAGGGAACGCAGACAGATGTGGAGATCGGCGGCCGGGTGACGGTGTCCGGCGCCGAGGTCTATACCGCGGCGGGGCTGGCGGGGCTGGGCATGATCCAGGTGCCAAGGTATCGCCTTGCGACGCTGCTCGATGACGGCACGTTGATCGAGCTGCTGCCGCAGCACCCGCCGCCGCCCATGCCGGTGTCGGTGCTGTATCCGCAAAGCCGGCACATGTCGCCGCGCGTGCGGGTGTTCGTGGATTGGTTGACGCAGGTCTTTGCCGATGCCAAAACGGCAGGCGCGATCTAAGCGCAAGCGGCGAGCGCTTCCATCAGGGGCGAGCCGCGAGCGCTTCCATTACCGACGCCAGTGTCGGCATGCGCGCGGCCATCGCGGCGACCGACCCGGCGTCGACGACATCCAGGGCCGGCACTTCCGCCATCACCGGCACCCCGCCGAATCGTTCGATCGCTAAACGATTGCTCGGGGACGGCGGTCCGTTCATCACCACCCCCGCTACCGCGATGCCTGCTGCCTTCAACGCATGCAGGCTCAGCAGCGTGTGATTGATGGTGCCGAGCCCGCTGCGCGCAACCAGGATCACGGGCAGGGCCAGGCGCCCGATCAGGTCGATCATCATCGTGTCGTCATCGATGGGAACGAGCAGGCCGCCCGCGCCCTCCACCACCAACGGTGCGTGCGTTGCGGGGCAGGTCAGCGCATGGGTGTCGATCCGCACGCCCTCCAGCGGCGCGGCGGCCCAGGGGGGCAGCGGCGCCTGCAGCACCACGGCGGGCGCATGCACACGCGAGGGGGCCATGTCTGCCAGGAAGGCCACGCTGGGCGTATCGCCGGGCTCGTCCGCCACGCCGGTCTGCAATGGCTTCCAGTAATCGGCCTGCCAGGCCTTGGCCAGGATGGCGGATATCAGCGTCTTGCCGACGCCGGTGTCCGTGCCGGTGACGAAGACGCCGCGATGCGCGCATGTGGGGGTGTCGATCATGAAGCATCGCCCGCGCGTTGCCACACGCCATAGGCGATCTCGTACGTCACGGTGGCACCGTCATCCGTGAAGCGAGACAGCACCCGCCGAAAATCAGAAGGACGCAGCGCCCGGGCGCCCTCTCGCGGCAAGGTCGCGCCGATGCCTTTCAGGCTGCGCACAAAGCCCAGGCCGTCGGCAAAGCGCACGCGCTGTGGATCGATGGTGACGCTGCCGGCGTGGCCGGGCAGGGCGCGGGCAAGCGTTCCCGCATCGGGGTAATCCGGCGTGGCAGCCCGCAGATCGAAGTGGCGATGCGCGTCGCGCCATTCCTTGAAGGTATCGGCGGTCAGTGTACTGACGGCCAACGTGCCGCCCGGCGCCAGGCAGGCGGCCAGGCGTTGCAGTCCCGCGGGCAGATCGTTGAACCATTGCACGGCCAGGCTGGAACACACCAGGTCGTACTGCCCCACGTGGGATCCATCGGGATGTTCGCCGTCCAGGCAGGCGTAGTGCGCGGTACCCGTCAGGTCGATCCGACCCGTGTCGGCTGCCAGCCGGGTGGCAGCCACCATTTCTGGCGCAATGTCGGTAATCGTCCAGTCGGCCGCGGCAATATGCCGGGCCAACGCAGCAGTCAGCAGGCCCGTGCCGCAGCCGATTTCCAGGACCCGGGGGCGCAGCGGCAGGGGCAGCGCCGCGATCCGCGCAGCCAATGTCGACGCGGCATGCCGCTGCACGTCGGCATGGTCGTCGTAACGGGCCACCGCGCGGGCGAACCGTGCGGCGATCGCATCGCGCCGGGCGAGTGCGGTCATGAGCCGGACCCCGTCAGCGATACGTTCGGCGGCGCCTGCAGCAGCTGGATCACCCGCCGCACGGCATCCGCGCACTCGGCAGGGTGCGTCACCGGCAACAAGTGACCCCCTTCCGCAAGCATGACTGGCGGCGTGCTCGAACGCGTCGCGAACGTCATCGCCGTCATGGCCGGCGAAACGATGGGGTCGTCGTCAGCGGCCACCGCCACGATTGGCACCGGGCACGCTGCCAGTGCAGCCCGGACATCGTCATCGCGCAGCGCCGACAGGTCCGCGAACAGCGCATCCACATCGAGCCCGGTCGTTGCCGGATAGGGCGCCGCGCCGCATCGGGCCCGGAACGTGTTGACCACGCCCATCGGATCCTGCCGCAGCCGCTGCAGCATCCGGTCGATCAGCCGCAAGGGCGTCCCCGCAGCAAAGTCCGGCGCCGCCGAAAAGCGTGCAAAGCCGTTCAGGCAGACGATGCCCATGCAGTGCGGCGCCAGGTTCTTCAGTACACGCATCATTCCGAATGAATGCGCGACGGCGATGAAGGGCTCAATGGGGGGCTGAAGCAGCGCCGAACCCACGTAGCCGGCGTCGTAGCGAAGCTGCGAGATCGGCTGCGAAACTGACTGCGACGTCGACCGCGAAATCGGCTCCAATCGATCCGCCAGCGCATCGAACACGCCTGCATCGAAGCCCCACCCATGCACGAACCACAGCACCGGCGTCATGCCGCACTCCGCAGCGGATCGCGCGCCAGGGCGTCGAGCAAACGGTCCACATCGTCTTCGGTATGCGCGGCACTCAACGCAATGCGCAGGCGGCTCGTGCCTGGGGGCACCGTGGGTGGCCGGATCGCCACGGCCAGCATGCCGGCGTCGTTCAGCCGCGCGCTCAGGGCGACGGCGTCGCCCGCATCGCCCACCATGGCGGGCACGATCTGCGTCGACGACGCACCGGTATCCCGACCCTGCGCACGCAGCCCGTCACGCAGGCCTTCCGACAGCCGCGCCAGATGCGCGCGGTCGGTGTCCATGCCAGGAACGAGGTCCAGCGCCGCATCCATGGCCCCCAGGACCGACGGCGGCAGCCCGGTCGAATAGATGAAACCCGAGCATGTATTCACCAGGAAGTCGCACAGCGCCTGCGACCCTGCCACGTACGCACCAAAGCCCCCCAGGGCCTTGCTGAATGTCCCCATGATCAGGTCGACGCCACCCGGCGCCAGTCCCGACAGCCCCATGCCATGCGGGCCGAGTACGCCCGTGGCATGGGCTTCGTCCAGATACAGGAAGACCTCGTGCCGATCCGCCAACGCCGCCAGGGCCGGCACGTCGGCACGATCGCCATCCATGCTGAACACGCTTTCGGTCACGATGATCCGGCGCACGCCGGCTGCGGCCCGCTCGGTCAGCAAACGATCCAGGTGCGCCAGATCGTTGTGACGGAAACGGATCTGCCTGATCCCCGCGGCCTGGCACCCGTGATGCATGCTGGCGTGTACCAGCTTGTCGGTATAAACCTCGACCTGTCCGCGCGTCCCCAGTCCCCGGATCAGCGCCGGCAGCACACTGGCGTTCAGTTGCCAGCCACTGGCAAACAGCAACGCCGCCTCGGTTCCCTTCAGCCGCGCCAGCTTGGCTTCGACCTGGGTGTGCGCATCCAGGGTGCCCGTGACCAGCCGCGACGCCTGCGCACCCGCACCGTAGCGCTGCGCCCAATCCGCCGCGCGCTCGGTCAATAGCGGGTGCCTTGCCAGGCCCAGGTAATCGTTGCCCGAAAAATTGAGCAGCTCGCGGCCCGCGCTGACGATGCGTCCCGGCGCGGCCGCGGCAAGCGGCCGGACGCTGCGGCGCATATTGCGCGCGGTGGCATCGGCAAGGACCTGCTCGAAGCAGGGATCGAACTTCGACATGAATGAACTTGAAGATCAGAAGGGTGGCAAGGTCGGCAACGTCATTCGCCGAGGGCGAAGTGTAGTGGACAGGGCTCATTGCGCACCGCAGGCTCTATCCACGTCGCAATACGGCCTGCGCCGTCTGACCATAGGCGGCCCGGAAGCAGCGGCTGAAGTGCGACAGATCGCTGAAACCGAAGGCGAGGGCGGCATCGGTCACGCTTTGCGCCGACCCATTGGATAGCGCTTCATGGGTTGCCCGCAAACGCTGCGCCAGCAACCAGCGCATGGGCGTGACGCCTTCCGCCGCGAACATGCGGATCAGTGTCCGGGTCGATACATGGTGCGTGTGCGCGATGGTGACCGTATCGAGATCAGGATCGCCCAGCCGGTCCAGCATGTAGCGCTTGACCTCGCGCAGCCTCCGCGTCGCCGCGGTATCGCGCGCAGCCCGTTGCTCGCCTGCGTGATCGAGCGAGCTGTCCAGAAGGGTTGACCAGATATCCAGCGCCGCGTCGCACAGGCGGTCTGCCGTGGCGTCTGTCAGGCCTTCTGGCGATCGTGCGACCTGCCGCGCCAGGGTGGCCGACAGTCGTGCAAGCGGCATGTCCCGGGCGATGCGTTGGGCCACCATGCGTTCGGCGCCAGGAACGCGCGCCGTCAGACACGCACGAGGCATGACCACCATGATCGCCGCCGACGTCGATGCAAACGTCAACGAAAACGGACGGGCCTGGTCATGCAACGCCAGATCGCCGGGCGCAAGAACGGCAGTTCGTCCGTCCTGCTCGATCCACGTCGTTCCGCTTCGGGCGATCCACAGCAGGAAGTCGTCACGCGGATCGCGCCGGATATCGGCAGGTGAACGCGTGACTTCGAGCTGATCGCCATTCCGAAGTTCGGAGGCGATCTCGCTGATCGCGACGGGCCCGAAGGGGCGCACTCGCACGCTTGCCCGGAAGTGCTGGTCCGGGACGCCGCGGCTTTGCGTGGTCGAGTAGTTGCGGCAGGTGGCGTGGTGCCAGGTTTCGAAGCTATCGCCAGGCCGGACAAGGGCATAGGGCTGCATGGACAACTCCTGCGACGGAAGGATGGATGTCGCTCATGGCAAAGCGCGTGGCGCCTGCGGTCAAGCGTCTCGCATCCGGAAATTCTACTGTGGGATTTCTGTGTTCCCTTGCCTGGAGTCCACCATGCCGTATCAGCTCGAATCCATCGATCCTCGCAAGACCGCGGTCATCGTCGTCGACATGCAGAACGATTTTGTCGCGGATGGCGCGCCGCTCCAGTCCCGGCAGGCTGCCGAGATGATGCCCCGGCTCGCACGCACGCTTGACGCCTGCCGTGAACGGGGCATCCGTGTCATCTACACGTCGCACGTGCATCGCAGCGACGGCTGCGACATGGGCCGCTATAGCGATTTGTACCCGCCGGTCGCCAGCCGGGCCGCGCTCATCGATGGCACGGCAGGTGTGGAGATCCATCCCGGGCTGGCGCCGGCACCTGGTGAGCACGTGATCAAGAAGCACCGCTACAGCGGCTTTTTTGCGACCGACATGGATCTGATCCTGCGCGAATGGGGCATCGATACCGTGGCCATCACCGGGACGACGACCGAGAACTGCTGCCATGCCACGGCGCGGGACGCGATGTTCCACAACTATCGCGTCGCCTTCCTGTCGGATGCGACCGGAACGTTCGACTATCCGGATCTGGGCTTTGGCGCCATGAGCGCAGCGCAAGTGCACCAGGCGACGTTGACCATCCTGGCTTTCTCGACCGCCCACGTCATGACCTGCGAGGATTTCCTGGGGCGCGCTCTGGCCAGGTAGTCCGGGGGCCACACCCCGACATGGCTACACTCTGGTCGACTTGGTCTCCCGACCTGCTCGCACGGATGTGCCCATGACGCGTTCCCCCTCCTGGATCGAAGACGGCAGCCGCCATATCTGGCTGCCGTATACCCAAATGAAGACGGCCGCGCCGCCCTTGCCGGTGGTGCGCACGTCCGGCACGCGCATCGAACTGGCGGATGGCCGCAGCCTGGTCGATGGCATTGCATCGTGGTGGACAGCCTGCCATGGCTACAACCATCCGCACATTGCCGATGCCATCCGCGCGCAGTTGGAGGTCATGCCGCACGTCATGTTCGGCGGGTTGACGCATGAACCGGCGCTGCACTTGGCGCAGCGGCTGGCGGGCTTGCTGGGCCCAGGCCTGGACCGGGTGTTCTTTACCGAATCCGGGTCGGTGGCGGTCGAAGTCGCCATGAAGATGGCGATGCAGTATTGGCTCAATCGCGGCGAGCGGGGCCGGTCGCGTTTCCTGGTCTTCAAGGGCAGCTATCACGGCGACACGTTCGGCACCATGGCCGTGTGCGATCCCGAGGACGGCATGCATGCCCTGTTCAAAGGACTGCTCGCGGCGCACGACGTGGCGGCGCTGCCGGTGGATGATGCATCGATGGTGGCGCTCGATGCCCACCTTGCGCAGCATGCTGACAAACTGGCAGGCATCCTGGTGGAACCGTTGGTGCAGGGCGCAGGCGGCATGCTGATGCACTCGCCTGTCGTGCTGCAACGATTGCGCACGCTGGCCGACCGTCACGGTCTGCTGTTGATCTTCGACGAGATCTTTACCGGCTTCGGACGAACAGGCAGCCTGTTCGCGTTCGAGCAGGCGGGCGTCAAGCCGGACATCATCACGCTGTCCAAGGCGCTGACGGGCGGCACCTTGCCGCTGGCCGCCACCGTGGCAAGCGAACGCGTGTTCGACGCGTTCCTGTCCGACAATCCCGGCCATGCGCTGATGCATGGCCCCACCTTCATGGGCAATGCGCTGGCCTGCGCGGCGGCGCATGCGTCACTGGATCTGTTCGAACGGGAACCGCGCCTGGATCAAGCCGCGGCGATCGGCGCGGCGTTGCGCGAGGGGCTGGCGCCGTGCAAGGACTTGGCGTGGGTGAAGGACGTGCGCACGCTGGGCGCGATCGGCGTCGTGGAACTGACCCGCATCGACGACATGAACCGGCTCAAGCAGCGGCTGATCGATCAGGGGGTATGGGTGCGGCCGTTCGGGCGCATCGTGTATCTGACGCCAGCATTGACGATGGCGCCCGATGACCTGGAACGGCTGATCCTGGCGGTGAACACGGTGGTGGCGGCAGGGCCGCCCTGATCCCGAGCGCGCGGCGCCCGGATCCCTAACGCGCGGCGCGCCGCCCGGCGCGTTTGCTGGCCGGCACCTGCAGCGCTTCCGGATCGAGCGCGTTCAGGTGTTCATAGACCGCTTCCATGGCGGACTTCAGGCGCAGCACTTCAGCCTTGCCGAAGCTGTGGATCGCCACTTCCTCGAACTGCATGGCCAGCGGAATCAGCTCTTCCGCCAGCGCGCGTCCGGCCGCCGTCAGGTTGATCGCCACGACCCGCGCGTTGTCGTCCAGGCGGTGCCGCGTCACATAGCCACGCGATTCCATCGTCCCGATCAGCCGCGACAGCGTCGACACTTCCATGACTGTCGCCTTGCCCAGTTCATTGAGCCGCTGGTCGCTGCGTTCCCATAACGATGCCAGCACCCGGTACATCGGCAGGGTCAGGTCATACGGTTTGAGACGTTCGGTGAACAGTTCACCGATGCGCACACCCACGCGGTTGAGCAGGTATGGGAACGAGTCGGTCAGTCGATACATGGGTGTCTTCGGGGTGACCCGGGGTGGGAAAACCCCGAGCAAAAAAGGAGTGAAATCGACTGTACAACAATTGCAGACGCAACAGTTGTGTGTGAAACTTTGCCAACGGTTCACAGAGCCCCGGGTTCACAGAAACCCGATGGAGGAAGACACATGACTGCCCAAGCACTGACGCACGATGTCGCCGATCACGAATCCGTCCAGCGCGACTTTCGCCTGGCCATGCGCGGCATCGCATCCACCGTCACCATCGTGACCGCTGGCGACCGGGAACGCGGCCATGGCATGACGGCCACCGCGGTCTCATCCGTATCGCTCGACCCCGCCGCCTTGCTGGTCTGCATTCACCAGAAAACCCTGCTGCACGACATCATGTCGTCCACCGACGGCTTCTGCGTGAACGTGCTGTCCGAAGACCACATCGATCTGTCCAACGCCTTCAGCGGCGGCGTGCCCCCTGCGGATCGTTTCCTGACCGGCGACTGGTCCGAGACCGACACCGGCATCAAGTACCTGACAAGCGCCCAGGCGCGCATCTTCTGCAGCAAGCAGGTGGTCGTCCCCTTCGGCACCCACACCATCTTCATCGGCGCGGTGCACGACGTCCAGCTCGCCGACAACACGTCCCCCTTGCTCTACCGCAACGCGACCTATTGCCGGTCCACGCCCGTCGCGGCGCGATGATCCGCCGTCTCGCCCTCACGTCCTCTCGCCCTGGGCCACCCACGGGCGCATACCGAAAACAAGATCAAGGAGTTGACCATGAACAGTTTCGTGGAGCATGCCGTCCTGGACGCGCCGCCGCGCACCGCCTTCGACAAGGCCGCCTTGCTGCGCGGCATCGAAGCGCTGTCCCCGCAGATCAAGGCCGCCGCGCGGCAGACCGAACGTGACGGCCAGGTGCCCGACTCGCACATGCAGGCGCTGCGTGACATCGGCTATTTCGACATCGTGAAGCCGCGTGAATTTGGCGGCTACCAGGAACACTTCGACGTGCTGGTCGAGGCCAACCTGCAACTGGCCCGCAGCTGCGCATCGACCGCCTGGGTGGCTGGCTTGCTGTCGGCGCATCAGTGGCTGGCCGCCAGCTTTCCGGTCGAGGCGCAGCGCGATGTGTGGGGCGACAACCCCGACGCCTTGCTGTGCGGCTCGTACGCGCCGGCCGCCAAGGCAGGCGTCGATGCGGGCGGCTATCGGCTGAGCGGCAACTGGAGCTTCAGCAGCGGCTGCGAGAACGCCGACTGGGCCCTGTGCGCGGCCATGATCCCGGCCCTGTCGGGCGAAGGGCTGGAGCCCGCCTTCTTGCTGGTGCCCGCTGCCGATTACACGATCCTGGAAACGTGGGACGTGGTCGGCCTGGGCGGCACGGGCAGCAAGACCCTGGAATTGAAAGACGTGTTCGTACCGGGCCATCGGGTGCTGACCTTTGCGCAGACCACGTCGGGCAACACGCCGGGCGCCGGCCACTACGCCGACGACCTGGCCTTCCGGGTCCCGATGCTGACCGTGATTCCGTCCTGCCTGGCGTCGGTGGCCGTAGGCGCCGCGGCCGGCGCGCTGGACGACTATCTGGAAGCCACCGGGGCGCGCGTGACGCGCGGCGCCGTGGCCGGTGCCCATCAGAAGATGGCGGAATTTCCGACCATCCAGTTGCGGGTGGCCGATGCCGCGGCAAGCACCGATGCCGCGCAGGAAATCCTGCTGCGTGATCTGCGCCGCGTGACGGACAAGACGCTGGCGGGCCACGCCGTGACGGTCGAGGACCGCATCGTGAGCCGCCGCGGCCAGTCGTTTGCGGTGTCGCTGGCATTGCGTGCGGCAGAAGCCTTGAATGCATCAACCGGCGGTCTGGGCCTGAATCTGTCGAACCCGGTGCAACGCGCCTGGCGCGACGTCAATGCCGTCAGCCGCCACATCAGCATGAACTGGGACGCCGTCGGCACGATGTACGGGCAGATGGCCCTGGGCTTGACGCCGCGCGGCCAGTATTGACCTCCACCCCACCGCTTTATCCATTCGACAAGGATCCGAGATGACCGGAAAAATTGCGCTCGAAGAACACTTCGCCACGGAAGAGACACTGATGGATTCGGCCGGTTTCGTGCCGGACAAGGACTGGCCCGAACTGCGTTCGCGCCTGCTGGACATCCAGGACCGCCGCCTTCGCCTGATGGATGAATACCAGATCGAGACGATGATCCTGTCCTTGAATGCGCCGGCAGTGCAGGCCATTCCGGATACGAAGCAGGCGTCCGAAGTCGCGCAACGCGCCAACGATTTCCTGGCCGAGCAGATCGTGCGCCAGCCCACCCGCTTTCGCGGGTTCGCCGCGTTGCCGATGCAGTCGCCGGAACTGGCCGCGAATGAACTGGAACGGTGCGTGCGCGACCTGGGTTTTGTCGGCGCACTGGTCAATGGTTTTTCGCAGGTCGAGAACCCCGACCACGCCGTGTATTACGACCTGAAGCAGTACTGGCCGTTCTGGGAAAAGGTCCAGTCGCTGGACGTGCCCTTCTATCTGCATCCGCGCAACCCCTTGCCGAAAGACTGCGCCATCTATGACGGTCACCCGTGGCTGATGGGACCGACCTGGGCGTTCGGGCAAGAGACCGCCGTGCATGCGCTGCGCCTGATGGGTTCGGGACTGTTCGATGCCTATCCGGATCTGCGCATCATCCTGGGTCACATGGGCGAGGGACTGCCCTACAGCATGTGGCGCATCGACCATCGCAACGCGTGGGTCAAGACAACGCCGAAGTATCCGGCCAAGCGCAAGATCGTTGATTACTTCAACGAAAACTTCTACCTGACGACGTCGGGCAACTTCCGCACACAGACCCTGATTGACGCGATCCTGGAGATCGGCGCCGACCGCATCCTGTTCTCCACCGACTGGCCATTCGAGAACATCGACCACGCATCCGACTGGTTTGCGTCAGCAAGCATCAGCGAAGCCGACAGAAAGAAAATCGGCCATACCAATGCGGCGAAGCTGTTCAAGCTCAATATGTAGCCCCCCCGCGGCGCTGCGCGCCACCCCCAGGGGCGACACCAGCGGACCGGCAAAGCCGGATCTGCGGTGTCCCAGTGGGGGCAGCGCGGGTGCGGTGCGTTGTCTCGTTTGGCTAGAGGTGAAGGCCCTCTAGGGGTCGGCGTCTTTCCTTGATGGAGGTCATGGTGGACTGGTATCGCCAGATCCGTTGTGCCTCTGCGCGCGTCGTGCGTGGGCCGAGTTTGGGGGTTGCAGAGACTTTTTCGTATCGGAAGTGCGAGGTGGCACGTAGAGGCTGCCCGTTCAGGACAACAACCGTGGCATGGCCACCGATGGAGAAGACAATGAAGATCAGGAATCGCTGGTGGGTGGTGGTAGGGTCCGTGTTCGGGCTGTTTGTCGGCAATGGGCCGATCATGCAATTCACCTTTGGCGTGTTCCTGCTGCCGGTGACGAAGGCGTTCGGGTGGGAGCGGTCGACGACGTCGTTGGCCTTGGTGATCGGGTTGACGATGACGGCGTTGTTCGTGCCGGTCGCGGGCCGGTTGATCGATCGGTTCGGGATACGGGCGGTCACCTTGCCGTCCATTGTGTTGTTCGCCGCGGCAACCGCGTCGTTGGCCTTGTTTGCCGATACGCCCGCCAAGTTCATGATCATCTATGCGTTGATGGGCATTGCGGCGGCGGGGCAGACGCCGCTGCCATATGCGAAGGCGATCTCGGCCTGGTTCGATGACAAGCGCGGGCTGGCGCTGGGGGTGGCGATGGCGGGCGTGGGACTGGGCGCGGCGCTGGTGCCGCAGTATGCGCAGGCTTTGCTGACGGCGTTCGGGTGGAAGGGCGCCTATCTTGGACTGGCGGCGCTGACGCTTGTGATCGGGGTGACCGCGGTCTCGCTGGCGGTGCGTGAGCCGGACCAGATGCGTCCGGTGGCAGGTACGACTGCCGTGGCCTTGCCGGGTGCCACGGGTCGTGAAGCCTTGCGGTCGGGTGTGTTCTGGAAGCTGGCGCTGGCCTTTTTTGCAGTCGCATTGGCAACCAATGGCACCATCGCGCACGTCGTGCCGCTGCTGGTGGATCGGGGTATTGCACCGGGTGTGGCGACGACGGCCATGGCGTTTGCCGGTGCCGCCTTGATCGGCGGAAGGTTGTTGGCAGGCTATCTGCTGGACCGGATTTTTGCACCGTATGTGGCGGCTTTCTTCTTTGCGATTCCGTTGATCGGGATCGGCATGCTGCTCGCCAACCTGCCGCCGCAATACGCTGCGTTGTCGGTGGTGCTGGTGGGGTTGGGGCTCGGCGCCGAGGTCGATCTGATCGCCTTTCTGCTGTCGCGGTATCTCGGGCTGAAGAGCTTTGGCGAGCTGTATGGTTATCTGTTCGCAGCCTTCATGCTGGGCTCGGGCGCAGGGCCATACATCATGGGTCTGGCGTTCGACAAGACGGGTGGCTATGCGACCGCATTGTCAGCGCTGTGTGTGGCCTTGCTGGCAGCGTGCGCGTTGATGATGTCCCTAGGTCGCTATGTGTTCCCCAGGATGGAGTCCCCCCATGGCGCTTCGGGCCTTCCCCAGGGGCGACACCAGCGGACCGGCGCGTTGAGCCCCCCCTAGGCGCGGTAAGCCCCCCCATGGCGCTTCGCGCCTCCCCCAGGGGCGACACTGGCGGACCGGCGCGTTGAGCCCCCCCTAGGCGCTTTGCGCCTCCCCCAGGGGCGGCACTGGCGGACTGGCAAAGCCAGATCCACCGTGCCCTGGGTGCGGGTGGTAGCTGGCTTAAAGGGGTGTATCCAGACGTGTGCGGTACGGCGGGCCTGGGCGGGCGGGAAGGGGTGATCGGGTAGAGTAGGGGTCTGCCGCCTTCCTTGCCGTCCATCATGTCGCTTTCGCTGCAACGCATCTTTCCTGCCCTGTCCGAGCCTACGCTCCGGCGTTATCTGACCGGGCAGGTGGTGTCGGTCCTGGGCAGCTGGACGCAGAACGTGACGCTGAATCTGGTGGTGTATCACTTGTCGGGGTCGGGCGCGGTGCTGGCCTTGCTGAACTTCCTGCTGTACGGTCCGCAGCTTGTGATTGCCCCGATCGCGGGGGCGCGTATTTCGTCGCACAACGCCCGGCGGACCACGTTGGCTGTGTTGTACGCGTCGCTCGCGGTGGCGTGCAGTCTGGCGGTGCTGTCGGCATTTGGCGTGCTGACTTTGCCCCTGATCCTGGCGCACGCGATCGTGATCGGTGTGCTCACCTCGATCGAGTCGCCCGCGCGGCAGGTGCTGCTGGTGTCCTGCCTGGAAGACGCGGCGCTGCTGCCCAATGCGGTGGCCATGAACACCATGGTCTACAACGTGGGCCGGATGGTGGGGCCGACGATCGCGGCCGTGCTGTATCCCACCCTGGGTCCACCCGTCGCCTTCGCCACCTACGCGGTGGCCTTGTGCGTGATGGCGTGGTGCGTGCGGTCCATGGTGATCCAGCCGCGCATGACCAAAAAGGGCGACAGCCGCGGCGGCCTGCGCGCGGCGTTTGCCTACATCCTTGATGACCCCTTTACCGCCAAGTACCTGTCGATCCTGGCCTGCATGGGCCTGTTCGCGGGCAGCTACCAGACGCTGGTGCCGCTGATCGCCGACCGTGTGTTCCACGACGCGGCGACCTTCACCGGCGTGTTCTTTGCGGCCGCCGGGGTGGGGTCCCTGAGCGCAGCCGTGATCCTGTCATCGGCCATCGGGTCGATGATGACGCAGCGGTACCTGAGCGTGGCGCCGTGGATCGCGGGCGTCGCGCTGGCCGTGCTGGCGCTGGCGGGGCATGCAGCGCTGACGGCATTTGCGTTCTTTGCGCTGGGTTTCAGCCTGACCTTCAGCGCCACGTCCACCAATGCCACCATCCAGCGGCGTTGCCCGGATTCCGTGCGTGGCGCGCTGGTGGGCATGTATGGCATGGCCTACAACGGCACCATGCCCTTCGGCTATCTGTTGGTGGGCGCCGTGTCGGAGGCCCTCGGTGTCCAGGGCGCGTTCGGTGCAATGGCCGTAGTGCTCGGTGCCAGCCTGACGTTGCTGACCGTGTTGCATCGGGTCAAGGCGGCGCACTGAAGGGGCGCTTGGCCGCGCCTTTGTTGCGGGCCGTGGGCCGGCAGGTCAGTGTCGCTGGCACGCGGCGCACTGAAGCACCGCCTCCGCCGCGTCAATCCGCCGTTGCGCCTGACGCCTTCACCACCGCGCCCAGCCGCACGTTTTCCGACTTGATCAGCTTTTCAAACTGTTCCGGCGTGCCGCCAACCGCAGGCGTGCCAAGTGCCTCCCAACGCGCGCGCAGTTCGGGATCGGCGAACGCGGTATTGACTACCTGGTTGAGTCTGTCAACGATCGGCCTCGGCGTGCCGGCGGCCACTGCGATGCCGTGCCATCCGGACATGTCGAAGCCAGGCAGGCCGGATTCCGCCAGCGTGGGCACGTCCGGCAGGGCGGCGCTGCGCTGGGCCGTCGTGACCGCGATTGGCCGCAGGCGCCCGGCCTTGATGTATTGCAGCGAGCTGCCCACGATGTCCAGCATCACCGGCACTTGCCCGCCGACCAGATCATTCAGCGCCGGACCCGCACCCTTGTAGGGGATGTGCTGCATGGTGGTGCCGGCGGCGCGATTAAACATTTCACCGGCCAGGTGTTGCGGCGTGCCGCTGCCGGCGGACGCGAAGCTGAACAGTTCCGGCTTGGCCTTGGCCGCGGCAATGAAGGACTTCAGGTCCGTGGCCTTGACCACATTGGGATTGACCTCAAGCACCATCGGGAAGGCCGAGATCTGCACGACCGGTGCAAAGTCCTTGATCGGATTGAAGGGCAGCGCCTTGTACAGAGTCGGGTTGACAGCCATCGGACCGCTGGCGGCCAGCAGCAGGGTGTGGCCATCGGGCTCGGACTTGGCGACCTGGTCGGAGCCGATGTTGCCACCTGCGCCCGCCTTGTTTTCAACTACCACCGACACGCCCAGCTGCTTCTGCATCGATACCTGCAGCAACCGGGCCATCAGGTCGGTCGGACCGCCGGGCGGGTAGGGCACGATGAAACGGATGGGCTTGGAAGGATAGGCATCGGCCGCCATCAAAGTGGCGGGGAGCATGGCAGCGGGCAGCACGGCGGCGCAGGCCAGCGCCAGCAAGGTCTTCTTCAACATGGGTGTCTCCTGCGCTTTCAATGAGCGCGTGGTGTGTCGTGTGTCTTCTAGTTATATCCAGGCGCCGGATGGACTCCGGTCGCCGTCCTTCCTGCTTTAAATAGCCGTCGAAGCATTCAGCCGAACCGCCGCCGCACATCATCAGCCGTCGCCAGCCGGCGGCCACAGTCCAGTCCGGCCTGCGCCGCCTGCTTCACCAGCGCCGCGTTGTCGGGCGCGATGCTGCCATCTTTCAGGTACAGATTGTTTTCGAAGCCGACCCGCGCATGTCCGCCCAGCGCCGCAGCGGCGGCCGCGCACGCATGTTCGTGCTTGCCAAACGCGCACATGGCCCAGGGGTAGGTGCGATCATCGGCGGCCAGGAAGGGCAGCAGGTCCGCGGGCAGCGAGGTCTGGCCCGCGGTGTAGCGGCCCAACACGAACAGCAGGAACCAGGGCGCTTCGGGCACGATGCCGCGTTGCCGATAGGACTGCCACTGCGCCACGTCCGCGGTGTCATACAGAATCACCTGGGTCATGACGCGTTCGCGGGCCAGCCAGCTGAACAGCCTGGCGACGCGTTCGTCGGCTTGCGGTCCCACCGCGACTTCACGCAGGCCCACCGACACGGCTTCGGGCGCAACTGCCATGACCGACGCGACCTGTTCGTCGGGCGCATACACCTGCGCCGCTTCGGTGGTGATCTGGATGACCAGTTCCTTGCCGACGGCGCGGCGCACGGTCTCGGTCGCCAGCAGGTAGGCGGCGGGGTCCAGGCTGTGCCGCTCGTCTGCGGCACGCACATGCATGTGGATCATGGCCGCGCCGGCGTCCAGGCAGCGTTTGGCGGTATCGGCCAGGTGCTCGGGCGTGACCGGCAACGCGCCGTGGTCGGCCCGTTTCTTGTACGCGCCGTTCGGCGCCACGGTCAGGATCAGCGGTTCGGCAAAAGCGGTGGCGGCATCAATCATGGTCAGGTCCCGGTTGGAGCGGTGGCAGTTCCTTGGCAAGCAGGGTCAGGCCGGCCTTGAGCAGATCATCGTAGCGCTTGCGTTCAGCGGCAATGGTCTCGGGCGTCCAGGTATAGAAGCCCTGGCCCGTTTTCATGCCCAGATGCCCCGCGGCCACGCGGTCGCTCAGGGCTTTGGCCGGCAACGGCGAGTTGTTCAAGGTCGGATACATGGTCGCGCCGGCGGCGCAATGCACTTCGATCCCGGCATGGTCGCGCTGCATGACGGGGCCGGCGGCCAGAAAGCGGAAGCCAAAGCCGAAACGCACGGCGGCATCGACATCTTCGGGCGACGCAATGCCCTGGTCGATCATGTCGAAGGCTTCCCGCGACAGCGCATGCTGAAGCCGGTTGGCCAGAAAGCCCGGCAGGTCCTTCTTGACCAGCACCGGCACCATGGCGCAGCGGCGCATGAAGTCGGACAGAGCCTGCGCGTGTGCGAGCTCGCTTGCGCCGCCCATCACGACCTCGACCAGCGGCACCAGGTGCGCGGGCATGAAGAAGTGCAGGCCCAGCATGCGGCCGCCGGTGCTCAGGCCCTCGGCAATCGCGCTGATCGGAAAGCTGGAACTGTTGCTGGTCAGGAGGCAGTCCGGCCGGGCCAGTTGTTCCAGCCGGGCAAACAAGGCCTGCTTGATATCGACGCGTTCGGGAATGCACTCGATGACCAGGTCGATGCCCGACCAGTCGATGTCGTCCAGGTCGGCCACGACCGACACCAGATGCGCCTGGGCCGCATGCGTGTCGAGTGCGGCGGCCAGTGTGCCGGGCAGGGCCTCCCGGCGGGCGGCGGACGACTCGACGATGATAGTGGGGCAACTGGCGCGGGCCAGCACCGCGGCAACGTCGTTGCCCATGGTGCCGCCACCAACGACCACGGCGCGCGACTGGGACGGATACATCAACATGAGAAGGCTCCCTTCAAGACAGCCGGTCAGTCTATGCCCCGTCCGCTTATCGGTTAAGCGCTCGTTTTTGATATATTGATCGAAATTCAAGATAAATCAATGAAAGCCGACCTGTCCACGCACGATCTGCGCACCTTTCTGGCCGTGGCGGGCACGCTCAGCTTCAGCCAGGCGGCGACACAGCTGCATCTGTCGCAGTCGGCGGTGTCGTCCATCGTGCTGCGGACCGAAGCGGCCGTGCAGGCGCGCCTGTTCCAGCGGACGACCCGCAAGGTCAGCCTGACCGCCGCCGGCGAGCAGTTCGTGACGGATGCGACCGAGGTGCTGGCGCGTTTTGACGCCGCCGTCGGCGCCGTGCGGGACATTTCCCAGCTGCGCAGCGGGTCGGTGGCGGTGGCCGCGCTGCCCTCGTTCGCGGCCAAGCTGATGCCGGACCTGTTCGCTGCCTACAGCGCCCGCTATCCGGACATCCGGCTGCGGCTGATCGACACCTTGTCGGCCCCGGCCTTCGCCCTGGTCCAGCGGGGCGAGGTGGACTTTGCCCTGACGGCGGCTGACCCGGCCTATGCCGACCTGACCTACCAATCGTTGACCGAAGACCGGTTCGTGCTGCTGATGCCTCGCGGTCATCCCCTGGCCGGCGCCGCCCCGATCCCGTTCGCGTCCTGCCTGGCCTACCCGCACGTGTCCATGTCGCACCCGACCAGCGTGCGGCAATACGTGGCGGCAGCGGCCTTGCAGCACGGCGTGCAGTTTTCGCCGGCCTACGAGGTCGACCACCTGATGACGGTGGCGGCCATGGTAATGGCCGGATGTGGCGTCGCGGCGCTGCCGTCGGTGGCCGCGGCGGTGGTGGCGCAAGCTGGACTGGTGCAGCGCGACCTGGTCGACCCGGTGATCCGGCGGCCGATCGGACTGGTCTGGCGCGCCGATCGCGATCTGTCCCCAGCGGCGCGCGCGATGGCGGATCTGCTTCTGGACCGGGTCGGTGAGGGCTTGCTCACACCAGACGTAATAAATTCCTCAATTCTCTCCTGATCCTGCCGTAAAGGTGCTCACACTCGTTCGCGTGATTCCCACGGCCCTGGAAAACAGGCCGTTCCAGGCAATCCGGAGCGTCCGACAATAACGTGGGGTGGGAAACGATGGCGTCGTCTTTCAGTCTTGGTCAGCGTTCGCTGGCCAAGCAAGTCTTGGTATTGGCTCTGTCACTGAGCGCAATCATTTCAGGGGTGACCGCCGTCGTGGTGGCCGTGCAGGGCGTCCGCGCCGCTCGGCAGGCGGTCGAACGCGAAATGATGGCTTCCCTGGATTCCGTCAGCAGCAGCCTGGTGTCGTCCTACGAATCCACCCGTCTGCGGGTTGAACGCCAGTTGCTGGTGTTCCAGCGCATGCTGGGCGAACTGCCGTCCCCCGACGGCACCATGACCGAAACCGGCACCGCCGGCGAAGTCGTCACCGTGCGCGCAGGCGAAACCATCCTGAACGGCAATACGTCGGTGCTGCAGCGCATGCGCAGCTATACCGGCGCCGACCCGGAACTCATCGTGCGTCACAACAATCAGTGGATCCGTGCCGCGACCATGCAGCGTGGCGCCGACGGCCAGCCCCTGACGGGCGCTGCGGTGTCGTCCGACGATTTTGTCGTGAAAACGCTCGATACGTCGACTGCGGCGACCAACATCGTGTACCGAGGCGGCCGCTGGTACGCCATGCATGTGCGTCCTTTGAAAGACGACAACGGCAAGATCTTCGGCGGCCTGACGCTGCAGGTGGACCTGTCCGACGACGTCGCTTCCACGCTCAAGTACATCGAAGAATCGACCGTGGCCGGCTTCGGCTCCATGTTCGCGCTGACCTCGGGCGCAAATGGCAGCGCCGAATTCCTGGTGCATCCCACGTATAAGGGCAAGCTGGTGTCCGACACGCCGGAAGCCGATCGTCCGGAGTTCCAGAAGCTGGTCGATGAAGCGGCGGGCTTCACGGAATCTAAGATGACGACCGACGACGCCACGCAGTTCGTCGCGTTCAAGACCGTTCCAAGCTGGGGCTGGACCCTGGCCGCGCAAGGCGCCAAGTCGGATTTCCTGGCTGCCCAGTACAAGCAGATCGCCCTGGTCGTGGCGCTGCTGCTGATCAGCGGCATCCTGACCGGCCTGGTGGTGTTTGCCCGCATGTCGTTCGCACTGCGCCCCGTGCGTGACGTGGTTGCCGGGGTGACACGCCTGGGTGAAGGGGATCTGACCCGCGACGTGCCGACCGGCCCCGCTGGCTCGAACAACGAAATCCACATCATGGCCGAGCGCATCAACGCGACCCGGGTACGCATTGCCCAGCTGGCGCAGCAGATGAACGCGACGGGCTCGCAAGTGGCCGTGGCCACCACGCAGACCCTGCAGGCGCTGAACCAGATCGGCCGCGGTACCGAAGTCCAGTCCGAAGCGGCCAGCGGCGTCGCCGCCGCCGTGGAAGAACTGACCGTGTCGATCTCGCAGATCGCCGACAGCACTCGCGAAGCCAACGGCTTTTCCAAAGCGTCGAGCACGGCGGCCGAAGAAGGCTCCGCCGTGGTCAAGCAGACTGTCAGCGAAATCGAGAAGATGGCCGACCGCGTCGCCAATTCCGCCGAAGTCGTGCAGCAACTTGAAGCCTCGTCGCGCCAGATTTCCGCCGTGGTCAAGACCATTCAGGAAATTGCCGAGCAGACCAACCTGCTGGCACTGAACGCCGCGATCGAAGCGGCCCGTGCCGGCGAAGAAGGTCGGGGCTTCTCGGTGGTGGCCGACGAGGTGCGCGGCCTGGCCGAACGCACCAAGACGTCGACCGCGCAGATCGCATCGGTGATCGCCGCCGTGCAGAAGCAGACCACGATCGCCGCGCAGACCATGCGCGAGGTCAACACCGACATGCAGGCATCGGCCGCCGGTGCGCGCCAGGCCGGCACGGTGCTCAGCCGGATCCAGGAAGCCGCAAGCCGCACGGCAGAAGTCATCGCCGACATCTCGAACGCCGCCATGGAACAGAAGTCGGCGTCGGAACAGATTGCCAGCCGTGTCGAGCAGATTGCTCAGTACGCGGAAGAATCGGCAGCGGCCGTGCAGCAATCGGTCGCTTCGGCCGAATCGCTGCAGAACCAGGCACAGGTGCTGGACGAGACCATCCGTACACTGCGCACGTAAGCCACAGCAGGGCCCGCCGGTTTACCGGGCGGGCCGTGGCTATAATGCCGTTATGCGCCGCTTCGTTTTCCTGCTGATGATCGTCTTGCTGCCGCTCCAGTCCGTCTGGGGGAGCGCGGCCGCGTACTGTCAGCATGAATCCGGCGCCGCCAGGTCGAGCCACTTCGGCCACCACGAGCATGAGCATCGCGCGTCCGCCGACAAACGAACCGACGGATCCCTGGTCCCCGACCAGGACTGCACGATCTGCCACCTGATCGCCTGCCCCAGTGTCCTTCCCGTTGCCCCCGTCGTTGCCGCGCCTGCCGCGCGACCCTATGCGCCGCCTGCCGTGACCTTTGCAGTCATGTCGGCCCGCGTCGCCGAGCCCGAACGTCCCAATTGGCTGCGTCTCGCCTGACCGGCGAGACGACGTCCTTCTGCCCGGCGCCTGCCTGACTTCGTCAGCGTGCGTCCGCATCTGGACGGCCCCAGGCACGGATCTTCGATCCGCCTCGTCTCGCCTCCGATTGTCGATGACTCTGGATGCGATGAATGACGCCATGGTGGTTGCCGCCCTTGCTTGCGGCCTGCTCGATGTTCCCTGCGCACACGTACGCGCAGCTTGCGCCCCCGGCGCCGGCTGCCGTACCCGACGCACTATCAACTGTGTTGCCCGGCACCCCGCCTGCGCAGGCAGCCAGCCCTCTGATCCCCCCTGAACCGCTGACCCTGGCGCAGGCGCTGGCACGCGCGTCGGCTGGCAGCTTTTTCCTGTCCGCCGCTGCTCGCGATATCGACATTGCCGAAGGTGAGGCGATCCAGGCGGCGACGCGGCCCAACCCCGAAGTGGGCACCTCGATGGAGGACACCCGCTCATCCAGCCGCATCACGACCGCGCAGATCGGCCTGCCGATCGAGCTGGGCGGCAAGCGCGCCGCCCGGATGACGGCGGCCGACGCCAGCCGCGATCTGGCGCGGGCGCAGTTCAACGTGGCGCGGGCGCAGTTGCGGGCCGAGGTGATCGGCGCGTTCTTTGCGATCCTGATCGCGCAGGAACGCATTCGCCTCGCCCAGGCGTCGGTCGACCTGGCCAGCCAGGGCGCGCGCATCGCGGGCCGGCGGGTCGAGGCCGGCAAGATCTCGCCGGTGGAGGCAACCAAGGCCGGGGTCGAACAGGCCAATGCCGAACTTGCGCTGGCCGAAGGCCGTGCCGCGCTGCAGGTGGCGCGTGACGGCCTGGTGTCCTTGTGGGGCAACGCCGCCATGCCCTTTGGCGACGTGGGCGGCGTGCTGGATCACCTGCCCGAGCGGCCATCGATCGAGGCGCTGTTGCAGGCCCTGGCCGACTCGCCCGACGTGGTGGCCAGCCAGCGCGAGTCGGATCGCCTGCGCGCGCAGGTCGACGTGGAACGCACGCGCCGCTATCCCGACGTCACATTCAACGTGGGCGCACGCCGCAACAATGAACTGGGCCTGACGCAGGCCGTGGTGGGCGTCTCGATTCCGATCCCCGTCTTTGACCGCAACCAGGGCAACCTGTACCAGGCCTTGAGCCGGGCCGACCAGGCCCGCGACCAGCAGCAGGTCCTGGCCGCCAGGCTGGGCTTCGAGTTGCGCCGCGCGTCGGCCGCGTTGACGGTATCGCGCGAGTCGGCGGGCACCTTGCGCACGGCCATCCTGCCCGCCGCGCAGCAGGCGTTCGATGCCGCCACCCGCGGCTTTGAAGCCGGCAAGTTCAGCTTTCTTGAAGTGCTCGACAGCCAGCGCACCCTGTTCCAGGCCCGTGCGCGCTACCTCGACCAGCTGGCCAACGCCTACCAGGCCGCCGCCACCATCGACCGCATTCTTGGTCGCTAAGGACACCCTCATGGCAATTTCAAAGAAACAACGGGTCGCGATGGCGACGGTCATTCTGCTTGGCGTCGTCGCGGGCGCCGCGATGCTGTTCAGTGGACGCGACCACGGCAATGAAGCCGGGCACGACGACCATGGGCATGGCGAGCAGGCTACGCAGGGCGGTACAACGCAGGGCGGTGATGACGACGCAAGCCACGGCGCGTCGGGCAAGACGCCTGCCGCCTCAGCGCCCCCTGCCGCCGCCCAGAATCCGAGCAAGGCCGACACCCACGCGGGCGACGCCGTCAAACTCAGCCCGGCGCAGCTGTCCGCCTCGGGCGTGACGATCGCCACGGCCGGCCCGGCCACGGTACAGGACGCCACCGAATTTCCCGGCGAGATCAAGTTCAACGATGACCTGACGGCGCACGTCGTGCCGCGCGTTGGCGGCGTGGTCGAACGCGTGCCGGCCAGCATCGGGCAGCAGGTCAGGAAGGGCGACGTGCTGGCCGTGATCGCCAGTCCGGGCGTCTCGGACATGCGCAGCGAACTGCAGGCCGCACAGCGCCGGCTCGATCTTGCCCAGCGTTTGCATCAGCGCGAAAAGACCCTGTTCGAAGAAAAGATCTCGGCCGAGCAGGACTACCTTCAAGCCACCACCGCCCTGCAGGAATCGCAGATCGCCGTGCGCAACGCAACTGAAAAACTCGCAGCGATTGGCGCGCAACGCGGTGGGGCGCAGTTGAACCAGTACGAACTGCGTGCGCCCTTCGACGGGGTCATCGTTGAAAAGCACATCTCGCTCGGCGAGGCCGTGGCCGACAACGCGACCGTCTTTACCCTGTCCGACCTGCGTTCGGTCTGGGCCGAATTTGTCGTATCCGCCCAGGACCTGGGCCGGGTGCGGGTGGGGCAGCAGGCCAGCATCCGTGCCGCGGCGTTCGAGGCGCAGGCCACCGGCAAGGTGTCGTACATCGGATCCCTGCTGGGCCAGCAGACCCGCACCGCCACGGCGCGCGTCACGCTGGCCAATCCGGACATGGCCTGGCGGCCCGGTCTGTTCGTGACGGTGCGCGCGCTGGTCGATCGTGTGACGGCGCCGGTGGCCGTCGAGGTTGCGGCGATCCAGACCGTGGAAGACAAGCCATCGGTCTTCGTGGCCGATGGCGACACCTTGCGCGCGCGGCCGGTCACGGTCGGGCGGTCGTCCGCAACCCATGTCGAGATCGTCAGCGGACTGCAGGCCGGTGAACGCTACGCCTCGGGCAACAGCTTCGTGTTGAAGTCCGAGCTGGGCAAGTCCAGCGCCGAACATACCCATTGAGCGGAACGGCCATGTTCGAAAAACTGATCCGTTTTGCCATCGATCAACGATGGCTGGTCATGCTGGGCGTGGCGCTGGTCGCGGCGCTTGGCCTGTACAACGCCACCCGTCTGCCCATCGATGCCGTCCCCGACATCACCAATGTGCAGGTGCAGATCAACACATCGGCGCCGGGTTATTCACCGCTGGAAACCGAGCAGCGGGTGAGCTATCCGGTAGAGACCGCCATGGCAGGCCTGCCTGGTTTGCAACAGACGCGATCCTTGTCGCGCTACGGGCTCTCGCAAGTCACCGCGATCTTCAAGGACGGCACCGACATCCACGCCGCGCGCCAGTTGGTCAACCAGCGGCTGCAGGAAGCCACGGCCCGTCTGCCTGCGGGCGTCGTGCCCGTCATGGGCCCGATCTCGACCGGCCTGGGCGAGATCTACCTGTGGACCGTCGAAGCCGAATCCGGCGCCAGGAAACCGGACGGCTCGCCCTACACCCCGACCGACCTGCGGGAGATTCAGGACTGGGTCATCAAGCCGCAACTGCGCAACGTGCCCGGCGTGACCGAGATCAACACGATTGGCGGCCATGCCAAGGAATATCACGTCGCACCCAGTGTGGACCGGCTGTCGTCCTATGGCCTGACCTTGCAGGACGTGGTGACGGCGCTGAACCGCAACAACGACAACGTGGGCGCGGGCTATATCGAAAAGCAGGGCGAGCAGTATCTGGTGCGCGCGCCGGGCCAGGTGCGGACCGAAGACGACATTCGCGACATCCTGGTAGGCCGCGTGCAAGGCCAGCCGATCCGGATCCGCGACGTGGCGCAGGTCGGTATCGGCCGCGAACTGCGCACCGGCGCCGCCACGGAAAACGGCGCCGAGGTCGTGCTGGGCACGGTCTTCATGCTGATCGGCGAGAACAGCCGCACGGTCTCGCGCGCGGTCGACCGCAAGATGTCGGACATCAACCAGACGCTGCCCAAGGGGGTCAGGGCCGTCACCGTGTACGACCGCACCGTGCTGGTGAACAAGGCAATTGCCACGGTACGCACCAATCTGCTGGAAGGCGCGGCGCTGGTGATTGCGGTGCTGTTCGTGTTCCTGGGCAACCTGCGCGCCGCGCTGATCACGGCCATGGTGATTCCGCTGTCCATGCTGTTCACGTTCAGCGGCATGGTCACGTACCGCATCAGTGCGAACCTGATGAGCCTGGGCGCGCTGGACTTCGGCATCATCGTCGACGGCGCGGTGGTGATCGTTGAAAACTGCGTGCGGCGGCTGGCCCATGCGCAGCACGCGCGGGGACGCAACCTGACCCTGCAGGAACGCTTCGACGAAGTCTTCGAAGCCGCCCGCGAAGCGCGCCGGCCCTTGCTGTACGGCCAGTTGATCATCATGGTCGTGTACCTGCCGATCTTTGCGCTGACAGGCGTGGAGGGCAAGATGTTCCACCCCATGGCCTTCACGGTGGTGCTGGCGCTGATCGGCGCCATGCTGCTGTCCCTGACCTTCGTGCCGGCAGCCGTCGCCCTGTTCATCGGCAACCGGGTCGTTGAAAAAGACAACCGGTTGATGCAGGGTGCGTCACGGGGCTACCGACGGGGACTGGATGCGGCGTTGGCCAACGGCCCGGTCGTGCTGACGATCGCCGTGGTGGCCATTGCGCTGTCGGGCGTCATGGCAAGCCGCCTGGGCAGCGAGTTCATTCCCAATCTGGATGAGGGGGATATCGCCATCCAGGCGCTGCGCATTCCCGGCACCAGCCTGACGCAGTCGGTCGCCTTGCAGCAGCAGCTCGAACGCCGGCTGGTGGATCGCTTTCCGGAAATCGAGCGGGTGTTCGCACGTACCGGCACGGCCGAAGTCGCGTCTGACCCCATGCCGCCAAACATTTCCGACGGCTACATCATGCTCAAGCCGCGCGATCAATGGCCCGTGCCGCGCAAGACCCGCGCCGAGCTGCTGGCGGCGATCCAGCAAGAAGCCGCCCAGGTGCCCGGCAATGCCTACGAGTTTTCGCAGCCCATCCAGTTGCGCTTCAACGAGCTGATCTCGGGTGTGCGCAGCGACGTTGCGGTCAAGGTGTTCGGCGACGATCAGGCCGTGCTCAATCGCACCGCCAACGCCATTGCCGCAGTGTTGCAGCGCGTGCCTGGAGCAAGCGGCGTCAAGGTGGAGCAGACCACGGGCCTGCCCATGCTGACGGTCAACATCGATCGCCAGGCCGCGGCGCGCTATGGCCTGAACCTGGCCGACGTGCAGTTCGCCATCGGTACGGCTATCGGCGGACAGGAGGCGGGCACCTTTTTCCAGGGCGACCGTCGGTTCGCCATCGTGGTGCGCCTGCCCGAGAGCACCCGTAGCGACCTGGATGCCATGCGCCGCCTGCCCATCGCCTTGCCGGCCGGCGCGGGCGGACCGACCACCTTCCTGCCGCTGGGTGAAATCGCGAGCTTCGACCTGGCGCCCGGCCCCAATCAGGTGTCGCGTGAAGACGGCAAGCGCCGCGTGGTGGTCAGCACCAACGTGACCGGGCGCGACATCGGGTCCTTCGTGACCGAGGCTGAAGCGGCCATCAGGTCGCAGGTCACCGTGCCCCCGGGGTACTGGACAGGATGGGGCGGCACCTTCGAACAGTTGCAGTCCGCAACGGCCCGCCTGATGTGGGTGGTGCCCGCCGCGCTGGCGCTGGTGTTCGTGATCCTGTTCGCCATGTTCGGCAACCTGAAGGACGGGGCGATCGTGTTCACGGGCATTCCGTTCGCGCTGACCGGCGGCATCCTGGCTCTGTACCTGCGCGACCTGCCGCTGTCGATCACCGCGGCAGTCGGCTTCATTGCGCTGTCGGGCGTGGCCGTGCTCAACGGCCTGGTCATGCTGTCCTTCATACGTGGCTTGCGTGAAGCGGGGCATACGCTCGATCAGGCGATTCGGGAAGGCGCGGCGACACGGCTGCGCCCGGTGCTGATGACCGCCTTGGTGGCGTCCTTGGGTTTTGTGCCGATGGCACTGGCCACGGGCACGGGCGCCGAAGTGCAGCGGCCGCTGGCCACGGTAGTGATCGGCGGCATCCTGTCGTCAACGGCGCTGACCCTGTTCGTGCTGCCGGTGCTGTACCGGTTGGCGCATGGACGGCGCGAGCGCGCAAGGGCAGGGGCGCCGGTCCCGGCCTGAGCGGGCCCTGCCGGACCGCACCGGGTCGGGCGCCGGACGCAGTTGCCTACAGGGCGGCGGGTACACTTCCCGCTGCCCTGTTTTTCTGGATACGCCCTACCATGCCCGTGACGAGTCCGAGCTCTGTCGAACTGCTGGCTACCGCGCTGTTCGCCATCGCCATCCTGCATACCTTTTCCGTGCCGATATTCGCACGCCTGGCGCACAAAGACGGTCCGCACGCCGGCTTCTGGCACCTGATGGCCGAAGTGGAAGTGGTGTTCGGCGTGTGGGCCTTCGTCCTCATCGTCGGCATGGCCCTGCTGGCCGGCACGACGGGCGCCGTGGAATACATGGACACCCGCAATTTCACCGAACCGCTGTTCGTGTTCGCCATCATGGTGATCGCGGCCAGCCGGCCCATCCTTGACCTGGTCATGGATGCGGTGGCGGGCATCGCAGCGCGCGTGCCGGCACACCGCGCCGTCGTCACCTACTTCATCACGCTGTCGGTGGTGCCGCTGCTCGGGTCGCTGATTACCGAACCCGCCGCCATGACGCTGGCCGCGATCATGCTGCGCGACACGGCCTTTCGCCGCATCGACGACACCCGATTCCAGTACCTGACGCTGGGCGTGCTGTTCGTCAATATCTCGATAGGGGGTGTACTGACGGCCTATGCCGCCCCGCCGGTGCTCATGGTCGCGTCCACCTTCGGTTGGGACTCGGCCTTCATGGCGACCCATTTTGGCTGGCGCGCCGTCTGCGCGGTCACGCTCAACGCGGTGATCGCCACGCTGTTGTTCCGCGGCCTGCTGGTGCGGCATGTGCCGGCCAAGCTCGAGGTGCATCGCCACAAGATTCCCGTTGCCGTTGCCGCGGTTCACCTGCTGTTTCTGATCGGCGTGGTGCTGTTCGCGCATCACCCGGCGATTTTCATGGGCCTGTTCCTGCTGTTCATCGGCTACACCACGGCCTACAGCCGCTTCCAGGACCGACTCATGATCAAGGAAGGCCTGATGGTCGGTTTCTTCCTGGCCGGGCTGATCGTGCTGGGCGGGCTGCAGAAATGGTGGTTGCAGGACCTGCTCGGCAGCCTGTCGCCCATGGCGCTGTATTGGGGGGCGACGGTCCTGACTGCCGTCACCGACAATGCCGCGCTGACCTACCTGGGGTCCCTGGTGGAAGGCAGCAGCGAGGCCTGGCGCTACATGCTGGTGGCGGGCGCCGTGACCGGTGGCGGTCTGACCGTGATCGCCAACGCGCCCAACCCGGCGGGCTTTTCGATCCTGAAGCCGACCTTTGCGGGCGGCACCATCTCGCCGCTGTTCCTGGTGTTCGGCGCGCTGGGGCCGACCCTCGTCGCGGCGGTGTTCTTCCTGCTGCCGGTCTGAGTCGGGCGCAGACATCGTCCGGCGAACGCACCTGCCCGTCGTCCGGACGACGCATTTGCGTCGTGCCCGGACGATGTTTTTGCCGCGCTGCTGCACAAGGCGCGCTAAATACCGAAAAAGTCGCTAAAATTCAAGGCTTTGGTCGATTTCCCGCAAGGGTGCGGCCGGCGATGGTTGTGGCGCTCGATAATCGGGCGCGCCTGGAGTTCTGGTAATGCCTATCTATGCGTATAAATGCAGCAACTGCGGCTTTGAAAAAGATGCCCTGCAGAAGATGTCCGATGCCCCGCTGACGGACTGCCCGTCCTGTGGCGAGCCTGCGCTCAAGAAACAGGTCACGGCGGCCGGCTTCCAGCTCAAGGGGTCGGGTTGGTATGTGACCGACTTTCGCAATGGGAACAGCGCCGGCAACAAGCCCGCCACGGGGGTTGCGCCAGCCACGGGTGGCGACGCCGCCAAGACCGATACCGCCACTGCGGCCTCGTCCGACAGCAAGTCGTCCGACAGCAGCGGTGGCAGCAGTAGCAGCAGTAGCAGCAGTAGCAGCAGTGGCAGTGGCAGCACCCCGGCCGCCGCGCCCGCCGCGGCGCCGGCCAAGCCCGCGGCGTCCGGCACATGATCGGGCTGCGTCGCCCGACGGGTGCATCCTGTCCGCTGCGCGACGCCCCGATCCCGAACGTCTAACTGGAATTGCCTGTGCTCAAACGTTATTTCATTACCGGTCTGCTCGTCTGGATCCCTATCGTCATCACCCTCTGGGTGCTGGGCATGGTGGTCTCGACCTTCGAGTCGGTGGTGCCGGGTTTCCTGACCTCGGAAGCCCTGTTTGGCCGTCACATTCCGGGCTTCGGTTTCGTGCTGGTCGTGGCGGTCGTCATCCTGACCGGGCTGTTCACCGCCAACCTGCTGGGCCGCAAGCTGTTCGAGATCTGGGAAGGCCTGCTGAGCCGGATCCCGCTGGTGCGGACGATCTACAACTCGGTCAAGCAGGTCAGCGATACCGTGCTGGCGCCGAACGGCCAGGCGTTTCGCAAGGCCGTCCTGTTCCAATACCCCCGCGCGGGATGTTGGACGATCGGTTTCCTGACCGGCTCGCCGGGCGGAGAAGTCGCGTCGTTGCTGCCGGGTGAGCATGTCAGCGTGTATATTCCGACGACGCCGAATCCGACGTCGGGGTTCTTTTTGATGGTGCCGCGTTCCGAAGTCTTCGAACTCAACATGAGTGTGGACGCGGCCTTGAAGTACATCGTGTCGATGGGAGTGGTCGCGCCGGGCGGTATGCCGGCGCGCGGTAATTGACGCGGCCCTGCGCCGAGGTGCGCCGCCTGATGCGAGCGCCCCGGCCCGACCGCCGCTGATTCAGTCACCCGCTGCCCCCAACCCTGTCGACCTTACCCCCTATTTAGACGGAGATTCCATGCGTACCTGCTATACCGGCCAGGTCTCGAGCGAGCACCTCGGACAAATCGTGACCCTGTTTGGCTGGGTGCATCGTCGCCGCGACCACGGCGGCGTCATCTTCATCGATCTGCGCGATCGTGAAGGCCTTGCCCAGATCGTCTGCGACCCCGATCGTGTCGACACCTTCCAGATCGCCGAGCGGCTGCGCAATGAATTCTGCGTCAGCATCACCGGCCTCGTGCGCAAGCGCCCGGAAGGCACGACCAACGCCAGCCTGAAGTCCGGTGAAGTGGAAATCCTGGCGCATGACATCGACATCCTGAACGCTTCGGTGCCGGTGCCCTTCCAGCTGGACGACGACAACCTGTCCGAAACCACCCGCCTGACGCACCGCGTGCTGGACCTGCGCCGTCCGCAGATGCAGCAGAACCTGATGTTGCGCTATCGCGTGTCGATCGAAGTGCGCAAGTACCTGGATCAACTGGGCTTCATCGACATCGAAACGCCGATGCTGACCAAGAGCACGCCCGAAGGCGCCCGCGACTACCTGGTGCCGTCGCGTGTCAACGCCGGCCAGTTCTTTGCGCTGCCCCAGTCGCCACAGCTGTTCAAGCAGCTGCTGATGGTCTCGGGTTTCGATCGCTATTACCAGATCGTGAAGTGCTTCCGCGACGAAGACCTGCGCGCCGATCGTCAGCCCGAATTCACGCAGATCGACTGCGAGACCTCGTTCCTGAACGAACAGCAGATCCGCGATATCTTCGAAGACATGATCCGTCACGTCTTCAAGACCGTGAAGAACGTCGACCTGGCCAACCCGTTCCCCGTCATGCCTTGGAGCGAAGCCATGCATCGCTTCGGTTCGGACAAGCCCGACCTGCGCGTCTCGCTCGAATTCACCGACCTGACCGACATCATGAAAGACGTCGACTTCAAGGTGTTCGCCGGCGCCGCCAACAGCGAAGGCGGGCGTGTGGTGGCACTGCGCGTGCCGGGCGGTGGGGACATGAGCCGCAGCGAAATCGATGCCTACACGCAATTCGTCGGCATCTATGGCGCGCGCGGCCTGGCCTGGATCAAGGTCAACGACCTGACCAAGGGGCGTGAAGGCCTGCAGTCGCCTATCGTCAAGAACATCCACGACACCGCGTTGAACGCCGTGCTGGAACGTTCGGGCGCCCAGAACGGTGACATCATCTTCTTTGGCGCCGACAAGGCCAAGGTCGTGAACGATGCCATCGGCGCGCTGCGCGTCAAGATCGGCCACAGCGAATTCGGCCGCAAGCAGGGCCTGATGGCCGTGGGCGAATGGCGTCCGTTGTGGGTCGTCGACTTCCCGATGTTCGAATACGACGAAGAAGCGGGCCGCTACACCGCCGCGCACCACCCCTTCACGGCGCCGAAAGATGGCCATGAAGACCTGCTGACCACCAACCCCGCCGCGGCGCTGGCCAAGGCCTACGACATGGTCCTGAACGGTTGGGAAATCGGTGGCGGCTCGGTCCGTATCCACCGCGAAGAAGTGCAGAGCAAGGTCTTCCGTGCACTGAAGATCGACGCCGAAGAAGCCCAGCTCAAGTTCGGCTTCCTGCTCGACGCCCTGCAGTACGGCGCCCCGCCGCACGGCGGCATCGCCTTTGGCCTGGACCGCATCGTCACGATGATGACCGGCGCCGAATCGATCCGCGACGTGATCGCCTTCCCGAAGACCCAGCGCGCCCAGGACCTGCTCACGCAGGCCCCGTCCGCCGTCGACGAGAAGCAGCTGCGCGAACTGCACATCCGCCTGCGCATGCCCGAGGTCAAGACCGCCGGCTGATCGGCGCGTCGTTTTGCCGGGGTGAAGAACCCGTCCTGCCTTCGGGCAGGGCGGGTTTTTTTATGGGCGCCGCCGGTACCAAGAACGCTGGTCCTCTCGCGTTGCTAGGACATGTGTCGCAACTCGAGCGAGGTGTGACACAGGCCCAGGGTCCAGCGCTTGCATTGCTGAACGTCATCCGGCGCAATGGAATGTCAGTCCTCTCTTGAGTTCAAGCAGAGACCCGTAATGACAAAGGCCAGTCGTGTCATCCGAACATCACAAGAGACGTGCGCCCTTGGAGTTCAAGATCGAACAGACTGACCTCGGTGGTACTGCAACTGCGGTTGCTACGTGTGCTGCGACTTCTGCTTCAACTCAACGTGCCTTGCGCGTGCCGCGGCTCGCGTTTGCTGCCTCAACCCTTGCGCGCGGTGCGGCCGGGAACGGGGTAGGTGGCGTCGTTGAAGTAGTAGCCGTCGGCACGCCACTTGGCCAGGTCGGCACGGGTCTGCTCGTACGACACGGTGCTGTTCGTGTTCATGGGCAGCAGGCCATACAGCTCGCTGTCGCCCATCTGGCCGCTGGCCTTGGCCTGCATCAGTTCCTGGCGGACCTGGGCGGCGCTGACGGCGCTGGGGGTGACGTTCGTGGCGTAAGGATATTCGCCGGTGCGGTTGATTTCCTGGGCCTGGGCGCCGAAGGCGGCAAGGCCGATCAGGCTGGCGGATACGATGCTGAGAATACGACGGTTGTTCATGATGGTGCTCTCTTGAAAAGGGGTTGGAAGGGTCTGAAGCAATGACTGCTCGATGACCGTAGACACATGATCCGCCTTGGCTCGGTATATGGGAAATAGATACGCCATATCCCGGGTATATGCTTGCGTGATACTTGAAAACCGGGCAATGCACCGAATGCGGCACGGTCCTTCCGGAAATGACAAAGGCCAGTCATGTCATCCGAACATCACAGCGGACTCGCGCCTCTGGAGTTCAAGATGGAACAGACTGACCTCGGTGGTACTGCGACTGCGACTGCAATTACGACAACTGCGCAAACATCGACTTCAGTACTGACATCGCTGCACGTGCACGACGTGCGTCATCGGCGTTCAGCCGTGGCGGGCAGTGCGGCCAGGAACGGGGTAAGTCGCGTTGTTGAAGTAGTAGCCGTCAGCCTTCGATTGCTGCAGTTGCTGCTTGGTCTGGGCGTACGAGGTGTCGCTGTTGGTGTTCATGGGCAGCAGGCCATACAGATCGCCGTCGACGACTTCGCCGCGGGCCTTGGCTTGCATCAGTTCCTGATGGACCTGGGCGGCGCTGACTTCGCTGTTTTGCGAGGTGGACGATGCGTAGGGGTATTCGCCGGTGCGGTTGATGTCCTGGGCTTGGGCGCCGAAAGCGGCAAGGCCGATCAGGGTTGCCGACAGGGCGCTGATAACGTGGGTCTTGGTCATGATCTATCTCTCTCTGTTGTTGGAAGTGGTCGGTGCAGCGGGCTGCCTGGTGACCGTGAGAGAATGATCTGCCTGTTCTGAGTATATTGGAAATAGATTAGGCATATTCAAGCTATATGCACAAGTGATACCAGAACTGTGAACAAAGCGCGCAGCGGGCGGTCCACGCGCGCGATTCAAGTCCATGGCAACGGCGTGGTCAAGCAGGATGGTCGAACCGCCATCAAGCCGCAACTGCGTTCAAGCCGTATTCAGAAACCGCCTGACATTTCGCTGACCAACGCATCGGCCTGGACCGTCAGGCTGTCCACCAGCGCTTTCAGCACCGGGTCTTTCAGCGCCGCCTGCCGCACCAGCACGCCGATCTCGCGATGCAGGGGCGGGCCGGGCAGGTCCAGCACGCGCACTTTTTCGCCGCGCACGCCGGCCAGGAGGCCGGGCAAAATCGCGCATCCCAGGCCTTCGCGCACCATGCGCAAGATGACGGCCGGCTCGTCCAGTTCCATGATGTCGTTGACCTGCAGCCGCTGCCGTTTCAGGAACTGGTCAACGGGCTGGCCGCCATAGGACCGGCGGTTATACCGAATGAAGGGCAGGGTGCGCAACAACGCATCGAGCGAGCCCCGGCTGCGCAGGGGAGCAATCGCGACGTACGGTTCCTGCATCAGCGGCAGCCATTTCAGGTCTTTCGGAATGCCCAGGTTGGGCTTGATCATGACCGCGGCGTCGAGTTCCTGCGCATCGATCTGCGACAGCAGTTGCACCGACATGCCGGGCAGCACGTTCACGTGCACGCCGGGGCAGGCTTCGCGAAACGTCCGCAACGCGCGGGGCAGCAGGCCGATCTGCGCGGTCGAGATCGCGCCGATGGCGATCGGCGTGCTGGCCACGCGCGTGTGTCCGCCCTTGAGCGAGTCGTACAGGTCCAGGATACGTTCGGCCGTCGCCAGCGCCTGCCGGCCTTGCGCATTGAGCGCAACGGACTTGCCCGCGCGGTCGAACAGGGTATAGCCAAGGTCGTCTTCCAGGCGCTTGATCTGCGTGCTGACGGCTGATTGCGTCAGGCCGAGCCGATCGCCGGTGGCCGAGAACGACGCGGTCTGCGCCGCGGTGGCAAAGGTCTTCAGGTAGCGGATCACTTATCGAATTTCCTGGGGCTAAGGCTAGAAAATATTCGTTTCATATTAAGAGTTACGCTAACTACAATCAAACCTTTCCCGTTCAATTCGAGAGCATTCCATGGCGAACATCCCGCTGTTTCATCTGGCATTTCCGGTCGACAGCCTGGCACAAGCCCGCGCCTTCTACGGCGAACTTCTCGGCTGTCCCGAAGGTCGAAGCTCCGACGCCTGGGTGGACTTCGATTTCTATGGTCACCAGATCGTGGCCCACCTGTCGCCCGGCGAAGCCCGCAGCGCCAAGACCAGCGAGGTCGACGACCACGCCGTGCCGGTCCGTCACTTCGGCGCCATCCTGTCGATGGAACAGTGGGACGCGCTGGCCGACAAGCTGCGCGCCGCCGGTACCAAATTCGTCATCGAACCCTATGTGCGCTTCAAGGGCGAAGTGGGCGAACAGGCTACTATGTTCTTTATGGATCCCTCGGGCAACGCACTCGAATTCAAGGCTTTCGGCGACATGAGCCAGGTCTTCGCGAAGTAATTTCGCATCGGCCTTTCGCGGCGTTGGCTTCACCGTTTTTGTGTTTGTGTAAGGAAACGCCGCAATGTTGCGCTCTTCTCGTGTCCTGCTCGCCTGTGCCGCCCCCATGGGCGCTTCGGGCGTCATCTTTGCAGCGATGGCCACCCATCTGCAAGGCGGCGGCACCCTTTCCACCGCGGCATTGTTCCTGTTGATGCACGCCTGCGCCGTCCTCGGCATGGCGGCCCTGCTTCCCCACGTGGAAGGCGGCCGGCGTGGCTTGTGCGTGGCCGGCGCCTTGCTGGTGGCAGGCACCTTCCTGTTTTCAGGCGACCTGGTGCTGCGCCAGCTGGCCGGAATGAAGCTGCTGTGGGGCACCGCGCCTTTCGGCGGCGGCATGATGATCGTCGGCTGGCTGGCCGCCGCGGTTCCCGTTGTGTTCGACAAACGGGCGCGTGCTTCCTGACTGGGGCCTGACATGTTGAATCCGGTAACCACGCCGCTACACGGCGCGGTGGACAGTGCCCCTAGAATCCGTCATCAGGATTGAGGCAAGGCCGCCATGTCTATCGTCAGAGTTGTCAGCTACAACATCCACAAGGGGATGTCGGCCATGGGCGGGCGCGAGTCCGGCCAGGATCTCCGGCTGGGCCTGCATGGCTTGCGGGCCGACCTGGCCTTCCTGCAGGAAGTGCAGGGGCGCAATGACCGCCGTGGCACCCTGAACGCGCAGCACGAGATGCTGGCGGCGGCCCTGCGGCTCGAAGCTGCCTACGGCCGCAACGCCATCCGCCGCGATACCGATCACGGCAACGCGCTGCTGTCGCGCTTTCCGATCCTCTCGCATCACAACGAAGACATTTCCGACCACCGCATGGAGCAGCGCGGGTTGCTGCACGCCACGGTCAAGGTCGCGGACCATGAAGTGCATTGTTTCGTGGTGCATCTGGGGCTCTTCGCCGCGGGCCGGTCCCGGCAGATCGAGGCGCTGGTCAATCGTATTGGCAGCCTGGTGCCGTCGCATTGCCCGATCCTGATCGCCGGCGATTTCAACGACTGGACCAACGTGCTGTCCAAGGTGCTGGTCGAGCGCTTGGGTGTGCACGAGGTGTTCGCCACCGCCCCGCGCGGCCAGAGCACCGAATTGCCGCGCCTGCGGGATTCCGCCCGCGTGCTGGGCCAGATGCTCAAGGACCGGAATTTCTCGCCCCTGCGTCAAGGCATCGGCGCGCAGCCGCTGCGCATTGGCGCGGGCGGAACGATCCAGGCGCCGCGCCCTCCACGGACCTTTCCGGCGGTCTTCCCCTGGCTGCGGCTGGACCGCATCTATCAACGGGGGTTTTCGGTACGGCATGCCAGTGTGCTGCATGGCCGGCCGTGGACACGGCTGTCGGACCACGCGCCCTTGCTGGCGGAACTCGAGCTGCCGTAAGGGCAGCGGATCCAGGCTTACCCCGCAGGCGCCCGCAATTTCCCGCCCTTTCTTGCCGCGCTCACGATCGACGACGCGATCGTGAACACCACGGCCAGCGTCAGGGCGGCCGTCGGTCCATGGGACGGCAGCGCCGTGAACGCCAGTGCGGTCAGCGCCGCACCCCACGCCATCCCGAACTGACGCGCGGTCGCTTGCAGGCCGCCCGCGCCGCCGCTGCGCGCACGCGGCGCGGCGGTCAGCATGACGCGGTTGTTGGGTGTCTGGAACATGCCGAAGCCTGCGCCGGCCACGGCCATGCATCCCATCAGCAGGCCGTTCGGCACGGACGCGGGCAGCAGGATCAGGGTGGTCAAGGACAGCCCGAGCAGCGCCGTGCCGATGGAGCACAGCACGGACGGCGAGATCATTTCCGATACGCGGCCCGATACCGGCGCGGCGATCGCGACAGCCAGCGGCCACGGCATGATCAGCAGGCCGGTTTCGAGCTGGCTGCGCCCCATGGCCTGCTGGAAGTAGAAGGGCAGCGAGATGAAGGCGGCTGTCTGCGCCGAAAAGGCGCATACCGACGCACCGATCGAAAACGCAAACACCCGGATCCGCAACAGGTCCAGCGGCAGCAGCGGCACGGCCCGTGGCAATTCACGCCGGATCAGCAGAAAGCCGGCCACGGCCGACGCGGCCAGGGTGATCATGGCCGTGCCGAAATTGGACAGCAGGTGGTCCACACCGTAGATCAGCAGACCAAAGAAAAGGGCGCTGAGCAGCGCGCTCAGCCAGTCGAAAGCGCGCCTGGCCAGTTCCGTGACGGGCTGATGCTTGACCCCGAACGCCAGGATGGCGATACCGATCGGGACATTGACCGCAAACAGCCAGGGCCACGACGCCACCGACAGGATCAGCGACCCGATCACCGGCCCGGCGGCCGACGAGCAGGCGACCACCAGGGCGTTGAAACCAATGGCGCGGCCGAACTGCTTTTGCGAATAGATGAAGCGGAGCAGGGCGGGGGTGACGCTCATGGTCGCGGCGGCGCCCAGGCCCTGCAGCAGGCGAAAGCCGATCAGCACGTCGAACGACCCCGCAATGGCGCAGCCGGCCGACGCCGCCGTGAACAGCGCCATGCCCACCGCAAAGACGCGCCGGTAGCCGTAGATTTCGCCCAGGGACGAACACGGCAGCAGTCCGACCACGATGGCGAGTTGGTAGGCGTTGACGATCCAGACCGCCTGCGCCGGCAGGATCGCCAGGTCGCGGGCGATGGTCGGCAAGGCAATGTTGGTGATGGTCGCTTCAAGGACCGTCATGGCCATGCCTAGCAGGGTCGCGGCAAGTGCCCAGTATTTACGCGGCGTGGGCAGGCCATCTGTGACGTGCATGAATGGAAACGGCAGGGTCGGCACCGCGTGCGACAACGCGCGGGTCAGCGGACCGGGAAATTGAAGTAAGTGTCGGGGTAGGGTTCGTCCAGGAGGGTGAAGTGCCACCATTCTTCCTGTACGCCCGTGAACCCATGTTTGAGCATCAGGGTCGCGAGGAATTTCCGGTTATGTCGCACTTCCTCGGGAAGATCCGGATTGTCCGTGTGCGACTGTACATCAAAAAGGTCGAACGGCGTCCCCATGTCCACCTCGCCATTGGGCAGCAGTGCGCCGCGTGTCGGCAGGGCCACGGGGGGCTTGTCGATCGCGTCGGACCGGGGCGCCTCGGCCAGGGCGCCCGGGGGCAGCACGGCCAGGGTCAGGTCGACCGTGCTGCCTCGGCTGTGGCCCGAGCGTTCCGCGATGAAGCCGCGTTCGAACAGCAAGTCCTTCGGCACATTCGGGTAGTAGGCCGCCTTGGCTTTCTGGTCGGCCGGATCCTTGGCCCAGGCAATGAAATCGTCCACGGCCTGCTGCGGCCGGTAGCAATCGAAGACTTTCAAGGACAGGCCCGATGGCCGCAATTCGCGCTGGATGTCGCGCAGCCGGTGCGCCGCGGGCAGGGTCAGGATGCAGGTGGGCGCATGGTAGCCGCGCACTGGCCGACCCAGGAAGTTGTTGCTGCCGTGATAGCGGACATCCAGGGGAATGGTCTGCGCAACGTCGGTCAGGTGCACGAAACCGGCGGGAATGGACAACTCCGGACCGGGTTGCGCCATGAGCGGCGTGGTCGTCGCCATCGAAGTGAGCAGGGTGGCGGCGGCCAGGCAGGCGCCGGCCGTGGAAGAAGATCGTGTCATCGTGGGCTCCGCAACGCGGCAGGAATTGCGGTGTTGGATCGGTGTTGCATATTAGGCGATCGCGGGAAACCCTGAGTCGGAGCAGGTATACTCGCCCCCGTCATTGGGGAGTAGCCTCCCTCCGCAGCGGAGGGGCTTGCGTCAACATACTTGCCCGGCACACGGGCATGGCGCAGGCGGTTCAGTCTTGGCGAGACCTTTGATCGTGCCGCACACCGGAAGGGCCGGGGTGTCTGCGCGATCAATGGTTTTCATCGTCCGGCCCTCGGAGTCCCCTGCATGGAAGCGTTTCTCGTCTCGACCGGCATCGTTGCCCTGGCCGAGATCGGCGATAAGACCCAACTGCTCGCCCTGTTCCTGGCCGCCCGCTGGCGCCGTCCCTGGCCCATCATCCTGGGCATTCTTGCCGCCACCATCGTCAATCATGCGCTCGCCGGCGCGGTCGGCGCATGGCTCACCAGTTTCATCGGCCCGCAGGCCCTGCGCTGGATCCTGGGCGTGTCCTTCATCGGCATGGCCGTCTGGATGATGATCCCCGACAAGCTCGACGATACCGATACCGGGTCCGGCCGCTTCGGTGTGTTCGGCACGACCCTGATCGCGTTCTTCCTGGCCGAGATGGGCGACAAGACCCAGATCGCCACCGTGGCCCTGGTGGCGCAGTTCCAGGCGTATACCGCCGTTGTGGCCGGCACGACATTGGGGATGATGATCGCCAATGTCCCGGCCGTGATCCTGGGCGACAAGATGGCGCACAAGCTGCCCGTCAAGCTGGTGCACGGCATTGCCGCCTTTATCTTCGCCTGTCTGGGTGTGGTCGCCCTCATGGGTGGCCTGGGCTTCTGACGCATCAGGCTTTACCCCGCTTCCCATCGGCCCGGGAATCGGGGTAATCTGCAAGGAAATAGCACGTTCGTTCTTTTTTCGGATTGGCGGGTTTTGCCACCACGCGATACCCCGCCGTACACCGCCATACACCGAAGCACCCCCCGTACCTCCTTGGTACGCCCTGACTGGTCACCGCCTTCCCGCCATGCACGCGTCACCGAGCGCCACCCGCAAGACCGTTCCCTCCGAGCCCGAACGCGAGTCCCGGCACCGGAAGGGCGCGATGACGCGCGCGGCCATTCTTGATGCGGCCTTGCTGCTGTCGGCCCGTGAAGGCATGGAAGGGCTGACGTTGGGCATGCTGGCCGACGCCATGCAGATGAGCAAAAGCGGTGTCTACGCCCACTTTGGCTCGCGCGAAGACATGCAGGTGGCGGTGGTGCAGGAATACCGGCGGCGCTTCGAACTGGACGTCTTTTTGCCCGCCATCGGCCAGCCGCGCGGACTGCCGCGGCTCGAAGCGCTGTTCAGCAACTGGATCAACCGCGTGTCGCATGAAATCGCGCAGGGCTGCATCTACATTGGTGGCGCGGTCGAATACGACGACCGCAGCGGGCCGGTGCGGGCGGCCCTGATCGAATCGGTCGGCCTGTGGCGGTCCGCCTTGCTGCGGGCCTGCAAGCAGGCGATCGCCGAAGGCCATCTGCGTGCCGGCACCGACCCGCAACAGCTGCTGTTCGAAATGTATGGATTGATCCTGGTGCTGCATCATGATTCCCGTTTTCTGAAGCTGCCGGGCTGCGTGAAGCGCGCGTCCGACGGTTTTACGCGGCTGATCGATGCCTGCCGGGCGCACTGAACCCATTGCTGCAACCTTGATCTGACATCAATAACGATATTCAGCGTTCTGCCGGCGCCTACCTTGACCGCCAGACCGGCCCCATCGCTTCAGGAGAACTTTCGTGCCCCGCTATACCCCCCCGCTGCGTGACCAGACCTTCGTGCTGCATGAACTGCTGAATGTCATGGACACGTACCAGGCCATGCCGGCGCATGCCTCGCTGGATGCCGATACGATCAACCAGGTGGTCGAGGCGTCCGGAACCTTCTGCGCCGAGGTGCTGTTTCCCCTGAACCAGTCCGGCGACCAGGAAGGCTGCCACTTTGACCCGGCCACGCACGCGGTCACCACGCCCAAGGGCTTCAAGGCGGCCTGGGACAGTTTCTGCGCGGCCGGATGGCCCTCTTTGCATGCCGATCCGCAATTCGGCGGGCAGGGGCTCCCGGCCTTGCTGCAGAACGTGTTTTTCGAAATGCAGTATTCGACCAACCAGGCCTGGGCCATGTACCCGGGGCTGACCAGCGGCGCCTATGAATGCCTGCACGCGCACGGCACGCCGGAACAGAAGCAGCTGTACCTGCCCAAGCTGGTGTCGGGCGAGTGGACCGGCACCATGTGCCTGACCGAAGCGCACTGCGGCACCGACCTGGGCCTGATCCGCACGCGCGCCGTGCCCAAGGACGACGGCACCTATGCACTGACCGGCAGCAAGATCTTCATTTCGTCGGGCGAACACGACCTGTCCAAGAACATCGTGCACCTGGTGCTGGCCAAGCTGCCCGGCGCGCCGGAAGGCACCAAGGGCATCTCCCTGTTCCTGGTGCCCAAGTTCGTGCCCGATGCCAATGGCGACGCGGGCGAGCGCAACGGTATCTTTTGTACCGGCATCGAACACAAGATGGGCATCCATGCCAACAGCACATGCCAGATCACCATGGAAGACGCCACCGGCTATCTGGTGGCCGAGCCCAACAAAGGCCTGAACGCCATGTTCGTGATGATGAACGGCGCGCGGCTGGGGGTGGGCATGCAGGGCCTGGGCCTGACCGAAGTGGCGTATCAGAACGCGGCCGCCTATGCCAAGGATCGCCGCCAGGGCCGCGCGTTGTCGGAATCGGCGCGCGCCGATCAATCGGCGGACCCCATCATCGTGCACCCCGACGTGCGCAAGATGCTGCTGACGGCCCGCGCCTATGCCGAAGGGGGCCGCGCCTTCGGCTATTGGGTCGCGCTGGAGTACGACAAGTCCTTGCACCACCCCGACGAGTCGGTGCGCAAGACGTCGAGCGCGCTGGTCGGGCTGATGACGCCGATCGTCAAGGCCTTCATGACCGACAACGGCTTCCAGTGCGCATCGACCTGCCTGCAGGTATTTGGCGGCCATGGCTATATCCGCGAATGGGGCATGGAGCAGTACGTGCGCGATGCCCGCATCAATATGATCTACGAGGGCACCAACACGATCCAGGCGCTGGACCTGCTGGGCCGCAAGGTGCTGCGCGATAACGGCGCGACGCTGCGGGCTTTTGGCGAGCAAGTGCGCGCCTTCGTGGAGGAACATGGCGCGGACGAAGCCATGAATGAATTCATTACGCCGCTGGCCGACCTGGGCGACAAGCTGACCAAGCTCACCATGGAAATCGGCATGAAGGCCATGCAGAATCCCGATGAGGTGGGCGCGGCGGCCGTGGACTACCTGCGGGTGGTGGGCCACCTGGTCTATGCGTATTTCTGGGCGCGCATGGCCAGGATCGCGCTCGACAAGGAAAGCACCGGCGATCCGTTCTATCGCGCCAAGCTGGCCACGGCGCGCTTCTACTTTGCGCGGCTGCTGCCCGAAACGGCCACCCACATCCGTGCCGCGCGGTCGGGCGCCGCGGTGCTGACCGCCCTCGACGCCGACCTGTTTTAATGTCTATCGCCTACCTTGCCTGCGATGCGTCCAGGCAGGTCTCGACCATGCGAGCCGGCTGCGGCCGGTGCACTCTTTGCCAGGAAAATCATGCCGAATTTCATTGTTCGTAAAGTCGCCGTGCTGGGCGCCGGGGTCATGGGCGCGCAGATCGCCGCGCATTGCGTGAACGCCAATGTGCCCGTCGTGCTGTTCGACCTGCCCGCGCGCGAAGGTCCCAAGAACGGGATTGCGCTCAAGGCCATCGAAAACCTGAAGAAGCTGAGCCCCGCGCCGTTGGGCAGTCCCGACCTGGCGGCACTGATCGTGCCGGCCAACTACGAAGAGCATCTGGACAAGTTGCGCGAGTGCGACCTGGTGATCGAAGCGATTGCCGAACGCATGGACTGGAAGCACGACCTGTACAAGAAGGTGGCCGGCGCCATTGCGCCCGACGCCATCTTTGCGACCAACACGTCGGGCCTGTCGATCACCGAGCTGGCCAAGGGCATAGGCGAAGGCCTGCAGTCGCGTTTTTGCGGCGTGCACTTCTTCAACCCGCCGCGCTACATGCACCTGGCCGAACTGATTCCCACGGCCAAGACGGATCCCGCGATCCTGGACCGCCTGGAAACCTTCCTGACCACCACCCTGGGCAAGGGCGTGGTGCGGGCCAAGGACACGCCCAACTTCGTGGGCAACCGGGTGGGCGTGTTCGGGATCCTGTCGGCCATGATCGAAGCCGAACGCTTCAGCATTCCGTTCGACGTGGTGGACGACCTGACCGGCGCCAAGCTGGGCCGCGCCAAGTCGGGCACCTTCCGCACCGGCGACGTGGTCGGCCTGGATACCCTGGGCCATGTCATCAAGACCATGGAAGACCAGTTGCCCAACGATCCGTTCGCGCCGCTGTATGGCACGCCGGCGGTATTGAAGGGGCTGATCGAGAAGGGCGCCCTCGGCCAGAAGACCGGGGCCGGTTTCTTCAAGAAAGAAGGCAAGGCGATCTTGCGCCTTGATCCGGCCACGGGCACCTATGTGCCGGCCGATGCGAAGGCCGACGACCTGGTCGTGCGCATCCTGAAAAAGAAGGATGCGGGCGAGCGCCTGCAACTGCTGCGCGAATCGACCCACCCGCAGGCCCAGTTCGTATGGGCGATCCTGCGCGACACCTTCCAATACATTGCCGTGCACCTGGCCGAGATTGCCGAAACCGCACGCGATGTCGACTTCGCCATGCGCTGGGGCTTTGGCCAGACGCAGGGCCCGTTCGAACTCTGGCAGTCCGCAGGCTGGCTCAAGGTCGCCCAGTGGGTGCAGGACGACATCCGCGAAGGCAAGGCGCTGTCCGACACGCCACTGCCAGATTGGGTCACCAGTGGCCCCGTGGCGGAGCGGGGCGGGGTGCACACGCATCAGGGTTCATGGAATCCGGCCACGCAGAATTTCGAGGCCCGCTCGACCCTGCCGGTCTATACCCGCCAGGTATTCCGCGCACCCTTGTTCGGTGATGGCGTCGACGTGGCCACCACCGGCACCACCGTGTTCGAAGACGAATCGATTCGCCTCTGGACGCTGCCGAATCCGGGCCTGAACGAAGTGCTGATCGCCAGCTTCAAGACCAAGATGCACGCGATCGGCCCGGGCGTGAGTGCGGGCCTGCTCAAGGCGGTGGACCTGGCAGAAGCCGACTACCGCGGCCTGGTGATCTGGAACGACGGCGAACCGTTTTCGGCTGGCGCCGACCTTCAGGCCATGCTGCCGCTGTTCATGAGCGGCGGCGTGCAGGCCATTGAACCCGAAGAAGAACGCCTGCAGCAGGTCATGCTGCGCTTGCGCTATGCGCAGGTGCCGACCGTGGCCGCGATCTCGGGCATGGCACTGGGCGGTGGATGCGAAATGGCCGTGCATTGCGCGCGCCGGGTCGCGCATCTGGAAAGCTATATTGGCCTGGTGGAAGTGGGTGTGGGCCTGGTGCCCGGCGCCGGCGGCCTGACCTACGGCGCACGCCGCGCGGCCGAGGAACATGCCCTGGCGCCTGATGCGCCGCTGCTGCACTTCCTGAAGAAATACCTGATGCAGGCCGCGACGGCGCAGGTGTCGAAGTCCGCCATTGAAGCGCGCGCGATGGGCTATTTGCGCGACAGCGACCCCATCGTGTTCAACGTGCAGGAAGTGCTGTTTGTCGCGATCAAGCAGGCGATGGCGCTGCACGATGGCGGTTATCGCCCGCCGCTGCCCGTGCCGTTCGAAGTGGCCGGCCGCGACGGCGTTGCGACCATTCTGTCGCAGCTGGTGAACATGCGCGACGGCGGCTTCATTTCGGCCCACGACTACCACCTGGGCAAGACGATTGCCGAGATCCTGTGCGGCGGCGACATCGCGCCCGGATCGCGCGTCGACGAACAGTGGCTGATGAAGCATGAACGGCAGGCCTTCATGTCGCTGCTGAACCATCCCAAAACACAGGAACGCGTCATGGGCATGATGCAGACCGGCAAGCCCGTGCGCAACTGAGGAACCCGACATGACACGACAATTCCAGGAAGCCTATATCGTTGCCGCCTCGCGCACGCCGATTGGCAAAGCGCCCAAGGGCGTGCTGCGCCATGTGCGTCCGGACGATCTGCTGGTGCACGCGATCCGCGCCGCGCTGGCGCAAGTGCCCGGGCTGGACCCGGCGCGCATCCAGGACGCCATCGTCGGCTGCGCGATGCCCGAAGGTCCGCAAGGCCTGAACGTGGCGCGGATCGGCGTGCTGCTGGCGGGCCTGCCCGACACGGTGGGCGGCATGACCGTGAACCGCTTCTGCGCATCGGGCCTGTCGGCCATTGTGGCCGCCGCCGACCGCATCCGCAGCGGCGAGGCCGATGTGATGATCGCGGGGGGTGTCGAATCCATGAGCCAGGTGCCCATGATGGGCAACACGCCGTCGGTCAACCCGCGCGTGTTCGAAGGCAACGACAACATCGGCATTGCCTACGGCATGGGGCTGACCGCTGAAAAGGTCGCCGCCCAGTGGAAGGTGTCGCGCGACGACCAGGACGCGTTTGCGCTGGCATCCCACACCAAGGCATTGGCCGCGCAGCAGGCCGGCGAGTTCGCCGACGAAATCGCGCCGATCGAGATCATCGATCGCACGCCCGACCTGGCGACCGGCGAGGTGCGCGTGGTCAAGCACACGCTGAGCCTGGACGAAGGCCCGCGGGCCGACACCAGCCTGGAAGCGCTGGCCAAGCTGCGCCCGGTCTTTGCCGCCAAGGGCAGCGTGACGGCGGGCAACAGTTCGCAGATGTCCGACGGCGCGGGCGCGTTGCTGATCGTGTCCGAAAAGATCCTGAAGGAATATTCGCTGACACCGCTGGCTCGATTCGTGGCCGCGTCGGTGCGCGGCGTGCCCCCGGAAATCATGGGCATCGGTCCGAAAGAAGCCGTGCCTGCGGCCCTGCGCGCCGCCGGCCTGTCGCTCGATGACATGGGCTGGATCGAACTGAACGAAGCCTTTGCCGCGCAATCGCTGGCGGTGATTCGCGACCTGGGCCTGGATCCGTCCAAGGTGAACCCGATGGGCGGCGCGATTGCCCTGGGCCACCCCTTGGGCGCGACCGGGGCCATCCGCGCGGCCACGGTCGTGCATGCGCTGCGTCGCCATAACCTGGACTACGGCATGCTGACCATGTGCGTGGGCACGGGCATGGGCGCCGCCGGGATCTTCCAGCGGGTCTGAGGCAAGATCCCCGAGCCGGATGCTTGTGGCCGGCTTGGCCAACCAGGAGACGCTGTGGGTATCACGGTAGCGAAGGTGGATGGCGTCGCGCGGATCGGCTTTGCGCGACCCGAAAAAAAGAATGCACTGACGGGCGACATGTACGCCCGTCTGGCGCATGCCGTGATGGATGCGGACGCCGACAACGCCATTGCAGCGCTGCTGCTGCATGGCGATCGCCAGGCATTCACGGCCGGGAATGACCTGGAAGATTTCCTGGCCAATCCGCCCGGCCCCGATGCGCCCGTGTTCGATTTCATGCAGGCCCTGTCCACGGCCCGCAAGCCGGTCGTTGCATCCGTCAACGGCATGGCGGTCGGCATCGGCACGACGATGCTGCTGCATTGCGACCTGGTCTATCTGGCCGAGGATGCGCTGCTGGTGATGCCTTTCGTGAAGCTCGGACTGTGTCCGGAATTCGCGGCGAGCCGCCTGGTGCCTGCGCGTATCGGGCATGCGCGCGCGGCCGAAGCGCTGCTGCTGTCGGAACCGATCCGCGCGGCCGATGCCGTGGCGATGGGCCTGGCGACCCGCGTCTTGCCGCCCGATGAAGTCTTTGCCTTTGCCTGTGCGCAGGCAGCAAGGTTAGCGGGGTTGCCGCCCACCGCGGTGCGCGAAACCAAGCGCCTGATGAGGCAAGGTGATGCGGCGGGTGTGGCGCGTCAGATCCAGGACGAGGCGACCGTGTTTGCGGACCTGCTTCACAGTGACGACGCCAGGGCCGCGTTCAAGGCGTTTTTGGGCAGGCCCCGCGGCGGCTGATAGTGCAGGCAGCTGCCGAAGCATGGCAGCGCACGCGGCCGCACCCATTCACCAACCCGTCATAAACGCTAGGATTTGTTAGAGCGGCTTGGGAAGTTTTCCGGCCGGGAGTATCCTCTAGCCTCCATGCCCGACATACGACCTACACCGGCTGGCACGCCTGCCGGCCCGGATGGCCGCGCCGCAACTGCCGCGCCGTCGTCCCACGCCGCCCCGATCGAAAACCCCCGCGAACTGCTGCTCGCCGTCATGGGCGTGTGCGCCGTCGTGATCCTGGTCGCGCTCGACGCCACCATCGTCGGCACCGTCTTGCCCCAGGTCGCCACCGAACTCGGCGGCATGGCCTTGTACGCATGGGTCGGCACCGGATATCTGCTGTCCTCGGTCATCATGATCCCGATCTTCGGGCGCCTGGGCGACCTCTACGGACGCAAGACCTTCATTCTTGTATCGATCGGCATCGTCGCGCTGGGGTCCATTCTGTGCGGCATCTCGCAGACCATGCCGCAGCTGATCGCCGCGCGATCGCTGCAGGGGGTGGGCGGCGGCATGATGATCGCCACGGCATTCGCCGCCCCGGCCGACCTGTTCCCCGATGCGCTGCGGCGCGTCAAATGGCAGGCATTGATCTCGACCGCCTTTGCCGTGGCCAGCGGCGTCGGCCCGCTGATCGGCGGCGCCGTTACCGAGGCCATCAACTGGCGCGCGGCCTTCTTCGTGACCCCGTTGATGGCCATCGTGGCCTTTGCCCTGTTGTGGGTCTATTTCCCCCGATTGACGCCTGTGCACACCTCGCGCCCGCGCATCGACTGGCTGGGCGGGGCCTTGCTCGCCGTGGCGGTTGGTGCGCCCATGGCGGCGCTGGAGCTCGGGTTCGGGGAAGTGTCGCGGCCTTTGCTGGCAGGCGCGCTCGCCCTGGTTGGCGCGATTGCCATCGCCGTGCTGATTCCCTACGAAGCCCGGGTGACGTCGCCCATGCTGCCGCTGCAGGTGCTCAAGACCCGTGAGTCGCGCCTGCTGAATCTGGTCGGCCTGATGATGGGGGCGGTCATGTTCACGCTGATGTATTACGGGCCCTTGCTGCTGCAGGTCGAGGTCGGCATGACGCCGTCGCAGGCGGGCGGGATCCTGGCACCGCTGGTGGCCTGCATCCCGATCGGCAGCGTGATCAACGGGCGCCTTTTCCCGCGTCAGTCGCAGCCGCAGCGGCTCATGATGCTCGGCGCCATCGTGCTCGCGGTCGGATGCTTCGGCATCATGACGCTCGAGCGCGGCAGCGCCACGTGGTTCGCGGTGGTGGCCTTTTCGATCAGCGGTCTGGGACTCGGCTTCATCGTGCCGAACCTGACCCTGTTCATGCAGATGATTGCCGATCGCCGCGATGTAGGGGTGGCGTCGGCCCTGATCCAGACCACCCGTACGCTGGGCAGTGCCATCGGTACGGCGGCCGTCGGCATCATCATTGCACGCACGTCGGTGCTGACCGGCGTCAAGATCGGCATGGTGATGGCCGTGCTGTTCTGCATCGCGACAGTGGTGCTGTCCAGCCAGATCCGGATGAAAAACGCCCGCGCGTAGGCGGGCGAGGGTCCCGGGCTTGCCGGCCGGTCAGTGTATGAAGGTGTGGTACGCAATGATCGCCATGATCACGCCGGGCACCACCAGCCAGGACACCCTGGACAGCATCTCGGAGCGGTGCGCCGCGACCACCGGATCGGGTTCGACTGGCACTTTCATCACCTTCGCCTGCTCGTCGCGCTCAAACGTCTTGTCGGCGCATACCGAGAACAGCGAAAAGAAGTTATCCGTCATTTTGCGGGCGATTTTTTCGGCCTGGTCGGGCCGCAGCTCGGCCAGCCGTCCACCCAGGTCCGCATGCGCCTTGTACGCAAAGCGGGTGCCTTCGCCTTCGGGTTCGAGCACCACGTCGGCATCGCCCTTGGCATACCCCGCCGGACCGCCTTCGCCTTCGAAATGCAGATGATACGAGTGCGGCGGCTTCATGTCGGTCAGTTTGAGGCGGCCCTTGAAGCGGGCGCTGACCGGCCCGACGTCGGCGCGCAGGCCGACCAGATACTCGTTGTCGGAGACGCGTTCCAGCGTCTCGCAACCGGTGATGCAGACCTTGAGGGTTTCAGGAGCGATGAGTTTGTTCCAGGTGCGCTGCTGCGACGCCGGAACGAAACGTGAGTTGGCCAATTCCATGATGTGTCTCCTTCTTGGGCCGGAAGCAGATCACCACCGGCCGCGATGGGATGTCGTTGTCATGGCCCGCCTGTGCCGGCGGGCTCCGGAAAATGGTTTTTCCTTGGGGTCAATTTGCCACTATTCCCCCAGGGTGTCCAGCGGGGGGACCTTGGGTGCCGTAACGTCTGGTAAGGGGCGCGGCTGGCGCGACTCGTCGGTGGCCACGTAGACCAGGGTGGCTTCCGTCACCTTGACGACCTCGGAATCGAGCCGGATCCGCTCGGCATAGACCTCGACCGCGACCGTGACCGAGGTACGGCCGGTGGCAATCACCTTGGCGTAGAAGCTGACCAGGTCACCCACGAACACGGGCTGCTTGAACACGAACGACGTGACCGCCACCGTGGCGACGCGGCCGTTGGCGCGGCTGACCGCCGGAAGCGATCCGGCAATGTCCACCTGCGCCATGATCCATCCGCCAAATACGTCGCCATGGAAGTTGGCGTCGGAACGCATCGGCACCATGCGCAGCACGGGCTGGGCGTCGGGCAGGCGGTCGGCGGCGGGGAGGGCGGAAGCGGTGGTCGAGTGGGTCACGATAGCGAGTCTTGGGTGCGTGCAGGGGCCTTCAGTGTAGTGGCTGCGCGCTCGCGGCGCCGCCCGGCTATCGCCTACAATCCGCCAACTCGCCAGGGAACAGCATGGAAGCCAAGTGGCTCGAAGACTTCGTCGCACTCGCCGACACGCGGTCCTTTTCGCGCGCAGCCGAACTGCGCCACATCACGCAGCCGGCGTTTTCCCGGCGCATCCAGGCGCTGGAAGCCTGGGTCGGCACCGATCTGGTCGACCGCGCCGTCTACCCGACGCGGCTCACCCCCGCCGGTGAGACCTTTCGCGCCGAAGCCATCGACATGCTGGCGCGGCTGGACGAAACGCGCGCCATGCTGCGCGGCATGCGTCCGGCGTCGCGCGAGATCATTGATTTTGCGGTGCCGCATACGCTGTCGCTCACGTTTTTTCCAAGCTGGCTGAGCCGCATCCAGGCCGGTGGCGCGGCGCCCGCGTTCAGTACGCGGCTACAGGCGCTGAACGTGCACGACGCTGCCATGAGCCTGGTGCAGGGTGGCAGCGACCTGGCCATGGTGTACTGGAATCCGCGCCTGCCGGTCCAGCTCGATCCGCGCCACTACGACATGCTGGTATTGGGCACCGAGAGCGTCTACCCCTACGCGCGCCGCACCGCCGACGGCCGCCCCGAATACGCCCTGGACGGCAAGAACGACCGGCCCACGCCCTACCTGGGCTACACGCCCAATGCCTATCTGGGGCGGATCGCCGAGCTGATTCTGTCCGAAGCCAGGCCGCGCCCGGCGCTGGAACAGCGCTACGAAACCGACATGGCGGAAGCCTTGAAAGTGATGGTGCTGGCAGGCCATGGTGTGGCCTTCCTGCCCGACAGCGCGGTCCGCAACGACGTGGCCGCGCAGCGCCTGGTCTGCGCCGGAGAAGCCTACACCCAGAGCATGGAAATCCGGCTGTACCGCGAGCATCCGGTGGGCGGGGGCGGCAAGCCGGTGGTCAACGCCCTGTGGGCCTACCTGAGTGCGCAACAGGCCGGCGACGTCTGACGCATTTGGATGAGTCGCCGCGCCTGCCTGCGGGGCGTTTGCCTTGCGATGCACAAACGGCATTGGCTCATGTTGGAATAGCATTGGCGCGCCGCGGGGGGCGGTCCCTATAGTGTGTGCATCGCCGGCGCACTGTGCGCGGGCCGCAGCCGATGGAACCGCAATGAGCAATGCAGGCCATATAGACGCCTTCCGGATCGAGCACGATCTTCTGGGCGAACGCGACATTCCCGCAGCCTCCTACTGGGGCATCCACACGCTCCGGGCCAAGGAAAACTTTCCGATTACTGGTACCACGATCGGCGCCCAGCCCGATCTGCTGCGCGCGCTGGCGTGCGTCAAACAAGCTGCCGCGCGGGCCAATCGCGACCTGGGGGTGATCGCCCCCGAACGCGCCGCCGTGATCGTGCAGGCCTGCGAAGAAATCATGAACGGCGCGCTGGGTGACCAGTTCGTCGTCGACGTGATCCAGGGTGGCGCCGGCACGTCCACCAACATGAATGCAAACGAAGTGATCGCCAATCGCGCGCTGGAACTGCTCGGCCACGAAAAGGGCCGCTACGAAGTCCTGCACCCGATCCAGGACGTGAACGCATCGCAAAGCACCAACGACGTCTACCCGACCGCCCTGCGCATCGCCACCTGCTTTGCCATCGAGCGCCTGCTGGCGGCCATGGCCGAACTGCGCCAGGCCTTCGAAGCCAAGGCGCATGAATTCGACGACGTGCTCAAGATGGGCCGCACGCAGCTGCAGGACGCCGTGCCCATGACGCTGGGCCAGGAATTCCTGACCTACGCGGTCATGCTGGGCGAAGACGAACTGCGCCTGAGCGAAGCCCGTGCGCTGATGGTCGAAGTCAACCTGGGCGCCACCGCGATCGGCACCGGCATCAACACCGATCCCGACTACAGCCCGCTGGCCGTCAAGTACCTGGCCGAAATCACCGGCCTGCCCCTGGTGCGTGCCGCCAACATGATCGAAGCCACGCAAGATACCGGCGCGTTCGTGCAGATGTCCGGCGTGTTGAAACGCATTGCGTGCAAGCTGTCCAAGACCTGCAACGACCTGCGCCTGCTGTCCTCGGGTCCGCAGTCGGGCCTGAACGAAATCAACCTGCCCGAACGCGCGGCAGGCAGTTCCATCATGCCGGGCAAGGTCAATCCCATCATTCCCGAGGTCGTGAACCAGATCGCATTCGAAGTGATCGGTAACGACATGACGGTGACGATGGCGTCCGAAGCCGGTCAATTGCAGCTGAACGCGTTCGAACCCATCATCGCGTGGAGCCTGGTCAAGAGCATCTCGCACCTTGAGGCGGGCTGCACCACCTTGGCGCGCAACTGCGTCTCGGGCATCACCGCCAACCGCGAAAAACTGCTCGACGCAGTCAAGCGGTCGGCCGGTCTGGCCACCGCGTTCAACCCGGTGATCGGGTACGAAGCGGCCACCCGCGTCGCCCGCGAAGCCATCCGGTCGGGGCGTTCGGTGTCGGAACTCGTGCTGGAACTGGGCTTGATGGACGAGGCCACGCTGGCGCAGTTGCTGCGTCCGGAAGTCCTGACCAAACCCTATCGCTACGTGCGTCCGGTCGTCCCTGATGTGGTGCCGGTTGCACCAATCAACGATTCGTCCGAAGTGCCGCCACCTCCGCCTGAAGAAGTCGCGCACTGACATCGGGCCGGGCGCACTAAGGGCGGGCGCAAGCCTGCGATAGCACGAGGTTTTTCCGGTGGGAATCCGGGTTCGACGAAGTGTCGCAACACGGCGAATTTCGCACGAAAACAGCAGCGGAAGCGGCAACAATTCCGTGGCTGTTTTC
>NZ_BMXQ01000001.1:1254800-2702089 GCF_014651835.1 Pigmentiphaga litoralis | reverse complement strand
TCTACAGGAAGGCGAATTCATGAAGAAGTCCATCGTGCTGTTTTCCGTTGCGCTGACCTTGGCCGCCGGCTCCGTCCACGCGCAGGAACTGACTGGCCGCCTCAAGAAAATCAAGGACACGGGAACCATCACACTTGGCCACCGCGATTCGTCCATTCCCTTCTCGTATCTCGACGACCAGCAAAAACCTATCGGTTATTCCATGGACATCTGCAACAGGATTGCCGATGCCGTGAAGACCGAACTCAAGCTGCCGAAGATCAACGTCAAGCTGCAACCCGTCACCTCCGCCACCCGCCTGCCGCTGATCGCCAATGGCACCGTGGACCTGGAATGCGGTTCCACCACCAACAACACCGAACGCCAGCAGCAAGTGTCGTTCGCGCCGACCACGTTCGTGACGGCCACGCGTTTCGTCGCCAAGACCTCCGCCAAGCTCAATGACCTGCCTGACTTCAAGGGCAAGACGGTCGTGTCGACCGCCGGCACCAGCAACCTGAAGTGGCTGACGGAAACGAACGGCAAGGAAAACCTGGGCATGAACATCATTCCTGCCAAGGACCATGCCGAAGCGTTCCTGATGGTCGAAAGCGGCCGCGCCGCCGCCTTCTTCATGGATGACATCCTGCTGTACAGCCTGGTCGCCGGTTCCAAGGCGCCCAAGACCTACACGATCAGCAGCAAGCCCTACACCGTCGAACCGTACGGCATCATCGAACCCAAGGGTGATGAGGCCTTCAAGAAGGTGGTCGACAAGGCCGTGACCAATCTGATGGCATCGGGCGAACTCGCCAAGATGTACACCAAGTGGTTCAGCCAGCCCATTCCGCCGCGTAACCTGAACCTGAACGTTCCCATGAGCGAACAGCTGAAGAAGGTCATTTCCAAGCCCACCGATTCGGGCGACGGCAAAGACTACATGTAAAGCCATTTCCAACGCGTTCCGGATCCACCCGACGACGCCTGGCTCACAGAGGACCCATTGCGGGTCCTCTGTGTTTATGGGCGCCGGCCGGGCATCTCCCGATTGACGAATCCACCCCGCAGGAAACGCCATGAACTACAACTGGAACTGGAAGATCTTCTGGGAGCTTTCCCCGGACGGCCAGGGCACCTATCTCGACACCATGATTTCAGGGCTGTGGTGGACCCTGTCCACTGCGTTGCTGGCCTGGATCATCGCCTTCACGCTGGGCTCGCTGGTCGGCGTGATGCGCACCACCGATTCCAAATGGGCCGTTCGCCTGGGCAATGCCTACGTTGAACTGTTCCGCAATATTCCCCTGCTGGTGCAGCTGTTTCTCTGGTACTTCGTGCTTCCCGAAGCGTTGCCCGAATCCCTGGGCGACTCCATGAAGCAGGTGCCGCCGCCGTGGGGCTCCTTCATTCCCGCCGTGCTCTGTCTCGGTTTCTTCACGTCCGCGCGGGTGGCCGAGCAGGTGCGTGCCGGCATCCAGTCCCTGCCGCGCGGTCAGCGCATGGCGGCGACCGCGCTGGGCATGCGCGGCTTCCAGGCCTACCGCTACGTGCTGCTGCCGATCGCCTATCGCGTGGTGCTGCCGCCCATGACCTCCGAATTCATGAACATCATCAAGAACTCGTCGGTGGCATTGACGATCGGGCTGCTTGAAATCACGGGTCGCGCGCGGTCCATGCAGGAATTCAGCTTCCAGGTGTTCGAGGCCTTCACGGCCGCGACCATCCTGTATCTGTGCATCAGCCTGTGCGTGGTGTTCGGCATGCGATGGCTCGAGCAGCGCGTCTCGATCCCAGGTTTCAGCGGGCCCCGGCAAAATGCCGGCGGCCATTGATCGGAGCGAGCCATGTTTGAAAATTTCGACTTCGATACGATCTGGCGGACCGCCCCTTACCTGTTCAAGGAGGGCATGGTCTTCACGCTGACCCTGACGGTCACGGCAACTTTCTTTGGTGTGATCTTCGGCACCCTGCTGGCCATGATGCGGCTGTCGCCCATCAAGGTGCTGTCGGGCGTGGCGGGCACCTACGTGAACCTGATGCGCTCGCTGCCCCTGCTGCTGGTGATCTTCTGGTTCTACTTCCTGGTGCCGTACATCGGCGCGTGGATCATCGGTTCCAGCACGCCCATCCAGGTCGGCGCCTACTGGTCCTCGGTGATCACCTTCACGATGTTCGAGGCGGCCTTCTTCTGCGAAATCATGCGCGCCGGGATCCAGTCGATCTCGCGGGGGCAGGCGTGGGCGGGGTATGCGCTGGGCCTGAACTACTGGCAGGTCATGGCGACCGTGATCCTGCCTCAGGCCTTCCGCAACATGATCCCGATCCTGCTGACGCAAACCATCGTGCTGTTCCAGGACACCTCGCTGGTGTACGTGCTGTCGATCACCGACTTCCTGGGCGCGGCATCGAAGGTGGCGCAGCGTGACGGCCGGCTGGTCGAGATGTATGTCTTTGCCGCACTGGTCTATTTCATCATCTGCTTTGGCGCCTCGAAACTCGTGAAGCACCTGCAGCAACGCGTCGCGATCATCCGCTGACCCTCTCATTGCCTACCCATTTCTTTACGGAGTCTCGGACATGATCGAGATCAAGAACGTCAGCAAGTGGTACGGTTCCTTCCAGGTTCTGACCGACTGCAGCACCTCCATCGCCAAGGGGGAAGTCGTGGTGGTGTGCGGGCCGTCGGGCTCGGGCAAGTCGACCCTCATCAAGACGGTCAACGCGCTTGAACCGATCCAGAAAGGCGACATCGTGGTCGACGGCATTTCGGTGGCCAATCCCAAGACCGACCTGCCCAAGCTGCGCTCGCGCGTCGGCATGGTGTTCCAGCACTTCGAGTTGTTTCCGCACCTGACGGTCACGGAAAACCTGACGCTGGCGCAGGTCAAGGTGCTCAAGCGCGGCAAGGAAGAAGCGCGCGTGCGTGCCCTGAAGCTGCTGGACCGCGTGGGCCTGCAGGCCCATAAAGACAAGTTTCCGGGCCAGCTGTCGGGCGGCCAGCAGCAGCGTGTGGCGATTGCGCGCGCGCTGTCGATGGATCCGATCGCCATGCTGTTCGACGAGCCGACCTCGGCGCTCGACCCGGAAATGGTCAATGAAGTGCTGGACGTGATGGTCGACCTGGCCAAGGAAGGCATGACCATGATGGTGGTGACGCACGAGATGGGCTTTGCCCGGAAAGTGGCGCACCGCGTCATCTTCATGGATGCCGGCAAGATCGTGGAAGACTGCTCGAAAGAGGCCTTCTTCAGCCCGACCGAAGAACGGTCGGACCGCGCCAAGCAGTTCCTGTCGAAGATCCTTCAGCACTAGGAACGCACGGGTGGCGGCGGCTGCCGCCGCCCCGCGCGGCATATCGCCGCTGCGTGAACGGCGGCGCGTTGTCGTCGCCTGGGTGTCGGGACGTGGCTACCGCCGCCACGGCGGGACGTCTCCCAGGCTTGCGCATAAAAAGTCGACGAAGGCCTTGACCTTGGCCGGCACCCGTTCCCGCTCGGGGTACACCGCAAAAATGTCTGCCGGCGCGGGCTTCCACGCAGGCAGCACTTCCACCAGCCGCCCCGCCTTGACGTCGACGGCCACGTCCCATTCCGATCGCAGGATGATGCCCAGGCCGGCCAGCGCCCACTGCCGGACGGCTTCGCCATCGTTCGATGACAGGGCGCCCTGGACCCGCACGGTGCGCGCCAGCCGCCCCGACCCCAGCCGCCACAAGGCGTAGGCATCGTGGTTTTCGCGGATCACCAGGCATTGATGCAGGGCCAGGTCGGCAGGTTTGTCGGGCGTGCCGTGCGCGGCCAGGTACTCGGGCGATGCCAGCAGCAACTTGCGGTTCGGGGCAATGCGCCGGGCGACCAGGATGGTGTCCGCCAGGGGGGCGACCCGGATGCCCAGGTCGAAGGCCTGATCGGCCAGGTCGAGCGGTTCGTCGGTCAGCTGCAGTTGCAGTTGCACGTCGGGGTACTGCCGGGCAAATGCCGTCATGGCCGGGACCAGATGCGCGCGCCCGAACCCGAAGGTGGCGTTGACCCGCAGCAGTCCCCGCGGCTGATGATGTGCCGTGGCGATCGACGCTTCGGCCGCATCGATGTCGGCCAGGATCCGCTGCGCATGGCCCAGGTAGGTTTCGCCTTCCTGCGTCAGGCTCATGCTGCGTGTGGTGCGCTGCACCAGCCGCACGCCCAGGCGCCGCTCCAGGTGCTGCAGCCGTTTGCTGACCGCGCCCGGCGTCACCCCCAGTTCGCGCGCCGTGGCGGTCAGGCTGCCTTGCCGGGCCAGCAGGGTAAAAAACCCAAGGTCGGATTCGTTCGCCATCGTCATGGTTCCTGGGGTGGCCAAGCCGGCATTTGTGAATGCCAGGAAAGAATGGTTTTCTGGCACGCACATTATGCCCGTGCCAGAATGTGTGCCATGCCGTCCCCCATTCTTCAGGGCTCTACATGACCGCCACCGCTGCTTTCGATTCGCTTTTTGACCTGCCCGTCCAGCATGTGGCCGTCAACGGCGTCGACATGGCTTTCCGCCAGGCCGGCACCGGGCCGGTGCTGCTCCTGCTGCACGGCCATCCCCAGACGCACGTGATGTGGCACAAGCTGTGGCCCGCGTTGACGGCGCGCTTTACCTGCATCGCGGCTGACCTGCGCGGCTACGGCGACAGCGAAAAGCCGCAGGGTGGCGACGACCATCATGGCTACAGCAAGCGCGTCATGGCGCAGGACCTGGCGGCCTTGATGACGCATCTGGGCCACGACCGTTTCCAGGTGCTGGCGCATGACCGTGGCGCCCGCGTAGCGCACCGGCTGGCGCTGGATCATGCCGCGCGTGTCGACCGGATGATGCTGCTCGATATCGCGCCTACGCTCGACATGTACGAGCAGACGACACGGGGCTTTGCGCAGGCCTATTTCCACTGGTTCTTCCTGATCCAGCCCGCGCCCTTGCCCGACCGCATGGTCGAAGCCGACCCGGTGTTCTACATCCGGTCCATCATGGGAGGCCGGCACGCGGGCCTGGCGCCGTTTACCGATGAAGCCCTGGCCGAGTACGAACGCTGCGCCCGCAAGACCGGCTGGGCCTATGCGATTTGCGAGGACTACCGCGCGTCCGCCGGCATCGATCTGGATCACGATCGCGAAGGCCGGGCGGCGGGCGAAAAGGTGCAGTGCCCGCTGCGGGTGCTGTGGGGCGCCAAGGGCGTCGTGGCGCGGCACTTCGACGTGCTGGGCCTGTGGCGCGCCGTTGCCACCGACGTGGACGGCCACGCCGTCGACTGCGGCCATTACCTCGCCGAAGAAGCGCCCGACCTGCTGCTGCCCGAGGTTCAGGCTTTCTTCCAGAACTGAACCGATCCAAACCGAACGCAAACACGAACCCGCTTCCCAGGAGACTTTTTCATGACCCACCGTATCGCAGTGATCCCCGGCGATGGCATCGGCACCGAAGTGATGCCCGAAGGCATCAAGGTGCTGAAGGCCGCCGCGCAGCGCTTCAACATCGACCTGAGCTTCGACGAATTCGACTTTGCCTCTTGCGACTATTACGCCAAGCACGGCGCGATGATGCCGGACGACTGGAAAACGCAGATCGGCGGCCACGACGCGATCTTTTTTGGCGCGGTGGGCTGGCCTGCCACGGTGCCCGACCATATTTCGCTGTGGGGTTCGCTGCTCAAGTTCCGCCGCGAATTCGACCAGTATGTGAACCTGCGCCCGGTGCGCCTGATGCCCGGCGTGCCGTCGCCGCTGGCCAACCGCCAGCCCGGTGACATCGACTTCTACGTGGTGCGCGAAAACACCGAAGGCGAATACTCCAGCGTGGGCGGCCGCATGTTCGAAGGCACCGACCGCGAAATAGTGATCCAGGAAACGGTCATGACACGCACGGGTGTCGACCGCGTGCTCAAGTTCGCATTCGAACTGGCTGCATCCCGCCCCAAGAAGCATCTGACCTCGGCTACCAAGTCGAACGGCATCGCGATCACAATGCCCTACTGGGACGAGCGCGTCGAAGCCATGTCGGCCAACTATGGCGACGTCAAGGTCGACAAGTTCCACATCGACATCCTGACCGCGCACTTCGTGCAGCACCCGGACTGGTTCGACGTGGTGGTGGCGTCCAACCTGTTCGGCGACATCCTGTCCGACCTGGGCCCCGCATGCACGGGCACGATCGGCATTGCGCCGTCGGCCAACCTGAACCCCGATCGCAACTTCCCGTCGCTGTTCGAACCCGTGCACGGCTCGGCGCCGGACATTGCCGGCAAGGGGATCGCCAACCCGATCGCGCAGATCTGGTCAGGCGCGCTGATGCTGGAATTCCTGGGCTACCGCGACGCGCACGACGTGATCCTGGCCGCCATCGAAAAAGTGCTGGCCGAAGGCCCGCGCACCGGCGACATGAAGGGCACGGCCAAGACGACGGAAGTGGGCGACGCCATCGCCGCGATCGTGGCGGGCTGAGCCAAAGGGGCGAGCCGCGGCGCCTGCATGGCGTCGCGGCCGCGCGCTCGCCCGGTTGACCTGCTTAGGGCTCGACGAACCGCTGCTTGTACATGACGGCGTCGACCAGCGGGCCGGGCGGCTGCGTGGCGCTGCCTTCGCGCGCCACCTTGCGCAGCGCGTCCTTTGCGTCGAAGCTGGGCAGCTTGCCCAGTGACAAGGCCGTCATGCGGTCCACCAGGATGTCGTTGTCGCGCAAGGCCACCATCTTGCGCGCGGCGGCAATGACCGCATCGCGGTACGACGCGACGTCATCCAGCCGGTAGGCCGACAGATCGGGCTCGCGGCGTTTGCGCAGCCAATAGGCCCACGCCATCTCGACGTGGGGCGTTTCGCCGGGCGGGCGCACGTACCCGATGCCGCGCGTAAAGAACACCAGGCTGCGGTAGGGGTCGTCGCGCAGGTCGACCAGCCGGAAGGTCTGCGGCAGCGCCTCGGGCGCGATCATCTGGCCCTGGGCGTTGCGCAGCCAGACGCGCCGCTCGGCCGCCATCCGCGTCCAGAACCCGCCCCCCGGAATCATCTGGCTGAAGTTGTCCACCACACGTACCGTCAGGCGCACATGGCTGCCGCCGTCAGGCAGCGACGTAAGCGCGACTGCCGTATGGTGGCCGGACTGGAGATAGAAGGTTCCACCCGGGCCGATCACGACCCCGTACAGCGTTGCCGCATGCGGCGAAGCGGCATCTGGCGCGTCCTGCTTGCAGGTGAAGCTGGACGGATCGTCAATGCGTGACGAGGCCGCATCAAAGGACCTGACGCCGCGCTGGCCGTTCACGAAGCAGTAGTCGTCGAACTTGTCCTGGGGGCTGCGCCGATAGCGCTCCAGCGTCGCGTAGATCTGGTCATAGCCGACGGCAGGCTGGGTCGGGCGCAAGTCGTCGATGCGCAGGTGCAGGACCGCGCCCGCGGGAATATCGGCGATGGCGCGGGGAAGGGGAGCCGCGTCCGGGGGCGACGCAAGGGCCGGTCCGGTCAACACCGTCGAAGCGGCAAGGGTGGCGAAGGCGCCGGCTGCAGCGTGGCGGCGCAAGTGCGGGAACATCATGGCAAGGTACGACTCAGTGAATGCCAGCAGGTGACTGGCGATGGAACATTCACTCGACGGGCGCGGCGCGGGGCCGGGCGCCGTCATGTGGCATAACGGTCGGGTTCATGAAGGGAACGGGCCGGGTGCGATCCGCGCGGCCTGGATGCGCGCCGGATCACACGCCATATCGGGCAATGAACTCGGCCAGACAGGCCGGCTTGCCCGCACCGTCGATGTCGATGGTGATCGCCCACACCGCCTGGGCGCCGCGCTGGGCGGCGGTCTCGGGCAACATCTCGATGGATGTCAGGGTGAACCTGGCGCGCAGGCGGCTGTTGACCGGCACGGGCGCAACGAAGCGCACGCGGTTGAGACCGTAGTTGACGCCGGTCACGACGTCGGCAATGTGCAGGGCGCTGGCAGCGAACAGCGGGATGAGCGAGAGCGTCAGGAAGCCGTGCGCGACCGGCGCGCCAAAGGGCCCGGTGGCCGCGCGGGCGGGGTCCACATGGATCCAGGCGTGGTCGCCGGTGGCGTCGGCAAACCGGTCGATCCGCGAATGGTCGATCACGAGCCAGTCGCTGACGGCGACTTCGGTTCCGACGTGGTCGATCAGTTCGTTCAGTGTGTCAAAATGCCGCATGCCGGTGCCTCCTCCAACCCGCCATGTTAGCCGACAGATGACTAGAAAACGGCGCTAACGCTGGCGTTTACAACACCAAGACGTCATTTCGCCATGCAAACGCTCCTGCTCGAATCGTTCCAGGCCGCTGTGGCCGCCGCCGATCCCCTGTGTGTCATTGCCGCGCATCTGCCGCCGCCCCCCAAGGGCCGGACGGTGGTGGTCGGCGCCGGAAAAGCCGCCGCCAGCATGGCGCGCGCCGTGGAAAACGCCTGGCCTGCCGACGCGCCGCTATCGGGCGTGGTCGTGACGCGTTATCGGCACGGCTTGCCGCTGTCGCGCATCCGTTGCCTGGAAGCGGCGCACCCCGTGCCTGATGCGGCCGGTCAAGATGCCTCGCGCGAAATTCTGGCGCTGGCGCGCGACCTGGGGCCCGATGATCTGCTGATCGCCCTGGTGTCGGGCGGCGGGTCCAGCCTGCTGTCCTTGCCCGTGCCGGGCGTGTCGATGGACGACCTGAAAGCCGTCACGCAGGCCCTGCTGCGCAGCGGCGCGCCGATCGAATCGATGAACGTGGTGCGCAAGCATCTGTCGCAGGTGCAGGGTGGCCGCCTGGTCGCTGCCACGCGCGCGCCGGTGCTGGGCCTGATCATTTCCGATGTGGCGGGCGACGATCCGTCGGCCATCGCGTCCGGTCCGACCGTGGCCGACCCCAGCACGTATGCCGATGCCCTGGCGATCCTGGCGCGTCATGAGGTGGACACGCCTGAATCCGTGGCTGCCTGGTTGCAGGCCGGCGCGGCGGGCGAGCATGCCGAAACCCCCAAGGCCGATGACCCTCTGTTCCAGCGGGTCGACAACCGCATGATCGCCACGGCGCAGCAAAGCCTGCAGGCCGGCGCCGCCGTATTCGAGCGGGCCGGCATCCGCACGGTGGTGCTGGGCGATACCGTCACCGGCGAAGCGCGCGAGGTCGCCAAGGTCTATGCCGCCCTGGTCCGGCAGATCGTGCGCTTCCAGCAGCCGTTCACGGCCCCGGTGGCCCTGATTTCGGGTGGCGAGTGCACCGTGACCGTGAAGGGCGGCGGGCGCGGCGGCCGCTGCACGGAATTCCTGCTGTCGCTGGCGGCCGAACTGGGCGACCAGCCCGGTATGGCGGCGCTGGCGGCGGACACCGACGGCATCGACGGCAGCGAAGACAATGCCGGCGCCTGGTTCGACAGTACTCACCTGGCCGACGCGGCGGCACGCGGCATCACGCCGCAGTCCTGGCTGGATACGAATGATGCGTGGGGATACTTCGATGCGCTCGGGACCCTGGTCATGACCGGTCCGACGCTGACGAACGTGAATGACTATCGGGTGATTCTGCTGACGTGAGTCGGGGTTGGGACCGCAGCCTTGCGCCGCGGTCCCGGGCCGATAGCCTAGCGGCCGGCTTCGGCCGTCTCGGCGGTGTCAGCGGTTGCAGCCACCGTGCCCGCCTGCGTCCCGAACCACTGGTGGACCAGGTTCACCCAGTACGTGGCCCCCAGCGGCAGCAGGTCATCATTGAAGTCATAGCTGCCGTTGTGCAGGGTGCATGGCCCCAGCCCGTGGCCGGCTTCGCGATGGTCGCCTTCGCCGTTGCCGATGAATACGTAGCAGCCGGGCTTTTCCTGCAGCATGAAGGCGAAGTCTTCGGCGCCCATGGTCGGTTCGCACTCGGCGTTTACCTTGTCGGGCCCCACCAATGCCGCCAACACATTGGCCGCAAACGCCGTCTCTTTCGGATGGTTGATCAGCGCCGGATAGTTGCGATCGAACACCATGTCCACCGTTGCGCCAAAGGCCTCGGCGGTGTGCGTGGCGATCGCCCGCATGCGCGATTCGATCATGTCCAGCACCTCGGTCGAGAAGGTCCGCACCGTTCCGCGCAGCACCGCATCGTTCGGCACGATGTTGGTCGCGCTGCCCGAGTGGATCTGCGTGATGCTGATCACGGCGGCGTCGATCGGCTTCTTGTTGCGGGTCATGATGGTCTGCAGCGACTGCGCGATCTGCACGGCCACCATGATCGGATCGACGCCCAGGTGCGGCAGTGCGGCGTGCGCCCCCTTGCCGTTCACGGTGATCTCGAATTCATTGCTGGACGCCATCATCGGGCCGGGCGTGACGGCGAACTGACCGACCGGAATGCCGGGCCAGTTGTGCATGCCGAACACCGCCTCCATCGGAAACCGGGTGAACAGGCCGTCGTCCATCATGGCGCGCGCGCCACCGCCGCCTTCTTCGGCCGGCTGGAAGATCAGGTAGACCGTGCCCGCAAAGTCACGATGCGCCGCCAGGTGGCGGGCCGCGCCCAGCAGCATGGCGGTGTGGCCGTCGTGGCCGCAGGCGTGCATTCTGCCTTCGTGCCGGCTGGCGTGGTCGAAGGTATTGCGTTCCTGCATCGGCAGGGCGTCCATGTCGGCGCGCAGGCCGATCGCGCCGCCGTCACCGCTTCGGTTTCCCTTGACGATGCCGACCACGCCCGTGGTGGCCAGGCCCCGGACGACAGGGATGCCCCAGGCTTCGAGTTGCCGCGCAACGACGTCGGCGGTGCGGACTTCTTCGAACGACAGTTCAGGATGCGCGTGGATGTCGCGGCGGATGGCTTTCAGTTCTTGCTGAAATTGGATGATGGGTTCGAGCAGATTCATGGCGGGCCTCCAGGCGCGTGCAGCGGCAGCAAGGCAGTGCCAGCCTGACGGCCGGTTTACCGGTCCACACGGTGCACGAATCTCCATTATCGCCAATGTGCCCGCGGAATGCGACCCGGCCAAAAGCGGGGCGGGCGGGGCGTTACACCAGAGCCAGCACGTGCTGCGGCGGGTTGCCGGATGGTCGCTGCGCCTCTGCTACGCTAAGCGCTCTCGACTTCCAAGGATCCGCCCGATGCCCGCTTGCGTGCGCCGCCTGCTGACCGCTGCCGCCGCCACCCTCGTACTGGCCGGATGCGCCCAGGTCGGCTATTACGCCCAGTCGGTCGGCGGGCATTCCCGCCTGCTGCAGGCTGCCCGCCCGGTGGACGCGGTGCTTGCGGATCCAGCCACGCCGCCCGACCTGCGCAGCCGGCTGGAACAGGCCGTATCGGCACGCCGGTTTGCCAGCCAGTCGCTGGGCTTGCCCGACAACGACAGCTACACCCGCTACGCCGACGTCAAGCGGCCCTTCGTCGTCTGGAATGTGTTTGCCACGCCAGAATTGTCGCTAAGGATGAAAACATCCTGCTTTCCCGTGGTCGGCTGCCTGGACTACCGCGGCTACTACAGCCAGACCGATGCACGCGCCACGGCGCAGGACCTGAAAGCCGACGGCTGGGAAGTGACCGTGGGAGGGGTACCGGCCTACTCGACCCTGGGCTGGTATGACGATCCGCTCGTCAATACCTTCATCCGCTATCCGCCGGGGGAAGTCGCCCGGCTGATCTTTCACGAGCTGGCGCACCAGACGGTCTACGCGCGCAACGACACCATGTTCAACGAGTCGTTTGCCACCACGGTGGAAGAAATCGGCGTCGAACGCTGGTTGCAGCTTCCGGAGAACGCACCGATCCGTGATCAATACACGGTGTTTGCCGAGCGCAAGCGCCAGTTCATTGCCTTGCTGCTGGACACCCGCCGCGAACTGGAAAAGGCTTACGGTGAAGACAGCCCTGAAGCCAGGCGGGCCAAGGCGCCGACAAGGCCGTATCCGGTGGACCTGTCGGACACCCAGATCGCCGAGCGCCGGGCCGCCAAGGCCGCCATCCTGGCCGACCTGCGCGTGCGTTACGACGCGCTCAAGCGGGATGCGTGGCAGGGGTTTGCGGGGTACGACGGCTGGTTCGCGGGCGAGATCAACAACGCGCGTTTTGCATCGGTGGCTACCTACCACCAGTGGGTGCCGGCGTTCCGGGCGCTGTACGCGCGCTGCGCATCGTGCCAGCAAGGCAACCTGGCGCCGTTCTTTGCCGAGGTCAGGGCGCTGGCCGACCTGCCGGCGGCCGAGCGGCGGCGCGCCTTGACGGCCCTGGCGGCGGGGGGGTAGGTCGCCCCCCACTGTGCCGGGAAACGCCCTGGGCTATCATCGATCCGATGAGCAGCGCCCACGCGGTGTCGCAGTGCCGATGGTCCGACAACAACGATAAGCGGAGGAGTCCTCTTCATGGATAAACCCTGGCTCGCGCAATATCCCCCCGGCGTCCCCGCCGAGATCGACCCGACCCGATACGCCTCGCTGGCGCATCTGCTGGAGGAGTCCTTCACCAGGTTCGCCGAGCGCAAGGCCTTCGTCTGCATGGACAAGGTGCTCACCTACGCGCAGGTGGATCGGCTGTCGCGGCAACTGGGCGCCTGGTTGCAGTCGCGGGGCCTGGCGCGTGGCGCGCGGGTCGCGCTGATGATGCCCAATGTCCTGCAGTACCCGGTGGCCATTGCCGCCGTGCTGCGCGCCGGCTATACGGTCGTCAACGTCAACCCGCTCTATACCGCCCCCGAACTCGAACACCAGCTCAAAGACAGTGGCGCCGAAGCCATCGTCATCCTGGAAAACTTTGCGTCCACGCTGCAGAAGGTGCTTGCACGCACGCACGTCAAGCACGTCGTGGTCGCGTCCATGGGCGACTTGCTCGGGCCGTTCAAGGGACTGATCGTCAACCTGGTCGTCCGGCACATCAAGAAGCTGGTGCCGGCATGGCAGATCGACAACAATGTGTCGTTCAAGCGCGCATTGTCCGAAGGCGCGCGGCTGCGTCTCAAGCCCGTCACCATCACGCCCGACGACGTCGCCTTCCTGCAGTACACGGGGGGTACGACCGGCGTGGCCAAGGGCGCGACGCTGCTGCACCGGAACGTGGTCGCCAACGTCCTGCAATGCGACGCCTGGCTGCTCAATGACGAGATCCGCAACGCGCCGGGCACCAAGGGGTCGCAGCAGGTGTTCGTGTGCGCGTTGCCGCTTTATCACATCTTCGGGCTGACGGCGTGCGGCCTGCTGGGCATGCGTGCCGGCGGCCTGTGCCTGATGATCCCGAATCCGCGCGACATTCCCGGCCTGATCAAGGAACTGCGCAAGCAGCCTTTCACGCTGTTCCCGGCCGTCAACACGCTGTTCAACGCCTTGGCCAACCACCCGGACTTTGCCAGCCTCGACTTTTCGGCGCTGCGGGTCAGCGTGGGCGGCGGCATGGCCGTGCAGCGGGCAGTGGCCGAACGCTGGCTGAAGGCAACCGGCACGCCGATCTGCGAAGGGTATGGCCTGTCCGAAACGTCGCCGGTGGCCTTCTGCAATCCGGTCACGGTGCGCGAATACACCGGCACGATCGGCCTGCCCATGCCGTCCACCGAGGTGTTGATGCTCGACGACGCCGGCCATCCCGTGCCGATCGGCAGCCAGGGCGAAATCGCGCTGCGCGGCCCGCAGGTCATGCCGGGCTACTGGAACATGCCCGACGAGACCGCCAAGGCCATGACGCCTGACGGCTTTTTCAAGACCGGTGACATCGGCGTCATGGACGAACGCGGCTATGTGCGGATCGTCGACCGCAAGAAGGACATGATTCTGGTGTCGGGCTTCAACGTCTATCCGAACGAGGTGGAAGCCGTCGTGATGCAGCACCCGGGCGTCCTCGAATGCGCCGCAGTGGGCGTGTCGGACGAGCATTCCGGCGAAGTAGTGAAGATATTCGTGGTCCGCAAGGACCCGGCGCTGACCGAAGCCGACCTGCTGGCCTTCTGCAAGGAACAGCTGACCGGCTACAAGCGGCCCCGCAAAGTGGAATTCCGCAACGAACTGCCGAAAACCAACGTCGGGAAAATCCTGCGCCGGGAATTGCGTGATTCAGACAAAAAAACGTCTTGAAAATAGTAAGCGCGGGCAGGTTTTTCTTTCGGCACTAGAATAGCTGGCGCTCCCAAGAGGAGCGCCTATTGTTTGAGCAGCAGTTTGAGCAGAATCGAGGACATCATGGTGCGCAGGGCTTTCAGGTTGAACAAGCGGCTTGCCGCGAGCGGTCGCACAGTGCCGATGGCTGCGGCCGTGGCAGTGGCGGCTCTGGCGCTGGGCGCCCCGTTGGCGGCAGACGCGGCTGTTACCTTCCGCCTGGATCGTCTGCAGGCCGGCCCTGGCGAAACCGTCAAGGTCGAAGCCATGCTGTTCAACGAGGGCAACGGCACCCTGAGCTACGTGGCGCCCCGTGAACTGGTGCTGCAATGGCGCAACCCCGAAGGCGGCGTCGTCCGGTCCCGGGCGCGTCTGGAGCGTGAAGTCGCGACCATCGAATTGCCCGCGGGCCGTTTTTCGCGCGTCACCTGGACCGCGACCGTGCCGCAGCAGGTCAAGGGTCTGCAAGCCGTCAACATCGAAGGCGAACCGGTCTTGCTGGCGCTCGACGCCACCACGGCTGAACGTGGAACGATCGCATCGACCCCGGCAGTGGGTCCGATCATTGACGCCGACAAGCAGGCACTGGATGGCAAGACCGTGGCCGTGGTGCCCGATTCCGGCGTGCTGAGCGGCGTGTCGGCAACCAGCGGCGGCGCGGCCGGCAACGCCACGGTGGGCCCTGCCCCGACCGACGCGGTCGCCAACTCCAGCTTCGAAAGTTCGACGCTTGACCGCTTCCGCAGCGCGCTGTCGTCGAACGAACCGGTGTATTTCAGCCTGGGCGGCCGCGGCGACCTGAACGCCAAGTTCCAGATCAGCCTGAAATACCGCTTTTTCCAGCCCACGGGCGCCCAAAGCTCGGGCTTCAAGGACAACCTGTACTTTGGCTACACGCAAACGTCGATCTGGGACCTGGGCGAAGAATCCGCGCCGTTTCGCGACAGCAGCTACCGCCCCAGCTTCTTCTGGCTGTCGGACCGCATCTGGGAATCGGAAAACCGTCGTTTCTCGATGGGCTTTGACGGCGGTTTCGAGCATGAATCGAACGGCAAGGAAGGCACGTTGTCCCGCGCGGTCAACACGCTGTACGCGCGCCCGGCCCTGCGCTATCGTCTGGAAAACGGCAGCACGCTGAGCATCGCGCCGAAGGTGCGCACCTTCCTGACACGCGAAGGCAATCGCGACATCACCGACTACCGTGGCCATACCGATTACCAGATCCGCTGGGCGATGGATGATGGTCCGATGGTGTCGAGCGTGATCCGGCGTGGCGATGGCCGCGGCTCGCTGCAGTTCGACGTGGCTTACCCGCTGCGTGGCGAGTACCTGGGCAACCTGAACGGCTTCCTGCACCTGCAGTACTTCAATGGGTACGGCGAAACGCTGCTGGACTACAACCGCGCGGGCGGCTCGCAATTCCGTATCGGTCTGATGATCGTGCGGTAATCGACAGGAGCCGGCATGACCGGCTCCTTGTCATGACCGGCCTTGCTGACTAGCGGGGCAAGTGCGGCTGGATCATCGCCATCAAGGCCGGCGCCACCGTGTCGTTGCCGGACACCACATTCCCATCGATCGGCCACGGATGCGTGCCCATGGCGTCGAAACACTGGCCGCCGGCTTCGCGCACCAGCAGCGTGCCGGCCGCCACGTCCCACGGCTTGAGCCGCAATTCCCAGAATCCATCGAAACGGCCACACGCCACCCACGCCAGGTCGAGTGCTGCCGCGCCGTTGCGCCGCACGCCCTGGGTCTGGTGGATGGCGTCGTTCAGCATGGGCATGTAGTGCTCGCTGAACGACATGTCGCTGTACGGAAAGCCGGTGCCCAGCACCGCGTCATTGAACGACGCCGTGCGCGACACGTGGATGCGGTGGCTGTTCAGCCACGCGCCCACGCCATGCACGGCCGTAAACATCTCTTCACGCACCGGGTCGTACACCACGGCGACGACCGGGCCGCTTTCGGTCATGGGCGTGCCGAGACACACCGCGCAACCCGGCTGGGCGACCAGCGCGATCGACACTGCGTAGTGCGGGATCGAATGGATGAAGTTGGTCGTGCCGTCCAAGGGATCGATATACCAGCTGGCCACGCCCGACGGCGTGCCGCCGGTTTCTTCGGCAACGATGCCGAACTGGGGCGTGCGCGCCTTCAACACGTCGATGATGGCGGCCTCGGCTTCGCGGTCGGCCTGCGACACCAGGTCGTTGCGTGCTTTGGTGTCGATCACCAGTTCGGCGCGCTTGTGGGCGTAGGCCTGGAGCACCGCCGCGCCGGCATGGGCAGCGGTGACCGCGGCGTCGAGCGCGGCAAACAGATCCAGGGCAGGGGACTTGGCGGGGGCGGTAGGTGTGCTCATGGTTCAAGTTTACGTCCGGCCGGACTAGGGCGTAAGGGGCAGGGTGTGAAGGCTTTGTGACTGTGGCGGCGGTATCATGGCGCCCGTGTACACCCCCCTCACTCACTCCAAGCCCGCCTTCGCGTCCGCCGGCGTACCGTTCAGCGAACGGTACCGCGACGTCTATCACGCCGTGCAGGGCCCGATCGCCCAGGCCGACTACGTCTTCCTGCAAGGCAACGGCCTGCCCGAACGCTGGCGCGGCCGCGCGCGTTTTACCGTCTGCGAAACCGGCTTTGGCCTGGGCTTCAACTTCCTGGCGCTGTGGCAGGCCTGGCGGGCCGATCCGGACCGTCCGGCGCGGCTGCACGTGGTGTCGGTCGAGGCGCACCCGTTTTCGCGCGAGCACATGACGGCCTTGCTCGCCGGAAAGTTGGAAGGCGACCTGCGTGACCTGGCCGAGACGCTGATCGCGCAATGGCCGCCGCTGCTGCCGGGGCTGCACCGGATCGACCTGGAAGGCGGGGCGCTGACACTGACCCTGGCTTTCGGTTACGCGCTGGATGTCGTGCCGCAACTGACGGCCCACGTCGATGCTTTCTTCCTGGATGGGTTTTCGCCCGCCCGCAATCCCGAGATGTGGTCGCCGCCGTTGATGAAGGCCCTGGCGCGGCTGGCGGCGCCCGGCGCGACCGCGGCCACGTGGTCCAGTGCCGGCGATGTGCGCCGGGCGTTGGCCGAGGCGGGGTTTGACGTGCGCAAGCATCCCGGCTTTGGCTACAAGCGTGTGATGACGGTGGCGACCTATGCGCCGCGGTATGTCCCCCGGCATGCATCGACGCCACCGCCGGTGTTCACAGAACGGCATGCGGTGGTGGTGGGCGCCGGGATTGCTGGCGCGAATGTGGCGCATGCGCTGGCCTTGCGGGGATGGCGGGTGACGGTGGTGGCGCCGGAGGCGGAGGCGCGCGGCGGGGCGACGGTCGACGAAGTCCCCAATGTCGGCCATCTGGCCGCCGCGCTGACGCCGCTCGTCGCCCGCGACGACAACGCCCGCGCCCGGCTGACGCGGGCCGGCGCCCTGCGTGCCTTGGCCCGCTGGGCACCCTGGATGGACGGCGATATCGTCGCCCGCACCGGCACCCTGCAACTGGCCAAGTCCGCCGGCAAGGAAGCCGACCTGCAGGCCACGGTGGACGCCCTGGGCTTTCCGGCAGACTGGGTCCGCGCGGTCGACGCGGACGAGGCCTCGGCAATCGCTGGTACGCCCGTGCCCCGGGGCGGTCTGTACTTTCCCGACGGTCTGCGCGTGCGGCCGCAGGCCTTGTGCGAACGACTTCTCGCGCATCCTGGCATCACCCGCGTCACCGGGCGCGTCGATCGCTTGCGTCGAATGGACATCAGATCAAGCCATGACGCCTTGGCCGCTGGTGCCAGTCCTTGGGACGCGCTAAGCAGCGACGCCGCCTCGTCCGCCCCGGCCAGCTGTTGGCAGGCGCTGGACAGCCATGGCGCCATTCTCGCGACGGCCGAAGTCGTTATCGTCGCCAACAGCACTGGCGCCCCGGCTCTGTTACGCCATTCGTCGCCGGCCCACGTGGACACGCCCGGCTCGCCACCCCCCGCCCGCTTCTACGACCAGCTCGCGGTTGCCGGTCAAATCACCACCTTGCCGGCCGAAAAAGGCGGTTGGGGCCCGCCACCGCGCTGCATCGTGGCCGGTGAAGGCTACGTTCTGCCTCCGGTGGCCGACCAATGTGTAACAGGCAGTACGTATGTCTATGACGTGACGACCGCCCGGGCCACCCTGGAAGGCACCGACGCCAACCTGGTTCGGGCCACCCATTTGCTGCCTTCGATTGGCCCCGTCACGCGTGACCTGGACGGGCTGGGAGGGTGGGCGGGATGGCGTGCCGTGCTGCCTGGACGCCTGCCCGTAGTAGGCGAATGGCCTGCTGCACCGGGCGTCTGGCTGGCGACGGGCTATGCCTCGCGCGGCCTGACCTGGTCGGCCTTGGCAGGGGACGTGATCGCTGCCGCGCTCGACGGCGAACCGCTCATGCTGGAGCGGGATTTGCTTCATTTGATCGGCTGGCGCTGAAATCCCTCTGAATCATGGGAAAATAGCGGCTGGATCTCGCGCAAATGGTGCGATTGCGGCGTTTTTTGCCGTGGCGCATAGTATGGCGGGACGCGTGGGCGGGGCGCAGGGTGTCGCTAGAGGTTTATTTGACACTCCGAATCCGTCAAAATAGAGGTTTTGGCAAAAATGAATGTCGGCGTGCGTCCTGTCCGGATCGATCCGGGCCTCGATTGGACTGCGCGCGGGTGCTCGTGAGCCAAGCTGCCGAAAGCGATCGAGGGAACCTGTGCCACTTCAATTCGACTCCTCCCGCTACCAGCGTCTGGAATCCCTTTCTCTTCAAACGTCCAACCCGGTCGCCTTTTCGTTTACCACCGATGGGGGGCAGGCGCTTCTGATCGAAGCGCATGCGCCGGGCGTGTTCCGCGTGTGCATCGGCGGGCCGGCGGCCACGGGTCAACCGGGTACGGGCATGGCCACGCGCGCGGCCGCGCTGCATGACCTCCTGGCCCGTGCCGAGGCCATCGGCGAAGGCACGCTTGAAGAAGTCACGGTCGATGGCCGCCCCGGATTCAAGATCCTGCAGGGCGAGCACGCGCTCGAAATCGCGACGCAGCCGCTGCGCTTCACGCTCTATCGCAAAGACGTGCCGGTGCTGGTGTCGTCGCCCGATCCGGCGCTGACCACGCTGGGCATGCAGGCGGCCGACGGCGATCGTCCTGGCGCGTTTGCCCTGGCCTTCACGCTGGACCCGCATGAAGCCCTGTACGGCTTGGGCGAAAGCACCGTCGCGCTCGACCGCCGCTGTGAGACCGTGGTCACCGACGATCCTGTCGCGCGCGCGTTGCCGCTGTGCTGGAGTCCCCGCGGCTGGGGGGTCTATGTCAACACCGTCGAACGTGTCGTGCATCACCTGGGCACCGACGAGCTGAGCCCCGACAACTACGTCCTGGCAATCGAAGACGGTCAGCTGGACCTGTTCCTGTTCGTGGGCGAACCGGTTGAAATCCTCAACCAGTACACGCAGATCACGGGCCGCGCCGGCCAGCCTACGCTGTGGAGCATGGGCACCTGGCTGCACCAGGCCAAGGGCGCAAGCCCTGCCGACGTGGCCGAGGTCGCTGCGCAAATGCGCGCGCGGGGCATCGGCTTTGACGCCGTGTCGCTCGATACGCCGGCCGGTTGGGAAATCAAGGCCAAGCTCGCCTTCGAATGGGATGCTTCCCGCTTTCCCGACCCCCGCCAGGCACTGGCTGCGTTCAAGGCGGTCGACGCCCGCGTGTGCGCGCACGGATTCCCGGGTGTCGCCACGCAAAGCCCCATGTTTGCCGAACTGGAAGACAAGGGCTGGCTGCTGACCAACGACAACGGCAACGCACAGGTGTTCGCCGGCGTGCCGGCTACCCACGGCCTTGAATTCGGGCTGCTGGACCTGACGCACAAGGATGTCTGGACCTTCTGGCGCGACAAGCACCGCGCCATCCTGGATGAAGGCGTGGACGCGATTGCGTGCGATGTCGAAATCGACATTCCCGACGACGTCACCGCCCGCAACGGCGATACCGGCGCGCGCCTGCGCACCGTGTACCCCATGCTGGCCAAACGATGTCTGTTCGAGGCGGCGTCCTGGAACAAGACGCCGGCCGAAGGCGTGGTCTGGAGCCATGACGTCTTCCCGACCGGCCAGCGCGTGCCGCTGCAAGCCTCGACCGACGTGCCGAACACCTGGGAAGGCCTGGCCGAATCGATTCGCGCGGCCCTGACCGTGGGCATGAGCGGCTTGCCGTCCCATGCGCACGACATCGGCTCGCAGGAACACCCGATCGACACCATGACGCCCGAGCTGTACCTGCGCTGGCTGGCGGCGGGCGTGTTCAGCTCGCACTTCCGCTTCCATGGCACGCCGGGCCTGTTGCCCTGGGCCTTTGGCGACGACGTCCTGCAACAGGCCCAGACCTGGATGCAGTTCCGCTATCGCCTGATCCCCTACGTGCTTGGCGCGATCGAAGACGCGGCGCGCACCGGCTTGCCGGTGCAGCGGTCGATGGCGCTGGCCTTCCCGGACGACACCGAAGCGCACTACCACGAGCTGCAATACCTGCTTGGCCCGGCGCTGCTGGTCGTGCCGGCCGTGCAGCCTGGCAAGGCAATGCGTGTGTATCTGCCCAAGGGCGATGCGTGGTGGGACCTGAATACCGGCTGGCGCTACGAAGGCGGCACGACCTGGACCTTCGAGTGCGATACCGACCGCCTGCCCGTGTTCGGTCGTGAAGGCCACATGCTGTGCCTGGGCCCGACGGCGCATCACACCGGCGAATTCAACTCCGCCCGGATTCTGGATGAGGTCTGGCTGTTCGGCATGCCGGTCCACAACCCGGTGGTCATGCGCAACAAGATCCGTGTCATGCAGATGCAGGGATCGAGCTACGCCAAGGGCCTGGAAGGGCTCAAGATCCTGCCGTCCGAAGGCCTGGAAGTAAAGCGTCGCGGCGCCGAGGTTCGCATTTCCCGGGCACGTTGATGGGTTGAAGTAATGAGCGGTGATCCGGTTGATCACCGGGTCCCGGAAATGCCGTGGTCCTTTGATACGGGACCGCGGCATTTTTTTGCGCGCTTTTCTCGCTTGTCGATCCGTAACCCGGCGCGCCAACGTGCGCACGGGCCGGTAAGATCGCTGAAACGATAAGGCGAGGAGACGGCATGAGCTACATACTGGCATTCGACCAGGGCACCACCAGTTCGCGCGCCATTGTGTTCGACCATGCCGGCGCCATCCGCGGACTCGGCCAGCAGGAATTCACCCAGCACTATCCGCAGCCAGGCTGGGTCGAACACGACGCCACCGAAATCTGGACCAGCCAACTGGCCGTCGCCCGCCGCGCCGTGCGCAACGCCGGCATCGCCGCCGCAGACATCGCGGCCATCGGCATCACCAACCAACGTGAAACCACCGTGCTCTGGGACCGCGCCACCGGCGACCCCGTCGGCCGCGCCATCGTCTGGCAAGACCGCCGTACCGCCGCCGCCTGCGACGCCCTGCGCGAGGCCGGCCACGGCGATTTCATTCAGGCGCGCACCGGGCTGGTCGTCGACGCCTACTTTTCTGCCACCAAACTGGCCTGGCTGCTGGATAACATTCCCGGCGCCCGCGACCGCGCTGACCGCGGCGAACTCGCCTTCGGCACCGTCGACAGCTGGCTCGTCTGGAAGCTGACGGGCGGCGCCGTCCACAGCACCGACTACGGCAATGCGGCAAGAACCATGCTGTTCGACCTGCACACCCGCGACTGGTGCGATGCGCTGCTCGAAATGCTGCGGATCCCCCGATCGCTGCTGCCGTCGATTGCGCCCAGCAGCGGCGTGGTCGGCCAAACCTTGCCGGAATGGCTGGGTGGCGCCGTGCCCATTGCCGGCGTCGCCGGCGACCAGCACGCCGCCACCTTCGGTCAGGCATGTCTGACGCCCGGCATGGCCAAGAACACCTACGGCACCGGCTGCTTCATGTTGATGAACGTGGGCAAGGAACCGGTGGTGTCCCATAACAATCTGCTGTCGACGGTGGGGTGGGCGTTTGGGGAGGGGGCGTCAGCGTCAGTCGACATCGACTTCATGCTCGAAGGCAGCATCTTCATGGCCGGCGCCACGGTGCAGTGGCTGCGCGACGGCCTCGGCATCATCGACACGTCCCCGGAAGTCGAAGCCCTGGCCACCAGCGTCCCCGACACCGGCGACGTCTTCCTCGTCCCCGCCTTCACCGGCCTCGGCGCCCCCTACTGGGACCCCTACGCCCGCGGCGCCATCGTCGGCATGACCCGCGGCACCACCAAAGCCCACATCGCCCGCGCCGCCGTCGAAGCCATCGCCTTCCAGACCGCCGAACTGCTCGACGCCATGCAGAAAGACAGCGGCATCGACCTGCAGGAACTGCGCGTCGACGGCGGGGCGTCGCACAACAATCTGCTGATGCAGTTCCAGGCGGACCTGCTGGGGGTGGATGTCGTGCGACCACGCGTGACCGAGACCACCGCGTTGGGCGCTGCGTACCTGGCCGGGCTGGCCGTTGGCTTCTGGTCGAACAAGGAAGAAGTGCAAGCCAACTGGCGCGCCGAACGAAGGTTCAAGCCGGCGATGGCGGAAGACGTCAGGGCAAGGAAAATGGCGCGGTGGCGGCAGGCGGTGGCGCATGCAAGGGGCTGGGCTGCGCCGGCAAATTTGGACGCATCAGGTCCAGCAGACGCCGTATAAATGCAAAAGCCCGTCGCAGGGGACGGGCTTTTAAATGAGGGGTGGCTCCAACGCAAGTCGGAGCCATTACGTACCTAGCGACATCACCAGTAAGGAAGCTGGGAGAGGTGTACATAGGGCAGCAAGGCAAGTTTATCATGGTGATCGACGTCTTTGAAGAGGCAACACCGGGATGGACTGGCACGTGATGGAGACGCATTTTTCAGTCGCTCGTACCAGGCGGTATCTGAATGCGTTTGAAGGGAATGTCGTTCGAGCGGCGTCGGCCTACGATCAAAACATGCTGCTTGGGCAAGCGCTCATGCCGATGCTCCATGCGTTGGAAGTTGGTCTGCGTAACGCAGTGCACGCACGACTGAGTCTGGCGTTCGGACGGTCAGACTGGTGGGAAAATCTGCCCGCTGCAGAGTTCGGGTGGTCCCTGCGAGAAATCGCAGGCGCCAAAGAAAAGCTCGCTCGCCGACATGAATCCCAAGCTCCGGATAAGGTCGTCGCTGAACTGACTTTTGCGTTCTGGACAGCGTTGTTCAATGCCAGGCACCAGGATTCGTTATGGGCGCACTTGCGGCTCGCCTTTCCTCATTGTCCAAAAGAAGTGCGGCAACGAAAGCGCATTTCCGGTGCGTTGAACAGCGTTCGCGATCTGCGGAATCGTGTGTTTCATCATGAACCTCTGCTGTGGATTCGTCCCCATAACGTCGACCAGTGCCACACGCGTGGCCGAGAGGCCATCGGCTGGTTAGATCCGCGTCTGGTGGCATGGCTGGATCAGCATGATCAGGTCAAGACGCGATGGCAGATTTGCACCCGCCTCTAGCGCGTGCGATTCAACAAGGCGGCAGGACAAGGCGAGTCCGTACGATTCTTGCTTTATCCTACGAACCGCTTTCTCACCACCTGACGCGACCATCCTTCCCCGTGCCACCAGCCTCTGACACCCCCTCGACCAAGTCCGCCGACCTTCATCGCCATCGCACCTTCGAAGACGCGGTGGCGTTGGTGGTGGGTACCCTGCTCATCTCGTTGGGGGTGACGTTCTATGTCAGTGCGGGCCTGCTGACCGGCGGCATCTCGGGGCTGGCGTTTCTGGTCACCTACCTGACGGGTTTCACCTTCGGCCAGGCCTTTTTTTTCCTGAACCTGCCGTTCTACTGGCTGGCCTTGCGACGCATGGGTTGGCGCTTTACGGTCAAGACGTTTATTGCCGTCGCGCTGCTGTCGGTGCTGACGGATCTGCGGCCGCATTTCCTGACGCTGCAGGCGGTGCACCCGGCGTATGCCAGCGTCATTGCGGGCGCCTTGCTCGGCACGGGTTTTCTGATCCTGTTTCGCCACAAGGCCAGCCTGGGCGGCGTCGGCATCCTGGCCTTGTACCTGCAGGATCGGTATGGCTGGTCGGTCGGCAAGACGCAGATGTCGATCGATTGCGCGATCGTGCTGCTGGCCCTGCTGACGCTCGACCCGGTCAAGGTCGGATGGTCAGTGCTGAGCGCGGTCGTGCTCAACCTGATCCTGACCTTCAATCACAAGCCGGGTCGATACGTCGGGTCGTAACCTCAGTTCTCGCAGGGGCTGTTCAGCGTCCCGCGCGAAAGGTTCTGGACTTCGACCTGCTCGACCGGCGGCTGACCGCTCGACACGATGCGGCCATCCACCCACATCAACACCGACGTGCCCGGCGCGACACGCAGCTTGCTGTAGGCATCGGCCAAGGCCGGACCCTGGCCTGTGGGTGCCACCGGATACGTCTTGCCGGTCCCGCACAAGGCGATCGTGGTCTTGCCTTCGGTGGACGTCACACGCCCGCGCATCGCGAACGGCTCGGTAATCAGATCCGAATCGAACTGCTGCGTCAGCGAATAATTCAAGGCCGAACGCGTCGGCTCGCCATCCTGGTCAACCAGCCGCAAGGCGCTGTTCTGCGTGACTTCGTACGTGGCCGTGTCGTTGCGATCGCCCATCACGCGGATCTGGCGCAGGTTGTCCACCGACCGTTCCCAACGTCCGGCGCTGATGAACGTCTGGTCCTTGCCGTCGCGCGTGCCGAAGTACGTACGGCGCATGCGCCACGTCCAGTCCGGCAGCAGGGTCAGGGTCACGCGTTGACCCGTGCAGTCCGCGCAGGGAATCACGCCGCGATAGGTCTGGGCCTCGCGGATCGGATTCGACTGGCTCATACGCTGCGCCGTGGCCAGCACATCGCCCGGCGGGGGCGGCACGGCAGCCTGGGCTTCCGCGGTCTGGGGAATCTTGCTGTCAGGCAAGGTAATAGCGCAACCGGCCAGGGTGGCCGCAACGGCGAGGGCGCCAAGCGCCAGTGGCAGGCGTGACAGGAAAGACGACGAGGGGGTGGGGTGAGGCATTAGGTGCTCCGGCGCATGCATAGACGAAGTCTACCTTGTGTTGTCCCGGGCCATCCCCGCAACGTGGTCGGCAATCGCCATGCACGACGTCAGGCCGGGCGACTCGATGCCGAACAGGTGAATGATCCCGGGCACACCATGTTCCGCCGGACCCGTGATCATGAAATCCACCGCCGGCTCGCCGGGGGCCTGGATCTTCGGACGGATGCCGGAATACGCTGGCTGCAACGCACCATCCTTCAATGCCGGCCAGTACGTGCGGATCGCCGCGTAGAAACTGTCAGCACGCTGCGGATCCACCTCGTAATCCAGCGTGTCCACCCACTCCACATCGGGACCAAACCGCGCCTGATGCCCCATGTCGATCGTCAAATGGACGCCCAGCCCGGCCGCTTCCGGCACCGGATAGATCAGCCGCGAAAACGGCGCGCGGCCCGAAATCGAAAAGTAATTGCCCTTGGCATAGTGCGAGGGGGGAATGTGCTCAGGCGGGAATCCGTCGATCGTGTGCGCCAGGGCCTGCGCATGCAGGCTGGCGCTGTTCACGACCAGCTTGGCCAGCAGGGTCATCGGCTCGTCCCCACCCGTCTCGATCAGCACGCCATCGTCCGTCACCTTGCCGCCTACCACCGGGCTGCCGAACACCACCATCGCACCCGCGTTTTCTGCATCGCCCTGCAGCGACAGCATCAACGCGTGCGTATCCACAATGCCCGAGCTCGGGCTATGCAAGGCCGCCGCGCAGGTCAGCTCCGGCTCCATCGCCATGGCTTCCTCGCCGGTCAGCATGCGCAGATCCGTCATGCCGTTGGTCGTGCCGGTGCGCTGCAGTTGCTCCAGCTTCGGGATCTGGTCGGTATGGGCCGCCACGACCAGCTTGCCGCACCGTTCGTGGCCAATGCCGCGTTCGGCGCAGTAGGCGTAGAGCATGCGGTTGCCTTCCACGCAGAATTTTGCCTTGAGCGACCCCGGCGGGTAATAGAGGCCACCGTGGATGACCTCGCTGTTGCGCGCACTGACGCCGGTGCCAATGCCGCGTTCCGATTCCAGGACGAGGACTTCCCGGCCCGAAAGGGCCAGCGCGCGGGCGACTGCCAAGCCGACAACGCCGGCACCGATTACGACTACGTCTACGTGTTCTGACACTGTGATGTTCCTTCTGCGCAATTCCGCAGGGTGGCGATGACAAACAATTGCACTCGACGCATCGTGGCTTCCGCGAATGGAGCAACGCTGGCGTCCCGCCCCATCATTGGCGGTGGCAGTGAGAGGATACCAAGACCGAAACAGCTCCATGGAGCGCTGCAATGCCTGGGTATTCGAACCAACCGGAACGCATTCTGGAGAACGAAAATGCCGTTGCTGAAAGTCAGAAATTTACCGGATCCGCTATACCGCGCATTGCGGACGCGCGCATTGGCCCACGGAAGAAGTATCGACGCGGAAGTACGGGCCATACTGGAGCGCACGATCGGCGCCGACAAAGCCTTGCCGAAAGTAAGGAAAATAAACGATACAGAGCCGGTCACGCCCCCATGGACTTTGATGTCGGAAATGTCCCGTGCGGCGGGCCTGACCAACGAGGACTTCGACGTCCTCGACAACATGCGGGCAATGATTCGCGCGGAGCAGGCGGACCTCTATCTATCGTCATTGACACCAACGTCGCCTCCGAGGTGATGAAGCCGAACCCTGATGCCCGTGTAAAGGCATGGATGCAGAGGCAAGCGCCAAATTCGCTGTATCTCACTAGCGTATCTGTTGCCGAAATCAAATTCGGCGTCGGAATCCTGCCAGAGGGCAAGCGAAAGCGTGAGCTGGGTGAATTCTTTGAAGTGTTGATGCGGCTATATGTCGGCCGAATACTGATCTTTGATCTTGACGCTGCCAGCCAGTACGCAGAGGTTGGCGTAACTGCCAGGGCTGTGGGTAAAACGTTGCCCACCGCTGATGGCTACATCGCAGCAATGGCTTTCGCCAAAGGGTATGCCGTAGCAAGCCGTGACCAGGGTCCTTTTCTGGCAGCAGGGCTGGAGGTCATCAATCCCTGGGATTGATCGGTTCGGCTGCTGCAGGTGAAGCCTATGCATTACCGCTCCGTTAGCTTGCTGTGTTGCCCGGGTTGCTATAATTGCCGCTCAACCAGAGGCCACGTCCTCCCCACTCCCCGTGGGTGATCAAGTCCGGGACGGCCCGGCCCTTTCAGGAGGGTCGTCATGCCCTGGATTTATCTGGTCGTTGCAGGTCTGCTCGAGGTCGTCTGGGCCTTTTCCATGAAGCAGTCCGACGGGTTCACCCGTCTTTATCCCTCGCTTGTCACCCTGGTCACGATGATTGCCAGCTTCGGCTTGCTGTCGATCGCCATGCGCTCGTTGCCGCTTGGCACGGCCTACATGATCTGGACCGGGATTGGTGCGGTGGGGGCGTTTCTGGTGGGCATCATGGTGCTGGGCGAGCATGTGAGTGCCACACGGCTGGCCGCGGCGGGGTTGATCGTGGCGGGCATCGTGCTGATGAAGCTGGCGACGCCGTGATCGCAACGTGTGTCGAACGGCGTGAATCGGTAGGACGCTTCCGTCCTGATGGGCTCCTCGGCGACGCCGGGCGCGGTTACTCTCTCGCTGTGCCGGTTGCCGGCGTCTTGTCGATGAGTCCATGGAATTCCTGCAATTGCTGTCCGCGTCCCCCGGCGTCGCCATGGTGTTGGCGGCTGTGTTTGGCTTGATCATCGGCAGCTTTCTGAATGTCGTGATCGCCCGGCTGCCGGTGATGATGCAGCGGGAGTGGGAAGCGCAGTGCCGGGAGTGGATCGCGGGCGATGCTGCGGGGAACGGGCAGGACCGCATCAGCGGGAGTGACCCTGCCGCGGGAAACGCCCCAGCCGCAACGCTCGACGTTGGCGTGCCTTCGCCGGACGCCGAGCCGGCCCGCTTCAACCTGTCCCATCCCCCGTCGCACTGCCCGGCCTGCAAGCACCCCATCGCCTGGTATCGCAACATTCCGGTGGTCAGCTGGCTGCTGCTGCGGGGCAAGTGTCACGCCTGCGGCACGGCCATCTCCTGGCGCTACCCGACTGTGGAGCTGCTGACGGCCGCGTTGTTTGGGGCTTGCGTGGCGTTCCTTGGTGTGACCGGGGCAGCGCTGGCGGGCATGGCGTTTTGCGCGGCGTGCGTGGCGCTGGCCTTCATTGACGCAGACACGTCCTTCCTTCCCGATGACATCACGTTGCCGTTGCTTTGGGGCGGCCTGCTGGTGAATCTGTTCGGCTTTTTCGTTCCTGTTTCCGACGCCGTGATTGGCGCCATGGCTGGCTACCTTGCCCTGTGGCTGGTGTATTGGGCGTTCAAACTGCTCACCGGCAAGGAAGGCATGGGCTACGGGGACTTCAAGTTGCTGGCGGCGATCGGCGCCTGGATGGGGTGGCAGGCGCTGCCGGTCGTAATGCTGGCATCGTCGATTGCAGGGGTCATCATCGGCGGCGGCATGATCCTGTCGGGTAGGGCAGCACGGGGGCAGGCGTTGCCGTTCGGGCCATATCTGGCGGTGGCAGGGGTGACCGTGCTGCTGTCGAACGGGGCATGGCGCGGGCTCATGGGCTGGTGACGGGATTGCCCGTTTGACGCCACGCGCCGCTTGCCCCTACAAAGAGGGGAATACTTCCAAGCCGAAAGCCCGCGACCATGACGTCTCCCGCCCCAACCCCCACGCCCCTGAAGATCGGCCTGACCGGCGGCATCGGCTCGGGCAAGACGCGCGTCGCCGACCTGCTGGCGGTACATGGCGCGGCGGTGATTGACACCGACGTGATTGCCCATCAGTTGACCGCCCCGGGTGGCGCGGCGATCGAACCCCTTCGGCAAGCCTTTGGCGACGCAATGATTGATGCCAGTGGCGCGCTCGACCGGGCGAAAATGCGGGAGTTAGTATTCACTAACCCGTCTGCCAAGACACAACTCGAAACGCTATTGCATCCGATGATCGGTCACAGTGTGAACGCTGAAGCCGACCGCGTGCAGGGCCTGTATCAGGTCTTCGTCGTGCCGCTGCTGGTGGAAAACGGCCGTTGGCGTCATCGGGTGGACCGCATCTGTGTCGTGGATTGCGACGAACCCACCCAGGTGCGGCGCGTCCAGGCGCGTAGTGGTCTTGACCCTGCGCTGATCGATCGGATCATGGCAGCGCAGGCGACGCGCGCGGCGCGGCTGGCCGTTGCAGACGACGTCATCCTCAATGATGGCGCGACGGATCCTGATCAGCTTGCCCAGCGCACGCTGGCCCTGCATCAACGCTGGCTTGCGATGGCGCAAGCACCGCGCCAGATGTCGGAAGTCCCGACCTAGCGCGCAACCGGCGGCCACGGCATCATCCTCGTTCCCCCCTCAGGGACGGGTATATTCATCTCATTGCGATCCGGGGCGGTCTAGTGGTTCTATACGAATACCCCTTCAACGAACGTGTCCGCACGCTTCTGCGTCTGGAAAAACTGTTCGATTCCATGTTCTTCTTCGTGCGTCAACCCGACGCGCGCGGTCATCATGTCGCGGTGACGACCCTGTTTGAGATCCTTGACGTCTCGGCCCGCGCCGATCTGAAGTCGGATTTGTTGCAAGATCTTGAACGTTACCGGCAGTCCCTGCATGGCCTGCGTGAGCATCCCGGCGTCGATCGCGAGGCGCTTGGCGCGCTGCTGTCCAGCATAGAAGAAGCCGCCGTGGCGCTGAACCATCAGGGCAAGACGGGCGACCCGATCCGCCAGAACGACTGGCTCACCAGCATCCGCAGCCGCCTCGCCATTCCGGGCGGCGTCTGCGAGTTCGACCTGCCGGCCTATCACGCGTGGCGGCACAAGCCGGCCCAGCAACGCGTGAACGACCTGGCGCAGTGGGTCGAGCCTTTCCTGCCGCTGCGGGAAGGCCTGACGATCGTGTTAAAAATGCTCCGGGAATCCAGCCAGCCTCAGCCCTTGGTGGCCGAAGAAGGCGCCTATCGCCAGATGCTCGGCGGCAAGGCTTTCCAGCTGCTGCGCGTGTATGTGGAAGAGGGCGACGGGATTTTTCCCGAGATCAGCGCCAACAAATACATGGTGTCCATCCGCTTTTCGATCCAGGGCGGCGACATGAAGCCGCAGCACGTCCAGCAAGACGTTCCTTTCCAACTGGCCCTGTGCAACAGCATCTAGGGACCGCACACGACAGCGCATCATGGTTAAACAAGTGAAATGCCCCACCTGCTCCAAGATGGCGGAGTGGAGCACCGACAATCCGTACCGCCCCTTCTGTTCCGAACGCTGCAAGCAGATCGACCTGGGCGCCTGGGCCGATGAAAAATTTGCGATTCCGGGCGCACCGCTCGAGACCGACGGCTTGACGGGCGACAGCGGCGACAAGTTCAGTCCACCGCCCAAGTCGCTGCTGAACTGAACTGAACTGAACCTGACCGGACTGCACCGGACCGGACAGGACGGCACTGAGCCGGACTCGACCGCCCGATTCCGGCGATCGCTCGCAGGGTACGCCTCAGCGTTTCGGCCGGATCAGGCTGTCGATCACGTGCAGTTCTTCGGCGACCACGGCACGCAAGATGTCGGTGAAGGCCGCGGCGAAGCGCGATGGCGCCGGCATGTCGCGGTACACCGCTGCAAACGGCATCGATATCTTCGGGCTGAACGGTCGGATCGCGACCTGTTCGGCGCCGGGGCCCATCACCGCGATCGGATCGATCACCGCCACCCCCACGCCCTGGCTCACGTAGCTCACCACGGATGAGGAATGCACGGTCTCGAGCCGGATGTTGGGTCGCACGCCCGCCTTCAACATGGCCGCGTTGATCTGCATGCGCTGCATGCTGTTCGACCCCAGGGCGATGAAATCCTCGTCGTGCAGATCGCCAACCGCAACGGTTCGTTTGCGCTCCAGCCGATGCCCCACGGGCATGACGCAGACTGCCTGAGTCGGGGGAAACGGCACGTGCGCCAGCCCGCGCGGATCGCCGGGCGGCACAGCGTAGGCCACGTCGAGCTGGCCATGCAGCAGCATCTGGTTCAGGTTGACGGAACTGTCGGGGTGCACGGAAATGACCAGGTCGGGATACTGGCTCAGCATCGCCGCGACGGCTTTCGGGATGCACACCATCGACAGATTCGGCATGGTGCCGATATGCAGGTAGCCCGCCTTGGACAGCCGCAGTGACCTCGCCGCGTCGCGAATCCGTTCGGCGCCTGAAAAGTGCCGCTCCACTTCACGGTACAGCTCGCGCGCTTCTTCGCTCGGCACGATGTGCGTGCCCTGCCGCTGGAACAGCGACAGCTTCAGTTCCGCTTCAAGATCGCGGATCAGCCGCGACACGGCGGGTTGCGAGATCGACAGGGAATGGCCGGCGCCGGTGATGCTGCCGGTCAGCATTACCGCGCGAAAGGCCTCGAGCTGGCGAAAATTCAGGGGTCTGACCACCGGCGGGTTCCGCGAGGAAGGATCGGCCCGCACCTTACCGTTATCCGCGCCGGTCGGCAAGGGATGGCCGCTGGCCATCAAATAACGAATGGTGGTCGGTGGTCGGGTCTGCTTCCATCACCGTGGCGACACGGTCACCGCAAAATCCGCATCGGTGATCGGATCCAAGCAGGTCTCCAGCAGGGTGCCATAACCGGACACCGGCATCTTCAGGCCCAGCCGGCGCAGGCACGCCCAGAAGCAGGCCTGGTTGCTGGTGACAACCGGTTTGCCCAACTCCTGCTCGATCTCGGCGATCATGTCGAGCGACGCCAGGTTGGTGCACGACAGGAAAATGACGTCGGCATCCGGGCGGTCGATGGCGCGGGCCAGGCGATAGATGGCTTCGGGCGGCACGCGGCCAATGGCGCGGCGCTCTTCCTGGGTCTCGCCCAGCAGCAAGCCTTGCATGGCCGTCACTTCAAAGCCGTATTCCCGCAGGAAGGCGATTTCGCGTTGGTTGACGAAGTCAACGTAGGGCGTGCCCAGCGCAACGCGCTTGGCACCCAGGGCGCGCAAGGCGGCGACGACCGCACCGGCCGCCGCGATGGCGGGCGTGCCCGTGCGCCTGGCCATGCCATCCACGATCTCCTCCATCGGGCACACGAACGATCCCGACGTGCAGCCGTAGGCAACGATGTCGACTTCGGCCGTCGCCAGTTGCTCGGCGGCGCTGTCCACCGCCGCAGCCATCCGGTAATACGACTCTTCGCTTGCGGCGCCCAGCAGCATGGCGCGCGCGGTAAAGATGGCGACGCCATCGGGCGCCATCTGCCAGAACTCGGGTTCGTTGACGATGTTGGTCGATGGAACGATCAGGCCTATCTTTGCCTTCCAGCCGTAGTGGCTGTACAGGGCTACCGCTTTCATGGGTGGTCTCCTGGAGTGCGATCTGTCGGGGCGATCAGTCGAGCTTGATGCCCATGGTGCGGATCAGGTCGCCATATTTCTTTTCTTCGGACACCAGCATGGCCTGCAGCTCGGTGGGCGAACTGCCCACGATCTGCGCACCCGCGTCTTCGAGACGCTTGCGCACCGGCGGAAGGTTGAGAACGGCAACGATCTCGCGATTGAGCAGGGCCACCACCTCGGGCGGCGTGTTGGCTGGTGCAATCACGGCGCCCCACGACTCGGCACGGAATCCCGGAAACCCAGCTTCGGCCACAGAGGGCAGATCGGGGTATTGCGGCAAGCGGTCTGCGCCTGCGGCCAAGAGCTTCATCTTCCCCGCGGCAATGTGCGGCTGCACCGCGCCCAGCGTGTCGAACACGATCTGCGTGCGGCCGGCCATCAGGTCGACATGCGCGGCAGCGCTGCCTTTGTAGGGCACGTGCGCCATCTGCAGGCCCGCCAGGTCGGCGAACGATTGTCCGAAGATATGGACATTGCTGCCGTTGCCAGCCGACGCGAACGCCAACTGATTGGGGCGCGCCTTTACGTAGCTGATGAGCTCGGGCACGTTCTTCACGGGCAGGTCGGGCGTCGCGACCAGCACGATCGCGGTCCGCGTCGCCAGGGTCACCGGCGCAAAATCCTTGATGGGATCGAAGGGCAGGTCGGGCATCAAGGACTCCCCGAAGACATGCGAGCTGACGACCAGCGCCAGGGTGTGTCCGTCGGGCGGGGCCTTGGCGACCAGGGCGGTGCCGATGGACCCGTTCGCACCGGGCCGGTTCTCGACCATCACGGTCGTGCTTAGCCGGGTCGTGAGGTGGTCGGCCAGCAGCCGGGCGGTAATGTCGGCCAGGCCGCCTGCAGCATAGGGCACGACAATGCGCACCGGCTTGCCTGCGAGCGATGGCTCGCCGGGCGCCGCGGCATGGGCGCCGGTCAGGGGCAGGGCAGAGAATGCGATACCGCATACAGCGGCCGCAACAAGGCGTTTGAAGAAAGACGTCATGATGGACTCGATAAGTTAGCGGTCGATATCGCCGTGGGACAGCCCGCGGTCGGGGGGTGCAATGTTCACGCGGACCATGTCCCGGAGCAGTTGGACGATGGCCATGGAGCTTTCGCCTTCGGTGCCATCGACAATGAAGCGGGAGGTGCAATACCGCATCTCCCAACCGCCAGCGTCGAGGCAGGCGGTCACGATCTTGCGTTCGAGTTCAGGTGTCTGGACCAGGTCCTGCTGCTTGCACAGAAAGGCCAGCATCGCGCAGATGCCGTAGGCGCCCCAGTTGGAAATCGACGCCGGCAGAAAGATGTCGGTCGCAACGATCGTCGGCACGCCTTTGCCGCCCTCATACTGGCATCGGCGGCCGTATGGGTGAAAGTCCTGCATGAAGCCGTGGATGCGGCCAAAGCCGATTTCGTTGCCGTTGTCACCTATGCCGATCGACAGCACATCGCGCTTGCGGGCTTCGTCAAACAAGGGCGACAGGTCGACGCAGCCTTCGGGACGCACGCCGGTCGAGTAATGCAGGATGCCGTCAACGTTCGGGCCCAGCCTTTCGATGGCGATGATGGCTGCGGGGCGGCAGGTTTCAAAGAGGTCGGCCGCCCAGTCCGCCACGGCATGCTGTTCGGTGGGCGAGGTCATCAGGGCCGCGCCCATGCGGCGCGACTTGGCCAGCGGATAGTCGCGCACCATGATGCCGGCGGCTTGGCTGCTCGCCACGACTGGCGGCGCATGGCAAGGCTCGGTCACAAAGACCGGTACTGCGCGCAATCCCCAGAACAACGCGCGGGCCAGGGCGGCCGCACCCGGAGGCCCATCACTTTCGCCATTGGGCGCCTCGGGCGCATAACCGGCTCCCGTCACGATCAGCACCGTATCGCCGGGTTTGACGCGATCTGCCAGGGCCTGCGCTGCGCGTGCGGTGATCGGGCGGCCGCCGCCTTCACGGCGCGCTTCGTCGTAGATCTGGCGGATGATGCCGTGGTTCATTGCGCGGTTGCGCATCTCGACTGTGATCAGTCGATCGACGGTGTCGCCAATGATGTCGGGCATGTGTCCTCCGGAAAGCTGCACAGATACAACCATTCTGGTGGACTGCGCGCCGGCTGAAAAATCAAATTATCGGCAGTCTGGATAACAGAATGTTATGGACGGGCGGCGGCGGGTTGATGCGGGAAGTCACTGGCGCGGGTGCGCCGCCCGTAGAATGAGCCCCTCGTTACCTTTGGCGATCCGCCCGTTCGTCTGCCATGACTGCCTCGTTTTCCACCCTTCGCGCCTTCATGGAAGTGGCCCGGCTGCAAAGCTTCACCCGCGCCGCCGAGACCCTGTGCGTCACGCAAAGTGCCGTCAGCAAGCAGGTCCAGGTGCTCGAACATCAGCTGGGTTTCCGCCTGTTCCAGCGATCGCGCCGCGCACTGCTGCTTACGCCTGCGGGCAGCGCCTACCTGTCGCATGCGGCCGATGCGCTGGCGATGCTGGACGAAGGCAAGGCCATCGCGCAGGAAGTCGCTGGCGAAAAAGCCGCTGGATCATCGGTGGAGTTATCGGCATCGCCTGCGTTCGCCGCGCATTGGCTCGTGGCCCGGCTGCCGCGTTTTCTGGCGAACGCGCCGACCACGAAACTGAGCCTGCGCCCACGGCTGCCGGACTTTTCGCCGGTGACCGAGCGATTCGACATGGAGATCCGGGTGGGAGGAGGGCGCTGGCCCGATGCGCGTGCAACTTATCTGCTGGGGCGCGAGATGGCATTGGTGGCCAGTCCGGGCCTGCTCGCCGGCCGCCGTATCGAGTCGCCGCGTGACCTGGATGGCTTGCCCCTGCTGCAACGCGCGCAGCGCGGGTACGACTGGCGGGAATGGAGCGCCGTGGCGGCGCCCGACTGGCAGCACGACGGGCCCGAACTGCTGTTCGAAGGATTTTCCGTGCTGATTCCGGCGGTCATCGCCGGCTGCGGTCTTGCCATCTGCCCGCTGTTCATGGTGCTGGACCAATTGCAGAACGGACAACTGGTGCGTCCACTCAAGGACTGCGTACGAGCCAGGTATGCGTACTACGGCGTGGTGCCTGCTGGGGCGGGGCGCAATTCGGCCCGTGACCGCCTGCTCGACTGGATGTTGGCCGAAGCCCAACTCACGCAGATGCGCCTGCAGTCCTATCTGGACCGCTAGATCCGCATGGTGCTCTAGCAGACGGGTTCTTGCATTCCATTGTGGAATATGAGTTGTCGGCTTTTCGTTTGACCCTGTCCGGACAGCAAACTTAAGGTAGCGGCTTCCTCGACTCCTTTTGTGGCAACGACCATGGTCTGCTCGATTCTCCGCAAACTGTCTGCCAGCCTGCTTGCCTGCGCGTTGATCGCGCCAGCCCTGGTTTCCGCCGAAACGTATCCGGCCCGGCCGATCGAGCTCGTGGTGCCCTACGCACCCGGCGGCGCCTCTGACATCATCGTCCGCGCCATGGCGCCATTCCTGCAGAAGGAAATGGGCCAGTCCATCGTCGTGATCAACCGGGCAGGCGCCAACACCGCCATCGCTGCGACGCAGTTGGCCCGCAGCCCGGCCGACGGCTACACGCTGATGCTGGGAGACGTCGCGTTGCTGCTGAACGCCGCCGTACGCACCACGTCGCCCGGCTACGACACCGAAAAGGACTTCACGCCGGTCAGCCTGATCGGGTCCGCGCCGCTGGTGCTCTTCGTGCCTTTCGCCGGCAGTCGCACCGTCGACGAATTCCTTGCTCGCGGCAAGGAACGCGGCGTCAACATTGCCAATGCTGGCCCCGGATCGCTGGGCCATCTGGCGGCCGAGCTGCTTCAGCTGAAGACCGCCACGTCCATCGTCAGCGTGCCGTACCGCGGCTCAGGCCTGGCCATCAATGAAACCATGGCAGGTCAGGTCGATGCGACTTTCACCAGCACGGCTTCGGGCATGCCGCTCGTCAAAAGCGACCGCCTGCGTGCGCTGGCCATCGCCTCGCCCACGCCCAGCAAGGAATTTCCGGAGATCCCGACCTTCGATCAACTTGGCATCAAGGGCGTGTACGCCTTGAACTGGTGGGGCATCATCGGGCCGGCAGGGCTGGATAAAGCAGTTGTCGATCGCATCAATGTCGCACTGAAAAACGTGGTGGCCCTGCCCGAGATGCGCGAGCGTTTTGCGGCGCTCGGCATCACGCCATCGCTCAAGCCCACCACCGAATTTGCATCGCTCATGAAGGGCGACCTGACGCAGTGGCGCACGGTGGTGCAGCAAGCAAAGATCAAGGTTGACTGACACCGGCACATCGGCACGTCGGCGCATCGACATACAGACATACAGACCTACAGACATAGACATAGACACACCAGGAGAAGACGACATGACCCGCCACCTCAACCTGAAGGCTGCCGACGGTTTCGAACTGAAGGCCTATGTGACCGAGCCCGAGGGGGCACCGCGCGCGGCGCTGATCATCCTGCCGGAAATCTTTGGCGTGAACAGCCACATCCGCAGCGTGACGGACCGGTACGCTCAGCACGGCTACCTGGCCATCGCGCCGAACATGTTCGACCGCGTGCAGCGGGATCTCGACCTGGGCTACAGCGACGACGACGTCAAGACCGGCCAGGCGCTGATGCGCACGCTGGACTGGGACCAGGCTGTGCTCGATATCGAAGCCGCGGCGCAAGCCGTGGGTCATGCCGGCAAGGTCGGTATCGTGGGCTACTGCTGGGGTGGCACGGCGGCCTGGGTTGCGGCGTCACGCAGCACCGGCGGTGACCGCGGCGCCAACATCACCTGCGCCGTGTCTTACTACGGCAACGCCATCACCACGGTCATGGAAGATCGGCCGCGCATTCCGATGATGCTGCACTGGGGCGAAAAGGATCACCTGATCGCCCTGGCGGACATCGAGCGTGTGCGTGACATCGCGCCCGCGTCGTCGCAGACCTTCATCTACCCGACGGGACATGGTTTCAACTGCGATCAGCGATCGCTGTACCACCCCGAATCGGCCGCACTGGCGGAGCAGCGCACCCTGGACTTCCTGAAAGCCCACATCGGCTGATCGACATCCATGCCTGCTGCTTCCACGATGCCACCATTCGGTACGTCCGGCTCCAACGCCGATACCCCGCTGTCCCTGGCCGACTACCTGCGTGCCGTGCAGGATGATCCTGCCCTGTGGGCCGACTTCAACGCGCTGTGCGACACCGGTGGCCGGCTGGCCGGCACGCCCAGCGAAGCGGCCGCGCAGGCCTGGTGCGCCTCGCGGCTCGATGCCCTCCTGCCCGGCGCCGTGACCCGGCGAGATCCCACGCCCTATGCCGGCTGGGTCTGCCATGTGGCCGAAGTCCGTGCCGTGCATGCGCAGGCGTCCTTGGCTTCATCGAAGCCCCTGGTTGCGACGCCCTTGCTCGGCACCGCGCCCACCCCGCCTGAAGGCTTGACCCTCGACGTGCTCGACCTTGGCCGCGGCACACCGGAACAGATCCAGGCCGCGGGCGATGCCGTGCGCGGCAAGGCCGTCCTGGTCGAGCACGAGTATCCCTTCTCGACGTCCACGGTCCATCGCCGCGTGAAGCTTGCCGCAGCGCAAGCCGCCGGTGCCGCGGCGTTCTTTGTCGCGCATCCTGAGTCGAACGTCGGGCCGGTGTCCGGCTCGTCGGGCCGGGGCGGCGCGCCCGGCATTCCCGCGATGGGGCTGTCGGCGGAATCGGCGGCGGTGCTCAAGCGCCCGGGCGCGCGGGTGCACCTGCGTATCGACGCCGAAGACCTGACCGGCGCACAGACGGATGTGCTGGTGCTCGACCTGCCGGGCGCAGGCCCCGATCGTGTGGTGCTGTCGGCGCACATCGACGGCCACCCGCTGGCCGAAAGCGCGATCGACAATGGCACCGGCGTGGCTGCCGCACTGGCGCTCGCCCGGCAGATCGCGCCGCACGTGTCAAGCCTGCCGCGCGGCTTGACCGTCTGCATCTTCAGCGCTGAAGAGTGGGCGCTGAACGGCTCGCGCGAATGGCTGGCCAAGCTGCCCGCCGAGCAGCGCGAACGCATCGTGCTCAACGTCAACCTGGACTCGCTGGCCGGATCGCCCAACCTGACCGCGCTCATCTCCGGCTTTACCGGTCTGGCGCCGCTGGTCGACGCGGCGGCAACGGCGGCAGGCCGACCCATCGCGCAGCATTTGCCGCTGATGTCGAACAGCGACCACGCCAACTTCGCTGCCGTGGGCATTCCTGCCATGCGATTGATTGCAGGATTCAACGAACCCGACAGTGCATTGCGTCTGCTGCTCACCCCGGCCGACACACGCGATCTTGTCGACGAGTCGGTGCTGCGCAGCGCCACGGCCACCGCAGGCGCGGTGCTGTGGACCGCGCTGACGGCAAGTCATGAGCAGATGTCGAGTTTGAGCGCGCCCAATAATGAGCAGTAAAGGATCCCCCTCAGGCCGCGGCACCGTCGCCGTCCTTGGCGCCGGCCTCGTCGGCCTGGCCTGCGCCCGCGCCCTGCAGCGCGCCGGCTTTGACGTCACGGTCGTCGATCGCGGGGGCCCTGGCGAAGGCGCGAGCTTCGGCAACGCCTCCCATATCGCCACGGCGTCGGTCATCCCGCAGGCCACGCCTGGCATCCTGCGCCAGACGATCAACCTGCTGCGCGACCCCGCCGGTCCGCTGGTGGCGCGGCCAGGCTATGTCGCGAAACACTTGCCGTGGTTCCTGCGTTTCATCCGCAACGGCAACCCGGCCACGATGAAGGCCGGGTCGCTGGCCATGGCCGCGATGATCGGCAAGGCATGGGACAGCTGGCTGCCCGTGCTGGACGACATTAACGCGCGCCACCTTGTCATACAGTCGGGCGCCTTGCACGTGTTCCGCGGCAAGGCCGCACTGGATGCCGCACAGGGGTCGTACGCGTTTCGCCGCGACCTGGGCGTGGCGTCGGAACGGCTCGATGCCGACGCCGCACGGGCGATCGAACCCACCCTGTCACCGAGCATTGGCGGCGCGATGCACGTACCCAGCATGGGCTACGTGACGGACACGCTCAGCCTGTCGCTCGCCTTGGTCGCGCGCATTGAACAAGACGGTGGACGGATCGTAAAGGCCACCGCCACGGGCCTTGACGCGAAGGGGATCCAGACCGAAGACGGCCGGATCGATGCCGACCTGGTCGTGCTGGCCGCAGGCGCGTGGTCGCAAGCCTTTGCCAAACAACTGGGCGTGCATATCCCGCTGGTGTCCGAACGCGGCTATCACGTAATGCTGCCGCGCGAGAGCAGCGCGCTGCGCGTGCCATTGTTGCTGGTCGAAAGGAAAGTGGCCGTCACGCCGATGGAGAAGGGCATCCGGCTGGCCAGCATGGCCGAGTTCGACGTGCCCGACGCACGGCCGAATCATGATCGCGCGGTGCCGGTGTTGACGGGTCTGGATGGCTGGGCACAGGGGCTCGATGCCGAGCCGATCAGCCGTTGGGTCGGCCCAAGGCCTTCGGTGCCCGACAGCCGCCCCGTGATTGGCCGTGCGCCAGGAGCGCCAAACGTGCTGCTGGCCTGCGGGCACGGGCACCTTGGACTGACCCTGGCCGCGCTGACGGGCGATGCAATCGCTGCGCTGGCCTTGGGGCGGCAACCCGACATCGACATGGAAGCCGTGTCGCCGCTACGGTTTCGCTGAATCCCCGGGGCTCATCCAAGAACAAGCAGTCCCTATCAAGGCAACCTGCATCAAAGCAACCCGCATCAGAGCAGCCCGCGGATTCCTGCAATCCCATGCGCGCCGTGCTCACGGGCGACCTGCTCGGTCGCCTCGGACTGCCCACCCAGGGCAAACACCGGCAGGCCGGCAGACTGCACGAGCTCCGCAAATCCCTTCCACCCCAACGTGACCGCGCCGGGGTGCGAGGCGGTCTCCAGCACCGGCCCCAGCACCGCAAATTCCGCATCCAGGGCGCGTGCGCACGCCAGATCCGCTGCGTTATGTGCAGACACCGCGCGCCACTTGCCCGCGGGCAGGGCCGTCGGGGCGACTACCTGATTTCCAAAATCGTCGTTTTCTGCCACATCTGCCGCTTGCAAAGCGTGCGCGGCATCTGTGGCACGAAAGTGGACTCCGTCAGAAAAGGACCACCACGCCGCGGGGTGCACGCTGTTGACCAGCAGGCGTGCGCCGGCAAACCGCGTGCGTGCCAGGATCTGCTGCATGGCGTCGAACAGGCTGTCGGCATCGACGCCGTCAACCCAGCCGGGCTCGCGCAGTTGCACGAGCTTCAGGCCCGACGCCAACGCGGCGTCCAGGCGCGCCAGGAACGCTGGCAGGCCCGCAGGTCCGCCCATATTCGTGATGGCGTACCGCGTGGGCACCTGCAGCCAGCGCAGCGGCGGCAGGGCGGCCGGCAGCAGTGGGCCAACCGCAGGGGTCAGGGCCAGGCCCAGCGCGTCTTCAGGCGCCTGTGCACGCGCCTGGGCCACATCCAGGTCACCGGGGGTCTCGCCGGTTGCCTTGCGGGCTTCCAGCGCGGCCAGGCGGTCTGACAGCGCCACTCGCGCCGTGGCAATCTCGTCTTCGGTGGCAAGGCGTGACCCGACCCATTGAAGGGCCTGCGATTCCAGGCCGCGTGGCTCGCCGGTCCACGCCGTCACCCGGCAAAAGAACAGCCGCACGGTGGCATGGCTGTACGCGTGGATGTGCGTGACCCAGGGCGTCGACGCGGTCACGTCGATGTCGACTTCTTCCTTCAGTTCGCGGGCCAGGGCTTCAAGCACCGTTTCACCGGGTTCGAGCTTGCCGCCGGGCAACTCCCACCAGCCCGCATACGGCTTGCCGTCAGGCCGCTGGCCGAGCAGCAGGCTGCCGTCGGCACGAATCACCACGCCCACGGCAACGTCCAGCAGCTTGACGGGCGCAGACGTAGCGGCTTTGCCCGCCCCGGTCGTCTCCGCCGTCATAGATCGCTTTCATCCGACGCGGCGCCGTAGTCCGCAATCAAGGGCCGCTTTTCAGGCGGCGTGCTGCCCAGGTCCTTCGCGGCTTTCTTTGCCGCCTTGCGCGAGGCCTTGTCATCCAGCGAAGGCTCGCCGCGCACCGGCAACGCCGTCACGCCCGCCCCACCGTGCCGTGCAGCCCAGTCCTTCGCAAATTGCCACGCCACGCGGCCCGACCGCGATCCGCGTTCCAGGGTCCACTGCAGCGCTTCCATGCGCGCGGCCGCGATCGACTCGGCATCGCAGCCCAGTTCTTCGAGCCAGTGCGCCACGATGTCCAGGTAGTCGTCCTGCTTGAAGGGGTAGAACGACAGCCACAGGCCGAAGCGCTCCGACAGCGAAATCTTTTCTTCGACCGTCTCGCCCGGATGGATTTCGCCATCGGTCTGGTGCTTGGCCGACAGGTTCTCGTTCATGTACTCGGGCATCAGATGCCGGCGGTTCGACGTCGCGTAGATCAGGACGTTATTCGTCGCCGCGGCAATCGAGCCGTCCAGTACCGACTTCAGCGCCTTGTAGTCCGCCTCGCCTTCCTCGAACGACAGGTCGTCGCAGAACACGATGAAACGTTCCGGGCGCTGGGCCACGGCCTCGACGATCTCCTGCAGGTCGCACAGGTCGGACTTGTCGACTTCGATCAGGCGCAGCCCTTCGTCAGCGTACTGAGCAAGCATCGCCTTGACCAATGAGCTTTTGCCAGTGCCACGCGCGCCAGTCATCAGCACGTTGTTGGCCGGGCGGTTCGCCAGGAACTGGGCCGTGTTGCGGTCGATGATCTGCTTCTGGCGATCGATGTGCTGCAGATCGTCCATGCCGATGCGCGCAATGTGGCGCACGGGTTCGAGCCAGCCGCGCGAACCGCGACGACGCCAGCGAAAGGCATGGGATTCCCACTCGGTTGCCGGCGGGGCGGGGGGCAGAAAGGCTTCCAGTTGCGCGAGCACGCGATCGGCGCGGGCAAGGAAGGCGCCCAGATCGACGGCGTCGAGAGCAGGCAGTGCGACAGGCTTGGACTTTGCCACGGGTGACCTCTTGTTGTTATGAGCGGTAGTCGGCGTTGATCGTGACGTATTCGTGTGAGAAGTCGCAGGTGTAGACGGTCTCGGTCACGTCGCCGCGGCCGAGGCCAATGCGCACCAGGATCTCGGCCTGCTTCATCACGCGCTGGCCATCGGCTTCCTGATAATCCGGATTGCGGCCGCCGTTCACGGCAACATGCACGTCGTCCAGCCACAGGTTCACGCCGCTGACGTCCAGATCGTCGATGCCGGCGTAGCCGATCGCCGCCAGGATGCGGCCCAGGTTGGGGTCCGACGCATAGAAGGCCGTCTTGACCAGCGGCGAGTGCGCCACGGCATAAGCGACCTTCAGGGCTTCTTCCTGCGTGCCCGCGCCTTCGACCTTGATGGTCATGAACTTGGTGGCGCCTTCGGCGTCACGCACGATCAACTGCGCCAGTTCCGTCGCGACGGCCATGAGTGCATGGCGAAGTTCAGCGTACTGAGGATCCTGAACAGACGTCACTCTCACGCCCGACTTGCCCGTGGCCGCGATGATGAACGAGTCATTGGTGGACGTGTCGCCATCGACCGTGATCCGGTTGAAGGACACGTCGGCCACATCGCGCGCCAGTTGTGTCAGCAGGCCCTGGTCGATGCCCGCATCGGTTCCCAGGAAACCCAGCATCGTCGCCATGTTCGGGCGGATCATGCCCGCGCCCTTGCTGATGCCTGTCAGCGTGACCGCCTTGCCGCCAATCGATACCTTGCGCGACACGATCTTGGGCCGTGTGTCGGTGGTCATGATGCCGTGCGCGGCGTCGAACCAGTTGTTCGGCCCCAGCGCACCGATGGCCGCGGGCAGGCCCGCCACGATCCGGTCGACAGGCAGCGGTTCAAGGATCACGCCGGTCGAAAACGGCAGGATCTGATCCGCGGCAAGGTTCAGCAGGCCAGCCAGCGCATCGCAGGTTGCCCGTGCCGCGGCCAGGCCGGATTCGCCGGTCCCGGCATTGGCATTCCCGGTGTTGATGACCATGGCACGGATTGCCGTGCCCTTGCCCAGGTGGTCCTGGCAGACCAGCACCGGCGCCGCGCAGAAACGGTTGCGCGTGAACACGCCGGCCACCGACGTGCCTTCCGCAAACCGGAACACGGTCAGGTCGCGGCGGTTCGCCTTGCGGACCCCGGCTTCGGTCACGCCGATCTCGATACCATCGACAGGCAGGATCGTGTCCTGGGCGGGAATGTTCAGGTTGACGGCCATGGAAGGTCCTCGCAGGCAGTAAAAGTAGGCAAACAGAAAAGCGGAAAAAGATGGCTGTGCAGATGCAACATCAGCGCGCGGTGATCTCTGCAAACGCAGCTTGGGCCACGTCCAGGGTGTTCTTGATGACGGTGTCGTCGTGCGTTGCCGACACAAAGCCCGCCTCAAAAGCCGACGGCGCAAACATCACGCCGCGCGACAGCGCCGCATGGAAGAACTGGTTGAACGCGTCAACGTTCGATGCCGACACCTCCGCCAGCGACGTCGGGATGGTGTCGCGAAAGTAAATGCCGAACATGCCGCCCACCGAATCCGCGCTGAACGGAATGCCGGCATCCGATGCCAGGCTGCACAGTCCCTTCACCAGGCGCGCGGTTTGTGTTTCCAGACGCTCGTAGAAGTCCGGCTCGCCGATCAGGCGCAGGGTGGTAATGCCGGCCGCGACCGCAATCGGGTTGCCCGACAGCGTGCCGGCCTGGTAGACCGGACCCAGCGGCGCGATCTTGGCCATTACGTCGCGGCGGCCGCCAAACGCGCCCATCGGCATGCCGCCGCCGATCACCTTCGCCAGCGTCGTCAGGTCGGGCGTGATGCCCACCCGGCCTTGCACACCCTGCGGGCCGACCCGGAACCCGGTCATCACTTCATCGAATATCAAGAGCGCGCCATGGCGCGTGCACTGTTCGCGCAGCCCCTGCAAGAAGCCGGCTTTGGGCTGCACCAGGTTCATGTTGCCGGCAACCGGTTCGACGATGATGCACGCGATCTGGCCGCCGTATTCCTTGAACGCGGCCTCGACCGCATCCAGGTCGTTGTAGTCCAGCACCAGCGTATGCGCGGCGAATTCGGCCGGCACGCCTGCGGATGTCGGATTGCCGAAGGTCAGCAGGCCCGAGCCGGCCTTGACCAGCAGGCTGTCCGCATGGCCGTGATAGCAGCCTTCGAATTTGATGATCTTGTCGCGCCCGGTAAAGCCGCGCGCCAGGCGGATCGCGCTCATGGTGGCTTCCGTGCCGGAACTGACCATGCGCACCTGCTCGATCGACGGCATGCGCTCGCACAGCATCTCGGCCAGCTGCACTTCACCTTCGGTTGGCGCGCCGAACGACAGCCCATTCACGGCGGCGTCCTGCACCGCCTTGATGACGGCCGGGTGTGCATGGCCCAGGATTGCCGGGCCCCACGAGCCGACGTAATCGATATACCGCTGCTTGTCGGCATCCCACACATAGGGGCCGGCCGCGCGCTCGATGAAAGGCGGCGTGCCGCCCACCGACCGATAGGCACGCACGGGCGAATTCACGCCTCCGGGAATGGTGCGGCATGCGCGCTCGTATAGCTCTGCGTTGCGGGTCATGGGTATGCCTTCGTTCAGAAAGGGGTTGAAGCGGATGACTCGAACGCCCGGCTGAATGCGCGGGCGGTGGCTTCGATATCGTCGGTCTCGAACAGGGCGCTGATCACGGCCAGCGCATCCGCGCCGGCGGCGACGACAGACGGCGCATTGTCGGGCGTAATGCCGCCAATCGCGACGACGGCGGGGCGGCGCGCGTCGGCGCCGTTCGGGGTCAGGCGACAGTCACGTGCCGCGGTCAGGCACGACAGGGGCGCGCGCACCGCCAGCGGTTTGGTGGGAGACGTGAACACCGCGCCGAACGCCACGTGGTCGGCGCCTTCGCGTATCGCGGATTCGGCCAATGCCAACTGGTCATAGCAAGACGCACCGATGAGCATGCCCTGGCCCACCTGCGCGCGAACCGGGGCCAGATCGCCATCATCCCGGCCCAGATGGACGCCGGTCGCACCGACTTCCAGCGCCAGGCGCCAGTCATCGTTGATGATGTAAACGATCCCGAGCCGGTCGCACAGGTCCTTCAAGCGCCGCGCCTCGGCCAGCTTGCGGGCGCCGGACACCAGCTTGCGGCGGAACTGCAGCACCTGCATGCCTCCCCGGGAAGCCGCGGCAATGCCGTCAACCAGCCGGTCGATGTCGTCCCATTCAGGCGTGATCCCGTACAGGCCGCGCACCGGACTGGAGGGGGGGAAGGTTGACGACATCATCCGTGCTCCCGGCAAGGTCAGGACGACAGACCGCCGCGCGCCGGATCGAGGGCCGCGCCGCTGACGGTATCTTCGCCGATGGTGGAAGGGTGGCCGCCGTCACGGTCCGGCTGGCGGGCCCAGAAGAAGCGGTCTGGCAGAATGCGGCCCATCCCCGGCTGAAAGCCTGCCGACAGGGCCTGCCACGTGTATTCCTGCGCTTCGGCGGCGGCGTCGGGCGCTTCCACGCCCCCGGCCATCATCGCGGCCAGCGCGGCGGACAGCGTATTGCCTGCGCCGCGGTAGTTGCCCGGCAGGCGGATCCAGCGGTATTCCACCTCGATCACGTCCGAGGGAGACTCGCCCGCACCGGTCAAGGTATTCACCACGTTTTCACCGCCCAGATGCAGGCCGGTCGTCAGGACCCAGCCCGCGCCCAGGCGCAGCAGAGCCTGCACGCCCGATTCCGAGCTCGATTCCAGTTCCAGCAGGCCATCGGCCACCCATTGGCGCAGCCGCATTGCGTCCACCACCACCAGGGTGGCCTGGGGCACCAGCAGTTCCAGGGCAGCCGACAGGATCTCTTCGGCCGAATCCTCGGCCTCGGCATCCTGCGTTTCCAGGGGATCGGACCCCAGGTGCAGCACCACCGGGATCGCCGAATAGTCGGCCAGGATCTCGGCAATCGTGCTCACGGCCTCGGGGCTGAACATGCCGCCGATCTTGAAGGCGCGCACCGGCATGTCTTCCAGCAGGCTGCGCGCCTGGTCGTCGATCCATTCGGGATCGACTTCCTGGCTGTCTTCGATGCCCGCCGAATCCTGCACCGTCAACCCGGTCAGGACCGTCAGGGCCTGGCACCCCATGCTGGCACAGGTGAGCAGGTCGGCCTGGATCCCGCCGCCACCGCTGGGGTCTGACGGCGCGAACGTAAGGACAAGGGGAGGGGTCAGGGCGGAGGCTGGCAAACGTGAAATCTGTAAAAGGTGGCGAACGCCGGCGACGGCGCGCGACGGGGGCCAACGGGTTTGGGTAAGATGCGTGATTCTAATGGAAGCCCGCCGAATCCCGGATTTCCGGGTCGGCCTCAAGAGCGAAACTCGATAATGCGTACCTGGATGTGTTTGATTTGCGGCTGGATCTACGACGAAGAAGCCGGTCTGCCTGAAGAAGGCATCGCCCCCGGCACCCGTTGGGAAGACGTGCCACCGAACTGGGTCTGTCCGGAATGCGGCGCACGCAAGGAAGACTTCGAAATGGTAGAGATCTGAGTATCCCCGCGCAGTCGCATTACAATCCCAAGATGACCGACAGCACCGCCATCGACCTCTCCAACCAATTCCTGATTGCCATGCCCAACATGGCGGATCCCAATTTTGCGGGCGTGGTCATCTACGTCTGCGAACACACGCCTGAAGGCGCGCTGGGGCTGGTGATCAACCGGCCCACGGATCTGACCCTTGCGGGCCTGCTGGAACGCATCGAACTCGACATCGACGACGTCGACACCGAAGGCCATACCGAACCGGTGTTCTACGGCGGCCCGGTGCAGACCGACCGCGGTTTCGTGCTGCACGCGCCCACCGGCAAGTACATGTCCACGGTCGAAGTCGGCGAACTGGCCTTGACCACGTCCCGCGACGTGCTGCAGGCCGTGGCCGAAGGCGACGGTCCGCCGCGCCTGCTGGTCACGCTGGGCTATTCGGGCTGGGGCGCCGGGCAACTGGAAGAAGAACTGTCCGACAACGCGTGGCTGACCGTCACGGCCAGCCCGGACATCATCTTCAACACGCCGCCCGAACAACGCTTCAACGCGGCCCTCAAGCTTCTCGGCATCGACCCCATCATGCTGGCGGGCGAAGCCGGCCATGCCTGACGAGACGCTGCTGGCGTTCGACTACGGCACGCAGTTCATCGGCGTTGCGGTCGGCAACACCCTGACCGCGCATGCCCGCCCGCTCGAAGTCCTGGGCAACACCTCGCGCGACGCGCGTTTTGCCCGCATCGAAGCCTTGATCAAGGAATGGCAGCCCGGCCGCCTGGTGGTGGGCCTGTCGCTCAATGTCGACGGTGAAGACCAAGCCATGACGGCGCACTGCCGCAAATTCGCCAACCAGCTCAAGGGCCGCTTCGGTCTGCCCGTGGTGCTGGTGGACGAACGGGGCACCAGCCTGGCCGCGCAATCCGAGATGGGTGGGTCGCGGCGCGGGCAACGCGTCGACGCGGTCGCCGCCGCCATCATCCTGCAGAGCTACTTCGACGACCATGCGTAACCCCCAGCTCAACCGTAACGGCGAACTGACGCACCTGCTGTCCATCGAAGGGTTGCCCCGCGCCGTCATCAACCACGTGCTCGACACCGCCGCGTCCTACGCGCCGCTGGCCGAAAACGAGGTCAAGAAGGTGCCCCTGCTGCACGGCAAGAGCGTCTTCAACCTGTTCTTCGAGAACTCGACGCGCACGCGCACCACCTTCGAGATCGCCGCCAAACGCCTGTCGGCCGACGTCTACAACCTCAACATCAACGCCTCGTCGGCCAGCAAAGGCGAATCGTTGCTGGACACCATCAACAATCTGTCGGCCATGCAGGCGGACCTGTTCGTGGTGCGCCATGCGTCCAGCGGGGCGCCGCACCTGATCGCCCAGCACGTCGCGCCGCACATCCACGTCATCAATGCCGGTGACGGCCGTCATGCGCACCCCACCCAGGGGTTGCTCGACATGTACACGATCCGTCACTACAAGAAAGACTTCACGAACCTGACCGTCGCGATCGTGGGCGACGTGCTGCATTCGCGAGTGGCGCGGTCCGACATCCACGCGCTGACCACCCTGGGCGTACCCGAAGTCCGCGTGATTGCCCCGCTGACGCTGCTGCCTGCCGGCATGGAAAGCCTGGGCGTCAAGGTCTTTACCGACATGGCCGAGGGCCTGAAGGGTGTGGACGTCATCATCATGCTGCGCCTGCAGAACGAACGCATGCGCGGAGCGCTGCTGCCGTCGGCACAGGAATATTTCAAGCATTACGGCCTGACCCAGGACAAGCTTGCCCTGGCCGCCCCCGATGCCATCGTGATGCACCCGGGGCCCATGAACCGCGGCGTGGAAATCGACTCATCGGTCGCGGACGGCAAGCAGGCCGTGATCCTGAATCAGGTCACCTTCGGGATTGCCGTGCGCATGGCGGTCATGAGCATCGTGGCCGGCGCCTAGAGGTTTCCAGTGACCGCCTTGCGGATTAGCGCCGACATTCGATCTAGAACCGCTACACCATGGGCGTACGGCATACGCGTCTAGGCTTTCCGCATGCGCGGCCGTTTAATGACGAGGCGTTCAGTGGCCAGGTTTCCTGCACTGCGACGCAGAATAGAAATCCCAGCGGATGCCCTCGCCATGAAAATCATCAAGAAAGTCTTGCGGCGCGTCTACTTCCTGTATTGCCGTGCAGGAAAAACCGTCGCTTCGCACCAGCGGGGCGTCTCACTGAAAAAGGACGTGACCTTCCTGGGATTGCCGATCATTACCCTAATGGCCGACTCCACCCTGGAAATCGGCCAGCGCACCGTGCTGGTGTCGACAACGATGGTGGCCGACCTGGGTGTGATCAACCCCGTCATTCTGCGCACGGTGCGGCCCCACGCCCACATTTCGATTGGCGAAGATGTCGGCCTGACCGGCACGGTCATCTGCGCGGCCAAGTCGGTCACGGTAGGGCGGCATTGCCTGATCGGGTCCGACGTGATCATCGCCGACAACGACTTTCACCCGATCACCGCGCCCAACCGCCGCTATGAACGCGACCCTGATCGTATCGGCGCCAAGCCGGTCGTGATCGGCGACAACGTCTTCATCGGCGCGCGGTCCGTCATTCTCAAGGGCGTTCATATTGGTGACAACGCCGTGATTGGCGCGGGGTCAGTCGTCACGCATGACATCCCGGCCAACACCATCGCGGCTGGCAACCCGGCGCGCGTGGTGGCTGGTGTGCCGCCCATCCGCAACCTGTCGGCGCTGCGCGAAGCAGGCATGCCAGACGGTGGCATGCCCGACTTCAATGACCTGGCCGGGCTGCAGCCGATCGTGCTCGCATCGTCGTCGGCAACCTCGCAGACGACGCACTGAGGGCGCATCGAAGGGTGCCCTGATCCGCGGTGGCGATCAAAGCGCATCGATTCGCGGCGGCGCCTATACCGCGCTCCCGGGCGGGGGCACCACCATATGCGGGTCGAAAAAGCTGGCTGCGCTCATGCCAGGAATGTACTGGTCCGAAATATACGACCGGCAGCGCTGCATGAACACTTCGACCAGCCGCGACCGTTTCATCGCGCTATACGTGGCCAGGCCCAGCAGCATCGGCCGATTCTCGCCCGCCAGACGGCGGCGCACCAGGCGCTTGCCATCCAGCGACTGATTGGACTTGGGACGCACGTTGAACAGTGTGTAGCCGATGCCATTGGCCACCATCGACCGCACGACTTCTTCGGACCTCGACCGCGCCACGACATTGGCCGGCACGCCGGCCTTCGCGAACAAGGACAGGAAATATTCGCGGCTCATGGGCAGGTCCAGCAGCACCATGGGCTCCGGCGACAGCTCCTCGAAGGTGACCGCAGGCTGCAAAGCCAGGGGATGGAGCTCGCTCACCAGGACATGGGGCGGCAGGTGGGCCAGAGTTTCGAACGTGATCTCGTCGCTCAGTTGCAGGTCATAGGTGATCGCGACATCGATCTCGTGCGCGTGCAACTTGTTCATCAGCTCTTGTTGATCGCCTTCGACCAGCCGCACGTCCACCTTCGAAAACGCGCGCGCAAAACCGAAGATGACCTCGGGCGCAAGCATGGGCGTCAGCGGCTGGAAGCTGCCCACGCGCAGCACGCCCTGGATTGCGTTGCTCGAGTCCGACGCAATGTCATACAGGCGGGACGCGCGTTCCAGCAGGTCTTCGCATTGCTGCATGACCAGCGTGCCGACGGTCGTCAGCGCCAGCCCTTTGGAAGGGTGCCGCACAAACAGCTGGACACCCAGCTCGGCTTCGATGTGCGCGATGGCGGCCGAGATGGACGGCGATGAGATGTGGACCTGTGCCGACGCCGAGGCAATGCTGCCCAGCTTGGCGGTGGCCACGAAGTATTCCATCTGGCGCAAAGAAAGGCGATTGAGCATGGCAGGGTGATGGAAGACGGCTGACAGAAGAGCCGTAGCATGCCAGATCGACCCGCCGCGGTCGCCTGCGATCGCGCCGGCCCCGGGCGCCCTGGCTTTGCAAGGCCCCAACGTGCAAGCCGCCTACAGATCTCCCGGCACGCCAAAGCTGGGCGCAGCGCGCGGATCGCGGGCTCGGGTGATGTAATCCTGCACCTGCGGCTCGTAGATCTTCCATGCCTCGTACAGGGCCTGCACGGGCTGGTCATCGACCCAATCCAGGCGCAGGTCCACCATCGGCCAATCCAGCTCGCCCACCACCAGCAGGCCGGCGGAATGGACCGGGCCTGCCTCGCCGCCGGCTGCCTGCCCGGCCAGCAGCGCCTGCATCAGCCGTTCGGCCAACGTACCTTCGGCAGCACCAAACGCGTCCAGCATGCGGGTCGGCACCTCCAGCGACGCCAGCATGTTGCCCGCGCAGGCGGCATGCTCGCCGGCCGCACTGGCCAGCGTGCCCAGCGCACTTGCACCCGTAAAGATCGCGGGCGGATGCGCCGCGTCGATCGCCATCAATTGCCGGTAGGCAATGAAGGGGCGGTCTTGCAGGGCTTCCAGCGCTTGCTGCGGCGTGTGCCCGTTGGCCATCTGATCCAGCAACTGCGGACCCAGGCCGGGATCGGTAATGTTCTGGCTCACCGCCGCCCCCACGCCGCTGCGGGCGCGAATGCAGCGGGCCGCCACGGCGGGGGACGACGACGAAACCGCCGCGCCAAATTGCCCCGTGGCGGGGCAGCGCGCAATGATGGAATAAGTCATGCCTGCGCCTCGCTGGAATCAAAGCAACGCATCGACGTTCAGTCCGGAATCACGGCAGTGGCGTCGATTTCCACCAGCCATTCAGGCCGGGCCAGGGCCGATACCACGATGCCTGTGGACACCGGGAACACGCCCTTCAACCAAGTGCCCACCACCCGATACACCGCCTCGCGATAGCGCGGGTCAATGATGTAGATCGTGATCTTGCAGATGTCTTCCAGCTCGCCGCCTGCTTCCTTCATCAGCATGGCGATGTTCTTCATTGCCTGCTCCGCCTGCCCGGCCACGTCACCGATGCAGACGCTTTCTGACGTGTCCAGATCCTGTCCGATCTGCCCGCGCAAGAAGACAGTGCGCCCTCGCGCCACGACTGCCTGGCACAGGTCGTTGTCCAGGTTCTGCTCGGGGTAGGTGGCCTTGGTGTTGAAGGTCCGGATACGGGTGTGTTTCATGGTCGGGTCGCCCAAAAGTCAGTCTCGACTTTGTACCGTGGGGCCTTGGCGGCGGCACCTCGGGAATTGTGAGCCAGGCATAAGGAAAAGGTGACTTGGTGCCGAGTGCCCTGTCTCCCATCATTGCCCTACACCGCTTCACTCACCCAGAGGGCACTGCAATGATCCGAAAACTCATGACTGCCGGTTTGCTGTCGGCAACCTTGTTTGCGAACGTGGCCTGGGCTCAGGATGCCCTCGTCATCAGCACCTGGGGCGGAAGTTTCCGTGACCTTATCGACGAGAACATCGGAAAGGAATTCACGAAGCAGACCGGCGTGCCCGTCAAATACGTGACCGGCGGCACCATCGACCGGCTCAATAAAGCCAAGCTGGCCTCGACGCCCGAAAGCGACATTACCTTCACCACCTCGCACATCGGCTGGCTGTACGCCAACGGCAACCTGTTCGAAAAGCTCGATACGGCCAAGATCCCCAATTACTCGCATCTGGTCGACCAGGCCAAGATCAGCCCATTCCATATCGGCAGCTGGGCCTACGTCTACACCATCGGCTACCGCCCGGATGCCGTGCCGGCAAACATCAAGTTCGACAGCTGGAACGACCTGTGGAAGCCGGAGTTGAAGCGCAAGCTGTCGGTGCCCGACTTCGACCCCAGCCACATCATTGCCGTATCCGCCATGCTGTCGGGCGGCGATGCCAAGACCTGGGAAAAAGGCCAGGACAAGTTGAAGGCGCTCAAGCCCAACATGAAGGCGTTCTACACCAATGATGCCAACAGCCAGCAGCTGATTGCCACCGGCGAAACGCCGGTGCAGGTGCTGCTGTCGATGAACGCCTACTACATGATCGGCCAGGGCGTACCCATCAAGGTCGTCATGCCCAAGGAAGGCGCGGTGCTGGGCGTCGATGCCATGGGCATCATGAAAGGGTCGACCAAGACGGACCTGGCCTACAAGTTCATGAACATCGCGCTCTCGTCCGACGTGCAATCGAAGATCGTGGCGTTCAAGAAAGCCAGCCCGGTCGTCGACAACGCCAAGGTATCCGCGGCCGACGCCGCCTTGCCGGGTGTCTTCACCACCAAGGAACAGTGGAAGACGCAGGCAATTGTGATCGACAACCAGTTGCGCGCGGAAAAGACGGCCGAATGGCGCAAGTGGTTCACCGAAAACCTGATGAACTGATTGCCGTCGCGCCTTGAACCTCAGCCTTGCCTGACGAGCGCATTTCCAGGGGAGCCCCGGGAAATGCGCCAATGATTGTGTTCGTCAACTGACTGTCAACGATTGCGGAGCCCTATCGAATGATGGCCATGCGTTCCGGGCTCAGAGCCTCCCTGTTGTCGCCGGCCTTTCTGGTTGCGGTGTGCATTTGCGTGGCGCTGCTCAGTGTCTTCCAGTTCAGCTTTCGCGCCTTTGTGCCGGGCTCGATGGAGGTGGGTGGCCTGACCCTGGCCAATTTCACCACGCTCAACAAATCCATTTACCTGGATGCGTTCGTCAACACGCTGCGCCTGAGCGTTGAAACCACCGTCCTGTCCTTGCTGGTGGCCTATCCGCTGGCCTACGCCCTGGTGCGGGTGCGCCGCCGCGTGCTCAAGTCCGCCATCCTCATCATCTCGATCACGCCGCTGTTCCTGGGCGAGATCGTTCGCACCTACTCGTGGATCATCGTTCTTGGCAGCAATGGCTTTCTTAACACCATGCTGCGCAAGCTTGGCATCATCGACCAGCCGCTGTCGCTCATGTTCACCCATCTGGGTGTGCTGGTCGCGCTGGTGCACGTCACCATACCGGTAGTCGTGCTGATGCTGGCCACCGCCATCTCGCACATCAATCGTGACTACGAAAAGGCGGCCCAAAGCCTGGGCGCAGGCCCCATCCGCACCTTCATGACGGTGACCCTGCCGCTGTCCATGCCGGGCATCCTGGCCAGTGTCACCACGGCCTTTGCCTGGACCTTCAGTGCGTTCGCCACGCCGCAAATGATCGGCGGGGGGCGCGTGCCGACCGTGTCCACACTGGTCTATCAACTTGGCTTTTCGTCCATGAACTTTCCGCTGGCGGCCAGCCTGAGCGTGGCCGGCCTGGCCATGACCATCGGCGCGCTGGTGATATTGGGCCGCTTCACCCGGCGCATGAAACTGGCAGGAGGGCACTGACATGAGCACCCAACATTCCGTCTCCCTGCCGCTGCGAATTGCAGGCCCGGTCGTGGTCTTCCTGATCCTGGCATTCGTCATGCTGCCGGTGGTCGTCGTCGTGCTGGCGGCCTTTAACGAAAAGGCCATGCTCAGCTTCCCGCCCGAAAGCTGGTCGCTGAAATGGTTCGAACGCGTCTTTACCTACAGCGACTTCAAAGACGGTTTTCATGCCAGCCTGATCGTGACGGCATGGTCATCGGTGATCGCGCTGGTTGTCGGCACCGGCCTGGCCATCGCCGTCAAACGACTCGAGTTCGTCGGCAAGGAAACCCTGCAGGCCATCCTGCATTCACCGCTGGTCATCCCGCACTTCACATTGGGCCTGGGCCTACTGATCCTGGTGTCGCAGCTCAAGCTGCAGCGCGGCTACGCGGTCGTGATCCTTTGCCATGTCATGCTGGTGCTGCCTTTCGTGCTGCGCAGCGTGTACGTGTCCATGGAAAACCTGGACGAACGCCTGGAGCAGGCGGCGGCCAGCCTGGGCGCGTCACCGCTCAAAGTGCTGTTCACGATCACGGTGCCCTTGCTGGCGCCGGGCTTGTTTGGTGGATGGTTGTTTGCCGCCATCATGTCGTTCAGTGAGTTCACGGCGTCGCTGTTCATCACGACCCAAAGCACGCAGACGCTGCCTGTGTCCATGTACAACTATGTGCGCGAATTTGCCGACCCGACCCTGGCCGCGCTGTCGGCGGTCTACATCGTGGTGACGGCCAGTGTGCTTGCATTTGCCAACTACTTTCTGGGTCTGGGGAAAGTGCTGAACATCGAAGACAACGACTAGGCAAGAAAAAGCGCGGGGTTCATCCCGCGCTTTGTGATTGTGCATCCGTGCATTCGTGCATCCGTGCTGACGACCTAATAACCGCGCGAAGGGTCCACCTGATTGGCCGGCGCTTCACCCCGCGACACCCGCACAATATTGTCGGCGATCTGCCTGGCCGACGATGACGGTATCGCCACCGACGCCAGGTGCGGCGTGATCAACACGTTTTCCATTGCCCACAATGGATCGGTAGAAGCCAACGGTTCTTGCGCAAATACATCCAGCGTCGCCGATCCGATATGGCCTTCGCGCAGCAGGTCGGTCATGGCCGCCTGGTCCACCAAAGCGCCCCGCGCCACGTTGATCAACGCCGCCCCTTGCGGCAAACGGGACAGCCGTTCGCGATCCAGCAGGCCACGCGTATCGGTTGTCAGCGGCAGCATCACGACAAGAATGTCGGCCTGTTCCAACACGGTATCCAATGTCTCGATTCCCGCGAAACACTGCACGCCATCGATCTGCCGTGGACTGCGCGACCACCCCAGAACGGTAAAGCCCTGACGCTGCAGTTCCATCGCCGCCAATGCGCCCAGTTCGCCGAGCCCCAGCACCGCGACACGAATCGTCTCGGGCGACCGGGGGTGCCGATACGCCCATTCCCCGCGGCGCTGAGCCTGCTCAAAAAACGGAATCTCGCGCGCGTGACGCAGGGTGGCAAACAGCACATAGCCTGCCATCATGCGCGCCATCTGCGGGTCGGTAATACGAGTGATCGGGACACCCGCCGGCAGATCACGGCGACCCACCAGCGAGTCCACGCCCGCGCCCAGATTGATGATCAGCCGCAGGTTCACCATCTTGTCGAAGAAGCCTTCGGGCGGCTTCCATGCCAGCGCATAGTGGATCGAAGCCGGGTCCGCTACCTCGCTTGCATCGACGATGGCCAGGTCGGGCAGATGCGCGTGCAGCGCGTCGCGCCACACATCAAAGGCATCAAACGCGCTGGAAAAAACCAGGGTGCCAGAAGGACGCGTCATCGGCGGATCAGACGCGACATGGCGTCGATCGCCAGTTCATATCCGTCCCCGCCCAGCCCGGCAATAACGCCATGGGCCGCCTTTGAGATATAGGAGTGATGACGGAAAGGCTCGCGCTTCCAGATGTTGCTCATGTGGACTTCGATGATGCTGCCCGGAAAGGACAGCAATGCATCCAGGATAGGGATGGAGGAATACGTCAGGCCGGCGGCGTTGATGATGATGCCCTGGGCATCGCCACGCGCTTCCTGTATCCAGTCGATCAACTGGCCTTCGTAGTTGGACTGCCGGAAATTCAGCGTGATCTGCAGGCTCGCGGCCTTGGCTTCGCAGCGTTGCTGCAGCACCGGAAAGCTGTCCGACCCATAGGTCTTGTTGGCGTCCAGACCATACAGATTGGCGTTGGGTCCGTTCAGGAACCAGACCGTGGCGGGGGGCAGGGCGGTTGTCGTCATAGGGCAGCCTCAGGCATCGTGCGGAAGGGTGGCCTGCATGGCAGGCAGGGTGCGGAACACGCCATGCCAACGTGCAGCCTCGGGGTAACGCGCCGGCCAGTCCAGCTCCGGAAAGCGGAAGTCCAGATAGCCCAGCGCGCAGCCCAGCGTGATCTCACCAATCGTCGGGTTCAAAGCCAGTGCAGACGCCTGCGCTTCAATGGCGGTCAGCCCCGCTTCGACCTTGACGAGCTGCGCGTCATACCAGTCGGTCCATTGCCGCTCGGCAGGACGCGCCGTCCGCTCGTAACGCGCCAGCAAGGCCGCATCGAGCAGGCCGTCACCCAGCGCCTGCTGCATCAACGCCTGCCATCGTCTGGCGGCGTCCGCAGGGAACAACTGCGTGTCCCCCGCAACGCTTGCCAGGTACTCGCAGATGACGCGGCTGTCGTACAAGGACTGCCCGTCATCAAGAATCAACGTCGGCACCTTGGCCAGCGGGTTGTGCGCGGCAATGCGGTCATCGCGCCGGATCGGGTGCGCGGCGCTGGGCAGCCATTCGATCTGGTCGGCCTGGCCGGTCAGGTGCGCGCACACCATCACCTTTCGCACAAACGGCGATGTCGGGGCATACAGAAGTTTCATCGTGGCCATGCTGCTCTCACCATTCTGTGCTCATCATGGAGTCGTCATCATGCCGCGGCATTGAACAGACTGATGCCGTCTTCGGGCAGGGCAAGACCCGCCACCGCGCCCACGGGCCACAAACGCATCGCGTCCAGCCCCGCACTGCGCACCATGACCAGTTGCCGGCCAGCCACCGGAATGTCGACATCAATGTATGAATTCACGTGGTCGCCCTGGAACACATGGTTGACCACCGTGCCGCTCAGCACCGACGCGGCATGCAGGCCTTCCAGGCGGATCTGTTCCGGCCGCACATACATATCGAGCCGGCCGCCTTCATGCGATCCGCCCACAAGCCGTTCACGCGGCACCTGGATCAGGCCCGCCCCCAGGCGCACGTGCACACCCGAGGCGTTCTCGCCGTGATAGTGGCCGGGCAGAATATTGACGTCACCCAGGAAGGACGCGACGAACGGGTCCTGCGGATTGCGATACAGCTCGTCAGGCGTGGCGATCTGGCGGATCACGCCGGCCGACATCACCGCGATCCGATCCGACATCGCCAAGGCTTCGCCCTGGTCATGCGTCACAAAAATCGTGGTCACGCCAAGACGCCGCTGGATCTCGCGAATCTCGACCTGCATCGATCCGCGCAGGCTTTTATCCAGCGCAGAAAACGGCTCGTCCAGCAGCAGCACCTTGGGGCGGATCACCAGCGCGCGGGCCAGCGCCACACGTTGCTGCTGGCCGCCGGACAATTCGCGCGGCTTGCGATCGGCCAGGCCATCGAGCCGCACCATCGCCATGACTTCCTTGACGCGCTGGTCGATCTCACCGGTGGCCATGCCGCGCACACGCAGGCCGTAGCCGATATTGCGTGCGACCGTCATGTGCGGGAACAGGGCATAGCTCTGGAAGACGATGCCGATCTGGCGCTGATGCGCAGGCTCGTTCGTCACCAGCTGCCCGTCGATAAAGATCTCGCCATTGTCCGCGCTGGCAAAGCCGGCGATCAGGTTCAGCAGGGTCGTCTTGCCGCAGCCGGACGGCCCGAGCAGCGTCAGGAACTCGCCGCGCTGAATCTTGAGTGACAGCTCGTGCAGCACGGTCTGGTCACGGTACTTCTTGACGACACCTTCCAGGCTGACCGCGATGGAGGAGGCAACGGGTTCGACAGAGTTCATGGCTTCCTGGGGATTGACGACCTGTTTGCAGGATACGGCAGACCCCCGCCATCGATGCTTTGTGGAATTTGACCCGGCCCTTAGGAAAATCAGAAGCAGGTGCCTAAGCTTTTTCCTAAGCCCCGGGTCCAAAAAACCGGGTTCCCAGCCTGGCCGACTATGCCCACACTCGACGCCGTGCATGAAGCTGTCGCTCGCCTTCGAGCCGACCTATCTAGGGATGAACAATGTCAGTCGAAACAATCAATACGCTGGTGGTCGGTGGCGGCCAGGCCGGGGTCGCCATGAGCGAAAACCTGAGCGCCCTAAGCATTCCGCACATCGTGCTCGAGCGCGGGCGCATTGCCGAACGGTGGCGCTCCGAACGCTGGGACTCGCTGGTCGCCAACGGCCCGGCGTGGCATGACCGCTTCCCCAGCCTGAAATTCGACGACGTCACCCCCGACACCTTTCCACCCAAAGAACGCATGGCCAAGTACTTCGAGGACTATGCAAAACTGCTGAAGGCCCCGATCCGCACGGGCGTGGCCGTCACGCACGTCAAGCGCAACGAAGGCCGTCCGGGCTTTACCGTGACGACGTCGGACGGCGTCATCGAAGCCATGAACGTCATCGCCGCAACGGGTCCGTTCCAGACGCCGTCCTACCCCCGCATCGTTCCGGAAGGCTCCGGCATCCAGCAATTGCATTCGTCTGCGTACAAGAATCCCGGTCAGTTGGCCGAAGGCGCCGTGCTCGTCGTCGGGGCCGGCGCATCGGGCTCGCAGATCGCCGATGAACTGAACAAGGCCGGCAAAAAGGTGTACCTGTCGGTCGGTGAACACTACCGGCCCCCGCGCTCCTATCGCCAGCGCGACTACTGCTGGTGGCTGGCCGCGCTCGGCAAGTGGGACGAAGTCAAGGTCAAGCCCAAGAAAGAACACGTTGCCTTTGCCGTCAGCGGCTACGAAGGCGGCAAGACCATCGACTTTCGCAAGCTCGCCCATAGCGGCATTACGCTCGTCGGCATCACCCGCGCCTACGTCGGCGGCGTCATGACCTTCGACGAAGGCCTCGGCAAGAACATCGCGCAGGGCGACGCCGACTACTTTGACGTGTTGCGCGAAGCCGATGACTACATCGTGCGCAACGGCCTGGACTTGCCCCCCGAGCCCGACGCCTGGACCATTCCGGCCGACCCCGACAGCCTGACGAACCCCATCCTGAGCCTGGACCTGGCCAAGGCCGGCATCACCACCATCCTCTGGGCCACCGGCTTCAAATACGACTTCAACTGGCTCGACGTTGCCGCCTTTGACGACAAGGGCGACCCCCTGCAGAAGCGCGGCATTTCGGCAGAAAAAGGCATCTACTTCCTGGGCCTGCCCAACCTGACCAACCGGTCCTCGTCCTTCATCTGGGGCGTGTGGCACGACGCCAAATACATTGCCGACCACATCTGGGTGCAGCAGGACTACCTGGCGTACGACAAGGCATAGTCATCTGGGCGCGCGCGACGCCCTGTAGAATTCCGGGGTCACAGGCAACCACTGACCTCATGAATCTGCACATCAAAGGCGGCCGCCTTATTGATCCGGCCAATGGCGTCGACGCCGTGCAAGACCTTTATATCGCTGGCGGCCGCGTCGTCAGCATCGGCACAGCGCCCGGCGGTTTCGTGCCGAACCGGGTCATCGACGCGACCGGGCTGGCGGTCCTGCCCGGTCTGGTCGATCTGTCTGCCCGCCTGCGTGAACCCGGCTTCGAATACCGCGCCACGCTTGAATCCGAAATGAACGCCGCGCTGGCTGGCGGCGTTACCAGCCTTGTGCTGCCGCCTGATACCGACCCCGTCCTGGACGAACCCGGCCTGGTCGAAATGCTCAAGCACCGCGCGCGCCAGCTCAACCAGGCGCACGTCTATCCGCTGGGCGCCATCACCGTCGGGCTCAAAGGCCAGATCCTGACCGAAATGGCCGAGCTGACCGAAGCCGGCTGCGTTGCCTTCTCGCAGGCCGACGTCGCCATCACCGACACCAACGTCCTGATGCGTGCGATGCAATACGCGCGCACCTTCGACTACGCCTTGTGGCTGCGCCCCCAAGACCCGTGGCTCGCCGCCGACGGCGTTGCTGCCAGCGGCGCCATGGCCACGCGACTCGGCCTGAATGGCATCCCCGAACAAGCCGAGACCCTGGCCCTGCAGACCATCTTCGAACTGCAACGCGCCACCGGCGCCCGCGTGCATTTGTGCCGCCTGTCCAGCGCCGCCGGCCTGAAATTGGTGCGTGCCGCCCGGGCCGAGGGCCTGCCCGTCACCTGCGACGTTGGCGCGCATCACGTGCACCTGACCGATATCGACATCGGCTACTTCGACTCCAACTGCCACCTGATGCCGCCCCTGCGCGGGCAGCGCGACCGCGACGCCATCCGCGCCGGCCTGGCCGACGGCACCATCGACGCCATCTGCTCGGACCATACCCCGGTGGACGACGACTACAAGTTGCTGCCCTTTGCCGAAGCCGAAGCTGGCGCCACTGGCCTGGAACTGCTGCTGTCGCTCGCGTTGAAATGGTCCCGCGACTGCCGCCAACCCTTGTCGCTCGCCATCGCCCGCGTCACCAGCGAACCCGCCAAACTGCTCGGCACCCGCGCGATTGCGTCCTGCGGACAGCTCGGCCTGGGGTCGCACGCAGACCTGTGCCTGGTCGATCTTGAAGAAGAATGGATGGTCAGCGCCGACACCCTGCTCAGCCAGGGGAAACATACCCCCTTCCTGGGCATGGAACTCCCCGGCAAAGTCATCACCACCATCGTAGGCGGCCTGATCGCCTATCAGGCGGTGCGCTGATCGTGCTGCATCTGCTGCGGTTCCTCATCCGTATCGTCGCCGTCATCCTCTGGATCCTGCTCGGCTTCGCGATCCTGCTCGTCTACTACCAGTGGGCCCCCATCCCGCGCCGCGACGCCCTCTACAAATGGTGGTCCACCGTCATGCTGCGGATCTGCGGCATACGCGTTGATGTCATCGGCGAACCGCTGCCCTTTGGCAGCGGACTGCTCATCGCCAACCACGTCAGCTGGATCGACATCTTCGTGCTCTGCAGCCGCCGCGCCACGATCTTCGTGGCCAAACGGGAAATCAGGCAATGGCCCGTGTTGGGTTGGCTAGTCGCGCTGGTCGGGACCATATTCATCGAACGCGGAAATCGCAAAGCGGTGACCAACGTCGGTATTCAAATGGCCCGTCGGTTTGAGAAGAGTCAGTTGGTGGGCTTGTTTCCGGAAGGCACGACATCGGAAGGGATGGATGTCTTGCCATTCCACGCGGGCCTGTTCGAGCCCGCGCTGCAATCCGGGGTGGCCATCCAACCGGTGGCGTTACGTTATCGCTTGCGCGGGCAACGCAGCAGCTTCGCGTCGTATGTAGGCGATGAAAGTCTCATCGCCAACGCGTGGCGGGTGCTGGGGGAGAGCGGGGTGTCGGTAGACGTGGTGTACCTGCCCCCCATCCGCCGGTCGGACAGCGAAGCCGGCTACGGATCGCGGCATGAGTTGTCGGAAATGACGCGTCGGGCGATCCGGGAACAGGTGGTGGAGGGTGAGTTTGCGCGGCAGAGCGCCTAAGTGACTCAGATGCCACCCAGATCTTCGCTATATGGCGCGTCCGCCGCCAGACGTAATTGCGGTAGCAAGGCAGACGACCTCGGTACCTAACCTGCGGATGCATCTCATGAAAAAAGCGACAAAAAACCCGGCACACCATATGGTATGCCGGGTTTCTTTCGTTCTGCGGTCGACTAGCTGACGACTTAAGCGCGGCCGTAACGATCCTCAAACCGCACAATATCATCCTCACCCAGATACGCACCCGACTGCACTTCGATCAGTTCAAGCGGGATCTTGCCCGGGTTCTCCAGCGCGTGCACCACGCCCACTGGAATGTAGGTCGACTGGTTTTCCGTCAGCAGGATTTCCTTGTCGCCCAGCAGCACCGTAGCTGTACCCGACACCACAATCCAATGTTCAGCACGGTGGTGGTGCATCTGCACCGACAGCTTCTGGCCCGGCTTCACGGTAATCCGCTTCACCTGGTAGCGGCCGCCGTTGTCGATCGAATCGTACGAGCCCCAGGGACGGAACACTTCCCGGTGCGCCGTCACTTCCGACCGCTTCTTGGCCTTCAATTGGTCAACCAGCTTCTTCACGTCCTGGACGCGGTCCATCGGCGCAACCATCACGGCGTCCGACGTCTCGACGATCACCATGTTATCCAGCCCCAGGCCAGCCACCAGTCGGTGCTCAGCGTGGATAAAGCTGTTCGTGACATTGGAGGTGATCACGTCGCCCTTCAGCGCGTTGTTCGACTCGTCGCGATCCAGCGTCGCCCACACCGAACCCCAGGCGCCAACGTCGCTCCAGCCGGCGTCCATCGGCACGACCATGGCCTTGTCAGTCTTTTCCATCACGGCGTAGTCGATCGAGTCGTCAGGCGATGCTGCAAATTGAGCGCTGTCCAGCCGGATGAAGTCCAGGTCGGTCTTGGCGGCATCGAACGCGGCGCGTGCAGCGGTCAACACAGCGGGGCAGTGCTTTTCGAGTTCGGCCAGAATCACCGATGCCTTGAACATGAACATGCCACTGTTCCACAGGTGGCGGCCGCCAGACACGTATTCCTGGGCCGTCTCGGCATTGGGCTTTTCAACAAACGCTTCGACGGCGATCGGCTTCATCGTCGTCGTGGGTTCACCCACGCGGATGTAGCCGTAGCCCGTTTCAGCTGCCGTCGGCACGATGCCAAAGGTCACCAGCTTGCCAGCTTCAGCAGCAGGTTGACCCGCGCGGATCGATGCTTCAAAGGCAGGAATGTCCTTGATGGCGTGGTCAGCAGCCAGCACCAGCAGGATAGGGTCATCGCCCTTGGCCGTCGCGGCAATCGCGGCAGCGGCAATCGCTGGCGCGGTATTGCGGCCGACCGGCTCCAGCAGGATGGCCTGCGGATTGACGTCGATCGCGCGGCATTGTTCGGCCACGATGAAACGGTGCGCTTCATTGCTCACGATGATGGGAGCCAGAGCCCCCGTCGACAGGCCGCGCAGGCGCTCGAGCGTGCCCTGGAACAGGCTGACGTCATCCAGCAATTTGATGAATTGCTTGGGATGCAGCGCGCGAGACAGAGGCCAGAGGCGCGTACCGGAACCGCCTGACAGGATTACGGGGATCATGAAGCAAAGCTCCGCAAGAAAATTTTTTAAGAAAAGGTCAGTGACCTTTGAATCAACCAGGAACTCGATACTGCGGACATTGAACCTGGACGAGCTGCCGGTCATCCAGCCGCACCGCCGTCAGTTGTCCCCCCCACACGCAGCCGGTGTCCAGCCCCAGGATCCCGGGCTGGCGCACCAGCCCCAGGGTCGACCAATGGCCGAACACCACCGTGACCGACGCCGTTGCACGGCCTGGCACGTCAAACCACGGCACATGGCCGGCAGGCGCATCGCCCGCCGCGTCCTTGGCATCGAAGTCCATCGTGCCGTCCAGCGTGCAATAACGCATGCGCGTCAACGCATTGACGATCACCCGCAAACGATCCGGGCCTTGCAGGCTGTCCGACCAAGCTGCCGGCGCATTGCCGTACATTCTGGCCAGAAAATCCCGCCACTTCGGTCCGCGCAAGGCGGACTCGACCTCGGACGCCAACCCAAGCGTCTGGGCCGCTGTCCACGCCGGCAGCACACCCGCATGCACCATCAGGTGCCCGCGTTCAAAGTGCGCCAGTGGCCGCGACCGTATCCACGCCAGCAACTGGTCGGCATCCGGCGCATCCAGGATTTCCTGCGTCGTATCCGACTTGCCCGGCTTCCGGATCCCGGCCGCCACGCCCAGCAGATGCAGGTCATGATTGCCCAGGATACTCACCGCCCGGTTTCCCAGCGCCATGACAGTACGCAGGGTCTTGAGCGATGCCGGACCCCGATTCACCAGATCACCTGCAAACCAGAAACGAGCTTGCGGATCATTGGCAATCTCGGGTCGCGCCAGCAAGGCGTCCAGCGAGTCGCAGCAGCCCTGCAGATCACCGATCGCCCAGATACTCATGCCCGCGACCCCCGCAGCGCCTTCCATCGCCGCGAGATCGTGCTGCCGTACTCGACGATCAGCACCGCCGTCATGGCCAGCACCAGGGCCAACGCATTCGGCCCGACTGCCGTCAACCACGCCGGCCACTTGTTCAGCATGCCGACGTTCAATGACAGCTGATTGAGCATGAAGAACCCGACGCCGAGCAAGATTCCCAGGAACACCTTTGCGCCAACACCACCACGGCGCGTCTGCATGAAGCCCAACGGCGCCGCGATCGTCACCATCACCAACAACGTGAAGGGGTAGATCAGCTTACGCCACACAGCTACGATCTGGCGCTCCGCCACAAGGTGATTTGCGCTCAGGTATCCGATGTAGTCAAAGAGGTCGATGAAAGACATGCGCTCAGGTGTTAGCACCCGGGCAAACAGCAGTTCCGGCGTCAACGAAGTGGGTACCGTGCGCGTCGCTTCCTTGGTAACGGTCACCGGCGGGGTGGTTGCCCGTGAGCCTTTCGCCAGCGCCGACTCAGTCTCGGGGCTGATGGTGTTGACCGTCACGTCAGTCAACGCGAGCTCGCCTGTACCAAAAGCACCACTGACTGCCGTCACCGTCGACGTCAGTTGCCTTGCCGCGTTGAAGTCGTACAGCGTGACCGTTAACGCGCCGCCCCCAGACTGCAACGCGCCGACATTGATGATCCGGTCGCCTTCCGGTGTCGTTTCCTTGAACCAGTAGCCGCTGCGCAACACCCCTGCATTCTTGCCGGCGCTGCCCGTCAAGGACAGCGTCGCCTCGCTTAGCTTGAGTTCTGCTGCCGGCGTAAGAAACTCGGCCAAAATCAGTGCAAATATCACCACCGGGATCGTCACGATCCACAGCATTACCAGCATCCGCATTCCGCTGATGCCCGACACCCGCAAGATCACCAGCTCGTGCCGCTGCGCCAGCCCCGCAAGCGCAAGGATCGACCCAATCAGCAAGCCGATAGGCAAGATATCGTATAGGCGGGTGGGAAGGGCCAGCAGCTCAAGAAAGAGCAGGTGGTAGATCTTGAAGTCGCCGCGGCCAACCTTGTCCAGGTCGTCCACAAGCGCAAAAAACGTAAACAGGCCCACCAGTGCCATAAGCACAACGGCGGACGAGCGGTAGATCTCAGTGGCGAGGTAGCGGCGGGCAGTTTTCACTTGGACAGCGCAGGTCTAGACAAGCTGCAGTGTAAAGGAAGCGCCCGCCGGAGCCCTCACTCGAAGCCGTGGTACTTGCGACCCAGCGCGACTGTTGCTTCGAACAGACCCGCCTTGTTGCCGCAGTCATAGCGCTTGCCTTCGTAGCGATGGGCAAACACCTTGCGCTGGGCGTTCATCAGGGCAGCGATGCCGTCCGTCAGCTGGATCTCACCGCCGGCGCCTTTGCCGATCTTGCGCAGGTGGTCGAAAATTTCGCCTTCGAGCACGTAGCGGCCAACGACTGCGAGAGTCGACGGAGCTTCGGCCGGTGCGGGCTTTTCAACCATGCCGAACACTTCGGCCGTAGCGCCAGTTGCTTCGTGCGTGTCCACGATTCCGTACTTGGACGTGTCCTTGCGTTCCACGTCTTGCACAGCCAGCACGCTGCCGTTGTTGGCACGGGCGACGTCGACCAGCTGCTTGGTAACCGACACATCGGCGTCGATCAGATCATCGGGCAGCAGCACGGCGAAGGGCTCTTTGCCCACAACAGGTTCGGCACACAGCACAGCGTGACCCAGGCCCAGAGGCGCGGGCTGACGGATGAAGATGCAGTTGACGCCAGCGGGCAGGATGCCCCGAACGACTTCGAGCAGCTCTTGCTTGTTCTTGGCAAGGAGTTCGGCTTCCAGGTCAGGCATGGTGTCGAAGTGGTCTTCGATCGCGCGCTTGTTCCGGCCAGTGATGAAAATCAGGTCAGTGATGCCTGCTGCAATCGCCTCTTCCACAGCGTATTGGATCAGCGGCTTGTCGATGACAGGCAGCATCTCTTTAGGCATTGCCTTGGTGGCGGGCAGGAAGCGAGTGCCGAGGCCGGCAACGGGGAATACGGCTTTACGGACAGGATTCATGAAAGCGCTCTTTTTGGGGATGCGTGATTTTGCGATGAACGGCTCGGCTTGTGGCCGCTACTCAGTGAATTTGTAAGCGGCTGTGGGGTTTCAACTGCAGCGCAAACAATAGGACACAAATTAAAAGCCGAGAATCTACAACAGGCTGGCCGACCATCATTGTTTCGCCGAAAGCCGGGGGTAATCCACCGGCATGGCCAGTGTGCTGAACCGGGCATTACGAGGGAAGCGCGACGGAATAAGGCGTGGCTGCAATGTCAAGCTTGGAGCGAACTTGGATGGTGGAGCAATAGCCGCAAAGGACGGCTTCACCGGCCGTAGTAGATTGTGATAATGATTTCCCCCAGCCCTCTGATAAACTCCCCATCGCGCGAAGACAGCCGCTCCTGCGGGTGTCAGACGCTTGTTCAGACCATAGTTCATCTTTCGACGGCACTACTCATTCGACCATGCTCCATCAGGACGATGCCCTAAGTTTCCAGGCGCGTCGGCGAGTGGGATGGCTGTCCGAGCAACAACCCGTTCACTTTGCGTCGTTCGTCCGAATCCACAATTCTCCTGTCAACCGCTGTGTCTAAGCCTGCGGCGACGGGGCGCATTTTTCTGCAGATAATGACCTACACCTACCTTAACCGTCCGCTTCGCGGCACAGCAGCAGCTGCATTCGCTGCGCTGGTCAGTACGTCTGCCTTTGCGCAGTTTTCGTTGAACGGCCTGGGCAGCACTGCGCCAACGTCCAGCGGAAGCACCTACGTTTCTCCGAGCTCAGTTACGGGATCAGGAATGAACGGCGCCCGCGCAACTAGCGCGACGAATAGCGGAGGAATGGGAACAGGACCTTCCACAGGCGCGAACATGCCTGGCATGGCGCCTGGCGCGCCGATCGGAGGCGCAGGAAACAACTCGCTGGATTCCGGGCCCAATACGCTACGGGACTCGCGTGGGCCACAAGACCTGAACATGAACGGTGAGTCAGGGTCGGAAGCCGCGCGGTCCCCAAAAAAAGACACTCGTACGTCTGCGCGTCAACGGCAGATCAGTCAATTTCAGCAGTTTGTCCAGCAGTCGACAGGCCGCCTGTTGCCTGTGTATGGCCAGGATCTCTTCGACCTTCCTGAAGTCACTTATGCGCCCGATGGCGGCGCTCCTGCGCGAGACGATTACGTTCTCGGACCAGGCGATGAGCTACAGGTCCAGGTGTGGGGCGGCGTTGACTACAAAGGCAGCGTCACGATTGATCGGAATGGGCAGGCAAGCATCCCGCGCGTCGGCGTCGTCAACCTGGCCGGAACGCGTGTCGGAGATGTCGAAGCGGTCCTGAGACAAAACATTGGTAGAACGTTCACGAACTTCAACTTGAATGCGAGCTTGGGAAAGCTGCGGTCCATCCAGGTCTACGTCGTGGGGCAAGCGCAGCAGCCGGGCACCTACAACCTGTCTAGTCTCGGTACCCTTGTAAACGCGTTGTTTGCGAGCGGCGGGCCGAACGGAAACGGCAGCATGCGCAATATCGAGTTGAAGCGTGGCGGCAAGGTGGTGACTACCTTTGACCTTTACGACTTCATTGGCCGAGGCGAAAAGGGACGCGACGTACCGTTGGCGTCAGGTGACGTCATTGTCATCCCACCCGTCGGCCCGCGAGTAGCCATTGCAGGCGCGCTGGACAACGCCGCCATCTACGAGCTTAAGCCAGGACAGAACGTCGGCAACTCACTAGGCGATATTCTTACTCTTGGTGGCGGCGTACCGACCCTCGCAACTTCGCACAAGGCATTGATCGAACGCGTGGTGCCGGAGCAGACCCCTCCACGTCAGGTTCAGGACTTGGTCTTAGACAATGCCGGCCTCGCAATGCCACTGCGCGACGGCGACATCGTCACTCTGCTGGGAATCAGTCCAGCGTTTGCTAATGCAGTCACGCTACAGGGCAACGTGGCGGCCCCGCTTCGGTATCGATGGTTCAGGGGAATGAAAGTTAGGGACTTAATTCCGGAGCGCGATGCCCTCATCACGGCTGATTACTACGTCCGTAAAAACCTGCTCGTTCAGAATGCGGAAGCGCTTGGTTCCGACGCAACTAAAGCGGGAAACCAAGTCGATCGCCGTGTGCGCAGTATGGTTGATGAAATTAACTGGGACTACGCGGTTGTTGAAAGACTTGACCGAGACAAGCTCCGGACTCAGTTGATTCCATTTAACCTCGGTCGCGCTGTCCTGCAAGGGGACGAAAGTCAAAACTTGGTCCTGCAACCTGGCGACGTAGTAACCATTCTGAGCCAGAATGATTTGCGTCTGCCGGCGGAAAAGCGTACCAGACTGGTCCGGGTTGAAGGTGAAGTGAGCGCACCGGGCATCTATGAAGTACTGCCAGGCGAAACGATGAGCCAGCTCATACAGCGAGTCGGTGGCATAACGCCGCAAGGCTATGTGTATGGAATCGAAGTCGATCGGGAATCTGTGCGCCAGAAGCAGCAGCAGAACCTTGACTTGCTCATACGTCGGCTGGAGTCGCAACAACAAAGCCAAATTCTTTACATCATGGCCAATAGAAATACGGCCGATGCCGCAGCACAAGCTGCTGTGGCTCAGCAGCAGCAAGCCCTTGCCCGCTCGCAGCTAGAAGCCCTCAGGAAACTTCGGAGTAACGGTCGGATCGCCTTAGAGATGCCTGCAGGCGATGCCGCTATGAGCGTTGCGTCATTGCCTGATTTGCCTTTGGAAGACGGGGACCGGGTAATGGTACCAACAGTACCGAGCTTCGTTTCCGCAGTGGGTGCTATCAATAACGAAAACGTCTTTATCTATAAAAATGGCCGGACTGTTGGCGAGGTCATCAAATCTGCTGGTGTGCGACCGGAAGCCGATCTAAAACAGTTGTTTGTCGTGCGGGCTGACGGCAGCATACTGGCCTCGGGCAGCGGATTTTTCAGCAGCGGTGTTCAGTCTGTAGCCTTGATGCCTGGCGACACTATCGTGGTGCCGGAGAAGCTGGACCGAGAAACCACGGGTAACTTTGTTGCTCGACAACTCAAGGACTGGACGCAGATCTTCTCGCAATTGGGCCTGGGCGTCGCGGCACTTAGCGTTATTAGGGATCTGTAAAGAATGACTCAAACCCACGTAAAAAACATGCCAGACCAGGGATCCGGCTTGTATGCGCTCGATGATGATGAGCTTAGCCTGATCGACGTAATACAGGTTATCGCAGAAAACCTCCGTCTCCTAGTTCTTGGCCCATTAGTCGTCGGTTTGATCGCGCTGGGGATCAGCTTCACGCTCACACCGACCTTTACAGCTACCTCGAGATTTTTGCCACCTCAACAACAACAGAGTGCAGCATTCGGCATGCTTCAGTCGCTTGGAGGGCTAGGGGGACTAGCAGGAGCCGCTGCAGGAATCAAAAATCCGTCAGATCAGTACGTCGCATTCCTTAAAACAAACACCGTGCAGGACTCCGTAATAGACCGCTTCTCACTCCAAGAGCGCTATGAGCAGGAATACCGGCAGTCCGCTCGCAAGCAGCTAGAAGGGAGCACCCGTATTACGGCTGGTAAAGACGGATTAATAAGTATCGATTTCGATGACGCGGATCCTCAATTCGCGGCACGCGTGGCAAACGCATACGTCGATGAATTGGGCGCGCTCCTTAATCGACTCGCTATCACTGAAGCGCAGCAACGTCGGGTGTTCTTCGAGAAACAGCTGGCCTCGACGAAAGACAATTTGATTCGTGCCGAACAAGCATTAGCCGCAAGCGGAGTAAGTCCGTCCGCCCTAAATGCCAATCCTTCGACAGCTTTAGAGGGGCCCGCTCGTTTGCGAGCTCAGGTGACAGCGCAAGAAGTAAAACTGGCTGCAATGCGCAGCTATCTCACAGAGTCAGCTCCCGAATATCGGCAAGCGCAGGCTGAACTATCTGCCTTAAGAGGACAACTCGCGAAGGCTGAAAAGGCACAGCCAGCGACTAGCGCGAGCGGTAATGATTACATCGCAAAGTACCGCGAATTCAAATACCAGGAAACGTTGTTTGACCTCTTCGCGCGGCAGTTTGAAACTGCGAAAATCGACGAGAGCCGAGAGGGCGCGTCAATTCAAGTCGTCGACGAGGCAACACCTCCAGAACTTAAGTCAAAGCCAAAGCGCGCAACCATTGCGGTCGCCACCTCGTTGGCGACAGGATTTTTCCTTCTGATATTCGTTTTCATGCGCCAGATCTTTTGGGCCGGTAAAGATGACCCTGCTACCGCAGCGAAGCTGGGGCGACTCCGACTCACTTTTGCCAAAGCGTTGGGCCGAGTTTGAAATTGGGACAGCTGGCATTTCACCGCTAGGCAATCGTACACCGCAGGAGCATCGCAAATTACATCGATGCTCCCAACTCTAGCAGCGTAATGCTGGCCTGGCTTCGCGCCGAGCAACCGCTGTCATGCTGCTTGCTGCATACATCCCGGGGCGAACTCTTGGTTCACCACACTGGAAGCAGCGGAGAGCCGTCGTCCGCAGCTCGTAGAAGCAACTGCACACATAGTTCCGCTAATCTTAGTTGCTTCTTTCGCGACGCGACTTTGAACATTACAGCCGACTGTACGCAGAGTCAGGCTGGCAATGAGAAACGCCCAAGTACCCGAAGGCAAACATGTCTGTCTATAACCTGATATTGGTGTGGAGTTTATCGATCCAGGTGGTCGGTGCATACTCTATATGGTTCAGCCGTACCAACATCGTTACCCATGTATCGGCCGGGTTTATAGTAATCGGCTATATTATCCCAGGACTATTCACCAAATACTACACAGGATTTTCTGAAGATATCCTTGATCTGTATGTCTGGACTTCCTTCATCGGTGGGATTGCCTACTTAGCCGGCCTCCAGGCTTCGCGCTTTTATTCATTACGCAAGCAGTGGATAGTCAACAAAATAGCAGTTTTTAAAACAGCGCATTTTGAGCGCAACGCAGCGAAGCAGTTGAAGATCTTGCTCATAGTCGCGATCGGTTCCCTGATCCTCGGGTATGCCATTATGGGATTCGTACCGATGTTTGCTGCCGACCCGTTGTCTGCGAAGCAATTCAAAGGGGAGTACCGGGACAGTTACTTGAGAGCAGCGTGGATCTTTCGATCTGGCTTCATGATCGCCATCTTCGTAATGCCAATCGCCGCGGTTTATTCATTTATCACTAAGAAACGATGGTTCTTAGCTGCCAGCGTCGTACTTGGCTTCCTCATTCTCGTGTCGCTGGCGAAAGGCGCGGCAGCAATATGGTTGATTTTCGCCGTTGGAGTACTGGCCGTACGGAAGAGGCGTTGGTTCATTTTATATTTTTTGTTCGTCATCGGTGTCAATCTCGCCGGTAGCATCTTTAATTACGTTCTGTCGCTCTTGACCGGCCTGCAAACATTCACAGTGAGTGACAGTACTTACGGTTTCGCAGACCTCGTCGCAGCGGGGGCACCTGACATGGTCGATCAACTGAACTTGCTGCAGGCCTTTGTCTCGCACGGCTCACCTTGGACTTTCGGCCGAACCTTCCTAGGTGGCCTAGTCCCATTCTCCTATCAATGGAACCCTTCCGTGTGGACATTGGACCAGCTTAATGACGGCGCTGATGTCACAGAGATTGTCTCAGGAGGTCTACGCCTGCCCGTCTCATTGTGGGGCTACGTTAGCTTCGGATGGGTCGGTGTGGTGGTTGTTCCGGCACTATCAGGCTTCGTACTCGGCTGCTTCATGCGCATAGCCAAGAAAATCATATTGGCAACAGACGACCCTTTTGTTCTCGCTGTGCTAACGGTGGTACTTAGCTACGCTCTCATACCACTGTCCGCATTTTACATCTGGAGCTTGTACTTGTTTCCGGCTGTGCTTATTTCCATATTTCTACTTCAGCGGAAGCGCATAGTGCTCATGCCAGGCCGATACATGTCTAAGTTGGCGAGGGCAACGCCTTCCGCAACTCCGAAATAAGTACGTAACGAACCACAACGCCGGCGTCGAGTGTCCTAGCTCAACGGTTCGGCCCGGCCGGGCACCTTGAACTTCACGACCGAATGGAATCTCAGTTAACAGAAATGAAGACTAATAATTTTGATCTACTGCGGTTTGCGCTCGCGTTCATGGTCATGTTATTTCACATTGGAATGTTGTCCGAAGCGGAAGAATTGCGACCGTTGACGCTCATTTCAGGAGCTTTCGCGGTGAATGCGTTCTTCGTCATAAGCGGCTTTCTTATCTGTATGAGCTGCGAAAGGGCTAGTTCTATTTTCGATTATGCGATTAAGCGACTCCGGCGCGTCTACCCTGCTTATCTAGTTGCGATAATATTTACGTTTCTTATCGGCGTCCTGTTTACCAAGCTCGAATTGCATAAATTCTTCACGTCGAGCGAAACATATAGGTATCTCGCCTACAACCTCATTTTCCTCAACTTCAAGCAGGTGAGCTTGCCAGGCGTCTTTAGCGATCACGTCGACGTAGGCATGAACGGGTCGCTGTGGACGCTAAAAATTGAGATAATGTTCTATGCACTCGTTCCATTTCTTCTAATTGCGTGCAGAAGACTTGGCACGACCCGAGTGCTCTTAATAGGCTACGTGCTTTCAGTCACATACCGAGTCGGATTTTTGTACCTTTTTGACGCGACGGGGGATGAAGTGTATAGCCGATTTGGAAAACAACTCCCCGGACAGCTTTGCTTCTTTCTCTCAGGGGCGTTTTTCTATTTCTGGGCGAAGTCGAACCGCGCTGTGCCGTGGTGGGCTGCCTTGACCGGAATCGTTATTTACAACGTGCCATATGATTACTTGCAGATCTCTTTGGGGCCATTCGGGCTGGCAGCCTCAGTGTCTTGGTTTGCTTTAAACGCAATGCATTTTGGCAGATTTGGCAAGTATGGTGACATGTCATACGGGATTTATGTATATCATTTCCCCCTCGTCCAAGTGGCCGTAAGTCTCGGGCTTTTTGCTGCTAATCCATACGCTTCGACGTTTGCATTGTGTTTGATTGTCTTGTTGCTGTCTCTGCTTTCATGGAAATACGTGGAAAATCCTTGGTTGCGACGTCGAACAAGTTGATTCTTTTCTAAGGAAGGGAGGCTGCACGAGCTACCTATTCTTCCAAATCTCATCATGGAATTGGTAGTGGGCCCCTTCGGAAGCGTTGACTGGAGAAGCTTAGTAAAAATGGCGCCTCATTCCCGCTCTGACCAATCTAGTCGGAGCGACACCACCAGTAATGATGCCAGCGAGATCTGACGTAAACATTTAATGACGAATCAAGTTCAAATTTCGATCCCCTTTCATACGATCCACCATCAGCAAATTGGCGGTACCGAGTCCTCTTTGTATAATCTAGCGAAGGGCTTACATCAAGCGTCTGCACGACTCACCCTAGCATATTCTGACGAGCGCCGTCTGGCTCCGGAATTCCGGGCTTGGATACAAACAAGTCGCGTAGCCACACAAATGACTTGCCGCATACCGGGGCCTAAAAGCGGCCGTTTCCTTGAGGAGTCGATTTTTGAACTCCGCCGTGCCGACGATAGCTGGGTACTGTATCCGAACTATTTTGTGCCTCCGGCTTGGGGTCGACGTAAGCCGACGGCAGTTTTGCTCCACGACATTCAGTACAAACTGCTTCCGGAGTATCACTCTGATCGTAGGAAAAAATGGCTGGATTACTATCTGCCAAGAATGTTTAAGCGCGCGGACGTGGTTTTCCTAATATCAGAGTTTGAAAGGCAACAAGTTCTTGAATTTTTTGGCGATGAGTTCGGCCGGAAGTGTCGGGTGATATACAACGCAATCGACTTCGAAAGATTTGGAGACGGCTCGGCGACGGCAGGTGCCGTTGTGGCGGCGGAAGCCCCTTACATTCTTACTGTTTGCCATCAATTCCCGCATAAGAACGTAGTCACCCTTTTACGCGCGTTCGAACTAGTAGCGAAATCCGATCCGCGGGTGCAGCTATACCTCGTTGGAAAACAGTCCGAAGAAAATAAGCAGTTCGTCACTCGGTCTTTATCCGAACAAACAGCGAAACGGGTGCGCTTGTTAGGCTACGTATCAGACGCCGAGTTGGGTACTTACTATCGAAACGCTGCGCTCTTCGCGCTGCCTTCGCTTTACGAAGGGTTTGGCATGCCGGCGATAGAAGCTTTGGGCCTTGGCGTTCCAACACTTCTAAGCGGTATTGCTTCGCTCAAAGAAATCACATTAGGCGAGGCACATTACATAACAGACCCGACAAGTGTAGATATGTGGGCTAGCGGAATGCTCGACCTTTTAGCTGACCCGCTGTCTCGAGCTCATACTTTACAACGCAGTCACAAGATACGAGCTCTTTACGAGCCCCGGAAGGTTGCAGGGAATCTGTTGACCCATTTAACATAATACTAGACGGGGTCAGGGGTCACCTTAGTCGGCCCTTTCAATGCCTTGCACTCATTATGCGTCTGGGTGTCAGGACCTAACTTGCATTCTCGGATCCGAATTAACCGCTGATCTCTTTCCCCGAATTCTCAATGACCGACCTTCACGATAAAAAAATTCTCTTGATAATGCCGAATTTTTTCGGCTACGAGCGGCAAATTTCTGCGAAGTTGCGAGATAAAGGCGCTGAGGTAATTTTTTTTGGCGACCGACCATCCCTAAACACCGCCACGAAGGTAGTTACACGAATTCATCCCGGCCTTCTTAAGCCGTGGTCAGATAGGTACTTCAGGAAGCTGATCTCGAGCCATCCCCCTGGTTACTTTGACTTTATTTTAGTTATCAAAGGAGAGGGAATGAGCGTCGCGATTACCAAGGAATTATTCGCGAAGTTTTCGCGTGCGAAAAAGATATTTTATCTTTGGGACAGTTTCAGGAATTCGAAGGGCGCCTTTGCTAAGCTGCCTCTATTCGATAGCGTACTCACCTTCGATCCAATCGATGCAACGAGTACGCCTAGTGTACGTTTTAGGCCGCTCTTCTTCGCTGATTCCTATGTATCAATAACGGCTTCGCCAGATCCGGTCATAGACCTGTTGTTCGTTGGTACGGCTCATACTGACAGGTACCCCATCCTAAAGAGACTTCAACGAGCACTGCCGGACGGCGCCAGAGTGCACTTCTACTTGTTCCTGGCTAGCAAACTGGTTTTTTGGGGACGTAGGCTGATGGATCGGCGACTACGGGGCGCACGTTACGAGGAGTTTAAATTCACTCCATTGTCCGCGTCCGAGAATGCGGCTCTGTTCCGGCAGTCGTTGGCAATTGCTGACGTCGAACGAAAAGTGCAGCGAGGGCTGACGATGAGGACCCTCGAGGTAATGGCATCAGGAAAAAAGCTTATTACAACGAACGCCGACGTAAAGAACTATGACTTTTACGACGCTAATAACGTACTCGTGATCGACCGCGATCGGCCCTTCGTACCACCGGAATTCCTCGTCACCCCGTTCATACCGATAAAGCAGAACGTCCTATACAGATACAGCTTGGAAAGTTGGCTAAACGAGGTGTTTGAGTAATATAAAGGACGAAAGTTGGTACGAGTTTAAATTTCTTACGAGCGACTTGGGAACACTCGAACCGTCCGACATTTTTTACCGAGACGTCGACGGCTATGCGTTGAAGTCAGCGGTCATACTAGCTTTGTCGAAATTCCGTCGATCAGTGCTTGGAAGACTTTTCTCCGGCGGTCAGGTGTGAACCGTAAGCTCTTAGCTGCCATTGCAGCAGTGGTATACGAAATCGCGACTAATTTTAAGAAAGCAGGAAGATTTTTGCGCGCAAAGAATAAACGATTCCTAGTGGCATAATATAGGCTAAACAAGCTGTCATTGCCGCCGGTTGAAAAACTTACTTTGTGGAAAAGTTCGTAGGTCGGAACATACAGGATCGAGTGCCCACGCTGACGCATACGCCATACGAAATCGGTGTCATCATAATATACGAAGTATTGCTCATCCATTAACCCGATGTCGTGAAACACTTCGGGTTTTAAAATCATAAAGCAGGTCGGCGCGTATTCGGTGACGCCAGCAGTGTTGTGCTGTCCTGCGTCTTCTTCCATATCTCCCAGGTGCGGCGAGATAGCTTTAAGCTTCGAAATATGGCCGCCGGCGCACCAAATCGTTCGCGTACCAAAATAAAGCATTTTTGGTACGCTGGCCGAAACGCCTTCCCGTGTCATGGCATCGATCATCCCAGCAATCATGTTGGGGTCGCCAAACTCGACATCATTATTCGATAAAACAACGTAGTCGACGTTCGCTGCAAGGGCCATTTCGATCCCTTGATTGTTGCCTTTAGCAACGCCTAGATTTGCATCGTTGAACACTGTGGTGACGGCGATGCCGTATTCGGCGCCTAATTTCGTCGAGATTTCACATCCTTCCCGTGTGGCACTGTTATCGATCACGAAAACCGACAGGTCGATATTTCGCTGGCTATGGAGGCTGCTGAAAAAACCCGGCAAGACATCGTTGCTGTTAAATAGAACGGTGACAACGGCAACTTTAATCATAATTTTCTCGATAGTTCCGGCGTTGTATGCTTCGGTAGCCTCGAAGTCGCGGCCCTTGGCACGTCACACCGTTTAGGCAAACGGACACGCGATGAATCGGGGTGGTAGCATAATCGGATCGATGTTGCGAGGCCATTCGCAAGCCTAGCGACTACCGCTCCCCGCCCGATGCGCTCTCTGCATATACCAGCCAGTAAAGCGACTGGTGTAATTGCGTCAGCAGGCCAAGCTAAATCAGCCCCTATACAGACCCTTAGCCTTCATTTCGGCAATACTGGCTTCGTACTTGTCAACTTGCACTGCCTGACTGTTGACCCAGGCCGTGAAATGTTTGATCCCCTCAGTAAAACTGACTTTAGGCTCAAACCCAAGTTCTTTGCGTGCTTTTGTAAGGTCCGCAAAATTGTGACGGATGTCTCCCAACCGGTACGCGCCAGTAGTCGTGACTGGGACCGACGCGTGGTAAGCCTCGATAAGGCGTTCTGCGACTTCCTTGACAGTTGTTGCGACGCCTGAACCGATCCCGAAGACCTTGCTGTCCTTTCCATCACGCAGCAAAGCAAGCGTTGTCGCTTGGACAACATCACTGATGTAAACGAAATCCCGGCTTTCGAGGCCATCCTCAAATATGCTTATCGGGTTGCCGTTCTTGATCCGAGTAGAGAAGATGGACAAGATGCCGGTGTAGGGATTGCTTAACGATTGGCCAGGGCCGTATACGTTTTGGTAGCGAAGCGCTGTGGCAGCGATGCCGAGGCTCCCGCAGACCGTAAGCACCATCTGCTCTTGGTTAAGTTTGGTGATTCCGTAAACAGATGAAGGATGGAGTTTCGACTCCTCGTCCGTTGCAGTCAGGATCAGCGGCTCGCCCGATTCGGGGTCGTCGTGCTCGAATTTGCCAGCTGCTAGGTTGGCTTCCGTGCGCGCGCCGGGATAGACGTATTGACCGTTCTGATTTTTGTATTTCCCTTCACCGTAGATAGACCGTGACGAAGCAACTACAACCCGTTGCACGGAATGACCCTCATTTGCGAGCAAATCTAGAAGGATTGCGGTGCCACCGACGTTTACGTCGACGTACTTCTTGATCTCGTACATCGACTGGCCCGTCCCGGTCTCTGCAGCAAGGTGTACGACGGCATCCTGGCCCTGCAAGGCGGATCGCCAGCATTCCCTATCTGTAACTGTCCCTTCAACAAACTGGACGTGGCCAGCGATAGAAAGATAAAGCTCCGACGTGCTCTTTGCATTGGCACCGTGAATCTGCTTGGACAAGTTGTCCAATACGGTGACCTCGTGGCCCAGGCTGACAAGGTGCAAAGCAAGATTTGACCCGATAAATCCGGCCCCACCAGTTATTAGAACTTTCATGATTAATCCAATACGTTAGAGATACTTGACCTCGAAGTACCTGTGCAGTACTTCACTACCTAGAAAAAAAAACGCCTGTCGCATGAGCTGACCACCCAGATCAAACGTCTCCGTTTAAGATCGGCTGAGCTTGCGCAATCGCACCGCAAAAATGCAGAAAAGTGTGAGCGCATAAGCGCTTAAGGCAGCGCCGCCACTTGGACTGGCCTTGTTGTCGACCATTAAGCATCAAAGCTGACTTCTCGTGTCATAAGCTTCGTTTTGGACGACGACAGCGCCTTGACGCTGCACCATCGTGCGTGCGGCGACCGTTACCTATAGCGCCTAGTAGTCCGGCGCCCGGTCTGGAACGCTTGAGATCAACTGCGGATACATGCCCGGTTTCAGCTTACGTAGTATGTGGTTCGCCAAGCCGGGAGCTAGGCCAAAGCCAAGTCTCAGCGACAATAGAGCTATCTTGCCCTTTACGTCAAAACGCTTGTACATCAGCTTGAACGCGCTCGGTGGCAAGGGCTTCCGTTGCAAAAAATGACCAATGGCGATCCAAAGCAGCGGCTTCTGGCGTAACCTCGTTTCACGTAAATTTGATTGCTCTTGAAAACCCTCGTACATCGTCAGTGACGCTTCCCACGCTCCGAGAAATCCTTTCATTAGATTCCAACGGGGTAAGTCGGCCTCGTGCTCTGTAAGTATCGGTAGTACTAGCACTTTAAGGCCTTCGCGGGATATCAGCGGGCCGTAGATAGCACTATAAGAATGTAGATGGCCAAGCGACTTGGCGTAGGCATCTCTCAGGAATGGCCGAATTGCTTGGCTTCGGCAAACCATCCTACCGACTTGTAGGACATGCATTCCGACTTGATCGTAGTCACTGGCGAAATAACGATCGATAACGATATGCTGAGTGCCAACTCCATCTGAGGAATGGGTATCCAGCAAAAGAAGTGTTGACGTACTGGTATTCGCTAGTTCACAGAGAATCTCGGGCAGCAGACTGAAATCTATCCGATCGTCGTCGCCAATCATCCACACCCACTGGCCTGTCGCCGCTTCGAGGACCCTCAAATAGTTAACGTCGGCACCTAGGTTAGTGCCATTTCGCAATGCACGGAACCGATGCGCAGTATCGCCCTGAAATCTCATAATGAGTTCCCAGGTTTGATCGGTACTCCCGTTGTCGCAAACGAGAATTTCCACGTCTTCAGTGGCGCACGCGCTCAGCAGCTGAAGCTGCTCCTTGAGCAGCAGCTCCCTATTCCAGGTTGGGATGCCGATCGTTAAACGAGGCTGCGTAATATTTCCTGCGGAAGCAGCGGATTCAACGAATTCAAGTTTCACATCTTCTCCCTGCTTAGCTGCCGAAAAATGATCGGAAATCGCCAACCGGTGGTTATTGCAAGAGACAGAAGTTGGGCGATCATGATGCCAGGCAGACCTGCAAGAATGCAGCCCATAATGGAGAGAGGGACATTGAGGACGCCATGGGTAAGCACAGCGCCTACGGTGCGATGCTGGTTCCTGGTGGCAAAGATCGAGATGGTTACCGAGTCAACTAGCGCCCTAACTGCCATGAATGCCACAGCTGCGACAATAAAGTAGGGATCGGATAGCTCAACAGCTCCGCCGGTGAGCTTATATACAATCGGATCAATCGTGAAGATGATCGCCGTTCCCATTACCGTCCAGAAAGCGGCGGTGCTCAGCATCGACTGTTTTAGCACGGCGCGTGCACCTCCTTTGTCATGGACATTCCACGCATTTCCCACCGTATGCCAAAGCTTTGCTATAAACACAGTGTTAAGGGTATAGACGGCCATAATAACTTTCATCGCCACGTCAAGTTTGGCTGTGTCCTCGGGAGACAGGAAATAAAACGAAACGACTCGATCTATCTGGAATGCGGCAAGAGCTGCAGTATTAAGTAGCAAGAACGGGTAAGCAGATCTGGAGAGCAACCGAAGCCGTCGTAACGACGGTTTTGCGCGGACAGTGATTGTTCCGAAAGCGCGGTAGGACTCGAGCGTGTGCATGGATGCTCGCGCCAGCAACATTGCCAATCCATAGGCCAACGTAATCGCGAAAAGCCGTTGATGCTGTTCAACCTGCACAAGCCGCACGACCACGAGCATCGATCCGACGGTTAAGGCGGATGTGAAAAATGCCCATGCCATACTCCTGGTGATCTCACCTCGGGCGTTTAGAAGTCCCTGGGTCAAAGAGAACGGGACAGCTGCGAGAGAAAGTCCAATCCCGGTCGCAAACGGTCGCAGTTCGGCCGTCGCAGCACTGTGCCAACTCCATGGGAGCGCTAGCACGAGCAGTGGGACGGAAACTATCGCGCTGGCGGCGGTCACTACCAGGAATGAAGTATCCAAATAGGTCTTTGAACCGCGTAAAAACTTTCGCTGGTCAAACTTGTTTATTATGCCCGTACACGTTTCGATAAGGCCCAGTCCGAAGAGGCTGGTCCACATGACTATCGACTGAATCAGCGCGAAACGACCCAAGTCGGTGATGCCCAAAAAAGGCGCGATGATTGTTACTGAGAGGACACTCAACAACAGCGTAACAGCCCTGATGGCTACTGCGCTAAGTTTGGAGAACATGTGTTGACGTTGCTCACGCTAGTTTTCGGATTGCTTGGGATTAATGACGTCGTCGCCACGGTTTCGAGGATGAGAGTCTGCGGGTTTAGCGGCTGATGAGTCTAAGGAGCGAGCCGCTCGGCACTACCTGAGCTTGGGCGGCGCTCTTGCGAACTCACGCTCGCACCCGAGGACGCGCTACCACATTAAGGCATGCTTGCGCGCCGCCGCGGGAGGTAAAGAAAGATTCGAAAGACACGCAACGGCAAGCCTATGACACTGCTGCACATAAAAGGATGGTCATGCTTTGGCTGTAACCCACGCGCCCTCCTGAGCGTCGAATTGGCGAATAATACGGGCGGGGTTTCCGCCGATTACAGAATTAGCAGGAAAACTCTTGGTTACGACGCTGTTCGCCGCCACAACACAGTGTTGACCAAGCTGAACGCCACTTGAAATAAATACGTTCGCGCCGATCCAGCTATGCTTTCCAATGGATACTGGCCCTTTCGTCACTAACGGTGTTGCCAGAATCGGAATGGCCAAGTCGGTGTAGTCGTGATCGAAATCTGTGATGAATACGTTGTAGCCGAAGGCGACGCCTTCGCCCACCGTGATGCTGGACACTGCACTTAGCTTGAGCCCGTTGTTAGCAAAGACCCCGTCACCAATTGTTATCCTGCCGTCGTACGTCGCCTCGGCGTACTTGCTCACCGAGTACAGGACGCAGCCGGCTTCGATACGAACATCCTTCCCGATGGCAATGTTGGACGGGTTGAAGATTTGGGACGGCTTCTTAACCCACGTACGATTGCCGACCGATTGGAACTGCGTTCTATACAAGGTTTGCGTAACCACGCGAGCTGCAAGGCAGCCTATTTTGTATCGCTTTTCAAAGTAGGGAGCGCAAATGAAACGAGCAATTTTGACGAACATGGACATAAAGGCCTGGTAAAGGTGGATCGTACTCTGCGGGAACTTGAGTCACCGTAATCTCTATCCTTTCACCCAGGTCTTTAGTCCCCGTAGCGGCGCAACCGGCAGCAGCAACAGCGCAACGCTGGCACCTACAATCCGCCAAGTCGATAGTCGTTTCTTGTCTGCGAACGCGAAATATGGATAAACGCTCTTCTTGAATGATTGCCAATTCAAGCTGCTGGTAGACCTGAGACTTGCAAGAGTACGGACTTTGACGAATCGCTCAACCACCTTCTGGACAGCGATCCTTCGGGTCGGAAGATCGTAACAATCGGTCGGCAGTAAATTTATGACGGTCATCCAGAGGCGGAACTGGATGTCCAGAAAGCTCTTCATCCAAGTCGCATTACCGGTTCGGTATTGGATCAAAGGCGCAGCAACGAACTTGGCTGGCTGTCGAGTGCGGCAAAGAGCCTCAAATATAATCCCCACGTGTACGAACACAGTATCGAGGTACCGCTCTGATTTAACTGAGTTCCAGAGAGTGCGTCGCACCACAAACGCTCCCACGTAGGTCGTGTACCAGGAGATTTCTCGTAAGAACTCGCGGTGGTCTGTGTACACCTTATCCGAATAAACACCAGTGAGGTTTTCCTCGAGGCATTGGCTCATGTCCGCGCTCATTGCCATGCTATTTATCAGAAAGAAACCGACCGTCGGATTCGAGCTGATCTCTGATAGGACTTTGTCGATCGCTCCCGGAACAGGAAGGTCGTCGTCGCCGAATATCCAGAAAAATTCCGTATTAGCCATTGATGCGACTTTTACGAAGTTGCGATCAAGTCCCACGTTAACTTCGTTTTTTTCGTATCGAATATGAGGGTATACCGAGCCAAGCGACGAAACGGCATGGCGCGTTTTGTCGTCTTCGCTGTTATCCGCGATGACAATTTCAATGGCATGAGGCCTAGCCTGCTTGATGAGCTCGAGCAAAGTGGCATGCAGTATCGTCGGACGCCCATAGGTCGGGACGCAAATCGTTAGTTTGGTGTTCATGAGTACTGTTGACCGGGTAAGCGTACTGTTCTGCCAATCGCAGAGGCGCACTAAACACAAAGCGAAGAATTGGTCTCTTGGCACGAAAACGGCTAGACGCCTTAAGCGGCATTTCGTTTGGAAGGTGCTTGGGCGCGCCTAGGCCAACCTAATCTAACCTACGTTCTTACAATATTCTGGTCGACCCACTTAAGCATTTGGACCACGCCATCTCTCGCGTTTACCTGGGGACTCCAGTCCAGCATGCTTTTGGCCTTAGCCAAGTCAGCTACGAAGACGCGTTGATCACTTTCGCGCGGTGGTAGCTTGGCATAATTCAGCTTTGTACCGATGGCTTCCGACAGAACATCAAACAATTCCAGCAAGGACAGGCTGTTCTCTATACCCCCACCGATGTTAAATGCATTTCCTGCAGCCTCATTAATGCGGCTGGCGGCGTTGAAGTACAGGCTAATCATGTCATCGGCGTGCAGTACATCCCGAACCTGCTTGCCGTTGCCTGATATCGTGAAGCTGGTCTTTGAACCATGCGAAGCTTCAGCTGCCTTCTGGCAGAACCAGCCGACCCACCCTTGATCAGCGGTTGCAAACTGACGCCCGCCGTACATCGAAGAGTGTCGGAAGACGATAGTTTTCAAGCCGAAAATTCGGTTGTAGTCCAAAAGATACTGATCAGCAGCACCTTTCGAACAACCATAGGGCGAGTGGAAATCTAGCGGTGTGGTTTCATCAAATCCGCGCGGGCGTTCAACGCATTGATAACGTGTCGCCGTTTCCTGATACGCATACTGTTCCAGATCGCCATAGACTTTGTTTGTGGATGAGTAAATGATGCCTGTTGCTGGCGAATGTTTCCGGATTGCCTCCAGCACATTGAGAGTTCCAAGAGCATTGACTTCGAAGTCCATTCTCGGGTTAGCGATTGATGTCGTCATAGCGACCTGACCGGCTAAGTGGAAGACGACGTCGGGCATGAACGACGCGACTACTCGATCAACGTCGTTCGTATTGCGAATATCGCCGTGCACGAACGAGAAATTACCTTTGGATTGAAGCCAATGGAGGTTGCTCAAGGATCCGCTGCGGTACAGGCTGTCGAAAACACACAGGTCTATACCATGTTCGAGCGCATGGGCAGCGAGATTGCTGCCAAGGAAGCCGCAACCGCCGGTGATTAAAATCTTCATGTAGGTGATTCCAGATTGAGTGTCTTTCGCAAACCCGCTTCAATGTCGAAGGCAGGTGCCCAGCCAAGTTCGCGCATGCGAGTGGTATCCGCGCAGCAAGACATCGCCTCGTTTGCGCGGTACGGTAGCGCGCCGAATACCAGTTCGGTTGTGGAGCCAGTTACCCGATGAGCGGTTTCTACAAACGTTCTGATCGAGGGGGCGACGCCTGATCCGACTTCGATGTGTTCAAACGGAGCAAGCTTTTCGAAGCTGTTCACCAGAACGTCGTACGCGTCCACAACGTCATCAATGTAGATAAAATCCCGCAGCTGCTCACCGGCCGTCAGATCGAGTCTGGACATATTGGAACGGCAGGAGCGCAACACGTGGGTTGTAAACTTTGTGGCTGCGTCGTGCGGTCCGTACATATGCTGCAGAAGGACGTTAATGAACTGGATCTGGTTTGGAAAAACCTTGACTACCGATTCGCCCCAGTCAGTCATTTGCCACTTGCTTAGCGCATAAAAGTTCGTCGACGGCTCTAACACTGTGCCAGTGTTGATGAACCTGCCCACGCCGACACCTTTTAGCTGGCTTTGAAGCAGGAGTACGCCGAAGCGAACGTTCGCATCCAGCATTTGCGATAGCGACTCGCCGCTCCTACCGTATGAGCATGCGGTGTTTACGATGACGTCCGGCGCGGACGCTTGGACGATTTCTTCGACATCTGCATCCGACGAGTATGCAGCTGCAACCAAATCGCCTATATCGAGGCTTTTCAGTTTTTCTGCTGACGCCGACCGGACTATCGCCGTGACGTCATGACCGGCATGGACCCAGCGGCGCGCCAGCGCGCTGCCCAGGAAACCTGTAGCTCCAGTGAGCAGTATCTTCATTTCTAATGCCAAAAATTGAGGTAGCGACAGGCCCTGTAACTGCAGACGAGGAAACAGCGTTAAAAGTTGACGCCCAGGAACGTCTCGATCTTTTCAACGCTGTAATCGAGCATTTCTTTAGTCAAGCCTGGGTAAAGCCCGATCCAGAACGTCTGGTTCATGATCCGGTCGGTATTCGTCAGTTCCCCGGAGATCCGGAAATTGCGACCCAGCATGTAGGGTTGCCGCGTCAGGTTGCCCGCGAAGAGCAAACGCGTGCCGATCTTGTTCTGATCCAGATAGGTCGTCAGGTCCAGACGTGTGACACCTGCGTCCTCCTTCACCGTGATCGGATAACCGAACCACGACGGGTCGGCCTTTTCGGTCGCTTCCGGGAGGATGAGAAAATCTTCGCAGCTCTGGAGCTTTTCGGTCAGGTAAGCGAAGTTGTCCTTGCGAGCCTGCACGAAGCCTTCAAGACGGTCCATCTGTGCAAGCGCGCACGCAGCCTGCATATCCGAGATCTTCAGGTTGTAGCCAAGGTGCGAGTACGTGTATTTGTGGTCGTAGCCTTCGGGCAGGGTACCCAGCTTCCAGCAGAAGCGCTTGTTGCAGGTGTTGTCCTTACCTGGAGGGCAGTAGCAATCACGGCCCCAGTCACGGAACGATTCCGCGATCATCTTGAGTTCGTAGTCGTTCGTGAAGACGGCGCCGCCTTCGCCCATCGTGATGTGGTGTGCCGGGTAGAAGCTCAGCGTGGCGATATCGCCGAAGGTGCCGACGACCTTGCCGTTGTACGTGGTGCCGAGGGCGTCACAGCAATCTTCGATGAGCCACAGGTTGTGCTTCTTGCACAGTGCAACAACCGTGTCGAGGTCGAACGTATTGCCCAGCGTGTGGGCAATCATGACCGCCTTCGTCTTCGGCGTGATGGCCGCTTCGATCAGCGAGGCGTCGGCGTTGTAGGTGCCCATTTTGACGTCGACGAACACAGGAACGGCGCCAAATTGCAGGATGGGGTTGACGGTCGTCGGGAAGCCCGCAGCGACGCTGATGACTTCGTCGCCCGGCTTGACAGCACGGTCGCCCAACTTGTGGGACGTCAGCGTCGAAAACGCGACCAAGTTGGCCGACGAACCCGAGTTGACCGTCATGACGTGATTAACGCCAAGGAATTTGGCCAGGCGGGCTTCGAACATGTCGTTAAATCGGCCGGTGGTAAGCCATCCATCGAGGGACGCATCGACCATCAGTTGGAGTTCTGGCGCGCCAATGACCTTGCCCGACGGGGGTACAACGGAGACGCCCGGTACGAATTCTTTCGCAGCGGTGGACAAGGCACCATATTGGCCGACGAGCTGGATGATTTGCTCGCGAATCTGTTCTTTGCTCATGGTGCTCTCAAGCCTTCAAAAAATTTGATTGGTATGAATTGATCTGGGACAGCGTCAGCGAACGCATGTCAGCGCCGAGGTGCGCAGCCTTATACCATTCCACAATGTTGTCAATTGTCTCGGCTAACGTCCATTGAGGACGCCACCCAAGCTGACCCCTCGCTTTAGAGCAGTCGAGCTTCAAAAACGTGGCTTCGTGTGGCTGCGGGTTCTTGTCCAATACCCAGGTTGCGCCAGCCCCCCAAGTCGAGGTCAGGCGTTCAACAATCCATTCAACTGGTTGAGTGTCAGAATCCTCAGGGCCGAAATTCCACCCATCGGCATAGGCAGCACCATCGGTATATAGCTTTTGCGCGAGAACCAGATAGCCGCTAAGCGGCTCAAGGACATGTTGCCAAGGACGGATGGCATGTGGGCTACGAATCAGCACCGATTCGCCAGCACCGATCGCCCGCATCATGTCAGGGATAAGTCTGTCTTGCGCCCAATCGCCACCGCCAATGACATTACCTGCGCGACCGCTTCCGATAGCAACTCCGTGCTTCGAATAGTCATACGGGTTAAAAAAAGAATTTCGGTAGGCGCTCGTGACGAGTTCCGAGCACCCCTTGCTATTGCTATACGGGTCATAGCCGCCCATAGGCTCGTTCTCCCGGTATCCCCATGCCCATTCTTTGTTCTCGTAGCATTTGTCGCTAGTCACTACAACGACTGCCTTAACCCCTGGGGTCTGACGTACGGCCTCTAATAAATGGACTGTTCCCATCACATTAGTCGCGTATGTCTCGACAGGCGCTACATAGGAGTACCGAACCAGAGGTTGAGCGGCCATATGTATGACGATCTCGGGACTGGCCTTCTTGACTGCTGCCAGCATCGATGCCAGATCGCGGATGTCTCCGATTTGCGAGTCAATGCCCTGCGCTACGTTCGCTAGATCGAACAAGTTAGGTGTGGTATCAGGAGCTAAGGCGAAGCCAGTGACTTCTGCACCAAGTGACTGCAACCATAGCGCAAGCCAGCTTCCTTTGAAGCCAGTATGTCCTGTCAGGAAAACGCGCTTGCCTTTCCAAAATAATGGATCCATTACCACTTCTTCCAAGGTGCTTTGCCAGATTGCCACAGATCTTCGAGATGCAACTTATCACGCAACGTATCCATTGGCTGCCAGAATCCTTCATGGTCGTATGCAGAAAGCTGGCCGGATCTCGCCAATGACTCCAGTGGTTTTCCTTCCCACACAGTGTCATCGCCATCGATTAGGTCGATCACTTTTGGCGAAAGTACGAAGAAACCTCCGTTGATCAGACCACCATCGCCCTTCGGCTTTTCCATGAACGAATGCACTTTTTCGCCACGAATGTCCAGTGCGCCGAAGCGACCTGGAGGGGCAGTCGCCGTCAAGGTGGCAAGAGTACCTGCCTGAGTATGGAAATCAATCACGGCTCCAATATCGACGTCCGATACCCCGTCACCATAGGTGAAGCAGAAAGCCTCCTCGTCCTTCACGTACTCTTTCACTCGGCGAAGTCGGCCGCCAGTCATGGAGTTCTCACCCGTATCGACCAGCGTCACCTTCCAAGACTCTGCATATCGTTGATGGACTTCCATCTGATTCGTTGCCATGTCGAAGGTCACATCCGACATGTGCAAGAAATAGTTGGCAAAATACTCTTTGATTACATAGCCTTTATATCCGCAGCAAATAACGAAATCGTTGATGCCATAGTGCGAATACATTTTCATAATGTGCCAAAGAATAGGCTTCCCGCCTATTTCGACCATGGGTTTTGGCTTCACCGAAGTCTCTTCGCTAATCCGGGTGCCCAACCCACCGGCAAGAATGACAGCTTTCATCGTTACGTTCTCAAGTTGACTGTTACGGCCGAAGCCGTCATTCGAAGCATTCGGCGTGCTGTAATGCGGTGCCGTTTGCATCCTTATTTGCTAGAGCAGGCGGTCCGTCGGTCGGCCAATCAATGCCAACGTCTGGGTCCGACCACAATAACGATCGCTCAAATTCGGGATACCAGTAATCCGTTGTCTTGTACAAGAATTGCGCGCTCTCGGACACGACGACAAAGCCGTGGGCGAAACCTTCAGGCACCCACAGTTGCCGGTTGTTTTCCGCGCTCAACGTGACGCCGACCCACTTGCCGAAGTTGGGTGAACTCTTGCGCAGATCAACTGCGACGTCGAACACTTCACCCTCGACCACACGAACGAGCTTTCCCTGCGGATGCCGAATCTGGTAGTGCAAACCGCGCAGCACGTTGCGAGACGACTTGGAGTGATTATCCTGAACGAATTCCTTGTTCAAGCCCGTGCACTTTTCAAAGTCGCGCGCGTTGAAGCTTTCATAGAAGAACCCGCGGGAATCACCGAAAACTTTCGGCTCCAGAATCAGGACTTCGGGCAGGTCGGTGGCAGTGACGGTATAGGGCATGATCAGCCGGCGATAAGTTTTTGGAGATACTGGCCATAGCCATTCTTGGCCAGGGGCTTTGCGAGCTTTGCGACGTCATCGGCAGCGATCCACCCGTTGCGAAAGGCGATTTCTTCCGGGCAGGCAACCATCAGGCCTTGCCGCTTCTGGAGCGTTGCGATGAAGCTGCTGGCCTCGAGCAAGGAGTCGTGCGTACCGGTATCGAGCCAGGCAAAACCCCGTCCCATGATCTCGACGTTTAGCGACTTGTTTTCCAGGTAGCGCTTGTTCACGTCTGTGATCTCGTACTCCCCTCGTGGCGACGGTGCGATGTCTGCTGCGATATCGCATACCGTGTTGTCGTAGAAGTAGAGACCTGTCACGGCGTAGTTGCTGCGCGGCTTCAGCGGCTTTTCTTCGATGCTGAGCGCACGGAACTCGTCGTTGAACTCGACAACGCCGTAGCGTTCCGGATCGTGAACGTGATAAGCGAAGACCGTCGCTCCGTCCGTACGGGCGTTGGCGCTCTCAAGCTGCTTGACGAGATCATGGCCGTAGAAAATGTTGTCGCCCAGGATCAGCGAGGACGGAGCGTTGCCCACGAAGTCCCGGCCAAGCACGAATGCTTGAGCCAGGCCATCTGGCGATGGTTGGACCTGATACTGGATATTCAGGCCCCATTGGGAGCCATCACCCAGCAGGTCCGAAAAGCGTGGCGTATCTTGCGGCGTCGAGATGATCAGGATGTCGCGGATGCCCGACAGCATCAGCGTTGCCAATGGGTAATAGATCATTGGCTTGTCGTAGATTGGCATCAGCTGCTTGGATACGGCTTGCGTGATCGGATACAGGCGCGTGCCGGAGCCTCCCGCCAGGATGATGCCCTTGCGGGTGGAAGACGTTGCTGCCTTGATCATTGTTTGAGCTCTGCAAGAAGTTTGACGGTGCTTTCGACGTGCACGGTCCAGTCTGGAAGGCGGACACCAAAAGTCGACTCAAGTTTGTCGCACGACAACCGGGAGTTGTGCGGGCGCTTGGCGGGTGTCGGATAGTCGGACGTCGGGATCGGATGGATACGCTCGGGCGCGGCCTTCAGTTCCAGACCTGCGGCAATGCCTTCGGCAATCACCTTGGTCGCATAGGCATGCCACGTCGTTTCGCCTTTAGCCGTCAGGTTGTAAAGGCCGAAGGGGAACGTTGCGGACGCTGCGCCTGCTGTACGAACTGCGAAATACTGCGCGATGATGTGGGCGCTGACGTCGGCAATCAGCGCTGCGCTGGTAGGCACACCGTACTGGTCCGCGATCACATTGAGGCTGTCGCGAGCGCCCGCCAGCTTCAGCATTGTCTTGGCGAAATTGCCGCCATGGGCACCAAATACCCATGTCGTGCGGAAGATCAAATGTTCGCGCAATTCTGCTGCGATCGCCTGTTCTCCGGCCAGTTTGCTCGCCCCGTAGACGTTGACGGGACTCGTGGCATCGTCTTCCGTGTACGCAGTGGCCTTGGAGCCATCAAACACATAATCCGTCGAATAGTGCACTAGCAGCGCGCCGATGGTTGCAGCCGCCTGGGCCAGTGCTTTTACCGATGTTGCGTTGACGAGGTATGCCTGATCCTGATCGCTTTCAGCTTTGTCCACGGCAGTGTAGGCCGCCGCGTTCACAATGACGTCTGGCCGGATCATCGACACGAGCTTGTCGAGCGCAGCCGTATCCGTGAGATCACATGTGGAGCGGTCGACGCCGACAACCTTGCCGAGCGGCTGCAGCGCGCGCATGAGCTCGAACCCGAGCTGACCCTTCTGGCCGATGACGAGGAGGGTAGGGGATTCAAGCGCCATATTGCTTTTCCACCCAGTTGCGGTAGTCGCCGCTGACCACGTTGTTCAACCAGGCTTGGTTCGCGAGATACCACTCGATCGTCTTGCGCATGCCGGTTTCGAACGTTTCGGCCGGACGCCAGCCCAGTTCGCGTTCCAGCTTGGTGGCGTCGATGGCATATCGGCGGTCGTGCCCCGGCCGGTCTTTCACAAAAGTTATCTGATCGGCGTAGGAGACCTTGTCAGCGCGCGGTTTCAGTTCATCGAGCAGCGAGCAGATGGTGCCGACGACTTCCAGGTTGGTCTTCTCATTCCAGCCGCCGACGTTATAGGTTTCGCCCAGCCGTCCGGACTCGAGCACACGATGGATCGCGCTGGCGTGGTCTGCGACGAACAACCAGTCGCGCACATTCTTGCCATCGCCATAAATGGGCAGCGGCTTTTGTCCCAATGCGTTCAGGATGACGAGCGGGATCAACTTTTCAGGAAAGTGATAGAACCCGTAGTTGTTCGAGCAGTTGGTCGTCGTGACCGGCAAGCCATAGGTATGGAAATACGCCCGCACCAAGTGGTCGCTGGCCGCCTTGCTGGCCGAGTACGGCGAGTTGGGTGCAAACGGCGTTTCTTCGGTAAAGGCAGGGTCATCCAGTTCGAGCGTGCCATACACCTCGTCGGTCGAGATGTGATGGAAGCGGCGCGTCTGTTGCAGCGTGTCCTTGTCCAGCTTCTGTTCAGTCTGCCAGAACTGCCGGCATGCTTCGAGCAGGCAGTATGTGCCTTCGATATTGGTTCTTACGAACTCGCCGGGTGCGGTAATGGACCGGTCGACATGGCTCTCGGCCGCAAAGTGAACCACCGTATCGATGCTGTGTTCGCGGAGCAGGCGATCCACCAGGGCACGATCGCAAATATCGCCTTGCACCAGGATATGACGTTCTTCGCCATCCATCCCCTTGAGGTTGTCGGGATTGCCTGCGTAGGTCAGCAGATCAAGATTGACAACGTTGACGTCTTTGGCAGCGCCAAGGAGGTAGCGCACGAAATTGGAACCGATGAATCCGGCACCGCCAGTGACGAGAATGTTTTTGGGCTGGTAGCTCATTGCTTGGGTATGGATGGACCGTTCTGGTTATGCGACACACTGACGCATCCGCGCCCATGTGTTTGTTGGAATATCGGGGGTTCGTCAGGAACCTGCCGGTGATGTCGTCGAGCCTCAGTAGGCTCCGTCCCGCTGGAGCACCACGCCAGCCGTCTTGAACAGGATGGCGACGTCGTAAAACAGCGACCAGTTTTTGACGTACCACGCGTCCAGATAAACGCGTGTTGCATAGTCGATGTTGTTGCGCCCGCTGATTTGCCACAGACCGGTCATGCCTGGTTTGACCATCATGTAATAGTCGGCATCGTCGGCATAACGCGCCAGCTCGGCTTCTACGATAGGCCGCGGTCCGACCAAGCTCATCTCGCCCTTGAGCACATTCCACAGTTGGGGCAATTCGTCGAGGCTAGTGCGCCTGAGAAAACCGCCGATCTTGGTAATGCGTGGGTCGTTCTTCAGCTTGAAGTCAAGATTCCACTCTTCGCGCGCGGCCGGGTCGTTCGCCAGCAGATTGCGAAGAACCTCTTCCGAATTGAGCACCATCGACCGCAACTTCAGGCAGTTGAACTTCTTTCCGTTCTGGCCAATGCGCGTATGGCCATAGAAGGCGTTGCCGCCGTCTTCGCGCACTTTGTACGCGAAGTACGCCAGCACGGGGGAGAGAATCAGAAGCAGCAAGGAAGAGAAGACGATGTCAAACGAACGTTTGATCACCCGCGAAGCCGTACGCTTCAAATTGGTATTCAAGCGCAGCATCAGCACTTCATGGCTGAAGAAGTGGGACATTTCCGCGCCGTAGAGTGGCACCCCACGCATTGCGGGAATCACGGAGATGTCTCGTATCCCGTGGCGGGTCAGGTCCCGGATCCAGCGGTCGCGAAGATGGTGCTCGTGGTGTTCGAGTGCGATCACAACCTTGACGTCCGCAAGCAGGTTGAAACTGCTGGCGTTGAATCCGTTCAAAATGGGGACGCTGGTAAGGGTCTGGGAGCCCAGTGATTCGGCGGGAGACACGTAGGCGATGACATCCAGGCCCATCAGTGGCTGGCTACGCAAGGCAAGACATGCTTCTTTTGCGTTTTCCCCGGTGCCAACAATCAGGGTAGGCTTTTTCCAATAACCCGCACCTGTAAGAATCGTCTTGATAGCCCAGCGACCGATCGGCACACAAACCATTGCACTGACCCAGGTCGTGAACCACCAGATGCGGGAAAACTGCCACCCGATCAGGGCAATGAACGCAAGTTCCAGAAAGGCAACAAGCACGAGGGTCGACAACACCTCGTGCAGTTCGCTCCAGAATGGTTTTCTGTATGCATAGTGCCTTGCGCTTCCCCAAAACCACAGAATGGCCGAGAAAACGAAAGCAGCGTGCGTCAGCAATGGAGAAAATATATTGCTGCTGTTAATGCCAATCCAGGCCGAAGGTAATCCGCTGGACGTTGCACTTGCCATGGCCAGCGCGCCCAAACCGAAAGCTGTCAGAAAGCTCACCAAATCGGTCAAGCACAAAGCGTACTTGTTAATCCATCGCGCATTAAGCCGCGAGCCGCTTTGCAAAGGACTGAATAGTTCTGCTTTCATAGTGAGGTCTCAAACCATCGACGCACGCTGACGCCTTGTAATTTCACAACGATCTCATCCGCGAATCGCCGGTAGTCGAAGCAGCAATATGTCGCGGGCCGCGGCAGCTCAGGCACAGCGCTGCTGCCAGTCGCTGAGAACGTGTCAGGCGCTCTCGTAGTGACCCATAAGCAATAAAAGCGCTCACCCAAGGAGCGCCTCTTTGCAACAACAGATTTTAGCCTAGAACGTAATTCGTATGGTTCCCACGGCCGAGACAGTGATTGCAACATAGTGAAACCGCACCGGCATTCGAGTTGACAGGGCAGAGCAACAATGGCATCGGGAAAGTACCATCATCCCTTGGCTGTAGAGGTGCTATCGGCACCGCGTAGGTCCATGTCATTGCGACCACAGGTGCCGAAGCCTTCAAGATGTAGGTCTTAGTGACTGTGGTGTTTAGGCTGCAAAGCATCGAATATCATCGGGCCTAATTCAGGACGGAACAAAATGCAGATGAAGTTGTTGGTGACGGGCGGTGCGGGATATATCGGCAGCCATACCCTGGTGGAATTGATCGGGGCGGGGTATGCCCCGATTGTCTTGGACAACCTGTCGAATAGCGATGTCGAAGTGTTGAGACGCGTCAAATCGCTGACCGGGGTCGATGTGCCTTTCGTCAACGCTGATATCCGCGACGAAGCGGCACTGAAAGAAGTGTTTGATGGTGCTGCTCGCGACGGCGAGGCCATCTCGGCAGTCATTCACTTTGCGGCATTGAAAGCCGTGGGCGAGTCCGTGGCTGACCCGCTGCGGTATTACGACAATAACGTGGGTGGAACGCGTACGTTGCTGGCTGCGATGCTCGCCTCGGGCGTGAACGCAATCATATTCAGTTCATCTGCAACCGTGTACGGCGATCCACAGTTCTTGCCTTATACCGAGCAGCATCCACAAAAGCCGACCAATCCGTATGGGTGGACGAAGTTTATGGTCGAGCAAATGTTGGCTGATGTGTGTGCGTCGAATCCAGATTTTTCGGCAGTCACCTTGCGGTATTTCAATCCGATCGGGGCGCACCCGAGCGGGCAACTGGGTGAAGATCCCAAAGGGTTGCCAAATAACCTGTTCCCCTTTTTGACCCAGGTGGCGGTGGGCAAACTTGAACGGCTTCGCGTCTTTGGCAGTGACTATGAAACCGTGGACGGGACGGGAGTTCGCGATTACCTTCACGTTGTCGATCTCGCCGTCGGTCACGTCAAGGCAGTCAAGGTTGCTGTCGAGCAGACCGGCTTCTTGCCTGTCAACTTGGGCACAGGGCAAGGCACGAGCGTCTTGCAGATGGTCAAGGCGTTCGAGGAAGCTTCGGGAAAGCAGATCCCCTTGGCAATGATGGACAGGCGTGCGGGAGATTTGCCGCAGTTCTGGGCCGATGCGTCTGAAGCAAAGCGCCTGCTTGGCTGGACAGCCGAGCGTTCTCTTGAGGATATGTGCCGCGATGGATGGAACTGGCAGCGCCAGAATCCGGATGGATATCGCGGCGGGCCGGGTGTTGCATAGCGGTCTCTGATACAAATTTTTCGAAGGTCTAGCCCGTCCGGCTTACGCGTCATGTTTACGCTTGAGGGGTTCCCCGGTATGATCAACGCTCGGATTTCCGTGTATGCGCGTCGCTGTCCAGCGGGGTGCTTTTCAACTAATAGGGGGATTTACCCATGAAACTGACCCAGATCGCTGCATTCGCGGCTGCTGCTCTGTTTAGCGTTGCTGCTGTTGCTCAACAGCCTGCTACACCTGCTCCTGCACGTACCAGCGGTACTGCTGCTGGTGGTGTTGGCGCTGGCGGCATTGCTGGCGTGTCCGGCGCTGCTGTTGCTGGTGGCGTGTTGGCCGTCGGCATCGCTATCGCTGCTATCGCTTCGGGTTCGAGCGATACGACGACCAGCCATCACCACGCTGGCCGTTAATCTGCGGCAACGCGGATAGCGCGGGAGCTAGCTTCTGCGCGACAGGCGGCTTCGGCCGCCTTTTCTTTGCCGGTTTTCTTTTGGTGGTTTCGGTTGAGCAATCTAACTTTGGCTAGACGACGCTCGGGATACCTCGCGTGCCTGTTGGCGCTCGTGCCGGGCGCTTTATGGGCTCAAGCCGCTCAGAACGGACTTACCGGTCTCATCAACACGCCTTCTGCACGTATGCAGGACGACGGTGTGTTCCGGATCGGCGTGACGCATGCTTCGCCTTACACGGCAGGTTTCTTCAGCTTGCAGGCGATGCCTTGGCTGGAAGCCACGGCCCGGTACACGCAGATCGCCGGTGTGGATGGCGGGTTGGGACCCGATTACGGCAGTTTCAAGGATAAGTCGGTAGGCGCCAAGGTGCGTCTGCTGGAAGAAGGTGCTTTCGGCATCAGCTGGCTGCCACAGTTTGCAGTCGGGATGGATGACCGGGGTACGGGAACGGGCATTTTTGCCAGTGAATTCGTCGTGGCCAACAAGAAGTTCGGCTTCAATGGCGTCGGCGTGTTCGACGTCAGCGCCGGCTATGGACGCAAACGGTTGGATGGGGCTTTCGGCGGTGTGCGTTTTTCGCCTCAAGCTCTTCCTAACTGGCGATTGGTTGTTGAGCGCGACGCGACCAACTTTGCCCGTGACTATGGCTCGGCGGAATCAGGTGTCAACACGCGCCCCGTCGGCAAGTGGAACGCTGCCGTCGAGTACACCCGGGGTCCGTTCACCCTCCAACTCGGCTCACAATACGGCAAGCCCTCCGTCGCTGCCTACTTTTCGATCCCGTTCCAGGCACGCGAGTTCGTCCCCAAGATCAACGAAACCGGTCCCCTTGCAAAAGGCGCCTGGTACAGCGACGCCCCACGCCCCACGGCCGCGCAGTGGGACGAGGATCGCGGCTACCGTCAAGGCATGCTGGCCACGCTGCATGACGAAGGCTTCCGCAATGTGAAGCTCGCATACCGCAACGGCACGATGGTGTTGTCGCTGACCAGCGAGCGGTTCCGTTATCAGTCTCGCGGTATCGGCCGCGCAGCGCGCATTGCGCTGGCGTATGCACCGCTTGAGACGAAAGCAATGGAGATCACCTGGGAGAACCAGGACCTGGCCGCCGTCACCTACCGGTTTGGCAACGCGGAAGTGCTGCAGCGTTACTTTGCAGGGTTGACGACGCGCGAGGCGCTGGCTGCCCACGTCGACATCCGCTACGCCGCGCCGCCTAAAACGGCAGCCCAGACCTCGGATATCGACCAGGTGCTGGATGCCGTGGCGTATGAGCGCCCCAAGGCCAATTTTGCGTTTAACCGCGATGGCAACCTGTTCAACTTCCGCCGCGAGTCGTATGACCAGAGCCGGTTCCAGATCAGCCCGTATTTTTCGACTTACCTGAACGACCCGAGCGGTGCGTTCAAGTACGACGTGGGCCTGGACTTCTCGGCACGCTTGCGTATCGCGCAAGGATGGTGGGCGGACGGGTCGGTGCGTACGGTGCTGTCGGAAAACGTGTCTGACGTGGCGCAGGAGTCGAATTCCGATCTTCCGCACGTGCGAAGCGACGCCGCAAAGTACAAGCGAGCGTCCAAGATCAAGCTGGACCGTGCGTTGCTGCACCGCTATTGGCAGCCTGCCGAACGGGTCTACACACGCGCTTCCGCCGGTATCTACGAAGAAATGTTTGGCGGCGCGGGCGTGCAGGCGTTGTGGGTTGCGCCGGGATCGCGCTGGGCAGTCGACGGATCGTTCGACATGCTCAAGCAGCGTGACTATAAGGGCACGGGCTTTTTGGACTACAGGACGAGCACTTATCTGATGTCGGTGCACCATCGCGTGCCATGGCTGGATGGTGTGACGGTCACGGCCCGCGGCGGTCGTTTCCTGGCGGGGGACGAGGGCGTGCGGGGCGAGATCAAGCGTACCTTCAAGTCCGGCATGGAAGTGGGTGTCTGGTACACCGTGACGAACGGCAACGACATTCAAAGCCCGGGTTCGCCCGATGCGCCTTATCGCGACAAGGGTGTGTTCATGCGGATTCCGTTGGCGACGATGCTGGCGACGGACACGGGTGCGGCGGCGAACTTCAGCCTGCAGCCGTGGACGCGTGACGTGGGCGCGATGGTGCGTTCGCCTGGCGATCTGTATGACCAGTTCGAACGCGGCATGCTGCAGAACGCGACGGAAGGCGATGGCCTGCGCAGCTTCAGCGATGTGATCGGGGAGGACGCGCCATGACGGTCGTTCTTTTCGCAAAGCGCGCCGCCGGGCTTGGTGCGGCGACCTTGTTGATGGGTGCGTTGGCCACGGCGCAGGTAATTCCCTTGCCGGATGCGGCACCGCCTGCGCCGGGTGCGGCTCGCGCGACGGTTCCTGGCGCAACGCGGGCCCCCGCTGGTACGCGCGCTCCTGCTGGAGCGCAGGTTCCAGTAGGAACTCAGGCCCCGGCTGGAACTCAGACTCCTGCTGCTCCGTCGGCCGATCAACCTGTCTGGCCGTCAGGACCTGTTGCCCCCGTCTCACCACCGCCCCCTCCGGCACCCACCTGCAAAGTCTGGGACGTTGAACTCCAGGTCTCTTACCAGGGCGGCTGCAAGGACGGCTACGCAGAAGGGCACGGCGTGGCGCGCGGCTTATCCGGTGCGTATTACAACGGCACGTTCAAGGGCGGCAGCAAGGAAGGGCAGGGCCGGAAGGTCTACGCCAATGGCGACGAATACAACGGCGCCTGGGTGTTCGATGCCCGCGAAGGCGCGGGCACCTACATCTTTGGTGAGGCGTCCCCGTGGCGCGGCGACCGGTCCGAAGGCCTGTGGGTGGCGGACAGGCGGCATGGCAAGGGTGTGTATATCTTCTCGCCAGACAACATCCGCATGGAAACCAACTTTTTTGGCGGCGTGCCTATCGACCCGGCCCCACCGGCCATGGTGCAGCGTCAGCGGGCCATGAAGGTGTTGTTGCCCGTGATCGGTGTGCCGGGCACGAGGGTGTGCTCGATTACGACGCAGGGTGCGACGTCGACGCGGATCGCGCGGGGCGTGGTGACCAATGTGCTGGAAGACCGGCTGCAGGTGAATATCACGACACCGGAGACGCTGCGCGTAAGCGTGTCCAAGATCAATCCGCGATGGGACAACATCACGGAATGGATGCCCTGCAAGTAGGCGGACAGCCTATCCCGGCTGATACGTGCGGCGCGATTCCACCAAACGCAGCAGGCCCACGGCGATCAGGGCCGCCGCAATGTCGCAGAACCAGTCGGACCAGCTTGGGGTGCGGTACGAGAACAGGGACTGCACGCCTTCGTCGAGCGCGCCCATAATGCCAATGGCGAGTACGGCGATCCGGCCGCGGTATCGATTGCTGGGGGACTGGCCCATGTACAGCAGCCCGGCAAGGACGCCGTAGGCCACCATGTGCAGCACCTTGTCCGGGATGATCGATGACAGTTCATTCGCCTGATTGGGAATGGAACCGATGCCGATCATCAACGCAAAAAACGCGAACGCGGCCAGAAAATAGAGTTTTCGCAAATGCTTCATGCCTCCTTTATTGCCCATCCGTAGAGCCTCGGTCAACCCAGTCGGGCATCTGGACGAGGCGCATCAACTGCTCTTCCGCTTAGTATGGGACTTTACGGAGTAACCCTGAGTTCCAAGTAACCGGGCGTTACTCCATACGTGCCGATTGCCGCGTTGATCGTGGATAATCGCCGTCTTTACATACAACATACTCAGGGGAATTTTGTGGGGGCTAACGCTGCTGATGGAACCATCGATATTGCCGCTTCGGCGTTCAAGGCCTATGACATCCGCGGGGTTGTTCCGTCACCCCTGAGTCCTGAATTTGCGCGGCGCCTGGGCGCGTCGCTGGCCAATGCCGCGCACGAAGCCGGCGTGAAGGCTGTCGTCGTTGGCCGTGACGGTCGCCTGAGCGGACCTGACCTGTCGGACGCATTGCAGGAAGGCCTGTTGGCCGGCGGCGTCGACGTGATCGACGTGGGCATGGTGCCGACACCGCTGGTGTACTTTGCCGCGAACACGACCCAGACGGGTACGGGCGTTGCCATTACCGGCAGCCACAACCCGCCTGAATACAACGGCTTCAAGATGATGATGGCCGGCGTGACGCTGTATGGCGATGCCATTACCGGCCTGCGTACGCACATGCTGGAGAACACGCCGCAAACCACGCATGCCCGTGGCACGCGCACCGAAGTCGATGTGGTGCCGGAATACCTGGAACGCATCGTCAGCGACGTGAAGCTGGCGCGTCCCATGAAGATTGCCGTGGACTGCGGCAATGGCGTGGCCGGCCCGGCTGCCGTGCGTCTGTTCCGTGCGCTGGGTTGCGAAGTGACCGAGCTGTTCTGCGACGTGGACGGCAACTTCCCCAACCACCATCCGGACCCGGCTGACCCGCACAACCTGGAGGACCTGATCCGCTGCCTGGAAGAAACGGACTGCGAATTGGGCCTGGCCTTTGACGGTGACGGCGACCGGCTTGGCGTGGTGACGAAGGGCGGTGAGATCATCTGGCCGGATCGTCAGCTGATTCTGTATGCGCGTGACGTGCTGTCGCGCAATCCCGGCGCCCAAATCATTTATGACGTGAAGTGCAGCCGCTACGTGGCGCAAGAAGTGCTCGCAGCCGGCGGCAAGCCGCTGATGTGGAAGACGGGCCATTCGCTGGTCAAGGCCAAGCTGAAGGAAACCGGCGCGCCGCTGGCAGGCGAGATGAGCGGCCACATCTTCTTCAAGGAACGTTGGTTCGGGTTTGACGACGGCCTGTACACGGGCGCGCGTCTGCTCGAGATCGTATCGAAGAGCCCCAACGCATCGGCCGTGCTCGAGGCCCTGCCTTGTGCCACGTCCACCCCTGAACTCAAGCTGGAAACGGCCGAAGGCGAGCAGTTCAATGTCGTTAAGCGCTTGAACGAGCAGGGCAAGTTTGCCGGTGCGCGTGAGGTCATCACGATCGACGGCGTGCGGGTCGAGTATGCCGACGGCTTTGCGCTGGCGCGTCCGTCGAACACGACGCCCGTGGTGGTGATCCGTTTTGAAGCCGATGATGACGCCGCCATGGCGCGCATTCAGGCCGACTTCCGCTCGCAGCTGCTGCGCGTGGCGCCCGACGCCGTACTGCCTTTCTGAGGTCTCGAAGTATGTCGGGAGTCGATGAGGCAGGAAGTACAGGCGCGACAGCGGGCGGCGCGGCCAGCTTGTGGCACGCAGACAATGCGCCGGCGCCGTTGGCCGATACGCAGGCATGGCGGCAGTTCGTCGTGTCGGCGCAGCATGCGGATCTGACCGCGGCGACCTTGCGTATCGTGAAGGCGCCGCACGTGGCGGTCGACCTGAGCGCGCAAGCGCAGTCGCCAGCGTTGAAGGCGGCGGGCGAAGCGTTGCTGGCGGAGCGGGGCTTCGATGCCGCGCGTGCGTGCCTGCTGGATGGTGGCATGGCCAATTGCACCGAAGCCCGGCCTGCCTGGCACACCGCCTTGCGCAGCCCGGATGCTTCGCTGCGCGTGGCCGCGCAGGTTGCGACCGAACGGGAACGCGTGCGCACGTTCGTGCGGCGCGCCGATGCCGAAGGGCGCTACAAGCATGTCGTGAATATCGGCATTGGCGGCAGTGACTGGGGCCCGCGTCTGGTCGTCAGTGCACTGGGCAATGCGGGCACGCGGCGTGAGATGCGCTTTGTGTCGAACATCGATGCGCATGCGATCGAGGCCGGCTTGCTGGGTCTGGATCCGCTGCACACGCTGATCATCGTGTCGTCCAAATCATTCAACACGATCGAAACGCTGCGCAACGCCGAACGCGCGATCGAATGGCTGCGTGCGGGGGGCGTGCAGGATGTGAATGCGCATGTGGTGGCGGTAACGTCGAACGTGGCGGGCGCTGCGAAGCTGGGCATTACAGAAGACCACGTGTTCAAGCTGTGGGACTGGGCAGGCGGCCGCTATTCGGTGTGGTCGTCGATCGGCCTGCCGATTGCGCTGGCCTTGGGTGTCGAGACGCTGGATGGTCTGCTGGAAGGCGCGGCCGACATGGACGCGCACTTTGCCACGGCGCCGATCGGCGAGAACGCGCCGGTGCAGCTTGCATTGACGGCCCTGGTGAACCGCAATGTGTTCGGCTATCCGTCGCTCAACATTGCTGCGTACGACGCGCGGCTGACCAATCTGGCGCCGTATTTGCAGCAATTGGATATGGAGTCGTTGGGCAAGTCGGTGGACGTGTATGGCCGGCCTGTCAGTGTGCCGACGGGGTCGCTGGTGTGGGGCGTGTCGGGCACCGATGCGCAGCACACGTTCTTTCAGTGGCTGCATCAAGGCACGGATCCGACGCCGGTCGATTTCGTGGTGTGCCGCGAAGCCGATCATGACTTTGCCGAGCACCATCGTCTGCTGCTGGCGAACTGTCTGGCGCAGCGCGAGGCGCTGCTGCGTGGCAAGTCGTTTGATACCTTGCTGCCCGAAGTGGCCAAGTCGGAAACCGATCCGGAACGCGCGGCCTGGCTGGCCCATCATAAGGTGCACCCGGGTGGTCGCCCGTCGACCTTGCTGGTATTGCCCCGCTTGACGGCCCACAGTCTGGGCGCCTTGCTGGCGCTGTATGAACACAAGGTGTTCGTGCAGGGCATCGTGTGGGGCATCAACCCCTTCGATCAGTGGGGCGTGGAGTACGGCAAGGTGCTGGCGACAGGCATTGCCGACGAACTGAGTGGCGGCGATATCCAGCCCCACGACGTATCGACTGCCCACTGGGTTGGCGAATGGAAGTGACCTGGAAGCAATGCAGACAGGCTGTGCATGAGTAGAAAAGGCGTCCGAATCGGACGCCTTTTTTTCATGTTTCCTGCAACGTTTTTACGGCCGCCAGTAGGTCACATCGATTGCGCAGCGGTATTCAAGCCCTGCGTTTTGACACGAGCACTGTGTCTGCGAAGCCTGGCTCCACCCTTGCTGCAACCACATGCGGCCATCGCGCTCCGCATTGTTTGCCGCGATGGTGCAGGCCCCTGCGGGGTATGCGCTGACTGCGGTATAGGTCTTGGTAAGTGTGGTTGCGGCCGACACGCTGAACGCCGTCACCAGACCGGCGAGTATCCAAAGTCTTTTCATGCTGTGCTCCATCCGCTTCTGGTGTGATCAGGCGGCTTAAAGATCGGCGTTCGAACGCCTGTCATCAAACGATGCGCAATGTCTGATTGTCCGTTGCGCGGTCGGAATATTACATTGGGAAGACGACGTAGTTCAGGACAGCAAATTGCAACTGTTTGACATGTCAGTAACGCGGAAACTGATGAGTAGAAATTGTCGTGATTTCTTTCTACATGCTGGGGCGGCGCGTACCGCAGAGCAGGTCATTGCGCAGGCGCGGGCTTACATCCGATGACCTAGCACTGTTCGGCCTAGGGAAGAAAGGTGCTAGCTTCTTGCGTCCATGGCTTCGGTCATTGTCAGAAGAAGCGCTACGCCCATGTTGAAGACATCCCGCTCCACCGCCCGGGCATACGCCCGGCGCAGCCCCTTGGGCAACCCACTCAAGCTCACGCAATCTTTGCTCCTGCCGATGGCGATGTGCTCGGCAGTTGGTACGGTGGGCCTTTCCACCCAGGCTTACGCGCAGACAGCCGTGATGGTGGAAGCGGGCAATCAATCCTTGCGCGATGACGTGCAGTGGTTGATCGACCGCGGCATCATCGACCTGACCACGTCGACGTGGCCCATGCCCTTGTCAGCACTCGAATCGGCGCTGGCGTCGCGGCGGGTGGGGAACATGTCGCGGGGTGACCAGCACGCAATGGCGGCAGTGGAAGCCTACGTAGCCCAACAGCGGCGGACGTTTGTGGGCGTAACGGCCGGCCTCAACACCGACCGGGTGCCGCAACTGGGCTTTGACGCGACAACGCGCGCGCGAGCCGGGGTGGGCGCTTACGGACAGGCGAGCACAGAAGGATTTGCCGGCAAGGTCCAGGTGAACGGCCTGGCGGACACGATTACCAATCGGCAGTCGAACGCCAACCTGGAAGGCAGCTATGCCGCCGCGGCCGCATTGGGCCAGGTGCTGTATGTCGGTCAGCTGGCGCACTTCTGGGGGCCGGGTCAGGACGGCAGCCTGAACTGGGGCAATGCGGCAACCGCCATTCCGGGCATCGGGCTGCAGCGCGGCACGCAGACGGCGTTCGACAACAAGTGGCTGTCATGGATCGGGCCGTGGGGCTACGACCTGTTCGTGGGCCAGATGCAGCACAACACCGCCGTGCCGCAGGCCAAGGTGCTGAACATGCGCGCATTCGCCCGGCCGGTGCGCGGTCTGGAGATCGGACTGTCCCGCTTCATCCAGTTCGGCGGCAAGGGCCGCCCGAACAATCTGGGGGCCGTGTGGGACGCCGTCACGGGCAACTCGAACATCGATGATCCCAACGCGATCGGCACGGACCCGAGCAATGAACTGTCGGGCATCGATGCGCGTTATACGTTCTCGCTCGCCGGCAATCCGCTGACGCTGTACACCCAATTGACGGGTGAGGACGAAGCCGGCGGGCTGCCGTCGCGCTATCTGGGTCAGGTGGGCGCGCAGTTCAAGCACATGGTCGGAACCACGCGGATGCAGTGGTATGCCGAAGCTGCGGATACGACCGCGCGCCGTCTGTTCGGCCTGCAGGAAGGCTTGCGCGGCTATGCCTACAACCACGGCAGCTACACCAACGGGCTGTATCACGACCAGCTGCCGATCGGTCATTCCATTGGCGGTGATGGACAGCTGCTGTCAGGCGGCGTCACGATCGTGCCGGATGACTACCGCTACTTTTCGCGCTACAGCGCGAAGATTCTGCATGCACAGGTCAACCGCGCAAACGTTCCGACCAACCAGGCCTTTGATCGATCCGACAAGTTCTACGGCGGCGAGTTTGCCTACAGCTGGATGTTCAAGCCCGCCACGTTCAAGGCGGGCGTGACGGTGCTGCGCAGCGTGAACGGCAATACGAACGATGCGTTCAGCTTGATGCTGTCGATGAACGTGCCCCTGGGCGGTGGTTCGACAATGCCAGCGCGTTGAATGGCGGATCGCGACAGATAGCGCGCGGTTTCATGCGGTTTTGGTAAGCGCGCGGCGGGCTTGGGTGTGTCCGCCAGCGCAGCCACCGGGGCAGAGCGGCTACAATCCGGCTTTCCGATTTCCTGCTTTCGCCGGCTTTCCCGTGCCCCGCATCCTTCTCGTCAAAACGTCATCCATGGGCGATATCGTGCACGCGCTGCCCGCCGTGTCGGATATCGCTCGCCATTTTCCTGGCGCAGTCATCGACTGGGTGGCTGAAGAGTCGTTCACGGCCATTCCTGCGTTGCATCCCCAGGTGTCGCAGGTGATCCCGGTTGCCTTGCGGCGCTGGCGCAAGAACTGGTTTTCGGCCGAGACACGTCAGGAACGCGCAGCCTTCTGGCATCGCGTCGGCAAGCATCGGTATGACTGCGTCATCGACCTGCAGGGCCTGGTGAAGTCGGCCTTGCTGGCGCGCCATGTGAACGGCCCGCTGCACGGCTGTGACTTCCGGTCGGCTCGCGAACCTTTGGCCGCGCTGTTCTATCGCTTTCGCCACCGTGTGGTGTTCCAGCAGTCTGCCGTGACGCGCATGCGTCTGTTGGCCGCCCAGTCCCTGGGCTATGCACTGGAAGGCCCGCCCGAATTCGGCCTGAAGGTGGGCCGTCGTCCTGGCATGCCGCCGCGCTATGCCGCGGTCATGCCGTCGGCCAGCCGTGAAACCAAGCTGTGGCCCGAGGAATACTGGAAGGCCGTGCTGCTGCGCCTGGAAGTGGCCGGCTACGCGCCTTACCTGTTTGCCGGCAATGAAGAAGAACTGGAGCGCGCGCAGCGTTTGGCCGATGCCGTCCCGCGCGCCCGTGCAATGCCACGCATGGGCCTGCGGGAAGCTGCCGAAGTGCTGGCCGGGGCATCGGTGTTCGTCGGGCTGGATAGCGGGCTGACTCACCTTGCCGGTGGCCTGGGCCGTCCGACCATCGGCATCTATTGCGACTACGACCCGGCCTTGGCGCCGGTGACGGGATCGGGCTTCATTGCCTGCCTGGGCGGCCCGGGCACGCCGCCGACGCGGGAAGAAGTGCTGGCCGCGGTCGGCCGCGCCTTGCCGGCCGAAGCGACGCACCCGCGGCCGGTCGTTGCGATCAACGACGACACGGAGCCCGACGCGTGATGGCCGCTGCGTTGTGGCGGGCCGTCTATTCGACGTTGTGGCGGCTGCTCACACCCTTCATCTGGCTCAAGATCTGGCGCCGCGCCAAACGCGAGCCCCTGTATGGCGTGTTTCCGGCTGAGCGCTTCGGCTTTTATCGCAAGGCGATGCCCAAGCCGGCCAATGACGACTTTCGTGCCGCGCCGGTGTGGGTGCACGCGGTCAGCCTGGGCGAGACGCGCGCCGCGCAGCCCTTGATCGAAGCGCTGCTGGAACGCGGCCTGCCGGTGCTGTTGACCAACATGACTGCGACCGGGCGCACCGAGGCGTCGCGCCTGTTTGCGACCGCCATTGCGCAGGGGCGCCTGCGTCAGGTGTGGCTGCCGTATGACCTGCCGGGCGCGGTGCGCCGCTTCTTTCGGTACTTCACCCCGCGCTGCGGACTGTTGATCGAGACCGAGGTCTGGCCCAACCTGATCCGTGCCGGCAAGCATTACGCAGTGCCCCTGGCGCTGGTCAGCGCGCGCATGTCGGAAGCGTCGATGCGCAAGAACCTGCGCCTGGCCAGCCTGGCGCGGCAGACGTTTGGCAGCCTGGACCAGGTGCTGGCCCAGACGCAGGAAGACGCGGATCGCTTGACCAGGCTGGGGGCCAGGGCGCCCAAGGTGGTCGGAAACCTGAAGTTCGACTTGCGCCTGCCGCCCGATCAGCTGGATGCGGGCCTGGCATGGAACCCGGGGCTGGCGCGTCCGGTGATCGCGATTGCGAGCACCCGCGAAGGCGAGGAGGGCGACTTTCTGACGGCCATTGCCGCCATGCCGCGCACGCAAGACGGAGTCGAACCCCTGGTGGTGCTGATTCCACGGCACCCGCAACGGTTTGACGAAGTGGCGGCCATGGTGGCGGGGTCCGGCTTGCGCATGAAGCGGCGGTCGGCCATCCAGGGCCTGCCCGCGCCCCGCGACGTGAGCAGCGATGTGCAAGTGCTGGTGGGCGACAGCCTGGGCGAGATGCCCTTCTACTACGCAGCGGCCGACGTGACCATCGTGGCGGGCAGCTTTGCCCCGCTGGGCGGCCAGAACCTGATCGAAGCCAGCGCCTGTGGCGTGCCCGTGATCGTGGGCCCGCATACCTTCAATTTTGCGCAGGCGTCCGAAAACGCGATTGAAGCCGGGGCGGCGTTGCGGGCCACGGACGCCGCGGATGCGTGGCGCCTGGCGCTGCAGCTGCTCGAGCATCCGGAAGACCGCATGCGCATGCGGGAAGCGGCCGCGCGATTCAGCGCGACGCATACGGGCGCGACGCGCCGGGTGATGCTCGAGATTTCCAGCTGGTTGATGTAATCAAGGCGGCGATCAGCCGATAGGGCAATGCCAGGAGCCTGCGTACCGCAGGTGGCGCTGCCAGCCGGGTCAGCGGCCGATTGAAGTGCCGTGCTGGCTTGCGTTGGCGCTCGTGCCGCGAGCGCGCACCTGCGTCGGCAGGATGGGCGCCGCGGTCGACGCCGGCACGCGGCTTCGCAAGGCCAGCAGATTTGCCCATTGCCGCCCGAGCATGCGCGCATACCCATGGCTCAGTTCAGGCGTCGGGCCGAAGGCCCGGGGTGTGCCCGCCACGTGCTGTCGTAGCCGTTCAATGGCCGCGGCGACCCGCGAGACGGGCAACAGGTGCTTCCAGAACGCCTCGCGCAGCATGCGCCCTGGCATCAAGGGGATGGGTGTCAACGTGACGCTGGGCGACCAGCCCGGCGCCCAGCGGCGGGCGATACGTGGACGCATGGCCAACGACACGACCGGCACACCGACATTCGATGCCAGATGGGCGATGCCCGAATCGTTGCCGACAAAAATGCCCGCGGAGACCAGCCATCCGGCCAGGTCGGCCAGCGAGGCGTGCGACACCAGCCGATAGCCACACGATTCCACCCACTGCCAGCCCGGACGTTCGGTCGGGGCGACGACAAAACAGGGCTCATAGCCTTGCGCTTCGAGCTGGCGCGCCAGGCGCAAAAAGCGCTGCGGCAGCCATTGCTTGTGCAGGGCGCTTGCGGTGGGATGGATCACGGCGCGGCGGCGTACCACGCGGGTGTCGACGGTCGCAGGCAGCTGAATGCCGTTGCTGCGCGACAGTTCGGTCAGGCCGAACATCGTGCGGCAGACATCGAGCTGAATATCCAGCATCGGCTTGATCTGTCGATACACGGGCCACTCATCCATCACCCACGCGCGCGGGTGCCAGCTTCGCACGTCGCCCACGACGTCGGCGGCATACGCATGAATGACCGTGTCGTAGCCGTCCAGGCTCTGGCGCAGGCTGTGGGCCTGCAGTGCCGGCTGGATGTCGAAGCGGGGAAACCAGTCCTTGAGCACGCTCAAGTGGTTGCTGAAGACAGTCACCTGAATGCCATGCGCAACGAGATTGCGCACGATAACCATGGCGATCAGCGTGTCGCCAAGTCGTGCCGACATGACGAACGCTACGCGTCGTCCTTTCTCGATGGTGGTTGACATGGGCGTCCCTTCGCATGCGCGTGGCCGTATACGCCAAGGGCCGCGCTGAGCAGCCCGGAAGTGAGCCCTCTCTTCGATATATATATCATGCGTTACAGCACAGCTTCCTGACTGTGGTAACAGGCCGACACGGTTGTGACCGAAGAGCGCGCAAACTGATGCTTCAGGAGGCGTCCGCAGGACTGCCTGTTGTTTTACGCCCGAACCCCAGCCTCGCCCAAAAGGATGGTTTCCGGGTTCGCTTGTTGCCCTGATAGCCGCGTTGCGATGCCTTGATCATGCGGCCGAACGGTTCGTCCGCTTCGTATAACGCAAGGTTATAGCCCGCCCGCAAGGCCTCGTCGTAATACTGATCGAACAGGGCTTTCAGGTCGCTGCGGGGATGCGGAAGAATGGCGCCGTCGAACCAATGTTCCTGGCCTTGCGCCGCCAGTCTGGGCAGCGCGTAGCTGTGCGAAAACTGCGTGCCCATGTCCGAGTAATGCAGGATGCGGATCGCATCGATCGGTTTTTTTTCGCCGTCGACGTTGTTGTAGTCCGAGTGCATCGGCTGGATCAGTTCGGCGTGATCCTGGAAGTGGCGCATCAGGCGCTGATGGGCGCCCGGGTCGGCGCGAAGCGCATTGATCTCGGGCAGGTGGGCCCTGGCTGCGGCGTTGTCCCACACCGACACGCAAAAGCGCCACGATGTCTTGCGGCCTTTGCCGCTCAGGACCTTGCCGGGCGCGAACGGCAGCCGCCACAGCTCGGCCATGTCGCACAGCACCAGCATGTCCGCGTCCATGTAGATGGCGCGGCCCTGGTAATGGCAGGCGGCGGGCACGGCCCAGCGAAAGCCGGAAAACGGTGTCGCCCAGGTGGCGGTGCGCCAGCCGCGTTGCTGCTCGGGATCGGAATACCAGAGGCTGTCCGGATCCCTGGACAGGCGCATCCACTCGATGTCGACCGGCATCGATGCGTGCTTCTTGATGCTGTATTCCAGCACCATCATCTGTTCAAGGTCGCAGTCGTTGGGGTCGCATCCGACAAAGATGCGGATGCGGTCTTCGGAAGCGCGGTGATCCATCCTGCTGTCGTCCCTGCTGGTGGCTGCTGCCTGGGGCTACGTATTTCCCGCAGGCTTGTCGTCCAGAAGCATACGCCAGTCGCGCTTGTCGATGCGATCGGCCACCAGCGCGCTGTGGGGCGACAGGTTCACGATACGGACGCCTTGCCCGGCAAGCAGGTCGGCCGCGGCCGTAAAGGCCGGCAGGATGTGATGCGGCAGGTATTGGTCCAGCGTCGTGGGCAAGGTATCGGCCGGGGTTTCATAGAAACGCGGCACCTTGGCGGCGTCCTGCAGGTCGACGCCGTGCAGCACGATCTCGGTATGGCCAAGCCACGCCATGATCTGCAGCGCACTGTAGGCCACGGTGCCTGCGTCAAACAGCCCTTGGCGGATGTTGTGGGCAAAGCCCAGCACGCGTGCTTCATTGAACAGGGTCAGCGCGCCAGCCGGCGCATCGGCCAAAACGGCCTGCACGCTACGCTGGGGCAGCCGCGCGCGAAACTGCGGGTTTTCGATCAGGAAGATGCGGCAGCGGATATCGTCCGCGGGCATCTGCTGCAGCACGTGCCACAAGGACAGCGGCGTCGTGAACAGCAGCAGGTCTTGCGTGACGATGCGCCGGACCAGTTGCGGCCGGGCGCGCACGAAGCCGGTGTCGTTGAAGCAGTACGTGTCGAAAGCGATGGGGTGCCGGTCGGTCAATGCGATCGCGCCGTTGACTCCCATCACGTTGGTCAGCGCGAGCCGCGCGTAATCGATGTCGTTGACCGATGGCCCGCTGGCAATGATGTGGCCGACGCCGCTGCGGCAACCCCGCGTCAGCACAGCGTTCATCAACGCGAAGTCGCGCCCGCGGTACGAGAAGCTGTCGATCTCGCCCGCGGCATTGCGCCCGACCCGCACGTGCGGCCACAAGCGCTCGTTATGCCGGTTCAGGCGCGAGTGGGTGTGCCGGTACAGCAGTTTGAGCAGACTGTTGGAAAGGCGATGCGACGGCATACGGATGAAGGTGAGCGCGGCGGGCGTTGGCGACGAAGGCGTGGGATGGCGCCAAGCGTCAGCGCAGCAGCCGGTTCACCGCCTCCACGTCGTCCCCGGTCAGCACGCCCGCCGCCGCCTTCAATTGCAGGCCCGAGAGCAGGGCGTTGTAGCGCGCCGCGGCCAGGTCACGTTCGGTTGAGTACAGCTGTTGCTGCGCGTTCAGCACGTCGATGTTGATCCGCACGCCCACCTCGTAGCCGGTGCGGTTGGCTTCGAGCGAGCTGCGGCTGGACGTTTGCGCGGCTTCGAGCGCACGGATCTGCGCGAGGCCGGAATTGACGCCCTGAAACGCCACGCGCGCGTTCTGGATGGCAACGCGGCGCTGGACTTCCAGATCGTTGCGGGCGCGTTCCTGCAAGGCAACCGCTTCAGTCACCCGCGACTGGGTGCCAAAGCCGGCAAACAGCGGCACCTGGACCTGCACGCCGACGGCGCGCGTGGTGTAGGGGTCGTTGATCACGACGTTGCCGACCAGGCCTTCCGCACGCTGCAGGGTACCCACCAGATCCACCGTGGGATAGTGACCGGCTCGCGCGATCTCGATGGACCGTTCCGCCACTTCGGTATTGATACCGGCCTGGATCACGGCCCAGTTGTTGTTGCGGCTGCGTTCCACCCAGTCGTTCATGCGGGCCGGAATCGGCCCGGGGATCGGCGCGGCGGGCGGCAGTTGCGCCAGCTGCCCGGTGCGGTCGCCCACGATCTGCTGCAAGGCGCTGATGCGCACTTCCAGGTCGGCTTCGGCCTGGATACCTTGCGCTTCGGCCAGGTCGTACCGGGCTTGCGCTTCGTACGTGTCGGTGATGGTGGCGGTGCCAATCTCGAAATTGCGCTTGGCAAATTCGAGCTGTTCGGCAATCGCGGCCTTTTGCGCGCCGATGAAGGTCAGGTTGTCCTGCGCGGCCAGCACGTTGAAGTAGGCCTGCGCAAGGCGGACGATCAGGTCCTGCCGGCCCAGTTCGAGCTGGATCTCGCTGATCTCGACCAGCAGCTTGGATTGCTCGTAGTTCTGCCAGGACGCCCAGCGAAACAGCGGCTGCACCAGTTGTACCGCATAGGTGGTGTTCGACAGCCGGGTGTTGGGAATGCGCGTGGTGCTGGTTTCGGTCCGGCTGGCCGTGCCGTTGATGGCCGGCAGCAGGCCCGCGCGCGCCTGCGGCAACCTTTCCAGTCCGGCCAGATACGACGAGCGCACCGACGCGAACGTGGCGTCATTGGCCAGCGCGGCCTGGTAAGCCTGGAGCAGGTCGATGGCCGATGCAGCAGGGGCAAACACGCAGGCGCAGACTACCGCGCCCAGCGATACAGCTCGCGACATCGCGCGCATGGACAGCTCCGTTCAGAACTTGAACTTGGATACGGGGGCAGCGCGCAGTGGCTTGACGACCGTTTCGAACAGCGACACCGTCTCGAAACTGGCCGCCGTCGTGCGGGTGATGATGCGCGCGGTCATGGCAGGCGCCTGGCCGACGATCAGCACCAGACGGCCACCGACGCGCAGTTGATACTTCAGGCCATCGGGCACGTCATGGAGCGATCCCGTCACCAGGATGGCGTCATACTCGGTCGATCCCCAGCCGTTGCTGCCATCGCCGACTTCAACCGTGACATTGGTGATGCCGGCACGCTTCAGGTTCGCCTTGGCGAAGTCGGCCAGGCGCGGCTGGATTTCAACGGTGGTGACGCTGTGGGCCAGATGCGCGATCAGCGCAGCCTGGTAGCCCGAACCGGTGCCGATTTCAAGCACGCTGTCGGTGGGCTTGAGGTTCAGTTCCTGCAGCAGGCGGGCTTCGATCTTGGGCGGCAGCATGAATTCGCCGGTCTCGCCCGATTCCAGGCGCAGCGGGATTTCAGTGTCGACAAAGGCAAGCGAGCGCAAGGCAGGCGGAACGAACTCTTCGCGTTTGACGGTGGAGAGCAGGGCCAGCACTCCCTGGTCAAGAACATCCCAAGGGCGGATCTGCTGTTCCACCATGTTGAAACGGGCGTGCTCGACGTCCGGAAGGTTAGCAACGGTCATGGCTGTAGAAACTTTTCAAAAGGAGAAGCGGACGCAATTCAGGGGTGACCCCGCGGCATTTTACTCGCTGCCGGGCGTATGGCCGAGCGCCAGCGGCACCATACCAAAAATCGATGGCGAAGTGGTCATCTATGTGACGGGGGTGTGCTGGCGACAGCGGTGCCCTGGGGAAGTCAGAACCCCGTCAGCGCCACCGTGGTGTGCTGGACTTGCGGCGGACTGGCAAAGTAAGGGCCGACTTCGGCGCGCCAGGTCTGGAAGTCGGCGGATTCCCGGAAATGCACCATGTGATCTTCCACCGTGTCCCACGTCACCACCAGGAAGTAGTGGTCGGGCTGTTCCACAGACCGCTGCAACTGCATCGCCTGGCAACCCTTGGCGCGCTGGAACAGGGGCGCGCAGCGCTGCACGCCGGCTTCGAAGTCGGCGTGGGTGCCGGGGCGGATGTCGATCTGGGCGATTTCGTAGACCATGGGCGTTCCTGGAAGCGTCAGTGTTCGGGCTTGATGCCGGCGTCGTGCATCATTTTGCCGTACGCCGCGTACTGGGCGCGCGTAGCGCGCGCCAGGTATTCGGGCGTGGAGCCGCCGGGTTTCAGGCCAAGGGCTTCGAGCTTGCCGCGCACGTCGGGGTCTTGCAAGGCTTTCATGATCTCGCTGTGCAGGCGAGAGCGGATATCGGCGGGCGTACCGGCCGGCACCATCATCGCGAACCACGAGCTGAACTCGAAGCCGCGCAGGCCTGATTCCGAAATGGTGGGGGTGTCGGGATACTGCGCCATGCGGCCCGGCGTGGCCACGCCCAGCAGCTTCAGCTTGCCCGACCGGACCATGGGTGCCACGGTGGCAATGCCCTGGAAGCCGATCTGCACGTCGCCGCCCGCCACGCCCAGGGCTGCCTGCGTGGCGCCCTTGTAGGTGACATGCTCGATGTGAATGCCGGCGTCGGCTGCGAACAGGGCCATGGCCACGTGCTGCGGACTGCCGATGCCGCCCGTGCCGTAGTAGATGCGTTTGGGGTTGGCCTTGGCGACCTTGATGAAATCGGCGGCCGTGTCGAACGGCGCATTGGGCGCGGTCACCAGACCCCATTCGATCGTGGCCACCAGCGAAATCGGTTCGAAGTCCTTCATGATGTCCCAGTTCAGGGACGCCTGAAGGTGGGGCACCATGGTCATGAGGCCATCGTGGAAGGCGCCTAGGGTATAGCCGTCGGGCGGCGACTTGGCGACCCGTTCGGCGCCGATCACACCGGCCGCCCCGGGCAGGTTCTCGATAATGATCGCCTGGCCCATATTGGACGACATCTTCTGCGCCAGGATGCGGGCGGCGTTATCGACGGAGCTCGCCACGGCCAGCGGCACGACCATACGGATCGGCCGGTTCGGGTAATCCGACTCGGCGCGTGCGCCCAAGGCGGCGCAAGCCAACAGCAAACCCGTCATCAGCGGGGTCCAGCAACGCATGGGTACTCCTGTCCACGCACGGCAGAGCGCCGCACCGCAGCATGGTACTCAGGGTTGGCGGCGCAGGCGCCCCGATCCGGTGCCTGGGGGGCTAGGGAATGCCCCTAGACTTGCAATGTCGTGGTCAGGCTACGCGCCGCCGCAGTCCTGCGCAGGCCCGGGCGGGCCGACGCAGCGCCGGCTTTGTACAATGCGGTCCGGGTTGCAGGCATGGCGCCTTGCCCCCACATCGTTTCCATCGCCCCTCAATTTTCTTGGCCGCGGCTCGCCCGGCAGGCAGGACCTCATGTCATCGACCGACCGTGTCATTCCCAAGACCCTGACCATTGCGGGCGTCGATCCGTCCGGCGGCGCCGGCGTGCTGGCTGATGTGAAGACCATGAGCGCCCTGGGCGCCTACGCCTGCGGGGTGATCGCCGCCTTGACCGCGCAAAGCACCACCGGCGTGACCGGCGTGCTGCCCATCGAGCCGGCGTTTGTTGCCCAGCAGATCGACACGCTGTTCGCCGACGTCAAGATCGATGCCGTCAAGATCGGCATGCTTGGCCGCAGTAACGTGATCGAGACGGTGGCCGACCGGCTGCAACACTGGAAGCCCGTGCACATCGTGCTGGACCCGGTCATGATCGCCAAGAGCGGCGATGCCCTGCTCGAAAAGTCGGCCATTGGCGCGATGCGCGAAGCGCTGATTCCGGGGGTGACCATGCTGACCCCCAACCTGCCCGAAGCTGGCGTGCTGCTGGATCAACGGCCGGTCGAGACGGTCAAGGAAATGCGCCGCGTGGCCGAGCGCCTGCGCGCCGCCATGAACCACAACGGGCACCGGTGGGTCTTTCTGAAGGGCGGCCATCTGCCCGGCAACATGGCCATCGACCTGCTGCACGACGGCGACCAGATGATCGAGATGGCATCCCCGCGCATCGAAACCAAGAACACCCACGGCACGGGCTGCACGCTGTCGGCAGCGCTGGCCGCCTTGCTGCCGCAGACGCACGACGTGCCCGACGCCGCACGCCGTGCCAAGGCTTACCTGACCGAGGCGATCCGGCAGGCCGACACCCTGCACGTGGGGGAAGGACACGGGCCGGTGCATCACTTTCATGCCATGTGGAAGCCCGCCGACCGCTAAAGCGCATGGGCGGCGCCGGCATTTGCAGGCGGATCACATGTTCGTGATCGCCGGAATGTCCGAAAAATGGTATGAATTCGCCACGCCACCCCCCACCCCAGACTTCAGGAGAAGCCATGCGCTGCGTCTGTTTCCTTCAAGGCAAAGAGATCAAGTTCGGCCTGCGACAGGGCGATCAGGTTGACGAGATCAACGATCCGTCCATTGCGTCGATCGACGATCTGTTGCGCGCGCTGATGGAGGGCCGGCGTCCCGCCACCGGCGCCGTGCATGTCTTCGGGGAACTGGATCTGCTGCCACCCGTGCCGCGGCCCGGCAAGATCCTGTGCATCGGCCTGAACTATGTGGACCACGCCAAGGAAAGCGGCCACGCCGTGCCGGATTACCCCGCCGTGTTCATGCGGGGCCCGTCGTCCCTGACCGGCCATAACCACCCCTTGCTGCGTCCGGTGTGCTCCGACCGCTTTGACTACGAAGCCGAACTGGCGATCGTTATTGGCCGCAGCGTGCACGCGATCAGCGAGCAGGACGCGCTGGACTGCGTGGCGGGGTACGCCTGCTTCAACGACGGGTCGCTGCGCGACTACCAGATGAAGTCCGGCCAATGGACCATGGGCAAGAACTTTGACCAGACGGGGGGCTTTGGCCCGGATCTGGTCACGCCTGATGAACTGCCTGCGGGGGCAGCGGGGCTGCGTGTGGTGACGCGCTTGAATGGCGAGATCCTGCAGGACGGCAACACGTCCAACATGATTTTCAGCGTGGCCAAGATCATCGAGATCCTGTCCGAAGTCATGACGCTGGAGCCCGGCGACGTGATCATCACCGGCACCCCCGCAGGCGTGGGCTTTGCCCGCAACCCGCCGATCTTCATGCAGGCGGGCGATGTGTGCGAGATCGAAATCGAGCAGATCGGCACGCTGCGCAATCCGATCGTGGATGCGGCTTTCTAGGTCCGAGCAGACGTCAAAATGGCCGGCAACGTCAATTGCCGGCCATTTTTTTTCATGCGTCGACGCTTGGGGAACGTCTATCGCGGGTTCAACGCCGCATCGACTTTCCCGATGAAGTCGAGTTCCTTGGTGCGCGGCGCATTGGTCACGGATAGCGGGGTGTCCAGCACATACACCGGTTCGGTCGCCACGTCGTAGCGCGGCCAGTTGTTGATGGTGCCGCCGTTGGGATTGCCGGTCTTGACGAAACGTACCCACGCGTCTTTCATCGTGGCCGACAAGGTGCGGTCATCCTGGTTGTAGGGTGCGGCGTTCAGCACGGCATCCCCGCGCACATAGGCCAGTTCGGCGCCATGCAGCGGGTCCTGGCCAGTACCGCTTGCCCGTCGCTTGAACCAGTAGCGGTATACCGGCTGGCCTGCCGTTGTCATGGCACGTGCAATACCGCGTGTGCCGTACACGAACTGGTTGTCGCTGAAGCTGTCCGCTACGGCGCGCGGCACGGCGGCATCGGTTGCCGCCGGGTATACCGTCAATGCCTCAGTCCCGAAGTTGGCAAAGATGGTGGGGTCCAGCAAATACGCCGCGTACTGAGCCAGCGTCTTGATCGGATAGTTTTGCGTGAACGAGGTGCCCTCGTCGGTGTTGTAGCCGACCAGCGTGGGCACGGCCTTGAAGGCGCCGCGCTCGAAGGTGGGCCGTTCTTCGGCAGGCAGCACGACCTTGTCGAGGGTAGGGCCGATCACGCGGGGTTCGGCCAGGGCGCGGATGGCGGTGCCCGATCCGGTGTTGCGGATCACCGGCAACTGATCCGCGGGCAGGGCGCGCAAGGCGTCGAGGCTGGCGCCAACGGCCAGTCCGTCCTGCTCGGCTTGCGGCAGAGTCTTCCAATGCCGGAACGCGCCCGGGCTGTCGAGGATGACCTGGTCGTACAGACCGGCGGCTTTCGGGCTGACCATCAAGGCCGTGATGGCACTCGCGCCCGATGACTGCCCCCACACGGTGATCTTGGTCGGGTCGCCCCCGAAATTCTGGATGTTGTCGCGCACCCACTTCAAGGACGCGGCAATGTCGAGCAGGCCGTAGTTGCCGGATGTCTTCTCGGCTGATTCGCTACTGAGCGCAGGGTGGGCCAGGAAGCCCAGGGTGCTGACGCGATAGTTCATCGAGACGACCACGACGCCCGCACGGGTCAATGCGTCGGCATCGATGTTGCCGTTGCCGCCGTGGAAGCTGCCGCCATACACCCACACCAGCACGGGCCGCCGTTCGTTCGCCTGCAGGGCGGCTTGTGTGGTCCAGACATTCAGCGTCAGGCAGTCTTCGCTCTGCAGCGTCGTGCCGCCTTGAATACATGCGGGGCCGAACGCGGTGGCATTGCGGGCGGTCGTCCACGCGGGCGCGGGTTGCGGCGCCTTCCACCGCAGGTTGCCAACCGGCGGCGCGGCGTAGGGGATGCCCTTGAAGCTGGTGATCTCGCCGACGGCACCGGTGACGGGACCCGACGCCGTACGCACGGTGGCGATGGGCGCCTGGCTGGCCGGTGCGTCGTCGGAATCGCTGCCGCCGCATGCGGTGACGAGCAGCGTGACCGCCATGGCGGAGCCTGCAGCCGCAAGGCGTTTGTTTTTGCGTCGCGAAGGCGCGGTGGTGTTGAGGTCAGACATGATCTTTGAGCACTCCGTCGACAAGCTTCAGGAAATCGGTGCTGGACACGCCGGCCTTGTTGACCGGGGTGTCGCCCAGGTTGCGCGCCACGGCAAATTCGTCGCTGACCGATCGGCGATGCACGATGACGGTGTTGATGGCCGGCAGCACCAGAATGAACTGGCCATAGTTGCCGTTGGCAAGGAAGGCATTGCGCCAGTCGGCGCTGGTGCGCGTGGCGGTCGGGATCCACCACAGGTAGCCATAGCCGTTGTCGGCTTCGCCGGCGATGTCGCTGCGTGGCACACGCAGTTGGGTGCTTTGCGCGACCCAGTCGGCAGGGACGAGCTGCGTGTCGTTCCAGCGGCCGCCATTGGCCATCAGCACACCCAGACGCGCCATGTCGCGGCCCGACAGGAAGAAGTGATAGGCCAGGTAACGCGACACATTGGTCTTGAAGCCCAACATGCGCTGCCGGGTGGCGTCGTAGTCTTCGAAGCCCAGCGGGTCGGCCAGGTCGGTCTTGAACGCGTCGAAGATCGTGCGGCCCGTCAGCTTTTCGAACAGGTAGCCAACGACGTTGAAGTCCCAGTTGTTGTAGATGAACTTGGTGCCGGGCGTGACGCTGCCGCGTTCCGGAATGCCGGCGGCGCTGCCTGGGCTGCCGGCCGGATGGTAGACGCCTGACCGCGCGGTCAGCAGGTCGCGGACCTTGGCGGTCTTTTCGATGGGAAGAAGGCCGGCGTTGTCGTCGATGCCGAGCGAACCCAGGGTCGCATCCAGGTTGATCGTGCCATTGGCCACGTACTTGCCGTAGAGCATGGACACGATGCTTTTGCGTGCCGACGCCAGATAGGCAACGTCATCGATATTGCCGTACGAATAGGCGATCTTGCCATTGCGCACGATCATGGCCGACGTGGTTTCGAGCGGGTAGAGGGCGGTTTCAAACGCCTTGAGCGATGCCGACGAAAAGCCCGCGTCTTCGGGCTTGGCGTAGCGTTCCCACGTGCTGCCCGGAAGACTGCCGGGCGCGGTGGCCGCTTCGGCATCGCTGCCGCCACAGCCGGCCAGCGGCAAAGTCATTCCCAAGGGTACTGCCAATGTCAACGCGCGCAGGACTGCGCGCCGTTCTTGATGAACGGATTCCAAGGTCCACTCCAGTCGTCTGTCAGACGTGTCTTGTTGTGGTCAGCGCATGCCATGTTGCAGGGCGCTGTCGCATCGCGCGGTTGTCCGCATCGATGCATCAAGGCAGGAAGATACGCCCCGGAGACTGTTCCATCCATTGCATATCAAGGATCGTTTGATGCAGCGCTTGCATTAATACCAGGCGCGGCTTATTTGTTGACCCTGTCAACGACACTGTTGTGATACGCAACTATTTGATTTGACAGCGCAAATTTGCTCGGCAGCAGACGTGACAAGGCCGGCATGACGCCGGCCCTGGAAGTGCTCGAAATGCGCAGCAAGGCGATGGCCGCTTTGCGCGGGTGGCCTTTTGCAGCCAACCGCCTGGGCGCAGCTACATTCCGCTTATCGGCTCAGGCCGACTTCAACGGCGCGATCATTCCGCCTGTCGGCGAACTGGGCGCCGCGCTGTACAGCTTCTTGGGCATGCGCCCGGCCAGGAACGCTTCACGCCCGGCCTCGACACCCTTCTTCATGGCAGACGCCATCAACACCGGGTCCTGCGCCACCGCGATCGCCGTATTCATCAGCACCGCGTCGCAGCCCAGCTCCATTGCAATCGCCGCGTCCGACGCCGTACCCACCCCCGCATCCACGATCACCGGCACCCGCGCCTGGTCAATGATCAGCTTCAGGTTCCACGGATTCAGAATCCCCATGCCCGACCCGATCAACGACGCCAGCGGCATCACCGCCACCACGCCAATGTCTTCCAGCATGCGCGCCTGGATGGGATCATCCGTGCAATACACCATCACCTTGAACCCATCCTTGACCAAGGTTTCCGCCGCTTTCAGCGTCTCGGGCATGTTCGGGAACAGCGTATGGCTATCCCCCAGCACCTCCAGCTTCACCAGATCATGCCCATCCAGCAGCTCCCGCGCCAGACGCAGCGTCCGGACCGCATCCTCCGCGTTGTAGCAACCCGCCGTGTTCGGCAACAAGGTGAATTCACTCGGCGGCAGGTACTCCAGCAGACTCGGTTCCCCCGCGTTCTGCCCGATATTCGTCCGCCGGATCGCCACCGTAATGATCTGCGCGCCACTCGCCTGAATCGCCGCACGCGTCTGCGCAAAATCCTTGTACTTGCCCGTCCCGACCAACAACCGCGAGCTGTACGACTTGCCCGCAATAACCAGCGCATCTGACATAGAAAATCCTGAAAAAATTAAACGGTCGCCGCACAGGCAGCGCCCTGAATCAAGCCAATGAACAAACGCTAACCCAGCGCTCGCAAAGAAAGAAAGTCGCAGTTCAACCCGACTCCGGAACCGCAGCGAACCCAAAACCCAAAAGGGCCGTGTCGGGGTATCTCCCCCGGCGGGGCGTCAAGCGCTGCCGGATTTTTTCCTCAGCGGGGGAGTCAAGGGCGGGACTGTTTGAGCGCGGCTTTCGGGACCGTCCGGGGGACGGTTCCGGCGCGAGTTTCCCGCCCGCCCCCGATGAGGAAAAAATCCGGGGAGTCCCGGCTTGCCGGGACCAGCGGTTCCAACCCGACGGGGGAGATACCCCGGCGCGGCCCGCCTCAAGAACCCAACAACGCGGCCGCCTCAAACGATGCCCCAAGTGTACAACCCACCCCAAACCCCCAACCGCCGCTCAAACCCGACCCCGCTCAAACCGCCCGATACACCTCCCCGCCATTCCGAACAAACTCCACCGCCTTCTCCCGCATCCCCACCACCACCGCCTCGGCATCCGATACCCCGACGTCAGCCGCATACGCCCTCACTTCCTGCGTAATCTTCATCGAACAAAAATGCGGCCCACACATCGAACAAAAATGCGCCGCCTTCATCGATTGCTTCGGCAACGTCTCATCATGGAAATCCTTCGCCGTATCCGGATCCAGCCCCAGATTGAACTGATCCTCCCACCGGAACTCGAACCGCGCCTTCGACAACGCGTTATCCCGGATCTGCGCCCCCGGATGCCCCTTCGCCAGGTCCGCCGCGTGCGCGGCGATCTTGTACGTGATGATCCCGTCCTTCACATCCTTCTTGTTCGGCAAGCCCAGGTGCTCCTTCGGCGTCACATAGCACAGCATCGCCGTGCCATACCACCCGATCATCGCCGCCCCGATCCCTGATGTGATGTGGTCATACCCCGGCGCGATATCGGTCGTCAGCGGCCCCAGCGTATAGAACGGCGCCTCATCACACTGCGCCAGCTGCAGGTCCATGTTCTCCTTGATCAGGTGCATCGGCACATGCCCCGGCCCCTCGATCATCACTTGCACATCGTGCTTCCACGCCACCTTCGTCAACTCACCCAGGGTCTTCAGTTCCGCCAGTTGCGCCGCGTCATTCGCGTCATAGATCGACCCCGGCCGCAAGCCATCGCCCAGCGAAAAGCTTACGTCATACCGTTTCATGATCTGGCAGATATCTTCGAAATGCGTGTACAGGAAACTTTCGCGGTGGTGCGCCAGGCACCACTTGGCCATGATCGATCCGCCCCGCGACACAATGCCGGTCATGCGCGACGCCGTCATGGGCACGAAGGGCAGGCGCACCCCGGCATGGATCGTGAAATAGTCCACGCCTTGTTCGGCCTGCTCGATCAGCGTGTCGCGAAAGATCTCCCACGTCAGCGCCTCGGCCTTGCCGTCCACCTTCTCGAGCGCCTGGTAAAGGGGCACCGTGCCGATCGGCACCGGCGAATTGCGCAGGATCCATTCACGCGTCTCGTGGATGTGCTTGCCGGTCGACAGGTCCATGACCGTATCGCCACCCCACCGGATCGCCCACGTCATCTTTTCGACCTCTTCCGAGATCGATGACGTGACCGCCGAATTGCCGATGTTCGCGTTGATCTTGACCAGGAAATTGCGGCCGATCGCCATCGGCTCGATCTCGGGATGGTTGATGTTGGCGGGCAGGATGGCGCGGCCGCGGGCGATTTCGTCCCGCACGAATTCCGGCGTGATTACTGAAGGGATGGACGCGCCGAACGACTGCCCCGGGTGCTGCCTTCCCAACAGCGCGACCAGCTTTTCCCCTTGCGGACCCGACGCCGCCAGTGACGCCAGGTACTGTTCGCGCCGCAGGTTTTCGCGGATGGCGACGAACTCCATTTCGGGCGTGATCATGCCGCGCCGCGCGTAGTGCATTTGCGTGACATTGGCGCCGGCACGTGCGCGGCGAGGGGCGCGGGTCAGGTTGAAGCGCAGGTCGGCCAGCGCCGGGTCAGCCAGGCGTGCCTGGCCATAGTCGCTCGACGGTCCGGGCAGCGATTCGGTATCGCCGCGCTCCGCAATCCATGCCGCCCGCAAGGCAGGCAGGCCCGAGCGGATGTCGATGTGGGCATCCGGATCGGTGTAGGGCCCGCTGCAGTCGTACACCGTCAGGGGCGGGTTGGCCTCGCCGCCAAACGATGTGTCGGTTGGAGACTGCGTGATCTCGCGAAAGGGTACGCGCAGGTCGGGCCGCGAGCCTTGTTCGTAGATCTTGCGTGAGTGCGGAAGCGCCTGGATGGCCAGCTGATCGACCTGAGCGGTCGATGCAAGAAATCGCGGTGTGGCGTTAGCGTTTTGGGTGTTCATGGGAGCTCCAGAAAATAGTTTTCGGAGCCGAACCAAGGAAGAAATTTTCCGGGAGGGTATGGCCGATCGTGGCACCGGGATCGCCGGTGGAATCGGACATGGAAGGCAGCTTGGGCCAACACTCGGGCCCAGGGCGGGCCCGCCGGAAAACGCTCCCTGCATCGGCATTATCCGTACAGGTGCTAAGGGACTTTCTCACCCCGGCGGATGTGGCCTGTGGCCGCTTCCGCACGTGGACCCCTGCGTCTTGAGGCGCCAGTATAGGCCGGAAGGCAGGCTCCTGGTCAACCGGCCGTCTGCGATAATGCCCGCTGCTTTGTTCCGCATCGAGGTCGTCCATGCTTCGTCTTCTGGCCCGCGCGCAGCGTGCGCCCCGCTTTGCCGTCCTTGCGGCCGCCGCGCTGTCAGCCCTGACAGTTGGCAGCGCCCAGGCCGACGGTCCGGTGGATCCGATCAAGCAGGTAGCCGCCACATCGCGCGCAAAGAAAGCGGGCAAGGACAGCGAACCCGCGTCGGCGCCGGCCCCCGCGCCCACCGGCCGCTTCGTGGTGCGGACCACGGCCGGCTTGGGCGACATGCCGGTCTACACCTGGCCCGCGCAAGCCGTTGACGCCCTCAACCATTCCGGCATTCCATCGACCGCCACGCGCGCGGTGATCGTGGTGCATGGCATCCGCCGCAACGCTGCCGAAGAACTGGCCGACGTGCAACGCGCGTTGGGCAAGGATCGCGACAACGTCATCCTGGTTGCGCCGCGGTTTTCCGAACCCGCTGACTTATCGTCCGGCGACGCCAACGATCGCGTATTGACATGGCGCAAGGGCAATTGGTCCGATGGCGAACCCGCTGCCGGTCCGGCCGCCATCAGTTCCTTTGACGTGTTGGACGAGATGCTGATGGCCCTGTCCGACCGCGCCCAGTTTCCGGCCCTGCGGCAGATCGTGGTGGCAGGCTTTTCGGCAGGCGGGCAATTGGTGCAACGCTACGCGGCCGTCGGGTCGGTCTTTGCCGCGGTCGAACGCACCGGTGTGACCTTGAGATGGGTGGTCGGCGATCCGGGATCGCTGCTGTACTTCGATGGCACCCGCCCCACCGCCCGCGGCGGTCTGGCGTCCTTTCGCGCGTCGGCGTGTCCTGGCTTCAACCAGTGGAAGTACGGCTTCGAACAGGCGCCTGAATACGCCGCGAATCGCAACGTGCAATGGCTGGCCGCCGACTACGCCCAACGCGACGTGGTCTACCTGCTGGGCGGCAAAGACACCAATGCGCTGCACCCGGCGCTGGACAAAAGCTGCGAAGGCGAAGCGCAAGGCGTGCACCGCTACGCGCGGCTGCGCAACTACATCGGCTACATGAAAGCGCGCGAACCGCAGCGCCTGGCGCACCGTTGGGGTGTTGCCCCGGACGCTGGCCATAGCGCAGGGCTGGTGTACAACTCGGCCTGCGGCAAGGCAGCGTTGTTCGACGCACCCGGGTGCACCTTGAACGCTGCAAGTGGCGCGTTGCCCCCGATGATTCCTTGAGCTCCCTGCTGCGCGTCGCAACCTGCGCGTGCAAAAAAGGGCTGCCATCGCGCAGCCCTTCTTGCATCAACCAAGCGCCTGTTTACTTCGCCGTATTCGCGTTCGGAAAGAACAGCTGCTGACCATTGATCTTGTACGCCGCCACCGTCTCTTGCCCGGCAGGCGAGATGATCCAGTCGACAAACTTTTGCGCGTCGGCCACCTTGGTCTGCGGGTGTTTGGCCGGGTTGACGACCATGGTCCCGTATTGGTTGAAGAGGCGGGTGTCGCCTTCGACGAGCACGGCCAGGTCGCCGCGGTTCTTGAAGCTGAGCCAGGTGCCGCGGTCGGCCAGCACATAGCCGCCGCTGGACGATGCCATGTTCAAGGCGGGACCCATGCCGCAGCCGCAGGCCTTGTAGCCGGTGCCTTTGTTGTCGATGCCGGCCTGTTTCCAGTAGCGCTGCTCGGCGGCGTCGGTGCCGCTCTTGTCGCCGCGCGACACGAACTCGGCGTTGGCCGCGGCCACGTTCTTCAAGGCGGCGACGATGTCCTTGCCTTTGACCTTGGCGGGGTCCGATGCGGGACCGACCAGCACGAAGTCGTTGTACATGACCGGGTAGCGTTTGACGCCATACCCTTCGGCAATGAATTTTTCTTCGGCCGCCTGGTCGTGCACGAAAAGCACGTCGGCATCGCCGCGGCGGCCCATGTCCAGGGCCTGGCCGGTGCCGACCGCCACGACCTTGATGTCGATGCCCGATGCCTGCTTGAACGCCGGCAACAGGTGGCTGAAGAGACCTGACTGTTCGGTCGAGGTCGTGGATGCCATGACGATCGTGGACTGCGCGTGGGCAGCGGTCGTTGTGATCATCAACAATGCAGGCAGGGCCCGGGTGACGACGCGCGACAGGCGTGGAACCCGCGCGCCAAGGATTGGGGCATCCTTCATATTCTTTCTCCTTTGACAAACAGATGCGCTTCTTCGGGCAGCGTGCCGTTGAAGAACTGATCCACCGGCAGGTCCGCCAGCAGGCGGCCATGCTCCAGGTAGATGACACGGCTGGCCAGGCGTTTGACCTGGCCCAGGTTATGGCTGCTGAACACCATGGTCAGCGCGCGGCCGTCGCTCGGACACGAGAACTCCTGCATCAGTGCTTCGACTTCGCGTTTGGCATGGGGGTCGAGGTTGGCGGTGGGCTCGTCCAGCAGCAGGACATCGGGGCGCATCGCCCACGCCTGCGCCAGGGCAACCCGTTGCTGCTGGCCGCCCGACAACGCGCGGGCCGACCTTGACGCCAGGCTGTCCATCTCCACCCGTTCCAGCGCGCGCAGGGCCAGCGGCCGCGCATCGCGCCAGCGCGTGCCGCGCAGCCACAGGCCCAGCGCAACGTTGTTCAGCACACTGGTGCGCAGCAGATAGGGGCGTTGAAACACGAGTGCCTGCCGGTCGCGTGCGATGCGTTCGACCGTGCCGCTGCTTGCCGGCAGCAGCCCGTGCAGCAATCGCAGCAGCGTGCTCTTGCCACTGCCGTTGGCGCCGACCAGGGCGACGCGTTCACCGGCTTCGATGCGCAGGCTGATGGCGGACAGCGCTATCACCGACCCATAGCGAACGTCGACCTTGTCGAGATGAAAAAGGCTCATGACGCGATGCTTCCGGGCAGTGGGCGAGCGCCACGGGCAGGGCCATTGGGTCCTATGCCGAGGCGACCGCCGATACTGCCGCCGCCGCTACCACCAAAGCCACCACCCCCTTCGTGCGACCCGCCATCGCGCTGCTCCCGCCACCGCCGCAACACCGACACCAACGTGTTCAACAGCAGCACCACAGCCAGCAGGATCAGCCCCAGCGCCAGTGCGAGCGGCAGGTCGCCCTTGCTGGTCTCCAGCGCGATCGCGGTCGTCATGACGCGGGTATAGCCCTCGATATTGCCGCCAACGATCATCACCGCGCCGACTTCCGATACGGCGCGCCCAAAGGCGGTGATGACGATGGTGAGCAGTGCGAACCGTTCATCCCAGGCCAGCAGCAGGCTGCGCAGAAAGGTGCCCGCGCCCAATGCCTGCAGCTGTTCGCCATGGCTGCGTTCGGCGTCTTCGACGCCTTGCCGTGCCAGCGCCATGACCACCGGCAGGACCAGCACGGCCTGGGCCAGCACCATGGCCTTGAACGAGAACAGCCAGCCCAGAAAGCCAAGCGGTCCGGACCGTGACAGCAGCAGATAGAGCAGCAGGCCTACGACCACGGACGGCAAGGCCAGCGAGGTATTGAGCAGCGTGAGGACCACGCCGCGGCCACGAAATCGCGCGACGCCTAGCCATGCACCCAGCGCAAGACCGATCACACAGGCGATCGCACAGGCGGATCCACTGACAGCCAGCGATCGCAGAACGATCGCGATCAGGACGGGATCGAACGCGAGAATCAGTTGGAGCGCAGTCAGCGCGCTGTCGGAAATGCTATGCATAGGGAAGAATCAAGGCAGGCGCAAGGGTAGCCGACCCCCAAGGATGAGGCGATATGTAGCAATGTGCATAGGGACTGGCTGCCACGGGTTTGAGGCATACTGCCGGCGTGCATCAAGTCGAACTTTCCTACTCGTTTGGCGTGTCCCGCGCGTCGGCCGCCATCCGCAATCCGCTCATGGACCTGCTCCAGGCCATCCGGGCCCACGGCTCCATTTCTGCTGCGGCCAAGGGCATGGGCCTGTCGTACCGGCACGTCTGGGGCGAACTCAAGAAGTGGGAACAGACGCTGGGCCACACGCTGGTGGTGTGGGAGAAGGGACATCCGGCGCGCCTGAGCGAATTTGGCGACAAGCTGCTGTGGGCCGAACGCCAGGCGCAGGCCCGGCTCGCGCCGCAGATCGACGCGCTGCAGGCCGAGCTGGAACGCACCTTTGCCGTCGCGTTCGACGACGCGGCGCACGTGGTCAGCTTTACCGCCAGCCATGACGATGCCCTGAACCGGCTGCGCGATCACGCGGTGGCTACCAACAAGCTGCATCTGGATATCCGCTTTACCGGCAGCGTCGATGCCATCGGCGCCTTGAATGAAGGCCGCTGCGAAATGGCCGGCTTTCACACCACCTTGGCGCCGGCCACCGGATCCTTGTCGGAGCGCACCTACAAGCCGCTGCTGCAGCCCGGGCAGCACAAGCTGATCGGCTTTGCCCGGCGCACGCAGGGACTCATGGTGGCGCGCGGCAACCCCGGCAATCTGCGGACCCTGCAGGATCTGACACGGCCTGGCGTACGCTTCGTGAACCGGCCCAAGGGCACGGGCACGCGGCTGCTGCTGGATGAACTGCTGGCCGATGAGGGCATTGCGGCGGGCGATATCGTGGGCTATGAACAGACCGAGCCGTCGCACTCGGCGGTGGCCCATGCCGTGGCCTCAGGCGCCGCCGACGCCGCCCTGGGAATCGAACTGGCCGCCCATGCGCACGGCCTGGATTTCGTGCCGCTGCGCCAGGAAAACTACTTTCTGGTCTGCCTGAAATCCACCCTGGACCTGCCTGCCACGCAGGCCCTGCTGGCCGTGCTGCGCAGCGAGGCCTGGCAACAGCAATTGGCCCGGATGCCAGGGTACGAGCCGTCGCACACCGGTGAAGTGCTGGCAATGAACCGCGTGCTGTCGTGGTGGGACTTTCCCAATAAAAAAGCGCCCCGACCGCAGGCGCTTTCAGGCGAGGGATGAAGGCGCCATCGGGCGACCTTCAGACCACAACTTACTTCTTGGACGGCTCCGCCGAGTTGCGCGTCGACGGTTCCTTGACCGTGGCCGGCTGGCTCGACTGGGATGCCGGCGCGGTGTCGCCCCCTGAGGTCTTGTCCGCGGCGTCGGTTTCCCGCTTGTTGTGGGGGCTCGCCGCCGTGGTGGCAGGAGAGTGAGCGCCTGCTGCTTCCAAAGGCCGATCGGCCTGGTCGTTATTCACGTACTTGAATTCACCTGGGTCGGCGCAGGACGGCGTGGCGACGACAGGGCCGGGCGGCTTGCCGGCCGCCTGCGCGCTGGCGCGGTAGGTGGCGGCTACCTTGTCTTGCACCTGACACAGCTGATAGCTGTCGACCTTGGATTGCCAGGCTTGCTTGGCAGCGGTTTCGGCGCTCTTGGCCTTGTTTTCCGGGGAAGGGGCCGGAAGCTTGGCCATGACGGGCATGGCCGCCACGAGCAGCACAACAAATAGAGATTTTTTCATGATCGCGGATCTCGTTCAGGCACGGGCCGGACGGGTTGGCGTTTTGGCCACCGACGGGTCGGGCGTGCGTTGCGCAGGAGTCTTCCCTGCCTTGATGTCGTCGTACCAGAGTTGGTGGTGTTCGCGGGCCCAGGTCTCGTCGACGTAGCCGGTCTTCATGGCGCGATACGCGCCGTTCATGCCGAACGTGCCGAGGTAGATGTGACCCATGATCATGCACATCATGAGGATGGTCGCCACGGCGTGGACAATGTGCGCGACCTGCATGTTGCCGCGGGTGTACTCACCCACCGGCAGCAGGTGGTCGAGGAACAGTCCCGACAGCGACACGAACACGCCCAGGAACAGCACGCCGCCCCAGAACACCAGCTTTTCGCCCGCATTGAAACGGCCGGCCGGGACGTGCTGGCCCGAGAACAGGCCGCCGCCCTTGCGGATCCAGATCCAGTCGGACTTGTCCGGGAAGTTGTCACGCACGAAAGCAAAGAACATCACGATCAGCGAGATGACAAACGCCGGGCCGACAAAGTTGTGAATGGTCTTGAGCACCCACGTGATTGGGCCAAAGACCTGCCCGCCCATGATGGGCAACGCAAAGAACTTGCCGAAGGCCATCACGATGCCGGAGATGGCCAGGATGGAAAAGGCAATGGCGTTGACCCAGTGGCAGGCGCGCTCGAAGTAGGTGAAGCGCTCGATCAGGCGGCCGGTCGGCTTGCCGTGGACCTTGATCGGGCCCTTGGCGAAGTAGAACAGCAGGATGGCCACCAGCACGATCAGCATCAGCGCGCCGCCGTACGGGATCAGCCAGTTGTTGCGCGTCTGGCGCCACGCTTCGCCCGCGGTCGTGAACATCGACCCGGGGTATTGCGTGAACTTCTGGATCAGGATGCCGGCTTCGGGCGCCTGACTGTGCGGCAGGCTGGTGTAACCCGGCTTGCCGGAATTGACTTCCCGCCAGATGGGCGCATTGTTGCCCGGCTGGACCTGGCCGCGCTGGGCGTTGTTCTGCTCGGCGTAGCCTTTGTCCGCGCTGGCATCGGGCTTCACTTCGAAGATGTTGGTGCCCTGGATGCCGCCCAGGCTGCCGGCGCCCGTGGTGGGTGCACCCGTAGGCGCCGCCGTGGTGGGCATGTTCGAAGGGGGCGCCGCCGTCGGGTTCGCCGTGGACCCCGGCTGGGCGTCACGCGCCACCGGTGCCTGCAGCGGTGCCGAGGTGGGCGCCGGCGTCGTGGCGGGCGCGGCCGCAGCCGTGGCAGGCGCCGCGGACGGGTCCGCGGTCTGCGCGCCCGCGGGCGACAGCAGCGCCGCGCCCAGGAGCAATGTTGCGAAGGATGACCGTATCATGCCGCTCTCCGGTCAGTGGGCCGTCTTGTTGTACTCGTTCTGACCTTGCTGGGTCCGAACCTTCAATTCCTGCTCCCAGCTGTTGCGGTCACCCGGCGTCCAGCCCGGCTGCACGAACTTGCTGCCGGTGCCCTTGTAGGCCTGTTGGTAGTTCGCGTTGGAATGCAGTTCCTGCTTCTGGTCGGTGCAACCGGCCAGCGCAAGCGCCGCCAGCGACACGATCATGGCGTGCTTGATCATGGCTTGGTCCCCGGTGCGGCAGCGGCGGGCGCGGCGGTGCCGGCCTGTTGCTGCTGTTGCGACGGCTGGCCTGCCTGGCGCGAGCCGTAGGCGGTGCCCCAGCCCCAGACTTCGGCGCCCTTGCCACGCGCGACCACGCGGGTGCGGAAGATGTCGGCCACGACGTCGCCGTCACCGGCCAGCAGCGCCTTGGTCGAGCACATTTCGGCACAGGCCGGCAGCTTGCCTTCAGCCAAGCGGTTGCGACCGTACTTTTCGAATTCTGCTTCGCTGCCGTGCGCTTCCGGGCCACCGGCGCAGAAGGTGCACTTGTCCATCTTGCCGCGGACGCCAAAGGTGCCTTGCGACGGGAACTGCGGCGCGCCGAACGGACAGGCGTACGAGCAGTAGCCGCAGCCGATGCAGACGTCCTTGTCGTGCAGCACGACGCCTTCATCGGTGCGATAGAAGCAATTGACGGGGCAGACGGCCATGCACGGCGCGTCGCTGCAGTGCATACAGGCCACCGAAATGGACTTTTCGCCAGGGATGCCGTCGTTCAGGGTGACGACCCGGCGGCGGTTCACGCCCCAGGGCACTTCGTGTTCGTTCTTGCATGCCGTGACGCAGGCGTTGCACTCGATGCAACGCTCGGCGTCACAGACAAATTTCATTCGGGCCATGATGCCGTTCCTTAAGCTTTTTCGATGTTGCAGATCGTGGTCTTGGTTTCCTGCATCATCGTTACGCTGTCATAGCCGTACGTTGTGCCCGTGTTCACTGCCTCGCCGCGCACGATAGGCGCCGCGCCCTTCGGGTAGTGGTCCAGCATGTCCTTGCCTTGCCAGTGCCCCGAAAAGTGGAAGGGCATGAACGCCGTGTCCGGACCGACCCGCTCCGTCACCATCGCCTGCACATTCATGCGCGCGCCCGTCGGCGTCGTCACCCACACCCGCGAACCGTTGCGGATGTCGCGCGCGGCCGCAGCCTTGGGGTTGATCTCGACGAACATTTCCTGCTGCAGTTCGGCCAGCCAGGGGTTCGAGCGCGTTTCTTCGCCGCCACCTTCGTATTCGACCAGCCGGCCGGACGTCAGGATGATCGGGAATTTCTCGTGCAGCTTGTCGTCGATGTTCTTCTGCTGCACCGACTTGTACAGCGTCGGCAGGCGCCAGAAGGTCTTGAAGTCGTCGTGCGACGGGTACTTGGCGACCAGGTCCGGGCGAATGCCATAGAGCGGTTCGCGGTGTTGCGGCACGGGATCCGGGAAGTTCCAGACCACCGCGCGCGCCTTGGCGTTGCCGAACGGGTGCACGTTGTGGTTCTTGACCGTGACGCGAATGATGCCGCCCGACAGGTCGGTCTTCCAGTTTTTGCCTTCGGCCTGCACTTTTTCCTCGGCCGTCAGTTCGTCCCACCAGCCCAGCTTTTTCATGAGCAGGTGGTCGAATTCCGGATAGCCGGTCGTGATGTCCGAATCTTTCGAGTGGGAGCCGTCTTCGGCCAGCAGGCTGACGCCATTGCGCTCGACGCCGAAGTTGGCGCGGAAGGTGCCGCCGCCATCCATGACGGTTTTGGAGTTGTCGTACAGGTTGGGCGTGCCCGGATGCTTGAATTCCGGGGTGCCCAGGCACGGCCAGGGCAGGCCGTAGTAGTCGCCCGTCAGGTCGTAGCCGGTTTCCTTGTCGATGCCGCCCTTGGACTTCAGGGTGGTGACGTCGAACAGGTGCTGGTTGCGCATGTGCGCCTTCAGGCGCTCCGGGCTCTGGCCCGTGTAGCCGATCGACCAGCACGAACGGTTGATTTCGCGCAGGATATCTTCGATCACGGGCTCGTCCATGCCCTTGACCTTCTGCATCTTGTACGGCTTGACGAGCTCATTGGCAAAGCCGAGCTTTTGCGCCAACTGGTACATGATCATGTGATCGGTACGGCTTTCCCACAGCGGCTCGATGACCTTCTCGCGCCACTGCAGCGAGCGGTTCGAAGCCGTTACGGACCCGCTGGTCTCGAACTGAGTCGCAGCCGGCAGCAGGTACACGGCACGGTTCGGGTTCAGGTCTTCGGCCTTGCCCGGCATGGCCGCCATGGCGGCGGTGGCCGACGGATACGGGTCGATCACGACCAGCATGTCCAGCTTGTCCATCGCGCGCTTCATTTCCAGACCGCGGGTCTGCGAGTTGGGCGCGTGACCCCAAAAAATCACCGACCGCAGGTTCGAGTCCTGGTCGATGAGCGCGTTGTCTTCCAGCACACCGTCGATCCAGCGCGACACGGTCATGCCGGACTTGGTCATCATCGCGGGCGACGAATAGCGGCCCTTGATCCATTCGTAGTCGACGTCCCACACCTTGGCGAAGTGCTTCCACGAGCCTTCGGCCAGGCCGTAATAGCCGGGCAGCGAGTCGGGGTTCGGGCCGACGTCGGTCGCGCCCTGGACGTTGTCGTGGCCGCGGAAAATGTTGGTGCCGCCGCCGCTGACGCCGACGTTGCCGAGCGCGAGCTGCAAGATACAGGACGCGCGAACCATGGCGTTGCCGATGGTGTGCTGGGTCTGGCCCATGCACCACACGAGCGTGCCCGGACGGTTTTCATGCAGCGTGCGCGCCAGGCGAGCCACGGTTTCTTCGTTGACGCCGCAGGCCTCTTCGACCTTTTCGGGCGTCCACTTGGCCAGCACATCGGCCTTGACCTGGTCCATGCCGTACACGCGGGCATTCAGGTAGGCCTGGTCTTCCCAGCCGTTCTTGAAGATGTGATACAGCACGCCGAACAGGAAGGCAATGTCCGAGCCCGAACGGATACGGATGTGTTCGTCGGCCTTGGCGGCCGTACGCGTGAAGCGGGGGTCGACCACGATGACCTTGCAGCCGGCTTCCTTGGCGTGCAGCAGGTGCAGCATGGAGACGGGGTGCGCTTCCGCGGCGTTCGAACCGATATACAGGGCCGACTTGGCCTTCTGCATGTCGTTGAACGAGTTGGTCATGGCGCCGTAGCCCCACGTGTTGGCCACACCGGCCACCGTCGTGGAGTGGCAGATGCGCGCCTGGTGGTCGCAATTGTTGCTGCCCCAGAAGCTCATCCACTTGCGAAGCAGATAGGCCTGCTCGTTGCTGTGCTTGGACGAGCCCACGACGTAGACCGAGTCGGGGCCGCTTTCCTTGCGCAACTGCAGCAGGCGGGCCGAGATTTCTTCGATTGCGGTGTCCCAGCTGATGCGCTCGTACTTGCCGTTCACGAGCTTCATGGGATAGCGCAGGCGGTGTTCGCCATGGCCGTGCTCGCGCAGCGAGGCGCCCTTGGCGCAGTGCGCGCCCATGTTGATGGGCGAATCGAACACGGCTTCCTGGCGGACCCAGACGCCGTTTTCAACGACGGCGTCGACCGAACAGCCGACCGAACAGTGCGAACAGACGGTGCGCTTGACGGTGACAGGCGTGTTGCCGATGCCGACCTTGGCGCCATCGGCCGCAGTGGCCTTGCGCACCAGCGTCAGTTGGGCGGCCGCGAGGCCCGCGCCGACACCGACGCCCGACCGGCGCAGGAAGGTGCGGCGGTCCATGGTGGGCAGCGCCTGGGAGACGCCCCGGCGCAGGCTTTGTACGAATGAGGATGCGGCGGCGCCGTGATCGGCCCCACCGGTTTTCTTGGTCAGCAACATGCCGCGCTCCGGGTTAAACGAGGGTGGTCTTGTAGTAGCGCTTCACGTGTTCACTGACGTGATAGCCGCCGCCGCGCTTGGGCGCCGGCGGGGTGTCGACCGCAGCGGTGGCAACGGGCTTGACATGGGGCATGACGACGGCGCCCGCCGCCACGGCGCCCGTGGAAGCCGCCGCGATGAAGAACCCCCGGCGGGACAGACGAGATGGGTTGTTTTCGCTCAAGGCGGTCTCCTGGAAATCTGACAGATATGAAGCAATTTGCATACTGTACTCGTGACGCACGCTCAGCGGCAAATCGCTCATCTAGCGATTTTCCCTGGCGTAGCGATGGTGCGACGCGATAAATGCGCAGGCTTTCGATCATCGAAGGCCTGCGATCAAACTTACGCGAGGATGTCGAAACCTTGCGATTCGACGCTCATGAAGGCCAGCGTGAATGCGGCCAGGGCCGCGTAGAACCTGGCTCGGGGATGGCTGGACAGCGCCAGGCAAAGCGGCTCGACCCACGGCTGCAGGTGGTCGCCATAGAACTGCCGCTGATGCGTCAGGTTGGCCACGGCCACGTCGTCACCGGCGATCAGGTACCGCATCACCTCGCATTCGTAAGCGATGTGATCTTCGGTGTCGGGCATCTGCTCGTCCCGGCCCAGGCCCAACGCGGCCAGATCATGCCGCAGCTTGATCAACGGCTTTTCATTCAGGAAGCCGCTCAGGTAGTGCGAGCCATACAGGTAGATTTCGGGCTTGCCGATCCCGCCGAACAGCGTGTCGTATTCGGCGTGGATCTGCGCGTCGGTCAATTCGCGGGCCGACGCAACCAGGGCCTGCCAGGAGCTTTCCAGGAAGGCGCCCGCTGCGGGCGCATCGGTGGGCGCTTCACGCAGTTGCGCGAGCAGTTCGGCGGCCGGCGGGGCGTAATACAGCTGCGCAAGCAGGCCATACACGTCGGCACGGGCGGTTTCTTCATCCAGTTGCGATGAGGAAATGGCATCCAGGGATACGGAAGCGCTGCTCATAGTTCGGTGATCTTCGATTCGTTCTGCGAGGTGTAAAGGTCGACGACGCGGCAGTCGCCGCACATCTTCAGGCGATCCAGCGCCGCGCCCTGGAACATGGCGTGGCCACTGAGCTTGCCCAGCATGGCTTCGATTGCCTTGACCGTGCCGAAGGGCTTGCTGCAGCGAATGCACTGGTAAGGCTGCACTTCGTTCAGCACGCGCGACGCCTTGCGTTCCGGCGTGAGCAGCAGGCGCGGCACCAGGGTGATCGCGTCTTCGGGGCAGGTCGTGGCGCACAGGCCGCACTGCACGCAATTCTTTTCGATGAAGCGCAGCTGCGGCCGCTCGGCGTTGTCGCCCAGCGCGCTGGCCGGGCAGGCGTTGACGCAGCTCAGGCACAGCGTGCAGGCGTCCTTGTCGACGTGCAGCGTGCCGAACGGCGAGCCGGCGCCCGGGATGCCGGCCGGCAGGGCAATCGCCTCGGGCAGCGCCGCAGCCGCAGGCGCCTGCAGGATCAGGTGATCGATCGCCATGTCCAGCGTGCTGCGTTTTTCCTTGGCCACGGCAAATCGTGCCGCCTGGCGCGGGATGGCGGCGCGTTGCACAGCCAGCGTTTGCAGTGCGGTGTCGAGTGCTGCGGGGGTTTCGGCGCGGATCAGGCGCAGGTGCGTGCCGGTGTAGCCCAGGCCGGTCAGGATGGCCTGGGCGATGTCCATTTGCGCCTGCAGGCCGTCCAGGTACTGCGGCGCTTCTTCTTGCGTCGTCAGCACGGCGACCTGCGTTGCGCCGAAGGCGATGGCGCTGAGCCACAAATCGATGCCGGTGCTGGCCGTGTGCCACAGGCCGGCCGGGATCACATTGGCCGGTACGCCGTGCGCCTGCTTCAGTTGCGCGGCGCGGCCCAGCCGGTCGACGAGATCCCGTCCGGCTTCCTGGCTGTGCAGCAGCAGGACGGCATCCTTGCCGCCCGCCTTGGTGTAGGTCGAGAGCAGGGTGCGGAAGTTCAGACCCTGTTCCGATGCGCGGGGCGTGGCGTACGTGAGCGCGCCCGTGGGGCACGCGGTGGTACAGGCCCCGCAGCCCACGCACAAGTTGGGATTCACTTCGATGCGTTGGCGATGCTTGTCGCTGCTGATGGCCAGCGCCGAGCAGATGCGGATACAGGCGTCGCAGCCGACCACTTCGTTGCGGCTGTGGGCGCAGAGCGACTGCTTGTAGTCAAAGAACTTGGGCTTGTCGAACTCGCCCACCATGTCGCGCAGTTTCAGCAGCGTGGGCAGGCTGACGCCGTCCCAGCGGAAGTAGCCTTGTGGCGGTGCGTGTTGCGCAAAGGCCGACTCAGTACGCAGGTCCAGCACCAGGTCGAAGGGTTCCGCATCGAGCAGGATCGGCCGATTGAAATCGATGGCGCCGGCCACGGTACAGGCGCTGACGCAGGCCTGCTGCACGGTGCTGTCCAGCGTCGTCCACTTGGCCATGTCGACCTGATAGTCCAGGCCGATGGCGCCTTCCGGACAGGCCGCAAGGCAGGCGTTGCAGCGTGTGCACAGGTCCAGGTCGATCGGGTTGTCGCGCGCCCAGGTCAACTCGAAGGCGCCCAGCCAGCCGGTCAGGCTTTTGACCGTGCCACCCAGCACCGGGTAGCGGCGTTCCTGCGATGCCCCGTTGCGGCCGGGGCCCTGCGTGAAGAGGGTGACGTTGAGCACGTCGCTGACCATGTCGGCGGCGCGTTCGGCCTGATCCATCGGGCCGATGATCAACAGGCGGCCGGCGCTTTTGTACGTGACGGTCGACACGGGTTCCGGCTCGGGCAGGCGCGCCGCGGCCAGCAAGGCGGCGATCTTGGGCGTCGCTTGCGATGCATCGCGGCTCCACCCGCCGGTTTCACGGATGTTGACGAAGCGGATGGGCGACACGGCGCCTTCCGTGGCCGCGCCCAGTTCGGCGAACAGGCGCTTTTCCTGCGTACAGGCCACCACCACGTCGTCACCCGACTTGATTGCCTGCTGGTAGGCGCCCGCGTCCCGGCGGCACAGGGTCGAGTGCAGCGTGAGCGGTTCGTTGAGGGCGTTGCCCAACGCAGTCGCGTCAAGGGGCATCGTCCGGTTGCAATCGCAGATCAGTGTGGACATGGAAACGCTTAATTTCGCCGGCTCAGGAATCGCCGGATCGGGATGGAACAGGGGGGGGGCCGTCGTCGGCGCGTGACGCGTCCGGCCGGGGCGCCGAGGCTAGCACGTCGACAGGCGCTCGCGGGGCGGCTGTTGCAACGTGGAGACGGTTGTCGAGCCGCGCAGTCGGCTCGGCTGGCATGTCAGGTGGGATCCGGTTCGACCCCGGCTCGTCCGTGGCGGTTCCCGGAGGTGGGGTAGATGCGGGGGTGGCCCATGCGGTCGCGTTCGATTCGAGACGGTCAGGGCCGTCGGAAGCATCGTTTTCCGCTGGTGCGGCTTCGGGTGCGGCCGCCTGCGCGGGGACTTGCGCCGCGGCCTGGTCTGCCGCGGCCAGTTCCGCTGCCGCTTCGTCCTCCGCGACGGCCCTGGCTTCGTCTTCGTCGGTGAACAGATTGAGCACCCGCGCGCTGGCCATCTTGCGCAGCATGGACTTGGGCATGATCTCGGGCGACGAATAGTCGTCGATGTAGATGTCCAGTCCGTCCATGATGTTGTAGTGCGGGTCCGAGAACAGCTTTTTCATTGCGGCGTTCTTGACCTCGGGCGCGACGCCCTTGGCCATGAAGACGCTGTAGTCGGAATCGGCCGTCAGCTTGGCGACGTCGGCAAGGGTCGGCAGGGCAGGGGCATCGGGGTGGGCGGCCGACGTGGAGTTGGACGGTACGGCGGCGGGGCGCGATGCGGCATCGCCTGCGCCGGTGCGCGCCAGCGTGGCCGCGTCAGCCATTGGCGCGCCGTGCGCGGGCAACGATGAGCCGGCGTCGGCCAGGGGAGCCGTTTGCAGGGACGTGGCGGCAGCCGAACCCATGGCGGGATCGGGGGGGGGNNNNTCCCCCCCCCCGCAGCCTTGGCAGCAGCCGATTCAGCCGCGGATTCAGCCGCGGATTCAGCAGCTTCTTGCGCTGCCTGTTCCGCTGCTTTTTCCGCTGCTTCGACCTGCCGTGCCTCGATCTTGCGCCGCGACCAGCGGCCAAGGAAGGTCCGTGACGTATCGTCCACGGCTAGCCCTCGCCTCCACCACCGCCACCGAATTTCTTGGTGGTCGTGACGGATACCGGATTGCCGAATCGGTCCTGCAGCGACTCGAAGCTGACCGGGCGCCGGCGCTTCTTCTTTTCGATCACATAGTTGGCGTCGACGAATTCGCGCAGCCAGTGGCTGATCTGCGGCGGCGCGGGAATCAATTCGACGGTTTCTTGCGCGTCGAGCAGGCGGCCGGCGTGGTAATAGCTGAGTGTCACCACTTCGGGTCGTGCGATCGGCTCGTCGGCCAGCGTGGCCGTTTCTTCCATCCGCCACATCACGAACCAGCAGGGCACATCGGTGCTGGCGTTCAGGTAATACCCTTCGGCATCGTCGCGGTACAAGCCCACCGTAAAGCCGGGAAACAGCCACCGTTCCTGCTGGGCGTCGGCCACCAGCACGCGCGGCTCGGCGCCAAAGCCGGGTTCATTCATAACCACGTCTTCAAGCACCCAGCGCCATGTCTGCCACCGGCTCATGGGACCGGTGACCCGTTCGCGGCGCATCAGCACCGCCACGTCGACCGTTGGTGCAGCGTCCGGATTCGAACCTGCCGCAGGCACCGGCGCAGCGTCGCCCATGCCTGGCGCCGGGTTCCCGGCCGTCACGTCGTCTGGCTTCACGTCATCCATGACAGGACTTTCGCATCGTGTCGCGAGGACCGACCACGTCAGGTGTTCGCGCTGACGGTGATGGTCGGGAACTTGGACGAGAAGTCGCGGTTCTTGCTGGCGATCGCCACGGCGACCTTGCGGGCAATGTCCTTGTACATCATGGCCACTTCGCCGTCGGGGTCAGCCACGACCGTAGGCCGGCCATTGTCGGCCTGCAGGCGGATGTTGATGTCGAGCGGCAGGCCGCCCAGGTAGTCCATCTTGTATTCGGCCGCCATGTTCTTGCCGCCGTTCGCGCCAAAGATATGTTCGACGTGGCCGCAGTTGCTGCACACGTGCACGGCCATGTTTTCGACGATGCCCAGGATCGGCACGTTGACCTTCTCGAACATCTTGATGCCCTTCTTGGCATCCAGCAGCGCGATGTCTTGCGGCGTCGTGACGATGACGGCGCCGGTCATGGGCACGCGCTGGCTGAGCGTCAGTTGAATGTCGCCGGTGCCCGGGGGCATGTCGATGATCAGGTAGTCCAGATCGCGCCAGTTGGTCTGGCGCAGCAGCTGTTCCAGCGCCTGCACGGCCATCGGGCCGCGCCACACCATGGCTTCGTCCTGACCAACCAGGAAACCGATCGACATGACCTGCACGCCGTAGTTTTCCAGCGGTTCCATGGTCTTGCCGTCGTCGCTGACCGGACGGGCATCGATGCCCATCATCAGCGGCTGGCTGGGACCGTAGATGTCGGCATCGAGCAGGCCCACGCTGGCGCCTTCGGCGGCCAGCGCCAGGGCCAGGTTGACGGCCGTCGTGCTTTTGCCGACGCCGCCCTTGCCCGAGGCAACGGCCACGATATTCTTGACGCCCGGCATGAGCGCGACGCCGCGCTGCACCGCGTGCGGCACGACGACGGTGCGCAGGTTCACCGACACGTTTTCGACGCCCGGCACGCCCTTGGCAGCGGCGATCAATGCGCGGCGCAGCGCCGGGATTTGGCTTTTGGCCGGGTAGCCAAGCTCGATGTCGAACGAGACATCGCCGCCCGTCACCTCGAGGTGCTTGACCGACTTCGTCGAAACGAAGTCTTTGCCGGTGTTGGGATCGATGACGGCCTGCAGGGCCTGAAGTACGGAGTCGTTGGCGACCATGGGGAAGGTTCGTGAAGAAGGTAAAAACTGCTGGCGAAAACTGCCGGGCTGGAGTAGCCAGTTGAGCGTTTCATCATATCAGACCCTCCGGAGGGGGCGCTGAGCGCGTGGCCGGCGCCAGAGGGCAGGGCAGGCCACGCCTTATACTGACGCCCATGATCGACAAAAATTCCATCACCGGCGTCATTCTTGCCGGCGGCCGCGCGACCCGCATGGGCGGCGTCGACAAGGGCCTCCAGACCGTGCAGGGCATTCCCATGGCGCTGCTGTCCTTGTTGCGCCTGGCGCCGCAGGTTGGCGAGGTCATGATCAATGCCAACCGCAACATGGGCGCCTATGAATCGATGGGCGTGCCGGTCTGGCCCGATTCAATGTCCGGTTTTCCGGGTCCGCTCGCCGGCTTCGTGACCGCGCTCGAACGCTGCGAAACGGCGTATCTCGTGACAGTGCCGTGCGATACGCCGCGCTTTCCCGACGACCTGGTGGAGCGGCTTGCCGCGGCGCTCGAGGCCGAAGATGCCGAGATCGCCATGGTCGCGACCCGTGAATCGCGTGAACCACATCCATCCGGCGAATCGCATGTTGACGCCAAGGACGACGACAGCGCGTCCGCCGCTGGCGAATGGCGCACCCAGCCCGTGTTCTGTCTGATGCGCGCCGACCTGCTGGCCAGCCTGGTCGCCTTCACGTCCGCAGGCAATCGCAAGATCGACAGCTGGACCGCGCTGCATCGCTGCGTGGAAGTCCGCTTCGACGATGCCGACGCGTTCGTCGGCGCCAACACCATCGCCGAACTGCAGCGGCTTTGACATCATGACGCCCACTCAGTCCCCCATCCCCGCCGCGACGCAGCCAATTGCCCAGCCCGGCGCCGTTCCTGCCTCGCTCGAAGAAATTTCGTCGTGCATCAACGGCTACGATCCGAACGCGTTGTCGGTCGACCAGGCGCGCGCCTTCATCGACCGGCTCGTGCCGCGTCTTGACGCGGTCGAGATGCTGCCGCTGCGCTCCGCGCTGGGCCGCGTGCTGGCGCGCGACATCGTGTCGGCCATCAACGTGCCGTCGCACGACAATTCGGCCATGGACGGCTATGCCTTTCGCGGACGAGATCTGGCTAATGGCGCCGAGACCACGCTGCGTGTCGTGTCGCGCGCCATGGCGGGGCAGGAAGCCAAACACGCCATCGCACACGGCGAATGCGTGCGCATCATGACCGGCGCCGTGATGCCCGAGGGACTCGACACGGTCATCCCGCAGGAATTCACGAAGCTGGACGGCGATCAGGTCACGATCCCGGCCGGTATCGTGCGGCCCGGCGACAACCGCCGGCTGGCCGGCGAAGACCTGGCCAAGGGCGAAGCGGCGCTGGTGGCCGGACGCGTGCTCCGTCCCGCCGACCTGGGCGTGCTGGCGTCGCTGGGCCAGGCCGAAGTGCCCGTGGTGCGCCGTCTGCGCGTCGCGTTCTTTTCCACCGGCAACGAATTGCGTTCGATCGGCGAGACGCTCGACGAAGGCTGCGTGTACGACAGCAATCGCTACACCCTGTGGGGCATGTTGCAACGCCTGGGTGTCGAGATTCTGGACATGGGCGTGGTGCGTGACGATCCCGCTGCGCTCGAGGCGACCTTTACCGCGGCAGCTGCGAATGCCGATGTCGTGATCACCTCTGGTGGTGTCAGCGTGGGCGAGGCCGACTACACCAAGATGGTCATGGCCAAGCTCGGCGACGTGCTGTTCTGGCGGATTGCAATGCGGCCGGGCCGGCCCATGGCGATCGGACGTATTGCCAGCGGCAGCCGCCATGCGATTCTGTTCGGATTGCCCGGCAATCCGGTGGCCGTGATGGTGACGTTCTATGCCCTGGTACGCGATGCCTTGCTTGCCATGAGCGGCGCGCGTGTCGCCCCCATGCCCCTGCTGCGCGCGACCAGTGTCGACGCGATCCGCAAGAAGGCAGGGCGCACCGAATACCAACGTGGCAGCGTGACCCCCGCACCCGGCGGTGGCTGGGAAGTGCGCATGGCGGGCTCGCAAGGGTCCGGCATCTTGCGCAGCATGAGCGAGGCCAACGGCCTGGTGGTCCTGCACCATGACCAGGGCAACGTGGCCGCGGGCGAGACTGTCGACGTCCTGCCGTTCGACGGGCTGGCCTGATGACGCGTGTTCTTGGATTGGCGGGATGGAGCGGCGCGGGCAAGACCACGCTGCTGGCCAAACTCATACCGGTGTTGAATGCCCGCGGCTATAGCGTATCGACGCTCAAGCACGCGCACCACATGTTCGATATCGACAAGCCGGGCAAGGATTCCTACCTGCACCGCGAAGCGGGCGCCAGGGAAGTGCTGGTGGCATCGGGCGCGCGGTGGGCCCTGATGCACGAATTGCGGGATGAAGACGAACCGCGCCTGGCCGACCTGCTCGGCCACATGAGCCCGGTCGATTTCATTCTGGTGGAAGGCTTCAAGCGCGACAAACACGTCAAGATGGAAATCCACCGCCGGGACAATACCAAGCCCTGGCTCTATCCCGACGACAGCAGCATCGGCGCGATCATCAGCGATGCCGATGCGAATGCCGCCGACGGGGCCGGCGCGCTTGCTGCAGGCTCGCCCCCCACCACGCTGCCACGCGCGCATCTGGATGACATGGAAGGCATTGCCAACCTCGTCGTCGACCTGGCGTGGCCCCTGGACGAAACGCTGCGGGTGCTCAGACCAGCCGCTTGACCAGCGACGAAGTATCCCAGCGGCTGCCGCCCATCTGCTGCACGTCGGCATAGAACTGGTCGACCAGCGCCGTCATTGGCACGCGTGAACCGTTCAGGCGCGCTTCGTCCAGCACCAGGTTCAGGTCCTTGCGCATCCAGTCCACCGCAAAGCCGAAGTCGAATTTGTCGTCGACCATCGTGCCGCCGCGGTTTTCCATCTGCCAGCTTTGCGCCGCGCCCTTGGCGATCACGTCCAGCACCAGCTTCATGTCCAGGTCGGCATTCTTGCCGAAGGCTATGGCTTCGGACAGGCCCTGCACGATCCCCGCGATGCAGATCTGATTGCACATCTTGGCCAGCTGGCCCGCGCCGACTTCGCCGATGCGCGTGAACGCGCGCGCATAGACAGCCCCTACCGGCAGGGCGCGATCGAACGCGTCGACGTCGCCGCCGCACATGACGGTCAGCACACCATTGACCGCGCCGGCCTGCCCGCCCGACACCGGGGCATCCACGAACGACACCTGCCTTGCCTTGGCGGCTTCGTACAGTTCGCGCGCCACCTTGGCCGATGCCGTGGTGTGGTCGACCAGCAGCGTGCCGGGGCGCAGGCCCGCCAGCGCGCCGTCGTCGCCGAGCATGACGCTGCGCAGATCATCGTCGTTGCCGACGCACGAGAAAACGATATCGGCTTTTGCGGCAGCTTCGCGCGGGGTCGGGGCATGCGCGCCGCCGAACTCGTCGACCCATGCCTGCGCCTTGGCGGAAGACCGGTTGTACACGGTCACGTTGTGACCTGCGCGGGCAAGATGGCCGGCCATGGGGAATCCCATGACGCCCAGACCGATGAACGCCACGTCAACGGGCGTCGTGGCTTCGTAAGTTCTGGATCCGTTCGATGACATATGGCTCTCCGTGAATAGACGTGAAGTCTAGCGTAAACATGCGGACGAAAAAAAAGGCGTCCCGAGGGACGCCTTTCTGCGTTCGATCCAGGCTGCGTGCTAGTGCGCAGCCTGTGTCGATCAGTCTTCCACGAAGGTTTCTTCGCGCTTCTTCCGGATCGATGGCGAAGCCACGATCAGCACCAGGATGGCGGCGACGATCAGCAACGACAGCGACAGAGGACGCGTCACGAAGGTCGAGAACTCACCACGCGACAGCAGCAGGGCACGGCGGAAGTTTTCTTCCATCATGGGGCCCAGGACCAGGCCCAGCAGCAGCGGTGCGCCTTCGCACTTCAGCTTCGACCACACGTAGCCCACGAGCCCAAAGAAGGCCGTCATCCAGATGTCGAACACGTTGTAGTTCAGCGTGTACACACCGATCGAGCAGATCATCAGAATGGCCGGATACAGGATGCGGTAAGGCACCTTCAGCAGCTTGACCCACAGACCGATCAGCGGCAGGTTCAGAATCACCAGCATCAGGTTACCGATCCACATCGAGGCGATCAGACCCCAGAACAGTTCCGGGTTCGCGGTCATGACCTGAGGACCCGGCTGGATGTTGTGGATGGTCATGGCGCCGACCATCAGCGCCATCACGGCGTTACCCGGGATACCCAGCGTCAGCAGCGGAATGAACGAGGTCTGCGAAGCGGCGTTGTTTGCCGATTCCGGACCTGCCACACCCTGGATGGCGCCCGTACCGAACAGCTCGGGGTGCTTGGCGATCTTCTTTTCGATCGTGTAGGACGCGAACGATGCCATCACGGCGCCGCCGCCCGGCAGGATGCCCAGTGCCGAACCGATGGCCGTACCACGCAGAACCGGACCGGTAGCCGCCTTGATGTCCGACCAGTCGGGATACAGGTGACTGATCTTTCCAAGGAAAACTTCGCGCTCTTCCTTCTGCTGAACGTTGTTCATGATTTCAGAGAAACCGAACACGCCCATGGCGACCGCGGCAAAGTCGATACCGTCGGTCAGTTCCGGAATGCCGAACGAGAAGCGGGCAACACCCGAGTTCACGTCGGTACCGACCATGCCCAGCAGCAGACCCAGCAAGATCATGCAGATTGCCTTGGTCAGGGAACCCGATGCCAGCACCACGGCGCCGACCAGACCCAGACACATCAGCGAGAAGTATTCGGCAGGACCGAACTGGAATGCCACTTCAGCCAGCGGAGGTGCGAAGGCAGCCAACAGGATCGTTGCCACGCAGCCTGCGAAGAACGAGCCCAGTGCCGCGATCGACAGTGCCTGACCGGCACGTCCTCGACGGGCCATCTGGTACCCGTCCAGACACGTCACCACAGCCGACGTTTCACCTGGCAGGTTCACCAGAATGGCAGTCGTGGAACCACCGTACTGCGCGCCGTAGTAAATACCGGCAAGCATGATCAGGCCGGCAATCGGGGGCAGTGCGTACGTGATGGGCAGCAACATTGCGATGGTGGGCACGGGGCCCAGGCCAGGCAACACGCCAACCAGCGTTCCAATCAACGCGCCGAGAAACGCGTAGATGATGTTCTGAAACGACAGCGCGGTGGAAAAACCCAACGCAAGGTGGTCAAACAATTCCATGCGGGGCTCCTTAATTCAGGCCGAGGAAGGTTGGCCAAAGCGGGAAAATCAATCCCAGACCCTTGACGAACACCGCCCAGGCGAAAACTGCCAGGCAGAGTGCGTTGATGACAGCGACTTTCCAGTTGAACTCGTGGCTGGCGAGGCTACTGAGCACGACGAGGATAAAGATCGAAACGAAGATACCGAGAGGACGCAGCAGGACGCCGAAGAGGACGACCGAACCGAGCACCAGGAACATGACACGAAAGTCCCAACCTTCGACTTTCGTCTCCTGTGCCTTCGAGGACAAACCGGAAATGCCGATGACTACACCCAGCAACGCGAGAATGACCCCGAGCCAGAAGGGAAAATAGCCAGGCCCCATTTTGGCGGCGGTGCCCATGGAATATTCGACGGCGTTACCGGCGAAGAATATTCCGATGGCGAGAAACATCACCCCGGACCAGAAGTTTTGTTGTGACCGAATACGCATTGGAAGTGGGCTCCTATCTGACTTCACTAGCAAGCCGCGAATGTTAGCTCAGGAGATTCGTGCCGCAACGATGATTTTCGCGCCGGTTGCTCGGGGTTTTCCCGACAATCGATGGAAATGTGGGAACTTGATCCCACCTACTTGTGCGCGCTTTCAGGAGCCTGTCAGTGTTGACAGTTTTTCTGTCTTTTGAACCCTGCAAGACTTGGCTTACCAGTGTGGCTAGTCCTTATCTGCCACACGATCACGTAGTTCAAGGAAGGCAATATGGCGGCGCACAACTATCCCGGCGAACAAGAATGGACCAATCGGCTTACGCCGCGTGAACGAGAAGTGATGGCTTTGCTGCTCGAAGGCCGCGCCAACAAGGTGATAGCCGACAGGTTGGGTATCTCCACCCGTACGGTGGAGGTCCACCGGGCCCGCGTGATGGCGAAGTTGGGCGTACGCAACGCCGTTGAACTGTCCGCGCGCGTTCACAGCCGATATATCGAGTGGCTCATGACACAAATGAAGATGGGCGCACCGATGGGGCAGCCCGTGCTGGCCGAACCGGCGGCGCCGACGCAGTCGGGTGGGCCACCCCCATCTGCCCTCGGCGTCCCGGTCCCGCCCGCCGCACGGCCGGGCGGCAGTGGCGCCAATGGCGGCCTGGGCGCACAGTCCGGCTCCACCATCCATCGGCTCAGTTGAGCCGCGCGCCCGATACCTTCACGATCTCGGCGTACTTGGCCAGATCGGCCTTGACCAGCGCCGCGAAGGCCTCGGGTGTGGTGGGTTCGGCATCCGATCCCATGGCTTGCAGTCGCTGACGCAGATCGGGGCTGCGCAAGGCGGCCGTGGTCGCCTCGCTCAAGCGGTGCACCACGGCCGCCGGCGTGCGGCCGGTGGTGAACACCCCGAACCAGGTTCCCAGATCAAAGTTCTTGACCCCGGCCTGCATCAAGGTGGGCACGCCGGGCAGCAAGGGCGACGGCGCGGCGGTGGTCACTGCAAGCGCCTTCAGTTTGCCCGATGCGATCAGCGGGGCGGCGGACGCCAGGTTGTCGAACATGAAATCGGTCTGTGCGCTCAATAGCGCAAGTTGCGCCGGCACCGAGCCCGGATACGGGATGTGCGCGGCGAACACCTGCGCGCGCGCCTTGAGCAGTTCGCCGGCCAGGTGGCCCGCGCTGCCATTGCCGCCCGACCCCATGTTCAGCTTGCCCGGATTCTTGCGTGCGTAGGCGAGCAGGTCGGCCACGTTGCGAACGCCCAGCTTGTCGGCGGTGGCCGGATTCATCACCAGCACGTTCGGCACCGACGCCACGAGCGAGATCGGCGCAAAGTCCTTGATCGCGTCGTACGGAATGTTCGGGAACAGGGCGGGGTTGATCGCGTGCGTGGCGACGGCCCCCATGACCAGGGTGTAGCCATCGGGCGTGGCCTTGGCGACCAGGTCGGCGCCGATGTTCCCGCCGGCGCCCGGCTTGTTTTCAACAACCACGGTCTGGCCCAGACTGACGCGCAGTTTTTCGGCCAGCGCGCGCGCCATGACATCCAGCGGACCGCCGGGCGGATAGGGCACGATGAAGCGCAGCGGGTGGGTGGGCCAGGCCGGGGCGGCCGGCGCTTGTGCAAAGGCGGGGGCAAGCGCCCCGCAGGCGGTGGCAACGGCGGCGCTTAGCAGGGCGCGCCGTGTCCATGAGTGTCTCGACATATCGACCCTGATGTGCGGTTTTTCATGTATGTTTGTTGCTGCGAAATTGTACGCTGGCGCAGCGGGCCCAGCGGCACGAACCCCCAGGAGTGTCCATGTCTATTCGTTTGCTTCCGTTCGCCCTGGCCGCCGGCCTGACCGTGGTGTCCTTTGGCGCCGTCGCCCAGGAAGTCGTGGTCAAGCTCGGGCACGTCGCACCCACCACCGGCCCCATCGCCCACCTGGGCAAGGATATGGAGAACAGTGCGCGCATGGCGGTGGAAGACCTGAATGCCGCGGGCGTCACGCTGGGTGGCAAGAAAGTGAAGTTCGAGCTGCTGGCCGAAGATGATGCGTCCGACCCCAAGCAGGGTACGGCCGCCGCCCAGAAACTGGTCGACGCCAAGGTCAACGGCGTGATCGGTCACCTGAACACCGGCACCTCGATCCCGGCATCCAAGATCTACTACGACGCGGGCATCGTGCAGATCTCGCCAGCGTCCACCGGCACCGCCTATACCAAGCAGGGCTACGACACCACGTTCCGCGTGGTCGCCAACGACGGCCAGCTGGGCGGCACCCTGGGCCGCTATGCGGTCAAGGAACTGAAGGCCAAGAATTTTGCGGTGGTGGACGATCGCACGGCCTACGGCCAGGGCGTTGCCGAAGAATTCGCCAAGTCGGCGGCCGCTGCGGGCGGCAAGATCGTCAGCCGTCAGTACACCACCGACAAGGCCACCGACTTCCAGGCCATCCTGACTTCCATGAAGGCCAACAAGCCTGACGTGGTGTTCTTTGGCGGGATGGACGCCGTGGCCGGCCCGATGCTGCGCCAGATGAAAGCCCTGGGCATTGAAGCGCACCTGATGGGCGGCGACGGCATCTGCACGACGTCGCTGTCGCGCCTGGCGGGTGACGCCATCGGCAACGGCAAGGTGGTGTGCGCCGAAGCAGGTGGCGTGGCGGGTGAACAGAAGACAACCATGGACGCCTTCCGCGCCAAGTACAAGAAGCGCTTCAATGGCGATGTCCAGCTGTACGCGCCCTACGTGTACGACGCCATGATGGTGATGGTCGAAGCCATGAAGAAAGCCAATTCGGCCGACCCCGCCAAGTACGGCCCCGAGCTGTACAAGATCAGCTACAAGGGTGTGACCGGGCCGATCACTTTCGACAAGAACGGCGACATCAAGAACGGTGCACTGACGCTGTACACCTACAAGGGCGCCGACCGGTCGGAACTGGCCGTGGTGCGGTGATCCCTCGGCGGGCGGACTGGCGGTCTGTCCGCCTTTCCGCCTGGCCCGGTCAGCGGGCAACAAAAAGGGCGGGATCACTTTGGTGATCCCGCCCTTTTTTCGTGCGTCGCTCCAGAGGCCTCGCCGCCGCCGTGCTCAGGCCGGCGTCTTCAGCTTGTCGGCAAAGGTCTTGCGCAGTTTCGTGACCTTGGGAGCAATCACGACCGCGCAATAGCCCTGGCCAGGATTACGGAGGAAGTAGTCCCGGTGATAGTCCTCGGCGGGCCAGAGTTTGGCGGGCGGAAGGAGCTTGGTCACGATAGGGGCGCCAAACGTGTTCGCGGCCGACAGTTCGTCCATATAGGCCTGCGCAACGTCGCGCTGTTCCGGCGTTTGCCAGAAAATGGCGGACCGGTATTGCGGACCGGCGTCATTGCCCTGGCGGTCCAGCGTCGTCGGATCGTGCGACGCAAAGAACACCGCCAGCAAGTCCTTGAAGGTGATGACGGACGGATCGAAGGTCACTTCAGCCACTTCGATATGCCCGGTATTGCCCTCGCACACCTGGTGATAGGTGGGGCGGTCGACATGGCCGCCTGCGTAGCCCGACTCGACCTTGTTCACGCCTTGCAATTGCTGGAATACGGCTTCGACACACCAAAAACATCCGCCGCCAAAAACGGCCTTTTCGTTCTGAGTCGTCATGATTCCTCTCTTTGAGCGACGCATCCACTGGATCCCGCGGACCGTCGCAAGACTTGATCCTGGCGAAGTGCGCGATCGTGGGCGCTGTGGCTGCCTGGGTTCTGGTTTGAAGCTGGGATGCTGGCGAGGTTATATCACCTCGCCCGGCCTAGTCCTCGGTCTACAGGCAGGATGACACCCTGCCGCGGTCAGCGTTGACTAACGACCCCGAGGGACTGTGCCTTCTACTTATTGAGGGTGAGTATCCAGGCCGCCAGCCGCCTGGCCTCCTCTTCGGACACGTGGTTCTGCGCCGGCATCGGCACCTTGCCCCACCGGTTTGCGCTCCCCCGCCGGATGGATGTTTCCAGTCTGGACTGTGCGTCCGGCTGGCCGGCGTACTTGGCCGCCACGCTTTTCCAGGCCGGGCCGACGCGCTTGCTGTCGATCTGGTGACAGGCCAGGCAGACGCGGGCCTTGGCCAGTTCCGGGCCGGTGATCTCGGCCGCGCCCGCCGTGGACGCCGCCGCAGGCGCACCGAAAAGCAGAAAAGCACACAGCACGGCAGACGGGCGAAGCATGGGCGATCCGGAAAAAGTGTCGCCCGAAGTCTCGCGCACGTGTGGGATGGAGTCAAATCGCCCGGCGCCGATCCTTTTCCTGTCGCGCGCAGCGGTTATCATCCTGCTCATTCTTTACGCGGCGGCGCCCGCCGTCTCTATAAGGCTAGTCGATGCTGGTTCATCCTGAATTTTCTCCGATCGCGTTTGCCATCGGTCCCGTCGCGATCCGCTGGTATGGGCTGATGTACCTGCTCGCCTTCCTGTTTGCGTGGGGCCTGGGTCGCTGGCGCATTTCGCACGGCAAGACATCGCTCACCCACCGCGATCTGGATGACCTGCTGTTCTACAGCGTGCTCGGCGTGGTGATTGGCGGGCGGCTGGGCTATGTGATCTTCTACAAGGCCAGCTACTACCTGGCGCATCCGCTGGAAATCTTCGAGGTGTGGCAGGGCGGCATGTCCTTCCACGGCGGGCTGCTGGGTGTGCTGTTCGTGATGGCCATGTTTGCGCGCAGCCGCGGCAAGCGCTTCCTGGAGATCGGTGATTTCGTGGCGCCGCTCGTGCCGTTGGGCCTGGCGGCGGGCCGCATGGGCAACTTCATCAACGGCGAACTGTGGGGCCGGGCCACCAGCGTGTCGTGGGGCATGATCTTTCCGCAGGCCGGCGACAACATCCCGCGTCACCCGTCGCAGCTGTATGAATTTGGCGCCGAAGGTCTGCTGCTGTTCCTGCTGGTGTGGGGCTTTGCCAGCAAATCGCGGCCCATCGGGCAGATCAGCGCCGTATTCCTGATGGGATATGGTGTCGCGCGCTTCCTGGTCGAGTACACCCGGGAACCCGACAACTTCCTGGGCCTGCTGGCCGCCGGCTTCACCATGGGGCAGTGGCTGTCGATCCCGATGGTGGTGATCGGCGCCATCATGTTCTATATGTCACGCCGCAGTCCGCACGCTGTGGTCTGACGTCGTGGTTTGAAGGCAAGGTGCTGGAGCAGGAAGAAGGGCGGTGGCGCATTGTGCCGCTACCGCCCGAATACAAAAAGGCACCGGGGTTCCGGTGCCTTTTTTCATGTCCGCAGCGATCGCGGATCATGGGTACTGCGCGGCGCCGAGGCTTAGCGTTGCTGCGTGCCCAGCAATTCCACCGTGCCACGCACCGACACCGTGACGGTGGCCTTGCCGGCTTCCAGCGGCAGGGCTTCCGCCATCTTTGCGTCGGCAGACGCTGCACGCATCATCATGGGGCGCTGCGTATAAACCGTGCCGCTGCCGCTCAGATCCAAGGTCTTGACGGCATAGCTGCCAAAGCCGAACGCCTGCGCGGCGCTGGTCGCACGTACGCCGAAGGCCTTGGCGGCTTCCTGCAACAGGCGCTGTTCTTCGGCTTCACGCGCTTCGCGCGACAGCGAGAAGTTGATGTTGGCAACGGCCATGGCCTGGCTCAACTCGCCTGCCAACGTCGATGCGGCCACGAAGTCCTTGGACTCGAGCACCAGTTCGGCGCGACCGCGCCAGCCGGTGATCTTGCCGTTGCGATCGGTATTGGCCCACACGCGGTAGTTGCCGCTGCGCGATTCGACCTTGGTGTTGCGCTTGGCCGTGGCCAGCGTCGAGGCCAGCACCTTGTTCAATTGGTCGGACAGCTGCGCCTGGTCGGCGCCTTCGATTTCCTTGGCCAGGGTGACTTCGACCTTGTCCTGCGCCACGTCGCTCGACGCCGCGGCTTCGAGCGACAGCTGCGGCAGTTCCGGACGGGCTGCCGCCGATGGAGGCGGCGTCTGTGCGGCCGCCACGCCCGGCGCAAGAAGGGCCCCGGTAAGGGCCGCGGTGGACAATGCGGTGGACAGGGCGGCAGACAACACCGTACGAGTCAGAAAACGGGCCATAACGATCATCCTTTGAATATCAGGGGACTGCCCGCCGGACGTGCGTGATCATGACCCGCGACGATAGGACGCCGATCAGACCGCGAACGCGGTGTACGCCTTGTAGGCCATGTAGAGCGCAAGCGCCATCAGGACCCAGGCGAACACACGTTTGAGCGTCGCGACCGGCAGCTTGTGGGCCGCGTTGGCGCCAAGCGGCGCGGTCAGGACACTCGAAACGATGAGCACGAGCAGCGCAGGCCAATATACATAGCCGAACATGCCGGGGTAGGTGATCTGCTGCTGCATGCCTGACCAGATGTAACCGACCGTATTGGCCAGCGCGATCGGAAAGCCCAGCGCGGCCGAGGTTGCCACGGCGTTATGCAGGGGGACGTTGCACCAGGTCATGAAAGGTACCGACACAAAGCCGCCGCCGGCGCCGACCAGGCCGGACAGGAAACCGATACCGGTGCCGGTTGCCGCCGTGCCCACGACACCGGGCATTTGGCGGCTGGGCTTGGGCTTCTTGTTCAACAGCATCTGCACGGCCGAATAGCCCACGAACAAGGTAAAGAGCAGGGCCAGCCACCCGGTCTTGAGCACGGCAAAGACGGCGCCGCCGGCCAGCAGGCCACCGATCACCAGGCCCGGCGCGAACTGCCCGACGATGTTCCAGCGGATGGCGCCTTTTTTCTGGTGCGCCATGACGCTGGATACCGACGTGAACAGGATGGACGCCATCGACGTGGCGATCGCCGCGTGGATGATCAGGTCGGCCGGCATCTTCTGCCACGTGAACAGAAAGGTCAGGAAGGGCACCATGATCATGCCGCCGCCAATGCCAAGCAGGCCGGCGGCAAAGCCCGTGGCGGCGCCAAGCACGAGCAGGGCGGCAATAAAGGAAAGGTCCATGCGGGAATACTCGAATGTGGGAGGCGCACGCATAGTGCCACGGACTGGCCATGTTGCTCCGCACAAATCGTTGTGCGGCAGTGGCGGTGTCGCAAAGCGAACGCACAAAAACAAACGACCCGGAAGCGTATCAACGCTCCGGGTCGCGGAATAGATCCCCGCCTGTGCCGCTAGGCCGGCATCCTGAACCGTTAAGTTCAAGGTCGGTCGCAGTCAGCCACTCATTGGGTTCGTTTGACAGAGAAACGATCACGCCTGGGTGGCGATTCCCGCAACCTCATGCCATAGCATGGGTCCAAGGAATATATGGCCAAACACGAACACTGCAGGGAAGATAAATCGGTACTGCGATACTGCGGTACTGCTGTTCAGGCTGTCGAACACCCTAGGCTTTAAATTACACCATTTCGGCGGGATTCAATACCCCGAAGGGCGACTTCCGTACAACTCGTTGCGTACGCAACGCGTTGAAGGCGCCGCCCGCCTTGAAGCTTGCCTTATGGCAGCTTGCGCTATAGCAGCTTGTCTTGCGGACCGAGCTCTGCGTCAAGCATCTGGTTCATGGTTTCGATCTTACGCTTGTAGTCGCCGACTGCAAGCTGCGAAAGGGGCCCGTCGGGCGCCTTGGCGTTCAACAGGTCGCCTGCGATCTGCAAGGCTGCCATCACCGCGATGCGTTCGGTGCTGCCGATTTTGCCGGCGGCCTTGATACGCTGCATGGCGCGGTCCACCATGCTGGCGGCTTCAAGCAGCGCTTCCTGTTCTTCCGGGGCGCAGGCAAGTGGATACTCGCGTCCCAGTATGGTGACGTCAAGGCGTTCCATGAGCACTCCGCACGCCGTCGCCGGCTTCGTCAGATAAAGAGGGGTCGGTATCGGCGTCAGTCCGGGCATCCGCCCAGTCGCCGTCGATGTCGTCGGCCGGGCTTGCGTCCGGATCGATGTCGGTGTCGGCGGCGGCGTCAACGCCCGGGTCGGCATCGGCGTCAGCGTCAGCCGTTGCTTCCGGCGGCTTGCCGGGCAGGCGGGCCAGCACGTCATCGACGCGGATCTGCGCCATTTCCACGGTTTCGCGCAGTTGCTGGATGCGCACGTCGCGCTTGCCGAGCTCGGTGCGCAGCGCCTGATTTTCGGCGCGGACGTGTTGAGTCAGCTGCACCAGCTGAGCAATACGGGTCGAGAGTTGGTCGAGGTCTTCGAGCATGGGCGTAATCGTAAACCATCCTGAGACCGATGTCGTACCCGAACCGGTCTCCTGCGATGTATCAATTCCTTGCAGTCACTTTGACGGCGCAGTGGCGGCACGCGGTGTCAGCGCGCGGTGTAGGTGCTCGCTAAATCAGAGCTCGAGGTTGTCGATGAGGCGCGTGGCGCCGAGCTTGGCGGCCGACAGCACGACCAGCGGTTCGCCGCCATGCATGTCGTCGGCCGTGGGCGCTTTCAGGTCCCGCTGGCGGCGTACGGCGACGTAATCGACCTTCCAGCCGCGGGCGTTCAGGTGATCGGTCGCGATCCGGCCCAGGGTATCGGCATCGCGTTCGCCTTCATGCAGGCGGGTCTTGACCGACTGCAGGGCGGCGTACAGCTGGGGCGCCTCGGCCCGGTCTTCTGGGGTCAGGTACATATTGCGGGACGACAGCGCCAAGCCGTCGGCGGCTCGCACGGTTTCTTGCGGAATGATCTCGATCGGCAACTGGAACTGGCGGCACATGGCGCGCACCACCATCAGTTGCTGATAGTCCTTCTTGCCGAACACGGCCACCTTGGGCTGCACACAGGACAGCAGCTTGAGCACCACCGTGCACACGCCCTGGAAGAAACCGGGGCGAAATTCCCCTTCAAGGATGTCGCCCAGCTCGGACGGTGGCTGCACCCGGTAGCTTTGCGGCTCGGGGTACATCTCGCGTTCGTCCGGCGCAAACAGCGCATACACGTTGCGGTCCGCTTCCAGCTTGGCGATGTCGGACGCGAGCGTGCGGGGGTAGCGATCAAAGTCTTCGTTCGGCCCGAACTGCAGGCGGTTCACGAAGATGCTGGCCACGACCGGGTCGCCATGGTGCCGCGCGGTCTTCATCAGCGCCAGGTGGCCTTCATGCAGGTTGCCCATCGTCGGTACGAACGAGACTCGCAACTGGCCGCGCAATTGATCGCGCAGCTCTTCAATGGTGTGGACAACCTTCATGGGCGTAGCTTGTGAAAAGAGAGGAATCGGAAAGAATCGTGCGGACCGCCGGGCGCCCGGCTCGCGCAAGGCGCGTCGTATCGGGCGCATCCTACAGCAGCGGCGCGGGCGCGCCAAATGCTCAATCGGACGAGTCAGGCGTCCTGGGCGATGGCGGTGAATCCCAGGCGCACGTAGATCGGTGCGTAGGGCTCGGCCTGGGTGATATCCAGCAGCGATTCGCGCGCCAGTTCCAGCATCGCGATGAAGTGGACAACGATGATCGGGACGCCGGCGCCTTCCTGCACCTTCTGCATGAACAGTTCCGTGAACTCCATGTACCGCACGCCCTGCAGGCGGCGCAGGATCTGGCTCATGTGGTCCCGGACCGATAGCGCTTCACGCGAGATGTGGTGATGGGCATTGAGCTTGGCGCGGCGCACGATCTCGGCCCAGGCGTCGCGCAGGTCGATCGCCGTTACATCAGGCAGTCGCCGTTCGGTGGTCTGGTCCAGCAGCACGCCCGTGCGCACGAAATCGCGGCCCAGTTGCGGCAGGGCGTCGATCCTGCGCGCGGCAAGCTTCATCTGTTCGTATTCGAGCAGGCGGCGGACCAGTTCGGCGCGGGGATCTTCGACGTCTTCGTCGGAATCCGATTTGCGCACCGGCAGCAGCATGCGCGATTTGATCTCGATCAGCAGCGCCGCCATGAGCAGGTATTCCGCGGCCAGTTCCAGGTTGTGCACCCGGATCTGCTCCACATACGACAGGTACTGCTTGGTGACCTCGGCCATCGGAATGTCGAGGACGTTGAAGTTCTGCTTGCGGATCAGGTACAGCAGCAGATCCAGCGGGCCTTCGAAGGTTTCCAGGAACACTTCGAGCGCGTCGGGCGGGATATAGAGATCGTTGGGAAGGGCAAACAGGGGCTCGCCGTACAGGCGAGCGATGGCGACGCCGTCGATGGTGTCGGGCGTGCTATCCACGTCGGGCGCCCTCAATGCGGCCAACGCCTTGCCGCTGGGCAGCTGTCCGGCCACGACGCCGGACGATCAGTCGGCGGAAAAGTAAACGTACGGCTTCTGGGAAACGGTGGACGCATCGAATTCCTGCGTCAGTTCAGGATCGATGGTCTTGTCCCACAGGCGGGCGCGACCTTGCTGCTGCTCGGCATCCAGCTGCGGACGCTCTTCCTTCAGTTTTTGCAGGAAGTGGGTGATTTCGGACTCGTAACTCTTGGCCATGACTACCCTTTGAACGATGGCTGGGGATTGCGGGCGAGTGTACTGCACCGGGCGCCAGCGCTCCGCCACACTCGACTAAGAAAAAATATTTCGTACCAGCCGCGATTGAGCGAATGAAACTGCCTGAACAAGCCATATGACGTCAGTTTTAGCAGAAATTTTGCCTGCCCCTACTGATAACATTTTTCAAGGATCACGATTCAGGAGAAACCGATGTCCAAGCTGTCTTTCACCGAACACCCGCGCAACGTCGGTGAAACCTACGTCGAACACCTTGGCGTGTCCTGGAGCTTTGCCCGCAGCATGTTTCGCGCCGGTTTCGCGGCCCTGATCCATGGGCTGTTCCCCTTCCTGTTCGTGACCACCGGGTCGTCCATCGTCAAACGCCTGAACGACCGGATGGTCGTGAACCGGATCCGGCAACAGTCAAAAACGACTACCTGACCCGCATGCCGGGGGTGGCGCCTTCCACGGGCTCCAGCACATAGATCCCTGGCTTGGCCTTCTCGTCGCGATCGCTCGCGGCGAGCACCATTCCTTCCGACACGCCAAATTTCATCTTGCGCGGCGCCAGGTTGGCGACCAGCACGGTCAGCTTGCCGATCAGATCGGCGGGTTCATACGCCGACTTGATCCCCGAAAACACGTTTCGCATCCGGCCCTCGCCCGCGTCCAGCGTCAGGCGCAGCAGCTTGTCGGAACCTTCCACGTGCTCGCAGTTCACGATCTTGGCGATGCGCAGGTCGATTTTGGCAAAATCGTCGATGGTGATGGTGTCGGCGATCGGCTCGCCGCCCGGGATCAGTGCTGGCGCAGCAGGGGCCGGGGGCGGCTCGAACAGCGCGTCCAGCATCTTGGGGTCGACCCGCTGCGCAAGATGCTGATAGGGCGCCACATGGTCAGGCAGGACGGCGGCGTCGGACCAGACGAAGTCGCGGTCCATGCCGAACAGTTCCCGCGCCACGCGGGTCGCGATCACCGGCAGCACCGGCGTCAGCATGACCGACAGGGCCTTGAAGCCGGCCACGGCGCGGGAACATACGTCCTGCAGCGCGGCCTTCTGTTCCGGCTGGGCGGCGGCCTGCTTGGCCATCACCCAGGGCTGGGCGGCATCGAACGCCTGATTGATGCGGTCGGCACACGCCATGATCTCGCGCAGCGCCTTGCCGTATTCACGCGCTTCGAAGGCGGCGCGGACGGTTTCGGTCGTGCCGGCCAATTCATCGGTCAATGCCGCCGTGTCGCCCTGGTAAGCCAGCGCGCCGTCGAAGTGCTTGGTGATGAAGTTCGATGCGCGGCTGGCGATGTTGACGTACTTGCCGACCAGGTCGCTGTTGACGCGCGCGATGAAGTCATCGGGGTTGAAGTCCAGGTCTTCGACATGCGCGTTGAGTTTGGCGGCAATGTAGTAACGCAGCCATTCGGCGTTCATGCCGATGTCCAGATAGCGCAGCGGCGAAATGCCGGTGCCGCGGCTCTTGGACATCTTTTCGCCGCTGACGGTAATGAAACCGTGCACGTTCAGGCCGTCGGGCGTCTTGCGGCCGGCGAACTTGAGCATGGCGGGCCAGAACAGCGCGTGGAAATACACGATGTCCTTGCCGATGAAGTGGTACTGCTCGGTGCTGCCGGCCGGATCGAGCAGGGCGTCGAAGTCCAGGCCCGCCTTGGCGCAATAGGCCTTGAGCGAGGCCAGATAGCCGACCGGGGCGTCCAGCCACACATAGAAGTACTTGCCTGGCGCATCGGGAATCTCGATGCCGAAATAGGGCGCATCGCGCGAGATGTCCCAGTCATTGAGCTTGCCTTCTTCGCCCAGCCACTCGCGGGTCTTGGCATAGACCTCGGGCTGCAGGCGGGGCAGGCCCGACGGGTTGGCGCCCACCGTCCATTGCTGCAGGAATTCCACGCAGCGCGGGTCGGACAGCTTAAAGAAGAAGTGTTCTGAACTCTTCAGTACCGGCGTGGCGCCGGTCAGCGTCGAGTACGGGTCGATCAGGTCGGTGGGCGCATAGACTGCGCCGCACACTTCGCACGAATCCCCGTACTGGTCTTTGGACTTGCACTTGGGGCAGGTGCCCTTGATGTAGCGGTCGGCCAGGAACATGCCCTTGACCGGGTCATAGAACTGTTCAATGGTGCGCGTTTCGATCAGGCCGGCATCGCGCAGGCGGCGATAGATGCCCTGCGACAGCTCGGTGTTTTCGGACGAGTGCGTGGAATGCCAGTGGTCGAAGGCGATATGAAAGCCGCTGAGGTATTGCGGGCGTTCGGCGGCGATGCGGGCCACCAGTGCCTCGGGCGTGATCTGCTCGGACTCGGCCTTGAGCATGATCGGGGCGCCGTGCGCGTCGTCGGCACAGACGAAATGCACCGTGTGACCCTGCATGCGCATGCTGCGGACCCAGATGTCGGCCTGGATGTACTCCATGATGTGGCCGATATGGAAGGACCCGTTGGCGTAGGGAAGGGCGGTGGTGACGAATATCGTGCGCGACATTGGCAATGAAAGACTCTGGTCTGGGGATCCTCTGATTTTAGCCCCTGCGCGCGTTTCGCGCCGGGATGCGGCCCGCAAGGCCTAACTGCGTGCCGCTTTGCCCGCATCGCGCAGCATGCCGTAGAGCACGCTGGCCGCCGGCGACAGGGCGTGGCCGTGCCGCGAGATCAGCCCCAGGGTGCGGCTGACCCGCGGCTTCATGAGCGGAATGCCGATCAGGGTAGGGTGGGTGGTCAGGGGCAGCGCCAGCTGCGGCACGGCGGCCACGCCCAGTCCGGCTTCGACCATGCCCAGCAGCGTCAGGACGTGGCTGACTTCAAATGCGCCTTGCGCCCGCTTGCCGCCCTTGGCCAGGGCCGCGTCGATGAGCAGGCGGTTGCCGCTGTCCTTGTGCACAGTCATGAAACGTTCGCCCGCCAGGTCTTCCCAGGTCACCGACTTGCGGGTGGCAAACGCGTGGTCGTTGCGTACCGCCAACACGAAGTCTTCCTTGAAGATCGACCGGAACTCGACTTCGGTTTCTTGCGTGCCGATGAAGTTGATGCCGAAATCGGCGCGGCCGGACGTGACGGCGTTGAGCACGAAGTTGGCGCCTTCGTCGATGACGCGCACCCGGATCCGCGGATAGCGGGCGGCAAATTCCTTGAGCACCGACGGCAAAAAGTAATAGGCGGCGGACGGAACGCAGGCCACGCTGACCAGCCCGCTCAGCTGCGCCGCCAGGTCGACCACGCCCATCATGGCGCTTTCGAGCTCGGCCAGCGCGGCGCGGGCGTGTTCCAGGAATACGCGGCCGACGTTGGTCAGGGCCACGTGGCGGGTGGTGCGGTCGAGCAGGCGCGCGCCCAGGATGGTTTCGAGCTTTTCGATGCGCCGGCTGAGCGCCGGTTGCGACAGATGCAGGTCTTCGGCCGCGGCGCGAAAGCTGGAACGTTCAGCCACAGCAACGAATGCCTGCAATTCCTGGAGGTCGAAATTGATGCGCGCCATGCATTAATTGATCTAAGAGTTGCAATTCACAAATTATCCCACAGCGCGCAAGATGCCCACCATGCAAAAAACCATTCCCTGCGTCTTCATGCGAGGCGGCACCTCCCGCGGTCCTTATTTCCTCAAGGACTGGCTTCCCCAGGATATCGAAACGCGCGACAAGGTCCTCTTGTCCGCGATGGGCTCGCCCCACGAACTCCAGCTGGACGGCCTTGGCGGCGCCAACTCGCTGACGAGCAAGGTCGCCATCGTCTCGAAGTCGGACCACCCGGACTGCGACGTCGACTACCTGTTCGCGCAGGTATCGATCGACCGCGCCCTGGTCGACACCCGTCCCAACTGCGGCAACATGCTGTCGGGCGTCGGCCCGTTCGCCATCGAGCAGGGCCTGGTCCAGGCCAAGGACGGCGAGACCCTGGTCCGCATCTACAACGTGAATACCAGGTCGACCATCAACGCCGTCGTGCAGACGCCCGGCGGCAAGGTCGAGTATGAAGGCGACGCCAAGATCGACGGCGTCAACGGCACCGGCGCGCCGATCCGCCTGAACTTCCTGGACGCCTGGGGCACGGTCACTGGCAAGGTGTTTCCGACCGGCAACCTGACGGACGAGATCGACGGCGTGCAGGTCACCTGCATCGACGCGGCCATGCCCATGATGATCGTCCGCGCCACCGACATGGGCTGGAAGGGCGACGAAAAGCCGGTGGACCTGGACGCCAACCTGGAATTCATGACCCGCCTGGAAAAGATGCGACGCGAAGCCGGCCTGAAGATGGGCCTGGGCGATGTGTCGGACAGCGTCATTCCCAAGCCTGTGCTGGTCAGCAAGGGCGCGCATGACGGCCAACTCGTATCTCGTTACTTCACGCCCCTCAAGTGTCACCGTTCGCATGCCGTTACCGGTGCCATCGGTGTCGCCACGGCATATGTCACGCCGGGCACGGTACCCTACGGATTGTCGATCCAACGGCAGCCGGGGATCCACCGGATTGAAATTGCCCATCCCTCGGGCCGCATCGAAGTCGATGTCGAACTGGCTCAAGGGGAAACCTCGGTCGAAGTCACCGGTGCGGGACTGATCCGCACCGCGCGCAAGATCATGGAAGGCCAGCTGTACATCCCCAGCCATATACTGCCTGGTGTGGCGTCCTGATCCGGCTCTGATTCGACCAGGCCAGTCCAAGAACTGGCGCAAGAATCTGGCTTGCGCGCACTGCGATGCGCGCTTGTCATCAACCCATAAGCAAAGTCATGGAGACTTCAATGCAACTTTTCGGACACCGCCTGTCGGCGATCGTCATCGGCCTGACCGCCTGCGGTTTCGCCGCTTCCGCCGCCCAGGCTGCCTACCCTGACCACGCCATCACCATCGTCGTGCCAACCGCAGCAGGCGGCGGCAACGACGCGTTCGCACGTATCGTCGGCCAGAAAATGAGCGAAGGCCTGGGCCAGACCGTGGTCGTGATCAACAAGGCTGGCGCGCAAGGCGCGATCGGCACCGAATTCGTCGCCCGCGCGCCGGCCGACGGCTACACCATCCTGCTGGGCTACATCGCCACGCACGGCATCAACCCGGCCCTGCAGAAGCTGCGTTACGACCCGGTTGCCGACTTCAAGGGCATCGGTCGCCTGGCGAACTCGCCCACGCTGCTGATCGTGTCGTCGTCGTCCAAGATCAACTCGGTCAAGGAACTGATCGAGCGCGGCAAGGCTGCCGACAGCAAGCTCAACTACGCATCGGCGGGCCAGGGCACGGCCCCTCACGTGACGGCCGAGCTGTTCAAGCTGTCCACCGGCACCAACATGCTGCACGTTCCGTACAAGGGCTCGGCCCCTGCCGTGACGGACACACTGGCCGGCACGACCCAGGTCATGTTCCCGAGCCTGTTCGGCGCCTATCCGCATCTGTCGACCGGCAAGATCAAGGCTCTGGCCGTGGCCGGTGACAAGCGCACGCCGCTGCTGAAAGACGTCCCGACGCTGGCAGAACTGGGTGTAAAGGGCGTGGATGTACCCCAGTGGTACGCGCTGTTCGCCCCGGCCAAGACCGATCAGGCGATCATCGACCGCCTGAACAAGGAGCTGAACATTGCACTGAAGGATCCGGACGTGCAGGCCAAGCTGGCCGAACAAGGCGCGGATGTGAGCCCGAGCACCCCGGCTGAGCTGGATGCCTTCGTCAAGAGCGAAGTCACTCGCTGGAAGGGCGTCGTCAAGCAGGCCAACATTCCGGTGGAATAAGGCTGGGACGGGCGCCAACGCCCGTGCCAACGACGCAATAAAAAAGCCCCCGTGTCCTTGACCGGGGGCTTTGTCATTGCTGGCCGCCGGGAAAGGCGTAGCGGTCAGACCTTACGCGACGTCGCGCGCTTCGACGTCGGTCACTTTGCTGCGGTCCATACGGACGGCGGGGCGGGGGCGACGGGCGTTGCCGGCGTCATTGGCCGCGCCGCCGCGGGCCGCTTCCTGGGATTGCGTCTGCGCACCCGTGCGAAAGGTAAAGCCCTGCGATCGCGCAAAGCCACCGCGCGACAGCGTGGTGAACAGATCCGCGGCCATGAAGGGCTTGCCCCGCACTTTGGCGATAAGGAACATGACCCCGACCGCGATCGCCGCAGAGGCGACGAACACGAGGGCCATGAACAGCCCCGCGAGCGCAATAGCTGCCACGAGGGTGATACGGATGAGTTTGCCGAGAGTTTCAGTCATAGATGAAAGAGCCTGGGAATTCGGGAAAGTTCACATGAATGCGGGTAAACCAGCAGGGGGCATGCCTGCGGGCGGTGGCTTCGGGGGCCCGGGGCCAGAGTACCTGGCCCTGGGCGAGAGACCATCAGCCCGTCTCGTCTTCCGGGTCCACCGGGTCGGGCAGGCGCGTCGCCAGGACCTTGTCGATCCGCTTGCCGTCCATGTCCACCACTTCGAATGACCATTCCGCCAGGGTCACGATGTCGCCCGTGACCGGAATGCGGCCCAGCATCAACATGATCATGCCCGACAGCGTGTGATAGGACTCGGATTCGCCTTCGGGCAGGTCGGAGATATCCAGGCGGTCTTCCAGCTCGCCCACGTCGAGCAGCCCGTCCAGCAGCCACGAACCATCCGCGCGCTGGATCGCCGACGATTCCTCGGGTTCGGTGGTGTTTGTATGGAATTCGCCAACGATCGCTTCCAAAACGTCACGAAGGGTAACGAGGCCCTGGACGTCGCCATACTCGTCCACCACCAGCGCGGTCTGGGTGTGGGAGCTGCGAAAATTCTCGACCAGCTCGGTGCCGGTCAGGGTTTCAGGCACGTACAGCGCGGGCGTCAGCTTGCCGGTCAGGTTGAACGGCTGGCCGGCCAGCACTTGGGCCAACAGGTCCTTGGCGCGCGCAAAGCCGATCACGTCGGTCAGGTCGCCCCGGCACACCGGAAAGCGCGAGTGATGCGAGGCCTCGATCTTGGCCTTGGACACTTCGATCGAATCATCCACGTTCAGGTAAATGATGTCGGATCGCGGCACCATCAGCGACGACAGCTTGCGCTCGTCCAGGCGGAATACATTGCGGACCATCTGGCGCTCGGCCTGCTCGAAAATGCCGGCGGTTGCGCCCTGCGTCATCAGTACCTGGATCTCTTCTTCGGTAACGTGATGCTCCTGGTTGTCCTTGGCGCCCATCAGCTTGAGCGCGGTATCGGTGGCCAGGGACAGGAGTTTGACGAACGGCGTGGCGACCCAGGACAGGATACGCATCGGGCCGGCGATCATGCTGGCGACCGCTTCCGGGTGCATCTGCCCGAAACGCTTCGGGACCAGCTCGCCGATCACGATCGACAGCAGGGTGATGATCACCACCACGATGCCCAGCGCAATACCGGACGCGTAGTCGGCCACGGCGGGCACGTGCAGGCGGATCAGCTCGGCCAGGGGCTGCGCAAGCGCGTTTTCGCCCACGATACCGGTCAGGATGCCGATCGAAGTGATGCCGATCTGGACGGTGGAAAGAAAACGGGTGGGGTGCTCGGCGAGTTCGAGCGCGGCTTTGGCGCGCTTGTCGCCCTCGTCGGCCATCTGGTGCAGGCGGGAGCGACGTGCCGTCACGACCGCGATTTCGCTCATGGCAAAAATGCCGTTGGCAACGAACAGTACGAGAAGTAAGGCGATTTCCATGGATTCAGGCGCCGAATGGCTTGGCCGGCTGCCATCGCGCGCGGCGACGACCTGCGGTTCAAATTCGATAGCCCTGATGTTGATAAGGCCTTCAAGCATAGCCGACGCGCACGATATTCCAAATCGTCAATATGTCTCTATCGCGCCGTCAATCCTGCCGTTGGTGCCTGCCCTGCGTCCGCGCTGGCGTCCGCTGTCTCACCCGTCCTCATTGAAACGCTTGCGTACATCCTCGTTGCAGGCGTGACTAAGCCGCCGTGGCGTTCCGCTATGCTTGCGGCAGGGTCATCTGCGGGAAGTCTTATGTGCGTGCGTGTAGCAGTGGTCGAGGCGGCAAATGCCACCGCGATCCAACTCTTTTCCGGTAGGGGAAGGAAGCCCCGCGCGCGTCGGCTGCAAGCGTCCCGATTCGTGAGTTGGTGGCTGATTGCTGCGTGCATGCCCGCGGCGGCGTGGGCGGCTCGCCCGGAAATCACGATCGATCCGGGCGGCGTGCCGCCATCGGTGCTCGCGGCGGTCACGCTGGCCGTCGACAGCATTGCCGCGCTGGCCGATGACGTGGACGGGGGCGAGTCCACGCGGCTTCGCCGCCGCGCGCGCGAAGCCACCATTACCGCACTGGCGACCGAAGGCTATTTTTCGCCAGAAGTCGTACTCGATGCCGGCACCGACGTGGGCGGCGCCACCTGGGACATCACCCTGGTGCCGGGCGAACGCACGCAGATCGAAGCCGTCGATATCGCCTTTGCCGGGGCGATCACCGGCCCGGCCTTTGAAGCGCGCGCGGCCACCCTGCGCAATGCGTGGAGCCTGAAGCAGGGCGACCCCTTCCGCAATGAAGTCTGGGAAACGTCCAAGCGTGATCTGCTCGATAACGTGACATCCAAGGACTTTCCGGCGGCCCGGTTTGTCGAAACCGCCGCCGATGTGAACGCGGACCGCGCCATGGCGCATCTGCACATCAAGCTGGACAGCGGGCCGGCGGTCAAGCTGGGTGAAGTGACGGTGATTGGCCTGAAGCGGGTGCCGGCCGGCACGGTCGAGCGCTACGTGCGCATCAAGCCGGGCGAGCCCTATGACCGAAACCGCCTGGTCGATTATCAACAAAGCCTGCAGGCGACGCCGTTCTTTCGCGGAGCCAAGGTCGACGTGGACCTGGGATCGTTGTCGCCCAAGCCGCCTGATGAACCTGCTCTGCTGCCCGAAGGGGCCGCGCCGCAAAAGACCGAAACCGCGCCGGAATACGCGGGCCCGCCCGAAGTGACGCTGCCGGTGCGCGCCGAAGTGGTCGAGTCGCGGCCTCGCAGCGCCAGTATGGCGCTGGGTTTCGATGACGAAGCCGGTGCGCGCGCCGAGGTGGTGTATCGACAGAATGTGGTGGCCAACAAGGCCGTGGAGCTGGAAAGCGGCGTGCGGGTGGACCGGCTGCGGCAGCTTGCGTATGCCGACATCCATCTGGCGCCCGACGAGAACGGCAATTACGACAGCTTCGGCGTGCTCGCCCTGAATTCCGATATCAATGGCCTGGGCGTGCGCCGATACGCGCTGGGCGCCATCCGGAAAAAGACCTTCCGTCCCGACGACCTGAGCAGCCGCGTGGATTACGAAACGCGGCTGGGCGGCCGGCTGGCGAATGAACACACCACCATCGACGGCGTGGAGTCGTACAGCGCGAACACGGTGACCAGCACGTTCGAGATCCTGCGCCGCGACGTGAATGACAAGTACGACCCGCGTGAAGGCAATCTGGTGGCGGTGGGTACTGGCCTTGGCACGGAGCTGGGCGGCAGCAACGTGTTTGGCCGCCTGACCTTGCGGGGCCAGTACTGGTGGTCGCTGAGCAAGGCCGATGTGATTACGGTCCGCGGGGAAGTCGGCAAGCTGTGGTCGCGTGACGTGACACGGGTGCCCGATGACTTTGCGTTCCGCACCGGCGGCGCGCGCACCATTCGCGGCTATCGGTATCTGGGGCTGGGCCGCAAGGTGGGCGATGCCGTCCTGGGCGACTCGACGATGGCGGTGGCCAGCGTGGAAGGCATCCATTATTTCGATGAACGGTTCGGCGGGGCCTTGTTCTTCGACGTGGGCAATGTGGCCCCCAAATTCAGCGAGATGAAGCTGGCCAGCGCGATCGGCGTGGGCGCCCGGGTCAAGACCCCGGCCGGCCCGCTCAACCTTGACCTTGCGTACGCCTTGCGCGACAACAATGTGCGTCTGCACTTTTCCCTGGGGATCGCGTTTTGAGCGACGCACGGACACCGCCTTCTTCATCGTCATCGGCCGCGCCCGCGCGGGATCCGGCCGCGGCGGGTGCCTCTGCGCCTGCACCGACGCCCCGGCCGCGCCGCCGCTGGCCGTGGGTGGTGCTGGGCGTCGCCGTGGTGGGCCTGGTGGCGCTGGGCAGCGGGGTCGCGTGGGTCGCGACCAGCACGTCCGGCGCCGATTGGGCCTTGCGCACGGGCTTGAAGGCAGCGGGGGCAACCGGTGGCTACGAGGGCCTGAGCGGCACCTTGAAAGACGGCCTGACCCTGCAGCAGTTGCGTGTCCAGCATCCGAGTGCGGACGTCGACGTGGACGCGCTGCGTGTCGAACTGGACTGGCGCGCGTTGTGGACTGGTCGCGTGCACGTGCCGGTGTTGTCCGCCGACCGCGTCAGCCTGAACCTGAAGCCATCCGACACCCCCAGCGAGCCGCTGACGACCTTGCGGCTGCCCGTGCAGGTGCAGGCCGACCGGGTGCAGATCGGCGTCTTGCAGATTGCCCAGGAAGGCACGGCCTTGCCCGTGTCGTTTGCCGACATCGACTTGCAGGCGACTTTAGGCGAGAACGAGCACCAATTGCGCATCACGCAATTGCGGGCCCTGGCGCCGGAAGCGCAGGCCAGCCTGCGTGGCCAGGCGCGCATCGGGGTCGACAAGCCGTTCACCACCGACATTGGCGTGGATATCGATGGCCGTCAGGGCGATCGCGCGTTCACGCTGCGCACCGATGCCAATGGCACGCTGGAAGCCTTGCCCTTCACCTTGAAAGGCGAGGGTGAAGGCGTGGCGCTGGATGCAACGGGCAGCCTGGCGCTGCTCGACGGATTTCCGCTGCGCGGCCTGCGCCTGGCGCTGGAGGGCGTGGATCCGGCCGCCTGGGCGCCGGGGGCGCCCCGGGCCAAGCTGGACGTCTCGGCCGACCTGACGGTGGGAACCGAGGGCGGAACGGGTCCCTTGTTGCTGCGGGGGCCGTTCTCGCTCACCAACGGCATTCCGGGCCCGATCGACGAAAACGCCTTGCCGCTGACGCGGCTGGCGGGTCAGTTGACGGTGCCCGTGGAAACCTTCGACAGCGTGCAGATCGGCGCATTGCAGATTGCGCTGCCAGGCAAGGGACGGATCGCGGGCGCCCTGTCGTGGAAGCGCGGCGCGCAGCCCGGCGATGCGATCGGTCAGGTGCAAGGCACGCTGACGGCAACCGAGATCGATGCGTCCCGCCTGCACGGCGCGGCGCTGCCGACCCGGCTGTCGGGGCCGATCACTTTTGAGGCCGATGCGCAGCGGCAGCAGGTCAAGGCCACTCTGAAAGAGGCCGGCCGAAAGGTGCCGATGTCGATTGCGCTGACGGCGGCCGTTGAAGACCAACGGGTCAAGGTCACGCAGGCCGACGTGCAGGCGGGTGAGGCACGGGCCCGCGCGACCGGCGAACTGGCGCTGCAGGGCGACCAGGCATTCAAGGCCAACGTCCGGCTGGACCGGTTCGACCCGTCGTTTTTCCTGCCTGGATCGGCGCTGCCGCCCGCGCTGGTGTCCGCGACGGTGGAAGCGGCCGGTGCGCTGTCGCCCGAGATTGCGGGCACCGCGGCGCTGCGCTTCGACGAAGGCAGCCGCTGGAATAACGCGCCACTGGGTGGCCGCGTCGACGCCGCATTTGCCGGCGAGCGGCTGTCCCGGATCGATGCCGCCGTCACGGCCGGCAGCAACCGGCTCAACGCCCAGGGCGCGTTTGGCCGTCGTGGCGACCGCTTAACGTTCGATCTGGATGCGCCACAGCTGAACCTGTTGTGGCCGTCGCTGCGCGGGACGCTGAGCGCCCAGGGCGGCGTGGCCGACACGCTGGCCTCGCCTGCCGTGGATGTGCGGCTCAAGGCCGACAACCTGCAGCTGCCGGGCGGGATCCGGGTGGACTCGGTGCGCGGCACGGCCGACGTCGGCAACATTCCGGCCACGGCCGCCGCGCGCGGGCAGACAGCCGGCATGGACCTGTCGCGCGCGCCCGTGAAGATGGATGTGACCGTCGAAGGGGCGCGCATGGCCGACCGGCCCGATGCCGCGTTGCGCAAAGGCACGCTGGTGTTGAATGGCACCCTGGCAGATCACACAGGCCGGCTCGACGCCGACTTCCTGCAGAACGGCACTGCGCCCCCGGCCACGGTCAAGGGCGCGTTCCAGGGCAGCTGGGGCAATGGCGGCAATGCGCGGCAGCCCGTGGGCTGGCGCGGCAGCATCACCGAATTGGTGTCGGCGCGCGACCCGTTCGGCCTGACCCTGTCGCGGCCGATCACCCTGAGCTACCTGCCCACCGCGGTGGCGCCGGCCTGGCAATGGGAAGCGGGCGCGGCCGATTTTGCCGTCAAGCTGCCGGGTGGGCAGACCGGCAAGATTCTTCATGCGGGATCACGCGGGGGGCATGGACGGTGGGAGTCGGCCGGTCGCATTGAAGGTCTGGCCTGGGCCCCGGAAATGTTGATGGACGCGGTATCGGGCAAGCCCGTGCCGCCCGAGCGCATCGTGATCGTGGATGCCGACTGGAGCGTGCGGTTTGCGGACGCCTTGCAGGGCACGGCGCAGATCCGCCGGCGCAGCGGCGACCTTTGGTTGCCAGGCAACCCTCCGGTGGCGCTGGGGCTGAATGCGCTCGAACTGAACCTGCAGGCCACACCCACCGGCCAGCCTGGACGCAGCCGGGTGACCGTCAAGGCGAACGTTGCGGGCGAGCGGCTGGGAACGGTGCGACTCGATGGCGAGGCCGGTGTCCGCGCGGTGGGCGGCGCGATCGGGCTCGATACCGACCGGCCCGCGTTTGCCGACGCCGACCTCGACGTCAAGGATCTGAGCTGGCTGGGTCTGCTGATCGGCGACACGCTGGAATTGGGCGGTGCGGTCAAGGGCAAGGTGCGGATCGCGCAGGAAGGCAATGCCTGGGGCGCACGCGGCGCCATTACCGGCGAAGGCATTCGTGTGATCCAGGTGGACAACGGCATCCGGCTCCTGAACGGCACGCTGCAGGCGCGCCTGGAGGGCAATCGGATCGTGCTGGAAGCTTTGCGCTTTCCGGGCGTGATCCGCGTTCGCCCGCGCGACTCGCGTGTCACGCAGTGGATCGACAGCGAAGGCCAGAATTCCGAGCTGGTGATCAGCGCGGACTGGAGCCTGCCCGACGCGTCGGGTCATGCCACCATCCAGGCGAACCGTTTCCCGGCCATCCAGCGGGCGGACCGGTTCGTTGCGGGGTCGGGCCGGGTGGACGTGGACCTGGCGCCAACCAAGCTGCGCGTGGCGGGCCTGTTCGAAGTGGACGCAGGCTGGATCAACCTGGGCACGCAGTCGCCGCCGACCTTGTCGGACGACGTGCTGGTGGTGCGCAGCGGCGATGAAAAGCGCGAGGTGCCGCGTGGCATCACGTTCGACGTCGGCCTGAAACTGGGGGAGCGTTTCTTCCTGCAGGGCTACGGGCTGGACACGGGGCTGATCGGGCAGATCCGGGTGATTGGTGAAGGCAGTTCGATGCGGGCGAGTGGTTTGGTCCGGACGCGCGGCGGCGTGTTTTCCACTTATGGCCAGACGCTGACGGTGCGGCGTGGCGCGATCACGTTCCAGGGACCGATCGATGATCCGCTGCTGGACATCGTCGCCTTGCGCGTCGGCCCGGCGGTGGAGGCGGGCGTGCAGGTAGCCGGCACCGCACGCCGTCCACGCATCACGCTGTTCTCGCAGCCGGAAGTCAGCGACGTCGAGAAGCTGTCGTGGCTGTTGCTGGGTCGCGGTCCCGACGCCGGCGGTGGCGGCGCCGATGCTGGCTTGCTGCTAAGCGCGGCAACGTCATTGCTGGGACCGAAGGGCGGCGAGCCGTTCACCCGGCGCCTGGGGATCGACGAACTGGGCGTCCGGTCGGGCAACGTGGGATCGACGCGAGGCTTGCTGCCTGAGCGGACGGTGGCGGGCAACAGTACGTCGGCGACCAACACGCAGCTGGCCAGTCAGTTCTTCATTATCGGCAAGCGGATCACGGACACGATCTACACGAGTTTCGAGCAGGCCTTGTCGGGGCGCGATGGCGTTGTGAAGCTGAGCTACAAGCTGACGGACCAGCTGTCCGTGGTCGGGAAGGGGGGCACGATCAACGGGGTGGATCTGTTGTACATGTTCATGTTCAACGATTGATCTTGCTGGTGGTGGGTCAGAGGGCGGCTTCGATTCGTGCAGGCGGATCGGAGCCGTTTTCTTTTTGAGTCTGTCTCGCCCGGTTGCGCTGCCGATTGCGCCGGGTGTGGGGTGTGCACCCCGGCGCGCCCAATGCTCCCGACCAGCATGACACCCCCCACCCCGAAGTCGAGATGGCCGAAACTTCGCCAAGCCACCGCAAACCATCAGCCAACGCCAGCCAAAGGCGCTCCAAATGCAGGGCCGGAGCGGACAGTCGTGTGGGGAGGCTTTGCAACGCCCAGGCCCGGCGTAGGCCGGGACCCAGCGAGCTCGGCCTTCCCACACGACTGTCCGCTCCGCCCGGGCTCCCAGCAAGCAGATCTTCCGATCTACAAAAACCTCAACTCCCCGTATTCAACAACCCCAAAGCCTGAATCAACGCCTTGTTCGTCTCCAGATCACTCGCCAGTTTCGCCGCAAAGTCCGTCGCGTTCAGATAGCTGATCTGCTGGAACAGCTGGCTCGCGGCGGTCTTGAATTCGGGTTTGGCGGAGGCCGTCTGGCAGGCGCGTTCAAGCGTGGTGCGAACAGCGGCGGGCGTGCTGTGATGCACGTACAGACCGTTGCGGGCAATCACGGCGTGCGGAATATTCGATTCCGTAATCGCCGGCACGTCCGGCAGGCCAGGCAGGCGCGTCGCGCCATACACCGCCAGCAGGCGCAGGTCCTTCCCGGCCACAGACGACACGCCCAGGGCGCCGAAATCGACATGGCCACCCAGGATCTGCGGAATCACCTGCGCGTCGCCCCGGAAGGCAATCTCGTTGAAGCTGACCTTGCTGGCCTTGGCCAGATTGGCCGTGGCCAGGTGCGGCACGGAGCCGGGGCCGGCGTGCCCATAGGACAGGGCGCCGGGCTTGGCGGCGGCGCGGGTCAGCAGGTCTTTCAGGTTGGTGATGGGCGAATCCTTGCGGACCGCGATCACGAACGGATTCTCGAAGATCTGGCAGATGGGCACGATCTGGTCGACCTGGTAGGGAAGTTTGCCCATCAGAAAGGGCGCTTGCGTCAGCGGCGATGAGGGCGAGAACAGCACGGTGTAGCCGTCCGGCCGGCCGTTGGCAATGGCCGCCACGCCAATGGTGCCGCCCGCGCCGTCCCGGTTGTTGACGACGATCTGCTGGCCAAGGATCTCGGCCATTTCCTTCGTGAAGGCGCGCGCCATGATGTCGACGCTGCCGCCTGCCGAGTACGGCACGATCACTTCGACAGACCGGGCCGGGTAGGGCGTCTGGGCCGCGGCGGGCGCGATGCCAAACGTAGCGTGGGCGGCGAGGGCGAGGATTGCGGCCGCGGCCACGGGCAGGGCGCGATCAGAAAGGATCGGGGCGGGGGGCGGGGAAGATGTCTGGGCGGATAGGTGGGCGGGTGTCTGGACGGATATCAGGGCGGATATCGGGGCGGGCATGGGGTGTCTCCTCGTCATGCTTTTTTTTGATGGGTCTGGTTTCTAGCGCAGGGGTTTGGCCACTGGCCTGCCCCCCGGGATCACCCGTGGCCGTGCTGGAATTTTTCCGCCAGCGCAGGCTCGAATTGGCCGTCGATCAACACGAACAGCACTTTGCAGGGCGCGTCGCTGCGGTTGGTCCAGGCGTGGTGGGTGCCGCGCTGGACGAGCATGTCGCCAGCCTTGAGCGTCACTTCGGAGTCGTCCAGCAGCATGGTGATTTCGCCCGTCAGCACGACCGCGTAGTCGATGGTTTCTGTGCGGTGCATGAAGGGGTGCCGGGCGTTGGGCGCATGCTGGGCGGTCAGGGCTTGCTGTCCGCCAAACAGGGCGAACGCGGCCTTGGCGGCGTCCGGGTCCAGATTGCGCAGTTCCAGCGCGGCCGGCGGAAATTCAATGATGCGAATCACGCTGCCCAGGGGCGGCGGCTGCAGGGCGACCGGACTGAGCGTGGGGTCCGGGCCATTGTCGATGGGGGCCGGCGACGTCGGCGTGATCCATAGCTGCGTCAGGTAATAGCCCGGACGGGCCGGGTCATGCCGGACGTTGGGAGCCGGACCGTCTTCGACAACGATGGCGCGCCCGTCGGCGTCATGGCCGGTCACGACACGGCGGATGGTGCCTTGCATGGAGTCTCCTGGGATGGTCAGTGTTGGGGGCGTGGATGCCGCCTTTTCGGACATCATAGAGACCCCGGCAGAGCCGAGTCAAACGAATGATTCAAGCAGTTGACTCATTTACTCGACATAACGTGTCCCGCCTGGAGGTACGATGTGGGCATGGCACTAACGTCCTCTCCCTCTGACCCCATGCAAGAACCGACTTCCGCCACCGCCGTGGCCGTTCGGGCCGCCGCGGCCCCGGCATCCGCCGACACGGAACAGTCCACGCGCGATCGCATCATCGACGTGGCCGAGCGCCTGTTTGCCGAGCAGGGCTACAACGGGGTGTCCCTGCGCGCCATTACGGCGGCGGCCGACGCCAACATGGCGGCCGTGCACTACTACTTCCGCAACAAGGAAGGCCTGCTGCGGGCGATTTTCGAAGGGCGGGTGGGCGAGATGAATGCCGAGCGCCAGGCTCTGCTGGACGCCTGTTTTCCGAAAGATGGCCAAGTAACAAAACCGGATGTGCGGGACGTGCTCGCCGCCTTCCTTGGCCCGGGGCTGCGCATGGGCGACACGGAAAAGGGCGCGATCTTCAACCGGCTGTCGGCGATCTGCTCGGTCGAACCCGACCGGACCGTCAAGAACATCGTGTTCGGCGTGCATGACGCGGTGGCGCGGCACTTCGTGCTGGCGCTCGAGGCGGCCTGCCCGCATTTGTCGCGCGACGAGCTGTTCCTGCGCCTGCAGTGCGTCTTCGGCAGCATGATGTACCTGCGCGCCGACAACGGTCGGGTCGCGCGGCTGATGCCCGATGCCAGCGGCCAGGGACCCACCCTGGGCCCGTCGTCGCAGACCCTGGCGGGCATGCTGGATTTTCTTGCAGCCGGATTGAATGCGCCGGGAACAAGCCCTGCGTAAGACAGGTCGGACAAAACCGGCCTGGTGCCGCGCGGTGCTGTCGCATTAGACGGCTACAATCGCAGCCTTTACTTCATTTGTCATCCGCCGAGGCCCCTGTTCATGAGCATCAAAAGCGACCGCTGGATCCGTCGTGTTGCGACCGAAAATGGCATGATCGACCCGTTCGAACCGGGACAGGTGCGGAACGTGAATGGCGAGCGCATCGTCAGCTACGGCACCAGCAGTTACGGCTACGACGTGCGCTGCGCGCGCGAATTCAAGATCTTCACCAACATCAACTCGACCATCGTCGACCCCAAGGCCTTCGATTCCAAATCATTTGTCGACTTTGAAGGTGACGTCTGCATCATCCCGCCGAACTCGTTCGCGCTGGCCCGCACGGTCGAATACTTCCGCATTCCCCGCAGCGTACTGACAATCTGCCTGGGCAAGAGCACCTACGCGCGTTGCGGCATCATCGTCAACGTGACGCCGCTCGAGCCGGAATGGGAAGGCCACGTGACCCTGGAATTCTCGAATACCACGCCGCTGCCTGCCAAGATCTACGCCGGCGAAGGATGTGCGCAGATGCTGTTCTTCGAAAGCGACGAAGTCTGCGAAACGTCTTACAAGGACCGTGGCGGCAAGTATCAAGGCCAGCGCGGTGTAACGCTGCCAAGCACCTGACCCCTGGCTTTGCGCATCATTCGTCCCCTCGCCGCGCGATCCGCGCGGGGGTGACGGTTCACCCTTATTTCTGGTTGCAGGAGCGTCCATGAAATTCCGCTTTCCCATCGTCATCATCGACGAAGACTTCCGTTCTGAAAATGCGTCCGGCTTCGGCGTGCGCGCCCTGGCCGCCGCGATCGAAGCGGAGAGCATGGAAGTCCTGGGCGTGACCAACTACGGCGACCTGTCGTCGTTCGCGCAGCAGCAAAGCCGTGCCAGCGCCTTCATTCTGTCGATCGACGACGAAGAGTTCGGCGCCGGCATGCCGGACGACGTGGCGCACGCCGTCAAGAAGCTGCGCGCGTTCATCGGCGAACTGCGTTTTCGCAACGCCGAGATCCCGATCTACCTGTACGGCGAAACGCGCACCTCGCGCCACATCCCGAACGACATCCTGCGCGAACTGCATGGTTTCATCCACATGTTCGAAGACACGCCGGAGTTCGTCGCGCGCCACATCATCCGCGAAGCCAAGAGCTATCTGGATTCACTGGCGCCCCCGTTCTTTCGCGAGCTGGTCAAGTACGCGCAAGACGGCTCGTATTCCTGGCACTGCCCGGGGCACTCGGGCGGCGTGGCCTTCCTGAAAAGCCCGGTGGGCCAGATGTTCCACCAGTTCTTTGGCGAGAACATGCTGCGCGCCGACGTCTGCAACGCCGTCGACGAACTGGGTCAGTTGCTGGACCACACCGGCCCGATTGCCGCGTCGGAACGCAATGCGGCGCGCATCTTCAATGCCGATCACTGTTTCTTCGTGACCAACGGAACGTCCACGTCCAACAAGATCGTGTGGCATGCCAATGTGGCGCCCGGCGACGTGGTCGTGGTCGATCGCAACTGCCACAAGTCCATCCTGCACGCGATCATCATGATCGGCGCCGTGCCGGTGTTCCTGCGCCCGACCCGCAATCACCTGGGCATCATCGGGCCGATCCCGCTGGATGAATTCCGCGAGGAAAGCATCCAGAAAAAGATCGCCGCGAATCCGTTTGCCAAGGGCAACGGCGCGCGCAAGCCACGCATCCTGACCATCACGCAAAGCACGTACGACGGCGTCGTCTACAACGTCGAAATGATCAAGGAATTGCTGGGCAGCACGATCGACACGCTGCACTTCGACGAAGCGTGGGTGCCGCATGCGGCCTTCCATGACTTCTACAAGAACATGCACGCCATCGGCAAAGACCGCCCGCGCAGCGCCGAGGCCATGGTGTACGCCACGCACTCGACGCACAAGCTGCTGGCTGGCCTGTCGCAGGCGTCGCAGATCATCGTGCAGGAATCCGAGACCCGCAAACTCGACCGCCACATCTTCAATGAAGCGTATCTGATGCATACGTCGACCTCGCCGCAGTACGCGATCATTGCGTCCTGCGACGTGGCGGCGGCCATGATGGAGCCGCCGGGCGGCACCGCGCTGGTCGAAGAAAGCATTCTGGAAGCGCTGGATTTCCGCCGTGCCATGCGCAAGATCGAAGCCGAGTTCGGTGACGAAGACTGGTGGTTCAAGGTCTGGGGACCGGACAAGCTGGTCGCCGACGGCATTGGCGAGCGCGAGGACTGGATCCTTGAAGCGAACGATGAATGGCACGGCTTCGGCAATCTGGCGCCGGGCTTCAACATGCTCGACCCGATCAAGGCCACGATCATCACCCCGGGCCTGGATGTGTCGGGCAAGTTCGGCGAGACCGGCATCCCTGCGTCGATCGTCACGCGCTTTCTGGCCGAACACGGCGTGATCGTCGAAAAGACCGGCCTGTATTCGTTCTTCATCCTGTTCACCATCGGCATTACCAAGGGCCGCTGGAACACGCTGCTGACCGCACTGCAGCAGTTCAAGGACGACTACGACCGGAACGTGCCGATGTGGCGCATCCTGCCGGAGTTCTGCCAGGACTATCCGGAGTACGAAAAGGTCGGCCTGCGGGATCTGTGCCTGAAGATCCACGCGTTGTACCGCGAGTACGACGTGGCGCGCCTGACGACCGAGATGTACCTGAGCGACATGGAGTCGGCGATGAAGCCGTCCGAAGCCTTCGCCAAGATGGCGCACCGTGAAATCGAACGCGTGGACGTCGACCAACTTGAAGGCCGCGTGACCAGCGTGCTGCTGACGCCGTATCCGCCGGGCATTCCGCTGCTGATTCCGGGCGAGCGCTTCAACAGCACCATCGTCCATTACCTGCAGTTCGCGCGCAAATTCAATGCGCAGTTCCCGGGCTTTGGAACCGACATCCACGGCCTGGTGGCCGAACTCAATGCCGAGGGCCAGATCCGACATTACGTGGATTGCGTCAAGGACGTCTGATGGGGGCCGGAACTGGCGCGGCGACGGTCGACGTTGCCGTGATCGGCGCCGGTGCCGCCGGCATGATGTGCGCGGCCACGGCCGGGCGGCGCGGCCGCCGGGTCGTGCTGATCGACCACGCCACCAAGCTGGCCGAAAAGATCCGCATCTCGGGGGGTGGACGCTGCAACTTCACCAACCGCGATGCGGGGCCCGCCAACTTCCTGTCGGCCAACCCGAACTTTTGCCGGTCGGCGCTGGCGCGCTACACGTCGCAGGACTTCATCGATCTGGTCACGCGGCACCGCATCGCGTGGCACGAGAAGCATCGCGGCCAGTTGTTCTGCGATGAATCCAGTGAAGAAATCATCCGCATGCTGCGCGCCGAAACCGATGCGGCGGGCGTGCAGTGGCGCATGCCGTGCAGCGTCACGGCGATTGCGCCGCAAGCCGATACCCCCGGCTTTCTTGTCACCACCTCGTCCGGTCCGATCCACGCCGCGCGTGTCGTGGTTGCGACGGGCGGCCTGCCCATCCCCCAGATCGGCGCCACCGATTTCGGGCTCAAGATTGCGCGTCAGTTCGGCCTGAAGATCATCGAGCCCCGCCCGGCCCTGGTGCCATTGACCTTCGATGCTGCCGCCTGGAAACCTTTCGTGCCGCTGGCCGGTGTGGCCCTGGAAGTCGACATCCGCACGGGCGAGGGCAAGAAGGCGCCGCGCTTTCGCGAAGACTTGCTCTTTACGCATCGGGGTCTGTCCGGGCCGGCGGTGTTGCAGATTTCCAGTTTCTGGGAACCGAACACGCCGATTACGATTGACCTGGCGCCCGGGCTGGACCTGGCCGCGGCGCTGCTCGACGCAAAACCTGGCAATCGTCAGCAGGTCGGGACGGTCCTGAGCGGTCTGTTGCCGCGCCGGCTGGCCGAGCAGTGGCTGGTCGCGCATGCCGGGCTGTGGCCGGGACTGGCGACGCAGCGTCTGGCCGACGTGCCCGACAAGACGCTGCGGGCGCTTGCGGGCAGCCTGTCGGCCTGGTCGGTCGTGCCCAGCGGGACCGAGGGCTACAAGAAAGCGGAAGTGATGCGTGGGGGTGTCGACACGCGAGGACTGGATCAACAGACGATGGAGGCCAAAACCGTGCCCGGGTTGCATTTCATTGGAGAGACGGTCGACGTGACCGGTTGGCTGGGGGGATACAACTTCCAGTGGGCGTGGGCTTCGGGCGTGGCTGCCGGGCAGGCGGTGTAATGGAAGCCATCGACCCCATACCGCTATCGATGTCCGCCCCGTTCGGGGGGGCCAAGCTTGCACTGCGTTTCGAAGACAGCCTGCTCGTCTACCGGCGCGACGACTTCCCCGACCTGCCGTACCCGAATTGCTGGGACTTGCCCGGCGGCGGGCGCGAGGTCAAGGAGTCCCCCTGGGAATGCGCCGCGCGCGAGCTGTTCGAAGAGTTCGCGCTGGTACTGCCGCCCACGCAGATGACGGTGGCCCGGGCCTACCCGGCGGTAACACCGGGCGGGCTGCCCACCTGGCTGTTCGCCGGCTGGCTGACCGCCGCCGACGTGGCGTCGATCCGCTTCGGCGACGAAGGCCAGCACTGGCAATTGATGCCGATTGCCGACTTCGTCGAGTGCGAGAACGCGATCCCGCACCTGCGGCAGCGCGTGGCGCGCTTCGTCGACGAAGACGCCTGGGGCATCAGCCCATCCGACGCCGCTCCACACTGAGGCTGTAGCTGAAGCGGTCGCTGCGGTAGGTGGTCGACTCGAACTGCAGAGGAGCATCGCCGGGCCCGAGCAGCACCCGTTCCACCTGCAGCAGGGCCGCGCCCAGTTCGACCGCCAGCGGCTTCACATGCGAGTCGTCGGCCGTCAGTGCACTGATCGACAGGTCGGCCCGCGCAATCGTCAGCCCCACATCATTTTCAAAAATGGCGATCAGGTCGCGGTTGGCCAGGTCGGCCTTGCGGATCCGCTCGCCCAGCTCGACCGACATGTACGAGTGATTCAAGGACAGCGGCGCCCGGTTCAGATAGCGCACGGTGCGCAATTCGCTGACCGGACTGCGCACCGCCACCTTCAGGTGGCGCGCGACGGCTTCGGTGGCCTTGACGGTCTTGTGCGACAGCATGCGGGTGTGGATCACGCGGCCTTCTCCGGCCAGCGATTCGGACAGCCCCCGCAGCTGGGTCAGGTCCTGTGCCACCACCGGCTGCGACACGAAGCTGCCTTTGCCGTGCACCCGCACGATCAGTCCTTCGCGATGCAGTTCGTTCAGCGCCTGCCGCACGGTGATGCGGCTCACGCCGTACTGGGTCGTGAGCTCGCTTTCGGACGGCAGCTTGGCGTGCGGGCCCAGCTTGCCATCCAGAATCTGCTGCTTGAGGCGATCACGCAGCTGCGCGTACAGCGGTTGGGCGGTCTGTTTCAATGGCACAGCTTTTGCTTCACTTGTCATAACTTGTTATGACAAGTCTAATGCGCATCGTCATGGTGCGATTCCCTGGAAATCCACTCGGGCGTGAATCATGCAAAAGCCAATGGTACTGATAAAGATCCTCCTGGGCAGCCTCGTGGCTGTCGTATCGCATGCCGGTGTCGCGCAGACCGCGGCCTATCCGTCGTCGCCCATCACGGTTGTGGTGCCATTCGCACCAGGAGGCAGCGTCGACGTGGCCGCCCGCATCGTCATGCCGCGCCTGGCCGAACGCCTGAAGCAGCCGATCGTGGTCGAGAACGTCGTGGGCGCATCGGGCACGATTGCCACGCAGCGGGTCATCCGCGCCAGGCCCGACGGCTACACCTTGCTGTTCGCGGTGGCCAGCCCGGTGACCGTGGCGCCGCTGGTGTCGCCCAACACTTTCAAGTACGACGGCCTGAAGGAACTCATGCCGATCGCGCCGGTGGCATCGTCGGCCTTCGTGCTGGTCGCGCGCCCCACGCTGCCGGTTGATTCGGCCGATGGCCTGGTCAAGCTGGCGCGCAGTCAGCCCGGCAAGCTCAATTGCGGCACCGATGGCGTCGGCACCTCGCTGCACATCACCGCGGAAATGATCAAGCAGATGGCCAGCATCGACATCATGCACGTGCCCTACAAGTCGGGCCCGCAGGTGCTGACCGAACTGGCCGGCGGGCAGATCGATCTGGCCGTGCTGCCGGTGGGCCTCGCGCAGAACTTCATTCGCGACAACAAGGTGAAAGCCATCGGCGTGACATCGCAGGCGCGCTGGGAAGGCTTGCCCAAGGTGCCCAGCCTGTCCGAGACGGCCGAGTTCAAGTCCATGAATGTGGATTCCTGGCAGGGTCTGATGGCGCCTGCGCATACCGACGCCGCCATCGTCGACCGCATCGCCAGGGAACTGGCCGCGGTCCACACCGAACCGGAACTCAAGCGCAAGCTGGCCGATGCCGGTTTTGCGCCGATGGACATGGCCCCGGCTGCGTTCGCCACGTACCTGGCGCGTGAAAAACAGATGCTGTCCACGGTGATCAACACCGCCGGCATCCGAATGGACTGATCCCTTACCTGATGTGGATGCCGATGCCGAAACCCCTTTCACTGCGTTGCCTGTCTGAAGGCCAGTCATGAGCGCCCTGGTGCTTGCGCTGATTGTGGTTGCGGGGCTGGCGGTGGGCGCGACCAGCATCGGCGGGATCCTGGTTGTGCCGGTGCTGACGACGCTGGCCGGACTGCCGGTGGCGCAGGCCGTGCCCGCGTCGACCTTCGGTTTCCTGTTCACCGGCATTGCCGCGATGGTGTGGCTGCGGCGGCGGCAGGCAAGGGAGGCTGCAGGCATTGATGCAGCGGCCGGCAACGGGGCCGGCGTCCTGGCCGCAGACCGTACAAGGCCGCGTGCCCCGGGCGCTGCCTTGACCGGGCCGCAACCCATGGCGCTGTACGGCTGGGCCTTGCTTGGCGCCGCCCTGGGCGCGCTGACTCTGCAGTGGCTGCCGTCGACCGCCGCGCAGCTGGGCGTGGCGGCGCTGGCCATCGTGTCGGGCTGTCAGACGCTGCTGGCCCGCAAGGCCAGGGCGGAAGGCGCCATGCCCGCGGCCTTGCACGGCCGCGCTGCGGTGGCGGCGCTGGGCCTGGTGGTGGGTTGCGGATCGGCCTGGTCCGGCACGGGCGGCCCGGTCATTCTGCTTCCGCTGCTGATGTGTGTCGGCGCGCCGACACGCTTGTCGATTGCCTGGGCGCAGGGCATCCAGCTGCCGATCGCGTTGTCGGCCACCGCGGTCAACCTGGCGACGGGGCAGCTCGACCTGCGGCTGGGCCTGGTCCTGGGCGCGTTGCTCGTTCTGGGCTGGGTGGCGGGCACGGCCATCGCCGCGCGCATGCCGACGCGTGTGCTGAAGGTGGGGGTGGCGGTCGCGCTGATCGCCGTCGGTCTGGCGTACTGCCTGCGCAGTGTGCTGACGGCTTAGGAGGGTGGTCGGACGGGACGACGGCCGCGTGGCGCGTTGGCCGCGGCGTCCGTCTCGCCGCCTGGCCTGAACAATGTGATGCATGACGGCGGCGCTTGCGCCTGTACGGCCGCCTCCGACGAATTCTGGAAAACACGATGACTTCATACGAACCCACAGCCCGCGCATCCTCCGCCTCGTCAGCAGGATTGACCGCCTCCGCCCTGCTTGCCGACGAATTGCTGCTGGCCCCGGAATGGCTGCTGCTTCCCGACGGGCCGGTCCAGGGCATGGCCGTGCGGATCGCGCAGGGCGTGTTTGCCGAGATCGGTCCGGTGGAGCAGCTTCGCCAGGCTCATCCGGCGTTGACGATGCGCCTGCTGCCGGGTCGTCTGCTCATGCCGGGGTTTGTCGATGCGCACCATCACCTGACCCAGTCTTTCGGGAAGGCGCTGGCCTTTGGCGAGCCGTCGGAAATTTTCCGCCGCATCTGGGTGCCACTGGAAGGCAGCCTGGATGAAGAAAGCCTGTATCTGTCGGCCAAGCTGGCGTCGCTGGAAGCGCTGCGGGGCGGCTTTACGACCGTGTGCGACGCGGGGACGCGGGCGCAGCTGGGGCTGGAAGCGGTGGCCCGTGCCGCGAAAGACGTGGGTGTGCGGTGCGTACTGGGGCTGATCTGCAATGACGCGGGCGCCGAGGCGCAGCGCGATGCCTTGCTGCAGGCGGCCGAGCGGCATATCGATGTCTGGTCGGACGACGCACTGGTGCACCCGTCGCTGGCGATCTCGACCCCCGAAGCCGCCAGCGATGCGCAATTGACGGACGTCGCCCGCTTGAGCGCCGAGCGCGGCGTGGTGTTCCAGACGCACGTGAACGAGCATCTGGCGTCGGTCGAACGGTCGCTGGTGGCGCGCGGGTTGCGGCCGCTGGAGCACCTGGACAGCGTCGGGGCACTCGGGCCGCACACCTTGGTTGCGCATGCCACGCTGGTCACGCCCTACGAAATGCGCCTGCTCAAGGAGACCGACACCGCCGTCAGCTACAACCCGGTCGCCAGCGTCTGGAAGGGCAACGCGGTGGCCGATGCGGTCACGATGTCTGCGATGGGCATCCGGGTCGGCCTGGGCACCGACGGCACGCGCAGTGACGGCTTCCGCCTGATGGACGCTGCGGAGACGAATCAACGGCTGGCGTTCGGCCTGATGCGCGGCGATTCGTCGGCGGGCGGCGGAGCGCTGTGGCTGGAGCAGGCGACGGCAGGCGGGGCCGATGTCGCCGGATTGGGCCACCGCACCGGGCGGATCGCTCAAGGCCTGGCGGCGGACTTCCTGCTGGTCGACATGGACGTGCCGGAAATGCTGCCGTCGTGGGACATGAGCTGGGAACTGGTGCGCCTGGCCAACCGGGACCAGATCGACGCCGTGTTCGTCAACGGCGCCCTGCGCCTGTGGCAGGGCTGGCCGGTGGACTGGGACGCCCGTGCCCTGATGGCAGAGGTGCGCCGGATTGCGGCCACGGCCGTCGCCAAGGCGCCGATCCAGAAAATCCACCCGCTGTCGGCAGCGTATCGGGCGTCAGTGCGGCGCTAGACGCCGGGCGGCGGGTTGCGTTTACGCCGGCGTTGCCTTGGCCAGCGCCGGCTTCAACATCCACAGATATACGATCGCCGCAGCGGCGGCGCACAGCAGCATCGTGCCGGTCATGGCGATCGCGCTTTTGCCGTCATACAAGGCGGCCACCAGGCCGCTGGCGGCCGCGCCGCAAGCCATCTGGATCGCACGCAGCACCGCCGACGCGACCCCGGCCGTGCGGCCCATGGGCTGCAACGCGCCGTGCGTGGAATTGGGCATGACGATGCCCAGCGAAAAGGTCGTGACCGCGATCAAGGGCACCAGGGCCGGCACGGTCAGGTCACCGGTCAGCGTCAGCACCACCAGGACCAGGGGGGACAGCACCAGCAGCGCCATGGCGGTGCGAAACAGCATCTTCGGACTCATCTCGCGCGTGGCTGCCCAGCCGTTCACGGACGAGCCCACCACCATCGCGCCCGCCGTGATCGCAAAGATCAGGCTGTAGGCCCCGGTCGACAGGCCCATATTGGCCATCAGCACCAGCGGCGAACCCGAGATGTAGGCGAACATGGCCGCAAAGGTCAGTCCGTTCACCAGCGCAAAACCCAGAAAGATGCGGTGGCTGAGCACGTTGCGGTAGTTGCGCAGGATGTCGCGCGGGCGCAGGCTGCTGCGCTGGCCGGGCCTGGCGCTTTCGCCGAACGACCAGAAAGCCACCCCGAAAATGATGGCGCCGGCCAGGCTCAGCGCGCCGTAGATCTCGCGCCAGCCGCTCAGGGCCATGATGCCCGCGCCGAGCGCCGGGGCAATGATGGGGCCGATGCCGAGCACCAGGCTGACATAAGACATGCGAGCGCGCGCCTGCGCGCCGCTGAACAGGTCGCGCACGATCACCACCGGCAGCATGGCGCCGGCCCCCGCGCCGATGCCTTGCAGCACCCGAAAGGCCAGCAAGGAACCGATGGAAGGCGCCATGGCGCAGCCCAGGCCGGCCACCGTAAAGACCGCCAGGCCCCACAGCAGGATGGGCCGGCGGCCGAACCGGTCGGCCATCGGTCCAAGCACCAGCGGCGCCATGGCAAATCCCAGCAGGAACAGGCTGAGCGTCATGGTGGCCTGGTTGGCGGTGGCCTTCAGGCTGTCCTGGACCTGGCCCAGACCCGGCAGGCCCATGTCGATGGACAGCGGAGGCAGGGCCGCCAGCGCGCCCAGGAACAGGATGAACGCGGTGGTGGCCGGATCGATGGCGGCGCGGGGCGTGCGCGAAGGCGGGGTGTCAGGCATGAAAGGATTCTCGACGCTTGGGGTCGGTGCAGACCCGATATCTAGGATTCCCGCAGTGCCTGCGCCGGCCGCACACGCGCCGCGCTCCAGCTGGGATATAGCGTCGCGACAAACGCCAGCAAGACCGCAAACCCGCCGATCAGGCCGACGTCATGCCACCGCAGTTCAGACGGCAGTTCGGTGATCAGGTAGATGCTCTGGTTCAGGAACTGCACGTTCAGCAGTCGTTCGATGAACGGGATGACCGTATGGATGTTCAGCGCGAGCAGGGTGCCGAGCAGCACGCCCGACACGGTCCCGACCAGCCCGACCACCGCGCCCTGGATCACGAAGATCTTCATGATCGATCCGGGCGTTGCGCCCAGCGTGCGCAAGATCGCGATGTCGGCCTGCTTGTCTTTTACGGTCATGACCAGGGTGGATACCAGATTGAACGCCGCCACCGCGATGATCAGCGCAAGGATCAGGAACATCATGCGTTTCTGCGTCTTGACGGCCGCGAACCACGTGGCGTTCTGCTGGGTCCAGTTGCGCAGGTAGATGCTGGGCGGCAGGTCGGCCGCCAGTTGCCGGGCCACCTCGGGCGCCTGCAGCACGTCGCGGATCCGCAGCCGCACGCCGCTGGGGGCGGGCTGGTGAAACAGGGTCTGGGCATCCTGGATATGGATGTAGGCCAAAGACGAATCGAATTCGAAATGCCCGGCGCTGAAGACGCCCGCCACGTTCAGCTGCGTAAGCTGGGGCAGGGCGCGTGACTGCAGCGACTGTCCGTCGGTCGCCATCATGGTGACGGAATCGCCCACCTTCACCGACAGGGCCGACGCCAGTTCCGACCCCAGGATCACATTGAATTGACCAGGCTGGAGCACGTCCAGCGTGCCCTGCTTGAGGGTGTTCACGATGTCGGTGACCTTGGGTTCTTCGGAAGGCAGGATGCCGCGCATCACTACGCCGCGCAGGGTGGTGCCGCGGGTCAGCAGCACCTGGCCGTCCAGGAAGGGCGCCGCGCCGCGGACTTCGGGATTGCGCTCGGCAAAGCGGGCCAGTTCCTGCCAGTTGGGCGACACGCCAGCCCGGTCGACGATTTCGATGTGTGCCACAACGGCCAGCATGCGATCGCGCACGACGGTCTGGAAACCGTTCATGACCGACAGCACGGTGATCAGCGCGGCCACGCCCAGGGCGATGCCCAACATCGAGGTCAACGCAATGAACGAGATGAAGGAATCCCGGCCGCTGCGCCGGCCTGCCCGCGTGTAGCGCAGCCCCACCGCCCATTCGTAGGGCACATTCTTCAACCAGCTCAACTCGGACTCCCGGAAAGAGGGTGCAGTGTGCCACAGGGCGCATCCCGCCCGGTGGGTGGCGCGGGCTTGTCGCCGCGGCGGTGCGCCGATAGACTGACCCCACGATCCCCGCCGCAACGACGCCGGGGCGCATCGCAGGAGACACAATGACCTTGCCCACCCGGACCACCCCGTCCAGTTCCCATTCCCGTTTTCGTCGTCATGCCCATGCCTTGCCCGGCCGCCCGGCCCTGTCCACGCTGGCGCGCTGGCTCGCGGGCGCCGCGGTGGTTGGCGGCCTGCAGGCCTGCGCGCCCGGCATGACTTCCGGCCAGAACAGCCTGTCGCCGGACGCGCCGTTGACCCTGGCCCGCCAGGGCAGCTTCTTCCTGGGTGGCAGGGAAGTCACGTCCGACACGCTGTCGACCCTGCCTGCCTACGCGCCCTCCGGCACGATCACGGTCGAGCAGATGTATGTCCGCTACCAGGTGCCGGTCAACCCGCGTCCCTTGTCGCTGGCGCTGGTGCACGGCTGCTGCCTGACCGGCAAGACCTGGGAAAGCACGCCGGACGGGCGGATGGGCTGGGACGAGTACTTCGTGCGCAGCGGCTTTCCAACCTACGTGGTCGACCAGGCCGCGCGCGGACGATCGGCAGCCACGCCGGCCGCCATCAATGCGGTGAAGATGGGCAAGGCGCCGGTATCCACCCTGCCCACGGTCTACTCGGTCGGTCATGCCGATGCGTGGATGGTGTTCCGGTTCGGCGCGACCTATCCGCAGGTGTTCCCGGGCCTGCGCTTCCCGCTCGAGGCCCAGAACGAGTTCTGGAAGCAGATGGTGCCGGACTGGATCAACACCCTGCCGACCCCCAATCCGACCGTGCCGGCGCTGTCTGAGCTGGCCAGGCGGGTCAAGAATACGGTGCTGGTCAGCCATTCGCAGTCCGGGATCTACCCTTTCCAGACCGCGGCGCTGGACCGTGACGGCATTGCGGGCATCGTGTCGATCGAGCCGGGCACCTGCCCCGCAGCCAATGGTGACCTGAAGCCGTACGCCGGCCTGCCCATCCTGGTGCTGTGGGGAGATTATGTCGACCTGTCGCCGCGCTGGGCGCCACGCTTCAAGGCGTGCCGCGAGTTCATCGAGGCGGTCAACAAGGTGGGCGGCAAGGCCGAGATGATTTCCTTGCCGGACCTCGGCATCAAGGGCAACTCGCACATGCTGATGCAGGACCGGAACAGCCTGGAACTGGCCGGGTGGCTGGTGGGCTGGCTGGATCGCAACGTGCGGTAATGCCGCGCCTACCGGGATGAGGGATGCCGCCATGAGCCTGCTGCCCCGCCGTTCTCCCCTGGCCAGCGAACATCGGGCGCTGGGCGCCCGGATGGTCGAGCATGAAGGCTGGAGCCTGCCGTGGTCCTACGGTCCCGACATCGACGAGCATCAGGCCGTGCGGCACACGGCCGGCATGTTCGACATCTCGCACCTGCTGGCGGTGGACGTGCAGGGGCGCGACGCGCGGACCTATCTGCGGTATGTCCTCGCCAACGATGTCGATGGCGTGCCTGGCGCGGGCGGGGCGCTGCTGTCTTGTCTGCTGTCGGACCAGGGCGGCATCATCGACCATCCCATGGTGTACCGCCTGGGCGCCGATGCCTGGCGGCTGGTCCTGAACGCCGGGTGCGCCGACGCCGCCGTGGCCTGGATGGACCATGTCCACCAGACGGGCGGCTGGCGGCTGGCGATCCAGCCGCGCCGCGACCTGGCCATGCTGGCGCTGCAGGGCCCCCACGCTGCCGAACGTTTCTGGGCGGCGCGCGCGGGCAGTCGGCCCCTGGCGGAGCCGCTGGCGCGCCGCACTTTCGTGGAATTTGGCAATCTGATGGTCGCGCATACCGGCTACACCGGAGAGGGCGGCTACGAGTGTTTCGGGCCGATCGATGCGGTCATCGAACTCTGGCGCGACCTGGTCGCGCTGGGCGTGCGGCCCTGTGGCCTGGCGGCGCGCGACAGCCTGCGGATCGAGGCCGGTCTGGTGCGGTACGGGCTGGACACCGACGCCGACGCGTCACCGTACGAGTCGAGCCTGGGCGACACCGTGTGCCGGCACGACGCGGCGCGTGACTTCATCGGACGGCGCGCGCTCGAGGCCCGGCCCGCGTCCTGTCGGCTGGCCGGGCTGATCGTGACCGATGCCGATGCGGATGAGCAGGCCGACGCCGACCTGCCGCCGCCGCAGGCGCCCCCCAGGGTTCGGCTGCCTGCCGTTCTGATTGCCGGGGAACCGGCCGAAGGGCGTGTCACCAGCCTGGCCCGGTCGCCAACGCTGGGCGTGCCGATCGCCCTGGCAAGGTTGCCGGACCGCGTGCCCGAAGGCACCTGGGCGCAGGTAGAGATGGGCGGCGTCTGGCGCAATGCGCGCGTTTGCGCGCTACCATTCGTCAGGCGCGGCCACGCCATTGCGCCTGCGCCGCCCCCGCTGTGACCCCGAATCGGTACATACCGAATACGAACTTCCGACCTCCCTTGCAAGGACCAATGATGCCCACGCCCTCCGACCGCCACTATGCCGTCACGCATGAATGGATCCGCACCGAAGACGATGTGATCGTGGTCGGGATCACCGACACCGCGCAAGACCGCCTGGGCGATCTGGTGTTCGTGGGGGATGTGAAGGTGGGCGCCCGCCTGGCCGCCGGTGACCCGGCCGGTGTCGTCGAATCCGTCAAGACGGCGTCGGACATCCACGCGCCGGTAACCGGAGTTGTCATCGCGTTCAACGATGCGCTGTCCGACAACCCCGGGCTGTTGAATGAGTCGCCGTACGAAACCTGGATCTTCAAGATGCGAGCGGAAAACCCTGACGACAGCGCAGGGTGGCTCGACGCGGCAGGCTACGAAGAAAGCGCCGGCATCCGATGAGCCAACCCCCGTTGGCCTAACGACAGCGCGGGTCCATCAGGGTTTGTAACAGGCCCGGATTGCAAATCGCCGTTCAGCCGTTAAAATGCTGCAATGCGATTCGTTCTCATCATATTCACACTGGTACTCATGCCGCTGCATCTGGCGTGGGCGTCTGCCGTGGATTGCCGGAACGCACACGAGTCGGTCGTCACCTTTTCGCCCACGTCGGTGGCCTTCGCAACCGGCGGCATGACTCAGCCTCCGTTTGGTCTCAGCGACCTCGCCGCCACGTCCGCCATCGACCTGACTGCCATGGCGTTGATGGCCGCCCAGTTCGACGACTGGGAATTCTTTGACGACGACACGCCGCATATCGTCGACCAGTTGTCGGCGCTCGATCTTCGCGACGTGAACATGGATCGCTTGGCCTGCCGCATGTCGACCGACACGTCGTCGGCCAGCGCCGGTCCGGTCGACCCGCACGAATTTGACCTGCCCATCCAGGGCGTGATCCATACCATCGTCAGCAGCCGCGTCATTGCGCCGGCTCGCCCCTCTCTCCCGTTGCCGGCCCCGGTGTTCCGCACCTATCGGCCGCCAATGGCGACGCTGTAATTCCGCTTCCTTAGTCGGGCCGGCGTCACGCCGCCCCTGCTTTTGCGCGCGACTTCTGTCGCCGTGCCTGTTCGTCCCTTGTTGATATCAATGAAACCGATCACCCTAGCATTTGCGGTGTGGCTGGGTTTCGCCACGCCCCAGGCGATGGCGGCCCAGCCCTATACGCTCGAACAACTCGTCAGCATTGCCCTGACGTCCAACGCCGGCGTCCGCTCGACCGCCGCCGGCGTCGATGCCGCCCGTGCCGGCATCACCACCGCGGGCGCCTATCCCAATCCGGAAATCGACTACCAGACCGGCCGCGCGTCGGCGCGCCAGACAGGCGGCGCCGCGGGTTCGCTCAACACCCTGTCGGTCACCCAGCGGATCGACCTGCCCAGCCAGCGCCTGCTGCGCACGCAGATTGCCGAACGCACCCTGGATGCCACCCTGGCCGGCCGCAACGTCTTCCTGACCAACCTGGTCGCGTCGGTCAAGCAGGCGTACTACGAAACGCTGCGGCGCGAAGCCGAATTCCGCGCCGCCGAAGAAGACCTGGCGCTGATGCAGCAGATCTACGATCGCGTGCAGGTGCGGGTGGACGTGGGCGATGCGCCGCGCGGCGAATCGATCCGCGCCGAGACCGAACTGCTCAATGCCCAGAAGAACAGCCAGAGCGCCTTGCTGAGGGTGAACCGGGCCAAGTCCTTCCTGCGCCAGCAGGTCGGGGGCGGGCTGCCGCTCAGCTTTGCGGTCGAAGGCGGGCTGGGACTGCGCGCACCGCAGATTCCGCCACTTGAGGACCTGCGGGCGTCGATGTTGTCGATCAACCCCGAACTGCGTCAGCTGCGCCTGGAACTGGAACGCGCCAACGTGGCCGTGGACTACGAACGCGCGCTGAACCGGCCCACGTTCGCCATCCGCGCGTCGACCGAGCGTGAACCCGATGTGCAGAACACCCGGGTGGGCCTGGTGGTCAGCGTGCCGCTGTGGGACCGCCGCCAGGGTCCGATCGCCGAAGCCGCCGCGCGCCTGATCCAGGTGCGCACGATGGTCGAAGGGCGCGAGTTCGCCCTGAGCCAGGAACTGGAAGCCGCGTATCAGCAGTTCCAGATCGCCGCCGCCCAGGTGGAAGCGCTGGAATCGGGCATCGTGCGTCAGGCCGAGGCCTCGCTGCGGGTGTCGGAAGCCGCCTACCGCTTTGGCGAACGCGGCATCCTGGAATACATCGACGCCCAGCGCGTGCTGCGTGTCGCGCGCACCGACCTCATCGCCGCGCGTTTCGATCTGCAGCTGGCCGCCATTGACATCGAGCGTCTGCTCGCCCCCACTTCCGATTCAGGTCAACCATGATGAAGCACTCCCTTTCCCTCTCCGCGTCCCTGGTCGCCCTGGCGATCCTGTTGAGCGCATGCGGCGACAAGGCGCCGGAAACCGCTGCGCCGGCCGCGCCGGCCGCCGACCCTGCGATTGTGACGGCCGATGAGGCCATGGCGTCGCGGATCAAGCTCGCGACGATCACCAAGCAGCCCTTTGGCGAAATGCTGCGTGTCAGCGGCCGGATCGACTTCGACATCGAACGTGTCGCGCGCATTGGCGCTACCGTGACTGGCCGAGTCACCGAAATCAAGGCGGAGCTGGGCCAGGCGGTCAAGGCAGGCGATGTCCTTGCCCGTCTGCACAGCAGCGAACTGGGCACCGCGCAACTGGCCTACCTGAAGGCCCAGGCGCAAAACGAATTGCAGGCCAACAACCGTGAACGCGCCCGACAGCTGTTTGCCGCCGACGTGATCGGCCGCGGCGAACTGCAAAAGCGGGAAAATGAATACAGCGTGGCCGCCGCCGAGCGGCGTGCTGCGCGCGACCAGCTGAACGTGCTGGGGGTGTCCGATGCGGTCATCAACCGCCTGGGCACCGACGGGCAGATCAGCTCGTTCTCGCCAGTGGTGTCGACCATGCGCGGCTCGGTGGTCGAACTGAACGTGTCGATCGGCCAGGTGGTGCAACCGGCGCAGGCCCTGTTCACCGTGGCCGACCTGTCGCGGGTGTGGGCCGTGGCCGAAGTGCCCGAAGCGCAGGCCGACCTGGTTGCGCAAGGTCAGACGACCGAGATCGAAGTGCCTGCGCTGGGCAACACCAAGTTCACCGGCAAGCTGATCTATGTCGGCCAGATCGTCAACCCGACGACCCGGACGGTGCTGGTGCGCACCTCGCTTGAAAACCCGGAAGGGCGTCTGAAGCCGGCCATGCTGGCCAGCATGCTGATCGCCAGCCGGCCCAGCGACAAGGTGGTCGTGGCCAATTCGGCAGTGGTCCGTTCGGACGACAAGGACATGGTGTACGTCGAAACCAAGCCTGGCACCTACCGTGCAACCGAAGTCACCCTGGGTCAGAGCTACAACGGCACTCGCGTGGTGCAGGCCGGTGTGCGGGAAGGCGACAAAGTCGTCGTCGAGGGCGCGTTCCATCTGAATAGCCAACGCACCGGCATCGCCCAGGAGTAGTCGCATGCTAGAAAAGATAATCCGCGTTGCCCTGCAACAGCGGTTGATCGTGATCGTCCTCGCGGTGATCGCGTTGGCGGTCGGCCTCGATGCGACGCGCAAGCTGTCCATCGATGCCTACCCCGACGTGACCAACGTGCAGGTCCAGATCGCGACTGAGGCGCCTGGGCGATCGCCCGAAGAAGTCGAGCGCTTCGTGACCGTGCCCGTCGAGATCGCGATGACCGGGCTGCCCGGCATCGAGGAAATGCGTTCGCTGAACAAGCCGGGCCTGTCGCTGATCACTCTGGTGTTCACCGACGCGACCGACGTGTATTTCGCGCGGCAACTGGTCATGGAACGGCTGATCGAGGTCGCTTCGCGCATGCCCACGGGCGTGACGCCGGTGCTCGGTCCGGTCTCGACCGGCCTGGGGGAGGTCTTCCAATACACGCTCGACAAGCCCGACGACGGCGACAAGGAGTTGTCGGTCGAAGAATTGACCAGGCGGCGCATCGCGCAGGACTGGGTCGTGCGTCCGCTGCTGCGTTCCATTCCGCAGGTAGCGGAAATCAACTCGCAAGGCGGTTACGTCAAGCAGTACCAGGCCCTGATGAATCCGGACCGGATGAATCACTACGGCATCTCGATCTCGCAGGTTTATGAGGCCCTGGCGCGCAACAACGCCAACTCGGGCGGAGGCATTCTGCCGCGCTTTGCCGAGCAGTATCTGATCCGCGGCGTCGGCCTGATCGAAACGCTTGAAGACATCGGCAACATCGTGCTGACCGAATCGAATGGCACGCCTGTCTACATGCGCGACGTGGCCGAAATCACGATTGGTCACGAAGTCCGCTACGGCGCAGTCGTCAAGAACGGCGTGACCGAGGCGGTCGGTGGCATCGTAATGATGATGCGTGGCGGCAATGCCAAGGAAGTGGTGTCCCGGGTCAAGGCGCGGGTGGCCGAGATCAACAGCCAGGGCATGCTGCCCGACGGGCTGCAGATCGTGTCCTACTACGATCGAAGCGAACTGGTCGACGCCGCGCTCTGGACCGTGACCAAGGTGTTGCTCGAAGGGATCGCATTGGTCGTGGTCGTGCTCTTCCTGTTCCTTGGGGATCTGCGATCGTCCGTCATCGTGATTACGACGCTCATCCTGACGCCACTGCTGACCTTCTTTGCCATGAACCAGTTCGGGATCTCGGCCAACCTGATGTCGTTGGGGGGGCTTGCCGTTGCGATTGGTCTGATGGTGGACGGGCCGGCCGTGGTGGTCGAGAACGCCTTCGGCCACCTGGGGCGCCCGCGGGAACCGGGGGACAGCAAGATCCGCGTCATTCTGCGTTCGGTGACCGAAGTCGCGACCCCGGTCGTGTTCGGTATCTGCGTCATCATCCTGGTGTTCCTGCCGCTGATGACCCTGCAGGGCATGGAAGGCAAGATGTTTGCGCCGCTGGCTTACACCATCGCCATCGCGCTGGGCATCTCGGTGGTGTTGTCCATGACGCTGGCGCCGGTGGTCTCCTCCTACGTGTTGAAGGGCGGCGCCGAGCACGATACGCGCGTCATCGCGATGATGAAAAAGCCCTACCTGCGTCTGTTGGCCTGGGCTGTCCGGAACGCCAAGAAAACGGTGGTGCTGGCCGTCCTGCTGTTCCTGAGCTCGCTGGCGCTGGTGCCAATGCTGGGCACGGCCTTCATTCCCGAAATGAAGGAAGGGTCGATCGTGCCGTCGATCAACCGCGTGCCGAATATCTCGCTTGAAGAGTCGATCAAGCTGGAAATGCAGGCCATGAAGCTGATCATGCAGGTGCCCGGCGTCAAGTCGGCGGTGTCGGGCGTGGGTCGTGGCGAAAGCCCGGCTGATCCTCAATCGCAGAACGAGTCGACCCCGGTCGTCAGCCTGAAGCCGCGCGATGAATGGCCCGACGGATGGACGCAGGACACCATCGCCGCCGAAATTCAGAAGGCGCTGAAGGTGATCCCGAGTGCGCAGGTCGTCATGGCCCAGCCGATTTCCGATCGGGTGGACGAAATGGTGACGGGCGTCCGGTCCGACGTGGCCGTGAAGGTCTTCGGTGAAGACCTTGGACGCCTGCGCGCGAAGGCAAACGAAATCGCCAAGGTCGCGAACAGCATCAGCGGCGCGCGCGATGTGCGGGTCGAGTTGATCAGCGGGCAGCAATACCTGTCGATCGAAATCGACCGGCGCGCCATCGCCCGTTACGGCCTGAACGTGTCCGACGTGCATGACGTCATCGAAATCGCGATCGCGGGCAAGAACGCGACCGAGATCTTCGAAGGCGAGCGGCGCTTCAACGCCGCGGTGCGTCTGCCCGAGTCCTTCCGCGGCAACGTGTCGGCCATCCGCGACCTGCTGGTGACGACGCCGCGTGGCGTGCGCGTGCCAATGGACAGCCTGGCCAAGATCGAGGTGCTGGACGGTCCGGCGCAGATAAGCCGCGAAGGCGGCAAGCGCCGCATCGTGGTCGCGATCAACGTGGCTGACCGCGACCTGGGCGGCTTCGTGGCCGAACTGCAGCAGGCCGTGCAGACTCAGGTGCAGTTGCCTGTCGGCTACTACCTGGAGTGGGGCGGCACCTTCCAGAACATGGAACGGGCGCTGGGCCACATGACGATCATCGTACCGATCACGGTCGCGGCGATCTTCTTCCTGCTGTTCCTGCTGTTCAAATCCGTGCGCTACGCCACGCTGATCATCACGGTGCTGCCGTTTGCATCGATCGGCGGGATCTTCGGCCTGTTCGTCACGGGCGAATACCTGTCGGTGCCCGCATCGGTCGGGTTCATCGCGCTGTGGGGGATCGCCGTGTTGAACGGGGTGGTGATGGTGTCCTACATCCGCGGCCTGCGGATGGAGGGCAAGTCGCTCGATGAGTCGGTGCTGCAAGGCGCGACCATGCGATTCCGGCCGGTCATGATGACCGCCACGGTCGCCATGTTGGGCCTGATTCCTTTCCTGTTCGCTACCGGACCGGGATCGGAAGTCCAGCGTCCGCTGGCCGTGGTGGTGATTGGCGGTCTGATTACCTCGACATTGTTGACGTTGCTCATGCTTCCGACCCTGTACAAGTGGTTCGATGAAGAAGGCAAAGAGGCTTAAGGAGAGCTTTCATGAAAGAGATCAAGGCAATCATTCGCCCCAATCGGCTTGCTGACGTCCGCGAGGCCTTGCGCCACGTGCATGGCTTTCCGGGTATGACCGTGTCCAAGGTCGAGGGCTGCAGTTCGCCCACGCGCAACCCGCCGACAAACCACAAGCAGGAGCTGCTGGACTATTCGCCTAAGGTGCGGGTCGAGATCGTGGCCGATGACGAGCACGTGGATGCGTTGCGCGCCGCGATCATTCAAGCCGGCACGACACGTCACGTAGGCGACGGGGTGGTTTGGGTAACGCCCGTAGAGTCGTTCGACTACCTGTGGAAGCCGGCAGGGCAGTGATCACGGGGCGGCGTGAGGTGACGCCTGCCTAGTGTGACGCCTGCCTGGTGTGACGCCTGCCTGATGTGACAAGGGAGACCCGCGGGTCTCCCTTTTTAATGCGTCAGCGACAGATCGACGCGCCGGCTCAGGTGAGCCGGCGATACGTCACGAAGTCATAACGCAGGCCGTCTTCTTCCGGTTGCGCCTCGCGCGCCACTTCTTCCCAGTCAGCTTGTGGCAGGGGCGGAAAGAACGCGTCGCCTTCGGTCTCCACGTCCACTTCCGTGGCGATCAGCTGCGTCGCGCCCGGCAGCGCCTCGCCATAGATCTGCGCGCCGCCGATCACGAACGCATGCGGCGCGTCGCCGCACGCTGCTAGGGCGTCGGCCAGGCTGCTCACCACCACCGCGCCGTCGGCTACATAGGCAGGGTTGCGGGTGATGACGATGTTGGTGCGGCCAGGCAGCGGACGTCCCAGTGATTCCCAGGTCTTGCGGCCCATCAGGATAGGCTGGCCCAGCGTCGTGCGCTTGAAGTGGGCGAGGTCGCCGCGCAGACGCCACGGCAGTTGATTGTCGCGCCCGATCACGCGGTTGCGTGAGTAGGCGACGATGAGCGAATACGGTGTGGCCATGGTGCGTTCCGGGCGTAAAGGCAAAGCGCGAATCTAGCACGCTGGCGACAAGATCCCTGCGGCGGCATCCCCGGCGCGGCGCTTTGTGCCCCCGCTCAGCGCGCCGCTTCGCCCACCGTCGCAATGCGCAGGATATTCGTCGTGCCCGATGACGCAAACGGCAGCCCGGCCGAGATCACCACCGTCTGCCCCTGCGTGGCGAATCCTTCGCGCAGCGCGATCTCGCACGCGTAGTCGGTCATCTCGCCCACCGTCGCCACTTCGTGCGTCTGCACCGCATGCACGCCCCACACCAGCGCCAGCAGACGCGCCGTGGTCAGGTTCGGCGTCATGCCGATGATCGGCGCCTCGGCCCGCTCACGCGACATGCGCAGTGCCGAATAGCCCGACCGCGTGTATGCAATCGTGGTGGCCACGTGCAGCAGGCTGGCCACGCCGCGCACGGCCCGGCCGATCGCGTTGGCAATGTCCGCGGGCGGCGGCGTTTGCGATGCTTCCATGACCTCGCGGTAATGCGGGTCGGCTTCGGTCTGCACGATGATGTTGTTCATCATGGTCACGGCCTCGATCGGAAACTTGCCCGATGCCGACTCGGCCGACAGCATCACCGCATCGGCGCCGTCATAAATGGCCGTGGCCACGTCCGATGCTTCGGCACGCGTAGGCACCGGCGCGCTCACCATCGACTCGAGCATCTGCGTGGCCACGATCACCGGCTTGCCGACCCGGCGGCACGCCCGGACGATGCGTTTCTGGATCGCCGGCACCTGCTCGGCGGGCATCTCGACACCCAGGTCGCCGCGCGCCACCATCACCGCATCCGTTTCGGCCACGATGGAATCCAGTTCGGCAATCGCCGCGGGCTTTTCCAGCTTGGCCACGATGCGGGCACGGTCGCCCACGATCTGTTTGATCTCGCGAATGTCTTCGGCGCGCTGCACGAACGACAGGGCCACCCAGTCCACGCCCAGTTCCAGACCAAAAGCCAGGTCCGAATGGTCCTTGGCGGTCATGGCCGACAGCGGCAGCACGACGCCCGGCACATTCACGCCCTTGCGGTCGGACAGCAGCCCGCCGTTGATGACGACGGTGTCCGCAAAGTCGGCACCGTGCTGCTGCACGCGCAGCCGGATGCGGCCGTCATCCACCAGGAGGTCGGTGCCCGAAGTCAGGGCGGCAAAGATTTCCGGGTGGGGGAGGGGCGCGCGGGTGGCATCGCCCGGCCGGTCGGCGTCCAGGTCCAGCCGGAAGCTTTGACCCTCGGTCAGCACGACGGCGCCGTCGGCGAACCGGCCCACACGCAGCTTGGGGCCCTGCAGGTCCATCAGGATGCCGATCGGGCGACCGACCTCGGCTTCGAGCGCGCGCAGCGTGGCGACGCGCGCCTGGTGGTCGGCCTGGGTGCCGTGGCTGAAATTCAGGCGGAAGACGTCGGCGCCGGCATGGAAGAGCCGGGCCAGGGTGGCCGCGTCGCTGCTGGCCGGTCCGACGGTGGCGACGATCTTGGCGTTTCTTGTTCTGCGCATGGGGTCTCCTGACGATCGCTGGGGGCACTGCTTGGAAAAGTATAGACGCCTCAGGTTTCACAATCTGCGTCGCGTCCATCCGGAGTTGGCGGTATCGTTGCCGTCGGTAGTTTCACCAAGCACTCAAAAGGGACATCATGGGACAGATCATTTCGCTGACTACAGACGACGGCAACCAACTGAGCGCCTACCGCGCTGACCCGACCGGCACGCCGCGGGGTGGGCTGGTGCTGGTGCAGGAAATCTTCGGTGTGAACGGGCACATCCGCAGCGTGGCGGACAAATTTGCGTCCGAAGGCTACCTGGTCATCGCGCCGGCCTTGTTCGACCGGATCGAAAAGGGCCTTGAACTGGGCTACACGCCCGACGACGTGAAGCGCGGCGTGGAACTGAAGGGCAAAGTGTCGCTGGACCAGGCCCTGACGGACGTTGCCGCTGCGCTGAAGGTCGCCGCCGAGGCGGGCAAGGTCGGCATCGTGGGCTACTGCTGGGGCGGGCTGATTTCGTGGGCTGCCGCGTGCAAGGCGGACGGTTTTGCCTGCGCGGTGCCGTACTACGGCGGCGGAATCCAGAACATGATCGGCGAGCAGCCCAGGATCCCCGTCATGATGCACTTTGGCGACCAGGACCACTCGATTCCCCTGCCCGAGGTGGAAAAGATCCAGGCCGGGCACCCGGACATCCCGGTGCACGTGTATTCGGCCGGCCACGGCTTCAATTGCAGCGAGCGGGGCTCGTACGACGCCGACGCATCGGCCAAGGCGTATGAACGCACGCTGGCATTCTTTCGCCAGCATATTGGCTGATTGATCCGCGTTTCGCCGGGATGCACAGGCCGTGCAGGCCCGGCTAGGGCGTTCATGGGCCTGTCAGGCGGCCGTCATGTAGCAAAAGGCGATGCCGCCTACAATGGGCGTACAGAATTTCTATACAGCTTGCTCCCATGCGCCAATACGAAGATTTCATGCGCCACGTGTACCAGCACGGGGTACACAAGACGGATCGCACCGGCACCGGCACCCGGTCCGTCTTCGGACACCAGATGCGGTTCAATCTGGCCGAAGGTTTCCCCCTGGTCACCACCAAAAAGCTGCACACCAAAAGCATCTTCATTGAATTGCTGTGGTTCCTGCGCGGCGACTCGAACGTGGCGTGGCTCCAGGAGCGCGGCGTATCGATCTGGAACGAATGGGCGCGTGCCGATGGCGATCTGGGCCCGGTCTATGGCGTGCAATGGCGCAGCTGGCCCACGCCCGCTGGCGGACACATCGACCAGATCAGCCAGGTGGTCGAGCAGATCAAGAAAAACCCCGATTCGCGGCGCCTGATCGTCTCGGCCTGGAACGTGGCCGACATCCCGCAGATGGCCTTGCCCCCGTGCCACGCGTTCTTCCAGTTCTACGTGGCCGACGGCAAACTATCCTGCCAGCTGTACCAGCGCAGCGCCGACATCTTCCTGGGGGTCCCGTTCAACATCGCCAGTTACGCGCTGTTGACCCACATGGTGGCCCAACAGTGCGACCTTGAAGTCGGTGACTTCATCTGGACGGGCGGCGACTGCCACCTGTACACGAACCACTTCGACCAAGTCGAATTGCAACTCGCGCGCGATCCCTACCCGTACCCGAAACTGGTCATCAAGCGCAAACCCGCGTCCTTGTTCGAGTACGAATACGAAGACTTTGACATCCAGGACTACCAGTTCCATCCGCACATCAAGGCGCCGGTGGCGGTCTGATATCGAGCGCTTCCGCCTTGCGGTCGCGCAACTGCAGTGCAAACCGCAGCGCGCCCGCGTCATGCAGGAAGTTCTTCGGTGCAACGTAGCGCCGGTCTCTGTCGTCGTGCCTGACGAGCCACATATTGGGTGTGTGGAACCAGGCGATCAGGGGCCAGGGATCGGAAACCGGGCCAAACCGCTTGAGGATATCCGCCACGACAGGCAAGGGTCGCATTGCGCCATCGAACTGGTAGGCAGGGAAGAGATCCTTTCCATCCGGCCCCGTTACCCCGAAGATCCTGCCGCGTCGTTTCCAGTCGGCAACGACGCGCGGGTGACCGTCCACGGTTTCCTGCAGCTCCAGCGCACTGATCCATTCGGTTTCCACCGTCAGGGTGCTGATCACGCGTCGCCGCTCGACCCGTTGTTTGACCAGGTTCGATGTGGGCGTGGCAAGACCAACGATCAGAGCCGCCAGCCGATCGGCATCTTGCAGTAGCGCCGGCCCAAGGATCCGCACCGCCTTGTTCAGGGCGATCTGCGCCGCGCGCTGCACTTCCGGTGACGTCGCGGCCGGCAGTTCGACGTGCAAGATCTCGCTCCGAGGCGCGCCGGGGGACCCTTCAAAATCTGAAAACGCCATTTCTTGCCACCTTTGCCATGTGACCCACCCGATAACGCAGATGTGGCAGATTTTCAGGTTTTTTGGATTTGAAGGGTGTCCCCCCGGCGTGGTTTTGTCCTGGTCATTCGAAGCCTCGCCGTTGTCGGTCGTCGGCTGCCGTGTCAAGCTGCGAATCCTTGCAGCAACAACCACTAGGTGTTTTCCCTAGGTCGTGCGATAGTAGACCTTCCATCGCCGGTTCCCCGGCGCACGGCTCATTCACGGCACTATGCGCGCACCGACCTTCGTCCACTTTCTCCGGCGCCTTTGGGCGCAAGACACCTTCGTCTACAGCCTGCGCGTGTTCATCGCGTTGGCGACGGTCATGGGCGTCTGCTGGCGGTTGGACAGGCAGGAAGCGCTGATCCCGGTCTTTCTGGGCATCATTGCCTGCGCATTGTCGGAAACCGACGACAGCTGGCGCGGCCGCCTGCGGGCGCAGATTGTCACGCTGGCCTGTTTTGCGGTGGCGGCGCTGTCGGTCAAGGCCCTGTTCCCCTATCCGTGGCTGTTTGTCATCGGGTTGTCGATCTCGGCATTCGGGCTGACCATGCTGGGCGCGATCGGCGAGCGTTATCGGGCGATCGCCTACGCCACCCTGATTCTGGCGATCTACACGACCATTGGCGTCGAGCACGCCAACGGCACCTCCGACCACTTCTGGAGTGAGCCGGCGCTGCTCCTGATCGGCGCGACCTGGTACGGCGCGTTGTCGGTGCTGTGGTGCGCGATGTTCGCCCACCAGCCCGTGCAGCAGAAACTGGCCGTGCTCTTTCACGCTTTGGGCGACTACCTGAAGCTGAAGTCGGCCATGTTCGAACCGGTGCGCGGCATCGATATCGAGTCGCAGCGCCTGCAGCTTGCGCAACTGAACAGCAAGGTCGTGACGGCGCTGAATGTGGCGAAGGAAAGCATTTTCAGCCGCGTCGGCCAGGCGCGGCCGGGGCAGAAGAACAGCCGGTATCTGGCGCTGTACTTCATCGCCCAGGACGTGCACGAACGTGCATCGTCGTCGCACTACCCCTACAACGAACTGGCTGACACGTTCTTCCACAGCGACATCATGTTCCGCTGCCAGCGCCTGTTGCGCTCGCAAGGGCGGGTGTGCCGCCGCTTGGCGCTGGCCATCCAGATGCGCCAGCCCTTCGTGAACGACAGCGAGGCGCAGCAGGCCAAGGACGACCTTGATGCGTCCATGGAATACCTGCGCGCGCAGAACAAGCCGGAGTGGAGCCGCCTGCTGCGCTCGCTGTCGGCCCTGTCGGGCAATCTGGGCGCACTGAATCGCCGGCTGGCGGGCGCGGGCAAGCAGGCGACGATCGAAGAGCATGACAGCACCTTGCTGGACCGCTCACCCAAGTCCTTCAAGGACGCGCTGGACCGCGTCAAGCTGCAATTGACGCCGGCCGCGCCCTTGTTCCGGCACGCGCTGCGCCTGGCGATTGCACTGGCGGTGGGCTATGGCATGGTGCATCTGCTGCATCCGAGCGAAGGCTACTGGATCGTGCTGACGACGCTGTTCGTATCGGCGCCGAGTTACGGCGCGACCCGCAAGCGGACCACGCAGCGGATCGGCGGCACCTTGATCGGGCTGGTGATCGGCTGGGCGCTGTTCAAGCTGGCGCCCGGGGCGTCGCTGCAGGCGGTGATCGCGGTGGTGGCGGGCGTGGTGTTCTTTGCGACCCGGGCCAGCCGCTACATGGTGGCGACGGCGGCCATGACCCTGCTGGTGCTGATGTGCTTCAACCAGGTGGGCAATGGCTATGACCTGATCCTGCCGCGCATGGTCGATACGCTGGTGGGCGGAATGATTGCCGTGCTGGCGGTGTTCGTGATCCTGCCCGACTGGCAGGGGCGGCGGTTGAACAAGCTGGCCTCGAACGCCGTGGCCAACAACGCCAGGTATCTGCGTGCGATCCTGGCGCAATACCGCACTGGCAAGCTCGATGACCTGGCCTACCGTACCGCGCGCCGCAATGCGCACAATGCGGACGCAGCGTTTTCGGTGGCCATGTCGAACATCCTGGCCGAGCCCGGCCATTTCCGGCGGGATGCCGACACGGGCCTGCGTTTCCTGGTGCTCTCGCACACGCTGCTGAACTACCTGTCGGGCCTGGGTGCGCACCGGGGCGATACCGTGCTCGATGCCCCGGGTGACCTGGCCATGCTGCAGCAGGCCGAACGCGTGGCCGCCGCGCTCGATGAAGTCGCCATTGGCTTGGCCGATCGCCGGCCGATCATGGTGCGCAATGCCGAAGAAGAAAGCCTGGCCGAGCAGCTCGAAACGCTGCCGGAGCACATCGACGACGCGCGCCGGCTGGTGCAGACGCAACTGGCGCTGATCACTCGCCAGCTGGCGCCGATCCGCAAGGTCGGAAGCCGTCTGCTGAACCAGGAACAACGGATCGATGCAACGGGGCCGGCCGCCGCAGGCACAGGCGCAGGCGATGGCGGTGGCGATGGCAACCCCACAGCAGGCGTGGCGGCGTCGGCGTCCAGCGGGCCGACGGCGGTCAGCGGGGTGCACCCGACCGACGCCGGGTCCGCCAAACCGTCACTGGACCGCGCGCACCCGGCCTGATGCCGTGAGCGATGGCGATGCCGGATCGAGCGCACGCAGTCGCGCCTGCGCGGCGATCCCTTACAATGTCCGGCTTCCCTCCCGCAAGTTTCCAAGCCGTGATACTCAAGCGTTTCTGCCTGTTCCTCGCCTCTGCCGTGTGTGCCGTCGGCGCTTCGCCTGCGTTTGCCATGACCCCGCTCTCGTGGCCCCAGAAGCCCGTCCGCATCGTCGTGGCCTATCCGCCTGCCGGCGTCAGCGACATCGTGGCCCGTGCCATGGCCGAAAAGCTGGCGGTCAGGCTGGGTCAGCCTGTCATCGTCGAAAACAAGGGTGGTGCGGGCGGCACGATCGGCATGGATGTCGTTGCCAAAGCCGCGCCGGACGGCTATACGATCGGCTTTTCATCGATCAGCCCGCTCGCGCTGAACCCCCTGCTCAGCAAGGTCGCCTACGACCCGTTCAAGGACATCACGCCGGTCGCCAGCGTCATGTTTTCGCCGGTGGTGCTCCTCGGGACGCCCGGCTTCACCGGTCAGGCCATGAATGATCTGGTTGCGCAGGCCAAGGCCAAGCCGGGCGCCCTGCGCTGGGCCACGTCGGGCCTGGCCACGGTCGGCCACATCACGCTGGAACAGTTCAAGCGGGCGGCCAATGTCGACATCACGCACATTCCCTACAAGGGCGGTGGCCAGCAGCAGAATGACGCGCTGGCGGGCCAGTTCGAAGTGCTGACGACCAATCTCGGCCCGCTGCTGAACGGCCACATCAAGGCTGGCAAACTGCGGCCGCTGGCCGTCGGTGCGCCCCAGCGCGTGGACGTCATGCCCAACGTGCCGACCTTTGCCGAACTGGGATATCCGAAAGCGAACCTGATGTCGGTGTTCGGCATCTTTGCGCCCGCGGGCACGCCGCCCGCCATCGTCACGGTACTGAACGCCGCCATCAATGACGTGCTGGCCATGCCTGACATCCGCGAGCGGCTGGTCAGCAGCGACAATGTGCCGACCGGCGGCACACCGGCCGACTTCGCCAAGGCGATCCGGACCGAATACGACAACAACCGCGACATCATCAAGCAAGCCAACATCACCCTGGAATGATCGGCCAGCAGAGGGGACACGCCCCCGCCCGCGCCTGATCGTCCCTTTATCGAGCACCCTCCATGGCCCAATACGTCTACACCATGCACCGCGTCGGCAAGACCGTGCCGCCCAAGCGGCAGATCCTGCGTGACATCTCTCTGTCCTTCTTTCCCGGCGCCAAGATCGGCGTGCTGGGCCTGAACGGCTCCGGCAAGTCGACGCTCCTCAAGATCATGGCGCAGATCGACAAGGACATCGAAGGCGAAGCCGTGCCGATGCCGAACCTGAACATCGGCTACCTGCCGCAGGAACCGCAGATCAATCCCGAATACACCGTGCGCGAAGCCGTGGAAGAGGGCCTGGGCTCGGTCTTCGCGGCCAAGAAGCGCCTGGACGAGGTCTACGCGGCCTACGCCGAGCCTGACGCCGACTTCGACGCGCTGGCCGCCGAGCAGGGCGAACTCGAAGCCATCATCGCAACCGGCAGCAGCGGCGGCGACGTCGAGCATCAGCTGGAAATCGCAGCCGACGCACTGCGCCTGGCGCCCTGGGACGCCATCGTCGGCAACCTGTCCGGCGGTGAAAAGCGCCGTGTCGCCTTGTGCCGCCTGTTGCTGTCCAAGCCCGACATGCTGCTGCTGGACGAGCCGACCAACCACTTGGATGCCGAAAGCGTCGACTGGCTGGAAGTCTTCCTGCAAAAGTTTCCGGGCACCGTCGTAGCCGTGACGCACGATCGCTACTTCCTCGACAACGCCGCCGAGTGGATCCTGGAACTGGACCGCGGCCACGGCATTCCGTGGAAGGGCAACTACAGCTCGTGGCTCGAGCAGAAGGACGCGCGCCTGAAGAACGAAGAGGCCAGCGAATCGGCACGCCAGAAGACCATCAAGAAAGAACTGGAGTGGGTGCGCCAGAACCCCAAGGCGCGCCAGGCCAAGTCCAAGGCGCGTATCGCGCGCTTTGAAGAACTGAGCTCGCACGAATACCAGAAGCGCAACGAGACCTCGGAAATCTTCATTCCCGTGGCCGAGCGCCTGGGCAACGAAGTGGTCGAATTCAACAACGTGAGCAAAGGTTATGGCGATCGTCTGCTGATCGACAACCTCAGCTTCAAGGTGCCCCCGGGCGCCATCGTCGGCATCATCGGCCCGAACGGCGCCGGCAAGTCGACCCTGTTCCGCATGATCGCCGGGCAGGAGACGCCCGATTCGGGCGAAGTCGTGACCGGTTCGACCGTCAAGACCGCCTACGTGGCACAGATGCGCGATGCGCTGGAAGACGGCAAGACCGTGTTCGACGCCGTGTCGGACGGCGCCGACATCCTGACCGTCGGCCGCTTCGAAATGTCGTCGCGCGCCTATCTGGGCCGCTTCAACTTCAAGGGCGGCGACCAGAACAAGATTGTCGGCAACCTGTCGGGCGGTGAACGCGGCCGCCTGCACCTGGCCAAGACGCTGCTGGCCGGCGGCAACCTGCTGCTGCTGGATGAGCCGTCCAACGACCTTGACGTCGAAACCCTGCGCGCGCTGGAAGACGCCTTGCTCGAATTCCCCGGCAGCGTCATGGTCATCAGCCACGATCGCTGGTTCCTGGACCGGATCGCGACGCACATCCTGGCATTCGAAGGCGACTCGCAAGTCACCTTCTTCGACGGCAATTACCAGGAATACGAAGCCGACAAGAAGAAGCGCCTGGGCGAAGAAGGGGCCAAGCCCAAGCGCCTGCGTTACAAGGCACTGAAGTAAGGCAGCAAGCCAGGCACAGGGATCGAAAAAGCCAGCACGATGTGCTGGCTTTTTTCATGGCTCTATTTTTTTACAGGGGTGCGTGGACTCGGCAGATCCAAGGTCACGCGCAAGCCTCCCAGGTCCGAGCGGTCCAGCCGCAGCCGGCCGTGATACGCATCGACCAGGTCACGCGTAATCGCCAGGCCAAAACCCGTCCCCGGCGTCGACTCGTCCCATCGCTGGCCCCGGTCGATGTGGGCCGTCTCGGCTTCCGACATGCCCGGGCCATCGTCTTCGATCACCACCGTCACGCGATCCCCTGAAGCACTCGCAGACAGCCGCACCTGGCTTGCCGCCCACTTGCGCGCGTTGTCCAGCAGGTTGGCAAGCAGTTCGGTCAGGTCACCTTCGTCACCGGCAAAACGCAGGCCTTCCGGCACGTCGCTGACCCAGGTCAATGCGCCGGCATCGGGCAAGGTCTTCAGCATGCGGAGGGTCTTGCGGCACACCACCGACACGTCGGCCGCCTGCTGACCCAGGGCGGCTGCCATGCCGGCCCGTGCGCGGGCCAGGGCGCGGTCGACGTGCCGGCGCATGGCGTCGATCTGCTCGTCGATGCCGGTGGCCAGGTCGGCCTCGCCTGCGTCCCGGGCCGTGCGCGCCATGGCGGCAAGCACGGCCAGGGGCGTCTTCAGGCCATGGGCCAGGTCGGCCGATTGCGTGCGTGCGCGTTCGACGGCGGCGTCCTGGAAACCGATCAGGCGGTTGAGGTCGTCAACGACAGGCTGCACTTCTTCGGGCACGTCGCGCGACAGCGTGCGGCGCCGGCCGGCGTGGATGTCGCCCAGGTCCGCGCGCAGGGCGCGCAACGGGCGCAGCGCAAGGTGAATGAAGAAGGCCATGGCCAGCACCAGGAGGACCGCCAGGGCAAGCAGCGAGGGCAGCAGCAGGCCAAGAAAGGACCAGCGCTCGGCCGACAACAGCGCTTCGTCGACCGCAACCGTGATCTGCAGGCGCTGTTCGCTGGCGCCCTGCGGGACCACGATCGTGCGCTGGATCGCCAGCAACTGGGCCGTTTCCGGTCCGGGAATCTCGTGCATGTCCAGGTCGCGCGCGGTGGTGCTGCCGGGCGGGTCCTGCAGCACGAAGTCCCACAGGGACCGGGACCGGAGCCCCTTGCCGCCGGGCCCATCGATCTGCCAGTACAGCCCGCCATAAGGCCGTTCGAAGCGCGGTTCCTGCGGTGGCACGTCGACCTGCAGCGCACCGGCCGTATCCACGCGGACCTGCGCGGCCAGCGTTTTCACGTGCAGATCCAGTTCCGTGGCGGCGCGTCGTTCTGCCTGCTCGTCAAAGATGGCGGTCAGGCCAACGCCGCCCAGTGCAAGCGCAAGCACGATCAGCAGCGCCGCCGCGCCAACCAGCCTGAACCGCAGGGACCGCGGACTCATTGAAACCGGTCGGGTACGAGGTAGCCATGCCCGCGCCGCGTTTCGATCAGGTCTACGTCCAGCTTGCGGCGCAGGCGGCCGACCAGGGCTTCGATGGCATTGGTGTCCCGGTCCGAATCACCGGAATACAGATGATCGATCAGCTCGCTTTGCGAGACGATGCGGCCGCGGTGGTGCAGCAGGTAGGACAGCAATCGATATTCGAGCGCGGACAGCGGCAGGGCGCTGCCGTGCACGGTCACCAGCCGGGTGCGGGTATCGACTTCGACCGGACCGGCCGTCAGCAGCGACGTGGTCTGGCCGACCGCGCGCCGGGTGATCGCCCGCAGCCGCGCCAGCAGTTCTTCCATCTGGAAAGGCTTGGCCAGGTAATCGTCGGCGCCGGCATCGATGCCTTCGACCTTGTCGCGCCAGCCGTCGCGCGCGGTCAGGATCAGCACCGGCGTCGTGACGTCGGACGCCCGAAGTCGCTTGAGCACCGACAGGCCGTCCATCTTGGGCAGGCCCAGGTCGAGCACGATCGCATCGTAGTCTTCGGTGCCGGCCTGGAACCATGCGCTTTCGCCATCGGTGCAGACGTCGACCGCATACTGCGCGCGCTCAAGGCCGGTGCGCACATCGGCCGCAATGCGGGGTTCGTCTTCGACGACAAGAATGCGCATATCAATCTATCTTCAGGATATCGAGCGAATGGGCGTCGACGTCGACTTTCTTGCGCCGCCCGTTGGAGGTGAGGACCTTGACTTCATAGACCCACCCCGTGTCTTCCCGGTCGAGCTCGATCTCGATGATCTCGCCGGGCACCTTGTCGCGCACGGTCCTGAGCACGGCCGACAGCGGCCGGATTTCGCCCTGCAGCAGCGCGTTGCGCGCGCGGTCCTGGTCCCTGTCCCTGTCGCGGTCCCGCGCGCCTGCCGGCGGCGCGCACACGGCAAGCAGGACCGCCAGCAGCAGCGCCAGCAGCGAGATAAGAAGGGCGGGTCGGTATGACATGCCGTCACCCTAACAAACCGAGACTGATAGAACGCTGACAGCGCCAGTCAGGGTAATCCGGGCGGCCGTTGCTACGCTGCGGTCTCAATGATCCCTTCCTGGAGTTCCCATGCGTCTGCTGCCTTCTGTCCTGATTGCCGTGTCGGCCCTTGGCCTGACCCTGTCCGCCGCACACGCCGCCGACAAATGCCCCTACCATCCGCGCGACACCTGGATCCCGATCGACCAGGCGATCAGCAAGGCCGAGGCGCTGGGCTACGACGTGCGCGATGTCGAAGCCGATGACGGCTGCTGGGAAGTCGAAGGCTATGACCGCAATGGCGCCAAGGTCAAGGTCTACCTGGACCCGGTGTCGGGCGAGGTGGTCAAGCCGTCCAGCTGGTTGAGCCGCCTGCGTTGACATTCCGGCGCAAGACAGGTCAGGCGCAAGACGGCGTGCGCCTAACGCAGGAACAGGTACCGCGTCAGCCGGTTCAGCGGATATTCGATGCCGGCCTGCATGCGGGGCGGCAGGTCCAGCGGCTTGAGCAGCATCTTCACGCTCATGTCCACGGGCAGGTTGCGCCGGATCAGAAGGCGCGTGCGGCGGCTGACGTCGGCCAGCCGTGCCGCATCGGCCTGCGGTTCGCGCACCGCCATCACATGCCGGATCGCGCAGTCCGCATCGTCGTTGCGGATCTCCATCAGGCGCCGCAGCAGGGCACCGAACACGGCACGGCGTCCGTTGCGTTCGCGCGCGTTGTAGTCGCAAAAGTAGCGGTATAAATATTTGTAGTGCCGCACTTCGTCGCTGCGGATGTTGTCCATCAGCGTGCGCAGCACCGGCTCGCTGGCATAGGCCTGCAGGCTGCGGTACAGGCTGGCCGTGCCCATCTCGACGACGCAGCGCGCGGCCAGTTCCAGCCCTTGTGTCGGCTCGAGCTCGTCAAGCGTGCAGCGCTGCGCATAGTCGGCAAAGAAGGTGCGATAGGCCGTGTCCCAGTCGAAGTCCGGCCAGACATGTTCGATATAGGCGCGCAGCGCACTGCCATGCTGCAGTTCTTCTGGTTCCCACTGCAGCGCAAGCCAGCGCGCCAAGTCGTCGTTGTCGCCGTAGTAGGCGACCAGATTGCGGGTGTAGGTGTCCGAGCCGCTCTCGACCATCGATGCGCTGGCCAGGACATAAAAGAGAATGTCGTCCTTCTCGACCGTGCGCGGGTCGATGTCGGCAAAAGGAATATCCTTGACGGACCAGGACGCCATGGAAAGAGCAGTAGACGGCACGCACAACCTCCGGGCACGCGCCGAAACCGCACAAAGTGTGGTCAGGACGCTATCAGCATGAAACAGCGCGTAACGGCGCAGCAGGGCCTGGCGTTGATGGCGCATCAAGGTCGTATTGATGAGCAGGCCTGCCGGCTCCAGGGGATCAGGGTACACCCGGCATCATGGCAGTTTGCTGAACGGCCGACAGCTTATCGCCGCTGCAAAGTCACGTTACATTCTGACATGGTTAAGCGATGACGCTGACACACGACCCCCAGCACATCTGTCAACCTACAGCCATGCGGTGGGTTAACAAGGTAATAGCGTTCGGGCCGCGGGCAGGTAACGAACATAATGCTTATAAGGAGTCCATCATGAATACATCGATTATTGCGAAGCTCGTCATCGGCGCGACCCTGGCCATCTCGGCGGTGGGTTGCTCGACCTGGGACGGTATGTCGGGTCGCCAGAAGAGCACGGCAGTTGGCGCAGGCGCCGGCGGTCTGGTTGGCGCGGCTGTGAGCGGCGGTGGCATTCTGGGTACGGTTGGCGGCGCTGCGATTGGCGGCGTGGTCGGCGACCAGGTTGGCAAGAACCGTTAATTCGGTACTGAACGAAACAGCCCCGTCCATGGAAACATGGGCGGGGCTGTTTTTTTTTACTTCAGATGTTCGGCCACTTCACCCGACGTCATCACATCGCCGAATTGCTGGATGAAGGTTTCCAACGTTGCGCGATGCTCTTCGTCCGACAGGGCGGCCAGGCAGTCCGATACCATGATCGGAAAGAAGTCGAGCATCATGGCATCGCGGCCCGTCGACTCGCAGCACACATTGGTCTTGGTGCCTGCGATCAAGAGATTCGTGATGCCAAGACTGCGCAGGCTACGTTCCAGTCCCGACGATCCGCTGACCAGCGCGCTGTAGCGATTCTTGACGATGTGCACGTCTTCGGGATGCACGTCCAGGCCATGCCACAGCGCATCCGCCGTGGGCCGCGGCGCGTTCATTTCGATTGTGCGCGCGCGCACGTCCTGCGCCACGAAGCGGTCGTAGAAGCCCGACCAGTCCGAGCTGTCTCCGATCCGCGCGTTGGCATGAACGACCCACACCACGACACCGCCCCGGTCCCGCAACACCTGCGCCAGCGCATTGATGTTGGGCACGATGCTGCGTGACATCGGCACCTCGCCCGCGCCGCCCTCAGCCACGAAGGTGGGCTGCATGTCGATCACCACCAGGGCCGTGGTTCTGGCGTCGATACGATCGAACAGGTGGTGGCGTCCCCGCCGCGCAACCACGCGGTCGATGATGTGGGGACGGATGTCGATGTCATGCATGGCGAGTCCTTGACGATGGCTGAACAATCGTCAGCATACTGCCGTCTTCACTCGGGCGTGATGCCGGCCGCCTTGATGACCTTCTGCCACTTGGTGTATTCCGCCTTCGAGATCGCCTGCAGTTCCGCCGGCGACACGCGCTTGGAAATGACGCCCTGCTTGGCCAGCGTGGACTTGACCACGTCGGTGTCCGACAGGCGGTTGATCTCGGCGTTGAGCTTGGCCACCACATCCGGCTTCATGCCCTTGGGGCCGACCACCGAATACCATGCCTCGGCGTCATAGCCCGTGGCGCCCACGCTCGCCAGCGGCGGGATGTTCGCGTATTGGGTGTCCTGTTCCTTGCGGGTCGAACCCAAAATGACCGTGCGCTTTTCCTGCACGAACGGCGCGGCGATATGCACCGGCTGGAACATGGCCTTGATGTGGCCGGCCAGCAGGTCGGTCGTGGCGCCGGCCGAGCCCTTGTAGGGTACGTGGACCATGTTCAGGTTCAGCGGCGCCGCCAGCATTTCCATGCACAGATGGTGGAAGGTGCCCTTGCCCGGCGAACCGTAATTGACCTTGCCCGGGTTCTTCTTCACGTATTCCACAAACTGCCCGAAGGTCGTGACTTCCAGCGACGGATGCACGCACAGCACGAAGTTCGTGTAGCCCACCATGGCGATCGGCTGGAAGCTGTCCAGCACATCGAACGGCACCGCGTTGTAGACGAAGGGCAGGGTCAGCGCCGTATTGGTGCTGAAGGCGATGGTGTGCCCATCGGCAGGGGCCTTGGCGACCGCACTCAGGCCGATGATGCCCGAAGCGCCGGGCCGGTTCTCGACCACGAAGGGTTGGCCGGCGGTTTCGGCCAGGCGTTGCGAATACAGGCGCGCGGCCAGGTCGGGGGTGGTGCCCGGCGTGAACGGCACGATCACCTGCACCATCTTGTCGCCAAGGCCGAGTGCGTCGGCGGCGGCAAAGGCGCGGCTGACGCTCAGTCCGCCAAGAACCATGGCCGCGATGAATTCGCGGCGGCCCAATCCGGTAGTCGTTTGCGACATCTCATGTCTCCAGTGCTTTTATGAATACGGCTTTTTTGATCGGGTGGGCCGCCACGGTTCGTACCGTTGCGGCGATACGGCTGTGCTGCCCGCGTGGTTACGCGATCTCGTTCGCGCGGCGCACGCTGGCAATCATCGACGAATTGATGAGGAATTGTCGATGGGCATCTTTGTCCTTGGCCGTGGCGCGCATTTCGTCCAGGCGCTGCTTGCGCACTTCCGGGTCGCGCTCTTCCAGCAAACGCTTGTTGCGGATCGTGATGGCCTGCACGTACTCGACGTTGACCGTGCGGCGCTGCCGCTCGTAGCGCGTCAGCACATCGTCATCGGCGCCGTTCTGCATCACCTGCGCAATCTTGTCGGCCAGGTTGATGGCGTCGTGGATGCCGCTGTTCAGGCCCATGCCGCCCAGGGGATTGTTGACGTGCGCGGCGTCGCCGGCAATGAACACCCGCTGGTCGCGGAAGTTCTTGGCCACGCGCTGGTGCACGCGGTACACGCTCTTGTACGGAATGTCGTAGTCGATGTCGGGCGACAGAAAGCCCTTGATCTTGCCCTGCACCGACTCGGGCTGGAGCACTTCGGCGTCATCGGCGTCACCCTTGATCGGGAACGCGATCCGCCAGATGCCATTGCCATCATGGGGCTGGATGAAGATGGCCGTCCATTCGTCGGGGTCGGCGATATAGGCGTTGCCGGTATAACCCTGCTGGCGCAGGTCATAGGGCGTCGCGAACACCAGGAAACGTTCCGGCCACGTAAAGCCTTCGAACTCGGTGCCCATCGTCTTGCGGACCACGCTGCGGGCGCCGTCTGCGCCGATCAGGTAGCTGCCGCGGATTTCGCCCGCGCCGTCCGGCCCGTCGAAGGTCACGGTCACGCCGTCGGCATCCTGCGTGTAGCCGGTGCAGCGATGGCGATACATCACCTTGGCGTTCGCGTGCTGCTGCAGCGCCTGGTAGGCAATGTTCGACAGCTTGTGCTGCTCCACATGCAGGCGGAAGGGGTAGGGCGTCAGGTCGGCAATCAGGCCAAGGTCGAACTGGGCGACCAGGCCCGTCCTGCGATCGCGGATCTGCCACTCGGGCACCTGAACCGCACGGCTGCGCAGCGTTTCGCCGATGCCCAGCGTATCGAGCATCTCGACGGTAGGCGGATGGAAGGTGCCTGCGCGCAGGTCTTCAGGAATGTGCGACTCGCCTTCGAGCAGCACGACGTCGATGCCTTTCTGTGCAAGCGAAAGGGCGGCCACGAGGCCGACCGGGCCGGCGCCCGAAATGATGACTGGGTGTTGTGCCATGTCTCTGCTTTATTGAATGTCGTTGATGCGTGGCGTTCGGGCGGGCGGCGGACGCGCTCAGACGCGGCCGCTGCGGTTCTCGCGGTACAGCGCCAGGGCTTCCTGCACCGGGCGGTCCGAGAAGCTGAACAGCACCGCATCGTCGCGGACCGAGAACGTATGCGCGGCCCAGCTGGGGATCACGAAGACATCGTTGGGCACCGCGGTAAACCGCTTGTCGCCCACCTGCACGTCCACATCGCCTTCCAGCACGGCGAACACGGTGCCCGACGAACACTGGTAGGGCAGGGTGGTCGTGCCGCGCGGCAGCAGTTGCGCGTAGGCGCCCATGGTCGGCATCGGCGCGCCGCCGGTCAGCGGATCGATGTAGCGCAGCTTGTAGCCCAGGCAAGGATCGGGCGGGCCGCCGGCCTGCATGCCGAACAGCGACTCGCGCGTGCGGGCATACGGATAGCAGAACAGCGGCGATGCCTTGTTCGGTGCGGGGGTCCAGTCGACCGGCGCCATGCCGTTGCCATACCGCAGCACGCTGTCGCCGACCGGGCGCTGCAGTTCCTGGCGGTCGTCATCGGACGACTCGGCAAAGCTGGCGTCAAGCGCCGCAACCAGTTGAACGTCCAGACCGTCCAGCCAGACCATCGGCTTGTCGCTGTCGTTGCCATGGTCATGGAAGGTCCATGAAGGCGTGGTGACGAAGTCGCCGCGCCGCATGATCGTCTTCTCGCCATTGACGGATGTGTAGGCGCCGTCGCCTTCCAGGATCAGCCGCAGGGCCGATTGGGAATGGCGGTGCGCACGGGCGACCTCACCCGGCAGGATGCACTGCAACCCGGCATACAAGGACGTCGTGATCGCCGCCTTGCCGCGCAGGCCCGGGTTTTCCAGGATCAGCACGCGGCGCTCGGCCTCTTGCGCCGTGATCAGGTCGGTCGCTTCCGTGATGTAGGCGCGGACCTGCTCATAGGACCAATGCGCGGGCACGCACGCTGACGTGGGCGTCTTGGTGACCAGATTGTGCAGCTGTTCCCACAGCGGCGCCAGGTTGTCCTGCCCGATGCGGGCATAGAACGCCTCGCGCTCGGCGCGGATCGCCTCGGGGGTTGCAGGTGAGGTCATGTCCATGTCAGCCCCGGACGGCAACGTCCATCTTGCCGATTTGATCGATGCTGGCGTGCATGACGTCGCCCGCCTGCACCGTGCCCACGCCTTCAGGCGTGCCGGTCATGATGATGTCGCCGGGGTACAGCGTGTACACGCTCGATGCCATCGCGATGAGTTCAGGAATGCCGGTGATGAGGTCGCGCGTGTTGGCGTTCTGGCGCGGCTCGTCATTGACGTGGATCGAAAAGCCCAGCTGGCCCGGTTCGGCGATTTCGTCGGCGGTCACCAGGTAGGGGCCGAGCACGCTGTACGTGTCGGCCGACTTGCGATAGCTGCGGTCTTCGGTGCCGCGAACGGTCATGTCCAGGCCGATCGAATAGCCGGCCACGACCGACATCGCGTCGGCTTCGGACACGTTCTTGCATTGCTTGCCGATGATGACGGCCAGCTCGACTTCGTGGTCGTTGCGGCGGCCAGGAAAGTGGATCTGCACGCCTTCGCCCGCACCGACGATACCCGTCGCGTTCTTCAGGAACACGCCGAACTTGGCGACCGGGCTCTTGAAGCCTTCATAGTGCGCAACATGCACGCCGTTGTGGATGCCGGCGTCGGCCAGCGACTCGTCCACATGCGCGTGGTAGTTCAGCGGCGCGGCAATGATCTTGGCGGGCGTGGCGACCGGGCTCAGCAGCTTGACGTCGGAAATCGGGATGCCCTTGGCGCCTTCACGCGCGGCCAGGATCGCCGGGGTCAGCCGCGACAGGTGTTCGATCAGCAGATCGCCCGGGGCCACCGGCCAGGTCAGGGTCGGCAACTGTTCCAGCACGGACGACACGTCGTACACGGTATCGTTTTCGACCAGGCCCAGGCGGCCTTCGTTGTAGCGGCAGATTCTCATGGTCCGACTTCCTGAAATTTTTGATCGTGTTCTAATTTTGAACGTGCTCAATATTAGGGTTCCGCGAGCACTGCTGTCAAGTTGGCGGGCGCGCGCAGGCCTGCCTTGGCAAGGCGGGGTTCAGGGCAGTCGGGGGGAGTGAAACAGCAGGGTGGAGGGGGTGCGGACGGCGGGGCAGACGACGGCGTGGTGCTGCCGGGCCGGCCGCGCAACGCTCATTGCAAGCGTCGCGCGGGGGGTGGGCTGGCCCGGCGGGGCCTTACTTCGACGGCATCTCGATCTTGACTTCGAGCACCTCGAGCGTGTCCTGCCGCTCGAGATTGACTCGGATGTCGTCGGGGTTGATGTTGACGTACTTGGAGATGACCGCGATCAGCTCCTTTTGCAGCTGCGGCAGGTAGTCGGCCGATGCGCCGCGGTCCGAGCGCTCATGCGCAAGAATGATCTGCAGCCGTTCCTTGGCGACGCCCGCCGACTGCTTTTTTTCCCCCAGGAAAAACGACAGGAAGGATTTCATTTATTTTCCCCCGAACAGGCGTTTGAAGAGGCCGGGCTTTTCGTAATCGACGAAACGCAGCGGCTTGTCTTCGCCCAGGTAGCGCGCGACCACGTCGGAATACGCTTCCGACACTTCCGTCCCTTTCAGGTGGATGGCGGGCAGGCCCTGGTTCGACGCGTGCAGCACGTTTTCGGATTCGGGAATCACGCCGATCAGCTTGATGCGCAGGATGTCTTCGACGTCCTTGAGCGACAGCATTTCGCCATCGAACACGCGCTTGGCGTTGTAGCGGGTCAGTAGCAGGAACTCCTTGACCGGCGTATCGCCCTTGATGGCGCGCTGCGACTTGGCGGCCAGGATGCCCAGGATGCGGTCCGAGTCACGCACGGACGATACTTCCGGGTTGGTCACCACCAGGGCGTCATCGGCGAAATAGGCGGCCATCAGCGCACCGGCCTCGATACCCGCGGGCGAGTCGCAGACGATGTATTCGAAGTCCATTTCGCGCAGGCCGTCGATGACCTTTTGCACGCCTTCCTGCGTCAGCGCGTCTTTGTCGCGGGTCTGCGATGCCGGAAGGATGTACAGGTTCTCGAGCTGCTTGTCGCGAATCAGTGCCTGGTTCAGGGTCGCTTCGCCCTGGACCACGTTGATCAGGTCGTACACCACACGGCGCTCGCAGCCCATGATGAGGTCGAGATTGCGCAGGCCCACGTCGAAGTCGATCACGGCGGTCTTGTGACCGCGCAGGGCCAGACCGGAAGAGAAACTGGCGCTGGTCGTTGTTTTACCGACGCCGCCTTTGCCTGAAGTCACGACGACAATACGTGCCATGGAGAGTGGGTCCTTTGAATTAGATGTCTAGCGGGTCGACCAGCAGCTTGTCGCCGGTCAGACGTACCGTAGCAGGTTTGTTTTCGATGTCGGGGGACAGCGCGGCAGTCATGCTGCGGTATACCCCGGCGACGGCGATCAGCTCGGCGTCGAACTGGGTCGTGAAGATGCGTGCGTCCGTGTTGCCGCGCGCGCCGGCCATTGCCTTGCCACGGAGCGGACCATACACATGAATGTTGCCATCCGCAATCACTTCGGCGCCGTGGCTCACGACGCCCAGCACGATCAGGTCGGCGTGGCGGGCATAGACTTTCTGGCCCGAACGAAGCGGTTTGTCGATGATGAGCGTGGCCACGGCCATGCCTGCCGAGGCGGGCGGTTCGCTGACGGCAACACCGGTATCGGCAACCACATCGACCGCCTTGCGAGCGGTCGGCGCGGGAAGGGTGTCGGCCCTGGCAGCGGCATCGGGCGCATCGGCGTTCGCGGCATCGCCATTGGCGGCATCGGTCCTGGCGCCACCGATCTTGGTGGCGCTGGACGGCGCTGCGGCGCCGGCTTCGCTGGACAGCTTGGCCGCCAGCGGCGGCAGGGACACCTGCGCCAGTCCGGCAGCGCGCGCGCTGTCAGCCAGGGCGTCCGGCACCATTACGCCGATCGGGGGCAGGCGATGCCGGCGCAGCGCGGCCAGCAAGGGGTCCCAGTCGACCGGATCGGTCAGGCGGGACGCGTCGATCACGACGGGTTCGTCGTCGAAGAACCCGGCGGCGTCGGCCATGCGTTGATCGAGGGCTGCGAGTATCGCGGCGGTGTCGGCGGTGTAGAGCACCACGCGAACGGCATAGAGCGTCGTGCTCTTGAAATCGAGGACGGGACTGGAAGCTTCCATGGGGGGCGCCGGTAGGGCGCGAGCGCGCAAAGACTCGATTCTACCGGGACGCCGTCCAGTTGGGGTGAGAGGTTGTGACGCGCGGTCTATTTGACCAGCAGAACCGGGGTGCGGCCTTCGGCAAGGACCTTGGTCGACACCGAGCCCGTCACAGCCTGGGTCAGCGTGCCGCGGGCATGGCTGCCCATGACGATGAGGTCGGACTGGTCACCGTAGCGAATGATCTGTTCGACGGCATCGCCTTCGGCCACCTGCAGGGTCGCCTGGAAACCCGCCTGGTTGAGATCCGCAACGATCCGTTCCGGCCCGAAATCCATGTCGTCTTCGCGCAGGACCTTGCGGGCCTGTTCGGCCACGGTCAATTCATTGGTGGCGGGCAGATCGTAGGTGACGTGCAGGCACAGTACCTGGGGGGTGCCGGCCAGCGCGGGGCGCAGGCGCTTCAGGTAGTCGACCGCATCGGCCGTGTGCTGGCTCGCGTCGATTGGCAATAGCAGCTTCATGATGGTGCTCCCTGACGTACGGCTCTTGTGAGCCTGTGTGATTGTGAACGGGGGCCGGCCGCATTCCGGACACCCCGTCACCACATGGTACGGACCTGAGTGGCCCGACAGGAAGCGAAGCTGTTTCCTTATTTAACCCAGGAGTCCTTCAGGGTTGCCGTGCGGTTGAAGATCGGCGCGTCAGGCGTCGAGGTCTCTCGGTCTGCGACGAAATAGCCGTAGCGTTCAAACTGATACGCTTTCCCGGGGGTGGCGTCGGTGCCGGGCTCCACGAAGCCGCGAATCACTTCGACCGAATTCGGATTCAGGCAGGCAATGAAGTCCTTGCCGCCCGCATCGGGATGCGGATCGGTGAACAGCCGGTCGTACAAGCGGATGTCGGCCGACACGGCGGCGGTGATGCTGAGCCAGGTGATGGTGCCCTTGACCTTGACGCTGTCGGCGCCCGGCGTGCCACTGCGGGTGTCGGGCAGGTATTCGGCCTGGACTTCGATCACGTTGCCATCGGCGTCCTTGGTGCAGCCGGTGCACTTGACGACATAGCCGTACTTCAGGCGCACCATATTGCCCGGGAACAGGCGGAAAAAGCCCTTGGGCGGCGTCTCGACGAAGTCGTCGGCCTCGATCCACAGCTCGCGCGAGAACGGGAATTCGCGGCGGCCGGCGTCGGGGTCGTGCGGGTTGCGCGGCGCCGAGCAGACTTCGGTCTGACCTTCCGGGTAATTGGTGATCACCAGCTTGACCGGACGCAGCACCGCCACCGCGCGATCCGTTTTCGGATCGAGGTCTTCGCGCAGCGCCTGATCGAGCAGGCTGTAGTCGATCCACGAATCCGACTTCGATGCGCCCGTGCGTTCGCACAGCAGCTGGATCGACTCGGGCGTGAAGCCGCGGCGGCGCAGGCCGACGATGGTCGGAAGGCGCGGGTCATCCCAGCCATCGACATGGCCGTCGGCCACCAGCTGGCGCAGCTTGCGTTTGCTGGTCACGATGTAGGTCAGCTTCAGGCGCGCGAATTCGTGCTGGCGCGGCAAGGGGCGCAGCAGCAGGCCCAGCCTGGCCAGGTTGTCGAGCAGCCAGTCGTAGAACGGACGCTGGTCTTCGAATTCCAGGGTACAGATGCTGTGCGTGATGCCTTCCAGCGCGTCTTCGATGGGATGCGCGAAGGTATACATCGGGTAGATGCACCACTTGTCGCCCGTGCGATGGTGCGTGGCATGCCGGATCCGGTACAGCACCGGGTCGCGCATGTTCATGTTCGGTGACGCCATGTCGATCTTGGCGCGCAGGGCCATCGACCCGTCGGGGTGTTTGCCTTCGCGCATTTCACGCAGCAGGGTGCGGGATTCTTCGGCCGGGCGGGCGCGCCAGATCGAGTCCACGCCGGGCTCGGTCAGGGTGCCGCGCGACGCGCGCATTTCATCGGGGCTTTGCTGGTCCACATAGGCCAGGCCGTCATCGATCAGGGCTTCGGCGGCCTGGTACATGACGTCGAAATAGTCGCTGGCATGGTAGTAGTGCTCGGTGCCGAAACCGTTCCAGTCATAGCCCAGCCACTTGACCGCATCGACGATGCCGTCGACATAGCGCTGCTCTTCCTTTTCCGGATTCGTATCGTCCAGCCGCATGTGGCAGACGCCGTCGTAGTCACGCGCCAGGCCGAAGTTCAGCGCGATGCTCTTGGCATGGCCAATGTGCAGGTAGCCGTTGGGCTCGGGGGGGAACCGCGTGCGGATGCGCGCCGGGTCGGCCGGCGCACCTTCTTGCACGGCGGCCGGGCCGGGGTGGCCAGCCCACCGCTTGTCCGCATAGCGACCGGCAGCCAGGTCGGCCTCGATGATATTGCGCAGGAAATTCGTGGCGGGAGCCGGAGTGGGTTTGGCAGATGCAGTCATTGTCACTTTTGTATGGACGAGCTTGTCCCTCGGCTAATTTTGCCATGAATACGGGGGCTAACCCTTGGGTGCATGCCCGGGCGTGGCAAAAATGACGGCGCGGCGGCAAGGCGGTGCGCCACGAGCCGCCGGGCGGCTCTTCTACAGATGAGCATCTGCCAGCGGCCGGTCAGGCAATCAGCGGCAGTTCCACGTCGACCTGCAGGCCGCCGCCTTCGGCCTGCGCCAGGGCAATCCGGCCGCCGTGGGCGCGCGCAATGGCGTCCACCAGCGCCAGCCCCAGGCCGACGTTGCCGGTACGGCTGCGGGCGGGATCGAGCCGGGCGAAGGGCTGCAGCGCTTCCTGGCGCCGGTCGGGCGAAATGCCCGGGCCGTGGTCCCGCACCTGGATGACCGCCGACGTATCGCGCTGCGTCAGCGTGATCTCCACCGGCGGCGCGCCATGCTGCAGCGCGTTCTGGATCAGGTTGTCCACCATGCGGGCCAGCGCGACCGCGTCGCCATTGACGCGCAGTTCCTGGGTCGGGACGGCGGCCAGTTCGACCGCCATGCCCGTGCCTTTCCAGGCGTGCATGCGTTCGCTCAGCCAGTCGCCCAGGTCCATGGGATCGAAGTGATAGGCCGCCGGATCGGTGCCCCGCACGTAGCCGATGAACTGATCCACGATGTGCTGCATGTCCTGCGCGTCCTTGCGCAGGCCTTCTTTCAGCGTGGGGTCATCGGCCATCTCGGTCCGCAGGCGCATCCGCGAGAGCGGGCCTTTCAGGTCGTGCGGCAGCCCGGCCAGCAACGTGCGGCGCACGGCATCCGATGCGTCCAGCGCATCCAGCATGGCGTTGAAACGTTCGCCCAGCACCCGCGTTTCGTGCGGTCCCGAGGGCTCGACCCGCTGCGGCTTGCCGGCCGCAAGCTGGTCGGCGGCCATTGCCAGCGACGTCATGGGCCGCGTGATGTGCCACGAAAAACCGGCGGCGATCAGCAGGATCACCCCCAGGCCGCCCAGCCAGATCACCAGCAGGGGCGTCGTCACCCCCGGGCTGATGCGCTCGAGCGAGATCACCAGCCATGCGCGCTGCGCAAACCCGTCTTCCTGGCCAAGCGTCGAGCTCAGCGAGATGTACAGCGCCGGTTCGGGGCCGCGCGACAGCGCCACGCGCGTGCCTTCGCCCAGTTGCTGATTGAGCCGGCGGATCAGGCCGCGCATGCCGCTGCGGGGATCGTCTTCGGCCCACCGGGGGGCTTCCCGTGGCGGGAGCCGGCCATCGGGCGGGGCGCGAAATTCAAAAGGGCGAAAGTCGGGCGGCATGCGGCCGGTAGGCGGGAATCCGGGCGGCCCGCCTTCGCGCGGCGGACGGCGCGGTCCGGCGTCGGCACGCCGTTCGGCCTCCGTGCGCCGCGCGCGCGCGGGCAGGGCGCGCGACTCGAAACGCCATTCGCCATGCGAAGCCTCGGACACGAAATCGGCGCGGTTCTCTTCCGGGATCTGCGCAATGGCCGCGCGCAGGGTGCGGATCGTCGTCGCCATCAGGTCGGGCGCGACGTTGTCGAGATAGTTGCGGCGATAGTGTTCAATGGCCGCGAATGTGGCGGCCTGCGCCACCAGTACCGCGCCCAGGATCAACAGAATCAACCGGGCGCGCAGCGAGCGGGGCAGGAAGCGCGCGTAGGGCGTCACGGAAGCGCCGGCGACAGCGGCGCGGCGCCTTCGCCGTCGGATGCGCCCAGCGGCAGGAATCGGTAGCCGATGCCCCACACGGTCTGGATCCACCGCGGCTGCTTCGGATCGTCTTCGATGGCCCGGCGCAGACGAAGAATCGCGATGTCGATGGCGCGGTCGTTGCGATCGCCGGCTTCGTCATCCCGGGCAAGGGCGAGCAGGCGTTCGCGTGACAGCGGCCGCCCTGCGTTGCGCAGCAATGCCTCCAGCAGATTGAATTCACCGCCGGTCAGCCGCACCGGTTCGCTGCCCTTGTGGAGCGTGCGCGCCTGCGTGTCGAATACGAAGGGCCCGAAAGTGATCGGGCCATCTTTCAACAGCGCCGACGGCCCGCGCTTGCGGCGTAACACCGCTTCGATACGCGCCAGCAGTTCGCGCGGATCGAAGGGCTTGCCGACGTAGTCGTCGGCGCCCGACTCGAGCCCGATGATGCGGTCCACGGTTTCATCGCGCGCGGTCAACAGGATGATGGGAAGGTCTTCCCCCCGATCCCGCAGACGGCGGCAGGCGTCCGCGCCGTCGCCCCCCGGCAGCATGCGATCGAGCACCAGCAAGGCGGGCGCATACCGCGTGATGCGCGCTTCCAGGTCGGTGGCGTCCGGAGCGAGCAAGGTGTCGTAGCCCTGCTTGTTCAGGTAGTCGGCCAGCAACTGGCGCAGGGCCGGATCGTCATCGACGACCAGCAACTTCGGTTTCGCGGTTTTTTCCATAGGGCGGATAGTCGCGTGGCGCCCCGCAGGGCGCAAGTTGCTGAAATCGGTTGAAACAGCTGCCGTGTTTTTCGGAACAGGTCCGTAACCGGTCCGCCGCAAGAATGCACTCACTGCCACAGACATGTTGGCATTCATCCGAAACATCAGGAGTACACAGCATGACCAAGCATACCCTTCGTATCCTCGCCGCTGCCATGACCCTCGCGACTGGCGCGAGCGGTATTGCCTACGCTGCCCCCGCCGCCGAACCGATCGTGATCGCCCAGGCCGCACCTGCCACCACTACGGCGCCGGCCGCAACCCCCGAGCGCAATGCCCCGACGACGGGCGGCCAACGGACCGACGGCCCGCGTGCCGACGGACAACGCGGTGACGGCCCCCGCCACGGCGGTCCGCGCGGCGACCACCGCAAGGGTGGCCATCATGGCCACCACGGTGGTCCGTCGATGATGATGATGCTGGGCCAATTGAAGTCCAAGCTGAATCTGACCGACACCCAGCAGACCCGCTGGAACGCCGCCGAATCGCAGCAACGCGCTCTTGGTGAAGAGATGCGCGCCCGCCGCGATGCGCATCGCAAGCAGATGCAGGAGCAACTGGCCAAGACTGGCCCGGCCGACTTCCGTGCGATGACTGCCCAGCGCGAAGCCGAACACGCCGCGATCAAGCCCAAGCTCGACGCTGCGCGTGACGCCTGGCTGGTGGTGTACGACTCGCTCGACACCAAGCAGAAGCAGATCGTGACGGATGCGTTCAAGCAGCGCATGCAGCGCATGGGTGACCGCAAGCACCGTGGTGGTGAGCAGCGCGCCCCTGGCATGCGCGGCGACCGCCAGGCGCCTGCGGCGGCAGCACCGGCGGCGCCGGTGCTGCCTTGATAAGCCCCCCCTAGGCGCTTTGCGCCTCCCCCAGGGGCGGCACTGGCGGACTGGCGGAGCCAGATCCGCTGTGCCCTGGGGGGTAGCCCCCCTTGGCGCTGCGCGCCTTCCCCAGGGACGGCACTGGCGGACTGGCGGAGCCAGATCCGCTGTGCCCTGGAGGGCGCAGTCGCCTCGGGTTGAGTTGATCGGTCGCTTTTCGTTTTTTCTCCGCCCCGCGCCGGGTTGCCGCCGTGGGGCGGTTTTTGTTGTGCGTGGCTCGCGACGGCGCGCCACTTCTAAATTTTGGTAAAATCGTGCCTTAGTATTTATGTGATTTAGGAAAATCGTATGCCAACTATTCTAGCGCCGCCCACCGTCAAGCTGGTGGGAGCCAATGGGCAAATTTCGCTGGGCAAGCAGTACGCTGGCCGGCAAGTGCTCATCGAAGAACAGGAGGCCGGTGTTTGGCTGGTGCGTACAGCCACCGTCATTCCGGATAACGAACGCTGGTTGCATACGGCCGAAGCGGCTGCAGGTCTTGACGAAGCGGTGGAATGGGCACGCACGCATCCCGCGTCCGACGCGAAGTCGAACGCGCTGCTGAAGAAGTTGCGTGATGCCTGACGACCATGCAGTCGTTCGACTGGACTTGAACAATCCCGTTTTCCAACGCGACTTGCTGACGCTGCAGAAAACCGAGCGTCACGCTGCATTGGATGCCCTGGCCAAGCTACGGCAATTGACGTGGCAGCAGGTGTACCGGGACAAGGGGCTGCACTGGGAAAGAATCGTCAGCGTCAAGCCACCCCCAGGTATCACTGCCATATACAGCTTGCGCCTGACGCAGTCGAGGCGCGCGGTGGCCTATCGAGATGGGGAATTCATTCGCCTGCTTTCCATACCTCCCGACCACGATGCCACGTACGGCAAGAAGTAGGAAGGCGGGGCGATAGCTTTGGACAAGATGACCGCGGCTCAGCCGCCTACACCCTGTATCACCCGCCGCCCCCTTGCGGGTTTACAGTGAATGCTCGACGACGACATCCCCGGGGGGAGACCCATGACACGCACATCGCAATGGTTGGCCGTAGTCCTCATGACCGCTGGCGCCCTGGCCGGTTGCGGCCGCAAGGTCCCGGATCGCACGCCGCCGACCCCGACAATGGCCCCCAAGCCGTCGCCGGCGCCATCCTCCACCCCCGCGACCAAGATGCCCTCATCGCCCGCAGCATCCCCCTCCAGCACCGCTCCGGGCGGCTGAGCCATTTGCATCCATCCGCAATGATCCTCACGGCCAAAACGCCGCCGGGGGAGGCGCGCAGGGGCCAGGGGGGACCCCTCGCCGGCTTATAATGATTTATGCACAAACGCGATACTTTGCTGGCGCACGCCGGCCGGTCCCCCGACGACCACGACGGTATGGTGAACACTCCGGTGTTTCGTACCTCCACTGTGGTGTTCCCCAGCCTGGACGCCTACGAAACGCCCAAGGATCCCTACGGCAAGTCGGTGCGTTACGGCCGTCATGGCACGCCCACCACTTACGCATTCGAAGAAGCCGTCGCCAGGATGGAAGGCGGGTTCCAGGCGGTCGCCACACCGAACGGGTTCTCGGCGGTGGTCGTGGCGTTGATGACCTTCGCGCGGCCGGGCACGCACCTGCTGATGGTGGACTCGGTCTACGGACCGACGCGCACCTTCTGCACGCGGCAACTGGAAAAGCTGGGGGTCGACGTCGAGTATTACGATCCGCTGATCGGCGCCGGGATCGCCGGGCTGCTGCGCGACAACACCTGCGCGGTGTTCTGCGAATCGCCGGGGTCGCTCACGTTCGAAGTGCAGGACATTCCCGCGATCGCGGCGGCGGCGCACGCGCGTGACATCCCGGTGCTGGCGGACCAGACCTGGCCCACGCCGTATTTCCAGTCGCCGTTCGAAATCGGTATCGACGTGTCCATCCAGGCGGCCACCAAGTACATCGGCGGTCACTCCGACATCATGATGGGCGTCGTCACCACGACCGAACGCTACTGGAAGCCGGTGCGTCAGACGGTGGCCGATTTTGGGTATAGCGTCAGTCCCGACGATTGTTATCTGGCGCTGCGCGGCCTGCGGACCATGGGGGTGCGGCTCAAGCAGCAAGAGATCAACGCCCTGCGCGTGGCGCAATGGCTCGAGAGCCGGCCGGAAGTCAGCCGCGTGCTGTTTCCTGCGCTGCCCAGCCATCCGGGGCATGCGATCTGGAAGCGGGATTTCCGCGGCGCCGCGGCCCTGTTTTCGGTGGTGCTCACGCCGCCGGTGGACGATGCCGCACTGACCGCCTTCGTCGACGCGCTGACGTTGTTCGGCATCGGCTCGAGCTGGGGCGGTTTCGAAAGTCTGATCACGGTCGTGCACGCGGCGTCGATCCGCACGGCAACGAACTGGCATCCGGAGGGTCCGGCAGTGCGTCTGCACATCGGGCTGGAAGATCCGGATGACCTGATTGCCGACCTGGCGCAGGCCATGGTCCACCTGCCCAATCACCCTGCCGACTCGAACGGAGCTGCCACGCATGTTTGATGACGATTACGCGCTGGAAGACCAGGGCCTGGAAGAGCAGGCGCTGGAAGTGCTTCAGCGGGTGTTCGGATACGACGCGTTTCGTCATCCGCAGCAGGAAATCGTCAATCACGTGGTCGCCGGCAATGATGCCCTGGTGTTGATGCCCACGGGCGCCGGCAAGTCGCTGTGCTATCAAGTGCCGGCACTGGTTCGTGCGGGCACCGGCGTGGTCGTGTCGCCGCTGATCGCGTTGATGCAGGACCAGGTCGATGCGCTGACCGAACTGGGCGTGCGCGCGGCCTTTCTCAATTCGACCCAGGATTTCGCGCGGGTGCGCGAGGTCGAACAGGCTTTCCTGTCGGGCGAACTGGACCTGCTGTACGTGGCGCCCGAACGCTTGCTGACCGACCGTTGCCTGTCCTTGCTCGACCGCGGCCGCATCGCCTTGTTTGCCATCGACGAAGCGCATTGCGTGTCGCAGTGGGGACATGATTTCCGGCCGGAATACCTGGGCCTGTCGACCCTGCACGAGCGCTGGCCCGACGTGCCGCGTATTGCGCTGACCGCGACCGCGACCGACGCAACGCGTGTCGAAATCGCGCAGCGCCTGGGGCTGGATAATGCCCGCGCCTTTGTGTCGAGCTTCGACCGGCCCAACATCCGCTATCGCATCGTCGAAAAGAACGATCCGCGCCGGCAACTGCTTGAATTCCTGACGACCGAACATCCTGGCGACGCCGGCATCGTGTATTGCCTGTCGCGCGCCAAGGTCGAAGAGACGGCCGAGTTCCTGTCGGCGCAGGGCATCCGTGCCCTGCCGTATCACGCCGGGCTCGACCAGGCGATCCGCGCCGCCAACCAGTCGACCTTTCTGCGTGAAGACGGCGTGGTCATGGTGGCCACGATCGCGTTCGGCATGGGCATCGATAAGCCTGATGTGCGCTTTGTTGCCCATCTGGACTTGCCCAAGTCCGTGGAAGGGTACTACCAGGAAACCGGCCGAGCGGGTCGTGACGGCATGCCCGCGCAAGCGTGGATGGCCTATGGCTTGCAGGACGTCATGCAGCAACGCCGCATGATCGACGAGTCCACCGGCGACGACGCGTACAAGCGGCGGCTGGGCGCCATGCTCGACGCCATGCTGGGCCTGTGCGAGACGGTCGAATGCCGGCGTGTCCGGCTGCTGGCCTACTTCGGTCAGAAGGCCACCGCCTGCGGCAACTGCGATACCTGCCTGGAACCGCCGCAGACCTGGGACGGCACGCAGGCCGCGCAAAAGATCCTGTCGGCCGTGTACCGGCTGTGGAAAGAGCGGGGCCAGCGGTATGGCTCCGGTCACGTCATCGACATTCTGCGTGGCAAGAAAACCGATCGTGTCACGCAGTATCAGCACGACGAATTGAGCGTGTTCGGTGTGGGCGCCGACCTGTCCGAAAAGGATTGGCGCAACGTGCTGCGGCAGTTGATCACGCAAGGTTTGCTGGCCGTGGACCACGAGTCTTACGGCACGCTCGCATTGACCGAAGACAGCCGCGCCGTGCTCAAGGGCGAACGCACGCTGATGCTGCGGCGCGAGTTGGCCAAGCCCGGCAAGACGCGCGAAAGCAGCGGCAGCAAGGCCAAGGTCGCGGTCAATCTTCCGCCCGAAGCCGAAGCGCTGTTCACGGCATTGCGGGCATGGCGGGGCGAAGTGGCGCGCAATCATGGCGTCCCGGCGTACGTCATCTTCCATGACGCAACGCTGCGCGAAATCGCACTGGCGCGCCCGTCGACCATCGATGAGCTGGGCGGCGTGAGCGGTGTGGGAGCTCGTAAGCTCGAAGCCTACGGCGAGGAAATCCTGGAGCGCGTCTCGAAGTTCTGACGCGTCGGCGCGTCGGCCGCCTTGCGCGGCGCCGCTCCAGTGCCAGACACCCCGTTGCGAGACACCCGGTCGCGAGCCACCCCGTTCTTCGCACTGCCGCCAGCCGCCCGGCCATTCGCTTTCGCCGCCGGCTTGGCCGTCTCCACCCACTCGTCTTCCTGATCATTGAACAGCTCGGACACCAGCGAGCGCAGCCATCGGCATTTAGGATCGTTGTTGAAACGTTTGTGCCAGTGCTGCCGCAGATCGAACCGCGGCAGGGCCAGTTCCGGGCGCATCAATTTCAGGTTCTCGAAGCTGCGTGTATAGCCCAGTGCGAGCGCATGCGGCACGGTCGCGATCAGGTCGGACCGCGCAACGATAAACGGCAGGCTCATGAAGTGCGGCGTGTGCAGCGCAATGCGCCGCTCGATCGACTTGCGCGACAGGAAGCGCTCGAACAATTCCTGCGTGCGCGATTCGGCCTGCACGACCGCATGCTCGCAGGCCAGGAATTGCGCCATTGTCAGGGTCTCGCCCGCAATCGGATGATCGGCGCGCGCGATGCACAGAAAGTAGTGGGTGAACAGCCGCTGCTGCAGCAGCAGGCGGCCCTTCAGGTCCGGGAAGTAGCCCACCGCCAGATCGATCGCCCCGTTCTCCAATCCCGTTTCGGTATCCCGCGGCGACGCCGCGACCGACCGCAGTGACGCCATTGGCGCGCGCTGGCGGATCTGCTCGAGCAGGCGCGGCACGAACACCATCTCGCCCACGTCGCTCAGGGTAATCGTGAAGGTGCCGCGAAAGGACGATGCATCAAAGATCGCGTCGTGCCGCAAACCTTGCTCGGCAAGGATGACCAGCGCCTGCGCTCGCGCGCCCAGTTGCCGGCCCAGCGGCGTGGCGTCCATGCCGTGCGCGGTCCGCACGAACAGGGGGTCATTGAACTGTCGCCGCAGCTTGGCCAACGCCATGCTCACGGCCGGTTGACTCATGCCCAACAGGTGCGCGGCACGGCTGACGTTGCCCGTGTCATGGACCGCCGAAAGCACGCGGAACAGGTTGTAGTCGAAGCGTTCCACGGATTTTTTCGCCTGTCTCGTCGTATCACTGGGGCTGATACACCGTATCAGCATTAGTGGATTGAGTTATTGTTTACGCCCCTCTACTATGCAGCCCATGAGGCATGTCATGGCAGGCTTCGGCCCTGGTGTTTTCCCGGGGACGACGGCGCCGCGGCAGGGCGCCTCTGATAACGATACGATGCTGGCGCCGCTCGCGCGACCAGACAGGAGAGACAGTCATGAAGCTCAGGCACACCCTCGGCGCGCTGGTCACGGCCGCTGCATTTGCGCTTACCGCCACGCCTGCCTTCGCGCAGAACACCGTCAAACTGGGCCTGATCGCCGAGTTCTCCGGACCCTTCGCCGAATACGGCCAGCAGATCCATGGCGGCATGAAGGCCTACATGAAGCAGCATGGCGACACGGTCGCCGGCAAGAAGATCGAGATCATCCAGAAGGACACGACCGGCCCCTCGCCCGACATTGCCAAGCGGCTTGCCGGCGACCTGATCACGCGCGACAAGGTCGACTTCCTGGTTGGCTTCGGCCTGACGCCCAATGCGCTGGCCGTCGCGCCCGTCGCGACGCAGGCCAAGAAGCCCATGATCGTGATGAACGCGGCCACGTCCATCATCACGACCAAGTCGCCGTACATCGCCCGTGTGTCGATGACGCTGCCGCAGGTCACGGAACCGCTCGCGCAGTGGGCGTTCAAGAACGGCATCAAGAAGGTCTATACCGTCATTTCCGATTACGGCCCGGGGCTCGATGCCGAGGCCGCGTTCACCAAGGCCTTCAAGGCAGCCGGTGGCGAGATCGTCGGTGGCGTGCGGGTGCCGCTGCAGAACCCGGAATTCGCGCCCTTCGTGCAACGCGCCAAGGATGCCAAACCGGAAGCCGTGTTCCTGTTCCTCCCCGCGGGCGAGCAGGGCATTGCCTTCATGAAGACCTACAAGGAGCGCGGCTTGGCCGAAGCGGGCATCAAGCTGATCGCAACCGGTGACATCACCGACGATGGCGTGCTCGATGCCATGGGTGACCCGACCCTGGGCCTGACGACGTCCTTCCACTATTCGGCCGCGCATGACTCGGCCGAAAACAAGGCCTTCCTGAAGGCCTACGCCGACGCGAACGGCACGCAAAAGCGCCCGAACTTCATGGCCGCTGCCGGCTATGACGGCATGGCCGCGATCTACGAGTCGCTCAAGAAGACCAAGGGCTCGGTCGATGCCGACGCCATCATGGGCGCGCTCAAAGGCATGAAGATCATGAGCCCGCGCGGCCCGATCACCATCGACGCCGAGACCCGTGACGTGGTGCAGACCATCTACATCCGCAAGGTCGAGCGGGTGAACGGCGGGCTGTACAACGTCGAGTTCGACAAGATCGCCGACGTGAAAGACCCCGGCAAGTAATCATGGCAGCCAACGTCATCGGAATCGTCTTCGACGGGGTGGCGTATGGCTGCCTGTTGTTCCTGATCAGTATCGGCCTGTCGGTGACGATGGGCCTCATGAATTTCATCAACCTGGCCCATGGCGCCTTTGCCATGCTGGGCGGCTATGTCTGTGTGATGGGCATGACGCGGCTGGGCATGCCCTTCCTGGCCGCGCTCGCCGTCTCGCCGTTCATCGGTGCGATCGTGGGCATGCTGCTGGAGCGCACGCTGTATCGCCGGCTGTATGACGCGACGCACCTGGATCAGGTGCTCTTCACCATCGGCCTTGTCTTCATGTCGGTCGCGACCGCGGCCTACTTCTTCGGACCCAGCCAGCAGCCGGTCACGCTGCCGGCCTTCATTACCGGGCAGGTGTCCTTGTTCGGCGTGCAGCTCGGGTCGTACCGGCTGTTCCTGATCGCCGTCGTGCTGGTCATTACCGTGGCGCTGCACCTGCTGCTGGAGCGCACGCGTTTCGGCGCGCAGGTGCGCGCGTCGGTCGACAATCCGGTGGCCTCGAAAGGGCTGGGTATCAATGTGGAACGGGTCTTCAGCGTGACCTTTGCGCTGGGCTCGGCATTGGCGGCACTGGGGGGCGGACTCGCGATCAACATGCTTGGCCTCGACCCGAACTTCCCGCTCAAGTACATGGTGTATTTCCTCCTGGTGGTCGCCGTCGGCGGCGGGGCGAGCATTCGCGGGCCGCTGGTGGCCGCCATCCTGCTGGGGTTGTTCGATGTGGCGGGCAAATACTATGTGCCGGAAGTCGGATCCTTCGTCATCTACTTCATCATGGTCGTGACCCTCGTGGTGTTTCCCAACGGCCTTTTCGGGAAACGGTCATGAACCCGGATATCCGCAAGCCTGTTCCGTCGGCCGATCCCGCGGTCACCCGGGTGGACGCGGCCAATGCCGTCGCCGCGGCGAACCCGGCCAACGCGTCGCCCACCCCACCGCTGGTGTGGGCCGAGGTGCTGTTCTGGCTGCTGCCGGTCGCTGCCTTCTTCCTGTTTCCGGGTTATCGCACACTGGGCGGACAGATTTTGATCGCCGGCCTGTTCGCCCTTTCGCTGGACCTGATCCTTGGCTACGCACGGATCGTCTCGCTGGGCCATGCCGCCTTTTTTGGCCTGGGCGCTTACACGGCCGGCCTGCTTGCCAAGCATGGCTGGGGCGAGCCGATCAGCGGCCTCGTTGCCGCCGCCGCGGTGGCCGCGGTGGCTGGCCTGATCACCAGTGCACTGATCGTTCGCGGCAAGGACCTGACGCGGCTGATCGTCACGCTGGGCATCGGGCTGATGCTGTACGAAGTCGCCAACCGCCTGCATCACGTGACCGGTGGCGTCGACGGCCTGAGCGGGGTCGAGATGAAGCCGTTGCTGGGCCGCTTCGAATTCGGGTTCGACGGCACGACGGCCTATGTCTACATCCTGGTGGTGCTGTTCCTGATGTTCCTGCTGGCGCGGCGCATCGTGCGGTCGCCGTTCGGGCTGAGCCTGAAGGGCATCCGCGAAGGCGAAAAGCGCATGCCCGCAATCGGCGTGTCGGTGGCCGGACGCCTGGCGGCGGTGTACACCGTGTCGGCGGCGCTCGCGGGGGTAGCCGGCGGCCTGCTCGCGCAAACCACGCAGTTCGTCGGCATCGACGTGCTCAGCTTTACCCGCTCGGCTGAAATCCTGATCATGCTGGTCGTTGGCGGTGCAGGCTATTTGTACGGCGGCCTCATCGGCGCGGCAATCTTCATGGTGCTGCAAGACCAGCTGTCCAACCTCAGCGCCGTGTACTGGCAATTCTGGCTCGGCCTGCTGCTGGTGTGCCTGGTGCTGTTTGCACGCGGCGGCGTGATGGGCGCGCTGACGCGTCTGCGCTCGCGCAATGACAGTCGCAACAACCGCGGCAAGGCCACGAACAAGGTTGAGCACAAGGGCAACCGTCCCTCGTCCGGAGGCCGTCCATGACCATCGCCCTGCGAACTGAAGGGCTCGGCAAGGCCTTCGGCGATTTTCGCGCCGTCCATGACATGACGCTGTCGTTCGAGACCGGCGCGCGGCATGCGCTGATCGGCCCGAACGGCGCCGGCAAGACGACGCTGATCAACCTGCTGACCGGGGCCCTGCGCCCCACCGCAGGCAGCATCTTCCTGGAAGGGGAGGCCATCACCGGCCTGCCGCAACATGCGCGCGTCAAGCGCGGCATGACCCGCACGTTCCAGATCAACACCCTGTTCCCGGGATTGAGCGTGCTCGATTCGGTCGTGCTGGCGATTTGCGAGCGCAAGGGCATCGGCCGCACCTGGCACAAGACGGTGGCCAGTCATCATGCCGAGATCGACGAGGCCATGGCCTTGCTGACCTCATTGCGGCTGCAGGACGACGCCCACACGATCACGCGCAACCTGGCCTACGGCCGGCAACGCCTGGTGGAGATCGCGCTGGCGCTGGCCACGCAGCCGCGCATCCTGTTGCTGGATGAGCCCGCCGCGGGCGTGCCGACCGGTGAAAGCACCGAGCTGTTTTCGGTGATCGCCGACCTGCCGCGCAACGTCACCATCCTCTTCATCGAACATGACATGGGGCTGGTGTTCAAGTTTGCCGACCGCATCACGGTGATGGTGGGCGGACAGAAACTCGTGGAAGGCACGCCGGCCGAGATCGCCGCCGATCCCCGCGTCAAAGAGGTCTATCTGGGAGACGAACAGCATGGCTGAGCTGCTGCGGCTGGATCACGTCAGCGCCGGCTATGGCGATGCGGTCGTGCTCGAAGACATATCGCTCTCGATGCAGGAAGGCGACAGCCTGGCCCTGCTCGGCCGCAACGGCATGGGCAAGACCACGCTGCTGGTCACGCTCATGGGCATCACCCGCCTGCATGGCGGCTCGCTGGCCTGGAAGGGCGGCGACCTGGCGGCTGTGCCGACGCATCAGCGCGCAGGCCGTGGCCTGGGATGGGTGCCGCAGGAACGGCATATGTTCCCGTCGCTGACCGTGGAAGAACACCTGACCGCGGTGGCGCGGCCCGGCCCATGGAATGTCGAGAAGGTGTATGGCGCCTTCCCGCGGCTCAAGGAACGCCGCCGCAACATGGGCAATCAGCTGTCGGGCGGTGAACAGCAGATGTTGGCCATTGCGCGGGCGTTGATGGTCAACCCCAGTCTGCTGTTGCTGGATGAGCCCATGGAGGGGCTGGCGCCGATCATCGTGCAGGAGCTGACCGGGGTGATCCGCCGCCTCGTACAGGACTCACAGATGGCTGTCATCGTGGTGGAACAGCATGCCAAGCTGGCGCTGGCCCTGACGCAGCAGGCCATCGTGCTGGAACGCGGGCAGATCGTGCACGCGTCGACCAGCCAGAGCTTGCTGGACGATCCGCAAACCTTGACGCGCCTGCTGACGGTGGCCTGATCACGTTCGCGTCCGGACAGGCCCGGCCCGCACGTGGGTCCCCAAACGAAAGGGGCGCTTTCCTGGCAGAAAGCGCCCCTTTGTAGTGACGCCGGCTCGGGCCGGCGCCAGCACGCGTTACGGCGTCACGGTCGGCAACGCCGGCGTAAACCGCGAGAACTGCGGACGCTCGAAAATCACGTCCCATACGCCGTGGCCCAGGCGCAAGCCGCGGGTCTCGAACTTGGTCTGCGGACGCCAGGCCGGACGCTCGGCGAAACCATCAGCCGTGTTGGCCAGCAGCGGTTCGCGCGACAGCACGTCCAGCATCTGCTCGGCATAGTTTTCCCAGTCGGTCGCGCAGTGCAGGTAACCGCCCGGGGCGATCCGGCTGGCCAGCAGCGACACAAAGGTCGACTGGATCAGCCGGCGCTTGTTGTGGCGCTTCTTGGGCCACGGATCGGGAAAGTACACGTGCACGCCCGCCAGCGAGTTCGGCGCGATCATGTCGCGCACCACCTCGACCGCGTCGTGCTGGATGATGCGCACGTTGGTCAGGTTCGATGCCTCGATACGCTTGAGCATCGCGCCCACGCCCGCGTTGAAGACTTCCACGCCGATGAAGTTCAGTTCGGGCTTGGCCAGCGCGATCGTTTCGGTCGTCTCGCCCATTCCAAAACCGATTTCGAGCACGGTCGGCGCTTCCCGCCCGAAGGTGGCCGCAACGGGCAGATGACGGTCGGTGTACTTGATCGACCATTTGTCGAGCAAGGTATCGAGCGCTTCTTTCTGGCCGAGCGTGATGTGGCCCCGGCGATGCACGAAGCTGCGGATATGCGCCGTCGCTGCGGTCGCCGCATTGGCCGGGCCGGTCGCCAGCGTGGCAAGACCGTCAAAAGGCGCCGGGCGCAAGATATCGGAATTAGTCATGTCAGCCTCCGCCGACCGCGACGACGATCTCAAGGTGATCACCGTCGGCGAGCATTATTTGTTGATGCACACTGCGCGGCACGATCTCGCCATTGCGCTCGACGGCTACGCGTTTACCCGCATAGCCCAGCGTTTGGATCAGATCCGCGACAGAGGTGGGGACCTCGATCGTGCGCGATTCCCCGTTCATTACGATTTTCATGCGCCGGATTTTAGTCCGAGACAGGGCATCGGCGGTAATCGGGGTCAAACAGACCGTAACCGAATGCGTGCGATCGACGATAGGGGAGCTTACCCGGGGCGTGTGGCCAGGAAAACCGGGTATTCGGCGGACATTGTAGGCTTAACCAGCCTTGCGAAAGCTCCACCCTTGGGTGGGGAGGGATGACCGGCTGTCGGACGCAGGAATGTCATCGAAATCCAGCTTGCCCGGATTGAGCAGCTTGTACGGGTCCATGCTGCGCTTGAAGACGGCGTCGCGGTCGTCGAACTGCTTGATGCCGACCTCGCGCACCCCCGTGGTGTGGGAGTTCGCCACCTTCACGCCAAAGCCCTGCAGCCTCGCCACGATCGCCGCCATCTGCGCTTCGTCTTCGTACACGATGCCGGGCGAGCCCATGGTCACGACCTCGCCCTGGCTCAGGAACACTTCCATGCGCAGCGGCGCGGCGCCGCCCCAGGCCGCGTGCACCCGCTCGATGGTGGGCAGCAGGTCGTTGGCCGGAAACATGCCCTGCAGACCGGTATAGGTCGGCAGCCCTTTCTGGATTTGCCGCAGGCCATGGCCGTAGGCAAATTCATACAGCGGTGCGCCATAGAAGCCCTGGCCTTCCAGGCTTTCATGCACGATCCTGCCGCCAAAGTCGTCCACCAGCCCCTTGAAGGCGTCCAAAGTTGGCGCCGCGACCATGCAGTTCACCATCGTGTGGCCGTCGGGCACGACATCGCCCAGCGCCGTCATCAGTCGCGCCACGGGCCATTCCTGCAGCGAGATCAGCTTTTTGGTGATCGCGGGTTCCGAGGCCAGCTGCACCCCGAAGCGCGAGGCCGGCAAAAATTCCGGAAACGCCACGATCACTTCCTTCCACGTCCAGGCAGGCGTGGTCGGCATGTCGACTTCGGTAATGATGGCGTTCGTGCCGTAGGCGTGATGCACCAGTTCGACATCGCGGCCACGCAGCTCGACAAAGCGTGGTTCGGCCTCGACGCTGACGACTTCCATGGCCGTGATGTTGCCGCGGTCACGCAGCATGCCCCACTGGCAGCTGCCCATGCCGCCGCTGCCGCCGGCCACGAAGCCGGCAATGCTCGACACGGAACGTGTGGACGGGTGCAGGCGCAGCTCCCAGCCTTTTTCGCGCGCGGCCACGTCGATGTCCGCCATGCAGGTGCCCGACAGCGCCCGCACATTGCCTTCGGTGATCGACACGATGCCGCTCAGGCCGGTCATGTCCAGCAGGATGCCGCCCTGCAGCGGCACGCTCTGGCCATAGTTGGCCGTGCCGCCGCCGCGCGCTGTCAACGGAATGCGGTGCCTGACCGCTGCCTTGATGATCGTCAGCACGTCGTCCTTGCTGCGCGGCGATGCCACCACGTCGGCCACCCGGCCGGCCAGCGACTGGCGCAGCAGGGGGCTGACCGCGAACTGGTCGCGGCTTTTCTTGCGGATGGTCATCGCGTCGGTGGCATGGGGCACGTCGCCCAGGTCGGCGCAGAATTCGGCTATCGGGTACGTCACGGCATTCCTTGGAAATCAATAGACAGGTCGTTGGCGCGGCACGGGGCCGCCGCCCTACACGGCCTTGCGATACATCCAGCTGTCGGTCGGCAGGGTGGCCGAAAAGGCCTCGTCCTTGCCGTCCGCATCGAAACGGCCCGGGTTCAAGAGCCCATGCGGGTCCATGTCCCGCTTGAACGCGATGTCGCGCTCACTCACTTCCTTTTTCCCGACCGACCGCACCGACGACGTGTGCGGATTGGCCACGCTCACGCCCTCGGCCTGCATGATCTCGACCAGCCGCGCCATCTGCGCTTCGCTCTCGAAAACCACATAAGGGGATCCGCTGCCCACCAGCGCGCCACCCCAGCGCCGCAGTTCCATCCGCATCGGCCCCATCCCGTCCACCTTGTCGTGCACGCGTCGCACCAGGCCGACCAGATCGTCGGCCTTGAAAAAGCCTTCGACCGACGTGCGGCGGGGATCCGTCTTCTGCACCTGCCTGAGCGCGTGGCCATAGGCGAATTCATACATCGGGACCGGGTAGGGCCCTTGCTTTTCGCGGCAGACCGAGGCCAGGTTTCCGCCATGTTCAGCCACCAGCTCTTCGAAATCCTGCCGGCACAACGACGAGACCATGCAGGAAATCATGGAATGCCCGTCGGGCACCAGGTCGCCGAGCACGCCCACCAGGCGCGGCGTCGGCCATTCCTGCACCGACAGCAGCTTCTTGACGATGCCGTCCTCATTGCCGAGCGCCACGCCGAACTTGACCGTGTCGATGTAGTCCGGGAAGGTCACGATGGCTTCCAGCCAGTCCCAGGCCGGGGCCAGCGGCATTTCCACCTCGCTGATGATGCAGTTCGCGCCATAGGCGTGGTGCACCATGCGGGCATCGCGGCCGCGCAGTTCGATCACGCGCGGCGTCTCTTCCATGGAGATGACCTCGACCGCCGTGATGTTGCCGCGGTCGCGCAGCACGCCCCACGACGCACTGCCGATCCCGCCCGTGCCGCCCGCCAGAAAGCCGCCGATGGTGGCCGTTGTCTTGGTGGTCGGAAACATGCGCAGTTCCCAGCCGATCTGTTTGGCCGCCGTATCCATGTCATCGACGATGGTGCCGGCCATCGCCCGGATCTCGCCGGGCCGCGTCCACAGCACACCGGCCACGCCGCTCATGTCCAGCAAAATGCCGCCGTGCAGCGGCACGCTCTGGCCGTAGTTGGCCGTGCCGCCCCCGCGCGTGGTGATCGGGATGCGCAACCTTGCCGCCGCCGCCACCACCCGGATCAGTTCGGCCTTGCTCGCCGGGCTCACCACCACGTCCGCGCGCTTGCCTTCCAGCATGGTCTTGAGCATGGGGCTGACCGCGTACCGGTCGCGGCTCTTGGCGCGCAGGCTGATGGGGTCCGTGGTCGAAGCGATCGGGCCAAGCGCGGCCACGAAGTCGGAGATGGGGTACATGGGGGCCTCGTTTACCCGAAGCGGGCAACTCGTCCCATTAAAGGGGAAAAGGCCGGACGGGGTTAGTCAAGGATTTGCCATAGAGTCTATAACTGGGCCGCAAGAATCGCCCTCCTGGCAAGGCCGCGTCACCCCGCCCAGTCGACAATGTAGCGCTTCAGAAAATCGGTGAATGTCGCCATGTCGTCGCGCTGGCGGCCCGCGCTGTTCCAGATCTGCCAGATCTCGAGTGGAACGATCGGGTCGATCAGGTCATGCACCTCGATCTTGCGGCGTCTGAACGCCGGCAAGGTCAACGACGGCACAATGGCCACGCCCGCGCCGGTCTCGGCCATCGCCACCTGGGTTTCGATGTGGTTGAACACCAGGTCGGCGTGTCCCCGTTCGATGCGGCTCAACTGTTCGTTCACCCGCTGCTGTATCGGGTTTTCGTCGGGCAACAGGATCAGGGTTTCATGGGCCAGGTCTGCCCAGGTGATGGCCCTGCGCCGTTTGGCCGGACTGCCGGCGCGCACCGCAGAAAAAGATCCTTGCACCAGTGGCGCGCCCTGGACGCCGCACCCGGGCCTCAAAAAGATCCCGACCGCCATGTCCAGCTTTCCGGATTCGACCAGCGGACAGATGTTGGCCCGATCGCTGTCCACCAGCCGCGCCTGGACGCCGAGAGACGAAGCGTTGAATTCCGCGATCGCAGCCGGCATGACGTAGGTCGACATGAACTGCGTCGCGCCGATGGTCAGGCAGCGCTCCTGCGTCGACGCCGACCGGGCGATACGATGCACGGCCGATTCCAGATCCGACAGGGTGCGTTCGACGACGGGGTGGAACTCCGCTCCAAATTCCGTCAGCGACACGTGCCGGGTCGTCCGGTCGAACAGGCGAAAACCGATCTGCGTTTCCAGATCGCGAATGAGCACGCTCAAACCTGACTGGGTGACACCCAACAGGTCGGCCGCCCGCGAAAAGTTGCGCTGCTGGGCAACCAGAAGGAAGGCGCGAAGCTGCCGGGAATTGAGCTGCATGGCATGGGGAGCAAGCCGCGCGCCGGGAACCGGGGCGGCGCGGCAGATGCGCAGGTGTGGCGATGGGCCACTATAGCGCCAGCAGCCTGCCCGCATTGCCCTGCGTGATCGCGTCCAGATCCTTCTGCCCATATCCGTAATTGACCAGCCCGTTGACGGTGTCAAGGCTGGTGCGATACGGAAAGTCGGTGCCAAAGACAACCTGTGCCGGATCGACCAGCTTCATCAACGAGGCCAGCGCATACGAGGCTGTTGCAGCATTCCGCCGTGGCGGCGGGAAACGCTGCACGCGCAGTTCATGGCAGTACTCCGGAAAGGTCGGGGTCGAATGCGCCATCGATTAGGATGAACGCAATGCTTGCCCGCTCCGTGGAACGGTTGCTCCACGCGTGATTGGTGCCACGCTGGACGACGACATCACCTGCCGTCAGCCGGACGTCTTCGTCGTCCAGGACCAGGTGCAACTCGCCGCTGAGGACAATGGCGTAGTCGACAGACTGGGTGCGATGCATCAAGGGGTGACGCCCGCCCGCGCCGTAGGTCGACGCCTGCGAATTGCCCATCGCTGAAAAGATCTTGCGGGACGTGTCCGGATCGATGCTGCGCAAGGCCTCGCTGTCGGGCTCGAAATGCGCGACTCGAACAATGGTGCCTTGCGGGTCGGGCATGATCCGATGCGAGCCTGCCGTCGGGTCCGGCTCCAGCGAAAGGCGGATGCGGGCCGGCGATTCGGTCGTGCGCCACACCTCCGTCGATTGCCAGCCGGGGCGCAGCGGATTGGTGCGCACTGCGCTGGCCGGGCCGTCCGACACGACGATGGCTTTGCCCTGTGCATCGTGGCCGGTGATCACGCGTCGTACGGGTAAGGTCATGGGGTCTCCTGGTTTGAGCGATCGGGGTGGGCGGGTGGATCATTCCGGTTCGACGCGGGCAATGCGCACCAGCTCGGTGTATTTGGCAATGTCGGTGTCGACCAGATGCGGGAACGCATCGGGCGCCAGCGTTGATGGCACCAGCCCCGTCTCCTTGATCGCCTGCATCATCTCGGGGGTCTGCAGCGCCTTGACGACTTCCTGGCGCAGGCGCTGGACGATGGCCGGCGGTGTGTTGGCCGGTGCAAACAGACCATGCCAGCCGGCATCGACGTCGAAGTCCGGCACGCCGGCTTCCTTCAGCGTCGGCACGTCGGGCAGATAGCTGGCGCGCGTGTCGCCGGTGAACGCCAGCGCACGCAGCTTGCCCGCGCGGATCTGCGGCAGGGCGGTGGGCGCCGTCATCAGCATCGCCTGGATTTCGCCGCCCAGCAGTGCCGCGGCAGCCGGGCCGCCGCCCTTGTACGGCACGTGCAGCATCTTCGTGCCGGCGCGCATGTTGAAACGTTCGCCGGCCAGGTGCAGCGTGTTGCCGATCCCCGGCGAGCCATAGGCGATCTTGCTGCCCGGGTCGCGTGCCAGCGCCAGGAACTCCGCCAGCGTCGTGGCGGGAACGCCCGGGTGCACCGCCAGGATCAAGCCTTCGCCCGCGGCCACCTGCGCAATGTCGATGAAGTCGCGTTTGCTGTCGTACGGCAGCTTCTTGTAGATGCTCGGATTGACCGCAAACGACGCCGAGGTCAGCATCAGCGTGTAGCCATCGGGCGCCGCCTTGGCCACCATGTCGGCGCCAATGATGCCGTTGGCGCCCGCGCGGTTGTCCACGATGATCGGCTGACCCAGCTGCTTGCTCAGTTGCTGGCCAAGAATGCGCGCCGTAGTGTCCGGTCCGCCCGCGCCGAAGGGCACGACCAGGCGTATGGGGCGATCCGGCCAGGACTGTGCGAACGCGGTGCGGGCGCCGGGCGCAACTGCCGTGCACACGACGGCGGCAAGCGCGGCCAGGCCCGCCCGGAAGATACGGTTCAACATGCTGTCTCCTTGCCGCCAGCTCGATCGGCGGGCTGCCATCGTTTGCAGTGTTCAGTGCACTGCGTTTATTCGTCGTGGACGGTATTTGCCAGCACGCCGATCCCGCTGACCGCGATCTCCAGCCGGTCGCCCGCCTTCATGAACACGGGCGGCGTACGCCGATGCCCCACGCCCGCGGGCGTCCCCGTCGAAATCGCATCGCCCGGCTGCAACTCGGTAAACGTCGACACGTAATGCACGATCGCCTCTGGCGTCCACATCAGTTGCTCAAAGGTAGTGGACTGCATCAACGATCCGTTCAGCGTCGTCGTCAGGCGCATTGCGCCCGGATCGATGATCGCGTCCGCGCTCACCATCCACGGCCCGAACGCACTGCTCCGGTCAAAGTTCTTGCCCGCCGTCACGCTGTGCTTCTGGTAGTCGCGCACGGATCCGTCCATCAGGATCGAATACCCCGCCACGTGCGACATGGCCTCGGCTTCCGGGATATGGCGCCCCGCCTTGCCGATCACCAGCACGATCTCGCCTTCGAAGTCGAACATGTCCGACACGCGCGGTTTCAGGATCGGCTGCTCGTGGCCGACCAGGGACTGCGGGTGCTTCGTGAACAAGGACGGGAAGTCCTGGCTGGCGCGGCCGGTCTCTTCCAGATGGTCCTTGTAGGCCACGCCCAGCGCGAACACGCGGGCGCCGCTGTCAGGGATCGGCGGCAAAAACACGATCTCGTCGAGCGGGACGTCGGGCCGGGCCTTGGCGCACAGGCAGCGAGCGTCGTGGACCCGATCCTGGCGCAGCAGGTCCGCCAGGCTGCGGCAGGCGCCATCGAATCGCGAAGAAAGGTCAATGAATCCCCCGTCCACGATCGCGCCAAAACACGCGCGGCCGTGCACCTGCACCGAGGCCAGCTTCATGGGTCGTCTCCACTGTGGTCGGCGCGGGGCCGACACCCGGGGTCTATGCGCCGTGAGCCACGAAGGTAGCGCGATGCGCCAGGGGCTTCCAACGATAGTTGGTCATGAGTCCAGCAGGGTGGGTCATGAATGCGGGTGCAATGACCGGTTCAGCGGATCTCGACGCTGTAGTAGAACCGGTCCGCCGGCACGAATGACACGCGCCATTCAACGACCTGTCCGCCATGATCGCGCATCGTGCGCTCGATGCGCATGCAAGGCGTTGCCGGATCGACGCCAAAGATTGCCGCGTCGTCGGCATCCAGTATGCCCATCGACAGCTCGTCGACCGCGCGCGACACCACCACGTCGCAAACCTCGTCATACACGGGATAGAGCAGCGGCGGCGATTCGCGTTTCAGATAGCTTTCGAGCTTGGCAAAGCGCCTGGCGGGCAGCCAGATATGCTCGACCAGAACGACCTCATCGCCGTAAGCGCGGGACCTGTGCAGATACAGCACCTTTTCTGTGGCCGAGCGCAATTGCAGCTTGCCCCGCATCACGTCATCGGCCGCTGTGGTTTCCAGCGTCAGGATGTGAGCCGCGGGCAGTTCCTGCTGCTCGGTGCCGCGAAACCGCACGAAGCGCAGCATGGATGAACGTTCGAACGCTCGCGTCACAAACGTGCCTTTGCCGTGGATGCGTTCCACCACCTTTTCCTGTTCCAGCGCCTGGATGGCCTTGCGCATGGTCCCCACCGAGATCGAAAACTCGGCGGCAAGGCGCTCTTCGCTGGGCAGGGCTTCGCCGGCTTTCCAGACCCGATCCGCAATACGCCGCATCAGTTCATCCCGGACCTGGACATGGCGGGGCAGGCGTTGATCGATGACGGGGGGCTGAGGCATGGCGAGCGTGGTGGGCGTGGTGGTCAATGCGCGAAGAAGCGTCGTCAGTGTACCGGGAAAACCATAGGCAACGCCTTCACATCTTTACACATACACTCCTGTACAGGAGTTAAGGACTCAACCATGAATGGGCCTGGCGCATCGACGCTGCCCGACGGAGACACGCATGCAATGGAAGATCGCGGCCACGCTGGCTGCCGCAGTGGTCGGATGGCACGGCCTGGCAAGCGCACAGGGTAGCTACCCCGACAAGCCGGTGCGCATCGTCGTCCCGTTCGCACCGGGTGGCAGCTTCGACCTGATCGCGCGGGACCTGTCGGCCAAGCTGGCGGCGGCATGGGGACAGGCGGTCATCATCGACAACCGGGGCGGCGCGGGCGGCAATATCGGCGCGCAAGCCGTGATCGGTGCGGCGCCCGACGGCTATACCCTGTTGTTCTGGGGCGATGGCGTGCTGGCCAATCCGCTGCTGTACGACAAGCCGCCCTTCGACGCCATCCGCGACCTGTCGGGCATCGCCCTGGTCGCCACTGCGCCGCAGGTTCTGGTCAGTCGTCCCGGCACGGGGCCGTCCACCATGAAAGACGTGTTGGCCGCGACGCAGCCGCTCAACTATGGCACCGCAGGCAATGGGTCGCCCGGCCATCTGGCTGCGGAACTGATGAAGCGTGAGGGAGCGAAACAACTGACGCACATCCCGTACAAGGGCGGCACACAGGCGTTGACCGACCTGATCGGCGGACAGATCCAGCTCGTCTCGACCGGCCTGCCGGCATGCATCGCCTTCATTCGCAGCGGCCGTCTGCAAGCGGTCGCGGTGTCGTCGAAGACCCGGCTCAAGAACCTGCCGAACGTCCCGGCGGTATCGGAGACCCTTCCCGGGTACGAGGTCGACACGTGGTTCGGCATGATGGCGCCCAAGGCGACGCCGGAAGCGATCCGCAACAAGGTCGCTGCCGATCTGCGCAAGGTCATGGCCGATCCAGAATTACAAAAGAAGCTGATCGATGGCGGCTTCGTGCCGACCATCAGTACACCGACAGAACTGGACGCCAAGATGATCAAAGACCTCGCGTTCTGGCGTGCCCAGGTCGCCAAGTCCGGAGCCCGCGCGGAATGACCACAGATCTTTCTTGCCGCTACGGACCCGTGGCGCCAGTGCGCGCCATGACGATCACCACCACCGACGCCCAACGACTGCACCTGCGCGTACTTCGGGAAGCCGTCGATCCCGCTGCGCCCCCCGTGCTGTTCGTGCATGCATTGGCCATGAACGGCGACATGTGGGCTGGCGTCGCGGATGCGTTGGCCGATGTGTTGGCCGATGCGTTGACATCCCCTGCGGCGACGTCTCGATCGTCATCGTCTGAAGCGTCATCGTTTGAAGCGTCATCGTTTGAGGCGTCGACGCACGCGTTGCCGTCGTCTCTACTTGGCGGCGCGATGATCGCCATGGACTGCCGGGGGCATGGCGCCTCGGATGCGCCTGCGGGCGCCTACACCATCGACCGCTTTGCCCAGGACATCGCCGACGTCGCGACCGCGCTCGGCGCGGGACGTCTGCATCTGGTGGGCTGCTCGATGGGTGGCACGGTGGCATTGGCCTTTGCAGGCGGGCATCCCGACCGTCTCGCCAGCCTGACCGTCATCGACGCGACCGCCTGGTATGGCGCGGATGCGCCAAAGAACTGGGAAGGCCGCGCGCAAGCTGCGCTCAAGGACGGCATGGCATCGCTGGTCGAGTTCCAGCGTGCCCGCTGGTTCAGCCCGCAATTCCTTGCTGACAACAACGACCTGGTCGAGCAGGCCGTCGATGTCTTTACCGCAAACCGCGTGGACGCGTATGCGAGCACCTGCCGCATGCTGGGTGTTGCCGATGCGCGGGCCGGCCTGGGTCGGTATGACGGACCCGCGGCGGTGGTGGTCGGCGAACACGACTACGCCACCCCTGTGTCGATGGCGCAAGACGTCGCGGCGCATCTGCCGAATGCGCGTTTAACAGTAATTTCGGAGACCCGTCACTACACCCCACTGGAGGCGCCACGGCAGGTCGCCGCCTGCATTGCAGAGGTCATGCGACGCGCAGTCTGACGCTGCGGAACGCGTGTCGCCACATTCGTTGACCATCACAACTTTATAAGATCCGGAGACATTTCATGACCATCAATCCGCAACGACGCCAGCTGCTGCTCGGCGCCGGCGCGCTGGCCACCCTGTCGTTGACCGGCTGCGCCGCCCGTCCTCAGCACACTGACATTTTTGATTCGCACTGCCACATCATCGACACGCGATACCCGATCATTCCCAATCAGGGCTACACCCCGCCGTCCTTTCCCTTGGCGGAGTATCAACGCCAGACGCAGCCACTCGGGGTGAGCTCGGGCGCGATCGTGTCCGGGTCCTTTCATGGCAATGACCAGACGTACCTGCGGGCCGTGCTGGCGCAACTCGGCCCGCGCTGGGTCGGCGTCACGCAAGTCGCGCCCAACGTTCCCGATGCCGAAATCGCCAGCCTGTCCGCCATTGGCGTGCGCGCCTTGCGCTTCAACATCTTCCGCGGTCGCGTGGACACGGTGGACGACATCGTCGAACTCGCGACCCGCGCGCACGCGGCGGGCCGCTGGCATGCCGAAATCTATGCCGACGCCGCCGCCCTGCGTGCCCACGTCGCCAAACTGTCGAAGCTGCCGCAGATCGTCATTGACCACCTGGGCATGACCGAAGAAGGACTGCCGGTGGTCTTGGATCTGGTCGATGCCGGCGCACGCATCAAGGCGACCGGCTTTGGCCGCGTCACGATGGACGTGCCCCGTGCGCTAGAACGTATCGCCGCGCGCAATCCGAACGCGCTCATGTTCGGGACCGACCTGCCGTCTACGCGAGCCAAGCGACCGTTCGACGTGGCGGATATCGCATTGGTGCGCAAGGTGCTGGGACCGGAGCTGGCCCGCAAAGCGCTTTGGGACAACGCGGTGGCGCTGTATCGGCCGCGGGTGTAATTTGCCGCGTTGCCGATTCGCGCTTAGAATGCCGTACGGCGTCGCCCCAGGGCGCGCGCCGGTCTTTTGCCCATCCCTGCAGTGCGATACGGATGGCGCGTCATGCGGGTGTAGTTCAATGGTAGAACGGCAGCTTCCCAAGCTGCATACGAGGGTTCGATTCCCTTCACCCGCTCCAGGCACCTCAGCTGAACCTTCCCCCACGTATACCCAGGCACCCTCGCGTCGTCCGGAAGCGTACGGGTTATTCATGATTCTATGTCAGTCATCTTTATATCAAACTGACTTACATATGTGGTGGAGATAGGCGTGTCATCGCATCGGCCTGCACCTCACCTCGATAAAAAATAACAAGCCTGTGTGCAGGCGTATCGCTGAGAGGGGACGGGACAATGAAAAAGACAACGTGGCAGTTGGGGCTGAGGGTATCGGCTGCAACTGCCTTGGCCGGATTGGGCCTGGCCGGCTGCGGGGGGTCCGGAACGGATTCGGAGCCCGTGGCGGTGGCCGGTGAACAGGCGTGCAAGACATCGGCAACGTTGGGCGGCATCGCCAACGCGCCGGTGATCACCGAAGCGTCGTGGGTGCCTGCCAATACGGAAAAGCCGGCCAGCACCGCAACGACGTTCCTGCCGGCGCACTGCGTGGTTCGCGGAGCCATCTCGCCGCGCACCGGCGTGGACGGGATTGCCTACGCGACCAAGTTCGAGCTTCGTTTGCCAGCGAACTGGAACAGGAAGTTTCTGTTCACGGGCGGCAGCGGTCTGGAAGGCACGCTTCCCGCCGCGTACGGCGCCACGGGCGGACCCAGAACGGCACTCGAGCAGGGCTATGCGGTCGTTTCGCAGAACGGCGGACACGACAACGCGGCCATGCCCTTGCCGTACTCGTTCGGCCTCGATTCGGACGCCCGGATCGACTTTGGCTACCGGTCGATTCAGCAGACGGCACAGACCGCGAAGAGCTTCGTTGCGACCTACTATCAGCGGGCGGCCGACAAGTCCTATTTCGACGGCTGCTCGACAGGCGGCCGCCAGGGGATGGCGTTTGCCCAGCGTTTCCCGGAGATGTTCGACGGCATCGTGGCCGGCGCGCCGGTGTTCGATTTTGGCCGTGTCGTCGCGGCGCGACTCTGGGGTTGGCAAAAAGCCGCGGCCCTGGTGACCCGGGAGCCGGGGAGCTATCCCCGCTTCCACGAAGCCATGCCCGAGGCGGATCGTCGTCTCTTCCAGCGCGGACTGCTGGCGGCGTGCGATGCCACCGATGGTGTGGTCGATGGCATGGTCAGCCGTCCGTTGTCTTGCGGCTTCCAACCCGCATCGCTGCAATGCACCGGCGCAAAGACGTCGGAGTGCCTGTCGGCCGATCAGGTGCGCTTGTGGGAAGCCGTCATGAGCGGTCCGGTGGATTCGCAAGGCAAGCCGTTCCAGGTGCCGGGCTATAGCACGAACCGCGAAGTGCCGGTGGCGGGATACCGGGTCGATCCGGCGTGGATGACCTCGTCCGGCCAGGCCGCAAGGATCACGGGGCAGGGTGTCATCCTGGACATTCAATGGAAGCTGAACGTCGATCCCACGCCCTATCTTTTCATGACGCCGCCCGATCCGACCTTCCAGCCGCTGTCGGACATCAATTGGGATACCTGGTCCGAACGCATGACGGTCAATGCGCCGTGGCTGATGTCGAATCCCGATATCGCCAGCTACCGAGACCGGGGTGGCAAGATGATTCTGTATCACGGCAGCGGCGATTCGGGTCCCAACGCCGTCGACACCGCCAATTACTACGATGCCGTCGTGCAGCGCAATGGAAGTTATGAAGCGACGGCGAAGTTCGCCCGCCTGTTCCTTGTGCCAGGCATGGGGCACTGCCAGGGAGGTCCGAGCACGGATACCTTCGATCGTCTTGCGGCGATCGAAAAATGGGTCGAGGGCGGCGTGGCTCCCGACCGCATCATCGCCACGGCGCGAGCCGGCAATGCGGACCTGACCGCCGTCACGCCGGCCATCTCCGCCAGCACCAGCCGTCCGTTGTGCCCCTATCCAAGCTATGCCCATTACAACGGGACGGGGTCGGTGGAGGACGCGGCGAACTTTACGTGCAAGGCGATCTGAGACGCGGGTACCCTTGACGGGGGCGGGTGGTCGGCTGACGTGAGTTCTGGCGTGGCCGGTCATCCGAGCTGTCCGGACCGGGTAAACTCCGCGCTCCATGCGCTTTTCCGACCTCGACCACCGTCTCGCCGCACTCGGCGCCCAGCCTGCCCACCGTGGGCGGATTCTGCGCGTCTGGCTCAGTGGCCAGGCGCTCGATAGTGGAACGCGGAAGGACTTCGAGAACTTCCTGCCCCTCGCGGTGCGTCAAGCCCTGCCCGAGCTGAGCGCGGAGCTGGACGGCCTGGCCCGCATCCAGTCCGCACACCCCGGTAACGACGGCACGCGCCTGCTTGTAGCACTGGCCGACGGGCAGATGGTGGAGAGCGTGCTGCTGCCGCGTGATGCACTGTGCGTCTCGACCCAGGTGGGCTGTGCGGTCGGCTGTCGGTTCTGCATGACGGGCAAGAGCGGCCTGATCCGCCAGGTCAGCAGCATGGAAATTTTGGCCCAGGTCGTGCTGGCGCGGCGCCAGCGCGTGGTCAAGAAAGTCGTCTTCATGGGCATGGGCGAACCGGCGCACAACCTCGACAACGTGCTCGAGGCCATCGACCTGCTCGGCACCCAAGGCAACGTCGGCCACAAGAATCTGGTGTTCTCTACCGTGGGGGACAGGCGTGTGTTCGAGGCGCTGCCCCGGCAACGCGTCAAGCCTGCGCTGGCCCTGTCCCTGCACACGACCAAGGCGGACCTGCGCGAACACTTGTTGCCTCGCGCGCCCAAGATGGCGCCCGACGAACTGATCGAGCTTGGTGAAAAGTATGCTCGTGACACGGGCTATCCGATCCAGTATCAGTGGACGCTGCTCAAGGGAATCAACGATGGCGACGATGAACTCGATGCAATCTTGAGCTTGCTCAAAGGCAAGTATTGCGTGCTCAACGTCATCCCCTTCAACAGTCTTGAGGGCGACGATTACGAGCGGCCGGACGCCGAACGGACTCGCGAGATCGTCCGTTACTTGCACGGCCGCGGCTTGTTGACCAAGGTCAGGAACAGCGCCGGGCAGGACGTGGATGGCGGATGCGGGCAGCTGCGCTCGCGTGCCATCGGAACAGAGCAGGTCATCGAACTGCGCCGCTCGCGCACTGCGGCGCACTGACTCGAGGTCAATCGGCCTTGATGTTCCCGTCCTTGACGACCTTGCCCCACAAGGTCATTTCCTTCTGCAGATACGCCGCCATGTCCTGCGGCGTCGAGTCCACGATCTGCACACCTTCTTCCGCGAATCCTGCTTTCAACGCCGGGTCACGCAAGACCTTCACCAACTCCTTGTTGAGTGTGTCGAGCGTGGCTGGCGGCGTGCCCGCAGGCGCGGCGTAGCCCCACCACGCCGTCGCGTCATAGCCGGGGTAGCCGGCTTCAGCGATGGTCGGCACATCGGGCAAGGCCGCAATGCGCTGCGTGCCGGTCACGGCCAGCGGACGGGCGCGCCCGGATTTGATGTACGAGACCGCAGCCGTGTAGGACGTGAACGTGAACTGCACTTGCCCGCTGACCATGTCGGTCATGGCCTGCGCCGCGCCTTTGTACGGCACATGCAGCACGTCGATCCCCGCCATGCTTTTCAGCAACTCGCCCATCAGGTGCGCGCTGGCGCCGTTGCCCGTGGATGAATACGACAGCGTTCCGGGCTTGGCTTTGGCCAGCGCGACGAGTTCGGGCAGCGTCTTGGCCGGCACGGACGCATTGGCCAGCAGGATCAATGGCGCGGATGCCGCCAGGGTGATGAAGTCGAAGCTTTTGGTGCTGTCGTAGGGCAGCTTCACCAGGCTCGGGTTGACCGCGTGGGCGGACGACACCTGCAGCAAGGTGTAGCCGTCGGCCGGCGCCTTGGCGACGAAGTCCGTGCCTATGGTCGCACCGCCGCCCGGGCGGTTTTCCACGACGACGGGTTGCTTGATGTTTTCGGACAGCTTCTGGCCGATGCGCCGTGCCAGGGTGTCGTTGATCGCACCGGGTGTGAACGGCACGATGATCCGGATGGCTTGCGAAGGGAAGGGTTTCGAATCCGGTGCTGCCTGCGCTGCAACGTGTCCCGATCCAGCCATCAGGCTGCCGATCACACATGCCGCGCCAGTGAGCTGCCAACGTCCGTTCTTGTTCATGCCGTCTCCCGCTGTCTTTATTGTTGTCACGTCTGCGCGTGTGGGGACAGTCTAGGAGCGGTGGCCTGGTCGGGATACGGCGCGGTGAACATAGCTGGTTTGCGAACAGCGCCGCCTTCCACATCGGGGGAGAGCAGTTCGTGGTCGCGGGCGAACCGATCAAGGAAGTCAAATTCACGGCGGGGGGTGTGCCGCTCAAGATCGATCCGAATGGTACGTATATGGTCGGGCAGATGTATGTGCAGTACTTCATTCCACAGGCGCCGAAAGGCAGCGTGCCGCTGTTGATGTGGCACGGTGGCGGGCTGTCCGGGGTCACATACGAGACGACGCCCGACGGCCGCCAGGGCTGGTTGAACGACTTCCTGCGCCGCGGCTGGCCGGTCTACAACTCCGACGCAGTGGAACGCGGCCGGTCAGGCTGGCCTGCGACGGCCAAGCCGGTGTGGGAAGGCGAGCCGGTGCTGGTGACGGCGGCGAACGCCTATGAACGTTTCCGGATCGGCGGTCCGGACTCGTGGAGCGATGATGCGTCCAGGCGCAAGTTGCTGCCCGGCAGTCAGTTCCCGGCCGAACAGATCCAGCAGTTCGCACGGCAGTTCGTGCCGCGCTGGACGACCACGGATGTGCCGACGCTCAAGGCCTACCTGGAACTCGTCGACAAGGTGTGCCCATGCGTGTTGCTGGTGCACAGTCAGGCGGGCAAGTTCGGCATGCAGGCTGCGCAGCTGCGCCCCGAAAAGATCCGCGCCGTTGTTGCAGTCGAACCGGCGGAAGTCGGCGACATGGACAAGGTCGCCGCGTTGAAGAATGTGCCGCTGATGATGGTCTATGGCGATTACATCGAACAGGATCTGCGCTGGCCAAAGATCCGCGCGAACGGCGCGAAGTTTGCCGAGGCAGTCCGGCAGGCCGGCGGCCAGGTTGACGAAGTGGACCTGCCCAAGATCGGCATCAAGGGCAATTCGCATATGGTCATGATGGACAAGAACAATCTGGAAGTGTCTGCCGTCATCAACGATTGGCTGGCCAAGCGAGGCCTGTACAAGCCGTAATCTGCCAGGCCGGCGTCAACACGGGTGGGGCATCTCCAGGCCATAGAGCTCCGCCGTGTTCTCCCACAGAATCCTTCGCGCCAGCCATTCGGTCTGCTGCGCGTTCCACACCTTGCGTTGATACCCCTGATCGAGCACGACGTTCAGTGAGTCGCGTGCGTAGTGCGCGGCGGCCACATGGAACTCGGGCGCAGCCGTGTCGGTGCCGAACAGCAGCTTGTTGGCCGGCAGGATTTCCATCCATTCGGACAGCTTCTGCCGCAGGTAAAAGTGGTGCAGGTAGGGCATCCACGAGAAGTCCAGATAGACGTTGCCGTAGGTCTGCACCAGCGCGGCGCAGTCGCTGGAAAAGGGATAGCCGCCATGCAGCAAAGTGATCTTGAGCCGGTTCAAGGATCGGGTGTTCAGGAATCCTTCCAACAGAAACGGGGCAGTGTTGGCCATCAGCATGCCGGGCTCCGGGTGCCCCATGCCCACATGCACTTGCAGGGGCAGGCCACGATCGCACGCATATTGCGCGGCGCGCCGGGCCAGGAAGTTTTCCAACGCGCGTCGATCGCCTGAGCGGCCTGCGGCAAACGACTCGTACGCCGCCTGGGCGTATGCCTGTCCCGCCGGTCCGAAGTCGATGGGTCGCACATAGGCCGACGCCAGTTTCAACGCGACCGCGCCTTCGCGTACCCGCCGGTCCAGCGATGCATCCACGAACTGCAGATACGCATCGAAGCTGGAAGGAGGCGTGTCCATGCCATAGTGCTTCAGCTCGCTTCGCAGCACGTTGCCAAAGGTGGTGTGGAAGCGCTGGTATTCGGTGCCGCGCAGGGTCGTGTCGGTGCCGTGGAACGGGTACAGGTAGGCGTCGACACGGATGGCTTGCCGGTACCGTTCCGGGTTCCACGTCGTGCGATCCAGATAGGGCACGTCGGTCAGGATGATCGGGGTGTTCGCCAGGTCGGCGGCGGCGTCATACGAGAACGACGGGCTGCGCGCACCCCATTCCTGCGCGGTGCGCATCTGCGTGTCCCAGTCGGCTTCCGGCCCGTACAGGCGGCGGCATCCTTCGCGCAGTGCGGTCGCAAAAAAAGTCGTTGAGCGAAACAACAATCCCTTGTTCAGCAGGGTCTGCGTGCCATGGTCGGCTTCCAGCCGCGCCAGCGCTTGCGCATCGCCTTTGTTGCGTGCGGCAATGAACGCGTCATAGACCTCGGCCGGCACGTTGGCTTCCATGTGCGCGGTCGCGAAGTGCTCTTCGATCTGCCGCACGGTGCGGAAGACCCGCAGCGCGAGACCCAGGTGATTCGCGGCATTCTTGGACGCCGGCCGGCGGGCATCGTATTGACGGGTGGCGAGCACACCGATGAGACCGTCCGCCTTATCCAGCAGTCGGGCGTGCCGGTGGTGGAGACGTGGCTATCAAGCGCGCCCAGCATCGACATGGCCGTCGGCTTCTCGCTGTTTGACGCCGCGTATGACATGACTCGCCTGGTCATCGACAAGGGGCTGCGTCACATTGGCTGGGCGGGGCACAACCTGCCCGACAGCCAACGCTATCTGCAGCGCCAGCAAGGCTTCCAGAGAGCGATGGAGGAGGCGGGTCTGCGCGCCGACCTGATTCATCTATCGGCGGAAGCCGAAGGTTTTGCCGGCGGGCGCCTGGCCATCGAGGCCTTGCTGAAGAAGGAACGGCGCCTGCAGGCCTTGTGCTGCGTCACGGATGTGGTCGCCGCAGGTGCGCTGTTCGAATGCGCGCGGCGTGGGTGGAAGGTGCCCGGCCGGTTCGCGGTGGCAGGCTATGGCGACTACCAGATCGCGGCCGAGGTGCCGCCGGGACTTACCTCGGTCAAGACCAACGGCGCGGGCATCGGCCAGGCGGCGGGCGAACTGCTGGTGCAGAAGATCGAGACGGGGCAGGTCGAGGATCGCGTGCGGCGCGTGCCCTACGAGATCATCGTGCGCGGCAGCGTCTGAATCTCCAAGCGTGGTTCAACGCCCATCCCTCGGCAGGAACACCAGCACCAGCAGCGAGCTCAAGCCCGCGCAAAGAAACGCCAGGTCATAGCGCCCGCTCGACGCAATGGCAATGGCGAAGGCCGACGGGGCGACGATGTTGACCAGCGTCACCAGGATCGACGACCCTGCGGCGGTTTCCGATACCAGATCGGGCGGCGAGCGGCGAGCCACCTCGGCGATCTGCACCCCGTTCCAGCTTGCGGCCGTGCAGCCCGCGACAAAGGCCAGCAGGATCAGCGTCCACAGCGGCCAGTCGGCCTGGGTAAAGCCGAGCAGGGCGGTGGTGCCCGCCGAAAAGACGGCGGCAAGCGACAGCGTCGCGGTGGCCGATTGCAGGCGGTCCGATATCCAGCCCAAGGCAATACGTCCCAGCACACCGCCCAGTTGCATCACCGCAAAGATGGCGCCGGCCAGGCTCAGCGAAAAGTTGAGACTGTCAACGAGATAGATGACGGTGAATGCGAACCAGCAGCTTTGCGCGACGGCGAACAGGCTGCCGACGATGGAGATGTTGAGCAGGCCCCGGTTGTGTCCCAGGGAAGCCAGGGGCACGGCAAGCGAGCGCAGCGACTGCAGGCTGACGGCGTACCACGCCCGGCCCGGAACGCCGGGCCGTGGTTCGTCGATGGCGTTGCTCAGGCGCCAGGTGATCGCGGTGGGCAGGAGCACGATCACGGCGCAGGCGCACAAGGCAATCCGCCAACCGGCCAGGGCGATGATGCCGGGGATCAGCAGGCCGGCGAGAATGCCGCCCAGGGGCACGCCAGCCTGCTTGATCGAGAACATCAGGTTGCGTTTGCCCGGGGGCGAGTAGCGCTGAAGGACTTCGCTCCCGGCCGGGTTGGCCGCGCCGTTGCTCATGCCCATGGCGATACAGGCGACCAGCGCGACATGGACGCTCGGATACACGAACAGCGCCATGCAGGCCGCGCCCATGATCAAGGTCAGCTGCAGCGTGCGCGTGCCGCCCAGCCGCCGCAGCAGCGCGGCGCCGGCCACCAGCATGACGAGGCCGCCAAGGGCGTTGCCGGCGGTCAGGTAGCCGATCGAGCTGCCGCTCCAGCCGAACTCGGCGGAGATCGCGGGAACGATGATGGGAATGAGGCGCGACAGGAAGGCCGCGATGGTCTGGAGGGCGAAGATTGCTGCCACAGGCACGAGCCAGGTAGGAGCGTTGCGTTTCATGAGGCCTGGAAATGGACGCCGGGGGGGCGGTCGATAAGCGGTGCAGTGTACTGAGGGTTGACACTCAGTACACTGCACCATAACGGAAAGCGGCATGTTACCCGTCCGCCGCATCGTCCGTTTCTGCTCCGGAGTCTTTTCTTAAATGAATCACGTTTTGCCGCGCCTTGTCGCGTTCATCCTGGCTGCCGTTGTGACGGGCGGGCTGGCCAGCATCGTGCAGACCCAGTTCAACCTGGCGTCGCTGGTGGCGTTCGGTGCGCCGGTGACCCCGACCTTGCGCGCCCTGACGACGTTCGAAGACCTGGGGCGGTTCGGGCCGGTGATGGCGGGCATTGCGGCGGTGGCGCTGCTCCCGGCGTTCATCATTGCGCACGTGGTCAGCCGCGTCGTGCACGCGGCTTGGCACAAGGCCTTGCTGATGCTCGCGGGTGTCTGCGGGATGGCCGTCGCGTTCTGGTTGATGGCGTCGGTGATTCCCATGCCGCCGCTGTCGGCGATCCGTCGCCTGCCCGGGTTCGTGTCCATGTCCTTGACCGGACTGGTCGGCGGAGCGGTCTACGCGGCCGCGTTGGCGACGAGCCACCGACGGATGCATCCTGGGCAGAGCCGCCTGCGCAGGGTGGCGACGGCGGTCGCGATCACGTTGGTGCCGGTCATTGCCTTTGTCTTCATGGCCCCGCCAAGGGGCGCCGAGCCGGTTTTTGCCGATCCTTCCACCTACCGTGTACTGACGGTCGCCACAGGCCTTGAACGGCCGTGGTCGGTGGCCTTCCTTCCCGATGGCCGGACCCTGGTGACTGAAATGCGGGGACGCCTGCGCGTGGTGCGCGGCGATGGCACGATGTCGGACATCGCGCTGGACGGCATGCCGGCAGGCTTTCATGAGGGCGGCGTTGCCGGGCTGATGGAAGTGATGTCCGACCCGGACTTTGCGCAGAACCGGTGGCTATACCTGACCTTGAGCTACGGTGCGGCCGGGGCCAATGGCACCCGGCTGGTCCGGGGCACGTTGAACGGCGACCGCGTCCAGGACGTACGCATCCTGTTCGACGGCACACGCAAGACCCGCGCCGGCAACAACGGCGGCCGCATGGCTTTCCTTGGCGATGGCACGCTAGTGTTGACCGTGGGCGATGGCAATCTGCAACGCGAAGCGGCGCAAACCACTAGCGACCATCTGGGCACCGTCATTCGGATCGACAAGGACGGCCGCGCGCCTGCCGATAACCCCTTCGTACAGGTGCCCGGCGCCTTGCCCGAGATCTACAGTCTGGGGCACCGCAACGCGCAAGGCATCGCGGTGGACCCTGAGACAGGGGACCTGCTTGTCTCGGAACATGGGCCGCGCGGCGGTGATGAAATCAACCGGATCGTTGCGGGCGGCAACTATGGCTGGCCGATCGTGACGGGCGGCATCGACTACCCCTATCCGAAGGTGTCGCCGTTCAAACGCCTGGAAGGCTATCGGGATGCCGACCTTGAATGGACGCCGTCGATTGCGCCAGCGGGGTTGGCCGTCTACCGCGGCGCGCTGTTCCCCGAGTGGCGCGGCGATCTGCTCGTGCCGGCCCTGAAGGAACGATCGGTGCGCCGGGTCATCCGCAAGGACGGCCGGATCATCGGGCAGGAATTGCTGTTGGCGGACCTGAAGCTGCGCATGCGCGACGTCAAGGTCGCGCCCGACGGATCGGTCTATGTGCTGACCGATGGCGCCGATGCAAAGCTGCTGCGGCTGGTACCGCCAACGGCAGCCCTTGCCGAATCGTCGGCGCGCTAGCGCCCAGGTTCGCTCAGGCCCCTTCTGCAATCACCAGCAGCACCGACGCCGGGGCCTTGCCGAGCGACGTGATCTTGTGCGGAATGCTCGAGTTGAAGTGCACGCTGTCGCCCGCCTTCAGGATCTCGGTGCGCCGCGCCAGCTGCAGTGTGATGCTGCCCTTGAGCACGTACAAGATTTCTTCCCCCTGATGGTGGCTCATCGGGTGGTTGCGGGTCGGCTCGTCGGTCGGACTGACTACAAAGGCAACCATCTTGTGGCCGGGCAGGGTGCCTGACACGAGCCGCGGGTTGCGGGCAGTCCCGGCGGCCGCGGTCGCCGATGACGCAGGCGGCGCGCGGTGGATCACGACCGGGTCATCTTCGTGGGACTCCGAAAACAGGGCCTCGACCTGGACGCCCAGCACCTTGGCGATCCGCAGGGCGGCGCCGATCGACGGCGTCGACACGCCGCGTTCCAGCTTCGACACATAGCTGCGCGTCAGCTCGGTCTGTTGCGCCAGGTCCTCCAGGGTCAAGCCGGCCTGCACGCGCAACAACTTCAATTTCAAAGACATCTATTTCCTAAATGACACTTGTGTCCTACACTAAACACGGGTTCTGGACGTTGATCGAAGTTGGAGCCGGCTCGCGGCCGCTCCGTCACCGGGGATAGGTATGACGCTCACCAAGCGCTGTCTTGCAGCAGTTTTCATTGCCTTATGTAGCACCGCAGCGGGCGTGGTGCAAACCGCGGCAGCCGCGGACGCCAATTATCCGAACAAGCCAATACGGCTGATCATTCCCTTTGGCGCAGGCGGCATCACCGACGTGGCCGGTCGCATGATTGGCCAATACCTGGGCGAAGCCTTGTCGCAGCAAGTCATCATCGACAACCGGCCCGGCGCGGGCGGGTCGATCGCCGCGCAGGCGCTGGTGGGGGCCAAGCCCGACGGCTATACGCTGTTGCTTGGGACGGTCGGAACGCAGGTCGTCAACAAGATGCTCTACAGCAAGCTCAGCTACGATCCTGCGGCCATGACGCCGGTCTCCCTGGTCAGCAATTCGCCCTATGTGATCGCCATCAATGGCATCGACGGGGTCGACGATCTGCAGGGCCTGGTGCGCCATGCCAAGGCCAACCCGGGCCGCCTCAACTTCGGATCGGCCGGTAACGGCAGTTCGCCACACCTGGGCATCGAGCTGTTCAAGCTGGCCACGCAGACCGACATCGTGCACGTGCCGTTCAAGAGTGGCGCCGAGGCCGTCAACGCCGCGGTGGGCGGACAGGTCAACATCGTCATCGACGCGCTTCCGGTGATCGACCCGCAGGCCAAGGCGCAGCGGCTCAAGATCCTGGCGATTGCCGCCGCCGAGCGCAGCCCGGCCGCGCCCAGCCTGAAGACCAGCGTCGAACAGGGCCTGCCGCAGTTCCAGATCGGATCGTGGAATGCCCTGGTGGCGCCCAAGGGCACACCGGATGCGGTCGTTGAGATTCTCAACAAGGCGCTGGCGCAGGCCTTGAAGCGTCCCGAACTCATGGCGCGCCTGACCGACATGGGCATCGAGACCTTGCCGACGGGCGTGGCCGCCTATCAGCAGCATGTGGCCAGCGAAACCGCGAAGTGGACGAAAGTCATCCAGACCGCGGGCACCCGGCTCGACTAAGGAGCGATCACCATGCTGCTCTATGACACCCTGCGTTCAGGCAACGCGTGGAAGGTCAGGCTGATGGCAAGCCTGCTTGGCGTGCCGCTCGACCGCCGCACGCTGTCGATCGATCGTGGCGATCTGGCTACGCCGTCCTTCCTGGCGGTGGCGCCGCTCGGCCATGTGCCGGTGCTGCAATTGCCCGACGGCTCGCACCTGGCCGAATCGCTTGCGATCCTCCACTATCTGGCGCAGGGCAGCCGGTGGTGGCCCGATGCCCTGGCCGCGCAATCGTCGGTGCTGACCTGGCTGTCGTTCGAGCAGGATCGCCACATGAAACCGCTGGCACAATTACGGCTGCGGCTGGCCTTGCATCCGGGTGGCGATCCGCAGGGCGCAACCTGCGTCGCGCATGCCGGGGCGGCGCGTGCCGCCCTTGGCGTGCTCGACAGTCAGCTGGCGCGCCAGGGCAGGAATGCCTGGGTGGCGACGCCCGACCACCCGAGCATTGCCGACGTCGCCCTCTACCCCTACACCTGCATGGCGCCCATGGGCGGCATCGCACTGACCGACTATCCGGCAATCCGGGACTGGCTGGAACGAATGGAACACCTGCCCGGCTATCAGGCGCTGTTTCCGGGCCAGCCCGAGCGCAATCTTTCCACACAAGAACAACCTTAGGGACATCATGAACCGAACCGATACCTTCGAGCTCGACAAGGCGACGCTGGTGGCCGAGTCCACTGACCAACTCAACCAGCAGTTCCAGGACAGCCGCTTCTCGCTGCGGCAAAAGCTGGCGCTGACGTGCCGCATCCTGTTCGACAACGGTCACGACTCGGGGCTGGCCGGGCAGATCACCGCGCGCACCGGTACGCCGGGCCAATTCTTCACGCAGCAGCTTGGCTTGGGCTTCGATGAGATTGCGGACAGCAATCTGTTGCTGGTCGACGAAGACCTGAACGTGCTGGAAGGCGACGGCATTCCCAATCCCGCGAACCGTTTCCATTCGTGGGTGTATCGCGCCCGGCCCGACGTCAATTGCATCATCCACACGCACGCGGTCTATGCCGCCGCGCTGGGCATGCTCGAGCAGCCACTGGTCATCTCCCACATGGACAACTGCGTGCTGTATGACGACGTCGCATTCGTTGGCAAGTGGCCCGGCATTCCAGTGGGCAACGAAGAAGGCGAGTTCATTTCCGCCGCGTTGGGCGACAAGCATGCCTTGCTGTTGTCGCACCACGGCCTGCTCATTGCTGGCTCAACCGTGGAAGAAGCCTGCGTGCTGGCAATCGCTTTCGAGCGCGCCGCGCGCATGCAGTTGCTGGCCATGAATGTGGGCGAGATCCAGCCGATCGACCCCGCGCTGGGCCGCGAGGCGCACGATTGGGTACTGCGCCCCAAGCGCAATACCATTGCCTTCGAGTATTACGCGCGCCGCTCGCTCAAGGATCCGCGCAACGCCGACTGCATGCGCTAGGCAGCGGCTGACAGGTATCGGAGTCGCACTGAAGTACACCGATACAACAGGTACACATCCATGACGCATCCGGCGTGTTGCATTGCGCAATGTTCCGTGAGGATGCCGGTAGACTTTGTCCAGTCGGCGGTCCTGCCGGGTCATGGGCAAATAGATGAACGTGTCAACCAAACCGGGCGCTGCCGAACAACGGCAGACCTCCCGCGAGCAACTGCTGCATCTGCTGGCTGAAGCGGCAGAGCTTGAACACAACCTGTTGTGCTGCTACCTGTACGCCGTGTTCAGCATGAAGCGTCGAGGGCAGCCGGGCGTGACCGATGCCCAGGCCGACACGGTAGACGGTTGGCGCGCCTCCATCATGCAGGTCGCGATGGAAGAGATGGTGCATCTTGCGCTGGTCGCCAACCTGACGGTGGCGGTCGGTGGCAGGCCGCACTTCAACCGTCCCAACATGCCGGTCTCGCCGCTCTATCACCCGGCCAACATCGTGGTGGAACTGGCGCCCTTCAACGTCGACACCATCGAGCACTTCATCTTTCTGGAACGCCCGGAAGGGTCGGACGTTCAGGATGGCAAGTCCTTTGCCGACGCTGCGGGTGAATACCATCGCGGCCCGCATCCTGCCGCGTCGGTGATGCCCAGCGGGACAGATTACGAAACCATCGGCGACTTCTACGAGCGGCTGCGCGCCTGCATTCAGTACCTTGCAAAGGAATTGGGCGAAGCCACGCTCTTCTGTGGCGGCGTTGCCGGCCAGATCGGACCCACCCAGCTGGACATGCCGGATATGCGTGCCGTGGCGACGCTGGATGACGCCATGCAGGCCATCGATACCATCGTCACGCAAGGCGAAGGCGGCAAGTCGGACCACGACACGTCGCACTTCAACCGGTTCGTTGCGATCCGCAAGGAGTTGATCGCGCTATCCAGGGCGGACGCGGCCTTTGTCCCGGCGTGGCCGGCCGCGCGCAATCCGCTGATGCGCAAACCCGCCGAAGGCGCACGCGGCGTGCACGTCAGCGCGGTGGCGGCGGCGCAGGTCCTGGACCTGGCGAACGCGGCCTATGGCCTCATGTTGCGGGCGCTGGCCGCCGCGTGGGGGAAAAGCATTCCGTTGCCTGGCGGCGCGTTGCCGCCAGACCGTGCGCTCGACCTGGCCATGCGCTTGATGGGCGGCGTGGCCGCGCTGAGCGCGCACTTGTGCACCTTGCCCATTGCGGACACCGACCCGGGCACCACGGCAGGCATGACCTTCACGATGCTCCGTGCGACCGACGCCATCCTTGCCCACTGCGAACAGGCCTGGATTGCGGAACGTCTGTCGGAGATCGTGGATGCCGCCCACCGGGTTCAAGCATCGCAGCCTGCCTTGGCCCCTGTCGTCAAGAAGCTGGAGGCGATTGCCGCCGCGTTTGCATGAGCGATCGTGCTCATGCCCGGGCGTGCGCGCCTTCAGTCTCCAAGGTCACATCGGGTACCCGACGATGGCTTTGACTTCCAGGTATTCCTCGAACCCGAACACGCCGAACTCACGCCCGTTGCCTGACTGCTTGTAGCCGCCGAAGGGCAGGCTGCGATCGAACGGCGCGCCGTTCAGGTAGACCCGGCCGGCGCGGATGCGGCTGGCCACCTTGCGGGCACGCTGAAGATCCGTGCACTGGACGAATCCGGCCAGTCCGAACGGCGTGTCGTTGGCGATTGCAACCGCTTCGTCTTCGGTGTCGTAGCAGAGGATGGAAAGAACCGGCCCGAAGATTTCTTCACGTGCGATGCGCATCTGCGGCGTCACGTCGCCGAACACGGTGGGGCGCACGTAGTAGCCATGCTCCAATCCGTCGGGCCGTCCCAGGCCCCCGGCCACCAGAGTGGCACCGTCGTCGATCCCTGCCTGGATCAGGGCCTGCACCTTGTCGTATTGCGCCTGGCTGACCAGCGGTCCCATCGTGGATGCGGGCGACAGCGGGTCGCCCAGACGGATCGAGGCAATGGCTTCGCGCGCGGCGGCATACGCCACGTCGCGCTGTTCCCGCGGAATCAGCATGCGTGTGGGGGACTGGCAGTTCTGGCCGGCATTGGTGTTGCAGGCATGCACGCCCGCCATCACCGCAGCTTTCATGTCCACGTCGGGCAGGATGATGTTCGCGGACTTTCCGCCCAGCTCCTGCGCGACACGTTTGACCGTGTCGGCCGCCAGTTTGGCGACGCGAACGCCGGCGCCGGTCGAACCGGTAAACGACACCATGTCGATGCCGGGATGCGCCGCAATGGCTTCGCCCACCGTCGGCCCATCGCCGTTCACCAGGTTGAAGACGCCTGCCGGCAACCCGGCTTCGTGCACGATTTCTGCAAACAGCATGGCGCTCAGGGGCGCGATCTCGCTGGGCTTGAGCACCACGGTGCAGCCGGTGGCAATCGCGGGCGCGACCTTGGACGCGACCTGGTTCAGGGGCCAGTTCCACGGCGTGATCAGGCCACAGACGCCGATGGGTTCCCGGCGCAGGATGCCGCTGCCCATCTTTTCCTCGAACGGAAAGTCCGCCAGCACGCGCAGGGCTTCTTCGAAATGGAAAAGCGCCACGGTGGCCTGCCGTTCCGTCGAGAACGTGATCGGCGCGCCCATCTCCAGCGTCATCATGCGGGCCAGTTCCGGCAAACGCGCACGAAAGCCTTCAATGATCCGGCGCAGGTAGTCCAGGCGCTGGTCGACGCTGGTCTCCGAGTACGTGTCGAAGGCGCGGCGGGCCGCGTCCACTGCCCGATCCACGTCCTGCTTCGAGCCCAGGCTGATGCGTGCAAAGGCGGCTTCGGTGGCAGGGTTGACGACATCCAGGGTCGCCGGCACGGCCGGGTCGACCCAGGCCCCGTCGATATAGAACTTCAAATGATCCATGGTGGAGTGCCCGATGCGGTGGTGAATGAATGCCTGCTGACGCGCGCGTTCAATCGACAGTGATGCGTGCCGACTCGACGACGACCTTCCATTTCGCTGCCTCGCTGCTCATCTGTTGGCTCAGTTGGGCAGGGGTGCCCGCCAGCGGCGCCATGCCCAATGACGCCAGCTTGGCCTTGCCCTCGGCTGAGCGGGTATAGGCGTTGATCTCCTTGTTCAGGGAATCGACGATGGCTTTGGGCAGGCCGGCTGGACCAACCATGGCGCTCCAGACCGTCGCTTCCAGGTCGAGGCCTTGTTCAGCAGCGGTTGGAACGTCTGGCATGCCCACGAATCGGGTCTTGGAGGTGACCGCCAGGGCCTTCAGGCGATTGGCCTGAATATTTGGAATCAGCGACGTGACCGGGGCAGTCACGGCGTCGACGGTGCCACCCATGGCGTCCGCCATGGCCGGCGCGTCGCCCTTGTAGGGCACCGACTGCAGCTTGGCGCCGGTATGCATGCGCAGGTACTCCACCGCCAGGTGGCCGATGGTCCCATTGCCCGGATTCGACACGGTCATGGCATTGGTTCGGGTCTTGCTCAGCGCGACCAGTTCCTTGAGCGACGTTACCTGGACTGAAGGATTGACAGCCATCACGAGCGGGATTTCGCCAATCAACGCGATGGGCGTCAGATCCTTTTCGGCATCGAAGGGCATGGGTTTGTACAGCCACTTGTTGTTCGCAAGCGGACCGGAGGTCGCCAGGCCCAGGATGTAGCCATCGGGCGCCGCCTTGGTGACGAAGTCCACGCCGATGTTTCCGCCCGCGCCGGCGCGGTTTTCCACCACGAATTGCTGTCCGTAGCGGGTGCTGAGGTGTTGCGCGATCTGCCGCGCCACCAGGTCGGAACTGCCGCCCGGGGCAAACGACGCGACGATCCGAACGGGTTTGTTGGGCCAGTCGCCTTGCGCGTGCGCAGCGCCGTGAAAGGCAATCACGGCGCCGATGGCGCAGACGATGGTGCGCCGCAATGGCTGGTAGGTCATGGTGGTCTCCTGAGGTTTTGTGGTTTTTTTTGAGTGTGCTCAAAGTTGAAGCGCCGGCACCTTTCTGTTTTCATACTTTTCGCAAGGTGAAACAGTCAGCCCCTTGGAGAGGCTGGCCGGAAGTGCCTGGCCTTTCACTGTGCGGAAAGCGCCGTCGCCAACGTTGTGCGGTCATGGGCGGCGGCGCATGCTGGGAAAAACAACGTATCTGGAGACCCTTGTGGACCTACACGCCAGCAGTGATCGCCCCGCACGCTTTCTTGAAGACTTCGCGATCGGCGAACGCTGGACCAGCGCGCCGACTGTCATCAGCGAGGCCGAAATGATCGCCTACGGGCAGGCCAACGATCCCCAACCCATGCATACCGACCCGGTCGCCGCGGCCAACGGCCCCTTCGGCGGCCTGGTGGCCAGCGGATGGCAGATCGCGGCGTTCTCGATGCGAGTATTCGTCCAGTCGGGTGGTTATGGCAAGACGCCGGTGGTCGGCATGGGCATCGACGAACTGCGCTGGCAGAAACCCGTGCGTCCGGGCGACAGCCTGACCGTCGAACGCGAAGTGGTCGAAGTGACGCGGTCGCGGACGCGCCCCGACCGCGGCATGATCCGGACGCGCGTCCAGGTCCGCAACCAGGACGGGGAGGTGGTGATGACGCTCTATACCCTGGGCAGAGTGCCCGCGCGCAGCGATGCACCGGCCGGGAGCGCGCCATGATCGACGTCGACCGTCCCGCAGACATGGCCGCCTGGGTGGGCAAGGAGATCGGCGTCAGCGACTGGTTCCAGATCACCCAGGACCAGATCGACACCTTCGCGCGGCTGACCGGTGACGATCACTGGATTCACGTCGATACCGAACGGGCGCGCACCGACATGCCCGACGGCAAGACGATCGCGCACGGGTTCTTTACGCTGTCGCTGATTCCCTTCCTGGTGCGCAGCGTCTATCGGATCGTGCATCGGGGCCACGGCCTGAATTACGGATCGAACCGGATCCGCTACGTCAGCCCGGTACAGGTCGGTTCGCGCATCCGCCTGCGGCAGTCCATCGTGGCGGCCGATCCGGTGGAAGGCGGCATGAAGATCACGTCCGAATGTGTGATCGAAATCGAAGGCAAGAGCCGGCCGGCGCTCGTGGCCGAATTCCTGATGGTGGTGTATGACAACTGATTCGTTGACGTCGGCAACCGGAAACGCAGCCGATTTCGTGTCCTTCCCGGCAATGATCCGGCAGCATGCCGCGACGACGCCCGACCGCGCTGCATTCGTCTGCGATGGCCGGGAGCTCGGCTGGGCCGCCCTGGCGGGCGCCTTGCCGCGGGTCACCGCCGCCTGCCGCGAGATGGGCGTGCAACCCGCTGACAAGGTCGCCTTCATCACGACGATATCGCTCGAAGCGCTGTCGACTTTCTTTGGCGTGATCGCAGCCGGCGCCTGCACGGTTCCGCTGGCAACGTCCGCCACGCCGGCCGCCTTGCTGGGCATGCTGCGCAACGCCGATGCAAAAGTGCTCGTGGTCAGCGCCGACATGTTCCCCGTGCTGGCCGACATCGTGCCGGAGATCGAGGCGATGTTTGCGGGCAGGCTTGTGGCGATCGGGTTCGAGCAGGCCGGTTGGCGAACGTGGAACGACTGGATGGAGTCAAGCGACGCGCGTGCCGCGGAGGCTGAATCCGCCGCCTTGACGCCGGACCAGGACTTCAACCTGGTGTACAGCTCAGGCACCACCGGGGAACCGAAGGGCATCCTGCACCGGCACGGGATGCGGTCACGGCAGGCGCGCCGCCCCAGCTTCGGACTGGGCGCGCAGAGCGTGATGATCCTGGCCACGCCCATCTACTCGAACACGACCTTGCAACCCATGCTGGCCACGCTGGCCGCGGGGGGCACCACCGTCGTCATGCCCAAGTTCAAGGCCGACGCCTACCTGGAACTGTCCCAGCGGCATGGCGCAACCCACACCATGCTCGTGCCGGTGCAGTACCAGCGCATCCTGGACTGCCCGGCTTTCGCCGCCACCGACCTGTCCACCTTCGTCCTGAAGCAGTGCACCGGCGCGCCGCTGGACGCGGGCCTGAAGGCGCGCATCCAGCAGGCCTGGCCGGGCGGGTTGCGCGAGATCTATGGGCTGACCGAAGGCGGATGTTCATGCGTGCTCGATGCCGATGCCTACCCCGACAAGCTCGGCACGGTCGGCAAGCCGGCGGCCGATCATGATGTCCGCATCATCGACGACGCGGGCAAGGTCTTGCCGCAGGGCGAAGCCGGCGAAATCGTGGGCCACTCGCCCTACATGATGGCGGGCTACTACAAGCGCCCCGATGCGACCGAAGCCTTTTACTGGCGCGACGAGACCGGCAAAGTCTTCCACCGGACCGGTGACATCGGCCGCTTCGACGAGGACGGCTTCCTGATCCTGCTCGACCGCAAAAAGGACATGATCATTTCGGGAGGCTTCAACATCTACGCCGCCGATCTGGAGTCAGTGCTTGCGGCCCACCCCGGCGTGCAGGAGTCCACCGTCATCGGCATTCCCAGCGCACAGTGGGGCGAGACGCCGCTGGCCCTGGTGGTTCCCGTCCCGGGCAGCACCACGACCGCAGACGAGTTGATGGCGTGGGTCAATGCGCAGGTCGGCAAGACGCAGCGGCTGTCCGCCGTCGAATATCGCGACGACCTGCCACGGTCCGCGCTGGGCAAGGTGCTCAAGCGCGAGCTGCGCCAGGCGTACTGGAAGTGACCTTACAACGAACATCACGACAAGACGGGGAGACAAGGGACATGCAAACATCGACAACGGAACTGGCAGGCAAGGTGGCCTGGGTGCACGGCGCCTATGGCGCGGTCGGGTTGGCCATTGCACAGGAACTGGTGCGAGCGGGTGCCTATGTGGTGCTGTCCGGCAGGAACGCCGAGGCGCTGGCCCAGGCCACCGCACAGACCGGCACCCCGGAGCAGGCCGAAGCGCTGGCCCTGGACATCAGCCAGCCCGACAGCATCTACGCCGCGGCCGACGCGCTCAATGACCGCCTGGGACACGTCGATATCCTGGTCAATTCCGCCGGGGTCAATCCCACCCGGCGGCATTTCAAGGACCTGTCGCTGGAAGAGTGGAAGAACACCGTGGACGTGAACCTGTCGGGCACCTTCTACACCTGCCAGGCAACGCTCAAGGGCATGCGCGAACGCAAGGAAGGTGTCATCGTCAACATTTCGTCCTGGACGGGACGCTACGCCGCGTACTTTGCGGGACCGTCGTACGCATCGACCAAACGCGCCGTGCTTGCCCTGACCGAAACGATCAACATGGAAGAGTGCATTCATGGTGTCCGGGCAACGTCGATTTCGCCAGCGGGCATCGACACACCTTTGCTCAACAAACGCGTGCCGCCGCCCACGGCCGAGGTGCGGGCCGCCATGCTCAAGCCGCAGGACGTGGCCGACATGACACGCTACATCTGCGGCCTGCCGCCCCGCGTCTGCATCAACGAAATCCTGATGAGTCCGACGCTCAACAGCAACTATCTCGGCGAGTTCCAGACGCAGAAGCGGCCAACGCCGCGTTTGCCCTAGGTAGTCCACGGCCGCGCAGGGGGCAATGATTGGGGGTGTACTGACAAAAAGATCAAGAACCCCAACCAGGAGACCCCATGACCGTACGCCACTTCCTGCGGACCTGGCTCGGCGCCGCACTGTGTGCAGGCGGCGCCGTGTCCCCGGCGGCATTTGCCCAGACCGACTACCCGACCCGTCCGATATCCATCGTCAGTCCGTTCGCCGCGGGCGGCACGTCCGATCTGGTGGCGCGGCTGATCGCGCCCAAGCTGTCCGCGACCCTGGGCAAGCCCGTGATCGTCGAAAACCGGGCGGGCGCTGCCGGCAACATTGGCGCGTCGTTCGTCGCGCGCGCCAAGCCCGACGGCCATACGCTGCTGCTCGGCAACAACGTGCTGGTGACCAATCCCGCAACGCAGCCCGTACCGTACGACGCCGAGCGCGACTTCGCGCCCATCGCGCTGCTCGGCGCCATCCCGATCGCGCTGGCCGTGCACCCGTCGATCCCGGCTGACACCGTGGCCGACCTCGTCAAGATCGTGAAGGCATCGCCGTCCAAGACCTTTGGCTACTCGTCGTGCGGGGCCGGCACCGCGCAGCACCTTGCCGGCGAAATGCTCAAGAACCAAGCTGGTATTCCGCTCGTGCACATCGCCTACAAGGGATGCAGCCTGGCCATCGTCGATGGCATCAGCGGGCAGGTCCCGATCATGTTCAATGCGATCAGCAACCTGATGCCCTATGCCCAATCCGGCCAGTTGAAGATTCTGGCCGTGGCGTCGTCGGCCCGCTTTTCGGGCGACAAACGTGTGCAGACCATGGCCGAAGCCGGCTTCAAGAATTTTGATGCCGAGGTGTGGTTCGGATTGCTGGCGCCGGCCGGCACGCCGCCCGACGTCGTTGCCCGGCTGCAGACGGCCGTGACCGACGCGATGAACGCCCCCGACGTCAAGGCCAAGCTCGACAGCCTGTATTTCGAAACGCGGGTGCGCGATGGGGCGTTCTTCAAGACCTATCTGGTGGATGATCTCAACAAGTGGAAGGCGGTCGTGAAGGAAGCAAGGATCGAGGTCACGCCTTAGGGTCTTCGCCGTCAGGCGACCTTGCTTTCCTGGCGGCGCTGTTCGGCCTGCCCGTGTTCCTTCAGCAGCTTGCCCAGCATGCGGCGCATCACGATGCCCGGGCGGTCGGACGGCATGTGCATTTCTTCGCCGTCTTGCGTCGACAAGGGCACGTCCGCATCGCAGCTTTCCAGGATCAGCTTGTCTTCCGCCGTGACCGCGCGGTCGAAGGCAATCACGTCCGCGGCGCTGACCTGTTCTTCAGTGTCGTTGCGATACACCCATTGGCAGATCATGCAGGTGTCGTCGTCGATGGGCGTCGCACAGGTGATCAGCGTCTGCTCCAGGCCATGCGGATACCGGATCGCCAGGCTGCGGGCAAAGGGCATGAACCACGTGGCTTCGATGTGACGCACGCTTTCGGCGTCCGTCGTGCCAACCGCCTTCTGCGCGTCTTCGCTCACCACCACGGGAATGGCGGTCGTGGTGACGAAGCCATAGGCGTTCGTCACTACCTCGCGGCTGTCGACCTCTGGGCGCGACTCGCTGCCGAAGGTGCCGCGATGCACATAGGCCACGTGCGCCCAGTCGAAGGAGTTTTCCATCAGGCGCAGCGCGCCGATTTTCCAGGGCTCGTAGAACTCGGGCACGCGCCGGAAGCCGGGCCGGTCATGCGCGGCAATGTGCGGGATATCGGTCAGCGGATCGTCCAGCGCCACCCACACATAGCCGTACTTCTCGGCCACGCGATAGGACGGCACGCAGGTCTTGGCAGAGATCGGTTCGCCCGGACGCTGCGGGATGCGCACGCACGCACCGGCGCCATCGAAGGTCCACCCGTGATAGCCGCACACAATGTTGTCGTTCTCAACGAATCCCAGCGACAGCTTGGCGGTGCGGTGGCAGCACCGGTCCTTCAGACAGGACAGCTCGCCGGTACTCGATTTCCAGATGACGATGTTTTCGCCCAGCAAGGTGAACGGCTTGGGTCCGTCATCCAGCAGGCTGACTGGCATGACGGCGTACCAGAAGCGTCGCAGCACGGGTTGTTGGGTGACGAGCATGGCGTTTCCTTGAAAGACCGGCGGGATGCCGCCAGTCTATAAGGGAGCGCACCGCAGGAACGCGGCGTGTGCCGTCATAGAGTCCATAACGAAAGTGCCATGATGGGGGGCGTGTACCTGCCGGCAGGTCGCAAAGGATCATCCCGAGAATCCTGCGCTGATCGAATCCAGATAGGCAATGGCATCTTCGACGCGGCCTTCCTGGACCAGTTGCAACAGCGTCTTATGACGGAAGGCCGCGATAGGTTCGTTCTTGATCAGGAAGATTGCCCGCTCCGTGTCGTTCTGCAATTCTGCAGCGGCTGATAGAACGTCGGCGACGCTCGTCGCAGAGAATCGCGAGTGCCGACAGGCAGGGGCCGGCTGTCGGCCACCACACCAACGCGATCCCGCCTATCTGCCAGCTCAAACGACAACGGGGCATTGCGGATCAACCGCAATGCCCCGTTGTCACGCCGCGCCCCTGGCGGGAACGCGACGCCCCTCCTGCTTACCAGCTGTAGCGGTAGCCCAGCTGTCCGAACACACCGCGGCGCTCTTCGCCGCCGATGTTCTTCTGCAGCTTGGCGACGGCGTACAACTGCGCGCCGGTAGTGTTGCTCGAGCTGACGCCGACACCAAGTTCACCCCAGGTCCGGCCCAGGTCGGGGCGGATGCTGGTGGCGCCGACGGTGACGCGACGGGCCTGCACGAAGTCATGCAGCACGTCTACCGTCACGTACGGCGTGGCGCTGCCCGTGCGGGCGGTGTCTTCCAGGGTCGGCTTGAACAGGCGGACGCCCAACCGGCCGCGGACGGCGTTGTCGGTGGTGCCCGACACGTTCGAGATGCCGTCGTTGAAGTCACCCAGGTTCAGGTGCTGGTAGACCAGCTGAGCCTGCGGTTCGATCGAGAACCCACCATTGGCGATCGGGAAGGGCTTGCCGACTTCCTGTGACAGCGCCAGGCCCCAGCCGTTTTGCGTCGCGCCGGTACCGTAGAGGTCGCCGTACTTGTTGCGGTAGTGCGTGACCTGCGCCACCGTGTCCGAGTAGCTGCGATCCTTGAGGTACTTGGTGAAGTACCCGCCGACGCTCTGCATCTGGGTGTTCACCTTGCCGGTGTTATTGCCCAGCGTCGAGTTCAGGCTGCGGAACTCGTCGCGGAAGCGCGCGTCCGCGGCGCCCAGGGTGGCCGTTGCACCAGCATGCGTGCTGCCGCCTTCGGGGTCTTGCGACAAGGTGAAGTCCTTGCCGAATTGCGCGAAGAAGGTGTCCTGGTTGGCGCGGAAGCGGCCCGAATCGGCACGCAGGTTCGAACCGACGATGCGGCCCCAGACGCCATGCTTGTTGGCTTTCTGGTTGACTTCGGTGCTCGCGATGTCACCCACACGTTCGTGCAGGCGGCCCAGCATGGCAAAGCCCTGGTCCAGATTCAACGACGGGGTCAGCGTGTAGCCAGGCACCGCCGGACGATAGCTGTCCGACCCGTCGCCCAGCGTCGAGCGCAGGTAGTAGTTGTCGGCGCTGGTGGCGCCGCCGCGATACAGCTGATATTCATACGCGCCTGCGAGCAGCGGGCCACCGGTCAGGCGGAACGCGTTGGCGGCGGTCGTTCCACCGTTGGTGACTGCCACCACGTTGATGCCGTCGCCTGCCGTCTTGTCACCCAGACCGCCGGTGTTGTTGACGCGCAGGGCGGTGGTCCCCGTGGCGGCGCCGCCTGCGATCACGACCTTGTCCGTCGGCGAGTTGTCGGCGCCCAGGAAGGTGTTGATCGCCAGCGTGCCGTTGTTGCCGGCATAGCTGTTGGTGGTGATCGTCTTGTAGCTGCTGGCCGCCGTCGCAGGGCCGGTCGGTGCAACGAAGCTGATCGCACCGGCATTGCTCAGGGACGTCAGACGCGAATTCGCGGTGACGTTCCAGCCGCTGGTTCCATCAATGGCAAGGCCCATGGTGTCGACGTAGCCCGTCAGTGCGCTGGCGTTGCGCAGCGTGACCGCGCCGGTGCTGGTCGCATCGCCCAGCAGGTTGCCGGTCAGACGGGTGTTGTCCACGTTCAGGGTGGCGCGCGACGCGTTGCGCAGGTTGAGCAGCGTACCGGTTGACGATGTCAACGAGGCGTTGTTGGCGATTGCGATCGCGGCGCGGGCGCCGTTCACGTCGATCGTGCTGCCTGCCGTCGCTGCCAGCGAACCGCCATTGACGTTCACCGTGGACAGGTCGCTGCTCATGGTGGTGTCGGTGATGGCGATGGCGCTGCTGCCGCCGCTGACGGTCGAACCATTCAGCGTGAAGGTGCCGCCCGCATTGGACGTCGCGCCTGCGCCCAGCGTGCTGGTCAACGCGGTGCCGGTGATCGTGGCCGAGCCGGTCGGGCCCATGACATACAGCGCGGTGGAGTTTGCGCCGCTGGCGGCGATCGATCCGCCGTTGATGACGCCAACGGCGCCGCTGTCGATGACCACGCCGCGCGAGCCGGCGCCGGTGGTGGCGATGGCGGTATTGGTCGTGTTCAGCGTGCCGCGGCCGCCGATGTAAATGCCGATGCCGTTCGCGCCATTGGCACTGACGGAGCCGCCCCGGACGTCGATGTCGCCATTGACACCGAAGGAACCAATGCCTGCGGCGCCCGTGCCGTTGGCGGTCACGGTGGTGTTGGTCAGGTCGATGCTTGCGCCGGCGGCCTGGTTGTTCAGTGCCGCGCCGGAACCGTTGGTAACGATGCGGCCGGCCGTGCCGGTCACCGCGCCGCCGATGGCCGTGCTGTCGATCAGGATGCCGTTGGCTGTGCCGCCGGCGGTGATCAGGCCGTTGCCGGCAAAGGCCACCGATGCGCCGGTGCCCGTCAGGTGAACGGCAGCCATGCCGTCATTGGCCTGGATCGTGCCGTCATTGATCAGGCTGGCCGCGGCGCCCTGGACCAGTGCGCCATTGCCGTTCGCAACCGAGATGGTGCCCGAGTTGCGCACGGTGCCTTGCGGACCCACCACCACGCCCGTCGACCGCAGTCCGGTCAGCGCGACGGTGCTGGTATTGTTCAAGGTGCCGCCGTTGCTTGCGACGAAGCCGGTCGTGTTGGCCGTTGCCGAGCGGATGGCCGCGTTGTTGGTCAAGGTCGTGGTCAGGACATTGCCGACGACAGCGCCGGTCAGGTCGCGTTGCTGACCGTTCACGACACCGGCGATCGAGCCCGGTGCATTGAGGTTGATCGTCGTGCCGGCGTCGATCGTGCCGGTCGCGCCGCCTTCGGTCGAGATCGCCACGGCACCGCCGCCCGCGCCGGCTGCGCCGGTCACGGTGTAGGTCGATGCCCCCGTGGACAGCGTGGTCCCGAGGCCCGTGGCCACGACCCCGCGTGCATCCTGCCCCGACACGGTCACGTTCAGCGCGCCGCCGGCCGACGAGCCGGTGTAGCTCGCGCCGTCCGCCACGCGGAACAGGGTCGAACGATCGGTGGTGACGGCCATGGCCGTCGCGCCTGCGTTGATCTGGGAGTTTGCACCCGATGCGAAATAGCCGATCTGGTCCGAGCCGGCCAGGAATTTCGGATCCGCGCCTGCGGCGATATTGATGGTGCCGCCGTCCTGCGCGAAGGCGCCGATCGCGCCCTTGCCCGACAGGTTGATCGCGCCGCTGACATTCGCGACCGCGCCGGGGCCGTCGACCCAGACGCCGATGTTGCGGGTGCCGCTGGCAGGGTCGGCGTTGCCGCTGACGTTGATGATGCCCGTCGACTCAGCGTTGGCTTGCGCGTTCGGGTTGGCGTTGACCTTGATGCCCACGCCGTTGATGCCGTTGACGTTGATCGTGCCGGCGTTGCGGGCGATGGCGCCCGTGCCAGCGGCGCCGTTGTCGTCCGCCAGGATACCGATGTTGGTCAGGGGAATGCCGCCGGCCGCGCCATTGATGTCGATCGTGCCGGTGTTCAACAGCAGCGAACTTTGCGGCGCGGTCGAGTACATCGCCACGGCATTCTGCGACTTGGACCCGATAACGATGCGGCCCGCGTTGGTGGCGGAGTCACCGAAGTTGTTGATGCGCACGCCGTACGACGGCGCGTTGGTGCTGACGTCCACCGTCGGATCGGACAGCGAGTACTGCGCCGCGCGGCCGATATAGATGGTGCCGTTGGCTGCGTTGGTGAAGCTGCTGCCGCCGTAGACATCGACGCCAACGACAGTGGTCACGAAGTCGGGATTCACGCCAACGTTGATGTTGCCGTTGTTGTTGCCCGCCGCGCCGGTGCCCAGCGACATGGCGGTGGATGTGTTGTTCAGGAAGCCAAAGCCGGCGGTGTTGATCACGCCGCTGTTCTGGACAGTCGAACCCGCGTCGACGGCAGTGATGCCCGAGCCGGTGTAGTAGAAGGGGGTTGCCGTGGCCGTGTTGAGCTTGTCGCCCGACAGATAGCCCGACGACACCACGCCAGTGGCGCTGTTGGTGAATCGCGATCCACTTTCAACCCGGACCACCTGCTGCACGACGTTGCCCGACAAGGTGCCGTTGTTGGTCGCAGTGGCGCCATTGGCCGCCTTGATTGCGCCCGAAGCACGCTCGATGTCGATCTGTGCGCCCGACGCAATGGTCGCCGATCCGCGGGTGCCCTGCGCCAGGACGGCGTAACGGTCGCCATTTGGAATGCGCGTGACATCGCCGTCAGTCGTGTTGGTCTTGTAGACCACCGGTTCGAGACGGGTCGAGAAGGCCTTGCTGAACGACTCGTTGTACGCCTGTTGCGATGTCAACGTGCCATTGGCGACTGCGGCGACCAGCACGTCGTTGTACGCGGCCAGTTGCTGCGCGTTGGTGACGTTGTAGTTCACGCCGTTGAAGGACACCGTGCCAGCATAGGTCGTGACCGGAATCTCGACCAGCAGGTTGCCGTTCGCGAAAGGCGTGGGCAGGCCAGGGTCGATGCCAAGGTTGATGGCATTGCGCGAGTTCCAGACCACGGCGCTGTTGGCCGTGCCGGTGCCGTCGGCAGAGGTCAGGTACGTCTGCTTCGACGTCATGAAGATCGTGTTCGTTGCTGGCGAAGCCGCGGGCGCTGCGCCCAGGTTCACGTTCAGCGTGCCGCCGGTGGCGTCGACCTTGCCGAGCGAGGCATTGATGTACTGGTCACCCTTCACATCCGTGAACTGGTCGTACACCTTGTCGCTGCTGTTGCGGTCAAAGAAAGACTTGGAATCGAAGGTCTGCAGGACGACGTTGGTGCCCGTGGCCGGATTGCGCTGCGCCACGGCGTTGGTCTGCGCGCCCGTCACCAGCTCGTTTGCCGCAAAGTTGCCGGACACAACATTCAGTGTGCTGGCAGGCACTTGCGAGTGGCCGGTCCAGCCCGAACCATAGGTGCCCGCGCCTTGCAGGGTGACCGTTTCGCCGTTGTTCACCACCGCGCTGCCAACGCCATTGTTGCTGGCGGGCGGGTTGTAGGGCGCCACGGCGCAGGTGCCGGCCACTGGTGCACCCGCTGCGGTCGTGCCGGTCGCGCAGGTGGATGCGAGAACTAATCCAGGGGCGCACACGCCGGCTACCACCAGAGTTCGTGTCAAACCGGTCAGGGCGGTCCTCAGAACGCGGTGCGTGGAGCCGACACTGGCAGCCGCGCTGGCTCGAGATGTCGAAGAGGATTTGCCTTGGCCGCGGGTGACTTCCGACGCGACGACATATTGCTGTCGGGCGGTATTCCAGAGAACTCTGTGTAGCTGATTCATTTGGGGACCTGATTAGCCTGCGGGATCTGAAAGTTCCGCTTGACGTACACCATAGAGACGCAGCGGGGTTGGCTGGCATCATTGGCGTTAACCTGGTTCAGGCCAATTACCGATTCGCTCTACATACAAGAGATGACACGACGCGGCTTTGTCATGCCGCGACGCATCAAACGCACGGTCGCGTGTAAAAAAGCGCGTGTTTTTGCAAAGACGCGCTGGCTTCGGCAGCCCTTTTTTCAAACTGGATTAGTTGAGACCGCTGGATTCATACTTAGGACTACATACTTGGTGCGACTGGTCTCATCCTCGGCTCAACCAGAAGAGGTGGAGCGCACATACACGGAAACTTGAGGTATTCGCGAATTTAGCGACAACTGGCGCGGGCCATCCGCGATGGACGCAGTCAGTCGGGCTTTGATTCCGATCCGAGAACATGCTCGCGCCAGAGGTCGCGGACATGCTTGCTGGCCTTGCTGTTGTCGGACGTGAATGCCGCGATCCGCTGCCGGCGTGGGTTGACCAGCAGCAGTTGCTCGCCAAACCCAGAAGCAAAGTAGGTCGGGTCGCCCGGCGCCTCTTCTGTCACCCACCACAGATACCCGTAGCCCGCATCGCCGACCGGCGGACCCCCGGCCGCGCGGGCCTGGACACTTGCGCCGACGTAGCCGGCCGGCAGCAGGCGCTGGCCTGCCCACTCGCCCTGCTGCAGCATCAGCTGCCCGATCCTGAGCAGGTCACGCGTCGACAGCATGAGGCCACGGCCCCCCATGGCCACACCGCCTTCGTCCTTCTCCCAGTCGCTGTCCGTGATGCCCAGCGGGCCAAACAGGTGGTCGCGGGCATACGCGTCGGTCGACTGGCCCGTGGCGCGAGTCAGCACAATCGACAGCAGATGCGCCGCATGTGAGTCGTACTCGAAGTGCGTGCCCGGCGGGTGGGCACGCGGCCGGCCGACGATATATCCCAGGCGACCGCCGTCGCCGAAGTGGTCACAGGCGTGCAAGAGGCAGGCGTCGACATTGCGCTCGTCCCACTCATAGCCGGAGGTCATGGTGAGCAGGTGGCCCAGCCGGATCGGCGGCAAGGCGCGCCGTTCGCTCGTCCTGGCCTCGGGCAGCAGCTCGGTCAAGGTCTGGTCAATGTCCCGGAGTTCACCCCGGTGCAGCGCAATGCCGATCAGGACGCCCAGCACACTCTTGGTGATCGAGTTCAGGGGCTGGAGCGCCGCCGGTTCAATGTCATGCCGATAGTGCTCCAGCACGATGCTGCCCGCGTGCCACACCACGCAGCCGCGGATGCCCGGGGTATCTTTAAGCGCGGCCGCCAGCGCGGCCGGGTTCAAAGGGTCCGCCATGGCACTCAGACACCCATGTCCTTGAACACTTCCTTGGCGGTCCGGAAGCTGTCGACACCGGCCGGCACGCCGCAATACACGGCGGCCTGCAGGAAGACCTCGGTGATCTCTTCCTTGGTCACGCCATTGGTCAGCGCGCCCCGCACATGCACCTTCAGTTCATGCGGGCGATTGAGCGCCGTCAACATGGCCAGGTTCAGCAGGCTGCGCGTGCGGCGATCCAGGCCGGGGCGGTTCCAGATGTCACCCCAGCAATACTGGGTCACGAGCTCCTGCATGGGCATGTCGAACTCGCCGGCATTCTTGAGCGAGTTGTCGACGTACTCCGAGCCCAGCACTTCGCGGCGGGTCTTCAGGCCATCTTCGAAAAGAGGTTCGTTCATGGGATCTCCTTGAGGTGAGTGCAGTCATGGCGGCGCGCGGCCCGGTCGAGCCGGCGCACGCCGTAACTTACACGGACTCGGGATCCGGAGCGAGTAGCGTGCCCGGCCGCCTGCCGCCCCGTCAGGCCAGCCGGGCCATGACCTCGTCGGCATGCGCAGGCGACATCCCCAGCACCTGCGTCAGGATGTCGTGCGCATCATGGTCCACGGCTAAGTCCGCGCCAAGGACGACCGGGCTGTCGTGACAACGCCCCTTACCACTGTCCGTAAAACACCCCAGCCTTCTTGTGCGTGTTGGTCCGGCTTTCCACGAACGCATCGCTGACGGTGTCGCGATGGCGGCGGTGCACCAGCCAGTCCATCAACTGCGTGCGCAGCGCGTCACGCTCTGACGTGAACGCCGGGTCGCGGCCCAGGTCCACGAATTCATCGGGGTCCGCCTGCAGGTCGTACAGCTGCTCGGGCTCGCCGATCCAGTACACATAGCGCCACCTTGCGTTTCGTACCGAAAACGCCCGGCAGTCGGTCACGGACTTGCCCAGGCTCAGACGCGCACCGCGAAAGCTGTAGTCCAGCTCGGAAAACGCCGCGTCTCGCCACGTGTCGGCATGGCCGCGGGTCAGGCCAAGCAGGCTGCGGCCTTCGATGCGTTGGGCGGGGGGCAGCATGCCCAGCGCGTCGAGCATCGTGGGCAGGATGTCGACGGCTTCGGCAAAGCGTGCGTCCGCGGTGCCGCGTGTGCCATCGGCAGCGGCTGACGGATCGACCACGATCAGCGGCACGCGCTGCACGCAGTCGTAGAACAATTCCTTTTCGCCCAGCCAGTGGTCGCCCAGCAGATCGCCGTGATCGGCGGTGAAGATGACCAGGGTTTTGTCAAGGACCCCCTGGCGTTCCATGGCGTCGAACAGCCGGCCCAGGTGCGTGTCCACCTGGGAAATCAGCCCCTGGTACGCGGGCCGCACGATCCGCTGGCAGTCGTCGCGTGAAAAGCTCTGGCTTTCTTCATGCTCGCGGTAGGCGGCGACGACGGGGTGGGCATCGATCCGTTCCTCGTCATTGCGCACCACCGGCAGGCATTGGTCGGGCGTGTACATCGCGTGGTAGGGCGCGGGCGCCATGTAGGGCCAATGCGGTTTGACGTAGCTCAGGTGCAGCACCCAGGGCTGGTCGCCCTGGCCCGCGATGTAGTCCATGGCCTGGTCGGTCATGAACGCCGTTTCGGAGTGGTCTTCGCGCACGCGCGCGGGCAGGTGCACGTTGCGCATGTGCCAGCCGCTGGCGACCGTGCCGTCGGGGCTGATGCCCGAGATGACGAAGTCGGTCCAGGGGTCGTCCGACACGTAACCTTGCGAACGCAGGAAGGCCGGATAGCCGCTTTCGCCGCCGGGCGAATGGTGGCCGTCGTACCGATCGACTTCATGGAAGCCACCCCGTGTCAGCAGGTGCGCGAGTTCATGGCCGCCATCGAGCTGCAGGCGCCGCATGCCTTCGTCGTCGGGCATGACGTGAGTCTTGCCGGCCAGGGCCAGGTCGATGCCGCGGCCGCGAAGGTAGTCGCCCATCGTCAGTTCGCCGACCGACAGCGGCACCCGGTTCCACGTCGCGCCGTGCGTGACGGGATAGCGGCCGGTGTAGTAGCTCATGCGCGACGGGCCGCACACGCCCGAGTTCACAAAGGCATTGTCGAAGCGCACGCCGCGCCGCGCCAGGGCGTCGATGTTGGGTGTGCGCAGATATGGATGCCCGTAGCAGCCCAGGTGATCGCGCCTGAGCTGGTCGCACATGATGAAGAGGACGTTCTGGACAGTCATGTCATTCCGGTTGGATGTTCAGGCGCTTGACGACTGCCGACCATTTGGCGGTGTCTTGCGTGAGGCGGGTGCGCGAGGCCGCGGCGCTTTCTTCGACCGGCGTCAGGTCGAGCGCCTGCAGGCGTTCACGCACGGCCGGGTCGGCCAGCGCGTCGCGCACGGAGTTCTGCAGCGTACTGACGATCGCGTCGGGCGTGCCTTTGGGCGTCATCAGATACTGGCTGAACGATGCATCGATGTCGGGCAGGCCGACTTGGGGCAGGGTGGGTACCTTGGGCGCCAGGGGCGATGGCTTGGATGAGGACACCGCCAGCGCGGTCAGGCGTCCGGCCTGGATGTTGGGCAGCACGGTCGGTGTCGTCAGGAAGCCGCAATCGACCTGCCCGCCCATCACATCGCTGAGGGCCGGGCTCGGTCCTTTGTAGGGGATGTGGTCCATCGATATGCCTGCGCCCGACAGGAACAGGGCTGCGGCCAGGTGGCCTGGCGAGCCGAGGCCGCCCGATGCGTAGGTCAGTGTTTTCTCGCGCGACCGCGTGACCAGCTGGGGAACGTTGGCGATCTTGAGGGCCGAATTGCAGACCAGCATCTGGTTGAAGCTCGCGACGCGCGCGACCGGAACGAGGTCGGCACGCGGATCGAATTCCATCTTCTTGTACAGCAAAGGGTTGACGGTCACGACGGTGTCCGGCGTCACCAGCAAGGTGTAGCCGTCGGCATCGGCGCGCGCAGCCTGCGACGCAGCCAGGCCATTGTTGGCGCCGGGGCGGTTTTCCACCACGAACGACTGCTTGAGTTTGTCACCCAAGTGTTGAGCCAGGACGCGAGCCACCATGTCGGACGGCGCGCCGGGGGGCGAGCCGGTCAGGATGCGGACAGGCTTGGTCGGATACGTGTTCTGGGCCAGTGCGGGCGCGGCGGCAAGGGTGGCGATCAGCGCGGCGCAGCCGGTGTAGCGGGATACGGTCATTGTCTTCCTCCGGAATGTTGTAGGTATCGGTCAGCTCCGCACTTTAGGTAGTCGTTCAGGTTATGGCAAATGAATATTGTGGATGCTTGTTTTCCTTCTGGTTATGATTCGTGCACGCGGGAGGAGCGTTCATGGACCATGACCTGACCGGCTGGAATCGCACCAAACTTCGGCATCTGCATTGCGTGCTGGCGATTGCCTCGCATGGTCACATGGGGCGAGCGGCCCATGCCCTGGGCATTTCGCAACCCGCCTTGTCCAAAACGCTGTCCGAATTCGAAGACATGCTGGGCGTGCGGCTCTTCACCCGATCGCGCAGCGGGGTTGTCGCAACCGAGGCCGGACAGGTCTTGCTGGGCTACGCGGGCAGCAGCCTGCGAACGCTGCGCGAAGGTCTGGACCACGTGTCGTCGGCGGTGCGGCCCGAAGCGCCGACCATTGCTTTCGGCGCCTTGCCGACGGTGGCGCAAACCGTGGCACCCGAAGCGGTGCGCATGTTCCGGCAGAAGTGGCCCGCCACCCGCTTCAAGGTCCACATCGGTGTCAACGCCGAATTGCTGGCGCTGCTCAAGCGCGGCGAGATCGATCTGCTGCTGGGACGCCTTGCCGATCCGTCCGAGATGCTTGGCGTGTCCTATGAACATCTGTATGCCGAAGACGTCGTGATCGTCGTGCGGCCCGGACATCCGCTGGCGCGCATGCCCATCGTCGAGCCGCATGCGCTCAGCCCCTACTGCATGATGCTGCCGCTCCCTGCCACGGCGATCCGGCACAGCATCGATTCCTTCCTGATCCGGTCCAGCACATCGATCGAAGGCGGCAGCATCGAGACCATGTCCGATTCGTTTGCGCGCACCTATGTGCAGTCCAGCGATGCGATCTGGTTCATTGCAGTCGGCACGGTCGAACAGGACATTGCGCGCGGCACGCTGGTGCGCCTGGCCTGTGATACCCGGCACACGACCGGGTCGGTCGGCCTGACCTTGCGCAGCGATGGCGTGCGGCCGCAGGTGGTCACAGAACTGATCGACTGCATCCGGATCGCGGCCGCGGCACGGCGGCACGCGCGCGAGGCCTGAGCGAGATGATGGAAACTCAATCGGTCATTGAGTAAAAGTCGTTCGCCGACGAGCGGGAAAGCTCCCTAAACTGAGTCCATCGAATCGAGCGAGACCGCGCGGCTCCGCCGCACGCATGCAGTCCAATGTCACATCGTCTCGCCCAAAGGCAGTCTGGAAACTTCAAGCTGAGCTTCCGCGCGCAACCAACGCCGAAAGAGGGTCACGTCGGCGCGTTCGTAGGTGGCGGGCTTGCTCACAAGGTAATAGGCAGAATCCAGGGCCACCTCCAGATCGAAGGGGGCAACGAGGGCGCCCGATCTCAGTGCGTCCAGCGCAAGGACAGGCGTCGTCGCAACGATTCCCACGCCTTCGATTGCAGCCTCGATCGCAAGCACGGAATGGGTGAAACGGGGGCCGATATCGCCGCCTGGTTTGCTCACTCCCGCAGCGTCCAGCCAACTTTGCCAGAACGACCGGTCGCCGTATCGCAGGCCGCGATGGTCGTGCAACAACGTCTGTTCGAGCACGTCTTCGGGTACACGCATGGCATTCGCGCGCTCAAGGAGACGCGGATGGCACAGAGGTGTGATCGACAGAGGTATCAGCCGTTCGACATGGAGATCCGGAGCGTTCTCTGCCAAGCGGTCATCCCCGAAGATCAGCACGACATCGGCTTGATCCGTCCATGCACGCAGGCCCAACGTCGCTTGCGTCGCTCCGCGACGCCCGACATAGGGGCTGACCCGGGTCGATACCTGTACATCGATGCTGGGATGCGCAAGCGCAAACCGGTGCAGCCGCGGCATCAGCCAACGCATGCCGAATGCGGGCGCTGCGTACACCAGCAAGGGCTGCGATTCGGTGTGTTCATAGATCAGTTCGACGGACTCGCGCAGCGCTGCCAGCCCTTCTTGCAATCTGGGCAGGCACAGCCGGGCAGCAGGCATCAGCTCAAGGCCTTGACGGGTGCGCTGGAACAGCGGGGCGCCGATCAAGGATTCGAGCTGGCTCAACTGCCGGCTGACCGCTCCGGGTGTCACGCACAGTTCCTCCGAAGCCTTCTTGACGCTCAGGTGGCGCGCCACGGCTTCGAAGACCTTGAGTGAATTGAGATGAAGGTGTCGGTTAGACATGGTCGGCTGGCCCGCTGATCAAGATGTGCGTCCGTGGCATGCCGCTTGACGCAACGCCGCCTGACAACGCCCCTGCTGGACAGGACGGGGCGCAAGGAAAGCATAAACGTTTCCCTTCAACGCTATGGCGCAAATGCGCCGCCCTCTACTGGAAGTCGTCATGAAAACTCGTTTGTTTCTGCATTGTCTGATTGGTGTTGCCGCGGCCATTCCCGGCATGGCGGCAGGCCAGTCCTTTCCGGCGCATCCCGTCAAGATCATCGTCACGTTCACACCGGGCGGGGCGGCCGATGTGACGGCTCGGGTGTTCGGAGAAAAGCTTTCCGAGCTGTGGAAGCAACCGGTCATCGTGGAAAACCGGGCAGGTGCCGGAGGTTCAATCGGCGCCGAAGCAGTTGTCCGTGCGCCAGCCGACGGCTACACCCTGTTGCTGGCCACAAACACACACATCATCAACCAGGTGGTGTATCCCGAGCTTACCTTCGACTTCACCAAAGACTTCGTACCGCTTGGGTTGGTGACATCGTCTCCGATGATGCTGGTCGCCAATCCGGCAGCCATGCCTGCGAAGACGACTCGCGAGTTCATCAGCCTACTGAAGAACAACCCTGGCAAGTACGCGATTGCCAGCTGCAATGCAGCAAGTCCCCATCACTTCGGCCTTGAGATGATGAAGCACGCCACGGGGATCCAGGCGCTGCATGTTCCGTATCGCGGGTGCACGCCGGCGGTCGCCGACGTGCTGGCCGGGCATGTACCGGTTGCCGCCGTTTCCGCGCCCGCGGCGATCGCATTCACGAAAAGCGGGCGGCTGCGTGCTCTTGCGCTGTTTTCCAAGGATCCGAGCACCTCGGCAGCCGGGGTACCGACATTTCGCGAGTCAGGAGTGGCGGAACTCAAGGACTTTTCTCTCGACAACTATTACGGATTCATGGCTCCGCCGCGGACACCTCCGGCGATCGCAAAAAAAATCGAAGCGGATGTACGTGCCGTCGCCGAGATGGCGGATGTCAAAAAGCGCCTGAATGACGCAGGCCTGGACATGCTCACCTTGCCATCAACAGAAATGATGCAGCTCATCCGCAGCGACTTTCAGAAGTACGGCGCCGCGGCAAAAGACGCCAACATCAAGGCCCAATGACATGAGCATGCGCCACCTATTGAGGACCCTCCCATGAACCGCTTGCAGCTCAGCCTTGGCTGTTGTGACTACGACCGCACCCGCGCCCTGTTCGATGGCCGGGTAACGGTGGAAGGGTGCGATCTATTGCCGCTCGCCCTGCACCCCGAAGAGATTTTTCATCGCGCCTTCAATGGTCAGGCCTTCGATATTTCCGAACTTTCGTTGAGCAGTCACACGGTGATGACAGCCAGAGGGCAGGCCGACTACGTGGCCGTTCCTGCCTTCGTGTCGCGCGTGTTCCGCCACTCGGGCATCTACATCCGGACCGATCGCGGCATTCAACGCCCGGAAGACCTGGCGGGCAAGACCATCGGCGTGCCCGAATACCAGATCACCGCCAACGTGTGGATACGGGGCATGCTGCAGGATGACTACGGGGTGCGTGCCAATCAGGTGCACTGGCGGCGGGGCGGCGTGGAGCAGGCAGGCCGCCAGGAACGCGCGCCGCTGCAGTTGCCCGGCGATATCGACCTGGCGCAGATCGCGCCGAACGCGACGCTGTCGGAGCAACTGGCCAATGGCGAACTGGATGCGGTGTTCAGCGCCAAGGCGCCGTCTTCCTTCACGCGCGGTGCGCCGAACGTGGGCCTGCTGTTCCCCGACTTCAAGCAGGTCGAGCAGGACTACTACCGGCGCACCCGGCTGTTCCCGATCATGCACGTGATCGGCATCCGGCGCGCCCTGGTGGAGCGGCACCCCTGGCTGCCGGTCAGCGTGTACAAGGCCTTCAACCAGGCCAAGGCACTGGCGATGACCGAGCTTGCGCAGATCGGCCATCTGTACACGTCGCTGCCCTGGGGGGTGTCGGAATACCATGCGTCGCGCGCCCTGATGGGCGACGATTTCTGGAGCTATGGCGTGGAGGCCAACCGGCACACGCTCGAGACCTTCCTGCGCTACCACCACGAGCAGGGGCTGTCGCCCCGGCAGGTGGACATTGCGGAACTGTTCGACGCGTCCACGCTGGATCTGTCAAAGAACTGAGCGTGCTCAAGCTTGGGCACGCTCGGGTTGGACGGTGATCAGTCCCAGTCTGGTGCGATCGAGGCCGGGCTGGTCAGCCGTTCGCCGCGCTCCAGCGCCGCGATCTGCGCCATGTCCTCTTGCGACAGACGCAGGTCGCGCGAGCGCAGGTTGCTTTCCAGGTTCTCGCGCCGGGTCGACGACGGAATGACCGCGTAGCCCAGTTGCATGGCCCAGGCCAGCGCCACCTGCGCAGGCGTGGCGTCGTGCCGGGCGGCAATGGCTTCCAGCACCGGGTCCTTCAGCACCTTGCCGTAGGCCAGCGTCATGTAGGACGTGATGTGGATGCCGTGCTGCCGGGCAAAGTCCGCCACCTTGCGGTTCTGCAGGTAAGGATGCAGTTCGACCTGGTTGGTCGCGATCTGGTCCGCGCCGACCGCGTCGATGGCTTCCTGCATCTGCGCCGTCGTGAAGTTCGAGATGCCGAAGGCACGCGTCAGCCCGTCGGACTGCGCGCGCGCCAGGGCCGCCAGCGATTCGGCGGCCGGCACGGTGCGCGAGGGCCAGTGGATCAGCGTCAGGTCGACGCGGTCGGTACGCAGGCGATCCAGGCTGTCTTTCAAGCTGTCGGCCAGCATGTCGCGCGACAGGTTGTCGACCCAGATCTTGGTGGTGATGAACAGGTCATCGCGTGGCACGCCGCTATCTGAAATAGCCTTGCCGACCTCGGCTTCATTGCCGTAGATCTGCGCCGTGTCGATGCAGCGGTAGCCCAGTTCCAGGGCCGTGCTGACCGAGTCGATGACGACCTGGTCCTTGAGGCGGAAGGTGCCAAGCCCGAATGCGGGGATGCTCATTAAAAAACTCCTGTTGGTAAATGACAGCGCGGCTCAGGCCAGCGGCATGTCGTGTTCGATCCAGTCGGTCACCGACGCATGGCGCGGCGACCAGCCGAGGTCCCGACGGGCATGCACGCCGCGTACCCGGCTGTTGGAACCGAAGGAATAGCGGGCATGACCCCGGCCCCATTCACGGGTGGCTTCGTCCACTGTCCACGACTGGACCGGGCCCAGGCCCAGGCGGCGCGCGATGGCGGCGCCGATTTCCGCAAACGAGGCTTCACCGTTTTCGACGAAGTAGAAGGCGCCTGCGGGGGCGGCTTCCAGCGCCAGGCGGTACAGCTCGACCACGTCCTCGATGTGTACATTCGACCAGCGGTTCACACCTTTGCCGACTACATGCACCACGCCGCTCTTGCGGGCCTGCTCGACCAGGGGCGGGATTTGCACGCTGTCGGCATGCAGTCCGGCGCCCCGGCCGTAGATCATGGTGTTGCAGATGACAACGCCGCGCACGCCCTGTTCGGCGGCGTTCAGCACCAGTTTGTCGATGGCGTAGCGCGCCTGTTTGCCGTCTTCGACGATGAAGGGAGTGTCTTCATCAAAGATGCGGTCGGACAGGCGATCGCCGCCCACGTCGTCGCCGATCAGGCTGGACCCGCTGGTGTGAAGCAGCGGCTTGTTGCTGCCACGCAGGCCGTCGATGAGCGCTTCGATCGCGCCGCGATGGTCGCTGTCGGCGGCATTGATGACGGCATCGGCGCGGCGGGCCGCGTCGGCCAGCACGTCGGCGTCGTCAAGCGTGCCAACGACCGGCTCGATGCCCAGTTCCTTCAGCTGACGCGCCTTGTCTTCGTTACGCGCCAGGCCGCTGACGGTATGGCCGTGCTGTTGCAGATGATGGGCGATCGAGCCGCCGATGAAGCCGGTCGCGCCGGTGATGAAAACGTGCATGACACACTCCGATAGGTAGGAACAGACTGCAGTGTCCTCCTGTCGGGGGTTGCGAAAAACCCGTCATGGGTCCAATCATATTTGACTGTAGATCAAGAATCCGCAGCAATCAGTTGTCGCGGACGCGGCCCGCGCCGGGGGTGTGGTTGACGACGTCACCAAATTCCTTGGACTCCAGGATCGCCACGCGCGCCGCGTCGATGGCCGCCGCATGCTCGCGGATGCGGCGGCGGCGGTCGAGCAGGATCAGGTGTTTGGTTTGTGCCATGGCGGCTGCCGAATTGGCGACCAGACGGTCCGCCAATTCCAGCGCGGCCTGCCAGCTGTCAGGCACGACTTGGTCGACCAGGCCGATGTCGAGCGCCTGTTGTGGGGTCAGCATGCGCGCGGTCAGCATCAGGTCCAGCGCCCGGGCTTCGCCCACGATGCCCGGCAAGGTCAGGGCGCTGACACCCGACAGCATGCCGTGCTGCGTTTCCGGAAAGCCGATCTTGCCGGTGGCGGCGGCAATGCGGAAGTCGCAATGGATGGCCAGGGTCAGGCCCATGCCGACCGTGAAACCGTGCAGGGCCGCAATGACCGGCTTGTTCAGTTCAACACCGATGCCGGGAATGGCGCGCATCAGCGTGTCGGTATCGACCATGGTTCCGGTGGCCTGCATTTCCTTGATATCGGACCCGGCGCAGAACGCGCGGTCGCCGGCGCCGCGCACGATCAGCACCTTGACGGCGGGGTCATCGTTCGCCGCCTGCCAGATGTCGCCCAGCGCGCGTTTGCTGGCCGTGTCCAGAGCGTTCATGCGCTCGGGCCGTTGCAGAAGGACTTCATGGATGCCGTTGGCAACGGGCCGGAATTCGATGGTCATGGACGCTCCTTGTCATGACGAGCGGACGTTGGGCGTTGACACCCTGCGGCTCGAGTCCCAAACTATAGCCGATGTGTGCGATATAAACAGACTGTGCATATAACGCACATCCAGGCGGGCTTTGCGGTGGTGCGACAGCGATTCTTCGCCGCCGCATGCCAGCCCTGCCGCCAGCCCCCCGTTCAATCCTGGAGTTTCCATGAAAGCCGTCATCCTTTCCGCCTTTGGCGGTCCAGATACCCTGCAGGTCCAGGAGGTCGACATGCCCCGTCCGGGGGCGGGAGACGTGCTGGTGCGCGTGCGCGCGGCGGGGATCTGCCACCACGATATCCTGCATCGCGCGGGCAAGCTGCCGGGCGCAAAGACCGGCGTCGTGCTGGGCCATGAAACCGCGGGCGAGGTGATCGAGGTCGGCGCCGACGTCATCACCCACAAGGTGGGCGACGCCGTCGTGATCTATCAGCGCCAGTTCTGCGGCCTGTGCCGCAATTGCCTGCGCGGCCGGCAGGACATGTGCCGCGCGCTGGGCCTGCCGGCGGTCGATACGGTGGGTGGCTATGCCGAATACGTGAGCGTGCCAGCTACCATGGCCATCAGCGTGCCCGCCGGCTTGCCGTGGCAAGCGGCCGCGCTGGCCTGCTGCCCGATCGGCACCAGCCTGCGGGCGCTGCGCACGCTGGCCAATGTCAGCCCGGGCGATTCGGTGCTGATCACCGGCGCGAGCGGCGGGCTGGGCATCCATCAGATCCAGATCGTCAAGGCCCTCGGCGCGCGGTCCATCGCGGTCACCTCCAGCCCGGCCAAGGCCGAGCACCTGAAAGCGCTGGGCGCCGACGACGTGGTGGTGGCCCCCGACCTGAAGTTCGGTGCCGAAGTCTGGCGCCTGACGGGCAAGCAGGGCGTGGACGTGGCGATCGACAACCTGGGCATGACCCTGCCGGAAACGCTGCGCACCATGGCGCAAGGCGGCATCGTGGTCGTGCTGGGCAATCTGGATGGCAAGCCAGTCGATGTATCGCCGGGTCTGCTGATTGGCCGCCGCATCCGAATTGCCGGATCGGGCAGCGCCACGCTGGAAGATATCCGCCATGCTCTGGCCATGCTCGCCAGCGGGCAGATCAAGCCGATCATTTCGGCCACCGTGTCGTTCGACGAAGCGTCGCACGGCCATGCCCTGGTCGATGCCAAGGCGGTGGAAGGCCGCGTCGTGATGGAAGGCTGGTCATGAATGTGGGCAGTGTCCTGCGCCGCTGTGCGCAGCAGTGGCCTGAACAGCTTGCGGTCATCGACGCGGACAGCGGCCGCGCCTTGTCGATAGGCGAGTTCACGGGCCTGGCCTTCGGCCTGGGCGCATCGCTGTGTGACCAGGGACATGCATTCCAGGACCGGTTGGCAATCCTGGGCGACAACACGTCGGACTACCTGCTGTGGGACTACGGGCTGATGTCGGCAGGACTGGTGCGCGTGCCGCTGGATCCCAGCCTGAGCCTGGATGAGCAAGCCGCGCAGTTGCGCGATGCCGGCGCGCGGCTGCTGGCTTTTGGTCATGAACATGTTGAACGCGCACAGGCGCTGCGTGCTGCCGTGCCCGAGGTGCGCATCGTGCCGCTGGAAGTGGACGCAGCCACCGCGCCGCGCCGCGCCGAGCCGCTGGCGCGGCCCGCGCCCGATGCCATGGCGTCGCTCAATTACACGGGCGGGACGACCGGAGTGCCCAAGGCCGTCATCATCACGCACGGCAGCCTGACGTCCGCCTTGCACAACATCGTGACAGGCCGCGGCCAGGGCCCGGGCGACGTGATGCTGAACATGCGGCCGATCTGGCCCATCGCGGCCATTGTCGTGTTTGCGCAGATCGCTGCGGGCGGCACGGTCGTGCTGGCCGGGCGCTTCCAGCCGCAGCGTTTTCTGGACCTGTTGCAGCACTATGGGGCAGCATCCACCTCACTCGTACCGACGCATCTGGTGCGCTTGCTCAAAGAGACGCGGCCGCAAGACACTGACCTGGCGGCCCTGCGCACGATCGACGTGGGCGCCGCCGCGATTCCGCCCGAGGTGTTCCAGGCCGCCATCGATGCGTTCGGACCGCGCATCGGCATTATTTATGGGCTGACCGAAGCGTCGTGGAGCTGTTATCAGTCGCCCGAAGCGCTGCGCGATCCGGCCACGCGCGAGGCGCGCATCCGCACCGCAGGTCGTCCCTTGTTCGGATGCGAGGTGCGCATCGACGGCAATGACGGCCCGGCCGCGCCGGACGTGGAAGGCGAAGTCTGGATCCGGGGCGCGCACCTTGCCGCGGGCTATTGGGGCAAGCCGGACCTGACGGCGCAGACCTTCCAGGACGGCTGGTTCCGCAGTGGCGATCTGGGCATGCTCGATGAGACGGGCGTGCTGCGCATTACAGGCCGCTTGAAGGAAGTGATACGCACCGGGGGCAAGTCGGTGTTGCCCGACGAGGTCGAGCGCGCTGTCTGCAGCTACCCGGGGGTGGCCGACGCGGCGGCGGCGGGACTGCCGGATCCGGAATGGGGCGAGCGTATCGGCGTGCTGGTGGTGCCGCAGCCCGGGGCCGACGTGAACGCCGAACGCCTCCTCGCGCATTGCGGCGCGGTGCTGTCGGGATTCAAGAAGCCGCGTGTGGTCCGGTTTGCCGAAAGCATTCCCAAGTCGCACTACGGCAAGATACAGCGGGCAAAGGTCCGGCAGATGTTGCTGGATCAGGACTGAGCGCGCTCAAGGTTGATGCGCGCGGCGTGTGGCCGCACGCGTTGCATGCTTATTCCGAGATGTGCGCCGCATTCACGATCTGCTGCGACTTGACCGATGCCTGATCGATGAACGCGCGAAAGCGCGCGCCCGAGATGCCCGAGGGATCGAGTCCCTGGCTGGCGAACCAGGTCTTGACTTCGGGATTGGCTACGACCTTCTTGACGGCGCCTTCCAATGCGTCGATCACCTCTTGTGGAAGGTTGGCCGGGCCCCAGAACCCGTACCAAGTCGAAAAGTTCACTTCCGGAAAACCGGCCTCGGCAAAGGTCGGTACGTCGGGCGCGAGCGGACTGCGCTTGTCGCCCGTGATCGCCAGGGCCTTCAACTTGCCACCCTTGACCGGCGGCAGGGACGTCAGCAAGGGATCGATCATGCCGCTGACCTGGCCACCCATCAGATCGACCAGGGCGGGCGCCGTGCCCTTGTACAGAATGGTGGGCACCGGCAACCCGGCGCGAAACTTGAACGACTCCACGGCCAGGTGACCCGCCGCGCCGAAGCCGCCCACGGCGAAGTTGAATCGCTCGGGATTGGCCTTGGCCTTGGCAACGAAGTCCTGCGCCGATGTCGCGTTCACATTGGGCGCGGTCACGAACAGCAGGGGGCCCGAGGCCACGAGATTGAGCGCCGTCAGATCCTTGATGGTGTCGAAGCGCGGCTTCTCTTTCATGATGAAGGGATTGACCACCACGGTCGACGCCGTCAGCAGGAGCGTGTAGCCATCGGCAGGGGACCGCGCGACGGCCTCTGCGCCGATGGTGCCGGATGCACCCGCCCGGTTTTCGACGATCACCCGCTGATTGAGGGTGTCGGTCAGGCGCGCCGCCACCGTGCGGGCGACGGCGTCCACCGCACCGCCGGCCGCGAAGGGCACGACCAGCCGGATGGGCTTGTCAGGGTAGGCTGCCGGCGCGGCGCCAGGCAGGGCAATCGCCAGGGTGGCAGCGATCGAAAACGGCGTAAAGACGGGACGAAACGGCATGCGGCACCTTCGGAAAAAAGCTGGCGTGATTCGATAGCGACGCAGTCTACGCCGCCGTGCACCGGGATGTCCCCACCGCCTCAGACTGATTTCTTATGTGTATATTGCGCACTTGCAGTGTGTAGTGTGCACACAAAGACTAGCGACCGGCCTGCGTCGCGTCAATCGGAAAAAGCGCCAGTCACGCCGCTGGGTTAAAAAGTCGCCATGACTGCTCCCACTCCCGATGCGGCCTCCGCCGCCATGCCCGCCACCACCGCCACCGGGCGCGTCCAGGTCATCGATCGCGCGTTCATCGTGCTCAATGCGCTGCTGCCATTGCCCGACGGCGCGTCGGCGCTGACCCTTGCCAACCTGACGCAGATCGACCGCACGACAGTGCATCGCCTGTTGCGGACGCTGCTGCACTGGGGAATGGTGCAGGCGCGGGACGGGGTCTATACGCTGGGCCCGCAGTGCCTGGTGCTGGGCACGGCGCAGCAGGACCGCCTGGGCGTGCGCCGGGCCGCGTTGCCCCATGCGATCGAGCTGCAGGAAAAGGGGGTGGGCAAGCGCCGCGCGGTGGTGTCGATCTCGGTGCCCGCACTGGACCACGTGGTCATCATTGAACGCATCTGGACCCCGTCGACGCCGCTCAACATCATTACCGACATCGGCACCCGCTTTCCGATGGACGCCAGCGTGAGCGGCCGAGCGGTGCTGGCGGCCATGACGCCTGAAGCCGCGCAGGCGCGAGTCGGGGCGCAGCGCTATGCCGCGGTGGCCAGCCGACTGGAAACGATCCGCGCAGAGGGAGGTATCTCGTTCGCGTTGAGCGAGATGCGGCCGGGCGTCGGCACGATGGCGTGCCCGATCCTGGGCCGCAATAACGAACCCGTGGCCGCGATCATCGTGGCGGGGCTGTCGATCGATGACGAACTGCGTGCCGATGCACCGCTGGCCCAGCACGCGCGGCGGACTGCCGCCAGCATTTCGTCGGCGTTGCGGTCGGCGTGATCCGGGCACGCCGGCCCGCGGCGCCCGCTATCACTTAATTCGATAACAGATGTCGGTGCCGCGGCTCTTGCGGGGCAGTCACGTGCCCGTGACAATGGGTTCAACAACGGCGCGTCCTGCGCCGCGACGATAAAGGCACGCGGATCGACGCGTGCCAACAAGAAGACCCATTGGAGACCGCATGTCCACGCACCCCACGCACCTTGCCGGCGCGCCCGCCGCTGCGCGCGCCACCGATACGAATCCGCTGACCCGCCTGCTGGGTGCTGCCTTGCTGGGGCTGTCCCTGACCGCGGGGGTCACCGCGACATCGACCGCCCACGCCCAGTCCTATCCCAATCGCCCCGTACGTGTCGTCATTCCTTTTGCGCCGGGCGGCAGCAATGACATCGTCGGCCGCTTCATTTCCGATGAACTCGGCAAGAAGCTGGGGCAGACCTTCGTGGTGGATAACCGGGGTGGGGCAGGCGGGACCATCGGCACGGACCTGGTCGCGAAGGCGCCCGCCGACGGCTACACCCTGCTGCTAATATCCACGCCCCACACGGCAAACTCGACCCTGTACAAGAAGCTGCCGTATCGGCCAGCGCAGGACTTCGCGCCCATCGGCCGGATTGCCACGGCATCGCAGGTCATCAGCGTGTATCCGGGACTGCCGGTCAAGTCGCTGCCGGAACTGATCGCGTACGCCAAGGCCAATCCGGGCAAACTCAACTATGTGTCGTCGGGCATTGGCAGCTCGCAGCATCTGGTGACCGAGATGTTCGCCAGTCAGGCTGGCATTCAGATGACTCATGTGCCGTACAAAGGCGCCGGTGCGGCGCTGGCAGACGTCTCGGCGGGTCACGCCCAGGTGTCGGTGGGCACGGTGCTGCAGGCCTTGCCCCACATCAAGGGCGATCGGTTGCGCGCGCTGGCCGTCAGCGGCGGGAACCGGCAGGCCGTGATTCCCGATGTGCCGACCGCCGCCGAATCCGGTCTGAAAGGCTTCGAGCCGGACAACTGGTGGGGACTGCTGGCGCCAGCCGGCACGCCGCCCGACGTGGTCAATACGTTGACCAAGACCATGGGCGAGATCCTGGCGCGGCCGGACACCATCAAGAAGCTGGAAGCCGAAAGCGCCACGGTGGCCTACCAGGCGCCTGCGGACTTCAGCAAGTTCATGGACAGCGAAACCACCAAGTGGGCGGCGCTGATTCGCAAGCTGAACATCCAGGCGGACTGAGGCCGTAACGGTCGATCGGACTTGAGTTTTTTTCATGTTTCATTGAAACGAGCTCAAGTTTGATTGCGCTCAATTTTATGCAAGAATAGCCAGCCGGCCGCGGGCTCCCGCGGCCGCTCCCCACGGTCCGCGCGGGCTGTCGTCTTGCCGGGCCCCACGTCAAATCAGACAGGATTCCCGATGACGATACTGCTCCCAACTTCCCTCGTGGGCTCCTACGCACAGCCCGATTGGCTGATCGATCGCCAAAAGCTGGCGGGCCGCTTCCCGCCTCGCGTGCGGGCGCTGGAACTCTGGCGCGTGGCACCGGAATTCCTTGAACAGGCTCAGGACGACGCGACCATCCATGCGATCCGCGAGCAGGAACGCGCCGGTCTGGACATCATCACCGACGGCGAAATGCGCCGCGAAAGTTATTCGAATCGTTTCGCTACTGCCCTGGACGGCGTGGACATCGACAATCCCGGCACGGCGCTCGATCGCAGCGGCCATCCCAATCCCGTGCCGCGCGTGGTCGGCAAGATCAGCCGCCGCCATTCGGTCCAGGTGCGCGACGTGGAGTTCCTGCGCGCGCATACCGATCGCAAGATCAAGATCACGGTGCCGGGCCCGTTCACGATGGCGCAGCAGGCGCAGAACGATTTCTACGAGACCGACGAAGAGATGGCGTATGACTACGCCGCCGCGGTCAATCTGGAAATCAAGGACATGTTTGCGGCCGGCGCCGACATCGTGCAGATCGACGAACCGTACATGCAGGCACGTCCGGAAAAAGCACGTGAGTACGGCGTGAAGACATTGAACCGCGCGCTGGAAGGGGTGGAAGGCCAGACGGCCGTGCACATCTGCTTCGGTTATGCGCACGTGATTCATGAGCGGCCCGCCGGCTATTCTTTCCTGCCGGAACTGTCGGCATGCTGCGCGAATCAGATTTCGATCGAGACGGCGCAGTCGTCGCTGGATTGTTCGGTGCTGGAAAAACTGGAGAACAAGACCATCATCCTGGGCGTGCTGGACCTGTCCACCAATGAAGTGGAAACGCCGGAAGTCGTAGCAGCGCGTATCCGCAGGGCCTTGCCTCATGTGTCGCCAGAGCGCGTCATCATCGCGCCGGACTGCGGTCTGAAGTACCTGCCGCGCGACGTGGCCTTTGGCAAGATGAAGGCGATGGTCGACGGCACGCGCATCGTGCGCGAAGAGCTGATGGCGACTGCGTAACCGGGTCCTCGTTCGACGGCTATGCGGCGTAGGCCTGGATCCTGTCCCAGTCCACATAGTCGTCGGGCGATGCGACATCGGGCAGCACAATGCGCCCGCGCGTCACCGTCAGGGGCAGCGCCGTCACCTGGCGGGTCAACGTCAGGAAGAAGGTCTGCTCGGCCGGCATCAGCCGCAACCCGTCGGGAACCGCGGCGGCCTGCTGCAGGTTGATGAGTGTGCCCAGTGCGCTTTCTGCATAGATGCCCACGGCGACCCGTGCACCGCGAGCCTGCGCCAGCGCGCCGATGACGCCCGCTTCGGCCATGCCGATGCGGCCGGGCTTGGTGCTCAGTGCCCGGGCGCCCCGTTCCAGGAACAGCCGGGCATCGGTGGCCGTGGTGCAGGCCCTGTCGACCAGGATGGGTATGCCCACGCTGTGCTGCAGCGCCTGGAAGTGGCTGTCGGCTTCGAGCGGACAGGGGTCTTCGGCGATGGCGACGCTTTCGTCTTCCAGCATGCGCACATACGCGGCGGCTTCGCTCGGCCGGTAGGCGCTGTTGGCATCGACATTCAGCACGATGGCATCGCCCACGGCCGCACGGATACGGCGGATGGCGTCGCGATCGGTGTCCATGCCCTGCCCACCTTTGACCTTGAGCGCGCGCAGCCCGAGCGACTGGACTCGGTCCGCGGCTTCGCGCGCCATGGCGCCGGGGGATTGGCGGGTGACGGTCCAGGTCACGTCCACGCCGGCCGTGCCGCCCAGATACTTCCACAAGGGCTGGCCGGCCGACGATGCGCGCAGCATGGCGCAGGCGGTTTCCACCATGCCTTTGGCCAGCCGGTTTTCGGGAAAGGGCGCCAATGCCGTGCTGACTGCGGCGGCGTCGCCCACATCGACGGCGGCCAGCGCAGGCATGAGCAGATCGTCGAGCACGGCCGTGAGCGAGCGGAACGAGACGCCCGACCAGGTGGCCTTGACCGTGCCTTCGGCAAGTCCGACCGCGCCGTCATCCGACTCGAGCCGCAGCAGGCTGTAGCAGCCTTCGGATTCGATGGCGTTGGCCCAGACGATCTCCTGCTGATAGGGCAGGCGGTAATGGAACAGCGACCACCTGGCAAGCCGCATGTCAGTTGACCGTGATGTTGGCGTCTTTGACGAGCTTGCCCCACACGCCCATTTCACGCTGGATGTGCTGCTTGAAGGCATCGGGCGTGGTGCCCAGCATTTCAACGCCTTCCGCGCTGAAGGTCTCCTTCATTTCCGGCGTCTGCAGGATCTTGACCAGTTCCTGGTTGAGTTTCGCAACGATCGCCGGCGGCGTGCCGGCGGGCGCAGCGTAGCCCCACCATCCGGCGGCGTCATAGCCGGGCAGGGTCTCGCCGATGGTGGGCAGGTCCGGCAGCGCCGACATGCGTTTGGCGCCCGTGGTTGCGATCGGGCGCACGCGATTCGCCTTGATGAAGGACTGCGCGCCGGTATAGGTGCTGAACGAGAACTGCACCTGGTTGCTGACGAGGTCGGTCGTGGCCTGCGCACCGCCTTTGTACGGAATGTGCAGGGTCTTCACGCCGCCCAGGCTGTTCAGCAATTCGCCCATCATGTGGGCGGTGCCGCCATTGCCGGTCGATGAGAACGACAGTGCGCCGGGCTTGGCCTTGGCCATCGCCACCAGGTCGGCCACCGTCTTGACCGGCAAAGCCGGCGCCACGATCAGCACATACGGCGACGTGGCCGCCAGCGTGATGAAGCTGAAGTCCTTGATCGAGTCGTAGGGCAGGTCGGGCACCAGGCTGGGATTGATCGAATGCGACGCCGCAATCTGGAGCAGGGTGTAGCCGTCGGGCGCCGCGCGCGCGACGTATTCGGTGCCGATCGCCGTGCCACCGCCCGGCCGGTTTTCGACAATGACCGGTTGCTTGAGCGCTTCCGACAGCTTGGCGCCGACGCGCCGGGCAAGCACATCGTTGATCGCGCCCGCCGTGTACGGGACGATGATGTGGATGGCCTTTTTCGGATAGCCGTCGGCCGAGCCGGCGGCTTGTGCCCAGGCAAGGGCAGGGACGGCCAAGGTCGCGGCGAGCACCGCGGTCGTGAGCGTTCGGATGGCGCGCATGGTTGTCTCCGTGGTCGGATGGTCGCACCGCCCGACATGCTGGACGCTGCGCCTCCGTTTTTCTAGATCGTTGTCGATGTCAACTACGAGGTCGGCCAACGATACCACCAAGAAGTTGCAGAAATCAACTATTTGCCGGGCGCCCGGACTAGGGCGTTACCCGGGGTGTGGCCACGGCGTCGAAGCGGCCCTGCAGCGCGGCAGCAGCCTCGCCGGCGCCCAGCGCAAGCATCAGCAGGACACGGCTTTTGCCGGGGTCCAGATCACCCGAATGGAGGAAGGGTTGGTCGTCGTCGGGCGCGCAGCGCGTAACCGTGCCGCGGCCGCCACGGCTGGCCCGCACGACCACCACCCCGGCGTCGGTCGCGGCGCGCAGCCGCGCCGCCACGGTGGTCGGCACGGCGCCGTTGCCGGTGCCGGCCCACACCAGACCGGCAACGCCTTCGGCCACCAGCGCGTCGATGGGCGCCGTCGAGCAACCGGCATAGCCGACCACGATGTCGACCGCTGCCAGCGGTGTGCGCACCGAGAACGGCGACACCGGCGCCGCCATTCTTGGCAAGGGATCCCGCCAGCGGATCGCGCCGTCGTACACCGCACCGATCGCGTCGTCGCGCAGGCCGAAGGCATCGAGCGACGACGTATGTTGCTTGGCGACGCGGCGCGCCGCCAGGATGCGGGCATTCATCACCGCCAGCACGCCCCGGCCTGCGGCGCGCGGGTCGGCCGCCACCCGCACGGCATCCGTCAGGTTCTGCGGACCATCGGACAGGGTCGCGCTGGCCGGACGCATCGCACCGGTCAGCACGACCGGCTTGCGCGTCTGCACGGTCAGGTCGAGATACCAGGCCGTCTCTTCCAGGGTGTCGGTCCCATGTGTCAGCACCACCGCGTCAATGGCGGGATCGTCGACTGCCGCCTGCACCCGCTGGCCGACGGCCTGCCAGAAGGCAGGTGTCGCATCCTTGCTGTCGATCGCGGCGATGTCTTCGGCAACCAGGGTGGCCAGGCCGTCGAGCGCAGGCATGCGCGCCAGCAGGGCGGCGATGCCCAGTTGCGCCGCGCGATAGCCGATCAGGTCGGCGGCGTCGTCAGCCAGGCCCGCGATCGTGCCGCCAGTGGCGAGCAGGGCAATCCGTGGCAAGGGGTGTGTCATGATGGTTGGACTCAGCGAGAGAACGGGCAGGGAACAGTGCAGGGAACCGCGACATGAACGATACGCAGCGCTTGATGGCATCGCTCCGGATGCGACAGCTCGAACTCGTCAGCACACTGGCAGATGCCGGCACGATGCGCGCTGCCGGACTTGCACTGTGCCTGAGCACGGCGGCCGTCAGCAAGGGGCTGCGCGAAATAGAGTCGCTTTTTGGCGTGGCGTTGTTTCATCGTCTGCCTCGCGGCGTGGTGGCCACATCCGCGGGGGAGCTGGTGATCGAGCGTGCGCGGCTGCTGTTGTCCGAAGTCGGGCAACTGGCCGACGCGTTGCGTGAAAACCGCAGTGGCACCAATCCGACGCTGAAGATCGGCGGCCCGCCGTTTCTGGCGTGGACCTGGGTGCCCGCGATCCTTCGACGCCTGCAGGTCGATGGCAACCATCCGCCGGTGCGCATCATCGAAGGCCGGCTGGTGGACATCTGCCGCAAGCTCGAGGCGGGCGACATCGATGTCCTGATCACGATGAACACCCCGTCCGAGCTGGGCGCGCTGCGGCCCGACGGCTTCGTGATCGAGCAGGTGGGCAGCGAGCCGTGGATCGCCGTGTGTTCGCCGGACCACCCCATGGCGCAGCGGCATGAGCCGATGCCCTGGTCCGAACTGCGGACGGCCGCCTGGATCCTGCCGCCGCGGCCCACCCATGCGCGCATGATGGTCGAACAACTGCTGTTGCAGCAGGGGCTGGCGCCGATTGCGCCGGCCATCGAGTCCACCAACGCCATCACCAATCTGGAACTGGCCGAACAATCGCTGGGATTGACGCTGTTGGCGCGGTGCGCCTGTGCCGACCGCCTGGCGCGCGGCACCCTGGTCGAGGTGCCGCTGTCGCCTGCGCCGGCGCCCGTGCCGATTGCACTGGTGTATCGGCTCAGTGCCGGCCGGCATGGCGCCGTGGCCGCGTTCCGTGCCGCGACGCACGGCGTCAGCGCCTAGGCGGGTCCTGCCGGCACCGTGCCTGCAGGGACGCCGGCGTATCGGCCGCCAGGCCCAGCGCATCGGGCAGGAAATTGCGCCGGCGCCAATCCGTCTCGTAGACCGCATCGAAGATCGTCAGTGCACTGCTCAAGGTCGGCGTGGGCACGTTGGCCAGTCGCCCCAGGGCTTCCTGGAAAGCCAGGCCAAAGGGCGCATCCTCGATCACATAGCGATGCGACAGACTCGCCGGCCCGTCGGGACCCATGCCGCCCTCGTGAATGGCCTGCGCCATATCTTCGAGCGGACCAAACGGCACGCCATAGGACTTCTGGTAATGCTGCTGCAAGGTCGGCAAGGACAGGCCAAAGGCCTGCGCCACCGCCAGCCGCTCCGCATCGAGCCGGTCCGCCAGCCGCGCCACTGCACGATTGAAGCAGCCGAACAGCGGCCAGCTTTCGCCGCGTTCCATCCGCGACAGGTTGGGAATCACCTCGGCCGCGTGTGCGATGGGATTGATGTTGGCCAGCGTGGGCGCCAGCAGGCTGTCCGATGCCACGAAGCGCTCGCCAAACAGCCGCTCGCAGGTGGCCAAGGCATCGTGAGGCCGGCCGCCGGTCGTGGCCAGGTCGATGCGGTCGCGCCACCGGTTCAGGTGCAGCAGGCCATCGGGCCGGAAGTACGCCGTGGTCAGCGTCGTGCCCCAGGCCGTGACTTGCAGCGACACACCGCGGCGCGCGGCCTCGTCGGCGATCCACAAGGACACCAGCGACAGCGCGCCGCTGATGATGACCTGCTGCCCGGTGCGCCAGTGGGGCGCCAGCGCGGTCAGCACGTCGGCATACGCGTTGCCGGGCAGGCACACGACAACGATGTCCGCATCGCACAGCCGGGTCGCATCCGCCAGCCAATCGACGCGGATCGTGGTGTCCAGCGCGCCAGTACAGGTGAAGCGGGCGGTCGACGTGCGCACGGCATGGCCATCGCCTTCGCTCGACGGCGATGGGTCGATCGTCAGCCGCGCGCCGGTGGGTGACCACATGGAAACGTGATGGCCACGGGTGGCCAGGGCAGCGGCGGTCGCGCAGCCTATCGGGCCGGCGCCCACGACGGCCACGCGCGGCGCGCGAGCCGGGAAATGGGGAAGCGTCATGATCAATCCAGCGAGATGTGGCGGTCGCGGATGATCGCGCCCCACTTGGTGCTTTCCGTCGTGACCGAGCGAGCCAGTTCTTCAGGGCCGGCGTTCACGATCTCGACCCCCTGGCGTTGCAGCTTGTCGCGCAGTTCAGGGTTGGCCAGCGATGCGCGGGTGGCGGTGGCAAGCTGCTGGACCACCGCCTTGGGCGTGGCGGCGGGTGCAAACAACGCAAAGGTCGTGGTCGACTCGAAGGCCGGCACGCCCGACTGGCTGACGGTGGGCACATCGGGCAGTTGCGTGGAGCGGGTGTTGCCGGTCACCCCGATGGCGCGCAGCCGGCCGGTGTTGGCGAACGGCGCGGCCACGCCCAGGTCCAGGAACGCGGCATCGACTTCGCCGGCAGCGACCGCCTGGGTGGCCGGACCGCCGCCCTTGTAGGGCACGTGCGTAAAGGTTGTGCCTGTCAACGACATGAAGAGTTCGGCTGCAAGGTGGCTGGTCGACCCATTGCCGCCCGACGCAATATTGAGCTTGCCGGGCGTCTTGCGTGCCTGTGCGAGCAGATCCTGCACACTGCGCGCCTCCAGCCCGGGGCGTACGGCTAGGATCAGCGGGCTGGCGGCCAGCAGGGCGATGGGCGCAAGGTCGCGTTCCTGCTGATAGGGCAGGCTTTTGTACAGATGCTGCGCGATCGCATAGGTGCTGTTGGTCGCCAGGACCAGTGTGTAGCCGTCGGCCGCGGCATGGGCGACCTGCGCGTGGCCGATCGTGCCGTTCGCGCCCGGCCGGTTGTCGACGACAACTTGTTGCCCGAGCTGCTTGCTCAGTTCGATCGACACCGTGCGCGCCAGCAGATCGGTTGCGCCACCCGGCGACCAGGCCACGACGACCTTGACGGGCCGGTTGGGGTAGCCGTTGGTCGCGGTCTGGGCGTGCGCGGTCGCATGCAGAACCGGCGCAATCGCCAGCGAGGACAGGACAGCGAGCAGACGACGGCGATGCAGGGAATTCATGGCACGGACCCGGAAAGGAAGAGACCGGATCAGTGTAGGGACGCCATGGTTGACGCACGAGCGACCATTCGTCAACGTGCGTTAACCAGCGGTTAAGGCGGGTATTGCGGATCAGGCCGGGGCGCCGTCCCGTTCCGAAAGCCGTTCGCCCTTGATCGCCCGCGTCTGCCCCAGCCAGATGCCGTGCGACAGATGGTCCCGCCGCGGCCACCCGGTGTCCGGATGCACCAGGATATCGAGTCCGTCCCGGTTGAGCATCAGCCACGGCACGAAGCTTGCAAACAGTGCCGGTGCGAACAGCGCCTGATACATCGCCGCCGTGTGCGGCCCGACCGGCACGTCATGCCAGCGGCCCAGGCGCACCTCGAAGCGCTCGGCGATGGCATCGCGCAGGCGCGCCGCGGCGTCGCGGGTCGTGGCCGGGTCGTAATAGATATGGGCGTGGTAGTCGCGGATGGCCGCGGGATCGGGCAGTTCGGGCATGGGGCAGCGGGCGCAGGCGTGACGGTGCGACCGATCATACCGTTTGACGCGCCCCCGCCAACTGGCGACCATACGCCCGGCACCCCGCTTTCAGATTCATTCACGCATTCATTCATTACAGGAAGCACAACGTGGAACTCGGACTTCAAGGCAAGGTTGCCGTCGTGACTGGCGCAACCGCAGGCATCGGCTACGCGACCGCGCGCAAATTCGTGGAAGAAGGCGCCCGCGTGGCGATCTGCGCACGCACCGCCGAATCGGTGGAACGCACCGTCAAACAATTGCAGGACCTGGGCGGCGACGTGTTCGGCATGGCCGCCGACATCAGCCAGCCGGCCAGCATCGATGCCTTTTTTGCGGCGGTAGACAGCACCTTCGGCCGCATCGACATCCTGGTGAACAACGCGGGCACGTCCAAGCGCGGTCCGTTCCTGCAGATGACGGACGAAGACTGGGCCGGCGACATGGAGCTCAAGGTCTATGGCGCCATTCGCTGCTCGCGCGCCGCGATCCCGCACATGAAAAAGCAGGGAGGCGGCCGGATCATCAACCTGTCGACCATCGGCGGCAAGCAACCGGCCGCAACGTCCATGCCGACTTCGGTATCCCGCGCGGCCGGACTGGCCCTGACCAAGGCGCTGTCCAAAGAACTGGCCGGCGACAACATCCTGGTCAATGCCGTCTGCATCGGGAAGATCAAGGCGGGCCAGCACGAAAAGAACGCCGCGGCGAAGGGCGTGGCCATCGATGACTTCTACACCGACTTTGCCAAGGACATTCCGCTCAAGCGCGTCGGGGAAGCCGAAGAAGCCGCCAACGTCATCGTGTTCCTGGCGTCTTCAGCCGCCAGCTACGTGACCGGCAGCAGCATCAATCTGGACGGCGGCGCATCCGGCGTGCTGTAAACCTTTGTCGCACGCCGTCACCGGGTGTCATGACCCGGCCCTTTGCGGCGGCGTGCAACGGGCGTATCATATAGTTAGATTAACTAACTATCCGAGCGCGGGGCCGCGGTCCCGCCGCCGGCGCCTTCATGCCCGACCTGCCCGACCGACCCGACCTGCCTTCCACCGCATCCGTTGAACTTGCCGCCGCGCTGCGGCCGGCCATCCTGCGCCTGAACCGCCAGTTGCGGCGCGAGACCCTGTCCCTGGGCGTCTCGCCGCTGATGGTCATGGTGCTGACCACCATCGGCAAGGAACCCGGCATTGGCGTCAGCGATCTGGCCGTCCGCGAAAACATGCGGACCGCCACCATGAGCACGCACATCAAGCAGCTGGAAGAGCAGGGCTATGTGGTGCGCGACCAGACGCTGCACGCCGATCGCCGGCGCGTGGGGCTGGCCATCACCAGGCAGGCCGAGCAATTGATCAGCGACGTGCGGCGGCTGCGCACGGACTGGCTCGCCAGGCGGGTTGCCAGCCTGCCGGCAGCTGAACGCGCGGCGCTGGCCAAGGCCGTCAACGCACTGACCCTGCTCGGAAACTAGGGGACGCCATGTATCACCACACCAACGATCTGCCCCTTCTGCAACGCATCGGCGCGCGCATCTCGCCCATGGTTGTGCCGCTGATCGTGGGCTGTGCCCTGTTCATGCAGATGCTCGACGCAACCGTGATCGCGACCGCGCTGCCCGCCATGGCCGTGTCCTTGAACGAGGATCCGGTGCGCATGAACATTGCGATCACCGCGTACCTGCTCAGTGTGGCGGTGTTCGTGCCGATCTGTGGCTGGGCCGCCGACCGCTTCGGCGCGCGCCAGGTGTTCGCGGCCGCGATCGCGCTGTTCACGGTGGCGTCGATGGGTTGCGGGTTCGCGCAGACCCTGCCGCAACTGCTGTGCGGCCGCGTGGTGCAAGGCTTTGCCGGCGCCATGATGGTGCCCGTGGGCCGCATCGTGCTGCTGCGATCGGTCAAGAAAAGCGAGATGGTGCGCGCCATGTCGTTCCTGAGCATGCCCGCGCTGCTGGGGCCGATCATGGGGCCGGCGCTGGGCGGCTTCCTGGTCACCTATACCTCGTGGCGATGGATCTTTTTCATCAACGTGCCGATCGGCTTGCTGGGTGTGGTGCTGGTGCTGCGCCATATCAAGAACATCGATGGCGGGCAGGCACAGCCGCTGGATGTGATCGGCTTCATTCTGACCGGCCTGTGCCTGGCCAGCCTGGTGTTCTCTTTCGATGCCATGGCGCATGGCGTGCTGTCGCCCCTGGCCACCGGCGCCATGGTGGCCGGCGGCCTGCTGTGCGGCTGGCTGTACATCCTGCATGCGCGCCGCACGCCGCATCCCATCCTGGACTTCAGCCTGCTGAAGGTTCCGACTTTTTCCACGGCCATCGTGGGCGGCAATCTGTGCCGGCTGGCGGTTGGCGCGGTGCCTTTCCTGTTGGCCATGCAGTTGCAGGTCGGGTTCGGCTTGACGCCGTTTGCCGCCGGCATGCTGACCTTTTCCGGCGCGGTCGGTGCGCTGGCCATGAAGGTGACCGCGCCGCGCATCATCCAGCGTGCGGGCTTTCGCAAGGTACTGATGGTCAATGCGATTCTGACGGGTCTGTCGATCATGGGCTGCATCCTGTTCGACGTGGACACGCCCCACATGGTGATCCTGGCCGTGCTGCTGCTGGGCGGCTTCTTCCGGTCCTTGCAGCTGACTGCGGTCAATACCCTGGCCTATGCCGACATCACGTCCGAGCAGATGGGCCGGGCCACGGGCCTGGCCAGCGTGGCCCAGCAGCTGGCGATCAGCCTGGGGGTGGCGCTTGCCGCATTCTCGCTCAAGACCAGCATGCATCTGCGCGGGGTGACGGTGCTGGAAGCACGGGATGTGATGCCCGGCTATCTGCTGATCGGCATCGCCTTCTTTCTGTCGATCTGGTACTTCCGCGGACTGTCGTTGACGGCAGGGGCCGAGGTGAGCGGGAAGAAGTGACGACCCTGGCTTGACGACAGACAACCCGCATGAGATCGTGCAGGTGATCGACTGATAATCAGTCGGCGCCTGCATTTTTTTCGCCAACCCGTTTCTGCAATCGACACCCAAGGTCATGGTCAAGTCAACGAAAGCCGTCGCCGCCCCCGCTTCCGACTCGGAACCCATCCCCGGCATGAAGCGCCTCGCGCCCGAACAGCGCGAACAGCAGATCGTGGCGAAGGCGATCGAGCACTTCACGCGGCATGGTTTTTCGGGCAGCACCCGGGAGCTGGCCCGCGAAATCGGCGTGACGCAGCCGCTGCTGTACCGCTATTTTCCAAGCAAGGAAGCCCTGATCGACCGGGTGTACAGCGAAGTGTTCAGCTGGCGCCCGACGTGGGAAACGGTGCTGACCGACCGCAGCATTCCGCTGGCGGCCCGGCTGGTGTCCTTCTACAGCGATTACGCGCGCGTGATCCTGCGTGAAGAGTGGATACGCATCTTCATCTTTGCGGGCCTGACGCGTGAAGGGATCAACAACACCTACCTGAGCAAGCTGCGGTCCAAGGTGTTCCTGCCGGTGCTGGCCGAGATCCGCCACGAGTACGGCATTGCGGCGCCGGTGGGGGCGGCTGAACTGGAACCGGAGATCGAACTGGTGTGGGCGCTGCACGCCAGCATCTTCTATCTGGGGGTGCGCAAGTGGATCTACGGCTTGAAGATCCCGAAGGATATCGACGGACTGATCGAGACCAAGGTCGCCGCCTTCCTGCACGGCGCCCCGCGCGTGATGGCGGACCTGCGCAAGGGCTGAGCCCAGCACGGGGCGCTGCGCGGCGCGGCGCCGCGCCCCCTGCGTTCACACGGCGCAGTAACGCTCCTGGATCGACGCATCCGCCAGCATGGCCGTCGCATCATTGGCGTACACCACTTCCCCCTGGTCCAGAATGTACGCGCGGTCGGCGATCCGAAGCGCCAGTTCCACGTTCTGCTCGATCAGCAGGATGGTGACGCCCGACTTCTTCAGCGCCGTGAAGTACTCGAACATCTCATCGACCAGCAGCGGCATGATGCCTTCCGACGGCTCGTCCAGCAGCACGAACTTGGGCTTGGCCGCCATGGCGCGCGCGATCGTCAGCATCTGCTGCTCGCCGCCGGACATGGTCACCGCCTGCTGATCCAGGCGTTCCTTCAGCCGCGGAAAGGTGTCGGCAATCTCGTCAATGATTTCCGATTCGCGCGCATGCAGCGGCGAACGCAGCAGGCCCAGGCGGATGTTCTCGCGCACGGTCAGCCCGGGGACGATGCGCCGTTCTTCGGGCACGTAGGCCAGGCCGCGCGCATAGCGGGCATGCGCCGGCAGGCCCAGGATTTCCTGGCCATCGAAACGGATGGACCCTTTCACCTTGGTCATCAGCCCGGCCACGCTTTTGACGGTGGTGGTCTTGCCCGCGCCGTTGCGGCCCACCAGGCAGACCAGTTCGCCCTGATTGACCTGCAGGTTCACGCCTTGCAGCACGTGGGCCTCGCCATACCAGGCATGAAGATCTTGAATGTGCAGCATGATGGTTGCCTCTTTCAATGATTGCCCTGGCCCAGGTAGACCCGCTTGACCTGCTCGTCGCAGCGGATGTCGTCGGGGGTGCCTTCGGCCAGCAGTTCGCCGTGATGCAACACGACGATCCGGTCGCTGATGCCCATGACCATCTTCATCTTGTGTTCGACCAGCACGACCGTGCGCGCCTCGACCAGTTCGCGGATCAGATGCATCATCGTCTTGGTCTCTTCCGGACTCATGCCTGCCGTCGGCTCATCCATCAAGAGCAGCTTGGGGTCGGCCGCCAGCGCCACCGCGATCTCCAGGCTGCGCTGCTGGCCGTGCGCCAGTTCATGCGCGCGATGCCGCGCCCGTTCCTGCAGGCCGACCGTGCGCAGCAGGTCCATGGCGCGTTCTTCCAGTCCGGCCAGGCTCGCCCGCTTGCGCCACAGACCGTAGCGCGACACATGCGCCTGCAAGGCGATCCGTACGTTTTCCAGCGCCGTGAAGCGCGGAAACAGGTTGGTGATCTGGAAGGACTTGGCAATGCCGATGTGCGCGAAGTCGTGCGGCTTGAGGCCCGTGATGTCCTGGCCGTCGAAGATGACCTGACCGCCGCTGGGCGCATGCGCTCCCGACAGCATGTTGAAGTAGGTGCTTTTGCCCGCGCCGTTGGGACCGATGATCGACGTGAGACGGCCACGCGGAATGCGGACCGAGATGTCCTTGAGCGCCAGGAATCCGCCAAACCGTTTGCTCACGTTGCGGGTCTCGATCAGTGTGTCATGAAGGGTGTCGTCCAGGCGTTCAGCGGTCATGGCGAAGTTTCTCCAGCAGGGTGCCCCAGACGCCTTTCGGGAAGAAGAGCACGAAGAACACGAACACGGCGCCCACGTACAGCTGCCAGTTTTCGGTGTATTCCGAGATGACATCCTGGATGACCAGGAACAGGGCGGCCCCGACAAACGGGCCGAAGTAGGTGCCCATGCCGCCCAGCAGGCAGAGCATGACCACCATGCCCGACGTGGTGTAGGCCAGCGTTTCGATGGCGACGCTGGACAGGTGGATCGCGTACAGCGCCCCGGCCAGTCCGCAGAACGCCGCGGACAGCACGAAGGCCAGCAGCTTGGTGCGTTCGACGTTGAAGCCGCAGGCCCGGGCCCGTGATTCGTTCTCGCGGATGGCTTCGATCACGCCGCCGAAGGGCGATGCCAGAATCCGCGACAGGGCCACCAGCGCCACCGCCACGAAGGCCAGCATGAAGTAGTACTTCTCCATGGGGTCCAGCAGGTTCAGGTGCAGACCGAACAGCGACACGTCGGCCACGTTGGCGCCACGCAGCCCGTTCTCGCCGCCCGACGCCGGCAGCTGATAGACCAGGAAGTACACGCACTGCGACAGCGCCAGCGTGACCATCGCGAAATAGATGCCGCGGGTGCGAATGGCCAGCAGGCCCATCACCAGCGCGACCACGGCGGCCATGGCCACGGCGGCGGGGATGGCCCACCACCAGGCCGCGCCGTGCTGCGCGATCAGGATGCCGGCGGTGTAGCCGCCGACCCCCAGGAAGGCCGCATGCCCGAACGACAGCAGACCGGTATAGCCGAACAGCAGGTTGAAGCCGACCGCATACAGACCGAAGATCAGAATGTTGATGGCCACCGACTGATAGGGCATCAGCCAGGGGAACACGGCAAAGAAGGCCAGGGTGAACAGCACCCGGTGGCGCGCGACAAAGCCGGGCCAGGCCAGCGCGGGCACCGGACGGGACGGCGCCGCCGGAAGGGGGGGATGGAGGGATTCGCTCATGATGACTCGCTAGGGTTTCAGGTCATGAGGCCGGCGCGACCGAACAGCCCTTGCGGACGGAACAGGAGCACGATGGCCATGATGACGAACATCGAGACTTTGGCGGCCTCGGGAAAGAAGAGCACGGACATGCTTTCGGCGATGCCTACCAGCAGTCCCGCGACCACGGCGCCAGTCAGCGAGCCCATGCCGCCGACCACGGTCACGACGAAGGCAACGATCAGGACCGACGTCCCCATGTCGGGCGACACGCCTTGCAGCGGCGCGGCCAGCACGCCAGCCAGGGCAGCGATACCCGTGCCGACACCGAACACGATCAGCCAGACCTTGGAGATGTCGACGCCCAGCACCCGCACGATGACCGGATCCCGCGCGCCGGCCCGCACGATCAGGCCCAGCGACGTCTTTTCGATGAAGAACCACAGCACCACCAGCAGCGCGACCACGACGCCGATCACGAACAGGCGATAGGTGGGGAAGTCGGCAAAGCCCAGGTTGGTCGCGCCCTGAAGGATCTCGGGCGTATCGAAGGGCAGACCCGCGCGGCCAAAAATCATCCGCACGGCTTCGACCATCATGTAGGCCAGGCCGAAGGTCAGCAGCAGGGGATAGTCGATCCCGCGGCCATACAGCGGCCGGATCAGCCAGCGTTCGCACACCATGCCGATCGCGGCCACGATGATCGGCGCCAGCAGCATGGCGAGCCAGAAGCTGCCGGTTTTCTCGGCCACGAAAAAGCCGGCGTACGCGCCCAGCATGTAGAACGCACCGTGCGCGAAGTTGACCACGGTCAGCATGCCGAAGATCAGCGACAGCCCCACGGCCAGCAACACATAGATGGCGCCCAGTGCCAGTCCGGTGAACAACTGCAGGGCGATGAGATCGAATGTCATGCGGGATCTTCCTGAAAAGGGGGCACGTCAGCCCTTGAAGCCTAGCGTCTCGCACGAACGCAGCAGGGTCTCGCTGGGCGGTTCCACGTGCAGCACCTTGAACACTTCATCGGGGTTGCTGGCCTGGGCCGCCGCCGACTGGATCACTAGCACCGACTGCACCGATTGCTGATCGCAGCCACGGTAGTACTGTGCGCCCTTGTAGGTGTCGTACTTGAGCGCGCGCAGCGCCGAGGCGACCTTGTCCGGTTCGGTGGAGCCCGCCGTCTTGACCGCCATCAACAGCGACTTGACGGCGGAATAGGCCATCGCGCCGTAGTCGGACGGATAGCGATCCTTGTTGGCCGCGCGAAACGCCGCGTTGAAGGTCTTGGCCGATGCCACGGTGTCCTGCAGCTTCCAGTAGTACTGCGTGCCGCCGATGACGCCGTCATAGGTGCTGGCGCCGCCCGACACCCGTGCGGTGTAGGTCAGGATGGGCGTGACGAAGCGCATCTGTTTTTTCATGCCGAAGTCGCCGGCCTGCTTGATCGAGATGCGGTTGTCGGCGCCGAAGTTGTTGAACACCAGCACGTCGGCATTCATGGCGCGGATGCGAGGCAGGAAGGCCGAGAAATCGGTCGCGCCCAGGGGATGCTTGACTTCGCCAACCACCTCGGCGCCCATCTCTTTTGCGACAGCGGTAAAGCCGCGCGTCATTTCATGGCCATAGGCGTAATCGGCCGTCAGGAAGGCGACTTTCATGCCGCGCTTGAAGACGTACTTGCCCACTGCCTGGGTCGTCATGTGCGGGTTCAGCGCTTCATGAAAGGTATAGGGGCTTGCGTCGGTGGCTTCGTTGATCGCGTCGGACTGACTGATCGACACATACAGCACCTTGCGCTGCTTGGTCACGTTGTTGATCGACAGTTGCGTGGCCGCCGACAGTCCCCCCACGATGAAGCGGACGCCTTCCTTTTCGATCAGTTCCAGCGCGCGGGTGGCGGCTTCTCCAGGGTTGAGCCGGTCATCCCGTACCAGCAGTTCTGCCTTGCGCCCGCCCAGGCCGCCGGCGTCGTTGAATTCCTTGGTGGCCAGTTCGGCATTGCGCACCTGGTCCTGCGCTTCGGCGCCGTAGGGGCCGGTCAGCGGAACGGGCAGTCCGATCTTGATGGCCTGTGCATGCGCCAGGGCGCAAACGCCCATCAGCACGGCGGTCGAGGCCAGTCGCAGAGCGGGGCGGTGGGGGGAAGGCAGTGGCATGTGGGTCTCCTGATCGGCATGTCCCGGACGGGATGCATTGCTGTTTATCATTCGATAACTTTGAGTTCTGGCGGCTTATTTGTCAATCGATCAACAGAGGGGGAAACCCTAGGCCGGTTTGCTGCGTGAAGGCTTGCAGGCGGCGGACAAACGCGCTTAGTATTTATCCATCGATAACTTAACGGAGACGATCATGCCGATCAGCAAGCTGGCTCATTTTTCTGTGCGCACCACGGATATTGAGGCCACGCGCCGCTTCTACACCGGGATCCTGGGCTTCAAGGAAGGCTATCGGCCGGCGTTCAAGTTTCCCGGCGTCTGGCTGTATCGCGGCGGCGATGAAGCCGACTACGGCGTGGTCCACATCATCGGAATCGACAAGGACGATCCTTCGGGCCTGACCGAATACCTGGGCGAGATGGACGAGTCGAGCCTGCACGGCAGCGGCGCGATCGACCACGTGGCCTTCCTGGCCACCGACCTGGCTGACATGCGGCGGCGCCTGAAAGAGGCCGGCCTGGAATGCCGCGAGCGCACAGTGCCCGACATGGGGCTGCACCAGGTGTTCATGGAAGACCCGTCGGGCGTCACCATCGAATTGAATTTTCCAGCGGCCGAAGCTCTGGCCGACGTCGTGCAATCGGGGGGCCGTCATGACTGAAGCGCGCAAGACTGAATCCGGAAAGACTGAATCTCGCAGGGCCATCGTCGTGGGCGGGTCGCTGGGCGGCCTGTTTGCCGCCAATCTGCTGCTGCGAGCCGGATGGGACGTCCACGTGCACGAGCGGGTGGCCGACGAACTGGAAGGGCGGGGCGCGGGCATCGTGACCCATCCGGAATTGATGGAGGCTCTGGCGGCCATGGGCCTGCCCACCGATGACGCGATTGGCGTGTCGGTGCAGGAACGGATCACGCTGGCCCAGGATGGGTCGGTGCTGGGCCGGCGCGCCATGCCGCAGGTGCTGACCGCCTGGGGCCGCCTGTACAGCATTCTGAAATCCGCTTTTCCTGCCGACCGGTATCACAACGGCCGGGAACTGGCGGCTATCGAACAGCGTGACGGCGCCGTGCACCTGGTGTTCCGGGATGGCTATCGCGATCAGGCCGACCTGGTAGTCGCCGCCGACGGCCTGCGGTCAACCATCCGCAAGGCGCTGCTGCCCGATGCCAATCCGGTGTATGCCAGCTATGTGGCGTGGCGCGGCCTGGTCGACGAATCGGTATTGAGCGAGCGGGTACGCGAAGAACTGTTCCCCTACTTTGCCTTTGGCATTCCGCCGTGCGAGCAGATGATCGCCTATCCGGTCGCGGGCCAGCACAATGGCGTGGAGCCTGGCCGGCGGCGCTTCAACTTCGTCTGGTACCGGCCGGCGGACGAAGCCACGACCTTTCGAGACATGGTCACCGACGCGACGGGCCGGGTCTGGATGGACGGCATTCCGCCGCCACTGATCCGGCCGGAGTTCGTCACGCAGGCGCGACAGGCCGCCCGCGACGTGTTGGCGCCGCAATTTGCAGAAGTGGTGGAGAAGACCGAAAACCTGTTTTTCCAGCCGATCTTTGACCTGGAAAGCCCCCGCATTGCGCTGGGGCAGGTGGCCTTGCTGGGGGACGCCGCTTTCGTGGCCCGGCCGCATTGCGGCATGGGCGTGACGAAAGCGGCGGGGGACGCGATGGCGCTGGTGGAGGCCTTGACCCACCACGCCAGTATTCCGGATGCGCTGGTCGACTACGAAGCGCAGCGGCGGGACACCGGTGCGTTCATTGTCGGCCATGCCCGCGCGCTGGGCGCCTACATGCAGGCGCAGCTGCGGACGGCCGAAGAACGCGAGATGGCGGAACGCTATCGCACGCCCGAAGCCATCATGCGCGAAACGGCCGTCGCGCCGGTCAGGCACTGAGGCGGAACGAGCCAGGATCTACCGGCATCGGGCGCCGGGCCATCCCATCCGCTAGCGCCCCAGCCGGCTCGTCCCCTTACTTTTCGCCGGTCATGTCCGACGGCACGACCCACTTGTCGAACTCTTCTTCGGTCAGGTGGCCCAGGGCCAGCGCCGATTCCTTGAGCGACAGGCCTTCCTTGTGCGCCTTCTTGGCGATCTGGGCGGCCTTGTCGTAGCCGATGTGCGGGTTGAGCGCGGTCACCAGCATCAGCGACCGGTCGACCAGTTCGGCGATGCGGTCGCGGTTGGGCTCCAGGCCGACCATGCAGTTCTTGTCGAAGCTGGCCAGGCCATCGGCCAGCAGGCGCACCGACTGCAGGAAGTTGTGGATGATGACGGGCTTGAACACGTTCAGTTCGAAGTTGCCGCTGGCGCCGCCGATGTTCAGGGCGACGTCGTTGCCCATGACCTGGGCCGCAATCATGGTCAGCGCTTCGGACTGGGTCGGGTTGACCTTGCCCGGCATGATGGAGCTGCCGGGTTCGTTCTCGGGAATGCTCAGTTCGCCCAGGCCCGACCGCGGGCCGCTCGACAGCCAGCGGATGTCGTTGGCGATCTTCATGGCGCTGGCCGCCAGGGCCTTGAGCGCGCCGTGCGCAAACAGCAGGCCTTCATGCGAGGCCAGCGCCTGGAACTTGTTGGGCGCCGACACGAACGGCACGCCGGTGTCCTTGGCCAGCTCGGTGGCCATGCGGGTCGCGAATTCGGGGTGCGCGTTCAAGCCGGTGCCGACGGCGGTGCCGCCAATCGCCAGCTGATACAGGCTCTTGGTTGCGGCGCGCAACTGTTCGTCGGCCAGCGCGAGCATGGCTTCATGGCCCGACAGTTCCTGCCCGAGCGTAAGCGGCGTGGCGTCCTGCAGGTGCGTGCGGCCGATCTTGACGATGTCGTCGAACGCCTTGGACTTGGCCGAGATGGTGTCGCGCAGATGGGCAATGGCAGGCAGCAGGTGCGACTGGACCTGCATGGCCGCCGCCACGTGCATGGCGGTAGGGAACACGTCGTTGGACGACTGGCCGCGGTTCACGTGATCGTTCGGGTGGACCTTGCGTGCTTCGCCACGTTCGCCGCCCATCAGTTCGGACGCGCGATTGGCGAGCACTTCGTTCATGTTCATATTGCTCTGGGTGCCCGAGCCGGTCTGCCAGATGCTGAGCGGAAATTCGTTCGGCCACTTGCCGGCGATGACTTCGTCGGCGGCTTTCTGGATCGCGTCGGCAATGGCGGGGTCCAGCGCGCCCAGTTCGGCGTTGACCTTGGCGGCGGCGCGCTTGACGAAGGCCAGGGCCTCGATCAGCTGCGGCGGCATCTTTTCCGTCGAGATCGCAAAGAATTGCAAGGACCGCTGGGTCTGCGCACCCCAGAGATGTTCGTTGGGGACATCGATCGGACCGAAGGTGTCTTTCTCACTGCGGGTACTCATGCTCGCGCTCCTATGCGTGGATTAGGAATCATTTCAGATTAGCAGACTCTTCCTGGCTGCCGCCTTGTGCCCCTGCGTGCGACTGTGGTAAAGCCTTCCAGAGGCCATAACCAGGAGAGCCATGTGTTCGAGTCAGCAGAACGTGATCCCGTCATGTCCAAGGACGACTTCGCGGTGCGCGAAGCAGAGTTGCGCACCGCGCTGCTACAGCGGCAGTACGCCTTGCTCGAAAAGGCTGACCGCACCGTGTTGCTGGTGGTGGCCGGCATCGACGGGGCGGGCAAGGGATCGACGGTCAATCAGCTCAATGAATGGATGGATCCGCGCAATATCCATACCCTGGCCTTTGGCGTCGAAACGCCCGAGTCGGCGCAACGCCCGGCCCTGTGGCAGTACTGGAACGGGCTGCCGCCCAAGGGACAGCTGGGGATCGTGTTCGACTCCTGGTACGCACCGCTGATGGCGGAAGCGTCGAGCAAGCGGCCGGACCCGGACGCCATCGCCTTTCTGGCGGCCGAGATCCAGCGTTTCGAGGCCCTGCTGGCGGCCGACGGGGTGCAGATCATCAAGCTCTGGTACCACCTGTCGCGCGATGCGCAGGCCAGCCGCATCCGCAAGCAGCTGGCCGATCCGGCCACGGCCTGGCGGGTATCGAAGGCCGATCGGCTGGTCCACAAACGCTACGATCGCCTGCGCCGCGCCGGCGAAACGGTCATTGCCGCGACCCAATCGGCGCACGCGCCGTGGCAGGTCGTGCCGGGCGCGGACGACCGACTGCGCATGGTCACGACAGCCACCGCGCTCCTGGATGCCTTCAATCGCAAGTTGCCCAAGGTCGTGCCCCTGCCGGCGCAGGCAGGCGCCCCGGCGTTCGTGCGGCGGTCGCCGCATGCCAGCATGCCCGCGGCCATGCTGCCGACGGCGCCCATGGCGCCCGAGTCGTACGAGGTACGGATGGACGCGGCGCAGGCCCGGCTGGGCCAGCTGGTGCGCAACAAGGCGTTCAAGGACCGGTCGCTGGTCCTGGTGTTCGAAGGGATCGATGCGGCGGGCAAGGGCGGCGCCATCCGCCGCATTACCCACGCCCTGGACGCGCGGCAGTATTCGGTCATGCCGGTCAGCGCGCCCACCGACATGGAAAAGGCACACCCCTACCTGTGGCGCTTCTGGAATCGCCTGCCGACGCATGGCCGCGTCGCCATCTTTGACCGGTCCTGGTATGGGCGGGTGCTGGTGGAACGCGTCGAAAAGCTGATCGGCGCCGAGGTGTGGCGCCGGGCGTATGACGAGATCAACGACTTTGAATCGCAACTGCAGGAAAGCGGCGCGGTGGTGATGAAGTTCTGGCTGGCCGTGTCGCAGGAAGAGCAGTTGCGGCGCTTCAATGAGCGGGCCGAGACGCCGTTCAAACGGTTCAAGCTCACCCCCGACGACTGGCGCAACCGCGACAAGTGGGAAGACTACCGGCGCGCGGCGGATGTCATGTTCGAACGAACGGATACCGTTGGTGCGCCATGGCACGTCGTCGCCACGGACGGCAAGCGCCAGGCGCGCGTGCAGGTGATTGAGGCCGTGACGCAGGGGCTGGCCAAGGCCCTGGGCAAGCGCGGCGTGTAAGCCTCGTGACGGCGCCCGTGCGGAATGTGGATGGCGGGGCAAGGGCGGGACCGGGTAAAGTAGAGGCTACCTTCGCATTTGATCCCGCCCCGGGGTCGTACCGGTCCTCCCGCTCCGCATGTCGCCTGCCCCTGCTTCCCCCGCTTCTTCTGCTTCCACTGCGTCTTCCCAAGGCAACCGACCGGGCCAGCCCGGCACCGGCTGGGTCCTGTTCGTCACACTGGCCATCCAGGCCCTGGCATCGGCCGCGACAATCGCACCCGCCGTGGTCGGGCCCGTGGTCACGCGCGACCTGGGGTGGTCGCCCAGCCTGATCGGCATCTACATGGCGCTGGTGTACTTCGCGGCCATGTTCACCAGCGTGGTCGGGGGCACGCTGGTGAGCCGGTTTGGCGCCATGCGCTGCAGTCAGGCCTCCTTGCTGATCAGCTCAGTGGGCATGGGCTTGCTGTGCGTGGGCAATCTTCCGTGTGCGGCAATCGGCGCGGTACTGGTGGGCATGGGCTACGGGCCGATCACGCCGGCCAGTTCCTTCCTGCTGCTGCGTACGACGCCGCCGCATCGCATGTCGCTGGTGTTCTCGATCAAGCAGACGGGCGTGCCGGTCGGCGGCGTGATTGCCGCGCTGGTCGTGCCGCAGATCGAAGCCCTGGTGGGCTGGCGGCTGGCGCTGGCGTCGACCGCCATTGCCTGTGTGCTGTGCGCATTGATCGGACAATCCGTGCAACGCGCGCTGGATGCGGATCGGGACGCCCCGGCGGCCTTTCAATGGCGCGACCTGATCAGGCCCGTGCAACTGGTGTGGCGCACGTCGGCCCTGCGCATGATGGCCTTGTGTTCGTTGCTGTTCTCAACGATTCAGCTGGCGGTGACCTCGTACCTGGTCACTTTCCTGAACCTGTCGTTGGGCTGGACGCTGATCGCGGCGGGGGTGGCCCTGTCGATTTCCCAGGTGGCGGGCGTGGTCGGCCGGATCCTGTGGGGGGTGGTGGCCGACCGATGGGTGGCCCCGCGGACCCTGCTGGGCATTCTGGCCTTGATGATGGCGGCGGCGTCGGTGGGCGTGGCGCTGCTGCAGGAATCCACGCCGTTCGCGGTGGTGGCCGTGATCGCCGCGGTGTATGGGGCGTCGGGCATCGGCTGGAACGGGGTCTTTCTGGCGGAAGTGGCGCGGCGGGCGCCACCGGGCCTGATCGGTCAGGCCACCGGCGGCACCCTGTTGTTCACTTACCTGGGGGTGTTCGTCGGGCAACCCTTGCTCAGCACCATCGCGGTGGCGGCCGGCAGCGACGGGGTCGGCAACTATGCCGTGGCGTACGCCGTGCTGGTCGTGCCGGCACTGACGTGCGCGTGGCTGCTGCTCAAGGCGCGCGGCAAGGAATGACGAGCGTCTAGCGTACGCCGGCCACCACCTGCGCCACGGCCGCCGTCAGCTTCTTCACATAGGGGATGTGCAGAAACTCGTTGGGTCCATGGGCGTTTGACTTGGGCCCCAGCACGCCGGTGATCAGGAACTGGGCTTTCGGAAAGAACTCGCCCAGCATCCCCATGAACGGAATCGTACCGCCTTCACCCAACCAGGCCGCCGGCTTGCCGTACACGTCTTGCGAGGCAGTATTGAGCGCGTCCTTGAGCCAAGGTGCCGTGGCCGGCGCATTCCAGCCGGTGGCGCCTTCACCGCCGACGAAGCGGACGTTGGCCTGATACGGCGGATTTTCTTCCAGCTTGCGTTTGAGGACCTGCGCGGCAAAGTGGCCGTCGACCGTGGGCGGCAGCCGCATGCTCAGTTTGAGCGAGGTCTTGGGCCGCAAGACGTTGCCGGCCGCGTCGATGCTGGGGAAGCCGGCCGCGCCGGTCACCGACAGGGCAGGGCGCCACGTGCGGTTCAAAATGCCTTCGACCGGATCCGTGGTGGTGGGCATGGCATGCGCATGGCCATCGGCGCCATGCGAACACCCGACCCACGGAAATTGCGTCCACACCTGATCGCCCAGGATGTCGCCCGCCGTGCGGGCCTGTTCCATCCGTTCGTCGGGAATTTCGGCCTGCAGCTCGGGCAGCAGCACGGTGCCAGTGGCCGGATCGTCGATCCGGTTCAGCAATTGGCGAGCGATCCGGAACGACGACGGGACCAGCCCGCTGGCCATGCCCGAATGCACGCCTTCGGTCAGCACTTCGACTGTCAACACGCCGCCGGCCAGGCCCCGCAATGAGGTCGTCACCCATAGCTGGTCGTAATTGCCGCAGCCAGAATCCATGCCGACCACGAGCATGACGTCGCCAAGCCGGGGCGCCAGCATGGCCAGATACGGGGGCAGGTCGAAGCTGCCACTTTCTTCGCAGGTTTCGATCAGGCCCACGCAGCGGGGGCGCGGCGCGCCCTGGGCGTCGATGGCCAGGATGGCGGTCAGCGCGGCATACAGCGCATAGCCATCATCGGCACTGCCGCGGCCGTACAGCTTGCCGTCTTCGATCTTGGGGATCCAGGGGCCGAGGTCCTCGCGCCAACCTGTCATTTCGGGCTGCTTGTCGAGGTGGCCGTAGAACATGACGGTGCGGTCGCTGCCCAGGCCTTGCGTGGCCGGGACATCGAAAAACAGGCAGGGCGTGCGGCCGTCGATCGTGACGATCTCGACGTGCAGTCCGGCAATGCCTTGCGCAGCGGCCCACAGCTTGGCCGAGGTGATGACCTCAGCCAGGTAGCCATGCTCGGCCCAGTTCGGATCGAAGGCCGGCGACTTGGCGGGGATGCGGACGTAGTCAACGAGGCGGGAAATGATGTCGTCGTCGTAACGACGAGCGATGGTGCTTCCGAGGTCGGAGAGATTCATGGCGGGCTCTGCGTTCTGGCTGGATATCCCAGTGTAGTCCTCCGCGCCGCGGCGTTGGCGCGCCGTGCGCGTGCGCCAGGGCACACCTTTTGCTCTGGGAATGTCCGAGATGCCCCGGTCGACGGGGCGTCCGACGACACTGGCGGGAAACGACGATGGACAACGCAAAGCATCTTTACACAGTGCTGGCAATTATGGGTTTTGTGGCGCTGCCGGTGCTGATGAACAGTGAACGCATTGCCGCGTTCGACGACTTCATTGCCCCGCATGCCCGGTTGTTCGACGTCGGGCCTGGCTTTCCTGGCGGACGGGACATGCGGCCGGTCGGCATCGCCCCCGCCGCGAACAGCACCATCGAGCAGCGCTGGATCGACGAGGCGTCGGACAAGCGCTGCAGGACGGCGCCGGTACGCGCCGACGGCAGCCACGCGCCGGATCGCACACCTGCCGGGCGCTGCCTGATCGTCTGATCATCCGCGCGTTGGGTACGACTCTTGCAAATTGCTCGACCGGTGGTTTTGAAAACTTCCCTTTTCTACCCTTTCTACAGGTACTGACGCCATGGCCATGTCCAAGCACCTTTCCGCACTCTCCCGCAAGAATGCCAGCCGCCACGACGATGGCGCTCCCCGCGAAGAGGCAGAACGCCGCCGCATGAAGCCCAGGAAATTCCTGCAAAACGCGTATGAATCGATGGAAAGCGACGTCAGCGTGCTCTATCAGACCGCCATGCGAGGGTTCTATCACGCTCAGCGCCGCCGGGATCGCGCGCAATCGTAATTTTGGACGGCGCATGTAATTTTTACGCCGGTCGCGGTAAGAAAGTTTTGCAGGACACGCTGGTCAGTCCGGACCCGAACCCCCGAAACCCCAGCAGTATCAACGTTTTAGCAAGTATTCGACAAGCTGGCACAGTAGTTGCATATAGGTCTGGGCAAGCCGGTTACGGCAATGAAATTCAGACGGTTCCAAGACCGTCATTGGCAAGACACTGCAAGAAGCAAGTCAAGTTGCTTCTTGGGTAGACAAGGAGAGAAACATGTTGCGCTGGGCTATTATCTTTTTCGCGATTCCCCTGCTCGTAGCCATCGTCGGCATGGGTGGAATTGCCGCGAGTGCTGCTGAGATCGCCATGGGCCTCTTTGTTGTTTCTCTCATCGCTTTTATCATGACGTTCTTTGTGACGACCCCGGACGAAGAAGAAGACCGCTACGAAGGCGAGTGGCAGAACTGAGGTTCCGGATTGAACGTGGTTTTGAAAGTGTGGCTACCTTGTGACCGACGTCAATGCAATGAGTGATGACCATGCGCCTTCATCACACCCCAATGATTTCGGCTTCCGTGACCTGGCTGACCAAGCGCCATGTGTCCTGTGGATGGCCGGGCTGGGTGGCGACTGGCAATACGTCAACCCTGCGTGGACGCGCCTGTCGGGTCAGGCAACGATGCGAGCCACCGGAAACGGGTGGATGGATGTCGTATCCGAAAAAAGCCGGGATGCCCTTGCCGCGGCTTTCGTGAAAGGCGCGGCCGACGCCGCTGCATTCGACGTTGAAGTGTGTCTGACCACGGCCGATGCGGCCGGCCGCAAGGTAACGCTTCGGGCGACGCCCGTGATGCAGAACGGCAAGGTCACCGGTTTTTCGGGCTCGATCGCCCCTGTCGATCACGCACCCAAGGCGGTGCTGTCGGACGACGAACAACGACAGCTTTTCCGCAACCGGCGTGAGCTGGAGACATTGGTCGAGAACTCTCCCGATGTCATCGCCCGCCTTGGCCGCGATCAGCGGCACCTGTATGTGAACCGCGCCACCCGCGATGCCTTTGGCATTGAAGCCAGTGATTTCATCGGCAAGAGCATCTCCGAGATGGGGTTTCCCGACTCGGTAGCGGCAGCTTACGACAAGGCTGCCCAGGAAGTCTTCCAGTGCGGCGAGGAACGCGCGTTCAACTTCACGTTGGAGGACAGCGAGTCCCGCACGCGCCACTTCACCACCCGCATCCTTCCCGAATTCGAACGTGATGGCAGCATCGATTCGGTACTGGCCGTCACTTATGACGTCACGCAGCGGACCGAAGCCCAGCTCGAGCGCGATGCACTGTTGATCCGTGAACAGGCGGCGCGCTTCCAGGCAGAAGCCGCTTCGCGCGCGCGCGACCAGTTCCTGGCGATTGTGTCGCACGAACTGCGCTCCCCGCTCAACGGCATTCAGAGCTGGACCCATGTGCTGGAAAACCGCGTGGATACCGGCACGCCGTCGGTCGCACGTGCGATTGCCGGCATCAAGACGGGTGTGCAGCAGCAAGTTCGCATGATCGAAGAGTTGCTCGACGCAACGCAGGTCATGACCGGACGCCTGCGCATGCCCAAACAACCCTTCACGCTTCAGCCCGCCATCGATGCCGCCATTTCTAGCGCGTCCAAGGCAGCGGCCGAACGCAATGTGTCGGTGACGACGGCGTACCCCGAATTGCCGGTCCGTATCGTGGGCAATGCCGAGCGGGTCGAGCAGATCATCTGGAACCTGTTGACCAACGCCATCAAGTTCAGCCCCCAGGGGTCGGACGTGAAGGTGACGATCGAAACCAGCGATATCGACGTGCGCATCTCGGTGGTCGACCAGGGCAAGGGGATCTCTGCCGAATTCATGCCTTTCCTGTTCGATCCTTTCCGCCAGGCCGACTCGTCCAACACGCGTCGCACCGAAGGCCTGGGTCTGGGCCTGACGCTCGTGCGCCAGCTGACCGAACTGCATGGCGGTCGTGCCGTTGCGTACAGCGATGGCGAAAACCAGGGATCGACCTTTTCGATCTACCTGCCGCTGCGCAATGAAGCGGATTCGGAAGATGAAGGCCCGCGCGCGGTGCAGACCGTGGCTGGAGACGACAAGCCGCTCAGTTCCCTGGAAAACGTGCGCGTGTTGCTGGTCGATGATCAGAAAGAAGCACGCGACTCGTTGTCGGAATTGCTGACCCATATCGGCGCGCAGGTTGCGCCAACCGCTTCCGGCCAGCACGCGCTCGATCACTTGCGCCAGTGCGGTCCCGACGATGCACCGCAGGTCATCATTTGCGATATTGCGATGCCGGACATGGACGGGTACGAGACCCTGAAGCAGGTGCGGCTGCTGGAGCGTCAGGTATCGACGCGGTTTCGCGGTCCGATTCCTGCCATTGCACTGACGGCGTTTGGTCAGCGTGAAGATCGTGTCAGGGCGTTGGCCAATGGTTTTCAGGTCTACCTGACCAAGCCCGCCAATCCGGCTGAGTTGATTGCCGTGATCACGTCGCTGACGCGTCCTGCCGCGCAGGCGACGCCGGGCCAGCGAGTGGCGAGCAGCGTGCACTGAACGTCGCTGCCCACTGAACGTCGCCATCAACGGTCAGGCCAATAAAAAGCGCCTCGATATTCTCGAGGCGCTTTTCTTTTGCCGCCACGCCAGAGGCATCAGCCTCTGGCGTCGATCAGGTCAGACCTGATCAGCTGGTGGCGCGCATCCGGTCACGCAGATCGCGGATCTGGTCGTGATTGCGCACGACGCCTTCGTACTGGGTCTGGACCAGTGCCAGGATTTCGGCAGGCAGATCCTGCTTCAGGGCGTCCTGATAGCGGGCCTTGGCGACGTCTTCGCCACGCTCGCACTCTTCCAGAATGGCGAGGTCGGTACGGCCGGCAACCGCTGCCTTCAGGCTGACCCAGCCGCGATGAACGGCGCCGCCCGCGGTGCCGCCTTCTTCAGGCTTGCCACCCAGGGCCGACACCTGTTGGCGCAGTTGCGCAGCACCCGACGCGCAGTCCGACGCACGGCGCAGCAGCAGGGCTTTCAGTTCGGGATTCTTTGCGTCTTCGGCGGCCTGGCGGAAGCCCTTGTCGCCGTCGTTGCTGATTTCAATCAGTTCATTGAGCACAGAGGTAATTTTCGTCATGGCTAGTCCTTTGATCGGTACGTCACAGGGACCGGATGGCACTGCAGGGCAGCGTTCCAGTTTCTGGAAGCTACTCAGCAGGAATCGCTCCTGCCGGTCGGCAGGCACTTGTGGCGATCGTCGGTGCCACCGATGCCGCCTCGAAGCATTGATCGGTGTGCTGAAAGTCCATAACGCCACCGTGTAAAAATGGGCATGGATATTGCATTCCGGGGATGACCCTTTTGTGATTGTGCCCCCATGCCGATGTTGAGCGCAGTACCGCAAGCCCCCGACCACGCTGCCGTCTGCGCCGAACGTGGCCGCTGGGCACTGGCTGGACTTCCTTCCATCGCACCCGCGTTGATGGTGCCCGAAGGGCGTCGTGCCGTTGTCGTGACGCCAGATCCCGATGACGAAGTCGTGTCCCTGGGCGGGCTTATCCACGGGCTGCATTTCCTTGGGCGGCCGCTTACCATCATTGCCGCGACCGGTGAACCGGGCGCGGCGTCAATTCATAACCCACCGGAATACCATGGCGAAGCCCAGGTGCAATACGCGCCTTATTCTGGGGCGCTGCATCGTCTTGGGGTGACTGGCCGTGCAGACAGCGACATGGCGCCGTGCCGGGTGATGCATGCAGGTTTGGAAAAAGGCACGCTCCATCGCAACGAAACGGCGCTGGCAGCCTTTCTGGCATGGCGGCTGCAGCCTGGGGACGTCATGTTTGCAAGCTGGCGCTTCGATGGCGATCCGGATCACGAAGCCGTCGGGCGTGCCGCGTTGGCCGCCGCTGCCATTGTCGGCGCCAAGTGCATTCCCGTTCCGGTGCATGCCTGGGCCTGGGCCGCGCCTGGGGATACTCGGATTCCGTGGCACCGCGCCCGCCGTATCGAGGTCGATCAATATGGCCTGTATGCCAAGCGCAAGGCATTGTCGGGCGACGGCGTGCCAGGCGATGCGCCACTGCGAGGCGCAACGGCGCACCAGCCCTGCGAGATCGTGCTGCTCTGATTCGGGACAGTCCTGGGCGTTGTCCCGACCGAGACGACAAAAAGGCTGGCGCGTGCCAGCCTTTCTTCATTCCGCGGAGTCACGCTCCGCGTGCCCCTTATTTGTTCGGGGCCTTTTGCGGTTTGAGTTCCCAATCCGCTTCGTTCTTTTCGGATTCGATCCGCTTTTCGGCATTTACCGCGGCGCCTGGGGAAATCGGGTCGCTTGCAGGAAATGTCTGGTCCAGGGACTCGTCCAGCAGTTCCTGATAGGTCGGGACTTTCTTGTCCTTATCGGCCGTGCCATCCAGACGCTTGTCTTCTTCGGTTTTCTTTTTGTCGGTGGTCATCGTTCACCTCCATGTGTCAACGGCAACAGTGCTCTGCGAGTGTTACAGCAAGCGGTGTGCCCGACAGGAGTATGGGACCATCGCAGCTTGCTCAACACACTCAACACTAAGCACTTCTGCTAAGGCGGCATGCATGGAAACGCTGAACGTAGGCAAGACGGTCGCTGCGGACGCACCGTTCTTTATCGTTCTGAACAGTGGCTCGGGTCGCAACGACGCCGACGAAACCAGCGGGATCGTGCGCCGGGTTATGGAAGACGCGGGTCGCCGGGTCGAAATCTTCAAGGTGGGGGATGCGTCGGACCTGGCAAATACCGCGCGTCGCGCGGTAGAACTTGCAAAGGCCCAGGGCGGGGTCGTGGTCGCGGCGGGCGGCGACGGCACCATCAATGCCGTTGCTCAAGTGGTGCTTGGACAGGGCTGCCCCTTCGGCGTGCTGCCGCAGGGCACTTTCAATTACTTTGGCCGTACGTGGGGCATTTCGCAGGACACGGAAGAGGCGGCACGCGCATTGCTCGATGCCACCATCTCTCCTGTACAGGTCGGCATGCTCAACGAACGCCTTTTTCTGGTCAACGCCAGCCTGGGTCTCTATCCCCAGTTGCTGGAGGATCGCGAGACCTACAAGCAGCAATATGGCCGCAGCCGCTTCGTGGCGTTGCTGTCGGGCATCATGACCGTGATGCGTTCGCATCGCCGCCTGCACATCGACATGGAGCAGGACGGGCAGACCCGCAGACTGCGCACGGTCACGCTGTTTGTCGGGAATAATCGGCTACAGCTGAAGCGCGTCGGGATCGAGGAGTCCGATGAGGTGCATGCCGGCCGCCTGGTCGCGATTGCATTGCGCGACATGAGCGGCCTGGCCATGCTGGGACTTTTGTTCCGCGGCGCGATGCGCAAGCTGGGCGGCGCCGACGACGTGATCGATTTTTCGTTCACCCGGCTGGTGGTCAAGCCGCGTTCCGGCAGCCGCTCGCGCCGCTTCAAAGTAGCGACCGATGGCGAGATCCTGTGGATGGAAGCCCCGCTGGTATTCAAGGTCGCGGCCGAGCGCCTCCCGCTGCTGGTTCCCGCGCCCGATCAACGCAAGGAGGAGGCGTGACGGTAGTTCTGCAAGTCTCGGATCCCCATTTTGGCACCGAAAGGCCGGACGTCGTGGAAGCACTGTTGCGCCTGGCGCGCACCCTTGACCCGGATGTGTTGCTGATGTCGGGCGACATCACGCAGCGCGCCAAACCATCGGAGTTCGCGGCCGCCAAGGCCTTCGTGGACCGGGTTGGGGCGCGGCAGGTTGTGGTGATACCGGGCAACCACGACATTCCCCTGTTCAATCTGTTTGCCCGCGCCGTGTCGCCTTACGGGCATTACCAGGAAGTATTTCCCGGGACGCTCGAGCCCGTGCTGTCGTCCCCCGACCTGCTGCTGATCGGCGTCAATTCGACGCGCAACTACCGTCACAAAGACGGCACGGTGTCGGCCGAGCAGATTGCGCGCGTGTCCGCTGCGTTGATGAAACGGCGGCCGGGTCAGCTGGGGATCGTGGTGGCGCATCACCCGGTGCATGTGCTGTCGCCGCAGGAAAGCAAGAACCTGCTGCATGGACATCGCGCGGCCCTGGGCACCTGGGTGCTGGCCGGCGCCGACCTGGTGCTGGGCGGTCATATCCACTTGCCGTTCGTGCGGCCGGTCAACGATGCATTGCCGGGACTGGGCAGAGATGCCTGGGTGGTGCAGGCCGGAACGGCCGTATCGACGCGCACGCGTGCCAACGCGCCGAACTCGGTGAATGTCATCCGGTATTCGTCATCGGTCGACGCGGGCCGTTGCGCCATCGAACGCTGGGATTGCGCCGATCCCGCGGAGGGCTTCACGCGGGTCGACCAGATCCTGGTCACGCCCAGCCGAGGAAGCCGTTCTTCATGACGCTGGAGTCCACTGCGCAATGGATAGGCACGCATCCGGTCGCATCCTATGTCGCCACCACGATCGGCACCTGGATGCTGGCCGGTCTGCTGGCCTGGGTGCTGCACTGGACGGTCCGGCGCGGGCGTGACCGATGGCGCGATCGCCTGCCACCACGCGCCTGGCTGGGCATTTATGCCGGCGCGGGCGCGGCGGGCTTGCTGGTGGCCATGGCGGCGTTCGCCGAACTGGCCGAGGCCCTGGAGGCCGACGAGACCCTGGGCCGGTTCGACGGCCTGCTGGCCGATGCGCTGCGCACCGATCCGTCGACCCGCATGCTGGAAATGCTGGCCTGGGTGACTCGGGCCGGCAATCTGGAAGCGCTGGTGATCGTTGGCCTGCTGGTCGGCATCGCGTTATTGATCGCGCGCCGCCGCCTGTTCTTCTGCGCCTGGGTCATCGCGGTGGCGGGCAACGGCGTATTGATCCGTGTACTGAAAGCCATCTTCCAGCGCGTGCGGCCGCTGCATGAACATGGCTTTGTCATCGAGCACGGCTGGAGCTTTCCCAGCGGTCACGCCTCCGGGTCGCTCGTGACCTACGGCATGCTGGCCTACCTGGCGCTGCGGCTGGCGCGCCCCCCGCTGTCGCTGGTGCTGGCGGGCGCTCTGGTGGCCTTGTTCCTGGCGATCGGCTTCAGCCGGGTGTTCCTGTATGTGCATTACTTCAGCGACGTGCTGGCGGGATTCGTCTCGGGCGGCGCGTGGCTGGTGCTCTGCATTGCCGCGTGTGAAGTGGTGCTGCGAACGACGCCCGCGCGCGATGTGGACCGGGCGGCGGGCGAGCCGGCGGGGCAGACGCGGTCGCTCTGAAGTTGGTCGGGCCTTGCGGGACCTGAATGTCCAGCCGCGCGGCCAGTTCACGCGCCACGTCGGTGGCGCGGATGCCGGCCATGCCGGCGCTGGCCGGCGATGCCTGTACGGGAATCAGGGCTTGCCCGGCACAGTGCCTTGCGGCGGCTGCGCCTCGCCCGCGGTGCCCTGCACCGAGTCAGGGGCCGACCCACCCCGTACCTCTGACACACCGTCTCCATTGGCCGGAGCCATGGGGTTGATGACAACCGTTTCCTGCGGGTTGGTCAATTGGATGCCCAGTTCACGGAACCGCCGCCAGATCCGTTGGTTGAAACTGCGTTGGACTGGCCAGCGACCGCGGTCGACCGTCCGGATGACGCCCGACAGTGCCACCGTCGCGCCGTCGACCTGATCGACACCCCACAGGTCGAGATCGGCGAGGATGAGATCTTTGAGCTTGGGGTCTTCTCGCATTTCCGCACCGACTTCCTTGATGGCGGCAATGACTTGATCGAGGTCGGAATCCGCCCGGACGCTGAGCTTGATCGACGCATTGCCGATGCCGCGATTGGTATTGGTGACGGTCGATACGGAACTGAATGGAATCACATGCAAGGCGCCGTCGCCCGCTCGAAGTCGGACGGTACGGATGGACAACGTTTCCACTGAACCGGATACGCCGGCAACCGTCACCCAGTCGCCGACCTGCATAGCGTTTTCCACCAGCAAGAAAATCCCGGTAATGAAGTCCTGCACCAATTTTTGCGAGCCGAAGCCCAGCGCGACGCCCACGATGCTTGCGCCGGCCAGCAAGGGCGCGATGTTGATGCCCAGCTGATTGAGGGCGGTCAGCACGACCACCAGCGCAATCACGATGAACAAGGTGGTGCGCATGATCGGCACCAGGGTGCGCAGGCGGGTGGCCCGGCCCACGTCGCCCGCCCCCGTCCACAGCGCAATGCGCCGGTTGATCCAGAAATTGCTGCCTTCCCATGCCACGATGGCCAGGATGCATGCGACGGCGATGGTGCTGACCGCCGACAACAGGCTGCGGCCGATGGTGCCGGGGGCGAACCAGTTCAGGACGCTGAAGCCCCACACCTGCAGCAGCGTAAGCAGGGCGACAATGACCACGATCGCAATCACCGCGCGTTGCGTGAAGCGTTGGTAGTGCTGGATGACGTGCACCGACTTGCCCTCTTCAATGGCGCTGCCAAAGAAGGTCTTGTCGAGCGCGCCAAGCGCCAGGTAGCCGGTCACCACGGCCGCGAACAACACCCCCGCGGTCAGCGCGAAGTAGTGAAGCAGCTGCTGGAAACCGTTATTGACGCCAAGGGCCCACACCACCCAAAGGCCGACCACGAACAGGGCCAGGGCAGGCGCCCAGATATCGGCCAGCAGGGCACGCAGCGCGACGATGCTGTCGCGGCCCTGGCCCGACCCGCGGATCCAGTGGCCGACACGCTGGCGGGATTGGAAAATCACGGTGATGACCATCAGATGCACGGCTAGCGCGATCAGCTTGGACATCGCGTTTTGCGCATCGGCTGTCGCGCCGACCGCCAGGGCCACGTCGGTCAAGGCAGCTCCGAACACGGCCACCACCACGATCCGGCGGAACCAGCGGCGCAGGTACCGCGCGGTGTCATTCGTGACAGGCGCCAGTCGCAGGCCGGCGCCGGCGGGGGTGATCAGCACGCCGATGGCGCTCATGGTGACCCGGGTCGCGGCGTAGGCGCCGACCAGCGGCAATATCGCGCGATAGAACGCCGAGTTGGGCCCGCCCGACAGCGCGATCAGCAGGCTGGTGGTGCCCAGGAATCCGAGCAGCGGCAGCCATTTGAGGATGCCGTAGGCGACCGCGTAAGGAATGCGCCGAAGAACGCCCCAGTGGCGGTCGTAGCGCTGGCGCGGTGGCGCGGCGGGCTCGGTCGCGGCATCGGCGGCGGTGGCCGCGGCCAGGGTGATCGGAGAGACCGGCGCGCCAGTGGGCGAGACCACGGGCGTCGTGGCGGATGTGGCCGCGGGGGTGGCGGTTGAAGCCGTCGGTCCGGACGGTGACGTCACTGCACCGGATGCTTCTGCTGCCGCCGCTGCCGGATCGACTGCCTGCGCTTCAACGACTACCGACTGCGCCGCCGTACGTTTCGCCTCTTCCGCCGCGAACCGCCGCGCGGCATGCGCGGCGACGATGTCGCGCGGGCGTTGCAACACCCGCCTGAGCAACCATTCCACCGCCAGGCCGGCTGCCAGGATCACCAGCACGGCGCCGATGGCGCGCAAGGCGTTGGCGCGGGCTTCATCGGTGCCGAAGCGGCTTTCCCACCAGACGCCAATGGTCCGGACTTCCAGAAAGGTGCGCACGGTGACCTTCAGTTCATTGCCGATGGCATCGAACCAGTTGCCCACCCGATCGAAGATCTGCGCCACCACCCCGGTTTCGACCAGGGCAATCGGCGCCGCTTCGGCTGGCGCTTCTTCAGTCGGCGCGTCGGCGCCGGGCGCGGCTGCCGTGGCTTGCGAAATCACCCGCAGCGTTTCTTCCAGCTCGGCCCGCCTTTTGTCGTCCTGGAGCGTGCCCAGCACGCGTTTGGCCTGCGACGCCGTGACAGGCGCATCGGCCGATGACGCCGCCGGCGCCGGGTCGGCAGCCACGGCAAGGTGCATCCACAGGCTGCTGAAACACAGCAGGACGATCAGAACAAGACGGGAAGGGGATAGCTGCATGGGACTCGTGGAACAAAAATGACTCCCAATTCTAACGATGCCGCCCTGCACTGGGGCAGGCAGGGGTGGGCGAAAGCGTCCTGGCCGGGCGTGGTTTTGTAAGAGGTTGCCACGAGATCGCCGGAAGTGGGGCGTGGATCGGTAAGTGTGCGCACGCACTCCTACCGATCCAGATCCCGAATTACCGCGGTGTTTCGGGCGCAGGCGCAGCCGCAGCCGCAGCCGGTTCAGGGTCGCGTATTCCCCGCAACCGCCGCACTGTCCGGCCTATCCAGTGCTCCACGTCGTCTACATACGTAAACACCGCCGGCACCACCAGCAGGCTCAGCACCGTCGAGGTGATCAGCCCGCCAATGACGGCAATGGCCATCGGCGACCGGAAGCTCGCGTCCGCTGCCCCGAACCCCACCGCGATCGGCAGCATGCCGGCGCCCATGGCGATGGTGGTCATGATGATGGGGCGCGCGCGCTTGTGGCAGGCGTCCCGAAGGGCATCCCACCGGCTCATGCCATGGTCCCGGCGCGCGACGATGGCGTACTCGACCAGCAGGATCGAGTTCTTGGTGGCGATGCCCATCAGCATGATCAGGCCGATCAGCGACGGCATCGACAATGCCTTCTGCCCGATGAGCAGACCCACGAACGCGCCGCCCAGCGCCAGCGGCAGGGCACACAGGATCGTGACCGGGTGCAGGAAGTCCTTGAACAGCAGCACCAGCACGACGTAAATGCACAGCACGCCTGTCAGCATGGCCAGCCCGAAGCTGGCGAAAAGTTCGGTCATGACTTCGGCGTCGCCCACTTCGGCGACCCGTACGCCCGGCGGCAAATTGCGGATCGATGGGAGTTCCATCACGGCCGTCTTGGCATCCCCCAGGCCGGTGCCCGACAGTTCGATCTCGAAGTTGATGTTGCGGGACCGGTCATAGCGGTCGATCACGGCCGGACCGCCTTCCATGGTCAGCGTGGCGACCTGGCCCAGCATGACCGGACCCCGCGCGCCCGGCACCGACAGGCGTTCGAGCAAGGACAGATCCTTGCGCGCCGAGTCTTCGAGCTTGACCACGATGGGCACCTGCCGCTGCGCCAGGTTCAGCTTAGGCAGCGACTGGTCGTAGTCGCCCAGCGTCGCCACCCGCAGCGTCTCGGCAATGGCAAAGCTGGTCACACCCAGGTCAGCCGCGCGTGCAAAGTCCGGGCGCACCGCGATTTCAGGCCGCACCAGGCTGGCCGTCGACGTGATGTTGCCCAGGCCGCGCACCGTGCGCAGATCGCGTTCCACCGCGCGTGCCGCCGTCGTCAGCGCCGCAGGATCTTCGCCGCTCAACACCAGAATGTACTTTTCGCCCGAGCCGCCCAGGCCCACCGTGCTGCGTATGCCCGGCAGGCTTTCCAGCGCCGCGCGAATCTGGTTTTCCACCACCTGTTTGCGTGGCCGTTCGCCGCGGGGGTCCAGCTTGACCGTCAGGGTAGCCTTGCGCGTTTCGGCCACGCCGAAGCCGGCAAACGGGTCGCCGCCCGCGCTGCCGCCGCCCACCGTCGTGTAGACGCTGCGCACGTGATCGATCTTCATCAGGCGCTGCCGGGTTTCTTCAGCGGTTGCCAGGGTCTGCTGCAGCGTGGCGCCCGGCGCCAGCGACAGGTAGACCTGCGTTTGCGAGTTGTCGTCGGGCGGAATGAAGCCGGTCTTGAGCAGCGGGATCATGGCGATCGACCCGATGAAGAACAGCGTGGCCAGCAGCATCGTGGTCAGCCGATGGGTCATGCACCATTCGGCCGCGCGCATGTACATCCTGAGCCAGCCAGGTTCCTTTTCCTCGGTCACGATGGGCTTGAGCATGTAGGCCGCCATCATCGGCGTCAGCACCCGCGCCACGACCAGCGACGCAAACACCGCCAGTGACGCCGTCCACCCGAACTGCTTGAAGAACTTGCCGGCCACGCCGCTCATGAAGGCAGTCGGCAGGAATACCGCGATCAATGTGAAGGTGGTCGCGATCACGGCCAGCCCGATCTCGTCAGCCGCCTCCATGGCGGCGTCGTAGGGGCTTTTGCCCATGCGCAGGTGGCGCACGATGTTTTCGACCTCGACGATCGCATCGTCCACCAAAATGCCGACCACCAATGACAGCGCCAGCAGCGAAATCACGTTGATGGAAAAACCCAGCACATACATGCCGATGAAGGCGGGAATCACCGACATCGGCAGTGCAATGGCCGACACGAAGGTTGCGCGCCAGTCGCGCAGGAACAGCCAAACCACCAGCACGGCCAGCAGCGCGCCTTCATACAACAGGTGCAGCGACCCGTCGTATTCCTCTTGCACCGGCTGCACGAAGTTGAAGGCCTCGGTCAGCGTGATGTCCGGGTGCTGCTCGCGCAGTTCGACCAGGGCTTTCTGGATCGCGGCGCCAACCGCGACCTCGCTCTGGCCGCGGCTGCGCGCCACCTCGAACCCGACCACCGGCTTGCCATCGAGCAAGGCCGCGGCGCGTGGCTGCGCGATGGTGTCGATCACATTGGCCACCTGATCGAGCCGGATACGCCGGCCATCGGACAGCGGAATCTGCATGTCGCGCAACTGGTCGGCCGATTGCACCGTGGCCAAGGTACGCACGGGTTGCTCGCTGCCACCCAGGTCGGTGCGTCCGCCGGCACTTTCCACCTGCACCTGCCGCAGCTGGCGCGAGATGTCAGCCGCCGTGGCGCCCAGGGCCTGCAGCTTGGCGGGGTCGAGGTCGACGTGCACCTGCCGGGTCACGCCGCCCACCCGGTTGACGGCGCCGATGCCGGGCAGGGCCAGCAGCTTCTTGGTGACGTCGTTGTCGACGAACCAGGACAGCGACGGCGCATCCAGCTTCGTGGACGCAATCGTGAACGCCAGGACCGGCTGGGCGGCCAGGTCCAGCTTGGTCACGACCGGGTCGCGCACGTCAGCGGGCAAATCGGCCCGCACGCGCTGGATGGCCGACCGCACGTCGTCCACGGCTTCCTGCACCGGTTTTTCCAGCCGGAATTCGACGATGAGGGTGGCGGTGCCGTCCTGGACCTTGGTGGTGATGTGCTTGAGGCCCTGGACCGTGGCGATGGAGTTTTCAAGCTTGCGCGCCACGTCGGTTTCGAGCTGCGACGGGGCAGCTCCCGGCAGCGATGCCGTCACGGTCACCGTGGGCAGGTCGATATCGGGAAAGTTCTGGATCTTCATGGCGTTGAACGCCAGCAGACCGCCAAAGGTCAGCAGGACGAACAACATGACCGCCGGAATCGGATTCCGGATGGACCAGGCGGAAACGTTCATGGCGTCACCCGGACGAGGTCGCCGTCATTCAGGAAACCCGCGCCCTGCACGACCACCTTGGCATCGGCGGGCAGCGGGGTGACCACTTCGACACGATCGCCCACGCGGCGGCCGGTTTCGATCTTGAGCTGGGCCACCCGGTTGTCGGGCTGCAGCAGCAGGACGTGATTGAACCCGTCACGCGGCACGATGGACGCCTGCGGCACCGTCACGGCCCGCGCCTGCCCAAGTTCGAAGTCGCCCCGCGCAAACATGCCGGCCTTCAGGCTGGTGGTCTGCGCCATGTTGACCGGCGACGCCTTGAGCTTGGCGACCGGCAGGCTGGCTGCGGCCGGCTTGGCCGACGTGGTGTTGGCCGCGCCCGGGCTGGCGGGTACCGACCCGGTCGCGGCGGCCGGTGCGACCGGCGTGGCGGGTGCCGGGGTATCGGGAGGCAAGACGCCCAGCACATCGACGTAGATCAACGCCGCGCGCGTTTGCGGATCGACCGTCGGAGCGATGCTGCGCACCTTGCCGTGGACCCGCGCGCCGCTGGCGCCGACGATGACCGCGGGCATGCCGACATTGATACGGCCCAGTTCGGCCGACGTAACCTCGGCCCGCCATTCGAGGCGGCCCTGGCGGATCAGCTTGAACAGTTCGGTGCCTGCACCCACCACGCTGCCGACGGTAGCGGTACGGGCCGAGATGACGCCGTCATCGGGCGCCAGCACCTGCGTATTGCGGCCACGCACCTGCTGGGCGGCCAGCACGGCTTCGGCCGCTTCGACCCGCGCCCGCGCTGTCTCGGCGCTGGTCGCGTACTGGTTGATCTGCTGCTGGCTGAGCGCGCCGGTCTCCTCCAGCGTGCGAGCGCGGGATGCGTTATTGGCCGCATCGGCCGCGTTCGCCTTGGCTTCGGCCAGCGACGCCCGGGCCTGGGCCACGTCGGCCTGCACCGTCTCGCCCGAGAAGGTCGCGAGCACCTGGCCTTTCCTGACGGTGTCGCCCACGTTCACGCGCACCTCGGACAGCTTGAGCCCGGCCGATTCCGATCCCACGCTGGCTTCCTGCCAGGCCGCGATATTGCCGTTCGCGGACAGGGTATTCGTCAACTGGGTGGACTGCGGCGCTTCGACCGAAACGGTGAGCGAGGGACGCGGCGCGGCCGCGGCTTGCTTGTCGACCGCGGCTGCGCCATCGGGCGAGGCAGGGCGCCGCGCCACGAACACGGCAATGCCGACGATGACCAGCAGGACGACAAGCGTCAGGACGAGGGTAGAGCGCTTCATGGTTTTCATGGCGACGGGGCCGAGGAAGAGGAGGTCAGCGAGGCGGCGCGGGTCCAGCCGCCGCCAGTGGTGCGATAGAGGGCCACCCAGGCATTGGCGCGTTCGCGCTGCAGGGCGACTCGCGCGGTCTGGGCGGCGTACAGGGTGCGGCGCACGTCTTCGAGTTCGATCAGGCTGGCCAGCCCGCTCTTGTAACGCGCCTGCATGGCGTCGAAGGCGGCCTGGTAATTCTTGACGGCGCTGTCGGCGTCGGACGCGCGCGCATCGGTGCTTTGCAGGTTGACCAGGGCTTCTTCGACTTCGCGCACGGCCTGGCGCACGCTGCCGCGGTATGCCGACACGGCTTCGGCGTACCGCGCCTTGGCCGATTCGACATTGGCGCGGCGGGTGCCGCCATCGAACAGCGGCACCGTCAGTGTGACCGGGCCAATGCTCCAGGTGTCGAGGGATTGCGCCTGGCCAGCAAGCCGGAACGTCGTGCGGCCGACCGAGCCCTGCAGGGTCAGGCGCGGGTAGCGGGCGGCTTCGGCCGACCCGACTTCGGCGCTGGCTGCAGCCACGCCCAGTTCGTTGGCGTAGACGTCAGGCCGCTGCACCAGCATCTCGGCCGGCACGCTTGCCACGGCCTGCACGTTGGGCAGGGCCTGTTGCACGGGCGACGCGGCCAGTTGGACGGCCAGTTCCGGTTCGTCGATGCCGGTCAGCGCGACCAGCGCCTTGCGCTGCACATCGCACTGCGCACGCTGCTGGCTGAGGCGGCCGGAGGCATCGGACGCGCTGGCGCGCGCCAGGGCCGCATCGGCAGGCGCCGTGAAACCGGCCTGAGACGACAGGTCGGACAGGCGCGCCGTCTCGCTGCGCGATCGGGTATCCGATTCGGATACCGTCAATTGCTGGATGCAGGCGCGCTCGGCGAAATAGGCATTGGCTGTCTCGGCCGCGACCGACACCCGCGCGTCATGCCACTTGGCGTCGGCGCTGACCAGCCGCGTCTGCGCGGCTTCGCGATCGGAGCGCAGGCGGCCGAACAGGTCGGCTTCCCAGCTCGATTGCAACGTGGCTTGCGTCGTCGTGATGGGCACGGCGATCAGGCCGCCCGTGGGCGACGCGCCAAACCGGGAGCCGGAATTGCCACGTGTCCCGGTCAGCGACGCATCCAGGCTGGGCAGCAGGGCCGCGCCGCTTTGCACCCGCGTTGCGCGGGCTTCGGCAATGCGCGCCGCGGCGCTGGCAATGGTGGGGCTTTCGGTCTGCGCCGCCGCGATCAGGCGGTCGAGCAGGGGATCGTTCAGCTGCCGCCACCAGTCGGTCAATGCCGGGATCGACCCGACCGGCAACGGCGGCGCGGCCGGTCCGGGTGGCGGTAGCGGCGCATTCCACTGGGCGGGAACAGGCGGGGGCACCGCGGCCGGCGGACGGGTCAGGCTGCAGCCGGCCAGCACAAGGCACAGGGGCAGCGTTACCGCCCCGGATAATCGGGAAAGTCTCATGGTCCTCGTCTTATTGCGGCGGGAGTCGAGCGCTCCGTCGACGACGGCGGCGCACCCCGGCAGGATCGCGGGCGAGGGTAGAGCATAGTCGAGGTGACGGGCCGAAAGGTTTAAGCAGGATGAATCTTTGGGCGACGCCCCTGCGCATGCGCCATGCCCGCTCAACCAAGGGAAAGTATGTAATAGCGGTTTATATCAAGCGGACTTATATTTTGCCCCGGCATCCGCGCAACGCCGCTCACGCTGGGTCAACACCCGCGTTCTGACCCCGTTGCCGCCCTTGCCGATCAAGGGACGTCTCGATCCCGAAGGAGGAGGCATGAAACAGGTTCGCCCGGCAATGTCGGACGCGGGCAGGGCGCGCCGTCGCGTCGGCGTGGCAGTCGCCGCAGCGGGGGCCGCGATAGCGTTGGGGTCGTTGTCCTTCACCGCCACCGCGCAGACCAGTGCCGGCCAGTCCCCTGGCCAGTCCCCTGGCCCCTATCCGGAACGCCTCATCAAGATCATCGTGCCCTATACACCGGGCGGCCTGGTCGACACGTTCACGCGCACGTTGGCGGACGACCTGGCGGCCCGCCTCAAGCAGCCGGTCGTGGTCGAGAACCGGTCGGGCGCCAACCAGGCCATCGGCATGGATGCCGCCGCGCGCGCCGCACCGGACGGCTACACGCTGCTGGTCACGTCCCAGACCGGGATGATCCTGAATCCCCTCACCACCAAGGATCTGCGCACGGATCCGACGCGCGACCTGACGCCGATCGCCACCTTGTTTTCCACCCCGTTCTACCTGGTGGTGAACAGCGCCGTGCCGGTCAAGTCCGTGCAGGACCTGGTCGCGCTGGCCAAGTCCAAGCCCGGCACGCTGACCTACGGCAGCCTGGGCCGCGGTGGCACGCACCATCTGGCGGGCGAACTCTTCAAGCTGCGCACCGGCACCGACCTGCTGCATGTGCCCTACAAGGGCAGCGCGCCCGCCATGAACGACCTGCTGGGCGGGCAGATCGACATCATGTTCGAAGGCGGCACGTCCACGCTTCCCTACGTGCAGTCCGGCCGCCTGCGCGCACTGGCGTCCACCGGTGAGACGCGCACCGAAATCATGCCCGACCTGCCGGCGCTGAACGAGATCGTGCCGGGCTTTTCGATGACGGTGTGGTTCGGCCTGGCGGCGCCCAAGGGCATTCCTCAAGCGGTGGCCGACACCCTCAATGCCGCCGTGCAAGCCATGCTGAAACGCCCGTCCACCCATGAAAAGTTCATGGCGGTGGGCATCGAAATGATGCCTGGCTCGCAGGCCGACTTTGCCGGACTGATCCAGTCCGATGTTCCCAAGTGGACCCGCATCGTGCGTGACGCCGGTGTCGGCGTCGAGTAAGCGCCACGGTCCTGCCGTTCGTTGTCCCCGCCATACCTTGCCCCGCCGTTCCCTGTTTCCCCTTCACGTTGGAAGTCGCCATGAGTCGCCATGACATCGCAAGAAAAGGATTGAGTCTGTCGGTCGTCCTTGCCGCCACGCTGGCGGTCGCTGCCTGTGGCGGCGATGACGATCCGGCGCCACCCGGTGCAGGGCAGGGACCGGGCGCGAGCGTCCCGACCGCCGCCTCGTGCGCCGCGCTTGCCAGCGCCACAGGCTTTCCCAACGCCACGACCCGCATCACCGGCGCGACCTTTACGCCCGCCACGGCCACCGTCGCCGAACACTGCCTGGTCAACGGCATGATCAACGAACGCACCGGCGTCGACGGCCAGCCCTACGCCATCAAGTTCCGCGTGCGGATGCCCACCACCTGGAGCGGCCGGCTGTACATGGGCGGCGGCGGGGGCATCAACGGCACCGTCGTCGATCCGGTCAATGCCACGGCGCAGGACGGCAAGACCCTGCTGTCGCTGGGCTATGTCACGCTGGGCACCGACAGCGGTCACGATAACGCCGTCAACACCGTGGCCGCGGCGGGCGGCACGGCGGCCTTCGGCCTGGACCCGCAGGCACGCATCGACTTCGGCTTCAACTCGCTGGACGAAACCGCGCGGGTCGGCAAGGCGCTGGTGTCGAAGTACTTTGGCAAGGGGCCCGACAAGTCCTACTTCATGGGCTGCTCGGAAGGCGGGCGCGAAGCCATGATCCTGTCGCAGCGCTTTCCCACCTATTTCGATGGCATCGTCGCGGGGGACCCGGGATATCACCTGCCCCTGGCAAGCGTCGACGGCATCAACGTGTCGCAGACCTTTGCTGCGCTGGCACGGTCGCAGAACCTGTTCGACACCACCGGCGCGCCCGCCATCAACAAGACCTTCACCGATCCCGACCTGATGCTGGTGCGCAATGGCGTGCTGGCCGCGTGTGACGGCCTGGATGGCTTGAAGGATGGCATCGTCGACAACATGCCGGCATGCACCAACGCCGTGGTCAAACCCGAAATGGACAAGTTGCAATGCACGGGCGCAAAAACCGACGCCTGCCTGTTGCCGGCGCAACTGACTGCCCTGAACAAGGCGCTGGCCGGCGCGCGCAACTCCCAAGGCCAGGTGCTGTACAACACATGGCCGTGGGACGCCGGCATCAGCGGCCAGTCCGGCACCACCTACAACCAGGGATGGCGTTCCTGGTGGCTGGGCTCGTATGCGTCGGCCGTCAACAACTCGACCAAGCTGGTGTTCGCGGTGTCCAACCCCTTGCTGTTCACGACCCCGCCCGTGCCGGTACCCACGTCCGGCGTCGTCAACTACGCGCTCAACTACAACTTCGATGTGGATGCGCCCAAGGTGTATGCACGTTCGGGCATCTACTCCCAGTCGGCGGCGCAATACATGTTCGCCGAATCGACTGCCTTGTCGCCTTTCAGCGAGCGCGGCGGCAAGCTGATCCTGTACCACGGCGGCAGCGACACATCGTTCTCGGTGCAGGACACGATCGACTACTACAACGCCCTGGGCGCCTCGAACCGTGACGTATCCAGCTTTGCGCGTCTGTTTGTCGTGCCCGGCATGAACCATTGTTCGGGCGGGCCGGCCACGGATGCGTTCGACGCGTTGACGCCGCTGGTCAACTGGGTGGAAAAGGGCACGGCGCCTGACAGCATCGTCGCAGCCGCCTCCAACCCGGGCTACTTCAACGTGGCGTCGCGCACCCGGCCGCTGTGCCCGTACCCAAAGCAGACCCGCTACAAGGGCACGGGCGACATCAATGATGCGGCGAGCTTCACGTGCCAGTGAGACTGCGCCAGGCAAGCGCCGCCGCGCCCAATTGTCTGCATCGGCAACGGTTCTTGTGAAGTGTGGATGAGCAGCCTACAGTGGGCCTACCGAATGGCCCTCAAACTCCGCTTCCCGCTGGTCACTCCCAGCGTCTGGTAGATCCTTTCTCGGCAAGTCTGCCGCGCCTCGCGCCCGGCAGACCCAGCATTCTTCGCATGCAAACGCACGTCGAGTCCAACCAGCAGGAACGCATCATGGCAGCCAAAGAACAAAAGCGCGGCAATAAAGAAACCAAGAAACCGAAGAAAGCACCGGCGCCCAAGCCGTCCGGGACGCCCCTGAAGCCGGGCGCCACCCCCATCAAGGTGCCAAAGAAAGACTGACGCGGCGCCGGCCCCGTCGTCCTGAACGAAACGGGCCGGGCCACGTTTGCGTGGTCTGCCTGCGCCTTGGCGCGGCAGACGAGTTGCCTCTGCCATCTCTAGACGTGTCCTGCCTGTCCGCACTTCCTATTTAACGGGTCGTTCGCAAGGCACGTGCGTGCGCTGAGCGTCCCGAAAGGCGCCCATGCACCCGGTCCTCCAATTCATTACCGGCCGCAAGGCCTCGAGTCCCTGGTCGGACGCAGCCCCTGTGCGCGACGAACTGTTCGGCGTCGAACGCCTCGAGCAGCACGCGCGCAGTCTGGCGGCCGCCCAGCAGGTCACCGCCCGGCCACCGGCCGTGGCATCGTTGCACAAACGGTTGCGTGGCAATGCCGGGCAATTGCTGTCTGCCTATCGCGCCAGCGCCGCTGAACTGGCCGCCGGACACCGCGTCGTGCCCGCGGCGGAATGGCTCCTCGACAACTACCATGTGGTCGAAGAGCAGATACGCGAGATCCACGTCGATCTGCCACCGGGTTATTACCGCCTTCTGCCCAAGCTTGCCGACGGCCCGTTCGCCGGTTACCCACGGGTGTTCGGCCTGGCCTGGGCGTACATTGCGCACACCGACAGCCATGTCGATCCGGTCGTGCTGCGCCGCTTCATCGCGGCGTACCAGGAAGTGCAGCCGCTCGACATCAGTGAACTGTGGGCCGTGGCCATCACGCTGCGCATCGTGCTGGTCGAAAACCTGCGCCGCCTGGCTGACCAGATCACCCACGGGCGCGCTGTGCGCGCCGACGCGCAGCGGCTCGCGCATGACCTGCTGGCGCCCGGGGGCGCGCAGACCGCCCTGGACAAGGACATTGCCACGCGGGCCAGCGGGCCGCTGTCGGAAGTCTTCGCAGCGGAGCTTGCCAAGCGGCTGCGCGACCAGGATCCCCGCACCACACCGACCCTGCAATGGCTGGACGATCGGTTGCGCGGGCAGGGCACGGACACCACGCAGGTGATTCAGCACGTGCAGCAGCGGCAGGGCGCATCCAACGTGTCGGTGCGCAATGTCATCACCAGCATGCGGCTGATGTCGGATATCGACTGGGCCGACCTGTTCGAAAGCGTCAGCCTGGTGGATGCGCGCTTGCGCGCGGGCAGCGATTTCGCGGCCATGGATTTTCCGACCCGCAATGTCTATCGCAGCGCCATCGAGCAACTCGCGCGCGGATCTTCGTGGTCTGAACTGGCCATTGCCGAACAGGCGCTGACGCTGACGTCTTCCCAGGCTGCGGACGCCGGCAACGCACGTGATCCCGGGTTCTACCTGATCGCCGGCGGCCGTGCCCTGCTCGAATCCACGATTGCCTTCAAGGCGCCCTTCAGGGTGCGCATCAACCGGTTCATTGTCCGCGTCGACGTGGGCGGCTACGCCACGGCGATCCTTGCGCTGTCGGCGCTTGTCGTCGCGGCCGCATTCTGGGCGCTTGCCGGCCCAGGGCTGGGGTCGGTGTCATTCGCCTTCCTGGCCGTGCTGGCGTTGGCGGCCTTCTTCCCGGCGTCCGAGTTGATCACCGGACTGGTCCACCGGGGCGTCACGTCCCGCTTCGGCGCCGTGGGCCTGCCTGCGCTCGCCCTGGCGGACGGCGTGCCGGAAAGCCTGCGCACCCTCGTTGTCATCCCGACCCTGCTGTCCACCGAAGAAGACCTGCTGGCCTGCATCGAGCAGCTTGAAGTGCACCACCTGGCCGGCGCGGGCGGCGATCTGTCGTTCGCCTTGCTGTCCGACGGGCTGGATGCCGATCGGGAAGTGGTCGAGGCAGACACGCCCTTGATCACGCTGGCACGCACGGCGATTGCTGCCTTGAACGCGCGGCATGGCCCGGCGCCCGGCGGCAAACGTTTCTACCTGCTGCACCGCCGCCGCCAGTTCAACGCCAGCGAAAACCGCTGGATGGGATGGGAAAGAAAACGCGGCAAGCTGCACGAACTGAACCGTCTGCTTCGGGGCGCGACCGACACCAGCTTCCTGCCGCTGGATACCGCGCCGGACGGCTCGGGACAGCCGGACATCCTGCCTGGCGTGCGCTACGTGATCACGCTCGACGCCGATACGCGGCTGCCCCGCGATGCCGCACTGCGCCTGATCGGCAAGATCGCCCATCCCTTGAACCAGGTGCGGTACAGCGAGGACGAACGCCGTGTCGTGGGCGGATACGCGATCCTGCAGCCGCGGGTCACACCGGCCCTGCCGCTGGGCCGCGAAGGATCGCTCTACCAGACCTTGTCATCCGGCCCCGGCGGGATGGATCCCTACGCGGCTGCCGTGTCCGACGTGTACCAGGACCTGTTTGGCGAAGGCTCGTACACGGGCAAAGGCATTTACGACGTCGATGCGTTCGAGAAGACCCTGGCCGGACGTATCCCCGACAACACGCTGCTCAGTCATGACCTGTTTGAAGGCGTTTTTGCGCGCGCCGGGCTGGCGTCCGATGTCGAAGTGGTGGAAGAGTTTCCGGCCCGTTACGACGTGGCCGCGCGGCGCCAGCATCGGTGGACCCGAGGCGATTGGCAGCTGCTGCCGTGGGTGATCGCGCGCCGCCATGCCGGCTCGGTCCTGCCCTCGTTGGGCCGCTGGAAAATGATCGACAACCTGCGGCGCTCGTTGCTGGCCCCGGCCAGTCTGCTCGCGCTGACCCTGTGCGCGTGGCTGCCGTGGCCGCATTCCCTCAAGGCCATGCTGCTGGTCGTATTGGCCATGGCCTTGCCGGCCTTCCTGCCTGGCCTGTCGATCCGCCTGCTGCCCAGTCCCAACATCCGCCCCGGCAGCCACTTCCGGCTGCTGGCCAGCGGCCTGCGCATGGCCGTCCTGCAAACGCTGTGGGTCGTGGCGCTGCTGCCCGACCAGGCTTTCCGCGCGCTGGATGCCATCGCCCGCACGCTGTCGCGGCTGTACGTCACGCACCGTCATCTGCTGGAATGGACCACGGCGGCGCAAGCGGCGGCGCGCCCGCGTCCGGGCATTGTCGGCTTCTATGCGCAGATGGCAGGCGGGGTCGTCCTGGCCCTGGCGGTTACGGGCGTGGTGGCCCTGGTGTCACCACGCGAAGGGCTCGCCATGCTGCCGCTGTTGCTGCTCTGGCTGGCTGCGCCCGCGATTGCATGGCGTGCCAGCCGAGCGCCGTCGGTGGCGCCGTTGGGCGCGATGGACACCGCCGAAGCCATCTCCTTGCGTCGCACGGCGCGCCGCACCTGGCGCTTTTTTGAAACCTTCGTCACCCCGGCAGACAACATGCTGCCGCCCGACAATTTCCAGGAAGATCCGAAACCCGTCGTGGCCCGCCGGACCTCGCCCACCAACATGGGGCTGTATCTGCTGTCGACCATTGCGGCACGCGATTTCGGCTGGGCCGGCGCCGCGCAGACCTGCGACCGGCTGGAAGCCACGCTGGGCAGCATGCAGAAGCTCGACCGGTTCCGTGGCCACTTCTACAACTGGTATGACACCGGAACCACGCAGGTATTGCTGCCTGCGTACGTGTCGGCGGTGGACAGCGGCAATCTGGCCGGGCACCTGATCGCCATGGCCAATGCCTGCGACGAATGGATAGGCGCGCCCGTCACGGACAACTGGACCGATGGCGCCGATGACATCCTCGCCCTGGCGCAGGATGCCGCCCGGTTGCTGCCTGCCGTGCAAAGCGGCCAGGGCAAACGGCTGCTGGCCGTGCTGGAAGACATCGACGTATCGCTGCAGGGCAATGCCGACACGGCCATGCCCGTGCTGCAACGGCTGGCCGACAAGGCGGTGACCGAAGCGCGCGCGGTGATTTCGGCCCCGTCGGCCCACGGCGCGGACCTGATTTTCTGGCTTGAAGCCTTGTGCCAGCGGCTGGCCGAGCAGCGGCGCGATGCGTCGGCGAACGGCGTGGCCGCGGTCATCGTTTCCTCGGCGCTGGACGCGCGCTGGCGCGCCCTGGCGCACGACGCCCGCGCCATGGCGTTGGGCATGGATTTCGCCTTCTTGCTGGACCCCGAACGCAAGCTGCTGTCGATCGGCTACAACGCGAGCGACAACACCCTCGACGCCAATTGTTATGACCTGCTGGCGTCCGAAGCGCGGCTGGCCAGCCTGTTCGCCATCGCCAAGGGCGACGTCGAAACCCGGCACTGGTTCCGCCTGGGCCGTACCGCCACTCCGGTCGGGCAGGGCGCTGCACTGGTGTCCTGGTCCGGCTCGATGTTCGAATACCTGATGCCGTCGTTGGTCATGCGCGCGCCGGCAGGCAGCCTCCTCGAGCAGACCAATCGCCTGGTCGTCCAGCATCAGATTGCGTATGGCGATCTGCTCGGCATCCCGTGGGGAATTTCGGAGTCGGCCTACAACGCCCGCGATCTGGCCTTCACGTATCAGTATTCGAACTTCGGCGTGCCGGGGCTGGGCCTGAAACGCGGCCTGGCTGAAAACACCGTGATCGCGCCGTATGCCAGCGGCCTGGCCACCATGGTCGATCCGGCCGCCGCGCAGCGCAATTTCGAGCGCATGCGCCAGATGGGCGCGCTCGGCCACTATGGCTTTTACGAGGCGCTCGACTTTACACGCTCGCGCCTGCCAGCCGACGCCACAGTGGCCATCGTGCGCAACTACATGGCGCATCACCAGGGCATGACGATCGTCGCCATCGCCAACACGCTGCAGGGCGCGCGCATGCGCGAGCGTTTCCACCGCGAACCCATGATCCAGGCCTGCGAACTGCTGCTGCAGGAACGTCTGCCGCGTCTGGTTGCGGTGGCGCAGGTGCGCGCCGACGACGTGCCATCGGGGCCGGTCAACATGCGGGGCGACCTGCAGTCCGTGCGCTACCTGGGCTCGGCCACCACCGCCGAACCCGCCGTGCACTTGCTGTCCAACGGACGGTACGCGGTCATGCTGACGGCCGCCGGTGGCGGGTACAGCCGCTGGCGCGACCGCGCAGTGACACGCTGGCGTGAAGACGTCACCTGCGATCACTGGGGCAGCTATGTGTACCTGCGCGAGATGCAGAGCGGCCGCGTCTGGTCCGCATCGTCGCAGCCCCTTGGCGAACCGGCAGAGGGCAGCGAAGTGGTGTTTGCCGAAGACCACGCCACCTTCACGTGCCGCGACGGCAACCTGACCACGACCATGGAAGTCATGGTGTCGGCCGAAGCCGATGGTGAAGTGCGCCGGGTCACGGTGGCCAACGTCGGCCGCCGGGTGAGCGATGTCGAGCTCACGTCCTACGCCGAGGTCGTGCTGGCGACGCCCAGCACCGATGATGCCCATCCGGCCTTCGCCAAGATGTTCGTGCAGACAGAATTCCTGCAGGAGTTTGGCGCGCTGATCGCCACCCGCCGTCCACGCACGCCCGACGAAGCGCCCATCTGGGCCGCGCATTTCGCGGTCGTCGAAGGGGTGGCCGTGGGGGATGTGCAATACGAGTCCGACCGCGGCGCCTTCCTGGGCCGGGGGCGCAACGCCAGTACGGCCGTGGCCATGACGGCAGGCAAGGCGCTGTCCGGCACCATGGGCACCGTGCTGGACCCGGTCTTTTCGGTGCGGCGCCGGGTGCGCATCGCGCCGGGCCAGGTCGCGCGGCTGGCCTTCTGGACCCTGGTAGCCCCGACGCGCGAAGCGCTGCTGGATCTGGTCGATCAACACCATGATCGCAGCGCCTTCGAGCGCGCGCGGACCCTGGCGTGGACACAGGCCCAGGTGCAGTTGCGCCACATCGGCATCGAGGCCGACGAGGCTGCGGACTTCCAGCGGCTGGCCGCTCCCATCCTCTTTGCCGAATCGCGCTTCCGTTCACCGGCGGATGTCATTGCACGCGGTGCGGGCCAGCAGTCCGGCCTGTGGCCGCTGTCGGTGTCGGGCGACCTGCCCATCGTGCTGCTGCGCATCGACGATATCGATGACATCGGTCAAGTGCGCCAGCTGTTGCGTGCGCATGAATACTGGCGCATGAAAGGCCTGAGCGTCGATCTGGTCATCGTCAATGAACGTGCATCTTCCTATGTGCAGGATCTGCAGGTGGCGATCGACACGGCGGTGCGCAGCAGCCAGTCGCGGCCCCGTCTCGACGGCGAAGCATTGGCGCGCGGCGTCGTGCATACCCTGCGTGTCGATCTGATGGGTATCGAAGCGCGGGCCTTGCTGCACTCGGTTGCCCGCGTGGTCCTGACCGCGCGGCTCGGCCCGATCGCGCAGCAGATGGCAGGCTTGCCGGCGGCAACGCTTGCGTCGCCGCCGCCGGTCGCCGCGCCCGCATCGGTGGCGCCGGCCGTGCCCGCGGCAGCAAAGGCCGCGGCGGCTGCCCAGACCGCGCTGACCACCGACCTGGAATGTTTCAACGGCCTTGGCGGCTTTGCCGACGATGGCCGCGAATACGTGACTGTGCTGTCCGACGGCCGCACCACCCCCGCGCCATGGATCAACGTCGTCAGCAATCCTGGCTTCGGCTTCCAGGTCTCGGCCGACGGCAGCAGCAGCACCTGGGCGGGTAACAGCCGCGAAAACCAGCTGACGCCGTGGTCCAACGATCCTGTCACCGATCCTTCGGGCGAAGCCTTCTATGTGCGCGATGATGCCAGCGGACAGGTATGGAGTCCGACCGCGCAACCCCTGCGTGGCAACGGCACCTACGTGGCGCGGCATGGCCATGGCTACAGCCGCTTCACGCATGAGTCGGACGGTATCGCGCTGGACCTGCTGCAGTTCGTCCCGCTCGATGATCCCATCAAGATCTCGCGCCTGACGATCCGCAACAGCGGCCGGCAAGCCCGCCGGCTGTCAGTCACGTCCTATGTCGAATGGGTGCTGGGCACGGCGCGCGGCGCATCGGCGCCCTTCATCCTGACGTCAGTGGATGAACCCACCGGTGTGCTGCTCGCCCGCAATCCCTGGAGCATGGCTTTTGCAGGCCGCGTGGCGTTTGCGGACCTTGGTGGACGCCCGACCACCCGCACCGCGGACCGCACCGAATTCCTTGGCCGGCATGGCCGCCTGTCGTCGCCCGCAGCCTTGCGTTCGCAAACGCCGCTGTCGGGCGCTGCAGGTGCGGGACTGGACCCCTGCGCCGCGCTGCAATGCAGCCTGGTGCTGCAACCCGGCGAAGCGGTCACGCTGTGCGCGCTGCTTGGTCAATGCCATTCCGAAGCCGACAGCCTGGCATTGGTCGCCCGCTACCGCACCGCCGATCTCGACGCCGTGCTGCAAACGGTCAAGGACCATTGGCGCGGCGTACTCGGCGCCGTCGTCGTGCATACACCCGACCGCGCCATGGACATCATGCTCAATGGCTGGCTGCTGTATCAGACGCTGGCCTGCCGGATCTGGGCGCGTTCCGCGTTCTACCAGTCCAGCGGCGCCTACGGCTTTCGCGACCAGTTGCAGGACGGCATGGCGCTGACCTTTGCGCGACCCGAAGAAACGCGCCGCCATCTGCTCAGGGCCGCCGGCCGGCAATTCGCCGAAGGCGATGTGCAGCACTGGTGGCTGCCGGACACGGGCCAGGGCGTGCGCACGCACATTTCCGACGACCGGGTGTGGCTGGCCTTTGCCACCGCGCGGTATGTGTCCGTGTCAGGTGACGCGGCGGTGCTGGAAGAAAGCATCCCCTTCCTGGAAGGCCCGCTGCTCAAGCCCGAGGAGCACGACGCCTTCTTCCAGCCCATGCAGGCCAGTCTGTCGGCCACCTTGTTCGAACATTGCGCCCGCGCCCTGGACCAAAGCATCGCGCTCACTGGCGACCTGGACTTGCCGCTGATGGGAACCGGCGACTGGAACGACGGCATGAACCGCGTCGGACAGCACGGCAAGGGCCAGAGCGTCTGGCTGGGCTGGCTGTTGATCCGCACGCTCGACATGTTCATGCCACTGGCCGAAGCCCGTGATCCCGAACGGGTCACACGCTGGCGCGCCCATCGCGAAGTCGTGCGCGCGGCACTGGAACACGAAGCGTGGGACGGCGCCTGGTATCGCCGCGCCACCTTCGACGACGGCAGCTGGCTGGGCAGCCGCGGCAGCGACGAATGCCGTATCGACTCGATTGCCCAGTCGTGGGCCGTGCTGTCCGGCGCCGCCGACCCCAGTCGTGCCGTCCTGGCAATGAACTCGCTCGACGACCACCTGATCCGCCGTGACGACGGCCTGGCGCTGCTGTTCACGCCACCCTTCGACCACCCGGTCCGCGATCCCGGCTACATCAAGGGCTACCCGCCCGGCCTGCGCGAAAACGGCGGCCAGTACAGCCATGCCGCCATGTGGGCCATCATGGCCTACGCCCAGTTGCGCGGCGACAGCGACAGCGGCCGCGCCCATGCATTGTTCGCATTGATCAACCCGATCAACCATGCCCGTACGCTGGAGGAGGCCGCGCAGTATCGGGTCGAACCCTATGTGGTCGCGGCGGATGTCTATTCCGTCGCCCCGAACGCTGGTCGCGGCGGGTGGACCTGGTACACCGGCGCGGCAGGGTGGATGCACCGTGCGGGTGTCGAAGGCATCCTTGGGATTCGTCGAGAGGGAAATGTGCTGATCGTCGATCCGTGCATTCCGTCGGACTGGCCGGGGTTCCGTGCAGACGTGACCTTGGGCGATGCGACGTATGCGATTCGGGTGGAGACCAATGGCAGCACAGGGTCGGGCGTGTCGGCGGCGGTGCTTGATGGTACCGGGCTGGCGTGCGATGGCACGGTGCTTCGGGTAACGGTCACGCCGGGGAACCATCAGCTGGTGGTCACGCTGTAAGCGGAGCACGTTAGCACCAGAAGCCCTGCATTGGCCTATGGCAATGCAGGGCTTCTTTTTTGCCCGGCGTCCCCTTGACACTGGCCGCGCGCTGCCCCGTTCCGACAGACCCCTCACCAAGCCTCACGGCGCGTGAAACCGGTTGACCCCGCCCCGGCCCGATGGCATCTTGAGCGCAGCCGCAGCCTTCCGGTATTCGCTGCGCGCCGTGTCGGCAATGATCGCTACAAGCGAAGTCCGCAAGACGTCCTGCACGACACGAATGCACGCAGCAGACTATGGAAAACCATAGCTCGCTCTTTGCATTTCATAAAACTAAAATGCAATCTGAAGACGCTGCGCCCGGCGCATGCAACCCCTGGAGACCAAACCGTGAACTTCATCAAGAAACCCTGCGCCGCCATCCTTACGGCGCTGGCATGTTTCGCTGTCGCCCCGACCACCCACGCGGCTGACGCGTCCGTACCTCGTCAAATCAAGCTGACCGCGCCGGCGGCGCCAGGGGGCGGATGGGACGGCGCATCGCGTGCGCTCCAGCAGGTCCTGATGTCCGAAAAGATCGTGCCGTCGGTCCAGGTCGTCAATGTGCCCGGCGCAGGCGGCACCATCGGCCTTGCCCAGTTTGCCGGCGCGGCGCAGAAGGACGGCAACCAGGCGTTGATGATGGGGATCACCCTGGTCGGCGCGGTGTTGATGAACAAGGCGCCGGTGGGCCTGGACGCCGTGACCCCGATCGCACGGATCACGGCCGATCCGCTGGTGGTGGTCGTGCCCGCGCAGTCGCCTTACCGCAACATGGCCGACCTGGCCAAGGCCATCAAGGCCGACTCGTCGAAAGTCGTCTGGGCAGGCGGCTCGGCCGGCGGCGCCGACCACATCCTGGCGGGCCTCGTGACCAAGGCCGCGGGCGGCGACACCAGCAAGCTGAACTACGTGCCGTTCTCGGGCGGCGGCGAAGCCTTGGCGGAAATGCTGGGCGGGCGCGTGACGGCCGGCGTGTCGGGCTACAACGAATTCGAAAGCCAGATCAAGGCCGGCAAGCTGCGCGCCCTGGCCGTGTCCGGTGATCGCAAGGTCGAAGGCGAGGCGGCTGGCACCCTCAAAGAGCAGGGCCTCGATGTCGTACTGACCAACTGGCGGGGTGTCGTGGCCGGCAGCAACATCACCGCCGCGCAACGTCAGGCACTGGGCGCCGCCATTCAGCGCGCCGTCGCAACGCCCGCGTGGAAGAATGTCCTGAAGACCCGCGGCTGGGAAGATGCGTATCTGGATGGCCCGGCCTTCGGCGCTTTCCTGAAAGCCGAGCAGGAGCGCGTGTCGGCAGCGCTGACGTCCATCGGACTGGTGAAATGAACGACACACGGCCCGAATCGGTATTCGGATCCTGGCGCGCGCCGTTCTTCATTGGCCTAGGCCTGTTCGCACTGGCCGCCACCCTGTATATCAACGCCGGCGGCTTGCGGTCCGCCGGCACCATGGGGGTCGGTCCGTCGGCGGCGCTGCGGCTGGTGTCCGTGGCGCTGGTCGCCCTGGGCGTGGCGCATTGGGTGCAGGCGTTTACGCTGCGCCGGTTCGCGCCCCGCCCGACGGCGCCCGTCAACGTGCCGGCCCTGGCATGGTGTACGGGCGGCTGGGTGGCCGCCATTGCCTGCGTCGCCTTCAATGGCGGCTTCATCCTGGCGGCGACCCTCATGTTCGTCGCCGCGGCGCGTGCCTTCGGCAAGCCGGTAGGCGTTGCGTCGATCGCCCTCGGACTGGTGCTGTCCACGGTGGCCTCGCTGTTCTTCACACAACTGCTGTCGCTGAGCTTGCCTGAAGGCCTGGTCGAAGCGGTCCTGTATCGCGCGGCGGACTGACCATGGATACCTTGTCATTGTTGTTGAATGGCCTGGCGGTCGCCGCAACGCCGTCGAACCTGCTGTTCGCAGGCATTGGCGTGCTGCTCGGTACCCTGGTCGGCATTCTTCCCGGCATCAGTCCGTCCCTGACGGTTGCGTTGCTCCTGCCTGTCACCTTCCAGCTCGATCCCACGGGCTCGCTCATCATGTTTGCCGGTATCTACTTCGGCGGCATGTATGGCAGTTCGACCACCGCCATCCTGCTCAATACGCCCGGAGAGGCGGCATCGATCGCCACCGCCATCGAAGGGCACAAGATGGCACGCGCCGGCCGGGGTGGGCCGGCGCTTGCCACGGCCGCCATCGGTTCGTTCTTTGCCGGCACGTTGGCAACGATCGGCCTGGCCCTGGTTGCTCCGTGGCTGGTCGAGCTTGCCGTCCACTTCGGTCCATGGGACTACTTTGCGTTGATGATGCTGGCGTTCGTCACCGTGGCCGCGACCTTCGGGACGTCCGTCATGCGTGGCCTCACCAGCCTGGTGTTGGGCCTGACGCTGGGCCTGGTCGGCATCGACAAGCTGACGGGTCAGTCGCGCCTGGACTTCAGCGTGCCCGTGCTGCTCGATGGCATCTCGATCACGACGCTTGCCGTGGGCCTGTTTGCCGTGGGTGAAACGCTGTTCGTGCTGTCCCGCTTCAACGGTCAGGCCGAAAAGCTGATCCCGGTCAAAGGCTCCTTGTGGATGACGCGCGAAGACTGGTCCCGTTCGTGGAAGGGCTGGCTGCGCGGCTTTGCCATCGGCTTTCCGATTGGCGCGTTGCCGGCAGGCGGGGCCGAAGTGCCGACCCTGCTGTCCTACACCGTCGAACGCAAGCTGGCGCGCCATCCGGAAGAGTTCGGCCATGGCGCCATTGAAGGCGTGGCAGGGCCCGAAGCGGCCAATAACGCTGCAGCCACCGGCACGCTGGTGCCGCTGCTGTCGCTGGGCTTGCCCACGTCCGCCACCGCCGCCATGTTGCTGGCCGGCTTCCAGCAATACGGACTGGTGCCCGGACCGCTGCTTTTCACCACCAATCCCGAACTGGTGTGGGGCCTGATCGCCAGCTTCTTGATCGGCAATGCGATGCTGTTGCTGCTGAACCTGCCGCTGGTAGGACTGTGGGTCAAGCTGCTCGCCATTCCGCAGCACTGGCTGTATGCGGGCATCCTGCTCTTTGCGCTCTTGGGAACGCTTGCCGCCAACCCGTCTGCCGTCGAGCTGGGCATGCTGTTGATCTTCGGCCTCGTTGGCTACGCCATGCGTTACTGGGACTATCCGGTTGCGCCCATGATCGTTGGCCTGATCCTGGGTCCCATGGCCGAGATGCAGTTCCGTCGCGCCTTGCAGATCAGCCTGGGCGACCCACTGGTGTTCTTCACCAATCCGGGATCGGCCGTGCTGTTGCTGCTGGCAGTCGTTGCGTTGTTTGCACCGCTGGTATTCAAGGGCCTCCGGAAGTTCCAGGGAGCGGACGAGTAGGCCGGGCGGGGAAGAGTGAAGGGTGCCCGCCCTTCACTCGGACCGCAGTGCACCTTCCGACGTTACACACAGCAAAACGCCTGGCCACCTGCTGATGAGTTGCCCGCGGCAACCGATGGTAAGTGCTCCGTGAGTATTCTCTCCGAAAGCAGATACTCAGCATGCAGCAGTGCAGCTGCGTACTCACGCAAATACGAGGAAACCCATGTCTGAACGTTTGGTTGACGTGCTTGATAGCCACGGTAATGTCATTCATACCTTCCCGATCTCGCTCGGGGCGTCCGGCGAGCCTACGTCCGACGACGACTATCTGACCAAGGCACTGGAAGCCGCCGGACATGCCCAGCTGGTACCGGACGACGAGTTGGCCGGCCTGACGGCGCGAATGCATGTCAGTCGCAGCGGACAGATGGCACCCTACGGTGATGAGAATGATCCGAGCTCGCAAACGAACGCCAGTCTGGAGCAGGCCGTGCGAGAACGTGCCTACAAACTGTGGGAGGACGAGGGTCGCCAGGAAGGACGCTCGGAAGACTATTGGCACCTTGCGGTCGATCAGCACCTGCGCGAACGTGCTTACGTCATGTGGGAGCAGAAGGGCGGTGGCAAGGGGGATGCCGACAAGGATTGGACTCAGACCGAAAAGTTCGAGGAAGAATAAAAGCGCAAGGAAGTGGTCTTGCGCTTTCGCTTCTGCTTGGCGATGATCCCGGCGTTGTTCACCAGCACGTCAATCCGGCCGAACGTCTGGTCGATCTTCCATGTCGTGATCCTTCGCGTGATGGCTGTCGAGCGAGCAGGCTGATTATCCACCTGTCGACGTGGCAGACCTGGTGGTCAGGTCTGCGCGCTGCTGCTCCCAATTATTGAACCACCGCGCCTGCCTCAACCAGCGCCTTCAGAAACCCCTCAGGCTCCCACAGCAATTCAGGCATATACAGTCCGGGCGGCGGTGGCACTTGTCCGCTCAGTCCCAGAAGGGCGTCGAGCAACAGCACGACGCTGGCGCCGGTCAGCGCCGCCGTGCCTTCATCAAAGACAAGTGTGGAGCGCAGGTGCGAAGCACGTCCGGCCATATCGCCTTCGACCTCCACCATGATTTCGGTTGCGGCCTTGCCGCCGCAGCGCCGGCTTGACGACTCCGCGGTCACCAGGTCGAAACGGATATTTGGCGCACCCGTCCTGGCCTGCAGGCTGACCACATCGAACGAAGAGAATGCGCTGCCTGTCAGCCGTCGCCCGTCCACCGTCTCGATCTCGCGATGAACGGCATCCCCGGTCAACCAGACCCGCTTTCCCGCTTCAAGCGCCAGCGCGGCGGGGGCGGCTTCGTGCAGCCGCTCCATGTCTTCCAGCGCGGTGGGCCCCACGGAATCCTGATCGTCGACAAGCGCCCCCAGCGCGATCGAACGCACCTGATCGAAACCTTGCGCTGCCTTGGCCGCGAGGTGCACGGCTGCCCCGGCCATCCAGTGCGACGCCAGCACGACAGGGGCGCGAGGGCGGTGCGCAAACAAGGCCAGCTCGGACGCGACCTCAATCAGGCCGCTGCCGATGCTGGTGTACGGCACACCGCAGTCCTGGGCAAACCGCAGCCCGTTCAAGGCGGGATCGGGCACCAGCATGACGACCGCACCGACAGCCATATCGCGATCAAGTCCAAGCCGTGGCTGGTCGAGATCGATGGCAACGGCGCGGGCCAGGCCGGTGGACTCGGCAAGTTCGCCAGCCGTCTTCAGGTTGCGACCGCCAATGAGCACGGGTGCGTCGGGATACTGTGTGCGGAACCTGGCGATCGTTTGGCGTCCCACGCTACCGGAACCGCCTGCGAAAAGTACGGGTGCTGTCTGCATCGTTGCCATCCTTGATGTGAGTTCGAAGGAAAGGGTCCGCCATCTCGACGTGCGCGCGTGGCGATGTTGAGCAGGGCATCAACGTAGACCCAATAGAACCTACCATTGGTAATCAAGTTAAACTACCAATAGTAGGTTGGCAAGCAGAAGTTGCTACTCACTGCGACACACCGGAGACCGCGGCGGCAGCTGTGCCCGACATCGGCGCATGCCTGGACCGGCTAGACCAGGCCGAGCCGGTTGGCGTTGAACACCGCTTCGGCCCGGTTGTGCGCATGCAGCTTGCGATACAGCTTGTTGGCATGGCTTCTGACCGTTGCGACCGACACGCCCATCTTTTCGCCCACGGCCCGGGCATCCTTGCCAGCGGCAAGCATGCCGAGCAGTTGTCGCTGGCGCCCGGTCAGTGTTGGCCCGATCGGTTTGGAAAAAGACAAACCGCCATCCCCCAGCAGGGTCGTTGCGCTGCGCATTCCGGTCGGACGCGCGCTCGTCAGTGGGGGATAACAGCTGCCACCCACACGCAACAGGTTCATCGACGCGCGCATCACTGTAGGGGTTGCTGCCTTGGACACATAGCCTGCAACCCCCAGCTGCACCGCGCAGCGCGCGAACTCGGGCTCTTCCTGTTCATAAAGCGCCAGACTGCGGAGGGGCGCGTAGCGTTGCATGGTCTCGGCCAACACCGACAGGTCGTCCACAGCATTTTCCGAGCAGCCAAAGACAAGGAGCGTGGCGTGCGCGGCGTCCACGCCTTCCGGTGCGGCATCCCGACCCACCATGGTCAGCTTTCTGAATTCGGGAATCCCTTCCACCACGCGGCTGATGGCGTGCTGGACGCTTTGCCGCTGTTCGATTACGAGTACGTTCATTCACTTTGTCCTTATGAGCGCTCATGTCGGTCCATTCGGACCGGGCGCCAAGGGCAAACACACGATGCGCAATGACGCTCGTGGAAAGACCCGATTAAGGGGGCTCGTTGGGCGCATGTGCACGCCTGCATCGTTGACAAATCAACATCAACGCAACGGTGAGAATGGTATGAGGAATGTGACCGGCCGTAACTCGGGATTGCGGATGAGCCAGGAATGTTCCATGGACGAGATGAGAAGGGTTCAGTACACCTTGAGTAAGCCTGGTTAGCGCTGGGTGGGAGTCAGCCTGCCAATATCTCGCGAATCTGCTCACGTATCCATCGGTTCAACGGTGATGTGTGCTGACGTTTGGACCAGATCATGAAGCATTCGATATCGCGTAACGGCGCGGGAAGTTCGATCGTCGTCAACGGAAAGTGCCGGGCGTGCACCTGGGCCACGCGCCACGGCATTGTCGTGGCGTAATCGGTGTCGAGAAGCACATACGGCGTGATGCCGAAGCCGGACAGGTACGCGGAAAACGCAAGACGGTGCGGGGCGCCGAGAAGGCGATCGAAATTGGTTTCGCGGCCGTACATGCGCGCGAAAGCAAACCACTGGAAAGCCGAGAGGTCCTCGAGCAACAGACGCTTGCGATGCGCCATCGGATGGCGCGATGCGACGACGCACACCCGCCGGTCCCGGAACAACGACAGACTGTGGAACCGGGGCGGCACGTTCGCAAACAAGCCGATGGCGATGTCCATCCGTTCGCTGTCGAGATCATCGGGTTCGACATCTCCATGCACGGACTGGAATCGCACCACGAGGTTCGGCGCGGCGCGTCGCAGCCGTTCAAGAAAGGGGGCCACCAGCAGCAATTCGATGTGGGCGCCAGTACCGATGTTGACGACGCCCTCGGCACGCGCAGGCTCGAACGCCTCGGGCGGCGCCAGGGCGCTTTCGATGCGGTCCAGTGCTTCACGCACCGTGGCATGCAGCTCGAGTGCGCGCTCGGTCGGCACGAAGCGGCCTTTGGTCACGACCAGCAGCGGATCCTCAAGCAAATGCCGCAGGCGGGCGAGTTCGCGACTGATCGTCGGCTGTGTCTTGTGCAATTGCGCCGCTGCCGCCGTTGCGCTGCGTGTCTTCATCAACGCATCAAAGGTCAACAGCAGATTCATGTCGATGCGCCGCAGATGCGGGAGCTTCGACGTATCCCTGGGGTATGTGTCGGATTCATGGTTTCGGGAATCTATACCAAATCTGGTATGAACGCATTGCAATCCCGGCATTGGGCGCCTTGCCGCGTGGTCGGTATAGTCCGCCGGACCCGGCCGCGCTGTGACGAGCCGGGAATACCGGAGACCGATCATGTCCGCTTTGCTGCGTTTCCCCCCGCTGCGCGGGGTCGCCCTGGCCGTTGCCGCACTTGCCGTCACCCTGTCCACAGTGGCTCCGGCAGCAAACGCCGCGTCCTTCCCGGACAAGCCCGTCACCCTTGTCGTGCCGTATCCCGCAGGGGGGACGCCAGACATCCTGGCACGCGTGCTGAGCGAAGATTTGTCCAAGCGCTTCGGTCAGACGCTGGTGGTAGAAAACCGCGTCGGGGCAAGCGGCAACATCGGGGCGCAAGCCGTCGCGCGTTCCGAGCCCACCGGCTACACCTTGCTCATGTGCGCCTTTGGCTGCGCAGTGGCGCCGTCGCTGTACAAGCCCGCGCCCTACGACGTCGTCAAGGATTTTGCGCCCATCGTGATGGTCGGCACCGTTCCCAGCGTGCTGGTCGTCAATCCTTCAGTACCTGCAAAGACGGTCAAGGAATTGCTCGCCTATGCCAAAGCCAATCCGGGCAAGCTCAACTCTGCCTCGTCGGGCATCGGGACCTCGGCGCATCTTGCCACCGAATTGCTGAACACCAAGGCCGGCGTCAAGCTGACGCACATTCCCTACAAGGGTGCCGGGCAGGTTGCGGCCGATCTGCTGGGAGGCCAGGTCGACATGTACTTTGACAACCTGCCGGCGTCGCTGGCCAGCATCCGCTCAGGCAAGTTGCGCGCACTGGCGGTCGCGAGTGAACGACGGTCACCCTCCATCCCTGATGTACCGACCTTCGCTGAAGCAGGTGTGCCGGATTTCCTGATCACGCCGTGGTTCGGCGTCATGGCGCCAGCGGGCACCCCCAAGGCAGTGGTCCAGACGCTGAATGAGGCCTTCGTTGCCGCGTTGCGCACCCCTGCGGTCAGCGAGCGCATGCAACAGCTCGGCGTGGAGGTCGGACCCGGCACGCCCGAGGCGTTGGGTGCCTTCATTGCGGGCGAGGACAAGAAATGGAAAACGATCATCCAGAACAACGGCATCCGCGTCGAATGATCGAACCCGGCGCCTTTCCCCTGCGTTTGCGCGGCATGGGTGCATTCCATGTCGGCGGTCGCGAAGTCGAATTGTCGGGCTTGCCGGTGCGCGAACTGCTGATGGCGGAAGGCGGGCAGCCGGTCCGCATCGATCCGAACGGGCGCTACCTGGTCGAGCAGATGTACGCCCAGTACTTCCTGGCCGACCCGGACGCTGGCCGTCTTCCGCTGCTGCTCTGGCACGGTGGGGGCATGACGGGGGCAACCTGGGAAACCACGCCGGACGGGCGGCCGGGATGGCTGCACGAATTTCTTGGCTGGGGCCGTGACGTCTATCTGTGTGACGCGGTGGAGCGTGGTCGTTCGGGCTTTGCACCTGTGCCGCATGTCTGGCCCGAGGCACCGGTTATCCAGACCCCGTCCGATATCTACACGCGGTTTCGCATCGGCACCAAGGATCCGGACACCGGGCGGCTGCATCCATTCGCCGATACGCAATTTCCGGTAGCGTGCTTCGATGCGCTGGCGCGGCAGATGGTGCCACGCTGGACCACCACCGACGCCGCCGTGCTCGCGGGCTATCTGGCCTTGCTGGAGCGCACCGGACCCGCCGTTATCGTGTGTCACTCGCAGGCAGGCGTTTTTGCCTTGCGCGCAGCACACGCCCGGCCCGACCTCGTGCGCGCCGTGATTGCGCTCGAACCCGCCAGCATCCCAGCGCTCGACACCTCGGTCGCGAGCTACAACGTGCCCACCCTGGTGGTGCTGGGCGACCACATCGATACCGACGCGCGCTGGTCACGCATGGCGAAACGCATCCGTGACTTTGCCAAGGCCCATGTCGGCGTTGAGATCCTGTCGCTCCCCGATGTCGGCATGCGCGGCAACTCGCACATGTTGATGATGGATCGCAACAGTCTAGCCATCGCTTCGCGTGTGTCTGAGTGGCTGTTGCGACAGGGGGTATGACAGGGCGGCGGTGCTCGCTCGCAGGCCATGAAGCACGAAACCACCCTTACCTGTCGAAGTATCCCTGCTCGATCGCGCGCAACCACACTGGACCGATCACGCGGACCTGGCGATCGACAATGCTGTGATTGAACCCTTCGATCCGGGTCAGCACGTGCTTGCCAATGTACGGCGCCATCATCGTTCGCGCGGCCTCCATCGACTTGACGGGGTAGACCTCGTCCAGCGTGCCGTTCATGTCCCACACCGGCAGGCCCTTCAGCGCGGGTCCGGGCTTGCTGGTTGCCAGAATGTCGTCGAGGATCTTGTTGAAGCCCTGTGCCTTTGTCTCCGCCGGCACGAAGCTGGCTTTGTACAGACGCATCGCAAGCTCGGACAGCGCACCGACGTTGTAGAACATGATCGGGTCTTCCACGCCTTTGAAGCGCGGCTCCTTCAGGTTGCGTGCCCAGCGTGCTTCCTTCTGGTCGGGATCCGCGCGCTTGTTGTAGAACTCGAAATCCGCACGACCGCGGCCGCGTACACGCAGCGCCGACTTTTCATACGGCCAGTCCCAGCGGCCGCCCTCGACCGACCCGTAGTAATAGGCGACGCCTGGCGGCGATGAGCCCCAGTTGAGGTAGCCGTCGGGGCGGACGCGCTCGGCAAGCGGCCACATCAAGGCGCCGCCAGTCGAGAAGCCCCAGTACAGCACCATGGACTTTCTGCGCTCCGCCGCGGGCAGCGCGTGACGCAGGCCGGCTTCCAGGCCGTCAACCATCGCAACGGGCGTGGCCGCGACCATTTCGTTGAAGAGCTGCGTGCCTTCATTGGGGAAGCGCACGTATTCGCTTCCGCTGGAACTGGCCGTCGTCCCGGCGGGCTTGACCGTGTAATCCGACTTGGCCCAGTACGCCTTCTGGTGCTGCGAAAAGATAGGCATACGATCGTCGAGGGGAATCGTCTCCCACGATCCGCTTTTGTCGGGTGCAAAGAAATTCCAGCGACCGACGCGTGTCAGTGCGACGAACGTGACCCCGCGCTTGGCCAGCCATACACCGATGCCTTCCTTGCCTTCGTCGGTTTCAAGAAAGCCATTTGCGCTCGAGCTGCCTTCTTCCGTGGCGACCAGCACGACTTTGCGGCCCTTGTGCATCAAGGGTCGGGCCGGCTCCAGGCGCACGATCACCTGCGTGAACTGCATGCCGTTGGCGGTGAAGTCGACGTAGTCCACGGTCTTCTTGAACGGGGTTGATTCAGCATAGTCCTTGCCTTGCAGGATCTCGTTGACGTCGGCTTCGGGTAGCGTTCCCTTGTCGGAAGGCAAGGTCCAGGCACCTGCCATGCCCATGTAAACAGCGGATAGCACGGCGGCAAGCGCGCCGGCCACAACCTTCGATGTCATTGCGGTCGTTCCTTTGAAGTCAGTGGATCCCATAGTTGACAACTCAACGTTGAGATATCAACAATCTACACTTCTCCTGCATGTCATTGCCAGATGCCAGCCAAAAAAAACATTTCCGCAGCCTTGCGGACACCGCAACCGCTACCGCTTCGCACGCGCAAAGCGGCGCCGTCCGGCGGCAACCATGTCGACCCCGTGGTAGAGCGGCCGCTTCCGGCGCTCGCCGATGACTTCATGGGTTGGCTGATCACCAGCCTGTCGGTCCGCCTGAGCCAATGCGCGTCGACGTATTACATGCAGCGATGGGACATCGGAATGACGGAGTACCGGCTCATGATGGCCTTGGGCGTAGAGCATGAGTGCAGCGCCGCGTTCGTCGCGGCCGCCGCCGATGTCGACAAGGCTGCGGCCAGCCGCAGCTTGCAAGTCTTGAGTCAGCAAGGCCTCGTCACGCTGGCGCGTCACGGGCGCGAAATGACTATCAGCCTGACAAAAGCCGGCCAGTCACTTGCCGAAGATCTCCACACCGCCGCAAGGCAACGCGATGCGCAACTGACGCAAGGCATGAGCGCCGCGCAGGTCAAACGCTTGCGGGCCGACTTGCGCAGGCTGATCGAGAATCTGCCGAATCTGGGCGACGACCACGTCGACGCCGACCGCGTGGATTGACATCCTTCACCTAGACGAACGACCGGAATCATGCTCAGCAAAGAAAACAACGACCTGCTTACCCGCACCAACGCCGATACGCCGATGGGCCAGTTGATGCGCTGCTTCTGGACGCCGGCAATGACGGAAGCCGAAGTGCCGGGTGTCGACGAGCCCCCCGTCCGGCTGCAGTTGCTCGGCGAAGCGCTCGTTGTCTTTCGCGATACGCAAGGTCGTGTCGGCGTGCTCGACCAGCATTGCCCCCATCGCGGGGCCAGCCTGTTCTTCGGCCGCAACGAGGAGGGCGGTGTGCGTTGCGTGTATCACGGCTGGAAGTTCGGGGTGGATGGCGAGTGCCTGGACATGCCGACGGAAAGCGCGGACAGCCCCATGCGCTGCAAGGTGCGTGCTCGCGCCTATCCGGCGCGCCTGGCGGGGGGCGTGCTCTGGGTGTACCTGGGCGAGCCGGACAGGGTGCCTCCGTTGCCTGACCTTGAGTGGCTTGGGCTGCCGGCCTCGCATGTCTACGTGTCGCGTTGGGAACAGGATTGCAACTATGCCCAGGCCATGGAAGGCGAACTGGACAGCGCGCATGTGGGCTTCCTGCATAGCCTGGTGGACAAGACCCACGACGACGACCGCGCCCTGACGGGCCGATTCTTTCGGGACGACAAGGCGCCGCTCTGGAAAATCGTGCCGAGCCCGTCCGGCTTCATCGCCTGCAATGGACGCCGCGTCGAAGGAAGCCAGCGCTACTGGCGGTTGAATCAGTTCCTGCTGCCGTTCTACACGATGATTCCCCCTCATCCTGCGGAAGCCAGGCTGGTGCGCATGTGGGTGCCCATGAATGATGAACGTTGCTGGGTGCTCTGTGCCACCTTCCGTCCCGACCGGCCGCTGGACGAGAAGGAACTGAGCGCCTGGCGCAACGGCGAGTACGCCCATCGGAAGGTCATTGCTGGAACGACGCGCCCGGTGGAACGCCTCGACAACGATTACCTCATCGACCGGCATCTGCAAAAGACCGCCACCTTTACGGGCATCGCAGGCATCCGCGCACAGGATGCAATGGTCACCGAGTCTGCCGGACCCATTGTCGACAGGACACGTGAACATCTGGGGAGCAGTGACCGCGCGGTAGTTGCCATGCGCCGCCTGCTCATCGACGCCGCGCTCGACCATCAGGACGGCCGGCGCCCGGTCGGCCCCGCCATGCCGCAGCTGTACAGCGTCCGCGCCACGCAGGCGGTACTGCCCGACAGCATCGACCCCACGGATTCCGACGAACTGATGCGCACGGCACAGTGGCAGGACCTTCCGACTGCATAACCGTGGTCCGCCTGTCCGCATCTCTCTAATCAAAAAGACCACGAGACCCATGAGAATATTCCCGCGCATTCTGCACGGCGCTCCGGTGCCAGCCCGCGTTCTGTTGATTGTCGGCACCATTGCCCTCGGGGTGAGCACGGCACGCGCTGCCGATTCACCTTTTCCCGCGCAGCCCGTAAGCATCGTTGTTCCTTTTGCGCCAGGCGGAAGCCTGGATACGACAGCCCGCGTCATCGCGGAAAAACTGCGTGCGCAATTAGGCCAGCCGGTGCTGATCGTGAACCGCCCGGGGGCAGGCAGCGCCGTAGGTGCGCGCTACGTTGCGCAAGCCAAGCCCGACGGATACACCCTGTTCATTGCGTCGGGGTCTGCGTTCGGCTTCTTGAACCTGATCGTGCCGAACTTCAAATACACGCTGAAGGACTTCACGCCACTCGGGGGCGTTGCGATATACACCTCGCTGTTCGCAGTCACCGCGAGTTCGCCCGCAAAGACGCTGCCTGAACTTGCCAAGCTGGCGCAGGACAAACCCGGAAGCCTGAGTTTTTGTACGACGGGGGTGAGCGGCCTGAACCATCTGCAGCTGGAAATGTTCAAGGACCTGGTGAAGTCCAGGACAGGCAAGCCCTTGGACGTCATTCACGTTCCGTACAACGGCGTGGCGCCCGCGCTGACCGGCCTGCGCACGGGAGAGGTGCAGGCCTGCGCGCTGCCCTACAGTTCCATCGTGCGCAACTATGAGGGAAATGGCATCCACAACATCGCTGTGCAGCGACCCGAGCGAATCAAGGCGATGCCGAAAGTCTTGACCACCGGCGAGCAGGGCTTTCCGGAAATGGACAGCAACGAGCAGCTCGTGACGCTGTCCGCACCCGCCCGGACGCCAGCAAGCGTGATCGCCAGACTCGAAGATGCGTTGAGAACCGCAATGAGGGATGCGGACATCGTCAGGAAGTTGAATGAGCTCGATGTCCAGCCCACCTTCATTGGCGCAGCCGATGCCGGCAAATGGCTCGAAAAGGACGTGGCCAAGTTCAGCAAGGTGATCAAGGCTGCGGGACTCGCGGTCCAGGAGTAGCCGCGCAGCGCCGGTTCGTCCTTACCGAGAAGCCAGGCGTTGCCGCGTCAATGCGGCGACGTCTTTCAGCCACGGCTGTTGCTGCCAATGGGTCCTGGCAAAGCGATCGATCTCGTCGCGATAGGTCATCGACAAACCGATGTTGTCGAGACCTTCCAGGAACATCCGGCGATGCCGAGGCACCAGGTCGAAGCTTGCCTGCACGCTGCGGCTGCGCACCTGTTGCGATTCGATATCGATGATGATTCCGTTGTTGTCCGGATCGTCCGCATCGGCCATGAGTCGTTCGATCGTTTCCGGTGGAAGCGACACGAGCAACAGACGATTGTTCATCGCGTTCGAGTGAAAGATCTCGGCATAGCTTGACGCAACGATGGCCTTGATCCCGAACTGTTGCAGTCCCCAGACCGCGTGTTCGCGGCTGGACCCGCAGCCAAAGTTCGAGCCGGCGATGAGCACGGAGGCGTCGGCGTAGGCGTCCTGATTCAGGACGAAGCCGGGGCGTAGCTTGCCTTGCGTATCGAAGCGCAGATCGTGGAGCAGTCCTTCCTTCAGTCCCGCTTTGTCGATGCCGCGCAGAAACTGCTTCGGCATGATCTGGTCGGTATCCAGGTTCTCGATGCGAAGGGCTGCGGCGCGCCCCTCGATCCGCGTCGGGTGGGTCATTGCAGTTCCTTCAGTTCGCGAACGTCGGTGATGTAGCCGGTAACGGCGGCAGCGGCAGACATGGCAGGGCTCATCAGATGAGTAATGGCACCGCGGCCTTGCCGTCCCTCGAAATTGCGGTTGGTGGTCGACGCGCAGCGCACCCCTTCTTTGAGCACGTCATCGTTCATGGCCAGGCACATCGAACAGCCCGCGTTGCGCCACTCGAAACCGGCGTCCTTGAAGACGCGATCCAGGCCTTCGGCCTCTGCAGCGGTTTTCACGGCGCCAGATCCTGGCACGACCATCGCACGCACGCCGGCTGCCACGTTGCGGCCGCGTACGACCGCGGCTGCGGCGCGCAGGTCTTCGATCCGCCCGTTGGTGCAGGACCCGATGAACACATGTTGGATGGCCGTGCCTGCGATCGCATCGCCGGCTGTTAGCCCCGTGTATGCCATCGCCCGCTCCGCACTGGAACGCAGCGCACCGTCGCTCAGTTCGTGCAGTGCGGGTATCCGGCCGTCCACCGCGATGACCTGGTCCGGACTGGTTCCCCAGGTGACTTGAGGTCCGACCCTGGCGGCGTCGATATCCACCTGCGCATCAAAGGAAGCGCCGTCATCGGAATCCAGTGCTTGCCATGCTGCCAGGGCCGCGTCGCGGTAGGCGCCCGAAAGATCCGGCGCGCGTGACAGCACGTAGTCGATCGCCTTCTGGTCCGGGCTGATCAGTGCGCCGCGCGCGCCGGCTTCGACGATCATGTTGCAGAGCGTGAACCGCGCTTCGATCGACAGCGCATCGATTGCAGCGCCTGTGTATTCCACCACGTACCCTCTGGCACCTTGCGCTCCGATGTGACCAATGATTGCCAACACCAGGTCTTTTGCGGTGACGCCGGATCCCAGCGCGCCTTCGACATGAATGCGCATTGTTTTCGCGACGCGATAGACAAGCGTCTGCGTCGCCAGGACGTGCTCGACTTCTGTCGTGCCGATCCCGAAGCCCAGCGCGCCCAGCGCGCCGTAGGTCGTCGTATGGCTGTCACCGCAAATGACGACCATGCCGGGGCGGATCATGCCATGCTCGGGAGCCACCACATGCTCGATGCCCTGAAGCGCATCGTTCGTGTCAAACAGCGGAATGTTGAAGGTGTCGCAGTTCTTCTTCAGGTTGGTCGCCTGCAGTGCCGACGCCGGGTCGGCAATCACCCGGATCGTCCCGGGGTGGGTGGGGATGATGTGGCTGACCACGGCCACGTTCTGACCCGGCATCGCAACCCCTCTGCCTTCCTCGTACAGTCCTGCAAACGCCTGGGGACTGGTGTACTCGTTCATCAAATGCAGGTCGCAAAAGAGCAGGATGTTCTGTTCATCAAGGGTCGCGACCGTGTGGCCTTCGATAAGCTTCTGATAGAGGGTGCGTAGCTGCATGGGATGTCAGGTGAAGTGGGAAGGTGGATGGTCAGGCGCGTTGGGCAAGGCCCGTCACTCCATGGTGATGCCGCGGTCCTTCACAAGCTTGGACCACTGGGGCATTTCCTTCTGGAGACGGCTGCGGGCCTCGGCGGCCGAGGTTGGCAAGGCTTCAAACCCTTCCCTGGTCATACGTTCGCGGGTCGCGGACGCGGTCAGCACGGCGTTGAGCGTCTGGTTGAGTTTGTCCATGACCGGCTGCGGCGTGTTTGCCGGAGCGAACACCATGAACCATGTTTCGAACGAGTAATTGGGAAGGCCGGCTTCCGCGATGGTTGGCACGTCGGGCATCAGCGGCGAGCGAGCGGGACCGGTGACTCCCAAGGCACGCAGCTTCCCTGCCTGCACCTGGCCGCGCGCGGCGGACAGCACGGGGAAAGACATCTGCACCTGCCCACTGATCGTATCGATCAGCGCGGGGCCACCTCCGCGATAGGGCACGTGGACGATGTTGGTGGCGCTGACCGCCCGGAACAACTCGGCCGCCATATGGAACGTGCTGCCCGGACCGGCAGACGCGTAGCTCAATTCGCCCGGCTTGCTCCTGGCCAACTCAATCAGTTCCTTCACGTTTTTTGCGGGGATTTTGTCGTTCACCACGAGAACGTGCTGCGAGCTTGCGACCATGCCGATCGGTGCGAGGTCCTTCAAGGTGTCATACGGCATCTTGGACACGAGCGCGGGATTGATGGCGAGCGAGACGGTCTGCAGACCAATGGTGTACCCATCCGCCGCGGACTTGGCGACGGCGTCGACGCCAATGTTGCCGCCCGCGCCACCCTTGTTTTCGATCACCATCGGCCGCCCAAGCGCTTTGCCCCATTCATCGCTGATCATCCGCGCCACGATATCGGCACTGCCCCCGGGCGCGTACGGAACGATCATCTTGACCGGCCGATCCGGGTAGGCCTGCGCCGCAGCGGTGGACGACGCAAGCAAGGCGCACAGAGCAAGCAGAATTTTTCGTTGGAACATGACGGTCTCCTGTTGTTATCGATTATGTGTAGCCATCATAATAGTTAATAGTTATTGAATAATTCATTATTAATTTGTTCTTTGTTTCTTTGGATTCAACAATGGACGCCATATCCGACCTGGAGTTTTTCGCTGTGGTGGCGAAGGCGGAAAGCCTCCGCGAAGCCGCGCAGCACCTGGGTGTCACGCCACCTGCCGTCAGCAAACGGCTGGTGGTCATTGAACGCCGGCTAGGCGTGCGGCTGATGCAACGGACCACGCGACGCGCGAGCCTGACTCCTGAAGGCGAGCTGTATCTAGTGGAGGGTGCAAAGGTCCTGGAAGACCTGGAAATCCTCGAGCGCAAAGTGGCAGGCGCCCAGGCGGTTCCGCGCGGCATCTTGCGAGTGGTGGCAACGCTGGGTTTTGGCCGCAAGCACATTGCGCCGGCGTTGTCTGCCTTTGCAAGAACCTATCGCGACGTGGAATTGCAGCTGACCTTGACCGACAGGCCGGTCAATCTGGTCGATCAGGGATTCGATCTGCAGATCCGCTTCGGTGATCTGCCCGATTCAACGTTGACCGCGCGACTGCTCGCCCACAACCGGCGAATACTGTGCGCGGCCGACGCCTATCTTGCAGCGCGAGGCGAACCCCAGACCCCGCGCGAGCTGGCACAGCACGCCTGCATCTTCATTCAAGAGAATGACGAAACCTTCGGCACGTGGCATCTGCGCTCCGGCGCGGCATCAGAGAAGGTCAAGGTGCGTGGGCCACTGGCCTCGAACGATGGCGAGTGCGCCGTCAGCTGGGCATTGGATGCCCACGGCATCCTGATCCGTTCACTGTGGGAAGTGGCGCCTATGCTGCAAGCGGGCACCCTCAGACCGGTGCTGCCCAAGTGGCAGCTGCCCGCCGCGGACATCTATGCCGTATTCCCGACAAGAAGCAACCTGTCGGCAAAGACGCGTGCACTGCTCGACCATCTGCTCGGTGTGTTCGAGAAGCATCGAAGGAGCCTTGACGGAAACTGGCATGCTTAGGCGGTTGCCTGTAAGCGTTTTTTTCCTGCGCAGCCCTAGCGCACGCTAGGTAAAACGCTTACGGATAATCACCAATACGGGTGATATATTCACTGACTTGCGAACCTTTGTGGTCGAACTTGATGAAATCTTTCTACTCGCCGTTCCCGCTTTCCGCGCTTTCATTGACCCTTGCCTGCGTCGCCTTGGCGGCCAGCGCAGCACACGCCCAGACTGCCGATCCCGCCGCGCAGGTGCAGCGGGTTCTGGCCAGTCCGGTCTTCAAAAGCGCCGCTGCAACGCTCGACAAGGAGCATGGACGGATCGTTGAAGAAGCCATCAAGCTGACCGAAATTCCGGCTCCGCCCTTTGCGGAAAAGGAACGTGCCGAGGAGTTCGCCAGGATGCTCAAGGCGGTTGGCCTGAGCGACGTGCAGATCGATCCGGAAGGCAACGTGCTGGGCCTGCGCAAGGGCACGCGCAGTGACGGCAAGGTGGTGGTGGTCTCGGCCCATCTGGACACCGTGTTCCCCGCCGGCACCGACGTCAAGGTCAAGCGTCAAGGCACCAAGCTGTACGCGCCAGGCATCGGTGACGACAGCACGAGCCTGGCGGTGTTGCTCGGTTTTGTGCGTGCCATGAAGGCCGCCGGCGTCAACACGCGCGACGACATCCTGTTCGTCGGTACTGTGGGTGAAGAAGGCCCGGGCGACCTGCGCGGCGTGCGCTATCTGTTCACCAAGGGTGCCTACAAGGACAAGATCAAGTCATTCTTCTCGGTAGAGTCCGGCGACATCAACCGGGTGACGCACGGCGGCGTGGGCTCAAAGCGTTACCGCATCACGTTCAACGGTCCGGGCGGCCACAGCTACAGTGCCTTTGGCGCCGTCAATCCGATGTTCGCGCAGGCGCAGGCTGCAGCGGAGTTTTCGCGCATCCAGGTGCCCGCCACGCCCAAGACCACCTACAGCATTGGCTTGATCGGTGGCGGCACGTCCGTCAACTCGATCCCGGTAAGCAGCTGGATGGAAGTCGACATGCGCTCCGAATCGGTGGACGAGCTCAAGCGTGTGGAAGATCGTCTGCTGAAGATCGTGCAAGACGCCGCCGATGGCGAGAATTTTGCCCGGTCCACGAAAGACGCAAAGATCACGGTGGAGGCAAAGCTTATTGGTGACCGCCCCGCCGGGAGCACCGACATGAACGCCGAGATCGTGCAGATCGCCAAGACGGCCATCGAAGCGGCCGGCTACAAGCCCAACTTCAACTGGAGTTCCACCGACTCCAACATGCCGATGAACCTTGGCATTCCCGCCCTGACCATCGGCCGTGGCGACATCGGCAAGAGCGGCCGCAGCCATTCGCTGGACGAGTGGACGGACGTCGAGAAGGGCCCCATGGTCAAGGCCATGACGACCTCGCTCAGCATCGTGCTCACCGCCACCGGAATGGAATAAGGAAGACACCATCATGCAGCGGCGCCAATTGCTTCTCGGCTTAGCCGCCCTTGTGCCGCTGGCGTCGTGGGCCGAGGCGGCGCCGCGCATCCGGATGTTCGAGCTATACCAGCCGGACCTGAGTTTTTCCGATCTCGCCAAACGCCTCAAGGGCAAGCCCATCACGATCCAGGGCTTCATGGCCCCGCATCTGAAGGTGGAGTCCGATTTCTTTGTGCTGTCGAACTCGCCAGTGGAGACCTGCCCGTTCTGCGAATCCGAAGACCAGTGGATCGACTCCATCATCTTCGTGCGCATGAAAAAGCGACAGGAAGCGGTGAACCCAGGTGCGCTGATCGAGGTCGCCGGGGTGCTCGAGATCGGTCCGCAAACCGATAGTGCCACCGGGTTCGTCAGCCGCGTGCGTCTGGCCGACGCGACCTTCCGGCGCCTGTGAACCCCACCCTCGAGGCGGTTGCGCTCCGTACCACCTTCGCCGATGCCGGCGGCGCCCGCATCGCCGCGCTGGACCGGGTTGACGCCCGGTTCCTGCCGGGGCAACTGAGCGTCATTGTCGGCCCGTCAGGTTCCGGTAAAAGTACCTTGCTGCATGCGCTGGCGGGCATCGTGGTGCCGGAAGAGGGGCGCGTCCTGTTTGGTGACGACGACCTGAGCGCGCTCGACGAAGGCCGACGCGACGCCTGGCGGTTGACCCATTGCGGCATGGTGTTCCAGGACTTTCGCCTGATCGATGAACTGGACGCGCTCGCCAACACCTTGCTGCCGGCGCAGTTCACCCATCTGCGGATGCCGGCGGTGCTGCGTCAGCGCGCGCAGTCGCTGCTGGCCGAGTTCGGTGTGCCGGCGCGCTCCGGCCCCGTCGCGCGGCTGTCGCGCGGCGAACAGCAGCGGGTGGCCTTGGCGCGCGCCTTGCTGCTCGATCCGCCGGTGCTGCTGGCGGACGAGGCCACGGCCAGCCTGGACGCCGACAATGGCCAGCGCATCGCCAACGCACTGCTCGCGGTCGCCCGCGCCGGCAAGACGGTGATTGCGGTCACGCATGATGACAGGGTGTCGGCACTGGCCGACCAGCGCCTCACCTTGAAGACCGGCCGGGTGGTCGTGCCTGAAGAGGTGCAACCATGAATCCCTGGCCGTTGATCCGCGCGGCCCTGGCCCGCTATCGCTGGAGTGCCCTGGCGTTCATCCTGCTGGTGGCAGCCGGTGTGGCGCTGTCCGTCGCCCTCGTGTCGCAAGAGCGGGCCTTGCGCAGCGGCAGCGCCCGTGCGGCCGATCGGTTCGACCTGATCGTCGCTGCTCCGGGCAGCCGGACCGACAGTCTGCTTTCCACCGTGTTCCTGCGACCCGGAAGCACCCAACTGCTTGGCCCGGCGTTTAGCGCTGGTTTGCTCAACGACACCCGCGGCAGCTTTGTATCGCCGCTGGCATTTGGCGACAGCCATCGCGGCCTGCCGGTGGTCGGGGTGACCGCAGCGCTCGTGGAGCATCTGTCTGGGGGACTTGCCGAGGGGCGAGGCTTCTCCAGCCGCACCGAGGCCGTCGTCGGGTCGGCTTCGCGGCTCAAGGTAGGGGAGCGATTCCGTCCCGCGCACGGTGTGCATCACAACGGCGAGGCACACGGCGGCAACGATGACCTGGATGCGCATGAGGTGGAGATCGCCGTAGTCGGCCGCATGAAGCCGACCGGCTCGCCATGGGATCGCGCGATCCTGGTCCCTGTCGAACTGGTGTGGGGAATGCACCATCTGCCGGCAGGCCACGCGCCGGATTCCACGCAGCTGGGACCTCCCTTTGACGAAGCGTTCACGCCCGGCATCCCCGCCGCGGTGGTGCGGACCGCGAACCTGGCGGAAGCCTACAAGTTGCGGCGCGCCTACACCGGACGCGAGTCCATGGCGTTCTTTCCTGCGGAAGCGCTGATACAGCTCTACGCCGTGCTCGGCGACATTCGGCAGCTGATGAGCCTGTTGGCGGTGGTCACGCAGGCTCTGGTGTTGCTCTCGATCATCGCCAGCGTATTCATTCTGTTCCGCCTGCTGACGCCCCAGTTCGTGACCCTGCGCGCCCTCGGCGCCCCGCGGCGATTCGTATTTGTCGTCGCGTGGGGGTTCACCGCCGCGCTGATGCTTGCGGGCATCGCCGTGGGGCTGATGGGCGGCTATGCCTTGTCCTTTGGCATTTCCTGGTGGCTCGCGAAAGCCACCGGCGTCAGCCTTCAGCCAGCGCTGGGTGTGCAAGAAATCGTGATGGCGTCGGTCTTGCTTGTCGTAGGCCTGACGTTGGCGGTGTTGCCGGCGTGGCGGTTGCAACGCCTGTCGCTGGCCGGGGCCTTGAAGGATTACTGAGTCACCTCATCACGCGAGACACGGTTCAGCTTTTACTCAGGACGCTGTCCAGACCGCCAGTTCGTAACCGTCTGGATCGACGAAGTGGAAGCGGCGTCCGCCAGGAAAGGAAAATTCGGCGCGTGAAAGGGTGGCGCCTGCGGCGATGACTCGTTCAAACGGCTTTCGCGATCCTGGCAGTGAGGGCTGGTGCTGCCAATGGCAACGTTCAATCACGGAACCGCGCGCCTGTCTGGCGCGGCCCTTTCAAGATAAATCCGGGTGCCGCTCGCCGAGCCGAACATGACATCAAGAACAACACAGCCCACTCAGACGCCCGCACTCGTCATTTATGACGGAGATTGTTTTTTCTGCCAGAACTACGCCGCGCTGGTTCGCCTGAAAGCGTCGGTCGGGACGGTCGAATTGCTCGATGCCCGCTCGAACGATCCGCGCGTGGCCGCCTATTGGCAGCAGGGCTACGACCTGAACGAAGGCATGCTGTTCGTTTATGGCGGCCGGGTTTTTCATGGGCACGAAGCGACGCGCATGCTGGCCACGCTATCGAGCAGCGACACCCTGTTCAGCGCACTCAATCGACTTGCGCTGTCCAGCCCGATCGCGGCGCGCCTGTCGTACCCGTTGTTGAAACTGGGCAGGCTTGCATCGCTGACGCTTCGCGGGAAACGCCTTCTGAACGATCCGCGGGGCAAGCGCCGGTAGGGCAGGCGCTTGGAGCACGACACCCTGATCGCATAGAATGGCCTGCTTCATCCGCCCGGCCGCCTCGCTTCGATCATGACCACTCGCACTCATAGCCTGGGCTTTGTCGTTGCATCCCTGCATCGGCGCATCGTTGCCCGCCTGTCGGCGCTCACCGAACCCCAGAACGTCATGCCAGGTCACTTTCCGGTGCTGCGCTGTCTTCGCGATCTGAAGGTGTCGACGCAGGTCGAACTCGCGCGCATCGTGGGCGTCGAACAGCCGTCCATGGCCGCGACGCTCATGCGGATGGAAAAAGCAGGTCTGATCCAGCGCGTGTCTGACGAGACCGATGGGCGCAAAAAGCTGGTGTCCCTGACCCCTCAAGGTCGGGACATGCTGGTGGTCATGACGGCTTCCGCACTGTCGGTCTACCGCGAAGCCAAGGCAGGACTGACGGAAGCCGAAGTGGGAGAATTCCTGCGCATTGCGCGCAAGATGACCGCCAATCTCGAAGTGGAGCGGGACGACGGTCCGTAGAGCAGGTCAGAGCTTGATATCGGCAGCCGTAATGACAGCTTTCCACTTCCGTGTTTCGTCCCTCACATAGTGCTGCAACGCCTCGGGCGTGCTGCCTTCCACACTCAAGCCGAATCCTTCGCCTTGCTTGCGAAGGCCAGGTTCGCGAAGCGCTTCGTTGATGGCCAGACTGAGCTTGCTGACGACGGGTGCGGGCGTACCCTTGGGCGCAAACAGGCCAACCCAGGTGTCGGCCGCGAATCCCGGCGCTGCGGCTTCAGACACCGTAGGGACGTCTGGAAGCGCGGTGGATCGCTCCGTGCCCGTCGTCGCGAGCGCCTTGAGTCGTCCGCTGGCGATCAGGGGCAACGAGGCGGTCAGATCCATGAAACCGATTGGCACGCGTCCGCCGATGATGTCCTGCAACGCCTCGGGCGTGCCCTTGTAGGGAATGTTGCGCATGTCCAGACCCAGGCGCTGCTTGAACAGCTCGGCGGCCAGGTGGTGGCTGGTTCCGACGCCGTTGGTTGCGAAGGTGTACTTGCTGGGGTCCGCTTTGACGCGTGTGATCATGTCGTTCAACGTAGCAATGCCCGAGTCAGGGCTGGCAACGATGACAACCGGACCGCGGGCGACCATCGAGATGGCCACCAGATCGCGCTGGGGGTCGTAATCGAGATTCCCGTAAAGGGTCGGGTTGATAGTCATCGCCCCCGTGACGCCGACCAACAAGAAATAACCGTCGGCCTGGGCCTTGACCACATACCGCGTCGCGACGTTACCGGCGGCGCCTGGCCGGTTTTCGATCAGGAATGGCTGACCGAAGCGGGACTGCAAACGTTCCGCCAACGCCCGCGAGATCGAGTCGGCCGATCCGCCTGGGGGAAAGGGCAGGGCCATACGCACGGGATGCGCTGGATAGTGCGCCGCATCGGCGGCCAGCGCACAAAGCGATGGGGCGGCCACCAGGATCCCGGCAACAAGGCAACGTAAAGACCTGAACATCATGGGTATCTCCTCCACGATTGGATTGGCAGGCGTGGCGCATTGCAATGCGCTCTGGCGCCTATGTCGTTTAGCGTTTCTGGAAGTGAGGCAGTATTTCCTCGGAAATGGCCTGCATGTTCGCCCGGGTCATGTCGTCCGGCAAGGTTCCGAATTGCGTCTTCGTCAGTGACGTTCCAAAGCCCGCCATGGCTTCGTACTCGGCCAGCCGTTGACGCACCGTTTCGGGTCCGCCCACGATCACCACACCCGCTTTAACAAGATCGTCCACCGACTGGACCTTGCCCGATGCATTGGCCCGCGTCATCTTGATGCGCTTCATCGCCTCCATGTTGGTGTACCCGGGAGGCAGCAGCATTTCGATCGGCATCTTCAAAAGGCGAGTCATGAGCGCTTCCAGATGCGGACGCGCCTCGCGCATCGCTTTCTCGTCGGTGTCGCCTACATAGATGCAGTTGGACCAGGCAAGTTGTTCGGCAGTCGCTTCGTAACCCGCTTTGAGCGCCTCCTCGCGATACATGTCGAAGAACTTCTTGACGGTCGCAATCGGGCTCAAGGTCTGGCAGTAGGTGTAGCGCAGCCCCGCTGCCCACTTGATGGTGCTGCTCGATCCTTGCGACGGCACCCAGATGGGCGGACCCGGTTGACGGTACGGACGTGGCCACGGATTCACATACTGGAATTGATAGTGCTTCCCGTGATAGGAGAAGGGACCGGGTTCGCTCCAGGCCTTGACGATCATGTCGTGCGCCTCGGCGAACCGTTCCTGCGACTCTGCCGGATTGATGCCCATGGCATGGTATTCGGCGCCAATTCCGCGCACGAACCCCGCGATGAAGCGCCCGCGCGTCAGGTTGTCCAGCATCGCGAATTCCTCGGCCACCATCAGCGGATTGCTGAGCAGCGGAAGCGCCCGTCCCAAAATGGCGATCTGCGCCTTCTTGATGCTTCGGGCCAGGGCACCGGCCAGCACACCGGGAATCGGCATCATGCCGTAAGCAGTCTGGTGGTGCTCGTTCAGGCAGACGCCATCGAAGCCCAGCTGCTCGGCATACTCCATCTGATCAAGATACTCGTGATACAGATCGGCGCCCAACACCGGATCGTAGTGCCGATTCGAGTAGGTGACCCAGGCGCCGCCGTTTTGCTCCACGGCATCGAGATCGGCGTGGCGGTAAGGCATCAGATGAAAGTTGAAGAATTTCATGCGGCACTCCCGGAGGCATTCGTGAATCGGGTCAGCGCGCCTATCGTGGCGCCAGTCTGTTCGACGTGCGGCGCATGTCCGCAACGAGGAATGACGACCAGCTGCGCATCTTTGACGCTGGCCTCCCACGCCCTGCCATACGCCACTGGCAGCACCTTGTCGTCCTGGCCCCAGACCACGAGCGTCGGCACCTTGATACGGTGCAGCCATTTCTGCAGGAAGGGATCGTGACCCCGGGGCTGCCAGGTCAGGCGTGCAGTCATCTCTTTGTCCTGAATCGCGATGTCCAGTTCTTCGCTCACACGTTCCTGGGCAAGAAGTCTGTCGACGATCGCTGCATCGAAGTAGGTGTCCCGCAGCAACTGCTCATCGGACCGCAGGAACACATCGACCGTCTCGACGTCCGGTACGTAGATTCCCTGGGACGCGATAAGGCTCAGCGTTGCCAAGGACGTGCCGCTGCGCACCGCCATGTCCGCGCCGATCCAACCCCCCAGGTCGTGGCCCACGACGTGGGGCCTGACAAGCCCGGACTGATCGATGAAGTCCAGATAGAAGTTGGCGAGATCCGACACACGGTCCAGCCAGTCGGGGCGCACGCTGCCACCGAATCCTGGGTGTTCGGGAGCAATGCAAGTGAAGTGCTGCGCCAGTTCTTGCAGCAGGGGCTCGGCCTCCTTCAGGCCGCCTGCGCCATGAAGGAATAGCAAAGGAGGGCCGTCGCCGTGCCTGACGACGTTCAGCGCGGTGCCATGCACATCTTCAACGGATGGCTTGATTGCATTCATGGGGGTGTCTCCTGGGAACGCAGAGGAAATGTGATGTCAGGCGGCCGCGCGCTGCGCGTCGCGTGCCGCATCTTGACGAAAGCGGTGAGCGAAGCTCATGAGGTCGTCACAGAGGAGTTGCATCTGCGCATCGACGCGCGCATCGACGCATGTCCCGTCTTCGGCAAACGCCGGGTCGCCGCCAATACACACGCCGAGCGGCGTGGGCCAGCCACGAAGGGCGTGGACGGTGTCGCGCAAGGCGCCAAGCGTGGTGACAGCAGCCTGCCAGCCCGCCGCCGTCACGATGCACCCGACGGCGCGGCCCGACAGATAGGCGCGCGTGTCGCCCCGCATGTCCTCGGTGTAGTCGAGCGCATTTTTGACAAGGCCCGACATGCTGCCGTGGTACCCCGGTGACGCGATCAGGACGGCATCGGCCAACCGCAGCTCGGCGACCATCCTGTGTGCCTTCGGCGACCGCGACGCCTCGTGCGGCGCATACATGGGTAAGACGAGATCGTCGCCAGCCAGGAGGACACTATCGGCGCCTCGCATCTCGCAGAGCCGCAGTGCATGACGCAGGGCCCGTTCGGTCGACGAACCCGGACGGGACGTGCCACCCAGGGCAACGATACGTGGACGAAAAGCTGACATGTCGGCTCCTAATTGCATAGCTAGCTATGTTTATATTAGGCTCGCCGTTGGTGAGAATTGTCAATATGGGTAGTTACGCGGAGCGGGATGCCTGTCCGGCTATCTGCGACCGCTTCGGGTTACGCGCCCGCCGTCAAAGGGCGAGCTCGCATCCCTGCATCCGTCTCGATCGCGTTGGCGAAATACGGTACTGGCCAGGCATCGTTTGACCTGCTCAAAAACGCTCCCATAACACACCTGAAAAGAAGCCCAAGGCGCCTGGTTTGGTAACCCGGCCCCGCCCGAGGGCTTTTCCAGTACAGGGCGTTCCTAGATCGGCGCGGGCCTGTGCAATGCGAAACCTTGCGCATAGTCGACGTTCAACGACCTGAGAAACGCAATCAAATCGTCGGACTCGACAGACTCAGCAATAGTCTGCATGTTCATTGTTTTGACGGCGTAAGTCCGCGTCAAGTCAGTGCTCGACGCCAGATGCGGGGTGATTCGAACGGATGATTGACGCCTTTCTGTGAAAGCGTATTAATCGCAATTCGGCGGCAATTTAAAGTGGCGTGAGTTCGCGACGGGGATCGTCGCGCTCCGCTTCATAGCCGCCGCAGTGGACGCGCCCCGCGATCGACACCAAAGCAGCGCGGTTGGAGGCAGACGATGAAGAACTCGGTCCAAAGCATGGTGCTTGCGCTACTTCTTCACTTTGTATGGCCTGGCGAGCCGTCGTTTGCTGCAAGCTTCGATTGCGCGCAGGCGAGAACGGTCACTGAGAAGACCATTTGCCTCTCTCCTGAACTGTCAGCACTAGATGCGCAGATGGCCGATGCGTACAGAGCGGCTATAGCTACAGGCGATGCGGACCAACTGCGCGCGGATCAGCGCGCCTGGATCCGACAGCGTAATCGGTGTCAGACCGCGATGTGCTTAGTCGAAGCCCATCGCGCACGCATTGCTGCCTTGGCGACTGTGCGTCGTCCGGCAGGTACCCCGTCAAGCGTTCCCGCAACCTCCCTGGCACAGGCGCCGGCCGCCTCTGTGCCACGCCAGGGCTCGAAGCCCATCGGAACCCTACAGGGGATCCAAGCCTGCGACAGGCTTGCTGCGCACCCTGACGATCCAGAAGCGTTTACCCAGGGCGTTACTGACGCCCAACTGGACGCTGCGGCGAGCGCCAACGCCTGTCAGCGGGCGGTGCTTGAAGACCCTCTGGCTCCTCGCCTTCGCTTCCAGCTGGCGCGGGCCTACCTCAAGTCTGGAAAATTCGAGCCAGCGATCGATGAACTCATCGCCGCAAGCGAAATGGGGCATGGTGCGGCACTAGCGACCCTTGCAGACCTGCACCTTACCGGCGTCCAAGGAATTGAAGTTGATCCCGTGCTCGCGCATAGTCTCTACGAAAAGGCTGTGGCTTCGGGGTTCACACCAGCGGCCAGGGTATTGAGTGACTTCGCTGATATGACTGATGCGTTCGCGAAGGCCGAGGCAAGCGATGCGAATACATCGTCGGTTTTGCCCAGCCTGGTCGCACTTAAGCCCTACGCGATGCCGAACATCGTGGAAAACATCCAAAGCAAAAAACTAGACGCCATCGTTTTCGATGAGCTGTGGGTCAAAGATTACTTGGTCAATATCGCCGATAACATCAGGGCAGTGTGCGAAGGGCATTTCACCCAGCAAGACGTTGAGAGGCTGAAAGCCCAGTCTGGCGCTGATCATTTCGGTCTCGGTCAAGCTACCGTTGGCGCCAGCCTTTTGGGCGCGATGGCCGCACTATCCCAAGCGATGAAAGATCCAGGTGCATTCGCTGCGGCGCATGCTTCCGCTGGAGATGTGCTCAACGAAGACGCCTTTGACGTTGCGATGAAGGACACCGAAGCGCTTTTCCAAAGGCATTCTTGCCATACCCCTGGTCTAGAACAGTTCTCGAAGAACTTGCGTGCTTTTGTCGGAAACGAGCAGGCACCTTTGCCCCCGGAGGGGGCCCTTATGAACGCTTGCATGCGCGATCCGCCGCAAAGCAAGTACGGGCCTCGCGACTTCTGTCTTTGTTTTGGCGGAGGGCTCGGTAAAGCTCGTGTTTCGCAAGCAAATCGCAACTTGCTCGCCAAGGACTTCAAGTCTGCCGCGGTCGCGATCATGACCATAGACCGCAACGTTCCGCAGTTCCAGAGTTGTCGATCAGGTTTCTAATTCCGACTCGCCGATGAGCGAAGGAGAACGAGATGCGCAAAATCAAGCTAACACAGGCAGTTTTTCTGGGTAGCGTGGGGATACTCGTTCTGGGGATGATGCGATCGGAGACGTCGCAAGCACAGTCCAATTGGCAGCGCCAGCAACAACAGCAACAACAGCAGCAACAACAGCAGCAGCAGCGCCAATATGAGATGCAACGCCAACAACAGCAAGCACAGCAACGACAGCAGATGCAGGATCAACAGCGCCAGCAGATGCAAGCGCAGCAGCGTCAACAAATGCAGCAACAGCAGCGGCAGCAAATGCAACAACAGCAGCAAGCACAACAGCGTCAAATGATGCAGCAACAAGCGACAGCGCAGCAGCGGCGGCAGATGCAGCAGCGCGGCGTTAGCCAGCCGACGGCACCGGTCGGCTCGAACGGCCTCTCGAGGGTAGAACGACCGCTCACCTCGCAAGAGATTTACCGAGGGTTCACCGGCAAGCAGACAGTGGATGGACGTGCGTTGATTAAGTACAAGGATCGCATCTTGGCCGTTCCCGCTTCGCGGGTGTCCAGCTTGCTTCCGCAAACCGCGAGCAACGCTAGCCCACAGCGCACGGCTCCACCAATGCTTGGTCAGGGAGGGCAACGAGATCGCCGCATCGAAGGCATCGTGCAAGCCAATGGCAGCCCGCCGCGTGCTTCAGCGTCTGGCGTGAGCGACATCGGCGCGAATCACCAGGCAGCTGGCATTCAGGCTCGCATTAGCGAGGCAAGGGCGGCCAGAATTCGCAAGGCGGATTGAGAGCGGGGCGAGAGGCGGATGCTGCGTTTCTGCATCGATTTCTCGCAGTTGGTTCATCGCCGTCTTGTCATTGGTGGCCGACGACCGTCGGCAGGGCGTTAATCGAGTGCAAGAAAACGGCAAGCGTTGGCGGTAGCGATCGCGTCGAAGTGCGCGCCGGGTGGAACGCCTGCGGCCAACGCACCTATTGGATCCTTCTCCATGACAGAAAAGGGGTAGTCAGTTCCGATCAGGAGGCTCTGGGGTCCATAGGCCTTGACGAGAAAGGCGAGCGCGTCGCCGTCGTAGACGAGCGTGTCGTCACTGCCTCGATTGAAGAAGGGAAGGGCCGCTGGTCGCCTGCAATTACTGCTGTCGCATGTTCCCCGCCTCGACCACTGGCCGCCAACGCTGGAGCGCGTTGGTAATGTGACCAGCGAACGCCTCGGGCGTAGTGGGCATGGCGACAGCACCTTCACTATCAAAACGCTCGCGCAGATCGGGCGCAGCTAGCGCTCGATTGATATGCTGATTGAGCAAGTTCACTACATCGACAGGCGTACCTGCGGGTGCCATGATCCCGTACCACTGGTCTGCTTCGAAACCAGGAAACCCACTCTCGGCGACGGTGGGAACATTGGGAAGGACGGGGAGCCTTTTGCTGCTCGAAACGGCGATGGGACGGACCTGACCTGAACGGACAAACGAGTTCGACACCGGGACGCCTGGGAACGCCATCTGAATCTGCCCGGCGACCAGATCTGTCATCACGGGAGCGGCACCCCGATAGGGCACGTGAACAATGAATGTCTTGCTCACCATCTTCAAATATTCGGTTGCCAAGTGCGCAGCGCTCCCGTTCCCTCCTGTGCCGTAATTGAGTTGTCCAGGTCTGGAGCGGGCATAGTCGATAAGCTCCTTGAGGGTTTGCGCGGGCACAGACGGATGGACCACAAGGACGTTCGGCACGTTGGCGACCCAAGCCACGGCGGCGAAGTCATTGACGGGGTCGTAGGGAAGTTTGGGCATGATCAACGGGTTTACCGCATGCGTGCCAATGTGTCCCATCAGAAGCGTGTATCCGTCCGCCTTCGACTTCGCGACCTTGTCGGTGCCTATCGCACCTCCAGCACCTGCAACGTTCTCGATGACCACTGGCTGACCAAGTGATTCACTGAGTTTCTGGGCGACTGCTCGACCCAGGATGTCAGAGCTGCCGCCAGGAGTGAATGGGACGACGAGCCGGATAGGGCGCATTGGCCACGAGGACACCTGCGCCTGGGCTGCATTGGATGCGCACATCAATACCGAGCAAAGCAAGAGGCTAGTCCACCCGTTTTTCATATTGTCTCCGCGGTGTCGCCTTATGCGAGCTCGATCGGAGATTCGATCGGACAGCCACGGTCGGGCGTATGATTCTGTGACCAGCGAGTCAACTGTATCATCTATATGAATTGCGCCGCATGAGGGTTTGCGCTCGTTCATGGCCACTCTGAAACGCAGCGCAAATTCAGGGCGAGTGCTCCGTCGCCACCCACTTGGCTCGATATCCCATAGGGGGGCATGACATGGATCTGAGGCAACTTGAATACTTCATCTCGGTAGCCGAGCTTGGCAGCTTCACCCAAGCGAGCGCTGTCCTGGGGGTTGGCCAGCCCGCTCTCAGCCGGCAGATAAGACGCCTGGAAGTGACGCTTCGTCAGAACCTGTTCCTCCGTAATGGTCGCGGTGTGAGCTTGACTGAAGCAGGGAAGCGATTGCTTGCCCACGGACGAACCATCCAGATGCAGGTCATCAACGCCCGGCACGACGTCGAGGATGCGCGCGGCACGCCACTTGGGCGAGTAATCATCGGCTTTCCCTATGCAGTCGGCAGGACCTCGAGCGTCGCTCTGGTGAAGGAGTTTCGGCGGCGCTTTCCTCGCGCGCACCTGTGCATCACCGAGGGGCTGACCATCCATCTGCAAGAATGGCTGTTGTCCGGCCGGCTCGATATTGCGTTGCTGCACGACCCAGTGCATTCCCCACATCTGGACCTGTTCCCCATCCGCGAAGACGACCTGCTTTTGTTGAGCCACAAGCGTCCGTCGGACCCCGCGCAGGGTGAGGACATTTCCCTCATGCAGGTTGCCGAGCGGCCGCTGATCATGCCCTGTCGGCCACACCCCCTGCGCATGATGGTCGAGACACGCCTAGCTGGCTTGCGGCTGAAACCTCATATCGCCCTTGAAATCGATGCGGTCGCGACCATCGTGAACCTTGTCGCTCAGGACGAGGGGTACGCGGTTGTCACTCGTCACGCCGTCGCTATCAGTGCCGCTCAGGAAAACCTCCGCGTTCAGCGAATTGTTGCTCCCGAGATGACCAGCATTCTGGCGATCGCGACATCGTCCGAGCGCCCGACGACCACCCTGGTGAAGCAAACAACTGGCCTGTTAGTCGAGCAGTTGTCACTACCTAAACGCGAGCATCGTACGGTGCCTGTCTTAGAAATCGAGCCTGTTGCACACCCCTTCGCCCGAAGTGCCAACCTATGATTTGTGGGAATAGCAGCTAGGCAGCAATGTCAGTTCTTGTGCGTCGGCGCAAGGTCTAAGCTCTCCGTTATCGCATGGCGTACATGTGGCTGCCGTGACGATGCAAAAAATAGAACGAGAGGAGACACTTCCATGAAGAAAAGCATAGGTCGACGATTGGGGATTCTTGCAGGCACTGCGGCCTTGGCCTTTGTGCCCATGCTATCCAATGCGGCTGCATACCCCGACAAGCCCATAACGCTGGTCGTACCGTTCCCCGCCGGCGGCGCCGTGGACACACTGGGTCGAATATTCGCGGAAAGCATCAGTGCGCAGACTGGTCAGTCCGTGATCGTGGAAAACAAGGGGGGTGCCAATGGCAACATTGGAACGGAGGCAGTCGTCAGGTCCGCTCCCGACGGCTACACCGTCTTGCTTGCTGCAAACGGGCTTGCCACTAATCCCGCCATCTATCCGAAGCGAACGTTCAACGAACTGACGGATTTACGACCGGTTGCCTATGTGGGATACGCGCCGTTGATCCTGGTGGTCGCGGCCGACTCGCCTCACAAGACACTGGATGGCCTGATCAAAGCTGCCAAGGACAAACCGGGCAGCATCTCGTTCGCCAGTTCCGGAAGCGGCAGCGCGCCGCACCTGGCTTCCGAACTGCTGCGCCTGACCAGTGGCGCCAACATGGTTCACGTTCCTTACAAAGGGGGCGCGCCAGCCAAACTCGACCTGGTCACCGGACGAGTGTCTTTCATGCTGCTCAATCCGCTGGAGGCAGTTCCGCAGGTCGAGGCCGGCAAGTTGCGCGCCTTGATGGTGGACAGTGACGCGCGCTTGCCGCAACTGCCGGATGTGCCGACTGCCAAGGAGCTAGGACATCCCGAGCTTGAAGCCAAGGTCTGGTGGGGTTTTGCTGTTCCCAAAAAAACGCCCGATGCGGCAGTCAATGCGCTCAATGCACAGATCAACACGGCGTTGAAGGACAGGGGCGTCCAGGAAAAGCTGAAGCAGATGGCCGTGACCATCGGCGGGGGTTCGCCGCAGGAGTTCGATACGTTCTTCAGGCAGCAGGTTGCCAAGTGGGCCGACGTGATCAAGAAAGCCGGCGTCAGCACGGACTGATTTCCTCTTCGGCCACGCCCGCATGACCTGGCGTGCCGAAGCTCACATTTCAAGGTACGACATGATCATCGATTGCCACGGGCATTACACCACTGCTCCCAAAGCCTTAGCTGCGTTTCGGGCATGGCAGCGCGAATCGCTGACGGTCTCGCGCGCGCTCCAGTTGGATGGCTCGGCTGCACGGCTTCCCGCTGATCCCGGCGTGGTTGTCAGCGACGACGAGATACGCGAGTCGCTCGAAAAGCATCAGTTGCGGATCCAGGCAGAACGCGGCGTCGATCTAACGCTGTTTTCGCCCAGGGCCGGGGGGATGGCCCACCACGTTGGCGATGCCCGGATAAGCGAGGCGTGGACGCGACATTGCAACGACCTCGTTCACCGCGCGGTGTCGTTGTATCCGAGCAGGTTCGCGGGTGTCTGCCAGCTGCCGCAATCGCCGGGTGTCCCGCCAGCCAATTGCATCCCGGAGCTGGTGCGCTGCGTAAAGGAACTCGGCTTCGTTGGCTGCAACATCAACCCGGATCCAACCGACGGCTATTGGACCGATCCGCCGCTGACCGACCGATACTGGTATCCGCTATACGAAAAGCTCGTCGAACTCGACGTCCCCGCCATGATCCACACCAGCTGTTCATGCAACCCCAACTTTCATTTCACGGGCGCGCATTACATCAATGGCGACACGACAGCGTTCATGCAGTTCCTCGACTCCGCGTTGTTCCAGGACTTTCCGACACTGAGGTTCGTGATCCCGCACGGGGGCGGCGCCGTGCCTTATCACTGGGGACGTTATCGCGGGTTGGCGCAGGACATGGGGCGCCCCCCGCTGGAAACGTTAATGAACAATGTTTTCTTCGATACCTGCGTCTATCACCAGCCTGGCATCGAGTTGCTGCTTCAAGTCGTACCCGAAGACAACGTGCTGTTCGCATCGGAGATCGTCGGGGCAGTAAAGGGTATAGACCCTCGCACCGGATTTCACTACGACGACACGAAAAGGTATATCGACGCTGTCGACTGGCTGCCGCCACCCGCTCGTTCAAAGGTGCTAGGAGGCAATGCGTTGCGCGTTTACCCGCGCTTGAAGGCCCATGTGGCGCGCGGGCCGAGAAGTGATGGAGTTGCTGTTGCTCAGGGGAGGCTCGGCTAAAGCCCATGACCTTCAGAAAGACATGCGATCGCGTCAAGCGCGAGTTGCCCCAGAACTGCAAGAACCTTGCAGCGACTTAGCTGAAGCAAGGCGGCATACGTTGAAAGTGATTTCAGCTGAAGCAAACCGAAATTCAGCGTTCAAACGAGAGGGCGCTCGGAATGGCCACGCCAAACAGCGCCAGCCATCAACTATCTAAAGGACGTGTATGGATGATTTGGTCCGCTACAAGACGATGCCGGTTTGGAACGCGGAAACGTTGCCAAGCGCGTTTCAACGCATGCATAACACACAGGAAGGCACTTGGGCGCAACTCAAGGTGCTTAACGGAAGTCTGGTTTTTACGTTCATGACTGCGGAGGGCCTGGAGATCGAGCCGCGTACCTTCACGCCGTCCGAACCGCCGCCCCTCATCGCACCCAGGCAATGGCATCGCATCGTTTCCTATAGTCCGGATATGGAATGCCAGCTATCGTTTTACTGCACGCCCGAAGCGTACGCTGCCAAATCATTGCGCCTGGAGCCGTGAGCTAACGATCTGGTCGGTTCAGCGAAAATCAATCTCAAGGCGCACCGAGTCGCCTAGATCACGCCCTTCGCCTAGATCACGCCCTTCGCCGACAGCACGACCTTGGCCGATGCATCCTCGGCGACGTCCACGCGGTAGGACGGCCAGATCGCGAACGGGTTCGTGCTGAACGCGAATTGCTGGCGGGGAGGCGACGTCGTGCGCGAGTTCGAAGATGAACCCACAAGCGCAAAAAAGCCGCATCAACTTGCATTGATGCGGCTTTTTTCCGGCTTCTTACACCGGCAGTTCTGGTGGGCTGTGAGTGGCTCGAACACTCGACCTACGGATTAAGAGTCCGCTGCTCTACCAACTGAGCTAACAACCCGAGAACGAAACTATAGCAAAGTTTTTAGGCGCTTGTAAAGTCGACCGGCAAAATTGCTGCGTTTCGCCCAGCGTTGCTTAAAAAGCAGGCACGTCTTATTCGATCAGGACGATGTTCTGTTCCTTGGCAATGCGTTTGCGCAGTGCCAGTTCCTTGGCGATCTGGGCGCCGAACTGCTCGGGCGTGTTGCCGTCGATCAGCGAGCCGCTTTCGAGCAGGCGGTCGCGCACGGCGGGCATCTTCAATGCCTTGACCGAGGCTTCCTGGATCCGCTTGACCACCGCAGCGGGTGTGCCGGCTGGGGCGACGATGCCGTACCAGGCGACGTTGTTCACTTCGGGCAGGCCTTCTTCGGCAAAGGTCGGGACGTCCGGCAGGGCAGGCAGGCGTTGGGGCGACGCGATGGCCAGGGCGCGCAGCTTGCCGGCGACCACGTGCGGCATGGTGGATGGCAGGTTGTCGAACTGGGCGTTGACCTGGCCGGCCAGGGTGTCGTTCAGGGCGGGACCTGATCCGCGGTATGGAACGTGGACCATGTTGGTCTTGGTGACCGACTTGAAGAGTTCCCCGTCCAGGTGCGAGATCGAGCCCGTTCCGGCAGACGCATAGCTGTATTTGCCGGGTTCTTTCTTCAGAAGGGCGATGAACTCCTTCATGTTCTTGGCCGGGACCTGCAGGTTCACGGTCAGCACGTTGGGCACGTTGACCAGGTTGGTGATGGGCGTGAAGTCCTTGATCGGGTCATAGGGCGTCTTGGCGTTGGTGGCCGGGTTGGTGGCCATGGTGCTGACGGTGGCGATGCCTAGGGTGTAGCCGTCGTTGGGCGAGCGTACCAGCGCATCGGCGCCGATCGCGCCGCCGCCACCGCCGCGGTTTTCCACGACGACGGTCTGGCCGAGTTCCTGCGACAGGCCGTTGGCCACGATACGCGCGACGATGTCGGTGGTGCCGCCCGCCGCAAAGGGAACGATCAGGCGGATGGGTTTGTTCGGATAGGCCTGAGCCACTGCGGCGCCGCTGGCACTGATGCCGAGAATGGCGGCGGCGAGAAGGGCGGTGACGCCTGGTTTGACTGTCAGCGACATGAGTTGAGAATTCCCTGGCGCCCGGGGCGCCGGTCAAGGTAATGGGGATAAATGGATGCCAACGTACGGCCGCGACGGCAAGCGTCGCGCGTAGTTGAACCTTAAAGGATTCAACCCGATGCCGCGCGGCCGACATATCAGTGCGAACCCTAGGGCGGCGGTGCTATTCGGGATGAATGCGACGGCATCAGATGACGGCACGCGTCCCACCCCGGTCCCAGCGTCGTCCTACCCTCGTCCTAGTCGCGTCCCAGCGTTGAGTTCCTCAACCGTCCTAGTCGCGTCCTACTCCCGACCCACTGACGTCCTGCTCCCTGGCCTCATCCTCGATGTGGCGCAATTTCAGCTTTTCCGCTTCTGGGTACAGTTGTTCGAGCAAATGGGCCATCGCATCGGCAAGCAATCGGGCAAGCGTTGCGACGGGGGCGTTGTCGTCCGGTGCATTGCGCGCTGCGGTCCACGCTTCCTGCAACGGGTCGGCCCGCTCGCCCACGACGCGTGCGACGTCGTCGCGCCAGAAGGGCGGAGCCTCTCCTTCGACGAAGTTGCCCCGTCCACGGCCGAAGTGCGTGATCGCCAGATAGCGTAGCAGGCCGGCTTCGGCCAGGGCCTGCAGGTAGGCATGGCTCAGTCGCACGGTGGCGCGATCCGCGCCGCTGGCCTTGTTGACGCCCCAGGCCGCACCGGCAAAGGTGGCCGCGCCCACCACGGCGCCGACCACCATGCCGCTGCCCAGGGTCAGGCCGCCACTCAGGACATCGGCCGACGCGCCTGTGGCCGCGCCCGACAGAATCGCGCCCACCAGACCGGCCTGCTTCACGCCGACCGGGGTGCGGACGTTGACATGTTCGCTCAGGCGCTCGTTCACGCGCGCCGCCACCTTGCCGTCCAGGCCATGCAGGGCCAGCAGCTTCAGGGTGGTCTGTGATTCGACGCCCGCCACGCGTTCGACGAGGGCGCGCAGGGCGTCGTCCTGCGCTGGATGGGCCACTCGTTTGCCGGGGGTGACGGCATGCAGCGCCTTCTTCCATGTCGGCGCGCTGTCGGCCATCGGTTGCTTTTCGCGCGCGGCGGCGGCCAGCAGGTCCGCCAAGGCGCGCATTGACGCATCGAAGCGGTCGGTGTTGCGCGCTTCCCAGGTCGCAACCAACCGCTGCGCGCCGTCGCGCTTGTCGGCAGGCGCCAGGTCCACCAGGCTTTCGAACAGCACGCCCTCGTGCACCCAGCATCGCGCAAAGGCGTCCATGGGCAGCACCGCGCGAACCACCGTAGACGTCCTCAGAGCCTGCGACCATTTGCGGATATCCGCTTGTTCGGCATTGGCGGGCGCAGGCGGCCCCATCTGGTTGAGAAGCACAACGACCGGCTTGCCCAGCCACTGCAGCAATTGCATTTCCGGTACGACGTAGCCGGCGTCTTGCGGGTCTTCGGATGCGTTGACCAGATAGAGCACCACGTCTGCATGGTCGCGCGCGGCCTGCAGTGCGCGCTGGCTCAGGTAGAAGGGCCGGTCGCGCATGCGGTCCCACACTTCACTCAGGAACCAGCCGACCGGATTGCCAGACTGGCTCAATCGTTTGGCCAGGCGCACCGAATCGCCAAAGCCGGGCGTGTCCCACAAGGTCAACTCGTCACCTTCGGGCGACGTGAGCAGGGTATGGGCGTCGGCGGTTTCGGTCACGTGGGCGGCGTCTCGCACCTCACCTACATCGCGCAGCAGCAGGGTCCGGGCCAAGGTGGTCTTGCCTGCATTGGTGTGTGACACCAGGCACAGCTGCAGGCGAATGGGCGCTGTATTCATGGCCGTTCTCCGGCAAGCAGATCGATCACATGAAGGTGAACCTTGTGCAGGTTCGCAAAGTCCTGCCACAGCTGGCGGCGCTGCGACAGGCGGGCGGCGGCATCGCCCGCTCCGCCCAGGCGCTGCGCATAGGCGGACGTGTCCACGGCCACGGCGACCTTGCCGGGCAAGGCCCGCAACAGGTGATCGACGAACGCGCCGTGCGTGTCGATCTCCGGCGTGGCCGACAGGTTGAACAGCACCAGGGTCGTGGTTGCGGTGTCGTGCGTAACATCGGTCCCGGTCAGCGCCGCCTCGGGCGTATCGCCATAGGCCGCAGCAGGCCGCAGCGTCATCTGCGCCGTGTCACCGAGCAGCGTGCGCGCAAAGGCTTTGAGGCCAGCATCGCGGTGCTCGTCGACCGCAAAACTGTAGGGGATGACTCGCAACACCAAGGCTTGCGAACCGAGCGCGCCCAGCAGGCGACGGAAATAGGGCTCGTCGTAGGGCACGGGAAAGTGGGCCTGCAAGCGGGCCGCGCGCCAGTGCGCATACGCTGCCATGACAATGCGCGGCACCACGATCAACAGCAGGAACAACAGGGCGTACCGATGGATCCAGGGCGCGCCATTGGCCGTGCCGCCGCTGTCCGAAAAGCGCAGCGCCGCGATATCGGTAGGCAGCCAGTTCAGCGCAGGAAACAGCGCAGTCACTGGCGAAAACACGATAGCCAGGAGACGATGCACCCCGGGCGCATCCATGAACGTGCTTTCCCAGCCGACGCGGTATTCGACCGTCAACCCCCGCAGGTACAGCGACGCAATGACGCCAGCGGCCAGCGCCGCGGCGGCCAAGTGCAACGCCCTGCGCCAGCGGGCCGCCGTCAGCGGCGCTGCGCGGACCTGCCAATCGTGTTGAAAGGCAGCGATTGCCTTGGCCACGGCAGGCGTGGGACGGCCATGCAGACGCCGCGTCGCGCCCGACAACCATGCCGGCAGCTGCCATTGCGGCAGTCGTGCCGACGCGGAAGGAAGCACCGCCATCACCAGCATGCCGACATACACCAGCACGTTCCAGCCCACGATGCCGAGCAGCGGCAAGGACAGCAGGTCCATCCGGTGCGGGTTCGCGATACGTTCGGTCAGCATGCCCGATATCAACGCGATCACGGGCAGCACGACGACCAGCAGCGTCGGCCATCGCAGCGGCTGGCGCCATGCCGCAAGTCCTGGCGTGTGTGTGGCGAGATCGGTCAGCAGCAGATCGGCGCGCCGGGCAAGGAAGGCGTCGGGCGTGACCGCGGCCGCGTCGCCCGATGCGCCCAGCTGCAGCTGGCGGCGCGCGCTCAGGCTGGCCTCGCGGTACGCGGCGTCATCAAGCACCGCATGCGCCGTATCCGTGGTTTCGATCGCGCGGATCGCCAGCACGTCTCTTGCCGCTCGTTCATCCATCCGCGTGCATTCCTGTGGGGAGTAGGGGGCGAATGACTATATCCGAATCACCGGGCCCCCGACGTAGGCGGATGCAGCAGGGTGTGTCGAGCGGTGAGCGCGTATCAGCTTGCCGGTGGCGTGCCGGGCGCCTGACCCAGGTACTCGTACTTGTCGGTGTTCACCCGCGAGACCCGCCATTCGACCGGCTCACGGTTGAAGGAGTAGGCCAGCCGGCGTACTTCGAGCAGCGGCGCGCCGACGGCCACCTCCAGCCACGCCGCGTGGATCTCGTCGGCGCTGCAGGCACGCAGGCGCTCGTCGGTCGCAATGACATTGATGTTGAAGGTGTCCTGGTAGAAGTTGTAGAGGGTGCTTGGACGTTCGCGCAGCATCTGTTCGGTCAGGCCCTTGAAGCGAGGCTCGGGGACGGTGATCGTATCGACCATGACGACATCGCCATTGAGCACCAGCCGGTTCGAAAACTCGAACACCTGATCGCCCGCGTCCAGACGCAGCGCATCGCGCACGGGGCCCGTGGCCCGCAACCGGCGGAACTTGAGCAGGGTGGTGACCGGATAGGTCTTCACGCCATCCTGGCCCACCACCCGGAAGAACTTGAAGAAGTGATGATTGCGGTTGTGGATCGCCACGTAGGTGCCGCGACCCTGCTGCCGCACCAATATGTTTTCGGAAGACAGTTCATCGATGGCCTTGCGCAGCGTGCCGATCGATACGCCGAAGCGCTCGGCCAGAAGCTTTTCGGGCGGGATGGCTTCGCCCTGCTTCCACTCGCCATGCGATAGCGCGTCGAGCACGGCCTGCTTGACCTGGGCATAAAGCGGCGCGCCCGCCTGGGCGTCGCTGGGCAGGGCCGAGATCATGGTCGACAGGTTGCTGTTCTTCATGGACGGATAAGGTGGTTGCAATGCCCCGATTGTACCGCCAGCCGATGCACGGCCATGCAGTCATTCAAATCATATAGATGATTTAGTTGACTTCGGAAAAGTCGGCCCCTAAGATGGCAACACCGACAACGCAACAAGGTGCGACGCGCTTCCCGCGATCGCACCGGCAACCGGAGGAAGACATGATTCACGCCGTATTGCACGACTCGAAAGACACGGTCGCCGTGGCCGTGGTGGAGGGCATCACCGCAGGCACCGACATGAGCGCCTGGGTAATGGACGAGGACCAACTGATCTCGGTCAAGGCGCTGCAGGACATCCCGATCGGCCACAAGGTCGCGCTCAAGGACATGGCCACCGGCGACACCATCTACAAATATGGTGTCGACATCGGCAAGGTGGTTGCGCCGATCAAGGCCGGCGAACACGCCCACGTCCACAACATCAAGACCAAGCGCTGGTAAGCGCGTCGCCACGTCAACGTCAAAGGCGCCTCGCGCCCTGCTGCGCAGTCCCACATTCAAGGATCCGACCATGGCCGTTGTTACCTCTACTTCCACTTTCCAGGGCTATCGCCGCGACAACGGTCGCGTGGGTGTCCGCAACCACGTCATCGTGCTGCCGGTCGATGACATCTCGAACGCCGCGGCCGAAGCCGTCGCCAACAACATCAAGGGCACGCTCGCCCTGCCGCATCCGTATGGCCGCCTGCAGTTCGGCGAAGATCTTGAACTCCATTTCCGCACGCTGATCGGCACGGGCTGCAATCCCAACGTGGCGGCCGTCGTCGTGATCGGCATCGAAGAAGGCTGGACCAAACGCGTGGTGGATGCCATCGCCACCACCGGCAAGCCGGTCGCGGGCTTCAGCATCGAGCTGCATGGCGACCACGACACCATCATGCGTGCGTCCAAGACGGCCAAGGAATACGTGCACTACGCGACCGCCCTGACGCGGACCGAATGCCCGATCTCGGACCTGTGGGTGTCGACCAAATGCGGCGAGTCGGATACGACATCGGGCTGTGGCGCGAACCCGACCGTGGGCAACGCCTTCGACAAGCTTTACGGCCTGGGCAACACCCTGGTGTTCGGCGAAACGTCGGAACTGACCGGCGGCGAACACATCGTGGCCGCGCGCTGCGCGAACGATGCCGTACGCGAAAAGTTCATGTTCATGTTCGATCGCTATCAAAAGATGATCGACCGCTGGAAAACGACCGACCTGTCCGAGTCGCAGCCGACCAAGGGCAACATCGCGGGCGGCCTGACCACCATCGAAGAAAAGGCGATGGGCAACATCCAGAAGATCGGCAAGACGTGCAAGATCGACGGGGTGCTCGACAAGGCCGAGATGCCGACGTCGTCCGGCCTGTGGTTCATGGACTCGTCGTCGGCCGCGGCCGAGATGGTGACCCTGTGCGCCGCGTCGGGCTATGCCGTGCACTTTTTCCCGACGGGGCAGGGCAACGTGATCGGCAATCCCATTCTGCCTGTCATCAAGATCTGCGCGAATCCGCGTACCGTACGGACCATGTCCGAGCACGTCGACGTCGATACGTCCGGCCTGCTGCAACGCGAGATCGATCTGGACCAGGCGGGCGACAAGCTGCTTGAATGCATGCTGGCCACCGCCAACGGCCGGTGGACCGCGGCCGAAGCCCTGGGCCATCGCGAGTTCGTGCTGACGCGCCTGTTCGAAAGCGCGTGATCTGACGGACGCCGGCCTGCGGGCCGGCGTTCGCTGCCGCATCCAAGCTTCGCAGCGTACCGGCGCACAGATCGCCGGACGCCGCGATGGCGGCAAGCCCGGCTACGCAGCCGGGTGGAGGAGACATGGACCATCCACGTCATGCCACATCGGCAGGCGTCGTGCTGTCCACACAAACCACCCACGGAGGACACCATCATGACTATCGAACGATCGGACGGAGGTTGGGACGCGTCACGCCGGCGCGTGCTGGGCATGCTGGGGGCAGGCGGGCTCTGTGCCGTTTCGCCCTGGACATTCGCGGCGCAGGCCGGCGGTGCGTGGCCGGAACGGCCCATCAACTATGTCGTGCCATTCCCGCCAGGCGGGCTGACCGACGTAGCCGCGCGGCAGGTGGGCAAAGCGCTGAGCGATGCCGAGAAGTGGAATGTGGTCGTCGAGAACAGACCCGGCGGCAGCGCCAACATTGGCGCCTCGCACGTCGCGCGCGCGGCGGGGGATGGCTACACCTGGCTGGCCATCACGCTAACCCATGTCGCCAACGTGACGCTGTTCGAAGGCAAGACCGGCTACGACCTGATGAAGGACCTGACCCCGATCGCGGGCCTGGCGTCGTGCGGCATGATGGTGGTTGTCAACGCCAAAAGCGACATCAAGACCCTGGACGACCTGACCCGCGTGGCCAAGACTCGCAATCTGTCGGCCGGTTCGAGCGGCAGTGGCACGCCGCCCCATCTGGCGCTGGCGCTGTACGAAAGCCTGACGGGCGTGTCCATGACGCATGCGCCCTACAAGGGCGGCGCGCCATCGCTGGTGGACCTGATGGGAGGCCACCTGGATGTCATCTTTTCCAACTATCCCGAATCCTTGCCCCACGTGAAAAGCGGCGCATTGCGCGCGCTGGCCGTGACCGCCAAGGCGCGCACGCCGGACCTGCCTGATGTGCCGACGGTGGCCGAGGCGGGCATGCCGGGCCTGATCGTGGACAATTTCACCGGTGTGCTGGCGCCCGCCAACACACCGCCGCAGATTGTGCAGCAGGCGGGCAAGGCGATCGTCGAACAGATGTCGCGCCCGGAAATGAAGCAGGCCATGGTGCAGCTGGGCTTTTCGCCGCAGCCGCGCGGACCGGCAGAATTCCGGACCTACCTGGACAGCGAAGTCGTGCGCTGGCGCAAGATCATCCAGGACGCCAAAATATCGGTCGGCTGAGGGCAGCCCGCCGACGCGGCATGCTGACGAGGCACGCTGACCCGGCACCCCCCGCACAAGACCGACGCAACGAACAAGGAGAATGACAGTATGCGGATCATCATCACGGAGTTCATGGACGAGGCCGCAGTCCATGCGCTGGCCCGCCGCTTCGATGTCAGGTACGAGCCCGATCTGGTGGACAGGCGCAACGAGTTGCTGTCTGCCCTGCAGGACGCCGAGGCAGTCATCGTGCGCAACCGCACGCAGGTCAATGCCGAGATGCTGGCGGCAGCGCCGCGCTTGAAGGTGGTGGGGCGGCTCGGGGTGGGGCTGGACAACATCGACGTGGCCGCCTGCCGCGACCGCGGCATCGAGGTGATCCCGGCCACCGGGGCCAATGCGCGCGCGGTGGCGGAATACGTCATTGCGACGTCGCTGATGCTGCTGCGCGGCGCCTACACGGCCAGCGCCGAGGTGGCCGCGGGCGCCTGGCCGCGTACGGCCTATTCCAATGGTCTGGAGGCCGAGCAGCGCACGCTGGGCATCGTGGGCTTTGGCGGAATCGGGCAACTGGTCGCCAGACTGGCGCAAGGCATTGGCATGCAGGTGGCGGCGTACGATCCCATGCTGCCTGCGGAAAGCAGCGTCTGGAAGAACACGGGCGTGCAGCGCCTGGAACTGGACGCCTTGCTGGCAACGGCCGACGTGATCACGCTGCACATTCCGCTGACGCCGGACACCCGCAACCTCTTCGACAGCGCCCGGATCGCCAGCATGAAAGCGGGCAGCATACTGATCAATACGGCACGCGGCGGCATTGTTGACGAGGCGGCCCTGGCGGGGGCGTTGAAGAGCGGCCAGTTGCGGGGCGCCGCCATCGATGTCTTCGACCAGGAACCGGTCAAGGCGGGCGGTGCGCTGGCCGATGCACCCAATCTGATCCTGACGCCGCATATTGCGGGGCTCACCCAGGAAGCGAATGAACGCGTGTCCAGCGTCGTGGCGGACCGCGTCGCGGCCGTGCTCGATGGGTCAGCCCAAGGAGGTCGTTGATCATGGCAACAATCTCGACCGATGATCTGCTGGCCCTGGCGCAACGCGCGCTGGCGGCCAGTGGCGCCGATGGGGCGATGGCGGACGCAACGGCGCGGGCGCTCGTCTATGCGGACAGCCAGGGTCTGGCCTCGCATGGCGTGGCCCGGGTGCCCGCCTACGCGGCGCACTTGCGCAATGGGCGCGCGGTTGGCACGGCGCAGCCCCGTGTGCTGCGGGAGCGGGGCGGGGCGGTCCTGATCGATGCGGGCGCGGGCCTGGCCTATCCGGCATGCGCCGAGGCTGTCGATACCGCCGTGCGCCGTGCGCGGGACCATGGCGTCGCGTTCGCGGGCGTGACCAACAGCCATCACTTCGGGGCGGGCGCCTACCACCTTGAAGCCGTGGCGCAGGCAGGCATGGTCGGTCTGGCGTTCAGCAATTCGCCCGCTGCCATGCCGGCCTGGGGCGGCAAACGCGCGCTGTTCGGCACCAATCCCATTGCGGCGGTGTTTCCCCGCCGCAATGGCGCGCGCATCCTGATCGATCTGTCCTTGTCCGAAGTGGCGCGCGGCAAACTGATGGTCGCGGCCAAGGAAGGCCGCGAGATCCCGCTGGGCTGGGCGCTCGATGCTGATGGCAAGCCCACCACCGATCCGAAAGCCGGACTGGCTGGCAGCATGCTGCCCATGGGCGGCGTCAAGGGCGCAATGCTGGCCCTGGTCGTGGAACTGCTGGCCTGCGCGCTGACCGGCGCCCACTTCGGCTTCGAGGCCGACTCCTTCCTGACCGACGAAGGCGAGCAGCCGCGTGTCGGCCATGCGTTTCTGGTCATCGACCCGGGCGCGCTGGCAGGCCAGTCGGCCTACCTGGACCGTGTCGAAGCCCTGGTCGACGCAATGCAGGAAGACGAAGGCGTGCGCCTGCCGGGCGCGCGTCGCGGATCCCTGAGCGAGAAGGCCGCGGCCGACGGCGTGACGATTCCCGACGCGTTGCTGCAACAACTGCACGATCTGGCCGGTCTCGGAAAAAGCCCGGGTTGACGTGGCAGCGGGCCGCGCGCACTGTTCCGGCGCGGCTCCGGACAACGCATCTTCTTGTCTTTCCGCTTATGCTTACGGGTGAAAACAAGGAGACAGTTGTGATTCGCAAGGTTTTTTCGTGTCTGGGTCTGGCCGTTGTCACATCGGCCACGTTGGCGTCGTTCGGCGCGACCGCCGTGCATGCCCAGGCGCAAACGTTCCCCGCCAAGCCCATTCGCATGATCGTGCCCTTCCCGCCGGGGGGCGGCACGGACATCCTGGCGCGACTGGTGGCGAACAAACTGACGGAAGTCCAGAAGTGGACCGTGGTGGCCGAAAACCGCGCCGGCGCGGGCGGCACCATCGGCATCACCGAAGCGGTCCGCGCAGCGCCAACGGGCTATGAAATGGTCATGGGCCAGAAGGACAACCTGGTGGTCGCGCCCTGGCTGTACAAGAACCTCAGCTACGACCCTACCCGTGACCTGGTGGCCGTCGCGCATGTCGGCTTCACGCCCATCATGATCGTGACCAGCGTCAATTCCCGCTTCAAGACCCTGGCGGACGTGGTCACCATTGCCAAGGCCGAACCCGGCAACGTGACCTACGGTTCGCCCGGTAATGGCACCACCATTCATCTGGCCGGCGAGATCTTCAAGGGCGCCGCGCAGATCGACATCCGCCACATCCCCTACAAGGGATCGAACGCGGCCATGCTCGACGTGCTGTCGGGCAATGTGGATCTGATGGTGTCGTCGGTGGCCTCGGCCATGGCGCAGATCAAGGCGGGCAAGCTGCGTCCGCTGGCGGTCACCTCCGCCAGGCGCAGCACGTCGCTGCCTGATGTCGCGACCGTTGCCGAACTGGGCTATCCGAGCGTTGACGTCAGCACCTGGTATGGCCTGTTCATGCCGGCGGGCACGCCCAAGTCGGTAGTGACGACCGTGAATACCGCGGTCAATCAGCTGCTGGCCACGCCCGAGATGCAGGCCGCCGTGATCGCGCAGGGCGCCGAAGTCCAGGCCATGACGCCTGACGCATTCTCGGCGCTGCTCAAGTCCGACTACCAGAAGTGGCGCGGCATCGTGCAGGCATCGGGCGCCACGGTCGAATAAGGCGCGGCGTCGGCGCCTAGGGCGCGACCCGCGCCAGACAGGCTGCGATCAGGCCGTGCACATACGCGGCCCGCAGTGTCTCCCCACGAAAAACGATGCGGTACATGATGGGCGAGATGATCTCGTCCATGACCGCATCGATGGCCGGGTGGACATCTCCCCGGCGCGCCGCGTGCTCAAGAATGATTTCCAGCTGATCCTGCGTGTACGAACAGCAGGTGTTCGGCCCGTCGCCGCCACCGGCGAGCACATCGCGCACCATGGTCCGACCCGGGCCCGACGACATCTCGTCCACAAACTGGTCGATCCACAATTGCAGGTCGGTGCGCAGGTCGCCGGTGGAAATCGGCGCGCTCTCGGGCCGCAAACGTTCCACGGCGACGTCCGCCAGCAGTTCCGGCAGGTCGCCCCAGCGGCGGTAGATGGTGGACGGCGTGACGCCGGCATGCGTGGCGATCAGCGGCACCGTCAGCGCGGCGCGGCCGTGTTCGGCCATCAATGCACGCACGGCGGCGTGGACCGATTCCTGGACCCGCGCACTGCGGCCGCCGGGGCGGAGTCGTTCTTTGGTAGCGGAAGACATGGTGGCGATCAATGACCTGCCGAGAAGCGGCAATGCGTGCAGTATCCCACTAAAGCAAATTATTTGCTTTAAATGATGCTTTGATGCACCATGCATTAACGCAAAATTTTTGCTTTTACTTGATGGTTGTCATGTCACCCCGCGCCCCCGAACCTTCGCCCTCCCACGCCACGGGCAACCCCACGGCCGGCCCTGCCGCCAGCCGGGCTCGCCTGGGCTCGACCGGCTCGGTCGTGCTGCTGGCCAGCATCCTGATCGCTTTCATGGCGGCCTCCAGCGCGCCAACGCCGCTGTACAGCATCTACCGCGAAGCCTGGGGTTTTTCGCCCATCACCCTGACCGTGGTGTTTGGCATCTATGCGTTCAGCCTGCTGTTTTCCTTGCTGACCGTGGGCGCGCTGTCGGACTACGTGGGACGCCGGCCCGTCGTGCTGGCCTCCGTGGTCTTGCAGGCTGTCGCCATGGTCCTGTTCATCCTGGCCAATGACGTGCCGATGCTGATCGCAGCGCGCGTCGTGCAGGGCCTGGCCACGGGCGCCGCCATGAGCGCGCTGGGTGCGGCCCTGCTGGACGTCAACCGCATCTGGGGCGCGCTCATCAATAGTGTCATGCCTATTGTTGGCATGGCCATTGGTGCACTGGGCTCCAGCGTGCTCGTGCAGTTTGCGCCATCGCCCATGCACCTGGTGTATGCGGTGCTGCTGGTCGTGTTGCTGATCCAGGGCGTCATTACCCTGTTCCTTCCCGAGACCGTTCGGCCGCAGCCCGGCGCATTGGCGTCATTGCGCCCGAAGGTGCGGGTGCCGGCACAGGCGCGCCGCGCGTTGATGCTGGTGGCCCCGGTTGATGTGGCGGTCTGGGCGCTGGGCGGATTCTTCCTGTCCCTGGGCCCCACGCTTGCCCGCGTCGTCACGGGCGAACAGGCGCCCGTGGTGGGCGGGCTGCTCGTCTTTACGCTGACGATCTGCGGTGCAGCATCGGTCATGGCCTTTCGTAATACCGAAGCCCGCCGCACCATGAACATTGGCGCGGCGGCATTGATTGTCGGCATCGCCACCGTCCTGGCCGGCGTTCACACCAACGCATCCGCAGCATTTTTTGCGGGTACGTCCATCGCAGGCGTCGGGTTCGGCGCAGCCTTTCTTGGCGCCGTGCGCACCGTCATGCCCATGGCCTTGCCGCACGAGCGTGCCGGCTTGATGGCTGCCTTCTATGTGCTCAGCTATTTCGCGATGAGCCTGCCTGCCATGGTGGCCGGTGCGCTGGTCGGTACGATAGGCCTGATCCCGACCACGGATATTTATGGCGCCGCAGTGATACTGCTTGCTACCGCTGCGCTGATCGGCAGCATGACCCTGCGTCCCGCCACGCCGCACGGGTCAACACTTCCCAGCCGTTGAGCCTGGCAGGCGTGCCACCGGTCTAGGTCCGATCGGGCGTGAACCGCGATCCAGCTCCGTGTAGACGCACTACATCATACGAGCGGCGCACCGTTCGGCCATCGCCGGTACTGTGTACGTCCATTGCCATATGGCGGACTCGCATGACACAGCGCCCTCGTTCCCGTTTGCTTCGCTCGGTTCTGGTTGGCGGAACGCTGTTCTGCGGACTGCTGATCGTGGCCGAAATTGCCACCCGCCAACTCGGCCTGCTCGACTTCCCTCTGTACGAAGCCAACGCTGACATCGGCTACGTGCCCAAGCCAAACCAGCAGGGCGCCTTCCTCAACAAGAACGACTGGCAGTTCAATTCCCGCAGCATGGGCGCGCCCGAGTTCGAGCCTGGACCCGGGCCCAACGTGCTGCTGGTTGGCGACAGCATCGTCGATGGCGGAAACCCGTACCGGCAGCAGGAACGGCTCGGCCCGCTCACGCAGAAGGCGCTTGCGCCCTCCGGCGTCAAGGTCTGGCCGATCGCGGCGGGCAGCTGGTCGCTGCGCAATGAACTGAAATGGCTGCAGCGCAATCCGGATGTGGTCGACCGTGTCGATGAGGTGGTCTTCCTGCTTGGCAGCAACGACTTTGGCGATGCATCGTCGTGGTCGTGCGAATTCAGCCATCCAAGGTCGCATCCGACCTCGTCGTTATGGTTCCTTTTCAACAAGTATGTCTACCGGCTCGAGCCCTGCGGCACGCCTCCCGACGCATTGAAGGTGCCGCAGGGCGATGTGCATGCGGAACTCGAGCGCTTCATGTCGGCTTTCGGCAAGAAGACGACCGTGGTGTTGTATGCGACAGCAGAAGAGAGCCGCAATCCGGCCGAGCGGGCGCGCAGCTTCGAGCCCGCGCGCCAGCTGTTGCGGTCGGTCGGTGTAAGGGACCCGGTAGTGATTGCGGATGACGCGCGCTGGTCGCCTGACTGCTACAAGGACTCCGTGCATCCCAAGCCATCGGCCATGCCGGTGCTGGCGGACATCCTGGCGCCGCATATCCTGGCGCGGGTCGGGGCGCCAAAGCAAAGCGCGTGGTGAAGGCGAGGCGCGCCTGGCAGGGCGCGTGCAGCCCTGCCCGCGCCGCTACAGGTGATCGGCCAGCCAGTCGGCCACGATGTTGGCGCCGACTTGCCGGTTGTCTTCCTGGCAATGCTCGCTGCCCCCGTCGTGCGCGCGCAAGACCTTGAGGGTCTTGTCGGTCGACCCGACCGCGGCATAAAGCCGCTCGGCAAAGTCGAGCTGCACGATATTGTCGTCTTCACCGTGGATGCAGAAGAAGGGGCATCGCATTTTCTGCGCAATGCCGTCGAGCCGGTAGTTCTCGAGTTTCTTCATGCACGCGTCGATGTCCGGCTTCCCCAGCACCCACGGCAACTGGAAACCCGGCGCAGAGAGTTTGGTCCCGCCCGATTCCATGATCTTGCGCCGACGCTGCCATGACTCGTGGTAGTCGAAATGGCCGCCCCACGCGACGCAGGCCGCAAAGCGCGGATCCATGGCAGCGGCACGCGGCGCGTAATAGCCGCCCATGGAAAACCCCATGACGGCCACCCGTTCCGGATCGACATCCGGGCGCCGGGTCAGGTGGTCGTACGCGGCCCCCGCGGGCACTTCATAGTCATACCGGCTGGGAATGCCCTGCAGCCGCAAGGCTTCGCCCTGGCCGGGTCCATCGATCGCCAGCACATGGATGCCGCGCCGCGCTATCTCGACACCACCGAACAGGACGCTCATTTCCTTGGCGTTATCCAGGCCGTCGAACATGACGACGGTGGGCGCCGGGCCATCCACATCGGCCTTCAGAAACCAGGCCGGCAGTGTCGTGTCTTCATAGGGCACGTCGAGCCGTTCGATCTGTGGATAGCGGCGCTCGATCCCTTTGCTGAAGCAACGCAGGCAACTGCGATAGGTGTCCCACTTGCGTTCGGATGGCGCAATGAAGCGCTCGCCGCAAAAGTAATAGATGGCCGCGCGCAGATAGTAGGCGCCCGATGTCAGCCGGTGCCCCCGGGCTTCCTCGGCATCGCCGAAGCCTTCGATGCGCCTGGCCATCGCGGTCCACTCGGTCCACCACAATTCGTTGTCGCCTTCATGGCCGCGCAGCTTCTGGCCGATCTGATCGATCTCGCCGATGGATGCCGCGCCCCAGGCGGCCATCTCGATGCCGAACATCATGCCCTGCGACCACATGTGATTGTCGGGAAAGTACTCGAACCAATGGCTCATGCTGGCTCCTGTCAGCCGGGGGTGAAGGCCAGCGCGGCCTGGTCGATACCAAACACGTCCGCCAACCAGTCGAGCATCAGTTCCTGGCCAAGGGTCGGGTTGTCGTGCTGGCAGTGCTCGGCGCCGGTTTCTTCCTCGGTGGTCAGGCGCAAGGTGGCTTTGACGCCATGCTTGACCGCATAGTCGTAGACCGTCCGGACCGCCTCGACGCCAAGCACATCATGACCGCCGTGGATGATCAGATAGGGGCACTTCATGTGCTCGAGCACGCCGTCCAGGGTGAATGGCTTGGCGATCTCGGTGGCTTCGGCCATATTCTTCGCACCGAAAACCCACGTCATGTGGCCGGCCAGTCCATGGCTGTCGTCCCGCACCTTCCAGCGGGCGTGAATGTCCCAGATCGCGCCGTGGGAGATGCATGCGGCCAGCCGCGGTTCCATGGATGCGGCCCGCGCAGCGTAATAGCCGCCCAGGCTGGATCCGCTGACGGCTATGCGCGACGTGTCGACATCCGAACGCCGTTCGAGCCAGTCGATGCACGCGCCGATGGGCACTTCGTAGTCGTAGCGGGTCGGCAGCTTGTGACGACGCAAGGCACCGCCCTGGCCAGGCCCATCCACCAGCAGCACCGACATGCCGCGCTGCACGGCGCCGCGGCCGGTCATGAACCACAGCTCGTCCTTGAAGGAGTCGAGCCCGCCGACCGAAATCAGAACGGGCTGACGGTCGCCGCCATTGGCCGACCGGATGAAATAGGCAGGCAGCGTCGTGCCGTTTTCGTAAGGGATCTCGACGACTTCGGCAGCCGGCGTAAAGCGAGTGAAGGCCTTGGCGGAGGCGCTCTCGCACAGGGTGTAGGTGGCCAGGCGTCGCGGGTCGTGGCCGTCCAGCCAGAATTCGGCTTCGCGGTAGTAGTTGGCCGCGCGCAGCCAGCAGTTCATTGCCGTGCGCAGGTGGCCGTTGCCCAGGGCCTCGTCACCGCGACGATCGTTGCGATCGGCAATGTGCGTCCATTCCTTGAACCAGCTTTCGCGGTCCCCGGGAATGATTTTGCTGCCCGCCTGAAAGACTTCGCTGACGGCGCCGCCGCCTTCCTGCGTCTCGCCAAGCCCGCGCCGGAACTGGTAGGAAAACCAGAAATCCTCGGGCCAGTGATGCCAGCCGAAAGGCTCGTAAACCGAATGGGGTTGCTGCATGGTGTCTCCGTCAGGGCTTCGGGGTGTCGAGCTTCAGGTCCCGGATGATCGAGCCCCACTTGTCGTAGTCGCGCCGCCATACCACGCCGAAGTACTGCGGCGAGCCGGGCGACGTATCCAGTTCCAGCGTCGCGGCTTTTTGTGCGACGTCGGGCATCTTGAGCGCGGCATTGACCGCAATGTTCAGCTTGCTGATGATTGCGTCGGGCGTGCCCGTGGGCGCGAAGAAACCGAACCAGCCAAGCGCTTCATAGTCGGGCACCGTCTCCTTGAATGTCGGGACGTCAGGCGTGATGCGCGAGCGTTCGCGCGCGGTGATCGCGATGCCGTGCAAGCGGCCCGCCTTGACGTGCGGATTCATGCTCGATGCGCCGCTGATCGTCAGCGGCACCTGCCCGCCAATCACATCGGTCACGCTCTGGTTGCTGCCTTTATATGGAATGTGCGTGAACGAGAATCCCGTTTGCCGCTTGAGCAATTCGACCGCAAGGTGGGGAAAGCCGCCTTCGCCGTTGGTGGCCAGGCTGACCTTGCCTGGGTTGGCCTTGGAGTACGCGATCAGGTCAGGCAATGTCTTGGCTGGAAAGTCGGGGTTCGACACCAGCATCAGGTAGTTGGTGTAGGCCATGGCGACCGGCACGAACGCCTCACGCACATCGAAGGGCTGCTTGTTGATGATGGGTGCGACGGCCATGCTGCCCATCTGGCCGAGTACCAGCGTATAGCCATCGGGCGCGGCTTGCGTGGCGTTTTGCAGGCCCACCATCCCCGATGCGCCAGGACGGTTTTCCACCACCACCGGTTGTCCGAGCTGATCGGTCACCTTCGGCCCGATGAGACGCGCAATGATGTCGGCCAGGTCGCCTGGCGGATACGGCACGATCACGCGGATCGGCTTGTCGGGATAGGTCTGCGCAAACGTGGGAGAGGACAGGGCGGCGGCGCAGAGCACGCCAGCCACCACGGCAGGGATCAGCTTGTTCATACGGCGATTTCTCCGGGCTGGGAAAACATGCTGCCGCGTCGTCGGAACGACCGGCATCCGTGAAGCAAAGACTGTCTCCGACCCGGGTCGAAGCGGGCCCGGCAAAGCGGGCGCCTCCCGGTTATCAAGTCGATAGACTTAGAATCAAGCGACTTGAATTTAGCGGCGGTGCGCGCGCGACGTCAATCGGCGTTTACATTTTTCCTGGCGGGGAAGGGTGAGGCGCGAAGAGTCAGGCGTAAGGGTCAAGCGTAAATGGCAGGGTGGCTTGCGTCGTGGGCGCCCTGCCTTGCGCGGCGATTCAGCGCGGCTTGCGGCGCCGGCTGCGACTGGCGATCGACGATGGGTCGCTGCTGCGCCGGCCGGGCGTGCTGACCCAGACGACTCGCGCCGGCTTCTTGCTGGCGTTGCGGTAATGGTGCGCGATCTCGGACCGAAAGGAAAACGAGTCGCCGGCATTGAGCACAAAGGTTTCGTGGCCCACCGTCAGTTCGAGCTGGCCTTCGACGACATAGCCCACCTCTTCGCCTTCGTGCGCGACGACGCCTTCGCTGCCGCCACCGGGGGCGATCACATGCAGATGGCCTTCGAGCAGATGATCGCCATCGGGAGCGACCAGGCGTTCCACATGCGAGCCTTTGGCGTCGATCGGCAACGCGGGCCGTTCACCCGCGCGCGACACGATGTGGTTGTCGTCCCGCGCGGCCAGCAGGTCGGGCACCGTCGTGCCGAAGCTGGTGGCGACCTTGTGGAGGAGCCGCAGCGACGGCGTGATCTTGCCGTTCTCGACCTTGGAGAGCATGCTCTCGGAACAGCCCACGCGATCGGCGACCTCGCGCAGCTTGAGTCCTTTCAGGATGCGGGTGCTGCGGATATTGCCCCCTAGTGCAAGGGAATCGGCTTCAGCGGCGTCGGTCAAGGGAACACGCTCCAGGCGCGTGAGATCGGGAGGTCCATTGTAGGGGAGGCGTGCGTGGCACCGCAGGTCGACAAACGTGGATTGACGCAGTCAAGAAACGAGGACTACATTCGATCAAAATATTGAACATGCTCATAATCGATCTTGATCAAAAGAGCGTGGTCTGGGACGACCCGTCAACGAACGGGTCCCGACAGGAATCGGATGCCTGGAGCATCCACGGAGGAGACATCATGGTTGCATACGATCGCACGGCATTGACCGCGAGGCCCCGTCACGCACTGGCCCGGTGGTGGACACGCGGCCTGAGCAGGACCGTTACCTGTAGCGCGCTGCTTTTCGCATCGGCATTGCCGGGCGGCGGAGCGTTTGCCCAGGCGGTCACCCTGGCGGCGCCGCCCACGTCGGTCACCGGGCCGATTGCCGAAACGGCGGCCAACGTGTTGTACCAGGGGCTGAACATCATCGAGGGTGCGGTGCCAGTCACCGCTTTCCCTTATGTGACGGAAGAGTTCTTTGTGAGCGGGACGGCAGGTGGCCAACCCTACGCCACTCGCATGCTGGTGCGCCGCCCGCGCAACGTTGCCGACTTCAGCGGCGTGGTGGTGGCCGAAGCCATGCACCCCAGCGGCCGGGCGCTCATTTTCGAGTGGTCCCGTGAATCGGTGCTGACCCGCGGGCATGTCTTTGTCGAGATCCCGACGTCGGCCGCCAATATCGCATCCATGCGTGCGTTCAACGACGCGCGCTATTCCACGCTGGCGATCCCGTTGGCAAGCCAGGCGAACGAGATCATTGCCCAGTTTGGGGCGCTCATGAAGACCAATGGCCGGCCGGGCGGCTGGCTGCCGGGCTACGGGGTACGCAAGGTCACGCTGATGGGGACGTCCGCGTCATCGGGCACCGTGCGCAACTTCATGGCGGTGCACCCGACGGTGCGTCTGAACGATGGCAAGACCGGTCCGGTCTATGACGGCTATCTGGTGACCAGCACCAATGGCAACACCAAGCTGCCCTTCCTGGATGTGCCGATCATCCAGATGCCGACCCAGACCGAGGTGCGCACGTGGGCCGAAGAAGGAATCCAATACCGGAGGTCGGACGGCGACGAGCCCAACAACCAGTTCCGGCTGTACGAAGTGGCCGGGATGGCGCACAACAACGCGCGCGAGAATCCCGGCTTTCTGGGGGATCCCTGCACCAAGCCCGTGTCCAGCTTTCCGGCAGGCGCGTTCACCGCGCTGGCGCTGAATCATCTTGTGCAGTGGGTCGACAAAGGCGTCAAGCCCCCCCACGCCCCGGCGCCCATCACGACCGATGGCAACACCTTCGGCGACGGGTCTTTCCTGGCGCTCGATGCCAACGGCAATGCCACCGGCGGCATCCGCAATGTCTATGTGGACGTGCCGACGGCGACTTATGGCGTCTTTGGCGACGGCAGGTTTGCGGCCGATGCGCCGCAAGCCGAGAAGGACAGGCTGAACCGCCTGTGCCTGCTGGTCGGCACCGAGGTCAAACTGTCCCAGGAAGCCCTTGCGCGTCTGTATCCGGGCGGGCCCGCCGAGTATCAGGCCAAGGTTGCAGCCCGTCTGGATACGCTGATCGCCGAAGGCTGGTTCCTGCCCGAGTACCGCAAGTTCGTCACGGCCGACGTGGCCGCCGCGCAGATCCCGGCGCCTGCGGGCAATGTCGCGGGCAATCCCATGTCGAGTGGCGGCGGGGCCCTGGGGGGTAGCGCACTGGCGGTGCTGGCCGGACTCGCGGCGCTTGGCCTGGCGCGGCGGCGGCTATAAGCAAAGACGAATAGCTTCGTTTGCAGTCGCGTGTAGATCCTGCACTATGCGCGACTCTAGAATCGGGACAGCCTCTCCGCTCCTATTGACCTCTCTCAGGCACGTCCCCATGATTTCTTCTATCGATGCACAGACCGTCAGGCAGTGGCTGCAGGACGGCAATGAACTGGCGTTCCTCGACGTGCGCGAGCACGGGCAGTATGGCGAAGGCCATCCCTTCTTCGTGGTGTCCGCACCCTACAGCCGGCTCGAGATCGATGTCACGCGACTGGTTCCGCGGCGGGGCGCGCGGATCGTCCTTCTCGACGATGACGATGGGGTGGCGGAGCGCGCAGCGCAGCGTCTGCAAGGCCTGGGGTACACCGATCTCCACGTGCTGACACATGGCGCGAAAGGGTGGCAGGCGGCTGGCTACGAACTGTTCCAGGGCGTCAATCTGCCCTCCAAGACCTTCGGGGAACTGGCCGAGCACGCCTACGATACGCCGCGTATCCAGGCCAGGGAACTCGATGCCATGTTCCAACGGGGCGAGCGCGTCGTGGTGCTCGATGGCCGGCCCTTCGAGGAATACCGCAAGATGAACATTCCGGGCGCCATCTGCTGCCCGAACGCCGAATTGCCTTACCGCATCCACGCGCTGGTCGATGACGACACCACGCCCATCGTGATCCATTGCGCAGGCCGCACGCGCAGCATCATTGGCGCGCAAACGCTGATCAACGCCGGCGTGCGCAACCCTGTGTATGCGCTCGAAAACGGCACCCAGGGGTGGTTCCTGAACGATCTGCAACTCGAGCACGGCAGTTCGCGCCGCTATCCGCAGGTGGATCCGGCCGACCCGCGGCTTGCCAGTCGCCGGGAAGCCGCGGCCGCCCAGGCCGCATGGCATGGCGTCGGGCAGGTCGATGCCGCGACGCTGTCCGCGTGGCTTGATGATCGCGGGCGCAGCACTTTCCTTCTCGACGTACGCACGCCGGAAGAATTCGCCGCGGGTACGCTGGCGGGCGCGCAGCATGCGCCCGGCGGGCAATTGGTGCAGGGTACCGATCAATATGTCGGGGTCCGCAACGCACGGATTGTCCTGCTCGATACCGATGGCATCCGCGCGCCCTTGATCGCGGCATGGCTGCGCCAGCTGGGACATGACGCGTACCTGTTGACCGGAGACGTCACCCTGGCCCCGCCAGCCACGGCCCCGAGCGCCGTCACGCCGCTGGCCATCGTGGAAGCCGACGAGGTGGCCGCGCTGGCCGCGTCGGGCGGCGTCCGTCTGTTCGACGTTCGCGCGAGCACCAAGTATCGGGCCGGGCATATCGATGGCGCGACCTGGACCATCCGTCCGCGCATTGATGCGCCCCTTGCCACGGACAGCCTTCCGGTCGTGATCGTCGCCGACGACGGGCGGATCGCTGCACTGGCTGCGGGTGATGCCGAGGTCGACGACGCCCGCTGGCTGGCCGGCGAACCTGCTGCCTGGGCCGAAGCCGGCTTGCGGGTCATTGACACGCCCGATCAGCCGGCCGATGCCGAGTGCATCGATTACCTGTTTTTTGTGCACGACCGCCACGACGGCAATCGCGAAGCCGCGCGCCGCTATCTGTCCTGGGAAACGGGGCTCATTGCGCGCCTCGACGACAGTGAGCGCGCCGCGTTCCGGCTGCGCCACTGATCATTCACTTCAAGAGAACCCCGATGTCCCGTCCACGTACGATCGAAGCGGTGTCCGTCCGGCGCCGTCGGGTGGCGCTGTCCCTGGCCGCCGCGGCCCTGCTGCCCGGCGCCACGCTGGCCGCCGAATCCGGACCGGCCACGTTTCCGGACAAACCCGTGCGCTTCGTCGTGCCGGTGTCTGCCGGCGGCAGCACCGACAAGATCGCGCGCGTCATCGCCGAAAAGCTGGCGGTCCATTGGGGCCAGCCGGTGCTGGTCGAGAACATCACGGGCGCGGGCGGCACGATCGGCGCGGCGCGGGTGGCACGGTCCAAGCCCGACGGCTACACCCTGTTGCTGCACAGCGATGCCGTGGTGCTGAACCTGGCCATGTATGCCAAGCCGTCCTACACGCTCGACGACTTGTCGGGCGTGATCCGCGCGATCGTCAATCCGCAGGTGCTGGTCGTCAAACCGTCGCTGGGGATCAAGACCTTCCAGGAATACGTGGCGCTGGCAAGACAGAAGCCGGGTGAGGTCAGCGTGGCCTTGCCCACCAGCGGCGGCATCGCGCACATCGCCCATGAAATGGTTCGGCAACGCCTGGGCATCCAGGTCAACTACATCCCCTACGCAGGTGGAGCGCCAGCGGCGACCGACGTCATGGGCGGCCATGTCGATGCGACCATCATCACGGCCGCGGCGGTCACGGAGTACATCAAGGCCGGACGCCTGGTTCCGCTGGCGGTGACGACGTCCTACCGGTCCCCCGCGATGCCGGAGGTCCCGACCATTGCCGAAGTGGCCGTGCCGGGCTTCGATGTCGAAAGCTGGCAGGGCATTCTTGCGCCGGCGGGCACGCCCCGGCAGATCGTTGAGAAAATCAACCGGGACGTGGCCGCGGTGCTGGCGCAGCCCGATGTGCGCAAGTCGGTCGAAAGCCAGGGCTATGGCATCTCGGGTGGCACGCCGCAGCAGTTCGACGCCGCGCTGCGCGACGACTACGCACGGTATTCCAAGGTCATCAAGTCATCGGGCATCACGCTGCAATAGTCGACCCTGTCGTCCATGTCGTCCATGTCGTCCATGTCGTCCATCTCGTCCGCGCAGGGCGACATGTCGATTGCGATGGCTGATAATCGTCGTCCAGGCAGAGGGCTGTCCTCTTTCAACAGGATGATGATCATGACAACGACAACGGTTCGCTTCCACCGGGTACTGAAGTCCACGCCCGACCGCGTGTATCGCGCCTTTCTCGATCCCGATGCCCTGGTCAAGTGGCTGCCGCCGCATGGCTTCACGGCCAGGCTGCACGAGCAGGACGCCAAGGTGGGCGGCACCTATCGGATGTCGTTCACCAACTTCGGCACGGGCGCGAGCCACAGCTTTGGCGGCGAATACCTGGAACTCGTGCCCGGTGAACGTCTGCGCTATACCGGCGTCTTCGATGATCCCAACCTGCCAGGCGTCATGCAGACCACCGTCACGCTGCGCCCGGTTTTGTGCGGCGTGGATGTGGACATCGTCCAGGAAGGCATCCCCGCCATCATCCCGGCCGAGATGTGTCACCTTGGATGGCAAGAGTCGTTGGTGATGCTGGCGCAGCTGGTGGAGCCTGAGATTCCGGGCTAGGACATCATCGGGGGAACCGGCTTCCCGGCGTGCCCAGCAATTCCCACACCCCTGCGAGTTCCTTGGCGGCGGCGATCATCTGGCCACCCAAGCCAGGCAGCCGTTCGAGCGGCATCCGCAGGCTGGGCCCGGCGATGCTGACGGCTGCCACCGCGCGAGGCGCCGGCACCATTGTCACGAGTACCGGCGCAGCGACAGCACTCAGGCCGGGTTCGATATCGTCCATGGTGACGGCGTAGCCTTCCGCGCGGCAGGCGGCCAGGTCGCGCTGCAGGCGCGCCAGGCGCACCGGCTTTCGCGATGATCCGCTTTCCGTCGACGGCTGGACACGTCGTTGCGCAAGCACCCGCGTCATGACGTCGTCGGTCTGATGCGCCAGCCAGGCCTTGCCGGCAGCGGTCAGGTGCGGGACTGCCTGGTGTCCGGCCATCGGGTCGACTCGCAGCTGTGCACGCGATCCTTGTGCATTGGCGATCCAGGCCAGCTTGCCATCTTCGACTTCGACGGCCAGCCGGATCAGTTCGCCGGTCGCGTTCGCATACCGGTCCAGCACCGGCTGCACCACCGCGTGGAACGATGACCCGGACAGCAGCCGCAAACCCAGCGACGCGAACTTCAGGCTCAGGCGATAACCCCGCGTTGCAGGATCCTGTTCGACCAGGGCGCGGGCGTGCATCAACGCCAGGATGCGGTGCGCGCCGCTTGCAGGCATGCCCAATTCCTGTGCGACATCGGTGACGGCAATCGCCGAATTGCGATCTGCGAGCAACTCGATGATGTCGAAGACGCGGTCCAGCGACTGCTTCATGGCGTGCCTGGTCAGGAAGTCCAAGGAGAAGTTCGACCTTATCACGCTGATGGGAATTCATCGCATATGGAATGGCATTCCGATTGCTTAAAGTGTGTCAGCACCCTAACCATCGCGGAGGTCGCCCATGGACTTGATGACACATCCGGTATTTCGCCGGTTCTGGTACCCCACCCATTCGCTGACGGCCTTGGCCGACGGCCCACAGGCCTTCACCCTGTTGGGTGAAGATCTGGTGGTGTGGGTCGATGAGGCCGGCAAGCCCGCCGCGACCCGCGACCGTTGTCCGCACCGGTCGGCGCGGTTGTCGGTGGACAGCGTGGTCGTCGACGGCAACATCCGTTGCGGCTATCACGGCTGGCAGTTTGCGGCCGACGGCATGTGCAAGGTCATTCCGCAGCTGCCGGGCGATGTGCCGAAGAACGCGCGCAACTGCGTCAAGAGCTACCGCTGCGAGGCGCGTTACGGCTTTGCCTGGGTGTGTCTGGACACGCCCCTGGCCGGCATTCCCGAGATCCGGCATGCCGACGATCCGGCCTATCGGCAGGTGTTCGAGTATGAGGAGTACTGGGACGCGAACATGCTGCGGGTGGGAGAAAACGCGCTGGACGTTGCGCACATCAGCTTCGTGCATCGCGGCACCTTCGGCAACGAAGCGCGCCCGGCTGCGCCCGAGCTGGAACTGGTGCCCCTTGAAGGCGGCGTCAACTTCCGCTGCCGGGTGCCGGTGGCGAACCATGAATTGCAGCAGAAGAATCTGCAGATCGCCGCGGGCGAGACGGTACGGATCGTGGATATCCGCTGGCTGTCGCCCTGTACCTTCATTTTGCACTTCACCTATCCCAACGGATTGGTCCACCAGATCTGCGGCTTTGCCACACCCATCCACAGTGGCCGCATCCGCCGCATCCAGTTCGCGCTGCGCAACGATCGCGAAGAGGACGCACCGGCCGAAGACGTCGCCCGGTTCGATCGGACAGTGGCCGTGGAAGACCGCCGGATCCTGGAAAGCTGCGGGTCGAACTATCCGCTGGAGGTGTCCGAGGAAGCGCACATGCGCCTGGATCGGCCCGGGCTGGCCATGCGCGAGTATGTGAAGGCGCTCATTCTTGAGCACGATCCGAATGCGGAGGTGCTGCGTGACGAGCTGGCACGGGCGCGCGCGGCTGCCCTGGAGAACGCGGCATGACGACCGATTCGATGGAAGGCCCGGCACCCTTGCTGCCGCCACGAGCAGAGCCGCCGCTGCGGCCACTGCAGGTCGAACCGCTGGATCCCTCGGCATTCCTGCCTTACGGCCAGGTGATGGCGGAAGGCGAAGACGGCGTGCCTTTCGGCCCCGATGATGCGCAGCTCTTGCTCGACCGCGGCATCCCGCGCTTCTACGTGATGCGACTGGATCATCGGCCCTGGGAAGCGACGCGTTTGACGCGGCATCAGCAGGTCACCCAGTGCCTGGCGTCGGTGGGCGGAACGCCGTGGTGCCTGGTGGTCGCGCCGCCGTCCAGCCCTGCGGCCGATACCCCGGCCCTGTCCGACATCCGGGCCTTCCTGATCCCGGGCAACGTCGCGGTCATGCTCAAGGTCGGCACCTGGCATGCCGGACCCTACTTCGAGGGCGCCACCGCCTCCTTCTTCAATCTTGAACTGTCGGACACCAATGTGGTGGATCATGACAACCTGTCGCTGGTCGCGACCTGCGGAGCGGGCCTGTCATTTGCGACCGGCAACGCACCGAATCATCCGGCCTGACGCCCCCTCGCCAGGCTACCCGCCGCTCGTCCTGCCCGGAATATCAGGATGAGCGAATTTCATGCAGGCCATGAAAAGCTATCGTTTGCCCAAGGTCCGGCCGCGGTCCTATGGTGTGCCCTGACAGCGTTGCCGCAATGATGCAGCGCACGTGCGGGGCAACAGGCTCCGCCCACCATAACGATGAGACCTGTCATGACCTCTGCCGCGGATGCCCATCCCCTGGACCTGCGCGCCTGGCTCGCCCATGTGCGCGAGTTTGGCGAACTGACGGAAGTGAGCGGTGCGCACTGGAACCTGGAACTGGGCGCGATCAGTGAACTGAACGTCAAGAAGGCCGTGCCCCACGCATTGCTATTCGATGACATTCCGGATTACTCGCCCGGCTTTCGGGTGCTGACCTGCAGCACCAGCAGTCCCACGCGGCTGTCGTCCTTGCTGCGGCTGGACCTGCAGCGCTCGCACGGCGGCCTGGTCGAGACCTTGCGTGGCCGGCCCCGGCAGTGGCAGGCCGCCGCCGCCCAGTTCAACCCGGTCACGGTGGACGACGGCCCGGTGTTCGAGAACACCGACACCGACGAGGCCGTCGACCTGTTCAAGTTTCCGTCGCCGCTGTGGCACGAGAAGGACGGCGGCCGGTACATCGGCACGGGCTGCATGGTGGTGACGCGCGACCTGGATTCGGAGTGGGTCAATGTCGGCACCTATCGGGTGATGGTGCACGATCGCAACCATGTCGGCCTGGACATGATCCCCGGCAAGCACGGCGCGATCCAGTACGACAAGTACATGAAGGCGGGCAAGCCGTTTCCGGTCGCGATCGTGGTGGGCTGCGATCCGCTTGGCTATCTGATCTCGGGCATCGAAGTGCCGTTCGGCATGTGCGAGTACAACTACATCGGCGCGATCCTGGGCAAACCGGTCGAGGTGGTGAATGCGCCGCTGACCGGCCTGCCGATCCCGTCGCATGCAGAGATCGTGATCGAGGGCTGGGCGCATCCGGGCGACGAACGGATCGAAGGGCCGTTTGGCGAATTCCACGGCTACTACCCGGGCAAGGCGGCGACCGCGCCGGTGGTGACGATCGAGCGCATCTACTACCGCAACCGTCCCATTCTGCTGGGCAGCCCGCCTGCCAAGCCGCCGAACGACTATTCCTATTCCAAGGCCGTGATGCGGTCGGCGCTGCTGATGGACGCCTTGCAGGCGGCCGGCGTGCCCGACGTGGCGGCGCTGTGGGCGCACGAAATCGGCGGTGCGCGCATGTTCAATGTGGTGGCGATCCGGCAGCGTTACGCCGGGCATGCGCGACAGGCCGGACACATATTGAGCCAGTGCGGCGTTGGCGCATATATGTCCCGCTATTCGGTGGTCGTTGACGAAGACATCGATCCGTCGAACCTGCAGGAGGTGATGTGGGCCGTGGCTACGCGCACCGATCCGGACATCGATATCGACATCATCAAACGCGGCATGGGATCGAAGAACGACCCCATGTCCATCGCCTACACCACGTCAGCGCCGCTGACGTCCAAGGCGATCATCGACGCCTGCCGTCCCTACGACTTCCTGGCCCAGTTTCCGGCGGTGGCCGAAGCCAGCAAGGAACTGCAGCAGCAGGTTCTGGCCAAGTGGCACCACGTGCTGGGCTGATCGCCCGGCCGCATCTCAAAGGAAGCGTTATGCGCAACACACTGCACGCCGCGTGCGCGGCTCTGCTCGCCTATGGCATGTCGGCGGCGCCCGCCGCGTGGGCCCAGTCGGGGGCTGACAGCAACTGGCCGACCCGGCCCATCACCATGGTGGTGCCGTTCCCGCCCGGCGGCGTCAACGACACCGTGGCCCGTCCGGTGGCCGAAGCCATGGGCCGCGCGCTCAAGCAGCCGGTCATCGTCGAAAACCGTGGCGGCGCGGGAGGCGGCGTGGGCATTGCCCATGCGGCCAAGTCCACGCCCGATGGCTACACGATCCTGATGGCCTTGCCGTCGATTTCCATCATTCCCGAAGCCGACAAACTGTCGGGCCGGCCGCCCATGTATCAGGTCAACCAGGTCACCCCGGTGGCGCGATTCACAGCCGACCCGACGGTGCTGGCGGTGCGTGCGGATGCGCCCTGGAAAAACCTGGCCGACTTCGTGGCCGACGCCAAGAAGCGGGAGATCAGCTATGGATCGTCGGGCACCTACGGCACGCTGCATATCTTCATGGAAGCCTTTCGCGCCCAGGCCGACCTGAAGATGCAGCACGTTCCGTATACCGGGGCAGGGCCAGCGCTGATCGGGCTGATGGGCGGCCAGGTCGATGCCATGGCGGTATCGCCGGCGTCGGTGTCGCCGCACGTGAAGTCCGGACGCGTGAAGATCCTGGCGCATTGGGGCGAAGGCCGCCTGCAATCGATGCCTGATGTGCCGAGCCTGACCGAGTCGGGTTACCCGGTGGAATTTGCGCAATGGTCAGGGCTGTTCGTGCCGACCGGTACGCCGCCGGCGGTGATCGAGAAGTTACGTGTCGCCGCCAAGGCCGCCGCCGAGGACGAGAAGGTCAACAAGGTGATCGAAGGCGCCGGCATCCCGGTCATGTACCTGGACACCGCCGAGTTCAAGAAGTACTGGGCCGCCGATGCCGAAAAGCTGACGCGTGCCGTCCTGAAGGTGGGCAAGGTCGACTGACGCCAGGCCATGCCGTGGCGGCATGAAACCCATTCATGCCGCCCATGAGAAATGATCGTTTGCCGCAGCGCGCGCAGCGCTCGCATCATGGGATCACCCTGGCGGCCACACTGCCCGCAGTGGCCCCTTATTTCGGCCCATGAACCTCGAGACCCTGATGACATCCCGACTTCAACACGACAGCGAGACCGGTACCGTCACCACGCGCGACGGCACGTCGATTGCTTTTACCCATTACCTTAATGAGCAGGCGCCGGCGCGGCTGCTGCTCGTGCATTCGCTGGCCATGGATCGCCATTTCTGGGATCCGGTGGTGGCCCTGCTCGCCGACGAGGCCAGCATCGTTGCGGTCGACGCGCGGGGCCATGGCCAATCGGACAAGCCCGGCACGCCGTTTACGGTAGAGCTGTTTGCGCAGGACATGAAAGAGGTGGTGGATGCACTGCAATGGACTGACGTGGTGATTGCGGGGGCGTCGATGGGGGGCTGTGTCGCCTTGCAGTTTGCGGCGGACAACCCCGACCTGACGCGGGGCGCCGGCCTGATCGACACCACCGCCTGGTACGGTGAAACCGCGCCGGCCGACTGGAATGCCCGCGCCGAACGGGGACTGAAAGAAGGCCTGGGGGCCTTGCTCGATTTCCAGAAGACCCGCTGGTTCAGCGACCGCTTCCGCGACGAACACCCCGAGGTCGTGCAGCGCTGCATCGATACCTTCCTGCGCAACGACGTGCAGGCCTTCGCGGCCACCTGCCGCATGCTCGGCGCCTATGACGGCCGCACGCAGCTGGGCAAGATCACCGCGCCGACTGCGGTCGTGGTGGGCGAGGAAGACTATGCCGCGACGCCGGCCATGGCCCGCGTGATGCACGAGGGCATTCCCCATTCGACCCTGACCGAGATCCCGGCTGCGCGTCACCTGACGCCGCTCGAGACCCCGGAGATCATTGCCGACCACCTGCGCCGCCTGCTTGGCGCGCGCGCCTGACAGGACGACTGTATGGCTCCCTTTGAATTCGTGGTTCCGACCACTCTGCCCGAGGCGATCGCGCTGCTCGATCCCGATGACCCGGGCGTGCGGCCGGTGGGCGGCGCGACCGCGGTCATGCTGATGATGAAAGCCGGCGTGCTGCAGCTGACCCGCATGGTCAGCCTGCGCCGTCTGGAAGCGACCCATTCGCAGGTGTCGGTCGGCGCTGACGGACATCTGCAGATCGGCGGTTTTGCGACGCTGTCCAGCCTGGAACATTCGCCGGTCGTCCAGGAAGGCTGGCCGGTGCTGACGCGCACGTTCAAGACGCTGTCGAACATTCGTGTCCGCAACGTGGCCACCCTGGGCGGCAACCTGGCACACGGTGATCCGCACATGGACATGCCACCCGTATTGAGCGCGCTCAATGCCAGCGTGGTGCTGACCGGCCCCGCCGGTGAACGCACCGTGAAAGTCGAAGACCTGTACACCGGGTATTACGAAACCGTGGTCAGGCGCGACGAACTGATCACCCGCATCATGGTGCCGCCGCAAGGCCGTCAGCATGCTGCGTATATGAAGGTGACGACGCGCGCCGCGCACGATTGGCCCGCGCTGGGCGTGGCCGTGGTGCTGGACATGGCGGGCGACTCGGTCAATGGCGCGAGCCTGATCGTGGGGGCAGCCACCGACCGGCCCACCCGGCTGACCGACGCCGAGGCCATGCTGCGCGGCGAAGCCCTGACGGATGAGCTGCTGCGCGCTGCCGGCGACAGCGCCGCCCGCCAGCTGGACATCGTGGGCGACGCACACGGATCGGCCGCCTACAAGAAACAGTTGCTGCGGGTGTATCTGGGCCGGGCGATCCGCAAGGCAATCGCCGCCTCTGACAGCAAGGAGCATGCATGAACGCCAATGACGCAATGACGCGGGAGACCCGTCAGGTCGGCCGGTCCCTCGGGCGGCTGGAAGCGCGCAGCAAGGTCACGGGCCGCGCCGAATACATCCACAACCTGGTGCTGCCGCGCATGCTGCACGCCAAGATCCTGCGCAGCCCGGTGGCGCATGCGCACCTGCGCGGCATCGATACGTCGGCCGCGCGTGCGATGCCCGGCGTGCATGCCGTGATCACGTCCGAAGACGTGCTGCGCATCATCCCGGAGCCGTACTTCGGTCCTGCCTTTCACGACCAGCCGATTCTGGCGATCGGCAAGGTGCATTACGTGGGCGAGCCGGTGGCGGTGGTGCTGGCCGATGATCCGCATGTGGCCGAAGCGGCGCTGCACCTGATCGTCGTGGATTACGACGAATTGCCCGCCGTGTTCGACGAGGTCGAGGCCTGGTCGCCCGACGTGGTCGTGCATGACCGGCTCAAGCCCGCGGGCACCTTTCCTGACCTGAAGCACCTGAAAGGCCGCACGCAGACCAACGTCGCGCTGGATTTCCGGGTGCGCAAGGGCGATGTGGCCAAGGCCTTTGCCGAAGCCGATCATGTGTTCGAGCACACCTTCCGCACGCAGCAGGTCATGCATACGCCGCTGGAACCGATGATCAGCGTGGCCGAGCCCTTTGACGATGCGATCACGCTGCATACGGCATCACAAAGTCCGTCGTTCGTGCGCATCGAGATTGCCCGCCTGCTGGGCTGGCCCGAGAACCGGGTGCGCGTGCGCACCGGCATCCTCGGCGGCGGTTTCGGAGCCAAGCTGTACATCAAGCTCGAAGCCCTGGCCGCGGCGCTGGCCTTGCTGGTGCGCCGTCCGGTGCGGGTGGCGCTGACGATGGAAGAACAGTTCTTCACGATCACCAAGCACGCCACGACCTTCCGCATGAAGACGGCGGTGACCAACGAGGGCCAGATCACGGGCCGCGAATGCGAGGTGTGGTGGAACGGCGGCGCGGTGGCCGACATCGGTCCGCGCGTGACGCAGAAGTCGGGCTTTACGGCGACCGGCCCGTACGAGATCGACAACGTCAGCATCGATTCCTATGCGGTCTACACGAATCTGCCGCCGGCCGGCGCCTTCCGGGGCTTCGGTATACCGCAGATGGTGTGGGCCTACGAAAGCCAGGCCGACATGATCGCGCGAGCGCTGAAGATGGACCCGGTCGCGTTCCGCCGCAAGAACCTGCTGCGCGAGGGCCGTGCCCACCCGACCGGCACCATCATGCACGACGCCGCGCTGACGCTGTGCCTGGACCGGATTGCCGACCGCATGAAGTGGGATGCGCCGTTCGATCGCGGCACGCCCAAGCTGCGCCGCGGACGCGGGATCGGCATCGGCTTCAAGGCCTGTGTCGCGCCGACCACATCGGTTGCGATCGTCAACCTGTCGGCCGATGGCAGTTGCATCGTGTATTCCAGCACCGTCGACATGGGGCAGGGGTCGGACACCGCCATCGCGATGATGGCCGGCGACGTGCTGGGCATTCCGGCCGAGACCATCAAGGTGATCCACCCGGATACCGACGTCACGCCCTACGACATGGCCACGCTGGGATCACGCTCCACCTTCCACATGGGCCATGCCGTGCGCCTGGCCGCCGAGGACGCGAAGGCAAACCTTGAAGCACTGGCGCTGCAGGTCGGCTTGCCCGCCACGGCAACCGCCGCGCAAGTGCTGCCCAAGAAATACGGGATGCAGGCCGGCAACATTGTGGGGGTGGGCAGCTATATCCCGACCTACAAGTCTCCGGATCACGACACCGGTCAGTCCGAAAACATCACCCCGAACTGGATGGTGGGCGCGTGCGGCGTCGAAATCGAAGTCGATACCGAAACCGGCCAGCTGAAAGTGATCCGCTTCGAAAACGTGGTGGATTGCGGCACGGCGATCAACCCGCTGGTGGTCGACACGCAGATCTCGGGCGCCGCCATCATGCAGCTGGGCAGCGCGCTGCTCGAAGACATGGAGTTCGATGAACAGGGCCAACTGCGCAATGCCTCGTTCTCGGAATACAAGATCCCGGGCATCCACGACATTCCGCATGTGATCGGCCGCGAGATCGCCGATGCCTATCAGACCAACGGGCCGTTCGGCGCCAAGGGCGTGGGTGAAAGCGCCACGTTCGGCGTCGCCTCGGCCATCGCCGAAGCGATCGAAGATGCCGTGGGCGTGCGCCTGACGTCGCTGCCGCTGCGCCCCGAAGCGGTCTACCGCGCGATGGCGGCGGCACGCAACGAACCCCTATCCGACGAGGAATGACATGAGTGCGACATCCACCGTGATTCACTTCGTGCTGAACGCCCAGCCGGTGTCAGTCGAAGTCGAGACCAATGAAACCCTGCTGGAAGTCGTGCGTGACCGGTACGCGCTCGTAGGCTGCCGCGAAAGCTGTGGCCAGGGACTGTGCGGGTGCTGCACGCTGATCGTGGACGGCCAGAGCGTGTCGGGCTGTCTGTATCCGGCGCCCTTTGCCGACGGCACGGAAGTCACGACGGTCGAGCATCTGGATGCCTCGGGCACGCTGGACCCGGTCCAGGAAGCCTTCATCCAGTGCGGCGCCTTCCAGTGCGGCTTTTGCACGTCGGGCTTCATCCTGATGAGCCGCGAACTGCTGGACCGCAACCCGGACCCGTCCGAAGACGAGATCCGCAATGCGCTGTCGGGTAACCTATGCCGCTGCGGCGCCTATCCCGAAATCATCAAGGCCGTTCAACTGGCCGCGACACTGCGGCGCGCCACCCTCGAGGAAGTGCACTGATGGAACTCAAAGGCGAACAGATCCTTGCCCTGCCGCGCGAGCAGGTGTGGGACGCACTGAACGATCCGGCAGTGCTCAAGCAGTGCGTGCCCGGTTGCGACACGTTCGAGCCCGACGGCGACAATGCCTACAAGGTCGTGATGACGGCGTCGGTCGGTCCGGTCAAGGCGCGCTTCAACGGCGCGCTGACCCTGTCGGATATCGAGCCCCCGGTGTCGTACAAGCTGGCGTTCACGGGTTCGGGCGGCGCGGCGGGATTCGGCAAGGGCAGTGCGCAGGTGGCGCTGGCCGAGGTCGAGGCGGGCACGTCGCTGACCTATTCCGTCCAGGCGCAGGTGGGCGGCAAGCTGGCCCAGGTCGGCGCGCGGCTCATCGACGGCGTGGCCAAGAAGATGGCTGACGAATTCTTCACGCGGTTTTCAAAGGTGGTTGCCGCGCCGCCCGAGTCCGGGGCGCACGCCCAGGCCGCGGACGGCACGGCACCGCAAGCCCAGGCCGACGCACCAGCCGATCCGGCGGCAAAGCCGTCGCGGTGGTGGTCGCGGTCATGACACAACGAGGAACCATGGACTTCATCAAGAGCGACAAGGTACCCGCCCCGGGCGGCCACTATTCCCAGGCCGTGCACGCCAATGGCGTGGTGTACGTGTCGGGCGTGCTGCCCGGCGACACGATCAAGGAAGACTTCGAGGCCCAGGTGCGCGAAGTGCTGACCCGCTGCACGCACGTGCTCGAAGCCGCGGGCTGCCAATTGACCGACGTGGCGCAGTGCACCGCCTACATCGTCGGCACCGCGCACTGGCCGCACTTCAACCGCATCTATGCCGAGGTGTTCGGTGACCACCGCCCGGCTCGCGCCGTGGTGCCGGTGCCCGAGCTGCACTACGGAGCCCTGGTCGAAGTGCAGATGGTCGCGCATCGCCCATAACGATCCTTAGTCCAGGTCGTCTTGCGGGGTATCACCCTGCGTCGCCGTCCACCACAAGGCCTTGAGCCGGTCGCGCAGCAGCTTGCCCCGGTCGCTGCGCGGCAGGGCATCGACCACGATGATTTCCTTGGGCGTCTTCTCATTCGGCAGCCGGGCGGCGGCATAGGCAAGCAGCGCGTCGGCATCGAACGGCGCCGTCGGTGACGGCACGACGAAGCCGACGACCTCCTGCCCGAAGATCGCATCGGGCCGGCCCATTGCGGCGGCATCGATCGCCCCTGGAAACGACAGCAGGACATCTTCGATTTCCTGCGGCAGCATCTTCACCCCGCCACGGATGATCAGGTCGTCGCTGCGGCCCACGATGCGCAGAAAGCCGGCGTCGTCTTCGACGGCCACGTCGCGTGTCCGGTAGGGGACGCCGCGGATCGGCAGCAGCTTGCCGTCCATGGTCCACTGGCCGATCGCCAACTGGATGCCGGACGCAACGATCTGGCCTTCCTCGCCTGCTGCGCAGGGCAGGCCATCCACGTCCACGATGCGGACGTCGGCATGCAAGGCGCGCTGCCCCACGGTGCCGATGGTGTGCCGGCCCGGACGATTGCCGGCCACCCATCCCGTTTCGGATGACCCATACAGGTTCATGAGGGGCACGCCGAAACGCGCCTCGAAGCGTTGCCATTGCACGGGCGACAGGGGGCCGGTGCTGCTCGTCATGATGCGCAGGCACCCCAGGTCGGGGGCGTCGGCGCTGCGGTCGTCCGCCAGCAGGATGTTGATGACCGCCGGCACGGCGGCGCATCCGGTCATGCCATGCGCGGCAATCCAGTGCGGAAAACGGCTGCGCGAAAAGCGCCTGGCCACGTGCAACGTCATGCCGGTCTGCAGGAAGGGAAGCAGGCTGAGGATCTGCGCCGAATACCAGTTGAAGGACCGGAACTCCAGCCATCGGTCGTCTGCCGACAGGTTCAGGAAGTCGATGCCCGACAGGCCGTTGAACCAGTAGGCAGCGTGGTCGTACACGATGATCTTGGGCAGGCCGGTGGTGCCCGACGTGCAGCACATCGCGGCCAGATCGTCCGGCCCTGGGGCCGGCGGCAAGGGTGTTGCGCCAGCACCCGGCGCGGCCATGATCTGCGCCAGGTCGATCGGCCCGGTGTCCGGCAACGCATCGGGCGCACCACCCGGCGGCGTCCCCCGACCCCAGGCCACCACACGATCGCGCCAGGGCGCCGGCAGCGCATCGACCCGCGTCTCGTGACTGCACAGCAGCCGCACGGGATCGATCGCCGCGAGCAGGGGCACGGTTGCCGCCGCCCCGATGAATGTCAGGTCGACCGGACAGACCACCGCGCCGATCCGCCATGCGCCCAACCACATCAGCAGCTTGTCCAGACCGTTGTCACCGACAAGCATCACCCGGTCGCCGCGCCGCACGCCCAGGTCGACCAACCGAGCAGCAATCGCATCGACCGCCCCGGCCAGGGTGTCGAAACCGATACGGGCACCCGTGTCGACATCGACGATCGCAGGCTTGGCGCCGAAGCGCTGCCTGTGCGCGTCCAGCAGGCGATCGAGCGGCGTGAAGGGCAGGGCGGGCGCGGTCATGGCAGCGGATACGCCACACGCGTTGCCAGCGTGTCAGGTCGCATGGCTGAAATACGACAGCGCCCAGTCACGAAAGGCTTGCACCTTGTCCTGCTTGCTCTTGGACGTGGGCGAGGTGACGTAGTAGCTGGAACTGGAACTGACCCGCACATCGAAGGGCTCGACCAGCTGGCCTCGCGCCAGGTCGCGATCGATCAGCGGCGTGCGGCCGATGGCGATGCCCACCCCTTCCACCGCAGCCGACAACGACGTCAATTGCAGATGGAAGACCGACTCGCCATGAAACTCGGCATGCGGCAGGCCGGCGGCTTCCAGCCACTTGGGCCAGTCGTCCTGATACATGGAATAGAAATAGGTGCGGACCTGCCGCAGCGCCTTCAGCACCTCGACAGGCGGGCGGCCCTGCAATGCGTCGAGCAGGCGCGGCGCACAGACCGGAAAGAACTGTTCGGTGTGCAGCAGGTCGGCCCGTACCGACGGCCAGCGGCCCGACCCATAACGGATGGCGACGTCGTAGGTATTGCGTTCGAACTCATCGAACGTGGCGCTGGTCGCCAGATGCACGGTGATGTCCGGATGCCGGTCCTGGAAGTCGGGCAGCGCGGGGATCAGGCAGGTCGTTGCGTAGGTGGGCAGGCAGGTCACCGTCAGGACGGTGTTGGTCTTGTTCTTGCGCGTGCGTTCGGTGGCCAGCGACAGCACCGAAATCGCATCGTTGACCGACACCAGGTATTCGCGCGCCGCCGGTGTCAATGACAGCGCATTGCGCACCCGCACAAACAGCTTGGTGCCCAGCCGGTCTTCCAGCGTCTTGATCTGATGGCTGATGGCCGTCTGCGTCAGTTCCAGTTCCTGCGCGGCCCGGGTAAAGCTCAGGTGGCGCGCGGCCGCTTCGAACGCGAGCAGGCTCTGGAGGGAGGGCAGGTACGGTCTCATGGGCGATCGGTATGCGACTCTGGACGTGGGATGCGACAGTATGCATCATCGTTGCGATGCACAACCATCCTGCGTTTATCATCCATTCCGGCCTCACCCATTCATCTTGCGAGCATGTCGTGGACAATCCTTTTCTTGAACTGCTGAACGTTGAGCACACGGTCTGGCGCGAAGGCTACTCGGAGTTCGAGATGGCGATCACGCCGGCCGTCCTGAACCGCCAGCGCGTGCTGCAAGGCGGCGTGATCTCGACCCTGCTCGACGCGGCCTGCGGCTATTCCGGGCTCTACAGTCCGGACGCCGACACGCCGATCCACGGCTTTACCCTGTCGCTCACCATGAATTTCCTGGACAAGGGGCTGGGCGAGCGCATCACCGCCAAGGGCTATCTTGAACGCAAGGGCAAGTCGGTGTTCTTTGCGCGGGGCGAAGCGTGGGTCGACTCCCGCATCCTGATTGCCACGGCGCTGGGCACCTTCAAGTACGTGCGCAGCCGCTAGCCGCTCGCGTCCTCCCCTGTCGTTGTTCCCCCTGCGATGGCCCATGAAAACGGTTCATCGGCCCCATGAGAAATGATCGTTTGCGGCGCCCGTGCGTGCGTCCGATGATGCGCCCCAAGAGACCGTGCCGACCGGCGCGGCCTGTCCGGGCGCAGACCCGGCCATCGACACAGACAAGGGAGCACGGGGATGACACGCAGCATGCTGGGGCGCTTGGGCGCGAAGCTGGGATTGGGTCTGGGGCTGGCGTTGGGATCGGCCCTGGGATGCGCCACCGCCATCGCGCAGACGCCTGCCGCGAGTTACCCGACGCGGCCGATCCGGGTGGTCGTGCCGTTTGCGCCGGGCGGCGTGGTGGACGTCACGGCGCGGCTGCTGGCGCAGAAGATGACGGAGCGGCTTGGCTGGCAGGTGGTCGTGGAAAATCGCCCGGGCGGCAATGGCTTCATTGCCGTCACGCAAGTCGCCAAGGCGCCTGCCGACGGCTACACCCTGCTCATGGCGCACACCGGCGAGTTCGCGGTGAACCCGGCCATGTTTCCGAACATTCCCTATGACCTGAAGCGCGACTTCACGGCCATCACCATGGTCAACGACACGCCCATGCTGCTGGTCGCCAACAGCTCCGCGCCCTTCAACACCTTCCCGGAAATGCTCGCCGCCGCGCGGCAGGCGCCGGGCACCATTGCCTATTCGTCGCCGGGCAACGGCAGCATCAATCATCTGGCGGGCGAGTGGATCGCGCTCGAAGGCGGCGTCAAGCTCCTGCACATTCCGTACAAGGGCGGCTCGCCGGCCGTCGCGGCGGTCGCCGCCGGCGAGGTCCCCTTGGGCGTCGTGGCCGTACCCGCCATCCTGCCGCACCTGAAGTCCGGGCGCATCAAGGTGATCGGCCTGACCACCGCCAAACGCTCGCCCATCCATCCGGAATGGATCACCGCGCAGGAAGCGGGCATCAAGAATGTGGATGCGTCGAACTGGGTCGGCCTGTTCGCACCCAAGGACGTTCCGGCCGCCATCGTGCAGACCTTGCACCGCGAAGTCGCGGCCACGCTGGCGCTGGACGACGTCAAGAAGCGCTTTGCCGAGAATGGCGCCGAGACCGGGGGCATGGCGTCGGCCGAATTCCTGGCGCGTATCGATGCCGATGCGGCACGGGTGCGCGAGGTCGTGCAAAAGGCGCAGATCAAGCCAGAGTAATACCGCGTCCCGACCCGGGCGGCCGCAGGCCGCACCCGGGTCGGGCGTTATCGCAGGGGAGGGCGCTCGGGCAAACACCTATGCTCTAACGGCATGGATTTCCTCCACAATGGATCCACCCGACCCTGTGACCTGCGCCCCATGAGTGATCTGATACTGGAAACGCAGTCCCTGACCAAAGCCTTCAAAGGCTTCGTCGCTGTCAGCGACGTGAACCTGAAGGTGCGCCGCGGCAGCATCCATGCACTGATCGGGCCCAATGGCGCCGGTAAAACCACCTGCTTCAACCTGCTCACCAAATTCCTGCCACCCACGTCCGGACGCATCCTGTTCAACGGGGATGACATCACGCGGGAACGCCCGGCCCAGGTGGCTCGGCGCGGCATCGTCCGTTCCTTCCAGATTTCGGCGGTTTTCCCGCACCTGACGGCGCTCGAAAACGTGCGCATCGGGCTGCAGCGCGCGACCGGCGAGTCCTATCGTTTCTGGCGCAGCGAACAGCGCCTGACCCGGCTGGATCCGCGCGCCCGCGAACTGCTGGCTGACGTCGACCTGTCATCGTTCGCCGATACGCTGGCGGTCAACCTGCCGTATGGCCGCAAGCGTGCGCTGGAAATCGCGACCACGCTGGCCATGGAACCGGAGTTGATGCTGCTCGATGAACCCACGCAAGGCATGGGGCACGAAGACGTCGACCGGGTCACGCAACTGATCAAGCAGGTCAGCGCCGGCCGCACCATTCTGATGGTCGAACACAACATGAAGGTCATTGCGTCGATCGCCGACACCATTACCGTGCTGTCGCGCGGCGCGGTGCTGGCCGAAGGCACCTACGATGTCGTGTCGCGCAATCCCGAAGTCATGCAGGCGTATATGGGCACGACCGACACCGAGCTCGAAGGGGCGCACGCATGACCGCCGCCCTGAAGCTGCAGGGGCTCAATGCCTGGTACGGCGAGTCGCACATCCTGCATGGCGTCGATCTGGAAGTGCAGCGCGGTGAAGTCGTCACCCTGCTGGGCCGCAACGGCGCAGGCCGCACGACCACGTTGCGCGCCGTGCTGGGCCTGACCGGTTCCCGCAAGGGCTCGGTCAAGATCCATGGCGTGGAAGCCATCGACATGCCGACGCACCGGATCGCGCATCTGGGCGTGGGCTACTGCCCCGAAGAACGGGGCATCTTTTCCTCGTTGACCTGCCAGGAAAACCTGATGCTGCCGCCGCCGCTGGCGCGGGCCGAGCAGGGCAGCGCGATGTCGATCGAAGACATCTACGCGATGTTTCCGAACCTGTACGAGCGGCGGGATTCGCCTGGCACCCGCCTGTCGGGCGGCGAGCAGCAGATGCTGGCCGTCGCGCGCATCTTGCGCACCGGCGCGAACCTGCTGCTGCTGGACGAGATCTCGGAAGGGCTCGCCCCCGTGATCGTGCAGACCCTGGCGCGCATGATCGTCGCGCTCAAGGCGCGGGGCTACACCATCGTGATGGTCGAACAGAATTTCCGTTTCGCGGCGCCGCTGGCCGATCGCTTCTATGTGATGGAGCATGGCGGCATTGTCGAGACTTTCGCGGCATCCGAGCTGGCCGCCCGGCAGGATACGCTGCATCAATTGTTGGGCGTCTGACCCGCTTTTCCACATGACTGGAGACACACCATGAAGACCCGCATCCTTGCCGCCCTGGCGGCGACCGGACTTGCCCTTGGCGCTCCTGCGCAGGCACAGGCGCCCAAGATCTCCAACGACACGATCAAGATCGGCTTCATCACGGACGGGTCCAGCGTGTACGCCGACATCGACGGGCCGGCGGGCGCCGAGGCAATCCGCATGGCGATTGCCGATGCGGGCGGCCAGATCAACGGCAAGAAGATCGAACTGCTGTACGCCGACCACCAGAACAAGCCGGACGTGGCCTCGGCCCGGGCGCGCGAATGGTTCGACCAGCAGGGCGTGGACATGCTGATCGGCGGCACCAACTCGGCGGCGGCACTGGCCATGGCCAAGATCGCGACCGAAAAGAAGAAGCCCTACATCGTGATCGGCGCCGGATCGTCGCGCCTGACCAATGAAGACTGCTCGCCCTACATCGTCCACTACGCCTACGACACCGTCGCGCTGGCGCGCGGCACCGGATCGGCCGTGGTGGCCCAGGGCGGCAAGAGCTGGTATTTCCTGACCGCCGACTACGCCTTCGGCCATTCGCTCGAAGCCGACACCAGCACGGTGGTCAAGGCCAACGGCGGCCAGGTGCTCGGCGCGATCCGCGCACCGCTGGCCTCGTCGGACTTTTCGTCCTTCCTGCTGCAGGCGCAGTCGTCCAAGGCGCAGGTGCTGGGCCTGGCGAATGCGGGCGGCGACTTCATCAACTCGGTCAAGGCCGCGAATGAATTCGGCCTGACCAAGACCATGAAGCTGGCCGGACTGCTGGTGTTCATCAACGATATCCACACCCTGGGCCTGCAGGCCACGCAGGGCCTGTACCTGACCGATGGCTGGTACTGGGACCAGAACGCCGATTCGCGCGCCTGGGCGGCCAAGTTCGAACAGAAGGTCAAGCGCAAGCCATCGTCGCTGCAGGCGGCCGACTACTCGGCGGCGTCGCTGTTCCTGAACGCGGTCAAGGCCACGGGCACCGATGACGGCGACGAAGTCATGAAGTGGTTCAAGTCGAACAAGGTCAATGACATGTTCGCCAAGGGCGGCACCATCCGCGCCGACGGCCGCATGGTCTATGACATGTACCTGTTCCAGGTGAAGACGCCGGCCGAATCGAAGGCGCCTTGGGACTACTACAAGGTGGCGCAGACGCTGCCCGGCGACAAGGTCTACACGACGCCGGCTGAATCCAAGTGCTCGCTCATGAAGAAGTCATGACAGACATTTTCGGCATTCCGATCCAGGCCCTGCTCGGGCAACTGCTGCTTGGCCTGGTGAACGGCTCGTTCTACGCCGTGCTCTCGCTCGGCCTGGCGGTCATCTTCGGCTTGCTGAACGTGATCAATTTTGCGCACGGTGCGCTGTACATGGTCGGGGCCTTTGCCGCCTGGATGGGGCTGACCTATTTCGGGATCAACTACTGGGCCATGCTGGTCCTGGCTCCGCTGGTGGTGGGCCTGCTCGGCATCGTGATCGAAAAGACGATGCTGCGCTGGCTCTACCGGCTCGACCACGTGTATGGACTGCTGTTGACCTTCGGGCTGACCTTGCTGCTTGAAGGCCTGTTCCGCAGTTTCTTCGGTGTGTCGGGGCTGTCCTATCCGGTGCCCGATCTGTTGCGGGGCGCAACCAATCTGGGCTTCATGGTGTTGCCCAACTACCGGGCCTGGGTGGTGGTGGCGTCACTGGTCGTCTGCCTGGCCACCTGGTTTGTGATCGAGCGCACCAAGCTCGGCGCCTACCTGCGCGCCGGCACCGAAAACCCGCGGCTGGTCGAAGCCTTCGGGATCAACGTGCCGCTCATGGTCACGCTTACCTACGGGTTTGGCGTGGCGCTGGCCGGCTTTGCGGGCGTGCTGGCCGCGCCGATCCTGCAGGTATCGCCGCTCATGGGCACCAACCTCATCATCACGGTGTTTGCGGTGGTGGTGATCGGCGGCATGGGCTCCATTCTGGGCGCGATCCTGACCGGGCTCGGGCTGGGCGTGGTGGAAGGGCTGACCAAGGTGTTCTATCCGGAAGCGTCGAGCACCGTCGTGTTCGTGCTGATGGTGCTGGTGTTGCTTACCCGGCCCGCGGGCCTTTTCGGGAAAACCAAATGAACCGGCGCCTTGTGGCCTGCGTCGTGCTGGTGGTCATTGCCGGCATGCTGCCGCTGTTGAACGTGTATCCGATCTTCGTCATGAAGGTCATGTGTTATGCGCTGTTTGCGTGCGCCTTCAACCTGCTGATGGGGTACACGGGCCTGCTGTCATTTGGCCATGCGGCCTTTCTGGGCAGCGCGGCCTATGCCACGGGCTATGCACTCAAGACCTGGGGGCTGCCGACGGAACTCGGCATCCTGTTCGGCGTGGCGGTCGCGGCGGCGGTGGGCTATGTGATGGGCGCACTGGCGATCCGGCGCAGCGGCATCTACTTTTCGATGATCACGCTGGCCCTGGCGCAGATGCTGTACTTCTTCTTCCTGCAGGCGCCGTTCACCGGCGGGGAAGATGGCCTGCAATCGATTCCGCGTGGCACGCTGCTCGGGATCGTTGACCTGAGCAACGATCTGTCGCTGTACTACGTCGTGCTCGGGATCTTCGTACTCGGGCTGGCCATCATCTATCGCACGGTGCATTCGCCATTCGGCCAGGTGCTCAAGGCCATCCGCGAAAACGAACCGCGGGCGATCTCGCTGGGCTATGACGTGGACCGGTTCAAGCTGCTGGCCTTCGTGCTGTCGGCGGCGCTGGCTGGGCTGGCAGGGTCGACCAAGGCCGTCATTTTCGTGTCGGCCACGCTCAGCGACGCGGTGTGGCAGGTGTCGGGCCTGGTAATCCTGATGACGCTGATCGGCGGCATGGGGACGCTGATCGGGCCGATCATCGGCGCCTTCATCATCGTGCTGCTGGAAAACAAGGTGGGTGAGTTCGGCACGTCACTGGCGCGGATGACGGGAGTGGAATGGTTTGCTGGACTGGGCGAGTCGGTCACGATCGTGACCGGCCTCATTTTCGTGGTGTGCGTGCTGGCTTTCCGGCGAGGGATCGTCGGCGAACTGGGGGCGTTCATTGCGCGGCGGCGGGGGCAGTCCGCGGCGCATTGATCGCCGCGTTCTGCCGCGTCCGGCGCTCAGGCAGTCCGGCGCTCAGGCAGTCCGGCGCTGCATGGCATCCAGTTCCGGACCTGACATCGTCAGGCCCTGCCAGGCCATCGCGCACGTCACTTTCACGGACTGCCGCAGTTCGGCTTCCCGCACCACCGACGGCACGTCTCCGGGCGACAGAATGTTGTTGACCCGCGAGTCGGGCCGGTCGAAACCCGCCAGCAGGCGCATGGCGGGAATGCCGTGCGCCGCGAAGTTGGCATGGTCTGAGTTGGGCATCAAGGGCAGATAGGTCGCCACCGGCACGCCGGACAACGCCGCGCTGTTCGCCACGAATCCTTCCAGTTCCGGAAAGTCGCTGATCAGGGCGGTCAGGCTGTCATCGCCCGCAACCGTGTCCAGGTTGATGTCGAGCTTGAGGTGGCCCAGTTCTTCGACACTCAGGCCGCCCAGGTAACGGGCGGAGCCGGCCAGCGCCCATTCCTCGGCCGAGAAAAAGCAGATCCGCAGACCGTGGGTGCGATCCGACACGCGCGGCGCCAGCGCACGCGCCGCGGCCAGCGCCACGACGACACCGGTGGCGTTGTCGAGGGCGCTCTGGCCGAGGTCATGGCCGTCCATGTGGGCGCTGATGACGATGCGGTCATCGGTGCGGCCGGGCAGGTCCAGGATGCCAACGCCGGCCAGCGCATCGGGCAGTTCTTCGCCGTCGATGACCAGGCGCACGCGGGCCCGGCCGGCGGCGCACGCAGCGGCAATGCGCTCGCCCGCCTCGAAGTCGATGTAGGCGGCCGGAATGCCCGGGCCGCCACGCGCCCGGCCCGACGAGCCCGACAGCAAGCCCTTGTCGGGCAACGGGTTGGCGATCAGAAAGCCGATCGCACCCCGTGCAACGGCCAGGTCGTACTTGCGGCGGCGGTGCATGTGGGTAGGCGAAAACGGATATTCGTGACGCACCAGCACAATCTTGCCGCGCACCGTGTCACCGGCCCGGTCGAAGTCGTCGAGGCGGCCAATGCCGAGATCGAGCACCTCGCCCACCAGGCCGCCTTCCGGGGTGCTGAGGGAGCGGAGCAGGGGCTTGCAGGCAAGTGCCGCGCCGGAGTCGCCAGCAGCTGCGCCTGCCATCACACCCGCGGCATCACCCTGCAGCAGTTGCAGGCGCGCGTCCAGGCAACGCCAGCCGTCATACGGCACGTTCACGCGGGACACGGTGCCGCCGGTTTCGCGCAGGCGTTCCAGCGCCCAATCCATCGCGGCATCTTCCTGGCCGCTGCCGGCCAGGCGTCCGCCAAAGCCGCACAGGGTCGCGAAGTCGTTCATCAGGGCCGGGTCCTGCCCGGCGCGTGCTATCCAGTCGCTCATTGTCATCCTTTGATTGTGCAGGCGGCCCCGTGCAGCGCGGAGCCCATGGACGACTGGCCCGAGAGCGGGCCAGTGTCTGCTGCGGGCCCTGCCGGGCCACCTGTGGGGTGTTGCGGCTTGGGCCGCTTATTCGAGTTTGATGTTGGCGCGCTGGACGACGTCCTTCCAGCGGGCCAGGTCGACCTTGACCAGGTTTTCCAGCGCGCGCGGGCTGGTGTCGGCCGGGGCCGAGACGCCGACGGCGCTCATGCGCGCCTTCACGCGCGTGGCCTGCATGACCTTGGTCATGGCCTGGCTCAGGGTGTCGAGCACCTGCTTGTTGACGCCGGCCGGCGCAACCAGGCCCCACCAGCTTTCGACCGTCATGTTCGGAATGCCGGCTTCTTCGAAGGTCGGCACGTCGGGCGTGTCCTTGTGGCGCTGCGGGCTGCTGACCGCGATCGGACGCAGGCGCTTGGCCTGATACAAGGCGCTGGCGCTGGCCATGGTGGTGAAGCTGGTCTGGATCTGGCCGGCGGCCAGGTCGTTGACGGCGGCGCCCGCGCCCTTGTAGGGCACGTGCACCAGCTGGCTGCCGGTGTTGATCATGAACAGCTCGGCCATCAGGTGCGTCAGGGCGCCGTTGCCGCCGGACCCGATCGAGATGGTGCCCGGGCGCGCTTTCGCGGCCTTGACCAGTTCGGGTGCGGTCTTGACCGGAAAGGACGGATTCACGAACAGGTAGGTAGGCGCAACGCCCAGCAAGGCGATCGGCGCAAAGTCCTTTTGCACGTCGTACTTGACGCGTTCGCGGTACAGCGCGGGCACGATGGTGAAAGGCACGTCGGCAATCAGCAGGGTGTAGCCGTCGGGCGCTTCGTTGGCAACGTATCCCGTACCGATCATCGAACCGGCGCCGGCGCGGTTTTCGACTACGACCGACTGGCCCAGCACGGCGCCGAGCTCATCGCTGATGGCGCGCGCAATCACGTCGGAACTGCCGCCGGCCACGTAGGGCACGACGATCTTGATCGGGCGGTCGGGGTACGCGGCGTAAGCTGGCGCGGTGAGGGTAGCGGCGGTCAGGCCGGCGGCCAGCAGTGCGGCAAGGGTATTCCTTGGGTTCATGACGGTGCGTGCCTAAAATCGATGATGTGGGCATTGTGCGGTCCGCTACGCCGGCAGGGCCAGCGAAGATTCGGCATGCGCTATTCCTGGGTGGAATGGCCGCCGGTGTCATCCAGGCGTTCGCCCAAGTGCGTGACCCAGGTGCTGAAGGCGTCCAGGTAAGGCCCGCCCTGGCTGGGGCGGGGCACCATCAGGTGGTATCCGTAGCGACCTTCAACCGACTCGCCCAGGGGTCTGATCAGGGCGCCGCTGGCCAGCGCATCTCCCACCAGGCACAGAGGGACGACAGCCGCGCCCAGGCCGTGCAGCAGTGCCGGCAGCAGCAAGGAAAAGCCCTCGTACTCGGGCGCGCTCGGACTCGGGCCCGCCCAGGCCGGCGCGGCTTCGGTTTTCCAGTCGTCCCAGCTGTAGCCGCGTTGCGCGCGCTTGAGCAGGGTCACGCCGTCCAGGTCGGTCAGGTTGCGAAGGGGCTGGCGAGCAAGCAGGGCGGGCGATGCCACCAGCGCCATCCGCTTGCCGCACAGATACTGCGTGGCCATGCCCGATGCATAGCCGGTGTGCAACTGGATCTCGGCATCGAACCGTTCGGCCTTGTCGCGGCCCAGCATCAGGCGCGGGCGCACGTTGATGCGGATTTCCGGATGCATCTCGAAGAATTCCTGCAGCTTGGGGATCAGGCAGTACTGCGCGAACGAGGGCGACACGGCAATGTTCAGGTTGACCCGGGCGTTGGGATGCGCGACCAGCGCATCGGCCTCGTCGATCAGCCGGACCGCTGCCGTGATCTTCTCGAGGTAGAGCGCGCCGGCATAGGTCACACGCAAGCCGGTGGGCGTGCGTTTGAACAAGGCGGTGCCCAGCCGTTCTTCCAGCGCCTGAATGTGCTTGCTGACCGCGCTCTGGGTCAGGTGCAGTTCTTCGGCGGTACGGCTGAAGTTCAGATGGCGCCCCGCGGCCAGGAAGACCCGCAGCGAGGACAGGGAGTTGCGCGAACCTTTCATGCAGTCGACGGGGAAAGCGAAAAATGGAAAACCGCGCCCTTGGCGGGCACGTCGATAAGGCGGATGTCGCTGTGATGCAGTTGCAGGATACGGTGCACGATCACCAGGCCCAGGCCGCCGCCGTCGCGCCGGGCCGATGCACCCAGGCTGGACGGCCGCAGGAACAGGCTGTCGCGCGCGGCGGCCGGAATGCCCGGACCGGTATCGCTGACTTCCACATCCACGCCGGTCGGGCCCTTGCGCAACACGACCTCGATGCGCCCGCCAGCCGGGCTGTGACGGATCGCATTATCCAGCAAGTTCGTCAGTACACGTTCGATCATGCCCAGGTCCGCGTGCACGGGGGGCAGGTCGTGCGCAAAGTCGGCCACCAGATGCTGCTCTCGCGCCTCGGCGGCCAGCTCGCATTTCTGCAGCACGTCCTGCACCAGTTCGGGCAAGGAAAAGGTTTCCGGCTCGGGCTGCACGGTGCCCGATTCGAGCCGCGCCAGTTCGAACAGCTCCTGCGCCAGCCGGCCCACCTTGCGGCTCTGGCCCAGGGCAATGTCCAGATAACGCCGGCGCTCGGTCGCATCCAGGGTGTCGCCCTTCACGGCCAGGGTCTCAAGATAGCCATGCAGTGACGTCAACGGCGTGCGCAGGTCGTGCGAAATATTGGCGACCATCTCGCGGCGCTGCTGGTCCTGGCGCGTCAGCTGCCGCCACTGTTCGGCCAGCCGCTGCGCCATCTGCGCAAAGGCCTGCCGCAGGATCACGATGTCGTCGCGTTCCTTGTCGACGTCGGGCACCGGGCCGGGCGGGGCCAGAGCGGCCAGCGCCGCGCCGTCGGTGTCGAAGTGGCGCACGGTGTCGGTCAGGCTGCGCAGCGGACGGGTAATCAGACGGAACGCGATCAGGCCCGCAAACAGGATCCCGAACCCGGCGACCGCCAGCGACCACAGCGTGGTCCGCAGCACGGAACTGGCCGCGACGTCGGCGGCGAGCATGTCGTGCGCCTGTCCGAGCAGCACCACATACACGTAGCCCATGTCTTCGTCGCCCACCTTCAGCGGCGCGGCGCTGAACACCTTGCGGCCGGATGGACTGCGCGGATCGTCGCCGAACAGAGGCAGGGCATGGCCCGCCAGCAGCTGCCGGATGGGCGCAAGGTCCACGTGGTCGCGCAGGAGCCGGCGCGGTGCGCCGCTTGCCACGACGTGGCCGTCGCGGTCCAGCAGGTAGACCTCGACACTCGGATTCACCGCCATCAGCTTGTTGAACAGGTCGCGCACGGCCTGCGGCTTCCAGCCGCTGCGATCCATCAGCTCGCTGTTGCTGGCGATGTGACCCGCCAGGCCGGCCGACAGGCGTTGCACGGTTTCCTGTTCATGCTGGGTGTTGGCGCGCATCTGCAGCACGGCCGACACACTGCAGCTGATCAGCAGCAGCACCGCAAAGGCGAGCGACAACCGCTGCGACAAAGACAGTCGGATCACGGCGTGTCCCCGGGGGCGGGCACTGCGCCGCCCGCGAACTTGTAGCCGCGGCCCCAGACGGTCAGGATGCGGCGCGGCGACGACGGGTCGGTCTCGACTTTCATGCGCAGCCGGTTGATGTGGGTGTTGACCGTGTGCTCATAGCCGTCATGCTGGTAGCCCCAGACATGATTGAGCAGGTCCATGCGCGAGAACACCGTGCCCGGGTGCCGCGCAAAAAAATACAGCAGGTCGAATTCGCGCGGGGTCAGTTCGATGGCCGCGCCGTCGACCGTGGCTTCGCGCGCGAGCGGGTTGATGGACACCCCGCCGATATCCAGGTTGCCGGCGTCGATCTTCATGTTGCGCGCCATGGCGTCGGTGCGCCGCAGCAGGGCTTTGACCCGCGCCACCAGTTCCAGCATCGAAAACGGCTTGGCCAGGTAATCGTCGGCGCCGATCTCCAGCCCCAGAATGCGGTGCACTTCGCTCGACCGGGCGCTGATGATGATGATCGGCGTGTAGCGCGCCATGGCGCGGGCGCGGCGACACAGCTCCAGGCCGTCGATGCCGGGCAGCATCAGGTCCAGCACCAGGGCGTCCCAGCCGCTTTCTTCAAGCAGGCGCAGGCCGGCCGTGCCGTCGGCGGCATGCTCGACCTGATAGCCCTCGTCATGCAGGTGCATGCGCAGCAGTTCGGCAATATGGGTGTCGTCTTCAACGATCAGCACCCGCTTCTGGATGTCCATGGCGCACCGGTGGGAAAAAGGGGCGCCGCCCCGGTCAACGGCGCGGCAGTCGCCATTGTCGCCAATTACGGCGGGATCAAGATCACAAATCCTTTAACTTTGCGTGAGGACTTGATGATCCCTTCGGATCGGCAATGCGCTGATGGCCACCCAGGCCGCCTTGGGACAGGTCAGTGTTGCTGCGGGTTGAACGGTTCCGGCGGCGCTTCGGCGCCCGGCCCCAGGGGCCGCTGCATGATGACGGTATCGACCCAGCGGCCCAGCTTGAAGCCGACGGCCGGCATGGTGCCGATCATCTCGAAGCCCAGGCTGCGGTGCAGGCCCACCGACGCGGTGTTGGCGCTGTCGCCGATCACGGCCACCATCTGCCGCCACCCGCCTTGCGCGCAGCGATCGATGAGCGCGCTCAATAATGCCCTGCCGATGCCTTGGCCGCCCATGCCGTCGGCCAGGTAGACCGAGTCTTCGATGGTGTTGCGATAGGCCGGCCGCGCGCGATAGGTGTTCGCGTAGCAGTAGCCCACGACATCGCCGTCCCGTTCCGCGACCAGGTAGGGCAGGCCCAGGGCGCGTACGGTGTCCAGGCGGCGGCTCAGTTCATCGATCGACGGCGGGGTCTCTTCAAAGGTCGCCAGGTTGGTCAGGACGTAGGGCCGGTAGATGGCTTCGATAGCGGCAAGATCAAGCTCGGTCGCGTCGCGGACGAGGAGGGAAGGGGCTGGGGTCATGCGGGCGCTCTGAACGGAACTGGTGGAAACCGTCAACGATATACCAAGCGGGCCGGCGATGTGCCCGGCCCGGGGGGCAGGCCGTCAGGCGTTCTGGGTCGCCACGAACAGCGTGCGCAGATGCTCGCCCGACGTGGTGGCCGGGTACTTGGGCGCGTCCCCCGTGCAGGTCGGGATGCAGCGGATCTCGGCGTCGTAGTTAGGGTTGTGGAAAAACACCACCGACAGCCGCCGGCTGGCCGCGCCCGCGTCGGCCGGCGGGTTGACGACGCGATGCAGGGTCGAGACCCAGGCGTCGTTGGTCCAGCGCGCCATCAGGTCACCGATGTTGATAATGAAGCAATCGGGCACGATGGGCACATCGACCCATTCACCCGCGGCATTGAACACCTGCAGGCCGCCGGGTTTGTCCTCGGTCGCCAGGATGGTCAGGCTGCCGTAGTCGGAATGCGCCCCTGCGCGGATCTGGCCTGGCACGGGGGTCTCGGACTGCGCAGGGTAGTTGCGCACACGCAGCCGGCTGATGTGCTTGTCGACCGACGCGTCGAAGTGGTGTTCATCCAGCCCGAGGCCCAGCGCAAAGATGCGCATCAACTGGGTCGCAAGCTGGCCCATCTCGCGGTAGTAGGTGCTGAAGGTGTCACGCAGGTCCGCTGGCGCATCGGGCCACAGATTGGGCGCGAAATGCTTGCCGGCGGCAGGGGCGCTGGCGTAGGCCGGGTCCACGGCGTCGACCGGGCCGATCATCAGGCTTTCGTTCAGGTCGCCGGCCGTCGCGTTCGCATCCCGTGAACGTCCGACCGATTCCTGTTCGATGCCGATGTAGCCGCGGGTCACGTCTTTGGCGGGCTGCGCGACCTTCTGTTTCTCGGCCATGGGCAGATCAAAGAAGGCGTTCGACACGGCGCGCATCCGGGCCAGCAGCTCGGGCGCAACGCCATGGCCCGATATGATCAGGAAGCCGATGTCGCGACAGGCGCGGTCCACCTCGGCAGCAACGGCGCGCCTGGCGCTGTCGTCGCCTTTCAAAAAGGGGTGGATGTCGATGATGGGAACGTGGAGCAAGGGCATGACGCCTCCGATCGAAAAAAGGGGGAAGTGCCGCGCGGGGCACTTCCCCGCGATCGGCACCGCAGGGCAGGGGTTCAGTGGCCGCCCAGATACGCCTTGGCCAGCTCGTCGTTCGCGGCAATCTCGGCGGCAGTACCTTGCGCCACCACCCGTCCGCCTTCGATGACGTAGGCGCGGTCGGCCAACGCCAGGGCCAGCGCCGCCATCTGGTCCACCAGCAAGATCGTCATGTTCTCTTGCCGCAGCTGGTCCAGGGCGGCAAAGAGTTCAGCGATGACCTTGGGCGCCAGGCCCAACGACGGTTCATCGAGCAGCAGGATGCGGGGCTTGGCCATCAACCCGCGCGCCACGGCCAGCATCTGCTGCTCTCCGCCTGACAGCAAGCCGGCGCGCTGATGCAGCCGCTCGCGCAGGCGCGGAAATCGCGTCAGCATGTCTTCGACGCGCGCATCGATGTTCTCGGGATGCAGGAAGGCGCCCAGCCGGATGTTGTCCAGGACCGTCAGTTCACTGAAGACCTGCCGGCCTTCGGGCACCAGCACCAGGCCCAGCCCCACCACCGCTTCGGCAGGCTTGTGTTCCAGGCTGCTGCCATCCAGATGCAGGCCGCCCGACACGGAACGATGCAGGCCCGACAGCGTGCGCATCAACGTCGATTTGCCGGCGCCGTTGGCTCCCAGCAGCGCGACCATTTCGCCGCGTTTGACCTGCAGACTGATGCCGTGCAGCACCGGTTCCGCGCCGTAGCCCGCCACCAGGTCGTCCACGCCCAGCAGGGTGGGGCCGACCAATGCATCGCGTGCCTTGGGGGCCTGATCGGATGCAACCAGCGATTCACCCAGGTAGGCCTGGCGCACGGCCGGGTCCTGCTGGATCTGGGCCGGGGTGCCGACCGCCAGCCGCTGGCCCGCATCGAGCACCACGATCTGATCCGAGATGGCCATGACCAGCGCCATGTCGTGTTCGACGACCACCACGCCCAGGCCCGCGCCGGCGATCTGGCGGAGCAGCGCGGCCAGGCGTTCCTTGTCTTCGCGCGACAGGCCGGCAGCCGGTTCATCGAGCAGCAGCACGTCGGGATCAGTGGCCAGCGCACGGGCGATTTCGACCAGTCGGCGATCCACGTGCGCCAGGTCCGCAGCGGGTGTATCGAGCGAACCGCGATAGCCGCAGTAGTCCAGCAACTGGCGGCTGCGCGCCCGCACGAAGGGGGACGCGAAGCGCCTGGCGCCCAGCAATCCGCCCAACACGCCGCGGTTCAATGCCAGGGCGACGTTGTCTTCCACGCTCAGGCTGCCGAACGGTTGCGAGGTCTGGTAGGTACGGGCGACGCCATGCCGCGCGATACGGAAGGCGGCCGTGGCCTGCAGGCTGCGCTCGCCCAGCGCAAAGCCGCCGGCTGTTGGCCGATAGAAGCCGCTGAGCATGTTCAACGCCGTCGTCTTGCCCGCGCCGTTCGGCCCGATCAGGCTGGTGACCGCGCCGGACGGCACGTCAAAGCTCAGTCCACTGACGGCCCGCACGCCGCCAAAGGTCATCCCCAGTTCCCTGGCATGCAGCACGCCGCGGGCACGCGCTGCAATTGGCGATGCGGGAGCAGGCACCGTGCCGGATGGCGCGCCGCGCGGTCCGGCCGACGGTTCGGCACGAACCTTGGCGGCCAGCTTGCGCAGCAGGCCCATCACGCCTTCAGGCGCGATCCACAACACGAGCAGCAGCAGGCCGCCAAAGAACAACAGACGATAGTCTTCCAGGCTCGACAGCACTTCGGGCAGCACGCCGACGATGGCCGCGCCAATGACCGGTCCGGCGATCGACCCGGCGCCACCGATGATCACCACCAGCACGAACAGGATCGATTGCATGAAGCTGAACGTGTCGGGCGTCACGAAGCCGGACAATGGCGCGAACAGTCCGCCCGCCAGACCCGCCAGCAGCGCCGACACCGCAAACGCCACCGTCTTGACCACCAGCGGACTCAGGCCGATGGACTCGGCCGCGATCTCGCTGTCTTTGACGGCGCGCATGGCGGCGCCCCAGGTGCCGCGCGACAGCAGCGCATAGGCGCCCAGCAAAACGAGTGTCGACACGATGGCAAGAATCGCGACGCCCTGTTCGGTGCCGACGACACCACCAAACGACGGCGCGCCGATGTTCATGATGCCGTTCTGGCCCCCCGTCAGGCTGCGCATCTCGACCGCGCTGTGCTGCACGATGAAGCTGAACGCAATGGTGATCATGGCCAGGTACGGCCCTTTCACACGCAAGGCAGGCAAGGCCAGCAGGGCGCCGAGCAGCCCGGCAATCAAGGCGCCGACTGGCCAGGCGGCCCAGAAGCTCCAGCCGGCCTGGCTCGTCAGGATTGCGACCGCATACGCGCCGATCGCATAGAAGCCGATGTGGCCGAACGAGACCTGGCCGGTCAGGCCCAGCAGCACATTGAGCCCGATGCCGACGATGGCAATGAGGGCGACGTTGGCCAGGACAAAGACGTAGTAGCTGTTGACGGTAAGCGCCAACGCAATCGCGCCCGCCGCGACCAGCAGCGCAAAGGGGATGGACAGGCGGTTCATACTTTCTTGACCTCGGCGCGGCCGAACAGGCCGGTGGGGCGGACGGCCAGCACCACGATGACCAGCGCGAACGTGATGATCTGCGTGTAGCCGGAGCCGAGCGTGACGGTGATCAGCGCTTCGACCAGGCCGAACAGCAGCCCCGCGAACATGACGCCCCAGGCACTGGTGATGCCGCCCAGGATGGCGACGGCGAACGCCTTCAGGCCGAACAGCGTGCCCATGTCGGAGTTCACGTTGAACAGCGGCGCGATCAGCACGCCGGCCACACCGGCGAACAGGGTGGACAGCGCAAACGCGATGGCGATGGCGCGGGTGATCGGAATGCCCATGAGGCGGGCGGCGTCCCGATTCTGGACCACGGCCAGCATGGCCGTGCCCCAGCGCGTGCGCCGCGCGATAAAGTGCAGGGCCGCGGCGAGCGCAAGGCCCAGCACCGGAATCAGCAACTGCAAGGGATAGACCCCGAGGTTGACACCGCCGATTTCCAGGGGTGATCCGACCAGGGGCGAAGGCAGGCTGCGCGGTTCCTTGCCAAAGGTGTGCATGACGAGGTTGTCGAGGACGATGCCCAGCGCCACCGTCGACATGAGCCAGGCATTGGAGCCGCGCGCGGTAAAGGGCCGCACGGCAATGAACTCGACCAGCAGTCCATACACCGCGCACAGCAGCAGCGCCGCCATGATGGCCATCGGCATGGGCCAGCCCAGCGTCTGGGCGAAGCAGAAGCACAGCACCGCGCCGAGCATCATCGAACTGCCCTGCGCGAAATTGACCGTGCCCGAAACGGCGTAGGTGATGTAGAAGCCGAGGGCCATCAGGCCATACATGCTTCCCAGGCCCAGCCCGCTGATAAGTGCCGATAGCAGCATGACGTCTCCGCGCCGCGTCAGTTGGCCATGCCGACTGGCAGGATACGGTTGTCGATGAACTGCGCCCACACGTAGTCTTTTTCGGTCAGTGCGTCGTGCTGCGTGGCCGAGAAGGGCTGCTTGTACGATTTGATCAGGCCGTCGTAGCTGGCGATCTTGTAGTAACCCTGGCGAATGGCGTCGCCGTCGGTGGAATTGGCCTGCGCGATCGCCAGCCCGGTCAGGTGCATGGCGTCATAGGCGTTGGCCACGCCAACCGCCGGGCTGATGTCGTTCGGGCCCTTGATGTCGGGATACTTGGCCTTCAGTGCACTGATGACCCGTTCACCGGTGGGAGACTGCTTGCCAAAGAAGCTGTAGGTCTGCACGAAGTGGACGATCTTGCCGTTGGGGCCTGCCAGCTCGGTGAAGCGGCCACCGGCCGGACCCCAGTGCGACACCACCGGTACCTTCCAGCCCATGCGGTCGAGCGACTTGACCATCTGGGCCGACGGGCCGACGTTGCCGACCAGGAACAGGGTGTCGGCGCCGGCAGCCTTCAGGCGCGTGAGCTGGGGCACCAGATCCACATCGCTGCCTTCGAATTTTTCGCTGCCGACCGGCTTCATGCCCTTGGCGGCCAGCGCGGCGATCAGGCCCTTTTCGTTCGATTCACCCCACGGGTTGTTGATCATGACCAGGCCGAACTTCGACGTCTTGAATGTCTTCTGTGCGTAGTCGACCATGCCCTTGTCCACGGTTTCGTCCACGGCCGACACGCGGAACGCGTAGTTCGGGTTCCCGCCGTTTTGCGTGATCGCGGTACCTGCGGCCCACGGTCCCATGAACGGGACCTTGCTCTGGTTCGCAAGCGGCACGATGGCCATCGACACCGGCGTATCCAGCCCGCCGAAGATGACCGCCACCTTTTCCTTGAAGATCAATTCGCGCGCAGCCACCACGCCCTTGGCGGGGTTGCCTTCGTCGTCGCGGCGCACCAGTGTCAGCTTGCGGCCGCCCAGCAATCCGCCCTTGGCGTTGATCTCGTCGATCGCGACCTGCATGCCGCGCGTGAGCGCTTCGCCGGCCAGGGCCGATTGACCCGACAGGGCGGTGACCAGGCCGATCTTGATCGGGTCGGCGGCAAACGCGCCGGAGGAGGCGCCGATGCCGACCAGGGCGACGGCAACGGAAAGCAGGGTGCGGCGCGAAAGCTGAGTCATGGTGATTCCTCGAAGAGGTGAGTGGGATGTGCGGGAAGTGCTGGCATGCCTTATGCAAGGGCTGTGCCAAGTCCGGCGCGCGGCGGTCTGCCCGCCCCGTCGAAAAGCCATTTTTTGCCAGCAAGAATTCAATTTTTTTGCCGACAATCCAATAAACTGATCCGCACCAATAAATGCACGGTTACGGTGCGGAAATAGGAGAAAAGCATGCATGGCGCACCATCATCGATACCCCACGCAGCGGGACCGGGCGCTGACCCGGCGGCCATCGTCGACGCCTACCTGACCATCCTGATGAAGCCGGACCCCGACGGCGCGCGTCAATTCGTGTCGCCGGACCTCGCGATCCGGTTCACGGGCGGCCGCGCGATGCGCGATCCCGCCGAATGCGCGGCCTTCAACGCCAGCCGCTACAAGTGGGTCAAGAAACGCTTCGAGGCGACCGAGGTCGTGGCGGGCGCAAGCGATGCGCACGCGGTGGTCTATAACCGCGGCACGCTGTATGGCGAGTGGCTGGATGGCACGCCGTTCGAGGGCAACCGGTATGTGGACCGCTATGTGATCCAGGACGGCCTGATCGTGCAGATGGACGTGTGGAACGACAGCGCCGAATGGCTGCTGGTGCGCGCGGGGCTGGCGGCGCTATGACAGCATCGAACGCTTTTCCGAACGGAGCTTCAACCCAGCGTGCGCCGGCGCATGGCCCGCTGGCCGTGCATGACCGCTTCGACTACTCGCCGATTCATCAGCGTGCTGACTACCGGTGGCCCAATGGCGCGCGGCTGGCGGTGTATCTGGGCTTCAACATCGAGCACTTTGCGTTTGGTGAAGGCATGGGCGCGCGGATCGGTCCGGCCTTGGGCGAACCCGATGTGCTCAATTATTCGTGGCGCGAATACGGCAACCGGGTGGGGGTCTGGCGGTGCCTGGAACTGTTCGACGACCTGGCGCTGCCCGCAGGCGTGATCGCCAACACCGCCATTTTCGACCACTGCCCCGACGTGATCGCCGCCTGCGTGGCGCGGGGGGACGAACTGATCGGACATGGTCACACCAATTCCGTCCACCAGGGTGCGATGGCCGAGGCCGACGAGCGAGCCTTGCTGCAGCACTGCCGCGATCGCATCGCTGCCAGCGGTGCCGGCGCGCCGGCCGGTTGGCTCTCACCCTGGATTGCAGAATCTGCCCTGACGCCGGACCTGCTGGCCGAGACCGGCTATCGCTACACCCTGAACTGGTGCCATGACGATCAGCCGACCCGCATGCGCACGCGTGGCGGGCAGCCGCTATGGGCCATACCCTATCCGCAGGAACTGAATGACATCCCGATGATCATCGCGCGCCAGATGGACGCCAAGGATTTCGCAGGCATGATCGTCGACAACTTCGACGAGATGCTGCATCAGTCGCGTCGCGAATCGCTGGTGATGGGCATTGCCTTGCATCCTTATCTGGTTGGCCAGCCCTATCGGCTGCGGCACCTGCGTCGCGCGCTCGAGCATCTTGCCCTGGCCCGCGATCGCGGCGACATCTGGTTCACGACACCGGGCGCCATCTGCGACCACGTGGATACGGTGCTGCCTTCTTCCCCTGAATCCGCAACGAACGGAGCACGCGCATGACCGACGACTTTCCTGTCCACGACACCGTGGGCGCCTGGGTGCCGCATGGCCGCTTCGTGATCGGCGGCGCGGCGCACGGCCCCTTGGCCGGCCTGCGCTTTGCGGCCAAAGACCTGTACGACGTCGCCGGCCATGTCACCGGCGCGGGCAACCCGACGTGGCTTGCCACGCACGAGGCCGCGACCGACACCAGCCCGGTCGTGCAGACGCTGCTGGACGCCGGCGCGACCCTGGTCGGCAAGACCTTGACCGACGAACTGGCCTACAGCATTGCCGGCGACAACGCGCACTACGGAACGCCCATCAACGCCCGCGCGCCCGATCGCGTGCCGGGCGGATCGTCGAGCGGGTCTGCCGCTGCCGTGGCCGCGGGCCTGGTGGATATGGCGCTAGGCACCGACACCGGCGGGTCGACGCGTGTGCCGGCCAGCTATTGCGGACTTTGGGGGCTGCGCACGTCGCAGGGCGCCTTGCCGTCGGCAGGTCTGGTGCCGATGGCGCCGCAGTTCGATACTGCAACCTGGCTCGCGGCGCGCGCCAGCATCTTCGAGCGCGTGGCCGATGTGTTGATGCCTGCCGCGCCCCTGGCCTTTCACCGGGTGCTGCGGCTGGCGGATGCGTGCGATGAGGCAGATGCGGTGTTTGCAAAACCCATCGCCCGGGTGACCGACGCCTTGGCGGCGATGCTGGCGCAAACGGGTGCGGCTGTGCATGTAGAGGACGTGCGGGTCGCGGACGGGCAGGGCAGCCATCGTGAGGCCGCTTCGGGTGTGGGAGACCCCGGGGCAGACCTGGCCGCCGGTGGCCTGGAGTCCTGGCGCATGACTTATGTGACGGCATCGGCGTTCGATGCATGGCAGGCGCAAGGCGCGTGGATCACCTCGGCCCAGCCCGTGTTTGGGGACGCGATTGCGTCGCGATGGAAGTTCGCGAGCACGGTCACGTCCACCGCCGCCGACGCCGCGTTTGCGCGCAAGGCTGCGATCGTGGACCGCATGAACGCGTTGCTGGGTGACGATGGCATCGCGGTGCTGCCGTCGGCGTCCAGCGAGGCGGTGGCGCGTGACGCCGCGCCCGATGTCGTCGATACCGTGCGCACGCGCACCTTCCGCATCACCTGCATCGCGGGATTGTCGGGCCTGCCGCAGGTGAACCTGCCCTTCATCGGCGAAGGCGGCTTGCCGGTCGGCGTGTCCTTGATGGGGCCGAAGGGCAGCGACCTGGCGCTGATCCGTATTGCGGTCCGCCTGGGACGGCAACTGGGATGCCTGGGCACCGGCGCGAGCGACGATGCGGAGCCGTCCGGGATGGTTGCGGATGTCAACCTGTCGTCAGGCGCCGGCCCGGCCGCGGTGGCAAAATAAGCGGATGTCTTCTCTTCCTTCCGCTTCCCGGCCGCGCGGCCGTCCCAAGGTGCGTCCGAAAGTCGGACCCGCCTCGCTGGCCGTCAATGACGAGTCCCTGGGAATCGACACCGCCGACACGGGCGATGCGATCGAAACCCGCATCTATCAGGCGGTGGTGGACAGTGTCATGAGCCAGCGCCTGACCCCCGGCACCAAGCTGCCCGAGGCCGCGCTGTGCGAACTGTTCGGGGTGGGCCGCACGCTGGTGCAGAAGGTCCTGCAGAAGCTGGCCCACGATCACATCGTCGAGCTGCGGCCCAATCGCGGCGCCATCGTGGCGATGCCGTCCCGCGAAGAAGTGGGCAAGCTCTTCGAAGCCCGCCGCGCGCTCGAAGCCGCCATCATGCCGCTGGTGGTCGAGCACGCGACCAAGGCCGACCTGACTGCGCTGCGCCGGCAGCTGAAAGAAGAACACCACGCCATGCACCGCTACAAGCAGACCGAATGGGCGCGGCTGGCCAGCAGCTTTCATTTGCGCCTGGCCGAACTGTCGCGCAACACGATCCTGCAGCGGTATCTGGGGGAACTGGTATCGCGGTGTTCCCTCGTGGTGGCCCTGTTCGAGCCACCGGGCAACGCGTCGTGCGAGCATGACGAACACCAGGCGGTGGTCGACTGCATTGCCGCGCGCGACGCCGAAGGCGCCGTCCGCGCCATGGAAGCGCACCTGCTGGTGCTGGAAAACCGCATCAACCTGATCGCGGAAAAGCCAGGCAAGAGCCTGGCGCACATGCTGGGGATGGAGTGATCAGCCGGGGATCTTCATCCCGCGCTGCACGGCAGGCCGGTCACCCAGCGTTTCGAGCCAGCGGTGCAGCGCTTCCTTGCTGTCCAGCCGCTCGCCCAGCACCTGCCCCAGAAAGGTCGTGGCCGCCACGGTCCAGGCATAGCACGAGATGTCGGCGATCGAATACTCGTCACCTGCCAGATAGGGGTGGCGCTGCAGCTGCCTGTCCATGACGGTCAGCAGGCGGTCGGATTCTTCGGTGAAGCGTTCAATTGCCGCCGGTGTCTTTTCTTCGGCGCGCACACCGAAGTAGCCAAGCTGGCCCAGCATGGGGCCGAGTCCGCCGATCTGCCAGTGCAACCATTCGAGCACCTTGTAGCGGCCCGGGCCCGACTCTGGCAGGAACTGGCCGCTTTTTTCCGCCAGATAGGTCAGGATCGCGCCGCTTTCGAAAATCGACAGGGGGCCGCCCTCGGCGTCGTGGTCGACGATGGCCGGGATCTTGTTATTGGGCGCGATGGCCAGGAATTCGTCAGTGAACTGTTCATTCTTGCCGATGTTGACGGGCTTGACCTCGTACTTCCAGCCCAGCTCTTCGAGCATGATGGAAGGCTTGCGGCCATTGGGGGTGGTCCAGGTGTAGAGCGTGATCACGGGCAGGACTCCTGTTAAAGATGTTGGAACCACTGTAGCGCGTCGCGCCGCCGCGGCGCACCGCCGTCGATTCCCCAGACGGGTTTTACAGCTCGTTGCGGTCGTCAACCGGTCTGCATGTCACACTGCCGGCTCAACCACAGGCAGGCAGGAGACACGATGAAGCCCGGAATTTTGGCGATCGACATTGGCGGCAGCGGCATCAAGGCCGACGTGATCGACGAGGACGGCGTCATGCAGACCGGGCGCGTGCGGATCGACACCCCCAAGCCCGCCAAGCCCGACGTGGTGGTCGATGCCATCGTCAAGCTGGTCAAGGACCTGCCACCGTACAACCGCATCTCCATCGGCTTTCCTGGCGTGGTGCGAGACGGCAAGGTGCTGACGGCCGCCAATCTGGGCAGGGACATCTGGTATGGCTTTGCGCTGGCCGACACGCTGTCGGAACGGCTGGGGGGCCATCCGGCGCGGCTGCTCAATGATGCCGACATGCAAGGCTTCGGGCTGATCGAAGGCAAGGGCGTCGAACTGGTCATCACCTTGGGAACCGGCTTTGGCAGCGCACTGTTCCGCGATGGCGAGCTGATGCCGCACATGGAACTCGGGCATCACCCGATCCACAAGGACCGCACCTACGATCAGTACGTTGGCAACGCCGAATTCAAGCGCATCGGCAAGCGCCGCTGGAATTCGCGCATCGCGCGGGTGCTGCCCATCCTGCATACCCTGCTGCATGCCGATCGCATCCACATCGGGGGCGGCAATGCGCGCGAATTGACGATCAAGTTGCCCGACAACGTCAAGGTGGGTTCGAACGATGCGGGGATTCGTGGCGGCGCGGCGCTGTGGCGCGCTGCCTGACGATGTCCATGAAGGCCTGCACCGCCGGGCCGGGCGGCGTGGCCCCCATGGTGGACAGCCCGACCGATGCGGTGGTGCCGCGCGTATCGATGGGCAGCACCACGGCCTGACCGCTTGCAACCTCATTGGCCACGATGCCTTCGGGGCTGAACCAGACGGCATGGCTTTCGCGCATCAACGCGCTGGCCACGCTCGATGACAAGGTTTCGGTGCATCGAGCCGACGGCGCAATGCCGTTGCTGGTAAAGAACGTGTCGGCAGCCGCACGGATGAACGTGCCTGGCGTTGGCAACACCATCGGGTAGTCGGCCAGGTCGGCGGGTGCGACAGCGGTGTGGGCGGCCAGGGGATGCCCCGCCCGCACCACCAGCACCATCGGTTCCGAATACAGATGCTCGAACGCGATGCCGACCATCTGACTCGGCTCGGCAATGCGGCCCAGCACAAGATCCAGTTCCCCCAATCGAAGGCGCATCAGCAATTCCGGGTTGGCCCCATTGTGGGCAGTGACCAGGATGTCGGGGTAGCGTGCCTGCAGGTCGACGATCGACAGGGGCACAAGGGCGGTCTCGGCGGTGGGCAGCACCCCGATACGCAAGTGCTCCGGGGCCTTCGCTCCCGAACCCAGCTGATCGAACCCGTCCTGCAGCATGCCCATGGCCTGCGCCGCATGGCGCAACAGGGTATGACCCGCGGCGGTCAGCTCCAGCCCTTTGCGATAGCGCAGGAACAGGATCTCGCCGGTAATGTCTTCCAGTTCCGACAGCGACTTGGAGACGGCAGAGGGCGTCAGCGCCAGGGCATCGGCTGCCTTCAGCACGCTGCGATGGCTTGCCAGGGCGATCAGGCATTGCAAGTGGCGCAGCCGCAGGCGGGGGTCGAAGAACCGCAAGAGATTTCCTATTGCTCAATTGTCTGGCGTAACCGTCAACCTGCTGCCGGGCGCCTGCCGATATGATCGACGCACAGTGAGGCAGGTACTCGACCTGCAAGTCACGCTTATCGGAGGAGAGTTTGCCATGCTTCATCACCCGTCGCGATTCCTGGCCGCCACGTCGGTCGCCCTGGCCTGCACCTTGGGCGCAAGCGCGCCGGCGCAGGCCGAGTATCCCGACAAGCCCGTCAAGTTCGTCGTCAACTTCACGGCAGGGGGTCCGCTCGACATCATGGCGCGGGTGCTTGGCGAAAAACTGTCGGCCCAGTTCAAGCAGCCTTTCGTCGTCGAAAACAAGACCGGCAGCGGCGGCAACATTGGCGCCGCGTCGGTGGCCAACGCCGCGCCTGACGGCTACACGTTGCTGGTTGGCCTGGACTCGACCTTTACCGTGAATCCGGGGCTGTACCCCAACCTGGGTTTCAAGCTGGATCAGCTCAAGCCTGTCACATTGTTCGGATCTTCGAACATGCTGATTGCGGTCAGCCCCAAGCTCCAGGTGAGCACGCTCAAGGATCTGGTGGCCAAGGGGCGCACCGATCCGGTCAGCTTCAGTTCCGCCGGCAACGGTTCGCCCGGTCACCTGAGCGGGACCATGCTGTCACAGGCGACCGGTCTGAAGATCACGCATGTGCCCTATCGCGGCAATGCGCCGGCCGTGCTGGCGCTGGTGTCGGGCGAGGTGCAGGCCGCGGCGCTGGCCGCATCGGGCCTGATCCAGCAGGTACAGGCTGGCACGGTCACGGCCCTGGCCGTGACCGGGCGCGCGCGTTCCCCCCTGTTGCCGAACGTGCCGACCACGGCCGAGCTGGGTTATGCCGACGTGCGGCAGGACGTGATCTATACCGTAATGGCGCCCAGCGGGACGCCGCAGGCCATCATCGATAAACTCGAAGGCGCGATCACCACCGCGCTTGCCGCGCCCGATGTGCAGGAGCGGCTGCGCGCCATGGACATCAGCCCCATGAACCTGCGAGGTGACGCGGCCACGCGCGAGCTGTCGGCCACGCGCGACCGGTATCTCAAGATCATCAAGTCCAGCGGCATGTCGGTGGACTGAGCGGAACAGCATGACCAACTTCATTTTCATTCTGGCCGATGACCTCGGCTATGCGGATCTTGGCTGCTACGGCGGCCGCAAACCCGTGTCCCCCAACCTTGACCGCATGGCCGCGCGCGGCGTGCGCTTCACGCAGGGTTACGCCAATTCGCCAGTGTGTTCACCGACACGTTTCGGCCTGATCACGGGGCGCTACCAATACCGCCTGCGCGGCGCGGCCGAAGAGCCCATGACGGGGCGCTTTCGCGGCAGCACCGAGATCGGCATGCCGCCCAGCCATCCGACGCTTCCGTCCCTGCTGCGCGACCAGGGCTATCACACGGCACTGATCGGCAAATGGCACCTGGGCTACCCGCCGCATTTCGGCCCGCAGAAAAGCGGCTACGACTATCACATCGGGCCGCTGTCGGGCGGGGTGAGCTACTTCAGCCATGTCGACCGGATGGGCAAGCACGACCTCGTCAAGAACGGTGAGCCCGCCCACTATGATGGTCATTACCTGACCGACCTGCTGACCGATGAAGCCGTCGATTACCTGGCGACGCGTGCCGGGGACCGCAAGCCTTTCCTGCTCAGCCTGCATTACACCGCGCCGCATTGGCCGTGGGAGCCGCGCGCGCAAGGTGGCCCGAATGCCCAGGTCGATACCGACATCCGGCATCTGGATGGCGGGTCGGTGCAGGTGTATGGCGAGATGATCAAGGCGCTGGACGAAGGCTGCGGCCGGGTGCTGCAGGCGCTGGATGACCTGGGGCTGGCCGAAGACACGGTTGTCATCTTCACCAGCGACAACGGCGGCGAGCGCTTTTCGGATACGTGGCCGCTGGTGGGCGGCAAGATGGACCTGACCGAGGGCGGGATCCGCGTGCCCTACATCGTGCAATGGGCAGGCAAGCTGCCCGAAGGTGAAGTCAGCACGCAGCACTGCATGACGATGGACTGGACGGCAACGATGCTGGAGATCGCGGGCGTGACGCCGCACCCGGACTATCCGCTGGACGGCGTGTCGATGCTGCCGGTGCTGCGGCGTCCGGACCAGGTGTTCGACCGGCCCATGTACTGGCGCATGAACCATCGGTCGCAGCAGGCCGTGCGCGATGGCGACTGGAAGTACCTGGAGGTCGACGGCAATCGCTACCTGTTCAACCTGTCTGTCGATGAGCGCGAGCGCGCGAATCTGGCGCAGCGCGACCCGGCGCGGCTTGCCGCCATGCAGGCCCAGGCTGCGGCGTGGGCCGAGACCTTCGGCCCCATCCCTGCGGATGCGCGCAGCGAACTGGTCTACACCGAAAAGGACATGCCGGCGCGCTAGTCCGGCCGCCCGGTCGCCCGGTCGCTTATGGACTAGGCCTCGTCCAGTTCCGGATAGTGGCGGAAGATGCCGTCGCCGTAGGGCAGGCGGCGGTCACTCTTGAAGTAGTCCTGCAACGCATCCAGTTCTTCGACCTTGCGGTGCAGGGCCATCACGCGCGGCGTGTTCTTGGCGACGTGCGCCATCCGTTTCGGGAACGCGAACTTCAGGCCGTCAACCAGGATGAACAGCGACAGGTCGGCATACGTCCAGTCGGTGCCGCCTGCCAGCCAGTCGCCCTGGGCTTCCAGCACGCGTTCGAAATAGCCCAGGTACTTGGGAATGCGGTTGCGGCGAAAGCTGTAGGCCTTGCGTTTGGCCTCGGGTTGCTGGTCCTCGTAATACATGGACGAGTCGATCGGATGGTGCACGTCATGGACTTCCGCAACCATGTCGGCGATCGTCAGTTGCAGTTGATTGACCCACAGCTTGCCAGCCGTGTCGGTCGGCGCCAGGCCGTGCTTTTCGCCCAGGAAGAGCAGGATGTTGGCGGTCTGCGCGATGGTGAGCTGGCCCGCGACCAGGTAGGGCGGGGCAAACGGCGGATGCGGCCGGTCGCGCGCCATGTCATCGACCAGGGCGTTCTCGTCAACCTCAGGGCCACGCGCGCGCTCCACATACGGAATGCCGGCGCCTTCCAACGCGAGCCGCACGAATTCGCCGCGGCCGGGAATGCCGTCCCAGTACCAAAGTTCATAGACCATTGCGTCCTCCTTGTCGGATGATTGCGGGGGCGGGATCAGCGCAGCCACAGCGTGACGGCATGGATGATGAGGCCCACCAGCCCGCCCACGACCGTGCCGTTGATACGGATGTATTGCAGATCCTTGCCGATGTTGAGTTCGACCTTGTCGACCACTTCTTCATCTTTCCATTCCTTGACCTTGTCCGAGATCAGCGCGCCGATGCGCGGCCGCAGCCGGTCGAGCACGCCAGGCACCCGCGCCATGAGCTGCGTATTGATCCACGTGCGCATGGCCGCGTCGGCTGACAGCGTGGCGCCGGCGTGCACCAGGACCGCCGTCACGCGGCCATGCAGACGCGACTGTTCGGCCGCCAGGTCGCGCTCGATCCACGCCTTGAAGTCCGTCCACAGGCCTTCCACATAGCTGCGCAGCGCAGGGTTGGCGGCCATATGTTCCTGGTACTGGCGGATCGTTGCCTTCAGTTCCGGGTCCTCTTCAAGCCGCGTCGCAAAGCTGGCGATCGACGCATCGAACCGGATTCGCAGTGGATGCTCCGGGTTTTCGTCCACTGCGATCAGCAATTCGCGCACCGAATCGAGCGCACGTTCCAGCAGATACCGTGCCGTCGATGCCTTGATCTTGTCGAAGTAGAGCGGCACCTTGGTGGCCAGCTGATCGACCAGGCTTTCCTTGATCTCGGGCTGGCTGATGAACTGGTTCAGGCTCTTGAGCAGCTGGTCCAGGATGGCCTGATGGCGGCCTTCGTGCGTCAGGGCCTGCAGCACCTTGCCGCTGAGCGCCGAGAGGTCCAGTTCGCGAAACAGGTTGGACAGGTTGCGGTCCAGGAACTGCCGCACTGCCCGGTCATCCAGCGCCTTCAACGCCAGCAGCAGGGCCTGGCGCACCGTGTCGGCCAGCACGCTGGCGTTGGCGGGCACGGCCAGCCACGTGGCCAACCGGCTGGCGGGGTCCAGCGATTGCACCATTGCCGCGATCCGCTCATGCGCGAAGAATTCGCCTTGCACGAACGCGCCCAGGTTGTCGGCGATGCGGGCCTTGTTGCGCGGAATGATTGCCGTATGGGGAATGAAGCGCAGGCCCAGTGGATGGCGGAACAGCGCGGTCACGGCGAACCAGTCGGCAATCGCACCGACCATGGCGGCTTCGGCAAAGGCCGCCACATAGCTCCATGCCGGATGCGCAGCATCCAGCACCGTCGCCGCCGCATAGATCGCGGTGACCACAAAGAACATGCCGGTCGCGATCCACTGCATGCGCCGCAGTTGCTGGCGCTTGAGCTCGTCGGCAGCGGAGGGGGTGAGCGGTGCGGTGTCGGCGGGCTGCACGGGCAAGGCTTACTTCACGGGGATGGGTGTCGCGCGGTCGACCGGCACGGCGGTAACGCCGTTCTGCGGCGAGCCTTCGATCACACGATCCGAATACGTGAGGTAGACCAGGGTGCTGCGCGGGGCGTCGACCATGCGCACCACCCGCAGCTTCTTGAACAATATCGACAGACGTTCATTGAAGACTTCTTCCTGCTTGGGCAATGTGCCGCGAAAGACGATAGGGCCGACCTGCCGGCATGCGATCGAGGCTTCGGCCTTGTCTTCGGCCAGGCCCAGCGCGCCCTTGACGCCGCCTGTCTTGGCGCGCGACACGTAGCAGGTTATGCCTTGCACCTTGGGATCGTCGTACGCTTCGACCACGATCTTGTGGTCCGGGCCAATGAACTTGAAGACGGTATCGACCTCGCCCACGGTTTCTGCGTGGGCAGCGCCCGACAGCGTCAGGGCAAGAAGTAGCAGCAGGTGGCGTTTCATACATTTATCCGATAAAGCGGCCGGTGCGAAAGCCCGGGCCACCCTGCATCAGAGCACAGCCATGCCCGTGGCGCGACACGAACTGCTACAAAGTTATGCAAGCGGTTATGGCTCGTGGTCGATGACGGACGGAATTATCTGGCGTAATACAGGACCGACCTTGGATTCGTCGACACCGTCCCCCGCCCATCGACCGCATGGCCTCGACCGACCCCTACGCTCCCAGAGACTGGCTGCCGCATGAACGGCCCATGCTGCCGGGCTCGCCCTCGAGTCCGCTGCATTCGACGCCCAAACGCCTGGCCTACGCGATCGTCGGGTTTATCGTTGCCATGACGGGCGGGCTGGGCAATGCGCTGGTCACGGCCAACCTGCTGAACCTGCAAGGCTCGCTTGGCGCCTATGCGTCCGAGATGGCCTGGCTGCCGGCCGCCTACGTGATGACCAATGTGTCGATGAACATCCTGCTGGTCAAGTTCCGCCAGCAGTTCGGCCTGCGCCTGTTCACCGAAGCCTTCCTGCTGCTGTACGCGCTGGTGACGTTCGCTCACCTTTTCGTGAACGACCTGGGGTCCGCCATCGCGGTGCGGGCAGCGCATGGCATGGTGGGCGCGGCGCTGACATCCCTTGGCCTGTACTACACGCTGCAGGCCTTTCCCGCCAGGCACAGGCTCAAAGGCCTGGTGCTGGGGCTGGGCTTCTCGCAACTCGCCCTGCCGCTGGCCCGCATTTTTTCATCCGAACTGCTGGAATTCGGAGAGTGGCGCGGGCTGTATCTGTTCGAGCTGGGACTGGCTTTGCTGTCGCTGGCCTGCGTGCTGGCGCTCAAGCTGCCGCCAGGCGACCGGATCAAGACCTTCGAGCCGCTGGACTTCCTGACCTTCAGTCTGTTTGCGCCGGGCGTGGCGCTGCTGTGCGCGGTGCTGTCGCTTGGCCGATTCGGGTGGTGGACCGAGACGGCATGGCTGGGGTGGGCCCTGGCCGGTGCCGTGGTGCTGATCACGGCGGGCTTTGCGGTTGAGCATCACCGCGCGCGCCCTTTGCTCAACACACGATGGTTGACGAGCGCAAGCATCGTGCGGCTGGGCGTGGCGATCACGCTGATCCGTATCGTGCTGTCGGAACAGGCGACCGGCGCCGTCGGTTTCCTGACGGCGCTTGGCATGAGCAACGACCAGATGCAGGGACTGTTCGGTGTCGTGCTGCTCGGGTCGGTGGCGGGCCTCGCAGCCAGCGCCATGACGATCCACCCCAAACGCATCGCCATGCCCATCGTCGTGTCATTGATCCTCATGACTATCGGTGCACTGATCGATGCCCACGCGACCAACCTGACACGCCCCGCGAACATGTACGTCAGCCAGTTCCTGCTGGGCTTTGGCGGTACCTTCTTTCTGGGCGCCGCCATGCTGAGTGGCATGAGCGGCGTCATTGCAGAGCCTCGTAACCTGATCAGCTTTTCGGTGCTGTTCGGCATGGCGCAGAACCTGGGCGGATTGCTGGGCGCCGCCTTGCTGGGCACCTTCCAGATCGTGCGCGAAAAGTTCCACTCGAGCATTCTGGTCGAGTCGCTGACGCTGCAGGATCCCTTGGTTGCCGCGCGGCTGCAGGGCAGTGCGGCCTCGACATCCGGGCTGCTGGCCGACCCCGCATTGCGCAATGCCGAAGCAGTGGTGGCGCTCGGGTCGGCCGCGACGCGGGAAGCCAACGTGCTCGCGTACAACGATGTGTTCCTGCTGATTGCAGGGATTGCGATCGGCACCCTGATCTGGGCGATGGTGCGCCTGCTGGTGAACCGTTATGCGCATCGGCCGCCCGCGACTGACGCCGCAGCGGGCATGGCCGCTGCCCCGATAGGCAATGCCGACTGATAGACCTACTGACCTGGCTGACTTTCCACGATGAGCACACCCGTCCCGCCATCCCCCTCGCGCCGTGTCAACGGCCGCCGGCTGTTGTCGCTGTCTTTCTTTGCGGCGATCGCCATCATCGGTGTACTGATCATTCTGTATGCATGGCGCCTGCCGCCGTTCACCAGTGGCGTGCAAAGCACCGAAAACGCCTACGTGCGCGGGCAGGTCACGTTGATCGGACCGCAACTGAGCGGCTATGTGGCGGAGGTTCACGTACAGGACTTCCAGCGCGTCAAGGCGGGCGACCTGCTGGTGCGGATCGATGACCGCATCTACCGCCAGCGGCTGGACCAGGCCATGGCGCAACTGTCGGCGCAAAAGGCCGCGCTGGCCAACGCGCAGCAACAGCGCCGCCGCGCCGACGCCGTCATTGCGCAGAACCGTGCGGCGATCGGCAACGCCGATGCGCAGGCCGCACGGTCCACCGCCGACCTCAGGCGGGTTGAAGAGCTGGTGGCCGACGGTTCCCTGTCCTTGCGGGAGCGCGACCAGACCCGCGCGGCTCATGCGCAGGCGGTGGCGGCGGCCGAGCAGGCAAGGGCGGCGCTGGAGATTTCCCGGCAGGATCGCGAATCGGTGGTCGTCAATCGCGGTTCGCTCGAAGCCGCCGTCGAGGCCGCCCAGGCCGCCGTGCAACTGGCCGAGATCGATCTGTCCAACACCCGGATCGTCGCGCCGCGCGATGGCCTGCTCGGCCAGGTGCTGGTGCGGCAGGGGGCCTATGTGAACTCGGGCGCGCAGCTGATGGCGCTGGTGCCCGAACAGGTCTGGGTCATCGCGAACCTGAAGGAAACGCAGATGGCCCGGGTCCGGCTGGGGCAGGCCGCGACCTTGCAAGTGGACGCGCTCGACCGCGCGAAACTGACCGGGCATGTGGAGCGGATCTCACCGGCCACGGGTTCCGAGTTCAGCGTGCTGGCGGCTGACAACGCCACCGGCAACTTCGTGAAGATCGCCCAGCGCATTCCCGTGCGCATTCGCATCGATCCGGACCAGCCGCTCGCTGACCGGCTGCGTCCAGGCATGTCGGTGGTCGCGAGCATCGACACGGCCAGCGTGCCGGTCGAGACAGAGGCCCCGCGGTGATGAAGATCGGCTTGCAACGCATCGGCATGCAACGCATCGCCTTGCAACGCACCGGCATGATCGGCATCGGGCCCAAGCTTGCCGCCACCCTGTTGGCTGCGATCCTGTCCGCATGCACGATGCCGCCGCAGCCGCCGCCTGCATCGACCCTTGACGTGCCCGCCGGCTGGCGCACGCGGGTCGGCCCGTCGGCACCGATCGAAGCCGCCTGGTGGACGGGTTTTGGCGACCCGGCTCTGAATGCTCTGGTAGACCGGGCATTGGCTGGCAATGGCGACTTGCGCGTGGCCCGCTCGCGCATGGAGGAATACCAGGCGCGCCTGCGGATTGCGCAGGCCGCGCGTTATCCGACGCTGGACCTGTCGGTGTCGCCCACGCGCGCCCGGTCGCTCAGTGCATTGGGTGTCGACCGCGAACTGTCGGTGTATCAGGCGGGCGTGCAGGCGGCCTATGAAGTGGATGTGTGGGGCCGCATCGGCCGGCTGACCGAGGCGGCGTTTGCCGATGCCGAAGCGCGTCAGGCGGCAGCCGATGCGGCCGCACTCTCCGTGGCCGCGTCGGCGGCGTCCGGCTACCTGACGTTGCGCGGACAGGATGCCCAGCTTGCCTTGGCGCAGGCGACGCTGGAAACACGTCAACGCTCCCTGGACTTCGCGCGCCGGCAATTCGAGACCGGCTACAGCTCGCGCCTGGAATGGCTGCAGGCGCAGTCCGAATACCGCGCCACTGCCGAGACCATTCCGCAGTTGCAGCGCGCGATCCAGCAGCAGGAAAACGCGCTGAGCATTCTGGTGGGCGCCAACCCCGGGCCGATTCCGCGCGGTCCGGCGCTGGGCGACATCCGGCTGCCGCCGCTGCCCGATGGCCTGCCGTCCGAACTGCTGCGGCGCCGTCCCGATATCTTCCAGGCCGAACGTGCAGTGATCGCGGCCGACGCCAGCCTGCGCGCCGCGCGTGACCAGTTGCTGCCGTCCCTGCGCCTGACCGCAAGCGCGGGCGTGCAGGGCTTCACGCTGGAGCAACTGCTGAACAACCCCTTCACCTTATGGTCGATCGGTGGCAGCGTGCTGGCGCCGTTGTTCGAGGGCGGCAGGCTGCGCGCGCAGACCGAGGTATCGGCAGCGGTCCGCGACCAGGCGGTCTTTGCCTACGAGTCGACCGTACGCAATGCCTTTTCGGAAACGAACAATGGCCTGGTTGCGGTGGAACGTCTGCGCGAGCAGGAAGTGCAGGTCGCCGAGCGCCGCGCGGCGGCCGCCGAAGCCCTGCGGATTGCCGTGAACCGGCAGCGCAACGGCTATGCGTCCTACCTTGAAGCACTCGATGCGCAGCGCACCCTCAACACCGCCGAAGTGAGCCTGCTGCAGATCCGCACCAACCTGCTGACGGCCGAGGTGGACCTGTACCGGGCCATGGGCGGCGGCTGGACAGAACCTGCCCGATAAGTTTTTTTACCAACGCCGGCTGGCGTTTTCTCCGTTCATATCGTAGAGTATCGATATTAGGTTAGTAATCATTCGATATTTAGTTAGCGCTTTTGCGATTAGAGGTTCGTTACACCACGATGGAAGCATCCATGGACATCGACGCCATCCACAAGGCGCTTGCCAATCCAGTCCGGAGACAGATCCTGGCTTGGCTCAAGACGCCCGAAGCGTACTTCGCCATGCAGGAGCATCCGCTGGAATTCGGCGTGTGCGCAGGCATGATCGACGAACGCACGGGACTGTCGCAGTCGACCGTCTCGGTCCACCTGGCGGCGCTGCTGCGCGCCGAACTCGTGACCTCGCGACGTGTTGGCCAATGGGTGTTTTTCAAGCGGAATGAACCTGTCATCCAGGCGTTTCTCGACCACATGAACAGCGATTTCTGATCGCCGCGTTATTACTGGAATCCGCATGCCCACCTTGTTCGACCCGATCACCGTTGGTGACCTTACCCTGCGCAACCGCATTTTCATGGCGCCGCTGACCCGCTCGCGCGCCGTCGGCGAAGGCCGTGTGCCCAATGACCTGATGAAGGAGTACTACGTCCAACGCGCCAGCGCCGGGCTGATCCTGTCCGAAGCCACCGCCGTCACGCCACAAGGCGTGGGCTATGCCGACACCCCGGGCATCTGGTCCGACGAACAGGTCGAAGGCTGGAAGCGGATCACCGACGCCGTGCACGCCAAGGGCGGCACGATCTTCCTGCAGCTCTGGCATGTGGGCCGTATCTCCGATCCCATCTTCCTGAATGGCGAATTGCCCGTCGCCCCCAGCGCCATTGCGCCGGCCGGCCACGTCAGCCTCGTCCGCCCCAAGAAGGAATATGTCACGCCGCGTGAACTGTCGATTGACGAGATCCCCGGTGTGGTGGCCGCGTTCCGCAAGGGCGCCGAAAACGCCAGGCGTGCCGGCTTCGACGGTGTCGAGATCCATGGCGCCAACGGCTACCTGCTGGACCAGTTCCTGCAGGATGGCGTGAACAAACGCACGGACGCCTATGGTGGCTCGGTCGAAAACCGCGCGCGCCTGATGCTCGAGATCACCGATGCGTGCATCGACGTGTGGGGCGCTTCGCGCGTCGGCATGCACCTCGCGCCGCGCAGCGATTCGCACGACACCAGCGACTCCAATCTGGGCGAGACCTTCGGCTATGTGGCTCGTGAACTGGGCAAACGCAAGATCGCGTTCATTTGCGCGCGCGAATCGCTCGACTCGCCGCGCCTTGGCCCGCAGCTCAAGGAAGCGTTCGGTGGCCTTTACGTGGCCAACGAAAAGTTCACGCAGGAAGATGCCCAGCGCACGCTGGATGCCGGCGAAGCCGACGCGGTGGCATTTGGCCAGCTGTTCATCGCCAACCCCGACCTGCCCAAGCGTTTCGAACTGAAGGCGGAACTCAATACGCCCAAGCCGGAAACCTTCTACGCACCGACCGCCGAAGGCTACGTGGACTACCCCGCACTGGGCTGATCCCGCGGACCGGGCTGCCGTTCTCATGAAGCGCACGCCGAACTCTTCTACACTGGCCGCACTTACGCCACGTCGCTAGCAGAGCGCTTCATGAGGACACCGCCATGACTGTCACGGCATTGCGCAGCTCGGTCATTACTTTTCATCAGGACCCGTTCCTGGTCGATCCGGCCAACAGCTACCGATATCTTGAAGACGCCCTGGTGGTGATGGCGGACGGCAAGATCGTATCGGTCGATCCGTATTCGGATGCAGGGGCGGACGCCGTGGTCGATGCCGTGGGCACGCGCGTCCCGATCACTCACTACCCCGACAGCCTGATCTGTGCCGGGTTCATCGACTGCCATGTGCACTATCCCCAGACGCAGATGATTGGCGCGTTTGGCGAGCAGCTGCTCGAATGGTTGAACAAATACACCTTCATCGCCGAACAGCAGTTTGCCGACAAGTCGCACGCCGATAGGGTGTCGCGCGTGTTCCTGCGTGAGCTGCTGCGCGCCGGAACCACGACCGCCGCGGTCTATTGCACCGTGCACCCCGAATCGGTGGATGCGCTGTTCGAAGAGTCCGAACGTTTCAATACCCGGATGATCGCGGGCAAGGTGCTGATGGACCGGCATGCGCCCGATGCGCTGCTCGACACGGCCGAGCGCGGCTACGACGAATCCAAAGCCTTGCTTGAAAAGTGGCATGGCCGCGGCCGGCAGCTGTACTGCATCACGCCGCGCTTTGCCGCATCGTCCACCGACGACCAACTGGCGGCCGCCGGCAGGCTGTGGAAAGAACATCCGGGCACCTATATGCAGACCCATCTTGCCGAAAACACCGGGGAGATCGAATGGGTGCGCGATCTGTTTCCGCAGCGCTCCAGCTATCTGGACGTGTATGACCATGCCGGCCTGACCGGCCCGCGCGCCATCTTTGGCCACGCGGTGCATATGGACGAAGTCGACTTTGCGTGCTGCCACCGCACCGGGTCGGCCCTGGCGCATTGCCCGACTTCCAACCTGTTCCTGGGCAGCGGCCTTTTCAAAATGACCCAGGCCAAGCAGACCGCCCGCCCGGTACGCGTGGGCATTGGCTCGGACATCGGCGCGGGCACCAGCTTCAGCACCTTGCACACCCTGAACGAAGCCTACAAGGTGTCGCAGATGGCGCACGGCCGGCTCACGGCAGCGCATGCTTTCTATCTTGCAACGCGGGGAGGTGCCGAAGCGCTTTATCTGCAGGACTCCCTGGGGTCGGTCGCGCCGGGTTACGACGCCGACCTGGTCGTGCTCGATCTGGCGCCGACGCCGCTGATCGCGTTCCGCATGGGCTTTACCCAGGACATCCTGGAAAAGCTGTTCGTGCTGATGACGCTGGGCGACGACCGGGCGGTCAGAGCCACCTACGTGGCGGGCGTGCCGGTGTACGACAGCGCGCGTGACGAGCCTTTCCGTTATGCGGCCGAGCCGAGCGCCCTTGCCCCGTCGCCACAGACCGAACGCTACCCCGGTATCCCCGGCTGACCTTGCGGTCAGGCCTGCGACTTAGCACGATTTCTCGATTCCGGTGAGCCCCTGGCGAGCGGCAATATTCCGTAATCATTTCGCCCTGACTTTTGCGTATGCCGCCGGTAATTGTGTAACCAAGGTGGTGCTGCCCAGCTTATGATGAGGACACGTGGTGCAGGGGGACGGGCACCCACGCCTCCCGATGGTGCGCAGCTGTGGCAAAACGTGCACGACGAACGGGTACGGCCTTTGCTTTAGTAGAAAAGTCACATTGCGCAGAGCGCGAAAGGCGAAAGGCACACGATGCGGTCTTACAACGAAATGCAGTTCGAAGAAGGTAAGGTCCGCCAGCATTACGAGCGCTTCGGCGCTTGGCTCTCCCGCCAGTCTCCCGAGACGATGGCGCGCAAGCGGGCGGAAGCCGACCTTGTTTTCCGACGTGTCGGAATCACCTTCGCGGTCGATGGGGACGCGGGCGGCACCGAAAGGTTGATCCCGTTCGACCTGATCCCCCGGATCATTCCGGGCGACGAATGGAGCCTGCTCCGCGACGGTCTCGCGCAGCGGGTCCGCGCCCTCAACATGTTCATCCACGACGTCTATCACGACCGCCGCATTGTCCGCGCAGGCGTGATTCCGGCCGAGCAGGTTTATACCAACGCTCAGTACCGTCCGGAAATGCAGGGCGTGTCGGTGCCGCGTGACATCTATGCCCATGTGGCCGGCGTCGACATCGTCAAGGCCGGCGGCGACAACGACGGCACCTTCTACGTGCTGGAAGACAATCTGCGCGTGCCCTCGGGCGTGTCCTACATGCTGGAAAACCGCAAGATGATGATGCGGTTGTTCCCCGAGCTGTTCGTGCAGAACAAGGTCGCGCCGGTGGCCCACTACCCCGACCTGCTGCTGGAAAGCCTGCGGTCGGTGGCGCCCAGCGGCGTCGACGATCCCACGGTCGTCGTGCTGACCCCGGGCATGTACAACTCGGCGTACTTCGAGCATGCGTTTCTGGCGCAGCAGATGGGCGTGGAACTGGTCCAGGGGCAGGACCTGTTCGTCGACGACAACAGCGTGTTCATGCGCACCACGCGCGGCCCGAAGCGCGTCGACGTGATCTACCGCCGCCTGGACGACGACTTCCTCGATCCGCTTGCCTTCCGCGCCGACTCCGCGCTGGGTGTGCCGGGACTGCTGTCGGTGTATCGCGCCGGCCGCGTCGCGCTGGCCAATGCCATCGGCACTGGCGTCGCCGATGACAAGTCCATCTATCCTTTCGTGCCCGACATGGTGAAGTTCTACCTGTCCGAAGAACCCATTCTCAAGAACGTGCCGACCTGGCAGTGCCGCAAGCCCGACGAACTGTCGTACGTGCTGGCCAACCTGCCGGAGCTCGTCGTCAAGGAAGTCCACGGTGCAGGCGGCTACGGCATGCTGGTCGGTCCGACCTCGTCCAAGGCCGAGATCGAAGCCTTCCGTGCCCGGCTCATCGCCCGGCCCAACGGCTACATCGCCCAGCCCACCCTTGCGCTGTCGTCCTGCCCCACCTTCGTGGAATCGGGCGTTGCCCCGCGCCACATCGACCTTCGCCCCTTCGTGCTGTCGGGAAAGAACGTGTCGATGGTCGCGGGCGGCCTGACCCGGGTGGCGCTGCGCGAAGGCTCGCTGGTGGTGAACTCGTCGCAGGGCGGGGGAACGAAAGACACGTGGATTACCGAGAAATAAGATGCTGAGTCGAACCGCCGATCATCTGTTCTGGATGGCCCGATACATGGAACGCGCAGAGAACACCGCGCGCATGCTCGACGTCACCCTCAAAGCCCTGCTGCTGCCGCAATCGGAAGAAAGCGCGCTGCGCAGCCAACGTGCGGTACTGGACATCTCCGAACTCGGCCAGGCGTTCGCCGAGCGCTATGACGCGCTCACGCCCGAGAACGTGCTGCGGTTCATGGTCACCGATGCCGACAACCCGTCGTCCATCCTGCGCTGCCTGCAGGCAGCGCGCGAAAATGCGCGGGCCGTGCGCGGCGCCATCACGACCGAATCCTGGGAAACGATCAACCACACCTGGCTGGAATTTGGCAACCGCCTGGCCGAGAACGGGTGGTTGCAGGACCCCAACGCGCTGTTCGAGTGGGTCAAGTTCCGCTCGCACCTGTCGCGCGGCGTGACCCTGGGCACCGCATTGCAGGACGGCGCCTTCTACTTCACGCAGCTGGGCACCTTCCTGGAACGGGCCGACAACACGGCGCGGATCCTTGACGTGCGCTTCGTGAGCGGTGGCCGGGAAACCGGCACCGTCAGCGCCGCCCAGCTGGACGACTTCTATTACTGGACGTCGATCCTGAGCTCGGTATCGGCGCTCGAGATCTACCGCCAGGTCTATCGCGACGTGCTCGCGCCGGAACGGGTGGTGGAACTGCTGATCCTGAATCCGTCCATGCCGCGTTCGCTGCTGGCATCGCTTGACGGCGTCGTGACCAACCTTGCGATGCTGACCACGCAGAACTCCATGGAATGCGAGCGCTACGCCGGCAAGCTGCGCGCCGAACTGCTGTTCTCGGACATTCGTGACGTGCTGGACCAAGGTCTGCACGAGTACCTCACCCAGTTCCTGGCCCGCATGTATGTGCTTGGCAACAAGATCAGCACCACGTTCTTGCTGCCGACGACGGTATAAGGGGCTCCCATGCGTCTGTCGATCCGCCACCAGACCCGCTACACCTATGACAGCCCCGTGCTGTATTCCATCCAGCAGATCCGGCTGACACCGAATTCGGCGCCGACGCAGTTCGTCGCCAACTGGGACCTGTCGGTGCCGGGCAAGCTGAACACCTCACTCGACGCCTACGGCAACACGCTGCAGACACTCGTTCTCACGCGGCCGATCACCGAGATGACCTTTACCGCCACCGGCGAAGTCGAGACGACGCCGTTGCAGGACGGCCGTCTGCTCGAAGGCCCCGGGCGGATTCCGCTCGAGCACTTCACGTGCACGACGCCGCTGACGGAAGTCGATCCTGCAATCCTGGATCTGGCCAACGGCATGGGTGACCTGAAGTCGCCGTCGTCTCTGGTCAACCTTGCCCAGACCATCCGCGGCAAGGTGGCCTACCAGACCGGGTCAACCGAAGTCACCGGCACGGCGGCCGAAGCCCTGGCGCAGGGCAAGGGCGTGTGCCAGGATCACGCGCACCTGTTCATCGCCTGCTGCCGCGCGCGCAACCTGCCGGCGCGGTATGTCAGTGGCTACCTTGAAACCAGCAACGCGCCCGAGATCGGCGAACAGGCTGCCAGCCACGCCTGGGTTGACGTCTGGCTTGAAGATTGTGGCTGGATTTCGGTCGACGTCACGCAAGGCCAGTTTGCCAGCGAGCAATATTGCCGGCTGGCCGTGGGTCGTGATTATGCGGCGGCGGCGCCGCTGCGCGGCATGCGCGTCGGGGGCGGCAACGAGACTTTGTCGGTGGACGTTTCGGTCCAGGTCGTGGTCAAGAGCTTCTAGTCTCATGGCAATGACGCCACAGGGCGTCGGCGCCGTGTTGCTACGGTTCAGCATCGGGCGCGACAGACGGTAGAATGGTCGGTCCATCGCGTTCCCTTTGTTTTCCCAGACCATGACTTACTGTGTCGCAATGAGCGTGTCCGACGGCCTCGTGTTCCTGTCGGATACCCGGACCAACGCCGGCGTCGATCACGTCAGCACCTTTCGCAAGATGGCCGTGTTCGAGCAGCCCGGCGAACGCGTGCTCGTGCTGATGACGGCGGGGAACCTCGCCCTGACGCAATCGGTGGTGCAACTGCTGACCGAGCCGACCCACCCCGGGGGCCAGACCCTGTGGACCGTGCCGACCATGTTCGAGGCGGCACGCCTGATCGGCGAAGCGGTGCGGGAGGTCTACAAGCAGCACGCCGCGGCACTGCAGGAATTCAATGTCGAATTCAACTGCAGCTTCCTGTTGGGGGGACAGATCCACGGCCAGAAGATGCGGCTGTTCCAGATCTACGCGGCCGGCAACTTCATCGAAGCGTCGACCATGAACCCGTATTTCCAGATCGGCGAAGCCAAGTACGGCAAGCCCATCATCGACCGGGTCATCGAGCCCTCGACGCCGCTCGACGAACTGGCCAAGTGCGCGCTGATCTCGATGGATTCGACGCTGCGGTCCAACGTGTCGGTCGGCCTTCCGCTGGACCTGCTGGTGTACGAGAAGGACAGCCTGCGCGTCACCAAGTACGCGCTGATCGACCACACCAACGAGTACTACCAGATGATCCATTCAACCTGGGGCGAACGCCTGCGCCAGGTGTTTGCCGAGATCCCCGATCCGAAGTGGACGTCGTCGCCCCAGTCGGTGCCTGCGGGCGAACGGTCATTCAAGGTTGAAGCGCCGCCCCGCGCCGACATGCCGATCGCCGGAGACATCGAGCTCGTGCCGACGCCCGCACAGACGCTCGCACAGGAAGCCCCACCGCTGCGCGACGCCTGAGCGGCGGCGGGGCGTTGCCTCAGGCCAGGGTCGGCGGCTGCATCAAGGTCGACGGCAGGGGCGACAGTACGTGTTCGAACGCCGCTGCATTGAGCGGCCGCGAAAACCAGTAGCCCTGCGCCTCATCGCACCCAAGCCGGGTCAGGCTGTCGGCATCGTCGGCCGTCTCGACCCCTTCCGCCGTCACATGAATCTCCAGTTCGTGGGCCATGGCAATGATGGCGCTGACAATGGCGCGGCCCTGCCGGCCCGTGGACATGGCCATCACCAGTGACCGGTCGATCTTGATCCGGTCCACCTGGAACCGGGTCAGGTAGGACAGGCTCGAGTACCCCGTCCCGAAATCATCGATCGCGATCTCCACGCCCAGGTCACGCAGGCCTTTCAGCGTATTCATGGCGGCCGACGTGTCGTCGAGCAGCACGCCCTCGGTGATCTCGACTTCCAGGTAGGCCGGGTCCAGCGACGCGGCATCCAGTGCGCGTTCCACCATCTTGAGCACGTCGGTCTTGCGGAACTGGATCGGTGAAACGTTCACGGCAATGCGCGGGCAGGTGCCGAACCGCGACACGATGCGCGCCGCCTGGCGGCAGGCCGTGCGCACGACCCACTCGCCCATGGGCAGGATCAGGCCGGTGTCTTCCGCAACCGGAATGAATTCGGCCGGTCCGATGGCGCCCTTGACCGGGTGGTTCCATCGCAGCAGCGCCTCGGCCAAGGTGATGCGCCCGTTGGCCAGATGGATCTGCGGCTGGAAGGCCAGGGTGAACTGCTCGGTTTCCACGGCTTCTTGCAGCAGCACTTCCAGTTCCAGCCGCCGGGTGGACTGCGCCTGCACGGTGTATTCGAAGCGGCGCAGCACATTGCCGCCTTCGTTGCGCGCCGCGCTCAGGGCCAGCAGGGCACGCCGCATCAAGGCCGTGGCTTCGGTGCCCGCATCCGGAAAGGCGCTGGCGCCGGCACTGACCGTCAGGCGCAGCTGGGTGCCCAGGTAGTCCACCGGCTGCGCCAGGGACCGCAGCAGGGCGGCTTCGCGTTCGGGACCCAGGGTGCGCAGGCCGGTGGTCACGATCGCGAACTGGGTGCCGCTCAATAAACCGACCGACTGGTTGGCGTCGGAGCCCGCGCGCAGCCGTTCGGCCACGTGCTTGATCGCCGTCTCGCGCGCGGCGGGGCCCAGGGTGTCGTGCAGCTTGCGCAGGTTGTCGATCTCGATCACGGTCAGCAGCACGGGTTCGCTCAGGACCTTGCGGCGCTGGATCGCCATATCAAGGTGTTCTTCGACCCAGGTCTGGTTGGGCAGGCCGGTCAGCTCGTCATGGTGCGACAGGTACCACAGCCGCGACTGCTGCTGCGCGCGGCGCGTGTTGTCCATGACGATGCCCACATACCCTTGCAGGCGGCCCGCGTGGTCGGTCAATCGCGACATCGTCAGCAACACGTTCACCCGGCTCTGGTTGCGGCGCACGTAGACCCATTCGGAGTCTGGCAGGGTATGGATGTCGCGCACCGGACCTGCGGCATAGGCAGGGTGGACCGGGGCCCCTGGCGACAACATTTCGTCGCGGCGCGTGTGCCATTCGCTGGTTTCGTGCAAGCGGTCGAAGGTGAATTCGCCGACCAGTTCGGCGGCCGTATAGCCGGTCAGGCGCTCATAGGCCAGGTTGACCAGCTGGAACCTGCCGTCCGCATCGCACAGGAACATGCCGCAAGGGGCGGCCTCGAGCGCAAGGCGGTAGACCGAATCGACGACCCAGGCGGGGGTCGACGAGGAAAGGGGGGTGGCGTTCATGCGTTGCACGCGTCGGGCTCCAGTCCGGAGTGTCGAAGTCAGGTGTCGTGCCGGATCGGCGCAAACAACAACGGGTCCACGAGGGACCCTTTGCACGCGATTATGCAGTGCTTTGCAGACGTGCGCGAGAGGCGCCGCAACAACTGATTCGGTGCGTGCGACCATCGCAGCACTGTCACTTTCCGAACATCAGTTCTCGATGGTCGAATCCATCGTGATCGTGGCGTTCAGCACCTTCGATACAGGGCAGCCGACCTTGGCGCTATCGACGGCCTTTTGCACGGCGTCCTTGTCGGAGCCCGGGGCCGTCACCGTCACGTCCAGGTGGGCGGCGGTGATCGCAAAGCCTTCGCCGACCTTGTCGAGCGTGATCGTCGACGTCGTGGCGATGTTCTGTGCGGTAATGCCGGCGTTACCCAGTTCCAGCGACAGGGCCATCGAGAAGCAGGCGGCGTGCGCGGCGCCAATCAACTCTTCGGGGTTGGTGCCGGGGCCGGTCTCGAAGCGTGACTTGAATCCGTATGGGGCATCCTTCAGGACGCCGGTCTCGGTCGAGATCTTGCCTTGACCGTCCTTGATGCCACCTTGCCAGACTGCTGAACCTTTCTTCTTCATGAGTCGCTCCTAAAATGAAGAGCTAGCGTAGCTCGCGTGCGCGACCGTGCGTGCGACAGGGCGTCCCGACTTGGAAAGCGCCTGTAACGCGCCTATCGGCCGACAACCTGACGTTATCGCCCGGCTTTGCCACGGGATCCGTCAGGGCTGGACCAGGGCCTCGCGCAGGCTTTCGGCAAACCGTGCCGCAGGCGCGGGCAACGGACGCCCCTTGAGCTGGGCCACCACCAACGTGCTGCGCTCCAGCTTGCGGTCGGTGATGGGCCGGGCGACGACGCCATCGCGTGCGGCCGTCAGGGGCGCGCCCAAAGGAATCTGGAAGGTGACTGCGGTCGTGCCGCGCACGAAGTTGCGCAGCATCTCGAAGGAATTCGATTCCATGGTCACGTTCGGCTTGAGCGAACTGCGCGCAAAGAACTGATCCAGCACGATCCGTCCGCCCAGCGACCGGTCGGGCAGCGCGGCCGGGTAGGCCAGGCAGTCCGCCATGCTCACACGCGGCAAGGCGGCCAAGGGATGATCGGCGGCCATGACCGTGCACAGCGCCTGGTCGACCGAGAACAGGGGCAGGATGTCGGCCGCGGCAGGCGCGTGATAGACGATACCCAGATCCGCCTGGAACTCCCGGAGCGCCTGGATCACGACGGCATGGTCGGCCACGGTAACGGTGAACGTAATGCCAGGATGCTGCCCGTTGAACTGCTGGATCACCTGTGGCAGCACGGTGTGGACCAGCGCCTGGCTGGCAACGACCGAGACGCTGCCGCGCTGCAGTCCTTTCAACTGCTCGATTTCGGCGCGCACCCGTTCAAAGTCCGCCCGTTGCGCGCGCACGTGGAGCAGGAAGATTTCGCCCGCCGAGGTCAGCCGCATGCCGCGGGCATGCCGCTCGAACAGTGGCGCGCCCAGCTCCGCTTCCAGGTCCTGCAGGCGGCGGTCCAGCGCGGACGGCGTCAGGAACAGCGCCTCGGCCGCCTTGCGGATCGAGCCACAGCGGGCGATTTCGTCGATGTGGCGAAAGACGCGAAGGTATTGAAGGGACATGAAGGCGACAGGTGAGGGCGTCGCACGCCTGAGAAGCGCTTGCGCCCGCCGGGAGCGTTGCTGAAATGCGAACGGGGTGCCCCGACTATAGCACTGGATATGACGCACTCCGGACGGCATGATGGGGCATCGATAATAGATTCATCCAGGAGCTTTTGCCATGCAACGCGTCGGTGTACACAAGATTCTATGCAGCGGTCCGGGCGACATTTCCGGCGCCCTCACGCTGATCGACGCAGGGGAGATCGACCCGGCAGACATCGTTGCCGTGATGGGCAAGACCGAAGGCAACGGCTGCGTGAACGACTTTACGCGCGAGTACGCCACGCGTGCCTGGTGCTACGCGCTGGCGCCGCGCCTGGACATGACGGCTGACGAGGTCGAGCACCGCATTGCATTCGTCATGTCGGGCGGCACCGAAGGCGTGCTGAGCCCGCACTTCACTGTATTCACCCGCAAGGTCACCGACGAACCCTTTGACGGCCCGCCACGGCTGGCGATCGGCATCGCCTTCACGCGCGCATTCCTGCCCGAAGAATTGGGCACGACGGTGCAGGTCACGGAAACCGCGCAGGCCGTCAAAGCGGCGATGGCCGAGGCCGGCATTGCGAGCGCTGCCGACGTACATTTCGTGCAGGTCAAATGTCCCTTGCTGACGTCGACAAAAATCGCCGATGCCCTGGCCCGTGGCCAGACGCCCGTTGCGCATGAAACCTACGAATCGATGGGCGCATCCCGCGCCGCGTCGGCACTGGGCGTGGCGGTGGCGACGGGCGAAATCGCCGAATCGGCTGTCGGCAACGACGCCATCAATGCCGACTGGTCGTTGTATTCGGGCGTGGCCTCCGCATCGGCCGGCATCGAGATCGACTACAACGTCGTGATCGTCATGGGCATGAGCCGCGCGTCCGACAGCCCGTATGTGATCGACCATGGCGTCATGGATGACGCGATCGACGCCGACAGCCTGCGTGCCTGCCTGCAGCGCCTGGATATCGACCCGGGCATGGGCCGCGCGGCATTGGCCGAACGTATCGTCAATGTCTTTGGCAAAGCCGAGGCATCGCCCGACGGGCGGGTGCGCGGCGTGCGGCACACCATGCTCAACGATTCCGACATCAACTCCACCCGTCACGCGCGTGCCGCGGTGGGCGCGGTGGTGGCCTCGGTGGTGGGGCAGAGCGCGGTGTATGTGTCGGGCGGTGCGGAACACCAGGGGCCGGCAGGTGGCGGCCCGTTCGCGGTGGTGGCGCGGGTGTAAGGAATCGGTGCTTTATACTGCCGGCGCGCGGGTAAACCCCCGCGCGTTTTTTTTTGCCCGCGCCGCCTGGACGCTGATACGTAGCAGGTGCGCGCCTTGTCGAGCCTTGCAATGATCCGTCTGTTCCGCCCGGTGCTGGCCGCCGTGGCCCTGTCCGCCGCCCCCTGCCTTGTCCATGCCCAGTCCAACGTCACCGTGTACGGACTGATCGATACCGCCGTTCGCTACAGCACGCATGAAGGCGCCGACGGTAGTGGAAAATCGCAAATGTCCGACGGCGTGCTGACCGGCAGCCGGCTGGGCTTTCGGGGCGCCGAAGAACTGGGCGGCGGCTACAAGGCCGAGTTCGTTCTGGAAACGGGGTATTCACCCGACACCGGCATCAACCAGCAGGGCGGCCGCCTGTTCGGCCGGCAATCGACCCTGGGCCTGTCGGGTGGCTTCGGCCGGGTGACGGTCGGCCGGCAGTTCACGCTACCGCAGGATGTGATCGGCAGCTACGAAGCCACCTACCTGGGCAACCTGGTGCTGCTGGGGTATCAGGGCACGAGCTATACCGGCCTGCGCCAGGACAACATGGTCAAGTACGTGGGCGCGGTCGGCAACACCACCCTCATGGCGAGCTATACCCCGGGCGAGCGCCCGGGCCGGGCCGTCAGCACGGGCGCGACCTATGCCGGCGCGGTGTCCCATACGGCAGGCCGTCTCATGCTGGCCGGCGTGTACCAGGTCCAGAAGGATGTCGAAAGCTACTTTGGCTCGGTGGTGCCCGCCACGCGCCAGACCACGTGGTCGGTGGGCGGCACCTACGCCCTGGATCGCGCCAAGCTGTACCTGGGCTACACGTGGAACCGCCTGGCGCAGTCCGACACCTTGAACCAGGCCATCTACACCGGCTTCAACGCCACCCTGGCCCCGGCCTGGAGCCTGATCGGCGCCATCACCTATGACCGGCTGTCACGCGGGGGTGCCTCGGGCCAGCGTGTCAGCACCGGCGCCATCCTGGGCTACGCGCTGTCCAAACGCAGCGATGTGTATGTGGCGGCCGACTACACCTGGCTGCAGGGTGAATGGATCGGCGTGGCGAGCACGCCCGGTTTCTTCACGCCGTTCCACGCGTCCCACCCGACCCGGATCGGTGCGATGGCGGGCGTGCGCACGCGCTTCTAGGCAGGCGCACGGGACCGGCCGCGGCGGCGGACAGCCACGGCTGCAGCCACCACTCGACCCGCGGCGCTTGCCGCGTCGGCGCCGTCTCCGATATAGTTGAGAAAATCAACGATAGGCCGAAGGCAGGCCGGGAGACGACAGCATGACCCTCGACATTCAATGCGCCGTGGCGGGCGCGGACATTCTTGGCGAGGTGCCCCTGTGGTGCGATCGCACCCACAAGGTGTGGTGGGTCGACGTGCGGCGCCCGGCCTTGCAATCCTATGATCCCGCCACGGGCGCGCACCGCGCGATACGGCTGCCCGATGGCCTGCTGACCGGCAGCATTGCGCTGCGCGAAGCCGGGGGCTTTCTGCTTGCGACGCAGCGCGGCTTCTTTGTGTACGACCCCGACACCGGCGAGCCGCCCCGCTTCATCCATCACCCCGAAGCCGACCTGCCGCACAACCGGCTCAATGATGGCAAGTGCGATCGCCGCGGCCGCTTCTGGGTCGGCAGCATGCGCGACGCGCAGCGCGAACCCGAAGGCACGCTGTACCGTTTCGATCCGGACTATCAGGCGACGCCCATGGCGACCGGCATCGTCGTGCCCAACTCGGTGGCCTGGAGCCCCGATGACAAGACCATGTATTTTGCCGACACGCACATCCAGATCATCTGGGCCTACGACTTCGACATCGACGAAGGCCGCATCACCCACCGCCGCGTGTTCAAGGACTGGACGCACCAGATCGGCCGGCCCGACGGGTCGACGGTGGATGCCGAAGGCTACCTGTGGACGGCCATGGTCGCGTCGGGCGAGCTGGTGCGGCTGGCGCCGGACGGCAGCGTGGATCGCGTGATCCGGCTGCCCGTCACCAACCCGACCTGTCCCGCCTTTGGCGGCGCCGATCTGGGCACGCTGTTCGTCACCAGCCATTCGCAGCGCCTGACGCCCGAACAACTCGCCACCGAACCGGCAGGCGCGTTATTGATGATGGATGTGGGTGTGAAGGGCATCAAGGAGCCACGCTTTCGCGGGTGAGCGGGGCGGGCGCGGATCACTCGATCGGAATCTTCCGCTCGCGTATGACGGTGGCCCACTTGTCCTGTTCGTTGGAAATGAAGGTGGCGAACTCCGGCTGGGTCATCGGCGTGTCGGTCAGACCCGACTCATCCATGAAGGCACGCACCCGCGGCGAGGCCAGCACATCCATGATGTCCTTGTGCAGCTTGTCCTTCACCGGCTGAGGCGTCGCCGCCGGCGCAAAGAAGCCGAACCACGAACTCGACACCACATCCGGCACGCCCGCATCGATGAACGTCGGCAGCCCGGGCGCCTCCTTGAGCCGGTTCGTGCTGGCGACGGCTATCGCCTTCAGCTTGCCTTCCTTGGCCAGCGCCAGCGACGCCGGGAAGTGGAACATGGCATTGACATGCCCGGCCAGCAGATCCGCCAGCGCCGGACCCGCGCCCTTGTACGGCACATGGACCATCGATATCCTCGCCTTCGATGCAAACAGCTCCGCCGTCAGATGCGGGCTCGATCCATGCCCGGTGGACGCAAATTTCAGTGCCCCCGGATTGGCCTTGGCATAGGTCAACAGCTCAGCCAGGCTGGTCACGGGCACGGACGGATGCACGTACAACACGTTGGGCGCAGTCGCGCCCATGGCGATCGGCGTAAAGGCATCGGCCGAATAGGGCAGCGACTTCATCAGCACCTGGTTGGTCACATACCCCGTGCTGGTGAACAGCAGCGTGTGGCCATCGGCCGCCGCGCGGGCGACGTACGATGTGCCGATAGTGGTGCCCCCGCCGCCCTTGTTTTCGATGAAGACGGTTGTTTTCCACTTCTCGGTCAGCCCCTGCGCCACCTGTCGCACGATGCCGTCTGTCAGCCCACCTGGCGGATAAGGCACGATCACCTGCACCGGCTTCATGGGATAGGTCTGGGCGTTGACACCCGACGGCGCGGCCAGGGCGGCCGTGACCAACAGCGCGCACGCCAGCGGGCGCGTAGCAAACACGAACATGTCATCCTCCATTGCGCGACGCATCGATGTGCCTCGTCGTCCAGGCGAGTACGGTAGCGCAACAAGTTGTGTTTATCAACGAAATTCGTGAGCGGGCGATGGCGCCTGTTCGAGGGACGGCGTCGCAAAGTGCGCCGAGACATGCCGCATCAACCGCAGCGCCATGTCGCCGGGACGGCGGCTGGGGGTGTGGGCCAGGCGCAATTCCATCTGCATCGGCTCGCCCGTCATGCGGATCACGGTCAGCAGGCCCGACGCGACCTCGCGTTCGACTGCGCGCGACAGCGTGCACAACATGCCCACGCCTGCCATGGCCATGGCCCGGACCACGGCCGACTCGGTGGCGCGGGCCACGACTGGGGCATCGGCAATGCCTGCCGACGCGAGCATCGCGTTCATTTGCGGACCGAAGCCCAGGCGGTGCGTGGCGCGCACGAATTGATGGCGCGCGACTTCGCAAGGCGGCACGGCGGCGCGGCCCGCGAGCGGATGGGTGGGCGCAGCCACGATCACGAAGGTCTCGTGACCGATCACGTTGGACGGCAAGGAAGGCAGGGCTTCTGGCGCAAGCAGGCAACCGACGTCCGCCGTGCCTTTCAGCAGGTGCTGTACGACCGCGTCGGTATCGACCGCAAGCGTCGCCAGGTCCGCCGCCGGATGATCCCGCGCAAAGCCTGCCAGACAGGGCGGCAGCAGCAGGCTGGCCACGGCGGGCTGGCAGGCCAGCACGACCTGCTGGCTTGCAGACTGGCTGCGGCGCGACAGGTCGTCCGACAGATCGCTGGCATGGCTGAGCAAGGCGCGGGCATGGGCCAGCAGCGCAAGGCCTGCCTCGGTCAGTAGCCCGGCGCGGCCACGGCGGCGCTCTACCAGTTGCGTGCGGCTGCGTGCCTCCAGCGATCGGATGTGGTCGCTGACCGATGGCTGCGTAATGCCCAGGCGATCCGCGGCCGCGACAAAGCTGCCGGATTCGGCCACGGCAACGAACACTTCCAGGCTGCGGACAGAAAGATTGAGCATGCTCGAAACTAGCACATATAGCCTGCCGCCTATACCGGGTATAGCCCCAGCACCCGTTGCTTGCGGTAGGGCGCCGCGACCATACTGCGGCCAGAGACGACCCGGCCGCGAGGCCGTTCAGGAGAGCCGCCATGAGCGACCCGCAACGCCAGCCATCCACCCCCGATCCCCATCGCATCGACGTGCATTTCCACACCATCCCGGACTTTTTCCAGGATGCCGTGATCGCTGCCGGCCGAGGCCCCACCATCAGTTCCGGATTCCCTGCCTGGACTCCCGACGCGTCGATCCAGTTGATGGACCGGCACGGCATCGCCGCCGCGATCCTGTCGGTCTCGCAGCCCGGGGTGCACTTTGGCGATGACGCGGCCGCAGCTGCGCTGGCCCGGCGGTGCAATGACTATGTGGCGGGCCTGATAAGCGACCGGCCGACCCGCTTCGGCGCGTTCGCCACGGTGTCGCTGCCGGATGTCGATGCTGCGTGCAAGGAGGTCGCTTATGCGCTGGATACCCTCGCGCTCGACGGCGTGTGCCTCCTGGCGAGCTACGGCGAACGCTTCCTGGGCGATCCGCATTTCGAACCGCTGATGGCCGAGCTCTCACGTCGGCGCGCGGTCGTCTTCATTCACCCCAATTTCCATCCATCGAGCCGGACCATCCAGTTGCCGTACCCGGCGTTCATGATGGAGTTCCTGTTCGACACCACGCGTGCCGCCGCCAACCTGGTGTTCAGTGGCACCCTGGACCGGTATCCCGATATCCGCTTCATTCTTGCCCACGCGGGCGGGGCGCTGCCCTATATATCCTGGCGCATGTCGGTATCGCCGGTGATCGACCCCCGGCTGCCGCAGTTGTCGCCCGACGACATCATGGAGCGGCTTGGGCGGTTCTGGTACGACACGGCGATCTCGGCCGGCCCGTCGACTTTTGGATCGCTGGATGCCGTGGCGCGCCCCGACCGTATCGTGTTTGGCAGCGACTGGCCTTATGCGCCGGAATCGGTCACGACCCTGACGGTTGATGCGCTGACGCAGCCTGCCCACTTCGACGCGGACCGTCAACGAGCCATTGCTCGCGACAATGCACTGCCGCTGTTCCCCAGATTCGCGCGTTGAACCGTGTGCCCGGCCTGCCGGGTCACGCGCACGACATTGATGACGACGCCCGCACAGATCGGGCGCGCCGCAGGAAAAACGGAGGAGACACCCATGCTGACCCTGAAGATCCCTGGCCTTGCCACACTGACAGGGGCCACTGCCCTGGCCACGCTCTGCACCCTGGCCGCCTGGCCCGCCGCCGTGTTTGCCGCGACGGCGGCGGACTGGCCCACCGGCATGGTGCGCATCATCGTGCCCTTTCCACCCGGTGGCACCACCGATGCCGTGGCACGCCTGCTGGCCGAAGACCTTGCCAAGTCCTCGGGCAAATCGGTGATTGTGGAAAACCGGCCCGGGGCAAATACACAAATCGGCACCGATGCCGTCGCCAAGGCCGCGCCAGACGGTTTGACATTGCTCTTCACGACGTCGCCCTACGCCATCATCGCGGCCATGTACCCGAAGCTGCCCTACGATCCGGCCAAAGATCTGGTGCCCGTGGTGCGCGTGGCTGAAAACGCCATGCTGCTGGTCGCCCATCCTGGAGCGCCCGCCAAGACCGTGCGCGATATGGTGGCCCTGGCCAAGGACAAACCGGGCGCGCTGACCATCGCGTCAGTCGGCAACACCGGCATGAGCTACATGTCGAGCGAACTTTTCGCCGCCTCTGCCGGCATCCAGGTCACCCACGTGCCCTACAAAGGCACCGGCCAGGCCATGCCCGACCTGCTGGGCGGACAGGTCAGCTACTTCTTCGACAACCCCAGCACCTCCTTGCCCTATGTCCGGTCCGGCAAGCTGATGGCCATTGCCAGTACCGGCCGCAAGCGCGAAGCCGCCTTGTCTGACGTGCCGACGCTGGCTGAGGGCGGCCTGACCGGCTTCGAAACCGTGAACTGGTACGGCATCTTTGCGCCCGCCCGCACGCCGGCCGAGGTGCTGGACCGCATCAACCGCGACGTCGTGCGCTTCGTGACGCGGCCGGACGTCAAAGAACGCCTGGCCAGGGACTCGGTCGAAGTCGTCGGCAGTTCCCGCCCGGACTTCGCCAGCTTCCTGCAGAAGGACATGGCGAAATGGGCGACGGTCGTGAAGGAACGCAATATCCGGCCGGAGTAGGGCAATGCCGTCGGCGGGTCAGGCGGCCGGGATCACCGGCAGTGTCACCGCGTTATCCGCCGCGTCATCAAAGTGCAGCGTGGTCGTCCCCCCGAACAGGTGCATTGGCCGGTCGTCTGGATCGTCGTGCACAAACGGGCCGCAGCCTTTCATGGGGTACTTCATGTTCGACAGCGTGGCCGCGGGACCGTCCCATTCGTAGTCCTTGCCGCGAATCGTGATGGCGATCCGGTAGCCGACCGGCACCACGATGCAGGTGGGCCAGATCTCGACGTCCAAAGCGACCGGCTCGCCAGGGGTCAGCGGCCAGAGCTCATCGTGGCTGTAGTAGGGGCGGTAGGGCAGGCTGAGTGCCGCATTCTGCTTGCGGTGCGACGCGCGCAGCCAGCCTTGGCCGACGGGCGTGTGCGGGTCGAGCGCGCCATGGAACACGACTTCGGTGTCTTCCCGATCGAACACGCGCAGCACTACAAACAGGTCGGCGTCCGCCGTCGACGACGACACCTTCAGCCGGAGCACCGACGGCCCCGTGATCTCCGTGTCGGTGGTCATGGGCAGCGATCGGAACGTCAGCCCGTCGCCCATGGCATCGAAATCGAGTGTGCTCAAGCTTGAGCGCGCCGCATCCTGGCTCAGGCTCAGATCGTCGGGGTTCAGATGGAAGCGGGTCCACTGCGTGCGCGCCAAGGGCCATTCGTGTTCACCGCGCACGACGAAGCGATCCACATGGCGGATCTGCAGTTGCACCTGCGCCTGGTCTTCCCAGCCCGTAGCCTCGCCCTTCAGGAAGTGGCCGAAAAAGCGCTTTTGCAAGGTCACGCCGTAGTCGGTGTAGAACTCGGCCCAGTGCGCGCCGCCATGCATTTCAAGCCATTTCCGGGTCGAGGCTGATCGCGCGAAGGCTTCAATGTTGCCGCGCAGATGCAGCCCCTGGCCGCCCCAGTTCCCGGCCGACAGGAAGGGCACCGTAATCCGGTCGAAGTCGGGCGATCGCTCGCGGTAGTACGCATCATCCAGCGGGTGTTGCAGCAGTTGCTGCCACATGTCCACCCGGTTGCTGGCCAGCTGGTCATCGGGCAAGGTCTCCGGTCCGCAGACCCATTCGCCGTTGAAGGTGCTTCTGGCGCCGCGTTCACCGCGTCCATGCTGCACGGTCTTGACCTGCATCTCGTGCCAGTTCTTGGCGAACACACACAGAATGCCGCCGTGATGCGTCGCCTCGCGATAGCGGTCGCTGTTGCCTTCCCAGGCGCAGATGGCCGCCAGATGCGGCGGTTGCTGAGCGGCCGCACGCCAGGCGTTGATCGCGTAATACGAGATCCCGTTCATGCCGACCTTGCCACTGCACCAGGGCTGGGCGGCGGCCCATTCGATGCAGTCGACGATGTCCTGGGTTTCGCGTGGCGAGTGCTGGTCGGACACGCCGGGCGACCGACCAGCGCCGCGTGAATCGATGCGGATGCAGACATACCCGTCGGGCACCCACTTTTCAGGATCGACCACTTCCCAGTTCTGGTAGGCATTCGACGATCCGCGTGCAGTGTCGGGGTGCTGTTCGACCATGATGTCCCACGCGGTCCGATAGCCTTCCTGGAAGGCGAGCCCCTTGCCATAGGGGCCGTAGCTCAGCAGGACCGGATAGGCGCCGTCGTCGTCGGGACGAAAGACATCGCAGCGCAGGACGACGCCATCGTCCATGGGAATTGGCGTGTCCCAGTCGATGCGCATGCCGTCCCGCACGTCGCTCCGCAAGGGGGTAAGGGAAGGGTGGGTCGTGGTCATGGAAATGTCCTTGGGATGGCTGCGGTTCATTGCGCCTTGATGTTCTTTTCGGCGATCACACGGGACCAGGTGGCTTTCTCGGCAGTCATGTCCTGCATCAGGCTTGCGGGGCTGCCCGCAATGATGTCCGATCCGTCCTTATCGGCCCGCGCCTTGAATTCGGGCAAGGCAAGGATGCGGGCCACTTCGGCTTGCAAGGCGTCGCGGATGGCGTCGGGCATGCCCTTGGGCCCGAAGATGCCGGTCCAGATGTAGGCTTCGAGGCCGCGCACGCCTTGTTCCGCAGCGGTCGGAACATCGGGCACCGCGGGCGACCGGCGGGCCGCCGTGACGGCCAGGCCGCGCATCCTGCCTGCCTGGACCATCGGCTGTGAAAACCCTACCGAGTCGCACATGAAGTCGACCTCGCCTGCGGCCAAGGCGGCCTGCGCGGGGGCGGCGCCCTTGTACGGCACATGAACCGTGTCGATGCCGGCGGCAATGTTGATCAGTTCGCAGGCCAGATGGCCGCCGCTGCCCAGGCCGACGCTCGAATAATTGAGCTTGCCGGGGCGCTGCTTGGCGAGCGCGACGAAGTCTTTCAGCGTCTTGGCGGGCAGCGCACTGGAAACCAGGAAGTACATCGGGTAGCGGATCACCATCGTGACCGGCGTGAAGTCGGCCACCGAATCGAACGAAGCAGGCTTGTGCAGCAACGGGCCGATCACCTGCGCACTGTTAGAGGTGAACAGCAGGGTGTATCCGTCGGGAGCGGCGTCCTTGACGATCGTGCTGCCGATCAGCCCGGTAGCGCCCGGTTTGTTGTCGACGACAACGGTCTGCTTCCAGGCCTCGCCCAGTTTCTGGCCGATCAGCCGCGCATAGGCGTCGGTCGGGCCACCCGCAGGGAACGGAACGACCAGCCGGATCGGGCGGCTGGGATAGTCCTGGGCTTCGACGCCCAGGGGCAAGGCAAGGCCAAGGCAACCCGCGAGAATGAAGGCGGGCGCGCCGGGCAGGCGGATGAAGGGCATGCGTGTCTCCTCTGGTGTCCGCGGGAATGTCTAGATTCCCACTGGTAAATCGATACCCAATTTTTGTGCGTGGGCAAGCGGCAATAACCGTGCGCCCACGATGATGTCCTGGATGGCCAGTCCCAGTGATTCGAAGCACGTGATGTCGTCGGCGTGGCGCCGCCCAGGCCGCCGGCCGGTCATCACCTCGCCCAGTTCGTGGATGTCACCCCATCCCAGGTGGCCTTTTTCGATCAGCGGCAGCAGGTCGCCGCACTCCTTTTGCGCCACGGCGCGGCTATCGACGACGACCGCGCTGCATCGTCGCAGCGTCGCCTCGTCGACCTCGCGCTTGCTGAGCATATTGGCGCCGGCTGCGTTGACGTGCGTGCCTGGCGAAAGCCAGGCGCCGTCGAATACCGGCACGTCGGACGTCGTGATGGTGGTGACGACGTCGCTGCCGCGCACCGCGTCTTCGGCGTCTTCGGCCGGCCTGACGCGGATGCCGACGCGGCGCGACATCGTTTCGCAGAACGCCGTCAATTTCAAGCGGTCGCGGGCATGCACCTTGACCTCCCGGATGGGGCGCACATGGCAGACCGCTTCGATCTGGCCCACCGCCTGCCGACCGCTGCCGAACACGCCGAGTACGGCCGCATCGGGGCGGGCAAGGTGCCGGGTCGCGACGCCGCTCGCCGCGCCGGTGCGCATCATTCCCAAGGTCTGCGCCTGCAGGATGCCGGCCAGGTGCCCGTCGGTCGTGTCATAGACGTACAGCAGGAAACGCACGACGCCCTTGCTGATCGTGTAGACCTTGTAGCCCACCGCATGTTCGCTGGGCACGAGTCCCTGCAGCAGGTGCTGCGTGGTGCCGGGCGTGCGCAGGCGTTCCCGCGGAATGTTCTGCGCGGCGCCGTCCGCCATCTCGGCCATGACCGTCTCCACGGCGTCGAGCGCCCTCGGCATGGTGAGCAAACGTGAGACATCGTCTTCGGTCAGGAATCGGGCCATGGGATCTCGTAGGAAGGGCCAGCAGCAAGGGTGGAGGGCAAGGCAGGTCTGCCCACCGCCATGCGACTGTAGAATCCTGGACCGCCATTCAGGAAATACCGTGTTTTGATGGAAGCGATAACATTCGGTGATGGCGCGTCTTCGGCATCACGGGGCGAGCGGCCCGCGGTCATCAACCCGCACTCACCATCCTGGAGTGGTCAACGTGGATCTTTTGCAGCTTCGGTACTTCATGCAGGTGGCAGACCTGCGCAGCTTCACCAAGGCGGCCGCGGCGTTGCACATTGCGCAGCCGGCCATCACCCGGCACGTGCGTCTGCTGGAAGACGAACTGGGCGTCCAGCTGCTGTATCGCCACAGCCGCGGTGCGGAGCCCACGGAAGCCGGCCGGCAACTGCGCATGGGTGCCCAGGCCATCTTCCGTCTGCTGGAGCAGACGCGTGCCGATGTGATCGCTTCCAGCGCGGTCGTTTCAGGGTCGCTGCGCATCGGCTTTCCGCCGTCGATGGGAGATCTGCTGCTGGGGGACGTGATCGGCACCTTCCGGTCGCGGCATCCGAATGTCGAACTGAGCCTGCAAGAGGGCTACAGCCATGCCATGCGCGATGCCTTGCTGGGCGATCGGCTCGACCTCGCTTTCATCACCGGGCAAGACGTGAATCCCTTGCTGGCTACCACCCACCTGTACGACGAACAGATCTGGCTGATGGAGCCGCTTCCGGCCGATGGCAAGCCGCGACGCAGGAAGCGCTACCAGCTGGCCGACGTCGCCCGCCGCGCCTTGATTCAACCCAGTCGTGCGAACACACTGCGCCAGATGCTGGACGAGCAGGCCGCGCGTCGGAAATTGACGCTGAATGTGGTGGTCGAAGCGGAGGCCCTCCACCTGATCAAGGACCTGGTGCGGCGCGGTGTCGGCAGCCATCTGTCGCCGTACTCTGCCGTGGTGCGCGGCATCGAGCGCGGCGCCTTCATCGGCGGGCCCGTCGAGGGCCTGTCCGTTTCGAGGTTTCTGGTACGGCGCGTGGATCGCCCGGTCAGCCTGGCGCTGACCCGGTTCCAGGAAATTCTGACGGCGCGCCTGGCAGTGATCCGCGATACCGCGAAGGGCGCGGTCGTTTTGCCGGGCGCGCCCGATGCCGCTCGCCTGGCACGCCGCACACCTTAGCCCCGCACCTCGAACAAGGCCTCGATTTCCACCGCCACGCCGTAAGGCATGCTGGCGACGCCGACCGCTGTGCGAGTGTGCGCACCGGCCTTGCCGAACACAGTCATCATCAAGTCCGACGCGCCATTCACAGCGTCGGCGACCTCGGTAAAGTCGGGTTCAACGGCCACGAAGCCGCGCAGGTTGATCAGTGACACGACATCGTCGAGCCCGTTCGGCAGCAGCGCGCGAGCCTGTGCCAGCACGTTGAGCGCGCTCAATCGGGCGGCGTCCTGCGCTTCTGACAACGTCCAGCGGCTGCCCACGCGGCCGACATAGCGCAGGTCGCCGTTCCAGCTGGGCAACTGGCCAGATACCCACAGCTGGTTGCCGACGCGGCGCGCCATCTGGATACGGGCGGCGCGTGGCCGTGCCGGCTCAGGCAGGTCGATGCCCAGGCGGCGCAGGCGCGCTTCGGGCAATTCATCGGCGTCGCTCGATGCAGGTACAGGATGGTTGGTCATGATGAGGCTCCGAATGGTTGAACAATGAAGCGGGCGGGACACGGACACAGCATGCGCCGGGTTCGTGACCCGGTGCTGACGGTTTGCGTGCGGGCCATAACCGGCTGGTTCTGGCCTGCGCGGCAAGTGGAATGGGCGGGGGCTGGACCCGCTTCTATCATGGGCGCCTGCACCCACCAGGAACGCCCATGCTCTACATCATCTACCAGGAAGACCTGGACGACGGCGCCGCCGAAATCCGTCAGCGGGTCAAGCCCGATCATCTTGCCTACCTGGACCGCTTCGAGCCCGTCCTGGTGCTGGGTGGGGCCCTGCTTGCCGAGGACGGCGTCAAGCGCACCGGCAGCGTGCTGATCCTGAACGTGCCGAGTCTGGCCGACGCCAAGGCGTTCTCGGCAGACGAACCCTTTCGCAAGGCGGGCCTGTTCAAACGCGTGTCGATTTCCCGGATGCGCCGCGGGCAGTGGAACCCCGACGCGGCGCCAGCGTCGGCGGAAGGCAACTAGTCACGACGCCGCCGTCGGCGCTTGCACCCGCGCCGCGCCGGGCGCCGCGTGGTACAGCTCGGCGGCCGCCTCGCGCAGACAGGCAATCATCGAAATGGCCGCGTCCGACAGCTTGAAGGTGTCATTGGTGCTGATGCCGACCGGCAGCGCCGGATAGCCGATATCGATCGGCAATTGCGTCAGGAGGCCCTGCTGGATGTCGGCCTGGACCACCTGCCAGGGCAGCGCCGCCACGGCCGGCCGCTGCGCCAGCAGGCTGCGGATCAGCGGCACGGATACCGTCTCGATGATGCGGCGGGGCCGCGGCAGCCCTTCGCGCATCAGGAACAGATTGATCGGCGTGCGCACCACACTGGTCGCGTGCGGCATGATCCACTCCTGGTCCAGCAGGTCGGCGGCCACCAGCGGGTCACGTTTTGCCAGCGGATTCTGGCTGCCGGTCACCAGCACGATGGGCTCGAAGTACAGCGGGACCTGCGTGATCCATTCCATGTCGCCCAGGTCCGTCATCCGTCCGACCACGATGTCGATCTCGCCCGCCACCAGGCCAGCCAGCAATTTTTCCTTGTTGCCGTCCACCACCGTGATGCGCGCGGTGTCGTCACGGTCGAAGAAGATGGACAGCGCGCGGGGCAGCAGTTGCGGCAGGGCGACCATATAGCTGCCAATGGTCAGCTTGCCGCCGCCGCCATGCCGCAATGCCGTCAGTTCATCCGCAGCACGGCGCAGTTCGGCATGCACTGACCGGGCATACCGGATGACGTGGCGGCCAAACACCGTGGGCGTTACCCCCTTGGAGGTGCGCTCGAACAGCGGTTCTTCAAGCAGGGCTTCCAGTTCGTGAATGGTTTTCGAGACCGCGGGTTGCGACATGTGCAGGGCCTCTGCCGCCCGGGACACCGTGCCGCAGTCGGCCACCGCTTTCAACAGCACCAATTGGCGCAGCTTGATCTGGGTGGTCAGGATACGTTCGATCGAACGATCGGCGGACATGGAGGATCCTTGCCGGGGCATGGGCGATTGATGCCTCGATCTTAACGAAGAACGACCGCCGTGGAGCGCTTTGGCCGGAGCCATAACCATTTGGTTGTCGCGCCGCACCAAAACCGAATGCAGCACGCAAATGGGCGCTGCTAGAGTCGCCCTGACCGTGTGTTTTCTTTGTGCCCGCCTTTCCTGCTGGAGACTTCGCGTGCGGATCCTTGCCTATGAAATCGAACATATCAGCCTGCCCGACGAAGATCCCAACTGGAAGTTCGCGGGCCAGGCCTATCCGACCAATGACGCCTGTATCTTGACGATCATTGCCGAAGACGGGACGCGGGGTCTCGGTTACGCGGCCGCCTTTCCGCATCTGGCAGCCACCGCGTTGGGCGTGGAGGGCGCGCTTCAACGTATCTGCGCAGGCCTCGTGGGCCGCGACGTGATGGCAATCGAAGGCAACCTGCACTTCGTCAGTGGGGCGCTGGTCGGCAACCATCCGGCCAAGGCCGCGATCGATTGCGCGCTGCACGACCTGAAGGCGCGGCTGCTCGAAGTGCCGCTGTATGAGTTGCTCGGAGGCAAGGTGGTGGACCGCATCGCGATCTGCCGCATGCTGGGCCTGAAGGCGCCGCACGAGATGGCCGAACGCGCGCAGCGGCTGGTCGACCAGGGCTACCGCCATCTGAAGCTGAAGGTCGGGGGCGAGGTGCGCGACGATATCGCCCGTTTGGCAGCGGTTCGCAAGCAGGTCGGCGATGCGGTCCGATTGGTTGCGGATCCCAACCAATCGTATCGCGCCAAGGACGCCATCGCCTTTGCGCAGCGGGCCGTCGACTACGACGTCGACATCATCGAGCAGCCCGTGCGCACGGATGATCTGGAAGGCCTGCGCCATGTCACGCAGATGTCCAGCATTGCGATCGAAGCGGATGAAAGCGCCTATTCGGCGGAGTCGACGTATCGGCTCGCGGCCACCGGCGCCATCGATGCGGTCAGCCTGAAGGTACCAAAGATGGGCGGCCTGCGCGCAGTGCAGACTGCTGCGCGCATCTGCGAGGTCGCCCATTTGGGATGCCGCATGGGCGCCAACGTCGGCAGCCAGCTGCTGGCCGCGCATGCCTTGCACCTGGCCGTGACCTTGCCAAATCTGACCTATGCATGTGAACTGGCCGAATTCCAGAAACTGCTCAACGACCCCTTTGAAGGACTTACGGTGCACGACGGCTACCTGAGCGTGCCCGACGGCCCCGGGGTAGGCGTGCACCGCCGCGCAACGCAGTGATGTCCACGCGCTCCTTTGCCTGCTCCGTCTTTTGCTTGCCCTTCACCAGGAAAGACCATGCTCCCTTGTCTTAGTCGTCTCGCCACCGGCATTGCGGCCAGCCTGGTATCCGGCGCCCTGATCGCGCTTGCATCGGCGCCCGCCACGGCGCAACCCACGAGCCGCACCATCCGCCTCGTGGTGCCGTTCGCAGCAGGCGGCCCCGCCGATGTCATCGCCCGCAAAATCGCCGAGCGCCTTGGCCCACAACTGGACACCGTGGTCGTGGTGGACAGCCGCCCCGGTGCCAATGGGGTGATCGGCGTGCAGGCGGTGTCGAAAGCCGCGGCGGACGGCAGCGTGCTGCTCTTCGCCACCTCGGGCATGCTGACGATCAGCCCGGGCCTGTACAAGGACCTGAGCTACGACCCGCTGCGCGACCTGACGCCGATCGCCCGGGTCGTTGCCAACGGCAGCGCGCTGCTGGTGAACAAGCAGGTGCCCGCCAGCAACATCAAGGACTTCGTGGCGTACGCCGCGAAATCAGCCACGCCGGTGGCGGTCGGATCGGCCGGCACCGGCAACATCACGCACCTGTATCTGGAACTGCTCAAGGAATCGACCCGCGCCAATCTCGTGCACGTGCCCTACAAGGGGGTGGCGCCGGCCCTGGCTGACGTCATGGGCGGCCAGATCGCGGGTGTCTTCGTGGACCTGCCCGCTGCGCTGCCGCTGCTCAAGGCGGGCAATGTTAAGGCGCTGGGCATGGTCGGCGACACGCGCAGCCCCGCCGCACCCGACATCCCGACCATCGCCGAACAGGGCTATCCCGGCGGCGACGGCGTCAGCTGGTTCGGCATCCTTGGCCCCGCCGGCATGCCCGCTCCGGCCGTGGAACGCGTCCACGCAGCCTTGACGCGGGTGCTCAGCGAGCCTGACGTCGTCAAGAGCCTGCAGGACATCGGGTCGGTGCCGTCCCTGAATACACCCCAGGACATGCGAAAGTTGATTTCCGAAGAACAGGTGCGGTGGGCGGGGCTCATCAAGGCGCGGAACATCACGGTGGATTGAGCGTGCACAGCATTGAGCACGCACAATTTTCCTGACATTCAAGATTTCAACGTGTACTTCGACACCTGCGTGTATCACCAGCCCGGGATCGACCTGCTGCTGGTCGTGATTCCGCCCGAGAACATTCTGTTTGCGTCGGAAACCGTGGGCGCGGTGCGCAGCATCGATCCCGAGACCGGTTTCTATTTTGACGATACGCGGCGGTACATCGATGGATCGAAGATTGGCGAGGACGCCAAGTCCAAGATCTTCGAAGGCAACGCCAGAAAGGTTTACAGCCGCCTGAAGGTCTGACGGCAGGTGTAAAGGTGCGTTGCCGTCATCACTGGCGATCAATGTAAAAAAGCCGGACACCTGTTGAAGGGTCCGGCTATTTGTTCAGTGTGCTGCTCAGTGTGCTGACAGTGCGTCAGCGTGACGGGCCTTGCCTCATGCCATTGCTTCAGGCGGCGCGACGGCGGCGTCGAACTGCTGGCTGCGCGCCAGTCCGTCGGCAACGAAGCCCGACGCCTTCATTTCCTCGACAAACGCATGCACATACGCAAATGCTTCCGCACGGCCCTTGGGCACTGCCATGGCCTGTTCGATCGCCGTGAAGCGGCCTTCGATCACGCGCCAGCCAGGATGCGCCGCGGCGTATTGGATCAGCGGCTGCTTGACCCCCGCCACCGCCTCGAGCTTGTCGGCCACGAACAGGTCAATCGCGTCGGCCGACGTGGCCGCGCGCACGATCTCGGCCTGCTTCAGCGTCCGGCTCAGGAACAGGTCGTAGGCCGCACCTTTGCCGACCGCGACACGCACGCCGGCGGCGTCCACGTCGGCGATCGTCTTGAGCGGCGAGTCGGCGGGCACCAGATAGCTGCCTTCGATGATGACATAGGGCGCCGTGAACGAGATGCCGGTCGCCCGCGCCGGGTCGCGCGCCATGAAGCCGATGTCCCACACGCCGTCCTGCGCCTGGTCGGCCACCACGCCCGCGGATTCATACGACAGGAAATCGACCTCCAGACCCAGGCGACGCGCCAGCTCGCGCGCCAGGTCCACCGTCACGCCCGCCGGCTGGCCCTGCGCGTCACGCTGCGCAAGGACGATGTTGCCGAAGTTCAGGGCGGCGCGCAGACGGCCCGTCGGGGCCAGTTCGGCGATGAGCTCGGGGGATGCAGTCATAGGGGTCTCCTTGATGGACAGGGCTATGGTAATGAGCGCCACTGTACTGCGTGTGCACACGCGGCGGCCACCCCTTCATGCAAGGCGGCATCGTGGGTAGCGGGTTACCGCGTGCAGGCTCATCAAGGAGGTATCCGAAAGGTTCACGATTAGTCACGGCTACCGTCCGTGATTCGCGTCTATGACGTATCGCGCGCGATTGAACAGACCTGTACGCTTGGTGTCTTCACTGTCGCCTTTGCCGACACCGTCATCGATCGCCCTGCGACGCCACTCGTTACCTTGCTCGCCCCGGCGCGTTGCGTGTTTCCCCACGTTGCGAACCCGATCTTGTGACCCGCACGCCCTGTCCGTAACTTGGTCATCGTGTCCTAACCGGAAGTGCCATGAAACAACACCCCGTCGAAAATTACGGCGGCGACTCGTACGTCATGCTCGTCTACCGCTGCGCGTCCGGCTATGCCGTCGATTGCTGGATCACTGAAGGCGACTCCGGCGTGTCGCAACGCAACCCGTGGTTCGGTGGAAAAGGCGTGTCCGTTTTCAGGAAGGAACCTCAGGCGGAAGAGGGCGGCCGCGCGCTGGCGAAGCGCTGGATTGATCGGCACCGGCGGTAGGACGGTTGTGGACAGCAGCGTTGCATTGAAGGCTGCCAATCCCAGCAGGATCGTCAGCCTGGCTCCGATCGCCGTCACGATAATGGTCATCTGCACATTCCGCAGCGCTGTCCGCATCTCGCGGATGGACTCGATCATGCAGTGATGATCGACTCAAGGTCATTCTATCGTCGGCCGGCTGGCCGTCGCGTCGGCTATGCCGCATTTGTCCTGGCGTCGAAAAGGAAGTGACGAGCGCTCGAAAGCCAACGATGCAACATCCTCTCCGGATGCAAAAAAGCCACCATTGCTGGTGGCTTTTTTACCTGCCTGCTTCGCCCCACTTTCATGGGGCAACGCACATCAGAAATACTGGTGGGTCGTGCGGGGATCGAACCCACGACAAACGGATTAAAAGTCCGCTGCTCTACCAGCTGAGCTAACGACCCGAAGCCATAGATTATGGCAAAGGTCGCGGCAGCTGTCAAATCGAAACCGCCGCTACTGCAGGCAGCCACCGAGGCGGCCGCTTGCAGACCCTTCTTACTTCAACAGTTCGAGCCTGTCCTTGGCGGTCTGGGCCGCGGGCACGCCGGGGTAGTCCTTGACGATGCGTTCGAGCGTGGTTCGCGCGCCGCGCCGGTCGTTCAGTTCGACCTGGCTGCCGGCGATGACGAGCAGCGCGTCGGGAGCCCGCACGTTGGTCGGGAAGTTCTTGACCAGCGCCTGCTGCTGCGCGATCGCGGCCTTGTAGTCCTTGAGCGCGTACTGGCTGCTGCCGATGTAGAACTGGGCGGCAGGGGCGTACGGGCTCTGCGGATACTGGCGCACGAACGCAGACAGCGCGGGGATCGCATCGGCATAGGCACCGCTGCGGAACATGTCGATCGCGGCGTCGTACGACCGCTTTTCACCCGGATCGACCATCGCCTGCTGGCCGTCGATCGACGCGGCTTGCGGCTCGAGCCGCTTCAACCGGGTATCGACGTCCAGGTAGATGTCTTTCTGGGCTTGCTGCGTGTCGGCAACCTGCTTCGTCAGGATTTCGATCTGCCCGCGAAGGCGGGCGATCTCTTGTTGCTGCGATTCGATCTGACCGGCGAGCTGCAACTGCGCGCGCTGGTTGTTTTCGAGGCGCGACAGGGCGTCCTGAAGCTGCTGGGCCTGCTGGTCTGATCGGTCGCGCGCTTCCTTGCGCAGGTCGATGATGGCCTGGCGCGCGTCGTCATCGGAGAACAGCGCAGCGTGGGCCGGGACACTCGACAGCGCAGCGCTCATACCGAGCACGGCTGCCAAGACCTGATTGCGGGAAGCGCGAAACATCATTGCGGCAGATCCTTAACGGTAAACGATATCGGCACGACGGTTTTCGGCGCGCGACGATTCATCGCTACCGGTAGCCTTCGGCTTTTCCTTGCCGAACGACACGGCTTCGACCTGGTCGTCACGGACGCCCAACAATACCATCATGCGGCGAACGGCTTCCGAACGGCGCTGGCCCAGGGCCAGGTTGTATTCGCTGCCACCCAGATCATCGGTATTGCCTTCGATGACGACCTTGCGGTTGCGGTTGGAGTTCAGGAAACGCGCGTGGTTTTCGACCAGTGGCTTGAACTTGTCGCTGACGGCGTAGCTGTCGAACTCGAAGTAGACCGAACGCTGGGCCAGCACGCCCTTGGGATCGTTCAGCGGATCGAGGCCACCTTGGGTGGTGTCGACGCGGGCCACGCCACGTGGGTCGGCGCCGGACTGCGAGCCTGCGGTACGGTCTTCGACCGGGACAGTCGAGCTTTCGTCGAGCTTGACGGGGCTGGAGCAAGCGGTGATGACGGCAGCCAGGCCGGCAACCATAAACATCTTTAATGCACGAGTAGACATGATCGATTCCTTGGGTTTTTTCAGAGATGAAAGCGTGGGTAGAAAACGAATTGCCGGATTAATCCTGACCGTTACTTGGCAGTGTCACATGGACTACGCGCCGCCGCTCGTTGCAAGGCGTGACAACGATGCGGCGGCGCGACATTTCGCCAAAATGGGTGGTATCAGTTGGTGAGGAAGGGCCCCCAGGTGGGTTCGCGCACGTCGCCGCTCAAAACGGAGAGGGTCTGGGTGATGCGGCCATCGGATGATACGGCGGCAAGCACGCCACGACCGCCTTGGGACGTTGCATACAGAATCATTTTTCCGTTGGGAGCAAAACTTGGTGACTCGTCCTTACCGCTGCTGGTCAGCAGCATCTCGTTGCCGGAAGCGAGGTCGAGCGAAGCGATCTGATAGCCGGCACGGCGGGTGACATACACCAAGGTTTTGCCATCGGGCGACAACTGGGGAGAGATATTGTAATTGCCTTTGAAGCTCACGCGCTCGGCGGAACCGCTGTCGATGCTCAAACGGTAGATTTGTGGCGCGCCGCCACGATCGCTGGTAAACAACAGCGACCTTCCATCGGGTGTGAACACTGGCTCAGTGTCGATGCCGGGGGACTGCGTCAGGCGGCGCAGACCCGAACCGTCGGCGCCCATCAGGTAGATCTGCGACAGGCCGTCACGGGTCAGCACGACCGCCAGCTGATTGCCATTGGGCGACCAGGCCGGAGCGCTGTTGTTGCCCTTGAAGTTGGCCACGGGAACGCGCTGGCCGGTCTGGATGCTGTGCACATAGACCACCGGCTTGCGCGATTCGAAGCTCACATAAGCCAGGCGGGAGCCATCCGGCGACCACGCGGGCGAGATGATGGGCTCGCGCGAGCGCAGGGCGGTCTGGGCGTTCTGGCCGTCAGCATCGGCGATTTGCAGTTCGAACAGGGGGCCCTGCTTGAGTACGTACGCGATACGGGTCGAGAACACGCCGCGGTCGCCCGTCAGCTTTTCGTAGATACGATCGGCGATCTGGTGCGCGGTGCGGCGGATTTCATTCGGGTTGTTGCCGGCGGCAAACGCCACGCCGTCGATCTGGGCCTGCTTGACGGTATCGACCAGGCGGTAGCGAATGTCATAGCGGCCATCGGCCCCGCGCTGCACGCTGCCGACCGACAGCGCGTCGGCGCCGCGGGTCTTCCAGGCGGCAAAGCCGATCGTGGACGAGTCCGACAGGTTGGCGCCGGTGGCGTCGATCAGCTTGAAGAGACCGGTGCGGCCCAGGTCGGCTCGGATCACGTCGGCGATGGCCTTGCCTTGCGGGTCGGACGATTCGAAGTCGGCGATGGCGATCGGATACTGATTGGCGCCGGCGCCTGAGATCTGCACCGTCAGTTGGGCATGGGCGGCATTGGCGGCCAGGCCGATGGCAGCGGTCATCATCGACAGGACGGCCGTGCGCAGACGGCGTTTCAGGGACAGGCCGAGGCCGTGGCGGCGCGCCGCGCTGGGCGGTGGCGTAAGGGCGAGGGTGTGTGCAGGGGTCATTAGTCGAACATCCGATATTGAACTTCTATGTTGGACTCGAACCGGCCGGAAGGCGGGCGCGGGAACGGATCGCAGCGCCGGATGCCGTTCTCGACGGCGCGGTCGAACGCAGGTACGCCTGAGCTGCGAATCAGGCGAGGGGCTCCGGCTTGGTCGCCGGAAGGTAGTAACTGGACTCGGAACACGGCGGTCGGGTTCCCGTTGGCAGAGCTGCCGGTCGCTGCATAGATCACGCCGGGGCGCACGCAGGAACGGATCAGGTCGGCGTAGCCGGGATTGCCGCTGGCGCCGGCGGCCTGGTTGCGATCGGCATTGCCCCCTTCGCGGCCACCTTCGCGTCCGCCTTCGAGGCCGGCTGCGCGCGCGGTGTCGCTGCGGAAAGCTTCACGCAACTTGCGGTCGCGTTCGTCGGACGCACGCTTTTCGGCAGCGGCCTTCTTGTCGGACGCCACCTTTTCCGCCGCGGCCTTTTCAGCAGCTGCCTTATCGGCGATGGCCTTCTGGGCTTTCTCGGCGGCCAGGCGGTCGGCTTCCTTCTTGTCAGCCAGTTTCTTGTCCGCTTCCTTCTTGTCCTGGTCGCGGCGCGCCTGCTCTGCCTGCTGACGATCGGCTTCCTTTCTGTCGGCGGCCTTTTTGTCGGCCAGCTTGCGATCGGCTTCCTTGCGGTCGCGTTCGCGCTGCTCGGCGGCGTCCTGGTCAGCCTGGCGTTTCTTTTCGGCTTCGCGGCGCTTTTTTTCCTGCTCGATGGCGATGTCGGGCTTTTCCGGCGTCACGCGCGTTTCGGGCGGTGGTGGCGGAGGAGGAGGCGGCTTGGGCGTGGGCGTCGGACGAGGCGGGGGCGTCGGCGCCGGGGTGGGATCGGGCGTCGGGTCGGGTTCAGGCCGGTTCGGGGGCGGCAGGGCCGTCCAGAGTTCGGCCTGCACCGGGCCGGGTGCCGTGGTGTTCCACGACAGGCCGAAGATGAAGGCGAGCGCCAGCATCAGGTGCATGAGCACCGCCAGGCCTATCGCGGGCCACTTGCCGGGCTCGGGCGGGACCGGAAGGGGACGGCGTGAATTGTCGTTCGGCACCATAGACGATCAGGAACCTTGCTTCACGAGCAGTCCGACGCGCGCCACGCCTTGTTTCTGGAGGTCGTCCATGACGGTCAGCACGGATTCGTACTGCGACTTGCGGTCGGCGGAAATCACGACCGGCTGGTTGGGATGTTCGGTCTGGCGTTCGCGGGCAATGCGCGCCAGATCGGTACGCGCCACGGTCTGCGGACGGCTGTCGCCGCGTTCGCGATCGCGGATCTGCACGGTGCCGTCGGCGTTGAGCAGCACTTCGAGCGGCTTGACCGGCATCTGCGCGGCGCGGCCGACCGTGGGCAGGTCGATGACGCCGGGGGGCGCCATCGGCGCGGTGACCATGAAGATCACCAGCAGCACCAGCATGACGTCGATATAGGGAACGACATTGATGTCGGTCATCGCGCGACGGCCGCGACGGCTTCCGGAGCGGGCGGATGGCATCAGCGCACCTGTCTTTGCAGGATGTTCAGGAACTCGTCGATGAAGCTGTCGAAGCGGATGGCGATCCGGTCGATGTCATGCGAGTAGCGGTTGTAGGCCACGACCGCCGGGATGGCGGCGAACAGGCCGATCGCGGTGGCGACCAGCGCTTCGGCAATCCCTGGCGCGACGCTGGCCAGCGTGGCCTGCTGCACGTTGGCCAGGCCACGGAAGGCGTGCATGATGCCCCACACCGTGCCGAACAGACCGACGTACGGGCTGACCGAACCGGTCGAGGCCAGAAAGTTCAGGTGCGATTCGAGCGCGTCCATTTCCCGCTGGTAGGCCGCCCGCATGGCGCGGCGCGAGCCGTCCAGCAGGGTATTGGTGTCCGCGAGCTTGTTCTGGCGGCCCTTGACGAATTCGGCCATGCCGGCTTCGAAAATGCGCGCAAGCGCGCCATGTTCGGTGCGGCGCGTGGCCACCGATTGATGAAGCATGTTCAGGTCGCCGCCCGACCAGAAGTCGGATTCGAACCGGTCGGTCTGTGCCTTGGCCTGCTTCAGCGCGATCGCCTTGCGGAAGATAAACGTCCAGGACATCAACGAGACAACCGCCAGGATGCCCATCACGAGTTGCACCGTGAAGCTGGCCTGGGTAATCAGAGACAGGATCGACATGTCCTGGGTGGCGTTCATGCAAAGTCCTTGTAGATATTCGAAAGAAGGTGACGGATCAAATCGGGGCGACCGGGGATTCTAGCCGGGCGAGCGCCGTGGCGATGCCGGCGGGCATGGCGGTCGGGCGCAGACTGTGGCGATCGACGCACCCTACCTGGACCTGACCGGACGCGAGCAGTTCACCGTCACGCAGGCAGGTCTGTGAAAAATCCATGGAAGCCTTGCCGAGCCGCGACACGCGGCTGGCGATGGTCAGGTGGTCGTCCAGCCGGGCCGGTTTTCGGTATTGCATGTCCAGGCCGCGGACGATGAAGATGCATCCGGTGCTTTCGGCCAGCGCAGTCTGACCGAAGCCCAGGGACCTCAGCCATTCGGTGCGCGCACGCTCGAAGAACTTGAGGTAGTTGGCGTAGTAGACCACTCCTCCGGCATCCGTGTCTTCGTAATAGACGCGGATCGGGAAGTGAAATTCGCCAGAATGGGATTCGTGTGGCGCAGCGGGTTGCGCGGCGGACACGGAGGGCACTGCTGCGGACACGTTATCGAAAGCCTTGGTCAGGTCGGACCGGCGTGGGGCCGGGACGCGAAATTGTAAACAACCCGGACCGCATCCGCATTGACGCAGTCATTTCATGCACGAGTAAATGTGACCGCGTGTAAAGCAGCGAACTTTGGTGCGAACACGCCGTCTGACATTCAGGAAGCGTTGATTTTGCGCCTGTACGGCTTCGGGTGCGTGGGTGGCGCCGTCCGGGTCTGTTGACGCTTCCGCCTCTTTACGAGTGCTTGCTTTCTGTCACCGCAGTGTCACGCGGCGTCGATATCATTCACTTCGCAGTGTTTAGCTCACTGCACCAGTCAACTGCGCTTGTCGCAGCGAGCACGTGACCTGGGGGATGCCCAGGCACGGCGCTCACATATCTCGACGGCCGGATCTTCATGATCCGGCCGTTTTTCTTTGGGCGGCCGGCTGTCGGCATTCCTGTCGGCGTTCCGACAAGGCGGGCTTACAACAACAGCTCGCCCGTGCCGCCACTGGACGGCGCCGCCAGTCCAAGATGCCGGTAAGTGTTAAGGGTGGCCACACGGCCGCGCGCGGTGCGCTGGATGTAGCCGTTCTGGATCAGGTAGGGCTCGATCACGTCTTCGATCGTGTCGCGCTCTTCGCCCACGGCCGCCGCCAGGCTGTCCAGCCCGACCGGCCCGCCATCGAACTTGTGCACGATGGCTTCCAGTATCTTGCGGTCCATGACGTCGAGTCCTTCGGGATCGACATCGAGCATCGCCAAGGCGGCCTTGGCGACGTCGCCGGTGATGATGCCCTTGGCCTTGACTTCGGCGAAGTCGCGCACGCGGCGCAGCAGCCGGTTGGCGATCCGCGGGGTGCCGCGTGAGCGCCGCGCGATTTCATGCGCGCCATCTTCCGAGATCTGCGCGTTGAGCAAGCCGGCGCTGCGCGTCACGATCTTGGTCAGTTCCGCCGCCGTATAGAACTCGAGCCGAGCAATGATGCCGAACCGGTCGCGCAGCGGATTGGTCAGCATGCCCGCGCGCGTGGTGGCGCCGATCAGCGTGAAGGGCTGCAGGTCGAGCTTGACGCTGCGTGCCGACGGACCTTCGCCGATCAGGATGTCGATCTGAAAGTCTTCCAGCGCCGGATACAGGATTTCTTCGACGACCGGCGACAGCCGGTGGATCTCGTCGATGAAGAGCACGTCGTTGCGTTCCAGGTTGGTCAGCAGCGCGGCCAGGTCGCCCGCGCGCTCCAGTACCGGACCCGATGTGTGGCGCAACTGCACGCCCATTTCGCGCGCCACGATATGCGCCAGCGTGGTCTTGCCCAGCCCTGGCGGGCCGAAGAGCAGCACGTGGTCCAGCGATTCGCTGCGCTGGCGGGCGGCGGTAATGAAGATTTCGAGCTGTTCGCGGATCCGCTGCTGGCCGACGTATTCGTCAAGCGCCTTGGGACGCAGGGCGCGTTCGATGGCCTCTTCATTGGGCGAGGCCGGCCGCGGCGAGATGATGCGCGCGTCGGCGACCGGGTCGCGCCTGGGGTCGTCCCGCTTCGGGTCCTCGCGAACGGAGAGTTTGTCTGACTGGATCGCCATGGAAGATTCGCCTAGTGAATGGAACGCTGGGACAGGGCGCCTGGCCGGTGGCCTAGCGCGCCAGCGCTTTCAGGGCCAGCTTGATGCCGTCCGACACACCCACGCCGGCAGGCAGCGTCTTGAGCGCGGCAACGGCCTCGCGATCAGAGTACCCCAGCGCGATCAATGCGTTCAGGATGTCGGCCTGGCTGTCGGGCACGGCCGTGGGCGTGCTGCCCAGGTCGGCGCCCAGCTTGCCGCGCAATTCGAGCAGCAGGCGTTCGGCCGTCTTTTTGCCGATGCCCGGCACGCGGGTGAGCCGGCCGGCTTCCTGCAGGGTGATGGCCTGCGACAGTTCGGTCACGGTCATGCCTGACAGCACGGCCAGCGCGATGCGCGCGCCCACGCCGCTGATCTTGATCAGTTCGCGAAACGCGCTGCGTTCATGGGCGGTGGCAAAACCGTACAGCACGTGTGCGTCTTCGCGGATGGCGAGGTGGGTCAGCAGCGTCGTCTTCGCGCCGACATCGGGCAGCGAATAGAAGGTGCTCATGGGCACGTCGATTTCGTAGCCCACGCCTTGCACGTCCAGGCAGACCAGCGGCGGAAACTTTTCAACGAGCGTTCCGGTAAGACGTCCAATCATGGTCAGGGATTTCCAATCATCCGGCCGTTGCGCATGCGGGTGCCGCGACGGCCGAAAGCGGGTTGGTCGAGCACGCCCGCGGCCCGCAGGCGGTCAGCCAGCGGCGCAGCGTGGGCGTGACAGATGGCGCAGGCAAGGGCGTCGGCCGCGTCGGACGCAGGCGCGCCGTCGAGGGCAAGCAGATGCTGCACCATCGACTGCACCTGTTCTTTCGCGGCGCGTCCGGTGCCCACCACCGATTTCTTGATCTGCAGCGCGGTGTATTCCTGCACGCCCAGGCCGCAGTCCACCAGCGCGCAAAAGGCCGCGCCGCGCGCCTGCCCGAGCAGGAGGGTGGACGTGGGATTGGTGTTCACGAAGACTTTTTCGATGGCCGAGGTCTGCGGCGCGTATTCGCGAATGATCTCGCGCAGGCTATCGAGTATGACCTTCAGGCGCGGCCCGAGTTCGTCTTCGGTGGGAACGACGATGGTGCCGCTAGCCACATACCGCAAGCGTGGACCATCGACATCGATCACACCGAAGCCGGTGCGCCGCAAGCCGGGATCCACGCCGAGGATACGCATCCGGTCAGTGGCGGAAATGACGCGTGGCGGTCAGCACCATCGCGATGCCGCGTTCGTCGGCGGCGGCAATGACTTCGGCGTCGCGCATGCTGCCACCTGGCTGGATGACGCACGTTGCACCCGCGTCGGCGACCACGTCCAGGCCGTCACGGAACGGGAAGAAGGCGTCGGACGCCACGGCCGAACCGGCCAGGCTCAGGCCGGCGTTGGCCGCCTTGATGCTGGCGATGCGCGCCGAGTCGATACGGCTCATCTGGCCGGCGCCCACGCCGAGGGTCATGCCGTTGCCCGTGAACACGATGGCGTTGGACTTGACGTACTTGGCCACCTTCCAGGCAAAGAGCAGATCGTCCATCTGCGCGGCCGTCGGCGCGATCTTGGTCACGACCTTGATCTGGTCGCGCGGCACGTTGAAGTTGTCGGGCTGCTGCACCAGCCAGCCGCCACCCACGCGCTTGACTTCAAAATCGTTGGCGCCGTCGCCCATCGGCACTTCGAGCAGGCGAACGTTCTGCTTGGCGGCAAAGATGGCGCGCGCGCCTTCGTCGTACGACGGGGCCAGCATGACTTCCACGAACTGCTTGCTGACTTCCTGTGCGGTGGCCGCGTCGACCGGGCGGTTGAAGGCGATGATGCCGCCAAAGGCCGAGCTGGGGTCGGTCTTGAAGGCTTTCTGGTAGGCGGCAAGCGGGCCGTCGGCCACGGCCACGCCGCACGGGTTCGCATGCTTGACGATCACGCAGGTGGGTGCATCGAACGTGCGCACGCATTCCCACGCCGCATCGGCATCGGCGATATTGTTGAACGACAGTTCCTTGCCCTGCAGCTGCGTGTAGTTGGCGAGCAGCCCGGCGGCCGGCGACGCGTCGATGTAGAAGGCGGCCGATTGGTGAGGGTTTTCGCCGTAGCGCATTTCCTGCGTCTTGCGGACCTGGAAGGTCAGCACGTTCGGGTAGGCGGCGCGTTCCGGCACGGCCGTCTGTTCCGGGTCGGCCGTCATGCTGGTCAGGTAGTTCGCAATCGCGCCGTCGTAGGCGGCGGTGTGCGCGTACACCTTCTTGGCCAGGTCCAGGCGCAGGCCGAACGACGTCACGCCGTCGCGCGTGTCCATTTCGTTGAGCACGCGGGCGTAGTCGCTGGGGTCGATCAGGACCGTGACGCCGCCGGCCTCGGTGCCGTGGTTCTTGGCCGCCGCGCGCAGCATGGCCGGGCCGCCAATGTCGATGTTCTCGACCGCGTCTTCGAATGCGCAGTCGGGCTTGGCGACCGTTTCAACGAAGGGGTACAGGTTCACCACCAGCAGGTCGATGCGGCCGATGCCGTGCTCGGCAATCGCCGACAGGTGGGACTCGGCATCGCGGCGGGCCAGCAGGCCGCCATGAATTTTCGGATGCAGCGTCTTGACGCGGCCGTCCATCATCTCGGGAAAGCCGGTGTAGTCGGACACTTCCTGCACGGGCAGGCCGGCCTGCGCAAGCAGCTTTGCCGTGCCACCGGTGGACAGCAGTTGCACCCCGCGTTGGTTCAACGCCTGGGCAAATTCAACGATGCCGGATTTATCGGAGACGGAAAGCAGCGCGCGTTCGATTTTCATGGTCAGCTAAACAAAGATGCCGCGCGTGGAGGCGGCAGTGAACGGAATGGCGGAGACGGGCACGAGGCCGCGGGGCCGGATCTCAGGCGTGCACCCTGAGGTCAGGCCTTGATCTGGTAGTGGTCGAGCTTCTTGCGCAGTGTATTGCGGTTGATGCCGAGGATCTCGGCCGCCCGCGACTGATTGCCCTGCGCACGGCCGAGCACGACTTCGAGCATGGGGCGCTCGACGGCCGACAGCACCATCTCCCAGACACCGCTGGTGGTCTCGCCTTCGAGGTCCTTGAAGTAGCGCTCCAGGGTCTGGCGCACGCATTCTTCAAGCGTATGTTCTTTCATTTTTTTATCCTTGATGCGCGGTTCAGGCAGCGAGCAGCCGGTCGGGGGCCTGTTCGATCGCATGATCGAACCAGTCGGCAACGGCCTGCCACTGCTCGCGCGTGTTTTCTATCAGGTTCATGCGTGCGCAGAACGCCGGGCCGCCCGCAAGCGCCCCGAGGTACCAGCCAATGTGCTTGCGCGCCGTCCGGACACCGGTGAACTCGCCGTAGAACCGGTAGTGATCGTCCAGGTGCTCGAGCAGCAGGTCACGGATCTCGGTGGGGCTGGGCGGCGCGTGGTGGCTTCCGGTGCGCAGGTAGGTATCGATTTCGCGGAACAGCCAGGGCCGTCCTTGCGCGGCCCGGCCGATCATGACGGCGTCGGCGCCGGTCACCTCCAGCACATGGCGCGCGTCTTCGGGACTGCGGATATCGCCGTTGGCGATGATCGGAATGTCGAGTTCGGCTTTGACCATCGCGATGGTCTCGTACTCGGCCGTGCCGGTGTAGAGATCTTCGCGGGTGCGGCCATGGAGCGCCAGCGCGGCAATGCCGATGTCTTGCGCACGGCGCGCGACGCGCAGCACGTTGCGGTTGGCGCGGTTCCAGCCGGTGCGGGTCTTGAGCGTCACAGGCACGCCATGGGGCGTGCAGGCCGTGACGACGGCATCAAGAATGCGCGCGACCAGGTCTTCGTCGCGCAGCAGGGCCGAGCCCGCCAGCACGTTGCAGACTTTCTTGGCCGGGCAGCCCATGTTGATGTCGATGATGCGCGCGCCCTTGCCAATGTTGAATACGGCGGCCTCGGCCATCATGGCCGGATCGCTGCCGGCGATCTGCACCGCGACCGGCTCGCTTTCGCCGTCATGGTCCAGCCGGCGCGCTGTTTTTACGCTGTGCCAGAGCTGCGGATTGCTGGCGGCCATTTCCGAGACGGCATGCCCCGCGCCCAGACGCTTGCACAACTGCCGGAAAGGCCGGTCCGTCACGCCAGCCATGGGCGCGACAAACACATTGTTGGGCAGATCGTAGGGACCGATACGCATGACGTGTGGCGCCACGTTCCCGCAGGATGGGGAAGGGCGCGCCGGAGGAAATTGGAAATGGGGGTGGATTGTACCGCTCCGGGCCGGCAGGTGGTTGTAGCGACGCCCCATGGGCGGCGGCGCGGCGCGGATCGGGCGGCGCGTCGGGCGCCCGGACCCCCGGAGGCTCTGGCAACAGGCGCCCCAGGATAGGTTCGCCGGTTACGCCCGGGCGCCTTCCATCATCTGGCGGGCAAGGGGTGTACGCACCGTGCGCGACAGGTCCAGGGTGAGCAGCGCCAGGCCGCAGGCATGCTCGATGGGCGAAAACCCCGTGGCGAAGATGCGTGGCATCAGGTCTGTCAGGCCTGCCGTCAGCCACCGGTCGGCGCGACGTGCCTGGGCATACTGCGCCAGCAGCGGACGCGGATCGCCGCCGGTCTGCCGCAGCGCCGGCGCGAGCGCCTGCGCCAGCCGAGCGGCGTCGCGCAGGCCCAGGTTCAGGCCCTGGCCGGCAACCGGGTGCAGGGTTTGCGCGGCATTGCCGATTACCGCGATGCGGCGGTCGACGATCTGTTTCCTGACATTGATGCCCAGCGGATAGGTGTGGCGCGGCCCCGCGACGGACAAGGTGCCCAGGCGCGTACCGAAGGTCGCGTTCAATTCCGCGGCAAAGGCAGGGTCGTCCATGGCTGCCAGCACGGCGGCGCGGTCGGGCTGGCAGCACCAGACCAGGGCGTAGCGGCCGGATGCGTTCGCGCCTGCGCCGGGCTGGCTCGGAAAGGGCAGCAGGGCCAGCGGGCCTTCACGGGTGAACCGTTCGAAGGCCCAGCCCGGACGGGGCCGTTCCGCCGTGACGGTGGCCAGCACGGCGTGCTGGTCGTAGTCGCGGTGGACGTCTTTGGCTTCCTGCTGGTCGAAGGTGCCGCCTTCGGCCTGGACCACCGCGGCGCTGGTCCACGCCGCATCGCCCAGGGTCAGGTGGACGGCGGTGTCGTCTTGCGAAACGATGGTGGCTGCGCCGGTGCGCACCGTCACGCCCGATGCCGCCAGCGGATCCGCCAGCGCCTGCATGATGGCGCCGTAGGACTGGACGGTGCCCAGCGCGTCGACACCAAAGTCGGCATGCGAAATATGCGTGCGGCCCAGCCGTCCGCGCTGCGACACGTGAATGTCGGCAATGTTTGCGCCGCCTTCAGGCCAGGCGCCCAGGCTTTGCAGCAAGACGCGGCTGCCGTGGTTCAGGGCCATCACCCGCGGGTCGAGGGCGGCTGGGTTGCTGGCAGGGGGACTGGGTGCGATCGAAGACTGCGGGGCGGTGCGGGATGCCAATGGCCCCGAAGCGAATGCCGACACGTCAGCCGCTGGCGTGGTCGGCGCCACGGCCCGTTCGGGCCGGCAGAGCACGATGCGCTCGGGCCGTGGCGTAAGCCGGGCCAGCAGCAGGGCGAGCGTCGTGCCGACGGGGCCGCCGCCCAGGATGGTGATGTCGGTATCCGGGACCATGGCCATTACCCCCGCATCAACGCTTCGATCTCGCCGGCGTCGACCGGCACGCCGCGCGTGATCAGTTCGCAGCCATCCGGGGTGACGACAGCATCGTCTTCGGTGCGGATGCCGATATTCCAGAACGCTTCTGGCACGTCGTCGCCAGGCCGGACGTAGATGCCGGGTTCGATGGTCAGCACCATGCCCGCTTCCAGCTTGCGCCAGGGGCGGGGGGCGTCGGCGGTGTGCGGCGCGCCGGGCTCACGGTAGTCGCCCACGTCGTGCACGTCCATGCCGAGCCAGTGGCCGGTGCGGTGCATGTAGAAGCGGCTGTATTGCTGCGATTCGATCACGCCGTCGAGCGACCCGGTCAGCAGGCCTTCGTCGATCATGCCCTGGGCCAGCACACGCACCGCGGCCTCGTGGCCTTCGTTCCAGCGCACACCGGGGCGGGTCAGGGCGGCGGCAGCGTCCTGCGCGGCGACGGTCAGGTCGTACAGCGCGCGCTGCGGACCGGTGAACCGGCCGTTGACCGGATACGTGCGGGTGATGTCCGACGCATAGCTGTCCACCTCGCACCCGGCGTCGATCAGCACCAGGTCACCATCGCTCAGGATGGCGTCCCCGGCGCGATAGTGCAGCACGCAGGCATTGGCGCCGGTGGCGACGATGGAGTTGTACGCCACGGCCTGGGCCCCATGGCGGCGGAATTCGTGCAGCAGTTCGGCTTCGACTTCGTATTCGTGCATGCCCGGACGGGTACGCTGCATGGCCCGCACGTGGGCGCCAGCGGAAATTTCTGCGGCGCGCTTCATGATCGCGATTTCAGACGCGTCCTTGAACAGGCGCATTTCGGCCAGCAGGCTGCGCAGGTCCAGCGTGCGCAGCGGAATCAGCGCGCCCGAACGGCCCAGGCCGCGCACGGCGTCCAGCCAGGTGCGCAGGCGGCGGTCGAAGGTGGCGTCGCTGGCCAGCGGGGTGCAGAGCAGCGGCTGGTTGGCGATCAGCTTGGGCAGTTCGGCGTCGAGCTGATCCACCGGGTAGGCCGCGTCAAATCCGTACACCTCTTTGGCGGCATCCGGGCCGACGCGCAACCCGTCCCAGATTTCGCGTTCCAGGTTCTTGCTGCGGCAGAAGAGGATGCTGCGGTCGGTATCGCCCGCGATCAGGACCAGCCAGGCCTGTGGCTCGTGAAAGCCGGTCAGGTAATAGAAATCGCTGTCATGCCGGTAGTCGTATTCGGCGTCGCGATTGCGGACCACTTCGGGCGACGTGGCCAGGATGGCGATCCCGCCCCCCTGCGACCGCAAGGTGTCGAGCACGCGCGCGCGGCGTGCGGTGAAGGGCGAGAAATCTTGCGCGGGAATGCTCATGAACGGATTCCGGTAATCGGGGACTCTCTTGATTGTAGGCTGGCGTCCAGCGCGGCCAGCCGCTCCGGCGTGCCGACGTCCACCCACGCGCCGGTGTGCCGGGCGCCATGGACGCGGTTGTCGTCCATCGCGGCCAGCAGCACCGGAGCCAGGCGCGCGGCGTGGCCGGGCTCGACGCCATCGAACAGGGACGGCGCGTAGATGCCGATGCCCGAGAAGGTCAGCGCCGGGTCATTGCCCCGCGGCAGTACCGAGCCATCCCGCCGCAACACGAAATCGCCGTCGGGATGATGCTCGGGGTTGTCCACCAGCAGCAGCCAGGCCTGGTCCTTCCTGGCCGTCAGGTCTGCCGCGATCGCTTCGGCCTGCCCGGGCGACCAGTCGCACCAGATGTCGCCGTTGATGACCAGGAAAGGCTCGTTCCCCAGCAACGGCAGGGCGTTCTTGATGCCCCCGGCCGTCTCGAGCGCGGTTCCCTCGGGCGAATACCGCAGGCGCACGTGCCACTGCGCGCCATTGCCCAGCGCCGCTTCGATCTGGTCGCCCAACCACGCGTGGTTGATGACGATATCGTGGATCCCGGCAGCCGCCAGCCGCTCAAGGTGCCAGACGATCAGCGGCTTGCCGCCAACCGGCAGCAGGGGCTTGGGCAGGGCGTCGGTCAGGGGCCGCATGCGCTCGCCGCGGCCCGCGGCAAGGATCATGGCGCGCATCAGAACGTATACCCCGTCGTGATCTGCGTCTGATCCAGCTTGTCGAGCAGGCGGATCAGTGGCTTGAATGCGATGTAGCGCTGCGCGACCTGGCGCACGTAGCCGTTCACGCGGGGAATGTGGGCCAGATAGGCTTGCTTGCCGTCCCGATGCGCCAGGCGTGCAAACACGCCCAGAATGCGCAGGTTCCGCTGCAGGCCCATCCATTCATACGCCTGGTGGAACTCGGCAAAGTCGGTCGACACCGGCAGGCCGGCGGCGCGCGCCATTTCCCAATAACGGATGCCCCAATCGAGTTGCTGCGGCTCGTCCCACGTGGTGCGGGCGTCGGTCAGCAAGGAGGCCAGATCGTATGTGATCGGTCCGATCACGGCGTCCTGGAAGTCGATCACGCCGGGGTTGGGGCCGAAGTCGGCGCCCGCGCCCATGGCTTCGGTGATCATCAGGTTAGGCGAATGGAAGTCGCGGTGCACCAGCACGGTCGGCTGGGCCAGGTTGGCGTCGATCAGGGTGGCAAAGACGGTCTGCAGGTCGGCTCGGGTCTTTTCGTCCAGCTCGAATTTGCAGTGTGTGCCCACATACCATTCGGGAAAGAGGCCGAGTTCGGTGTGAAAACGGTCGTAATCGTAATGATCGAGGCCGGTTGTCGCGCTTTGTTGTATCTTTACCAGCGCGCGCAGGGCGTCCAGGTAGAGACGATGCGTGTCCTGCGTCGACGGCGACGCCTGCAAATAGTTGTAGTAGGTGGTGTAGCCCAGGTCGGACAGCAGCAGGAAACCCTGCGTCAGGTCTTGCGCCAGGATATCGGGCACGTTCAGCCCGCCGTCTTTCAGCAGGCCGGCCACGTGCAGGAAGGGTCGGCAGTCTTCCTTGTCGGGCGGCGCATCCATGACAACCAGCGTGCGGTTGGCGGCGTCGACCCGGAAATAGCGGCGAAAGCTGGCGTCGCTGGACGCGGGCCGCAAGCTGTCGGCATCGATGCCGAGATCGGCGGGCAAGGTGCCCAGCCACGTGATGAGTTGCCCGATACGCGGGTCTTGGCCGGGCTGACCGGCACGGGGAGAAGTAACAGGTTCCATGCCTCCTATAATACCGAGCGATACCGTTTCCGAGGTATCTAGTTTGTAGCCGCGCGCGTCCCCCAGTCGCGTATCCTTCCGTTTCGATTTTTGTGTTCTCCCGATACCCGTGCGATTGATCCGGTGGTTCAGCCTATTTACCGCAGTGACTGCGACCCCTTTTGCCTACGGGCAGTCGCCGACGTATGGGCAGTCGGCAACTTACGGGCAGATGCCTTCGTATGGGGGAACGCCCTTCGGGCAGGAGAGCCTGTTCGGCCAGGACGATCCGCCGGTACGTGACATCCCGTTCACCCCGGAGCAGCAGCGCACGAACGCGCCCGCGCCCGAAGCGGCCCAGGGGCAGGTCAGCGGTCCGGGCCTGCGCCTGTCGCCGGCCTTGCAGCCACGGCCCCAGCGCGACCCCGACGACCTTCCCGTCTACCTGGAAGCCGACAGCCTGACGGGTGACGGCGAAAGCAATCTGCGCCTGGACGGCAATGCCCAGATCCGCCGCACCGATACCGTGCTCAAGGGCGACAGCATCGAATACCGGCAGGTCGAAGGCGAGGTCGAGGCCACCGGTGGCGTTCGGCTCACGCGCGACGGCAACGTGGTCAGCGGCCCGCGGCTCAAGCTGAATCTGAATACCGGCACCGGCGAACTCGACAACGCCCGGTTCTTTTTTGGCCTGAACGGCGGCCGCGGCACGGCAGACCATGTCGAGCTGCTGGGGCAGGGCCGCGTACGCGCCGACAACGTCACCTATACCGGTTGCGACTGCGAAGAGCCGTCGTGGGAAATGCGCGCCCGCCGCATCGATTTCGATTACGACGCCGGCGAGGCCACCAGCTACGGCAGCACCTTGTACTTCAAGAGCCTGCCCATCCTGGGCGCGCCCAAGATGTCGTTCCCGATCAGCGACGCCCGCAAGTCCGGCTTCATTTCGCCGACCTTCGGCATTACCAGCAAGAGCGGTCCGCAACTGCTGACGCCGTACTACTTCAACATTGCGCCCAACCGCGATGCGACGATTTCGCCGCGCTACATGGAGCGCCGCGGCCTGCAACTGGGCGGCGAATTCCGCTACCTGGAACCGAACTACAGCGGTGAAGCGCGCGCCACGTACCTGAACAACGACCGGGTCACGCAGACCGACCGCTATTTGTATTCGTTTGCGCACCGTCAGCGCCTGACCGATACCCTGGGCCTGAACTTCAACGTCAACGGCGCGTCCGACGACAATTACTTCCGCGACTTCTCGGTCGCAGGAACGGGCCTGGCGTCGACCGCCACGCTGGAACGGTCGGCCGCGCTGACCTGGAAGAGCGGGTACTGGGACGCCTTTGGCCGCGTGGTCAAGTTCCAGACCCTGCAGGATCCGCTGCTGCCCATCATCCCGCCCTACGATCGCGAACCGCAACTGCGCCTGAACGGCGCGCGCTACGACTGGAACGGGTTCGACGCGCGGGTGGAAGTCGACACCACGCGATTCAAGAACAGCACGCTGATTTCGGGGACGCGCAGCTATGCCTATCCGTCGGTGGCCTATCCCATCATCCGGCCGGGCGGCTTCCTGATTCCCAAGATCGGCATCAACACCACCCGGTATGACGTCGACGCCTACCAGGGCGCCGATGCCTACCGGACCAGCCGCACGACGCCGATCGTGTCGCTGGATACCGGCCTGATCTTCGAGCGCGATGGCCGCATGCTGGGCCAGGACGTGACGCAGACTCTCGAGCCGCGCCTGTATTACCTGCGCGTGCCGTATCGCGATCAGTCGCGCCTGCCCGTGTTCGACACGGCGCTGGCCGACTTCAACTTCGCGCAGATCTTCTCCGAGAACATCTACGCGGGTAACGACCGGATCGCCGAAGCCAACCAGGTGACGGCCGCGCTGACCTCGCGCTGGCTCGATCCCAAGACCGGTGTCGAACGGGCTCGCGTGACCGGCGCCCAGCGCCTGTACTTCAGCGACCAGCGCGTGACGCTGCCGGGCGATGCGGTCCGGTCCGACGGCCGGTCGGATTATCTGGCCTCGGTGTATGGCGCGCTGACCTCCAGTCTGAGCGGCGAGACCACGGTGCAATACAATCCCCAGATCAGCCGGGTGTCGCGCTCGACCGTGGGCGCGCGTTTCAGCCCCGCCCGCGCGAGCACGGTGGCCCTGTCCTACCGCTATCAGCGCGAGTCGGTCAGCGTGCTCGGCCGGGAGCAGATCGACCTGGCCTTCCAGTGGCCGCTCGCCCCGCGCTGGTTTGGCGTTGGCCGCTTCGACTATTCCTTGCTGCAGAACCGGATTGCCGAGGTGGTGGCCGGGGTCGAGTACAACTCGGCCTGCTGTTTTGCCGTCCGCGCGGTGGTCCAGCGCTATGCGGTCGCGACGCGTGATGCGACCACGGCGTTTTTCCTGCAACTCGAACTAAACGGCTTCGCACGGGTCGGTACAAGTCCCATCAACACACTGCGCCGGAGTATTCCGGGGTATCAGGTGATCAACCCGCCGCCTGAGAAAGGCACGGGTTTCGAAAGGTACGAATAAATGCATTCCATGGTTACGCCTCATCCTCTTCGCCTGGCCCGTCGCGCCGTGATGTCCTCTCTGCTGGCTGCGTTGCTGGCCAGCAGCGTGGGCGCCCACGCGCAGGGGCTGCGCCTTCCCGGTGGCATGTCGGGCGGCGGGGACAGTGGCATGTCGTCGGGCAGCGGATCGATGATCTCGCCGCAGGTGACCGAGCCCCAGAGCCCGATACCGCAGTCGCCGACGATGACGACCAACCCGCGCAACGCGCAGCCGCAGCAGCCGCTGCGCTCCGCGCCGGCGCCGACTGCCGCGCCGCGCAAGAGCGGCACGCAGGCCGGTGACTCCATCGCCGCCGTGGTGAACAGCGAGGCGATCACCCGCCGCGAACTGGAACAACGGATACAGGCCGCGACCGCCACGCTGTCGCGCCAGGGCATCCCCCAGCCCGACCCCGAGTCGCTGGAGCGCCAGGTGCTCGAACGCATGATCGTGGAACGCACGCAGATGCAGGAAGCCGCGCAGACCGGTATCCGCATCGACGACTTCCAGCTGGACCGCGCCATTGGCCGCATTGCCGAACAGAACAAGGTCTCGGTCACCGAAATGCGTGACCAGATCGAAAAGGAAGGCCTGCCTTTCGCCATGTACCGCGAAGACCTGCGCCAGGAAATCACGCTGGTGCGCCTGCGTGAACGCGCGGTCGACAGCCAGGTGCAGGTGTCCGAATCCGAGATCGACAACTTCCTGGCCGACCAGAACCAGACCGCACCGTCGCAACTGACGCTTGCCCAGATCCTGGTGCGCGTGCCGGAAGGCTCGTCGTCCGACCGGGTGGCCGAACTGCGCCGCAAGGCCGAGACGCTGCTGAACCAGGCGCGTGGCCCGTCTGACTTCGCGCGCCTGGCTGCGTCGCAGTCCGATGGCGAAGAAGCGCTGCGCGGTGGCGACCTGGGTACCCGGCCGACCGACCGCTGGCCCGGGATCTTCCTTGAAGCCGTCGCCAAGCTGCAACCGGGCCAGATCAGCGGCATCGTGCAGAGCGGCAACGGTTTCCACATCGTCAAGCTGGTGGATCGCAAGACCGGCACCGCCGCGGGCGAAGCGTCGGCCGTGCCGATCCAGCAGACGCAAGCGCGTCACATCCTGATCCGCACGTCGGAAATCATGCCGAACGACCTGGCCCGTCAGCGCCTGGGCGACATCCGCCAGCGGGTGATGGCCGGCAACGTCACGTTTGCCGACATGGCGCGCCAGTATTCCAACGACGCGTCGGCGCCCCAGGGCGGCGACCTGGGCTGGCTGTCGCCCAGCGAAACCGTTCCGGCGTTCGAGCAGGCCATGGATGCGCTCAAGCCTGGCGAAATCAGCCAGCCGGTGCAGTCGCCGTTCGGCTGGCACCTGATCCAGGTCACGGGCCGCCGCACGCAGGACGTGGGCCGCGAGCGCCAGCGCGCTTCCGCCCGCCAGGCGATCTATCAGCGCAAGGTGGACCAGCAGTACGAAGACTGGGCCCGCCAACTGCGCGACCGTGCGTATGTCGAAGTGCGCCTGGGTCCCAACACGGACGCGCCCCTCAATTGACCAGGGCCGCCGCCACGCTTGCCCTGACCACCGGTGAACCTGCCGGGGTCGGACCGGAACTCTCGGTTGCGGCCGCAGCGTGGTTTGCGGGGCTGCGCACGGGCACGGTATCGACCGAAGGCTGGTCGGATGCCGACCTGGCCGTGCTCCCCCGGCTGCGCGCGGCGCGGCTGGTGCTGATCGGCGATCCGGCGTTGCTCGCATCACGCGCGCCGCTTATCGACATTGCTTCTCTGGATGGGGTCACGGTGGCCCCGGTGCCCCTGCGCGCGCCGTCGGAACCGGGCGTGCTGGCGGTCGACAACGGCCGCTACGTGCTCGACACGCTGGATGCTGCTATTGCCATGATCGAAGGCGGCGACGCCGCGGCGATCGTGACCGCGCCGGTGCACAAGGGCGTGATCAACGATGCCGGCGTCGCCTTTTCAGGTCACACGGAATATTTTCAGGAGCACGCCGGCGTCGACAAGGTCGTCATGATGCTGGCCGGCGGCGGCCTGCGGGTCGCCCTGGCCACCACGCATCTGCCGCTGCGCGACGTGCCCGATGCCGTCACGCACGATACCCTGATGCAAGTCATGACCATCCTGGACGCCGACTTGCGGTCGCGCTGGGGCCTGGCCACGCCACGCATCGCCATCTGCGGGCTGAACCCGCATGCGGGCGAGGGCGGGCACCTGGGTCATGAAGAGATCGACGTCATCATTCCGGCCGTCGCCGCGGCGCGCGCTGCGGGCATCGACGTGACCGGACCGTTTCCGGCCGACACGCTGTTCGTGCCCAGCCATGTGGCGGGCTTCGATGCGGCGTTGGCCATGTTCCACGACCAGGGGCTGCCGGTGCTCAAGCACGCCAGCTTCGGTCAGGGCGTCAACATTACTCTTGGCCTGCCGTATGTGCGCACGTCGGTCGACCATGGCACCGCGCTGGATCTTGCCGGCACCGGTCGCGCCGATGCTGGCAGCATGCAGCACGCCATTCTTACTGCGCTACAGATGATTCCCGCCACCGACTTCGACTTGCCTTCTTTGCCCTCTTTGCCTTCTGCGGCCTTGCCTTCCGACGTTGCCGCGCCGTCCGCCACCCCCCGCGGAGCCGCGGCGTGAAGCACCAGGCGCGCAAGCGCTTTGGCCAGCACTTTTTGATCGATGCCAGCATTCCCGACGCCATCGTGCGCGCGGCGGCGCTGCGCCGCACCGATAACGTGGTCGAGATCGGCCCTGGCCTGTCTGCGCTGACCAAGCCCCTGCTGGAAAAGCTGGACCGCCTGCAGGTCATCGAAATCGATCGTGACCTGGCCGCCCGGCTGCGCAAGCAGCACCCCGAAGAACGGCTGCTGGTGACCGAGGCCGACGTGCTGACGGTGGATTTTGCGCAGTTTGGCGACCGCCTGCGTATCGTCGGCAACCTGCCCTACAACATTTCCAGCCCGTTGCTGTTCCACCTGATGCCCTTTGCGGACCAGGTGTTCGACCAGCACTTCATGCTGCAGCGGGAAGTGATCGATCGTATGGTCGCGCAGCCTGGCGATTCGGACTATGGCCGCCTGTCGGTCATGCTCCAGTCGCGCTACGACATGGAAAAGCTGTTCGACGTGCCGCCGGAAGCGTTCGACCCGCCGCCGCGCGTGGTGTCGGCGGTGGTCCGCATGATCCCGCTGCCGCAGGATCGTCCACGTCCGGTCAGTGACGACGCGCTGTCGTTGACGGTGCAGAAGTCGTTTGCCCAGCGCCGCAAGATGCTGCGGCGGGGGTTGGGCGAATGGGCCGCGCTGGTGCCTTGGGACGAGCTTGGCATTGCAGACAGTTCACGCGCCGAAGAACTCTCGGTGGCGCAGTTCATTGCGCTCTCCGACGTCCTGCACAAGGCCGGCGTGGTCTGAGCCCGCGTCACCCAAAGAACCAATAGCACACCAGCACTGACGCCACCACGCCCGCGAGGTCCGCAGTCAGCGCGCAGCTGACCGCGTGGCGGGTGCGCTGGATGCCGATGGCGCCGAAGTACACCGCCAGCACATAGAAGGTGGTTTCCGTACTGCCTTGCACCGTTGCGGCAACCAGCGCAGGAAAGCTGTCCACGCCAAAATTCTGCATGGTCTCGATCATCATGGCCCGGGCTGCACTGCCCGAAAATGGCTTGACCAGCGCCGTGGGCATGGCGTCGACAAAGCGGGTGTCCAACCCCACGGCGCTCACCAGCCACCGCAGCCCATCCAGCGCAATATCCAGCGCGCCGGACGCCCGCAAGACCCCCACCGCGCACAACATGGCCACCAGATAGGGCAACAGGCTCTTGGTGACATCGAAGCCTTCCTTGGCCCCGTCGATGAAGCTTTCGTACACCGGCACCTTCTTGATGGCGCCTGCGATCAGGAACAGCAGGATCAGGCCAAACAGAGTCACGTTGCCCAGCAGGGACGACAGCGCGCTCAGGGCCGTGACCGACAGCGTCGCCAGCAGCGCCATGAAGCCACCCAGCAGCAACACCGACGAGCCTATCCACGCCATGACCACCGGGTCCCACAGCTTGATCCGCTGCATCAGCGCCACGCTGATGAAGCCGGCCAGGGTTGACGCGCTGGTGGCCAGCAGAATCGGCAAAAAGACCAAGGTGGGGTCCGACGCGCCTTGCTGCGCGCGGTACATGAAGATGGTGACGGGGATCAGGGTCAGCGAGGACGCATTCAGCACCAGGAAAAATATCTGCGCATTGCTCGCGGTGGTGGTGCTGGGGTTCAGGGTCTGCAGCGACTTCATGGCCCGCAGGCCGATGGGCGTGGCGGCGTTGTCCAGCCCCAGCGCATTGGCGGCAAAGTTGAGCGTGATCAGGCCGATCGACGGATGGCCCCGCGGCACGTCCGGCATCAGCCGCGCGAACAAGGGGCCCAGCACCCGCGCCACCGCATCCACCAGGCCCGCCTGCTCGGCAATCCGCAAGAAGCCCAGCCACAACGTAATGGTGCCGAACAGCAGCACCATGACTTCCACCGACAGCTTGGCCATGGCGAACAGGCTGCTCACCATGGCGGGAAACACCGACGGGTCGCCGGCAATGGCCCAGCGCCCAAAGGCCGCCAGCGCCGCGGTCAGGAAGAATCCGAACCAGAGTTTGTTGAGCATGAAAGGCCCGTCGTGGCGTCACGCCGCGACGCGCGGCGGGCAGGAAAGATGAAAAAAAGGCGCCGAGGCAGGCTACCCGGCGCCTGCGGTGCACGCAGCGATCAGTCGCTGGCGCCCTTGCGCGAGCCGCGCTCGATGAACTCGATCTTGTAGCCGTCCGGATCTTCGACGAACGCGATGACGGTGGTGCCGTGCTTCATGGGGCCGGCTTCGCGAACCACCTTGCCGCCCAGTTCGCGCACCTTGTCACAGGTTCCGGCTGCGTTCTCGACTTCGAGCGCGATGTGGCCGTAGGCAGTGCCCAATTCGTACGACGACGTGTCCCAGTTGTGGGTCAGTTCCAGCACGGCGCCGTCTTTCTCGTCCTGGTAGCCGACGAAGGCCAGCGTGAATTTGCCGTCGGGATAGTCGCTCTTGCGCAGCAGGCGCATGCCCAGCACGTTGGTGTAGAAGTCGATGGAACGCTGCATGTCGCCGACGCGCAGCATGGTGTGGAGAAGTCGCATGGAAGTGTCCTTGGATGAAAACGCCGGCCGCTAGACGAATTGCGGCAGGCTGGTCGGGTCGTGGCGGCGCAGAGCTTCCCGCGCGCTTTCGAAGCCCGGAAGCAGGTGGCCGACTTCGGCCCAGAAGTCGGCGCTGTGGTTCATTTCGCGCAGGTGCGCGAGTTCATGCGCGATCACATAGTCGATCACGTTCATGGGGAAGTGGATCAGGCGCCAGTTCAGCCGGATGTTGCCTGCGCTGGTGCAGGACCCCCAGCGGGTCGCGGCCGATGACAGGCTCCATCGATTGATGGTCAGGCCGGTGCGATCCAGGAAGTCCTTCAGGCGCACGTCAAAGATCGCGCGGGCCCGCGATTGCAGCCACGCCTGGACCGAGTCGCGCACCCGCGCGGCGCCGGCATCGTGCGGCAGCGGCAGCCACAGCACGTCGCCATCTTGCGGCGCAAGCCCGTCGCCTTCCAGCAGCAGGCTGCGATGGGCGTCCAGCCGGATGGTGATGCGTTTGCCCAGGTAGGGCAGTTCGCCGCCGTCTTCCCATTTGGTCTGGTTCAGCGCCAGGCGTTCCTTGCGGTTTTGCCAGTCGTTGAGCTTGGACAGGATCCAGCGCGATTTTTCCAGTACGGCCGTGTCGATATCGGCCAGCACCACCCAACGGGGCGCCGTGACCCGCAGGCCATCGTCACCGATCACGAAGCCGATGCTGCGGCGGCGCGAGCGTTGCAGCACGAAGCGGATCACCTGGCCGTCGGCGGTCACCTCGCGCCACCGTGCGCCGGGCGGCAGTTGCACGGCCGGATCGGGCGGCGCGACCGGCGGCGTCGAGGCCACGGGGGTGGGGGAGGGCGGGTTCAGCAGCAGTTCGAGCTGCGGCTGCGGGTCTGCCCCCGCACGTTCACCTCGCGGCGCGCGTGCAGCCGCCGCCACGCACGCGGGACGGGCACGCGGGCGGGACGGGACAGGACACACGGAGTCGGAGAGACGGGGGCCGGCCATACGCAGCGACAGGATTACCGGGGCGACGGGCGCTCGGACGGGCGACCATCCTTGTAGCGCTCGGGGTTGAGGACGCGCATTTCGCCTTCGATCCAGGCTTCGACCTGGCGGTTCAATGCGTCGGCCGTCAGGCCTTCGGAATTGATGGCCGGGCCGATCGACACCGTGATCACGCCGGGGCGTTTGACGAAGGCGTTGCGCGGCCAGCATTCGCCGGCGTTGTGGGCGATCGGCACCACCCAGGCGCCGGTTCGCACGGCCACTCGGGCGCCGCCGCTCTTGTACTTGCCGGCCTTGCCCGGAGCAATGCGGGTGCCTTCGGGGAACATGATCATCCAGCGGCCAGCCGCGAGTTTTTCACGCCCTTGGGCCACGACCTGCTCGAATGAATCACTGCCTTTCTTGCGGTTGATGGAGATCATCTTCAGCAGCGCCAGGCCCCAGCCGAAGAACGGCACCCAGTGCAGTTCGCGCTTGTAGACGAAGCACAGTTCGCGTGGCATCCATGCGATCAGGAACATGGTTTCCCAGGCCGACTGGTGCTTGGACAGGATGACCACGGGCTTGTCGGGCAGGTTTTCCCAGCCCTTGATCTGCCAGCGGATGCCGACGATGAAACGTGCGCCCCAGACGGCCAGCCGCGGCCAGCCGACCGTCAGCCGGTAGCGCCACGACAGCGGCAGGGGAGACCAGAGCACACTGCCCAGGGCAAAGGGAATGACGGTGACCAGCAGGAAAACCGCGTACAACGCCGAGCGTAACCACGCCATATCAGTGTTCCTCCGCCAGGTTGGCGGTTTCCAGCGCCTCGGCCACTGCCGTCAGCGATTCCCAGACCACGGTGGTGGGGGGCAGGTTGCCCTGCGCCTGGGTCTTGAGTCCATTTCCCGTCAGCACCAGCCACGGGGTGCAGCCGGCCGTGTAGGCGGCCTGCAGATCCCGTGCCGAATCGCCCACGGCGGGCAGCCCGGCCAGGTCGATGTCGAAGCGCTGCGCGATCGAATAGAACAGGCCCGGCAACGGCTTGCGGCAATCGCATTCGTCGTCGGGAGCATGCGGGCAGATGAAGATCGCATCCACCGTGCCGCCCACCTTGGCAAGCTGCGTCTTGAGCTTGATGTGGATGGCGTTGAGCGTGGCAGCGTCGAACAACCCGCGGCCCAGGCCCGACTGGTTGCTGGCGATCACCACCCGATAGCCGGCCTGGTTCATGCGCGCGATGGCCTCGAGCGCACCCGGCAGCGGAATCCATTCGTCGGGCGACTTCACGAACTCGGCGCTGTCCTGGTTGATGACCCCGTCGCGATCGAGGATGATCAGCCGGTTGCGCGGCATGCCGCTGCTCGCGCCGGTCTTGCCCGTGGGCTTGCCGGCTGGCTTGTTGGAGACGGGCTTGATCACGCGGCCGCCAGACGGGAAAGGTCAGCCACGCGGTTCATCACCCCGTGAAGATCAGCCAGCAGCGCCAGCCGGTTGGCGCGCAGCGCCGGGTCTTCCGCCATCACCATCACGTCCGCAAAAAACGCGTCGACCGGACCGCGCGCTTCCGACAGCACCGTCAGCGCGCCCGAAAAATCGCCGGCCGCAAAACGCGATTCGGCTTCGGGCCGCAGGCGTTCCACGGTGGCGGCCAGAGCCTGTTCAGCCGGGTCCACCAGACGTGCCGGGTCGACCTTGCCGATCTTTCCTTCGCCTTCGTTCTTCTTCAGGATGTTGCCGATCCGCTTGTTCGCGGCCGCCAGGCTGGCGGCTTCGGGCAGCGCGCCGAATTCGACCACCGCGCGCACGCGGGCCGGCACTTCTTCCAGCGGCGGCGTCACGGCGATCACGGCATCCACTGCCGACCGGTCGTACGTGGCGGCCAGCAGGTTGCGGTACCGTTCGAACACGAAGGCGCGCACTTCGGTCACGATGACCGAAGCGGCCGACGTGCCGAAGGTGGCGGCCGCGCGTTCCAGCAGCAGGTCGAGCGTGAGTGGTTCGCCGCCGGCGCCCAGGCGATCGCCTGCCGCCAGCTGTTCAAAGGCGCTGATCAGGCCAAGCGCCGCGCGGCGCAGACCGAAGGGGTCCTTGTCGCCGGTGGGCACGAGGCCGATGCTCCAGATGCCGACCAGGGTCTCGGCGCGGTCGGCAATGAACAGCGCCGCGGCCACGGCCGTTTCGTCTTCCACCGCGTCATCGAAACGAATGCGGTATTGGTCGCGAATGGCAGCCACGACCGCCGGATCTTCGCCATCGGCCACGGCATAGTAGGACCCCATCAGGCCCTGCAGTTCCGGGAATTCGCCCACCATGCCGGTGACCAGATCGGTCTTGGCCAGCAGCGCCGCGCGGTCCGCCAGCCTGGGGTCGGCGCCAATGCGTTCGGCCACCCACGACGCCAGCTGACGCACGCGCTGGACGCGGTCCAGTTGCGAGCCCAGCTTGTTGTGATAAACGATGGTGCCGAGCTGATCGACCCGCGAGGCCAGCGACGTCTTTTTATCGGTTTCGAAGAAGAAGCGGGCATCGGCCAGGCGCGGACGCACCACCCGCTGATTGCCATCCACGATGTTGGCCGGATCAGTCAGCGCCATGTTGCTGACAATCAGGAAACGGTTGGTCAGCTTTCTGCCGTCGGCTTCGAATAGCGGAAAGTACTTCTGGTTCAGGCGCATCGTCAGGATCAGGCATTCCTGCGGGACGGCCAGGAATTCCGGCTCGAACTCGCCCACGTACACGGTGGGGTATTCGACCAGCGCGTTCACCTCGTCCAGCAGCGGGCCCACGTCGCTTTCGTCACCCAGCGACGCGTTCAGTCGCGCGGCATGACCCCGCAGCTGCTCTTCGATGTTGCCGCGCCGCGCGTCGAACGCAGCGATCACGCGGCCCTGTCCGGCCAGCTTGTCTTCGTAGCTGTCGGCCGACGGCAGTTCAATCGGGCCGCTGGACTGGAAGCGGTGACCGGTGGTGGTGCGGCCCGACTTCAGGCCCAGGATGGAGATGTCGACGACCTCATTGCCATACAGCGCGACCAGGCCATGGGCCGGGCGCACGAACTTGACGGTGGTTTCGCCATCGGCCAGCTGGTAGCTCATGACCTTCGGGATGGGCAGCTTGGCCAGCGCCTCTTCGACAATGCCCTGCAGCACGGCCGTCAGGGCGGCGCCCGGCGCCACGCCGCGATACACCAGGTTTTCGTTTTTGCCATCGGACTCGCGCGCCAGGGTCGACACATCCAGGTCATGCAGACCCTTGGCCGCGAGTTTTTTCATCAGTGCGGGGGACGCCTTGCCGTCGGCCGTCAGGCCCACGCTGGCGGGCATCAGCTTTTCGGCAAAGGCCGCATCGGCGCCCTGCGCCAGCACGGCCGACAGGCGCACGGCCAGGCGGCGCGGCGACGCAAACGGCGTGACGGTATTGCCCTCGGCCAGCAGGCCGCGCGCGGACAGGCCGGCCGCCACGCCGTCGGCAAAGGCATGACCCAGGCGATTCAACGCCTTGGGCGGCAGTTCTTCGGTGAACAGTTCGATCAGCAGGGGCTGGGAAGCGTGCGCCATTTATGCGGCCTCCTTGCGCGCCAGCATCGGGAAGCCCAGGCGTTCGCGGGACTCGTAATAGCTCTGCGCAACGGCGCGCGACAGATTGCGGATGCGGCCGATATAGGCGGCGCGCTCGGTGACGCTGATCGCGCCGCGCGCATCCAGCAGGTTGAATGTGTGGGCGGCTTTCAGGACCATCTCGTAGGCGGGCAACGCCAGGGGCACCTCGACAAGGTGCTTGGCCTGGGTTTCGTAATCGGTAAAGTGCTGGAACAGGATATCGGGCGACGAGTGCTCGAAGTTGTAGGTCGACTGTTCCACTTCGTTCTGGTGGTAGACGTCGCGGTAGGTCAGCTTGCCATGCGGGCTGTCGGTCCAGACGAGGTCATACAGGCTTTCGACGCCCTGCAGATACATGGCCAGGCGTTCGATCCCGTAGGTGATCTCGCCAGTGGTGGGCTTGCAATCGATGCCGCCGACCTGCTGGAAGTACGTGAACTGCGTGACTTCCATGCCGTTGAGCCAGACTTCCCAGCCCAGGCCCCAGGCGCCCAGCGTGGGGTTTTCCCAGTCGTCTTCCACGAAGCGCACGTCATGTTGCTGCGGATCGATGCCCAGCGCCTTGAGCGAGCCGATGTACAGCTCGAGGATGTCGGTGGGGGCCGGCTTGAGCACGACCTGGAACTGGTAGTAGTGCTGCAAGCGGTTGGGGTTCTCGCCATACCGGCCGTCGCTGGGCCGCCGCGATGGCTGCACATACGCCGCACGCCAGGGCTCCGGACCCAGTGCACGCAGGAAGGTCGCGGTATGGGACGTGCCCGCGCCGACTTCCATGTCGTACGGCTGCAGCAGCGCGCAGCCTTGTTGGGCCCAGTATTCCTGGAGTCGAAGAATGATCTGTTGAAATGTCAGCATGGTGTTCGCGGTAAGTTCGGCGCTTGCTTGCCGAGGGTACGTCGAGTCGTGCCCGGCGGGGCGCGGACTGCAGGACGAAAGGGGGGATTTTAACTGCGCCGCGCCGATCGCGCCGCCTTTGTCTGGGCGGGCGCCTTGCGGCGCTTGCGGTGCCACGTGAAAAACGCCAGCAGGGCAAGCAGCCCGCCCAGCACCGGGGCGTTGCCGGTGCGCGCATAGGGGGTGAGTCCGGTCGTGCCCTGCACGGTCGCATCGAGCGCGCCAACGGTCAACGGGCGCAGTTGCGATTGCACATTGCCGGTGGCGTCGATCACCGCCGTCATGCCCGTGTTGGTCGCGCGCAGCATGGGCCGTTCGGTCTCGCGCACCCGCATCCGCGACATCTGCAGATGCTGCGGCAAGGCCAGCGAATCGCCGAACCACGCCAGGTTGCTGACGTTGGCCAGGATGGTGGCGCCGGCTTCCCGATCCGCGTCGTCATCGGGCGCCTGGTTGGGGGCATCGTCATCGTCGCCGCTCCACGGACGGATGGCGGGCAGCAGTTCTTCGCCGAACACGTCTTCGTAGCAGATGTTCATGGCGATGTGCTGGCCGGCGATCGCAAACGGCCGCTGTCGCGGCGCGCCCCGGTCGAAGTCGCCCAGCGGCATCACCATGGCGTTGACGAACCACTTGAAGCCCGGCGGCACGAACTCGCCGAAGGGCACCAGGTGGTTCTTGCTGTAGCGATGCCCGGGCCGGCCCGCAACCAGGGCGTCTTCAGGCGTGTTGCCGTCCAGTTCCACCACGCCGTTGTAGAAGTATTCGCGATCGGGCCGCACGTCGCGCAGGGCCACGCCCAGCACGAAGGTGCTCTTGGCCGCGGCCGCGCTGCCCACCCATTCGCCCCACGCAGCCGGCGTCAACTGGTCCTGGAAGACGGGGACGGCGGTTTCCGGCAGCAGGGTCAGGTCGATGGGGCGGCCATTGGCGGTTGGCATTTCCGCCAGCCGGCGGTGCGCATCCATGCCTTGCCAGATGAAGGCGGGATCGAATTTGTCGTCGAGCGGGATATTGGCCTGCACCAGCCGCACCGTGATCGGGTCGCCATGCGGCGTCACCCACGAGATCTGCCCGGCGCCCGCGCCCAGCACGCAGATCAGGACGGCCAGCGCCAGCGGCAGGCCCGCGCCGCGCCGCGCATCGATGGCGTGCAGGGCGGGCGAGGGCACCGTGGCCGACGCGTCGGGGCCGGGCGTCAGCACCAGTGCAGCATCGGTGGCCTGCGGCGTCGGTCCAGCGGATGCCGAGCCCGCGCGCGGCCCGCGCGACCACAGCACCGACGCGGCAATGCCGCCTGCGGTCAGCGTGGCCAGGAACGCGACCCCGTACACGCCCGCCAGGGCCGCCCAGCCCTGCAACGGACCATCGACATGCGCATAGCCCGCATTGAGCCACGGAAAGCCCGTGAAGAGGACACCGCGCACCCATTCGGCCGCGGTCCAGGCCGTGGCCATGGACACGGCCGCGATCAGCGCCGTCCAGCGGGTAGGCAGTCGTGCAGGGGGCAGGACCAGCTTGCCGGCAGCCGCCGTAACCGATGTGCGATCACGGGCCGCGTCGGCCACGCCAGGCGCCTTGGCGACCCAGCGCGCAAACGCCGTCGCCGCTGCCGGAAAGATCGACAGGTAGGCCGACAGCAGCACGACACCCATGACGGCCAGCGGCGCGGCCATGTGGGCGTACACATGCAGGCTGGTGTAGATCCAGGAGATGCCGACGCCGAAGTGCCCCATGCCGAACACGAAGCCCAGGACGGTGGCGCGCGGCACGCTGGGGGCGCGCCAGGTCAGCGCACAGAGGCCCGCGAACGCGGCAATCTGGACGAAGGGCAGCAGCCAGGCAGGGAAGGGGACGGGCGCGAACGCCAGGCCGTGGAGCGCGCCCAGCAGCAGGGCGCCCACGAGCGGCAGGGAAGGACGGCGCACGGCGGGCGGCCTATCGCTCGTCGATCGGCGTCGACTCGGACCCGTCGTTGGGCAAGCGCGCGACACGCAGCCACAACGCGCGGCGCGCATCGGCACGGATCACGTCCAGCTTCAGGTTGTCGCGTTCGATGTGGTCGCCCCGGCGAGGAATGCGGCCAAGATTGCCGGCCATCCAGCCGCCGACGGTGTCGTACTCGTCGTCGTCCAGCGAAGACCCGAAGGTCTCGTTGAAGCGGCGGATGCTGGTGGTGGCCATCACGCGCCAGCGGTTCTTGCCGTCGGGCAGGATGGACTGTTCGACGTCGATGTCGTCGTATTCGTCTTCGATCTCGCCAACGATCTGTTCCAGCACGTCTTCAATGGTGATGAGGCCGGCGGTGCCGCCATGCTCATCCACCACGATCGCGATGTGGTTGCGGTTGCTGCGGAATTCGCGCAGCAGTACGTTCAGCTTTTTGGACTCGGGAATGAACACCGCCGGCCGCAAGAGCGTGCGCAGTTCGAGGTGGCGGTCCACCACGCAGCGCAGCAGGTCTTTGGCCAGCAGGATGCCGATCACGTTGTCGCGGCTTTCTTCGTACACCGGGAAACGCGAGTGGGCCGTTTCGATGACGCCGGGCAGCAGCGCTTCGATCGGCTCGCTGACTTCCAGCATGTCCATGCGCGAACGCGGGATCATGATGTCGCCGGCGGCCAGTTCGGACACGGCCAGCACGCCTTCGATCATCGACAGGGCTTCGGCGTCCAGGAGGTCGCGACCATAGGCCGCTTCCAGCACCGCCTTCAGATCTTCGCGGTCTTCCGGCTCGCGATGGATCAGCGCCGAGAGTCGCTCGAAGAAGGTTTTGGGAGGATGTTTGGGCGCACGCGCTGCGTACGCCGGACTAGGGGAGGAGTCTGACATCGTCCTGACAGGACAGTTTGTGAAGGTCTCAGGATACCCGATACGGGTCGGGTATTGCCAATTCGGCCAAAATGCGGGTTTCCAGACGCTCCATGCGTGTGGCTTCCCGCGCGTTCAAATGATCGTAACCCAATGCGTGTAGGACGCCATGAATCACCAGGTGCGCGGCGTGATTCAGGAAGGGCTTCTTCTGTTCCCGCGCCTCTTTCACGAGTACGGGCAGGCACAGCACGATGTCGCCGCTGGTGGTGCCCGACGGGTCATCGCCATACTCGAAGGTCAGCACATTGGTGGCGTAGTCGCGTTCGCGAAAGTCGCGGTTCAGCCGCCGGCCTTCGGCCGCGCCCACGATGCGCAGGGTCAGGTGGACGGCGGTGGGCGCTGATTTCGACGTGGCAAGGTGCTTGAGCGTCAACGCCACCCAGCGGCGCACCCGCCAACGGGGCAGGCGGTCGTCGTCGACGGCGCACTGCACGGACAGGCTGAGCGGCGTGACAAGGGACGGCAGGACGGCCGTTTCGACGGCGGCTCCTGCTGCCGCCGGCTTGGCCACCTTCTTTCCGGCTGCTGTCTTTGCAGCGGCCGGCCTGCCAGCCCCCTTACTTGCCACTGCTGCTCGCGCCATGCTTTTCATAGGCATCGACAATGCGGGCCACCAGCGGATGGCGCACGACGTCGCTGCTCGTGAACTGCGTGAACGAAATGCCCTTGACCGCCGACAGGATGTTCGCCGCGTCCACCAGCCCGCTGCGATGGCCCTTGGGCAGGTCGACCTGCGACGGGTCGCCGGTAATGACGGCGCGGCTGCCAAAGCCGATCCGCGTCAGGAACATCTTCATTTGTTCCGGCGTCGTGTTCTGCGCTTCGTCCAGGATCACAAACGCGTTGTTCAGCGTCCGGCCGCGCATGTAGGCCAGCGGCGCGATTTCGATCGCCTGCTTTTCGAACAGCTTGCCGACCTTTTCGAACCCCAGCAGGTCATAGAGCGCGTCGTACAGCGGACGCAGATAGGGATCGACCTTCTGCGACAGGTCGCCAGGCAGAAAGCCCAAGCGTTCGCCGGCTTCGACTGCCGGACGCGTCAGCACGATGCGTTTGACCGACTCGCGTTCCATGGCGTCCACCGCGCAGGCCACGGCCAGATAGGTCTTGCCCGTGCCGGCCGGACCCATGCCGAACGAGATGTCATGCGACAGGATATTGCGCAGGTAGTCGCGCTGGCGCGGCGTGCGGCCCTTCAGGTCCTGCCGGCGCGGAATGCGCAGCACGATCTCGGACTCGTTGCCGGTGCCGGGCACCAGGGCGGGCACGTCGCGCGGATCGTGCTGCGTGTCCATGGCGCCCAGTTCGACCAGCGTCAGTTGCAGGTCGTCGATGGAGATCGGTTCCTGCGCGCGCTGGTGCAGGAACAGCACCGCCGCCGCGGCATCGTCGGCGCGGTCGCCGTCGAAGGTCAGCCGCGTGCCCCGCCGCGTCAGTTCGACGCCGTAGGCTGCGGCCAGCTGGCGCAGATTTTCGTCGAGCGGACCGCACAGGTTCGCAAGGCGGACATTGTCTTCGTCCAGCGTCAGAACGACGGGCAGGTTGCGACGGGCGGAGGATACGGTACGGGAATCTGTCATGCGTGCGAGGGACTCGATACGGTCGTGACGCTGGGATATGGGCTGACGGGGTCGTGCGTCACGACCTCGCCGCGCAGGGTGTGGGACATGGCCGCGGTGATGCGGATGTCGGCCAAGGTTCCCAGCAGCCGCGCGGGCGCCGGGAAGTTGACGATACGATTGTTTTCGGTGCGGCCCATGAGTTCGTCGGCCCGCTTGCGCGACACGCCTTCGACCACCACGCGCTGGATCGAACCGACCATGGCCTCGCTGATCGCGGCGGCCTGGGTGTTGATCAGGGCCTGCAGACGCTGCAGCCGTTCGAGTTTGACCTCTTGCGCCACCTCGTCGTGCAGGTCGGCGGCGGGCGTGCCCGGGCGGCGCGAGTACACGAACGAGAACGACGCGTCGAAGTTCACGTCTTCGATCAGCTTCAGGGTCTTGCCAAAGTCTTCTTCGGTCTCGCCAGGAAAGCCGACGATGAAGTCCGACGACATGACGATGTCGGGCCGTACGGCGCGCAGGCGGCGCACGATGGACTTGAATTCCAGCGCGGTGTAGCCGCGCTTCATGGCCATCAGGATGTGGTCGCTGCCGGCCTGCACGGGCAGGTGCAGGAAGGACGTCAGCTTGGGCAGCTTGCCGTAGGCATCGATCAGCCGCTGCGACATCTCTTTGGGATGCGAGGTCGTGAAGCGGATGCGTTCGATGCCTGGAATGTCGTGCACATATTCGAGCAGCAGCGCAAAGTCGGCGATCTCGGCCGTGTCGCCCATCTGTCCGCGATACGCGTTCACGTTCTGGCCCAGCAGCGTGACTTCCTTGACACCCTGGTCGGCCAGGTCGGCAATCTCGGTCAGCACGTCTTCAAACGGGCGCGACACTTCTTCGCCGCGGGTATACGGCACCACACAGAAGCTGCAGTACTTGCTGCAGCCTTCCATGATCGACACGAAGGCGGATGGGCCGTCAATCCGCGCGGGCGGCAAGTGGTCGAACTTTTCGATTTCGGGGAAACTGATGTCGACCTGCGACTGGCCGGTCAGCCGGCGCTTTTCCATCAACTGGGGCAGGCGGTGCAGCGTTTGCGGGCCGAACACGACGTCGACATAGGGCGCGCGCGCCACGATGGCCGCGCCTTCCTGGCTGGCAACGCAGCCGCCCACGCCGATCACGAGGCCGGGCTTGTTGCGTTTGAGCTGCTTGACGCGTCCGAGGTCGGAGAAGACTTTTTCCTGCGCCTTCTCGCGCACCGAACAGGTGTTGAATAGAATCACGTCGGCGTCTTCCGGCGTGTCGGTCAACACGAGCGGGGAGTCGGCATTGAGCACATCGACCATCTTGTCCGAGTCATACTCGTTCATCTGGCAGCCGAAAGTGCGGATATACAGTTTGCGGGGTTCGGTCATGGAAGTGCCGTAACGGGAATTAGCCCGGGGGCAAGCCGGCCAGTTTATCACGCGACCCCGCATGAGCATTGGGGATGGCGGCATCATGAAGCCAGCAATGGCATACAACTTGCGTCGCCAAAAGCGACGGGGAACAACATGCTCAATGTGGTACTGATTAACGACGGATCGGGCAGGGCGGTGTCGCTGCGACAGACACTTGCCGAAGCCGGCGTCAACGTGATTGCCGAGATCGAGGCGAGCGTCGGGATGGCGGCCGTCATCGCCAAGCTCAAGCCCGACGTCGTACTGATCGATTCCGACGCGCCGTCGCGCGACACGCTGGAAGACGTCTGTGTGGCGAGCGAACACAGCGCGCGTCCGGTCGTCATGTTCACGGGCGATGGCGGGCGCAGCACCATCCGGCTGGCGCTCGAGGTGGGCGTGGCCGCCTACGTGGTCGGCGAGGTGCCCGCCACGCGCATCCAGACCTTGCTGGACGTGGCGATCGAACGATTCAGCGTCGAGCGCGAACTGCGCGAAGAACTGCAGGACGCCAAGAAGAAGCTGGCCGAACGGCAGTGGGTCGACAAGGCCAAGGGTCTGCTGATGCAACTGCGCGGCGTGTCGGAAGACGAGGCCTACAAGCTGCTGCGCGAACGCGCGATGCAAAGCCAGCGGCGCATCGGCGACGTGGCCCGGGAAATGGTCGAAGTCGCGGGCTGGCTCAAGCCCTGAGCGAGGCCCGGCCCCTGCGTCTGCAAAGTCGATTGACCACTTCTGGTGCCTGCATGCATGGCTTTGGTGCGTTCACGGCAGCGATCCGGGCCAGTGGCGGTCAAGCCTTGCCCCTGTATTTCCCGTAGCGGCTGATCCGCCGGCTCAACGGCCCGCCACTGGCACGCGCTTTGCATGATGAGACCCGAGCGTGGCTCGATGCACCAATGACGGCGCATCGTCACAGCCGCGTCGCGGACAACGGCGTCCGTCTGCGTCAGGAAGGCATCCTGGCGAAGACGGGCGCTTTTTCATTCCGGAACCGAGCGAGCAAGGCATGACATCCCCTCTTTCCCGGCGCGCCGATGGCGACGCCCCCGAACTCGATACCGTCCGGCTGGGTTTCATCCCGCTGGTGGACTGCGCGACCGTGGTGATGGCCGCCGAACTGGGGTTCGACCGGCGCTACGGCATCCGCATCGAACCCGTGCGCCAGGCCTCCTGGTCGATGGTGCGCGACGGTCTGGCCAACGGTTCGCTGGACGCATCGCACGCGCTCTACGGCATGGTGTACGGCGCGCATCTGGGCATCGGGTCGGCCGCGACGCCCATGTCGATCCTGATGGGACTGAACCACAACGGCCAGGGCATCACGATCGGCAAGAGCCTGGCGCAGCAGGGCGTACGGGACGGCTGGTCGATGGCGCGCGCGGTGCGCGACGGCGCGGGCCTGACCCTGGCGCATACCTTTGCGACCGGCACGCATGCCATGTGGCTGGCCTACTGGCTGGCGGCGCACCGCATCGATCCGGCGCGAGACGTCGACCGCGTGGTGGTGCCGCCGCCGCGCATGGTGGCCGCCGCGCAGGAAGGGCTGGTGCACGCCTTTTGTGTGGGCGAACCTTGGAACACCCTGGCCGCGCAGCAGGGCGAAGGCATCATTGCCTGCACGTCGCAGGCCATCTGGCCCGACCACCCTGAAAAAGTGCTGGCCGCGACCGATGACTGGGTCACGCGCCATCCCAACACCGCGCGCGCCCTGGTCGCTGCGCTGCTGGATACGGCGCGGTATCTGGATACGATGCGGGCGCGCGATGGTGTCGCCCGCCGCCTGGCCGCCGCCGATGCCATCGACCAGCCCAACACCCTGCTGGCCGATTGCCTGCAAGGCCTGTCCGGCGACGCGCAGGGCCGCCGCTGGCGCGATACCCACCCGCTCACGTTCTTCAATGACGGCGAGGTGACCTACCCCTACGTGTCGGACGGCATGTGGTTCCTGACGCAGTTCGTGCGTTGGGGCCTGCTGCGCGACGTGCCGGACTACGAGGCCGTCGCCCGCGCCGTGCATCGCATCGATGTCTATCAGGATGCGGCCGCGATGGCGAAGGTAGCGGTGCCGGCCAGCCCATGGCGCAGCGCGGTGCTGCTCGATGGCGTCAAGTGGGATGCCCGCCACGCCGACACCTATCTGAGCCAGTTTGCGCCGGCTGGTGCATCGATTTCTACCGAGGTGACGTCATGACATCCGCCGTGATCACAAACCTGCCTGCGTCCGTCCTGGCGCCGACTGCGTTGGTGCCCGACCGCTTGGTGTCCGATCGCCTGGCTTCCAACCCGCTGTCAGCAGCCCCGTTGTCGTCGTCGACGTTTTCTTCCGAACCCGTGCGGTCCGTGCCGTGCCGCGGCAAGGTCTGGCTGATCGGCGCCGGGCCAGGCGATCCGGATCTGTTGACGGTGCGTGCCGTCAAGACCCTGGCCACCTGCACGGTGTGGCTGGTGGACGATCTGGTCGGCCCGGGTGTGCTGGAACTGGCCGCGCCAGGGACCCGCATTGTGCGTGTCGGCAAACGCGGCGGCTGCAAGTCGACCCCGCAGCCCTTCATTTTGCGGCTGATGCTGCGCTACGCCCGCCAGGGGGAAACCGTGGCGCGCGTCAAAGGCGGCGACGCCTTCATTTTCGGGCGCGGCGGTGAAGAGTGGGCCTGGCTGGCCGAGCGCGGCGTGCAGGTTGACGCCGTTGCAGGCCTGACGGCCGGGCTGGCCATCGGCGCGCAGTTGGGACTGCCGATCACCCATCGCCAGGTGGCGCGCGGCGTCGCCCTGGTCACGGCGCATACGGTGGACGAAACCGGAGCAGGGTCCCAGCCCTATTGGCGGGCGCTGGCGCAAAGCGGCCTGACCGTTGTCTGCTACATGGGCATGAGCGATCCGACCCGCCTGGCGCGCGTGCTGATGGCCTCGGGCTTTCGGGCCGACCTGCCGGTCGCCGTGGTGCAGCGCGCCACCTGTGCGGACCAGCGTCACCTGACGACCACTGTGGCGCGGATGGCTGAGGCTATCGCGACGCACGGCATGGGCAGTCCCGCCGTGATCGTGCTGGGCGACGCGGTGTCGCATGCCATGGCGATGGCGCAGGATGTGCTGGCGGATGCGCGGTTGGTAACGACCGGGTGAGCCCGTGCCGTCACCGATACATCGCGTGACACTGCACCGCAGCAATGTTCAGGTTGATGTCAGAGGGTTGGATCTAGACTGCAGGCTCTGAGACGCGCACGGCGTCAAAGGCCATGGCGGAATCCGCAGATCCCCCGATTGGCTTGCTGTGCCGCGGCTCTGACACCGATATCGCGCTTCCCCCGCGAGCATATTGAGGCGCGATATTGTGTGCTCCCTATTGGCCCGACAGCAATGTCGGGCCATTTTTTTTGATGCAGCATGACCGCCGTTCGCGCAGGCAAGCCGATCACTTTACGACGAATCGGCAGCAAATTGCGCACGCCGGAAAAATTGGGTATAGTTCGGCCTCTGCATTTGGCGCATTAGCTCAGTCGGTTAGAGCGACGGAATCATAATCCGCAGGTCCGGGGTTCGAATCCCTGATGCGCCACCAAGAATTCAGCCTTGCAGCACGCCACTGAAGTTCGCTTCAAGCCCGCTGCAAAGACGAAGCGAAAACGCCACCCTTGCCGGTGGCGTTTTTGTTTTGGGGCGCTACATCACCGACCCTGTCGTTGGCCGGCCCATCGACCTGGGATCGCTCCCCGGCTGATCAGTCGACGATCGTGCCGTCCGCGCGATACGCTTCGAACTCGTCCGACGTCAGTCGCACCTGCACCACGTCAATGCCGCGGCGCCAGCTGAGCACGGTGTGGTCAGGTTCGGTTTCCAGCAGACAGCAGCCCTCGGGCACACTTGCGGCGTCCCCCGATCCCAGGATCGGTCGGGTCACCACGGCGGCGCGGGGATTCGTCCAGGGCCGACACGAGCGTGCCTGCCAAAATCCTGTCGCCGCGGACCAGTTGGGTTTTTCCGTGTCACGGGCCATGTGCGCGTTGAAGCGAGCGCCCGCATTTTCCAGGCGTCGGGCCATCGCCGTCCACTGTTCGTCGGGGCTGTCGCGTTCGCGGGTGGCGCGGCGTGACGTCGGGCGACCCGGTCTGGATCCGAAGATGATCGCGTCGACTGCACTGGCTTTGATATTCATCATGTTCCCCAAGCCGCCGCCGCCGATCAGCGGTGTGTGGCAGCGTGGGCGCATCGTGTCGATAACGTCAGGTCTGCAGTTCGGACTCGTCCACCGATACGTCTTCGTTCTGTTCATCCCGAGCGTCGTCCGACCCGGTATTCATGGCGGCGATGCGTTTTGCCTGACGTGCTGCGCGGCCTTTGGCGCCCGCCAGACGCGCTTCGTCCTCGGTGAACTGGTGCGCGCGGCCGTGCCGGTGCGCGGCGCGTCCACCCGCCGAGGCGAGGGCTTTCTGTTTATCGGGATCCATAGCCGCGAATCCGCGCGGCCGTCGAGTTTTGAGTTGCTCGGTCATACCTGCTCCGTCTGGGGCGACTCACAACGAGTCAGCGACGGGTCAGTAATAGCGCGTTTTTTCGTGAGCTTTTGAGAGTATTTCAAACACTTTCAAATTCCGAGAGATCTACCTATTTCTGCTACGCCAAAGGATGAATCCGCGATGGGCAGATCTTGCTCATCCTTCGCTGCAGCGCCGTTATTCGACGATCGTGGCACTGTCCAGCAGGCGGTGGTAAGCATCTTTCGAAAGCAGCGCACTTTGCTTGCTGGGACCGTAGCGCCAGGTGAGTTTTACCTGCCCGCTTGCGTCATCCTCAGCCAGGCAGCAGCCCTGCGGGATCAACCGGTCGGCGGTCTCATCCCAAACAGGGGCGGTCAGGATGGCTGCCCGCGGATTAGCCGCATCTGAAGGTTCTTCCGGAACCCACAGCCGGGACGGATCGCGCGCAAGGTCAGATCCCCGGCCGATGTGGGACACCACGGCCGCTTGTTCAGCGCAGGCCATGTCCAGCAACCTCGATACGTCCTGGTTGATGACCGATGCGCTGCGGACATTGCCGACACAGCGCGGGGCAGCGGGGGGGAAAGCGTGTTCATGGTCGGAACGGTTGCCCGACGGATCGTGCTTCAACATGGAATGCCTCCATGAATGGACGGGCTGCACATTCAGCCCGGTCATGACTCTACGTGCGACTGGCGACATGACGGTGACAGTGGTTCACGTTGTATGACAAGGCTTTAGCGCCAGTCAAGCCAGGCCCGCGCGCAAGAAGGGACCGCCTGAGCGCGCTTGCAGGCCACTACAGTGAAAGTGCTTGTATCCGGCAGACACGAAGGGGCACGTACGAAAATGCCCCTGTTCCAGGCTACGGGGCGAGGTCCTTCAAGCAGGCAGACAAACGATCTGCGCGGTGCCTGCCGCTGGACCAAAGGTGAGCATGGGCGCCGTTGGCGGCGATGCGTGCCGTTACGAATTGAGCCGAACCCTGGGGCGCATCGGAAAGTCGCGGTGCTAGGATGGCCGCTCAAGTTTGGGGAATCGGCGCAAGATTCGATTCGTACTTTCAACGAAGTGAGGGGAAGCAATATGAACGGCATCATCTATATCGTTGGGCTGGTCGTCATCGTCATCGCAGTGCTGTCGTTCTTCGGCCTGCGCTGAGTCACACGACACGGCGGCGCTTGCGCCGGCCTCCAACAAAGCCCGCGGCGATCCGCGGGCTTTGTTCATTCTGGGGACGGCTGGCGTCACGTGCATCCTCGATGCTGGCCAGCGACGTGCGGGTACAGCGCTTGCTCATGGGTACGTTCCCATACGGTAGAGAGCTGCGCCATGAACGCCACCACCCCCCCGAAGCAGGACGACGAAGACACGGCTGCAGAAGCGCTGAACCGGGCCCACGACAGCCGCACGACCGCATCCACGGAAAGCAATGACGAAGGGGGCCTGGCCGAAGGTGGCGGGCTTGGCGGCGAAGCAGGCGTTACCTCGGCAGGCAACGCCGCCGACGGCGGGCCGTCTGCCGATCCGGGTCATACCCATCCAGCCAAGTCGAATGGATCGGGCAAGCCATGAGCCGCGATCTCGACACACCGCTGGCCCATCGTTATGAACAATACGTGAGCGGGGCCTTGTCGTCCGAGCGGCACCAGCGCTTTGAATTCGACAGCGCGCCCGACAGTTTCGAGGACGCCGACATGACGCCCGGCGGTCTGGACAGCGTGCCGCTGGACCGCGCCGAACGCTGGGCGCAACCTACGTAAGCTTTACCTGACCGCGGCCACAATTGCCCGCGACGCGATGTGCTCAAAGCGGCCTGCAAGGCCGCTTTTTTCATGCGCCATTCATTCGTTTTCCAGATCGACCTATCTCGATAATTGATTTCAACAATAGTCGCGGCCCGATTAGATTAGGACCCAGATCCGGTTCCTATCCGGGCAGACACGAGGAGACAGGCATGAAACGAACGATGTGGGCAGCCACTGCGGTAACGCTGGCCGGTACCTTGGCGGCGTGTGGCGGCAGCGATGGCGACGATGCGCCATCCGCGCCCAGCGTGACCCCCCGGCTGACAATGACCGTGACGGCGACGGAAGATTTTCCGGGCACGTACGGCTCGGTTGGCGCCTACGAGCGCGTGACCGGCACCATCGCCGGCGAAGTCGATCCCAAGGACAGCCGCAACGCTGTCATTCAGGACCTGGCCCTGGCGCCGGTCAATGCCCGCGGCATGGTTGACTATTCGGCAGACTTCGTGATGCTCAAGCCCAAGGACATGAGCAAGTCCAACGGGGTGCTGCGGTACGACGCCCCCAATCGCGGCAATATCCTGACCTACCTGAATCCGACCGCCACCCCCAGCGATGCCGTCTTCCTGGAGCGCGGTTACGTCGTGCTGTATTCGGCATGGCAGGGCGACGTGCCCAAGAGCACCGCCGCGCGCCTGACCGCCACCGTGCCGGTCGCAAAGAACCCCGACGGCTCGTCCATTACGGGGACCTACCGCGCCGAGCTGGTGCCCAGCCGCGACGTGCTGTCAACGGCGCTGCCGGGCGGCGTGTTCAACGGGTCGATGATTCCGTATGCGCCCGCCAGTCTCGACAACACCTTGCCGGGCTATTCGCTGACCCGCCGCCTGAACGAGACCGACCAGCGCGTGACCATCGCGCCATCTGACTGGAAGTTCGCGACCTGCGACGCCACCACGCCGTTCCCCGGCAAGCCCGACCCCGCCAGCATCTGCGTCAGGGGCGGCCTGCAGGGCAATTACCTGTATGAACTGGTCTACGTGGCCAAGGACCCGAAGGTCATGGGCGTCGGATTGGCCGCCTTGCGCGATACGGTCAGCTTCTTCCGCAGCAAGACCGCGGACGCGGCCGGCACGCCCAACCCGCTGGCGGGCCGCATCAAGCACACGATAGGGCAGGGCACGTCGCAGTCTGGCAATGCCATGAAGACCTTCCTGCATCTTGGCTTCAACCAGTCGCTGGATGGTGGGAAGGTGTTCGACGGCATGTACGCGCACGTTGCCGCCCGCCAGACCAACATCAACACGCGCTTTGCCGTGCCGGGCGGCGGGGGCGGTCTGCGGACCGACCACACGGCCTTTGGCCAGACTGCGCCACGTGCGCTGGGCAAGGATTATGTCGACCCCATCACCGGCCAGAAGGGCGGGGTGATGACACGCTGCTCGGCTTCGTCGACCTGCCCCAAGTTCTTCCTGGGGCTGTCGGGCACCGAGTTCTGGGTGCTGCAGGGCTCGCCCGTGCTGACCGATGCGTATGGGTTCACCGATCTTGCGCAGCCTGACAATGCGCGGATCTATTACTACGCCAGCACGCAGCACGGCGGCAGTGGGGGCACGGGCAGCATCAGCTATAACGCCGCGTCCAACGTGTACCCGACCGGCACCGTGGCCCACCATACCGACACCTTCCGCGCACTGTTCCTGGATCTGGAAGACTGGGTGGTCGCTGACAAGGCGCCGCCACCCTCGCAAGTGCCGAAGGTGGCCGACGGCACGCTGACCCGTCCGGACCAGCTCAAATTCCCGGTCATGAAAGGCGTGACCTGGCCTGTGGGCGGCGTGCAGACCCCGGTGCCGACCTTCAATTACCTGGCGCGGGTGAATGGCTATTCGGTGCTGAACTACGGTCCGCAATACCGGCCGGAAGACGAGTCGGGGATCGCCACGGTGCTGCCGCCCGCCTATTCGGGCAAGGACTACGCGATCCTGGTCCCGCAGGTGGATCCGTCCACCGGCATGGCCAAGACCGGCATCCGCAGTGTTGAAGCCCTGGCGCCGCTGGGCACCAGCCTGGAGTTCAATTATGTGGCGATTCCGGGCATCGTCGATCTGTCGGGCCTGTCGGGTGCCTACCTGCCGTTCCATGTGACCGAAGCCGCGCGGATCGCGGCAGGGGATACCCGGCCATCGCTGCAGAGCCTGTATGGCAATCAGGCGGGCTATATAGCGGCCGTGACGGCGGCTGCCAACAGCCTGGTCACCCAGCGCTTCCTGCTGCAACGCGACGCCGATCGCCTGATCCAGGAGGCCACGGCCCGGCAGATTTTCCCCTGACACGCGGTGGGGCCGAGGCAGGTGCGGGCACGGTCCCGCAGCCTGCCCTGGCCCGATGCCGCCGTCTGGCATCTTCGTGACATGCATGCGACACAGCGCGACTTCGGTCGCGCTGTGTCGTTGTTGCGCTATGCTTTGGCGACCCACCGAGATGCAGAGCCATGCCCGCCGAGCCGATTTTTCATCGCGTTGCCATCACTGCGTCGTTGATTGACACCGAACGTGCAGCGTTGCGTCGTATTGCGGCCGGCGACCCGCTGCGCGACGTGCTCGAATCGGTCGTTACCACGGTAGAGTCGACGGCGCGCGTTCCGGTGCGGGCCTCTGTCCTGTTGATGGATGCCGACAAGTCGACCTTGCGCCACGGCGCCGCGCCCAGCCTGCCGGACAGCTACAACGCCATCGTCGACGGCCTGCCGATCGGGCCGTTCCAGGGGTCCTGTGGCAGTGCGGCCTATAGCGGCGAACCGGCCTATGTCTCGGACATCGCAACCGACCCGCGCTGGGCAGCCTATGCGTCCATCGCCGCCGACTACGAGATGCGGGCATGCTGGTCGACGCCGCTGATCGGCGCGGACGGCGTGCTGCTCGGCACCTTCGCCCTGTATATGAACGCACCAGGCTCCCCGACGCCCGAGGACCTGGACGTCATCGTCCTGGTCACGCAGACCGTCGCGTTGACCATCGAACGTTTCCGGTCCGAAGCGGCCTTGCGTGAAAGCGAGGACCACTATCGCCATGCGGTGGAGCTGAATCCACAGATTGCCTGGACCGCGAATGCCGAAGGGGTCGTCGATCAGGCGCGGCGCTGGGAAGATTGGACGGGGTCGGGCGGTGGCGGCTTGTCCTGGAGCGAGGCACTGCATCCGGTGGACGTGCGCCCGGCGATAGAAAGCTGGAAGCGGTCGGTCGCGACGGGCGAGCCCTATGACATCGAATACCGGTTGCGACTGCGCAGCGGCACCTATCGCTGGGTGCGATCGCGTGCGTCGGCGCGGCGTGATGCCTCGGGCCGCATCGTCAAATGGTATGGGTCCACCGAGGACGTGGATGACCGCCGCCGCGCCGAAGACCGCCTGCGTGTCAACGAGGCCAAGCTGCGGCGGCTGAACCAGATCCTGGAAGGGCAGGTGGAGGACTCCAGCCGCGCGAGCGAACGGGTCTGGATGATGTCGCACGAGGTGCTGGCGTCGGCGTCCATCGACGGCTACCTGCTGCGGGTCAATCCGGCCTTCACGTCGGTGCTGGGTTGGTCGGAAGAAGCCGTCATCGGCATGCCCTTGCGCGACTTCACGGCCAGTGAACACATGAACGACGCCGAGCCCTGGACCCAGGTTGGCGCGGGCGATGCGCCGTTGCGCCAGGACGTCGCCTTTCGCCACAAGGAAGGGGGCCATCGGTGGTTGTCGCTGACGGTGGTGTCGGAAGGAGATGCGCTGTTCATGTTCGGCCGGGATATCACCGCCGAGCGCGATGCCGCCGACGCCTTGCGTATCGCCGAAGAATCGCTGCGCCAGTCGCAGAAAATGGAAGCGGTCGGCCAGTTGACCGGCGGGATCGCGCACGACTTCAACAATCTGCTGCAGGGCATTACCGGACCGCTGGAACTGATCGACCACGCGCTGCGGCGCGGTTTGAATACCGACCTGTCCCGCTACGTGGCCCTGGCCAGAAGCTCGGCCGGTCGGGCCGCCGCCCTGACGCACCGTCTGCTTGCGTTCTCGCGGCGCCAGCCCCTGGCGCCGGTACCCCTGAACCCCAATGAACTGGTCGACAGCATGGCGGACCTGCTGCGACGGACGATGGGCGAGGGCATCGCCACCCGGACCGTGACTGATCCGGGCGTCTGGATGGCCCGTTGCGACGCCAACCAGCTGGAAAATGCCTTGCTGAACCTGGCGATCAACGCGCGTGACGCCATGCCCGACGGCGGCACGCTGACCATCACCACTTCCAACGTCGAATTGACGGCCGAGAGCGTGCGGCGCCTGCCAGGCGTGGTTGCCGGGGACTATGTCCTGATCGAGGTGGCCGATACGGGAACCGGCATGAGCCCGGACACGGTGGCGCGCGCGTTTGAACCGTTCTACACCACCAAGCCGATCGGGCAGGGCACCGGGCTGGGTCTGTCCATGGCTTACGGGTTTGCGCAGCAGTCCGGCGGCACGGCGCGTATCGACAGCCAGGTGGGCGAAGGCACGTCCATCAGCCTGTATCTGCCCCGGTATCTTGAAGATGTCGCAACCCTGGGCGATGCGGCGGCCCCCGCCCACGCCGCCGGCGCCTGCACGGGCGCCAACGTGCTGGTGGTCGAAGACGACGACACGGTGCGCGCGGTGGTGTGCGAGGTCTTGCGCAGCCTGGACTATCACGTCAGCGAAGCGGCCGATGGCCAGGCCGGGCTCGCGTTCCTGAACAGCGCGGCGCCGCTGGATGTCCTGTTGACCGATGTGGGCCTGCCGGGCCTGAACGGCCGCCAGCTGGCTGACGCCGCGCTGCAGACGCGACCCGACCTCAAGGTGCTGTTCATGACGGGCTATGCCGAAGCCGCGACGCGATCGGCGGGCTTCCTGACAGGCAACATGCAGATGATCACCAAGCCCTTCGAGCTGGACGACCTGACGTCCCGTCTGTCGGCCATGCTGGCGCGGCGATCGGCCGCCTGACGACGGCGTCGGGATGTACCGCGAAGCTGACGCGAAACTGACATTTGTTTACCACTCCGCCATCCCGGCGCCGTCGGTGTCAGGGTAAATTCAGCTTGTCGACAGACTGGCAACGCTTCCGGATCAGAACCCGGAAGCACGGATGTCAGGATGCCCGGTAACACTGAAAGGTGCCGTGATGAACAAACGAACGATTGCAATCCTGCTGACCAGCGCCGCGATGGCCCTGTCGTCGGTGATGTCGGTGGCGCAAGCCCGCGATGACCGTGACCACGGTCGCGGCCATGACCGCCACGGACGCTACGACCGGCATGACCGCCATGATCGCCATGACTGGCGTGAGCGCCGAGACGACCGCCGGCACTACAGCCACGGCTACGAGCGCGGCTATCGGGACGCCCAACGCTTCAGCCCGCAGGTGCGCTACTACAACCCGCCGCATCGCTGGAGCCGCGGCGATCGGCTGCCACGCGGCTACCACCAGCGCTATTACGTCGTGAACGACTGGCACGGCCGTCATCTGCACCGTCCGGCGCCTGGCTATCACTGGGTGCAGTCGGGGTCGGAGTTCCTGCTGGTTGCCATTGCCACCGGGGTGATCACCAGCGTGATCCTGTCCCGATGACCGCCGCGTTGTTGCGCGCGGCGCCAGGCCGGACGCCATCATGACCCGCTGGCGTTCCCGTGTCCTGGCGCTGATGTGCACGGTCATGGCGGTCACCGCCTGCGCCGAGTCCAATACCTCGGTCATCCATACCGAAAAGTCGGCCTTCGAAAACATCGTGGTGTACGAACAGGCCGGCGAGCGCTGCATGAAGTTTGGCAGCGTGCAGGCCCCGGGCCGGCAGAGTTGCTACGCGATCGACGCGCCGCAGCGGCTGATCTTCGACTACACCCGCATGATGTTCGGCGCCCTGTACCTGAAGCCGGATCCGGCGCGCATCCTGATCATCGGGCTGGGCGGCGGCAGCATGCCGACCGCGCTGCACACGGTGCTGCCGCGCACGGTCATCGATACGGTCGAGATCGATCCGGCCGTGGTGTCGGTGGCCAAGAAATACTTTCAGTTCAAACCCGACGACACCCTGCGTGTGCATGTGGCCGACGGCCGTGCCTTCGTGCAGCAGGCGCTGAAGGAAGGGCGGCGGTATGACATGGTCATGCTCGATGCCTTCGACGAGGACTACATTCCTGCGCATCTGCTGACGCAGGAATTTCTTCGTGAAGTCAAGGCTGTGCTGACGCCTGGCGGGGTGGTCGCCGCCAATACCTTTACGGCAAGCCGGGTGTACGACGACGAGTCGACCACCTACGCGGACGTGTTCGGCCCGTTCTACAACCTGCGCGCCAATAACCGGATCATTCTGGCCGGGCCCAGCCCCTTGCCGCCTGTCGATACCTTGCGCGCCAACGCGGCGTCGCTCGAATCGCGCTTGATTCCGCTGGGCGTGGATGCGAATGCCTTGCTGGCGCGGTTCTCGTCACGCAAGGATTGGGCAGCGACCGGCAAGGTGCTGACGGACTGACGAAGTTGTCGGCACCTGTCGTTCGATAGCGATCGGGCCCCGGGCGACACCACGTTGCCCGGGGCATGATGCGTATTACGCGGCGGCCTGCGCCTCTTGCACACGCTGCGCGATATGGTGCAGCGCCTCGTCCACCTGGTCGATCAGGATCAGGCACAGATCGCCCGGCTGCAAGGCGGCCAGCGCGGTGTCGATCGCGACAAATTCGCCGCGGATCTCCTGGATGTTGCGCGTACGTGTCGCGTTCGACAGCCCGTCGCGCAGCAGGCCCAGCACTTCGCCATCGGCGCGTCCGCGCTGGCACTGGTCTTCGTACAGCAGCACGTCGTCGAAGGCGTCGCCCAGGATCTCGGTCTGGCGGCGGATATCGATATCACGGCGATCGCCCGCACCGCTGATCACCACCGAGCGGCGCGCCGCAGGCAGGTTGTCGATGGCCTTGACCAATGCGCCGATCGCGTCGGGGTTGTGGCCGTAATCGGCAATCACGGTGGCGCCGCGATAGGCGTAGCGGTTGAAGCGGCCAGGGGCGGTGGCGGCATCATTGACGAAGCTGGCCAGTCCCGCGCGGACCGTGGCGGGGTCCAGCCCCAGGGCCCACGCCGCGGCGATGGCCGCCATGGCGTTTTCGACCTGGAAGTCGAGGGCGCCGTCGCAGGTCAGCGGGATGTCGGCAAGCGCATAACGCTGCACCTCGTCGCCCTGCTCGGTGACTTGTTCGGTGACGATGGCATCGCCATCGCGATACACGGTGCGCCGCTGCTTGGCGCGGTGCATGGCCAGCACCGGCTGGTGGCGGTCGTGTGCAAAAAAGATCACGCCGCCTGGGCAACTGTCGGCCATCTTCACGACGATGGGATCGTCGGCATTCAGCACCGCCATGCCCTGCGGCTTGACGTTCTCGACGATCACGCGTTTGACCACGGCCAGGTCTTCGACCGTGCTGATGTAGTTCAGGCCCAGGTGATCGCCCATGCCGATATTGGTCACGACCGCGACGTCGCAGCGGTCGAAGCCCAGGCCTTCGCGCAGCACGCCGCCCCGCGCCGTTTCGAAGACGGCAGCATCGACGTCGGGGTGCAGCAGCACATTGCGGGCGCTGCGCGGACCGCTGCAGTCGCCCGTGTCGATACGCTGCGCACCGATGTACACGCCGTCCGAATTGGTCATGCCGACGGTATCGCCACGCTGGCCGATCAGGTGCGCGATCAGGCGGACGGTGGTCGTCTTGCCGTTGGTGCCGGCGACCGCAACCAGCGGAATGCGGCCGTCGTCCCCGGCGGGGAACAGCGACGCCACGATGGCTTCGCCGACCTGCCGGCCCTTGCCATACGACGGGCTGATATGCATGCGCAGGCCAGGCGCCGCGTTGACCTCGACGATGCCGCCGCCGGTGGCTTCCAGGGGCCGCAGCACGGTGTCACACACCATGTCGACACCCGCAATGTCCAGACCCACCATCTGGGCGGCCGAGATCGCGCGGGCAGCCAGGTCAGGGTGCACCTCGTCGGTCACGTCGGTGGCGGTGCCGCCCGTGCTCAGGTTGGCGTTGTTGCGCAGCGCGACGCGCCGGCCCTGGGCCGGCACGGATTCGGCGTCCAGCCCCTGGCCTGCCAGCGTGGCCAGGGCCACCGCGTCAAAGCGGATCTTGGTCAGGCTGGTCCCATGACCTTCGCCGCGCGCCGGGTCCAGGTTGACCTGGTCAACCAGTTCGCGCACGGTATGGCGGCCATCACCGATGACCTGCGGCGGATCGCGCCGGGCGGCCGCGACCAGCGTGTCGTTGATCACCAGCAGACGGAAATCGTGACCGGGAATGTAGCGTTCCACCAGCACCGTCGAACTGATCCTGGCGGCCACTTCGTAGGCTGCCAGGATTTCGTCGCGGCCGGTAATGTTGACCGCGACGCCCTTGCCCTGGTTGCCGTCCCGCGGCTTGATCACCACGGGTGCGGCGATCTCGGCGGCGGCGCGGCAGGCATCCTCGGCGTCTTCGACGGGTCGCCCGGTCGGCACGGGCACGCCCGCGGCCTGCAGCAGGTTCTTGGTCAATTCCTTGTCTTGCGCAATCGACTCGGCAATCGCGCCGCTCATGTCGGTCTCGGCTGCCTGGATCCGGCGCTGGCGCCGTCCCCAGCCAAACTGCAGCAGGCTGCCGGACGTCAGTCGCCGATACGGAATGCCACGCGCCACGGCGGCTTGCGCGATCGCGCCGGTGCTGGGGCCAAGGCGCACGTCTTCGTCAAGTTCACGCAGGCGCGCCACCGCTGCCGCCAGATCGAAGGGCGTGTCGTCCAGCGCCGCCTGACAGAGCTGCTGCGCCAGGTCGAACGCCAGCCGTCCGACCTCTTCTTCGGTGTATTCGACCACCACCTGGAACACGCCGCGTTCCACGGTCGGGACGCTGCGCGCAAAGGTGACGGGGCAGCCCGCTTCGGATTGCAGGCCCAGCGCCGCCAGGCCCACCGCCCGCGCCATGGACACGGCGCGTTCATGGCCGGCAGGCTGAAAGGCGCCAATGCCGGGAAACCGCGCGCGCAGCCGGGATTCGAAGCCCGGTATGTCGCCGATCGCGCATTCGGTGTCGGTACACGACACGATGGCTTCGATCGCCGTGCGACGGCTCCAGAGATTGGGCCCGCGCAGCGCCCGGATACGTGAAACTTCCATGAACGAATTCCTGTAGGACATGGGCGCCGGACGCCTTGCGTCCGGCGCGGGCACTTGATGGGGCAGGGTCAGAAAACGAAGGGCGAATCTGCAGGGCGCTAGGCGGCCAGCAGCGGGGCGTTGGTCGTGGTGCTGAGCGTGAAGCTTTCGATGCCGGCACGGATCGCCGGAATCGACACGCCCAGCACCCAGGCCGCGGCTACGGCAGCCAGCACATTGGCCGTCTGCTGCGCCGCGCCGCTGGCGGACCGTTCCTGCACGATGGCCGGCACGTCGGCCAGCGGCGTCAAGGCCAGCGACTCGCTGCCGGTGGCAAGCACCACCTGGCCGCCCTCGACCACCACGGCGCGATGACCGGCAGCCCGATGGGTGGTGATGACATCCAGGTCCGCGTTCGCGCCAAAGTAGATGACTTCGCCATCGCACAGCCGACCCATTTCGGCGATCAGCGGTTCGGCCGCATTGAGCACGGCGCAGCCGCCAGGCAGCACAACGTCGACCTGAGTCCGGAACACGGAGGCCAGTTGCTCGGGCGTGTCCATCGACAGATCGGGCAGGGTCAGCGATGGGTCAAGATGGGTGACGATGCCGACCTGGCAACGGTCATAGGCCAGCCCTTCGGTCAGGATGGCACGGGCGCCGTTTTCGATCACGGCGGCATCGATGGCGCGGTTCACCAGAATGCGCCGGGCCTCGGTCCAGTTGGCCGCGTCGTGGGCTTCGACCTCGCGCCGGTCGAAGAACAGGCCCTGGCTGCATGCCAGTCCCACGCGCGCGCCCGACAGATGCAGCAGCCGGGCCACCATCCGGGCCACGGTGGTCTTGCCCCGGGCGCCGGTCACGCCAACCAGCGGAATGCGGCCGGTCTCGCCATCGGGCAGCAGGTGATCGATGATGGCGCGTCCCACCGGGCGGGGCAGGCCCTCGGCCGGTTTCAGATGCATCAGGAGGCCCGGGCCGGCGTTGACTTCCACGACGGCGCCGCCCTGTTCGGCCAGCGGGCGCGAGATGTCATCGGCCACCAGGTCGACCCCGGCGATGTCCAGGCCCACCACGCGCGCGGCCAGTTCGACATGCGCGGCAACGCTCGGGTGCACGATGTCGGTCACATCGAACGCCACATTGCCATTGCGCTGGATCAGCACATGGGTGCCGGCGGGCGGGATGGAGTCCGCGTCGAAGCCCTGCCGTGCGATTTCCAGGCGCGCCGCCGAATCCAGATGCACCAGGTTCAGCGGATGGTCTTCGGTGCGGCCCCGGCGGGGGTCGCTGTTCAACTGGCTCTGGATCAATTCTCTGACGGTGGACGTGCCGTCGCCAACGATCGAGGCCGCCATGCCGCGCGCCGCGGCGACCAGCTTGCCGCCCACCACCAGCAGCCGGTGTTCGTTGCCGCTGATGAAGCGTTCCACGATCACGCCGCTGCCTTCGTCGGCCGCAATGCCGTAGGCGGTGGCGATTTCTTCGCGGGTGCGCAGATTGGTGAACACACCGCGGCCATGGTTGCCGTCGCAGGGCTTGACCACGACCGGCACGCCGATGCTCTCGGCCGCGGTCCAGGCGTCGTCGGCGCTGTCTACCGCGCGGCCCTGAGGCACGGGCACGCCGCAGGCTTCCAGCAGCGTCTTGGTCAGGTCCTTGTCGCGCGAGATGCCTTCGGCAATGGCGCTGGTGCGGTCGGTTTCCGCCGTCCAGATACGGCGCTGCCGCGCCCCATAGCCGATCTGCACCAGGTTGTCTTCACTGAGGCGGATGGTGGGGATGTCGCGGTCATCGGCGGCGTCCACGATGCAGGCCGTGCTGGGTCCCAGGCAGTGGCGGCCGATCAGGCGTCGCAGGTCCGACACGGTGTCCTCGACGTCGAAGGGTTCGTCCTGGATCGCGGCCATGACGAGGTCACGCGCGGCATACAGCGCTGCATGCGTGACCTTCTCGTGCCAGGCGCGCACGATCACGCGGTACACGCCGCGCGTCGAGGTTTCGCGGGCCTTGCCGAATCCGCCCGGCATGCCAGCCAGGTTCTGCAGTTCCAGCGTGACGTGTTCCAGGATGTGGCCGGGCCATGTCCCTTCGCGCAGGCGTTGCAGGAAGCCACCGCGTTCGCCATAGCTGCAGCGATGTTCGATCAGCGTGGGCAGCCACGCCACCAACCGTTCGTAAAAGCCGGGAATGAGGTTGGACGGGTAGTCCTCCAGCTCGCCGATATCGACCCACGCCTCGAGCACCGGACGATAGGTCCAGATATTCGGGCCGCGCAGGGTGAGCACATCGAGAAAATCAATGTGTTTGTCTTTCATGGAGGTCGTGGTGTCTCGAAGGGCGGAGGGAGCCGTCAATGAACGGCGGACGTCGGTTGCACATCGTTGTCGTTTGCCCGTCAGTCGCAACGGCCATGAGCAGAATACGCCAGCGGTGCGCGCCCCGATATCGGCTTTTGCGTGCAGCACGGCGAAATGTATGTGTTAAGTCTCCCGTAAGCAAGCTGTAAGTATTGGCGAAGCGTCCGATACGGGATTCCCCTAGGTGTGGCGGCGCAACGCCCGGTGCATCGCTGTAAGCTTTCTCCTCCGTCCCTCTATACTCCGGACATGCTGTAACAGTCGCCGCCCGGGCCGCGCGCGACCCAGATCCCGACCTGCCCACCCCTGGCCCCACCTTCGATGACACCCGAATCCCAACCCGCCGATGCCATGGCGCAGATGCCGGCATCCGTGCCGGCCGACCTTGCCGCCTTGCTGGACGCCGACGAGCCCGTGCTCGCCCAGGTGGCGCTCGACCTGGACGACGCCTTGCGTTTCACGGCTGGCCATCTGGTCCTGACCCCGCGCCGCCTGATCGCGCGCCAGAGCGGCGGCGACTGGCAGTCCTGGCCCCTGGCCGATGGCATGCGCCTGCATCTGCACGATCATGCGGGCGTGGGCTGTCTGGCGCTCGATGCCCCGCACGCCCGCCTGGCCACCTGGCGCTACACGCTGGCGCAGCACGCCGATGCCGCCCGGCTGTCCGACGCGTTTGCACGCGAGCAGGCCGTGCGCGCCGTGGGCGGCACGCGTGCCCCGCACGCCGAGCCGGAAGATTCCTTGCGTGATTTTGGCGGCGACGTCGAACCGGCCGAAGCGGATTCCGGCTGGGCCCTGATGCGCCTGGGCCGCTTTGCCCGCCCGTATCGCAGCCAGCTGATCATCGGATTCATCCTGACCGTGCTGTCCACGGCGGCGACCCTGGTTCCGCCGTATCTGACCATGCCGCTGATGGATGAGGTGCTTATTCCTTTTCAGAACGGCGCTCCGATCGACATCACCAAGGCCACCTGGTACCTGGGCGGGCTGCTGGTGTCGGCGCTGCTGGCCTGGCTGCTGGGATGGGGACGCACGTATCTGCTGGCGTGGGTCAGCGAACGGATCGGCGCCGATCTGCGCACGACCACCTACGAACACCTGCAGCAGTTGTCGCTGGAGTACTTCGGCGGCAAGCGCACCGGCGACCTGATGGCGCGGATCGGATCCGAGACCGATCGCATCTGCGTGTTCCTGTCTCTGCATCTGCTCGATTTCGCCACCGACGTGCTCATGATCATCATGACCGCGCTGATCCTGGTGTCGATCGACCCCTGGCTGGCCACGGTCACCTTGCTGCCCCTGCCTTTCATTGCGTGGATGATCCATGCGGTGCGCGATCGCCTGAAACACGGCTTTGAAAAGGTGGACCGCATCTGGTCCGAGATCACCAATGTCCTGGCCGACACCATTCCGGGCATCCGGGTGGTCAAGGCCTTTGCGCAGGAAAAGCGCGAGGTCGCCCGCTTTCGCGAAGCCAACGACCACAACCTGGCCGTGAACGATCGCGTCAACACCGTCTGGTCGCTGTTCTCGCCCACCGTCACGCTGCTGACCGAAGTCGGCCTCCTGATCGTGTGGGGCTTTGGCATCTGGCTGATCGCCAACAAACAGATTTCGGTGGGCGTGCTCGCGGCTTTCCTGGCGTACATCAGCCGCTTCTATCTGCGTCTGGACTCCATGAGCCGCATCGTGTCGGTCACGCAAAAGGCGGCGGCTGGCGCCAAGCGCATTTTCGACATCCTTGACCGGGTGTCCAGCGTGCCGGAACCTGCCCAGCCCGTGCCGCTGGGCCGCGTGGAAGGACGCATCGACATCCGCCAGGCGGCGTTTCGTTATGGCAGCCGCAGCGTGCTGCGCGGCGTGTCGCTCACGATTGCGCCGGGCGAGATGATCGGCCTCGTGGGCCACAGCGGGTCGGGCAAGAGCACGCTGGTCAACCTGATCTGCCGCTTCTACGACGTTAGCGAAGGATCGATTCGCGTCGACGGAATCGACATCCGTTCACTGGCGATCTCGGGCTATCGGCACAACATCGGCGTGGTGCTGCAGGAACCCTTTCTGTTCTTTGGCACCATTGCCGAGAACATTGCCTATGGCAAGCCGCAGGCCACGCGTGCCGAGATCATCGCGGCGGCGCGGGCCGCGCATGCGCATGAATTCATCCTGCGGCTGCCGCATGGCTATGACTCGCTGGTGGGCGAGCGTGGCCAGTCGCTGTCGGGCGGCGAGCGCCAGCGCATATCGATTGCGCGGGCCTTGCTGATCGACCCGCGCATTCTGATCCTGGACGAGGCGACGTCGTCCGTCGATACCGCCACCGAAAAGGAAATTCAGAAGGCGCTGGACAACCTGGTGCGGGGGCGGACCACGATCGCCGTGGCGCACCGGCTCAGCACCCTGCGGCGCGCCGACCGGCTGGTGGTGCTGGACCGCGGGCAGGTGGTGGAAGAAGGCCCGCACGACGTGCTGATGGCGCGCCAGGGCGCCTATTTCAGGCTGTACCAGGCGCAGTCGCGGCCGGCCGATGGCGACGTCGTGGCCTGGAACAACAACGCGGACGAAACGACATGAGCGCGACGCCTGTGAATGACACCGTGCCGGGGTCCCTGGCCACCATTCGCGATGCCATGGCCCCGGCGGCGGTGGCGCCCGGATCCTTGCAGCGGGATGCCTTCGGTCACCTGGTCTATACCGGCGCCGATGGTGTCGTGCACGGTGGCGTCGTGCCCGTGCGCGCCTTTCCCATCGACGGACGTCTGGAGGACATTGCGCTGGTCGGCCGGGACGGGCACGAACTGGCCTGGATCCCCCGGCTGGATGCGCTGGACGATGCCAGCCGCGTGCTGATTGCCGACGAACTGTCGCAACGTGAGTTCATGCCGGCCATCACCCGTATCGTCAGCGTGTCGACCTTGGCCACGCCCAGCCGGTGGGTCATCGAGACCGATCGCGGCCCGACCGAACTGCTGCTGCGCAGCGAGCAGGACATTCGCCGCGTGGCCGGCAACACGCTGTTGATTGCCGATGGCCACGGACTGTACTTCCTGATCCGCGATCTGACACGGCTCGATCGCGGCAGCAAGCGGCTGCTGGATCGCTTCCTGTAGGTCTCACGACAAGTGCGTGCGCTGACTGCGCGCATCGGCATACCATATCGGCAGGTGGCCACGACGCCACCACGACAACGATATGGGAGACCGTCATGACGCGTTCGATCCGCCTGCTGTTATCCACGTGTGTGTTTGCCGCAACCGCCGCCACGGGTGCCACGGCCATGGCGCAGGACTGGCCCAACCGTCCAGTAAAGCTGGTCGTGCCGTTCCCTGCGGGCGGACCGACCGACATGATCGGCCGCGAAGTGGCCGAGGTGCTGCGCGCCGAATTCAAGCAACCCGTGATCGTCGAAAACCGGCCGGGCGGCAATGGCACGCTGGGCCTGGGCGTGCTGGCCAAGGCGCCGGCCGATGGCTATACCCTGGGCCTGGTCGCGATTACCGTCGCCATTGCGCCGCATCTGGGCAATGCAGGCTTCGACTCCTTCAAGGACTTCACGTACATCAGCAATGTGGCGTCCACGACGCCGGTGCTGGTGGCCGCCAAAGACGCGCCGTACTCCACGCTGTCCGAACTGGTGACCTACGCCAAGACGAATCCCGGCAAGCTTGCGTATGGGACGCCAGGGGTGGGCACCATTCCGCATCTGGCGGTGGAACTGTTCCAGACCCAGGCCGGCGTGCAGTTCAATCACATTCCCTACAAGGGCGCGCAGCAGCAGATCCAGGATCTGATCGGCGGGTCGACCCAGCTGGATTCGCAAAGCTCGCTGGTGGTCGCCGGGCCGCAGATCAAGGCCGGGCGTATCAAGCCCCTCGCCGTCCTGTCCGAACAACGGTCGCCGCAATTGCCTGACACGCCGACGGCGAAAGAGTCGGGCTACCCGGGCCTCGTGGTCGCGCCGTGGTTCGGCATCGGCGGGCCGGCCGGCCTGCCGCCCGAGGTGGTGCAGAAGGTGCACGCCGCCCTGGCCAAGGGTTTCGAGCGCAGCGACGTGCAAGAGAAGTTCACTTCCAACGGCAACGTGATCCACATCAGCCGGTCGCCGGCCGAATTCAGGCAGTACGCATCGACCGAATTCGCCCGCTGGGGCAAGGTGATCAAGGACGGCGGCATCAAGGGCGAATAGCCGCCAGCCGCAGCCGGGCAGGGGCCTTGGCGGCATCGCCGGGGTCCGGCCCTTGCACCGGCCTGACCCGCCCCGGTTCCGCAGGGGGTCAGCGCCTTGCGGCCGGCTTCACGAACTTCAAGGTCATGCGGTCCGACTCGCCGATCGCCGCATACTTCGCGCGATCGCGATCGCCTTCCGCAAATGACGGCGGCAGCGTCCACACGCCCTTCGCATAGTCTTTGGTGTCGCGCGGGTTTGCGTTGATCTCGCTGCGCCCGGCCAGCTTGAAGCCCGCGGCTTCCGCCCTTTCGATCACGTAGGCTTCGGTGACATAACCGGTCGCGATCATCTGGTCGACCGACGTGCCCGGCCGCGCGCGATGCTCTTCAACGCCCAGCACGCCGCCTGGCTTGAGCACGTCGTGGAAGGCTTTCAGGCTGTCATCCAGGTGGCCGTCCTTGAGCCAGTTGTGGATGTTCCGGAAGGTCAGCACCATGTCTGCGCCACCGGGCGGCTTGATGTCGGTAAAGCTGCGCACCGGCAGGTCACCCACGATCACCTTGCCATACAGCGCCGGGTTGGCGGCCAGCTTGGCTTCATAGCGCGTGCGCCCCTGTCGGCGGTAGTCGCTGCTGTCCGGCCCGGATGCCGCGTAGTGCGCCGCATAAAGCTTGCCATGGTCGCGAAGGAAGGGCGCCAGGATGTCGGTGTACCAGCCCGCGCCGGGCGCAATCTCGATCACCGTCTGATCGGGCCGGATACCGAAGAAACGCAGCGTTTCCTTGGGATGACGATAGGGATCGCGTGCCTGGTCAGCCGCGCTGCGGTGCGTGCCGGCAATGGCCCGGTCCAGTTGCGCATCGGTGTAGTCCGCCGCGTGCACCTGCGACGCGCCGGGCACGAACAGGCCGCCCGCAAACGCAAGCAGGGAACGGAAAGTCAGACGAGCCAGGCGCGGGAGCAACGAGGTCATGGCAGTCTCCAACGAAAAAGGGCTGGCATCGGATCGATGCCAGCCCTTCGAGAGTACCGCGGCGTGGGCGCGGTGCCCACGCCTGCGGGCGGCCGTCAGTCTTCGAGACGGTTATTTTTGGTTTCCTTCACGAACAGCGTGCCGATGATGAGCGTCATCACCGCGATGCCGATCGGGTACCACAGGCCGTAGTAGATGTTGCCCGTGGCCGCCACGATGGCGAACGATGTGGTCGGCAGGAAGCCCCCGAACCAGCCGTTGCCGATGTGGTAGGGCAGGCTCATCGACGTGTAGCGGATGCGGGTCGGGAACATCTCGACCAGCATGGCTGCAATCGGCCCATACACCATCGTCACCAGGATCACCAGGAAGGTCAGCAGCACCACCACCATGACCTTGTTGATCTGCGCCGGATCCGCCTTGGCCGGGTAGCCGTGGCTGCGGATTTCGGACGTCAGCTGGGCCTTGAGAGCGTCACCCTTGGTCTTCAGTTCAGCGGCGGGCAGGCCGTCGCCTTCGAACGATTGCACGACCGAATTGCCGATCTTGGCCGACGCCACCGTACCTGCCGGCGCAGCCTCGTTGCTGTAGTTGACGGAGTTGCTGGCCAGGAAGGCTTTGAGCTGGTCGCACGAACTGGTGAACTTGCTGGTGCCCACCGGGTTGAACTGGAAGGAGCAGGTGGCGGGATCGGCCACGACCACCACCGGTGCGTTCGCCTGGGCGGTTTCCAGCGCCGGGTTGGCGTAGTGCGTGATGGCCTTGAAGACCGGGAAGTAGGTCAGTGCGGCAATCAGGCAGCCCGCCATGATGATCGGCTTGCGGCCGATCTTGTCGGACAGCGTCCCGAAGATCACAAAGAACGGGGTACCGATCAACAGGCCCAGCGCGATCAGGATGTTGGCGGTCGTGCCGTCCACCTTCAGCGTCTGTGTCAGGAAGAACAGCGCGTAGAACTGCCCCGTGTACCAGACCACGGCCTGGCCGGCGGTCAAGCCGAACAGCGCCAGCAGCACCAGCTTCAGGTTGCCCCAGCGCGCGAACGATTCGGTCAGCGGCGCCTTCGACGTCTTGCCTTCTTCCTTCATGCGCTTGAAGGTAGGAGACTCGTTCAGTTGCAGGCGAATCCATACCGACACCGCCAGCAGCAGGATCGACAGCAGGAACGGAATGCGCCAGCCCCAGGCGGCAAAGGCGTCTTCCCCCACCACCGTCCGAACGCCCAGGATCACGATCAGCGACAGGAACAGACCCAGCGTGGCCGTGGTCTGGATCCAGCTGGTATAGGCCCCGCGCTTGCCGTGCGGCGCATGTTCGGCCACATAGGTCGCTGCGCCGCCGTATTCGCCGCCAAGCGCCAGGCCCTGGAGCAGCCGCAGGCAGATCAGGATGATCGGCGCGGCGATCCCGATGGACGCATAGGACGGCAGGATACCGACGATGAAGGTCGACACACCCATGATCAGGATCGTGACCAGGAAGGTGTACTTGCGGCCCACCAGGTCGCCCAGCCGGCCGAACACCAGCGCGCCGAACGGCCGCACCGCAAAGCCGGCCGCGAAGGCCATCAACGCAAAGATGAAGGCCGCGGTTTCGTTGACGCCCGAGAAGAACTGGCGCGCGATGATCGCCGCCAGCGAGCCGTACAGGTAGAAGTCATACCATTCGAAAACGGTGCCGAGGGAGGAAGCGAAGATGACTTTTCGCTCTTCGCTCGTCATGGGGCGTGCCGGGGCGTTGGGCGCGCTGGCGGACGTGGTGTTCATGGAAGGGTGTCTCCTCGGAATGCCTGCTGTGATAGTTGATGGATGCAGACTTGCCTGATGGTTTGTCAGGCTTGATTCAGATTAGAAACACTGGCTTACGCGGCGCTGACAGCTTCCTTACGGCGTGCTGAAAGTCTGAAGTAGTTTCTTAGTTGATTTCAGGCGCACTTGCCCCGGAACGCCCGAAGGCAGTGGCGATGCGGGTCCCGGGGCTGTCGCCCTGGCCGGGTTGGGAGTTTCCCGTAACCGTAATGGCGGCGCCGTGTTGTTGAGCGATTTCGCGCACGATCGCAAGACCGAGCCCGCTGCCATCGGTGGCGGTGCCGAGCACCCGGTAGAAGCGGTCGAACACCAGTTCGCGCTCCGCTTGCGGGATCCCCGGGCCCGAATCCTCGACCTCCAGGGTGGCCTGCGTCGCCGTGACGCGCACCCTGACCGTGACCGTGCCGCCACGTGGCGTGTAGCGCAGCGCGTTGTCGATCAGATTGTTCAGCAGCTCGGCCAGCAGCAGGGCGTTGCCGCGGATCATGACCGGGTCGTCTTCACCTTCCAGCCCCAGGTCAATGTCGCGCGCCATGGCCTCGTGCACCCAGTTCTGGGTCTGTTCCTGGGCAATCGCCTGCAGGTCGATGTCGCTGTGCAGGTTCGACGGGTTGCGCGGATCTTCGGCGCGCGCCAGGGCCAGCAACTGGTTGACCAGCCGCGTGGCCCGCTCGGCGCCGGAAATCAATTGCCGCAGGCTCGCTTCCATGTCTTCGGGACTGGCGTTTCGCAGCGCCAGTTCGGCCTGCGTACGGATGCCGGCCAGTGGGGTCTTCATCTGGTGGGCCGCGTCAGCCACGAAGCGCTTCTGCGCTTCCACATTGGACGAAAGCCGCTGCAGCAGATCGTTCATGGCCGCGACCAGCGGCGCGATTTCCTGCGGCGCTTCGCGCTCGTTGATGGGCGACAGGTCATCCGGCCGCCGCGCGCGCAGCCGCGCCTGCAGCTTGTTGAGCGGCGCAATGCCTCGCGACAGCCCGAACCACACCAGCAGCACCGCCAGCGGCAGGATCACGAACTGCGGAATGATCACGCCCTTGATGATCTCGTTGGCCAGCTGCGATCGTTTTTCGAGCGTCTCGGCCACCTGGACCAGCGCAGGCTGGCCGTCGGGCACCGTCGGCAGCGACACCCAGGTGTAGGCCACCCGCACGCTGAACCCGCGCACGGTGTCGTCGCGGTACTGCACGACACCCGGCAAGGGCCGTTCTGCACCGGGAGGCAAGGGCAGTTCGCGATCGCCGCCCAGATACTCGCCGCGTGTGCCCAGCGCCTGGTAGAACACGGTATCGGTCTCGTCGGCGCGCAGCATTTCGCGTGCGGGCACGGGCAGGGTCAGCCGGGCGCGGCCGTTGACCTCTTTCACCTGTTGGGCCAGCACCAGCACGCTGTTGGCCAGCCCCCGGTCGTAGGGGACGACCGCGATGGACTGCGCCACCACGTAGGTGATGGCCACCGACATCGGCCAGAGCAGGAACAGCGGGGCCAGCATCCAGTCCAGGATCTCGCCGAACAGGGACCGGGCCTGGGTTTCGGGAGGCGCGACGGCGGCCGGGTCCAGCCCTTCGGAATCGTCGTTCATGCGGGCGCGATGCCGGCGGGAAGCACGCCGCGGCCTGTCAAGGCGCGCTGGCGGATGCGCCGGCTTCGCGCTCCAGGCAATAGCCCAGACCGCGCACCGTGGCGATCTTGACCTCGCCGACTTCCAGCTTCTTGCGCAGGCGGTGCACGTACACCTCGATCGCGTTGGTGCTGACTTCTTCGCCCCACTCGCACAGGTGGTCCACCAGCTGCTTCTTGCTGACCATGCGGCCGCTGCGCGACAGCAGGACTTCCAGCAGGCTGACTTCGCGCGCCGACAGTTCAACGATCTGGTCGTCGATCGTCACGACACGCCCGACCTGGTCGAACGACAGCCTGCCATGCTTGAGCACGGCCGGACCGCCGCCCGCACCGCGCCGGGTCAGGGCGCGTACCCGCGCTTCCAGTTCCGACAGGGCAAAGGGCTTGGCCATGTAGTCGTCGGCGCCCAGGTCCAGCCCCTTGACGCGCTGCTCGACGCTGTCGGCCGCCGTCAGGATCAGCACCGGCATGTGCGAATTGCGCGCGCGCAGCCGCCGCAGCACTTCCGTGCCGTTCAGCTTGGGCAGCCCGATGTCGAGGATGAGCAGGTCGAAAGGTTGCGCCGCCAGGGCGGAGTCCGCCGACAGGCCGTCATGGACCGCGTCGACGGCGTAACCGCTTTGGCGGAGCGAGCGGGACAGTCCATCCGCAAGGATGCTGTCGTCTTCGGCGATGAGGATGCGCATGCCTGGATTGTAATGCGGCCCGGGGCGCGCGTGAGCACTCGCGCTGCGGGATTTCGGCGCGCCGGGTACCCGTCAAACGGTGCATTGATCGTCAGGAGATACCCGTATCGGATGTCGAAAATATCGGTGGCGCGGCCCTGCCGGGCAGGTCAGGCGGATACTGTAAATAAACACAGTTATTTTGCGTTTCGCCCCTTGCGTGAGCGGCCAGTGGCCGCACATTCCCTGAGTGGCGGTACAAAGGCTTTCTGGCCATGCCGCCATGGCAGTGTGAGGACGACGACCGGGATGCGCGCCACGACGCGGCAGCCGGCCGGCGCAGCAGGGGGAGAGGGTCGCGCGTGCAGCAAATGTTGCGCGAAATCCATGCTTTTGGACGTTTTTGTCCGAAGGACCTTGCGGTCACATACTGTTTTTTTATACAGTATCAGGCGATGCAATAATCCGCCCATTCCACAAGGGACTCAAAAATGGACGACACCAAAGTTTCCAAAGCCGCAGCAGCCGCTGCCGCCAATGCCCAGGCCGAGCGCAGCAAGGCGCTGGCCGCTGCCTTGTCGCAGATCGACAAGCAGTTCGGCAAAGGCTCGGTCATGCGCTACGGCGACAACCAGGTCGAGCACGACATCCAGATCGTCTCCACCGGTTCGCTCGGGTTGGATATCGCACTTGGCGTCGGTGGCTTGCCACGGGGGCGGGTGGTCGAGATCTACGGTCCGGAATCGTCGGGCAAGACCACGCTCACGCTGCAAGTCGTGGCTGAAATGCAGAAGCTGGGCGGCACGTGCGCATTCATCGACGCGGAACACGCGCTCGACGTGCAATACGCGTCCAAGCTGGGCGTGAACCTCACCGACCTGCTGATCTCGCAGCCCGACACGGGTGAACAGGCGCTTGAAATCACCGACGCCCTGGTGCGCTCGGGTTCGGTCGACCTGATCGTCATCGACTCGGTCGCGGCGCTGGTGCCCAAGGCCGAAATCGAAGGCGAAATGGGCGACTCGCTGCCAGGCCTGCAGGCCCGTCTCATGAGTCAGGCGCTGCGCAAGCTGACCGCCTCGATCAAGCGGACCAACTGCATGGTCATCTTCATCAACCAGATCCGGATGAAGATCGGTGTCATGTTCGGCAACCCCGAAACCACCACCGGCGGTAACGCGCTCAAGTTCTACGCCTCGGTCCGTCTCGACATCCGTCGTACCGGCTCGATCAAGAAGGGCGACGAGGTGGTCGGTAACGAAACCCGCGTCAAGGTCGTCAAGAACAAGATCGCGCCTCCGTTCAAGAGCGCCGAATTCGACATCATGTACGGTGCCGGCATCTCGCGCGAAGGTGAAATCATCGATCTGGGCGTCGCCGCCAACATCGTTGAAAAGTCGGGTTCGTGGTTCAGCTATAACGGCGAACGTATCGGCCAGGGCAAGGACAATGCCCGCGAGTTCCTGAAAGAGCGTCCCGCACTGGCGCGCGAAATCGAGAACCGCGTGCGTGAAGGCCTGGGCGTTGCGGCCCTTGCCGAGGGCGTGGCCGCTCCTGCGCCGGCTACGGCCGCGGCCGGCGGTGACGACGAGTAATCGTTTCGGCAACGGCCGCTCCAGCTTCGGCCGCCCTGGCGGGCGAGCCAAGGGCGGCCGGGCCGGCGGCGATGGGGATACGGCTGAAGACAGCCGCCCCGTCAAACGCGTGCCGCCACGGCGGCAGGCGGTTGAAACTGCCGCGGGCGCTGCTTCTGGCGCCGGGCCTGCCGCGTCAGTTGACGCTGCGGCTGCGGCTTCCCCTGACCTTGCGTCAGGCACCACGGCTGACTCTGCTCCGGTTGGGGCAAGGTCGGCCGTTGTACCGTCTGTGCTGGCCGTTCCCGTCGCCTCGGCTTCCGAAGACGAGGTAGACGGCGAATATTCCCGCACGTCCACCGAGCGGGCAAAACGAGCCGAAGCACAGCAGGATTCCTTCTCGCGGTCGTCCGACGAGCGGGCGGCGCGCAAGTCACGAGGCAGCAGCTTTGGGTCAGGCGCCAAATCCAGCTTTCGATCCGGCGGCGGATCGTCGCTGTCTTCTGCTTCCTCTTCCTCCTCCGCTTCTACCTCTGAATACACCCGTTCGTCCGACGCGCGGGCCGCGGGCAAGTCGTTGGGCAAGCCGGCCAAGGCACGTCGCGGCGGCTTTGCGCCCGCGCCTGTCGTCGATGAAGACGGCTATACGCGGTCGTCCAGCCGATACGCGCCGGTTGCCAGGCCCGTGGCTGCGCCAGCGCAAGCGGCGCAAGCCGCTGGATCAGGGCAGGCTGTACCAGCCGTACCCGCCGTGCAAGATGAGGTCGACAGCTTCAGCACCGTGCCGGTCGTGCGTGCTTCGTCCCTGCTTGAGTCCGGGGCCTCGGCCGGCGGCGCGGCTGGTGGAGGGGCTGCTGGATCGCCTGCCGGATCAGCGGGTAAATCCGCTGCTGGATCCGCCGGTGGACCGCCCGGTGCTTCAACGCCCACCGTGCCCGCCGCGCCCATGACCGGCAAGATCGGTTTCGTCGCCGACATCGAAGACACCTTCGACGCCGACGCCTTCGACCTCGAAGACGACGATGACGAACCGTTTGTTGCGCCCGGTTCCAATGTGCCGCCGCCAGGCAGTCCCCAGACTGTCCAACCCGCCAAGAAAAAGGGTCCGTCCCTGAAGGCGCGTGCGGTCGACCTGTTGTCACGGCGCGAACACAGCGAACAGGAAATGCGCCGCAAGCTGGCCCGCCACGCCGAAGACCCGGCCCAGATCGACCCGGTCATTGCCAGCTTGAAAAAAGAAGGGTGGTTATCGGCCGAGCGTTTTACCCAAAGCCTGGTCCATCGGCGCGCGCCGGGCCGCGGCATGTCACGCGTGGTGCAGGAACTGCGCCAGCACGGCGTCGATCCGGACCAGATCGCCGAGGTCAAGGAATCGCTGCAAGCGACCGAACTGGATCGCGCGCGCGACGTCTGGGAACGCCGCTACGGCACGCCGCCAGCCGACGCCAACGCCCGCGCCAAACAGACGCGCTTTCTGATGTCGCGCGGCTTTTCCTACGACGTGATCAAGCGCGTGCTGGCCGGCGCAGGCGACGCGTTCGACGACGAGTGACGTTTTAGGCCGGATCTCAACTCTTTGGCGCCTTGATTCCCAGCAAGTTCTTGAAGCTCAGTTCCTTGGCCACGGCCAGGAAGTCCTGGATATACGGCGCCTGCTCGTCTTCGATCCGCACACCGGCATACAAGGTGCGCCACACACCTGTGTCCCCCAGCCGGCAACTGTGCACCAGTCCCAGATCCAGATATTCCGTCAGCGCCCAGTTCGGGATGGCGGTGACGCCTCGGCCGCTCGCCACCAGTTGCACGATCATGGGCGTCAGTTCGGCGGTACGCGTTTCTGCGGGTTCGACGTCGGCGGGGTCCAGAAAGGCGGTGTAGATGTCGAGGCGGTCGCGGTCGACGGGGTAGGTGATCAGGGTCTGTTCGGCAACCTGGGCCGGGGTGACGAATTTGGCGTCGGCCAGCGGACTTTTGCGTGACACGGCCAGGACCAGCTCGTAGCGGAACAGGGGCACGTAGCTGATCGATTCGGACCGGATGGGGTCGGACGTGATGACCAGGTCGAGGTCACCCCGCGTCAGCGCAGGCAAGGGCGCAAACGAGAACGCGGCGGACAGGTCCAGCACGACGTCGGGCCATTGCTCGCGAAACACATCCAGCGTGGGCATCAACCATTGAAAGCACGAATGGCATTCGATGGCCATGTGCAGCCGGCCCGTCCGGCCGGCGGCCAGGCGCTTCAGTTCGCGCTCGGCGGTGCGCATGCGCGGCAGGACATCATCGGCCAGGGCCAGCATCCGCAGCCCGGCGGTGGTGAAGCGTAGCGGACGTGTCCGCCGGTTGAGCAACTGGGTGCCCAGCCGGTCTTCCAGTTCACGCAGTTGGTGGGACAGCGCCGACTGCGTCACGTGCAGGCGTTCGGACGCTTCGACCATGCTGCCGCCTTCACGGATGGCGGTCAGCGTTTCAAGGTGGCGAATATCAATCATGCGGGCATGCTAACCGAAAATCCCCGTGACTTGAATATTTCTAATACTGCCTATGTGAAAGTTGATTTTGACTCAACACCGGATGTCGGGAGAATGCCGGGCATGGTGCTCGTGCCGCGGTCCTTGCCGCACACGGGCTGCTGCCCACGTCGTCATCAGGATCTGTCATGCCCCAGCTTCACACCCTTGGTTTTCCCCGCATCGGCGTACGCCGCGAACTCAAGCACGCCCTTGAACGGTATTGGGCCGGCACAGCCGACCGTGAGGAACTGGAGGCGACCGGCCGTGAGCTGCGCGCCCGTCACTGGGCAATCCAGGCCGAGGCCGGCGCGACGCACGTGCCGGCAGGCGACTTTGCCTGGTACGACCACGTGCTGGAATGGACCTGCACCCTGGGCGCCGTGCCGCCACGCTTTGGGCAGCCGGCCGACCAGCCGGTCGAACTCGACACCTTGTTTCGCATGGCGCGTGGCCGGGCTCCCACCGGCACCCCCGCTGCGGCATGCGAAATGACCAAGTGGTTCGATACCAACTACCACTACCTGGTGCCTGAGATCTGGCCCGGCCAGACCTTCCGTATCGCGCGCGACAGCCTGTTCGACCAGGTGGCCGAAGCCCGCAACCTGGGCGTGAACGCCAAGCCTGTCATTCCCGGTCCGCTGACCTGGCTGTGGCTGGCCAAGGGCGAGGCCTACACCGGCGCCGATGACACGACCAAGCTGGATCTGCTGGCCAATCTGCTGCCCGTGTACGAAGCAGTGCTGGCGCGGCTGGCCGGGCAGGGCGTGGAATGGGTGCAGATCGACGAACCGATTCTGGTCCTGGACCTGCCGCCAGCATGGCGCGAGGCGTTTGCCTCGGTGTACGCCACGCTGACCGCAGCCGCGCCTGTCAAATTGCTGCTGGCCACGTACTTTGGTGCGCTCGACGACAACCTGGAGACGGCCCTTGCACTGCCGGTGGCCGGCCTGCATGTCGATCTGGTCCGGGCCCCCGAGCAGCTTGCCCCGGTCGTGGCCGCCCTGCGCGCCGATCAGATGCTGTCGGCCGGAATCATCGACGGCCGCAATATCTGGCGCACTGACCTGGATGCCGCGCGGGACCGTCTGGCCCCGGTGGCCCATGCATTGGGCGATCGTCTGTGGCTGGCCCCGTCATGCTCGTTGCTGCACGTGCCGGTTGATCTGGCCGCCGAACAGCAGCTGGACGACGAACTGCGCAGCTGGCTCAGCTTTGCCCACCAGAAGCTGGAAGAACTGGCCTTGCTGGGCAATGCGCTCACGCAACCAGCAACGGCATTGCCAACGCCATTCGCGGCGGACCAGACCGCCACCGCCTGGGCCACGCAACGCGCGGCCTGCCAGGCCCGACGGGCATCCCCGCGCATTCACAACCGCGCGTTGCAGGCCCGGCTGGCCGACGCCCTTGCCATCGACCGTGCCCGCGCCCCGTTTGCCGATCGCATTGCCTCGCAACAAGCCTGGCTCAAGCTGCCGGCCTTTCCGACCACCACCATCGGTTCCTTCCCGCAGACCAAGGACATTCGCGGCCTGCGGCGGGACTGGAAGGAAGGCGCGATCGGCGATGCGGTGTACGAAGCCGCCATCCGCAAGGAAATCGCGGGCAGCATCGCTTTCCAGGAACGCATCGGCCTGGATGTGCTGGTGCATGGCGAAGCCGAGCGCAACGACATGGTCGAATACTTTGGCGAACTGCTGGCGGGCTTTGCGTTCACGCAGAACGGCTGGGTGCAGAGCTATGGGTCCCGCTGCGTGAAGCCGCCGGTGATCTTTGGCGACGTGTCGCGCCCCGCGGCCATGACCGTGGGCTGGACCACCTACGCACAGTCCCTGACGGACAAGCCGGTCAAGGGCATGCTGACCGGTCCGGTCACGATCCTGCAATGGTCCTTCGTGCGGGACGACCAGCCGCGCAGGCAGACCTGCGAACAACTGGCGCTGGCGCTGCGCGACGAGGTGCTGGACCTGGAAGCCGCCGGCATCCGCGTGATCCAGATCGACGAACCCGCGTTCCGCGAAGGACTGCCGCTGCGCCGCTCGCAGTGGGCCGGCTACCTGCACTGGGCGGTGGACTGCTTCCGCCTGAGCACGGCAGGCGTCGGCGACACCACACAGATCCATACCCATATGTGCTATTCGGAATTCAACGACATCATCGAGGCGATCGCGGCCATGGATGCCGACGTGATCACCATCGAAACCTCGCGGTCGAACATGGAGCTGCTCAAGGCCTTCGAAGATTTCAGCTATCCGAACGATATCGGCCCTGGGGTGTACGACATACACTCGCCGAATGTGCCGGATGTGGACTGGATGGTTCAGCTGATGGAAAAGGCCGCAAAGCGCCTTCCGCGCGAGCGTCTATGGGTAAACCCTGACTGCGGACTCAAGACCCGCGGATGGCCGGAAACCGAGGCTGCACTGGCGAAAATGGTCGATGCAGCGCGGCTTTTGCGGTCCGTGGCCTGATAACCTGCCTGTCTTGAGCCTGCGCTATACTTCAACGGTTTTGTTGCTCCGGCACCGCAACCAGGGTTCTCCCTGTGGTCAGCGCGTACGGTCGGCAACCAACCGGGTAGTTGTAACGCATGCCTTTATTTGCTGAATCTGCAGTCTCGAACGTCCGAACGCTCCTGCTCCATTTGCGCGCAGGAGCGTTTGCGTATGCGCCCGAAGTGTGAGCGCCGTGGCCGGTATGTCGTTCCGGCCATGCCTGACCGGCGAGTCATTCCATGCTTTACCTAGTACCTGCATCGGACGTCCGCGCGTGCGCAGTCGGCACGACGTGATGTCCGTCATCCTTTCAACCGATCATTCAACGTCTCCCTGACAGCGAAGGCTCCGCATGAAAATCCACGAGTATCAGGGCAAAGAGCTTCTGAAGAAATTTGGCGTCACCGTTCCGCGCGGCATCCCCGTGTTCACGGTCGACGAAGCCGTCACCGCGGCCGAAAAACTGGGTGGCCCCGTGTGGGTCGTGAAGGCCCAGATTCACGCCGGTGGGCGTGGCAAGGGCGGTGGCGTCAAGCTCGCGCGCTCCCTTGACGAAGTGCGCAAGATCTCTGGCGAGATCATGGGCATGCAACTGGTCACGCACCAGACCGGTCCTGCAGGTCAGAAGGTCAAGCGCCTGATGATCGAAGAAGGCGCCGACATCAAGCAGGAACTGTATGTCAGCGTCGTGACCGACCGCGCTTCGCAGCGCGTCTGCGTCATGGCCTCCAGCGAAGGCGGCATGGACATCGAAGAAGTGGCGCACGCCACTCCCGAGAAGATCCTGAAAGTCTTCGTCGATCCCGCAACCGGCCTGACCGATGCCGACGCAGCCAAGCTGGCCCGCGACATCGGCGTGCCGGAAGGCTCGATCGACAAGGCTGTCGTCCAGTTCAAGGGTCTGTACACCACCTACGTGGAAACCGACGCCGACCTGGCCGAAATCAACCCGCTGATCGTGACCGGCAACGGTGACGTGATCGCCCTCGACGCCAAGTTCAACTTCGATTCGAACTCGCTGTTCCGTCATCCGGAGATCGTGGCCTACCGCGACCTGGACGAAGAAGATCCAGCTGAAGTCGAAGCCAGCAAGTTCGACCTCGCCTACATCCAGCTCGATGGCAACATCGGCTGCCTGGTGAACGGCGCCGGTCTGGCCATGGCCACGATGGACACCATCAAGCTGTTCGGCGGCGAGCCGGCCAACTTCCTCGACGTCGGCGGTGGCGCCACGGCCGAGAAGGTGACCGAAGCGTTCAAGATCATGCTCAAGAACCCGGAACTGAAGGCCATTCTGGTCAACATCTTCGGCGGCATCATGCGCTGCGACGTCATTGCCGAAGGCGTGATCGCCGCGTGCAAGGCCGTGAGCCTGAGCGTGCCGCTGGTGGTTCGCATGAAGGGCACCAACGAGGAACTCGGCAAGAAGATGCTGGCCGATTCCGGTCTGCCCATCATCAGCGCCGACACGATGGCCGAAGCGGCCACCGCTGTCGTAGCCGCCGCCAAGTAACCGCCGCGCTCTTAGGACACAAGGACTTTTCATGTCGATTCTGATCAACAAAGATACCAAGGTCATCACGCAAGGGATTACCGGCAAGACCGGTCAATTCCACACGCGTATGTGCCGCGAATACGCCAACGGACGCAACGCGTTCGTGGCAGGCGTGAACCCCAAGAAAGCCGGCGAAGACTTCGAAGGCATTCCGATTTTCGCCAACGCCACCGAAGCGAAGGCCGCCACCGGCGCCAACGTGTCGGTGATCTACGTGCCGCCGGCAGGCGCAGCCGCCGCGATCTGGGAAGCCGTCGAGGCCGACCTGGATCTGGTCATCTGCATCACCGAAGGCATTCCGGTGCGTGACATGCTGGAAGTGCGCAACCGTATGCGCGCCGAAAACAAGCGCACGCTGCTGCTCGGACCCAACTGCCCGGGCCTGATCACGCCGGACGAAATCAAGATCGGCATCATGCCGGGTCATATCCACCGCAAGGGCCGCATCGGCATCGTCAGCCGCTCCGGCACGCTGACGTACGAAGCGGTCGCGCAGGTTACCGAACTGGGTCTGGGTCAATCCAGCGCCGTCGGTATCGGTGGCGATCCGATCAACGGCCTGAAGCACATCGACATCCTCAAGATGTTCAATGACGATCCAGATACCGACGCCGTCATCATGATCGGCGAAATCGGTGGTCCGGATGAAGTCAACGCCGCGGAATGGGCGAAGGACAACATGAAGAAGCCGGTGGTTGGCTTCATCGCGGGTGTCACGGCGCCTGCCGGCAAGCGCATGGGTCACGCAGGCGCGTTGATCTCGGGCGGCGCCGACACGGCCCAGGCCAAACTGGAAATCATGGAAGCGTGCGGCATCAAGACGACCAAGAATCCGTCTGAAATGGCCAAGCTTCTCAAGTCCGTCATGTAACACACGGGTGACGGTGCGCTACGCGCGCACCGTCGGAGAGGAGATACAAGCGTGGAATTCGGATCTACAGCGTTTTTTCTGGCATTGCTCCAGATCGTTTGGGTAAACATCCTGTTGTCGGGGGACAACGCGGTGGTTATCGCTCTGGCGGCGCGTTCGCTGCCTGAGCATCAACAGAAGAAAGCCATTGTCATTGGCTCGGCGGCAGCGATCGTCATGCGGATCGTGTTGACGCTGGTGGCTGCGCAGTTGTTGCAGTTGCCTTGGTTGAAGCTTATCGGCTCCATCCTCCTGTTGTACGTGGGTATCACTTTGCTGGTGCCCGAAAACGAAGACGACGGTGGTCACGCGGTCAAGGGCACGATGCTCGCTGCAATCCGAACCATTCTTATCGCTGATCTGGTCATGAGCCTGGACAACGTGATTGCGGTGGCTGCCGCGGCAATGGGCAATACGACATTGCTCGTGCTCGGCCTGGCTGTCAGCATTCCGTTGGTGATTTTCGGCAGCACGCTGCTGCTCAAGGTGATCGAGCGTTTCCCGCTCATCGTCTGGGCAGGCGCGGCGTTGCTGGGCTTCATCGCTGGCGAACTGTTCGTCAACGACCCGGCGCTGTACCACACCTATACCGATTCGATCGAAGCCACCATCGGCGTGAGCCATCATGGTGCGGAAATCGCGTGCGGCATTATCGGTGCGGTGATTGTGCTTGCCATTGGCAAGTACATGAAATCGCGCCACGAGAAAGGCGCCGTGACGGCGTAATTCTCGGGTTTTTCTCTTTATGTAAAAGCCTGATGTGAGACCTTGCCGGCCTGATGCAGAATATCGGGCCGGCATTTCTTTTTCCCATCAACCTTGTCGCAAGCGTGCGGGCGCGAACAGCAGGGTCGGGACGAAGAGGCATCGGGTCGTCCGTCCACACCATAAATGGGGTCCGCCCCCACTTACCACCTGCTAGGGGATCGCACGTGCTTGAGTTCTTCCAGACGCTCAATTGGAGCTCCGTCTTTCAAATCATCCTCATCGACATTCTGCTCGGTGGGGACAACGCGGTCGTGATCGCGTTGGCTTGTCGCAACCTCCCCCAGAAGACCCGCATGCAGGGCATTCTCTGGGGTACCGCCGGCGCCATCATCCTGCGCGTGATCCTGATCGCGTTCGCGGTGACGATGCTGGGTATTCCGTTCCTGAAGGTCGTGGGCGGTCTGCTGCTGTTCTGGATCGGCATCAAGCTGCTGATTCCTGAAGATGATGCGCACAACGTCGAAGGCGGCTCGACCCTGGTGTCGGCCATCAAGACCATCATCATCGCCGACTTCGTGATGAGCCTGGACAACGTCATCGCCATCGCGGCCGCCGCGCAGCGTGCCGACGAAGCCCATCAGCTGGGTCTGGTGATCTTCGGTCTGCTGGTCAGCGTGCCGATCATCGTCTGGGGCAGCACGATCGTCCTGAAGCTGATCGACCGTTTCCCGGTCGTCATCATCCTGGGCGGCGCACTGCTGGGCTGGATCGCCGGCGGCATGCTGGTCACCGACGTCGCGACCGAGCGTTACCTGATCGCTCCGACGCAACTGGCCAACTACCGTACGGAACTGACCTACGCAGCCGAAGTCCTGGGTGCGCTGATCGTTGTTGTCGTGGGCCTGGCGATTGCCAAGCGCAAGAAGACGACGACCACGCCGCACGCGGTCTAAGCAAACGATGCAGTGACCCTCTCTCCGGGGAGAGGGTGCCGGATCGACGACACGCCCCGCCCTGCGGGGCGTTGTCGTTTCAACGCCTCGGCTATCATGCGCGGTGTGGCAGGCTGGTCTGCCAGATCAAGGGTTCGTCATGAAAAAGCTTCAAACGGGAATGTCTCTGATGCAGATGCTGCTGCTGATCGGCGTGATCGGCGCGGTCGTCGCCGTGGCGGCGCACTATCTGCGGTGACACCCGGCATGTCGCCCTGACCGGGCGGCGGCCATGAAAAAAGGAGCCCGCAGGCTCCTTTTTTTCTTCAACGACGCGCGGGCAGGCCCGCCACCGGATCAGCCGGTGTTGCGCAGTCCCGCCGCAATCCCGTTGATCGTCAGGTGGATGCCACGCTGGGTTCGTTCATCGGGCGCCGCCACATCCTTGGCCTTGCCGCCCTTGCCGCTCCCGGACTTGCTGCCAGCCGCTTTCTTGCTGGCCTTGCCCGCGGCCTCGCGCTGCGCGCTTCGATACCGGCGGATCAGCTCGATCTGCAAGTGATTGAGCGGATCGATGTAGGCGATCCGATCGCGCAGCGAACGCGCCAGCGCCGGATTGTCAGCCAGCAACTGCCGCTGGCCGGTGATCAGCTTGAGCGCCGCAATCGTGCGTTCCAGTTCGTCGCGCATCGCGCCAAAGATGCGGTTGCGCAGGGCCCGGTCCTCGACCAGCAGGGCGTAGCGTGACGCAATCGCCAGGTCGGTCTTGGCCAGCACCATTTCCATGTTCGACAGCAGTGTCTTGAAGAAAGGCCAGCGCTGCGACATGTCGCGCAGGTGACGCAGGCGATCGCTGCGCTTGCCTTCGGCGCCCGAGTCGGGTCCGCCGCGCAGATAGGCTTCGATGGCCGAACCCACCCCATACCAGCCCGGCAACAGCAGGCGGCATTGTCCCCACGAAAAGCCCCAGGGGATCGCGCGCAGATCTTCGATGCGGCCGGTGGACTTGCGCGCGGCCGGACGCGAGCCGATGTTCAGCTCCGAAATTTCGGATAGCGGCGTGGCGGCAAAGAAATAGTCCGCAAAGCCCGGGGTTTCGTACACCAGCGCGCGGTAGGTGCGCATGGCCGTGTCCGACAGGAACTGCATGGTCGGGCCGAATTCGGCGAACAGCTTGTCTTCGGCCTGCTTGGCTTCCGCGGGGTCGACCAGGCTGGCTTCCAGCGTCGCCGCCGTCAGCAGTTCCAGATGCCAGCGGCCGATGTCGGCGTCCTTGTACTTGCTCTGGATCACCTCGCCCTGTTCGGTCAGGCGAATCTGGCCGGCCACGGTCCCGGGCGGCTGCGCCAGGATGGCGTCGAAGCTGGAACCACCGCCCCGGCCCACGGTGCCGCCGCGGCCATGGAACAGGCGCAGGCGCACCTTGCGCTGGCTGAACACATCCACCAGCGCGCGCTCGGCTTCATACAGCGACCAGTTGGACGTCAGGAAGCCGCCGTCCTTGTTGCTGTCGGAGTAGCCCAGCATGACTTCCTGCACGCCGTATTGCGCGTGTTTGACGCGGGCGCGCACTTCCGGAAGGTCCAGGTAACGCGACATGATGCCGGGGCCGTTGACCAGGTCGGGAATGGTCTCGAACAGCGGCACCACGATCAGCCCCTCACCCACATCAGGCGGCCGCTTGCCGGTCGGGTCGGCGCCCGGGGCGATCAAGCCTGTTTCCTTTTGCAGCACCAGCACTTCGAGCAGGTCGCTGACGGTCTCGGTGTGCGACACGATGGCGTGCTGCATGGCCTGCGGACCGTAATCGGCGCGTGCCTTGGCAGCTGCGCGGAAAATGTTCAGTTCGCGCTGGGTCTCTTCGCTGTAGGTCATCCACGGTGATACCAGCGGCCGGGCCTGGGTCAGTTCGTCGCGCAGCAGTGCGACCCGTTCGTCTTCAGTCAGCGCCGCGTAGTCAGCCTTGACGCCGGCCCGCGCGAACAGTTCGGCCAGCGTGCGTTCATGCACGTCCGAACTCTGCCGCAGGTCGATGGTGGCCAGATGGAAGCCGAACACCGACACCGCCTGGCGCAGCGCTGCCAGGCGCAGGCGGGCAATCGGCGCTGCGTGGTGCTCGACCAGCGAATCGGCGATCACGGTCAGGTCGGCGGCCAATTCATCCGGGCTGCCATAGGGTTCGGCCGGAGGCGCGGCGCGGCGGGCCAGGTCGCGGCCCGTCAGCTTCTTGCCGGTCGCGCCGATGCGGGCGTAGATGCCGACCAGGGCGCGGCGATACGGCTCGTCCGCACGATGGCTCGACATGTCGCCGCTGGATTCGGCCAGTTCCAGCAAGGCTTCGGACGCGGGCGTCAGCAGCGTCGTCATCGACAGCTCGGCGCCCAGCGCATGGGTCTCGTCCAGGTAGAACTCGACGGCGGTGGCGGTCTGGCGCAGCAGGGCCAGCTGCAGCGTGTTGGCGTCCACGTTCGGATTGCCGTCCCGGTCGCCGCCGATCCAGCTGCCCATGGTCAGGAAGGGCGTCATGGGCGGCGGCAGGGGGGCAAACGGGTCGGTGGCTTCACGCCCCAACAAACGCGACAGGTGCGCGTAGATTTGCGGGATCACCGTCAGGAACGTGCTGCGGTAGTACGACAGCGCGTTCTCGATCTCGTCCGCCACCGTCAGCTTGGTATAGCGCAACATGCGTGTCTGCCACAGCGTGTCGATCCGGCCCAGCAGTTCCAGCGACTTTTCGAACGCTTCGTCAGGTGTGTGCGGCGCGTCGCGATCCTGCAGCAGACGGGCAATCTCGCGATGCACGTCCAGCGTGCTCTTGCGCTGCACTTCGGTCGGATGCGCCGTCAGCACCGGCGACATGACCGCCTGGTGCAGGGCCTGCCGGATCCTGGCGGGCGTCACGCCGCGTGATTTCAGTCCAGCCACCGCATCACGCAGCGTGCCGCGTGTGGGGGTATCGCCTTCGAGCCACTGCGCGCGCCGCTGCCGGTTCTGGTCGCGGTCTTCGGCAATGTTGGCCAGATGCAGGAAGTAGCTGAAGGCGCGCACAACGGAATTCGTGTCATCGGGCGACAGCTGCTTGAGCCGCTTTTCGAGTGCTTTCCCATCGCCTTCGTCGCCATCGCGGCGAAATTTCACGGCGTTGCGGCGGACGGTCTCGATAGTGTCGAAGACATGCTCGCCTTCGCTGGCGCGAATCACGTCGCCAAGCAGGCGGCCGAGCAGGCGGATATCGTTGCGGAAAGGAAGGTCGGGGGCGGCGCTGGCAGTCGTCATCAGGTCTTGGCTTCTGGTTATGGTTGGAAGGCGTTGACAGGAAAGCGGGTGCGGCTCGAAATAGGGAAGGGACTCCTTGGTAGTTGCGCGGACTAAGCTTACCGCGCCTCGACGGCGGCGTTTCCGAAAGCGGCGTGCCGGCGATGTCTCTTATAATCGACGACCCCCGCCTTCACGCTTCCAAGAGACCCACCTTGACCCAAGACCGTTTGATCATCGCGACGCGCGAAAGCCGCCTGGCCCTCTGGCAGGCGGAACATGTGCAGGCGAAATTGCGGGCGCTCTATCCCCGGATGTCGGTCGAGCTGCTGGGCATGACGACGCGCGGCGACCAGATCCTGGATCGCACGCTGTCCAAGGTGGGCGGCAAGGGCCTGTTCGTGAAGGAACTGGAAAACGCATTGATGGATGGCCGTGCCGACCTGGCCGTGCATTCATTGAAAGACGTGCCGGTCGACATGGCCGACGGCTTTCACCTGAGCACCATTCTGTCGCGTGAAGACCCCCGCGACGCGCTGGTGTCGAACACCTATGCCAACCTGGCCGAGATGCCGCCGGGCGCCGTTGTCGGCACCTCCAGCCTGCGACGCGAATCGCAGATCCGTGCACGCTTTCCGCATCTGAACGTGCAGCCCTTGCGCGGCAACCTGGACACGCGGCTGGCCAAGCTGGATCGCGGCAATTACGACGCGATCGTGCTGGCGGCGGCAGGTCTGAGCCGCCTTGGCCTGGGTGCGCGCATCCGCTGCCTGCTCGAACCGGAAGACAGCCTGCCGTCGGCCGGGCAGGGCGCGCTGGGCATTGAGATCCGTGCCGATCGCAGCGACCTGCAGGCGCTGTTCGCGCCGCTGTCCGACACGGCCGCCACGGCCGAAGCCATTGCCGAACGCGCCGTGTCGCGCGCGCTGGGCGGATCGTGTCAGGTGCCTCTGGCCGCCTTTGCGCAGGCGGATCTGGACGGCGGTCTGGCGCTGCGCGCGCTCGTGGCCCTGCCTGATGGGTCGCGCGTGATCCGCGTGGCCCGTCAGGGCCGCATGGACGACGCCGAAACACTGGGCCAGGCGGTGGCCGATGAACTGCTCGCGGGCGGCGCTGCCGAGATCCTGGCGGCGCTGAACGCCCCCGACGCACCGGACCCCCATGGCGAGTGACGGGCGCGAAGCTGCGGCGGCGAACCTGGCGCGCCTGGTGTCGGCAGAAGCCGCTGTCGATCGTGTAGCCCAGCGGGCCGTGCCGATCGAAGCGGAAGCGGCTTTCCAGGGGCCTGCCAGGCTGCCGGTGGTACTGACCCGCCCGGCTGGACAGAACGCCGCATTGGCCGCCCGCCTGCGCACCGCCGGTCGCGAGGTCCTTGAACTTCCGTCTTTGAGACTGACGCCATTGCCGGGTCCCGCGCCCGACCCCGCCGCGTTTGATCTGGTGGTGTTCGTCAGCGGCAACGCGGTGCGCTTCTATCTGGATACGCGTCAGGATGCTGCCTCGGGGGCATCGCTTCCCTGGCCGGTCAAGGTCGCGGCCGCCACCGTCGGCCCGTCCAGCAGCGCGGCGTTGCGCAATCACCCGGCGTTCGGCGACGCACCCTCGGTGATCCAGCCGTCGCCCGCCGCGGCCACCTTCGATTCCGAATCCTTGTGGACCGAACTGGCGGCGCTCGATCCCATGCCCCGTAGCGCCTTGATCGTGCGTGGCGGCAGCGGTCCGGAAGGCCGGGGCCGCGATTGGCTGGCCGCCCGTCTGCGCGACGCCGGCGTCACGGTCACGATCCACAGCGCTTATCGGCGTGAGCCCGCGCCGTGGCCAAACGCAGCTGCCGCGACGCTGCGCAATTGGGCCGCCGCAGGCCGCGCCGCCGTGATCCTGATCACGAGCAAGGAGGGTGCCGATGCGATGCGGACCGCGATCCAGCACGCCGGCCTGCTCGATTGGTACGCAGGCTGTCGCCTCATAGCAACGCATCCGCGCATCGCCAGCCACGTGGGGGATGTCCACAGCCGCACTGTGCCGGCAACCTGTACCCCGGCTGCTGGAGAGCCCTTGTTACAAATATCATCGCCGCGCGATGATGACATCTTTGCCGCGATAGAATCGACGCCATGACTGCATCCGAGAATGACATCCGCCCGCCGACCGCTGCCGCGCCCGACTCGCGCCCGGCGTCCGACCGAACCGCCGGCCGTGCGCCGAAGCGCCGTGGCCAGCCGTTTCCGTGGGTCACCACAGGCTTGGTCTTCGCGCTGATCGTCATCCTGGTGCTGGCCGCCGCCTTGTGGCGCCAGCAGCGTCTGGTCGAAGCCATCGGCCGCGAGTCCGCGACCCGGTATGCGGCCATCGATGCCACTGCCCGCGACGCGCAAGCGCGCGCGCGTCAGTCGCTGTCCACCAGCCAGGGCAACGCTGACAAGCTGGCCGTGCTCGAATCCAAGATCCTGGAATCCCAAAGCCAGCAGGCTGCGTTGGAACAGCTCTATCAGGAACTGTCACGCGGTGAAGATGAATGGACGCTGATCGAGGTTGAACAGGCCCTGTCGATCGCGTCGCAACAGCTTCAACTTGCGGGCAATGTGCCCAACTCGATTGCCGCCATGCAGGTGGCCGATGCGCGCCTGGCCCGTGCCGACCGCCCGCAATTCACGCCCGTGCGCCGCGCCATCGCCCAAGACCTGGAACGCCTGCGCGCGCTGCCCTCGGTCGACGTGTCCGGCCTGGTCGTGAAGATCGATCAACTGGTCACCCTGTTCGACAAGCTTCCGCTGCTGGCCAGCGTGGAGCCGGCCCGTCGCCGCGGCGCCACGCAGCCACCCGTGGAGACGACGCCCGCCGTCGCCCCGGTGGATGATGGCCGCTGGTGGAACGACTGGCTCGCTTGGTGGCCCTCGCTGCGTGATGGCTTCCTGAACGATATGCGTGACCTGATCCGCATCCAGCGCGTGGACCGGCCCGACGCCTTGCTGGTGTCGCCGGAACAGGGCGCGCTGCTGCGCGAAAACCTGAAGCTGCGGCTCCTCAATGCCCGCCAGGCGCTGTTGTCGCGCCAGGAACATGCGTGGGATGCCGACCTGGCCGCCATCTCGGCTGCCATTCCGGTCTACTTCGACGTTGAAGCGCCTGCCACCCGCAGCGCCCAGGCCCTGCTGACGCAGATCAAGGACACCGAGATCTCGATCCAGCTTCCTGGCATCAACGACAGCCTGGCCGCGGTACGCTCGGTCCTGCCTCGCAGCGCGGTGCCCGCCGCACGCCAGAGGTAAGTCATGCGCTCCTGGATCTGGACTCTGCTTTTATTGGTTGCTGCGGTCGGCCTGGCGGTAGGTGTGCGCTATCACTCGGGCAACGTCGCGCTGCTGTTGCCACCGTATCGTGTCGAACTGTCGGCCAGCCTGGCGGCCTTGCTGCTGCTGATTACGTTCATTGCCCTGCATGTGGCGCTGCGCACCGTGGCATGGACGCTGGGCCTGCCGACGCGTGTGCGTGAATGGCGCGAACGCCGTGCCCTGGCGCAGCAACAGCAATTGCTGGAACGCGGCTGGATCGGTCTGCTGGAAGGCCGCTATGCCCGTGCCGAAGCCGACATGGGCAACGTGGCCGACCAGACCGACGTCGCGTCGCGCAAGGTGCTGGCGCTGCTGTCGGCCGCGCGCGCCGCGCATGCGATGCAGGAATATGTCCGCCGCGATGCCTTGCTGGTGCGCGCGCGTGACGCCGCCGCGGCCGACCCTGCGCTCAAGCCGGCCACCATGATTGTCGAAGCCGACATGCTGCTTGACCAGCATCGCCCGGCCGATGCTCTGGCGCTGCTGTCGCAGCTGCACGAAAACGGTCCGCGGCACATGCATTCGCTGCGGCTCGAGCTGCGCGCGCATCGGGATCTCGGCCACTGGGCCGACGTGCTCAAGCTGGCGCGCACCTTGTCCAAACGCAATGCCCTCCACCCGGCGGCCAGCGCTCGCATGATCGCAACCGCGGCGGCGGGTCTGCTGACAGCCTCCGACATGGTCACGCGCCGCGCCGTCTGGAAGGACCTGAAGGCCGACGAGCGCACCTTGCCCGAAGTGGCCTTGGCGGCTGCCGCGGTGTTCGATGCCGATGGTGAAGAAGCCCGCACCCGCAAGGTGCTCGAAGACGCCATTGAAATCGACTTTGCGCCCGCGCTGCTGCAGGCCTACGCGCGCTGCGGCGGCGACGAGATCCGTCCGCGCCTTGAAACCGCCGAACGCTGGCTGCAGGCCCGCCCCAATGATCCGGACCTGCTGCAGGCGCTGGGTTCCCTGTGCCTGTGCGGCCGCCTGTGGGGCCCGGCGCAGCGTTACCTGGAGCGCAGCCTGGCGGCGCGCAGTGATCCCCGTACTCATGCGTTGCTGGCCAGCCTGTTCGACCGCACCAACCGCGCGTCGGACGCCGTACGCCATTGGCGCCTGGCCACCGAGGCAGTGGTAGGCTTGCCCGTCCTGAAGGCGGCGGCCGACACGGTGCTGTTCGATCCGGTGGCGGCGCCGCAATTCGAAAGCGAAGAACCCGTCGCGCCCGATCGCGCCGCGGGGCTCTGATCGCCCGCCATTCCTGATTCCCGATTTGCGATTTCCGTTTTTTTCTTTTCCTTTACCTCTCACTCTCGCAGGCAGTTATGAACCTCGATCGCGTCGGTCCCGGCGACAATGCACCGGATGAAGTCAATGTGATTATCGAGATCCCGATGAACGCGGATCCGATCAAGTACGAAATCGACAAGGCCACCGGCGCCTTGTTCGTCGACCGTTTCATGATGACGGCGATGCACTACCCCTGCAATTACGGCTACGTGCCCAACACCCTGTCGGACGATGGCGATCCGGTCGACGTGCTGGTCATCACGCCGCATCCGGTCACCGTGGGCGCCGTCGTGCGCTGCCGCGTCATCGGCGTACTGCAGATGGACGATGAAGCCGGCGGCGACGCCAAGCTGCTGGCCGTGCCGATCGACAAGGTCTTGCCGATCTATCGCCACTGGCAAAGGCCGGAAGACCTGCAACCCGAACACCTGATGCGCATCCAGCACTTCTTCGAGCACTACAAGGATCTGGAGAAGGGCAAGTGGGTCAAGGTCAAGGGCTGGGAAGGTCCTGAAGCGGCCAAGGCCGAAATCACCAGCGGCATCGCGGCATTCAAGAAGGCCAAGGGCGGCTGAGCGGGATCGCTGTCTGGAAAGTCAGGAAAAGGCGCTACGGCGCCTTTTCCTTTTGCTGAACGCAATCAGCGCACGGCCTTCACCACCGCATCAAAGAAGTCGATATTGTTGACCACGCCTGCGCCCGTGGGCTTGGACTGCGCGCCCCAGGTCACGATCACGACCTTTTCTTTCTGGTTGATGTAGACGTTCTGCCCGAAGATGCCGGTGGCGTAGAAGGCCTTGTCGAGGGCCGACTGGCCGGTGGTGGGCACCCACCACATGTAGCCGTAGAAGGGCAGCGGCGTGCCGCCGGTCAGGGTCTTGGGACTGCCGGCTTCGGCGACCCAGGTGGGGGGCACGACCTGCACACCCTGCGCCCGGCCATCGTTCATGATGAAGAGCCCGAAGCGGCCATAGTCGCGCAGCGTGGCGCTGATGCCGCTGCCGCCGATCTCGACGCCATCGGGCGAATCCAGCCACCAGTTGGCTTCGGCTTCCATGCCCACCTTGGACCAGATCTTTTCCGACAGATATTGCGCCAGCGGCTTCTTGACGGCGCCGCGCAGCAGTTCGCCTGCGATCTGCGTTTCGCCGGTGCTGTAGTTGTTGACGGTGCCGGGGGCGGCCGCGCGTGGCAGCTTGGCCATCAGGTCCAGCGCCGTGCCGGGCTTCTGGCCGATCTGCGCTTCGAGCAGCGCGCGCCGGTCGGACGCGGGATTGGTGTAGGTCTCGTCCCATTTGACGCCCGACGCCATCATCAACACATCGCGCACCGTCACGCCATCGTAGGCGCTGCCGGCCAGCCGGGGTACGTACTTGACGACCTGATCGTTCAGGCTCGCAATCAGTCCGTCCTGGATGGCGGCGCCGATCAGCGTGGACGTGATCGACTTGGCCACCGACATCGACATCCAGCGCGTCTTTTCGGTATTGCCGTACAGATAGGCCTCGTGCGCGATCTCGCCGTTCTTCAGCACCAGCAAGCCTGACACGCGATTCAATGCCAGATAGTCGACCAGGTCGTAGGTCCTGCCGCCCGACGTGAACTGCACCGCCGTCAGTTGTTTTGCCGCCTTGGGCAGGGCAAGCGGCGTGGCCGATGGCGTGATGGACCGGGTCGGGAACAGCCGATCGATGTTGCGGAAAGTGTTGACCGACAGATCCGGCGTCAGCGCGCCGTCATACACCTGTCGCACGGTCCCGATGGGTTCCTGCGCATGCGGATACGCGGTGGGCGTGGGCGTAGCGTTGTCGTCATCGCCGCCGCCACAGGCCGCCAGGGTGGTCAGCGCAGCCAGCGCCAGGGCGCGCGACAGTCTGCGCGTGTGGAGGCTGTCGAAGATGATCGAATAGGTCAACGGGGGGTGGGTGCGCAACACAGCCGGCTTGCCTGACGGCACGCGCGACGGCGCCTGAACGGGATGGTGGGTCATGTCTGTCTCCTCGACCTGGTGTGGCAGGCCGTTCCCCCGGACGCGCATTCCTGGCCGCCCGGGGGGACGTCCTGCATCGTCAACCCGGCGCGGAAATTATTATGTGTGCACGTACGTGCGTACCGCCCGGGTAGCCGAGGTATAGCACCAACCGCCGGCTTCCGCCCGCGAAGATTGCTCAACCATGAGCATGTTCAACGTTGCCGATTGCTCAGGTTTGAGCGCGTGAAGGCAGTTCGCGGCGGGTCTCGCGCGGCAATGTGAAGCGCACGGTGGCTCCCTGGCCGGGTTCGCCATACGCGCTGATCTTGCCACCATGCCGCTCGATGATGCGGCGGCAATGCGCCAGGCCCACCCCAGTGCCTTCGAAGTCGCGATTGGAGTGCAGGCGCGTGAACATCTGGAACAGCTTGTCGACGTTGTTCATGTCGAAGCCCGCGCCGTTGTCGCGCACGCACACGGCGGTCATGTGCTCGAATTCTTCAGACCAGATTTCGATGATGCTCATGGGCTTGTGACGCGTGAACTTGAGCGCGTTGCCGATCAGGTTGACCATCACCATGCGGATCAGTTGCGGGTCGGCATAGACGCGGGGCAGCGCTTCGATGCGCCACACCAGATTGCGCGAGTGCAGGTCGGCCGACAGTTCGGACCGGATCTCTTCGACCATGACCCCCAGCGGCCAGACGGACTGCACGATCCCGGCACGGCCCAGGCGCGACAGCTCCAGCAACGCGTCGATCGTGCGGTTCATGCGCTCGGCGGTGGCATGCAGCGCGGTCAGCATGGGTTTGACGTTGCCATCGGGCTGCTCGAGCTTGCGCAGCATGATGTCGGCGGCCGACATGACCTGCCGCGCGGGCGCGCGCAAGTCGTGGCTGACCGAGGTCGTGAAGGCTTCGAGTTCGGCCGTGCGTTCCGCCACCCGCAGTTCCAATGTCTCGTTCAATTGCCGGACCTTTTCTTCGGTCAGGCGGCGTTCGGTCACGTCGACGCAGAACAGCTCGACCAGCTGCTTGCCGTCACGCGTGACGCTGATGGCGGCCAGTTCCACATCGCGCACTTGCGAGTTCAGCGCGACCAGGCGATGGTGCCGGAATTCGGCAAATCCCGGCGCATCGGCCAGCATGGCAATGCGGTCGCGCACGGCGGCGCGGTCGGCTTCAATGATGAATTCCGAGAACGGCCGGCCAACCGCGCGGCCAGACCATTCGGCCGACAGCATCATCAGCGCGGCCGGGTTGGCGTACGAAATGAGGCCGTCCACCTGTGTCAGGATCGCGATCGGCGCATGGTCCACCACCGCGCTGTACATGGTTTCCCGTTCGGCCAGCGCGCGTTCCATGCGCAGGCTGTCGGTGCGATCCAGCATCAGCACCAGTGAATCGAAGCGGCCGTCGTCGCCCGGGGTGGTGGGCGCAACGAACACGTCGAATTCCCGCGTGGTGCCATCGGGAAGATTGAAGCTGAAGCTGTAGGTGCCGGGCTTGCCGCGGGCTGCTGTCGCAAAGTGCGGCGCCGCGAGCATCGATGCGCGGCGGGGCCACAGGTCGGTCATCGACTGGGCCAGGCACTCGGGCAGTGTCTTGCCCAGCAAGGACAGGTAGGGGTCGTTGGCGTAACGCAGGATCGCGTCGGCGTCGTACAGGGCGACCGCCACGGGCAGGCCGCCGAACATCAGGTGCAGTTCCTGCGCCTGGTCCAGCATGATGCGCCGGTCGCGTTCCTTTTCCGCATTGGCCAGCGCGGCGGCAATGCGCCGTTCGATGGTCTGCTGCACGCTCAGGTGCAGCAGCACGACGGCCAGCAATGCCGTGATCGAAAAGGTCATGCCCAGCGGGGGTTCGCGTATCGCCCACAAGGTCGGCAAGGGATTGACGACGGCACGCCATATCTCGATGAAGAAGGTGGTCAGCACCGCCACCAGGCACACCGGAACCGATTCCCGCAGCCGGAACATCAGGCCCGCCACGATCAGCACGGCCAGCCAGGGCAGGGCCACATAGGCATGCAGCCCGCCGCTGGTCAGGGTGGCGAGCATCGACAAGACGGTCACGCCATAGACCAGGGTGCGCGCAGCCAGCCGAGCGCGGCGCCGGGCGAGCAGCACGCCCGCCACGATGGCGACCGCCACGGCGCCGATGGCAAGCATGGCGGGCGCAAGCACCCAACTGCCGGGAAGGAGAGGACTCATCGGGGGGCGTCAGGCGCCTTGCCGGCGCGTGCGCGCAGGTGCTGTTTTACGATGTCCCGTACTTCCTGCGAATGCAAGGCACGGTGCAGGGCCTCTTCGGTTTCGTCGATCTCGGTCTGGTCCTGCATGATGGCTCTTAGCGTCGATGTCACCACGACGACCAGCACCACCGTGAACGGCAAGGCCATCACGATCGTCATGGCCTGGACGGCCTCGAGCCCGCCCGCCAGCAGCAGCGCAATCGCGATCAGTGCGATCAGGATGCCCCAGACCAGCTTGAGTTTTGCCGAGGGGTCGCCCTTGCCGCCGTTGCTGATCACGCCCATCACGAACACGCCCGAATCGCCCGACGTGACAAAGAACACCACGACCAGCACCGTCGCCACCCCGGATAGAAGGGCTTTCATGGGAAGGTAGTCGAACAGCATGAACAGCGCCGACGATGGTTCCTTGAGGGCAGCCTGACCGATGCCTGCGTTCTGGAAAATGTCGAAGTGCAGGGCGCTGCCACCAAAGATCGAGAACCAGATGAAGCAGGTCAGCGCCGGCACGAACATGGCGCCGATCAGGAATTCGCGGATGGTGCGGCCGCGCGAAATCCGCGCGATGAACAGGCCCACATAGGGCGCCCACGCAATCCACCACGCCCAGTAGAAGATGGTCCAGTCCGCGAACCAGCCGCCGCCCGTGAACGGCGTCAGCCGCAGGCTCATGCGGACAAATTCGCTGATATAGCCCCCGAGCGAAGTGGTCAGCGTGTCGAGGATGGCCGCCGTCGGGCCAACAACGAAGACAACGGCGGCAAGGACGACCGCAAGCAGCAAATTGAAGTTGGACAGCAGCTTGACGCCGCGATCGAGCCCGGACAGCGCCGACGTCAGGAAGGCGACCGTGGCGCACACGATGATGACGATCTGCGCCGTCGGTCCGACCGGCACCCCGAACAGCTGTGCCAGACCGCTGTTGATCTGCATGGCGCCGAAACCCAGGCTGGTTGCGATACCGAAGGCCGTGGCGACCAGCGCCAGGATGTCGACGATCACGATCCACTTGCCGCGCCACCGCTCGGGCAGGCCGCCCAGCGTGGAACTGATGGTCATGGGCGCCTGGCGGCGAAACTGGAAGAACGCGACGGCCATGCCGAAGGTGCAGTAGATCGCCCAGGGGTGCAGGCCCCAGTGGAAAAAGGTGTAGCGCATGGACGCGTTGGCGGCGGCCGCGGTGACGGGTTCCACGCCGGGCGGGGGCTGCAGGTAGTGCGAGACGGGTTCGGCGACGCCCCAAAACATGAGGCCGATGCCCATGCCGGCGGCAAAGAGCATCGAGAACCAGGATTTGCGGTCGTACACCGGCTTTTCGTCGTCGCCGCCCAGGCGGATGTTGCCGAAGCGGGAACACACCAGGAAGAAGCAGACGAGGACCAGGGCAAAGACCACCCATAGGTAGAACCAGCCGAAGCTGCGGGTACTGAACGCAAGGATGGCGTCCATCGCGCCGCTCATCGAGGTGGGGCTGGCAAGCGCCCAGATGACGAACAGGCCGACTAACGCCAGGGAACTCCATAAGGCCACAGTGACTCTCCTGCAAGGGACGGGGGGTGACCCCGGCGTGCACCGGGGATTCCGTCGGCAGACCGGGCATCGCGGGCGGGTCCAGGGTGAGGCGTCTGGCGCGAAACGATTCTTGGATCGTGGAACTCGGGGATTTTACCTGCAACTGTCGGGTTGTCTGAGGGGGGGGCCGCAGGAAGTGGTTTTATTGTCTGGCTTTGGGGTTCTTGCGGTGCGGTGGGTCTTTCTTGCTACCCAAAATGAAACGCCGCAACGTCACCGGCATCCGCCGTTTCACGCTGGCGTAAGATCGGCCGCATCTCAATCGGCGCGAGCAGGAGTCAGGTATGTCGCAACAGGGTGCAGGTCGGACAGCGGGTGCTGCAAGAATTTGTGTGGTCGGAGCCGGGGCGATTGGCGGGTTTTTTGCGGCGCGGCTGGCGGGGGCGGGGCATGAGGTCAGTGTGCTGGCTCGCGGTGCGTTGACGGGGATCTTGCAACAGCATGGGATCCGGTTGACGTCGGGGGGCGTGGAGACGGCGTATCCGGTCACGGCGTCGGATCGTGCGGCGGAGCTTGGGGTGCAGGACATGGTCATCATTACCGTCAAGGCGCCAGCGCTGGCGTCGGTGGCGGCGGCGATCGGGCCGTTGATCGGGCCCGATACGATCGTCATCCCGGCGCTCAACGGGATTCCCTGGTGGTTCTTTTTGAATGACGGCGTGGCGCTGAGCGGAACGCGCCTGAAGCGGGTGGATCCGGACGGCAGCATTGAAGCGCGCATCCCCCTGCAGCATGTGATCGGCGCTGTCGTGATCGCCTCGTGTTCCACGTCGGCGCCCGGGCAGGTGGTGCACGCGTCGGGCAACAAGGTGGTGTTTGGCGAGCCGTCGGGTCAGCCCGGCGAACGGGCGGATCGGGTGGCGGCGATCTTTGCCGGTGCGGGGTTCACGGCGACGGCCAGTCCGGATATCCGCCGGGACGTCTGGGCCAAGTTGCTGGGCAATGCCTGCTTCAACCCGGTCAGCCTGCTCACGCAATCGCCCACCGACCTGATGCTGGCCGATCCCGGACTGGAGCAATTGTTCGTCGGAATGATGAACGAGTTGCTGGCACTGAGCCGCGCGCTGGGAATCGGTCTCGAGATCGCACCCGAACAGCGCATCGGCGAGACGCGCAAGCTGGGGCATATCAAGACGTCCATGCTGCAGGACCTGGAGTCGGGCCGCAGCGTGGAACTGGACAGCATCGTGGGCGCGGCGATCGAGGCGGCCGATGTGGCCAAGGTGGACGTTCCGCTGCTGCGCACGGTGTTCAGCATGGCGGTCCAGCGCGCGCGGATGGCGGGGATTTACGACGACGCCTGATCGCCATCGACAAGGCGGCGCGATCCGCAGCACTGCCGGCCGCTGACCCTGCGTTTCATGCAGTGAAACTGCCGGCAGTCCCTATGGCGCGGCCACCGTGCTTGGCGCATTCTTGCGGCCAGCGCGTTCCTTACCCTTAGAACAGGAGACGCCGCAGTCTTCTGCGGCGGGTGGCCCATGGCGATTTCCAGTGAACTGATCCGGTCAGTCACGTCCTCTATGTACGAGTGGTCGTTGAAAAAAGTCCCGGACGATACCCAGCTCGAACTGGCGCGCGCCAGCGAGCGCGAACGTACCGAGGTGGCGAAGAACACCTTCCGCATCATGCTGCAGAGCGCCGATGCCGCCGAGCGCGAAGACCACCTTGTCTGTTCCGATGTCGGTGTCCCGACCTACTCGATCAAGGTCGGCACGCAGGTGTCGTTCTCGGGCAGCGTGCGCCAGGCCATCGTCGATGGTTTCGCCGACCTGGCCGCGCGCATCGATCCGCCGATCCTGCAGATGGTCACCAATCCGCTGACCTTGCAGCGCAGCTATGTCGGCAAGAACATGCCGATCGTGTCCTTCGACATGGTTGACGATGTCGACTATATCGAGATCATCTGCGCCCCCAAGGCGCTGGGCACCGGCCGGTGGGAATCGATCGAGACCTTCGTGTATCCGTCCCTTGCCGTCATCGAACGCTACGTGCTGGACTCGGTGCTCAAGGCCGGCTCGCAGCCCTGTCCGCCCATCGTGGTGGGCGTGGGCATCGGGGGCACCTTCGATACCGCGGCCAGAATGGCCAAGGAGTCCGTGCTACGCCCTTTTGGCCACCAGAACCCCGAACCGATTCTTGCCGACATGGAACAGCGTCTGCTCAAGGCGATCAACGCGACCGGCTTCGGCCCGATGGGTACCGGCGGCGACACCACGGCCATGGCGGTGCACATCGATTATTCGTCGGGCCACGGCTTCACGCCGGTCGCCGTCGCCTTCAATTGCTGGATCAACCGCCGCACGCGCGCGCGGATCTATAACGATGGCCGCGTGGTCAGGATCGAGTAGGAGCACCGTCATGAGCACCACCCATCGTCTGACCCTGCCCGTGAGCGCCGACGACATTGCCGCGGTCCGTGCTGGCGACCTGGTCTATCTGGATGGCGACATCGTCGTCACCATCGGCCTGCCCACCCACCAGCGCATGATCGACTGCGCGGCGCGCGGCGAGGCCTTGCCGGTCGATCTGCACGGCGGCGCCTTCCTGCATCTCAGTTCGTACAACCGCGAGGCCGACACGCCGTCCGGCCATGAAGCGCTGTACATGAACCCGACCACCAGCACCCGCTACACCGCCTTCATGCCGACCCTGATCCGCGCCTACGGACTGCGGGTGATCGGCGGCAAGGGCGGGCTGGATGCCGAAAGCGTCAAGGCCATGCAGGAAGTCGGGTGCATCTACCTCTCTTTCCTGGGCGGCGGCGCGACGCTGCTGGCTCGCGCGATCAAGGAAGTCGTCGCCGTGGACTGGGAGGAGTACATCTCGCAATTTCGTTTGGTCACCCTGCGCGTGGAAGGGCTGGGGCCGGCCACGGTCGGCATCGATGCGCATGGCAACAGCCTGTACGACAGCCTGCGGCACACCGCCACGGACCGCCTGCCTGCCATCCTGGAAGAGCTGGACCGGACACGCGCGCCGCTGCCCGGCCACTGAGCAGGTCAGGACGAAAAAATGCCCCATGGCCGCGATGCGGGCCATGGGGCATTCGTCTTTGTGTCGCCATTACCGGCCAGCCGAAGGGCGCTGGGGCCCTCCGGGTGCGCCCGGCGCTTGTCTTACAGTGCCGCAGCCGGCGACGTATCCGTCATGCGGGTTTCGATCTTCTCGAACACCTTGCCGGTCGCGCCCTTGGCTTCCAGCGCGAACACCAGCATCGAGTTGCCCGTCACCTGATATTCCTCGCCCGAGTTGAAGACCGGCAGGTCCTCGCGCACCGGCATGTTGGTGTCGAGAATGCAGGTCCACTGGTCCGGACCAGGAATGTTCGGCAGCGTGAAGTTGACCGTGTCGTGATAGGCATTGAACACCATCAACAGGGTCGCATCCGACGCCGGGCGCTTGATACCGGTCGCCTGTGCACGGCCGTCAATGACCATGCCGAAGCAGCGCATCGATGCATCCGCCCACTGCTCGCTGGTCAGCTCGGTGGCTGATGGCGACAGCCACTTCACGTCGGTCACGTCCAGGTCTTCGTTGTACTCGCCGATGAAGAAGCGGCTACGACGCAGCACCGGCAACTGGCGGCGCAGGAACAGCAGCTTGCGCGTGAACTCGTGCAGCGCGTGGCCTTCCTCGCTGATGTTTTCCCAGTCGAGCCAGCTGATCTCATTGTCCTGACAATAGGCGTTGTTGTTGCCTTGCTGGGTACGGCCGATTTCGTCACCCGCGAGCAGCATGGGCGTGCCCTGCGACAGCAGCAGCGTGGCCAGCATGTTGCGCTTCTGGCGTTCACGCAGGTTGATGATGTCCGGATCGTCGGTCGGGCCTTCGACGCCGCAGTTCCACGACTTGTTGTCCGAATGGCCATCGCGGTTGTCTTCACCGTTCGCTTCGTTGTGCTTTTCGTTGTACGACACCAGGTCGTTCAGCGTGAAGCCATCATGCGCGGTAATGAAGTTGACGCTGGCCCACGGCTTGCGGCCGCGGCGATTGAACTTGTCGCCCGACGCCGTGATGCGCGTGGCGAAGTCGGCGGCGGTGCCTTCGTCGCCCTTCCAGAAGCTGCGCACGGTATCGCGATACCGATCGTTCCATTCGGCCCAGCCGGGTGGAAAGCCGCCCACCTGGTAGCCGCCCGGGCCGCAATCCCAGGGCTCGGCAATCAGCTTCACGCTGGACAGGATAGGGTCCTGACGGCAGCTGTCGAGGAACCCGCCGCCTTCGTCGAAGCCGTGGTCTTCGCGGCCAAGAATCGTGGCCAGGTCGAACCGGTAGCCGTCGACCTTCATCTCGGTCACCCAGTAGCGCAGGCTGTCCGTCACCATCTGCAGCGTGCGCGGATGGCTCAGGTTCAGCGTGTTGCCAGTACCGGTGTCGTTGATGTAATAGCGCTTTTCATCGGGCATCAGGCGGTAGTACGACGCGTTGTCGATTCCCTTGAACGACAGGGTCGGCCCCATCTCGTTGCCTTCGGCGGTGTGGTTATAGACCACGTCAAGAATCACTTCCAGCCGCGCCTCATGCAGGCGGTCGACCATGTCCTTGAACTCTTGCACGGCCTCGCCCGAGAAGTACCGGGGGTCCGGCGCAAAAAAGCCCAGGGTGTTGTAGCCCCAGTAATTCTTCATGCCTTTTTCGAGCAGGTAGCTGTCGTTCACGAACGTGTGGATGGGCAGCAGTTCGACCGATGTGACACCCAGGGTGCGGATGTAGTCGATGATCTCTTGCTGCCTCAGGCCCGCAAACGTGCCGCGCAGTGCTTCGGGCACATTCGGATGGCGTTTGGTAAAGCCGGCCACGTGGGCTTCGTAGAACACGGTGCGGTCCCACGGCACGATCAGCCCGGTGGGGCGTTCGCCAGGCATGGTCGAGTTGACCACCACGCACTTCGGCACGAAGCGGGCGCTGTCGCGCTCATCGAAAGTCAGGTCGCCATCTTCATGGCCCATCTGATAGCCGAACACTTCGGGCGCCCAGCTCAACTCGCCGATATGCGCTTTGGCATAGGGGTCGAGCAACAGCTTGTTCGGGTTGAAGCGGTGGCCTTCCAGCGGCAGGTAGGGGCCGTAGACCCGGTAGCCGTACACCGTGCCCGGCGGCAGTTCGTGCAGGTAGCCGTGCCACACTTCGTCGGTGTATTCAGGAAGCTCGATACGCTCGAGTTCAGTCTCGCCCTTGGCGTCGAACAGGCAAAGTTCCACCCGTTCCGCGTGGGCAGAGAACAAGGCGAAGTTGGTACCTTTTCCGTCCCAGGTCGCGCCCAGGGGGTTAGGTGTACCTTCGGAAAGTCGGTAGCGGCCAGATTGCATGTTCGTCTCTTCGGTCAGCAGGGTGTTCAGTGAGGAACGAGCATGAAGCAAACGAAATGCCGTTGCAGTTTCCGCGGGCGTAAAAGGTGTAAGTCATTGATCTGCGTCAGTCAGGTTTACCGGGACGTTGCACGCTTTTACACGATCATCTCGCCGCATCACGGCGGACCGCCATGTGCACTGCAACATCTCGTCAGCACTGTGACGCCGCGTTGCAAAATGCAACGTGCGGCGGCTCAGGCGCGAAAGCGTTCGGCTGTCAGCCCGTCCAGGTCGATCTCTGGCGTACGCCCGTGCACGATGTCGGCCACGATCTTGCCGGTGCCGCAGGACTGGGTCCAGCCATTGGATCCGTGGCCACTGTTCAGGAACAGGTTGGGGTACTGCGTGCGGCCCAGGATGGGTGGGCCATCGGGCGTCATCGGGCGCAGCCCTGCCCAGAATTGCACCTTGCCGAAATCCAGCCCGCTCGGAATCAGCTCTTTCACGACGCGTTCGATCAGCGCCTTGCGATTGGCATCGAGTTCCAGCCCGTAACCGGTCAGCTCGGCCATGCCCGCAGCGCGGATCCGGTTGCCCAGCCGCGACATCATGATCTTGTTGTGTTCGTCCATGATCGCGACGCGCGGCACGGACGCGCCGGCGCCGCTCGCGTCATCAGCGTCCATCGGCACGGTGATCGAATAGCCCTTGAGCGGATACACCGGCAGGCGGATGCCCAGCGGCGACACCAGGAAGGGCGCGTGGCTGCCCAGCGCGACCACATAGCTGTCGGCCTGCATGGCGCCCCGGTCGGTCAACACGGACTCGACCTGTCCGCCCGCGGTCCGGATCAGCTGCACTTGCGTGTCGTACTGGAAGGTCACGCCACGGGCTGCCAGAAACGCCGCGAGTTCATTGACGAACTTGTAGCTGTCGCCCGACGCGTCGGCGGGCATGTGCAGCGCACCAGCCACCGCCACCGTGGAATGCACCATGGCCGGTTCGACGGCGGCAAGTTCCTGCGGGCCCAGCAGCTTCCAGGGCACGCCGAATTCATCGAGCGCCTTGGCCGACAGCCGGCCGATGTCCAGTTCGGCCTCGGTGCGAAAGATCTGCAGCGTACCGCCGTCGTGGAAGTCGAAGTCGTTAAGCGGGGCTTCGGCCGCGATGCCTTTCAGGCAGCGCAGGCTGTAATGCGCCACCCGCTGCATGCGCAGCTTGTTGACGCGGAAATGGTCGGGGGTGCATTGCTGCATCCACCGGATGATCCACTGGATCTTGCGGGGGTCGAGCCCCAATGAAAACCGGATTGGCGAATCCGGCTGCATCGACATCTTGAGCACCTTGGCCACCATGCCCGGCGCGGCCCAGGGGCCGGCAAAGCTGGGGCACAGGCCCCCCGCGTTGCCGTAGCTCGTTTCCCGGCCGGGCCCGGCCTGCCGATCGACGACCACGACGTCGTGGCCGTCACGCCAAAGAAAATAGGCGGTCGCGATGCCGACCACGCCGGCGCCCAGCACGAGAACTTTCATGGATCTGGACTCAATCCACCGTGATGTTGGCTTTTTCGATCACGACCTTGTAGCGGGCGGTCTCGGCATCGATGAACTTGGCAAAATTGGCCGAGTTCTTGTAGGCCGATTCGAAGCCGAAGGTCTCGAGCTTGGACTTCATGTCGGGCTGGGCCATGATCCGCGACGACGCGTCGTCCAGTTGCTTGACGATGGCGGGCGGCACGTTTGCCGGCGCCCACAGGCCATACCAGGAGTACAGCTCGAAATCCTTCATGCCCGATTCACGCAGGGTGGGCACGTCGGGCAGCAGGGGGCTGCGCTGCGCGCCGGTCACCGCCAGCGCCGTCAACTTGCCGGCCTTCACGAAGGGCAGCGACGACAGCATGGGGTCCATCATGGCCTGCACCTGGCCACCGACCAGGTCCTGCAGCGCCGGGGCCGCGCCCTTGTACAGCACGATCGGGATCTGGCTCAGGTCGTTTTCGTACAGGAATTGCGCGGCGCCCAGATGGCCGGCCGATCCGAAGCCGCTGGTAGCGAAGCTGTAGCGATTGGGACTGGCCTTGAACTTGGCGATCAGGTCCGATACCGAGGTCGCGCCGACCGAGGGCGGCACGCTGAAGATCAGCGCGCCTTGCGTCAGCATGCTGACGGCCGTGAAGTCCTTGACCGCATCGAACTTGATGCTTTTTTTGTACAGCAGGGGATTGATCGAATGGATCGACGCGTTTACATACAGCGTGTAGCCATCGGCCTCGGAACGCGCCACGTGCTGCGCGCCGATCATGCCCGATGCGCCGGCCCGGTTTTCGACGATGACCGACTGCTTCAACTCGTCCTTGAGCTTCTCGGCAAAGATGCGCGCGACGCTGTCGACCGCGCCGCCAGGCGCGTGGGGCACGACGATCGTGACCGGACGGGTAGGGTAGGACTGGGCCGTGGCAAAACCGGCGTGGGCGAGCGCAGCCGCGCCCGCCAGGACAACAGTGTGGCGCACGAACGTGCGGCGATTTGAGCGCGTCATTGCAAGTTTCCCCAACGAGTTGATAGTGTGATTGTTTGCGCCTCCCCTCCCTGCTTGCTAGAACGTACCGGGGTATCCTCCGCCGTCGATCAGCAGGCTCTGGCCGGTCATGTAGCCGGCATGCGCCGAACACACGAAGGCGCAGAGCGCGCCCAGTTCTTCGGCACGGCCATAGCGGCCCGCCGGATTGTTGCTGCCACGCTCTTCCCACAGCTGGTCGAAGGTCTTGCCCGTCGTGTCCAGCATGCCGTTGATGTGGCGGCGCTGCGCATCGGTCGCGAACACGCCGGGCAGCAGATTGTTGATGGTGACGTTGTGGCGCACCGTCTGCCGTGCCAGCCCGGCCACGAAGCCGACCAGGCCGGAGCGCGCGCCGTTGGACAGCCCGAGCTCGATCTGCGGCGTCTTCACGCTGCGCGACACGATGTTGACGATGCGGCCGAACTTGCGTTCGATCATGCCGTCCACCGTGCGCCGGATCATTTCGATCGGGCCCAGCATCATCGCGTCGAGCGCGGCATGCCAGTCGGCGATGGTCCACGTGCGAAAGTCCCCGGGTTCGGGGCCGTCGGCGTTGTTCACCAGGATGTCCGGCGCCGGGCAGGCCGCCAGAGCGGCATCGCGGCCCGCTTCGGTCGTGATGTCCGCGATCACCCAGCGCACGGGCGTGCCCGTTTGCGCGGTGATCTCGGACGCCGCGGCTTCCAGCGTCGCCTGCGTGCGCGCCGCGATCACGACGTGCACGCCTTCACTGGACAGTTGCTGCGCAACCGCGCGGCCCATGCCCCTGCTGCCCCCGAAAACCAGGGCGGTCTTGCCGTTGATGCCGAGATCCATGAAAGATGCCCGCCGCGATCAGATGGACTTCAGCTCGGGCGAGCTCCAGCCGTATTGCTTGTCGAGCTCCAGTTCCTTGACGATGCGCAGGCCCTTTTTCAAACCGTCGGGCGCCATGGCCTTGAGCGGCTTGCGCAGTTCGCCGGCGGGCAGGCCCACGGCCTTCATCAGCGACTTGATCGCGACCGGATTGATGGCCGAGTACGAGTAATGCAGCATCGGCAGCAGGCCAAGGTACGAATCGCGGAAGCTGGTCGACACGTCAGGCGTGTTCCATGGCTTGGAAATCGTGGCCAGTTCGGCCGGCGCAATGTTGCCGGTCATGTTGGCGGTGCCGTGTCCGCCCAGGCTCATGGTCGGCACGACCAGGCCCAGGTTGGGCGAATCGCAGCACATCACGGACACGTCCGGGCGCGCCGCCAGCACCTGGGCCACCTGGCCCACGCGCGTGGTCGATTCCTTGTGCACCACGTAGTTGGGGTGCTTGAAGATGCGCAGCAGGTTGTCCCAGTGCAGATCGCTCTTGACCCGCGGCGGGTTGTTGTAGATGCCCAGCGGCAGGTCGGTCGCGTCGGCCACTTCCATGAAGTAGTCCTCGATCGCGTCTTCCGGTGCGCAGATGTATGCAGGCGCCGCCAGGATGGCGCCGTCGGCGCCGTTGGCGTTCGCAAAGCGCAGATAGTCGATGGTGGTTTCGGTGTTGTTGCCCGTGCAGCCGTAGAAGAACTTCATCTTGCCGGTCTTCATCTTGGCGGTTTCGGTAATGATCTGGTGACGCTCGGCCTGCGACAGCATCGAGACTTCACCGGTCGAGCCCATCATCAGCACGGCCGACGTGCCCTGCGATTCCTGCCACTGCAACAGGGTGCGGAACCCCTCGAAGTCGACGCTGCCATCCTGGTTGAACGGCGTGATCAGCGCGACGAAAGAACCTTCGATCTTCATCTTGGACATTGCAATTCCTACTGTTCGTGTTTCCCGACATGATAACGCCGGGCGGGACGGTTCCAGGGCAGGCGCCTTGGCGCCGTGGTTATAAGCAAATTCAGGTATCAGGCCGCTCTGGCTTCTGCGCGGGCCAGGGCAGCAAAGCCTTTTTCCAGATCGGCGATCAGATCGTGCGGGTCTTCCAGGCCGACATGGATGCGGATCCCCTGGCCACTGAAGTTCCAGCGCCTGGTGGTGCGATCGCCTGGCGTGAAGGGCAGGGCCAGGCTTTCGAAGCCGCCCCACGACACGCCCAGGCCGAACAGCGCCAGGTTGTCGATGAAGGCTTCGACCGCGGCGGGCGACACGGGCTTGAGCACCATCGCGAACAGGCCGCAGGCCCCGGTAAAGTCGCGCTTCCACAACGCGTGGTCCGGGTGGCTGGGCAGGGCCGGGTGCATGACGGCCTCGACTTCCGGGCGCGACTCCAGCCACTTGGCCACCAGGACGCCGGCCGACCAGTGCTGATGCAGGCGCACTGACAGGGTCCGCAGGCCGCGCAGGGCCAGGTAGACGTCATCGGGGCCGGCGGTCTGGCCCAGGTCATAGGTGGTCTGCTTGATCCTGGGCCAATATTTTTCATTGGCCGTGACCGTGCCGAGCATGGCGTCGGAATGGCCGACGATGTACTTGGTGGCAGCCTGGATCGAGACATCGACGCCATGCGCAAACGGCTTGTAGAACAGGGGCGTGCCCCAGGTGTTGTCCATGACCACGGCCGCGCCGTGACGGTGGGCGACGTCGGCGATGGCCGGGATGTCCTGGATTTCGAAGGTTTCGGATCCGGGAGACTCCACATAGACGATTTTGGTGTTCGGACGCATCATCGACGCGATGTCGGCGCCGCAGCAGGGGTCATACGATTCGACCTCGACGCCATAGCGGGCCAGCACCCGCGTCGCAAAGCTGCGGGTAGGCGAATACGAACTGTCGGTGACCAGGATGTGATCGCCGGCCGACAGCAACGCGGTCAGCGCCGAGACGGCCGCCGCCAGGCCCGACGGGCAAATCAGGGTGCGATAGCCGCCTTCCAGTTCCGCGATCGCTTCTTCCAGTGCGTGGTGGGTCGGAGTGCCGAAACGGCCATAGGTGCTGACCCCGGCTTCGTCCGCGGCACGTCGCTTCTTGGTCTTTTCCCAATCGGCCAGCGTGGGGAAAAGGATGGTCGACGCACGGAATACCGGAGTGTTGACCATGCCGGCAAAACGTTCGGGATGCCGGCCGGCCGCGATCAATCGGGTTGTCTCATTCATTCGGAACCTGTGGTGTGAAGGATGCTTGGGTGGTTGCCACCTCGTCACGAAAGTGTAATTTCCGGGCACTGGAAAATTATTTCTTTATTGATCGGTAATCTTTAGAATATTAGGAAAATATTTATCAATGAAACTTTAAGATGGTTGAAAAATCTCCATGGATAAAAAAGACAGCAATATTCTTTCTATCCTGCAGGAAGATGCCACCCTGTCGGTAAACGAGATCGCCGAGCGGGTCAGCCTGTCGCCCACCGCATGCTGGAAGCGGATCCAGCGGCTCACGCAAGATGGCATCATCCGCAAGCAGGTGTGCCTGCTGGACAGCAAGAAGCTGGGGGCGGGCGTCACGGTCTTCGTCGCCATCAAGACCAACCGGCACGACATGCAATGGCTGCAGCAGTTTGCCGCCGGTGTGCGTGACATGCCCGAAGTGGTCGAGTTCTACCGCATGAGCGGCGAAACCGATTACCTGCTCAAGGTTGTCGCGCCCGATATCCAGGGCTTTGACGTCGTGTACAAGCGGCTGATCCAGATCGTCGAACTGTTCGACGTCAGTTCCAGCTTTGCCATGGAAGAATTGAAGTACACCACCGCACTGCCGCTCGATTACCTCTGATCCCCCTACCCGATTGCTGACTCACGCCCCCATGACCACTGATACCCGACGTTTTCCTTCGCTGTCGCACTGGGGCGCCTATACCGCCGTGGTGCAGGACGGCCGCCTTGTCGATTGCGAGCCGTTCCACCGCGACAGCGCGCCGTCGGCCATCCTGTCGTCCATGCCGGGCATGGTGCACTCGCCGCTGCGTGTGCGGCGCCCGGCCGTGCGCAAGGGCTGGCTGGAACAGCGCGAAGGCAGTGACCGCACCGCGCGCGGCAGCGACGCCTTCGTGGAAGTCAGCTGGGACAAGGCGCTGGCGCTGGTCGCTGGCGAACTGGGCCGCGTGCGCGGCACCTATGGCGATTCGGCGATTTTTGGCGGATCCTACGGCTGGTCGTCGGCAGGGCGGCTGCACCATGCCCGAACGCTCACGCACCGCTTCCTGAACAGCGGGGGCGGGTGCATCAACCAGGCGGGCAACTACAGTTGGGGCGCCGCGCAGTTCCTGTTGCCGCACGTGATCGGCAGCTACATGCCCGTCACAGGCCGCGTCACCGACTGGCAAAGCGTGATCGCGCACACGCGCCTGTTCATTGCATTCGGCGGACTGGCGCTGCGCAATGCGCAGATCACGTCGGGCGGCGCGGGGGACCATTCGACTGCCGCGTGGGTGGCCAAGGCGCGTGATGCGGGGGTGCAGTTCGTCGTCATCAGCCCGACCCGCGGCGATGTCCCCGACGACCTGGACGCGCGCTGGATTCCGATCCGCCCGAATACCGACACGGCGCTGATGCTGGCCATGCTGCATACCTTGATCGATGCAGGCCTGCACGACCGCGCCTTTGTGCGTTCGCATTGCGTGGGCTTCGAGCCGCTGGCCGACTACGTCATGGGCGTGACCGACGGCCAGCCCAAGGATGCCGCCTGGGCCGAGGGCATCACCGGCGTGCCGGCCGATACCGTGCGTCAGCTCGCGCTCGACGCCGCCGGCACGCGCAGCCTGCTGACCTGCACGTGGTCCTTGCAGCGCGCGCATCACGGGGAACAACCCTACTGGACCTGCATTGCGCTGGCCGCGGCCATCGGGCAGATCGGCCTGCCGGGTGGCGGCTTTGCGTTCGGGCACGGGTCGATGAACGGGGTGGGCAATCCGCGCCCCGACGCGCCGGGCCCCGAGATGGGCGCGGGCGCCAATCCACTGGGCAAGTCGATTCCGGTGTCCCGCCTGTCCGACATGCTGCTCTATCCCGGACAGCCGTACGAGTTCAATGGCCGTCACGACACCTATCCCGACATCCAGATGATCTACTGGGCGGGCGGCAACCCTTTCCATCACCACCAGGACCTGAACAAGCTGGTGCGCGGCTGGCAAAAGCCCCAGACCGTGGTCGTGCATGAAAGCTGGTGGACGCCCACCGCGCGGCGCGCCGACATCGTGCTGCCGGCCACCACTACATTGGAACGCAATGATATTGGCGGGTCATCCCGCGACCGGTTCGTGCTGGCCATGCACCAGGCCCTGCCGCCGCAAGGCCAGAGCCGCAACGACTTCGAGATCTACCGGGAACTGGCGGCCATGGCCGGGCACGAGGCCGCGTTCACCGAAGGCCGCACCGAAATGGAATGGCTGCGGCACATTTTCGATGGCATGGCCAAGGGCTGGGCGCGCGGCGGCTTCGCCATCCCGGATTTCGACACCTTCTGGGCGCAGGGCTATGCCGAATTGCCGCCGCCCGAACGGGACTTCGTGCTGTTCGACACCTTCCGCGCGGACCCGGTCGCGCATGCGCTCAAGACACCGTCGGGCAAGATCGAACTGTATTCGGAGCGGATTGCGGGTTTCGAGTACGCCGATTGCCCGCCGCACCCCACGTGGATGCCGCCGGCGGAATGGCTGGGCGCCGAAGCCGCCGAAACGTGGCCACTCCATCTTGTGACGTCCCAGCCGGCCGACAAGCTGCATTCGCAAATGGACGCGGGTGTGCTGTCGGTGGCGGCCAAGGTGGCGTCGCGGGAACGGGTGCGTCTGAACCCGTCCGATGCTGCGGCGCGGGGCATCCAGGCCGGCGAGGTGGTGCGGGTGTTCAACGATCGGGGTTCCTGCCTGGCCGGCGCGGTGATCGATGCCGACGTCATGCCGGGGGTGGTGGTCATGTCCACGGGGGCCTGGTTCGACCCGCAAAGCACCAGTCTGGAACGCCACGGCAATCCCAATGTGTTGACGATGGATGTGGGCACGTCGCAGCTGGCGCAGGCACCCAGCGCGCTGTCGGCGCTGGTCAATGTCGAGGGCTGGACCGGGGATGCGCCCCCCGTGCAGGCCTTCGTGCTTCCCGAGGGCATCGGGTCGCAGACCACGGTTGGCGATACCGTATAATCCGCGCCAGTCTCCCCGTCGCACAATGGATAGTGCAATCCCCTCCTAAGGGATAGATGCAGGTTCGATTCCTGCCGGGGAGACCAGATGGACACCGCGTGACGTCCTTGCGCGGCTTGCGCTGCCGGCATCGCTGCGGCACCTGTCTGCCGTCATCCCTCTACCGCGATTGCCCCCGACATCGCGTCGTCGACCTTGTCGCGTGTCAGCCCCGGCGCCACCGTCTCCACAAAATCGTATTGATGCCGCGGCCAGTAGGCCCCCCGGCGCGCGACCACGTACACCGTGCTGGTCGGAAACAGATGATCGATGGGCGCCGCCGCCAGGTTGCGATCCAGGTCGCTGGAATAGGCGATGACCGGAATCACGGCCAGCCCCAGGCCGATCGACGCGTAGTACTTCATCACCTCCACATCCGTGCCCCGGACCGCAATCTTCGGCGCCAGTCCGGCGTCATCAAAGGCCTGGATCAGCCGCCGGCCGATCGCGTGCTGCTCGCTGTAGGTAATCAGGGGGTAGGCCGCCATGGTCTCCAGCGTGATGGGCCCATTGAACACGGCATGGTCCGGCGGGCCGATCAATACATGCTTGAAGGTGTAGCAGGGGATGGCGACCACCGAAGGCGGCAAGGCCGGGGGCAGGGTGGAAATGCCCAGGTCGGCCTGGCCCGTCAGCACCAGGTCGGCGATTTCGCTGGGGTTGGCCTGCACGATGTTCAGCGCGATTTCCGGGTGACGCCGCGCAAAGCTGGGAATGATGTCCTGCAGCGCATAGCGCGCGTGCGTGTGGGTCGTGGCAATCACCAGCCGGCCCTGCGCGCGCTGCTGGTGGTCGCTTACGATCAGGCCGATGTCCTGGGCGGCGGCGAGCATGGCGCGGGCGCTGCGCAGCACGTCTTCGCCCACATCGGTCAGTCCTAGCAATCGGCTCTTTGACCGCACCAGCAAGGTCGCGCCCAGGCTGTCTTCGAGCTGTTTGATCTGTTTGCTGACCGCGGGCTGCGTCATGCACAGCACGCGAGCAGCGCGGGAAATGCTCATGGCTTCGTCAACGACGACACAGAAAGCCCGTATCTGCTGCAGTTTCATGATCCGGCCGGAAAGGGGTATAGCGGTTTGGAATGGACATGAGCAATTTATCAGTTTTCGGAAATGGGTGAGCCGGCTAGGATGCAGTCATACAGAAAAACCTCACGGAGACACAGTGAACGCCACCCCATCCGCCACGACGCCCGACCCGTCCGCCGGCGCTGCGCCTGCCGACGACCTGCAGGCCTGGATCGGCCGCACCGAAACCGTGACCGACACCGTGACGCCGCAGCTGGCCGAACGCCTGGCCGCCACCGTGGAATCGAGCCGGGTCGGATTGCGCCGGGGCGATCCCCTGCCGCAGGGCTGGTACAGCGTGCTGTTTCCCCGAGTGGTGCCGCGCTCGCAGATCGGTCGTGACGGTCATCCGGCACTGGGCGACTTCCTGCCGCCGGTTGCCTTGCCCAAGCGCATGTTCGCGGGCAAGCGCATGCAGTTCGTGGCTCCCCTCCTGATTGGCGACGACGTCGAACGGGTATCCGAGATCGCGTCGATCGCCAACAAGCAGGGCAGCACCGGTCCCCTTGTGTTCGTGACCCTGCGCCATACGATCCGCAACGCGGCTGGCGTGGCCGTGATCGAAGAGCAGGACGTCGTGTATCGCACGGCCGCGTCGTCGATCGGCAAGGAAGGCGCACCGGCTGCGGCAGCCAAGGCTTCGGCCCCGGCGTTTACCGCAGACAAGACGTCGCCCGTCATCACCGCCGATCCGGTCATGATCTTTCGCTACAGCGCCCTCTGCTTCAACGGACATCGCATCCATTACGACCAACCGTATGCCACCGGCGTGGAAGGGTATCCCGGCCTGGTGGTCAACGGCGGCCTGTCGACCCTGTGCGCCATTGAACATCTGCACGACGCGTGGGGCATGCCGTTCGCGACCCTCAGTACACGGAACACCTCGCCGCTGTTCGAAGGCCAGCCCTTCCACGTCGAAAGCGCGCAGGAAGGGGATGGCACCATCGGCTTTCGTGTCGTGAGCGAGGCGGGCAAGACGATCGTGATGGGTCAGGCCACGCTGGCTGACGGGAGCAAGGCATGAGTACGGAAATCAACCAAGGGGCGGGAGTGAATGCAGCTGCGGCATCCGCAAGCGGCCAGCGCGCGCCCCTTGAAGGCATGCGCATCGTCGACCTGACGCAGGTGGTGGTCGGCCCGCTGGCCACGCAGATCCTGGCGGACTTCGGCGCAGAAGTGATCAAGATCGAACACCCGACCGGTGACCTGTCGCGCTGGATCGGTGGCCGCTCGCCCACCACGCCGGGCATGTCGGGCAAGTATCTGCACCTGAACCGCAACAAGAAAAGCCTGGCGCTGGACTTGAAGAAGCCGGGCGCACTGGATTCGCTCAAGAAGCTGATTGCAACCGCGGACGCCGTGGTGCACAACATGCGCCCGCAAGCCGCGGCGCGCCTGGGCCTGGCGCCCGAAGACCTGCAGAAGCTCAAGCCCGACCTGATCTATTGCAGCGTCGTCGGCTTCGGCCAGGAAGGCCGCTACAAGGACAAGCCGGCGTACGACTCGATCATCCAGGGCGCATCGGGCCTGGCCTCGATCAACGATGGCACCGACGGCGTGCCGCGTTATGTGCCCATGGTCATCGCGGACCGCACGGTCGGCGTCATGCTGGCCAACTGCCTGCTGCTGGCCGTGGTGCAGCGGCTGCGTTATGGCGGCCCGCAAGTGGTCGAGCTGCCCATGTTCGAAAGCATGGCGGCCTTTGTATTGGCCGAGCACATGTTCCTCAAGACCTTCGATCCGCCGCTGGGTGGCGCCGGCGACAGCCGCCTGCTCAATCCCAACTCGCGCCCGATCAAGACGCTGGATGGCTACATCTGCATGACCGCCAATACCGATCCGCAGGTGCATGCCATGTTCCGCGCGATTGGCCGTCCGGAACTGAGCGTCGATCCGCGCTTTGCCGACAAGAAGGACCGCTTCGAGAACATCGGCGAGATGTTCCGCATCCGCAACGAGATCTTCGCGACGAAGACGACCGCCGAATGGCTGGCGATCCTGGAAGCCGAAGACCTGCCCGCCATGCCCATGCATACGCTGGACTCGGTGCTTGAAGATCCGCACCTGGCGGACACGGGCCTGTTCCAGAAGGTCGAGCATCCGACCGAAGGGACCCTGACCAATCTGCGCAACCCGGTGCGCTTTGCCACCTATACGCCGGCATTGCGGAACATCGCGCCGCATATCGGCGAGAACAGCCGGGATGTGCTGCACGAGGTCGGCTATAGCGATGACCAGATCGATGCACTGATTGCCGCTGGCGCTGTGGCGCAATATGCGCCCAAGGCAAAAAATGTGGCGGCAGCCGAGGCCGCAAAGGCGCAGGCATGAGCGGAACGATCGTGAAGCGCGCACTGCCCGTCTGGCGGTCCTTGCTGTACGTGCCCGCCAACGTGCCAAAGTTCGTCGACAAGGCGCACACGCGCGGCGCCGACGCCATCATCCTGGACCTGGAAGACAGTGTGCCGGTTTCCGAAAAGGCATCGGCCCGCCTGGGTTTGCAAGCTGCTGCGCGGACCGTGCGGCAGGCCGGTGCCGATGTCGTTGTGCGCATCAACCGCCCGCTGTCCCTGGCCGTGCGCGACATTGAAGCCTGCGTGCTGCCTGAAGTCGATGGCATTGCCATCACCAAGGTCGACGGCGCGTCGCACGTCCGGCTGATCGACGAACTCGTCAGTGAACTGGAGATCCGCCAGGGGCTGCCGCTGGGCCACACCCGGCTGATGGCCATGATCGAAACGCCCGATGCATTCGAGGTCATGACCGAGATCGCGCGTGCGTCCGCGCGCATGGTGGCGATCAACATCGGCGGCGAAGACTTCGCGCTGAACGGCGGCTTCGAGCCGACCGATGAAGCCCTGCTGATGCCCAAACAACGCATGATCCTGGCGGCGCGCGCAGCCGGCGTCATGCCGCTGGGCTTCATTGCATCGGTTGCGGATTTTTCGGACATGGACCGCTTTCGCGCCATGGTGCGCCGGTCACGTCAATTCGGTTTCGATGGCGCAAGTTGCGTGCATCCCGGACAAGTTGCTGTCGTCAACGATGAATACGGCCCGAATGCCGACGCCGTGGCCTACGCACGCCGGATTCTGGATGCCAACGTCCAGGCCGAAGCCGAGGGCAGGGCGTCCTTCCAGATCGACGGCAAAATGATCGACGTGCCCGTGGTGGAACGCGCGCGGCGCCTGCTTGCGCGGCATGCCAGCATCGAGGCGCGTCACCGCAGTCAAGTCAGATAACGCGGTCAACTCAGATAACGCAGTCAAGCAAGATAGGTTTTTTGTCGAAAGGCGGCGCTACGAACCGCCTCATCCCGAGTATCAGAACGACGAGGAGACGTCATGTTCAAGAAGCACCCTGTTGTAGTGTCGATGTTGGCCGCCCTGTGCATCGTGGGTTCCGCCCAGGCCGCCGACGCGTATCCGACCCGCCCGATCACCCTGATCGTGCCCTTCACCCCCGGTGGCAGCACCGACATCATCGCCCGCGTGATGAGCAAGCAGCTCGGCGCAGCGCTCAACCAGACAATCATCGTCGAAAACAAGCCAGGCGCCGGCGGCATCATCGGCACCCAGGCTGCCAAGGCCGCGGCACCCGATGGCTACACCATCATCATGGGCGCCATCGGCACCTTTGGCGCCAACGCCACCCTGTACCGCAAGCTGCCCTACGACCCGGTCAAGGACTTCGCCCCCTTGTCCCTGGTGGCCGCCGTACCCAACGTGCTCGCCGTCAACCCATCACGCCTGGACGTCAAGAACGTCGACGAACTGGTCAAGGCCGCCAAGGCCAAGCCGAACGGCTATGACTACGCATCGGGCGGCAACGGCAGCGCGGCCCACCTGGCCATGGAGTACTTCAAGCTCAAGGCCGGCATCCAGCTGCAACACGTGCCCTACAAAGGCACCGCGCCTGCGCTGAACGATCTGATCGGCGGCGTCACGTCTGTCGTGTTGACCGGCCTGCCGCCGCTGTACCCGCACATCCAGGGCGGCCGCCTGCGCGCCATTGCCGTGGCCACGCCCAAGCGCCTGCCCCTGCTGCCCGACGTTCCAACCATTGCCGAAACCAAGGGCATGGAAGGCTTCGAAGCCAGCCAGTGGTATGGACTGCTGACCGTGGCCGGTACGCCCAAGCCGATTGTGGATCGCCTGAATCGCGAGATCATCAAGGTGCTGAACAGCCCCGAGACGATCGAGATCTTCAAGAAGGAAGGCCTCGAACCCATGCACAACTCGCCTGAAGAATTTGCGAAGTACATCAAGGACCAGATCGCCCTGTGGCGGCCGGTCATTCAGAAAGCGAACATCATCATCGACTGATCGCTGCTGAAGGTGTTGTGGTCAACCAACCGCGTCCCCGGGACGCGGTTTTTTTATTCACGTGGCGGCGGGTGCCTGGCGTGACGCCAGACGTGCGCTGAGCCTCAACCCATCCCGCATGTTCAAGGCCATAAGCACGATATTGACCGCGCCTGCCACCAGTTCGATTCCCTGGACGACATAAAAGTCCGTTCCGAACTGACCGCTGTTCCCCCTGGCGGCCAGAAAGCATGCCGACGGCAGCAAGACAAGAAAACCGTTCGCGGCAATGATCTTCATGCGGCGGATCTTGACGCCTACCAGGCGGCTGCGCGCGTTGCGGGCCAACGCGAATCCGCTCGCGCCCGTCGCAGCCATGGCCGGAATGAAGAGCCACATCGCGGCAACAATGCCGTTTTTGACGGCCACGACATCGCCGTGCTCCAGGAACAGTTCCGACACCAGCGTCGATCCCCAGAACGTGACGATACAGAGCAGCGCAAACGATCCGACAATCGCATGGAGTTTCGATTTCATGGGGCACCTGGTGAGCCAGAGGAAGCAAGGAGGTGGCGCAGCATCGTATCCAGGGTGGACGTCGCCGACAGGGCGTCCGCTGCATGGATTTCCCTGGTGAGCGCGGCAACGCGCGCGTTCCACAAGGCGTCGGCGCGCGCATAGAGCCGGCTGCCGTCCGGCGTCAGCGCATACAGCGGGGAACGTTGGTGCGCCGGGTTCGGGCGCGCCGCGATCAGCCCGAGTTCAAGCAACAAGTTCAGCTGCTTCTGCGCCCCTTGGCGTGTCACCCCCATCGCATTGCCGATCTGCGGGGCGGTCAGCGGCTCGCCTGCAAGGGCCATGGCGCCCAGCATTTGCCACCGCGCGCTGGTCAACCCCAGCGGTTCGACGAGCTTGTCTCCCCACTGAAGCAATGCTCCGTGCAGCCGGAAGACCGTGAGGGTCAAGCCTGTGAGTGCCGCCACGCCTTCAGCGGTCCTGGATCTGGATGGTTTGTTCATGACAACCAGTTTCCATATTTGACAACAGGTTGTCAATAGCTGCGCGGGATGCGGTCGGGTCGGCCAACCCTGTCGGCGCGCGTTTCTGCCGTATGGCGTGGATGGGTCTTTGGCTCCGCTCAGGGAAACTACGCCCCCTGGCGGCCGTTTCCGCCCATTGACGCTCTGGTTTGTGCTCCGTATCATGTTTCTATCAAAGAAAAGACGTTCTCTTGAAAGAAACGTGATTCAGAACGCCACGGAGGCAAAACATGACGCAGGCTCATCTCTACAACTGGAATTCCCTGCCCAGGGAAACCGTCCGCAAAGGCGTGGAGCGGGTGGGATTTCGGGGTGACGACACGATCTGTGTCATGAACTGGCTCACGCCAGGCATGGACACGAATCCGCACCAGCACGACTTCGAACAGCTGGTGGTGATCGTGCAAGGGCGCGTGCGGTTTCATGTGGGTGACGAGGTCGTCGAGGGTGGGCCGGGCAGCATGATCCGCATCCCGCCGCACGTCATGCACTACGCCGAACCGGTGGGTGACGAAGTAGTGTTGAACCTCGATATCTTTTCGCCGTTGCGCGCGGACTACCAGCATCTGGTCGCGCATCAGGCCCACGAGTTCGTATGACCGCAACCTTCCGGCAGCGGCTGCGTGCTGGCGAAGTCGTCACCGCGTGCTTCATCAAGACACCCGCGTTCCAGCATGTCGAGATCGCGGGCGCAAGCGGGCTCGATGCGGTGGTGCTCGATACCGAGCACGCGTCCTTCGATCCGTCCCAGCTCGACGTGTGCCTGCTGGCTGCACGGGCAGCAGGTACGGCAGGCCTGGTGCGGCTGGCCGATCAACGTCCGGAAACCGCTTTGCACGCATTGGATTTGGGTGCGGCCGGCGTGGTGGTGCCGCACGTCAAGGACGCCGCCACCGCCCGTGCGGTGGTCACCATGTGCCGCTATCGCGGGGGTGATCGGGGGTTCAGCAATTCACCGCGTGCGGGCGGGTACGGCGCCATCGGCATGGCCGACCATGTCGCGGCGTCCGATGACGCCATCAGCGTGATCTGTCAGATCGAAGACGCATCGGCCATTGAGCATGTGGCCGCGATCGCGGCGGTCCCTGGCGTGGATTGCCTGTTCATCGGCCGCGCCGACCTGGCCTTGTCGTTCGGCGTGACGCAACTCGATCACCCGCGTGTCGACGCGGCCATTGCAACGATCATCGAGGCGGGGCAGGCCGCGGGTGTCGCCGTCGGCATCTTCCTGCCGGACGACACGACCGTCGACAGCTACGCCCGGCGCGGCGTGACCTGCTTCGTGATCGGGTCCGACCAGAGCTGGCTGCGAAGCGCGGCCACGCAGCTGGCGGATCGGCAATCGCGCGTGGTGGCCATCCCGGCAAGGCACCTGGCAGACCCGGCCGCCCCTTCCGAACTTCCCATGACTGCAATGATGGACATGGCCTCGTCCGTGACCCTCTGGAGACAACTATGAATGCCGTTCCGAAACCTGTTGCGGGATCGACCGACCGCGAACGCGACGCCACCATCGACCAGCTTGTGAAGGGCGCGATCGACCTGCACTGTCACAGCGGTCCGTCGGTCATGGCGCGCTATCTCGACCACATCGAGGCCATGAAGGAAGCGTCCGAAGCCGGGCTGCGCGCCTTGCTGCTGAAGGACCATTACTACTCGGCCACGCCGGTCACGGCGCTGCTGAACAAGCACTTCAGCGAGCTGGGCGTCTTGATGTTGTCGGGCGTGCCTCTGAACAATGCCGTCGGTGGGCTCAATGTGCACGCGGTCGAACACGGCATCAAGCTGGGTGCGCGCCTGGTGTGGATGCCGACGTTTTCGTCCAAGAACCACATTGATCACCACAAGGCCGACGCGCACTTTACCGACAAGTTTCCGCAGACCAAACGCAAGATGATCGAGCCCGAGCCCCTGACGGTGCTGGATGCGCAAGGCCGGCTCAAGCCCGAGGTCAAGGACATCCTGGACCTGATTGCCGAAGCGGACGTCGTGCTGTCCGGCGGCCATCTGCACATCAGCGAAATGTGGCCGCTGTTCGATGAAGCGCGGGCGCGCGGCGTCAAGCGCATCCTGGTCAACCATCCCACGTACGTGGTGGACGCGACGCTGGACGACATGCGGGAACTGGCGCGGCAGGGCGTGTACATGGAGCACTCCATGTGCATGTGGGTGCCGGGCTCGAAGTTCAAGTTCTATGACCCGGAATTCCTGCAGCAGGTGATCGATGCGGGCACGGTCGATCTGACGATTCTGGGATCGGATCTGGGGCAGGTCGGCAACCCGCGGATCGTCGACGGATTCCGCAGCGTGATCGGCACCTGCCTGGATCTGGGGCACGGCGAGGACGACATCCGTAAAATGACCTCGACCAATGCCGCCACCCTGATGGGACTCGAGGACTGACCGTGACACCACGCACTGACGATACGCTGCCGACCTTGCCGGCCGGCCATCCTGAAGAACCGGCGAAAGCCGGACCGGCACTGCTTGAATCGGTGGCGATCGTCTTCGCATTGCTCGATCAGTTGACGCTCGCGCGGCGGCCGATGGGCGTCACCGAACTGGCTGCGGCGATGGACGAGCCCAAGCCTCGGGTATATCGGCATCTTGCGTCGCTGCGCCAGCTGGGCATCGTCGAACAGGACCCGGCCAGCGAGAAATACCGGCTGGGCGCCAAGCTCGTCGGCTACGGGATTGCCGCCGGTGAACAATTCGACCTGCGGCTGATTGCCGATCCCTACCTGACGCGTTTGCGCGACCAGACCGGGCAGACCGCGCTGCTGTCGGCGGCCACGCACGATTCGGCGCTGGTCATTTCCGCCGTCGATTCGACCCGGCAGGTCTGCATCACCGTCAAGCCGGGCAATCGGGTACCGGCGCATTGCTCGGCGCAAGGGCGCATCGTGCTGGCATGGTGCGACGAACTGACGCAGCGCAAGTTGCTGAAGCGGCAGTTCGAAGCCTTTACCCCGGCATCGATGGTCCACCCGGTGCGCCTGGCCGAACGGCTGCAGAAGATCCGCCGCGATCTGTATGAAGACGCGTGCGGCGAAGTGCTCGAAGGTGTGAACGTACTGGCGGCCCCGATCTTTCGCGGCACCGACAAGGGCGATGAACTGGTCGGCACCATTGGAGTGATCGGCCCATCCAAGGACGTCCCGTCGCCACCCCAGGCCGGCCTGATCGCCCAGGTGCAGGAGGCCGCGGCCGAAGTCAGCGCGCGCCTGAACAGTGGCGCCTACGAACATCTGTTTGCGGCGCTGTCGCGCCATCGCGGTTGACGGCGTCAGCCCGCGGACAAGGAACACCATGACACGATCCAGCACCACAGTCGGCACGCTCCGGCTCAAGAACCCGGTGATCTGCGGGTCAGGCGAACACACCATGACGGGTGACGCCATCTACGCAGCGCTTGCGTCCGGCGCGGGCGCCGTCGTGGCCAAGTCGATCAACGAATCGGCGGCGGCCAAACGCCAGCTCGATCGCACGGACTACCAGCTGCTGGACGGCAAGTGGAACCGCTTGCCCTGGAACTTTGCACCGCCCGCCGATGCGCAGGTCTTCTGTCGCTCCGGTCTCATCCAGCAATCATTTGCCGAGTGGATGGAAACCTTGATCCGCGCCGACCGGCATGCGGCGACGCAGGATGCGTACGTGATCCCCAGCCTGATCCTGAGCGATCTGGCGCAGTGCGCCGCCTACGCAACGGCGATCCAGGAGATGGGCTTTCGTGTGCTTGAAGTCAACATTGGCGCGCCCCATGGTGACGAGGCCGCCAAAGGCGCCATCGTGCTGGAACGGGACGCGGCCCGGATCGAGACCATCGTGTCGACGCTGCGCCGCGCGACCACGCTGCCCCTGTGGATCAAGCTGACGGGACAAAGTGAAGACGTGACCGGTCTTGCCGACGCGGCACGCCGCGGTGGCGCCGATGCCGTCGTGATGATGGGCCGCTTCATGGGCTTTCTGCCTGATCTGGAAACCGAGCGTCCGGTGCTCGACACGTCGGCTGCCTTGGGCGGCGGCTGGGCCTTGCCCTTGACCGCGCGGTGGATCGCCCTGACTCGCCGCCGCCTGGGCAAGGACTTTCCGCTGGTCGCCACCAATGGCGCGCGGTCCGGCCTGGATGTGGCGCGTTTTCTTCTGGCCGGCGCCTGCGCGACCGAGATGACGTCCGCTGTCCTGGCCGGTGGCTACCAGGTGCTGACCGACAGCGTGATGGAACTGGATCGCTACCTGCAGCGGCGCGGCCGCACTGCCGAAGGCCTGCTCGGCGTTGCCGCCGATCGTCTGCAGTCCTATGGCGAGCAACCCGATCGGCCCGGTCACTGGCAAGCGTTCGTGCCTGCTGCTCCCGCCACCGAGCCTTTGGCGGCGCGAACCTGAACGTATTCGCGGCAGTATCGGCAATGCCTGCATTGCCTTGGTATCGGCTGTCGGTACCACCCTTCAAGCACAAGCTGTAAAGCATCACCCAAAAAACCATGCCTTGATCGGCAGGGGCGACCTTTGCCCACGATAACCACGGAGACACCCATGACCTTCGCTTTTTACCTGGATGCGGGCGCCCGGCGCCGCACGCTGCTCGGCCTATGTGCCGCCCTGAGCCTGACCGTTACGGCCTCGCTCCCTTTCACTGCCCACGCGGCCGACGCCTACCCGGTCAAACCGGTGCGCCTGATCGTCCCGTTTGCGCCCGGCGGCGCCGTCGATATCGTGGGTCGCCTGATGGCGCAATCCCTGACCGAAAGCCTGGGCCAGGCCTTTGTCGTCGAGAACCGTCCGGGCGCCGGCGGCCTCCTTGCCATGGAAGAAGTGGCCCGCGCCGCCCCCGACGGCTACACCCTGGCGGTGGGGGGCGCGGGTCCGCTCACCGTCAGCCCGTCGCTGTACCGCGATCGCAAATTCGATCCGATCGCGCGCTTCGACCCGGTCATCTGGTACGCCAGCACGCCCGGGCTGCTGGTAACCAATCCGTCGCTCAAGGCCGACTCGGTCAAGGCACTGGTCGCGCTCTCCGGAACGGTATCGCAGCCTCTGGCCATGGGATCCGCGGGCAGTGGCAGCATCAACCACCTGATGGGCGAGTACTTCCAGCAAGTGGCCGGCGTGCGCTGGATGCACGTTCCCTACCGCGGCAGCGCTCCTGCATTGACCGACCTCATCGCCGGCAACGTGCAGGTCATGATGGACATCGTTCCCACCGCCGCCCCGCTGGTCAAATCCGGCAAGCTGCGCGCCCTGGCGGTGACCACGCCTCAGCGGTCCGCCACCTTGCCCGATGTGCCGACCCTGGCCGAGCTTGGCTACACCGGCTTTGACGTCAGTTCATGGCTGTCGCTCAATGCCCCCAAAGGCACACCACCCGCAATCATTGCGCGTCTCAACCAGGCGTTGAACGATGGACTCAATCAGCCCGACGTGCGCAAACGCATCACCGATATTGGGGCCGAACCTGAAGGCGGCCCCCCCGACCGCGTCGCCGCCCGCCTCAAACTGGACCTGCCACGCTGGAGCCAGCTGATCGACAAGGCAAAGATCGCTGTCGAATGAGGCTGCGGCAAGCGTTGTCACCACTTCGACTTCCACGATAAGCTCAGCCATGCCTCAAGCCTTGGAGGCAACAACGAATGCATTCGTCTATCGGGGAAACTATGAACTATGCCGTGGTGCTACGCCGTGTCGCAACGATTGCGACCGCCGGCTTGCTGTTGGCTCAGCCTGCTTTTGCCGATGCACGCAAAGACGAGGCATTCAAGATCATTGATCGCAACGCCGACACCGTCGCGCAGATCGGCGATGCCGTCTACTCCTTCGCCGAACTCGGCATGCAGGAAGTCAAGAGCACCGAACTGCTCAAAGGGACGCTGGAAGCCGCCGGCTTTTCGGTCGAGATGGGAGGCGCCGGCATGCCGACCAATCTGTGGGCCAAATGGGGAAGCGGCAAGCCGGTAATCGCCATCAGCACGGAAATCGATGCCTTGCCCGAAGGGTCGCAAACCCCGGGGTCCATCGCGCGCAAACCGGTCGTGCCGGGCGCGCCGGGCCATATGGAAGGCCACAACACGCACGCCGGCGTGGCGACAGCAGCCGCCTTCGCCGTCAAGACGATCATGGAGCGTGACAAGCTTCCCGGCACGCTCATCATTTCTTTTGGACCGGCCGAAGAACAACTGATCAGCCGTCCCTTCCTGGTGCGTGCGGGCTACTTCAAGGACGTCGATGCGGCGATGATCCTGCACATTGGCGACAACCTTTCCACCGGTTACGGCCTGCAGAACTATGCAGCGATCAGCGCGAAGTTCACCTTTCATGGCAAGACCGCGCATGGCGCGAACAATCCCTGGGATGGCCGCGATGCGGTCGATGCCGTCCAACTGATGGACCTTGGGTTCGACAAGCTGCGCGAACACATGCGGCCCACCTATCGTGCGCACCGCACGATCACCATGGGTGGCATCCAGCCCAACATCATTGCCGATCTCGGACAGATCTGGTGGTACGTGCGCGATGCCAACGCACCCGCCGCCAAGGAAAACTTCGACAGGCTGGTCAACGTCGGCAAGGGCGCCGCGATGATGACAGGCACGACGATGGACCCCCCTGAATTCGTCGCATCGGCATGGCCCCAGCTCGGCAACAAGGTACTGAGCGAACAAATCCGCAAGAACATGGAGATGGTCGGGCTCCCGACCTGGTCGGCCGAAGAAGTCGCGTTCGCGAAGGAGCTCCAGAAGGCCAACAACAAGCCCGAAGTCGGATTGGCGACTGCCCTGCCGACCGTCGCGGCACGCCCGCAAGGCACGGCGTCCAACGACAACGGCGACGTCACGTGGGTCGTGCCCACGGGCATGATGAACTTCCCGTCAAGCGTGCCGGGCATCGGGTATCACGCCTGGCCAGCTGCGATTACGCCAACCAGTACCATGGCCCACAAAGGCATGGTGACCGGCGCGAAAGTGCTCGCAGCGTCGCTTCTCGACCTCATGACCTCGCCGGCGCTGCTGCAGAACGCGCGCAAGGAGTTTGTCGAGGCCACCAAGGCGTCGCCGTACTTCACGCTGTTGCCCGCCGAGGCCAAGCCCCCTGTCGACATGAACAGGGCAACCATGGACCAGTTCGGGCCTGCGCTGAGCAAGACGTATCTGAGCGTGTCGCCCCGGTTCAAGTGAGGCACGAACGGCTGGCGTGCATCAACATCGCCAGCAAGGCGGTCTTGCGCACTTGAGGTGGCGCGGGCGGGTTCGCGATCGAGTCGGAAGTGCGTCCATCGGGCGTCGCAGAAGCCAGGCAGCTTTCCAAATCGTGTCTGCAGGCGTAGTGTCAGCATGTCCGGACATCGGCGATTTCGCGTGATGGCCAATTCGCCTTGCAGGAGGCCGACGCCATGCAGATCCTCAAGAGACTCCTCATCCCGTTGGCCGCGCTGCTTGCAGGGAACGCCCTTGCGCAGATGCCGCAAGGCGAATACCTGGACGGCAAGGACTCGAAGGTCGCGGTGGTTCTGGCGCATGGCCAGGGTCTTGATGCCGATTCGCATGTCGTCAGCCCACTGCGCAAGGCCATCCACAGCGAGCTTGGGTATCACACCCTGTCTTTGCAGATGCCAACCATCGCGGGCAACCGGTCGCCGGACACCTTCCAGCAGTACGCGTCAACGTTCCCGGACGCGTACACGCGCATCCAGGCCGCCCTGGACTTCCTGAAGAACGAAAAAGGCGTGGAACGCATCTACCTGATGGGCTACAGCATGGGCGCAAGGATGACGTCCGCCTTCCTTGCGAACCATCCGGGGTCCGGGGTTGTGGGATATATCGGTGTCGGGCTCCTGGCCGGTGGCCCGGAGCCGCTCAACACCAACATCAATCTGCGAAAGATCAGGATTCCCGTCCTTGACATCTATGCTGAGAACGACCGGGATGCGCAGTTTGCCGAGAACCGCAAGGCGATGGTGTCTGATCGGTTCGTGCAGGTTCCGATTGCCGGCGCAAGGCACGACTATCGCGGCTACGACCAGCAAGTCGCTCAGGCCGTCACCACCTGGCTCACGAAGCACGAAGCGAAATAACGGTGACCGAGCGAGCCGGTCTGCATGAATGATTGCTTGTTTATTACCTGACGTATCCCTCCTTGCCCGGCTCAGCGCTCGGGCACGACACTTGCGCTTCTTCCCGTGATTTACCAAAGCAACTGGTTGACGATCCATGATCTTCCAACGCGCTGTGTCACTCGTGCTTGTACCTGCGGGTGTCGTCGTGGCCGCCTTTGCGCTGGCCCACTGGGATGCCGGTCGAACCCGCGATGCCGCGACTGACGCCGACGCAAGTCGGCCAGACGGCCGATCGACGGTGACCGTCCGGCCGCCCTTGGCAGTGGGGAAGGACGGGGATCGCCGGGACCGGTCGCACAGCCAGTTGTCCCGGAATCGGGATCGGTCGGATCCTCCGAGGCTGGAGGACTGAGCGCATCCCATTTTTACAAAACCACGAACAACCACGGGAGCTATCTACCATGCTGACCAAGAAAGATGTCGACGCGATCGACGATATCCAGGCAGGCCGTAAACAGGTTGACGAGACCCATCTGGCCGACGCCGCCGAGCCGACGCCGGAAGAGCGTCGCGCCGCGCAGGACGTGGCTGCAGCCGATGACGGCAAGATGCACCTGGGCAAGGAATTCGGAGAAGCGATCGTGGACGCCATATTGCCGGGGGCCGGCAGTCATACCGGTGATCCGACACGGCCAATGACGCCGGTGGCGCCGACGGTCGTGACGCCGATCACGAACGATACCGACAAGAAGTAAGGGCAGGGGGCCGGCCGTCAGGTTGGCGATTTCAAGTGTGTAGTCTGGCGGGTTGGCGTTCGGCCCATCCGTCGCGGGGGAAATTATGGTGTTACGTCAGATTGGCCGTGTGAAGTCGATCGCCCAGTTTGTCGGGGGGCGTGTCGGTCCCTACGGCGAGCTGCTGAAACTGGAGCTGGCTCTGTATCGCCAGTCGTTGATCACCACCATTCTCGGCTATGTCGGGTTGGTGTTGTGCGCGCTGTTTGCCGCCACGTTCATCTCGGTCGCCATTCTGGTCACCTACTGGGACAGTACGTCCCGTACGGCGGTGGCCTGGTACCTGGCCGGTGGCTGGGTGCTGCTCGGGCTGGCGTCCTATCTGGTGGGCCGCATGACCTCGCCCAAGGGTGAGCCTTTCAACGAACTGCTCGAGCAGGTCCGCCTCGACGTAGATGCAATCCGGAGTTCCGATGAGCAAAATCAAGACCGAATCACGAAAAAATGAGCTCCTGCGGGAGATGAACGTCGAACGCACCCGCTTTGTTCGTGCGGGCGTGGTGAGGACGGAACATAGCCATCGGGCGCGCGGTGTCAGCTCGGCCGAAGGCGCCTTGCTCAATGCCTTGTTCTCGGTGGCCACGGGTGGGCGTTTTCCGGCCTTCCTGCGCAAGCCGGTACAGGGGTTTGCGCTGGCCTGGCTCAAGGGGCGTTTCGACAAGATCGTGGCAGGCACCCTGCACCCGGCGCCAGCCAAGCCAAAGGCCGCCCTGTTCGACGAAGGCATGCCGCATACCGACGCGTCGGGTGCCCCGGTGCCGACGCAGGTGCAGTCGGTCAACGACTTGCGCAGGGCGAGCAATGCGCTGAATCTCGCGATCAAGGAAGGCACGACCGAGGAGATCCAGAAGTGCTCCGAGGCCTTGAAGGCGCAGATCGCCATGACCCGTATTGCGCTCGATAACGCCAATGCGGGCATGACCACAGCCCCCGATCGCGCCGTGGGCTGGATGCTGCACGCCGCGAATCGGCAGCCCTGGCTGGCGATCGGCGCAAGCCTGGTGGCGGGCTTTGGCGCGGCTACGGTGTGGTCGCAGCTGAGCCGGTGGCAGAACGCACAGCAGGCCCGCAAGGCCGAGGTGGCTTATCTGGAACTGGAACGCGCACATGCGAAAGTGCTGGAGCAGCAACGCCGCTATCGCGGCAAGCTGCGTCGGCCGATCTATTCGTAAGGCGTCGACGCTGGCTTCGTGACGCGCTTGGGTTGTCATAAGCCCTGGCGTCATGGGTCCCGAACGGCCCCGATCGTTGCACCGTGCTGGTGCTCTGGTCGGGGCCGTTGCGCTATGATCGTCGGCTGCCAGCGCCATCTGGCGCCCGAACTCCGATTACCGTCCCATGCCGCATTCATCCGCTTCCGGCCCGTCCGGTACTTCCTCCACCACGTCCCTTGTCCTGTGTGCCTCGCTCGTGCTGCTGCTGGCGATGGGCGTGCGCGCGACCTTTGGCCTCTTCATGCAGCCGATGGGGCTGGCCCATGGATGGGGGCGCGATGTGTTCTCGCTCGCATTCGCCATCCAGAACCTGATGTGGGGCGTGGCGGCGATCGGGGTCGGCATGGCGGCGGACAAATATGGTGCGGGGCGCACCATCGCATTGTCGGCAGCGCTGTACTTCCTGGGGCTGCTCGGCACGCGGTATGCCGGAAGCGAACTCGCGCTGTACGCCAACGCCGGGGTGTTGATGGGCCTGGGACAGGCCGGTACGACCTTCGCCGTGCTGCTGCCCGTCGTGGGCCGGGCGGTGCCCGCGGCGCAGCGCAGCGCTGCCTTGGGGCTTGTCAGCGCGGGCGGGTCGATGGGGCAGTTCGTGCTGGTGCCTGCGGGGCAGTGGCTGATCGACACGCTGGACTGGACGGGCGCCTTGTGGGTGATGGCCGCGCTGATGCTGCTCGCCATTCCGCTGGCCACCCGGCTGACCGGCCGGCCCGAGGCCTCCGGCTCGGGGCTGTCGCTGGGCGGCGCCATCCGGCAGGCGATCCGCCATCCGTCCTTCCACCTGCTGTTCTGGAGCTACGCGGTATGTGGCTTCCATACCGCCTTTCTGACGCTGCACTTGCCGGCGTATGCCGTCGACAGCGGCTTGAAGGCGTCCGATGGCGCCATGGCGCTGGCCCTGATCGGGCTGTTCAACATCCTGGGGTCCTACGCCGCGGGCCGTCTGGGCGGACGCTTCAGCAAGAAGACGCTGCTGGCCGGCATGTACGGCGTGCGGGCGGCGGCCATTGCCTTGCTGCTGATCTTTCCGCTGAGCCCGCTGCTGCTGGCGGTGTTCTCGTCGGTGATCGGGCTGGTGTGGCTGGGCACGGTGCCCTTGACGGTCGGGCTGGTCGGCCACATCTACGGCATGCGCTATGCGGCAACGCTGAGCGGCATCGTGTTCCTGGGCCACCAGATCGGCAGTTTCGTCGGGGTGTGGCTGGGCGGCAAACTGTATGTCGTCACCGGCAGTTATGATGTCGTCTGGTGGATGGCGCTCGGGCTGGGTGTCATGGCTGCAGCGCTGTCCCTGCCCATCCGCGAACGCCCCCTGGCGGCCGCATGAGCATGGGGCGCATCCTTGCCTGGACGCTGCTGGCCGTTGTGCTGGCCCTGGCGTTCGCCGGCTATCAGCGCGCCGGACTCGTCATGAACTGGGAAACCCTGATGGCCCTGTGCGGGGTCCGGTAGTTCTGTGACAGATCCCGGCGCCAAGACTGATTTGTCAAGCCGAATGTGCGCCAAACGGGCTGCCTAAAAACTGGGCGTCCCAGCAAGAGCCGCGTAAACAGGCGCTTCATCCTTAAAATAAACCGTATTTTCCACAGTAGCTGGGGATAACTTGGCGACTCGCTATAACGAAGCTTCAATCCGGGTGCTGAAGGGTCTCGAACCCGTCAAGCAGCGTCCGGGGATGTACACCCGAACCGAAAATCCCCTGCACATCGTGCAGGAGGTGATCGACAACTCTGCCGACGAAGCCCTGGGGGGCAACGGCAAACATATTCAGGTCACGGTCCACACCGATGGCAGCGTCACCGTCGAGGACGACGGCCGCGGCATTCCGGTCGGCATGCACCCCGACGAGGGCGCGCCGGTGGTCGAGATCGTGTTCACGCGCCTGCATGCCGGGGGCAAGTTCGACAAGGCAGCGGGGGGCGCATACGCGTTCTCGGGCGGCCTGCACGGCGTTGGCGTGTCCGTCACCAACGCGCTGTCCACCCGGCTTGAAGTGCTGGTGTGGCGCGACGGTGGCGCGCACCAGCTGGTGTTCAGCGGTGGCGACGTCATCGAACCGCTCGCCAAGATACCCGACACCCGCAAGAAGACCGGCACGCGGGTGCGCTGCTGGCCCGATCCCAAGTATTTCGACAGCGCGGCCATTCCGATGGGCGAGCTGTCACGCCTGCTGCGCAGCAAGGCGGTGCTGCTGCCCGGCGTCAAGGTCACGCTCAAGATCGAAAAGACGGGCGAGTCGCAGACCTGGCTGTACGAGCAGGGCCTGCGCGGCTACCTGACCGAAACGCTGGGCGGCGCCGAGCTGCTGATCCCCTTGTTCGAAGGCCAGCAGTACGCCAACCGCGATCATGAAACCTTTGCCGAAGGCGAGGGCGCCCAATGGGTGGTGGCCTGGTCCGAAGACGGCAACGTGGTGCGCGAGTCCTACGTGAACCTGATCCCGACATCGGCCGGCGGCACGCATGAAGCCGGCTTGCGCGAAGGCCTGTTCACGGCGGTCAAGAGCTTTGTCGAACTGCATAACCTGAGTCCCAAGGGCGTCAAGCTGCTGCCTGAAGACGTGTTCGCGCGCGCCAGTTTCGTGCTGTCCGCCAAGGTGCTGGATCCGCAATTCCAGGGGCAGATCAAGGAACGTTTGAACAGCCGCGACGCCGTGCGTCTGGTGGCGGGCTTCTGCCGTCCGTCGCTCGAGCTGTGGCTGAACTCGCATGTCGATTACGGCAAGAAGCTGGCCGAACTGGTGATCCGCCAGGCGCAGACGCGCGTCAAGTCGGCGCAGAAGGTGGAAAAGCGCAAGAGCTCGGGCGTGGCCGTTCTGCCGGGCAAATTGACCGACTGCGAAAGCAGCGACGTCAGCCGCACCGAAGTCTTCCTGGTCGAGGGCGACTCCGCGGGCGGGTCGGCCAAGATGGGCCGCGACAAGGAATTCCAGGCCATCCTGCCCTTGCGCGGCAAGGTGCTCAATGCCTGGGAAGTGGACCGCGATCGCCTGTTCGCCAACAATGAAATCCACGACATCGCGGTGGCGATCGGCGTTGATCCGCATGGCGTCAATGACGATCCCGATGTGTCGGGCCTGCGGTACGGCCGCATCTGCATCCTGTCGGATGCCGACGTGGACGGCTCGCACATCCAGGTGCTGCTGCTGACGCTGTTCTTCCGTCACTTTCCCAAGCTGGTCGAACGCGGCAATGTGTACATCGCGCGGCCGCCGCTGTTTCGCGTGGACGTGCCGGCGGCGGGCAAGCGCCCCGCGCGCAAGATCTATTGCCTGGACGCCGGCGAACTGACGGCGACCGAAGACAAGCTGCGCAAGGAAGGCGTGCGTGAAAACGCCTGGAGCATCAGCCGCTTCAAGGGCCTGGGCGAAATGAATCCCGAACAGCTGTGGGAGACCACCATGAACCCCGACACGCGGCGCCTGTTGCCGGTCAGTGTCGGTTCATCGGGCATGGCGGCCACGATCCAGATGTTCGATATGTTGATGGGCAAGACCGAAGCCGCGCAGCGCCGCTCCTGGCTGGAAGAAAAAGGCGATCTGGCCGAAGTGGATATTTAAGAATGACGGACATTCAGTTACCCCTGATCCCGACCCCGGGCGAACCCGAGGTGCCGGGCGGAGAACATATTTCCCTGGCGCTGTATGCCGAGCAGGCCTACCTGGACTACGCCGTATCGGTGGTCAAAGGACGCGCCTTGCCCGACGTCAGCGACGGCCAGAAGCCCGTGCAGCGGCGCATTCTGTACGCCATGGACGCCATGGGCCTCGGCCCCACGGCCAAGCCCGTCAAGTCCGCCCGCGTGGTGGGCGACGTGCTGGGCAAGTACCACCCGCATGGCGACCAGGCCGCGTATGACGCCATGGTCCGCATGGCGCAGGGCTTTTCGCTGCGCTATCCGCTGATCGATGGCCAGGGCAACTTCGGCTCGCGCGACGGCGACGGCGCGGCGGCCATGCGATACACCGAAGCGCGGCTGACGCCGATCGCGCGCCTGCTGCTGGACGAGCTGGACGAAGGCACGGTCGACTTCATCCCGAATTACGACGGCTCCTACCAGGAACCGAAGAACCTGCCGGCGCGCCTGCCCATGGTGCTGCTCAATGGCGCCTCGGGTATCGCGGTGGGCATGGCGACCGAAGTGCCTTCGCACAATCTGCGTGAAGTCGCGGCGGCCGCGGTGGCGTTGCTGAAAGATCCCAAGCTGTCCGACGAGGCCCTGTACACGCTGCTGCCGGGTCCTGACTTTCCGGGCGGCGGGCAGATCATCACGCCGGCTGCCGACATTGCGCAGATCTTCCGCACGGGCCGCGGCTCGCTCAAGGTCCGTGCACGCTGGACCTTCGAAGAGATGGCGCGCGGCCAGTGGCAATTGGTCGTGACCGAACTGCCGCCGTCCACGTCGGGCCAGAAGGTATTGGAAGAGATCGAAGAACTCACCAATCCCAAGATCAAGGCTGGCAAGAAAACGCTGAGTCCCGAACAGCAGCAGACCAAGGCCACGATGCTGGGTCTGCTCGACGCCGTGCGCGACGAGTCGGGCAAGGAAGCGTCGGTCCGGCTGGTGTTCGAGCCCAAGACGTCCAAGGTGGATCGCGACGACTTCGTCAACACGCTGCTGGCCAATACGTCGATGGAAAGCGGTTCGTCGGTCAACCTGGTCATGGTCGGATCCGACGGGCGCCCGCGCCAGAAGGCGATGCGCGAGATCCTGACCGAGTGGCTGGCGTTCCGCACGCACACGGTGACGCGGCGCACGCGCCATCGCCTCGAGAAGGTGAAGGACCGTATCCATGTGCTGGAAGGGCGCATGGTCGTCTACCTGAACGTGGACGAAGTGATTCGCACCATTCGCGAATCCGATGAACCGCGTCCCGCACTGATGGCGGCGTTCTCGCTGTCGGAGCGCCAGGCCGAAGACATCCTGGAGATGCGGCTGCGTCAGCTTGCGCGCCTGGAAGGCTTCAAGATCGAGCAGGAACTCAAGACGCTCAAGACCGACCAGGTCAAGCTCGAAGACCTGCTCGAAAATGCCGGCGCCATGAAGCGCCTGATCGTCAAGGAAATCGAAGCCGACGCGAAGCAGTACGGCGATGATCGACGCACGTTGATCGAGGCCGCCGAACGCGCGTCGGTCGAAGCGCGGGTGGTGGATGAACCCGTCACGGTGATCGTGTCGCAGAAGGGCTGGTTGCGGTCGCGTCAGGGGCATGGACACGATTCCAGCCTGTATACCTTCAAGGCAGGCGATGCGCTGTATGGCGCCTTCGAATGCCGCACCACCGATTCGCTGATCGCGATTTCCAGCAGTGGCCGCGTGTACTCGGTGCCGGTGCTGGGATTGCCGTCGGCACGGGGCGATGGCGTGCCGGTCACCACCATGATCGATCTGGAATCGGGGTCACGCATCCTGCACATGATCGCTTCCGCGCCGTCCAGTCGCTGGCTGCTGGCCACCCGCAACGGTATGGGCTTCATGACGCGTCTGTCCGACATGGCGACCCGCCAGCGTGGGGGCAAGCAGTTCATGACGCTCGACGAAGGCGACGAGCCGCAGCGTCCGGTGCCGGTGTTCGACGGCGCGACCCACGTCGCGCTGTTGACGGCCAAGGAACGCTTCCTGGTCTTTGGCCTGGAAGAGGTCAAGGTGTTGTCGTCAGGCGGCCGGGGCACGACCCTGATGGACCTGGATGCCAAGGATCCGCTGGCGCAGGTGGTGCCGATCGGCCCTGCCGGCCTGCGTATCGCCGGCATCTACCGCAACAAGCCGTTCGAAGAAATCATCAATGGAGCTGCCTTGGCGATCTATATCGGTAAACGTGCCCGCAAGGGCAAGGCACTGTCGGGCCGCGCAAAGCAACCCGTCTTGTCGCCGGTGCTGTAAGCCATGGCCTCTTTGCGGCGGTGGGTGGTGGGCGCGGCGATCCTTGCGATCGCCGGCTGTGCCCGTGTCAATCCGTACTACGACGCGAACCTTGCGCATCACACGCCGTCGGGCTTCAAGAACAACTACCCCCACCGCACGCCTGGCTCCACGGACCTGTGGCGCTGGCGCTTCGATCAATGGCGGGACAATCTGCCGGCCGAACCCAATGACCCCGCGTCATTGGCCACCGTGCCGGCCGATCCTTCCTGGATACGGCAGGCGTCCGACGACGTGCGCCTGACCTGGGTGGGCCATTCGACGTTGCTGGTGCAGCTCGGGCGGTTCAATCTGCTGACCGATCCGCAGTTTTCGGAGCGCGCGTCGCCGGTGTCGTTTGCCGGTCCCAGGCGCTTCCAGCTGCCCGGCGTGGCGCTGGCCGATCTGCCGCACATCGACGCGGTCGTCATCTCGCACAGCCACTACGACCACCTGGACCTGCCATCGGTACGCGCGCTGGCAATGCAGCCCGGCGGGCCGCCCGTGTTCATGGTGCCGCTGGGCATCGACCTCTGGTTCCGCGACAACGTGCCGGGCGCAAGCGACGTGCGGCCGCTGGACTGGTGGGGCAAGACGACGGTGGGCGACAAGACGCTGACGCTGCTGCCCGTGCAGCACTGGGCCGCACGAACCCTGTCCGATCGCAACCAGACGCTGTGGGGCGCGTGGTCGGTCGATAGCGCGGCGCCCAAATTTCGTTTCCTGTTCGGCGGCGACTTCGGGTATTCACGAGACTTGGCCGACATCGGCCAGCGCGAAGCGCCGTTCGATCTGGCCGCGATCCCGGTCGGCGCCTACGCGCCGCGCTGGTTCATGACGCCGCAGCACGTCAACCCGGCCGAGGCCGTGCAAGCGCACCGCGACGTGCGTGCGCGGTCCTCCGTCGCCATTCACTGGGGTACCTTCAGCCTGACCGACGAGCCACTCGACCAGCCGCCCAAGGACCTTGCCCTGGCGCGAGAGGCGGCGGGGATGCCGGCAGAGGAGTTCTTCGTGATGAAGCACGGCGAGTCGCGCGTGTGGAAGGACGGCAAGTGGATGGTGCGCGCGCCCGGGTCGTGATCGGGCCGGCGGCATCGAAGGAACCCATCCGCGGATGGGTTTTTTTTCGTCTTGAAGGCGGCCATGCGCGCGGCGCCGAGCCTTCGTCTGGACCGGCGTGGTTGGGTACGAAGCGGCGCGGGCCAGCGTTTGGATCTGCGTAAAAGTACGACCTGTCAGTACTGTCAGGTCATCAGGGGAATGCCTCAAGAAGAGGTCGGTGCCACCGTTAGGGCTTGCAATCGCCCGCCGCACAGGGCGCCACGCTTTGCTTGCCTTCGTTATGTACGCGTCCCTTTCCTCGAACCGTTCGTCCCTTCCACGCTGGCCTGTCCATCCGGCCGCATGGGTGCTCGTGCTGGCACTGGCCGCAACGCTCGTCGCGCTTGCCCTGCCGCAGGTACCGCGTGCCTGGTCCGTCATTGGTACGTTGATCGCCCTGAGTGCGGCGGGGGTATGGCTGTGGATGCCGCTTGCCGCGCCGTCCGGAATGCCGATTGATGTCGCACCGGCCCTGGTCCCGACAGACGGCGCGCCCCGCCTCGATCCCCACCTGGACGTCCATCTGGCGCGCGATGCGGCGCATGCCGCCAGCAGCCGGCTCGCGCCGGTGTGGGCAGACCTGATCGAAACCGCGCGCGCCGAAACCGAGGCGTCGATCATCGACCTGACCACGCGGTTTGGCAACATCGTGTCCGGCTTGGACCGGGCGATTGCGTCGGCTGACGCGTCGGGCCGTGCCGCCGCGGTCGACCTTGTGGAGCGTCATGGCCGGGAGCAATCGGCAAGCCTGGTTGACGAACTGCGTGTCAGTTGTACGCGAGAGCGCGCCATGCGCGACGAAGTCGAAGCGCTCTACGTGCCCATCGAGCAATTGCGCCAGGGGGCCGATGCCGTCCACGCGGTGGCCAAACGTGCCACGTTGCTGTCCTTGAACGCCGCCATCGAGGCCGCCCGGGCAGGCGACAGCGGCGCCGGGTTTGCGGTCGTCGCCGCCGAAATGCAGCGCCTGTCGATGGCATCGGGCGAACTCGGCCAGGACATGGCGCGTCGGTCTGCCGATGCCATCTTCGCGATGTCAGCGGCCGTGCAGGCCGTGCGTGAGTCGGTCGACCAGACCGAAAACACCGTGCGCAGCGCAGAAGAGCGTGTAGCGCGTGTGCTCGACGATCACGCAAGCCTGGCCCGGCGCATTGCCCAGTCCGGCGCGGCCCTGTCGGCATCGGCGACCGATGTCAATGCGTCCGTTGCCGACGCCATCGTGGCGCTGCAGTTCCAGGATCGCACCAGTCAGATCCTGACGCACGTACGGGACAGCATCCGCCGCGCGCCCGACTCCGTCTTCGCGCGCCAGGGCGAGATCGATGCCGCTCCGGAACTCGACGCCTTGGCCCGCACCTATGCCACGCAGGAAGAACGCGTCGTGCACCAGGGCGGGGTGGCAGCGCTGCCGGCATCGCAGGACATCACCTTTTTCTAGCCCTCGTCACCGAAGGATCTTTCCATGACAAAAACCATCCTGGTCGTCGACGACTCGGCTTCGGTCAGGCAAGTGGTCGGCCTGACGCTGCGCGGCGCCGGCTACACGGTGATCGAAGCCGCCGATGGCGAAGCGGCCCTTGCCCAGCTGACCGGTCAACGTGTCCACCTGATTCTGAGCGACGTGAACATGCCCCGGCTGGACGGCATCGGTTTTCTGAAGGCTGTGAAGCAGCTGCCGGCCTATCGCTTCACGCCGGTCGTGATGTTGACGACCGAAAGCCAGGAAGAACGCAAACGCGAGGGACAGATAGCGGGCGCCAAGGCGTGGATCGTCAAGCCGTTCCAGCCCGCGCAACTACTCAGTGCGATCGCCAGGCTGGTGATGCCATGAGCCGCGCCGCAGGGGATGCCGAACGCGTGGCAATCGAAGGCGAACTGACGATCTACCAGGCGTCGGAATGGGTTGCGCGGTTGCAGCACGCCTTGTATCGGGTCGACGCCCTGACGATTGATCTGGCAGGCGTCACCGAAATCGATACCGCCGGCGTGCAAGTGCTCGCATTGACACGACGCGAGGCAGCCTTGCGTGACCGCACCGTGTTCTTCGACGCGCACAGTCCGGCCGTGCTGGAAGTGTTCTGCCTGCTGGGCGTCGATGCCCAGCTCGAATGCGCCTTGAAGCCCTGGGAGCGCCCATGAACCTGGACGACGTGGTTCCTACCTTCCTGCAAGAAGGCCGCGAGCTGCTCGACGAGGCCGAGCGTGAACTGCTGTCGCTGTCACGCATGCCGGACGACCCGCTGGACCGGGTCAACGCGGTGTTCCGTGCGGCGCATACCATCAAGGGGTCGGCAGGACTGTTCGGTCTCGATACGGTGGTCGGCTTCACGCACGATGTCGAAAGCGTGCTGGATCGTGCGCGGGGCGGTCTGCTCAAGGTCGAACCGGCGCTGATCGACCTGCTGCTGGCCTGCATGGATCACATACGGGCGCTGCTGGATCAGGTCGTGTCCGGCGAACAGGCGTGCGATGCCGACCTGGCGGCACGTGGCGTTGCCTTGCAGAGCCAGCTGACGGTCCATCTCGTCCCGCAAGAGCGCGGTGCCTGGGACAATCTTTGGCAGGTGTCCTTGCGGCTGGATCCGGACGTTCTGCGGCACGGCCTCGATCCGCTGCCTTTCCTGCGGTATCTTGGCACGCTGGGCACCATCGAGCATATCGACACCGTGTTTGACGCGATGCCCGACGTCGCTGCGTTCGATGCCGAATGCGCTTACATCGGGGTCGAACTGAGCCTGCGTACCGATGCCGATCAAGAGGCCATCGAAAGCGTCTTCGAGTTCATGCGCGACAGTTGCGTGCTCCGGATCGTGCCGCCGGCGCGCGGCCAGCAGGACGCGCCGTCAGCTTCCCTGCCGGCTCCCGGCTCTGCCCGGCCGGGCGTGGCCGGCGCGGACACGCCTCGGGGTGAAGAGCGGCGCTTCCTGCGTGTCGACGCCGACAAACTGGATCGCCTCATTGATCTCGTGGGGGAACTGATCACCTTGTCGGCGTCAGCGCAATCGGCGGCGCGGCGGATCCACGACGCCGATCTGCAGGAGAGCCATTCCGCGCTGGCCAGCCTTGTCGAGTCGGTGCGCGACAGCGCCCTGGCCTTGCGTATGGTCAGGATAGGCGCCAGCTTCAACCGCTTCCAGCGCGTCGTCCACGACGTGGCGCAGGAATTGGGCAAGGACATTGAACTCGTTATCAGCGGTGAGGACACCGAACTCGACAAGTCCGTCGTGGATCACATTGCCGACCCGCTGACGCATCTGGTGCGCAACGCGATCGATCACGGTATCGAATCCGCGGCGGTTCGAGCCGCCCGCGGCAAGCCCGCACGCGGACAGCTGCGCCTGAACGCGTATCACGATGCCGGCGGCATCGTGATCGACGTTGCGGATGATGGCGGCGGTCTGGATCGCGATCGCATCCTTGCCAAGGCCATCGAGCGCGGATTGGCCGATCCCGCCCGTGCCTATTCCGATGACGACGTCCATGCCTTGATTTTCGAGCCCGGTTTTTCGACGGCGCAGGCGGTCACGAATCTGTCGGGTCGCGGCGTCGGCATGGATGTCGTCAAACGCAATATCGCCGACCTGCGAGGCGCCATTGCCTTGCGCAGCCGCCCGGGCCAGGGCGCGACCGTGTCGATTCGCCTTCCGCTCACGCTGGCGATCATCGAGGGATTCCAGGTGACGGTCGGCGCATCGGTCTTTGTGCTGCCGCTGGACACCATCGATGAGTGCATTGCTTATTCCTGCGACGGCAAGCACGACTACACCGATCTGCGTGGAGAGGTCCTGCCCTTTATCCGGCTGCGCGACGCGTTTGCACTCGGTGGCAATCCTGCTGGCCGCCAGAACATCGTCGTGGTCAGGCATGCAGGCTTGAAGGCCGGCCTGGTGGTCGATGATCTTCTGGGGGAATGCCAGGCGGTCATCAAGCCGCTTGGCGCGCTGTTCAAGGCGGTTCCCGGTATCAGCGGATCGAGTATCGGTGCCAACGGTGATGTCGTGTTGATCCTTGACGTGCCGGAACTGATCGCGCGCGCCGCGGCGCGCGGCGAGGCTGGATCCTCGGCATTGCGGCCGGTCGCGCGATTGCCATTGCGCGGAGTCGAAGACATGTCGTCCTCACTGCCTGCACCCATCCTTACTGAAAGAGTCGCGTCCGCATGATCGCTTCCAACTTGCATCCAGCGGGCAATGCACCGCACGGTCGGCCGGACCCGGCCAATGGCACGTCCGTAAACACATCGCCGGAAACGGCAGCCGGGGTCTCGTACGGGCTGCTGCCGTCCCAGTGCCTCACGTTCCAGCTGGGCGGCGAGCTCTTCGCCATCGACATTCTCTGCATCAAGGAGATCATCGAGTTTCGACGGCTGACCGTCGTTCCGATGATGCCGGATGTCGTGCGGGGCGTGATCAACCTGCGTGGCGCGGTGGTGCCCGTCATCGATCTGCATGCGCGCTTCAGCCATGCGCCCGGCGAGATCGGCAAGCGCACCTGCATCGTGATCGTCGAGGTGAGCGACAGCCATGGCGCCCGTGTGGTGGGCCTGCTGGTGGACGCCGTCAACGAAGTGATCGATGTGGATCCCGCCGACCTGGCGCCGCCGCCGGCGTTCGGTGCGCGCGTCCAGGCTGAATTCATTCGCGGCATCGCCAAGGTCGACGCCCGCTTCGTCATCGTGCTGGATGTCGGGCAGGTGTTCTCGCTCGAATCGCTGCACGATTTGCCCGGTGACGCGGCCGCGCCCGCTTCCTGAACGTTCACTATTGTTTTCGAGTCCCCCATGCTTTCTCAAATCAAGATTTCCGCCCGACTGATCGTGGCGTTCGTGCTGGTGTCGGCGTTCAGCGTGCTGGTTGGCGGCATCGCCATCGTAAACCTGGATCGCAGCAGCGACCTGGCCGGGTTGATGTACACCCGTAAGTTCGCGGGGCTGTCCGGCATCAAGGACATCGATCAACAGCTCGCCAGCATCGGTCGGCTGCGCTCGGCGGCGCTTGCAGCGGCGACCCCCGAAGAACGGGACACCGCGCTTGCCGAGATACGCAAACGCATAGCGACAACGGCCGCCTTGATCGACAATGCGCGGCCCCTGTATTACACGGAGCAGGGCAAGTCCCACTTCGCCGTCCTGGATCGCGCGTGGCCCGACTATGTGCGGGCGCTTGAGCAGAGCCTTGGCCTGATTGGACAGCAACCGCTTGCCGTGCGATCGGACGATATGAACATCGTGCTGAAATCCGTCGATCGAACCGTTGCCGCGGTGCTTCAACCCTTGAACGAACTCGTCGCGATCAAGGCGCGCAATGCGAGCGACCAGAACGACGAAACGACCCGTATCGCCGAAGACAGCCGCGCACTCGTCCTGAGCCTGAGCCTGGGCTGCATGATGCTGGGTGTCGGTTTGGGACTGTGGATCAGCCGGGGCATCGCGCGACCGCTGCGCAGCGCCGTGGATTTTGCCGGTCGACTGGCCGATGGCGATCTGACCGCTCGGGTGGAAGTGCATGGCAAGGACGAAACCGCGGCGCTGCTGCGCGCGATGCACGATATGTCGGGGCGGCTGGCAGGCGTGGTCGCCGATGTGAACAGCAACGCGCAGTCACTGGCGGGCGCATCCGAAGAACTGAGCGCGACGGCACAATCATTGTCGCAAGGCGCAAGCGAGCAGGCTGCCGGCGTCGACCAGACCAGTGCGTCGGTCGAACAGATGACCGCGTCGATTGCGCAGAACACCGAAAACGCCTCAGTGACCGACCGGATGGCCACCAAGGCGTCCGTCGATGCAAGCGAGGGCGGCGAGGCGGTCAAGGCCACGGCAGCGGCCATGAAGCAGATCGCGCAAAAGATCGGCATCATCGACGATATCGCGTACCAGACCAATCTCCTGGCGCTGAACGCTGCAATCGAGGCGGCGCGCGCGGGCGAGCATGGCAAGGGCTTCGCGGTGGTCGCGGCGGAAGTGCGCAAGCTGGCGGAACGCAGCCAGGTGGCGGCACAGGAGATCGGCGAAACCGCGCGTGTCAGCGTCGATCTGGCCGAACGCGCGGGCCGCATGCTCGACGATATCGTGCCGGCCATCCGCAAGACCTCGGATCTGGTGCAGGAGATTTCGGCAGCATCGTCCGAACAGGCGTCGGGCGTGGGGCAGATCAACGCTGCGGTGACCCAGCTGACCCAGACTACGCAGCAGAGCGCGTCCAGCGCGGAAGAGCTGGCCGCCACGTCGGAAGATCTTGCGGCGCAGGCAGAGCGCTTGCGTCAGACGATGGCGTTCTTCAAGCTCGACGAGCGTGAAGCGCCGCGTCGCGAGCCATCGCGCGCCGCCGGCAGCGCAACGCCCTTGCGACGCGCGCCGGTCGTGATGGCCGATGCGCTGGCGCCGGACGATACCCAATTCGTCCGGTTCTGATGCCCGAGACGCCTGTCGCGCCCCGGATGCCCCAGATGCCCCTGATGTCCGGGATGCCCAATACGCCCGTCATGCCCGCCATGCCCTCGGCGGCTCATGGCCCGGGGCGAGTCGCCATCTCGGACGCCGAGTTCGACGCCGTGCGTCGCTTCATTCGCGACGCGGCAGGCATCCACCTTTCCACTGCCAAGAAGGCGCTGGTGTGCAGCCGGCTCCACAAGCGACTGGCTGCCTGCCAGGTGGCGTCCTACACCGCCTATCTGCAGATCGTGTCCGACGCCGCCAATACCTTGGAACGCCAGGTGGCCATCGACCTGCTGACGACCAACGAAACCTACTTTTTCCGCGAACCAACGCACTTCGAAGCGCTGGCGGATCATGCGCGCCGCCGTGCCCTGCATCAGCAGGAGCTGCTACGTGCCTGGAGCGCCGCGAGTTCGACAGGTGAAGAAGCGTTCAGCATGGCCATGACGCTGGCCGATGTGCTGGGCTGCCAGCGGTGGGAAGTGCTGGGTACCGACATCAGCACGCGAGTCGTCGCCCAGGCATGCGCGGCGCGCTACCCCATGACCCGCGCGTCGCGAGTCACGCCCGAGCACCTGAAGCGGTATTGCCTCAAAGGTGTCGGCGCGCAGGCTGGCATGCTCCGGATCGCGCAGTCGCTGCGCGACCGTGTCCGTTTTGCGCAGGCCAACCTGATGCGGTCATTGCCGGAACTGGGGACGTTCGACGTGATTTTCCTGCGCAACGTCCTGATCTATTTCGACCTTGCAGGAAAGGCCGCCGTGTTGGGCAACGTGACGGCGCGACTTCGTCCTGGCGGCCTGTTGTGCGTCGGCCATGCCGAATCCTTGCAGGGGATCGCTCACGGTCTCGTGCCGATTGCGCCTTCCATGTACCGCCGATCATGACGACTGACTGGTTGGGCGATCGCGCGCCGGTGTCAACGATCGACCTGTTCCTGCAGCCCGGCGAATTCTTCGTGGGCAATCACGAGTTTCGGGTGCGCACGCTGCTGGGATCGTGCGTGTCCTTTACCTTGTGGCACCCCCGTCTGCGTATCGGCGCCATGTCCCACTGCCTGCTTGCGGAGGGTCGGCCGGGGTGCCCGGAACGCGATGCGCGGTATTGCAACGACGCGTTTGCCCTGATGACGGCGGGCCTGACCGAGCAGGGTGTGAACGTACGTGAATGCGACGCCAAACTGTTCGGCGGCGGCCAGATGTTTGCGCGCGCAACCGGGCGGGGCGCCGCGCCGATCGGCATCAGCAACGGACACTACGCCCGGCAGATGTTGCACACGGCCGGCGTACGCATCTGCGCGGAACATCTTTTCGGGCAGGGGCGTCGGCAGATTGTTTTCGACATTCGCGACGGCGCCGTCTGGGTGCGACATGTCCCGTCCATGACCGGCCTGGACACCCCGTCATGACGCGATTGCACGTGATGGTGATCGACGACTCGGCCGTCATGCGGCAGACGCTCGGCGCCCTGCTGGGTCAGGCGCCCGGCGTGGGAAAAGTGACAGCCGTACCCGACGCCATGCGCGCGCTCGAACGTATGGCGCAGGACTGGCCCGACGTGATCGTGCTCGACCTTGAAATGCCACGCATGGACGGGCTGAGTTTCCTGCGGCAGGTGATGCGGGATCGCCCTACGCCGATTGTCATCTGCTCGACGCTGGCCGAGCAGGGGGCCCGCGTTACGCTCGATGCACTGGCGGCAGGCGCGGTCACCGTCGTTGCCAAACCGCGCTTCGGCCTGCGGCAGTACCTGGTGGACACGGCGGACGATTTTGTCGGCAAGGTGCTGGCCGCGGCAACGGCCAAGGTAACGCCGTTGCACGGCGCGTCGGCGGCCGCGTCATCGGCACCCCTGCAGGCGCTGCGGCTTGACGCGGGCGCAGTGCCGCCGGCGCGCAGCGCGAACCCGACGTCCTACCCCACGCAGCAGGTGGTCGTCATCGGCACCTCGACCGGCGGCACCCAGGCACTGGAGGAGGTTCTGCCGGCGCTGCCGTCGTCGTGTCCGGGACTGGTCATCGTGCAGCACATGCCGGCGCCATTCACCGCCGCTTTTGCTGCGCGTCTGGCCGCCTTGTGCAAAATGGACGTGCGGGAAGCGCGGGACCATGACGCCGTGATTCCCGGTCGCGCCCTGATTGCGCCCGGTGGGCGGCACACCGTGCTGCGGCGGCAGGGCGCCGCGTATCACGTCGAGGTCAAGGACGGCCCGCTGGTCAACCGGCATCGGCCGTCGGTCGACGTCCTGTTCCGGTCGGCAAGCCGCGTGGCCGGGCCGCGAGCGCTCGGTATCCTGATGACGGGCATGGGAGACGATGGCGCCGCGGGCCTGCTTGACATGCGCCAGGCCGGCGCGCGCACCCTTGCGCAGGACGAGGCAAGTTCTGTCGTGTTCGGCATGCCCAAAGAGGCGCTGGCTCGGGGGGCAGCCGATCGGGCGGTGCCGCTGGCTGCCATCGCACGTGAGATCCTGCTGTGGGCGCGCACAGGCCGGTAGACGCCACCCCCGGCCTGCCGCGGTACGCCGCCCGGCGGCCCTGTCTTGTTTCCGTCACGAATGTGCTGTATAAAAATCCAGTGACGTCGCGCGTTTACGGCCGGCCCATGCGATCCCGTGCCTCTGGCCCACGCCCGCCTGCCGCCCAAGCGCTGCGCCATGTGTTCCGTACGTTGCTTTGCCGTGCGCCGGATCCCCGCCACGCCAAGTTCGCTCAGGAGACATCTCGTGGCTCACCTCGTCCTTGCGCTCGATATCGCCGGTACCCCGGTGCGCTGGATAGACATCGAAAAGGCCATCTGCCTTCACGTTGCAGGCCGCGTGGCCTGGGAACTTGGCGCGACCAGCGTCACGTTCCGCGGCGGCACGAACCGCCACACCGGTCTGCCGTCGGTCGCCAGTACCACCAGCATCATTGCCGTACGCGGCCGCGAATTTCGCGGCGATCGCAGCGCATCCATCAGCCTGAGCCGTGACCGCCTGTTCTCACGTGATCACAATGTGTGCGCCTATTGCGGCGGCCATTTCGTCGATACGGACCTGACCATCGAACACGTCACGCCCGAATCGCGCGGCGGCGGCAACCAGTGGGAAAACATCGTCACCGCCTGCCGGTCGTGCAATCAGCGCAAGGCCAATCGCACGCCCGAAGAAGCCAACATGCCGCTGCTGTATCTGCCGTACCGGCCCAACCGGTGGGAAGGCATGATCCTGCGCAACCGCCGCATCCTGGCCGACCAGATGGATTTCCTGCTCACGGGCGTGCCCAAGACAAGCCGGCTGGTAGGGCTGTAGGCGTTCACGCCGCGTCCCACTGCTCCAGCCAGCAGGCGCAGAATGCGGGCAGCCCCCTTTTGCACCCCTTTTTGCACCCCTTCTTGCCCCCCTTCTCGCATCGCTCGCGCACGTGGCCGCGGGCGAGCATTCCGCAAGCGCCGTATGATGACGGCCTTCGCACCTGAACCTGTCGGGTGGCGTTGCGTCATCGATTGCGTCCGTCTCGGACACCGTCCCGCCCGCGCTTGAATTCGCGGCGGGCGTCCCCATCTCCGAGCGAACCCATTTTTTCCACCCGTCGACAACGACATCACTCCCGTTTTACACAAGGGAAAAGTTGCCATGAGTCAAACCGCAAACACCACCGAAACGCTGGGCTTTCAGACCGAAGTCAAGCAACTGCTGCAGCTGATGATCCACTCGCTGTACAGCAACAAGGAAATTTTCCTCCGCGAATTGGTATCGAATGCGTCAGACGCCTGCGACAAGTTGCGCTTCGAGGCGATCGACCATCCGGAACTGCTGGAAGGTGCCGGTGAACTGGCGATCCGCATCGGCTTTGACAAGGAAGCCCGCACCATCACGATCGGCGACAACGGCATCGGCATGAGCCGCGACGAAGCCATCGCCAACCTGGGCACGATCGCCCGGTCGGGCACCCGCGAGTTCTTCCAGAACCTGACCGGCGACAAGCAGAAAGACGCACAGTTGATTGGCCAGTTCGGGGTCGGCTTCTATTCGTCGTTCATCGTGGCCGACCGCGTCTCGGTCGTGAGCCGTCGTGCCGGCGCCGCCGCCGACGAAGCCATCCGCTGGGAATCGGCAGGCGACGGTGAATTCACGATTTCGCCGGCCGAAAAGGCCCTGCGCGGCACCGAGATCACGCTGCATCTGCGTGACGATGCCGACGAATTCCTGTCGTCGTGGAAGCTGCGCGAAGTGCTGCGCCGCTATTCGGACCATATCTCGCTTCCCATCATCATGAAGAAGGAAGAGTGGGATGCCGAAAAGTCGGAAACGGTGCAGAAGGACGAAGACGAGACGGTGAACCAGGCAAGCGCGCTCTGGACCCGCAGCAAGTCGGACATCACCGACGAGCAGTACACCGAGTTCTACAAGCACGTTGCGCACGACTTTGAAGGCCCGCTGGCCTGGACGCACAACCGCGTCGAAGGCCGCAGCGAATACACGCAACTGCTGTTCGTGCCCAAGCGCGCGCCGTTCGACATGTGGGACCGCAACACAAAGCACGGCGTGAATCTGTACGTAAAGCGCGTCTTTATCATGGAAGACGCCGAGCAGTTGCTGCCGGGCTACCTGCGTTTTGTGCGCGGGATCATTGATTCGGCCGACCTGCCGCTGAACGTGTCGCGCGAAATCCTGCAGGAAAGCCGCGACGTGAAGGCGATCCGCGAAGGCAGTACCAAGCGCGTGCTGAGCCTGCTGGAAGACCTGGCTGAAAACAAGCCGGAAGACTATGCAACGTTCTGGACCGCCTTTGGCCAGGTGCTGAAGGAAGGCGTGGGCGAAGACGCCGCGAACATCGAACGGGTCGTCAAGCTGCTGCGCTTTGCATCGACCCACGGCGGCTCGGACGCGCAGACCGTGTCGCTGGCCGACTACGTGGGCCGCTTCAAGGAAGGCCAGGACAAGATTTACTACGTGACGGCCGAAACCTACGCCGCCGCGGCCAACAGCCCGCATCTGGAGATCTTCCGCAAGAAGGGCATCGAAGTGCTGCTGCTGACCGACCGGGTCGACGAATGGATGGTGTCGTTCGTGCGCGAGTTCGAAGGCAAGCAACTGGTGTCGATCGCCAAGGGCGGCCTGGACCTGGGCGCACTGGCCGATGAAGAAGACAAGAAGCGCCAGGACGATGTGTCGGAAGAGTTCAAGCCTGTGGTCGAGCGCCTGAAGACGGCGTTGGGCGAGCAGGTCAAGGACGTGCGGGTCACGTTCCGCCTGGTCGATTCGCCGGCATGCGTGGTGGTGGATGACCAGGACATGAGCCAGCACTTGCAGCGCCTGCTGAAGGCGGCCGGCCAGCCCGCGCCCGAGTCGCGTCCCATCCTCGAGATCAACCCGGAACACGCGTTGATCGCACGCATCCAGAACGCGGCCGACGGCCAGTTCGATGAGTGGGCGCATGTGCTGCTGGATCAGGCGCTGCTGGCCGAGGGCGCTTCGCTGGACGACCCGGCGGCATTCGTGCGGCGCCTGAATGGTCTGTTGCTGAGCCAGTCTTGAGCCGCGACCGCGCGCCTGCGTCCAGCCGGACTCCCGCCGCAAAACCGGGGCGCCTCGACGTCCCGAATTTTTCGGAAGAAGGCGGCGTGCGTTTCCTGCACTTCGGCACGCCCTGGGTCCAGGGCGCGATGAAGGTGCAGAAGCCGGCGGACCTGGTCCTGGAATACACCCGGCAGATGATGGCCTGGCTGTTGTTCCTTGAACCGCCGGTGGGCGCCGACTCCATCGGCACCCTGGGCCTGGGCGCGGGGTCGCTGGTGCGCTATTGCCTGAAGCACACGCCCAGTTCGGTGCACGCGGTGGAATGGAACCCGCAGGTGACGGCCGCGTGCCGCGCCTATTTCCGGCTGCCGGCCGAAGGCGACCGCTTCCAGATCACGCATGCCGATGCCGGCGCCTGGGTCGAAGACATCGCCAACCGGGGCACCTGCCCGGTGTTGATGGTCGACCTGTACGACGCCGAGGCGCGCGGCCCGGTCCGGGATTCCGTGGCGTTCTACCAGGCGTGCCGGCGGGTGATCAGCGGGCATAGCCATCAGGCGGGCGTCATGACCGTCAATCTGTTCGGCGCGCATGAAAGCTTTGCGCGCAACCTGGACAACCTGTATGAAGCCTTCGAAGGCCGCATCGTGGTCCTGCCCGAGATGGACGCAGGCAACCGCGTGATGGTGGCCTTTGCCGGGCCGCCCCTGGAGATCACCACCGACATGCTGCTGGCGCGTGCCGACGTCGTGGAAGCGCAGTACGGCTTGCCGGCGCGCAAGTGGGCCCGGTTCCTGTTGCCGGTGCTGTGCTGACGCAGGATGCCGTGCTGTCCGGCCCCGTGCCGGTGGACCTGCAGGGCGGCCTTCCTCCGCTCATTGCTCCGACGACCCGGCTGCTGCTGCTTGGCAGCTTTCCGGGCGTCATGTCGCTGGACCAGGCGCGGTACTACGCGCATCCGCGCAACCAGTTCTGGCGGCTGGTGGGCGCCTGCATCGACGAGCCCCTGCCTGACATGCCCTATGCCGACCGTCTGGCCACCTTGGCCCGGCATGACATCGGCCTGTGGGACATGATTGCGCACTGCCGCCGTGTCGGCAGCCTGGACGCCGCGGTCAAGCAGGCAAGCCTGCATCCGCTTGCCGGTTACCTGAAGATCGCAGCGCCGCGCTTGCGCAAGATCGGCTTCAACGGCGCGTTGTCTTGGAAGCTGGGGCAGTCGCTGGCCGAGCATGGCTATGCCGTGTTCAAGCTGCCATCGTCGTCACCCGCTGCGGCATCGGTGCGATTCGACGACAAGCTGGCCATCTGGCGCGAGATGTTTTTGTCCTGATCCGGCTTGCCGGCGCGAAGGCCTGCACGGTAGAGTGGCCAGCGGCATCGGCGGCGATGCAGGGATCGGAGGGCGGCAGGTGAAGTCAGGTGCAGCAGGGCAGGCAGAGCAGGCAGAGCAGGCAAAGAGGGGTCCGGTTGCGTTGATCGGCGGCAAGCTGGTCCTTCGCCCCCTATCGGCAGACGACGGCCCGTCCATCGTCGCCGCCACGCAGGCCAAGGGACTGTCCGACAATCCGCATACCACCATCCCCAGTGCGGGCGACATCGACACCTATCTGGCCCGCACGCTGGAAGGCGTCGCAGCAGGCCACACCATTGCCTTCGTGACGACCCTGACGGACACCGGCCAGGTTGTCGGCGCCACGCGCTTCTGGCGCTACGAGCCGGCCAACCGGAAACTGGAAATCGGCCACACCTGGATCGCGGCCGACTGGCAACGCAGCTTCGTGAACACCGAAGCCAAGTACCTGATGCTGCGTTATGCCTTCGATCATCCGGGCTGCCTGCGCGTCGAATTCCAGACGGATGAACTCAATACCGTGTCGCGCCAGGCGATCTTGCGTCTGGGCGCGACCTTTGAAGGCATTGCCCGCAAGGAACGGATCATGCCCGACGGGCGGCAGCGCAATACCGCGCGATTCGCGATGACCGACGACGACTGGCCGCAGGTGCGCGACGGGCTGGAAAGCCGCATTCGCCGGTATGGCGGCGTGCCCGTACTGACGGTCGAGTCGCTGCCGCGCAACGCCAACGGATCCAAAACTGCGTAAAAGTACGTCAAAATGTTGCAAAGCTCGCCTACACTTGCTCGCGGCGCACAGGCGCGCCGGTCACCGGTAGTCTGATCGCAACGAAGCGAGTGAGGGCGATGGATAGCAAACTGACATTCAGCGTCCCGCGCTGGCGATTGACACGATGGCTCGTGGGCGTGGGCCACGACGTTCCGCACGACGTGCGCGTGGCGCTGATCGGCAGCCTGTTCGGCACCTTGCCGATCTTTGCGGGCGGCGTGCTCAATACCCTGCTGGTGTCGACGCTGGGGATGCTGCGGCATCCGTCTGCCTGGTTCGTGGGCTGGCTGGTACTCGAGGTCGTGATCTGCGGCGCCCGTCTGGTGGTGCTGCTCACGGCCCACCGTGCCGCGGCGCAGGGCAAGCCGACGCCGACCGACATCTATCTGGTGCTCGCGCTGGCCTGGGCGTTCAGCGTGGGCTATGGCGTATTCATCAGCATCACCAGCGGCGACTGGGGGATCGCGACCATGGCCTGCCTGTCGTCGGCGGCAATGGTCGGCGGCATCTGCTTTCGCAACTTCGCGGCGCCCCGGTTGGCGGGCGTGATGATCTTCCTGAGCCTGGGTCCGTGCTGCCTGGCGGCGCTGTTTGCCGGCGAGCCGCTGATTCTGGCGACGCTGCTGCAGATTCCCTTTTACTTGTTCAGCATGACCACGGCGTCCTACCGGCTCAATTCCATGCTGGTGTCGACAATGCGGGCGGAACGCGAAAACAGTTATCAGGCGCGGCATGACGAACTGACGGGGGTGTCGAACCGGGCAGGTTTGATGGCCGTCATGGCGCACCGGGTCTCGAGCCACGGCCACCATGCCGTGTTCTATCTGGACCTGGACGGCTTCAAGCAGGTGAACGACAGCCGCGGCCATCCTGCGGGCGACCGGTTGCTGCGTCTGGTGGCGGAGCGGCTGAAGGCCTTGCTCAAGCCCGACGACGTGGTCGCGCGCATCGGCGGCGATGAATTCGTGGTGATGACCCGCAGCCCGGACCGCAAAAGCAGCGTGCACTTTGGCGACAGCATCATCGCTGCGGTGTCCTTGCCCTACGACTTGGGCGACGGCGTGCCCGTGGCCATCAGCGGCAGCGTGGGCATCGCCCTGATCCCGGAGCACGGGACCGCGACCGAAGAGGTCCTGGCCGCGGCCGACGCAGCGCTGTATGTCGCAAAGTCGCTGGGCAAGGGCCGGTGCGCCGTGGCCGTCGAGCGGGTGGACGCCGGTGCACGATGGGCGCTGCGCAGCGCTTGACTGGGCGTTGACCCGGGGCGTCGACCCGGGGCGCTGCCCCCTTCCCGCGCAGCTATCGATGGCATCGATCAAGAACCAGTCAAATAAATCATTTTGAGCCATGCTCATGCCGTCTCTATAGTCCGTACAACAACAAAACGGACGCCTGCTTCCAGGCATAAAGAGACAGCTTCATGGCACATGTATTGGACGACGTGCGGGTGCTCGAACAGGGCACATTCATCACCGGGCCAGCCGCCGGCATGCTGCTCGGCGACCTGGGCGCCGACGTGGTCAAGATCGAGCAGCCCGACGTGGGCGACCCCTTCCGCGCGTTCAAGGGCGGCTTGTACAGCCCGCATTTCCAGACCTATAACCGCAACAAGCGCAGTGTCGAACTGGACACCCGCACGCCCGACGGCCTGGCGGCGTTCGATGCCCTCGTCAAGGATGCCGACGTCTACATCCAGAACTTCCGGCCGGGTGTCGCACAGCGGCTGAACGTCGATGCGGCCCGGCTGCGCGCGCTCAACCCCCGGTTGATCTACTGCGCGATCAGCGGCTTCGGGCAGGATGGCCCGGCGGCGGCCCGCCCGGCGTACGACACGGTGGCGCAGGCGGCGAGCGGATTTCTCGGGCTCCTGATCAACCCCGAGAATCCCAGGGTGGTGGGCCCGGCCATCGCCGATTCCATTACCGGTTTCTACGCAGCCTACGGCATCCTGGGCGCGCTGCATCAACGCGCCCGGACCGGGGAGGGCGCGGTGATCGAAGTGTCCATGCTCGAGGCAATGACGCACTTCAACCTTGACGCGTTCACGCACTTCTTTTCTGCCGATGAAGTCATGGGCCCTTACAGCCGGCCCAGTGTGTCGCAGTCCTATGTGCTGGAGTGCGCGGACGGCAAGTGGATTGCGCTGCACATGTCATCGCCCGAAAAGTTCTGGCAAGGCCTGGCCCGCGCGATCGAGCAGCCGACCTTGTTCGACGAACCGGATTTCGCCACGCGTCCCCAACGGATCGCCAACCAGGAAAAGTTGATTCCACGGCTGGGTGCGGCCTTCAAGCGCTACAGCCGGGCCGACTGGTGCGCGCGGCTGGAGCACGAGGACGTCCCGCACGCACCGGTCTACGACACCAGCGAAGCACTGCAGGATCCACAGGCGCGCCATCTGCAGCTCGAGGTCGCCACGACGCATCCCACCATGGGCGAATTCCGCACGGTCCGCTCGCCCGTGTCCTTCGACGGCAAGCGGTCGCTGGAGGTCATGGCCCCGCCCACGCTGGGTGAACACAACGACGACGTCCGTCCACGCAAGCCGGCGGGAACGACCGGGTAAGCGGGACAAAGCGCGGCGACCTGCCGCAGCACTTTCACAACGAATGGCGGGCAATGACCCGCCAGCCAAGGAGACAGAACGATGGCATGGCATGCACCTGCATGGCTGGTGATGGCGCTCGCGCTACCCAGCCTGTCGATGGCGGCGGATTTTCCGGCCCGCCCGCTGAAAATGATTGTGGCCTTCGGGCCGGGCACCTCTACCGACCTGATCGCCCGGCTGCTGGCCGAGAAGATGTCGGCCAGTCTGAAGCAACCCGTGATCGTCGAAAACCGGGCCGGGGCGGGCGGCGCGATCGGCACCGAAGCCGCCGCCAAGGCTGCGCCCGATGGTTACACGATCACCCTGGGCACGGTAGGCACCCTGGCCATCAACAAGACCCTGTACCGCAAGCTTGCCTACGATCCGGTCGCCGACTTCGAACCCGTGGCATTGGTCGGGTCCACGCCGACCCTGCTGGTCGTCAAGGCCGATGCGCCGTATGGCTCGGTGCCGGAACTGGTGGCTTATGCACGCAAACATCCGGGCAAGGTCAGTTTTGCATCGGCGGGCAGCGGCACATCGGGCCATCTGGCGGGAGCCTTGCTGGCGACCCGCAGCCAGGCCGACATGCTGCATGTTCCGTACAAGGAAGGCGCCCAGGCCGTGACGTCGGTCATGTCGGGCGAAACGGCCTTCATGTTCTACCACCCCACCGCGGTCATGTCGCAGATCAAGGCGGGCCGGCTCAAGGCGCTGGGCTCCAGCGCGGGGGAACGCAGCCCCCGGGTCGGCAACCTGCCCACCGTGGCCGAAGCAGGCTACCCCGGCTTTGCGTTGACGGCCTGGTTCATGGTCGCTGCGCCGAAAGGCCTGCCGCGCGAGGTGATGGCGCGGCTGGTCGACGCATCGGCCAGTGCGCTTGCGGACCCGGCGCTGTCGGCCAAGTTGCTGGAGCAGGGGGTCGAGCCGTCGGCGATACCGCAGCCGGCCCTCAAGGCCTTTGTTGCCGACGAGACGCGCAAGTGGGCTGACGTGATCGTTGCCGCCAACGCCGTCATCGATTGACGACCTCCTGTCCTTTTGTTTCCTATCGCCTGCCGGAGCCGCCCATGTTCACGCCTTCTTCCCTTTCGATTACCGATCAAGTGCTCGCGGTGCTGGCATGCGATTCGCCGCGGCATCAGCAGGTCATGGAATCGCTGGTCAGACATCTGCATGCGTTCGTGCGTGACGTCGAACTGACCGAAGCCGAATGGCTGACGGCCATCACCTTCCTGACGCGCACGGGCCAGATCTGTACCGACAAGCGGCAGGAATTCATTCTGCTGTCGGACACCCTGGGGGTGTCGATGCTGGTGGACGACATCAATCACGACAAGCCCGCCGGCGCGCTCGAGTCCAGCGTGCTGGGTCCCTACTATTGGGAAGGCGCGCCCGAGGTGCCCCTGGGCGCCGCGATTGCGGAGGGCGTGGCGGGCGAGCCGACCCATTATTCGGGCCGCGTCACCACGCTGGACGGCGCGCCGCTGGCCGGCGCCACGATCAAGGTCTGGTCCGGCGATGGCGAAGGCAACTACGACATGCAGTTGCTGACCGAGATGCGGGCGCGCGCCGTGCTGCGCACCGACGCCGACGGCAGATATCACTTCTGGTCGATCAAGCCTTCGTACTATCCGGTGCCGACCGACGGCCCGGTGGGCGCCATGCTGCGCGACCAGAACCGTCACCCCAACCGTCCGGGCCACATCCACTTCATCGTGTCCGCGGACGGGTATCAACCGGTGGTCACCCAGATCTTTCCTTCCGACGGGCCGTACCTGGATAGTGACGTCGTGTTCGGCGTCAAGTCGAGCCTGATCGCCGATTTCGTTCCCCATCCCGTAGGCGCTCGCGCCCCAGATGGCCGTGTCCTCGACACGCCGTTCCATACCGTCAGTTATGACCTGGTGCTGGTGCCGTCGGACGCCCTGGCCGTTGCCGCGTGATGCGCGCGTTCCCCATTTGATCAAAGGATTCCCATGAAAATCGGCAAGGCCACGGTGCCCGTCACCTCGCTGTCTACGTCAAGCAGCACCACCATCGTCATTCGCGGCAAGGACCTGTGCCAGGACCTGATCGGCAAGACCTCCTTCAGCGATTACTTCCATTTTCTGGTGACCGGTCGCATGCCCGATGCGGCGGCCAGCACGGTGCTGGATGCCACCCTGGTGGCCATCGCCGAACACGGGCTGGTGCCCAGCGTGCAGGCCAGCCGGATGACCTATGCCGCCGCGCCCGATGCGCTGCAGGGGGCCGTCGCCGCCGGCATCCTGGGATGCGGTTCCGTGATATTGGGGGCAGCCGAGACGGCGGGCATCTTGCTGGCCGAGGTCAAGGCGCGCGCCGGACAGGACGCGGGCTATGACCGCGCCGCGGCCGAGGTGGTCGCCGAGTATCGCGCCGCTGGCCGCGCCATTCCGGGCTATGGCCATCCGCTGCACAAGGAAGGCGATCCACGTGTGTTGCGGCTGTTCGCGGTGGCGGAGCAGGCCGGCGCCGACCTGAGTTTCGTGCGGGTCGCCGAAGCCATCGAGCGCGTGCTGCCGGAGATTGTCGGCAAGCCCCTGAAGCTCAATGTGTCGGTCGCCATCCCGGCCGTGCTGCTGGGTAGCGGGTTTCCGATCAAGGCCTTGAAGGGCGTTCCCATCCTTGCGCGCACCGCGGGCCTGATCGCGCATCTGACCGAAGAAGCGGAGCGGCCCATCGGTTTTGCACTGTCCTACCAGGCATCGCGCGATGTCGAGTACGACGGCCTGACACCACCGGGGTTCGTACCGGGGGCCTAGCGCCCGACGCCCCACCCAAAACAACACGCTGGAGACAAGCATGAATGCAATAACCGATGTGCAGGACGGCGCTCGTCCGTCCACCGTGGACGTTCCCCGGTCCCGGTGGGTGCAACTGGTGCTCGGCATGGTGGCGATGATGGCCATCTCGAGCCCGCAGTATGTGTGGGCCCTGTTCGTGATGCCCATGAAGACATCGCTCGATGTCAGCCTGTCGGCCTTGCAGGTCACCATCGCGCTGTTCAGTATCTTCCAGTGTGGCTTTGGCCCGTTCCATGGGTATGTCGCCAGCAAGCTCAGTTCGCGCCAGCTGGCGCTGGCCGGCGGTCTGATCACGGGGGCGAGCTGGGTGCTGTCGTCGCAGGTCACCTCGTTGCCGGTGCTGTACTTCACCTATGGAGTGCTGTCGGGCATTGGCACGGGCTTTGTGTACGTCGCCGTGGTCGAACTGATGATCCAGTGGTTCCCTGACCGGCGCGGCCTGGCGATCGGCATGGTGTCGGGCAGCTACGGCTTTGGCGCCGTCGTCACCACCTTTCCGGTCGACAGCATGATCCGGGCATCCGGCTATCCCACGACCTTGCTCACGTTCGGCTTCATCCTGGCCGCGGTGATCATGCTTGCCGCGCTCGGCATGGCGCGGCCGCCGCTGGGATGGGTGCAGCAGAATGCGGCAAAGGCCAGTGTGCTGAATGCGGGCACCCGCAGCTCCACCACGGCCGAGATGATGCGGGCGCCGGTGTTCTGGGTCATGTTCCTGGCCATGAGCATGGTCGCGACCGGTGGCCTGATGGCGATCTCGCAACTGGGTGCGTTCGCCAAGGACTTTGGCATCACACCGCAAACCACCGTGATCGGCCTGGCGGCGTTGCCGCTTGCGTTGACCATCGACCGTATCGCCAACGGGCTGACGCGGCCTTTCTTTGGGTGGCTGTCGGACCAGGTCGGGCGGGAGAACACCATGTTCTTTGCGTTCGCGCTGGAAGGCATCGCGATCTTTGCCTTGCTCAAGTACGGCCACAACCCGGTGGCCTTCGTGCTGCTGACGGGCCTGGTCTTTTTTGGGTGGGGCGAGATCTACTCGCTGTTCCCGTCCTTGCAGGCTGACCTGTTCGGTCCCAAATATGCCGCCAAGAACTTTGGCGTGCTGCTGATCGCAACCGCGGTGGGTTCCATCTTTGGTGGCCCGATGGCAGCGTTGCTGTATGAACGCACGCAGTCCTGGTCGACGGTCTTTTATTCGGTGATCGCGCTCGACTTCGTCGCGGCCATTCTGGTGCTGGCGGCCATCAAGCCCATGAGCCGCCGATGGCTGGCGCGTAGCTGATCGAAGGGTGCCAGTCCGGCGGCCTGCAAGGCGCCGGACTTGCTGTCAGGAAGGAATCACGCCGGCTTGCGGCGCAGTCGCGTGGCGACGACTTTCTTTTCATCCCGCGCGATCCGCCGCAACAGCGATGCAAACATCTCGGCAGCCGGGCTGCTGACGGCCGCACCGTTCCACACCAGCCCGGGTGTGCGCACCGGCGACGGATCTTCCAGCCGCACCACGTGCAGTCCTTGCAGATAGCTGGCGGCGCGTTCCGACACAATGCATCCGGCTTCGATGCGGCGAACGATGCCTATCATCGTGGCCATCGAATTGGTCTCTGCGACGACATGGGGCTGGGCATCGACGGCGCGAAAGGCCTCGTCCAGCAACTGGCGGGTGGCGAATTCGGCGGGCAGCAGCACCAGGTCGCGGCCATGCAATTCGACAATGCGGATGCGCTTGCGGGCCGCCAGCGGATGCCCGGGCGCCACGGCCAGCACCATCTCTTCGTTGTACAGGGGCTCGAAGCGCAGCGCGCCCAGCGACGCGGGCCGATAGGCCACGCCCAGGTCGATGCGGCCGTCCCGCAACTGTTGCAGGATCCAGTCGGCGCTGCCTTCCTCGATCGAGACCTGCACGCCACGATGCCGCGCCATGAATTCCGCAATGCAGGTCGGGATCAGCCCGATGCCAAAGGTGTGGGTCGCGCCCACGGCAAGCCGGCCGCGCAATTCGTCTTCGCCGCGGCGCAGCGCATGGATGCCCGAGTCCACTTCCCGCAAGGCGTTGTTGGCATTCGGCAGGAACCGTTCACCTGCCTGCGTCAGGCGCACCTGCTTGCCGGTCCGGTCGAACAGGGTCTGGCCCAGTTCTTCTTCCAGCTGCCGGATCTGATGCGACAGCGTCGATTGCGACACATGCACCTTGCGCGCCGCGTGCGTGAAGTTCAGTTGCTGCGCAAGGGCAACAAAATAGCGAAGGTGTCTGAGTTCCATGCCGGGTCGCTCAAAGCGCCACGACGTCCTGCGCGGCACATGCCCGCAGCAGGCTCGTCACATCGCCTTGTGGCAGGCGCAAGCTCGGATCCAGGTCGCATAATGGCGCCAGCACGAAACCGCGTTCATGCATGCGCGGGTGTGGAATCACCAGCCGCGGCGTGTCCATGACGACGTCATCGAACAGCAGCAGGTCCAGGTCCAGGGTGCGGGGCGCGTTGCGATACGGCCGCTCGCGGCCGTGGGTGGTCTCGATGCGTTGCAGGGTATCAAGCAGGGCAAGCGGGTCGAGGGTGGTGAGCACGCGGGCCGCGGCGTTGAGGTACGGCGGCCCGCTGGAGTCGACGGGCGCGGTGCGAAAGAAGCGCGACACCGTCACCGCCGCGATGCCGTCGGCGTGCGTCAGGTCCTGCACGGCGGCCTGCAGCGTGGCCAGGGCATCGCCCAGGTTTGCGCCCAGGCCGATCCATGCAATGTGCGCGCCAGCCCGGCCGGGCGCCGCGTCTGGTCCACTGCCAGCGGGCGCCTTGCCGGTGCCAATCGATGGCGATTCAGCCATCCACCCGCCCACCCGTCATTCCGCGGCGGGTGCGGCGCCGCCCGAGTCCGGGCCGGCCGATTCGGCGCGGGGCTTGTTGTTGCTGCGGCGCTTGCGACGCGGCTTGGTCGATGCTTCGCCGGCCGGGCGCGGCTGGCGGGCGGCGTCATCCAGCATGGCGGCACGGGTCGAATCGTCGGCGTCGGCCAGATCCATCCACCACTGCGCCAGGTCGCTGTCGACTTCGCCCGCGGCGGCGCGCAGGTGCAGGAAGTCGCACGCGGCGCGAAAGCGCGGCTGCTCGATCATGCGCCAGGCCGTCTTGCCCAGGCGGCGCTCGAACCGCGGCTGCATGAACCAGATCTCGCGCATGTCCGACACAAAGCGCCGCTGGATCGCCAGCTTTTCGGTCTGGTCATCCAGCACGGAATCGACCGCCAGGCCCAGCGCCTGCATCGGCACTTCGCCCTGTTCGCGAAACTGCATCCACCGCACATGCACCTGTTGCCAGAGCAGGGCGGCGAACAGGAAGCTGGGGCTGACCGACTTGCCGGCGCGCACGCGCTGGTCGGTGCGCTCCAGCGCCAGTTCCACAAAACGTTCGCCACCGGGCTGGTCCAGCACGACGTCAAGCAGCGGCAGCATGCCCTTGTGCAGGCCCTGTTTCTGCAGCTGGCGCAGACAGTTCATGGCGTGCCCGCAGGTCAGCATCTTGAGCATTTCGTCGAACAGGCGCGATGCCGGCACGTTCTCGATCAGGCCCGCCATCTCGCGGATCGGCGCCAGCGTGGCCGGAGCCATCGTGCACTCCAGCTTGGCGGCAAACCGCATGCCGCGCAGCATTCGCACCGGGTCTTCGCGATAGCGTTTGGCCGCATCGCCGATGATGCTGACGGTGCGGTTCTTCAGGTCGGCCACGCCGTTGTGGTAGTCGATCACGATCTCGGTCGCGGGATCGTAGTACAGCGCGTTCAACGTGAAATCGCGCCGCGCGGCGTCTTCTTCCAGCGTGCCGAACACGTTGTCGCGCAGGATGCGTCCGTGTTCGTCGGTGGTCTGTTCTATCGAACTGGCTGCGCGGAAGGTCGAGGTCTCGATGATTTCCTGGCCGAACACCACATGCACCAGACGGAAGCGCCGGCCAATGATGCGGGCGCGGCGAAACAGCGGCTGGATCTGCTCGGGTGTCGCGTTGGTCGCGATGTCGAAGTCCTTGGGCTGGGCGCCCGCAATCAGGTCACGGACCGCGCCACCGACGATGTAGGCTTCAAAGCCTGCTTCGTGCAGCGTGTCGCAGACTTTGATGGCGTGGCGCGAGACCAGCCGGCGATCGATGCCATGCTGGCTTTGCGGCACACGCAAGGGCGCGTGCCGCTTGATGCCCAGGATCGGACGCGCGGCGCGCGGCGAAAACAGCTTGCTGATGAGTTTTCTGATCATGCGAACAAATCCGTGATGCGCCAGTTCCGTTCTTGCGCCAGCGCGCGCAGAGTGGGCGAGGGGTTGGTCGCGACCGGCGTGGTCACCACCTCAAGCAGCGGGACATCGTTCATGGAGTCGCTGTAGAAGACCGACTCGTCGAACGAGGCGAGGTCTCGGCCCAACGTTTTCAGCCAGGCGTCGAGCCGGGTCACCTTGCCCTCGCGAAAGCACGCGGTGCCGACGAAACGTCCAGTGTAGCGGCCGTTCACATATTCGGGGTCGGTGGCCAGCAGATGGGTAATGCCGAAGGCACGCACGATGGGCCCGACCACGAACGAGTTGGTCGACGTCGCCACCACGCACAGGTCGCCGGCTTCAAGGTGGTTGCGCACCAGCGCGATGGCCTGCGGCGTGATGGCAGGCCGGATTACCTCGGCCATGAACGTCTCGTGCCATCGGGCAAGGTCGTAGGGGGTGTTGCGCGCCAGCATCCCCAGCATGAACTCGGCCGATTCGGTGGCGGACAGCTTGCCCTCGTCATACCGCTGCATGATGGCGTCGTTGGTGGCGCGGGCCTTGGCCGGATCGCCGTTATGACCATTGCGGGCCAGAAAATCGGCCCAGTGATAGTCGCTGTCCAGCGGCAACAGGGTGTGGTCCAGGTCGAACAGCGCGAGCCGGGTGGGCGCTTGGGTAGGAGTCATGACAACGTCGGTGGAGAAAAATCGGGGTTGGAGGGTTCGGGCTGCTCGGCCAGCATGGCGCGCAACAGCGGAACGGTGATGGGGCGCTTGGCCGCCAGGGAGTATCGATCGAGGGCGTCGACCAGGGCAGACAGGCGCCGCATGTCGCGATCGAAGTGGGTGATGACCCAGTTCAGGACGTCCGGGGCCAGCTGCATGCCCCGGCTGGCCGCCTGCCGGCCCAGCGCCGCCATCTTGTCGGCGTCCGACAGGGCGTCGAGGCGGAACACCAGGTCCCAGCCCAGGCGCGTGCGCAGGTCTTCGCGCAGCTGCATCTGGTGGGGCGCCCGGTCGCCGGCAACGACCAGCGACAAGGCATGTTCGGTGGCGGCCGATTCGCGCCACCGGTTATACAACGCAAACACGCAGGCCTGGCGGGCATCGTCCATGGCATGCAGGTCGTCGATCGCCACGCGCCGCAGCAGGGCGTGGCCGGCATCGCCATCGGCCACGGCCTGGAAGGTCTTGATCGGCGCGTCGTTGTCCAGATAGATGGCGTCCGATGCGTCCGCCACCATCGCCCGCAGCAGGTGCGTGCGTCCCGACGCCGCCGGTCCCCACAGGTACACCGCTCGCCCCGACGGCAAGGCGCGCAGCGCCGCCAGCGCCTCGGCATTCGGGCCGGGCACGTAGTTCTCGAGCGATGGCGCCTGCGCGGGCAGGACGTCGAGTAAGAGCTGCTTCATCGGGCTCTGCAAGGAGGACGTCGGAAAGTGCGGGGCCGCATCATGGGGTCAGGGCGTCTGCCGGTAGAAGTCGCTGCTCAGGTAACCGCGACGCACGCGCCGCAGCGCCACCAGCAAAATCGCGCTGGCCGGCAGCGCCAGCAGCACGCCAAAGAATCCGAAGACCTCGCCAAATACCAGCACGGCCAGCGGGTGCAGGCCGATCCGCTCGCCTACCAGGCGCGGCGTCAGGTAGAAACTTTCCACGGTCTGGCCGATGCCGTAGACCACGGCCACCGCCACCACGCCATAGACGCCATCGAACTGGAGCATTGCCGACACCATGGCAAGGAACAAGCCCAGCGCAAAACCCAGGTAGGGAATGAACACCAGCAGGCCGGTCAACGTGCCGACCGGCAGTGCGCTGTCGAAGCCCGCAATGGCCAGGCCGGCGCTGTACAGCACTGCCAGGATCAGCATAACCAGCAACTGGCCGCGCAGGAACTGCGACATCAGTTCGTCGATCTCGGCCACCATGACGCGGATGCGCAGGTGCCAGCGCCGCGGCACCGCGCGGTCCAGGCGGTCCAGCAAGGGGTGCCAGTCCAGCAGCAGGTAGAACAGCACGAAGGGCGTCAGGAACATGTTGGTGACGAAGTTCAACATCGCGCCGCCGCCCAGCTTGACATAACTGAGGGCAACCGCCGCCATGTCCTGATGGCCGGCCAGCAGATCCTGCGTCAGTTTGCCCAGGCTGTTGGCCGTGACCTTGAGTTCGAGGCCGAACCAGCGCTTGAGCTGCGGCCCGTACGATTCGCGCAGGCGTTCAAGCCACACCGGCAACTGCGCGATGACCTGGGTGACTTCGTGCTGGACGAGCGGCACCAGGATCAGCACTAGAATGATCACGGTCAGGAACAGCCCCGTCATCATGACCAGCACGGCCGCCCAGCGCGGAAACCGGTGCTGTTCCAGCCAATCGACACCCGGCGCGAGCAGATAGCCGAGAATTCCCGCCAGCAGGAAGGGGGTGAGCACCGGCGACAGGAAGTACATCATCAGCAAAAGGGCCAGACCCAACAAAGTCCAGCCCAATGCCTGCAAACGCCGCGTCGGAGTATCGATCATCGTAAAATTATAGCTTTGGGGCGCGTAATAACCGGTATTTTTCGTTTTTCGCGCCCCCGCGCTTCACTCCCGCTTAAACTCGCAGGCGTTCCTTTTCACTTCTTCTGGTTATTCCATGTCCGAACAGCAACCTAGCGCTTCTTCCTTAACCTACCGCGACGCCGGAGTCGATATCGATGCCGGCGACGCCCTGGTCGAGCGCATCAAGCCGCTGGCCAAGCGCACCATGCGCGAAGGCGTGCTGGCGGGCATTGGCGGTTTTGGCGCCCTGTTCGAAGTCCCGAAGAAGTATCGCGAGCCCGTACTGGTGTCCGGCACCGACGGCGTCGGCACCAAGCTGCGCCTGGCCTTTTCGTGGAACAAGCACGACACGGTCGGCATCGATCTGGTCGCCATGAGCGTGAACGACATTCTGGTGCAAGGCGCCGAACCGTTGTTTTTCCTCGACTATTTCGCTTGCGGCCGCCTGTCGGTCGACACCGCCGCCACCGTCATCGGGGGCATTGCCCAGGGTTGCGAGCAGGCCGGCTGCGCCCTGATCGGCGGTGAAACCGCCGAAATGCCCGGCATGTATCCCGACGGCGAATATGATCTGGCCGGTTTTGCGGTCGGCGCGGTCGAAAAGTCACTGGCCATCGACGGCAGCAAGATCCAGCCGGGCGACGTCATCCTGGGCCTGGCGTCCAGCGGCGCCCATTCGAACGGGTATTCGCTGGTGCGCAAGATCATCGACCGCGCCGGCGCCACGCCCGACACGGACTTCCACGGCCAGGCGCTGCGCGACGTCGTGATGGCGCCCACCCGCATCTACGTCAAGCCGGTGCTGCAGGCCATTGCCAGGCACGAGATCAAGGGCCTGGCCCACATTACCGGCGGCGGCCTGCTGGACAACGTGCCGCGCATTCTGCGCCCCGGCCTGAGCGCCACGCTGCACCGCGACGCCTGGAAGATGCCCGAGCTGTTCTCCTGGCTGCAGGCCCAGGGCGGCGTGGCCGACAACGAAATGCACCGCGTCTTCAACTGCGGCATCGGCATGGTGATCGTGGTCGGCGCGCAGGAAGCCGACGCCGTGATCGCCACCTTGCGCGCGGCGGGTGAGACGGTCGATCGCATCGGCGAGATCGTCGACCAGGCTGCTGACGCGCCGCAAACGACCGTGGTGTAGGGCTTTCGCCGGGGAAGGCCGACCGCTGCGGCGGTTCGGACCCGACGCATGAACAACCCGCCACCGGTTTTCCGGGGCGGGTTTTTTGTTGTCCGCGGCTGCCCGTCCTGCCCGCTACCGGGCCGCCGCGATGCCATCCAGGTGGGCATGCAAGGCATCCGCCAGCGGCGATCGCGGCGAGCCCCGCATCCACACCATGCCCACCTTGCGAGACGGACACGGCGCGGGCAGTGGCCATCGGCGCACCCTGGCGTCGGAGGCGCCCAGCAACGGCCAATCGGGCAGCACGGACACGCCAAACCCTTCCGCCACCAACTGCGCGATGTGTTCGATGCCATCCAGTTCGAACTGCACCTTGGGGCGAAGGCCCTGGCGCCGCAGATAGTCATCGGCCATCTTGCCCGCCACCACCTTCCTGTCGTACTGGATGAACGGGTGGCGCGCAATGGTCAGCAGGGGGTCACTGACCCGCATCCGGGATGGCGTCAGCAGCATCAGCGGCTCTTGGCGAATCAGGCTCCACGCGCACGTCTTGGGCAGATCGAACGCCGGATGCACCAGGATCGCCGCGTCCAGGTGGCCGGTCTGCACCCGTTCCAGCAGCAGGGATGACGTGCCGGGCTCGATATAAATCCGGATGTCGGGATAGGCGTGCATCCACCGCCGCATCAACGGCGGCAGCAGTCCCGTCAGCGCCGTGGGCGTGGCCCCCAGCCGCAGGGGGCCGGCAGGCAAGCCGGTATCGGACGCGGCCGAGCGCAGGGTCTGCACGCCTTCCAGCAGTTGCCTTGCGTGATCCACGATCCGCGCGCCCGCCACCGTTGCCTTGACCGTGCGCCCCGCGCGCATCAACAGGCGCGATCCCAGGTCGGCTTCCAGCGCACGGATCTGCTGGGCCACCGTCGTAGGCGCCAGGTCCAGTCGGCGCGCCGCATCGGCAATCGAACCAGACTCGACCACCGTCACGAAGCTTTCAAGAAAACGCATGTCCATAAACACGGATTTTACGTGTTTTGAAACCGGGATCGAGAGGTTTTTCTGCGGGATCGAACGCTGCATAGTGGCGTCATTGCAATCCATTCCCCACAGGAGACACCATGGCGATCATCCAATCCATCGAGGTATGCGTGGCGCGCGTCCCGCTCGACAAAGTGACTTATCTGGCCAACCGTACCGTGACGGACCGCCACTACGGCCTGGTCAAGGTGCGCAGCGCCGACGGCGTGGAAGGCATCGGCTTCTGCTACGTGGGCAACCAGGCGGGCGAGATCTTTCGCGTCGCCGTCGAACAATTGCTGGCCCCTGTCCTGATTGGCCGTGATTCGCTGGCCGTCGAAGGCCTGTGGAAGGACATGTACCAGGAATCCCTGCTGCAAGGCCGGATGGGCACCGTCATGCGCGCACTCAGCGCGCTCGACATTGCGCTATGGGACCTGAACGCCCGCACCGCCAACCTGCCGCTGCACAAATACCTGGGCGCCGTGGAGCTCGACACCGTCCCGGCCTACGCCAGTGGCGGCTACTACGTCGATGGCAAGACGGCGGAACAGCTCGGTGAAGAGATGGCGGGCTTCGTGGAGCTGGGCTTCAAGGCCGTCAAGATGAAGACGGGACGCTTGTCCCCGTCGGGCGAAGAAGCACGCGTGCGTGCCGCGCGCGAGGCGATTGGCGACGATGTCGAACTGATGCTCGATTGCAATAACGGCTGGGTCGACACAGTGCAAGCCATGGAATACCTGCGCCGCATGGAACCGTTCCACCCGTATTTCATCGAAGAGCCCTTCAGCCCCGACGACGTCGAAAGCCATGCGCGCCTGGCCAAGCTGACGCGCATCCCGGTCGCCACCGCCGAGATCGGCTACGGCCGCTGGTACCACAAGCAATTGCTGGACATGGGCGCCGCCGCCATCCTGCAGACCGACGCCGCGGTATGCGGCGGCATCACCGAATTCAAGCGCATCGCCGCCATGGCCGCCGGCTACGGCATCCAGATGTGCCCGCACTGGTTCCACGACGTCCATGCGCCCCTGGTGGCCGCGACACCCAACGCCCGTTATGTCGAGTTCTTCTGGGACGACCAGGTGCTGAATTTCCGCCGCCTGGTCGATCGCCAGCTGGAACACAAGGACGGCCGGGTGATCCTGCACCAGACCCCGGGCCTCGGCTTCAACTTTGATGAGAAGCAGGTCGAGAAATACGGGCGCTGGACGACGGTGGCTTGAGGCGGGCTACAGGATCTGCTTCAACGCCGCGATCAAGGCGCCGCATTCTTCATCGGTACCGACCGTGATGCGCAGGTACTTGTCGATGCGCGGATGCTTGAAGTGCCGCACGATTACCTTGTGCTCGCGCAGGGCGGCGAGCAGGTCGGCGCCGGCGTGGGCCGGGTGCGTGGCGAACACGAAGTTGGCAGCTGACGGAACGACCTCGAAGCCCAGTGACTGCAGATCTTTCGTCAACTGGTCACGCGTGCGGATGATGGCCTGGCAGGTCTGTTCAAAGTAGGCCTTGTCGTCCATCGCGGCGCTGGCGCCGGCAATCGCCAGTCGGTCCAGCGGGTAGGAATTGAAGCTGCTCTTGACGCGTTCCAGACCGGCAATCAGATGCGCCTGGCCGATTGCATATCCGACGCGCAAACCCGCCAGCGAACGGGACTTGGACAACGTCTGCACCACCAGCAGATTCGGAAATTCGGAGACCAGCGGTATGGCTGTCTCGCCGCCGAAATCGACATAGGCTTCATCGACCACGACCACCTGATCCGGATGCGCCGTGAGCAACTTGCGGATGGCGTCCAGGCCCAGCGCCAGACCGGTCGGGGCGTTGGGATTCGGGAAGATGATCGCGCCCGCGTCCTGTCCGTAATCTTCGACGCGGATCGCGAAGTCGTCGGCCAGCGGGATGGTCCGGTAATCGATGCCATACAGCCCGCAATACACCGGGTAGAAGCTGTAGGTGATGTCCGGGAAAAACAGCGGCTTGTCGTGTTTGAGCAGGCCGACGAAGGTGTGCGCCAGGACTTCATCCGAACTGTTGCCCACAAATACCTGGTCCACCGGCACGCCATGGAAACGGGCGACCGCGGCTTTCAGGTCGGTGGCGTCGGGGTCCGGATAGCGGCGCAGCGCGCCATCGGCGGCGGCGCGGATGGCTTCGATCGCGCGCGGCGACGGCGGATAGGGGTTCTCGTTGGTGTTGAGCTTGACCAGCCCGTCAATGCGCGGCTGTTCGCCGGGCACGTAGGGGGTCAGTTGACGGGTGACGTCGCTCCAGAATTTGTCCATGGTGTGTCTTGGCGGTGTGTCTTGAATGTGTTCAGTCTTGGCGGCGGGCCGGCGTGGGTGGACACGTCACCGGGGAGCATAGCAGGCGCAAGGGCAGGCAACGCAGGCTGGGCCATGCAGCGACGGCCGAGATGCCGTCGCGTTCAGGGTGTCTTCATCCAGGGGGCCGCCAGGTCGATCACGCGATCCACCGCATCTGGCGCCAGGCAGTCCACGATGTGCCGGTCGGGCAGGGCGCGCAGCCAGGTGATCTGCCGCTTGGCCAGTTGCCGGGTGGCGGCGATCGACTGGCCGCGCATCTCGGCGCCATGGATCGCGCCTTCCAGGTAGGACCACACCTGGCGATAGCCCACACAGCGGATCGACGGCAGGTCGGGATGCAGTTCGGGCCGTGCGCGCAGCTTGCGCACTTCGTCGACCAGGCCTAGCTCCAGCATCGCGTCAAAGCGTTGTTCGATGCGGGCATGCAGGCCGGCGCGGTCGGCGGGCTCCAGGCTCAGGTTCACGTACCGCCAGGGCGCGGGGTCGGCCTGGGCCTTGCCCTGGGTCAACAGGGACGACATGGGCTGGCCGGTCAGGGCGTGGATCTCCAGCGCCCGCTGCACCCGCTGGCTATCGTTGGGGGACAGGCGGGCGGCAGTCTCAGGATCGATCCGGGCCAGCTCGGCATGCATGGCCGGCCAGCCGATCTCTGCGGCACGGGCGTCCAGTTGCGCGCGGATGACGGCGTCGCCTTGCGGCAAGGTGTCCAGGCCATCGCGCAGCGCCTTGAAGTACATCATGGTCCCGCCTGCCAGCAGCGGGACGCGGCCACGCGCGCGAATTTCGGCAATCAGCGCCAGCGTGTCGCTGCGGAAGTGGCCGGCAGAATAGCTGTCGGCCGGGTCGCGGATGTCCAGCAGATGCTGGGGTACCTGCGCACGTTCCTCCAGGCTGGGTTTGGCCGTGCCGATGTCCATGCCGCGATAGATCGTGGCCGAGTCGACGTTGATGATCTCGATCGGCCAGCGCGCCGCCAGCGCCAGCGTGGCCGCGCTCTTGCCGGCCGCGGTCGGGCCCATCAGGCACAAGATGGCAGGGGCATCCGCAGCGTCCCGATCGTCAGTCACCACCGGATCACCGCCCACGCAGAAACAACCGGTCCAAGTCCGCGACGCTCAATTGCACCCACGTTGGCCGGCCGTGATTGCACTGGTCGGCGCGCTCGGTCGCTTCCATCTGCCGCAACAGGGCATTCATCTCGTCATGGGTCAGGCGGCGGTTGGCGCGCACCGCACCGTGGCAGGCCATGGTCGCCAGCAGTTCGTTGCGCTGCTCGGTCAAGAGGCGCGATGCGCCCACCTCGGCAAAATCCCGCAGCACGTCTCGCGCCAGCGTTTCGATGTCGGCCTGCGCCAGCACGGCAGGCACGGCGCGCACGGCAATCGATGCCGGACCGGCAGGGCGCAGTTCAAAGCCCAGCGCGGCCAGGGGCTCGGTGTGCTCTTCAACGATGGCTACGTCTTTTTCAGACGCCCGGAACACCACCGGCACCAGCAACTGCTGCTGCGGAATCATCTGGCCATCCAGGGCATTCTTGAGCTGTTCATAAACGATACGTTCGTGCGCCGCATGCATGTCCACCACGACCATGCCGCGATCGTTCTGTGCAAGCACGTAGATGCCATGCAGTTGCGCCACGGCCATCCCCAGGGGATGCTCGACGCCTTCCGGCAAGGTGCGCGACTGGGCCGCGATGCGATCCAGCGCCGACGTGGCGGCGGGCACCCCCAGCGGCATGACATAAGGCGTGCCAGAGGACGCACCGTCCGCCAGCCTGGCATCCGAGCCATACGCAAGGGGCCCCGGGGGCATCTGCTCGCCATCGAGTCTCTGCCCATCGTCGCCGTAGGCCGGACCCGCCGGCGCGCCGGTCAGGGGCTCATGCAGCGCCATCAGGCGATCGCCCAGGGCAGACGGGTAGCCGGGGGCGCGATACGCGGGTCGATAGCCTGGCGCCTGTCCGCTGGCCCCAGGCGTTGCGTCGGCAGGACCGCTTTCGGCAGTGCCCAAGTAGCCGCCGTTGCTGACTGCTGCGCCGTCATGCAGCCGGAATGGCAATTGCGATGCCGTGGCGGCGGGCGCAGGCACAGTCGTGCCCGACAGCGCATAACCTACGGCGTCACTGCCCGCTAATCCTGCAGCGGCGCCGCGCGCCGTACCACCATCCATGCCGTCCCCGGCTGCGCGGGGCAGACCGCCGCCGGTGCCATCCGACGAAGCCGCCGCAGCACCCGCCCCTGGCGCGGCCGACCCTACCGCCGACCCCGCCGCGTGCGCCAGCGTCTGCCCGATCGCATGCGACACAAAGCGGTACACCGCGCCACTCTCGCGGAAACGGACTTCATGCTTGGCCGGATGCACGTTGACGTCGACTGCCGACGGCTCGATATCCAGGAACAGCACATACGCGGGCTGCCGGTCGCCGTGCAGCACGTCGGCATACGCCGTGCGCAGGGCATGGCTGACCGTGCGGTCCCGCACGAACCGTCCGTTCACATACAGGTATTGCTTGTCGGCCCGCGCACGCGATGCCGTGGGCCGGCAGATCACGCCGTGCAGCTGGATCGCGCCCGATTCCACGCTGACTGGCAGCCCGGTCTGCGCGAATTCCGGCCCCAGCACGTCGTACACCCGCGCCACCGGCCGCGCCGGCAGGCGCTGCTGATGCGCCCGGTCGTGATGGAACAGCCGGAAGGCAATGCCGCTGTGCGCCAGCGCAATCCGTTCAAAGGCCTCCACACAATGGCCGAACTCGGTTCCTTCGGATTTCAGGAACTTGCGGCGCGCCGGGACCGAATCGAACAACTGCCGCACGTCGATCGTGGTGCCCGGGGGGCCGGACGCGGGCGACACCTCGCCGTCCTCCCATTGCCAGGCGTGCGGACTGTCGGGCGTGCGGGAGATCAGGGACAGCCGCGACACCGACGCAATCGACGCCAGGGCCTCGCCCCGGAATCCCATGGATGCCACCGATTCCAGTTCATGCAAGGATGCGACCTTGCTGGTGGCGTGCCGGGCAATGGCCAGCGGCAGTTCGTCGGGCGGGATGCCGCTGCCGTCGTCGGTGACCGCAATGCGCCGGATGCCGCCGCCTTCCAGCCGCACGTCGATCGCCCGCGCGCCGGCATCGATGGCGTTCTCCATCAGCTCTTTCAGCACGGAGGCGGGACGCTCGATCACTTCGCCAGCGGCGATCTGGCTGACAAGGAGGTCGGGGAGGGGGGCGATGGCGCGGCGGAGAGACATAAGGCGGATTATAAGTGTTCGTACTGTCGGCTATAGTGCCCTGTTCCTGCGTGGTCCCTCCGTAAGCTGCGCGCCGTCCCACCGTTCGTTCTTACCTGCCGAGACCTATGCTTGAATTTTTGAACATGCTGCTCCACATCGACAAGTCCCTGGGCATCTGGATTGCCGAATACGGCGCCTGGATCTACCTGGTGCTCTTCCTGATCATTTTCGGGGAGACGGGTTTCGTGGTGCTGCCTTTCCTGCCGGGGGATTCGCTGCTGTTCATCGCCGGGGCCTTCGCCGCGACCGGCGCGATGGACCTGTGGCTGCTGATCGTCCTACTGCTGGTGGCCGCCATCGGGGGCAACACGCTCAACTACATGATCGGGCGGGCGATAGGGCCAAAGGTGTTCTCTCAGAACATACGTTTCCTGGACCGCAAGGCGCTCACCAAGACCCACGCCTTCTACGAGAAGCACGGCGGCAAGACGCTGGTGCTGGCGCGGTTCCTGCCGGTGGTGCGCACCTTTGCACCATTCGTGGCGGGCGTCGGCTACATGAACTTTGCACGCTTCCAGTTCTTCAACGTCGTCGGCGCGCTGACCTGGGTGCTGCTGCTTGTGTTCGGTGGCTACTTCTTCGGCAACCTGCCGCTGGTGCGCGAGCACCTGAACACCATCGTGCTGATCGGCATGGCGGCTGCCATCGTTCCGGTGGTGCTGGGCGGCATCTGGAAGCTGACATCGGGCATGCGCAAGAAGGGTGACGCTTCCGCGCCCTGATCCATCGCGCATCAACACAAAAAAGCCCCTCGGCTTGCGCCAGAGGGGCTTTTTTTGGCCTGCTTCTTTGGGGGACTGCCAGATCGCGGTCCGATCTGACTCACTAGCCGATCAGGTCAGCTTGTTCTTGGCCAGCGGCGGATTCTTGGCGAAATAACGCTGGATCCCCTGCATGATGGCCGTGGCCATCGAATCCTGGTAGTCGCCGTCCTTCAGCCGCTTTTCTTCTTCCGGATTGCTGATGAAGGCCGTTTCGATCAGGATCGACGGGATGTCCGGCGCCTTCAGCACCGCAAAGCTCGCCTGTTCCACCTTGGCCTTGTGCAGCTTGTTGATGTTGGACAACTCGTCCAGCACCGCGCTGCCCAGCTTGAGCGAATCGTTGATCTGCGCCGTGGTTGAGAGGTCCAGCAGCACGCGGGCAATCTGCTTGTCTTGCGTGCCGATGTTGATCCCGCCAATCAGGTCGGCCGAGTTTTCCTTGTTGGCCAGCCACCGCGCTGCGCTGCTGCTGGCGCCGCCTTCGGACAGCGCAAACACCGACGAACCGCGGGCATCGGGCTTGATCCAGGCATCGGCGTGCACCGACACGAACAGGTCGGCCTGCACCCGGCGCGCCTTTTCGACCCGCACATGCAGCGGCACGAAGAAGTCGCCGTCACGGGTCAGCATGGCGCGCATGTTGGGCTGCTGGTCGATCCGCGCCTTGAGCATGCGCGCGATCTTCAGGACGACGTCCTTTTCGCGCGTGCCGCCTGCACCCACGGCGCCGGGGTCTTCGCCCCCATGGCCGGGGTCCAGCGCCACGGTGATCATGCGGGACACATTGGGTGAATACGGACGCGTGTTGCGTCCGCCCTGGGAGCGGGAGGGCAGGGTTGCGGTCGGCATGTTGTCGGCCGCTTGCGGCGGGTTGATCACCGGACCGTTGGCCATCGCGCCGCCGGCGTTGCCGCCCAGGCCAGCGCCGCCGCCCATGCCGCCAGGCGCGTTCGCCATGCCGCTGCCACTGGCGCCGCCACCGGTGCCCGGGGCCGGGATGCCATCGTCACCCGGCACCTTGACGCCATCGCTGCCCGGCACCTTCATGCCGTCGCCATCAGGATCCTTGCCAATGTTCTTCAGGATCCGCGCCATGGGATCCTCGGTTTCCTTGTCGGCCAGGGCCAGCAAGGGGTCCCGTTCCATCTTGGGATACAGGTCCAGCACCAGGCGGTGGTGGTAATCCCCCACCGGCTTGAGCGTGAACACCTGCGGCGCCGTTTCCTGCTTCAGGTCCATGACCAGGCGCACCACGTTCGGCCGGTTCTGCCCGGCGCGCAAGGCCGAAATGAAAGGATCGTCGGGACGCACCTTGGACACCAGTTCGCGCAGGGTGGCGTTCATGCCGACACCTTCGATGTCGACCACCAGCCGGTGCGGGTTGGCCAGCACGAAGTGTTCGGTCTTGAGTTCGGTATCGAGTTCGAGGGTCACGCGCGTGTAGTCGGGCGCGGGCCACAGGCGGACGGCGAGCAGGGTCGCGGCGCGCGCGGCCGTCGGAATCAATGGCACGAACAGCGTGGCCGCCAGACCGGCGACCAGCCGCCGCCGCGACATGCCGCGGGTCGGGATCGCCTGCGCATCGTCATAGCACGGCACATCGCCGCCCGAAGGCGGCACGGAGTCATCCGCGATGCTCAAGGCGCCGCGGCGTCGGAAAATAGGTGTCTCAGCCATGCCTGCCCTCGTGCGGTGTACGCCGTCAACGTCACACCGCGTCCTGCGCCTTCATGCGCCAACGCGACATTCAGGTCGGGGACCGGAAGTGCGTTGCCCGCACGCTCTGCCCACTCGATGAGCACCAGGGCATCATCTCGCAAGGCATCGCGGAATCCGGCGTCGAGCCACTCGCGTGGGTCGGTAAATCGATAAAAATCAAAGTGATAGCAGTATAAGTTCGAAACTTTGTAAGGTTCAACTAGCGTGAAGGTGGGACTTTTGATTCGACCTGTAACGCCTGCTTTACGCAACAGTGCCCGGGCAAAGGCGGTCTTGCCCGCGCCCAGGTCGCCTTCCAGGTGGATGCGTCCTCCGTCCATGACCAATGGGGCCAGCGATTCCGCCAGCCGATCGGTGTCCGTTTCGTCAGGCAGATAGCCTGTGTGGACGAGCGGCGTCATGGTGCAGCGTCCCGCCCGGGCCGCGCTCGGCTACCATCGCAATATGTCATCGTTTTCTCCTTCTACAGCGGCTTCCCCCGGGCTGCCCGACCCCGCCGCGCTGGTCGAACAGGTCCGTATATGGGGCCGGGAACTGGGTTTTGGCGCCGTCGGCATCGCGGATCTGGATCTGCAGGATGCCGGCGCCCGGCTGCGCCAGTGGGTCGAAGCCGGCATGCACGGCGAAATGGATTATATGGAGCGCCACCTGCCCGTGCGGCTGGCGCCCCAGGAACTCGTGCCGGGCGCACGGTCGGCGATCATGGTCCGCCTGGACTACGCGCCCGCCTCGGGCGCCGACCTGGCGCGCCGTCAGCAGCAAGCGCTTGCTGACGGCGAAACGGCTGTCATGGCCAGTTACGCGCTGGGGCGGGATTACCACAAGGTGTTGCGCCAGAAGCTACAGAAGCTGGCCGACCGGATCACCGAGGCAATCGGACCCTTTGGCTATCGCGCGTTTACGGACTCCGCACCGTTGATGGAGGTCGAGCTGGCCCGCAAGGCGGGTATCGGCTGGCGCGGCAAGCACACACTTCTGTTGTCGCGGGAGGGCAGCTGGTTCTTCTTGGGAGAAATCCTGACCGACCTTCCGCTGCCTGCCGATGACGCCCGCACGCCCCACTGCGGCAACTGCCGGCGCTGTATCACCGCCTGTCCAACCCAGGCCATCGTCGCGCCCTACGTGCTGGACGCGCGCCGCTGCATCTCCTACCTGACCATCGAATTGAAGGGCAGCATTCCGGAAGACCTGCGTCCGCTGATCGGTACGCGGGTGTACGGCTGCGACGATTGCCAGACCGCCTGTCCGTGGAACAAGTACGCGCAGGTGTCGGCGGAACCGGGCTTTGCGCCGCGCCACGGGCTGGAAGCGTCCTCACTGATCGATCTGTTTGCCTGGACGCCAGCGCAGTTCGACCAGCGCACGCAAGGCAGCGCCATCCGGCGTGTGGGCCATGAACGGTGGCTACGCAATATCGCGGTCGGGCTGGGCAACGCCAGGCCATCACCCGCCGTGCGCGCGGCCTTGCTCAGCCGCGCGGATGACCCGAGCGAACTGGTGCGCGAACACGTTCAGTGGGCGCTTGCTGCCCTGGACCGGCGTGAACGCGAAGCCGAGCAAGCGCTTGCTACAGCAGTGCCTGCATCCACAACGGAATAGTCACTACCGACAGCACGGTACTGGCCGAGATCAGCAATGCCACGATTTCCCCCTGGCCGCCCATTCTTGCCGCCAGCACGTAGGCGCTGGACGCCGTGGGCAGGGCGCCGAACAGCAGGAGCATCTGCCGTTCGACCAGCGTCAGCGGCAGCAGCAGTCCGAGTGCCAACGCGACCAGCGGCAGCAGCAACAGGCGCACCACCAGGATCCAGTTGATCAGCTTGAGGTTGTCCCGCGCGCCCCCCAACGCCAGCGCCGCGCCTACGCAGAGGATGCCCAGCGTGATGGCGGTGGAGCCCAGGCGTGACATCAACGCATCCACCGGACCGGGAAGGCTGAAGCCGGCCAGGTTGTACAGCACCCCCGCCACGGTCGAGAGCAGCAACGGATTGCGGATCAGTTCGCCAAACAGATTGCTCTTGGCGTGCCGCGCCAGCGCATAGACCGCCATGGCGTTGGCCAGCGGCACCGAAAACCCGATCAGCAGGGCCATGGCGCTCAGGCCCGCTTCACCGGCCAGGCGGGTGGCCAGCGCCAGCGCAATGTAGGAATTGAATCGAAAGCCGCACTGCACGGCCGATGCAAACGCCTGGCCGTCGGGTTTGAGCACCGGCCAGGCGAGCCACGAGAGCAGGGCGCCAATCAGCATCATGGCGGCCGCTGCCCAGATCATGGTGGCGGCGGTTTCCAGCTGGATCGGGGTGCGTACGATCGACTGGAACAGCAGCGCCGGAAACAGCACGTAGTAGACGAGGCGCTCGGTCCCGGTAAAAAATTCGGCACTGAAGTGGAGCTTTCTGCGCAAAAACCAGCCAATCGCAATCAGGAGGAAGTCCGGGAAAACCAGAAGGGCAATGTGCACAGCGGGGGCAACCTGTTTGTTATTCTCGACCGCATCCCCCGGAGTCAAAAGCTCAGCACCATCCGGATGAAGTGATTACCGGAGCTGCCGGACGGGGAATTTTCGCAGGGGACGTCCGTATGCCATATCCGCGCATGTCGGCACCAACTATCCATAATAAACAGGAGAGTGCATGAAAACCAATTTGTTCAAGCTTGGCTATGGCGCAGCCGCTGCGGCGGTCATGGCCGTGACCCTTGCTCCGGGCCTGGCCCAGGCGCAGGCCACCTTTCCGAACAAACCCGTGCGCGTGATCGTTCCGTTTGCACCGGGCGGCACGACCGACATCGTCGCGCGCCTGGTCAGTGACAAGATGAGCCGCGAACTCGGCCAGCCTTTCGTGGTGGAAAACCGCGGCGGCGGCGGCGGCGCCATTGGCGCCAGCGAAGCCGCACGTGCCGCGCCCGACGGCTACACGCTCAGCATCGCCACCGTGTCCACGATGGCCATCAACCCGGCGTGCAATCCCAAACTGGGCTACGACCCGATCAAGGACTTCCAGCCCATCACCAACCTGGCGTACACCGCCAACGTCGTGGCCGTGAACCCGAAATTTCCCGCCCAGGACTACAAGGGCTTCCTTGAAGAACTGAAGAAAAACCCAGGCAAGTATTCGTATGGCAGCTCGGGTACCTGCGGCATCCTTCACTTCCTGGGCGAGCTGTATCAGGTCGAGACCGGCGCGCAGATCGTGCACATTCCTTACCGCGGATCGGGTCCGGCCATTGCCGACGCGATGGGCGGACAGGTGCAGATCCTGTTCGACAACCTGCCGTCGTCGATGCCGCACATCCAGAGCGGCAAGCTGCGCGCCATCGCCGTGTCGTGGAAGGAACGCGTCGAAGGCCTGCCGAACGTGCCGACGTTCAAGGAACTCGGCCTCACGGCCATGAATGATCCCGCCTGGTATGGTCTGCTCGCGCCGGCCGGTACGCCGGCCGATGTGGTCAAGAAGCTGCGCGACACCGCCGTCAAGGTGCTGAATGACCCGGCCGTGAAGGAAACGCTGGCCAAGCAGGGCGCCGCCCCCTCGGGCAACACGCCGGAAGAATTCCGCAGCGAAATCCAGAAGGAATTCGACAAGGCCAAGACCATCGTGAAGGCCCGCAACATCAAGCTGGAATGATGATGCCCATGCTGTGACGGCTGACGGTCAGCCGCCGGCAAGGTCTCGAAACCCGCAAGCATGCTTGCGGGTTTTTTCGTTTCTGGTGTGTTGCCTGCGCGGGAAGCCAGGATGTTTTCGTCCTGCCGTTGCGTTGACAAGGCGCGGTGGCATTGCGACCATCGCTGGATGCCCGCTGCTCCCGCCCTGATTGACTCCGCCGTGCCTGCGTCCATTGACGGGGCGTCCGCCGATGCCTTGTCCGCTGACGCCTCTGCCCCGGCCGCGCCCGCCCACGCCGGCCGTTACGACCCTGTCATCGACGTATTCATCGACGCCCTCTGGCTCGAAGACGGCCTGTCGGCCAATACGCTGGCCGCCTATCGCCGCGACATGCAGGCCTTTGACGGCTGGTTGCGGCACGCCCGCAAGGGCAGCCTGGGCGACGCCAGTGCTGGCGATATCGAATCCTGGTTTGCCGCCGTGCATGCCGACACCAAGGCCACGACCGCCAATCGCCGCCTGGCCACCCTGCGGCGGTTCTACCAGTGGGCCCTGCGCACCCACCACGCGGCGTCCGACCCCTGCCTGACCCTGCGGTCGGCCAAGCAGGCGCCGCGCATGCCCAAGACCTTGTCCGAAGCCCAGGTCGAAGCGCTGCTGACCGCGCCGCAGACCGCCACGGCCCTGGGCCAGCGCGATCGCGCCATGCTCGAAACCCTGTATGCCACCGGGCTGCGGGTATCCGAGCTGGTGGGTCTGAAGTCCCTGGACGTCGGCCTGAATGAAGGCGTGGTGCGCGTGGTCCTGGGGAAGGGCGGCAAGGACCGGCTGGTGCCCCTGGGCGCCGAAGCCGCGCACTGGATCACGCTGTACCTGGCCGACGCGCGTCCGGCCTTGCTGAACGGGCAGGTCAGCGACGCCCTGTTCATCACGGCGCGCGGCGGGCCCATGACGCGCCAGGGCTTCTGGCTGATCGTCAAGAAATACGCCCGCGCGGCAGGCATCGCCGTGGCGCTGTCTCCCCATGTGCTGCGGCACGCGTTCGCGACCCATCTGCTGAATCATGGCGCTGATCTGCGGGTCGTGCAGATGCTGCTGGGCCATGCCGACATCTCCACCACCCAGATCTATACCCACGTTGCGCGCGAGCGGCTCAAATCGCTGCATGCCCAGCACCACCCGCGCGGTTGACGCGGCATCCTTCGTCGAACGTCACGTTCCGCCGTCCCGATCCTCATGAGCAAAGCCAGACACGTATCCGAAACCCTTGCGACCCAGTTCCTGCGCCAGCACAAGGTTGCCTTCACCGAACATCCCTACGACTACGTCGATCACGGCGGCACGTCGGAATCGGCCCGGCAGATCGGCGTGGACGAGCACATGGTCATCAAGACGCTGGTCATGGAAGATGAGACCACCCGGCCGCTGGTCGTGCTGCAGCATGGCGACCGCGAAGTGTCGACCAAGAACCTGGCCCGCCAGATCGACGTCAAGAAGGTGGCGCCCTGCAAACCCGAGGTGGCCCAGCGCCATTCGGGGTATCTGGTGGGCGGCACGTCGCCCTTCGGCACGCGCAAGGCCATGCCGGTTTACGTCGAAGCGTCCGTGCTCGAGTTGCCCAGAATTCTGATCAACGGCGGCAAGCGCGGCTATCTGGTGGGGATCGATCCGCAGGAACTGGTACGCCTGCTCAAGGCGGTTCCGGTGTCGGCGGCGCTGGAGTAGCCGGACGCCGTCGTGCCGTCTGGCGGTGCGATCGTTGGGCTTCCTTGCGGAACAGCCCGATAAAAAAACCGCCTCGTCAGCCAGCGTGACGGTCCCGGGATGGGTAGAATTCCCGCCTGTCGTTGCAGCCCGTCGCTGCCCAAGGATTTCTCCGCATGCTTACCGTCGCCGCCGTCGTGCTTGCCTACCTGATCGGGTCGATCTCCTTCGCGGTGGTCGTCAGCCGCGTCATGGGACTGACCGATCCCCGCACCTACGGCTCGAAAAACCCCGGTGCGACCAACGTGCTGCGCTCGGGCAACAAGCTCGCGGCCATCCTGACGCTGCTGGGCGACGGGGCAAAGGGCTATGTGGCGGTCTGGCTGGTGCAGGCTTTCGGTCCGGCCTACAACGTGGGCAACGGCGCCGTGGCGATGGCGGCATTGGCCGTGTTTGTCGGCCATCTGTATCCGGTGTTCTTCCGCTTCAAGGGCGGCAAGGGCGTGGCGACGGCGCTTGGCGTGCTGCTTGCGATTGAACCGGGTCTGGGCTTGGCGGTGCTGCTCAGCTGGCTGCTGGTTGCCGTGATCTTTCGCTACTCGTCGCTGGCTGCACTGGCCGCGGCGGTGCTGGCGCCGCTGTTCTACGTGTTCGGCCATGACGTGGCCTGGGACGCCGACCCTCGCATCGGCACCGCGATTGCGCTGATGAGCCTGCTGCTGATCTATCGGCATCGCGAGAACATCGCCAAGCTGATGGCCGGCAAGGAAAGCAAGATCGGGTCGAAAAAGAAGGCGGGGTAAAGGGAAGCCGGCCAGCTGGCGCCATATGCGGGTCGATGCCTCTGCCGCCACGCTCGGGCACGGGCCACTGCCGCCTCAGGCCACTTCGGGCCGTTTGCCGGCGTCTTCCAGGTTCCACCGTGGCTTGACCGTGAACGCGGTGTTGCGGCTATCCACGTCCACCATCCCGGCTTTCAGACGCATGGCGGCTGCAAAGGCGATCATGGCGCCGTTGTCGGTGCAAAGCTCCAGCGGCGGAAAATACGCCTGGCCGCGCAGCCTGGTCAGGCGCTCGGCCAGCCGCTCGCGCAGCAACCGATTGGCCCCGACGCCACCGGCGATCACCAGCCGCTTCAGGCCGGTCTGTTGCAGCGCCTTGACCGACTTGGCGACCAGCACCTCGACAATGGCGTTCTGCGTGGCGGCGGCCAGGTCGGCCTTGGCCTGCTCGTCGCCTTCAGCCAGCGACTTCATCTTGATCAATACGGCCGTCTTCAGGCCGCTGAAGCTGAAGTCCAGGTCCGGACTGTGCAGCTTGGGGCGGGGCAGGTCGAAGCGGCTGGCGTCACCCTGTTCGGCCAGACGCGACAGCGCCGGCCCGCCGGGGTAGCCCAGTCCCATCAGCTTGGCGGACTTGTCGAACGCTTCGCCCGCGGCGTCGTCCAGCGTTTCGCCCAGCAGGGTGTAATCGCCCACGCCGTCGACCCGCATCAGCTGGGTGTGGCCGCCGGACACCAGCAGCGCGACGAAGGGAAAGTCCGGTCGCGGCGTGGATAGCAAGGGGGACAGCAGGTGCCCTTCCAGATGGTGGATGGCAATGGACGGCAGGTCGCGTGACCAGGCGATCGCCTGGGCGACGCTGGCCCCCACCAGCAGCGCGCCAGCCAGCCCGGGGCCGGCGGTGTACGCCACCGCGCCGACGTCATCGAGCGTCAGCCCGGCATCGGCAAGCGCCTGTCGGGTCAGGGGCAGAATGCGCCGCACGTGGTCCCGGGACGCCAGCTCGGGCACGACACCGCCGTATTCCTGATGCATCTCGATCTGGGAATACAGGGCATGGGCCAGCAGGCCGCGGTCGGCATCGACGACGGCAACGCCGGTCTCGTCGCAGGAGCTTTCGAATCCGAGAACAATCATGATGAGGCCACAAGTAGACAAGGCGGGTGCAGCAACGCGGGTGGCGCCAGCGTCCCGGCAGGGCAGGGCTTTCCCTGAGCAGCCAGAAAGTGTAGCACCGGCCCGCCAGTGCACTGGCATTCTTCTGGCAGACCTGCTATATTGGCAGGCTAATTCATCCAACCCCAAGGCAATTGCTACATGCCCACGATTCGCGTTAAAGAAAATGAGCCGTTTGAGGTCGCACTGCGTCGTTTCAAGCGCACCATCGAAAAGACGGGACTGCTGACCGAACTGCGCTCGCGCGAGTTCTATGAAAAGCCCACTGCAGAGCGCAAGCGCAAGCACGCTGCTGCCGTCAAGCGTCATTACAAGCGTATCCGCAGCCAACAGCTGCCCAAGCGCCTGTTCTGATTGGCTGCTGCAGGTTGGTGTCGCTAGCGCGCCACCAATTCGCAGCGCCATGTGTTGAGGTCGGCGCGGCACTTCCGGAGTGTGTGTTCCATCCAGGTGCGTGTTTCCCTCGGAAGGTGACTCAGGAATTCGCTGTCAACACCAGCCGCTATGGCCTATGCCTAGCGGCTTTTGTTGTTCGTTGTGCACTGACTGCGCGCACCACTGACCTACGCAAGTTTCCCCTGCCTGTTCGACTTCTAGCGCTGAGTATCCCATGAGCGACGCCCCTCTCAAGACCCGCCTTTCCGACGAAATGAAAAGCGCGATGCGCGCCAAGGCGGCTGAACGCCTGGGCACGGTGCGTTTCCTGCTCGCCGCCATCAAGCAGAAGGAAGTGGACGAGCGTCGCGAATTGTCCGACGCCGAGATCACCACCATCATCGAAAAGCAGGTGAAGCAGCGTCGCGAGTCGATCCTGGCCTACGACCAGGCGGGTCGAACCGAAACGGCTGATGCCGAACGTGCCGAAATCGCCGTGCTGCAGGAATTCCTGCCCCAGGCCGCGAGCGAGGAAGAAGTCAACGCCGTGGTTGCCGAGGCCGTGGCCGCCGTGGCGGCGCAAGGCGTGACGGGCGCCCCCGCCATGGGCAAGGTCATGGGTCTGGTCAAGCCGAAGCTGGCAGGGCGGGCCGACATGTCGGAAGTGTCGAAGCTGATCAAGGCGCAGCTGGGCTGAGCCCACGCGTCTTTCCTGAGGCCGACCCTTGCGGGGCCACCACGCATGATCCCGGATTCATTCATTCAGGATTTGCTTGCCCGCGTCGACATCGTCGACGTGGTGGGTCAGTACGTGCCCTTGCGCAAGGGCGGCGCCAACCTGCTCGGCTTGTGCCCGTTCCATAGCGAAAAGTCGCCGTCCTTTACGGTCAGCCCGACCAAGCAGTTCTATCACTGCTTTGGCTGCGGCGCCCACGGGACGGCGATCCGTTTCCTGATGGAGCACACCGGCGCGAGCTTCCCCGACGCCGTGCGCAGCCTGGCCGGCAACGCCGGCATGAAGGTGCCGGAAGAAGAACGCAGCCCACGCCAGCGCGCGGCCCGCGCCCAGCGCGAAGCGGTCGTCTCCCGCCACAGCGACGTCCTGGAAACTGCAAACACCCACTATCGCCAGCAGCTGCGTACCGCGCGGCCGGCGATCGAATATTTGAAATCGCGCGGGCTGTCGGGTGAAATCGCCGCCCGCTTCGGCCTGGGCTGGGCCGGCAACGACCGGCAGGGCCTGAAGGCGGTGTTGCCCAACTACGACGACCCGCTGCTGGTCGAATCCGGCCTGGTCATCCTGAACGAGGAAGGCCGGCGGTACGACCGATTCCGGGAACGCGTGACTTTCCCGATCCGCAATGCGCGGGGCCATCTGATCGGCTTTGGCGGGCGGATCATTGGCAAGGGCGAGCCCAAATACCTGAATTCACCCGAGACACCCATCTTTTCGAAAGGCTCCGAGCTCTACGGCATGTGGGAAGGGCGTACCGCCATCCGCAGCAATGGGATGGTGATCGTGGTCGAAGGCTATATGGATGTGGTGGCGCTGGCGCAGCTGGGGATCGAGTGCGCGGTGGCGACCCTGGGTACCGCGACCACGCCCGTCCACGTGCAGAAACTGCTGCGCGCCAGCGACCTGGTGATTTTCAGCTTCGACGGGGACAAGGCCGGACGCAAGGCCGCCTGGCGGGCGCTGGAAGCCTGTCTGCCGTTGCTGCGCGACGATGCGAGCATTCGCTTTCTGTTCCTGCCCGAAGGGCATGACCCCGATTCGTACGTGCGTGAATTTGGGCCCGATGGCTTTCGCACCGCACTGAAAGAAGCGATGTCGCTGTCGCAATTCATGCTGAGCGAACTGGTGGGCCGCCATCCGATGGAAGAAGCCGAGGGGCGCGCGCGCTGCATCCACGACGCGCGGCCGCTGCTGCAGGCGATGCCGGCCGGCGCCCTGCGGATGCAGGTGCAGCGCGAACTCGCTCAGTTGACGCGGCTGACGCCCGAAGAACTCACGCAGCTGATCCATCTTGAGGACGTGCCCAGCGGCCCGCTTGTCCACGCTGCGTCGGGTCAGCGGGGAACTGTCATGCCGGTTATGCGCTCTGAGTCTAATAGTGGTGAGGCAAGCGGCGCTCACCCAGCCGGCGACGGCCCGCATGATGATGGCCATTTCCCGGACTATGAGCCCGGCATGGACGGGCAGTACGAACCGTACTACGACGACGCGGCCGGCCAGTACGAGCCGCAAGGCAGCCAGGGACATTCTGGCGGGCAAGGTCAGGGCGGTTATGGACAAGGCGGCGGCAAGTACGGCGGCCAGGGCGGCAACGGCAACTGGAAAGGCGGCTCGGGCAAGTCCTGGGGCAAGTCCGACAGGAATTTCCGCGGCCAGCGTGAGTTGCCCGGCGCGCCGCCGCCGGCCCGCCGTGTCGTGACGCCGATCGCCCAGCGCCTGTTGCAACTGCTGTTGACGCATCCGGCCTCGGTCAATCAACTGGATGAAGCGGCCGAAGCCATGCTGTCGAGCACTGCCGGGTTCGAAACGGTGCGCGAGCTGGTTGCGCTGGTTCGCAGCACGGGTGCGTCCCATACGGGCGCGCTGATCCAGGCGGCTGAGGGAACTTCGCTGGCGCAGCCCCTTGTAATGGCCGCCACCGCAACCATCTATGAAGACGAACTGCCTGATCCGGCGGGCGAATTGTTCGATGCGCTCCGAACCATCGAATTCGACGCCGCGGCGCGTGAACAGCAGGCCTTGATCGCGGGCGGACTGGCCGGCGATGAGGCAAAAGCGCGATATTTGGCGTTGAAGGAAAGAATGGCCGAGCTAAAAAAGCCCAGAGTGATAGAATAGAGGGTTACCTCCTACACTCTGCATTGATTTTTACCGGCTGGAAGCGTGAAAAGGTGAAAAGCGCCCCCCGGTCGACAAGCCGAGCTGCAGTACGGAATTAAGCACACCGAATATAGGCGCACAGAATTAACGCACCAAATTTTACGCACCGAATTTAACGCACCGATCCGAACGCCAGACCGACTCCGCATCCAGCACGCAACCGCACGGCACGCCCGCCGTCTGCAACCGCAAGCACTCGTCGCGCTGTCAGGTCATCGTTCCATCGGGGCGCAGTACCCGAAAGGCTGGGCATCACGCCCGGCAGCACCAGAGGACACGTGACGAGGGCACGTGACCGCATTCGCACCAGGGCGCATCGCACTTGTCGGGCACCTTGATTATTGAATACGGTCCACGCAGACCGCAACACGCAGACTGAAACACATTACCCGCGCCGCTGATACAGCGGCCACCCGCAATGCCGGCCTCGCGAGAGGCTGTCGTTGCACGCGGCGTGCGACGCATGCACAACCGCACAGGTACACGGGTGGCGGACCTGCTCAAGGCAGGTCGAACGACAATAGGAGTGGTTGACCGACCATGGCGAAGACGACTGGCAAGACGCTGACTGTAAACAAATCCAAAGCCGAAGGGCAAGACATGGCGAAGGACACGGCGATTGCGTCGACGACGATGGCGAAGCCCGCAGTGACCGCGGTTTTGCCCAAGGACGGCCCGAAGGGCGTGACCGTGACGGTCAAGTCCGCGGGAAGGGCCACGACGAAGATCCTGACCACAACCAAAGCCGCCGCTATGGCTGGCGAACTGGTGGATATGCCTTTGGAACCTATCGATAAACCCGCCGCCGTGGCCAAGCCTGTACTCAAGGCCGCCGCTGCCACCAAGACCACGACCGCCAAGGCCTCGACCAAGGCGCCGAAGGCTGACGCCAAGACGGCAACGGCCAAGGTGGCGCCTGCGAAAGCATTGACCGCCGCGGAAAAGAAAACGGCCGAGAAGAAGCTGGCCGAACTGCTGGCCAAGCCGGCCGGTCGCCGTCCGGGCCGTCCGCCCAAGGACGCCAAGCCCGCCGAAGGCGCGCCAAGTGCCGACTTCGACGACGTGGTCGATGTCGACGCCGAGCCGATTCCCGAAATCAAGATCCCGAAGGGCCGTGGCAAGCGCGGCAAGGCCGATCCGAAAGACCTGATCGCCCGTGGCCCCGTGTCGCCCGAAGAATACGAAGCGCGCCGCAACCGCCTGAAGCTGCTGATCAAGCTCGGCAAGGATCGCGGCTACCTGACGTACGGCGAAATCAACGACCACCTGCCCGATGATCTCGTCGACGCCGAAGCGATCGACGGCATCATCAGCACGTTCAACGACATGGGCATCTCGGTCTACGACCAGGCGCCCGATGCCGAAACGCTGCTGCTGAACGAAAACGCGCCGGTGGCCTCGTCCGACGACGACGCCGAAGAAGAAGCCGAAGCCGCGCTGTCCACGGTGGACTCCGACTTTGGCCGTACGACTGACCCGGTCCGCATGTACATGCGGGAAATGGGCTCGGTCGAACTGCTGACGCGCGAAGGCGAAATCGAGATCGCAAAGCGGATCGAAGACGGCCTGAAGCACATGGTCATGGCGATTTCGGCCTGCCCGTCCACGATCAACGAAATCCTGGCACACGCCGAACGCGTGCGCTCGGCTGAAGCGCAGATCGACGAAGTGGTGGATGGCCTGATCGACCCGAACGACGGCGAAGAGTACGCCGGCTCGGGCGTGACCGCGGCCGACGACGAAGACGATGAAAGCGAAGACGCACCGGCTGGCGGCATGAGCAGCAAGCAGGTCGAAGAACTGCGCGTCAAGTCGCTGGAGAAGTTCACCAGCGTCAAGACATGGTTCGAGAAGATGCGCCACGCCTACGAGCACGACGGCTACAAGTCGGCTGCTTATACCGAAGCGCAGGAAACCATCCTGAACGAGCTGATGGGCATCCGCTTCACGGCCAAGATGGTGGAACGCCTGGCGGATACGCTGCGCGCCCAGGTCGAAGAAGTGCGCAAGCTCGAACGCGCCGTGATGCAGACGTGTATCGACCGTGCCGGCATGCCGCGCACGCACTTCATCAAGACTTTCCCGGGTCACGAAACCGACCTGAACTGGGTGCTGGCCGAAGTCGACGCCAACCATTCGTACTCGGAAACGCTCAAGCGCCAGATCCCGGCCATCCAGGAACTGCAGCAGAAGCTGATCGACCTGCAATCGCGTGTCGTGCTGCCTTTGAAGGACCTGAAGGACGTCAACAAGCAAATGGCCACCGGCGAGGCGAAAGCCCGCAAGGCCAAGCGCGAAATGACCGAGGCCAACCTGCGCCTGGTGATCTCGATCGCCAAGAAGTACACGAACCGTGGCCTGCAGTTCCTGGATCTGATCCAGGAAGGCAACATCGGCCTGATGAAGGCGGTGGACAAGTTCGAATACCGTCGCGGCTACAAGTTTTCGACGTACGCCACGTGGTGGATCCGTCAGGCCATCACGCGGTCGATCGCCGACCAGGCACGTACCATCCGGATCCCGGTCCACATGATCGAAACGATCAACAAGATGAACCGGATCAGCCGTCAGATCCTGCAGGAAACGGGCGCCGAGCCCGATCCCGCAACCCTGGCGCAAAAGATGGACATGCCGGAAGACAAGATCCGCAAGATCTTGAAGATCGCGAAAGAGCCGATCTCGATGGAAACGCCGATCGGCGACGACGACGATTCGCATCTGGGCGACTTCATCGAAGATACGACGACGCTCGCACCGTCCGACGCCGCGCTGCATGGCTCCATGCGCAACGTGGTCAAGGAAGTGCTGGATTCGTTGACGCCGCGTGAAGCGAAGGTGCTGCGCATGCGTTTCGGTATCGAGATGAGCACCGACCAGACGCTGGAAGAAGTCGGCAAGCAGTTCGACGTGACGCGCGAGCGCATTCGACAAATAGAAGCCAAGGCATTGCGCAAGCTGCGTCACCCCAGCCGCGCAGACAAGCTGAAGAGCTTCCTCGAAGGGCAGTAATCACGGGCGTCGCAGCAAGGCGCCGTGCAGAAACCGGACTCTAAGGAGTCCGGTTTTTTTTCGTCCGTCTTTTGTGTCCGTCTTTCTCGTCCGTCTTGTTCGTCCGGCCGGCCCGTCGCCTTCAGAGCTCGACGAGCTGTTCGTTCCGATAAGGTTCTGCTTCCTTACGCAGCCAGTCCGCAAAGGTGCGCAGAAGCGGGTTTTCGGCTTTCCATTCCGGCAGGACCAGGTAGTAGCTCTTGTCCACCCCCGACGCCAGGGGGGATGCGGCGATCAGCTTGCCTGACGCCAGCTCTTCTTCCACCAGCAGAGCCGGCACCAGGGCGATCCCCAGTCCGTGGACGGCCGCCTGAATCAGCATGGAAAACAGTTCATACCTCGGCCCGGCCACGTCATGGTCGTGCCGCACGCCCTGGATGTCGAACCAGGCGCGCCATGCATAGGGCCGCGTGGTCTGCTGCAGCAGCCGGTAGCGGCGGAACTGGCCGGGCGTCAGCGCGCCGTGGGGTGCGATCAACGACGGCGCGCACACGGGCACCAGGCGTTCCGGCATCAGCGCGATGGCTTCCGTGCCGGGCCAATGCCCGTCACCCGCGTAGATGGCCGCGTCGAAGGGCGTGCCTTCGAACAGGAAAGGGCGGCTCTGCGGCATGATATTGACGATGACCTTGGGCGCGCGCGCCTCGAAGCGCTTCAAGCGGGGCAGCAGCCAGCGGGTCGCAAAGGTGGGCACGGCGGCCAGTTCCAGTACTCCGCCTTCGCCCCGGGTGGCCATCAGGTCCAGGGTGTCACGTTCCATTTCCTCAAGCCTGCCGGCCACGGCAATGCTGTAGCTGGCGCCTGCCTGGGTCAGTGTCACGCCGCGCCGTGACCGCCTGAACAGTTTCAGGCCGACAAAGGTTTCCAGGTTGGCGATCTGGCGACATACTGCGCTTTGCGTCAGCGCCAGTTCTTCAGCGGCCTTGGTAAAGCTCTGGTGCCGCGCGGCGGCATCGAAGGCTGCCAGGGCAGCGGTGCTGGGAAGTTTGCGACGCATGCAACGACGACCGTAAGGAAAAAGGTGTGCAGAAATGGCCAGGGAGTGGCGCCCGGACATCGGCGGCGATCATCCAGCATACTCTGTACGGAGTGCAAGAAACGCACAGGTCGGTGCAAAGAACTCGTTTGGCGGATCACCGCCCCATCCGGTATCGTGCTTGTCATCCGACCCCGTGTCGAAGGCAAGCGCAGTCGTCGGGCGCAGACCACGACGCCTGGCACCAAAACACCGAGACATGACGCTTATGCACAAACCTGCCCAATTTCACTGGAACGATCCCCTCTTGCTGGACCAGCAATTGACCGACGACGAGCGGATGATCCGCGACGCGGCGGCCGCTTACTGCCAGGACAAGCTGATGCCGCGCGTGCTGGAATCGTTCCGCCACGAACGCACCGATCCGGAAATCTTCCGCGAGATGGGCGAACTGGGCCTGCTCGGACCGACGATTCCCGAACAATACGGTGGGTCGGGCCTGAACTACGTCAGCTACGGGCTGATTGCGCGTGAAGTCGAACGCGTGGATTCCGGCTATCGGTCGATGATGAGCGTGCAGTCGTCGCTGGTCATGGTGCCGATCAACGAATTCGGCAGCGAAGAACAGAAGCAGAAGTACTTGCCCAAGCTGGCCAGCGGCGAATGGATCGGCTGCTTTGGCCTGACCGAACCCAACCATGGCTCGGATCCGGGCTCGATGGAAACGCGTGCCAAGCCGGTGGACGGCGGGTACTCGCTGTCGGGCTCCAAGATGTGGATCACCAATTCGCCGATCGCCGACGTGTTCGTCGTCTGGGGCAAGCTCAAGGGTGACGATGGCAAGGACGCGATTCGCGGCTTCATCCTTGAAAAGGGCTGGAAGGGCCTGACCGCGCCGGCCGTGCACGGCAAGGTCGGCCTGCGGACGTCGGTCACCGGTGAAATCGTGATGGACGAAGTGTTCGTGCCGCAGGAAAACCTGCTGCCGAACGTGTCCGGCCTGAAAGGACCGTTCACCTGCCTGAACTCGGCGCGTTTTGGCATCGCCTGGGGTGCATTGGGCGCGGCCGAATACTGCTGGCATACCGCCCGTCAATACACGCTGGACCGCAAGCAGTTCGGCCGTCCGCTTGCCGCCAACCAGCTGGTGCAGAAGAAGCTGGCCGACATGCAGACCGAAATCACGATGGCGCTGCAAGGTTGCCTGCAACTGGGCCGCATGAAAGACAACGGCACGGCCGCGGTCGAAATCACGTCGATGATGAAGCGCAATTCCTGCGGCAAGTCGCTGGACATTGCCCGCGTGGCCCGCGACATGCTGGGGGGCAACGGCATTTCGGACGAGTTTGGCGTGATCCGCCACGTGGTGAACCTGGAAGTCGTGAACACCTATGAAGGCACGCATGACATCCATGCGCTGATCCTGGGTCGCGCGCAGACCGGCATCCAGGCGTTCAGCTGATCGTACCGGCTGTCTCCACCATGAAATAGCCCGGCATATGCCGGGTTTTTTTTGTCCTCAGAGCTGTTTTCTGAATAGCACCCGGTGCTGTCCGGGCCCTGCGTAGTCGAGTTTGACCGGAATGCCGTCCACCGCATCGCCGGTATCGACGATCTCGAACCCGAGCTGCGTATGAAAGGCGATCGACCCCGCATTGACGGGCGAGGTGATGCAATGCACTTCCGAGCAGCCGTGCACGGCAGCCAGGTCGAAAAAGCGCTCGTACAGCAGGCCGCCATAGCCCTGCTTGCGCTTGTCCGGAGACACGCCCACCAAGTGGATGTACGCGACGGTGGGCAGGGACTGCGAGACGAAACCGACCAGGAAGCCCTTGATCGCGCCCTCTTCTTCCAGCACGCAACTGGTCGACCCGAAGTGCTCGAAGAACAGGCGCGGCAGCAGCCCGCCAACGGAGCGCCCGCCCCACCATTCATCGAGGACCGGGGACAGCAGTGCGTAGTCGGAAGGGTGCAGCGCGCGAATGTGCATAGGGCGAATCTTTGGAAAAACCTGAACGGGGGCGGATGCGAACGTGGCGCCGGAGGCGACGCGATCTGCGAACCTTGATGGGCCTGCGGCCCTGCAACTGTTTAGCATCTTTTCAAAAAGATGACGCGGATTTTAGCGTGCGAGCGGTCACCCCGCCGGACATGCCGGCAGCTCGCCGGTCCGCACGGAGGCCTCGCCGCCCCGCCTTGCGTCATAGCGCAGGTAACGGTCATGCCAGCGGGCAACCGTACTGCGGTGGGCGATGCTGATCAGGGCCGCGTTGGGCAGCCGTTCGCGGATCAGCCCGTACATGGCCGCTTCGGTGTCTTCGTCCAGCGCTGACGTCGCCTCGTCCAGGAACAGATAGTCGGGGGCCTGCAAAAGCGCCCGCGCGAACGCCAACCGCTGCTGCTCGCCTGGCGACAGGGTCGTGGACCAGTTGGCGACGTCCCGCAGGCGCTCGATCAATCCGTCCAGCCGACAGGCGCGCAGCACCTCTCGCAGGGCGGTTTCGGCACGGGCGTCGGATCGGGACGGATAGCACAGCGCATCGGCCAGCGTGCCGGCCGGCAGGTAGCTTTTCTGCGGCAGGAACAGCACGCGGGCGTTCTCCGGACGATCGACCGTGCCGCGGCCATAGGGCCAGATGCCCGCCATGGCCCGGAAGAAGACGCTTTTGCCGCTGCCCGACGGGCCGGTCACCAGCCAGCGTTGACCGCGCTCGATCGTCAGCGAAAACGGCGACGTCAGTTCGCGGATGGGCTGCGCGCCGGGCACGGCCACGCGGCCCGACCGGGCCTGCGCCGTGGTCTCGAAGGATCCCGCGTCATCGGTCACATTGGAGCGTGCGAACCGCGTGTCGGGCACCGCCAGGACCAAACCGTCGGCGGTCATGGCGGGCAGGCCGGCTGCCGCGCCACGGTCAGGCGCCTCTGGGCTGGCACGCCGGGATGCGTCGCCGACGCTACGGTCATTCCCTTCGATGCCGCCGTTCGCCTTCCCCTGCGTCACGCGGATGCCATGCTCGCCGTCCGCATGGGCGCGGTCGTTGTCGGTGGCCAGGATCGCCGCCTGGAAGTCCAGCACCCGGTTGGACGCCGCCTGCCAGCTGACCAGCGATGCGTAACTGTCCACCAGCCATGACAGGGCGCCCTGAACCTGTCCGAAGGCCGAGCTGATCTGCATCAGGCCGCCCAGTGTCAGTTCCCTGGCGAAGTAGCGGGGCGCGGCAACGATCAGCGGGAACACGATGGCGATCTGGCCATAGCCCGCACTCACCAGGACCAGCCGGCGCGAATAGCGCATGAGCCAGCCCCAGTTGTCGCGGATGCTGCCGAACCGTGTCAGCAGGCTGGCGCGTTCGGTCGCTTCACCGTGATACAGGGCAACGCCCTCGGCATTTTCACGCAGGCGCATCAAGGCATATCGAAAGTCGGCTTCGCGCTGTTCCTGCTGGAAGCTCAGGCCGATCAGGGGTTTGCCGACCTTGTGCGTCAGCCACGAGCCCGCCACGGCATACAGCACGGCGAACCACACCATATAGCCGGGGACGGTGATCGGCGTCGCGCCAAGGTGAAAGGTCAAGGCCCCCGACACTGACCACAAGATGGTGATGAACGACGCCAGGGTCACAACGGAGTTGAGCAGTCCGAGCGACAGGGTCAGGCTGTCGCTGGCCAGGGTGCGCAGGTCATCGGCAATCCGTTGGTCGGGGTTGTCGGTCGCGTGCGCCTGCTCGATCCGGTAATAGGCCTGGCCATCCAGCCATCGGGTCAGGAAGTCGGTGGTCAGCCACGTGCGCCAGCGCATCTGCAGCATCATCGTGTAGTACTGCTTGAAGACGCTGACGACGATAAAGACGGCCGCAATGGCGCAGAACGCCAGCAGCTGCTGGCGAAATGCCGGAAAGTCGTGGGCTTCCAGCGCGTTGTAGAACACGCGGTTCCAGTTTGTCAGCCATACATTCACGCCCACCAGCGCCAGGTTCAGCGCGACCACCAAGGCCAGCAGGGCAAGACCGGCACGGCCGTCGCGAGACACCCAATAGGGCTTGAGAAGCCCCCAGGTATCCCGTAGCCGGAGTCTGCTGCGTGCGTCGTGGCGTGACACCCGTGCGGCAGGGTCGGGCAGGGAAGGGAAAGGGGGGCTGGAGCTTGCGGGGGACGTCATGGCGCCTCGTTCATCGTCGGTCGGATGCGCGAGGAACGGTTCAGCCCGATGTCAGCGAAAACGACCGGTCCGCCAGGGTGTGACCGCAAGAACGACCCAGGGTTTCATGACAGGCATGCGGCTTGCGTTGATGCGAATATTCACAGTCGCCGGAGACATCCATGCCACGCACCGCATCCCCGCTCAAACCCCTTTTCAGCGCCTTCCTGCTGGGAGCCGCCACCGTTGGCATCCTGAAGCTGCTGGCGCGCACGCCGAGCCCCACGACGTCGTCCCCGGCAAATCCTGCCGATACCGGTAATCGCCGCTCCAGCCTGCGCTCGCGCCCCGGTGGCCGCGGACCGCAACGAGCCGCCAAGGCGCCTTATGCGCAGGCCTTGTCGGACGCGGGCGGCGCGCCTGATGAACGGCCTGCCGGCACGCCCGCGCCGCCCGAAGAAGCCAAGCGCACGTCCGCCATCGGCGACACGTTCAGCGCGGGCACGGCCGGCGAAGTCACGCCCAGTGCCGATACCAAGGGCGGCCTGGGGCAGGGTGGGCGCTGAGCCTCAAGGCGCAGCCTCCTCGGGCAATTTGGTCGAGCAGTGCTTGCAGAAGGTGGCGTCCGCATCATGATCCGTCGTATTACAGACGCCACATTTACGTTCCGACTTCTGCTGGCGTGCGTGCTGGGCATGGGCCATCGTCATCTCGACCGTGAAGATGCCGGTCGGCACGGCCAGCACGCCCCACCCCAGCAGCATCATCAGTGACGCAATCAATCGGCCCAAGGTGGTGTGCGGCGTGATATCGCCGAAGCCCACGGTGGTGATCGTGCTGATCGCCCAATAGATGGCGGCCGGGATGCTGGTGAAGCCATGCTCGGGGCCTTCGACCACATACATGATCGTCCCCATACTCAGCACGATCAGGGACACCACCGACAGGAACACCAGGATCTTGCGGGAGCTTGCCTTGAGCGCGCGCCCGAGCATCAGGTATTCGTCCATGAAGCGCGGCAGCTTGAAGACCCGGAAGATCCGCAGCAGGCGCAGTACCCGCACGCCGGTCAGAAAGTGCAGGCCCGGCACGAACAAGGACAGAAAGCTGGGAAGTATCGCCAGCAGATCGACAATGCCGAAGAAGCTGGTCGCGTAGCGCAGCGGCCGCTGCACGCTGAGCAGCCGCCCGATATATTCGACGGTGAACAACACGGTGAAGATCCATTCCAGGACCTGCAGGATGTCGCCATACCGATTGACGATCGCTTCCACGCTGTCGGCCATCACGACCAGCACACTGAGCAATATCGTCCAGATCAGGGCCTGGTCGAAGCGCCGGCCGCCCGGAGTGTCCGCCTCGAAAATGACGGTGTAGACACTGCGGCGCCAACCGCTGTCCGGCTTGCCATGCAGCGAACGATCGGCGGAGGGATGGGGCGACGCGGGGGCCACGGCAATTCCTTTCAAGAGCGATGCGTGATGCTAACGCACCGGCCATGTTTCGGACCCGGGTTCACGCGGGGTGATCGTCAGGGTGCACACCGCGCCGGGGCGGCTCCGCTACACTCGGGCATCTGTCCCATTCTTCTGATATCGCGCGCCCTGCAATGAAACTTTCTGCCCTGCTGCCCGGCATGATGGCCGCGATTGGGGTGCTGGCTGCCGCCAGTGCCTTGGCGCAGTCGCCGTCGCAGTCACCGTCACAAGCGCCGTCACCCTTGCCAAACGCACCACAGCAGCACGCACCGCCCCTTGCCGTCACAACGCCGCACTATGCCGAACGCAAGGCAGGTTTTGTGCAAGACATGGCACGCCGCGACGTGGTCATGCTCGGCGACAGCCTGACCGAAGGGGGCGACTGGACGTCCTTCTTTCCGGGCAAGGCGATTGCCAACCGGGGGATAGGCGGGGACACCACCGAAGGCATGGGCCAGCGGCTCGACTCGGTGCTGGGCGTGTCGCCCCGCAAGGTGTTCGTGATGGCCGGCATCAACGACATTGCCACCTTCAAGAAGCCAGTGACCGAAGTCTTCGAGCACTACAAGCGCATCATCGACACCCTGACCCGCGCCAAGGTCCAGGTCATCGTGCAGTCGACGCTGTTGACCGGGCCGGCGTTTCCGCCCGCGGTGAATGCGGCAGTCAAGGACTTGAACGGCCGCCTGCATGCGCTGTGTGCGCGGGGTCCGTGCGTGTATGTGAACCTGAACCCCGTGCTGGCGCCGACCGGCACGCTGGACCTGCGCTACACCAGCGACCACCTGCATTTGAACGCCGCAGGCTACCAGGCCTGGGTGCAGGCCATTACGCCAACGATGCAGCGCTAGGCGCCCGAATCAGTGCCGGGCGAGCCGGACTTCAAAGTAGGCTTCCTGGGCTTCACCCAGGCCATTGAAGCCTTCCTGCTGCGCCCGCGACGCAGCTTTCTGCCAGCGCACGGCCAAGGCCTTTTCGTCTTCGGACAGGTCGCCTTCGGACGAGTCTTCGGCCGTCATCCAGGCCTTGAGCGCCGGACCGATGGCATCCACGCCGCCAATGGCGCGTTCCAGCGTCTTGGCATACCGCCGTTCGGCCTGTTCACGAACGTTGGCGGGAATGTCGGGAAAATCCTGCAGGGTGACGGTGTACGACATGAGGCAAGCTCCGGAAAGAATACTGGTTATTTATACAGTATCTTTCGCGGCAAGCGCAATCGCGATGCTAGGACTGCGGTACGGCTGTGGAACGCTTGCTGCGTTTGTGTTCGTACATTTCCTTGTCCGCCACGCTTAGCAGGTCCTGGATGGTCTTGTGCCGGTTCGGATCCAGTTCGACCGACCCCACACTGAACGCCAGCGTGTAGCCGCGCTGGGTGGCCTGGTTGTAGGCATCCACGGCAGCCTGCAGGCGCTGCCGCGTGGCCGCCAGCATGCCAGTCTCCATCGACGTCACCATCACCACGAATTCATCACCGCCCAGCCGGCCCACCACGTCGGATTCATGGAAGACGTCGAGCAGCAGGCGGGCAAAGCTGACCAGCGCACGGTCGCCTTCGGCATGGCCAAAGGTGTCATTGATCTGCTTGAAGCCGTCCAGGTCGAAAAACAGCAGGGTGGCAGGCAGCTCGAGCCGGGTACACAGGCCGATGGCATGCTGCGCCAGGGCTTCGAAGCCCCGGCGGTTCGACACCATCGTCAGTTCGTCCATCGTCGCCAGCTGGATGGCCGCGATTTCCTGTTCGGCCATGCGCGCCAGGTCACGCAGCAGCGCCTTGTCTTCTTCGCCGAACTCACGTTCGTTCTTGTCGATCAGGCACAGGGTGCCGAGCTTGCTGCCGTTCGATACCCGCAGAGGGCATCCGGCGTAGAAGCGGATGTGCGGCTCCCCGAGCACCAGGGGATTGTCCGAAAACCGTTCATCGAGCGCCGCATCGGGGATCAGAAGGATGTCGTCTTCGAGGATGGCATGACCGCAAAACGATTGGTCGCGCGGGGTTTCCGGCACGTCCAGGCCCTGGCGCGACTTGAACCACTGGCGATTCGTATCGATCAGGCTGACCAATGCGATCGGCACGCCGAACAAACGTTTGGCAAGACGGGTCAGGCGGTCAAACCGCTCTTCGGGAGCAGTGTCCAGAATGTTGAGCGCCCGTAAAGTGTCGACACGGGTCGGCTCGTCTGTCGGGGTAAGTGGCGCTTTCATCGAAATCCTTGTTCTTGACGCGTAGTGCGGCGCAGGCCAGGGGCCGTTGCCCTTCCAGGTCATCATTACGCAGTATTGCTTATATCGACATTATTGACTACCGTGCGGGCGCCGCAGGATGTGCCGCGGCACCGGGCTTCGCGCTGCCTGTCGGCCCGGTCAACTTGGCGGCGGCCGATTCCGGCCGCATCGACACCCCTTTCATGACTGTTCCTTCAGGCTTTCCGGCCACCCTGTCGCTCGCATTCCATCGTGCCTCTGCCGTTTTCAACACCAGCATGCAGGCTGTCCTGCGTGAACATGGCCTGACCTTGACGCATTGGCGCGTGCTCGCGTTTCTTGCGGAGCACGGCGAACGCAGCGTCTCGGCCCTGGCCGCCGAAACCGGCCACGATCAGACGACCCTGTCGCGCGCCCTTACGGTCATGGAAGCCGCGCAATGGGTCGAGCGGCGTGCCACCGTGCGGGATCACCGCGTGGTTGCCATCCACTTGCTCAAGGACGGCCGCAAACTGTTCCGCAAGGCCATGCCGCTCGTGGCCGACCTCGAGGCCATGGCCTTCGACGGCCTGACCGCCAAGGACCATGCGGTGCTGGGCAGCGCGCTGGCCGGTATCCAGCGCAACCTCGACCCGCGCTAATCCGGCGCTTCCGATGTCCGCACCGTCTCGGGCGGCTCCGTCAGGAACGCCGCGACGTCGCCTTGCGGCAGGTGGGGCAACTGGAGCCAGTCGTCCGTGCCCGGTGTCCCTGTCGCGGGCATGACCAGGCGCCACAAGGTTCCATCGTTGGCAAGCACAACCAGCGCGGCATCGGCCTCGCCAATCCGCGCACTGGCAATCTGTTCGACCATTCTGACCATCGTTCACCTCCTGAGGGTTCGAGCCGGGCGGCCCGCTGCAGGGGTGCTGCGCTGTCCACCCGTAACATCCTGTGTCGCGCCCACACGCCGGTCCCGGCGCGCCCGGCATGGGTGGGGACCGTGTGGCGCACGCAGCAGCACGTTGCATCGAGCGTTCCCGCCGGGGGTTCAGCTCCAGTGCTGCGCAACGGCAGAGCACAAACGGTAGCAACGCGTCCGCGTGGTTGAGCTAGGATTGACGGCCGAGCCCAGCGGACAGAGGTCATGCGCACGGTCATCCTGATCGAAGAACATCCGATTCAATTTCACGGTCTGGAACAGCTCATCTCCGACATGGAGGGCGCCTGGCAGACCACGGGGTGCACGGCGGTGGAACTGAAGGACGCGGCCAAGACGGCGTCGGCCGACCTCATTCTGTATTCGATCCCCCGCTTTGACCTTGGCCTTGAGAAGGCCATGCCTCTCGTTCGGGCCATGCGGACTGACAAACCGACCTTGCTGATGTGCGAGGACCCGGCCGATATCGCGGTATGGGAACCGTTGCCGCCTCATGTGCGCGGGTCGATCCCCACGGCATCCAGCGTGGCGCTGATCCGGGCAGCCATGAAGCTGGTCCTGTCGGGCGGGCAGTGTTTTCCGCAGCACCGCCCCGATCTGCCGGACCGGGCAGAACACGCCGCCGGCGAGCCGGCTGGCGAGCCTGTGGATCCTGCCGAACACGAACGCGCATTGCTCGGTCTTACCAAACGACAGTACGACGTACTCGTCCACTTCTCGCGCGGGGCCACCATCGAGGATGTCGGCGCGGCAATGAAGATTTCGCTGGCCACGGCGCGATCGCACGCGCATTCGCTCTATAAGGCCATGCAAGTGTCGGGCAAGACGGAAGCCGTGTTCGCGGCGGTGGCGCTTGGCGCAACGCTGTCGTGGGTTCCCACGGCCCAGGCCATGGCGCGCGGGCCGGCAAGCCGTCCGCACTATGTGGATCGCCCACTGAATCGCGAGTTCGGCTACCAGCAGTTGTCGCTGTTCTGATTGCCCGATGGGCACGGCATTTGCATGAAGCAGGGGATTCCCATGTGCGAGCATCGGGCCCGCGTCATAAGGCGACACTGAGCGGGCCGATGCGCGCCGACCTCTTCAGGATCCGCCATGCTTGCGCCCGTTTGCCACGATGCCATCGCCCTGTCCAACCTCCAGCTGCACTGCCTGGACTACGGCGGCGACGGCCCGCCGCTGCTCCTGCTGCATTCGCTGTCGGGCAACACCCGCCTTTTTGACGGCTTGATTGCCGCCGGCTTGAGCCCTGCCTGCCGGGTGCTGGTCCCGGATCTTCGCGGACGGGGCCGGTCCGACATGCCGTTGACAGGCTACTCGCTCGATGCAGGCTGCACGGACATCCTTGCCTTGCTCGACCATTTCGGTCTGGACCGCGTGGTGCTGTGCGGGCATTCGTTCGGGGGCTTGCTGGCCTTGTACCTGGCTGCTCATCATCCGGAACGCGTGAGCCATCTGGTCATGCTAGACGCAGCAGTGCAGATGCACCCGGCCACGCCACTCATGACGGCTGCCGTGGCCGCGCGTCTGGACCAGGTCTATCCGTCGGCCGAGATCTATCAGGGCGCCATGCGCTCCGCGCCCTTCGTTGCGCCGTGGCATGACGCCATGCAAGGCTTTTTCGATGAAGAAATGCAGCCCTTGGCGATGGGCGCCGTCACCACACGCACCCGGGCCTATGCCGCCGGCCTGGCTGCGTTGCACATCTTTGGCGAAAGCACGCGAGACTGGTGCCGCAACGCGCGGCGCGTCCAGGCGCCGACCCTGCTGGTGCAGGCGACCCAGCCGTTCCTGATGGGCATGCCGATGGTGCTGGATCACGATGCAGAAGAGACGATCAGGAATCTGCCGCGAGCCACCCATCGCCGTGCCATCGGCAATCACTTCACCATGCTCTACGGGCCGGGCGCCCAGGCGATTGTTGACGGTGTCATCGATCTGCTTGCATCAAAGCCCGCACCCGACACACCCTTGCTCGCATCCGGCCCATCCGTCAATGACGCCGATGACGCAGTTCAAGAAGAGGAGGGCGCAGCCACCCCGCGTTGATAGACAATCCGCCAGAGGGAGCGCGCATGGCGCCGCGTTTCCCGGCGATGACCGCCCTCGATGGGCAGGAAGGAGACACCATGACAACGCGCTTCATCGGCGGACCATTGCACGGTCAATCGACCGCCGACTATTTCCGGCCCGAGCTCGACACATTCAGCGCCACGCACGACGCCGACGCCCGCTACCGGCGGGCCATCTTCGAGACTCGCGAAGCAGGCGCGTCAGCGCCCGATCTGCACACGTTCTATGTTCATGTAGGCATGGAGCCTGCCGAGGCACAGCGCCTGATGGCGGCCATGGCAGACGAAGAAAGCGCCGCTACCGTCAAATAGCACGGCAACGGCGCGGACCGAAGGCTAGTCGAAGCGTTCGATGAAGGCGACCACCAACTGCGCGAAGCGATCGGCGTGCAGGTCTTCATCGAATGCCGAAAAGCTGGCCTCCAGCGACAGTTCGCCACTCTCGCCCACGCCATGGCAGATATCGAAGATGACATCGATATGGGCGCCTTGCGTCAGGTAGATCTTGAGGGTGTGAAAAATCGGCGCCTCGGGGACAGGCGGGTGTTGGCGTCCAACGCGCAGCTGGATCTTCTTGCGGGTGGCCCCGCGCTCGCTGGCCGCGCGCAGCTCGCAGGCATAGCCGTCGTCAGTCAGGCTTTGCGAGGCGATCTCGAGCACGCCCTTCACATAGCCCAACGCAGGTTCGAATCGGCCCACGCTGCGAGCAAGGCGGCCCTTGCCGATGTCGCTTGCGCGACTGCGGCGGCGGATGACCAAGGCGCGCATTTTTGCGGTTTCGGCGTCAAGGTCCATGGCATTCAACCTTCGATGTCAGAGGTCCAGTGTATCTCCCTGGCGGCCTCATGCTGTGGCGCCACATGCAACAAAACCCGCTGCCAACGCGGCACGCCGTTTGCTCAGAGGGCAGGACATCAAGGAGACTGCCATGCCCATTTCTGCTCTGCCTTCATTGCGTCGTATCGGCGTTGTCGGCGCCACCGTGTCTTGCCTTGCCATTGCAGGCCTGTCGCTGTCGGGCTGTGATCGTGGGAAGGAAACGTCCTTGCCCGCCGCCATGGATCCGGCGGTGCGGCCATCGGGTCAAGCGGCCCCCGGCGCTGCCGGCGAGAACCTGCCCGGTGCTGCCAGCGCATCAGGCATGCCGTCCAATCCGCCTACTGGCGGAGATCCGGTACCGGGCGCAGCCAGCCCGACGCAGCGGTGACGCCGTCGATACGCCGCAGCGCCGGGTCTCACTCGACCAGCGTGCCTTCATCCCAATGCCGGTCGTAGTGCACCCGCGCCAGCATCGCAGCGCGAAAGCCGGCGCCCTCGGGCCAGGTCACTCGCACATGGTCACCCGCATCTTCAAGCAGGCAGCACCCGGCGGCGACGATGGCGCCGCGCGGGACTGCACACGCCCGTGTCGCCACGCCGCCGCGGGGTTTGCTCGAGGCGCTGCCGCTGCGGGCCACCCCCGCAGGCGGGGCCAGACGCGCAGGGCTTAAAGCATGACGCCACGTACTTAGGCTGATGAGCAGACTTTCAATCCGTTGCACGATGACCGGATGGATCAGTCCACGGAAAATGCGAGCATTCACTGCGCAGTCACGTCATACTTGGCCGGCACATGGCAGGCCGACCCCTGCCAGCGCGAGATGCATCGGCCGCGACGCCGATGCCTGAAGAACCCATCTCGAGGTGGACGAGCGATGAACATGCTGGTCGACGAATTGGCAGCACTGAGTTCCGGGCAACGGCCGTCGGAATTTCCCTTGTGGCATCGCTCGCGCTACGCCGGTCTGGAACGCATTCGCGGATGCCTGCGGACACTGGCCATGGGCGGACATCATGATGCCTTGCTCGGCTTTGTTGCCGGGGCCGATCAGGCCGAATATGCGGCCCAGTTGCTGTCCGCGGAAGGCCTTGCCTTCACCCTGATGCCCAACGGGCCGACGGGCCTGCTGCATGTTCGCTGGAGCGAGCCGCCGACCCGCAACCGCATGGCCGTCACGCCCACATCACTGCTGCAGCGCCAGCCGGATGTGATGGTGGATGTGTTCTGGAATCTCAAGACGTCGCGGGCGGCGTCGGGCGGGTAGGGCGCCCCTTGCGGCAATGCCCCTAGAGATCGCAGATCACGCTTGTGCTTATTCACGTCATAAGTTAGAAAGCTAATGAAATCGCGGATGTGCATCACGCGCGTCCCACTTCGCATGGCAGTGAACCACCCGAGAGTATCCAACCACCCCGCACCATCACGTTCGGTATCTGCTCCACCAATGAGAGCGGGCCGGCAGGAGACCGCCTTGACCATCACCCACCCCATCAAGCCGTTGGCACGTCACGTGTCCATGGCGATCGCGCTTGCGCTGACCGTTGCCGCGTGCGGCGGCGACGACGATGACGACCCGCCCGTCAGCCCCGTCCAGCCGACGGCGGCGCAGAGCTGTACGTCGTTGCAGACGCTCAAGACCAGCGAATTCGAGGTGACCGGCGTGACCACCACGCTGGTCAATGCAAGCACCACGGCGCCGTTCACGGTGCCGACCTCGACCAGTACGGTCACGACGCCGTTCTGCCGGGTCGAAGGCACGGCCAAGTCCAATGCAGCGTCGAACATCAAGTTCGAGCTGTGGCTGCCGGTCAAGGAACGGTGGAACGGCAAGTTCGCGGGCACGGCGTCGGGCGGATCGGCCGGCAGCATCAGCTACGGCACGCTGGCCGCCCACTACCGGCTCGACTATGCCAGCATCGCGCATGACAACGGCCACGTCAGCACGGGCTTCGACCAGAGCTGGGCGTACGATCCCGCCACCAAGAGCCTGAAGATGGAGCAGATCGTGGACTGGGCGTCACGCGCGCAGCACGTGGTGACGGTGGTTGGCAAACAGATGACGGCCGCCTTCTATGCCAGCGCGCCCAAGTACGCGTACTACAACGGCTGCTCGCAAAGCGGCCACCACGGCATGATGGAAGTGCAGCGCTACCCCGATGACTACGATGGCGTGATTGCAGGCGCGCACACCAGCGACTGGACGACCAACATGGCGTCGCAGGCGTGGGTGGCCTACAAGCAGTTCGAGAACAATGGCGCGGGCGCCATCACCAAGGCGCAGTATGCCGAGGTCAACAAAGCCGTGCTGGCCAAGTGCGATGGCAAGCCGGGCATCGATCACCTGGCCGACGGGGTGCTGGACGATCCCCGCCTGTGCACCTTCGATCCGGCCGAGGTGCAATGCACCGGTGCCGTGGGCGAGGCGGCCACCTGCCTGAAGCCGACCCAGGTGACGGCGCTGCGCGCGATGTACCAGGGCCACAAGACGCCGTCGGGCGACACGGTGGCGGTGCCGTATCCGGTGGGTCTGGAAACAGGCACCTTCTGGCCGACCAACCTGACGACGCCCACCGCGCCGCAAGGCAGCTGGGCCGACTACATCCGTTATCCGCTGTTCGTGAATCCGAACTATGACTTTGCGACCTTCAACTTCGATCTGGACCCGCTGACCGCGCGCGCCAAGCTGCGCCCGATCTATGACGCGTTCGAAACGAACCTGAAGCCCTTCCAGAACCGCAACGGGAAGCTGCTGATGTATCACGGCTGGGCCGATTCGCTGATCAGCCCGATCCTGAGCATCGACTACTGGAACGCCATTCGCACGACGATGGGTGCCGGCGAGGTCGACAAGTTCGCGCGGCTGTACATGATCCCGGGTGTGGATCATTGCACGGGCGGCACGGGCACCGGCAACTTCAGCATGATGGACGCGCTGGCGAACTGGGTCGAGAAGGGCGTCGCGCCTGATGGAACCACGGCGGCCAACACCGTGGTGGCCAGCGGGACGGATGGACGTACGCGTCCGCTGTGCCCGTACCCACAAATCGCCCGATACAAGGGCACGGGAGACGTAAAGGTCGCAGCGAACTTCAGTTGCCAGGCGCCTTGATGCGGGCGTAATGCGGTGTGTCGCGGCGCATGCCCCGACCTGCCGTGCCTTGTACTGAAGGATGACACTGACAGGACGCCGAGGGTAAGCGGCGTCCTGTTCGTTTTTACACGGATCAACCGGTCAGCTTGTATGTGACGCTGGAAACGGTGTTCTCGAACTTCTACCAATTTTCGCCGCAAGATCCTGGAGACCCGGGCGCTGCAGGAAACCCGGATGGTGCCGGCCGCGTTCCGCCCGGCGCAGGCCTATCGCCTGGTCGAGCCGCTGACCGATTTCGGGCACAACCTGTTCTAGACGGCTCCGCGTTCAGAGAGCCGAACGGTCAGCTGCGTGGCTGGCCGCTGGTCGGCAAGGCCCGCCACGCCGCCGCCTTGGCCACCACAAAATCAATCAGGGTTCGCGCGGCTTGCGTCTGGTAGCGATCGGGCATGCGCAGCAGGAACATCCGCGTCCCGAAGACACTGAATCGCCAGGGGTCCAGCACGTTCACGACCCGGCCATCCACGATGTCTTGCGCGATCGTGTAGTCGGGCAGCAGGCCCAGGCCCAGTCCGGCCAGCACGGCTTCGCGCAGGAACACGAAATTTTCGGAGGCCAGACTGGGTGACAGCGTCAGCTCGCGTCGTTCTGTGCCCAGGTAGGCCGATACCTTCAGGCTGCGGCCCGTCACGGCGGACGTGATCACAGGCGCGGCCTGCAAGGCCTCCAGCGTGTCGGGCAGCCCGTGCTCGGCGGCGTAGGCCACCGATGCGCACACGACGTGACGCATCTGCGCCAGTTCGATTGCCACCATCTGCTGCGGCGGATCGGACATCACCCGCACGGCGATGTCGACTTCATCGCGCAGCAGGTCGTCGATCTTGTTGTCGAACACCAGGTCCAGCGTAATGTTGGGATAGGTGCGCTTGAATTCGATCAACCACCCGGACATCACCATATAGCCAAAGCCCGTTGGCATGCTCATGCGAACCGAGCCGTGCAAGCCCTTGCCCAGGGTGGCGACCGACTCCTGCGCGGCCCGCAGTTCGTCGCGGATCACGCGCCCATGCTGATAGAGTTTCAGGCCCATTTCGGTGGGTTCGATACGCCGCGTGGTGCGGCGTATCAGCTGGACGCCTGTCTGCTTTTCCAGTTGCGCCAGGTGGTAGCTGACATTGGCGCGGCTGATCTTCAGGCGGCGGGCCGCCAGACTCAGGTTGCCCGCTTCGATGATGTCGACTAGCAGGGCCAGGGCATGCGCGTCCATTGCCGCACCATTGTTCAAAGTTATTTGACAGTATGTTAAACGGCGTCTGGATTGTCCAGCGGGATTGAAGAATCCATAATGGCGGTACAAGAAGCCAGACACCCGGCCGCGCAGTGCGCGCCCGGCGACAACAATTCCGGAGATCCCTGTCCATGTTCACGAATCGCGGCGGCGTGGCCGTCATCACGCTAGCTCATCCCCCCGTCAACAGCCTGGGCGCCGACCTGCGGCGCGCCATCGTCGATGCGCTGGACGCAGCCCAGCAGGACCCCGAAATCGTTGGCGTCGTGCTGACTGGCAACGCCAAGGTCTTCAGCGCCGGCGCCGACGTGACCGAATTCGGCACCCCGCGCCAGATGCAGGAACCCATCCTGCCCACGGTGATTGCGCGCATCGAATCCAGCGCCAAGCCCGTGGTCGCGGCGATCGGCGGCATGGCGCTGGGTGGCGGCTTCGAACTGGCCCTGGCTTGCCACGGCCGCGTAGCGCTGTCCACGGCGCGCGTCGGCCTTCCCGAAATCACGCTGGGCCTGATCCCGGGCGCGGGTGGCACGCAGCGTCTGCCGCGGCTGACGAGCCTGGAGCAGGCTGCCGCCATGATGCTGGACGGCCGCCCGCGAACGGCCGCTGAACTGGCGCGCGGCACGCTGTTCAATGCCGTGGTCGAACATGACGAGGTCGGCGCCGCCTGCCGCGTCGCGCAGGAACTGGCCGCGTCCGGAACGGCGTTGCCCAAGGCGCGCGACCGCACGCTGGACGCCGACACCGTCAACGCTTTCGTCGACGCGCAGCGTGCCGCCTTGTCGTCCAAGCAGAAGATGCAGCCCGCCTATGGCGCCTTGCTCGATGCCATCGCGGCCACCTCGCGTGCGCTCGACGAAGGCCTGCAGACCGAACGCGCGACCTTCCTGTCCCTGGTCTCGACTCCCGCCGCGCAAGCCCTGCGTTATCAATTCAAGGTGGAACGCGAAGCATCGCGCCTGCCCGACGCCGGGTCGCCAGCCCAAGGACAAAGCCCTCGCGCCCTCACCACCATCGCGGTCATCGGGGCCGGCACGATGGGGTCCGGCATTGCGATTGCGCTGCTCGACGCCAAGCTGGACGTGATCCTGCTCGAACAGGATCCCGATGCGCTGGCGCGGGGCCAGGCCCGCATCCTTGACCATTACACGTCGCGCGCCAAGTCCGGCAAGATGTCCGAGCAGGATGCCCGCACGCGCAGCGAACGGCTCACGGCGACCCTGGACTGGGCCGCCCTGAGCGAGGCCGACCTCGTCATCGAAGCCGTGTTCGAAGAGATCGGCGTCAAGCAGGAAGTCTTCAAGAAAATCGATGCCCACGCCCGCCCCGGCGCGGTGCTGGCCACCAACACGTCCTATCTCGACGTCGACGTCATCGCCGCGGCCACCTCGCGTCCGCAAGACGTCCTGGGCCTGCACTTCTTCAGTCCGGCCAACATCATGAAGCTGCTCGAAGTCGTTCGCGGCGCGCATACCGCGCCCGACGTCATGGCCGCCGGCATGGCTCTGGGCAAGAAGCTCGGCAAGGTCGCCGTACCCACCGGCAACGCCTTCGGATTCATCGGCAACCGCGTGTACAACGCCTACCGCCGCGAATGTGAATTCATGCTGGAAGACGGCGCCTGGCCCGAAGAGGTCGACCAGGCGCTCACGTCCATAGGCTTCGCCATGGGCCCCTTCGCCGTCGCCGACCTGTCCGGACTGGACATCGCCTGGCGCATGCGCAAGGCCCAGGCCCCCACCCGCGACCCGCGCACCCGCTACGTCGACATCCTCGACAAGCTGTGCGAAGCCGGCCGGCTCGGCCGCAAGGCGGACGCCGGCTACTACACCTACACCGACGGCAAGCAGTCGCGCCAGACCGACGACGTCGTCCGCGCTCTGATCACCGACGCGCGCCAACGCCGCGGCCATGCCGTGCGCCCCCTGACCGCCGAAGAAATCCGCCGCCGGGCCTTGCTGGCCATGGTGAACGAAGCCGCGCTGCTGGTCGCCGAAGGCGTCGCCAGCCGCCCGAGCGACGTGGATGTGGTGATGGTGCAAGGCTATGGCTTCCCGCGCTGGGAAGGGGGTCCGGTGCATTGGGCAAAGCAGCAGGATCGCGTCCAGTTGTTGAAGGATCTGGAGCAGCAGGTCAGTGCGGCGGGGTTTGGCAGTGCGATGGGGGATGTGGGGAAGTTGCTGGGGGACTAGCGGCAGGCATGGACAGGATCCTGTTCACGATTGCATCTGCGCACCATCGCATGGCCTGGACGCATCCGTTCGAAGACGGCAACGGACGCGCCGTGCGTCTCCAGACCCATTGCGCGCTATTGCCGATCAGCGCCGGACTGTGGTCGGCCAATCGTGGGTTGGCGCGCAATCGCGACCAGTATTACGCCATGCTTGCCGGAGCCGACGCGCCGAGGCAGGGTGACCTTGACGGCAGGGGAAATCTGAGCGAAAGACAGCTCTGGGCATGGTGCAAGTGGTTTGCCGAGCTTTGCGAAGATCAGGTCAATTTCATGTCCGCCATGATGGACCTCCACACGCTGCGGGATCGTATTGCTGCCTATGTGGTTGTAAAGGGCCGAGCCGAAGGCATCAAGGAATATCGCGAAGAATGCATTCTTGCCCTGCAAACCGTGGCGACGAGCGGCGCGGTGTCTCGCGGCGATTTTGTGCGTATGACCGGCTTGGGTGAGCGAACGGGCCGGGCCGCTTTGTCGAGGTTTCTCAAGGACGGATTGTTGCGTCCAGCGGGTGACGCGCAGCACCACCGTTCGTACGTTGGAATCGGCTTTCCGATTTCTTCGCTGAACGTCCTGTTCCCGAATCTGTATCCCGAGGCGGCCACTGCAGCCATCGACTGAGTCGCTGCTGGCGTCCGTTGGCCGCTCGGATATGATGGTCGGCACCTACCCAACAACGACCGGAGACCTTCGATGACCCCTTCCCGACGCGTAAAGATTGAAGCATTCGGCGGCCCCGACGTCATGCAGATCGAAACGGTGGACCTGCCAGCTCCCGCACCCGGTCAGGTCTTGATCCGGAATACGGTTGTCGGCTTCAACTATATCGACGTCTATCAGCGCAAGGGCGTCTACCCCTTGCCCTTGCCGACGGGGCTGGGGCATGAAGCGGCAGCCATCGTCGAGGCCGTGGGGGAGGGGGTATCGGATCTTGCACCCGGTGATCGCGTCGTCTACATGAATGCAGGCCTGGGCGCGTATGCGGATCGCCGCAATGTGCCCGCCGACCGGCTGGTCACGATCCCGCCGGTCGTGACCGACGAACAGGCCGCCTCGTTGTTCTTCAAAGGACTGACGGCCCAGTACCTGGTCAAGAAAACGTACGCGATCCAGGCAGGCGACATCGTGCTTGTTCACGCGGCGGCGGGGGGTGTCGGGCAGATCCTGTGCCGCTGGGCCAAGGCGCTTGGCGCCTTCGTGATCGGTACGGCCGGTTCACCAGACAAGTGCGAGCAGGCGCGTGCGGCGGGCTGCGACGTGGCCATCGATTACACGAACGACGATTGGCCGGCGCAGGTGCTTGCCGCGTCCGGCGGCAAGAAGGCGCGCGTCGTGTACGACTCGGTCGGCAAGGACACCTTCATGAAGTCGCTGGATTGCGTCGCGCCGTTCGGCATGGTGGTCGTGTTCGGGGCGGCATCGGGTCCGATCGGGCCGATCGATCCGGAACTGTTGAACAAGAAGGGCTGCCTGTTCCTGACGCGGCCGTCGGTGTTTCCGCACAATGCCGACGTGGCCACCTTTCGTGCGAACGCCAGGGATCTGTTCGATGCCATTGCGGCGGGGCATGTCGACGTGACCGTCGGCGCGCGGTTCGCGCTGGATGACGTCGCCAAGGCGCACGCCGCGGCCGAGGCACGATCGGTCAAGGGCGCGATCCTCATCATTCCCTGATCGCGCCGTAGCGCCTTCGTCAGCTGGTATCACATGTGTGCCTTATTTCGTTGGGAATGCGCCGGGCCTATCCTCCTCGTCCTTTCAAGGAGCCAGCAATGCCCGATACAAAATCCAAGAGTAACGCCACGCTTATCATGGGCGCAGGCGAGCTCGGCATGTCCATGTTGCACGCACTGAATGCGCAGCGCACGGCCCGGGACGGGTCCGTGAGCGTGCTGCTGCGCCCGACAGGGTCGGCGCGCGACTCCACCGCACAGCAAGGCACGCTCGACGCCCTGCGCGACATGGGTGTCGACGTCGTCAACGCCGATCTGGCCGCCGACACCGACGAGGCGCTGGCCGCGATTTTTTCCCGTTACGCCACGGTGATCTGCTGCACCGGCTTTGTTGCCGGCCCGGGCACCCAACGCAAGATCACGTCGGCCGTGCTGAAGGCCGGCGTCGACCGCTACGTGCCGTGGCAGTTCGGGGTCGACTATGACGTGGTGGGGCGCGGCAGCGGGCAAGAGGTGTTCGACGAACAATCCGACGTGCGTGACATGTTGCGCGCGCAGTCGCGCACGCATTGGGTCATCGTGTCGACCGGCATGTTCACAAGCTTTTTATTTGAGCCGGCGTTTGGCGTCGTTGATCTGCAGAATGCGCGGGTGCATGCGCTGGGAAGCTGGGACCACCGGCTGACCGTCACGACGCCAGAGGACATCGGCCGGTTGACCATCGCCATCCTGAAGCATGAGCCGCGGGTCGATGATCGCGTCGTGTTCGTTGCGGGTGACACGGTCACCTATCGCGAACTGGCGGACAAGGTGGAGCAGCATCTTGGAAAGCCAGTGGAGCGCGTGCTGTGGGCCATGGAGACGCTCAAGGCGGAGCTTGCGCGGCATCCCGACGATGGCATGCGGAAATACCACCTGGCGTTTGCGCGCCCTACCGGCGTGGCGTGGGACACATCGAGCACGTTCAATGTCGAGCAGGGTATGGATGTCGTCGATGTTGAAAGGTGGCTGCAGCAGCACCGCGCAAACGCATCAAGGAAATGAGAATCGAGGTGGATCGATCCAGATGGACGGATTCGGTTGTATTACTGCATAAATACGACAGTGGCCGGCCCCAGCGGCACGAACGCGCAAAACGTCGTTGTAGAACTAGTCCTCCCGAGTAATACTCGCCCCGGCGAGCGGATTCGTGACGTTTCGAAGCGCATACGCTGCGTTCGTGCTTATCGAATTCTCAGGGGTGCTGCTGTTGTTCAAAGCCATTTACCAGACGCATCCACCGCAGTTGCGGTTTCTGTTGTTCATGCTGGTGGCCGCCGGGTTGCTGCCGCTGGCCTTGCTGGGGGTGTGGAGCGTCAACGCGGTCTACGAACAACAGCAAAACGATCTGCGTCGTGGAACCCTGGATCTGTCCCGGGCGCTGTCCTCGGCCGTCAACGCCGAAATCGAAAGCAGTGTGGCGGCGCTGGAAACCTTGTCCTACCACCCGGCGCTGGCGGCCGGCAGGTACGAGGAGTTCCATTCGGTCGCACGCAACGCCGCGATGGCACGGCCGTACTGGGTATCGGTCATTCTGTCGGACGCGTCCGGCCAACCGGTGTTCCGATCCAGCCGGCCCTTCGGCTCCGTCGACCCCGGTGTCTATGACCCCGACAGCATGAAAAGAGTGCTGGAAGAAAAGCGTCCGCTTGCTGGCATGGCGCGCGAAGGGAGTGCGGGGACGGCAGCCATTCCGGTACGCGTGCCCGTCATGGTGGGCGGCGAGATGCGCTACGTCATTACCGCCGCTCTGAAGCTTGATCGCATCGATGACATTCTTGCCCGCCAGAACGTGCCCGACGGATGGGCGATCTCTGTCGCCGATTCCGGTTTCCAACGCGTGGCGCGGTCGCGTGACCGCGAGCAATTCGTGGGCAAGCGCCTATCCGAGTCGTTCCAGCGCGACCTCAGCAATGCCAAGACCGAAGGAATCAGCGTCACGCCGAACGCCGCGGGTGTCGAGTCCATCGTGGGGTTCACCAAGCTGCCGCGCTGGGGCCTGTCGGTCATTGTCGGGGCTCCGACCTCGTCCTTGCACAACGTCGTGTCGACGGCGCTGTACGTGTATGCGACAACGCTGGCGCTGTCACTGCTCGTATGCCTGCTGGTGGCGAAGACCATCGCGCGGCGCATTGTCGGCGGCATCGCGACGCTGCAGATGCATGCCCGCGACCTGGGTCAGGGCCGCGCGGTCAAGGCGCAGTCATGTGGCATCGCGGAATTCGACCAGCTGTCAAAATCCCTTGAAACGGCCTCGATGGAGCGTCTGGCGGTAGAAGGGCACCGCCGGGTGCTGGTGGACAACCTGGACCGGTCCCTGCGTTCGATACGCGCCGCGATGGAACAGGCCCGCGAAGCATCGGCCGCCAAAGATCACTTCCTGGCGGTATTGGGCCATGAACTGCGCAACCCCCTGGCGCCGATCGTTTCCACGCTGGATCTGATGGACATCCAGGGCAAGGAAGTCTATCGGCGCGAACGGCAGATCCTGCGCAGGCAGGCCACCCACCTGCATCACCTGGTCGACGATCTGCTGGACGTCTCACGCATCGTCCAGGGCAAGCTGACCGTGGAAAAACAGCCCGTCCTGCTGAACGTCGTCGTGGCGCGGGCGCACGAAGCCATCGCTTCCACGGTGCCCAACCGGGTAGCGCCATTCTCGCTGGTGCTGCCCCCGGACGAGATCTGGGTGCATGGCGATGAGGAGCGCTTGACGCAGCTCGTCGTGAACCTGTTGATCAATGCCGTGCGCAGTTCGGCCGAGGCGTCGATATCCGTGAGCCTGTCGGCCACCGCGTCGGCGGCCATGATCACGGTGTCGGACCAGGGCGTCGGCATGACCCCCGACACATTGGCCAAAGTCTTTACGCTGTTCTACCAGGCGCCGCAATCCATTGCGCGTTCCGCTGGCGGGCTGGGCCTTGGCTTGTCGATCGCCCGCAGCATCGTCCACCTGCACGAAGGCCACATCACTGCCAGCAGCGATGGCCTGGGCCTCGGCGCCAAGTTCCGCATCGACCTGCCGCTGCTGGTCCGATCGAATGTGCCGCCGCAGGCTGATTCGCATCGGCAGGCAGCGCTGCCCTCGCGCAGCGCGTCGCCACCCGAACGATTTTCATCCCCCGTCACGCCCTCGCGCATTCTGGTCATCGACGACAACGTCGACGCCGCCACCACGATTGCGGAGGCGCTGTCCGCATCCGGCCATGAAGTGCGCGTGCGGCACACGGCCAGCGAATGCCTGTCCATCCTCCCGACCTACCTGCCCGACGTCGCGCTGCTGGATATCGGCCTGCCCGACATGGATGGCCTGAACCTCGCGCAGCTGATTCGCGCAAGCGGCCAGTTCCCGAATCTTGTCCTGATCGCCATCACGGGTTACGGACAGCGGGAAGACGTCGAACGCGCCATGCACGCCGGCTTCGACCAGCACATGACCAAACCGGTACCGATCGGGGAGCTGCTGGCACGCGTGGATGCCCTGCAGCAGCTGCGGGGAAGGTCCGAGCAGGCGGTGCCGGCGGATGACTGGCTGCCGCCGGTGTGAGCGCGATGGCCAAAGCGGCGGTCCAGACGTAGAAAAGGGGTTACGCCAACGCGTAACCCCTTTCGTTTTCTGGTGGGCCCTCTGTGAGTCGAACACAGCACCAACGGATTATGAGTCCGCTGCTCTAACCAGGCATGAGCTAAGGGCCCGAGGCCGAGATTCTACACCGACTCGGCAAGGCGCCGACGCGGATCACCCATGTGCCGCCGCGTACTCCCGCGCCTTCTCCGCATTCAGGGCCGGCGCAAAGCACCAGCCCTGCACCGCATCCACCCCCAGGCCCTTGGCGATCGCAAACTGGGCTTCGGTCTCGACGCCTTCGGCGATCAACTCGAACTCCAGTTCCTTGCACAGCCCGCAGATCGCCCGGTAGATCGCATAGCCGCGTTCGGTGTGCACGATGTCGATCAGGCTCTTGTCGAGCTTGATGGTGTCGGCGTCCAGGTGGTAGAGGCTGTGCAGGCTGGAGTAACCCGTTCCGAAGTCGTCGATGGAGATCCGCAGGCCGCCGGCGCGCAGCCGCCGGATGCCTTCGGCCGTGGCGGGGCTGGTGGCGAAGGCGCGTTCGATGATTTCGAATTCGACCTGGCGGCCGGACAGGGTGGCCAGGATGCGGTCGATGCACTGCGGATCGCCCAGCGTGTCGGGGTGCAGATTGATGGCGACACGCGGGTGGAAACCGGTGGCGGCCCACCCGGCCAAGGTACGGCGGGCTTCGTTGCAGACCCAGAGATCAATCACGGACGCCAGGCCCGCCAGTTCCAACGTTTCCAGAAAGTACGGGCCGACCACGCGCCCATCTTCGAATTCGAGCCGCAGCAGGGCTTCGAAGCCCAGGCAGCGTTGGTCGCTGGCCCGGATCTTGGGCTGGTAGTACAGGGTCAGCCGGTTGGTGGTGATGAGTTCGATGACGCGCTGGGTCTCGATGTTGGATTTGAGGATGAAGCTTTGCGCGTGCTGGAAGCCCGCGCCTTGCCGCACCTGCAGGTCGCCTTCGATGCCGAGCCGGCTGGCCAGGCTTTCACGCAGCATGCGGGTGCTTTGGGAGTCCGAAAAGCGCCGCACGAACGGCATGTAGACCAGCACGCTGATGGCCAGCAGGCCGGCCTGGAGCAGGGCGGCGCGCAGGCCGCCGGTCATCACGTAGCTGTCGAGGAAGATCGGGGTGATCCACGACGCGTTGCTGCCGTTGAACGTGATCCAGCCCTGCGACAGCACGATGTAGGCAATGCCCATGTTCAGGAGCGGCACGCCCACGAACGGCACCAGCAGGCGGCGGTTGAAGACGATGGGCAGGCCGTAAATCAGCACTTCGGTGACATTGCAGATCAGGAAGGGCGCGGCCGTGCGGGCGATGATGCGCGAGTGGCGGTCGCGCGCGACGATCAGGATCGCGATCATGAGCGCCAGGCCGGCGCCCGCGCCGCCGAAGCCGGCGAACAGGTCCAGGAACTTGTAGTAGCTGAGGTTGGGAAAGATGGGCTGTTCGAGGTTGCGGCCATCGACCAGCAGATCAAAGACGTTGTTGCCGTGCAGGCCGACAAACCAGAGCAGGTGGCTCATAAGGCTGTTGGCGATCAACAGGGCGCCGTTCGACAGCTGCAGGTCGCCAACCATTGACGTGATGCCTGCAGCGCCTTTGCCCAGGCCGTAGTGGATGACCATCATGGCCGCGGTAGCCAGGACAAACACCAGGGTGAAGGGCAGGCCATGGTTCAACGCGGCCGCCACATGGTAGTTCATGCTGCGGTACCGGACCACACGGGTGAAACGCAGCCCCATGACGCCGCGCAGCAGGCCCACCGTGATCAGCGGCGTCAGCAGGGCGCTAAGGGGCAGGTGCGAGGGCGGCTGCGCGGTGATGCCCCGCAGGGCGTCCTGCCCCAGATACACCACGATGGACAGCAGCACGGTGATCGCGGTGTCCATCGCGTGCGCCCGGGCCAGGTGGTAGGCGATGGAAATGACCAGCAGCAACGGAAACAGTCCACGCAGCACATAGGCGGTGGACATGACGGTGTCGGCATGCAGCGGGCCAAGCGACCACTGGTAGGTGACGAAGCCCTGTGCCAGGACACTGGTGGCCGCGGAGAGCAGCAGGTAGGGCAGCAATGCCACGAACGCTTCCTGCAGCGTGAACAGCAGGTTGCCGATCGACGGAAAGCGCTTGGCGCTGGCGGCTTGGCTGGTGTCCATCTTCCACGTTTGAGGTGACTGGGAGGGCGCTGCGAGCCCACTGGCTCGCAGCCGGGCGAACGGTCGCAATGCCGCCCGAAACACTATCACACGCAAAGCATTCACACGGATGAGTTCATCGCAAATGCGTCGGGATGTGGCCGAATCTGCGACAGCGTGACGGCCGTCTTCGCACTTTCCAGTACGTGAATGTTCCAGGTCAGGCGCCTGCCGACGCCACTCGATCGAATCTTGCCGGAAACTGGCGCGCCGGGCCGCCGGTCAGTGCTGGTACAGTGAGGCTGTCCTCTAGCTCGCACCCCTCCCAGACTAATGACGTCACCTGTTTTCTCCGCCCGACTCGTTGCCCGCTGGCTGCTGGTCCTGGTGCTCGCCGCGGGCGTCTATTTCTTCAGTGGTTTCCTGGTACCCGGCCTGGCCGCGCTGATCATCGGCTTTGCCAGCTGGCCGCTCTTTCAGAAGTTGCGGCGCGCCCTGGGCGGCCGCAATACGGCTGCGGCGGCGGTGGCGCTGATCGTGATCCTGGTGGGACTGGTCGTGCCCTTGTCGCTGGCCGCCTCGTACGGCATCCATGAAGCCAGCAATTTCGTGGGCTGGTTGCTGGCGGGCAACCGCTATGGCATGCCGGTGCCGAACTGGCTGGTCGGCCTGCCCTTGATCGGCGATCGGATGGCGGGCTACTGGCAGGAACACCTGAGCCAGCCCCAGGCGCTGGGATCGTGGGTGCAGCTGATCAGCGGCGAGCATCTGGGCAATATCTACCGGGTGGTGCTGTCCACCACGGGCAACGCCTTCCATTTCGCGCTGACGATCGTGTTCATGCTGATCATCCTGTTCTTCGTCTACAAGGACGGCGACCGGATCGTGACGCAGCTCGACATCGTCGGAGAACGCATCCTGCCCGCGCGGTGGGTGCAGTTTTCCCGCGTGGTGCCGGCCACCGTCAGCGCCACCGTCACCGGAATGGGCCTGATCGCCGTGGGCGAGGCGGTGGTGCTGGGCACGGCCTACTGGATCGCTGGCGTCCCGTCGCCCGTCCTGCTGGGGCTGGTGACCGGGTTCATGGCGCTTATCCCCGGGGGCGCGCCACTTGCGTTTTCGCTGGTGTCGCTCTATCTGGTGGGCTCGGGCAACCTGGTCGCCGGCCTGTCCCTGTTCGCCTGGGGCACCATCGAGCTGTTCATTGTCGACAAGACCCTGCGCCCGCGTCTGGTGGGTGGCCCGGTCAAGCTGCCTTTCCTGCCGACCTTCATGGGTCTGGTGGGGGGCGTGCAAACGATGGGCCTGGTTGGCCTGTTCGTTGGTCCGGTATTGATGGCCTTGCTTGTCGCGGTGTGGCGCGAATGGCTGCGGGCCGTGCAGGAAGAACGCGAAACGGCCAGCCGCGCAGTGATCCACGTGCTGCCGCCGGTGTCGCCCGCCAAGCCGGCCGATCGGACCTGAGTCGCAGGTCGGCCCCTTAGCGGCCCGACAATTTCCGCAGCAGCCTGAGCAGTTCGGCCAGTTCCTTGTCGCTCAGGATGGCGGTGGCCTCGCGCTCCAGCGTCGCCACGGTCGCCGCGGCCCGCCGATACAACAGCTCGCCCGCCTTGGTCAGCGCCAGCACCTGCGTGCGCTGGTCGGCGGCGTCGCGTTGCCGCTGCACCAATCCCCGTTCCACCAGCCGCGCCAGCACGGCCGCCATGTTCGGCGGTGAGACGTTGATGGCATCGGCCAGACGGCGCTGGCTGATGCCCGGGTTGGCCTGCAGCAGCGACAGCACGGCAAATTCGGCCTGCCGCAGGTCGTACTGCGCCATCCTTTCGACAAACAGCGGGCGGATGCTGGACGATGCCAGCCGCGCGCTGTGGCCGACCAGTCCTAAAAGGAAGTCTTCGTTCAGCGTGTCACTGGAAGAAAAGTCGCGGGAGGTGTCGGGGGCTGGTGCAGAGGTCAAGAGGAGGGCGGTACGTAGTTATTCGATGCGTATGTTTGCCTGCTTGATAATCCTACCCCATTTGTTCCGTTCGGCTGCCGCGAAGCTGGCGAACTCTTGCGGGGTGTTGCCGGCAGGCCGGATCCCCATGCCGTCGAAACGTTTCTTGACATCATCCAGAGCCAGCGCCTGTCGCACTTCCTTGTTGATGCGGTCGATCACCTGGGGTGGCGTCGCCGCGGGCGCAACCAGCGCGAACCACGTCAGCACCTGCAGATCGGGCATGCCGGCCTCTGTCGTGGTCGGCACGTCAGGCAGTTGATCCAGGCGGCTGGGCCCGGCCACCGCCAACGCACGCACCTTGCCGGTGCGGATATGCGGCAGCAAGGACGGCGGCGTGTCGATGGCCCCGGTCACCATCCCGGTCAGCACGGCCCGCGCCGATTCTGATCCGCCCTTGTACGGAACATGCGTGACCTTGGTGTTTGCCGTGGTGTTCAGCAGCGCGGTTGCGGCATGACCGGTCGTGCCATTGCCCGGCGAACTGAAGAACGTCTCGCGCTTTTCCGCATAGCTGACGAATTCCTTGAGGGTTTTTGCCGGCACGTCGGCGTGGATGGCCACGATCAGCGGCATGTCGCCCACCACCGTGATCGGCGCCAGGTCTTTGGACGGACTGAAGTTCAGGGTCGGGTAGATCGCCTCGTTCATGGTCAGGATGCTGCCCGACGCCAGCAACAAGGTATGGCCGTCGGCCGCGGCCCGGGCCACGTATTCGGCGCCCACATTGCCGCCCGCACCCGGCCGGTTTTCCACGATCACGGTGGTGCCCATCGACGCCGACAGCTTTTCGGACAGGATGCGGGCCATGATGTCGACCGGCCCGCCCGGCACGAAGGGCGCCACGATGTGGACCGGCTTGGTCGGATAGGTCTGGGCGGCCAGGGGCAGGCTGGCCGTCAGGGTCAGCCCGGCCGCCAGCAAGGTGCTGCAGGACAAGGAAAAGATGCGCATGGTGTCTCCGTTTTTTATCGATGTCATGGGCAGAGGAACAAGCTGTCAGGCAAAGCCAAGCAAGGCTGCGGCGTTGTCTTTCAGGATCAGGGGGTGGACATCGGGCCGGAAGCCGGCCGTTTCGAAGTCGCTCATCCAGCGCTCGGGCGTGATGAGCGGAAAGTCGGATCCGAACAGCATCCGGCTCTTGAGCTGGGTGTTGGCCTGCTGGATCAGTTCTTTCGGGAAATATTTGGGCGACCAGCCCGAGAGGTCGATCCACACATTCGGCTTGTGGAGACAGACCGACAAGGCTTCGTCCTGCCAGGGCCACGACGGATGGGCGATGATGATTTTCATGTCAGGAAAATCGGCCGCGACGTCGTCCAGGTGTATGGGGTTGGAATATTTGAGCTTGAGCCCGCCGCCGCCGCGCATGCCGGTGCCGATGCCCGAGTGGCCGCTGTGGAAGATGGCGGGCAGTCCGGCTTCAGCGATCACTTCGTACAGCGGATAGGCCATCTCGTCGTTGGGGAAAAAGCCCTGCACGGTCGGATGGAACTTGAAGCCTGCAACCTTGTAGTCGTCGATCAGCCGCCGCGCTTCACGGGCGCCCATCTTGCCCTTGTGCGGATCGATGCTGGCAAAGGCCCGCATCATGTCCTGGTTTTCAAGCGCCGCTTCGGCAATCTCTTCGTTTGGAATGCGCCGACGGCCCATATTCGATTCCGCGTCCACGGTGAACATGACCAAGCCGACTTTCGATGCGCGATAGCGCGCGATGGTCTCGGGAATGGTGGGCCGGTGCACGAACTTGAAGTACTTTTCGGCGGCGTCGTCGAACTCCTTTCCAAACAGGTCGGGGGCGCAGCGGCACGAGACTTCGGCATGCACATGCATGTCGATCGCAATCAGGTTGTTGATATCCATGGGATGTCCTTGGTCAGCTCGCCCGGGGCTGGCTCAGCAGCGCGTCCAGGCGGGTTTTCAGTTCGATGAACAGCGGCATGCTGTCCGGATTGGCCATGGCGTCGGGGCTGGCCACCTTGGCGGGGTCGGCGCCCAGCAGCAGCTTGCGGATCGGCAGTTCCATCTTTTTTCCGGTCAGCGTGCGCGGGATGGCAGGCACGGCAAAGACGTCGTTGGGCACGTGCCGCGCCGACGCCTTGGTGCGAATCTGGTCCTTGATGCGCGCCTTGAGCGATTCGTCCATGCCGACGCCGGGCGCCAGCACCACGAACAGCGGCATGTAGGACGGGCGGCCCAGGTACTCCAGATCCACGACCAGACTGTCGGCGACTTCGGGCATGTCTTCGACGACACGGTAGATCTCGGCGGTACCCATGCGGATGCCGTGCCGGTTGATCGTGGTGTCTGAACGCCCGTAGATGACGGCGGTGCCGCGGTCCGTAAAGCGGATCCAGTCGCCATGCCGCCACACCCCAGGGAAGGTGTCGAAGTAGCTGCCCAGGTAGCGCGCGTTGGCGGGATCGTTCCAGAAGTACAGCGGCATGGACGGCATGGGCTGCGTGATCACGAGTTCGCCCACTTCGCCAATCACTGCGTGGCCATCTTCGTTGTAGGCATGGGCGGCCACACCCAGTTCGCGGCATTGGATTTCGCCCGCGTTCACGGGCAGGGTCGGCGCGCAGGCCACGAAGCCGGAGGCGATGTCGGTGCCGCCACTGATCGACGCCAGCCACACATCTGCCTTGACGTGTCGGTAGACCCAGGCATAGGCCTCGAGCGGTAGCGGCGATCCGGTGGAGTTGATCGCGCGCAGCGCCGCGAACGTGCCCGCCGGTTCGACGCCGTCTTTCATGTTCTGGATCAGGAAGGCCGCGCCGCAGCCGAGGTGGGTCACGGCCTGCTCGTCGATGAACCGCCATAGTGCCTGCGCGTCGGGCCACGCAGGATTGCCGTCCGACAGCACCACGGTGGCGCCTGACAGAAGACCGCCGACCATCAGATTCCAGACGATCCAGCCCGTGCTGCCCAGGAACATGAACCGGTCGCCGGGCCGCACGTCGTGCTGCAGCTGATGCGTCTTGAGATGCGTGAGAACGATGCCGCCGTGCCCATGCACCATCGCCTTGGGCAGACCGGTCGTGCCCGACGAATACACGATCCACAGCGGATGGTCGAAAGGCAGCCGTTCAAAACGCAATGGCGCGGCGCCGCGAGTCAGGTCGTTCCATTTGCGGACATGCTTCCAGTCGGGCGTCGAGATGGCGAAAGCGTCTTGCGGTCCGTCGCTGCGTGGAACATGCACCACACAGGTCAGGGTCGGCAAGGCATCGATCAGGTCGCGGACCACGCTGGCGCGGTCATGCGGCTTGCCGTTATAGCGGTAGCCGTCGACTGCGAACAGGACCTTGGGCTCAATCTGCTGGAAACGGTCCACGACGACCGACAGGCCCATTTCGGGCGAGCAGCTTGACCAGATGGCGCCAAGGCTGGCGCTCGCCAGGAAGGCAATGACGGTTTCGGGGGTGTTCGGCATATAGGACACGACCCGGTCCCCTGCCTGCACGCCCAGCGCGCGCAGGCTGGCCGCCAACGCGCCGGTTGCCCGCTCCAGTTCGGTCCAGCTGACCTTGCGATCGGGTTGGCCTTCACTGCGGGCGAGCAGGGCAGGCATCGCGCTGGCAGTGTGCCGGAACACATGTTCGGCGTAATTGAGGCGCGCATTCGGAAACCAGCGTGCCCCGGGCATGCTGCGGGAAGCCAGGACAGGTTCGGCCGAGCCGTCGGCGCGCACATCGCAGAAGGTCCACACGGCGGACCAGAAGGCGTCCGGATCGTCGACCGACCATTGCCACAACGCCTGATAGTCGTTGAATGTCAGGTTGCGCGCGTGCGCCAGCCACGTGGTGAATGCGGCGAGGCGGGTGCCCGCCACCTGCGCGGGCGTCGGGCGCCAGAGTTCGTCGCCTTCTTGCATGCTGTCTCCCGATGGCAGGGGCCGATGCCGTCCTTGCCAGATAGTTATAAACAATAATAGATATGTTTTATAACTATACAAATCGGAAAGGGCGGTCGCATCGAGACAAACCCGAACGCGCCGCCCGGAGTACGACTTACCTCAGGCGCTCATTCAACTGGGCGCACGGCACTCGAAGCTGGCAGCGTCTTCAATGCTGCCGGTGCCTTTGTAGATGGCTTCTTTCGGGTAGCTGCACAGCGGACGCGTGCGGCCGGGCCACGGGGCGCCTGCCGCGGCGCGCGCGGTGGCGACCATGGCGTCGGGCGCGGCGCCTTGTTCCACCCACTTCACCAGCGCACCGAAGGCATCGAACTGGTCGGTGCCATAGCTGCCACCACTGCAATGCGCCATGCCCGGAACGGCAAACAGCCGCGCGCTTTCGGCGGCGTTGTCGCTGCCGTAGCGTGCCTGCACCTTGCGGTAATAGGCTTCGATGTCCGGGAACGAAAACGCCGGGTCGGCGGTGCCATTGAACATCAGCAGCTTGCCGCCGCGCGCCTTGAAGGCGTCCAGGTTGGGCGATTCGGCGTTGGTGAAGGACTCGGCCGATACGGTGTAGACCGGCGTCGTGGCACGCGTCTTGGCGTACTCGGCGTCGACGTTGGCAGTCAGCGAATAGCCGTACAGGTCCGGCGTGATCGTGGGCGGCGACGTGTAGATGTGCGAGAGCTCGCCCGCGAAGATGCTGAGCAGCGCATTGTTCGGTGACCGGCTGCCCAGGAACCAGGTGCGCCATGCGCCGGGATCGGCAATGCCCGGATCGAAAGACCACCGCTCATAGATCTGCGCGCCGGTGGATGTCTTGGCGCCTGCAAAGAGTTGTTTGACGACGGCAGCCTTGGCCGGCGTCAGGCAGTCCGTAGTCTGGCCTGCAGTGCAAGCCCAGGCCGCCGGGTCGGGCTGGCATGCGCTCAGCTTGCTGACGATGCCATCGGTCGCGCCATCGAGCGCGTCGCAGCTTTGCAGGATGCGATTGCTGATGCTCTTGAGGTCGGTATCGGTCAGTGACTGGCTGATGTCGGGACGTCCGTCGGCGCCGGTGGGGGCAATGGTCGCGAGCAATTGCGTCTGGTACACCGACCCCTGCACCGCTGCCTGCGTCAGGCGAAAGCCCGGCGCAGCGGCAACGATGCCGTCGAACAACGCGGGATAACGCTGCGCGGCAATCATGGCCTGGCGCCCGCCGTTCGAGCAGCCCACAAAGTAGGACTTGTCGGGCGCCTTGCCATAAAAGGTGTTGATCACCTGTTTGGCGGCGGCGGTGACCTGCGGCACCTGCTGGTCGCCGTATTCCAGTCGCGCCTGCGGGTCGACGGCAAACAGATAGGATCCGTTGGCCACGCCGGTTTCGGCACGGTGGCCCGAGTCCGTGGTGACGACGGCATAGCCGTCCAGCAAGGCGTTGCGGGTATTGCCGCCAGCCGGATACGCGCCCGTGGCCACGAACAGCGTGCCGTCCACGCCGCTGCCGCCCTGGTAGTAGAAGCGGCTGTTCCAGGTCACGGGCAGGCGCAGTTCGAAGCCCAGCGCATACGGCTTGCCATCGATGCCGGTTCGCGCATTCATGGCCCCGCGCGCCAGGCAGTGGTCCGGAAAGGACGACGCCGTGACGGCGCCGCTGGTGGCCGCCACGAACTCGGCGGTGCTGACCGACCCGCCTGGAACAGCGCGGCCAACCAGGGCGGAGCAGGATTGAGAGAAGGTGGGCGAGGGGGCCGGCGCGTCGTCATCGTCGCCGGAACATGCCGACAGGGTGACGACCATACCGACGCCGAGTCCGACGCCAACCGCGGACCGGACAACTTCGTGCAGAGCGTGTTTCATTTCCATCCTTGCGCAGATTGATAAAACGAAAAGCCATGGGGAGCGCGCCATGCCAGTGCCGGTCCTGCGCCAAAGCGATGCGTGTTCTGGCGCCATGGGCCGAGCTGGGGCGTTAAGTGGCCTCTGAACATCTCATGAAGTGGCTGCTACATGAACAGCAAGCATGAAAAGCAAGCGGTATGCCATCGCGGGCGCGCTTGGGTAAAATCGGCGCGGTCCGCAGGCTTTCGCGTGCGGCGTCCGGCCTGCCGCTGTCGCGGCGCCGGCATTGTTCAAAGGAATGGCATGGCGTGGATCATCCTCGTGCTCGCGGGACTGCTCGAGATCGTATGGGCCATCGGCCTGAAATACACCGAAGGGTTCACCCGGCTGTGGCCCAGCGTCGGCACGCTTGCGGCCATGGCGGCCAGCGTGGGGCTGCTTGGTGTGGCGATGCGCACCTTGCCGGTCGGCACGTCATATGCGGTATGGGTGGGGGTCGGCGCCGTAGGCACCGTGATCCTTGGCATGGTGCTGTTTGCCGAGCCTGCAACGCCGGGCCGGCTGGTCAGCGTCGCTCTGATCGTGGCCGGCATCATTGGCCTGAAGCTGGCGAGCTGAGCGCATGGCGTCGACACGCTCCCCGATCGGCATCTACGACTCGGGGGTGGGCGGGCTCAGTGTGCTGCCCGCCATCCGCGAATTGCTGCCGGCCGATGACCTGATCTATATCGCCGACGCCGGCCACCTGCCGTACGGCGAAAAGTCGCCCTTTTACGTCGTGGAGCGGGCATGGCGCATCAGCGACTACTTCCGGTCGCGCGGCGTGAAGGCGATCGCCATCCCGTGCAATACCGCGACGGCAGCCGCGGCCGCGGTCTTGCGCGACAAGCACACCGACCTGCCCATCATCGGCATCGAGCCGGCGGTCAAGCCGGCCGCCCGTCTGACGCGGTCGGGGGTGATCGGGGTGCTGGCGACCACCGGCACGCTGCTCAGCGCCAAGTTCCAGCAACTGGTGCGCCGCGAAGCGCCGGGCAAACAGGTGCTGCTCAAGGCTTGCCCGGGCTGGGTCGACCTGGTCGAGCAGGGCGCGTCGCCTGAAGACGCGCGGCGCATCGTGTTCGAGCCGATCGACGACCTGCTGGCGCAAGGCGCCGACGTTCTGGTATTGGGGTGCACGCATTTTCCGTTTCTGGTCGACGTGGTGCGCGAGCGGGTCGGGCCCGACTTTCCCGTGCTGGAAACGGGGCTGCCATTTGCGCTGGAGTTGCGGCGTCAGCTGCTGACGCGTGAGCCGACCGCAGGGGCCGAGGCGGCCGCAGGCGTGGCGCCTTTGCGTGATGCGCCGACCTTGCCCGGCCGCGTCGAGATGTTGACCAGCGGCGATCCGGCGGTCGTCCAGCTGCGGGTCGACCGTCTCATGCCCGGCCTGGCCCCGGTGGCGAGATTGCCCGACAGCTATTGCTGAGGGACGCTCGCAGCCCGAACGGTGCAGGGAGCCGGCCTGTTCACCTGGACAGAAATAGCCATGAGGGCTCATCCGTGCCCGCGGCGCGGACCCGTCGAATCAGAGTATCCTCACGCGCTTGACCCCCGGATTCCGCAATGAAAAAAACTGACCTCGAAAAGAACAAGGCCCTGAAGATCATGGGCGCCATGAAACAGTCGAACCTGCCCGACCGCTTCGGCACGGGCGCGTCGGCAGCCGCCACCTCCGTGGACCGCCGCACGCAGCGCAAGATGGACCAGGAGCAGGGACTGATCTCGTTCCCGGTCAAGATCCCGGCCACGCTTGCCCAGGAAATCCGCGAGAAGTCGCAGGCCGACGGCGTGTCGGTCAATGACCTCGTCGCGCAACTCCTCGAAAAAGGCCTGGGACGCTGATTGCCGACAGGCCGGCGCCCTGGACGCATACGACACTCTGGAGGACTTATGTCATTGGAGCAGCATTACACCGCCATCCTCGAAGGCCTGGGTGAAGACCCGACCCGGGAGGGCCTGCACGGCACACCCAAGCGGGCCGCCAAGGCCATGCAGTATCTCTGCCAGGGATACTCGCAGAACCTTGAAGAGATCGTGAACGGCGCGCTGTTCACCTCCGACACCAGCGAGATGGTGCTGGTCAAGAACATCGAGCTGTACTCGCTGTGCGAGCATCACCTGCTGCCGTTCATCGGCAAGGCGCATGTCGCCTACCTGCCGAATGGCAAGGTGCTGGGGCTGTCCAAGGTGGCGCGCATCGTCGACATGTTCGCCCGCCGCCTGCAGATCCAGGAAAACCTGAGCCGCCAGATTGCCGAGGCGGTCCAGGAGGTCACGGGCGCCATGGGCGTTGCCGTGGTGATCGAGGCGCAGCACATGTGCATGATGATGCGCGGCGTCGAAAAGCAGAATTCGTCCATGGTCAGCTCGGTCATGCTCGGCGAATTCCGCAACAATCCGGCCACCCGCGCCGAATTGCTGCACCTGATCGGCTGACGCGCCGCCTGCATGACGCCGGCCGGCTGCCGACCAGCGCCGGCCGGTGGCCTGTCCATCTCATCGCCTTGCAATGACGGCGACCGCTCAGCCGGACTAGTGGTTTACCCCAATCGCACTTCGCATACCCAAGGGCTATATTTTCCCTGCGTTCCGTATATGAGATGACGTTTCACATGTAAAACACTCCGGGCGCCGCAACGTCTACGGCGTGATGCCGTATCTACCCTCGCAGTTCTTCTGGAAGTGAACGTGAACTCGACAGTCAGCAATAATCTTCTCGCGGGTCGCCGCATCCTGGTCACGGGCGCCGCACGCGGCCTTGGATTCGAGTTTGCCGTGGCCCTGGCCAAGGCCGGCGCCAAGGTGGTGATGGCCGACATCCTGGCCGATCTGCTTGCAAGCTCGGTCCAGCGTCTGCAGGCCGACGGCCTGGACGTGTCTGGCGTAACCGTCGACCTGGCCGACCAGGCATCCATCACCCAGTGCGCCGAGCAATCGGTTGCCTGGCTCGGCGGTCTGGACGGTCTCGTCAATAACGCCGCGATCACCAACTCGGGTGGCAAGACGGCGTTCGAACTGGATCCGAAGGTGTGGGACCTGGTCATGAATGTGAATGTGCGCGGCACGTGGCTGATGACGACGGCTTGCCACGAAGCGCTCAAGGCTTCAGGTCGTGGCGCCGTCGTGAACCTGGCTTCCGACACGGCGCTGTGGGGCGCTCCCAACCTGCTGGCCTACGTGGCAAGCAAGGGCGCCGTCACCGCCATGACGAAATCGCTGGCGCGCGAATTCGGCCCCGACAACATCACCGTGAATGCGATCGCCCCGGGGCTGACCCTGGTGGAAGCCACCGAATACGTGCCGGAGCATCGCCACAAGCTCTACCACGACCAGCGCGCGCTGAGCCGTGAGCAGGTGCCTGCCGACGTAAGCGGTGCGGTCATCTTCGCGCTGTCCGATCTGTCGCGTTTCGTGACCGGTCAGTTGCTTCCGGTCAATGGCGGCTTCGTCATGAACTGATCGCTGCGGCTCGCGATCCAGTACAAAAGCCCTGCCGCGGTCAACGCGGCAGGGCTTTTTTGTGGCTGAGGGCGACGCGATGGATGGGCTTTGGGTCCTTGCCCGCAGTGCGTCCTTGCCCGCAGTGCATCACGCCTGCGCGGTGGGCAGCGGCGACGTGTCCGTCAGCCGGATCATCTCGATCGCCAGCTGCGCGATCAGGGCATCGCGTTGGGCACGCGCATCGGGCACGTCCCACAGGTTGTGCATCTCTTGCGGGTCCTGCGTCAGGTCATAACACTCGCACGCCGCCTCGTCTTCCGACAGGGTCAGCCGCCACGTGCCATTGAACAGCGTGCGCACACGAAAGCGGGCAGGGCGGTCGAACAGGAATTGCATGGGTTCGTTCTCGACCACCACGCCCGCGCGCGCGGGCGCAGCGGCAGCAGTCCCCGCCAGCCACGGCAACAGGTTCACGCCCTGAATCCCGTTGTAGGGCGCCAGGCCCACCCGCGCCAGAATGGTCTGCGCCAGATCCAGGGTGCTGGCGACTTCGGGCATGGCCTGGCCGCGGCGCGGCGCCGGCAACGCCGGATCGCGCCACACAAAGGGCACCCGGGCCACGCTGCGATAGTGCAAGGGACCCTTCAGCATGATGCCGTGGTCACCCATCATCTCGCCGTGGTCCGACGTAAAGATGATCACGGTGTCATCGGCGATGCCCAGCCGCTCCAGCGTCTTCACCACCGATCCGATGGCATCATCGACCAGGCTGATCATGCCGTAGGTCAGGGCAATCATTTCCTTGCATTCGCGCTCGTCCACCGAAAACGGTGCGTACGCTTCGCGGGTGCCGCCGGCCTGTGTGTACCGGTGCACGGCCGCCAGCAATGCCGGCTTGTCTTCCTGATGGAAAGAGGCGGGCAGCGTCATGGCATCGGGGTCGTACATGTCCCAGTACTTGCCGGGCGGCGTCAGGGGGTGATGGGGATCCGGAAAGGAACACTGGATATAGAAAGGCGCCGCGTCGGGTTCGGCAACGTGCTTTTCGATCCAGGCCGACGTCTGTTCGGCAACAAAAGTCGTGGGGTACAAGTCAACCGGCAGCCTGGTGCGCCAGGCTTGCGGCGCGCGATACCGTGCGTCGGGCTTGGCGTTGGCGCGGCCACGCAGGCTGTCCGGATCCGGGTGACGGGATGCCAGCCAGCGGGCGTAATCGCCCTGCACCTGGTCCGCATGCAGCGTGCACAGCGTGACATGGTCAAAGCCATAGAAGGGCGTCTCGACATGATGATCGGGCGACTGCTTCCAGAGCGGCGTCCACTCGTTTTCATAGTCCGGACCACGGCGGTGATCCTTGTGCGCGTCCCGCAGGGCATCGGGCGGCGGCGTGCCGCCGTTCGCGTTTTCCCAACCGCGCTTGTTGGGATTGTCGTAGCCAAAATTCTGCAGATGCGACTTGCCGAACAGGGCGGTCGCATACCCTGCGTCGCGCAGCAGTTCCACGAAGGTGGTGTGCTGCCGCGACAGGGGAATGCCGTTGTGCAGCACCCCGTGCAAGGACGGCATGCGCCCCGTCATCAAGGTGGCGCGGTTCGACATGCACGTCGTGCTGGCAACATAGAACTGTTCACCGCGCACCCCGTCGGCGGCAAGCGCGTCCAGGTGCGGGGTGCGCAGCACCGTGTTGCCCGCAAAGCCGACGTGATCGGCCCGCTGCTGATCGGTAATGAACAGGATGACGTTGGGGCGCTTGCCGGGAGTCATGTGGTTCAGTCCGCGGTGATGTTGAACTCTTTGACCACCTTGCCCGTGGTCTCGTATTCCAGTTTGGCGGCGCGCGCCAGGTCTTGCGGCGTGCCGCCCACCGGCACTTCCCAGGTCGTCTTCAGGCGCGCAATCATGTCGGGCTGCTGCAGCACGGCGTTGATGTCCTGGTTGAGCTTGTCGATCACGGCAGCGGGTGTGTCCTTAGGCGCAAAGACACCGTACCAGGCGTTGACCGCCACGTTAGCAATGCCTTGTTCGGCCAGGGTCGGCAGATTCGGCATCAGCGGGCTGCGCTGCGCCTCGGCGGTGCCGAGCGCAACCAGGCGGCCCGACTCGATATGCTGGCCCAATGCGCCCAGCGCACCGAACGTCACTTTCACATGGCCGGCCAGCACGTCAGAAATCGCCGGCGCAATGCCCTTGTACGGGGCGTGCAGCATGTCGACGCCCGCCGACTTCTTGAACAATTCGCCGGCAATATGCATGGGCGATCCGTTGCCCGCGCTGGCGTAGGCCAGGCCCGGCTCCTTCTTGACCAGCGCCACCAGATCCTTCGCGGTCTTCACGCCCAGCGACGGGTTGGCCACCATGACCATCACGCCCTTGGTCGGTTGAATCACCGGGGCCAGGTCCTTCAGTACATCGATCTGGCTGCCGGCGCCCTTGGGCAGCACGTGCGGCGCGCTGAACACGGTATTGGGCGACAGCATCAACGTGTAGCCATCGGGCGCGGCACGGGCCACGGCGGCGGCGCCGATCATGCCGCTGGCGCCCGGACGGTTTTCAACCACGACAGGCTGGCCAAGACGGGCCGCAAGCTTTTCACCCAGGGACCGGGCCAGCACGTCCGGACCGCCGCCAGGCGGATTGGGAACGATGATGACGATGGGTTTGCTGGGAAATGCCTGGGCGGACGCCAGGGGCGCAACGGCCGCGAGGCCCAGAACACAAAGGGCGTTCAGCACGAAGAAGGTAGGGCGCATGATGGATTTCCGGAGGCAGGCGATTCGAACGATAGGCGCTAGGGAACGACGCCCGGGCAGATGTCTGGTGCGACGCGGCCGCAAACCGCCGCGCACGTACTGATTGTTCCCTGGTAACCCCCCGCACTCAACCGCCGCAACACCTCAATGAGGTATCGATCGTCTCGTTTCGGCTGGACGAAAGGCATCGCGACGCCCACAATCGGTCAAAATCTTTCACTTTGCGCGGGAGGTCTGCGGTGGATGTCCTGAGCGATGTACTGGCTGCCTGCCGCGTGGAAGGCGCCGTGACAGGCCGGTTCACCCTGTCGGCGCCCTGGTCCCTGGCGTCCGCGGGCGTCGATGGCGCCATGTTCCGCGTCGGCCGGGGAGAGCCCTGGTGGCTGGCGGTCGATGGGGACGCACCCGTACAAGTGGATCCCGGCGACCTCGTCCTGCTGCCCCACGGCAGCCCGCATATCCAGATGTCGTCGCCCGATGTCGACGCCGCCCCCATCAACCTGGCGCAGGTGCTGCAGGACACCGGCGTGGCCGACCGCCTGCACACGCCGTTGGTCTTTGCATCCGGGGGTGGCGGCGCCGTCACCGATCTGTTCTCGGGCATCGTGCTGTTCCGGGAAACGCAGCGCAACCCCGTGCTGCGCATGCTGCCCAAGATGATCCGCATCCGCGCGGCCGACATGTCCGTCGCACCCTGCCTGGGGCCCATGACCGAAATGTTCGTGGAAGAAAGCCTGGCCTGCCGGCCGGGCTGGAAAATCACCGCCGCCCGCATGGCCGACCTGCTGTTCGTGCACATGTTGCGCGCCTACCTGCTGACGCATTCCGGTCCTGGCCATGACTGGTTCCGCGGCTTGAGCGACCCCAAGATCGGCAAGGCCCTCATGCTCATCCACAACGATCCGCGCGCGCCATGGACCGTCGAATCGCTGGCCGAAGCGGTGTTCATGTCGCGCTCGCGGTTCAGCGCGCGCTTTCGCGAACTGGTGGGCGAATCACCGATCTCCTACCTGGCCAGCCGCCGCATGGGCATTGCCGCCGAACGCCTGGCCCTGGGCTATCTGCGCATGAGCGACGTCGCCGAAGAAGCCGGCTACGGATCCGACAAGGTGTTCGCGCGCGCATTCCGGCGCTGGTGCGGCATGACGCCGACCGAATACCTGAAAAGCCGCGGGGTCGAGCGTGAGTTGGGGGAATCGGGCTGACGAGCGTGGCAGGCGTGACGGTTGAAGGCGGCGTGACGGGCGAGGCTGGCGTGACGGGCGAAGGCGGCGTCACCGGCGTACCGGCGAAGTGGATGCTTCCGCCGCATGAGCAAGGCGTTTGCCGGGCCGCCGAAGTATGATCCCGCTTCGATCGCTCGGAACGATGCCCCCACGGTATGACCACGAAAGCAAAGATGCCCGATGACGCCCAGGATAAATACCTGGTGCCCGCACTGGAACGCGGGCTGCTGCTGCTCAGCGAGTTCAATCACAACGACCGCCAGCTGTCGGCGCCCGAACTGGCGCGCCGCCTGAACCTGCCGCGGTCCACCGTGTTCCGCCTGCTGATGACACTGGAGTCCATGGGCTTCGTGCAGCGCACCGAAGGCGGCCATGATTACCGGCTGGGCTTGTCGGTGCTGCGCCTGGGATTCGAATATCTCGCGTCACTGGAGTTGACGGAACTGGGCGCGCCGCTGCTCGAGCGCCTGCGCACCGACATCGGATTTTCTTGCAACCTGGTCGTGCGGGATGGCCGGTCCATTGTGTACGTGGCCAAATCCAGCGCATCCACCCCGTTCACCAGTACCGTCAATGTCGGCACCCGTCTGCCTGCGCATGCCACGGTACTGGGCCGCGTGCTGCTCGAAGACCTGAGCCTGCCCGAATTGCGAGAGTTGTTCCCCGAAGAGCACCTGGAAAGCTATTCGTCCAGCACGCCGACCACCGTCCTGGAATTGTTCGAACTGGTGCAGAAAGACAAGGAACGGGGCTTCGTGCTGCAGGAAGCGTTTTTCGAAGCGCGCGTGTCCACCATCGCCGCGCCCGTGCGCGACCATACGGGACGCATCGTCGCCGCGCTGGGCGCCACCATTCCGTCGTCGCGCTTTGAACCCGAACGTCTCGACGACATCCTGGCCAGCGTACGCAGTACTGCGTATGAATTGTCCCGACTGCTGAATTACTCGCCTTCCAAGGGCGCAGCGGCCGGCAAGGTCGTCAATCTGTGGCGAGAGTAGGCATGCCGGACCGCGTTGCCGTCATTGGCGCGGGTCCTGCAGGGCTAATGGCGGCGGAAACGCTGGCGCTTGCCGGCTACCCTGTCGACGTCTACGACGCCATGCCGTCGGTGGCGCGCAAGTTCCTGCTGGCGGGCAAGGGCGGCATGAATATCACGCATTCGGAACCATTGCCCGCGTTCATCGGGCGTTATGGTCCGCGTGCACAACAGCTTGATCCCGTGATCCGCGACTTCGATCCCGATGCCTTGCGTGCATGGGTCGACGGGCTGGGTGTCGGCACATTTGTCGGGACGTCCGGCCGGGTCTTTCCGACCGACATGAAGGCAGCGCCGCTATTGCGGGCGTGGCTGCAGCGGCTGCGCGAAGCCGGGGTGCGTTTCCACATGCGGCACCGGTGGGTGGGGTGGGATGAGGATGGCGCGCTGCGGTTCGTGACGGGCGGACCGGTCGCGGCGGGGCGGGCAGCGGCGCAGCTGAGCAGTGCAGCCTCTGCGCCAGCATCCAGCGGGCTCGCCGATGACAGCGCGTCGGTCCAGGCGGCCGCCACCGTGCTTGCGCTGGGCGGCGCAAGCTGGCCACGGCTCGGGTCCGACGGGGCGTGGGTGCCCTTGCTGTCTGCACTCGGCACCACGGTTGCCCCGCTTAAGCCTGCCAATTGCGGCTTCGACATTGGCTGGACGCCATTCTTTTCCGACAAGTTCGCCGGCGCGCCGCTACGCGCGATCACCGCGCAGGTAACGGACCCGCAGGGGGTCACCCACGCCCGCACGGGCGAATGCATCGTGACCGCCACCGGCATCGAAGGCGGCCTGATCTATGCGCTGTCTGCGGCCTTGCGGGACGCGATCGCCACTGCGGGATCCGCCACCTTGACGATCGACCTGGCGCCAGGGCTGTCGTTCGAACGCGTGCTCGAAGAGATCCAGTGGCCGCGTGGCTCCAGGTCCATGGCCAATCACCTGCGCAGCCGCGTGCGTATCGAAGGCGTCAAGGCGGGCCTGTTGCGCGAGGTGCTGGACGCCAACGGCTTTTCCGATCCGCAGCGGCTGGCCCGGACCATCAAGGCCTTGCCGTTGACGCTCCTTGCGCCGCGCCCGATCGCCGAGGCCATCAGCACGGCAGGCGGCGTCACCTTCGAATCGATGGATCGACGCGGCATGTTGAAAGCGCGGCCCGGCGTCTTCTGCGCCGGCGAGATGCTGGACTGGGAAGCGCCCACGGGCGGCTACCTGCTGACCGCATGTCTTGCGAGCGGCCGGGCGGTGGGGAAGGGCGTGGCCGCGTGGCTGGACAGCCAAGCAGGCCGTTCTGACGGCGGTACCTGAACAGGGGGCTGAACGCTATCCGGATTGCCTTGGATCCGGCGCTGAGTCTGAAGTTGAATCTGGCGTTGAATCTGGCGTTCAATCCGGCCTTGAAACAGCCGCTGTAACGGGTGCAACCCGTGATCACCCCACGGGCGCTTGACCTTCCCACGGTGATAAGGTGGATCCTGCATCCTCAAGCTATCAGGAGAACATCCATGTTGTCATTTCAAGTCGAAGGCATGTCCTGCGGACACTGCGTCAAAGCCGTCACCGAAGCCGTGCAGGACGTGGCGCCAGGCGCCAAAGTGGACGTCGATCTGACCACCAGCAAGGTGCAAATCGATGGCGCGAACGATGCAGCCGCCGTCTCGCATGCGATCACCGAAGCCGGCTATACGGTCACTGATCGGCAAATTTAAGTTCGCCTTGCACTTGCTCCGGCGTCAGCTCCGCCGGGGCATCCCCCGGCCGTGACAGGGCGCCGATCCGCACTCCCAACAACCGCAGCCGCTGGTCCAGGGGCACACGCCGCAAGCATTCCCCGGCTGCGCGCCGGATGGTCGCTGCGTCGCCCGTCGGCGCAGGTAGCGTCACATCCCGCGTGACGGTATGGAAATCTGCGTAGCGCAGCTTGATGCCGATGGTTTTGCCTACGTAGCCCTTTCGCTTCAAGTCTTCCGCCACCTTCGTACACAGCGCCGTAAAGATGCCCGACAGGGCATCGCGGTCCTGCCGTGCATGCAGATTGCGCTCGAAGGTGGTTTCCCGGCTCACCGACTTGGGCTCGGACCGCGTTTCAACAGGCCGGTCGTCGATGCCGTGCGCCGCCTCGTGCAGCCAGGCCGAATAACTGCGGCCAAAATGCTCCTGCAGGAAGCCGAGGTCGGCATGAGCCAGTTCGGTCACGGTGCGGATGCCCAGGCTCGCAAGCTTCTCGTTGGACTTGGGCCCGATACCGTTGATCTTGCGCACCGGCAGCGGCCCGATCCGCACGGGGATATCGTCGTGGCCCAGAATGGTCAGCCCATTGGGCTTTTCCAGGTCGGAGCAGATCTTGGCCAGCAGTTTGTTCGGCGCCACACCGATCGAACAGGACAGTCCCGTGGCTTCCTTGACCGCATCTTTCAGTCGTGACGCCAGGGGCAGGGTCTCGTCGGGCTCTTCGCTCAGATCGATATAGATTTCATCGATTCCCCGGTCTTCGATATGCGGCACGATGCTGGTCACCGCGGCCTTGAACAGCTTCGAATAATGCCGGTACGCGTCGAAATCCGCAGGCAGCAGCACGGCGTCGGGCGCCAGTTGCGCCGCCTTCATGATGCCCATGGCCGAAAACACGCCCAGGGCGCGCGCTTCGTAGGTGGACGTGGTGACTACTCCTCGTCCGGCATAGGTGCGCAGCGTCGTGAAATGCCGCACCCCGTCGTCACCCGTCTGCGGTTGCGCGGTCGAGCGTCCGCCAATGACCACCGGCCGGCCGCGCAATTCCGGGTAGCGCAGCAGCTCCACGGAGGCATAAAAGGCATCCATGTCCAGATGTGCGATACGACGAGCTTTCATGTGCAAGATAGTAGCCGCTCGCGCCGCACCGCTTAGGCTGCGGGCGTGTGTCGATGGGCGCAAGGGGCGGGCAGGATGGGGGAAGGCGATGAATGCGGGCGTCGCGCGCATCACGGCGGAAGTTAGCGGACAATGTCGGCGACGCCGGACGGCAATACTGAAACGGAACGGCGTCACGGCAATGCTAACAAATGCGTAGCCGCATTTCTGCGGCACTAGGGTCGGATGCAAGGCATGAACAAGATCAGCGGTCTGGTAATCACATTCAACGAGTCAAAGCACATTGTCGAGTGCATCCGCTCGCTCAAGCGCGTATGCGACGACGTGGTCGTGGTGGACTCTCTGAGCGCCGACGACACCGTGGCCCTGGCCGAAGCCGAAGGCGCGACCGTCATCCGCCAGCCTTTCCTGGGCGATGGCCCCCAGCGCACCGCAGGGCTGCCGTATTGCCGGCATGACTGGGTGCTGAACCTGGATGCCGACGAACGGCTGGAAGACGACCTGGCGGACTGGCTGGCGCGCACCGACCTGGCCAGCTTGCCCGCCGATGCCGTCGAGTCGCGTCGCCGCAATTTCGTGGGCGACCGCACCACGCGTCATGCAGGGCAGTATCCCGACTACGTGCTGCGCATCTTCAACCGGCAGCGGGCCGACTTCAAGCCGGTCGTCGCGCATTCACGCATCCAGGCCGCAAGGGTGATGCGCAACGAAGGGCACATCACGCATTATTCCTATCGCGACTATGCGGACATCTTCAGCCGCGCCTGCCTGTATGCGAACTGGATGGCCAAGGATCTGGCGGCCAGCGGCAAGCCGGTGCACGGTTGGCACCCGATGCTCCACGGAACGTCGGCGTTCCTCAAACATTACGTCATCAAGACCGGCTTCCTTGCCGGCCTGGATGGTCTGACTCTGTCGCTGGGCAAAGCGTTGGCCTCCTACCTCAAATATGCCAGGGCCCTGGAGATACGTCGCGCCATCAGGTAAATGCGTTAGAATCTAAGTCTTTGATTTCTCTGGACTATTGATTCGTGCGATGCATTGCAGCAGATCGGCGGACCCCCCAACCATGACCAATACGGACACGAACAAAGTGACGACAACGACGGTGACCACGGCGGCGGACAGCCCGGTGACACCTTCGGGGGGCGAGTCAGGCGCGGAAACACAGCATCCAGCGGGAAGCCCTGCAGCCACGGGCACCCAGGCAAACGCCCCGGTAGCCGCGGCAGCAACGCCTGCGCCCGCGTTCGCAGCACAGCCTGCGTCGACCGTTGCGGGCGCGCCCGCCGCGGCCACGGCTGCCGCTTCGGCCGCGCCAGACGCGGCAGTCGAGATTCCTGCCACCGCTGTCGGGCGGGCTGACGCGGCGTCTGCGCCTGCTGCATCCGCACCGGCTGCCCCAGCGCCTGCGGTCGCGAATACAGCAGCCTCAGCCGCGCCTGACGCCGCGATCGACATCGCAGCTGCGACAACTGCCCCTGCAGCATCGGTCCCTGCGGCAGCGGCCATCGCGGCAGAAGCGCCGACCGCCGCCGCGCCTGTCACCGAAGCCCCTGTCGAAGCCGCGCCTGCGACCTTCGACACATTCGGCCTGCACCCCAGCATCCTGCAAGCCATCGTTGCCACCGGCTATACCGTGCCGACGCCGATCCAGGCCAAGGCCATTCCGGTGGTCATCGCCGGCGCCGACGTCATGGGCGCGGCGCAGACGGGCACCGGCAAGACGGCGGCGTTCACGCTACCCATCCTGCATCGCCTGATGCCGATGGCCAACGCGAGTGCGTCGCCTGCCCGTCACCCGGTGCGCGCGCTGATCCTCACGCCCACCCGCGAGCTGGCCGACCAGGTCGCCGACAACGTCAAGCGCTACAGCAAGTTCACGCCGCTGCGTGCCGCGGTCGTTTTCGGCGGCGTCGACATCGTTCCGCAAAAGGCCGAACTGCGCGCCGGCTGTGAAGTCCTGATCGCCACCCCCGGCCGCCTGCTCGACCACGTCGAACAGAAGACCGTGAATCTGAGCCAGGTCGGCATGCTGGTGCTCGACGAAGCCGATCGCATGCTTGACATGGGCTTCCTGCCTGACCTCGAACGGATCATGCGCCTGCTGCCCGAAAAACGGCAGACGCTGCTGTTCTCGGCCACCTTCAGCAACGAGATCCGCCGCCTGGGTCACACGTTCCTCAAGCAGCCGATCGAAATCGAGACGGCTGCCCGCAACGCCACGTCCGACAACGTCACGCAGATCGCCTATGCGCTGAGCAGCGACGCCAAGCGCGCGGCGGTCGTGCACCTGGTCAAGTCGCGCAACCTGAACCAGGTCATCGTGTTCTCGAACACGAAGATCGGGACTGCGCGCCTGGCGCGTCAGCTGGAACTGGACGGTGTGCGCGCCGAATCCATTCACGGCGACAAGACCCAGACCGACCGCATGAAGGCGCTTGAAGCCTTCAAGGCGGGGACGCTGGAAGTGCTGGTTGCCACCGACGTTGCCGCCCGCGGCCTGGACGTGGCGGGCGTGCCTTGCGTCATCAACTACGACCTGCCGCACAGCGCGGAAGACTATGTGCACCGGATTGGCCGTACGGGCCGGGCCGGCGCGCGCGGCGAAGCGATCGCGCTGTACACGCCCGAAGAAGAGAAGTACCTGATTGACATCGAAAAGCTGATCAAGCGAACGGTGCCACGCGCCACGCTTGACCTGCCTGTCACGCCAGGTTCCTTGCGCACGTCGCGTGAAACGCGGGAAGGGCGCGAGCCCCGCCGCGACAGCCGCCGCGATGCCGGACGTGAAGGCCTTCGCGACACCACCCGCGATGCCGCGCGCGATGCCGCCCGCGACGTCGGCGTCACCCCGGAAGCTTCGCGCGACGTCAGCAGCGTGGTCGCCCAAGACGGTGCTCGCGATGCCGGCCGAGACCGCGTCGCCTCCGTGTCCCGCGACAACGGCCGTTCTGCCGCGCCAGGCGCGTCGTCCCCGCGCAGCTACGATCGTCCGGAGCGCAGCGGTTCGCGTGACGCGCGGTCGTCGGGTCGCGGTGGGCGTTCGGCGCCGGTCGACGACTTCTTCTCGAAGCCGTATGTGCCATCTCCTTCGGCCAACCGGGACACGACGCCAACGACCGACGCAGCGCCCAGCCGTCCAGGCCCCAAGCGCCAACTGGCCGCGTTGCTGGGTGGCGGCAAGAAGTCCTGACCGGATCGTTCATCGGCGTCAGCTTCAGTTTCAGGAACCCCCGATACCTTCACGGTATTCGGGGGTTTTTTGCTTTCAGCGACGCAGCGGATCGCGTGCAGGCGCTCAGCGTGCAGCAGCGTCAGCGCCCAACTCGACCCCCCGGCTTGACGCCCAGGTGTGTTTGCTGCCCCTGTGCTTCGGCCGCACTGCGTCAGTTGGCTGAGTTTCTGCTGCCTGTCTTTCTGCCGCCAATGCTTCTGCCGCCTGAGCTTCTGACGCCAGTCGCGCCGCCCCGTTGAGCGCCCCATACCCGTCATACCCGCCGACACGCTGCACGATTTCAAAAAAGAATCGGTCGGCAAAACGGATGGTGTAGATGTGGAAGAACGCGCCCAGCGGGGTCTGATCGAACAGAATGCCAAGGCTTTGCATTCTGCCCACCAGCGACGGGTCAAGATCGCATCGCGCCAACAGGTCGTCGTAGTAGTTTGGAGAAATTGGCACGAACTGCGTGCCCGACGCCCGCAACTGTTCGACCGCTGCAAAGATGTCGTCGCAAGCAAACGCCAGATGATGCAAGCCGCCACTGCCGCCGCTTGCGCTGACGGCATGTGCCACGCCGGTCCTGCGGCTGGCGGACACGTTCATCACCATTCGCACACTGCGCGCAGCGTTGCTGACGCTGCTGCTTTGCACGAGTCCGTAGGGGTCAGCGAGTTCGTGGCGGTCACCGGGTTCCAGCCCCAGCACCGCGCGGCTGAAAAGTACCCAGCTATCGAGTTGATCAGGCGGCAGCGCCAACGCGATGTGGTCCAGCGACCGCAACACCGGCGCCGGCTTATGACCGGCCGGCAACGACGTGGTGCCGGCGGCACGATGGGCGCCAGCCGCACTGCCGTCGGTAGCCAACCCGTCCCTGTGGAAATCGGCGATTTCGAAGCCCGGAGTGCCCCTTTCGGTGGGTACGAAATGGATACGCATGCCACCGGGCGAGACAATGGCCGGGATATGCAGTTCATCGGCCTGGCGCGGCGTGTGGGCCGCGGCGGACAGCAGGGCAGATGCCCGCGCGGCTGCCTGATCGGGTACGGACGTGCCGAGGCCGATCGCGCACATGCCCGGGCCGCCTTGACGCTCGAAGCGCTGGCTTGCGAATGACTCGGGCTCGGCGTTCACCACCAGACGGATGTCGCCCTGGGCATAGAGCTGCACATCTTTGGACCGATGCTGGCCGACGAGGCGAAAGCCCATGGTGGCGAGCACCGCACCCAGGGCTTCGGCATGGGCATGGTCAACGGCAAACTCGACGAACGCCACCCCGGTCAGTTCAGGCACCGGAGGCGGGTTGAACAGCCACGTGCCGGTCGCTGGCTGCCGCCGCAGTCGATCGCACGCGCCGCTGGCTTCCAGTCGCGAGCGCACCCGGCTTTCCAGCCACAACAAGGACCGCATTGCGTCCGTGGCGGTACGCCGGTTGGGCGTCTCGCGAAACTGGTCATTGAAGATCTCAAGCGACAACGGCCCTTCGTAGCCGGACTTCAATACCTGTTCGAAAAAGTGGTCGCAGTCCAGTTGGCCCTGTCCGGGAAAGTTGCGGAAGTGACGGGCCCACTGCAGCACGTCCATCTGCAATTGCGGCGCGTCGGCCATCTGCAGAAAGAAGATCTTGTCGCCAGGAAGTTCTGCGATGTCTGTCGGATCATCCTGCAGCGACAAGGTATGGAAGCTGTCCAGGATCAAGCCCAGGTGCGGATGATTGGCCAGCGCGACGCGTTTCCACGCGTCGCGGTAGCGCCTGACATGGCGTCCCCACGCCAGGGCTTCGTAGCCGATCCGGATGTCGTGGCGCGCCGCACGCTCGGCCAGTTCGTACAGTTGCGCCGCGGCCCGCTCGGGTTCACCCGTCGACAGTGGCGAGGTGTTCGAACACACCAGCAGCGTACGGCACCCCAGGTCGTTCATGAGCGCGAACTTGTATTCGGCGCGTGCCAGGCTGCGGCGAAAGTGCGCCGTCGGCATGCCCTCGAGATCGCGAAAGGGCTGGTAGAGATCGATGCTCAAACCGTGATCGTCGGCCAGGCGCCGCAAGGTGGCGGCACTGCCGGAAAAATGCACGAAGTCGGGCTCGAACAGTTCAATGCCGTCGAACCCGGCGGCGGCAATGGCTTCCATCTTCTGTTCAAGCGTGCCGCTCATGGACACGGTGGCAATAGACCGGTGCACGGTCGTTCTCCTTGGGATGCGCAGTCAGCACCGGCTGGCGCAAGCAGCAAGCGTACTCAAACGGATGAAAGGCATCACCACGCGCTTCATGAGCCCCGTCACAACGTGTCGTGAACAATCAGCGCCGGGGACGTGGCACGTGCAACGCCGTGTCGAGTGCGTAGGCGCCCTGCGTCAATTCCCGTTTCATGTACTCGATGCAGGCGCCTACCTTGGCCGACGTGGTGCTGCGGCTGCACGTCATGGCCCAGACGTCGGCGCATTCGACGTGATCGGGCAGCACTCGCACCAGGCTGCCATCGCGCAGATGCGCTGCGACGTCCCATACCGACAGCAGCAGGATGCCGTGACCCTGCAAACCCCAGATGCGGACGATATCGCTGTGATTCGATCCGAAGCGGCCCGTCACTTTCACGGTGTGCACGCCATCGGGCCCCTGCAGGCGCCACACGCCGAACGCCTGTTCCCGATCCCGGAAGGCCAGGCATTCATGGTGGGTGAGATCGTCCGGAGTCGCCGGGGCGCCGCAGCGTTCCAGGTAGACGGGTGACGCACAGAGCACGCGGCTGCTGTCGGCAATGCGGTGCGCGATCAGGTGGGGATTGACCGGATCGCCCACGCGAATGTCGATGTCGAATCCTTCTTCGATCAAATTGACACGGCGGTCCACCAGTTCCAGCCACACGTCCAGTTTGGGGTAGCGCTGTTGCAGTCCAGACAGCACGTAGGACACATGACTACGGCCAAGCCGCAGGCTGGTACTGATACGCAACAGCCCGCTCGGTTCATTGCGTGCGCTTGCCACGGCGTCGGTCATGGCGTCGACGTCTTCCAGGACCTTCAACGCGGCGCGGTACACGCGTTCGCCTTCGCTGCTGATATGGACGCGCCGGGTCGTGCGATGGAACAGCCGCACACCCAGTTGCGTCTCGAGAATGTGGATGCGCTTGCTGACGTAGGCAGGAGACACGCCGCGTTCGTTCGCGGTCGCAATGAAGCTGCCGCGACGCGCTACTTCGCAGAAAACAGAGAGGTCATTGAGTTCGGGCTTATTGTGCACGCGGCGTTGATTTCGTGAAGACGGATGAGCCAATGATAAGACCAGGGGCCGTCGGTATTCTCTTCGCAAAACCACGATCAGGAGACGACATGCGACACGCACAATCCCTTACGCCGGTGCCGTGCACACAAGCTTTTTGCCCCGTGCATCCGCAGCGCTGATTAGTTGTCGGTCGCAACTATGTCTCCTCTTCGCATCGTCATCGTTGGCGCCGGCAGCATGGGCCAGACGCATCTGTCGGTCGTGCAGCGCAGCCCGTCGTGCATCGTGTCCGCGCTGGTCGACCCGTCGCCCGCCGCGGCCGCCGTGGCGCTGCGTACAGGCGTGCCCTTGTATGCCACGCTCGACCAACTGATCGAACATGACCGGCCCGATGGCGCCATCCTTGCCACCCCCAATACGCTGCATGCCGACCAGGCCTTGTGGTGCATAGGTCGCGGCATTCCCGCGCTGATCGAAAAGCCGCTGGCCGCCACGGTGCCAGACGCGCTGGCCATCGTCGAGGCCGTTGATCGTACCGGTGCGAAGGTGCTGGTTGGGCACCACCGCGCGCACAGTCCGATCATGGCGCGCGCAAGGCAACTGATTGCCGACGGCCGCCTTGGTCCACTTGTGGCCGTCATGGGCAGCGCCATGTTCTACAAGCCCGACCAGTACTTTGTCGACGGGCCCTGGCGCACCGGTCCTGGCGCGGGGCCGGTGCTGCTGAACATGATCCACGAGGTGCACAACCTGCGCATGCTGTGTGGCGACATCGTCGCCGTCCAGGCGCTGGGGTCGCGGCGCACACGCGGCTTTCCGGTTGAAGACACCGTGGCGATCACCCTGCGATTCGCCAGTGGCGCGCTTGGCACCTTCCTGTTGTCCGACACGGCCGCCAGTGCCCGCAGCTGGGAACAGACCTCACACGAAAACCCGATCTACGCGCACTCCGACGATGAGGATTGTTATGTCATCGCCGGCACCTTCGGCTCGCTGGCCATCCCTACCTTGCGGCTCAAGACGTGGAGCACGGCAAGCGACCGTTCGTGGTGTACGCCATTCGATCTCGCCCAGGGCGAACGCGCGCGCGAGGACCCGCTGGTCCGCCAGCTCGCGCACTTTGCAGACGTGATTCGCGGCGACGTCACGCCGGTGGTCAGCGCGCATGACGGCCTGCGCAACGTACGCGTCACGCACGCCATCCTCGACGCCATCCGCACCGGCACCACCATCGCGATCCCGCCCCACTGAAGTCACCCGGCTGAAGTCACCCGGCTGAAGTCACCCCGCTGAACCCATCCCGCTGAACCCGTCCCGCTCAAGTCACCCCACTGACGCGCAAGCGTCTTTTTCACCCACGCACCAAGGAACTCCCATGCACAAGATCGTGATGCTGCATGGCATCAACCACAACCTGTTCGGGCAGCGTGAGCACGCCCACTACGGCAGCGTCACGCTTGCCGATATCGACCATTCCCTGCAGGACCTGGGTCGGGAACTCGGCGCCGAAGTCGCCTGCTTCCAGACCAACAGCGAAGCCGAGATCTGCGAGCGCATCCATCGGGCGTTCGAAGAACGGACCGATGCGGTGCTGATCAACGCGGGCGCATGGACGCACTACAGCTACGGCATTCGTGATGCGCTGGCCGTCCTGAACGTCCCGGTGGTCGAAATCCACATGTCGAACATTCACGCGCGCGAAGCGTTCCGGCACCAGTCGGTGTTCGCAAGCGTCGTCACAGGGCAGATCTGCGGATTTGGCGCCGAAAGTTACACGCTGGGTTTGCGCGCCGCACTGTCGGCCATCGCAGCCCGCAGAGCAGGAGAGCAGGCATGACCCGGACACGCATCATCCCTACAAGCACGATCAGCACCATCTCCATCGCAGCGGCCATGGCCGCGTGCAGTTCGGCGGCGTTCGCACAGTCGTCTGTCGCGCTGTATGGCACGGTCGATCAATACGTCAGCTACCTGCGCAGCAGTTCCGGCGAAAAGTCGATGGCGCTGGAAGATGGAGCACTTACGCGTACCCGGTGGGGATTGCGCGGCAGTGAAGACCTGGGTGCCGGACGGCGTGCCATCTTCCAGCTCGAAGCCGGCGCAAGTGCCGATGACGGCAGGGCGGCGGATTCGTCCCGTCTGTTTGACCGGCAGGCCTGGGTCGGCCTGGCAGGCGGCTTCGGAGAGGTGCGCGTTGGCCGACAGAACACGGTGGTGGTTGGGCGCGGATCCTACGTGGATCATACGGCACGCACACTGGGATCGGTCCTCAATGCCTTTGGCATTCCAGCGCGCTATGACAACGACGTCTCGTACATCTCGCCGCGGGTAGGCGGCTTTCTGGTCGAAGCGCATTACGCGCTGGCCGAAACGCCCAATCAAAGCCGCCGGCAGTCGGTCAAACAATTGGGCGTCGACTACGAAACCGGTCCGTACCGGCTTGGCTATGTGGGTGTCACGGCAGGCCCGCGCTCGCCAGCCGCCTACACCGCCAACGTGCAGTACCAGAACCTGTACGCCAACTACGACTATGGACAAGGCAAGATCTACCTGGCCTATGCACGGTCGAACAACAGCACGGCGACCGGATCAGGCAACAACGCCGGCTCGATTCTGAGCAACGTTGGCGGGGTGGTGGACGGCAGCAACGCGGACGTCAATCGCATGTACAACCTGTGGCAGATTTCAGCCGACTATCGCGCCACGCCGCAGTTTCGCGTGGGGGCCTTGTTCGGCCTGCTGGACGACCGGTCAGGCAACCGCAGTGCGTCAGGCGCGTCGGTGGCGGGGTTCTACGACCTTTCCAAGCGCACGACGCTCTACACGGTCGGCCAGCAACTGCGCAACCGCGGATCGGCGGGCTTTCGACCGGCAGGGTCTGCCGGGCTGAAGTCCAACTTCAGCATGCCGAACGATGTGAACGGCCGCACGATCACGGGGTTGCACGCCGGGATCCTGCATCGGTTCTGATGTCGCGTGTCTGCAGCGGCGGAAGCATCGTTGCAGTCTGTCGCAGCAGCCTGCCACTGCAGTCTGCGGCAGGGGGCGGCGGCGAAAGTCTGCCGCAGCGGCTATTCCCAGCCGCATGGCGCGATCGCTATCAATTGGCGGTCGCGCCCGACTTCTGCACCAGCTCCGCCCAGCGTGGGATTTCCTTTGCCATGAATGCCTGCAGCTCGGCGGGGCTGCTGCCAACGACTTCCATGCCCAGTTGCTGCGTCATCTTCTGGCGCACTTCGGGATTCTGCAGTGCTTTCACCACTTCGGCGTTCAGGCGCTGCACGATGTTGGGCGGGGTGCCCTGCGGGGCGTACAGCGCCTGCCAGGACACCATCTCGAAGTTGGGCAGACCGGCCTCGGCCATGGTGGGTACGGTTGGCGCCAGTGCCGACCGCTTGGGGGACGTGACGGCCAGGGCGCGCAGCCGACCGGCCTTGATCATCGCTTCGCCCGCTGTCAATTGATCGAACAGGAAAGGCACCAGGCCCGCCACCACGTCCTGCAAGGCTTGCGGGCTGCCTTTGTACGGAACATGGGTCATGGGCACGCGGAGGGTGTCGGCAAACAACTCGCCCGCCAGATGGGTCGACGTGCCGGCCCCGGAGGATGCAAACGTCAGTTTGCCGGGCTGTGCCTTGGCATACGTAATGAGTTCCTGCACGGAGTGGATCGGCAGCTTGGCGTCCACCATGAGCACGTTCGGTACATAGGCGATCAGGCTGACCGGCGCAAAGTCCTTGACGGGGTCGTAGCTCAGATTCTTGTACAGGCTTGCGTTGATGGCGTGCGTGCTGATGGTGCCACCGAACAGGGTGTAGCCATCGGGTTTCGCACGCGCCACGTAGGCCGCCCCGACGCCGCCCGCTGCCCCGGGCCGGTTTTCGATGATGACCGGCTGGCCCAGGGATTTGGATATTTCCTGGCCCAGTGTGCGTGCCACGACGTCGGTCGACCCGCCCGGCGCAAATGGCACGACCCAGCTGATCGGCCGATTCGGCCAGGCGTCTTGCGCAAGCGCGGTGTGCAGGGGCAGGGCGGCGCAAGCGGCGGCCAGGGTTACGGCGCGCAGCGCGCCGAAAGAGGGGGCGTAGGGCATGGTGTCTCCAGATGACCGGCGTCGTGGCCGGTCTGTTGTGCTTGTGATGGGGGCGCCAGGCCATTGGCGCCCGGTGTCAGGGGATGGGTTTCAGGCGCCCTGTATCAGGCGCCCTGTATCAGGCGATCGGTGTCAGGCGATCGGCGATCGCGGGTGACGTGCGCAGTCGGCAGTCGGCGGTCGGCCGTCAGCGCTGCCTTGCCTCGCGCCAGGCGGCGAAGTCGACGCGGGACTGGTCGTGCGTGGGTGGATAGAGCCCGATGATCGACCGGCCTTTCAGGACCTCTTCGGTCACGAAGTCTTCGAAGGCGGTCATCTCGACGGCTTCGGTTGCGATTTCGTCAGCAATGGCGGCCGGGATGATGACGACACCCTCGCCGTCGCCAACGACGACGTCTCCGGGAAAGACGGCAACGTCGCCGCAGCCGATCGGCACGTTGATGTCGATGGCCTGATGCAAGGTCAGATTGGTGGGCGCCGACGGGCGGCTGTGATACGCAGGCATGGCAAACCGTGCGATGTCGGGCGAATCGCGAAAGCCGCCGTCGGTCACGATGCCGGCCGCGCCGCGTTGCATGAGGCGGGCGACAAGAATCGACCCGGCGGATGCGGCGCGGGCATCCTTGCGGCTGTCGATGACCAGCACCGCACCCGGCGGGCAGGTTTCGACGGCTTGCCGTTGCGGGTGGGACGCGTCGTTGAACACGGCGATCGTATTGATGTCTTCGCGGGCCGGGATATAGCGCAGCGTCCAGGCTTCGCCGACCATCGTCGGCGCCAACGGATTCAACGGGCGAACGTCCTGAATGAACTGGTTGCGCAGGCCGCGTTTGAACAGGGCAGTGCACAGGGTGGCGGTGCTGACCGTCCGGAGCATGTCGCGGGTGCGCGGGTCGAGAGTAGGCATGGCGGGTCCAGGAAAAGAGAAGAACAGGGCGCCTGGCACCGGCCGATGGGCTGGCCGGCGCAGCAACAGGTGGGGCCTTGGCAGACGTGCAAGAACGTTCAAACGTCGTGCAAGGAACGGTGAAACGACGGTGAAACGACGTTCAAACGACTTCCGATAAGCCTTAATAGATATTCGGCTCGCCGATCGGCGCACCGAAATCGGTCTGCAGGAAATCGAAGTCACAGCCGTCATCGGCCTGGCGGATATGACGGGTGAACATCCAGCCGTAGCCGCGCTCGAAACGAGGCGGCGGGGGCACCCAGTCGGCTTGCCGCCGGGCGAGCTCTTCGTCGGACACATCCAGATGAATGCTGCGCCGGTCAATGTCGACAGAGATCAGATCGCCGGTGCGGACCAGAGCGAAGGGCCCGCCTATGTAGGACTCGGGCGTGACGTGCAGAATGCAGGCGCCATAGCTGGTGCCGCTCATGCGCGCATCCGACATCCGGAGCATGTCGCGCACCCCTTGCCGCACCAGTTTTTTGGGTATGGGCAACATGCCCCATTCGGGCATGCCGGGGCCGCCCTGCGGGCCGGCGTTGCGCAGAATGAGGACGTGATCGGCGGTGACATCAAGGTCGTCGCGTTCGACGGCTTCTTTCATCGACGGGTAGTCGTCGAACACCAGGGCCGGTCCGGTGTGCTTGAAAAAGCGCGGTTCGCAGGCGCTTGGCTTGATGACGCAGCCGCCCGGCGCGATGTTCCCGCGCAGCACGGCCAGCGCCCCTTCTTTGTAGAGCGCCGTGGCCTGCGTGCGGATGACGTCGTCGTTGTAGACCCGGGCGCCCTCGATGTTGTCGCCCAGGCTGCGGCCCGTGACCGTCAAGGCATCCAGATGCAGCTTGTCGCGGATCCGGCTCATCAGCCCGGGCAGCCCGCCTGCGTAGAAAAAGTCTTCCATCAGGTAGGTGTCGCCGCTGGGGCGGATGTTGGCGATCACCGGCACGTGCCGGCTCGCGGCGTCGAAGTCTTCCAGGCCGATGTCGTTGCCAGCGCGGCGGGCCATGGCAATGAGATGGATGATGGCATTGGTCGAGCAGCCCATCGCCATGGCGACCGCGATCGCGTTTTCGTAGGCGGGGCGCGTCTGGATGCAGGCCGGGACAAGATCTTCCCAGACCATGTCGACGATGCGGCGGCCGGCCTCCGAGCACATGCGGATGTGGCCCGCGTCGGCCGCAGGGATGGACGAGGCGCCGGGCAGGGTCATGCCGATGGATTCCGCGATCGCGGTCATGGTGCTTGCGGTGCCCATGGTCATGCAGGTGCCATGACTGCGCGCAATGCCGCCTTCGATGCCGATCCATTCGGCCTGGCTGAGCTTGCCGGCGCGCCGTTCGTCCCAGAACTTCCAGGCGTCCGATCCCGACCCGAGCACCTGGCCTTTCCAGTTGCCGCGCAGCATGGGACCCGCAGGCACGTAGATGGCCGGCACGTTCGCGCTGGTGGCGCCCATCAGCAGCCCGGGCGTGGTCTTGTCACAGCCGCCCATGAGCACCACGCCGTCGATGGGATGCGAACGAATCAGTTCTTCGGTTTCGATCGCCAGCAGATTGCGGTACAGCATGGTGGTCGGCTTGACGGCGCTTTCCGACAACGAGATGGCCGGAAGTTCGACCGGAAAGCCGCCTGCCTGCAGCACGCCGCGCTTGACGTCGTCGACGCGTTGCTTGAAATGCGCATGGCAGGGATTGAGGTCCGACCAGGTGTTGATGATGGCGATGATCGGCCGGTCCAGCCATTCCTCGGGCGAATAGCCCATCTGCATGATGCGTGAACGATGACCGGAAGAACGCAAATCGTCTGGCGCAAACCAGCGCGCGCTGCGCAAGGTGTCGGGTGTTTTTCTGGGTCGGGTCATTGTCTCGTACCGTTGTTATCGACTGCAGGGCCGGCGCGGTGCTCAGTGGCCCGCTGATGGCATTGAAGCACTAATATATTAGTGCGTCAACGGGCGGGGGCCTGGGGTAAACTCGCTCGTCACCCTTACCGAACTGTCGATCTGCTCATGGAAGCGACCCTCCCCAACGTCCCGGTGCAACGGTTCCTGTTCGACCGCACGCGCCAGGCGGCGCCGCAGGTGTTCGAGCACATGCGGGATCAGATCATCGCCATGGCGCTCCCTCCGGGAACGGTCTTGTCGCGCGTCGATCTTGCCGCGCAGTACGGGATCAGCCAGACGCCGGTGCGTGACGCCTTGATGCGTCTGAGCGAAGAAGGCCTGGTCGATATCTTTCCGCAGCACGCCACGCGGGTCAGCCCGATCGATATCGCGCTGGCCCAGCAGGCGCATTTTCTGCGGCGGTCGATCGAACTGGAAGTGGCGCGGGCGCTTGCCGAATCGGCGGAACCGGCCCTGGTGGAAAGCTTGCGCGCCAACATACGGCGCATGCGCGCGGTGGTGGAGGATGGCAACTATGTCGAGTTCACCGTCCTGGATCAGGGATTCCACCGCACTCTGTACGAGGCAGCCAAGGTGCCGGACCTGTTCCATCTGGTGCGGCGCCAGAGCGGCCATCTGGACCGTCTGCGGCGACTGCACTTGCCGATCGAAGGCAAGACCAAGGCCGTGGTGCGTGACCACGTGGCGATCGTGGACGCCATTGCCGCCGGCGACCCGGTCAAGGCCGAAGCGTGCGTGCGCGCACACCTGTCGGGTACGCTGTCGCATCTGGACGCGATCCGCTCGCGCTATGCGACCTATCTGCGTTGACCCTTCCCCATCGCTGTCATCTTATCGAGGCCTCCATGACCGCAGCTCCCGCACCGCTCGCCAACTATTCCGACGTTCGCCGCACCGGCCAGCAACTGTATGTCGCAGGGACGACCGCGCGCCTGACGGGCGGCGTGGCAGGCGTGACGGTAAGCGCCAGTGGCGTGAAGACGTACGACGTGGGCGCGCAGACCGATGTCATCCTGCAGAAGATCGACACGGCGCTGCGCCCGCATGGCTCGTCACTGGGGCGGTGTGTGGCCTTGACCTGCTATCTGGTGGATATGGCGGACTTTGCCGCGTTCAACGAAGCGTACAACCGCTGGTTTCCGCCGCACGTGGTGGCGCCGACCCGAACATGCGTGGCGGTGCTGGCCTTGCCGCACCCCGACATGCGGGTCGAGATCACGGCGATTGCCGGCTTGCCCGAGCCCGACGAAGGCCGCGGCCCGTCGGACTGACCCGCTCCTGCTCAAGCCGGCTTGCGAAACTTCAGCAGCCGGGTTGGCAGTGCAATCGGCTGGTTCGGGTCGAACCAGCTCATGTCCGGGATCCGGGAGTCGGTCACATACATCGTGCCGTCGGGCCCCTCGGCCAGGGTGTCGGGCCACCGGAAATCAGGCGCCTGCGCCCACGGGCGCACCTTGCCGTCTTGCAGCACCGACACCGCGTTGTCTTCCACTGCCGTGATGTAAAGCCGACCCTGGGCATCGATGTGCAGACCGTCGGCCGGACCATGTTCCACCACCTTTTCCACCTGCTGGCCAACGGCGTCGGGGCTGGCCTGCGTGTCCAGCAAGGCCGCGGTCGGGATCCGGTAGATCGTCTTGCCCTTGACGGCCTGCCAGTACAGGTGCCCGCCATCGGGCGACAGCGCAATGCCGTCGGCTGAGAAAACGACGCCACGGCCATCGGTCATCAGGAGCGGCTCGCCGTCGGACTTCACCTGCACCGTGGTGTCGACCTGAGTGCTGGGGTGACCGTCCAGCACCCGCCGCGCGGAGCCGGCCTCCAGATCCACGACGACGATGGCGCCGTGGGCGCCGGAGTCGGTCAGGTAGGCCGTCCTGCGATCCGGGCTCAGGCGGATGTCGTTCAGATAGCTGCCTTGGGGCGCAATGGTCTCGTCAAACGCAATGTTCTGCACGACGCGGTTGGAGGCCAGGTCGATCTTCACCAGCTTGGGGGCGTCGGGCACCACCTGGGCCTGCGCGGGGGCACCGGGGTCGATCACCCACAGGCTGTCGCCATGCGGATCCGCCACGACCGACTGCACACACACCCAATGGTCGTTGGCGGTCATATCGTCGCGTTTGGCATTGCGCCAGCTGTTCCATTCCTCGTCGGGATAGGGACGCAGTGACCCGTCCGGCATCAATTCGGCCACCGAAACGGGCGCATCTTCAGTCCAGCGCGGGAAGTTGACGAAGAACCGATTGTCAGGCGTGACGGTGATCCCGGTGACCTGGTGTTCGAAGGTCGCGACGACTTCAAGCTCGGCACCGCCGGCTGCCGATCCGCCGATCGACGACACGTCGATCTCAGGAGACCGGCAAGCCTGAACAAAGGAAAAGGGATAGCGAAGCATGGGGACATCCTTGCTGAGGCGCCGCGGGGGACATGCCCCATGCATGTCCGCACGACGGCGCGTGGATACCCCACGCAGCAACAACGGTGCCCAGGGTCAGGCGCTGCCCACCCCGCTGTCTACCCATCTCGCGGCCCACACCCGGGTCGCTTCGGCCAGCCAGCCTGGCACATCCTCGCGGACGATGTCGCCCAGCCCCAGATGCGCTCCGGCTGCCCGCAAGCCGTCCAGCGCGTGCGCAGGGTCCAGGGCGGTGGCGCCCGTCTGCTTGGACAGTTTCTGTCCGTCCCCATTGGTGACCACCGGAACGTGCATCATGCGCGGTTCAGGCAGGCCCAGCAGACGCTGCAGGACGCGCTGGCGGGGCGTCGATGCCAGCAGGTCGGCGCCGCGCACGACGTCGGTCACCTGTTGCGCGGCATCATCCACCACCACGGCCAATTGATAGGCCCACAGTCCGTCGGCCCGCAGCAGGACGAAATCGCCCACCTCGGCCGCCACGTCCTGCGCTTGCGGGCCGACCCAGCGATCGTCCAACCGGACCACCCCCGGGGGCACGCGCACCCGCCAGGCCCTGGCATGACGGCCCGGCGGCAGGCCGTGGGCGCACGTGCCGGGGTAGGGGATCTCACCCTCGGGCAGGTGGCCGTCGCGCCGCAGCACCGAATCGGCGATTTCCTTGCGGGTGCAACCGCAGCCATAGATGTGGCCTTCGCGGATCAGGCCGTCAAAGGCGTCACGATATACGGTGTCGCGCGCGGACTGGACCATGACGGGGCCGTCCCAGTGCAGGCCGTAGCCCTGCAACTGCTGGCAGATGCGGTCGGCTGCGCCCGGCACCACGCGTGGCGTGTCCAGGTCTTCCATGCGTAGCAGCCATTGCCCGCCGTGCGCGCGCGCGTCCAGGTAGCTGGCCAGGGCGGCCACCAGGGATCCCTGATGTAGCGGGCCGCTCGGGCTGGGCGCAAAACGTCCGACGTAGGGGCGGCGGGTCACGGCAGCACCTCGCGGGCCGGCCCCTGCGCATGCAGCGGCATCAGCAAGGCCGCTCGCAACCGGGGCGATTCGAGCCGTTGCAGGAACCACTGCAAGGCCAGGCCTTCCGCTGGGGCGCGCCAGGCGTACAGCACGCGTTCGTTCAGGGGCACGCCGTCCACCGTGCGCGCTACCAGCCGGCCTTGCGACAGATAGGGCGCGGCCATGGGCTCCGGCAGGTAGCCACATCCCAGTCCGCGCAGCTGCGCCTGCAGCTTGGCCTGCAGGGTAGACACCGTCAGCGTGTGCTGTACCGACAGCAGTCCCTTGGACGTAACGGGCAGCCGGCGGGATGTGTCGGCGACGGCCACGGCCGTGTGACGTTCGATCAGGGCCGGGTCCAGCGGTTGGTCCATGGTGGCCAGCGGATGATGGGGCGCCATGCAGAACACGAACGGCATTTGCCCGATCACGCGCGAATGAAAGCCCTCTGCCGGGGCGCCATCCGCATCGGTGCCGATGGCAAGGTCTGCCCGCCCGCTGAGCAGGGCGTCCCAGTTGCCCTGCAGCACTTCGGTGGAAAAGCGCAGCCGTGTGCCGGTGCCCAGGGCATGGAAGTCTTCCACCAGGTCGAACAGCGGGTCTTCACACAGGATGGCGTTGACCGCGATGCGCAGCTCCACCTCCCACCCGGTGGCGATACGTTTGACCCGGTGGGCCAGGGCATCGAAGGCATTGAGCAAGTGGCGGCCTTCGCGCAGCAGTTCGGTCCCGGCGCGCGTCAGTTGTGCGCGGTGACCCGAACGGTCGAACAGCAGGACATCAAGGTCGTCTTCCAGGCGACGGACCGAATAGGTCACGGCGGAGGGCACTTTGCCCAGTTCGCGCGCAGCCTTGGCAAAACTGCCGTGGCGGGCGATCGCGTCGATCATCTGCAGGGATTCTGGCGTCAAGGACTGCATGGCACTCGTTCAAATTTATTGAATGGTTCCGTCAAATCATACGGCACCGCCGTCCACGCCCGGCGCCCACAATGGATCCATCGTCAAGCGCGCAACGGCAGTGACCGGGGCGCAGCAACTGGAGCTTTGCATCATGATCACCCTTCGTCGCAGTGAAGAACGCGGTCAGGCCAACCACGGCTGGCTCAAGAGCGCCCACACGTTTTCGTTCGCGGGCTACTACGATCCGTCCCACATGGGCTTCGGGCCGCTGCGTGTGATCAACGACGACATCATCGCCGCCGGCCGCGGCTTCGGCACCCACGGTCACCGCAACATGGAAATCATTACCTATGTGCTGGACGGCGCCGTGGCCCACAAGGACAGCATGGGCAATGGGTCCACCATCCGCCCGGGCGACGTGCAGCGCATGAGTGCGGGCACCGGCGTGCAGCACTCGGAATTCAATCCGGATACGGCACACGCCACGCATCTGCTGCAGATCTGGATCGAGCCGAATGAGGTCGACGGCGAGCCCGCCTATGAAGAAAAGAATTTTTCGGCCGAAGACAAGCGCGGCCGCTTGCGGCTGGTAGCCTCGCCGGACGCAGCGGACGGGTCGGTCGGGATTCGCCAGGACGCTCGCCTGTTTGCGGGCCTGTTCGATGGTGACGAGCGCGCGACGCTGCCCCTGGCTGCCGGTCGCAAGGCATGGGTGCATGTGGCCCAGGGCCAGGCCACGGTGAACGGTAAAGCGCTGAACGCAGGGGATGCGGTCGCGCTGGAAGGCGAGCCGGAAGTGGCGATTGCAAACGGCACGGGCGCCGAAGTGCTGGTGTTCGATCTGCCTTGATACACCGCCGGGCGGTCAACTCGGCGCGACACAGTCCGAACCTGCATACCTCGGTGTCTGAGCGGCGGCCTTCCAGGCCGCCGTTTTTCGTTGCAAAAGGCCGTTTCGTCTGGGGAAGAGGAGAGATTTATATGTTGTTCCATCAACACCACAACAGCGTGGGCCATGCAATCCGTGCTGCAAGGGTTTACCCTAGTCGCATTGGGGGTGCATGCACGCTACTATCTGTTCCGTGTTCCATATATGGGCCGCTGGTTCATATACGAAACAAAAACGACTTCCCGAAACGTTTGGCTGACAGCACTCCCCCTTCCGTGAACATGCCCCGCCCCGACGCGCAGGACAAGTATCTGGTTCCAGGCCTGGAACGGGGCCTGCGCGTCCTGTGCGAAGTGGGCAAGGGCGACGTCAACCTGACCGCTCCTGAACTCGCGCGCCGCCTGCAGGTACCGCGAACTACCGTGTTCCGGCTCTTGTCTACCCTTGAACATCTGGGTTTTGTCGCACGCACCGACAGCCGCCGGGAATTCGGGCTGGGCATGTCGGTGCTCCGTCTGGGATTCGAATACCTGTCTTCACTTGCATTGACCCAGCACGGCCTGCCGGTGCTTGAAGCGCTGCGCAACGAGTGCGACTATTCCTGTCATCTGGTGGTGCGCGATGGCGCGCATATTGTCTATGTCGCCAAGGTGGCGTCCGAGCGGCCCCTGGCCAGCTCCGTCAACGTCGGCACGCGCCTTCCTGCCCACGCCACCGCGCTGGGCCGGGTGCTGCTGCAGGACATGGATAGGGAAGCCTTGCGCAAGGTGTTTCCGCAGCCGACGCTGGCTGCCCATTCCCCGTCCACGCCGACCTCGGTCGACGCGCTGGCGGCCATGCTCGAACTGGACCGCGCACGCGGCCATGTGTATTCGGAAGGCTTCTTCGAACCCGGTATTTCCACGGTTGCCGCCGCCGTTCGCGATGGCAACGGCCAGATCGTCGCCGCGCTGGGGGTGACCATTCCGCAGCCGCGAATCGATGCCGATGCGCTGCGGGTGCTGGTCCAGCGCGCGCACCGGGCCGCCAGCGATCTGTCGGCACGGCTTGCCGCCGACGCCGGCGCGGACTTGGAGTCTCCTTCGTCCCGCCGTCCCTCTTCTTTCAACGGAACGACCGCTCAATGACCATGTACAACCTTCAAGGCAACGTCGCCGTCGTGACCGGCGGCACTTCCGGGATCGGCCTTGCCACCGTCGACCTGCTGCTGGAAGCCGGCGCCGCCGTCGCTTTCTGTGGCCGCGACGAGGCCAAGCTGCGCACTGCGCGCGAAGGCCTGCTGGCAAAGTATCCCGGTGCCACGATCTTTGCCGATCGCTGCGACGTGCTGGTGCCCGAGCAGGTGCAGGCGTTTGCCGCCGCGGTCGAGCAGAACCTGGGCAAGGCCGACATCCTGGTGAACAACGCCGGACAGGGCCGCGTGTCGACGTTCGAAAGCACGGAAAACGCCGCCTGGCTCGAAGAAATGCAGCTGAAATTCTTCTCGGTCATCAACCCGACCCGTGCCTTCATTCCGCAACTCGAGCAGTCGGACAATGCCGCCATCGTGTGCGTCAACTCGCTGCTGGCGATCCAGCCCGAGCCGCACATGGTCGCCACGTCGGCCGCCCGCGCCGGCATCCACAACCTGGTGCGCTCGCTGGCATTCGAGCTGAGCGCCAAACACATCCGCGTCAACGGCATCCTGCTCGGCCTGGTCGAGTCGGGCCAATGGCGCCGCCGCTACGAGAACCGCTCCGACAAGTCCCTGTCGTGGGAAGCGTGGACCGCCGGCATTGCCAACGAAAAGCAGATTCCGCTGGGCCGCCTGGGCCGCCCCGAGGAACCTGCACGCGCCATCTTTTTCCTAGCCACGCCCTTGTCGTCCTATACGACGGGCAGCCATATCGATGTTTCCGGAGGGGTCTGCCGTCATGCCTGATACCAACAAAATTACCGTGGGCGCAGCGATTGCCGCCTTTCTCGAAAACTGTGGTGTCAAGGCGGCCTTCGGTGTCATCTCGATCCACAACATGCCGATCCTGGATGCCTTTGGTGAACGTGGCAACATCCGCTTCGTGATGGCGCGCGGCGAAGCCGGCGCGACCAACATGGCCGACGCCTATGCGCGCACGGTCGGTGGCCTGGGCGTTACCGTCACCAGCACCGGCACCGCTGCCGGCAACGCCTCGGGCGCGATGGTCGAAGCGCTGACCGCCGGCACGCCGCTGCTGCACCTGACCGGCCAGATCGACAGCCCTTACCTGGACCAGAACCTGGGGTTCATCCACGAAGCGCACAACCAGCTGGACATGCTGAACGCCGTCTCCAAGGCCGCCTTCCGCATCCGCACGCCGGAAACCGCGATCGGTGTCCTGAAGCGCGCCGTGCAGATCGCCATGACCGCGCCGACCGGCCCCGTCAGCATCGAGATCCCGATCGACGTGCAGCAGGCCCTGATCGACTTGCCTGCCGACATGAACCCGCTGCCCATCGTCAGCGCCGTACCGTCCGACGCTGCGCTGGACGAGCTGGCCGACCGCCTGTCCAAGGCGACCCGTCCACTGCTGTGGCTGGGCGGTGGTGCACGCCAGGCCGGCGAGCAGGTGCGCCGTCTGGCCCGGCTGGGCTTTGGCGTCGTGACCACCACGCAGGGCCGCGGCGTCCTGCCGGAAAACGATCCGGCCATCATCGGTTCCTTTACGGCGTCGAAGCCGGTCGAAGCGCTGTACCAGACCGCCGACGCCATGCTGGTCGTGGGCTCGCGCCTGCGCAGCAACGAAACGCTCAAGTACGCCCTGAAGCTGCCCAAGACGCTGTACCGCATCGACGCGGATCCGCAGGCCGACGGCCGCGGCTACCGCAGCGACTATTTCGTGACGGGCGACGCCACCCTGGCACTGAAGGGCCTGGCCGACCGTCTGGAAGGCAAGCTCAACGTCGACGGCAAGATGGCCGACGACGTGCAGCGCGCGCGCCAGGATTCGGTCAAGCAACTGATGGACGACGTCGGCCCCTACGCCGCGCTGATCGACAAGCTGCAGGCCCGCATTGATACCGACTGCGAAGGCACCGACTTCAACTGGGTGCGCGACGTGACCCTGTCGAACAGCATGTGGGGCAACCGCCTGCCCAACCTGGCCGATCCGAAAGCCGGCGTGCATGCCCTGGGCGGCGGCATCGGGCAAGGTCTGGCCATGGGGATCGGCGCAGCCATCGGCTCGGCGGTCACTTCGGGCAACAAGACGGTCATGCTGGCCGGTGACGGCGGTTTCATCCTGAACCTGGGCGAACTCGCCACCGCGGTGCAGGAAGAGGCCGACGTGGTCATGATCCTGATGAACGACCAGGCCTATGGCGTGATCAAGAACATCCAGGACGCCGTGTATGGTGGCCGCAAGCACTATGTGCAGCTGCATACCCCTGACTACGCACTGCTGTCGCAGTCGATCAACCTGCCGCACACCCGCGTCAGCGACCTGGCCGACCTGGACGCCGCGCTCGAACAGGGCTTCAACACCGAAGGCCCGTTCCTGATCGAAATCGACATGCTGTCGGTGGGGGGCTTCAAGGCCACGTTCGCCGGTCCGCCGTCCAAAGTTCCTGCCGACAAGGCAAAGGCGTAAGCCATGAGCAACGAGAAAACCCTTCCGATCTGTATCGCCGGCGAGTGGCGGCTGGGCGGCGGCGACCGTTACGCCACCCTGTATCCGGCCACCGGCGAGCCGCATGCCTGGTTGAACGCCGCCAGCCTGGACGACGTTGAAGAAGCGATCCAGGGCGCGCACAAGGCCTTCCGCGAAAGCGGCTGGGCCCAGAAGAAGCCGCATGAACGCGCTGCCGTGCTGTATCGCGTCGCGCAACTGATACGCGAGCGTTCCGAAGAACTGGCGCAAATGCAGCGCCTGGACAACGGCAAGCCGATCAGCGAAACGCGTGGCCTGGTGGCCAGCGCCGCCGGCACCTTCCAGTTTTTTGCCGCTGCCTGCGAGACCCTGGAAGAAACGATTACGCCGTCACGCGGTGACTTCGTCACCATGAGCGTGTACGAGCCGATGGGCGTCGTCGCGGCCATTACCCCGTGGAACTCGCCGATCGCGAGCGAAGCCCAGAAGATGGCGCCGGCGCTGGCCGCTGGCAACGCCGTCGTGGTCAAGCCTGCCGAAATCACGCCGCTGGCCGCGCTGGAACTGGCAAAAATCTGCGAAGCCGCCGGCGTGCCCAAGGGCCTGATCAGCGTATTGCCGGGCAAGGGCTCGGTGCTGGGCGACGCAATCACCAAGCATCCGCTGGTCAAGCGCGTATCGTTTACCGGTGGCACCACCACCGGCAAGCACATTGCGCACATCGCAGCCGACAAGATGATGCCGGTGTCGATGGAACTGGGCGGCAAGTCGCCAACCATGGTGTTCAAGGACGCCGACCTGGACCATGCCGTCAACGGCATCCTGTACGGCATCTTCAGTTCGTCGGGCGAGTCCTGCATTGCCGGTTCGCGCCTGTTCGTCGACGCCAGCATCTATGACGAAGTGCTGGACCGCCTGGCAGCCGGCGCTGCCCGCCTGCGCGTGGGGGATCCGGCCGACGAAAAGACCCAGATGGGGCCGCTGATCACCGCCAAGCACCGCGAATCGATCGAGCAATACGTGGCGCTGGGCGTGAGCGAAGGCGGCCAGATCCGCACCGGCGGCGAGCGTCCGTCGGTGGCCGGGCACGAAAACGGCTACTTCTATCGTCCTACCATCATCGAAGGCCTGAACAACCAGAACCGCACGTGCCAGGAAGAAATCTTTGGCCCGGTACTGGTCGCCATGCCCTTCAGCAATGAACGCGATCTGATCGAGCAGGCCAACGACAGCGTGTACGCGCTGGCCGCCGGCATCTGGACCCGCGACTTCAAGAAGGCCTGGAAGATTGGCCGGGAAGTCCAGGCAGGCACCGTCTGGATCAACACCTACAAGCAGTTTTCCATTTCGACCCCGTTCGGCGGCTGGCGCGACAGTGGCCTTGGCCGCGAAAAAGGCCGGCTCGGCATCTTGCAATACATGGAGCAGAAGGCCATGTATTGGGGCACCAATGAGCAACCGCTGGGCTGGGCAAACTGAGATGGCGCATCAGGAGAGCAACATGGATGTACTGGGCATTGACGAGATCACCTACGGCGTGGACGATCTGGCGACCTGCAAGAAGTTCTTCGCCGACTGGGGCATGACCCTGGTCGAGGAGACCGACAAGTCGCTGGTGTTCGAAACCATGAACCGTTGCCGCGTGATCGCCAAGACGACCGACTTTCCGGGCCTGCCGGCCGGGATCGAAGACGGCCCGACGCTGCGCGAAGTGGTGTGGGGCGTGTCGAGCGACGAAGTCATCGCGCGCTTTACCGAGATCGTGAAGAACCTGCCGGGCTACGTGAACGACAACGCCGGCCGCATCGGCTGCACGGACCCCAACGGCCTGGCCGTCCGCTTCCAGAAGACGCGCAAGATCGACGTCGAAATGGAAGTCGCGGGCATGAACACCTGGACCGACAAGTCGCGCCGCAACCAGCGCAGCCCGATCTATGAACGCGCGACCCCGATCGAAGTGGGCCACGTGGTCTTCTTCGTGAAGGACGTGAACGCCGTCGAGAAGTTCTACACCGACAACTTCGGGTTCGTGGCCTCCGACCGCTACCCCAACAAGGGCGCGTTCCTGCGCTGCGCGCCCGAAGGCGGTCACCACGACATCTTCCTGCTGCAGCCGCCGCACGGCAAGCCGGGCCTGAACCACGTGGCCTTCGCCGTGCGCGACATCCACGAGGTGTTCGGCGGCGGCATGGCCATGTCGCGCCTGGGTTGGGAAACGCAGCTGGGCCCCGGCCGCCACCCGATTTCGTCGGCCTATTTCTGGTACTTCAAGTCGCCGGCCGGCGGCCTGATCGAGTACTACGCCGATGACGACTACCTGGACGCCGAATGGGAAGCCCGTGAATTCGAGCCGGGCCCGACCGTGTTCGCCGAATGGGCGATCGACGGCGGCCTGGACGGCCACACGCGCCGCCAGGTCGGCACCAAGGGTCCGGACGGCAAGTTCCTGACCGACAAGCGTTGATGGCCGACCCGAGCCCGATGATGAACCCACCCGACGCCGCCCCGGCCGCCGTGCCGTCGCCGAACATTCTGCTGACCGTGCTGCTCAAGCACGATCAGTCGAACAACCTCGACGCCGTCCAGACCAGGCTGAAGGACGCCGACTGGTGGGAGCGCTTTCCGCCAGAAGGCGTGAAAGTGGTGTCGTGGACGGTGGCCATGGGGTTCGGCCAGATCGTGACGCTCGACGTTCCCGCGCACCTGCTGCCGCTGGTGAACGTCGAACTGGAACGGTCCGCCTGGGGCGTGTTCCGCACCGAGTGTTTTCCAACGTATGACTTTGTCCCGGTTCGCGAACGCATTCGCGAGCGGGTGAGAAATGGAGGTAAATGATGCAAGATCGTTATCTGGAACCCCATCAGGCCCGCAAGCGCGAGCCGACGGCCTACGAGAACCTGCTGGGCGACTCGCTCGAACGCGCGTTCAGCAGCGGCGTGCATGAACTGTCCGGCCTGGTCGAATACCTGAACAACTATGGCCCTCCGGGCATGGACGCGCGTCCGTGGACCGAGGAGATCCTCACCAAAGAGCTGGCGCGGCTCGCCAACTAACGCAGGAGCATGGCAATGAGCACCAAATACCAAACCCCTGATGACCTGTTGGCCGTCGGCCTGAAAGACCTCTGGTACCCGATCTGCCCATCGGACTTCGTGACCGACAAGCCGATTTCGCTGCGCCGCCTCGGCCAGAAATTCGCCATCTGGCGCGATGCCGACGGCACGCCGTACGCGCTGGAAGACCACTGCCCGCACCGCGGCGCACCGCTGTCGCAAGGTATCCCGATGGGCGACCGGATCGCCTGCGGCTACCATGGCGTGCAGATCCGCAAGGACGGCGTGGTCACCAGCGTGCCCGGCAGCCCGGGTTGCAGCCTGGAAGGCAAACGCGCCGCACGGTACTTCCACCTGAAGGAAGTGGCCGGCGCGATCTTCCTGTACAACAGCAGCGAACAGATTGAGACCCCGCCGCCGCTGAACCTGCCGGAACAGCTGACCGATGACGCGACCTGGTCCAACTTCCTCTGCTACACCGAGTGGAAGGGCGACTACCGCTACGTGATCGACAACGTGATGGACCCGATGCACGGGACCTATCTGCACAAGCAGTCGCACTCGATGGCCGAAGGCTCGACCGTTGCGGAATTTGGCGTGCGCGACACGCCCACTGGCTTCATCTTCGAAAAGAAGGGCCAGCGCAACATGAACTTCGACTGGACCGAATGGGCCGACACCGGCATCCATTACATGCTGCTCGAAATCCCGTATCCGAAGTCGGGCGGCCCGGGCGGCAGCTTCGGCATCGTCGGCATCTACACGCCGATCAACGAAAAGCTGTCGGCCGTGTTCCACTGGCGCGTGCGCCGCGTGCAGGGCTGGCAGCGCGATGCCTGGCGTTTCCTGTACCAGAACCGTCTGGAAGCGCGGCACTGGGCCGTGCTGGAGCAGGACCGTGTGATGCTGGAAGAAATGGAACCTGACGCCAATACGCGCGAGAACCTGTACCAGCATGACATCGGCATCGTGCGGCTGCGCCGTCATATGCGCAAGCTGGCCTCGGCCCAGCTCGAGCAGCTGCAAGACAAGGCGGCATGAGCACCCCCGCACCGGTCCGCCGCGTCATCGCTTCGTCGCTGCCCGAACGCGACACGATGACGTGGTCCAATTGCCTGGTGCGGGGCAACGAGATCTCGTTGTCCGGCGTGACCGCGAACCCCGAATCGACGGTCGACGCCCCGCTCGGCACCTACGAGCAGACACGGGTGATCCTGAACAAAATACGGGCGTTGGTCGAAGCCGCTGGCGGTACGGTCGAAAATATTTATAAACTGGTCATTTACGTCACCGACATCCAGGACAAGGACGAAGTCGGACGGGCCCGGAAAGAATTTTTCCAGGTGCCGTATCCTTGTTCTACTTTGGTCGGGGTGAACGCACTCGTTTTTCCCAGCCTGACCGTGGAAATCGACGCATTTGCCAGCCTCGATTACGCCCTGCGCGCGAGCGCCTAACGCTTCCAGATATCCGTCCATGAATACCAGCTCACTCATTCCGGTCCTGATCCACACCATCCGCCACGAAGCCAAAGGCATCATCAGCATCGAATTTCGTGCTGCCGAAGGCGGCGAATTGCCCCCGTTCGAAGCCGGTTCGCACATCGACCTGCATCTGGACAATGGTCTGGTCCGCAGCTATTCGCTGTGGAATTCGCCGAACGAACGGAACCGCTATGTGGTGGGCGTGCTGAACGACAAGAACAGCCGCGGTGGCTCGAAGTTCGTCCACGAGAATCTGCGTGTCGGCACGATCATCAAGGTCTCGCTGCCGCGCAACAACTTCAAGCTGGACGAGATCGCGCCCAAGTCGGTGCTGGTCGCGGGCGGGATTGGCGTCACGCCTATCTACTGCATGTTCAACCGCCTGCGCGACTTGGGCAAGCCGGTCGAGATGCTGTACTGTGCGCGGTCCAAGTCCGAAGCGGCGTTTTCGGAAGAACTGCTGGGTCATGAAGCCATGGTCACCACGCACTTCGACGAAGACAAGGGCGGCCCGCCTGACCTGAAGGGCTTCCTGGCGCAGCATTCGGCCGACACGCACTTCTACTGCTGCGGCCCGACGCCGATGCTGAACGCGTTCGAAGCCGCCTGTGCGGAACTGAACTTTCCCAACGTCCATGTCGAGCGGTTCGCGGCGGCGGGCGAAGTCGAAGCGGTGCAGGACTCTGCCTACCGTGTCGAGCTCAAGCGCAGCAAGAAGACGCTGGACATCCCGGCAGGCAAGTCGCTGCTGGACGCGCTGCTGGATGCGGGCGTGGATTGCGACTACAGCTGCCGTGAAGGCGTCTGCGGCGCCTGCGAAACGTCGGTGATCGAAGGCGAACCCGAGCATCGCGATTCGGTGCTGACCGAACGCGAACGCGCATCGAACAAGACCATGATGGTCTGCGTGTCCGGGTGCAAGGGCAAGAGCCTGGTGCTGGATCTGTAAGCCGCCAGCGCTAAATGAAAGAACCGCGGTCCTTTTCGGGAGCGCGGTTTTTTTTCGTCTGCGATCAGCGGTCTTGCGTGAGATCCGCGTCGACCGTGCGTGACGATCCCACCTGGGGAGCGTCGGCATAAGGCGCCGGCGCTTCGTGCAGGGACATCGGCTGGGGAGAGGGCGTCGACCCGTCGAACAGGTGTGCCGGCAGGTGCTTGACCGCCTCATACGTGGTGCCGATGTGCTCGCGCAGCAGCCGCGACGCCAGGTCCGCATCGCGCGCCAGCGTGGCATCCAGGATCCCCTGGTGCTCGTCGTGCAGATCGCGTGGAATCGGGTCGCGCACGATGGTCAGGCGCCGGTAGCGCTCGGCCTGCTGGTACAGAATTCCCAGAAAGTGATGCATCCACCGTGAGTTGCAGGCGCTGATCAGCGCCTGGTGAAATTCGCGGTTGCGCTCTTCCCACTCGTTGAAGCGGCCGGGCCGGTCCACGGCCAGCCGTTCTTCCGCTCGTCGCAGGCGATGAAAGGCCGCGATCACCCGGCTTTCCCAGACGTCGTCGCCCACGGCAATCGACTGGCGCAGCGCTTCGCTTTCCATCAGCATGCGGTTGCGGGTGATATCCAGGAAGTCGTCCAGTGAAATCGGGGTGACGTGAAAGCCCCGCTGCCCATGCACGATCACCAGCGCGTCCGATACCAGCAGGGCCAGGGCCTCCCGCAGAGTGCCGGCGCCCACGCCATACGAATCCTTCAAGTGTTCGACCCGCAGGCGCGAGCCGGGCGGCAAGCGGCCTTCAATGATGTCGCGGCGCAGGCTTGCGTAGGCCGACCCGACCAATGTCGTGGGGGCGGCGGCGTGCGCCAGGGGGGGCAGGGCGGCGGAGATGTCCGGCATGGAACGGGACGATGCGTGAGCATCGCAAGGCAAGGTCGACAAGCGGAAGTGTAGAGGACTTTCGGGTCTTCGAACCGAATATAGGGAAAACCAGAAAATCTCGATAAAACGCTTTGACTTCGATATTCGCGGCGTCTATCTTATAAAAAAGCGCAGTGAACAGCGAGCGATGGCCCGCGTGTCAGGAGACAGGCAGTGATTCATTTGCACGATATCCGCTACGTCCGGCTCGGTACCCCCGACCTGGATGCCTCGGTCAAATACGCCACCGACGTTCTCGGGCTTGAAGTAGCCGAGCGGTCCAGCAAGACCGTTTACCTGCGGTCCGACAGCCGCGACCACACGCTGGTCTACTTTGATGGCGACGCGCGGGACCACACCGCGGCGTTCGAAGTCGACACCGCCAAGGAACTGGACGACGCCCTGCAGACGCTGGAAAACGCCGGTGTGCGGGCGGTGCGCGGCACGGCAGAAGAAGCCGAGCAGCGTCACGCGCGCGACTTCATCCGGTTCAACGACCTGTCGGGCAACCGGATCGAACTGGTGTTTGCGCCGCATCACAGCGGCCGCCGTTTCTTCGGCTCACGGGATGCCGGCATCACCGGCTTCAGCCACATCGGCCTGCGGACGCTGGACGGTCGCCGTGACGAGGCATTCTGGACGACCCTGCTCGGCGCCAAGGTCAGCGATCGCATCGGCGAAGCGGCCTTGCTGCGGATCGACGACGTGCATCACAAGATCGCGCTGTTTCCGTCCAGCTTTCCGGGCGTGCAGCACATCAATCACCAGGTCGAAAGCATCGACGACGTCATGCGCGCGTATTACATCCTGCGCGAGCGGAATATTCCGATCAAGTTCGGGCCCGGCCGCCACCCCACGTCGGGCGCCATGTTCCTGTATTTCGAAGGCCCGGACGGCATGGTCTACGAATACTCGACGGGCGTACGCATGATCACCGAGGAAGACGAAAAAACATATCGCCCTCGTGATTTCCCGATGGTGCCGTCGTCGTTCTGCATGTGGGGCTCGCGTCCCGATATTCCGGAATTCAAGACATGACCGACTTCCAGGCCGATGCGGTAGGCCCTGAAGCGGCCGCCGTCCCGACCGCCCGCCACCAGAGCCTGGTGCGCGCCGCGGCCAGGGCCCTGTCCCGTGCGGGCCTGGTGCATGCCTACGGCCATTGCAGCCTGCGGCTGGATGCCGATTCCTTTCTGGTATGCGCGGCCCGGCCCATGGGCCTGATCGACCCGACCGAAGACGGCGTGGTCGTTCCGGTCAACGGCGAACTGCCCGAGGGCGTCCTGGGCGAAGTGCGTATCCATCAGCAGATCTACCAGCGGCGCCCCGACGTGCAGTCGGTGATCCGCAGCATGCCGCGCGACGTCATGACGCTGTCGGCAGCGGGCATCACGCCGTCGCCGCGCCATGGCATGGGATCGTACTTTTCACCCGGCGTGCCGCTGTGGCAGGACCCGCAGCTGATCCGCACCGAGGCCCAGGCCGCGGGCGTGGCAAGCACCCTGGGCGCCGGTCCGGCCGTGGTCATGCAGGGTAACGGCACCGTGATCGCGGCGGCTTCCATCGAGGAAGCCGTGGTGCTGACCTGGTATCTGGAAGACGCCGCGCGCATCGAACTGCAATTGCGCGCCGCCGGCCTGGCGGACGCGCCTGGATTGACCCCGGACCAGTGCGCGCAGCGAGCCACGCGCGCCGGACGGATCTTTGAACGAATGTGGGAATACCTGTGCGCCGGCGATCCGGAATTCGCAGAGGTCATCTAATTTTGGAGTGAGCAAGGCAATGAGCGATTTCAGGAACTTCATCAACGGCGAATGGGTGTCGACAGGCAAGACATTCGAGAACCGCAACCCGGTCGACAACAGCCTGATCGGCATGGTGCACGAAGCCGGCAAGGCCGAAGTCGGGGCGGCGGTCGACGCTGCCCGCGCCGCACTGAAGGGCCCGTGGGGCAAGCTCAAGGTCGAAGACCGGGTCGAGCTGCTGCACGCCATTGCCGACGGCATCAACGCCAACTTCGACGAATTCCTGGCGGCCGAAATGGCCGACACCGGCAAGCCGCACGGGCTGGCCAGCCACGTCGACATTCCGCGCGGCGCGGCCAACTTCAAGGTCTTTGCCGACCTGATCCGCAACGTGCCAACCGAAAGCTTCGGCATGGACACGCCCGACGGCGGTCATGCCATCAACTATGCGGTGCGTGCGCCACGCGGCGTGATCGGCGTGGTCTGCCCATGGAACCTGCCGCTGCTGTTGATGACCTGGAAGGTCGGCCCCGCGCTTGCCACCGGCAACACCGTCGTGGTCAAGCCGTCCGAAGAAACCCCGGCCACCGCCACGCTGCTGGGCAGGGTCATGAATGATGTCGGCGTGCCGGCCGGTGTCTACAACGTGGTCCACGGCTTCGGGCCGGATTCGGCAGGCGAATTCCTGACGACGCATCCTGGCGTCGATGGCATCACCTTTACCGGTGAAACCCGCACGGGCGAAGCGATCATGCGCGCGGCCGCCACGGGTGTGCGTCCGGTGTCGTTCGAACTGGGCGGCAAGAACGCCGGCATCGTCTTCGCCGATTGCGATTTCGACAAGGCCGTGGCCGGCATCGCCCGTTCCACGTTCGAGAACAGCGGTCAAGTCTGCCTGGGCACCGAACGCGTCTACGTGCAGCGCCCGATCTTTGAAAAATTCGTGGCCGCCCTCAAGCAACGCGCCGAAGGCTTCAAGCTGGGCGACCCCAACGACCACAGCACCAACTTCGGTCCGCTGGTGTCGCAAGAACATCGCCGCAAGGTGCTGAGCTACTACGACAAGGCGCGTGCCGAAGGCGCGACCATCGTGACCGGCGGCGGTGTGCCGACCATGACCGGCCGCCTGTCGGAAGGCGCCTGGGTGCAGCCCACCATCTGGACCGGCCTGCCACAGACGGCGTCGGTGATTCGCGAAGAAATCTTTGGCCCGTGCTGCCACATCAGCCCCTTCGACACCGAAGAAGAAGTGGTCAACATGGCCAACGCCACGCCGTACGGCCTGGCCGCCACCGTGTGGACGCAAGACGTCAGCGTCGCGCACCGCATGGGCCGCGCGCTGGAAGTCGGCATCTGCTGGGTGAACTCCTGGTTCCTGCGCGACCTGCGCACGTCGTTTGGCGGCGCCAAGCAGTCCGGCATCGGCCGCGAAGGCGGCGTGCATTCGCTCGAGTTCTACACCGAATTGCGCAACGTCTGCATCAAGCTCTGATGACCACGCGGCGGTCGTGACGACGCCGCGTTTTTCTTCGCCGCAGTTCCTGTCGCAGCACCCCTGTCGCCATACTTTGTTTCGCTAGGAGCACCGCATGCCCCTGATCCAGGTCCAACTGATGGAAGGCCGCACTGACGAACAGTGCGCGGCATTGATCGAAGCACTGACCGAGGCGGCGCACACATCGATCGGCGCGCCGCGCGAGTCGGTGCGCATCACGCTCATCGAAATACCCAAGACGCATTTCGGCATTGCCGGCAAGACGGCAAAAGCCTTGGGCCGCTGACGCGCGGACCCGCAAAAAAAACCATAACAACACAAACGGAGACACACCATGACAACCACCACCAAGGCTTTGGTGATGGCCGGCTTGCTGCTGGCCGCAGCATCGGCACAGGCTGACATCAAGATCGGATTTTCGGCCGTGATGTCCGGCCCGCAGGCGGCCCAGGGCCAGGACCAGTACGACGGCTTCATGCTTGCGGTTGAACAGCTGGGCGGCAAGTTCGGCGACCAGAAAGTCAGCGTTGTCAATGAAGACGACCAGCTCAAGCCCGACGTCGGCTCGCAGATCCTGCAGAAATTCCTGGAACGCGACAAGGTCGACGCGGTGGTGGGTCTCGGGTATTCCAACATCCTGATGGCGCAGACGCGCCGCATCAAGGAATCCGGTGTGGTCGCGATTTCGACCGTGGCCGGCCCGGCGCCGATCGCCGGCAAACTGTGCATGCCCAACCTGTTCGTGATGGGCTGGCAGAACGACGGCATGTCTGAAGCCATGGGCCAGTACGTCAAGGACAAGGGCTACAAGAACGTCTACCTGATGTCGTCCAACTACCAGGCGGGCAAGGACAAGCTGGCGGGCTTCAAGCGTTACTACAACGGCCCGGTCGCCAACGAGGTCTACACCCCGCTCGGGCAGCTCGATTATTCGGCCGAGATCTCTCAGCTCACGACGGCCAAACCCGATGCGCTGTTTGCGTTCTACACCGGCGCCATCGGCGTGAACGTGGTGCGGCAGCTGAGCCAGGCAGGCCTGATGGGCAAGCTGCCGTTCTTTTCCGACAGCCTGATCGAAGCCAATACCCTGGCCGCCATGAAGAACTCGGCCATCGGCGCCATCTATGGCTCGCCCTGGGCCACCGTGCTGGACAATCCGCAGAACAAGAAATTCGTTGACGGCTTCAAGGCCAAGTATCAGCGCACGCCGTCCGAATACGCGGTGAACGGTTATGACGCGGCCTATCTGCTGGACGCCGCCGTGCGCAAGTTGAACGGCAAGGTGTCCGACAAGAAGGCGTTTGCCGACGCGGTCAAGTCCGTGGGCGGCAGCTTCCCGACCGTGCGTGGCAAGTTCCGCTTCAACACGAACAACATGCCCGTGCAGAACTACTACGCGTTCGAGATCGTTCCGCAGGGCGACAGCTTTGCCGTCAAGCAACTGGCGCAAGTCTTTACCGACCATCAGGACGCCTACGTGAACGAATGCAAGCCGTGATCGGCGCTGCCCGATCAAGCCGTCTCGACGCCGCCTTTCTAACGCTCACGGAAGCCAGCCATGAATAGTTCGCTGTTTCTGTCGCAGTTGCTCAACGGGGTGCAACTCGGCGTGCTGCTGTTCCTGTTGTCGTCAGGCCTGACCCTGATCTTCGGCATCATGAACTTCATCAACCTCGCGCATGGGTCGCTGTACATGGTGGGCGCCTTCGTTGGCGCCGCCAGCTTCAATGCCAGCGGTTCCTTCACCTTCGCCATCGCGGCGGCCATCATTTCGAGCGGGCTGGTCGGCCTGCTGCTCGAACACCTGGTCGCACGGCCGCTGTACCGCTATGACCACCTGTACCAGGTGCTGGCCACCTTCGGTCTGATGATGTTCTTCAACGAACTGGCCATTGTCACCTTCGGCAACCGTCCGTACTACGCGGCGATTCCCGAAAGCCTGGGCGGCGCGATTTCCGTGTTCGGCGCGCCGTACCCGGTGTACCGGATCCTGATCATCGCGGTCGGGGTACTGGTTGCGCTGGGTGCATGGTTCCTGATTCAGAAGACGCGGTTCGGCATGCTGGTGCGAGCCGGCGCCAGCAATGCCTCGATGGTGAGCGTGCTGGGCGCCAACGTGGACCTCCTCAAGAAGTCGCTGTTCATGCTTGGCGCGGGCCTGGCCGGCCTGGCTGGCGCGCTGGCCGGTCCCATCCTGTCGGTGCAGTCGGGCATGGGCGAGCCGGTGCTGATTCTGGCGCTGGTCGTGATCGTGGTGGGCGGTATCGGATCCATCCGTGGCGCCCTGGTCGCCGCGATGGTGATCGCCGTCATCGACACGCTGGGTCGCGCCTACCTGCCCACCATGCTCGGCAAGGTGATGCTGCCCTCGGCCGCCAACGCCGTCGGGCCCGCCCTGGCCTCGATGCTGATCTACGTACTCATGGCGCTGGTACTCGCCTTCCGCCCCAACGGCCTCATTTCAGCCGCCCGCCGCTGATCCCTTGCAAGGACGCTTTCGATGACTCGATCCAAGTTCGGGGCCTGGGTGATACCGGTGCTCTTTCTAATCCTCGCCGCCGTGCCCTTCGTGGCCAATGCCATCGGCGAACCCTTTTACGTGACCTTTTTTGCGCGGGTGCTGGTGTATGCGCTGGCCGCCAGCGCACTGAACGTCGTGCTCGGTTTTGCAGGCCTGGTCAGTTTCGGCCACGCGCTGTTCATCGGCCTGGGGTGCTATGCGGTCGGCATCCTGGGTTTCTACGACGTGACGAACGGCTGGGCGCAGCTGGGCGTGTGCGTACTGGTATGTGCAGCGGTAGCCCTGGTCGTGGGCAGCGTGTGCCTGCGCACGTCGGGCATCGGCTTCATCATGATCACGCTCGCCTTTGCGCAGATGTTCTACTTCCTCATGGTCAGCATGACGACCTTTGGCGGGGATGACGGCCTGAACATCAACGCGCCGAGCAACTTCAGCGGTTTTGAACTCAGTGGCAGCACCGAGGTGTACTGGGCCGCCTGGGCAGTGTTGCTGGTCACGACGATCGTCATGGCGCGCTTCAAGCGCTCGCCCTTCGGCATGGTGCTGCGCGCCACGCACATCAACCCGCGCCGCGTGAATGCCTTCGGGTATTCGGTGTTTCGGGTGCAGTTGCTGGCGTATGTGTTCTCGGGCGTCATCACCGGCATTTCGGGTTTCCTGCTTGCCAACCTGACCGCGTTCGCGTCGCCCAGCTACATGTCGTGGCAGATGTCGGGCGACCTGATCGTCATGATCGTGATCGGTGGCATCGGCCTGGTCACGGGGCCCATCCTGGGCACCGTGGTGTTCCTGGTCCTGGAAGAAATTTTCAAGGGCATCACGCAGCACTGGATGCTGCTGATGGGGCCGATCATCGTGCTGATCGCCTTGCTCGGCAAGGATGGCTTCTCGTGGGTCAAGCGCTTCAAGCGGCCCGATGTGTCCGGCCGTCAACCCGCGGCCACCGTGTCGGCCGCATCGGTCGGAACGCCAGGCAATGCTTCGTCGGCTTCCCCTATCGGCGCACCCGGCGTGGCCCCCGTTGCAGGAGACACGCCATGAGCGCGCTGGGATTGCAGACCACCGACCTGAGCAAACGTTTCGGCGGACTCAAGGCCACCGATGGTGTGTCGCTCGATATTGCACCGGGCGAACTGCACGCCATCATCGGGCCGAACGGCGCCGGCAAGACGACGCTGATCAACCTGCTGACGGGCGAATTGCGGTCCGACGGCGGCCAGATCCGCATTGGCAGCACTGACGTCACCGGCAAGCCGATCCAGCAGCGCGTCAGCCTGGGCCTGCTGCGCTCCTACCAGATCACGTCCATCTTCGACAGCTTTACCGTGAGCGAGAACGTCTGCATCGCCGCCATGCGCAAGCGCGGCGTGCGCTTTGCGATCTGGAAGCCGATGTCGGGCGATGCCGAACTGGTGGCCAAGGCACGCGCCATCATCGAGCGTTGTCGCCTGGGTGACGTGGAACACACCATCGTGGCCAACCTGGCGTACGGGCAACGGCGCCAGCTCGAAATTGCCATGGCGCTGGCGGCCGAACCGAACATCCTGTTGCTGGACGAACCCATGGCCGGCATGAGTGCGGCCGAAGGCGCAGGCGCCATCGAGCTGCTGCGGTCGCTCAAGGGGCAGTACACGATCCTGCTGGTCGAACACGACATGCATGCGGTGTTCTCGCTGGCCGATCGCATCAGTGTGCTGGTGTACGGCAAGATCGTCGCGACCGGCGGCATCGACGAGATCCGCAACCATCCCGATGTGCGCCGCGCCTATCTTGGCGACGACGAAGACGCCTGACGCAAGGAGACAGCATGCTTTCCATCCAACACCTTGCCGCCAAGTACGACAGCTGCCAGGCCCTGTTCGACGTGGACCTGGAAGTGGGGCGCGGCGATGTCGTCGGCCTGATTGGCCGTAACGGCATGGGCCGCACCACCGTCATCAATTGCCTGTTCGGCCTGCTGCGTCCATCGGCAGGCACCATCCGGTTCAACGACCAGCCTTTGAACGGGATGGCGCCGTACCGCGTAGGCCGGCTGGGCATATCCCTGGTGCCCGAAGGCCGCCAGATCTTCCCGACGCTGACCATCGAAGAAAACCTGATCGCCACCGCCAAGCACGACGGCAGCGCATCGCAATGGACGCTGCAAAAGATCTACGAACTGTTCCCGCGGCTGAAGGAACGCCGGTCCAACCTGGGCACGCAGCTGTCGGGCGGCGAACAGCAGATGCTGGCCATCGGCCGCGCCCTCATGACGAACCCCAAACTGCTGGTGCTGGACGAAGCCACCGAAGGACTCGCGCCTATCGTTCGTGCCGAGATCTGGAGCGTGCTCGCCAGGTTGAAGAGCGAGGGCCTGACCATGATCGTGGTCGACAAAAACACCAAGGCATTGATGCGCCTGTCGGACAGCAACTTCATCCTCGACAAGGGCACCACCGTCTGGCGCGGCACGTCGGCCGAACTGGCCGCGCGTCCGGAACTGATCGAACGCTATGTCGGAGTCTGAGTCGATGATCAAAGCAACTGGATCGATAAGGACAGCAACGATGCATCGGGCAACGAGGTGGTTGTCGATCGCAACTACAGGGGCTACCGCATGAGGCTGGAAAACAAGACCGCGCTCGTCACCGGTGCGGCCGGCGGCATCGGCCTGGCCATTGCCCGGCGCTACGCGGCCGAAGGCGCCAACGTCGTGATGGTCGATCGCAACGCCGACCGCCTGACCGAATCGGTGAACGCAACACAAGGTGAAGTTCGCGCATTGGTCGGCGACGTCACCCAGCCCGACGACGTCGACCGGATGGTCGCCCTGTGCGAAACCGAATTCGGCGGCCTGGACATCTGCGTGTGCAACGCCGGCGTCATCCGCGCGGCGGAATTCCTGGACCTGGAACTGGCCGACCTCGACTTCGTCCTGAACGTCAATGTGCGCGGCGCCTTCCTGACCGCCCAGCGCGCCGCCCGTGCGATGGTGCGGCAAGGGCAGGGCGGCAGCCTCATCATGCTGTCGTCCATGACCGCCGAGCTGGCCATGTCCAACCAGCTTGCCTACGGCGCCAGCAAAGGCGCGGTACGGCAGATGACCAAGGCCATGGCATTGGCGATGGCGCCCCACGGTGTGCGCGTCAACGCACTCGGACCCGGAAGCATCGACACCGAGATCATGGCCACCATCAGCAACAACCCGGACAACCTGCGCAAGGTCCTGTCCCGCATCCCCATGACCCGCCTCGGCCGCCCCGATGAAATCGCCGGCGTGGCCCTGTTCCTGGCAAGCGAGGACTCGAGCTATGTCACGGGGCAGACCATTTACGCCGATGGCGGCCGGCTGGCGCTGAACTACAACGTGGAGGTGCCGGAAGACGCGGTGGGGTGAAGGCAGGAAGGCAGCAGTCGCAAAAACGCCGGCAATAGCCGGCGTTTTTGCGTCTTGTGTCGGAAGGAGCCAGCGCTGAATAGGACACTTCTGTCCTACCATGCCGAGCGCGGTCACAACCCTTCATCTATCTTGGTCAATAGGGACCCGGCACTTGCCTGATGTCGATCGCCACCGACGCGTTGCATTAACCAAGTAGGTTATAGTCTTGTGGAAAAGTTTGTCCCGCATTCGAAATTGCTTGCAGTCAAGCGTCTGGTCCGAGCAGGGCACGTGCGTGCAACCGGTTCAGCGATCTTCGGCGCTGCTCAATTGGGTTTGTCCTTGAGGGACATCATTGACGTCTTGCTCGGCCTCACGCCTCAGGACTTTTACAAGAGCATGACAACCCACGGCGACCATCGGATTTGGCAAGACGTGTATCGTCCAGCCACAGCGGCGGGGATTGTGTACCTGAAAATCACGGTGGCTTCCCACGTGGTGGTCGTGTCGTTCAAGGAGCTTTGATCATGAAGTGCCCCGCTTGTGGTGCAGCAGAGTTGGTCGTTGAAACCAGCGACCTGCCATATGTTTATAGGGGCGCCGCGACGGTCATTGCCGAAGTGACCGGCGAACGCTGTCCGGTGTGTCGTGAACAGGTGCTCGACAGCGTCGAGGCGGGCCGCGTGAGCGACCTGATGTTGGCTTTCAATCGCCAGATCAACGCATCCATTGTCGATCCACGCTATATCGCTGATGTCCGCAAAAAGCTGGCACTCGATCAACGTGAAGCGGCCGAGATTTTTGGAGGAGGCGTCAATGCATTCTCTCGGTATGAAACAGGCAAGACGAAGCCCCCGCTCGCCCTCATCAAGCTCCTGAAGGTGCTCGATCGGCATCCTGAACTGCTGGACGAAATCCGAACCGCCTGAACTCAAAGGCGCTTGAGCGGATACCTCGTTACCGACGACGGGGCTTCGAGACCTTCACATTTTTGCATGCGCACCCACCGCCGCCGCAGTCGAGGCCTGGATCACAGCGTACAGGCATCGAGCCAGAATAATCGGCTGATCACACTTGCACCACAGGCCGGCACTGCCGGCCTTTTTGTTCTCCGGTTACTCTTGATGCATCCCTTGCTGCACTGAAGCAAAATCACGGAAACCGGCGTCGCGCGTCAGGTCATCCGCTCGTCATGCCATGTGCACCGCCCTCCAGGAGAACCGATTGCTGTCGAACCCGCCCCTGTCGCCGACCTTCTTCACGGTGCCCGATACGCCGCGCTACGCGCTGCGCAACGTTCGCGTGCCGACCTGTCTGACCGAACGGTCCGACCTGTCAACGACCACGCACGAGGCAAACCTGTCCAACGTCGACCTGTTGATCGACAAGGGCCGCATCGCCGACATCCAGCCCGCCGGCACCTTGCCTGCCGAGCTGGGTCCGGACCTCGATCACTCGATGGTGCTACCCGGCATGCTCGATTGCCACACCCATCTGGACAAGGGCCACATCTGGCCGCGCAAGCCCAATCCGACCGGTGACGTGCCGGGGGCGTCCAAAGCCACCAGCGAAGACCGCACGGCCCACTGGCATGCCGAAGACGTGCGCCGGCGCATGGAGTTCGGGCTGATGACGGCGTATGCCAAAGGGGTCGTTGCCATCCGCACCCATCTGGACTCTCTTGAACCGCAGGCGGCCATTTCCTTTCCGGTGTTCAAGGACATGCGCGCGCAGTGGGCGGGCCGCATTGACCTGCAGGCGTCGTCGATCGCCCCGATCGACATCTTCCTGACCGACGAAGGCCGCCGCCTGGCTGACATCGTGGCCGATGCCGGCGGCAATCTGGGCTGTGTCACCCGTTTCCGCAGCTTGCCGAACGCGCCGGGCCAGCCGGAGTTCGACGTCGCCATGAAGAACATGTTTGCGCTGGCCACCGAACGCGGCTTGAACCTCGATCTGCATGTGGACGAATCGGGCGACATTGACGCGCGCACGCTGCTGCGTGTCGCCCAGCTCGCGGTCGAGGTGGGATTCCAGGGACGCATTCTGTGTGGCCATTGCTGTTCCCTGGCGCTGCAGGACGACAGCATCATCGAGCAAACCCTGGCCGCCTGCCAGGCCGCTCGCATCGATATCGTCAGTCTGCCCACGGTCAACATGTACCTGCAATCGCGCACGCACGGCACGACCCCCCGCTGGCGCGGCGTGACGCTGCTGCACGAGATGCGCGCGCGCGGACTGCGCGTGGCGGTGGGCGGCGACAACTGCCGTGACCCGTTCCATGCCTACGGCGATCACGACATGCTCGACACCTTTACCCAGGCCGTGAAGATCGGACAACTGGACCACCCGATTGGTGACTGGATCACCACCGCCACGACCAATCCGGCGGACATCATGGGACTGCCCGGGCGCGGCCGTGTGCGGGCAGGCGATATGGCCGACCTGATTGTGCTGCGGGCGCGGGACTATTCCGAAATGCTGTCGCGCTTCCAGGCAGACCGCGTTGTGCTGCGGGCTGGGAAGGCGATCGACACGCGCCTGCCGGATTATCGGATGCTGGATGATCTGATGGTGGCGTGACGCTGACGTGATGCTGGCGCCGCAATGGCGTGACGATGCCCTGACGGTACGCTACGCTTGGATAGCGTCGCGGCGACGCCCCGGGCGGCAAGTACCTCCACAGCACCCTGTGGCCCAGCCAGGACACATTCGTCCGACTCAACTGTTACAGCGGCCCCCTCGCCGCTGCCTCTTTCCCCCGCTGGCAGCTAAAATGGGGAATGCCTTCTGTTTCCGCCTCCCCCTTCGTCCACCTGCGCGTCCATTCCGAGTTTTCGGTTGTGGACGGCGTGGTGCGTATCTCCGAACTCGTCAAGCAGGTCGCTGCGATGGAGCAGCCGGCGGTTGCCCTGACCGACCTGTCCAACATGTTCGGGTTGATCAAGTTCTACCGCTCGGCCCGTTCCAAAGGCGTCAAGCCGGTGGCGGGCTGCGACGTGTGGGTGACCAACGACGCGGATCGCGACAAGCCATTCCGCATGCTGCTGCTGGTGCGCAATCACCAGGGCTACCTGAACCTGTGTGAACTGCTGTCGCAGGCGTTCCTGACCAACCAGAACAAGGGGCGCGGTGAACTGCGGCCCGAATGGCTGGATACGCTCAGCGACGGGCTGATCGCGCTGTCGGGCGGCCGCTTCGGTGACATCGGCCAGGCAATCGAGCAGGGCAATCTGCCCGCCGCGGCCGAACTGGCGCGCAAGTGGGCCGATGTATTTCCCGGTTCGTTCTATATCGAGCTGCAACGCGCGGGTCGCGAGGGCGACGAGACCTATGTACAGGCAGCGATGCGTCTGGCGGCCGAGTGCCGCCTGCCGGTCGTGGCCACGCACCCGGTGCAGTTCCTGAAGCGCGAGGACTTCCGCGCGCATGAGGCCCGGGTCTGCATTGCCGAGGGTGAGCTGCTGGCCAATCCGCGCCGGCAGCGCCGCTTTACCGAAGAACAGTATCTGCAGTCAACGGAAGAGATGATGGCGAAGTTTGCCGACGTCCCCTCCGCGCTCGTCAATACCGCGCACATCGCGCAGCGCTGCAACCTGACGCTGGAACTGGGCAATCCCAAGCTGCCCAATTTCCCGACGCCCGACGGCGTGACGCTGGATGAGTACCTGGTGCAGCTGTCCCGGGAAGGCCTGGAAAAGCGGATGCTGACGCTGTTCCCGGACGACGCCGAACGCGAAGCCCACCGCGAGGAATACGAAGCGCGGCTCGACCGCGAGTGCAAGACCATCATCGGCATGGGCTTTCCGGGCTACTTCCTGATCGTGCAGGACTTCATCAACTGGGGCAAAAGCAACGGCGTGCCGGTGGGACCGGGCCGGGGGTCGGGCGCGGGGTCGCTGGTGGCCTTCAGCCTGGGCATTACCGACATCGACCCCTTGCGGTATGACTTGCTGTTCGAGCGATTCCTGAATCCCGAACGCGTCTCCATGCCCGACTTCGACATCGACTTCTGCCAGGACAATCGCGACAAGGTCATCGAGTACGTCAAGGTCAAGTACGGCCGCGAGGCGGTGAGCCAGATCGCGACCTTCGGTACCCTTGGCGCCAAGGCCGTGATCCGCGACGCGGGCCGCGTGCTGGACCTGCCCTACATGTTCTGTGATGGTCTGTCCAAGATCATTCCGCATTCGCCGGCCGACCCCTGGGATCTGGAACGGGCGCTGAACGAAGAACCTGCCTTCAAGGAACGGTACGACAACGACGAAGAAGCGCGCGCGCTGATCGACCTGGCGCGGCCGCTGGAAGGCTTGACGCGAAACATCGGCATGCACGCCGGGGGTGTGCTGATCGCCCCGGGCAAGCTGACGGACTTCTGCCCGCTGTACTGCCAGCCGGGTCAGAGCCAGACGGCCATGTCGCAATACGACAAGGACGACGTCGAGGCCGTGGGTCTGGTCAAGTTCGACTTCTTGGGCCTGCGCAACCTGACGATCCTGGACTGGGCCGTGCGCTACGTGCGCGAGTTCAATCCAACCAAACGCGACTTCGACGTCATGGCCTTGCCGCTGGACGACCTGGGCGCGTACAAGCTGCTGAGCGACGGCAACACGACGTCGGTGTTCCAGGTCGAATCGCGCGGCATGAAGGAACTGCTCAAGAAGCTGCGCCCCAGCAACTTTGAAGACATCATCGCGGTGCTGGCGCTGTTCCGTCCGGGCCCGCTGGGCTCGGGCATGGTTGATGACTTCGTCAACCGGAAGCACGGCCGCGCCAAGGCCGAATATTTCCATCCTGACCTGGAAGCCACGCTCAAAAGCACCTACGGCGTGATCGTGTATCAAGAGCAGGTGATGCTGATCTCGCAGCTGATCGGCGGCTACACGCTGGGCGGCGCCGACTTGCTGCGCCGCGCGATGGGCAAGAAAAAGGCCGAGGAAATGGCCAAGCATCGCGAGATTTTCCAGCAGGGCGCGTCCGAGAAGGGGTATGACGCCGACCTGGCCGTCACGCTGTTCAATCTGATGGAAAAATTTGCGGAATACGGCTTCAACAAGTCGCACACCGCCGCATACGCGCTGATTACCTACCAGACCGCCTGGCTCAAAGCGCATCACCCGGCCGAGTTCATGGCCGCGACGATGTCGTCCGACATGGACGACACCGACAAGATGCAGATCTTCTGGGCCGATACGATCGCCAACAAGGTCGCGATCTTGCCGCCGGACGTCAACATGTCGGGCTACCGGTTCGAGCCCGTGCAGGACGAACACGCCGCCAAGGGCAAGCCGCCCCGTACGATCCGCTACGGCCTGGGCGCCGTGAAAGGCACGGGGCAGGGCGCCGTCGAAGAGATCATCCGCGCGCGCACCGAAGGCGGTCCGTTCAAGGACCTGTTCGACTTCTGCCGCCGCGTGAACAAGAACGCCGTCAACCGCCGCACGATCGAAGCCATGATCAAGGCGGGTGCGTTCGATGCGTTTTCAGACAGCCGGGCAGCCTTGCTGGCCACGGTCGGCACGGCCATGGAAGGCGCCGAGCAGGCCGCGCGCGCCGCGAGCCAGGTCTCGCTGTTTGGCGGCGACGACCATGCCGATCTGTCGGGCGAACTTGCCAAGGTCGAACCGTGGGACGAACGCGAACGCCTTGGCCACGAAAAATCGGCGCTGGGTTACTACTTCAGTGGTCACCTGTTCGACGCCTATCGGCACGAGGTCAAACGCTTCGTGCGCGGCACCTTGGCGCAGCTGCAGCCGAGCCGCGACCTGCAGTGGATGGCCGGCATTCTGGTGGGTGTGCGGGTGATGATGACCCGTCGCGGCAAGATGGTGTTTGCGGTGCTGGACGACGGCAGCGGGCAGGTGGAAGTGTCGGTCTTCAACGAACTGTACGAAGCCAACCGCAGCCGCTTGCGCGAAGACCAATTGCTGATCGTCTCCGGCAAGGTCACGAATGACGAATACTCGGGCGGCACCCGGATCGTGGCCGAGTCGGTCATGGACCTGCAGATGGCGCGCGAGGCCAAGGCGCGCGCGCTGTCGATCAAGCTCAATGGCAATGCGCAGACGCAACTGCTGAAAGACATGCTGTCGCCGTACCGCGCGGAGCCGCAGAACGGCTACCCCGGCACGCCCGTCGAGATCGTCTACAACCAGGGCGAAGCCAAGTGCGTTGTTCGGTTGAGCGAAGACTGGCGCGTGCGGGTGCCGGATGTGTTGCTGCAGCAGCTGGGCAAGGTGATCGGCAACCCGGCGGACGTGGCGCTGGAGTATTGACGTGTTTGCCGAACGGGCAGGGGGCGCTCACCTTACGCCTGGCAGGTCCAGCGCCCCGGGTGACGCCATCCCAACTCGAATCGGTTGGTGTTCGCTGCAGGGCGGCTTAGCCCCGCCGCGCTGCCTCGATCGCCGCAATATCAATCTTGCCCATCGTCATCATGGCTTCGAAGGCCCGTTTCGCTGCGGCCTGATCGGGGTCACCAATCGCTTCGATCAGTGCCCGCGGCGTGATCTGCCACGACAACCCCCACTTGTCCTTGCACCAGCCGCAGGCGCTTTCCTGGCCGCCATTGCCGACAATGGCGTTCCACAACCGATCTGTCTCGGCCTGGTCGTCGGTGGAGACCTGGAAAGAGAACGCTTCGCTGTGTTGAAAGTGCGGGCCGCCGTTCAGGCCCAGGCAGGGAATGCCCATGACCGTGAACTCCACGGTCAGGACGTCGCCTTCCTTGCCCGACGGGTAGTCGCCCGGCGCGGTGTGCACCGCCTTGATGGCGCTGTCGGGAAAGGTGTCGGCGTAGAAGCTCGCGGCGTCCAGCGCGTCGTGGTTGTACCAGAGGCAGATTGTGTTCTTGCTGACCATGGGGTTCTCCTTGGCGGAAACTCACCCCATCGTATTCCCAAACAACGACAGGGTCACGTAACCCGCCGACCCAGCAGCGGCCAGGACTGGGTCGCCGGATCCGCGTCCGTCTCCTGCAGGTACTGCGCCCACACCACCGACAGCGCGACGATGAAGAACAGCAGCGACGGGTGGTTGGTGAAGGTTGTGTTGGTCAACCCGTACAGCCCGAACGATCCGATGATCGCCACCACGCCCGCACCGCCCAGCGAACGCAAGGCCGGGCGCGTGTGCCGGCGGCGCAGCAACCCTGCCAGCGGCAACACGTACACCAGTGCCAACGCCAGTCCACCGACCGTGCCGGCGCGCGCCATCGCGTCGAGCCATTCATGGTGCGCGACGTTTTGCGTGTAGATGTCGCTGGACTTGAATTGTTCGGTGTTCTTGCGATGCAGCTCATCCTTGTATCGCGTCGGGCCGATGCCGAAGGCGGGGTGTTCCTGCCAGATCTGGAAGCTGATCTTCCACATGGCCAGGCGTGCGCCAACCGAGCTTTCGGATTTCTTCTGTGGATCGGCAATCGACAGGTCGCGGGATGCGTCGTCGATGCGATTGGAGATGACGCGCGATGCGGTCGGGAAGGCCAGGGTCACCAGCACGATGTGGGCAACCAGCAGCATGACGGCAGTCTTGCGGGGCAGGCGGGCCAGGTGCAGCAGCAGCAGGATGACGAAGGGCACCAGCAGCGGCCAGCCGCCGCGGGTCACGGACAGCAAGGACGCCCACATGCCGCCCCAGCCGGCCAGGGCCAGGATGATGCCCACCTTGCGTGACTTGGCATACAGGGCGCCGACGCCGCACAGCAGGCCAAGCAGAATGCTGAGGTTGCCGTAGGGATTCGCAGCGGTAAAACCTTGCGAACGGCCATAGCCCAGGCCAAAGATCTGGTAGGTAGACACGATGCCGGTCAGGAGGGAACCGACGGCAATGCCCAGCCAGAAGTATTTGAAGTCGATGTGGCGGCGTGCCGCCACGAGCACGAACACGATGGGCATAAGCAGCAGCCACCGGTTCGGATAGTCCAGGCCGCGCATCGAATCGCCGGTCATGACCACCGACAGCAGGAAGGCCAGGAAGAAGCACAGGAAGGGCACCCAGATCGGCGCGGTGTCGCGGCGGACCTCACTCCATTTGACGGCGCGGCTGCGGATCAGCGGCACCAGGCACGCCAGCGAGATCAGCAGCGGAAGCATGGCGGCGATGCCATAGCCACCCTTGACACCCACAAGTGTCGCCGGGAGCAGGAACAGGCTCACGGACAGCAGCCAATACAGGCGGTGGGGGGGCAGGGCAGGCGTCATCGGGGTAATCCTGTGGTCGTAAATAACGGAGGGCGGCGCAGAGATTAGCAGGTGATTGCCCCTGCGGCGCATGGCCTAGGCAGGCTAGGTCAAAGTACGCATGGGCAATCCGTTGCCATCAACGAGCCGCTCAATATTGGCAGCGCTCAAACCCGCATCTGCTCAATATCGGACTTGCTCAAGGCAAGGCCGCGATACTGCTGCCCACCAGCGCGAACCGCGCCGACCGTTCGACCTCGTCCAACGTGGGCCAGGCCGTGTCGGACCCCAGGCACACGGCCTTTTTCGACCACGGGCCGGTGCGTTCCCGCCGCGTCACGCCAAACAGGGTGATCTGCCGGGCACCCGCGGCCGCCGCCACATGCGACGTGCCCGAGTCATTGCAGACCACCAGGGCGGCTTTCGTCGTCAAGGAAGCAAACGCACCCAAAGGCAAGGCCGGCAACATCGTGGCCGTCGGCACGGCCGCGCGCGCCTGCTCGACCTCGTGCGCGGGCGGGCAGGTCACGCAGGTCCAGCCTTCGCGCTGCAACGAGGCGGCCAGCGCGCCAAATTCCGGCCAGGCCTTGGGCTTGCCGTGATGCAGTCCGGTGGCGGTGGGCGACAGCAACACAAAGGGCTCGGTAATGTTTGCCGCAGCCAGGGCGGCGTCTGCCGCAGCCCCCTGCGCGTCGGTCAGGGGCAGGCCCAGTGCGGCGTCGGGCTCTTCCGGGACCGAACCGTCCACGCCCCAGCGCCACAGCGCCAGCCGGGCCAGGTCATGGAAGATCTCCACTTCATGGCGCCCTTCGCGCTTGTTGAATGGCCATGTGAGCAGCAGGCTGCGGCCATCGCCGCGATAGCCCGCCGTCCGGATGCCGGCCAGCCGGAACGCGGCCGCGCTCGACAGGGAATTGGTGAACACCACGCCGCGCGCGCCGCGCCCGACCGGGTATCGGGACCGGATGGCAGCCATGTCGGCGCGCCAGCCGTCGCCAACAGGCACGAAGCCCGCTGGCGCCAGGCCGGCGAACAGGTCTTCGGCCCAGGGCCGGCCGCACAGGACCAGGGGCAGGCCGGCCGCCTGCAACCGCTTGATTGCGGGCAGGCACATGCAGGCATCGCCAACCCAGTTGGGCAGCCTCAAATACAGGTAATCGGTCATGGCGGAAAAAAAGGTGGGGTAAAGCGTCGGCAAAATGGGCGAACGGCCCTGGCCGGCCTACCCGCGTACAATCGTTCGGACCCCGATTGTAAGCGTCAGGCGGTCATGCCCCGGGCATGGCCACGTCAGCCACGACGCGTTCATGAGCAAGCAGTGACTTCCCAACCCGTCAAATCCTATCTCTGGCGCCAGATCTACGGACGCGTCCTCCGTTATTGGCCGCGTATGGCCATGGGCCTTTTGTGCCTCGTCGGCGTCGCCGCGTCCCAGCCCTTGCTGGCCGTGCTGATGAAACCGATGCTGGATGGCGGCTTCAGCGGCGCCAAGCCGCATTACGTCTACACGGTGCCCGCCATCATCATCGGCATCTTCCTGATACGGGGGGTGTTGTCGTTCGCCAGCGAATACCTGCTGGCGTGGGTCGCGAACAGCGTGTTGGCCGACTTGCGCAAGGAAATGTTCGACCGCCTGCTGCGGCTGCCCGACACCTACTTCAAGAGCATGGGCTCGTCGGTACTGCTGAACCGCTTCGTGGTCGACGCCACCAACGTCATGCAACTGGCCACCGATGTCATCACGACCCTGGTGCGCGAATCGCTGATCGTCGTGTTCCTGGTCGGGGTGCTGCTGTACCTGTCGTGGCAGATGACCCTGATCGCCCTGGTGGCCTTTCCGCTGTCGGCGTTCATCATGCGGCGGATCTCGCAGCGGGTGCGCCGCATCAACCGCGAGACCATCGTCATGAATGGCGAGCTGACGCGGGTGGTCAGCGAGGGCATCGACGGCCAGCGCGTGATCAAGCTGTTTGGCGGGTACGAGCAGGAAAACGGCCGCTTCTGGGAAATCAACAATCGCCTGCGCCGGTTCGCCATGCGTAACACCGTGGCATCGGCCGCGGCATCGCCCATCACGCAGACCATTGCCGCGGTGGCCCTGGCCATTGTGGTCGCGACCGCGCTGAATCAGTCCGGCTCCAACCAGATCACGGTAGGGGGCTTTGCCGCCTTCGTGACGGCCATGATCCAGATGCTGGATCCGCTCAAGCGCCTGGCCAACGTGACCAGCCCGATGCAGCGCATGCTGGTGTCGGCCGAAAGCGTGTTTGCACTCGTGGACCAGGATGTCGAAGTGGATCGCGGCACCCGGACGCTGCCTGAGCCCGTGCGCGGCCACATTGTCTTCAAGGACGTTTCGCATCAGTTCCCGAACTCGGACCGGCTGACGCTGAACCAGGTGTCGTGCGAGATCCAGCCCGGGCAGACCGTGGCCTTCATTGGCCGGTCGGGCAGCGGCAAGACGACGCTGATGTCGATGCTGCCGCGTTTCACGCTGCCCTCGGGCGGCACGATCTGCGTGGATGGCGAGAACATCGAAGAACTGACTCTGGAAAGCCTGCGGTCGCATATCTCGCTGGTCAGCCAGGATGTCGTGCTGTTCGATGACACCATCGCCGCCAATGTGGGCTACGGCGTGGGTCACGGCAAACACGGCAAGCCGTCGGACGACGTCATCCGCAGCGCCCTGTCCGACGCCAATCTGATCGAATGGGTCGATTCGCTGCCCAACGGCATTCACAGCCGGGTGGGCGAAAACGCCGCGCACCTGTCGGGCGGACAGCGGCAACGCCTGGCCATCGCCCGCGCGCTGATCAAGAACGCGCCGATCCTGATCCTGGACGAAGCCACATCGGCGCTCGACAACGAGTCCGAGCGGCAGGTGCAGGCGTCACTGGAACGGCTCATGAAGGGCCGGACGACACTGGTGATCGCCCACCGCCTGTCCACCGTGCAGAACGCCGATCGTATCGTGGTGCTGGACCAGGGACGCATCGTGGAAGAGGGCGCCCATGCGCAATTGATGGAAAAGAACGGCCTGTACGCGTCCTTGTACCGGATGCAGTTTCACGATTCGGCGAATAGCCAAGCGGCGACGGTTTGAGCCGACCGACGGTCACCACGATGATGGGGTATTATATTTGTTCCCCATTTTGCGTACACAAGGTGAAGCGATGCAAACGTTCAGCATTCGCGAGTTACGTGAGCGATCCGGTGATCTGAGTCGCGAAGCTGAGGAAGGACGATTGTCCCTGGTAACTCGGCATGGTCAACCGTTGTTCGTAAGCGTCCCGTTCACCGAAGACGTGCTGCAAGCCGGTGTTCACACTGCTTTGGCAATCAGCCTTTTCAGAACGGGTGACCTCACGCCAGGTCGAGCAGCCAAACTTGCCCGAATGACCTTGCCCGAGTTTTTGAAGTTTGCAAGCGAGCGAGGAATCGACGTTGTTGACTACGACCCGACAGAACTTGAACAGGAACTGGCCGAGTTCGACACAAAGCCGCGCAACGCATGATCCGGACGATCGTGGTAGCGGACTCCGGTCCGCTGATTGCGCTGGCAATTGCGGATCAACTCGAACTGCTCGCCACGTTGTTCGAAAGTATTCATGTTCCCCAGGCGGTGCTTGACGAGACGACGGCTGACCGCACTCGTCCAGGTTCTATCGCAATCGCCACCTTTGTTCAAGCGCATGGACAGGTGCATGCGAATCGCGACGATGCCATCTACGCAGGCGCCATCAAGGTCTTAGATGAAGGGGAATCGCAGGCCTTGAGTCTGGCGCACACGTTGGCGTGTGGTGTGCTCATCGATGAACGGCGGGGGCGCCAACATGCTCGCAAGCTCGCGATTCCCGTGTACGGCGTGCTTGGTTTGCTTCTGCAGGCCAAACGAGTTGGCGCCATAGACCTAATCGGTCCATCGCTTGACCGGCTTCGGCGTCATGGCTACCGCTTGTCCCAGGCGCTGGTTGACTCGGCATTGCACCTGGCGGGCGAAGCGAAAGCGGTCGAATGAATCACGGGTGACCCGTCGCAGGTTGTCCCTGCATCACGCCGCGCTCAAATACCCCCGCAACGACTCTGCATCCCTGCGGAACGCGTCCGACGTGCCGTTCCACGCGATCTGCCCTTTCTCGATGATGTAGTGCCGGTCGGCGGTGCGCAGCAGCGGGCCCAGGTTCTTGTCGATGCACAAAATGGCCAGGCCTTCGTTCTTCAGCGTCTGCAGGCAGGACCAGATCTCGGCGCGGATCAGGGGGGCCAGGCCTTCGGTGGCCTCGTCCAGGATGATCAGCTTGGGATTGGTCAGCAGCGCCCGGGAAATCGCCAGCATTTGCTGTTCGCCGCCGGACAGGTGCGCGCCCAGGTTCTTTTGCCGTTCCTGCAGGCGGGGAAAGAGCTGATACACCCGTTCCACCGTCCACGGATTGGCCTGCTTCAAGCCATTGTGGGCCGTGGCGACCAGGTTTTCGTGCACCGACAGGTTGGGGAAGATGTGGCGGCCTTCGGGCACCAGGCCGACGCCGAAGCGCGCGACGCGGTACGACGGTTCCTTGTGGATGGGCTTGCCGTCGAAGCGGATGGTGCCGCGTGACGGCGACATCAGGCCCATGATGGTCTTGACGGTGGTGGTCTTGCCCATGCCGTTGCGGCCCAGCAGGGTGACGAATTCACCTTCTTCGATTTTCAGGCCCATGTGGAACAGGACCTGGCTGTTGCCGTAGCTGGCGGCAATGTCGTCGACTTCGAGCAGTGCCATGTCAGGCCTCCTGGGCGGCAGGGTGGACCGCAAGGTCGTCGTCTTCGTCGCCCAGATAGGCGGTCTTGACGTCTTCGTTGCGGCGGATCTCGTCGGGGGTGCCGCTGGCGATTTTCTTGCCGTACACCAGCACGGTAATGCAGTCCGACAGCGCGAACACGGCTTCCATGTCGTGCTCGACCAGCAGCATGGCGTACTTGCCGCGCAGGCGCAGCAGCAGTTCGGTCATGGTTTCGGATTCGCGCTGGCTCATGCCCGCCATGGGCTCGTCCAGCAGCAGCATGCGCGGCTCGCACGCCAGGGCCATGGCCAGTTCCAGTTGCCGGTGTTCGCCGTGCGCCATGTCGCCGACACGCGTGTGGGCGCGGGACGCCAGGCCCACCATGTCCAGCGCGTGCTGCGCCGGTTCGTTCAGCTCACGGGCCACGGTGGTGGGCTGCCAGAACCGGAAGCTGTGGCCGCGCTGCGCCTGCACCGCCAGGGCGACGTTCTGCAGGGCCGTGAAATCCGGAAACACCGACGTGATCTGGTAGGACCGCGCCAGCCCGCGGCGCACGCGCTGCTCGATCGGCAGGTTGGTGATGTCGTTGCCGTCGAAGGTGATGGTGCCGGAATTGGACTTGATCTCGCCGCTCAGCTGGCCGATCAGGGTGGTCTTGCCGGCGCCGTTCGGGCCGATCACGGCGTGGATCTCGCCCGCATTGACAGTCATGGACACGTCGTCGGTCACGGTCAGGCCGCCGTAGCGTTTGATCAGATGATCTGCACGAAGCAATGTCATCGGGAGTCTCCTGGCAGATTGCCGATGATGCCGCGGCGCGACACCATGACGATCACGACGATGATGAAGCCAAGCACCAGCATCCAGTGTTCGGTCCAGGCCTTGAGCACTTCTTCCATGATCAGGAAGGCAACCGCCCCGGCGACCGGTCCCATCAGGGTGCCGAGGCCGCCCAGCACGACCATCACCACCAGTTCGCCGGACGTGGTCCACGCCAGGTAGGACGGCGAGATGTACAGCGTCAGGTTGGCGATCAGCACGCCGGCCAGGCCGCACACGATGGCCGACAGCACATAGGCGGTCAGCTTGTAGGGCAGGGGCGCAAAGCCCATGGCCTTCATGCGGCGTTCGTTGGTCTGCGTGCCGCGGATCACCATGCCAAAGCGCGAGCCGATCAGCTTGTGCATGGCGAACAGCAGCACCAGCAGCAGCACGAAGCTGGTGTAGTACAGCGCGAGCGGATCGTCCAGTTTCACGATGCCGAAATTGCCGCCCTGGAAGATCGACATGCCGTCGTCGCCGCCGTACTCGTTCAGGCTGACGGTCAGGAAATAGAACATCTGCGCGAACGCCAGCGTGATCATGATGAAGGCGATGCCGGTCGTGCGCAGCACCACGGCGCCGCTGATCAGGCCCACGACGCCGCAGACGACGATGGCGGCCAGCACGTGCAGCCAGCCATTGTCGATGCCGTGGTGGCTCAGGATGCCGACCGAATACGCACCCAGCCCCAGGAAGAGAGCATGGCCGAAACTGACCAGGCCGCCATACCCCAACAGCAGGTTGAGCGACACGGCGGCAATCGCGTAGACCAGCACGCGCCCGAACAGAGCAAGGTAGAACGGTTCACCGGCGATCTGCGCATAGAGGGGCACGCAGCCCAGGAACAGCAGGATCAGCACGGTGGCTATCGTGCGGGGAGTCATCTTCACATCGGCTCCTAGCCGTGACGTACAGGGAAGAGGCCTTGCGGACGCAGGGCAAGAATGAGCGCCATCATCACGTAGATGAGCATCGACGCGATGGCCGGACCGGCGGCGTTGGCAGCGGACGGCGACAGCACTTCGCGCAGGATCCACGGCAGCATGGAGCGGCCCAGGGTGTCGACCACACCGACGATGAGGGCGGCCAGGAAGGCGCCGCGCACCGAGCCGATGCCGCCGATCACGATCACCACCATGGTCAGGATCAGCACCGGTTCGCCCATGCCGGTCTGCACCGACAGGATCGGACCGGCCATCAATCCGGCAATGCCGGCCAGCGCCGCGCCCAGGCAGAACAGCAGGGTGTTCAGCATGCGGATGTTCACGCCCAGCGCGCCGACCATCATGCGGTTTGACGACCCGGCGCGGATCAGCATGCCGATCCGCGTCTTGTGGATCAGCAGATAGCAGCCCGCGGCCACCACCAGTCCGACCACGATGATCATGAAGCGATACAGCGGATACGCGATGCCGAACAGGTCGATGGTGCCTTCCAGCATGGGCGGCACCTGCATGTTGTAGGGCGACGGGCCCCAGATGATGCGGGTCAGTTCATTGAAGAACAGGATCATGCCGAAGGTGGCCAGCACCTGATCCAGGTGGTCGCGGTCGTAGAGCCGCGACAGGGCGATGCGATCGAGCAGGAAGCCGATCGCGATCATCGCGACCACCACGCCCACCGCCGACAGCAGGAACGACCCGGTGTGGTTGTAAAGGGTGGCGGCAATGAAGGCGCCCATCATGTAGAGCGAGCCGTGGGCCAGGTTCACGAAGTTCATGATCCCGAACACCAGGGTCAGGCCGGCGGCGAGCAGGAACAGCAGGACGCCGAGCTGGATGCCGTTCAGCGCCTGGGCAAAAAAGAGGGTCGCGGACATGTCAGGAGGGTCTCTCGGCAGAAGGAGCGGACGCCGGGCCGATGCCCATCGCGGCAAACACCGCAAGGGTCAGGGGCGAGGCCGGGTCGGCCAGGTGCAGGATGACGTCGAAGTGGTTGGTGCCGGGCATGTCGATGTACCGGGCCGGGAAGCCCCGGTGGCGCCACGCGTCCAGATACTGCCGGCTCTGGCGCGCGAACTCGGCCGTTTCCGTTTCGCCGTACGAGACGATCAGCGGACAGCCTTGTTCGGGCAGGTGCTGCAGCGGGCTGAGCCGTGCCGCCGATTCCGCATCCAGATGGACCCAGGCGTTCACGTGGGTGTCAATCAGGGGCTCGAGGTCGAACAGGCCGCTGACCGGCGTCGCACTCTTGACCGTGTCCGGCGCAATGCCAAAGTCGGCCTGCCATCCGCTGGCCAGCAGCATGCCGACCAGATGGCCCCCCGCCGAACTGCCGGCGATGTGGATCTGGCCAGGGTCGCCGTGGTAGCGATGGATCTCGTGCACGACCCAGGCCAGGGCCGCGCGGCACTGGCGGACGATCTCGTCCAGCGATGCCCCCGGCGCCAGCGAATAGTTGACGGCGACCACCGTCGCCCCGGCGTCGACGAAGGCGGGCGCCATGAAAGACGACTCGTCTTTCGTCAGCGCGCGCCAGTAGCCGCCATGCACGAAGATCAGCACCGGACTGCCCGGCTGCGTCGCCGGGAAGATATCGAGCGTCTCGTCCGGATGCGGCCCGTAGGCCACGCCCGTGTGGCATGTCAAGGTCTCGCGCGCGGCCCGGCTTTCCTCGGCGTAACGCGCAAGGATGGGCGCGAGGTCATCGACAGTTGCCCTCGCGTTGTATTGCCGGTCGAGATCTTCAGGGGAGTAGTGAGCGTAAGGCGCGGTCCCCATCGTTTATTTCATCTCGCACTGGCTGGCGTACGAATCCTTGCTGCGCTCGAAGGTCGTGCCTTTGGTTGCGAACGCCACCTTGCCGTCGGCGCCCTTGACCACGTCGACGCGGTAGAACGGGGCGATCGGGAACTGGTTGGTGTTGTAGGCAAAGTAGCCCCGCACCGACTGGAAGTCCGCAGTCTTGAGCGCGGCGCGGAAGGCCTGCTTGTCGGCCACGTTGCCGTTGGTCTTTTTCAGGGCCGAGGCAAGCAGGCGGGCGGCGTCATACGACTGGGCGGCGTAGAGCGACGGTTCGCGGTTGTACTTTTTGCGATAAGCCTCGGCAAACTGCTTGTTGGCCGGGTTGTCCAGGTCGGGCGAGTACGACGAGCTGGTCACGGCGCCCAGGGCGGCTTCCTGCAGCGCGGGCAAGGTGGAGCCGTCGATGGTCGAGCTGGACAGCATGGGGATCTTGGTCGACAGGCCGGCCTGCTGGTATTGCTTGGTGAAGTTCACGCCCATGCCGCCGGGATAGAACACATAGATGGCGTCGGGCTTGGCCGCGGCCAGGTTGGCGATTTCAACCGAGTAGTCGGGCTGGTTGACCTGCGTATAGGTCTCGCCGATCACCTTGCCTTTGTAGGTGCGCTTGAAGCCTTCCAGTGCATCCTTGCCGGCCTGGTAGTTGGCGGCCATCAGGTACACGTTCTTGAAGCCCATCTTGTTCGTGAGCTCGCCACCGGCTTCATGCAGCTGGTCGTTGTTCCACGAGGTCGAGAAGAAGTACGGCGAGCAGCCCTTGCCGGTGACGGGCGTCGGGCCGGCGTTCGAGCCGATGAAGAACACTTCGCCGCTGGTGATCGGACGATGGATGGCCATCATGACGTTCGAATAGATGACGCCGGTCACGATCGCAACCTTGTCCCGCTGCAGCATCTGACGCGCGATCTGCACGCCGACTTCCGGCTTCATCTGGTCGTCTTCCTTGACGATCTCGATGTCGGTATCGCCGAGCTTGCCCTTGCCCTGTTCGACCGCAAGCATGAAGCCGTCGTACTGGTCCTGGCCCAGCACCGAGCCGGGGCCCGAGAAGGTCGAGATGAAGCCGATCTTGACGGGGGCGGCCAGGGCGGCGGCGGCAAGCGAAGCCTGCATCAAAGAGGCGATGGCGATCAGTTTTACGGTTTTCATGCGTGCTCCGGGTAGTGGCGTCCGGGACGGGCCCGGACGGTGGGGTGCGGCGAAAATCGGGTCAGGGAAGGGTGCAGGAGGCGTGGTAGGGATCCTGGTGGTCCGGGAAGACGGTCGAGCGAGTGGCAAGATTAACCGTCCCGCTCGCGTCGCGCACCACCTCGAACGCGTAATAGTTGGACACGGGGAAGTGGTTGTTGTTGAAACGGAAACCGCCGCGCACCGACGGGAAGGTGGTCTTGGCCAGCGCGGCCGACAAGGTCTTGCCGTCCGCCTTGCCGCCCGTGGTTTTCAGCGCGGCGTCGAGCGCCAGCGCCGCGTCATAGCCATAGGCCGCATACGCAGAAGGGATGCGGTTATACGTTTTCTGGAAGTCGGTCACGAAGGTCTTGTTGGCCGCGTTCGGCAGGTCGGGTGACCACGGTCCTGCCGACATGACGCCCAGCGCAATGTCCTTCAACGCAGGCAAGGTGGTCCCATCCACGGTCGATCCGGACAGCAGTGGGGTTTTCCCCAGCATGCCAGCCTGCTGATATTGCTTGACGAAGTTCACGCCCATGCCGCCGGGGTAGAAAATGAAGACGGCGTCGGGCTTTTGCGTCTGGAGCTGGGTGATCTCGACCGAGTAGTCGGGCTGGTTCACCTGGGTGTAGGTCTCGCTCAGGATCTCGCCCTTGAAGTAGCGCTTGAAGCCGATCAACGCTTCCTTGCCGGCCTGGTAGTTGGGCGCCATGATCGCGATGCGCCGATAGCCCTTGTCCTGCGCGTACTTGCCCATGGCTTCGTGCTGCTGGTCGTTCTGCCACGAGGTCGAAAAATAGAGTGGCGAGCACTGGTCGCCGGCCAGCTGGCTGGGCCCGGCATTGCTGCTGATCAGGACCGTGCCGCTGTTCACGACGTCGCGCACCACCGCCATCAGGACATTCGAAAAGCTCATGCCGGTAATGACCGCGACCTTGTCGCGTTCGAGCAGCTTCTTGACGGCCTGGCGTCCGATCTCGGGCTTGAGCTGATCGTCTTCCTTGATGACCTGCACCGCTTGCCCGCCCAGCTTGCCGCCGGCTTTCGCAATGCCAAGCATGAAGCCGTCGTACTGGTCCTGGCCCAGCGTGCCGCCAGGACCCGACAAGGTGCCAAGAAAGCCGATCTTGACGTCGGCCTGCGCCGTGGCCATGAGCCCTGCGTTCAGGCCAAGGCAGACACAGGCGCCGGCAACAGCGCGGGAAACGCGGGAAAGGGTGGGCATGTCAGGCTCGCTTAAAAAAGAACGTCATTCGTTTGTGGGGCCGGCGTCGAGCGCAGCGTGGTTGACGCCGCCTTCTTCCGGTCCGCCGCCGGCCGCACCGGCGTCGAACTCGAACCGGTAGGCGTGGCCGCTGCCCTCGGGGGCAACGACGACACGTCCGGCGGTCGGCGCGGGAAAGTGCGCAGGCAACACCAGCGTGTGGTCACTGGCGCATTGGGCAAGCAAGGCTTCCCGCGACGATCGTGCCTGCGCCGGATCGGCGCAGAAACGGGTGCTCCACTGCGGGTAGCAGCACTGCAGCGGATGGTGGAAGGCGTCGCCGCTGATCAGGCCGTGCTGCCGCGCGCCCTGGATCGCCACGCCGACGTGGCCCGGCGTGTGGCCGGGCAGGGGCACCAATTGCAGCAGGTCGTCGATGCGGTGATCCATGGGCACGAGATCGGCCAGACCGGCCTGGAAGATCGGCCATACCGAATCGCCGATGTAATCGCCCGTGCGCAGCAGGCCCGGATGGCCTTCATTGGCCTTCCAGTAGTCCCATTCCGGATGGGTGAACAGGTAGCGCGCGTTGGGGAAAGTCGGCGTCCAGACACCATCGACCAGCGTGGTGTTCCACCCCACGTGATCCACATGCAGATGCGTGCACAGCACGATGTCGATGTCCTCGACACCCAGACCGATGGCCTTGAGCGTGTCCAGCCAGCCCCAATGCTGCTGGTCGAAATCCGCGCGCACCCGCGGCTTGCAGTCGCCCACGCAGGTGTCGACCAGAATGTTCCGGCCTTCGCTGCGCAGCAGGAAGGACTGGATGCTGATGATCAGGCGGTCGGTGGCGGGGTCGTAAAAGCGGGGCACCAGCCAGTCCAGGTTGGCCTGGATGTTTTGCGGTGTCGAGTCCGGAAAGATCTCTGCTGGCCACAGCAGGGGCCCTTCGGTCTCGACCAGCCGCATCAGCTGCACGCCGCCGAAATCGATGACCGCCGGAGCCATCGCCGTCATTGCGCGTGCGGAACGTGCTTGCCGGGGTGCACGCTGCCGCATTCATGGCAGGTGCGGTTCGGTTCGCTGGCGTAGAACGCTTCGAACAGCGGCGGCAGGTCGGTCACAATGTTCTTGAGCTGGACTTCGACGCGATGCACCAGGCTGCCGCAATCCAGGCAATACCATTCGAAGCCATCGAGCAGGCCTTCAGGGCGCTGGCGTTCCATGACCAGACAGGCGCTGCCGGTTTCCGGCCGCTGCGGCGAATGGCGCACGTGCGGCGGGAGCAGGAAAATGTCGCCTTCTTTCAGGTCGACACGTTCTTCCTTGCCATCGACCCATAGCTTGAGCCAGGCATTGCCCTTGATCTGGTAGAAGAATTCTTCAAGCGGATCGTCATGGAAGTCGGTGCGGTGATTGGGTCCGCCCACCACAGTCACGATGAAGTCAGTGTCCTTCCAGATCTGCTGATTGCCCACGGGCGGTTTCAGAAGGTGGTCGTGGTCTTCGATCCACCGCAGGAAATTCATGGGGGGGCCGTATCCGGTCATATGCGTGTCTCCGCTGTAAGTGTTCAGTCTAGGCGCGCGCGGGCTCCCGTCAAAATAGAACTTGGCGTCCGGGATATTCATTTTGGCTATGGTGCCAGACGGTGCGTCGAGCACCAAGGTGACGCTAGGCGCTGCGGCCCGTCCGGGCGTCCGCGATGCGGTGCAGGTATTCGATCAGGTGTTGGCTGGCCGGCGTCAGTTGGCGGTGCGCGCGCACGGAATAGCCGACCTTGCCGAACTGGCCGAATGTGTCGATGGGAAGCCGTTTGAGCATGCCCTGCTGCAGGAACTGGTCCGCTGCATCGTGCGGCATGAGCGCAATCGCGTCGGTGCGCAGCAGGATGCCGACATTGGTCAGCAAGGACAGGGATTCGATATGCCGGGCAGGCAGTCCGAGCCCCGTGCGGTAGAACGTCTGCTCCACGGCGGTGCGCAGCGGCGAATCGGACGACGGGAGAATCCACGGATGATCGATCAAGGACGCCAGGTCCAGCGCCGTTTCATTGGCCAGCGGATGCTGCGCGCCCACCACGGCGCAGAGTTTTTCTTCGTAGAGCGCGTGGTGGACCAGAGGAAAGGAGTAACCCAGCGCAATGTCGCGTTCGGGCAGGCGGCCCACCACGACATCCAGGTCGCCCGTGGCCAGGGCCGGAAACAGATGGGACGACGGGCCTTCGGTGATCGTGACCAGGATGCCCGGGTGTTCCTGCATCAACAGCGCGATCGCCTCGGGCAGCAACTTGGCCGATGCGGCGATCAGTGTGCCGACGATCACATGACCGCTTTCGCCGCTCAGCACGGCATTCAGTTCGTCGGTCATGTAGCGCAGTTCGGCCATCAGCGTCTTCACGCGGCGGCCCAGCATGTGCGCGAGTTCAGTCGGCACGACACCCCGGTTGGAGCGTTCGAACAGCGTCGCCCCGACGAATTTTTCCAGCTCGAAGATGGCTTTCGTGACGCTGGGCTGCGTCAGGTTCAATTCATTCGCGGCCCGCGACAGGGACCGGCGCTCGAGCACCCGTTCGAAGATCTGCAACTGGTGAAGCTTGAACTTGTGCCCGAGCGCGTTCGGGGTGATGCGGAAATTCGACATGACGGACGCCGGTCGGGGTGCCTCGTCGTTGCCGACGAGGCCAGGCTGGACAGTCACCGCCGCGGCATCAAAGCTTCACGCACACGTTGGTGGGCTCGGTGTAGAAGTGTAGCGAGTGTCGTCCGCCTTCCCGTCCGATGCCCGACAGACCGCTGCCGCCAAAGGGCGTGCGCAGGTCGCGCAGGAACCAGCAATTGACCCAGGCCAGGCCCACGTTCATGGCCTGCGCCACGCGGTGGCCGCGTGTCAGGTTGGTGGTCCAGACCGCCGCGGCCAGGCCGTAACGGGTGTCGTTGGCCATGCGGATGGCCTCTTCTTCGGTGTCGAAGGGCGCGACATGGCACACCGGGCCAAACACCTCTTCCTTGATGCAGCGGGCGGTTTCGGGCAGGCCGGTCCAGATCGTGGGCTGGATGTAGGCGCCTTCATCGCGCGCATCGCCAAAGGTCGGGACGCCGCCGCCGGTAACCACGGTGGCGCCTTCTTCCACCGCCAGTTTCAGGTACGACTGCACCTTGCTGCGATGTTCGAGCGAGACCAGCGGACCCATGGTCGTTGCCGGATCCATGGGCCAGCCCAGGACCAGTTTCTCGGCTTCAATCTTGAGCGCGCTCACAAACTTGTCGAAGATCGACCGGTGCACATAGACGCGTTCGGTGCACAGGCAGACCTGGCCGCAGTTGGCGAAGACCGACCGCGCGACGCCGGCCACTGCCGCATCGAAGTCGGCATCGTCGAACACCAGGGCCGCGTTCTTGCCGCCCAGTTCGAACGACACGGGTTTCACGCCCGGCGCCACGGCCTTCATGATGGTGCTGCCGGTGGCCGTTTCACCGGTAAAGGTGATGCCGTCGATGTCCGGATGGGTGGTGATGAATTCGCCGGCCGAATTCGGACCGAAACCGTGCACGACATTGAAGACGCCGGGAGGCAGGCCGACTTCTTCGGCCACTTCCGCCAGCAGGGTGGCCGTGGTCGGCGTCACTTCGGACGGCTTGGCGACCACCGTGTTGCCGAACGCCAGCGCGGGCGCGACCTTCCAGGTGAACAGCAGCAGCGGCAGGTTCCACGGCGAGATCACGCCCACGACGCCAAGCGGCTTGCGATAGGCGTAGTTCAGCGCCTGGCGGCCATCGGGCGTGTCGGTCATGAAGCTTTCCATGTCCAGGGTGCGGGCGATCTCGGCAAACGACCTGAAGTTGGCCGCGCCGCGGGGAATGTCGATCTGGCTGGCCCAACCCACGGGTTTGCCGGTATCGGCGATTTCCGCCTGCAGGAAGTCGTCGAAGCGGCGTTCGATGCCGTCCGCCAGGGCATACAGGTAGGCGGTGCGTTCGCCGACCGGCAGCGCGGCCCAGCCGGGCAGCGCCGCGCGAGCGGCGGCCACGGCGGCGTCCACCTGGTCACGGCTGGCTTCATGCACCTGGGCGATCAGGGCGCCATCGGCGGGGTTGTGCTTGGCGAAGGTGCGGATGCCGTCGTGGAAGCGGCCGCCGATGAAATTGCGCAGGTGTCTGACCGACATGGAAATGTCCTTGGTGAGGGAGTGACGTCAGTGCGGAAACGGTTCTGTATGACGTATACGTACTAATTTAGCGTCGATTGGAGGATTTGTGAAGCAAAACCCGCAGGATGTCGCCATCGCAGCACGGCCGCGCTGCAGCAGGTAAGATCGTCAGATGACTTCATGAGCCTTCCGCATGCCAACTGATACGCCCCGCCAAGCCGACCCGCTCGATTCCCCGGATCCCCAGCCGACTGGCCATCCGGACGTCGAATCCGACGCTGCCACCGGTGACGAACCCACCGACGCCGAACGCGATACGCTGATCGCCGCCTTCGAACTGACCGATGTGGCGTCGCACCTGCTGCGCCGCGCGCACTTTCGCGCCGAGGCCATGTTCATGGAACATTTCCAGGACGAGGACATCACGCCGCGCCAGAAAGCGCTGCTGATCACGGTCTGCAAGCATCCGGGCGCGACGCAGAACCAGTTGGGCGACTACATTGCCCTGGATCGCAATTCGCTTGCGGACATGGTCAACCGGATGGTGCGCAAGGGATATCTGAAGCGGATGCGGGCGGCTGGCGACGGCCGGGCCTACGCGGTGCACATCACGGACAGTGGCTTCGCGTTGCTCCAACGGGTGCTGCCGCGGGACAAGCAGGTCGAAGACGCCATCATCGGTGTGTTGCCCGCCGAATACCGGGCGCTCTTCATGAAGTGCCTCAAAATCGTCGCTGGCGTCCAGGTCTGACGCACGGGCTGGCTGGACGCGGCGTCCTGCCTATGCTGTGATGGCGCTTGCTTTCCGCAAGTAAAAACTCGTATATTCGTACGTATACGTCATAAAACCACGAGGACACGCATGGGGCAGACAACCACTCCCGACGCCGCGTTGATCTCGGATCTTGCGCAGCGTTTGCGCACGGCCCTGGACACCCGCGTTGCCATCGACCCGCTACGGACGGCATTGCCGGACAACGACCTTGCCGCGGCCTATGCCGTGCAGCAGGCCAATACCGATCACTGGCTCGCGCAAGGGCGCCGGCTGGTCGGCCGCAAGATCGGGCTGACGTCCAAGTCGGTCCAGGCCCAGCTGGGTGTGGATCAGCCCGACTACGGCATGCTGTTTGCCGACATGTCGGTGTGCGACGGGGAAGAGGTGCCTGCCGGCACGCTGCTCCAGCCCAAGGTCGAAGCCGAAATCGCGCTGGTCATGGAACGTGACCTGGACGTGACGCAGGCCACCATGGCCGAGCTGATCTCGGCGGTGGCGTATGCCTTGCCCGCCATTGAGATCGTCGACAGCCGGATCGCCAACTGGAAGATCGGCATCGTCGACACCATTGCCGACAATGCCTCCTCGGGCCTGTTCGTGCTGGGCAACCGCCCGGTCAAGCTGAATGATTTCGACGCCCGCCTGTGCGGGATGGTCATGGAACGCAATGGCGACCAGGTGTCGATCGGCGCCGGCGCTGCGTGTCTGGGCCATCCGCTCAACGCAGCCCTGTGGCTTGCGCGCAAGATGGTCGAGTGCGGCCAGCCCCTGAAGGCCGGTGACATTCTGATGACGGGTGCCCTGGGCCCCATGGTGGCCGTGACGGGCGCGGACCGTTTCGAAGCGCGTATTGCCGGACTGGGCAGCGTGCGGGCCGTATTTGGCGCACAGGAGCAGAAGGCATGAGCGGATCGTCAATGACCCTGGAAGAGATCGCTCGCGAGCTGGACGTCGCGGCGTCCACCCCCCACGAGGCCGAGCAGTTCGCCGAACGCCGTCCCATGACACTGGCCGAGGCGTATGACGTCCAGAAAATGCTGATCCAGCGGCGCGTCGATCGCGGCGCGTACCGCATCGGCATGAAGATGGGCTTTACCAGCCGCGCCAAGATGGTCCAGATGGGCGTGCACGACATGATCTGGGGGCGCCTGACGCACGACATGCGCGTGGACGAAGGCGGCGAGCTCAAGCTGTCGACGCGGGTGCATCCGCGCGTCGAACCGGAAATCGCCTTCTTGCTGAAGAAGCCGCTGTCGGGCACCGTGTCGGCCATTGAAGCGCTGGGCGCCGTCGAGGCCATCGCCCCGGCGATGGAAATCATCGACTCGCGTTACAAGGCCTTCAAGTTCTCGCTCGAAGACGTGGTGGCCGACAATGCGTCGTCCTCCGGCATCGTGCTGGGTACGTGGCATCGTCCGGACATCGACTTCTCGAACCTGGGGTTGATCATGTCGCGCAACGGCAAGCCGACCCAGATCGGCACCACGGCCGCAATCCTGGGTCATCCTATCCGGTCGCTGGTGGCGGCGGCGCGGCTGGTGGCCGAGGCAGGCGAAACGCTGCCGGCCGGATCGATCGTGATGGCGGGTGGCGCCAGCGCCGCCGAGGCGCTGGTGGCCGGCGACTGGATCGAGCTGGAAATGCAGTCGCTGGGCCGCATCGGGTTTCATGTGACGGCGTAACCGGACGCATCCCTGGCACCGCAACGGGCGGCGGGTGCATGACGACGGGCAAGCTTTACCGCTTTGCTCAACCGTGATGTTCCGCCGCCCGTTGGCTTTCGCCCCCGGCGGCTGCTGGGCGCACGCACGGTGTGGCTGACCGCGGGCACGCCTATTGCGGGTCATGAAGCTCTCAAATGCAGTTCAGGAGACAACCATGATTCGATATACCCGTTCCATTCTGATCGCTTCCATCTTCGCTGCCACCAGCACGCTGGCGATTGCGCAAACCGGCGGCACATCGGGCTCCATGTCCGGCTCCGGCTCCGGTTCAGGCTCCACAATGACCCCGGGTTCGAGCACGACGTCTCCGGGGATGCGTTCAGGCGGAAATTCCAACGCGTCGGGCAATGCCGGCACGGGCTCGCGCTCGGGCACCGGCACCGGCACGATGAACAATCGTAGCGGCTCCGGCACTACGGGCGGTACCGGCAACACGAACGGCACCGGCGGCTCCATGAGCGGCGGCGCGACGGGCAGCGGCTCGACCACGGGCGGCATGAACGGTGGCACCGGCAGCGGTGCCGGCAGTACCGGCGGCTCGATGAGCGGCAACACTGGCTCGATGGGTGGCGGCTCGATGGGCGGCACGCCCGGTAGCGGCGGCATGGGCGGCGGTTCAACCGGCGGCGGCACAATGGGCGGCTCGACCGGCGGCGGCATGGGTGGCGCCGGCGGTGGCATGGGCGGTGCAGGTGGTGCAGGCGGCGCGGGCGGCGGCGGACGCTGATCGGCGCCGTGCAATCGTCAGCCTGCTGACGATGCCCGGCAACTGCTGAGGCATTGCACGAACACCGACGTCGCACGGCAGTAACGGCAACGGCCACCCTGGGTGGCCGTTGTCACGTCTTCCGCCGGGGTGGGCGCGTGCTAGCATGCCGCCAATCACGTCTGGGGCATTTCATTTCATGGAAACACAAAAGCAGATCGCGGTGCTGGTCGAGGCCATCGCCCATCAAAGCCGGCAGATCGCGTCATTGACCGCGTCGCTCGCGGAACAAACCGGGCAGAGCGATGCGCTGACCGCGGCATTGCTCTCGACACTGCATGCGGCACGTGCAACGCCAGGGCTGCCTCTGCTGATCGAGTCGCGCCTTGAACAGGGCTACTCAGGCCTGCTGGCGCGGTCGGAAAGCCCCGAGTATGTCGGTGGTTTCGAGCGCATGCGCGACCTGATCCTGATCGCGCTCAAACAGGACTGATCGTTCGATCAATCCTTCGCAACATCACGCAGCGCTCGCTTCCTGGCGCAGGTCCCGTTTGGTATCACTGACGGTCTGCGCCTGCGACAGCGAGTGCGTCTCGGACACGGGCGCATCGTTCTCCGCCAGGTCGCCCAGGCGCCGGTAGAACTCCGTCAGTTTCTTGAGTTCCTTCTCGTCCAGGTCTTCGATGCAGATCAGGCGGTTGCTCGCCTTGCTGTGGCTGGCGATCAGTTCGTTCAGCTTCAGGTGGACCGCCTCGCTGTCCTTGTTCTGGCTCTGCTGGATCAGGAACACCATCAGGAACGTCACGATCGTGGTGCCGGTGTTGATCACCAGTTGCCAGACTTCGGAAAAGCCGAACAGCGGACCGCTGACGGCCCAGATCAGTACCGTCAGCACCGCCATCGTGAACGCGATCGGCGAACCTGCCGACCGGGTGACCTTGCCGGCAAAGGAATCGAACAGCTTGTACAACTTGCGGCCGATGCCGCCATCGTCGTGGCTCGGCTTGCGCGCGTCCTCGGGGGCTTGTGCGTCTTGCGTCATGGTCGGGCTCCGGGCGTGAGGGGGCGTGACACCGGCTCTGGACAGCGCCGGGTCATCATCTCCTGAAGGGCGAAAACCCTTCGGGCGCACATATTGCTGCAAGAGCCGTGCCGCAGAGCAGAAACACGCAGTCGCGTGCGCTCTGCATTCTGCATTACCTAGTGCATCACGCATCTTTGGAGGCCAGCGCCATGCCCAACGACACCACCGCGAACCCGCCGCATCCTGTTCATCATTACCGACTGTATGTAAGCCAAGGGCACGTGCTTGCAAGAAACACCAAGAGCAAGACCATCGACCTGGGCACCGTGACCGAGCATGACGGTCTGGTCAGCTACCGCCTGGATGTGGGCGATCTGGCCGGTGCAAACTTCGCGACCACCGAAAAAATGCTGAACGATGTGGCTGCGAAGCTGGCGTTTGCCTATCTGGACGACCTGTTCACGGCGCTGGCCGACTGCACGCCGCAGATCGCCCTGGACCTGGACAAGGATCCGTACCTGGACATTACGCTGGAAGACATCACGCCACGAGAAGGCAGCTCGCTGAACGAGCCCACGCCCCACATTTTCTAGGGCGCCGCGGGCCGCCGGCAGGTCAGTACGTCTTGTACGGCAGGAATTTGCCCGACAGGACCACCTTGACCCGATCCCCCTTGGGGTCGGCCTGCCGGTCGATGTCCATCGAAAAGTCGATCGCGCTCATGATGCCGTCGCCGAACTCCTCATGGATCAGTTCCTTGATGGTCGTGCCATACACACTCACGATCTCGTACCAGCGATAGATCAACGGATCGGTGGGGACGGCGGTCGGCAGCGACCCCTTGTACGGCACGATCTGGAGCCAGGCGATGGCTTCGTCCGAGAGCTCGAAGATCTGGCCAACGACGCCGGCCTGTTCCTTGGTCAATGTCATCTGGCCCAGGCAGGCGGCGGTCGTCCATTCCTTGCTCAGACCCACCTGGTTGGCAATGTCCGCCCATTTCAGGCCCTTGCGGACTTTGGCGGATACGATCATCCGGGTCACTTCACTACGGTCATAAATCGCGGACATGGGGTCTCCGTGTCAGTGGGAGGGTGGGGTGGGGGAAGTCATTGCCTGATACGTACGGGACCGGTTCACCAGGAAGTCGATCAGGTGATTGCGCATCGGGTAGTACTGCGCGTCGTGATGCACGGTCGCACGGGACCGGTCGCGTGGCAGCGTGTTGTGCACGATCTCAGCAATACGCGCATAGGGTCCGTTGCTCATCAGCAGGATCTTGTCGGCCAGCAGAATCGCTTCGTCGACGTCGTGCGTGATCATGAACACGGTTTGCCGCGTCGCCTTCACGATACCGAGCAGCTGGTCCTGGATCGTGCCGCGCGTCAGCGCATCCAGCGCGCCGAAGGGCTCGTCCAGCAGCAGCATCTTGGGTTCGATGGCAAAGGCGCGCGCGATGCCGACCCGCTGCTTCATGCCGCCCGAGAGTTCCGACGGTTTCTTGTCGATGGCCTTGTCCAGTCCGACCCTGTCCACGTGCTTGACGACATGCGCATCGATCTGTGCGCGGGTCCAGTCGGGCCAGCGCGATCGCACGGCAAAGGCAATATTCTTGCGAACCGTCAGCCAGGGCATGAGCGCATGACTCTGGAAGACGACACCCCGGTCCAGGCTCGGACCACGCACCTCGCGACCGTTCATCAGCATCAAGCCGCTGCTGGGTGATTCCAGGCCCGCCAGCGCATTCAGGATGGTCGTCTTGCCGCAGCCGGAATGTCCGATGATGCAGACAAATTCGCCCTGGGCGATGTCAAAGCTGACGTTCTCGAACACCGGCGGCGCGCCGGGCACGTACACCTTGGTCAGGTTCTCGATTTTCAGGAAGGGGTTCATTCGGTCGCTCATGCTCGGGCTCATTCGGTGTACGTCACCCATGTCTGCAGCATGCTGAACATGCGGTCCAGCAGCATGCCGACGATGCCGATCACCAGGATCGCGAAGATGACGCTGGTCAGCGACAGGTTGTTCCACTCATTCCAGACGAAGTAGCCGATCCCCGTGCCGCCCACCAGCATTTCGGCAGCGACGATGACAAGCCAGGCAATGCCCATCGAGATCCGCATGCCGGTCAGGATGGTGGGCGCTGCGGCGGGCAAAATCACCTGAAAGGCGCGGCGCAGCGGTCGCACTTCCAGTGTGCGCGCCACGTTGAGCCAGTCACGCCGCACCCCCGCCACGCCAAACGCGGTGTTCACCAGCATGGGCCAGACCGAGCAGATGAAGATCACGAAAATGCCCGAGATCGACGAGTCCTTGATCGTGTAAAGCGCAAGCGGCATCCAGGCCAGGGGCGAGATGGGCTTGAGGATCTGGATGAAGGGATCGAGCGCCCGATAGATCAGCGGCGACATGCCGATCACGAACCCCAGCGGCAGGGCCACCGCGACCGCAATCAGAAAGCCGAGCGCCACGCGGCCCAGCGAATGCGCGAGCTGGATGCCGATGCCCTTGTCGTTCGGGCCGTTGTCGTAGAAGGGCGACGACAGCTGCTGGACGATCGTGCGGCCCATGTCGCCCAAAGTCGGGAAGCCCGAGCTGCGCGGCGCTTCCACCGTCTTGCCCATCATCTTTGCGTACTCGAGCTGCTCCGCCGTCATGGCGGAGGCTCCCGATGCGGCCGGCCCCGGGGCCCCCGGCAAGGTCGCCAGATGCCAGATGCCCAGGAACAGGCCGAGCAGCAACAGCGACAGCATGGCCGCCTTGAAACCTTGGCTGCGCATCACGCCGTCTTCCGGATCGCAAAGCCATCCAGATATGCGTCGGGCCTGGACGGGTCGAAGGTTTTCCCCATGATGGTGAACGGCGGATAGGCGGCATCCGGTGCGGACTGGCCCAGTTCCTTCATGTGCTTTTTCGCGTCAGCCAGCAGGAAGACCCGCTCGGCCAGTTGCCGGTACTGCACGTCGCCCTTCACATAGCCCCAGCGCTTCATCTGCGTCAGGATCCACACCGCCATCGATTGCAACGGCACGGGGTTGAAGTCGGCCCGATCCGGCACCGTCTGGATCTTGCCCAGTCCGTCGGCAAAGCGGCCGGTCAGCACCTGGGCCACGACCGTCTCGGGCTGGTTCAGGTAAGCCTGCGGCGAGATCACCTTGGCGATCAGTTCCCGGTTCTTGGCATCGCGCGCCATGGCCGATGCCGTCAGCACCGCGCGAAACAGGGCGGCAAAGGTATTCGGGTTCTGCTGGATGAAGGCTTCGGATGTACCGAAGGCGCAGCAGGGATGGCCGTCCCACAGGTCCTTGGTCAGCACGTGGATGAAGCCGACTTCGTCGTAGACCGCGCGCTGGTTGAAAGGATCGGGACCCAGGAAACCATCGATGTTGCCCGCGCGCAGGTTGGCCACCATTTCGGCCGGCGGCACTACGCGGATCTGGATGTCGCGATCGGGGTCCAGGCCGTGTTCCGCCACGTAGTACCGCAGCAGGAAGTTATGCATGGAATATTCAAAGGGCACCGCGAACTTGAAGCCCTTCCAGGTGGACGGGTCGCGTTTGTCCTTGTGCTTGAGACTCAGCGTGATGGCCTGGCCGTTGGTGTTCTGGATCGTTGCGACCTTCATGGGCGTCGGGTTCGATCCTGCGCCCATCGAGATCGCAAGGGGCATGGGCGACAGGAAGTGCGTCGCGTCGTACTCCTTGTTGATCATCTTGTCGCGGATCAGCGCCCAGCCTGCCGTCTTGATGACTTCGACCTCCAGTCCCTGCTGTTTGTAGAAACCCAGCGGGTGCGCCATGATCAGCGGTGTCGCGCAGGTGATCGGTATGAAGCCGATCTTCAGGTTCTTCTTTTCAGGCGCCGCCTTTTCCTGGGCCATCGCCATGATCGACCCCATGGGCAGCACGCTCTGGATCACGCTCAAGGCAGTGCCCGCGCCTACGGCGCGGATGAAGCGGCGGCGCACGCTGTCCTGCGGGAACAAAGCCTTGACCATGGCCGCTTCGACAAAGGCGTTGATCCCGGCTTCGTCGTCGAGGGCCCGGGCCTTTAGCGTGGCGACGGCAAGCGCGTTGTCATGCGACGCCGGGTCGGCATGGCGGCCGCAGGCGCAGCCCGAAGTCAGTGGACGATCGGGGTTGAACGGGTCGTAGGACATGGGCGCTGGCTCCGGGTGGGGGAGGATCTGAGTCCCCATCCTACGGACTGTCGAGCAGCGCCGGTATCGCGGAATCCAGCGAATTTTTGTAGTGCCAGCCCTACACGGCGACCAGTTGGTGTTTCACCGCGTAGAGGGCAATGCCCACGTCGTTGCGTGCGCCCGTCTTTTCCATGATGCGGCTGCGATAGGTGCTGACCGTGTTCGGGCTCAGGGCCAGCCGCTCGGCGATCTGGCCAACGCTTTCCCCGCTCGCGATCAGCTGGAACACCTGGTATTCGCGGTGCGACAGCGCTTCGTGCGGCACGTCGTGCGTCGCGCGCGCCATGTCCATCGCCATGGTTTCGGCCTGCGATGCACTGACTACCACGCCGCCCGCGGCTGCCTTGCGAATGGCGTCGATCAACTGTTGCGGCGCGGCGCTCTTGTTCAGGTAGCCGGCCGCGCCCAGCTTGAAGCAACGCGCAGCGTACTGACGATCGGGATAGGTCGAGAGCATCAGCACCGGCAGCTTCGGGAACTCGCGCTTGAGCTGGATCAGCACGTCCAGCCCGTCGCGCTGCGGCATGGCGATATCCAGCAGGACGATGTCGAACCCGCCTTCGCGCACCAGGCGGATGGCATCGGTGCCGTTGTCGCACTCGGCGGCAACATCGATGTCGGCCGTATCCGCAAGGATCTGCTTGAGCCCTTGCCGGATGATCTGGTGGTCATCGCACATCAACAGACGGATCATTGCGGGCCTCGAGCAAGCGAAGGAATGGGAACGTCGAGCGTCAGTCGGGTGCCTTCGCCCGGAATGCTGTCGATGCCGATTTCGCCGCCGAAATGCCGCGCACGTTCGCGCATGCCCATCACCCCGTACGCATCGGGGCGCTCGAACGCGTCGCGCAGCGCGCCCACACCGTTGTCGGTCACCACGATCCGCAGCCGGTCGCAGGTGACCCGGATCCGGATGGCGACGCGATCCGCCCGGGCATGCCGCGCGATGTTGCTCAGCATCTCCTGGAAGATGCGAAAGATGGCGGTGGCCAGCGTGTCGTCTGGCATCACGACCCCAGGGTCGACATCCAGCTGCCAGTCGCACACAATGTCGGACGATGACTCGAATTCGCGCAGCTGCCATTCGAGCGCGGCAAACAGCCCCTGGTGATCGAGCAGGCTGGGGCGCAGGTCGGTCATGATGCGGCCGACATTCTCGACCGCGGTCTCGATCAGTCGATTCATGGCCCGGCATTTGGCCGACAGGTCGGCGCGATCTACCACGCGGGTGTCGAGCCAGTTCACGTCAAATTTGAGCGCGATCAACAGGCTGCCCAATTCGTCGTGGATCTCGCGGGCGATGCGCGTGCGTTCATCTTCGCGCACCGAATGCAGGTGGGCCGACAATTCCCGCAGCTGCGCAAGCGCATCGGACAGGGCCCGGGTGCGATCCGTCACGCGTCTTTCCAGCTCGTTCTTGCTTCGCTGCAGCAGGTCCTGCTCACGCCGACGCACCGAAATGTCGATGAAGGTGACGACTGCGCCGCGAACGACGCCTTGATCGACGATGGGATGCGACGAGTATTCGGCGGGAAAGCTGGTGCCGTCGCTGCGCCAGAGGACTTCGGTGTCGATGCGGCAGGGCATGCCCTGCCAGAAGGCCCGAAAGATGGGGCAGGTGTCGATCGAATAATGGGAGCCGTCCGCATGCGTGTGATGCATGAGGTCGTGCATGTTGTGGCCCAGCATGTGCGCCGGCTCGTAGCCCAGCATGTCCGCCGCGGCGCGATTGGCGTAGATGCAGTTGCCATCCATGTCGATGCCACAGATGCCGTCGCCGGTCGATTCGAGCAGCAGCCCGATCTGGTCGCGCCAGAGCTCTGAGAGGGGGAACTGACGGGTAGGGTGCATTGCGCAGCTGCAGGAACGGGTGCGCAGTTCATGCAAGTCGCATGCCAGAAAATCCGGCGATTTCTGCCTGGAAGCGGTGCGTGAAAGGGGGCGGGGGGAGGGCGCAAAGCGGCAATGCGCGGGCGCGGTGCGCCAAGAGGCACACCGCGGTGCACGAGATCATATGCAGATCAGATGCAGGTCAAAACCGGATCAACTGCGGTTTTCGACCTTCGGCCCGCTTTTCACCTGATTGCCGGGATCGTGAGCTTCTTCCGCACTGACGCCGGGCGGAAAGTTGGCCTTCGCGCCAAGGGCGTTCGGGTCGGTCGGGTGATTGCCGATGGTGCGGGCATCCTTGCCTTCGCCGTCTTTCGGTTTGCCTGGCGTCGTGCCGCGGGCAGTCCCGGCGTCTTCCGTGGCATTGCCTTCTGAAGGGCTTTTTGTCGACATCGTCTTCTCCTTGAGCGGTCCGGTCGTGCCGGCAGCCGCTCGGTCAGCCTGCGGTGGGTACTGCGTCAATCTTTCGTGTTGGACCCGGTCCCGGTCTGCTGCGCGGCTTCGTCGTCGGACTCGGATCCGACGCCCAGCCAGTTGGGGTCGTTCGGACGCTTGTTGATCACCGGCTCGGCATGCGTGCCCTGCTTTGCCGAATCAGGATCGCTATTGAGCGGGGTGTTCTGGGTATCTTGCTGCATGGCGTGCTCCTTGAGTTGTACGCGTGGCTGCAAGCAACGCAGCAAGCGACGTGCCGTCCTGTTGACCTGCTTGCGCAAGCGCCTTGAGCTCGGGCACGGCGCTTGCGGATGAGTCTGCGTCCCTAGGGAACCGGACGGCATGCGGTTCAAGACGTGCTACCGGAAGACCAGGAAAACGCGGGCAGGAACGGCAATTGCTGTGATCCTGGTACTGACAACCGAAGTAGGAGATACCATGAAACATTCGAATTTCGTCAAGAAAGCCATGTTCGCCGCCATTATTGGCGCAGCCTCGACGGTTGCCTTTGCGCAGACCGATTCGACCGCCGCCCCAGGCAGCGCCAATACCAAGCAAACCCAGGGCGGCCCGATGGTCGGTGACGGCCAGCAAGGCGGCGCCAAGACCGGCAAGACCGGTTCGGACCGTGCAACCAAGGCACCGGGCGCGGCAGCAGTGGGCCGTAGCGCCGACAGCACCCAGCCAAAGACCCGTTCGCCTGCACCAGGCTCGAACGGTCCCCTGGTGAACGACAACTACGTCCAGAGCGGCGCCAACACGGGCAAGACCGGTTCGGACCGCACGATGAAGTCGGGCACGACCGCCAACGTTACCCGTCCTTCGGAAAAGATGGATCCGGACCGTCCTGGCACGCCAGGTGGCCCGTACACCAGCGACGCCAACCAGGGCGGCGCACAGACGGGCAAGACGGCAACGGGCAAATAAGCCAGCGCGTCTTCGCACGATCAGCCTGAGCGGTCTGCGGACCGTGACGGTTTGAACGGCCGCCTTCTTCGGGAGGCGGCCGTTTTTGCGTCTGCGGTGTGCGGCAGTCCCGCGCCATGACGTGTCATCGGGTTGCAGGAAATGTAGGGTTTACCGGTACGGAGACGGTCCCAAGCGGTTGAGCGGCATTGACACGCAGCGGCTCTGCATTGTGCAGACGCACATCGAAGCTGCTTGCGTCGGTCCCGGGGATCGGGCGTATAGTGAAATGTCGCTAGTTGGAGTCTCATCATGCAGACCATCCAGTACAGCCCCAATCGCAGCTCACGGATTCTCGACATCGAAATCCAGCCCACGCAGCAGCCCTCTGGCGCGTGGAGCGCCGACTGCAGCGTCTATGAAATGGTTGCAGGCGTGCGCGTCTGCCGCGGCACGGGCCTCACCCTTCGTGATGTGCCGGCTACCTGTGAAGACGACATGCTCGACGCGGCGGCGTCGCGGATCGCCGACGACATCGAACACCAACGTGGAATCACCCTCTAGCTCCAGGAGACGACATGACACCACCCAAACGCCTTGCCTCTGCCGAAGACATTCGCATGCTGGTCCAGGACGCCGTCAACGCGCGTCCGGAACTGCGCCAGCACAACGAGGCGCTCATGGTCCACGAGCCTTTCTGGCATGAAGACGACCAAAGCGGCTGCAACTGGTCGATCTCGGGTTACATGGGCCTGAGCAAATATGCCGACGACTTCCGTATCGCGCTGCAGGACGTCCGTAGCAGCTACAACCTCGGCACTTGAACCGGCGCCGCCTGACAATCTGCGTGTTCATTGGTGAATTCCCTGGGTATCCAGGGCTGGATCACGGCTCCTCCCGCGCCTATATTCTGCTGTACTGACTGCATATGCTGGTCCGACACAGTGGTCTCTAGACGAGGGAACAAGCTATGCCAATTGATCGCAAGAAGCTGGTGTGTTTTGTAGTGGCGCTGAAGTCACCCGATAACGCATGGCACGGGTGTGCATTGAATGAAGACAAGGCGTGGCTGCAACCGCTCGACACCGATCTTTGGGGCGCTGGCGAAAAGGCCGGCGTGTTCTGCTCCAGGCCGAGTGAAGAGTTGCTGCGCGCCGCAGCGGAAGGTCTCGGTATCCCCGAGGCTGTGGAAGTCCGGGCCCACCGCCTGTTCCATGCTTCCGACAGCGATGAATCCGCGTCGGTCCTCTCGCGCAAAGTGCTGCGCTGACCCTGCAGGTCCTCGAGTCTGCAAGTCGTTTACCGGCCGCGTAGCAATACGCGGCCTTTCCATTCGTGCCCGCCACGGCTGCCGTCCCGGCACGACCTCCTCAGGAACCCGCACTCGATGGCAGCAAGATGCCTTTTTCTTCTGGCAGCATTGACGCTTGCCAGCACTGCGCATGCCGATACCGACTGGACGATGCCGCTGGGGCTGGAACTGGGCTCGACGCCTTGCAAACAGATGCAGCGGCAAAAGCGGCAGACCTGGGATCTGTGGGTGCGCTCGACCAGCCATGTGACGGGCGGATCGGCATTCTTTCCCGAAAAGCCGGTGATCGATGACTTGCCGGACCTGCGGCAGATGGCGATCGTGTGTGACGCGGCGCCCGGCCGGGTGGCTGCGGTGTTCCTGAGCGTGCCGCGCCATTATTTGCGCGTCGCGGCCGACGCCTTTACCTACCGCCATGCGACGGTCAAGGTGGACCTGGCCGACCCGCAGCACGGAACCGCGCAGTGGCGCGACGAAACCGATTACGTCGAGATCCGCTACGACGAGCGGCATCCGGACACCTTCAACCTCACGTACATGACCCAGGCGTTCTACGACGATTGGGTGGCCTATCAGGCCAGGTTTCCAAAGGCACTGCCGTGGTATGTCGCGCCGAACTGACACTGAGCCAGAATATTTTTGAGCCAGCTCAAATTTGAATGGTAGTCAAACTTAGGGCGCTAACGAATGCCGTGCAGGCTGTTGAGCACGACAGTGCAGTGCAGGGCGCTGCGCGTTTCGGTGTCGACGCCCACGCTGGTGATGGATGCAAGATCGCTGGGTTCGGCCATGGGTCGCAAGGCCTGGCGTACCGGATATTCAACCAGGACTGTCCAGTGCGATGGAAACTTCTGCAGTTCCTCGATGAGTTCGGTGACAACCACGCAGCGTCTCCCCCTTGCGGCACGCGTATGCATGCGGATGGGAAATTATCCGGCGTTTACCCCACCGCGGCTGCCACCTGACGGTCTAGTTCCTACCCGTTGGATGGGCGGGTCCATACGGTCAGGTAGTGAAAACTATCACCGCCATCAGGCTTGGACGTATGATAATTATGTGAGATTTGACCTGCCCGATCGCGTGTGTGCACCGTGCACGGCAGGGTGATCGGCCGCATCTGTCTCTCTCTTGCCGGCCAGCTCGCCCGCTACGTGTCCCTGTCTACGAGTCCGACTTCCCATGAACCACACCACGTTGCCGCGTCGCCCGACGCCCCCGGCTGCTGACAGCGCGTTGCCCGGCGCGGGACGAACGGTCATTGCCATCGCCGTCACCGCAGGGGAGATGGCCGCCCTGGCAGCTTTTTTCCGGCACGTCGATCCGCGCACCGATGTCGTCTTCCTCGTCATGCTGGACGCGGCGCCGGAGCGGACGCTGGACTGTCTCGTGACCTTGCAACAGGCGGTGGACCTTCCGGTGCAACTGCTTGCGGACCGGCTCAGGCCGCGCCCGGGCCATCTGTATATCGCGCCGGGCGTTCAGACGGTCGGTGTTGCCGAGGGCATGATCGGCACCGATGCGGCACGCGACGACACCAGCTTTGCCGACTGTGTGGACCAGGGGCTGACCGAATGCGCGCAGGCCTATGGCGAGCACATGTTCGCGCTGAACTTCATGGCGGGCCGTGGCGTCGCGACGCAGGGCTGGCACGCGGTGCGGCAAGCGGGCGGTATCGTGATGGCGGCAAGCGATGTCGGCCCGTGTGCCGCTGCCGACATCTGCATGCCGTCCGACCAGTTGCCGGCACGCATCCGCCTGATCCGCCAGGTCACCGATGCCTATGCGGTTCCGCGTTCACGGCACGTGCTGGCCGAACCGCACACGCCGGAAAGTGTTGCGCACGCCGAGGCCGAAGAGTGGGCTTGGCGCGATGTGCTGACCTTGTTGTGCCATCACGCTCGTCATGACTTTCGCCGTTACCGGCGCGATGCCCTGATGTCTCTGGTGACGCGGCGCTTGCGCATCGCCTGCGTTGCCGGGCTCCCGGCCTACCGCGACTACCTGCAGGGTCGTCCGGCCGAGGCGCATGCCTTGCTGGCCGAACTGGCCAGTGGCGGCCCGTCGCTGTTCGACACGCGCCCGTCCGTGTTGCTGGACACCGCGACGTGCCAGGGGCTGGTCGATCTGGCGAATGAGCAAGGCGACTCCGTCTTGCGGGCATGGAATGTCGATTGCGGCCGCGGCGACGACAGCTACGCCATCGGCATTCTGTTGCTCGATGCCGCCAGCCAGCCGGGCGCAGCTGGCGCGGTGCAAGTCTTTGCGACCGCGTCCGATCCGTCTGCACTGGTCGAGGCGCGCGCCGGGCGTTACCCTGCCTCGCGCGTCGCAGGCCTGCCCCGCGCCGTGGCCGATGGGCATTTCACCGTCATGGGCGACCAGGCAACGGCCAGCCGCAAGCTGCGCGGCGCCATCGTCTTTGCGGCGCATGACCTGCTGCAGGATCCGCCGCTGTCCAAGCTGCATCTGGTTGCGTGGCGCAACCGTCTGTCACTGCTCACCCATTCCATCCAGCGCGCCATGCTGCGGATCCTGCACTATGCGCTGGTGCCCGGCGGATACCTGCTGCTGGGCGAGAATGAAGGATCCGACGCCATGGATGAGTGGTTCGTGTCGGTGGACGGCCGTCGTGGCGTGTATCGGGCGCGCTTGACGGGCGCGAACGCGCAGGCGTCGGCATTGCAACGCCATGCTCCTGCCGAATCGGCGTACAAGTCCAGCGCCAGCGGGGAAATCTATCGCCGGGCGCTGCAACGCGATGCGTTGCCCGGCCTGATCACCCGCCACGATTACGACATCGTTCACCTGTGCGACCGGGTCGGACGATTCCTGACCTTTGCCGGTGGCGAGCCGACCCGCCAGCTGCTGACGGTGATCGACCCGGCCTTGCGCGGCACGCTGCGCGCGGCGCTCTATGAAGCGACGCTGTCGCGCCGGCCGGTGTATTCGCCGCAGGTATCGTTTCGACGCGGGGGCCACGACTTGCTCGTCAGCATTGCCGTCAAGCCTTTCACCGACACTGATAGCAGCGCCGACCTGTTGCTGGTGCTGTTCGATGAAGTCGAGGCCGACCCCGTTGCCGATGCGCTGCCCCCGGAAGCGCCGGTTCGCCGCATCGAGTCCCATCTGCAAAGTGTCCGGACGGGACTGCGCAGGCAAGGCGATGCGTCGCACGGCATGGCGCCTGCATCGCTGCACGCCGCCAATGAGGCCTTGCAGATCATCAATGAAGAGCTGCGCACCGCCACGGAAGAGCTGAAGGCGCGGGAAGCGGAGCTGCAAGCGGCCAATCAGGAATTTTGCACGCTCGTTTCCGAGCTGGAACGGGAAATGGAGCTGGCGGTCACGGAACGGGATCATCTGCGCAATCTGCGGCACGCGAGCGAATCGGCAATCCTGTTCGTCGACCGCCAGTTGTCGGTGCGTTTCTATACGCCGGCGTGCCGCACTTTGTTCGATGTTGGCTTGCTGGATGCCTGCGGCGCGCTGCCTGAGGTGGTGCAAGGCTTGAGCTATCCGTCGCTGGCCGAAGACGCTGCCGCGGTCATGCGCACGCTGCGACGGCACGAACGGCAGGTGACCGACCGTGCGGGCCGGTCTTATCTTGTGCTGCTGGCGCCGTACGTGACCAGCAGCGACCGCGTGACCGGGGTCGTCGTGACGCTGCGCAGCGTCGTGGCCAATCCGCCCATCGCCCGGCCCGCGGCGGCAGTGCTGCCGCCCATCGACATGTCGGCGCCGATCGCGAGTCTGCTGGGCATGCCGACGGATCGGCAACCGGACCGCTAAGCGGTTCAGGAGCGGTCCATCAGCGGTCCATCAGTGGATCCATCAGCAGCGGCCCTTGCTGGCCTGCTGATCCGCGCGCGGCCTGCTCGACAGGGCGACGCTCAGACCGCGCGCGGATGGCGCAAGGCAGAGGCCGGCACGGCCGCGCTGCGGCCTGACAAGCGTTCGAACTCGTGCAGGTCATGGCCGCAGCACACGTCCACGTCGGCGGCATGATGCGCCAGCAGCTCCCGAAGCCGGCGCTGGTTGTCAAAGCGTGCGGTGCGGTCCTTCTCCAGCATCCACTGATAGAAGCGCAGCCCAGGCGTGCAGTGCGGATTTTCCAGGCGCATTTCTTCGTGATAGAAGTACGCGTCCCCAGCCTGCAGCAGCCATTTGCCATCGCGTTGGACCGCCACGCCGGCATGCCCCAGCGTGTGGCCGATCAGCGGGATCAGCGCAATCTCGGGCGGCAGGCCATCGAGCGGCCGGGCGCGCGCAAAGCCGAACCAGGCTTCGCCTTCCATCGGGTCATACACGCGCCATCGGGGGCGGGATGACCATTGCTGGGGCCGGAACCGCTGGCGGTCCATCCACGTGGACTGCGCTTCCGCCGCTTCCTTTTCCCTGCGCATCAGATGGACTACCGCGCTTGGAAAATCGTCCAGTCCCCCGGCATGATCGAAATCCAGGTGGGTCAGGACAATGTGCCGGACGTCGTCGGCGCGAAAGCCCAGCCGCTCGATCTGTCGGCGCGCGGTCATCTCCTCACGGAATTCCGGCCTGAGCAGGCCCAGGAAGTAGGCGCTGAGCCGGCTCTTGGGATCATGCACGTCCCGCAGGCCCAGGCCGGTATCGATCAGGATCAGCCCGCCATCGGGTGGCTCGACCAGAATGCAGTGGCAGGCCAGGTGACCACGGCACACCAGGCAACGGCTGCGCCCATCCATGAGATGGCCGCCCACCGGGCAGGTCGAGATGCAATTGAGATGGTGCAGCCGCATCGGAGCACTCCTGAAGACACGAGAGCACCCGAATTCGCAAGGCCTGTGCCCACCGGACCGCGCTTACTTTTTCTTGAGTGCGTCGGGTTTGTGGATGGCCGTCTTGCCTGTCTTGTCACTCTTGACTTCGTACTGCGGTTCGCTGGCGCTGGCTTTGGCAGTGTGGCCGCCTGCCTTGGCTTCACCGGTCACTTTTTTCGTGATGGTGCCCGTCGTCTTGCCCTGCGACGTTTTCCATTCCACCTCGTCGCCTTTTTTGAGTGTGCTCATTTTTATCGCTCCTGCAGGTCCGCGACGGCGCGACGCGCCGTTCCTGTCTGCCGCCTACGCTTGAGCAAGCCCTGTACCCGGCAGCGCGACGGCCGATGGCATCGCCGTCGTACAACCACGACACTTGGGGTCGCGCTCCACGCCGGGGTGGCATATGATCGGCCGGACAGCTCTCCCACCTCGCCCGGCGCCGCCGACGGGCGTTTCAGCGGCGCCACCCGATGCCTACCGAAACACTGGTATCTTCGTCCGTCAATGCCGACACCGTCCTGGTGCTCGAGGCGCTGTCAGGGATCGATCAGGCCCTGTTGGTGGTCAATCGCAACCATGAAGTGGTGTTCGTCAACGATCGCTACCGCGATCTGTTCGACGTGCCCTCCGCCCTCATCCAGCCCGGCGCGGCCTTCCATGATCTGCAGGTGTATCTGGCGTCCATCGGCGAATATGGCGATGGCGATCCGCGCGATCACGTCGCGGTTCGCGAAGACGCCATGCGCGAAGGCCGCAATTTCAAGCTCGACCGCAAGCAGCCCGACGGCCGCTACATCGAAGTGGCAGGCAATCAACTCCCCAGTGGTGGTTATGTGTTCACGTTCAGCGACGTGACGGGCCGCGTGCGGGCGCGTGAAAACCTGGAAGCGCTGGTGCACCGCCGCACGCAGGCGCTACGCGACGCGAACGTTGAACTGGAACGCCTGGCCACGCTGGACCCCTTGTTGGGTATTGCCAACCGCCGCTGCCTGATGGACGCGGCGCGGGTGCTGCGGCAGCGCGCGATCGAAGAGGGGTCTCCACTGGCCGTGCTGATGATCGACGTGGACCACTTCAAGGCCATCAACGATGAGCACGGGCATGCCTATGGCGATGCGGTGCTGTGTGCGATCGCGCGGGCACTGCAGGCGGCGGTGGAAAGCAACGGACTGGTGGCCCGCTACGGCGGCGAAGAGTTCGTCGTCTTGCTGCCGGGCAAGACCGCGGCCGATGCCGTCCACATCGCGGTGCAGCTTCAGCAGGCGATCTCGGCAGGCACGACCGATCTTGCGACGCAGCTCGAACCGGCCGACCTGCCGGCAACAGGCGGCGCCTGTAAGCCGGTCTTGCCGGTTGCGCCGACGGTGTCGGTGGGCGTGGCCGAGTGGATGGCGCCCGAACCCAATCTGGAGCCGGCCCTGAACCGGGCCGATGCGGGTTTGTATCGCGCCAAGAGCTCGGGGCGCAACCAGATCGGGTAATCACGGCAAGACAGGCCGTGGCGCCGGGCGGCGACCAGGGTCACCCTGAGCCAGGGGAACAGCCGGTGGTCCTGGAAGACCATGCCGCGTTCCAGGCCCGGGCCGTCGACAGGCTGGCCATCGATCAGGATGTCGCCGTCGAAGTCGCCGTCGAGCCCGACGATCAGCCAATCGCCAGATCCCATGCCGCTCCGCGGCCGTTTGAGATGACGGCATGCGGTGCATGGCGGGACCTCGGCCAGGGGTCCGGCAACGAAGGCTTTGCAGATGCTGAATCGGTTCGTTGCATAGGCCGCTGCATCATCCAGTCATGGCGGCGCGACCTTATAAGCAGGAATACGTTTACATTTTATCGATGAAACGTTAACGTTTCGGCTCTCAAGTTCGTACTTCAAGTCACTTACCGCACGCAATCAAGCTGGAGTTGTCGATGGAACGACCGCCGTTGACCGTCCTCGAGACGGATGTCCTGATCGTCGGCGCCGGCGGCGCCGGCATGAGCGCCGCGATCGCGGCTGCCGAGGCCGGCAAGCAGGTGATGATGACCGACCGCAGCCTGATCGGCCGGGGTGGCGCGACCATCATGGCGCAGATGACGGTGGCGGTTGCCCTGGGCGAACAGGAACCCGACGACTGGCGCTTCCATTACGCCGATACGCTGGCCGCGGGCCGCGGCCTCTGTAGCGAGCCGCTCGCCCGCCTGTTGTGCGAGGAAGGCGTGGCGGCGATCCGCAAGATGGACGAGTGGGGCGTGGGCTGGGCCCGCGCCGACGGACACTTGACCCAAGCCCATGCGCCCGGCCATGACCGCCCGCGCTGCGTGTATGTGGACTTTCTGGATACCGGGCCTGCGGTGGCGACGACGCTGCGCACGCAGGTGGCCAAGGACAAACGCATCCGCCGGATTGGCGACCTGCTCATTGTCGACCTGCTGCTGCACGCGGGCAGAGTGGTCGGCGCCGTCGCGCTGCATCTGGCCAGCGGTCAGCCGGTGCTGATCCGCGCGGCCGCCACCATCATCGCCACCGGTGGGCTGACGCGCCTGTACCGCCGCAACAGTGCATCGGTCAACATGGGCGGCGATGGCTATGCGCTCGCCCTGCGCGCTGGCGCAAGGCTGATCGACATGGAGTTCGTGCAGTTCTTCCCGATCGGCCACCTGGCGCCACGCCTGGTCGGCTTCGATCCGATCATGTGGGACCCGTTCCGCTACAAGCTGGGCGGCCGTCTGCTGAATGGCCGCGGCGAAGAGTTCGTCGAGTCTTACGGGCACCAGGCCGAGTCCGGCGGCTATACGGTCACGCGCGATGCGGCCACCTACGCGATCCTGAAGGAAGTCGAAGCCGGCCGCGGCACACCGGCGGGCGGCGCGTACCTGAGCTTCCGTCATGTGCCGGAAGCCAGGCTGCGCGAGGCGTTCGGGCCGATCATCGACCGGCTGGCCGCCAATGGCATCGACCTGACACAGACCATGATCGAGGTCGCCCCGACTGCCCACTATCACATGGGCGGGATCCGGGTGGATGCCGACATGGCGACCGACGTGCCCGGCCTGTTTGCAGCCGGCGAAGCTGTCGGAGGCGCCAACGGTGCGAACCGATTATCGGGTAATGCGATTACCGAAGCGCTGACCTTCGGCGCCGTGGCGGGCCGGTCGGCAGCGGCGCTGGCGCCGCAAGGCGATGGCGTGGCGGATGATGACTTGCCCGATGACGTGCCTGATATGGCCGCGCTGACTGCGTTGGCCGAGCCCATCGTCGACTGGTTGAGGGCCTCTGCACCCGCCGGCGCCGTGCCCGTCGCCGAGATGATCGTTGCCTTGCAGGACGTGATGCAGAACGACGTCGGCCCGTTCCGGAACGAGGCGGGGCTGCATCGCGCGGCCGATGCCATCAAGGCCCTACGCGCCCGGCTGGGGGATGCCTTGCCGGGCGACACCGGTCCGCAAGACCCGGTGCGGGTCGATGGGCTGGACCTGCGCAACATGTTGATGGTGGCCGAAGCGGTGGTGATTGCCGCCACCGCGCGCACCGAAAGCCGTGGTGCGCATCAGCGGGACGACCATCCGGGCATGCTGGACGAGTGGACCGTCAACCAGACCCTGGCCTGGCAGGGCGGGCAATGGACGCTGGTGGTCCAGCCCGTGGAGCGCCTGCCTGCTTCTTCCATCGACCTGGCCGTGGAGGCCCACGCATGAACCCGACCCCCAAGACCCGCCAGCCCGGCCAGCCCGTCGTGCTTCACATCGCGCGCGGTGTGGGCGACGGCGACACGCGCATCGACGATTACACCTTGCCGGCCGGCGCCGCGGCGTCGGTGCTGGACGGCCTGCGCTGGATCCGTGAACACCTGGACGAGACCCTGGCCTTTCGCTATTCCTGTATCAACGCCAATGCCTGCAAGGAATGCATGATGCATGTCGATGGCGAGGTGGTGTATGCCTGCGTGGCGCGGCTGGAGGACGGCGCGCAGTACGATGTGGCGCCGTTGCCCAACAAGGCGCGCGTTCGCGACCTTGTCTCGGAAATCGCCCCGAGCAAGGAACGGCTAGACCTGGATCCGATCTGATGACTGCTTCCCCCAGTCGGCGCAAACGCGCCACGCCCGCCCTGGTTCCTGAGACGGCGTCGCCCGATGCCGCCGATCGCCTGCGCATCCTGTCGTCCGCGCATCTTGCGGAAGGTTCGCACGCTGGCCTGTCCGAACTGGAGTTCGGGCTGATCGTCTCGCATAACGCGTTCACGCGCTGGGTGGCCCGCTGCATGCATGCGGCAGGCGAAGCGGATCTGGGGGTGACCGACATCCTGGTGCTGCATCACGTGCACCATCGGGACCGGCGCAAGAAGCTGGCGGACATCTGCTTCACGCTCAATTATGAAGATACGCATGTCATCAACTATTCGCTGAGGAAGATGCTGGCGATGGAATTGGTCAATGGGGAAAAGATCGGCAAGGAAGTGCACTACGGCACGACGGAAGCCGGACGCGCGCTGATCGGTCGCTTTCGCGAAGTGCGCGGGCGATGCCTGATGCCCAGCGTGACAGGCGAACTGTCGGATGGCGACATGCTGTCCGATATCGCCGCGCAATTGCGGACCCTGTCGGGCCTGTATGACCAGGCTGCCCGCGCGGCGTCGTCATTATGAGCGCGCTCGATATTGAACGCCCGCCAGCGGATGGCGCAGCGAAGGGGGATGACGGCAAGGGGGATGACGCCAAGGGGGATGACGCCAAGGGGGACGCCGCCAAGTGGGCCTTCTGGGTCGACCGCGGAGGCACCTTTACCGATGTCGTCGGACGCCGCCCGGATGGCACGCTGGCCACGGTCAAACTGCTGTCCGAGAATCCCGAGCGCTATCCCGACGCCGCTGTCGCAGGCATTCGCCAGTTGCTGGGGGTGAAGGACGGTGAGCCCACCCCTGCGGATCGTATCGACGTGGTCAAGATGGGCACCACCGTCGCCACCAATGCCTTGCTCGAACGCAAGGGCGATCGCGTGCTGCTGGCGATCACACGCGGATTCCACGATGCCTTGCGCATCGCCTATCAGAACCGTCCCAGGCTGTTCGATCGCGAGATCGTGCTGCCCGAACTGCTGCACGAGCGCGTGCTGGAAATCGACGAACGTGTCACGTCCGACGGCGAGGTGCTGACACCGCTGGACGAGACTGCCGCCGAAGCCGGATTGCGCGCTGCGTTCGCCGCCGGACTGACATCGATCGCCATCGTGTTGATGCACGGCTACCGGCACACGGCGCACGAAGCGCGGCTGGCCGAACTGGCCCGCGCCATTGGCTTTACGCAGGTGTCGGTGTCGCATGAGGTGTCGCCCTTGATCCGCCTGGTGGCGCGTGGCGATACCACCGTGGTCGATGCCTACTTGTCGCCCGTGCTGCGCAGCTATGTGGATCGGGTCGCGTCCGCGTTGCCCGGCGTGCGTTTGCAGTTCATGCAGTCCAATGGCGGCCTGACCGATGCGCGGGCCTTCCAGGGCAAGGACTCGGTGTTGTCGGGTCCCGCAGGCGGGATCGTCGGCATGGCAGGCGTCGCCCGCACCGCCGGCTTCGACCGCGTGATCGGCTTCGACATGGGCGGCACGTCCACCGACGTCTCGCACTTTGCCGGCGAGTTCGAGCGTGTGTTCGACACGCTGGTCGCTGGTGTGCGGCTGCGCGCGCCCATGATGAGCATCCATACCGTCGCCGCAGGCGGCGGGTCCATTCTGCAGTTCGACGGCGCGCGCCTGCGGGTGGGGCCGGAGTCCGCGGGCGCGAATCCGGGTCCGGCCAGTTATCGGCGCGGCGGCCCGCTCACGGTCACCGATGCCAACGTCATGCTGGGCCGCATCCAGCCCGCCAGCTTTCCCAGCGTGTTCGGACCCAAAGGCAACGAGCCACTGGATGCCGACATCGTGCGCACGCGCTTTGCCGACCTTGCCAGACAAGTTGCAGACGCAATCGGTCAGGCGACGACACCCGAACAGCTGGCGCAGGGCTATCTGGACATTGCCGTCGCCAACATGGCGAACGCCATCAAGAAGATTTCAGTGCAGCGCGGCTATGACGTGACGCGCTACACGCTGGTGACCTTTGGCGGCGCGGGCGGGCAGCATGCCTGCCGCGTCGCCGATGCGCTGGCCATTCCCCGGGTGCTGGTGCATCCGCTGGCAGGTGTGCTGTCTGCCTACGGCATGGGACTGGCTGTACCTACCGTGATCCGTGAACGGTCGGTCGAGTTGCGCTTTGACGAGGCCGGCCGCGCCCATGCTGCCGCTACCTTGGACGCGCTGGTGGCGGCGGCCACGGCAGAACTGCTTGCGCAGGCCGTGCCAGATGACGGCATCATCGCCAGCCGCAGACTATACCTGCGCTACGAAGGCACCGACACCGCGTTGCCCGTGGCATGGGAAGACCCCGCAGCGATGCAGGCTGCATTCGAGGCAGCCTATCGCCAGCGGTTTGCCTTCCTGATGCCCGGACGGGCACTGGTGATCGAATCCGCGGTGGCGGAGGCGACCGGGCCGGAAGAGTCCGGAACCGCTGCGCAGGTGCTGTCGCCGCGCGCGGCCGACACGCCGCTTGTGCCGGCCGACACCGTGCGCTTTCACGCGGATGACGGCTGGACCGATGCGCCGCTCTACCGCGGCGCCGACCTGCGCCCGGGCGATGTGGTGGCGGGCCCGGCGGTGCTCTCGGACGCCAATGCGACCACGGTGGTGGATACCGGCTGGCAGGCAACGGCCACGGCGCGGGGTGACATCGTGCTCGACCGCGCCGTGCCGCGCCCGCATACGCTGGCCATCGGTACCGACGCCGATCCGGTGATGCTTGAGATATTCAACAATCTGTTCATGTCGATTGCCGAGCAGATGGGGCATCGGCTGCAGAACACGGCGCACTCGGTGAACATCAAGGAACGCCTGGATTTTTCATGCGCGATCTTTGATCCGCAAGGTGGCCTGGTCGCCAACGCGCCGCACATTCCCGTGCATCTGGGATCGATGGGCGCCAGCATCCGCGAGGTCATGCAGGCCAACGCAGGCCGGCTGCGTCCGGGCGACGTCTACGTGCTGAACAATCCCTATGCCGGGGGCACGCACCTGCCCGACGTAACCGTGGTGACGCCGGTGTTCGACGCTGCCGGAACCGAGATCCTGTTCTATGTCGGCTGCCGCGGTCACCATGCCGATATCGGCGGCACGACGCCCGGATCGATGCCGCCCGATTCGCGCACCATCGATGAAGAAGGTGTGCTCATCACCAATTTCCAGCTGGTCGAACAGGGCCGCCTGCGCGAGACGGAACTGCGCGAGGTGCTGGCGGGCGCGAGATATCCGGCGCGCAACATCGACCAGAATGTGGCTGACCTGCATGCCCAGGTCGCCGCGAACGAGAAGGGCCGCGAAGAGCTGCTGAACATGGTCGCGACCTTCGGCCTCGACGTGGTCCACGCGTACATGAAACATGTGCAGGACAACGCCGAAGAATCGGTGCGCCGCGCGATCGAACGCCTGACCGACGGCCACTTTACGGTGCCCCTCGACAACGGCGCGCGGATCGACGTGCGGCTGACCGTGGACCGCGCCACGCGCAGCGCGACGCTCGACTTCAGCGGCAGCTCGGCGCAGTTGCCCAACAACTTCAATGCGCCCCGTGCCGTAACGACGGCGGCCGTGCTGTATGTGTTCCGCACGCTGGTCGATGACGATATCCCGATGAACGAAGGCGGTCTCAAGCCGCTGACGCTGATCGTGCCCGAAGGATCGATGCTGAACCCCACGTACCCCGCCGCGGTGGTGGCAGGCAATGTCGAGACGTCGACCTGCGTGACCAACGCGCTGTACGGCGCGCTGGGCGTCATGGCGGGCAGCCAGCCCACGATGAGCAACGTCACGTTCGGGAATGCGCAGCACCAGTACTACGAAACGGTGTCGGGCGGCTCGGGAGCCGGCGGCAGGTTCGATGCCGACGGCGCGCTGACCGGCGGCTTCAACGGCACGTCGGTCGTGCAGACCAACATGACCAATTCGCGCCTGACCGACCCCGAGGTGCTGGAACTGCGCTTTCCGGTCCGGCTCGAACGCTTTGAGATCCGTACGGAGTCGGGCGGCCCGGGCACGTGGACGGGCGGCAATGGCGGGATCCGTACGCTGCGCTTTCTTGAGCCCATGACGGTGTCCCTGCTGGCCAATGGCTGGATCCATCCTGCGCCGGGTGGCGCGGGCGGCGGGCCGGGTGCGCCGGGGGTTGCGCGGGTGCTGCGAGCCGATGGCAGGGTCGAGATGCTCAAGCACGCCGACAAGGCCGAGCTTACAGCGGGGGACGCGTTCGAGATTGAAACGCCGGGGGGAGGCGGCTACGGCTGACGCAGCCGCAAGAGTCAGGCCGCCGACTGCACCGGCGTCATGATCGACTGCAGCGCGACGCGATCCATGGGTCGGGCGAACAGGTAGCCCTGGACGACATCACAGCCGGCTTCCTGCAGCCACGCCAGCTGCTCGGGGGATTCCACCCCTTCGGCGATCACGCGCAACCCGAAGCCGTGCGCCAGGGAAATGATGGCGTTGGCAATGGTGAAGTGCGTAGAGGGAAGCTGCCGGATGAAGCTTTGATCGATCTTGAGTTTGTTGATCGGGAAGGTCTGCAGGTAGGCCAGCGAGGAGTACCCGGTGCCGAAGTCGTCGATGGACAGCTTGATGCCGAGGCCGCGTATGGCGTGCATGAAGGCGACCGCCGTGTCGACATCTTCCATCAACAGGCTTTCGGTCAGTTCCAGCTCGAGCTGGGACGGTGACAGACCGCTGGAGTGCAGCACCTCGCTGACCCGGTCGATGAAAGCCGGATCGCGCAGCTGCCGGGCCGAGACGTTGACCGCCACTGTGAGTGGCGCGGTGTCCTTGCCTGGCCACCGGGTGGCGTCCCGGCAGGCGCGGCCCAGCACCCACAAGCCGATGTGGCTGATCAGCCCGCACTCTTCGGCCACCGGAATGAACTCGGCCGGCGCAATAAAGCCCTTTTCCGGGTGGCACCAGCGCACAAGGGCTTCCGCGCCCACCAGCACGCCCGTCGCACAGTCGAACTGCGGCTGGTAGTAGACGTCCAGCTCTCCCCGGTCGATGGCCTTGCGCAGATCGCGTTCCATCGCGACCCGGCGCTGCGTCGCGACCGTCATCTCCCGTTTGAACGCGACAAAGGTGTTCTTGCCGAGCGACTTGGCGTCGTACAGCGCGATGTCGGCGTTGCTGACAAGGTCCGACTGGTTTTGCGCGTCGTCGGGGTACAGACTCAGGCCCACGCTTGCCCGGGCGAACACTTCCTGGCCATCGACGTGAAAGGGTCGGCCCAGGGCGGCGGTGATGCGTTCGGCAATGGCCAGCGCCTCGGCCACATCGGCAATGGGCGATGCCACGACGGCGAACTCGTCGCCACCGATGCGTCCCACCACGTCACCCGGCCGTACCACATGGCGCAGCACCTGCCCCACCTTGCGAAGCAGGGCATCGCCCACGCTGTGGCCCGCCGTGTCGTTGACCGCCTTGAAGTTGTCCAGGTCGATCAGCAGCAGGGCGAACCGCGCGCCGGCCGATTGGCGTGGGTCGCCGCGGGTGTCCGCGCGTGTCTCCATGCGAGCGGCGATGGTGTCATACACGACACGGCGGTTGCCCAGCTCCGTGACGGGGTCGGTATGCGCCAGGTAATCCATCCGAGCTTCGGCTTTTTCGACGCGCGCCCGGGTCTTGGCCATGACGAGCGCAGCGGCCGACAAGGCGCCGAGGGTCGCCATGGCAAACAGCCCCACGTAGCGCAGCAGGCCGATGCCGACCCGCGAGGTGCTCGCCACGACAACCACCCGCCCGAGTTCTTCGCGGCGGTAAGCCACCGGGCGCACCACCGCGATCCGTGTCAGCGAGCTGTCGACGCCTTCGCGGCGCAGCGCGAGATGCGTCGCATCGGATGTCGTCGCGCCTGGACGGTGGAACTCGGCAAAGACCTTGTCTTCCAGGTCGTAGACCGTCACCGACAGCAGATAGGGCGGCGGCTGCAGCAGGTCGAGCGTCTGTGCAGCGGCGCGCTGGTCAAGGAACATCATCGATGCCGCCACGTTGTCCGCCACCAGCGAGGCCTGGACATTCAGGTCGTCCGTCAGGGACTGCTGCAGGGAGGCGAACTGGAAACCGGTCAGGATGCAGCCGGCGACCATCAGGCTGATCGCCGTCGCCGCCAGCTGCGCGACCCGGAACGATGCCGTGATGGGCGTCTTTTCGGCGTGGATCGAGGCCGTCACTGCACGCTCCTGGCCAGCGACAGGAGCTTCGAACTGAAGGTCAGGCCACTGCGTCGCGCGGCGCGGGTATCGATGTCGAAGCGGACATGATTGCCTTCGGTCACCAGCGCAATCGCCGCGCCGTCATTGGGCGACAGGTCGCCGTCGCGCACGATCAATGTCGCGGGGTAGGACGGCGTGGTGGCCGTTCCGCTGACGACCAGTACGTCGCATTGCTGCGGCGTCTCGGCATGCGTGATCGGATACACCGCCCACTGCCGCGTGCCCACCAGCTTGCCCCGCAAGCGCTGCAGGCTGTTCCACAGCTCGCCGTCCGACGTGGTGCAGACGCGGAAATCCGGTGTCCGGGAAGGACCCTGCCAAGTCGTGAACAGCGCGAAGTTGTAGATGAACGCGGCCTTGAGGGCGACGTCATCGGCCTGTCCGAAGCTGTTGGTCGACATCATCATCAGCACGCTGCCCATCAGCAAGGCGATGCGGATCGGCATGTGGCGAAGCGCTTTCAAAACTCGTAGGCCAGCTTGGCGCGCAGGGTGCGGCTCTGCCGCTGCAAGGCTTCCTGCACGAAAGCCGGCCCTGCAGGATCCGCATATTTTTTGTCGAACGCGTTGTACAGGCTCAGCGACACCATGGCCCGCGGCACCAGGCGCGCCGATGACAAGGTCAGGTTGGCGATACAGGCGCCGCCGGTGGCCGCGTTGGCCGTCAGGCGGGCGGACGTGCACTGCATTTCGCTGCCCAGCCGGATGTCTTCGCGCAGCACGGGCGTGGTCAGGTTGACCTTGACCAGTTGCGAGGGCGAGTTGTCGAGGCGGTCGCCGGTGGTGGCGTCCTGAGCCCGTTGCCATGCATAGCTGGCACGCAGGCGCGCTCCTCGCGCGAAGTTGTGCACGACGGACAGCTCCGCCCCGACCGTCTTGACGCGGTCCCGGTTCCGATAGATCAGGGACCCCGAATCGGGGTCGGTCGTCAGCGAGATCAGGTCCCGCACGGCATATTGGAACACCGACAGGGTGACGCGGCCCGTCTTGGCATAGGCATGGTCAAGCACCAGTTCGCGCGTCGCAATGCGTTCTGCGCGCAGGTTCGGGTTGGGCAACTGGCCCGATTCACCCGGCACCGAGTAATACAGCTCGTAGGCATTCGGCGCCCGGTAGGCCGTACCGTAGATCAGCTTGGCGGTGGTGCGCGGCGTCAGCGTGTAGTTCAGTGCGACGCGCGGATTGAAGTGGCCGCCTGTCACATTGTCGTTGTCGTAGCGGGCACCCAGGTTCAGCAGGAAGCCGGCGGGCAGGCGTATCTCGTCTTCGAAGTAGATGCCGCGGCGGTCGCCTGTCCGCTTGTCATCCATGTACAGCTCGTAAGGATTGATGTTGAAGTTGTACTGATCCCGGCGGGCATCCCGCCGCACGTCCATCCCGACCACGATCTTCTGGCGGGCAAGCTGCGTGAAGGTGGCGTGCAGGTCGCCGCCCCACCAGAGGGCCCGGTCACCATCAACGTTGGTCGTGGGAGGCTCGCCCGGATAGAGGCCGACACCCTGATAGTCGTAGCGGCCCCAGTAAGCCTGTCCGCCCAGCGCAACGCCGTCGCTCAGCCGTTTCTGATAGCTCGCGTTGATGTAGCTTTGCGTATCGACGGTCTGATTTGGCGTGTTGAACACGGCGCCGAACGACCCGGTGGGCACGCCCTTGGTTCGGTCGCTGTGAGCGGCCGACACCGTCAGGTCGCCCGCGCTGGCCTTCAGGAAAAGATTGCGTGACCGGTCGTAGTCCAGGCGCCTCGCCACGCCGCCGTTCTGCGCCGGCGTATCGAACTCGGGGTAGTAAAGATCCTGGCCACGCCGATTGGCATCGGTGACCGATATCAGCAGATCCCGGCCTTCGCCGTCGTTCCACCCGTAGCTGAAACGGGCCTTGCGCTCGCCGTGGCTGCCCAGCGCGACGGCCGCCTGCGGGCCGGCCAGGTCGCGCCCCTGCCGGGTAATCACGTTGATCACGCCAAAGAACGCGTTCGAACCGTACACCGCCGCGCCGGGGCCCGGGACGTATTCGATCCGGTCCACCAGGTCGAGGTCGAGCAGCGCTTCGGTGCCGATGGCGGCCTGGTCGTACACGGAATCGTTGGTGCGATAGCCGTCGATCATCAGCAGGAAGCGGCTGTCGTAATCCCCGGGCCGGGAAAATCCCCGCGCGCCCAGGTACGAGTAGTTGCGGTCGCTGGTGACGTAGAGGCCCGGCAGGGTCGCCAGGGCGTCGGCCAGCGTCCGCCAGCCGAATTCGCGGATTTCCTTGGCCGTCAGGACCACCACGGCCGACGGGGCATCCGAAATGGGCTGCGGCAGACGCGTTGCCGTGCGCACCACTGCGACCTCGAGCAGCTGTTCCAGCGGCAGGTCGATCAGCGCGGCGCTGTCGGTGTAGGGCGTGATGCTTTCAAGCGTGAGGCTGTCGTTCGACGACGCGATGCCGGCCATCGATGCGTTGGCCGTATTCGGCAACAAGCTGTAACAAGCCCCCGCTGCGAGCGATGCCAGGAGCAAGGCAGGACCGAACTGGAAGGCGACGCTGGGCATGGGTACTCGGGGCAAGCCTGCATCCAACACGCAGGGTCACAGGCTAACGGCATAAACCCACGATACTTAAGGGGTTGGCCGATCCGAGTCGTTGCTGTTTGTTATCGAGCGGGCTCAGGCGGCCTGACCGAGTGCTCGCTCGATCCGGTGCCTGGACACAGTCGTTTTCGGCACCTTGAACGGGAACCAGCTGCGTACGTCTTCTTCCAGCCCGATACCGTGCATGAAGTTGTAGATCGCCTTGCGCAGCGCCACGCCAAGGGCATCGTGGTCGACCCCGGTCGGGTCGTCAAAGCCGATATCGTTCTTGGCGAAGCTGACCGGCGGCAGCGGACGCAGCGTAACGCCGTATTCCTCCGGGTTCTGCCCGACCGGCGAATGCACCGTACAGGTGAAACGGTGGAAAAAGCCGCTCTGGATACATCCATTGGCGAACAACTGGCGGACGTATTCCAGTGCGTCCACGGTGTCCTGCACGGTCTGGGTCGGGAACCCGTACATCAGGTAGGCATGCACCAGGATGCCCGCGTCGGTGAACGCGCGCGTGACCCGCGCCACCTGATCGACCGATACGCCTTTCTTCATCAGCGACAGCAGGCGGTCCGATGCGACCTCCAGTCCGCCGGATACGGCAATGCAGCCGCTGTCGGCCAGCAGTTCGCACAGGTCGGGCGTGAAGGTTTTCTCGAAGCGGATGTTTCCCCACCACGAAATGCCCGTGTTGCGGGCGATCAACTCGTTCGCGAGGGCTTTCAGCGCCTTGGGCGGGGCCGCTTCGTCGACGAAGTGAAAGCCGGTCTGCCCCGTTTCCTTGACGATGGCATCGACCCGGTCGGCCAGCACGACGGCAGACGCGCCCTCGTAGCGGCCGATGTAATCGAGGCTCACGTCGCAGAAGCTGCACTTTTTCCAGTAGCAGCCATGCGCCACGGTCAGCTTGTTCCAGCGGCCGTCGCTCCACATGCGGTGCATGGGATTGAGCATGTCCAGCAACGACAGGTAGCGATCCAGCGGCAGGCCGTCCCAGGTTGGCGTGCCGACTTCGGCAAAGGCCACGTCGGGCTCCACCAGGTTCACGTAGCGCACCTGGCCGGTCTCGGCATCGCGCAGAAAGGTCCGGACCAGCCGCTGGCGCGAGCGTTCGCCCTGGATGTGCGCGAGCAGGGCGAGCAGGGGCCGTTCTCCGGCATCCAGCGTGACGTAGTCCACGTGGTCGAACACGCGTGGATCGGCCAGCTCGCGCAGTTCCGTATTCACGAAGCCGCCGCCCAGCACGGTCACGATATGCGGGTGCGTGGCCTTGATGGTCTGCGCAATCCGGAACGCGGCATAGACCGAGCCGGGGAAGGGCACCGACAGCAGCACCACGGTGGGCTGATGCCGTTCGATGGCGGCCAGGGTCAGCTCGCGCAGCGTGTCGTCGACCAGGTTCGGGGGCGCCGCCAGCGCCTGGGCCAGGGGGTCGAAGGTAGGCTGGCTGGCCGCCAGGGACTCGGCGTACCGCACGAATTCAAAGCGCGGATCCACCGCGTCCCGCAGCACGTCCGACAGGTCGTTCAGGTACAGCGTCGCCAGGTGCTTGGCGCGATCGTGCAGGCCCAGAGCCCCGAACGCCCAGCCCAGGGGATCGCCGCCGTCTTCATCGATGTACACGTCCAGCGACGAAAAGCGTGGGCCTTCGGGCAGGTAATGACGGCCCGCAATGCGGTGCGCCAGTGTCGTATCACGGCCCTGCAGGAAGGCAATGGTGGCCGTGATGGTGCCCAGATACTGCTTGCGCTGCGCAACGAATGCCTGGATCGACGGGGTGTGCGACAGCACCGGCAGGGTGTCGATATGGCGCGCCACGGCTTCGAGCCCCTCGCGCGACAGCAGCTTGAGCACAAGCGCCAGCGCAAGGTCCTCCTGGACCGCGGTCACGTTGCGCGAACGCAGGAACCCGGTCAGGTAGGCGGTGGACGGATAAGGCGTGTTGAGCTGCGTCATCGGCGGGATGACGGACAGCACACGTAAAGGCTGGGCCGACATGGAAGGGGGGCGCGGAACGCCGCCAGGGGAAGGGAGACCCGTGATTATAGGCGGCATGGGCCGGGAGCCATGTTGCCCCGGTCCATGCCGCCGGTGCCGTCAGACTGGCAGGGCTTTGGGCAGACGGATGAGCACGAACTCGTTGTCGTCCGGCTTGGTCCTGGACCGCGAAGGCGAGCCGCCCGGGTAGTTGTTGTCGTTCACAACCAGAAGGGTGCTGGCGTCAACGATGCAGACGACTTCCATCGACTCCATCGGGTGCGTGTAGACGCCACCGATCGTCGCGGTCTTGCCCAGGCCATCCGGGTCGCGCAGATTCATCAGGTCGACCACTTCTTCCTTGATCAGGTCGCCGTTGCTGTCGACCTTGTCGAGCGACACCTGATAGATGCGCTTGACGCGCGCGGCGTTGCGCGACGTGCCCGACGCCGGGAAGCCGGCACGCACATCCCCTGCGCCGCCGTCCTTTTCCATGACCAGGAAGGCCGTGTCGCTGATCGCGACCATGTCGTTGACGGTGTGGGTCTCGGTCTCGAGATTGCCGTTCCCGTTGATCCGCTGGCTGACGCCGACGCGATAGGAGTAGCTGCGCGCGTCGAAGTTCTGCGTGGCCAGGTTGTACACGTTGATGACGCGGCGGCGGGGATCGTCGTTGGTGATCGCGGCTTCGAACATTGCGTACAGGCGCGTGCGGCTGGTGTTGATCGCCATGCTTTCCAGTCCGCCGGAACCTGGCAGGTTGGCAGCCGCGGCGTTGGTGGCCAGATAGGGATTGTTCGAGGTCTGGACCAGCGCGTTGGCCCCCACCGCGCGCAGGTTGGGCAACTGCACTTCACGTGCCAGCAGGCGGCCCTGGCGATCGAACTTGAACAGGAAGGGACCGAACTCGTCGCCGATCCAGAAATTGCCGTCGGCGTCGCGCTGCAGCGATTCCGGATCGATATCGCCGCCGGTCAGCAGACGGTTGGTGATGATCGCCGGATCCACGGGCAGGGTCTGGCCCGCTGGCGAGACCGACAGACCAGGGTAGGTGGGGGCGTCGGCCACGGCGCGATAGCCCAGGAAACGGTTGGGGTCGCTCAGGCGGATGAAGCTGCGCGTACTGAACTCCGTCAGCGGCGCGCCCGTCGTGAAGTCGACCGGAATGACCACGCCACGCGTCCAGTCGAAGCCGATCGCATAGATGTGCAGCAGCGCGTCGGGCGACGACGCCTTGCCGCCAAAACCGTTGTCCTGCATGGCATAGAAGGTGCCGGCGATCGGACCGGGAATGACGGCCGAAAATCCTTGCATGGGCTGCTTGCCCACGAAGGGCAGGCGATAGCCATAGGTGGTCGTGGCGCGGTCGAAATCACCGCCCGACACGAACTGGCCCGAGGTCGGGCCTGCCACATAGCTGTCGGCCGGAAGGATCGCGCGGCCCATCAGCGTGGGCGCGGGCACGGTGGCACCTGGCGTTGTCGTGGGCGTGCCTGCATCGTTATCGTCGTCACCGCCGCCGCACGCGGCCAGCAGGGCCGAACTGCCAAACAAGGCAAGGGCAGTGGCCGTGGCGCTGCCGCGCAGGACACTGCGGCGCCCGGGGCTGGCGGGCGTATCAGTGGTGATCACGGGGGTGGAACCGGAAGGGAGATTGGACATGGTCTGGGCTCAGAAAGGCGAAGGTTCGCGCGTCAGATCGGTCAGGGCGTTGGCCTTCAGATCAATCACGAAGTGACGGGTCGGCGCGCCGGCGGCCAGCTTCAGCAAAATCGCCATCAGGGGTTTGAAACGAGCCTGGAACAAGGCGCCTACCGGGTTGGCGTTCGAGACCTGTTCACCTTTCATCAGCAAGGTGGCATTGGTCGTCTGCAGCGCTTCGGCCAACAGCTTGTATTGCTTGGCCCGTGCGGTCGGGATGTCGGCAAACGCCAGGTCGCCCGCGTTGGCCAGTCGCACAAAGTCGCCTGCCAGGTCCAGCGCCTTCCAGTCATTGAAGTCTTCCAGGCGCATGCCGTGGGCCTGGGCCAGGGCGCGGGCCTTGGCTTCGGCTGCCGCGTAGTCTGCCGCATAGGCCGGGTTGGCCGAGGCAGGCGTGCCGCCGTCGGCAAGGCAATTGAAGAAGCTGGTCGAGAACAGGCCGCGCGTGCCCGTGTTGGCCAGTTCCTTGAGCGTGACGGCCGACGTCATCTGCGACAGCACCAGCAGGTGCGAACCATACAGCGGGCTTTTCACCAGCTCACGCATCTCGCAGCGCCAGTCGTCATTCAGCAGGCGCAGGCGGACCAGTTCCGACATGTAGCGGGTGCTGAAATCGCCGTAGTCGGTCGCATCCAGAATCGACTTGCTCCACAACTCGCCACCGGGCACCTGCGCCGGGAAATCGGTAAAGAAGCTGTGCTCGGCACGGTAGTGTTCGAACAGCTCATCGAAGCGCGGCACCGCATCCAGGCGCACGGTCTGCACCTCGACATGGGTCGCATCGGTCAGCGTCATCAGCTTGTACGCAGGCACATAAGCGGCCATCGACGGCGCCTGGATGTTGAAGAGCGCACGCGTGTCGTCAATCTTGCGGAAGGCCGTGTCGTTGAAATGCATGTGGCCGCCCACATGGATTTGCAGGCCGGTTTCGGCCAAGGCCTTTGTGGTGTCTTCAGCCGGTCGACGCACCATCTGCATCTTGCCCGAGCCCAGCAGCGCGATAATGTCGTCCGACGCGCCGTTGAAGAACTCGCTCATCGGGAAGTGGCTGAAGCCGATCACCTGCTTGCCTTCGGCCTTGCCGCGCGCGACCACGTCGCGGATCCACGCAATGACGTGCTGCTTGTGCGTCAGCATGCGGTTGTAGCCGGCGTCGCCCGATCCGGCAAAGTCATTGGCGCCCGCGCCGCTCGGGATGTAGACGTTGGCATCGATCGCAACGAGCCACACGCCCTTGACCGGCTCCACCACATACGACGTATCGGGTACCTGCTTGCATAGCGTGTAGGCCGGCTTCTTGAACGCGCCGCCCGTGCCTTCCTTGCAGATCTCGTACTGGCGCTTGTCCCACGCGGCCTGGGCCTGCGCGGTCTCGAAACGGTAGTCCTTGTACGCGTAGGTGCTGTACGGGGTCTCGTAGTACAGGTAATCGGGCTTGGGCATGAAACCGTGGCTGTTCAGCGCGCGGGTGATGCCCTCATAGCCTTGCTCCAGCACTTCTTCGGTGCAGTAGGACTTGCCCTTGCGCGCCCACGTCGTGGTGTAGTCGACGCAGTCGGCATTGCCGCCCTTGCTGAAGATTGGCTGCGGCGCACCGGCGCGGCCCGTGGCCAGGTCGATGCCCATGTAATCGCTCTTGCCCGCGGCGCGCGCCAGCGGCCGATTGGGGTCATGATTGCCCGGCGCCGCAAAGAATTCGATGCCATGCTGCGCCGAATACTGGTCCAGGATCTTCTTCAGGCCGCGCATGTGCACCGGCTGGCCGTCGTCCGAGAAATCGCCCGGCAAGGCAATGTGCTTGACGCCGCGCTTGACCGCATCGTCCAGCGCCGCAATGAACGCAAAGTAATTTTCGTTGAACAGACGCGTCGACGTCATCTGCGCCTGCATCAGGCGAATCGTGGCATTGCGCCCCGACTTGCTGTTCGGAATGCCCGGAAACGATCCGTCTTCGAAGTTGGCATACACGTCGTGGAAGTGCACGTCGGGCATGAACGCGATCTGGACCGGACCCGACGGCGTCGGTGTGGGCGTGGCGGGTGTCGAGGCGACGTTGTCGTTATCGCTGCCGCAGGCGGCCAGCAGGGACAGGCACAGGACGGACAGGCAGAACGCGCCGGCGACAGGCGCGGCAGCGCGCGGGGCGCGAGGTAAGAGGGGCATGTAGGTGACGGGCGGGAGAGGAAGACGGGATGTTCGTTGCGGCGATCGACCGAAGGCCGACCTGACACGCAGATGAACGCAAGGCCCGTATCCTGGCGGCCGGATGTGACAGGGGCATGGCAGGGGGCGGCAAGCGTCGCCCATGCCCTCCTGTCAGCGCGTCAGGCGCCCTGGCGCATGACGTCGAACGCCGCGCTGGTCGCTGTCCATCCAATGAAATGTTCGACGTTGTGTACGGCGGTCCGCTGCTCCAAGCGACCGCTCCTGACATCACCTCAAGACGGCGCGACCACCAGTGGCATCGGATAGTCGTCCGCGTTGCAGACCATGCCGGGCTTGCTGGAAAAGTCCATGCGGGGCGGGCCGAAGATGTCGACGAGCCAGCAGTCGCCTTCGCTGACGTTGGCGCTGGTGTGCAGCACCTTGGCCGGGATGACGGTGACCGACGGGCTGCCGACGGTGACGTGCTCGTCGTCGCGCCACTGGTTCATGTCGGGCGTCCAGGGCCAGCGCAGATGGTGGGTGTAGGTGCCCTGGATGGCGAGCGAGGCTTGTTCGAAATCGGTGTGGCTGTGCGGGCTGAGCTTGGCCGGGTCGCGGGGCGTCGTCCGTTTGTTGAGCACGTTCACCATCAGGTTGCAGCTGCGAAAGATGCGCATGTTGCTGTCCGGGCGGACATGGTCGGCCAGGACGTAATGGCGCAGCCGGAAGCCGTCGACCGGATCGGGCCACGACACCAGCGGGGCGACTTCGGGCGCGCCGTCGGCATAGATGCCGGCATTGGGGCAGGCGTCGAGCAGGTCGGTGTTCAGGCGCGAGAACACGCGCACGATGTGACCGTCGCCCAGCGCTTCGATGCGGCTGGCGCCGGGCGGCACGATGGTCAGGGTTTCTGCGTTGGCGTCGATGCTGTCGGCGCCGGCGGTGATGCGCGCCTGGTTGGCGGGCAGGAAGACGAAGTATTCATCGGGGTTGCCGGTGCGTTCAAGCACGGCGCCAGCGCGGACTTCGGATACGGCGACCACGAAGTTGGCGCCGCGGGTCAGCCAGGTGCGACAGCCGGGGCCTTCCTGCTGCGGAGGCTGTTCGTAATGGGCCGCGTAGGTCGCGGAACGGGGAAGGGAAGCTGTCATGACGGAACTCCTGGATCTGGATGAAGACAGTGCGTATCCGGCGCGGCACGGCACGGCTGCGCCGACACGCACTCAATCTTGAGCGCGCTCAGGCGCGGCGCGCCCGCGGCGCCGTGGACGACGCGATGGCCTGGGCGGCCTGCCGAAGCAGGGACTGGTCGGACCCGACGATGAACCAGCTTGCACCCTGTGCGGCAAATTCGTCGCGTTCGGCATTGCTGGCGACAAACATGGCGGCGATCTTGCCGGCGTCGGTGGCGGCCTTGAGGATGCGCTGCGTGGCTTCCAGCACCTTGGGGCTGCGTGAGCCGGTCTCGCCCATGGACAGGGCCAGGTCGGCACGGCCGACGAAGAGGCCATCGACACCCGGAACGGCCGCGATCGCCTCGGCGTTGGCCAGCCCGTCGACGCTTTCGATCTGGCACATGACCAGCGTGCGGTCGCCCGCCTGCTGCGCCTGCTGGTAGCTCATCATGCCGTAGCCGGCGGCGCGCGGCGAGCTCGAAAAGCCGCGTTCGCCACCGTGATAGCGCGCCCTGGACACGATCTGCGCCGCCTGCTCGGCAGAGTCCACATGCGGCACCACGATGCCGGCCGCGCCCAGGTCGAGTGTCGACAGGACGGTGGAGGGTGCAAAGTCGGGCACCCGCACGAACAGGGGCAGGTCAGCCGCGCGGCCGGCCAGCATCATCAGGTCCATTGCCGCGCGATCGAAGGGCGCGTGCTCGGCGTCGATCACGCCGAAGTCGAGCGTGGTCGTGCCCAGGATCTCGATGATGTGCGGCGACACGGTCTTGATGAAGGTGCCGGTCTGAAGAGGGTGCGTGCCAGGGGAAGTCGATGTCATGTCCATTCCAGGAAAAGGGACGGGTTCAGCGGGCAGGCGGGGCCTGCAGCATGGGGCGGTGGAAGATCTCTCCGAGGCCGGCGTAGTAGGGGCCGCCCAGCCGCGAGATGGGCCGCATCGCGACCGTGTCCACATAGCGCCCGTCAAAGATCTCGTCGGACAGGTGGAAGGCGACCACCTCGCCGATGTAGAGCGTGTTCAGTCCGCGGCCCAGGGGCAGCATCTGTTCGAGCCGGCATTCCATCTGCACCGGCGTCGCAAGAATGCGGGGCGGTTTCACGATCGTGCTGGCAACGAGTTCGATGCCGAGCTGTTCCGGCTCGCCGATTTCTGGCGGGTAGTCGGCTCCCGATGCGTGCACCAGTTCAAGCGTGGATTCGGTGGCGACGTTGACCACGAATTCACCGGTCTCGCGAATGTTGCGTGCCGTGTCCTTCAACTCGCCGGCGCGCGAACCGATGTTGATCGCAACCATCGGGGGGCTGTGCGCGACGTAGTTGTAGGAGCTGAAGGGCGCGGCGTTGACCCGGCCGTCGGCGCTTTGCGTGGTGATCCAGGCCACCGGGCGCGGGGTCACGCAGCCGCACAGCAGGCGGTAGGCTTCCTCCGTGCTCATGTCCTGGGTAGGTAGGGTGACGAATCGGGTCATGGGACTTCCTTTAGTCGAGGCGGATATTCGCTGCCTCGATGATACGTTTCCATTTGGCGCTTTCGTCCGTCATCAGCTTGCCAAGGTCTTCCGGCGACCCGCCGCCGACCAGGGCGCCGAACTGTTCCAGCGTGGTGCGGCCTTCGTCGGACTTCAGGATCACGTTGACTTCCCGGTTGACGGTGTCAACGACCTGGCGCGGCACGCCGGCCGGACCGGCGATCGCAAACCAGACGGAAGCGTCGAGATCGATGCCTTGTTCCAGCGCGGTCGGCACGTTTGGCGTGCCGGGGTAGCGTTGCTTGGACGTGACCGCCAGGCCCGTGATCCGGCCATCCTTGATGTAGGGAATGAACGCGGTGATCGGCGCGACCACGGCTTGCACCGAATTGCCGATCAGGTCGGTCAGCGCCGGCACGTCGCCCTTGTAGGGCACGCCTTGCAAGGGCGCTTCCGTGGTGCGTTTGAGCAATTCGAACGCCAGGTGGCCGATGGTGCCGTTGCCCGGGTTGCCGATCGCGTAGGTGCCCTGGCCCGACTTGGCCAGGGCAATGAACGACTTGAGGTCTTTGGCCGGCGTCTTGTCGGTGGCGGCGATCACCAGCGGGATTTCTCCGACCAGCACGATCGGCGTCAGGTCCTTCTGCGCGTAGGGCATGGTCTGGTACAGGTACTGGTTGTTGGCCAGCGGACCCGAGGTGGTCAGCGTCAGCGTGTAGCCGTCGGGATCGGCCTTGGCGACCTGGTCGGTGCCGATGTTGCCGCCCGCGCCGGGTCGATTGTCGACCACGAACTGCTGGCCGAGCTTTTCGCTCAGGCGCTGCGCGATCAGGCGGCTGACGGCATCGGTGCTGCCGCCCGCGGGGAAGGGCACGACAAGGCGGACCGGCTTGGAGGGCCATGCGGTGTCTTTCTTGTCGGAAGAACAGCCTGCCAAGGCTGCAAGGAGGGCGCTGGCTGCAAGCGCGGCCAGATACGTTCTATTCATCAAGTCTCCATCTCTGTCGTTGCCGAGGCCGCTGACGCGACCCGTCCGGCCTGGGGCGCGGAATAGCGGCAAGGATGCGCACCCGAGCGTCCGCACTCAAGCTAAACGTGGCGACTTTTCGCGCAGTGAAACGGCCTTCACTGGGAAGCTAGCCCAAACGCATGAGGTCGTTTCGCACAATGAAACGTTGGAAAACAGAATGGTGTAGCGTGGTCGACATTCCCTATAAACACGGTTCGCAGCCGGTGCCCGCCACAGAAGCGGGCTGCTGCGAGAGAAGGCAAGGAGACACCTGTGCTCGACGATCCTCTGGTTCTTGACGATAACGGCAGTCCGGCGATCAATGATGCTGGCGCGGGTTCGCGCCCGTCCTATCGGCCGGTCCATGCGGTGCAGCGCGCGTTGACGCTGCTCTGTGCGCTCAACACCCGGGGCGTCAGTTCGATCGATGCGCTGTATCGAAGCACCGGGCTGCCCAAACCGACCATCGTGCGCCTGATGGAAACGCTGATTGCCGAGGGGTACGTGACCAAGGACAAGAAGCAGGGCGGCTACCTGGTGACGTCGCTGGTGCAGTCGCTCAGTTGCGGCTTCCATGCGGATCCGCTGGTGGTGCAGGCCGGCAGGCCCTGGGCGTCGGCGCTGACGCGGCGCCTGCAGTGGCCGATCTCGATTGCGCTGCTGGACGAGTCCGATGTCGTGATCCGCTTCAGCACGGTCAGCGACAGCCCGGTGTCACCCGCGCACGCAACGATCAACATGCGGCTGAGCCTGCTGGATCGCGCCATGGGGCTGTCCTACCTCGCGTTCTGTCCGGAAGGCGAGCGCGAGATCCTGTTGCACATCCTGGAGACGAGCCGGGCGAAGGATCTTGCCGCCGCCGGTGGACGCCGCAGCATCGAGGACCGGCTGCAATTGATCCGCCAGGACGGCTATTCGACGCGCGGCAAACGGGTCGAACCGCTCAGCTCCGGCACGGTGGCCGTGCCCATCATGGACGACGGCCGCGTGCTGGCGACCATGGGCATGGGCTACTTCCGGTCCGCGGTGACCGAGGAGCGGATCGCACAGCACTACGTGCCGATCATGCAGGAGTCCGCCGCGCACATCGTCGAACAGGTCCGCCTGCTGCGGCGGGGCGATGGCAGCCGCCAGGTCGCGTAGGGCGCAGGCCTTGCCTGAATGAATCATGCGTTGATGGGCCGCTTCGCCCATCAGAAGGTGCCAGCGCGCTGGCCAATGAATCACCCTGTGGTGAAAGAAGAGTAGACAAGACCATGACCCAATCCGCCCGTCCGTTGTTGTTCGATTCGCATGCCCACCTGGTCGCCGACGATCAGAAGGCCTACCCGCGCAACCCGATGATCCGTCCTGCCAGCGCGCCGCCACGGCTCCCCGGCGTCATTGGCACGCCCGGCGGCCACCATGGTCCGAATCCGATCAACGAAGTGCCCGACGCGCTGCGGATGCTGGAGTGGATGAAGGAAGAGAACGTCGATGGCGCCGTGGCCGTGCAGAAACGCATGATCTACCGCTTCGATAACAGCTACATCCTGGATTCATCGGATAAATACCCCGAGATCTTCTCGGCGGTCGTGATCCTGGACGCCGAAGACGAAGGTACGCCCGATCTGGTGCGCCGTTACATCACCGACCACGGCCTGACCGGCGTGCGTCTGTTCGGTGGCCGCAAGGAAGACGGCAGCATGCCGTGGCTCAACTCGCCGCAGGCACTCAAGACCTGGGAAGTGGCCGAGGAATTCGGGCTGGTGATGGATCTGGAAGTGCTGGCGCACGGCGGCGGCGGACCGTCGGCCCCGGCCATCATCGAGCTGGGCCGCCGCTTCCCCAATGTGCGCATCGTGCTGGATCACCTGCTCGAACCCGAGTCGGACCATGGCGACAACTATGGCCTGGACGAAAACTTCGAACTGCTCGTGCCGGAAAAGAACATCTCGTTCAAGTTCACGTCGATCAACCTCGACATTCTTCGCGAGACCAACATCCCGGGCGAAAAAGTGCTGCGCGTTGCGGTCGACATGTTCGGCGCGGACCGCATCATGTGGGGTTCGGACATCGGCACCTCCTCAGGCACATACAAGGACATGGTCCAGCGCATGCTCGACGCATCGGTGCTGTTGAACGAAGAGGAAAAGCGCGCCGTGCTGCACGACACAGGCAAAGCCGTTTTCGTCAAGGGCGGATCGCGCGCGCGCTGATCGCCCTGGCGCCACGGATGAGCAGGGTAGAATCGTTGTCTCTGTCAACTGAAGGGGGATGACAATGAAAACCTTGATGCTCGCCGTGGTGCTGTCTTCTGTGCTGTCGGCCTGTGCCGTCTACACGCCATCGGGCTCGGTGGTCGTCGACCCGCCGCGCGGCGGTGGCGGCGGCGGTTTCTGTCCGCCAGGGCAGGCCAAGAAGGGCAACTGCTAACGCAACGCCGGCGTACATCGCCGGCGTTGTTGCGTGATGGGAACGAATCCTGCTCGTCCAAACCTTCATTCGCCAGGAGACCGCCATGCGAGGCACCAGCAAGACCTTCCCTTATCGCGCAGCCACTGGCTTCGATTATCAGGTCATGATCAATCTTGAGCATCACCCGGAAAGCGGCCAGTACAGCGGGCTTGCGCAGGCCTACGAAGGCAATCCCAACAACAGCGCCTATGTCGGCAACGCCCTGCCGCTGCACATGTTCGACGCCGCGTCGCTGGACGATGCCTTCGACAAGGCCTTGGCCAGTTTCGGCAGCAACCTGGACGAGGGCCTGTTGACGACCCCCGGCGTGCTCGGGCGACGGTCGGGGCTGACCGACGCGCATGGCCCTGGCGCGGATGCCACTGCCGGTACGCCGCCGAACGCCCAACCCGCCGCAGTCACCGGCGCGGCAGCCGGCGCCACGGATCGGTCCGCGGCCACGGGCGCCAGCGATCCCGCGTTCGGCCGCGAGCCCACGCCGACCGGCGGCCGATCGGACAATGCCCGTCCGGCCACGCAGATTTCACCGGCGGCCGACCGCCCGGCTTAACAATTTCTTAAACTGCACGGTCCAACATCGCCTGTCTTGAGGTGGACCGATGCAGATACTGCTCATAGAAGACGACGCCATGCTGGGCCAGGCGCTCGTGAGCGCGTTGGCCCAACTGCCTGACGCGGTCGTCACCTGGCAGCGCGATGCCTTCAGCGCCAAGCTCGCATTGCTCGATCAAGCCTATAACGTCGTCCTGCTGGATCTGGGCCTGCCCGACCAGTCAGGATTGAGCGTGCTCAGCGCGCTGCGCGCCCGGCATGACACCACCCCGGTCATGATCATCACGGCCCAGGCCCGCCTGAGCGATCGCATCCGCGGACTGGATGCGGGCGCCGACGACTACATCATCAAACCCTTCGAGCTGGACGAATTGCTGGCCCGCATGCGCGCGCTGATCCGCCGCAGCACGCAGGCCGTATCGGCCGTCATGCGCCGCTTCGACGTCGAGGTCAATCCGGGCCAGCGTGCGGTATCGAAAGCCGGCGTACCGGTTGCGCTCAGCGTGCACGAATACCGCACGTTGACGGCGCTGATGCAAAGCCAGGGCAAACCGCTGTCGCGCGATTACCTGGAATCCATGATCTATGGCGAGCGCAGTTCGGTAGAAAGCAATACCGTGGCCGTCTATATCCATCAACTGCGCCGCAAGCTGGGCGAGGAGCTGATCGAGACCGTGCATGGCGTGGGCTATCGCATCGGCGAGCCCGGCACATGACGATGAAAGCCCTGCGCAGCCGGCAGCTGGTGGTCATGCTTGTCGTCCAGGCCGGGTTCTGGATCGTGTGGATGAGCCTGCTGACCTGGACCGAAACCCGCGACGTGACCGGCCGCCTCGACAGCGCGCTGAGCCAGAGTGCGCGCCAGGCCCTGATGTCGATCCCGAAACGGGTGACCGACATGGCGTCTACCGAAACCTTCGTGGCGCCGCCGCCATCGCCGGTGGAACTCAAACGCGTCAACTTCCAGATGTGGGACCTGCGCACCGGCCGCCTGCTGATGCGCACGCCCAGCTCGCCCAGGGAGCCGTTCGTTCCCGACTTTGGCGAAGGCTTCAAGGACAGCACGGCGGCGGGTGGGCCATGGCGCGCCTATGCCGTGTCCGACATGGAAGGCCGGGTGCAGATCCAGATGGCGCGGGCCGAAGAACAGATCAAGGCGGATATCGTCTCGTCGGTGCTGAAGGGCCTGGGCGGTGCGATGGTGATGTTCGTGTGCCTGGCGTCGATGATGTGGATCACGGTGGTGTGTTCCTTCCGCCCCATGCAGCGGGCGGGCGAGGCGCTGCGGCATCGTGACCGGCTTGATTTCACGCCGCTGGCGCTGTCGGAATTTCCACTGGAGGTGCACCCCTTCGTCAACGCCGTGAACGCCTTGCAGGCGCGTCAGTCCGATGCGTTGATGCGCGAGCGCCAGTTCCTGTCGGACGCCGCGCATGAACTGCGCACGCCGCTGGCGGCGCTCACCACGCAAGCCCAGCAGGCGCTGCGTGCGACCGATGCGGCGCATCGCGACGAAGCCCTGGTGCAGGTGCTGGCGGGCACGCGGCGCGCGACGCGCCTTGCCGAACAACTGCTGGACCAGGCCCAGCTCGATGCCCACGACTGCCTGGTCGCGGACCGGGTGGACCTTGCATCCCTGGTATCGCTGGAAGTGCGGGAGTTCGATGCGCGCGCGCAGGCCAAGGCGCAGCACATCCGGCTCGAGATCGAACCGACGGTCGTACTGGCCAATGTGGATGCGGTGGGGGTGCTGATCCGCAACCTGATCGACAATGCGCTGCGCCATGCGCAGACGGGCGCGCGGGTCGAGATCCTTTGCCGCGCCGGCAACGACGGCGAAGGCGTGCTGACTGTCCGCGACGACGGCCCGGGCATTCCGGCAGCCGATTGCGAGCGCGTCTTTGAACGCTTTTACCGGGTGTCGGGGTCGAAGGAGAGCGGAAGCGGCATCGGCCTGTCGCTGGTGGCGCGGATCGCGCGCATGCACAGCGCACGTGTCAGCTGTGGCGAGGGCATCGACGGCAAGGGGTGGTGCGTGTCGATCGCTTTTCCCGCGGCCGGCGCGCCGCCTTAATCCATTCTTAATCGCGCGTTGCCAGAATCCGGGTTTCCGATAGCAACAGGCTGGCGACATGGATGCACCTTTGCAAGGATTTCCTGAGGTCCGCACGGCGTTTGACCGATCGTTGTGGTTGACAACCTTACGTCCGCTGGAAGACGCCGATGCCGCGCCACGCGACCGGCTCGAGGCGTATTTCGAATTGCTCGATTTCATCTGCGACGTCCGACTGGACCCTCGGGCTGATGACGCGCCGGCCGACGCGACCGGCACGCCTGATGACGACCGGCAGATGGCTGGCGCGCTCGACCTGCTGGCCTACACCCGCGCGCTGCTGGCCCGGCTGATGCGGCAGGCCGCAGCGGGTTCGCCCCCCGACCTGCCCGAACGTGTCGACGCCGTCATGGCATCGGGCCTTGCCGTGACCGCCAGCGTGACTGGCGGCGCGCATCACGACGATCTTCCGCATCTCCACCTGCGTCTGCAGGCGGCACGGCAATTCGCCCTGCAGGCCTTGTGACGTCCCTACGCTGTCCGAAGGAAATCTCCATGACTCTGTTCCAACGCGCTCTGTGCGCAGGCGCCTTGCTGGCTGCGGCAGGCGCCGCGCACGCCCAGAACTTCGTTGGCGCCGGCGTCGGCATCGTGCCGAAATACCCGGGCGCCAAAGACTATCGTATTGCGCCCGTGCCCTTGATCAACTACAGCAACGGCATGTTCTTTGCGTCGTCGATCGATGGCTTTCCCGGCATCGGCCTGCGCGCCAACCTGGGCAATGACCTGTCGGCCGGTGTGCGGCTGGGCGTGAACCTGGGCCGTCCGGAAGACCGCGCGCCCATCCTGCGCGGGCTGGAGGATATCGATGCGCATGCCAACTATGGCGCGTTCATTGCGTGGACACCCGGCCGTTTCCGGGCGACGTTGAGCTACACGCAGGCCACCAAGGGTTATGGCGGCACCGCCAACCTGGGCGCGTCCTACGCCATCTGGCAGCAAGGGCCGCACCGGGTCACGGCGGGCGGTGGACTGGAATGGGGCAACAGCGACTACATGCAGACCTGGTTCGGCGTGACGCCATCGCAGGCAGCGCGCAGCGAGGCCGGGCTGCGGCCCTACCAGCCCTCGTCGGGCCTGAGCGGCGGGTCGGTGTTCGCATCGTGGTCCTACCGCATCAACGAACGTTGGGGCGCGGTCACGACGCTGGGCGTCCGCTCGCTGATCGGCGACGCCAAGGACAGTCCGGTGGTTGAAAGCGCGACACGTGCCTTCGGCATGGTCGGCGTCACGTACGCGTTCTAAGGCACGGCATGAATGCCCCGCCGCCGCCCTGGCGGCGGGACATTCCCGTCATTACGGCGCGAAGCTTGCGTCGCGATACACCTGCTTGCCACCCACGTAGGTGGCCACGGCCTTCAGGTCCTGCACTTCTTTGGCAGGGATCGTCAGGTAGTCGGCCGACAGCACTGCAAAGTCGGCCAGCTTGCCGGTTTCGATCGAACCCTTGATTGCCGCTTCATCCGTCAGCAGCGCGTTGTTGATCGTCATCATGCGCAGCACGGTGTCGCGCGACGTGACTGCCTGGTTGGCGCCATACACGCCGTCGGAAATCGTGTCGCGCGTCAGGAAGTGGTACATGACCCAGAAGGGGCTGAGCGGGATCACCGGCGAGTCGGTGCCGCCGGCAACCAGGAAGCCCGCGTCCACATAACTCTTGACCGGCGTGACCTGCGATGCGCGCTCCATGCCCCAATAGGCCTTGAGCACCGGCGCCGCAAGGTACAGGTGGTCCTGCACCGACAGGTTCACCCCCAGCCGCTTCATGCGTGGATATTGGTCGGGCCGCGAGATGAACGCGTGTTCGATGACCCAACCCTTGCCGACGATGGGCTGATCGGCGTTGGCGGCTTCGTAGCCTGTCAGTGCCTGGTCGATGGCAGCGTCACCCACCGCATGCACCGCCGAGCGCCACCCCGCGCGATTGAGCGTGACAACGTACTCATTGAAGCTGGGTTGGTTCAGCAGGCGCAGGCCGAAGTACGTGCCGTTCTTGCCCAGCGGGTTCAGGTAGGGCTGGGTCATGAGCCCGCCTTCAAAGCCGCCATCGACCGCCACCTTGATCCCCCAGATTTTCACCCAGTCGTCGCCTTCGCCAGGCTTGACACCGGACGGCACCACGCTGGCGCGGTAGTCGGCCAGGTCGCGCGGACGCAGCAGGATGCTGTAGCGCACCGTGGCCTTGCCGGCATCGCGCAGTTGCTGGAACACGCGATAGTTGGCAACGGAAATGCCCGGCACGCGAATGCTGGTCAGGCCGTAGCTGTTCAAGATTTTCTGCTGGGCTTCCAGGCCGGCGACCGATGGCGCCGGGGTCGGTGGCAAGGCCACGAGCGGCTTGGCGGTATCGGTGATTTCACCGGTCAGCTTGCCGTCCGGGCCCACCGGAATGGCGCCGCCGGGTGGCACCGGCGTGGCTTTGGTGATCTTGTATCGTGCCAGTGCAGTGTCGTTCAGGAAGTAGCTGTGACCCCCGCGCACCAGCACGACCGGCACGCCGGGCGCGGCGGCTTCCAGTTCCGCGGCGGTGGGCAATCGCTGCTCCTTGAACTGCGCTTCATGCCAGTCCGAATTCGAGACGAGCACCGCGCCGGGCGCTGCATTGCGCGCGGCATCCCGCAGCACCGCATACACCTCGCCCAGCGAGCGGGTCTTGGACAGGTCCAGGCCAGGCCCGCCCCCCGCGGTGTGCAGATGCGAATCGGCCAGGCCGGGAATCGTCGTGCGGCCCTTCAGGTCGACGACCTGCGTGGCCGGGCCCACATAGGCCTGCGCCTGCGCCGTGCTGCCCACGAACACGTACTTGCCGTCCTTGACCGCAAAGGCCTGGGCGATGGTGGACTGCCTGTCGACCGTGACGACTTTGCCGTTGGTATACACCGCATCCGCGGTGACGACGGGGGAGGTGGGACCGACCTGGCTGCAGCCCGCGGCAAGCGTGGCAAGCGAGGCAATGGCCAGCGCCAGCAGGCGTGGCGATGAGGGAACACGAACGTTCATGGGGCTTCTCCCGAAGCGGGTGAGTGGGTCCTGGCTGCCCCATTGACCCACATTCGGCGGCGACTGACCAGCGCGGCGTACGTCGGCGTGCCGCCACCGGGACGCAGCGTTCCGGCAGCGGCATCGTTCCGCACCCGCGCTACACCGTGGCGTGCGGCTTGCCCGGCGCGGACTGCAAGGCATCTTCCGCCACAGCGGGGAAGGGCGCCGATTCGGGCGACACGAGCGCGACCGACCGGATGTGTTGCAGCGTCGCCTCCATTCCGGGTGGCGGCGCGCCGGTCTCGGCCAGGGCCGTTGCCGCGGCGATCAGCCGCCGGCGGGCCTGCACGATGCCGCGATCCGTGCTGGTCAAGGTCTCCTTGCTGCGGTCCTGGATCGGGCCCATGCTTTCCTGCAGCGACGAGTCCTGGATGGCGATGCTTTCAACGCCACTGTAGAGCTCGCCTGACTTCTGCCGCGCGCGGTCCATCAGGTAATCGTTGGACTTGTTGGCCAGCGGAATGTAGGTGCCGGGCACATACTTGCAGTGGATGCCCGCGCCGTCCTTCATGGCCTGCACTTCGGATTCCTTCAGGGCACGCGTGGGGTGGTAATCGAAGCTCCAGGCCCAGCAGTTCTCATCGTCGATCGGCACCCAGAAATGGCCATGCACCGGGTGGTCCGCGCGCGGGGGCACCATCATGAAGTTGGGCATGACCCATGGCGTGATGCGCCAGTACACCGATCCAGGTTCGGCCTTGCGGCGCGCGCCGATCAGCAGGCCGCCATCGGTTTCGGCCACTTCGAAATGCGGACGCAGATCGCCCAGGTTGTACTCATTGCCCTTCGATCCCTTGAACAGCGGGTCGTGCTTCAGGCCGCCGCTGTGCAGGAAGGACACGTGGCTGGAGTCGATGCCGCCTTCGAGGGCCTGGAGCCAGTTGCACTCCTGCAGCCTTTTCGACATGAAGCTCTGTTCGGCAGGCACCGTCGCAAATTCCCATTCGGGCAAGGGTGGCTGGTATTCCGCTGCGCCCATGTAGATCCAGATGACGCCGCCGCGCTCGATCAGCGGATAAGCGCTCAGCTGGATCCGGTCGCACAGCTTGCTTTCGGCAGGCTCGGACGGGATGTCGATGCAGCGGCCCTGCGTGTCGTACTTCCAGCCGTGATAGGGACAGCGGATGCCGCCCTCTTCATTGCGGCCAAACCAGAGCGACACCCCGCGATGCGCGCAGAATTCATCAATCGCGCCCAGCGTGCCGCTCGAGTCGCGGAAGGTGATCAGCCGTTCGCCCAGCAATTGCAGGCGCACGGGCGCACAGTCCGGTTCGGGCAATTCTTCGGAAAGCAGCGCCGGCAGCCAGTAGCGGCGAAACAGTTCACCCATCGGCGTGCCCTTGTTGGTGCGGGTCACCAGTTCGTTCTGTTCTTTTTTCAGCATGATGTCGTCCGATGGAGTTTCGCAAGGTGGTAGTCCCAGGCTTTCTTGAGCAGGTGGGGCTTCCACAGATTGGCGTTGATCTTCTGGATCTGCTCGGCGTTCAGCACGTCGGGCTGGCCCAGTTGCGACGCCAGGTATTGGCGGTGCGCGGTCTCTTCCAGGTAGTAGGCGAGCACGAAGACTTCAAGGATGCCCTCGGCCGCCACTACCGCGCCGTGGGACTTGAGCATGGCAATGCGATGGGGGCCCAGGCACGACGCAAGCTCGTCGCCCAGGTCGCGCGTGTTGATCGATGCGGTCTTGGGGAACTGCTGGATCTCGCCCAGCATGGCGGCCTGCATGATCACTGGCTCGACCTTCCTGCCCACGCTGCTGAACAGCGTCGACCATATCGGGTGCGTGTGCGCCACCGCGCCGACATCGGGCCGCTGGCGGTAGATGGATGCGTGGATATGGAATTCCATTGGCGGCACGATGTCGCCGTTCACCGGCTGACCGTCCAGGTCGATCTCGATGATGTCGGCCGCGGTCATGGCGCTGCGCACCGACGCGCCGGAATTGATGAGGATGCGGTTGTCGCCGATCCGCGCGCTCATGTGGCCGTTGAAGTCGATGATGCCGGCGCGCTCCATCATGCCCAGCGCATCGGCAATACGCTGCTTCTTGTCGGCGATCTGTTCCTGAGTGTCCACGATGCTTCCTTGTCAGTCGACCGAGATCTGGCCAGCACGAATGACCTGGCCCCATTTCAGGGTCTCTTTGCGGATGAAGGCGCCGGTGTCGGCCGAATTCGCCATGAACGGGTCGATGCCCATCTCGGCAAACTTCTGCTTCATGTCGGGCGCCGCGATCGCGGCGCTTATCACTTTTTCATATTTGGCGACGATATCGGCGGGCGTCTTGGGTGGCGCGACGACCGCGTACCAGGCGTTGGCCAGCATGTCTTTCATTGCGGGCGGCCCGGCTTCGGCAAAGGTCGGCACGTCGGGCAGCAGGGCCGAACGTTTGCTGTCGGCGACCGCAAGGATTTTCAACTTGCCCGACTTCTGGTACTTGCCGCTGGAGCTGAGCGTGTCGAAGAACACCGATACCTGGCCACCCAGCAGGTCGACCATGGCCGGTCCCGTGCCCTTGTACGGCACGTGCAGCATCTTGGTGCCCGTCAGTTGCATGAAAAGTTCGGCGGCCAGATGGGAGGACGATCCGCTGCCCTGGGACGCAAACGCGACCTTGCCCGGGTTGGCCTTGACGTAGGTAATGAACTCGGCGAGCGAATTGACCGGCAACGAGGGATTGATGGCGAGCACGTTGGGCACGCTGGCCAGCATGGCGACCGGCACGAACTGATCCGAGTCGTAGCCCAGCTTGGGGTACAGGTTCTTGTTCACGGCCAGGGGGCCATAAGGCGCGACCATCAACGTTCCCCCGTCGGGGGCGCTGTTGTAGACGTTTTCGGCGCCGATGTTGCCGTTGGCACCCGAACGGTTCTCAACGATCACCGTTCCGAAGGTGGGCTGCATGCGTTCGGCCACCAGGCGGGTAATGGTGTCGAGGTTGCCGCTGGGCGGAAACGGCACGACCAGGCGGACCTGCTTGGGGGCGGCGTGGGCGGCCAGGGTACAGGCGGCCAGAGCCGTGGCGAGGACGATGCGTCCGGTCGTGGTCAGGAAAAGTCGTCGGGTCATGCTGTCTCCGGGGCGCGATGCGCTTGGTGTTGTTGACGCATCGTAGGCCTCGAATCTATATTGATCAATCTTGATTAATTAATCGATATTGGACGCCGAGTGCCTGCTTCGACCCGCAAGACTTTCAAACCCCAGGGCAGTGCCCGTGCCGCGTCGCCGGCGCCTTCGGACGCGCTGTCCGACTATCTGACCGCCACCCAGGCAGCCGAGGCGCTCAACGTCAAGGTGCCGTCGCTGTACTCGTATGTAAGCCGGGGCGTGATCCGTTCGGTCACCCAGCCCGGCACGCGGGCCCGCCTGTACTACCGCGAAGACGTCGAACGCGCCGCCAGGCGCATGGGCGGCCGCGCCGGCATTCCCGAGACGGTCGAGACGGCCGTGCGATGGGGCCAGCCCATGTTGACGACATCCATTACGGACCTGGCCGAGGGCGGCCACCGTTATCGCGGCGTGCCCGCGCTGGAACTGGCAGCGGCCGGGCGGTCGTTCGAATCGGTGGCGGAGTTGTTGTGGAGCGGCGTGGACGTGCCCGGGCTGACCCTGTGGGAAGCGGCCATGCCGGCCAGTGATGTCCTGGACAGGCTGGACGCGGCTGCCGGCAGCAGCGACACCTTGACCAGCGCACGCCTGATGTCGCTGGCCACCGCCATCATTGCCACCGCCATGCCCAACAAGCCCGACTTTGAACGCGGCACCACGGTGGCGGACGCGGTCAGCCTGATCAGCCTGTATGCCTGCGCCATGGGATTGCTCGGCCCCGGAAAGAAGGTCTACCGGCCCACGCAGCCGCAGCCGGTTGCGCAACTGCTGGCCAACGCATTGATCGGCGAAGACGCCACCGATGCACCCACCCGCGCCGCCCACCTGCGCGCGATCAACGCCACGCTGGTCATCTGCGCCGACCATGAGCTGTCACCCGCCACCTTCGCCGCGCGCGTGGCCGCCTCGGCCGGCGCCGAGCTGCGCGCCTGCCTGCACGCCGCCATCGTCACGCAGTCCGGGATCCGCTTTGGCGGAGGGTGCGAGCGCACCGAAGCCCTGCTTGCCAGCGTGCAGACCTCTGAAGCGCTGCGCGACGCCATCACCGGCTACGTTGCGTCAGGCCGGCAGGTGCCCGGCTTCAATCCCGTGTCTTATCCGAAAGGAGATCCCCGCGCGCGTTACCTGATCGACCTTGCATCGAGCATGCCCAAATTTGAGCACAATCAATTTCATGCGCTTGATGGCATCTTCAAGGAAGCGCAGGCGGCGTTCGATCTGAAGCCGCGTATCGACGTGGGACTGGTGAGCGTGTCGTTCGCACTGGGGCTGCCGCGGCGCGCGGCCGCGGCCATGTGGATCATCGGCCGCTGCGCGGGGTGGACAGCGCATGTGATCGAGCAACGGCTGGCCGGGTTCACGATGCGGCCGCGCGCCAAGTATGTGAGCCTGGTGTAAAGGCTGCCATGGTGTTTCGCAGCCTTAATGTCGATAGATCCTTGTGCCGCGAATCTTTCGATGTGGCTCAGCGCGCCTGCTGCGTCGTGCGTCGCACGATCAGCTTCAGCGGATGGCTCACCTGCCGTGGCGCGTCGGGCGCAGACGCGGTGGCATCGCGAACGCCGGTGACCCGTTCTACCAGCAGCGCACCTGACTCGGCGGCCAATTCGCGGATGGGCAGGCCCAGGGTGGTCAGGCCGCCGCGCCACCAGGTCGACCAGGCATGATCGCCAAACCCAATGACCGACAAGGCTTCGGGCACGGCGATGCCCGCGTCGTCGATGGCGGCGAGCAGGGCCACCGTGATACGCGAGCCGCCTGCAATGACGGCGGTGGGGCGGCTGCGGGTCAGCATGTGGCGTAACGCAAGCGCAACGCCATCGGCATTCGGTGGCAAGGTCGCGATAAGTCGCGGATCCGCTTCCAGGCCGGCATCACGATGCGCGCGATGAAAGCCCGCCAGCCGGCGCGCGCCGGTGCTCAGTGCGGCCAATGTGCCGACGTAGGCAATGCGCCGGTGACCCAGGGCAAGCAGGTGTTCGGTCGCCATCCGCATGCCTTCTTCATCGTCGTAGACAAAGTAGTCGGACGATAGCGTCGGCAGGTGACGGATCACCTGGATGAAAGGCAGCCGCTGGATGATCGCGAGGGATTCCGGGGTGGGCGTGAGCGTCGGCACGATGATGAGGCCGGCGGCGCGCGCGCCAACCAGGGTCTGCAGGTGCGCGTGTTCGCGCTGCGGATCGTCTTCGGACATGGCCAGCATCAACTGCAGGCCCGCACGGTTGCAGGATTGCGCAACGGCTTTGGCGATGGTGGCGGAGTCGTTGTCTTCGACATCGGGCACCAGAAAACCGACGAGCTTGCTGGATTTGCTGCGCATGGTGGCCGCGGTCGAATTGGCGACGTAGCCGATGTCGCGGGCCGTCCGATGCACAAGGTCGCGCATGTCCTGGCTGATGCGTGGATTGTTCTGCAGCGCACGTCCCACGGTCGACACGGCGACGCCGAGCAGTCGGGCGATGTCCTTGATGGTGGGGGCGGGGCGGTCCGTCATCAGAAAAGGCAGGCGTCCTGGCAAGCGTGCGTGGGGGGTAGATAGTGAAGTAAGACGGGGGTTGGCGGGTGCAGAAAGCCGGCGCAACAGGCGGTGCATTCTATCGTCATTCGTCCATGGATCCGTGTGCGCGTACGGCGCCTGTGCCCACGCACCATGGCAAGCGCCCTGCCGGAAGATCGCCGCCATGATGCTGCCATGCCGCTGCCATGACGCACTTGCAGCAACGCCGGAATGCATAGTTTTAAACGATTGCGCGAACGTTCGCACAGTTCTAGTATCGGGTCCACCGGCACCCTGTGCGCTGCCGCCTGAATGCTGACTGCCGAACCTGAACGGACACCCTCCATGCCCATCGCCGCCCTGAACGGAACCCACATTCCCTTTGACGTGACCGGCGACACGGGTGATTGGATCGCGTTGTCACCGGGAGGCCGACGCGGAATGGACGAACTGCTTCCGCTCGCCACGCGCATCGCGGAAGGCGGCTATCGCGTGCTCATTCACGACCGCCGAAACTGCGGGGCGGGCGAGGTGGCGTTCGACGACCGCGCACCGGAATTTGAGATCTGGGCCGATGATCTGTACGCCTTGCTGCAGCATGTGGATGCGTCTCCGGCCATTGTCGGTGGCTTCTCGTCTGGCTGCCGGCTGTCGCTGTTGCTTGCGCTCAAACACCCGGAGGCCGTGCGCGCGCTGTTGCTGATGCGGATTACGGGCGGCGCCTTTGCCGCGGAACGCTTGGCACGCAAGTACTACACCGACTACATCGAGATGGTCGAGCAGGGCGGCATGCAGGCGATCCAGCACGACGCACACTTTCGCGCGCTGATCGCCGCCAACCCGTCCAACGCGGCGCGCCTTGCCCAGATGGATGCGCCGACTTTCTTGCGCATCTTTCGCGCGTGGCGCACGGACCTAGAAGCCGGCGCGACCATGCCTGTGCTGGGCGCGACCCAGGCGCAGCTGCGGTCCCTGGCCGTGCCGACGTGCGTCATTCCCGGCACGGATCGCACGCACCCGATCGAGGTCGGCAAGCACGTGCACGAATTGATTGCCGGCAGCACGTGGATACCGATGGACCTGGTGCAGCGGGATGCCGACTTCATCCCGATGGAAGCGTGGTGTGACGACGCGACGCTGGCCGACTCGTTACTGCGTTTCCTGAAGACTTTGCCGGCGCAAGACCGGCCCTGACACGACAACACCAATAATGCTGGAGACACGATGCGCGCCACCTTCTTCAAAGCGGCCGCGGCGATTGCCTGCGCAGGCTCGCTGCTGATCCACGCCCCGCAGGCGGCGGCGCAGGCCGCGCCGGCTTCCGCCCCTGCTGACTACCCCTCGCGTCCGATCCGCCTGGTCGTTCCTTCCGCGGCCGGGGGAGGCACCGACATCGTGGCGCGGCTGATCGCCCAGAAGCTGTCGGCGTCGCTCGGCCAGCAAGTGTTTGTCGACAACCGCCCCGGAGCGGGGCAGATGATAGGCATCGATCAGGTCGCCAAGGCGGCGCCCGATGGCTACACGCTGTTGATGGCGGCAAGCACGCTGGCGCTGAATCCGGCCATGTACAAGACGGTGCCCTACGACACCCTGCGCGACCTGGCGCCGATTTCGGAAGTGGCTTCGTTGCCGAATGTGCTGGTCGTGCATCCTTCCGTGCCGGCCAACACCTTGCCGGAATTGCTTGCGTTGGCCAAGGCACAGCCCGGCAAGCTGACCTATGCGTCGGCTGGCGTCGGCACATCGCCCCACATGTCGATGGAATTGCTGAAGGACCTGGCGCGCATCGACATTCTTCATGTTCCTTACAAGGGCACGGGCCCGGCGCTGGTCGACGTGGTTGCCGGACAGGTGTCCTTGATGATGGGCAACACCCTGTCCGTGCTGCCGCACATCAAGTCCGGCAAGCTGCGCGCGCTGGGCGTGTCAGGCACCACACGGAGTGCTGCGTTGCCGGACGTTCCGACCATTGCGGAAGGCGGCGTTCCGCGTTACGAGTCGGTGCAGTGGTACGGACTTCTGGCGCCTGCTGGTACACCGGTTGCCATCATCAACAAGTTGCACGGCACAACCGTCAGTGCACTGGGTGATGCGGATCTGAAAAAACACCTGGCCGCCGATGGCGCCGAGCCCGTCGGCAATACGCCCGAAGCCTTTGCGTCGTTGATCCGCAGCGAGATCACCAAGTGGAAGGCGGTCGCCGCGGCGGCAGGAATCTCGCCGGAGTGACCACCAGGCATGCCCTGCATGCACCGAAATCAGGAGACGCACCATGACGACAGAACAGAGCAACGACAATGCCGCAGCCAGCGCCGCCCGCGCACCCGACGCAGCCAGTGCAGACAGCAAGGACACCGCCGGAAGGATCCGCCGCGTCGTGACAGGGCACGATGCCGACGGCAAGGCGGTGGTGATGTCCGACGGGTTTGCGCCTGTCGTCTTTACCGCCGAAAAACGGCCAGGCTATGCGTCCACCGAGATCTGGCGGACCCTGGCGACCCCCGCGCCGATCACTGCCGACATGGAAGACCCGACGCCGGGCCCCCGACGGCAGTTGCCCACGCCGCGCGGCAGCGTGATCCGCATCAATACCCTGGCGCCCGAGTCTGACGCCGTGCGCAGCCTGTCGCCCGACGAGGCGCAGAACGTGTTCGCGTCGCTGGGCAATTCCACCGCGTCGACCTTTGCCCGGAAAGGCCGGCATCCGATGATGCATCGAACCCAGACCATCGATTACGCCATCGTGCTGTCGGGCGAAATCACGATGCTGCTCGATGACTCGGAAGTGGTGTTGAAGGCGGGTGACGTGCTGGTGCAGTGCGGGACCAACCATGCCTGGAGCAACCGTGGGACGGTGCCGTGCCAGATTGCGTTCATCCTGCTCGACGGCGAGTTCGATCCTGGCCTGAAGTCGACATTGGATGCGTTCGACGGTGCATGACGCGCGCAGATGCGCTCCAGGAGACAGGCATGACATATCGACTCGTTTGCGCTGCGCTGACCATGATCGCGGCAACGTGCGCCCATGCGACGGACGACTATCCCAACCGGTCCATCCGTCTGGTCGTGCCGTTCAGCGCGGGCGGCCCGGACACCACGGCTCGCATTCTTGCCCAGCGACTGACCACGCAGCTGGGGCAATCCGTTGTCGTTGACAACCGTTCGGGCGCCAATGGATTGATCGGCAGCGAAGCCGTCGCGCGGGCCGTGCCCGATGGCTATACGCTGATGCTGACGTCGTCGTCCTTCGTCATCAACCCCAGCATGTACGCAAAGATGCCGTACGACAGCAACAAGGACTTCATCAAGGTGGCGCAAGTGGCCGCGGGCGAAGGATTGCTGTTCGTCGTCCATCCCGCGCTGCCGGCCACGACACTGAAGGAATTCATCGCTCTGGCCAAGACGCCCGGTCAGCGCGTGTCCTTCGGTTCGCCGGGCATAGGCGGGAACCTGCACATTGCCGGCGAGCTCTTCAATCAGCAGGCGGGGGTAAGCATGGTCCACATCCCCTACAAAGGGGCGGGCCAGGCCGTTACCGCCGTCGTGTCCGGCGAGCTGCAAGCCATGTTCGCGACGTCGCCGCTGGCGCTGCCGCAGATCAAGGCAGGCAAGCTGCGCCCGCTGGCGTTCACCGGCCCGGCGCGCGCCAGCTATCTGTCCGACGTACCGACCATCAAGGAAGCCGGTCTGCCCGACTTCGATATCGACGCGGGCTGGCATGGCGTGTTCGCGCCGACTGGCACGCCGCCTGCCGTCATTGAACGCTTGCGGGCCGAGATCACCGCCGCGTTGGCCAACCCGGAGATGCGCACTGCCATCGAAGCGACGGGACTTGCGCCGTCCAGGCTGGCGCCCGCCGACTTTGCGCGCACCGTCGACGCCGACATCCTGAAATACGCCGAGCTGTTGCGGCTTGCCGGCGTCAAACCCGAATAAGGAAGCTCCATGAATCACCGCACCATTTCACACGCGGACACGAAATTGTCGGCCGAGTTCGTGGCGCCCACCACGTCCTACCAGGACATCCGCGCACAGCAGATTTCGAAGGCCGAAGCCACGAAGCCCACCGCCTTCAAGGTCCGCGCGCAACTGCTCGAGCAAGGCCGATCCGAAACGGTGCTGGCCGCCAGCCCGCATCTGTCGGTGCGGTTGAAGGTGTATGCCTCAGGCGGCGAAAACGCCTTGCATGCGCATGCCACCGAAGACCACACCTTCGTCATCCTGCAAGGCGAAGCCGAATTCTTTGACGACGAAGGACCCCTGGCGCTGCTGGGCAAGAACGAAGGCATCATGATTCCGCACGGCAGCTATTACCGGTTCAACGCGACCAGCAACGAGCCGCTCGTCATGCTGCGCGTGGGCTCGCCGAATGAAGCTGCGCAAGGCCGGGAAGGCCGCGTGAACGTCCACGGATCCTTTGCCGACGCTGACTCCAAAGACAACAAGACGGTCGAGCGCATCTATCGCGAGGGCGCGTTCTATGGCGACTGACGGGGTGACGGATATTGTCAATGACGCGGCGACCTCGCGACGGTCAATGCGGGTCTGCATCTACGGCGCCGGCGCGGTCGGCGGGTATCTGGCAGGCCGGTTCAGCACCGTGCCGGATATCGAATTGAGTCTGATTGCGCGGGGCGCCCATCTGGCAGCCATCCGAGAACAGGGCCTGCAGGTACGCGACAAGGAAGCCGGCGATGTGACGGTGCGCCCGTTTGCGGCCACCGACGATCCCTTGACCTTGCCGCCGCAAGACCTCGTCATCGTGACCCTGAAAAGCACCGCGCTGGCGTCGGCCGCCGAAGGCATTGCATCGTTGCTGGGTGGCATCGACAGCGTGGCAGTATTCGTGACCAACGGCATTCCGTGGTGGTGGAATCACGGCCTGCCGTCAGCGAACCAAGTGCAAGGTTCGCATCCGGTCGATCCGGACGGCGCACTGTGGCGGTACGTGACGCCGGACAAAGCCATCGGCTGCGTCGCCCTGTCGTCCAATCGCGTGGAGTCTCCCGGTCTGGTGCTGCACGCGGCATTCAATCAGTGGAAGCTGGGCATGCCGACGGCCGGCCGGGCAGGCGCCGCATTGAGCCAAGCCGCCGCGTCGCAACTGCATGGCGTCGTCACGCTATGGCAGTCCGCGGGATTGAACGTTGAAGCCAGCAACGATCTGCGCGGCGAGATCTGGCGCAAGCTGCTCGTCAACATCCCCAACCATTCCCTGGGCAGTCTGACGCGCCTGAGCACGGACGAGATCTATCGCGATCCCGGTCGGGTCGCACTCGCGCGCACCTTGCTGGAAGAAGTCGTCGCCATCGCGGCGGCACACGGCTGGGACCTGGGCGCCGACGCGGTCGACCGCACCCTGCGCCACTTTCAGCCCAACGGCAAAGGCGCCCGCCCGTCCATGCTGCAAGACGTCGAAGCCGGCCGCCCGCTGGAAGTCGCCGCCGTGTTCGACGCGGTGCGGGCACTGGCAAGACACCAGGGCGTAAGGACGCCGTCGCTGGACGTCGTCACGACCTTGCTGGGTGGGTTGAATGAAGGGATAGTAAGCAGGGCACGCTGAAGGCTTCCAACGCAGGCAGGGGTGCGTGTAGCAGGTCGATAAAACATCGCCCCGTCATGCAGCCAGGCGGAGGTCCTCGTCCCGCAAATACTGGATGACGCGCGCGTTTCCTGACAGCAGCGACACGGCCTGCTCCCAATCCGGGCCGTTGCCCGCTTCCATGATGACGAGACGATTGTCGGCCTCGGGCGCGCTAACTTGCGCAAGGTCCCCGAACTTGCCGAAGCACTGGTAGACGAAGCTCCAGTCCGGCCGTCCGTCGTCCATCAGGCCGACAGGCTGAACCGCGCGCACGAAATCCGCCGTCGCGATGCCTAGCGGAAACTCGAGCTGGTGACCGGACGATCCGAGCACGCGGTACTTCAGGATCAGTCTTTCTCCAAGCTGCTGAACCAGCGCCTTCTGCACCTTGGTCGTAAAACGTTCCTGGCGGGATGATGGCTGCCACTCCCGTTCCTTGCCGGAGAGCGCCATGGCGATCTTGAGCGCGTCCCACAGCGCAGCACGCAGATCCTCGGCACGTCCGGACGCGGTGATCTCCCACTCGTCCGAAATCGTGGCATGGCGAGTACCGGGGGTGCGTCGGAGGGACTGCAAGCGAGCTGGGGTAAGCCTTGCGCCATGGGCCACGGCGTGTTCAGCGGTGGCATGAGCATCAGTCAGGAAAAATGTGCCCGGAGCGTCTTCCACCAGCAGGAAGCTCGCGAGCTCACCGTCGTCGCCAAGCGTCAGCGGCGCATGCAACTGCAAGGCATTCACGCCGACACTGGTGCATTCCCACCCCGTGGAGCGCGCAAGCAGTTCGCAGTTCATAACAGGCTCCCTTGCGTTCCTTGCAGCGGATGGGGCACTGCGCCCTTGAACACAAGATTGCACTCGTGCGAGAAACGTTCGATCAATTGGATCACATCGAGAAGGGGCGGTTCAACTGGTTCAACGTATCCGTCATGACCGATCCACACATGGCGATGTGTTGTGGACTGGATCGTCATCCCGGCATAGGGATGACCGGACCCGGCGGCATTGGCGTGACGTTGCCCCGGAAAGGTGTCGATACCGGCTATCCGGTGCCCCCGGGCAATCAGCGACACGTTGATCTTTTCCTGTTGAGGAAAAGATGCATCGCCATGCACCCTGACACCGCTCGCCCGAAACTTGGCGATGAAGCGCAGACCGTCGGCAAACTGCTCACCGACCATGACGACACTTTCGAAACTGACCCACGGGGTGCCTTTGGCACCTTCCTGCGCCCGCCACTGAAAGGGAAGCACCACCTGTTTGCCGGGGATCGCCAACAGCTGTGCAACGTCTTGTTCGGTCATATTCGCGAGGGCCTGAAAACAAGCGCGTATTAACGCACGCAGCCGCTCGCTTGCCATGGGGAGGTGTACCTACGGCGTACGACCTTTATTGCCCACGCGGTCACATCAAGATAATGTCGTACTGTCCCGGTTTACGCTACCGGCCCTAGTGTTCATGCGGGTTTCGGGGTGGAGTGGGTAGCTGATTTTCCGTCCAGCTACCCACCTAGCTACCCACTTAGGGTGCGCCGGTTTGATCCTTCGTGAGAAAGGCCCGAATGCTCTCTGCCGTGATGCCGGTGGCGCGCGGGCCGAGTGAAACCTTGACCAGGTCGCCATCGGCAATGCGCCGATAAATCGACGCTTTCGATATTCCGAGCAGGCGGACAGCCGAGGCCATACGGTACACCTGGATCTGAGCGGCAGCCTCGCGCGCGGCTGCCATGTGTGCCGACTGTGCGGCGACCAGTTCAGTACGGTTAATGCCTTGTGGGCTTTGCTGTTTGTTCATGTTGATTATTTCCCTGTGTTGCTGGCGCGCCGGACAGTTGCCGACGGGCGGTGATGCTGTTTACGGCTATGGCCTAGACGCGCGACCGCTGCGGTAATCGACCCAGCGGTCCTCATCGTTCTGGATGGCGTCGGCCATGCCAGTGGCGCTGCTGGCGCTGACCGCAACAGGCGGTTGCCGGCCCGCCTTGAAGCAAGCCAACCCGTACTCGCCCATCTCAGCCGCGGTGTACAGCAGCACATCGTTGTCCACGTTGACGGCCGTCCCGAAAGCCTTGCGATGTGGCGGCACGGGCGGGCAGGCTGCTTGGTGCCGTTTACCCATTGGCACCTCCGATCTTTTCAAGGTGGCCGATGAGGGCTGCGCGTGCTGCCCGCATCGCCATGCCCGGCCCGGCACCTTTGGCGTACCTCACGCACGTGTAGACGTAGCCCTCAACCAGTAGCACCGCCTCTGTTACCCAACGCGTGTGATCCGGTTCGAACGACGGCTTGCAGTCGGCGCACATGCAGTGTCGGGTAGGGGGGTGCGGGTCGAGCGAACTGGCAGCAGGCGAGGGGGTGGCGTACGCGAGTTCGATTCGCCAGTAGTCCGGATTTCGCCTGACAGTTTCTGTCAGGCCTGGAACCGGCGCGCCGTCACGCCAATTCGCACTTTCCTGCCAAGTCCCGTCTGGTGCTTTCTCCAGCACTCGGAACGCCACTGGTTTCTGCTCGGCCGCTTCAACGCCGGGTAAGGTGGCCAGCGCGGCGCGGGCCTGCCATGCTGCATGCGCTGCGTTTTGCGTGGTCAACGAGTGCTCAGGGCATTCTTGGTTCGCGTCCCACCACATCCGGAATGCAGCGCACTCCATCTGTGTCCGCTCGCGCTCGTCCGATGCGGTGGCCGGCTCGGGCGCGGCTGCCGGTGCAAGACGGTCAAGCCTCTCACGCAGAGTGTTGATCTCGGCCTGGGCATCATCGATCACTGCTTGGGCACTTGCATATTCGATCCAGTTGCCGGTGCTGTCCTCGACCCGCCGAACGCCGTCAGCCTTGATGATGAAGCTGAACTTCGGCAGCTTGCAAAGACGGTCCCACCATTCATATCCCTTGCGCTGCTTATCCATGTCTCGTCCCTTTAACGTTGATGGCATAGACCGTCACCTGGTGCGGCCCGAAGTGCGGATGCGTTATGGTCTTGATGGTGTATCCCTGCCAGGGCCGGATCAGGCGGCGATCCGCATCGTCGCGACGCGGGTAGCCACGGGTCAGCACGATACGGTCGTACAGACCGAACGGGCTTGCCAAACGCTTCTGCCAATACGGTGTGCACAGCCGATATTCCTCGGTCTTTGTGCCCGCCTTGATGGCATCGAAGTACTCGCCCTTCAGCGCCAGCGTGAGGTCACTCATGGCCACGATCCTTTAGGTCTTGCTCGGTGATGGTGAATTCGGCGGTGTCATGCACGCGGTAAAACGAGACCGTTGCGTTGGCATCGATCCATGCCCCAATGAGGGCCTGCAGCTCGTTGACCTTTTCGGTGCTGAGGTCAGTCAGGAAGTCTTCTGCGAACTCCCCGTGCTGGTCGTCGGCCTGTTCCTGCATGTCCTCAAGGAGTCGGTCGATGGAAAAGAAGTCGCTAGGCTTTGGCTTGCGCGACACGCCCAGCCAGTAAGAGCGTCCCACCAGCGCCGCGCCATCGCTCTCTTGCTCGAGCTCGTCGATTGCGTCATGCAACTCGCCGCTGCGGTATTCCTCGCCGTTGGTGCTGTAGCAGTCGAAGACCACTGCCGTGGCTGGTGCTTGATGGGTGGTGGTCATGCTGCGGTCTCCAATGTGAGTCCGCCCTGGCGCGTGCGCGCTGCCTGGAGCGGTAAATAGTCGGGATTCAGTTCGGCGCCCAGCCATCGGCGGCCAAGGCGCTGTGCGACGGCGGCAACCGTGCCGCTGCCCATGAAGGGATCGAACACGATGTCGCCGGGTCGGCTGCCTGCCAGCACGCATGGCTCGACCAGAGACTCTGGGAAGGTCGCAAAGTGAGCGCCTTCGTATGACTGCGTGGGGATAGTCCAAACGCTGCGTCGGTTACGGGTTTCGACCTGGTCGGTCACTGCTGCCGCGAACGACTCGTTTTGCTTTGCCCGCGGCTTGGCCACCTTATCGAATCCGCGGCCAAAGCCCACGCCCGTGCCCGGGTAGCGACCCGCGAGAGCCCGATGCCCGCCCGGGCCGGTGTCCCAGCCGCTCGGAGCGGCCTTCGGATTGACGCCAGTACCCCGTGCGTGGGCATTGCCTGTGACGGGCTCCTGCATGGCGCCGAAGTCGTAGAAGTACTTTTCGCTGCGGGTCAGCAGGAACAGGTACTCGTGCGCCTTGGTGCAGCGGTCACGCACACTTTCCGGCATGGGGTTTGGCTTGTGCCAGATAACGTCCTGACGAAGCCACCACCCGGCGTCCTGCAGCGCGAATGCCAGGCGCCAGGGCTGGCCCACCAGGTCTTTCGGCTTGAGGCCTTCGACACGCACGTCGCTTCTGGATATCGGCGTGTCATCGCGCCGCCTGCTGGCCGTCATCCCGCGCGCTTCGATAGATGCTGGTGACGGGCCCCACGCTGCGCCGCGAGATCCCGCGTAGCTGTCACCCATGTTCATCCAGAGCGTTCCATCGTCCGCGAGCAGCTGGCGGCAAAGGTCGAACACCTCGACCATGTGCGCAACGAATTCAGGCAACGTGGGCTCCAGGCCCAGCTGGCCGTCGACGCCATAGTCACGCAGTCCCCAGTAGGGTGGGCTCGTGACGATGCACTGCACGCGCACGCCGTCGGCAATAAGCCCGCGCATGACATCGCGGCAGTCGCCTTGGATGCATGTGTTGATGGGAGTCATTGCGCTGACGCCCCCTGGCTGGTGCTGCCGCGATAGGGGCCGAACAGCGCCGCCACGACCGGATCGCGTGCCGGCTGCTTTGGGATGGTTGCGCGCTGGCGTGCCAGGTCGGCCGCCCGCGCCTTGGCTTCCATCTGGGTGTCGCCCAGGCGCTGGAATTCGCCCTTGGGGTAGGGCGCGTTCTCACCCTCGCCGGCGCGCCACATAGCGCTGCCTTTGGAGGTGCCTTCAATGTGGCGCCACTCTTCCACGAAGACATCGTTGTGGTCACGCCGGCGGGTGTTCAACCAGTTGGTGATCCGCGCCACGCTTTCGCCGATGAGGGCGGCGATCTCGGGGGGCGTGAGTGCCTGCTCTTTCAGCGCGGCCATGACGCGGCGGCGGTTCGCGTGGGACATTGGCTTCATGCTGCGCACCCTTCCAGGTAGATAGCTGCGATATCAGGCCGGCCCTGGGCGATGGCTTCAGCGGCGAACTCACGATCGGCATGGGCGGCCGCGCGGCCAAGGCCCATGGCGGCGATCAGGCCCAGCATCTCTGCCATGAAGAAAATTGCGATGTAGGTGGTCATGCTGCGATCCTCCGGAACGCTGCCTCGTGGGCGAAATTGGCACGGACAAGCGCTTCGGACATGGGTGGGCAGACACTGTTGCCACACATGCGCACCTGGGCGCTTTTGGTCAACGACAGGCCTTGTGCGGGGTCGTCCCCGATGATGTAGGTGTCAGGGAAGCCCTGGGCGCGGAACAGCTCGCGCGGCGTGAGCATGCGCAGGCCGATATCAACGATCTGATAGTCCTGGCCCTCCACGGTCACCAGGCCAAAGCGATCGCGCGCTGTAACGGTCGCCAGCGGCCCATCGATCTGTGGCGCCTGATCAGTGCCGTAATAGGCCATCAGGAACGCGCGCACTTCGGCGTGGTGCCCGCCACTTGTGACGGTCGGCGTAGGGGCGTCTATCGCAGCACCGGGGTGCCCCGTGTTGTTCACCAGCAGGTGCGAAGTCACGAGGGCGTGATGGGTGCCGCCAGCGCTCACTGTGTGCAGCGGGCCGTCAGTGGACTGGCCGTCCTTGCTGGTGCCGCGCAGCTTGGCGATGTGGCTGGTGACCAACGCGGCCTTGCCACCACCGCCGGCCGTGACCGTGCCGAGCGGGTCGTTTGCCGAATGGCCGATGCTGGCGCCCATGTCTCGCTGCACGTGCGCTGTCACGAGAGAGTGATGGTCGGTGGCTGTAACGGTGCCGATCGGGTCGTGAAGATCCGAACCAATGACGCCGGTGTAATGCTTCGCCAGGAATGCTCCGACCACGCCCATGGCGCCGCCGGTACCAGGGCGCTCGATGGCGCCGCCGCCTGCGGTGATGGTGTGCACGGGCTCGGCGGCAGAGCTGCCGATGCTGTTCTGGCGGAATTTCGTCAGATGCACTGCGGCGATCGCCTGATTGCCGCCGCTGGCGAGGATGGTGCCCAAAGGGGCGTCGACCGGTTTGGTGCCGGTGCCCCAGCGCTTCACACCAGATGGCGACACATCAGCGTGCGCCGCGTCCACCAGCAGTGCAGACACCATTGCTTGATGGCGCCCGCCGGCCGTGATGGTGGTCAGTGGCTTTTCGATGTCGAGTGCCCGGGGCGCTTGGCCTTGGCGTTCACCGTGGCCCATGGCGACCAGCGTGGCGGCTGCCAGCGCATGGCTGCCGCCGCGGGGGTGAGCGGTGACCGTAGACAGGGGCTTGCCAGCATCCTGGGCGACGTCACCATTGCTCCAGTTCGCAATCGGGACGATGGTGGGTGCCACCGCAGCGAAGCCAGGCGCCGATGTGACCGTGCGCAGCGGCTCGTCGACCGACCATGTGTTGGGCCCTCTGCCGGTGGTCCCGCTGTTGGCGGTGTTGACGATGTACGGCACGACGCTGTTGACCACGTAGCGCATGATGCCCTTGGCAATGCGACGCTTGGTGGCATCGGCCAGCTCACGGCTACGGTTGAAAATGGACGGGCAGGCGATCGACCAATCGATGCATTCGGCGGCAGTGCGCCACGGCAAGCGGCGACCGGCCATCACCTCGGGCGAGGTCGGCGCGCCGTGGGTGGGCACCGGCCAGACGATCGGCAATCCATCGCGGCGCGCCACCAGGAAGAAGCGCTTCCGGATGGTGGGCGCGCCAAAGTCGCATGCACGCATGTCGCGCCAGTCGACCGTGTAGCCCTGGGCGCGCAGCTGGCGCACGAACGAGTCGAACGTCTTGCCCTTCTTGGCTGGGTCCGGCTTGGCGTTGCCATCCGCGTCCACGATCAGAGGGCCCCAGGTCTTGAACTCTTCGACGTTCTCCAGCATCAGCATGCGCGGCTTGGTGAGCGCGACCCAGCGCAGGCCGACCCAGGCGAGGCCGCGGATCCGCTTCTCGACCGGCTTGCCGCCCTTGGCCTTGCTGAAGTGCTTGCAGTCGGGTGACAACCAGACCAGGGCGACCGGTTGATTGCCCGTGACCGCGATCGGGTCGACGTCCCACACTGACTCGCACAGGTGGCGCGTGTGTGGGTGGTTGGCGGCGTGCATCGCCAGCGCCTGGGCATCGTGGTTGATGGCGATATCGACCGGGCGGCCGAACGCGGCTTCCAGGCCTGTGCTGGTGCCACCGCCGCCGGCGAAGTTGTCGATGATCAGCTCGTCACGAAGGCCGAGCGACAGGGTGAAGTCGTCGCGCCTCATTCCGATGCTGCCGTCATGTGCGTGAGCAAAGGGGCGGCGCGGCCGATCAACACCTCGGCTTTTCCAGTGAATGCGATCGTGCTGGAGGGCAGGCGCACGCACTTGCCATAGTCGGCCTCGAATTGGGCCCGGTCGGCGACCATCTCGTGCAGCAGCTGCATGGCGTCGTGCAGGAGAGCCGTCGGCACGCCGGCCTGGTGTGCGGCCAGTTCGCTTTCGAGCACCTGCATGTGCTGGCGCAGACCTTCCAGCTGGCCGCGGGCTTGCGCCAGGGCGGCGGTGTTCTGGTCGTACAGGCGACGGTAGGTGTTCCGGTTCTTGACCACCTCGGCGTATTGATGGGCCGTCACCTCACGGGCAACCGTGGCGCGGGGGTATGCGCGGGCGATCGAAACAACGTTCTGCGAGTCCATGGTGCGTTCCTTGATGAGGTGGCGTCAGGCGCCGGGGTGGGTGATGGGGGTGGCGTTGCCGCCGGAGAGGGCGAAGCGCACGGCATCGCGAATGCGGCCGGCATCGGCGCGTAGCTGGTGGGCGCCGTACTTGTAGGGGTCGATGACGACGGCTACCACGGGGCAGTCGTCTTGTTCGGCGGTGCCGATCAAGTAGCCCTTGGGCAGTTGCATGACGTCGTCTGCACGCAGATCCATGTCCTGCTGCATGACGACCTGGTGGCGCTCGACGGCCGATCCCAGGCGATCCATCAGATCGAGCCAGCCGGCATCGAATGCCGCGGCGCTGGTGCCCATTGGCAAGTCGGCGCTGACCATGTACGGGGAGGTGCTGGTGCGGATGGTGCCGATAGGCTCCCAGCCGGCCACGGGAGCCTCAGCGGCCTGGACGACGACCGGGGCAGGGGCGGCAGCCTTGGCAGCGATGAAGCGTGCCGACTTGCCGGCTTCGACCTCAGCGTTGAACTTGGTGGCGCGGTACCGGGCAAACCCGGTGGGCATGGCGGCAGTCAGCTTGCGGCCGACGGCGTCCACGACATAAGCGCGGCCGGTACCTGCACCGAGTTGCTGATGGCTGATGGGGAGGTGGATCGGGAGCTTGGCCTTGCCGGCCTGTGCGGTGCTGCTTGCGTTCATGGTTCATCCCAAGTGCTGCCGTCACAATCGAGCGGCTTGGAATAATTAAAGCATTCTTGATTTAACTAATCAAGCATTCTTTAACGCAAGTTTGGTGCGCATCAACGTCATGCATGCGACCACGCAGGAATTAATCCGGACTAGTCTTTGCTCGACAGTCATGGAATACTGGATATATGAACAGTATCTTAAGAGACAGTTGGCAGCCTTTCATCGCAACGCTCGACGGTGCGGACGACCAAGGCATGATCGCGGCCAGGAATGGCGGCGTGCTGCGGCTGGAGAGCGGAGTGGTGCATGCCCTTGCTGGGGCTCCCCGGCGTCGGATCGGCCACGTATGGTCGTCAGAGATCGTCCATCACCTCGCCGCAGGAGGGCAAGCCTACTTCAGATCGGACGACGACTATGCGGCACGCCAGATCGTCTGCGGGCTGGTGCAATAGACGAAAAAAAACCACCTGAAGGTGGTCGCCAGATCAATCTCATCACGACTGCATCAAAGTTGCTCGGCTTGGAGTAGCACGACCTTGCCGATCATCTGGGTCCGCTCGGTGCACATGACCGGTGGGAAGTTGGCCTGGTCCGGGTTGTCAGAGTACAGCCACCAGTGGTTCACGCGCCGCAGCAAACGCTTTATCGTGAACTCACCTTCATGATTGACCGCAAAGACTTCACCGTTGCGCTGGCGCGAGTCCGCAGTGTTGACCACGACAGTGTCGCCCTCGTGCACCCGGGGGAACATGCTCATGCCGCGAGTCGACGTTGCGAATAAGGCATGAGCCAGCAACTGACGACGCTCGACCCAGATGCGCGGCAGAAACACAATCCCACCGCCGCCCTGGTCCTCTTCTGGGTCGATTGAATACCCAGCAACACCTGCTGAAATCTTGATCTGCATTTTCCGGATCGCGACGTAGTCGGGGTCGTTTGCTGCTTCGATTGAGGCGGGGCGAATGTGGCCGCTTGGCTCGTCGTTTCGCTCCGCCGCGACTGGCGGGGCAACAGTCAGGTTCATGCCCGCCTGCGCTATTGCCAAAGCGATCGCCCCCTCTACGAAGGTGCGGTCGCCTTCTGAGAGTGCCAGCACGTCGGCCTCCCGGATCCTGGCGAATGGCCAGATGGTCGCGGCAACCTTAGCCGCGCCCGGCTTGGCGCCACCGGCATCCCCCTCCCCAGTCGCCAGCCAATACCCGTCCACACCGAGCACCCGAGCTGCTTGCGCCGAGTTTTCGGCTGTCAGAGCCTTTGTCTTGCCGGCGATCACCTGGCCGATGGCCTGGACCGAAATGCCAAGCTGGTCCGCAAGCGTCTGCCTGTCCGTTTTTGCCAGCCGCAGGGCTGTATCGAGGCGTGCGCCATAGGTTGTGCTCATGGACGAAAGATTACTTTCAACTGTACAAAGCATGGTTGCTTCTTATTTTAAAGAATGCTTTAATTGGGCTATGGAAAAGACCCTCGCGACCAAGCTCCTTGGAGGCACGCCCTCCGCCGCTGCAGAAGCTATCGGCATCACGCCGCAAGCCTATGGGCAGTGGCCTGACCCTCTGCCACGTCGGCTGGAGGACCGCGTTGTTGCGGCAATCGCACGCCGCCACCTCAGGCCTGAGTTGATCGGCGGTTCCCCAAGGATCAAGGCCAAGCGCTGCTCCAAGTTGAAGGAGGTCAGTCATGGGTGACGTTTCAGTCATCTCAGTGCCGAGCCTGCATCCCTTCCTCGGGAAAGTCTGGCCCTGCCATGTCGGTCTCGGCGCACAGGCGCTGGAACACAGCGATGACAGCGACCTCGCTGGGAGCGCCAAGCACATCGTTTGCGATGGCGCGGGCCTGCTCCAGCAGGCGGCGGGTTTCGGATGCGGGGGTGATGCTCATGATGGTTTCCAGCATTTCGGAAAGCGGAGTGTCGCGGGTGTCGAAGGTCATGTGAATTCGCAGATGCCGAGTTGTGGTGAGCCCCCAGTTTCTACGTGTGTGCGTGCAACCGCACTCAATCCTTTTTGTGTGTCCCTTCTTGAGGTTGAACAGGCATGAATGCCCAGGTGAACGTTGTCCGCAAGCCCAGCATGGAGCGTGCGTTTCGTGAAGCGTTGGTCGATCCATCCGTGAAGGCGAAGGTGCGTGACGCCCTGGGCTGGGATGAGTCGCAGGTGAGTCGCTTCTTATCCGGCCAGATGGGGCTGACGATCGACAAGATCGACGCCGCCATCAAGGTGCTGTCGCTGGTCGTGTCGAGCGAGCGCTACATGGACTATCTCGCATACGGCAGCCAGATCGGTGCCGCCTGCCATTGCGCGCGCGCCGGTATGGGCGAGTGCGGCCCGGGGCGGTAAGCATGGACATATTCGCATCACGCTGCGCCATCGCTGAGGAAGCGGAAAAGGCTGCGATCGCTCGTCACTGGGAAGGTGAGCCCTACACGCCGGCGACGCCCAACCCGTTCCCTGAAGGGTCCGACGCCCACCATGTGTGGGCGGTCAACTTCAACAGCAAGCTGTCCGCGCTGCAACGCACGTTGGACGCGACATGCTGAAGCAACGCACGCCCATGACCCGCAAGACGCCGATGAAGCGCACGGCGATCGCCCGCCCGACTGGCGCTCCGAAGATCACAGCACGCCGCAAGCCAAAGGCACGCCCAGGCCGCGATCAGGTCGCGCTGGATGTCTGCCGCGGCGAAGCCTGCTACCTGCGCATCAACAGCGTGTGCCTGGGCAGCGCTGGTGCTGCCACGGTCGTGCCCGCGCATAGCAACCAGGCCGTGCACGGGAAAGGGAAGGGCATCAAGGCGCATGACCGCTACAGCCTGCCTGCCTGTCACGCCTGCCATGCCGAGATCGACAGCGGCAACCGCATGACCCGCACCGAGAAAGCCCTGGCGTGGGACGCCGCCTACTTCGCCTGGGAGCCTGTGCGCGCCCAGAGACTCACTGCGCTGGGCAAGACCTTGTCCGCGCTTCCCATCAGCAAGATCGTTCCTCGAGGGGATCACCTATGAGCGCACAAGCGCAAGCCTGGGCCCTGTCCCAGCAAGCCGTCACCGACCCGACCGCCCGTCACATCCTGCTGGTGCTGGCCGGGTACGCAGGCCAGGACGGCCGTGGCGCCCATCCGACTGTTGCCCGCCTTGCTCAGGACACTGGCCTGCACGAGCGCACTGTCCGCGCCAAGCTGACGGCGCTGGAAGCCGAAGACCTGATCCGCCGCGATCGCTACTTCGCAGCCTACCTGGAGACTCGCGGCGCTGTGAAACCGATCTGCTACGACTTGGTGCTGGACTCCAAGGCACCACCGGCCGTGCCTGTCTCCATTGCGGGCGTGACGCAGAGCATGGACCTGGCTGCCTGACATGAGCATCAAGGTCATGACGATGGTCTTCGACCGGTACCCGGGCGCCGCCGGCGAGATGCTGCTGGCGCTTGCACTGGCCGACCACGCGAGCGACGACGGCACGCGGGTGTACCCGTCGGTCGATGCGCTCGCGCTGAAGACGCGGCAGTCGGTTCGGTCGGTGCAGTACCAGCTGAGCCGCATGCTGAAGTCGGGCTGGCTGGTGCTGGTGAACAGCGGCAACGGTGGCCGTGGTCAGCACCGCGAGTATCGGATTTCCCCTGCATGGTTAAAGGGTGCAGATATTGCACCCATCGAAAACGGTGCAATTGACGCCACAAAGGGTGCAAACGACGACGCGAAAGGGTGCAATCCACGACCGGAAAGGGTGCAGCCCGTTGCACCCGCATATAACCGTCATAGAACCATCAATGAATCGTCAGTACCCCAAGGCGCGAAGTCGCGCACTGGATTCGACGCAGCCGGTATCGAATTGCCGGACTGGCTACCTCGCGAAGCCTGGACGACCTGGGCGAAGGATCGCAAGGACCGCCGCAAGCCCATCACGGAAACTGCTGCCGGCCTGCAGATCAAGCAACTGGCCGACTTCATGCGGGCCGGCCATTCACCGGCCGACGTGATCGAGCACACCATCTCCCGAGGCTGGACCGGCCTGGTAGCGCCAGAGCGTGGCAATGCTGCCCGCCAGACCTCGAAGCGCTTCGACCCGGTGGCGCACATCAACGAACGTGACCGGAGGTATGCCGATGACGCAGATCGCACAATCGACGTCTAGCCTCAGCGACTGGGCGCGGCCACGGCCAACCCTCGACGGCAAGAGCGCCCTGACGCATCTTTTCAACCGCCTTGACGGATCCTACCCGGGCAAGTTCCGGTCAGCCTTCACCACGAGCGACAGCATCGACAACTGGAAGGCCACGTGGGAAGCGGCATTCATCCGCGAAGGCATCCAGCCGCAAGAGGTTGCGCTGGCGCTGGATCGGATGAAGGGCGAGTGGCCGCCATCGCTGCCCGAGTTCCTGGCGCTGTGCCGCCCGCCTGTTGACCCAGAGCAGGCCTTCTATGTCGCGGTCGATGGCATGCAGGCCCGCCAGCGCGGCGAGATCGGCAACTGGCCACATCCGGCCATTTACTGGGCCGCGGTTCGCATCGGGCAGCACGACATGCTTGCATCCGGCTACAGCGGGTTGAAGGGCCGGTGGTCGAATGCCTTGCGGGACGTCATGAGCAAGGGCAAGTGGGCAGACGTGCCTGAGCCCGTACTGGCGCTGGCCGCACCAGGTCAGTCGCCGACTTCCGATGCCGAGGCACGGGATCAACTGGCGAAGCTGAATGCCGCGGTGGCTGGCGCTATCAAGTCGGTGCCGGCGCAGGTGGGCGGGCGTGACCTTCGGTGGGCGCACAAAATCATCGAGGCGGACAGGGCTGGCAAGCAGCGCCCGCCCATGGTCAGCGTTCAGATGGCTGAGCGCGCCCTGCGCGCGGCCGGGGAGATTGACTGTGCGTAAACCAGTGGCTGTGACGTTGTCAGGATGTCTGGTCCTAATACTCGTAATCGGGGTCGCTCATGGGTGCGAACCGCGCAGTTCCTGGGTTGAACCTGCGGCAGAAACCTCTGGTGTGGGTGACGCCGTTTTTGTCCTTGAAGGTGATCTCCCCCACCACCACAGCGGTGGCGATGGTCTCGCCGGTCGGGTTGTTGATGAACGTGGCGTCCTTCACGGTCGACGAGAGATCGACTTCAAATCCCGGGATGATCTCGATCCCCGGAGCGTTTTTCATGCTCGTGAAATCGATACCGTCGTGCACGCGCTTGTCGATCAAGTAATCGTAAACACGCTCCATTCCATCAATGGTGGCGAAGGCAGCCCAATGTCTGACGACAGTGGCTGGCGAAAGGCCATCATTCCTGACTTTAAAGCAAATCATCGGGGGAATATCGACCGTGCCAGTGGGAAAGCAGGTGCTGCTGACTTTCCGGATGATCAAACGAGGGCCGTTGGAGGAAATGAACAGCTGCCGCGTGGTTTCGGCCTGCTCCTTATTTGCCCGCTCGGTCTCCATCAAGGTCTTGTCCATGATCTTGGACTGATCCGCCATCAAGTCGGCCTGTTTGGCAGCGATGGAGATCTGCATGTCGGCGAGCCGCACCTGGCGGTGAGTGAAGTAAAGAAGCATTGCCGTGAAGGCGGCTACCAACAGTGCAGCAATGGCTTGGATCGTCGCACTGTAGACGTCAGCCGCCGCAAACAAGAACGGCAGGAAGCCATAGGAGGTGCACTGATTCTGCTGGGCTGCTTCGCGATATCTGCATACGTAGCCTTCCTGCTGCAGCCACCAAAGATAGGCGATCAAGACGGTGAGGCCAAAAGGAAGACCAAATGCGATTAGCCAGCGGCGTGCTGTGGACAGGTTCATGTCGATGTGACTTCGTGATGGGTGCAGCAGGTTTATACGGCGTTGCTGACTTGGCGTCGAGGATCGCGTCTTTGCCTGCGGTGTTCTATCGCCGGCTTGAATTGCTTGCAACGTTTCTGTCCGACCGGACAGCGACATGACGAACGGGCTGAGATGGACGGAGGAACAGCTGGCGGCACGTCAAGCAAACCAGGCCGTCGCAAGGGTTTTGCGCGCCGATGCAGCCATGAAAAAGTTCCAGGCCTTGGGGCGCTTACCCAAAAACAAGATGAACAAGACGGAGGAAGCGTACTCGCGTCACCTGGACCAGCAAAAGCAACGCGGCGAGGTGATCGACTGGAAGTTTCACCCAATGCGAATCCGCCTCGCAGACAACACGTTCTACGAGGTCGACTTCCTGGTGCTTCATGCCGATCTGCGCGTAGCTATCCATGAAACGAAGGGTGGGTTCACCACCGACAAGGGCCAGATGAAGATCAAGGTATGCGCCGAGACACTTCCTTGGTTCTCGATGATTAAAGCAACCAAGTTGCCGGCCAAGCTTGGCGGCGGCTGGAAACTGGAGGAGTTCTGATGGAAGCGCCTACGTGCGTTGCACAACGTCGTGGCGGACACGCCGTCGCGATGAAACCCCATATCAAACTGGAGCGGAAGGGTGTCTGGTCCTGCAGCGGCAACAGCATCACCCGCAATGGCGTCAGCCCGCGCCAGGCCTATGACCGCTGGTACACGACCATCGGCTTGACGGTCCAGGCGGCCGCCGCGCCGGTGTTCAGGCTGCCACCGCCACGCGTTGCCACGCCTTTGAACGTTCGCCCTGATCGCAGCGAGACACCCGCGGCTGGCGCTGCGACGCTGGGCTATAGCGAATCGATGGTCCGCCAGGTGGCCGGTACCGCGCCGATGCGGCCATGGGTACCGCCGAAAGCGCTCCGCATCAATCAAGCCCGGGCAGCTGCGCACCAGCCCCCGCTGATGTCCATATCGAGCCGCGCAGGAGACATGCTCTGATGTTCCATTCACCCGAGGAAGCCCTTGCAGTCGCGTTCACGATCACCGAGCTGCCCATTGAGCCCAAGAACGCTACCCAACTGATCGTCGAAGCATTGCGGGAGCGGTATGGGTTGCAGATACGCCGCCTGCCATCCGGCCTGACACCGCACGACTGGCATGCCCAAGCCGTGATGGTCCTGAAGTTCGCCGAGCGGACGCTGGCGTCACGGCCTGACCTGTGGCGCGCCATCCTGGCCGAGTACTCCCCGCGTATCGACGGTGCGCTGGCGATTCAGGCTGTTGCCAACGACTTGGTGCCCGGCCTGAGCGCCGAGGAGCGTGTGCTGGCAGACATGCTGGTGATGCGACAGTTCCGACGTAAGCCTGCGCTGGAAGATATTGCTGACCGGTTCGGCGTCTCCCGGCAAACCGTGGGCCGGAGGGAGCGGTTCTGGCGCGAACAGATAGCTCCTTTACGCCGCGCCGCCATGCAGCAACTTGAAGAGCCAATGAGGGAGGCTGGCCTGTTGGAAAAAAGCTCTTCTGTTTATGCTTGAATTTTGGACGTTGTTTCGCCATAATTCGCCAAGCTTGAAATAAGTACGACCAAAGCCCGCATGTCTCACGACGGCGGGCTTTTTCGTTTCTGGCAGGGGCGCTCGTGTTCAGCGACCGCCGCTCTTGTTTTTAGTCGGGTCGTTCAAGACGTAGGTCTGGCCGGGCTTTGGTGTCGGTGGAAGTGGCTCGCCTTTGGTGACGGTTCTTTCCTTGCCAGTATCTCCACCTCTCGGGCCCTGAATTCCATACTGTCCTGACTTGTCCGCGATTTCACCTGGTTTCTTGCCGGTCATTTCCTGCTCCTTCTTTTGGATGAGAAAGGATTAGGTCCGATCGTGAGAATTCTGGATATAGGTACTTTCACCCTCGCACTGCCGGTGTCTTCCTCAGTGACCGCCCCGATATGTGGATTCCCATATCGGGGCTTTTTTGTTGGAGGCGCGATGCGCAGCCCATCACCAGTGTCGATCAAGGTCGAGACCGACATGGTTTACGAGACGGTGCACACGGCCAAGCTCTACGGATTGGACCTGGAGAACGTACTGGTGACCGCCGTCGCGGCGCAGCTGGGGCTGGACCTCACACAACCAGGGACTAAGGTGAAGTGCTGCTTCGATGAGCCATTCGAAACGATCAACGGGATGCAGCATGGCGTGACCGTGACAGTTGCGGTCGACCATAGGCCGCAGGGGAGCCGCAATGCGGATGTCGACTGATCCAAACGATCAGGGCTACGAAGCCTGGATGAAGGCGCGAGTCACGGGCAAGCCCGTCGTGTACGTTGATGGATGCCGCATCGATAAGGCGTTCACCGCTGACACGGATGCGGGTTTCGTCATAGCCGCAGACCTTGGCCCTGACGGACAGGTGCAATTGGACCGGACTCGGTCCGAGGTGTTGCGGCGTGAGGTGCAAGGCGTGGTCACGATCGTGGTTGAGCCCACCGACGATCACTGATGTCCAGGCTGAACACACTGAAGCCGAGGGTGCCCACTCAAGCTGGGCGCCTGGCCGTGCAGCAGCCCGGATCGTGGCGGCCATCCGGTGCAACAGCCAATGAGCGCGGCTACACCTACAAGTGGCAGAAGGCCAGCAAGGCTTTCCTTGAGGAGCACCCCTTGTGCCGATACTGCGAGCGCGCGGGCTTCGTCACGGCATCGCAACTGGTGGACCACATCGTTCCTCACCGAGGTGACCAGTCGCTGTTCTGGCGGCGCTCGAACTGGCAGGCGCTGTGCCGGTCGTGTCACAGCGGCGAGAAGCAGCGCGAGGAAGCAGAGGCTGGCTAAGCCGCCCGCTGTTCGGACGACAAACGGCCTCGCAGACCGCCTGATCGGCCCGCCACGGGCCTGCTATCGAGCCCTGGACCCACCCTGACCCCATCGGTCAAGGGAGGGGGGGGTCGAAACCCTGGGGGTGCCGGATTCCTAGACCACCTGTCCTCGCACGCGCAGAAAATTTCCCGTCCCAGGATTTGTTAACTCGGAGTTGTTAATGGGCTTGACCGACAAAAAGCGCCGATTTGTTGACGCGCTTCGGTCGGGCGTCACCGGCGCAAAAGCCGCGATCCTCGCGGGCTACAGCGATAAAGGAGCCGCTCAAGCAGCGTCTCGGTTGATGAAAGACAAGGCCGTCGCCGCTGCACTGGGGAAGGGGCCGGCAGTTAACAAATCTGAGCCGGGCAAAAAAGAGAAAGCCAACCGCTTCGCGCCACCGCCCGCCGCCGGTTTCACGGCCGCAGATGGAACAAGGTCGCCGGCCGCACCTGCGGGCTGGCCGTTCGGCGTAGAACCGCCGGCGGCCCCGCCACCTCCACCAGAGCCGCCCGCCGATAGGTTTGCCGATCCGCGCGACTACCTCATGTTCGTCATGAACGACTTTGGGGCCGAGCCGAAGGAACGACTGGAAGCTGCGAAGGCGCTGCTGCCATTCGAGCACTCGCGGCTGGCCCCAAAGGGTAAGAAAGACACGCAGAAAGACGCCGCTGGCAAAGCGTCCGGACGCTTCGCACCAGCGGAACCCCCCAAGCTGGTGGTCAACAACAGGACATAACGGATGGAATGGACGACTGCTTGCCCCGACTGGGCCGACCGGCTCAAGGCGGGGCGAAGCATCATCCCGCCACCGATCTTTCCCGAGGTAGCCGAGCAGGCCGTCGCGATCTTCAAGGAACTGAAGATCGTGGACGCGCCAGGCAGTCCGACGTTTGGCGAGTCTTGCGCGCAATGGGTGTTCGACTTGGTAGCGTCGATCTTCGGTGCCTACGACCCGTCCTCAGGGCGGCGGCTCATCACTGAATGGTTCGTCTGCCTGCCGAAGAAGAACAGCAAGTCCACGATCGCGGCCGGCATCATGATGACGGCGCAGATCCTGAACTGGAGGCAGTCAGCCGAATTCACCATCCTGGCGCCGACCATCGAGGTCGCCAACAACTCGTTCGGCCCGTGCCGTGACATGGTGAAGCGAGACGACGACCTCGAAGAGCTGTTCCATGTGCAAACGCATATCAAGACGATCACGCATCGGGTAAGCGACGCGACGCTCAAGGTGGTTGCGGCAGATTCGAACACGGTCGGCGGAAAGAAATCGGTCGGCACCCTGGTTGACGAGCTTTGGCTGTTCGGCAAGCAAGCCGGCGCGGAGGCAATGCTGCGCGAGGCCATTGGCGGTTTGGCGTCCCGGCCTGAAGGGTTCGTTATCTATCTGACGACCCAGTCCGACGACGCCCCAGCAGGCGTGTTCCGGCAAAAGCTGCACTACGCCCGCCAAGTGCGGGACGGCAAAGTCCACGATCCGCGCTTCGTGCCGATCATCTTCGAGCATCCGCCGGAGATGGTTGCTTCAGGTGAGCACCTTCTGGCGGCCAACCTGGCCATGGTCAATCCGAACCTTGGCTACTCCGTGGACGAAGAGTTCCTCCACCGGGAGTTCGGTAAAGCCAAGGAAGAGGGCGAGCAATCGTTTCGTGGATTCCTTGCCAAGCACGCCAACGTCGAAATAGGTCTGGCGCTGCGATCGGACCGCTGGGCGGGCGCGGATTTCTGGGAAGGCCGCAAGGACGCTCGAGCTGTCAGCCTCGACGAGCTGCTGCGGCGGTCAGAGGTGATCGACGTCGGCATTGACGGCGGCGGCCTGGACGACTTGCTTGGCGTTGCGGCGGTTGGGCGTGACCGTGAGACTCGCGAGTGGCTCGCGTGGACACGAGCATGGGCACATCCGTCCGTCCTGGAACGGCGCAAAGCCGAGGCGCCGAGATTTCACGATTTTGCGCGAGACGGCGACTTGGTCCTTGTGAAGCAAATCGGCCAAGACGTTGAAGAAGTGGCTGTTTTAGTCGCCCAGATCGAAGAATCTGGCCTGCTGGACAAAGTCGGGGTCGATCCGGCCGGGATCGGCGCCATTCTCGACGCACTGGTTGCGGCTGGCGTGCCGCAAGACAAGATCATTGGGATTTCGCAGGGGTGGAAGCTCGGCGGAGCGATCAAAACGACGGAGCGGAAGCTGGCTGAAGGCGGGCTTGTTCACGGTGGCCAGGCATTGATGGCCTGGTGCGTCAGCAACGCGCGCGTCGAGCCCCGCGGCAACTCCATCCTCATCACAAAGCAGGCATCCGGGTCGGCCAAGATCGACCCGCTGATGGCGCTATTCAACGCGGTGTCCTTGATGTCGCTCAACCCCGAGGCAAACGCTGGCTTCGACGACTACCTCGCAAGCGGATTCTTCGGGCTCATCGGCTCATAGGGCTCAAAAAATGTCATTTCGTTGGTACAACCCTGCCACCTGGCGCATGTTCGGGTACACCGACCCGACAACTGGCGATTACGTGGAGGTCGAGACGACTGTCGGCGGGCGCCGCACCAAGGCAGGCGTCGTAGTGACGCCCAAGTCGTCGCTTTCGGTTCCCATCATTTGGTCGTGTATGCGCGTGCTCGTTGGCACCACCGCCGGTCTGCCGCTCAAGCTATTTGACGACCTACCTTCAGGCCGCGTGATCGTGCCGGCTGACAGGCGTCCGGCGCGCCTGTTGCGCAAGCCGAATCCACGCATGACGCGGCTGAATTTCTTGAAGCCGACGATCCTCAACCTCGCATTGCGGGGGAATGCGTATGCAGTGATCGATCGGGCGAAAAATGGCGATTGGATTGGCCTTGTCCCCACGTGTGCTGACGACGTTGAACCAGACAAGGACGCGGAGGGCGACCTTTTCTATTGGGTCATGTACGAGGGAAAACGCACCCCGGTGTCTCCAGAGAACATGCTGCACTTCAAGCTGTTCTCAAGCGATGGCATCGTTGGACTGTCCCCGGTTGAACACCTCGCCGACACGATCGGGCAGGCCAAAGCTGCGCAGGACTGGGCGAGCCGGTTCATGCGCAAGGGCGGCGTGACCGGCGGCTACGTGATCTATGAGAAGTTCCTGACCAAGGAACAGCAAGCTCAGATCCTTGAGAAGTTCCCCGACATTCGCAAGGACGACGTCAACAGCTTGGGGTCTTGGGGCCTGCTCCAAGGCAATCCCAAGATCGTTCCGGCCGGCCTCACCCAGAAAGACGCCCAATTTATCGAAACGCAGCAGTTCACCGAGGAAGCTCTCGCGGGCATCTGGGGCGTGCCGCTGCATCTGGCGAACCGTGCAAGCAAGACGTCGATCCAAGGCTCGAACGTTGAACAGACTACCAGCGGGTTCGTGACCTTCGGGCTGAAGCCCTACCTGGACGCAATCGAAGACGAGCTGAACGACAAGCTGTTCGGCGGCACCACGATGTTCGTCGAGTTCGTGGTCGAGGGGCTGCTTCGGGCCGACAGTGCCGCGCGCGCCGCCTATTACCAGATTGCCCTGGGCGGGAATAACAACCCCGGGTGGATGTCACAAGACGAAGTCCGCGAGAAAGAAAACATGCCTCGTCTCGGGGGCGACTACAGCAAATTGACCCGATGGGAGGCCAGAAGCAATGCTGACAAAACTGGAAGTGCCGTTTGACGTAAAGGCGGCCGACGATGCAGGCAACTTCGAGGGCTATGCATCGGTTTTCAACAACGTGGACTTGGGCGATGACGTCATCATGCCCGGGGCCTTCACCAAGGTGAAGACAACGCGAGGGGGCCGGCTGAAGCTGGCCCTTTTTCATGACCTGACGCGTCTCGTCGGTTCCGCTGAATTCCGGCAGGACGACCACGGGCTGTACATCAAAGGCCGAATCAATCTGGCCGTCAGCTACGCGCGCGACGCATACGAGCTGATGAAAGAAGGCACGCTCGACAGCATGTCGATCGGCTTCAACACCATCCTGGCCGCGTATGAGGAACGGTCTGGCCGCAGCATCCGCGTGATCAAGGAAGCTGAACTCTGGGAAGCGTCACTTGTGCCATTCGGCATGAACCCGGAGGCCCAAATCACCAGCGTGAAGTCGGACATCCGGCTTTTCGAGAGCGCCCTACGCGAACGCATGGGGCTCTCACAAAAGGAGGCGTCTGCTGTCGCCTCCCTCGGCTACCCCGCGCTGCACCGTGACGGTGACAACGTGGCCACGGCGATCGTGGATGAGCTGAAGCAACTATCCACCACATTCAATACCCACTTTGGAGTGTCGCAATGACCACCGATGTCAAAGAAATGCGTGAAGGCCTGGAGCGTCAGCTCAAGGAAGGCTTTTCCGGTCTGCAACAAAAGTACGACGCAGTAGCCGAATCGATCCAGAAGGGCGATGCGGTCACCAACGATATCAAGGGGCAGATCGAGAACCAGAAGGGCGAACTGCAGAAGGTCATCGACCAGGTGCAGGCGCTTGAAGAAAAGGGCGTCAAGCTGCGCGGCAACGGCGCGGAAAAGAAGGGCTTCATCGACTTCGTCAAGTCGAACGACGCCTACAAAGCGTTGACCCAAAAGCAGCAACCCGCTGCCGAATTCGAGGTCAAGAAGGCCGACATGGCGTCCATGTCCGAAACCAAGGTCACCAGTGCGGGCATCGTCGTGCCGAACTACGACCCGATCCTGCAGGACAAGCCGCGCCAGGAACTGCTGATCCGCGACCTGATCCCTACGACCCCTGTCACCGGAGCCAGCTACACCTACTACCGTGAACTGCTGCACACGCGCGGCGCCGGCATGGTGGGAGAAGGCGCCGCCAAGCCGCAGAGCAACGTGACGTTCGAATCGGTCACCGACAACGTGAAGAAGATCGCGGTGTGGATGCCGGTGACGGACGAAGCGCTTGACGATGTCCCGCAGCTGTACAGCTACATTCAGGAACTGCTGCGCTACGACCTGAAGCTGACCGAGGAAGGTCAGATCCTCAAGGGAGTGGGCACGGGCAACAACCTGAACGGCATCATGACCCAGGCGTCGACGTTCGACGCGGCGCTTTCGAAGGCTGGCGATACGGCGATTGACACCATCCGCCGAGCGATCTACCAGGCGCGTAAGCAGTCGAAGCGTTCTTCCGATGCCGTGGTGATGTCCGAGTTGGACTGGATGAACATCGAGCTGCAGAAGGACGGTGAAAACCGCTACCTGTTCGCCAACCTGCAAGGCTTGGTGACCCCGGTTCTGTGGGGGCGCCCGGTCGTAGCGTCTGACAGCATGGACGAAGGTGACGGCGAAGACACCGGCGGCGAGTTCCTGGTCGGCTCGTTCGCTCAAGGCGCTCGCATTTATGACCGCATGGCATTCACGGTCAAGGTCGGCATGATCAATGACGACTTCGTGAAGAACCAGCGTGTGATTTTGGTCGAAGAGCGGATCGGCTTGGCCGTGCGCCGCGCCTACGCCTTCGTCAAGGGCACCTTCGCGGTCTAACCCAATGGCGGGGGGCGCAGTGCGCCTTCCGCCCTACAGGAGAACAAGATGCAGATCAAAACCCTCTGGGGCTTCGAAGATGACTCGCGCAAGCTCGGCACCGATGAAAGCCGGGTCCGCGCAGGGGTGACGTTCACAGACGTCGACCCCAAGTACGGGCACGAGCTCATTTCGAAGGGCTTGGCCGAAGAGGTCAAGGAAGCGCCAAAGGCTGCTCCCAAGACCACGAAGCCGGCCGCACCGACCGAGACGAAGTGATGCTGGACGTCGCAAGCGTCAAGCGTCAGTTGCGGGACGTCGGTGACGATGAAGAAATCCTGCTCGAGTCCTACGTCGCGGCAGCCATTGCTCACATCGAGCAGCACTGCGATCGAAGGATCGTGGAAGGTGTGCCGGCGGACTCGAGCGAAATGTCGTGGACGAAGGACGTCGAGCAGGCGGCGCTGCTGTTGGTCGCGCACTGGTACGCGAACCGTGAAGCCGTCGTCGTGGGCGTGACCGCGGCGACTGTGCCGCTTGGGTTCGAGAGCCTGCTCTGGTACCGGAAAAGATTCTGAGGGGGTCGCATGCTGCGAGCTGGGACATTGAACCGGCGTGTCCGAGTCGAGACTATGGGCACAGCCAGGAACGCGTTGAACGAACCCATAAAGGCTTGGGCACTGCATGCTGCCATGTGGGTCAGCATCAAGACGATGAGCGGCAAACAGTACGTCACCGCCGATCGTGAAACCCACGAGGCCGCGGTGAGCATCCGCGCCCGGTACCGGAACGACATTACGCCGACCATGCGCATCGTCCTGGGAGCGATCGACACCGGTGGAGCGGTCGATTACTCGAAGGCCACGGTGTACGAAATCCTGGCGGTCCTGCCGGACGAAGCACGGCGCGAACACGTGGATTTTGCCTGCTCAACGGGGGCGCGCGCGTAATGCTGGACTTCAAACTGGATGGCGACTTGGCCGGCGATTTGGAGCGGCTCGACCAGGCCCTGCAGCAACAGGTTGCGCGGTCAGTCGCTCATGCTGGTGCCCTGGTCTATTACGGTGAGGCACGCACGCTGGCGCCCATCTATACCGGCCCTGCGCGCAAAGGCATTCGGCCTGGCCAGTTGCGGGAATCGATCTACCGTGCTCACTCGCCCGAGCTTTCGACGGACACGCTGCAGGTCTACAACATCAGTTGGAACCCGAAGAAAGCACCGCACGGCCACTTGGTGGAAAACGGTCACTGGCGCGTCAACGTGATCGTGCGTGTCGGCAATCGGATCGCTGCAACGACAGAGCGGCTGGATACGCCGGTGTGGGTCAAACCGGTGGCGTTCATGCGCCGGTCTGGCGATGCGTCGCCGCGTGCTCTTGCGGCAATGCAGGCTCGTGCCAAAGAGCGAGTGGCCGAGGTGCTTGCTGACCTCGCCAAGGGCGGGCCCATTACCGAGGCAGACAACGAATGACCATCGAAAAGGACATCCTGACAACGCTGACTGCAGGTTTGGGGGCGTTCGTCGGCGATCGCGTCTTCGTCGACGGGGCGCCGGCGGGCACACAGACGCCATACGTCGTTTTCACGCAAGTCGGTGGCGCCACGTTCGGCTTCCTCGAGTCCAAGGCGCCTGACAAGAAAAATGGTCGGTTCCAGGTCAACGCCTGGGCGGACACCCGCCTTGCGGTGGCACCGATCGGCCGACTGATCGAAGACGTGCTGGTCGAATCGCCAGCGCTTCGCGCGACGGTGCTGACTGGCGTGTCTTCGGCCAACAATGACGGCGTCGACCTGCACGGTACGCAGCAAGACTTTTCCATCTGGTTCGCCTCGTGAGAGGTGTTCCACCACGACACACAAGACCATGAATCCGATCACCAAAGAGTTGCACGAGAACCTGATCCGGTTGCTCAAGGGATGCCTGAGCGCCTGGGAAAAGTGGCTCAGCAAGCAGTAAGAACACACGTGCCTCGCAGGCTGTCGCGCTCCGCAACACAGCCATTTTGCCTCGCAGAAACCAATGCCGCCTTCGGGCGGTTTTTCATTTCTGGAGGCCTCAAATGGCTGTTTCCCTTCCCAACGGCATCATCTTCGCCCTGGCAATCGCCTACGGTGGGATGAAGAGTGTCACCGCGCTGACCAACGCTGAGAACGCGGTGGCCACGTCTGCCGCGCACGGTCTCGTCACCGGCGAATTCGTCGAAGTCACGTCTGGCTGGAGCCAGATTCAAGGGCGTATCGCACGCGTTGTGGCGCTGACTGCCGACACCTTCGAGCTGGAGGATATCGACACCACCGACGTCAACATCTTCCCGGTTGGCAGCGGCATCGGCGCGGTGCGACCCATCGCGACGTGGCAGCAGATCACCCAGGTGCTGGACGTCACCACGTCGGGCGGCGACATGCAGTTCGCCAACTACTCGTTCCTGGAAAACAACTTCGAGAGCCAACTGCCCACGCAAAGCTCGGCGCAGTCGATGACCATCAGCATCGCTGACGATCCGGCGCTGCCTGGCTACAAGGCGCTGAAAAAAGTCGCGGCAACGCGCAACCCGGTGGCGCTCAAGGCCACCTTCCCGAGCGGCGCGGTCACTGCCTACAACGGCTATGCATCGTTCAACGAAACCCCTTCCATGACCAAGAACCAGGTGATGGCTTGCAATGCGACGTTCTCGCTGCTGGCCCGCCCCGTTCGCTACGCCGCAGCAGCGGCATAAGGACATCATGTTCAAGATCAAAGCCAAACCGACCTTCGTCGCGCTGGTGCCCATCCCAGTGCCGGGGGGCGAGCCGGAAACCCTGACGCTCGTTTATCGCCACAAGACCCGTGACGAAATGAACGAGTACCTGCAGCGCACCGCTGCGCTCGCGACCAACGACGTCGGCCCCCTGATGGAGATCATCGAGGGCTGGCAGGACGTGGATGCCGAGTTCAGCAAGGACGCGCTGCAGGAACTGGTGCAGAACCACCACGGCTCGGTGACGGCCATCTTGGACACGTATGTGGTCGAGTTGGCGGAGGGTCGGCGAAAAAACTGATCGCCGCCGCGCAGCGCATGTATTGGACAGCCCCCGGCCAGAAAGAACTGGATAACTGGGGGCTGACCATGGCCGACGTTATGCCGGCCGCGGTGGAGATGTGGCCGGACAACGTGCTGATTCAGCGCGTGTTCCGGACGCTGCAGACACAGTGGGTGCTCGGCGGCACCGGCAAACCAACGGGGCTCAATTACGCGTCGCTGTCGTTCGTCATGCGGCGTTGTGGTGTGCCGCGCAAAGACATGGATGACGTGTTCGACGGTATCCAGGTGATGGAGGCCGCAGCGCTGGACCAAATGTACAAGGGGTAGGGTATGACCGATCAAGTGGTCGGCAAGACGACGCTGCGTGTCGGCGCGGACGTGAGCGAGGCCTCTACCAAGCTCAAGTCCCTGGCCAATGACGGGAAGAAGGCCGCGGACGATATCGGTCAGGCCGGCAAGCGCGCTGCCGGCGGGGTCAACAGCATCGGTGACGCGGCGGACAAAGCCTCGCAGCGGTTGGATCAGGCCAATGCACGGTGGATCCGTGGCGCCGAGACGCTGGCGGCCACCTATGGCAAGCCAAAGTCCGCGCTGCTGGAGTACCAAGCCGCGCAGCGCGGCATCAGCCCGGCTGTGTATGAGCCCATCATCGCCAAGTTGCGCGAGACCGAATCGGCAACGACCGGCCTCGGCATGTCCGCCAAGGCAACGGCGGCGGCAATGCGCGGCGTGCCGGCGCAGTTCACCGACATCATGGTGAGCTTGCAGGGCGGCCAGAACCCTCTGACGGTCTTCCTGCAGCAGGGTGGTCAGCTTAAAGACATGTTCGGCGGTATCGGCCCGGCGGCACGCGCGCTCGGCGGGTATGTCGCAGGGTTGGTCGGTCCATTCACGCTGGCGGCGGCCGCAGCCGCTGCGCTTGGGTTCGCCTACTACCAGGGCAGCACCGAGGGCGAGAAGTACAACCGTGCACTGATCACGACCGGCAACTATGCGGGCGTGACGGCAGGCCAGATGCAGTCGATGGCCCGCAGCATCAGCGAGGTGCAGGGCACGCAAGGCGCTGCTGCTGAAGCGCTGACCGCGCTGGCGGCGGGCGCACGCGTGGGCGGCAACGATCTGCAGCGCTTCGCTGCGGTGGCGCTGTCGGCCAACAAGACCATCGGCCAGAGCATCGAGGACACCGGCAAGATTTTCGCCAAGCTGGCGGACGACCCGGTCAAGGCGTCGATTGAGCTGAATCGGTCCATGGGCTACCTGACCGGCGCGACCTACGACCAGATCCGCGCGGCCGAAGAAATGGGCCGCAAGGACGAGGCCGGTGCGATCGCGCAGCGCGCCTACGCCACTGCGATGGAAAAGCGCATGGCAGAGGTGCGCAGCCAAGCCGGTACCGTCGAGCGCGCATGGGATGGCATCACGGGCGCTGCAAAGCGTGCCTGGGATGCGATGCTGAACATCGGCCGGCCGCGCGCCGTGGAGGACATCCGCAAGGAAGCGACGAAGATCCAGGATGAGATCAACGCCATTCTGGCCAACCCTGGCGGCATGGCGACGACCGCCGGTGGCGCAGCGGTGGGCGGCGGTGGTGGCCGGCAGAATGCTGCCCTTGATGCTCTCCGCGAGCGGCTGAAAGTGCTGCAACCGGCGATCATCAAAGCGGATGAGGAAGAGCGCAAGGCCACCGCCGATGGCGCGGATCGGGCGCGCAACCAGGCGGTCATCGACGCCAAGGGGAGGCTTGATGCGCAGAAGAAGGCCACGCAGAGTCGAGCTGAGCAACGTGCCGAGGAATTGGCGCAGTTCAAGCGCGATGCAGCACTGGCCGGCATCGTCGGTAAGGAATACAACGACCGCGTTGCCGCGATCAACGAGAAATACAAGGACAAGGCCGGGCCCAAGCCGAAGGCCTACACCGACAACGCGGCCGAACGCCTGCTGCTGCAACTGAAAGAGCAGGAGGCATCCGCCCGCGAGCAACTGACGACCGCCGGCAAACTCGGCCAGGCGGCAAGCCAGCAGGCCAAGTTCGAGCAGCAGATCGCCGACCTGAAGGAAAAGAAGATCCTGACGGCGGATCAAAAGTCGCTGCTGGCAGCTCAGGACCAGATCCGCGCGCAGTTGGCGCAGAACGTGGCGATTGAGCAGCAGGTAACGGCCAAGGAAAAGGCCGAGGCTGCAGCGCAGAAGGCCGAGAAGGAACGCCTCGCTGCGCTGGAACGCTACAACGAGCGATACGGGCAGATTCAGGCCACGATCGCAAGTTCGCAGCAGGCGCGCGAAGAGCAGTACCAGCGGCAGCTGGACGCGTACGGGCAGGGCGACAAAGCTTATGCGCGGCAGCAGGAGACGCGGGCCCTCTACCAGGAATACCTTCGGTACCAGCGCGAGTTGGACCGTGCGACGCCGACCGATCAGCTCGGCGGCGACGCCTATCGGGCGCGTACCGAGAACATCAAGGCGCAGTTGCAGGCAGCGTTGCAGGCGCAGCAGCAGTATTACAGCGGCGTGGACGCGATGCAGTCGGACTGGAGCACGGGCAGTCGTCGGGCTTTTGCGAACTACCTGGACACGGTGCGGAACGTCTCGGGCGCGGCCGAAAGCCTGCTGGGCGGGGCCTTCAAGAGCGCAGAGGATGCCTTCACCAAGTTCGTGACGACTGGGAAGCTGACGTTTGGCGACCTGATCAACACGATGGTGAGCGGCATCGCGCGGTTGGCGGTGCAGCAGAACATCACCGGGCCGCTGTTCAGTTTTCTGTCGACGGCGCTTTCTGGCTTCATGGGTCCGACGGCAACCCCGACAGGGCTGGTCAATGGCAACACAACAACGCTGGGCAATGGGGGCACAGGTTACGGCCTGACCCTGCCACGCCGAGAACATGGAGGGCCTGTCGCCGCCCGGCAGATGTACGAGGTAAATGAGCGCGGCATACCCGAATTACTTGAGACGGGAGGCCGACAGTACCTAATGATGGCCGGGAACGATGGCAACGTCACGCCGCTCGTGGCTCGCACCGCAGCCGGCGCGAGTCAGCAAGGTGGAACGCCTGCAGTCAACATCGTTGTCGAGGACCACAACGGCAATCAGTTCGAGGGATCGGCCACGACTGGCGACGATGGTTCGTTGCTGGTCAAGATGGTGGTGAAGCAGGCAGTCGATGCTGTAGCGGGACAATTTGATGCAGGTCAGGGCTCTGTCTATCGCGCAGCAAAAGGGCGATTCGGGTTGCGCGACAACTTCGGGACGTAGCCTTATGATGTAGTCCCACCATCATTCGACACGGACCATGAAAATCGCTCTGACGATTGCGCTGACCTTAGGGTTAGCTGCATGTGCAATGCCGCCCCAACGTACCACCGTCACTCGCCTGCCATTTAATGAGGCTGAATACGCCTCGCTCGCGAAGACCGGGACCGGAGTAGTGCGCGGCCAGCTTTTTGCCAAGCAGCGTGGCGGCGGCGTGGTCAAGGGTGCAGGTAGTGAGATTTTGCTGAATCCGGTGACGTCGTTGAGCCTGCAGTGGTACGACGCTGTTCGAGCCGGCAACATGATGTCGGAGCCTGATCCTCGGTACATGGCCGCAACCCGCACCACGCGGGCCGACGCAGAAGGGCGTTTCGAGTTCAGGGCGGTGCCGCCTGGAGAGTATTTCGTGACTGGCGCTGTCAGTTGGGAGGTACCGCAGATCGGCGTACAAGGTGGTGCCGTCGTTGAGCGCGTAAAAGTCCAAGACGCGGCCACGTCTGACGTCGTCCTGGCTCGATAGCCGATCACCATCGCAGAAGACCCGCTCCGGCGGGCTTTTTTTCGACAGCCGCGCCCGAATGCGGGACTGGCACACGGAGGACCTATGAGTGACGTCTTGGATTGGGCTGAAAAAGCCGCGGTGGAAAACCTCAAGGGTCGGCGGGAAAACGCCGAGGCCTTGGCGAAGGAATGCATGACAACGCTCACTGTCTTGCTCGCCGGCGGCACCGGCGCGCTTGCGTTCGCGGCCAACAGCTTGCAGACGGCTGTCAGTTGGTACGGCGTAGGTGCCGCAGCGTTCTCCGTCTACCTATTCGCGGTCGCGACAGTGCTCGTTTGGAAGCCGATGCGAATTTCGGAGCTTCCTGCGCTCTACAACGAGCCAAAGCACCTGTATCAGCCTGATTTTCAGTTGCAGCAGCTCCGCGAGATCGAGCTCAACAATATGCAGGCTCGAATCGACGCGGCTGTCGCCCGCAATCTCAGCGTTGGCACCCTGCTGAACCGGATTCGACTTGCCGCTATCGCGAGCCCCCTGATCGCGGTCGCTGCGGCGGCGTGTTGCGTGGTGCTTCCTTTCGGTCTGGCGCCGGCTGGGGGATGACTGGAGTCGGGGAGGGCTGCGTGGCTTTCATGTGGTCTTCCAGAAACTAGGCGTCTCAGTCGGCGCCACAACTTTATACCCGCTTCGGCGGGTTTTTTCATTCTTGGGCCCTCATGGCAGATATCCCGAAGTGGCCGGCGCTGCTGCCGCGGCCGACCGCGAGCGGCTACGGCTACCAGCCCAAGGCGCCGTTCGTGCGGACCGACATGGACGCCGGCAACGCGCGGCAGCGCCGCCGGTTCCGCACTTTCCCGACGACGGTCAAGCTGACCTGGGTTTTCACCCGCCAACAGTTCGACCTGTTTGAAGCCTTCGTCCACCACGACGCAGCCGACGCCGCTGGCTGGTTCCGGATCGACTTGGCCAACGGGCGCGGCACAAGCCCGGTGCAAACGCGCTTCAGCCAGAGCCCGCCCTACAACGTGTCGCTGATGGCAAGCGGCCTGGATCTGTGGAGCGTGGCAGCTGAGCTCGAAGTGAAAGCCATGCCCGTCGCATCTGTCGATGAATACACGCTCATGAAGGTGGGTGTGACGACGCCTGAATTCGCCGCGATCGACAACGCGTTCTACACCTTGTTCAACAATACGATGCCAGCGCACGACGCTTGGCAGGAGTGACTGATGGCGCAACTGCCTTTCCCTGAAGCCACCGCCCGGTGGTCCGCCACCGAATCGAAGGTCAACGAATGGGCCACCGGCGCCGGCAGCGTCAACTTTGGCGCCGGCCCGGTGAAGTCCCCCACAGCCCTGATTGCGTCGAAAGAAGCAATGATCGACAGCGCGGTGGAGTCACGGCTGGCCTTCACCTATCGCGGTGTTTGGGCGCCAGGCACGGCGTACGCGCGAAAGGACTATGTGCTGCACGGCGACCCGGTGCTGAAATATGTCACGGGCGATGCTCACGTGTCGGGCCAAAGCTTCGACGCTGATCTGGCGGCCGGGCGGTGGTTGCCGTTCCCATCAGAATCGCACATCGTCACGATTCAGGAACTCGGCGGCGCCGGCGATTACGACCTGGCAACCGGCGTGGGCCGCAACAACTTCTTCCCGCTGCTGAACTACACGCGCCTGTTCTCGGACGGGCCAACGGTGCACTTTCCGTTCATCACCGGAACGACGAACATCTATCACTTTGCCTACGAGTCGATCTATGGCCTTGGGCCTGGCACGGTCCGAATCACGCGTGATGAAGGGGTGAAGTTCCACCTGGTCAACGTGGGCTTCGACTGCGACGTCAACGGCGCGATAGAGATCATCCCGAGCATCGAGATGGGATTCACCTACCTGGAGGGGAGCACGTCCTTCGGGCAGCCGCTGAACGCAAAAGAGCGCCACTTTGTCGGGGCGGGCGACCTGATCCGCAACAAGTTCCGCAAGGTGGATCCGGCCGCTGAGTTCATTGCCCGCCGGTACATGTGGCCCGGCAGCCCGAATGCTGGCGGCAGCGAGATCGAAACGTTGGCGGGCAGCGGTGCCATCACCTACACGGCAGACACCGTTGAATTCAACTCGCCGGGCACCGGGTACTACGAGCTTGCTGAGATTCGATTGAAGGTCGGCCAGCGGCTGCATTGCTCAGTGACGATCCCTGCCGGCATGGCGGGGCTGACGCCGGCATGCTTTGCACGGACCGCGCTGGGCTACTACGGCATGACCTGGTCCGGCGGCAACTCGGCTTTCATCGAAAAGGAAGCTGGCAGCGGCTATGTGCAGGGCAACGTGGTGCACCCGCAGGACGCGTATCGCCAGGTGCACGCCACATTCGATCCGAGCCAGGCCATCATCACGATCGAGCCCACCAGCGCACACAGCTTCAATATCCTGGTCAATGGTGCGCTGTTCCGCTCGCGGACCGTGAAGGATCCGATCCAGGCCTATGGCATCGGCGGCTATCTGGCGGGAGTGACCGCCGGCGTCCGGTACGAAAACCTCTGGATCGAGGAAGGCGGGGCGCAGAATTCAACGGGCCTGCTGGGCCTGTTCTATATCGGCGACTCGCGCCAGCAAGACCCCGGCGCGCCTTGCCCTGGCCGATGGGCCGCGAAGTATCTCGACGGTTCGATGGGCATGCGCGTTTCGCAGTACCGGAACCAAGCGGTGGGCGGGCAGGCCTCTGCCAATCAGCTGGCGATCCTGCTGGCGAATGGCGTGCCTTCCGGTACCACCGACACGGTCATCGGCGTCGGCACAAACGACCAGCAAGGTGCGCTCGGCGCAGCTGCGCTGTATGCCAACGTGAAGCAGATGATCGCCATCTGCAAGGCCGCCGGGTCGCGGGTCGTGCTCGACCTGTACCCGCTCTGGTACACGCAAGCCCAAGCCGGCGCGCGCGGCCAGGCATCGACCCGTTATGCGGAAGGCAACCCGTACCGCGCAACCATCATGCGGCTTGCTGCAGAAGAGCGCGTCGTCGTGGTGGATGGGCTCACCGAATACGGCTTGATCATCGCCAACATGGTCAACCCGGCTCTGGCGCCCAACCTTACCTGGATGGACCCTGTCGTGGCGGACAACATCCACGGCAACCCGACGTTGTTCCGCCTGCAGGGTTGGGCACATGCCAAGGCGATTCTGGGTCAGATCAACAAGGTGACCAGCAACCGCGTCGACTGGACAGACCTGCCTTCGGTCTGGGCACCCCAGGAGGGTTGGAACTATGTCAACGGCTCCGCGCGGCGCTTCCGGGCCAATGACTCAGGCGACGTCGAATTCCGGATGCATCTGACCATGGCCGCCGGCGCTGCGCGGGCGAACGGAACCCTCGTGCACGGTTTCGGCAAATTCCTGACGCCTCGCGACCCGGTCGTCATCCCTGTGCTGACCGACCTCTTTGAGCCTGGGCACTTGGTCCTGTCGCCGGACGGTGGCTTGCGGTGCTACGGCCTGGCCGCGGCGGCCGGCACGACGTTACGGGTGGCCTCGGGCGTCTACAGCACGTACTGAGGCCGCCATGAGACTGAACCGACAACCCGCCGCGAGCGGGTTTTTTTTCGCCTGGAGGGTGCATGGCCGCAGCAAAAAGCGGACTAAGTGAAGCCCTGGCCGAGGCTTATGCTTCGGCGCCGGCGGATGCCGTGATCTTCGACACGATCGAGATCCGGCACCCGGCTTTCATCGACGACGACGGCAAGCCAACTGCGATTCGAGTCGTCATCGGGTACGAGGAAATCGAAGCACGGCTCGAAGACGATGCGCCAATGGACGCGGGCAAGGTGGTGAAGTTCATACCCGGCGCGTTCCGGTTCTCGCTGCCCGGCTTTGAGGCCGGATCGGTGCCCAGCATGCGCATCTCGCTGGACAACGCAAGCCGCGAGGTGACGTCCCACCTGGAGCAGGCGATCGCGCAGACGGCGCGTATCGAGGTGACCTATCGGCCATACCTGGCAAGCGACCTGTCAGCGCCACAGATGGACCCGCCTTACACGATGACGCTCACCAACGTGCACGCCGACGTCTTTCAGGTGACGGGCACCGCGACGCTTAGCGACGTGCACAACTGGCCGTTTCCTCGGCGCAGGTACACGCCTGACGACTTTCCGGGGCTGGTGCGATGACGCCGGCGGCGGTCAACGGCTACATCGGGCTGCCGTGGCGTGCGGGCGCGGTTGGGCCGGACGCATTCAACTGCTGGGGCCTGCTGCAGGTCGTCCAGCGCGATCACTTCGGCGTCGCATTGCCCGACCTATCGCTGGGCGATGCTGCGCGCCAGGCGTACGCGGCGCACATGCATGCCCGCGACTGGGAAGTGGTGCCAGCGCCGTTCCATGGCGCTGGTGTGCTGCTGCGGGGCGGAGACGATCCGCACGTGGGCGTCTGGCTGGATATCGACGGTGGCGGCGTGCTGCATGCGATGCAGGGCCGCGGTGTCATCTGGACGCCGCGCGCGGGCCTGCGCCTCCTGGGCTTTTCTCGACTTCAATACTACCGGTTCCACAATGGCCCATCTGATCGTTTGCCGTGACCCGTTCCGCCCGCAGGTCGGGCGCGAGGTCGTTCAAGTCTGCCGCCGCACGCGGGTAGATACGCTGCTGCGCGGGCGCGGACTCATTGCCGGGCGCGGCCGCAAGATGCAGCGGCGGCACCCGTTCATCGTGGTGGTCAACGACGCGCCACTGATGCAAAAGGACTGGGGCCGGGCGATCGCGGCAGACGATGTGTGTGCGGTGATGCTGCTGCCCCAGGGCGGTGGTGGATCGAACCCGCTGCAGGTCGTCTTGCAGGTGGCGCTGATCGCCGCGTCGATCTACGCCCCGTATCTGGCTGGGCTGACCATGACGCTCGCAAATGGCGCGGTGGTTGCATCCACCGCCGGCGCGCTGCTGAGCGCGGGTGTGATGCTGGCGGGCTCGCTTCTGATCAACGCGCTTTTACCCCCGCCAAAGGCGGCATCGGCGACGGCGCGGGAGGCTGCAAGCCCGACGTACACAGTGGGCGCGCAGGGCAATGCCGCCCGGCTGCTGGAGGCCATCCCAGTGCTGTATGGCCGGTTTCGGCTGTACCCGGACTTTGCTGCCCAACCGTATGTCGAGAACATCGGCAACGAGCAGTACCTGTATCAGCTGTTCTGCCTGACGCAGGGCGAGATCGAGATCGACAAGATCCGGATCGAGGACACCGACATCACCTCGTTCGGAGAGGTGCAGTACGAGGTCATCAAGCCCGGTGGCGCCGTGACGCTGTTCCCTGACAACGTCGTGACGAGCGACGCCGTGCAGAACCTAGAACTGCTGGCGGCCAATGAGGCGAACGTCGGCGACGGCTGGAAAGGCCCGTATGTGGTGAACCCCGCCAACACCGAGGCGAACTGGATCGCGATCGACTTCAGCTACCAGGGCCTGTTCTACGCCAACGACAGCGGCGGGCTGGATGCGCTGTCGATGACGTTTGAAGTCCAGGCGCAGCGGGTCGACGGTACTGGTGCCGGCGCGGGCGATTGGCTGGCCATCGGCGGCGAGACGCTGACCATGGCCACTGACAAGGCACAGGTCATCTCGCGCCGCTATCCGGTACCGCCAGGCCGGTACCAGGTGCGCGTGCGCCGCGTGGGCGACAAGGCGCTGGACTCGCGCGCCAGCAATACGCTGTATTGGGCCGGCATGCGTGCCTACCTGCCAAGCCAGAGCTATTACGGCGATGTCACCTTGCTGGCAATGGTCATCAAGGCGACCAACAACCTGAACGGCAACACCGCGCGCCGGGTGAACGTGCTCGGCACGCGCAAGCTGCCAGTGTGGGACGGCGCGACCTGGTCGGAGCCTGTAGCCACCCGAAACCCAGCCTGGGCGATTGCGGACGCGTTCCGCAACACGACGTACGGTCGCGGCCTGCCGGATAAGCGCATCAACCTCGACGAGTTGCTGCGCCTGGCAGGTGTATGGGCAGCCCGTGGCGATTACTGCGACGGCGTGTTCGACACTACGTCCACCCTGTGGGACGCGGTAACGCAAATCGCTCGCGTGGGCCGCGCGGTGCCGATGTATTACGCCGGCGTGATCGATGTGGTGCGGACCGAGCCGAAAACCATTCGCGAGGCCGTCTTCACGCCGCACAACATGGCGGCCCGATCGTTCGCCATCGACTATGCCTTTCCGGATGTGGACGCGGCCGATCACGTGGTGGTCGAGTACACCGACCCGCAGACCTGGAAGCCGGCGCAGGTGCCGTGCATCTTGCAGGGCGGCACGGCCAACAAGGCGGCCAACGTGCAGTTCTGGGGTATCACCAACCGCGATCAGGCATGGCGTGAAGGCATCTCGATGGCCGCGGCCAATCGTGACCAGCGCCGTGCGGTCAGTTTCGCGACCGAGATGGAAGGCAACATCCCGCGATACGGCGGGTTCGTAGCGGTGAGTCACGACGTCCCTCAGTGGGGCCTATCCGGCCAAGTCGAGCAGTTCGATCCGGTGAGCGGCCTGCTGCGCACAAGCGAGCCCTTGCAGTGGTTCGGCGCTGAATCGCACTACTTGGCGCTGCGCCGGCGCAATGGATCGGCAGACGGTCCGTACCTGGTCACGCCCGGACCCGACGAGTTCTCGTGCGTGGTTGTTGCGGCCGAAGGGGTGCGGCGTGCGATGTACGTTTCGGATGGGCGGCGGTCGGAGCCTACCATTTACGTGTTCGGGCCCGGCGAGCGCCGCGGCCTGGACTGCGTGATGCTCGCAGCCGAGCCGGACGAGGACGGCAAGGTAAAGCTGCGCCTGACGAATTACGCGCCTTCGGTGCATGAGGCGGAACAGGGCGGATCGGCTCCGCCACCGGCACCGGCTTCGCTGCTGCCGGGCGTGACGGCGGCTCCGGTGGTGGCATCGGTGTCCGTGGTGGGGGGGTCGGTCAACGGGCAGCAGACGGTGACGGCCACGGCCGCCCGCGGTGCAGAGCGATATGAGTTCGAAGCAAGCTCGGACAACCTGACCTGGGCGCTGCTCGGCTCAGCCACCACGCCGAGCATCAGCACCACGCTCAGCGTGGGTACCTGGCACGTCCGAGCGCGCGCGATCGGCGCCATGCCTGGGCCGTGGGCCTACTGGACTGGCGTCATCAGCGAAATGACGATGCCGCCGCCGGCGCCAACGCTTACCCTGCAGGAGGCGTGGGCTGGCAAGGCGGTGCGGGTCAACATCAGCAACGCACGCGGCGACTTTCGGACCATCCGCGTGTGGACTGGCGGCGTCATGCGGCGCGAGTTCAACACGACCAACTTCGTGATCGAGTGGACGTATGACGACGCCGTCGCAAGCAGTGCGGTCAGCCCCGAGGTGACCTTCACCGTACTCGAGGTGAACGTGGCCGGGCCGTCTGCCGAGGCATCGATCACCGTCACCAACAGCGCGCCGGCGGCACCGGGGGGCACGGTCGTCCAGGCGCAGTCTGGCTTGGCGCTGCGCCTGGTCTGGTCCACGGCCAGCGACGCGGCGCGGCACTACATCACGGCGCCGTCCGTGGGCGACTTCCCTGGCTTTAACTGGAGCGGGCTGCCAAACGGCGAGCCGTATGTGGACGTGCCGTTGCCGCTGGGAACGAATGGGGACGTGGTGTTTTCGCTTCGCTGCGTGGATCTATGGGGCAACTCTTCGCCGACGACGACGGTGCAGTATCAGGCGCCCCCGGATACCGGCGGCGGCGACTGACCATAAGCAACAACACGGCCCGCCGCGCGCGGGCCTTTTCTTTGGATTGACGATGGAAGAACGCCTTCTGCGCATTCAACAGGGCGACACCTGGGCGCTCGAAATCTTGCTGCAGGACGAGCAGGATCAGCCGGTTGATCTCACTGGCGCGACCGCAAAGATGCAGCTGCGCCCGTTCCCGAGCAGCGCTGTGCTCGTGGCCGAGCTCAGCACGGAGAACGAGCGCATCAAAATCGAGCAGGCCGGGAAGATCATCTTGTCCCTGTCCGCCGAGGTAACCGCCGCACTGCCGGTCAGATCGGGGGTGTACGACCTTGAGGTCAAGCTCTCGACAGGCGTCGTGACGAAGATCATCGGCGGCAGCTACCAAGTGCTGGCAGAGGTCACACGATGAAGGTAACGATCAGGGAGCTGGCGCCGGTGGTGACCGCGCGCGCCGCGGCTCGGAGCGTCATCAAGGTGACGACGACCACGCCGGCGGCCTCAGGGCCGGGCGTGGGGCCGACACCTGAGCAGATCCGGGCTGAGGTTGACGCTTACATGGCGGAGCACCCAGCGCCGGGCCCGACAACCGAGCAGATCGCTGCCGCGGTGACAGCTGCGCTCCTTGCCAGTCCGCCCAAGGCTGGCGACAACGCTACGCCGGAGCAGATCGCGGGCGCAGTGCAGGCCTACCTGCAGGCGCACCCGATCAAGAACGGCGACCCAGGGAAGGACGCGACGAACGAACAGGTGCGCGCGCAGGTCGAGGCCTACATGACGCTCAACCCTGCACCCGGCCCGACTGGCATGCAGATCGCGGCGGCCGTCGCTGCATACCTGGCAGAGAACCCGCCCATCACGGACGACCAGGTCAACGAGCTGATCCAGCAGCACTTTGCCGATGACATCGCGTTACGTGAGTCGATGAAGGGCGCGGCCAATGGCGTTGCCACATTGGATGCCAGCGGCGGCCTGGTGCAGCGGATGAAGATCGCCGCTGGCAGCACGCCAGGTGTCATTCGCGACACTCAGGGCGAGGGCAACGGCAAGGCATCGCTGTACCCGGCATCGATCGCCAGCGATGGCGCCACCGCCATCTTGGTCAAGACGGCCGTCTGGCAAGACTGGCTCGACTATGCGTTCCGGCTGTTCGGCACGTGCAAGGGCGGGGTGGTGAACCTGAGTGTTTACCGCATAGTCGCCAGCCGCGACCCGTACGTGGCGAAGTGGGGCTACATGAACAACGGCGACGTGCCGGTCACGGTGACGTTCGGCAGCTTCGCCGACGGCTACAGCGGGTGGGCCATCGAAGGCGACTTCGGCCGCGGGCAGTTCGTCGTGACTGATGCCGCAGTCGTCGGCAACGGCACGGGCGACCCGCAGGTGCGCGACTGGTCGATGATGACCGCAGCCAACGCAGGGCTACTGAACTCTCCAATCCAGGTGCCGCGCCAGAGCCTGGCCGCACCGTGACAACGCGTTTTATTCGACCACCAGCCCGCCGTGCGCGGGCTTTTTCTTGTCGGCAGGAATCAATGACGGAATTCAACATAGACGGCCTGGCGGTGAAGCTGGCGGGCGTAGCTGGCGCTCTCGTCAGCATGCGCTACCTGCAAGGCTCGCTGCTGGCGCGCATCAGCATGGCAGCCAGCGGTTCGCTGGTGAGCTATTACGCTGCGCCGCACGTCGCCCACCTCACCGGGATGCCGGAGGGCCTGACTGGATTCCTGCTTGGAGTATTCGGGATGGCAATCGTAAGTCGAGCGTGGGAGGGCGTGCAGGCCGTTCCGATCGCGCTGATGTGGCAGGCAGTCATTGACCGCATCCGCGGTCGCACGGGAGGGACGTGACATGGACGACACCATCATCATCACCGTGAAGGCGGTGCTCGCGTTCATCTGCTGGCTGATCGTCGCCGTCGGCGCCGGGTTGGCCATCTTCGCGCCGCAGATCAACGACACGCTCTCGGAACGCATCGGCCTGAGCGCCATATCGATCACCGCATTCGGCACTGCTTGGCGCGTCGTCTCTGCTGGCTGGGCATCCGACGGCGGAACCGCTCTATCCGTGGCACTCGCCGGCTACGTGCTGGCGATCGCCGCAAAACACACGCGGAGATACAGCAATGAAAATGTCTGACCTGATCACCCTCGAAGTATTGCGGGCTGGCACTGGGTGCAACGCCGAGCGTGCGGCCGCTTGGCTGCAACCATTGCGCGATACATGCACGCTGTTTGGGATCGACACACCGCCGCGGGTCGCACCGTTTGTCGCTCAGTTGGGCCACGAGTCGGGCGGGCTGCGCTACGTCCGGGAGATCTGGGGCCCGACGCCGGCGCAGGTGCGCTATGAGGGTCGCAAGGATCTCGGCAACACGCAGCCAGGCGACGGCAAACGGTACATGGGCCGCGGGCTAATTCAGATGACGGGACGATCGAATTACGGCCAGGTGCGCGACGAGCTGCGCAAGATCATGGCGAACGTGCCTGACTTTGCTGCCGACCCGGTGGCACTTGAGCAGGCGCCGTGGGCGGCACTGTCGGCCGGATGGTTTTGGGACTCGCGCAAGCTCAACGCGCTCGCTGATCAAAACGAGTTCATTACCATCACGCGGCGGATCAACGGCGGGTTGAATGGCCTTGCCGATCGGCAGCGGCTGTTGGCCGACGCTCAAAAGGCGCTGGGTGTCGTATGGACCTCGTAAAGGCACTGTTTGGATGGAAGGGTTTGGCCGCGGCATGCGGGGTGTGCCTGTTGGCAGGCACCTTTGCTGGACACAAGGTCGAGGCTTGGCGGCAAGGGGTGAAATACAGCGCGCTGGTTGCCACCAACGCCAAGGGCATGCAGGACTACTCGGACCGCGCCTATCGGGCGGAGACGGCCCAGCGGGAAGAGGGCGAACGCAGGCAGGACGAAAAGGACACGATCCAGAATGAAGCACGAGACCGTATTGCCGTTATCCAAGCTGATGCTGTGCGCGCTGCTGGCGAGCGTGACCGCCTGCGCGGGCAGCTTGCCGCCTTCACCGCCAGTCACCGTAGCGCCGGCGCGGATCCCGCCGCTGGCGCCGGAGGCCCGCCAGCTGCAGACTCCCTCGATCTGCTTGCCATCATGTTCAGCGAATCTGACGACACGGCGGGAATCCTGGCGTCAGCGCTTGATCGAAGTAGGGACGCCGGGCTTACCTGCGAGCGGCAGTACGAGTCACTGAAACACTGACCGGCGTTGTGTTCCGACGATATCCGATGCCGTTGCCGTATATCTTTGCTCAGAAGTCTGCAATGCTTATAGTCCGCAAACCAAAGGCGATTAAGCATGGACATGATTTTTGCAGAGATAGAAAATACCCTCCGTTCTAACAACTATTTTTCTGCGATAACCACCGCGCTGCTGGTTCCCGACATCTGCGGGGCGCTCGGCTCAAACGACGGAGTCGCCACGGGGGCCAAGTTCAGGCAATGGTACGACGAGAATTTAGCGGCACAGTATGAGAGCCTGACGGCTGTGGATTGCTATTCGCTGCGATGTGGGGTTGTACATCAAGGGCGCTTTGGCGGAGGGCGTGGTCAATATGCGCGTGTCCTTTTCACTGTTCCGAACGCTCAGAACAACACCTTCCACAGAATCATCATCAATGACTGCCTAAACCTTGATGCAATCAGGTTCTGCACTGACGTCGTCAATGCTGGCCGACATTGGTTTGCTCAGAATCAAACCGATGCCAACGTTGTTGCCAACTTGCCTCGACTAGTTCAATTCAGGCCTGACGGGCTACCGCCGTACATGATTGGGATGCCACTTATTGCTTGATCTAAGCAAAGGCGCAGGACGCTCACGCGAGTGAACGCTTAAGCACCTGTCGAACATTGTGAGCTCGTCTTTCGTCTATGTGGGAGAAGCAACATCTCACATCGGCGTCATCAAGTCGGCGTACCACTGCGGCATCTCGGGATACCAGCGGATCCACCAGCCTTGGTAATGCCGGCCGCCATTGATCACCTCGAAACCGGTCATCATCATTCCGCGGACGCTGTCGAAGGCGAGGGGGACCGGGTCGAGCAATTCCCCGGGCTTCTCCTGGAAGAGCACCTTGCTCGGGTCCGGCAGCGGGGTGAATTCCATGAACACCTGCTGGCGCCGGGCTTGGGCGTCGTACCTCGCCTGACGCACAATCGTGCCCGCCATCGGCCGTTCGAGCATGGCGGGATCGACCGGTTTGCCGGCGCGGTGGGTGCGTTGAATGACGGTAAACATGCTCAGTGGCGACGAAGAAAGGAGGGCCCAGCTTCCACTATTTGTCCATGTCAGATAACATTTTGGCCATGCCTGTCGAGGCGTCAATGCGTTGCGATGTCACGTGCGCGGCCTGAACCAGCGCGATAATCGGGCCAAGGCCTCTGAGCGTCTCGAGTAGGTGGACTGTGCCGTCTGCAATCACGCAAGCAATCTGATTTTCACTGCCCCAAATATCGACGAGAAACCTGGGCAATTCGTCCCGGATCCATAGTTTCACTTCGCCATCATCGGGCTGCTCGCAGACCAGTTCCTCTCGGTAACCAGCATTGAAAAGTGCTTCGCGCCAGTCACCATCGCGTCGAACTTCGATGGGGCAATCAGTCGACTCAAAGTGACCACTTTTATTTAAGCGGACGAATGTATCGGTCATAAGGTTCCCTTATATGCTTTCTGGAAGAATACTTTCAGATTAGCACCGGCATGGGGGCTTGTTGAAAAACGCTGAGGCTGGTTCGACGCAGACTGGTCGTCCGAACCAGTTACCCGTGCCCGTTTTTGGACGGGCCAATTTAGCCCCGATTTAATCAGCTGGCGCGTTTTAGAGGCACGACGTTGTGCGGCCGGCCGTCCATGCAATCGACAAGAAAGGCAGCAAGCCGCGTTAACGCTACGCGTCTCTCTTCAAAGTAGTTGTACCGGTCGTAGATGCCTTCGATGCCGGCCAGCTTGTGGTTCAGGCACATCTCCGAAATCTCGCGCGTGATCCCAAGTGCGCGCAGATGACTTTTCGCTGTCGACCGGGCATCGTGAGGCGTGAACCGGCGCACTGCTGGCGCGCTGGTTTCGATCCACCAGTTGATCGCTCCGCCGATGGTGTTTTGGTTGATGTGGGTGTCGCCACCCTGGCGATCCCTCCTGGCGTACGCCCGTGCAGGTAGCACGTGCTCAGAATCCATCGCCAACTCGCGCAACTCGCAAAACCACTCGACCACTATCGGCGCCAGAGGCACGTCCATGGCGGGACCGGTCTTTGACGCGGGGATGTGCCAGCAAGCGTTCGTCAGATCAACGTGTTCCCACCGGGCGGTGTAAAGCTCGCTGACCCGAGGTGCGGTCGCAAATAGGATGCGGACTGCGAGCAAATTGGGGCGGGACATGTCGGCGTTCAGGATCACGTGCAGTTCGTCTGCCGTCATCATCAGCCGCTTTCGAATGTCGGGACGCTTGCCGAGCATGGCCTCAAGTGAGATGCCAGCCGCTGGGGACCGAACGATCATCTTCTTGCCAACAGCATGCTTGAAAAGCACGGCAGCTGTGACGCGCAGCATGTTTGCCTCAGTCCACGTGAGCCCCGCATTCTCGATGACGCTGATGACGTCTTGAGGCTCAACCTCTTTTACCCGCATTGGCCCCAGTTTGTGCCGCAGCCGCTTCAGGTGCCGCGTGTAGCTGCGTTGAGTGCTGCCGGACTTGGTGACGAGCACCTTTTCTTCATAGTCGTCAGTCAGCTGGCGCACAGTCCAGTCGGCGATCGCCTTGGAGCGCTCACGGCGTTTTTCCATAGCGGGATCGGCGCCGCCGTCGATGGCAGCTCGTTTTGCACGCGCGGCCTTGCGCGCTTCAGCCAGAGAGATGTCGGGGTAGTTGCCGATGGTCAGCTCTCGCCGACCACCAGGCACGCGGTAGCGCAGAACCCATGTTGCTGTGCCGGCCGCAGATAACGTGAAGGTCAGGCCGCCGCCGTCCGACCGAGCCAAGGCTTTACCGCCCCGAATCCAATTCTTGATCTGGAGGTCATCCAGGTCGCCCTGCGAGTTCTTTCGTTTCGTCTCGGTCATTCAGCCGCTATCCCAGATTTTCTAGCTACCCATCTAGCTACCCACTAGCTACCCGCTTAGCTACCCAAAATGCATGAGGCGACACGATACGACATGAGACGGTAAGAGGCAAAGACCCAGTATCCATGCGGGTTTCCGGGCATATGGTGGTGCCTTCTGATCCGCTCTGATTCTCACATCAAGATGATGTCGTACTGCTCCTGCGAATAAATCCCCTCCACCTGCAGCGTGATCGGCTTGCCCGTAAAGTCCCCCAGCGCTGCCAGGTTCTGGCTTTCCTCTTCCAGGAACATGTCCACCACCGCCTGCGAAGCCAGGATCCGGAATTCCTTGGGATTGAATTGCCGCGCCTCGCGCAGGATCTCGCGCAGGATTTCATAGCACAGCGTCTTGGGCGTCTTCACGTGGCCGCGTCCCCCGCATGTCGGGCAGGATTCGCACAGCACGTGGCTGAGCGATTCGCGCGTGCGCTTGCGGGTCATCTCGACCAAGCCAAGCTGCGTGAAGCCATTCAGCGTGATGCGGGTGCGATCGCGCGACAGGGCCTTGCGCAGTTCGCTCAGCACCGCTTCCCGGTGATCCACGTTCTCCATGTCGATGAAGTCCAGGATGACGATGCCGCCCAGGTTGCGCAGGCGCAGTTGGCGGGCGATGGCCTGGGCGGCTTCGAGGTTGGTGCGAAAGATGGTGTCGTCGAAATTGCGGCCGCCCACGAAGCCGCCGGTGTTGACGTCGATGGTGGTCAGCGCTTCGGTCTGGTCGATGATGAGGTAGCCGCCGGACTTGAGGTCGACGCGGCGCGAGAGCGCGCGGGCGATTTCATCGTCCGCGTGGTACAGGTCAAAGAGGGGACGCTCGCCGGTGTAGTGGACCAGGCGATCGATGACCGATGGGGTGAATTCGCGGGCCCAGTCGGTGAGCCGCGCAAAATTTTCACGCGAGTCGATCATGATCGTGGCGGTGTCGGCATTGACCACATCCCGCAAGACGCGCTGGGCCAGGTCCAGGTCCGCATGCAGCAGAGACGGCGCGCCTTGGACGCGGGCCTGTTTCTGCATGATGCTCCAGATCTTGCGCAGGTAGGCAATGTCGGCGGCGAGTTCTTCGTCGCTGGCGTCTTCGGCCTGCGTGCGCACGATGAAGCCGCCCTTGTCTTCGGGGGAGACCAGGCGTTGCACGCGCTCACGCAGGGCAACCCGTTCGGCTTCGGATTCGATGCGCTGCGAGATGCCGATGTGCGGATCGTAGGGCAGGAAGACGAGCATGCGGCCGGCAATGCTGACCTGGGTGGACAGGCGCGCGCCTTTGGTGCCGATGGGATCCTTGATGACCTGAACCATAAGGGTCTGGCCTTCGAACAGCAGCTTTTCGATGGGCGTGGTGGGGTGCCCGCCGTGTGCGCGTTCGTGGCGGCTTTCGCGGATGTCGGCAATGTGCAGGAAGGCGGCGCGGCCCAGGCCGATGTCGATGAAGGCGCTTTGCATGCCGGGCAGCACGCGGGCGACCTTGCCCAGATAGATGTTGCCGACGTAGCCCTTCTGGGACGTGCGTTCGATGTGAAGCTCTTGTACTGCGCCTTGCTGGATGACGGCGACGCGGGTCTCGTAAGGCGAGATGTTGATAAGGATGTCTTCGGTCATTGGGGGAAAGCCAGAGTGGCCCCGGAAAGGGCGGTTGGCCTCAGCTTACCCCGAGATGATCCCTCGATGCGCCGTGGTGGACGCCGGTCATTGCGACCGGCGGTAAATTCAGGGCAGGGCGATGCCGGCGTGGGCGAGCAGGCGCGCCGTCTCGAAGAGCGGCAGGCCCATCACGCCGGTAAAGCTCCCGTCGATACGCGAAACGAAGACACCTGCCAGGCCCTGGATGCCATAGGCGCCGGCCTTGTCGTAGGGTTCGCCGGAAGCGCAATAGCGGGCGATGTCGTCAGCAGTCAGAACACGAAAGTGCACCTGCGTGATCGAGACGTCTTCGTGCAGGTGACCGTCGTGAATCAGCGCAACGGCCGTGTGGACCTCGTGCCGGCGCCCTGACAGCAGGGACAGGATACGGATCGCATCGTCGCGATCGACAGGCTTGCCCAGCACCTGGCCATCCAGGATCACGGTGGTGTCGGCGGCCAGGATCGGCTTGGCCGGCAGGCCGCGCTCGGCGCTCAACGCAGCCCCTTGCTGCGCCTTGTCGCGCGCTGTGCGGCGTACGTAGTCGGCGGCGGATTCGCCGTCCAGCTGCGGCTCGTCGGGGCCGTTGGACGGCGGCGGAACCAGCACCTCGTGCGCGATGCCGAGCTGGGTCAGCAGTTCGCGGCGGCGAGGGCTTTTGGAGGCAAGGTAGAGGGTCGCCATGACGTGGGTCGGCATCACGCGCGGTGATACGGATGATTGTTCAGGATCGACCAGGCGCGATACAGCTGCTCGGCCAGCAGCACGCGCACCATGCCGTGCGGCAGGGTGAGGCTGGACAATCGGATGAGTCCGTCGCAACGCGCCTTCAAGGACGCGTCCAGGCCGTCGGGCCCGCCGATGATCAGGCCGACGTCGCGCCCGTCGTCACGCCAGGTCTGGAAGTGGCGGGACAGCTCGATGGTGGTCAGGTCGCGACCGCGTTCGTCCAGGGCCAGCCATCGGCCCCCCTGGGGCAGAACGGCTTCGATGCGCCTGGCTTCCAACGCTTCCATCTGTGCTGGCGTCTTGCCGGTGGTGCGCGCTTCCGGCTTGACCTCGCGCAGTTCGATCGCGCAATCGGCCGGCATGCGTTTGGCGTAATCCGAGAACGCGTCGTCCACCCAGCCGGGCATCCGCGTTCCCACCGCCACGATGATGAGCTTCATGCCGGAAAGGCGTTAGAGAAACGTCTTTTGCTGCGTCTTTTTGCCGCCCCAGATTTCCTCGAGGTTGTAGTACTCGCGGATGGCGGGTTGCATGAGGTGGACGACGATGTCGCCCAGGTCGACCAGCACCCATTCGCCGGTGTCTTCGCCTTCGGTAGCGATAACGTCCTGGCCGATTTCCTTGGCTTTTTCGCGGACGCTGTTGGCCAGTGCGCGCGTGTGGCGGTTGGAAGTGCCGCTGGCGATGATGACGCGGTCGAACAGACCGGTCAGGCGGGTGGTGTCATAGACCGAGACGTGCTGGGCCTTGACGTCGTCGAGGGCGTCGACGATCGCGTGTTCGAAGAGGGTAATGTCCATGCTTTAAGCCTGATACAGGTGGTGAGAGTTGATATACCGGAGTACCTCGGGAGGAACGAGGTGATCGACCGGCTCGCGCTGCGCGAGCCGCCGCCGGATTTCCGAACCCGACACCGGCATCTCCGGCATAGGCAGGTGGTGCAGGGGGCGGTTGTGCGTGTCCAGGACGCGCTGCAGGGGTTCGGGTGGCCGGGGTTGGCTGCCCGGCCGCGCCGCCACCGCCAGTTCGGCGATCGCAACGATGTCCTGCCAGCGGTGCCAAGTGCAGAAGTTGGCGAGTTGGTCGGCGCCAAGGATCCACACGTACTGGACAGCGGGCCGTTGCTGCGCCTGGTCGAGGTCGACCAGTGCCTGCAACGTATCGACAGTGTAACTGGGGCCGCCGCTCTCGATTTCAATGGGGTTCAGCACAAGGCCCGGCCGGCCGTGGATGGCAAGCGACACCATGGCCGCGCGATGCGCGGTGTCGCCCGTCAGGGGCGCCCGTTGCCAGGGCGCCGCCGCCGGGATCAATTGGACCGTGCTGGCCCCGAGCGTGCGCAGCGCGCATTCGGCAAGGGCGATATGAGCGTGATGGATGGGGTCGAAACTGCCCCCCAGCAACCCAACCCGTGTTCCGGGGCGGACTGGCGTCAAACCCACTCCCGCGCGGGCAGGAAGTCGTAGATGCGCGCTTCGGCCGACCCGGGTTCCGGCGTCCAGTCGTAACGCCAGTGCGCCACGGGGGGCATGGACATCAGGATGGATTCGGTGCGGCCGCCCGACTGCAGGCCGAACAGCGTGCCCCGGTCGAACACCAGGTTGAATTCGACATACCGTCCGCGCCGGTAGCACTGGAAATCGCGTTCACGCTCGCCATACGGCAGGGCGACGCGCTTTTCGACGATGGGCAGGTAGGCTTGCAGGAAGCTGTCGCCCACCGAACGTGTCATGGCGAACGAGTGTTCGAAACCCAGCTGGTTGAAGTCGTCATAGAAGATGCCGCCGATGCCGCGGGCTTCCTTGCGGTGCTTCAGGTAGAAGTAGGTGTCGCACCACTGCTTGAACTGCGGATACAGTTCGGCGCCCGACGGATCGAGCGCGTCCTTGCAGGTCTGGTGGAAGTGGACGGCGTCTTCTTCGAACGGGTAGTAGGGCGTCAGGTCCATGCCGCCGCCGAACCAGAACACGTCATCGGCAAGCACGCCGTCGACAGCCTCGGCGCCTTCGCCCGGCCTGGGAGCCTTGGCAATGAAGACGCGCACGTTCAGGTGCACGGTCGGGACCATGGGATTGCGCGGGTGCAACACCAGCGACACGCCCATGGCTTCCCAGGGGCGGCCGGCCAGTTCCGGCCGGTGCGCGCTGGCGGACGGGGGCAGGGTGGCCCCCATGACGTGGCTGAACAGCACGCCGCCGCGTTCGAATACGTCGCCGCCTTCGATCAGGCGCGAGATGCCGCCGCCGCCTTCAGGCCGCACCCAGGTGTCGGTGCGGAAGGGCTGGCCGCCGATGGCTTCAAGGCCGTCGACGATCCGGCCCTGCAGCCCGGTAAAAAAGTCGTAGGTGCGCTGGGTGTCTATCTTCATGCGTGGATCTTCATGCCGTCGTCAGGCTTCCGGCGGCGCGTTGCGGCGGGCGATGGCGCGCCAGCCAATGTCGCGGCGGCACTGCATGCCGTCAAAGTGGATCGACTGCATCACGTCGTACGCACGTTGCTGCGCAAGCTTGACCGAGTCGCCCAGCGCGGTCACACAGAGCACGCGGCCGCCGCTGGTCTTGGCAACGCCGTTTTCAAGGCGCGTGCCCGCATGGAACACCATGGCGTCGGGCTGCTCGGGCGGCAGGCCGTGGATGGAATCGCCACTGCGCGGCGTATCGGGATAGTTGTGCGCAGCCATGACCACGCCCAGCGCCGTGCGGCGGTCCCAGTCGATGTTGGCCTTGTCGAGCGTGCCGGCCACGCCGTGCTCGAACACTTCGAGCAGGTCGCTCTTGACGCGCATCATGATGGGCTGCGTTTCGGGGTCGCCCATCCGGCAGTTGAATTCCAGCACCTTGGGGCCCTGCGCGCTGATCATCAGGCCAGCGTACAGAAAACCGGTGAACTGGATGCCGTCTTTCGCCATGCCCTGGATGGTCGGCAGGATGACTTCGCGCATGACGCGGCCATGCAGTTCCGGCGTGACCACGGGGGCCGGCGAATACGCGCCCATGCCGCCGGTGTTCGGGCCTTCATCGTTGTCCTTCAGACGCTTGTGGTCCTGGCTGGTGGCCAGCGGCAGGACGTTGCGGCCATCACAAAGCACGATGAAGCTGGCTTCTTCGCCTTCCAGGAATTCTTCGATCACCACGCGGGCGCCGGCGGCGCCGAGCTTGCCGTCACCCAGCATGCTGTCGATGGCGTCGTGCGCTTCCTGCACCGTGGTGGCAACCACCACGCCCTTGCCGGCCGCCAGGCCATCGGCCTTGACCACGATCGGCGCGCCTTCGGCGTCGATATAGGCATGGGCGAGCGCGGGGTCGGTAAAGGTCTGGTACTTGGCGGTCGGAATGTGATGCCGGACCATGAAGGCCTTGGCAAAATCCTTGGAGCTTTCCAGCTGCGCAGCTGCCTTGGTGGGGCCGAAGATCTTGAGCCCGCGCGAGCGGAAGACGTCGACCACGCCGGCCGCCAGGGGGGCTTCGGGGCCGACGACCGTCAGCGCGATGCCTTCCTGCTCGACGAAGTCGGCCAGGGCCGCCGAGTCGGTGATGTCGACGTTGTGCAGATAGGGATTGAGCGCCGTGCCGCCGTTGCCCGGGGCGACGAACACTTTTTGTGCCTTGGCGGACTTGGCCAGTTGCCAGGCGAGGGCGTGTTCACGGCCACCGGAGCCGATAACGAGAAGTTTCATCTTGGCTTACGCGTCCATGACAGCAGTGGTGTAGACCTCCTGGACATCGTCCAGGGATTCGAGGGCATCCAGCAATTTCTGCATTTTTTCGGCGTCTTCGCCGGTCAGGACGGCTTCATTCAGGGCTTTCATGACAACGCCGTCGACTTCGGCCTTCAGGCCGGCCTTGTCGAAGGCGGCGAGCACGGCGGGGTAGTCGGGCGGCGAGGTAATGACTTCGATCAGGCCTTCCTCGTCGGTGACGACGTCTTCGGCGCCGGCTTCGAGCGCGACTTCCATGACCTTGTCTTCGGAGGTGCCCGGGGCGAACAGGAACTGTCCGCAATGCTTGAACATGAATCCCACGGACCCTTCGGTGCCGAGGTTGCCGCCGTTCTTGGCGAACGCGTGGCGCACGTCGGCCACGGTGCGGGTGCGGTTGTCGGTCATGCAGTCGACAATGACCGCCGCGCCGTTGATGCCGTAGCCTTCGTAGCGGATTTCTTCGTAATCGGCGCCATCGGCGCCGCCCGCCCCGCGCGTGACCGCCCGCAGGATCGTGTCCTTGGGCATGTTGGTCGCGGTGGCCTTGTCCCAGGCAAGACGCAGCCGGGGGTTGGCATCGGGATCGGGGCCGCCGGCGCGCGCCGCGACGGTGACTTCACGGATGATTTTGGTCCACAGCTTGCCGCGTTTGGCGTCTTGGCGCCCTTTGCGGTGCTGAATATTGGCCCATTTGCTATGTCCGGCCATGGGATTCGCTTGTTGTAAGTCGGGGAATCCACCATTTTAGCTTGTACGGCCAGCCACGACGTAAAAGAGCTGAATCTGGGTTCGGATACGACACTCGTATCGTGCAAGGGCACCGTGGATCTGGCTTCGCCAGTCCACCAGTGCCGCCCCTGGGGGAGGCGCGAAGCGCCCAGGGGGGACGAATACATGGTTCGGATACGACACAATCAGGGATAATGCGGCGACCCTTCCCCCCGCCTCCGTGGGGCACCGCGGATCCGGCTTTGCCGGTCCGCCAGTGCCGTCCCTGGGGGAGACGCGCAGCGTCAAGGGGGGGCCTACTACAGGACCGTCTCCATGGCCGACCCCATCCTGATCGCGAAACACGGCAGCACCGAGGTTTTCCTTCTTCCGGGCATGGCCAACCGGCATGGCTGCATTACGGGCGCAACGGGTACGGGCAAGACCGTCACCCTGCAGGTGCTGGCCGAGGCGTTTTCTGCCCAGGGCATTCCGGTCTTTCTGGCTGACGTGAAAGGGGACCTGACCGGCCTGACCCAGCCTGGCGCGGCGTCTCCCAAGCTGACGGAGCGGCTGACGTCGCTGGGCATGGAGACGCCCGTGTGGCGCGCCAGCCCCGCGACCTTGTGGGATGTGTTCGGCCAGCAGGGCCATCCGGTGCGTGCGACGGTGTCCGACATGGGGCCGCTGCTGCTGGGCCGGATGCTGAACCTGAACGACACGCAGGCCGGCGTGCTGTCCATGGTGTTTCGCGTGGCCGACGACAGCGGCATGCTGCTGCTGGACATGAAGGACCTGCGGGCCATGCTGCAGTACGTAGGGGACAACGCGGCGCAATTCAAGACGCAGTACGGCAACGTGTCGGCGGCGTCGGTGGGGGCGATCCAGCGCGGCCTGCTGGCGCTGGAAGACCAGGGCGGCGACCAGTTCTTTGGCGAGCCCATGCTCAATATCGACGACCTGATGCAGACCGATGCGCAGGGCCGCGGCATCATCAACATCCTGGCCGCCGACAAGCTGATGCAGTCGCCGACCCTGTACGCCACCTTCCTGCTGTGGCTGCTGTCGGAGCTGTATGAACATTTGCCCGAGGCGGGCGACACCGACAAGCCACGCTTCGTGTTCTTTTTCGACGAGGCGCACCTGCTGTTCAAGGACGCGCCCAAGGCCTTGCTCGACAAGATCGAGCAGGTGGTCCGGCTGATCCGGTCCAAGGCGGTCGGCGTCTACTTCGTTACGCAGAACCCGCTGGACATTCCGGATACGGTGCTCGGGCAACTGGGCAACCGCATCCAGCATGCCTTGCGGGCGTTCACGCCGCGTGATCAGAAAGCGGTGAAGTCGGCGGCCGACACGATGCGGCCGAATCCGGGGCTGGACATCGGCGCGGCGATTACCGAGCTGGGCGTGGGCGAGGCCCTGGTGTCGGTGCTGGACGAGAAGGGCCGCCCCTGCCCGACCGAGCGGGTGTACATCGTGCCGCCGGCCAGCCGGATCGGCCAGGCCACCGCGCAGGAGCGGCAGGCGGTGCGCGCCGCGTCGGTGGTCGCGGGGGTGTACGAGACGGCGGTGGATCGCGAGTCGGCGTATGAAAAATTGACCCAGCGGGTGGAGGCTGCGCCAGCGGGAGCGGGGAAGGGCGCGTCAACGGCATCCGCGGGGTCGGCAGCGTCACCGATGCCCGTGCCCACGGCGGGCAGCCACGGTGAACCCGGCGTCGCCGACGAACCCGCTTCCGGCGGCATGATGGACGGCTTGCGGGACGTGCTGTTCGGCAGTACGGGCCCACGCGGCGGCCGCCATCCGGGCATGCTGGAATCGGTGGCCAAAAGCGCCGCGCGATCGGTGGGATCGCAAGTGGCGCGCGAGATCACTCGCGGCCTGCTCGGGTCATTGCTGGGCGGGCGGAAACGGCGTTAGCCGGAGCTAGCTTCGCTCGCTGTCGCAAAAACCAGGCGCCGGTCCCGTGTGAAGCAGGACCGGCGCTTTGTTGTACAGCGGTCGGAAGGCTAGCCTTAGTGCGCGCCGCCCCCGTCCGCCGGCTTGCCGCTGGGCTTGCCAGGCCGGGCGAACCACACCATCGCGATCAGGATCAGGAAGATGATGCCGGACGCATAGAAGATGTCGGTCACGGCCATGGTGGCCGATTGCGCGCTGATCAGGCTGTTCAGCGATGCCAGCGCCGACTGGGGCGACATGCCGTTGGCCTGCATGCCCTGCAGCGCGCTTTGCGCCGCGGCATTGCCTGACGTGATGTTCTCGGTCAGGTGGGCGTGATGCATGGACGTGCGGTTTTCCCACAGCGTGGTCGAGATCGACGTGCCGAAGGCACCGGCCGTGATCCGGCAAAAGTTCGACAGCCCCGATGCACTGGCGATCTTGTCCGGCGGCTGCCCGGCCATGGTGAGCGACACCAGCGGCACGAAGAACGCGGCCATGCCGGCCCCCTGGATCAGCGTCGGGATCAGCAGCGAATTCATGTCGACCTGCGGGGTGAAATTGCCCCGCATGAAGCTCACCACCGCAAACACGATGAAGGCGGCGGTGACCAGCAGTCGGGGGTCGGTCCTGGCCAGCATCTTGCCCACGATGGGCGTCAGCACGATAGCGAGCAGGCCCACCGGCGCCGTCACCATGCCGGCATCCGTGGCTGTGTAGCCCATGACCGTCTGCAGCCACAGCGGCAGCAGCACCACGTTGCCGAAGAACACGCCATACGCAACCGACAGGGTCACGGCGCCCACCGTGAAGTTGCGGCCCTTGAACAGGCGCAGGTCCACCACCGGATGCCTGTCGGTCAGTTCCCAGATGATGAAGAACACGAAAGCCACGAAGGCCACCAGCGCCAGGACCACGACCGTGGTGTTCTCGAACCAGTCCAGTTCCTTGCCCTTGTCGAGCATGATCTGGAAGGCAGCCACCCAGACCACCAGCAGCGCCAGGCCGATGGTGTCGATGGGCAGCTTGCGGGTGGGCGATTCGCGCTTGCGGTAGATCATCCACGTCGCCCACGCCGACAGCAGGCCGACCGGAATGTTGATGTAGAAGATCCATGGCCAGGAAAAGTTGTCGGAAATCCAGCCGCCCAGAAGGGGCCCGGCCACCGGCGCCACCAGTGTCGTCATGGCCCACAAGGCCAGCGCAATGCCGGATTTTTCCTTGGGATAGCTGCCCAGCATCAGCGTCTGGGACAGCGGGATCATCGGGCCGGCGACCAGGCCCTGCAGCACCCGGAACGCGATCAGCGATTCCAGGTTCGGGGCCAGGCCGCACAGCCACGATGCCACGATGAACAGCAGCACCGAGCCGACGAACAGCTTGACCGTGCCGAAGCGCTGCGTGAGCCAGCCCGTCAGGGGCAGGGCAATGGCGTTGGCCACCGCAAAGGACGTGATGACCCACGTGCCCTGGCTGGTGCTGACGCCCAGGTTGCCCGAAATCGCGGGCAGCGACACGTTGGCGATGGAAGTGTCGAGCACGTTCATGAACACCGCGGCCGACAGCGCCAGCGTGCCGAGCGCGCGGGGCATGCCTTCCAGCGGCGGATAAGCCGCCTGCCCGGGCGGCCCGGGCGGCTTTGAGGCCGGCCGCTCGCCGGGGGCGGCGCCGTCGCGCGGGAAGGAAGCAGTGGAAGAGGCCGTTGTCATGGGGAATCCGTTTGCGGCAATGCCTTACAGCGTGCCGACGGCACGGCGATTGGCGGCGGTGGCGGTGGTGGATTGACGCTGCGCGGTGGCCGGGCTGCGGTCGGCCGTCTTGCGGTCTGCCGTCTTGCCGGCGGCGGACGCATGCGCCGACGCGGCGGCAGCGCCCGGACGCTTGCCCAGGTTGTCGGCGATGGTCGCGGCCACCAGCTTGTCGGCATCTTCCGAGGTGTGGTCCAGCGCGGTGGTGCTGTATGCCGTGGCGGTACGGCTGCCTTCGGACAGCGTCTTGCCGTCGGTCGACGTGATGTCGACTTCCGCCTGCATGGACAGGCCCACCCGCAGCGGGTGCGCCTCGACTTCTTTGGGATCGAGCGCGATGCGCACGGGCAGGCGCTGCACGACCTTGATCCAGTTGCCGGTGGCGTTCTGCGCAGGCAGCAGCGCAAACGCCGCGCCCGTGCCTGCGCCCAGGCCCGCCACGGTGCCGCGGTATTCGACCTTGGACCCGTAGACGTCGGCCGTCAGCTTGACCGGCTGGCCGATGCGCATCTTGCCCAGCTGCACTTCCTTGAAGTTGGCATCGACCCAGACCTGGTCCAGCGGCACGATGGTCATGAGCGGCGTGCCCGGGGCCACGCGCTGGCCGACCTGCACGCTGCGCTTGGCCACGTACCCGCTGACCGGCGCCGGCAAGGACGAGCGCGACAGGTTCAGGTAGGCCTCGCGCACCTTGGCGGCGGCGCCCAGCACGTTGGGATGCTGTTCGACCGACGTGCCGTCGGTGAGTGCAGTGTTGGTGGCGAGCTGTTCGCGCGACGCGACCAGAGCCGCCTTGGCCGAGGCCACGGCCGACTTGGCGTTGGCCACGGTGGTCTGCGCGTGCAGCAGTTCTTCGCCGCTGACGGCGCCGGTGGCGGCCAGTTCTTCGCGGCGCTTCAGGTCGGCCTGGGCACGAGCCAGGTCGGATTGCGTCTTGTCGATGTCGGCCTGGCGCACCGTGATGTTCGCGCCCAGGGCGCCATTGTTGGCGTACAGCGTGCGCACCTGGCGCACCGTCTGCGCCAGCGCGGCCTGTGCCTGGTCCAGCGCGACCTGCGCATCGGCGCGGTCCAGTTGCACCAGCACCTGTCCGGCCTTCACAAAGTCCGTGTCATCCGCATTGATGGCCGACACCGTGCTCGCGATCTGCGGCGTGATCTGCACCAGATTGCCCTGCACGTAGGCGTCATCGGTGTCTTCGAAATGACGGGCCACGACCGCCCAGTAGGCGCCATAGCCGATCGCGCACAGCACGAAGACGCCGGCGGCCGTCAGCAGCAGCCGTTTGCGTTTGGGGTTGGACGCTTGCGCGGGGGTGGGAGTCTGAGCGTTTTCCATGGAAAGCCTCGGTGTTCGATAGATAAATAAGGGAATAGGGGCAGTCGTCGTCGGCGCCGGATCAGCGCCTGGTCGTGGCCACCGTGGCGGGTGGCAGCGTCGTCAGGCTGTCGGGCAACGCCACGCCGCCGCCAAGCGCGCGCGCCAGCGCCACGTCGAGCGTGAACGCGCGCGCCTGCAGGTCGGTGTCGAGCCGTTCCTGCGCCAGCACGGTGCTCTGCGCGGTCAGCACCGTCAGGTAGTTGCCCAGGCCGGCCTTGTAGCGTTGCAGCGCCAGGTTGTAGGCCTCTTCGGTGGCTTGCCGCGCCTGGCGTTGTTCGGCGGCCTGGCGGCTCAGCGCACGGATCGAATCCAGGGTGTCGCTGACTTCATGCACCGCGTCGATCACGGCCTGGTTGTAGCTGGCAATCGCCAGGTCGATGTCCGCCTGCCGGCCCTGCAGGTTGGCGTTCAGACGGCCTCCCTCGAAAATCGGCAGGGTGATCGCCGGACCGACGCCAAAGATGCCGCTGCCGCCTTCGAACAGCTTGGGAAAGCCAAGTGACGACACGCCAGCGAACGCCGAAATATTGATGTCGGGATAGAAGGCGGCCTTGGCGACATCCACGTTGCGTTGGGCGGCTTCGACCCGCCAGCGGGCCGCGACGATCTCGGCGCGATGGCCGACCAGCGACAGCGGCACCGTGGCCGGTGCGGCATACGACGGCGCGGCGAGCGTGACCGGCTGCAGGCCGGCGACGCGGTCCGGCGCCGCGCCCAGCAGCGCGGCCAGCTGATTGCGTTGCAGGGCAATGGCCTCGTCCACCTGCACGCGGTCGGCACGGGCCTGGGCCAGCAGCGATTCCGCCTGCTTGACCTCGACCCGCGTGTCGATGCCGTTGCGGAACCGTTGCTGCGTCAGGTCGAACACGCCGCCGCGTTGCTTGATGGCGTCTTCGAGCACCGCATGCTGGGCGAACAGGCGCTGCAGATTGAAGTACGACGCCGCCACTGAACTCATCAGGATATTGCGGGCCGCGTGGGTCTCTGCCTCGGCGGCGCGGGATTCCGACAACGCGGCTTTGAGCGCCGACCCGTTGCGGTTCCAGAAGTCGAAGTCGTAGCTCAGGTTCAAGGCCAGCCGGGCATCGGTGCGGATCTCGCCACCCAGCGCGGGGGGAACCGCGCCGTTTTCGGTGTAGCGCTGGCGCGTGGCGGTTGCCGTGGCATTGGCCTGCGGGTACAGCGCCGCGTTGGCTGCGCTGGCGTTTGCACTGGCCCGGGCCAGGCGGGCCTGGGCGGTGACCAGGCTGGGACTGCCTGCAACGGCATCGGTGATCAACGCGTTCAACTGCGGATCGTCATAGCGCTGCCACCACTGCTGATCGGGCCATCGCAGGGCCGGCGCATCTTGCGCGCCAAGGGCCGCAACGTCGATCGGACGGCGGGTGCTGCCGTTGGGATCCATGTGTGCGCAAGCGGCCAAGGCAAGGACCAGCGGCGCGAAGAAGAGAGGTTTCATGGCGTAGTCTTACAGGAAGCTGAATATTGTTGTTTAGTCTGTAACTGCCTAGGCAGTGAATTGGTCGAAGCACAGCGCTTGCGGGTGGGCCGGCCTCAGGCCGCCGGGGTGTCCGCGTTGGTGATCATCCGTCGCAGCAAGCCCTTGAACTGCTCGATTTCGTCAGCGGCAAAGCCGCGGGTCAGGCGCGCCATGACGGTCTCCAGCAAGGCCGGAATCTGCAGGGCCACCTGTCGGCCTTCCAGCGTCAGTTCCAGCTTGATCACCCGCCGGTCTTCCACGCTGCGCACGCGCCGCACCAGGCCCTTGCTTTCAAGCCGGTCCAGCATGCGGGTCACGGCGCCCGTATCCACACAGGCCTGGCGCGCAAGATCCGCGGCCGTGTCGCCCATCCCCATGGCCAGCATGATCAGCGGCCGCCATTGCATGGCGGTCAGATCAATGGCCGTCATTTCGCTGTCGACGGCACGCTGCAGTACCACGTGCGCCTGCTTGACCATGTAGCCGACGCTATCGTCGGGGTTATAGCGGCGAAGCGACTCGCGCAATTGGGCGTCGTCGTCGTGAAGGGGAGGGGAAGATTGCTTGACCATGGCTAACATTATTGTTGCCTAGGCAGTGATTGTCAATGCAGTTGCTGACACGCCAATCATTTTCAGGTGGCCGTCAGGTTGGGCGTGCTTCGGCCAGACTCGCTGGGTGCATGACTACACCAGTTGCCGCCGCGCCAGTTCGCTTTTCAGATAGGCGTAGTAGATGGGCGCGGCCACCAGGCCCGGCACCCCGAAGGCGGCTTCCAGCACCAGCATGGCCAGCAGGATTTCCCACGAACTTGCCTGGATGCGCGCCCCCACGATCCGGGCGTTCAGGAAGTATTCGAGCTTGTGGATCAGGACCAGAAACACAAGCGCCGCGATCCCGACCGACAGCGAGACAGACACGCCCACCAGCACGATCAGGGTGTTCGAGATCAGGTTGCCCACGACAGGCAGCAGTCCCGCCACGAAGGTCACCAACACCAATGTCTTGCTCAGTGGCAGCTTGACACCGAACAGCGGCAGCGCGACCAGCAGGAACAAGGCCGTGAAGGCCGTATTGAGCAGCGAGATGCGCACCTGCGCGAACACCACGCGCTGGAAGGCGTTGCTCAGAAGTTCGGCGCGGCCGCCCAGTTCCAGCGCCAGGGGCTTGCGCACGTGGCCCGGCTGCGTCTGCTGCAAGGCGATCATCGCGCCCAGCACCATGCCGATCAACAGATGGACGAAGGCGGTGATGGCGCCCTTGCCGGCCACCTGGAGTTGCTGGGTGTGCTCGGTGACCCAGTCCGTTACGGTGGCGCGGATTTCGGCCGGATTGTCGGGCAGGTAGTCGACAAGAAAGCCGGGCAACTGCAACCGGGCCTGCGCAATGATCGCGGTCAGCCGGTCGTACAGCATGGGCAGCCGCGCGGCTTCGCTGCGCATGAAGGCCACGCCCGCCAGCACCGCGGCGGTCAGCAGGCCGATGATGACGGCAGCCAGGAAGGCCACCGCAATCAGCCGCGCCCGTTCATCCGAAAACCGGCGCTGCATCAGCGGCGCCAGCGTGTGCACCAATTGATAGACCAGCAGCCCCGCCAGCAGCGCCAGCAGCAGGTGCAAGTGCAGAATGCCGATCAGGCCGATGGCCATGATCGCCCAACTGGCGAACAGACACAGCTGTGGGGTGTCGAAACGGCGCGCCTGCGGGCTGGGGATCATGACATGGGTGATGCGTGGATCAGTGCTTGGTGCCGAAGAGGCGGTCGCCGGCATCGCCCAGGCCCGGCACGATGTAGGCGTTTTCGTCCAGGTGGTCGTCCAGCGCGGCGATGTAGATCGGCACGTCGGGGTGCAGGTCGCAAAAGACCTTCATGCCCTCGGGCGACGCCACCAGCGCCAGGAACAGGATGTCGGCGGCAGGCACGCCGCGCGTTTTCAGCACGTCGACGGCATGGGCTGCCGAGTAGCCGGTGCCTATCATCGGGTCGCACAGGATGAAGGTGCGGCCTTCCAGTTCGGGCAGGCGCACCAGGTATTCGACCGGGCGCAGGTCGGCGTCGCGATACAGCCCGATGTGGCCGATGCGGGCCGACGGCACCAGGTCCAGCAGGCCGTCCGCCATGCCGATGCCTGCGCGCAGCACCGGCACCACGGCCAGTTTCTTGCCGGCAATGACGGGTGCGTCCATGGTCGTCATGGGCGTTTCGACCTGGCGGGTGGTGAGCGGCAGATTGCGCGTCACGTCATAGCCCATCAACAGGGTCAGCTCGCGCAGCAACTGGCGAAACGTGCGGGTGGACGTCTCTTTGTCACGCATCAAGGTGAGTTTGTGCTGGATCAACGGGTGATCGAGGATGAACATGTTCGGGAAGCGGGGATCTGTCTTCATAACGTACCTTGCAATACACGCTGGGCGGCCCGGTTCTGGTCGATGCCGGGCCGGCATTCACGGCGATTGTATGCGTGCGATTAGAATCGCAGGTATCCAATTCAAGGAGTGACTCATGCCCAAGGCAATTCGTATCGACGCATACGGTGGCCCCGAAGTACTGAAGCTGGTCGAGGTCGATGTTCCCAAGCCCGAGGCGGGCGAGGTCCGTATCCGTCAACATGCCGTGGGCCTGAACTTCATCGACATCTATTACCGTACGGGCTTGTACAAGGGCTCGCTGCCGTCCGGCCTGGGGTTCGAGGGCGCCGGCGTGGTGGATGCGGTGGGTCCACGCGTCAAGCACTTGAAGGTGGGCGATCGGGTCGCCTACGGCCAGAGCCCGCTGGGCGCCTATGCCGAAGTGCGCAATGTGCCGGCGGCGCAGGTCGTCAGGCTGCCGGATGGCATCAGCTTCGAAGAAGGCGCGGCCATCATGCTCAAGGGCCTGACCGCGCAGTACCTGTTCCGCCAGACGTATCGCCTGCAGGGCAACGAGACGATCCTGTTCCATGCGGCGGCGGGCGGCGTGGGCCTGATCGCGTGCCAGTGGGCCAAGGCACTGGGCGTCAAGCTGATCGGCACCGCATCCACGCCAGAAAAAGCCGCGCTGGCCAAGGCCAACGGCGCATGGGCCGTGATCGACTACAGCAAGGAAAACGTGGTGGAACGCGTGATCGAATTGACCAAGGGCAAGAAAGTGCCAGTGGTCTATGACGGCGTGGGCAAGGACACATGGGAAACCTCGCTCGACTGCCTGCAGCAGCGAGGTTTGATGGTCAGCTTCGGCAACGCCTCGGGCCCGGTCACCGGCGTGAATCTGGGCATCCTGGCGCAGAAGGGCTCGCTGTTCGTGACCCGGCCCATGGTGGGTCATCACGTCAACACCCTGGAAAAGATGCAGGCAGCGGCCGACGACCTGTTCGCGCTGGTGCTGGCCAAGAAGATCAAGGTCCGCATCGAGCAGCGGTTCCGCCTGGAAAACATCGGCGAGGCGCACGAAGCGCTCGCCACGAGAAAAACGACGGGTTCGACGGTGCTGACGCTGGACTGAGCGCCTTCAGTCCGCCGCCCCCTCGCCCGCAAAGGACGTCACCATGAAATGGGTCATCATTGCGCTCTATCTCGGCTGCATTGCCTACGTGCATTTGCGCGGCCGGGTGCGACTGCCTTTCTTTCGCCAGCTGTTCGACCATTCGTCGATCGTCGCGCCGATCAACGTGTTCATGTATATGTTCTCGCGCGTGCCGGCCATTCCCTACATTCCGGCCGACCGGCTGCCGGCGCTCAAGGCGCTGGATGACAACTGGGAAATCATTCGCGACGAAGCGGTCAACCTGCGCGAGGCGCAGCGCATTCGCGCTGCCGCCAGGAACAATGACGCGGGCTTCAATTCCTTCTTCAAGTCGGGCTGGAAACGGTTTTATCTGAAGTGGTATGAAGCCGAGCACCCGTCGGCGGGCGAGTTCTGCCCCCGTACCGTGGAAATCCTGCGCGGGATCCCCGAGGTCAAGGCGGCGATGTTTGCGGAACTGCCCCCTGGCGCGACCTTGAACAGGCATCGCGATCCGTTCGCGGGGTCCTTGCGGTATCACCTGGGGCTGGAGACGCCCAATGACGACCGCTGCTTTATCGAGGTCGATGGCCAGCGTTACAGCTGGCGCGATGGCGAAAGCGTGGTGTTCGACGAGACCTTCATCCACTGGGCGCAGAACGGGTCCGACAAGGACCGCATCATTCTGTTTTGCGACGTGGAGCGTCCGCTCAAGACGCGCTGGGCGCAGGCCTTCAACCACTGGTTCGGCCGCAAGGTCATGACCGCGGCAAGCTCGCCCAATGAAGACGGCGACAAGACCGGTTTGATCAACAAGCTGTTCTACATCGTGTGGGTGGGCGGCCAGTATCGGCGCAAATTGAAGAACTGGAACCGCACCGTGTATCGCCTGACGAAGGCAGCGTTGATCATTGGCGTGGTGGCGTTGATCATCGCCATCTGATCGCCGTCTTCCGATTCCGTCGGAAAGACAAAAAGAGGCCGCCATGCGCGGCCTTTTTTTGCGCCCGGGCATGCACCATCGCGGCTCGCGGATCCTGCACTGCGATGGGGCAGGGCGCGGCAAACGATTTGGCGCGGGGTGGACCCGGTGCGATGCAATGGCGTGTCGCGGCCTGATACTGGATCCAATGCAGACAGCGGCGCGCGATGTTGCAAAATTTAGTTCAGCAAAGATGCGGTGTGTGAATCCGCGAAAACGCTTTGCAGGACAAGCATTTGCGCGGCTTTGAGGTCGCTCCGTTTGCCGCTGTCGCCCTATTGACACCCTACGCATTCTGCCGAATAGTGGATCACAAACACGCTGACTGAATTCAGTTTCTTCAGTTCTGGATCCACTTTGGTGCGACCGTGCCGCCAGGCATGCACGGACTCGCACAAGCACCGGGAATGCCATGCACGTTGTTGTCATCGGGACCGGAATCGTCGGCGTCTGCACAGCCGCATGGCTGCAGCGCGACGGCCATCAGGTCACCTTCCTGGATCCCCGCGACGCAGGCGAGGCCTGTTCGTTCGGCAATGCGGGTTCCCTGTCGCCCAGCGCCTGCCTGCCCGTCGGCATGCCGGGCATGTGGAAGAAGGTGCCGGGCTGGCTGCTCGATCCATTGGGCCCGTTGACCGTTCGCGGCACGTATCTGCCGGCGGCCATGCCGTGGTTGCTGCGCTTTTTGCGTCATTCCCGTCCGGCCGAGGTCGTCCGGATCGCCACCGCCATGCGCAACCTGCTGGCGCCCATCTTCGACAACTATGGTCCCTTGCTGGCCCATGCGAATGCGCAGGCACTGGTGCGCCGGACCGGCTGTCTGTATGTCTATTCCGGACGCGAGATCGCGCGGCAATGGCAGTGGGGCATGGACCTGCGGCGCCGACTGGGCGTCGAGATGCGCGACGTGGCGCAGGACGAACTGGAAACGCTGGAGCCCGATCTGCGCGGCAAGTTTCGCTTCGGCATCCTGGCGCCGGAAAACGGGTCCACGCTGGATCCGTCAGAACTGGTCAAGGCCTTGTATGCGCAGTGCATGCGCGATGGCGCGAGCAAGGTGACCGATCAGGCGACCGGCTTCGTGCGCCGCGGCGACACCGTGACTGGCGTGCGGCTGGCGCAGGGTGAAGTGCTGGCGTGCGATGGCGTGGTCGTGGCGGCCGGGGCATGGTCGGGGTCGCTGACCCGGGCGCTGGGCACGCGGATTCCGCTGGAGACGCAGCGCGGCTATCACGTGACCGTCAACAGTTCGAACCTCCAACTGAAGCACACCGTCATGGCGGTCGAACACAACATGATGGTCAATCCGATGGCCAAGGGCCTGCGGCTGGCTGGGTCGGTCGAATTTGCGGGATTGAAGGCGCCGCCGGACTACCGCCGGTCCGCCGTGCTGCTGTCGCGCGGCAAGGACATGTTCCCGCACCTGGACGCCAGCCGCAGCACCGAGTGGATGGGACATCGGCCCTGCCTGCCCGACAGCATGCCGGTCATCGATCGCGCGCCGGGCGTTGCCAACGTGTGGCTGGGGTTCGGTCATGGTCACGTCGGCATGTGCGGCGGGGCGACGACGGGACGCGAGATTGCCAATCTGGTGGCAGGGCGGCCGACCGGCGTCGATCTGGCACCCTTTTCGGCCGAGCGGTTCTAGATGGCCGACGTGCGTTCAAAGGATGGTGACGCAGGTGGGGCAGATGCGGCTAGGCCTGATGGTGCGGGCGCCCCACGTGCCAACGCATTTGGCTGGGAAGTCGCGGTCGATGTGGGCGGCACCTTTGTCGACGTGATCGCGGTATCTCCCGATGGTGTCGTACACGCGTCCAAACACGCGCGGCGCGGGGCGGCACCGGCCGACGCCGTGCTGGCTGCCGTGGACACGGTCGCCTGCGTGCAAGGCTTTCGTGGCGCCGACGTGACCCGGTGGTTGCACGGCACAACCATCGCCACCAACATGCTGCTTGAACACGACGCCGCGCCGGTCGGCGTGCTGGTGCCGCGCGGCTATGCCGATGTACTGACCCTGGGCCGTCAGAGCCGGCGCGACCTGTATGCAAGCCATGTGGCCGTGCAGACACCGGTCGACCTGATACCTGAAGACCTGCGTGCCGAGATCGATGGCCGGCTCGATGCCGACGGCAATGAGGTCGAGCCATTGACGCGGTCGTCGGTAGCCGATGCCCTGTCCGCGCTGCACGCCGCCGGCGTGCGCAGCGTGGCCATCTGCCTGCTGTTCTCGTACCGCAATCCCGCGCACGAACGCCAGGTCGCGGCATGGTGCGCCGAGGTGTCTCCGGCTTTGCAGGTGTCCTTGTCCAGCACGGTCGATCCGCGTCCGCGCGAGTTCGAACGCTGGCTGACGACCGCCATGGACGCCTACGTCAAGCCGGGGGTGTCGGCCTATCTGCAGGCGTTGAAAGCCGGCCTGGCGGAACGCGGTTACCCGGCACCCTGGGTCATGCGATCGTTGGGCGGCATTGCGCCGGTCGATGACTGCGCAGCCTTGCCGATCGCGCTGGCCATGTCCGGGCCGGCTGCAGCCGTCAATGGCGTGGCCCGCATGCTCGATCCCGCTACCGCTGCGTCGGCCGCGATCAGTATCGACATTGGCGGCACCAGCTCGGACCTGAGCCTGCTCGAACAGGGCGCCGCCCGGTATACGCAGGGCTTGGCCGTCGGCCACCTGGACCTGCGCGTGCGGTCGCTGGACATCGTCTCCATCCCGCTGGGCGGGGGAAGCATCGTGCGGGTCAATGCCGCCGGAGCGCTGCGCATCGGTCCGGATTCGGCGGGTGCGCGGCCCGGCCCGGCGGCGTATGCCCAGGGCGGCATGCTGGCCACCCTCACCGATTGCCTGGTCGTGCTGGGGCTGTTGCCCGAGCGGCTGGCCAGCGGCTTGATGCTCGATCATGGCAAGGCCGAAGCGGCCGTCAACGACGGCGTTGCCATGCCCTTGGGACTGTCGGTCGCGGCGGCCGCGGCGGCGGCGTTGGCAGTGGCCAATGCGTCCCTGGCCGAAGCCATCAAACGCACGGCCTTTGCGGCCGGTGTGAACCCGCGCGATGTGACCCTGATCGCCGCCGGAGGAGGAGGGGGCCTGCACGTGGCCGAGGCCGCTGCCCTGGTGGGCGCGCGGCGCGTGGTCGTGCCACCGTTGCCGGGGGTCGCTGCCGCCTATGGCTTGCTGCGCAGCCCGCGCATCGCAATGAAAGAAGCGGCCATGTCGGGCGTGCTCGATGACGAAGACGTGCTGCCCACGATCGAAGCGCTGCTGCGGGAGCTGACCGTTGCCTTGCCCGAGGGCACACCCACAGGCCACACCGAACGCGTCGTCGACAGCTTTGTGGACCTGGGGTATCTCGGCCAGGAGTTTGCATTGGAAGTCGCGTACACGCCGGGTGTGGACACGGCGGCAACGCTCGCGGCGCGGTTTGATGACGTGCACAAGCGGGTGCGCGGCCAGGCGTTTACCGGCGGGCATCGCGTGCATGCGGTACGTGCGGTGGCACGGTGGGCGCCGTTGGGCAGGTCGTTGACATTGACAACAAAAGCCGAAAGCGATGCGGGGCCAACGCCTCTCCATCACGCTGCCTTGGCGTTGCGATGGCCAGGTGTTCCGTCCTGCACAATGCTTGCGCGCGCAGACCTTGCCGCGCACGACACCGGCACAGGTCCCGCGCGGGTCACCGCACTCGACACAACGATCTGGATTCCGCCACGATGGCACTGGACGGTCGGTGACGATGGCGTGCTGATTCTGGAGGCGCCATGACGACGAGCGACGCCCTGCCGTCCGACCGCGCCGCGGACTTGCGCGCCATGACAGCCTCCATCGACCCGGCCTTCCTCGAAATCCTGCGCATGCAGCTCGAGGGCATCGCCGACCGCATGCAGGATGCGCTCGTGCGATCGGCGATCTCGTCAATCGCGCGCGAAGGCATGGATTGCGCCGCCGCCATCTTCCTGCCTGACGGCCGCGTGATCGCGCAGGCGCGTTCGCTGCCGCTGTTGCTGGGCAGCATGATCCCTGCCGTCGTTGGCATCCTGAAAGCATTCCCCATAGACGACATGCGCGACGGCGATGCCTTGCTGATGAACGACCCGTGGTCGGGCGGCACGCACCTGCCCGACATGGTCATGGTCAGGCCCGTGATGCTCGACGGCGCGCTCGTGGCGCTGACCGCAGCCACCCTGCATCACCAGGACATCGGCGGCAGCACGCCGGGTTCCTTGCCGCCGGATGCCACCGATGTATTCGTGGAAGGCCTGCGCCTGCCGCCGGTGCGGTGGCGCCGGAACGGCCACATCGACCCCGGCCTGCGCACGGTCCTGTCTGCCAACAGCCGCACCCCCGACAACCTGCTGGGCGACCTGGAAGCGCAATGGGCCGCGATCTCATTGGGCGAGCGCCAGGTGCAGGAACTGGCACGCGCGCAGGGCGCTGCGTTTGCACCGGGCTGCGATGCACTGATCCTGCAGGCCGAGCGCATGACGCGAGATGCGCTGGCCGCGCTGCTGGACGGTGTTTTCGCCCACGCCGACCGGCTGGACGCACGCGGGAACACGCCGGGCACCCTGCCTGCCCATGCCGCCGGCAGCGCGCCTGGCGACGCATCCAGCAATGCGCTTGGCCACCCCCTTGGCGTCACGGTCCACGTCACCCTGACCAAGACTGGCGATCGCCTGCACATCGACTTTACCGGGTCGTCCGCGCAGGCCGCCGCGCCCATCAACGCGCCGCCTGCGGCCGTGCTGGCCGCGGTGTTCTTCTTCATGCGCACGCTGGCGCCCGATGCCCCCAGCAACCAGGGTTGCCTGCTGGCGGCCGACTGGTTATTGCCCGACGGGTCGATCGTCAATCCGCGCTTTCCGGCGGCGGTCAATGCGCGCACGGCCACGGTCAAGCTCGCCTGCAATACGCTGCTGGCCGCCTGGGCCAAGGCCGATCCCGTCCATGCATCGGCGCCCCATTCCGGCGTGGCGGTGGTGATGGCGGTGGGCGGCAAGGATGCCGCGGGCCGGCCGTATTTCTTTACCGAGATCATTGCGGGCGGCGCGGGTGCAGGGCCGGCGGGCCCCGGCGCCAGCGGCATATCCACCGACGTGGGCAACGGCAAGAATCTGCCGGTGGAAATGCTGGAAAGCCAGGCGCCGCTGCGGCTTGAAACGTATCGCCGCCGCCGTGGATCGGGTGGCGCGGGTCGCCATGCCGGCGGGGATGGCGTGGTGCGCAGCTACCTGCTGCTGGAAGGCGAAGCGACCGTGTCGTATCGCGGCGAGCGGCACGATGCCGGCGCGCCCGGTGCGCAGGGCGGCGCCGCCGGCGCGCCGTCACGGGCCCAGGTGGTCCGCCGCGACGGAAGCATCGAGCCGCTGGCATCGAAGACCCGATTCATATGGCGCGCCGGCGATCGGCTCACGATCGAAACGGCGGGCGGTGGCGGCTGGGGTGCGCCATGACGGATTTCCGACGAATGCATGTCCTGGGAGGTGGTATGAAAGCCGTGTTGTCCTTGCTCTGTGGTTCGCTTCTGATTGCCGCGTCTGGCACTGCGCACGCGCAGACCCCGGCTGCGGCCGGTACGAGCGCCTTTCCGAACAAGCTGGTGCGCATCGTCGTACCGTTTCCGCCAGGCGGCAGCACCGACGTGCTGGCCCGCAAGCTGGCCGATGCCATGACCCAGGACTTTGGCCAGTCCGTGATCGTGGAAAACCGGCCGGGCGCGGGCGGCACCGTGGGTTCGGCATTTGTCGCCCGCGCGCCGGCCGACGGCTACACCCTGTTGATGGGGGTGACCGGGTCACACGCGGTTAGCTACAGTCTGTACGCCAAGCCCAGCTATGACCCGGTCAAGGACTTTGCGCCCATCTCGATGATCGTCAATTCGCCGTTGATGCTCGTCAAGAACGCCAACGTGCCCGCGCGCACGGTGCCCGAGTACGTAGCGCATGCCAAGAGCCGGCCCGCCCAGGTTACCTACGGGTCGCCGGGCAACGGCACATCCATGCATCTGACCGGCGAGATGTTCGCGCTCGCCACCGGTGTGCAGTTGCTGCACGTGCCTTACAAGGGCAGCGCTCCGGCCCTGAACGACTTGCTGGGCGGACAGCTCGATTCGATGTTTGGCGACCTGCTGGTGGTGCAGCAGTTCGTGAAGTCGGGAAAGATCCAGGCGATCGCCGTGACCTCGCAGCAGCGCCACCCCATGTTCCCGGATGTGCCCACGGTGGCCGAGTCGGGTGTGCCGGGCTTTGAAGCCCTGTCGTGGCAGGGCCTGTTCGCGCCGGCCGGCACGCCCCCCGACGTCGTGGCCGCGTTGAACGCCGAGGTCAACAAGGTGCTGGACCGGCCGGACATGAAGACCTTCTTTTCATCGCAGGGCTTTATCGTGACGCCAAGTTCGCCCGATGCCTTCAAGACCTTCGTGGCCGCCGAGGTCAAGAAGTGGGCCGCGATCGTCAAGGCGGCGGGTGTGCCGGTCGAGTAGGGCAGGGAGGGTGGGCGAAAGCCGCACACCGCGGCGCAAACCGCTGCGCACACCGCGGCGCAAACCGCTGCGCACACCGCCGCGCAGAGACCGCACAGGCCGTCAGTGGTGGCCGAACATCAGCCGCATGGCCGGCAGGAACTGCGCGGCGGTTTCGGGCTGTTCCAGCGCGTGGTCCAGGTTCATCTGCGCCACGCTCACGTGTTCCTGCATCAGCGCCTGCGCCCGCGCGCCTTCGCCTTTTTCCATCACATGCACCAGCGTGTGGTGTTGAAGATGCGCATACACCATCCACTGCTGGCGTTCGTTGTCGGCGTTCTGCATCGGCAGCATGGTGCTGGGCGCCGCAAACGGCAGGCGGTTGTTCATGTCGATGGCGCGGGCCAGCGCCGAATTGCCGGCGGCGTCCACGATCAACTGATGGAAGCGGTCGTTCATCGCGCCATACAAGGCATAGTCGTCGTAGTTCATGCCGGACTTGCTGAGCGCCCGGTCGCCGTCACGCAGGCAGCTGCGCAGGTCCAGCGACAGTTGCCGCGACACGCCATGCTCGGCCACCAGCCGCGCCGCCATGCCTTCCAGATGGCCCCGCACCGCAATCGAATCGGCGATCTCGCGCGGCGTGAAGCGCCGCATCATGTAGCCGTTGGTGGGAGACGGTTCGATCAAGCCTTCCTGCTCCAGCCCGGCCAGCGCCAGGCGCACCGGGGTGCGGGATACGCCAAGCTTCTCCGCCAGCGGCACTTCGGCCAGACGTTCGCCCGGCGCAAATTCGCCCTTCAGGATCAGGTCGCGAAGCTGCACGAGAACGCGGGTCTGTTGTGATTCCACGGAAGTCTCCAGAGGGGCGGGGCGGTGGGTGCAGGCATTGTAGCGCCGTGCACAAAACTGGATCCAGTTTGGTGCGAGGTGCACGAAAATGGGTGATCAGCAGGTTTCGAAGAACGCCGACTTAGCGACCCAAGAATGGCAGCTATAGGCCGATATATCAAGCGTATCGGGCGACCAGAGGGGCTTTGCACATGCATGCATCAGAGCGCGTTCGAAAAACCTGTTTACTTCTCTGGATCCAGCATTTAGGATGCTGCATGCATTCACGGACCGGCGCCGTCTTTCGTGCGCCTTCTCCAGGCAAGGAGCTTTCAACGATGATGACCGCAGCCCAGAACGAACGTCTTACCCGGGTCGGCCCGGGCACTCCCGGTGGCGCCTTGCTGCGTCAATACTGGCAACCCGTCGCCCTGCTTGACGAACTGGAAGGCGACCGCCCCATCAAGCCGGTCAAGCTGCTGGGTCAGGACTTCATCGTGTTCCGCGACGACACCGGCCGCTACGGCATGCTGGACCGGGACTGTCCGCATCGCGGCGCCGACCTGGCGTTTGGCCGTCTGGAAGATGGCGGCGTGCGCTGCCTGTTCCACGGCTGGCTGTTCGATGTAAACGGCAACTGTATCGAAACGCCCGCCGAACCCGACGGCAGCAAGCTCTGTACACGCGTCAAGCAGGCGGCCTACCCGGTGGTGGAAAAGGGCGGCGTGCTGTTCGCGTACATTGGCGGCGGCGAACCACCAGCCTTCCCGGCCTTCGATTGCTTTATTGCTCCCGACGCCTACACCTTTGCATTCAAGGGCTTCCTCGACTGCAACTGGCTGCAGGCGCTGGAAGTCGGCATCGACCCCGCCCACGCGTCCTACCTGCACCGTTTCTTTGAAGACGGCGATACCGACGCCAGCTACGGCAAGCAGTTTCGCGGCGCGTCGGCCGACTCGGCCATGCCCATCACCAAGGTGCTGCGCGAATACGATCGCCCGGAAATCAAGATCGACGCGGTCGACTACGGCCTGCGCCTGACGGCCCTGCGCAAGCTGCCCGACGACCAGACCCACGTACGCGTGACCAACCTGGTGTTCCCGCAGGCCTTCATCATTCCGATGAGTTCCGAGATGACCATCGCGCAGTGGCACGTGCCGCTCGATGACGGCAGCTGCTATTGGTACGCCATCTTCACCAGCTTTGGCGCGCCGGTGAACAAGCAGCAGATGCGCGACCAGCGCCTGGCGCTGTACACCCTGCCCGACTACCTGCCGCGCGTGGGCCGCTTCAACAACTACGGGTACGACAGCGCCGAACAACGCGCGCACACCTATACCGGTATGGGGCACGATATCAACGTGCATGATCAGTGGGCGGTGGAATCGCAAGGCAAGATCCAGGACCGCACGCGTGAACACCTGGGATCCACCGACAAGGGCATCGTCGCGTATCGCCGCCTGCTGGCCGACGCGATCGATGCGGCCGAAGCGGGCCAGACGCCCCTGATGGTGGTCAACGCCGAACAGGCGTCGGCCATGACCGGCCCGCCGTCCATCGATGGCGTGGGCCCCGGCGACACGTGGGGCAATTACTGGAAAGACGCCGACCGCAAGCGCCGCGATGCGTCCGAATGGGCATCGAAAGTCAGGTCGGAGTGAGCCATGGCCTTCGTTGAACAGTTCGGACTCTGGTCGGCGGTGCAGTCGGCCGCGGCCCGCGACGTCGTCAGTGCACTCGAAAGCGGCAGCATCGACACCGTGCGCTTTTCCTTTCCCGACCAGCACGGCATCCTGCGCGGCAAGACCCTGGTCACGCAGGAAGCCATCAAGGCCTTGCGCAGTGGCGTGACCATCACGACCACCATGTTTGCCAAGGACACGTCGCACCGCACCGTGTTCCCGGTCTTCTCGACCGGAGGCGGCTTCAGCCGGCCCGAAATGCAGGGCGCGGCCGACGTGCTGATGGTGGCCGACCCCACCACCTTCAAGGTCCTGCCGTGGGCGCCGGGCACCGGATGGCTGCTGTGCGACACCTACTTCCAGACCGGCGAGCCGGTACCTTTCGATACGCGCCAGCTGTTTCGCCGCACTCTCAAAGGCGTGACCGATGCCGGTTATCGACTGATCACCGGGCTGGAAGTCGAATGCCATGTATTCAAGGTTACGCAGCATCACATGCAGCCGCAAGACGCCGGCCAGCCGGGCCAGCCCGGCGTGCCGCCCGATGTCGAGCTGCTGTCCCACGGCTATCAATACCTGACCGAACTGCGCTATGACAGCATGGACGACGTCATGCAGTTGGTGCGCACCACCGCCCAGCAACTGGGCCTGCCCCTGCGTTCGCTGGAAGTCGAGTTCGGTCCAAGCCAGTTCGAATTCACGTTTGCCCCCGATGACGCGCTGGCCACAGCCGACGCCATGATCCTGTTTCGCAGCGCGGTCAAGCAGGTGTGCCGCCGCCATGGCTACCACGCCACCTTCATGTGCCGCCCCAAGATCCCCAATGTCGTGTCGAGCGGCTGGCATCTGCATCAGTCGCTGGTACGCACGTCGGACGGCGTCAACGCCTTCATGCCAAGCACCGAAGGCGAGCAGCTGTCGGACATCGGCAAGCAGTACCTGGCCGGTCTCCTCGCGCATGCCTGTGGCGCCACCGCATTGTCGACACCGACCTTGAACGGCTACAAACGCTATCGCCCGTATTCGCTCGCGCCCGATCGCGCGATCTGGGGCCGCGACAACCGCGGCGCCATGCTGCGTGTGCTGGGTGGTGTGGGCGACAAGGCCAGTCGCATCGAAAACCGCATCGGTGAACCCGCTGCGAACCCGTATCTGTACTTTGCGTCGCAGGCCATTTCGGGCCTGGACGGACTGCACCGCAAGCTGGACCCGGGCCCGTCGGCCGACATGCCGTATGAAACCGATGCGCCGATCCTGCCGCGGTCGCTGGGCGAGGCGCTCGATTGCCTGCGCGCCGATCAAGGCCTGGTCGACGGCCTGGGTGCGGGATTCGTCGACTACTTCTGCCACATCAAGGAAGCCGAGATCGCGCGCTTCCAGCTGGAAGTCAGTGACTGGGAACAACGCGAGTACTTCGACACCTTCTGAACGATCTATCCCCGATACTCGACACCTTCGCCGGTAGGCGGAACATTTGCAATGGAGCTGATATGGTGATCAAGAGCAAGCTGGCAGCGTGGCTGGCATGTGCATCCGCAGTGGGATTGGCCGCGGCCGGCGTCACGGCGCATGCCGCCGATGACACACTGCGGATTGGCGTCATTGCCTCGTACTCCGGCCCGTATGCGGACTACGGCAAGCAGTTCGACAACGGCATCGCCATCTGGCTGAAGGAACACGGCGGCAAGCTTGCCGGCCGCAAGGTCGAGATCATCAAGAAGGACACGGCGGGCGCCGCGCCCGACCTGGCCAAACGCTTCGCGCAAGAACTGGTGGTGCGCAACAAGGTCAACTTCCTGGCCGGTATCGACTTCAGTCCCAACGCGTACGCCGTGGGCGCCGTGGCTGCAGAAGCCAAGATCCCGACCATCGTCATGAACGCCGCGTCGTCGGCCATCACGACACGGTCACCCTATGCGGCGCGCACGTCGTTCACGGTGCAACAGGTGTCCGCGCCCATGGCGCAGTGGGCCCTCAAGAACGGCATCAAAGAGGTGTACACCGTCGTGGCCGATTACGCGTCGGGGGTCGATGCCGAAAGCGCCTTCAAGAAAGCGTTCACGGCGGGCGGCGGCAAGATCGTGAACTCGGTCCGCACGCCCATGAACAACCCGGACTTTTCGGCCTACGTCCAGCGCATCAAGGACGACAAGCCGCAAGCCGTCTTCATCTTCTTTCCGTCGGGCGTGCAGCCGCCTGCCTTCCTGAAAGCCTTCAAGGAACGCGGCCTGGAAGAAGCCGGCATCAAGCTCATCGCCACCGGCGAAGCAACCGATGACAGCTACCTGGAAGCAACCGGCGACGTGGCCCTGGGCCTGGTCACCAGCCACCACTATTCGTACGCCCATGCGTCCCCCAAGAACCAGAAGTTCGTAAAGGACTTCAGCACGCAATTCGGCGACAAGCTGCGGCCCAGCTACTTTGCCGTGGCCGCCTATGACGGCATGGCCGCGCTCGACGCCGCCCTGGCCAAGACCAAGGGTGACGTGAATGGCGACAAGGTGATGGAAGCGCTCAAGGGCGTGGCGTTTGAAAGCCCGCGCGGCCCGATCGCCATCGACCCGGCCACGCGCGACATCGTGCAGACCGTCTACATCCGCCGTGTCGAGAAGGTCAACGGCAAGCTGGTGAACGTCGAGTTCGATCAGTTCGACAAGGTCAAAGACCCCGAGAAAGAAGCCCCTTGAACCGGTGGATGGCGGAGCGCACACGATGATGTCGGTCGGTTTGGGCATCCTGTTTGACGGACTGGCCTATGGGATGCTGCTGTTTCTGATCAGCATCGGGCTGTCCGTCACCATGGGGTTGATGGGGTTCGTGAATCTGGCCCATGGCGCCTTCGCAATGTTCGGAGGCTACCTGGCCACGGTGCTGATGCAGCAGGCGGGGTGGCCGTTCCTGGCGACGCTGCCGGCGGCCTTTGTGGTCGTCGCGCTGGCCAGCGTGGTGGTCGAACGCGTGCTGTATCGCCGCCTGTACCGGCGCGGGCCGCTGGACCAGGTGCTGTTCACCATCGGCCTGACCTTCATGGCGGTGGCCGGGATCACGTGGATGTTCGGGCCCAGCCAGCAGCCGGTGGTGCTGCCCGACTTCCTGCAAGGGCAGACGCGGCTGATGGGGCTGGACTTCGGCATCTATCGCCTGTTCCTGATCGCCGTGGGCGTGGCGGTGACGGCGGCCGTGGTCCTGGGTATCGAACGCACGCGTTTCGGCGCCATGGTGCGCGCCGCGGTCGACAACCCCGTCATGGCCACCGGCCTGGGCATCAACGTGGGCGGCGTGTTCGCAGTCGCCTTTGCGCTGGGCAGCGGCCTGGCCGGGCTGGGTGGCGCGCTCGGCATCCAGATCCTGGGACTCGATCCGTCCTTTCCGCTCAAGTACCTGGTGTTCTTCCTGATCGTGGTGTCGGTGGGCGGCCTCGGGTCCGTCAGCGGCACTTTGCTGGCCGCCTGTCTGGTTGGTGTCTTCGACGTTTTCGGCAAGTACTACCTGCCGCAGGTCGGAGCCTTCATCATCTACGCCGTGATGGTCGGACTGCTGATGTGGCGGCCGAACGGCTTGCTGGGGAAACGTGCATGACGACGGTGTCCACACCCGGCGCAACACCTGCGGCATCCGCCAAGCCACAGGCCGCGACATTCAGCCCGCTGCCCGGCAGGCCCCACGGATGGCTGCGTCGGCGCGGCTGGGAAATCGTGCTCTGGCTCGCGCTGCCTGCGCTGGTGTTCCTGCTGTTTCCTGACTATCTGGTGCTGGCCAGCCAGGTGTCGGCGGCGGCGCTGTTTGCGCTGTCGCTGGACCTGCTGATCGGTTATGCGGGCCTGCTGTCCCTGGGGCACGCTGCGTTCTTCGGCCTGGGCGCCTATACGGCCGGCTTGCTGTCGACGCATGGCTGGACCGAGCCCTTCAGCGGCCTGGCGGCTGCGGGCCTGGCCGCGGGCTTGCTCGGCTTTCTGACCGGTTTCGTGGTGGTACGCGTGCGGCATCTGGCGCAGCTGATGGTCACCCTGGGGATAGGCCTGTTGATCTTTGAAGGCGCAAGCCGCCTGCGCGAGGTGACTGGCGGCGACGACGGCCTGCAAGGCATGGTCATCGCGCCGCTGTTCGGCCTGTTGCCCTTCGACTTGTATGGACACACCGCGTTCGCCTACGCCTTTGGCGTGCTGCTGGCCTGTTTCATCGTGCTGACGCGCATCATCGATTCGCCCTTTGGACTGGCGTTGCAGGGCCTGCGTGACAACCCGCAGCGCATGGCGGCCATCGGCACGCCCGGCAGCGCGCGGCTGCGCAAGGCCTACACGATCGCCGCGATCTTTGCGGGCATCGCAGGGGGACTGCTGGCCCAGACCACGCAGTTCGTCGCCCTGGAAACGCTCAGCTTCACCCTGTCGGCCGAAGTGCTCATCATGCTGGTGCTGGGCGGCGCCGGTCATCGTTACGGCGGACTGGTGGGCGCGGCCGTCTTCATGATCGCGCGCGACATGCTGTCCGACATCAATCCTGAATATTGGCAGCTGGGTATCGGCGCCGTCATGGTGTTGGTGGTGCTGTTTGCGCCGGGTGGCGTGTTGGGAGGCTTGCGGGGATTGAAGGAGTGGGCCGCATCACGCACCTCGGCTGCCTCCCCGGAGGTCCGGCCATGACCCTCGCGCTTCAAACCACTGGCCTGACCAAGTCCTTTGGTTCTCTGAAGGTCACCCAGTCCGTCGACTTTGCGCTGCCCGCGGGCGCCCGGCACGCCTTGATCGGCCCCAACGGCGCCGGCAAGACGACCTTCATCAATCTGCTGACGGGCGCCTTGCCGCCGTCGGCAGGGCGCATCGAGCTGCTGGGCGAAGACATCACGTCCTTGCGCCCCGACCAGCGCGTCAAGCGGGGCCTGGTCCGGACCTTCCAGATCAACTCGCTGTTCCCGCAACTGACGCCGCACCAGTCGGTCACGCTGGCGATCTGCGAGCGCGACGGCGTGACCGGGCAATGGTGGCGGCGCACGGGCGCCTACACCGCCGCGCTGGATGAGGCGTCGGCCATCCTGGCGCAGCTGCGGCTGGCCGCGGTCGCACATACCCCGACGCGCATGCTGCCGTATGGCCAGCAACGCATTCTGGAAGTTGCCGTGTCGCTGGCCTTGCGGCCGCGCGTGCTGCTGCTGGACGAGCCCGCTGCCGGCATTCCGTCATCCGAAAGCGCCGAGCTGTTCGAGGTCATCGGCAACCTGCCGGCCGACATGGCGCTGCTTTTCATCGAACATGACATGCACCTGGTTTTTCGTTTCGCCACCCGCATCACCGTGCTGGTCGCGGGCGCGGTCATGGCGGAAGGCACCCCCGAAGACATTGCCGCGAACCCCGACGTCAAGACGGTGTACCTGGGCAAAGGAGGGCGGCGATGAGCGCAGCGTTATTGGAGTTGGAACGGGTCAGCGCCGGCTACGACCGCGCCACCGTCCTGGAAGACCTGAGCCTGACCGTGCACGAAGGCGAAAGCCTGGCGCTGCTGGGCCGCAATGGCGTTGGCAAGACCACGCTCATCTCCACCATCATGGGCGCCACGGTCATGCGGGGCGGCACGGTGCGCTGGCGTGGCGCGGACCTGGCCCGTGTCGCACCGCATCGCCGCGCAGGCCTGGGCATTGGCTGGGTCGCGCAGGAACGCTGGATCTTTCCGTCATTGACCGTGAAGGAAAACCTGCTGACTACCGCGCGCGGCGGAGCGTGGACGCTGGACAGGATCCATCGGTTGTTCCCCCGCATCCAGGAGCGTCAGCACAATCTTGGCAACCAGCTGTCGGGCGGCGAACAGCAGATGCTTGCGATTGCCCGCGCGCTCATGCTCGACCCAAGGCTGCTGTTGCTGGACGAGCCCCTGGAAGGCCTGGCGCCCGTGATTGTTGATGAACTGGTGTCCGCCATTACGGCCATGTGCGCCACCGGCGACATGACGGTGGTCCTGGTCGAGCAGCACGCCCACGTTGCGCTAGGGCTGACAAGAAAAGCGGTGGTCATGGACCGCGGCCGCATCGTGTTCGAGGGCGACAACGCAAGCCTGCTGGACGATGACGCGCGGCTGGAACGGTTGATCGGGCTGGGGTGATAAAAAATTATTAAAGTTCTGTCGAGAGCGCTTAACTGGTCTAAACGTTCCAGTTGGAGCTTTTAAAGCGTGGGGTGTGGTTTTCAGGTAGAATCGTGTGCATAGCAAGTGCCGGTTCGCGTGCAAGTTCGCTGCACGCTATTCACCGGCGATCCGTACCCAGGATTCCGCACAATGGAACTACCCCTTCCCACACCCGTTGAACGCGCCCTGCGCAAACTTGGTGGGGATATCTCGCTGGCCCGCCGCCGTCGCCATATTTCGCAAGCCTCCCTGGCCGAACGTATGGGAGCATCGGTCTCTACCGTGCGCCGAATGGAGCAGGGCGATCCCCGCGTGCCAATTCACTTTTTTGCGCGGGCACTTCACGTTTTCGGTGAAATCCGTGCGCTGGAGGATGTGCTGGACACGCCCAACGACGACATTGGTCTGACGCTGATGGACGAGCAGGTACCCAAGCGCGTGCGACGCACGGCAGGTCATCGATCAGGCGCTTTGTGATGAGCACCGCCACGGCTGCCCTCCGTCGCCAAGTGCAGGTCTGCCTCGGCAAGGCCGACGCATCGCTGGGGACCTTGACCTACGTCAGGCAAGGCCGGCGGGAACACTGCGCCTTCGCGTACGACGCTGCCTGGTTGGCGAATACTGCCGGATTCAGCATATCGGCCGATCTTGCGTGGGTAGCGGGTCACCAGGCGCACAAGGCGGCATCGGCCCATGATTCCACCTTCCACGGCGCCTTTGCGGACACCGCGCCCGATGCCTGGGGGCGCCGTGTCATCGCTCGTGATCATGCCAAGCGTCGTCAACACGACGCCAGTCTGCCGGCGTTGACCGAACTCGATTACCTGCTTGCTGTTGACGATTTCAGTCGCGTCGGCGCACTGCGTCTGCATGATGGCGACCACGCTTGGCACCGCTCGGTACCCCAGGGTCGCCGCAACACACCCCCGCTGGTTGATCTTGGATGCATCTTCGAAGCCAGTCGCGCCGTCGAGCGTGGCCAGGAGACCGCTGAAGACCTTCGCTACCTTCAGGGCAAAGGGACGTCGCTGGGCGGGATGCGGCCCAAATGCACCGTCGTGGACGAAGACGGCTTTCTGGCCATCGGCAAATTCCCGAGCGTCAACGACACGCGCAGCGTCACTCGCGGTGAAGTGCTTGCCCTCAAGCTCGCGCATCAGGCCGGTATCGACGCAGCGGCCGCACGCGTCGTGACCTTGGCCGACGTACCGGTGGCCGTCATTCGCCGCTTTGACCGGGACGCCGACGACGCGCGCATTCCTTACCAGTCGGCAGCCTCGATGTTGCAGGCCTCGCGTGAGGACGAACGCAGCTACACCGAGATTGCCGATGCGATTCGCTCGGTGGGTTACGCGCCTGCAGAGGATGTCCGGCAGCTTTGGCGCCGGATGCTGTTCAACCTGTTGATTACCAATGTCGATGACCACCTGCAGAATCATGGCTTCCTGCATCGGGATCGTGGCCTTTGGCGACTGGCACCCGCATTCGATGTGAACCCGTTCCCCGACAAGGAGCGAGAGTCCAAGACCTGGCTGTCCGAACAAGACGGCCCCGTGACCGAAGTTGCCGTCTTGTTGGCCCGCGCGCCTTACTTCGGCCTGGACGACACCCAGGCGTTGAAGGTCATCGCCGACGTGGTCTTGGCGGTGAAGGGCTGGCGACAGATTGCCTGCAGTCGCGACGTAGGCTTGCGTGCGAGCGAACTCGAGGATTTCGCCCCGGCCTTTGAACACCCGCAGAGGGAAGCCGCCGAGGCGCTGCTTCGGCGCTGACCAGTCGGCCATTCCGGACAAAAAGCAAAAAACCCGGCGAAAGCCGGGTTTTTCATTGCACATCAGCGCAGACGACTGGCGATCAGCCCTTCGCTTCCACGTGGTACTTCGTCGCCAGGTCCACTTCAGTCTTGGATCCAAGGATCACGCTGACACGTTCGTGCAGTGCGCTGGGCTGGATGTCCAGGATGCGCTGCGTGCCGTTGGTGGCGGCGCCGCCGGCCTGCTCGACGAGCATGCTCATCGGGTTGGCTTCATACATCAGGCGCAGCTTGCCCGGCTTGCCGGGTTCGCGGGCATCCCACGGGTACAGGAACACGCCACCGCGGCTCAGGATCCGATGCACGTCGGCCACCATCGAGGCCACCCAGCGCATGTTGAAATCCTTGCCGCGCGGCCCGGTCTTGCCGGCCAGGCACTCGTCCACATACTGCTTCACGGGCGGGGCCCAGTGGCGCATGTTGGACATGTTGATCGCGAATTCCTTGGTGTCGGCCGGAATCTGGATGTCCGACTGCGTCAGCACCCATGAACCCAGTTCGCGGTCCAGCGTGAAGCTGTGCACGCCCGAACCCACCGTCAGCACCAGCATGGTCTGCGGACCATAGACGGCATAGCCGGCGGCGACCTGGCGGCTGCCCGCCTGCAGGAAGTCCTGTTCCGTGACCTCGCGGCCGGCGGCTTCGTCTGGCGCGCGCAGCACCGAGAAGATGGTGCCGATCGACACGTTCACGTCGATGTTGCTCGAGCCATCCAGGGGATCGAACAGCAGCAGGTATTCGCCCTTGGGGTAGCGATTCGGAATCAGGTGGATGGTCTCCATCTCTTCCGAGGCCATGGCCGCGAGGTGGCCGCCCCATTCGTTGGCTTCGAGCAGGATTTCGTTCGACAGCACGTCGAGCTTCTTCTGCACTTCGCCTTGCACGTTCTCGCTTTCCAGGCTGCCCAGGACGCCGCCAAGCGCGCCCTTGCCAACGGCATGACCGATCGCCTTGCAGGCGCGGGCGACGATTTCGATAAGGAGGCGGACTTCTGATGGCAGCGCGGCTTTCTCGCGTTGCTGCTCGATCAGGAACTGGGTGAGCGTCTTGCGCTTCATGCGGAAATCTCCAGGGCTTTTGAAACGATTTCAGTGACGTTGCGCGACAGCCCGGGATGATTGCGGACATCCTCGAGCGCCTGCTTCATCTGGGCGCTCAGCGCCGGCACGTAGCGGATCCAGCGATCCATGGCACGGGCCAGCCGCGCGGAAACTTCGGGGTTCAGGCGATCCAGGGCCAGCACCTGTTCGGCCCAGTAGCGGTAGCCGCTGCCGTCCGGACGGTGAAAGCCATAGGGATTGTTCAGGCAGAACTGGAACACCAGCGACCGCGCGCGGTTCGGATTGCGCAGCGTGAAGGCCGGATGCACCATCAGGCCATTGACGGTGTCGACATCGCTGTGGCGGCTCGTGGCCTGCAGCGTGAACCATTTGTCGACCGACAGGGGATCGCTCTGATAGCGCTCAAAGAAGTCCGCCAGGGCCGTATTGGCCGCCTCGCGGGGACCGAAGTTGACGAGCGCCGATAAGGCAGCCATGCGGTCGGTCATGTTCCGTGACGACGCGTATTGCTCGCGCACCTGCGCTTCGGCGTTCGGCGCGGCGCCGGCCAGCAGGAAAGCCAGCGCCAGGTTCTTCATGGCGCGTTTCCCGGCCGAAATTGGATCGGGGGAATATTCACCCGGCGTCTGGTTGGCATCAACGGCAGCCTGCCAGTCGGTGGCCAGGCGGCGGCCCAGTTCGGCGCGCAGATGGTCGCGCGCGGTCGCCAGGGCGATCGGGTCGACCTCGGTCATGCGTTCGGCCAGCGTCTTTTCGGCGGGCAGCGCCAGGGCGCGCGCACGGTAGGCGGCATCCAGGTCGGTTGCGGTCAGCACCGAGCGCCAGGCTTCGACAAAGCTGTCCGACAGGCTGGCAGGCTGGCCGCCGCGGACGGCGTCGGTCGCCGCCAGGATCTGGCGCGTGGCCAGTTGCTGGCCGGCTTCCCAACGGGCGAATGCGTTCGTGTCATGCGCCATCAGCAGGGCCAGTTCGGCATCGCTGAAGTCGTATTCCACGATCACCGGCGCTGAAAAGTCGCGCAGCAAGGACGGCACCGGACGGCTGGGAATGTCTTCGAACACCCACTCGGCGGTCTCGGTCGTCAGTTCCAGCAGGCAGCTGTCGGACGCGGCGGCGTCACTGCCCGCCAGCTTGAGCGGCAGCGCCTTGCCCTCGGCATCCAGCAGGCCCATGGCGAACGGAATGTGCAGCGGCGGCTTGACGGCGATGCCGGCCAGGCGCTCGACACCCACTGGTGCGCACGATTGCGTCAGGCGCAAGGTACACCGGCGCGTGGCGTCGTCGTAGCTCATGTCGACCTTGACGCGTGGCGTGCCGGCCTGGCTGTACCAGCGGCGGAAGACGCCCAGGTCGCGGCCCGGATGGGTCTTCTGGTAGACCGATTCCATGGCGGCCACGAAGTCATCGCAGGTGACGGCCTGGCCGTCATGGCGGCGGAAATATTCAGCCAGGCCTTCATTGAAGCCTTCGAGGCCAAGCAGCGTCTGCTGCATGCGGATGACTTCGGATCCTTTCTCGTACACGGTGGCCGTGTAGAAGTTGCCGATTTCCTGATAGCTTTCCGGGCGGATGGGGTGGGCCATCGGGCCTGCGTCTTCCGGAAACTGCGCGGCGCGCAGGGTCACCACGTCGTCGATCCGCTTGACGGTGCGCGCGCTGGCGGCGGCCGTGTCATCCAGTCCGGTCGCCATCATGTCGGCCGTGAATTCCTGGTCGCGGAACACCGTCAGCCCTTCTTTCAGGCTGAGCTGGAACCAGTCGCGGCAGGTCACGCGATTGCCGGTCCAGTTGTGGAAGTATTCGTGGCCGATCACGGCCTCGATCGCGCCATAGTTGGCGTCGGTGGCGCTGTCCGGGTCCGCCAGCACATAGGCGGCGTTGAACACGTTCAGGCCCTTGTTCTCCATCGCGCCCATATTGAAGTCGCGCGCCGCCACGATCATGAAGCGGTCAAGGTCCAGCTCGAGCGAAAAGCGGGTTTCGTCCCAACGCAGCGCGCGTTCCAGCGATTCCAGCGCAAACTGGGTCTTGTTTTCGTTGCCCGGGTCGCTATAGACCTGCAACAGCACTTCGCGGCCCGATTGCGTCTTGACGCGCGATTCACGCCACGTCAGCTTGCCTGCCACCAGCGCGAACAGGTAGCACGGCTTCATGAAGGGGTCTTCCCACTGCGCTTCGTGGCGGCCATCGGGCAGATCGGTCTGGCCGATCAGGTTGCCGTTGGACAGCAACACCGGAAATTCCGCCTTGGCCGCACGCAGGGTCACGGTAAAGCGCGACATGACGTCCGGACGGTCCGGGAAATAGGTGATGCGGCGAAAGCCTTCCGCCTCGCATTGGGTAAAGAACACGCCGCTCGACACATACAGACCCATCAGCGTCGAATTCGCCTGGGGCGAGCAGCGGTTGGCGATTTCCAGTTCCACCGTCTCGCCCAGCCCGTGGATCGTCAGCCCATGCTCACCGACTTCATAGCGCGACGCGTCCAGCAGTGCGCCATCGACCTTGATCGACACCAGCTCGAGTTCTTCGCCGTCGAGCACCAGGGGTGCGTTGGCTTCCTTGCGATGCAAGGACAGGCGCGACGTGACGAGCGTGCTGGCCGGATCCAGGTCGAAATCCAGATGCACCGCCGTGACCTCGAAGGGGTAGGGGCGGTAACTCTGACGGCTGATCGTGACGGGGGTATCGGTGCGCATAGGAATTCTTGGCCGGAGAAAATGACGGAGTCGGAAGGACAGGAATGCGAGTTGCGACGGTCGGATTGTACGGGCGGTGGACACGTAAACCCAGCCGCCTACGGTATCTGGCCGAGGCAATGAACCCGGGAGGATAATCCGGGTCAGAAGCCTATAGTAGTAAAAAACACGTTCCCGACTTTTCTCCGGAAGCAAATATGTCGATGTTCAAATGTAATTATTCGTCAGACACGGGCGCCGCGTTGCGGTCGTTGCGCCGGGGCGCCGGGTGGGCGGTCAAGCTGGGCGCCGTGCTGGTATTGGCGGGTTGCGCGTCGACGTTGCCAGCGCGGGTCACCACGTTCCAGCAGTGGCCGGCCGACGCGCCCGGGGCCAGCTATAAACTGACCCCCACCACCGATCAGCAGGACAGCCTGGAATACCGTCAATATGCCGATATGCTGCGCACGGCCATCAGCCCGGTCGGCATCGTTGAAGCCAGGCCCGGTGCGCAGGCCCGGTTCCTGATCACCATGACCTACGGCGTTGAACCCGTGCAGGTGCGAGTCGAGCGTCAGTACGACCCCTTCTATTCGCCCTGGGGGCCGTATGGTTACGGCTATGGCGGTTTCGGCGGCCGGCGGGGCGGTGGCTTCGGTTTCGGGGTGCCGTTTGGTGGCGCACCGTATCCCCAGACCTGGTCGTCCACCACGATGGACGCCTCACGCGCGTCGCTCAAGGTGGAAATTCGTGATGCCGCGCAAAACAATGCGAAGGTCTACGAGTCGACGGCGGTAAATACCGGCGCAGGTGGATCCTTGCCTGAAATCATGCCTTACCTGGTGCGGGCGATATTCGATCGTTTCCCGGACACCAACGGGCAGGTGCGGCAGGTCAATTACGAGATGGAAAACCGGCGTTAATCCAGACCATCCCGGGCGATTAATCAAGTGATGACACCCGGGACCCTGGCGCCGCCGTTGGCAGCAGGTAAGTAAAAGGCCCGACAGGATATCCTGCCGGGCCTTGTCTCATTCTGGCCGCGTCGTTTTCAGCCCGGCAATAAAGGTATCGACCATATTGGTGCCGACCACCGTCAGGTCGAACTCTTCAGGCGCCAGCAGCCAGTCCATCAATATGCCGTACAGCATGGCGTGGAATCCAATGGCGGCATGTCGGGGGTCGACTGCCTGCGACAATTGATCACGTGCCATGGCATTGCGGAACGCCGCTTCGTAGTGCGCCAGCGAGTTATTGCGGTCTTCGTGATGGCGACGCTGCAAGTCGATGGTTTCGGCCACATACTCGCATTTGAAAATCAGGATCTCACAGACGCGCCGGGCACTCGGGTCTTCACGGACCAGATTCAGCGTTTCGGTCGCGCTTTGGCGCAGCTGCCCCAGCGGGTCAGAGGTGCTGACGTCGCTACTGCGGCGCAGGCCTTCTTCCATGGGCGTCTTGACCCGCTGCACCATCGCATCGAGCAGGTCGATCTTGTTCTTGAAGTGCCAATAGATCGCGCCGCGCGTGACGTTGGCGGCCACCGCGATGTCCTGCAGCGACGTATGGGCGACGCCCTGCTCGCTGAAGATCTGTTCAGCCGTGGCAAGAATGCGCGCTCGTGTCTCGAGCGCCTCTTCCTTGGTCTTGCGTACCATGCGTTAAGCCTTGCCGCCCGATGCGACGGGGCGGATTCATGTCGTTTCCTGCAAACGGGCGCAGGAAGATAGCGCTGCAGCGGTGCTCCGGATCGGCCCTTGCGGTGTCCCGAAGCTCAAATATACATACGTGTATGTATGTAAATATAGCATGGAAAGCCCTTGTCCGAGTACGGTCTTGTGGGCCCCCGGGGCATTGGCTCTGCACTAAGAAGGCTTCATCCGAAAGCAGTAATTGCTGGCGGCATCTGAAGCCATGGTGAGCCCGGCATTGAATGATCGTCGCGAGGGCCTGGCAGAGGTGCCTATATATACGACGGTGCTGCGAAGGCTTGATGGCATAATCCGCCAGCGCCGCGCCTTTGCTCCAAGCCCTCGCTTCAAGCCCTTGCGTTGGCGGCCTTGCATAACAAAAGGCGCACCAAGGGTGCGCCTTTCGAGATCTGGACGCGTCTGCCGTCGATGGTGCACAGCAGGCGGAACCGGATCAGTCCTTGATCAGGAAGCTGTCGCGTTCGGCGCCCGATGCTTCTGCGGCAACCAGCCAGCGCGGCGGTTTGCCACGGCCCGTCCAGGTTTCACCGGTATCGGGATGACGGTATTTGGGAGCGACCTGGCGCACAGGCTTGGTCGCGCCCTTGGCTGCGGCGGGACGACCCGGGCTTTTGCGGGTAGTAGGGACTCCCTTGGCAATCGCGTTTTTCAGTTCATCGAGCGTGATCGAATAATCGTGCATCGAGCGGACGATGGAAGCGATGACCGGCTGCCGTTGCTTGACGCGGACGGACTCTGCCTTGTCCTGGAGCCTTTTGATCTGGGCCTGCAAGGCGAGGTAGGTTTCTTTGGGCATTTTTATCCGATGTAGTGGACACGCGCGTAACATGCGCCGAATGATGCGCCCGGGCGCAGACAGCAATCATTCAGTGCGGAGCGTGATGGGTATATGACAACGCGCTGACAGGTTCATCGCACGGCTGAAGCTGCATGGACCCGCAGGATGAACAGCAGCACGGAATAGCAGCACAAAACAGCAGTACATGAAACCGGGGCGTAAATGTCTGCATGCCGGTTTCTGCAGAATAGATAGTATTTAAGCCGCAAAGTTCAAGCATTGCAATCGATAAGAAAATATTTTGTCCTGTCGATTACTGCGTGAGTATCGGAAAGTATGTCAACCCTAAGACTTTCGCATCGGCCGAAGGTCCTCTGTGTAATGGATTTATGGCACTAGGTTCGGTGGTATATAAGGCAGCCCTGCAAGTGGCGGACATGGACAGGCACTACTATGCCGATCATGCACTGGTGCTGGCCCAGCATCCTTCCGAAACCTCGGAAAGAATGATGGTGCGGTTGCTGGCGTTCGCCCTTCACGCAAATGAATATCTGATATTCGGACAGGGATTGAGTAATGACGAAGAGCCGGATCTCTGGATTAAAGACCTGACCGGCGCAATACAGCTTTGGATTGAGGTCGGACTGCCTGACGAAAAATGGGTGCGGAAAGCCTGTTCCCGTGCCGATGAAGTCGTGGTCTATGCGTATGGCCGCACGGCTGACGCCTGGTGGGCGAAACATCGGGCCAAACTCGAACGCCTGGATAATCTGACGGTGTATCGCCTGCCGGTGGAGCAGTCACGCGATATCGGCCTGCTCGCAAAACGGTCCATGCAAGTCCAGTGCACGGTGCAGGATCAGGAAGCGTGGCTGACGGATGGTGACGCAGCCGTACGGGTTTTACGCGAGACCTTGACGCCCAGGCGCAAGGCGGGTTGAGGCGTAAAGCGTGGCACGCGGGCCGATGAGCCTTTGCCGTTGAGTTGTGTTTGCCCCTAAGCGCGTCAAGGATTTATACGTATTTGCCAAGGTGTCAGGCTTAAGATAATCGGTAAGTTGTTAGTGAGATTGATCAACGACGCGGCACGAGGACCTCCGGTCCGCCTTTGATCAGGTCGAGTGCCTTCCCCCCTCGGCTCGCTGGAACCCGGCGGCCGAAGCTACTCGGAATCATTGAATGAACGCGCTTTTATCCCATGCCGAGCGCCAGCTCGCCGCATTGCCTGTTCCTGTTCAAATCACTCTTCCCGATGGTGGCCGGCTCGGCCCCGACAGCGCCAAAGTCCGTTTCACTACCAAGACCCTTCGTTCCCTGTCCCACCTGGTTCGCGGCCGTGTCGGCGAACTGGGCGCCGACTATGTGGAAGGACGCATCGACATCGAAGGGACGATGCGTGACGTCATGGCGGCGGCGGCAGGCATGCTGCATGAATCGCCCATCACCGGCGGCAATCGCAACTGGTTTTCCGCGGTCGGCAAGCGTGGGGTGTCGATCATCCGGCATACCCGCGAGCACGATGCCCGTCAGATCGAATTCCATTACGACCTGTCCGAAGCCTTTTACGCGCTATGGCAGGATCCGCGCCGCGTGTATTCCTGCGCCTATTACCGCGAATCCGGCATGACCTTGGCGCAGGCGCAGGAAGCCAAACTGGATCACATCTGCCGCAAGCTTGACCTCAAGCCGGGCGAGCGTTTTCTGGATATCGGTGCAGGTTGGGGCGGTCTGTTGCTGTGGGCGGCGGAGCATTATGGGGTGGATGCCACCGGGATTACGCTTTCCCGCAATCAGTATGCGCACGTGACCCGGCTGATCGAGGAAAAGGGGCTGTCGGGCCGCGTGCGGATGTTGCTGGTCGATTATCGCGACTTGGATGAATCCCGCAGCTTCGACAAAATCGCGTCGGTCGGCATGTTCGAACATGTCGGACAGGTTTATCTCAAGAGCTATTTCGCAAAGATCCGCCGCCTGCTCAGGCCGGGCGGTCTGGTGCTCAATCACGGGATTACTGCCGGTGGTACGACCAATAGCCAGCTGGGCAGCGGCATGGGCGATTTCATCGAGAAGTACATATTTCCAGGTGGCGAATTGGTGCACGCCAGCAGGGTGCTCGAATCGCTGAGCGATGGCGGACTGGAAGCCGTTGATCTGGAAAACCTGCGGCCGCATTATGCGCGGACCTTATGGGCCTGGAGCGACAACCTGGAAGCGCGGCTCGACGACGCCTACCGGATCCTTGAGGGGAGCCGGGGTGCAAAGGCGGTGCGTGCCTACCGGCTATACCTGGCAGGCTGCGCGATGGCGTTCGAGCGCGGGTGGATTTCGTTGCAGCAGGTGCTTTGCCAGGTGCAGGCCAGCGTCAAGGGCGATGAGCTGGACGGCCCGCCGGGGCAGGCCTATCCCTTCCGCCGCGACTACATGTATCGCTGATGCCAAGACTGCCGCGCCGCGTGGCCGGGCGCGGCAAGTCAGGTCAGAGCTGGCGGGCGGCGAAGGTGTCGCACGCCTGCGGTTCGCCGCTTTCGAGACCGCGCTTGAACCAGCGGACACGCTGGGCCGAGCTGCCATGGGTGAACGCATCGGGCACGACCTGACCCTGCGATTTCTTCTGCAGCATGTCGTCGCCGATCGCCGTGGCGGCGTTCAGCGCGGATTCGACGTCGCCGGCTTCCAGGATGTGGCGGGTGCGGTTGGCGTGGTTGGCCCAGATGCCGGCATAGCAGTCGGCCTGCAGCTCCACCCGGACCGACAGGCGGTTGCCTTCGACTTCGCTCAGGCGCTGGCGCTCGCGGCTGACCTTGGCGGACACCCCGGTCAGGTTCTGCACGTGATGGCCAACTTCGTGGGCAATCACGTAGGCACGGGCAAAGTCGCCCGGCGCATTCAATTTGGTCTGCATGTCCTGGAAAAAGCTCATGTCCAGATAGACCTTGCTGTCGGCCGGGCAGTAGAACGGACCCATGGCAGATTGCCCCGTCCCGCAGGCGGTTTGTGTTGCACCGCGAAACAGCACCAGCTTGGGATCGACATAACTGGCATTGGCCGTCTTGAATATCTCTTTCCAGGTGTCTTCGGTATCGGCAAGGACAATGGACACGAAGCGGGCCTGGGCGTCGTCGGCAGGGGGCGCCTGGGCCGGGCCTTGCGGCGACTGGACGGACGTCTGGCCGCCACCGGCCATGTCCAGCACGACCCGGGGGTCGACGCCAAAGTAGGCGGCCACGAGGGCCAGGACAATGGTGCCGATACCGATGGACCCGCGGCCGATGAAGCCGCCTCCGCCGCCGCTGCGGCGATCTTCGACGTTGTTGCTTTCGCGTCCATTATCCAGGCGCATGGTGGGTGTCCTCGGGGCAAAGTCGCGGGGGCGACGATCAAGGCCTGGACTATAGCCCTTACGCGCCACCCTCAGGGCAGCGCGACGGGATTGGTTACCGCCGTCGCAATCGTTACACGAATCGCCCACTGCAACACGAACTTGGTACAGTGCAAAAAGCTCCACGCAGCCCGGTCCGGCCCGCGCCGTGTGCACACATCCCCGGCTGGATTGCAATATTCGGATCGCACTTTGCGTGCAGAATATTTTGCTGCCCAGGCTTACAAACATTCATGTATGTTTGTATACTGCTTCACCTCCCATGCAGGTCGTACGCTGCAACGCCGCAATTATCTAGTGAGGATTACCCTCATGCGCAGCGCGACGATAGCCGCTAGCCCGCCGTGTTCATGGCGTCGGGCCAACCGCGCATGGTGCGCTGCAGCAGGCGCGCTCCACCCCATCAGAGTTCCCTCCGGTCGCCTTCAGGCCCCGGACAGTCAATGCCAGAGGAAGACTATGCAACGCAACGGACGCCCACCCTATCTGTTAGGCGCAGTGTCGCTCGCCGCTGTTTTGGCGCTTGCCGCCTGCGGTAAAGGTAAGGAGGCGCCCGCAGCGGCCGCGCCGCCGCCGATGGAAGTGCCGACGATTACGATCGCGCCATCGCGCGAAGTGCTGACCAGCGAACTGCCAGGCCGCATCGAAGCCACCCGCGTTGCCGAGGTGCGCGCCCGGGTCGCCGGCGTGATCCTGCAGCGTGCGTTTGTCGAAGGCAGCGACGTCAAGGCCGGCCAGCTGCTGTTCCGTATCGACCCGGCGCCCTTCCAGGCCGACTACAACAGCGCCAAGGCCAACGTCGAACGCGACGAGGCCAACCTGTTCCAGACCAAGGCCCAGGCCGAACGGTATGAAACCCTGGTCAAGGCCAACGCGGTCAGCAAGCAGGAATACGACACCGCCGTGGCGGCCTTCAAGCAGGGTCAGGCCGCCGTGTCCGCCAGCAAGGCAGCGCTGGAGCGCGCCCGCCTCAGCCTGGACTACGCCACCGTCAAGGCGCCGATTTCCGGCCGCATCGGCCGGGCGCTGGTGACCGAAGGCGCGCTGGTCGGCCAGAGCGAAGTGACCCCGCTGGCGACCATTCAGCGGCTGGACCCGGTTTACGCCAACATCACGCAGTCGGTGGCCCAGCTGACCGAAATGCGCGCGGCGTTCGCCAGCGGCAAGATCAAGCGCGTCGCCGAAAACCAGGCGCGCGTGAATCTGTCGCTGGACGACGGTTCCAAATATGCGCTGTCCGGCAAGCTGCTGTTTTCCGACGTGACCGTCGATCCGACCACCGGTCAGGTCACGCTGCGCGCCGAATTCCCGAATCCCCAGAACGTGCTGCTGCCTGGCATGTATGTGCGCGTGCGCGTCGAACAGGGCGTGGACGAAGCCGCGATCACGGTGCCGCAGCAGGCGATCCAGCGCGGCACGGCGGGCGAAGCCTCGGTGTTCGTGGTGAATCCGGAAGGCAAGATCGAGCCGCGTCCGGTCAAGACCGGCGCCGCCCTGGGCGATCGCTGGCTGATCAGCTCGGGCCTGCAGGCCAACGACGTGGTCGTGGTGGCGGGCTTCCAGAAGCTGCGCCCCGGCGCCCAGGTCAAGCCGGTGCCGTGGAAGCCTGAAGCCGGCGCTGCGGCGGCCCCAAGCAGCGTTGCGCCCGCCCGTCCGGCAGCAACCCCGGCTGCAAGCCCAGCCGCTGCCCCAGGCACCAAATCTTGATCGGCGCCTGGCGGTTTGCCGGTCCTGAGCTTCTCTAAGAGAGTCACCAGACATGTCGCAATTTTTTATCAACCGGCCGATCTTTGCCTGGGTGGTCGCGTTATTCATCATCCTGGGGGGCATTCTGGCCATCCCCAGCCTGCCGATTTCGCAGTACCCGGCGGTGGCCCCGCCAAGTATCACGGTGTCGGCCATCTATCCGGGCGCATCGGCTGACACGGTCGACAAGAGCATCGTCTCGCTCATCGAAGATGAGCTGAACGGCGCCACCGGCATGCTGTACTTCGAATCGACCAGCACGACCGGTCAGGCCGAAATCAACGTGACCTTCGCCCCGGGCACCAATCCCGACCTGGCGGCCGTGGACGTCCAGAACCGGATCAAGCGGGTTGAATCGCGCCTGCCGCAGTCTGCGCAGCAGCAGGGTATCCGTGTTGAAAAGGCGAGCACCAACTTCCTGATGGTGGTCACGTTGTCGTCCAAAGAAGGCGACGTCGATGTAATCGAGCTCGGCGACTACCTGACGCGTAACGTGCTGAGCGAAATCCGGCGCGTACCCGGCATCGGCCGCGCACAGCTGTTCGCCTCGCAACGCGCGATGCGGGTCTGGATCGACCCGGTCAAGCTGCGCGGGTACAACCTGAGCGCCAGTGACGTGAACGCGGCCATTGCGGCGCAGAACGTCCAGGTGACGGCAGGCGCGATCGGTGATCAGCCCAGCCTGCCCAACCAGCAGATCAGCAGCACCATCATCGTCAAGGGCCAGCTGGTCACCGCCGAGGAATTCAGCGAGATCGTCCTGCGTGCCAACCCGGACGGCTCGACCGTGCGGGTGCGCGATGTGGCCCGTGTCGAGATCGGCGCGGAGTCCTATCAGTTCTCGTCGCGCCTGAATGGCAAGCCGACGGCCGCCATTGCCGTGCAGCTGTCGCCCGGCGCCAACGCGCTGTCGGCGGCAGATGGCGTGCAGGCCAAGCTGAAGGAACTGTCGGCACGCTTCCCGCAGAACTACGTGTACGCCACGCCGTACGACACCTCGCCGTTCGTGCGGGTGTCGATCGAAAAGGTGATCCACACCCTGCTTGAAGCCATGGTGCTGGTGTTCCTGGTGATGTTCCTCTTCCTGCAGAACATCCGCTACACGCTGATCCCGTCGATCGTCGTGCCGATCGCCTTGATGGGCACCTTCGCGGTGATGCTGGTGGCCGGGTTCTCGATCAACGTATTGACGATGTTCGGGATGGTGCTCGCGATCGGTATTCTGGTGGACGATGCGATCGTGGTGGTCGAAAACGTCGAGCGGATCATGGCGTCCGAGGGCCTGTCGCCCAAGGAAGCCACCAAGAAAGCCATGACGCAGATCAGCGGCGCCATTGTCGGTATCACGCTGGTGTTGACGGCCGTGTTCTTGCCGCTGGCCTTCATGGGCGGTTCCGTGGGCGTGATCTATCAGCAATTTTCGCTGTCGATGGCCGCGTCCATCCTGTTCTCGGGTTTCCTGGCGCTGTCGCTCACGCCGGCCTTGTGCGCCACGCTGCTCAAGCCGGTCAAGAAGGGCCATCACGACGAAAAGAAGGGCTTTTTCGGCTGGTTCAACCGCAAGTTCGACCGCACCACCGATGGCTATCAGAACGTGATCGGCCGCATGCTGGGCCGCACGGGCCTGTTCATGATCGTCTATGCCGGGATCGTCGCGATCCTGGTCTGGACCTTCATCAGCCTGCCGTCGTCCTTCCTGCCTGCGGAAGACCAGGGCTATCTGATTACCGACATCCAGACCCCGCCGGGCGCGTCCTTCAACCGGACCCGCGATGCCGTCGAACAGGTCGAGCAGCACTACCTGTCGCGTCCGTCGGTTGCCTCGATCATCACGATTCTGGGCTTCAGCTTCTCGGGACGTGGTCAGAACGCGGCGATCTCGTTCGCCACCTTCAAGGACTGGTCGGAACGCGGACCGGAGGAATCGGCTGCTGCCGAAGCCGGTCGTGGCACGGGCACATTCATGGGCCGCATCAAGGACGCCATGGCCTTCTCGGTGGTGCCGCCCGCGATCACGGAACTGGGTAACGCGACCGGTTTCGCGCTGCGCCTGCAGGATCGCGGTGGCCTGGGCCACGACGGCCTGCTGGCTGCCCGTAACCAGCTGATGGCTGCCGTGCCCAAGAGCCCGGTCCTGGCCTATGCCCGGGTCGAAGGCCTGGAAGACGCACCGCAGCTGCAACTGGTGATCGACCGTGTCAAGGCCAACGCCCTGGGCGTGACCTTCGGCGCGATCACGTCGACGCTGTCGACCACGCTGGGGTCGTCGGTGGTCAACGACTTCACCAACAACGGCCGGGTGCAGCGGGTGGTGGTCCAGGGCGAGCCGTACTCGCGCACGTCCGCCGACGACATCCTGAAGCTGAACGCGCCCAATACATCGGGTGGCGTGGTGCCGCTGTCGGCCTTTGCCAAGGTGGAATGGCAGAGTGGCCCGGTGCAGCTGGTCCGTTACAACGGCTACGGCGCCTACAAGATTTCGGGTGACGCCAAGCCGGGCTATTCCAGCGGTGAAGCCATGGCCGAAATGGAACGGCTGATCGGTGAACTGCCGCCAGGCATCGGCTACGAATGGACCGGCCAGTCGCTGCAGGAACGTGTGTCGGGCTCGCAAGTGCCTATCCTGCTGGGTCTGTCCTTGCTGGTGGTGTTCCTGGTGCTGGCCGCGCTGTATGAAAGCTGGTCGATCCCGGTCTCGGTGATGCTGGTGGTGCCGCTCGGTGTGATCGGCGCGGTGCTGGCCGTGACCTTGCGGGGCATGCCCAACGACGTGTTCTTCAAGGTGGGCCTGATCACCATCATTGGTCTGTCGGCAAAGAACGCGATTCTGATCGTGGAGTTTGCGAAAGACCTGTACGCCGAAGGCAAGGGCTTGGTCGAGTCGACGCTGGAAGCCTCGCGTCTGCGCTTCCGCCCGATTCTGATGACGTCGCTGGCGTTCATCCTGGGCGTGCTGCCGCTGGCGATTGCCACCGGCGCCAGCTCGGGCGCCCAGCGCGCCATCGGTACCGGCGTGATCGGCGGCATGATCTCGGCGACCATCCTTGCGGTGTTCTTCGTGCCGGTGTTCTTCGTGGTGACGCTGCGTCTGTTCAAGACGAAGCAGGGCAGCCTGCACCACGACAACGGCAACATTGACGACACCCCGCCCGCCCACGGCGCCGTCGTCAAGCATGAAGGGAATTGATATGAGCAAGCACGTATTCGCGCTCGCGACCGCGGCGGCCCTGCTGGCAGGGTGCTCGTTCGCGCCCACCTATGAGCGCCCCGCGGCGCCCGTCGAGGCGAGCTTCGCGTCGCACGGCGCTCCGGCGCCGGCGGCCGGGCAGACGTCCGCCGCCGACATCGGGTGGCGCAATTTCTTTGGCGATCCGCGCCTGCAGCGGCTGGTCGAGCTGTCCTTGCAGAACAACCGCGACCTGCGCGTGGCCATCCTCAATATCGAGGCGGCCCGGGCGCAGTACGGCATCACCAATGCCGACCGGTTGCCGACGCTGAACGCGCAGGCTACCGGCACCCGTGCCCGCACGCCGGCCGACCTGTCTATCCTGCGGCAGGCGACCACGGGCGGCCAGTTCACGGTCGGCCTGGGCGTTACCGCCTTCGAACTGGATCTGTTCGGCCGGGTGCGCAACCTGAGCGAAGCGGCCCTGACGCAGTACCTGTCGACCGCCGAAGCGGCCGCGTCCACCCAGATCAGCCTGGTGGCCCAGGTGGCCAATGCCTACCTGAACGAACGCGCCGCCGATGAACAGCTGGTGATCGTCGGGCGCACGCTGGAAGCCCGCCAGCGCTCGCTCGAACTGATCAAGTTGCGTTTCGACAATGGCGCGGCGTCGGAACTGGAGTTTGCACAGTCCAACGCGCTGGTGCAGACGGCGCGCGCCGACCTGGCCATCGCGCTGCGCAATCGCGCGCAGTCGACCAACGCGCTGGTGCTGCTGATCGGACAGCCGTTGCCGGCCGACCTGCCGCCGCCCCAGCCGCTGTATCAGCAGAACATCCTGGCGGACGTGCCCGTCGGGCTGACGTCGGACCTGATCGAACGCCGTCCGGACATCCGGTCGGCCGAGCAGACGCTGCGGGGCAACAACTACAGCATCGGCGCCGCGCGGGCCAACTTCTTCCCGCGCATTTCGTTGACCGGGTCGGCAGGCACGTCCAGCAGCCAGCTGTCCGGGCTGTTCGGCAGCGGGTCGCAGGCATGGAGCTTCGCGCCGCAGATCGTATTGCCGATCTTCGACAACGGCCGTAATCGCGCGAACCTGACGCTGGCCGAAGTGCGCCGCGATATCTCGGTGGCGAACTACGAAAAGACGATCCAGACGGCGTTTCGCGAAGTGGCGGACACGCTGGACGCGAAAGCGACCTACGACGACCAGATCCGGGCCACCGAAGATCTGGTGCGCGCGTCGCAGCGCAACCTGGAACTGTCCGACCTGCGCTACCAGAACGGCATCGAAAGCCTGCTGCAACTGGTGGATGCACAGCGCACGCTGTTCACGGCGGAACAGTCCTTGTTGCAGGCCCGTCTGCAGCGGCTGAACAACCTGGTGCAGCTGTACAAGTCGCTGGGTGGCGGTTGGTCGGAAACGACCGCGGCCCCCGCGCCCGCGCCGGTGTCGCAACTGCGCTGAGCAGCAAGGGCGGGGAAGGTCCCCGCCGGCTCGGGGGAGTGGGCCCCGTCAACGCCCCAAGTCAAGGAGGTCATCCTGGACTTGGGGCGTTGTTGCGTCTGGGGCCCCTGGCTGTGTGGCCTCGGGTCGGTGGCTGCCGGGGGCGGGGCGGTGCCGCGGGCAGGGCTCGGCGTGCGTGGCGGTGCGCGGTGTTGCGCGAGCCCGCGCGGCTTACGGGCTGGACCGCCTGGGATCGTTCCAGAACGCATACGACGCCGTCAGTTCGCGCCGGGCGCCTTCCAGGTCGGTGGGCGCCAGATGCATGGGCATGTCGGCGATCCTGGCCTTGACGGCGTCGTCGGCCAGCACCTTGCGCAGGGCCGCGTTGAAGCGTTCCGCCATGGGCGGAGGCAGTCCCTTGGGTGCAAAGAAGGCGGTGAAGCTGTTGACGTTCACGCCGGAAAAGCCCAGTTCTTCGAAGGTGGGCACGTCGGGCAACAGCGCCGACCGGGACGTGCCCGAGACGGCCAGGATGCGCAGCTTGCCGCCCCGCGCCATGGCGACGCCTTCGGCTTCGCCGGTCACCCCCGCCGCGATCTGGCCGCCGATCAGTTGCGGCATGACGGCGGCCGATCCGCTGAAGGGCACGGGCTGAAGCTGGATGCCCGCCTTGCGGTCGATCGCCATACCGATGATGGCTGGCACGCCGCCCTGCAGCGGCACGCCGTAATTGGCGTCTTGCGGATGCGCGCGCGCGTAGTCCACGAACTCGGTCAACGTTTTGGCCGGGCTGGTGACCGGCACCGCGAACGTCCACTGGAAGCGGGCAACCTGGCCGACCGGGGTGAAGTCCTTCATGGCGTCGTAGCCCGCAGTGGGCGTGATCAGCGGCACGACCACCACGGCGTGGTCGATCGACAGCAAGAAGGTGTTGCCATCCGGCGCCGCCGCCTTGACCGCGGCGGTGCCGATCTGCCCGCTGGCCCCGGCACGGTTTTCCACCACCACGTTCTGCGCCAGTTCCCTGGAAAGCCGGGGGGCCAGCAGGCGCGCCAGCGCGTCGGTGGCGCCGCCTGCGGCATAAGGCACGACGATCCTCAGGGTGGGTTTGCCTTCTTGTGCGTGCGCCCCGCCGGCGAACAGGGCGGCCAGGCTGCTTGCCGTCAACGTAGTCAGCCGGTGTCGTCTCGAAAACATGGTCTTCCTTGCAGTGAAGTGAGCAAAAGGACGTCAACAGTGCGATTCGCCCTCTGATTCTTCAATGCGCGGAAGTCGCAACGGGGCGACTACGTACCCGGCCAGCCCTCATTTTTTTGCTTTGGTGGCTTTTTCCCAGAAGGCCTGTGACGCGGCCAGTTCACGCCGGGCGCCTTCCAGATCGGTCGGGTCCAGCAGCAAGGGCATGTCCTTGATCTTGCGCTTGACCTCGTCGTCTTTCAGGACGTTGCGCAGGGCTGCATTGAATGCCTGGGCCATCGGCTGCGGCAGCCCCTTGGGCGCGTAGAAGGCGTGGAAACTGTTGACATTCACGCCCGGAAAGCCCGCCTCTTCAAAAGTGGGCACGTCGGGAAGGACAGGCGACCGGGCGCCGCCTGACACGGCGATGATGCGCACCTTGCCTTCCCGCGACAGGGTCAGCGCTTCCGGCTCGCCGGTAACCCCCGCGCTGATCTCGCCGGCCACCAGCGGCGGCAACACCGCTGACGAACCGCTGTAGGGCGTGGCCTGAAGGGGAACGCCGGCCTTGCGTTCGATGACCGTGCCTATGATTTCGGGCACGCCGCCTTTCAATGGAATGCCGTAATTGGCGTCCTGCGGCCTGGCGCGCAGCAAGTCGACATAGCCGGCCAGATTCCGGGCGGGGCTGCTTGCCGGGACGCTGAGCGCCCACTGGTAGCGGGCCACCTGGCCGAGCGGGACGAAGTCCTTGATCGCGTCGTAGCCCGCCGTTGGCGAGATGAGCGGGACCACGACCACGGCGTGGTCGGGTGCCAGCAGCAGGGTCGCCCCGTCGGCCGCCGCGGACTTGACCGCGGCGGTGCCGACCTGGCCGCTTGCGCCTGCCCGGTTTTCTACCTGGATGGGGGTGCCCAGCTGTTTGGCGAGGCGGGGTGCAAGGAGGCGGGCCAGCTGGTCGGTTGCCCCGCCGGCCGCGAATGGCACGACGATCTTGACGGGCTGCTTGAAGTCCTGTGCCGACGCACTGGTGGCAATACCTGCGAAGGCGGCGGCGATGACCACGTGGCGCAATGGTGTCATGGAGTTCCCTTTGGACGAATGACGATGGCAATCCGATGGCGAAACAGCCATGCGGGGTGGGTTGCCACAATGCAATTCCTGGTGGCCGCGCTCAATTCGCGGTCGCGCCAAAGGGGGTTCTACGTAGCGCAAGCCGCTAAAGTATGATGGGCTTTGCTTGACACCAGGAAGAGTGAATCACCATGAAGAAACACCTTATTGCCGGTATCGCATTGATGGGCGCCCTTGCGGCGCCTGGTATGGCTTCGGCCGCGGCGTCCTGCTCGGTCGAGGTACAGGGCAATGACGCCATGCAGTTCAATACCAAGACCATTGCAGTCGACAAGAGCTGCAAGCAGTTCACGGTCAACCTGACGCACCCGGGCAAGCTGCCCAAGGCGTCGATGGGCCACAACTGGGTGCTGACCACCCAGGCAGATATGCAGAAGGTTGCGACCGATGGCATGTCGGCCGGGCTGGACAAGGATTACGTCAAGCCGGGCGACGCGCGCGTGATTGCCTTTACCAAGGTGATCGGTGGCGGCGAGAAGACCTCCGTCACGTTCGACACCAGCAAGCTCAAGGCGGGCGAAAAATACGCCTACTTCTGCTCGTTCCCGGGACACTGGGCGATCATGAAGGGCGAGCTGACGCTGAACTGAGCGGCCGTCAGGTGACTGGCCGCTGGCTGGGCGCCGGGTGCCAAAGCCAGCCGCCAGGCATGGGCACCCGGCAAGGCGCCTTGACGCCAGCGCACCGGGGCTCACGAACCGAGCGGGCAAAACAAAGGGCGACACCTTTACAGGTTCGCCCTCTCTTTTTTACAGCTAGCGAAACAGCTTAGCCGTTGGCGTACTGCACGTCTTGCTTGCGCGCGATCGACTTCAAATCAGCCATCGTGGAGATGAATGCCATCGCGACCTTCTTAACCAATGCGAAAGGTTGCGGGGCGGCATATCCGTTGGCCAGTTCGTTGCGGACCAGTTCGCGTTCGAGAGTGTCAGTCAACTTGCTTTCTTGAACGTAGTTCATGGTATTGCTCCGTCTGGGGTTTTCGCCTAGGAGTAATCACCTAGGGAATAACCCTATATTAGGGCAAACCCTAGACGAGAGCAAGCCTTGGTTCAGGCGCCTGTCAAGAATGCGGGGGTTTGTGTCGCTTGCACCACAAACATGCGGCGATTGCGCCACATCGGTGCCGAAGCGGGCTAGCGCGAGCTCGCCAATGCGGGTGCGTGGGCGTACAGCCAGGCCCCGAGGCCTTCGTGAACGATGAGCACACTGTTGGAAAAGGAGTTGGCGTCGGGCAGCAGCCCATGGAATGGCCGGCCGTTGGGCGCGCTGAGGTAGCCCATGGGCGCCGGGATCACCGTAAAGCCCTGCTGGAGGAACAGCCTGCGGGCGCGGGGCATGTGCCACGCCTGGGTGACCAGCACGATGCGGGTCTTGCCTTGCGGTTCGAGCATGGCCCAGCTGCGTTCGGCGTTTTCTTGCGTCGTGCGGCTGTCGCCTTCGCGCCATTGCACCGGCTGCTGATGATCCTGCTCGAACACCTCGGCCATCAAGTCGGCCTCGCTGGGGTGACTGTCGTCTTCCCAGACTTTGCCGCCCGACACCAGCACCGGAAGCTGGCTGGCTTTGGCGATGCGCGCCCCATAACGCACGCGTTCGGTGCTATAGATGCCCGCCACGTCCTTGCCCCAGCCAGGGTCGGACTCGCGCCGGCCGGCGCCCAGCACGACGATGGCATCGGCGCGGCCCGCCAGGACAGGCCACGCCGCCGCCGGCAGGGGCGCATCGGTTTCCAGGCGGCGGCCGCCCCATTCGACAAACCAGGGCGTCGACAGCATCCACAAGGCGGCCACGCTGCCCAGGAACAGAAGCGACGCCAGCCTGGGCAGGCGGCGGCGGAACAGCCAGGCCACCAGCAGCACGAGCAGCAGGCAGCCTGGCGGCAGCGCCAGCATCTTCAACAGATAACGCAGGTCCATGGACTGTCGGGCAACCTAGCGGCGAAAGCCGCCCGCGACCAGCTCGAAGCCGAACAGGCGGCATTCAAGCGCGCCGTTGTACAGCGGCGTGCGGCGCGACGGATTCAGACGCAGCTTTTTCGGCAGGTCCAGGTCGTTCGTGATCATGTGCATCTGCCATCCGCCGAACTCGCGCTTGAGCGTCGACGCCCATTCGGTCCAGAGCTGGGTGTCCGTGTCGATATCCAGCCGCTCGCCGTAGGGCGGATTGGTGATGATCCAGCCCACCTGCTCATCCAGCGGGCAGGTGTCGCGCGCATCGGCGACTTCGAAGTAGACGGCGTCTTCGGTCAGGCCGGCACGTTCAGCGTTGTCGCGCGCGGCGGCAATGGCGCGTTCGTCGATGTCGGCGCCGGCCAGCTGCATGGGCAGCTTGGGCAGGATGTGGGCGCGAGCATCTTCTTTCAGGTCGCGCCACCGCCATTCCTGGTGGCCCCGCAGGCGTTCGAACGCGAAGGGGCGGCTGATGCCCGGCGGCACGTTCAGCGCCTTGAGGGCGGCTTCGATCACGATGGTGCCGCTGCCGCAAAAGGGGTCGAGCAAAGGGCTGTCGATACGCCAGCCCGACAGCGCGAGCAGGCCCGCCGCCAGGTTTTCACGCAGCGGCGCTTCGCCCTTGTCCAGGCGCCAGCCGCGCTTGAACAGGCTTTCACCCGACGTGTCGAGGTACAGCGTGGCGGTGGTTTCGGACAGGAACACGTGAACGCGCGCGTCGGGGCGCACCGTGTCGATGCTGGGGCGCTCGCCCTCGCGATCGCGCAGCCGGTCGCAAATGCCGTCCTTGGCTCGCAGGTTGCAGAACTGCAGGCTTTTCATGGGGCTGCGGACGGCCGACGTATCCACCCGCAAGGTCTGCTCGGCGCCGAACCAGCGTTCCCATGGCGTGGCGCGCGCCAGTTCCAGCAGGTCGTCTTCGGTATGGACCGTGCCGTAGTTCACCTGCACCAGGATGCGGGTCGCCAGACGCGATTGCAGGTTGACCCGCATGACTTCGGTCCAGTCGGCCGTGAAGTGCGCACCGGCGCGGCCGGCCCAGGCGTCGGCAAAGCCGAGGCCTTTCAGTTCGTCCACCAGCACGCCCTCCAGGCCCTGCGGGCAGGGGGCGAACACCGGGAAAATCTCGACACCGGGTTTGGCGCGGGCTGCGACGGCTTCCGCCTGAGCAGTGACTGGCGCGGCAGGCGTGCGCGACGGTGAATTGCGCGGACGAAAGCCGCCGCGCTGCGTGCCGGGCGCGCCCCGGCCGGCGTCCATGGTGGGACGGGACGCGCGCGAGGTCGTGTCGCCGACCGACTGGTCGCCTTCATGCGCCGCCACGCTCAGGTCCTGCTCGGATTCCGTCGAACGGAAGGTCGGACGGCGCTCGCGCGCGTTCGGGTTGGCGGAGCCGGAACGGCCTGCTGCGGAACGGCCCTCGCCGGGGCGGCCGCCTGACGCGCGATCGCCACGGTCGCCACGATCACCGGAGGGACGATCGCTGCCGGGTCGGCCACCTGCGGCCGCCGGACGTGCCGACGGGGATCTTGCGCCGGCACTTGCGGGATCTGAGCGGTCCGACGACCGCTCTGGAAAGCGATCAGGGCGGCCAGCATCGCGGCCGGCAGCGCCTTCACCGCGCTCGCCGCGATCAGGCTCGGCCGCGCGCTCCAGTCGGCGGGCCTTGCCGCTTTCCAGCGCCGCCTGGACCACGCGCCGCGCGCGGGGACCGGAGCGGCTGCGGCCGTCGTCCGGACGCGGCGAGGCGTCGGCCGGTGCGCGGTCGGCCGGGTTCAGGGAAATCTTCTTGCGCGGAGGGGTATCGGACAAAATAAGGCCAATTAGAAAGGTTTGACGACCACGAAGATCACGGCGGCCAGCAGCAACAGCACAGGCACTTCGTTGAACCAGCGGTAGAACACATGCGACCGCGCATTGCGGCCGGCTTCGAATTTGCGGAGCAGGCTGCCACAGGCATGGTGATAGCCGATCGTGAGCACGACCACCGCCAGCTTGGCGTGCATCCAGCCATTGCCGGGACCCTTCCCGATACCATAGCCCAGGTAGAGCCACAGCCCAAGCAGCACGGCAGGCACCGACAGGATCGACGTGAAACGATACAGCTTGCGCGCCATGAGCAGCAGGCGCGACACCACGGCCGGCTGGGTTTCCTGCGCCAGGTTCACAAAGATGCGGGGCAGGTAGAACAGCCCGGCAAACCAGGAAGCGACGAACAGGATGTGAAAGGCTTTGACCCACAACATGACGATTTCCTGATGGGACCTAATGGGACTGATGAGACTAATGAGACGACGTGCCGCGCGTTTGCGCGTCGCCGGACAGCACCCACTTGAGCGTGGTCAGGCCTTCCAGCCCGACCGGTCCCCGTGCGTGCAGCTTGTTGGTCGAAATGCCGATTTCCGCGCCCAGACCATACTCGAATCCGTCGGCAAAGCAGGTCGGCAGGTTGACATAGACCGAACTGGAATCGACTTCGCGCTGGAAGCGGCGCGCCGCGCCGATCTGCTCGGTGACGATGGCGTCGGTGTGGCCCGAGCCGTGGGTGGCAATGTGCTCGATGGCATCGTCCAGCGACGCCACCACGCGCACGGCCAGGATCGGCGCCAGGTACTCCGTATCCCAATCTTCGGCCGTCGCGGCCGCGATGCCGGGCAGGACCGCAAGGGTGCGCTCGCAGCCGCGCAATTGCACGCCGTGGGTGGCAAAGGCCGCCGCCACTTCGGGCAGGAACGCGGGCGCCACGGCTTCGTGCACCAGCAGGGTTTCCATGGCGCCGCAAATGCCGTAGCGGTAGGTCTTGGCATTGATGGCGATGGTGTGCGCCTTGCGCAAGTCGGCATCCCGGTCCACGTACACATGGCAGATGCCGTCCAGGTGCTTGATCATCGGCACCCGGGCTTCTTGCGACAGCCGCTGGATCAGGCCTTTGCCACCGCGCGGAACGATCACGTCCACGTGTTCCGTCATGGTGACCAGGATGCCCACCGCGGCGCGATCGGTCGTCGGCACCATCTGCACGCCGTCCAGGGGCAGGCCGGCGGCGGCCAGGCCGTCCTGCACGATCTTGCCCAGGGCAGTGTTGGAATGGAAGGCTTCCGAGCCGCCCCGCAGAATGGCCGCATTGCCCGACTTGATGCACAGGGCCGCGGCGTCGATCGTCACGTTTGGACGCGATTCGTAGATGATGCCAATCACGCCGATGGGCACGCGCATGCGGGCGATTTGCATGCCGTTGGGGCGGATGCGGGTGTCGGTCAGTTCGCCGACCGGATCCGGCATGGCGGCGATCTGCTCGAGCCCGGTGGCCATCAGGTCCAGCGCGCGGTCCGACAAGGTCAGCCGGTCCAGCAGCGCCGGTTCCAGCTGGTTGGCGCGCGCGGCGTCCAGGTCCTTGCGGTTTTCTTCCTGCAGCCAGGCAGCGTTCGTGCGCAGGCCCTGGGCCATGGCGCGCAGCGCAGCGGCCTTGGCGGCGCCGTCGGCACGCGCCAGGGCGCGGGCGGCACGGCGAGCCTGCTCGCCGACGCGCTGAAGGGTGTCGTTCAAATCGTTCGATTGCATGGTGAAAAACGCCGGGTGTTGGTTTACACGGTTGACGCGGGTGACGCGGTTGAGGCAGCCACCCGCAGGGCCAGCCGTGTGACTTCGTGCCAGGGGTCGGACAGCCGTCCGGGTACCCGCAGGCCCTTGATGATCTTGTCCACGTCGTGCGCATGGCGCACCGCCGCGGGCCAGGCGTGCGCCGGGACCCGGCGCAGCGCCTGATTGGCCAGCTGTTCGTGGCTGCCGTAGAAGCGCAGCGTGCGCATCAGTGCCGGAACGCTCTGGCCTTGCTGGCCGGCCTGGGAAAGGCGCGCCAGCAAGCGGATTTCTTCGCCCACCGCCCACAGCACCAGGGGCAAGGCTTCGCCTTCGGCGCGCAGGCCTTCCAGCATGCGCACCACGCGGCGGGCATCGCCAGCCAGCATGGCGTCGCGCAGCTTGAAGACGTCGTAGCGGGCCACGTTCATCACCGCTTCCTGCACGTTGTCCAGCGTCAGGTCGCCCTCGGGATACAGCAGGGCCAGCTTCAGGATTTCCTGGTGCGCCGCAAGCAGGTTGCCTTCCACGCGGTCGGCCAGCCACTGCAGCACGTCAGGCCGGGCCCGCTGCTTCTGCCGGCCGAGCCGCTCGCCGATCCAGCCGGGCAGGGCGGGGCGCTCGATGGTTGGCACATCGATCACCACGCCGTGCGTGGTCAGCGCTGTGAACCACGCCGAGGCCTTGGTGGTGCGATCGAGCTTGGGCAGCATGACCACGGTGACGCAGTCGCCTTTCTGCGACGGCGCCTGCTTGGCCAGCCGCGCGATCACGTCGCCACCTGTCTTGCCTGGCTTGCCGGTCGGGATCTTCAGTTCCAGCAGCCGGCGGTCGCCGAACAGCGAAATCGACTGGCTGGCGCTGAGCAGGGTATTCCAGTCGCTGCGGGCGTCGGCCACGACCGTGTCGCGCTCGGTATAGCCGGCCGTGCGGGACGCCTGGCGCAGCAGGTCGCCCGCCTCGATCACCAGCAGGGGTTCATCGCCCGTGACGGTGTACAGGGCTTCGAGCGACTGGCCGGCCCGTTCCAGGTGCGCCGGCAGCTGCTCCGGACGCAAGGTCATGCCCATCGCAGCGCCTCCGCAGGCACGGACATCGGCACGACAGGCCCCTGGCGCACGCGCACGCTCAAATGGGCTCGGCCGCAGCCATGCGGCGCAGCAGCTGCTGGATGACTTCCATCTGCATGTCGCGGTAGAGCAGGTTGGCTTCCGACTCTTTGGCGAGCGTGGCCGCATCGTTGAAGGTCAGGTCGCGCTTGAGCATGATGGTGGTGGGCTGGATGAATTCATAGCCCTTGCCATTGTGCAGACGAAAGGTGAACAGATAGCGCAGTTCAAATTCGCGGACACGGCCCGACGCATCGAGCGACAGCACGCTGCGCTCGCGGGTATCGGACAGCACCTGCAACTGCGCTTCGGCCGCCTTGGGGTCTTCGACGATGTCCGTGCTGGTGGTGGTGCGCACGTAGCGGCGCAACTGCGCGCCGAGTTCGGACGTGTTTTCCAGGTTGACGTACAACGTCTTGAACGGCAGGTCGGCCGTGCCACGCAGGGCAAAGCCACAGCCGCCCAAAAAGGCCAGGACGCCGGCGGCGCCCAGGGCCTGCAGCGCACGCCGGCGGCCGGGCGCAGGCACGCCGGGCCTGCCGCCCGAGGCGCTGTTGGCCATGCCTGCGGTCGAAATGCCGGAGTCCTGCAAGGTCGAGCGACTGTCCATCATCCCACCACGTTCACGAGTTTGCCCGGCACGACGATAACCCGCTTTGGCGCGCGGCCTTCCAGGAATCGGGTCACGGCGTCATGCGTCACGGCCAGCGCTTCGATCGCGGCCTTGTCGGCGGCGCTCGGCACGCTCAAAGCGCCGCGCAGCTTGCCATTGACCTGCAGCATCAGTTCGACCTCATCGGTCACCAGCGCCGCGTCGTCCACCTGGGGCCAGGCCGCGTCGAGCAGGTCGCCGCGGGTGTCGGCAAAGCCCAGGTCGCGCCACGCGTGCCAGGTCAGGTGCGGCACGATGGGATACAGCACCGACAGCAGGATCTGCAGGCCTTCGGCCAGCGCGGCGTCGCCGAACTTGCCGTCGACCTTGGCGTCGTCCAGGGTGTTCAGCAGCTTCATGCCGGCCGACACCACGGTGTTGTACTGGATGCGCTGGTAGTCGTAGTCGGCCTGCTTGAGCAGCGCGTGCACGTCGCGGCGCAGCGATTTGACGGCGTTGTCGGCAGGGGTCCAGTCGGTGATGGCGCCGGCGGCCTGCGCTGCGGCCACCCGGCCCGCGTTGGCATGGCAGAACGACCACAGCCGCTTCAGGAAGCGGTGCGAGCCTTCCACGCCCGCGCCCGACCATTCCAGGGTCTGCTCGGGCGGGCTGGCGAACATCACGAACAGGCGCGCGGTGTCGGCGCCCTGGGTGTCGATCAGGGATTGCGGATCGACGCCATTGTTCTTGGATTTGGACATCGTGCCCACGCCGCCGTAGTCGACGGGCGACCCGTCTTTCTTGAGCGTCGCGCCAATGATCGCGCCCTTGGCGTCGTACACGTTCTCGACCTCGTCGGGCCAGAAGTATTCGATGCCGCCCGTGGCGCCCTTGCGCGAGTAGATATGGTTCAGCACCATGCCTTGCGTCAGCAGCTTGACGAAGGGCTCGTCAAACTTGACCAGGCCCAGGTCGCGCATCACCTTGGTCCAGAAGCGCGCATACAGCAGGTGCAGCACGGCATGTTCGATGCCGCCGATGTACTGGTCCATCGGCATCCAGTAATCGTTGCGTGCGTCCACCATCGCGTCGTCGTTGCCCGGCGATGTGTAGCGCATGAAGTACCAGGACGAGTCCACGAAGGTGTCCATCGTGTCGGTCTCGCGGCGCGCCGGCTTGCCGCAGGTGGGACAGTCGACGTTCAGGAATTCTTCGCACTTGGCCAGCGGGTTGCCGCTGCCGTCGGGGATCAGGTGCTCGGGCAAAATGACCGGCAGGTCTTTTTCGGGCACCGGCACGGTGCCGCAGGTCTCGCAGTGGATCATCGGGATCGGCGTGCCCCAATAACGCTGCCGCGACACGCCCCAGTCACGCAGGCGGAAGGTAGTGCGCTTTTCGCCCAGGCCCTTGGCCGCCAGGTCGGCCGCCACGGCGTCGACCGCGTGCACGTAGTCCAGGCCGTTGTACTTGCCCGAGTTGATGGTGCGGATGACGTTCTTGTCGCCATACCATTCCTGCCAGGCGTCGGTCGAATAGTCCTTGCCTTCGGCCGCCACCACCTGCGCGATCGGCAGGTCGTACTTCTTGGCAAACAGGAAATCGCGTTCGTCGTGCGCGGGCACGCCCATCACGGCGCCGTCGCCGTAGCTCATGAGCACGTAGTTGCCGACCCACACGTCGATCGGCTGGCCGGTCAGGGGATGCGTGACGGTCAGCCCGGTGGGCAGGCCTTCCTTTTCGCGCGTGGCCATTTCGGCTTCGGTCACGCCGCCCTGGCGGCAGGCTTCGATGAAAGCCTGCAGCTCGGGGTTGTTGCGCGCGGCGTGGGTCGCAAGCGGATGCTCGGGCGCGACGGCGCAGAAGGTCACGCCCATGATCGTGTCGGCGCGTGTCGTGAAGACGTACAGGCGCCCGTCCTGGATCAGCTGACCGGACGCGTCGCGGATGTCGTGGGTGAAGGCAAAGCGCGTGCCTTCGCTCTTGCCGATCCAGTGTTCCTGCATCAGGCGGACACGTTCGGGCCAGCCGGTCAGGTTGTCACGCACCTGGGACAGCAGTTCTTCGGCGTAGTCGGTAATGCGCAGGTAGTAGCCGGGGATCTCGCGCTTTTCGACCAGCGCGCCCGACCGCCAGCCGCGGCCGTCGATCACCTGTTCGTTGGCCAGCACGGTCTGGTCGACCGGGTCCCAATTCACCGTTTGCGTCTTGCGATAGGCGATGCCCTTTTCCAGCATCTTCAGGAACAGCCACTGGTTCCACTTGTAGTACTTGGGATCGCAGGCCGCCAGTTCGCGCGACCAGTCGATGCCCAGGCCCATCGCCTTCATCTGCTTCTTCATGTAGGCAATGTTGTCGTAAGTCCACTTGGCTGGCGGCACGCGCGACTTCATGGCGGCGTTTTCAGCCGGCATGCCGAAGGCGTCCCAGCCCATGGGCATCAGGACGTTGTAGCCCTTCATGCGCAGCTGGCGGTACATCGCATCGTTGATGGTGTAGTTGCGCACATGGCCCATGTGCAGCTTGCCGCTGGGATAGGGCAGCATCGAGCAGGCGTAGAACTTGGGCTTTTCCGTCCCGTCGGGCAACGTCGCGTGTTCGGTGGCCAGGTAGGCGTCGGTGGACTCCCAGTGGCGTTGAGCGGCGGTTTCGACTTCGGTAGGGGCGTAGCGTTCCTGCATGGTGTCCGGGGGCCTGAAAAGAGGGGCGCTGAAATAGCGGCGACCGACGCGGCGATGATCGCTGGCGTCTGGCTCAACCCGGCATTATAGAAGGTAGGACGCCGTCGCGGACAAATTGACGCCCCGGCGCCCCCCGGCCGTCAACAGGACTTGCGCAGCGTCTCGGAAGGCGGCTCGCCAAAGCGCTGCTGATAGGCCTGCGCAAAGCGGCCCAGGTGCAGAAATCCGCAGTCCAGGGCGACCGCCGACACGCTGCTGCCCGGGGTGGCGCGGCGCAGGCGGTCCCGCGCCTGGCCCAGGCGGACGTCGCGCAGGTATTGCATCGGCGTGATGTCGCGAAACCGGCGAAAGCCCGCCAGCAGGGTGCGCACCGGCACGTCCGCCGCCGCGGCGATGTCTTCCAGGCGGATGGCGTCGCCGGCGCGTTCTTCAATGAAGGATTCGGCCCTGCGCACGCAGCGCGGGGCAATGGTGGGGGTGACGATGTCGGCTTCGTCGGACCAGCGCTGGCCGGTCGTCAGCAGGCAGATCAACAGGCGTTCCAGTTCCACGGCGATCTTGGGGTGCTGCAGGGCGCACTGAATCAGTTCGGGCGAGGTCGCCATGGCGCGCAACTGCGCAAGCCAGGGCTGCAGGGCGGCGCTGTCCAGGTCCAGTTCGCGGTCGAACACCAGGCGGGACGCGCCGGTGTGCGCGGCGACGGTGGCGCGGTCGATGCGCAGCATGAACTGCTCGCAATCGGCCGACAGCATGGCCGCGAACGGCCGCCGGGGCGAACAGATCATGCCGCGGGCCTGATTGACCGCCACCGCCTGGCCATCGACCTTTGCATCGGCATGGCCGCTCAGGCAGAACATCAGCAGGTAGTAGTCGTCGAGATGCCCGGTGTCCACCTGCATGGCGGCCCCGAAATCCAGGGCGCCCATGCCGATCCCGCCCACCCGCACAAAGTCCATGTGAGACCGGACGCTGCCGCTGGCGCCGGGCACCAGGCGATGCGGCTGCATGACGCGCGATACCTGGTCGCGGGTCCGATCCAGGTCGTCGGACTCGAACAGTCGGGCCTGACGCAGGGCAATTGGTTCGAAGCGCTTGGCGGAAATCATACGGTGTCCATCGGCAGCAGGCGTTGACGCGGGAACGCGGACCCACCTATCCGGCGGGATCCTGCATGGCAAGCCAAAGCAAGAACTGCGCCATTTCGCGCGACGATCGCACGCGGAAAGCTGCGAGAAATGGCTAGGGGCGGGGCCATGCTGCCAGAAACGGCTAGAGCCGCACCCGGTAGCTGCCCACAATGAGCTCGACACGGTTTTTCGATATTCCCGGAGGTTCATATGGACGCAGTACAGGAAGCAGGCCTATCGGCCGCCAGCGAACACCCCATGCTGCGCTTTCCGCACGCTGATGGTGCGGGCGTGCCCTATAAGGTGTTCAGTTCTCAGGAAGTCTTTGAGCGGGAACAGGAAAAGATCTTCCGCGGTCCGACCTGGAGCTTTCTGGCGCTCGAAGCCGAAATTCCGAATCCCAACGATTTCAAGAGCACGTTCATCGGCGATACGCCAGTGGTGGTGACACGCACCGCCGAAGGCGAGCTGGCTGCCTGGGTCAACCGCTGCGCGCACCGCGGCGCGATCGTCTGCCGCAAGGCGCGGGGCAATGCGTCCAGCCATTCCTGTGTCTACCACCAGTGGAGCTACGACACCAAAGGCAATCTGGAAGGCGTGCCATTCCGCCGTGGGCAGAAGGGCGGCAGCCCCGGCATGCCGGCCGACTTCAACCCCAAGGACCATGCGATGCGCCAGTTGCGCGTCGAAAGCTACAAGGGCCTGGTGTTCGCCACCTTCAGCCCGATCGTCGAGCCCCTGGCCGACTACATCGGCCCGGAAATGCGGCCGTTTGTTGACCGCGTCTTCCACAAGCCGATCGAATACCTGGGCTGCACGCGCCAGTACTCCAAGTCCAACTGGAAGCTATACCTGGAAAACGTGAAGGATCCCTATCACGCCAGCCTGCTGCACCTGTTCCACACCACCTTCAACATCTTCCGCGTGGGCATGAAGGCCCGCACGATCCCCGATGCCAGGACGGGGCTGCACAGCATCATCACGGCCACCAAGACCGAAGACGACACGTCGTCGGCCTACAAGACGCAGGCCATCCGGTCATTCGATGAAGGCTTCGCGCTGGAAGACGATTCGGTGCTGGGCATGATCTCGGAATTTGACGAGGACATGACCAACCACATCCAGCCGATCTTTCCGCAACTGGTGATCCAGCAGATCCACAACACCCTGGTCGCTCGCCAGCTGCTGCCCAAGGGGCCGGACAACTTCGAGCTGATCTTCCACTTCTTTGGCTACACCGACGACACGCCGGAAATGCGCGCGCTGCGCATCAAGCAGGCCAACCTGGTGGGCCCGGCCGGCTACATCTCGATGGAAGATACCGAGGCGACCGAACTGGTCCAGCGCGGCACCGTGCGCGACGGCGACGCCCATTCGCTGATCGCGATGGCGCGCGACAAGCCGGACCTGCAGGACACCATGGTGACCGAGAGCCTGATCCGCCGTTTCTGGGTGGGTTACCAGAAGCTGATGGGCTATTAAAGAGAGATGAGCGAAATGATGGAAAAAATGCTGTTGTGGTTCGAGATGCACAGTCTTCAGGAACGGTATGTGAGCGTGCTCGATAACGACCAGTTGGAAGCGTGGCCGACGTTGTTCGTCGAGGACTGCTTCTACGAAATCATCCCGAAGGAAAACGCCGACATGGGCCTGAAGATCGGCGTGATCTATTGCGATAGCCAGCGCATGCTGCGCGACCGCGTCCTGTCGCTGCGCCACGCCAACATCTACGAGGAACACACCTACCGCCACATGACCTCGGGCATGCAGATCACGCAGATCGATGCCGACACGGTCGAGACGACGTCCAACTATGTCGTGGTGCAGACGCGCGGCAATGGCGAGTCGTTCGTGTACCAGGCGGGCGTCTACAAGGACGTCGTGGTGCGCACCGGCGAAGGCTGGAAATACAAGCGCAAGAGCGCCGTGTTCGACACGTCCCGTGTGCAGACCCTGCTCGCCACGCCTATCTGATCGATGACGGAGTCCACCATGTCTGCTGAGTTTTCCAGGACGCCGCCACCGAATGGTTCGATGTGGGCGCCCCCGCCGATTTCGATGATGGCGAGGTTGCGCCGGTCGTTGCCGATGGCATTGAAATCGCCGTGTTCCGTATCGGTGATGACCTGTTCGCCCTGCGCGACAAGTGCACCCACGGCCGCACCAAATTGTCGGACGGCTTCATTGAAGACGACTGTATCGAGTGCCCCTTGCACCAGGGCAAGTTCGCGATCCGCACGGGCGAGCCGATGAGCGAGCCGGTCACCAAGGCCGTCAAGGTGTTTCCGGTCCGGGTGGTCGACGGCCGGGTTCAGGTCGGCACGGCTGCCTGACGTTGCCTGCTGCAACCTGCCCGTCTTCGTTGTTCCTTTTTTGCAGTTTCCACCCTTACGGAGCACCCGCAATGTTCGAACACGCACTCGTCATGAAGCGTCTGGCCCTGGCTTGCGCGACCCTGGGCCTGGCCACGGCCGCCGTTGCCGCCACCGCCGCGCCGGTCAAGGTCGGCCTTGCGCTCGATATTTCCGGCCCCTTTGCCGCCACCGGCGCGGAACAGCGCGACGGCTTCAACCTGGCCATCGAAATGCTGGGCAACAAGCTGGGTGGCCAGCCGGCCGAGTTCCTGCAGACCGACATGGCCGGCAACCCCGACCAGGCGCGCCAGCTGGTGGAACGCTGGATTCAGCGCGACAAGATCGACCTGTTCTCCGGCCCGACCGGATCGAACGTGGCGCTGGCCGTCGGCCCCGCATTGTTTGCCGCCAAGGTGCCCTACATTTCGAGCAACCCCGGCCCGAGCCAGTACGCCGGCGCGCAGTGCAACGCCTACTTCTTCGGCACCTATCAGAACGACACCGCGCATGAATCGGCCGGCAAGTTCGCGTCGGACAAGAACTTCAAGAAGACGGTGCTGATCGCGCCGAACTATCCGGCCGGCAAGGATGGCCTGACCGGCTTCAAGCGCCGCTACACGGGCACCGTGGCCGACGAGATCTACACCAAGCTCGGTCAGCTCGATTATTCGGCTGAACTTGCGCAGTTGCGGTCCACCAAGCCCGATTCGCTCTACTTCTTCCTGCCGGGCGCGATGGGGATCAACTTCATCAAGCAATTCGTGGCGGCCGGCCTGTCGAAAGACATCACGCTGATCGCGCCGGCGTTTTCGGGTGACGAAGACATCATCCAGGCCGTGGGCGAACCGATGCTGGGCCTGTTTAACACCGCGCTGTGGGCGCACGACCTGGACGTGCCGGCCAACAAGACCTTCGTGGCCGAGTTCCGCAAGAAGTACAAGCGTTATCCATCGATCTACGCCGCGCAGGCCTTTGACGTGATCATGGGCATGGACGGCGCGGTGCGTGACGTGGGCGGCAAGGTGGCCGATCGTCCCGCCCTGGTCAAGGCGATCAAGGCGGCGAACTATTCGTCGATCCGGGGCAAGTACACCTACGGCAACAACCACTATCCGATCCAGGACTATTACGTCCGCCTGATCGGCAAGGATGCGCAGGGCGTCATCACCAACAAGACGCTGGGCAAGGTGCTCGAGAAGTACCAGGACTCGTATCACGACGCTTGCAAGATGATGTAAAGGGCGTCCCGAAGAAGGGCTCTGCAACGGGCGCTGCGGCGTTCGCGGCGGCGTCCTTCTTCGGTCGTGGCACTGCTTCAATCCGGGATACAGAACACTATGGATTCGATATTTGTCATCGAGCAACTGCTCAACGGCCTGGGGTACGGCTTCATGCTGTTCCTGCTTGCGGCCGGCCTGACGCTGGTGTTCGGCATCATGGACACCATGAACCTGGCGCACGGCTCGCTGTTCATGGCTGGTGGCTACGTGGCCGCGACGGTCCACACCCAGACCAACAGTTTCATTGCCGCGGTGCTGGCCGCGGTGGCGGTCACGATGCTGGTCGCGCTGCTGCTTGAATTGCTGCTGGTACGCCGCCTGTATGGCCGCGACCACCTGGCGCAGGTGATGGCGACCTTTGGCGTGATCCTGATCGCCGATGACGTGGTCAAGGCCATCTGGGGTCCGTCGCCCCTGATGGCGCCCACGCCGGCCGGCTTGACCAATCCGGTGCAGATCCTGCCCGACCTGCCGTATCCGTCCTATCGCCTGGTGATCCTCGGCGCGGGCCTGGCGATCGCGCTGGGCCTGTATCTGCTGGTGAACCATACGCGCGTCGGCATGCTGGTGCGCGCGGGCGCGTCCAACCGCAAGATGGCCGAATTGATGGGCGTGCGCGTGCGCGGCATCTTTACCTGGGTATTCCTGCTGGGCGCGGCGCTGGCCGCCGTGGCCGGTGCGCTGATGGGACCGATTTCAGCGGTCGAGATCGGCATGGGTGAAGCCATCCTGATTCCTGCGCTGGTGGTGATCGTGATCGGCGGAATCGGGTCGATCCGCGGCGTGTTCATCGCCAGCATGCTGGTGGGCCTGGTCGACATTGCCGGACGGGCCTTTTTGCCGCCCATGCTGCGCGCGACCTTGCCGCCAAGCATTGCCGCCGACCTGGCGCCCGCGCTGACCGGCATCGCGATCTACGCGCTGATGGCGGGCGTGCTGGCGTTCAAGCCGGCCGGCCTCTTTCCTGCCCGAGCCTGAGGAGCATCATGTCTACTGTCATTCCTCCCGTGGCCACCCCGGCTTCGGCAGCGGCTGTCACGCCGCGCGCCGCCCATGCCGCTCCCCGCGACACCCGTCCGGTCATGTCGCGCCTGCTCAAGATCGGCCCCTGGCTGCTGCTTGCCGTGCTGATCGCCTTGCCCTGGATCGCGCCCGCGCTGGGCCAGGACTATTACGTCGGCTTCGTGCGCCGCGCCCTGATCTTCATGCTTGCCGTGGCGGGCCTGAATTTCATCCTGGGCTACGGCGGCATGGTTGCGCTGGGCCAGGCCGGGTTCATCGGCGTCGGCGCCTACACCCTCGTTGCCATGTCCGATGCCGGCTTCACGTCGGCCTGGGCGATGTGGGGCGCGGCCGCGGTCGTGGCCGGGCTGGTGTCGGCGGTCGTGGGCCTGGTATCGCTGCGCACCCGCGGCGCCTACTTCATCATGATCACGCTGGCCTTTGCGCAGATGATCTATTACGTGTCGGTCTCGGTAAACGCCTATGGCGGTGACGACGGCTACAACCTGCCGCAACGTCCGGCCCTGGGCTTCGGCCTGGACAGCGCCCATGATGCGACGCTGTACTGGGTCGTGCTGGCCATCGTCACCATCCTGTTCGTGGGGCTGAACCGGATGACACGCTCGCGCTTTGGCCACGCCCTGGTCGGCACGCGCGACAACGAAACCCGCATGCTGGCGCTGGGCTACCCGGTGTTTGCGATCCAGCTGGTGGCCTTCGTGATTGCCGGCGCACTGGCCGGCCTGGCGGGCGCCTTGCTGGTCACGCACAACAGCTTTGTCAGCCCGTCGGTAATCAACTGGACGCAGTCGGCCACCATGATCGTGATGGTATTGCTGGGCGGCGTGGGCCGCCGCTGGGGCGGCCCGATCGGCGCGGGCGTGTGGATCGCGCTTGAAGAGCTGTTCCGTGGCTATACCGAATACTGGCACTGGCCGCTGGGCGCCTTGCTGATCTTCCTGGTGTTCTTTGCACCGCGCGGCATTGCGGCCCTGGCCGACGTCCGGACCAAACGTTCTTTCAAGGTGACGCCATGAGCCTCTTTCAAGCCCAGGGCCTGGTCAAGCGTTTCGGCGGCCTGACCGCCACCGACCATGTGGACCTGGATGTCGGCCCGAATGAAGTGCACGCCCTGATCGGGCCGAACGGCGCCGGCAAGTCCACGCTGGTCAACCTGATCTCTGGCCTGCTGCCGGTCGATGCGGGCCGCCTGGAACTGGACGGCGTCGACCTCACCCGCCTGCGTTCCAACCAGCGCGTGCGCGCCGGCCTGTCGCGCTGCTTTCAGGTCACCAGCATCTTTCGCGACGCGTCGGTGCGCGACAACCTGCTGCTGGCCGCGCAGGCGCACAGCGGGTCCAGCTTCCGTTTCATGGGCAACCGTGAACACGACCGCCAACTGCTCGACACCGCCATGGGCCTGGCCGAACGGGTCGGCCTGCAGCACGAGTTCGACCACATCGCCGGCGCCTTGCCGCACGGTGGGCAGCGCAAGCTGGACGTGGCGCTGGCGCTGGCGGCGCGGCCCAAATTGCTGTTGCTGGACGAGCCCATGGCAGGCATGGGGCAGGATGAATCCGCCCGCATGATCGATCTGATCCGCAGCCTGCGTACCGACATGGCCATTCTGCTGATCGAACACGATATGGACGCGGTGTTCCAGCTGGCCGACCGCGTGACGGTGCTGGTCTACGGCAAGGTGCTCACGTCGGGCACCCCCGCCGCCATCAAATCCAACCCCGAAGTCCAACGGGTCTACCTGGGCACGGAGGCGCACGCATGACCGCCAACGCATTGTTGTCCTGCCGCGGCCTGGAAGCCGGCTACGGCGCCAGCCAGGTGCTGTTCGGCATCGATTTCGACATCCGCGAAGGCGAGGTCGTCACCCTGCTTGGTCGCAACGGCATGGGCAAGAGCACGACGATCAAGACCCTGGTGGGCTCGCTCGCCCCGCAGGGCGGCGACATCCACTTTACCGGCAAGTCGACACGGGGCATGCGGCCCGACGCCATTGCGCGGCTGGGCATGGCCATCGTGCCCGAAGGCCGCCAGTGCTTCCCTAACCTGAGCGTGCGGGAACACCTGGTGGCTTTTGCCGACAACCGCAACGGCCGCAAGGACGAATGGACGCTGGACCGCATCTACGGCCTGTTTCCCCGCTTGAAGGAACGCGCCCAGAACCTGGGCAACCAGCTGTCGGGCGGCGAACAGCAGATGCTGGCGATCGGCCGGGCGCTGTCCACCAATCCGCGCCTGCTGATCCTGGACGAGGCGACCGAAGGCCTGGCCCCGGTCATCCGCGACGAGATCTGGCGCTGCCTGACGCAACTGAAGGCCGCCGGCCAGACCACGCTGATCGTCGACAAGTACGTGGAACGGCTGGTGGAATTTGCTGACCGGCATGTGATCCTGGAGCGGGGCAACGTTGTGTGGACGGGGTCATCGCCCGACCTGGCCGCCGATCGCAGCCTGTGGACGCGCTACATGGGGGTGTAGCGCCGAGGCAGGGGTGGGGTAAGTGCTAGACTGCCTGCCGCTATTCCGTTTTGTGAAAGACTGCCAATGTCCTTGCTCGACAATCTCAATCCCCCCCAGCTTGCCGCCGTCACCCTCGAGCCTCGCCATGCCCTGGTGCTGGCCGGCGCGGGCAGCGGCAAGACGCGTGTATTGACGACGCGCATGGCCTGGCTCATCCAGACAGGGCAGGTCAGCCCGCACGGCCTGATGGCGGTCACCTTCACGAACAAGGCGGCCCGCGAGATGCTGACGCGGATGACGTCCATGCTGCCCATCAATACCCGCGGCATGTGGATCGGCACCTTCCACGGGCTCTGCAACCGCATGCTCCGGGCGCATCACCGCGACGCCGGCCTGCCGCAGACCTTCCAGATCCTGGACACCGCCGACCAGCTGTCGTCGATCAAGCGGATGCTCAAGGGCGCCGGCATCGACGACGAAAAATTCCCGCCGCGCCAGGTGCAGCAGTTCATCAACGGGTCCAAGGAAGAGGGCCTGCGCCACACCGACGTCGAAGCCAACGACAACTTCAACCGCCAGCTGGTCGAGCTGTACGGCATGTACGACGCGCAGTGCCAGCGCGAAGGCGTGGTCGACTTTTCGGAACTGCTGCTGCGCAGCTACGAGCTGCTGTCGCGCAACGCCCCGATCCGCGAGCACTACCAGCACCGTTTCCGCCACATCCTGGTCGACGAATTCCAGGATACGAACCGCCTGCAGTACCGCTGGCTGAAATTGCTGGCGGGCGGCGGTGGCGCCGTCTTTGCCGTAGGCGACGATGACCAGTCCATCTATGCCTTCCGCGGCGCCAACGTCGGCAACATGGCCGAATTCGAACGCGACTTTGCGGCCGACCAGGTGATCCGGCTGGAACAGAACTACCGGTCGTATGGGCACATCCTGGACGCGGCCAACACGCTGATCCGCAACAACTCGGGCCGGCTCGGCAAGAATCTGTGGACCGATCGCGGCCACGGCGAACCGATCCGGGTGTACGAGGCAATGTCCGACCAGCAGGAAGCGCAGTGGGTGGTCGAAGAGATCCGCTCGCTCGTCAACGACGGGCGCCTGCGCAGCCAGATCGCCATCCTGTACCGCAGCAACGCCCAGTCGCGCGTGCTGGAACATGCGCTGTTCTCCGCCCAGGTGCCCTACAAGGTGTACGGCGGCCTGCGCTTTTTTGAACGCCAGGAAATTAAGCACGCGCTGGCCTACCTGCGGCTGATGGAAAATCCGCACGAAGACACCGCCTGGATGCGCGTCGTGAACTTCCCGACGCGCGGCATCGGCGCGCGCACGCTGGAACAGCAGGCCGACATTGCCCGCACCCATGCCATCAGCCTGTATTCGGCCGTGGGACACGTGGCCGGGCGCGGCGGCAACAACCTGGCGCAGTTCGCGTCGCTGGTCGACCGCATGCGCTTCGAAACTCAGAACCTGCCGCTGCATGAAATCGTTGAACACGTGATCGAGGCCAGCGGCCTGATCGCCCACTACCAGACCGAAAAGGAAGGCACCGAGCGCATCGAGAACTTGCGCGAACTGGTGAACGCCGCGGCGGCCTTTGCGTCCGAAGACGGGTATGCGTCGGACGATGCGGGCGCCTTGGCCACGACCCTGCCCGAGACCGCACAGGTGCTGCCGTCACCGCTGGCTGCCTTCCTGTCGCATGCGGCGCTGGAAGCCGGCGACAACCAGGCCAGCCTGGGCCAGGACGCCGTGCAACTGATGACGGTGCACGCCGCCAAGGGCCTGGAGTTCGAAGCCGTGTTCATTTCGGGGATGGAAGAGGGCCTGTTCCCGCATGAGAACAGCATCCTTGAACCCGCCGGACTGGAAGAAGAACGCCGCCTGATGTATGTGGCGATCACGCGAGCGCGCGAACGCCTGTACATGAGTTTTTCGCAGACACGGATGCTGCACGGCCAGACCCGCTACCACATGCGGTCGCGTTTCCTGACCGAAGTGCCGGAAGAGTCCCTGAAGTGGCTCACGCCCAAGATGGGCCTGGCCAAAGGCATGGACAGCACGCCCGCCTGGGGACGGTCATCGGCATGGATCGACAGCGAATCGGCCGACGGCGTCAGCATGGGCCGTAGCCGGGGCAAGGATGTGCACGGCTACGTCGGCGCGGCCGAGACGTACTCGAGCCGACGCACGGCGCCGGCAGGCGTCGAGGTCAACGGGAAGACGTACATGGTGGGACAAAGCGTGTCGCATCCCCGGTTCGGGGAAGGGGTGATCGTTCGCCTGCAAGGCGCCGGGCTGGATGCCCAGGTGCAGATCAACTTCAGTGGCTCGGGCACAAAGACCCTTGCGCTTGGCGTGGCCAAGCTGGATCCGGTCTGACGGCCGGATGAACCCAGCGCGGCGGCCGTCGCGGCGGTCGGCGTGCCGGGAAAGAAACCCCGGTGTCGGCCAACGCGCGTCTGGCTGCGCACGCTAACGATTCAGCTACTGCGGCCTGGCTCGTGCAGACAATAAACCAGCACGGCGCGACAGGCGAATTACTACACACGCGGCAGATCTACCCGCGCTACAGGCGCGGAACGCAAAACGCTTAGCGACGGGGAGGACGTGGCGTGCCCGGGGGACCCGAACGCTCGTCCTTGTGGCGGAAGCTGATGCGTCCCTTGGTCAGGTCATAGGGCGACAGTTCCATCGTCACCTTGTCGCCAGCCAGGATACGGATCCGGTGCTTGCGCATCTTGCCCGAGGCGTAGGCCGCGACTTCCATGCCGTTTTCCAGGGTCACCCGGAAGCTGGTGGACGGAAGCACTTCGGCGACGACGCCTTCCATTTCAATAAGGTCTTCTTTAGCCATATGTGATTCTCCGATGCATCGCCAGGATGCAAGAAATTACGCGTGGGCCCCATGACAGGGACCCGACACGATCGACGCTATCCGACGCCATCGGCACCCGACAAGAGGCGAAGCATGGGGAGCGCGAGCGGTGTGCTCTAAGAGTACTGCGGAAGCTTTGTCGCGGAAACGACAAATGGGGCAACAAAGTTGCCCCATCGCCAAAAAACCCCGTAGGGGGCTTTCTGCAATAGAAATTACAGAGGCTGGATATTGGAAGCCTGACGACCCTTCGGGCCGGTGGTCACTTGAAAGCTGACCTTCTGGTTTTCTTGGAGGGACTTGAAGCCTTCCGTGCGGATTTCCGAGAAGTGTGCAAACAGATCGTCGCCGCCTGCATCAGCCGTGATAAATCCAAAGCCCTTGGCGTCGTTAAACCATTTGACGGTACCGGTTTCCATTATTTCTAATCCTTAATACATTGTGGGGTGACTGCTCTTGAATGCAAGACCATCAAGGGTAGAGACAATGGACAACCTGAGCATTACCTGACTCCGGTGGCGGGGGGATGACCACAAGGGACATACCACCAGGGTTCAACCGACCAGCCACCGCAGGCTCACCAATTTGTACAGCAACTCGTAACTTGAAAATCGTGCGCTATCTTTATACGGGTTATTTAGACTCAGGTCAAATCATTTGCTGCGCTTCAGGCGTGTCGGGCTCGCCAAAGACGCTTTCGTACGCCGGGTAGAAGCTGCAATACAGCACTGCGGCGGCAAAGAAGTTGAGCGGCATCTGCACCAGGCCCGCCACGCCCTCGGGCAGGCCGATGCCTTCGAGCAGGCTGCCCAGCAATTCCAGACCGGCCACGGCGCCGAACCACACCAGCCCGTAGACGATGAAGGCGCCTTTGTTGCGCCAGCAGGCCACGGCGGAGAAGAACAGCGCCTTGCGCAGGCTCAGGTTGTGCCAGGCGACCAGCACCGGCGCGTGCCAGAACATCGCGGCCACGCACACATAAAAAATCGCGAACAGGATGATCGGCGTGCGCATCGCGGCCAGCACGGGCGACAGATCGTCGTCGGTCACGCCTTGCAGCGCATCGCGCAGCGTGTCCATGAAGGGCAGGAAGGCGACCATGCCCGCCAGCATCACGATCACCACGTACACGGCGCCCATGCCAAACAGCCGTTTGGCCAGGCCGGGCGTCTTCAGGATCAGGAACAGCCGCAGCGGCATGACGGCCTTGCCCGCCAGAATCTGGCGGCAGGCCACCAGCGTCATCACCGTGACCACCGGCATCAGGGTCACGAAGAGCAGCGGCCCGATGGGCGGGATCATGGTGGCGACCAGCACCAGAAAGCCGATCGTCAGTGCCCAGGTGAACATGGCGATGGGCTGGCGCTTGAACAGGCCGAATCCGTCACGGACCCAGTGCCAGCCGGCGCTCATGGGCAGCGAGGCGGCTTGCATCACGCGTCTCCTTGAAGGCGAGAAGGCGTGGCGGCAAAAACGAATGTCATCAGGGCAGGACCAGGGGAGTGTGCGCGCGGCGCAGCCGCAGGATGCGCTCGAAATGGGTGGGATCGTGCGGCGTCAAGGTCTGAGCCGGACGGGGCAGGTAGAAGTCGAACAGCCGGGACATCCAGAAACGCAGCGCCGCGGCGCGCAGCATCAGGGGCCAGGCGGCACGTTCGGCGTCGGTGAACGGGCGCTCGGCGGCATAGGCGGCCAGGAAGGCGTCAGCCAGGTCGGCGCGGATCTCGCCGGTGGCGTGGGTGATGGCCCAATCGTTGATGCAGACGGCCACGTCGAACAGCCACGTGTCGCAGCCGGCAAAATAGAAATCGATGAAGCCGCCCAGTTCGGGCGCGTCGGGCGTGCCTGCAAACAGGACATTGTCGCGGAACAGGTCGCAATGCGCCGGGCCGCAGGGCAGGCCGCGCGGGGCGTCGGTGGCCGCGAACGCCACTTGCGCGGCGACTTCGTCGCGCAGCATGTCGGCGGCGTTGGCTGGCAGATGCGGCGCCACGATGGGCGCTGTCCTGGCCCACCACTCCACGCCCAGCAGATTGGGCTGGACGATCGGAAAGTCCTGGCCGGCCAGGTGCATGCGCGCCAGGGTGGCGCCCACCAGGGCGTTATGCACCGTACCGGGCTGCATCTGGCACTGGCCCGGCAGCCGCGTCACGATCGCGCTGGGCTTGCCATGCACTTCGGTAATGCGCGTGCCATCGTGCGTGACTTGAGGATGCGGCACCGGCACGTCGTGCTCGGCCAGGTGGCTCATCAGGTCGATGTAGAACGGCAGCTGCGCGTGCGTCAGCCGCTCGAACAGCGTCAGGACGTATTCGCCCGTGGTCGTCGACAGGAAATAGTTGGTATTTTCGATGCCGGATGAGATGCCGCGCAAAGAACGAAGCTCGCCGAGCGAAAACCGCTGGAGCAACGAACGGGCGTCAGCCTCGTCGACGGGGGTGAAGACGGCCATGGATAACTTGTGAAGGAGGTCGGAATGCGGTGCTTGGCAGCATTCTAGCCGCAACGCTTCCGGCGGCATGTGGCGGGCGCGCCGCGACGCACTAATAAAGGGAGTGAGGGCACGCGGATCGTGCGGGCGGCGAGCGGCGGTGGTGCGCGGATGTGTGGCCAGTGTCTGACCGAGGTCTGGCTGACAATCGACTGGCTCAGGGCGGCTGGCGCGAGCGCAGCACGCCGCCGCAAAGCGTTCCCTGCGGGCGCCGCCCGTGATCGCTTTGCGTCGGCCCATCCGCAGTGAAGATCCGCCAAATTTGGCATGGATCGTGCTCGATGCACTGTGCCGCGGGCAGTCCTCGATGCAGGGCTGGCGGGGGATAGGCTGTTCGGCCGACTCGCGGCGCATCATCAAGGACTTCCATGACTGTGAGCATCAAGCTGCGGCCGCTGGGCGTGTTCGCCAGCAGTTCGATCGTGTGCGCCATTCTTGCCTCGTGCGGCGGCAGCGACCAGGACACCGTGATCCGGCTCAATCCGAACCGTGCGCCGTTCCCGCTGGTCGAGGCCACCATTGCCGGCATGCATGCCGCCATGAAGCAGGGCCAACTGTCGTGCCGTGACGTGGTGCAGGGCTATATCGCCCGCATCAACGCCTACGACAAGGAGCCCACGGCGGCCTTTCCGGCCAGCCCTGCGCTGCGCAGCGTGATCGCGATCAACCCGAACGCGCTGGCCGAGGCCGACAAGCTCGACGCCGCCTTTTTCGGCACCCAGAACCTGACGGGTCCGATGCATTGCGTCCCGGTACTGGCCAAAGACAACTTCGACACCTTCGACATGAAGACCACCGCCGGGTCGCTGGCGCTGGCCAACAATCAGCCGCCCGACGACGCCTACACGATCCGCAAGATCCGCGCGGCGGGCGCCATCATCCTGGGCAAGGCCAATCTGGACGAATACGCGTTTGGCTTCGTCGGCCGATCGGCCGTGGGCGGCCAGGCAAAGAATGCCTACGACCCGACCAAGGGACCGGGCGGTTCGTCATCCGGCACGGGCACGTCCATCGCCGCCAGCTTTGCCATGGTCGGCCTGGGCACCGACACCGGCGGGTCGGTGCGGGTGCCGTCGGCGCTGGAAGCCCTGATCGGCATCCGGCCCAGCCTGCGCCTGGTCAGCCAGGACGGCATCGTGCCGCTCGCCCACGCGCAGGACACCGCCGGCCCCATGTGCCGGACGGTGGAAGACTGCGCCGTGCTGCTCGACGCCATGGTGGGCTTTGACCCATCCGCGGGCAGCGGCCAGCGGGCGGCCAAGACCTACAACGCGCCGCTGTTCCCCAACGCCGGCGCCTATGCGGCGGCGACCAAGGTGCCGACCACGTACACCACGTCTTTGCGGGCCGATGGCTTGCGCGGTGCGCGCATCGGCGTGGTGCGCAGCATGTTTCCGGCCGCCACGGCAGCCAACCAGCCTTTCCTGGATGCGCTCAACACCGCCCTGACCGAGATGGCTGCAGCGGGCGCCGTCCTGCAGGACATCGACATCGACGACCGCACCACGGTGCTGGGCTATCCGAGCCTGTCGGGCTACGAATTCAAGGACAACCTGACCGAGTATCTGCTGTCGTGGCCGTCCACGGGGGACGGGCACCCGCGGTCCTACGACGAGGTGTCGACCCTGCTGTCGACGCTGGAGCCGACCTTCGTCAACAGCTTCGAAGGCTATCGCGCCAACGGCACGAACAAGGAAAGCAAGCCGGCCTACCTGACCTACACCAGTGGCGAGCGCGACACCGTCGTCATCACCCGGGTGACCAAGGCGTTGGGCAACAACGGCGGCACGCCCTTCGACGTGCTGGTGTACCCGGTGCTGCAGGGCCTGAACACGGCGGTGGGCAGCTCGCCCAACTCCGGCAGCAACAACCGCCTGAGCCCGTACAGCGGCTTTCCGGCCATGACCGTCGTGGCGGGTTTTGCGACGCCGGTCGGGGCCACGACGCCGGCGCAGCCGGTGGGACTGGAGCTACTGGCGCGCGAGTTTGACGAACCCACGCTGTTCAAGATCGGCTACGGCTGGCAGCAGACGGCCAAAAAGCGCCGCCCGCCCACGACCACGCCGGAACTGATGGCGGCGCCGCAGGGCTGATGGCGTGAGGGCAGGGGACCAGGCAGAAGGCGCCGGGGGAGCCAGGGCACGGGCCCGGCTCAGAGATTGAGCAGGCGCTCGCGTTCGCCGGGCGACTGCGTGAAACCTTCGGCCTGGTAGAAATCGAAGATGGCATCGACGATCTCTTGCGGATCGTCGATCACCTGCAGCAGGTCCGGGTCGCCGACCGACACCAGCTTCTGCGCCAGCGGCTGGGCGCGGATCCAGTCCAGCAGGCCTGCCCAGAATTCGCTGCCCACCAGGATGATGGGCATGCGACGGCTTTGCGTGGTCTGCACCAGGGTCAGCGCTTCAAACAGTTCGTCCAACGTCCCGAACCCCCCTGGCAGCACCACATAGGCCGACGCGTATTTCACGAACGCAACCTTGCGCGGAAAGAAGTGGCGAAACGACAGGCTGATGTTCTGCCAGGCGTTGTGGGTCTGTTCGAAGGGCAGTTCGATGTTCAGGCCGACGCTGGGGCTGGCGCCGGCGTAGGCGCCCTTGTTGGCCGCTTCCATGATGCCCGGCCCGCCGCCGGAGATCACCGAAAAGCCCGCGTCGGACAACAGCCGCGCAATCTTTTCGGTCTTTTCGTACAGGGGGGAATCGCTCTTGATCCGGGCACTGCCGAAGATGCTGACCGCGGGGCGAATCTGGGCCAGCCGTTCAGACGCCTCGAAGAACTCTGACATAATCCCCAGCAGATGCCACGACTCCCGCGCCTTGGTCGCCGTGGCGCGTTCAGCGTTCACGACATCGCGCAACCCCGGTATCCGCCGTGTGTTCTTTGCCTCGACCCGCGGGTCTTTGGTGTCTGGACTTTCTTCGCTAGTTTGAATTTCTGTGTGTTTGATCATGATCAAGACGTTGCTGTTGGTCGACGGTTCGAGTTACTTGTACCGCGCGTTTCATGCCCTTCCCGACTTGCGCAACGCGCAGGGCGAGCCGACCGGCGCCCTGTATGGCGTGCTCAATATGTTGCGTCGAGCGTTGAACGATCATAAGGCAGACTATATCGCCTGCATTTTCGACGCCAAGGGCAAAACCTTCCGCGACGATATGTATCCGGAGTACAAGGCGACCCGTGCGTCCATGCCCGATGACCTGGCCCGCCAGGTCGAGCCTATCGTGCTGTCCGTACGCGCCATGGGCTGGCCGGTGATCTCCATCGAAGGGGTCGAAGCCGACGACGTGATCGGCACGCTGACCACCATGGCGGCCAAGCAGGGCGTCAAGTCCATCGTGTCGACGGGCGACAAGGACATGGCCCAACTGGTGAACGACCACGTCACCCTGGTCAACACCATGAGCGCCGAAACGCTCGACATCAACGGCGTGATCGCCAAGTTCGGCGTGCCGCCCGAGCGCATCGTGGACTACCTGATGCTGATCGGCGATACGGTCGACAACGTCCCCGGCGTGGAAAAGGTCGGCCCCAAGACGGCGGCCAAGTGGATCACGCAGTATGGCTCGCTTGAGGAATTGATCCGCCAGGCCGATACCGTCAAGGGCGTGGCCGGCAACAATCTGCGCGCGGCCATCCCGAATTTCGAACTGACCCGCAAGCTGGTCACGATTCGCACGGACTGCGACCTGGCCAAGGAAATCCCGGACCTGGAGTCGCTGCGCCCGCGCCCGATCGAACGCGACACGCTCGAAACCTTGTACGAACGTTATGGTTTCCGCACCTGGGTGCGCGAGATCACCGGTGATGCGCAGCGGGTGCCTGAAGGCGACTCGCGCGTGCAGACCGACCTGCCGGCGGCGCCCGAGACGGTCGAGTACGACACCGTCATGGACTGGCCGACGTTCGATACCTGGCTGGCGCGGATCGAGGCGGCCGAACTGGTCGCCCTGGATACCGAAACCAATTCCCTGGTGGAAATGCAGGCGCGGCTGGTCGGCATTTCGATCGCGACCGCGCCGGGTCAGGCCTGCTATTTCCCGCTGACCCACCGCTACGGCGGCGTACCGGACCAATTGCCCCTGGCCGAGGTGCTGGCCCGGCTCAAGCCCTGGCTGGAAAACGCCGACGCCCCCAAGCTGCTGCACAACGCCAAGTACGACACCCACGTGTTTGCCAACGAGGGCGTGAGCCTGCGCGGCGTCCGGCACGACACCATGCTGCAGGCCTACGTGCTGGAATCGCACCGCGGAGTGGGCCTGGCCGACCTGGCGCAGCGCTGGCTGGGCCGCAGCGGCGTGCAATATGAAGAACTGTGCGGCAAGGGCGCCAAGCAGATCTGCTTTGATGAAGTGGCGATCGACGCCGCCTCGCACTATGCCGCCGAAGATGCCGACTTCACGCTGCAACTGCACAACGTCCTCTTCCCCAAGATCGACGCCGACGAGAAGCTGAAGACGGTGTACGCGATCGAGATGCCCGTGTCACGCGTGCTGACCGTGATCGAGCGCAACGGCGTCAGCATCGACAGCGATGAACTGGCGCGGCAAAGCCACGTGATCGGCCAGGAACTGATGACGCTGGAACAGCGCGCGTATGAGCTGGCGGGCCAGCCCTTCAACCTGAATTCACCCAAGCAGTTGGGCGAGATCCTGTTCGACAAGCTCAAGTTGCCGGTCGTCAAGAAGACGGCCAGCGGCGCGCCGTCTACCGACGAAGACGTGCTGTCCAAGCTGGCTGAAGACTTCCCCTTGCCCAAGGCGCTGCTTACCTATCGCAGCCTGTCCAAGCTCAAGGGCACCTATACCGACAAGCTGCCCAAGATGGTGAATCTGGCCACGCGGCGGGTCCACACCCGCTATGCGCAGGCCGCGGTCGTGACTGGCCGGCTGGCGTCGAGCGACCCCAATCTGCAGAACATCCCGGTGCGCACGGTGGAAGGGCGCCGTGTGCGCGAGGCCTTCGTGGCCGACGAGGGCAATGTGATCGTGTCGGCCGACTATTCACAGATCGAGCTGCGGATCATGGCGCACATTTCCGGCGACGAGAGCCTGCTCAAGGCCTTTGCCGCCGGCGAGGACATCCACCGCGCGACGGCGTCCGAGATATTTTCGGCCAGGCTCGAAGAAGTGAGTTCGGAGCAGCGCCGGTATGCCAAGGTCATCAACTTCGGCCTGATCTACGGCATGAGTGCATTCGGGCTTGCGGCCAATCTGGGCATCGAGCGCGACGCGGCCAAGCATTACATCGACCGCTACTTCACCCGCTATCCGGGGGTGGCGCGGTATATGGAAGAAACGCGCGCGCTGGCGCATGAACGCGGCTATGTCGAGACCGTGTTTGGCCGCCGCCTGTGGCTGCCCGAGATCAACGGCGGCAGCGGACCCCGCCGTCAGGCCGCCGAACGCGCTGCCATCAATGCGCCCATGCAGGGCACGGCGGCCGACCTGATCAAGTTGGCGATGGTGGCCGTGCAGGACTGGCTCGACGAGTCCGGCATGCGCTCACGCATCGTCATGCAGGTGCACGATGAACTGGTGGTTGAAGTGCCGGAAACCGAGGTCGACGTGATGCGCGAGCGGCTGCCTGCGTTGATGTGCGGCGTCGCCGAACTGAAGGTGCCGCTGCTGGCCGAGACGGGCGTCGGGAAGAACTGGGAGCAGGCGCACTGAGCACGCGTCGTTCCTTCAGCTGTTACGCTTCTTAAGCCTCGATGGGCAGGACGTGGATACGCACGTCGCCCAATTCGACGATCTGATCCGCCCGGATCTTGCAGGTCTTGCGCAGCTCGACCTGCCCGTCGACCTTCACCAGGCCATCGGCCACCATCGCCTTGCCCATCCCTCCGGAATCGGCCACGCCCGTGGCTTTGAGCAGATCACAGAGGAGAATGAACTCGCGGGTGAGTGTGAATTGAAGCTGTTGCATGGTCGCGATCTTTGGTTGACGAGGATGCGCCATTATGAGGCCAGGCGCCGCGGCGTTCGTGCATCGCGTCGCTGCGGCAGTGCCTCGACCGGCGCAAGGCCGCGTCACCGCTTGTTGCGATCGCTCTCCCTTTGCATTGAGCGCAATCACCGCGCGTGTGCTGGCGACTGATAGATTGAGGACGTGTCGGGAGACACCTTCATCTATCAGTTGAACAGGAGGGATGCCGGATGGCCTACCAACGCAACGATGCAAAAAAATTACTGACTGCGCCCGAGCTGGCGCTGTTTGACGCCGGCCGCAGCGGCGACATCAAGAACCACAGCAAATCCGCGCTGCGCGGTCACCTTGAACGTGCCCGCAAGCTGCGCGACAAATACCGTGACCTGTACCGCCGTCAACGTGTGGCGCTGCGCGGATCGTCGGGCGCCAAGTCGGGCGCGCAGGGTGAGGGGAACGAACGCACGCGCCAGAAGGAAGAGATCCTTGCCGAAGCCGTGACCCGTTTCGAGACGCGCCTGGCGCAGATCGAAGCCGCGGAAGATCGGGAACACGCCGCGGCCGAAAAGGCAGCGAGCAAGTCGGCGGGCAAGGCATCCAGCCGGACGGCGGTGGGCACGAAGTCAGCCGCAACGAAGTCGGCTGGAAAGAAGTCGGCTGGGAAGACGGCGGCCGGAACGACGGCAGCCGGAAAGAAGTCGGCTGGGAAAACCACAGCAACGAAGTCGGCAGCCACCAAGTCGGCATCGACCAAGTCGGCCGGCAAGTCTGCCGGCACGAAGTCCGCGGCAGGAAAGTCGTCTGGCAGGAAGTCGGCGGGCAACGCGTCCGCCGCGGACTCGTCTGCGGAAACACGGTCGGCCGGGACCAAGTCAGCCGGCAAGAAAGCGGCTGGCAAGAAGTCGGCGGGCAGGAAGGCGGCCAAGAAGTCCTCCGCCGCGAGCTCGGCGTCGGATGCATCCGCGTCCCGTACCCCGGCCAGGAAGAGCAGCGCCAAGTCGGCCAGGAAGTCGACGGCGTCCAAGACGGCTTCTGCATCATCGGACACCGGGTCGTCGGCATCCGCTGCGAAGAAGTCTTCGGCCGGCAAGTCGTCTGCAAAGAAATCGTCGGCAAAGACTTCGTCGGCCAGCAAATCCGCCAGTAAGTCCGCCAGTAAGTCGGCCGGTAAATCCGCCTCGAAATCGGCCGCCAGGAAGTCATCGACGGATACTGCCTCGGCCAGCAAGACAGCCAGCAAGACAGCAGGCAAGTCAGCCAGCAAGTCCGCGACCGGCGCCGCCGGCAAGACGGCCAGCGCCCGCAAGGGCGGCAGCCGTTCGTCCAAGACCGCGCGCAGCCCGACCGACGAAGCCGCGGCCCGGTTGCCGGACCTGCCTGACATCCTGAAGCCCAGTGGGGATGCCGCGAGTGGCTCGGCCGGCGGTTCTGGCGCAGCAGGCAAGTCCGCGTCGGCCAAGCGCAGCAGCGCGACAAAAGCCCCGGCGAAGAAGCGCAGTGCCACAGGCGGCGCGTCCAGCGCCGCTTCCGGCCCGTCGTCGACAGCCGCAGGCAACGACGGCGGCAACGCCTCGGACGCGCCACCCGCGGGCGGCAGCGACAATGGCGGCAGCAATGGCGGCAATGGCGGCAATGGCAACAGCGGTGTCAACGGTGCAGACACCCTGACCGGCGCCCCGAGTCAGAACCTGCTCGCCTGATCGACCCTGCCGGGCTGACCCCCGGTTCCACGCACATCGGCCGCGCATTGCGGCCGATGTGCGTTGGGCTGACGCTGCCAACACCTCGTGCCGGGCAGGACCGCCATCCGCTCTTTCCTCCAGACCCGTCGGTTGCGTTCGCAGGTAGCGGTAAACTCGCTGTCTGTCCTACAGCCGCCGCCCGCCCCCGATAATGAGAACCCGCATTCTGACCGGCGTCACCACGACCGGCATTCCTCACCTTGGCAACTATGTGGGCGCCATCCGCCCGGCAATCGAGGCCAGCAAGGCGCCCGACGCCGATGCCTTCCTGTTTCTTGCCGACTATCACGCGCTGATCAAGTGCGGCGAGCCGGAGCGCTTGCAGTCGTCGCGCCTTGCCATTGCCGCAACGTGGCTGGCGGCGGGGCTGGATCCCGAGCGCGTCACGTTCTATCGCCAGTCCGACATCCCCGAGATTTCCGAACTCTGCTGGCTGCTGACCTGCGTCACGGCCAAGGGCCTGATGAACCGCGCGCATGCCTACAAGGCGTCGGTGGACCAGAACGTGGCCGAGAACCTGGAGCCGGACGCGGGCATCACCATGGGTTTGTTTTCGTACCCCGTGCTGATGGCGGCCGACATCCTCATGTTCAATGCGCACAAGGTGCCGGTGGGCCGTGACCAGATCCAGCACATCGAAATGGCGCGCGACATCGCGCAGCGCTTCAGTCATCTGTACGGCAACGGCAAGGAGCTGTTCACGCTTCCAGAAGCCCTGATCGAAGATTCGGTGGCCACCTTGCCCGGGCTCGATGGCCGCAAGATGTCCAAGAGCTACAACAACACCATTCCGCTGTTTGAAGGGGGGCGCAAGCTGCTCAAGGACACGATCGGCCGCGTCGTGACCGATTCGCGCCTGCCCGGCGAGCCCAAAGACGCCGAGACCAGCCAGCTCTACACCATCTTCCGTGCGTTTGCGTCCGACGACGAAGCTGCCGCGTTCCGCCAGCAACTGGAAGGCGGCATGGGGTGGGGGGACGCCAAGGCGGCGCTGTTCGAACGCCTGGAACGCGACATCGCACCGATGCGTGAGCGCTACGAATCGCTGATCGCCCGTCCGGACGAGATCGACGACATCCTGCTTGAAGGCGCCCGCAAGGCCCGTGAGCTGGCTCGCCCGTTGATGGCGACACTGCGCGACGCGGTGGGGCTCGGCTCCATGCGGGCCGGCAGCGGCGCCGCCGCCAAGGCCGGCAAGAAGAAAGCGGCCAGGCAGGCCAGATTCGTCAGCTTTCGCGAAGCGGACGGCACCTTCCGCTTCCGTTTCGTGGCGGCCGATGGCGAGGCCCTGCTGCTATCGGACACCTATGCCGACGCGCAGACCGCAGGCGCGGCGATCAAGCATCTGCAGGCCCAGCCCGACCTGGCAGAGAACTTGCTGTTGGACGAACTGGGCTTCACGGTCAGCCTGGACGGTCACGTGGTCGCCCGCGGCGGTCCGTTCGCCACGTCCGAGGCCCGTGACGCGGCGCGCGACAAGCTGTTGGCCGAACTGCGCAGCCTGTCCGCCGCCGGCTGACACGGGACGCGTCGGGCCGGTGCACGACGCCGGCGCGCGACGCCAGCGCCAGCGCCGCAGCCCGACCCCGCAGTTCGTTCCAGCCTTCTGTTACCGACCCAGGCGCCGGAATTTTTTCCCGACGCCGACAGTCCCACCTTTTTTGCCCAGGAAAGCCGCTCATGGCGCAGTTCTTTACCGTCCATCCCCAGAATCCGCAGGCCCGGCTGCTCAAGCAGGCGGCCGCGCTCATCAGCAGCGGCGGCCTCGTCGCGATTCCGACCGACTCCAGCTACGCGGTGGTCGCCCACCTCGATGACAAGAATGCGGCCGACGGCCTGCGCCGCCTGCGCGGCGTCGACGATCGCCATCACCTGACCCTGCTGTGCCGCGACCTGGCCGAGATCGGCCACATGGCGCACGTCGACAACCGCCAGTACCGCCTGCTCAAGACCGGCACCCCCGGTCCCTTCACCTTCATCCTGGAAGCGACCAAGGAAGTGCCGCGCCGCCTGTCGCACCCTTCGCGCAAGACCATCGGCATCCGCATTCCCGACAACGCCATCACCCTGGCGCTGCTGGAAGAGGTGGGGGCACCGCTGATCTCGACCACCCTGATCCCCGATGGCGAAACCGAGCCGCTGAACGATGCCGAGCAGATCCGCGAACGCTACGAGCGCCAGCTGGCCGCCGTGATCGACGGGGGCGCCTGTCCGCACCAGGCCACCACCGTCATCGACCTGACCGACGACCAGCCGGTCGTGGTGCGGATCGGGCGGGGCGATCCGGCGTCCCTGGGCATCCGGGTCGATGCCTCTTGACTGAACGGCACTGATCCACCCGGCGGAGGCGCATTGCCGCGCCGCCGCATACAATGCCGCATGGAATCTGTCATTCAAACGATCGCGATCTACGCGATCCCGCTGATTTTCGCGATCACCCTGCACGAAGCGGCCCACGGTTACGTCGCCCGCATGTTCGGCGACAACACCGCCTATGCCGCCGGACGGGTCACCCTCAATCCCATCAAGCACATCGATCCGATCGGCACCCTGCTGGTGCCGGCGGTGATCCTGCTGACCAGCAAGCTGTTCGGCTTTGGCGGGCTGCTGTTCGGCTGGGCCAAGCCCGTGCCGGTCGACTTTGGCCGGCTGCGCCGCCCCAAACGCGACATGCTGTGGGTGGCGGCCGCCGGACCGGGGATCAACCTGGTCATGGCGATCATCTGGGCGGTCAGCCTCAAGCTGATGATCGCGACCAGCATGACCGAAGAGTTTTTCATGGCGATGGCCGTGGCGGGCATCCAGGTCAACCTGATGCTGATGGCATTGAATCTGCTGCCCATTCCCCCGCTGGACGGCGGGCGCATCGTGTTCAGCCTGCTGCCCGACAAGCTGGCCTTTCAATATTCGCGGATCGAGCCGTATGGCATGGTGATCCTGGTGGTGCTGCTCGTGACCAATCTGCTGACCTTCCTGGTGTCGCCGATTCTTGCGGTGGGCGATGCGATCATCAAGCTGTTCCTGTAGACGCGTCCCGTGAACTTTTCGGGACCGGGATTGCCTGATAGGCCAGCGGTCGCGCAATGCCGCTAATCCGGTACACTTGAACGATTTTCCGTCTTCCGCCAACTGGCCGACCCCACCACGTATGTCACCCACTTCTTCGGCACCTTCCGCGCGCGCCACGGCGCCCGGCGCATCAGTCCAAGGTCAAATCGCAGGCAGCATTGTCGCCATCGTCACGCCCATGTCGCCCGATGGCGCGCTCGACATCGCCGCGTACAAAGCCTTGATCGACTGGCACCTGGCCGAAGGCACCAATGGGTTCGTGGTCGTCGGCACCACCGGCGAATCGCCCACCATTTCGGTCGATGAACACGCCGAAATGATCCGGCTATCGGTCGAACACGTCGCCGGCCGCGCGCCCGTCATCGCGGGGGCCGGCGCCAACTCCACGGCCGAAGCCATCGAACTGACGCGCTACGCCGCCGAAGTCGGCGCCGACGCCAGCCTGTCCGTGGTGCCGTACTACAACCGGCCGACGCAGGAAGGGCTGTACCGCCATTTCAAGACGATCGCCGAAGCGGTGGATCTGCCCATGATCCTGTATAACGTCCCCGGTCGCACCGGCGCGGACCTGGGTCATGACGCCACGCTGCGCCTGGCGCAAGTGCCCGGCGTCATCGGCCTGAAAGACGCCACCGGCGACATCGGCCGTGGCGCCTTGCTGCTCAGCCAGCTGCCTGATTCGTTTGCCGTCTACAGCGGGGATGACCCCACTGCCGCTGCCCTGATCCTGATGGGCGCGAAGGGCAATATTTCCGTCACGGCGAACGTTGCGCCGCGACTGATGCAGGAACTGTGTGCCGCCGCCCTGGCAGGCGATGCCGCCCGTGCGCGCGAAATCAACAAGCGCCTGGCGCTGTTGAACAAGAACCTGTTCCTGGAACCCAATCCCATCCCCGTCAAATGGGCGCTCGCCCAGATGGGACGTTCCGCACTCGGCTACCGCCTGCCGCTGGTCGAGTTCAGTTCGCAGTACCATGCCGCTGTCCGTGAGGCGCTGTTGGCGGCGGACATCCGTATCTAAGTGCCCTGTACTTCAAGCGCCCTTGACGACAACCGCCTTCCCGCGCTGGCGCCTGCGCCGGTGCGCAAGCGCCAACCTCTCTTACCGGACGACCCGCCACGCCTTTGATCGGCCGGCGGTTTCAGGAGTTACGATCCAAATGAATGCTGTTCGACCCCATCTGCCACGCATGGCAGTATTGCCCATGCTGCTCACCCTTTGTGTCCTGGTCACCGGATGCAATACGGTCAACCAGCTGCTGGGCAAAGAAGAATCGATCGACTACAAGAGCGCGTCGCAGCCCAACAAGAACGCCAAGCTCGAAGTACCGCCCGACCTGACGCAGTTGCCCCAGGACACGCGCTACCAGTTGCCGGCCGGCCCGGCCAGCACCACGTTCTCGAGCTATTCGACGACCAAGCCCGCGCCGTCGGCGCCTGCCGCGACCGCCGTGCTGCCGGCCCGGTCCGACATGCGCGTGGAACGCGCCGGCGCCCAGCGCTGGCTGGTCGTCGAAAACCGTCCACCTGAACAGCTCTACCCGATCGTTCGCCAGTTCTGGCAGGACAACGGTTTCCTGATCCGCGAAGACACGCCGCAAGCCGGCGTGATGGAAACGGACTGGGCCGAAAACCGCGCCAAGATTCCGCAGGACTTCATCCGCCGCACGGTGGGCAGAGTCTTTGACGGCCTGTGGTCGACTGGCGAGCGCGACATGTATCGCACGCGTCTGGAGCGCTCGGGCAGCGGTACCGAAATCTACATCAGCCATCGCGGCGCGGTGGAAGAACTGACCGGCAGCGAAAAGACCCAGACCATCTGGACCGCGCGTCCGAATGATCCGGGCCTGGAAGCCGAATTCCTGAGCCGTCTGATGGTCCGTCTGGGCAGCGACACCGATCGCGCCAAGTCCGCCGTCGCCCAAGCCGCGCCGGTCAATGATCCGGGTCAGGCACCGCGTCTGCTGACGGTCACGCCAAGCGGCGCGCTGCAGGTCAACGAGTCGTTCGACCGCGCCTGGCGCCGCGTGGGCCTCGCGCTCGATCGCGGCGGCTTCACGGTCGAAGACCGGAACCGCGCCGAAGGCACCTATTTCGTTCGCTACGTCGATACCGATGCGGTCAACACGACCGAAAAGCCTGGCTTCTTCAGCCGACTCTTCAAGCGTGACACGACCGAAACGCGGCCGCAGTTCCGCGTGAAGCTGGCCTCGGCCGGCGAGCAGACCCAGGTCACCGTGTTGAACAGCCAGGGCGCCCCTGAAAACAGCGCCACCGGCCGTCGCATTCTGACCGTACTGGGTGATCAACTGAAGTGATGGACAGGCAGTCCGCAACGGGCCGCCAGGAGCGGGACGGGGCCTGATGCGATACACCAGTCTGGGCAGCGGCAGCGAGGGCAACGCCCTCGTTGTCGAAGCCACCGAAGGCGCGACCACCACGCGCATCATGATCGACTGCGGCTTCGGGCTGCGTGAAATCGAGCGGCGCCTGCTGGCTCGAGGCCTGGAGCCCGGCAGTCTGAGCGGCATTCTTGTCACGCACGAACACGGCGACCACATTGGCGGCGTGTTCAAGCTGGCCCGCAAGCACAACGTTCCCGTCTTTCTGACCACCGGCACGCATGCCGCGGTCGCGCACAAGATCCCCGACGGCATGTGGGTGGTCCGCTGCGACAGCCACATCCCGTTCGGGATCGGCGCCTTGCAGATCCTTCCTTTTCCTGTACCGCACGACGCCCGTGAACCGGTGCAATTCGTGATGACGGACGGCGCGCGCCGGCTGGGCGTGCTGACCGATCTGGGAGAGGGCACCCCGCACGTGCATCGCATGCTGTCTGGCTGCGACGCGCTCGTGCTGGAATGCAATCACTGCCCCGATCTGCTGTCAGAAAGCGCCTATCCGTATTCGCTGAAAATGCGCATCTCGGGCCGCCTCGGGCATCTGTCGAACGCCGCTGCCGCGGCCGTGCTCAAGGCGGTGGATCGCAGCCGGCTCAAGCGCGTGCACGCCGCGCATCTGAGCAAACAGAACAATGCCCCCATCCTTGCGCAGATGGCGCTCGCGCCGATTCTGGGCTGGCTGCCGGAAGAAATCGGCATCGCCGACCAGTCCGAAGGGTTCGACTGGGAAGTGATCGGCTAGGGAAGGGCCCACGCCCCAGACGACAAAAAGCCAGCTCGAAAGCTGGCTTTTTGTCATGCCGCGCTAGTGCGTGGCATGTATCCCGGTGGTCTGACCCAGGCGCGGCGGGGGTTCGCCTGCGATGGGGGGATATCCTATCGGATAAACGCCCGGGTGTTCGACCCGTGCTACTTAGGAAGCGGTAGCAGGAGCAGCCGGATCAGCAGGTGTCATCGGCGCGGCAGGAGCGGCCGGGTCAACTGCTGGCGGGGTGGTCGGGGTCATTGGAGCCGGCGTGGTCACTGCAGGCGGGGTCGTGTCAGCAGGAACAGCAGCTTCTTCTTTCTTGCCGCAAGCCGACAGGGCGATTGCAAGCATCGATGCCAAGAGCAGAGTCTTTTTCATAGTAGATCCTTAGAATTTATAGTAATGATCGGAGATCAAAAACGAACTAGAAATAGCGCTATTTCCGGTAGATGTCCGGGCCTTCGGCGCAGCGAGCAAGTGCTTTGGCTCATCTCTACAACCGCGATCTGGACAAGTGTAAATTTTAGCAGCCCGGTCAAGCTTTTGCCACGATGAGGGCAAAAAGTAAGTCTCACGTAAGCAATTTATGTATCAGTTCGGTCAAGAATGTGCGAAAGCGTTTCGAGTCCGTGGCTTTATGACGTCTTGCTTACGCCGGCCGGGCATTTCACCGCTCAGGGTTTACGTGTTTTCCGAAACGCCGCAGATGCGCTGACCGTGGGCGGGGTGGCGGCGTAATGCAGCCAGCCATCGTCCAGCCAGTCGGTCAGCATGCTGCGTTCCGCGTCCGTCAGTTTTCGGCAGAGCGGGTCGGCGCAATCCAGCACGCGTTCGTCGGCCAGGCGCCGCAAGGCCGCACTGGCCGGGTGGTCGATCATTTCGCCATTGATGAACGCGGTGCGCTCGCGATAGATCATCAGGGACCGGCGGTCCAGCGTCAGTGTGCCCGATGCGGGCCAGTCTTCGGCCAGATCGGGCAAGGTGTCCATGTCGACGGCATCGAATACGACGTCGGGCTTGGGCTCGGTCAACCAGCAGCCCAGAAAGCGGCTGGCCAGGGTGCGGTCCAGCGGCACGGCCGCGGCGGCGGCCAGCGCCGCGTCTACCAGCGTTTCAGGCAGGGCACCCGGCTGGTCGACGGCAGGCTGATCCGGGTCGCGGTAGTGTCCCTTGAGCGCGGCCGGTGTCCGGTCGGACAACTGGTCCGCCGCGGCTTCCAGCATGCCGCGCGCCAGTTCGGCCATCGACGGCGACCGGAAGCCGATCGAGATCGTCATGCACTCGCCCTCGGCAATGCCGTCGTGGGCGTAGGCGGGCGGCAGATACAGCATGTCGCCCGGGTTGAGCACGAATTCTTCGGCCGGCGTGAAGTTCGCCAGGATCTTCAGCGGCGCGTTCGGATCCAGGCTCAGATCCTTCTGCTTGCTGATGCGCCAGCGGCGCTGCCCCACCGCCTGCAGCAGGAAGACGTCATAGCTGTCGAAATGCGGCCCCACGCCGCCGCCGTCGGTCGCGATACTGATCATCAGGTCGTCCAGCCGGGCGTCGGGCACGAAGCGGAAGCGGTGCATGAGCGCGGCCGCCGCGTCGTTGTGCAGGTTCACGCCCTGCACCAGCAGGGACCACTCGGGATCCTTGGCCGGCGGCAAGCGGGCGAACGGACCCGATTCCATCTGCCATTGGCCGTCTTCGCGCCACACCAGGCGCGATTCGACCTCGTCCTGGCGCGCCAGGCGTTTGACCTCGGCAATCGAGAGCGGCGGGCGGAAATCGGGGATGGCGCCGCGGATCAGCAGGGGCTTCTTCTGCCAGTGGCGTTGCATGAATTGGGCTGGTGTCAGGCCAGCGAGCAGGGCGGTGGATTCGTTAGCGTTCATGGCCGCGATCATAACAAGGTGGTAACAAGCTCGGACGGGCATCTGACCCGCGTCAGACTGTAAACTGATGGATTACCAGTACAGATTACGGATGTCCCTAAAATGGCCGATTCCAAACTAGATTCCGCACTGACCGTCGGCGAAAACACGGTTGTGACCGTGGAATTCTGGATCACCGACACCGATGGCGAAGCGCTGGATGACAGCGGCGGCCCGGTCAGCTTCCTGCATCGCGGGCTGGACAGCCTGTTGCCGCGCCTGGATGACGCCATCGAGGGCAAGCAGGTCGGCTTCGAAGACACCTTCCACCTCGAGCCCAGCGACGCATTTGGCGACTACGATGCCGACCTGCTGCGGGTCGAGCCGCGCTCGCGTTTTCCCGAGCCGCTTGAAGTCGGCATGCAGTTCGAAGGCGTGCCGGGCCCGGAAGGCGACGAGAGCGACGGCCCGACCGTGACCGAAGCCGACGAGGATGACGAACTGTCCGAAGACTCGCTGATCTTTGTCGTGACCGATCTGTCGGAAGACAAGGTGGTGCTGGACGCCAACCATCCGTACGCCGGCATGGCGCTGCGGGTGCGCATCAAGCTGCTGGGCGTGCGCCCGGCTGACCCCGAAGAAATCGAACAGGGCCACGCCGAAGGCGCCGAAGAAGACGACGATGAAGACGTGCTGGACGCGCTGATCGAATCACGCCGCAATCCGGGCGTGCTGCACTGATCGGTCAGGGACGCGGCGCGGTCAGGGGCGCGGCGGCTCGGCCACCGCGTTCCGGTTGCCGACCCGGATCTGGCCCTTGCGGCCCGGCTCGACTTCCACCTTGATCCAGAACGCCGCGCTGCCCACGCCATAGGCCCTGATGCGCATGACGTTTTCCAGCGGCTTGCCATTGACCTTGAGCGGATGGTCAGGCTTGGGCGGGGTGCCCACGCCGGGCGCCGCGCCATGCACGATCAGCACATCGCCCGCAAACTTGGCTGCCAGACGCGCCAGGGTGATCTTGAATTCGGCGAAGGGGTCGCGACCGTCGCTTGCAGCCAGGTCCTGCTGTCCATCGAAATGCGGGTCCGCGTCGAACGCGATCACGATCGCCTTGCGTTTGTCCCGGGTGGCGGTCGAAAAGGCCTGCCTGAGCCAGAAGGCGTTCGCCAGGATACGTTCCTCGTACTCGCCGTTGCGGCCGGCCCCGGTGCGATAGTTGTTGTGCGTACCTGGCATGTTCAGAGTCACGAACAGCACGTCGCCGTATTCCCACCGTGCGTTTTCGGGGTAGCTGCGGTAACGCGCCGTATCGCTGAGGCGTTGCAGCCCGACCTTGATCGTCCCCATCGATTCCGACGACTCGAAAAACAGTTCACGCAGGCGGTTCAGGCGTTCCACCGGACCAAACTGGCCGGCCAGGTCGCGGTCGCACGTCGCCCAATCGTTGCTGCCAGGGGCGAACACGAAGGGGACGGGGCTGGCGTCGAACAGGGCGCGCCGCCGCTGGTAGGTGGCGTCGTCGCACCGTTCGGTGTCGTACTTCAGGTTGCCCACATGCACGATCAGGTCGGCTTCGCGGCCGATCTGCGCCAGCACATTGACGACCGTGCCTTCATCCCGTGACCCCGCGGGCGTATCGCCGATGACCGCGAAGTTGAATCCGCGGCGGGCAGCATATGACGATTCCGTCACGGCGCTGGCTGGCGTGGCCCAGCTGCCGCAGGCAATGGCACAGGCGGCGGCCAGCAAGCCGCGCCGCGACAGGGCGGCTGGATGGGACGACAGACGCCAGCAGGCGCGAAGGGAACGGATCATGACGCCGATTGTAGAAGGCTCTTCAGCCTGTACAGGGCATCCAGGGCCTCTCGTGGACTCAATACATCAGGATCGATTGCGGTCAACGCGTCCTTGACAGCATCGGCCGCGGCAGCATCGGCGACCGCCTCGTCATTGGCGGACGTGTCGGGGGGCAGGCTGAACAGCGGCAATTGCGGCGCCTGGGCGCCCTGGGTCTCGAGCTTTTCCAGTTCGCGCCGCGCCATGCGCACGACGGCCGACGGTATGCCGGCGCGCTGCGCCACCTGGATCCCGTAGCTGCGGCTGGCCGGGCCGTCGCGCACTTCATGCAGAAAGACGATGCCTTTGTGCGACTCGGCGGCGGCCAGGTGGACGTTGGCGGCCTCGGGCTGCACCGACGGCAGGCGGGTCAATTCGAAGTAGTGGGTGGCAAACAGAGTCAACGCACGGTTGTGTGTCACCAGCTGATGGGCGATCGCCCACGCCAGCGACAGGCCGTCGTAGGTCGACGTGCCACGGCCGATTTCGTCCATCAGTACCAGGCTGTCGGCGGTGCTGGCGGACAGAATCGCCGCGGCTTCAATCATCTCCATCATGAAGGTGGACCGGCCCCCCGCCAGATCGTCGGCGGCGCCGATCCGGGTAAAGATCCGGTCGATGCGCCCGATGCTGGCCGACCGCGCCGGCACGAAACTGCCGATGCGGGCCAGCAGCACGATCAGCGCCGTCTGGCGCATGTAGGTCGACTTGCCGCCCATGTTCGGGCCGGTGATCAGCAGCATGCGGCGGGTGCGCCCCAGCCGGCAATCGTTGGGCGTGAAGCGTTCGATCACACGCTCGACGACCGGATGGCGGCCTTGTTCGATCACGATGTCGGCGGTGTCCAGCAACTGCGGCGGGATCCAGTCGTGGTCGCGCGCATGCACGGCCAGCGAGGCCAGCACGTCAATCTCGGCCAGCGCGGCGGCCACTTGCGTCAGTGACCGCACGTGGGGCGCCATCTGGTCCAGCAACTGTTCGAACAGCCACTTTTCGCGCGCCAGTGCGCGGTCCTGCGCCGACAGGATCTTGTCTTCCCAGGTCTTCAGTTCGGGGGTGATGTACCGCTCGGCATTCTTGAGGGTCTGCCGGCGGCGGTAGTCATCGGGCACCTTGTCGGTCTGCCCGCGTGTCACTTCGATAAAGAAGCCATGCACCCGGTTGAATTCAACCCGCAAATTGGCGATGCCGGTTCGCTCGCGTTCGCGCGCCTCCAGCTGCACCAGGAAGTCGCCCGTGTGCGACTCCAGCGTGCGCAGTTCGTCCAGGTCGGCATCGAAGCCCGTGGCAATGACGCCGCCATCGCGCACATTGACGCTGGGCTCGGGGGCGATCGCGCGCGACAGCAGCGCGCCGATGTCGGGATCGATCACGATCTGCGCGGCCAGTTCGGCCAGCTTCGAGACGCCGTCGGTCAATTGTCCGCCTGCCGACACAAACCCGGTCAGCGTGGCATGCAGGGTCGGGGTCAGCGCGACGGCGTCGCGCAGGCTGGCCAGTTCGCGCGGGCGCACCGATCGCAGCGCGACCCGGGCGGCAATCCGTTCCACGTCGGGCAGCGGAGCCAGGGCCGACTGCAGGCTGCGCGGATCGCCGCCTGCGAGCAGCATGCCGATCGCTTCCTGACGCGCCGCCACCGTCGCGTTGTCGCGCAGCGGATGATGCAGCCAGCGGCGCAGCAGGCGGCTGCCCATGGGCGTCTTGTTGTGGTCCAGCGCCGAGAACAAAGTGGGGGATTCTTCACCCCGCAGCGTCTCGGTCAATTCCAGGTTGCGCCGCGTGACCGGGTCCAGCAACACATATTGGCTGGCGCGGTCGGCGCTCAGCTGCTGCACGTGCGCCAGCGCCTGCGATTGCGTGTGCGACACGTAACGGAGCAGGGCGCCCGCGGCACACACGGCCTCGGGCATGTCTTCCACATCGAAGCCCGCCAGCGAATCGACCTTGAAATGATTGAGCAGTTGCTGGCGCGCGCCGCTGCTTTCGAAGTGCCAGTCCGGCACGGGGCTGATGGACGCCACGTAGTCGACGGCCAGCGGCTGGCCCTCGATCAGGACAACTTCGGCCGGCGCAATGCGGTGCAGCTCGCTGGCCAGTTGGCCGAGCACACATTCGGTCAGCCGGAATTCGCCGCTGGCCAGGTTCAGCCAGGCGACGCCGCAGCGGCCCGTGGCGCCCTTGGCCTTGCTCGTGCCGACGCACACCGCCGCAATCGCGCGGTCGGCCTTGGCCGGCAGCAGGGCATCATCGGTCAGGGTGCCAGGCGTCACGATGCGCACGATGCGCCGTTCGACCGGGCCTTTGGATGCGGCCGGATCGCCGATCTGCTCGCAGATCGCCACCGACTCCCCCAGCTTGACCAGCCGCGCCAGGTATTGCTCGACCGAATGATGCGGCATGCCGCACATCTTGATCGGCACGCCGTTCGATGCGCCGCGCGTGGTCAGTGTCAGGTTCAGCATGCGCGATGCCTTGACGGCATCGTCGTAGAACATTTCGTAGAAATCGCCCATGCGATAGAGCAGCAGCATCGACCCGGCCTCGGCCTTGAGTCGAAGGTATTGCTGCATCATGGGGGTATGCCCAGCGGTGTCTGGAAGTGTCATTCAGGAGATATCGGTCGCGGGTCAGGCCAAAGAGGTATTTGACCATGTTTGCCGCGCTCGGCCGCGTTGCCAGCTCTCAGTGAACCTGACAACGCGGCCAGACGCCGCGCCGTGTCTCCACACGCCGCGGTGTCGTCACTGCCTCGTCCCCTTACGGACGCGGCGTCTTCAGCGTGCCGTCGTTCTTGCCGTCGCCTTCCACACGCTCGACTTCCACTTCGGTGCCGCGCAGGGTGTCGTGGATGGTCTCGGTCCGCTGCGACGATTCCTTGCCCACCACCACTTCTTCGACCACGCGCGCGGTTTTCTGAATCACCGGTGTTTCGTCGGTTTCCTTGACCTCGACATAGGCTTCCTTGCGGTCGGCGTCCGTCGCCGGACGATCGACCGGACGGCGTTCGATTGATGCATGCTCTTCGCGCAGGGTGACGTCCTCGGTCACGGGGGTACTGGTCGTGCGCGTGTAGACACGATAGGCGCCGGTCTGCACCTTCCGCTTGCCGACGGCCAGTTCTTCCTCGATCACGGGCAAGGCCTCTTCGCCGGTGGCGCTGGTGTTGCGGCCGGACGCCAGATCATCGTCCAGATCGGAATCCAGCGGGCCCATGTCGGTACCCAGGCCTGTTGTGCCCATTCCCGTCCCGGTATCGACCGTGGAGGCGATCTCGCGGTTGGTGCCGATGCCGCCGCCCGTCGTGGTCGGTAAGCCCGACGCGGTGGTGGACCCCCCCCCTTCGGTACCCAGGCCAGTGCTCGCGCCCACGCCCGAACCGCTGCCCATGCCGCTGCCGGTTCCCATGCCCATGCCGGACGAGATGCCGGTGCCGGTGTCGTCGGACGCGGAACGGGCACCGGATGTCAGGCCAGCAGGCGAGCTGGCACCCGTTGTCGAGACAGTCCCCATGCCGCTGGTCGAGCCCATGCCGGCAGTGGATCCGATGCCCGAGGTGGATCCCATATCCGCACCCAGTCCCAGCGATGAACCGGCGCCAGGCTGCAGGGTGGATGGCGCATCGCGTTCCAGCATCGGATCCAGGTTGGCCTGGGACGAACTCACCGTGCGCCCGCCCGTGGAGGTTTCGGTGGAACTGAGCGTCTGACCCGCCGCCATCGCCCGCCCGGCGGGCATGTCCTGGCTGGCACCCTGGGTGCCTTCACCAAGGTGTCCGCCGGTGGTGCTGACCGTGGACTCATCCGTCCCGCCGACACGATAGGGTGTGTAGCCGGTGCTCTGCCATTGCGCCGCACGCTCATCAATATCGACTGCGCCCGCGTCATCAAGCACGCGCTTGACCCTGTCGAAGTCATCGTCGTCGCTCACTTCCACCGACACCAAGGCGCCGCCGCGGCGAATGGCCTCGTGATAATGGCTGAATTCGGCCGGGCGGTCGTTGTCGCCGACGAGGTTGGAAAAGAAGTGCTCGATGCGCGCAAAGAAGCCGTGCTGCGCATGCTCATGATCGCCCGATACATGAGTCGTGCCCTCCTCGGCAGGCGTGGTCCCTGTCTCTTGCGAGTGCAGCTGGATCGCAGTGCGCGAGATGCCGGCGTCGACGAGATCGCGTACGGCGTCGTCGGCGTCGGTCGTGTTGTCGAATGTACCGATAACGGTTTGAGTCATGAGTTCACCTTTTTGTGTATGGCCGCGGCTTTGCCACGGCATGTGTGATGGCGCGAGTATCAGCGTGTCTCCGGCGTGCTTGGAAGAGGGGGTTCAGGAACCCACTCGCCCGCAGGCCCGTGCCGGCGTTCCACGATTAATGTGTCCTTGCGGACCGGTACGGTATGGATTACCTCTTTTTCGACGTTGCGGCGCGTGATGTGGACCTCCTCTTTCAACATAAGGCGCATCTCGGTGACGGGGACGTATTCGAAGACGGGCACGATCCACGTGTCGCCAACCTGGCGGGGACCGTACTCGCTGTCTACGCGGCGGTTCTCGGGTACGTGGCGGACATCGACATGTTCGCTACGCAGGGTGACGGGCACATCGACAAAGTCCTCATGAACGACTTTGCGCACGCGGACCGCGCCGGTCTCGTGTTGTGTCGCACTGACGGTGACCTGTTCCTCGACCACTGACAGCCGCACCGGCGCGCCGTCGGTGACGACGTGGAGCGGTTCTGCTGGCAGCGGGGGCTGGCGGTCGGACATGCGTGACTCCTGGTGGTCGCCAGCCGGCTTGCGCAAACACTGCAACGGCGTGGTTCAGGGATGCTTCGCAATCACTGTTCCCGATGCTGAACAGTCACGCCATGTCCTGCGCCATGAGTTCCCGCCCGACGGCCTGGATCACCGCCGACTTTGCCGCGTCACGCCACCGGACCAGTGCGATCTGCCGCGCCTCGGTCGCCGCCGGAATGGCCAGCACCCGCAGGCGCGGATCCTGGTGCCAGGCGCTGGCCCGTGGCAGGGGCAGGATGGACACCCCCAGCGACGAGCGGACCAGGTCGGCAATGGCTTCCAATGAATTGAGTTCCAGGAATTCGCTGGGCCGGACCCGTAGCCGGCGCAGGGTGCGTTCAACCAGTTGCCCGGTCTGCTCCTGCCGGTCAAACCGGATGAAGGGATAGTGTTCGAGCAGCACCTTGATGTTGGTTTCGCGGGAGTCGGGCGGCGCGATCAGGGCCATGGGTTCCGCATACAGCGACTGCCATACCAGGGTCGGCTGGCTCTGACCCGGGTCGCGCACCAGAACGGCGCAGTCCAGTTTGCCGGCGTCCACCTGCGCGACGAGTTCGGCCGATTTGGCGGCGGACACGTGCAGGTCCAGCCCCGGATGCCGTTGCTTCAATGACAAGGTCGCCCGAAGCAGCCGGGGCAGGGCCGACACGATGGCGCCCAGATGCACGGTCCCGCTCATGGGTTCGGGCGCATCGGGGTTTTCGAGCATCTGGCCGTACAGGCTGATCATCTGGCGCGCGAGCGGAAGCAGGGCCCGGCCATGGTCGTTGAGAACGACAACTTTTCCTTCGCGCGTGAAAAGTTTGCGTTTGAGGTCGTCTTCCAGTGTGCGCATCTGCAGTCCGACAGCGGCCTGGGTCAGGGCGACCCGATGGGCCGCACCGGTAAACGATCCTTCAGCCGCAACAGCCAGGAAGGTCCGGAAGAGACGGATGCTGGACATGGGGCTCCCTTGTATGACATGCACCAAAACGGAAATCTGTTGAAAGTTTTCCTTTCGTTACTCTAAAGCAATATTCGCTTTCCTTTGGTGAAAACGGCTCGCACAATCCAGATCATGACGTCGGAAGGCACCTGGGACTGCGGTCCCGCCGTCCGCCAGCCAACCTGCCATCGAGCGACGAATCGCCAAGGAAGAAACACCATGATGTCGACCCTGTCTCCCCTGTCCTTTACCCGCCGCTCGCTGCTGGGCCTGGCGGTCCTTGCTACCACCACCTGGGGCGTCCAGGCCATTGCGGCTGACGCCTACCCGTCGCAGCCCCTGAAGATGGTGGTCGGCTTTGCAGCCGGCGGCGGCAACGATGTGATCGCGCGCATCATCGCCAAGGAGATGCAGCAGAGCATGGGCCAGACCATCGTGGTGGAAAACCGCGCCGGTGCAGGCGGCCTGATCGCCGCCGACGTGGTGGCCAAGGCGCAGCCCAATGGCTACACGCTGCTGCTCGGTTCGACCGGCAGCAACACCGTGGCCCCGTTGCTCGCCAGCAAGCTGAGCTTCGATCCGCGCAAGGACCTGGCGCCCGTGTCGCTGGTGGCCGAGTCGGGCAACGTGCTGCTGGTCAATGCCGGCGTGCCTGCCAACAGCGTGAAGGAATTGGTGGCGCTGGCCCGCAAGGATCCGGGCACGCTGAACTACGCATCGTCGGGCAATGGGTCGACGCTGCATCTGGCGGGCGCGCTGTTCGCCAAGCAGGCCAACGTCAACATCGTGCACGTGCCGTATCGCGGCAACTCGCAGGCCCTGACTGACGTCAGCGGCGGCCAGGTGCAGATGACGTTTTCGGGCATTCCGCCGGCACTGCAGTCGGCCAAGACCGGCCAGACCAAGATCCTGGCGGTGACCACCAAGGAACGGGTGAAGTCGCTGCCGAACATTCCGACCATCGCTGAAGCGGGCGTGCCGGGCTATGAATTTTCGACCTGGTATGCCGTGTTCACGACCGGTGGCACCGACCCCGCGATCGTCGAGCGGCTGGCCGCCGAGGTGAAGAAGGCCGTGGCCAAGCCTGACGTGCAGGCCATGCTGGCCGCGCAGGGCGTGGAGCCCTCGACCAACACGCCGGCACAGATGCGCCAGAAGATCGACACCGAACTGACCCAGTGGGGTCGCGACCTGAAGGCATTCGGCATTACTGCGCAATAAATCGGAAGCTCACCATGCAATTCAACTTTTCCAATCCGTATCCCTCGGCGCGCATTCCGGTGTTCGCCCGTAACGTGGTCTCGACGTCGCACCCGATGGCGTCGCAGGCCGGTCTGCGCATGCTGGCTGCCGGCGGCAATGCGGTCGACGCCGCGATCGCCACGGCGGCCTGCATGACGTTGCTCGAGCCGGTCAGCAACGGCCTGGGGTCGGATGCGTTCTGCATCTTGTGGGACGGCAAGGAATTGCATGGACTGAATGCGTCGGGCCGCTCGCCCCAGGCGTGGACGCCAGAGTATTTTTCGAAGAAGTATGGCGACGGCCAGACGACGCCGCCCAAGCGCGGCATCGATTCCGTAACGGTGCCGGGCGCGGTCAGCGCCTGGATGGCGCTGAGCGAACGGTTTGGCAAGCTGCCGTTCGCGGACCTGATGGCGCCTGCCATCGAGATCGCCGAACGGGGCTACCTGGTGCCGCCCGTGGTGCGCCAGAAGTGGGCGGCCGGCGCCGCGGAGCTCAAGGGCCAGCCAGGCTTTGCCCAGGCGTTCATGCCGTGGGGCCGCGCGCCCGATATCGGCGAACTGTTCCAGTTCAAGGCTGCGGCGCGCGCGTTGCGGTCGATTGCGGCCAGCAAGGGCAAGTCCTTCTATGAAGGCGACATTGCCGACGCGCTGGTGGCGTTGTCGAAAGAGTTGGGCGGTTCCCTGACGAAGCAGGACCTGGCCAACCATCGCGCCGATTGGGTCACGCCCATCTCGCGTGACTACCGTGGCTATACGCTGCACGAAATCCCGCCGAGCGGGCAGGGCATTGCCGCGCTGATCGCGCTCGGCATCCTTGACCAGTTCGACGTGGCCGAACACGGCGTGGATTCGGCCGAGACGCAGCACCTGATGATCGAGGCCATGAAGCTGGCCTTTGCCGACGTGTACGAATTCGTGGCCGACCCGGACCACATGCGGGTGACCGCGGCGCATCTGCTGGACGATGCGTATCTGGCTTCGCGCGCTAAGCTCATCGATCGCAACAAGGCGCAGGACTTCGGCTTCGGCAATCCCGTCAAGGGCGGCACCATCTACCTGACCGCGGCCGACGAAAGCGGCATGATGGTCAGCTTCATCCAGAGCAATTTCCAGGGCTTCGGGTCGGGCGTCGTCGAGCCCGAATTCGGCATCAGCCTGCAGAACCGCGGCTTCGGCTTCAATCTGGATCCAGCCAGCGCCAACGTGGTCGCGCCGGGCAAGCGCCCCTTCCACACCATCATCCCGGCCTTCCTGACGCAAGACGGCCAGCCGGTCATGAGCTTTGGCGTGATGGGCGGCAACATGCAGCCCCAAGGCCACATGCAGACCCTGGTGCGCATGCTGGACTACAAGCAGAACCCCCAGGCTGCGTGCGATGCGCCGCGCTGGCGCTACAACGCCGGGCTGGAGATCAACCTGGAAAGCGCCATGCCGGCCGACGTGGTGGCCGGGCTGGCTGCCCGGGGCCATCGCCCGGCGATCATCAATGATTCCTACCAGGACTTTGGCGCAGGGCAGTTCATCTGGAAGATGGGCGATCCGGCCACTCAAGGCTATGTCGCCGCCAGCGATCCGCGCCGCGACGGCGCAGCCGCGGGGTTCTGAGCTTCCGGTCAGAACGTCCTGGTCAGGCTGACCAGGACCATTCCCTTTCCCAGATAGCGGCCGCGCGTGTTCGTATACACGCCGCGGTCCGCATTCGTGTCGAGCCACCCGGCCGACAGCACCGTGCTTGCTCCCAGGTCTTTCGACAGCCCCACCCGCCAGTCGGTGTACGACGCGGCCGACAGGTTGTGCACCCATTGGTGGCCCACGTGGGCGGTGGCGGTCACGCCCCATACACCCGTATCCATCGTTCCGGTCAGATCCGCATAGCCACTGTTCCGGGTGTCGGCAAAGCCGAACAGATTGGTCAGCGCATGCGAGTACTTGAACACCACGGGCCCCGCGCCAACGCTGGCATAGACCTCGGTCGTGTCCGGCGACGTGAAGCCGTCCGGGCGGCTGCCCGGGTAGGCATATTGCAGCACCCCCACATCCCAGGCGACCGGTCCGGTCGTGGTCTTGTAGCCGCCGTAGAAGTCCATTTCCAGTGACGACGAGACGTCGGGGTTTGAGTCCGCCAGCCAGCTGATGTTGCTGTTCCAGTTGCCGACATAGAAGCCGCTGGCATGCAACAGGTCGAAGCCGCCTTGCAGTGCCGGACGGCCATTGGTCTGGCCGATGCCGCGGTAGCGGTATTCATTGGCCAGCGCCACATTTGCGGTCACGGTCACCTCGTTGGCAAACGTGGCAACTTTGGGCAAAAAACCGGTGTCAGGGGACTGCGCAGCGGCGTTCGCGCCCAGGCTGCCCAGCAGACACGCAAGCAGTGCGGGTCGGGTCATCATCGAAAACATCCTTGTGGTCGGTGCGCCGGGAACCAGTGCCCGGGCTGACGACACAGTAGGGACTCGCGTGCAAAAAAGCTGTCAAGACGGCGCGTCTTTACGCTTTCTTGATACGTCCTGCCCGGCTTTCTACACCGATTTGACGTGCATGTGCCTACGCTGGAGGCCTCGTCAAGACATCGGTATGAGGCATGTATGGATCTGATTTTTCTGGCCCTGACAGCAGGCCTGTTCGGCCTCGCGCTGGGCCTTGTCGCGCTATGCGACCGGCTGGGCGTCCGCACCGAAGGACGTCCATGAACGTGCTGATGATCGTGAGCGGCGTGCTTGCCGCGGGCCTGTTCATCTACCTGCTGGTGGCCCTGTTCCGCGCGGAGGACTTTTGATGACTTTCGCAACCAACTCGTTGACGACCACAACGATCGGGTCCTTGGTCACCGGCCAGTCCTGGATGCTGCTGGCCGTGTTTCTTGGGGTCCTGTTCGTGGCTGCGTGGCCCTTGGGACTGTGGCTGACACGCGTGGCCGACGGGCGCTTTCCGGCGCCACTGTCACGCGGCGCCCGCATGGAACGCGGCCTGTTCCGTCTGGCCGGCGTCGACGTCGCGCAGGGCATGGGCTGGAAGACCTACGCCCTGGCGCTGCTGGTCTTCAACCTGATCGGCGTGCTGGTGGTGTACGGCCTGCAGCGGTTCCAGCTGTCCTTGCCGCTGAACCCGCAAGGCTTGCCAGCCGTCAGTGCCGACTCGGCGTTCAACACCGCCATCAGCTTTGCCAGCAACACCAACTGGCAGGGCTATTCGGGCGAAGCCACGATGAGCTACCTGACCCAGATGCTGGCGCTGACCGTGCAGAACTTCCTGTCCGCCGCGACCGGCATTGCCGTGGTCTTCGCGTTCATTCGTGGCCTTGCCGCGCGGTCCAGCGCGTCGCTGGGCAACGCCTGGGTCGACCTGACCCGCGTCACGCTCTATGTGCTGCTGCCGCTGTCGATCGCGTTTGCGCTGTTCCTGACCAGCCAGGGCGTGGTGCAGAACCTGGATGCCTACCTGCCCGTCACGACACTGCAAGGCGGTGCCGATGCCATGCAGTCGATTGCCATGGGGCCCGTCGCGTCGCAGGAAGCCATCAAGATGCTGGGGACCAATGGGGGCGGTTTCTTCAATGCCAATTCGGCGCACCCCTTCGAGAACCCCACGGCGTTGACCAACCTCTTGCAGATGCTGTCCATCTTTCTGATCCCGACGGCCTTGTGCGTCATGTTCGGCAAGTTGGTCGGTGACCTTCGCCAGGCGGGGGCCCTGCTTGCCGCCATGACCTTGATCTTCCTGATCGTGGCCACGGGCACCATCGCTTCCGAGCAGCAGGGCAATCCGCTGATCGCCGCGCTGGGCGTCGACCAGGCCCATGGCATGAGCCAGTCGGGCGGCAATATGGAAGGCAAGGAAACACGCTTCGGCATCGGTGCATCCGCGCTGTTTGCGACGGTGACGACGGCGGCCTCGTGTGGTGCGGTCAATGCCATGCATGACTCGTTCACGCCGCTTGGTGGCATGGGGCCGATGGTGCTGATGCAGCTGGGTGAGGTGGTGTTCGGTGGTGTCGGCACGGGCCTGTACGGCATGTTGGTGGTCGCGCTGGTCGCCGTGTTCCTGGCGGGGCTGATGATAGGCCGCACGCCGGAATACCTGGGCAAGAAGATCGAGCCCTTCGAGATGAAGATGGCCGCGATCGCGCTGCTGGCCGCGCCGATCCTGACGCTGGCCGGCACCGCATTGGCCGGCGTGCATCCGGAGGGTCTGGCCGGCCTGGCCAATCCGGGGCCACATGGCTTTTCCGAGATGCTGTATGCGCTGACCTCGGGCGCCAACAACAACGGCAGCGCGTTCGCCGGACTGTCGGCCAACACGCCGTTCTACAACACACTGCAGGGCGTGGCGATGTGGTTCGGGCGCTTTGCCGTCATCGTTGCCGTGCTTGCGCTGGCAGGGTCGCTGGCCGCCAAGAAACGCGTGCCCGTCACGGCAGGCACCTTGCCTACCCACGGCCCCCTGTTCGTGACGCTGCTGGTGGGCACCGTGGTGCTGATCGGCCTGCTCAATTTCGTTCCGGCGCTCGCCCTCGGGCCGATCGTCGAACACCTCATGCTCTATCCCGGCCACTGAGGAACCCGAGACTTCCATGACACGACATTCTTTTTCCCTCTGGGATCCGGTGCTGGCCGCCGGCGCGGTCAAGGCCGCGTTCATCAAGCTCGACCCCCGCGTGCAGTGGCGCAATCCGGTCATGTTCGTGGTCTACGTCGGCAGCCTGCTGACAACCGCGTTGTGGCTGCAGGCGCTGTTTGGCCAGGGCGAAGCACCGGCCGGGTTCATCCTCGCCATCACCGCCTGGCTGTGGTTCACCGTGCTGTTCGCCAACTTTGCCGAAGCCATGGCCGAAGGGCGCAGCAAGGCGCAGGCGGCATCGCTGCGCGGGCTCAAACAAAGTACCGTGGCCAAGAAGCTGGCGCGGCCCGATCGTGCCGGTGGCTGGCGCGACGTGCCCTCCACCGACCTGCGCAAGGGCGACCTGGTGCTGGTGCAAGCCGGCGACCTGGTGCCGGTCGATGGCGAGGTGCTGGACGGCGTGGCCTCGGTCGATGAAAGCGCGATCACGGGCGAGTCGGCGCCGGTGATCCGCGAATCGGGGGGTGATTTCTCGGCGGTAACGGGCGGCACCCGCGTGCTGTCCGACTGGTTGATCGTGCGCGTCGCGGTCAATCCGGGCGAAGCCTTCCTGGACCGCATGATCGCCATGGTCGAAAACGCCAAGCGCCAGAAGACGCCCAACGAGATCGCGCTGACGATTCTGCTGGTGGCGTTGACGCTGGTCTTCCTCGTCGTCACGGTCACCTTGCTGCCTTTCTCGTATTACGCGGTGGCGTCCTCGGGTGCAGGGGCTGTCGTGACGATCACCGCACTGGTGTCGCTGCTGGTTTGCTTGATTCCGACAACTATTGGCGGGCTGCTGTCGGCCATCGGCGTGGCTGGCATGAGCCGCATGATGCAGGCCAATGTGATCGCCACATCGGGCCGCGCGGTCGAAGCCGCCGGCGATGTGGACGTGCTGCTGCTCGACAAGACCGGCACCATCACGCTGGGCAACCGGCAGGCGTCTGCCTTTGTGCCGGCCGCTGGTGTATCTGAACAGGCGCTGGCCGACCTGGCGCAACTGGCATCGCTTGCCGACGAAACGCCCGAAGGCCGCAGCATTGCCGTGCTCGCCAAGCAGCGCTTCAACGTCCGCGAACGCGACATGGCTTCTCTGTCGGCGACCTTCGTGCCGTTCACCGCGCAGACCCGCATGAGCGGCATCGACCTGGCCGGGGAGGGCGGTGCACGCCAGATCCGCAAGGGCTCGTCGCAGGCCGTGCGCCAGCATATCGAGGCGCTGGGCGGGACCTTCCCTGCCGACGTGCAGGCTGCGGTGGACGCTGCCGCGCGCAACGGCAGCACGCCGCTGGTCGTGACCGATGGCCGCGAGGTCAAGGGCATGGTGGAACTCAAGGACATCGTGAAGGGCGGCATCAAGGAACGCTTCGCCGAGCTGCGCCGCATGGGCATCAAGACGGTGATGATCACGGGTGACAACCGGCTGACCGCGGCCGCCATTGCCGCCGAAGCCGGTGTGGATGACTTCCTGGCCGAAGCGACACCCGAGGCCAAGCTCAAGCTGATCCGCGACTATCAGTCCGAAGGCCGCCTGGTGGCGATGACGGGCGACGGCACCAACGATGCGCCGGCGCTGGCCCAGGCCGACGTGGCGGTCGCGATGAACACGGGCACGCAGGCCGCAAAAGAGGCGGGCAACATGGTCGACCTGGATTCGAACCCGACCAAGCTTCTGGAAATCGTTGAGACCGGCAAGCAGTTGCTGATGACCCGGGGTGCGCTGACGACGTTCTCGACCGCCAACGACGTGGCCAAGTTCTTTGCAATCATTCCGGCCGCGTTCGTCGCCACCTATCCGCAACTGAGCGCGCTCAACGTCATGGGACTGGCCAGCCCGTCGTCCGCCATTTTGTCGGCCGTGATCTTCAACGCCGTCATCATCGTGGCGCTGATTCCGCTCGCCCTGCGCGGCGTGGCGTATCGCGCGGTGGGCGCCAACGCCCTGCTGCGCCGCAATCTGCTGGTGTACGGCCTGGGTGGCCTGATTGCACCCTTCGTTGGCATCAAGCTGATCGACATGGCGCTGGTCGCCCTTCATCTCGTCTAAGGAATTTCCATGCGCCAACTTCTGCGTCCTGCCCTGACCCTGTTCGTGCTGCTGTCGGTGATCACCGGCCTGATCTACCCGTGGCTGTTGACCCGCGCCGGCAGCGCGCTGTTTCCCGACCAGGCGCAGGGCAGCCTGGTGCGGCACGAAGGCAAGGTGATCGGCTCGTCGCTGATCGGCCAATCCTTTACCGATCCCGGCCTGTTCTGGGGCCGTCCGTCGGCCACCGCGCCCACGCCCTACAACCCGGCGGCGTCGTCGGGGTCCAACCTTGGCCCGACCAATCCCGCATTGATCACGGCCATCCAGGGCCGCATCGATGCCCTCAAGGCGGCCGATCCGTCCAATACGCTGCCCGTGCCGGTGGACCTGGTGACCGCGTCGGCCAGTGGTCTCGATCCGCATATCAGCGTGGCGGGCGCCTATTACCAGGTCGGCCGGGTGGCGGCGGCGCGCGGCATGTCGGCCAGCGCGGTCCGCGCACTGGTGGAAAGTCATCAGGACGCGCGACAATGGGGCTTCCTGGGTGAGCCGCGCGTCAATGTGCTGGCCTTGAACCTGGCCTTGCTTGCATCCACCGCTTCCCCCGTCAAGGCGAAATGACCGCTGCCCGTCCCGATCCCGACCAGTTGCTCGACCGCCTGCGCGGCGACGCACTGCGCGCGGGCCGAGGGCATCTGCGCATCTACATTGGCGCGTCGGCGGGGGCGGGCAAGACCTGTGCGATGCTGGCAGCGGCCCATGACGCCGTGGCCAAAGGGGTGGACGTGGTGATCGGCGTGGTCGAAACGCATGGCCGCGCCGACACCGCCGCCCGCGTCGAAGGCCTGGCGCGGCTGCCACTGCGCACCGTGACGCACCGTGGGCGCGACCTGGCCGAGTTCGATCTGGACGCCGCGCTGGCGCGCCGGCCGGGGCTGCTGCTGGTGGACGAACTGGCGCATTCGAACGCACCGGGGTCGCGGCACCCCAAACGCTGGCAGGATGTCGAGGACGTGCTGGCCGCCGGCATCGATGTGCTGAGCACGCTCAATATTCAACACCTCGAAAGCCTGAATGACGTGGTAGCCGGCATCGTCGGAATCCGGGTGCAGGAAACGCTGCCCGACTCGGTGTTCGACAACGCCGACGACGTGGTGATGGTGGATGTACCCGCCGACGAACTGCTCGCGCGGCTCAAGGCCGGCAAGGTCTATGTCGCGCCGCAAGCCGAGCGCGCGGCGCAGCACTTCTTTCGCAAGGGCAATCTGATCGCGCTGCGTGAACTGGCGCTGCGCCGCATGGCCGATCGCATGCAGGGCGACGTGCAGGACTATCGCGATGCCCAATCGATCCGCGACGTCTGGCGCACGCAAGAAGCGTTGCTGGCCTGCATTGGGCCCGGTCCCGAGGGCGAGCATGTGGCGCGCAGCGCGGCCCGGCTGGCGGGTCGGCTCAACATCACGTGGCATGCCGTGTACGTCGAGACACCCGCCTTGCAGCATGCCCCCCGTGCCAAGCGCATGCAGGTACTGTCCACGCTGCACCTTGCCGAGACACTGTCGGCTACGACCGCCGTGCTGACCGGCGCCGACGTTGCCCACGTGCTGGTCGACTATGCGCGTGAACACAATCTGTCCACGCTGGTGATGGGGCCGGCGCGGCCCCGGGGCCTGTCCTTCTGGTTGCGCGCAGGGCAGAGCGGGCGCGCTGCCGGCCACGCGCCGTGGCGCTCAGTAGCGAGCGCCGTGTCGCGCTGCGGCGCCGACCTGGACGTGATCCGGATCGGCGCGGCGCGCAGCGACACCCCCGGGAGTCCTGGCACGGCCACGCGCGTGACGCGATCGATGGCGCTGCGCGCCACCGGGTCCCCATCGGCCCGGCGCCGCTGGACCGCCTATCTGTGGCCGGTGCTGGGCGCGGTGATCGCGACCGCCTGCCTGCAGCCGCTGTCGGACCTGCTGGAGCCGACCAATATCGCGATGCTGTTCCTGCTGGGGGTAGTAGGGGTCGCCGTGCGCCACGGGCGCGGGCCGGCCGCACTGGCCGCGCTGCTGAATGTCGCGGCCTTCGACCTGTTTTTCATCCCGCCCATCCTGTCGTTCACGGTCAACGACGCGCAGTATGTGTTGACCTTTGGCGTCATGCTGGCGGTCGGGCTGGTTGTCGGGCAACTGACGGCGGGGCTGCGCTTCCAGGCCCGCATCGCCGCCCATCGCGAAACGCGCGCCCGCAAGCTGTTCGAATTTGCGCGTGATCTGTCGGGCGCCTTGCAGCGTGAGCAGGTGGTCGAGTCGACCGGCAGCACGCTGTCGTCGGCCTTCGGCAGCCAGGTGGTGCTGCTCCTGCCCGGCAGCGATGATGCGTTGGTGATGCCCGCCAACGCGCCCGGCGACCTGGATCCGGGCATCGCCCAGTGGGCCTGCGACCAGGATAGACAGGCAGGCCTGGGCACCGATACCTTGCCCGCCAGTGCGTTCCGCTACGTGCCGCTGCGCGCGCCCATGCGCATTCGCGGCGTGCTGGCCATCCGCCCCGAAGACCCCCGCTGGCTGATGATCCCCGAGCAGCAACGCCAGCTGGATACGTTTGCGAGCCTGATCGCCATCGCACTGGAACGGGTGCACTATGCCGACGTGGCGCGCCAGACCCAGGTCGGCATGGAAGCCGAACGCCTGCGCAATTCCTTGCTGTCGGCCATGTCGCATGACATCCGCACGCCCCTGACGGTGCTGGCCGGTCTGGCCGAATCGCTGGCAACCGTGCCACCGGCCTTGTCACCGGATCAACAGGAACAGGTGCACGCCATTCGCATTGAAGTCATGCACATGAGCACGCTGGTCGCCAACCTGCTCGACATGGCCCGCATCCAGAGCGGCGCGATCACCTTGCGGCGCGAATGGCAGTCGCTGGAGGAAATCGTCGGCACGGCGATCCAGTCCGTGCGGCGCCAGCTGGGTCCGCGAACCGTCGCGGTCAGCTTGCCCGCCGATCTGCCCCTGGTCCGGTTCGATGCCGTCCTGATCGAACGCGTACTGGCGAATCTGCTGGAGAACGCCGCAAAGTACACCCCATCCACCACCCGCATCACCTTGTCGGCGTCCTGCGTGGGCAAAGACCTGCGCGTGACGGTGGCCGACGATGGTCCCGGCCTGCCGCCGGGCCGCGCCGACCGCCTGTTCGACAAGTTCACGCGGGGCGATTCCGAGTCGGCCACGCCCGGCGTCGGACTTGGGCTGGCCATCTGCCGCGCGATCATCGACGCCCATGGCGGCCATATCTCTGCCGGCGCATCCCCCGAGGGCGGCGCTGCGATGACCTTTACCTTGCCATTGGGTACGCCGCCGGTGATCGATGCCGACGCCGAACTGCCCGTCTTGCCGGAAACCGCCTGATGTCCGAACCCCAGCCCACCGCGATCCTGATCGAAGACGAACCCCAGATCCGCCGCTTTGTGCGTGCCGCCCTGGAAGGGGAAGGGTGGAGCGTGGTCGAAGCAGACACCGTCAAACGCGGGCTGATCGACATCGGCACGCGGCGGCCCGACCTGGTGATCGTGGACCTGGGTCTGCCCGACGGGGATGGCGCCGAATTGATCCGCGATGTGCGCAACTGGTCGTCGGTGCCGGTGATCGTGCTGTCGGCCCGCGCCGACGAAACCGACAAGGTCAAGGCGCTGGACGCCGGCGCCGACGATTACCTGGTCAAACCGTTTGGCGTGGCCGAACTGATGGCCCGGGTGCGGGCGAACCTGCGACGCTCGCGCAGCGACAGAACGGCCTCGCCCGTATTCACCTTCGGCAATGTCGAGGTCGATCAAGGCGCGCGTATCGTGCGCAAGGCCGGCGCCGAAGTGCACCTGACGCCAATCGAATACCGGCTGCTGGGCGTGCTGATTGCCAATGTCGGCCGGGTGATGACGCACCAACAATTGCTGCGCGCCGTGTGGGGGCCGGGCCGGTCCGACAGCAGCCACTACCTGCGCGTGTACATGGGACACTTGCGGCAGAAACTGGAAGACGACGCCGCGCAGCCGCGCCATATCCTGACCGAGACGGCCGTCGGTTACCGGCTGGTCGAAGACGCGGCCGGTCACTGACAGTTGCATCACCAGGCGGCCGCGGCACGCTGCCCGTGGCACCCTACACAATTGACAAGACCGGCAAACCTGACCGGAGGCCCCATGAAACCTGTCCTGCTATCCCTGTTCGTTCTGGCGCTGTGCACGGCGTGCCAGTCCTATCCCCGCACGCCCAACGAGCCGTCCAGCCAGAGCGGCATTCAGGTCTATGGTCTCGTCGATGTCGGCGTGACATCCAACCGCTGACCGCCTTTGATGCGGCAGCCGCAGCGCATCATTCCGCCGGTCTAGACCGCACCACCGACTTGACCTGAGTCGCTGTCAACCCTGTTTGCCTACCCGACAGGAATGCATTTTGCTGATGCGCTGGTGATTTGTCTTTATCCACTCACCACCGGCCGCGCCGGCAAATGGGCAGCGCATGTTCAAACGTTTTTTCGTCCTCGCCAAGAAATCGGTCAATGCATGGGTGGACGACTACGCACCCAGTATGGGCGCCGCCATTTCCTACTACACCGTCTTTTCGATGGCGCCCTTGCTCATCATCGTGCTGTCGGTGGCCGGCTTCATCTGGGGACGTGAAGCCGTCGAAGGGCAGTTGTATGGCCAATTGACATCGATGATCGGTACCGAAGGCGCTGCTGGCGTGCAAAGCCTGATTGCCAGCGCCGACAAGCCCGCGGCGGGCATCGTCGCCACCATCATCAGCGTGGCCGTCCTCATCTTCGGTGCCACCACGGTATTTGCCGAACTGCAGAGCGCGCTCGACCGCATCTGGCAGGTGCCTGAAGACCAGAAGCAAAGCGGCATCCTGTCCACCATTCGCGCCCGCCTGCTTTCCTTCGGCCTGGTCTTGTGCCTGGCCTTCCTGCTCATGGTGTCACTCGTGCTCAGCGCCGGGTTGGCGGCGGTCGGCAGCTACGCCACGGACCTCTTCCCGGGTTGGGAAGTGCTCATGCGCCTGCTGAACATGGCAGTGTCGCTGGCGGTCACGACCGTGTTGTTCGCGCTGATTTTCAAGATGATGCCGCAGGCCAAGATCGCCTGGCGCGACGTTTGGGTCGGCGCCTTCGTCACGGCGGTGCTGTTTGAAGTGGGCAAGCTGTTGATCGGCCTGTACATCGGCAAGAGCTCGGTTACCTCGTCGTTTGCGGCCGCGGGATCGCTGGTGATCGTGCTGCTCTGGGTGTATTACGCGGCGCAGGTGTTCCTGCTCGGCGCGGAATTCACCTGGGTCTATGCCAACGAGCACGGGTCCCGCGCCAACGAAGGCGTGGATACCGACACCGGCAAGCAGACCAATCTGCCCCCGAGCAAATCGGGTGACGCCGAAGGCGACGCCGCCAGCAACACTGGCAACGCCAACAACGCCAGGCCCGCCGCCATTCCGGCCGTACAGCCCTTGATGCCGCGCCTGGCGTCGCGCAAGCAGATGCCGTACCGCCGCAGCCCGACCTGACCTTCGCCGCCCCCAGGCGGCGGTTGGTATCATGGCCGCCCGCCCGCACGGCTGTCGCCGCGGGCGGGACTGCCATTTCAGGACACCATGACCATCAAGATCAACGACGAACTGCGCGCCTATATCGACCCGCTGACCCCCGACGAATACGATTCACTGGAGCGCAGTCTGCTGGCCGAAGGCTGCCGCGACGCGCTGGTGCTGTGGGGCGACCTGCTGGTGGACGGCCACAACCGGTACGCCATCTGCACCAAGCACAACCTGCCTTTCCAGACGATCCAGAACGAACGGTTTACCAGCATCGATGACGTCCACCTGTGGATGATCGACAACCATCTGGGCCGCCGCAGCGTCTCGGACTTCCAGCGGGGCATTCTTGCCCTGCGCAAGAAGGACATCGTGCTGGCCCGGGCCCGCGCGCTGGAAGAGGCCGCTGCCGCCGCTCAGGCGAGCAGTGATGCCGCCGCCGACGCCGAGACCTCGTCGCCGCCGCCCGTGCTGGCCACCCGCGAGTCGATTGCGAAAGCCGCGCGCGTCAGCAGCGCCACCATCGGCCAGATCGAAAAGATCCAGCGGGAAGCCGCGCCTGAACTGGTACAGGCCGTCAAGGCGGGCAACATCTCCATCAATGCGGCCGCGGCCGTGGCGACGCTGCCGGTTGATGCCCAGCAGGCTGCCGTTGCCGGCGGGCGCAAGGAATTGCGGGAAGCTGCCCGCCTGGTCCGTGAGCAGAAGGCAGCGGCCCGGCCGCCCAAGGCGCCGAAGGAAGAGGGCGCCGAGGGCGACGCCAAGGCAGCCGGTCCGGCCACCGATAGCGAGCATGCGCGCCTGCTGGAGAAAATCGCCACGCTGGAAGAGGAGAACGCCAAGTTGCGCCGGCAGGTCGTCGGCCTGACGACCGCGCTGGAGACGGCGCGCCGCGAGGCGGGCGGCGGCTGATCTTCCACGTTTCGTCCTGTCCTGACGCTGTATACAGGACACGACGGGAAGCCTTCAGACACCCGTGCAGCCGCGGTGTTTGGAATGCGTGGATCCCAAATGACGGTAATTAGCTGGTCGGAACTAGGGGATTTCCCTTGCTTCGCAACCGTCTCGTTGTTCGCCGCCGTGTCGCTGTATACACTGTGTATTCATCGTCAACGCCAGCCTCCATGCCGCGTTGGCAATTCACGCAGCGAGTCCGGCCATGCATCACGACACGATCAGCCCCATCGACAGCAAGACGCCCGCCACGGCGCAGGCAGCCGCCTCGCAAACCGTGCGTGCGCTGCTGGGCCTGCGTGAACTGATCCTCGGCGGCGAACTGGCGGCTGGCGCGCGTATTTCCGAACTGTGGGTGGTGGAACGCCTGGGCGTGTCCCGTACGCCGGTGCGCGCCGCCCTGATCCGCCTGCAGGAAGAAGGGCTGCTCGACGTCATTCCGTCGGGCGGCTACGCCGTTCGCCTGTTTTCGGAGGGCGAGATCCGCGACGCCATCGAATTGCGCGGCACGCTGGAAGGCCTGGCGGCCAGGCTCGCTGCCGAGCGCGGTGTGTCCGAAAGCTGGTTGCGCCACATGCAGGACTGCGTCGATCAGATCGACGAGATCCTGGCAGGCGAGCTGACCGAGGCCAAATTTTCGACCTATGTCGAAGTCAACGAGCGTTTCCACCGCCTGCTTGCCGCGGCGTCCGGCAGCAGCGTCATTGAACGCCAGCTGGACAAAGTCATGTCGCTGCCGTTTGCGTCGGCCAGTGCGTTCGTCATGGTCCAGGCCATCGACCCGGGCGGCCGCGACGTGCTGGTCCTGGCCCAGGCGCAGCACCGATCGCTCTTGCAGGCGATCCGTCAGCGGGAAGGCGCGCGCGCCGAAGCCCTGATGCGTGAACATGCCCGCATCGCGCACCACAATCTTCAAAGCGCCTTCGACAATCAGAAGGCGATGACCCGTTTGTTGGGCGGCAACCTGATCCGCCGCCCGGCGGCGTAGCCTGCGCTGCGCCGCCTTGCCATAACCAGAAGTCGTGGCCGCGCCCAAGTGCGCGGACTGCACCGGTAACCCAGCCGACCGGCCGCCGCCGGAGGCGCTACGGAGATAGACATGTTCCTGAAAAATACCTGGTACGTTGCCTGCACCCCCGACGAGATCGACGGCAAGCCGCTCGGCCGGCAGGTGTGCGGTGAAAAGATCGTGTTCTTTCGCGGACCCGACGGCAAGGTCGCGGCCACCGAGGACTTCTGTCCGCATCGCGGTGCGCCCCTGTCGCTGGGCTTCATGCGCGAGGGCAGGCTGGTGTGCGGCTACCACGGCCTGGAAATGGGCACCGACGGCAAATGCGCCAGCATGCCCGGCCAGCGCGTCGGCGGCTTTCCTGGCCTGCGCACCTTCCCGGTCATCGAACGTTATGGCTTCATCTGGGTGTGGACGGGCGAAGCCGAACTGGCGGACCCGGCCAAGCTGCACCCCCTGGAATGGGCCGAGAGTTCCGACTGGGCCTATGGCGGCGGCCTGTACCACATCAGTTGCGACTACCGCCTGATGATCGACAACCTCATGGACCTGACCCATGAGACCTATGTGCACGCGACCAGCATCGGCCAGACCGAGATCGAAGAGTCCGCGCCATCGACCAAGATCGAGGGCGAATCGGTCGTGACGAGCCGCTTCATGGAAAACGTGATGCCGCCGCCCTTCTGGGCCTCGGCCCTGCGCGGCAACGGCCTGGATGGCGACGTGCCTTGCGACCGCTGGCAGATCTGCCGCTTCACGCCGCCCAGCCATGTGCTGATCGAAGTGGGCGTGGCGCATGCCGGCAAGGGCGGCTATCACGCCGATCCCGCGCACAAGGTGTCGAGCATCGTCGTCGACTTCATCACGCCTGAAACCGAAACGTCGATCTGGTATTTCTGGGGCATGGCGCGCAACTTCCGTCCGCAAGACGAAGCGCTCACCGCCATGATCCGCGAAGGCCAGGGCAAGATCTTTGGTGAAGACCTGGAGATGCTGGAAGCGCAGCAGCGCAACCTGCTGGCCAATCCGACGCGGCGCATTCTCAAGCTGAACATCGATGCCGGCGGCGTCAAGTCACGCGAGATGATCGACCGCTTGCTGGAACAGGAAAAGCGCCCCGAAGCAGCGTGATCCGCAGCCACGGCAACTAAAGAAAATCCATGCATGTGCATGGATTTTTTTTGCGCGCATGATCGTGTCCAGCAGGCGCCTGCACCGCGAACATGACAGCCGAGCCTGCTGCCCCGGCCTGGTGCAGAAAAGCCCCGGAACGTTGAACTTCTAGGAGCCTTGGGCGGCGGCGCACTGTATAAATTATGCGCGATCGCATAAAATCAGGGGTCTGCGCGGCAAGACCTTCCTGGTCCGGCGCGGTTTTCCTGGCTCACGCACCATGTCATCGCATCTGTCGACTCAAGACCTTCCCCCGACACGCACGCTTTCGGAGCGCGCGTATCGGCTGCTGCGCGACGATATCCTGGCAGGGCGGCTGGAACCCGGTTCGAAGCTCAAGTTGCAGACGCTGCAAAAGCGCTATGGCCTGGGCATCAGTCCCATCCGTGAAGCGTTGATGATGCTGTCCAACGAACGCCTGGCCGCCAATGAAGGCCAGCGCGGGTTCAGCGTGGCGGAAGTGTCGGCAGAGGACCTGGCCGACATCGTCAAGGCGCGCCGGCACATCGAAGGCATCCTGCTCAAGGAAGCCATCGAAAATGGGGACGATGAGTGGGGCGCGGCCATTGCGGCGGCCTACTACAAGCTGGCGCGCACCCCCTTGCCCAGCAACACCAGCGATGACGAAGCCATTGAACGGTTCGAGCGCGCCCACCGCAACTTCCACCTGGCCATGTTGAGCGGCGCGCGGTCCCCGTGGCTGCTGCGCATCGACGAACAACTGGTCGCGCATTCGGAACGCTACCGCCGCATCCGCCTGCTGCACGTCGAAGGCGTGCAGTCCGCATCGGCCTACGAAACGCGTGAAGAAGACAACGTCGTGGTCGAACATGAACGGCTCATGCAGGCCGTGCTGGACAAGAACCTGCCTGCCGCACTGGCGCTGCTCGACCAGCACATTGGCGACACCGGCCGCCTGGTCGCGGATTACCTGGGCTACGACGGCAACGATGCGCCTGCCCTGGAACGCAAGGCTCCCGAGCGCAAGCCGCGATCCTCTCGCGCGCGCATGGCGGCCAGCGCCGCCTGATGAAAAAAAGCCACGCATCGCGTGGCTTTTCTTGGCCTTCATTCCTGGCCAGTTCGTGCGTCACCTGCTGTCCCTAGCAAACAGGTGACGCACGCTGCCGTGGCGCACGCTCATCGGCGCGCGCACACGCTCATTGCGCGGCCGGTGCGCCGAACGCCACGAGTTCGATTTTCATGCCTGGGACCACGAGTTGCACCGCGGCGCTCGACCGGCTGGGGTAGGGCGCAGTAAAGAACTCGCGGTAGACCGCGTCGATGGTTTTCATGTCCTTGACGTCGGTCATGTAGATCAGGACCTGGGCCACATCGGCCAGCGTGCCGCCACCGGCTTCCATGGCCTTCTGCAGATTGCGGAAGGTCAGGCGCGCCTGGTCTTCGATCGGCCCCGTGTCGATCGTGCCGTCATCGCGCACGGGTCCGGCCGACGTGAAGATCACGCCATTGGCGCGCACGGCCCACGAAAAAGGTTGGCCCACATCGGGCAGATTGACGTCGAGGACTTCTTTCATGAGTCGGTGTTCCGTACGAGTTGATCGAGGTCAGCGTACCACTGGTCCGCGGGGTCCCGCAGGGCCAGGTGCGTGTCGAAATGGGTCATGCCCGCGCGCATGGTCAACGTCGATGACGCGGGCTGCGCCGCCAGCAGACGGGCAATGCGGCGGTTCGACAGGATCACGCGTGCGCTGTCGTTCTCGCCATAGGTCAGGCGCATCGGCACCCGGTTGCCGCGGGTCCAGCTGATGGGGCTCATGACCGCGTCGTCATACCGGTCCGACAACACCGCCGTGTAGACGCGGTCGTCCAGGCTGTCGGGGGCCGGCGAGGTGTGATGCAGGTCCAGGATCCCGCTGATCGGCAGGCAACCGCGGATCGATGTGGCCGCAACGCCGGCTGCCTCAAGCGCGTCCGGCTGCAGCGCCGTCATCATCGCCAGATGGCCGCCCGCCGAATGTCCGCTCAGGTACATGCGCGTCGCATCGATGCCATGTTCCGATCCGTGCGCGACCAGATGCGCGAGCATCGCGCGACAGTCGTCGATCGGTGCGGGCATCGGGTAGTCCGGGGCCAGGCGATAGGTGGGCGCGACCAGCACCATGTTCAGGCGGGCCACCTGCGACGCCATGAAACCCGTGAACTCCTTGTAACCGTTGGTCCAGCCGCCCCCATGCCAAAACACCAGCACGGGCAGTCCCTTGGCGTCAATTGGCGCAAACACGTCGTACCGGTGCGCGGCATCGGGACCATAGGCCAGGTCACGGGTAATGACAAGGTCGTCCGGCACCTCGCCAGACCACGCAAGCGCTTGATCTGCATAGTCTTCCGCAGCTTTGAACGGAAGCGGAGGCTGCGGGGCCAGGGAGAAAACAATGCGCCGGGTCAAGGAAGTCATCCAGTCGAAAAGACGCCATATGGTGAGTCAAAAATATGGCTAGCGCAATAATTTATATTTTCCTCATAAACTTATATTGACACTCTCGTTACATCAAACAGAGAATAAAGATCAGCGGGCCGGCATCAACGCATCGTGCAACGCCGCTTCCTGTCTCGTGCATTGTTCCTCTCTGGAGTCTGTCGATGAGTCGCCCCCTGTTGTCTCTGCTGTGCACGCGCACGTTCGCCCTCGGGCTGGTCGCCGCTGCGGCAACCGCCTTGGCTGCACCCGCCGCCTATGCGCAACAGCTTGTACGCATCTCCGCAGCCTCCATCGATACGGATGCGCTGAGCAAGTCGCTGGTGACGTTCAAGGACACCCTGGAAAAGTCGGCGCCCGGCAGGTTCGACGTCAAGGTTTATCCGGCCAGCACGCTGTTCAAGCAGGGCACCGAAGTGCCGGCCATGCAGCGCGGCAACCTTGAAATGAGCACCATGACAACGTTCGAGGTCGAACAGCAGATTCCCGAATTCGCGGTGTTCAGCACCGGCTATCTGTTCCGTGACTACGGCCACATGAAAGCCGTTTTCTCGAGCCCGATCGGCGCCGAGTACTACAAGAAGGTCGAAGAGGTAATGGGGATCAAGATCCTTCAACCCTTCTACCTTGGGACCCGTCAGGTCAACCTGCGCAAGGCGCGCGATGTGAAAGGCCCGGACGACCTGAAAGGCGTGAAGCTGCGCGTGCCGGGTGGCCCGGGCTGGCTCGCCCTGGCGCGCGGCCTGGGCGTCAGCCCGACGCCCATGGCCATGCCCGAGGTCTATCTGGCCCTCAGCACCGGCACTATCGACGGCCAGGAAAATCCGCTGTCCATCATGCGCGCCAACAAGCTCGAAGAAGTCACGCAGCAGATCGTGCTGACCTCGCATCTGGTGCAGCCGGTATTCCTGGCCATGGCGCTGCCGATCTGGAACAAGCTGTCGGCCGACGACCAGGCCAAGGCTCTGGCCGCCGCCAGAGTGGCGGCCGAAGCCAATGACAAGGCCCGGATTGCCGAAGAAAAAAGCATCGTCGACGAACTGCAGGCCAAGGGCTTGAAGATTGCCCGCCCCGACACCGCCCTGTTCCGCAAGGCCGTGATGGCGCAGTACGAATCGTCGGGCCTGAAAGCCAAGTGGCCTGCCGGCATGTATGAACGCATCGACCAGGTGAAGTGATGGAGGAAGTCGAACGCACGCCGCCGGGTGCGCTCGAACGCGCCGGGCTGGGAGTGCGCCGGGTGTTCGAGGTGCTGGGCGTCGCCCTGCTCGCGCTGGTCCAGCTGACCTTTATGTACGGCGTCATCAGCCGCTATGTGTTCCAGCGGCCGGTGGAGTGGGCGGACGAAATCGTGATCGTGACCTACCTGTGGTCGATGTTCCTGGCTGCTGCGTTCACCGTCACGCTCAAGGAAAACGTGGCTTTTGACATGATTTATACGGCGTTGCCGGCAAAGGGTCAGCGCGCCATGCTGCTGGCCGGATCCGCGCTGGTCGCCATCCTGTTGGCCTGGGCGACACCGGCTGTTCATGCCTACGTTGCCTTCCTGACCCGTGAACGGACGCCCGTCCTGGAATGGCCCCTGAATGTGGTCTACAGCTGCGTGGTCGTGTTCTTTGTCGTGACGGTGGTGCGCGAACTCTGGCGCTGCGCGGTGCTGATGTCGCCCACCTGGCGCGAGCATCTCTAATGGTCTTGCCTTCCTCCGCCCAAGGCCGCGAATGAGCCATTCCTTTCTGTTGATGATCGTGGTGTTCTTCGTGCTCGCGCTGATGCGCGTGCCGTTGTCGCTGGCGATGATAGGCAGCAGCGTCGTGTACTTCATTGTCACGGGCCAGGACCTGGGCCTGATCGCCGACCAGATGATGAACTCGCTCATGAGCAGCTACGTGATGCTGGCCGTCCCCATGTTCATTCTGGCCGCCAACATCATGAACGCGGCCACCATCAGTGACCGCCTGTGGGCCGCGGCCAATGCCATCGTCGGCCGCGCGCAGGGCGGACTGGCCTACGTGTCGGTACTGCTGCTGATCGTGTCGTCGAGCATGACGGGAAGCGCGATTGCCGACGCATCGGGCGCCGGCATGATGTCGGTGCGCATGATGAAGAAAGTGGGCGGCTATCCCCGGGGCTTCGCGGCGGCGGTGGTGGCGGCTGGGTCGACGGCCGCATCCGCGATTCCGCCGGCCATTCCACTGGTGATCTATGCCTTGATTTCCGGGGCGTCGGTCGGCGCGCTGTTCCTGGGCGGACTGCTGCCCGGCATCCTGATGGGCGCTGCCCTCATGGCCGTCATCTACTTTCTGGCGCCGCGCATGAATCTGCCGCGTGGCGAAGCGGTGCCGCGCCGGGATTTGCCCAAGGTGTTCGCACAGGCCATCATTCCCATGACCCTGCCGGTGGTGCTGCTCGGCGGGATCTGGGCCGGCATCTTTACGCCGACCGAAGCGGCCGCCGTGGCCGGAGGCTATGCGCTGCTGCTCGGCATGTTCGTATATCGCGCGCTCAATCCCAAGGTGCTGTTTGCGGTGTTTGCGGAATCGTCGCGCGCGTCGGCCGTCGTGATGCTGCTGATTGCAGGCGCCTACGTCACCAACTATGTGGTGACGGCGGAAGGCCTGGACCGGATGTTCCTGGCGTGGATACAGAGCCTGGGCCTGGGCCCGGTCGGCTTCTTTCTGACCGTGAATGTCCTGCTGCTGGCGATGGGCATGCTGTTCGATACCGGCGTGTTGTTGCTGGTGGTGATCCCGATCCTGATGCCCACGGTCAAGGCGCTGGGTATCGACCTGGTCCACTTCGGCGTCGTGATCGTTATCAATCTCATGATCGGCTTGTCAATGCCGCCGCACGGCATGTTGCTCTTCGTCCTCAGCGCGCATTCGAAAACGCCCGTGGGCGAGATTTTCAAGGCAATCTTGCCCTTCATCGCCGCATTGTTGGCAGTATTGCTGTTGATGACATTGGTGCCGCAGACGGTGTTGTGGCTGCCGCAACTGTTTGGATATTGAGCTTGTGTAATCGTGCCTGATGCGGGGGGTCGGGGGGCCTTCCGCATTCCCGGAAATAACGATGTTTCCTTGGTACAGAAGCGGTTTGAACCGCTCGCCCCTGTCGGATTATTTCTTGGTCCTTGTTGTTCCTGGCACGGTTGGCGGCCATCCGGTCCGCCCATCGTCGACTTGTCCTTATCAGTTCACGATCGGAGAAATCGAGTGAAAAAGCTCACGCTTCCCTTGGCCGTCCTGGCCGCCCTGTCTGGCAACGCCGCGCTCGCCCAAAGCAATGTCACCCTGTACGGCCTGATCTCCGAAGGCTACGTCTACACCAACAACGTCGGCGGCAAGAGCATGTCCGAGATGAAGGGCAACCTGCAGCAAGGGTCGCGTTGGGGGATCCGTGGCACCGAAGATCTGGGCAATGGAAATAGCGCCGTCTTTACTCTGGAAAGCGGCTTTTCGCCGGACACCGGCACGTCGGCCCAGGGCAACCGCTTGTTCGGCCGCGCCGCCGTCGTCGGCCTGTCGAACAAGACCTGGGGTACCGTGACGATCGGCCGCCAGGCTGATGCCATGTCGCAGACCCTGCAGGGCTACGAGTCGGCCATCCAGATCGCCGCCACCGGCACCCACATCGGTGACAACGACAACCTGTTCCCGACCTTCCGTATCAATAATTCGGTGCAGTACTCGGGTCAATTCGGCGGCCTGGGTGTCAAGACCGTGTACGGTTCGTCGGACCGCGCCGGCGCTCCCAGCGACAACCGCAGCTTCAGTGCTGGCGCGACCTGGGCGCAAGGCCCCTGGGCGATCAGCGCAGCCTTGCACGACATACGTCGTCCAAGCAGCGCGACCAACGCGGCCGGCGCCGTCACGCTGGACTACGGCGCGTTCTCCCCGTTCATCACCAGCCCGGTGTCGGGTGCGGGCGTGGCGCGCCAGACCGCCAGCGGTGCAGGCGGCTCCTACGCATTGGCCGCGGGCACCAAGCTGTCCTTGCTGTACACGCACACCGAGTTCAAGTACATCGACAACACCGGCCTGAAGCTGTCGAACTACGAAGCGTCCATCACCAGCTTCGTGACGACCAGCACGCAGCTGGGCGCCGGCTACGTGTTCACCAATGGCAAGTACGACAGCAACGGCAACAAGCCGAAGTGGCATCAGGTGAACCTGGCGGCCGACTACTTCTTCTCCAAGCGCACCGACGTGTACCTGGTGGCGCTGTATCAGAAGGCAGCCGGCGACGCGCAGTTCGCGCAACTGTTCACGACCGGCCCGTCCGATTCGAAGACGCAGGCGCAGTTGATCGCAGGCATTCGCCACAAGTTCTGATCGGGTCGAGGGCGGGCCTGCCCGGATGCCGCTGCGCATCCTGGCAGGCGCGTCTCCTACGACCTTCCAAAAAAATGCCGGCACTGCCGGCATTTTTACTAGTAAATCGGTAACAAAACAGCCTACGCAGTCGCCGTAGCTCCGAGAGCGCCGTCATACACTACGCGGCAAGCTTTTTTCTCTTCTCGGATGCACGAATGCCTCAGTTGCCCTGGTACGTCTACGTACTCTTGGCCATCATTGCCGTCCTGGGATGCTGGCTGCTGCTGCCGGCACGCAAACCCCAACGCCGCGAACGCGAGACCTTCCGCCGCAGTGCTTCGGCCACGGCGGTGACCGGTGATCGCGCGCGTCAACTGCTTCCTGGATTGATCCACGCCGTCGACTTCGGCGCCACGGTGGACAGCCTGAGCACTGGCGTGAAACGCGCGCGGGTGGCCAGCGCCTTGAACGACTGGTGGAATATCGGCAGCACCGAGCAGGCGCAGTCGACCCTGGGCTGGCTGCTGCAGGAAGGCCACCGCGCGGTGTGGCCGCACGTGTGGCGCATCGCCACGTCGGAGCCGGTCGAAAACTGGACCGCGTCGGTCTACGCGATCCGCCAGAAAGTCGATCGCGACCAGATCCAGGAATACCTGAACCACCTTGCCGAGACCCTGCCGGGGCTGCAGGAGCAAGGCATTGTGCAAGCGAGCGACGACCTGGCCCGCGGCATCGTGGCCTGGGACATGAGCCGAGCGATCATGGTGGCGCGCATGTGCTACGACTGCAAGCTGATCACCGAGCCGCAGGCTTGGGAAGTCATCGCCTACGCATCGGCCGCCGTGTCGCACAGCCTGTCGTCATGGGAAGACGTGGCCAAAAGCACCGTGATCGGCCGCGCCATGTGGACGGGGCAGGGCGCGCCCTTGACCGAACTGACCGCCATTTCGGCCCAGTGCCGGAACGATCCCGCCAGCCCGTGGACGACCACCCCCTTCAAGGCGACGCCGACCGAGTTGTGACGGCGAGCGCGGCGAGCAACAAAAAGGCCGTTCCATGGAACGGCCTTTTTGTTTGCAGCGTGGGTTTGTTCTGTGGACCGGGCGTGGTCGCCGACCCTGGCTGTGCGGCGTCGAGGTGGGTCTGGCGCCGGTGCCTATTCGCCGACCGCGCTTATTCGCTGACCGTGCTCGAGAAATCGCGCACGACGTGCACGACGCGCTGCGCACCGAGGCGCATCTGCTCGATGGCCGCGCCGGCTTCGTGCGCCAGCACCACGCCCTGTTCGACTTCTTCCAGGCTGCTGTTCATGCTGCTGACCGCGGCGCGCGTGTCGATCTGCACCCGATCGACGGTGCCCGCGATTTCGGTGGTGGAGTTACGGGTGCGCTCCGCCAGCTTGCGAACCTCGTCGGCGACCACCGCAAAGCCGCGGCCCGCCTCGCCCGCACGCGCCGCTTCGATCGCGGCGTTCAAGGCCAGCAGGTTGGTGCGGTCGGCAATTTCCTTGATCGTGGCCACAATGGCGCCGATCCGTTCCGAATGCGCGCCCAGGTTCGAGACCTGGCCCGACGCGTCTTTCACCATCGACGAGATGGCGCGCATCTTGTCGACCGTTTGCTGGATGACCTGTTCGCCATTGTTGGACAAGGCCTCGGTTTCCAGCGAAATACGGTAGGCGCTGGCTGCGCTGTCCTTTTCGGCTTGCAGGCGCTTGATGCGTTCGGTCACGTCGGTCGCGAACTTGACGACCTTGATCGGGCGGCCATCGGGGTCCAGCACGGGATTGTAGGTAGCCTCAAGCCACACGGTTTCGCCGCGCTGGTTGACGCGTTCGCACTGGCCCGAGAAATGGGCGCCGGAATTCAGACGTTCCCAAAGCTGTGCATAGTCACGGCTGGCCGCGTATTCCGGTGTGCACAGAATGTTGTGGTGCTTGCCGCGGACGCCGTCCAGCGTATAACCCATGGCTGACAGAAAATTGTCATTTGCGGTCAGAATCGTGCCGTCCATGGCGAATTCGATCACGGCCATGGACCGGCCCAGCGCTTCGGACACGCTGCGCAGCATGCCCGATTCGCGCACGCGGTCGGTAATGTCGGACGCCACCTTGATGATCCTGACAATGCGCCCGGTGTCGTCCAACACTGGCGAGTAGGTCGCTTCGAGCCAGATCGGGGTGCCGGATTTGTTCAGGCGCGCAAAGCGACCTTGCATGGGCTCGCCCTTGCGCAGGCGGTTCCAGAATTCCGCATACTCAGCGCTGGCCGCGTAGTCGGCATGGCACAGCGTGCGGTGATGGCGGCCTTGCAGCTCTTCCACGCCGTAGCCCACGCTGGCCGCAAACTTGGCATTGCACCGCAGGATCACGCCGTCGGTACCGAATTCGACCATGGCCATGGATGCGTTCAGGGCGTCGTGCAGGGCGGTGTAGTGTTGGAGGTCGTTCTGTGTCTGCGCAAGTTGCGCTTTGGTCTTGTTATTGAACATGTTGCGTGGCTTTTCTACAGTTCGGATTCGATGGGAGCACTTCGGCTCAGGATCTTGACCTGGGTGATGCACATGTAGCCGACGCCATATACATTGCGCAGCTGCAGTTCGGGCGTGCCGTGGCCTTTGAGCTTCAGGCGCAGGCGGTGGATCATGGTGTCGAGTCGGTGCGGATCGTAGGCGTCGGGCGACTCGCCCAGCGCGACGATCAGCGCATTGCGGCTGACGGGCATATGGCTGCTGTTCACGAGCGCCGACAGCAGGCGGCTTTCGCCTTCAGTGACGTCGATCATGCGGCCCGCGGGCGAACAGAGCCGGCGCGCGGGCGGATCGTAGCTCCAGCCGGCGATGTCCTGGGGTGGGGCCGCTTCGACCAGTCGCAGGCGGCGCGACAGCGCCGACAATGTGGCCACCAGTTCAGCCAGCTTGACCGGCTTGGTCAGGTAATGATCGGCGCCCGCGCTCAGGCCGTGGACGCGGTCCTGGCTGCGCAGTAGCCCCGTCAGCATCATGATGCCCATGTGCGGCGCGGCAGCCCGCAGGCGTGCCACATGATTCAAGCCGTTGCCGTCGGGCAGGTTTGCATCGAGGATCAGGATGTCGGGCGCACCGCCCTGCATCAGGATGTCGAGTTCGGCAAGCGTGCTCAGGTCCCTGACCTCGTAGCCAAGTTGGGAAAGATGGTCGGCAACCGTGTTGCGCCAGTCTTCCTGATCTTCGACGATTACGACGCGCATGATGACAACTCCGACGTGCGTGGCGCGAAAAGCGTGAGCGATGAAATTTGCACGACCAAAACGACTCCAGAAGGGGCGATCGAATCTCGTTGGGAGGCCGAAACGGCCATGCTGCCAGAGATGTGGAAACTATATAGCTCATCCCATTTGGTGAATGTTCACCAATATTCACCCGTTGTTGAGCCCCCGGAAACGCTGCCGCAGCAAGTGCGTTCTCCGCCACTGGCGTAGCAGGATGTGCTTCTGTGCATTAACGGCCGAACTTGGCCCGCGCTTAGCTGTAAGAATACTTACGCATTCATCCCGACCGCGTTGTTGCGGCGCTGCACTTAAGATGCGCCTGAGCCGGGATGACCGAGCACCCTCCTTGCAGCCAGGCAGCGAACCGGGCGGTGGTCTGCGGGCAAGACGGTAACAGTGCGTGCGAATCGCTAAATATCATCGGCGCCTTGCCGTTATACGTGTGACTGGCGATCTTGCTTCGCTGTGGACCACGACAGGGCAGGCCGGTCGTCGTGATCCTTCCTGCCGCCTGTAGCCTATGCATTCTCATCTGCAAGACGTCCTTTCCCCGCCGCTCGCTGCCCTGGAGCAGGCCATCGACTTCCTCGCGCGTATCGACGCGCGTGGGCGCTTTACCTATGTGTCCGAGCCTGGGCTGGCCTTTATCGGCTATCACCGCGAATACCTGAAGATCGTCACGCTGGCCGACCTGGTGCCGGCGAACGAACAGGCGATTCTGAATGCGACGCTGGAGCGCGTGCGGCTGACCGGCGACCTGCAGCGCTGCACCCTGCATCTGGTCAAGACATTGACCTACCCGCAACTGGTCGAACTGCGGATCGTGCCGGATCTGTCGCAGCCGGGAGAATGGCTGGTGATCGCGCAGGACATGTCGGCGTGGGCGGCCAAAGAAGAACGCCTGACTTACGAAATGCATCACGACGCGCTGACCGGGCTCGACAACCTGGCGTCGGCGCGCCGCGAGATCGAACGCGCCAAGCACGAAGCCAATGCCACCGAATCGCAGCTGGCGCTGCTGCTGATCGACGTCGACGAGTACCACCGCGTCAACCAGGCCTTCGGCTACGAAGCGGGCGACCTGGTCCTGTCCGAAATCGCTACGCGCCTGAAGTCGGCCGTCCATGCGCGCGAGTTCGTCGCGCGGTGCGACAGCGACTCCTTCCTGGTCCTGCTGCGCAACATTCCCGGTCGGGCCCATGTGCAGGAAGTCGCGCGCCGCATTTCTGACGCCATCCTGCAGCCCTACACGCACCATGGGCAGAACCTGCAGCTGTCGATCAAGATCGGCGCCGTCGTGTTTCCCGATGCGGCCAATGACAACGGCCAGCTGTTGCGGCTGGCGGACGAAGCCATCGTGCAGGCGCGCAAGGAAGGCGGCAGCTCGTTCGCGTTCTATGCGCCCTACAGCCTGCCGGCCCGGACCGACACGCTCAAGCTCGAGTCCGACATGCACAACGGCATCCGGAACGGCGAGTTCTCCTTGCACTACCAGCCGATCTACGACCCGTTCGACAACTATGTGGTCGGCATCGAAGCGCTGATGCGCTGGCAGCATCCGGTGCACGGCGCCGTGCCGCCCGGCGTGTTCATTCCGCTGGCCGAGTCGGCCGGGCTGATCGGGTTCCTGGGCGACTGGGCGCTGCGCAACGCCTGCATGCAGCTCATGCAATGGGACCGCCTGGGCATCCACCTGCAATACGCCAGCGTGAACGTGTCGCCGCAGCAATTCCGCGACACCCGGTTTGCGTCGGTGGTGCGCGACGCCGTTGCGCTGACTGGCGTGTCGCCGCGGCGCATCGTGCTGGAAATCACTGAAAGCGTGCTGATGCATGATCCGCTGCACGCCAAGGGCCTGCTCGAAGACCTGGCCGAGCTCGGCATCCGCTTTGCGGTCGACGATTTCGGCACCGGCTATTCCAGCCTCGCGTATCTGCAGAGTTTTCCGCTGGCCACCCTCAAGATCGACCGGCGTTTCATTACCGACCTGCCGACGTCGCGCAACGATCAGGCGATCGTCGACGCGGTGGTCGGACTGGCCAAGACGCTGGAATTGCAACTCGTCGCCGAGGGGGTGGAAACGCAGGAACAACTTGCCATGCTCACGGCCCGCGGATGTCACTTGATACAAGGGTGGCTTATTTGCAAAGCGCTGCCGAGCGCCGAGTTGACGGAAAAATTCCAGCAAGGCATGCTGCGTACGCAGAAACAATGACATGCAGATGTCCACCTAATTGCAGTCCCTTATGCCGGATCCCCAAGACAAGAACGCAGTGATCAGGAAGCTGTGGTTGCGCATCAATGAGCGCGGCGACTTTCCGATGCTGTCGAATTCCCTGCGGACCACCATCTCCGCGATGCAGGGTAACGACTACGATTTCACTGCGCTTGTCCAGGTCGTGCTGTCCGACTTCACCCTGACGCAACGCGTCATCCGCCTGGCCAACTCCGCCATGTACATGGCGTTCGGCGGCAACATCACGACCGTGTCGCGCGCGTTGATGGTCCTTGGGATGGAAGCGGTGGGGCACGTGGTGCTGGGCCTGAAGCTGGTCGACCACTTCCAGCAGTCGACCACCCGCCGCATCGAAGCCAAGATGGAATTGAACCGCACCATGCTGGCGAGTCATGTCGCCCGCAAGGTGAGCGAATCGCGCGACGTGCTGGTTGGCGAAGAAGCGGTGGTGTGCACGCTCATGCGTCAGCTGGGCAAGCTGCTGTGCCTGTTCTATCTCGAAAACGAATGGAACCAGATCCGCGACCACGCGACGCGCGAAAATTGCGATGAAGAATTGGCGTGCGTGGCCGTGCTGGGAATCTGCTTCGAAGAATTGGGCGAAGAAGTGGCCGAGCGCTGGGGCTTGCCGCCGATCATCCGCGAAGGGATGAAGGCGTTCGAGGCCGATCCCGACGCGGACCCGGACGTGCCGATTTCGGGCGCCACCTGGTTGCAGGCGATCGCCAGCTTTTCCACCAAGGTCTCGCACGACATGACGCTGCCCAGCGCCGATGCGATGGCGCGTGCGCAAAGCCTCAAGCGCACGGCCCTGGAATACGGCAAGCTGCTGTCGGTGCCGCCGTCGGTGCTGATGGACATCGTCACCGGCATGGAACGCGAGCAGGAAAGCCAGCAGTTCATCAAGGAAATCGACGAACTGCGCATGCAGTCGGCGCTGGCCGAAGGCGACGCCGAGCAGAATATTCGCTTTGGCCTGGACGACCTGCGCTCGCTGCCGTCTGAAAACGCGCTGGCGCCGGTATTGAGCATGGCGTCCGAAACGGTGCTGGCCAGCCTGCGGCTGTCACGCACCATCGTGTTCGTACGTGATGCCCGCAGCAATGTGTTCCAGGCCAGGATGGGCCTGGGCCCGCATACCAACGATCTGCTGCCCGCCCTGCGCTTTGATGAATCGTTTTCGGTGGATGTGTTCCACCTGGCAATCAGCAATTCGATCGGGATCTTCATCGAGAACGCGCGCGACCCGAAATTCAGCGCGCACATTCCGCCCTGGTTCAAGCGCCTGCTGCCCGACGCCGAAGCCTTCGTGCTGTTGCCGGTCGTGACCGACAACCATCCGGTGGCGCTGATCTACGGTGACTGGAACAAGGTGGACGAGGTCCGCAAGATCCTGCCGCATGAAATGAAGGCGCTCAACGAACTGGCCAATGAGTTGGGCCGGTTTTTCCGACACGCATCGACGGGCGTGGTGGCGCCGCTCTAATTCCTGCACCGCTGCGATGGCGACGCAGCCGTGATGACTGCGCCGCCGTGATCGCCGTGCCTTGGCCGATCACGCCACCGGCGACGGCTCCGGCCACTGCCGCATCACTTCCCTGACCTGATCCAGACAGCCGATGAACAGGTCGACCAGCGCCGGGTCGAAATGCCTGCCGCGCTGGTCCATTAGATACGCCACCGCATCCGCCTCGCTCCACGCTGCCTTGTACGGCCGTACTGTCGTCAGGGCATCGAACACATCCGCAATGGCCGCAATGCGTCCTTCCAGGGGAATCGCCTCGCCCTGCAGGCCGGCCGGATAGCCGCTGCCATCCCATTTTTCATGGTGCGTCAGTGCAATGCGCGCGGCGGTGGCCAGCAGTCCGTGTGTGTGTTCGCCGATGATCTGGCCCCCGATGCGCACGTGGTCGCGCATCACCTTCAGTTCATCCGGATTCAAGGGGCCGGGTTTCTGCAGGATCGCATCCGGAATCCCGATCTTGCCGACGTCGTGCATCGGCGCGGCGTGCAGGATATCTTCGGCCTGTTGCGCGTCGAGTCCGGCGGCCAGCGCCAGGAGGCGTGAATAGTGGCTCATGCGGATCACGTGCATGCCGGTCTCGTTGTCCTTGTATTCGGCGGCCAGGCCCAGGCGCTGCACGATCTGCAGGCGCGTGTCCTTCAATTGCTGGACCTGCACCAGGGACAGGTGCGTGCGCACGCGGGCTTTCAGGATGGGCGCGCTGACCGGCTTGGTGATGTAGTCGACCGCCCCTGCGTCAAAGCCTTCCAGCTCGTCGTCGGAATCGGCCAGCGCGGTCACGAAGATGACCGGCACGTCTTTCAACGCGGGCAACGCCTTCAGCTGGCGGCAGACGGCGTAGCCGGTCACGCCAGGCATCATCACGTCGAGCAGGATCAGGTCGGGCCGCTGTTGCTGCGCCAGTTCCAGGGCGCGCACCCCGTCTTTCGCGAACACGAGCCGGTAGTCGGCCTGCAGGATCTGCCGCAGCAGATGCAGGTTGGTGGCCTCGTCGTCGACGGCCAGAATCAACGGCGCATGGCTTGCAGGAGCGGGCATCAGGAGGCGTCCTCGTGCGGAGCGGAAAGGCGTTCAAGCAGTGCGTCCAGTTCTGCGGCTGCCGATGCAAAGTCGAAGTTGTCGGTCAGGTAATGCAGCCGTGCCAGCGCGTCGCGGTCCACGTGCCCGGCGATCAGTGTCATCAGGCCCTCCAGATGCGCGGCGTCGAGCTGGCCGCGCCGCATGCCGGCCGACAGGGTCTTGACCAGACCGGTCACGCGCGGCAGGTCGAGCGGCGCGGCGGGGTCGGCAGGAACAGACTTCCGCGCGCGTTCGGCCTCGGCAAGTGTGTCCTGAATTGCCAGCAGGGCGGCATCGAGTTGCGTGGGCAGGTCGGCAAGCGCCGCGCTGGCCCGGGCCTCGTCGCCATCGGCAATGGCTTCATCGATGCCCTGCAGCAGCGCCGCCAGGCGATCCAGACCCAGGTTGGCCGCCAGGCCGCGTATGCGGTGAGCGAGGGCGCGCAGGCCAGGCCGATCCTGCCGCTGGTGCAGGTCGGCAAGCGTCGTGGCAAGGCCGCGCTGTTCGTTGGCAAAGCGGCGCAGCGTACGGCGGTAGAAGGCTTCCTGGCCGGTCCAGCGGGCGATGCCGGCGGAGGTGTCGAGCACCGCAGGTTCGGGCGAGCGTGGCGGCAGCGCGGCGACGCGTGCCGGGTTCAGGCGCAGCAGGCGGGCGATTTCCATCGATAGCGTGTGGAAATCGATGGGCTTGGATGCAAAGCCGTCCATGCCCGCCTTGCGTGCCGCGTCGCGGTCGGCGTCCATGACGCTGGCGGTCAGCGCGATCACCGGGGTGGCAGGTTCGCCTGCCAGCGCCTGCTCGATCCGGAGCCGCCGCGTGGCTTCCAGGCCATCCATGCCAGGCATCTGCACGTCCATCAGGATGACGTCGTAGTGCTCGCGGGTTGCGAGCCGCACGGCCTCCAGGCCGTCGCTGGCAGTGGCGACCGTGTGGCCCTGGTCTTCCAGCAGCAGGGCCAGCAATTCCAGGTTCTGCGGTACGTCGTCGGCCAGCAGGATACGCAAGGCCGGCAGGGCCACCGCGCGCCGGGGCGCGCTGAAGGGCGTCGCGTCTTCCGCCACGGCGGTCAGCGGCAGCCAGACGTGAAAGGTGCTGCCGATATCGACCGTGCTGTCGACCGAGATCCTGCCGCCCATGAGTTCCACCAGTTGTTTACTGATCGTCGTGCCCAGCCCCGTGCCGCCAAAGCGCCGGCTCATGGACGCATCGGCCTGCGTGAACGGATCGAAAATGGCGTCGAGCCGGTGGGCGGGAATGCCGATGCCCGTGTCCTTCACCTGAAAATGCAGCATGTCGCCTGCGGCTTGCACCGACAGCGTGACGCTTCCCCTGGCAGTAAATTTGATCGCGTTGCCAAGCAGATTGGTCAGCACCTGCCGCACCCGCAGTTCGTCGCCCAGGAAAACGCCGGGCAGGCTGTCGTCATAGCGAATGTGCAGCGACAGGCCCTTGTCGCGCGCCGATGCGCCCATGGTGGACGACAGCTCGTCGATCAGGCTGAGCAGGTTGAATTCGTTCGATTCCAGATCGACCAGGCCGCGATCGAGCTTGGCGGTGTCCAGGATTTCGTTCAGCAGCCGCAGCAGCGATCGCGCCGAATTGCGCACCGTGTCCAGGTGACGCCGCTGTTCGGCGTCCAGGCGTCCCTGCAGCAGCACGTCGGTAAAGCCCAGCACCGCGTTCATGGGGGTGCGGATTTCGTGACTCATGTTGGCCAGGAAAGCGGTGCGCGCCGCGGCCGCCAGCTCGGCCTGTTCCTTGGCGTCGCGCAGCGCGGCTTCCATCCGTTTGCGTTCACTGATGTCGCGCGAGATCTTGGACGCACCGATGATGCGGTTGCGGTCGTCCAGAATCGGCGAAATGGTCGCCGACACATCGATCAGGTGGCCGTTTTTGTGCCGCCGCACGGTCTCAAAATGATGCACGCGCTCGCCGCGCGCGATGCGGGCCAGGATCAGCGGCTCTTCGTCCAGGCGATCCGGTGGAAACAGGATCTGCATGGACTGGCCGATCACTTCGTCGGCCGTGAAACCGAACAGCAGTTGCGCGCCGCGATTCCACGTCGTGATGATGCCGCTCAAGTCCTTGCTCATGATGGCGTCTTCGGACGACGCCACGATCGCGCGGAAGCGGTGCACATCGAAATCGGCCGCCTTGCGCGCGGTCACGTCCAGGATCACGCCATCGAGCCGCCGTGGCGCGCCCGGGATATCGTCCGGCACGGCGCTGCCGTTTTCCCACATCCAGCGCCATTCGCCATTGCGGTGGCGCAGGCGGTATTCCACCTGAAAGGGCTGCCCGTCGGCCACGGCGCGCCTGACGTCGGCATCCACGTGCGCAACGTCGTCCGGATGGATCAGGTCGCCGAAACGCACGCGCGGCGGGGTCGACAGAAAGTCGGCCGCCGCGTACCCGGTCAGGCGTTCCACACTTTCGCTGATGAACACCATCGGGTAGCTCGCGGTGGCCAGGCTGCGGTACGCGATGCCAGGCAGATTGCCGATCAGGGACCGGAACTGCTGCTCGCTGGAGCGCAACGCGCGTTCGATGTCCTTGCGGGCGGAAATGTCGGTCACGAAGGCCACGAACAGATCACGACCGCCCACGTGGGTGTGCCCGATCGCCAGCCGGATCGGCAGGCGCGAGCCGTCCTTGCGTTCGGCCATCACCTCGCGGCCGTTCACGCTTTCTGGCAGCCGCCCGCGCAGCGCGCGCCCCAGGTAGTCGGCCAGTTCGGCGCGGTAGGGACCGGCGATCAGGCGTTCGGCTGGCTGGCCAAGGATCTCGTCGCGGGTCCACAGGAACAGGCGTTCGGCCGACGGGTTGAAGGCGTCGATCGTGCCGTCGGCGGCAATGGTAATGACACCGTCGATGGCGGTGTCGAGCAGGGCGCGCTGGCGCGCTTCGTTGTCGCGCAGTTCGTTGAACAGCTCGCGGTAGCGCAGAAAGCCGTTGATCGCGATGACCAGCGACGTAAAGGCGAGGGTGGCCAGCGCGACGGCAACGGCCAGGAAGGCCGCGTTGGACGGGCCGCCGGCGCCGACCGCGTGGGCGGGCATCCCGATCCGCGCCGCGCCCATGCCCAGGTAGTGGGTGACCGACACCGTGATTCCCATGGCGACCGCGCTGACCAGGCGCCGCCAGCCCGTTGGCAGCTGCTTGGCCTGGCGCAGGCGGCCAGGCACCCACAGGGCGACCGTCGCCAATCCAACCGCAACCAGCGCGGACAGCGCGACCCCGCCCGGGTGGTAGTGCACGTCCCCTGCTACCTGCATGGCCGCCATGCCGGTGTAATGCATGCCGGCAATGCCCAGGCCGACCACGGCGCCGCCCAGCAGCAGCCGGACAGCACCCGGCCGTGGGATATGGACGATGGCCATCGCCGCAGCGGCCGCCACCAGGCCGGGCAGCAGGGACGCCGCCGTCATCCCTACGGAATAGGTGGCGGCGCTGCCGGTCTGCGATGCCAGCATGCCGACGAAGTGCATCGCCCAGATGCCGCCCCCGAGCGCAATGCTGCCGGCCGCAAAACCGAGCGCCCGCGTGACGGGTTCACGCGCCCGCTCGATGGATCCGGCATTGAGCAGCGCCGTCCACGCAGCAAAGACGGCCAGAAGTACCGACAGCAGGACAAGCGCGGGGTCGTAGTGGCCGAGGGAAACGTTCAGGGGAGCGACAAGGGCGGAAGAAGGCATGGCAGTGTGCACAGGCCGCGCAAGCTGGGGCCGTCGGAATTCGGTTGGTGAGCACACAGTGCCGTGTTCGCGCCGATTCTATCAGCGTCGGCTTGGCGAAAGCCTGCATTTTCCCTGGGGCGTCGGCCAGCGTGCCGAATGCGTGGCACAAGCGCCACGCCGCAGTGTCCGCGCAGACGCTTCGTGAACGGGATAGGGTCGTGCCGGTGGTGGCGCATCCGGACAGCCGCTAGAATATGCGGCCAGGCTGACGCCCCACGCATGGGCGGGTTGCGCAGGTGACACCAAGACACCTGGCAACGACGCAGCCGATGCCTACAAGGACAACAGAGCATGAATCCAATTTTCAACAAGTCGCTCGTGGCGCTGGCCGCCCTGGGCGTGGTGTCGTTTGCGCACGCAGCCGAAGTCAAGATCGGTGTCGCGGCGGCCCTGTCGGGCGGCGCCGGCCAGTACGGCAATGCCATCCGCAACGGCTTCCAGCTCGCCGCTGAAGAAGTCAACGCCAAGGGCGGCGTGAATGGCAACACCATCAAGCTGGTGATCGAAGACGAACAGGGCAAGAAAGAAGAAGCCATCAACGTCTTCAAGAAACTGATTTTCCAGGACAAGGTCCTGATGGTGTTTGGCCCGACGCTGTCCAATTCCGCCCAGGCCGCCGACCCGATCGCCCAGGGCGCCAAGACCCCGGTGTTCGGCACCTCGAATACGGCCGACGGCATCACGTCCATCGGTGACTACGTGTTCCGCAATTCGGTGACGGAAGCCGACGTGCTGCCGGAAACCATCAAGGTCGCCGCGCGCCATGCCAACATCAAGAAGGTCGCCGTGCTGTACGGCAATGACGACGTCTTCACCAAGAGCGGCTACGACAACTTCAAGAAGGCCCTGGAAGACCTGAAGATCCCGGTCACCACGACCGAAACCTTCGCCAAGGGCGACGTGGACTTCAAGGCCCAGCTCACCAAGATCAAGGCCTCGAACCCCGACGCCATCGTGCTGTCGGCGCTGATCGCCGAAGGCGGCCCGATCATGGTCGCCGCGCGCCAACTGGGCATCAACGTGCCCTTCATTGGCGGCAACGGCATGAACTCGGTCCGGATCTTCGATCTGGCCAAGGAAAAGTCGGATGGCCTGTGGGTCGGCAGCCCGTGGTCGATCGAAAACCAGACCGCCGAAAACACGCGTTTCATTGCCGCCTACAAGGCCAAGTACAATGCGGCGCCTGACCAGTTCGCCGCCCAGGCCTACGATGCGTTCTATATCGTGACCCAGGCGCTCGGCAAGGTCTCGCTGACCGGCAAGCTGGAAGCCGACCGCAAGGCGCTGCACGACGCGCTGCCGGCCGTGAAGTGGAGCGGCGCGACCGGTTCCTTCAGCTTCCGCCAGGCGGCGGGCAAGGGCGGCAAGCCGGCTGGCTATGACGCCGTGCAGACCCCCATCGTGATGAGCACGAAGGGCGGCAAGTACGTGATCGAGAAGTAAAACCGAAAGACGCACTACACGCTGTCGCGGCGCTGCCGCGGTATTCCCAGGGGCGTGGAGCCTGGCTCCGCGCCCCTGACGTTTTCTGACGGCACGTTGTGTCGCCGTCCCTTTCAGGCTGGAAATTTGTCATGCTGGAACAGCAACTCGTCAACGCGCTTTCGCTTGGCTGCGTTTACGCCCTGTTCGCGCTCGGCTTCACCCTTGTCTTCGGGGTGCTGGGCGTCATCAACCTGTCGCACGGCGCGGTCTTCATGGCCGGCGCCTATATCGCGCTGCAACTGGTGCTCAAGCTCGATGCACCGCTGTGGCTCGCGGTCGTGGCATCCGCCGTGGGCAGCGGGATCCTGGGCATGCTGATCGACGTGCTGGTGCTCAAGCGCCTGCGCAAGCGCAATGCGCCTCACCTGATTCCCATGATCGCCACCATCGGCGTGGCGATCGTCCTCAACAACGGCATGCAGGGCGTGTTCGGCGCCGAGACGATCCGCTTCCCGGCCGGCATCACGCCCGACGACGCGCTCGAAATCGGCGGCATGCACGTCACCGTCATGGAACTGACCATCATCTTCGTGTCCTTCGCGCTCATGGCGGCGCTGATGTACACGATGAAAAAGACGCAGCTGGGCCGCGCGCTGCGGGCGATCGCCGAGTCGCCCAAGGCAGCGTCGCTTCTGGGCATCAACGTCGAAGGCCTGTTCCTGCTGACGTCTTTCGTGGCGGCGGCGCTGGGCGGCATTGCCGGCGTGCTGATCGGCCTTTATTCGAACGCGGTGTTCCCGCTGATGGGCCAGCCCATGCTGCACAAGGGCATCGCGGTCATCATCCTGGGCGGCATGGGCGACATTCGCGGCGCGATGATCGGCGGTCTGTTCCTGGGTTTTGCCGAAGTGCTGTCGGTGGCGTACGTGGGATCCACGATGCGCGACGCCGTGGCTTTCGGTCTGTTGTTCCTGATCCTGCTCGTCCGTCCGCAAGGCCTGTTCGGCAAAGTGCTGGAACGCAAGGCATAAAAGGGTAAAGAAGACATGGAGTGGTTTGACAATTTCTGGTCGGTGTACAGCAACCTGGTGCTCAGCCTGGGGACCAACGCGTTGCTGGCGCTGTCCATCTGGCTGACGCTGGCCTGCGGCATGCTGGCAATGGCCAATGCGGCTTTCATGGGTATCGGCGCCTACACGGCCGCGATCCTGACGATGAACTACGAGGTGTCGTTCCCTGTTGCGCTGCTGGGCGGCATGGCGGCGCCCATGCTGGTGGCGTTCATCATCGGCAAGCCCACGCTAAGGCTGTCGGGCGTGTACCTGGCCATGGCCACGCTGGGCTTCGGTGAAGTCGTGCGCGTGTTCATCCTGAACACAGAATCCTGGACCGGCGGCGCGCTGGGCCTGAACGGCATTCCTCAGCAGACGCAGTGGTGGCATGTCGGCCTGGCCGTCCTGCTGACCCTGGTGCTGCTGTATCGCCTGCGCCGCTCCAAGATCGGCCGAGCGTTCGAGGCCATCAAGGAAGACGAGACGGCGGCGGGCCTGATGGGCGTCGACGTCAACAACACCAAGCTGCTGGCCTTCGTGCTGGGCGCGCTGCTGGCGGGCCTGGCGGGCGCGCTCAACGCGCACCTGACCTTCTTCATCGGTCCCAACGAATACGGCTTTGACCGCGGCGTGGAAATCCTGACCATGACCATCCTGGGCGGCATCGGCAGCATCGCCGGTCCGGTCGTCGGCAGCATGATTTTGACCGTGCTGCCCGAAATGCTTCGCGCCTTCAACGACTTCCGCCTCGTCATCAACGGCCTGATCCTGATCCTGATCGTGCTGTTCCTGCCCAAGGGCATCTGGGACCCGACGCGCATGCGCCGCTGGTTCGGACGCAGCCGGCAGCCGGGGGGACACTGACATGCTGCAACTTTCCTCCATCTCGAAAAGCTTCGGCGGACTGCACGTGCTGCAGGACGTCAACATCACCGTCCCGCAGGGCACGATCTTTGGCCTGATCGGCCCGAACGGCGCCGGCAAGACGACCGTGTTCAACCTGATCACCGGGCTGCTGCCGCCTACCGGGGGCAGCCTGACGTTCAACGGCGAGAGCCTGGTGGGCATCAAGCCGCACCAGATCACCCGCCGCGGCATCGCGCGCACCTTCCAGAACATCCGCATCTTCAAGGAGATGACGCTGCTGGAAAACGTGGTCGTGGGCATGCACCGTCATTTGAACTACGGACCGGCCGGCCTGATCCTGAGCCTGCCCGGCTTCCGTGCGCAGGAAAAGCGCGCGCGTGAACGGGCGCATGAACTGCTGTCGTGGGTCAAGCTGGACCACAAGGCCAACGACATTGCCGACAACCTGTCGTACGGCGATCAGCGCAAGCTGGAACTGGCGCGCGCGCTGGCGACCGAACCCAAGCTGCTGTTGCTCGACGAACCCGTGGCCGGCATGAACACCGGCGAAAAAGTCGATCTCATGAGCGAGATCGAGAACATCAAGGCACGTGGTTACACGATCTTCATGATCGAGCACGACATGCGTTTCGTGATGGGCCTGTGCGATCGCATCGCGGTGCTCAACTTCGGCCGCATCATTGCCGAAGGCGAACCGGACGAGATCCGCCGCAACCCCATGGTGATCGAAGCGTATCTCGGCACCGACGACGACGAGACACCCGCCAACGAAGAGGTGCTTCCATGAGTACGCTGATGAACGTGTCGGGCCTGAAGGTTGCCTATGGACACATCGAGGCGGTCAAGGGCATCGACTTCGAACTGCGCGAAGGCGAGATCACGACGCTGGTCGGCTCCAATGGCGCGGGCAAGTCGACCACGCTGCTCTCGCTCTCGGGCCTGGTCAAGAAAAGTGCCGGCAGCATCGTGTTCGACGGTGAAGACCTTGGCAAGCTGTCGCCCCACAAGATCGTGCAGCGCGGCGTCGTGCAGGTGGCCGAAGGCCGCGCAATCCTGACGACCATGACCGTGCGCGAGAACCTGGAGCTGGGTGCGTACACCCGCAAGGATCGCAGCTCGGTCGGCAGCGATCTCGAGCATGTGTTCCATCTGTTTCCGCGACTGAAAGAGCGGCTCGATGGCATGGCCGGCAATCTGTCGGGCGGCGAACAGCAGATGCTTGCGATCGGCCGCGCGCTCATGGCCAAGCCGCGTCTGCTGTTGCTCGATGAACCGTCGATGGGTCTGGCACCGATCATCGTGCAGGAGATCTTTCGCACCCTTCGCGAGATCAATCGTGAAGGTCTCACCATATTCCTCGTCGAGCAGAACGTGCGTCAGGCACTGAAGATCGCGCAGCGCGCGTATGTGCTCGAAAACGGCAGCATTGCCCTTAGCGGCAGCGGCCAGGAATTGCTCAAGGACGATCGTCTCGTCGAGGCTTACCTCGGCGGTTGAGCCGGCACGGCCGGGCCTTGGGGACCGGCTGTTGTCGGAGCGATCGCATCAAGGTGACACGCTTCACGCATCGCGAGATTTGTTCCAGCAATGCGCTGTTGCGATGTCGCTTCTTCTTTATTGACATAAGGGTTGACAGAGTAGCGTGTCGCATTAACACTGCGCGCTCGACTCTCTAGAGAAAGACATGGTCAAAAAACTGCAAACCGGTAAAGCATCCGCCAAACCAGCGGAAAAGAAAGTGACGACTGCAAAGGTCGCCCCGACAAAATCGGTAGCCAAGAAAGCGGCGCCTGCGAAGTCCGCCGGCTCGAACGTTCTGACGAAGCTCGAAGCCACGGCAACCCGTCTGGGTGATGCCGCCAAGAAAGCCATCGCGCGCGCCGATGCTGCTCGCAAGGATGCCTCGCAGCGTCTGAGCCTGGCCGAAAAAGCCATGAAGGCCGCGATGAAGGAAGCGAAGGCCGTCGTCGCCGCCGACAAGAAGTCGGCGTCGACGAAGCCCGCCGCTGCGGCTCAACCTGCTGCCGCCAAGCCGGCCGCAAAGAAAGCCGTCGCCAAGAAGGCGCCTGCCAAGTCGGTCAAGACTGCTGCTGCCAAACCAGCCGACGCCGCCAAGCCGGCAACGAAGGCCGTGCGCGCTTCGAAGGCATCGAAGAAGTCGGCTGCCAAGCCTGCTGCTGATGCTGCCAAGCCTGCCGCTCCGGTCAAGGCTGCAAAGTCGGCCAAGTCGACCAAGACCGCTGCCAAGTCTGCCGACGCCGCTCCTGCTGCAAAGAAGGCAGCCGCCAAGAAGCCAGCCGCGAAGCGCGCGCCGGCCAAGAAGGCCGCTGCACCTGCAGCCGCACCGGCGCCTGCTGCTGCGCCTGCATCGAACGACGCACCGGCTGCCGACGCAACGCCGACCAGCGCCGCGTAAGTACCGTAGCGACCGTCCCGCCGGCGTGCCGGTGGGACGATGAAAGCCCCGCTCTCTGCAAAGAGGCGGGGCTTTTTTACGCGCCGCTTCCCTGATGTGCCTTGATCGCCGCCACCAGCGCATGCACGCATCCGGGCAGGCCTTCCAGATCACGGATCAGGATGCTGCGCTCGCGCACGGCCCACGGTTCATCAAGCGCGATGATCTTGATGCCCATGGTCTGCCGATGGCGCAGGGCGGACGATTCGGGAATGACGCCGATGCCGACGTCGGCTTCGACCATGCGACACACGGCTTCGAAGCTCGACACCTGAATACGCAGCAGCAGGGACACGCCGTGCTGCTCGACCTGTTCGCGCAGGAACGCGAGCATGGTGCTCCCTTCATGCAGGGCAATGTGTTGATACTCAAGTATCTCTTCGAGCTTGATGGCATCGCGCGCCGCGAGGGCGTGGTCACTGGCCACCACCAGCACGAGGCGGTCGGTGCTGAAGTGGATCATCTGCAATTCGGGCGCAACGATGGGACCGGCGGTGATGCCGAGGTCGGTGGACCCGTCGACCACGCCGCGCACGATGTCGCGCGTCAGGCGTTCCTGCAGGTCGATGGTGACGCCGGGTCGGGTAGACAGGAAGCGGGCGAGGATCTCGGGCAGGAACTCGGTGGTGGCGGTCGTGTTTGCAAAGATGCGGATATGCCCGGCGCCATCGCCCCCGTAATCGGTGAATTCATTTTTCAGATAATCCACCTGCCGCATGACCAGCCGCGCATGCTGCAGCAGCCGCTGGCCTGCCGGCGTGAGTTCGACACCGCGGCTGTCGCGGTAGAGCAGGCGGGTATTGAGTTGACCTTCCAGGGCCTTGATGCGGGCGCTGGCTGCTGCGAGCGACAGGCTGGCCCGCCGCGCGCCCTGCGTCAGGCTCGGGCCCTGCGCTACCTGGATGAAGAGCCGAAGGTCGGCCAGATCGAAGTGCATGGCATCCTGGATTGGCGTTCGCGGCAGGCGAACGCCGGGTAAGAAAAATGTGAATTTACAGAAGGGTACTGCTTTCCGCATCCTAGCGCTCCGGATAGACGACAGGAATGCAGCGACATGGGTGCAGCGACGACCAACGACACCGCCGACGCGGCCAAGGGCATGGACACCAATCCCTGGCTGGGCCGTACCGAAACCTGCACCGACCAGATCAGCCACAACCTTGCCGTGCGTATCGCCGCGACCCTGGGCGAGCCGACACCGCCCCCCGGCGGCGCCTTGCCGCTGCTCTGGCACTGGGCCTATTTCCAGCAACCCGTGCAGCCCGATGGCATCGGTCAGGACGGCCACCCGGCCCGTGGGGGCTTCCTGCCTCCCGCCGAAGGCCGCAACCGCATGTGGGCGGGCAGCCGGCTGGAATTCCACGCGCCGCTGCGCGTTGGGGTCGACGCGCATCGCGTGTCGACCATCACCCGCATCGAAGAAAAGCACGGCCGCACCGGCTCGCTGCTGTTCGTGACCGTGCGCCACGAGATCTCGCAGCAAGGGCAGCTGGCCCTGCGCGACGATCACGACATCGTCTACCGCGAAGCCACGCCGCCCAAGCTGAAGGACGACACGCCGGTCGACGAGCCGCAGTGGCGCGAAGACGTGACGCCGACGCCCACGCTGCTGTTCCGCTATTCGGCCGTGACCTTCAATGGTCACCGCATCCATTACGACTTCCCGTATGTGACCGAGGTCGAGGGCTATGCCGGACTGGTGGTGCATGGCCCGCTGATCGCGACCCTTGCGCTGCGCTCCTTCGTGCGCGCGAACCCCGACGCCCGGGTCAAGACTTTTGCTTTTCGCGGCGTCCGTGCGCTGACCGTACCCGATGCGTTCCATGTCGGCGGTCGTATCACCGAACCGGGCCATGCACAGGTATGGGCCGCCAACCAACAGGGCGCCGCCCAGCGCGCCGACATCGAATTCGACTGACGAGGACTGTATGCCGTTGCAAACCACCGAAGATTTCCAGGACATCCGTGAAGGCGTGCGCGCCTTGTGTGCGTCCTATGACGCCGCCTACTGGCGCGAAGTGGACGAGCGCCGCGGGTTTCCCGAAACCTTCGTCAATGCGCTGACCGAAGCCGGCTGGCTGGCCGCCATGATCCCGTCGGAATACGGCGGCTCGGGCCTGGGCCTGTCCGAAGCATCGGTGATCCTGGAAGAGATCAACCGCTGCGGCGGCAATTCCGGCAGCGTGCACGGTCAGATGTACAACATGTTCACGCTGGTGCGTCATGGATCGGAAGCGCAGAAGCGCGACTTGCTGCCGCGCCTGGCATCGGGCCAGACCCGCCTGCAGGCCATGGGCGTGACCGAGCCGACGACCGGCACCGACACGACCAAGCTCAAGACCACGGCCGTCAGGAAGGGTGACAAGTACGTCATCAACGGCCAGAAGGTGTGGATCTCGCGCGTGCAGCACTCGGACTACATGATCCTGCTGGCCCGCACGACGCCGCTGGCCGACGTCAAGAAGAAGTCCGAAGGCCTGTCGATTTTCCTGGTCGACCTGGAAAAGGCGATCGGCAACGGCATGAGCGTCCGGCCGATCCTGAACATGGTCAACCACGAGACCAACGAACTGTTCTTCGACAATCTTGAACTGCCGCTGCACAGCCTGATCGGCGAAGAAGGCAAGGGCTTCAAGTACATCCTGGATGGCCTGAACGCGGAACGCACGCTGATCGCCGCCGAATGTATTGGCGATGGCCGCTGGTTCGTTGAGAAGGCGCGCAACTACGCCAACGAACGGATCGTGTTCGACCGCCCGATCGGCAAGAACCAGGGCGTGCAGTTTCCAATCGCCGAAGCGCACATCGAAGTGGAAGCGGCCGACCTGATGCGCTGGCGCGCCTGCCAGCAGTACGACGCGGGCGAGCCTGCCGGCGCCAGCGCGAACATGGCCAAGTATCTGGCGGCCAAGGCCTCGTGGGAAGCGGCCAACACCTGCCTGCAGACGCATGGCGGCTTCGGCTTTGCGTGCGAATACGACGTCGAGCGCAAATTCCGCGAGACGCGCCTGTATCAGGTTGCGCCGATCTCGACCAACTTGATCCTGGCTTACGTGGCCGAGCACCTGCTGGATCTTCCGCGTTCTTATTGAGTACCGAGGCAGCCCATGACCGATCCCCGTTCCGAGCTGAGCACGCCCGCCAGCCATCCGACCGCCGAGCTGTGCGCCTTTCTGAGCACGCTCGAATTTTCCGACCTGCCCGATGAAGTGGTCGCCCGGACCGAGGAACTGTTCCTCGATTGGGTGGCCTCGGCCCTGGCCGCAAAGGGCGCGCATCCGATTCCGGTGTTCGAGCGGTATGCCAGCAAGATGGGGCCATCCGACGGTCCGTGCACGGTGCTGGTCAACCGCAGCCGCACGTCGCCTTACTTTGCAGCCTTCGTCAACGGGGCGTCGTCGCATCTGGTGGAGCAGGACGACCTGCACAACAGCTCGGTGCTGCATCCGGCCACGGTCGTATTCCCCGCCGTGTTTGCCGCGGCGCAGGACCTGGGCAAGTCAGGCGCCGAACTGCTGCTGGCATCGGCGGCGGGGTACGAGGCGGGCGTGCGGATCGGCGAATTCATGGGCCGCTCGCACTACAAGGTCTTTCATACCACCGGTACTGTCGGCACCCTGGCGGCCGCCGTGGGTGTGGGCAAGCTGCTGGGGCTGGATGCCGACACACTGCTGCACGCGGTGGGGTCCGCCGGCACGCAGGCGTCCGGCTTGTGGGAATTCCTGCGCGACGCCGCTGACTCCAAGCAGCTGCACACGGCCAAGGCCGCGGCGGATGGCTTGCTGGCGGCCTATATGGCGGCGGATGGCCTGACAGGCGCCCGCCGCATTCTGGATGGTGAGAAGGGCATGGCGGCCGGCATGTCGACCGATGCCAATCCCGCTTTCCTGACGGACCGTCTGGGCACGCGCTGGGCGCTGCTTGAAACGTCTTTCAAATTCCACGCCTCGTGCCGCCATACCCATCCGGCGGCCGATGCCCTGCATGTGCTGATGCAGCGCGAAGGGCTGCGCCATGAAGATATTGGCGCGATCACCGCGCGGGTCCATCAGGCCGCCATCGACGTGCTGGGAGGCGTGACCACGCCGACGACCGTCCATCAGGCCAAGTTCTCGATGGGTACCGTGCTGGGCCTGATCGCCGTGCACGGCGATGCCAGCATTGCGGGCGTCGAAGCCCATGCCTTGACCGACCCGCGAGTGTCCGCGCTGCGCGAGAAAGTGCAGATGGTGCTGGACCCCGAAGTCGACGCCGCCTACCCGAAACGCTGGCTGGGCCGGATCGAACTCGATACGCAGGACGGCCGCCATTTCAGTTGCGCCGTGGATGCTCCGAAGGGCGATCCCGACAACACGCTGAGCCGTCCGGAACTCGAAGACAAGTTCCGCCGGCTGACGCAGTTTTCGAAGGCGACCGACGATACCGAGGCGACCGAGCTGATTGCGCGCGTGTGGTCGCTGCGCGACCGGCCGTCGGTCGCGGGCCTGTTCGACAAGGTGGCACGATGAGCGCCGTGCCAGACGGAAGGCACGCGATGGCCGGTACGACACCCGCGTCGGGCGCGCCACGCCCTCTGGACGGCATCACCGTCGTCAGCCTGGAACACGCCATTGCGGCGCCGTTCTGCACCCGCCAGCTGGCGGACCAGGGCGCCCGCGTCATCAAGATCGAACGACCCGGCTCGGGCGACTTCGCACGCGGCTACGACAGCCGGGTGAAGGGCATGTCGTCGCACTTCGTGTGGACCAACCGTTCCAAGGAAAGCCTGGCGCTGGACGTCAAGGCGCCCGACTCGGCCGAGGTCATGGACCGCCTGCTTTCCCGCACCGACGTACTGGTGCAGAACCTGGCGCCGGGTGCGGCGGCGCGCCTGGGCCTGTCGTTCGAGGCTCTGCATGAGAAGTTTCCGCGCCTGATCGTCTGCGACATTTCCGGCTATGGCATGGGCGGACCGTTCCAGGACAAAAAGGCCTATGACCTGCTGATCCAGAGCGAGAGCGGCTTTCTGTCAGTGACCGGCACGCCCGACGAACCGTCCAAGGCCGGCGCCTCCATCGCTGACATCTCCGCCGGGATGTACGCCTATTCGAGCATCCTGTCGGCGCTGCTGCTGCGCGCAACGACAGGCAAGGGCAGCCGCATCGACGTGTCCATGCTGGAAAGCATGGTGGAGTGGATGGGCTATCCGATGTATTACGCATTTGACGGCGCCACGCCGCCTGCCCGGTCGGGCGCCGCGCACGCGACCATCTATCCCTACGGACCGTTCCCCTCGGGCGACGGCGGCACGGTCATGCTGGGCCTGCAGAACGACCGCGAATGGACGGTGTTCTGCGACAAGGTGCTGGGTCGGCCCGAGCTGGCCCAAGACGAACGTTTTTCGAGCAATGGCGCGCGCACTGCGCATCGCACCGAATTGCGCGCCTTGATTGTCGAGATATTCGGGGGCCTGACGCGCGACCGCATCATCGACCTGCTGGAAGGCGCGCAGATCGCCAATGCCAGCGTCAATGACATGCAGGGCGTGTGGGACCATGCACAGCTGCAGGCGCGCGCCCGGTGGACGGAAGTCGACAGCCCGGTGGGACGCCTGCCTGCCTTGTTGCCGCCCGCGTCCAATGAGGCCTACACGGCCCGCATGGACGCTATCCCGGCGGTGGGCGAGCATACCGACGCGATCCTGGCGGAGCTGGGGCTGGCGACATCAGGTTCGGCGACATTCGGCTCGACGACAGCGGGCTTGGCGACAGCGGACTTCACTACAGCAGCCTCGACCGCTGCGGGCTCCACTACCGCCTCAACCACAGCGGCCCTGCACGGCGCCAAGGACTGAGCCCATGAGCGATCTCTCCACATTGGCCAATGCCGCCGCGACAGGCAAGGCCTTCACGGCCTTCGACCTGGCGCGTTCGGCGCTGTTCGTTCCGGCGTCGCGGCCTGACCGTTTCGACAAGGCGCTCGCCACCGCTGCGGATGCCGTCATCATTGACCTGGAAGACGCTGTCCTGCCCGACGACAAGGCCACGGCGCGCGACGCCTTGGCGGCCTGGCTGGCCGCGTCGCCCGATCGCAAGGTGGTGGTGCGCGTGAACGCCGTCGACACCGACTGGGCCGAGGCCGACCTGGCCATGTGCCAACGCCACGAGGGCGTGGCCGCCGTGCTGCTGCCCAAGGCCGACAGCGCCGAGATCGTGGCGCATGCGGCGGGCTTCGGCAAGCCGCTGTGGCCCATCATCGAAAGCGCGGCGGCCCTGGTCCATCTGGCTGCCGTTGCAGCGTCGCCCGGCGTGCGCCGCCTGGCATTCGGCAGCCTGGACCTGGGCCTGGATCTTGATCTGGACCCCGATAGCACGGCGGCGGCCACGATTCTGGATCAGGGCCGGTACGCGGTCCTGCTGCATGGACGCGTTGCCGGTCTGGCCGCGCCGCTGGACGGCGTGCACCCGGCCATCCGCGATCTTGAAGGTCTGGCCGCATCGGCAGGCCGTGCGCGCGACATGGGCTTCGGTGGCGCCTTGTGCATCCACCCGACTCACGTGCCCGTGCTGAACCAGAGCTTTCTGCCGACGCCCGCGCAACGGGAATGGGCCCGCCGCGTGCTGGAGCGTGCCGAGGCAGAAAGCGGCGCCTTCCAGCTGGACGGCAAGATGGTCGACGCGCCGGTCATCAAGCGGGCGCAGCGGCTTGCGCAGCGCGGCGCGCGGGCAGCTGCGGCCTGACGTATACCCCTTACCTGAAGTTTCCCGCTTCATCTCGTTCTTTTGCTGTATCGGTCTGTCAGTGCTTCGCCCAATGGCGGGGTGGTGGCAAGCCGCCCACCATGATTGTTTCTACGTTCCCGGCAACAACAAACAGGCCAGAGCCTGACCGGGGCGCTTATGTCCACCTCGAGGAGACTTTCTCATGCTGCATCGTCTGATCCTGGCTACCGTCCTGAGCGCCGCGTCGCTGAGCGCCTTTGCCCAGAACTATCCCGCCCGTCCCGTCCAGCTGATCATCCCGTTTGCCGCTGGCGGCCCGACCGACGTCGTTGCCCGGCGGCTGGCCGAAGCCATGGGGCAGAACCTGGGCGTCACGGTCGTGGCCGAGAACAAGACCGGCGCGGGCGGCACCATCGCGTCCGACACCGTGGCCCGCGCCGCCCCCGACGGCTACACGGCCCTGATCCACCACACCGGCATGTCGACTGCGCCGGCCCTGTACAAGAAGCTGCGCTTCAATCCGCTGACCGACTTCGAATACGTCGGTCAGGTCGTGGATGTGCCAATGACGCTGGTCGGCCGCAAGGACCTGCCGCCCAACAACTACAAAGAGCTGTACGCCTATCTGCAGGCCAACCGCGGCAAGGTCAACCTGGCCAACGCCGGCATGGGCGCGGTCTCGCAGTTGTGCGGCGTGCTGTTCCTGAGCCGCATCAACATGATGGACGTGACCACCATTCCCTACAGCGGCACGGGCCCGGCCATGACCGACCTGCAGGGCGGCCAGGTGGACCTGCTATGCGACCAGACCACCCAAACCACGCAGCTGATTCAGTCCGGCCGCGTGAAGGCCTATGGCGCGACCACCAAGCAGCGCCTGGCGGTGCTGCCTGACCTGCCCACGCTGGCCGAGCAGGGCCTGGACAACTTCGAGATGGTGGTGTGGCACGGCATCTACCTGCCCAAGGGCACGCCCAAGCCCATCGTGGACCGCCTGAACGCCGCGCTGCTGGCCGGCCTGGCCGATCCGAAATTCAAGGACGCCATGGCCAAGCTGGGCGCCATCATCGCCACCCCGGAGAAGGCATCGACCGAAGGGTTGCGCACGCACCTGAAGGCCGAAGTGGAAAAATGGGGTCCGGTCATGAAGGCGGCCGGCGTCAACCCGGAATAACTGATTGCCACACGTATCTGACCGCGTGTTGTCGGCGCCCCCTTTCAGGGGCGTCGACGTCGGCCGATTGGGGCGTGTCAGGGTATCTCCCTGTATGCCCGAACCGTAACAATCCGCCCGTTCTGGTTGACATTGTGCGGCGGATCCGGAAAATGCAGTCCAGCAGCGGAATTCGCTGCCCCTCCAAAGGGGAGTAGTTCGAGAGCGAAAGCTCTTTTGTACGATCGTCAATACGTAGGGGCTTGCCTCCTTCCGGTCGTACAGGTCACTCACGGTGACTGGACAAGACCTTTGCAGCCTGGTGTCAGGGTATGCAATGGGCTCCCAACCTCCCACGTCATTCCTGCGCCAGCTGAGGTCACTCAACCTTGTCTGGAGATCCGTTCATGGAATGGCTCAGTGCGCTTGCCGCCGAAACTTTCACCATGCAGTTCCTTATGGCCCTCGGCGCGATCATCGTGATCGACATCGTGCTGGCCGGCGACAACGCGATCGTCATCGCGCTTGCAGCACGCAATCTACCAAAACACCTGCAGAAAAAAGCCGTCGTCTGGGGCACGGTGGGCGCCATCGTCGTCCGTACCCTCATGACGCTGGTCGTGGTCTGGCTGCTCCAGATTCCGGGCCTGCTGCTGGTCGGCGGACTTGCGCTGCTGTGGATTGCCTACCGACTGCTGACGGCAGGCGAGGGCGGTCATGACGAACATGGCGGCACCGTCACGTTCGCCGCGGCGCTCAAGACCATCATCATCGCCGACGCCGTCATGGGCGTGGACAATGTGCTGGCCGTGGCCGGCGCCGCGCACGGCAACTTCCTGCTCGTGATCCTGGGCCTCCTGATCAGCGTGCCGATCATGGTCTGGGGTAGCCGCCTGATCCTGGCGCTGCTCGGCAAGTATCCGCAGATCATGTACATCGGCGCAGGCGTGCTTGTCATCACCTCGGTCAAGATGGTGTCGGGCGAGCCGCTGGTGGCTCCCTTCGTGGCCGAGAACCCCTGGATCGTCTGGGTCGCCTATCCCCTTGCGCTGATTGGCGTGCTGGGCGGCGCCCGCATGGTGAACCAGGCGCGTATCGCCAAACCGCTTTCGCATTCGCCTTCCGAGGCGGTCTGAACGGCCGGCGCCGCGCCCGGACGGGCGGCGCCGGCTGGTAGGGCCTGGTCATCGACTCCTGCGGGAGCGACGCAGCGACACGTCTGCGCGATGACCTGGTCCCCGAACGTGCCTTCTGGTGGCGCGGCGGATCCTCCGCCCGACCACCTCCCCGCAGCTGGCACGCTCGGGATCGTCTGGCGAACCTGCTCGGGTCCGCTTCCCGGTTCGACTCCCCCTCCGGCTCACGCCGGCTGTCGAACCGGGCAACGGACCCGATTTTTATTTGGGGTCCGGGTGTCGGAACCAAACGGTTCGATCTTCCGCGATTGCCTTCAATTCCCTTGAATTCCCCTGAATCCCCCCACGCGGTGATGCACCTTGCAGGTGCGTGGCCGGCCTTTCAGGTATCGTGGCGCCTCGCTCACAATGACACGCGGCGCCGACGCGCCGGTTTCTTCCCCACCCAGGCCTGGCCTGTGTCGCGAGGACGATGCCGGTCCAGCCGATCGGACGCTGCCCGCTTCACGCAATGGCCCCTGATCACGAATCTTCTTCGCTGCTGGAACTGATGACCGGCCGCAACGGACTGCGCTCGCTTGCGCTGGCCGGTGGTGTGGCGCTGCATGCCATCAACGTCTATGTGGTGACGACGGTGATGCCGTCGATCGTCAAGGATATCGGTGGGCTGGAGGTCTATGCGTGGAGCACGACGCTGTTCGTGATCGCATCCATCCTGGGCTCGGCCCTGTCGTCGCGGCTGATCGGCCGGCTGGGGCCGCGCAAGGCCTACCTGTCGGCGTTGGTGGTGTTCTGCCTGGGCACCGTGGTGTGCGCGATCGCGCCCGCCATGACGGTGCTGCTGGCCGGGCGCACGCTGCAGGGGCTGGCGGGCGGGCTGCTGCTGGCGCTGTCCTACGCCCTGATCCGGCTGGTCTATGAGTCGCGGCTGTGGTCGCGGGCCTTGGCCTTCGTATCGGCCATGTGGGGCGTGGCCACCCTGTCGGGACCGGCCATCGGCGGCATGTTCGCGCAGTCCGGGCATTGGCGGCTCGCCTTCTGGGCGTTGTTGCCCGTGGCGGCGCTGCTGGCGGTGATCGTCAGTTCGCTGGTGCCGGCGCAGGACGCGCGCGGACCCACCAAAGTCACGGTCGCCTGGGGCCGCCTGGGCTTGCTGGCCGGTTCGGTCCTGGCGTTTTCGGTGGGCAGCCTGTTCGACGACAATGCCACCCGTATCGCGTGTGTGGCGCTGGGTGTGGTCATGGGCGGCCTGATCGCGTGGCTGGACGGCCGCAGCGCGGTGCGGCTGCTGCCTAGCGGCGCCTATTCGGTCCGCACGGTGCTGGGGGCCTGCTATGCCACGATGGCGCTGCTCATGCTGGGCGTGACGACCGAGATCTTTGCGCCGTACTTCCTGCAGGTGATCCATGACCGCAGTCCGCTTGAAGCAGGCTACCTGACGGCGGTGATGGCGGGTGGCTGGACGGTGGCGGCCTTGCTGTTTTCCGGTCGGACCGGTCCGTCGGCCGTCAGGCTGGTCGGGCTGGGGCCCATCGTGATGACGGCGGCCTTGCTGGCGCTGGCCGTGCTGCTGCCGCAGCCGACGTGGGTCGACAGCGCCGCCGGGTTCGGGGTGCTGTGTATTGCCCTGGGCGGGGTCGGCTTTGGTGTTGGCCTCTGCTGGCCCCACCTGGTCACGCGGGTGTTCCGATCGGCGCAGCCGGAAGAGGCCAACCTGGCGTCGTCGGCCGTCACTACCGTGCAGCTGTATGCGATGGCGATCGGCGCGGCGCTGGCAGGGTGGGTGGCGAACGCGGCCGGGCTGACGACCCCGGGCGGAGTCGAAGGCGCGAAGCACGCCGCGATTGCAGTGTTCGCGCTGTTTGCCGTGTTTCCGGCGCTGGGGATCCTGACGGCGCGGGCCGCGATGCGGCCACGCTAGCCTGAGGGCTCGGGCGGCAGAGGCCTGGCAGGGTCGTCCAGGAACCGAGTCGCCCGGTACGGCAGACAGCGGCCCAACCCAGGCACGCAGCCCTTTGCAAACTGACTGCGGTGGCAGCCACCGGCAGGAAGCGCTCAGCCGGCAGCCACAGGCCGGCCAGCCGAGGCCGCCGTCCCCTGCACCCGCTCGTTCAGTCCTTCTTTTCGCCGCCCAGCGCTTCGACCACGTCGGCCAGCAGCTTGCCGATTTCACCGGTCATCATCGTGAAGTCGCTGTCGAAACGTTCGTCGTCGTTGACGCCGGTCGAGTCGGTGTTCTCCTTGATGACGTCCAGCGGGGCGACGCGCTTGATGGCCAGGGATTCGGTCAGGACGAACGAGATCCGGTCGGTCCAGGTCATGGCCAGACGGGTCACCTGCTTGCCGGCGTCGATGTGGCGGCGCACGTCGTCGGCTTCGATCGACTGGCGCACGTAGCGCACGGTCGCGCGGCCTTCGCCCGACGAGCGCAGTTCGGTGTCCTGGTCGATCGTGAAATTGGCTGGCGCTTCGTCGCGGGCCAGCCATTCGGTCATGGCCGTGGCAGGAGAGATCTCGACGTGCAGATTGGCCATCGGCATGCGTTCAACCGACTTGTTCAGCAGCTGCAGGAATTCGTCAGCCTTGGTCGGCGACGACGCATCCAGCACCAGCCAGCCGTTCATGGTGTCGATCCAGGCGCGGGTGTCGCGCTGGATGCTGAAGGCGCGCGGCATCAAGGTTTCGGTGACGTTTTCCTTGATTTCCTTCATCTGCTTGCGGCCGGGCTTGAAACCCTGCTGCTCTTCGATCTCTTGCGCCTTGGCCTTGGCGACCTGATTCACGACGCTGGCCGGCAGCAGCTTCTTTTCGGTGCGCAGGTTCAGCAGCAGGTTGCCGCCGAGGCCATACACCAGGCCGCCGTTTTCACGGGGAGGCGCCCAGCCCTGGGTTTGCATTTCCTGGCTCGAGCCCGACGTAAAGGCTTGTTCGGCCAGCAGTTCCTCAAGTTGTTCGGACGTCATGGCCCAGGGGGCGGGAAGGCGGTAAATCAGCAGGTTCTTGAACCACATGGCGTCTTGATCGCAGGCAAAGGATCGATTTTACCCGACCATGCCGCCGAATGCGTCGGGCAGGGTGGACGGCTTTAGCCTCGCGTCCCGGCATTGCCTGACGGCCCCGCCAGGGATCGTTATTCGAGACAGGTATCAGAAAAGGGGGTGCGCAGGCGCGGCAAGGGTGGCGCCCAGCAAGGCAAGGCCCATGACGCAGATGGCTGCGCCGCCAAGGACGCCCACGCCCGACAGCGCCATATTGGCCCAGGCGGCGCGGGTATTGCCGCCGATCAGCCGCAGCGCAATGCGGCGGGCCAGCACCGACACGACCGCCAGCATCGATACCGTCAGGGCCGTGCCCAGCGACATGGCGACCACCGCGGCGATGCCCGCCCAGCGCAGGTCCAGCGCGTGCGCAACCAGCAGCACCAGCACCGCCCCCGAGCAGGGCCGCAGGCCGATGGCCAGCACCACGCCGACCAGATGCCGGGCGCTGAGCGGCTGCCGCAGATGCTCGGCGGTGGGCGCATGGAAGGATCCGCAGTCGTCGCACACCGCTTTCCACTGCCCGCCCGATGCAAACATCGAGGGCGCCGCGGCCATAGGGATAGAGGGCGCCGCGGCCTGGCTCGCTTTGCCTGCCTGGCGCTGCCGCAGCAGGCGGCGGCCGTGCGTCACCATCAGCATCACGCCCAGCAGCACCAGCAGGCCGAAGCTGACGGCTTCGAATTGCACGCTGGTGGCCTGGGCCCGGCGCATCGACATGCCGACCACGCCCAGCACCGTTTCGATCAGGACGATGGCGACCGCCCCCTGGAAGAGCGACGACACGACCGACAGCACGATGCCGCGGCCCAGGTGGGCGTCCTGCGTCGTCAGGTAGGTTGCCATGACCGCCTTGCCGTGACCCGGGCCGGCGGCATGGAACACGCCATAGAGCCCGCTCAGCATGATCAGCGGCCACGCGGCCGGGATGCCTGCGCGGGACACCTCGCGCAGGGCTGCGGCCAGGTCGCGATGCAGGTCGCGCTGCACGCCCTGGATGCCGGCCAGCCATTCCTGCAGGCGGGTGCCTGTCGTTGCGGTCGTGATGCCGGATGGGTCCGCCAGCAGGATGGACGCCGCGCACGCCAGGATCAGCAGGCCAACTGCCGCCAGGCCGATGCCCGGACGCGTCCATCGCGAGACCGTCACCGGCATGTCAGCACCACCTTTTGCGCGAACTGGCGGCCAAGGGTGTCGTCCGCCGGGGCGCCGGCATCCATCGAGAACGCGCGGGCCAGCACACTGGGGGCCGGCGTCGTTCGTTCCAAAGCGGGTCGGCAGGCGGTGGGCGGGGCGCCGGTCAGGCTGACGGCGCGCAAATCGGCATGTTCCATGGCGATGTAGTAGGTCGGGTCGTAGACGCTGAAGGCGGTGGCTTGCCGCCGGGGGTCGATCGGGGTCGCAAGCGGCAAGACAAACCGCAGCCATAGCCGCTGGCCGCGCATTTCGCTGGCGTACTGGGTGACGCGCGCAGGCTTGACGGGCTTGCCGTCGACGGTCACATCGACAAAATAACGGAAAGGCTCGAGATTGGCGATGACCTTGGAGGCAAATTGGGCGACCACCTTGGGCGAGGGTTTCCTGCCGCCGCCCATTTCTTCGACGACGTAGCTGGTATAGAGCTCGTCGAAGGTCCATTGCTGTTCGATCCCGGTAACGCGGCCGTCGTCGGCGAACAGGACAGCGCTGCGCACGTCGATCCAGGAATGAGGGTGCGCGCCGGCCGGCGTGGCGGTGGACAGGGCGGCAAGCAGGCTGACGGCCAGAGCGGCGAACCGGGTCATGAGCGGAGTCACGGAAGTGCCTGGGCAAAAAGCGCCAAGGCATCGGCCGGCAAGCCGCCTGGCAGGCCTAGGGGTGTCATGGGGTCCGGACGGGGCCATCGTTTCTCCTGGGATCCGGTTAATGATACTCTGTTGCATTAACGATTCAATACCCGGTCATGGCGTTCATTTCTTTCGGTGCAAGGCCAGGCTTCGGCCAGCCGCACACTGCCCCCGTTGCCACGCGACCCAGCATGCTCGCATTGTCCGCCACGTCCCGCCTGCTTGCCATCCTGCCCATCCTGCTGCTGCTCTGGGCGGCGGTGGCCTGGGCGATGGCAGACTGATAGCCGATGCTTCGACTGCATGACGTGTCGGTGGGCTACGGGTCGCACCTGGCCTTGGCGCCGGTATCCGGAGCGTTCAAGGCGGGCGCCCTGACGGCCATCGTGGGTGCGAATGGCGCCGGCAAGAGTTCGCTGCTCAAGGCCATGGTGGGCTTGGTGCCATGCGCCTCCGGTCACGTGGATCGGGGGTCTCTGCGCGCGGCGCAGGTGGCGTATCTGCCGCAGCAAGCCGCGCTCGACCGCAGCTTTCCCATTTCGGTGGGCGATCTGGTCGGCATGGGGGATTGGGCCCGCAGCGGCTGGGCCGGCGCCTTGTTTCCGCGTTTGCGGGGGCGCATCGACGCGGCATTGGCGTCGGTCGGCATGGCCGGCATGGCGGGCCGGTCGATCGCGGCGCTGTCGGTCGGGCAGTTCCAACGCGTGCTGTTTGCGCGGCTGTGCGTGCAAGACGCGCCCGTGCTGCTGCTGGACGAGCCCTTCGCGGCCGTGGACGAGGCCACCACGCGGATCCTGCTGGACCTGATGCTGGCCTGGGGACGTGACGGGCGAACGGTCATTGCCGTACTGCACGACCTGGCCATGGTCCGCGCGCATTTTCCCCAGACGCTGTTGCTGGCGGGGGGACCGGTGGCGTGGAACGCAACAACTGACGTGCTGCCCGCCGCGGGCCTGCCCGCGTCCTTGGCCTTGCCCTGGGACGCGTCATGACCGCCGCCGAACTGCTCTGGCAACCCTTTACCGAATTTGCGTTCATGCGCCATGCGCTGGCGGCCTGCCTGGCGCTGGCGATTGGCTGCGCGCCGGTGGGCGTCTTCCTGGTCTTGCGGCGCATGAGCCTGGTCGGCGATGCGCTGAGCCACGCCATTCTGCCTGGCGCGGCGCTGGGCTTCATTCTGTTCGGGCTGTCGTTGACGGCAATGAGCCTGGGCGGCCTGGCCGTGGGACTGGCTGTCATGATCGGCGCAGGCGCCGTGACACGGGCCGGCGCTTTGCGCGAAGACGCCAGTTTTGCCGCCTTCTATCTGATTTCGCTGTCTTTGGGGGTCCTGCTGGTGTCGAAGTGGGGCAGCAATCTGGACCTGATGCACATTCTGTTCGGGTCGGTGCTGGCGGTCGATGACGGAGCCTTGCTGTTCCTGGCGGGGGTCACGAGCCTGACACTGATCATGCTGGCCCTGTTCTACCGGATGTGGGTGGTCGACAGCTTCGACCCGGATTACCTGCGCAGCCTCGGCAAGAGCGGCGCGATTGGCCACGGCGTGTTCCTGGGGCTGGTCGTGCTGAATCTGGTCGCCGGATTTCAGGCGCTGGGCACGCTGATGGCGGTGGGCCTGATGATGCTGCCGGCCGTCAGCGCAAAGCTCTGGGCGCGCAGCCTGCCGGGCCAGATCGTTGCGGCCATGGTGATTGCGGCGGCGTCGGCCTATATCGGCTTGCTGGCGTCGTACCACGGCAATCTGCCGTCCGGGCCGGCCATCGTGCTCACGGCGGGCTCGGTCTACCTGCTGTCGCTGCTCGGGTCGCTGGTCTTGCGGCGCGGCGCGACCTGTCGCGTCTGATCGGCCCGGCGGGCCCCCTGGATCCCGACGCGACGCATATCCAACCTCATCGACAAGGAAAACCCATGTACAAGAAATGGATGGCGCTGGCCGTCGCTGCGATCGTGCCGCTGAGCATGCTGCCGGGGCAGGCGCCTGCCCAGACCCCCACACCGACTCCCACTCCTATTCCTGTCGTCGCCAGCTTCAGCATTCTTGGCGACCTCGTCACCGAAGTGGGAGGCGATCGCGTCGCCGTCAGCACGCTGGTGGGTCGCGACAGCGACGCCCACGTGTTCCAGCCGGCCCCCAAGGATGTGAAGACGGTGGCGTCGGCCCGAGTGCTGGTGATCAATGGTCTGGGTTTCGATGGCTGGATGAACCGGCTTGCCAGCACCGGCGGAGCGGGGGCAGGGCGCATCGTGGTGGAAGCGTCGCAAGGTCTGGCGGGGCGTCCGCAAGCGGCGGAAAAAGCGGGCCATGACCACGGCGGCCACAGCCACGGCCACGGCCACAAGAAGGGCCACGATCACGGGCCGGTCGATCCCCATGCCTGGCAGGATCCCCGCAATGTGGTCACGTACGTGCGCAACATCGCGGCTGGGCTGACGCGGGCAGATCCGGCCGGCGCCGCCTACTACGCGCAGCGCGCTACGGCCTACACGGCAAGGCTGACGGAACTGGATGGATGGGCTGCGCAGCGCATTGCCCAGGTGCCGCCCGCCAAACGCAAGGTCATCACATCCCACGACGCGTTCGGGTATTTTGCGGCGCGTTATGGCATCACGATGGTGGCGGTGGCAGGGGTGAGCACCAACGCCGACGCAGGGGCGCGCGACATGGCCGACATCATCCGGCTGATCCGGCGTGAAAACGTCAAGGCGCTGTTCCTGGAGAACATTGCCAATCCCCGCCTGATCGAGCAGATCGCAAGCGAGACCGGCGCGCAGGTGGGCGGCAGCCTGTACTCGGACGCCCTGTCGGCGACCGGTGGCCCCGCGCCCACCTATCTGGCCATGATGCGCCACAACGTCGAGACGCTGGTGGCGGGCATGCAGCGCAATTGAGCGCGCCCTAGCGCACGTCCGCCGAGGTCACTACCTGGATCGAACGCGCCCAGGCGGACGGTTGGGCGGCGGACCCCCGCGACGCAGTGGCGCGGCCCGGCTTTTGCGCCGGCGGATGCGTCGCGGCATAGGCCGCTTCATACAACTGATACAGCGCCATCACGTTGCGCACATACGCCTGCGTTTCGGCAAACGGCGGAATGCCGGCGTACTTGGCAACCGACCCTTCGCCCGCGTTGTACGCCGCCAGGGCCAGGTCAAGGCGCCCCGGGTACATGTTGATGAGGCGCTTCAGGTGACGCGCCCCGGCGCCCACATTGGTGGCCGGGTCGACCAGCGCCGTTTCGATATTGTTCTTGACGCTGACCAAGGAAACCGCCGTTTGCGGCATCAACTGCATCAGGCCGAGCGCGCCTTTGGGCGAACGCGCATCTTTCTGGAAGCCCGATTCAATGGCGATCACGGCGCTGATCAGGAAGCGGTCCACGCCCGTGACGGTCGCGGCCTGTCCGATCACATCCTTGAGGGTATGCAGTCCCGGATGGTCCTGAAGACGCGCCACCTTGGGTGCATTCGTGCCCGGGGCTTCCACCTTGACCGGCGTGCTGGTGCACGGCGGGCAGGCCGTCGTCGGTACAAGCACGGCGACCTTGGCCTTCGGTTCTTCCGGAGGTTTGCGGTTCTGTGCCGAGTAGTAATACTTGGCCATGCCGGCCGGGACCGTCATGGTCCGCCAGTTGCCGAAAGGATCTTGGTACTTGTAGGTCTCGGTCGGGGCCGAAGGACCCGCGGCCAATGTGGCCGGAGACCAGATTGCAAGGGTTACGACAGTGAGAGCGAATCCGGCGATGAGCCGGACTGGCGCAGGTCGCCGCGAAGAGGGTCGCGTAGTCATTGATACGGGCCGCCTTTGAAGGACTGTGACGCTGAGGCCGTATCGTGCGGGGATTTGGACGGTCTGGCGATCCACCGCGAGGACTACATCGTTTACGTGAGTTTGCTCGCAACATCAGCCTATGTTGCGGCAACTCCCGTCAAGCCGCTGCTTTTTCAAGTTTTTTCGGATGAGCCAGGAAGAAACGGATCATCTCTTGTGTCGCATCCGGGCCCAGGTCATCGGTGTAGGTGCCCCCCGGATCGCCGCCAAACCAGGCGTGTCCGCCGCCATGGACCAGCCAGCGTTCGGCCAGCACGCCCCGTCGCCCGTTACGGTAGACGGTGCGAGTGTAGGCATGCCCGCCAGTCACCTGACCGGTTTCGCTGACGATGTGATCGGGCTTGCCGATTTCCGCCGTCACGTCGGACAGCAGCCATTCGACATTCTGCGGATGAACCGTTTCGTCCGCATCACCCTGAAAGGCGATCAAGGGCAGGCGCGGCCTGGGGGGAACGGTGGCGGCGGGCCGCTTGGCATCGCTGCGGCCTCGCATGACGGACAAGGCGGACGACACGCTGTTGGCCGCCCCGTAGGCCAGGCCCGAATGGACGCCGACAGCGGCATACAGCTCGGGATACGCATGTCCCATAATCGCGGCCATGGCGCCCCCGGCCGACAGCCCGGCAATGAACACGCGCGTCGGATCGATCGCATGCGACGCCATGACTTCGCGTGTAATGCCAGCGATCAAGGAAGGCTCGCCCGACTCGCGCTGCTGGTCCTCCGGATTGAACCAGTTCCAGCACTTGGCCATGTTGGCGACCCGCGGCTGCTCGGGGTAGGCCACGATGAAACCCTCGCGCTCGGCCGCCGCATTCATGCGGGTGCCGGTGCCGAAGTCGGACGACAGCTGGGTACAGCCGTGCAGCATGACGATCAGCGGCACGGTCTGACCGTGATAGCTGCTCGGCACGTACAGCAGGTACCGGCGCCGGCCCGAAGCATTGGCAAAGATATGCTCTTCGGGCGCATGCACCGGAAGCGGCGCGGCGGGCGTGTTTTGGCTCTTGACTGACGCCTTGGCGTCGGTCTGGCCCACTGTCGTCCGGGAAGGAACGCGTTTGACGGCGGACGGGCGGGAAATCATCGGGACGATCGGAATCGCAACGTCCTGGACGACGGCCTTCACGCGTTTTCCCGCGTGATCGAGTGTGGTGCGCAGTGCAGCAAAAAGACCTCTGGACATGATGAATGGCTCCTGCGGCGTCATGGTGCGCCGCAACATGCATTCACCTTAACCAAGTCGGCACCAACGCGTCAACTCCACCGAGTGATCTGCGCAACCGGTTCAGGCAGGCGTCAGACTGTCGGTAATTCTTGCGTAGAATCGCCCGAAAGTGCCGGTTCCGTTCATGCAGGAAGGGCGCCGGACGCGTGCAAATGGATCGCATTCCCGCCTGGCGCTGTTGGGCACGAGGCTTGCTGTTGTGACTGGACACACATCAATGGAGGTGGTTATGTCAGAGCACGTCTACAAGCAGATCGAACTCGTCGGGTCGTCCACCGAATCCATCGAAGATGCCATCAACAATGCCATCAGTCGCGCCTCGCAGACGCTGCGCCATCTGGCCTGGTTCGAAGTGACGGAGACACGCGGCCACATCGAGGACGGCAAGGTCGCCCATTATCAGGTGAGTCTCAAAGTGGGTCTTCGCCTTGAAGGCGATGAGTAAACCTGGCTCCTTCGCGCCGGCCCGCCCGGCGCATTGGAACGCATCGGGCTCCGGGGCACGCGCCGCGGGTCCGGTGCCGCTTCGAGACGCACACCGTGCTGGCGCACGGCATGATTTCCCAGGATTTGCCATGACAACAAGCTCGGGCCCCGGTGTTGGCGCACCAGAGGCGCTGTCCGGCCTGCGTGTCCTGCTCGTGGATGATTCCGTCGATGCCCTTGATGCATTTTCGGAACTCCTTGAACTCGAAGGCGCCGATGTCGTTACCGCGTCCAGCGGCGAACAGGCGTTGGCGCATATTGAACACCATCGTTTTGACCTGTTGATTTCCGACATCGCCATGCCGGGGATGGACGGTTATGAGTTGCTGATGCAACTGCGTGACGATCCCCGCACGGCTGCCCTGCCGGCGATCGCCTTGTCGGGCTACGGGTGGGGCAAGGAAGAAAATCTGCGCGCGGGCGCCCGAGGGTTCGACGCCCATCTGGCCAAGCCCGTGCTGTTCGACCATCTCCTCGACGTCATCGAAAAAATCCGCCGCGCTGCCTAGCGAGCGGTTTGCAGCCTTTATTGGCTGACGCCCTGCTGAACTGCAAGTACTGATTGCGCCCGCCGTGTCCTGTATGGATCCACGCAACGGGCGCTTTTGTTCGTGCGCGCTTGCGGCGGAACATGGCAAAGGTGATTGAGAATTGTTATCATGACGGCCTTTCGATACTCACGTAGCCTCCGGCGTCCATGGACACACCGTCTGACCGATTTGCGGGGCAACAACGCCGGTCGTTCTGGCTCAAGCATCTTCATCAGTGGCATTGGATCAGCTCGGCCATCTGCCTGGTCGCCATGATTGCCTTTTCAGTCACGGGCATCACGCTGAATCATGCCGCCCAGATCGAAGCCCGGCCTCAAGTCACGACACGGGAAGGACAGCTGCCGGGACCCTTGCTGGCGCTGCTGCCGCCCGCGCCGTCAGCGGCCAGGGCGCCGCTGCCCGGCGCGGTGGCCGACTGGCTCAGCGGCCAGCTGCCTGCGTCGGTCGACGTGCAGGTAGGGGAATGGACCGATGACGAGGTGTATGTCGCGCTGCCGCGGCCAGGTGGCGACGCCTGGGTGAGCATCGACCGTGTCGACGGCGCCTACAGCTTCGAGAAAACCGACCGCGGCTGGGTCTCGTATTTCAATGACCTGCACAAGGGACGCAGCACCGGCGAAGCGTGGAAATGGTTCATCGACGTGTTCGCCGTCGCCTGTCTGGTCTTTTGCGTGACCGGACTCTTCCTGCTCCAGCTTCATGCGCGCAACCGCCCCGTCACCTGGCCCATGGTGGCGTTGGGGGTGGCGATACCGGTGGTGCTGGCGATCGTTTTCATCCATTGACGAGGTTTGCATGCGTATTCTGATCCCCGCCGCCGTGACCACGCTGCTTGTCGGCCACGTGCAGGCGGCCGACCTGACCGTCAAGGTCGAGATTCCCCGGCTGAATGTGGCCGAGTACCACCGCCCCTATGTGGCCGTGTGGATCGAAGGTCCCGACCAGACCGTCGCAAGCAATCTTGCGGTCTGGTACGACATGAAGCTGAAAGAGAACGAAGGCACCAAGTGGCTCAAGGACATGCGCCAGTGGTGGCGCCGTACCGGCCGCGAACTGACCCTGCCGGTCGATGGCGTCAGTGGCGCGACCCGGGCCGCGGGCGAACACCGCCTGACCTTTACGGAAGGCAAGGCGCCGTTGGCGAAATTGCCGGCGGGACAGTATCAGCTGGTCGTGGAAGCCGCGCGCGAAGTGGGTGGGCGCGAACTGCTGCGCCTGCCTTTCCAGTGGCCCCCCAAATCGGCCGAGACGCTCGCCGTCAAGGGCGAGCATGAACTGGGCGCCATCGCGCTCGATCTGAAACCCTGACGTCGACACATTCACGCCCCGACCCCCTGCGCCTCGACCTCCTGCATCTGGACTTCATTACGCAGCGTCTTTCCCCCAAGGATCCCCGATCATGAAACGCCCTGCCAAGAATTCAATGAAATGGGCCGCGCTTGCGCTGGCCTTTTGCCTTCCCTTTTCGGCCGCCCAGGCCCACCGCGCCTGGATGCTGCCGTCGGCCACCGTGCTGTCGGGCCAGGACCCGTGGGTGACGGTCGACGCCGCCATCTCGAATGACCTGTTCTACTTCGAACACTTTCCGATGCAATTGACCAACCTGTCGGTGACCGGCCCGGACGGCGCGCCCGTCAAGGCCGAAAACCCGTCGACCGGCCGGTATCGCAGTACCTTCGACGTGCACCTGACCCAGCCCGGCACCTACAAGCTGGCCGTGGCCAACAACGGCATGTTCGCCAGCTACAAGGAAGACGGCAAACCCAAGCGGTGGCGGGGCACCCCCGAAGCGTTCGCCAGAGAAGTGCCGGCCAATGCCGAAGGCCTGGTCGTGACGCAGACAGCGGGCCGCACCGAAGTGTTCGTGACCGCGGGCAAACCGTCAGACAAGGCGCTGGCCATCACGGGCAAGGGCCTGGAACTGGCGCCCATCACCCATCCGAACGACCTGGTGTCGGGCGATACCGCGAACTTCCGCTTCATGCTGGATGGCAAGCCCGCCCCCAACCTTGAGGTCGAGATCGTTCCAGGCGGCGTGCGCTACCGCGACCAGCTCAAGGACACCAAGACGACGACCGATGCCGAAGGCAAGTTTTCGATCAAGTGGCCTGGCCCCGGCATGTACTGGATCGAAGCCTCGGTCAAGGACGACAAGGCTGCCGCCCCGGCCAAGGAACGCCGCGCGACCTATGCCGCCACGTTCGAAGTGCTGCCCGAGTGATCGGCAACGATTGCTTCCAATCCTGACTCACCTCCTGGTAGGAAGGCCGTCGTACCGATGACGCGAATCCTGATTCCCCTGGCCATCTCGCCAGCCGATCTTCCCCCGCCCGCCGCCGACGCCGCGCCGGTGGTGCTGTCGGGCGACACCATGGGCACCACCTGGTCGGTCACGGTGGTGCTTTCCCTGGATGATGCGCTGCCTGCGGCCAAGGCCGTCTTGTGGGGCGCGATCCAGGCCACGCTGGACGAAGTGGTCCTGCAAATGAGTACCTGGGACCCGGAATCCGACCTGAGCCGCTTCAACGACGCACCTGCCGGAACCTGGCACGTCCTGCCCGAACCGTTATATACCGTGCTGGATTACGCGCTGAGCGTGGCGCGCAACAGTGGGGGCGCCTTCGATCCGACGGTGGGGCCGCTGGTGGACGTGTGGGGTTTCGGCCCGGCCGGTGCGGTGGCGACGCCGCCCGACGATGCGGCGATCGACCGCGCGCGGCGCCAGCAGGGTTGGGAGGCCATCCGGCTCGATCCCGCCAGCCGTCGGGCCTTTCAGCCGGGTGGCGTCGGGGTGGATCTGTCGGGCGTGGCCAAGGGCTATGGCGTGGACCATGTCGTCAGGCTGCTGCGGCGGCTGGGGCATGCACATGCCCTGGTCGAGGTCGGCGGTGAATTGCGCGGCGTCGGCGCCAAGCCGGGCGGGGAGCCCTGGTGGGTCGAGCTCGAAGCGCCGGTTGACGCGTCTGATGCGAGTGCGAATGTCGCTGGCGTTGCAGAGGTGTTGCTGGATGCCAGCGGCGCCGCAACGTCCCGCTTGCCCAGGACATTGGTGGCCTTGCATGGGTTGGCCGTCGCCACGTCCGGCGACTACCGCCGCTGTTTCGAGGTGGACGGCGAGCGCTACAGCCACACCATCGATCCGCGCACCGGCCGCCCGGTTCCGTCGCGCCTGGCTTCGGTGACTGTCCTGCATCCGGAATGCATGGTGGCCGACGCCCTGGCCACCGCGTTGACGGTGCTGGGCGAAACAGAGGGTCCGGCGTGGGCCGGGCGCAACGGGCTGGCCGCGCGCTTCGTGTTGCGCGACGGCCAAGGGTGGCAGGAAGTGCTGACGCCGGCCTTTTTGGCGATGGCGTCCTGACCGTGGCGGCGCTGCCGTCGCCTGCGCCGCAGGCGGGACTGGTGGGACCAGCGGGACCGAACCCGCCGATGCGGCCGCGCCGACGTGCGCCGCGTGTCGCGTATCTTGCTTGTGGTGTAAATACCGTACTGGCTGCCTTGGTCGCTGGTGCATGGGCCGTGGCGGCAGGCATGGCGCCGCTGGCCGACCCGACGCGCCGCGTCGTGGCCGCCGCGTTGGTGGTGCTGGCCTATGCGGTGTTCTGCATGGCGGTCGCGCTGCGCCGGCGCGCGGCTGCGCAGATGCATGGGTTGGCCAGGCCGGAGGGGCCGGCGCACACTGCGGCCGGCAACCCGGCGCAGGCTTTGTCGGCAGCCCCGCCCTTGCTGATTGCCTACGCCAGCCAGACCGGCTTTGCGGAACAGCTTGCGTGGCAGACCGCCGAGACCCTGCAAGCTGCGGGCATGGCGGTCACGGTATCGCCCTTATCGGCACTTGATGCGGCGCGGCTTGCGGCCACCCCCCGGGCCCTGTTCATCGTGAGCACGACGGGCGAGGGCGATGCACCGGACACCGCCTTGGGTTTTGCGCGCTGCGTGATGCGGGCCGAGGTGGACCTGAGCGGCCTGTCGTACGGCGTACTGTCCCTGGGCGATCGCAGTTATGCGCACTATGGCGCGTTCGGCAGCGCGCTTGATGGGTGGCTGCATCGTCACGGCGCGCAGCCCTTGTTCGACACCGTCCAGGTCGACAACGGGAGCGCCGACGACCTGCGCCGCTGGCAACAGTATCTGGGCGTCCTCAGCGGCAATGCCGAGATGGCCGACTGGACCACGCCGGCCTACGCCAGTTGGCGCCTGGCCGCGCGGCGGCATCTGAACCCCGGCAGTCCGGGGGGGCCTGCCTATCTGGTCAACCTGGTGGCGATGGAGGCCATGCCGTCGTGGCAGGCGGGCGACATCGCCGAAATCGGGCCGCGCCAGTCGGACGCCGACGTGCTCCGCGTGATGGCGGCGCTGGGGCTGGATCCGGAGGCGCGCCTGTCGGGCGAACGCGTGGCGGACCTGCTGGCCGGGCGCCTGCTGCCGCACGACGCCAAGGCGCTCGCTGCGCTGACTGATCTGGCCGGCAAGGATCCGAACACGCTGCCCGACGTGCTGGATCAGCTGGTGCCGCTGCCGCATCGGGAATATTCGATCGCGTCACTGCCCGCCGACGGCGCGTTGCAATTGCTGGTGCGCCAGACCCGCTACCCCGACGGCCGCCTGGGCCTGGGGTCGGGCTGGCTGACGGCGCACGCGCCCGTGGGTGCGACGATCGCGCTGCGGATTCGCGAAAACCGCGGCTTCCATTCGCCGCCCGATGACCGCCCGATGATCCTGATCGGCAATGGCACGGGCCTGGCCGGCCTGCGCGCGCATCTGAAAGCGCGAGAACGCGCCGGGCATCATCGCAACTGGCTGCTGTTCGGCGAACGCACCTCAGCCCACGACCAGTTCTTTGCCGACGAGCTGGCCGCATGGCAACGGGCCGGTGTGCTGACGCGGGTCGACAAGGTGTTCTCGCGGGACGGTGGCGCGGATGGCACACGCCATGTACAGGAACGGCTCGCGCAGGTGGCCGACGACATTCGCCAGTGGGTGGACGACGGCGCCGCCATCTACGTGTGCGGCAGCCTGCAGGGCATGGCGAGCGGCGTGGCCGACGTGCTGACACGCACCCTGGGCGACGATCGCCTGGAAGCACTGGCCGAAGCAGGGCGTTACCGGCGCGACGTGTACTGAGCCTGCCGGCGCGACGCCATCGGTTGCGCCGCCGCGCCTACACCGATTTCTTCAGCCGGGTCAGCGCTTCCGCATACAGGTGGATGGGGTCATCCGACGCCGCCACCGGTGTCGAGTCGGACATGATGATCAGCATGCCATTGAGCAATTCCGATGTCTGCAGGGGTTGCAGCTGCTGGTCGGGCACGCCCGCCTGCCGGGCGATGATGCGGAACGCATCGTTCAAGGTCTGTCGCTGCTCGGCGGGATAGCGCGGCGTGAAGGTCCTGCAGTGCTGTCGCACGTCATCCTTCAGCTTTTCGATGCTGGATTCATACGCCTGTTCCATCCCGTACAACAACAGGCTGTACATCCCCCGGTCGTCTTGCATGACTTCGACGAGATCATGGGGAAGGCCTGCGCACAGGTCGGAGAGCAAGCGGTGAATTTCTGTCGCGGCGGCTTTCAGGTCGGCCGGGGACATGCTGCCGGTCTGGACGGACATCGTGAGTGCTCCACGCAATGAGTGAGATGAACGTGAGATCAAGCTGCTGGTGGTAGCCCGAGCATAGGCCAACCGGGCCGCCGTCACGTTACGCTTTGCATCTCACGCAGGGTGTATGCGGCGCGCCGCATACAGTCGATGCAGGGTGATCTTGCGCACTTCTGCCGCGCTGGCGGCAATGTGGGTGCCCATCAACGCCCGGGCTTCTTCGGGCTTGCGTTTCAGGATGGCCCGCAGCACCTGGGCGTGTTCGTCGTAGGTCTTCTCGACCCGCAGGGGCTGCGTGAAGTCCAGTTGCCGCACGATGCGGATGCGCTCCGTCACTTCCAGGTGGACCCGCGCCATTTCCGGATTGCCGGCGGCCAGCACCAGTTCACGATGAAACGCTTCGTCCAGTTCGGCCAGCCGCTTGCCATCGTTCAACCTGGCCGATTTCGCGACCAGCCAGATGTCCTTGAGCGCGAGCAGGGCGGGGCTGTCGAGACGGCCTTGTGGCAAATCTTTGTTGCACAGGCGGTCGATGGCCGCGCCTTCCAGCACCGTCCGCAGGTCATACAAGTAATCGAAGAGTTCGAAGTCGAAGGGCCGCACTGACCAGCCGCTTCGAAAGTGGACGTCCAGATAGCCTTCGTGCTGCAGGCGAAACAGCGCCTCGCGGACCGGGGTGCGGCTCACCCCCAGGCGCTCGGCGACTTCGGTCTCCGAAAAACGGTCGCCCGGGATCAGCCGGAAATCGAACAGTTCTTCTTTCAGGCGCGCGTAGACGCCGTCCGCCAGCGTGGCGGGCGACGTCTTGCGGCGGCCGGCGGCAACGGCGCGCACGGGGGTCACACGTCCCGCACGGCGGAAATGCCCGCCAGTTCCAGGGTCCGCGCGGCAGCCATGGCATCGGCCTCGCGCCACGCGCCCGAGATCAACTGCACGCCCAGCGGCAGGTGCGGGTCGTCGCCCATGCCCGGCCACAAAGGCGCCGTGCAGACCGGCAGTCCGATGCACGAGATGGGCTGGGTGAGCAGGCCCATGCTGGCGCGGCAGGGCAGCTTCTGGCCGTTGATCATGACCCATTCCGCGCCGATCGGCGTGGCCGCGACAGGCGTTGCCGGGGCGATCAGGACGTCGTAGTCCTGCAGCAGGCGGCTGGCTTCCTCGAAAAATTTCTGGCGGATGCGCTGGGCCTGCACGACCCAGTTGGCCGGGATCAATGTGCCGGCGACCAGGCGATCGCGTGAGGCGGGTTCGTAGTCGGCGTAATGGGTCAGCAGGCGCTGGCGGTGCAGGGCGCCGCCTTCTGCACCAGTGATGATGAACGCCGCGGCGCGCGCTTGTTCCGCACCGGGCAGGTCCACCACGGTGGACGCGCCCAGGGCCTCGGCGGCCAGCCGCACGGCTTCGCGCGCGGGCGCGTTGGCCCAGTCATGGAAATAGCCGCCCAGCACCGCGACACGAGCGCCGGCTTTCAAGCCATTGGCAACCGCGGCCGATACCGGTTCGGCGGCGCGTTGCGCGCAGGCATGGTCCGCCGGATCGGGGCCCTGCATGGCGTCGTAGGCGGCGGCCAGGTCGGCGACGTTGCCGGCAAAGCAGCCCAGGTGATCCAGGCTGCCCACGAAAGGAAAACTGCCCCGGCGCGATAGACGGCCAAAGGTGGGCTTCAGGCCGAAGATGCCGCACAAGGATGCCGGCACGCGAATGGATCCGTTGGTGTCCGATCCCAAGGTGATCGGCACGAGCCCACCGGCCACGGCCGCGCCGCTGCCGCCTGACGATCCGCCCGCGATCCGGCTCAGGTCGTGCGGATTGTGGGCGGCGCCGTAATGCGTGTTTTCGGTCGTGAAGCCGTAAGCGTGTTCGTCCATGTTCAGGGCGCCCAGCAGCACCGCGCCGGCGTCTTTGAGCCGGGCCACCAGCACGGCGTCGGCCTCGGCGGGCGGGTTGCCCTGGTTGACCTTGGCGCCGGCAGTGGTCACGACCTGATCGATGTCGAACAGGTTCTTGACGGCAAACGGCACGCCGGCCAGCGGCGGCAGGGTCTCGCCCCGGGCGCGCCGCGCGTCGATCTCGGCGGCGTCGCGGCGGGCGCGGTCCAGGGTCAATTCGGTAAAGGCATTGAAGTCGCCATCGCGCGCTTCGATACGGGCAATGGTTTCTTCAAGGAAGGAGGCGGCCGTGCGGGATCCGTCACGGACCTGGGCGGCGATGGCGAGCGCGGAGATCGTCATGGACGGAACACCGCCGCCGATTCGAGCGACACGGGCAGTTCCTTGTCGATGAAGGTGGACGCGATCGCCTGGATGCGCGAGAACTGCAGCGCGATTTCGTCGGTGGTCGCGGCATCGAGACGGAAGCCCTGAAGGGCCAGACCCGCGTCGACATACGCCTTGAGGGCATCATCCATGCACGTACTCCGTAAGAGGTAAAGGAACAAGCTTGTATACCGCGGCGTTCAAGCAGTAAGCGTGCCAAAACATCACGATGCGGGCAAGGGCGGCGTGGCGCCTTGAATCTGCAAGGGTATCGGCCGCTGACCCCGCCTGCCGTCAACGGCGGGCATTCGCGCGTGGTCCGTCTTGGTGCGGGCGGGCACCAGGGCAGCGGGCGCATGCCCCGCCAAGGCGCACCGAGGAACGCTCCGAAATGAACCGGGAAAACGCCCGGGAACGATTAATGCTGAGCAACAGACAGCTGTACCCACACGCCACTGCCGTTCACGTCCCGGACATGACGGCGCCCAAGGAGAACAAAAATGCTCGGTACCATCCTTCTGGTCATACTCGTACTGTTGTTGATCGGCGCCATTCCCAGCTGGGGCCATAGCCGTAGCTGGGGTTACGGCCCCAGCGGTGGTATCGGGCTGGTGCTGGTGATCGTTTTGATCCTGGTCCTCATGGGTCGGATATGACCCCGGGCCGCTGACGGAACACCCGCTGTCAGCGGCCACCGCGCCAACCAACGACAATGCCCGGTTTCTCACCGGGCATTGTCATTTTGTAATTCGTGCAGGCATTCTCATGCCTCAGCAGTTTTTACCGTTGCCGAGATCAGTGGGACGTCGTGTTCAGCATGTCGGTCCGGGCAAACATCCGCGCGGTTTCCAGCGCCGACGGATGGCCGAATGACGGGTCGGCGCCCGCGTCCAGCAGCACCCTCACCACATCCGCCGCGTTCTTGAACACGGCGCCGGCCAGGGGGCTCTGCCCCCGGTCGTTGATGCGGTTGGGATCGCCGCCGTGGTCCAGCAGCGCCTTAACGGTGCTCGCGTGGCCGTGATAGGCCGCCAGCATGACCAGGCTGTCGCCCTTGTCGTTGGTCAGGTCGGCTGGCGCACCGGCGTCCAGGTAGGCGGTCAGGGTCGCGGTGTCGCCCTGGCGCGCCAGGTCGAAGAGTTTGGAAGCAAGCGCCAGAAGCGCGTCGCTGGGCTGATGGCTGGAAGACGTCATGAAACACTCATTAGGCGATGCGCGGCAGGGCAGCGCAATGTCGGGTAGGGACCGCGGGACTGCGGGACCGCGCCCCGGGGCGCGGCATCTTTGCGTCAATGTACCCGAAGGTCAGCAGCGACGCCGGCCACGGCGGTCTTGCGGCGTCGCACAAATACCGCGGATTGAGGCGCGGATGTGTCGCAAGGCCCAATTCTGTTAGGGCTGTGACATAAGGTGAGCGTTTCGCGATGCTGGACGGTCGCAGCGCGTAAAGTAAGTGGTCAGAAGGCCTCTGGCCCTCGCCGCCATCCATCGAGCTCGTATGTCCGCCACCCTTCCCCATTCCGACAGTGCACCCCGGATGCTGATCCCTGACCGCAATTGCTGGCGCGTGGAAGAGGCCGACCGCTTTCGCCTGCTCGTCGACGGCGACGCATTCTTTCATGCCGTGCGGGAAGCGATCATCAACGCCCGCCATTCGCTGTTCATCGTGGGCTGGGATATCGACAGCGAACTGCGGCTGCGGCCGGGCGGTGCGGGCGACGGCTATCCGGAATCGTTGAACGCGCTGCTGCACGCCGCGGCCGATCAGAATCCGCAGTTGCATATCTATGTGCTGAGCTGGGATTTTTCCATGCTGTACGCCATGGAACGCGAATGGCGGCCCGTGTTCAAGTTGGGTTGGAAGGCCCATCGCCGCATCATTTTCGGCATGGACGGGCGCCATCCGCTGGGCGGCGCGCATCACCAGAAAATCATCGTGGTCGACGACGCTCTGGCGTTCGTGGGCGGCATGGACCTGACGCGCGGCCGGTGGGACACGTCCGACCATATTCCTGACTCCCCGCTGCGCCAGGATTCGCATGGCACTCAGTACGCGCCGCTGCATGACGTGCAGGCCATGTTCGATGGCGACGCGGCGCGCGCGATGGGCGACCTGGTGCGCGAGCGGTGGCGACGGGCGACCGGTCGCACCATCAGCCGTCGCCGGGCATCGCCACGCCAGCCCCTTGACCCGTGGCCTGATTCGTATCCGCCCGATATCGAGAAGGTGCATCTGGGGATCGCCCGGACTGAACCCGCTCATGGGGGCCGGCCCTCGGTGCAGGAACTGCTGCAGTTCCACCTCGATGCCATCGCCGCGGCGCGGCGCTCGATCTACATCGAAAGCCAGTACTTCACTTCCAGTATGGTGGGGCAGGCGCTGATCGACCGGCTGGGCGCCGACGACGCGCCGCAAACCGTGGTGGTGTCGCGCAAGACTGGCAGCGGGTGGCTGGAAGAGGCCAACGTGTCGGTGCTCCGCGCACGTCTGCACCACCGGCTGACCGCCGCCGATCGCGAAGGGCATTACCGCCTGTTCAGCGCCGAGCTGGGGGGCGCCAATGGCCAGAGCCTCAATATCCACAGCAAGCTGACGATCTTTGATGACGACCTGCTGTGCGTGGGCTCCGCGAACTTGAGCAACCGGTCGATGGCGCTCGATAGCGAGTGCAGCATCATTCTGGAGTCCCGCGGCGAGCCGCGCGTGCGCCAGGCCATCGCGCGCATGCGCAACTGCCTGCTGGCCGAACATCTGGGCTGTCCGGAAGCGCGGCTGGCCGAAGCGCCACCTGAACGTCTGCTCGAAACCATCGACGGGTTGCGGGGCGAGGGCAGGACCCTGGCGCTGCTCGACCCGGCGGTCGATGCGTCGCTGGACGCCAGCATCCCGCCGTCTGCACAGCTGGAGCCTGAACAGCCGCTGGAACCCGACGCGCTGGTTCGCCAATTCGTGCCGGTGGAGCCGGCCGTCTCCAAACGCAAGCGTTACATCGCCGTGGGCGGCCTGGCGCTCTTTTTCATCGCCTTGACGGTCATTTGGAAATGGACGCCGCTGGCCGACTACCTGGAAGTCAATGCGCTGACCCGCCTTGCCCGGGGCTTCAGCAAACTGCCCAGCGCGCCGCTGGTGGTGATGGGGGGCTACGTGCTGGCGGGTCTCTTCTCGATCCCGATCACGGTCCTGATCGTGGTGACCGGGGTTGTGTTCGGCGCCACCATGGGCGGGCTGTACGCGCTGGGCGGAACACTGCTCAGCGCCATCGTGACCTATTGGATAGGGCGGTGGCTGGGCCGGGATACCGTTCGGAAGCTCGCGGGGACCCGCATCAACAATATGAGCAAGCAGATCGCCAAGCGCGGACTGGTCGCCATGATCATCCTGCGGCTCTTGCCGGTCGCGCCGTTCACCTTGGTGAACGTCATTGCGGGGGCCTCGCAGATCAAGGTGAAGGACTACATGCTGGGAACCTTGATCGGCATGGGCCCGGGCATTGTGATCACCGTCATCTTTGCGCACAACGTGGCGTCGGCCATGCGCGATCCGAGTCCGGAATCCTTTGCAATGGTCGGCGGTGTCGCGATTGCGTTGATCGTGGTCTCGATCGTGCTGCAGCGGGTGTTCATGGCGCGAGACAACAAGAGCGCCGGCAAGCTGCGGCCCGCGGCGTAAGTCCCGCGTCACGGATGAGCAGGGCTTGTCTCTTCGCTAGTATTGCTGCATTGCAACATGCGTGTGTTTTCTCACCGTCGCGTGCGTTTGGCGCAAACTTTCCCGTGAGAATCCCGTTGCAATCGCTGGCATTTGTGGATGAGCCGCAAAGCCTTGTGGATCAACGAAAAGGCGCGATCTACATCGTTTTGCAGCGCAGCAATCCCTTCAATATCAAGGGTTTATCAAACGGCCTAAACCAGAAGAATGATATCTACGGGAAAACCTGGCACGTATATTGCAATTGAAGTTGGAAAGCCGGACGTTCTCGCATAACGCCTTCCCAGGCAGTGTAAGTCTTACCTTGCACGGTAATTTTTGACCGGGAAGAAGACGCAAATGGTGCAGTTGCACCATGACAAGCGCAGGAACGCACGGCATCGAAGACCGAATGCTGTCCCTACGCTGCCATCGTCAGGCGATTTTCCGGAGAAACATCTTGTTGCCTAGAGTCCTGCTAGTTACTTCCGAGGCGCTGCCTCTCGCCAAGACCGGTGGTCTGGGAGACGCGGTGAGTGGCCTGGCCCGTGCGCTGCGCGAAGCGCAGGTCGACGCAACGATCCTCATGCCTGCCTATCAGAGCGCCCTGGATCACGCGAGTGACCTCAAGGAAGTAGCCAAGTTGCCGGGACTGATTGGCGGCGATGCCACTGTCTTGTCCGGATGGATCACCGAATTCGAAGTGCCCGTCCTGCTGCTGCGCAACGATGCCATGTACGTCCGTGACGGCAGCCCTTACCTGGACGCCAATGGGCGCGAGTGGAGCGACAACGCCCAGCGTTTCGCTGCGCTGGCGCAGGCCGCGACGCGCATTTCTACCGGCGAGACGGCCATCCGTGTGCCGCACATCGTGCATGCCCATGACTGGCATGCCGGCATGACGCCGCTGTTTCTTCACGCAGCGGGGATCAAGCGTCCGAAAAGCATCATCACCATCCACAACCTGGCGTTCCAGGGTGTGTTTCCCATGGAAACCGCCGATGCCCTGGGCGTTCCGCATTCCTATCGTGGCAGCGATGGCGCGGAATTCTGGGGTCAGCTGAGCTTCCTGAAGGCAGGGCTGCGTTATGCCGACCGCATCACCACGGTCAGCGATACCTATGCCAAGGAAATCCTGACGCCGGAATTCGGCAACGGTCTGGACGGCCTCCTGAACTACCGCAAAGACGATCTGTCGGCCATCCCCAACGGTATCGACTCCGATATCTGGGATCCGGCAAGCGACCCCTTCCTGACCTCGCACTTCTCGGCCATGGACATGCGCGGCAAGATTCGCAACAAGCTCGAACTGCAGCAGATGTTCGGCCTGACCACCGATCCCGAAGCGCCGTTGATGGTCATGGGCAGCCGCCTGACCTCGCAGAAGATGGCCGATCTGACGGTCGACGCCTTCCCGCGCCTGCTGGATGCGCATCCCCGCATGCAGATCGCCGTGCTGGGCATGGGTGAAAAACATATCGAAGAGGCGCTGCGCGCCTTGCAGGAGCGTTACCCGTTCCGCTTTGCGATCAACGTGGGATACGACGAACGCAGCGCCCACCTGTTGCACGCCGGCGCGGACATCCTGTTGCATGGCAGTCGCTTCGAGCCGTTCGGCCTGACGCCGATCTATTCGATTCTGTACGGCACGATTCCAGTGGCGTCGCGCATTGGCGGGCTGGCCGATACGATCAAGGACGCCCCGCTGGCCGAAGATGCGCCAATAGGCGACGCCACGGGTGTCCTGTTCGATGGCGACACCGTCGATGCGATGGTGGCTGCGGTCGAACGCGCCGTGTCGCTGTACCGCAATCCCCAGGCATGGACCGCCATGCAGAAGAACGGCATGACAACCAACTTCGGTTGGGAATCGTCGGCCGCCAAGTACATCGAACTTTACCGCTCGCTGGCCCCGGTCGCCCCGGTGACCGCGCCTATCGTGACGCGCCGCACGTTCGAAGCCGCAATCGGCGAAGCGCCTGTGATTGCACCCGCCCTGGTCTCTGAAAGGAAACGCGCCTGATGATGGAACAACGGATGGATCCGCCGAGGATTTTTTATGTGCACTCTCGGCGGATTGGTCCGCTGTCCCAATCGGACGGGTCGCTGACAGCGGCCTGGAAGAGCGCACTTGACCGCGCCGCGCGCCTCGGCTTCTCACAGGTCTTGCTCGATCTGCCCGAGGACACCCTGTCGTCCCAGGCCCAGCAGCAACAGGCAGTCGAACAACTGGTGGCCACGGCCAAGCGGCTGCGGCTCCAGATCTGGCTCGATGTCTCGATCGGCGAGCTTCCGGCCACGGCTCCGCTTGCTGTGGCCCATCCCGAATGGTATCGCTCGGCCCTGGCCGATCGCCCGCTCGACCCCCGCCTGGCACCTGCACTGCGCAATCTCGTCGACGTGCAGATCGTCAACGGCCGCGTCCCGGCGGCATGCCTGGAATGCTGGGCCGACATGCTGGGCAGCTGGACCGAAGCCGGCGTGACCGGCCTGCGTTTCCACCTTCCCCACCGTATCCCCGCCGACGACTGGCGCGCCCTGTTCGGCCGCCTGTTGCACGCCGCTCCGGGCTTGCGCCTGGCCGCCTGGACCCCGGGCGTACCGGCCGATCGGCTCGGCGCCTTGCGCGACGCCGGTTTCAATGCCGCCTTTACCTCATTGGCCTGGTGGGATTTCCGCGCCGGCTGGTTTGCCGCCGAGCGGGACCGCCTGGCCGGCCTGGGCCAGCTGATTGCCTTTCCCCGCAGCCCGTTCGACGAAGCGGTCAGCCCGGGCGCCGACCCGGCGCTGTATCGCCGCGCGTTGTGGGCTGCCGCGATGGCGGGAGACGGCTGGCTGGTCGCCATGGAAGACACCGAGTTGGAGACGGCCGGTGACGTGACGGCCGATATCAAGGCTGCCAATGCCTTCATCGCCAAGCAGGGCGCCGCGCTGGCGTCCGACCTGCGCGTGTTGACCGGCGCTGATGCAGCCGTGACCGTGCTGTGGCGCGCAGGCCCGCCCGAAGATCCCAAACGCAAGGATCCGGGCGGCGTGGCCGTCCTGGTCAATCCCGACGCGGCGTTCCCATCGACCCTGTCGTGGTCGACGCTGCGCGCACGCCTGCCGGGTGGCTACAGCGAGCTGGTGCCCGTCGATGGGCTGCCCATCTCGGCGCCGCTGGCAGGTACGGAAATCACACTGCCGCCCGCGGGCGTGGCCGTGTTCCGCGCGCGCCGCACGGCCCCGGTCGTCACCTTGAACCGGCCGACGCGGTTTTCACAGAAGAAAGTATTGGGAGCCGCCATGGAAGCGCCGCGCGTAGCGATCGAGAACGTCACCCCCGTCATCGATGGTGGCCGCTTCGCCCTCAAGCGCGCACTGGGCGAGCCCATTCACGTCGAGGCCGACATTTTCATGGACGGCCACGACAAGATGGCCGCGGCATTGCTGTGGCGCGCGGTCGATACCGAGGTGTGGCAGCGCGTGCCCATGACCTTTATCGTCAATGACCGCTGGCAGGCCGACTTCACCCCCGAGCGGGTGGGCCGCCATGTGTTCATGATCGAGGCCTGGTACGACACCTTCGCCACCTATTACAACGAATTGTCCAAGAAGCATGCCGCCGGCATCGACGTGTCGCTGGAATTGCGCGAAGGCCGCCAGTTGCTTGCCGCCATGCTTGCCGAAGCCGAAGCGGAACGCGCCGTTGACGCCGACGTGCTGACGCAGGCGCGCCAGCTGGTGGATACGATCACCAACGACGCCGACACCGAGGCCCTGCAGCACCTGCTCGCCGCCAGCACGGGCGAATTGGTCGGCAAGCTCGGTATCCGCCACTTTGCGTCGCGCGGCGAATTTGAAGTGCCTGTGAATGTGGAACGTCCGGCCGCGGCATTCGCCAGCTGGTACGAGTTGTTCCCACGCTCGCAGAGCGGCGATGTGAACCGCCATGGCACGTTTGATGACGTGATCGAACGTCTGCCGGCGATCCGCGACATGGGCTTTGACGTCCTGTACTTCCCGCCCATCCATCCGATCGGCAAGAAGAACCGCAAGGGCCGCAACAACAGTCTGATTGCGACCGAAAACGATCCGGGCAGCCCCTATGCCATCGGGTCCGACGCGGGCGGTCACGACGCGATCCATCCGGAACTCGGTTCGCTCGAAGACTTCCGCAAGCTGGTGGCCGCTGCCAAAGACCACGGCCTTGAACTGGCGCTGGACTTCGCGATTCAATGCTCGCCCGATCACCCCTGGCTGCGCGACCATCCGGAATGGTTTGCCTACCGCGCCGACGGGTCGATCCGCTATGCCGAGAATCCACCCAAGAAATACGAAGACATCGTCAACGTCGACTTCTACGCGCCGGGCCCACGCGGCTCGCGCGAGTCGGCCTCGACGGGTCTGTGGATGGCGCTGCGCGATGCGGTGCTGTTCTGGTGCAAGGAAGGTGTGCGCACCTTCCGGGTCGACAACCCGCATACCAAGCCGCTGCCTTTCTGGGAGTGGATGATTGCCGAAGTGCAGGGCCGGTATCCCGACGCCCTGTTCCTGTCGGAAGCCTTCACGCGGCCCAAGGTCATGTACCGCCTGGCCAAGCTGGGCTTCTCGCAGTCGTACACCTACTTCACCTGGCGCAACGAAAAGAAGGAACTGACCGACTACCTGGTCGAGATCTCGCAACCGCCGGTATCGGATCTGTTCCGCCCGAACTTCTTCGTGAACACGCCCGACATCAACCCGCGTTTCCTGCAGACCGGCGGCCGTCCGGCGCATCTGATCCGCGCCGCGCTGGCTACCACCATGTCCGGCCTGTGGGGCATGTATAGCGGGTTCGAATTGTGCGAGGCGACCCCGGTGCCGGGCAAGGAGGACTATCTGGATTCAGAGAAGTACGAGATCCGCGCCTGGGACTGGAACCGTCCGGGCAACATCATTGGCGAGATCACGAAGCTGAACCAGATCCGTCGCAGCAACCCGGCCTTGCAGACCCAGAAGGGCATTACCTTTCAGTCCGCCAGCAACGACCAGGTGATCGCCTTTACCAAGGCGACACCCGAACGCGACAACGTCGTGCTGGTGGTGATCAACCTTGATCCGTACGCCAGCCAGGGCGCATGGATCGAACTGCCGCTGTGGGAATTTGGCCAACCCGATGACGGCGCCCTGCAGGCCGAAGACCTGTTCCATGGGCACCGATTCACCTGGCACGGCAAGCGGCAATTCGTACAACTGGAACTGGGCCAGCCGTTTGCGATGTGGCGCATTTCGGTCAGGAGCTGACACGATGGCTTGAACCCACCGTACAGCCCCACCGCGCGACCCCACCGCGACGCCCCGGATAACCGACGAGAAAACAAAACATGAACAAGCGCTCAAGTTTCATCCACGCGGCCAACCAGGGCGATCCGTCCTGGTACAAGGACGCCGTGATTTATCAGCTCCACATCAAGTCGTTCTTTGACGCGAACAATGACGGGGTGGGGGACTTTGCCGGGGTGATGGCCAAGCTCGACTACATCGTCGAGCTGGGCGTCGACACGATCTGGCTGTTGCCGTTCTACCCGTCGCCACGCCGCGACGACGGCTACGACATTGCCGAATACCGCGACGTGCACGAAGACTACGGCTCGCTGGCCGATGTCCGGCGTTTCATTGCTGCAGCCCATGAGCGCGGGCTGCGCATCATTACCGAACTCGTGGTGAACCATACGTCGGACCAGCATCCCTGGTTCCAGCGCGCCCGCGCCGCCAAACCCGGCTCGGCAGCCCGCAATTTCTATGTATGGTCGGATACCGACCAGGCCTATTCGGGCACCCGGATCATTTTCCTGGACACCGAAAAGTCGAACTGGACGTGGGACCCGGTGGCCGGCGCGTACTTCTGGCACCGCTTTTATTCGCACCAGCCCGACCTGAACTACGACAACCCGCAGGTGCTCAAGGCCGTGCTGTCGGTCATGCACTTCTGGCTGGACCTGGGCGTGGACGGCCTGCGGCTCGACGCCGTGCCGTACCTGGTCGAACGCGAAGGCACGAACAACGAGAACCTGCCCGAGACGCACGACATTCTGCGCAAGATCCGCGAAGACCTGGACGAGCATTACGAAGGCAAGCTGCTGTTGGCCGAAGCCAACCAGTGGCCCGAAGATGCGCAGGAATATTTCGGGACCGGCGACGAGTGCCACATGTCCTTCCACTTCCCGCTGATGCCGCGCATGTACATGGCGATCGCGCGTGAAGACCGCTTCCCGATCACCGACATCATGCGGCAGACCCCGGAAATTCCGGAAGGCTGCCAGTGGGCGATTTTCCTGCGCAACCACGACGAGCTTACGCTCGAAATGGTGACCAGCAGCGAACGCGATTACCTGTGGAACGTGTACGCGGCCGACCGCCGCGCGCGGATCAACCTGGGCATTCGCCGCCGCTTGGCGCCGCTGCTGGAACGCGACCGCCGCCGTATCGAACTCATGAACAGCCTGCTGCTGACCATGCCGGGCACGCCCGTGATCTATTACGGCGACGAAATCGGCATGGGCGACAACATCCACCTGGGCGACCGGGACGGCGTGCGCACGCCAATGCAGTGGTCGCCCGACCGCAACGGCGGCTTCTCGCGCGCCGACCCGCAAAGTCTGGTGCTGCCGCCGCTGCGCGACACCTTGTACGGCTATGAAGCGGTCAACGTCGAATCCCAGGCGCGCGATCCGCATTCGCTGCTGAACTGGATGCGCCGCATGCTGGCCAAGCGCCGTGAATACAACGCGTTTGGCCGCGGCAAGCTGCGCTTCATCTATCCGGGCAACCGTCAGATCCTGGCGTATCTGCGCGAGCACGACGACGACACCTTGCTGTGCGTGGCCAACCTGTCGCATGCACCGCAGGCCGTCGAGCTGGACCTGGCCGAATTCGAAGGCCGCGTGCCGGTGGAACTGACCGGCGGGAATTCCTTCCCGGCGGTTGGCAAGCTCACCTATCTGTTGACGCTGCCACCTTATGGCTTCTACTGGTTCTCGCTCAGTGCAACGGCGTCGCCGCCTTCGTGGCACGCGGCCGCCGCCGAACAGCAGATGGAATTCCACACGCTGGTGATCCGCGGAAAGACCGGCTATCAACTGATGGAAAGTTCGCGCCGGGTGCTCGATCACGAAGCCTTGCCGACCTATCTGCGCCGCCGCCGCTGGTTCGCTTCGAAAGACGAAAAGGTGCAGTCGGCCACCATCGTCTACGGCGCACGCTTGCCCAACCGCGAGCAGGAACTGTACATGGCCGAGATCGAAGTCGACCTCGGCTCGCGCAAGGAACGCTACGCACTGCCGCTGGCCCTGCTCTGGGTGGAACACCTGGAAGGCCTGCCCCTGCAACTGGCCCTGGCGCGCGTTCGCCGCACGTCCCTCGTGGGTATGGTGACGGACGCATTCAGTCAGCGTGAGTTTGCCCTGGCAATGGTCGAAGGCATCATGGGCAGCGCCGAACTGGCGAGCCCGGTCGGCGCCGACAACGGTGGCAAGACCACGATCAAGTTTGTTCGCCAGGCCGGATTGGAAGACCTGACCGTCAACGCCGACACGCAAGTGCGCTGGCTGTCGGCCGAGCAGTCGAACAGTTCGCTGATCATCGATTCGACCGCCGTGTTCAAGCTGGTCCGCCGTGTCACGCCGGGCATCCATCCGGAAGCGGAAATCACGCGCTACCTGACGTCGCTGGGTTTCGAGAACATTGCCTCGCTGATGGGCGAAGTGGTGCGCGTCGATGAAGACGGCACGCCGCACACCCTGGGTCTGCTGCAAAAGTACGTGACCAATCAGGGCGATGCCTGGGCCTGGACCATGGCCTATTTGTCGAAGGCGCTGGACAACGCCGTGCTGACCGACGAGAGCCTGGAAGACTACGACCAGGAACTGCTCGGCTATGCGGCCTTTGCCGGCATCATGGGCAAACGCCTGGCCGAACTGCATGCGGCGTTCTCGCGTCCGACCGACGACGAGGCCTTCTCGCCGGAACCTGCGTCCGAAGCCGACGTGGCGCAATGGACCGACGAAGTCACCACCATGTTGAACCGCGCCTTCGACCAGCTGGCTGCCAACACCCAATGGACGGATGGCGCCACGGAAGGCACGGCCAAGACCCTGGTGGCACGCCGCAAGGAAGTGCTGGCCGGTGTGGCTGGCCTGGCCAAGCGTGGCCCGGGCGCCTTGCGCACCCGCACCCATGGTGACTTCCACCTGGGTCAGGTGCTGGTCGCCCAGAGCGATGCCTACTTGATCGACTTCGAGGGTGAACCGGCCCGGTCGCTGGAAGAGCGCCGCCGCAAGACCAGTCCGCTGCGTGACGTGGCCGGCCTGCTGCGCTCGTTCGACTACGCCGCGGCCGCCATGAGCACCACGCCTGAAGCCCAGGTGCTGGGCACGGCGCCGTCGGTGCAGGCCACCAGCGGCAAGCAAAAGAAAGACTTGCTGCTGGCGCGTTTCCGCGAGCAGGCGTCCGCGGCCTTCCTGGACGGGTATCGCCAGGTTGCCGTGCTGGCCGAGAACAAGTGGTACGAGGGCAGCGCCGAGTCGGCACTGCTCGACCTCTTCCTGATCGAAAAGGCGGCCTACGAGATCTGCTACGAGGCGGCCAACCGCCCGACGTGGATCTGCATCCCGCTGCGTGGCCTCGACCAGCTGGCGCACCGCCTGACTCCGACTTCTTCCGAGGATCGCCATGACGCCGTATGAGTTCGCAACCGATACCGACCACCTGGCCGGTGACATCGATGCGCTGAAGGTGGCGCGGCACCGCGATCCGTTCGCCGTGCTGGGCCCCCATCAGGTCGACGGCGAGCACATCGTGCGCGCTTTCTACCCGGGCGCCGAAGGCGTCGAAGTCGTCTCCACCCAGACGGGTGAGGCCATTCCGCTGCTGCACGTGCGTGATGGGCTGTTCGCGGGCCGCGTGTCGGCCGTGCTGCCGCAAGGCGGTCCGGGCTATCAGCTGCGCATCCGGTGGCCGCACGCCGAGCAGGTGACCGAAGACCCCTACTCGTTCGGCGTGCTGCTGGGCGACCTGGACCTGCACCTGATTGCCGAAGGCCGGCACAGCGAGATCAGCGACTGCCTGGGCGCGCACGTGGTCACCCACGGCGGCGTGCAGGGCGTCCGGTTTGCCGTGTGGGCGCCCAACGCGCAACGCGTGTCGGTGGTCGGTGACTTCAATTCCTGGGATGGCAGGCGTCATCCGATGCGTCTGCGTTTCTCGGCGGGCGTGTGGGAAATCTTCCTGCCGCGCCTGAACGCCGGCGCGCGCTACAAGTTCGAAATCGTGGGCGTGGACGGCAATTTGGTTCCCCACAAGGCCGACCCGTATGCACGGCAGGCCGAGCTAGCGCCGGGGACGGCGTCGATCGTGACCGACCCCACGCCATTTACATGGACGGACGATGCCTGGATGGCCGAACGCGGCGCGCGCCAGACGGCGCAGTCGCCCATGTCGGTCTACGAAGTGCACGTCGGGTCGTGGCTGCGCGACGAGCACGGCGAGTCGTACAGCTGGTCCGGCCTGGCCGACCGCCTGGTGCCGTATGCCAAGGACATGGGCTTCACGCACCTTGAACTGCTGCCCATCATGGAGCACCCGTTCGGGGGATCATGGGGCTATCAGCCGCTGGGCCTGTTCGCGCCCACGGCGCGTTTTGGCGAGCCGCACGAATTTGCCCGCTTCGTGGATCGTTGCCACGAGGCAGGCATTGGCGTAATCCTGGACTGGGTGCCCGCGCACTTTCCGACCGATGCGCACGGCATGCAGCGTTTCGACGGCACTGCCCTGTACGAATACCAGGACCCGCGCGAAGGCTTCCACCAGGACTGGAACACCCTGATCTACAACCTGGGCCGCAACGAGGTTCGCAACTTCGTGATCGCCAGCGGGATCGAGTGGTTGCATCGCTTCCATGTGGACGGCCTGCGCGTGGATGCGGTCGCATCGATGCTGTATCGCGACTACAGCCGCAAGCACGATGAGTGGATACCGAATCACCTGGGCGGCCGCGAAAACCTGGAAGCCATCGCCTTTTTGCGCGACCTGAACAAGGAAGTCGCCAACCGCTGCCCGGGCGCCATTACCATTGCCGAAGAATCGACGGCATGGCCCGGCGTGACCGCGCCGGTGGACCAGGGCGGCCTGGGCTTCGACTTCAAGTGGAACATGGGGTGGATGCATGACACCCTCCACTATGTCGAGACAGATCCTCTGTACCGTCAGTACCACCATCACATGATGACCTTCGGGATGGTGTATGCCTTCTCCGAAAAGTTTGTGCTGCCGCTGTCGCACGACGAAGTGGTGCACGGCAAGGGCTCGCTGATCGGCAAGATGCCCGGTGATCGCTGGCAGAAGTTTGCGAACCTGCGGGCCTACTTTGGCTTCATGTGGTTGCATCCCGGCAAGAAGCTGCTGTTCATGGGCGGCGAACTGGGGCAGCAGAAAGAGTGGAATCACGACACGCAGCTGGATTGGGATTCCCTGAGCGATCCCTTGCCTGCCGGTCTGCAGAAGCTGGTGCGCGATCTGAACCATGCGCATGCGAAGCTGCCCGCCCTGCATGAGCGGGATGCCGACCCCGAGGGCTTTCGCTGGCTGATCGGTGACGACAACGCCAATGCGGTGTTCGCCTTCCTGCGCAGCAGCGGCGATGCGCACGTGCTCGCCGTCAGCAACATGACGCCGGTGCCGCGCGGCGGCTATCGGATCGGTGTGCCGCACGGCGGCCGCTGGCTGGAAGTCGTCAACAGCGACGCGGCGGTATACGGTGGGTCGGGCGTCGGCAACAGCGGTGCGGTCAACGCCGAAGATGTACCCGCCCATGGCATGCCGTGCTCGGTCGTGCTGACCCTGCCACCTCTTTCGACCTTGCTCCTCAAGCCGGAAGGATAAGCGGATGGCTGGGACGCTTTCGGACAAACTTTTGCCGGGGCGTGCTTATCCGCTCGGCGCCACATGGGATGGACTGGGCATCAACTTTGCCGTCTTTTCCGCCCATGCCACCAAGATCGAACTCTGCCTGTTCGATCCCACGGGCCGCAAAGAGCTGTCGCGCTTTGCGCTGCCCGAATGCACCGACGAGGTCTGGCATGGGTATCTTCCCCATGCCGGCTCAGGCCTGGTCTACGGCTATCGGGCCTATGGGCCCTACGAGCCGCATAACGGTCACCGCTTCAATCCCCACAAGCTCCTGCTCGACCCGTATGCCCGCAAGCTGGTGCGTCCGCTGCATTGGACCGACGCGCTCGCGGGTTACCGCGTGGGCCACGGCAAGGCCGACCTGAGCTTCGATCGGCGCGACAGTGCCGCCGCCATGCCCAAGGCCGTCGTGATCGATGACGCCTTCAACTGGGGCGACGATACGCGTCCCGACCGGCCCTGGTCCGACACGGTCATCTACGAAGCCCATCTGAAGGGCGTGTCCGCCTGCCGGCAGGACATGCGGGCCAACGAGCGCGGCAGCTTCTTTGCGCTGGCCGACCCGGCGTTCATCGAACATCTGCTGCGCCTGGGCGTGACCGCGATCGAACTGCTGCCGGTGCATGCCTTTGCGCAAGATCGTTTCCTTGTTCAGCGCGGTTTGCGCAACTATTGGGGCTACAGCACGATGGCGTTCTTTGCGCCCGAGCCGAGCTACCTGTCCAAGGGCATGCTGAACGAAATGCGGGTGGCGATCCGCCGCCTGCATGCGGCGGGCATCGAAGTGTTCCTGGATGTGGTCTACAACCACACCGCCGAGGGCAACGAGATGGGGCCGACACTGTCCTGGCGCGGCCTGGACAACAAGAGTTATTACTGCCTGGTGCCCGGCGACGAGCGCTACTACGTCAATCACACCGGCACCGGCAACACCCTGGATCTGACCCATCCGCGCGTGCTGCAGATGGTCATGGATTCGCTGCGCTACTGGGCCACGCACTTCCGTATCGATGGTTACCGCTTCGACCTGGGCGTGACCCTGGGGCGCGAAGCGCATGGCTTCGATCCGGGCGCGGGCTTTTTCGATGCCGTGCGGCAAGACCCCGTGCTGTCTCGCCTCAAGCTGATTTCCGAGCCCTGGGACATTGGGCCCGGCGGCTATCAGGTCGGCAATCATCCCCCCGGATGGGCCGAATGGAACGACAAGTTCCGGGATGGCGCCCGCCGCTTCTGGCGGGGGGATCCCGGCCAGCGGCCAGACCTGGCGACGCGCCTGGCCGGTTCGGGCGACCTGTTCAACCGCCGCGCGCGGCGTCCATGGGCATCGATCAATTTCGTCACGGCCCATGATGGCTTCACGCTGCGCGACGTGGTCAGCTACAACGCCAAGCACAACCACGCCAACAAGGAAGACGGGCGCGACGGCACCAACGACAACCACAGCTGCAACTGGGGCGTCGAAGGACCGAGCGATGATCCGGCCATCGAGGCCATCCGGCAACGCGTGGCACGCGCCTTGCTGGCTACGCTGATGTGTTCGCACGGAACGCCCATGCTGTTGGGCGGTGACGAGTTCGGACGCACGCAGAACGGGAACAACAATGCCTATTGCCAGGACAATAAAACGTCCTGGTTCGATTGGGGGCAGGCGCATTCGGCAGAAGGGGAGGCCATGACGGCGTTCCTTGCGCGACTGGCCGCTATCCGGCATTCGCATCCCTCTTTGCGCAGCGACCGCTACATGGTCAACGACCAGATGATCCTGCCCCACATGGCGGAGATTGCCTGGTTCGATGTCCGGGGCGAATACGTGTGGGACGAAGCCTGGAACGATCCTGAATGCCGCACGCTGGCGCTGAGACGCGCGACGCGCGGCGCAGAAGGGATCGAAGCGACGCTGGTACTGATCAACGGAAGCGCCGAGAGCGTGCGTTTCGTGATGCCGGCGCCGCATTTCAGCTGGCGGGTATTGGTAGACACGGCTGATCCCGCAAAGGACGAATGGCCCCTCGAGAGCAACGAGGTGGACGTGTCGGACCGGAGCGTGGTGGTGCTGGGTTGTCGATTGGTGTCGAACTAACGAGAGCAGCATGACGAAAGGGCTTTTACCGACAGGATATGGCGCGACCTTGACGCGCCCCGGTCAAACACGATTTGCCGTCTGGGCGCCGAATGCGGCCGCCGCGGTCAAGGTGCATCTGACGCCGCCGCAAGGCGAGCCAATGACGCTGGACATGCAGCCCGACGGTCAGGGCGGTTTTGTCGTGGAAGCGCCGGTCGGCGCGGGCACGCGCTACCGCTACCAGATCGGGGACGATCTCAAGTTCCCGGATCCGTTCTCGCGCCTGCAGGCGGGCGACGTGCACGACGACAGCATCGTGGTCGACCCGCAATCCTATGCGTGGCGAACCACCGAGTGGAAGGGCCGCCCCTGGTCCGAGGTCGTGCTCTACGAATTGCACCCCAAGGCCTTTGGTGGCTTCAAGGGCATCCAGGCCGCCTTGCCCAAGCTTGCCGAACTGGGCATCACGGCGGTCGAGCTGATGCCGATCGCCGACTTTCCCGGCGAGCGCAACTGGGGCTATGACGGCGTGCTGCCGTATGCGCCCGACACGGCCTACGGCACCCCCGACGACCTGAAGGCATTGGTCGATGCGGCGCATGAACAGGGAATGATGATTTTCCTGGACGTGGTCTACAACCACTTCGGCCCGGATGGCAACTACCTGCATGCGTATGCATCGGACTTTTTCCGTGAAGACCTGACCACGCCCTGGGGCCCGGCAATCGATTTTCGCCGGCCGCAGGTGCGCGACTTCTTCACGCGCAACGCCATGTACTGGGTCAACGAATTACGGTTCGACGGCCTGCGCTTTGATGCGGTCCATGCCATTTCGGAGCCGGACTGGCTCGACGAGATGGCCGCGGCCGTGCGCGCCTCGCTGCCATCCGATCGCCATGTGCATCTGGTGCTGGAGCATGATGGCAATATCGCCAGCCACCTTGCCAAGGATTTTGACGCGCAGTGGAACGATGACGGTCACCACATCCTTCACCGGATCATTGCCGGGGAAACCGATGGCTATTACACGGACTATGCCGACAAGCCTGCCGAGCAGCTGGCGCGCTGCCTGGCCGAGGGCTTCATCTATCAAGGCCAGCCATCGCCGCATCGCGATGGCGAACTGCGCGGCGAACCGTCGGGCGACCTGCCTCCGACCGCCTTCGTGCTGTTCCTGCAGAACCATGACCAGATCGGCAACCGGGCCCTGGGTGATCGACTGATCACCTTGGCCGAGAAGGGCGCAGGCATGGAAGCGCTGCGCGCAGGCGTGGCGCTGTGCATGCTGTCGCCGCAGATCCCGATGATCTTCATGGGCGAAGAGTGGGGTACGCGTACTCCGTTCCTGTACTTCACCAGCCACAACGACGAACTGGCCGAAGCGGTGCGCGAAGGCCGCCGCAAGGAATTCGCCAAGTTTCCGGCGTTTGCCGATCCGGCCGTGCGTGACAACATTCCCGACCCCAATGCGGCCAACACGTTCGAAGCATCGGTGCCGCCGCTGACCGAATCGCCCGGACGCGAAGGCATGTTGTGGTGGGACTACTACCGCGCCTTGCTGCGCGTGCGCCGCGAAGTGCTGGTGCCGCACCTTGATGGCGCGGTGTCGATCGGCGCCCAGGCCATTGGCGAGCTGGCCGTGGCTGCACGCTGGCGCCTGGCAAACGGACAGGTCTATGCGATGTATGTGAACTTCGCTGCCGACGCCGTCGACATCACGCCGGTCGTCGGGGGGCAGCTCGTGTTCGAGAGCGCCTCGGACACCGGCCGCCTGGCCGCGACCGGCAAGCTCAAGGCCGGCGCGACGCTGGTCATGCTCGAGGACGCGTTGGAGGCCGTTGCACAGGACAGCGCAGCATGAGCGACGATGACGTAAAGTCCCTTCATGCGCTGGCCGACGCGGCCGGCGTGTCGGTCGACTGGCAGGACGCCGCGGGCAAGCCCCAACGCGTGTCGCAAGATGTGCTCAGGAACGTGCTGAATGCGCTGGGCATCGATGCCAGCAGCCCCGAGGCCATTGATCGCAGCCTGGACGCAGTCAACGACGCCGGCGACGATACCGCGAGCCATTTCGTGATCGGCGTCGTGCGCCAGTCGGTCGAGGTGCCGCTTCCCGACACCGTCAGCACACTGCGCTTTCGCATCGAGTTCGACGAGGACGGCGGCGTGGTCGATGGCGAAGCGCGCCGCAAGGACGCGCACACGGTCATCATCCCGGGCATGAATCTGCCGGGGTATCACACCCTGCATATCGGTGACCAGGTGGTGACGCTGGCGATTGCGCCCACCCGCTGCTTCGGTGTCAGCGACGCCATCGGCAAGGCGCAGCCTCGCGAATGGGCCCTGGCCGTGCAGCTGTACGGCTTGCGCCGTCGCGGCGCGTTGTTGGGCGCGCCGGGCGCATCGGGGGGCGTCGGTGACTTCACGGCGCTGGCTTCTCTGGCCGGCGTGGCCGCCAAGGCCGGCGCCACGGGCATTGCGATCAGCCCGGTGCATGCGATGTTCACGGCCGATCCGCAGCGGATCAGTCCGTATGCGCCGTCGAGCCGCCTGTTCCTGAACGTGCTGTATGTCGACCCGGCAGAAGTGTTCGGCCAGCCGGCGGTGGCGCTGGCTGCGTCAGCGCTGGGGCTCAATCTGGATCTGGCCCGGCTCGAACAACTCGATATGGTCGACTGGCCTGCCGTTGCCCGGACCAAGCTTGCCATTTTGCGCCGCCTGTTCGACGGCTTTCCGGGCAATGTCGGCAGCTCGGTGCACGAAGCGTTCACGCGCTTCCGGGAAGAGGGCGGCAGCCTGCTTGAAAACCACGCGCGCTTCGAAGCGCTGCATGCGTGGCGCCTGGCCGAAGGCTTTCCTACCGGCGGCTGGCGTGACTGGCCCGAGTGCTACCAGAATCCCGACAGTCCCGAAGTCGCGGCGTTTGCGCAGGAACATGCCGCCGACGTTACCTTCCATGCTTTCCTGCAGTGGCTGGCCGACCGGGGGCTGGCGCGGGCGCAAGCGGCTGCGCGTGACGCCGGCATGGGCATCGGCCTGATCGCCGACCTGGCCGTCGGCACGGACCCGGGTGGCAGTCACGCCTGGAGCCGCCAGGGCGAAATTCTGGCCAAGCTGTCGCCGGGCGCGCCGCCCGATCTGTACAACGCACAGGGCCAGGCCTGGGGCCTGACGGCATTTTCGCCATCGGCCCTGCGGCGGACCGGCTACCGTGCGTACATTGAAATGCTGCGCGCCTGCCTGCGTCACGCAGGCGGGATCCGCATCGACCACGCCCTGGGACTAAAGCGGATGTGGCTGGTGCCCGAAGGCGCCGCGCCCACCGATGGCGCCTATGTGAATTATCCGTTCGACGACATCATGCGTCTGATCGCCTTGGAATCGTGGCGGCATCGCGCCATCGTGGTCGGCGAGAACCTGGGCACGGTGCCCGAAGGCTTCAACGATCAGATCGGCCGCGCCGGCATGCTGGGCATGGATGTGTTGTGGTTCGAACGTGCGCATGGCGGCGAGAACGCTCCGATCAAGCCGCCGCGCGACTGGCCGGTCGAGGCCATGGCCATGACGACCACGCACGACCTGCCGACCATCGCAGGCTGGTGGACCGGCACAGACCTGCAGTGGCGGGACCGCCTTGGCCTGTTCGGCGACGGCGACTCGCTGGATGCACAGATGGCCAATCGCGCCCGCGACCGGGAGCAGCTGGTGCAATCGCTGGCGGCCGCAGGGATAGAGGTATCGCAGGACACCGACCCCGAGGCGCCGCCGCCGATTGCGGAAACATTCCGCTTCGTCGGCGCGACGTCATGTCCACTGGCGGTCGTTCCACTCGAAGACGTGCTGGGTGATCCCGAAGCGCCGAATCTGCCAGGTACCACCGATACCCATCCCAACTGGCGTCGCCGCATGGCGACGACGATCGATACCTTGCTGGACGATCAGGACGTCAGCCGACGCCTGGCCGCCCTTTCTCAGAGCAGACAATCATCATGAGTGCACCGCGAGCCACGGTCAGGCTGCAGTTCCACGAAGGCTTTCCGATTACGGACGCCATCGAGCTGGTTGAATACTTTCACAAGCTCGGTATCAGCGACATCTATGCCTCGCCGTTGACGCGTGCGCGGGCCGGATCGACGCACGGATACGACACGATCGACTACCACGTCATCAGCCCGGAACTCGGCGGCGAAGAGGCGCTGCGCAAGCTGGTCGCGCGCCTGCGGGAATTCGGCATGGGCCTGATCCTCGATATCGTGCCCAACCACATGGGCGTGAGCCCCGACAACGCGTGGTGGTGGAGCGTGCTGCGCGAGGGCCCCAACAGCGCCTACGCCGAGTATTTCGACATCGAGTGGAATTCACCTGACCCGTCGTTGAAGGGCAAGCTGCTGGCCCCCTATCTGGGCGACCCCTATGGCAAGGTGCTGTCCGAAGGCCAGCTCAAGATTGAGCGTGATCAGAAAACGCATGAACCCGTCGTCACCTACTATGACGCGCGGTTTCCCATTGCGCCCGAGCATCATGAAGAGGTGCTGCGCCTGATGGACGAAACGCCGCAGGCCTTCGATGCCGCGCGCACCGATGGCCGGCAGCGCCTGCACGAACTGCTGGAACGCCAGCACTATCGCCTGGCATGGTGGCGCACCGCGGCGGAAGAAATCAACTGGCGCCGATTCTTCGAGATCAGCGACCTGGCCGGCATGCGCGCCGAGCGGGACGCGGTTCGCGACGATATCCATTCCCTGTTCTTCCGGCTGTACGAAGAAGGGCTGGTCGATGGTCTGCGTGTCGACCACGTCGATGGCCTGGCCGATCCCAAGGCCTATTGCCGCTACCTGCGCGCGGAACTGGAAAAGCGCGCCGACCGCCGCCCGGCCGATGCGCCCAAACGCGTCCCGTATGTGGTGGTCGAAAAGATCCTGGCCGCGGGCGAACCGCTAGCCACGGCATGGGAGACCGATGGCACGACGGGCTACGACTTCATGAGCGAAGTCGGGCAGTGGCTGCACGATCCGCAGGGCGAAGCCACCCTGACCACGATGTGGCAGTCCATTTCCGGCAGCACCAAGACCTTTACCGAGCTGTCGCGCACGGCACGGCGTCAGCTGATCCAGCAGAACTTTGCGGGGGAATTCGACGCGCTGGTGCGGCTGCTGCATCGGATTGCGCATTTCGATCTGATGACGCGCGACTGGAGCCCATCGGCAATCCGTCGTGTACTGACGGAATTGCTGGTGTACTTCCCGGTATATCGCACTTACGCCGACGTGCAGGGCCGCACGGAAGATGACGAGGTGCCCTTCACCAAGGCTCGTGAAGGCGCGCATGCCAGCCTGCGTCCGGCCGACTACGATCTGCTCGACACCATGGCCGGCTGGCTGGGCGGTCAGGCGCCACAGGATTTCCCGGAAGACCAGCGCTCGGTGCGCCTGCAAGCCATTCGCCGCTTCCAGCAACTCACGTCGCCCCTGGCCGCCAAATCGGTCGAGGACACCGGCTTCTACCGGTATGGCCGCTTGCTGTCGCGCAACGAGGTCGGCGCCGATCCCGCGATCTTCTCGATGGAAAGCGACGAGTTCCATGAGCGGGTGCGGGGCCGTGCCGAATCATTCCCGCTGGCGCTGCTTGCCACCGCCACACACGACCACAAGCGCGGCGAAGATGGCCGGGCGCGACTCGCAGTCCTGAGCGAACGCGCGACCGAGTGGGAAGCCCTGGTCACCCGCTGGTGCGAACGTCATGCGCGATTCAAGCACGAAGCCGGCGAAGAACCCGCGCCGTCCCCGTTGCCCGCCGACGAATACATGCTTTATCAATCGCTGATCGGCGCATGGCCGTTGGATCTGTCGGTCAACGATGAAGACGGCATTCGCGAATTGGCCGGCCGCCTGTCGGACTGGCAGACCAAGTCGCTGCGTGAAGCCAAGCAGCAATCGAGCTGGGTCACCCCTGACGACAGTTACGAAAACGCCTGCAACGGCTTCCTGTTCCAGATGCTGGATCCGCAGGCCAATGCCGACACCTTGCTGGAACTGATTGAGTTCATCAACCGTATCGGTCCGGCCGGTGCAGTCAACAGCCTTTCGCAGACCCTGCTGCGCATGACGATCCCTGGGGTGCCCGACCTGTACCAGGGCACCGAAATGTGGGACTTCAGCCTGGTCGACCCCGACAACCGTCGTCCGGTGGACTTTGCCCTGCGCAAGCAGGCACTGGACACACCGTTCGACGTTGCCGCCCTGGTCGATCACTGGCGGGACGGCCGCATCAAGTTCGAAGTGGTGCGGCGCACGCTCAACTTCCGCAAGCAGCACGAAGCGCTGTTCCTGGAAGGCGACTACCTGCCACTGACGGTCGAAGGCGCCGAAAGCCAGCACGTGTTCGCCTTTGCACGCACGCAGGGCGATAGCGTGGCGGTCGTGATCGTTCCGCATCGTGTCGCCACGATGGTGCTCGGCACCAACGAGGATGCCAAGCCACGTATCGCCGCCGACAAGTGGGGCGACACGGTGGTGTGCCTGCCGGAAGGCGTCAACGTGCAGCAGTTCAGCAGTGTGCTGACGGACGCCACGTGCCCGGTGGCGGGTGGCCGCATCCGTGTGGCCGATGCGTTGGCGGACCTGCCCATCGCGTTGCTGGGCTGACCGCAAGCGTCTGCCCGCGCTGACAGTGCCCTGACGCGGCGCTGGCCTTGCCACGCCGCTCTCCTTACACTTGCGCCTGTCTGTCATAGGCACAAAAACAGGAGAGGGCAATGGCGGGATCGTATTTTCCGCGGTGGCGCGAGCGCACCGACGGGGTAGCGGGGGGCGTCATCGCGCCAGACGAGCGGCTGCCATGGCCGCAAATGGGCGCGATGGGCCTGCAGCATGTGGTCGCCATGTTCGGGTCCACCGTGCTCGCGCCCTTGTTGATGGGCTTTGATCCCAATCTTGCCATCTTCATGTCGGGCGTCGGCACGCTGCTGTTCTTCGTGATTGTCGGCGGCCGGGTGCCAAGCTACCTGGGGTCCAGCTTTGCCTTCATCGGTCTGGTCATCGCCGTCAGCGGCTATGCCGGACCGGGCTTGAACGCGAACATCGGCGTGGCACTCGGCGGCATCATTGCCTGCGGCGTCGTTTATACGTTAATCGGCTTTCTGGTCATGGCGATCGGCACGGGCTGGATCGAACGTTTCATGCCGCCGGTCGTGACCGGCGCCGTGGTCGCGGTCATTGGCCTGAACCTGGCGCCGATTGCCGTCAAGAGCGTCACCGCCAACTCGTTTGATGCCTGGATGGCCCTGGCGACCGTGCTGTGCGTTGGCGCCGTTGCCGTGTTCACGCGCGGCATGGTGCAGCGGCTTCTGATCCTGATCGGCCTGCTGCTGGCGTATGTGCTGTATGCCGTGCTGACCAATGGCGCCGGCCTGGGCAAGCCCATCGACTTTTCGACCGTGGCCAACGCGGCGTGGCTGGGCATGCCTGCGTTTACCGCACCGGTATTCCGGCTTGATGCCATGGCGCTGCTCGCGCCGGTCGCTGTGATTCTGGTTGCGGAAAACCTGGGTCACATCAAGGCCGTCAGCGCCATGACCGGCCAGAACCTGGACCGCTACATGGGTCGCGCCTTCGTGGGTGACGGGATCGCCACGGTGGTGTCCGGCAGCGTGGGCGGCACCGGCCTGACCACGTACGCCGAGAACATCGGCGTCATGGCCGTGACCCGGATCTATTCGACCCTGGTCTTCGTCATCGCCGCGTGCTTCGCGATCCTGCTCGGCTTTTCCCCCAAGTTCGGCGCCATCATCCTGACCATCCCGACCGCCGTGCTGGGCGGCGTCTCGATCGTGGTGTTCGGCCTGATCGCCGTCTCCGGCGCAAGGATCTGGGTCGAGAACCGCGTCGACTTCTCCGACAACCGGAACCTGATCGTGGCCGCGGTCACGCTGGTGCTCGGGGCAGGCGACTTCACCCTCAACATCGGCGGCTTCGCATTGGGCGGCATCGGCACCGCAACTTTTGGTGCAATTCTTCTCAACGCGATTCTCGCGTCGAGAAGAACAATGTAGCCCCCCGTTGGCGCTCCGCGCCTCCCCCAGGGGCGGCACTGGCGGACTGGCGAAGCCAGATCCGCTGTGCCCTTGAGGGCGCTGTTTGAGTTCGGGGGGCGTGCTGTTGCGACCAGCGGTCTTGAGCGGACGAAGGATCAGGTCCCTGAAGGCAGTCTCGCTTCCCAGCGGCCGCCTTGCTGCCAGAAGTGATAGGTGTTCGTCTCTTCGGTGCGCGAGCCTTTCAGCTCCGCGCTGGTGCGCACCTGGCACGCGACGCCTTGTCCGGCCGGCGGCGTCCGGCAGTTGTCGATGGCTTTGACTTCCAGGGTCTTGACGACGCCGGTGGCGGCGTTGGAATCGAAGCCGGGGCCCTGTTCGGCGTTCATCGCCTGGATCTCGCGCTGCATGGCATTCTGCAGGGCCTGGGTGGCTTGTTCCACATTGGGCGCCGCAACGGCGGCGGTTTGGGCGAGCGCGGCGGTGCAGGCACCGGCCAGGCCAAGGGCCAGTAGGAATCGCTTCATGGCGGTTTGCTCCTGAAAAAAGGGGGTGCGGGGGCAAGGTAGGTGCAGGGTATCCCGCGAGAATGCGCGTCGCTGTAACGCTTTACATCGGCGCCATGCGCCAGTCAGCCTGCCAGTGGCACAATCGCAAGCTCCAGCGTTCTTTGGCAGGTTTATGCCCGACCCCGTCCGTACGTCCTCACTGCCGCCGCTTCCGCATGGCGCGTCGCCCCAATCACTGTTTGCGATGCTGCCATTCCTGCGGCCCTATGCGGGCCGCTGGGCCATCGCCTTCCTGGCGCTGCTGGTCGCCGCGGGCGCGACCCTGGCCTTGCCCGTCGCCTTCCGCTACCTGATCGACCTCGGCTTTTCTGCTGGCAATCGGGCGCACATCGATCGTTACTTTGTCGCCCTGTTCGTCGTGTCGCTGGTGCTGGCCGGGGCTACCGCGCTGCGGTTCTACATGGTGTCGTGGCTGGGCGAACGGGTCACGGCCGACCTGCGCCGGGCTGTCTACGATCGCGTGCTGCGCATGAGTCCCCAGTTCTTTGAAACCACCCAGACCGGCGAAGTGCTGTCGCGCCTGACCACCGACACCACCCTGATCCAGACGGTGGTAGGCACCAGCCTGTCGCAGGGGCTGCGCAACCTGTTCCTGCTGGTGGGCGGCCTGATCATGCTGGCCATCACCAGTCCGACCCTGTCGGCCTACATCCTGGTGACCCTGGTCGTGGTGATTGCCCCCATCATCTTTTTTGGCCGGCGGGTCCGGAAGCTGTCGGGCCTGACACAGGACCGCGTGGCCGGCGCCAGCGCGCTGGCGGGCGAGGTGCTCAACGCCATGCCCACCGTGCAGTCCTACAACCAGCAGCCGTATGAATCGGCGCGCTTTGGCGCCGCGGTCGAACACGCGTTCGATGCGGCCTTGTTGCGCATCCGCGCACGCGCCGCATTGACGGCCATGGTGATCGTGCTCATTTTTGGCGCGATCGTGTTCGTGCTCTGGCTCGGCGCGCGCGCGGTGCTGGCCGGTGACATGACCGCGGGCCTGCTGTCGCAGTTCATCTTGTACGCCGTGGTCACCGCCGGCGCCGTCGGCGCGGTATCCGAAGTCTGGGGCGACCTGCAACGCGCAGCCGGCGCAACCGACCGCCTGCTGCAACTGCGCGGCGCACAGTCGCCGGTTACTGAAGCCACCACCACGGTGCCGCTGCCCGAGCACGGAGAAGGATTGCGCTTCGACCACATTGCGTTTGCCTATCCGTCCCGTCCAGGCACCCCGGCGCTGGCCGACCTGTCGCTGCACGTGCGGCCCGGTGAACATGTCGCCCTGGTCGGCCCGTCGGGCGCTGGCAAGACCACCTTGTTCCAGGTGCTGCTGCGCTTCTACGATCCGCAAGCCGGCCGCATTTCGATCAACGGCGTCGACACGCGCCAGCTGTCGCTGCAGGACCTGCGCGCGCACATCGGCGTCGTGTTGCAGGAAACCGTGATCTTCTCGGGCTCGGTCATGGACAACATCCGCTATGGGCGCGACAAGGCCAGCGTCGATGAAGTCAAGGCCGCCGCCCGCATGGCCGCGGCCGACGGCTTCATCGCCGCCTTGCCTGATGGCTACGACACCTTCCTCGGGGAACGCGGCGTGCGTCTGTCGGGCGGTCAACGGCAACGGATCGCGATCGCGCGCGCCATCCTCAAGAATCCGCCGGTGCTGCTGCTGGACGAGGCGACCAGCGCGCTGGACGCCGAAAGCGAGCGGCTGGTGCAGCAAGCCCTGGACAACGCGACCCAGTCCAGGACCACGCTGGTGATTGCGCATCGCCTGGCCACGGTCAAGCAGGCCGACCGCATCCTGGTGCTGGACGCCGGCCGCATCGTGGCCGAAGGAACGCATACCGACCTGATGGCGACCTCGCCGCTGTATGCCCGCCTGGCCGCGCTGCAGTTCGGGGAAGCCTCGGTTACGATGCCGTAATTGTCCGCTACGGCCAAGGGGATTGCCTTGGCCCGCCCGGGCGCGCACCTATAATGAGCCGCCACCGCGCACGGCCCGCCCGCGACGCACGTTTCCGTGCGTGCGCCGTGGCCTTGCCCCGCCGCTGCGCCATTGCACTTTCAAGGATTTACGTGAGCGATCTGCTAGAAAGCCGCCTTGCTCTGCTCGACCAGCCCGCGCATCGCACCCTGCTGGCGCAGAGCCTGCATGGCATCGAACGGGAGAGCCTCCGGGTCGATCCCCATGGCGACCTCGCCCTGACTCCCCACCCGCGTGCGCTGGGCGCCACATTGACGCACCCGACGATCACCACGGACTATTCCGAGTCGCTGATCGAGCTCATTACCGGCACGCACACCGACCACGGCGCCTTGCTGGGTGAACTGACCGACATCCACCGCTTCGTGTATGCCGAACTGGGTGATGAAATCCTGTGGAACCAGTCGATGCCGGCCCACCTGCCGGCCGAGGCCGACATTCCGATCGCGTGGTTCGGCTCGTCCAACACCGGCATGCTCAAGTACGTGTACCGCCGTGGCCTGGCCTATCGTTATGGCAAGGCCATGCAGTGCATCGCCGGCATCCACTACAACTTCTCGTTTTCGGAAGCGCTGTGGCCCGTGCTGGCCACGCCCGACGAAGCCGCGACCCTGTCGCCGCAAGATCTGCAGTCGGCCAAGTATGTCGCGCTGATCCGCAACTTCAACCGGGTCAGCTGGCTGCTGATGTACCTGTTTGGCGCGTCGCCCGCGCTGTCGGCCAACTTCCTGCAGGGCAAGCCGCACCGGTTGCGGCAACTGGACGACGACACGCTGTACCTGCCGTACGCCACCAGCCTGCGCATGAGCGACCTGGGCTACCAGAACAAGGCCCAGGCCGGCCTGAAGCCTTGCTACAACGACCTGGCCACGTACGTGGCCAAGCTGTACGACGCCGTCAGCCAGCCCTGGCCCGAATATGAAAAGTACGGCACGATTCGCGACGGCGAGTGGATCCAGCTCAACACCAACATCCTGCAGATCGAAAACGAGTACTACTCCAGCATCCGGCCCAAGCGGGTGGCGCGGCGCGGTGAACGCCCGCTGCGCGCGCTGGCGACGCGCGGCGTGCAGTACATCGAAGTGCGTTGCATGGACATCGATCCGTTCTCGCCCGTGGGCGTGTCGGAATCGACGGCCCGATTCCTTGACGCCTTCCTGCTGTTCTGCACCCTGGAAGACAGCCCGCCGTTCGGCGAGTCGGGCCATTGCCAGGCCAGCACCAACAACTTCCTGACCGTAGTCAAGGAAGGGCGGCGCCCCGGGCTGATGCTGGATCAGGAAGGCACGCCCATGCCGCTGGCCACCTGGGGCCGCGACCTGTTGGAACGCATCGGCGCCTGTGCCGCGCTGCTCGACCGCGTACATGGCGGAACGGCCCACCAGGACGTGGTGGCTGCGCAGGCCATCAAGCTCGATGACCCCGCCCACACGCCGTCGGCCAAGGTGCTGGCCGCGCTGCAGGACGAGGGCCTGTCCTTCCATGCCTTCACCTTGAAGATGAGCCAGCAACACGCCCGCACCTTGCGTGACATGCCGCCCTCGGCAGAGCAGGAAGCGCAGTTTCGCGAGCAGGCCGCCGCCTCCCTGGCGGAGCAGTACGCGCTCGAACAGAAGGAAATGGGCAACTTCGACGATTTCGTTGCGGCCTATCAGGCGGGTCTGCTGGGCAACTGAGCAAGGGTAGCGCGGCCGGCTTCCGCGGGCCGCTGCTCCTTCACCTGGCCACGGGCGCACAACTTGCGTTGCCCCCGGCGCATCCCGACCTGGCGACGATCGCGCCGCCGGGGAACCCGATCCCGCCGCGGGGCGGGATCAGCCGACACTGATTGCCATGCAAATCGTCTTTACCGTTCTCATCCTCATCCTGGCCGTCGCGCTGTCCGGCGTAGTCACGCGCGTATCTCCCGTCAAGCTGCCGCTGCCGATCTTCCAGATCGCCCTGGGCGCCGTGCTGGCCCTGCCGCTGTTCGGGCTGCATGTGCGATTCGACCCGGAAGTCTTCCTGCTGCTGTTCATTCCGCCGCTGCTGTTTGCCGATGGGTGGCGTATTCCCAAGCGCGAATTCTTCCGTCTTGGCCGGCCTATCCTGGCCCTGGCGCTGGGCCTGGTGCTGTTCACGGTGGTGGGGATGGGGTATTTCATCCACTGGCTGATTCCGCCCATCTCTTTGCCGCTGGCCTTCGCCCTGGGGGCCGTGCTGTCACCCACCGATGCGCTGGCCGTGTCGGCGATTGCGGGCAAGGGCAAGCTGCCGCCCAAGCTGCAGCATCTGCTGGAAGGCGAAGCCTTGATGAACGACGCGTCGGGCCTGGTGGCCTTCAAGTTCGCGATCGCGGCGGCCCTGACCGGCGTGTTCTCGATCTGGGACGCGAGCTTCAGCTTTTTCGTGATTGCCATCGGCGGACTCATGGTGGGGGCGGCCACGGCGTGGAGCTTCAGCTACGCGCGCCGCCAGGTGCTGCGCTGGAGCGGCGAAGAACCCGCCATCCAGGTCGCCTTGCTGCTGCTGACCCCGTTCGCGGCCTACCTGTTTGCCGAGCATTTCAAGCTTTCGGGGATCCTGTCGGCGGTCGCGGCCGGCATCACGATGACCTACACCGACTCGGCCGACAACAGCAGTTCGGCCACGCGCCTGCAGACCAACAGCGTGTGGTCCATGCTGGAATTCATCTTCAACGGCATGACCTTCATCCTGCTGGGGCTGCAACTGCCCAGCGTCATCGACCTGGCGCATGCCGACGCGGTGGCTGCGGGCAACGTGCCGGTCAGCTACCTGTTCGGCTACGTGGTCGCCATTACGCTGACCTTGATCGCGCTGCGGTTCTTCTGGGTATGGGTCACGCAGCACCTGCGCTTTTTCCGCCGCATCGTGCTGGGCAGCGCCTACCGGCCCATCAATTTGTGGCTGGTGCTGGCCACCGCGCTGGCAGGGGTGCGGGGTTCGATCACGATGGCGGGTGTCATGGCCGTGCCGTTGGTCATGAACGACGGCACGCCGTTTCCCGCCCGCGACCTGATGATCTTTCTGGCGACCGGGGTGATCCTGGCGTCATTGATCGTGGCGAGCATCTTCTTGCCGATGGTGCTGCCCAAGCTGCCGCAGCCGGTCGAAAACCTGCAGGAAAAGGAAGAACGGCGGGCCCGCCTGCTATTGGCCAAATCGGCGGTGGCCGCGGTTGAACAGGCGCACGACCAGATGCTGCACGGCCTGAGCGAGGCCGATGCCGAAATGCTGGAAGAAGTGGCGGGCAGCCTGTTGTCGGTGTACCGGGCCCGCGTGGATGCCGAAAGCGATCTGGCCGACACCAACCAGCGCGCCAACCGTCACCGGCAGTTCGAACGCGAATTGCGGCTGGCCGCCGTGACGGCCGAGCGCAACGAGATCTACCGCTTGCGGGAAACCTTCCAGATCAACGACGAGACCTTCCGTGCGCTGCTGCGCGATTTGGATCTGGCGGAAAACTGGGTAATGAGCCCGCTGGTCAGCAAGCACTGAAGGCAGCCGCCCTTACAGCACCGGCGAGAACAACCTAGCCGTGGCGTCCCCCAGCCGGCGCAGCGGCGACACCTTGCGCCGCGCCTGCACCCGCATGGACTTGCGCAGGTCCATCTCGAACTGCCGGTTCAGGTTCGATGCCATCATCGGCCCGTACATCAGCACCGTCACCTCGAAATTCAGCACGAAGCTGCGCTGATCGAAATTGGCCGTGCCGATGAAGGAATACGTGTCGTCGACCACCAGCGTCTTCGAATGCAGCATGCGATCCTGGTATTCCCAGACCTTCACGCCCGCATCGATCAGCTCGTCGAAGTACGACCGGGCCGCAGCCGTCACGACGCGCGAATCGCTGACACAGGGCACCAAGACCCGCACGTCCACGCCGCGCAGCGCCGCCAGTGTCAGGCTCATCAACGCAGCCGAGGTCGGCACGAAATAGGCCGTGGTCAGCCACACGCGTTCTGTCGCCGCGTTGATGGCCGCCACTTGCATGCGGTGGATGGATTCCCGTGGATCGTCCGGACCGGAACTCAGGATCTGCAGGTAATGTTCGCCCGCCGGGGTATCGGGGAGCAGGGCAGGGATGTCCGCCGGGTCCATCCGTTCGCTCGTGGAATAGGCCCAGTCTTCCAGAAAGACCATCTGCAACCACCGCACCGCGCCGCCTTCGATCCGCAGGTGGATGTCGTGATAGGCATCGGCGCGCACCCGTTCGTCTTCGTCGTCCGTCACGTTGATGCCGCCCGTGAACCCGATCACGCCATCCACGACGAGGATCTTGCGGTGGTTCCGAAAATTGGTCACCGGGCGAAGGCGCCGCCCGATCTTGACGTCGTGGAAGAAGGCCACATCCGCGCCAGCTTCCCGCAGGGGCCGCAGAAAGCGGCGGCCCAGCGACGATGACCCCAGCGCATCGACCAGGAAACGTACGGTCACGCCTTCGCGCGCCTTGGCGATCAGGCGGTCGCGGATCAGGGTGCCGATGCGGTCCGCATCGTAGATGTAGAACTCGATGTGGATGTGGTTCTTCGCCCCGTCGATCGCCTCAAGAAAGGCGTCATAGGTCTGGCCGCCGCCGACCAGCATGCGCAGGTCGGTGGCCGTGGACACGGGCACGTCGCTGGTGCTGGTGCCCAGCCGGATCATCTGTCCGACCGGCAGCGGCACGTCGTGGGGGGATTCCTTCAGCCGCGCCACCTCGGTCTGGCCCGCGATCGCAATGCGGCTGCGCAGCCGCTTGAGCCGGCGGCGCCTGAGACGTTGGGGACCAAAGAAGTAATAGACGCCAAAGCCGGCGTAAGGAAGCAGGGCCAGTGTGAGGATCCACAGCAGGGTGGACACCGGCGAGCGCTTCTGCAGAATGATCCAGATGGCCACTGCGCCCAGATAGATCGCCCAGAGCACCGACAGGGTGGTCACCACCTGGTGCTGCGTGATCGTCACGCCCCAGACGGTCACGTCAGGCAGGACGAGCGGCTCTAGAATCAAAATGGAATCGTGTGGTGTTTGTGGCGAACCTTGGCTTCGAGGTAGCGGCGGTTGTTCGGGTTCAGATAGACCCCGGTAGGTATCGTGCTTTCGATCTCGATGCCGTGCTCGCCCAGCTGCGACGCCTTGTCGGGATTGTTGGTCAGCAGCCGGATGCGGCTGATGTCCATGGCCGTGAGCATTTGCGCCGCGGGCTCGAAGCTGCGAGCATCTTCCGGCAGGTTCAGGTGGCGGTTGGCTTCAAAGGTATCCAGGCCTTCCTTTTGCAGGGCATAGGCGGACAGCTTGGCGTACAGCCCGATGCCGCGCCCTTCCTGGCGCAGGTAGAGCAGCACGCCGCCTTCCTGCGAAAACACGTCGATCGCTTCCTGAAGCTGCGGTCCGCAGTCGCACAGTTGCGAGCCGAACACGTCGCCCGTCAGGCATTCGGAATGCACCCGGACCAGCGGCGTCACCCCGGGCGTGACGCTCGGGAACACGATGGCGATGTGCTCTTTGGTGAAACCGCTGAACGACAGGAATTCCGGCGCCGCCTGTGATCCCTCGAGAGGGATGACAACGCGGCTTTTGATCGTGACCATGTATTGCTCGAGTTAAACCAGCATCCACACCACGATGGCCAGTCCAAGCGCGATCCGGTACCAGGCAAACACCCGGTAGGTGTGGGTCGCGACGAACCGCATCAGCGCGCGGACCACCAGCAACGCGGCAAAGAACGCAGCCATGAAGCCGACGGCAATCGCGGCCAGGTCGCTGTCAGTGAGCAACGCGTGGTTCTTGTATGCGTCGTAGACCGAAGCGCCCAGCATCGTGGGCATCGCAAGAAAAAAGGAAAATTCGGTGGCGGTGGTCCGTTTCAGGCCCACTGCCATACCACCAATAATCGTCGAACCGGAGCGCGAGGTTCCCGGAATCATCGCCAGACACTGCGCACATCCGACCAGCAATGCCTGTTTCCAGGTGATTTCGGAGATGTTCTGCGTCTTGATGGACGTCTGGGGCCGTCGCTCCACCCATAGGATGATAAACCCGCCGACCACCAGCGCCACCGCAACCACCGCCGGCTGGAACAGCACCTGCTTGATCAGCTTCAGGAACAGCACCCCGATGATGGCCGATGGCAGGAAGGCAATGATGATGTTCCGGGCGAACTTCAATGAAAAACTGTCGCCCGTCACGATCCCTACCAGGATATGTGCGACCTTTTCCCGAAAAATCCAGATCACCGCCAGAATCGCGCCGAACTGGATGACCACTTCGAAGACCTTGCCTTCGCCCGAATTGAAATTGAGCCAGTTGCCGATCAGGATCAGGTGACCCGTGCTCGACACCGGCAGGAATTCCGTCAGGCCCTCGATACAGCCCAGAAAGAAGGCCTTGAGCATGTACAACGTATTTTCAGTCATCTGTGGTCCGGTTTGCCCCCCCTAGGCGCTTCGCGCCACCCCCAGGGGCGACACGGGCGGACTGGCAAAGCCAGATCCGCCGTGCCCTCGGGCGAGACGGCTCGGCGCGATGCGCCTTGCTTCAAGGAGGCTGTAAGTCAAATGGGCGTGTCGTATACGCGGGTTTACGCGCGGCGTCATCATAGAGCGATTGATGCACTGCGCAAAACCGTTCAAATGGACCGAGCTATATGGCCCCCCCAGGCGCTTCGCGCCTCCCCCAGGGGCAGCACTGGCGGACCGGCAAAGCCGGATCCGCTGTGCTCTGGATGGCCAGCTCCGCGCTGCGCGCGTTGCCGGTCGCATCACCGGGGTAACGCATGAGGTCGGTCTAAGGCACGCGCATGATAACGGAAGCGCCTGTCATCCTGCTGAGCGCCGCCCCGAGCAAGCCACCGCCGCCATCCAGGGCACAGCGGATCTGGCTCCGCCAGTCCGCCAGTGCCGCCCCCCTGGGGGGGTGGCGCGAAGCGCCGCGGGGGGGGGAGTCCTCCGGGGAAATCTTCCCAGAGTTGCTGTCACTCTTTAAGGAGTGACAGCAACGAAGGAAAGATTTTCGGCGTGGCCGCGACGACGTTGCCGGTTGTCATCCAGTTTTGCTCGCCTTCGAAGTCGCTGACGAGGCCACCGGCTTCCAGCACCAGCAGGCTGGCCGCGGCCAGGTCCCATTGTTTCAGGCCGATGCCGTAGTAGGCGTCCAGACGGCCGGCGGCCACGTTGGCCAGGTCGAGCACCGACGATCCCAGGCGGCGCACGCCCGACGTGCTGGCCGATACCAGGCCGAAGGTCTTGATGGCCTGGGCCAACTGCTTGCCGCTGGACGACGGCGCGAAGCTCGTGCCCATCAGGGCTTCATGCATGCGCAGGCGGCGCGACACGCGCAGGCGGCGGTCGTTCAGGAACGCACCGGCGCCGCGCGTGGCGGTAAAGAGTTCATTGCGCGACGGATCGAACACCACGGCCTGGGTGACCTGGCCCCGCTGCATGAGCGCGATCGACACGGCGTAGATGGGCAGGCCGTGGATGAAATTGGTGGTGCCGTCGATGGGATCGATGATCCACAGGTTTTCCTGCTGGCCTTTGGCATCCGTCGGACCAAGGGCTTCGCCGGACTCTTCGGCTAGAATTCCGTGGTCAGGATATGCCGTCTTCAGAATATCGACGATGGCTGCTTCCGCGGCCTTGTCGACTTCGGTGACGAAATCGCCGGGTCCCTTCTGGGACACCTTGACCAGATCGATGTCGAGGCTGGCGCGGTTGATAATGGCGCCTGCGCGGCGAGCCGCCTTGACGGCGGTGTTGAGCATGGGGTGCATAAGAGGCCGATTGGCTAGAAACGCGAAATAAAACCCCTCTAGTGTAAAGGACGCATGCTTTCCCGAGTCATTTTCATCATGGTCGAGCCCAGTCACCCCGGAAATGTGGGCTCTGCGGCACGCGCCCTGAAAACCATGGGGTTCGCCGAACTGGTCCTGGTCAACCCCAAGATCCCCGACGTCATCACCCATCCGGACGCCGTGTCGCTTGCCAGCGGCGCGGGGGATGTGCTGGCGTCGGCCCGCACTTGCGACACGCTCCAGGACGCCCTGGCGCCCGTCACGCTGGCGTTCGCCCTGACGGCGCGCCACCGCGACCTCGGGCCACCGGTATGCGACATGCGCCAGGCCGCCGAGCAGACGCAGGCGCACCTGGGCGTGTTCGCAGGCAATGCCGCGGGCCAGCCCGCGGCCGATTCGTCCGCGGCCGAGGGGCCACGTGTCGCGATCGTGGTCGGCACCGAACGCTCGGGCCTGACCAACGAGCACGTCGCCCTGTGCCACCGCATCTGCCACATTCCCGCCAATCCGGAATACACCTCGCTGAACGTATCGCAGGCCATGCAGCTGGCCGCGTACGAACTGCGCTACGCCCTGCTGGGGCCGGAAAAGCTGGCCGGCCCGGTTGAAAAAGCCGAAAAGGCCTCGGGCGAGGCGGTCGCGGCGCTGCTCACGCACTGGGAAGAGGCGCTGATCGCGGTCCGCTACCTGGATCCCAAACACCCGAAAAAACTCATGCCCCGCATGCGGCACCTTTTCGCGCGCGCAGGCCTGACCAAAGACGAAACCGACCTGCTCCGCGGTGTCTGTACCGCGATGATCGCGCAGTCCAAAAAAATTCCTGATGGCCATCGTTAAGATCCCCGCCGTCGTCATGCGCGGCGGCACGAACAACGGGGTGTTCTTCAACCAGCGCGACCTGCCATCGGATCCCGCGGCGCGCGATCGCCTGCTGGTGCGCCTGGCCGGGCATCCCGATGCCTGTCCCATGATGGGCGCCGGCGCCGACGGGGCCGAGCCCCTCAAGGTGGTGGTCGTGGGCAAGTCCGTGCGGCTCGATGCCGACGTGGACGTGATGTTCGGTGACATCGACGCCACCGCCGAACGCATTGTGTGGTCATCGCGCTGCGGCACGCTGGCCGGCGGCGTCGGCCCCTTCGCCGTGCAGCAGGGCCTGGTACCGGTGCACGACGGCAGCAACGTCATCCAGGTCTGGCAACAGGACCCGGGCCGCCGCCTGCGCTCGCACGTGGTCGTGCGCGACGGCGACGTCATCGAAGAAGGCATGTTCCTGGAAGACGGCTCGGCCTTTCCGGCGGCCGATGTGCGCCTGGATTACCTGGATGAAGGCCTGGGCGGCATCCTGCCTACCGGCCAGCCGCAGGACACGCTGGACGTCCCGGATCTGGGCACCCTGCAGGCCACCCTGCTCAATGCCGGCGTGCCCACCGCCTTCGTGCGGGCCACGGACCTGGGTTTGACCGGCCGCGAACTCCCCGACAGCCTGCGCCGCCAGGCCAAGGCGCTGGTCGTGCTGGACGCCGTGCGCATCGAAGCGGCCGCGCGCATGGGCGCATCGGCGGGCGTGCGCGCCGCGGCGCGCCTGCTGGCCGACCTGCGTATCGTCTGGATTGCCGCGCCGTCCGCCTATCGGACCGGGCAGGGCCTGGAAGTGCCGCGCGCCAACGTCGATGTGCTGGCGCGGGTGTTCGCGGGCGGCCAGACCCAGCGTTCGCTGGATGGTCCGGCCGCCATCGCCACGGCCGCGGCCGCGGCCTTGCCGGGCTCGCTGGTCTCGCAAGTGGCGCGCACGCTGCCCGGCGTCGCCACTCGCATCGGCCACGCGTCAGGCGTGCTGACGGTGGACGCGAGCGTGGTGCGGCGCTCGTCGGGCTGGATCATGGAACGGGCGTCCATGTCGCGCAGCGCACGGTGCCTGATGAGCGGCTGGCTGCACGTACCCGCGTCAGCCCGAGCCGCGTAGCCAGCCTTACACCGCCACGTCGTACACGTACATCGACGCGGTGTCGTCGTCCGGCACGAAGTACGCGCGGATCCCCGTCGCCGTCGCTTCGAACCAGGTCGCGTTCGTCGTCATCGGGCGGCGGCTGGGGGCGTACAGCTTGATCGGCACCTGATGGGTCGGCAGGCCGGTTTCCAGGTTCACGATCTCGAAGCCGCCGAGCGCAAAGGCGTTGCTGTTCGGGGTCGCCGCAAAACTCGTCAGACCCGTGTACAGCATCTCGTCACCGCCCAGGTACTGGTTGTCCTGGTAGTCGATGTAGAAGGCGTGGTTCAGCTTGCGCAGGTCGGCTGGCGCCACGGCGGCGTCCGGGCTGGCCGCCTGTGCGGTGTCCAAGGCAAAGCGGTAGAAACGGCGCGATCCCCAGCTCACGGCGTGCAGCGTATTGCGCTCGGTGTTGCGCGACAGGCCACCGATGTGGTCGCGGTACGTGAACAGCTTGGTGGCCTTGAGCGTGGTGGGGTCGACCTTGTACAGGATGGACTGGCTGTTCGGCCGGTATTCGGCGGCCGGCACCCACAGGTTGGTGCCGTCAAAGTCCATGCCGCCCGGGTGGTAGATGGTGCCTTCGCCCACGATCAGGTCGCCCTGCTGATTGCCGTTCAGGTCGAACTTGAGCACGTGGCCCCTGCCGGCGCCGGTGGTGCGGTCAAATTCGGTCGGCGGGTCCAGCCGGGTCGGCAGGGAGGTGATTTCCACCGTGGACAGATAGAAGGCATCGCCCACGCGGCACAGGCCCTGAGGGTGGTAGGCCATGAAGTTCAGCTTGGTCTCGCGCGTCAGGGTCCACACGCTGTCGCTGGTCAGGCGCTTGAGCTTGGCGGTCAGGGGATTGGGTGCGGTGGCCGCGTTCGCCTCCGACATGCCATCGCCGCCGCAGGCGGACAGCACGTGCGACAGGCCGACGGCGGCGGTGGTGGCGAGGGAAACGCGAAAGAAGTCTCTACGGTGTGCCATGAACGGGATTCCAGGTGCATGAAGGCATCCCGCGGCGCGGGTGGGCCAAGTGCAGCGATCATAGGAATCCCGCATGACAGTCAGGTTGCAGTGCCCGACTTGTTGATGCAGCAACGGAAACAGTTTGTTCGACGCGGCCGCGACGCCTGTCACGGGCGCCGAATCGGTTACCCGTGGGTCAGTCTTCCAGCCCGATGTCGTTGTACGCAAACCCGTCCCGGTCCGCGACCAGCCAGCCACCGCGCGGCGCCTCGGCATCGTCCAGATCCCAGTCGGGCAGCACCCAGCGCTCGGCGCGGTGCTCATCGAGCATGAATACGTGCCGCTCGGGCCGGTGGGTGTGGCCATGCACCAGCCGCGTCACGCCGGCATCGCGCAGTGCCTGCGCCACGGCATCGGCGTTTACGTCCATGATGTCTGCCGCCTTGCGGCTTTTTTCGGCCACGCTCTTGGCGCGCAGGTCGCGCGCAATCGCCTGCCGTTCGAGCAGGGGGCGCGACAGGAACTGAGCCTGCCACGCCGGGTTGCGCACCATCGCGCGAAACTGCTGATAGCCGATGTCGTCGGTGCACAGGCCGTCGCCGTGGCACAGCAAAAAACGTCCGGCGGCGCTGTGCACCACCGACGGTTCCATGAGGCGATGGGTGCCGGTGGCCTGCGCCAGGTGCTCGCCCATCAGAAAATCGCGATTGCCGGGGCCCAGGTACACCGGGATGCGGGCGGCGGCGCTGCGCAGGGCGTCAACGACTTCGGCGAGCCAGGAGGGCGCGGCATCGATCATGTCGTCGCCGACCCACGCATCGAACACGTCGCCCACCAGCAGCAAGCTGTCGGCGTCGGTCGCAGCCACGTCCAGGAAGGCCAGGAAGGCTTCGCGCGTTGCGGGCATCTCTTCGCACAGATGCAGGTCGGACGCCAGCCAGACGGTGCCTGGAAGGTCCAGGACGGGAAGGGAAGAAGAGGGGGTAAGGGTATCGGAGGGTGTGCCGGGCACTGACTATCCTTGCTTTGAAACGCATCGAGGCGCCAGTGCGCCTCGATGGAACGACTCAGCCGCGTTGATTACGCAGCGACTTCGGCCTTCGTGATGATCACGTCCTCGGACGGCACGTCCTGGTGGCCGCCCTTGCTGCCGGTCTTGACGCCCTTGATCTTGTCGACCACTTCCTTGCCTTCGACCACTTCACCGAAGACCGCGTAGCCCCAGCCTTGTGGCGTGGGGGCGCTGAAGTTCAGGAAGTCATTGTTGGCGACGTTGATGAAGAACTGCGAGCTGGCCGAGTGCGGGGCGTTGGTGCGCGCCATTGCCACGGTGTAGGCGTTGTTCTTCAGGCCGTTGTTGGCCTCATTGTCGATCGTGGCCTTGGTCGGCTTTTGCGCCATGCCCGGTTCAAAGCCGCCGCCCTGGATCATGAAGCCGGGGATCACGCGGTGGAACACCGTGTTGTCGTAATGACCGTCCTTGACGTACGACAGGAAGTTCTCGACCGTCTTGGGAGCCTTGTCGGCATTCAGTTCGATGACGATGACGCCGTGATTCGTGGTGAGATTGACGCGTGTGCTCATTATTTCAGGACCTCTGCTTTTTGGATCGTGATGGGTTGAACCGGGTTGTCGGAATACGGACCCCGGGTGGTGGTCGGGGTCGCGCTGATCTTGTCGACCACCTCCTTACCCTGGACCACCTTGCCGAATACCGCATACCCGTAGCCACTGGCTGTCGCGGCGCGGTAGTTCAGAAACGCATTGTCGGCAGTGTTGATGAAAAACTGCGCGGTCGCGGACTGCGGATCGGATGTCCGAGCCATGCTCACCGTGTACTTATCATTTTTCAAGCCATTTGAGGCTTCGTTACGTATCGGTTCGCGCGTTTTCTTCTCGCCCATGTCGGCCGTGAAACCGCCGCCCTGGACCATGAAATTCGGGATCACGCGGTGAAAGATCGTGCCGTTGTAGTGCCCGGCATTCACGTAATGGAGAAAGTTCGCGGTGGTCGCGGGGGCCTTCTGGTCATCCAGTTCGATCACGACCACGCCGGCGCTGGTGGTCAGCGCGACCTGCGGGCCGGCCAGGGCGGCGCCGGTAGGGGCGGCCAGGGCGGCCAGAGTCACCGCTGCAGCAGTAAGGAAGGTCTTCATTAACGGTTCCGGGGTTGCGGCGCCGGCGTCCTTGCCTCGAGCAACGACTTGATGCCGGCTTCCTTGTTGCGCGCCCCGGCGTTCTGGGGCGCGAGGCGCAGCGCGTCGTTGTACGACCGCGCGGCCATCATCATAAACAAGTCGCCCATGTTCTCGTGCGCGACGGGGTAGTTCGGGTCGTTGCGCAGGGCAGCGTCCAGCGCCATCTTGGCCTGCTCCAGCCGGCCATCGGCCACTTCCAGGGCCGCCAGGTTGTTCCAGGGCTCGGGCAGTTCCGGAAAGCGCTGCGTCATGTCGGTGTAGACCGCCTTGGCTTCCTGCGGACGGCCAAGGATATTGAGCGCGCGGCCTTTCAGGAACAGCATCTGCACGTCTTCCCCCTGGCTTTCGCCGGCCTTGCTCTTGGCCAGGCGGGCATCGATCTCGGGCAGGGCTTCGGCCGCCTTGCCGGACGCCAGCAGGCCTTCCAGCCGGACCGTGGCGGCGCGCGACGACTCGGGCAGGCGGGTATCGACGCGCGGCTTGAGCGACTCCAGCAGATTGGTCAGCCAGGGCGAGACGTCGGCATCGGACGGCACGGTCGGGGGCGGCGTGGCGGCGCGGGTCTGCGCCACGGCGGACGGGCCGCCCAGGCAGGAAAGCGCCAGCACGGCGGCGGCCAGGATGCCGGAAAGCGGGGTGCCGACACCCGGCGTGGGACGGGTCGGCGCGGCGGGACTAACGAGGTCTGTCGGTGCCAAAAGTGGTTCTGCCCAAGAGTGAACGCGCGGTCGGAACGGGACAGGCGCGCTCGATTGATATAATTTGCTGCAATTCTAGCCCCGGCCGAGGTTTCAATGCGCCGGGGCTTCCCGTTTTTCAGCCTAGCGCACCGCCCACACATGCTCCAAATCTACAATACGCTTGCCCGTGCCAAACAACCGTTCCAGCCTCGCCAGGCCGGGTGCGTAAGCATGTACGTGTGCGGGATGACGGTGTATGACTACTGCCATCTGGGCCACGCGCGCATGCTGGTCAGCTTCGACATCGTGCAGCGCTGGCTGCGTGCCAGCGGCTACCAGGTCAACTACGTCCGCAACATCACCGACATCGACGACAAGATCATCCGCCGCGCGGTCGAGTCCGGCAAAACGATAACCCAGGTCACCGAGTTCTTCATCGACGCGATGCATGAAGACGAAAAGGCCCTGGGCGTCCAGCCGCCCGACCACGAGCCCCGCGCGACCAAGCACGTGGGCAAGATGCTCGACATCGTGCGCCTGCTCGAAGACAAGGGCCTGGCCTACCGGTCCAGCGACGGCGACGTGAATTACGCGGTTCGCCAGTTTCCCGGCTACGGCAAGCTGTCGGGCAAGTCACTCGACGACCTGCGTGCCGGCGAACGGGTCAAGGTCGACACCGCCAAGCGCGATCCGCTCGACTTCGTGTTGTGGAAAGCCGCCAAGCCCGCCGAGCCGCCCGAGTCCAAGTGGGAATCCCCGTATGGCGTGGGCCGCCCGGGCTGGCATATCGAATGCTCGGCCATGAGCATGGAACTGCTCGGCATGCCGCTGGACATCCACGGCGGCGGGCCTGACCTGAAATTTCCGCACCACGAAAACGAAATCGCCCAGAGCGAAGGCGCCTATGGCGGCACGTTCGCAAATACCTGGATGCATTGCGGCCCATTGATGGTCGATGCCGAGAAGATGTCCAAATCGCTGGGCAACTTCTTTACCATCCGCGACACGCTGGAACACTACGACGCCGAAGTCATCCGGTACTTCATCGTGCGGAGCCACTACCGCAGCCCGCAGAACTACGCGGGCGACAACCTGGCCGACGCGCGATCGGCCCTGACGCGGCTGTACACTACGCTCGCCAACGTCGCCCCCGATGATGCCGGCGTCGATTGGGATCACCCCACCGGCCAGGCCTTCAAGGCGGCCATGGACGACGACTTCAATACGCCCGAAGCCGTCGCTGCCCTGTTCGAGCTGTCGGCCGACGCCAACAAGTCCGGCTCGGCTCGTGCCGCCGGACAGCTGAAAGCACTGGGCGGCATGCTGGGCCTGTTGGGTCAGTCGCCGCGCGAATTCCTGCAGGGCAAGGTGGGGGGCGCCGACGCCGATACCGGCGCGGCGGCCATCGAAGCACGCATCGAGGCGCGCGCCCAGGCGAAAAAAGACAAGAATTTTGCCGAGGCCGATCGCTTGCGTGCCGAGCTGCTGGCCGAGGGCATCGTCCTGGAAGACAAGCCGGGTGGTGTCACCGTGTGGCGCCGCGCCTGATGTCCGTCGGTCGAGAACAGAGAACCGAGTTCCCTATGAAGTCGCACGTGATAGACGAGTCCGGCCCGGTGCTGGACGGTGGAGTGATGGACGACCGGCCGGCGGACGACGGGCCTGCCGACGACCCCGGCAAGCCCGACTATTGGGACGCGGCCGTCGCGCACCTGATGAAGCGCGACCGCATCCTGCGCAAAGTCATCCCGCAACACCCCGAAGTCCACCTGCTGACGCGCGACGAGCCCTTCGTGACGCTGGCGCGCGCCATCGTCGCCCAGCAGATCTCGGCCAAGTCGGCCGAAGTCGCCTGGGAAAAATGCGTGACCGCCTGCCACCGGCGCGTCACGCCGTCGGCCGTCGTGCGCGCCGGCCTGGACGGGCTGCGCGAGGCGGGCCTGTCCCAGCGCAAGTCCGAATACGTGCTCGACCTTGCGACCCATTTCCATCAGCGGCGCGTCCATCCCCAGCAGTGGGCGGAGATGGACGACGAAGCTGTCATCACCGAGCTGACGGCGATCCGGGGTATCGGACGCTGGACAGCCGAGATGTTCCTGATTTTTAATCTGCGGCGGCCGGATGTCCTGCCTTTGGACGACCCCGGCCTGCTGAGAGCTATTTCGCTGCATTATTTCAGCGGCGAACCGGTGTCACGCTTCGAGGCGCGGGAAGTTGCGCAAGCCTGGAAACCGTGGTGCACCGTAGCAACCTGGTATCTCTGGCGTAGCCTGGATCCCGTACCCGTGGAGTACTGATGCGCAACGCATTTCTAGAATTCGAGCAACCGCTCGCCGAACTCGAAGGCAAGATCGAGGAACTGCGCTTCGTGCAGGCCGATTCCGCCGTCGACATTTCCGAAGAGATCAGCAGGCTCCAGACCAAGAGCCAGACGCTGGCCAAGGAAATCTATTCCAAGCTGACGCCCTGGCAGACTGCGCTCGTCGCGCGCCATCCGCAGCGTCCGTACACGCTGGATTACGTCCGCGAGCTGTTCACCGACTTCCACGAGCTGCACGGTGACCGTCAGTTCGGCGACGACAAGTCCATTGTGGGCGGCATGGCCCGCTTCAATGGCGCGCCCTGCATGATCATTGGCCACCAGAAGGGCCGCGACACGAAAGAGCGCGCGATGCGCAACTTCGGCATGCCCAAGCCCGAAGGCTATCGCAAGGCCCTGCGCCTGATGCGCCTGGCCGAAAAATTCAACATGCCGGTGTTCACCTTCGTCGACACGCCGGGCGCCTATCCCGGCATCGATGCCGAAGCGCGCGGCCAGTCCGAAGCCATCGGCCACAACATCTATGCGATGTCGGAACTGAAAGTGCCGATCATCAGCACCATCATCGGCGAAGGCGGCTCGGGCGGCGCGCTGGCGATCGCCGTGGCCGACGTCGTCCTGATGCTGCAGTACTCGACCTACTCGGTGATCTCCCCCGAAGGCTGCGCATCGATCCTGTGGCGCAGCCAGGAAAAGGCGCCCGACGCCGCCGAAGTGCTCGGCATCACCGCGCACCGGATCAAGGCCCTGGGCCTCATCGACAAGATCATCAGCGAGCCCGTGGGCGGCGCGCACCGCGATCCCAAGCAGATGGCGCAGTTGCTGCGCCGCGGCCTGGTCGACAGCCTGCGCCAGTGCCAGGGGGTCAAGCCGGCCGATCTGGTCCGCACCCGGTTCGAACGTGTGATGTCCTATGGCCGATTCAAGGAGACCGTCCAGCCCTGAACCGGGGCAGGGCGGTGGTGCATCCTCCCTTTTGAACGCGCTGGTCTCGGCGCTGAACGAGGCGCTCGACGCGGTGCCGCCGGACCTCGATCGTCTGGCGGTTGCCGTCAGCGGCGGGCCTGACTCATCGGCCCTGGCAATGCTGGCGGCGTCCGCGGCGCGTGATCGCGGATGGGCCTTGCATGTCTTCCATGTCCATCACGGCCTGCATCCGCAAGCCGACGACTGGGCCCATGTCGCATCCTGTCTGGCCGGTCGCCTGGGCCTGCCCTTCAAACAGACCCGGGTGACCGTCGACGCCTCTGATGGCAGGGGCATCGAAGCCGCGGCCCGCGTCGCGCGCTACGCCGCGTTGGGCGACATGGCCCGCGCGGCCGGTGTGCGCCACATTCTGCTCGGGCACCACCAGGACGACCAAGTCGAAACCGTCATGCTGCGCCTGCTGCGGGGCGCCGGGCTCGACGGCGTCGGCGGCATGGCGGCGGAAAGCCGGCTTGACGGCATCGACTACCTGCGACCCTGGCTGATGGTGCCGCGCAGCCGCATCGTGGAATACCTGCGTGAATACGGCCCCGCCCTGGCGCCCGACTACGTGCCCGTCACCGATCCGTCCAACCTCGATGCCCGCTACGCCCGCGGCGCGTTGCGTGGAGAAGTGCTGCCCGCCATCGAGCGCACCTGGCCCGGCTACCGCAGCACGCTGGAACGCTTTGCGCGGCTGGCCACGGAGTCGGCGCAGGTGCTGCGCGAGGTGGCGCTGGCCGACCTGGAAACCGTTCAGGAACACGTGCCCCCGTACGACCACTGCGTGCGGGTCTCGGCGCTGCTCGAGCTGAGCGAGGCCCGGCAGACCCTGGTGCTGCGGCTCTGGCTGGCCGAACACGGGCTGACCATGCCGTCCGAAGCGCGTCTGCTGGAACTGCAGCGGCAACTGCAACGCGCGGCCCGCGACCGCCAGATCGTATTGCAGCACGAAGCCGTCCACGTGCGCCGGTTTCGCGACTGGCTGGTGATCGACCGTGCAGGAGACCGCTCGACCGACGACGGCACGGCGTCCGCCGACGCGGCCGGCATCGTATGGGCAGGCGAAGCGGACATTCGCGTGGAAAGCCACGGCGGCACTCTGCAGTTTTTGTCAGCTGCCCAGGGAATCGATCCGCAATGGCTGCGCGGCGGCCCCCTCAGCCTGGGATGGCGGCGTGGCCGCGAACGGCTCAAGGTCGGACCCTCCACGCCAAGCCGCAGCCTGAAGAACCTGTACCAGGAACGCGGCATTCCCAGCTGGGAGCGCGAACGCCTGCCGCTCGTGTATCGGGGCGACATCCTGGTCTACGCGGCAGGCCTGGGCATCGATGCCCGTGTCCCGCAGGCCGAGCCGGGCATCCGTCTGAACTGGGTCGCCGATCGTCCGGGCGCAACGGTGGTTTCCTAGGGCTTTTGCGAAGTCGGGCTGGCTGGGCTACCATTTATGGTTAGCCTGCCCCTTAATGATCCGCACACGAGAAAATGGCACTGATCGTTCATAAATATGGCGGCACGTCGATGGGCTCAGTCGAGCGCATCAAGAATGTTGCACGCCGCGTCGCCAAATGGCACGCCGCCGGCCACCAGATCGTGGTCGTTCCTTCGGCCATGTCCGGGGAAACCAATCGCCTCATCGGCCTGGCCAAAGAGATCCAGGAACAGCCCGATCCGCGCGAGCTCGACATGATCGCCTCGACCGGCGAGCAGGTCAGCGTGGGCCTGCTGGCCATGGCGCTGAAATCGCTCGGCCTGGATGCTCGCAGCTACACCGGCTGGCAGGTTCCCGTGCGCACCGACGCCTCGTACACCAAGGCCCGCATCGCGTCGATCGACGACACGCGCATCCGCGGCGACCTGGACCAGGGCCGTGTGGTGATCGTGGCAGGCTTCCAGGGCATCGACGATGACAACAACATCACCACGCTGGGCCGCGGCGGATCGGACACCTCGGCGGTCGCCGTGGCAGCCGCGCTCAAGGCCAGCGAGTGCCTGATCTACACCGATGTCGATGGCGTCTACACCACCGACCCCCGCGTCGTGCCCGAAGCACGCCGCCTGCGCGTGGTGTCCTTCGAGGAAATGCTCGAAATGGCATCCCTCGGCTCCAAGATCCTGCAGATCCGGTCCGTTGAATTTGCCGGCAAGTACCGCGTGCCTACCCGCGTGCTGTCGTCCCTGACCGACCCTTTGATGCCGCTCGACGAAGAAATGCAGTCGGGCACCCTGATTACCTTTGAGGAAGACGAAAAGATGGAATCCGCTGTTGTTTCGGGCATCGCGTTCAGCCGCGACGAAGCCAAGGTCACGGTCCTGGCCGTGCCCGACAAGCCAGGGATCGCGTACTCCATCCTGGGTCCGATCGCCGCCGCCAACATCGACGTCGACGTGATCGTGCAGAACCAGTCGGTCGCCGGCACCACCGACTTCTCGTTCACCGTGCATCGCAACGAGTTCCAGAAAACCATCGACGTCCTGAACCGCGACGTGGTCACGCAAGTCGGCGCCCGCGAAGTCGTCGCCGACCCCAAGGTCGCGAAGGTTTCGATCGTCGGCATTGGCATGCGCTCGCACGTCGGCGTCGCCAGCCTGATGTTCAAGACCCTGTCGGAAGAGGGCATCAACATCCAGATGATCAGCACGAGCGAGATCAAGACCTCGGTGATCATGGACGACAAGTACATGGAACTGGCCGTACGCGCGCTGCACAAGGCGTTCGGTCTGGACCAGACGCAGGCCTGATCTTCCAGGCGTGCACATCAGGGGAATTTGCAGGCGTTTCTGCTGCGAACCCCCTGAACGACGTGATATACTCTGCGTCGTTGTTTCGGAGGCGTGCCCGAGTGGCCGAAGGGGCTCCCCTGCTAAGGGAGTATGCGGCTAAAACTGCATCGTGGGTTCGAATCCCACCGCCTCCGCCAAGATGTTGAAAACCCGCTGGTTCGTCAAGAACCAGCGGGTTTTTTCATTTGGGTGGTTTGATCAGTTGCGCGCCACCGCCGGTTCGAACATCTGGTGAACCGTCTTCCTGAACCACTGGTGACCCGCGTCGTCATTGTTGCGAGGATGCCAGACCGCATCGATCGCCAGCGTCAGGTCGCCTAGCGGCATCGGCCGGATGACACACTTGCCCGATGCAAGAACCGCGGGCATCCAATGCGCAGGGATCGCACCCACCAGATCCGTCTGCTCGATCACTTCCACCATGCCTTGCCAGCTCGGCACCCGCACCATGACTCGGCGCATCCGGCCGTCCGTTGCCAATGTGTCGTCCACGATGTTGCTGCCAACGCCAGTCACCTTCACTTGCGGTTGGGCCAGATAGGCGTCAAGGGTGAACGGGCGTGAGGCGGCCGGATGATCGCGGCGCATTAACACGACAAAGCGGTCATCTAGCAAGCGCAAGGATGCCGACGGGATGGGCGATCCTTTACCTACCGACAGCCGAACCTCCAGTCCTTCATACGCAACGAGATCTGATGTCCGGACCCCATCCAGCGGCTCGACGGCCAGCCCGATGTCAGGCGCGTGGTGACGCAGGTGTGTGCACAGCCGAGGCAGCAATTGCCCGCCCACGTAGTCCGACACGCTCAAGTGAAAGGTGCGGCGCGCCGTCGCGGGATTGAAGTCCCGTTGGACCGTCAGTACGTCTTCAATCTGGGTCAGCGCACCCTTGAACGCGGCCGCCAGTTTGACGGCCTGCGGCGTCGGCTCCATGGCACCCGCGACCCGCACCAGCAGGTCGTCATTCAGCGCGATGCGCAAGCGTTTCAGGGCATGGCTGACGGCCGATTGGGTGATACCCAGGCGGGCCGCCGCCCGCGTCACCCCGCGCTCTTCGATCAACGCTTCAAAAACCACCAACAAGTTGAGATCAATGCTGCGCAGATTCACGTAAGGCTCCCGTCCAGGTATGAACATCGTTCATGTCGAAGATGATAAACATGAACTGGATGCCACGCAGCAAGGCCTTCACACTTCTTTCATTCCGCCGTTGGCATACATGAAAGGAGACGATGATGAACGCATTACCCGCCGCTGTAGATGGGTGTCACGCGATCGCCATGAGGCCACCTGGCTTCAGCCAGGAAGAATGGCAGACACGCGTCGACTTGGCCGCCTGCTATCGGCTGGTAGCACACTTCGGCATGAGCGATCTGATCTACAACCACATCACCGCGCGAATTCCGGGTACGGACCTGTTGTTGATCAATCCCTATGGGCTGATGTACGAGGAGATCACCGCGTCCAGCCTGTTGACGATCGACCTCGACGGCCAGATCGTGCGCAATGCCGATCCGCAGTACGGCATCAACGCGGCGGGTTATGTGATCCATAGCGCCGTCCATGCGCACCGGCCCGACGTGCACTGTGTGATCCACACGCACACCCGCGCAGGCATGGCGGTGTCGGCCATGAAGTGCGGGCTGCTGCCGCTGTCGCAGACGTCCATGCGCTTTTATCGAATCGCCTATCACGACTACGAAAGCGTCGCGCTGGAACTGGACGAGCGCGAACGGCTGGTGCGCGATCTGGGGTCGCACAACGCGATGATCCTGCGCAATCACGGCTTGCTCACTGCCGGGCCCAGCATCGCACAGGCATTCAACACCCTGTACTGGCTGGAGATGGCTTGCAAGGTCCAGGTCGATGTCATGAAGAGTGGACAGGACATTCAATTGCCACCTGAACATGTCCTGGAAAAGACCTGGCACCTGTATCAACCGCAAGTGCGCAGGCCCTTCGGCGAAATGGAGTGGCCGGCCATGCTGCGTCTGCTGGATCGGCGCGACGCGTCGTACCGGAACTGATCATGCTGCCCGAATTTGTCAGCAGTCTGGAAGCCGGTGCCGTCACGTCCTACCTGCCGCATCTGCCGCGTCCATCGCCACCCCGGCAGCGCCTGCCGGTGGGGGCATGCGATTGCCACTTTCATGTCTTCGAGGATGCCTACTCCTACGCCGACCCACGCAGCTACACCCCGACGCCCGCACCAATGGCGTCGTATGTCCACCTGAAGTCGACCTTGGGTATCGATCGCGCAGTGTTGATCCAGCCCAGCGTGTACGGCCGCGATCATGCCTTGTTTGAAGCTGCGCTGGCAGCGCATGGCGCCTGGATGCGCGGCGTGGCCGTGGTTTATGGCGATACGCCCGACAGCAATATCGCACGATGGGATCAGCTTGGCGCAAGGGGCACCCGGTGCAATGCGCTGTACGAGGGCGGTGCCACCCTTGAAGAGATGACGCGCGTCGTCGATCGTGTGCGGCCCCTCGGCTGGCACGTCCAGTTGCTGGTCGATGTGGCAAGGTCCCCGCGCATCGCCATCGACATTGCGGAGCGCGACGTTCCCATCGTCGTGGACCACTTCGGGCACTTTCCCGTGGATCGCGGGGTGCAGGATCCCGGTTTTGCCAACTTGGTGAGCCTCGTCAGGGAAGGGCGGGCCTGGGTCAAATTGTCGGCCGCCTACCGGCTGACCCTTGAGCGGCGCGACTTTTCCCATTTGCAGCCGCTGGTGGATGCGTTGCTGCGCGCGGACGCCACCCGTCTGGTTTGGGGCACTGACTGGCCACACCCTGCCATGCATGCGCCCATGGTGGACGACGGCGCACTTGCCGATGCGGTCCTGAATTGGCTAAGCCCGGCGGATCGTCAGCGCGTGCTGGTCGATAACCCTACCGCCCTGTACTGGCATCGATGATGTCCGGATCGATGACGATCACAACAACAACGATGACGTTCGCAACGATGACCGCTCGTTGACGCCAACAACCATAACGACAACGACACACCGCACGGAGACACCGCATGAACACCCCACGTCGTACCTTCCTCAAGCTCAGCCTTGCCGCGATGCCTGCGCTGCAATCGATGCCTGCATGGGCGCGCAGTTTTCCCAGCAAACCGATTACCCTTGTCGTGCCCTTCGCTCCAGGCGGCAATATCGACGTTGTGGGTCGCAGCCTGTCCGTTCCTTTGTCCAAGCTGCTAGGGCAGATCGTGGTGGTGGAAAACCGCGCCGGGGCGGGCGGTGGCATCGGAACCGCATCCGTGGCGCGGGCCGAGCCTGACGGGCACACGCTGCTGGTGGCGACACCAGCACAAGTCGCGACCTTGCCACAGATGTTCAAGACGGCGTACGACGTCGCCAGCTTCCAGCCCGTTGGCGTCGCCACCCGGACATCCATGATTGTCGTGGCGCGCCGCGACGACGCCCGCTTCAAGAGTTTCGATGACCTCCTAGCGCTGGCCCGAGGCAAGCCCGGCGCCATCAATGCCGGGCATGCCGGCAACGGCACCCCGAATCACCTTGCGTTGCTGCAATTGGAAAACGCCGCAGGCTGCCAGTTCGGCGCGGTTGCCTACAAGGGCTCGGGCCCGGCACTGGTGAACCTGCTGGGTGGGCAGATCGACGTTGTGTTCGACCAGGTGACGAGTTCGATGCCGCATATCAAGTCGGGTGCCCTGCGGCCCCTGGCGATCCTTGGGTCCGTCGCCGATCCGACCTTGCCGGGCGTGCCTACCCTGGCCGAATCGAATGTCGGACGCTTCGACGCAACCACCTACGCCGGTCTGCTTGCACCCGCCGGCACCCCTGGCGCGGTCATCGACGTCCTGTCGCAGGCGCTCAGGAAAGCCCTGGCGGACCCTCAGTTGAACGCGTCCCTGAACGCGCTGGGCAGTTTCACGGAGTCAGGGGATGCAGGCGCGCTCAAGACGTTGCTCGACACCGAGCGCGCGCTGGCCACGAGGCTGGTGGCTGAAGGACGGCTGACCGCGAACTAGCAGCCTCGAGGCGCCTTCACACGATCGCCGACTTTCGCGGGCGTCCCCCCAGCGCGCCGTTGTTGCGGGCGGCCGCTGCCTTTGCAGGAGATGTCGTCTGACCCGCGCGACGGGCCATCCACGCCTGGGTTCCGAAAATCCCCGCCAACAGGCTGGGAATCGCGATGTCGGCATCGAGTGCTTCCCAGTACAGACCAAAGCCATTGCCAATGACCTGGATGTGGGCGAGCTGATCAGGCGTTGCTTTGGCCAGGTCCTGCACCAGGCCAGGGGGAAATCCGAACACGCAGCCGTTTTCCAGCTCTACGGTGACCCGGCCTGAATCAGCGTCGTAGCGCGCTGATGCTGCACGAGGCTCGCTTCTTGCACGCACGATTCTGCCGCGCTCGATGGCGGCATCAATTTCAGCGTTAGTGAGCTTGTCCATGTGTTTCTCTCCGTCGTGTCAGGAACTCGAGGTGTCGCGTTCTTGCGCTGGTCCACAAGCAGCGCGCAAGCGTCTGACGCTTTCAGGAAAGGATGGCACTTATGCAAATGACCCGGTAGATCGGTTGTCCACGCATGGATAAGGCTGAGCAGATTCCTTGATCTGCCTCTCAAATCCAGCGCCAACCGTCACAGCACTGTCACCCCGCCGCCTTACGATTTCCAGATATCTGCTTCCCACACCGCTCGACACGTCGGCGTTCTGCCGTCGTGGCCAAGATCCCGAGGATATCCAATGAAACGCATCGCACTGCCTCTCGCCGTCGCGGGGGCTTCCCTGCTGATGGCCGCCTGCAACGGCGACAATGACAACGACACGCCGTCGACCCCGGTCGCGGCAGGGCCGACCAAGAACGTCGTGTTCTTCCTGGGCGACGGCATGGGCATCACGACCATGACCGCGGCCCGCATCTACAGCGTCGGCGAAGACGGCGAGCTGACCATGGACAAGCTGCCCGAGACGGCGTTTGTGCACACCTACTCGGCCGATGGCCAGGTGACGGACAGCGCGCCGTCGATGGCCGCCTACATGACCGGCGTCAAGATGAACAACGAAGTCATCTCGATGTCGCCGGAGACCAAGGCAACCAACGCCGCCGGCGCGCCGTACCACACGCTGTTCGACAGCACGTGCCCGACGACGGGCAACGGCACGCCGGTCGAGACGCTGCTCGAGATCATGAAGACGGCCGGGTACGGCACGGGCGTGGTCAGCACCGCGCGCATCACGCATGCGACCCCGGCTGCCACGTATGCACATGTGTGCCATCGCGACGCCGAGAACACGATCGCGGCCGCGCTGGTTCCGGGTGGCGCGGGCTACAACGCCAAGCTGGGCGACGGCGTCGACGTCATTCTGGGGGGCGGCAGCAGCTACTTCATTCCCAAGACCACGACGGGCGGCCTGCGCAACGATGGCCGCAATCTGGTCAACGAACTCAAGACGGCCAAGTACGGCTATGCGGCCAACAAGACGGAACTGGCCGCCTTGCCAGCCGATGGCACGACCAAGATCGCCGGCCTGTTCAACGCCAGCCACATGGCGTATGACCTGGACCGCCCGGCCACGCAGGAACCCAGCCTGGCCGAGATGACCAGCAAGGCGATCGACGTGCTGGCAGCCAAGAAGAAGGGCTTCTTCCTGATGGTGGAAGGCGGCCGTATCGACCATGCCCTGCACGCGACCAACGCCCGTCGCGCGCTGCAGGACACCGTGGCCTTCGATGATGCGGTCAAGCTGACGCTGACCAAGATGGCGGCGCTGGATCCGGGCCTGAAAAACACGCTGATCGTGGTGACGGCCGATCATGACCACACCTTGCACATGAACGGCTACGCGCAGCGCACCGGCAAGACCGAAGCCGGCAAGCCGGGCGTGCTGGGTCTGGTGCGGAACTATGTGGATGGCGCGGTGACCACCGATGTCGACAAGAACCCGTACACCATCCTTGGCTTTGGCAACGGTCCGAAACGGCTCGCCACGCGGGGCCCGATCGACGCCACCGCGCTCGAAAGCGCCGACTTCCTGCAGGAAGCCGTGGTGCCGCTCGCAACCGAAACCCACGGCGGCGGCGACGTCTTCCTGGGTGCGCAAGGAATGGGCGCCGACAACTTTGCCGGTTCGCTCACCAACAACGAAGTATTCGGTCTGATCAAGAAGTCCATCGGCCTTTGATGCCGCGAGAAACCAAGGAAACCGACATGACATCCATGATCCGCAAACAGGCCCTGGTGCTCGCGCTGGCCGGCCTTTCCGGCTCGGCCTACGCGGCCGGCGAAGCCAAGAACGTCATCTTCTTTCTGGGTGACGGCATGGGCCCGGTCACCGTGACCGCCGCCCGCATCTACAAGGGCGAAAAGCAGCTGGCCGCCGCGCCTGGCTCGCTGCCCTCCAGCGAACGCGCCAAGCTGACGATGCAGACGCTGGGCAACGCAGCCCGCGTCAAGACGTTCTCGCGCGATGGCCAGACCACGGACAGCGCGCCGTCGATGGCGGCCTACATGACCGGCGTCAAGATGAATAACGAAGTCATCTCGATGTCGGCCGACACACTGGCCTACAAGGCTGACGGCACGCAGTTCATTAGCGGCGAAGATTCCACCTGCGTCGCCGGCAATGGCACGGCGGCCACGACGCTGCTTGAACTGGCCAAGGCCAAGGGCCGCGCGGTCGGCGCCGTGTCGACCACGCGCGTCGGGCATGCCACGCCCGCCGCCACCTATGCGCACGTCTGCAACCGGAACGCCTACAACACCATCGCCGAGCAATCGGTGCCGGGCCATCCGCGCTACAACGCGGCCCTGGGTGACGGCGTCGACGTGCTGATGGGCGGCGGACAACGCAACTATTTGCCGTTGTCCACTTACCCGGCCAGCAAGCGCATCGACAACGTCGATCTGGTCGCCGCGATGAAAGCCAAGGGTTATGCCTACGCTGACACGGCAACAAGTTTGAGCGCGCTCAACGCGGCAGATGCCGCTCGCGTGCCCAAGCTGCTGGGCCTGTTCTCGCCAAGCGAAATGGCCTATGAGCTGGACCGGGTGAACCAGAAACTGGATCAACCCAGCCTGTCGCTGATGACGGAAAAAGCGCTCGATGTCCTGACGCGCAATACCAACGGCTTTTTCCTGATGGTCGAAGGCGGCCGGATCGACCACGCGCTGCACGGCAGCAACGCCAAGCGCGCGCTGGAAGACACGCTGGCCATGGACAAGGCGATCGATGCTGCACTGGCCTACATGGAAAAGAAGGACCCGGGCCTGAAGAACACGCTGGTGGTGGTGACCGCCGACCACGATCACGCGATCGCATTCAACGGGTACACCAAGATCAACTCGCCGATCCTGGGCAAGGCAGTCGATTACCAGACGGGTCAACTGGCCAAGGCCTCCGACGGCAAGCCGTACACCACCCTGGTGTTCGGCAACGGCGGCCGTCCGAACACGAGCGCCAGCAGCCTGGTCAATGCGGAAGACAACAACAAGCCGTGGATCGCACCGGTGCGCGGCGCGACGCGTGACGACCTGACCAACGTGGATACGACCACCGACAACTTCCTGCAGGAAGTCGGCATCAACCTGGGCACGCCCGGTTCCGAAACGCACGGCGGCGGCGACGTCATGCTGTTCGCCGGCGGTGCGGGTGCCAAGATTTTCCGCGGCACCATGGACAACACCAAGGTGTTTTCCAAGGTCCGGGAAGCGGCGGGTTTGTGATGCGTCCTGCTCTCAGCCACATGGCGGTTGCGGTGGCGCTGACCGTGGGCTCGGCCACGCTGGCCGTCGCCCAGCCGCAACCCGCGGCAAATCCGGCTGCGGCCACCGCGCAGGTGACGTCGGCGGTCGACACGACGCCGTCCATCGCCTTGCGCCTGGCCTACGAGAACCGGTCCATCGGCACCGATGGCGTGACACGCGACAGCCGCCATGCCGACCTGATGTTCCGCGACAAGGCCACCGTCTGGATCGAACGCGAGCTGCCGGCGGCGCTGCGCGACAGCGAACATGAAGGGCATCAGGCCGCACATGGTCCGCATGCCGGTCATGCCCATGACGAAGCGCAGGGCGCGCCGCTGCTGATCCAGCGTCAGCCGGACGGCAAGGTGTCGGTCAAGTCCATCCTGCACAAGCAGAAGCGCGTGATCGATGTCGAACTCGCGCATCAGGCCAACGTGGGCTACGGCGGTTCCTGGCCGGCGGCCTATTGGTTGCTGGACCCGGTCGCGCTTACGCGCATGGAAAAGCTGGGTGCCGGTGCAAAGGGTGTCGAACGTTACCGCCTGGTGCAGGGCGAACGCACCACGCTGGTCGACTGGGACGTGGCGGGGCAATACGCTCGCCGCATCGAACAGAAAGACGCACATGGCTTGGCTCGGCAGGTCATGACGGCGTCGGTGATCGCCAAGCCCAAGGCCATGCCCTGGCAAAGACTGACTGGCTACAGCCTGGGCGATTATTCCGATCTGCTGGACTGACGTTGTGTGCAGCGGCGAGGTAACTCACCGGTGCAACTTGAGCGCGCGCCTTCACCAGAAGGTGCGCGTTTTTTTTTATTCCATCAATTTCAATTGCCCGGCCGCCAGCGCCTGGCTGATGTCCTGGACGTCCTTGGTCAGCTTGGCCTTGAGGACATCCGGTGATCCAGGCGCCGCGGTGACCAGCTGACTGTCAAGCACCTTCGTCATCTCGGGCTGTGTCAGCACGCGGTTCAATGCGGCGTTCAACTGCGTCACGATGGGGGCGGGAATGCCTGCGGGGCCGACCAGGGCGATTGCCGTGGCGTACTGAAAGTCGAGACCGGTGGACTGGATCGTGGGCAGGCGCGGCATCTCTTTCAGCGGTGTCGCCGAGGTGACGGCGACCAGCGTAACGCGCGGGTCGTTCTGGTAAGGCACCGAATTGGTCGGTGCGGCAAGCAGGACGTCGATGCGGCCAGCCAGCAGTTCCTGCAACGCGTCACCGCCGCTCTTGAAGGGAACGTGCAGCATGGAAATACCTGCCTTGCTCGACAACTGCGCCGTGGCGATATGCAGGTTGCCGCCGACACCGCTGCTGCCGTAGGACAGGCCGCCCGCCGCTGATCGCGCTTTGTCCAGGAACTGCGCAAAAGTGGTGATGCTGGTTTTTTTGCCGACCATCAGAATCAATGGTGAATAACCGACCATGCCGATCGGGGTGAAGTCCTTGACCGGGTCATAGGGCCGCGTTTTCTGCAGGGACGCCGACACCGTGTGGGCGTCGGTGATGAAGGCCATCGTGTAGCCGTCGGCAGGGGATGCCGCTGTTGCCTTCGAGCCGATGATGCCGCCTGCGCCGGCGCGGTTCTCCACCACGACAGGCTGCTTCAGATCGAGCGCGAGTTGCGCAGCCAGGGGACGCGCTAGGCCGTCGGACCCACCACCTGGCGATGCGCCAACGATCATTTTCAGGGGATGAGTCGGAAAGGTCTGCCCCTGAGCCAAGGGGCCGACGAACGCGGCAAGCAAGGCAAGTGCGACGTGCGTCGCGACGCGGCGGGTGTTCAGTGTCATGGCGATCTCGGATCAGGTCAGGCCGTGTGGCCGGGAGCGGAGGGCTCGGTCAGGAATTGCTCGGCAAGACGCGACCAATAGGCCACGCCCACCTCGATGTTGGCGTCGTTGAAGTCATAGCCGGGGTGATGCACCATGCACGATCCCGGACCGTCGCCATTGCCGATCAGCAGATAGCTGCCGGGGCGTTCTTCCAGCATGAAGGCGAAGTCTTCGCTGTTCATCAACAGCCTGCTTGCTGTCGCGACCTTGTCGACCCCGAAGGTATCGACTGCCACCGCCTGCGCGAAGCGCGTCTCGGCAACCGTGTTGATCAGCGGGGGGTAGGGGTTCGCGCCAGACACAATCTCCGCAGTCAGTCCGAAGCTTTCCGCTTGCAGACGCACCACGCGATGGACGGCGGCCAGCACGGTATCGCGGACTTGCCGTTCGTGGGTGCGGATCGTCACCTGCATGACGGCTTCATCGGCAATCACGTTATTGGCTTTGCCGGCGTGAAGCGATGCCACCGTCACGACCGCGCTTGATTGGGGATCCAGGTTGCGCGACACCACCGTCTGCAGCGCCATGACGACGGCGGCGGCGCCGACCAGCGCATCGGCGCCGTTCTGCGGCTCGGCGCCATGCGCGCTCTTGCCGCGCACGGTGATCGTCAGCCGGTCGTTGGAAGCCAGCAGCGGTCCTGCCGCAAACACCAGCTTGCCCTGCGGCAAGCCGGGTATGTTGTGCATGCCGAAGACGGCGTCGCACGGAAAACGCGTGAACAGTCCGTCGTCCATCATGCGCCGCGCGCCGGCCAAGCCTTCTTCCGCAGGCTGGAAAATGACGTTGAGCGTGCCTGAAAAGCGGCGCGTGTCAGCCAGGTAGTGCGCAGCGCCCAGCAGCATCGCGGTATGCCCGTCGTGACCGCACGCATGCATCACGCCGTGGTGGACGCTGCCGTAGGGCAATCCGGTTGTTTCTTGGATGGGCAGGGCGTCCATGTCCGCCCGGATACCCAGCGAACGGTTGCCATCGCCAACTCTCAGTACACCGACGACCCCGGTGCTGCCGACGCCCTCGGTGACCGCGTAGCCCCAATCGCGCAGCTTGCCCGCAACGAGGGCGGCGGTCTCATGTTCTTGGAAGCCGAGCTCCGGGCGTTGGTGGATATGCTGGCGCAGTGCGACGGCCTGCGTTGCGTACGGGTGAAAGACGTCTTTCCATGCGTTCAAGGGTGGCACCTGCAGATCGATTCGTTGCCCTCTTGCGCGGGCGAACACCGACTGTATGACGGCAATGGCCAGACGCTGATTACCAAAACGACAAGGGCTATAACCGACGCGTGTGTCAGGCGGCTCGATCGGGATACCCGGTGGCCGAGGCTGACAGGGCCGAGATGAAGGCATGGACGACAGGCGGGTGCGTCGCATCCCTGCGCGTAACCAGTGTCGGGAAGGTGGATAGCCGCAAGGCATCGACCTCGAACGGCAGCAGACCGATCGCCGCTGCGTTGGGCAGCAGCGCGCCCGGGCACATGCCGATCAGGTCGCATCGGGTGAGCAAGGGGAAGCTGCCCATGGCGCCGCTGCCATCGAGTTCCACCTGCGCCTTGATTGGAGGCAGCCCGCGCGACGCGAATGCAGCGTCGAGCTGATCCCGCGAGCTGACGCCCGGGCGTGGGACCGCCCACAGCGTGCCGACAAAGTCCTCAATGCTCGGCGCACGGGGCAAATGGAACAGGGGATGTCCCCGGCGTGCGATCGGCTGCATTTGTTCATCCGATAGGCGCAATGCCTGGAAATCCGGGCCAACGCTGGGCGCCGTCGCCAATGCCAGGTCGATCTCCCCCCGGCCCAGGGCGTCCAGCAATTTGTCCGAGAACATGATGCTGAGCTTGAGGCGCGTGGCAGGGCGCTGCGGAAGGAAATCGAGCAGCGCCTGGCCGGCCAGAAATTCCCAGGTCGGCGTCGCGCCGATCCGAATCACTGCGGCGTCGTTGGCGGCAAGATCGCCAAGCGCGCGCATCGCTCCGGCGTATTCGGTGTCCAGCCGCCGTGCATAGTTTGCAAAGGCCAACGCGGCGCGTGTCGGCACCGTGCCTGTGGGGCCGCGTTCGAACAGCCTGGCGCCAAGGGCGTCTTCGAGCCGGTGAACACATTTGCTCAGCGCCGGCTGCGTGAGCCCCATCGCCGAGGCGGCGCGCTGCAAGGACCGATGTTCAAGAATGGCCAGGAAGTAGCTGATGTCTTTGATATGCATGCGTCCTCACCCTTCCATCGCACCAAATAGTCCCGCCGCCACCGACTGCGCGCACGCCTTCAGCACATCCACTTCCGGTATCGGCGGCGCATAGTGCCGGCTGAGCAGCACATACGGCGGCACGCGCAGGGTCATGCCGCAGTCGAGCCGGGTCAGGTCGCGCGACCACATCGGCTTGGCCACTTCGGTGGCCGGCGCGATCGTCAGCATGCTGGAGGCCTGGGCAATCGCCAGCAGGTTCAGCAAGCCGCGACACTCGACCTGCGGCACCACGGGCGGGGCGCCTGCATCGAAGACGGCGCTGTCGAACAGGTTGCGGATGTGCGATGCCGCGTGGGGAAGCGCCCAGGGGCCGGCCAGGGCGTCACGCAGGCTGGCGGTGGCCTGGCCGTGCAGCGGGTGGCCCGGTCCGGCCACCACATACAAGGGTTCGGATCCGAGCAGCGTCTGGTCCAGTGACAGCCCGTTGGAGGCCAGTGTGGCGCGCTCGACATTGCCCAGGACCGCGTCCAGTTCGCCCTGCGCCAGCCGCGCCACCAGGACGTCGAGTGCCCCTTCCTGGATGTCGATGCGCACGTCGGGCAGGTGGTCGCGAACGCGCGCCAGGATGGCGGGCACCGCTCTGCCGATGAGGTAGGGCGACGCGCCCAGGCGCAGGCGCGCCGTGGCCCCGCCATGCTGCAGCGCAATCTGCCGGCCCATGGCGACTTCCTGCAGGGCCACCCGGGTGCGCGCCAGCACCGCACGCGCCGCCGGCGTCAGCCTGGTGCCGCTATGGTCGCGCACCACCAGGGGGGTACCGAAGGCAAATTCCAGATCGTCGATCAGCGACAGGGCAGAAGGCTGCGTAATGCCCAGTTCGATCGCGACCTGGCGCAGGGATCCCACGCGCTGCAGGATATCCAGCGCCTGCAGATGGCGGATGCGCAGGCGCGACAGCGCGCTGGGCAATGCGGCCGAGGTCACGAGGGGCAGGGGCGCATGGTCGTCGTTCGAAGCAGTCATGTCGGGGAAACCCTGAGGCGCGATCCGCGCGTGGTAGCAACAGCTGACAGCGTCAGGCTATCACCTGACACGAATTCCGGGCATTCCTTAGATCACCGGGCCTTCCTACACTGGGGTCTCCATCCATCCTTGCCCGGGAAACATCTTGACCTTCACAACTATCAACGGAGCCCGCCTGGCCTGGCGCGTGGACGGCCCGGCCGATGCGCCGACCGTCATGCTGTCGAACAGCCTCATGTCGACCATGGCGATGTGGGAGCCGCAGATGCCGGCGCTGACCGAACGCTATCAAGTGCTGCGCTACGACACGCGCGGCCATGGCGAGTCCGAGGTGACGCCGGGCCCCTACAGCATCGAGCAGCTGGCAGACGATGCCGCCGCATTGATTGCGCACGCGGGCGTCGGCCCGGTTCATTTCGTCGGACTGTCGATGGGCGGCATGATCGCCCAGCAACTGGGTATCCGGCACCCGCACGCCGTGCGGTCGCTGTCGCTGTGCGATACGGCCAGCGAGATGCCGCCGCGCGCCATGTGGCAAGCGCGCTTTGAAACCGCGCGTGCCGAGGGCATGGCAGGCATGGTCGAGGGCACGATACAGCGATGGTTCGTGCCGTCCTTCCCGACACGGGCGCCCGATGTCATCGCGAAGGTGCGCGCCATGATCCTGTCGATCGACGTCGAGGGCTATATCGCGTGCGGATCGGCGGTGCGCGACATGTCGCAGACCCATCTGCTCAAGCAGATCTCCACCCCGACCTTGATTCTGCTGGGCCGCGACGATCCCGCCTGCACGCTGGCCGCGTCCGAAGTGCTGCACCGCGAGATCGCCGGCGCCGAGATCCACGTCATTGACGACGCGGCGCATCTGTCCAACCTTGAACACCCCGAGCAGTTCAACCGTGTACTGAGGGATTTCGTCGATCGCCACTGAGTGCGCAGTCCTGGCCGCAGTTCCCATAACAGCCGCTGGCCCCGGCACCGGAGACCACCCATGAACCCGCATCCCTTTTCCCGCTTGTCGTGCCGCCTTGTGCTTGCGGCCGTCGCGCTCTGTTTCGCTGCAACACCCGCCCTGGCGCAGGACTATCCTGCGCAGCCCGTCAAGCTGGTCGTCCCGTTGACCCCGGGATCGGGCGCGGACATCGTGGCGCGTATCCTCAGCCGCAAGCTGCAGCAGATGTGGAACCAGACGGTGGTGGTCGAGAACCTGCCCGGGGCGGGCGGCCAGATCGGTACCCGCAGGGTCGTGCAGGCCCCGGCCGATGGCCTGACCCTGCTGGTGCAAAGCGCCTCGCATGCGGCAAATCCGGCGATCTACAAGAAGCTGCCGTACGACCCGCAGATGGACTTGATCGACGTGGCCTTGCTGTCGACCACGCCCTATGTGATGGTGGCCGCGTCTGCCAGCCCGTACAAGTCGGTCAAGGACATTGCCGAGGCCGCCAAGGCCAAGCCGGGCGCGCTCGCCTTTGCGTCGGCCGGCGTCGGTTCGTCGACGCACCTGACTGCGGAGCTGTTCGCGCAGCGTGCTGGCATCTCGATGATGCACGTGCCGTTCAAGGGATCGCCCGATGCCATCACCGACGTTGCGGCCAATCGTTCGGTCTTTTACATGGCGCCGCTGTCCACCCTGGGCGGCATGCTGACAGAAGATGGCCGGCTTTCGGCCCTGGCAGTGACGTCGGCGCAGCGCGTCGCGGCACTGCCGAATGTGCCGACCGTGGCCGAGTCGGGCTATCCGGACGTCAACATCGAATTGTGGATCGGGCTGTGGGCGCCTGCGGGAACGAAGCCCGCCATCATCGACAAGCTGTCGGCGGACCTGACGACGGCCTTGCAATCGCCGGATGTGCAGGCGCAGTTTGCCAAGAGCGGCAACAGCACCCGTATCCTGAAACCCGAGCAGTTCAAGGCCTTTGTCGCCGGCGAGATCAAGACCAACAAGCAGCTTGCGCAGAAGGCGGGAATCCAGGTGGACTGAGATCGGCGGTGGGCGTCAGGTGCACGGCGCCGGCCCGGCCGCGCAGCCCGTCAAGGCCGTCCAGGCCGCCTGTCTCAGTCCGTCCCCTGGTGCATCAGCGTCACGTCCTGGCCCTGATGATCCGACTGCAACATGGCAATGCAGATCTCCAACGTGGCTTTTGCCCACACGCCGTCGTGCAGCGGCGCCACGCCCTCGCGCACGGCGGCGACCAGTTCGTCGATCACTTCCGCACGTGGCACGGTCGGCGGGGGCAGGGGCATCCATTCTTTCGTGTAGTGCCCGTAAACCTGAATGCCATTCGGCATTGGCCGCAGGTCGCCCTGATCGCACGATACGATAATCGGACCGAAGTGCTGGTGCCAATGGCGGGCATCGTTGCCCGTCGGCGGCTTGGGGGGCACGTAGGACGGGCCGCCGTAGGTACCCTTGGCCTTGAGCTGCGCCTCTTCTTGCGCGGACCCCACCGTATCCAGCTTGCGCCGTGCCGCGCCATACGTGGCCGGGTCCTTGACGTTGCCCATCTCGCCGGTCCACTCGGTCCACTCGTCCGAATCGAAGTGGCCGTAGCCGTTGTAGCTCAGCGAGGCGTAGGCGCCATTCTCGAACCACAGCAGCGCCGAATACGCGCCTTCGGTGGGCCGGGCCGGGTCCCAATGGCCGACCGCCGCACGCAGCCGGGTGGGGCGGCTGGCCGCCAGCAGGCGCACGATGTCGACCTGGTGCGCCGCCTGGCTGAACACCGCACCGCCGCCTTCGGACGTCATCAGTTCTTCAGGCCGTCGTGGACGCAGCAGGTAGTCCGTGTAGTTCATGGCGTGGATCATGCGCACCGGGCCCAGGCGGCCGCTGCGGATCAGGTCGCGGCAGGCCAGGTAGGGCGTATCGAAGCTGTGGCAGTGGCCCACCAGCAATTGCACGCCGGCCTCCCTGCACGCAGCGATCATCGTGTCGCAGGCGTCCAGCGACAGGGCCATCGGCTTTTCCACCAGCACATGCTTGCCATGCGCGGCAGCAAGCCGGGTGTGTTCCGCGTGGAATTGATGCGGGCTGGCGATGTAGATGACCTCAACATTGCTGTCGGCAACCAGTGCTTCGATGGCGTCGTACGCGGGCGCATCGAAGTCGCGCGCAAATTGCGCGCGTGCGGTCTCGCGGGTGTCGCACGCGGCCACCAGCTGCACACGCGCGTCAGCCAGAAAGGTGGGCAACATCAACGAAAAGGCGCGCCCCAGTCCGGCAACCCCGATACGCAGTGCCGATGACGGTGCCGCGTTCATAGGTCCAGCACCAGCGGGTCCGACACCGCACGCGACACGCACACCATGATCTGATCGTCCTGTTGTTCGGGCATCAGGACCATGTCGCGGTGATCCGCCACGCCTTCCAGCAGACCGGTGCGGCAGGATCCACACGTCCCGCTCTCACAGGAAAAGGGCACCTTGACCTCGGCCGCGCGCAGCACCGACAGAATGGACTGACCGACGGGAATCTCGAATTCCAGGCCTGACCTGGCCAGCCTGACCGTAAAGGGCGTGTCGTCGGCGCGTTTTTCGCCGCCTTCCAGAAAACTTTCGAAGTGGATGTTCCCGGGTGACCAATGGCCCGTCATGTCGCGGACCGCTTCCATCAGGCCGCGCGGACCACAGCAATACACGTGGCCGCGGTTCGGCTTTTCCAGCACCGGCCACAGGTCGAAGGCGTCGTCCGGATCACCGCCGTCGTGGTGGACCTTGACGTTCTTGCGCCACTCGGGCGCGTTCAGGACATCCAGGAAGGCGGTCGTCTCGGCGGACTGGCTCAGGTAGTACAGCTTCCAGGGCGCGGGGGGCAACTCGCCAAACGATCGGATCATCGACAGGATGGGCGTGATGCCGATACCGCCCGCAATGAAGGTGTAGGCCGATGCCTTCTCGACCAGCGGAAACGCGTTGTCAGGCAATGATGTGGGCAGCGTGTCGCCTTCCTTCGCCTCGTCGACCAGGCTCATCGACCCGCCCCGTCCATTCGCATCCCGCTTGACCGTGATCACATATTTGCTCAGGTCCTCCGGATCGCCGCACAGCGAATACTTGCGGAACTCGTTATTCGGCACCTGCACCTTGACGTGGGAGCCCGGCGTGAATGCCGGCAGCTCGTCGCCGTCGGGGTGCACCAGTTCAAAGCTGCGAATGCCCACGGCCGCATCGGTCGCCTTGGCGATCCGCAGCGGCATCATGCGTTGGGTGTCGTTGGCGTCTTCCATCGCGCGGCCTAGATTTTGTAGGATTCGTAGGTGGCGGGATGGAACAGCTCTTCCACCGGCACCTGGCGCGGCGACAGGCCCTGTGCGTGATGATGGCGCACAAAGGTTTCCAGGGTGCGCAGGTTGGGCTGGACGCCGTACGACCAGTAGTCTTCCCCCATGGTCTCCTTGGCGGCCTTCAACTGCTCTTCCACAAAGGGCAGCGTGACCTTGGTGGCCGACGTGTCGGCCAGCTTGTCCAGCGCGGCAGCCTTGGACTTTTCAAATGCCTTGACCAGCGCCGCCGGCAGCCAGGGGTGCTGCGCCGCCAGTTCCTTGCGCAGGCCCACCACGTGCATGATCGGGAACACGCCGGTGCGCTTGAAGTAATCCTTGGCCACGGCGGTCGGATCGTCGAACAGCCAGCCGACATTCGGGTTGTGCCGCGCCGCGCCGCCTGGCGGACGCGGCGCCATGAAGCCATCGATCCCGCCGCGGTCCAGCAGGTCGGAAATCGTGCTGCCTTCGGGCGCATCGATCATGGTCACGTCGCCCGGTAACTGCAGCTTGATCTTTTCAGGACGGCCCGGCTCGTCGATACCGCCGCGCACCCAGGTCACGTCAGACGGCCTGACGCCATAGTCGTCTTCAAGAATCGAGCGCGCCCACACGTTCGCCGTCAGCTGATATTCGGGCACGCCGATCTTCTTGCCCTTCAGGTCACCCGGTGTCTTGATCCGGTCCTTGCGCACGTAGATCGAGGTATGCCGGAAGGCGCGCGACAGGAAGATCGGCAGCGCGATGTACGGGCATTCGCCCTTCGCATGCTTGACCAGATAGCTCGAGAATGACAGTTCGCTCACGTCGAAGTCGATGCTGCGAAACGCGCGAAAGAACATCTCTTCCGGGTTGAGCAGCATGAAGACCGGATCGACACCGTCGATCTGCACGCCGCCGTCGAACAGTGCACGGTTACGGTCATAGTCGCCCATGGCGATGGAAAGTCGCAGGTTCACATCTGTCTCCGTGACGATCAGGTCGTCTGGTAATTGCTGTCGAGTTGCGGCGCGTTGGCGTCCGTGGTCCACACGGGGCGGGCGGCAAAGTCACGCCAGTCGGTGGTCTTGGGAATGATCGCCTGGAACGAGCATATCTCGGAAGGTATGCGCAGGTCGCCCGTGCCGATGGCCGGCTGGCCTTCCTTGAACGCCTTGACCGCTTCCAGCATCTGGCGACGGAACTCGACAATCGCAAAGTCGCTGGCGCCCAGCCGGTCATCCGACCGGTTGGCGATCGGCCCCATCGTCACCCACATGGCGATGTCCTGATTCGGAAAGCCGGTGATGCCGGTAAAGTTGCCCGCCTTCATGGCCTGGCGGTCCTGCTTGAAGCGGTTAGTCGCATTGCGGAACGGGTAGTACTGCGCATCGACGTCAATGCCGACCTGCGCGCCCAGGAACTTGCGCCAGGTTTCGGTATCCGGCGCCTTGGCCGGATCGCCCCACGAAATGAAATAGAACGCCGTGTTCGTGTCGTCCATCGGCACGTTGATGTTTGCCACGTTGTACAGATTGTTGGGCGGGATCAGCACGGTCGCTGGCGCCACGAACACCGTAGACCGCACATAGTTGTTTTCGGATGCTTTGGTGATCGGCCGGCGGATCGCGGCATAACGAAAGCCATAGGTGCCCCATTGCACCTGCATGCGGGGCGCCTTGTCGGTTGACGGACGCAACCAATTCTTGCCGGTCGCTTCGGCGCCGCCCACGCGTGCCGGCAGGAAGTCGGACGAGTGCAGGCTGTCGCTATGCGCCGAATCGATTGCGCCTTCCAGGATCTGCGCCCAGTTGCAGGGGATCAGGATCTTGGCAATGCTGACCTTGGTGTCCTTCGTGGGCGCCCAGGGCGGGGGCACGAATTCCGGTACGTTGTCCTGGGGGCCCATGTACGCCCACACACAGCCGCCCCATTCCTGCACCTTGTAGGCCTTGTGCTTGACCTTCTCGGTCATGGCGCTGGCCGACGGCTCGGACACCATTTCGATCACCGTGCCTTCCACGTCCATCTTCCAGCCGTGGTAGAGGCAGCGCAGGCCGCACTCTTCATTGCGGCCATACACCAGCGACACGCGGCGGTGCGGACAGAACTCATCCATGACGCCCACGCGGCCCTCGGTATCGCGAAACACCACCAGGTCTTCGCCGAACACCCGCGCCTTGATGGGCATGCCGTCGGGCTCGCTTACTTCTTCGCTCAGGCAGACCGGCGTCCAGTGCCGGCGCATCAATTGTCCCATCGGGGCGTTGCCCTCGACGCGGCACAACAGGTCGTTCTCTTCAGTGGTCAACATGTCTCGCTCTCACCAGGTCGTTGCAATCGGGTCCGGCAGCCGGGTTCGGCATATTCGTTAGATATCTAATTAAATCGGAGTGTAGGGGACGCATCGAGATTTGTCCACTTTGGCCCGTGTCCCTGCTGCATCCGGCGGCGAGCACTCGACTACTCCGCCTTGATCCCCGCCGCCTTGATCGCGCCCTCGTAGCGCTTGCCTTCTTCCGCGATGGCTGCTGCGTAACGATCCGCGGGGCCCCCGACCGGCTCGATGCCGAGCGTGTTCAACTGCTTCATGACCTCGGGCGTCTTGAGCGCACGCGTGACTTCGGCGTTGATCCGCGTCACCGCATACGACGGCGTTCCCGTCGCGGCCAGTACCCCTACCGTCACCGCAAAGTTGAAGCCGGGAATCACTTCCGAGATGGCCGGGATGTCGGGCGCCAACGCCGAGCGCGATGCCGAATTGCTTGCCAGGATCCTGACCTTGCCATTCTCGGCAAACCCCGACAGCGAGGGCAGGGCGGCGAACACCACACCCACCTGATTGCCCACCAGCGCGGGTACCGACTGGCCCGAACCGCGGAACGGCACGTGGCTGATCTGCAGGTTCAACGCGGCTTTCATGGCCTCCATCGTCAGGTGATGACTGCTGCCAATGCCGGACGAGCCGTAGTTCAACTGGCCGGGTTTGCTCCTGGCCAGCGCAACGAATTCCTGCAGCGTGTTGACCTTCAGTTCCGTATTGGCCGCCAGGAACAGGGGCGACGTCGCAACCAGCGACACCGGCACGAAGTCTTTGTCGGGGTCGTAGGCCAGGTTCTTGTAGATGGCTGGATTGATCGACATCATCGACCCGTCCGTGACCAGGAAGGTATAGCCATCGCGCGGTGCGCTCGTCAGCGTCTGCGCGGCGATCACCCCATTGGCGCCTGGCTTGTTTTCCACCACGACGCTCTGGCCCATGTGTTCGGTCAGGCGCTGTGCCACGACGCGGGCGACCGTGTCGGGCAGGCCGCCGGGTGCGTACGGGACAACGAAGCGGATGGTGCGGTTGGGATAGCCGGCGCCGTCATCGGCGGCCGATGCCGACCTGGGGGCGGTGGCAGACAGTGCCCCGACCAGCGCGAGCGCCAGAGTCAGGGGACGCAGCAAGGGTTGAAAGCAGGACAGGGACATGGAAGGCTCCGAAAGCGGATAGGCGCGCGGCAGTCGCGGCCGGGGGTGGGGCGAACAAGCGTGGTTATGGCTGCTGGTCGGCGACGATGCCGGATGACCGGATGACATCAGTCCACCGCGCCAGGTCGCTCGCCGCCAAGGCGCGCAGCGCATCGGGCGTGCTGGCCTTGGCGTCGATGCCTTGCTGCGCCAGGGTCTCGATGACTGCCGGGTCAGCCAGGGCGGTGCGCGTCTCGGCCTGGATCTGCCGCACCACGTCGGCCGGCGTGCCGGCGGGGGCGACCAGGGCGATCCAGATGTCGCTGCGATAGGTCGGATAGCCCGCCTGGGCAATCGTCGACACGTCAGGCAATAGTTGCGCCCGCGACTCGCCTGCGACGGCCAGCGCCCGCAACTTGCCGGACTTGATGTGGGGAAGCAGGGAATTGATCGGCCCGAACAGCACCTGGACCTGACCTGCCAGGACGTCGGCAATGGCCGGCGCGGCGCCCTTGTAGGGCACGTGCGTCATCCGTACGCCCGCCAGCTTGTTGAACAGCTCGGCCGACAGATGTTGCGGCGACCCCGTCCCCGACGACGCATAGTTCAGCTTGCCCGGATTCGCCTTGGCGTAGGTCACCAGCTGCGGCAGATCCCTGGCAGGCACATCAGGATTCACGACCAGGACGATGGGCACGGTGCCCAGCAGGCTGATGGGTGCGAAGTCCTTGGACGGGTCGAAGCCGAGCCGGTACAGGGCCGGATTCACCGACAACACGTTGTTTGCGGCAATCAACAAGGTGTAGCCGTCCGCCGGCGCGCGCGCCACCAGCTCTGCCCCGATGTTGCCGGCCGCGCCGGGCTTGTTCTCGACCACGACGGGCTGGCTCCACGCCTTGCCCAGGTGTTGGCTCAGCACGCGTGCGAGCACGTCGTTGCTGCCACCCGGCGTGAAGGGAACGATCAGCCGTATGGATTTCCTGGGCCAGGGCTGGGCGGTGTCTTGCGCGACCGCGGGCAGCGCGGCAGCCAGGGTGACCACGCCGGCGGCGGCCAGTCGGAGCAGAAAGGGCATGGCAGTTCCAGTCGTGAAATGACCCGCCGCACCGGTCACGGTGCGAGGGCGAAGACGAGGACAAACAGGTGACCGAGCCGGTGGGGTCAGTTGCGAAGACGACGCCCGGACAGGAGGGTGCCCAAGCCGCGCCACCGCGTGACGGCGATCAGCGCTGCCAGGCCCAACAGTGCGGCCAGGGCGTCCAGCGACATGCTCCCGCCGCCCGACATGGCAGGGCTTGCGTCCGCGCGATAGCGCGGCGACGCCCACCCGTCGACGTAATCGAACAGGTTCTTCACGCTGTTCGAATACGCTGCCGCACCGCCCGTGTTCATGCAGTTGCCACAGGGTGTGAAACCATGGGTTGCGCCTTCGATGAACACCAGATCCTTGTCCTTGGCTGCCGACGCGTCGAACTCTTCTTCCGAGTCCCGGATGAAGAGATAGCCTCCCATCCCCATGACCAGCGTTGGCACCGAGATCGCACCCAGCGCGCAGATTGTCGAATTGTTGCTCGAACAGTGCTCGATCCCGTCCAGCGAGTTCGTCGAACGCACCGCCTGGGTCGACAGGAAGGATCGCAGCGACAACTGTTTGGTGCCGCGGTTGAACGACATCGTCGACGCCAGGGCATCGGGCTCGACCGGACTGACAGTCGTAATGAGTTGTCGGTCGATCGAGCCATCGTTGCGGATCAGTTTTTGTGGGCGCTGTGTCTTGCGCAGGGCGATCTGCGGGTCGAGACTATGCAACTGCGACGCGCCCCCCGGCCCGGCTCCCGGATTGCCGCCATGGGGTATCGCGAATTGATCGTTGTCAGGGTAGGGACCCTTGCCGGCGGCGATGTCTTTCGTGCGCCGATCGGCATCCGCGATCAAGGCGTTCATCCGGCGCGACTGGGCAGCGAAGTAGCGGGCCTGGAAGTCCGGCGAGTAGGTCGATGCACCCGCCGGGTTATAGCCATTGGCTGGACTGTAAAGATTCAGCGCCGGATCGAACATGCCCGGGGTTTCGCGCAGTACCGAACCGTTCAGACTGCGCAAAAGAATAACGGGTACGCCAGGGTGTGCATCCGCAAGCACCAGACCGTCAGCCGGGGGCAGGTTTGCCAGATCGTTATTGCACGGAACGATCTTGCGCGCATCCTGACAGAAGCCAATTCCTTTCTCGGCAACGGCCTGATAGAAGCTCAACGTCGGCCCGCCGCCGCTATGGCCAAACAGGATCACCTTCTCGATTCCAGGCTGCTTGCGCAGATACTCGACCCCCACCTTGACGTCGAGCGCGATGCGGTCCCAATCGATCTGGAATTCATTGTTCTCGTAGCGGGTGTTCATGCAAAACACGGCGTACCCGCGCCTGGACAGTTCGCCGCAACCGATATGGCTCAGGTAGTTGGCCGTCCGGTGCACGATCAGGAAGGCGACTTTGGGGTTAGGGTTGGCGTCCGGTGTGTAGTACAGGGCTTTGACGCTGCCGCTGGCGACGTAGGTGGGGCGGCTCTGCGCCTGGGCGGCGCCGCCTGCGCTTGCGCATGCGATCGCCGCCAGCGCACAGGCCAGCATGCTGATGGGTTTCATTGCCCTGTCTCCTGACCGTTTTCTTTATGCGCCGCCGCGATCAAGTCGCGAGCGTGCGTTGCTGCCGGCATTCGAGAATTTACTTAGCTCTCTAATATAGATTAGGAGCGGGGCAAGGCCATGTCAAGCAGGCTGCTGCAGATGAACGAGGGGAGTTACCCTTGGATCACAGCACTCCGTTGCCGCGTCTGGGGTGGCGCTGAAGGAGGCGCTAACGTGCGTGACCCGGCCGAACGCCGGGCAACTCCAGGCGTGGTTCGATCTGGCGTGGCAGTTCGGCGCGCAAGAAGTCCACGACCACGCGCACCCGCCGCGGCAGGTGTTCGCGCGATGTGTACACCAGCCAGATGGCCGCTTCGAAATCCGTGACGGTGGCTTCATGTCGCGGAAACAGATCCACCAGCGTGCCTGCCGCCAGGTCGGGCTGGAGCAGCCAGTCGGCAAGCAGCACCGGCCCCATGCCATCTCGCGCCGCCTGGAGCAAGGACAAGGCCGATGAGGCCGCGAGCCAGCCCGTGACCGGCACCTTCTGGATTTCCGCGCCGGCCTTGCCGCGCTCGCGAAACGACCAGTCGTTGGAATAACCAGGCAGCGCAATCCGCAGGCAGGCATGTCCCGCCAGGTGCGCCGGGGTCTGTGGGGTACCGTGTCGTCGAAGATAAGCGGGGCTCGCGCAGACACGGTAGCGCGATGCGCCCAGTCGCACGCCCACCAGCGAACCGTCGAGCGTCGGGCTCTGACGCAGCGCGACATCCACATGCTGATCGATCAGATCGACCACGCGGTCGTTGAAGCGCAAGTCCAGTTCGACTCCTGGATGCTGGCGATGGAACGGTTCCAGCAAGGGCAGCACCAGCCTCTGGCCGAGCGCCACCGACGCGGTCAGACGCACCAGGCCCCTGGCTTCAGTGGTGCGGGTCTGCAGATCGTCGGCGGCGGCGTCAAAGGCATCCATGACGTCGCACATGCGTGCAAAATATTCGGATCCGGCCGCGGTCAGGCCAGCCTTGCGTGTCGTCCGGTGCAACAGGCGAACGCCCAACTCGGCTTCGATGCCTGCGACGGCACGGGTCACCTGCGACGTTGCAAGATCGAGCTTGCGAGCGGCTGCTGCAAAGCTTCCTTGCCGCGCTACCTCGATGAAGATTCGTAGATGCTGTGTGTCCATGGCATTTTCATTGTTGCTCGATCCGCAGCGGTCCGTTGCTCGGTCTGGGCTGGGCTCCGACACTGCGAACGCAGACAATGCTCACTACGGCCCGACGCGGGTTCGTTGTCATGCAAGGAATCACCAAAGATGAAACGTTTTGCGCTAGGGACCGCCATTGCTGTCGCGCTGGCCGTGTTGGTATGGCGGCTCGCTGTGGCACAGGAGCCCAGGCCCGCCTACCTTCAACTGGCCATCCTTGACATGGACGCCACCCGGCTCGATGCCTTCAAGGTGGCTGCCGCCGAGCACGCCGCGGCGGCGGGTCAGGCCGAACCCGATCTGCTCGCCTTGTATGCCGTGTCGGAAAGAGACAACCCCGGCCGCGTTCGTGTGCTCGAAATATACGCCAACGAAGCGGCCTACCGCGCGCATCTTGCCTCGTCGCATTATCAGACATTCGCATCGACGATTCGGCCGATGCTGACCGACCGGCGGCTGCTGGCTTTGCAACCCGTTTTCATCGGCACCAAATCGGCCTTGCCGTCGTCGCCGCAGGTACGTGTCGCGGAATTGGACATCGCACCGCAACACCTGGCCGCCTACACGACAGCCGTACGTGAAGAGATCGCCGATTCGATCCGTCTCGAGCACGGCGTGATCGCGATCCACGCCACGGCACTGGCGAGCGATCCCGCCAAGCTGATGTTCCTCGAGATCTACGCGGACGAAGCCGCCTACCAGAGCCACATCGCGTCGCCCCACTTCAAGAAGTACGTGGCCACGACCGCGTCATTCATTACCGGCCGCCGGTTGATGGTGACCGAACCACTCGTTCTCTACAAAAAGCCCCAATGAACCCGACGTCGCCGGAGTCGCTGATGCATCGCTTTATGCGTTTTTCATACAAAGTACGGCCTGCCACGGTGCTGTGTGCAATGCTCTCTATCACGCCCGCAGCGTCCATGGCGCAGGCTGTCACTTCGAGCCAGGCCACGACCGCGGCGCCCGTTACCGCCATTTACGTGTCTGAATTCGAAGTCACGGATCCCGAAGGCATCAAGCCCTACAGCGCCGGTGTCGACGCCACCTTTGCTCCGTTCGGCGGCCGCTACATCGTTCGCGGCGGTACCGTGGCGTCGCTGGAAGGCGGCGCCACCAAACGCGTCGTGATGATCCAGTTTCCGAGCATGGAGCAGGCACGCGCGTGGTACGACTCGCCCGCCTACCGGGCGCTGCGGCCGATCCGTCATCAGTCCGCGACGTCGAAGGTGTTTATCGTGAACGGGGTGACGCAGCCGTAGCCAGGCGCGGCCTACTTCACGGCCGCCTGCTTCATCGCCGCTTCATAGAACCTTGCGTCGTAGTACGTCCCCGGCGCCTGCAGCGTCTTTTTCGGCACGCCCCATTTGCTGCGCAGCGCAAGCACCTGCGCCAGGCCTTCGGCGTCCAGCGCCGCCCGCTTCTGAAAACCTGTCTTGGGGTCAACCAGGACGTCATAGATCTTCTGCGCATCCGCGTCGCCGGTGTTGGGGACGTTCTTCTGCAGGATCGCAATGACGTCGTTCCGATTGCCAGGGGCCAACAGCCAATCGACGCCCTGCACATAGGACCGGATATAGGCGGTCAAGGCAGGGCCGTTGGCCGCTGCCCAGGATTGCCGGACACCTGCCACGTAGCCTTGGTAGGCGCCAAGCTCGGTCGATGCAGTCGCCAGCACCTTGTATCCCTGGGGCACCGCTCGCAGCTCGAACGGCGACACCAGCATCGTCGCGGCATGCTTCTTTTCCATCAGAGCATTGAAACGTTGCACGACGCCGCCCGCACGCTCGATGCTGAAGTCGGGCTCGCGCAGGCCGGCGCGGTCCAGCAGTTCGAACAGCACCAGTGCATAGCCCGTATTGCGCGCGTCGACCGACAAGGTCTTACCGCGCAGTGCGGCAATGCTCGGGATGTCAGGTTGCGCGACCAGTTTCAGAAAGCCCCGGTCGCCCCCCATCACCGCCATCACGTCGCCCTGGACGCCCGGCTCTTCGCCTTGCCCTTCGCGATAGGCGACCAGGTTGTCCATGGCCGTCATGGCGATGTCGAAGGTGCCATCCAGCAGCCCTTTCATCTGGAAGACAGACGTGGGCGTGGGCGTGACCTTGATGGCGATCCCGTTGGCCTGAAAGAAACCCCGGTCCTGGGCCACCCAGATCGGCAGGTTGAAGCCGCCGGGAAAGACGATGACTTCAAGCGGCCTGGTGGGGGTGGAAGACGGCCCGGCCTGGGCGTGCGCGGTGGCCGGAAGCAAGGCCGCGAGCAGGGGAAAGGCGATGCCCAGACGGGCAAGGCGGTGGCGCATGGAATGCATGGAAGTCTCCTGCGATCCTGAGGACCGCTCGTTATCGTTGTAGCGGGTCGCGCATCGACGAGTGTGGAGCGTGCGGATGCCTGGCGTCCAGACGCGCCGGTTAATTGTTTGCTATTGCTGCCGTTTATAGTTATTGCCTTGCAGCAGACCGGCTATGCTGTGCCCGGTCCGGCCGTGATGCCAGTCCATTCCTTAACCTGAACGCATCGCCAAGCATGAATTCAAACGAAGAAACGCGAAAAGTCCTTGACCATTGGCGCGAGGCCGTCCCTGACGATCGCCTGGCCCACCTCGTGAAAGATGCGACGCGCGCGTTGGTGCGCGGGCTGCAGATGCGGTTGACCGAGCATGATGTGTCTTTCGGGCACTGGGCGTTCCTGCGGATCCTGTGGGAGTCGGACGGGCTGACGCAGCGCGAACTGAGCGAGCAGGCCGGCGTGCAGGAGCCGACCACCTATTCGGCGATGAAGGCCATGGAAGCGCTGGGCTATGTCGAGCGCAAGCACCTGCCGGGCAATAAAAAGAACGTGCACGTGTTTCTGACGCGCAAGGGCAAGGCGCTGAAAAAGAAGCTGGTGCCGCTGGCCGAAGAGATCAACGATATCGGCACGAAAGGGCTGAAGCCGGCCGAGATTGCCACGGCGCGCAAGGTGCTCCTGACCATCATCACGAACCTGGCGGAAGATGAGGCGCATGTGAACAATGCCGAGCGGCGCATGCCGTCGACGCGTGAACTGTCGCGCCGCATCGCCGAAAGCGGCGAGCTCTGACCGCCAAGAACGCCGACCATGTCACCGGCTCGGCACGCATTGGAACGCGGCGGCCCGCTAAGGCGGGTGATCCGTACACTGATCGTCTGGATCGCGGTACTGCTGGCGCTTCAAGTCGGTGCGCCGGAATCGACGTTGGCGCTCCGTTACGACCGTGCCGCGATTGTTGACGGAGCGGTATGGCGGTTGTTGACCGGTCAGCTGGTCCACCTGAGCTGGGCGCATTGCCTGCTCAATGCGGGTGGATTGCTGGTGTGCGCAGCCTTGTTTCCCGACCGGTTCGCCCGTCGGTGGTTCTGGGTCGAAGCCCTTGCCATTGCCGTGGGCGTGGGACTGGGGCTGCTGTGGCTGGACCCACAGTTGGCTTACTACGCAGGACTTTCCGGCGTGATCTACGGTGTGCTGATCCGCGGCGCCTTGCCGTCCGCCGGACGCGATTGGCGGATGGCCATCGTCCTGCTTCTGGTGGTCGGACGGCTGGCATGGCAGCTGTGGGTCGGACCCGATGCGGCAGAAGAAACGATGATCGGCGGGAACATCATCGTGCACGCGCATGTATACGGTGCGGTGATGGGCATGGTGCTCAGTTGCTGCCCGCAAGCCCTGCGGCGGTGACAGACTTGGCAAACCGCTGCATTTCTTGCCGGATGTGGGCGGCATAGGCGTCGGCCGGCATGTCGGCCGCCTGGATGCCCAACTCGTTGAAGCGCGCCAGGGTGTCGGGTTGCCTGAGGGCATCGGCCAGGGCATTCGACAGGGTGCGGATGACATCGGGCGGCGTGCCCTTGGGGGCAATGACGCCGATGTCTGCCGACACGTCGTAGCCGGGCACGCCGCTTTCGGACAGGGTGGGCAAGGAGGGTGCCTGCGGCGCACGCCGGGAGGTGCTGACCGCGATCATGTTGAGCCGGTTGCCGCGCACGAATCCTTCAATCGATGGCAAGCCGGCAAGAATCATGTCGACCTGGCCCGCCACGACCGGGCCCGAGGGCTGTTCGCGAAAGGGCACATGCAGGATGTCCATGCCTGTCGCTGCCTTCATCTCCTTGAAGGCGATGTGGTGCAAGGACCCCACGCCAATCGTCCCGTAGGTATGTTTGCCGGGCGCGGCTTTGACCATGGCCACCAGTTCCTGAAAGGTCTTGGCAGGCACATTCGGGTTGGTCACAAGGAACAGCGGCGCAATGCCCAACATCCGCACGGGGGCAAAACCCGTGGCGGCGTCGTAGGGCAGCTTCTTGTAGAGCGTCGGGTTGATCGTCAGGGGGCTCAGATCCAGCAGCAGGACCGTATAGCCGTCAGGCGCGGCTTTGGCGACCGACTCCGTGGCGATGATGCCGCCCGCGCTGGGCTTGTTCTCCACCACGACAGCCTGGCCCAGGGACGTCGTCATGTGCTGCGCGACGATGCGGGCGATGACATCCGGCAGGCCGCCCGTGGGCGCGGCCACCACCATCTTGATCGGCCGCGTGGGGTAGTTTGTATTGGTCGATGCAGCATAGGCCGGCGTGAGTGCAAGAGTCAGCAGCGTTGCGCCAAGGGCGCGTATCCAGGGCAGGGCAGACGGCATGGGGTACCTCCAGAGAACAGGACAGCATCGATCGCCAGGCAGGATCAGGCGGGCTGCCGCGTGCGCAGGTGCGCGATCACGTCTGCCAGCGCCATCACGTCGGCATACTTGGCCTGCAGATCGAACAGGCTTTGTTCATGAGACGCCTGCGAACGATCCCCGACCCCTTCCCGGACGACGATCGGGCGCAGGCCGTTCTGGACAGCATCGACAACGGTCGCACGCACGCAGCCGCTGGTCGTGCAGCCCGTCACGATGACGGTGTCCACCCCTTGCGAGACGAGCCGCGACAGCAGATCGGTGCCGAAAAAGCATGACGCGTACTTCTTGATCAGGATCGGCTCGCCGGCCTGATAGTCGACGCGCGGATCGAGAGCGACATCGTGACTGCCTGCACGCAGCGTGGCCGAGCCTTTCATCTTGAGGCCCCACACGCCGGCGTCGGCAAGACCGGCGTCGTCATAGGCCGTCGTCGTAAAAAACAGGGGCAGACCTGCATCGCGCATCAGTGGAATGAGCTGGTTCGATGCGTCCACCTGCGCGTCCAGGTTTGCACCCAGCGGCCGACCTGGATCGGTGAAGCCGTTGATGAGATCAACGACAATTAAGGCGGGCCGCCTGCCGAATCCCAGCGTCTGGCCAAAGCCGCGTTGCTCGAAGAATGCCTGGTCGCTGCCGGCCGCTGTCGTCGTTGTCATCGCTTCTCCCGTCATCAGCCGCGCGTGCGGCATCAGGGGTCATTACAGGCGCGCGACCACCAGGCGTCCAATACGCTTTTGCACTGGCAGCCATACGGTAAAGCGCAGAACAGGCGTCAGGGCGACAGCACGAAACGGCCAAGCCGCTCCCGGATCATGCCAAGACATTGCGCCACGAGCGCGTCGCGGAATCCGCGCGCACTGTCCGGGCCGGTATCCGCGCGCCGCTGCACCAGGCACAGCGTCATCGACATCGACGGAACGAGGCGGCGGGCGACGAGCTCGCCGGTGTCCAGTTCACGCGCGACGGACCCGTAGGGGATGACGCTGGCCGCCCAGCCGCGAAGCAAAAGGTCGCGTATCCCTGCAATCGATTGCGTCTCATACGCCACCCGGCAGTGCAGACCGTGCGACGCCGCAGCGTCTGCCAGCAGACGTCGTCCCACATCGCGCTCACCGCCCATGGCAAGCTCGAACGTCAGGGCGTGCTCCAGCGAGACCGTATCCCCCGGCGGCGCGCCGTCCGCCCGCATGACCAGCGGTATCTCTTCGACCAGCAAGGGGTCGACGGTCAGGCCTGGCCGCATGGGCGCGCAATAGGCCAGCGCCAGGTCGATTTCCTGGCGCTCCAGCGCGTCGACCAGCAGAAAGCTGGGCTCCTCGCGCAGCTTCAGCGCCTGTCCGGGGGACGCCGTGGCCGCCCACGCCATCAGGTCGGCGCCGATCAGGTGGACCAGGCTTGCCGTCAGCCCCAGCGTCAAGGGACGGCTACCGGTGCCGTGCAGCTGCCTGACGTCCGACTCCGTGCGCTCCAGCAATGCAAGCATGTCCTGGGTGCGTTGATAGAGCAGTTGCCCTGCCGGGGTGGCGTCCACGCCGCGCGAATGACGATGCAGCAGCGGCACCCCAAGGTGCGCCTCCAGCTGTCGCAGCTGAGTGCCCAGGGCAGGCTGCGCCACATGCAATTGCTCGGCGGCACGCGTAATGTTGCGTGTCTCAACCACTTTGGCGAAGTAGGTCAGCTGGCGAAGGGTAAGCATCGTGATGTGATCCGTGCGAAGACCGAATGGTAGTGCACGCCGGGCGGGTCGAGGTAAGCTCAGCCATGGCCAAAGATATCGACCTCAATCTTCTGCGCACGCTCGAAGCGCTGCTGACAGAACGTAATGTGACGCGCGCCGCCGCGATGCTTGGCACGACGCAGCCCGCAGTGTCGGCGCAACTGGTGCGGCTGCGCAAGATGTTCGACGACGACTTGCTGGTCGCCAGCAATCGCGGCATGACGCCGACCCCGCGGGCGCTGGAGCTGGCGCCCGAACTCAGCCAGCTGCTGGGCGGCTTCCGGGCGATGGTGTACCCCGAAGAGTTTGATCCGGCGACGGCGAACGCCACGATACGCGTCAGCGCCAGCGATGTCGCGCAGGGGCAGCTGGCGCGCTGGTTCGGGGACCTGAGCCGCCGCGCCCCCGGACTCAAGGTCGACTTCGTGACCGGAACGCGCAGTGCGCTGATCGATATCGAAAGCGACATGGCGCGGGGCGATGTGGACATCGGGATCTCGCTGCTGACCCACTTCGAAGGCCGGCTGCATGCGCGCAAGCTGTTCGACGAGCATGTGGTGTGCGTCATGCGCAAGGATCATCCGTTCACGCGGGACACGTTGTCGGAAGAGGACATGGCGGGTTTTCGCACGGTCATGGTGGCGCCGCTAAGCAACGAGTTCCCGGGCATGCTGGAAGCCCTGAGGAAACGGCCGGACTTCATGCCGAACGTGGTGGTATCGGTCAGCACCTTTCTGGTGGCGGAGCAGGTGCTTGTCGAAAGCGACTTTGTTGCGCTGCTGCCGGCGCAGGTGGCGCGCCGCATGCCGTCGCTCAAGCAGTATCCGGTGCCTTACGCCTTGCCGGCCATCGAGATCGGGATGGGCTGGCATACCCGGACGCATCGAAGCGCCATGCATCGCTGGGTACGGGACGAAATGACGACAGAGTTGACGCACGCCCAGGGCAGGGGCTAAGGCAGGTCGATGTCCTGCATCAGATAGGACAGCGTCTTGCCGTGCGCATCCAGCGCAAGCGAGATCGTCACCCCGCCGCCCAATGCGTTCTGGATGACAAAATTGAGCGCCCTCATTTTTGGCAGCGCATAGCGGGTGACCGGGCCGGCGGCCACGTGGGCGTAGGCGGCGGCCACGCGGTCGGTGGTCAGCTCGCCTTCCAGCCGCAACCACGCGGCGTCGTCGTAGGCAATCACCGATACGTTGGACGTATTGCCCTTGTCCCCGGCGCGCGAATGGCCGAGCTCCAGCACCTTGGTCATGACGAGGCTCCTTCCATGACGATCTCGGGCCGCACGTGCCCGCGTGGCAGCAGCAGTGATTTGACCCCAATCACCTGGCGCACGGCGTTGGTGCCGCCGCCACCACCCGCCGGGCCGTTGACGTTCAGCGTCCGGACTTCGAAGCCCACGGCTTCCGCGGCTTTGCGGTCGGGGCTGCGGGCGGCCACACGCAGCCTGACCTCATAGGGTTCCGGACGGTCCGGTGCGTCGCCATGCAGGCTCGACACACCGATGTAGTCGACACGGATCTCCGGGTACTGGAAGCCGCGCAGGGCAAGCCGTTCCCGCACGATCTGCTCTGACAGCCGTGCGCGGGCAAGGGCGTGGGGTCCGGCGTAGCCGACCTCGCCTTCCCCTATCCAGCCATCGTGGTAACCGACAACGACCTTGTAGGTGTCGGTGCGGGGCTGGGCGCGCGCGCCTGTCATGCGCACGCGGTCCGGTCCCAGCTGCTCGAACGCGGCCTCGGTAATGTCCAGCACGCAATCGGGCGTGATGTAGCGGGACGGGTCGTGCAATTCATAAAGCGCCTGTTCGGTGCACGTGGCGACGTGGAGCCGGCCACCGGATCCGTCGACCTTGCCGAAGGTGACCTGGCCGTCGTGGCTCACGTCAGCATACGGAAAGCCCAGGCGCGCCAGGCCTTCGACCGGCTTGCGGGGGAAGTCGGCAAAGCAGCCGCCCGTGAGCTGGGCCGCGCATTCCAGAAGGTGTCCGGTGAAGGTACCGGCGGCCAGGCGGGGCAGGTCATCGTAGGACCACCCCAATCCATGCAGCATGCACGCCAGGAACAAGGACGGATCGGCGACGCGCCCCGTGACCACCACCTGAGCATCCGTATTCAGCGCGGCGTTCACGATATCGGCGCCCAGGTACGCGTTGGCAGCGGCCAGGCGCGGCAGCAGCGATTCGACGGGCTCACCGCTTTCGAGCAAAGGCAATTGCGGGTTGGCGCGGATGATTTCCGTGACGTCGTCGCCGACGACGGCGGCGACGCGCGGCGCAGCCAGGCCCATGTCCCTGGCTTCGTCGCGGATCGCGCGGGCAGCGGCGATGGGATTGGCTGCGCCCATGTTGGTCACGATGCGGATGCCGCGGCGCAGGCATTCCGGCAGGACCAGGCGCATGCGTTCCGCCAGGAAGGGCGTGTAGCCGGCCGCCGGATTCTTCAGCCGGGCCAGGGTTTCGCGAGCAATCGTCCGCTCGGCCAGACATTCGAAGACGAGGTAGTCGATGTCGCCTTTCTCGGCCAGTTCAAGGGCGGGCTCGAACCGGTCATCGGAAAAGCCCGAGCCCGCGCCGATGCGGATGCGTGGTCTGCCTGTCATGCGGTCACTCCGGTTGGATGCCAGCGGCCTGGATGATCCGCGCCCACTTGTCGGTCTCGGACGCCTGGAAGCGGCGCAGCATGGCGGCATCGCCGTACGACACCTCGGTGCCGGTCTTTTCCATCAACTGCTTCAATTCCGGCGAGCCCATGGCCTGCTTGAGCAGGTCGCCCAGCCGGGCAGCGATCTCGGGCCGGGTGTTGCGCGGCAGGTAGGCGGCCGTCCAGTACGACATTTCATAGCCCTTGAGGCCGGCCTCGTCCATCGTGGGCACGTCAGGCAGTATGTCGAGACGCCTCGTGCTGGTCACCGCCAGCCCGCGCAGCTTGCCGCTCTTGACGAGGCTGAGCGCCGACGAGGTATCGACGAACATCACCTGGATCTGTCCGCCGACGAGGTCGGTCAACGCATTCGGATTGCTCTTGTACGGGACGTGGGTGATGTCCACGCCGGCCACCTGCCGGTACAGCTCGGCGGACACGCGGGATGACGAACTGCCGCTGCCGAAATTGAGTTTGCCCGGCTCGCGGCGGGCCTGCGCGGAGAAGTCGGCCACGCTCGCCGCCGGAAAGTCCGGCCGCGTCACCATGACCAGATAGCCCTTGCGCAGCAAGGCCACCGGCGTGAAGTCCTTGACCGGGTCGTAGGGAACGTTCTTGAAAAGGTGCTCGGCCGCGGCATGTGTGCTGTTGGTGGTGAGCAGCATGGTGTAGCCATCGGGGGGCGCATTCGCGACCGCCTGGGCGCCAATGAAGCTGTTGCCCCCTGGCCGGTTATCGACCACCACGGTCACCTGATTGGCCTCGCTCATGGTTTGGGCCAGCGCGCGGGCCACCTGGTCGGTGCCGCTTCCGGCTGCGAAGGGCACGACCATCTTGATGGGTTGACCGGCCGCGGGGTAAGTCTGGGCCATGGCAGGGGCCGAGGTGAGTGCCGAAAGCAGCGTGGCAGAAAGGACCGCCCCTGTCAGGCGCGTGCGGCAGGCAAGCGTAGGCAACGTCATGCAACAGTCTCCTTGAGCGCGTCGGTCGCCAGCCAGGCAAGGCCAGGTCCGCACGGATTGTGCACGCAGTGTAGGAAGCGCAGACTGATAGGAGAAGTGAATTTATCGCATCGGTTTGATGCGTCCTGGTCATCGATGCCGACCCTGCCTTGACGAGTTCATTCATGCCCGTTTCCCGAACCGCCCTGACCGTCAACGAACTCGAAGCCTTCCTGCTGCTGGCCGAGACCTGCAGCTTCCGGCAGGCTGCCGACCGGTTCCATGTCTCCCAACCCGCGCTCAGCCGCATCATTCAGTCGGCCGAACGCAAGCTCGATGCGCGCCTGTTCGATCGCAGCACGCGCCATGTCGCGCTGACGCCATCGGGCGAAGAGCTGCTGCCCATTGCGCGGCGGATCGTTGCGGAATTCCACGACTCGCTCAGCGACCTGTCGGAATTCGTGGCGGGCCGAAAGGGGCGCATCACCATCGCCTGCCTGCCATCGGCGGCAGCCGCACTGCTGCCACGCGCCATGCTGGCCTTCGAGCGCACCCACCCCCGTGTCGCCTTGACCCTGATTCCGATGTCGGACGAATATGTGCAGGAGCGGGTGGCGGACGGCCGTGCCGACTTCGGCATGTCGGTCGCGCCAACCGCGCCTGGTCCGGTGGCGTTCGAGCCCGTCGCGCAAGATGACTTCGTGCTGATCTGCAGTGCCGGCGATCCGCTGGCCACGCGCCGCCGGGTCGACTGGCGCGTGCTGGCCAGCCGCCCGCTCGTGGCCAGCGGCGCATCAAGCAGCATCCGTCCGCTGGTGGATCGCGTGCTGGCCGAGACGGGGCTCGCCATTTCGCCCAAGTACGAAGCCACCAACATTTCGGTGGTGGGCGCCATGGTGGCGGCCGGGCTGGGCGTGGCGCCGGTACCCCGGCTGGCGCTGTGTCTCATGGACGTGAGCGGCCTGGCCGTGCTCAAGCTGGGCCGGCCGGCGGTGCATCGCGAACTGGGCATCCTGACGCGCAGCGGGCGGTCACCCTCGGCCGCGGCGTCGGCATTTCTGGTGACCTTGCGGGCTGACCTGGGCGCGCGCGCCGCGCTGCCAGGGAACGATATTTCGCTGCGCGGAACGCGTTCGGTAGGCGATTGACGTGGCGGGGGCCCCTTCCTAGCATGCGTAGGCCAAGGTCCGCCAGGGCCATTCCATTCATTCCCCACGACGACCGAACAATAACGATAGACGGAGACCACCGTGCCCCACCTGTTTGTCCCTTACCGCTTTGCGAGCGCCGCGCTGGCGCTTGCCGCCACCGCGATTCCGGTTTGCTTCACCACGGTCGCGGTTGCCGCCGACTTTCCGACGCGTGCCGTTACGCTGGTCGTCGGCTACACCCCCGGCGGCGCTATCGATCAGTCAGCCCGCCTGGTCGGCAGCGAACTGGCCAAGCGGTGGGGCCAACCGGTTGTCATCGACAACAAACCGGGCGCCAACGGCACCATTGCGGCCGGGATGGTGGCGACGGCCAAGCCCGACGGCTACACGCTGCTCGTGACCGCGACGAGCCACAACCTGAACAAGTTCGTGAACAAGAATCTGCGGTATGACGTGACGACCTCATTCACCCCCGTGGCCCTGACAGTGGAAGTGCCCAACATCCTGGTGGTCAGCGCGGCCTCGCCCTATCGCAATGTCGGCCAGTTGCTGACGGATATCCGCGCGGGCAAGAAGCCCTTCAGCTACGCCTCGCAAGGCATTGGCGGCGTGCCGCACCTGGCCGGCGAACTGTTCAAGCTGCGCACCAACACCGACATCCTGCACGTTCCGTACAAAGGCGCGGCGCAGGGGATGACGGATCTGGTGGGCGGTGTCGTGGACATGTCGTTCCCGTCTCCCGCATCCGCCACGGCCTTCATCACGCAAGGCAAGCTGCGAGCGCTGGCGGTCGCGTCGAATCAGCGCATCGCGCAATTGCCCGACGTGCCGACATTCGCCGAGGCGGGCGTCGCGGACTACGCGATCAGCACCTGGCACGGCATTCTTGCGCCCGCCGGGACCCCGCCCGAGATCGTTGCAAGAATCAACAAGGACGTGACCGAGATCGTGCAGTCGCCGGAATTTGCCAGCGCGCTGCAGGCGCAGGGCAGCATTCCCGCGCCGCCCCTCAGCCCTTCTGCGTTCGGCGCCAAGCTGGCCAAGGAATTGAGCGCGTTCGAAACGCTCTCGAAAAAAGTGGATCTGAGCGGAACCTGATGCAAGCGCACACCCGGGTGGCCGCCAGGTCGCTCGGTGAATACCCCTAGCACCCTCACGCGTCGTTTGAAAGGAATCCGAAAGGCGCGGTTCCCTGCAGTCATCCCCATGGACACGACGCGGCATGGGCTACCTGATCGAATCCTGTTGACGACCGCAAACTTCGGCCGACCGCCAGCAGGGCACGTAGTTGATGCCGTCAACTGGTTAATTGATGAGCACAACGAATTTTGATACATGCACGCGGCGCATCAATGCATGTCAAAGATGCAATGGAGGAAAAACAGCGCCTGAGCCTATGATCGGTCTCGCTGCGCGCCGGACCGGATTGCGCGCAGTCATGACAACGACGGCGCCGCATGCCGCGCGCGCCGCATGGAGACTGCTATGACCGTACGACATCCTTCCCGCGTCCTGCTGGCGCTGGGCGTGGGCGCGTTGACGACCGCCCTGGCCGCCTGTGGGGGAGACGGCGATGACGCGCCCGCCACGCCTGGGCCCACCGCCACGCCGCTGGCGGCCTGCATGGCCTTGAACGGAACGTCGGTTGCGGCGGCCGACCTGTCGCTGCCGACACGCGGCGCGTTGATCACCTCGGCGGCGCTGGTGCTGGCAACTGACACGGGCAACACCAACGGTGAATACTGCAAGGTGCTGGGTGCGATCAAGCCCATGGACGCCACGGCGCCCGATATCCGCTTCCAGGTCAACCTGCCCAGCACCTGGAACGGCAAGGCCCTGCAGTTTGGCGGGGGCGGCTACAACGGCAGCATTCCCAATACCCTGACCAAGGCGCCACTGGGTTCGGACACGGCGCCCGTGCCGCTGGCCCAGGGCTACATGACCTTGGCCAGCGATTCGGGGCACCAGGCCGCCGATTCCGACGACGCATCGTTCGCGCTGAATGACGAGGCCTTGCTGAACTACGGCTACATGCACATCAAGAAGACGCGCGACGTGGCCGTGGCGCTGGCCCGGACGCGTTACGGCAGTGTGCCCAAACGCATGTACTACGCGGGCGGATCGACCGGCGGGCGCGAAGCACTGACCGCTGCGCTGCGTTTTCCTGAAGCGTATGACGGTGTCATCAGCAACTATCCGACGGCGAACTTCCTGGGTCTGCGTCTGTGGGGCGCGGCGCTTGCCCGCGCGGTGTACGACAACAATTCGGCCGGGTGGATCCCGCCCGCCATGGTGACCGAGATCGCGAACCGCGCGCTGCAGCGGTGCGATGCGCTGGACGGCGTGGCCGATGGCCTGGTCAGCAACATGCCGGGCTGCCGGGCGATCTCGGCGCAACTGGTCACCGATCTGAGCTGCAAGGCGGGCGAGACGGGCAATCCGGCCACCTGCCTGACGCCGGTCCAGATTTCAAAGACGCTGTCGGTCTATCACGACGGCTACACCTTGCCGTATGCGTTCGCCAACAACATCACGCGCTACCTTGGCTATAACAGTCTGGAAGGCATCACGATGCAGTTGGGATCGCAGGCCGCCTACATCGAGCCGCCGGTCAGCGGACCCAACGCCCACCATGTCAGCCGTGCCGACCAGTTCGTGAAGTATTTCGTGGCCCGCAATCCGACCTTCAACCTGCTGTCGCTGGATATTCAGAACCCGGGCATCTACCAGAACCGCATCGTCGAGCTGTCGGACACCATTGGCGCCACCAGCTCGGACTACACGAAGTTCAAGGATCGAGGCGGCAAGGTGCTGTGGGTGCAGGGCCAGGATGACCCCAGCGTCAGCCCCTATGCGAACGCCGAACTGTACAGCGCGGTCGTCACGCGTTACGGCCAGGCGGCAGCGGATGCCTTCATGCGTTTCTACCTGATCCCAGGCCTGGCGCACGGCAACGGCAAGTTCCTGCTGGCGTGGGACAACCTGGCGATTCTTGATGACTGGGTCGAAGGCAGGCAATCGCCGCCCGCGACGCCCGTCGGCTTCGACAGCAACACCGCCACCAAAGGCCGGTCGCGTCCGGTGTGCGTGTATCCGACCTGGCCCAAGTACAACGGTGCGGGCGATGTGAACGCAGCGGCCAGCTACACCTGCGCCCGTTCCTGATCGCCGGGCGGCATTGACCCTTCCATGGCCTGTCCGACCGTTTACGCGGCCGGCCAGGCCATCGTCGTCATGATGGCCAGCTCGGCCTGGCGGGAGTCCAGCCGGGTATGTTGCACAACGATGGGCACGTCGGACCGGATCACGCTGGCGTAGTCGGTGCCCAGCGGCACGGTCTCTGGTGTCGTCAGGTCGTTGAACCGCATGTGCAGGGTGCGCCGCGGCGCGATGGTCATCCGGTAAGGCCCGACCGGATCGCGATCCGAAAAGAAGAGCGTGACCTCGACATTGGCGGGTGCATCCCCGGTGTTCAGCATGCAGGCCGTTTCATGGCTGATGAAAGCCTCGTCACTGCCGGTGCTGCCCGGCGGGATATACCCTTCAGCAATGACCCAGGTGGTTTTTCCAAGATGTTCCATGCGCGCTCCTTGTGGCTGACGAACGTCGGCCTTCAAGAATAGGTGGCCGCGCGGGCATGAAGCCAGCAACAAGGCGCAAGCCACGGTAACGAGCGATCCGGGTAGCGTCCTTTGCAGGCCTGTTCATCCACCCATCACGCGCCGGGCGCGTCGGGCAGCAGCAGTTCAAAGGTCATGCCGTCCTGGGCCGTGCCCGCCGTGCCGCGTTGCGAACTGAAGTACAGCCGCCGGCCGTCGGGGGAAAACGCCGGTCCGGTCACTTCGCTGCGGTCATGGCCCATCAGTCGCAGCACGGGCTGGCTGCTGCCATCCCGCCGCAATACGGCCAGTTGCATGTTGCCGCCGTCTTCGGCGATCACGATGTCGCCAAAAGGCGTGGCGGTGATGTTGTCGGGCTGGGAGAAGGTGGGCAGGAAGGAACCATCAGGCTTGCCATGGTGGCGCACCGACAGCGCCTGCCGGTCGATGTCGAAGGCCCAGATGCGGCTGTCGTACGACGTCACGAAATAGACCGTGTGCCCGTCGATCCACATGCCTTCGGCTTTCTCGAATGCGGTGCCGGGCACGGGTTCGCCCGCCGCGCGCAGTTGCGCGCGCACGTGCTGCTGCCCTTGGCCCGGCTGGCGAACGGTCTCCCAGGTCACGGCCATCGGCAGGGCGCCGACGCCCAGCCGGTGCGTCATCCCGGTCGCGTTGGTGTCCCGGTGCAGCCCGGCGATCCGCATAACCTGCAATCGTCCGTGCTGATACCCGACGGGGCTCGACGCGCCGGCGGGCCAGTCCGCATTGCCGCACACGTAGCGATAGACGCGTCCATCGGGTGCGTCTTCGGTCATGTACACGACGCGCTGGACCGCGTCGATGCAGACCGCTTCGTGCGCGAACCGGCCCAGGCCCGGATGGACCTTGGCTCCTGACGTCCCCGCGTCTGCCGCTCGATGGGGATCACATTCCCAGACCTGTCCGGCCACGTCGACCGAGGTCTCGAATTCTTCGCACGACAGCCACGTCTGCCAGGGCGTCGGGCCGCCTGCGCAGTTCAGGCTGGTGCCGCGCAGGATCGGATAGGCATCCACCAGTTGACCCGCCGCATCGAAGGCGAGCGCGCTGGCGCCGCCTTGCCCGTCGGGAAGCTCGGCATTGCTCGCATATACCCAGCCGCCGTTCTCGCTGGCGAAACATGCGCCGCCGTCCGGGGCCCCGTGCCACAGGAAGTTGCGAGCCGCAACCGGTGCGGCGCCGCTGCGCGCCACCAGGCGCAACTGAAAGCCGTCGGGCAGCATTGCGCCGTTGCGGTCCGGCGGACGCAGGTCCGACAGCCGCGCCAGCGGATTGAAGGCCGCGCCGCGCCGATGCGCAAGCGGCAGGCCAACACCGTCAGATGCAGCGGCGGCGGCCCAGGCTGCCGATGTGCCCCAGGGGGACATCGACGCCGTCAGGGATGCGGCGCCCGCTGCCAGCATGGCGCGGCGCGGAAGAGAAGGGGAGGAGGATAGGCACGGAGGCTTGGACATGGCACCACGGTAGCAGTCCCTTACCTGCTCGGCCATACGCCATGCGACATGTTGGGCGTAAACCCTGTGAAGGGAGTGGACTCGTCCGTGAGTTTGTGTGAAGTAGACTGAACTCAACCGCAGGCGCCGAGCCGGATGGCGTGTCTGCGCGTAATGCTGTTGGTTTTGCTGAGGTAGCTATGTTTTCCAGTCGCGTAGTGGTCGTCGGTGCGTCCGCCGGAGGCATTGCCAGCCTGATCGAACTGGTCAGGCAGTTGCCTGCGGACCTGCCCGCCGCCGTGCTTGTGGTGCAGCATCTGGCGCCGCACCACCCAAGCGACCTCCCGTCCATCCTCAGCCGCGCCGGCGCGCTCGAAGCGGTGCATCCGGTGGACGGCGAGACGCTGCGGGACGGGCGCATCTACGTGGCCCCTCCGGATCGCCATTTGCTGATCGAAGACCACCACATCGCCGTCAAGCGGGGTCCCAAAGAGAACCGCTTTCGTCCGTCGGTCGACGCCCTGTTCCGCTCCGCTGCCTACACCTTCGGGGAACGCGCGATCGGCGTGGTGCTGTCGGGTGCGCTCGATGATGGCACGTCGGGCCTTTGGAGCATCAAGCGCCTTGGCGGCGTCACGATCGTACAGGACCCGGCAGACGCGCAGTTCGATTCCATGCCGGTCAGTGCGCTCGAGCAAGTCGAGATCGATCACATCGTTGCCGCCGGCGCCATGGGCAAATTGATTTCAGCGTTGATCGCGGCCCCCGCCGCGCAGGCGTCGGACAAGAGCGACGACGATGTCCGCAAACGGCTCGCTCTTGAGACATCCATCTCGTCCAATGGTGACGCGTTCGCGAAAGGCGTCACCGATCTTGGCGACTACACACCGTTCACCTGCCCCGAATGCGAAGGGGTACTGATCCGTGTGAAGGAAGGCCGGAACGTGCGGTTCCGGTGTCACACTGGGCACGGATTGTCCAGAGAGGCGCTGCTATACGGCGTAGTCGAGAAAGTCGAGATGCGGTACTGGGACGTGATGCGCAGCCTGGAGGAGGCGGCCATGCTGCTCGAAGAGATGGGGCATACGCTCGATACCAACGGAGAGAGCCGCGCGGCGTCTCGCTTTCGGGAAAACGCCAAAAAGGCAGCCCGCGAGAGCCGGCAGGTACGCGACCTTGTCCTGGGCGATGACGCGCTGGGCGGCGACACGCTGCTGGAGGACGCGGCGCGACGCCGTTCCTGATTCGCCGGTCGGTATCGCCGCAGCACATCCGTACCAAAGCCGGCGTTTCGTTCTATCGACCGGGCATCGATCCGTTCATAGTTCGCACCAGCCGCGCCGGTAGTCGGCGCGCCCACGGAGCGCACTCATGTACCTCGTATCGATCGCAGTCGGCGTGCTGGTCGGCATCCTCTATGCCTTGCTGCACGTCCGTTCGCCCGCTCCCCCTGCCATCGCCTTGCTGGGTCTGCTTGGCATGCTGGTGGGCGAGCAGATCGTTCCCATCGCGAAACGCCTGATCGACGGCCAGCCCTTGTCGCAGGCCTGGTTCGTGTCGGAGTGCGCGCCGCACATCACGGGCGTGACGCCCAAGCCACCAGTGGCCGCGGCGACGCCTGCCGCCACGGCATCCACCCCTCCCACGGACCGGACATCATGAGCGCATCCCTGATCCTGATCAACGGCCGTTTTCATACGGTCGACCGCGCGCAACCGCGCGCCGATGCCGTCGCCATGGCCGATGGAAAGTTTCTTGAAGTCGGTGATGCGCAGGCCGTCATGCGCCATCGCGGCGACGACACGCAGGTCGTCGACCTGGGCGGGCGCACCGTCATCCCGGGCTTGAACGACTCCCACCTGCACCTGATACGCGGTGGCCTGAACTACAACCTTGAACTGCGGTGGGAAGGCGTGCCGTCGCTGGCCGATGCCCTCCGTATGCTGAAGGATCAGGCGCAGCGCACGCCGCATCCGCAGTGGGTGCGGGTGGTGGGTGGCTGGACCGAATTCCAGTTTGCCGAGCGCCGCCTGCCGACGCTGGATGAGCTCAATGCCGCGGCGCCCGAGACCCCCGTGTTCGTGCTGCATCTGTATGACCGCGCGCTCTTGAACCGCGCGGCGCTGCAGGCCGTCGGTTACACCCGCGACACGCCCAACCCGCCGGGTGGCGAGATCCGGCGCGACGCGTCGGGCAATCCGACCGGCATGCTGATCGCGCGTCCGAACGCCATGATCCTGTACGCCACGCTGGCCAAAGGTCCGACCCTGCCGCGCGATCATCAGGTGAACTCGACCCGCCAGTTCATGCGCGAGTTGAACCGGCTGGGCGTGACAAGCGTGATCGACGCCGGAGGCGGCTTTCAGAACTTTCCTGAAGACTATGCCATCGTCGATCAGCTGGCCCGTGAAGGGCAGTTGACGGTGCGCATTGCCTACAACCTGTTCACGCAGAACAAGGGCGCCGAACTGGAAGACTTCCAGTCCTGGACCAAGCAGATCGCCCCGGGCGACGGCGATGATTTCTACCGCCATAACGGGGCAGGGGAGATGCTGGTCTTTTCGGCGGCCGACTTCGAAGACTTTCTGGAGCCGCGCCCCGAGCTTGCCGCGGGCATGGAAGACGAGCTGGAAAAAGTGGTGCGGCATCTGGTGGGCCAGCGTTGGCCCTTCCGCCTGCATGCGACCTACGACGAGTCGATCAGCCGCATGCTCGATGTGTTCGAAAAGGTGAATCGCGAGATCCCCTTCGATGGCCTGCACTGGATGTTCGATCACGCCGAGACGATCACGCCGCGCAACATCGAGCGGGTCAAGGCGCTGGGTGGCGGCATCGCGATCCAGCACCGCATGGCCTTCCAGGGCGAATACTTCGTCGACCGCTACGGCGCCGACGCGGCGCGGCATACGCCGCCCGTGGCCCGCATGCTGGAAATGGGCGTGCCGGTGGGCGCGGGCACCGACGCCACGCGCGTCGCCAGCTACAACCCCTGGACCGCGCTGTACTGGCTGGTGTCTGGATGCACGGTGGGCGGCTTGCGGCTGACGGGTCCGGAAGGGCAACTGCCGCGTGACGTCGCGCTTGAACTATGGACCGCAGGCAGCGCGTGGTTCTCGAACGAACAGGCCAAAAAGGGACGCATCCAGGCCGGGCAGCTGGCGGATCTGGTGGTCCTGTCGGGCGATTATTTTTCGGTCAGCGAAGAAGACATCAAATCGCTGGAGTCGGTATTGACGGTGGTCGCTGGCAAGGTGGTGTATGGCGCCGATGACTTCGCGCCCTTGGCGCCGCCGCCCTTGCCCGTGCTCCCGGACTGGTCGCCGGTCAAGACCGTGCCGGGGCACCATCGCGCGCTGGCCATCTCGCGGATGCGCGCCTTGCCGCACCTGTGCGCCGGTGCGTGCGGCGTGCATGGACACGGGCATGCCGCGGCGCGCGCTTCGGATGTGCCGGTGGCCGATGTGACGGGTTTCTGGGGCGCCCTCGGGTGCAGCTGCTTTGCCTTCTGACATGCAACCCACCCCCGCATCCACCCCCGCACCCACCCCCTGGTCGCCGCTGCGCGTCGGCGTCTTTCGCGCGCTGTGGATCGCGACCGTCGCGTCCAACGTCGGGTCGTGGATGCACGATGTCGGCGCCAGCTGGATGATGACGTCGCTCAGCCCCGATCCGCTGATGGTCGCGCTGGTCCAGGCCGCCGGCAGCTTGCCGATGTTCCTGTTCGCGCTGCCGTCCGGCGTCATGGCCGATATCGTTGATCGCCGCAAGTATCTGCTGTTTGCGCAGTTGTGGATGCTGGTGGCGGCCGCGGTCCTGGGCGTGCTGGCGATTGCCGGGCTCGTCACGCCGGGCGTGCTGCTGGCGGCAACCTTCGCGCTCAGCATCGGCGCGGCCATGAGCGCGCCGCCGTTCCAGGCCATCGTCCCCGACCTGGTGCCCAAGGCGGAACTGCCCGGGGCCATTGCGCTGAACTCGCTCGGCATCAACATCAGCCGGGCGATCGGTCCGGCCCTGGGCGGCGTGATCCTGAGCCTGTTCGGGCCCCCGGCCGTGTTCCTGCTCAACGCCGTGTCGGTGCTTGGCATCCTGGCGGTGCTGTGGCGCTGGAAGTCGGAACCCGTGGTCAAGCGGCTGCCGCCCGAACACTTCCTGCCCGCCGTGCGCGCCGGCATGCGGTACGTGCATGCCGCGCCGCTGCTGCGGGCGGTCATGGCGCGAGCCATTGCTTTCTTCCTGTTCGGCAGCGCGGCGTGGGCCTTGCTTCCTATCATTGCGCGGCGCGAACTGGGGCTGGGCCCGGGCGGATACGGAGGGCTGCTGGCTGCCATCGGCGTGGGCGCCATTGCTGGCGCGCTGCTCCTGCCAAGGCTGCGCACCCGACTGTCGGCCGATGCGCTGACGGTCGCGGCCAGCCTGGTCTTCGCGGCGTCCACCCTTGCGCTGGGCCTGGTTCGCAACCCGCTGGTCATTGCCGGGGTGCTGCTGTTCTCGGGCTTTGCCTGGATCGCAGTCCTGTCGACCCTGAATGTGGGCGCGCAGCGCAGTTCGGCCGGCTGGGTCAAGGCCCGCGCGCTCGCCACCTACCTGACGGTCTTCTACGGGGCCATGACGGCCGGCAGCGCGCTGTGGGGCAAGCTGGCCGCCATGCTGGGCACCCCCACGTCGTTGATCATTGCAAGCATCGGCATGGCGCTCGCATCGGCCACCGTGCTGCGGTGGCGGCTCGACATGACGCCCGACCTGGACCTGAGCCCGTCGCCGCACCTGGGCGAGCCCTTGCTGGCTGACGAACCCGCCGACGACGCGGGCCCCGTGCTTGTCACCGTCGAATACCAGGTGCAGCCCGCCGATGTGCCGGCCTTCATCCGCGAAGTGCACGGACTGCGCAAGGTGCGCCGGCGCGGCGGGGCGCTGAGCTGGGGCATCTACGAAGACAGTGCCGTGCAGGGCCGCTTCATCGAGACCTTCGTCGTCGAATCCTGGCTGGAGCATCGCCGCCAGCACGACCGCTTCACCCGCAACGATCAACGCATCAAGCAACAGGTCGATGCGTTGCATGTCGGCCCGGCGCGCCCGCGCGTGGCGCACTACGTCGCACCTTCCGGCAAGCCTTCCGAACGCGGCGCCGTCCACCCGACCGACCCGCCGGGCCCCGTCCCGGCGGCGCACTGACCAAGGATCAAAGACCAGGTCAACGCCGACCTGCTTGCTTTCCTCAACCGCTGATTTCCCGTCCGGCCGCCGATGTCGCGCGGCCGGCTTTTACCCTGGAGCCACCATGAGCAATCCCAAACTCGACGTCCTGAGCCCGCACAACTCGCAGATGATCTTCATCGACCATCAGCCGCAAATGGCATTCGGCGTGCAGTCGATCGACCGGCAGGTATTGAAAAACAATACCGTCGCGCTGGCCAAGGCCGCCAAGGTCTTCCAGATCCCGACCATCATCACGACGGTCGAAACGGAAAGTTTTTCGGGCCATACCTATCCCGAACTGCTCGACGTCTTCCCGACCCAGGACATCCTTGAACGCACCTCGATGAACTCGTGGGACGACCAGAAAGTGCGCGATGCACTGGCAAAGAACGGCCGCAAGAAAGTGGTGGTGGCCGGTCTGTGGACGGAAGTCTGCAACAACAGCTTTGCCTTGTGCGCCATGCTGGAAGGCGACTACGAAATCTACATGGTGGCCGATGCGTCGGGCGGCACCAGCAAGGAAGCGCACGACTACGCCATGCAGCGCATGATCCAGGCGGGCGTGGTGCCGGTGACCTGGCAACAGGTCATGCTGGAATGGCAGCGCGACTGGGCCAACCGCGAAACCTACGACGCGGTGATGGATATCGTGAAGGAACATTCCGGCGCCTATGGCATGGGTGTCGACTATGCCTACACGATGGTGCACAAGGCGGCCGCGCGCTTGGCCGGCTCGCACACCACGCTGGCTCCGGTCCACGCGCCCGTGCGCCAAGGCTGACGGCGCAGGCACGGTCCGCGTCATGAGCCGGACCGTGCTGTTCATTCATGACGCGGGCGCGACGCCCGCAGTCTGGGCGCCGTTCGTTCGCCGCTATACCGCCTGCGGATATCGTTGCCATGCGCCGGCCTGGCCGGCGCCGGGCCCCCACGACACCGGCCGCGTGGCGAGTCTTGCCCGCATCGTCGCGGCGCATGCCGCACTTGCGCGGGCGTTGCCCGACCCCCCGCTGCTGATCGGACATGGGATCGGTGGGCTCATTGTGCAGATCCTGCTCGATCGCGGCCTGGGCGCCGCGGGGATTGCCGTCGTGCCTGTGGTGTCGGGCGGTGGATGGCGCGCTGCGCTGGCCTGTCTGCGTGCGGTCGTGTTTGGCGGGTGGGCCTTTGCCGGCCTGTACCGCCAGGCCGCCTTCAGCCGCGACGCGTTCATTGCATTCGACAACGATCATCGCGCGCCGCTCTTGCTCATCGCGGCCGCAAATGACCGTACTATCGGAGCCGGCGCCGTCGCGGCCACCTACCGGCAGCATCGTCTGTCGATCGCCGCCACGGATTTTCGACGCTTCCCCGGGCGCAGCCACTGGCTGATCGCCGAGCCCGGCTGGGAAGCCGTCGCCGATGACGGAATGGAATGGTTTCAGCAGCAATCCGGTCGATCCTGAGCCCTGGCGCGGGCGTGCGACGCCTTCGGCGGCGCACCCGCGCGTCCATTTCATTCATGTCCTCCTTGCTGACCGCGCTCTGCCTGATGGTTGTCGCCTGCGACCTGTCTGCCCGGGGCTTTGACGACCTCGAGCATCGCCGCTGGGCCGCGGCGGATGGCGGCCCGAGCCAGGTCGGCGCGCTTGCGCAGACGTCGGACGGCTATCTGTGGCTGGGCACCAATGCATCTTTGTACCGGTTCGACGGTTTCCGCTTCACCCCCTGCCAGCCTGTGTCTGGCGCGCCACTGGGCATCGTCTCGTCCTTGCTCGCGACCGATGCGGGCTTGTGGATCGGCGAGCGTGCCGGCGGCATTGCCTTCCTGGCCGAGGGAATCTTGCGGCGATACGGAGCGCGGGAAGGCGTCACGGACGGCGTCGTGTACGGCATGGCGCAGGGCAAGGACGGTGCGATCTGGGCGGCCGTCAACGACGGCCTGATGCGCCATGACCAGGGGCAATGGCGAATGGCGGGCAAGGAGTGGAACCTGCCCGGACGGTACAGCCGCGCGGTGTTCGTGGATCGTGACGGCGCCGTGTGGGCAGCCGACGAGTCGGCGCTGTTCTATTTGCCGCCCGGTGCGCGTCGCTTCGTGCCGACGGGTATTGCCGTCGGTTGGGCGAGCCAGATCGTGCAGACGCGTGACGGGGCGGTGTGGATTGCGGAAAGGTATGGCGGCGTGCTGCACGAAGTGCGGGTGCAGGCGGCAAGGGTACCGGCCGCGCCGGCAGCGCAGCCCGCCTCGCCGACGCTGCTTGCGCCGACGTTCACCGTGCGTGGGGTCGCGGTCGGGCAGGGCGTCAACGGCATGCTGACCGACCGGGACGGCGCCTTGTGGGTCAGCACCGCCGGCCAGGGCCTCATTCGTGTCGACGGTGACGCCACGCACCAGTGGAGTGGGCTGCCGGAGGCAAACGGCTCCGGCGCCAACCTCTCGGGGGCCCCCACCTTCCTCGCCACCTTTGGCGCGCGTGACGGCCTCAGCGCGGACTCCATCTGGCCTCTGCTTGAAGATCGGGAAGGCAACGTCTGGGTCGGGACGAGCCGCGGACTGGATCGCTTCCGCCGCCGTACCCTGACGCCGGCCGGCTTTCCCCCGGACGCCCTGAACGTCGCGCTGGCGGCCGGCGGCGATGGCGCGTTGTGGGCGGGGGCCAGCAGCCGGGCGGCCATGCGCCTGCACGACGGCCGGATCGAGACGCTGGCAACGCCGGCCCCGCTGACCAGCGCCATGACAGACAGCACGGGCGTCGTCTGGATGGGTGGCCCGCAAGGCATCTGGCGTTCGCACGGCTCGCGCCTTGAGCGGGTGGCGGGACTGCCATCGCAGGCCGCGCCCGATTCGTCGGTGCGTGCGATGGCGCGCGATCCCGACGGGCGCTTGTGGGTCTCGGTCAACCGCGCCGGGCTGTTCGTGCTGGACAAGGGGGCCTGGACGCCGCATCCAGCGCCCTCGACCCGGCCCAGTCAACGCATGCCGGTCACGGCATCGACGGACCTGAAGGGCACGCTCTGGTTCGGCTATCGCGACAATCTGATCGTGACGCGCGACGCGCGGGGGGACCGGTCCTGGGGCGCGCCCGATGGGCTGAATGTGGGCCACGTCACAGCCATGGCCCATGGCGACGGCAAGACGTGGATCGGCGGACAGTACGGCGTGGCCCTGTTCGACGGCACGCGGTTTCTTGACGTGCTGCGTCCGGCCAACGACGCCTTCGACAACGTGTATGCGCTGATCCTGATACCGGGCAAGCCCGGCGATCCTGGCGTGGGCGATCTGTGGATACAGGCCAAGGCAGGCATTTTCCATGTCCCCGCGTCCGACGTGGAAGCCGCGCTGGCCGATACGCGCACCCCAATCCGCTACCGGTCGGTAGACCGGATCGGCGGCCTGGCGAACGATCCCTATCAGGTGCTGCCCCTGCCAACCGGCGTGCGCGCTGCCGACGGGCGCCTGTGGTTCGCAACCAGCAGCGGTGTCGTCGGCATCGACCCGGCCTTGCGCCGGCCGGCAGACACCGGACCCACCGCCGTCATCGAAACCCTGAGCGCCGATGGCATATCGCTGTCGACACGGCACGCTCTGAAGCTGCCCGCGGACACGCGCCGGATCAACGTCGACTACACCGCGCTCAGCCTGTCGTCGCCCGAAAGCCTGCAGTTTCAGTATCGGCTCGATGGCTACGACCGCGAGTGGCAGGATGTCGGCCCGCAGCGGTCCGCCATATACACGGGCCTGGGTGCGGGCGACTATCGCTTTCGTGTGCGGGCCTTTGACAAGGATGGATTGCCCAGCGCGGCCGAGGCCACCTTGCCGTTCTCGGTGGCGCCGGTCTTCTACCGGCAGTGGGCTTTCCTGCTGTTTGCGGGAGCGGTGCTGGGCACGGTGCTCTGGCTGATGTACCGGATGAACCTGCGGCGATCGGCCGATCAATTGCGTGCGCGGATCGAAGAGCGGTATGCCGAACGCGAACGCATCGCGCGCGAACTGCACGACACGCTGTTGCAGGGGGTGCAGGGCCTGATGCTGCGCTTTCAGGCCGCCGCCGACAAGCTGCCGCCGGATGCGCCGGCGCGGGTGGATCTGGAGCGTGCGCTGGACCGTGCCGACCAGGTGTTGATCGAAGGACGTGACCGGGTGCGCGACCTGCGCCGTCAGCCTGCCGATGACCAGGACGACCTGGCCGCGGTGCTTGCTCGCCTGGCCGATGACCGCGTGCAGCCCGGCCAGCCCAAGCTGCATGTGGGCGTCGAAGGCCTGCCGGTGCCGCTGCATCCCCTGGTGCGCGATGAAGCCGAACGGGTCGCGCGGGAAGCGGTGGCCAACGCCTGCACCCACGCGCACGCCACCCGGATCGAAGTGGTGATGATCTACACATCGCGTGTTTTTGAACTGCGCATCGACGATGATGGCCGGGGCATTGACCCGGCCTGGCTCACGCCGCGCGGCCGTCCCGAGCACTGGGGCCTGCGGGGCATGCACGAACGTGCCGAACGGATCGGCGCAACCCTGACCTTGCGCAGCGCTCCGGCATCGGGCACCCAGATCCGCTTTTGCGTGCCGGCCTCGCGGGCGTATCGCCGTGATATCCACCCGCGCCCGCCCTTACCTTCATCAGGAGTGTCCGTCTCGTGACCACGACCGCTTCCCCCATCCGCGTGCTGGTTGTCGATGACCACCCCTTGCTGCGCGAAGGCATTGCCGCCGTACTTGCAGGCCAGCCGGACATGACGCTCGTGGGGGAAGCCTGCGACGGGAACGAGGCCGTCCGCCGCCATGCCGAGCTGCAGCCCGACGTGACCCTGATGGACCTGCAGATGCCGGGCACCGACGGCATCCACGCCGTGCGCGCGATCCGCGCCATGTCGCCCGACGCCCGTATCGCGATCCTGACCACCTATCGCGGTGACGTGCGCGCGCTGCACGCGATCGAGGCCGGGGCACAGGGGTACTTGCTCAAAAGCGCGCTGCGCAAGGAACTGATCGAAGCCATCCGCACGCTGGCTGCGGGCCGCCGCTACTTTCCCGCCGAGATCGCCGCCGAACTGGCCAACCACATCGGCAAGGACACCCTGACGCCGCGCGAAGTACAGGTGCTCCAACTGCTGGCCGGCGGCTACGCGAACAAGCAGGCCGCCGCCGAACTGGGCGTGTCGGAGGACACCATCAAGGGCCACGTCAGCAGCCTCATGGACAAACTGGGCGCGGCGAATCGCACGCACGCCGTGGCGCTTGGCATCGAGCGCGGCATTATTGCGGTCTGACGCAGCGCGTTCCGCGTGCGCCGTCACCCCTCATTCGTGGGGGGTGGTTTCCCCTCATGGCGGTGTGGGCGCGCGGGCCAATGCCGGGCATCATCGCTGTGGTAGGGCCGAGCACGTCGGCCGTCGTGCAAGGAGCGCGCAGCATGAGCCGAGAGCAAGCCAGCCTCCTCGAAAGAGGTGCCGACGAACCCTTCGTCGACCGCACCATCGCCTGTATTGCGATCGATGACGTCGCGGCCTTGCTGTCCGACGCACAGTCGGTCCTGGGCACCAATGCCGCCGCAGCCTGCGAGTACCTGGTCCGCGCGGTGGCCTTGTTGCGCGACGCTGCCACCATCGACCCCGTCGCGGACACGCCGTGCCGCAGCCGCGGGCTGGCGCCGTGGCAAATGAAGCGGTTGACGGCCCACATCGACCTGCACCTGGGCACCCGCCTGCGCACTGCCGATCTTGCCGCGGTAGCAGGATTGAGCGTCAGTCATTTTTGTCACGCGTTCAAGTCGACGGTGGGTGTGCCGCCCGCCGCCTATGTCGGCCGCCGCCGCATCGAGGCCGCCCGCGCGATGATCGAGGCAACGGACGAGCCCCTGACGCGCATCGCGCATCTGCATGGTTTCTGCGACCAGTCACATTTTACGCGGACCTTCCGTCGTGAACTTGGCATGGCGCCGCAGGCCTGGCGGCGGCTGAAGGGGGCAAGGCAATCGCAGGCTTGATGTATAACCTTAGGCCATGTCCGTACATACCTTGGGAGAAATGCATGGCAGGCACAGTGACTTCCGTCCTTGCGATCGGCGCGTCCGGCAAGAACGCGGGCTTCGTGGTTCCCGAATTGGCGCGTCGCGGGGTAGCGGTGCGCGGCATGGTGCGCGATGCGGCGACGACGCAGCGGGTGCATGAGCAGGGAGCGGGCGAGGTCGTGGTCGGCGACTTGCGCGATCACGCGAGCCTGGTCGCTGCCATGCGCGGAATGGATGCCGTCTACTACATGGCGCCTGCTTTCTTCCCCGATGAGTCCGAGGTGGGGAAGGGCGTGGTCGCCGCAGCCGTCGAGGCCGGCGTGCAGCGTTTCGTGTTTTCGGGAGTCATCCACCCGATGTTGAGTCGCCTTGTGAATCACGCGGCCAAGCCTCCGGTGGAAGAAGCCATCATTGCGTCCGGCATGGAATTCACTTTGCTGCAGCCGACGGTGTTCTACCAGAACCTGTCGCATGCGTGGCACAAGGTCGTGGAGACTGGCGTGCTGGCCGAGCCCTGGGCGCTGGGCACCCGGCACACGCGCGTGGACTACCGCGACGTGGCGGAAGTGGCGGCGATCGCCTGCACCGGTGATGCGCTGGTCAACGGGACGTTCGAACTGGTTGCGACTGCGCCGATGACGCGTAGCGATGTAGCTGCCCTGATGGCCGACGTGCTGGGCCGCGACGTGCGCGCGGACGTGCTGCCCGTCGAGACGGCGATCGCGCCCTTCCCGCCGGCGCGGCAGGCTGCGATGGTCAGGATGTTTGCCTGGTATGACGAACATGGGCTCATGGGAAATAGGCTGGCGCTGCGGACCATCCTGGACCGGGAGCCGCGCACCTTGCGCGCGTACTTCGAGGAACTGGCGGCGTCCCCGGCACACTGACCCGGGTGGAAGGGCAGGCGCACCGGCCGGGCGCGCTACTTGCTGAGCATGGATGAGTACCGACTTTATCTTTGGAGCACACCATGCGATTTACCCATGCGGTCCTGGGCGCCACTGCGTCCTGCCTGGTCCTGATGTCATCGAGCGTGATGTCGCAATCGACCGCACCTGCCAAGACGCCGGCACCTGCCGCGTCGGCAAGCAAGGCCTCGGCCGATCTGTCTGCCGGTGACAAGCGTTTTCTGGACAACACCGCGCAATCGGGCTATTCGGAAGTCGAGGGCAGCAAGATCGCGCTCGAAAAGACCAAGAGCCCGAAGATCCGCGCGTACGCGCAGCGCATGATCAAGGATCATGGCGCCATGCAGAAGGACCTGGAAGCACTGGCCAAGCGCAAGGGCTACGAACTGCCGACCGAGCCGTCGCTGGCGCAGCGCGCGCAACTGAAGGCGCTGGGGGCACTGAACGGCACCGAGTTCGAAAAGATGTATTCGAGCCATATCGCGATCGCGGGGCACGACAACACGGTGCTGGCATTCCAGAACGCCACGACGCAGACCGAGGATCCTGATGTCCAGGCGTTTGCCAAAAAGCACATCGGCATGCTGCGTGATCATCTGGATGGCGCGCGCCAGATCGGACCCACCGACCACGGCATGTAAGCCCGTATAAAGCGCTACAGGCCCGAGGGCCAGGTTTCCGCGGCGCCATAGCGGTGCTCGCCCGGCAAGGGCGTCACCGCATGCGTCTCGGCAATCCACACCAGCGCATCGAACTGATCGGCCAGGCATGCACTGGCATAGTGGCTCAGCAATTCCGTGTCGGGCCGATAGATGACCCCGATGAATCGCTCGAGTCGCGACCTGGCAAGATAGTCACGCAACGGGCCGCGCCGCGCGGCCTGCAGGTCCAGCATGAACCGGGGCAGACCGGTTTTGAACAGGCAGTGTTCATGGCTGTCGTCGCGTGATGGCAGTACCTGCTTGATTTCCATGGGTCCATCCCAGTCCGAGGCAGCGGCGACCGTCCCCGTGTGGGTGCCAAAGCCGATCAATACCGCCTCCTCGCCATACCGTTCGCGGCACAGCTGTCCGAGATTGAACTCGTCGCGGCGCCGCCCCATGTCCGTGGCCGCGGCGTTGCCGATGTGCGAGTTATGGGCCCACACCACCGCTTTGGCATCGGGCCCATTGGTCGACAACAGCGTGTCCAGCGTCTCGAACATGTGGGTGTCGCGGAGGTTCCAGCTGTGCGCGGACCCCTGATACAGCGTGCGGTAATACCTTTCGGCCGACGCCACCAGCCGCGCGTTCTGCGCCGCATCGAAAAAGCGGGGGTCCTTGCGGACATAGTCCAGCCGCTTGTCCAGCAGCGCCTGCAACTGCTCCAGCACCGGCGCTTCGCAGGTGGCGCGCGCGCGATCCCATGCCGAACTCGCATATTGCACCGGGTCGTCGCGCCAGCGTTCCAGGCAGCTGTATCGCTCGCGTGCGTGGGCGGCTGCGTCGGGATCCACATCGTCCAGATACGCGAGCACGGCTGACATCGAACTGGCCATGCTGTACATGTCGAGTCCAAAGAATCCCGCGCGTTCGCCCAGCGGCCGGTCGGCATTGAAGTCGTGGAGCCAGTCAACGAAATCGCGGACATCGGTATTGCGCCACATCCATTCCGGAAAACGGCTGAACGGTTCATGGTCGTCGCGCAGCGCGGGCCGTGCGCGCACATGGGCATCGATGACGGCGGCGTCAGGCCAGTCTGCTTCAACGGCCACCAGACGAAAGCCATGCCGGTCGATCAAGCGGCGCGTGATCGCCGCCCGCGCCTGGTAGAACTCTGACGTGCCGTGGCTGGCTTCCCCGAGCAGCACGACGCGTGCGTTTCCATAGCGATCGAACCATTCCTGGAAGGCCGCCGAGTCGAAGTCGGTAAAGGGAACCGCAGCCTCCCGCAGCAAGGCCTCGGGCCGGGATGACGTCGATGTCGATGATGAGGCGAAGTAAGACACGGGGCTCTCCTGCGATGAAATCAGCACCCGCCTGCACGCATCCCGCATGCCCGACCGCACACGACAGTGTGATGACGATAAATATATTGACGCGTCGCAACCCGTATATTTATAGTGAACCCACTTCCTTGTCACCGGCCCGGGCGTTCTGCGCGGGCCGGCGACGCCACACCGCAGCGTCCTTTCATGTCGCCTGTGGGTCGCGCTTCATTCCTCTGATCCGCCGGATGCTACCGGCCGCATTTGTCCATTTGTGCCTCGCTGCGCAAGCGTTTCTGCGCGCGTCCGTTTTCGATCCACACGGCAGTGCCATAAAAAAACGCCACGACGCAAGAAAGCATCACGGGGGAGACGTCCGGGTATCCATGACTCAACGCACACGGGGAACACCATGAAAGTGACGCACTTCCTGAGCTTGTCCGCAACGATCTGCCTGCTCGCCGGCGCGTCCGCGGCCCAGGCGCAGTCCTGGCCGCAACGTCCCATCCGTTTCATCGTGCCCTTCGCCGCGGGCGGCAGCACCGACAGCATTGCGCGCATCACGGCCGAACGGCTGTCGGTGGCATTGGGTCAGCCAGTGGTGCTGGAGAACAAGCCGGGTGCGAGCGGCCTGATTGCCGTGCAGACCGTGCAGCGCGCTCCATCGGACGGCTACACGCTGCTGGTGGCCGCCATGCCGGTGATCGTGATCCTGCCAAAGATTTCGCCGGTCCCGTTCGATCCGCTCAAGGACTTCGTACCCATCACCAACTTTGCGACCAATCCCTTCCTGCTCGCTGTCAGCAAGAACGTACCCGTCAACAGCGTGAAGGAACTGGTCGACTATGCCAGACCGCAACCCGGCAAACTCAACTTTGCGTCGGGCGGGTCCGGCAGCGTCTCGCATCTGTCAGGCGCGTTGTTCGTCAAGCGCGCCGAGCTCGACATGATGCACATCAGCTACAAGGGCGACGTGCCGGCCGTGGCGGCCATGATCGCAGGCGACGTCACGATGTACTTTGGCAACGTGCCCGTGCTGGCGCCCCAGGCCAAGGCGGGCAACATCAAGCTGCTTGGCGTGACCAGCGACACGCGCCTTCCGGAACTGCCCGAGGTGCCGACCATCGCGGAGACCTTCCCGGGCTTTCGCACGCTGACCTGGAACGGGCTCATGGCGCCTGCCGGGACGCCCGCAGCCATCGTTGATCGCATTGCCATGGAAGTGAAAAAGATTGCGGCCGACCCGACCTACCAGGAACGCATGAAGCAATTGGGCGTGCAGATCGTTGCCGATACGCCCGCCGAATTCCGCAAGGCGATCAGCGCCGACATCGAGCTGTTCGCCGACGCGATCCGGTCGGCCAACCTCAAGGTCCAGTGAGCCAGACGACAGGCATGCGGACATCCGGCCAGGCCAGCGTGGACGACGCGGCGACCTACGATTATGTGATCGTGGGCGGGGGGTCGGCGGGCTGCGTGCTCGCCAACCGATTGACGCAGGATGCGGGCGTGACGGTGCTCCTGCTCGAAGCCGGGGGGTGGGACAACGACCCGCTGATCCACATTCCCCTGGGCCTGGGCCGGATGCTGCAGAAGCGTTCACACGACTGGGGCTACGCCAGCGAGCCCCAGGACGAGACGGCAGGCCGCCGCATCGAGTGCGCGCGCGGCAAGGTGATCGGCGGATCATCGTCGATTAACGCGCTGGCCTATGTGCGCGGGCATCGCAGCGACTTCGATCGATGGGCGGCGCGCTATGGGCTGACCGAGTGGGACGCCGCGCACACGTTGCCGTACTTCCTGCAACTGGAAGACTGGCAGGGACCCGCCAGCCCGTGGCGGGGCAAGGGCGGTCCCATCACCACGCGATACTCCACCTATCAGGATCCTTTGATCTCTGCCTATCTGGCCGCGGCAGGCGAAGCAGGGCACGCCTTGCGGAACGACCTGAATGGCAAGGAACTGTCCGGCTTCGGGCGCTCGCAGGTCACGATCCGCAACGGCCGGCGCTGCAGCAATGCGGTGGCCTACCTGCGGCCGGCCATGAAGCGCCGTGGGCTGACGGTGCGCACCCACGCGTTGGTCACGCGGATCGACATGACCGGCGACCGTGCCACGGGCGTGGCCTACGTTCGTCATGGCACGCCTCATGTCGCGTTGGCACGCCGCGAAGTGCTCCTTGCGGGCGGGGTCATCAACACACCGCAATTGTTGATGTTGTCAGGTATTGGTGATCCGGCCTTGATGGCGCCGCATGGCATCGCCACGCATACGCCGCTGCGCGGTGTCGGGCGCAATCTGCAAGACCACATCGCCGTGCTGCTGAGCTTTGCGCGCAAGGCGGCGGGCCCGTTCCCGGACCGCATGCGCGCCGACCGCGTCGTCGGGGACCTGGCGCGCGCGTGGCTCTTCGGCGCCGGCGCGGCGACCAATGTACCGGGCGGCGCAGCAGGGTACGAGACCACGCGCCCGGGTCTGGAAGGTCCCGACGTGCAGTACCTGATGGCGGCCGCGCCTTTTCACGCGCAGCCGTGGATGCGCCCCTGGCGCGCGCCGTTCGACGATGGTTTTGCGGTGCGGGTGGTCGCGCTGCATCCGGAAAGCCGCGGCCAGGTGACGCTGGCCAGCGCGGCGCCCGATGCACGGGCGGTCGTCCACCAGAACTTCCTTGCGCACGACGCCGAGTGGGCCAGCCTGCGCGCGGGGATCCGGTCGGTACGCCGCATCATGGGCCAGCCGTCCATGCAACCCTTCGTGGGTGAAGAACGCATGCCCGGCCCGGCCTGCCTGGACGACGACGCCTTGGATGCGCACATCCGCCAGACGGCCATTACGGTCCATCATCCTTGCGGGACCTGCCGCATGGGCGCCGCGGACGATCCCGATGCGGTGGTCGATGCCCAACTGCGTGTGCGAGGCCTGCAGGGGCTGCGCATCGTCGACGCCTCGGTCATGCCGGACCTGATCGGTGGCAACATCAATGCGACGGTCACGATGATCGCCGAAAAGGCGGCGGACCTGATCCGGGGCCGCGGGCCGCTGGCGCCCTGGCTTCCCGAAGGCACGACGCCTTCGTCCCCACTGTGGAGAAACGCATGACATCCCTGACGGCAAAACTGCTGATCAATGGCGAACTGGTCGGAGCCTCGGACGGCGCCGAAATGGACTCGGTCAATCCTGCCGATGAGTCCCTGCTGGGCCGCGCAGCGCATGCCACCACGACCGATGTCGCCGATGCCGTCAAGGCGGGCGAAGCGGCATGGCCCGCGTGGCATGCACTGGGTGTGGACCGCCGCGCCGAGGTGATGCGCACGTTGGCTGCACGCATCCGTGACCGCAAGGAAGAGATCGCGCGCACCGAGACGCGCGACACCGGCAATCTGTATCGCGCCATGCTGGGCGATGTCGAACGCGCCGCGTCGCGCATCGAGTTCTACGCCGGCCTGGGCCACGCGATGACGGGCCACACCTATCCGGCCACGCCCAATCACATGCACCTGTCGGAGCGTGAACCCTTCGGTACGGTGGGCCGCATCGTGGCCTTCAACCATCCCTTCTACTTCCTGGCGTCGCGGGTGGGCGCGCCCCTGATCGCGGGTAATGCGATGGTGTTGAAGAGCCCCGATCAGGCGCCGCTGTCGGGCGGCATCTTTGGCGAGATCTGCCGCGATGTGCTGCCTCCGGGGGTGGTCAACATCGTGCACGGCAGCGGCGCACAGACAGGGGATGCGCTGGTGCGCGACCCGCGCGTGAAGCGGCTGGGTTTCATCGGATCGGTCGGCACCGCCAAGGCCATACAGCGGTCGGCGGCGGAAGTGGCCATCAAACACATCACGCTGGAACTGGGCGGCAAGAACATGATGGTCGTGCTGCCCGATGCCGACCTGGACAAGGCCGCGGCGCTGGCGGTGGCCGGCATGAACTTCGAATGGCAGGGCCAGTCCTGCGGCTCGACCAGCTGCCTGATGCTGCATGAGTCCATCCACGATGCCGTGCTCGAGCGCATCGTGGCGCGCATGAAGACCATCCACGTGGGCGATCCGTTTGAAGCCGGCTCGGGCATGGGCCCGCTCATCAGCGCCGCGCATCACGGCAAGGTGATGTCTGCCATCCAGAAAGGCACCCAGCAGGGCGCGCGGCTGCGTGTCGGCGGCGAGCGGCCGTCAGGCAGCGCCTTTGCAAAAGGGTACTGGGTCGCGCCGACGCTGTTCAGCGACGTGGACCCGGGCAGCGCACTGGCTACCGAAGAAATCTTCGGCCCGGTGCTCAGCGTCGTGCGCTGGTCCACGCCCGATGACGTGTTGAAGATGGATGCCGCCTCGTCGCTGGGGCTGACGGCCTCGGTGGTTGCCACCGACGTCAGCAAGGCCATGGCCTTCGCGCGACGTTTGAGGGTCGGCTACGTCTGGATCAATTGCGTCGGGCCGCACTACACCGGCGTGCCGTACGGCGGCTTCAAGAACAGCGGCGTGGGGCGTGAAGAAGGGCTGGAGGAAATCCTGAGCTACACCGACCTGAAGTCGATCACGATCGCAGTGCCCGATCTGTCGGCGTGATGCGCCGGTGACCCGATTTCGGATGAGGCTGTTAGGAGGACGGCCCAAAGCCGGATGCAGGATGGGCGGGCGTAGGCACGCGGTTTACGCTTCAGGGGTCGGGTAAGTCGCAGTCTGCGGTTGCCCTCATTGCCCGCTCTCGGGAGCCGCCTCATGCCTGCCCATTCCGTTCTGACCCAGCCTGCGCTGGTCTCGTCCCCGCTGACGCTACCCGTGCTGCGCGATCCGTATTCCGTCGCCTACCTGCGCGGTGGCGCGGTCGACGCCGTGCGCACCGCGATCTTCGTGCTGCTTGAACGCGGTGCGCTGATCCAGTCCGGGCCCATGCTGGTGCGCGCCCGCCGCATCGACGCGTTCGGACTGCGGCCGCTGGAGCGCCGGGTGCTCGACCGGTACAGCGTGCCGCACACCCTGGGCACCGTGCTGCACGACGTCTCTTTCCTGGAGCACGCGACGGCCGACTGCGACGCCACGCTGAAGGCGGCGGGCCTCCTCGATCGGCGTCCGCCGCCCGACCTGGCCACCCAACGCGCGTTGCGCTGGGCGCTGGTCTGTCTGCTGGGGCTGTTCGCCGTCGGTATCGCCTGGATGTCAGTGGGGTGGGTCGTCAACCTCTGGATGGGCGCCGCAGCGCCGTTGGACAGCGGGACCACCGTAGGTCTGGCCGGATGGACGGCGCAGGCTGCGGCCAGCCTGCCCCTGGCCGCGACGGCCTATCTGATGTTGAAGCCTGCCCGGCGGCGCGTGACCCGTGCCGGACGGGAGGCGCTGGCCGAGGTGACGGATCAGCACCGGTTCCGTCTGGCGCTGGGTCCGCAGGAACATGCCGGCATGGACGACGCCTTGTGGCTGGCAGCAGTGGTCGGCGTGGCCGCCTTGCCGGCAGATCAGTATCCAGCCGCGCACGTCGTCATGTCGCGCGGCCCAGCACCGGGCACGGCTGGTCAGCGCAACACGCGATCCAGCAGTCCGCGCACGCCGCCGCGTCGTTTGTCGGGCGTCTCGAACACGACGTTGAACAGCCTGCGGTAACTGCTGGCCGGGCAGGTGAGGGCACGTACGCCGTGCCAGGCGTCCGCCGTGTTCTTGAACAGAAAGCTGCGGTTGTCGCGAATGTCCATCGCGTACTCGCCCGTGAAATCACCGAAGTCGGGATTCATGGCCGGCACCTGCTTGCCGTCCAGGGCCAGGATGCTGCCGCCCCATTCCTCCCGCCAGTCTTCCTTCGTGTTGAAGTAGAAGATGTGCGTGCCGACCTTGTCGCGCGCGTCCAGGTGAGGTGAGACCTCGGACCCCGTCGTCCCGACGTGCCAAGCAAAGCGCGTGACCAGCCTATCGGTGCCCAGCGCTTTCACAATAAAACGCCGGTAGGTCTCGTCGGTTTTCAATTCTTCGATAAAGGCCTGCCAGACCTCGGGCAGGCGATCGTGCGTCGTGTTGCCGGCATCGCCGGTCAACCCATAGTCCCCTTTGCCTTGCCGATGGTAGATCGACGTTTCGTACGCCAGGTAATAGCGGTCGTGCGGCCGTTGCCCGTGGCTGCGCACCAGGCCATCGTGCCGCTCGAAGGCGGTCAACGGTGGAAAGGTGGCGTTCAGTTCTGCAAAGGCATCGTCCGTCAGCATCTGGCGAAAGTCCGCCCAGGGAAAAGCGGCGCTGGTGGCAAGGCGCTGGGCCTCGGCATCGGTCAGGGCGGAGTCGCGAAGAAAGCGGGGCATGGTGGCAACCGGAGAAAAATCGAGCTTGCTGATCATAATCCTGCCGGGCACAGGGCGGCATGCCTTGAATGTCGAATTTGTGTCGAATAGGCCGGTGACAAAAATTCGACACGCGCCCCGGAGAATGCGTCAGGTCGTGTTCTTTCGAGTCGGTCATGCCGCTGTCCCTTCCCATTGCCGCGCCGCTGGCCGGGCTACGCACCGCGGCGCACCTTGCCTTGCGGCGCATGGACGAGGCCCTTGCAGTCCCCCGGTCGCCCCGCCGCATCGTCCTCTTGCTGACCGCCTGGTTGATGTTGTCCACCAATTGGACATTGTGGCTGGACATCGCAAGGCTGAGCACGGGTGGCATGGCGACGCTGCATGCGCTTGCGGCAATGGGCGTGCTGACCGCTAGCGCGACGGCGGCCATGCTGATGTTGACGGCCTGGCCGCGTGGCATGAAGCCGGTCTGGTTCACGGTCGTGCTGATCGCGGCGTTCGCGCAGCACTACATGCTGACCTACCACGTGGTGATGGATCCCACGATGATGGTCAACGTGATGCAGACAGACGTGCATGAAGCGCGCGACATGTTGAGCGCGCGGCTGCTGGTGGATGTGCTCTTGGTCGCCGGCCCGGCCGGGTGGGCGCTCTGGCGCGTGCGCATCGCACGGCAAGGCGCCTGGACTCACGTGTGGCGCAATGCGGTGCTGCTGGTGGCGGCGCTGGCGGTGGGCCTTGGGGCAGGCATGCTGGGATTCCGCGCGTTGGGGCCACTGATGCGCAACAACGTCGAACTGCGCTACACCGTGAATCCGCTGTCCAGCATCTACTCGACACTCAAGCAGGCGTCGGATTCCGTGCGAAGCAAGGGGCCGCTTGCCATCATCAGCGGCGACGCCGACCTGGGTGCCACCTATGTGGGCAATACCCGGCCGCCGCTGTTCGTGCTGGTCGTCGGCGAAACGGCACGCGGCGACCATTTCAGCCTGAACGGGTACGGCCGTCTGACCAATCCGCGGCTGGCCCAGGCCGGGGTGCTCAGCTGGACGCATCTGCAATCGTGCGGAACCAGTACGGCCGCGTCGGTACCCTGCATGTTCTCGCCGCTTGGCAAATCAGGCTTCGAAGCGCGCAAGAACGACAGTGAAAACCTGCTGGACGTGCTGTCGGCGGCGGGCCTGGCCGTGTTGTGGATCGACAATCAATCGGGCTGCAAGGGCGTGTGCGCGCGCGTGCCATCGGCATCCACCGCCTGCGATGCCGACGAATGCCTGGACGACGTCCTGCTGCAGGGGCTCGACGCGCGCATCGCCGCGCTGCCAGCCGAACGGCGCGCCAGGGGAATCGTTGTCGTTCTCCACCAGATCGGAAGCCACGGTCCGGCCTACAGCCGGCGGTCGGGACCAACATCGAAACACTTTCTTCCGGAATGCCGGAACGTCACGCTGTCGGCGTGCACCCATGACGAACTCGTCAACGCTTTCGATAACAGCACCGTGGCCACCGACGCCATGCTGGCCGACACCATTGTCTGGTTGCGCGGACAATCGGCGCACTTCGACACGGGCATGCTCTACATGAGCGACCATGGCGAGTCGCTGGGCGAAAACGGCCTCTTCCTGCACGGCATGCCCTATGTGTTCGCCCCCGACGAACAGAAGCATGCGGCCATGATCGCGTGGCTCAACGGCGGACTTGCCGCGCGCACCGGCGTGCGGGCCGAGTGTGTCGCCCAGGGCCTGGCGCGGCCCGTCACCCACGACGTCCTGTATCACACGGTGCTCGGACTCATGGATGTGCACAGCGCCACCTACCGGCCGTCGCTGGACGTGCTGGAAGGGTGCCGCAGCGCCGGGTGATGCGTTGGCGCGGTCGGGCGGGTTTTACACCTGGTTGCGCCGTCAGGGGCAACGGGCGTGCGAGGATAGCGCCTGCCGGCCTCCGCGCCTCCGTATCGCCCTGAAGGATCCGCCCATGATTGAAGTGCATCACCTGAAAGAGTCCCGCTCGCGCCGGATTACCTGGCTGCTGGAAGAATTGGGCCAGCCCTATACCGTCATCACCTATGATCGCGACCCGGCCACCCGGCTGGCGCCGCCCGAACTGAAGGCGATTACGCCGCTGGGCAAGGCGCCCGTCATCCGTGACAACGGCCGCGTGCTGTTTGAGTCGGGCGCCATCATTGACTATCTGGTCCGCCACTATGGCGCGGGGCGCCTTGCGCCACCCGTCGACAGCGAGGACTACGACCGCTACGTGCAATTTCTTCAGTATGCGGAAGGATCGGCGATGCTGCCGGTCATGCTCAAGCTTTACGTGGGCCGGCTGAAGGAAGCCGGTGCGCCGCTGCAGCCGCGCATCGAAAGCGAGATCGACAATCACATCGGCTTCATCAATGATGAGCTCGGCAAGCGCGACTACATTGCCGGCGACGAATTCTCGGCCGCCGACGTGCAATTGTCGTTTGTCGTGCAGCTTGCATTGCAGTTCTACGGCAAAGACAAATGGCCCAATGTGACCGCCTATGTCGAACGCCTGGAGAGCCGTCCCGCCTACAAAAAGGCCCTTGCCGAACACGGCGCATGATCAGGTAATCAAGAGTGACTACGACGAAGGTTCGGGCAGGCATCGCCATGCCCGTCATGTGTCTGGGTGTGGCGGTTGCGCCTGCCTTGCAGGCGGCCGATGCGCCTGCCATTCTGGCCCCGGTGGTCGTGACGACGTCGCGTACCGAGGCCTTGCTCAAAGACGTTCCCGCCTCGGCCAGCGTGGTCGATGGCGAGACCATGCGCGACATGCGCCCGCAGATCAATCTGTCGGAAAGCCTGGGCGCGGTGCCCGGACTGCAGATCCAGAACCGCCAGAACTACGCGCAGGACCTGCAGATCTCGATCCGCGGCTTTGGCGCGCGGTCGACGTTCGGCATTCGCGGCTTGCGGGTGTACGTGGACGGCATCCCGGCCACGCTGCCCGACGGGCAGGGGCAGACGTCGAACATCGACATCTCGTCGGCGGACCGCGTCGAGATCCTGCGCGGACCGTTCTCGGCCCTGTACGGCAATTCGTCGGGCGGCGTGATGCAGGTGTTCACGCAAGACGGCAAAGGCCCGCCCACGCTGGGCGCATCGTTCTCGGCAGGCAGCTATGGCACCTGGCGGTATGGGCTGAAGGCGACGGGCGAATTGGGTACGGCCGGGCGTGCGGGCCAGTTCGACTACGTGCTCGACGTGAACCGCATGACCACCGAGGGCTATCGCGATCACAGCGCCGCCCGCAAGAACCTGGCGAACGCGCGGCTCGGTTGGCGGCTGGATGATGACAGCACACTGACGATGACGCTGAACAGCGTCGATCTGACCGCGCAGGACCCGCTCGGCCTTAGGCGCGATCAGTTCGATACGTCGCCCCGGTCGGCTGCGCTGGCGCAGGAGTACAACACCCGCAAAACGGTGTCGCAGACCCAGGGCGGCCTGCTGTACGAGCGCCGCATTGACGCCGATAACCAATTTCGCGCCATGCTGTATTACGGGTCGCGTTCGACCACGCAATACCAGTCCATTCCGCCTGCGCCGCAGCTCAACCCGACGCATGCGGGTGGCGTGATCGATCTGGATCGCGACTATGGGGGGGCCGATGTGCGCTGGACGCATCGCCGGACGATGGGTGGTCGGCCGGTCGTGCTGATTGCGGGGCTGGCCTATGATTCGCTGGCCGAGCGCCGCAAGGGCTACAACAACTTCACCGGGACCGGCGCGCAGCAGGTGGTCGGCGTCATGGGCGCGCTGCGGCGCGACGAAGACAATACGGTCAGCAACCTGGATCCGTATGTGCAGGCCTCGTGGCAGTTCCTGGACAAGTGGACGCTGGAAGGCGGGCTGCGGTACAGCACCATCCGCTTCAAGTCGGACGACAATTACATCGCGGGCGCCAACGGCGATGACAGCGGCAGCACGCGTTTTCGCAAGGCGCTGCCGGTCGCGTCCTTGCGGTATGCGGCTACGGAACGGTTGAATCTGTATGCGACCGCCGGGCGCGGGTTCGAAACGCCCACGCTGAACGAATTGTCGTACCGGCCCGACCAGACCCCGGGGCTGAACTTCGCCTTGCAGCCCGCCACCAACACGACGGTCGAAGTGGGCGCCAAGTCGACGGTGGCAGGTGGGCTCTTGACCGCTGCGCTGTTCCGTACCACGACCGACGACGAAATCGTCACGGCATCGAACACCAACGGGCGCTCCACGTTCCAGAACGCCGGCCGCACACGGCGGCAGGGTGTCGAACTGGGGTGGGACGGCTACTTCCACGATCAATGGCGCGCGCAAGTCGCCTACACCTGGCTCGATGCGCAGTACCGCGACACGGTCTGCGCGGCGGCGCCTTGCGCCAGTCCGGCGATCACGTCCGGGGCGCGCATGCCCGGGGTGGCGCGCCAGTCCGCATTCGCATCGGTTGGCTGGGTGCCGCCCAAGGGCTTCCGGGCCACCGTGGAAGGGCGCTACCTGAGCAAGGTGTTCGTTGACGATCGCAACAGTGATGCGTCGCCGTCGTACATGGTGGCGGCGCTGGCGGCAGGTTACGTCGCGAACGCCGGCCCCTGGCGGCTCAACCTGTCTGCCCGGGTGGACAATCTGTTCGACCGCCGCTACGCTGGATCGGTGATTGTCAACGAGACAAACACGCGGTATTTCGAGCCCGCGCCGGGCCGCAACTGGATGGTCGGCGGCGGGGCGACTTACACGTTTTGACATGCGGGCGGCTCTTGTGGCCGCCCGTCACTTTTTCTTAGCCTTCTGAACAAGAGGAATGCATCGCCATTCCCGTCCCATGGAGACACCATGCAAGAACCGTCGACCCAGTCCGGGCCGGTGCGCGCCTACGCGGACCCGGCCTACCACCCCCTGTGCGCGACGCTGGCCGATGTGCGCCAGCAGATCGACGCACTCGATGACCAGATCGTTGCACTGATCGCGCAGCGCGCCATGTATGTGAAGGATGCCGCGCGCTTCAAGCGCGATGCCTTCCAGGTGTCCGCCCCGGCGCGCCAGGAAGAGGTGTTTGCCAAGGCGCGTGCATTGGCGCAGCGCCACGATCGCGGCTTTGCGCACCTGGATGACGTGGTCGACGCGACCTACCGCGCGATGGTTGCCGCCTTCATCGCGAACGAGCAGCGTTACTTCGAAAAGATGGTTCAGGTGGGAGACGCAGCATGAGCCGTTTTCCGATCGTTGCTGTCGTCCACCATGCTGTCGTCGACCGTGCTGTCGGCACGCCGTCCGCCATGCGCCGTACCGTGCTGGCGCTGGGGGCGTGCGTGATGGCTGCGGCCTTGGGCGCCACGGCGCTGCCAGCCCTGGCGGCCGATGCCTTTCCATCGCAGCCTTTGAAACTGATCGTGCCATTCGGCCCGGGCTCGAGTCCTGACCAGGTAGCGCGCATCGTGGGCGAGAAGGCCGGCGCGCTGCTTGGCCAGACCATCGTCGTCGAGAACAAGCCCGGCGCCAGCGGCAACATCGGCACCCATGCCATTGCCACGGCCAAACCCGACGGCCATACCTTCGGGGTGTCCATCACCGGACCGCTGGTCAACAACACGTTGCTGTTCGACAAGCTGCCCTATGACCCGGTCAAGGACCTGTCGCCGCTGACCCTGGCGGTGCATCAGCCCAATGTGCTGGTCGTGCGCAGCGACTCCGGCATCGCCACCATTGCGCAGTTGCTCGACATGTTGAAGAAGCAGCCGGGCAAGTCGAACTTTCCATCGACCGGGGCGGGCACCGTGTCGCATCTGTCGGTAGAACTGATGTTGCAGCAGATCGGCAGCAGCGCCACGCACGTGCCGTATCCGTCGTCGCCCGCGGCGCTGACGTCTCTGGTGGCCGGGGACACCCAATTCGGTGCGCTGCCCCCCGTGGCTGTCATGCCGATGGTCAAAGAAGGGCGCCTGAAAGCCCTTGCCGTCACGTCGTCGCGCCGGTCGGCCTTGCTGCCCGACATTCCGACCCTGGCGGAAGTCGGCGTGCCGGGTATCGAAGGGTCCGCCTGGATAGGCTTTGTCGTCGGCTCGAAAGTGCCCGCGCCGATCCAGAAGACCTTGTCCGACGCCCTCATCGCCGCCCTGCAAGACCCCACCGTCCGCAGCCGCCTGCAAGCCGTCTATATGGACCCCGTCGGCGACTCCCCCGCCGCATTCCGGAGCTACATGGACGACGAACTCAAACGCTGGGGCCCCCTGATCAAGAAACTCAATTTGAAATCAGAGTAGGCGTCGCCCATCGCGGGCACAGCGGATCTGGCTCCGCCAGTCCGCCAGTGCCGCCCCTGGGGGAGGCGCAAAGCGCCACGGGGGGGCCATACTGTCATCTGCCTGAAAGCCGAGATGAATAAAGTGCGTCATCACTTACCGAAGGATGACGCATGGACCGCAGGACGTTTGGAAAGAAAGTCAGTGTGATCGCTGCCGCGATTGCTGGATCGGGAGCGCTGGCTGCCTGCGGAGGCGGCGATGATGACGCCGTCGGCGCAACGCCGACCACGCCGCCCACCGCGCCGCTGACCCCGTTGCCCACCGTGCGTTTCAGTACCGACCGTCTCGTGCTGTCCGAACCCATGCTGCAATTGCCCACCGCCGACACGGTCCGTGTGGTGTGGTTCACCGAATTCGAAGGCAAGGATCATCAGGTCCGCTATGGCGCATCGTTCGACCGCGCGGTACCGGCGACCTCGCGCAAGATGTCGCGCATGTACGAGGACAAGACGTCCAAGGTCACGGGCCGCACCTACACCGGCGTGACCGAGCGCGATATCTGGCGCCATGAAGCCACCGTGACCGGCCTGACCGCGGGCGTGCGTGTGCCCTACGTGGCGGTCAGCAGCGATGGCACGAAGGCCATGCGCAGCGACGACAACACCTTGCAAGCCCTGCCTGCCGTGGGCCAGACCACGCGTCTGTTGCTGACGTCAGACCTGCAATTGAAGAAGATGGCCGCGGCCAACTACGAACGGGTGGCCGAAACGCTGGCGCCGATCGACGGCGTGCTGTTTGCCGGCGACCTGGTCAACGTGCCCAACCGCGCCTCTGAATGGTTCGACAACAACGTGCCTGACGCGCCACCGTTCTTTGCAGCGATGCAGGGCACCATGACGAAATGGCAGCCCACATCGACATACACCGGCGGCGCGCTGCTGCAGAACGCGTGGATCATGCCTATCCTGGGCAACCATGAGTATTCAGGCCGGTGGCGCCCGCAGACGAACGACCTGGGCACCATGTTCAATGACCCGCAGCCGCTGTGGTACGCCGAAATGCGCTACGCGCAACAGGCCGCGACGATCAATCCGACCAACGACCCCAAGGTCCGCGCGACCTGGATCGCCGACAATTCCTTCGAGACCATCTCGTATGAAGAGATGTTCACCCTGCCCGAAGGTCCGGACGGCAAACGCTACTACTCGCAGCGCCTGGGCGACGTGCATGTGATCGCGATGGACGGCAACCGCATCTGGCGGGGCTGGGGCGCCAACAGCAAAGGCAAGCTGAGCGAAACGCTTGCGGATGTCAACAATCCCGACGCATGGGGCTTTGGCGACTTCCAGTTCTGGCCTTTCGGCAAGGGCTCGCGCCAGTACACGTGGCTGCAGGGCGTGCTCGATAGCGCCGAATTCAAGTCGGCCAAGTACAAGATCGTGATGGTCCACCAGTCGGTATTCGGCTTGGGCGACAACGCGATCCCGACCATGGCGCAGACCAAGGTCAGCTTCGACTACGAAGACACCAATGGCCAGCGGCGCATTCTGGGCCCGCTCGCGCTGCCGATCAGCCCCGCCACCTGGGCGTCGGACATCCAGCCCATCATTGCCGCCAAGCGCATGCGCTACGTCAAATACGATTATCCGCTGGCAGAAGACGTCTGGAAGACGGACATCGAACCCCTGCTGGTCGCGGCGGGCGTGCAGCTTGTTCATGTCGGTCACTCGCACCTGTGGTGCCGGTCGAAAGTGGGCAACCTCAACTACATCGAGACGTCCAACGTCGGCAACACCTACGGCGCGTACGTGGCAGGCCTGGCGCCCAAGCGGACCGCCATTCCGGCGGTATCGGCCACGCAGCCGCATACGTCGCTGACCTGGAACCAGGCCGACTACCCGCTAGACGGCGACCCCCACGGCCGCCCCATCGTCGCGCCCAACCTGCGCAACGTCATGGCCGAACTGGCCGGCACCGGCAACGTCCCGTTCCTGTCGAGCAACGACATCACGGCCTACAGTGTGTTCGATTCCAAGGCCGGCACCATCAGCAGCTACGCCTTCGACACCCGCTACCCCGCCCGCGCCCCCATCAAGTTTGACGAGTTCCCCTTGATAGGTTGACCAGGCACAGCGCCCGCACCCAGACGCTGCAATAACAGGGGCACAGCGGATCTGGCTCCGCCAGTCCTCCAGTGCCGCCCCTGGGGGAGGCGCGAAGCGCCGCGGGGGGGCTCAATACGACGAGTTCCCCCTGATCGGTTGACCAGGCACAGCGCCTCGCACCAAGCCACCGCAGACAAGGGCACAGCGGATCTGGCTCCGCCAGTCCGCCAGTGCCGCCCCTGGGGGAGGCGCGCAGCGCCTAGGGGGGGCTAAAGTTGGCATAATCCAGCATGCCTCCAGATAACCATAGCGCCGGGCTCAGCCGGCGCCAGTCTATTCTCATTTTTGCCTGCTTCGCGATCGCCTATTTCTGCTCGTACGGCCTGCGATCGGTCAATGCCGTGCTTGCGCCCTACATCACGCAGGACCTCAAGCTCAACACATCCCAACTAGGCTGGCTATCGTCAGCCTTTTTCGTGTCCCTGGCCGTCATGCAGGCGCCACTGGGTGTCTGGCTTGACCGGTTCGGCGCGCGTCGTGTCGAGTCCAGCCTGTTGGTGGTCGCCGCGATCGGATCCTTCATTCTGGTGGCGGCCGAGGGCTTCGCACTCACCTCGCTGGGCCGCGCGCTGATCGGATGTGGCGTGGCCGCCAGCCTGATGGCGCCGTTCTCGTATTTCCGCCGGTGCTATCCCGCCGACCGCCAGCCGCAACTGGCTTTGTGGATCCTGGTGGCGGGGACGGGCGGGGCCGTGTTCTTCACGACTCCCGCGGCTGCGCTGGCGGCGGCGTGGGGCTGGCGCAGCGTGCATCTGGCGTCCGGCATTTCGCTTGCGGTGATCGCCGCGTTGCTATGGCGCTTCGTGCCCGACGCCGACGTGCAGCGCCTGCCGGCCGGACAGGCATCGGAAGACGTGTCGCTGCGCCGCCTGTTGCGGCATCCGGTCATCCGGCGGGCCATGCCGCTGGCGGCGGTCGGGCAGGGCAGCATCATCGCGTTGCAGACCTTGTGGGCAGGTCCGTGGATGACGGACGTGCTTGGCATGAGCGCCAGCGAAAGCGCGAGCGGATTGCTGTGGGCCATGGTCGCGATGATGACGGGGTATGTCGGAATGAGCGTGCTCAGTCCGCCGCTGCAGCGCCGCTTTGGCCTGACCCCCATCGCGCTGGTGGGTTACGTGATCTGCATTTCGGCCATCTTTCTGATCGCCGTGTTGCCCATGCGGGAAGCGTGGGTGCTGTGGCTGGTGGTAGGCGTGGGCGTGGCGCCGATCATGCTGATGCAGCCCGCGCTGGCCATGCAATTTCCCAAAGAGGCCGCCGGCCGTCTTGTCACGCTGTACAACATGTTCGTATTCGTGGGCGCCTTCATCGCGCAGTGGTCGGTAGGATTGGTGGTGGACCTGCTGATGGCGACTGGTCTCTCGCGTCCGCATGCCTTCATGCTGACACTGGGTGGTGTCGCGGTTCTGCAGACCACCGCCTTCTTGTGGTTCCTGCATCAGGAACGTGTTGTCCGGCGGAACGCCACTTGCTGAGTTGACGCCACTGCCACCATCAGGGGAATGTCATGCCGCTCAGTACACTGGCCATCAATTGCACGCTTAAACCATCGCCGAACGACTCGTCTTGCGGACTGCTGCTCACGCGCATCATGGAGCTGTTCAACCAAGCCGGTGCGCCCGGGGAAATCATCCGCGCCGTCGACTACACCATCAAGCCCGGCGTGACGGCCGACGAAGGCGAGGATGACGACTGGCCCGCCCTGCGTGACAAGGTGCTGGAAGCCGATATCTTGCTGCTGGGCACGCCGATCTGGCTGGGCCATCCGTCCAGCGAATGCCAGCGTGTGCTTGAACGCCTGGATGCCATGCTCAGTGACAGGGATGAAGGCGGTCGCATGCTGACCTTTGGGCGCGTGGCGGCGGTGGCAGTCGTCGGCAATGAGGACGGCGCCCATCACGTCGCGGCCGAACTCTTCCAGGCCTTGAACGATGTGGGCTACACGATTCCGGCATCCGCCACCGCGTACTGGGTTGGCGAAGCCATGCAGGCGGTCGATTTCAAGGACCTGCCCAGGACGCCAGACAAGACGCAGGGCGCGATGGAAGTGCTGGTCAACAATTGTGTGCACCTGGCCAAGCTATTGAAGCAGGGCCAGTATCCAGAGGTGAAATGACAACGGCCCGCCGATAAGGCGGGCCGTTGAATCTTGCCTGCGGCCCGCAATGAAGCGGGCCCTTGAACATCATGTGCGGCCCGCCGACGAAGCGGGCCGTTGTCTTGCCACCGACACTTATCGAGACTTCGGCGCCGGTGCTTGCGGAGCGCCTTGCATCTGGCGCAGCATGGCGCTGCACTTGGTGTCGTCTTCGCCCGCGCTAGGCGCGATCAGTGCCAGCAGGCCGGCAGCCGGAGCGGCCACCACACCCAGCGCCACCATCCCGGCGGCCCGTGCGGCCAGCGGACCGATGTGGACACCCGGCTTCGGATCCTTGAAGGTGCCACGCACATACAGCGGCGAGCGCAGCGAAAAGATCCGGAAGCCCTTGCTCTTGGGGGTGATGTCCAGGTCCATCGCTTCGGTCTTGAAGTTGGTTTCACCCGTCACGTTGATGATCGCGTTTTCGGTGTCGAACACAAACATGTTGGGCGTGGCCAGACCGTTCTTGATGTTGATGTCCGACGCCGCGCAGTTGATGTTGACCTCGTCATCGCCAAACAGCTTGCTGACCACATAGTTGCCGACATTCAGGCCAGCGATTTCCATCAGGCTCTGGCTGACCACGCCATCGTTGATCAACAGCTTGACCTCACCGTTGGACGAGCCCAGCAAGGTAGCGACCGAATTGCCCGTGCCGGTAATGGCCGCATCGCCATTCATTTCGCCCAGGCTCTTTTCCATCGACTTGGCATCCGCGAACAGTTGTTTGAGTTCCAACTTGCGGGCGCCAATCTTTACCCGTCCCTGCATGGGTGTCTTGGACCCATCCAGGGCGATAGTCGAACGCATCGTGCCGCCCGCCATGCCAAAGTTCAACGGATCGAGCGTCAGCTTTCCGGCATCCAGCACGGCATGGACATCAAGATTCGAGATCGGCAGCTTGGCGCTGTGCACGATGCGCTTGGCGGCCAGCGACACGTCGGCGTCCATATCGGCCCAGCGTTCGGTGCGAAACTCCTGCACTGGCAGCGCCTTGTCGGCGGGCTGTTTGGTCGCGCTGTCGGCAGGCTTTTTCGCGCCGCCCGATTGCACGCCCACCAGCGGGCCAAGGTCTTCAAGGCGCAGCAGGTTCGACGTCAGGCGTCCGGTCAGCTTGGGTCGGGGCGTGATCTTGTCGAAGCTGACGTCGCCATGGATATCGCTCTGGCCGACCTTGCCGTTAAAGCCGCGGTACTCGAAGTGCCCGCCTTCCGGCCGGCTAATTTCCGCGACCAGACGTCCGTCGGTCGAATACGGAGGGGTGTCCGGCAGCGCCACGCCAATCAGCGGGAACAGATCGGCCATGCTCGCGCCCGACAGCTTGAGCTTCACGTCCAGCTTGCCAAGGTTCATGGGGTCGGTAAACGTGCCGACCACCGATCCGCGCGTATCACCCACCTTGACGTTCGCTTGCAAGGGGAAGGGCACGTCGGATTCCCGAAGGGCCAGCATGCCGCCGATCTTGCCGTCGCCGCTCAAGGACTGCGCGTTGTACTTGCCCTTGACCGCCCAGCCGAACACATAGTCGCGCAGGTCGGCCTTGCTGATGGCGCGTGCATCGTTGGCGGCGGCTTCGCCGGCCAGTTCCGCAAACGGAATCGGCTTGCCGAGTGGATCGATCGCAACTTCGAGATCCGCTTTCAGGGTTTCGTCGATGAACGCCACGCGGCCGGTGTCAAAGGCGATTTCGTTCAGGTCGATGACCCATGACGAAGGCGTGTCGTCGTCGTCTTCCTTCATCTTGAATTCCCAGTTCGCGCGGCCGTCGGCCAACCGTTGCAGGTCGGCGCTGGGCTTGGTCAGCTGGACATGGCGAATCACCACGCGATGCGCCAACAGGGGCAGAGGAGACAGGCTGAATTCACCGCGCTGCAGGCTGGCAAATTGCGGCGCCTTGCCCCAGTCGGTGTTGGCCACGCTAATGTCGTTGGCGGTAACGTGGGGCCACGGTATCAAGCCGCGCCATCCGGTGGTATCGGCGTCACGCGCCCAACGTACGCTCAGGTCGCCATTGATCGCAAATTGACGGCCGATGGCCTCGGAAACTTTTTCATTGATCGTCGGCTTGAGCCGGTTCCAGTCGAAGGTCGCAATCACGATCACGAGGATCACGATCAGCAGGACCAACGTGCCGACGATTCCCGCGGCAATTTTCTTGTTTCGCGTCATTCGTCAGTTTCCTTAGAACGCTATGGGCGGTAAAGCAGTCCCGTCGGCGCCTGTTTCGGCGCCGCGAGTCTGTGTCCTCAGCAAGTCGCGTGCCCAACAGTGGGACACGCCCCGTCGTCAGGCCTTGGCCTTGACCGCGTCGGCCAGCGCCTTGCCATATTGCACGGCATCTTCGTACAGCTTCTGATAGTGGTCCGCCTGCTCGTCGGTCATCTCGACATCCGGATCGGTCAGGAAGGGGAACAGGAAGCGCGCGGCTTCGCCGTACGTGTCGGTCGACGCCATCCACTTTTCGTAGATGTCGGGATGCGTTTCCTGCAGGCCCGCAACAATGTCTTCGTGCCGTGACCGGAGGGACGCGGGCTGCTTCAAGGTCTTGAGCAAGCGGCGGGCTTCGGCCGTGAACAGCGCCTGCAGCTCTTCTTCGGTTTCGGTGTGGTCGTCGCCGTCTTGCGGGTTGGGGGTCGTCGTCATGAAAGGCTCACTATAAATATCAGATCTTGTCGGCGTTCTCGTCGTCACCCAGCAGCAGCAGGTCGTCGAGTTGCTGTACCAGCAAAAACTTGTCGATCAGGTTCAGGAAGGGGCTCGATACATGGCGATGCCGCACCGACGTGGCCATCTGCATCGCGTTCTGTCCCTCGTCGTTTTCAAGCGCAAAATCCGCGCCCAACTTGATGAGTGTCGTGACCAGCGCGGCGTAGCCCGATGACGAACCATCAAGGAATCGGCTGGTCTGGGTCAGGCCGGCCACAAGGTGCGACATGGTAAACGAAAGGCGCGTGACCAGCCCGCCGCGCAGGCTCTCGGCATGGCCATAGGCATTGACGCCCAGGCCCAGGTCTTCGTCCGACAGCAGTGAAATCGACTCGGCCACCTGGTGCAGGTGGGCCGCCTGCAGGTGGGGCCCGGCAAACTCCGCCAGCAACCAGTTGGCGGGATTGAACGTGTCGATCAGGCGCTCTGGAAGGCGCCGCGCGGCGGCCAGCGCTGCATCGGGATCTCTACGCAGGGCGTCGATGAAACTGCGCTGATCCGGGTTGAGTTGGCCGCCCTCTGGAAGCTCGAACGGCGCCGGGATGCGCAGGATGCGGACGTCCACCGGATCTTCGGCATGGCGCAGCGAGGTCAGGAAGTCGTCTTCGGCGCCGTCGGCATAGGTGAACAACGGAAAGGCGCTGTGCAGCCGCGCGGTGTCTGCACCGTTGTCGGCTGCCTGCAACCCGGCCAGCACCGCACCGAGCCGGTATCGTTTCGGCGGTTCGGCCGCGTGGACCGTATGCGTTTCAGCCGGCAAGCGCCAGACATCGAGCAGGTCGGCGGGCACGCCTTTGAGCGTGCTCAACGGGTCGGGTGCAAGCCCCGCCTGGTGGAGCGCGGCGACGTGCTGACCCGACAGGGGAGTGTCGGCGGGCATGGCCGCAAGGCGCACAAGAAGATCGTTCTGAAGCATGGAGCAGGCCTCCGTCATGGCAGGCGTCCATCATGGCACAACTCAATACGGCCCCAGCATGTGCGCATAGAAACGATCGACATCGGCCTGGGCCCCCGCCTTCATGCGGTCGTTGCGGACCAGGCAGCTTGCATCGTTTTCGAGCCCGCCGGCTTCACCGACCTTGCGTGATACGTCCTGCACAAACGCACAGCGCGGGTAGCGGCGCTCCCCAAAGGCCTGCAGCGTATTCGTCAGCGAGGCGTCGGCCGTCCTGGCTCCGAGCATCTCGGCCAGGACCACTGCGTCTTCCAGCGCCATGGCGCCGCCTTGTCCCATGAACGGGGTCGAGGCATGCGCCGCATCGCCAATCAGTTGCACCCGTCCACGATGCCAGGGCAGGGGCAGCCGCACCTCTTCGACCGACGTGTAGAGGGTTTCGGTCGCGGGCGACAGTTCTTCCAGGTAGCGCCGTGCCGGCCCCTGGAACTCGTCGAACTTGGCGCGCATGTGCGCATGCCACGTGTCGGGCGCGTACCAGGGCCGCCCGGGCTCGTTGCTGGTGGCGTAGACATAGAGCGTGTCGTGCGAAATCGGCATGACGCCGAAGCGTTTTCCGACACCCATCATCAATAGCTTGCTAACGACGTCGGCGGGCCGGCGGTGGATGCTGCGCCAGACCCCAAAGCCTGTATAGATCGGTTCGATGTCACCCAGCAGCAGGGACCGCACGCGTGAGCGGATGCCGTCGGCGCCCACTACCAGGTCGCAGGAAAGGGCGGCGCCGTCGCTGGTGTGCACCATGACCGGACCGGCTGCGGGCCCAGCGGCCGCGCCGTCATCGATGGCATTCACGCTCGTTCCCAGGCGGATCTCGACGCCCAGCGCCTGCATCCGCGTGGCCAGGACACAATGCATTTCCGCCCGTTTGATGCCGATGACCGGGGGGATGCGGCCCCCTTCGGCTGACGGGTAGAACACGTCAACGATAGGATCGCCACGATGATCCAGGTAGACGTTCTCGCCATCTGCCACGACAAAACCCGCCGCCAGGATCTCGGGCAGCACGCCGATGCGGTCCAGGGCGACCAGGCCATTGCTGTAGATGAAGATGCCGGAGCTCTGGAAGGCCCATTCGGACTGCTTCTCGAGCACGGTGACCCGGTGCCCGTCGGATGCCAGCGCGATGGCAAGCGCGGATCCGGCAATGCCGCCGCCGACGATAAGCGTGTGAAGGGGAAGCGTAGCGGTCATGGCTTTACGGGAGGGAACGAGGAAGCGTCATTGTTCGCGACGCGGCGGGCCACGGCAACCGCCCGGCGAGCCAAACACCCCACGATTCGTCCCGCTGCGTGCAGGCAACCCGTTGCACGAATCCATTGTTGTCGATTGCAATGGTTGCGATCCGCACCGTTGCGGCTTACAACCATGGCCGGACAGAACAAGGGGCAGGCGCAGTGGACGTGTTGAGCGACGTGTTGGCCGAGTGCCGGGCGGATCGGGCCGTGACCGCGCGCTTCGGCCTTGCGGGCCCCTTCGCGCTGGCATCGTTGGGTGTCGAGGGCGCGCTGATCCGCATGTCGACGGGCGGCGGCTACTGGATCCGCGTGGACGGCGAAGCGCCGCGCTGGATCGGTCCTCGCGACCTGGTGCTGCTGCCACTGGGCTCGGCGCACACCGTGTCGTCCGATCCATCGCTGCCGTCGCAGCCGATCGCGGCGCTGATAGCGCGGCACGCCGTGGGCGAGCATGGCGATGCGCCGCTGGTGTTCGAGACGGGTTCCGGAGAACCGCGCATCGAACTCTTTTCGGCGCACCTGTGGCTGTCGGCGTATGGCCGCGACACAGTCATGCGCCTGTTGCCGCCGCTGATCCACGTGGCCGACGCGGCGTCGCCAAGCGTGGGCCCGCTAGCCGCGATGATGCAGACCCTGGTCGACGAAACCCTTGCCCAGCAGCCCGGCTGGAAACTGTCGGCCGCGCGGATGGCGGACCTGTTGCTGGTGCACGTGTTGCGGGCGCACCTGGCCCGGACGGGCATGCAGCATGCCGGCTGGCTGCGTGGCCTGACCGATCCGTCGATTGCCCGCGCCCTGATGGCCATCCATCGCGCGCCCGACCAGCCATGGACGCTGGACAGCCTGGCCCGCGAGGCCGGTATGTCGCGGACCCGGTTCGCGGCGCGCTTTCGGGAGCGGGTCGACGTGTCGCCCGTCCAGTACCTGGCCACGCATCGCCTGACGCTCGCCGCAGACCGGCTCGCGCAGGGTGGGCAGCGGGTGTCCGAGGTCGCCCGTCAGCTGGGCTTCACGTCGGACAAGGTCTTTGCGCGGGCGTTTACGCGCTGGGCCGGCGTGACGCCGGGCGCCTATGGAACCGGGCAGCGCAAGGCCGAAGGCCGCCCGGGCGCAGATCGGCCTGCGGTGGCGGGTAGGCAAGGCGCGCAGGTGGCAGTGGCTCAGCCCCCAGCCGCTAAGATGTCGCCCTGACCGCAACCGTGCCTTCTTCATGAACTTTTCTTCCCTTGCGTCGCGCTACCTGCTCACTGCGCTGACCTGCCTGGCGGTCGCCGTCGGACCCTTCCTGCATATTCCGTGGACGGTGGATGCGTCGTATCACAACAACCAGCGCCTGATGCAGGTCGGGGTGCTGCTGATCGGCGCCGTGACCGTCCTGGTGCGTCAGCGCCGGCAGGGCGGGGCGCTGGTCTGGCCGGGCAAGGTGGGCGCGGCCTGGCTGGGCGCGTGGCTGCTGCTGGGGGCGGTATCCAGCATGCAGTCGCTGTCGCCCCGGCACGCGTTCTATGAATGGGGATCCATGACGCTGCTGGTGATGCTTGCTCTGGCGATCGCGGCGGAATGGATGTGGACGGCACGCGGCAACGAGGCAGGCGCGGCGGCCCATGTCGAGTCCGGTCCCGGTCGGGTGGCGGCGCGCCTGCGGCGCACCATGCTCTGGTGCGGCTATGGCTGCGTCGCGTACGTGTTCCTGGCGATGGCCTACTACCTGATCGCGGTGATCGGGCACGTGCAGCCATCGCAACTGATGCTGTCTCCGGGCTATGACAACCATCGTTTCCTGAACCACGTCCAGACCATCAGTCTGCCCTTCCTGGCCTGGCTGACGCTGCCCGCGGGCGGCGTGGCCGATGGCCGGGCGCATCGCGCCATGTGGTGGCGCATGACGGCGGTCTGGTGGATGCTGTTGTTCGTGACCGGCGGCCGCGGCACGGTGTTCGGCATCGGCGTGGCCATCGTGGTCGTGCTCGGTCTGTACGGGCGCGCCGCCTGGCCCTGGGTGCGCGCACTGCTCGCCACGGCGGCGGCAGGGCTCATCGCCTACCTGCTGCTGTATGTGGCCTTGCCCATGGCGATCGGGCTCAAACCCTTCGGCGTGTTGCAGGGGGTGGCCGAACGCAGTCTGGTGGACCCGGCATCCGGTCGCCTGGACCTGTGGCGCCTCGCGTGGTCGATGATCCAGTCCCACCCCTGGCTGGGCGAAGGCCCGCTGCATTTTGCTCATCGGGCCATGGCGCTGCAGGCGAATGCGCACCCTCACGACTGGCTGCTGCAGATCGCGGCCGAATGGGGCGTGCCTGCCGTCGGGGCGCTGACCGCCGCGCTGGTCTGCGGTGCCATGGCGATGTGGCGGCGCGGACGTGCCGTGGCGGATGGCGATCTGGCTGGCCAGGCGCTGCGCACCACGCTGGTGGGCGGCGCGGTGGCAACGGTGGCCGATGCGTGTGTGTCCGGTTCCATCGTGATGCCCATCAGCCAGCTCTGGATCGTCCTGCTCGTGGCCGGCTCGGTGGCATGGACGCAAAGCGGGGCGGCTGCGTCAGGCAACCGCCTGGCCGCCGGGCCCATGCCGCATGCGCACCGCAACGTGTGGGTGAGCATGCTCATGGCGCTGGTCCTGGCGTTTGCCGTGGCGTCTGTGCTGCGCGGCATGCTGCCCGAAGCACTGGGTCTGGGCGCCCAGGAACGCGGCTTTACCCCGCCGGCCTATCCCTTCTTTGCGCCGCGGCTGTGGCGCAACGGGTACTTCTGACGGGCGCCTTGATGGCAGCGGCAGTTGCATCGCGCCACCGCCACCGCCATCACGTCCTTACATGTACAGGGCCCGCCCCAGGCGCACCGCGTAGTCCGCATCGGGGTTTGTTCCCACCCCGGCAAACCTTTCGCTGATGGCCGCGAACGCAAGGTCACGACGTTGCGGCAGGCGTGACCGCTCAGCTGCGCCAAGCGCCTGGACCAGTTCTTCGCGGGTCAAGTCGGTGCAGTACCCGGGGGCACCCGGCTGTTGCCGCCAGGAGTCGGCCAGGCTGCCGGCATTGACGGCGTCAAATCCGGTGTCTTCGACCAATGACAGCGTGACCGCAAGGTCCCGGTCACGATCCGCCGCGACGGGAATGGCGATCCGGCCGGGCGTGCCTGGCGCCGAGCCTTTCCTGGCCAACGAGTCCGAACCAATGGCATTCCACGCCTTGGCGACGGGCCGTTTCAATTGCTCCACCACCCACTCGCTCTCGACCTGACCGGCGTCGATGGCCTGGATCCTGTCATCGCGCGCAGGGTAATAGTTCGATGTGTCGATGACGACCGTATCGGCAGGCAGCGACGCCACCAGGGACGCGGTTGCCGGCATGCGATTCAACGGAACCGACAGGATCAGGACCTCCACCCCGCGTGCGACGTCTGCCGCATCCACGGCGCGCGCGCCAAAGGCCAGCACCTCGCTGTCGATGGTTTCCGGACCGCGAGAGTTTGCGACCTGGACGTCGTGCCCTGCGGCGCTCAACTTGCGTGACAGCGTCTTGCCGATGTGACCGACGCCAAGAATTCCAATCTTCATGATGATCCTGAAAAAGTGAGGGGTGACGAAACATCGGGCGGCGACGGTGCGCCAACCCGCACGATTCAATCCGCCGACGGATGCGCGAGGGCTTCCAAGGTATGGCGCAATGCTTCAAGGTCGCGATCGGTCATGCGGCACGCGGTCTTGATCCGGCCCGTGATCCCGCGCACCTTGGCTTCCATGGCGCGGCTGCGCGGCGTGAGGTTGACCATGACGCGGCGTTCGTCTTCCGGATCGCGCGTGCGCGTGACCATGCCGGACGCTTCAAGGCGTTTGACCAGCGGGGTAATCGTCCCGGTATCCATGTCCAGTCGCGCGCCCAGGACCCCGACCGGCATGGGCGCTTCGTCGAGCAAAGCGAGCACGACCAGGTATTGCGGAAACGTCAGACCCAGCGGTTCGAGAAGAGGTTTGTGCTGCCGCACCATACGATTGGCTGCACCGTAAAGGGCAAACGACAGCGCCGTCCCGACATGCCTATCATTGGTTTTCATATTATCTATTGCTCAAGACTCTAGTGCGCAAGATAAATGGAGGCGGCGGTGCGTGTCAAGTGGTCCGCGCCGCCCGCGAGGGCTGACACTGGTGTTCCTGCCGGCCATGTATTCGATCTGGTATCGCATCCGTCCGGTGTCACGGACATAAAAAAAGGGGCACGCCCCAGCGTACCCCTGTCCAAGACGCGGCCGTTGCCGGCCTCGCCATCACACCCCGTTGTGCTCCGCATTCTTGCGCGGCGTGAACTCGCGCCGGGTGTCCGCAAGGTTGGCGTTGCCATTGTCTTTCAGCATCCCCAGCGCTTCCGTCTTCAATGCATGCACGCATTGCGCCAGGAAACTGTGCACCGCCGACAACTGCTCGTGTTCGTAGTGCGCGCCGATGTGTGCGACTTCTTCGGCGACCGAGCGCATGTGCTGTTCGATCTCGGCGCACTTGGCCGCCACCGGCCGGATCACGACGATGCGCCGGTCGAGCGGATGCTTGTCCCGCACGACGTAGCCCGCGATTTCCAGCCGGTCGATCACCGCGGTGGTGCCGCCAGAGCTGATGCCGGCCAGGCAGGCCAGCTGGCCTGTCGTGATCGGCACGAACTCGATCACGAGTTCGAGCGCCTTGACGTCCGCCACGCTCAGGTGAAGGCGTTCGGCCAGTGCGGTCTGATAGAGCGAGGTATAGACCGTAAGACGCCGGCCCAGCATGGTCACGATCTCGCTGACCATGTTGTCGTTGTCCCGCTCCTCGGACTGCATCGTGTGGGTACCGTGGCTGGCACTGCTCATGGCGCCCATCGCGTTCTCCAGATCCAACATAGGGACTGCTCCTTGTAGTGTTTTACTTGCGGCCGCCTAGCAGTCCGCCCAGCAGGTTCTGCACCGGTGCCAATGCGCCTGTCGTGCCGGTCGTGGTCCCCGCGTGTCCCACACCCGAGGTCACACTGTTGACCGCGCCCGTGAGGTTGGTCAATACACCTCCTACAGGATTAGGCGCTGCCGGATTGGCCGTGCTCACGACGCCGCCGGTGCTGGCGACCGCTTGACCGGCACCCGTCACCACGCCCCCGACCGCCGTCCCGAGCACGGGCGTGGCGACGCCGACTTGCGTGCCGACCTGGGTCAGCGCGCCGCCGATCTGCGTCACGATGGCGTTGACCGGCGCACCCAGACCGGTCTGCGCGCCGACGGTCTGCGTAGCGGCCGTAGCAGGGACAACGATGGGTGTGACGATGGGATCGAGTGCCGCGCCGGCCTGGCCGAGGCTTTCCTTGGCGCCGATGTTGACGAGGTTGTCGACGGCGCTGCCGGTGTTGGTCAGGGCCGGCTTGGCGACCGGAAGCGGGTTGGACGCGCCCGTGTTGGCCAGCAAACCACCCGTGACCGGAGCCAGCAGATTGCCCGTGCCCCCCATCAATTGGTTGAGGTTGCCGGTAATCGGCACTAGTGCGCCAGAGGCCGGATTTCCGGTGCCCGGCGTTGCAGCCGCGCCACCCTGAATGTTGCCCACAACCGGCAAGTTGGTCAAAGCACCGTTGCTGCCCGCAACGATCGGGGCAACGACGTTGCCGACGACCGGCAGGTTGCCGACGACCGCGCCCAGGCCGGTGGCCGGCGCGGTGTCGCCGGTGCCCGGCGTCGTGGCTGCGCCGCCCAGGAGGTTGCCGACGACGGGGAGGTTGGTCAGCACACCGTTGTCACCTGCAACGATCGGGGCAACGACGTTGCCCACGACGCCGCCGAGGTTGACGCTTGCGCCGACACCTACGCCGACGCCCACACCCACACCCGCACCCGTGCCCGCGCCGGGTGCGGGTGCTGCGCCGCCCAGAATGTTGCCCACGACCGGCAGGCTGGTGAGCAGACCGTTGTCACCTGCAACGATAGGCGCAACGATCGAGGCCACTACCGGAGTAACCACCGCGCTGACCGCCGGCGCGGCGATCGGGCCGACTACCGGCAGGTTGCCGACGACAGCGCCGAGACCGGTGGTCGGTGTCGTGCCGCCATTGCCCGGGACCTGGCCCGCACCGCCGACGATGTTGCTGAGCAGGCCACCTTCGCCCGTCACACCCAGGCCGGATGTCAGCGCCTGGACGGTGCCGGTCGCGTTGTTCAGCACCGTGCCCAGGGGGTTGGTCGCGGCCGGCGAGGCGTTGACCAGCGCGCCCGTGCTGGCCACCGTGTTGCCCAGGCCGGTGACGACGTTGTTGAGCGCCGTGCCGCCCACCGGCAAGGGCACGTCGGTGTGGGTGCCGACGTTGGCAATCGCGCCGCCCACCGAGGTCAGCAGACCGCTGACCGGCTGGCCCAGGCCTGTGGCCGCGCCGACGTTTTGGGTGAGCGTGGTGGTCGCGCCGGCGACCGGGCTGACCAGCGGGTCGAGCCCCGTGCCGACCTTGCCAAGCGTGCTGGCCAGATTCAGGTTGGCGACGTTGTCGACGGCCTGGCCAGTCGTGGCCAGGCTGGGACCCAGCACCGGCGGATTGACCGCGCCGCCATTCACGTTTGCGATCAGTGTCGTGATCGGGGAGAGCAGGCCGCCTTGTCCGCCGACGTTCTGCGTCAGGCTACCAACGGCGCCCGTCAGGTTCGTCAGGACCGTGCCCACCGGGTTGGCGGGGCTACTCGTGCCATCCAGCACGGGACCGACACTGCTGACCGTGTTGCCAAGGCCTGCGACGAGGCCGCTCACGCCACTGGTCAGCGGCGAGTTGCTGGTATCGAGGGCGGTGCCGACGTGGGTGACCGTGCTGCCGACGGTACCCAGGATGCCATTGAGCGGGGCGCCTAGACCGGTCGTCGCACCGATGGTTTGCGTGGCACCGGCCACGTTGTTGGCGACCGGGGTGATGACCGGATCGAGCTGCGCGCCGGCGCCGCCAAGCGTCGGCGCCGCGCCCACATTGATGATGTTGTCAACGACCTGGCCGACACCACCCAGGACCGGACCAAGAACACCGGTGAGTGGCGTGTTGGGCGTGCCAGGATTGGTCGGCGTGCCGGTGCCAGGGTTGGTGCCGGTCCCGGTCCCGGGCGTGGTACCTGTGCCGGCACCGGGGGTTGTGCCCGTGCCAGTGGCTGGGGTCGTGCCGGTGCCGGTGCCAGGGGTCGTACCCGTGCCGGTACCTGGAGTCGTACCCGTGCCAGTGCCAGGGGTGGTGCCAGTGCCTGGGGTTGTGCCCGTGCCGGTACCTGGGGTCGTGCCCGTGCCGGTACCTGGGGTCGTTCCCGTGCCTGTGCCAGGAGTCGTACCTGTGCCCGTGCCAGGAGTGGTACCTGTGCCCGTGCCAGGAGTCGTGCCGGTGCCCGTACCCGGGTTCGTCGGCGTACCACCGCCGCTACCGCCGTTACCGCCCGACGTGCCGGAGTCCCCCGAGCCGCCGCCAACGAGACCACTGGTTCCGCCTGACGAGGAACACCCCGACAGCGAAGAAAGCGCCAGCAGCAATGCGGCGACCAATACGCGACCGCCCGGTTTTGTGATGTCTGTGTACATGATGTTCCTCTGCCTTTCTGAAGCGGCGTGACTGCCTGATCCCCTCATTGCAAAACGTATGCCAATGCATGGATCGTTGATCACAAGGCGTCCGCCGACCTGCCGCCAAAATGTCGCCAAGGTCTTGCAAACACAGGAGGAATCAGGGGTCGCGAGCATACGCGGCGGTGTGATCGACACACCGCGCGAAGGGCTTCAAACGGGGAGAAGAGGGCCGGAACGGCGGGGGCGTTACGTAGCGCCGGGAACAGCGTTACGTAACGAGACTGCGTTATTCGAACTGGAACGAATAGTTCGCGTTGAAGCGCAATGGACGGCCATTGGCGTTGACAGGACGATCGCCCACCGGCTTGGCGAGATTGAGGTCCAGCGCATAACGTTTCTGGTCCGTCACCCTCAGGCCCAGGGCCACGGAAGCAAGCTTGCGCGTCGCCAGGGTGAAGCGGCTGTCGTTCAAGGAAGCCCGCGCCGCGTCGGCCACCACATAGGGCTGTACCACCGGCACATAGGTCAGGCCGGTGGCGAACCGCCGGTTGATTTCGAACGCTGCCCCATAACCCTTGTCGCCGCCGACTTCGCCGGCCGGATAACCGCGTGCGAATCGTTGTCCGCCAAACGTGATCTGCTCGGAGGTGGGCAACGAGTTCGAGCTGTACTGGCCCAGCGCAGAGAACGAGACGCCGAATTGCGCTGGCAAGGTCAGCGACTGGGTGCCGCCCAACGTGACGCGCGTGAAGTCCAGGTCGTAGTCCGCGCCGATACCTTGCTGGTTCTGACGCGCGTCCAGAACATCCAGTCCCTGGTTGATGCTTGCCGTCAGGCGGCGCGACTGCAGCAAAGAACTGTCGGCGTAGGTCACGTCAGCATGCAGCACACGCAGATGCGTCGTCAGTTGCGCCGATGCGCCGGTCGCCTGGCTGCGGTAGGTGTCGCGGCTGCTGGACGCATAGACCCCGGCGGTCGCGGTTAATGCCTGCTGATTGCTGATGATGAAGGGGTAGCTGACGCTGACGCCAGCACGCTGGTTCTGGATCTCGCGATCCAGGCCCTGCGCCTGCAGGATGTCGTTCTGCGGCTCGGCGCGATAGCTGAAGGCATCGGCCTTGACGGTCATGCCGTCGCTGCCGATCGGCACCACCACGTTGCCGGCGTAGTACTGCAGCTTGTCGCTGCCGCTCGGCACGGCCGCCATCAATTGCACCTGTTCCGCCAGGGGCGTCAGGCTGCTGGCCGTGGCAGTCACAATGGCATGCGTGCCAGTGCTCAGGTTGCTGATGCCGGCGTCGAAACGCAATGCCTTGTCGTCGACGGCCAGCGTGAGCTCGGTCGCGCCATCGGCGCGCTTGGGCAGGCTCAGCTCCGGCCTGACCTTCATGCCGGCCACGGTGGCCATCAGATTCAGCTGCCGCTCCAGTGTCTTGCGGGTAAGAGGGCGTTCTTGCTCGATCACCCGCGCGTAGTCCTGCAGCTTGGCAATGGCCGGTCCCACGTCCCCGGTGATCTGCGTGCTGCCGACATAGCCTTCGACCACCGTCACCCTGACCAGCCCGCCGGCAAAGTCCTGGTTCTGGATCAAGGCGAAGGACAGGATATAGCCCTGCTGCCGATACAGCTCGGTAATGCGATCGGCCGCGGCGATCAATGCCGCGACGGTGGTCGGCTTGCCCGCGAGCGGCTCGAGGATCGCAACGACGTCGGCAAACGGCAACGCAGTCACCCCGGTGACGTCGAAGTTGGCCGGCGTAATGATCCGGGCGAGCGTGGACTGCTGCGCATCCGATGCGGGCGTTTGCGGCACCACGACGGGCGGCGCCTCGGGTGCGGGTTCGGCGGGCCGTTGTGGCAAGGCATCCAGCGGATTGCCCAGGCCGGGGCTGTCGGCGGCCTGGCTGGCAAAGGGCAGGGCGGCCAGCAGCGCTGCAGGCAACCAGACAGCGCGCAGGCGAGGGCGTTGGGGCATGCGAAAGAGCCTCCGGGCAGGTGTTATGGCACAGGCTAGTGGCCGCAAGTTTGGCATAAGGACGTTGGCGAAAACATACTGCGGCGCGATTAACTCAGGGTTAATCGCAGCTTTGTTCACGATGGGACGAATGTAGGACGGTGGTACCCGATACTTGCCGAATGCCGCGCTGGAGATAATGTTTTTTAGTATTCGCTCGTCGCTTTGCGATTATCGCCGGTATGCCGATTTGATACGCAATGGTTCACATCGCTATCAAGTTGGTGTTTACGCGACATCGCAGGTGGGCGACATGATGGTGTTTCATACAACCCTGTGGCCGACCAGTAACAGGGTGTTATCTGGAAAGGAAGCGATGCAACCTGGCGACATTATTCCCTTGCAGTTCGACGGTGGTCTGGTCGCCCTTTCTTTTGCGATTTCGGCGCTCGGTGCTTACGTCGCCTTGCTGGCCGCCAGCCGCATTCGGACGCCTGACAACCGCACGCACATCGGGTATGTGGTTGCGGCTGCAGTGGCGCTTGGCGGCGTCGGTATATGGGGAATGCACTTCATCGGCATGGCAGCGCAGATCATTCCGTCACGAGTGGCCTACGGTGCCGCCATGACAATGTTCAGTCTCATCGTCGCGATCGCCTTGTCGGGCGCCGCATTGTGGTTTGTCGGCCGGGCGCGTTTCACGCTGGCCCGTTGCGCGATCGCCGGCGTGGTCGCAGGACTGGGCGTGGTGGCCATGCATTACCTGGGCATGAACTCGATGCGCATGTCAGCAGTGTTTGACTGGAACGGCTGGCTGGTTGTCGCATCGATGGGGGTTGCCATTGTTGCCGCCACCGTGGCGCTGTGGCTTGCATTCAACCTTTACACCGAATGGCAGCGCATCGGCGCCGCGGTGTTGATGGCCCTGGCAGTGTGCGGCATGCACTACCTGGGTGTAGCGGCTGGCGCGATCGTCTGTGCCGCGCCGCGCGAGTTTGGCGGCCTGCAGTTTGATGGCGACGTCCTGCCTTACGCCGTCTTTCTGATCTCGCTGGTCAGCTTGATCGTGATGCGTGTCGAGATTTACCGCAGCAGCCGCGAGAGTCATCTGCAGATGGCGACAAAACTGGAAACAGTGCTGACGACGCGCCAGCAGATTTAATGGCGCAGTGTGCAAGCAGTTGTTTCAAGCGCATCTGTTAAGTCGTCTGCTGAATAGTTGATGAATCTGGAGAAGGTAATGCAAGCCGTTTCAAGGTTTCTAAATAATGAAGAGGGCGCGACCGCCATTGAATATGGATTGATCGCTGGTTTGGTGGCGTTGGGCATCATCCTTGCTTTAACGGCATTGGGTGGAAGCCTTGATGGATTATTCAGGCGCATATCAACCAACATTACGACGATTACTTGATTCAGTTAACGATTGGCACGTCACACGGTCCCCAAAACAGGCCCCGCTATGGTCAGCGCATTTCACCTTGGAAGTTTCGTTGTGCTTTGTACGTTGGTGCTGATTGGCGACCTCTCGGTTCGCAAGGTGTTCAACGTGCTGGTCGTCCTTGGCCTGGTCGTGCAGGGTAGTTTTTTGGCGTTGAGTGATGGCGGCATCGGTCGTCTTGCCACCGAGCTGGAACCGGCAGTCACCGGGCTTGTTGTCGGGTTCGTGTTGTTGTTGCCGTTGTACGCGTTCCGCGCGATGGGAGCGGGGGACGTCAAGTTTTTCGCGGTGGTGGGATGGTGGATGGGGCCCGCAGCGCTGTTGCCGGTATTTGTGATTGCCAGCCTGATGGCTGCGGGCCATGCGATGGCGCTGGGTTTTGCCAGCTCGATCTGGGGCGTCGCGGCGAAGGACGTCGGGGAACGACTCGCTGCTGTACTACCGATGCCGGCCGCTTGGCGTTTTGCGAGCGACACACCAAGACGCCGGCAACGGCGCGGAATTCCGTATGCCGCCTATATGGCGGTGGGGACGGTGGGGATGCTGGTCTGGCAATCGTGATTTGCCAGCAGCAATGAGTGGCACGTTCAAGGAGTGAACCATGCAAGAAATCATGAAGTTTCTGAAAGACGAAGAAGGCGCCACGGCCATCGAGTATGGCTTGATCGCCGGCCTGGTGGCAGTAGGGATCATCGTGGCTTTGACGGCCCTGGGTACTGACCTGTCGCTGCTCTTTGGTCGCATCTCGGCGAAGCTGACGGGTGCAACCGGCACCGCGCCGGCAACCGGGGGCGGGGCCACCGGCGGTTGAAGGTCCACAGGCGAGGAGCCGGCCTCGCCTGTGCCAACACGATTCATGCCGTGTGGGTGCCGAAACGTGGGTCGACAACATGAGGCTGCGACAGCCTGACCAGGCGTAGCAGGCACGTGGTGCTGTTTCGAATCCCTCGCAAGAGGCCGATTTTTGGATTGAGCAGGGGAAACAGGATGCGTGGTACCGGCAGAACCAGGCCTTGCAACGGCCGCCGTGTCGACGATGCACCACGGCGACAGTCCGGGGTTTATGCGATCGAATTCGCCATTGTTTTCCCGCTTTTCTTTTTGCTGTTTTACGGCGTGTTGACGTTCGGCCTGATCTTTACTGCCCAGCAGTCTTTGACACTGGCGGCCGAGGACGGCGCGCGCGCGACCCTGCGCTATCGCCTCGTGTCCGCACCAAGCACACCCTCGGTCATGATGTCCCAATTGAACGAGCGCCTGAAGCTCGCCTGTCAGGTTGCCGCCGATCGCGTGAGCTGGCTGCAGGGCGCCGGCGCTGTGCCGACGTGCGAAGCCGTCGTCAACGGCCGCTGCGCCAATGCCGACGGCACCGCTGGCGCGTCGCAGTGCGTCGCCCGCTTCACCGGCGGCGTCCCCAGCGCGAAGGTCTTCTGCGGCTATCAATCGACCGATCAATGTCAGGCCACCCTCACTGTGGCCTACAACTATCGCGCGAACCCGCTCGTCCCGACCGTGCCGGGACTGGGCCTTGTCGTGCCCGGCAACCTTCAAGGCGTCGCGACCGTGACGCTGGATCCGTCCGTCCTGCAACGCATGGGAACGGGAGCCTGATGATGCATGTCGACGCCACCCTGCACGCACCGGCCTGTCGCGCCGCCAGGTTCCGCCGCCAACGCGGCGTGGCCGCACTCGAGTTCTCGCTCGTCTGCCTGCTGTTCCTGTTCATATTCTTCGGCATTGCCAGTTACGGCGCCTTGCTCATGGTGCAGCAGACCCTGTCGCGCGCCGCCCAGGAAGGCGCACGAGCCATGTTGCAGGCATCGATCGCGCCCTCGCCGACCTCCACCGCGAGCGCAATGGGCTGTTCCGCGGCCAATGCATCGATGGTGTGGCTCAACCAGTTCCGCCAGACGCTCGGCCAGGGTCCGGTCGTATGCGCGCCCACCATCCAGCCGTGCACCTACAGCCCGGTGCTGACCTGCGGCACGGTCGAGGTCACCTATGCCAACTATCGCAACTTTCCGCTGATTCCTGAACTGGTCCCGCTGGGCGCATGGCTCGAAACACTCTTCGGGCCGGGCAGCAACTGGATTCCCCTGAACCTGTCGTCCCGCGGCACCGTGCAGATCGGCGCGACCGCGAGCTGAAACGTCTTCCTTAGCCATGCTGACCTATAAGGCCCTGAGTCGATGAACAATGTGACCAAGATCGTTGCGGCGCTGCTGGTCCTGGTGGCCCTGCTGCTGGGCGTCTACGCCCTGATGCTGGCCCGGACCCCTGACGCCCCGGCGCCGACAGAGGCCAGCAACCCGGTGTCGCAGACCCAGTTCCAGGTGGTGGTGGCCGACAAGCTGCTGCCCGCCGGCACGGTCATCGACCCTGCGTCGCTCAAGGTCGTGCCGCTGCCGATCAACCCGGCGGGCAGCTTCACGACTGTTGCCGCGCTGGCAGGCAAGATACCCAGGATCGATATCGGACCCGGCACGCCCGTGGTCGACGCGACGCTGGCCAAGGGCCTGACCCTGCAGCTGAAGGAAGGCGAACGCGCGGTGGCGGTGTCGGTCGACGAGGTCGTCGGCAGCGGCAATCGCGTTACCCCGGGCGACATGGTCGATGTGTTCTTCACGCTCAAGCAGGCGCAGGACATCAGCAAGACCCAGTCGCGGCTGCTGCTGTCCCGCTTGCGCGTGCTGACGTACGGCCAGGACTCGGTCGACGGTCCGCCCGCTTCCGAAGAAACGCTGCGCAACAGCGGCCCGGTCGTGCCGCGCACCGCCGTGCTGGCGGTGCCGACCGCCGATGTGAACCGCCTGTTGCTGGCGACGCAGAACGGCCGTCTGCAACTGGCCCTGCGTCATCCCACCGATCCCACCGTGCCCGATGTGGCCTTGTTCCCCGAAGTGCCGACGGTCCTGGCGGCCAAGGGAACGCTGACGCCCGAGCAGCGCGAGGCCCTCAGGAACGCCGACAACCTGGCCTACGCCGGCAACGAGTTGAGCGGCCTGGCAGGTGAAGGGCGTACCGCGCCCGCGCCGCGCGCCGTGCCGCAAGTGGCGGCGCCGCGTCCCGCCGCACCGCGTCCGGTGGCGGCGCCGACGCTGCCGCGCGTGCAGCCGAATACGGTGGAAGTGGTGCGCGGCACGCAGCGCGAAACGGTCGGTTTTTAAGTGGGCAGAGCATCGATGACGACAGGACCTTTCAGGATGGTGTTCCGTAAATGGCCGCTTGCGGCAGCGCTTGCCCTGTGTTTTATGGTGCCCGCCGGCGCGGCCGATGACGGCCCGCGGCAGGTGTCGGTCGCCGTGCGCGACCAGTACCAGCTCTCGATCCCGGGCGCCCTGGAACGCGTGGCCGTGGTCGATCCGGAAGTGGCCGATGTCATGCTGGAGCGGGCCACGGAAACGCGCCGCGGCAGCGTGGTCGTGGTCGGCAAGAAGCCGGGCACCACCATGGTGTCGGTCTGGCTGCGCGGTGTCGAAGCCCCGCAGGTCTATCTGGTTCGTGTGACCGGTGACCTGGCCACGCTGCTGCCCGATGAGGGCGTCAAAACGTCGATCTACGGTGACACGGCGGTCATGAGTGGCCGCGCCGATTCCTTGCTGTCGCATCGTCGCGCCGCCGCGGCGGCCGACAACGCCGTGGGCGCGCAGCAGGTCTTCGACAACTCGGTCGTTGATGCCGGCGGTGTCGTGCAGGTCGAGGTGAAAGTTGTCGAATTCAACAAACAGACCTTGAAGGAAGCGGGCTTCAATTTTTCGGCCAGCAACACGCGGGGTTCCTTCAACTTCGGATTGGCGAGCCAGATCGCGCCGACCGGGTCCATGTTCGACCTGGCGCTGGGACTGACACGCGGCAACTTCCTGCTCGATACCAATCTGCGCCTGCTCGAATCGAACGGCCTGGCGCGGGTGCTGGCCGAACCGACGCTGGTCGCGCTGTCGGGGCAGAGCGCCAAGTTCCTGGCCGGCGGCGAATTGCCGGTGCCGCAGGCAGGTGGCCTGGGCACGACGACGGTGGTCTACAAGCCTTTCGGTATCGGGCTGACCGTGACGCCGACGGTGCTGTCGAAGGACCGCATCGCGCTCAAGGTCGCGCCGGAAGCCAGCGATCTGGACTACACGAACGGCGTGAACATCAACGGCACGCAGATCCCCGCGATCATCACGCGGCGCGCCGATACGACGGTGGAATTGGGCGACGGTGAAAGCTATGTGATCGGCGGGCTGGTCTCGCGGACGACGTCGTCGAACCTGTCGAAGATGCCTTTGCTTGGCGACCTGCCGATCATTGGCGCCTTCTTCCGCAGCATGAACTATCAGCAGCGCGAAAAAGAGCTGCTGATCGTGGTTACGCCGCGCCTGGTGCGGCCGATCATGAAAGGCGTGGCGCTGCCCTTGCCGGGCGCGTCGCAGGACAAGCGCGACACCCCGGCAAACGCCTGGGGCAGTTATGTGTTGGGAATTGCCAGCGGCGACGAGCTGCCGGGCTTTTCCAAATAGGGCTACGAGGTCGCCCAGGAGCAAGAGTTATGAACGCGCGAACCAAGGAGTTGGCCAGTTTGCACGATGCCCGCCGTTTCCTGTTCTTCACGACGGATAACACCGCCGCCCAGCACCTGGCTGCCGCATTGGCCGATGACGGGATGATGGTGCAGGAAAACGCGGCATCGGATCGCCTGTCGGTCAGGCTGGCCGAACTCATTCCGCAGATGGTGTTCCTGGATTTCGGGATCGATGAATCGCAACCCGGCAAGATGGCGCAGGCCACCGAGCTGGCGCGCCAGCTCGCACGCGTCGCGCCGACGCTGCCGGTGGTCGCGGTCGGCTCGATCACCCGGCCCGAAGGCGCGATTGCCGCGCTGCGGGCCGGCGTCCGGGACTTCATCGACCTCGCCAACGAGAACGAAGTGCAGGATGTCGTGCGGCGGGTGCTGCAGTCCAACGGTGGAGGCCGCTCGCGCCGGCCGGGCCGCGGCCAGCTGATCGTCATTCTGGGTGTGCGGGCCGGCGTCGGGGCAAGCACCCTGGGTGCACATCTGTCGACGCTGGTGCAGATGCAGATGAGCGCCCCGCCGGCGGCGCCGGAAGCCGGCCGCAAGGCGGCCCCAGGCACCGGTTCCCAGAAAGCGGCGCTGCTGGATCTGGGCTGGCCGATTGCCGATGGCCAGCTGTACCTGAACGTGTCGGGCACCTTCCATTTTGCCGAAGCCGTGCGCAACCTGCGCCGTTTCGACGAGACGCTGGTGAACACGGCGCTGTCGCGCAGCCCGAGCGGTGTGACAGTGATTCCGCTGCCGCGCGACCTGGGCGAAATGCGCACCGTGTCGCATGCCGATTCGCTGGGCCTGCTCGAAAAATTGCGGGAGCACTTCGGGGTGCTGCTTGCCGATCTGGGCGGCTTTACCAATCCGGAGTTCGTTGCGAGCCTGGTACGCGCGGCCGATCAGACCTGGCTGGTGACCGATCAGGGCGTGGGGTCACTGGTGTCGCTGGCCGACACCCTGCGGGATCTGGACGGCCGCGATGTCGACCGCTCGCGGCTGCGCCTGGTGGTCAATCGCTACGACGAACGTTATGGCATGACCTCCGACCAGATCGCCGAGCGGTTCGGTGTCGACCTGCTGGCCTCCTTGCCCGACCGCACCCTCGCGCTGATGAGCAGCACCAACCAGGGCCGCCTGCTTCACGACGTGTCAGACCGCGACCCTTACGTGCGCGCGGTGCAGAACCTGGCGGACGCCTTGTCGGAACGGACGGAAAAAGCCGGGGCAAACAAGTGGTTGTCGCGCTGGCTGCCCGGCGTGCAAAAGCATCTGGCCTAGCCATGCGCATGCATCGGGTTTTAAGTTGACCGGGATAGAACAGAAATCATGGATATGACGGCTTCTATCGAATTTGCCGATGACGGCGTGGCGTTCGTCAACACGCAGCGCTTCCACGACGTGAAGGCCGCCGCCCACGAGCACCTTCTGAGCCGTATCGAAGAGCTGGGCGCGGAATTCGGCCGCTGGTCGCGCGCGGCCATCCAGCAGTTCGTCGACCTGGAGGTCGACAGCTTCGTGCGCCTGCGCCGCGTGCCGATCAATGAAAGCGAATTGCGCCAGGTGTCTGCTGCCCTGACCAAGGAACTTGCCGGTCTGGGCCCGCTGGAAGACCTGCTGGCTGACGCCGCCGTCGAAGACGTGTTGATCAACGGCTATGACAACGTGTTCGTGTCGCGGCGGGGCATCCTGGCCAAGGAAAGCCTGCGCTTCAGCGATAACAATCATCTGCTGCGCATCGTGCGCCGCATTCTTGCGCCGCTGGGTCGGCGGCTCGATGAGTCCAGCCCGATGGTCGATGCGCGCCTGCCCGACGGCGGCCGCCTGAATGTGGTCATCGAGCCGCTGGCGGTCGACGGCCCGATGGTGTCGATCCGGAAGTTCAGGAAGGACCCCCTCAAGCCCGCGGACCTGCTGACCCTGGGCACGTTCAACGAAGAGATCCATCGCCTGTTGAGTGTCGCGGTGCGCGAGCGGTGCAACATCCTGGTGTCCGGCGGCACCAGCTCGGGCAAGACGTCGCTGCTCAATGCACTGGCTTTTTTCGTGCCTGAAACGGAACGCGTCGTGACGGTGGAAGACACGGCCGAATTGTCCTTGAATCACCCGCATGTGGTGCGGCTGGAATCGCGCCAGGGCGGCTTCGAAGGCGCCGGCGCGGTGACGATTCGCGACCTGATCCGCAACAGCTTGCGGATGCGGCCCGATCGTGTGGTGGTCGGCGAAGTCCGGGGCCCGGAAGTCATGGACATGCTGCAGGCAATGAACACCGGCCACGAAGGATCGATGGCGACCATTCACGCCAATTCTCCGCGCGAGTGCCTGTACCGGATCGAGATGCTGGCGGGCTTTGCCGGCTTTCAGGGCAGCGAGGACAGCCTGCGCCGGCAGATCGCCAGCGCGCTCGACTTCGTGGTGCAGATCGGTCGCCTTTCCAACGGCCGCCGCCGGATCACCTCGATCTCGGAGGTGACAGGCATGGGCGATAACGTCATCGCCACCCAGGAACTGTTCCGCTACGAAAGCTTCGTGACGCCCGATGGCGAAGAGAAGGATCGGTGGATCTCGCTCGGCATCCATCCGCATACGCCCAAGCTGGCGAAATACCGGGATCAGTTACGGACGCCAACGCCGGAAGCACCACCGCCCGCTGCCGGGGGCAACGGCGGTTTCTGGTCGCGAGGTCGCTGATGAGCGTCGCGGTCCTGGGCATTCTGTGCATGGCGCTGCTGCTGATCGCGGCGGCGCTGTGGCTCTGGCAGTCGTCGTCGGCGCGCACGCGCCGCAACGCCGCCAGTGCGTTTGTTGAACAGCAGCTTGGCCGTTCGGTGGCATCGGTTGCGCCCACGCTGGCGCCCCCGCCCGAGATCCCCACGGGGCGTGCGCCCATGCGCGTGTCGGGGATAGGCGGCCATTGGGACAATCTGCTGCTGCGCGCCGGCATGACCGGCGACACCCGTTTCTATGCGCCCATGATCGCCTTGCTGGTGGTGCTGCCAGTGGTCGCACTGCTGTTCAGCGGCGTGCTGGGGGCTGTGATCACGGCTGGACTGGTTGTCGTTGGCACCTATTTCCGCCTGTGGTACGCCGCAAGCAAACGCAATGCGGCCATGGTGCGGCAACTGCCTGGACTGATCGACGGCCTGGTGCGCCTGATCACGATCGGCAACAGCCTGGGGTCGGCATTCCACACCGCGGTGCCTGGTGTCGATCGCCCCTTGTTCGATGTGCTGGAGCGCGCCAATCAGTTGAACCGCGCGGGCATGGAACTGGATGCATCGCTGTTCTATGTGGCGCGCCTGTATCGCTTTCGCGAGCTGGAACTGGTCGCGGCCGTGATCGGCGTCGCCTTGCGTTTCGGTGGCCGCAGCGACATGGTGCTGGAGCGGATGGCAGGCTTCATGCGCGACCTGCAGCAGGCCCGCGAGGAACTGCACGCCTTGTCGGCCGAGGTCAGGCTGTCGGCCTGGATCCTGGCGCTGTTGCCGATCTTCGTCGCCGGATTCATTGTGATTTTCAACAATGCGATGTTCATGGGCATGTGGGACGACTCGTCTGGCAAGAAGATGCTGCTCGGCGCGGTGTTCCTGCAGGTGGCCGGTTCGTTCTGGTTGTATCGCATGGCGAAGTCGGTATGAGGTTGAAACCATGACCAGGGACCCACGATGACCCCGCAACTTCTGACCGCAGCCGCGCTGATCGCCCTGGCTGCCGCATTGCTGCTGGCGGGCCTGTCGCTGCTGTCGCGCTCGTCCCGCCAGACGCGCAACCAGCGCACCGTCAACTCCGCGATTACCGCGCGCGAGCAACCCGAGCTGGCCGAGGCCATGGCGCGCGCCGCTGCGCCGGGCTCGCGTGATCGTATGCGCGCCATGTTCGACAGCACGGCGGAACTGGGCCGCAAGTGGGGCGAAGGGCGGATCGGCGCCCAACTGCTGGCGGCAGAGGATCGTTTGCTTGTCGACCGCTGCGGCTTCAAGGACCCCGTACGCGCGCGGTCGCAATTCATTTTTGCGCGCGCCGTGCTCGGCCTGGGTCTGCCGCTGGTGGTCTGGTTGTATCTGGAAGGCTCGCATTCCTTCCAGGTGATCGCGTTCGGTCTGTTCATCGGATTCGGTATTGGCTACATGTTGCCCAAGTGGGTGCTGCAAAAGGTGGCGGGTGCCCGCGTCAAGCGCGCGGCCGACGAATTGCCGCTGCTGATCGATCTGCTGCGGCTGCTGCAGGGCGTGGGCCTGTCCATCGACCAGAGCCTGCATGTGATCGTGACGGAATTCGGCAGGGTCATACCGGTGCTGGCCGGCGAGCTGGAGATCGCGACCAACCAACATGCCCGGGGACTGGGCCGCGAACAATCGCTGCAGCGCCTGGCCACCGGGTTCGACAACGAAGACCTGGCGGCCGTGGCGCGCTTGATCGTGCAGGTCGACAAGCACGGCGGCGCGGTGCAAGAGCCGCTCAAACAATTCAGCGAGCGGGTGCGAGAGCAGCGCCGCATGCTGCTGAAAGAACGGGTCGGCAAGCTGACGGTCAAGATGACCGGCGTGATGGTGCTGACCTTGTTGCCCGCGCTGATCATCGTCACCGCGGGCGCGGGATTCCTGGCCGTGTTTCGCGGCCTGGCTCGATTGGGAAGCTGATGACACACGACACCACATTGCGTTGCCGCAGGGGCCTGGCCACCTTGATCGCGGCGGGCGGCGCTCTGCTGATCGCCGGTTGCACGACGCCGAACGGCTTTGGCATGAGCCAGCGGCAGATCAATGAAGAAGCGGTCATGCGCCAGCAGGTCGCCAATCAGGATCCGGTGGCCGACAACCGGGGCATGTACTTGTCGATGATTCGCGAGATGCAGGGCAAGGGGCTGTACTTTGCCTCGCTCGCGCACGTGGATGCGTTCGAGCAGAAGTATGGCGTGGCGCCGGATGTCGAGCTGCTGCGCGCGCACGGCCTGCGCGAGTCCGGTCAGGCGGCGCAGGCAGAAGCGCTCTATCGCAAGCTGCAGGTCTCGTCGGTGGCTGCGGCCGCGTCGCAAGGACTGGGGCTGGTTGCCGGCGCGCGTGGCGATTTTGCCGGCGCGGTTGCCGCACTGCGCGATGCGGCGCGGCGCGATCCGACCAATGCGCTGATCGTCAGTGACCTCGGGTACGCACTGCTGCGCCAGGGCGACATGGCCTCGGCGCGCCTGTCGATCGCGCAAGCTGCCGAGCTTGCACCCACGAACCCGAAGATCGTTGGCAATCTGGCCTTGTACCTGCTGGTCGCAGGGGATGAGGGCAGGGCGGAGGCCGTCATGGACAAGGCGGAGATGCCCGTGGCCACACGTGCCGCCGTGCGCCGCCTGGCAACGAACCTGCGTGCGTCGGAGCCGGCGCGGGCCACGCCTGCGATGGCGATGGCGACTGCGGCGCCGTCGATGTCGCAGACGCCGGGTCCCGTCCGTGATGCGCGCATTCCGGCCGACGCCGGTACGAGCCCGACGCCGCGCGTCGCCGCCCCGGCATCCGTCGGGCCCGCGCCGTCGATGAACGGCGCCGATGCGGGGGGTACCCGCGCACCGGCACCAGCGCCCGACCGGTCATTGCCGCCTGAAGCACCGATGCAATCCCTGCTGGACCGTTTTTCCACGCCTTAGCCGACCGTGCCGACCCTGGACTGACGCACGCCTTATTTAGCCTTGATGACGAACGGAATGACGGCCATGACCTTGACCCGCAGCACACTGATGAACCGCCTGGCGCTCGCCCTGCCCGTGGCATTGACGCTTGCCGCGCCGCTGATGGCGCACGCGCAGAACGGGCCCGTCATGGGAACGATGATGCAGACCGACGGGCAGCAGGATGTCGATGCGGCGACCGCGCGCCAGCAGTCCGAAGCCGTCGCCGGCCGTGAACGCGCACTGCAGGAGCAGTCGGTGCAACGGCAAGCCGCGGAACAGGCCGCGCGGCAGCGCGCGCAGCAACTGGCACAGCAACAGGCACAGCAACCGGCGCCGACACCCTCCGCGGCGCCGACGGTCGTACGTCAGCTGCCAAACCCCGCTGCGCCGCAGGCGACCACGTCCGCTCCGCCGCAGCCCGCGGCGCCTGCGCAAGCGGCAGCCGCAGCGGCGCGGCCTGCCGCGGCCGTGGCGACAGCTGCGCCGGCTGCCCCTGCGCCTCAGCCCGCCATCACCGGCAAACCCAATGTGGGCGATGTCAGCCGCAGCGCCCTCGCCATGCAGGCCGAAGGCCGCTATGCCGGCCCGGCGCTCCCCACCCTGGGCGCCACCACGCGCGCCAGTTGGGATCGCTACGTCCAGAGCTTCCGGCAACCCATTCCCGAGTTCTACCCGACGAACTCGTCGCCCAAGAATTGAGATCGCCATGACCGCAACGCGCGCCTTCCTCAAGCTCCGTGCATCGCGCCCCCTTGCCAGGGGCGGCGACCGCCAGCGCGGCTCGGTGCTGGTGGCGACCGCGGGCGCGCTGCTGGTATCGGTGACCCTGCTGGCCTCGGCCGACCTGGGTTACCTGTTCTACATGAAGCGCGAGATGCAGAAGGTGGCGGACCTGTCTGCATTGGCCGGCGCGCAGCGCATCGACAAGCGCAATTGCGGACCGGCCATCGCCGCTGCGACCGGTAACGCAAACCTGAATATGAGTCGGTATTCGATGACGCTGCCGTCCAGCCAGAATCCGGTCATGTGCGGGCGTTGGGACCCCGCCGCGCCGGCCGCCAGCACCACGGTCGCCAGCGAGGCAACGCCCACCGAGCGCTACGACGGCAACTGGGTGCGCAGCTATTTCGGCACGCCCGTCACGGGCGCCGACTTCAATGCCGTGAAGGTCGCCTTCACGCAAGAAGTGCCCATGTTCTTTTCCTTCATGGGGACGCGTACCGTCAGCGTGCAGGCCATCGCGATCCGCGACGCGCCGCTTGCAACCTTCTCGGTCGGCTCAAAGATTTCCGCGATCAATCCGGCGCAGACGCCTCTGGGCGCCGTGCTCCGGCTCGTCGGCGCGAATGTCAGCGCGTCCGAACTGCTTGGCTACAACGGCCTGGCGCAGGTCAAGGTCACGCCCAGCGGCCTGCTGCAGGCATTGGGCATTCCGATCAGCGCCGACCTGGGCGTGGCGGAACTGAACACCTTGCTGGCCGGCCGCCAGGTGCAGCTCGGGACGCTGCTCAACGCCATCACCACCGTTGGGGGACAGAACGGCCTGGCAAGCGCCAACGTGGCGGTCACCAATGCCGTTCAGACGGCGTTGTCGGTGCCCTCGTTGATGGTCCAGCTTGGCTCGACCGATGCGGTGGGCGGCTTGTTTGCAAAGATCATTGCGCCGGGCGCCACTGTGGCGTCGGCCCTCAATGCGCAGGTCAGCGCGCTCGATCTGGTCACGGCGGCCGTCGGCGCCGCGTCGTCGCAACGCGGTGTCGCCACCACCATCAGTGTCGGCAGCATCGCCGGCATTACCGCGACCGCCAAGCTCGGCATCGTCGAGCCCCCGTCGATCGGTATTGGCGGGGTGGGCACCAAGGCCTATACGTCGCAGGTGCGCCTTTATACCCACGTCACCACCAACGGGAGCGGGCTGGCAAGCAGCCTGCTCAGCCTGCTGGGCACGACCATCGACCTTCCCATCGTGATCGATGTGGTGAGCGCCATGGGGACCCTGACCGACATGAACTGCGGCGCGTCGCCGCCCGCGGCCACGATCGCCGTGGATTCGTCGCTGCTCAAGGCCTGTGTGGGCAAGGTCAACGAATCCACGCTGTTCTCGACCAAGGATGTCTGTGACACCGGTCTGCAGGACCAGACGATCGCCAAGGTGCTAAACCTGAATCTGCTATCGGGTCAGGTGCACGTCAACCCGCTGACCACACCGACGACACCGGTCACGCTGTCGGTGGGTCAGACCCGATCCACCGGAGGCAACCCGCTGGCAATCGGCGACACGGTGTCGTCACTGATCAACCAGACCTTGGGTCTGATCCTTGCGCAACCTTCGTCGGCCGGCACCGGTGGATCGATCGCCGGAATGACGCCCGCCACGGCGGCCGACGTCGCCGACAGATACCTGACCCGATACGGCTACAACGCGACCACCATCGCGGCACGCATGATCGCCGACGGCGTGACCTGGGGCCGCCCGTGCCTGATCGGCGTGCTGACCTGCGCGATGCCGGACGTGTGGAAGGCGCAGGTCACGCCCCTGATCGGCAGCTGCGACAACACCTGCAAACGCAATGCCTTGATCGCCAGCCTGCAGACCACCGCGAGCAACGGCGTCATCCCCGGTCTGCTGACCGGCGTGGGTGACCTGGTGTCCGGACTGTTGGGCGGCACCGGCAGCACGACCCAGCAGAACTTGCTGCAGGCGCTGCTCAAACCCGCCATCGAACTGCTCAAGCCGACGCTCAACGCGGTGGGCAGTGCACTGTCAAATGTATTGCTCAACGTGCTCGGCATCGACCTTGGCGTGACCGACGTCAAGCTGATGTCGTTGAGCTGCAGCAACGCCCGGCTGGTCTATTGATGACCGCCGGTGCATGGACCAGGAGAACGCGCGCAGCATCATGAAAAACCACCGAGCGCAACAGGACGACCTGGACGTCTATGTATGGGAAGGCAGATCGGATATTGCCGAGCGGGTCGCGCGCGCCCTGGCTGCGTTGAATGTCGACGTGATCCGCGCGGACGCAATTGCCGTGTCGAGCGACATGTTGCAGGCCCGCACGTCGATCGCCGTGATTTCGGTCACCGTGATCGAGCGGCCGAGTTTCAATGCGCGCGACTGGCAGGCGCGCCATGGCATGCCCGTGATCTGGGTCGCGGCCGAGTCGCGGGGCAATGACCCGAGCGTCTATCCCCCGGAATATTCCAACATTCTGACGCCCGACTTCACGCCTGCGGAACTGCGTGCCCTGGTCTTCAAACTGGCCGGGGTCGTGCGGGAAAGCACGCGCCCGGCGCCCGCGGCCGACCCGCTGATCGCCTCATCTGCCTGCATGCAGTTGTTCCTGGCCGAGGTCGATGCGTTTGCCGACTGCGATTCAAACGTGCTGATTCGCGGCGAAACCGGTACCGGCAAGGAACGCGTCGCGCGGCTGCTGCACGAGCGCCACCGGCGCTATGGCCGCGGTCCTTTCGTTGCAGTCAACTGCGGCGCAATCCCCGATGGCCTGTTCGAGTCGCATTTCTTTGGCCATGCCAAGGGCGCCTTCACCGGCGCCGCGTTCGCGCACAAGGGCTATTTCGAGCAGGCCCACGAAGGCACCTTGTTCCTGGATGAAATCGGCGACCTGCCGCTGTACCAGCAGGTCAAGCTGCTGCGCGTGCTTGAACAGAACATGGTGACGCGCCTGGGGTCCACGAATGAGATCCCGGTCAATTTCCGCCTGGTGGCCGCCACCAACCGGCCCTTGCGCGACCTGGTGCGGCAGGAACTGTTCCGCGCCGACTTGTACTACCGGCTGGCCGTGATCGAACTGATGGTGCCAAGCCTGGAAGAGCGGGGCGCCATCGACAAGATCGCGATCTTCAAAGCCTTTCTGGGCCAGATTCTTCCGGACCAGGACGTGGACGTGCCGGACTGGCTGGCCACGATGATCGCGCAGACCCGGTTCACCGGAAACATCCGCGAATTGCGCAACATTGCCGAGCGCGTCGGCATTACCGTGCGGCAGTTCCGTGCCTGGGACCGGGCGCGCATCGGCCGCATTTTCTCGTCGCTGGAAGACCGCGCCGACCGCATGACGCCGGCCAGCGAGCGCAATCCGCAGGACATTGCCGAGCGCAACCGGATCGTCGTGGCCCTGGATGCCAATGGCTGGCGCCGGCAGGACACCGCTTCCTTCCTCGGCATCAGCCGCAAGGTGCTGTGGGAAAAGATGCGCAAGTATCAGATCGTCGGCCAGGAGGCCGAGGTCGCCGGAGAATTCGATTGAACCCAAACACTCGCGGCGCCTCGGGGCGCCGTCCATTACATGGTTAGTACGATGATCGCAAGCCTCAGACAATCACAAGCAAGGAAGGCTGGAATGACACTCAAAAGCCGCAGCATGATCCAACGCGTGGGCATCGCCGTGCTGATGTCGGGCATGTCGGCGGGAGCCGCGGCGCAGGGCATCATGTCCTCCGGGTCCACCGTCCGTCCCGTCGTCGCGCAAGGCGCGCCGGTATCGCAAAGCGCACCAACGCAACCCGACAACAGCCCGGCCGCCAACAGCACGATCGCCGAATTGCAGGGCCTGATCCAGGCCCGCGGCCTGAACGAGCTGCGCACCACCTACAACGGCAACTACGGCGCGAGCCTGTTGTTCCGCGCCGAAGACCTCGTGTACTACGTGGCCATGTTCCAGCAGAAGAACTTCTGGCGCGTGGTCAAGACGACGTCCGAGCAGCAGGCCGAGCAGCTGTATCGCAACTTCGTGGACCAGACCGTGCAGCTGGCCGATGTCGATATTCGCCGCATCAAGCTCGACGCCGAACGGGCCAGCACCGAAAAGCTGATATCGGTCAATGAAAGCCGCCTGACTGCGTTGCAGAATGACCTGAATGTGCAGCGTCAGCAGGAACAGCAGGTTGCCGCGCGCCAGGACCAGGCCCGTGCCGAAGCCGCCGCGCTGGCCAATGATCGCCAGCAGGCGCGCGAACAACTTACGACCCTGCAGCGGCAGATCCGCGCGCTGGAAGAGCAGCAAGCCAAGCTCGACGCCGTGGGCACGCAGGCGCCAGGCGATACGGCGCGCCGCGGCCGGTAGGGGCTTGCGCGCCCCTCGATGCGAAAAACGCACTGATTTGCGCGACAGCAGATTTTGTTGCTATACTTTCGTTTCTTTGCAGCGCCCGTAGCTCAGTTGGATAGAGTACTTGGCTACGAACCAAGGGGTCGTGGGTTCGAATCCTGCCGGGCGCACCAGAACAAAGTCGATGTGCAAACACCGGCTTGAAACGGTCTGAAAGCCAACGCTTTCAGGCCGTTTTGATTTAGCGTCCCGACCGAATCGGAACGCGTCAGTAAACGTATTAGCGTATGCGTTGGGCGGTTTGCAACCGGAAGCCCGGTCGACTAGGTGAATTTGAAGTCGCCGCAATATCCGTGTTATAAACACGCCTCGCTACACAGCGCCCGTAGCTCAGTTGGATAGAGTACTTGGCTACGAACCAAGGGGTCGTGGGTTCGAATCCTGCCGGGCGCACCAGAATTTGTTGTCAGCATTGTAGTTACTGCAATACCAAGCGTTGCGCCAGTCGCGGCAACGTTGACCGAGACGGGCGCCGATAAGGCGCCCGTTTTGTTTTCAGCCGCAAAGATGGGGCCCCATTTCTGCAATGGGGCTGCCCCCAGCCTGACATGAACCCAAGTCCGAGAACGCCATGAGCATCGATATCAAGACGAAAGCACAGATCGAAAAGATGCGCCTGGCCGGCCGGCTGGCGGCCGAGGTGCTGGACATGCTGCGTCCTTTGGTCGTGCCGGGGGTTTCGACCGCGGAGCTGGATGAGCGCGCCCACGACTACATCGTGACGCGGCTCAATGCCGTGCCCGGCAAGGCAGGGTATCGCGGCTTTGAGCGGACCTTGGGCACGTCCATCAACGGCGTCGTCTGGAACGGCGTGCCTAGCGAGACAGACGTACTGCGAGACGGTGATATCGTCGGCATCGAAGTCGCGCTGATCAAGAACAGCTGGTTCGGCGCCACGACGCGCACCTTCCTGGTTGGCAAGCCCGACGCGGCCGCCAAGCGGCTCGTGACGGCGACCGAGGCCGCCCTGGCGGCTGCGATTGCCATCGTGCGCGAAGGCGCGCGGCTGGGCGATATCGGTCACGCCATCGAACGCGTGGCCAAGGCGGCAGGCTTTTCGGTGGTGCGGGAGTATTGCGGCCACGGCATCGGCCGCGGATACCACGAAGAACCCGAGGTCGCCCATCATGGGCGGCTGGGCTCGGGCCTGTGGCTCAAAAAAGGCATGGTGTTCACGATCGAGCCGATGCTGAACGCAGGCGGGCCCGACGTCGAGAACGTGGGTGACGCGGTCGAAGTGGTGACGTCGGATGGCGAGCTGTCGGCGCAGGCCCAGCACACGGTGCTGGTGACCGAGACCGGCGCGGAAGTCCTGACGGCATGGGCCGATCGCGAGCGCGCTGCGGCGCGCACCGCCCGCTGATACGGTGTTGAGGGCTCAGTCATCCCTCCCTCATCCATCGCCGAGACGGGATGTCGGATGAATGACACACGAAGTCAAGTCAACGCTCGCGGGCATACGTAGAATATCTGTCGTACTGCCTTAGCCAGGAAGCGACGGTGCCCCCCGACAATCTCAAGACCCTGCTGGAACGCGCGGTGATCGATACCGACCTGCGCGAACGTGTGACCGTGATTCTGTCCGCCTCGTCGGCCCATGTGGCCGACCGGATGGCCATGCTTGCGACGGATCACGGACTGCCCCTGACGGCGGACGAATATCGCGTCGCCATTTCGTCCGTGTCGCGCGTAGTCATCGTGCCCGACGGCGGGCCGTGGATGCACTGACAGGTGTGACGGGCCGTCGTCCTGTGGTCGCCGTCCTGCGGTCATCGTCTTGCGGTCGGCGTCCTGCGGTCTTCGTCCGACTAGCGCGCAGGCACCAGCTCATAGCCGCGGTCGCGCATGCACGTCATGCTCTGGTCAGACCGGCGCATGGCCGCATCGACACCCGGCCCGACCTGGCCCCGGTTCGACGCCTCGAACGATCCGCGCGACATGTTCGATGCCTGCTGGCACGCAGCGCGATCAGCGTCGACGCGGCTAGCGCTCACGCCTTCCTTGCGCCACACGTAATCGTTCGACGCGCATCCCGCCGCGACGAGCAGCACGCCCGCCAGCACCATTCCTGACTTCATCATTCCAGCCTTGATCGTTTGGACGATTGCAGCGGCATGCCGCAATCTTTGCAGCCGCCATTATCGGCGGAACGGGCCCGTGCACGAAATGCCGGCGCGATGCGGCGCGCGCGCCGCGCTGGCTCGCGTGGGTCAGGGCGGTGCCGTCAGCTGGCCGCCTTGCGGTTCCTGGCGCGCGTTTCGGCCGCCTTCTTGGCCGCCGCGGAACGGCCCGCCGCACCCTTGGTCTCGGCGGCTTTTTTCGCCGCCGCCGACCGGTCGCCCGACGTGCGCTGGCTGGCCGCCTTCTTGGCCTGAGATGACAGCGCCTTGGTCGATGCGCCTTCCTTCGACTCGCGCTTCAATGCGGTCTTGGTCGCTTCGGATCGGGTCTTGGACGGCGCTTTCCTGGGCGCCTTGCCGGCTTCCAGATCCTTTTCGGCGTGCTTGCGCGTCGACGCCTTCGACGATTTCTCGGCAGGCGGATCCAGCTTCACACCGGCCCGACGCGCTTCCGACAGTCCGATCGCCACGGCCTGCCTGCTCGAGCGCACGCCATGACTGCCGGCACGTACCTTGTCGATCTGTTCCTTCACGAACTCACCGGCCTGGGTCGAGGCGGACTTCCCGGCGCGTTTGTCTTCCTTGGCTTTCTTGAGGGTGCGGGCTTCGGGCATGAGGGGCTCCAGTAAGAAGATGCGATCGGGTATCGATGCGCGTCGACATCCCAAAACAGCAACTTCTGTGCCCTTGCGCCCGGGTTCTATAATCGCGGCTTCCTTCTGCTGGAGCGCCCCATGGCCCTCTCTTTGCACACTGCGTCCGTTCCGGTTTTCGTCCAGATGCTGGACAGCCTTGCCGCCATCCTTGCCAAGGCCGACGCCTACGCAACCAGCCGGAATATCGAACCGGCGGCGCTGCTTCAGGCGCGCCTGTTCCCCGACATGCTGCCTCTGGTTCGCCAGGTGCAGATCGCGTGCGACTTCGCACGGGGCGTGTGCGCCCGGCTGGCGGGTGTCGAGGTGCCCTCGGTCCCGGATGCACATTCGTCATTTGCAGAACTGCGCGGCCTGCTGGCATCAACGCGCGACTTCATCCAGTCGCTGGACGCAGCGGCCATCGACGCGGGCACTGAGCGCGAGATCGTGCTGCGGCCCAACACGCCCAAGGCGCGCCAGTTCCTGGGGACGGCGTATCTGCTCAGCTATGGAATGCCGCAGTTCTTCTTCCATGTCACGACGGCCTATGACATCCTGCGGCACAACGGCCTGGATGTCGGCAAGCGCGACTTCATGGGCGCCTACTGAATGCCTGCCATCGACGAGTCCGCCGTCAACATGATCGTCCAGCGCACCATGGCGCTGGCCACGCGCATCCAGGCAGGCGCCATCCAGGGGACCGCGGTCGAACGTGACACCGACAAGGTGGTGCAGGATGCGCTCGCCCATTTCCGTAGCTGGAAACACGCGGATCCGGAAGATACCCGGGCGCTGCTGGTGGATATCCTTCGCACCATGAGCCATCGCGTGCCCGTGTCGCAACCGCAGTTTGCCGAAGTCATGGTGACAGTGGCGGATCGGATCGCGGTCGGGAAGGTTGCGCCCGACGACGACCCTGACACCGATCGCTAGGCGGGGGACTTGGTAGAATCGGCGGGCACGCGCCACCGGTTGGTGCGTGCGGTGCCTGCCACATGCCCATCCGTCGGGCTGTGCCTTTTCCCAGTCGCGCGGACGATTGTTGTCCGGAACGCGCGCCGGCTTCGGCCGGTCTTTGCGGTGTCACCAGCCATGCCCAGATTGTCATTCCGTTCATTTGCCGCCGCCGCGCTGGGCGCGAGCCTGTTCTGCGCGTCATCGCTGACGGCAGCTGCCGACGGCGAGCCGCAGGTCTATCCCCCCGACAGCATGGGCGCGCGGCTCGCGGCCTGTACCGCCTGTCACGGCGCCCAGGGCAAGGCCGGCCCGGATGGCTACTACCCACGCATCGCCGGCAAGCCCGCCGACTATCTCTATAACCAGCTGCGGCATTTTCGCGATGGACGGCGGCAGTATCCGCCCATGCAGGGCCTGCTGGAAAACCTGTCCGACGATTACCTGAAGTCGATCGCTGGCTGGTTTGCCGACCAGCATCCGCCCTACGAAGCCTCGGCACGCAGCCGGGCGTCGGCGGCTGCGCTGGAACGTGGCAAGACCCTGGCGATGACGGGTGACCCCTCGCGCAAGGTCCCTGCCTGCGCCGCCTGCCACGGCAGTGCGCTGACTGGTGTGCTGCCGGCGATACCCGGGTTGCTGGGCGTGCCGCACGATTACATCAGTTCCCAGTTCGGCGCATGGACCAACGGCCTGCGCAAGGCGTCGGCCCCGGACTGCATGGCCGACATCGCGCGCCGCATGACGCCGGACGACATCAGCGCCGTGGCCGCGTGGCTGTCGCAGCAGCCACCGGGCGAAGGACTTCCTGCGGCGTCCTTGCCAGCGCCGCTGCCATTGGAATGCGGAAGCCAGGCGACCACCGGAGGTGCGTCATGATCGGGCGTGGCGAAACCAAGGGCGCGTCTGCAGGGCGGACCGGGCGGGGCACTGGCCGTCGGCTGGCGTGGATCGGCGGCGGGGTGCTGATCGCCGTGGGGGTGGGCTTCGCGGCGCTGATGTTCATGGGACATCGCGAGGACGAGAGCCAGGCGACCCGCACGGTCGCGTCGACGGTGACCGATGCCGCGCGGATCGAGCAGGGTCGTTACCTGGCGCTGGTCGGCAATTGCATGGGTTGCCATACGGCTGTCGGGGGGACCCCGTACGCAGGCGGCCGGGCCTTGCCCACGCCTTTCGGTACCTTTTACGGTCCGAACCTGACGTCCGATGCCGACACCGGCTTGGGCAAATGGTCAGCCGACGATTTCTGGCGCGCGCTGCACAACGGCAAGGGCCCCGACGGGCAGTTGCTCTATCCGGCCTTTCCGTACGCCACCTATACGCAGGTCAGTCGCGACGATGCCGATGCGCTGTTCGCGTATTTGCGGTCGCTGGCCCCGGTCAGGCAGCCGAACCGCGACCATGAACTGGCTTTTCCGTACAACCAGCGCGAGCTGGTCGCCGTCTGGCGCGCCTTGTACTTCCGACCGGGCAGTGATGCGGCCAAGGCGGAACGGGGCGAGGGCGGGAACAAGGAGGTTGCAGGCGGGGCCGCCACGGATGCGCAACTGCTGCGCGGCCGGTATCTGGTCGATGGTATCGGCCACTGCGCCGAGTGCCATACGCCGCGCAACCGGCTTGGCGCCCTGCAACGGGATGCCAGCCTGTCCGGCGCCCTCATCCCGGGCCAGAGCTGGTATGCGCCGCCACTGTCGGGCGACGCCGTCACGGGGCTGGGCAAGTGGTCCGCCGAAGACATCGCCGAGTTGCTGCAGACGGGAATCTCGCGCCGCGGGTCAGCTGCGGGACCCATGGCGGAAGCTGTGCATGTCGGCCTTCAATACGTGCGCGATGATGATGCCAAGGCCATGGCGGCCTACCTGAAATCCTTGGCGGCCCAGGGCGTGGATGCACGCGCCGTGGGTACTGCACCGTCATCCACGGTCATGGAAACCGGCCGCGGCATCTATGAAGCCCAGTGCACGCAGTGTCACAAGGCGTCCGGCGAAGGCGTGTATCCGGCGTGGCCGCCTCTGGCAGGCAATCTGTCGGTCACGGCGCCGGATGCGGTCAATGCCATCAAGCTGGTGCTGCGCGGCGGGTTTTCACCCTCTACTGCTGGCCATCCGCAACCCCATGGCATGCCGCCCTTTGGCCAGGCGTTGAAGGACCAGGACGTCGCAGCGGTGGTGTCCTATATTCGGAACAGCTGGGGAAATGCCGCGGGGGGCGTGTCGCTGAGCGACGTGCGCCGGGTGCGCGAAGCACGCTGAAGCGCGACGGGAAAGGCTGGCAGAGCCTGCCGATAAGGGACGGCAGGCCGGTACGCCTGACAGCCAGCAGGCTGCGCGCCGGGCAGGGCCGGCGCGTCTGCCGTCTTACATTTGTGGAGCGGGGCCGTCCCAGTAGGGTTCGGCCTGTTCCAGCGCTTCGCTGGCGCTCAGGGGCTCGTAGACAAAGAATTCCAGCCGCTTGGCCTCGCCTGTTGCCTCGGTTTTCTCGAGTTCGCGACGCACATACACCGTGCCGTCGTTGATGGCGACGATGCGGTCTTCGTCCGAATCAGGAACCGGTTCGCCGTGCCGGGTACCACCGATAAAAGTCTTGCGCACAGGAAGCTCCTTTAAAGTCATTGCTGCAGTGTAGCAATCCTGGATTTCAGGTTTGCGGCATTGCGCATCCCCTGGTCCTCGAAATTGGTATTGAGCACCACGTGGGTGTCACGCATCGTCTTGGACAACCTGGCGATCCGGCGCGCAAGCTCGTCAAGTTCCTCGGGGCTGTACTCGTACATGAACCGGCCGGAAGAGGCCGAGGTCTGCGTGTTCCACGCCGCGGCGTTGCGTCCGTGCAGACGCACCACGGCCAGTTCCGGATGCGTCGTTTCCCACACAGCCGGAGCGGTATTCGGTACGCCGACGGGGCTGTCGACCACGACATGCGCCGCGCCAAGCTCCCGTTCCCAGGCCAGGGTCTGCGCTGCCGCTTCCCCCTCGAACCAGCTGGCGTCGCGAAATTCCACGGCCAGCGTGTGTTCCTGCGCCAGAAAGGCGCAGCGCTCGACATGGCGGATGCTGCGGGTGTTGCGGCGAACCCAGGGCGGGAACTGGAAGTGCAGGGCGCCCAGCTTGCCGGCCATGCGCAGGGGTTCGACCGCGATGGTGAACCGGCGCCACAGCTCGGCGCGGATTTCTTCCGGGACATCGCGGTAATACACAGCGGCAGTGTCGCCCTCTGGCAGCGCGCGCCGCAGATCGCTGGGAAAGGCATCACGCGGCGTCGGGTGCCCGGTGAACAGCCGGAAGGCTTTCACGTTGAACAAGAAATGGTCAGGCGTGCGCTGTGTCCACCGGTGCGTCGTGGCGGGGTCCGGCAGGCGGTAGTAACTTGCGTCGACCTCGACGAACGAAAAACGGGACGCGTAGTGGCGCAGCCGGCGTTCGGGCGTGGTGGCATCGGGCGGATAGAATCGACCGCACGCCAGCAGGGTCGGGTCGGTCCACGACGCGGTTCCTACGTGGATGTCACAGGGCATGGTGGGACGTTTCTGGCCAGTAAGACTGTATGAATATACAGTATCATGCCCTTCATGATCTGAAGATGAGTGCCATGGAAGCTTCTCCCATTCCCCCTTCTGCCTTGCCTGAACGCCGTGGACCGGACGCCTTGGCGTCCCCGTCCGCGCCGGACTACCTGGCCGACCTGAATGCGCAGCAGCGTGAAGCGGTCGAATATGGCGTCGGCACCGCGGTGCCGTCGCCTGCCTTGCTCGTCATCGCGGGGGCCGGGTCGGGCAAGACCAATACGCTGGCGCACCGGGTGGCGCATCTGGTGCTCAATGGCGCCGACCCCCATCGCATTCTGTTGCTCACGTTTTCGCGCCGGGCGGCGGTCGAAATGGAACGTCGGGTGGGGCGGGTATTGCAGAAGGTGCTCAAGCTGCGCAGTGGCGTCGCTCCAGCCTTGCCCTGGGCGGGCACCTTCCACGGCGTCGGCGCCCGCCTGCTGCGCGAATACGCCGGTCGCATCGGCCTGGCCGAATCCTTCACGATCCACGACCGGGGCGACTCCGAAGACATGATCGGGATCGTGCGTCATGAACTCGGCTTTTCGTCGGCGCAAACCCGGTTTCCGCTCAAGGGCACCTGCCTGGCCATCTATTCGCGGGTCGTCAACAGCCAGGCGCCGCTGACGCAGGTGCTGCAAAGCGCCTTTCCGTGGTGCTCGGCCTGGGAAGCGCAGCTCAGGCAGCTGTTTGGCGCCTATGTGCAGGCCAAGCAGGACCAGCACGTGCTCGACTACGACGACCTGCTGCTGTATTGGTCCGAAATGATGACCGACCCCGGGCTGGCCGCCGAGGTGGGTGGATCGTTCGACCATGTGCTGGTCGACGAATACCAGGACACCAACCGGCTGCAGGCAGCCATCCTGCTTGCCATGAAGCCGACGGGGCAGGGGCTCACGGTGGTCGGTGACGACGCGCAGTCCATCTATTCCTTTCGCGCGGCCACCATCCGCAACATCCTGGACTTCCCGGCCCAGTTTGCCGAACCGGCCCATGTCGTTACCCTCGAACGCAACTACCGGTCGACCCAGCCCATCCTGGATGCCTCCAACGCGGTGATCCAGCAGTCCACGGAACGTTACGCCAAACAGCTCTGGACGGATCGCGCCTCGTCGCAGCGGCCACTGCTGGTCACCGTCACCGACGATGCCGGCCAGGCCCGGTGGATCGCCGACAAGGTGCTCGAAAACCGCGAGGCAGGCATCAAGCTCACGGCCCAGGCAGTCCTGTTCCGGACGTCCAGCCACAGCGCCATGCTGGAACTGGAGCTGACGCGGCGGAACATCCCCTTCGTCAAGTTTGGCGGGCTCAAGTTTCTGGAAGCGTCCCACATCAAGGATGTGCTGTCGGTATTGCGGTGGGCGCAGAACCCCCGCGGCCGGCTGTCCGGCTTTCGGGTCGCGCAATTGATCCCGGGCATCGGGCCGGTGTCGGCGGGCAGGGTGCTCGACGCGATGGCAGGCGCACCGGACCCCCTCGCGGCCATGCAGGCGTTCCAGCCGGGGGCCGCGGCGCAGGAAGACTGGCGGGCGTTCAGCCAGACCTACGAAGCAATCGCCGGCGCAGGCGCCAGCTGGCCGGCGGATCTGGAACTGGCCATCCAGTGGTACACCCCCCACCTTGAACGGCTGCATGAAGACGCGGCGGTGCGCCGGGGCGACCTCGACCAGCTGGCACGCATCGCCGCCAGCTACCCATCGCGTGAAAAATTTCTGACGGAACTGACGCTGGACCCCCCGGACGCCACGAGCGCAGAATCCGGCGCGCCGCTGCAGGACGAGGACTACATGATCCTTTCCACCATTCATTCCGCCAAAGGGCAGGAATGGAAGGTCGTTTACGTGCTGAACGTGGTGGACGGCTGCATTCCGTCCGACATGAGCACCGGCACCAAGGAAGACATCGAAGAAGAACGCCGTCTGCTGTACGTGGCCATGACGCGGGCCAAGGAACAGTTGCAGCTGATCGTGCCCCAACGCTTCTATGTCACGCAGCAGACCGGCATGGGCGATCGGCACGTCTACGGGTCCCGCACCCGCTTCATACCGGATACGCTGCTCAAGCTGTTCGAACGGATGCCCAAGCCGCCGCAGCCGGCCGGCCTGGCCGAACGGGGACTGACGCCCGAAGCGGCCAAAATCGATATCGCAAGCCGGCTGCGGGGAGCCTGGAAATAGCCGCAAGGCCATCGGCTAAGGGGTGACGCCAGCGGGTCAACGCAAGGGGTTGACGGCAAATTACTTTAAGTGTCAAATAGTTTTGTCGACGAGCTTAGTCGACGTTCTGTCCAGGGTTAGGACGCAGCGCAGCGGCAGGTGGACCAATCCGGTCCCTGGCCAACGGAGGGGCGATGAATATCGTATGTATCGGTGGTGGCCCGGCAGGCTTGTACTTCGCCTTGCTGATGAAGCAGCGCAATCCCGGTCATCAGGTGGTCGTGATCGAACGCAATCGTCCCTATGACACCTTCGGGTGGGGCGTGGTGTTCTCCGACCAGACGCTGGGCAACCTCGTCAATGCCGATGAGACCACCGCGCGCAGCATCCTGCAGTCCTTCAATCACTGGGACGACATCGACGTCCACTTCAAGGGCCATACGATCACGTCGGGCGGCCACGGCTTCTGCGGCATTGGCCGCAAGCGGCTCCTGAACATCCTGCAGGCGCGCTGCGAAGCGCTTGGCGTGCAGTTGGTGTTCGAGACCGACGTGCTCGATGACCAGGAAATCGCGGCGCGCTATGACGCCGACCTGGTGGTCGCCAGCGACGGTCTGAACAGCCGCGTGCGCACCCGTTATCAGGATACCTTCCAGCCCGATATCGAAAGCCGCTACTGTCGCTTCGTGTGGCTGGGCACCAAGAAGCTGTTTCCCGCCTTCACGTTCGCGTTCGAAGAAACCGAGCATGGCTGGTTCCAGGCGCACGCCTATCAGTACGACGGCGACACCTCGACCTTCATCATCGAAACGCCTGACGACGTCTGGCAGCGTGCCGGGCTCGACACCATGAGCCAGGCCGACGCCATCGCGTTCTGCGAGAAGCTGTTTGCCAAGTATCTCGATGGCCAGCCGCTGCTCAGCAACTCGCCGCACTTGCGCGGTTCTGCCAACTGGATCCGCTTCCCGCGCATCGTGTGCGGGTCCTGGGTGCACTGGAACACCTTCGGTGACAAGAAGGTCCCGGTCGTCCTGATGGGCGACGCCGCGCACACCGCGCACTTCTCCATCGGCTCCGGCACCAAGCTCGCGCTTGAAGACGCCATCGAACTTGCTCAGTGTTTCGATCGGCAGGGCGACGGCAATCTCGAAAACATCCTGGCCAATTACGAAGCCAGCCGTTCCATCGAAGTGCTCAAGATCCAGAGCGCGGCGCGCAATTCCATGGAATGGTTCGAACACGTCGACCGGTACGTCGGCCTCGATCCCGAACAGTTTGCGTATTCGATGCTGACCCGCAGCCAGCGGCTGTCGCACGACAACCTGCGCGTGCGCGACCCGGCCTATGTGGCGCGCTACGAGCAGTGGATTGCCGACCGCGCCTATCGTCAGGCGGGTCTGCCCAAACCGGCGGGCGAGGTCGCTCCGCCGCCGATGCTTACGCCGTTCAAGCTGCGCGACACCGTGCTGCCGAACCGTATCGTCGTGTCGCCCATGGCGCAGTATTCCGCCAAGGACGGCGTGCCGGGCGACTACCACCTGGTGCACCTGGGCAGTCGCGCCATGGGCGGCGCGGGGCTGGTCTTTGCGGAAATGACCTGCGTATCGGCCGACGCGCGCATTACTCCTGGATGTCCGGGGTTGTACACGCCGGAACATACGGCGGCATGGAAGCGGATTGTCGACTTCGTGCATGCCAATACGCAGGCCAAGATGGCCGTGCAGCTGGGCCACGCTGGTGCGAAGGGATCGACGCGGGTTGCCTGGGAAGGGACCGACAAGCCGCTCGTGACGGGTAACTGGCCGCTTGTGTCGGCGTCCGAAACGCAGTACCTGGAAGGCGTGTCGCAGGTCGCGTTTGCGGCCAACCGCGGGGATCTCGCCCGGATCAAGGCTGACTTCGTCCGGTCCACCATCGCCGCCGCCGAAGCCGGGTTCGACTGGCTCGAATTGCACTGCGCGCACGGGTACCTGCTGTCCAGCTTCATTTCACCGCTGACCAATCAGCGCGATGACGAATACGGCGGCTCGCTGGAAAACCGCTGCCGCTATCCGCTGGAAGTGTTCGCCGCCATCCGCGACGTCTGGCCGGCCGACAAGCCGATCAGTGTGCGGATCTCGGCGCATGACTGGGCCGACGGCGGCATCACGCCCGACGACGCAGTCGCCATCGCCCGCCTGTTCAAGGAGGCCGGCGCCGACATGCTCGATTGCTCGTCGGGGCAGGTCACCAAGCTTGAAAAGCCGGTGTACGGCCGGATGTTCCAGACGCCGTTTTCTGACCGCATCCGCAATGAGGTCGGCATTCCGACCATCGCCGTGGGGGCCATCTTCGAAGCTGACCACGTCAACAGCATCATTGCCGCCGGCCGAGCCGATCTGTGCGCGTTGGCGCGTCCGCATCTGGCCGATCCGGCCTGGACGCAGCATGAAGCGGCCAAGCTCGGCCACTTCGACAACGTGGGCTGGCCCAAGCAGTACTACGCCGGCAAGCAACAGCTCGAGCGCAACCTGGAACGCGAAAAGCAGGTCGCCGCCCAGAGCGCCGGCCTGACCCCGCAGCAGATCGCTGCGCGGTTGCTGGCCGAGTGACCGCGCCGATGACGACGTCAACGGCTTCCGCGCCAGTGTCGGGTCAGGCCCCGGACTCGGCCCCGGCCCCGGCCGCGGCTGCAGGTTGGGCCCCCGCCCCGGGTACCCACACGGCCGCAAGGCTCCCGCTCGCCGGCCGGCATGCCGTCGTGACGGGCGGGGCGCGCGGGATCGGCGCTTCCATTGCGCGGACGCTTGTCGCGCAAGGCGCATCCGTCACGATCGCCGGCCGGCATGCCGATGCATTGCAGGCCGCCGTGGCAGAACTGGAAGCAAGTCGACCCGCGGCGCCTGCGAACGGCACCCAGCGCGCGGCCACCGTCGGCTACGTCGTGATGGATGTCGCGAATTCCGTATCCGTGCAGGCTGGCTTTGCCGACGCGCGCACCCGCGCCGGTGTCATCGACATCCTGGTGAATAACGCGGGGCAGGCCGAATCCGCCCCGTTGGCGCGCACCGACGATGCCTTGTGGCACCAGATGCTCAACGTCAACCTGTCGGGCTCGTTCTTCTGCATGCGGGCCGCCTTGCCCGGCATGGTCGACGCCGGGTGGGGTCGCATCGTCAACATCGCCAGCACGGCGGGTCTCACTGGTTATGGCTATACGTCGGCCTACTGCGCCTCGAAGCACGGCGTGATCGGGCTGACGCGGTCCGTGGCCCTCGAGGTCGCAACCAAGGGCGTGACAGTCAATGCGGTGTGCCCGGGCTTTACCGAGACCGACCTGCTGGCCGACGCGGTCGACAACATTGTCGCCAAGACGGGCCGTGACGCGGCGCAGGTGCAGCGCGAACTGGCGTCGCTCAATCCGCAGAAACGGCTGGTCAAGCCGGACGAAGTGGCCAACGCCGTGCTGTGGCTGTGCATGCCAGGCTCGGACGCCATCAATGGACAGTCGCTGGCCGTGGCCGGCGGCGAAGTGATGTAGGAACCCCTCCAGATGACGCGCAAGACCGACGAGCCCGCGCTCGCCACCTCCAGCCGTTCGACCGCCAACGCCTCGGGCAGAAGCGCGTCGGCGGCAAGCACGTCCGCAACGGCGGCTGCGCGCGGTCAAGCCACGGCGCCTGAAGCCGCCCCGGTGCTCGACCTTGAAACCCGGATCACCGGCGGGCACCATCAATCGCTGGTGCTGTGGTTGCGCATGCTTTCGTGCACCAACCGCGTCGAAAACGAAATCCGGTCGCGGTTGCGGGCCGAGTTCGGCATCACCTTGCCGCGTTTCGACCTGATGGCGCAGCTGGAGCGGCAGCCGGAAGGGCTGCGTATGGGCGAGCTGTCCAAACGCATGATGGTGACCGGCGGCAACGTCACCGGCATTACCGACCAGCTGGTGGCCGAGAACCTGGTGGTCCGCGAGCCTGCGCCCGATGATCGCCGCGCCTTCATCGTGAAGCTGACGCCCGCTGGACGCCGCGCGTTCGCGCGCATGGCGCAGGTGCACGAAGAGTGGATTGCCGAGCTGTTCTCGGGGCTGCCGCCCGACGCAAAAACGCAGTTGATCGACCTGCTGTCGACATTGAAGGGCAGCCTGACAGCGCCGCCGGCAGCATGAGCACCCCCGAAGACGGCTGTACCTGTTTCACGCAAGCCCGACCCACTATCTGATTCAACGACTTTTTTGCACGCCGCGAGCAGGCGAGCGTACGGAGCTGACCATGCGTTACCTACCGGGTGAAAACCGCCGGCTGCACGGCGCGCCAACGACCTTGGCCGACTATGCCGCGAAGCATGTGTTGTTCGAAGTGGCTGACGGTATCGCCACCCTGACGTTGAACCGTCCCGAACGCAAGAATCCGCTGACCTTCGACTCGTACGCCGAATTGCGCGACCTGTTCCTGGCGCTGGCCTACGCCGAAGACGTGCACGCGGTGGTGATCCACGGGGCAGGGGACAACTTCTGCTCGGGTGGTGACGTGCACGAGATCATCGGGCCGTTGACCAAGCTGGACATGCCGTCCTTGCTCGCCTTTACCCGGATGACCGGCGACGTGGTCAAGGCCATGCGCGCCTGCCCGCAACCGATCATTGCCGCCGTCGATGGCGTGTGTGCCGGGGCGGGTGCGATCCTGGCGCTGGCGTCCGACATGCGGCTGGCCACGGCGCGCAGCAAGACGGCCTTCCTGTTCACCCGTGTGGGCCTGGCAGGCTGCGACATGGGCGCGTGTGCCTTGTTGCCGCGCGTGATCGGGCAGGGCCGTGCCTCCGAGCTGCTGTATACGGGCCGGTCGTTCAGCGGCGACGAAGGCGAGCGCTGGGGCTTCTTCAACCGCCTGTGCGAGCCGGACGTGTTGCGCGGCGATGCGCTGCGGCTGGCCAAGGATCTTGTCGCCGGGCCCACGTTTGCGCACGGCATGACCAAACGCATGCTGCAACAGGAATGGAACATGGGCGTGTCGGAAGCCATCGAAGCCGAAGCCCAGGCCCAGGCCATCTGCATGGCGACCAACGACTTCCATCGGGCTTACCACGCGTTTGTGGGCAAGCAGCGCCCGGTTTTTGAGGGCGACTGACCCCATGGCCGACACCACCTACCTCGATTGGCCGTTCTTTGAAGACCGGCACCGCGCCCTTGCAACGCAGCTGGACGCGTGGGCGACCGAGCACATTGCCGAGGTCCATGGCCGCGATGTCGACGCGGCCTGCCGTGCGCTGGTGCGCCAGTTGGGCGAGGCGGGCTGGCTGGGCCACGCGGTGGGCGGCCAGGCCCACGGCGGTCACCAGGACGTGATCGACACCCGCGCCATCTGCCTGATCCGTGAAGTGCTGGCCCGTCATGCGGGGCTGGCGGACTTTGCCTTTGCCATGCAGGGCCTCGGGTCGGGGGCGATCAGCCTGTTCGGCACCGATGCCCAGAAGTCCGAGTGGCTGACCCGGGTGGCAAGCGGAAACGCGATTGCGGCCTTTGCCTTGTCGGAGCCGGACGCAGGATCGGACGTGGCGGCGATGTCTTGCGCGGCAACGCTCGATGGCGACCACTATGTGCTGAACGGCGAGAAAACCTGGATTTCGAATGGCGGAATCGCCGACTTCTACGTGGTGTTTGCGCGTACCGGCGACGCACCAGGTTCGCGGGGTCTGTCGGCCTTTCTGGTGCCTGCGGACACGCCCGGCCTGACCATTGCCGAGCGCATCGAGGTCATCGCGCCGCATCCGCTGGCTCGCCTGCGTTTCGACCGGTGCCGCGTTCCGGTGTCCCAGCGTATCGGTGCATCGGGGCAGGGCTTCAAGATCGCCATGTCGACGCTGGACGTATTCCGCACGTCGGTGGCGGCTGCGGCCCTGGGGTTTGCCCGCCGCGCGCTCGACGAAGGCCTGCAGCGCGCGACGCAGCGCCGCATGTTCAATCAGACCCTGGCGGACTTCCAGTTGACGCAGGCCAAGCTGGCCGACATGGCAACCGGGATCGACGCGGCCGCGTTGTTGACCTATCGCGCGGCCTGGATGCGTGATCGCGGGCAAAAAGTCACGAAGGAAGCCGCCATGGCCAAGATGACCGCCACCGAAACGGCGCAGCGCGTGATCGATGGCGCCGTGCAATTGTTCGGCGGGCTGGGCGTTGTCAGCGACCATCCGGTCGAGCGCCTGTATCGCGAGATCCGGGCCTTGCGCATCTACGAGGGCGCGACCGAAGTGCAGCAACTGATCATCGCGCGTGAATTGCTGCGCGCATTGCCTACGCCTGCGGCGTGAACGCAGCCGCGCCCGCAGCTTGAACGCAAGCGCGGCGGGACCGGATCGGGTCCCGCCGCAGACGCCACCTTTTCATCAGGATTCCCATGAGCACCCCTTCCAGCCACATCGAAGTTCTTCAGCCTGAAGGCTGGCCCCGTCCCAAAGGCTATGCCAACGGCATGGCCGCGTCAGGCCGCATGGTGTTCGTCAGCGGCATGATCGGCTGGGATGCCGATGGCGTGTTCCAGACGGACGACTTTGTTGGCCAGGTGGCGCAGGCGCTGCGCAACATCGTTGCCACGCTGGCCGAGGCCAAGGCTGGCCCCGAACATATTGTCCGGATGACCTGGTACGTCAAGGACAAGAAGACCTACGTCGCCGCCTACCCGGAGATCGGCAAGGCGTATCGCGAGATCATCGGCCGGCACTTTCCGACCATGACGGCCGTGCAGGTGGCCGACCTGATCGAAGACCGTGCGCAGGTCGAGATCGAAGTCACCGCCATGGTGCCCGAGCAAGCGTGAGCATCAAGGCGTAACGAGTCGCCGATGTGTTCGCAGTTGGATACAGCCTCGGCGTCGCCTGACGGAGTGCACGGCAGGGCAGCCGGTATAGTCGAGTGATCGCTAAGACTGGAGACTGCCATGACCCGGGACCGCATCGTGATGCACGGCGACTACGACCTTGCTCCCAGCGCCGAACTGCTGCCTGACAACACCTTTGGCGCGCAGTTGTTGCTGTCGCGGTACCGCGGCGTGGACGAGACGCGCACCCAGCGCTTCGCGTCGTTCGGCGCCTTCCCGACCGAACGTGAAGCGATAGACCACGCCATCGCGTATGGTGTCGATATGATCGACGGCCGCAAGGGCGGCCTGGAGATCTGACGGCGCATGCCGCGACAAGGAATGTGTCACTACAAGGAATGCTCATGACCACGCCCGCGCACGACCTCAAACCTGGTTATTACTGGTACTACATCGAATCCGATCCCCCATCGATCATTCACATCCGCGAGACGGGCGAAGCCAGCCTCATGGGTTCGGACTACGACGTGCCTGCCGAAGACGTTGCCAGCATGATCCAGCGCGGCGAACAGTTCATATGGATCGAACCGCCGCTGGGTCGATAGTCCCGGCAAGCGACGGCCAACGGGAGTCACACCCTGACCGGTTGTTCGTCGCGTTGCTCCACCACCGTTGCCCGCGCCATTTCTCGCAGCTTGACCTTCGAGATCTTGCCGACGCTGATGCGCGGAAAGTCGTCCACGAAATAGACGGCGCGTGGAACCTTGAACTTGGCCAGGTCCTTGCGGCACGTTTCGATAATGCGCGCCTCCAGGCCGGCGTGGACCGCAACGTGGGGCCGCGGAATCACATAGGCCACCGCAACTTCGCCCATCGACGCGTCCGGCCGGCTGACCACCGCCACCTGCGCCACGCCCTCGACGCCCGCAATGACGCGTTCCACCTCTGCCGCGGACACGCCTTCGCCGCCGACCTTGATCAGGTCCTTGTTGCGGTCGCTGAATTGGATGCTGCCGTCGTCGTGCAGGATCACGCTGTCGCCCGTGCGAAAGTAGCCTTCTTCGTCGAAGGCATCGCGCGTGGCTTGCGGGTTGCGGAAGTATTCCGCAAAGATCGACACGCCTGGCACACCGTTGACCAGCAGCGACCCGGTCTCGCCAGGCCGGCATGCATCGCCGCGGTCGTTTTCGATACGGATCCCGTAGCCGACCGACGGACGGCCGATGGACCCGGGCCGTTGCGGCGCCCACAGGTCGCCCACGATGCCCTGGGCCACCATTTCAGTCATGCCCCAGGCGCCTTGCACTTTCACGCCAAACGCCGCTTCATGTTGCGGCAAGGACAGCGCGTTGCACCACTGGCGAAAGGCATGGCCGGACGGCACCGGCTGCCCGGCCAGGACGTTGCCGCTGAAGATGACATGCGATCCCACGGTGGACCGGTAGTGCATGGCCGTCGGCCAATAGTGCGTTGCCGAGAATTTGGGTTGCAGCACGACGGTTGCACCGGCCCACAGTGTCGGCAGTACGGACCACGACAGGCCGACCACATGGAACAGCGGCAGGAAGACCTGCACGATGTCGTCGGCGCGAAAGCCTTGCTGCGTCGCGCCCAGCCGGGCCGCCCACAGCGCATTGGCATGCGTCCACAAGACGCCTTTGGGACGTGACGTGGTGCCGCTGGTGAACAGGATAGACAGTGCTTGTGACGCGTCCGGTGCGCGCAGGGGAGCCGGCTCGGCAACGCGCAGCGCGTCGAAGCTGTCGGCGGCCGCCGGCGCCGTCCCGGGTTCGCACGGCAGCCCCGCATCGCTGGACGTGACGGCCAGCCAGGCAAGGTTCGGGCAGTGAATGGCCAGCTTGGCGGCAAAGCGTGGTTGCGTCACCGCGCCCACCGCTTCGGTCAGCTCCGCCATATAGGTCAGTTCCGGGCCCGCCGCCATGGCATTGGTCGGCACGCAAATGGCGCCGATGTGCGCGCAGGCAAAGTAGGTAATCAACAGTTCCGGGCAGTTTTCCAGATGCATCAGCACCCGTTGCCCTGGCTGGACGCCGCGCGCGCGCAAGCCGGCGCCAACCCGTGCGACCTCGTCGGCAAACTGCGCATAGGTCCAGGTGCGGGCATCGGCGGCATCGAACGGCGCCCAGTGCAGGAACGGGTGCGCGCCGCGTTGCAGGGCGCGGTGTTGCAGCAGGGTCGCGGCATCAAGGCGGGCGAACTGCAGAAGGGTATCGGAAAGCGTCATCGTGTCATCCGTCCATGGAATCGGGTAATCCTGGGCAAGGCAGGGCATTCGCGGTCAAGCCAGACCGACGCGCTGCACCCGCCAGGGGCGGCGTCCAGGCGCCCGCCTCGAGCCAGTGCTCGAGCATCCACAGGCGGTCCACGCCCCAGATCAGCTGATCGTCGACCCGAAAGGTCGGTACGCCAAACACACCGAGCGCCACCGCATCATCCACCGCAGTCCGTAACGCGCCGTTGACGGCCTCGTCATGCAACGCGTCGTGGACCTCGGCCGCTGCCACGCCGACCGACTCGGCCACACGAAGCAGCACCCCGACATCGCCGATGTCCTGGCTTTCGGCCCAGTGCGCCGCGCAAAGCCGTCGCGCATACCGGGCTGCCAGAGCCGGATCGCGCGCCTTCAGGGCCATGAACAAACGCAGGGACTTGATAGGGGACACGGCGCCGCCCAGGCCATGCTCGACGAGGGGCACGCCAAGCAGCGACGCCAGGCGGTGTTTGTCGTCACGCGAGTACTCGCCCTTGAGCGGCGTCAGTGGCACGGGCTTGAGCCCCATGATCTGCAACACCGTCACGCTCAGCAGCACGGGCCGCCAGTCGACGGTCCGGCCATGCCGCGCGGCCAGCGCTTCGATCTGGGTGGACGCCAGATAGCCGTAAGGCGAAATGGGATCAAAGAAGAAGTCGATGGGGGAACCGGTCATGCCGTGCGTCACATTTCCAGCTTGACGTTGGCAGCCTTGGCAATGCCGCTCCAGCGGGCCAGGTCGTTGACGATCTGCTGCGAAAACTCGGCCGACGTATTGCTGACCGGCTCCAGCCCGAAAGACACGAACTTGGTGCGCACTTCGGGCATCGCGACCACGCGAGCGACTTCATCCTGCAGACGCTTGACGATGGCAGGCGGCGTGCCGGCGGGAAGCAGCAGCCCCTGCCACAGGCGCATATCCATGTTCTGCATGCCCAGTTGCTGGAAGGTGGGCACGCCCGGCAACGATGGGTCTTCCTTGGCCGACGTGACGGCCAGCGCGCGCAGCTTGCCGCTCTGCAGCCCGGCCGTGATCGCCACCGGATCCGCAAAGGTCGCGAGCACGTCGTTGCCCATGACCGCGTTGACGGCGTCGGTGCTGCCCTTGTACGAGATGTTCTGAAACGCCGTGCCGGCCTGCAGGTTCAGTTGCTCCGCGGCCAGCTGGAAGGGCGCGGCGGCGGAGGAATAGTTGGCTTTGCCGGGATTGGCCTTGGCGTAGTTGATGAGCTCGGGCACGGTGCGGGCCGGGCCGTTCGCATTGACAGCCAGCACCAGGGGCAGGGTGCCGATCAACGAGACCGGAACGAAATCCTTGACGGTGTCGTAGCGCATGTTGGAGTACACGGCCGGGTTGACGACCATCGACCCGGTCGCGCCCAGCAGCACCGTGTAGCCATCGGGCGCCGACCTGGCCACGTGTTCGCTGGCAATCATCGATAGCGCACCGGGACGGTTCTCGACCACGACGCGCTGGTTCAGGCCTTCGGACATCTTGGCGGCCACCAGGCGCGCGATGATGTCGCTGCCGCCGCCGGCCGTAAAGCCGACAACGAGACGGATGGGTTTGCTGGGATAGTCGTCCGCACGGGCGCCGAAGGCGGCGGTGGCCAGGGCAGCGGCGGCGAAAGCGGTGGCAATGCGCGTCAGGGTCATGCGGGTCTCCAATCGTGGTCATGTCATCGCATGACTTCGTCACGAATAGTAGGGGAGGCCCCGGCACAACTGAAGCGCGAAAAAACGATGGCTTCACAACGGGAATCGATCAATCACCGATTGCCGTTCATCTTTGAGCGCGCTCATAAAGCGGCGCAGAACGGATGCTACTCCGATCTGCGCCGCTTTGACATCACCGCGTCAAGCCGCTTCTTTCGCGGCCGGATGCGCCTGCTTGCGATACAGGAATTCGACCACCGCCGCCTTGCACGCGTGGTAGTCCGGCTCATTGGCCAGCGCCACCCGGTCACGCGGGCGGGCCAGTTTCACTTCCTGGATTTCGCCGATCGTGGCGGCCGGGCCGTTGGTCAGCATGACGATGCGGTCCGAGAGCAGCACCGCTTCATCGACATCGTGCGTCACCATGATCACCGTGCTCTGCGTCTTGGCGACAATCTTCAGCAGCTCATCCTGCAAATGGGCACGGGTCAGCGCATCCAGCGCGCCGAAGGGCTCGTCCATCAACAGCACCTTGGGTTCGATGGCCAGCGCCCGGGCGATGCCCACGCGCTGCTTCATGCCGCCAGAAATTTCATGCGGGTGCTTGTGTTCCGCATGCGTCAGGCCGACCAGCTCCAGCGCGGCCCGAACCCGATCGCGGATCTGGGTACGGTTTTCCTTGTCACCGAACACGCGTTCCACGCCCAGCTCCACGTTCTGCGCGCAGGTCAGCCATGGCAGCAGCGAATGGTTCTGGAACACCACGCCGCGATCGGGACCGGGGCCGTTGATCTCGCGTTCGGCGCACAGCAGCACGCCAGAGGTAGGCAGCGTCAGACCGGCGATCAGGTTCAGCAAGGTCGACTTGCCGCAACCCGAGTGCCCGATCAGGGTGATGAACTCGCCGCGCGCCACCGTCAGGTTGACCTCGCGCAACGCCACGAACGGACCTTTCCTGGTCTTGAAGACCTGGCCGACGTTTTCGATACGAACGAACTTTTCCATGTCGATTCCTTGCTCAGTCAGCCGAATAGGTGAAACGTTTGGCAAGCTGCATCAGTGCGACTTCAAGCAGCAGGCCGACGATGCCGATCACGAAGATCGCGATGATGATGTGTTCGACCTTCAGGTTGTTCCACTCGTCCCACACCCAGAAGCCGATCCCCGTGCCGCCGGTCAGCATTTCCGCGGCAACGATCACCAGCCACGCCGTGCTGATCGACAGGCGCACGCCAGTCAGCATGTAAGGCAGGACGGCGGGCAGCAGCACCTTCTTGATGATCTTCCATTCGGACAGGTTCAGCACGCGGGCCACGTTCATGTAGTCCTGCGGCACCCGCGACACGCCCACGGCCGTGTTGATGATCATGGGCCAGATCGAGCAGATGAAGATGGCCCAGATCGCCGCCAGATTGGCGGCCTTGAACAGCAGCAGACCCAGCGGCAGCCATGCCAGTGGCGAGACGGGACGCAGCAGGCTGATCACGGGCGAGAACATGGCGTTCAGGGTCTTGAAGCGGCCGATCGCAAAGCCGACCGGAATGCCGACCACGGCAGCCAGGCCAAAGCCGATCGCCACGCGTTGCAAGGACGCCAGCACGTTCCAGCCGATGCCCATGTCGTTCGGGCCGGCCACATAGAAGGGATCCGAAAACAGCACGACCGCCGCTTTCCAGGTCACGGCAGGGGTGGGAATCTCCGGCACGAAGGTCGTGATCACCTGCCAGACCAGGATGAACAGCACGAAGCCCGCAACCGGACCGGCCAGCGTCCTGACCAGCGACTGGAAGCGTTCCGCGAACACGCCGGGGCCGGCCGCCCTGGCAGGCGCCGCGGGAGAAGCCGCAGGAACAGGTGCCTTCGCGGCAGGCGCCTCGGCCGTGCGCGACGCGATCTCCGGATGCAGATCGATGACGGTGGCGGGGCCCGCCTTGGAGGTGGCCGGCGTGGCGGCGGGGGCAACCGGCAGGGGTTTGGCAATGGCTGTCATGGAATTCTCCTAGTGGCGCAGGGGCGGCGCTTACGCCTTGACTTTGAAGCTGTCCGCGTACGCGGCGGGATGGGTGCCATCCCAGGTCACACCATCGATCAGCTTGGTCGACCGCATGTCGCTCTTGGGCAGCGGCGTACCCGTGGCGGCAGCGGCCTGCTTGTAGATGTCGATGCGGTTGATCTGCTTGGCGACGGCCAGGTAATCCGGATGGTCCTTGAGCAGGCCCCAGCGCTTGTGCTGCGTCAGGAACCACATGCCGTCGGACAGGTAGGGATAGTTGGCGGCGCCGTCGGCAAAGAACGTCATGGCGTCGGGATCGTCCCAGGTCTTGCCCAGGCCGTTGGTGTAGCGGCCCAGCATGCGGTCCAGGATCACGTCGGTATCAGTGTTCACATACGACCGCGCGGCAATCGTCTCGGCCGTCTTGCGGCGGTTCGACACCGACGCATCGATGAACTTGCCGGCTTCCAGCACGGCCGCCGTCACGGCGCGGGCAGTGTTGGGATACTTGGCCACGAATTCCGCGGTGCAGCCCAGCACCTTTTCGGGGTGGCCCTTCCAGATGTTCTGCGTGGTCTCGGCGGTGTAGCCGATCTTGTCCATGATGGCGCGCGCGTTCCACGGCTCGCCGACACAGTAGCCATCCATCGCACCCACGCGCATGTTGGCGACCATCTGCGGCGGCGGCACGGTAATGACCTTGGCATCCTTCATCGGATTGATGCCGTAGGTGGCCAGCCAGTAGTACAGCCACATGGCGTGCGTGCCGGTAGGGAACGTCTGCGCAAAGGTGTATTCACGCTTTTCCGTCTGCATCAGCTTGGCTAGCGACGGGCCGTCTTTCGCGCCTTTTTCCAGCAGCTTGTTGGAAAGCGTGATGGCCTGTCCGTTCTGGTTCAGGTTCATCAGCACGGCCATTTCCTTCTTGGGACCGCCAGCGCCCAGGTGCATGCCGTACACCAGGCCATACAGGACGTGCGCCAGGTCCAGTTCATTGTTGACGAGCTTGTCGCGCACGCCGGGCCACGAGGCTTCTTTCGATGGCGTGATCTTGATGCCGTACTTCTTGTCGATGCCGAGCACCGACGCCATGACGACCGACGCGCAGTCCGTCAGCGGGATGAAGCCGATCTTGACCTCGGCCTTTTCAGCCGCGTCCGATCCGGCGGCCCAGGCGCCGGCACGTACCAGCGGATCGACGAGGCTCATGATGCCCACGCCCGCGGCGGCCTTGAAGGTCGTCGTGATCAGCTGGCGGCGCTGCGCGTTGGATACCGCGGGGCCTTCGGAAGAGGCAACGACAGGCATCGACGGCTTCGAGGTAAAGGGCTTCATCCATTGCTCCAGGCAAAAAAAAACGTCCCGCACGAAAGCGATGCAGTGCATCGTCTCGTTGCGGAACGTCATTGTTCCTACCGCCATGCCGCGGCAAGCAACGACCGTCATTGGCCGTCAATTACCGTTAAGCAAAGCCTGTGCCAACCATGAAACGCGGTTGTGGAGTCGTTGAAAAAGCTTGTCAGATCAAGGGCTTGCCTTCGCGCCTGCCGGTGGAGGGCAAGGTGCCTGCCGGCACGATCCAAGGGCACGCCGCCACCCCAATCTTGTGCGCTGCACTAGAACCGTGCGGCAAGGCGCGCGGAACCGTGGTGGCAGGTGCCTAGCCGCGCCCGTGCGGCGCCAAGAAATCGAGCAGCGGGCCGGCGGGCACCACCGCGCTGGGATTCACATTGGCGTGGCTCATGTAGTAGTGGCGCTTGATGTGGTCGAAGTTGACCGTGCCGGCCACGCCTGGCATCTGGTACAGCTCGCGGGCAAACCCCCATAGGTTGGGGTAGTCGATCAGCCGGCGCAGGTTGCACTTGAAGTGCCCCACGTAGACCGCATCGAAGCGCACCAGTGTCGTGAAAAGCCGCCAGTCTGCTTCCGTCAGGCGATCGCCCATCAGATAACGCCGCGTGCGCAATCGTTCTTCGAGCCAGTCCAGCGTCTCGAACAGCGGGAACACGGCGTCTTCGTAGGCAGATTGCGTGGTGGCAAAGCCGGTCTTGTAGACGCCATTGTTCAGGGTGTCGTACACCCGCGCGTTGACCGCGTCGATATCGGCGCGCAAATCGGCCGGGTAGTAATCGCCGGGCAGGGCGCCCAGTCCGTCGAACGCCGCGTTGAACATGCGGATGATGTCGGCCGACTCGTTGCTGACAATGCTCTTGGTGAACGTGTCCCACAGCACGGGCACCGTGGCGCGTGTCGTGACATCAGGATCCGCCAGGGCATACAGGTCATGCACGAAGCTCGCCTGGTTGACGTTGTCGGGCACCACGCCGGGCGCAGGCTCGAATGACCATCCCTGCTTGCCCATCAGCCAGTGCGTGACCGACACCGGAATCATCGGCTGCAGGCCTTTGAGCTCACGAAAGATCAGGGTGCGGTGCGCCCATGGGCAGGCCAGGCTGACATACAGGTGATACCGCCCGGCCTCGGCCGCAAAGCCGCCGTTGCCGCTCGGGCCGGGCGCGCCGTCGGCCGTGATCCAGTTGCGAAAGACCGCATCCTTGCGCAGAAAGCGCCCGCCCGCATCGGCGGGCGGCTCGTTTTCCTGCCAGACCCCATTGATCAGAAGACCCATTGTTTTTCCGCCTGTGCAGGTTCGTCGACCGGGCCGTGGACGAAGTGCCGCGGCAAGTGGATGGTAAAGACCGTGTGGCCCGTGGTGTCGCTGCACACGCTCATTTCGCCGTGGTGGCTGCGAACCAGTTCCTTGGCAATGTACAGACCCAGGCCCAGGCCCTTGCCGCCATCGCGCCGGAACTTGGTGAAGTTGAAGGGCTGGAAGATATTGGCCTGGACCTCGGCTGGAATCGTGCCGGCGTTGCGGATCGCGATCTTGACGACGCTGGTGTCGGTGCCGTCCACCTTGACCGAGACACCTTCGTCGGCCGCGCCATGCTGAAGCGCGTTGCCGACCAGGTTGGACACCACCTGCGAGAGGCGGTCGGCGTCCCACTCGCCAAACGTGTCGCCGGTGTAGGCCAGTTCCACCCGGCGTTCCCCTTCAGGCAATTCGAATTCTTCGACGATGTGTTCGAGCAGCACGGTCAGGTCGACGCGTTCCGGGCTCAATTCCAGCCGTCCGGAGCGCACCCGCGCAATGTCCAGCAACTGGTCCACCATGCGCGACATGCGCCCGCCGCTATTGCGGATGCGGGCCGCGGCGGTCTTGACGCGCGGCTCGGCCGACACCTGCAGCAGCACCTCGGCCGTGTTGACGATGGCCGACAGCGGATTGCGCAGGTCGTGGCCCAGCACCGCCACGAACATCTCGTTGGTGCGCAGCAGCTGCGTCATGGTGTCGAGCTGTTCGGCCAATTGAAGTTTCTGGTGCTGCAACTGGACGAACACTTCGATCTTGCTGCGCAGAATGTGCGGATCGAAGGGCTTGTACAGAAAGTCGACCGCGCCGGCTTCATAACCGCGGAAGGTGCGGTGCGTGTTCCGGTCGGTCGCGGTCAGGAAGATGATCGGGACGTGGCGGGTGCGCGGGCTGCCGCGCATGAATTCGGCCAGCTCGAAGCCGTCCATGCCAGGCATCTGCACATCGACCAGGGCCAGCGCGACATCGTTGTCGAGCAGCAGCTCAAGCGCTTCCGCGCCGGAATACGCGCGCAGCAGTTCCAGATCGGGGCGCGCAACAAGGGCTTCGAGCGCAACGATATTCTGTTCGATATCGTCGACGACGAGGATCTTGACGGTGCGGGACATCGTTTTCTCCATTAGCTCGCGGTCTGGTGTCCGACCGTTTCGGTCGAACGCCAGCCGCCCAGCCGGCGCGCCATGGCCGGCAACGTCAAGATTTCGTCAGCCGCGTCGCGCTCGATCGCGCTGCGCGGCATGGCTTCGGCAAATGCCGTTGCCGGATCCTGCACCCAGGTCAGCCCGCCGGCTGCGCGGATGGCAGCCAGACCGGCGGCGCCGTCCGCATTGGCGCCGGTCAGCAGCAACCCCAGCGCCCGGTCACCCACGCCCCAGGCGACCGACTCGAACAGCACATCGATGGACGGGCGCGAATAGTTGACAGGATCATCCATGGACAATGAAAACGCGCCATCGGTTTCCACCTGAAGATGATAATCCGGCGGCGCGAAATAAATGTGGCCGCCGCGGACCGGCTCCTTGTCGATCGCCTCGCTCACTGGCAGCGCGCAGCGCTCGCTGAAGATCTGCGTCAGCAGGCTTTCGCGGTCGGCGACGATGTGCAGCACCACGATCACCGCGGGCGCAAAGTCGGGGGGCAGGGCGGGCAGCAGCAGGCCCAGCGCTTCGACCCCGCCGGCGGACGCGCCGACCACCACGGTCGTGATTCGCGAAGGAATGCCGTCGTTGCCGGGGCCCGCGTCAGGGGCGCCCTTGCCGGGAATGCCGCGTTCGATAGGCGTCATGGTCATCTTTTCTGGAAAATCCGGTCGTGGGGCTCGAAGTCCTCGAAGTCTTGCGCGCAGGCGCCAAAGCGCAGGCTTTCCTTGCTGCCCAGCCCCAGGAATCCCCGGCGGATCAACGCGTCCTTGAACAGCGTCACGGCGCGATCCTGCAACTCGTGGTTGAAGTAGATCAACACATTGCGGCAAGACACCATGTGCACTTCCGAAAACACGCTGTCGGTGGCCAGGCTGTGGTTGGCAAAGACCATCTGCGACTTCAGGCTGCGCGCGAACGAGGCCGCTCCATACGCCGCGTGGTAGTAGTCCGACAGCGAACGCTTGCCGCCCGCCGCCAGGTAGTTCTTGCTGAAGCCCGCGATCCGGTCGGTCGGGTAGATGCCCGCCTCGGCAAGGCGCAGGGCTTCGGGATTGATGTCGGTGGCGTAGAACAAGGTGCGATTGGCCAGGCCTTCTTCTTCCATCAGGATCGCCAGCGACCACAATTCTTCCCCCGAACTGCAGCCCGCCACCCAGATCTTGACCGACGGATAGGTGTGCAGGATAGGCACGACCTTTTCGCGGATCGCCTTGAAATAGCTCGGATCGCGAAACATCTCGCTGACCTGCACGGTCAGGAACTGCAGCATCTGCGGGAAGACGTCGGGGTCGTGCAGCACCCGATCCTGCAGTTGCGACAGCGATCGGCAGCGGAAATATGTCAGGGCCTGCGCCATGCGCCGTCGCAGCGACGATGCCGAATAGTTCCGGAAGTCGTGCTGGTACTTGTGATAGATCGCCTCGAGCAGCAGCCTGAGCTCGAGGTCGAAATCGGCGTGGTTCATCGGCATGGCATCGACGGCCCCGGGCGCTTATTGCGGAAGCCAGACGCGGCACAGCGACAGCAACTTGTCGACGTCCAGCGGCTTCGAGATGTAGTCGTTGGCGCCCGCGTCCAGGCATCGCTGGCGGTCTGCCGGCATCGCCTTCGCAGTCAGCGCAATGATGGGCAGCTTCTTGAATTCGCTGCGCTTGCGGATTTCCTGCATGGCCGCGATACCGTCCATCTCGGGCATCATGATGTCCATCAGCACCAGGTCGATGTGCGGATGGCGGGCCAGCACATTCAGCGCCTCGCGGCCGTTGCGGGCGATCTCCAGATGCGCGCCCAGCGGCTCGATCACCTGCGACAGCGCAAAGATATTGCGCACATCATCTTCGGCCAGCAGGATACGGCGGCCTTCAAAGGCGGAATCGCGCTTGCGCGCCTCCTTCAGCATGCGCTGCTGCTCGACCGGCAGGTCGGATTCGACGCTGTGCAGGAACAGGGTGACTTCGTCCAGCAGCCGCTCGGGCGACCGCGCGCCCTTGATGATGATGGACTTTGAATATCGGCGCAGGCGCTGCTCTTCGTCCGAAGTAAGCGATCGCCCGGTGTAGACGATGACCGGCGGGAAGCTGTGCTCCGGGTTGTCGCCCACCTTCTCGAGCAGGTCGTAACCCGAGCCGTCGGGCAGCACCAGGTCCATCACCATGCAGTCATAGGTCCTGGTGCGCAGGCGTTCCAGCGCGTCGGCCACCGTGCCCACTCCTTCCAGTTCGACGTCCTGCGTCTGCAGCAGCAACTGGATGTTCTCGCGCAGCGCCGGGTCGTCTTCCACGACCAGGATGCGGCGCATGCGCTGGCGCAGCTTGGCTTCGAGCGACAGGATGGCCTGCGCCAGTTCATCGCGTGCCGACGGCTTGAAGGTGTAGCCGATGGCGCCCAGGAGCAGGGCGGTCTCGGTATGGTCGGCCACCGACACGACGTGGATGGGCAGATGACGCGTTGCGGGATCGCGCTTGAGGCGTTCCAGCACCAGCAGACCGGAGTTATCCGGCAGGCCCATGTCGAGCAGGATGCCGCTGGGGCGCAGCGTCTGCGCCAGGCGAATGCCTTCGGCCGCCGTATTGGCATGCACGCAATCGAAGTCCAGTTCATGCGCCAGGTCATACAGAATGCGCGCAAAGTCCGGATCGTCTTCGATCACCAGGATCAGGCGCGACCCGCGCGTCAGGTTGTTGCGGTCGTCGGCAATGTCTTCCGGCGCCATGACCACGGGCAGCGGTTCCGACGCCTTCGTGATGGGGCGGGGCTGCGACGCGGGCGTGTGCACACCCACCGATGATGTGGTGGTCGTGCGGGCGCGGGCGGACGGCGCCGGCGAACTGGCAGGCGCCGAGGGGGCGGACGACGCCGCCTTGGGCTCGGCCGGGTTCGACGCTTCGGCGCGTATCGCGACCGTAAGCGAGAATGTGCTGCCTTCGCCCGGTGTGCTGGTGACCGTGATCTCGCCGCCCAGCAGGTGCGCAAATTCCCGCGAGATCGACAGGCCCAGGCCGCTGCCGCCATACTTGCGGCTGGTGGTGCCGTCGGCCTGGCGGAAGGCTTCGAAGATGACTTCCTGCTGCGCTGTCGGAATGCCGATGCCCGTATCGATCACTTCGAAGCGCACGTTGTCGGCATCGACCGCTGATGCGCGCAGCACCACTTCACCCGCATCCGTGAACTTGAAGGCGTTGGACAGCAGGTTCTTCAGGATCTGCTGCAGGCGCTGGTTGTCGGTGACCAGGACTTCCGGCGCATTCTCGGCTTGCTCGATCCGCAGGCCGACCTTCTTTTGCGTGGCGACCGGCTGGAAGGATTGCTGCAGCGACGACAGCACCGTGCGCAGGGCAATCGGTTCCGGCGTGATCTCGATGTGGCCCGCCTCGACCTTCGACAGATCCAGAATGTCGTTGATCAATACCAGCAGATCGGTGTTGGACGAATAGATCGTGCTGGCATAACGCACCTGCTCGCTGGTCAGGTTGCCGTCCTTGTTATCGGCCAGCAGCTTGGACAAAATCAGCGAACTGTTCAGCGGCGTGCGCAGCTCGTGCGACATGTTGGCCAGGAATTCGGACTTGTACTGGTTGGCGCGTTCCAGCGTTTCGGCATTTTCGGCCAGGCGCTTTTGCGCTTCGATCAGGTGCCGCTTCTGGCGCTCCAGGCTCTGCGTGTGTTCTTCCAGTTGCACATTGGTCTGTTCCAGCTCGGCCTGTTGCGTTTCCAGGCGTGCCTGCGAATCCATCAGCGCGCGGCTGCGTTCTTCCAGTTCCTCGTTCGACACGCGCAGTTCTTCTTGCTGGACCTGCAGTTCCTCGCTCTGGCGCTGCGTTTCTTCCAGCAGTTCTTCCTGCCGCGTGCGGTACACCGCCGATCGCAGCGCCGCGCCGATGCTCTCCGCCGACGACTCCACCACTTCCAGTTCGTCGTTCAGATCAAGCTTGGCGGACATGAAGCCCAGTTCGACGGCGCCCACCACGCGGCCATCGGCCGTCAGCGGTGCAATCAGTACTCGCGACGGGGTGGCTTCGCCCAGGGCGCTGCCCACCTTCAGGTAGCCGGCCGGCAGGTTGTCCACGACGGCCGCCTTGCGGTCGGCCACGACCTGGCCCAGCAGGCCTTCGCCGACCCGCACCGTGGCCGGCGCGGCATTGTCCTCGGGCAGCGCCCATGCACCGGCGCGGCGCAGCACCTGTCCTTCCAGCACGTACAGCGCGCCCACCTTGGCATCCAGATACTTGGACATGGTGCCGAGCACCTTGCCGGCGATGTCCCGGGCGGTCAGTTCCCCCTGCATGTCCTGGCTGAACAGCATGCGCCCCTGCTGGATCCACGCCAGACGGCGCAGCGTGGCGCTCGACGTGATGTACAGGTGGGCGACAAACGCCAGCGACCACGCCGTCAGCGCGCCCATGACCCGATTGATGGCCGGGTTCCAGCCATTGGTCAGCGTCACGTTCGGCGAAATGAAGTACCCGATCAACAGCAGCACCGAGGCCGACGCCGCAACGTAGAAGGGCGTGTAGCGGTCGCTAGACAGCAGGCACACGATCACCGGCGCCAGATAGAAGATCCAGACCGCGATCCCCAACGGCGTCGCCGCGTCGGCGGCGAACACCGCGCCCAGCATGGCCAGGATGATGAAATACAGATGCAGCGGCTTCAGGTGACGCGTGGGATTCATTGGCAGTAATGACGCAGCGGAAATGACAGCAGCAGTGGATATGCCGCACACGCGTCAACCCTGAAGCAACTCTAGACAGTTGCCCAAGCCGGCGGCGCGGTTACGGGACGCTACGCATTGTATCGGTCCAATCCTCAGCCGGGGCGACCCTGGCCCAGGAGCACGTAACCGAACGCAATTACTGTTTCCGCCGCAGCTACATCTGCAGGTTACGTATTAATGCGCTTCGCCGGCTTCGGTGAATATGCGGCGGCTTGCGGCCAGGAGTTCGGCGCGCGGCGCGCCAAGCTGGATGGCCAGGCTGACTTGCAACGGCACATATTTGGTCGCTGACACCAGAACGGGGTGATCGCCTGTCTGGCCGGGCCAGACAATGGCCAGACAATGCGCATGATGCGGCGCGCTGCCGTTGTATTTGCTGACGACGGCGCCAGTTCGCATTTCCACGGCTGTGCCTGCGCGATGATCGATTTCAAACTGCGGCAGCCCGCCGAGAAACTGGATATACGGATGCAGCTCGGCCATGATGTCTCCCTGTGATTTCGATAATCCATGCTACTACTGCCTAGCCATTGATATCTATTGCATGCCCGTACGATGTGTGTCGGAATACCCTGCAGTCGCCATCCCTTGTCGCGCAGCGGCATTAACGTCATCCGCAGGAATGTGTTGGCATGAATTTGCGCCAGATGGAAGTGTTCAGAGCCGTGATGCTGACCGGCGCGGTCGGCCGCGCGGCAGAGTTCCTGCACGTCTCGCAACCGGCCGTGAGCAAGGTGCTTGCCAGTGCCGAAGAGCGCACCGGCCTGCGGCTGTTCGATCGCGTGAAAGGCCGGCTGATTCCAACGGAAGACGCCAAGCGCCTGTACGCCGAAGTCGCGCACCTGTGGGAAAAGGTCGAGAAGATACGCATGCTGTCGCACGATCTGGCCAATCCGGTCAGCCGGCGCCTGTCGGTCGTGACGTCGCCCAGCCTGGGGGTCAGTCTGCTGCCGCGCCTGATCGCGGACCTGCAGGCGCAGGAACCCGACCTCATGACCCGCGTCGATTTCCATGTGGGCGGCGACCTCGACCAAAGCGTGCTGGACCAGAACGCCGACCTGGCCGTGACCTCCTTGCCGATCGATCATCCCAACGTCTCGACGCTGGCGCGCTACGAATGCGCGCTGGTGTGCGTCATGCACCCGGATCATCCGCTGGCGGCCAGGCGGGTGATCGTGCCTGCCGATCTTATCGGCCACAAGCTGATCGAATTCCCGCACACCTTGTTCTATGGCCTGAGCCAGGCCCAGGTGTATGAGAAAGCACTGGACCGGCTGGATGTCAGCGTGGAAGTGCATGCCAGCCATAGCGCCTGTTGGTTCGCTTCCGCAGGCACCGGCGTGGCGGTGGTGGACGCCCTGACAGTGGCCGGAAATGCGTTTCCGGGCCTCGTCATCAAACCCTACAAGGTCGGCGCCAAGGTCAGGGTGCAGATCGTCCACAGCATGTTCTGTCCCCCCTCACGCGCTGGCATGAGCTTTGTCGCCGCGTTCGACAAGCGCTGGAAGACCATGGTCAAGGGCAACAAGGCAGGCTGACCGGCGCGCTACGACGCAGCGTGCTGCCCGGGGGCGGTGCGCTGGTCTGGCGGATGCTCCGGCGCCTCGTGCTGTTTGCTGCCGAAGGTCAGCGCATATTGGCGGGTAAATGCCGCGCCGAAAAAGAAGATCTGCGCCGAATAATAAATCCATAGAATCAGCGCGATCACCGACCCGGCCGCGCCATACGACGACGCAATCGACCCCTGCCCCAGATAAATGCCGATCAGCACTTTGCCCACGGTAAACAGCGCCGCCGTCACCAAAGCGCCGGAAATCACGTCCGACCAGGCGATGCGAGTGCTGGGCAGCATTTTGAATACCACCGAAAACAGCGTCACCACGACGCCGAATGCAAACACATTCGATATCACGCGAGCCGTCACGGCATAAGCCGACCCCTGCCACATATCGCCCCAATAATTCTGCAGCGCCGCCAGGCCTGCATCCACCACCAGCGACATCAGCAGGAACAGCGCCAGCACCAGCACCAGGCCGAAGGACAGCACCCGCGTGCGCATCAGGCCCCATGCGCCGGATTTCTTGCCGGGTTCCACATCCCACAATTCATCCAGGCTTTCCTTCAATTCATTGAAGGCGGTGGTGGACGAGAATATCAACAGGCCCGCCGAAATCATCGCGGCAATCAGGCCATTGTCGGAATGCTTGGCGCTGGCCAATACCGTCTGGATGACTTCGGCCCCTTGCGTTCCCAGCAGTCCCCGCATTTCGTTGACCAGTTGCGAGCGCACCGCCTCGTCACCAAAAAAGAAACCGGCCACCGCGATGACCAGCAGCAGCGTCGGCGCCAACGAGAACACCATATAGAGCGCCAGCGCCGCGCCCTTGCTGGACGCGCGATGCGTGGACCACCGTTCCGCGGAATCCAGGAACAGTTTGACGGCGACGTTCTGGCGGATCGTCTCGATCCAGGGGGGCAGTTTCATGGGGCAGTCAGAGCGTGGGGGTGTTGTTATTTTCGGCGGTGCGGGGTGATGCGTCAGCAGCAAAAACAATCCGACGCAATTGGCGATTGCCAGCAGCAGGGCTTTTTGATTCAATCGATTCACCAGTCCTTACCCCGGATTGGGTGGACCGTCCTACCCGGACTGCGCGCCACATCCCCCGACGCCCCACCCCTGGAGTCCCCGCCATGACCTTCCCACCTTCGGCCGCGCCGTCCGCGCCGCAGCCCGCGCTGCAGCCGGTCACGCTGCTCGTGACCCGCACCATCCTTCCCGAACGGTATGAACAGTTCCGCATCTGGATGCAGGAAGGCGAGGACCTGGCCGCGTCGTTTCCGGGATACCTGGGCTCCGGCGTGCTGGCGCCGCCGCCGGGCGGCAATGAATTCCAGATGGTCTATCGGTTTGCGGACGATCGCCAGCTGGCGGCGTGGGCCAATTCGCCCGAACGCCAGGCCTGGCTGCGGCGCGGGGAAGGGCTGGTGCGTACCAGCCGCGTGCGCCGCGCCATGGGGCTCGAAACCTGGTTTGGCGCCGGCCAGCGTCCGCCGCGCTGGAAGCAGGCCATCACGATCTGGATCGGGTACTTTCCCGTGTCCCTGATCTTTGCCGTCTTCCTTGCCGAACCGCTTGGCGCATTGCCGCTCTTCTGGCGGGTGCTGGTGAGCACGGCGCTGCTGACGCCTGTCATGGTCTTTGGCCTGATTCCTCTGGTGTCCAAAGTGCTGCGTAACTGGCTCGACCCCGACACGTCAAGAGCCGATTCCTCGGAAAACAACGGCATACGCGCCAGCTGAGCCCAGTAAGGGATCGCACTAGTCCTTGTTTAGGCCATTTGGAGTAAAACGGTCCTACGAGCTTCGTGGTACGACCTTATCCTGGCGTACCCGTAGTCGCCATCTTCATGATCAAGGACCACCATGAAAGTACTGACTGGGATAGTGGGCGCGGCAATGGTGCTGGCGGGGGCGTCGGCGCAGGCAGATCAGGCCGGATCCATTGTCGTGGGAGCAGGTTGGTATAGGCTGAGCCCGCAAGAAAAAAGCGAGCCGCTGCGCATCACATCGCCTTCGGCGATCGCGGGCGAGGTGCCCAATACCGGATCCAGCGTCGGCAACGCCAACACGCTGGGGCTGACGGTCGAATACTTCATCACTAACCAGATCGCCGTCGAAGCCGTGTTCGGCATTCCGCCGCGCTACCACTTGCAGGGCGCCAAGGCGCTCGAACCGGTGGGCGAGCTCGGTTCGGCCAAACAGTACAGTCCGTCGGTGCTGCTGCGGTATCACTTCGGTGAACCGTCGCAACGGCTTCGTCCGTTCGTGGGCGTCGGCGTGAGCCGCGTCTGGTATGGCAACGTGACGCTGACCGACCGGTTCCAGGGCGTGCTGTCCAGCCGCTACACGGGCGGCGCCACGTCGGCTGGCCGCACCGAAGCCGACATCGACAGCAAGTTCGTGCCGGTCTTCAACATCGGCGCGGGCTACAAGATCACCGAGCGCTGGGGCGTGGGCGTGTCGATGTCCTACCTGCCGCTGCGGACCACGATCAACCTCAAGACCACCTTGCCGACCGGCGCGGTGATCGAGAGCGAAACCAAGACCAAGCTGAACCCGATCGTGACCGTGGTCGGCGTCACCTACTCGTTCTGAGGCGGGCAAGCGCGTCGTCGGCCCGGATTTTGCTATTCTTCCCCTCAGCTCACACGGGGAGAGGGTCGATGCGCTTGACGCGCGCTTGTGGTGCAACAACGAACGTCCGTGGGGCGTGGTCCGGCATACGACGCCTTGTCCTGGTGGCCAGCCTGGCCGCTGTCGCTGTCGCCGGGGTGGCCTGTTCGTCGGGCGACCCCGATCACCGCACGCCGCTCAATAGCCCCCACACCGCAGACGCGCAGCGCGCCAATGCGATGTACACCGCATTCACGCAGCGCTCTCCCAAGTATCTCGATCCCACCAGCTCGTACTCGGTGGACGAGACGCCCTACACCTACAACATCTACGAAACGCTGTACGGCTACCACTATCTGAAGCGGCCGTATCAGCTGGTGCCGCGCGCCGCCCGTGACGTGGTGGAACCCACCTATCTGGATGCCCAGGGCAAGCCCTTGCCGGCCGACGTGCCCGGTGACCAGGTGGCGCAGAGTGTCTATGACATTCCGATCAAGCCGGGCATCCGCTTCCAGCCGCATCCGGCTTTTGCCGTCGACGCGCAGGGCAAGGATGTCTACCGGCACCTGACCGCGGCCGACCTGGAAGACAAATACGGCGTGCCGGACTTTCCGCAGACCGGCACGCGTGAGATGACGGCAGACGATTATGTCTATGGCATCCGCCGGCTTGCCACCACCCGCGTCACCTCGCCCATCTACGCACACATGACCGACTATATCGTCGGCCTGAAAGAATATGGCGACCGGCTGCGCGCGATCGACAAGGACCTGCGCAAGGGCCTGGACCCCACCAACCGCGACCTGCCGTGGCTGGACCTGCGCAAGTACGCATTCGAAGGCGCCGAGGCGCTCGATCCGCATACGCTGCGGATCCGCGTGAAGGGCAAGTATCCGCAGTTCAAGTACTGGCTTGCGATGACCTTCTTTTCGCCCATTCCGTGGGAGGCGGACCAGTTCTACAACCAGCCCGGCATGGCGGCCAAGAACCTGACCCTGAATTACTGGCCGGTCGGCACCGGCCCGTACATGCTGACGGAATACAAGGAAAACCGCCGGCACGTGCTGTCGCGCAACCCCAACTACCGGGGCGAGCCGTATCCGTGCGAAGGGTCGGAGGACGACCGCGCGCAGGGCCTGCTGGCCGATTGCGGCAAGCCCACGCCGTTCATCGATCGCATCGTGTTCAACATCGAGAAGGAAGGCGTGCCGCTGCAGGGCAAGTTCATGCAGGGCTATTACGACGTGCCGCAGGCAGATCGCGGTGAATACGGCGTGGCCTATCTGGTGGCGATTGGCGATTCGAAAGAGAAGGCGGCGCTGTTTGCCGACCGCGCCATCCGGCTGCCGACCACGGTCGAAACCCAGAACTGGTACATGGGCTTCAACTGGAAAGACCCGGTGGTCGGCAAGGGCGAAACGCCCGAGCAGCAGGCACGCAACCGCAAGCTGCGCCAGGCCATCAGCATTGCCGTGGATTGGGAAGAATACGTCACCATCTTCGAGAACAGCCAGGCGCAGGTGGCGCATGGCCCCTTGCCGCCCGGGCTGCTCGGGTACCGCGAGGCGCCCGAAGGGGCCAACCCCGTCGTGTATGACATCGACGGCAAGAGCGTCAAGCGCAAGTCGCTGGACGTGGCCAAACAGCTGCTGGCGGAAGCGGGCTACCCGGCCGGCCGCAACGCGGTCACCGGCCAGCCGCTGGTCCTGAATTACGACGCCATGGGCGGGGTATCGCCGGCTGCCCGGTCGCAGTTCGACTGGATGGTGCGCCAGTACGCCAAGCTGGGCATCCAGCTCGAGATCCGGACCACCGACTACAACCGCTTCCAGGACAAGATGCTGCGCGGCGTGGCCCAGATCTACCTGTGGGGCTGGAACGCCGACTATCCCGATGCCGAAAACTTCCTGTTCCTGCTGTACGGACCCAATGGCAAGGCGACGTCGGGCGGCGAAAACGCGTCCAACTACGCCAATCCCGAGTTCGACAAGCTGTTCGAGCAGATGAAGTTTCTGGACGACGGCCCCGAGAAGGAGAAGATCATCGAACGCATGACCGCCATCGTGCAGCAGGACGCACCCTGGATGTTCGGCTACTTCCCGAAGTCGGGCGGCGCCTACCACCAGTGGGTGGGCAACGGGAAGCCGACGCAGATGATCCGCAACAACCTTCAATACATCAAGCTCGACCCCGAGTTGCGCGCGCGCAAGATCGATGAATGGAACCGGCCGGTCTGGTGGCCGCTGATTTTGGTCGTGGCCGTCCTGGCGCTGATGATCGTGCCGGCCGTGCGCATGCTGCGCCGCCGGGAAGGCGCCACCGCCTTGCACACGGGCGAGGAGGGCCAGCCATGACCGCATACATTATTCGCCGCGTGCTGTACGGCGCGCTGATCCTGGTCGGCGTCAATCTGTTCACGTTTCTGTTGTTCTTTGCGGTCAATACGCCCGACGACATGGCGCGATTGTCGATCGGCGGCCGGCGCGTCAGCGCCGACGCCATCGAAAAGTGGAAGGTCGAGCGCGGCTACGACAAGCCGATGCTGATCAACCGCCAGGCCGAAGGCGTCAAGAAGGTGACCGACACCATCTTCTTTGAACGGTCGGTCAAGCTGTTCGCGCTGGACTTCGGCGCGTCCGATGCGGGACGCGATATCGGCTACGAGGTGCGGCAGCGGGCCGGGCCCAGCCTGGCGCTGGCCTTGCCGACCTTCATATTGGGCCTGATCGCCAGCGTCGCGTTCTCGTTGATGCTGGTGTTCTTCAGAGGTACCTACCTGGACTTCTGGGGGGTGGTGCTGTGCGTGGCGATGCTGTCGATATCGTCGCTGTTCTACATCATCGCGGGGCAGTTCCTGTTTTCCAAGACGCTGCGACTGGTGCCGCTGTCGGGGTACGCAGCGGGGCTGGACGCGCTGCGTTTCCTGGCCTTGCCAGTGCTGGTGGCGCTGATTGCCCGGCTGGGCCCGGAAGCCCGGTTCTATCGCGCGTTGTTCCTTGAAGAAGTCGGCAAGGACTACGTGCGTACCGCCCGCGCCAAGGGCCTGTCGGAACGGCTGGTGCTGTTCCGCCACGTGCTGCGCAACGCCATGCTGCCTATCCTGACGAGCACCATTGCCACCATTCCGCTGCTGTTCATGGGCAGCCTGATCGCCGAGTCGTTCTTTGGCATTCCTGGCCTGGGCAGCTTCACGATGGATGCGATCAACGCGCAGGACTTTGCCATCGTCCGGGCCATGGTGTTCATCGGTTCGGTTCTGTACATCATCGGCCTGATCCTTGCCGATATTTCCTACACGCTCGCGGACCCCCGCGTGCGGTTCGAGTAAACGGCATGCCCAAGATCGTTCTGCTGTGGACCGACATCGCCCTGTTCCTGCTGTTGCTGGCAGTGGCCTTTTACGCGTGGCGGGCCTATCGCTCGCCCAATTTGCGCGCCACGTGGGGCAAGGTGGCGCAGGATACGCCCGCCATGTGTGCGGCGGTGGTGCTCGGCGCATTCGTCCTAATCGGCGTGCTGGATTCCCTGCATTACCGCCCGCTGCTGCAGGCCGTCAAGGTCGAGGGCGCGAAAGGCGGCACGTCAGCGCGTGCCTACGCCCCGGTCACCAAGTCGGTGCTCGACGTGTTGCTCGAAAAGCCGGTGGCCGGGCGCGAAAAAACCTATTCGGCGCCGCTGGCCGTGCGCCAGTTCAACAAGGAATCGGTGCTGGTCGACGGCCAGCCGGTGCGCGACTTTCCGCGTTTGCGATTTGGCGGCGCGCACCTGAAAGACCCTGATTCGCAGTGGCTGGGCGATGTGCTGCGGCGCGGGCTGACCGGCCTGGTCAGCGGCGCGTTGGTGGCCTTCGTGGCGTGCCTGCTGGTGGGCGCCGCCATTTCCCATGTGCGCGGCCTGACGCCGCGCGCCACGTGGGACGCCATTGCCGAGCGCCGCACGCCCGTGCCCTGGCGAGCCATGATGATCACCTTCGGCATGCTGTGTCTGCTGACTGGCGTGGCCGCCTCGCTGTCGACCGGCTATCACGTCATGGGCACCGACAGCACGGGCAACGACGTGCTGGTGCAGACCATCAAGAGCTTCCGGACAGCGCTCATCATCGGCAGCCTGACCACGCTGGCGACCCTGCCGCTGGCCTTGTCGCTGGGCATCATGGCGGGCTACTTCAAGGGCTGGGTCGACGACCTGATCCAGTACGTCTACACCACGCTCACGTCGATTCCTGGCGTGCTGCTGATCGCGGCCTGCGTGTTGATGGTGCAAGTCTTCATCGACAACAATCCGGAAATGTTCGCGACCGGGGCCGAACGCGCCGACCTGCGCCTGTTCCTGCTGTGCATCATCCTGGGCGTCACGGGCTGGGCCGGGCTGTGCCGCCTGCTGCGGGCCGAGACGCTCAAGCTGCGCGAACTGGATTATGTCCAGGCCGCGCGGGCTTTCGGCGTGTCCAACACGCGTATCATGATCCGGCACCTGCTGCCCAACGTGATGCACATCGTGCTGATTACCGTGGTGCTCGAATTCTCGACCCTGGTCCTGTATGAGGCTGTGTTGTCCTACCTTGGCGTGGGCGTCGATCCATCGATGAATTCCTTCGGGTCGATGATCAACCTGGCGCGGCTCGAGATGTCACGCGACCCCATGATCTGGTGGAACCTGCTGTCCGCCTTCGTCTTCATGCTGGCGCTTGTGCTGTCGGCCAACCTGTTTGCGGATGCCGTCCGCGAAGCCTTCGATCCCCGCGCGCGCGCCTTCCGCCCCTCGTGGGCTCGCAAGCGCGTCACCCGGACGGTCCGCCCATGAACGCCATGATCCAAGATTCGCCTTTGCTGGATGTGAACGACCTGAGCGTCGTGCTTGATAGCGACCAAGGCCTGGTCCATGCCGTCGATGCCTTGCGTTTGACGATCGCCGAAGGCAAGACCTTTGCCCTGGTCGGCGAGTCCGGCTGTGGCAAGAGCATGACCGCACTGGCCCTGCTGCGCCTGTTGCCCGACGCCGGCCGTATCGTCGGTGGCCAGACCCGCCTGCAGAACGTCGACATCAATCGCCTGCCGGAATACGAGATGCGCAAGGTGCGCGGCGGCAAGATCGGCATCATCTTCCAGGAACCGGGCACCAGCCTGAACCCGGTCATGCGGGTGGGCGACCAGATCGTCGAGACCATCCACACTCATACCGCCTTGCGCGGCACGGCGGCGCGCGAGAAGGCCATCGACTGGCTGCGCCGCGTCGGCATCCCCGAGCCGGAACGGCGGATCGACGACTATCCCTTCCAGCTGTCGGGCGGGCAGAAGCAACGCGTCATGATCGCCATCGCGCTTGCCGCCGAGCCCGATGTCCTGATCGCCGACGAACCGACGACCGCGCTCGACGTCACGATCCAGGCCCAGGTGCTCAATCTGCTGGGCGACCTGCAGCGCGAACTGGGCATGGCCATGCTGCTCATCACCCATGACCTGGGGGTCGTGCGCAACATGGCGCACCACGTCTCGCTGATGTACGCGGGCCAGATTGTCGAGACGGCGCCGGCCGATACCTTCTTCGACCATCCGCGCCATCCGTACGCGCGGCTGCTGTTCGCGGCTTTGCCGGGCATGGACCGCCGCGGTGAAAAGCTCGCCGCCATTCCGGGCACCGTGCCGCCACTGAACCAGATCTTTACCGGCTGCCGCTTTGCCGATCGCTGCCCGGCGCACCAAAGCATCTGCGATGCCGCGCCACCGCCCCTGATCTGGACCGACGCGCACCATGGCGTGCGCTGCGTGCGCATCGACGCCATCGAAGCGTCCGCCAAGCAAGACGTGCACGGCAAGGAAGTCGTTGACGCCGTCCACGTTCCCGAACCCGCGCCCCTGGTCGTGCCGGCCCCGGCCAGCATGCCGCTGCTGTTGGTCCGCGACCTCAAGGTCTATTTCCCCATCCGCAAGGGCCTGCTGCGCCGGACCGTAGGCGTCGTCAAAGCGGTGGATGGCATCAACTTTTCGCTTGCCGCCGGCCGCACCCTGGCCCTGGTGGGTGAGTCGGGCTGTGGCAAGACCACGACCGGCAAGGCGCTGCTGCGCCTGCTCGACGGCAATGCCGACGTGACCGGCCAGGCGGCGTGGGAGGGCAGGGACCTGCTGACCGCCCGGCCCGCCGCGCTGCGCACCCTGCGGCGCGACATCCAGATCATCTTCCAGGACCCGTTCGCGTCCTTGAACCCGCGCATGCGCGTCGGCGAAATCCTGGACGAAGGTCTGGCCTCGCTGCATCCCGAATACGACCTGCCTGAGCGCCGGACCCGCGTCGCGCGCCTGCTCGATCAGGTCGGCCTGCGCAAGGACGCCGTCGACCGCTACCCGCATGAATTTTCGGGTGGACAGCGCCAACGCATCGCCATCGCCCGCGCCCTGGCGGTCGAACCGAAACTGATGGTGTGCGACGAGCCGACGTCTGCGCTGGACGTGTCGGTCCAGGCCCAGATCCTGAACCTGCTGCACGACCTGCAGGCAGAACTCGGCATGGCCTACCTGTTCATCACGCACAACTTTGGCGTCGTCGAATACCTGGCCGACGACATCGCCGTCATGCAGGGCGGCCGCATTGTCGAAGCCGGCTCGGCCGAGCAGGTCCTGCGCGACGCCCGCCACGACTACACCCGCAAATTGCTGTCCGCCGTCCCCCGCTTCGAGGCAAGCGTCGCCTGAAATCGGCTATAGTTACGCGCTCGGCGCCACAGCGCGCCGACGTCAAATGGGTGTGTGGCCGAGTGGTTGAAGGCACCAGTCTTGAAAACTGGCGAACGGCAACGTTTCGTGAGTTCGAATCTCACCGCACCCGCCAAGAATCTGCAGTTGAAAACAAAACGCCGCTGAATCAGCGGCGTTTTGTTTGGCTCGGACAGCGGTAATTTCGCGTTTCGCTGCGTTAGCGTGAATGCTTTTTCAGGAAAGGTCACACCTCGGCCAACTCCTTCAACGCAGCCTTTGCCAGAAATGCCGAGCGTGACAAATGCTGTGCCGACGCCGCGGCGTCGATTTTGTGCACCAGGTTTTCAGGCAGGCTGATGTTGAGCCGAATGGCCTTGGTACTGACTTTCGACAAGTCGATATCGACCAGCATCCAGAACCCGTCCTGATAATCAGGATGCGTACCCCACACGGCGAGTTCGCTCGCGGCGGGTATATCCGATTCGCCAAAAAAATGCGCTTCGATGGCTTCCTGGGCAGCGACCAGGATATCGTCTTGCGCGTCGGCCGCCGCGTGGCATCCCGGAAAGTCGGGGAACGTCAGGCCGTAGGCAGACCCTTCGTCGTGATGAACATAAGCTGGGTAAAGCATGTTGGCCTCGTTATAAACCGGCTTGTTTTCTGATGCTGCGCACGGTGCCGACTGGAAGATCCTTCTTTGGATGTGGCACCGTGACTTTGCCCGGCTTGGCAGGGTGCTTGAACTGGTGGTGCGACCCCACGCTATGCACGTGCTTCCAACCGTCTGCTAAAAGTAGTTTGATCAATTCGGCGCTGGTCATGTGTAGCTTTACACAAAGTGATGAAGCCTGCAACGGCGGGTGCTCAGGGAGTGCACCGCCTGCCAAGCGTATCTGTTCGGCGTTGGTCTTGAGGCCTTTTGTGAGATGCTTTTGTCCTTGCTACCGACCCTGCTGCTTCCCTTGAGATATTCAGGACGTTTCCCTGTGCCGCTGCTTGCCTCCCTCCGAACCTGGGCCCGCCGCATCAAGCGCGATGCCGTCACCCTGTGGTTCGCCTCCCGCCATCCGGCCATGCCGTGGCTGCCGAAGATCGTGGGCATCGTTGCCGTCGCCTATGCCTTGAGCCCGATCGACCTGATTCCGGACTTCATCCCCATCCTTGGCTATCTGGACGACGTGATCCTGCTGCCCGCGATGATCTGGCTGGCGGTGCGGCTGGCGCCGGTGGATGTGATTGCGGCCAGCCGGATCGAGGCGGACCGATGGATGACGGAGCAGGGCAGGAAGCCGCGCAGCCAGGTGGGCGCCGTGGTGATCGTTGCGCTGTGGCTAGTGACGGCGTGGCTGGCGTGGCAGGGGTGGGCATCGCGCTGAAACGAGCGGCCGCACGGAAACATCGCCTCAATAAAAAACGGCCCCGCGGGGCCGTTCTTCACTTCCTTACGCTGCTACGCATTTACTGGCAGACAAAACTTTCCGCCTTCTCCACATTCCCCGACTTGTACACCGCCGTCTTCGGATAGGCGCACAGCGGCCGGGTACGGTCGGCCGGGATCGCCGGCTTGACCGACGTCAGCCCGCTGGCGTTGGCAGCGCGGGCCCTGGCCACGATCTGCTCGGGCGCAACGCCTTTTTCCACCCAGTTCACGATCGCGGACAGCTGATCGAACGAGTCGGTCGATGGACCGCCCGAGCAGTGGGTCATGGCCGGGACCATGAAGAGGCGTGCAAAAGCCTGGGTGGCTGTCAGGCCGCCGTTCAATTGCACCAGCCGGTTATAGTAGTTGATGGTGTTGGAGACGCTGGGGCCCGGGTCGGAAATGCCGTGATAGAAGATCATCTTGCCGCCACGTGCCTTGAAGGCGGAGATATCGACGCGGGTCGACAGCCACGGCGGATCGATGGTCATGCGATTGGGATAGGTGTCCCAGTTGATGCCCAGCGGATCGAAGGTGGGATCGGGCGGGGTGATGTGCAGGTAGGGCACCTGGACCGCGCCGAAGGCAAAGTCACCCGGAAGCGAGGTCGCGGTGCCGATCAGGCGGGAAGGCTGGCCCGACGGCGTCATCCAGCCGGTGTCGATCACATAACCTTCGACTGGCGTTTCCCGGGGCAGGGAATAACCGGGCACGCGCACGGGTCCGCCGCTGGACGTGACCGGCCCTGCAACCGTGGCCTTGACGGCGGCGACCTGGGTGGGGGTCCAGCAGGTGTCGTTCTTGGCGCCGGTGCATTGCAGGACGGCGGGATCGAAGCCGCAGGCGAACGGGTTCTGGACCATGCCGTCGGCCACGCCGTCGGTGGCGTCGCAGGTCTTCACGTAGGCGTCGGTGAACAGTTGCCGGTCGGCGGGCGAAAAGGATTGCGACCAGACGATGCCGCCGGTGCTGTCACGCGGCGCGGCCTTGGCGAATTGCTGCAGGCCCCAGATTTCGGCGGCGGTGATGCTGCCCAGATCCATGACCGGCGCGCCCGCAACGACACCATCGAAGGCGTCGGGGAAGCGCTGGGTGAACATCATGCCCTGGCGTCCGCCGTTGGAGCAGCCCAGGAAATAGGACTTGTCAGGCGCGGCGCCATAGCTGCCCTGGATGATGGACTTGGCGGTGACGGCGGTCTTGTCGATCGCGTTGTAGCCCCAGTCGATGCGGGCCTGCGGGTCGGCGCCAAAGGCCGCGGTGGTGGTCAGGGTGCTGTTCTGGTGACCGCCGTCGGTCGATACGACCGCATACCCCTGGGACAGCGCAACGTTGTTGCCACCGTCGGCGCTGTTGATGATGCCGGTGGCGGGGGAAACGGATCCATCGGTGCCGCCGCCGCCCTGGAAGAAGAAGCGGCCGTTCCACGCAGCAGGCATGCGCAGTTCGAACTGGATGCCGTAAGGCACGCCGCCCACCCCCGTACGCGGGGCAATGGTGCCCTGGACCACGCAGTGGGCGGGCAGGGCGGTGGTCGCCGTGGTGGCGGCCTTTTCGGCGCCTTCGGCCACCCAGCGGCTGGCGCCGAACACCGGGCTGTTGGTATAGGTCCTGGAGCCGACCGAGGTACAGGCGGCTTCGGACAGGGTGCGGGCGCCGCTGGCGGGGGGCGGCGTCGGGGCGTCATCGTCGTCACCACCGCCAAAGCACGCGGCCAGTGACAACAGCAAGGCGCCGCCTGCCACTTTCGACAGGTGGGACGGGAATCCGGTATTCATGGGGTCTCCTCCAGCGCCCGCCACTGCATGGCGGCAGGCGTATTTTATCGATCAGTTTTTTGATCAAGCTTAATTTTGACTATGCTCAATAATGAAAGCCATCTAATCATAGGCAGGTGACCCTGGAGGGTCAAGCCATCCGCCAGCGCGCGGGCTCAGTTGCGGGTAGTGGCCAGGAACCAGTCTGGCAACTGGTGGTACCACTGCAGCCACCACCCCTGGTAGTAACGCGCCCCGCTCAGCTCTTCGAAGCCAGTGATGACCATGCCCTTTTCGGAATTGAAGGTGAGCATGGCCGGGTCGAGGAGTTGGGGAATGGCCTGGCGGTAATTGGGCTGTCCGGGATTGCCTTCGGCAGCCAGTTCCATGATGACGACCTGCCGCCGGAGGTCGGCGCGGTACTGCGAATACATATGGACCCGGCCCGAGTAGGGGCCGTCCATGCGGCCGATCTCCAGAGGTTGACCCTGCCGGTGGGTACGTTGAACGATGCAATGCATGGCACACCCCGGGCTATGGCTGGATGGGGTGCGCGGGCGTCGCGTTCTCGTCGATGAAGGCCTGCGCCCATCGCAGGGCATGATCGGCCGCGCTGGCCGCCGTGGGTTGCGGCCCCAGGGGAGGGAAGTAGAGGGCGGCGCGGCGGGCGCGGGCGCCGCCACGGCGCAGGGCCAGTCGTGCGCAATAACCGCCGGCGGTGGCCGTCGTGCGGATGTCGACGGCATAGTCTTTGTACTGTTCCATCAAAGAACCTCCTGTATGAATACTGTATGGATATACAGTATAGGCAGGCCTTTGCTGGAATGGGAAGCGTCTCGAAATCGCTTTAAGTTCTCGAGGTGTGGCGTGCATTGCACACCGCGCCATGCCCTTTTGAGGTACGGCGCAGCGTGCCGCAAGGAGTTACGCCGCCTTGGCTTTGTCTGCTTCGTAGTCCTTCAGATAGGCTACGGCCAGCGCGTCTTTCTGCTTTTCCGTCAGGATCTTGCCGGCGCTCTGGAAGAAGCCATGCTCTTCTTCTTCCAGGTGATGATGGACTTTGTGCGCCAGCTTTTTTGCAAGGGGCAACCACGCGGGACTGGAAGGCTCGGTCGCTTCCAGGTCTTCCACCATCTCGTCCATCTCGTGATGTTCCGCGATGGCATGCCGCGACAGGTCGATGCCCGAATCCTCGACCATCAGCGGCGCATAGAAATGCCGTTCTTCAGACAGCGCGTGGGCCGACAACTCGGTCCTCAAGGCCCGGAACAGCGACGTGCGTTCCGGCGTATCGCCACTGGTCTCGACCAGTTGGCGGGCAAGTTCGCGTTGCACGTCATGGCTTTGGCGCAAGGCTTCAAAAATTTTCACGAGGGCAATCCTGGTAGGCGTGGGGAAACGGGCGCGACAAGACCGCAGCGCGGTCTGTGCAACTCGATAGCATGACCGCCGCTGCCTGCTGCCGCAATGCGAGGATGTAAGCCTTTGATGCCGCCGCGCGCGAAAAGTCGGTAGCACAGGAAAGAGGCGGTGTCGGACCCACGCCTGGTCAAGACGACCGGGTGCTGCGCAGGCGCGCCAGCAACTGCGCGTATTCGTCCGGAGGAGCGTCGTCGGCCTTGGCGCCGGGCAGGTCCACTTCGCTGTAGTCGGACACGCGCGAGCAGATGATAAAGGTGGCGGCCTTTACGTATCGCGTCACGCGCCGCAATCCATGGGGAAAGGGAATGCCTTCGAAGATGGCCCGTTCCTGCAATTCGTCCAGAGGCTGGAAAGCGCCGTCCCAGCGCTGCGCAACATCTTCACGCATCGGCTGCGCCGGATCGCCGCCAAGGTCCATGGGGCCTGCCTGCAGCATGAAGTAGGCAAGCCGCGGCTTGTGCGCGGGGCAATGGAACACCAGGCGTTCCGGCCAGATCATGGTGACGGCGTCGATGGCCGACATACCCTTGGGTCCCTCCTGGCGCCATTCGAGCGCGCACAGGTCGTACGGGGAACGCCGCAGGTGGCTCAGGTGCTGGATGCCCCCTCCCGGCAAAAAGATGCGCGCGCAGTCATTGCGGGCAATGTGACGCAGCATCGTGTTCACCGGGCCGGCGCCGTCGCACGACGCATTGGCAGGGATGCCCGCTGGAAACGTCAGGCGCAGGCTGTTGGCCCATCGAACGGCGCAATCGCGAGTTTCGTCGTCCATACCGTCTCCTCGGCAGCCGACCTGCCTGCGGAAATTAAATCACGAAATACTCACAACCAGTTGCCTTATATATCGCTCAATTGTTGGCTTTGTAGCGGCGCGTTTCTTGCACGTAGCTTCGCCTGATGGGCGCATTGCCGTCGCTTGCTCGGCAACCCCGTCATTCGCCAGGAGACATCCATGAAAAATCTACTCGGTCGCTGCACCATTGCCCTGGCGCTTGCGGGCGCGATGCTGATGCCCGCCATGGCGAACGGGCCGCTCATGCTGGCTGCCGACACGCCTTCTGCAGGCGGTGCGTCGTCGTCGACCTCATCGCCCGGTCCACGTCCGTTCTCGGGCTTTCGCACCGGCCCGGCATCGTGCGAAGTGGATGCCTTCACCAAAGTGCAGGTTGGCGAGGTCCACACGTGGTGTCCGGGTGTCCAGACCGCGGGCGGCGGTTGCTCCGCGCCAGTGATGTGCAAACGCTGCGACGCTGCCGGATCGTGGGGGCAGGAGTACCGCTGCTGACGGCACCCCATTGCCACGTGCCCCCGTCGATCACACTGGTGGGGTCGTCCCGGCGCCGGTCTGCACCGTGGCCGATGCGCCCAGTTCGGCGCCCGTCGTCGGATTGACGGTGGGGTCCGACATGGTCCGCTGGGCCATCGCCTGAACGGCTTCGCTTTCGTCCGACGTCAAGGTGGTCTCGGAAATTCCGCCGCCATCGAAGCCGCCCTGGTCTTCGCGGTTGGACACCACGACAAAATCGTCGGGGTTGTTCCAGGGTCCGGACGCATCGCCTTCACCTTGCGACATGTTGAAGTAGACATTGGTGAAGCGTGCATCGCCCGGCAGCTTGCCCGGCGGAAAGTTGGGCGTCAGGCTGTACAAAGCCTTTTCGAACGACAACTGGTGCGCGACTTCCCGCGTCATCAGGAAACCCAGTGCGTCCTTGACTCCCGGATCGTCGGTCACGTTGATCAGGCGTTCATAGACGATCTTGGCGCGGGCTTCGGCTGCGATGTTGGAGCGCAGGTCGGCGGTCGGATCGCCGATCGAATCGATATAGCCTGCGTTCCAGAGCTGGCCGCCGGAATTGATGTAGGCCGGTCCGCCGCCATACAGCACCTGCGTCACGTGGGACGAATTGCCGCCGCCACTGATCGTGCGATACATCTCGGCTTCTTCTTCGAGGCCTTCAGACAGGCGGCCCTTGTTGCCTTTGTTGAGCATCGCAATCAGATTGCCGATGACTTCGAGGTGGCTCAATTCTTCGGTGGCAATGTCCATCAACATGTCGCGGCGGCCGGGGTCGTCTTCGGCAATCGACTGGTTGAAGTAACGGCACGCCGCGGCGAGCTCGCCTTGCGGGCCGCCGAATTGTTCCAGCAGCAGATTGGCGAGGCCAGGGTTGCTGCCAGAAACGCGAACGGTGTATTGCAATCGCTTGTTGTGGGCAAACATGATGCTTCCTTTGAAGGGTGACGCCGATAGCGACGCATCGGGTGTGCCTGATGCGGCGCTGTAGCACAGGGCAATGCGGCGTGGTAGATCACGCTCATCCGAACTGTCGGCAGGACCCCTGTTCTGCTCGTCAGGTCGGGTTTGCGTGCGGTGTCACGCAATCGGTTACGACGTGCCCCGCACGGCTTGGCTATCGTTGGGACCCTCTTTGACAATTCCGAGCGAGGTCAGCATGTCCCGAGTTTCCTACAGTGCCGCGGAGCCATCGCGAGAAGACGTGGATGCCATGACCGGACCGGTCGTGCTCGACTTCGGCACAAACTGGTGCGGCTTCTGCCAGGCCGCGGCGCCGGTGATCGAGCAGGGGCTGGCCGACGCTGCCGGCGTTCCGCACCTGAAGGTCGAAGATGGCAAGGGCCGGCCGCTTGGACGCACCTACAAGGTCAAGCTCTGGCCCACCCTGGTCTTCTTGAAAGACGGCGTCGAAGTGGCGCGCCTTGTGCGGCCCAACGATCCGGCCGACGTGCGGGAGGCGCTGGCGCAGATCGGCGCCGTGTAGCAGGCCGCTGAGGCGGCCATTCTCGCAACCGGCGACAACAAACGTTTCAGTGCGTGTTTGCGCCCGGATAACGAGCGTCTGCTTGGTAAGGTGCAATCTCACCGCGCCGTTTCGCCGCGTGGTGAACCGCCCGCACGCAAGGAGACGCCGTGGCCAATCGGAGCTATCTGTATTCGACGCATTGCCTGCCAGGAGAAGAAGGGTGCGAGACCGCTGCCCGCATCGGCCTGTCGGAATGGGCATACGACATCCCGCTCGTGTACAAACTGCTGGTCTCCGGCCACCCACGGGTGTGCCCGTCATCGATCTGGGAATCGGACGAAGACATTGCCATTGCCGGCGACTACGCCGAAGGCGTGGCCCGTCTCAAGCGCTTTTTGGCCCGCATCGACGTGCCCTCGGCGCAGCCCGTGATCCAGGAGACCCTGGCTTTCCTGGACGACCCCGGCAATGTGTCGACCTGGATCGTGCTGGAAAGCCGTGAAATCTTCGAGATGCAGGGTGACGATCTGGGCGCCCAGAACCAGGATCTGCTGGTTGAAATTGCCGATGCCGGCGCGGAAGAAGAGGATGTCATCGCGGCCTTGCATGCGCCGGCCACCGAACCGCATGGCCTGCTTGGCAAGCTGTTTGGCCCCAGCCACGATGACCTGTCGGGCGATCTGCATCCCGAGGTCCTGGACGACATCGGACTGGGCGCGTGGAGCAACGATCTGTATTTCGATCTCTCCCTGACCGCGGAGCTTCCCGGCGACGACGGCCTCCGATCTGGCCCTCTGCGGGAAATCGGCTAAACTGCGGCGACTTCGCCCGGGCCCTCAAGGCCTGCCGAGCGGCCGGCCGTGGGCCGGCCATGGCCCCTGTCTTGTCCTTCCGCATCCGCCGCGCGCCGTTCTGGCGCAGCGCACCGTGCCGCCTTCGCGGCCTGCTGCTTTGGGCAAGCCGCCACCGAGTACATGTCAATGCGACAACATGCTCGCGCCCATGCAGCGCGACTGAATTCCCTTTTCTATCCGCGTTCGCCTCGTCCTGAGGCTGGCGGCTCCCCTGACACTTGGCGCCTGACCGATGCACGCATCGCCTTTGGCGTGGCGACGATCACCGTGCTGGCCTTCGTGGCGCTCGGACACGACGGCCGCCGCATCGCCCAGCTCATGGCGCTGGCGCTGCCCGCCCTTGCGTGGCTGTTGTGGCCCGTGCGATCGCGCGGCTGGCGGGGCGTTCGTGCCGCCACCGTGTGGACGCTGGGCATGAGTTTCGTGGTAGACGGCATTGCACGCGCCTACCTGACTGACAGCTATCAGGCCGCGGCCGACAGCGGCATGGTGATCGGCGCCGTCGCCAACACCAGCGCCAAGGAAAGCGCCGAATATCTGGCGATGTACTGGCGGCCCGCGCTGGCATGGGCCGCCGCCCTGTTCGTTGCCGCCTTGCTGATGTGGCATGCGGTGGCGCGCGCCAGTGGCGTCCCAGCTCCACGTCGTGCCGGTCCGGGTCCGTCCCTGCTGTCACGCATCGGGGTTGGCGTGCTGGGTGTGGCCTTGCTGGTCAGCGCGGCGGGGTATATCAGCAAGCCGTGGCGACGCCTGCATCCGGTGCTGTTCTGGGCCGGCTGGAGCGAGTCGGTGCAGGAACTGCGCCACAGCTGGTCGCATCACGAGGCGGCGCGGGAACTTGCCTTGCAACGTGCCCGGGATGCGGCCCCCGTGATTGCGACCGCTGCGCCATCCACCGTGGTGCTTGTGATTTCCGAGAGCATCAATCGCGACAACCTGGGCATGTACGGCTACCCGCGTGCGACGACGCCAACGATGCGGGCACGCCACGATGCGCTCGATGCCGAATTTGTTCTGCTCAAGAATGCGTGGTCGGTCGATGCCACCACCTTGCCCGGCTTGCGCAGCCTCATGCTGATGGACAATGCCCAGGGGCAGCCGCCGCAGCATCTGCTGGCGCTGGCCAAGGCCGCGGGATACCGGGTCTGGTGGATCGGCAACCAGGACGACATCGCCATCGAGAACTTGCATGCCCGCTTTGCCGACGAACTGCATCTGGTGAACCGGACGCCAGGGCGGGGCAGCCAGTCACCGGATACTGCCGTGCTCGAACCCTTGCAGTCGGCGATATCGGATCCGCATCCGCACAAGCTGATCGTGGTGCACCTGATGGGCGCCCACCCGCACTACCGCCTGCGCTTTCCCGACAAGGCCAATCCGTTCGATGATTATTCCGATGGCGTGGACCAGGGCATGCAGCATGCCGGCCGTCCAGGATGGCTGCGCCGTGCCCGAGACGAGTACGACTCGGCGCTGCTGACGCAGGACGCCGTCATGTCGAGCCTGCTCGACATGACGCGCAAGGGCGCCGCGCCCGATGAATACCGCGCATGGATGTTCGTGTCCGATCACGGACAGGAAGTCGGCCATCAGATCAATTACGCCGGCCACAGCCAGATGACTGCCGCCGGCTACCGCATTCCGGCCATGATCTGGCAATCCACGCCGCGTGACGCCTTGCCGGCGGACATCGACGATCGCCCCTTCAGGGCCGATTGGGCGGACATGACTGTCGCGCACCTGCTGGACATCCGCTGGAAGGGGTACGAGGCATCGCGCGACGTGCTCAGCGACGCCTACCGCTGGCGTGCGCCGGCGCTGCCTGCCAAGATCGAGTCCTTCGTGAAGTAATCAGTCGTCCAGCGTGTCTTCATCGTCGTCGTCATCGCCGCTGTCTTCCACGGCGTTATAGCCTTCCCAGGCTAGCCGCCATTCGGTGCTCGACGTGACCGGCCCCGGATGCCTTGCCTTGACCAGGCCGATGTCGCTCATGATTTCCAGGTGGTGCTGCGTCCAGCCTTCGGGCACGTCATCATCGCCGGCGATCTCCGCCAGACCTTCGGATAGTGCCGTCGTGCCAACGTAGGACATATCGGCTTCGCGCAGCAGTCGAAGCAGCAGAACAACGGTGTGGGAATCGCGTTGCATGAGGGGCGTCTCCTTAAAGGGAGACTCATCATGACATGCCGGCGCGGGTTTGCGCAGGGGCGGGGCGCCTGGTGGATGCAACAACGCCCGCTGAGTAGCGGGCGTTGTGCGGTCGTTCAACGAACTGCTGCGATCACTCTGCTGCGGTCCGGGTTGCGTGTTGGTCTGTCGGCCTAAGTGTTCGGCCGTGCCCGTCCTGTCGCAGCAGTTATCGGACTATCCGGTCAGCAATTCCTGTCTACAGATCAGGAATTGAAGTCGTTGCGCGAACGTGCTGGCGGCGGGGCCGACGCGTTGCGCACCGGGCCGTTGTTGCGGCTGCGGGTATAGGACTTGAGCATGCGCGAGGCCAGGCCGGAGGTGATCGCGAAGAAGATGAGTTTTCTGAGCATATTGTGTGTCCCGTGTTGTAGCTGAACAAGCTTGGCAGGGCAGCGTGAGAGTGCGCCGCGGTTATTGTTGCCAGAGTTTGATAGCAAGGGGCATGCCCGGTGTGCCAAAGCCCCATTCCAGGTACTGGATAGAACGCTAGAACGCGCCAGATAGAACGCGCGCACGAAAAAAAACGCAGCCCGTGGGCTGCGTTTTTTCAGAATTTATTGGTGCCCAGAAGAGGACTCGAACCTCCACACCTTTCGGCACACGGACCTGAACCGTGCGCGTCTACCAATTCCGCCATCTGGGCACTGCTTTGTTGCTTTTGCTACTGCTTGGTCTTTCACTGCTCGGTTTTTTTACTGCTGTTTTCTTGCTACCTGGTGCATGTTCGCTGCATCCCGTAGCAAGACCAAGAGTATATAGAAGTTTTTAGGCGTTTGCCAAGCGTTCGGCAAAAATTTTTAAACGGGCGTGAACTGGCCGGCTTCGATCGCGTGACAGACCCGGGTCAGCGTATCCCGGTACCCGCGTTCCCAGTCCCGGTACGGGCCACCGCCACCTTCCATGCGTTTGAGCAAAGATCGAATGCCGCATGCTTCCCTATAGACCTGTACCCGCGGGTGGAAACCGTCGTTGCCATGGGCTTCCATCGTGATCTCGATGTCGAATCTGTCCCCCGTGGCAGCGGGTCGTCGATACTGGAAAATACGCTTCATCGGTGTCCGGCGTGCTGGAAAGGGAAAGGGTGCGATCAACCCACTTCAGGTCCAGGAATTTTTACCATGGGGCCTCAGGATTTACCCTCAGCTGAATGGCTGTCAGGTGTTTGGATAATGGCCCGCCTTCAAGATGAGGAAACTGCGCAAGGCCTTGTGCCACCTCGGTATTCTTGGTTCGAGACCGCACCGGATTCGTTTGGGCACGATGTTTGCTCATCCAGGTCCATCATCACCTGGAGGACGACCATGAAAAAGATCCATCTGGCAGCCGTTTGCGCAGCGCTTCTTGCTGCATTCAGCGTCAATTCCGTCAGCGCCGCCGAACTGGCCCGCAAAGACAAGCAGTTCATCGAAAAAGCCGCCGAGTCCGGCTATCTGGAAATCGAAGCCAGCCGCATGGCAGAAACCAAGGCGTCCCATGCCGATATCAAGTCGTTTGCCCAGATGATGGTGACCGACCATACCGCCGTGGATACCGAGCTCAAGAGCCTGGCGTCGTCGAAGTCGGTGACGGTGCCGACGCAACCTACTCGTAGCGTAAAGTCCAAGCTGGAAGGTCTGGCCAAACGCACCAACGGCGCGGATTTCGACAAGAAATACGCAGATGATATTGCCGTGGATGCGCACAAGGACGCCGTCAAACTGTTTGAAAGCACGGCCAAGGATGCCAAGGATCCGGACATCAAGGCTTTTGCTGCCAAGACGTTGCCCAGCCTGAAGGCTCACCTGGAAAAGGGTCAAGCGCTCAAGACCGCTGTGAACGACGGCGGCAAGACGCCAGCCCGTTCTTCGTCGACCATGCCCATGGGTGCACCTGCCACGCGATAATCCCGCGCGCCGCAGTGCCTGAACGACGCCCCCCAAGTGGGGGCGTTGTGTTATCTACAGCAAATGGATGATGTTCCAGATATTGGGAATGTCTTGATGCCAGTCCTATAATTCGTATCCAGGGAGCCCATCCTCGACGTGAGAGCACGGCATGCATACTTTCCCCAAATTCGAATCCGATAGCGACGCCCTGAGTTTCCTGGTCAGCGTCGATGGCGAATGGCACAAGGCGCGCATCTCCGGCGAGGCCTTATGGTCGCGATTCGGGTCTCCCCCCGACGACGACGGCATGAAACAGTCTTATCTTATGAATGCGCCGCGCATTCATCACGTTGCGCGGCGCAAGATCGAAGATGGGCTGCCGTGCCCGACGCTGGATCAATCCGACTTCTGATTCGCCAACGTCGTTATTGGCACTCGCGAATCACCATCACGGCTTGGCGGGTTTGAATCCCAGTATCTTCATGCCCTGGGTAATGCTTTGCGCGGAATCGGCATAATCGGCCCAGGGGTCATTGCCTGCTTCCAGCCGGGTCTGGATATTCTGCAGATTCCATTGCGACGAACTCTCCAGGGTATCGACCTCGTCCCATCGCAAGGGAACCGATACGCCCAATCCGGGCCGCGAGCGCAGTGACCACGCCGATACTGTTGTCGCCCCGAATCCATTGCGCAGATAATCCACAAAGATCTTGCCGACCCGATTCTTGGGGCCGCTCTTGGCTGACAAACGCTTGGGCAGTGTCTTTGCCAGATGCTGCACGATCGCCTGCGAGAAATCCTTGACCGTGTCCCAGTCATAACGCCGCTGCAAGGGCACGACCACGTGCAGGCCTTTGCCGCCGCTGGTCTTCACGAAGCAGGCAATCTCCAATTGCTCCAGCATGGCCCGCACCACGTGCGCGGCTTCCTGCATGGCAGGCCAGCCAACGCCGTCCCCCGGGTCCAGGTCGAAGGTCATGCGGTCGGGTTTGGCAATGGCTTGCTTGGTCCCGTTCCAGGTGTGGAATTCCAGCACGTTCATTTGCGCTGCGGAAAGCAGTCCGGCGGCCGTCGTGATTTCCATGAGCGGCGCGTGACCCGGGTCGAGCGCCTTGGGCAGCAAGGTCACCCCCGGCATCTTGGCCGCTTCCATATGCTTCTGGAAGAACAGCTCGCCGCCAATGCCTTCGGGCGCTCGAACCAACGACACCGGACGGTCAGCGAGGTGTTCCAGGATCAATGGGGCCACCAGGGCGTAGTACTTGATGACGTCGAGCTTGGTGATGCCGGTGGATGCATCGATCACCCGGTCCGGATGGCTGATCTTCAGGCCGGCGGGCAGCTCGGCTGCTTCGTTGCTCGTGCTGGCGCCTGCTGCCTTCCTGGCGGCCTTGCGTGGCGCCTTGGCCTCCTCGGTAGCGGTCGCCTTCGTGGCGGTTGCCTTCTTGGCCACCGCCTTCTTCGCAGCCGTCTTCCTGGATGCCGCCGTATCGGCTTCGGTCTGGGCAGCCGCCGTCTTCACGGCCGTCTTCGTCGCCTTCTTTGCACTCGTTGTCTTGACCGCTGTCATGGTGTCCTCGGTAGTGTCGCCATCCCTTGGTTCAGAGGCGTCCGGTTCCGGCGCGCTGGGCGCTTCGCGGATGATGGCCTTGGCGGGCTTGTCGCTGCGCAGGCCGTGAAAGACGGCATGGCGGATGCGGCCGTCGCCGGTCCATTCGCCGAATGACACTTCGGCCAGCAGAGTGGGTTCCACCCAATGCGCCTTGCGATCAATGCCTGTGGTCGTGGCAAACGGCCGCGTGCGGGTCGCCAGTGCTTCCAGGCGCCGGGTCACTTCGGTCAATGTCTTGTCGTTGAATCCCGTGCCGACGTTGCCGGCGTACTGCAGCTTGCCATCCTCGTCGTGCACCCCCAGCATCAAGGATCCGAACCCTGTGCGCGCGCCCTGGGGATCGGTATAGCCGCCAATGACGAATTCCTGGCGCTTGCTGCACTTGAGCTTGATCCAGTCGCGCGATCGCCGCGACACATAGGTCGACGACTTGCGTTTGCCGATCACCCCTTCAAGGCCGAGCTGGCACGCCGAGGCCACGACATCGACCGGCGGCGCATCGAACGTGTCGCTGTATCGCATGGCGTCGGGCGTGTCGTCGGTGAACAGGCTTTCCAGATACGCGCGGCGCTCGGTCAGCGGGACGGACCGCAGATCGTGGCCATCGCAATACGGCACATCGAAAAGGTAAAACACGATGTCTTTGGTCGCGGCCTTGTCGAAGGCGTTCTGCAAGGATTGAAAATCCGGCACGCCGCGTGCATTCAGCACGGTGATCTCGCCGTCGTACCAGCCATCAGGCCACGACAGGCCCTGGATTGTCTGGGCAAGCGGCTTGAGTTTGTGCGTCCAGTCGTTGCCGTTCCGGGTAAATAGCGTGACGGTCTGGCCCTCGATACGCGCCAGCATCCGGTAGCCGTCAAACTTGATCTCGTACACCCAGTCGCTGCTGTCCGAAGGCGGCCCGTCCACCAGCGTGGCCAACTGCGGCTGGAACGTCGCAGGCAGATCGGCCGGTACCACGCCGTCGGGCAATGCAGGTCGGCTTGCCGCTGCAGTCTTCTTGCTCGACTTGCGCGCGGTGGAGGGAGCCGGTGGTTCGACCGCGGCTTGCATGTCCGCCTTGGCCGCTTTCCGGGCAGCAGCCGACGACGCGTTGCTCGTGGATTTGCTGGCCGCCTTGCCGCCGTCTTCCCGTGGCATTTCGAAGCTAGCCATGCGCGCCAGGGCTTCATCGGGCAAGGGCAGGGCGGCGACGCTGTCCGGAAATTCATCGACCACACTGAAGGTCGCGCCGTCCTGCACGTAGGCGTCTTTCTCTTTGATCAGCAGCCACGGCTCCTGCTTTTCGCCGCGCCCCTTCATGCGCACCAGCACCCACTTGCCGCGCATCTTGTGACCGAACAATTCGAACTTCAGGTTGCCGTCACGATAGCCCTGCTCGGCATCGCCCAACGGCGCCCATACGCCCTTGTCCCAGATAATGACCTTTCCCGCGCCATATTGTTTGGCCGGGATTTCCCCTTCGAACTGGTTGTACGAAATCGGATGGTCTTCGACGTGGACGGCCATCCGCTTGTCTTTGGGGTCGTAGCTCGGGCCCTTCGGAACCGCCCAACTCTTCATGGCGCCATCGAGTTCCAGGCGGAAGTCGTAATGCAGACGCGTCGCCCAGTGCTTCTGGATCACGAATGACCGATGGGCGGCATTGGGCTCGCCGCCTTCCTCCGGTTCGGACGTAATCGCGAAATTGCGTTTGGCGCGGTAGGTTTTCAGCGACTCACTCATGGGGCATCAGGCCGATCGACGTTTCGCAGGCGCCGGCTTGGCGGCTGTCTTTTTGGCAACCGTCTTGCTCGCGGCGGTCTTGCCAGCAGGTTTCGCGCTCGACTTCGTGGCGGCGGACTTCGACGCGGTTTTGGTGGATGCCTCCTTGCCTGATGACTTGCTGGCGCCCTTGCGCGCGGGCGCTTCCTCGACGGTATCGTCATCGCTGTCATCGCTGTTGCCGGCATCGGTCTCGTCTGCCGCCGCCTTGCCGCCCGAGGCGCCACGGCCTTTCTTCAGGCTCCGCTGCAGCAGCTCGGTCAGATCGTAGATCTTGGCGCCGGCTGCCTCTTCTTCCACTTCCTCGATGGGGCCGACGCTTTCCGTGTCGCCGGCCTTGACCTTCTCGTCCACCAATTTAAGGATCTGTTCACGGAACGAGTCCGTGAATTCGTCGGGCTTGAACGAATCGCTCATGTCTTCGACCAGCTGCTCGCCCATCTTCATTTCCTTGGGCGAAATCCCGGCGTTCGACACGCCTGCGCCTGGCAAGTCCAGGTCATCCAGGCTGCGGATTTCGTCACCCCAGCGCAGCAGGTTCAGCACCAGGGCTTTTTCGGAGGGCACCAAGACGGCCAAGTGCTGCTTGGTCTGGATCACCACCTTGGCAATGCCCACCTTGTTCGTCTTGAGCAGGACTTCGCGCAGCAGCGCGTACACCTTCGCGCCCTTGTTGATGGGGGAGATGTAATACGGCCGCTCGAAGTAGACGAAGGGAATTTCGCCCGCGTCGACAAAGGCCTCGATCTCGATGGTCTGGGTGGTCTTTGGATAGGCCGCCTGGATCTCGTCCTGCGACACGATCACATACTGGCCGTCTTCATACTGCACGCCCTTGACGATGTTTTCGCGGTCGATTTCCTTGCCGGTTTTCTTGTTGATACGCTTGTAGCCGACCGGATCCATTGTCCGTTTGTCGAGCCAGTCGAAATCGATGCCCTGTTCGCTCGTTGCCGAATGCAAGGCAATGGGGATGTGAACCAGTCCGAAGGAAATCGCGCCTTTCCAAAGCACGCGCCTGCTTGATGTCGCCATGATGTCCGCCCCGAGGTTTTTGTTATTGCCCAGCAATAATCATTCCGGATTGGCCGAACGGCGCGGCGGAAGGCTTGGCAGAGGATATTCCGCGCTCGACAGGTAAATTTTTCCTGCTCGACCGCAGTGCGCCGGGTCGCGCGGAGATAATTACATTGTTAATCATTTGCTCACCCGAAAGGCTTACCGGAAATGCGCCGGAGCAGGTAGCTTCTAAAAAAGGCTCCACCGTCTCGCCCAACTCTGGAGATTTCCGATGGCAACGCTTCATTCATCCGCTCGCCCGGCAGGACCCGTTGTGATCTATCCCGCCCGCAAGAACGTGCCATCCCATGAACGCGCCGTGCACCATGCACTGGCTACCCGTATTGCCGCGTTGCATGGCCGCCAGTTTGGCGGCATTCATGATGGCGCGGCGGCTTCTGCAGACACCTACTACATTCCAACCGGCACGATCGTCGGGGTCGACATGGCCCGCGGCATCGGCATCGAGACCGAAGACGATCTGTTCGGCGCTGTTGTCCCGCACGCTTTCATCGCCACCAAGGCCATTTCGCACCCGTTGGTCCGTCACGACGCCGCGGCGCCCGAGGGGTGGTCCAAGGCGTTTTCGGAAGCGGTCCGCGACGCCACCCTGCGCGGATTGACGGCCTTTACGATGGTTGACGCCCGGGAGGCCGGCCGTCGATTGCTCGAAGCAGGGCCGATCCGCATCAAACCCGTGCTGGCCACGGGCGGCCGGGGACAGACCGTCGTGCAGTCTGCCGACGAACTCGACACGGCCCTCCAGGACCTTGCGTCCGATGAGCTGACCAGCTGCGGTGTCGTGCTTGAAGAAAACCTGGACCAGGTCGTGACCTACAGTGTGGGTCAGGTCAGGGTGGCCGGACTGGTCGCCAGCTACTGGGGCACGCAGCGGCTGACTCCCGACAATGCCGGCGAAGCAGTGTACGGCGGGTCGGACCTGTGTGTCGTGCGGGGCGGATTCGATGCCTTGCTCGCGCTCGAACTGGATCCGCCGGTGCGCAAGGCCGTCGAACAAGGACGCATCTTTGACAACGCGGCGTCCTTGCATTACGCCGGGCTGCTCGCGTCACGCCGCAACTACGACATTGCGCAAGGAATCGACCCGCAAGGGCAGCCGCGCAGCGGCGTGCTGGAGCAATCCTGGCGCATTGGCGGCGCCAGCGGCGCCGAAGTCGTCGCCCTGGAATCCTTTGCCGCGGACCCGGCCTTGAACGTGGTGCGGGCATCCACGGTCGAACTGTACGGGCCCGCGCAGCATGCGCCCGAAGGTGCCTGTGTCACCTTTCGCGGCGTGGACGAAGACGTCGGTTTCATCACCAAGTTTGTAATGGCAGGCAGGTATGGCAATACGTAATGAGAAGGTCAATATCCCGGTCGACCACGAATCGATCGCCGGCACATTTCTGGCGCCGGACTCCAAGGTTCCTGGCGTCTTGTTCGTGCATGGATGGGGCGGCAGCCAGCACAGTGATCTGGTGCGCGCCAAGGGCGTGGCAGGCCTGGGTTGCGTCTGCATGACGTTCGACCTGCGCGGTCACGAACGCACGCTGGATCAACGCAAGACCGTGTCGCGCAACGACAATCTGAACGACCTGCTGGCCGCATACGATTGCCTGGTGGCGCATCCATCGATCGACACGGCGTCGATCGCTGTGGTCGGCAGCAGTTATGGCGGCTATCTGTCGGCCATCCTGACCACGCTGCGGCCCGTCAAGTGGCTCGCGCTGCATGTGCCCGCGCTGTACCGCGACACGGAATGGGACGTGCCCAAGCGGTCATTGGACCGCGACGACATCGCCCGGTATCGGCGGTCGCCCGTGTCACCCGATGAAAACCGTGCGCTGTCCGCATGCGCGACGTTTGAAGGCGACGTCCTGATCGTCGAGTCCGAGCACGACGATTTCATCCCGCACCAGACCATCATGAATTACCGTGCGGCGTTCGTGAAAAGCCACTCGCTCACGCATCGGATCCTGGATGGCGCCGACCACGCGTTGACCGGCGAGCTGAGCCAGGCAGCCTACAACGACATCCTGCTCAAGTGGACCACTGAAATGTTCATTGGCGCGCGGGTCGGGAACAACCTGCACCACTGGACGGCGGACATGGGACAGCAGTGATCCGCATGCAGCGTGCGCCGGCAAATGATCACGGACGTGTCGCGGTTGACGGCAACTTGTCAGTACAAGTCTCACAAAAGCTTCACCGCACCGGGCGCAAACGACGCTATATCGGGCGCTGCGGAGTGTATGGACATGTTAAATGCTTGCCGGAAATTTTGACTTTCGAGTATCTTCGCGGCCACACGATGTAGCAGTTCGCCTTATGCGGGCTTGTGCCATAACCCTCGTCCGTCGAGTGCTACGTGCACGGACGAACTTTCCAACCTGACCGCTTCATGAACGGCTATCCAACTTTCAAGACTCTCAACGACACGTTGACCTTCCAGGTGCAGTACCACGGCAACCTGTTCCTTGCGACCATTTCGGGCGAGGTGCTGTGGTCGCATTTCGGCGGCGGGCTGGACGACGCCGGACTCATGTCCGCGTACTTTGCCAACGAGCAAGAGATCCACGGAGTCGCCATTGCGCGCATCCAGGCCGGCGATCTGAACCCCGCACTGACCATGAAGGACTTCACGTCCGGCCGCGAAGCCGAAGATGTCTTGCGCCGTGCGTCGGTCAAGTCGCTCGGCCCCAAGCTGTTTCAACACGCGGCGTCTGCCGCCGACGCCGGGACGCAAGCCAGCCAGTTGCTCGGCCTGATTGGCGCCCGCGCCGCGCTTCGATAAGGCACGATGAAAAATACCGCCGGTCCGCTCATTCTTGTCCTGTTGGGGATCGCCTGGCTGCTGCACGAGCTCGGCTGGCGCATCGAATGGGAAATCCTTGGCGCTGGCGCGCTGGCCGTCGCGGGTGTGCTGGTGCTGGTATTGGAAGGCTTTACCAAGTCATCGGTCGTCAACGGGCCGATGCTGATCTTTGCCGGCGCGGGTTGGTACGCCTATCACGAGCGCTGGTTCAGCTGGAACCTGATCCTTCCTTGTGGCCTGATCCTGCTGGGACTGTGTCTTGTCCTGTCACGCGTGTCGAACCTGCCGGTGCGGCGTGGCGCGCGTGCCGACCGGCGCGCTGCCAACGACGGTCCGCCGCTGCGCTGACCTCGTCGTTGCCCGGCTCGTATGGCCGGTCTGCGTGAACCGATTCTTCTGCGGGCTGCATGATTCCCGCACAGGGAACGGGCGCTTCCATCACCTATCCGTCACCGTATCGTCAGCACCAGCGACTGACTGCCGGCCCGCGCGTCCGATGACTGCATCGTCACGCGGCACGTAACCGGCCTGGGGCCGACCGACGTGCCGGTGTGCTCGAAGCCCCATCGGTCTCCCCCGCGCGGCGTGACCGCGTACACGAAGCGGCACTGATACCGGTCGTCGGTGGACGCGTACGTTGCGCTGCCTTGCAGCGGCCCCGCGTCACGCGCCGTGACGGTAAAACGATCGCTGCTGCCGACGGCGATCCGCGTGGCGGGCGCGCTTTCCTGCGCGGTGCCGGCGCTGCTGGAGACGCGCCTCATGGCGCGCGGGCTGTCGTTCTGTACGGTGATCTGGATGACGGCTTGCGCCTGGGCCAGGCCCGCCGACAGGCAGGCCGACACGCCGACCGCGGCGATGACAAGGCGAGATGCAAAAGTGCGATTCGGGGACATGATGGACAAAGGCGCAGGTGAGGCGAAACCGCTAGACTAAGGCTTCACCAGATCCTCCGGAAGTCCTATGTCCAGTTCGGCCCGTACCAGCGATATCACCGACATGTATCCACACGCCGCGTCGTGCGACATCCAGTTCCGCAGCTTCGGCAAACACCGCATTTTTGAAGGCCGCATCCGCACCCTGCGCACGCTGGAAGACATCGGCCTCATCAAGCAGACGCTGGCGCAACCTTCCAAAGGCGAAGTCCTCGTCGTTGACGGCGGTGGGTCGATGCGCAGCGCACTGATGGGCGACATGCTGGCGGGCAGTGGCGTCGACAGCGGCTGGGCCGGCGTCGTCGTCTATGGCGCCATCCGCGACTCCATGCTGATCGACAGCCTGGCCATCGGTGTCAAGGCGCTTGGCACCAATCCCCGCCGCAGTGCCAAGCGTGGGGATGGCATCGTCGACATCCCGGTCTACTTCGGCAGCGTCACCTTCGAACCTGGCCAGTATCTGTACAGCGACGAAGACGGCATCGTTGTGCTGCCGTCCCCGGCCGACCTCTAATAAAAAACCCCCGATGACCAGGAGTCATTCCGGGGCATCGGGGGGTGTCGTGGCCGGGCGGATTGCCTGCCAGCCGCCGGCACAGGCAGGCAGATCGTCAGCGCACTGATGATCCGCCTGCAACGCCGGCCATCAATCGACCTGCACGTTCGCGGACTTGATGATCGCGCCGTACTTGTTCAGGTCCTGCTGCATGAAGGTGGCGAAGGCGGCGCCTTGCAAGTCCGACTTGACCGCACCCATGTTGCGCATCTGCGTCTGCACGGCCGGTTCGGCCAATGATGCGCGGGTGTAGGCCTGCAGCTTGGTGATCACGGCAGCCGGTGTCCTGGCCGGCGCAAACAGGCCGAACCAGGCTTCGGTGTCGTACCCCTTCAGGCCCGCTTCATTCAGCGTGGGCAGGTCGGGCAGTTGTGGCGAGCGCGTCTTGCCACTGACCGCCAGGCCGCGCAGCTTGCCCGAGGCAATATGCTGCGTCACCGTCGGAATGTTGATCAACAGGGCCGACACCTCGCCGCCCATCAAGGCTGTGACGGCAGGCGCCGCGCCCTTGTACGGCACATGCGTGATCTGCGTGCCGGCCATCGAATTGAACAACTCGGCCGACAGGTGCGACAGGCTGCCGTTGCCGCCCGACGCAATGTTCAGCTTGCCCGGGTTGGCCTTGGCATAGGCGATAAATTCCTGAATGTTCTTGACCGGCAGGTTGGGGTTCACGACCAGCACGTTCGGCGCGCTGGCAATCAAGGCGATAGGCGTGAAGTCCTTGACCGGATCCCACGACAGCTTCTTGTACAGACCCGGGGTCACGGCGTGCGAACTCGCATTGCCCATCATCAGCGTGTAGCCATCGGGCGCGGCCTTGGCGACGGCGTCGGCGGCAATGCCACCCCCCGCACCGGGCCGGTTTTCGATCACGACGCTCTGGCCCAGCCGCTCGCCCAGCACCTTGCCCACACTGCGAGCAAGAATGTCAGTGCCATCGCCCGGTGGGGCGGGCACGATCAGGCGAATCGCATGATCGGGGTAGTCGGCGGCAAAGGCCGGCGCGGCCGCGACGACCGACAGCGCGGTCAGGCCGGCCGACAGCGCGGTGCGCGACATACGGCTCACAGAGGGGGCTAACTTCATGGTGGTTCCTTGGGTGCGGGGTGGGTCAGGAAACAAAGGAACGTCAGGTCAGGCGGCAAAGCCCTTTACGTCGATATTGAAAAAGTCGATGGCGTTGTCGGCCCAGATCGCTTTCTTGTCGGCCTCGGTCAGGTCCGGATGATCCGCCACCAGCTGGCCAATCTGCTGTTCGCCCAGCGGGAAGGGATAGTCCGATCCCAACATGATGCGGTCGGTGCCCATCACTTCGGCCAGCAAGCGCAGGGCGCGCGGGTCGAACACGGCCGAATCCACAAAGAAACGCTTCACGTATTCCGACGGCGGCTTCGGGCAATCCTTGCGCACGATGTCGCGATGCTTCCACGCGTTTTCGACGCGGCCCAGCAGGAAGGCAAAGCTGCCGCCGCCGTGGCCAAAACAGATCTTGAGCGATTCGGGGATACGTTCGAACGCGCCCGACAGGATCAACGACAGAATGCCCAGCTGCGTTTCCGCCGGCATCGACACCAGCCACGGCAGCATCCACTGCTTCATGCGGTCGCCGCCCATCATGTCCCACGGGTGCACCAGGATCGGAATGTTTTCGTTGGCGCAGTGCTGCAGGAAGGTCACCAGGCCTTCGTCGTCCAGGTCGCGGTCGCCCATGTGGTTGCCGATCTGCACGCCGTGGTGGCCGATCGACATCGCGCGCGACGCCTCGCGGCAGGCCGCGTCGATGTCTTGCAGCGGCACTTGCGCCAGTGCGATCACGCGGCCCTTGGTGGGCTCACAGAACTCGATCGCCAGCTCGTTCATGCGCTGCACCCAGGGCATGACGCGTTCAATCGGGTATTCATAGCCGAACATGATCGGGGTCGAACACGTGACCTGGATGTCCACCTTCTGCGCGTCCATCTCGGCCAGCCGTGTGTCGACATCCCACAAGGCGTCATACACCGGGCGGAAGGGCTGGTCGGCGCGCATGATCTGGCCGGACTTGCCACCTTCGTCCACCCGCAGCCAGGGGCCGCGCACAGGGTCGAGGGCAGCGGCTTCGGCCTGCGTGATCCGCGGGAAGAAGTGGGAATGCATGTCGATTTTCATGGTCGTCGCCTGGCGGATCAAAGGGGTTTGTACGCGATCGCCTTGATCTCGATGCGCAGGTGAGGATGGGGGAGCTGATGCACGCCGACCGTGGTCCGGGCCGGACCGGTGTAGTCGAAGAACTCGCCGTACACCTCGTTGTAGCCGCCGAAGTCGTTCATGTCGACGAGGAAGGTGCTGATCTCGACCACGTCGCTCAACGATGCGCCCGCTGTTGCCAGAATGTCACGAATGTTCTCGATGACGGCACGCGTCTGCTCGCGGATGTCCAGGCGCGTGGTACCCATGGCGTCGACTTCGACCCCGGCAAACGAATTGTCGGCACGGCGCGAGCTCGTACCCGATACGAACAGGAGATCCCCCGCCCGCTTGATATGCGGATACTTCCCGCGAGGAGTGGCCTTGCCTTCGATGACCTGCGCTTGTGTCGTCATGGTGTGTCGTGTCCTGAAGTTCCGCGCGCGGCATGCACGCCAGCGTCGCACCGGCAGAGTCTAGGGAGGATACGTACAAAAGAAAACAAGCGATTTGGTGTCCAGGTATTCAAGGAAGGAATGGCGGCCGCCGCGCCGACCAGGAGCACAGCGGATCCGGGTCCCCCGGTCCGCCAGTGCTGCCCCTGGGGGAGGCGCGCGGCGCCTAGGGGGGGGCCTGACCCTTCGGGTCCCCCGGTCCGCCAGTGCTGCCCCTGGGGGAGGCGCGCAGCGCCTAGGGGGGGCCCCCTGTACCGTATGATTGCTCCATTACTTTAGGAGCCCATACATGATCGCGATCGAAATCACCCAGCCTGGCGGACCCGACGTACTCAAGCCGGTCGAGCGTTCCATTCCCGAACCCGCCGCCGGCGAGGTGCTGATCAAGGTCGTGGCGGCGGGCGTCAATCGCCCTGACGTGTTCCAGCGCAAGGGCAGCTACCCGCCGCCCCCGGGCGCATCGGACTTGCCGGGCCTGGAAGTCGCCGGAGTGATCGTGGGTGGCGATGCGGCGGCGGCCGGCTTCAAGGTGGGGGATTCCGTGTGCGCGCTGGTGAACGGCGGCGGCTATGCCGAATACTGCGTCGCCCCGGCCGTGCAATGCCTGCCGATCCCGGCCGGCCTGTCCATGATCGAAGCGGCCGGCCTGCCCGAAACGTACTTCACCGTGTACAGCAACGTCTTCATGCGCGGCCGCCTGTCCGGCAACGAGAGCTTCCTGGTCCACGGCGGCGCGAGCGGCATCGGGACCACGGCTGTCCAGATGGCCACGGCCATGGGCCATGCGACCTACGCCACGGTGGGCAGTGACGACCGCGTCCGCGCCGTCGAACAACTGGGCGCCATCGCCGGCATCAACTACAAGACGCAGGATTTCGTGGCCGAGATCAAGCGCCTGACCGACGGCAAGGGTGTCGACGTCATCCTCGACATGGTGTCTGGCGACTACATTGCCCGTGATCTGCAATGTCTGGCCGATGACGGCCGCATCGTCATGATTGCGACGCTGGGCGGCACCAAGGCCGAACAGCTTGACCTGAACCTGATGATGCGCCGCCGCCTGACCCTGACGGGTTCGACGCTGCGCCCACGCGATGCGGCCTTCAAGGGCAGCGTCGCGACCGCGCTGCGCGAGCACGTCTGGCCCTTGCTTGAAGCCGGCAAGCTCAAACCGGTGATCCACGCGACCTTCCCGCTGGCCGATGCCGCCAAGGCCCACGCCATGATGGAAGCGGGTGAACAGGTGGGCAAGATCATGCTCACGATCTAGTTTTTACGACAGGTGCTGTAGCGAGAGGCCAGAAGCCGATACAATCGATCTTTTGCCCAAGCCGTCCGGCTGAACATTCGGGGCAATTTTCGATGTGCACTCGATGACCACTACTCAGCAGAACATCCGCCGTCTCGTCCTTGGCAACTGGAAAATGCATGGCGAGCTTGCCGCCAACGCGCAGCTCCTGTCCGCTATCCGTTCCGGCTGGAACCAGTCCTCGAATGCCGCCGCCTGCGACGTCGGCGTCTGCGTTCCGTTTCCCTACCTGTCGCAAGCCGAATCCTCATTGCACGGGTCCGACATCGCCTGGGGCGCGCAAGACATCAGCCGCTTCGACAAGGGCGCCTACACCGGCGAAGTCTCGGGCACCATGCTTGCCGACTTCGGCTGCCGCTACGTGCTCGTGGGCCATTCCGAGCGCCGCAGCATGCACGCCGAATCCAGCGAGGTCGTCGCCGACAAGGCCAAGGCCGCCCTGGCTGCCGGCCTGACGCCCGTCGTCTGCATCGGTGAAAGCCTGGAAGAACGCGAAAGCGGCCGCTTCCTGGATGTCATCCATGCGCAGCTCGCCCCCGTGCTTGCCCTGGGATCCGACGCCGTCTTGAAAATGGTGCTGGCCTACGAGCCCGTCTGGGCCATCGGCACCGGCAAGACCGCCAGCCCCGAACAGGCGCAGGAAGTGCACGCCGCGATCCGCGCCGCGCTGGTCGCCGTCAAGTGCCCGGGCGTCCGTATTCTTTATGGCGGCAGCGTCAAGGCAGCCAACGCGGCCACCTTGTTCGCGCAGGCCGACATCGACGGTGGGCTGATCGGCGGTGCCGCCCTGGTCGCCGACGAATTCTTGCGCATCGCCGAGGCGGGCGCGTCAACCCGGAGTCTTTAATGTCTGTTTTGTTCACCGTCCTGCTGATCGTGCAGGTCATTTCCGCCATTACCATCATCGTCCTGGTGCTGTTGCAACAGGGCAAGGGCGCCGACATGGGCTCGGCGTTTGGCGGCGGTTCCGCAGGCAGTCTGTTCGGCGCCACCGGCGCAGCGAACTTCCTGTCGCGCGCCACCAAGTGGGCAGCCGTTGTCTTCTTCGTCACCACTGCCGGCCTGGCCTACCTGGGCCGTCCGGCCGCATCGGTCGCCCCGGCGGGCGGCGTGATGGACGCCGTCCCGACCGATCGTTCCGTGCCTTCGGTGCCAGGCCTGCCCCGTCCTCCGGTCCCCGGCAACGACAACTCGGTGCCGGTCTCGCCGGCCACGCCAGCGGCACCTGCGGCCCCTGTCGCACCCGCCGCGCCAGCAACACCCCGCAGCTAAAAATATGGGAAGTCTGGCGGCAGCCACGCCAGATTTCCTATATACTAGCGGGCTTGGAGCAAATGCCGTCGTGGTGAAATTGGTAGACACGCTATCTTGAGGGGGTAGTGGCGAAAGCTGTGCGAGTTCGAGTCTCGCCGACGGCACCAAGATACTGACAAGAAGATACTGAGAAGTGAAAAAGTCAGCAGCAGTACCGCAATTCGAAAAGAACCTGCATACGTCTTGAACGATGCGGGTTTTTTTTCGTCCTGGCTCAGCCATTCTTCTGTCCATATTCACCGGTATCATGGCTTAGTCGTCGCGACGCGCAAGGCCGCCGACATGGCCTTTCGTTTCGACGCCGCTATCGCAGCACGCCTGCCGCGTCCAACGTGAAGAATGCCCATGACTGATTCCGTTCCGCCTTCCGCTCCTCCTGCTCACCCTGTCGAGCCCGCACGACCCACTCCCTGGCCCACCGAATCCTTCCGCGACGCAACGGCTGCCGTTGCGCGGCTGATCGCCATTTACGAGCGCAATACCGCGTGGCTGGTGGCATCCTTCAAGGACATCGTTGCCGCCCATGCCGCCGAGGCGGGGCGCGTGCGCGCGTGCTATCCCTTCATCCGCATTCGCGTCGATACCTACGATTCCGTGGACTCGCGCCTGTCGTACGGGCACGTAGCCGAGCCGGGGGTGTATCAGGCCACCGTCACCCAGCCTGCGCTGTTCGAGGAATACCTGACCGAGCAGATCAAGCTGCTGATCCAGAACCATGGCGTGGCAATCGACGTGGGCGAGTCCGACGTGCCGATCGCTTTGCACTTTGCCTTTCCCGATGGCACCTATGTGGAAGGCGAACAGATCGAGGCGCTGAAGCGACCGCTGCGCGACATGTTCGACGTGCCGGATCTGGCGATCACCGACGATGCAATCGTCAACGGGACGTGGTTCGGCAATGACACGTCGCCGCGGCCGCTGGCGCCGTTTACCGCGCCGCGGATCGACTACTCGTTGCATCGCTTGCAGCACTACACGGCCACCGCGCCGACGCATTTCCAGAATTATGTGCTGTTCACCAACTACCAGTTCTATGTGGACGAGTTCTGCGAACGGGCGCGCGCGCTGGTCGGCAGCGGCGAGTACGACGCTTTGGTGGAGCCGGGCAACCGCATCACGCGTCACGGCGAAAGCGAGCCGAACCGGGTCGCGGTGGGACGGCTGCCGCAAATGCCGGCGTATCACCTGGTACGACCCAACAACTCTGGCGTGACGCTGGTCAATATCGGCGTCGGGCCTTCCAATGCAAAAACGATCACCGATCACATTGCCGTGCTGCGGCCGCACGCGTGGCTGATGCTGGGACATTGCGCGGGGCTGAGCACGTCACAGCGCCTGGGCGATTATGTGCTGGCGCACGGTTATGTCCGCGACGATCACGTGCTGGATGCGGACTTGCCGACCTGGGTGCCCGTGCCGCCGCTGGCCGAAGTGCAGGTCGCGCTGGAACAGGCGGTCGAACAAGTTGCCGGGCTGTCGGGCTGGGAGTTGAAGCGCATCATGCGCACCGGCACCGTGGCGACCATCGACAACCGCAACTGGGAACTGCGCGAGCAGCTCGAGCCGGTGCAGCGTTTTGCCCAGTCACGCGCGATTGCGCTGGATATGGAGTCCGCAACAATCGCCGCGAACGGCTTCCGCTTCCGGGTACCGTATGGGACGCTGCTGTGTGTATCCGACAAGCCCCTGCATGGGGAACTGAAGCTGCCCGGCATGGCAAGCGCCTTCTATCGGCGGCAGGTCGGCCAGCATCTGGACATCGGCATTCGTGCCCTGGAGCTGCTGCGCGACATGCCCCCCGAACGGCTGCATTCGCGCAAGCTGCGCAACTTCATGGAGACGGCCTTTCAGTAAGGCGAGCGCACGCCGCAGGCAACCGCAGTGCACTGATGATCAGTGCACTGCCTTTTTCAGTTGAACTTGCGCAGGGCGTCCAGCGCCAGTCCCGCGCCGATGCTGCCGAACACATCGCCTTCGACGCTGCGCGCGCCAGGCACCACCGCCGACAGCCGCTCGCGCAACAGCGGCAGGCGGCTCGATCCCCCGGTAAAGAACACGGTATCGATATCCGCAGGCGTAACGCCCGCCTTGCGCAGCACGTCCTGCACGGTCACTTCGACCTTGTCGACCAGATGGCCAACCGCCTTGTCGAACACAGCGCGCGTCACGTCCACCGACTGTCCCGGCGCGACGCGCGACAGATCGATCACCGCCTGGCCTGCGTCCGACAATTCGATCTTGGCTTCTTCGACCTGCATCGCCAGCCAGTGCCCTGATCGTTCCTTGACCATGCCCAGCAGCAAGGCCAACTTCTCTTTCTCGGCCGCTTCGCCGTAGATGTCGTTCAAGTGCGCCCAGGCCTTGCGGCTGTACGCCAGGTTGATGGTGTGCCAGCAGGCCAGGTTGTTGAACTGGGTGGACGGCACATCCTTGCCGCTGGTCAGCTTGCTGCCCAGGCCGAAGCGCGGCATGACGGTGGCCAGGCTCAGGTACTTGTCGAAGTCGACACCGCCGATGTGCACGCCGCCGTTGGCCAGGATGTCGTCGCGCCGTTCCAGCTTGGCCGCACGGTCCGGGCCCAGCCGGATGACCGAAAAGTCCGAGGTGCCGCCGCCGATGTCGACAACCAGCACCAGTTCTTCGCGGTCGATCTGCGATTCGTAATGGAAGGCGGCGGCCATCGGTTCGAACTGGAATTCGATGTGTTTGAAGCCGACCGACGCGGCGATTTCGGCCAGCGTCGTCTGCGCCAGGTCATCGGCCACCGGATCGTCGTCGACAAAAAATACCGGGCGGCCCAGGACGGCGCTGTCGAACCGGCGGCCCGCGGCGGACTCGGCACGGTGCTTCAGTTCGCCAATGAACTTGGCGAGCAAGGTGCGAAAGGGCAGGGCGCGGCCCTGGACTTCGGTATGGCCTTCCATGAGCGAGCTGCCAAGCAGGCTCTTCATGGACCGCATCAGCCGCCCGTCATAGCCCGCCAGGTAGTCGGCCAGCGCAGCCCGGCCGTAGCTGATTTCGGCGTCTTCGTCATGGAAGAAGATGGCGGAGGGGAGGGTCGGCTTGCCTTGCTCCAGGTCGAGCAGGGCCGGGTGTCCTGGCCGGCTCCAACCCACGGTGGAATTGGACGTGCCAAAGTCGACGCCGCATGCGGTAGACATCATCAAGGTATACAACTCACGTAATTTCGCGTCGCCTGTCGCGACGGCCCGCCAGTGTAAACGCAAGCTGACCCATGAAGCCGCGGCGGCCCGAACCCGGGCGGGAAGTGTTGCTTCCCGGTAAAGGACCGGGTCCGATCACGCCGATGGCATCACGCCATCAACTCGGAAATCTCGATCAGATTCAGATCCGGGTCTCGCAAATAGACCGAGCGAATGCGTGAGGTCGCGCCGGTCCGTTCCACCGGGCCGTCGATGATGGTCGCGCCGGCGGCGTTCAGTGCGGCAATGACATCGTCCAGGGGGCGGTCCGCAATGAAGCAGAGGTCTAGGGCGCCGGGCACAGGCAGGTGGGCCTTGGGTTCGAACTCGCTGCCGCGAACGTGCAGGTTGATCTTCTGGTTGCCGAAGCGAAACGCCTGGCGGCCGCCGCGGAAGGTTTCGAGCTGCATGCCAAGCACACCGGTGTAGAAGGCGATGGTGGCGTCGGGGTCGGTGCAGGTCAGCACCAGGTGGTCGAGGTGATCGATCATGGTGGATCCTTGGGCTCAATCCCGCAGGATATACCCCATGATCACTTCATTGATGTGCGAGATGCGTTCCGCCTTGGCCTTGGCCGACAACAGGTCGCGGCCAAACGCTGATGACAAGGTGTGGTTGTTCGACAAGTAGAAGTAGGACAAGGCCGCGATGGACACATACAGCTGCACGGGGTCGACGCCGCCTCGAAACACCCCGGCGGCACGCCCGCGTTCCAGGATGCCGGCCAGGGTCTCGATCAAGGGCGAATTGACGTTCCGCACGTTGTCGGACTGCGCAAGATGCCGCGCGCGGTGCAGGTTTTCGCTATTGAGCAGCGTGATGAATTCGGGGTGGGCAAGGTAGTACTCCCACGTAAATTCCGTGAGCTTGCGGACGGCGTCGGCGGGCGACAGGTGCTCAAGGTGCAGCTTGCGTTCGGCCGCGCGGATGTCGTCGTAGGCGGCTTCCAGCACGGCCAGGAACAGGGCTTCCTTGTTCTGGAAGTAGTAGTAGATCAGCCGCTTGTTGACCTTGGCGCGTTCGGCAATGCGGTCGACGCGCGCACCCCCCAGGCCGAATTCGGCGAATTCATCGCGGGCGGCCAGCAGGATTTCTGCCTGGGTGCGATCGGCGTCGCGTGATCGCTGACGGGGGTCTGTCGTGACGTCGCTGGTCATCAACGGGCCGCGGACGACAGGAAGGGGCAGGTGGACATGCGCGACGAGAAGGTCAAATCAAGCTCCGGAATGGCCGCGATTATACAACCCGGCCATGCCGGACCTGCCGTCAAACCGCGCTGCAATGCCGTTCGATGCAGGCGGCAAGCGTCTCGGCGCCCGGGCGCTTCCACCAGTTGTCCTGCGAAAAGATCTCGACTTCGCTGTAGCCGGCAAACCCTTGTGCTTCGACCCAGCCGCGGATCAGCGGTATATCGATGACGCCGTCACCCGGCATGCCGCGGTCATTGAGCAGGTCGGTCGTAGGCGTGAGCCAGTCGCATACATGGAAGGCGAGCAACCGGGACTTGCCGGCGCGGGCGATCTGTTCGCGCAGCTTCGGGTCCCACCACACGTGATAGACGTCGACCGCCACGCCCAGGGCGCCTGTTTTGCCCGGGTCCAACCGGTCGCAGATGTCCAGCGCCTGTTCCATCGTGTTCACGCAGGCGCGGTCGGCCGCGTACATGGGGTGCAGCGGTTCGATGGCAACCGGCATGTGCGCGCCCTTGGCGTACTCGAGCAGTTCGGCAATGCCCTCTTCGACCTGCGCGCGGGCACGAGTGATATCGGTGTAGGCCGCCTTGCCCGCCAGCGCGCCCGGCAGGCCGCCCACGACCAGTACCAGGCAGGCGGCGTGCAGTTCCGCGGCTTCATCCACGGCGCGGCGGTTGTCGGACCGCGCAGCCAGATGGCCGGGGGCGTCGGTGTACGTGAACATGCCGCCGCGGCAATAGCCGGACAGGGCCATGCCATGCGCACGCACGGCGCGCGACGTGGCCGTCAGGCCTGCCGTCGCGACCTGATCGCGCCAGGGCGAGATCGCCCGTACGCCTTGCGCGGCGCACTGGTCAAGGATATCCAGCAGAGGCACCTCGCGCCCTTCCTGCCGGCGCAGGGTGGCAGTGTTGATGGAAAGCCATTCGTGGCTGTCGGAAAAATTGCGCATGGATGGATCCGGTAAAAGCGTGTTGTCAGAATTGAGCGTGCTCAAAGAGCGATCCTGGCCAGCAAGACTGACTCCGATCGCTCGTTCTTTATTCGACGCCGTGCTGCGCCAGCAGCAGCTTCATCCGGTGCACCGCCAGGTCGGGCCGCTCGAGCAGGCCGGCCGCATCGGCCAGGCGAAACAGCTCGGCAAAGTGCGGCAAGGACCGCGCGCTTTGCTGGCCCCCCACCATGGTGAAGTGGCTTTGGTGCCCGCCCAGCCAGGCCATGAACACCACGCCTGTCTTGTAGTAGCGCGTGGGCGCCCTGAAGATGTGGCGGGATAGCGGCACGGTGGGCGCCAGGATCGCGTGGAAGCGGTCGGTGTCTCCGGCGGACAGGGCCTGCAACGCGGCGCTTGCCGCAGGGGCGATGGCATCAAAGATGCCTAGCAGCGCATCGCTTTGCCTGTGATTGGGCAACGCGCCTTCGTTGTCACCCGCAATCAGTTCGGCATAGTTGAAATCGTCACCGGTGTACATGCGCACGCCAGGCGGCAGGCGGCGCCGCATGGCGATTTCCTTGTCTTTGTCCAGCAGCGAAATCTTGATGCCGTCGACCTTGTCCGGATGCGCGGCAATGATGCCGAGCGCCGTGTCCATGGCGGCGTCCAGATCATCGGTACCCCAATACCCGGCCAGCGCCGGATCGAACATGCTGCCCAGCCAATGCAGCACGACGGGCTGCCTGGCCTGCGACAGGATCCGGTCATACACGCGTTCGTAGTCGGCCGGACCGGTGGCGACGCGCGCCAGGGCACGGCTGGCCATCACGATCAGCTTGCCGCCCAGCGACTCGATCGCTTCCATCTGGGTTTCATAGGCGCGGATTACGTCGTCGACCGATCGTGCGTCTTCAGGGGCAAGGTGGTCGGTGCCGCAGCCAGAGGCGACCAGTGCGCCAGGCACGTCCTTGGCTGCATCGAGCGACCGGCGGATCAGTTCGAGGGACGTCGGCCAATCCAGTCCCATGCCCCGCTGGGCGGTGTCCATGGCTTCGGCCACGCCCAGGCCCAGCGACCACAGGCGCTGACGGTAGGCAATCGTGGCGTCCCAGTCGATCCTGCTTTCAAGGAAGGGATCGATGGCCGCCAGCGGGTCGGCCACCACGTGCGCGGCCGAGTAGGCGATACGGTTGAAGGGCGCGGTGGGCGCCGACGCCCGGATCGGCTCGGCGTCGCGAAGGGTGTAGGGCGTCAACCTGCCTTGCAGGTCGGGAAGGGTGAGCGTGGTGGGCATGGTCCGGCTCACAGTCCAAGCGAGGGCACGTCGACCCAGCGGCGGTCTTTCCAGCTTTCCAGCGCGGCTTCGACCAGTTGCACACCCTTGGCGCCTTCAGGCAGGGTCCAGCGATAGGGCGCGTCTTCCACCACGTGGCGGATGAAGTGTTCCCACTGGATCTTGAAGCCGTTGTCGAAAGGCTCGGTATCGGGCACTTCCTGCCATTGGTCGAAGAAGTCCATTTCCTGCTTCTGGTCGGGGTTCCAGACCGGACGCGGCGTGGTGACACGCGACTGGATGCGGCAGTCGGTCAGGCCAGCCACGGCCGATCCCAGGGTGCCGTCCACATGGAAGGTGACGAGGTCGTCGCGGCGCACGCGGGTGGTCCACGAACTGTTGATCTGCGCAACGACCGGTTCGCCGTTGTGGCCTTTGAGTTCCAGGGTGGCATACGCCGCGTCGTCGGCGGTCGCGGTGTAGGGCTTGCCCTCTTCGTCCCAGCGCGTGGGGATGTGGGTGGCGCCCAGGCAAGACACCGACTGCACCTCGCCGAACAGGTTGTCCAGCACATAGCGCCAGTGGCAGATCATGTCGAGGATCACGCCGCCGCCGTCTTCCTTGCGGTAGTTCCACGACGGACGCTGGATGGGTTGCAGGTCACCTTCGAACACCCAGTAGCCGAACTCGATACGCACCGACAGCATCTGGCCGAAGAAGCCGCTGCGGCGAAGCATGTCCAGCTTGCGCAGACCGGGCAGGAAAAGCTTGTCCTGCACCGCGCCGTGCTTGAGGCCCGATTCCTGCGCCATGCGGCAGACTTCGACCGCTTCATTCAGATTGGTGGCGATGGGCTTTTCGCAATACACGTGCTTGCCGGCGCGGATGGCCTTGGCGAGCAGGGTAGGGCGCATCTGCGTGGTGCCCGCGTCGAAGAAGATGGTGTCGTTCTTGTTGGCGAGCGCGGCGTCCAGATCGGTGCCCCAGCGTTCGATGCCATGGCGGCGCGCCAGCGCGGCAATCTTTTCTTCATTGCGGCCGATCAGGATCGGGTCGGGCATGACTTTGTCGCCGTTCGAGAGCGTGACGCCGCCCTGGTTGCGGATCGCAACGATCGAACGGATCAGGTGCTGATTCATACCCATGCGGCCGGTGACGCCGTGCATGATGATGCCGAGTTGTTTGGTGGTCATGTCTGGATGTCTTCTCTTGTAGAAAGGGAGCGCCGGGCTGCTGCGAGCGGTGCGACGCCTGCGGTGCCGGTAACTCACCGGCTTAATTAACCATTGAGTGAATTGTGGGCGGCAACGCGGCGTGTGTCAACTGTCGGCGCGGCGCGGCGTGCCTAGGGGTTTCACCAAGGGGATAGGGACGATGCGGCTTTTCGAGCACGGCGAAAGCGTCTCGCGACCCCAGCGAGTGTCGAGACCGGCCCGCTCCAATGCGACGTGCAATTAACTAAATGGTGAATATGAGACCGGACGGACGAACTGCATGAAGGAAGCCGCGCCCGAGGGCGCCGCCGCGCGTCAGCTCAATCCACGCCCATGAAGCCACCGGTCTGGTGCTGCCACAGCCGGGCATAGAGCCCGCCTTGGGCGATCAACTCGGCATGGCTGCCGACTTCGACGACCTTGCCCTGGTCCATCACGACCAGCCGGTCCATCCGGGCGATGGTGGACAGCCGGTGTGCAATCGCGATCACCGTCTTGCCCTCCATCAAGGTGTCCAGGCTCTCCTGGATGGCCGCTTCGACTTCGGAATCGAGCGCCGACGTGGCCTCGTCCAGCACCAGGATGGGCGCATCCTTGAGCAGCACACGAGCGATGGCAATCCGCTGGCGCTGTCCGCCCGACAGCTTGATGCCGCGTTCGCCCACGTATGCGTCCAGGCCGGTATTGCCCTTGTTGTCGGTCAGCCGATGGATGAATTCGTCAGCCCGCGCCTGCCGCATGGCCTTGATGATGTCGCCGTCGGTCGCGCCGGGCCGGCCGTACAGCAGGTTCTCGCGGATCGACCGATGCAGCAGCGACGTGTCCTGCGCAACCACCCCGATCTGCGACCGCAGGCTTTCCTGCGTGACCTGGGCGATGTCCTGGCCGTCGATCAGGATGCGGCCGCCCTGCAGGTCGTATAGCCGCAGCAGCACGTTGACCAGGGTCGACTTGCCGGCGCCCGACGGGCCGATCAGGCCGATCTTTTCGCCCGGGGCAATGTCCAGGCTCAGCCCGCCGATCACGCCTGAGGCCTTGCCGTAATGGAAGTGGATGTCTTCGAACTGCACCCGTCCCTGGTTGACCTTGAGCGTCGTGGCGTCCGGCGCATCCACCAGCGTCTGCGGCCGCGCGATGGTGTTGATGCCGTCCTGCACGTTGCCGATGTTCTCGAAGATGCCGTTGATCACCCACATGATCCAGCTCGACATGTTGTTGATGCGGATTACCAGGCCCGTCGCCAGGGTGATGGCGCCCAACGAGATCCGGTCTTCGCTCCACAGCCACAGCGCCAGGCCGGTCGTCCCCGTGATCAGGATGCCGTTCAGCGCCGTGATCACCGTGTCCATCGACGTGATGACGCGGCCCGCCAGCTGCGCCTTGTGCGTCTGGTCGGCCATGGCTTCGCGCGCATGTTCCTCTTCATGATGGCTGTGCGCGAACAGCTTGAGCGTGCCGATGTTGGTGTAGCCGTCAACGATGCGTCCCATCAGCTGCGAGCGCGCTTCCGACGAAATCACCGACCGTTCCTTCACGCGCGGCACGAAATAGATCATGGCCAGCGTAAAGCCGACGATCCAGAACAGCAGCGGCAAGGTCAGCCGCCAGTCCGCTTCCGCAAACAGCACGAGCGAAGTGACTGCATAGATCACCACGTGCCACAACGCGTCCACCGCCTGCACCGCCGAATCGCGCAGGGCGTTGCCCGTCTGCAGGATGCGGTTGGCGATCCGGCCCGCAAAATCGTTGTGGAAGAAGGACAACCCCTGCTTCAGCACATAGCGGTGGTTCTGCCAACGGATCAGGGTGGTCAGGCCGGGACTGATGGTCTGGTGCACCAGCAGGTCATGCAAGCCGGTCACCACCGGCCGGATGATCATGGCGACGAACGCCATCCACAGCAGTTCGTTGCGGTGCTCGGTAAAGAACTCGCGGCCCGTCGCTCCCTGCGCCAGGTCGACGATCCGCCCCAGGAAGCCGAACAGGGCGACCTCGACCAAGGCGACCGCCAGGCCCACCACCATCAGGACGACGAACAGCGGCCACACCTGTACCAGGTAATGCCAGTAGAAGCGCAACACGGATTTGGGCGGCGTGCCTTCCGACGCAGGGCGGAAGGGGTCGATGATGGATTCGAAGCGTTCGTAGATGCCGCGGCGGCGGTGTTCGGGCATGACAACTCAAGATAGGGCGTAAAGCCCGATACCTTACGCCATCCGCCCTTGCGCGCGCACCCCGGATCGCCGCCATCCGGTGACTAGGCGTGACGCGCCGAACCGATGCCTGGAAAGGGCGTGTCCGCCAATCCCCTGGCGCCGACCTGCAGGGCAATCACCGCGCCGCCCAGCGGGTCCTTGTGCATGTCGCCATCCTGCGGTCTGGCTGACGTGACGAACAGCGTACGCATGTCGGGTCCGCCGAACGCGCACATGGTGGGTTCGCGCATCGGCAGTTCCACCGTGCGGTCCAGGGTGCCGTCGGGTGTGAAGCGCAGCAGCGCGCCTTCGCCGTTGGCGCAGGTCCAATAGGCGCCATCGCAATCGACCGCCGCGCCATCGGGCCGGCCCGTGCGGGAATGAAGGTCGGCCAACAGCCGGCGGTTGGACGGCACGCCGTCGTCGATGTCGTAGTCAAAGACCCATACGGCCCCGCGATCCGGATGCGAGTCGGACAGGTACATGGTGCGCCCGTCGGGGCTGAAGGCCAGGCCGTTCGGGATCATCAGATCATCCAGCACCGGCATCGACAGGCCATCCAGGTCATAGCGATACAGCCTGCCCGCGTTCGACCTGGCGTCGGCGTCCATCACCATCGTGCTGCACCAGAAGCGCCCCTGGCGGTCGGTGCGGCCATCGTTGAAGCGCATGCCGGGCGCCCCGTGGGTCACATCGGCGATGCGGTTCAGGGCAGCGGGCTCGGCATCGGGCGCAAGGTGGGGCACGGCAAACAGGCCGGTCTGCGCGGCCAGCAGCCAGGCGTTGTCGCCCGTGGCCGCCATGCACCCGATCATCTCGGGAAAGTCCCAGCGGCGGGTCTGGCCGCTGGCCGCGTCCCACCGCCACAGGCAGCGTGCAGGAATGTCGGTCCAGTACAGGGCCTGTTCACCAGGGTGCCAGACGGGGCATTCGCCCGTGGCGCAATGCATGGCGCCAAGTCGATCGAAGTGCATGACGGTCTCCTTAGAGATGCGGACGGGGCGCCGTGGCCCCCGACGCGGCACCCTGCCTGCCGCATGTGTCGTGCCCGCTGCAACAAAACCTTCATTCAAGTTGACTACGTGTTAACCCGATAAAGGCTGGGCATCACGGCGACAGGCTCCAGGCATGTCGCCGTTTCCTTTTCTGCTTCATAAAGTCATCACGCCGTCATGACCATCAGGTATCGCTTGTTCATTCTTGGGTCGGCCGCCATGCTCGCCTTGCTTGTTGTCGTGGCAGCCAGCCTGGTCGGATTGCACCAGCTTACCCGCACTGTCGACGGCCTGGCCGGTCAACGCATTCCTGCGCTCGTCGCCCTTGGCGCGATGCGCGAAGGGCAGGTGCAGGTCGCCCGCCACACGCTCGAGCCGCTGCAGTGGGCCGCCGAGTTCTCCATCGAAGCGCAGAACGAGTGGTCCCGGATGCTGCAGTCCAAGGCGCGCAACTGGCAGGCCGTCGAAAGCGCCCGCCAGGCCCTGGCCGGATTGCCCCATACCGACGACGAACAGGCCGCCCTGGACACGTTCGATGCCGCGTTTGCGGCATGGGCGGCACGCGACGCGGCCCTGACCGACCTGCTGACGCAACTGACATCGGTGGCGTCGGCGGCCGATCAGGCCTTCCTGTTCATCAAGTACCAGGCAGCCTATTCGGCGCAGGAGCCCGCCTACGATCAGGCGCAGGCCGCCATGCGTGCGCTGGCGGACGTCTATGCAACCGGGGCCGCGCAGGAAGCGGCGGGGCTGGACGCCGCCAGCGTCCAGGTGCGCCTGCTGATCGGCGTGATCTGCGCGGTGGCGGCGGCCTGTCTGCTTGGCTGGGCCTGGTATTCGTCCCGCGCCATCAGCGGGGCCATTGCGCAGCTGCGGTCGGTCATGATGGCGGTGGCGGCCGATCTGGACGTCACCCGCCGCGCGCCGATTCGCGGCAAGGACGAAATCGACGACATGGCGCGCGCCCTCAATACCTTGCTCGATCGCCTGCGCCATGCGCTGGGCGCCGTGCAGGGTCTGTCTCAAGGCATGCAGGCGTCGGCGGAAGAGGTCTCCCGGGCCGCTGACGCCGTCGCGGCGCGTTCGCGGCAGCAGTCCGCATCGGCCGGCAGCATGGCCGATGCGGTAGGCGGGCTGACGGCCGTGCTGGCGCAGGTCGATGCGTCCGTCGACCGGGCGGCCGAGACGTCGCGGCAGGCCAGCGGCCAGGCCGACGAGGGCAGGGAACTGATCGCCCGGATCGGCAGTCGGATGCAGGACGTGGCCGAGCGGGTCGGGCATGCCTCCGACACGCTTGCTGCCCTGGACGCGCATGGCAAGACCATTCGGGACGTCTCGGGGCTGATATCGGACATTGCGCGGCAGACCCACCTTCTGGCGCTTAACGCCGCCATCGAAGCCGCCCGTGCCGGCGATGACGGCCGCGGTTTTGCGGTCGTGGCGGGAGAAGTGCACCGCCTGGCCGAGCAAAGCGGCCAGTCCAGCCGTGTCATCTCCACCACGGTCGGGCAGGTGGCCGCCGATACCCGGTCGGCCATCGCCGTGATGCAGGAAGTCGTGGCCGAGGTCGATGCGAGCCGTGCACTGGCCGGCCAGGCCGGCGGTTTCATGCAGTTGCTGCGGTCCGGGGCGGAGCAGGCCGCCGTGACCGTTGCCGGCATTCATTCGCTGGTGCGGCAACAGGCCGAGGCCAACGGCGAAGTGGCCACCAACGTCGACGCTGTTGCGGCCATGGCGGACCACAATGGGGCCGCGGCCGAAGCCACCGCCGGGTGCGCCCAGCGCATGCGGGACGCGGCGCGGCAAGTGGATGAGCAACTGCGCCTGTTCAGGGTCGTGTAAGGGGAATTGGCGGTGTCTTCTCCTCGTGACCGGGATGGTTTCCGGCTTTGGGACAGACGCCGGATTGCGCTATACTCTTGGTCGGGTAAACGTTAATTTTGGCTGCATGGTGAGCTCGATGGATCGATGCACCGAGGTGCCAGGCCCGAGCCAGAATAAGACGCAGAAATACAGAGACGCAGAAAGACAGAAGACGTAGTAATGGTGTCGCGGCAGTGAAGTCACGGCAGTGAAGTCACATGGGTGAAGTCACAGTGATAAAGCGCGGCATCAAGGTCAGTAGCAGTGGTGCAGCAGTACCCATGTGGTTCCCTAGCCAGCAGTACCGACAGGCCGCGACTGTCGGCGTATCGGGCAGTCGGTTTGCCCATTGCGTCCGCAAACATTCACCCTTGTATGTATCCTGGTAACGAGCGCTACACGCTGCGACGGTCGCTTTTGCCCTGCGTTGCTTTGGTTTTGTAGTCCTTGGTCCCGTTTTACCGCATGGTGTGTCCGGCCCCGGTGGCCAGCCCAACGTGCATTCCTGCCAATTACCGATCGCGCCGGCCCTCTGGCCGCGCGGTCCAGCAAACAGGTCTCCTGATGGAACTCGAGAGTTATCTTCCCGTCCTGCTGTTCATCGTCATGGGCTGTGTCGTCGGGTTTGCGTTGCTGTTTCTGGGATCGGCCATCGGTCCCAACCGCCCCGACGCGGAAAAGCTGTCCCCCTATGAATGCGGCTTCGAAGCTTTTGAAGACGCGCGCATGAAGTTCGACGTTCGCTACTACCTCGTGGCGATCCTGTTCATCTTGTTCGATCTGGAAATCGCCTTCCTATTCCCCTGGGCCATGGCCAACAACCAAGTTGGATTGCTCGGATTCGGAACGGTGATGGTTTTTCTCGCCATCCTCGTGGTGGGCTTCATCTACGAGTGGAAAAAAGGCGCGCTCGACTGGGAATGATCCCGTCGGCATACCGAAGGACACTGGGTTTTAGCAATGGCAATCGACGGAATTCTGAACGAAGGCTTTATCACCACCACGGCGGATAAGGTCATCAACTGGGCAAAGACGGGTTCGCTCTGGCCCATGACATTCGGCCTCGCCTGTTGCGCGGTCGAGATGATGCACGCGGGTGCGGCACGGTATGACCTCGACCGGTTCGGGATCATCTTCCGCCCCAGCCCGCGGCAGGCCGACCTGATGATCGTGGCCGGCACGCTGTGCAACAAGATGGGTCCGGCACTGCGCAAGGTGTACGACCAGATGCCCGAGCCGCGCTGGGTGCTGTCGATGGGCTCCTGTGCCAACGGCGGCGGGTACTACCACTATTCGTATTCGGTGGTCCGCGGCTGCGATCGCATCGTGCCGGTCGACGTCTATGTCCCGGGCTGCCCGCCCACGGCCGAGGCCTTGATCTACGGGCTTCTCCAGCTGCAGAACAAGATTCGCCGCACGAATACGATCGCCCGTTGACTGGACGATGCGTATTGCCCCTGTTTCGTTTGACTTTGTTGCCCTGGCTGCCCCTTGCCACGTTTGCCGCGCCAACTGGCGGGCTGCCATCTTTCGCTCGGACGCTTCATGACCAAGCTTGAAACCCTGAATCAACGGCTGCTGAGCCTTTTCGGCGACACGGTCCGTGTCAGCGCCGCCCTGGGCGAGCTGACGCTCGAAGTGCCTCCTGCGCAGTACATGCAGGTGTGCATGACCCTGCGCGACAACCCCGAGCTGGGTTTCGAAAGCTGTATGGACCTGTGCGGCGTGGACTATTCGGCCTATGGCAACGACGTCAACGAAGGCCCGCGTTTCGGCGTGGTGCTGCACCTGTTGTCCTACAAGAACAACTGGCGCCTGCGCGTGCGCACCTTCGCCGACGACCCCGATCTGCCAGTGGTCGCGTCTCTGGTCGAAGTCTGGCCTGGCGTGAACTGGTACGAACGCGAAGCGTTCGACTTCTTCGGGATCCTGTTCGAAGGCCACCCCGACCTGCGCCGGATCCTGACCGACTACGGCTTCATCGGCCACCCGTTCCGCAAGGACTTCCCGGTGACCGGCAACGTTGAAATGCGCTACGACCCGGAACAACGCCGGGTCATCTATCAGCCCGTGACCATCGAAACGCGTTTGATCATCCCCCATGTGATCCGCGAAGACGGCTACGGAGCAGGACGGTAAATCATGGCAGAGATCAAGAATTACACGCTGAACTTCGGCCCCCAGCACCCGGCTGCGCACGGCGTGCTGCGCCTGGTGCTCGAGCTCGACGGCGAAGTCATCCAGCGCGCCGACCCGCATATCGGCCTGCTGCATCGCGCGACCGAAAAGCTCGCCGAGCACAAGACCTACCTGCAGGCCTTGCCCTACATGGATCGTCTCGACTACGTGTCGATGATGTGCAACGAGCACGCCTATGTCATGGCGATCGAAAAGCTGCTCGGACTGGAAGTACCGCTGCGCGCGCAGTACATCCGCGTCATGTTCGACGAAATCACGCGCATCCTGAACCACCTGATGTCGCTGGGTTCGCACGCGCTGGACGTCGGCGCGATGGCGGTGTTCCTGTACACCTTCCGCGAGCGCGAAGACCTGATGGACTGCTATGAAGCGGTCTCGGGCGCCCGTATGCATGCGGCCTACTATCGTCCGGGCGGCGTGTATCGCGACCTGCCGGACGCAATGCCGCAGTTTCGCGACAGCAAGTACCGCAGCGCCAAGGAAGTGCGTGCCATGAACGATGAACGGTCGGGTTCGCTCCTGGACTTCATCGAGTCGTTCACGAACCGCTTCCCGGGCTACATCGACGAATACGAAACGCTGCTGACCGACAACCGGATCTGGAAACAGCGCCTGGTCGACGTGGGCATCGTGACCGCCGACCGCGCCAAGGCGCTGGGCTTCACCGGCCCGATGCTGCGGGGCTCCGGCGTCGAATGGGACCTGCGCAGGACGCAGCCCTACGAAGTCTATGACCTGATGCAGTTCGACATTCCTGTGGGCGTGAACGGCGACTGCTATGACCGCTACCTGGTCCGCGTCGAAGAAATGCGCCAGTCCAACCGCATCATCAAGCAATGCGTGGAATGGCTGCGGAACAACCCCGGTCCGGTCATCACTTCGAACCACAAGATTGCCCCGCCATCGCGTGCCGAAATGAAGACCAGCATGGAAGAGCTGATCCATCACTTCAAGCTGTTTACCGAAGGCTTCCATGTGCCGCCGGGCGAAGCCTATTCGGCGGTCGAACACCCGAAGGGCGAGTTCGGCATTTACCTGGTGTCCGACGGCGCCAACAAACCTTATCGGCTCAAGATTCGTGCACCGGGCTTTGCCCACCTGCAGGCCCTCGATGAAATGGCGCGCGGTCACATGATCGCCGACGCCGTCACCATCATCGGCACGCAGGACATCGTGTTCGGCGAGATCGATCGCTAATTCACGACACTACCGAGTCAATACCGGATCACACCATGCTGCTTTCCGAACAGGCCTTCAAGAAGATCGACCGCGAACTGACCAAGTTCCCGGCCGACCAGAAACAGTCCGCCGTCATGGCTGCGCTTGCTATCGCGCAGGACGAGAAGGGCTGGCTGTCGCCCGAGGTGATGGAAGAGATCGCGATCTACCTGGACATGGCGCCGATCGCCGTGCAGGAAGTCGCCACCTTCTACAACATGTACAACCTCAAGCCGACCGGCAAGTACAAGATTTCCGTCTGCACCAATCTGCCCTGTGCCTTGCGTGACGGCGAACGCGCCGCGCATTTCCTGAAGGACAAGCTGGGCATCGACTATCGCGAAACCACGGCCGACGGGGTGTTCACCCTGGTGGAAGGCGAGTGCATGGGCGCGTGCGGCGATTCTCCGGTGCTGCTGGTGAACAACAAGCGTATGTGCATTCAGATGTCCGACGATCGCCTGGAAGCCCTGGTGGCCGAGCTGCGTTCGGACGCGACTGCAGGAGGTGCCCAATGAGCACGACCGAAATTCTGCCTATCAGTACCGCATTCCACGACCGCCACATCGACCCCCAGATCATGGCGGGTCTGGACGGCAACAACTGGCGCATCGACGACTACGTGCAGCGCGGTGGCTACGAAGCCCTGCGCAAGATCCTGACGTCGGGCATGACGCCCGAGCAGGTCATTGCCGAGGTCAAGTCGTCGGCGCTGCGCGGCCGGGGCGGTGCAGGCTTCCCGACTGGTCTGAAGTGGAGCTTCATGCCCCGCACGTTCCCGGGCCAGAAGTACCTGGTCTGCAATTCGGACGAAGGCGAGCCGGGTACGTTCAAGGATCGCGACATCCTGCGCTACAACCCGCATATCGTGATCGAAGGCATGGCCATCGCCGCGTACGCGATGGGCATCACCGTGGGCTACAACTACATCCACGGCGAAATCTTTGAAGTCTATGACCGGTTCGAAGAAGCCCTGGAAGAGGCCCGTGCGGCCGGCTTCCTGGGCGACAAGATCCTGGGTTCGGCGTTCAGCTTCCAGCTGCACGCGTTCCACGGTTATGGCGCCTATATCTGCGGCGAAGAAACCGCGCTGCTCGAATCGCTGGAAGGCAAGAAAGGCCAGCCGCGCTTCAAGCCGCCGTTCCCGGCCAGCTTCGGCATGTACGGCAAGCCGACCACGATCAACAACACCGAGACGTTTGCCGCGGTGCCGTGGATCATCCGCAATGGCGGCGAAGCCTATCTGAACGTGGGCAAGCCGAACAACGGCGGCACCAAGCTGTTTTCGGTGTCGGGCGACGTGGAACGTCCGGGCAACTTCGAAATCCCCATGGGGACGCCGTTCTCGAAGCTGCTGGAACTGGCTGGCGGCGTTCGCGGCGGGCGCAAGCTCAAGGCCGTGATCCCCGGCGGATCGAGCGCGCCGGTGTTGCCTGCCCATCTGATGATGGACTGCACGATGGACTACGACTCGATCGCCAAGGCGGGATCGATGCTGGGTTCGGGCGCGCTGATCGTCATGGATGAGACCCGCTGCATGGTCAAGTCGCTGCTGCGCCTCTCGTATTTCTATCACGAGGAAAGCTGCGGCCAGTGCACGCCGTGCCGCGAAGGCACGGGCTGGATGTACCGCGTGGTGAACCGCATCGAGAACGGCAAGGGCCGTCCGGAAGACATCGACCTGCTGGATTCGGTCGCCGGCAACATCATGGGCCGCACGATCTGTGCGCTGGGTGATGCCGCGGCGATGCCGGTGCGGGGCTTCCTGAAGCATTACCGCGACGAGTTCGTCCACCATATCGAACACAAACATTGCGTGGTGCCGCACTACCTGTAGCCGAACGGCGAAGCAGGGCGCGACCGCAAGGTTTTCAATAAATGATCACGACTGGCCCTTGACGGGACATACGGAAAGAAGATGGTTGAAATCACGATCGACGGCAACAAGGTGGAGGTGGCGGAGGGCAGCATGGTCATGCATGCCGCCCAGAAAGTCGGCCTTTACGTGCCGCACTTCTGCTACCACAAGAAGTTGTCGATCGCGGCCAATTGCCGCATGTGTTTGGTGGATGTCGAAAAGGCACCCAAGCCGCTGCCTGCCTGTGCGACACCGGTCAGCAACGGCATGGTCGTGCACACACAATCCGAGAAGGCCATCAATGCCCAGAAGGGCGTGATGGAGTTCCTGCTTATCAATCACCCGCTCGACTGCCCGATCTGCGATCAGGGCGGCGAATGCCAGCTGCAGGACCTGGCCGTCGGCTACGGCAGCTCGGCGTCGCGCTACAGCGAAGAAAAGCGGGTGGTGTTCCACAAGAGCCTGGGTCCGCTGGTGTCGGCCGAGGAAATGGCGCGCTGCATCCACTGCACGCGGTGCGTCCGCTTCGGCCAGGAAATTGCCGGCGTGATGGAACTGGGCATGTTGAACCGCAGCGAACACGCCGAGATCACCTCGTTCGTGGGCCGCGCGGTCGAATCCGAACTGTCGGGCAACATGATCGACGTGTGCCCGGTGGGCGCCCTGACATCGCGTCCGTTCCGCTACAGCGCCCGGACCTGGGAACTGTCGCGTCGCAAGTCCGTCAGCCCGCACGACAGCGTCGGCGCGAACCTGATTGTCCAGGTCAAGAACGACCGCGTCATGCGCGTCGTGCCGCTCGAAAACGAAGACGTGAACGAATGCTGGATCAGCGACCGTGACCGTTTCTCGTACGAAGGCCTGAACAGCGACGATCGTGCCACCACGCCCCTGATCCGCGGAAACGACGGCGTCTGGAAGGAAGCCGACTGGGCTGAAGCCCTGGACTTCGCCGCTGCCGGGTTGAAGCAGGTGCAGGCCAGTGCCGGCGCCGACCAGATCGGCGCGCTGTCGGCACCGTACGCCACGACCGAAGAATTTGCCCTGCTGGCCCGCCTGGTGCGCGGCCTGGGTTCCGACAACATCGACTTCCGCCTGCGTCACACCGCAACGGACGTTGATGCAGCGCGCACGGGCGCACCATGGCTCGGCATGCCGCTGGCCGACCTGGCCACGCTGGACCGTGTCGTCGTCATCGGTTCGTTCCTGCGCAAGGATCATCCGCTGATCGCCCAGCGTCTGCGCCAGGCCGCCAAGGCCGGCACGCGTGTCGTGCTGATCGACGTGGCCGGCGAGGATCCGCTGCTGCCCGTCACCCAGCGCATCACGGTCAAGCCGAGCGAACTGGCCGGCGTGCTGGCGAGGCTCGCCGTTGCCGTGGCAGGCGCCAAGGAAGTCGCGGTGCCGTCCGAACTCGGCCGGCTCGAAGCGGACGACGCCTCGACGCGTATCGCCGAACTGCTGCGCACCGGCACTAATTCCGCCGTGCTGCTCGGCAACCTGGCCATCCAGCATCCCGATGCGCTTGCCATCGCTGCCAATGCCCAGTTCATCGCCACCACGTCGGGCGCCAAGCTGGGCGTGCTGACCGAAGGCGGCAACTCGGTGGGTGGCTATCTGGCCGAAGCCGTGCCGCAGCAGGGGGGCAAGACCGCCGCCGCCATGATCGCCGAGCCGCTCAAGGCCTACGTGGTCCTGCATGCCGAACCCACGTTCGACTGCGACAACGGCCCGGCCGCACTGGCTGCGCTGAAGTCGGCCAGCTTCAACGTCGCGCTCACGCCGTTCGTGTCCGATGCCAAGGAATGGGCCAACGTGATCCTGCCGGTCGCGCCGTTCACCGAAACCTCGGGTACGTTCGTCAACGCCGAAGGGCGCGTCCAGGGCTTCAAGGGCACGGTTCGCCCGCGCGGCATGACGCGTCCGGGCTGGAAGGTCCTGCGCGTGCTGGGCAACGCCCTGCAACTGGCGAACTTCGACGACGAGACCTCGGAATCGGTGCGCGACAGCGTGCTGTCCGGCGACATCGCCTCGCGTCTGTCGAACACCCTGAACGTGGGTGTCTTGCTGGGCAAGTCCGGAACCTCGGTCGCCGCCGGCGCCCTGGAACGCGTTGCCGACGTGCCGATCTACCGCACTGACGCCATCGCGCGCCGCGCCGAAGGCCTGCAGGCCCACCCGGCGTCCGACGCGCCCGACGCCCGTGCGCACTCGGCCACGCTGGAACGCCTGGGCATGGTCGCGGGTGACCGCGTCCGCGTCACGTCGCCATCTGGTGTCATCGAGCTTTTCATTCAACAAGACGACACGGTTGCCGATGGGGCCGTCCGTATTTCGGCTGCCCACGCAACGACCGTGGCACTGGGTGGCGCGTTTGAACAAATCAGCGTGGAGCGTGCCTGATGTCGTGGACTAACTCCCTTCAGGCCTGGGGAACCGGACTCATCGGTGCAGGCGCCTGGTCGGTGGTGTGGAATCTGGTACTGATCGTCTGCATCCTGCTGCCGGTCATCATCGGCGTGGCCTACCTCACCTTGTGGGAACGCAAGATGATCGGCTGGATGCATGTGCGGGTGGGCCCGAACCGCGTGGGTCCGCTCGGTCTGCTGCAGCCGTTCGCCGACGTGCTCAAGCTGTTGACGAAAGAAGTGATCGTGCCCAGCAGCGCCAACAAGGTGCTGTATGTGATCGCACCGGTCATGGTCCTGATGCCGGCGCTGGCCGGCTGGGCCGTGATCCCGTTCGGTCCGGAAACCGTGCTGGCCAACGTCAATGCCGGCCTGCTGTATGTGATGGCCATCACCTCGCTGGGTGTGTACGGCGTGATCATCGCCGGCTGGGCGTCGAACTCCAAGTACGCCTTCCTGGGCGCGCTGCGTGCCTCGGCCCAGATGGTGTCGTACGAACTGGCGATCGGCTTCGTGCTGGTGACCGTGCTGCTGGTGTCGGGCAGCCTGAACATGAGCGACATCGTCCTGAAGCAGAACGCCGGCTGGTTCGCCGACAAGGGGCTGAGCTTCCTGTCGTGGAACTGGTTGCCGCTGCTGCCGCTGTTCGTGATCTACGTGATCTCGGCCGTGGCCGAAACCAACCGCCACCCGTTCGACGTGGTGGAAGGCGAATCGGAAATCGTCGCGGGCCACATGGTGGAGTACTCGGGGATGGCGTTCGCGCTGTTCTTCCTGGGTGAATACGCCAACATGATCCTGCTGTCGTGCCTGGCGTCGGTCATGTTCCTGGGTGGATGGGCATCGCCCCTGGACTTCGCGCCGTTCACCTGGGTTCCGGGCTGGGTCTGGCTCTTCTTCAAGACATTCTTCGTGGTGTCGCTGTTTGTGTGGTTCCGTGCGTCGTTCCCGCGCTATCGCTATGACCAGATCATGCGCCTTGGCTGGAAGATCTTCATTCCGCTGACGCTGGTCTGGCTCCTGGTGATTGCGGTCTGGATGCAGACGCCTTGGAACATCTGGAAGTGATGCCGGTTTCGGCCGAGCAATCAAATAGGTAGGACAGAATCATGAACGCAATCAAGGATTTTCTCGGCAGCCTGCTGCTGACCGAGTTGTTCAAGGGCATGCGGTTGACGGGCAAGTACATGTTCGCCCGCAAGATCACCGTGCAGTATCCGGAAGAAAAGACGCCGATGTCGGGCCGCTTCCGGGGGCTGCACGCGCTGCGTCGCTACCCGAACGGCGAAGAGCGTTGCATCGCCTGCAAGCTGTGCGAGGCCGTGTGCCCCGCGCTCGCCATCACGATCGAATCCGAAGTGCGCGACGACGGCACCCGCCGTACCAACCGCTACGACATCGATCTGACCAAATGCATTTTCTGTGGCTTCTGTGAAGAAAGCTGCCCGGTGGACTCCATCGTCGAAACGCACATCCACGAGTACCACGGGGAAAAGCGCGGCGACCTGTACTTCACCAAGGAAATGCTGCTGGCGGTGGGCGACCGGTACGAATCGGAGATCGCGCAACGCCGTGCCCAGGACGCGAAGTACCGGTGACCCGCGTGCCTGTCGACTCCGCCCTTCATACCGTCCCTTCGGGCCGGCACCTGACATTCAAACTATGACCGCCATTCTGTTCTATCTGTTTGCCGCGATCCTCGTGCTGGCCGCCTTGCGGATCATCACGACGCGCAGCCCCGTCACGGCCGCGATGCACCTGGTGCTGGCGTTCTTCACGGCCGCCATGATCTGGATGCTGCTGAAGGCCGAATTCCTGTCCATCCTGCTGGTGCTGGTGTATGTCGGCGCGGTCATGGTGCTGTTCCTGTTCGTGGTGATGATGCTCGACATCGACACCAGCAAGATGCGGGAAGGCTTCAAGTCCTACCTGCCGGTGGGCCTGTCGGTCGGCGCCATCATGGTGGTCGAGATGTCGTTCGTGCTGGCGCGTGCCTACTGGGTGCCCGAAGCCGGTCCGGCCCCGGTCGCCGCCGACTTCAACAACACGCGCGCCATCGGCATCGCGATGTACACGGACTACGTGTTCGCGGTCGAAGTCGCGGCCGTGCTGCTGCTGGTGGGCATGGTGTCGGCGATCTCGCTCACGCTGCGCCGCCGCTCCGATGTCAAGGTGACGCGCTCGTCCGACCAGATCCGGGTCCGTGCCAAGGATCGCGTGCGCATCGTCAAGATGACGTCGCAGACCGAGCAGCCGGAGCCGTCGCCCCTGGACAACGCATCCGATTCGAATGGAGCCAAAGCATGACGCTCACCCTGGGCCACTTCCTGGTGTTGGGGGCGATCCTGTTCGCCATCAGCATCGTCGGCATCTTCCTGAATCGCAAGAACATCATCGTGCTGCTGATGGCGATCGAGTTGATGCTGCTGGCGGTCAATATGAACTTTGTCGCCTTTTCCACCTGGATGGGCGACATCAGCGGTCAGGTGTTTGTCTTCTTCATATTGACGGTGGCAGCCGCTGAATCGGCCATCGGCCTTGCGATTCTTGTTGTGTTGTTCCGCAACCTGAACACGATCAACGTTGATGAACTTGACCGGCTCAAGGGCTGACGGTCCAGTAAACGAGAAAACCAAGACATGTCGAGCGTTCCTAAGCTCTATCTCATTATCGCTTTCGCCCCGCTGATCGGGTCCCTCCTGGCCGGCTTGTTCGGCACCGGCTTCCTCGGACGCTGGCTTGAACGGGCAGGGGCGCATACCGTCACCATCCTCGGTGTCCTGATATCCGCCATTGGCGCGGTCATCGCGTTGCAGGATGCGCTGGCGGGCTACACCTTCAATGGCACCCTGTACACCTGGGGCGCGATTGGCGGCATCAAGCTCGAAATCGGATTCATGATCGACACCCTGTCGGCCATGATGATGGTGGTCGTCACCTCCGTGTCGCTCATGGTGCACATCTACACCATCGGCTACATGAAGGATGACCCGGGATACGCCCGTTTCTTCTCGTACATCTCGCTGTTCACCTTCTCGATGCTGATGCTGGTCATGTCCAACAACATGCTGCAGCTCTTCTTCGGCTGGGAAGCGGTGGGTCTGGTCTCGTACCTGCTGATCGGCTTCTGGTACACCCGTCCAACGGCCATCTTCGCGAACATGAAGGCCTTCCTGGTCAACCGGGTCGGCGACTTCGGTTTCATTCTCGGCATCGGCCTGCTGTTCGCGTACGCCGGCTCGATGAACTATGCGGAAGTGTTCTCGCAGTCGACCAAGCTGGCCGGCATGACCTTCCCGGGCACCGACTGGATGCTGCTGACGGTGGCGTGTATCAGCCTGTTCATCGGCGCCATGGGCAAGTCGGCGCAGTTTCCGCTGCACGTCTGGCTGCCTGACTCGATGGAAGGCCCGACCCCGATCTCGGCACTGATCCACGCCGCAACGATGGTGACCGCGGGCATCTTCATGGTGTCGCGTTTCTCGCCGCTGTTCGAACTGTCGCCGACGGCGCTGTCCTTCATCATCGTGATCGGTGCGATCACCGCGCTGTTCATGGGCTTTCTGGGCATCATCCAGAACGACATCAAGCGCGTGGTTGCATACTCGACGCTGTCGCAGCTGGGCTACATGACTGTGGCGCTGGGCGCCTCGGCCTACTCGGTCGCCATCTTCCACCTGATGACGCACGCGTTCTTCAAGGCGCTGCTGTTCCTGGCGGCAGGTTCGGTCATCATCGGCATGCACCACGAACAGGACATGCGCAAGATGGGCGGCCTGCGCAAGTACATGCCGATCACCTGGATCACGTCGCTGCTGGGCTCGCTTGCCCTGATCGGCACGCCGTTCTTTTCGGGCTTCTATTCGAAAGAGAACATCATCGAAGCGGCCAAGCTGTCGACGATTCCGGGTGCGGGCTTCGCGTACTGGGCAACGCTGATCGGCGTGTTCGTGACGGCCTTCTATTCGTTCCGCATGTACTTCCTGGTCTTCCACGGCAAGGAACGTTTCGCGACCGATGGCGGCCATCATGCCGATGCGCACGGTCACGACGACCATGCGGCCGCGCTCGCGACGACGCACGATGCACATGCCACGCACGCCACGCATGTGTCGCATGCTTCCCATGATTCGCAGGCCATTCCGCATGACGACCATGCGCACGATGTGCATGGCCACGACGACCACCATGGCCACGGCGGCGTGCCGCACGAGTCGCCCGCCGTCGTGTGGGTGCCGCTGGTGCTGCTGGCCATTCCGTCGGTCATCATCGGCGCGATCACGATCGGCCCGCTGCTGTTTGGCGACTTCTTCAAGAATGTGATCTACGTGTCGCCCGACCACCACGTCATGGCGCACCTGGCCGAGCATTTCCACGGCTGGGCCGCGTACGGCATGCATGCCTTCTCGACCGCGCCGTTCTGGCTGGCCGTGGCGGGTGTGGTGGTGGCCTGGTACTTCTACCTTGTGAACCCGGCCATTCCGGCAGCGATCAAGGCACGAAGCGGCGCGATCTACACCTTGCTGGACAACAAGTACTACATGGACAAGTTCAACGATGCCGTGTTTGCCCGTGGCGCCCGCGTGATCGGCAATGGCTTCTGGAAGTTCGGCGACCGCCAGCTGATCGACGGCCTGATCGTCAACGGCAGCGCGCGGTCGGTGGGCTGGATCGCCTCGGTGGTCCGCCACCTGCAGTCCGGCTATATCTATCACTACGCCTTTGCCATGATCATCGGCATCATGGCGCTCGTGACGTTCTTTGTGTTGATGAATAATTGATGGCAAGCGACATGGCTCAATCTTCTCTTCCGTGGCTCACGCTTGCGATCTTCACGCCGATCGTATTCGGGCTGCTGGTCCTGGCCACTGGCCGTGAACACAATCCGAACGTCTCGCGCGTCCTTGCGCTGATCGGATCGATCGTCGGACTGATCGTCACGCTTCCGCTGATCGCAGGCTTCAACGCCGGCACCGCCGACATGCAGTTCGTCGAGAACACCGCATGGGTTGCGCAGTTCGGCATCTACTATCACCTGGGCATCGACGGTATTTCGTTGTGGCTGGTGCCGCTGACTGCCTTCATCACGGTCATCGTGGTGCTGGCAGGGTGGGAGGTCATCACTGACCGCGTCGCGCAATACATGGGCGCCTTCCTGTTCCTGTCGGGCCTGATGATCGGCGTGTTCGTGGCGCTGGATGGCCTGCTGTTCTACATCTTCTTCGAAGCCACGCTGATCCCGATGTTCATCATCGTGGGTGTGTGGGGCGGTCCCAACCGCGTGTACGCAGCCATCAAGTTTTTCCTGTACACGTTCATGGGTTCGCTGCTGATGCTGGTGGCCTTTGTCTACCTGTGGCATGCATCGGGCGGATCGTTCGACATCCAGACGTGGCAGAAGATGCCCCTGGGCTACACCGAGCAGATCCTGATCTTCATCGCCTTCCTGATGGCCTTCGCGGTCAAGGTGCCGATGTGGCCGGTGCATACCTGGCTGCCCGACGCCCACGTGGAAGCGCCTACCGGAGGTTCGGTGGTGCTGGCCGCGATCATGCTGAAGCTTGGCGCCTACGGTTTCCTTCGCTTGTCGCTGCCGATCGTGCCGGATGCGTCGCACAGCCTGTCGGGTTTCATGATCGTGCTGTCGCTGATCGCCGTGATCTACATCGGCCTGGTCGCGCTCGTGCAGTCCGACATGAAGAAGCTGGTGGCGTACTCGTCGGTCGCCCACATGGGTTTCGTCACCCTGGGCTTCTTCATGTTCAACACCGCCGGTACCGAAGGCGCGATCGTGCAGATGATCTCGCACGGTTTCGTGTCGGGCGCCATGTTCCTGTGTATCGGCGTGCTGTATGACCGCATGCACTCGCGCCAGATCGCCGATTACGGTGGTGTGGTGAACGTGATGCCGCGTTTTGCCGTGTTCTTCGTGCTGTTCTCGATGGCCAACAGCGGTCTGCCAGCCACCAGCGGCTTCGTCGGCGAGTTCTTCGTGATCATGGGCGCGGTCGAATACAACTTCTGGATCGGTCTGCTGGCCGCCACGGCACTGATCCTTGGCGCGTCGTACTCGCTGTGGATGGTGAAGCGCGTGATCTACGGCCCCATCGCCAACGAACACGTCCGGGCCCTGACCGACCTGAACCGTCGTGAATTCGCGATCCTGGCGATCATGGCCATCGCCGTGCTGTACATGGGTATCTATCCGGCACCCTTCACCGATGTGATGCACGTCTCGGTCGATGCGCTGCTCAAGCATGTCGCTGTTTCAAAACTGTAAGTCGCGGGACGCTTAACGCAATGGACTTTGCCAATCTGAACCTGCCCCTCGTCTTGCCGGAGATTCTTCTCCTGGTGCTGACGTCTGCGATTTTGCTGATCGATGCATTCAGCAAAGACGAGGAGCGCAAACTCACGCACTACCTGTCGTTGACGACCCTTGCGGCGTTGACCTGGTTGAGCCTGTCGGAGCTGATCTCCGGCGTGCAGGGGACGGCGTTCGGTTCCCTGTATGTCGCGGACGGTATCGGGCACGTGCTCAAGGTGTTCTCGTACATTGCCGTAGGCGTGACCCTGGTCTATGGCCGCAGCTATGCGCATCTGCGTGGCATGCTGCGAGGCGGCGAACTGTATGTCCTGTCGCTGCTGGCGCTGCTTGGCCAGATGATCATGATCTCGGCGGGCAACATGCTGACGATCTATCTTGGCCTTGAACTGATGTCGCTGTCGTTCTACGCGCTGGTTGCCCTGCGCCGCGAGCATCCGGTGTCGACCGAAGCGGCCATGAAGTACTTCGTGCTGGGCGCGCTTGCCTCGGGTTTCCTGCTGTACGGCATGTCGATGATCTACGGATCGACCGGTACGCTGACGCTGGACGGCATCGCCCGCGCCGTGGCCGACCAGAACCAGGATCGCATGATCATGGTGTTCGGCCTGGTGTTCCTGGTCGCGGGTCTGGCGTTCAAGCTGGGCGTGGTGCCGTTCCACATGTGGGTGCCCGACGTCTACCAGGGCGCACCGACCCCGGTCACGCTGCTCCTGGGCGGTGGCCCGAAGCTCGCTGCATTCGTCATCATCCTGCGTCTGCTGGTCGAAGGCCTGGGCGATCTGTGGGCCAGCTGGCAGCCCATGCTGGCAATCATGGCCGTGGCCTCGCTGGCGATCGGTAACCTGGCCGCCATTGCGCAGACCAGCCTGAAGCGCATGCTGGCCTACTCGACCATCTCGCACATGGGCTTCGTGCTGCTGGGCCTGATGTCGGGCATCGTCGACGGCAACGCCGCCAACGCCAACAATGCCTACAGCTCGGCCATGTTCTACGTCGTCATCTACGTGCTGACCACGCTGGGCTCGTTCGGGATCATCCTGCTGCTGTCGCGTGCCGGTTTCGAATGCGACGAGATCAAGGACCTGGCCGGCCTGAACCGCCGGAATCCCTGGTACGCGCTGATCATGCTGCTGCTGATGTTCTCGCTGGCCGGCGTGCCGCCCACGGTGGGCTTCTACGCCAAGCTGTCGATCCTGCAATCGCTGGTGGGCGTGGGCCACGTCGGCCTGGCCATCACCGCCGTGGTGTTCTCGCTGATCGGCGGTTACTACTACCTGCGTGTCGTCAAGACCATGTACTTCGACGAGCCCACCGACACCTCGCCCATCGTGGCATCGATCGGCTTCAAGTCGGTCCTGTCGGTCAACGGCGCCCTGATGCTGGTGCTGGGTATCCTGCCCGCGCCGCTGATGGCCCTCTGTGTCCAGGCCATCGCCACGTCACTGAAGTTCTGAGGTCGATGCCCCGGGATTCTCGTCCCGGGGCATGATGCTTCTTCAAGGCCCGCCTGAACCGGGACCGCGTCCACCGCGACGCGTGTCCCGCCAGGCTTCCCTGCAAGGTGGTGCACGCTCTTGAAACAAACGCTCGCCATCTACGTTCTCGTATTCCTTGCGCTGGTCGGCGCGAATCTTCCCTTCCTTACCGAACGCCTGTTTGCCGTGCTGCCGTTCCGTCGCGCAGGCGCGATCGTTGCTAAGCCATTCTGGCTGCGCTTTGTCGAACTGGTGGTGTTGTACCTGCTGATCGGTTTGATCGGGCGCGGCTTCGAAGCCAGCCTGGGCAACGTCTTTCCGCAAGGATGGCAGTTCTATGCCATTACTTTCGTGCTGTTCCTGGTGCTGGCATTTCCCGGCTTCGTACACCGGTACTTGATGAGAAAGAGGATCGCATGACGGCAGACGAACTGCGCAAGGACCTGGACGCCGCGTCGGCGCGCATGAAAGAAGCGACACTGACCAGCGAATCCGTCTTCAAGGGCAAACTGCTGGACGTCTGGCGTGATACCGCGCAGCTGCCCAACGGCGCCACCGCCACCCGCGAACACTTCCACCACCCAGGCGCGGCGGCGATCGTGCCGGTCCTGCCCGACGGCCGCCTGGTTCTGGTCAAGCAGTATCGCTACCCGATGCACCGCGCCTTCGTCGAATTCCCGGCCGGCAAGATCGACGAGGGCGAAGCCCCCCTGGCCACCGCGCAACGCGAACTGCTGGAAGAGACGGGGTATCACGGCGGCGAGTGGACCGAGCTGACCACGATCCACAATGCCATCGCCTACTGCGATGAGCGGATCATCCTGTTCATGGCCGACGGCATCCAGGCGGGCAAACAGAACCTGGATGAGAACGAGTTTGTCGAGGTATTCACGGCCACGCTGGAGGAACTGCTGTCGTGGATCGCGGCGGGCGTGGTCACCGATGTGAAGACGATCATCTCGGCGTTCTTCGTCGAGAAATTTCGCGAGGGCAGGGGTGACCAGGTGCCGGTCCAAGGGCAGCCGGTGTCATCGGGCGCGTAGCGCGTCGCGGTCGACCGATAAAAAATGCCGCAGCGGCTCAGGCCCTGCGGCATTTTTCGTTGTTGGCGTCAATGCGGCGCCAGGGCGCTGGCGCCCTGGCCGGTTCATTAGGCCCGAGCCGCCTTCTGCTCCAGGCGGAAGCGATGCAGCAGCGGTTCCGTGTAGCCATTCGGCTGCGCCAACCCTTCAAACACCAACGCACTGGCGGCCTTGAACGCCAGCGACGTCTTTTCATTGCCCGACATCGGCTCATAGATCGGATCGTTGGCGTTCTGCTGATCCACGACTTTGGCCATGCGCTTCATCACTTCCTTTACTTCCGCTTCGGTCGTGATGCCGTGGCGCAGCCAGTTGGCGATGTGCTGGCTGGAGATGCGCAGGGTGGCGCGGTCTTCCATCAGGCCGACGTTATGGATGTCGGGCACCTTGGAGCAACCGACGCCCTGGGCGATCCACCGGACCACGTAGCCCAGGATGCCCTGCGCGTTGTTTTCCAGTTCCTGCTTGATGTCGGCGGCGGACCACTTGGAGGGGTCACCAATCGGCACGGTCAACAGGCCTTCGAGCAGTTGGTCGTCCACGTCGGCCAGACGGGTCTTTTCCAGTTCCTGCTGGACGGCCTGCACATCCACCTGATGGTAGTGCAGCGCGTGCAGGGTGGCGGCGGTAGGCGAGGGGACCCACGCGGTGTTGGCGCCGGCCTTGGGGTGCGCGATCTTTTGTTCGAGCATCGCTGCCATCAGGTCCGGCATGGCCCACATGCCCTTGCCAATCTGGGCGCGGCCACGCAGGCCGGCATCCAGGCCGATCAACACGTTGCTGCGCTCATAAGCGGCGATCCAGGCGGACGCCTTCATGTCGCCCTTGCGCATCATGGGGCCCGCTTCCATGGCGGTGTGCATCTCGTCGCCGGTGCGGTCCAGGAAGCCGGTGTTGATGAACGCCACGCGTTCGCTGGCGGCGGCGATGCACGCTTTCAGGTTGACGCTGGTGCGGCGTTCCTCGTCCATGATGCCCATTTTCAGGGTGTGACGGGGCAGGCCCAGCAGGTCTTCAATACGGTCGAACAGTTCATTCGCGAAAGCGACTTCGGCGGGGCCGTGCATCTTCGGCTTCACGACATAGAACGATCCGGCCCGCGAATTCTGCTTGCGCTTCAGGTCAGGCAGCGAGGCCAGGGTGGCCACGACGCCGTCCATGATGCCTTCCGGGATCTCCAGACCGTCCTTGTCCAGGATGGCAGGGTTGGTCATCAGGTGGCCGACGTGACGCACGAACATCAGCGAGCGGCCATGCAGCGTCAGGTCCTTGCCATCGGCACCGGTGTAGGTGCGATCGTCGTTCAGGCGGCGGGTAAAGCGCTTGCCGCCCTTGCTGACTTCTTCGGTCAGCGTGCCCAGGTTCAGGCCCAGCCAGTTGCGGTACACGTGCACCTTGTCTTCGGTGTCGACCGCGGCGATCGAATCCTCGAAGTCCATGATGGTCGTGAGGGCGGCTTCCATCAGCACGTCTTTCACGCCCGCCTTGTCGGTGCTGCCGATCGAATCGCTCTTGTCGATCTGGATCTCGAAGTGCAGGCCGTTGTGGCGCAACAGCAGTGCAGTCGGGGCCGAGGCATCGCCCTGGTAGCCGCGGAACAGCGACGGGTCTTGCAGACCGGTCGCCTTGCCGCCCAGGTCGACTTGCAAGCCGCCATCCACGACGGTGTACGACGTGGCATCGACGTGCGAGCCGCCGGCCAGCGGCGCTGCCTGGTCCAGGAAGGCGCGGGCGCGGATGATCACGGCCTGGCCGCGCTTGGGGTTGTAGCCGGCGCCGCGTTCCGCGCCGTCGGTGTCCGGCAGCGCGTCGGTGCCGTACAGGGCGTCGTACAGGCTGCCCCAGCGGGCGTTGGCCGCATTCAGCGCGTAACGCTGGTTCGATACCGGAACGACCAGCTGCGGACCGGCCTGTTCGGCGATTTCGGTGTCGACGTTGCGGGTGCTGGCCTTGACGGTAGCCGGCCGGGCCTGCAGGTAGCCGATGCTTTCCAGAAAGCTGCGATAGGCCGGCATGTCGGTGATCGGGCCGGGGTGGGCCTGGTGCCACGTATCGATGTCGGCCTGCAGACGGTCGCGTTCCTTCAGCAGCGCGCGATTCTTGGGCGCCAGATCATGCACGAGGCGGGAGAAGCCCTGCCAGAAGGTCTCGCTGTCCAGGCCGGAATCCTTGAGGGCTTCCTCTTCGATGAAGCGGTCCAGCAGCGAGGCTACCTGGAGGCCGTGGCGGGCGATGCGTTCAGTCATGGGGGGTTCTCCACACAATCTTGGGTAAGGAATCCGGGCGTGTACGGTGCAGCGCCCGGCAATAAGGGTTACGGTCGATGATAAACGCCAGCGCGCGTCACGCGGGCGCCGGATAGCGTGTATTGCAGTCACTAGTCTTTTGCGTGGGGAGTGGGGAAGGCGGCAACGGCGTCAAAAGATGAATCTGCCCATGACCTGCTCACTGCTAATGCGTATCATTGTCATTGAATGACCCAAGCGCCGTTCAGGGAACATCGCCTGTCCCCAGCCTGACTCGGGCTGGCCCAGGCAACGAGCCGGTCCAATGACGCGGTATCCTCCCTATACGCAGCGTGTGCGGCTACGCCCGGCCTGGTTCATTTTTATTTCAGCACGCGTTACCGCGGGGGTGCGGACGCCGGCGTCGGCCGCGACGTTCGCCTCAGTGTCAGCAAACGATTTTGAATCCATCCATGCAGAGTCCTTCCGTGTCGTCCCCCGTTTCCACCAATGCATCTGCCGGCGCAGCCACCCACGATACGTTGACCCTGTCCCGGCGGCTCAAGGCCGAGACGACCGCGCTGCATGACATGCTCGATCAACTGGTCATGTCTACCAAGCCATTCGACAACCGCGAGAACTACGGCCGCTTCGTGCTGACCCAGTATCTGTTCCAGCGGGATATCGAGTCGCTGTATGACGACGCGCGCTTGCAGGCCATGATTCCGGATCTGCCGTCCCGGCCGCGCCTGGCTGCGGCTGCGCTGGATCTGCAGGACCTGGGCGTAGTGGTGCCGGACGATGGCGATGCGCCCGCGGCGGCGCGGCTCGATATGGAAGAGGGCCTGGGCTGGTTGTATGTCTCGGAAGGCTCCAAGCTGGGCGCGGCGTTCCTGTTCAAGGAAGCGGCGGCCCGCCTGGGGTTGAGCGAGACGGTGGGCGCACGCAACCTGGCCGCGCCGGAAGGCGGCCGCGGGTCGGCCTGGAAGCGGTTCGTGCAGGTGCTCGACCACAACGATTTGTCGGCTGATGACGAAGACCGCGTCGTGGAAGGCGCGCGCCAGGCCTTCCACCGCTTCGCCGAGCTGCTGCGGCGCAGTTTTGGTCTTGTGGCGTAAGGGGTGGCCGTGGCGATAGATCAAGACGGCCAGCCGACGGAGCCCGGGTCGCCCGCTGCGGCGGTATCCGCGGGACGTCGCCGAGTACTGGGAGCGGCGCCTGTGTTGGCCCTGGCCTTGCCTGGTGCCGCGCTGCTGTCACGCGTGCTGCCAGCGCTTGCCGCCGCCGGCGTGCTGCCGATGTCTGCAGCGCAGGCTGCGACCACGGCGGCATCGCCATCCGCCGGCCCGGTCACAGCGCCCGCGGCGCGGCCCCGTCTGGTATCCGTCGGCGCCGGCACGACCGAGATCGTGTACGCCCTGGGGGCGCAGACGCAGCTGGTGGGCGTCGATACCAGCAGTCTGTACCCGGCCGTGGCGCAGGCGCTGCCCAAGGTGGGCTATCAGCGAACGCTGACTGCCGAAGGCGTCATGTCATTGGCCCCGCAGGTGCTGCTTGCCAGCCAGGATGCCGGGCCGCCTGCCGTCCTGGCGCAGATTGCAGCGGCGGGTGTGACGGTGGTGCGCGTGGATGGCGCCTATTCGTTCGAAGGCCTGCTGCAGCGTATCGGGCAGGTGGCCCACGCCACCGGACGGCTCGATGAAGGCGAAAAACTGTCGGTCTCGCTGGCTGCGCGCTGGGCCGACGTCATGGCGCAAGTGGACGCCAGGCCCCTGCGAACATCGTCGGGCACGCTGGCGACGGTTGCCTTCCTGATGCGGCACGGGCCGACCGTGATGGCGGCAGGCAGGGGGACGGGGGCGGACGCCATCTTGCGTCTGGCCGGCGCCCGCAATGCCTTTGGCAACGCGTTCGACAACTACAAGCCGTTGTCGGCCGAGGCGCTTGCCCAGGCCGCGCCGGACGTCATCATCGGTACCTACGACGGTACCCTCAGGCCTGGGGACACCGAGGCGCTCAAGGCGCTGCCGGGTGTTGCGCTGACACCTGCCGGGCGTAGTGGAGCCATGCGCAGCTTCGATATCGTGTTGCTGCTGGGCTTCGGTCCGCGGCTGCCCGACGCAGTCGAGGCGCTGCATCAAGGGCTGCTGCAGGCGGTGCGATGACGATCGCTTCAAGGCCGGCACCGACGCCCGTTTTTGCACGCTCCGGCAGCCCGGGCCGGGTGCCGGCGCCCGCCCTTTTTGGCGTGCTGGTTGCGCTGCTGGTCCTGGTGCTCGTCACGGCTGCAGGGAGGGGTGCCTATCCCATCTCGCCTTCGCAAGTGCTGGCGATTCTTCTCAGCAAACTTGGCGTATCCGACGGCGGTTTTGATGCGCAGCAGATGGGGGTGCTGTGGACGATCCGGCTTCCACGCGTCGTGCTGGGCGCCGCCATCGGCGCCTTGCTCGGGATGGCGGGCGCCACAATGCAGAGCCTGTTCCGCAATCCCCTGGCCGACCCCGGCCTGATCGGCGTGTCGAGCGGCGCTGCGCTGGCGGTGGCGCTGACGATCGTGTTCGGCAATCTGTGGTGGCCCGAATTGGCCGCGCAGGTCGGTCTGGCGCTGTACCCGCTGGCAGCCTTTGCAGGCGGCGTCGTCACTACCTTGCTGGTCTATCGCATTGGCCGGACATCGCTGGGCGTCTCGGTCGCGGCCATGCTGCTGGCAGGCATCGCGCTCAATGCCATCGCCTTCGCGCTGATCGGCCTGGCCAGTTATGTCGCCACCGACGAACAGTTGCGCAGCATGACGTTCTGGAACCTGGGCAGCCTGGCGGCGGCGTCGTGGCCGGTGGCCGGCGTGGTCAGTGCCGGCGGCGTGATGGCGCTGTTCGGCATGTGGCGGCTGCGGATTGGCCTGAATGCCATGGCATTAGGCGAGGCCGAGGCGCGGCATCTGGGTGTCCATGTGGACCGGCTCAAGACCTTGTCGATTGTTTTCAGTGCGTTGGCGGTGGGTTTGGCTGTGGCGTTCTGCGGCATGATCGGGTTCATCGGGCTGGTGGCGCCGCACTGCATTCGCCTGATCGCCGGGCCGGATGCCCGCGTCGTGATGCCGGGGTCCGCCTTGCTGGGCGCGGCGCTGACCGTGGGCGCCGATGTGGTGGCGCGGACCGTGGTCGCGCCTGCCGAGATGCCGATCGGCGTGCTGACGGCCCTGATCGGCGCCCCGTTCTTTCTGGTCCTGCTGCTGCGTGGCAAGGACCGGATGATGGAGGGCTGAACAATGACGGGACAGAGGTTTTTCTTGCGCGTGCCCAAGCCTGCGGCTGTCATGCCGGCCCGGTCCGCGTCGGTTAGCAAGACGGCCAGCACCGCTGCCGGTACCTTGGCTGCCTCGGTCATGGGCACTGACTATGCTACCGTTGCCACCACCACGCCTGTGTCGAGCCTCTACGCCGCGAACACCGCCGCCCAAGTGCCCGTGCTGCGTGTCGACGGCCTGAACGTCCATCGCCGGCAACGCGGCGGAGCAGACCATGCCGTGCTGCGAGACGTATCGGTATGCGTCGCCCCAGGCGAACTGGTCATGCTGATCGGTCCGAACGGCGCAGGCAAATCGACGTTGCTGGCCGCCGTATCGGGCGACTTGACGCCTGCATCCGGCCACATCGCGTTCGACGGCAAGCCGCTTGCGGCATGGCACCGAAAAACGCTCGCGCAGCGCCGCGCCGTCCTGCCTCAACGCGCCGGGCTCAGCCTGCCGTTCACGGTTCAGGAAGTCATCCAGCTCGGTTGCCTGGCCCGGACCGGATCGCACGCCGCGCTGGCGCGCATCGTCAACCAAGCGGCCACTGCCGCAGGCGTGGACCACCTGGCCGACCGGTCAATGACGCAGCTGTCGGGCGGCGAGCAAGCCAGGGTGCACCTGGCGCGGGTGCTGGCGCAGATCTGGCCGGAAGCCGAAAACGGGGCGGATGCCAGAACCTGGCCGGAAGGCGGAGCCGGGGCGGAAGCCGGCACGGTGCCGCCAACTCGCAATCTGTTGCTGCTCGACGAACCGTGCGCGAGCCTGGATCCCCATCATCAACACGCCGTCTGCACCGTGGTGCGGGATTTTGCGCACCGGACCGGCACGGGCGTGGTGATCACGATGCACGACATGAATCTGGCTGGCCAGTATGGCGACAGGGTGGTGGCGCTGTTGGACGGTGCCGTGGTCGCCGATGGAACGCCGCGCGATGTGCTGACGCGGTCGTTCGTGCAGCAATGCTTTGCTGTCGACGCCGCCCGCATGGATACCGACCGCGGGCTGATGGTGGCCACGCGGCCCTGGTCGAGCTAGGCCAAGCCAGCCAGGCCAGCGCGAAAAAAAAACCACCGTGCGGCAAGCACGGTGGTTTTTTCTTTAGCTGTGACTTGCCATCACATCTCGGTATACACCGGTCCTTCGCCGCCCTGCGGCGTGACCCACACAATGTTCTGTGTCGGGTCCTTGATGTCGCAGGTCTTGCAGTGCACGCAGTTCTGCGCATTGATCTGCAGCTTGTCGGCGCCGGCGTCGTCCTTCACGTATTCATACACCCCGGCCGGGCAGTAGCGGCCTTCGGGTCCGGCATACGTCGGCAGATTGATGCGCGTCGGTACGGTCGGATCTTTCAGGGTCAGGTGGACCGGTTCGTCTTCTTCATGATTGGTGTTCGAAATGAACACCGAGCCCAACCGGTCGAAGGTCAGCTTGCCATCCGGCTTGGGGTAGACGATAGGCGTGCATTCACTGGCCGGCTTCAGGTACACGTGGTCGGGCTTGGTGCGGTGGATGGTCCAGGGCATGTTGCCGCGTAGCACCAGCTGCTCGATGCCCGTCATCAGCGTCGCCACGGTGCGGCCCTTCTTGAACCACTGCTTGAAGTTGCGCGCCTTGTTCAGTTCTTCGAACAGCCAGGACGCTTCGAATGCGGCGGGGTAGGCCGTCAGTTCGTCATGGCGGCGATCGGCGACCACGGCGTCGAAGGCGGCCTGCGCAGCCAGCATGCCGGACTTGATCGCGGCATGGCTGCCCTTGATGCGCGACGCGTTCATGAAGCCGGCTTCACACCCGACCATGGCGCCCCCCGGGAACACCAGCTTGGGCAAGGACAGAAGACCCCCAGCCGTGATCGACCGCGCGCCGTACGAAATGCGCTTGCCGCCTTCCAGGAAGGCACGGATCGTCGGGTGCGTCTTGAAGCGCTGGAACTCTTCAAAGGGCGACAGGTAGGGATTGGCGTAATCCAGGCCCACGATCAGGCCGATGGCGACCTTGTTGTCTTCCTGGTGGTACAGGAAGGACCCACCGTAGGTGTCGCTTTCCAGCGGCCAGCCGGCGGTGTGGATCACCAGACCGGGCTTGTGTTTGGCCGGGTTGATCTCCCAGAGTTCCTTGATGCCGATGCCGTAGCTTTGCGGATCCTTGCCGTCGTTCAGCTTGAACCGCTCCATCAGCTGACGGCCCAGGTGGCCGCGCGATCCTTCGGAAAAGATCGTGTAGCGCGCATGCAGTTCCATCCCGGGCTGGAACTGGTCGGTCGGTTCGCCGTCGCGGCCCACGCCCATGTTGCCGGTGGCCACGCCCTTGATCGACCCGTCGTCGTTGTACAGGATCTCCGCCGCGGCAAAGCCCGGAAAGATGTCCACGCCCAGGCCTTCCGCCTGCTCGCCCAGCCAGCGGGTGACCTTGCCCAGGCTGACGATGTAGTTGCCCTCATTATGAAAACAGGGCGGCAGCATCCACGACGGCGTGGCGCGCGCGCCGGTGTCCGACAGGAACAGGAAGCGGTCTTCCGTCACGGGCACGTTCAGCGGGGCGCCTTTTTCTTTCCAGTCGGGAATCAGTTCGGTCAGCGCGCGGGGGTCCATCACCGCGCCCGACAGGATGTGGGCGCCGATCTCGCCGCCTTTTTCCAGCACACAGACACCGATCTCGCGGCCGGTCTCGGCGGCCAGTTGTTTCAGGCGAATCGCGGTGGAAAGTCCGGCAGGGCCGCCGCCAACGATGACGACGTCATATTCCATCGACTCGCGTTCAATCTCTTGCATGAGGAAAGTGCTCCGCGTGGGCGGGCGACGGGCCGCAGGGCCGGATGGCGGTTCCGTCACCAATAGGTTGGAAGTATTATTCTCGGATTGTATTTTAGGCGTTCACGTACGATCACGCTGAAACCAGCAGTCAACGAGGAAAAGATCAATGAATAAAGTCTATGCGAGCGCCAGAGACGCGCTGCTCGACATCGTGCGCGATGGCCAGACCATCGCGGTGGGCGGTTTTGGCCTGTGCGGGATCCCCGAGGCGCTCATCGACGCGCTGCGCGATTCCGGCGCCAGCCAGTTGACCTGCATCAGCAACAACGCGGGCATCGACAATGTCGGCCTGGGCAAGCTGCTGGCCACGCGGCAGATTCGCAAGATGATCGCCTCGTACGTGGGCGAAAACAAGGAATTCGAGCGGCAATACCTGGCCGGCGAACTGGAAATCGAATTCACGCCGCAAGGCACGCTGGCTGAAAAGCTGCGTGCGGGCGGCTCGGGCATCCCGGCCTTCTTCACCGCGACGGGCGTCGGCACGTTGATCGCCGAAGGCAAGGAAACGCGCGAATTCGACGGCCAGACGTACGTGATGGAACGTTCGCTGGTGCCGGACGTGTCGCTGGTCAAGGCGATGGTGGCCGACAAGAGCGGCAACCTGATCTTCAACAAGACCGCTCGCAACTTCAACCCGAACGTCGCCATGGCCGGCAAGGTCACGGTGGCCGAGGTGGAAAAGATCGTTGAAGTCGGTGAACTCGATCCCGACCAGATCCACCTGCCCGGCATCTTCATTCATCGCCTCGTGTTGAACGCGAATCCCGAAAAACGTATTGAACAGCGCACAACGCGCCCCGCCTGAGGAGACGACCATGGCTTGGAACCGTGAACAAATGGCGGCTCGCGCTGCGCAGGAACTGCAGGACGGCTTTTATGTGAACCTGGGCATCGGCTTGCCGACCCTGGTGGCGAACCACGTGCCGGCCGGACTGGAAGTCTGGCTGCAGTCCGAAAACGGCCTGCTGGGCATCGGCCCGTTCCCGCTGGAAAGCGAGGTCGATCCCGACATGATCAATGCCGGCAAACAGACGGTGACGACCCTGCCGGGTTCGTCGATCTTTTCGTCGGCCGACTCATTCGCGATGATCCGCGGCGGTAAGATCAACCTGGCCATCCTGGGCGCCATGCAGGTGTCCGGCAAGGGCGATCTGGCGAACTGGATGATCCCGGGCAAGATGATCAAGGGCATGGGCGGCGCAATGGACCTGGTCGCGGGCGTAGGCCGGGTCGTGGTGCTGATGGAACATGTGGCCAAGAAGAAAGACGGCACGACCGACATGAAGATCCTGCCCGAGTGCACCTTGCCCCTGACCGGCCTGGGCGTGGTGGATCGCATCATCACGGATATGGCCGTCATCGACGTGACGCCGGACGGCCTGAAGCTGATCGAGACGGCGCCTGGCGTGACCGTGGCGCAGGTGCAGGAACTGACGGGCGTCCCGCTCGACACGTCGGCGGTGACGGTTGCGGCCTGATATCAAAGGGGTTGCACGCAGGGCGGTTGCACGCAGGGCGGTTGCAAGCGGCGCAGCGGGCAGGGCAGGGGCGAGTCGTTTCACGGCCGTGCTGGTGCTGGCAGCGTTTGCTGCATTCGGCGCGGGCCTGGCCCGGGCCGAAGCGCCGGGGCCCTTGCTGCCACCGGCCCTGGCCATTCCGGCCGTGGCGTCGTCGGCACAGGCCTTCGTTCCTGACGGCTTTACCCTGGCCACTGAAGTCACCGGGGATCTGGGCGGCGCCTATCCGGGCGTCGTCCAGGTTTACGAAAACCGGCAGGGCCGCCGCGCCATGCTGGTGGGGCTGCGCCGGCCCAACGGCTTCGAGGCCACCGGCTGGGGCTTCGTATTGCCCTGCCGCACCTGCGGCGCCGACCTGCCTCCCGACCGCAACCTCCAGATCCGTATCCAGGGCGGGGCGATCATCGTGGTGGACCGTAGCGCATCGTCGGCCGACGGCACCACCACGCAGGCCGAACTGGTGTTCCGCCCCGCGGATGATCGCCGCGGCTGGCTGCTCACGACGCTGACGCAACTGACGGTGTTCACCAAGCAAGGGCGCGCCGAACAGTCCTACATCGACTATCGCCGTGGCGATACGCAGGACGCCGTAGGGCGTTTTGACGGCGCGCGTTTCGTGCCGGATCGCATAGACTCTGGTCGCACTGACGCAAGGGAATTGCCGCTGGACACGCTTGCGTTGTACTGAGCAGGTGGGCTGTCTCCAACGGTTACCGCACACAGTCCGGCAGGCCTGGCGCATACCCGCTATAATTCCGATTTCCCGCAAGCGCTCGGCAAAAACCGGGTGCAATTGGCAATGACCAAGTACGTATTTGTTACCGGTGGCGTGGTGTCTTCCCTTGGCAAGGGCATCGCTGCGGCATCCCTGGCTGCGATCCTTGAATCGCGTGGCCTCAAAGTCACCATGCTCAAGCTGGATCCCTACATCAATGTGGATCCCGGCACCATGAGCCCCTTCCAGCACGGCGAAGTGTTCGTCACCGAAGACGGCGCCGAAACCGACCTGGACCTGGGCCACTACGAGCGCTTCATCAGCACCCGCATGCGGAAGGTGAACAACTTCACCACCGGCCAGATCTATGAATCCGTGCTGCGCAAAGAGCGCCGCGGCGACTATCTGGGCAAGACCGTGCAGGTCATCCCCCACATCACCAATGAAATCCAGGACTACATCGCACGGGGCGCAGCCGCCGCGTGGGATGGCCAGGCCGACGTCGCGATCGTCGAGATCGGTGGCACGGTCGGCGACATCGAGTCGCTGCCCTTCCTGGAAGCCGTGCGCCAGATGAGCCTGCGCCTGGGCCGCAACAGCGCGGCGTTCATCCACCTGACGCTGGTGCCGTTCATTGCGTCCGCAGGCGAACTCAAGACCAAGCCTACCCAGCACTCGGTGCAGAAGCTGCGCGAAATCGGGATCTACCCGACAGCGCTGCTGTGCCGTGCCGACCGTCCGATCCCCGACGATGAACGCGCCAAGATCTCGCTGTTTTCGAACGTGCAGCTCGACGCGGTCATTTCGGTGTGGGATGAGGACTCGATCTACAAGATTCCGGCCATGCTGCACAAGCAGGGCCTGGACGATCTGGTCTGCGAAACGCTCAACATCCAGGCCAAACCTGCTGACCTGACGGTGTGGGACAAGCTGATCGAAGCCAAGGAACATCCGGAAAACGAGATCACGATCGCCATGGTCGGCAAGTATGTTGACCTGACCGAATCGTACAAGTCGTTGACGGAAGCCCTGACGCACGCCGGCATTCACGCTCGCACCAAGGTCACGGTCGAATACCTCGACTCCGAAGTGATCGAGACCGAAGGCGTGGGCGCGATGGCCAAGTACGACGCCATTCTGGTGCCGGGGGGCTTTGGCCGCCGGGGCACCGAAGGCAAGATCCAGGCAATCCGTTTCGCGCGTGAAAACAACGTGCCATACCTGGGCATCTGCCTGGGCATGCAGCTGGCCGTGATCGAATACGCCCGCCACGTGGCAGGCCTGAGCGACGCCAACAGCACCGAATTCGAACCGGATACGCCGCACCCGGTGGTAGCGCTGATCACCGAATGGATGGATCGCGAAGGCCGTACCGAACAGCGCACCACAGCGTCCGACATGGGCGGCACCATGCGCAAGGGCGCGCAGCGCGTGCCGGTCAAGGCCGGGACGCTCGCGCAGCGCATCTATGGCGATGAAGTGAACGAGCGCCATCGTCACCGCTACGAAGTGAACAACGTGTATGTTCCAAAGCTGGAATCGGCCGGCATGGTGATCAGTGCGCGCACGCCCACCGAAAACCTGCCTGAAATGATGGAGCTGCCGGCCCATCCGTGGTTCGTGGGTGTGCAGTTCCACCCCGAGTTCACGTCGACGCCGCGTAATGGCCACCCGCTGTTCTCGGCCTATGTGCGCGCCGCGCTCGACCGCAAACAGAAGACCTCTACCAAGGAAAACGTATGAGCCAGCTCGACGCGATGACCCGAACCCATTCGTTCTGCGGCTTCGACGTCGGCTTGCAGCATCCGTTCTTCCTGATCGCGGGCCCGTGCGTGATCGAATCCGAGCAGATGGCGATCGATACCGCCGGCACGCTCAAGGAAATCACGACGCGCCTGGGCATCCCCTTCATCTACAAAAGCTCGTTCGACAAGGCCAACCGCAGCTCCAGCAAGACCTTCCGCGGTCTGGGCATGGACTTCGGCCTGCGCGTGCTGTCCGAGGTGAAGTCGCAACTGGGTCTGCCGGTGCTGACCGACGTGCATGACATCGAACAGGTCGGCCCCGTGTCGTCCGTGGTCGACATGCTGCAGACGCCCGCCTTCCTGTGCCGCCAGACCGACTTCATCCGGGCCTGCGCCGCGTCGCTCAAGCCGGTGAACATCAAGAAAGGCCAGTTCCTTGCCCCGCACGACATGGTCAATGTCGTGGACAAGGCGCGCGAAGCCGCGATCGAAGCCGGCGGCGACGGCAGCAACATCCTGGTCTGTGAACGCGGCGCTTCGTTCGGCTACAACAACCTCGTGTCCGACATGCGCTCGCTGGCGATCATGCGCGAGACGGGCTGCCCGGTCGTGTTCGACGCGACCCACTCGGTGCAATTGCCGGGCGGGCAGGGCTCGACATCTGGCGGCCAGCGCGAATTCGTGCCGGTGCTGGCGCGCGCCGCGGTTGCGGTGGGTATATCTGGCCTGTTCATGGAAACCCATCCTGATCCCGCGCATGCGAAATCCGATGGTCCGAATGCGGTACCGCTGGGGCGCATGGCCGACCTCCTGGGCTCGTTGATCGAGCTGGACCAGGTGGCCAAACGCCATGGCTTCATCGAAAGCGATTTTCAGTAAACCACCACGAGACACATCATGAGCGCAATCGTAGACATCATCGGCCGCGAAGTCATTGACTCCCGCGGCAATCCCACCGTCGAATGCGACGTCCTGCTCGAGTCGGGGGCCATGGGCCGCGCGGCCGTGCCATCGGGCGCATCGACCGGATCGCGTGAAGCGATCGAACTGCGCGACGGCGACAAGAGCCGCTATCTCGGCAAGGGCGTGCTGCGCGCTGTCGAGAACGTGAACACCGAAATCGCCGAAGCCCTGATGGGCCTCGATGCGCAGGAACAGGCTTTCCTGGACCGCACCCTGATCGACCTGGATGGCACCGAGAACAAGGCCCGCCTGGGCGCCAACTCGATGCTGGCCGTGTCGATGGCCGTGGCCAAGGCCGCCGCCGAAGAATGCAGCCTGCCGCTGTATCGCTACTTTGGTGGCAGCGGCGCGATGAGCATGCCTGTCCCGATGATGAACGTGATCAACGGTGGCGCGCACGCCAACAACAACCTCGACCTGCAGGAATTCATGATCCTGCCGGTAGGCGCCCCGTCGTTCCGTGAAGCGATCCGCATGGGCGCCGAAGTGTTCCACGCGCTCAAGAAGCTGATCAACGACAAGGGTATGTCGACGGCCGTGGGTGACGAAGGCGGCTTTGCCCCCAACGTCGAAAACCACGAAGCCGCGATCCAGCTGGTCCTGCAGGCCATCGAAAAGGCCGGCTACGAGCCCGGCACGCAGATCGCCCTGGGCCTGGACTGCGCCGCCAGCGAATTCTTCCGCGACGGCAAGTATCACCTGGAAGGCGAGAAGGCCGCGCTGACCCCGCAGGAATTCACCCACTTGCTGGCTACCTGGTGCGACAAGTACCCGATCATCTCGATCGAAGACGGCATGGCGGAAGGTGACTGGGCGGGCTGGAAGTACCAGACCGAACAGCTCGGCAAGCGCGTGCAGCTGGTGGGCGACGACCTGTTCGTTACCAACACCAAGATCCTGCAGCAGGGTATCGACCAGGGCATCGCCAACTCGATCCTGATCAAGATCAACCAGATCGGTACGCTGACGGAAACGTTTGCCGCCATCGAAATGGCCAAGCGCGCCGGCTACACCGCCGTCGTGTCGCATCGTTCGGGCGAAACCGAAGACTCGACCATCGCCGATATCGCGGTGGGTACCAACGCCCTGCAGATCAAGACCGGCTCGATGTCGCGTTCGGACCGCATGGCCAAGTACAACCAGTTGCTGCGGATCGAAGAAGACCTCGGCGACGTGGCGCACTACCCAGGTCGTTCGGCTTTCTACAACCTCCGTTAAAAGCCGCCGTCCATGCGTCTGCTCACCCTGATCATCGCCTTGCTGCTGGTCGCGATCCAGTACCCGTTGTGGCTAGGCAAGGGGGGGTGGATGCGCACCTGGGAGCTGGAGCGGCTGCTGGCCGCCCAGCACGAGGTGAACGCCAAGCTCGAAACGCGCAATATTGCCCTTGATGCCGAAGTCCGCGATTTGAAAAGCGGGACCGACGCCATCGAAGAGCGCGCGCGCTTCGAGCTGGGCATGATCCGCGAAGGCGAAGCCTTCGTGCAGATCGTGGATGCATCGTCCGTCAACGCCCAGGCCGCCGCGCCTGGTGTGGCGGGAGCGCCTGCTGGAGCGCCTGCACCGGCTGCCCGGCCCTCGGCCGGATCGCAGCAACGTCCTTCGCGTTGAACGTGCCGGCGCCTTGGTTGGCGTCGTCAGCCCGCATCGCCTTCCTTCCAGCGTTCCCCTTCTGCATCCCACGGATTCTTTGCCGGATGTCTTTGCATCGGCATGGCCATGTCACGTCGAAGCACAACGAGACCGGCTCGACGTGCTGCGTCGGTATAGGGATCGTCGTCGCCTGAAGGAATCACGACGCGCCTGAGCATGTGCCCGACACCTGGAAAGAGCGGGGCATGCAGGTAGGTCAGGTCCAACACCAGAATGCTTGCGTCCGCCTGGCGGCTTTCTGTGCGCGGATCAGGTCGCACGCGAACCAGCCGGTAGCCGTTGATTGCCCACTGCGTGCGGAACGTCGCCAGGTGTGCCCTCACAGCTTCATGCCCGCGCGACAGATCCGTCTGTCCGCCTCCCAGCAAGGGAATCAATCCGCGTTCAAACGCCAGCCGCACGGCGCGCTGATCCGCACCCGTGACTGCACCTGCCCGGGCGGCTTCGAACAACGCATAGCTGATGGCCTGGCGCGCGACGGCCCAGCGGGTGACCTCGATGACCACGGCGCCAAGGAGGAAGAGCGGCAGGGCAACGACCAGGAATTCAACGATCGCCATGCCGCGGCGTGCGGCGCCGAGGGTGGGGTGACGATGACGAAGGCGGAAGCGCAAGGAAGGCATCCGCACAGTCTGCCGCCCCGGCCCCCGTGCCGCCATGCGGACCATTGCGCGGGACAATTGCTGGCCGCCACCCTTGCGCCGGTGCCGGCTATGGCGCACCGCGGTAAGGGCGAGGCATAAAAAAACGCGGGACCCAGCCCGCGCTTCCTTACTGCTTGACTGCATCACACCTTCAATGGCGCGCGTCGCTCTGGTGCCGCAGCGCCGTCGACTCCGTTGCGAACAATTCCGCCACATCGACGGGATCGAACTCGAACGCCTTGACGCAGTAGTCGCACTTGACCTCTACCCGGCCCTGTTCTTCGATGATGTCATCGACTTCGGCCTGGCCAAGGCGCAGCAGCACACTCGCCACTTTTTCACGCGAGCAGGTGCAGCGGTACTGGACCGGCAGGGGCTCGAACGCCGTCATCGTTTCCTGCCAGTACAGGCGGCGGATGATGGTGTCCGGCGTGACGGTCAGCAGTTCTTCGGGCTTGATCGTTTCGGCCAGGTGCTGGGCGCGGTCCCACGTGTCGGCCAGGTCCGCTTCCTTGTCGGCATCGGGCGCGCCCGCCGTGGCAGCTTCGTCGGTTCCGCGCGCGACGCTGTGGCCGCCCTGGTCCGGCAGCTTCTGCAGCAGCAGACCGGCCGTACAGTTCGCGTCGGCGGCCAGCCACATGCGCGTCTGAAGCTGTTCGGACGTCGCCATGTAGTGCTCCAGCACCTGGGCCACCGTGTCACCCTGCATGGCCACGATGCCCTGGTAAGGCTGCTGCCCGGCGTGCCGGTCCTGCGGGTCGAGCACGACCGAGAACCGGCCGTTGCCGCCCGGGCTCAGCAGCGTCTGCAGGGTGCCGTCCTCCGGCACCTCGTAGCCTTCGCGAATCTTGACCGTCGCCCGCATGCCCAGGTCGGCATGGCACTCGACCACGATCAGGCCGATGGGACCGTCGCCCTGCAGTTGCAGGACCACGGTGCCGTTGAACTTGATATTGGCAGCCAGCAAGGCAGCGGCCGCGACCAGTTCGCCCAGCAGCTTCTGCACGGCAGGCGGATAGTCATGGCGGGCCTGGATTTCCTGCCAGGTATCGCGGATGGCAACGACTTCGGCGCGTACCGTGTTGCCTTCGAACAGGTACTTTTTGAGATGGTCGGACAAAAATGCTGCTCCTGAACGCCGTGGCTCGTGGCCTGGCGGGTGGTACACGTCTGGTTACCGGCAAGATTGTACCGGCCCAGCCTACAATCGGCGCATGACAGAAACGAGTGAACTCCGCCGCCGCGCCTGCGAACTGCTGTGTCTGACAGACCCGGTCGAGAAGGCCGCCAGAACGCGTGAACTGCCCGCGTTGGGACTGACGGCCGACCCGGCTGCGGAATTATCCGAGCCCGCCGGGGTGCCGGGCCGCCCTGACAAGCCTGTCCAGGTGGCGCCGCGCGACGTGCCGACGCGTGGCATGGCCACGCCCGAGGCGCGCGCTGCGCTCATGCATGCGCTCGCGCATATTGAATTCAACGCCATCAACCTGGCCCTGGATGCTATATGGCGCTTTTCTGGCCTGCCACAAGGGTTCTACCAGGATTGGTTGAAAGTCGCGAGCGAGGAAGCCCTGCATTTCACGTTGTTGACCGACCACATGGCTGCCCATGGCGTGCGGTACGGCGACTTTCCGGCCCACGACGGCCTGTGGCAGATGGCGGAAAAGACCAAGGGCGATCCCCTGGCGCGCATGGCGCTCGTGCCGCGCACGCTGGAAGCTCGTGGCCTGGACGCCAGCCCGGCAATCCGGGCAAGACTGGCCCATGCCGGCGACCACGCGGCCGCCGGCATCCTGGACATCATTCTGCGGGACGAGATCGGCCACGTGGCGATCGGCAACCGCTGGTACCGCTATCTGTGCGATGCCGCCGGGCTGGACCCGGTCGCTCACTATCCGATCCTGAGCGAAGCCTACGTGGTGCCGGTGCTGCGGGGGCCGTTCAACTTCCCGGCGCGCCGGCTGGCGGGATTCACGGAGCCGGAACTGTCGGCGCTTGAGCAGGCAGCCGCCGCCGCGCGGATTCCTCCTCGCGAAAGCGCAGGGCCATCCGCCGCACCGTCCCGTTCACCGTCATCGGCAAAGCCGTCATGATTTCGACGTCGGCCGGCACCTGCCAGGCAGGCAGATGCTGGCTGGCGTAGTCCCGCAGGGCCTGCGCAAAATCTTCGTCGTCCCTGCCGGCCTCACCCCCCTCAGTGCTGGCCATGCGCCGGGTGACATACGCCTTGACCACAGGCAGCCGTCCGTTGACGCTATCTGCACCAGCCGATCCTGCACCAGCCGATCCCGCACCGGCCGGTCCGGCACTGGCCGATGATCCCGGATTCGTGCCCAGGCCTGCCGACGGCACGATGGCGACTTCCTCGATGCCCGGACAGCCCCGCAGCACGGCTTCCACCTCGTCTGGCACCACGGTGTGTCCGCCGTCGACCAGGAAGACATCTTCGATCCGTCCGGCGTACCAGAAGTAGCCGTCGTCATCGACCCGTGCCAGGTCGCCAGTGTGATGCCAGGTGCCGCTGACCGGCCGGCCGGCCTCTTCACCGCGCCAGTAGCCCAGGAAAAGCGCCGGGTCGGCATGGCCGTGGATGTCATAACGGTTCACGACGATCTCGCCGACGGTGCCCGGTGGCGCCGGGTGGCCCTGCGGCGTGGCAATCGCTACCTGGTGGCCTGGATACGGGCGGCCCATGCTGCCGGGGCGGCTCGGCCACTTGTGCCGGCTGTGGCCGATGATCGCGCGGACTTCCGCCTGGCCATAGGTTTCGTTCGGCACAACGCCCAGTTCGTGCTCGCACCGCGCTGCCAGCGCGGCGTCCAGGTGCGCGCCGCCGACCGCCATGGCGCGCAGCGACAGCTTGTAGCGTGTCGCGGCGTCAGGCACGGCGTCCAGCAGTCCGCGCAGCGCGGCCGGCTGCAGGCTGGCGTTGGTCACCTGGTAGCGCTCCAGCAGTTCGAACACCTGTTCCGGGGTGCTGGCATGGCGGCTGGCCACCAGCGGCTGACCGAAATACAGCGCGGGTAGCAGGCCATCGAACAAACCGTGGCCGCCGCCCCATTCGGAGGCCGTCCACAACACGTCGGTAGGCTGGGGAAACCAGTCCTGGGACGCCACGACCCCCGGCAGGTTGCCGATCAGGGACCCGTGCGACAGCACGACGCCCCGTGCAGGCCCCGTGGTGCCCGTCTTGTAGAGCAGGATGGCAGGATCATTCGCGCCGGTCGGGTGGATGTCGAACACGCTTTCCTGGCGGGCGATCAATGTGCGCCACGACAGGACGCGCTCGTCGTCCAGGTCGATGCCGATCGCCTGCCGCAGGAGCGGGCAGCGATCCGCGGCCGGCAGAACAGTTTCCGCGGCCATGCCGTCGACCAGCACGATGCGGGACTCGCTGTCCCGCAGGCGCTGTTCGACCACGTCGCCGGGCAACCGGGTCGACAGGGGAACGGTAATGGCACCCAGCTGATACACGGCAATGTGGGCGACGGCCGCTTCCGGGCGCTGGGGCAGGGCGATGGCGACGCGATCGCCGCGTTGCACACCCATGCGGCGCAGGCCGTTCGACAGGCGGTTGGCGTATTCATGCAGCCTTGCGAACGTCCAGACCTCGCGCTCGCCATGCATGTTTTCGGCATACAACGCGATGCGGCGCGCGTCGGCACTGGTCGCCGTCCATCGGCGGCAGCACGCGTCGGCGATGTTGAAACGCTGAGGAACCCACCATCTGAACGTGGTGTAGAGTGCCTGATACTGGTCTTCCATAACCCTCCGCTGGCGATTCAAGATCTCGGTCGGATCGGCGTGCGTGGTTCAGCCAGCCTTCGCTTATAACGCAATGATCGTTGACCTGACGGACATCCGCAATGTCTTTGCGGACTTCAGGGTCTGCCCTGCGCCAGGCTGCGTCACGTGTCCCCGAAGGGTGAGGGATAGCGCCCGTCCACGTTGCTAATTCTGGTAAGTAATCATGTACGTACCTCGTGTCCCATCCCGATCCGAAACCCTGGCCGTGCGCGGCGTTCCACACCATTTGCGGCACTGGGGCACGCCCGGCGCGCCGCTGCTGGTCGCCTTGCATGGGTGGATGGATGTTGCCGCCTCTTTCCAATTCGTCGCCGACCATCTGGCGGACCGCTGGCATATCGTCGCGCCCGACTGGCGCGGCTTTGGCCTGACCGGGGCGACGGGCGTCGACTGCTACGAATTCAGCGACTACCTTGGCGACCTGGACGCCATCCTGCGGCATCTGTCACCCGACGCACCGGTCCCCCTCGTGGGGCACAGCATGGGCGGGAACATTGCCATGCTGTACGCGGGCGTCCGGACCGGGCGGGTCAGCGCGGTCGTCAACCTCGAAGGCCTGGGCCTGCCGGGGACCCGCCCGGAAGACGTTCCCGCGCGGCTCGCAACGTGGCTCGACCAGCTGGTGGAGGGTGCGCGCTTGCAGGACTACCCGAGCCTGGACGCAGTGGGGGAACGCCTGCGCAAGACGAATCCCCGATTGACGCCCGACCGCGCCGCCTTCCTGGCCCGGCACTGGGCCCGGGAAGACAGCGGCCGCTGGGTGCTGCTGGCCGATCCGGCGCACAAGATCGTGAACCGAGTGGCCTATCGGGTGGACGAGGTGCAGGCCTGCTGGCGTGCGATCCAGGCGCCGGTGCTGTGGGTGGAAGCCGACGACAGCGACATCCTGCGCCGCATGACCGCCTTGCCCGACTATCGGACGCGGCTGGAAGCCGTGCCGACGCTGCGCCAGGCCACGGTGGCCGACGCCAGCCACATGCTGCACCACGACCAGCCGGCCGCAGTGGCGCAACTCGTAGCAGAATTCCTGCAGCTGAACAGCCGCTGACAGCAGGCCGGACTTACAATTGGGGTATGGCCTCCCCGCAAAACTTCGATCTGCACTGCCACTCCTGGATATCCGACGGCATGTTGTCGCCGCAGGATCTGGTGGCGCGCGCCCATGCCAACGGCGTGGACGTGCTTGCCCTGACCGACCATGACGAGGTCGCCGGGCTGGCCGACGCGGCCGCAGCGGCGGCGGATCTGGGCATCGGCTTTGTCCCGGGGGTCGAGATCTCGGTCACCTGGGCCAACGAGACGGTGCACATCGTGGGACTGCATGTCGATTCCGCCAATGCCGCGCTCAATGACGGACTGCGCGCGACCCGTTCCGGCCGCGAGCGCCGCGGCCGCGAGATGGCGGACCAGTTGGCCGCGGTCGGCATACCGGGCGCATTTGAAGGCGCCTTGCGGCATGCCGGCAACCCCGACCTGATCGGCCGCACCCACTTCGCACGCTACATCGTGGAGCAGGGCGTCTGCCAGGACGTGCGCGAGGTGTTCCAGCGCTTCCTCATCGACGGCAAGCCCGGTTACGCCCCGATGCGCTGGGCATCGCTTGCCGAAGCGGTCAGCTGGATCCGGGGCGCGGGTGGCATGGCGGTCATTGCCCATCCGGGCCGCTACGACTACACGCCGGTGCAGTTTCATGCACTGTTCGAAGAATTTCTTGGCCTGGGCGGCGTGGGCATCGAAGTGATCACCGGCAGCCATACCCCCGACCAATACCGCGAATATGCCCAGGTCGCCACATCCTATGGCTTCCTGGCGTCGCGCGGATCGGACTTTCATGGCCCGACCGAAAGCCGGGTCGACCTTGGCAGCCTGCCACCCTTGCCGGACCACCTTGCGCCCATCTGGCGCGACTGGGCCTGAGTACCGACATGAACAAAGCGTTTGTCAAAGAATCCGATGCCGACGAAGACGACGAGCTGCCCGAAGCCGTCGCCTTGCCGGCCGGGGTCCGCAATTACATTACCCCGGAAGGCTACGCGCGCTTGCGCGATGAATTGACGCACCTGATGACGGTCGACCGGCCGTCGGTGGTGCAGATCGTGTCATGGGCTGCCTCCAACGGCGACCGGTCCGAAAACGGCGATTACCTGTATGGCAAGAAACGGCTGCGCGAGATCGATCGGCGCATGCGCTTCCTGACCAAGCGTCTGGATATCGCCGAAGTGGTCGACAGCGCGTCGCAACCCAACCGGGATCACGTGTTCTTTGGCGCGACCGTCACGTATTCGGACAAGGAAGGCGAGACGCACACGGTCACCATCGTGGGCGTGGATGAAGCAGAACCGCTGCAAGGCAAGATCAGCTGGATATCGCCCGTGGCGCGGGCGCTGACCAAGGCCAAGATTGGGGACACAGTGGTGCTGCGCACCCCTGCAGGCATCGACGAGCTGGATATTCTTGAAGTGACGTATCCGGAGCCGGTGGAAGACGCCCGCTAAGGCGCAGGGCTACGCAGGACGCCAAGCAGGACGCCAAGCAGCAGGCGGTGCCGCAGGGTAGCGCTGCACTTGACGTCGCCGCCATGCGGCGTGGCGCAGGCCGCGCAGCACGCGTTGCAGGCAGAAAAAAGGCTGCGTACGGTCATCCCGTTACGCAGCCTTTTTTGCGTCATCCCGCAGACGCCTTTGGTCAGCCCTTGATCCGGATGATCCGCTGGACCTGGGGCACGCGCCGCAAGTAACGGATTACTTGCGCCAGATGCTGCCGGCTTTCGACCTGGACGGTAAAGTGCACCGCGACCGTGCTGGAGGCCTCGTCCTGCATCGACACATGGGTAATGTTGGCATCGGCTGCGGAGATCTCGGCCGCCACCCGTCCCAGCACACCGCGCTCTTGCCGCAGCACGACGTCGATGCGGGCCGTGAAGTGCTTGGACGTCTGGTCGTCCCAGGCCACATCCAGCCAGCGTTCCGGCTCGCGAGCACGCTGGCGGCGGGCATTGGGGCAGTCTTCGGTATGCACGACAAGGCCATGGCCCAGGCGCACATAGGCGACGATGCTGTCCCCCGGGATCGGCGTGCAGCAAGGCGCCAGTTGCACCGCCAGGCCTTCATTGCCCTGGATACGGATAGGCGTCGCCGCCGGATCGGTCGCCTCGTCCACCTGGGCGGCGGACGTGGCGATCGGGTCGCCTTCAGGCATGAAGCGGCGGGCGACGACGGCAGCCAGACGCTTGCCCAGTCCGATGTCGGCCAGGATCTCGTCGCGCGACCGCGCGCCGCTGCCACGGGCCAGCTTGTCCCAGACCGGGTCCGTCGACTCGGGCATCGGCAGCCCGATGGACTTGAGCGCCGACGCCAGCAGGCGCTCGCCAAAGGCCGCGGATTCTTCGTACTTGACGGTGCGCAGGTAGTGCCGGATTTCGGAACGGGCCTTGCCGGTGCGTACGAAATTGAGCCACTGCGCATTTGGCCGCGATGATTCCGACGTGACGATTTCGACCGAATCGCCGCTTTTCAGCTCGGTGCGCAGCGGCACGAATTCGCCGTTCACCTTGGCCGCCACCGTCTGGTTGCCGACGTCGGTATGGATGAGGTAAGAAAAGTCGATCGGCGTTGCGCCACGGGGCAGCGAAATGATCTTGCCGCGCGGGGTGAACACATACACTGCGTCGGGGAAGAGGTCCACCTTGACGTGTTCCAGGAATTCGCTGCTGTCGCCGGTCTGCCGCTGGATGTCCAGCAGCGATTGCAGCCACTGGTGGGTGCGCTTTTGCAGGTCGTTCAGGCTGACGTCGCTGGACTTGTACAACCAGTGCGCCGCCACGCCACTTTCGGCGACCTGATTCATGTCCCGGGTGCGCACCTGGAATTCGACCGGTGTGCCATAGGGCCCGACCACGGTGGTGTGCAGCGACTGGTAGCCGTTCACCTTGGGAATGGCGATGTAGTCCTTGAACTTGCCAGGCACCGGGCGAAACAGCTGGTGCAGCGTGCCCAGGGTCAGGTAGCACTCCGGCTGGGAATTAACCACCACCCGGAAACCATAGATGTCGAGCACTTCAGAAAACGATTTCTTTTGCTCGGTCATCTTGTTGTAGATGCCGAACAGGTTCTTTTCGCGGCCCAGCACGTCGGCTTCGATGCCGGCGGCGGGCAGGGCGGCGCGGACCGTGTCCTGGATCTTGCTGACCAGCTCGCGGCGATTGCCGCGGGCCGACAGCACCGCGCGCTGCAGCACTTGGTAGCGATGCGGATAGATCGCCTGAAAGCAGAGTTCCTGCAGCTCGCGGTAGATGATGTTCAGGCCGAGCCGGTGCGCGATCGGCGAATAGATGTCCAGCGTTTCGCGGGCCACGCGACGGCGCTTTTCGGGCGCCACCGCGCCCAGGGTGCGCATGTTGTGCAGGCGGTCGGCCAGCTTGATCAGGATCACCCGCACGTCGCGCGCCATGGCCAGCAGCATCTTGCGGAAGCTTTCCGCCTGCTGCTCGGCCTTGCTGGCGAATTCAAGGCGATCGAGCTTGGACAGGCCGTCGACCAGGTCCGCCACGTCAACGCCGAAGCGTTCGATCAGTTCCTGCTTCTTGACCCCCTGGTCTTCCATCACGTCGTGCAGCAACGCCGCCATCAGCGCGTCGGCATCGAGCTTCCAGCCGGCGCAGATCTCGGTTACCGCGATGGGGTGCGAGATGTAGGCTTCGCCGCTGGCGCGGAACTGGCCCAGATGCGACTCGTCGGAAAAGCGGTAGGCATCACGCACGCGGCGGACGTCTTCCGGGCTCAGGTACAGCGAGATGGTTTCGGTCAGGGGGGCCAGCGATACCCCGGCGGCGGGGGCATGGTAGGTAGCGGGCGTAGCGGAGGGCGCGAGCGGCGAATGGCCGTTCGAAGCGGGGGAGACTGCAGACGAGGGCTCGGGCGCGGACCCTGAACGTGAGGAAGTGACAGTAAATCCCATAGTCGTCGCAAGAGAGTCAGCAGGGGCGGCGACGACCGACCCTGCCCAGTACGGACGCGAGGTGCCTGTCTGGAGCAAAGGACAGGAGGCACTCGTCGAAACCCAGGCGAGCTGCGCGTGGGCGCACTGGAAGTTGGCATCGTCCGATCGGGTGGAAACTGTCTCCCGGGGCGTCTTGCGACGCAGGCGCCCCGAGTTCCACCACGCGGACTGGATACAGGCTGACTACTTAGGTGGGGACCTTCTTGAGCATTTCCAGACCAGTCTGGCCGGCGGCGATTTCACGCAGCGCGGTCACGGTCGGTTTGTCCTTGGTGTCGAGCTTGGCCGCATGGCCCTGCGCGAGCTGGCGTGCACGGTAGGTGGCGACCAGGGTCAATTTGAACCGGTTCGGGATGTGTTTCAAGCAGTCTTCGACCGTAATACGAGCCATGTGGGTCCCAGATAAAGTCAGTACAGATCAGAGCAGGAGCGCTGAAAAACGCGGCGCGGCTAGACGGGCGCCGGTGTATGGGGAATGCCGAGCTCGGAAAACAGCTGGGCGTGGCGCGCCGCCTGAGAACGAAAACGCAGCCGGGCGGCGGAAACGATGGTGTTCAATTCCGCCAGGGCTGCGTTAAAGTCTTGATTAATAATAACATATTCGGACTCGGGGGCGTGCGCGAACTCCCCGCCGGCTGCCAGCAGGCGCCGGGCAATCACCTGCGGCGCATCCTGGCCACGGTTGTGCAGCCGGGCTTCCAGCGCCTCGATGGACGGCGGCAGGATAAAGATGCCGATCGCCTCGGGGTACTTGGCCCGCACCTGGCGGGCGCCCTGCCAGTCGATTTCCAGCAGCACGTCCTGGCCTGCCTCGGTCTGGCGCATGATCCAGTCGCGCGGCGTGCCGTAGAAGTTGCCATGCACTTCGGCCCATTCCAGCAGGTCGTCTTCGCGCTGCATCTTTTCGAAGGCGGTGACGGAAACGAAGTGGTATTCCTTTCCGTCGGTTTCTTTGGGGCGAGGCGCCCGGGTCGTGCAGGAGATGGACAACCGGATCTCGGGGCTGCGGTCGAGCAGCGCGTTGACCAGGCTGGACTTGCCTGCGCCGCTCGGGGCGACGACCATGAATACGTTTCCGGCTCTTAGGGGCATGACAGCAGCTGGCAAAGGCGTAAGGATAGCAAACTCGCTACGGCGACACCTTCATCTGTTCGTTGCGGCTGCGCAAGGTCGTGATCAGGCCGTCGATGCCGCTTTGCGCAACGACCGGCGAGAACTGATTGCGATAGTTCTCGATGAACCAGACGCCCAATACGTTCAGGTCATAGATCTTCCAGCCCTGTGGCGTCTTTTCCATGCGGTAGTCCACCGGGATCGCGTCTCGGTCTTCATCGCTGACCAGCGTGCGGACCACGACGTCGGTGGCGGCGGCGTCGGCGCGGAAGGGGCGCATTTCCATCTTGGCCTGCGGCGAGATGCTGGACACCGCGCCGCTGTACGTGCGCACCAGCATGTTGCGGAATTCCTTGACCAGCTGCTGCTGCTGTTCAGGCGTGGCCTGGCGCCAGTGGCGGCCCACGGCAAGCCGGGTCGTCTTTTCGAAATCGACGTAAGGCAGGATCAATTCGTCCACGGCCTGGTTTACCTTGGCGGGCGAACCGGACTTCAATTCGTTGTCGGACCGGATGCGCGCGAGGACGTTCGTTGCTGCCTTTTCGATGATGGCGGCAGGCGGTTCCATGGGGTCCGGCGCCTGCGCGCGGACAGTGGGCATTGCGGCAATGGCGGCCACACCCAGCACCAGCGTCGCGACGCAGCGTCGCGCAAAGGCTGCGGGCGAGGGCACGCGTGCGGCGGTGATCGGGGTCGTTGAGGGGTACATGGTCGAAAACTCCAGACAGGGCAAGACAAAGGGTGCGCGGTGGGTCCGGGCGGCTCGCAGATCCGCGCCCGGTTAGCCTTTTTCACTCTACGCGAACTTGCTGGCCTTGGGGGTCGGCGCACTGTAAGCATCGGCAATCCGCCCCGTGCCGTCGATGTCGGCAGGCGCCTGGCTGGACACCTGCCCGGACATCTCGGCGCGGACACGGGGCAGTCCTTCGGGATACCGGGCCGCCACAAAGCTCAGCATGGCTTCCCGTATCTGGCAACGCAGCTCGAAGGCGGTTCCCGAATCGATCGCGCTGACCAGCAGACGGATCTGCATGGCGCGGTCGGTGGTGTCGACCACGTGCATGACGCAGACGCGTTGGTCCCACAAGGCGTTGGCATGGCAGACCCGTTCGAATTCGGCGCGGACCTTGTCGAGCGGCACGCTGAAATCCAGCCAAAGGAACACGGTGCCCAGGATCGTGGACGAGGTGTGGGTCCAGTTTTCAAACGGGTTTTCAATGAACCACTGCAGCGGCACGATCAGCCGCCGTTCGTCCCAGATCCGCACGACCACGAAGGCGCCGGTGATCTCTTCGACCCGGCCCCATTCGCCCTGCACGATCAGCACGTCATCGATGCGGATTGGCTGGGTGAAGGCAATCTGCAAACCGGCAATGAAGTTGCCCAGCACCGGCCGAGCGGCGATACCGGCCACGAGGCCGGCCACCCCGGCCGAGGCGAGCAGGCTGGCGCCAAACTGGCGCGCGCCCGGCAAGGTCAGCAACACGAACGACAGCCCCAGCAGCGCGATGATGAAATGCGCGCTGCGCGTAAGGACCCGCGTCTGCGTCAGGATACGGCGGGCGCGCAGGTTGTCCACGACGTCGTAGGGATTGAGGGTGACGACCGTGGCGCTGATGGCGTGGACGCATCGGTGCACCAGCCAGGTCATTGCCAGAATCAACGATACCGACACGACGTACGATGCGCCCACCAGAAACGGGAAGTCTTCGGGCGTGCCACTGAGCACCATGCGGACCGCAACCAGCATCAGCACCACCTGGCTGGCGCGATAGGCATAGCGCGTCATGGCGGTGGTGAAGGGCTTGCGGCGCGCCAGTCGGCGCAGCACCGCGATCAGCATGCGGTGAATCACAAAGGCGGCGAGCAGCGCCACGACGATAGCCGCACCGAACAGCAGCCACGGGCGTGCCAGCGCCAAGACGTTTTCGGGAAGGATCGCGTCCATGTCACCTCTCTGCTTGCGGTTGAGAAGTGATTCATCCTAACAAGCAAGGTGGGCCCGGGGCACGGACTCAAGTTTTTCCATTTGTGTGCACTGCAGCATGATCCGCATTGTCACGGTCGATGCCGGAACCTATCGAGGGGCTACAGTATCGAATCTGCTTTGCTCAACTTCCAAGGTGCCTGCCCATGACGACTTCCCCTGCCCGAACCGGCCCCGCCAAGCGTTACGACGTCAGGGATTTCTTTCGCAAGCCCGAGCGGTCGCAGTACCGCATCTCGCCCGATGGGAAGCACCTGGCCTTTCTGGCGCCGCATGCCGGACGCCAGAACGTGTTCGTTCAGCCGCTGGCCGCCGACGGCACCTTGTCGGGCGAACCGCGCGCGTTGACCTCCGAGACGGCGCGCGACGTGGGGGGCTATTTCTGGAAGGGCAGCGAGCATGTGCTGTATGTGAAGGACTTTGGCGGCGATGAGAATTTTCATGTGCTGTCGGTACCGATCGCCGGAGGCGCCGAGCCGCGCGACCTGACGCCCTTCGAGGGCGTCCGGGCGCAGCTGGTGGACGACCTGGAAGACGATGACGCGCATCTGCTGCTGTCCCACAACCACCGCGACAACCAGGTGTTCGACGTATTCCGTGTCGATGTCGCGACCGGTGAAGCCGAGCTGGTTGCGGCCAACCCCGGCAACATCACCGGCTGGGGAACGGACCACGACGGCAAGCTGCGTCTGGCGATCACCACCGATGGCGTCAACAACACACTGCTGTATCGCGACACGGAAACCGACGATTTCAAGGCCTTGCTGACCACGGACTTCAAGGAGTCCGTGTCGCCGCTGTTCTTTACCTTTGACAATCGCCGGCTGTACGTGTCGTCGAACCGGGGGCGCGACAAGGCGGCCATCTTCGAGTTCGATCCCCAGACCGCGCAGGAAGGCGCACTGCTGTTCGAGCACCCGGACGTGGATGTGTCGGGGCTGGCCTACTCGCATCGCCGCAAGGTGCTGACCGAGATCCACTACACGACCTGGAAAAGCGAGCACAAGGTGCTGGACCCGGTGCTTGGCGCGGTCTATGACGACCTGAAGCAGCAACTGCCGGGTTATGAGATTGCCCTGCAAAGCGCAACGCGCGACGAGACCCGCTTTATCGTTGCGACCTACAACGATCGGACGCAAGGTGCGCGGTATCTGTATGACAGCCAGTCCCGGCAGCTGACGCTGCTGAGCGTGATCCAGCCGCATCTTGCCGAGGATGACATGGCCGTCATGAAGCCGATTGAATTTGCGGCGCGCGATGGCCTGACGATTCGCGGCTACCTGACCCTGCCCGTGGGCGTGCCGGCCGAAAACCTGCCGGTGATCGTCAATCCGCATGGCGGGCCGTGGGCACGCGACGTGTGGGGCTTCAACCCGGAAATCCAGTTCCTGGCCAACCGGGGCTACGCCGTGCTGCAGATCAATTTTCGCGGGTCGACGGGCTTTGGCCGCGCGTTCTGGGAAGCCTCGTTCAAGCAATGGGGCAAGACCATGCAGGACGACATCACCGACGGCGTGGACTGGCTGGTCAAGTCCGGCGTGGCCGATCGCAAACGCGTCGCGATCTACGGCGCCAGCTATGGGGGCTATGCCACCCTGGCTGGCATCGCGTTCACGCCGGACCTGTACGCGGCGGCCGTGGACTATGTGGGCGTGGCCAACCTCTTCACGTTCATGAACACCATTCCGCCGTACTGGAAGCCCTTCCTGGACTCCATGCACGAAATGGTGGGACATCCGGAAAAAGACGAAGCGCTGCTGCGCGAAGGGTCTCCCGTCTTCTTTGTGGACAGGATCAGGACGCCGCTGTTCGTTGCGCAGGGCGCGCAGGATCCTCGCGTCAACAAGGACGAAAGCGATCAGATCGTGGCGGCGTTGCGGGGCAGGGGAGTCGAGGTGGAGTACATGGTCAAGGACAACGAAGGGCACGGCTTCCACAATGAAGAGAACCAGTTCGAGTTTTACGCGGCCATGGAAGCGTTCCTGGCCAGGCACCTGGACCCGCAAGCGGGCTGATTCGCATGGCAGGCAAGGCTGACCATCGCAGGGACCGGCGGTCAGCCGTTCATTGACGCCTGAACCAGACGACCGACAGGCCTGCTGCCAATACCGTGAGCAGCGCCGCAAGGGCGGCAAAGAGGGCGCTGATTTCGGTCTCGCGCTTTTCCATCGAGAACTTCAGGTTCAGGCCTTCGTAGATCTTGCGCAGGTCCGCTGCCGAGCTGGCCTGGAAGTATTCGCCCCCGGTCATCTGCGCCACCGCCTTCAGGGTGGGCTCGTCCAGCCGCGCGTAGAACGACCAGCCTTCATCGCCGATCATGGCGCCCTGGTTCGTGCCGAAGCCGACGGTGTAGACACGCACGCCGCGCTCGGCGGCCATCTTGGCGGCATCCAGCGGGTCCGGGCCGGTCGTGCGGCGGCCATCGCTGAGCAGGATGATTGCGCCACCCGTGTAGGACGCCGGCATGACAGGCGCCCGATTCTGCGCGGGCGCCGCCGGCTTGGCGCCAGCGGGGGGCAGGGCGCGCGAGCCGTAGCGCGAGCTGCTGCGGAACACTTCGGATTCAAGATCGATCCCGTCTTGCGGGAACAGCATGGCGAGCGCCAGGATCAGGCCGCTGCCTGTGGCCGTGCCACGCTGCAGCTGGAAGCGTTCGATGGCCGCGATCATGTCGGGCCGGCTTTCGGTAGGCGTCTGCACCACGGCAGCGGTGCCCGCGAACGACACGATGCCGAGCCGCACGCTGGACGGCAGCTCATCGATGAACTGTTTGGCGGCGCCCTGCGCCGCGAACATGCGCGTGGGCTCGACATCGCTCGCCTGCATGCTGCGTGACACATCCATGGCCAGCACCAGCGTCAGGTACTCGGCCGGAAGCACGACCGTGGCGCTGGGCCGCGCGGCCGCGAACAGCGCTGACATCATCGCTAACAAAAAAAGCAGGGGAGGGATGTGCCGGCGCAAGCGCTGCGCGGGTCCGAGCGCGTCGCGCACGAGCAGCATGCTGGAGTATCGAAGCACCGCTTTTTTGCGTCGCCGCAGCACGGCGATATAGACCGCGATCAGGAGAGGGACGAGGAGCAATGACCAGAGCAGGTCAGGCCATAAAAACCGCATGGGTGCTCCTTGATCGTCGGGCTGCAAGACGGAGGGAATCGTCAGCCCCAGTATGCACAGGAACCCTGTCGCCGGTAAAGACGGATGTACCAAATCCGGAGTGAAAGTGTTAACTTGGTTCTTGCCAGGCCGATTCGAATCTTGAGGGTCAGAGGATGAAGCGAGCACCGCTCTACAGCAGCACGAGTCGGCCGAAAACGGCATCGGGTGCGGAGTCCATGCCCTCGGCAGCTCCCCCTCCTTCCGCGTCTTCCCCTTCCGGTTCCGACCCTCGCGCGGCTCCCCCCGTTGTCTCGCGCACCCGCGCTTTCCTGCGACGCCACGACAAGGCCGCGATGTTCTTTTGCGGGCTGCTCTGCGCGGGCGTGCTTGCGGTGCTGCTTCGCGCCGCGCCAGGGGGCCAGGCCCAACTGACGCAGGAAGATATCGACGCGGCCGTACTCCATACGCTCGAGACACAATCGCTGCCGTCGCGCCCGGCGCGTGCGGCCGAGGCGGTGCGCCGTTCCGTCGTTCGGGTGCGCGGGTATCCCGATACGGTGCCTACACCTACCAAACCTGAAGGCGCCGTGCCCAAGGCGGACACCGTGCCGTCGCCGCAGGAACGCCCGCGCAACGATGGCGGCAAGGCGCCCGGGCGTCAGGCCGATGCTGCCAAGCCCGGCGCGCCGCGCGACGGTGAACGTGGCGCCAAGCCGGGTGCGCCCTCGGGCAAGAACGAAGCGCCCGACGAAGACCGCGGCAGTGTCGGGTCGGGCGTCGTGGTAGTCGAAGACGGCACCATCCTGACTAACTTCCATGTCATTTCCGGTTCGAAGCGCCTGGTCGTCACCTTCTTCGACGGGTTCGAATCCGAGGCCACGGTGGTTGGCGTCCAGCCCGACAAGGACCTGGCCGTCATCAAGGCCAAGTCCACGCCCGATGACCTTCCCCCCGCCACGCTCGGCAGCACGGCCAACCTGCGCCCCGGTGATGAAGTCGTCGCCGTAGGCTTTCCGTTCGGCATCGGGCCCTCGGTATCGTCCGGCGTCGTGTCGGGGCTGGATCGCGCGTTCGTGTCGCCGCAGGGCAAGCAGGAACTGACCAAGCTCATCCAGTTCGACGCCGCGGCCAATCCGGGCAATTCCGGCGGACCGCTGGTGTCGATGGATGGCGAAGTCGTCGGCATCGTCACCGCGATCCTGAATCCGACCGAGGCCCACACCTTCATTGGCATCGGGTTCGCGACCACCATTGAATCGGCGGGCAGCGCAGTCGGCATTCCACCGTTCTGATCGGGTTCATGCAGTCGTGCAGTCGTTCAGGCATCCATTCATTCGCATCGCTCAGGGAATTGGCTTATGGAAGACAAGGTAACGCAGGGACTGGACACCGCTTCGCTGATGGAGAAGGTGCTGTACGAAGTCAAACGGGTGGTGGTGGGGCAGGACCACTTTCTTGAACGCGTGATGGTGGCGATCCTGGCGCAGGGTCACTTGCTGGTGGAAGGGGTGCCGGGGCTGGCCAAGACGCTGACCGTCAATACGCTGGCGCGCACGCTGCGCGGATCGTTCAAGCGGATCCAGTTCACGCCCGACCTGTTGCCGGCCGACCTGATCGGCACGCGCATGTACAACCAGAAGAGCGGCGAATTCAGCACCGTGCTGGGCCCCGTGTTCACCAACCTGTTGCTGGCGGACGAAATCAACCGCGCGCCGGCCAAGGTGCAGTCCGCCCTGCTCGAAGTGATGCAGGAACGGCAGGTCACGATCGCGGGCGAGACGCACAAGGTGCCGTCGCCTTTCCTGGTCATGGCGACGCAGAATCCGATCGAAACCGAAGGCACGTATCCGCTGCCCGAGGCGCAGGTCGACCGCTTCATGATGAAGGTGCTGATCGACTACCCGAGCGAAGAGGAAGAGTTCGTGATCGCCTCGCGCGTGACGGGCGTGCCGACCCAGGTCGCGGCGGTCGCGTCCATCGAACAGCTGCGCGACATCCAGGCCGAGTGCCGCCGCGTGTATGTGGACCCCGGCATCATGCAGTATGCCGTGAAGGTGGTGTCCGCCACGCGCCGGCCGGAACGCTATGGCCTGGGCGACATGGCGCGCTACATGACCTTCGGCGCCAGCCCGCGCGCGACCATCAACCTGATCGAAGGCAGCCGCGCGCTGGCCTTCTTGCGGGGCCGCAGCTATGTGCTGCCCGAAGACCTGATCGACCTGGTGCCCGACGTGCTGCGTCATCGCCTGGTCCTGTCGTATGAAGCGTTGTCCGACGGACTGACCGCCGATCAGTTGATCATGCGGATCCTCAAAGCCATTCCTGCGCCTGACCGGCCATTGGACACCCATGTTCGGGTTGAAGCGACAGCGTAAGGCGGCACGCGCCGCGGGCGAGGCTGCGGCCACGCCCAGCCCCTCTCTGCCTGCGGCCAGCGCCGGCCTGCCCAATCCGGAACAGCTGCTGCAGCGGCTGGAATGGACCGTGGTGCGGCGGCTGGATGGCCTGCTGCAGGGCGACTACCGCACCTTGTTTCGCGGCTTCGGGCTTGACCTGGCCGAACTGCGCGAATACCAGCCGCAAGACGACGTGCGCTACATCGACTGGAACGTGACGGCGCGTCTGCAAACCCCCTACGTGCGCGAGTTCCAGGAAGATCGCGAGGTGGCGGGGTGGTTCCTGCTGGACCTGAGCGGATCGCTGGATTTCGGGTCCCAGGCGGTGCGCAAGCGCGGCATGTCGGCCGGCTTTGTCGGCGTGCTGGCCCGGCTGCTGACGCGCAATGGCAACCGCATCGGCGCCGTGCTGTATTCGGCCGATGGCATGCAGACCATTCCGGCGCGGTCCGGCCGGCGGCATGTGCTGCACGTGCTGGACAGCATGCTCAAGTCCAAGGCGGCCACCGCTCAGCGGCAGACCGACCTGCAGGAACTGCTGGTGCAGGCGCAGTCCGCCATCAAGCGGCGGTCTGTCGTGTTCGTGGTGTCCGACTTCATCAGCCAGCCTGGCTGGACCAAGGCCTTGGCGCAGCTCGCGCAGCGTCACGAAGTGGTGGCGGTGCGGCTGTATGACCCGCTAGAGCTGGAGCTGCCCGACCTGGGCATGGTCATGATGCAGGACTCGGAAACGGGCGAGCAGTTGTTCGTGGATACGCATGATCCGGGCTTTCGCAAACGTTTCATGGAAGCCGCGGCCAAGCGCGAGGCGGACCTGCGTGAGGCCTTGAGCAACGCCGGAGTCGATTGCCTGGAACTGAGCACGATGGACCGGCTGGATGCGGCGCTGCTGCATTTCATACGCCAGCGCAAACGGCGCGGGCAGCTTGCGTCGGGCGTGAATCCGTTGGCGCGGCGCGCCGGACGCCAAGGGTAGGGTGGCTAGATGAACATGGATCACTTCGGGCACCTGACCCTGCTGTGGCCCCGCATGTTGTGGCTGTATGTGCTGGTGCCGGTGCTGGTGCTGCTGTATCTGCGGCTGCTTGCGCGGCGGCGGCGCGTGGCGGCCAGTTATCCCAGCCTGGACCTGGTGGGCCAGTCAGTGGGCGACAGCCGCATGCGCCGTCATCTGCCGGCCTTGATCCTGTTGCTGGGCCTGTGCGCCATGCTGTTCGCGGTCGCGCGGCCGCAGGCGGTGGTGAAGCTGCCTTCGCGGCTTGAAACCGTGGTGCTTGCCATGGACATGTCGGGCAGCATGCGTGCCGACGACGTCAAGCCGAGTCGCATGGTGGCATCGCAAACCGCGGCCAAGGCCTTCATCGACGATCAGCCGCACAACGTGCGTCTGGGCATCGTGGCGGTTGCGGGCGCCGCCGCGCTGGTGCAGTCGCCGACACGCCTGCGCGAAGACGCCACGGCGGCCATTGATAATCTGCAGATCCAGCGCGGCACGGCATTGGGCAGCGGCCTGATCATCTCGCTGGCGACCTTGCTGCCCGCCGCTGACCTCGATGTGGAAGGCCTGATCAGCGGCCGGCCGACCTACGGCGCGGTGCCGCCCAAGGTCGATCCCGAAGCGCCGCCCGTCACGCCCGGGTCGAACCGGTCCGTGGCGATCGTGCTGTTGTCGGACGGTCAGAGCAATACAGGGCCGGACCCCATGAAAATCGTGGATGTGGCCGCGTCGCATGGCGTGCGCATCTACACCGTCGGGGTGGGGACGAACGAAGGCGCGACCTTGAGTGTGGACGGATGGTCGATGCGGGTGCGGCTGGATGACGAGGCGTTGAAGAAAATTGCCTCGGGCAGCGGCGGCGAGTATTTTCGCGCGGACAATGCCAAGGAGCTGAAGAAGATCTATCAGTCGCTGGCCATGCGGCTGGCGTATGACAAGGAAGAGCCGATGGAAATATCGGCGTTGTTTGTCGCGCTGGGGGCGATGCTTACGATGGCCGCCGCTTTACTGTCGATGTGGTGGTTCGCAAGGATACTGTAGCCCCCCCCTTGGCGCTTCGCGCCTCCCCCCAGGGGGCGGCACTGGCGGACTGGCAAAGCCAGATCCGCGGTGCCCTGATTTAGCCCCCCCTGGCCGCTTTGCGGCTCCCCCAGGGGCGGCACTGGCGGACTGGCAAAGCCGGATCCGCGGTGCCTTGATGTAGCCCCCCCTGGCCGCTTTGCGGCTCCCCCAGGGGCGGCACTGGCGGACTGGCAAAGCCAGATCCGCGGTGCCTTGATTTAACCCCCCCTGGCCGCTTTGCGGCTCCCCCAGGGGCGGCACTGGCGGACCGGCAAAGCCGGATCCGCGGTGCCCTGGTCTGCTCTGGCGGCTATTTGCTTTGATCGAAAAAGATTCGGCCCCGAGGCATTGCTGCTGTCGGGGCCGCGTTACTTCTTACTACGAGATTCAGTCGGCTTTTACGTTGGCGTCGGTGATGACCTTGGCCCACTTGGCCACTTCGCTTTTGATCGCGGTGGCGGCTTCTGCGGGTGCGGCGTAGCTGGCGATCACGCCTTGCTGCAGCAGGGCGTCTTTGGCGTCTTGCGTGCTGAGGGCTTTCTTCATTTCGGACGTCAGTTTGTCCACGACGGCCTTCGGTGTGCCGGCGGGAGCCAGGATGCCGAACATGGAGCTGACTTCGAAACCCTTCAGGCCGGCTTCGGCGGCGGTCGGGACGTCGGGCATCGTGCTGACGCGTTCTTTCGAAGCGACGGCCAGGGCGCGCAGCTTGCCCGACGCAATGAAGCCCTGCGCGGCAGGCGCCGTTTCGATCATGCTCTGGACCTGTCCGCCAACCAGGTCGGTCATGGCGGGGCCGCTGCCCTTGTAGGGAACGTGCAGCATGTCGATGCCCGCCATCTTCTTGAACATTTCACCGGCCAGATGCTGCGGCGAGCCGCTGCCTGACGATGCGAACGTCAACGATCCCGGCGACTTCTTGGCCAGGGCGATCAGCTCGGTCAGGTTCTTGGCCTTGACGGCCGGGTTCACGACGAACACCAGCGGCACGGAGCCGACGATGCCAACCGGGGTAAAGCTTTTTTCCAGGTCGTAGCTGACGGTCTTGGCAAACAGCGTCGCGTTGATGGCATGGCTGGTCAGCGCGCCCATCAACAGGGTGTAGCCGTCCGGTGCGGCGGTCGCCGCAGCTGCGGCGCCGATGTTGCCAGTGGCGCCCGCGCGGTTGTCGACGACCACCTGCTGGTTGAGCGCCAGCGACAGCTTCTGCGCAATCACGCGGCCGATCACGTCGGTGGCGCCGCCGGGGGGATAAGGAACGATCAGGCGTATCGGCTTGCTGGGATAGTCATCCGCAGCGTGCGCGGCGAAGGGACTTGCAGCCACGCCGGCCACGGCAAGCGCGAGCAGCAGGTGGCGACGCAGGGGATTGGGGGTGCGGGGGGAGGATGTACAGAGCTTCACGCGTCGATCTCCAGGCGTTTTTATAAGTAAGGGGTCACGCCCCTCTTGTGACCGACTATAGAAGCGGGTAGCATCATCGTCAAGAATATTATTGATAATTAAATCGACATGACCTCACAGCCTAAAGCGCCCAACAACGGCCACTCCACGACCCCCGAGATGTCCCAGGAAGGCATGTCGAAGGGGCTGACCAATTACGGGGACCGCGGCTTCTCGCTGTTCCTTCGCAAGGCCTTCATCAAGGGCGCCGGTTATACCGACAGCGCCCTGACGCGTCCGGTGATCGGCATCGTCAACACCGGCAGCGCCTACAACCCTTGCCACGGCAATGCGCCCCAGCTGATCGAAGCGGTCAAGCGCGGCATCATGCTGGCGGGCGGCCTCCCCATGGACTTTCCGACGATCTCGATTCACGAAAGTTTTTCCGCGCCGACCAGCATGTATCTGCGGAACCTGATGTCCATGGACACGGAAGAAATGGTCCGCGCCCAGCCGATGGATGCCGTGGTGCTGATCGGCGGTTGCGACAAGACCGTGCCGGCGCAATTGATGGGCGCGGCATCGGCCGGCATCCCGGCGATCCAGCTCGTGACGGGCGCGATGCTGACCGGCTCGCACCGGTCGGAACGTGTCGGCGCCTGCACGGATTGCCGCCGCTACTGGGCCTATTACCGCGCAGACCAGATCGACGACCAGGAAATTGCGGACGTCAACAATCAGCTGGTGGCCAGCGTCGGCACCTGTTCGGTCATGGGCACCGCCAGCACGATGGCGTGTATTGCCGAAGCCCTGGGCATGATGGTGCCGGGTGGCGCGTCGGCGCCTGCTGTCACGGCCGACCGGATCCGCATTGCGGAACAGACCGGCACGCTGGCCGTGCAAATGAGCAAGGACCGCCTGACCATCGACAAGGTGCTGACGGCCGAGGCCTTCGAAAACGCCATGCGGGTGCTGCTGGCCATCGGGGGTTCGACCAACGGCATTATCCACCTGACGGCCATTGCAGGCCGCATGGGCTTCGAAGTGGACCTGGAAGCACTGGACCGTTTTGGCGCGGAAACGCCGGTGCTGGTGGACCTGAAGCCGTCGGGCCAGCACTACATGGAAGACTTCCACAAGGCGGGTGGCATGATCACGCTGCTGCGTGAACTGAAGCCCTTGCTGCACCTGAACGCCATGACCGTCACCGGGCGAACGCTGGGCGAAGAGCTTGATGCCGCCAGCGCGCCGTTCAAGCAGGACGTGGTGCGCCCGTTCAACAACCCGATCTATCCGCAGGGCGGCATTGCCGTGCTGCGTGGCAATCTGGCCCCCGGCGGCGCGATCATCAAGCAGTCGGCCGCGGCGCCTGAACTGATGGAACATGAAGGCCGCGCCGTCGTGTTCGAAGATGCCGAAGACATGGTCACGCGCCTGGATGATCCGGACCTGGACGTGAACGCCGACGACGTGCTGGTGCTCAAGCGCATCGGCCCGAAGGGCGCCCCGGGCATGCCCGAGGCTGGGTACATTCCGATCCCGATGAAGCTGGCACGCGCGGGCGTGAAAGACATGGTCCGGATCTCCGACGGCCGGATGAGCGGCACGGCAGCGGGCACCATCGTGCTGCATGTGACGCCCGAAGCGGCCGTTGGCGGCCCGCTGGCCTACGTGCAGAATGGCGACCGCATCCGCCTGAGCGTCAAGAATCGCGAGATCGCGTTGCTGGTGTCGGCCGAGGAACTGGCCGAGCGGGCTCGCGTCGCGCCGGTCGTGGAACCGACAGCCGACCGCGGCTATCGCAAGCTGTTCATGACCACCGTGACGCAGGCCGACGAAGGCGTCGACTTCGACTTTTTGCGCGCGGCCACCATGACCGGCACCATCCCAAGAACGAAGTAAACCGGCGGCGGGTCCGGGCCAGCCCTGTTGATGTGCCATCCAAGGCATGACGCAGGTCTGGCTCGCCCCACGCCCGCAATATGACAGCCATGGACACAGCCCTGCTTCACGCGCCTGATGCGGCCACCCTTGACGACTCGGCGACCGACCCGGTTGCGCGGGTCGTTGCCGCATTGGAAGAGGACATCGTGCTGGGCGTGCTCAACCCGCGCGAACGATTGATCGAAGACGACCTGATGCATCGGTTCGGCATCAAGCGCCATGTGGTGCGCGAAGTGCTGGCGATGCTGGACCGCCTGGGCCTGACGGAACGGCGGCGCAACATCGGTTCCCTGGTGCGATCGTTCACGCCCAAGGAAGTGTCCGAGCTGTACCAGCTGCGGGCCTTGTTGGAAACGCAGGCGGCCAGCCTGATTCCGCAGTCGCCCGATCCGGAGGCGCTGGATGAACTGGTCGAGATCCAGCAGCAGCACGACGCCGCCGTCCAGGCCAACGATCCGCGGCGCGTGTTCCGCGCCAACGTGCGGTTTCACCAGGCCCTGTTCGGTCTGACGGGCAACGTCGTGCTGCAACGCGCGATTGCCGAATACGCGCGGCAGACGCACCCGATCCGTTTCAGTTCGCTGGTGTCGCCCGACTACCGGCAAAAAGCCTGCCGCGAACACTGGCAGATGATCGCAGCCCTGCAGGCGGGCGACCGCGATGCCCTGGTCACGCTGTGCCGCGAGCACCTGCTGCCATCGCGCGACGCCTACCTGAGCGCCAACCTGCATCGCTTCAGCCAGCCATGAGGGCGGTGTCGGCGTCCTGACATCGGCGTGTAAGATAGCTTCGGGCACAACAATAATGATCGACATGCCCGGGTCATCGAGGTCGATAAGGAGACGGGTGTGTCGACGGCTATCAGGATATTCCAGGGCAGGTTCGGCCGTGTCGCATTGCTCGACATGGACAAGCCGCTCGTCACGCATGCGCACCACCACTGCCATGTGCTGATCAAGGCAAGCGGCGCCGATACGGCCTTTCGTGTGCGCGACCGGATCACGCCGCTGACGGACGACACCGCCGTGCTCGTCAACGCCTGGGAATCACATTCCTACGAGCATCCCGGCGCGCTGGCGCCGCCCACCGTCATCCTTGCACTGTATGTCGAGCCGGCCTGGCTGGGCGAGATCCAGCGGCACCTGTCGGTCGCGGCGCATCCGCAGTTCTTTCCGAACCCCTGTGTCGAGATCTCGGCGCGGATCCGCAAGCTGGCGGACGACCTGGCCATGGAAATGCTGTACGCCGACGACATTCCGGCCGAGCGGCTCGAAACCGTGTTGTTCGATCTGATGATCGCCGTGATCGATCCGTTTTCGGAATGGCGCAACATGCGCCATCTGGTCCATGCGCAATCCGCGATCGGCGGCGATCCGCGCATCCGCAAGGCCATTGGGTACATGCGCCAGAACCTCGGCGCGGAATTCGACATGGACCGGGTCGCGCTGCACAGCGGGCTGTCCCGGGCGCACTTCTTCACGCTGTTCCGGCGCTGTACGCGCCTGACGCCCAACGTCTACAGCAATGTGCTGCGGATGGAAGCCGCGATCACCGACCTGACGCACACGCGCCAGCCCCTGGCCGATATCTCCTTGCGGCTGGGCTTTTCCGCGCCCAGCCACTTCACACGGTTCTTCCGGCAGCACATCGGCAGCGCCCCGACGGACTTCCGGCGCGTGGTGCAGCACTACGAAAAACAGACTCAAGGGTAAGTGACCGGATTCCTCGGTAAGGCCTTTCGCCCCGCCGCTGCCTAGACTGCGTCCATCGACATGAAGACCGATGGCGCAGCTGATGCGATCGTCGGCGGGACACAGAGACGTGAAAGCAGAACAGGACGCGGGCAAGCTTGCCCACGTCGGTCAACGGATGCCACGCGTCGAAGACGACGCGCTGCTGACAGGCCGCGGCCGCTTCGCCGACGACCTGGGCGCCCGGCCCGGCACCTTGCACGCGGCCGTGCTGCGCTCGCCGCATGCCCACGCCCGGGTGCTGTCGGTGGATGCCGCGCCCGCGCTGGCCTGGCCAGGGGTGCGCGCCGTGTTGACTGGCGCAGACGTCAAGGCCTGGACCCGGCCCTTCGTGGTCGGCGTCAAGAGCCCGATGGAACATTACTGCCTGGCGGTGGACACCGTGCGCTATGTCGGCGAACCGGTGGCCGTGGTCATGGCCGAAACCCGTGCCCTGGCCGAAGACGCGCTGGATGCCATCGTCGTTCAGTACGAGGCCTTGCCGGCGGTGGTGGATGTGGAAGACGCCATTGCTGCGGATGCCGCCTTGCTGCATCCGGCCGTGGGCAGCAACGTGCCCAGCGACCGCCACTTTTCATACGGCGATCCTGATGGCGCGTTTGCGTCGGCTCCGCACCGCGTTGGCCTGACCGTTCAGTACCCCCGCAATTCGTGCACGCCCATCGAGTGTTATGTGGTGCTGGCCGAGTTCATGCCGGGCGATGAAGGGTACGAGGCCACCTCCAACTTCCAGGGTCCGTTTTCCTTGCATACCGTGATGGCGCTGGCGCTGCAGCTGCCGGCTGCACGACTGCGGCTGCGCACGCCGCCCGATTCCGGCGGCAGCTTTGGCGTCAAGCAGGGTGTGTTTCCCTACATCGTCATGATGTGCCTGGCGTCGCGCAAGGCCGGGGCGCCGGTCAAATGGGTGGAAGACCGGTTGGAGCACCTGGTGGCCGCGACCTCGGCCACCGGCCGCGTGTCGACCATCCAGGCGGCCGTGGAAGACGATGGCCGCATATTGGCGCTGGACTTCGATCAGTTCGACGACGTGGGCGGCTACCTGCGGGCGCCGGAGCCCGCCACCTTCTATCGCATGCACGGCTGCCTGACCGGGGCGTACACGATCCCGAATCTGCGGGTGCGCAATCGCGTCGTGCTGACCAACAAGACACCGGCGGGACTGGTACGCGGGTTTGGCGGACCGCAGGTGTATTTCGCGCTTGAACGGCTGATGCAGCGGATTGCGGTCGAGCTGGGGCTGAACCCGCTGGACGTGTATCGCCGCAACTTCATCCAGCCCGATGCCTTTCCGTATCGCGCCGCGGCCGGCGCGTTGCTGGATTCGGGGAACTATCCGCTGGGCCTGTCGTTGGCCGCGGACCAGGGCGGGCTGGCCGACTTGCTGCAGCGGCGCGAGGCCGCGCGGCGGGAAGGGCGGTTGTATGGCATCGGCTATGCGGCGATCGTCGAGCCGTCGATTTCGAACATGGGCTATATCTCGACGGCGCTGACGCCCGAGCAGCGCGCCAAGGCCGGCCCCAAGAACGGCGCGATCGCGTCGGCCACGGTGTCGATCGACTTGCTGGGTGGCGTGACGGCGTTGATCGATTCGACGCCGCAAGGGCAGGGGCATCGTACGGCGGCCGCGCAAGTCGTGGCCGACGTGTTCGGCCTGCGTCCGGCAGACATCACGGTCAATGCCGAATTCGATAGCCAGAAAGATGCGTGGTCCGTTGCGGCGGGCAACTATTCCAGCCGTTTTGCCGGTGCGGTCGCGGGCACGCTGCATCTGGCTGCCGTCAAGCTGCGCGACAAGCTGGCCGCCATTGCCGCGCCGTTGCTGGCCTGTGAGCCGGCGGCGGTGTGTTTCGCCGGCGGGCAGGTATTTGCAGGCGCCACGCCCGAGCGTACATTGCCTTTCGCGCGGCTCGCCGCCGGTCCGCATTGGGCGCCGGCCTTGCTGCCGCAGGGCGTGGAAGTCGGGCTGCGGGAAACGGTGTTCTGGACGCCTGAGCAGCTTGAAGCGCCGACGGAAGATGACCGGGTCAATACGTCCGCAGCCTATGGCTTTGCCTTTGACATCTGCGCGGTGGAAGTGGACCCCGACACCGGCCGCGTGCGGATCGATCGCTACGTCACCTGCCATGACGCGGGCACCCTGTTGAATCCGGACCTGGCCGACGGGCAGATCCGCGGCGCCTTTGCCCAAGGCCTGGGCGCGGCGCTGATGGAAGAGTTTGCCTATGGTGGCGACGGCAGTTTCCAGTCCGGCACCTTTGCGGACTATCTGGTCCCGACGGCGTGCGAGGTGCCCGAGCCGGTCATCGTGCACATGTCGACGCCATCGCCGTTCACGCCCCTGGGTGCGAAGGGATTGGGGGAGGGCAACAACATGAGCACGCCGGTCTGCATCGCGAATGCGGTGGCGGACGCGCTGGGCGTGGCCAATGTGGTGCTGCCGCTGACGCCGTCGCGGGTCATGACGTTGATGGGGATGGAAGACAAGGCGCCCAGTGGCAGGGGTGTTGCGTCGACGACAGCGTCCGGCAACGTGCCGGACACCGTCAGCGAGACTGCCGGCAATCCGGCCACGAATCCGGCCGCGAAGGGCTCGGGCAAGGCAGGCAAGGGGCTCAGCGCGCAAGGCAGCGTCGACCTGGCTGCCACCCCTGAAGCGATCTTTGCGGTCCTGCTGGACCCGGTGGCGTTGGCCAAGGTCATTCCGGGCTGCCATGCGCTGGAGCGCACCGGTGAGAACCAGTATCGCGCCGACGTGACGCTCGGCGTTGGCATGGTCAAGGCCCGTTATGCGGCAGAGATCGGCCTGTCGGAGATCGATCCGCCGCATCGGCTGCGGCTGGCCGGGGCAGGAACCTCGTCGCTGGGCACGGCCAGCGGCAGCGGCAGCGTGGTGCTGACGCCGTCGGGCACAGGCACACGGCTGAGCTATGACTACCGTGCCGATGTAAGCGGCAAGGTGGCCGCGGTCGGCGGCCGCATGCTGGAAGGCGCGGCCAAGATCGTGCTGAAGCAGTTGTTCGAACAATTGGGCAAACAGGCGGGCGCAGGTGCATTGCCATCGGCCGCTGCATCGTCATCGACGTCGGTATCGACGGCCGGCCGCCCGTCGCTGTGGCGCCGCATGGTGGCCCGAATGTTCGGTGGCAAGCGGAGCGGTAACGAGACATCGCCAGCGAACCCCCCGTCGGGTGACTCAGGAGACGCGTCATGAAGCCCGGTCTTTACGACTACTACCGCTGCGACACGGTCGACGAGGTGCTGGAACTGCTTGCCCGGCATGGGGACGATGCACGCATCCTGGCGGGCGGGCAGTCCTTGATGGCGGCGCTCAACATGCGGCTGGCGCAACCCAAGGTGGTGATCGACATTTCCCGCATCGCGCCCCTGGCCTATGCGCGGGTCGCCAACGACGCACTCGTGATTGGCGCATCGGCCACGCAAGGCAGCGTGGAATGGCGCCCGACGCTGGGCGCCGAAGTGCCGCTGCTCAAGCTTGCGTTCCCGTACATCTCGCATTTCCAGATCCGCAATCGCGGCACCGTGTGCGGCTCGATTGCGCATGCCGATCCCAGCGCGGAACTGCCCGTGGTGCTGCTGGCGCTGGGTGGGCGTGTCGGCCTGCGGTCGCGCCAGGGCCGCCGCGAACTGTCGGCCGATGCGTTTGCGCAAGGCATGTTGATGACGGCCCGCCGGCCGGACGAACTGGTGGAAGACGTGAGCTACCCCGTGCATCGCGAAGGGACGCGCTATGCCTTTGCCGAGATGGCGCAGCGTCATGGCGATTTTGCGATCGCGGCGCTGGCTGCCTGCGTGGATGCCGACGGCATACGGCTGGCAGTGGGAGGGGTGTCGGATCGCCCGCGGCTGCTCAATATTGAGCGCCTGTCAGGTTCCGCACTGGATGACGCCCTCAACGATTTTGCATGGAGCCTGGAGGCCCAGGACGACCAGCATGCCAGTGCGCAGTATCGGCGGCATCTGGTGCGCCGCCTGGGGCGCCGAGTGATTCAGGAGGCAAGCGCATGAAAGCACTTGAACAACGCAGCCGCACGACGATTTCGATCCAGCTGAACGGCCAGGCCCGCAGCGGCGGATGCGACAACCGCACGTCGCTGGCGGATTTCCTGCGGCACGAACTGGGCGCGACCGGCACGCACGTGGGGTGCGAGCACGGCGTGTGTGGCGCCTGCACGGTGCGGGTCGATGGCTCGGCGGTGCGCGCCTGCATGATGCTGGCGGCGCAGGCCGAGGGAAGTCGCATCGATACCGTCGAAGGGCTGGCCCAGGCTGCGGCCGGCGCGCCGTCTTCGGCCACGGCCGTGGTTCTGGACGACCTGCAGCAGGCCTTCAAGCGGCATCACGCCTTGCAATGCGGATTCTGCACGGCGGGAATCCTCATGTCGTGCAGCGACTTCCTGCAACGCCGCCCGGACCCGAGCGAGACCGACGTGCGCGAGATGCTGTCGGGCCATCTGTGCCGATGCACCGGCTACACCAACATCGTGATGGCCGTGCTGGACGTGGCGTCATCCCGGCAAGCGCAGGCGCCTGCCGAACACGAGGACAATCATGCTTGATCTGGGCCGCACCTTCTTGCAAAGCGTGGAGCGCAGCCCCACGGCGCTGGCCATCATCGATGGCGATATCCGGCTGACCTATGCCGAGTGGTTCGACAAGGTGTGCCATGTCGCGGGCGGGCTTGCCGGATTGGGCCTGGGCCGCGGCGACCACCTGCTGGTGGTGCTGCAGAACCGCTGGGAAATGGCCACGCTGCATTGGGCCTGCCAGTTCCTGGGCGTGGTGGACACGCCGTTGAACTGGCGCGCGAAGCCCGATGAAGTCGAATACTGCGCGGTGGATTCCGGCGCCAAGGCCATCGTGTTCGAAGCGGTCAGCGCGGATGCGATAGCCGGTTCGCCACGGGCGCAGCAGATGGCGCGGATTCTGGTGGGGCAGGCCGAGGCAGTGCAGACCGACCCCAGCACCCAGGCCAATCCGCCCACCCTGTCCTTCGACGATCTGCTGATCGCACCGCCGCTGGACCGGGAGGATCCGCCCCTGGCGGCCGGTCCGGAAGACATCTCCCTGATGCTCTACACGTCGGGCACGACCGGCAAGCCCAAGGGCGTGCCGCGCCGCCATCGGCAGGAACGCGCGGCCGCCCTGGCGCACGTGGCGCAGAACAGCTATCGGCGCGGCGAACGCACCCTGGGCGTCATGCCGCTGTATCACACGATGGGTGTGCGGTCCTTGCTGTCGATGGCGATGGTCGATGGCCTGTTCGTGTGCGTGCCGCGTTACGACTCGGCAGCGGTGCTGCGCCTGATCGCCAGCGAACGCATCACCAATCTGTACCTGGTCCCGACGCTGTATCACGACATGCTGGCGCACCCAACCTTTGCGCAGACCGACGTGACATCGGTGACCAAGATCGGCTTTGCCGGCGCGCCCATGCACGACGCCTTGCTTAAGCGCATCGACGCGGCGTTCAAGCCGGAACTCTTCGTCAACCACTACGGGTCGTCCGAGGTCTATACCTGCACCATCAACCAGGATGCGGTGGCCAAGCCGGGCTGCGCCGGGCGCGCCGGGATCAACACCCGGATCGGCGTGGTGCCCCTGGACGCCGTTGCGCCGCACCCGCGCATCGCAGCCGGACAGGAAGGGCAGATCATTGCCGACCTGGCGGGCGACGAAGCCTTCGACGGCTACTGGAATCGTCCCGATGCCGACGCCAAGTCGCTACGCGGCGGCTGGTACTTCACGGGCGACACAGGCTATGTCGATGCCGATGGCGACCTGTTCGTGACCGGCCGGGTCGATGACATGATCATCTCGGGCGGCGAAAACATCTCGCCCGTGGACATCGAATCGGTGTTGTCCCTGCACCCCGGCGTTGATGAAGTCGCCGTCGCGGGGCTGCCAGACGAGCGGTGGGGCCAACGGGTCGTGGCCTTCGTCAAACGCCATCGTCACGCCGACACGGCGATCGACTCCGCCGTGCTCGACGCCTGGTGCCGCACGTCCGACCTCGTCAATTTCAAACGGCCTCGCGACTATGTGTTCGTGCAGGCCATTCCCAAATCGCCCGTGGGCAAAGTGCTGCGGCGCTGCCTGGTCGCCGGCGACTATGAACCCGAACATCCCCTTTCCAAGGAGCAAGACAGTGTCTGACCTCACACACCCCGCGCAGTCGCTGCTGGACGATCTTTCAGGCTTTCGGGTGGAGGTGGATGCCGCGCGCGAACGTGCCGACATCGTGCTCGACCGTGCGCCGCTCAACGTCATCACCATGCCGCAGCGCGACCAGTTGCGCCTGGTATTCGAAGCTCTGGATGCGGACCCACGGGTGCGCGTCATCGTGCTGCGCAGCATTGGCGAGCACTTTTCCAGCGGCGGCGACATCAAGGGCTTCATGGAGGCCACGCCAGAAAAAGTGTCGGCCCTGGCCTGGAATGTGGCCGCGCCGTTCCGCTGCTGCAAGCCGGTGATCGCGGCCAACCGGGGCTACTGCTTCGGCGTGGGCTTCGAGATTTCGCTGGCCTGCGATTTCCGGATCGTGACCGACACGACGCTGTATGCGCTGCCCGAACAGAAGCTGGGGCAGATCCCGGGATCGGGCGGGTCGGCCCGCCTGCAGAAGATGGTGGGGGTGGGCCGCACCAAGGACATCGTCATGCGCTCGCGCCGTATTCCCGGTCCGCAAGCGTACGACTGGGGCATCGCGGTCGAGTGCGTGGCCGATGCCGATCTTGAAAAGGCCACCGATGCCCTGGTGGACGAGCTGCGGGCGTTCTCGCCGCTGGCCCAGCGCACCGCCAAGAAATTGCTGAACGACACGGAAGATGCGCCGCTGTCGATTGCCATCGAGCTGGAAGGGCATTGCTATTCACGGCTGCGCAGTTCCGACGATTTTCGTGAAGGTGTCGAAGCCTTCCACGGCAAACGCAAGCCGGCTTTCAAGGGCAGTTGAACCGGGTTCGATTCCTTCGTACCCCACACGATGTGAACCCGGGCAACGGGTCGCTTACAGGAGACTTGCCATGAAGACGCTACAAAGAACTGCCGTCGCCGCACTCTGGTCTGCTGGCTTGCTCGGCGCGGTTGCGCCGGCGGCCCATGCGCAGACGGGCCCGCTGCGCATCGGTGTCGTGACGCCGCTGTCGGGCACCTACGCGCCGATCGGCGCGCAGGTCAAGATGGGGCTGGAGCTTGCGCTGACCGAAATCAATGCCGCCGGCGGCATCATGGGCCGCAAGGTCGAACTGCTGTATGAAGACGAAGAAGCCAACCCGCAGGTCGCGGTGCAGAAGGCCGAGAAACTGTTCCAGCAATCCAAGGTCGACTTCCTGACGGGCACCGTGAACTCCGGATCGACGCTAGCCGTGGGACAAGTTGCAGAACGCAACGATAAGCTGATCGCCACGACCGTATCGTTTTCGGATGCGATCACTGGCGACAAATGTTCGCCCAACGTGTTTCGCGTGAACGCCAAGGCGGGGCAGCAATCGGTTGCGCTGGCCGAATGGCTCGCCAAAGACAAGCCGGGCGCGTCGCTGTTCCTGCTCGGCCCCGACTACGAAATGGGCCGCAGCACCGTGGCTGCCTTCAAGGATGCAGCCACGCAGCGCGGCATCAAGGCCAACGGCGAGCTCTTCGCGCCGCTGGACAGCAAGGATTATTCGAGCTACTTCGGACAGATCCGGGCGGCGCGTCCGCAGGTCTTCTATACGTCGACCGCGGGCAATGACACGGTGCGCCTCTTCAGCCAGCTGGCCGAATACGGCATCAACAAGAACATTACGATGATCGGTGTGTCGGGCGCCATCACGGCGCAGAACATCAAGGCCATCGGCAAGAACGCCGAAGGCTTCGTGACCGGCGTGGGCTACACCCCCGAGATCGACAACCCGCAGAACAAGCGCTTCGTGGCGGACTTCATCAAGGCCAACAAGATCGCGCCGGATCTGTATGGGGCCGATTCGTATGGCGTCCTGTACTTCTACAAGGCCGCCGTGGAAAAGGCCAAGTCCACCGAAACCGCCAAGGTGCGCGCCGCCATGGAAGGCCTGAAGTGGGACACCCCGCAAGGCGAGAAGACCATGCGCGCCGCCGACCACCAGGCCATTCAGGACATGTATGCGGTCCGGATCGTCAAGGGCGACTTCACCATTATCAGCAAGGTGCAGGGCGACAAGGCCATCGGCCCCAGCACCTGCAAACGCTGGTGAGCCATCCCGCCGCAACGATCAAGGAACCGACATGAGCGCCTGGCTCGAGAGTCTGCAGTTCGTCTATGCGCCGCAGGTCGTCAACGGCCTGTCGCTCGGCGTGGCCGTGATCCTGATGGCGCTGGGGCTGACCATCATCTTTGGCCTGCTTGACGTCATCAACATGGCGCACGGCGAGTTCTATGCGCTGGGCGCTTACCTCGGGACATCCTTGCTGCTGACCGGCCTGAGCTTCTGGATCGTGCTGGTCTTGGTGCCGCTGGTCATGCTGCCGGTGGGCTATGCCACCGAGCGCCTGCTCATTCAGCGGGTGTTCCACCACAAGGACCGGCACATCCTGACGCTGCTGCTGACCTTCGGCATGGCCATCGTTCTGGAAGACGTGTTCAAGCTGATCTACGGCCCGAACTCGCTCAAGCCCGAATCGCCCATCGAGGGCGCCACGGAACTGCTCGGCATGATGTTCCCCACCTATCGCCTGTTCCTGATGGGGGTCGGACTGGTGATCGTGGCCGGTGTGTGGTGGGTGGTGTATCGCACGCGGCTGGGCGCCATCGTGCGCGCCGCGGCCTACGACCGGCACATGTCGGCGTCGCTGGGCGTGCCCGTGCTGCGGGTGTATGCCGGCACCTTTGCGTTTGGCGTCGCCCTGGCGGGGCTGGCTGGCGTGCTGCTTGCGCCGGTGTATTCGGTGTTCCCCACCATGGGCAAGGACTTTATCCTGATGGCGTTCTCGGTCGTGATCGTGGGCGGGCTGGGCAGCATCAAAGGGGCCATCGTGGCGGGCCTGTTGCTGACGCAGGTGCAGGCCTTGTCCAGCCTGTACATCTCGCCGGTGTGGTCCGACCCGCTGGTGTTCGGGATCATGGTGCTGGTATTGATGTTCCGTCCCCAGGGATTGTTCGGGAGGCTCGGTCATGGTTGATCAGACGATTCCTGCCCCCCGCCGGCGCGCGGGCCTGGCCACTGCGTTTGTCGTGCTTGCGCTGCTGGCCGCGCTGGCCGCCTGGTGGACCGGCGATACGTTCTACTTGCGCCTTGCCACCGAAGCCCTGATCTTTGGCGGCCTGGCCATGGCGGTGGATCTGCTGCTGGGTATCGCGGGCCTGCTGTCCCTCGGCCAGGCCTTGTTCTTCGGCTTTGGCGCGTACCTGTCGGGGCTGTTGCTGCGCGATGCCGGGATGTCGTTCTGGAGTGTGCTGGCCATTGCGACCGTGGCGGGCGCCGCGGCCGGTGTCGTGTCCGGGCTGATCGCGATCCGCGCACGCGGCGTCTACTTTGCGCTGATCATGTTCGGGCTGGCGCAGATCGCGGCCAAGGCGGTCTACAACGTGCAGGCGCTGGGCGCGTCCGACGGGTTGATGGGCGTGCCGGTGGTGCGCATCGGCGTGGGGCCGTACACCGTCTCCGCGTCCGATCCCCTGAGCTTTTTCCTGGTGGTACTGGTCGTCATCATGTTGATGTACGCCTTGCTGGCCTACCTGCTCGACACCCCCTTCGGGCGCAACATGCAGGCGCTGCGCGCGAACCCCTTGCGGCTGTCATTCCTGGGTTTCGATCCGTGGCGCTACAAGCTGGCGGCCTTCGTGCTGGCGGCCACCATCGCGTCGGTCGCGGGGGCGCTATACCCGATGTTGCGCGGCTTTGCGTCTCCCGAACTGCTGTACTTCCAGACGTCGGGCAATGCGGTCATTACGGTGGTGCTGGGCGGGGTCGGAACGCTGATCGGCGCGCTGTACGGCAGCGTGATCCTGTTCGGCCTGAAGTCGGTGGTGGGCACGTATACCGAACATCATTTGATTGTGATCGGTCTGCTGTTCATGGCCGCCGTCATCTTTTTCCCATCGGGGCTGGTGGGCGCGCTAAGGAAGAAAAAATGACCATGAGCCCAACGGCGGCACCGTCCGAACCCTTGCTGGACGTGCGTGGATTGAGCGTTCGATTTGGCGCATTGCGCGCAGTGGACGACGTCAGCCTGCAGGTCGTGCGCGGCGGCATCACGTCCCTGATCGGACCCAACGGCGCGGGCAAAAGCACGCTGTTCAACCTGATCAGCGGCGCCTTGCGGCCCACCGCCGGCACGGTGCTTTTCGATGGCGTTGACGTGACAGGCTGGAGTCCGCACAAGCTGCTGCGCGCGGGGCTGGCACGGTCGTTCCAGATCACCAACCTGTTCGTGGACCTGACCGTGCGCGAAAACCTGCGGCTGGCGGCGCAGGTACTGGAGAGTGGATGGCTGGCTCTGCGGCCGCTGGCGTCGTCCCATGTCGCGTCGGCCCGGGCCGATGAACTGCTGGAAGAGTTTGCCTTGCAGGCCAGGGCGCAGGACCTGGCCGGCGCGCTGTCGCATGGCGAGCAACGCCGGCTGGAGATCGCCGTGGCGCTGGCCTGCCGCCCCCGTCTGTTGCTGCTGGACGAGCCGACGCAGGGCATGTCGCATGCGGATACGGCGGACACGGCAGCCCTGATCAAACGGCTGGCAGGCGGCGTGTCCATCGTGCTGGTCGAACACGACGTGGGCCTGGTCATGGATGTGTCCGATCATGTGGTGGTGCTGACCCAGGGCAGGAAACTGGCCGAGGGCCCGCCGCGCACGGTGCGCGCCGACCCCCGCGTGCAGGCCGCGTATTTCGGCGAGGCCGCTCCCACCCACGGTGCGGAGGCCGCCCATGCTTGAGTTGAATGACGTCCACGTGCATTACGGGTTGGGTCATGTGCTGCAGGGGTTGAGCATCCGGGTTGGCGCCGGGGAAGTCGTTGGCCTGTTCGGCCGCAACGGGGTGGGAAAGACCACGACGATCAAGGCGGTGGCGGGTTGGCTGCCGCTGACGGGCGGCGACATCCAGTTCGACGGCAAACGGCTGTCGGGCCTGTCGGCCGACAAGGTCTGCCATTTGGGCGTGGGCCTCGTGCCCGAAGACAGGCGGATCTTTCCAGGACTGAGCACACAAGAAAACCTGGAGATGGGCTTCATGCAGGGTCCCCGGCTCAAGCGCGCCGAGGAGCAGGCGCGACTGACCGACATCTATGCCCGCTTTCCGCGCCTGGCCGAACGGCGCGCGCAGGCTGGCACGACGCTGTCCGGGGGCGAACAGCAAATGCTGGCGGTGGCCCGCGTGCTGCTCGGCAAGCCGCGTCTGCTGTTGATCGACGAACCCACCGAAGGGCTGGCGCCCATGGTGGTCGACGAACTGTTTTCGGTGATGCGCCAGGTGAAGGAACAAGGCCAGTCGATTCTGCTGGTGGAGCAGAACGTGTCGCGCGCACTGACCCTGTGCGACCGTTTTTATGCCTTGGAAAGGGGCAGAGTGGTCGCCGAAGGGAGCACATCGAATCCGGGGGATGTCGATGCCCTGATGCGGGCAATCGCCGTTTAAGGGCAGTGGAAGGCCGAAAATAGGCCGAACAGGGACAAAAAGGGCCAAAGCGGGGCGCTTGCAGGGCCGCCTTGTTCAGCTGGATGTCAGCCAGGCCGTGTGGTGGGGCAAACCGTGTTGGTTTCGTTCCATTGCACGGCCTGTGTGCATGAGCAGGGCGTCCTCGCGGTTATGATTCGGAACAGTTCCGGATGCCCCTACCTCTAGCGGCGACGGTATCGAGGTAGTGAATGTCCCAGCAGCCCCCCCAGGAAGTCGCCACCGCGGCTCTCAGCAACTCCAGCGCCAGGTTGAAGCGGCAGCATGAACTTGCCGTCGACTTTGCGATCGGGGCGCTGAAAACCCGGGACATCAAGCGGGTGATCGAGGAGGCCTGCCGCGTGGTCGCGCTTGGCCTGAACGCCCGTTTCGTGAAGGTGCTGCGTTACCGCCACGACAGCAGCACCCTGCTGCTCGAAGCCGGTACCGGGTGGGCGCAGGACGAAATCGGCACGACCGAGCTGTCGGCGGACGACGCCAGTCCCGCCGGGCACGCCTATGTCAGCGGCCGGGCGGTCATCTCGAACCACCTGGGCAACGAACACCGTTTCCGCACCCCGGATCTGCTGGTCCGATACGGAATCAAGCGCGCCGTCAACGTGCCGATCCGCGGCGTGCCCGAATCCTACGGTGTGCTCGAAGCCGACAGCGCCGACGACGAGGACTTTTCCGAAACCGACCTGGTGTTCCTCGAGGCCGTTGCCAACGTCATCTCGATGACACGCGAACGGGTCGTTGCCGAAGCCGACGAAAAGGAGCGCTACGACCACTTTTCCGAAACCGTCCTGAACGCCAGCACCGATTGCATCATGGTGGTGACGGCCGACGGCAACCTGGAATTCATGAACCGGCACGGGGTGACGCAGCTCGAAATCGCGGATTTCGAAGCGGTCAAGGGCCGGCCCTACGTGGCCTTCTGGGATGCCGAGGACACCGACAGGGCGCAGGCCGCGTTTGACCAGGCGCTGCAGGGCGTCGCCAGCCGCTTCGAAGGGATGTGTCCGACCGAGATGGGCGTGGCCAAGTGGTGGGACGTATCCATCTCGCCGATCCGCAACGAGCATGACGTGATTGCCCGTGTCGTATCGGTGGCGCGGGACATCACGGAACGGCATGCGCATGAAGAGCAGTTGAACGCGCTTGTGTCCATGCAGGAAAACAAGCTGTACAGCTCCGAACTGATGATGAAGGAAGTGCATCATCGGGTGCGCAACAGCTTGCAGCTGGTGCAGACGCTGCTGGCGCTGCAGGGTGACCTGAGCGGCGACGCCACGGTGTCGGCGCACCTGCAGGTCGCGGCCACCCGGGTAATGACAGTCGGGTCGGTGCACCAACGGCTGTACGAAGACAGCGGCGTCGAGGCGACCAATGCCGGCGCCTACCTGAGCGGGCTGATCGGCGACCTGCAGGTCCTGTCATCGGACCGGCAGATCGTGTTTGCGTCACCGACCATCACGGTGCCGGCGCGGCGGCTGGCGCCGCTGGGCCTGGTCACTGCCGAACTCGTGACCAACGCCTTGAAGTACGGCAAGGGTGACGTGCGCGTGTTCCTGGAAGCAAGCGGCGATGGTCTGAGGTTGACGGTGGAAGACGAGGGCGCAGGCTTCCCGGATGCCTTCCCCAAACCCCAGGGCACGGGATTGGGGATGCGGCTGGTCAATACCTACGCGGGACGCGGCAGGAACGCGATCACGGTCGACCGCACGGTGCCGTTCAGCCGCATCGTGGTGCTGTTCAAGACGACCTGAGCCGGCATCGGCGGAAGATGGCGCACGCCTGCCGCACCCTCCGCCATGCACCTTTCGGTCAGGTGCCCTTGAATGCCGGTTTGCGCTTCTGCGCAAACGCCGTGATGCCTTCCAGATAGTCTGCCGAGTACCCGAGTTCCCGTTGCAGGTCCCGTTCAAGATCGAACTGCTGTTCGAGTGTCTGGTCGGACGACGCCAGCAGGGCGCGCTTTGCGGCGGCGTGGGCGCGGGTCGGGCCGGCGGCCAGCCGCGCGGCGGTGGCCGCGATCGTGTCCTCGAGCTGTACGTCAGGAATGCACTGCCAGATGAGGCCCCACTGCTCGGCCTTTTGTGCGGTCAGCGGCTCGCCCGACAGCGTCCAGCCCATGGCCCGGCCCTGACCGATCAGGCGGGGCAGGAACCAGGTCGCGCCCGCATCGGGCAGCAGCCCGATCTTGTCGAACGCCTGGATGAATCGGGCCGATTCCACGGCGATCACGACGTCGCAGGCCAGGGCCAGGCTCAGGCCGGCCCCAGCCGCCACGCCGTTCACCACGCACATCACCGGAACGGGCAATGCCCGCAGGCGCAGGACCAGGGGCCGGTAATTCTGGTCGAGGCCGATGCCCAGGTCGCGGCGCTGGCCGTCGGGCAGAGGCGGGCGTTCCTGCTGGTCCTGCCCGGCGCAAAAGCCCCGGCCGGCGCCGGTCAGCACCACGCCGCGCAGGTCGGCTTGTGCTTCCAGAAAAGACAGCACGGCAGCCAGATCCGCAAACATCTGCGCGGACAGGCTGTTGAGGCGCTCGGGCCGGTTCAGGGTGATGCGGGCGACGCCGGCGGCGTAGGTGAACAGCAGCGTGTCGACGACAGGCAGCGCCTGAGCGGTGGGCTGCAAGGCAACGGGCACGGAGGCTGGGGGGAAGGATGCCGCTGCATTGCCTGCCGCGGCATTGGATGCGGTGGTTTCAGATGCTGGCTTGTCGGGTGCCGTCGTCATGCCGTGCGCTCCTTGCCTGCGGTGGTCGTGGAGGTAGTCGTCGTGGATGCGGTCGTCGTGGGCGCGGTCCGTTCCGTCGTCGGGTCCTTCGTGTCCGCCGTTCCGCGACCCGGATCCGGCACCTCCAGAGGCAGCGCGGCCATCTGCGCGTAGTGGTGCGCAGTGTCGCCCAGCACCAGGTCCACGGCGGTCAGCCGCTTGAAATAGTCCCCCACCTCCAGTTCGTCCGTCATGCCCATGCCGCCATGCAGCTGCACGGCCAGTTGCCCCACCAGACGGCCCGCGCGGGCGGCTTCGATCTTGGCGGCGGAAATGCGGCGGCGGCGCTCGGTGGCGTCGGGTTCGGTCAGGGCGGCCACGGCCACATAGGCCATCGACAACGCCAATTCCTTGGCGATCGCCATGTCGGCCAGCTTGTGCTGCAAGGCCTGGAACGCGGCCAGCGGCTGGTTGAACTGCTTGCGGGTGCGCAGGTAGTCGACCGTCATGGCCAGCAACTGCTCCATGGCGCCGGCGGCATGCGCGCACAGGGCGGCGATCCCCCAGTGCAACCCGGCTTCGATCGCCGTATCGGCGGCGTGTCCGTGCGCGAGCAGGGCGCTGTCGTCCAGTTGCACCCCGGTCAAGGTCAGCCGTGCCGCGCGGGTCGCATCCAGGGTCGGGGTGTCCAGCACCGCGACCCCGGGCGTGTCGCGCGGCACCATCAGCAGGACGGTCTCACCCGCTTCATCGGCAGCCGACACGATCCAGGCCGTGGCCGCGCCGCCATGCCAGACGGCCGATTTTTCGCCATCGAGCACCCAGCCCGACGCGCCCCGCTTGGCGTGCGTGCTGGCCGGGCGTACGGCGTAGCGGCGTCCGGGCTCCAGGTAGGCCAGCGTCAGGATCGCTTCACCACTGGCGATGCCTGGCAGCCAGCGCGCCTGTGCGTCGTGATTGCCGGCCTGCGCCAGCACGGTGGCCGCGATCACCGCACTGGGAATGACGGGCTCGGCCACCAGGCCACGGCCCAGTTCGACGTGCACCGGCAACAGGCTGGCCGGGTCTTCGCCGTAGCCTTCGTGGTCCGGGGAAATCGTCAGGCCCAGCACGCCCAGCTCGGCCAGTGCCGACCACGCGTCGGCATCCAGGGCGGCCTCGGTGCGCGCGCGCCGGCGCCGGGACAGCGTCCAGAATTCGCCCACCCGGCGGCGCAGGCTGTCGGCCAGCATGCGTTGTTCGTCGCTCAGTACAAAGTCCATGAGGGTTCTGTCCGGTTCGTCGTAGGGGATCAGCCGCCCAGCAGCATGCGGGCGATGATGTTCTTCTGCACCTCGGTCGTGCCGCCGTAGATGGACGTCTTGCGCATGTCCACATAGGCCGCGCTGGTGCGGGCGGCGCCGTCGGGTCCGGGCACGTCGGCATCGGTATCCGCTTCCAGCCACGCCGGGTCGTACGGCCAGGCGTCGGGGCCGGCCAGCTCCATGCGCAGCATGGCCAGGTCCTGCTGGATCTCGGATCCGCGGATCTTGAGCATGGACGTTTCCGGTCCGGGCGAGCCGTCGCTTTCGGCGGCCACGCGCAGCAACAGCATTTCAAGCGCCAGGATATCGATCTCCAGACGCGACACGCGATCACGCCAGCGCGGGTCCTGCGCCAGTGGCGCGCCGTCGTCGGCGCTGCCGGCCAGCAAGGCCTGGATGGCATCGAGCTCGCGGCGGCAATGGCCCAGCCCGGCAATACCGGTGCGCTCGTGGCCCAGCAGATATTTGGCGTAGGTCCAGCCGGCGTTCTCTTCGCCGACCAGATTGCCGACCGGCACGCGCACGTTGTCCAGCCAGACTTCATTCACGTCGTGACCGCCGTCCAGCGTGCGGATGGGGCGCACCGTGACCCCGGGCGAGCGCATGTCGATCAGCAGCAGGGATATGCCGCGCTGCGGCTTGGCGTCGGGGTCGGTCCTGACCAGGCAGAAGATCCAGTCCGCATAGTGGGCCAGCGTGGTCCAGGTCTTCTGGCCATCGACCACATAGTCGTCGCCGTCTTTGACGGCCTTGGTGCTGAGCGACGCCAGGTCGGACCCCGAACCGGGTTCGGAATACCCCTGGCACCACCAGTCGTCGAGCCGGATGATGCGGGGCAGCAAGCGGGCCTGCTGTTCGGCGCTGCCGAACTTCATCAGCACCGGGCCGAGCATGGTCAGGCCGAAGGGCAGCATGCGCGGCGCGCCGGCGCGAAAGGATTCGACTTCGAAGATCAGGCGCTGCAGCGGGTTCCAGCCCGTGCCGCCGTGTTCCTTCGGCCAGGTCGGTGCGCCCCAGCCGTGTTCATTGAGCAGGTGATGCCAGCGCAGGTAATCGTCCTTTTCCAGCCGCTGCTGGCGCAGCGACTTGTCGCGGATATCGGATGGCAGATGGGTCTGTACGAAGGTGCGCACCTCGTCGCGAAAGCGCCTTTCGTCGTCGGTCCAGGTCAGGTTCATGGTCGTGTCTCCTCACCGGTAACCATACCGCGCCTAGGGCTGCCAGTGCGCTTCATGGCATTGGAACCCCTTGTTCGGGAATGAAGAATGGTCAGCCGCAACGGCGCGCGGCCACACTGCGTCCAACGATAAGCCACATAAAACGATGAGACACAAGGAGACAGCATGGCGCCCCCTTTTCCTGACAAGTCCGGCTCGCCGCCCGCCAGCGCGGTCGGTGCGGAGCTCCACTATCGCCGCGCGCTGGACCAGGGGCAGTTCCTGATCCAGCGCTGCAAGGCCTGCGATACCTCGGTGTTCTATCCGCGCATGGTGTGCCCGCATTGCGGCAGCGATCGGCTGGACTGGTATGCGCCGTCCGGGGCGGCCACGGTCTATTCCACGACGGTGGTGCGCGGGCGTCCGCAGGACGGTGGGGATCGCAATGTGGCCCTGCTGGACCTGGCCGAAGGTGTGCGCATGATGGCGCGCGTCGATGGCATCGCGCCCGCCGACGTGACGATAGGCATGGCGGTACAAGCGCGGGTGCTGATGTCGGAAGAAGGCGGCAAGGTGGTGTTCGTGCCGGCGGGGGCTTCGGCGGTGTCCGCGGCAGGGCCATCGGCACATGCGGGAGCCCGGGCCGACGGCGGGGTGGCGGCATGACGGCGCGCGGGACAACGACGCAGGGGACCGCCGCACCGGGCGTGATGACGCTGGACGCCTTGCGGGGCGCGGTGGCGGTGGTGGGCGTGGGTCACGCTGGCCTCGGCCAGGCGAACGGCTTTACCGAAATGGAGATTCTGGTGCAGGCAGCGCACCGCGCGGTGAGCGATGCTGGCCTGACGCTGCAGGACATCGACGGCATCTGCACGGCCAGCGTGACGGCGCCGATGTGGGTCATGCCGGTGATCGAGCACCTGGGTATCCGGCCCACGTTCATTGACAGCACCATGCTGGGCGGCTCGAGCTTCGTCGCGCATCTGCTGCCTGCCATGCATGCCTTGGCCACGGGCCAGTGCAACGCCGTGCTGGTCTGCTACGGCAGCACGCAGCGCACGTCCAGCCTGAATCGCGCCGAGATCGCCCGCGTGCGCAAGTCCTTCGATCCGCAGCCTTATGAAGCGCCCTACGAGCCGCTCAACCCGCTCAGCTCGTACGCCATGGCGGCAGCGCGCCACATGCACCAATACGGCACGCGGCGCGAGGACCTGGCCGAAGTGGCCCTGGCCGCGAACAAGTGGGCGCAGCTCAATCCCGAAGCGCAGCAACGCACGCCCACCACGCTCGACGAGATCCTGTCGGCGCGCATGATTTCCGATCCGCTCAGTGTGCGCGATTGTTGCCTGGTCACCGATGGCGCGGGCGCCTTCGTGCTGACGCGGGCCGACCGCGCGCGCGATCTGGCGCGGCCGCCGGTCTATGTGCTGGGCAATGCCACCGCCGTGTGGAACCGCCAGATCTCTTCCATGGACGACCTGACGGTGACGGCGGCCACGCAGTCCGGCGCGGCGGCGTTCCGCATGGCTGGCATGTCGGCCGCCGATGTCGACGTGGCCGAGATGTACGACGCGTTCACCATCAACACGCTGCTGTTCCTGGAAGACCTGGGCTTCTGCAAAAAAGGCGAAGCCGGAGACTTCGTTCGCGGCGGCGCCATCGCGCCGGGGGGACGCCTGCCGGTCAATACCAACGGCGGCGGTCTGTGCTGCATTCACCCTGGCATGTACGGCGTCTTCATCATGATCGAAGCGGTCCGGCAGTTGCGCGGGGAGTGCGGCGCGCGGCAGGTGGATGGCGCTGACGTCGCGCTGGTGCATGGCAACGGCGGGACCTTGTCGAGTCAGTCCACGGCGATTCTTGGGACAGCGGCGACGTTGTAGGGATAGGTGTCACCCTCTGCTCACTTTTGACGCTGCTCAATCCTGCACGGGCTCAATGCTGATCGCGGTCGGCATTGAGCACGCGCGGTGAACGTCTTCTTTCTAATTTCGGTTGCCCGCCATGTCTTCTTCCTTGACCTTCCATTGCATTCACGACGTGCTGTCGCACCAGGCCCGCGAACGACCTCAAGCCGTCGCCCTGTTTGAGGAGGGCGGCGGCGTGCTGACCTATGGCGGGCTGTGGCAGCGCACGCAAGCCGCCGCGGCATGGCTGCGCGCGCAAGGCGTGCGCGAAGGGGACCGCGTCATGGTGGTCGGCGAAAACTGCAGCGACATGGTGGTAGCGTTGTTCGCGTGCAGTGTCCTTCACGCCTGGCCGGTCAGTGTGAATGCACGATTGAGCCCGCGCGAGCTGGGCGCGATCCGCGCGCATGCGACGCCAGCCCTGGTGCTGTACACCACGCAGGTGTCGACAGCGGCCGCGGCCCATGCCGATGCGGACGAGGCAACAGCGGCCGACCCCGCGGTGTGGTCCGAAGGGTGCCGGGTCAGCTGGGCTGCCGCGGGCGTGGATGCGGGCGAACGCACCGGGATCGACACCAGCGTGCCGGCCGATCGGGTCGCCTGCGTCATCTACACATCCGGCACGACTGGCGCGCCGAAAGGGGTGATGGTGCCGCATGAAGGGCTGATCCACTTTGGCCGCATCTCCAGCGCGTCGCGGCGGCTGACACCCGACGATATCGGGTATGCGGCCTTGCCCTTCTCGCACATCTTTGGCATTGCGACCGTGCTGATGGCGTCGGTCTATGCCGGCGCCAGCCTGGTGGTCCGCAGCCGCTTCGATGCGGCCGACGTCTTTGCCGCGCTCGAACATCCCGGCATTTCAATCCTGCAGGGCGTGCCCACCATGTTTTCGCGATTGATGGCCGTCGCGCCGCAAAACAAGGTCAAGGCGCCCGCGCTGCGCTACCTGTACACCGGCGGCGCCGCGCTGGACCCGACCCTGAAGGCCAGGGTGCAGGACTACTTCGGCCTGCCCATGCATCACGGCTACGGCATTACCGAGTATGCGGGGTCGATGTGCATTACCGATATCGATGCGCCCCGCGACGATGCGTCCGCAGGCCATCCCGTCGAAGGCGTGACCGTGCATATCGGGCCGCTGGACGAACCGTCCCGCGCTGGTGGCGTGACCGGCGACATCTTCATCCACGGCCCCGGCGTCATGCTGGGGTATTACCGCAATCCTGAACTCACCGCGAGCACGCTGCACCCCGGCGGCTGGCTTGACACCGGGGACGTGGGTTACATCGACGACAGCGGCGCATTGTTCATTGCCGGGCGAACCAAGGACCTGATCATTCGTTCGGGCTTCAACGTGTATCCGCTGGAAGTGGAAAGCGTCATCAACGCCTTTGCGGGTGTGCGCGCGTCGGCCGTGATCGGTGTGGAAGAGGCTGACCGCAATGAAGAAGTGGTGGCCTTTGTCGAACCCTTGCCGGGTGCGCACGTCGACTTCGGCGTTCTGCGCGACTTTTTGCGGGATCGGCTGGCTCCTTATAAACGGCCCGCGCGGCTGATCGCCATCGACACGCTGCCCACCACCGTCAGCGGCAAGATCCTGAAGCAGCCGCTGCGGGAACGTGTCCCGGCGCGCGCGCCGGCCTGACGCATTCAGGTTTTCGGCCTGCGTCACCCCCTGTCTGCACACAAGGTTTTCCCGAATCGTTTTCCCGCGCGACCACAACGTCATCAAGACGACCATAACAACGACGGAGACACCCATGACCCCATTTTTCCGGACCCGGTTCGGCCTCGCCGCAGCGATGCTGCTGGCAACCGTGCCTGCCGCGCACGCCAACACCTATCCCGATCGGCCCATCCGCCTGCTGGTGGGCTACGCCCCGGGCGGCCCGGTCGATACGACCGCGCGGGTATTCGCCAAGTACCTGGGCGAACGGCTGGGCCAGACGGTGGTGGTGGAAAACCGCGCCGGCGCCAGCGGCATGATCGCGTCCGACGCCACTGCCAAGACGGCGCCCGACGGCTACGTGCTGGGCTTTGCCGCCAGCCCCACGCTGACCATGTCGCCACAGGTCCAGCGCAGCAAGCTCTTCGATCCCCGTACCGATTTTTCCTTGATCGGACTGGTGGTCGACTACACCAATGTGCTGATGGTCGGGCCCGACGTGCCGGTCAGGAATGTGCAGGAACTGGTCAGCTATTCCAGGCAGCATCCCGACAAGGTGTCGTTCGGGTCGGCGGGCGTGGGCGCCTCCAACCACCTGTCGGCGGAACTGCTCAAGAAGGAAACGCGCGCGCCGATGCTGCATGTGCCGTATCGCGGCAATGCCCCGGCCATGCTGGATATGGTGGGCGGCAAGATCACGTTCATGTTCGACATTACGAGCACCGCCATTCCGTATATCCAGAGCGGCAAGGCCCGGCCGCTGGCGGTCACGTCGCGCACCCGCAATGCGGGCATGCCCGAGGTGCCCACCATGATCGAAGCCGGCGTGCCCGACTACGAAGTGACGGGCTGGTACGCCCTGGTCGGGCCGTTGAAACTGCCGGCCGCGGTGGAAGACCGGCTGAAGGCGGCCCTGAAGGAAGTGGGACAGGACCCGCAGTTTCGCAAGTCCATGACCGACGGCGGCTACACGCTCAATGTCGGTGATTCGGCGGAGCTCAAACGCCGCATCGATCGCGAGTATGCCTTGTGGGGTGACGTGATCAAGGCGGCCAACATCCAGGCGGAGTGACCATGACGGCGTTTTCTTCTTCCGAATTTCCCGGCAGCTTGCGGCTGCCCGTGATCGCGGCGCCAATGTTCCTGGTGTCGGGCCCCGACCTGGTGATTGCTCAGTGCACTGCAGGGATTGTCGGGACCTTTCCGTCATTGAACGCGCGGCCGCAGCCGGTGCTGGAAGACTGGCTGACGCGAATCGAAGCCGGGCTGGCGGCGTATCGGGAAGCACATCCGGACGCCGTGGTGGCGCCCTACGGCGTGAACCTGATCGTGCATCCTTCGAACCCGCGATGGGAAGGCGACCTGGAGATCCTGGCGCGCCGCCGCGTGCCGCTGGTCATCACGTCGCTGCATGCGCCCGATGCGGTCGTCAAGGCCGTGCATGCCTATGGCGGCAAGGTCTTTCACGACGTCACGCAGGTGCGGCACGCGCGACGTGCGCTGGCGGCCGGCGCCGACGGGCTGATCCTGGTGGCGGCGGGGGCGGGCGGCCACGCGGGGCGCTTGAATCCGGTTGCGTTCGTCAACGAAGTGCGGGCCTTCCATGACGGGCCGCTGGCCTTGTCAGGGTGCCTGAGCCACGGCAAGGACGTGCTGGCCGCGCAGGTGCTCGGTTGCGACTACGCCTATGTGGGCACGCCCTTTATCGCCACGACCGAATCGCTGGCGTCCGATGCGTATCGCGACATGGTGCTTGGCGCGCAGGCGGCCGATGTGGTCAACACGGCGTATTTTTCCGGCGTGCCCGCCAACTACCTGCTGCCCAGCATCGTGGCGGCGGGGATCGACCCCGCGGCGCTGGAAGCCGGCGCCGCCGCGCCCGTCAATCTCGACAAGGACGCCCGGCCCAAGGGATGGCGTGATGTCTGGAGCGCGGGGCAGGGCGTGGGCGCGGCGCAGGAAGTGCTGCCCGTGGAAGCGCTGGTCGCCCAATGGCAGCGGGAGTATGACGAAGCGCGCGAGCGCCTGGGCCCTAGTCGAGCGTGATGTTCGCTTCCCGGATGATCTTTTGCCACTTGTCGATCTCGGACTTGATGAACGCCTTGAAGGCATCCGGGGTTCCCGGCTTGGGTTCCGCGCCCGCGGCAAGCATCGCCTTGGCCGTTGCCGGGTCCGTCAGCAAACTGACGAGATCGGCGTTGACCCTTGCAATGATGGCGGGCGGCGTGCGTGCCGGCGCGACCAGCCCGCTCCATGAATACGCTTCGTAGCCCGGCAAACCCGACTCCGCGATCGTCGGCACGTCGGGCGCCAGGGCGGACCGTTCGGGATTGCCGACACCCAGCGCGCGGATCTTGCCCGCCTTGACGTGCGGCACGGCCGATGGACCATCGGCAAACATGATCTGCACCTGCCCGCCCAGCAAGTCCTGCATGGCCGGCGCGCTGCCGCGATAGGGAATGTGCTGCAGCTTGGCGCCCGTCATGCTGTTGAACAGTTCGCCCGCCAGATGCGTGCCGCCGCCATTGCCCGACGATCCATACGATAGCTTGCCCGGGTTGGCCTTGGCATAGGCGATCAATTCGGCCACCGATTTGATGGGCAATGACGGATGCACGACCAGCACGATGGGGAACACCGCCGCCATGCCTACCGGCACGAAATCCTTGACGAAGTCATAGCCCGGCGTGTTGGCCGACGTGGGCCGGACCGCGTGATGGATGGACGAAAAGAAGAAGGTGTGGCCATCGGGTTCGGCCCGCGCGGCCAGCTGCGCACCGACGATGCCGCCCGCGCCTGCGCGGTTGTCCACGATGGCCGGGACGCCCCATCGGGCGCCCAGCGGCTGTGCGGTAAAGCGCGCAGTCACGTCGACCGGACCGCCCGGCGGGAAGGGCACAATGAAGGTGACCGGGCGGCCGGGCCACGCGTCACTGGCCGCGTGCGCGGCGCCGGGCAGCATGCCGCCCACCGTGCCCAGACTCCAACCCCACCCCGCGCCCATGCCCGTTCCAAGCGCCGCGCCTAGCGTGGTGCCCAGTCCTGCGACGAAACGGCGCCGTTCCCGATGGACCATATGTGTCTCCTGATGTCGTTGTTATGGCGGCCAGGGCGCACGATGCCGTGCGACGGCCTGGGCCATTATTTACGAATCAGGGGCAAGGGGCGGATTCGTATCTGCGGAAGCCCCTCGTCGTTTGCGGCCAACCCCCGCGTCTTCCCGCAGCGGGATGACCCTGGGTCGGGGTCGCGCCTGCGAGGTCAACGCGGCGAAGGATCAGCCTGTGTCGCCCGCATGATGTGCTGGATGAAATCCTCGGCAAAGCGGGGCAGGTCGCGGCCGCGCTGCCGGCACAGCAGGCGGTCGCGCAGGGCCCACTCGTCGGCGAGCGGGACGACCTTCAAGGCTTGCGGGCGGCTGTAACGCGCGGCGCAGGCGCGGGGCACGATGGCGATGCCGGCGCCGGCTTCGACCATGCGGCACACGGCTTCGAAGCTGCCCACGTGCACGCGCTGGTTCACCCGCTTGCCCAAGCCGGATGCAATGTCTTCCAGGAAGGTCTGGATCGCGCTGTCCGGATGGATGCCGACAAACTGATAGTGCTCGAGCAGGTCGGCAAACTGCACGCGGGGCTCCGACGCCAGCGGATGCGTGAGCGAGGTCACCACCGCCAGTTCGTCGCGGAACAACGGGTACACATCCAGGCCGTCGCTGCTGATGGTGCCCGAGACGATCCCCAGGTCACCCGCGCCCGCGCGCAAGGCCAGCACGATGTCGACCGACGATTTTTCGGTCAGCTCGATATCGACATCCGGATGTTCCGGCAGGAAGGTGGACAGGGCGTCGGCCAGAAAGGAATTGGTGGCGGTGGTGTTCGCCAGCAGGCGCAGGCGGCCCTTCACGCCGCGGGTATAGGGCTGCAGGTCGGCGTTCAGGCATTCGAGCTGGCTGAAGATGGCGCGGGCATGGTGCAGCAGCACTTCGCCGGCCGGCGTCAACGACACACCGGTGGCAAGACGCACCAGCAGACGGGCCTTGAAGCCTTCTTCCATGTTCTTGATACGTGCGCTGGCGGCGGGTAGCGACAGGAAGGTGCGCTCGGCGGCGCGGGTCAGATTCCGGGTCTCGCCTACGTTCACGAACAGCCGCAGGTCGGTCAGGTCATGTCTCATGTTCCACCACGCAAAAGGGGGGCATTCTTATTCTTGAATGCTTGAATGTCTGCCGTTGAATCTACCATGCGTCAAAACGTGGTCAGACAGGAGACGCAGTCCATGAGCGATATCGTTGCAGGCAAGGTGGTGGTGGTGACGGGGGCGGGGGGTGGCATCGGCCGCAGCGTGGCGCTGGCGATGGCGGCATCGGGCGCGCGGGTCATCGTCAACGACATCGGTGTATCGCTGGCAGGGGAAGGCGGCGGGGACGGCCCCGCGCAGCAGGTGGTGGCCGAGATCCGCGCGGCCGGTGGCGAGGCGGTGGCCAACACCGACAGCGTGGCGTCATCGGAAGGCGCCAACCGGATCGTACAGACCGCGATCGACCACTTTGGCCGGATCGATGCCATCGTCAACAATGCCGGCAACCTGCGTGACCGCGTCTTTCACAAGATGAACGAAGACGAATGGCGCCAGGTGATCGACGTGCACCTGCATGGCGCCTTCTTTGTGAGCCGCGCGGCCGCGCCATTCTTTCGCGAACAGGAGTCCGGCGCGTTTGTGCACATGACGTCCACATCGGGCCTGATCGGCAACCTGGGCCAGGCCAACTACGCGGCCGCCAAACTTGGCGTGGTGGCGCTGTCGAAATCGATTGCGCTGGACATGTCCCGCTACAACGTACGGTCCAACTGCATTGCGCCGTTCGCGTGGAGCCGCATGACCAGCTCGATTCCGGCGGATACCCCCGAGGCCCGGGCACGGGTCGAAAAGCTCAAGAAGATGGAGCCCGGCAAGGTCGCGCCGCTCGCCGTCTACCTGGCCAGTGATGCCGCGCGTGACGTGACGGCGCAGCTGTTCGCGGTGCGCGCCAACGAGATCATGCTGTTCAGCCAGCCACGGCCGATCCGGTCGGTGCATCTGAGCGAAGGCTGGACGCCGGAATCGATCGCCGATGTCGCAATCCCGTCCATGCGCAAACAATTCTTCGCCCTCGAACGATCGCCGGACGTGATCGACTGGGATCCGATCTGAGCCCATCATGCCCCTGGATTACGCGACCCTGAAACACTGGGAATTTCCCGACGTGCCGCAGCGGTATGCGGCGAAAGACACCATGTTGTATGCCCTGGGGATCGGCCTGGGCGAGGACCCGTCAGACACCCGGCAACTGCGCTATGTGTATGAAGACGGCCTGGCGGCGTTTCCGACCATGAGCGTGGTGCTGGGCTATCCTGGCTTCTGGATGCGCGATCCGCGCGCCGGGATCGACTGGGTGCGGCTGGTGCATGGCGAACAGCGCCTGCGCATCCACGCGCCCCTGCCACCCGAAGGCGAGGTGGTGGGCCGAAGCCGCATCACCCATGTCATCGACAAGGGTGCCGACAAGGGAGCCATTGTGGTTGTCGAACGCAACGTGTTGAACTCAAACGGCGTCTGCCTGGCGACGCTGACGCAATCCACCTTCTGCCGCGGGGATGGCGGGTTTGGCCAGGGGGACGCCCCTGCGCCGCCGCTGCTTGCAACGCCCGACCGCGCCGCCGACGCCTCGGCCAGCCTGCCGGTATCACCGCGCGCCGCATTGATCTATCGCCTGAGCGCCGACCCCAATCCCTTGCATGTGGACCCGGCGGTGGCGCAGGCGGCAGGCTATCCGCGTCCCATCCTGCATGGACTGGCCTCGTTCGGCATGGCCGCGCATGCGATCGTGCGCGAGCGCTGCGACTACGACGCGAGCCGGCTGCGCCAGCTGGACGCGCGTTTTTCGTCGCCGGTGTATCCCGGCGAAACACTGGTGTTCGATCTGTGGGATGACGGGCCGGGTGTCGTGCGCTTTCGCGCGCGGGTGGCTGAACGCGATGTGGTGGCGCTGAGCCACGGGACCGCGGCGTTCGATCTATCCACGCAGGAGGCCGCATGACCGCCCGCCGCGCGCCGCTCGACGGCGTTCGTGTGCTGGACTTGAGCCGTATCCTGGCCGGGCCCTGGTGCACGCAGAACCTGGCCGACCTGGGCGCCGACGTGATCAAGGTGGAACGGCCCGGCGCGGGCGACGACACCCGTGGCTGGGGTCCGCCCTACATGAAGGATGCGGCCGGCGAGGACACGACAGAGGCGGCCTACTACCTGAGCACCAACCGCAACAAGCGGTCGATCGAGATCGACATGGCCACGCCGGAAGGTGCGCAGGTGCTGCGCGAGATGGCCTGCCAGTGCGACGTCGTGGTCGAGAACTTCAAGGTGGGCGGGCTGGCTCGCTACGGTCTCGACTATGCAACGTTGAGCGCGCTCAACCCTGCACTGGTGTATTGCTCGATCACCGGCTTCGGGCAGGACGGCCCTTACGCCACCCGCCCCGGGTACGACTTCATGATCCAGGGCATGGGCGGCCTCATGAGCATCACTGGCGAGCGCGACGGCCTGCCGGGTGCGGGTCCACAAAAGGCTGGCGTGGCCGTGACCGACATCGTCACCGGCATGTATGCCAGCGTGGCCATCCTGGCCGCCTTGACCGAACGCAGCCGCAGCGGGCTGGGCCAGCATCTGGATATCGCCTTGCTCGATTGCCATGTCGCCTTGCTGGCGAACCAGAACTCCAATTTCTTTACGAGCGGGGTGGCGCCGCAGCGGGCCGGCAATGCGCACCAGAATGTCGTGCCCTACCAGGTGTTCGCCGCGGCCGATGGTCACCTGATCGTTGCGACGGGCAACGATAGCCAGTATCGGGCCTACTGCCGCGCCATCGGCGCGCCGGAACTGGCCGAAGACGAACGTTTCATCGACAACCGGCGGCGGGTCATCAATCGTGATGTGCTGGTCGGCCTGCTGACCGACATCATGCAGCAGGGCCGGCGAGACGACTGGCTCGCCCGGCTCGAAGCGGTGGGCGTGCCGTGTGGACCGATCAACGACATCGGCCAGGTGTTCGACGATCCGCAGGTCAAGGCGCGCGGGCTGCGTGTCGACATGCCCCATCCGGCCGGGACCACTGCGCCGGTCACGGCCAGTCCGCTGCGGTTCTCGGCGATGCCGGTGGAATACCGCCACGCGCCGCCCAGATTGGGCGAGCACACGGCGCAGGTGCTGGCCGAAGTGCTCGGGATGGATGACGCCGAGCGGCGCCGGCGCCTGGGCAAGTGAGCTTGCCTCACCCCTGTCGGAACGGTTTTCCGATCGCCGCCGGCAGCCGCGCCGACCGGCCCAGGCCGGCCAGCACGGCCAGCGCCGCCAGGTAGGGCAGCATCTGGATCACATACGACGACACGGGCAGGCTGAAGGCCTGCACGCGCAACGACAGTGCCTCGGCCGCGCCAAACACCAGGCACGCGGCCAGGGTGCCCAGCGGCATCCATCGGCCCACGATGATCGCGGCCAGCACCAGATAGCCGCGGCCACTGGTCATGCCGTCGGTAAAGGTGCCCACCTGCTGCAAGGACAGCACCGCGCCGGCCAGTCCCGCAAAGGCGCCGCCGGCCACGATGGCCGCCATGCGCACCCGATCCGGCCGCGCGCCGGCCGCAAAGGCGGCCTGCGGGTTCTCGCCCACGGCCCGCAGCGTGAGGCCCGCGCGCGTGCGAAACAGGAACACCGACACCGGCACGATCGCCAGCACCGTGAAGTAGGTCAGCGGCGGCTGGGTAAACAGCAGGGGCCCGATCACGGGCAGGTCGGACAGGTAGGGCACCGACCAGGCCTGCAGTGTCGGGATGCGGATCACCGGCGCCTGGCCCTGGCCGACCAGCGCGCGCAGCATGAAGCTGGTCAGGCCCAGCGCCAGAATGTTCGATGCGATGCCCGTCACCATGTGTTCGGTATGGAAGCGGACCGTGGCGGTGGCCACCAGCAGGGCCAGGCCCATGCCGCCAAGCGCCGCGGCCACCAGGCCCCAGCCGATGTGGCCCAACAGAAAAGTGCCGATCACGCCAAAGAAGGCGCCGGTCAGCATCTGTCCTTCCAGGCCCACGGCGAACGTGCCGCTGCGCTCCGACAGGATGCCGCCCAGGGCGGCCAGCGCCAGCGGCGTGGCGATACGGATGCAGGCTGCAAGAAAGTCGGTGACGAATAGCGCGTCCATCAGATCTTCTCCGCGTCGGACCGGCCGATGGCGCACAGCACGAACACCATCGTCAGGCCCTGGATCACCAGCACCAGCGAGGACGGCACGCCAATCTGGCGCTGCATGGCCAGCGCGCCGGTTTCAAGAAAGCCGAAGAACAGCGCGGCCGGCAGGACATACAGGGGATTGAGCGCGCCCATCAGCGCGATGGCCACGGCGTTGAAACCAAAACCCGCCGAAAAGCCTTCAATCAGCCGGTAATGCACCCCGAGGCATTCGATGGCGCCTGCAAGTCCGGCCAATGCACCGGCGGATGCCATCAACCCGAACACCGCGCGGCCCGCCGACACGCCTGCATATCGGGCAGCAGAGGGGCTTGCGCCCACCAGCCGCCAGCGAAAACCGAGCGTGGTTCGCCAAAGCAGGAAGCTGGCGGCCAGCGCGGCCACCACCGCCAGAAGAATGCCGATGTGCAGATCGGTGCCGGGAATCAGCTTGGGCAGCCACGCGGCGCTTTCGAACAAAGGGGTTTGCGGAAAGCCCGCGCCGACTTCCCCCAACTCGCCGTGCAACACTTCGGCCACGATCAGCAGCGCGACGAAATTCATCAGGAGCGTCACCAGCACTTCATGCACGCCGCGCGTAATGCGGATGGTGGCCGCGATGCCCGCCCACCCTGCGCCGCCCAGGGCGCCGGCCGCCAGGCACAGCGGAATGAGGGCCCAGGCCGGCAGAGTGCCCCAGGTCAGCGCCACCACCGCGGCGCCGATACCGCCGATCGCAAGCTGCCCCTCGGCGCCGATGTTGATGACCTGTCCGCGAAAGCACAACGCAATGCCGACTGCGCACAGCAGATAGGGCGTGGTTTTGTTGAGACCGACAACCACCCGGTCCCAGGATCCGAAGGCGCCCATGACCATGTGACCATAGGCGTCGATGGGGTTCTTGCCCGCCATCAGGATCAGCATGGAGGTGATGACCAGCGCCAGCACAATGGATGCGACAGCGCGCAGCAAAGGCTGGGCGCGGCGCGCCGCGCCAAGGAAACGTCCCGCGCCCAGCGGGCGGGGCGAGGGAGAAGCGAGTGTGTTCATGCCACCTTCTTGCTGGCGCTGCCGGCAAGCGCCAGGCCAAGTCGTTCGATATCCGCATCCTTGCGGTCCAGCATGTCCACCAGGCTGCCTTCGGACAGCACCGCGATGCGGTCGCCCACCGCCAGCACCTCTTCAAGTTCGGACGAAATGTAGATGACCGCGCCGCCCGCATCGCGCAGCGCCAGCACCTGCTGGATTACGAAGCGCGTCGAGTCCGGGTCCAGGCCCCAGGTCGGCTGAAAGGCGATCAGGATGTCCGGGGCGCGGCCGATCTCGCGGGCCAGCGCGACCTTCTGCTGGTTGCCGCCCGACAGCGTGCGGGCCGCCACCATCGAGGACGCGGCGCGCACGTTGAACCGCGCGAGCCGTTCATTGGCAATGCGCCGCGCCGCGCCCCGATCGATCACGCCGCCGCGTGAATAGGGCGCTTGGTCGGCGTCGCGCAGCATCAGGTTGTCTTCCAGGCTCATGGCCTGGACCAGGCTGGTGCCCGACCGGTCGGCCGGCAGGTAGGCAATGCCGGCAGCCAGCCGTGAACGGGCATGGCCGCGGGTAATGTCCACGCCGTCCAGGAACAGGGCGCCACCACTTGCGCGGGTGATGCCCGCCAGCGTATCGGCCAGTTCACCCTGGCCGTTGCCGTCGATACCGGCAATGGCCAGGACTTCGCCGGCCCTGAGCGTGAAGCTCACGTCTTTGAGCCGTTGTGCGCCGCTGGCATCCCGTGCGCCCAGTCCTTCGACTCGCAGGCGTTCGCGGCCCGGTGGAGACTCGGCACGCGCCGCGGCAGGCGCCGGGTCGCGACCCACCATCAGGCGCGCCAGCGACTGGCGTGTCGCACCCTGCGTGGACTGCGCGCCCACGACCTGGCCATCGCGCAGCACCACCACCTGATCGGCGACTTCCAGCATCTCGCCCAGCTTGTGGGTGATGAAAATGACGGCGCGGCCTTCGGCGCGAAACCGCTTGAGAAAGTCCAACAGTTGCGCGATCTCGGGCGGCGACAGGATGGAGGTCGGCTCGTCCAGAATCAGCAGGTCGGCCCCGCGCAGGATCGCCTTCAGGATTTCGACCCGCTGCTTTTCGCCCAGGGCGAGCGATTCGACACGGGCCCCCGGGTCGATCGACAGGCCATAGCGCTCACCTGCCTCGCGAATGCGTTGAGCCATGGCCGCGGGCGCCAGCCAGGCGCCCCCGCCATGCATGCCCAGCAACAGGTTTTCGGTCACGGTCATCGCCTCGACCAGCGTGAAGTGCTGGTGGATCATGGCAATGCCGGCGTCGAGCGCGCCCTTGGGCGAGCCCACGGCCATTTCCCGTCCCTGATACACGATGCCGCCCGTGTCGGGCCGCACCATGCCGAACAGGATCTTCATCAACGTGCTTTTGCCCGATCCGTTCTCGCCCAGCAGCCCGACGATTTCGCCCCGTTGGACGGTCAGGTCAATGTTGCGATTGGCGCGCACCGCGCCGTAGGTCTTGGAGATGCCGCGCATCTCCAGCATGGTCGACATGGTGTGCGTGCTCGTGTAATTGAAAGATGAAAGCGGACCGGGCACAAGATCAGACGCCGCCGCGCGCGTCTTCTTTCTTCACGTCGAGCTTGAGCGCACCCGACGCAAACTTCTTCTTGATCGCTTCCAGTTCGGCGACCACTTCCTTGGGCACGCCCTTGCCATACGGCGTGTCCTTGGCAAACATCAGTTCGGCGCCCGGGCCGCCCGCCGCTTCATAGCCGTACATGGTCAGGCCCGGCTTGAGCTTGCCGGCCGATGCGTCGCGCGTGGCGGCCAGGTACATGTCGGGCCACTTTTCGACGATGGTCGTCACGACCTGATCGGGCGCCATTTCGGCATGCGCGAACGACCGGCCGCTGGTGTAGACCTTCTTTTCCTTGGCGGCCTGCACGATGCCGTTCTGGCCGGCGTTGAGCTTGCCGAACACGAAGTCGGCGCCGCCCGAGATCAACGCCAGCGCGGCTTCCTTGGCCATGGCGGCGTCTTCCATGTCCTTGATGTAGATGACCTTGACCTCGGCCGTGGGCTTGACGCTCTTGACGCCCTGGCGAAAGCCGCCGACCTGCTGGACCACGTTGGGCAGGCCTTCTAGACCGTTGACCGAGCCGACCTTGTTGCTCTTGGACAGACGCGCGGCCAGCACGCCCATCATGTAGCCCATCTGCGCATTGTCGTAGTCGACCGAGACCACGTTCTTGCCCGCGCCCGCACCGCCCGACCCGATGATGAACGTGACCTTTTCAAATTCCGGACCCACGCGTTGCGCGGCCGACAGGAAGCTGCCCGAGTGTCCGATGATGGACGTATAGCCGCGGCGCGCGTAGTCCTTCATGGCCTCGATGCGGTCGGCGGGCGCCACGTTCTCCGAGAACGCCACGTCATCGCCTGCTGCCTTCAGTTTGCCCACCGCGCCAAAGCCCGCGGCGTTCCAGCTCTGATCGTTGATCGATCCGGGCAGCAGCATGGCGACCTTGTCGGCGGCGCGCGCTTGCGGCGCAAAGGCCGTGGCCGCTGCGGCCGCCACGATGACGGCGGCGAACAGGCGCTGCGCGGTGAACAGGGAAGGGAGGGTCTGTGCCACGGGACGGGAAGCAGGCGAACGGGACATGGTGGTTCCTTGAAGGGACAGAGGGAGTGCCTGGAGTCGGTGCGGGCAAGGCCGTCGATGGTTGACGTCGACAACGGGTTGATGCTGACAACTCGGTGGGGCTGACAACCGGTTGGTGCTGAGAACCGGTTGGTGCTTGCAGCCATCGGCGGCCTAATTCGCGTGAATTAGCCAAAGCAGAATCCATGCCACTGGGCATGCACGAACGGCATCCGGTGGTGCGCCTGAAAACGGGCCCGCGCGGCGCACCGCGATGGCGCAATCGGGGCGGCTCATGCACCACGAACGCCCGGTTTGTCAGCCCGGGCGGGCCAATGCGGGTCCTATTGCCGCGATGCGCGCTGGCCCTGTTTTTGCTCCCAGGAAGTGTCGCGGGTCGCGCGTCGTCCATGCCGTCACGCTCAGACAGGTGAATTAGAACGCACGGCCCGCGCGGTCCTTGCAGCTGTTCCTTTACCTGTTCCTTGCGCTCGGTCCTCCTGCCAGTCCATCCCTGGGTGGTTGCCTTCTCTCGGCGGCCATTTCCTCGCAGTGGCCGTCTTCTTTTCATCCGTTCCGGAATCCCTTGCCCCCTGATGTCTGACCCTGCGCCGGATACTCCCACCTTGCTGATGGACGCGGCCGAAGCCCTCTTTGCCGAGCGCGGCATCGACCATGTGTCGATGCGGGAGATCGTGCGTGCCAGCGGGCAAAAGAATCTGTCGGCGGCGCACTATCACTTCGGGTCGCGCGACAGCCTGGTGGTCGCGGTGCTGGAGCGGCGTCTGCGCGAGATTGACCAGGGCCGGCATGCCCGCCTTGACCGCCTTGAAGCCTCGGGCCTGGCGCGCGACCTGCACGAATTGACGCATGCCTGCATTGCGGAACTGTGCGACCGGGTGGCCGATGCGCCGTGGGGGGCGCAGCATGTGATCGTGGCCAGCCAGGCCATGCTCAATCCGAAGTGGACCTATGAAGCGGTGATCGACCCTGCCTGCTTTTCAGCCATGACCCGGTTGGAGCGCATGGCGCGCCATCTGGCGCCCGCCATGCCCGACAGCTGCTATCAGCTTCGGATGCGGATGCTGCAGGACCAGATCCTGCATGGCGTCGCGCGATGGGTGCATCGGCACGGCACGGTCACGGCATCCAATGCCACGCAGTACCGCTACATGGTCAAGCACCTGACGGCCTTCGTCACGGCGGGGCTGGGCGCGCAGTTCGCCTGAGCGGGGCAGGGCGGCGGCAGCGCGTCAAGGCACGCCTGGATGCCAGGTCACTGTGCCGGGCTGTCCAGGTGGGCATAGGTCGATGCCAGGGGCCCGGGTCGTCCAACGTAGTAGCCCTGGATCTCGTCACAGCCCGCCGCCTTGAGCCGGTTCCACTGCGCCAGCGTTTCGACGCCTTCGGCCGTGGTGGACATGCCCAGGCTGCGCGCCAGGTCGACCACCGCACGCACGATACGCGCGGACTCTTCGTTCTCGCAGATGTCGGTCACGAACGAGATGTCGATCTTGATGCGGTCCGCCGGAAAGCGCCGCAGGTAGCTGAGTGACGAATAGCCGGTGCCGAAGTCATCGAGCGCGATGCTGACCCCGAGCAGGTGCAGCTGATCGAGGGTGGTGCGCACCTGCGCGTCTTCGCGCAGCAGCACCGTCTCGGTCATTTCCAGTTCGAGCCGATGCGCCGGCAGCCCGGCCTTGGACAGCGCGTCGCGCACGTGGCTGACAAGATCGCCGCTCAGGAACTGGCAGGCCGATACATTCACGGCCACGCGGATGGGGTCGGGCCATGTGGCTGCGGCCCGGCAGGCCTGCTCCAGCACCCAGCGGCCCATCGGAACGATCAGGCCAGTTTCTTCGGCGATAGGAATGAATTCGGAGGGCGGCGGCGCTCCCGTCCCGGGATGCTTCCAGCGCAGCAACGCTTCGAAGCCGCAGAGCGCCCCGCTCTGGTTGGCCAGCACGGGCTGGTAGAAGACCTCGAACCCTTCCGACGACAAGGCATCGCGCAGCGCCATCTCGACATTGCGACGGGCCTGCACGGCTTTCTGCATGGCCAGCTCGAACACCCGCCAGTTGCCGCGGCCGTCGGCCTTGGCGCGGTACAGGGCCAGGTCGGCGTTCTTGAGCAACTGGTCGGCGTCGGTGCCATGTTCAGGAGCCAGCGTGATGCCGACACTGGCCGTCGTTACTACCTGGTTGCCATCCAGCCTGCACGGTTCGGCAATGGCGTCGACGACGGCCTGCGCCTTGCGTTCGGCCGCCCCCGGGGTGTTGGCGTCCATCAGGATGATCGCGAATTCATCGCCGCCCAGCCGGGTGACCAGATCGTCCGGTCCCGCGCAGTCGACCAGGCGGGCCGCGATGACGCGCAGCAGGGAGTCGCCCGCCGGATGGCCCAGGGTGTCGTTGACCGACTTGAAGTAATCCAGATCGATCAGCAGCAGCGCCATGGGCCGGGTCAGCGGCGCGCCCACCAGGCCGCGCAGCCGTTCCGTGAACAGCACCCGGTTGGGCAGGCCCGTCAGCGCATCGTGCCGCGCGATATGGTTGGCGGCGTGGGTCAGCGCATGGTGGGCGTCGAGCTGTCGCCGCCCCAGCACGACGCAGGCGGCCAGGATCAGGCACAGCAGCAGGGCGGCGATCCCGATCACCAGCGCTTCGGGCCGCCATGCGGCGTCAACGGACGCAGTCGTGGTGCTGACCGCGACCGTGACCGGATAGCGTTCCAGCGCGCGAATGGCAATCAGCCGTTGCTGGCCATCGATGGGGCTGAGAAGGGCGGCAGCGCTGGCGGCGCCGGGTTGGGCAGCCGACCTGGCGAACGCCTCGCCCGTGGTCGTGGGGCCGGTGCTGGTGCCGACCGTGCCCGGAACCGGCGGATGGCGGACCAGCAGGGTCCCGTCCGAGCGGAACAAGCCAATCGCGCCGCCCTTGCCGACGTTGATGGTGCTGTAGAAACGCGCAAAGTAGTCCAGGCGCATGGCCCCCAGGATCAGGCCCAGCGCTTCGCCATCGCGCGCCGCAAACTTGCGCGCAAGGTAGATCGTCCAGCTGCCGGTGCCGCGATTTTCGACCGGCGCGCTCAGGTAGCTTTCCATGTCCGGATCGGCCATGAGCGTCTTGTAGTAATCCCGGTCGGCCACGTTGACGGGTGGCGTGGGCTGGTAGCGGCTGAAATTGCCGAGGTGCCCCTCCTGGTTGATCAGCGTCAGGGCTTCCACATAGGGCAGGCTGTCGAGCCGGTCCCGCAGCAGTCCGTAAACGTCTTGTTCGCGAATCCGGAAGTCGAAGGCTTCGGGGGTGTTGATGCCTTCGTTGCGCAGGCGCTCGACCAGGCTGGTCTGGACGGTTTCGAGGGCCTGGAAGGCCCGCTCGGTTTCCTGCGCCAGCACCAGCGCCAGATTGGCCAGTTCCTGCGATTTGCCGGCGATGACCCGGTGCTGCAGGTTCACGATCAGGGACAACGCGGCGATCAGGATGGCGGCGATGAGCGCGGCGCCGGATAGGGTGAGCCACCTGCCGGGGTGCGCGCGCCGGGCAGCCGATCCCGTCAAGGCGCGTTCAACGTGGGGCGGAGTAGCGCTCATGCAGGTGGCTTGTCAAATCCGGACCATCTATTGTGTCCTGATTCCGCCATGCTGCGTTTGGCCTGTGTAAATAAAACACTGCGGAAAAGCCCTGGGTTGCGGGCCGCGCCTCCGGCGCCTACCTGGGCAGGGCAGAGAGCCGGATCAACAGGGATGACATGTCATCGATGGTGAAGGGCTTTTGCAGCCAGGGTGCGTCGGGGATGGGCGTCTGCCGGGCGGGGTACCCGCTGGCGAACACCACATGCAGTCCATATTGCTCCCGCACCCGGGTGGCCAGTTCCACGCCGGACGTTCCCGCCAGTTCGACATCGGCCAGCAGCACATCGAAGCGCTGCGCGGCCAACAGGTCCATGGCCGCTTCGGCGGTGGCGGCACCCTCGGCCGGATAACCCAGGTAATCCAGGATCTCCAATGTCGCCGCCAGGGCGTCCGCATTGTCTTCCACGACCAGCACGCGCACCGGCGTGCCCGGCAGGCGGTGCACGGCGGGGGCATTGTTCAGCGCAAGCTGCGCCTGCTCGACGTGCTCGCGCCCGGCCAGTACATGCCGCAGCTTGCGCGCCAGGTCTTCGCGGCGGTAGGGCTTGCCCAGGAGCGCCACGCCCGGATCCAGACGTCCGCCGTGCACGATGGCGTTTTCGGTATAGCCCGATGTGAACAGCACTTCGATCCGCGGCTGCATGGCCTTGGCGCGGCGCGCCAGTTCCGGACTGCGGATCGGTCCGGGCATGACCACGTCGGTAAACAGCACGTCGATCGGCACGCCGCTGTCGATGACCGCCAGCGCGCTTTGCGCATCGTGCGCCTTCAGGACGTGGTACCCCAGCTCGACCAGCAGGTCCACCGCCGTGGCGCGCACGGCGGCGTCATCTTCCACGACCAGCACGGTTTCGGTGCCGCCGGTTGCGGCGCCTTCATACGCGGGCCGCGACACTTCTTCGACGGCATGCACCCGCGGCAGGTACATCTTGATGGTGGTGCCATGGCCGACTTCGGAATAGATCTTGAGATGCCCGCCGCTTTGTTTGACGAAGCCATAGACCATGCTCAGGCCCAGGCCCGATCCCTTGCCATCGGGTTTCGTCGTGAAGAAGGGCTCGAAGGCGCGCGCCATGACGTCTTCGGTCATGCCGCTGCCGGTGTCCGAGACGGCAATCATCACGTACTGGCCGGCAATGACCTCCTCATGCGCCGCCGCGTAGGCGTCGTCCAGGCTCGCATTGTTGGTTTCGAGCGTGATGCGGCCGTCGCCGTCCATCGCGTCGCGCGCATTGATCGCCAGATTCAGCAGCGCGTTTTCGAGCTGGTTGCGGTCGACATGCACATTCCACAGCCCACCGGCGATGACCGTTTCAAGTTCAATCGATTCACCCAGCGCGCGGCGCAGGATGTCGTCCATGTTGTTCAACAGGACCCCGGCATTCAGGACCACGGGTTCCAGCGGTTGCTTGCGCGCGAAGGACAGCAGTTGCGACGCCAGCTTGGCGCCACGCTCGACGCCGCTCATGGCCGACGCCAGACGGCGCGACGCGCGGTCGTCGGTATCCACGAACTGCCGCAGCAACTGCAGATTGCCGCCGATGACCTGCAGCACGTTGTTGAAGTCATGCGCGATGCCGCCCGTCAGCCGGCCGACCGCTTCCATTTTCAGGGCCTGGCGCCGCTGCGCTTCGCTGGCTTCAAGTTCGGCCGTGCGCTCTTCGACCAGCAGTTCCAGATGTTCGCGATGCCGCGCCAGTTCTTCCTGCGCCAGCTTGCGCTGCGTCACATCGCTGCCCTGGACGAAAATGCCTGAGACGCGGCCGTCGGGCTCGATCACGGGCTGGCACACCACGTCGACATAGCGCTGCGTGATCGGGTCGCCGCCCGCGCCGTGGAACTGCACGGGCAGGTCGATGCCGACAAAGGCCTGGCCGTCCGCAAAAGCCTTGTCCAGCATCTCGAACATGCCTTGCCCGGCCAGCTCGGGCAGGGCGACCCGGATCGGCTTGCCCAGCACGTCCTGCCGTCCGATCAGCTTGTAGTAGGCGGCGTTGGCGATCTGGTAGACGTGATTGGGCCCCTGCAGAAAGCACATGAAACCGGGCGCTTCTTCGAACAGCCGGCGCAGGTGCGATGCCTCCGCCTGAAGTACCTGGTTGGCTTCCTGCACGACCATGGCCCGTCGCAGCACGCGGCTCTGGACCGCGCCCGGCGCCGTGCTGTCGCTGTCTTCCTGGTCCATGCGGGTGGCGCGCAATTCCTTGCGCATCACCTGGATTTCGGTGATGTCTTCGGTGTGCTGCAACACGTACTCGACTTCGCCTTCGATGTCGAACAGGGGCGTGTGCGTGGCGCTCCAGTAGCGGTCTTCGATCACGTCGCCGGCATCGGTGCTGCGCGCGATCGCGTAATGGATGTAGGGCAGTTCGTCGCGCTTGCGTTGGTCGACGGCGCGGCGCAAGGAATCCTGCAGGGCCAGCCCGTTGCCATCGAGGTGGCCATTCGCATCCCGGCTCGGGAAGGCGTCAAAGATGTCCAGACCGACCAGGCCTTCCAGGGTACGACCCGTGACGCGCAAGTAGGTCTGGTTGGCCCCGACAATGACAAACCGGCGGTTCATCAAGAGGTAGGCGTTGGGCGACGCATTGAAAAGCGCTTGAAAATTGACGCCGTGCATAGAAAGTAAGGGACCTCGAGCTGATGCCAGGACAGAAACGCGGCCGCGCAATTCTATAGGCAAACGCGGCACTGGCGGGAGGACGATGTAACCGCGAAGGCCGACGTTGTGGGGTCATTGCCGAAAGATTTGCGTGAGAAGTTCAGGGAACGCTTCATGCGTGGGTCCTATAATCAGCGCGTGCCGCAGCCTGCGGTCATGCCCGATGGATGTTGCCGCCTTGACGCCGAAGCCCGACCTTCCTGCCGATGACCGTTCCGCTCCTGTGACTGGCGCCAGAAAACGCGTGGCCTTGCGCGGCGTGCGGCCGCAGGCGAGCGTCACGGGCCGGTCCGCGGGTGATGCCGTGTCGGGTGGCGCCTGTCTGAGCGCTGAACTGGTGGCCGTGCTGGTCGCGGTCACCGATGGCCAGCCGCGTGTCCTGACCACCCGCGATGGCGGCGCCTTGCCGTCCGGTCCCTTCCAGATGATGCATCGGTCCCTGCAGGCCGGCCTGCGCGCGTGGGTCGAAGCGCAAACGCATCACCCGCTGGGCTATGTCGAACAGCTGTATACCTTCGCGGATCGCGACCGCACCGACGTGGCAGAAGCGGCACAGGCGGGAGCCGATGCCGGCGACGCGTTCACGCAGGCTGCGGTGATCTCCATCAGCTACCTGGGCCTGACGCGCGAGGCCGATGGCGACCGGGTCGACCAGGTCGGCTGGCATGATTGGTATCGCTACTTTCCGTGGGAAGATCGGCGCACCGGGGAACCCGCCGTCGTCGCCGAGGCGATCCTGCCGGGCCTGACAGCGTGGGCGTCGCGCGCCGACGACAAGGCCGGTGCCGGCCGCCGCCGACTGCGTGCGGCGCTGGCGTTCGGCCTGGATGGGCAGGCGTGGAATGAAGAAGGGGTGCTGCAGCGCTACGAGCTGCTGTTTGAGGCGGGCCTGGTGCCCGAGGCCGTGCGGCGCGGTGTTGCCGATGCGACAGGCAGCGTGCCGGGCGATTGCATGCTGCATGACCACCGCCGGATCCTGGCGACCGGCATTGCGCGCCTGCGGGCCAAGATCAAGTACCGGCCCGTGGTATTCGAGCTGATGCCGCCGGAGTTCACGCTGCTGCATTTGCAGCAGACCGTCGAAGCCCTTGCCGGCCGCGCACTGCACAAGCAGAACTTTCGCCGGCTGATCGAACAGCAGGATCTGGTGGAAGAGACCGGCCATCTGGCCGTCGGGACGGCGGGCCGGCCGGCCAAGCTGTTCCGGTTCCGGGGGAGTGTGGTGCAGGAACGGTCGCTGGGCGGAAGCAAGCTGCCGTTGACGCGTGGGGGGTGAGGAACGGCGGGTGGAAGGCGGCAGGTGAACGAAGGCAGGTGAAAGGCGGGGGCGACAACGGCAACGATGGCGGGTTAGAAAACGCGCGTGTTGACGCAGCGATATGCTCAGGTTTAGCATAAAAGCACCCACTCCCTTTTTCTGAGCGTTAAATACTCATCATGAGCATTAAAGCTGCGTTTGCTTTGCCCCCCGATACCGACACTGCTGCCCGCACGGTGCCTGGACTTCCCTTCCTTCTGCTGGAGCCCGCCGTGCGCAATGCGCTGCTCGAAGACCTGGGCCGAGCCGGCGACCTGACGACCGATGCCATTGTGCCGTCGGGCGTCCAGGCGCAGACGCGACTGGTGGCCCGGCAGGACGGTGTGCTGGCCGGACTGGAACTGGCTCGCATCGCATTTCAGCTGATGAACCCTGCCTTGCGGTTCGACGCCCATGTGCAGGACGGCGCCCGGCTGGCGCCTGGTGCGACCATCGCCACGGTGCAAGGGTCGGCGCGCGCCATGCTCACAGCTGAACGCACGGCGCTCAATTTCCTGTGTCATCTCAGCGGCGTCGCGACCGCCACCGCGTCGATTGCCAATGCCATTCGCGACTATCGGGCACGGGTGACCTGCACTCGCAAGACGCTGCCCGGTTTGCGTGCTTTGCAAAAGTACGCGGTGCGGGTCGGTGGCGGCAGCAACCATCGCTTCGGGCTGGACGACGCGGTGTTGATCAAGGACAACCACGTCGCGATCGCGGGTGGCGTTCGCGAGGCAGTGACGCGGGCGCGTGCCGGGATCGGTCACATGGTCAAGATCGAATTGGAAGTCGACACACTCGCGCAACTGGACGAGGCGCTGGCGCTAGGGGTCGATGTCGTCCTGCTGGACAACATGTCGCTCGACGACATGCGCACGGCGGCCGGCATGGCGCGGGGCCGGGCGATCCTGGAGGCGTCCGGACGCATCACGCCTGAAACGGCGCCCGCGGTCGCCGCTACCGGGGTCGATCTGATCGCCATCGGGTGGATCACCCACAGCGCGCGCACGCTGGATATCGGACTGGACGCCTGACACAGGCACCAAGGCGCGATCGTTAGTCTGCGTTGCAACACGCGCTACGATCGGGCCGCGCGGCGCGCGGCACTGATCTTGAGCGCCGCGGTGGCTACGGATTCTTGCCCCGGTCATCCACCACCGATTGTCCTTCCGGCTTGTCGTGCTGCTCGCGTTCCGGCGAGATCGCGATCGGATCGCTGGCCGGAAACGTTTCTTCCAGCGCTTCGTCCAGCGCGTCTTCGTCATGCAAGTCGGGCGGGGAAGGCTGGGTGCTGGCGGGGGGCGAGGCGGGTGCGCGGGGCATGGTGGTCTCCTGCGGCGGCGTCATTGGGGCAATATCGACACATTACACCGCCGATTGCCGGATAATCGCGTTACAAAGCATGTCTTCGAGAAGCGCGTGATCGTCCGTCCCAAACTCAACTGGTTCAAGATGCTGTTCGTATGGAACGGCTCCGTGCTCAAGGCCGTGCTGCTGCCGCTGAGCGTCATCCTGGTGATTTCGCTTGCCGTCCTGTGGGCGCATTCGTCGGGCGGGACGTCCTGGCTGCATCTGAATCCCACGCCGTTCAGTCTGATCGGTGTCGCGCTGGCCATCTTCGTCAGCTTCCGCAACAACGCCAGTTACGACCGCTACTGGGAAGCCCGCAAGCTGTGGGGCGAACTGCTGATCCGCGCGCAAAACCTGACACGCCAGGCGGTGGGGGTGCTCGACGCTGCGCCGGGCGACCCCGATGCCCAACGGCTGGTTTCGCTGCTGTGCGCGTTTACCTATGCGCTCAAGCATCAGTTGCGCAGCACCGACCCGACGGACGTGCTGCACCGTTTGCTGCCCGCCGACGATGTCGCACGCACGCTGGCCCGGCAGTATCAGCCCGTGCATCTGCTGGACGAAGTGTCGCGACTGCTCGCCGGCTGGCGGCGTGACGGGCGGCTCAGCGACATTCTGTTCGATGGTTGCCAACGTCAACTGGATGGGCTGGGTGCGGTGGTGGCCGGGTGCGAACGCATTGCGTCCACGCCGCTGCCTTATGCCTACAACGTGCTGTTGCACCGAACGGTGTATTTCTTCTGTGCCTTGCTGCCGCTGGGGCTGGTCGACAGCATCGGCGCGGCCACACCCGTCATCAGCGTCTTCATTGCGTATGCCTTCATGGCGCTCGATGCGATCGCCAGCGAACTGGAAAATCCCTTTGGCGAAGAGCCCAATGATCTGGCGCTGACCGCGCTGGCAGTCAATATCGAGCGCACGCTGCGCGAGATGATCGGCGAGACGGCCTTGCCCGCCATGCCGCAGCCGGATGCGTTTTACCGCCTGCGTTAAGCCGCGTGTCCGGCTGCCATGACAAGGCTCGATACGGGCGGCCTCGGTTGACGGCTTTCCCTGAGTTGACCGCTTGCATCTCGGTTGACCACTGTCAGTTGGGCACGACCTCGAAGGCCAGGAACTGCGTGACCTGCGTGGCCGAGAAGTTGTCATCCGAAACGATCACCAGGCTATTGCGGCCATTGGGCAGGCGAGGACCCCAGGTCATGGCTTCCAGGTTATCGATCCTTGGCAGCCCCAGACGGTTGAAGTCCAGAATCAATGTCTTGCGCACAGGCGTGTACTGCGCGTTCCTGAGCGTGCTCAACGATTGCACGTCGGTCGCGCCGGTGACGTCGATGCGATACAGGCGCAGGTAGTTCGCGTAGACGCCGTCGGCGCCTTCGATGCCTGCGCGTTCCAGCACCAGAAATTGCGTATCGGTGATGGCCAGGATCTCGGAGACGCCGTTGTCGGCGTTCTTGCCGGGAGCCGGTGCAGCCGGGAACGCATCCAGTGGATAGGCAAACTGCGACAGCACCTTGCCCGTGCGATCCTGGCGTGTGATGCGCGACACGGCGCCGGCGGTGACCGACGGCAGCGGGCCGTCCTGATAGACCGGCCCTTCCATGGAGATCCACAGCGATTGTCCGTCGGGCGCAAAGGTCAGCCCTTCATAGGTGGCGTTGTTGCGGCTGCCCAATTCCTGCGAGGGCGACATCTTGAACAGGGGCGGCGTGGTCAGTTGCCCGATCGCCGCGCCGGTATTCGACACATGCAGCACCAGCGGGTCCAGGCCCAGCGAACGATTGCCTTCGCTGGTCACCCACAGGCTGGTGTCGGTGGGATCGAAACGGATGGCTTCCGGATCGGGTACCGTGCCGCCGCGCTGCGCGAACTGCGTGGCGCTCGGGTAGACGCTGCCGTCGGGCTGCTTCAAAGTCACGACGTTTGTCAGCGCAACGCGCGTGAAGGCCTTGTCGTCATAGCTCAATTGCGCTTCGTACAGGCGCGCGGGCGCCAGGTCGGACCGGTCGTCGCTGACCAGCATCCAGCGCTGCGTACGCGGGTCGTAATCGATGCCCGACAGGCCCCCCGCGGGCGTGTCCTGTACCGCCTGTTTGAACGCAATGCGCTGCTCGCCAATCAGGCGCAGCGACGCAACCGAGCGCGGCGCCGCCGACGGCGTGTCGTCGTCATCGTCGCTGCCGCCGCAGGCGGCAAGCGCCGCGACCAGCGCAACGGACAAGGTGGCGCGCAACAGCGCGGCAGGCAGGAAACGGGGATAAGCAGAGCGCATGGCGGCAAGGTCCGGAATCGGGGAGGGTGGCGCGCAGTATGGACCTGGCACATGACAGCGGCGTGGCGTGAGGGCCGAACCGACGGTTTGGATGACTACGCCTGGATCGGGGTGCCATCACGCTGAGTCAGAAGCGGCAGGCGCCCGCCGCTCGGCGTCGGCGCCCTGCCGGGTGACCAGGGCCAGCGCGGCCATCGCCAGCGTGATGGCCGCCGCGCCATACAGCGCCATGGCGGGCACGCGCGCCAGCAACAAGCCTGCGATCAGGGGGCCGGCGCCTGCGCCAATGTCACGCCAGATCGCCTGTGAAGCCAGGGCAGGCAGGCGGGCGGGGCCGGGGTAGCGGGCCATGACCAGCGGCGCAACCAGCGGCAGTTGCAGGGCGCGCAGTACCACGATGACCGCCGCCGCGCTCCACAGCCAACCGGCGCCAAAGGCGGCCAATGCGCCCGACGTGGCCAGCGACATGGCCACCAGCAGCCGCAGGGCGCCATGCCGATCGGCCAGCCGGCCGCCGACCGGGGCCAGCAGCATTTCCGACAGATAGCGCAAGGCAAGCAGCAGTCCCGCCACCAGCACGGCCTGCCCGGGCAGCAGGTCCTTGCCGAGAAATCCCAGGCCCAGAATGAACAGCCCGTCCAGGGTCAGGCCTTCGACAAAACTCCAGACGTTCAGGCGGTCCGGCCAGCGGATGCGCCGGCGGCCGGGGCGCGGCCCCGCATGGCCCCCCGAAGGCAGCAGGCGGGTCGCCAGCAGCCCCAGCAACGCCACCCCCGCCAGGATCACGAAGATGACGCGCGGGCCGTGATGCAGCGTCATCCATGCCCCGGCAGGCAGTGCGATGACCGGCCCCAGCGCGATCCATGCGCGCGATGCGCCGGTGCGCTGCGCGGCGCCCTGCACGTCGACCGTCGCCAAGGCTTGCGTCGACAGGTTCAGGGCGGCAAAGCACAGGCCCCATGCCAGCCGCAGCACCAGCAAGGCCCAGAACCCAGACAGGACACTATTGCCGTATGCGCAAAAAGCAGCCACGACCACGGCGATCGAGCACGTGATGCGGTCGCCGTGCCTGGCATAGAAGCGCGCGACCGCGCCATACCCGGCAATCCGCACCAGGCGGTTGGCGGCAAGCAGGCCACCCGCCTCGGCCAGGGAGATGCCGAAATCGTCGGCGTACATGGGAAGCAGCAGGTACAGCAGCACGTCGGCCGGCAGGGACAGCGCCAGGGCGATCGCGGCGTAGCGTGAATGGCGGTCGGCGGGAAGGGGAGAAAGAAGATTCATCGGAAAGAGGGTGCGCGCGCGACGGTGGTGCTGACAAACGACATTGCCGTGCTCGACCTGTGAGAATATTGCACACATGCCCGCGCGCCTGCCTCCCCTCAACGCCATACGCGCCTTCGTCGTCGCAGCCCGTCACCTGAGCTTTACCCGCGCGGCCGACGAATTGTGTGTGACGCATAGCGCGGTCAGCCGGCAGGTCAAGACGCTGGAAGACTATCTGGGAGTCCTGCTGTTCGAACGCCTGACGCGGCAGGTAATGCTGACCGCCGCCGGGCAGCGTTTCTACTCCGAAGTAGGCGGCGCCCTGGACCAGATCGGCGCCGCGGCGCAGGCCTTTACTGCCCGGCCGCCCGAACGCGCGGTGCGGATCAACGTGCGGCCGTCGTTCGCGGTGCGCTGGCTGATCCCGCGGCTGCCGGGTTTTGTCGAACGCTGCCCTGGCATCGAACCGCAAGTCATCACCAGCACCTTGTCGCCCGACAAGGCCGCCGACAGTTTCGATGTGGCCATCCGCCGTGGGCTGAAGGGGTGGCCGGCGGACCTGGCGCTGCAGCCCTTTCTGGAGGACGACGTGCATGTCGTTGCTGCGCCTGCCTTGCTGCGCACGCTGCCCATTGCCGACGTCCATGCCATTCGCCGCCACGTGCTGCTGTCGGCCAAGACCCGGAAAGACGACTGGCCTGACTGGCAGCGGTATGTGGGTCTGGCCCGCGTCAAGCCGGCCGGCACCTTGCAGTTCGACCATCTGCATTTCGTGCTGCAGGCCGCTGTCGATGGACTGGGCATCGCTTTGTGCCCCGCGTCGCTGGCGGGCAACGACCTGGCTACCGGGCGACTGGTGTCGCCCTTGCCCGCGTTCAGGATGCCCCTGCAGCGTTACTACTACTGCGTCTCGCCGGGGGCAGGACCCGAAGCACGGCAGTTCATCGCGTGGCTGGAAAGCGAGCTGGCGGCGCAGGGCAGGGCGGCATGACGTCCCATTCGAACGCTTCATGCCGGGCCCGTACGTTAATACGATTTTCCGACTTTCTTCTGCACCGCAGGGTGGTTCATGCGGGTGTTCGGTCCGCTGCCTTGCTGCGGTGCCATCCTTCGTTCCGCGCTTTTGCGCCCACTGCTTTCCCACGCCATAAGGCTCAAGCATGTCCTGGATAACCGCTCTGCTCGTCGCCCTGATTCTGGGTGGCTGTCTGATCAAGGCCGCGAATGCCATTGCCTGGGCCATCGCCGAGACGACGCGAAACCCGTCGCCCCCGCATGACACCGCGCGCACCGATGCGGTCCCGACGCCTGGCGCCGACGCATCCATGGCGGAGGGCAGCCTGGCAGGCGCATCGGCCGGCCAAGATCGAACCGTGGGCGGGCTCCCGTCCGGCGCGCGTGCCGATGGGTGGTCGCGCGCGGACCACGAGCGATGGCTGACCGCCATGAACGCCGACAGTGTGCTCGGGGCAACCACGCGCCGCACACTGGATCAGCTGGGCGAACTGATGACGCAGGCCCGCGGCCTGTCGGTCATGGCGCAGGACGCTGTTGCCGAGGCTACGCTGCTCGACGTCGACGCCGAGCCCTTTCACCAGTTGTTCGACCGGTCAAAAGACGTGGGGCAGCGCATCGGCGCCCTCAGGCTCTCGGTATCGGCCGCGCCGTACTTTGCCGACAAGGGCCAGTCCGACGATTGCGTGACCGCACTGTTTGCGTTCAACCGCGCGCTCGCGGCCTCGTTCACGGACTATGTCGGGTCGGGCGGATCATCCCGTCTGCCAGACGAACTGCGCCCCATTCTGTTCCCGCAAGACCTGCATGCCGTGGCGGACGAGGCACAGCGGGTGTACGACCGGTGGACCCGCGTGGGCGAGATGCAACAGGCAGTCTGCGCGCCTGATGACTACGTCGCGGCGGGCGAGTGGCTGGATCGCCAGCGCGTGGCAAGCGAGGCGTCCGAGACCGGCTGGCTGGCTGCCATGCTGCAGTCGCTGGACGATCCATCGCGCAAACGCGCGCACCTGGACCAGCTTATCGAGATCATCCTGCAGCCCTATCACTTCGTGACCGCAGGCTGTCCCGACCGGCTGACCCATGCGGTCAACACCGTCGGCATCGACATGGCGGCGCAGATCGTCATTGCCAGGATGCGGGATCCGTCGATGCTGGCGTGGCGCTTCGCGGATCAGCTTGAAGAAGCGTGGAACGAATGCCAGGTGTGTATCCGCGCGGCGCAGGACGACGCGGCATGGAGCCCGTGGGGCCACTTCGTGGAAAGCGTGGAGCGGCGCAAGTCGGGCGGTTTTCCTGCTGCACCGGCCTTTGCAAGCAGCGCCACCGTGGTGGATAAGGCGCCTGTCTGAGGGGGACGCCGGGCGCGGCCGTCGGCGGCGTCTTGCATTCGGCGCCATGGGCTTCTGGCGGCGCGTGCCTTCGGCGGTGACTTGCCTGAAAACGCGCCTGGCTTCACATCCCCGGCAGATCGCCCTCACGCACCAGATAAGTCGGCCCCAGGCCGGCAACGTCAGGACATCCCAGCAGCGCCAGGTCCACATCGATCTCTTTGCGCAGCAATTCCAACGCGCGGACCGCGCCGTCTTCGCCGCCCGCCGCCAGCCCGTACATGGCAGGCCGTCCGACGAATACACACGCCGCGCCCAGCGCCATCGCCTTGAGCACATCGGTACCCCGGCGCACGCCGCCATCCAGCATCACCGTCAGCCCCGGCGCCGCGGCGACCATCGCCGGCAAGGCGTCGAGCGTCGCGACCGCACCGTCCAGCTGACGCCCGCCGTGATTCGAGACGATCACACCGTCACACCCCAGCGCCTGCGCCTGGCGTGCGTCGCCTGCCCGCAGCAACCCCTTGATCACCAGCTTCCCGGCCCATTGCTCGCGGATCCACGCGATGGTCTCCCACCGCATCGACGCCCGCCCGGCCCGATGGTCCACCGTGGGCGCATCGATGATGCGTCCGCCACGCGTGGCAGTGAAGTTCTCGAAACGGGGCACGCCGCCCCGCAGCAGTGTCTGCGCAAAGGTCTGCAGCAACCACCGCGGCCGCAGCGCGCCCCCCGCCATCAGGCGCGGCGTCAGCTTCAAGGGCAGGCGAAAGTCATTGCGCAATTCGTTTTCGCGCGTCGAGGCGATCGGCACGTCCACGGTCACGACCAGCACCTTGACCTGAGCGGACCGCAACCGGCTGAGCAGCGGGCCGATCACGTCCTGCTGCGCCGGGATATAGGCCTGGAACCACGAGTCCGGCGCCGCCTGCATCACCCGCTCCAGCGCCACCGTCGACGCGCCGCTCAGCACGAACGGCACCTTCATCCGTGCGGCCGCGCGGGCCATCGCCAGATCGCCCTCGAACGCGCACAACCCCGTCACACCCATCGGCGCAACGCCCAGCGGCATGTCGTAACGCGTCCCGAAAATCTCCACTGCTTGGGACCGCTGGGACACGTCGACCAAGGAATGCGTCACGAACCGCCAGCGGTCGAACGCGAGCCGGTTGGCGACCAGCGAAGACTGGTCTTCGCTGCCCCCGCTCACATAGCCGTACAGGCTCGGGGGCAAGCGGCGGCGAGCGATCTCGGCCAGGTCGGCAATGCTCAAGGCGCGGGAATAGTGCATGGGGGACAAGTTTCCTTCGCGGGTTTCACCCGCAGTCAACGCGCAACATAACGCGAAACGCCGTCATTCGTCTGCAAGCTGGTAGGACGTGCTGCGTCCGCCACCTTCCAACTTCTTCAGCACACCCAAGGCCACCAACTGGGTGATGTCGCGCAACGCCGTATCCGCGGAGGTCTTGCCCATCGCCGCCCACTTGCTGCTCGTAAGCTTGCCGTCAAAGCCATCGAGCAGGCGATTCACCAGCTTGATCTGACGCGCATTCATTGGCGTGCCGGCCCAACGCTGCCAGAAACGGGACTTGGCCAGCACGCTGTCGAGCGTCAATTGCGCGCTGCCGATCGCGCGGTTAAGCGCGCCAAGGAACCACGCCAGCCACGCCGTCACGTCCATCGTTCCCTTTTGCGTGCGCTCGAGAATGTCGTAGTACGCCTTGCGTTCGCGCTGGATCTGCGCCGACAGGCTGTAGAAGCGCTGATCGGCGCCATCGGCACGCGCCAGGAACAAGTCGCCGACGGCGCGTGCGATCCGTCCGTTGCCATCATCGAAGGGATGCAGCGTCACGAACCACAGATGCGCAAGACCGGCCTTGAGCAAGGCAGGTTCGCCGGTGTCCGCGTTTGCCCAGGACAGGAAACGCGAGACCTCGGCCGGCAGCGTAGGTGCGGGCGGCGCCTGAAAGTGCACGACGCTACGCGTGACGGATCCGGAAACGACCTGCATCGGCCCGCTGGCATCGTCGCGCCAACGCGCCACGGCAATGGGCGACATGCCGGAATACCCCGTGGGAAAGAGCGCCGCATGCCACCCGAAAAGCCGGTCGGCGGTCAGTGGCTTGGCACGGGACGACGTGGCGTCGAGTACCATTTCAACAATGCCTTCGACGTGCCGGTCCACTGGCGCTACGGCGCCGATATCGAGTCCAAGGCGGCGGGCGATAGACGAACGGACGGACGCAACGCTGAGGACTTCGCCTTCGATCTCGCTGGTTTTCACGACGTCATCGGTCAGTGCGACCAGGCTGGCCTCGTCACGCAGCGCCATGCCCGCGTCAGCCAGGCGACCCAGCAACACGCCTTGTGCACGACTGACATCGGCAAGCGACTGGACGAGTTCAGGCAGCCGATAGCGCCACTGCGGCCAGTCGGGGGCCTGCCAAAGATAGAGGTATTCTCCGCGTTCCATGCGGTGATTAGACCGCATATTCACCGCAGCGGGAAGGAGCGCGGCACCGAATGCGGTGAACCTGCCGGAATTACCACAGCGTTGCTACGCCACCCGAGCACGCGCGCAAGCATCACTCGATGTTCTGCGCCTGCTCCCGCATCTGCTCGATCAGCAGCTTCAGATCCATGGCCGCGCGCGTCACTTCGAGCCCACCCGCCTTGGACCCCAGCGTGTTGGCCTCGCGATTCATTTCCTGGAACAGGAAGTCCAGCCGTTTTCCGGCGCTGCCCTTGTCTGCCTTCCCACCCGCCTTGCCGCCGACCAGCTGGCGCAATTCCGCCAGGTGCGAATGCAGCCGCGACAGCTCTTCGGCCACGTCGATGCGCAGCCCGAACAACGTCGCTTCATGCGCCAGCCGTTCCGACAGTTCCGCGCCCGTGATCGCCTGGAAGCCGGACGGAAAGGCGGTCTCGACGCTGTCGCGCAGCTTGCGGGCGAGCTTGTCGCGATAGTCGGCCACCAGTTGCGGCATGCGCAGGTCGACCTGTTTGACGATGTCTTCCACCTGAACGGCGCGGTCCAGGATCATGCCGGCCAGGCGCTCGCCTTCGCGTTCGCGGGCAGCGTGCAGCTGGGCAAGGGCGTCGCGCGCGGCGGTCATGGCGGCGTCGCGCCAGGTGTCTTCGGATTCTTCGGTGCCCTGCACGCCAGGCCAGCTGAGCAGGTCCGACAGGCGCGGCGGGGCGGCGTCGGGCACCACGGCCTGCACCTTGCGAAACAGGGCGGCGGCCTGCTCGAGCGCGGCCATGTTGAGCGCTTCGGGGTCGTTGCGGACACGGCGCTGGATGCCGGCGCGCACTTCGATCTTGCCGCGCGCAATCGAGCGCGTCAGCAGATCGCGCAGTGGCGCTTCGATGTGCCGCAGTTCGTCGGGCATACGAAAGTGCAGGTCCAGGAAGCGGCTGTTGACGCCGCGTAGTTCCAGCGACAGGGAACCCTGTTCGGTATCGGCGCGCGCGGCGCCAAAGGCGGTCATGCTGCGTAGCATCGGTGTCTGCCTGAAAAAAGAGTCGTGGCCGACCAGCGGTGCCGGCGGTGCGGCAGCTGGGTGGTCGGGGCCAGCTGCCATGATAAGGCCGACACTCCGAAAGCGGCACCGTGACGGCCGGCATCGGCTGGCCGACCTTGTCTGGCCAGCCAAGCATGGCACGGCCCGATGCACCGGCGTGCCACCGCGCCACCCGTACAATGGCGGATTGCCGACGCATCGCGTCCGCCGCCATTGCCTATCTGGAGTTTTCCCCTCATGACCGACCTGCCGATCCTGACCTGGAGCCGTCCTTCCGAACGCGCCGCCAACGCCCTGCGCGCCGTGGAAATCCGCCGCGGCTTTACCCGTTACGCAGAAGGCTCGGTGCTGGTGACGTTCGGCAATACGCAGGTCATCTGCACAGCCAGCATCGAAGAAAAAGTGCCGCCTTTCCTGAAGGGCAAGGGCGAAGGCTGGGTCACCGCCGAATACGGCATGCTGCCGCGCGCCACGCATACCCGCGGATCGCGTGAAGCGGCCAAGGGCAAGCAGACGGGCCGCACGCAGGAAATCCAGCGCCTGATCGGCCGCAGCGTGCGCGCCGTGTTCGACATGAAAAAGTTGGGGGAGCGCACCCTGCACCTGGACTGCGACGTGATCCAGGCTGACGGCGGCACGCGCTGCGCCAGCATCACCGGCGCGTTCGTGGCCGCGCAGGACGCAGTCAATGTGCTGATGGCGCAGGGTCTGCTGGCCGAGTCGCCGATCATCGATCACGTGGCCGCCGTCTCGGTCGGCATGTACAAGGGCGAGCCGGTGCTGGACCTGGATTACGACGAAGACTCGCAATGCGAGACCGACATGAATGTCGTCATGACCGGCAGCGGCGATTTCGTGGAAGTGCAGGGCACGGCCGAAGGCGCCCCGTTCACACGCAGCGACATGAACGCGCTGCTGGACCTGGCGCAGGCCGGCATTGCCGAGATCGTGGCCATGCAGCGCGCGGCGCTGGCCGCCGCCACGCCGGCCGCCTGAACTGAACGCGCCAAGCACCAAGCACCAAGCACCAAGCACCACGCATCACGCATCAAGCATCAAGCATCAAGCATCAAGCATCAAGCATCAGGAACACCCATGACAAAACTGGTTCTGGCGTCCAACAACGCCGGCAAGCTCCGTGAATTTTCCAGGCTCCTGTCGCAGAAGGGCTTCGACGTCGTCAACCAGGGCAGCCTGGGTGTGCCTGAAGCCGAAGAGCCGCACGTCACCTTCATCGAAAACGCCCTGGCTAAGGCGCGGCACGCCAGCCGCATCACCGGCCTGCCGGCGCTGGCCGACGATTCGGGCGTCTGTGTGGTCGCCTTGGGCGGCGCGCCCGGCGTCTACTCGGCGCGCTTTGCCGCCATGGCCAACGGCGGCGAAAAATCCGACGCCGCGAACAACGCGCTGCTGATCGACCGCCTGAAAGACGCTACCGACCGGCGCGCCTACTACTACGCCGCGCTGGTGCTGGTGCGCAGCGCCGACGATCCGCAACCGCTGATCGGCGAAGGCCTGTGGTGGGGCGAGATCGTCGCGGAGCCGCGCGGCGAGGGCGGCTTCGGCTATGACGCGCATTTCCTGTTGCCCAGGCTCGGCAAGACCGCGGCGGAACTGACGTCCGAAGAAAAGAACCGGGTCAGCCATCGTGCGCAAGCCTTGGCCGTGTTGATGGACAAGCTGGACACCTTCTGACGGTGCCAGCCCTCAACCCATTCCGGTCCTGACCATGCCCATCACCATCCCGATCCGCGTCGCCAACCAGGCGGCGCCCAAGCCCAAGCTGGCCATGCCGTTTGCGACGCCCGGCCAGACCATCCTGACGAGCCTGCCGCCGCTGGCCCTGTACGTGCACGTGCCATGGTGCGTGCGCAAGTGCCCGTATTGCGACTTCAATTCCCACGCCGCGCCCGACACGCTGCCCGAGGCGCGCTATCTGGAAGCGCTTGCGGCCGATCTGGATCAAAGCTTGCCGCTGGTGTGGGGGCGCAAGGTCGTGTCCGTGTTCATTGGCGGCGGCACGCCCAGCATGTTGTCGGCAGAGACGGTCGACGCCATGCTTGCCATGATCCGCTCGCGGCTGCCGCTGTTGCCCGACGCAGAAATCACCCTGGAAGCCAATCCGGGTACGGTGGAAGCCGGGCGCTTCCAGGCCTATGCCGCCAGTGGCGTCAACCGGATCTCGCTGGGAATCCAGAGCTTCGACGACGCCAGCCTGAAGGCGCTGGGACGCATCCACGATGGCAACGAGGCCCGCAGGGCCATCGACATCGCGCAGCGCTTCATTCCGCGCGTCAATCTGGACCTGATGTTCGCGTTGCCGGGGCAGACGGTGGACGCCTGTCGCCAGGACCTGGAGACGGCGCTGTCGTTCGGCACCACGCATCTGTCGGTCTATCACCTGACGATGGAACCGAACACGGTCTTTGCCAAATACCCGCCCATCCTGCCTGACGACGATCTGGCCTTCGAGATGCAGGACGTGATCGAAGACCGCATGACGGCGGCGGGCTTCGAGCATTACGAAGTGTCCGCCTACGCCAGGCCCGGCGCGCGCTGCTTCCACAACCAGAACTACTGGGAATTTGGCGACTACCTGGGCATCGGTCCGGGCGCGCACGGCAAGCTGTCGTTCCACGATCGCATCCTGCGGGAAGCGCGGGTGCGCAGCCCGGACACCTGGATGGCGCAGCTGCTTGCGCCGACTGAGGGCGCAACGCACCTTGCCGAGTCACGCATCGTTCCTCCGGCCGACCTGCCGTTCGAATTCATGCTCAATGCGCTGCGCCTGTCGGACGGGGTGCCCACCGCCAGCTTTACCGAACGCACCGGCCTCGGGCTGCAAGTGATCAGCCGCCCAATGGCGCAAGCGGTCAGGAAAGGGCTGCTCGATCCGGACCCGACACGCATCAAGGCGACGTCGCTGGGCGCCCGCTTTCTGAACGATCTGCAGGAACTGTTTCTGGGCGATCCGGAAACCTGACAGAACGCTTGCACGAAAACGGGCGGAAGGCCCTGCGCACTGAGTCGGTGCATTTTTGGCTTCGTCACAAAAACGCACCGACTGTGTGCCAACATTCTTGCGGAATGTCCTATATTGGTGCGCTGCGTCGGCATGTCCGCCGCGCCGCAATGTGCGAGAATTCGGCGCGGCCCTGCATCTTGCCGGGGCGCGATTTACCGGCGGTTACTGGCATGTAATGTGCTTATGTAGGACCGCAACTGTCCAGTATCGAGTCGCAGGCTCGGTCTGCGTGCACGACCAATTACGCTTGATCGACCGTGGAATGCTTCCCGGGCGGCAAGCCCTACGAGACTATCAGGAGCCCTAATGGCAACGCCCAAAGACGTCCTCAAACTGATCGCGGATAACGAGGTCAAGTTCGTTGATTACCGCTTCACCGACACCCGCGGCAAAGAGCAGCACGTTTCGGTGCCGGCCCACCAGGTGGACGAAGACAAGTTCGAGACTGGGCACGCCTTTGACGGTTCGTCGATCGCCGGTTGGAAGGGCATTGAAGCCTCCGACATGCTGCTGATCCCCGAGCCCGGCACGGCCCGCCTGGACCCGTTCCGCGAAGAAACCACCCTGATCCTGACCTGCGACGTGATCGAACCATCGGACATGAAGGGTTATGACCGCGACCCGCGCTCGATCGCCAAGCGCGCCGAAGCCTATCTGAAGTCCTCCGGTGTGGGCGACGCCGCGTTCTTTGGTCCTGAGCCTGAATTCTTCGTGTTCGACGGCGTGACCTGGAACGTGGACATGTCCGGCTGCTTCGTCAAGGTCAAGTCGGAAGAGGCCTCGTGGTCCACCGGCATCGACTATGAAGGCGGCAACATGGGCCATCGCCCGGCCGTCAAGGGTGGCTACTTCCCCGTCCCGCCGGTCGATTCCTTCCAGGACCTGCGTTCGGAAATGTGCCTGCTGCTCGAACAGCAAGGCGTGCCGGTCGAAGTGCACCACCACGAAGTCGCCGGCCCTGGCCAGCTCGAAATCGGCACCAAGTTCAGCACGCTGGTTCAGCGCGCCGACTGGAACCAGATCATGAAGTACACGATCTGGAACGTGGCTGCCGCCTACGGCAAGACGGCCACGTTCATGCCCAAGCCCATCGTTGGCGACAACGGTTCCGGCATGCACGTCCACCAGTCGATCTGGAAAGACGGCCAGAACCTGTTCGCCGGCAACGGCTACGCCGGCCTGTCCGAATTCGCCCTGTACTACATCGGCGGCATCATCAAGCACGCTCGCGCGCTGAACGCCATCACCAACCCGGGCACGAACTCGTACAAGCGCCTGGTCCCGCACTACGAAGCCCCGGTCAAGCTGGCCTACTCGGCACGCAACCGCTCGGCCTCGATCCGCATTCCTTACGTTGCGAACCCGAAAGGCCGCCGTATCGAAACGCGCTTCCCGGATCCGCTGGCGAACCCGTACCTGGCCTTCTCGGCCCTGATGATGGCCGGCCTGGACGGCGTGCAGAACAAGATCCACCCTGGCGATCCGGCCGACAAGAACCTGTACGACCTGCCGCCGGAAGAAGACGCGAAGATCCCGACCGTCTGCTCGTCGCTGGAACAAGCCCTTGAAGCCCTGGAAAACGACAACGAGTTCCTGACTCGTGGCGGCGTGTTCAGCAAGGAAATGATCGACGCGTACATCGCGCTCAAGATGGAAGACGTCACGCGCATGCGCACGACGACGCATCCCATCGAGTTCGACATGTACTACGCCTCGTAAGCAGGCATTGAGTCACTAGGGAGAAACGGGGCGGGCAATCGCCCCGTTTTCAATTGTATGAACAGCCTCGACCCCTCTGCGTCATCGGGCCATGCCGGTCCCGATTTTTCCGCCTTCGAAATGCTGGGCAGCGCCGTGCTGATCCTTGATGAGGACGGCCTGATACGCCATGCCAATGCGCCCGCCGAAGACCTGTTCGAGGTGTCGGTGCGCCAGCTGTACGCCATGCCGCTGTGCGATTTCTTTCGCGACGGCGACGAGCTCTACAAGTCATTCCAGGAAGCGATCTCGCAGCGGTTTGCCGACAAGCGGCAGATGCTGACGATCGATCGCATCGGCCGCGAACCGGTGCAGGTCACCGCCACGGTCGTCGCCCTGCAGGGCCATCCGTGGCCCGTGCTGGTCGAACTGCGCGAAGTCGAGCAACAGCTCAAGGTCGATCGCGAAGAGCGCCTGCTCGAACAGGCGCAGGCCAACCGCGAGCTGCTGCGCAACCTTGCGCACGAAATCAAGAACCCGCTGGGCGGCCTGCGCGGCGCGGCGCAACTGCTCGAGGCCGAGCTGGCCGACGCGTCCTTGACCGAATACACGCAGGTCATCATCCAGGAAGCCGACCGGCTGCAGACCCTGGTGGATCGCCTGCTGGTGCCGCATCGCGCGCCCCGTATCGTCAGCGACGTCAACATCCACGAAGTGTGCGAACGCGTGCGTTCGCTGGTGCTGGCGGAATATCCGCGCGGCCTGCGCATCGTGCGGGACTACGACACCTCGGTGCCGGAATTTCGCGGCGACAAATCGCAGCTGATCCAGGTGGTGCTGAACGTCGTTCGCAACGCCGCCGAAGCGCTGCACGAACGGATTGCCGAAGGCGACGCCGAGATCGTTTTGCGCACGCGCGTCGCGCGACAAGTCATTCTTGCCAAGCAACGCTTCAAGCTGGCATTGGAATTGCATGTGGTGGATAACGGTCCGGGAATTCCTTCGGAATTGCAGGACCGGATCTTTCACCCGCTGGTCTCCGGACGCGAAGGAGGCAGCGGTCTTGGACTGACGTTGGCACAGACTTTCGTTCAACAGCACGAAGGCCTGCTCGAATGCGACACCCGGCCCGGCATGACCGATTTCCGGATGTTGTTGCCGTTGCCCTGAATTGAGAGCCAGATGCACTATCCCCTGGATGCGTTCCCCGGAAGCAAGCGATGAAACCAATCTGGATCGTAGATGATGACCGTTCGATCCGCTGGGTGCTCGAAAAGGCCTTGGCGCGCGAAAACCTTCCGACCCGCAGCTTCGGCACGGCCCGCGAGGCCCTCGAGGCCCTGAACGACGATGTGCCCCAGGTGCTCGTCACCGACATCCGGATGCCGGGCGCCAGCGGCATCGAACTGCTTCAGGCCGTCAAGCGGCGTTTCCCGGCGCTGCCGGTCATCGTGATGACCGCGTACTCCGACCTGGAAAGCGCCGTCTCGGCCTTCCAGGGCGGCGCCTTCGAATACCTTCCCAAACCCTTCGACGTCGACACCGCCAGCGAGCTGATCCGCCGCGCCGTCGAAGAAAGCCTGCGTGAAGAAGCGTCGGCCGACGAATCGCTGGTCGGCACGCCCGAGATCCTCGGGCAGGCTCCCGCGATGCAGGAAGTCTTCCGCGCCATCGGCCGCCTGTCGCAGTCGCAGGTCACGGTCATGATCACCGGCGAGTCGGGCAGCGGCAAGGAACTGGTTGCGCGCGCCCTGCATCGCCACAGCGCACGGGCTGCCGGTCCCTTTGTTGCGATCAACACCGCGGCCATTCCGCGCGACCTGCTCGAATCCGAACTCTTCGGCCATGAACGGGGCGCCTTCACCGGCGCGCAAAGCATGCGCCGCGGCCGCTTCGAACAGGCCGACGGCGGCACGTTGTTTCTCGACGAAATCGGCGACATGCCAGCCGAACTGCAGACCCGTCTGCTGCGTGTGTTGTCCGATGGGAGTTTCTATCGGGTGGGCGGCCACAGCCCGGTGCACACCAACGTGCGTGTGATCGCTGCGACCCACCAGCACCTGGAAGAACGCGTCAAGCAGGGCCTGTTCCGCGAAGACTTGTTCCATCGCCTGAATGTGATCCGGCTGCGCCTGCCACCGCTGCGCGAACGGTCGGAAGACATCCCGCTGCTGGCCAAACACTTCCTGGCCCGCAGCGCCCGCGACCTGGGCGTCGACACCAAACGCTTCACGCCCGCGGCACTGGCGGCATTGGCGCGTTTCCCGTTCCCGGGCAATGTGCGCCAGCTGGAAAACGTCTGCCACTGGCTGACCGTCATGGCGCCCGCGCAGACCGTGGACGTGCAGGACCTGCCACCGGAATTGATGGACCAGGTCAGCCGCGACGCCGTGCTGGCCGACGGCGGCACCTTGCGTGCCGACAAGTCCGCCTTCGATCACAGCGGCTCATCGGCCTTCAGCCCGGTCATGGCCGACCGCAGCAGCGGTCCGGTGTCCGGCACGGCAAGCTACCTGCCCGGCACCGCACCGACCGATGCCGCCGCCGTCATGGGCTTGCCCACTGGCGACCGGGGCACGGCGCAATGGCTCAACGGCCTGCAGATCGATGTCGAGCAGCGCCTGTCGCGCGGCGACCCGGACATCATGCAGGCGCTCACGCGCCAGTTCGAAAGCATGCTGATCACCACCGCGCTGCGCGCCACGCGCGGCCGGCGGATCGAAGCGGCGTTGAAGCTCGGCATCGGGCGGAACACGATCACCCGCAAGATCCAGGATCTGGGGCTGGACGAGGGCGAATAGCCGGATTTGCTCTGCGGCATGCGTGCAATGAAACAAGGGACCTGCGGGTCCCTTGTTCGGCAATGCGTCAGTCCGCGCGCGTTCGCATGGGGCACCTTATGCCTCAGGGCTCGGCCACCTTGTCCAGCAGGGCAATCAGCGTGCGCCGTTCGTCGGCCGACAGTTTCTTCGAGATCGCCTTTTCGTAGCGCGCGGCATTTTCCCGCAATGTCTTGAGTTCCTTGACGCCGTGGTCGGTCAGGAACAAGGACCGCGTGCGCCGATCGCCTTCGGTCAGCCGGCGGTCGATCAGCCCCAGCCGTTCCAGTGCATCCACCACTTTCACCACGCTGGGTCCGGTGATGCCCAGCCGCGCCGCCAGCGCCGACTGGTTGATGCCCGGATCCGTATCAATGATGTTCAGCGCCGTCATGCGCGCGGGTGTCATCTCGCCGGCCATGACCATGTCGAACAGCATGGTGTATGTGCGCACCTGTGCCCGCTTGATGCAGTAGCCCAGGGAATCCCACATCTGGCTCAGATCTTCGGGTACCAGGTGGGGCGCGGCTGTGTCGACGTCGGACGCGCCGGGCGTGGTCTTGCTGGCGTGGCCGGACACGCGGGCGGATCGCTTGCGTGCGGAGGGACTGGCTTTCTGCATTGAATCGAGGCTGGGGCTAGGTAAAGCAGAGAAGAAGGGCGCGAGCTAGGGGATGCCCGAAACAGGCAAAACCCGTAGGGCGGACTTTACCATTGACTAACTGTTAGCCAGGCTAATAAGATGCCAGGCAAATGAATTGCACTTAGCAATCGGGCAGCCCCCGGCCGCCGACCCCCGAGGAGACTTCATGAAAACCCGCAACAAGGCATCGTTCGCGCTCGCGCTTTCCCTGGCGTTCACCGCCGCCCACGCCGATCTCACGGTGGGCGTCAGTCTTGCACTCACGGGCCCGGGCGCGTCCCTGGGCCTGCCGGCGCGCAACGCGCTGACGCTCTGGCCCGAGACCATCGCCGGAGAAAAGGTACGGGTCGTCGTGCTCGACGACGCAGCCGATCCCACGATCGCCATGAAGAACGCGCGCCGCTTCATTGAAGACAAGGTCGATGTCATCGTCGGCGCATCCAATACGCCCGCCACCATCGCCATTGCCCAGGTAGCCGATGAAGGGCAGACAGTACAGATTTCGCCGTCGCCCGCCGAACTGCAGCCCGGACGGGACAAGTGGGTGTTTCGCGACGTCATGCACGCCGAGTACTACACCGAAGGCATCCTGCTGGCCATGAAGGCCGCGGGCGTCAAGACATTGGGCTTCCTGGGGCTGTCGGACGCCTACGGCGAAAGCCATCTCGTCGCGCTGGACAAGCAGGCCGCCGGCATGGGCATCAAGGTGGTCGCGGTCGAACGGTTCACCCGGGCCGACACCAGCGTCGCAGGCCAGGCCCTGAAAATCTCGGCGGCGCGCCCCGACGCGGTCTTCGTGGTGGCGGTGGGGGGCGGCGCGGCACTGCCGCAAAAGGCGCTGAAGGACCGCGGCTATCGCGGCAAGATCTATCACACGGCGGCGTCGCTCACGCCCGACTTCGTCCGGCTTGCCGGCAAGGATGCCGACGGCGCGCAGGTGATGTCCGGACCGGAGCAGGTCGCCGAACAGCTGCCCGAAAGCCATCCTGGCCGCAAGCGTGCCCTTGAATTCGTGCAGGCCTACGAAAGCAAGTACGGCGCAAAAACGCGCACGCAGTTCAGCGCGCACATCTACGACATCGGGATCATGCTGCAACAGGTGGTGCCGCTTGCACTCAAGCAGGGCAAACCGGGCACGGCCGAGTTCCGTTCGGCGCTGCGTGATGCGCTCGAGAACACCGGCGCCGCGGGCGGACTTGTCACCACCAAGGGCGTGCTGCGCTATACGCCGTCCGACCATTGGGGGTATGGCCCGGACGCGCGGGTGATGGTCACCTGGCGCGCGGGCGACTGGCACATTTCCCAGCCCTGAGCCGCCGACATGGAATCCTTCGCCATCACTACGGCTTTGCTGCAGGACGGGGTGACCACCGGCGCGGTCTACGCGTTGCTGGGCATGGCCACGGTCCTGCTCTTCGTGGTCACGCGCGTCATCTTCCTGCCGCAGGGGGAATGGGTGGTCTTCGGGGGCCTGAGCCTGGCCATGCTCCAGGACGGCAAAGTGCCGGCCACCATCTGGCTGCTCGCGGGATTGTCGGTGGTCGCAACCCTGCTTGAGTTCGCGGCCGCGGCACGTGACCGCGAACCGCAGCGCTTCGCCCGCATTGCGCTGACCTGTCTCTGCATCCCCCTGGCCATCGTCGCGCTGACCGTCTGGGCGGCGCAGGCCGCCTTGCCTCTGGTGGCGCAAGGCCTGGTCGCGACGGCGCTGGTGACCGCCATGGGGCCGCTGCTCTATCGCATCGTCTATCGCCCGATGGTGGACGCCAGCGTACTGGTGCTGATGATCGTGTCGGTGGGCGTGCACTTCGTGCTCAATGGGCTTGCCCTGCTGTTCTTTGGCGTGGACGGCTTTCGCACGGTGCCGTTCTGGGACGTCCAGCTGCCCCTTGGCGACCTGTCCTTGAGCGGGCAGAGCATTGTCGTGGTAGTGGCCACCGCCATCCTGATTGCCGCCTTGTGGCTGCTGTTCGAACGCACCTTGTACGGCAAGGCGCTGTGGGCATCGGCGTCCAATGCGCTGGGCGCGCGCCTGGTGGGCATATCGGTTCCGTTCTCGGGCAGCGTGTCGTTCGGCATCGCCGCCTTCCTCGGCGCCCTGTGCGGCATTCTGATCGCGCCGGTCGTGACGCTGTATTACGACTCGGGCCTGCTGATCGGATTGAAGGGGTTCGTCGCCGCCATCTTTGGCGGGCTGGCGAGCTACCCGCTCACCCTGGCCGGCGCGCTGCTGCTCGGCATCTTCGAGTCGGGTGTGTCCTACGCCGCCAGCGCCTTCAAGGAAGCCATCGTGTTCCTGTCGGTCATCCCTGTCTTGCTGTGGCTGTCGATGCGCGGCGGTGCGCACGACACCGAGGAGTGAGCATGAAATCGGTCGATATCCCTTTGCAAAGCGCTGTCGCTCCGGCGTCGTCGGGCCGCGGCGCCACGCGGCGCCGGGCGTTGCAGATCGCCCTGATCCTGCTGGTCGCGGGACTGCCTTTGTCCGCAGCCATCCCGGAGTTCTGGATCTCGCAAGCCAACTACATCGGCCTCTATGCACTGGTCGTGCTCGGGCTGGTGCTGCTCACTGGCGTGGCGGGCCTGACCTCGTTCGGGCAGGCCGCCTTCGTCGGCATCGGCGCCTATGCAAGTGCGTATCTGAGCAGCACCGTCGGCGCACCGTCCTGGGCAACGCTGTTGTTCGGCCTGGTGGTCACGGGCGGGTGTGCGTACGTGATCGGGGCGATCACCATCCGCATGTCGGGGCACTACCTTGCTCTGGCCACGATCGCGTGGAGTCTCGCGCTGTACTACCTGTTCGGAAGCATCGCGGCGCTCGGCAAGTATGACGGGCTTGCCAACCTCGCGCCCATGTCCCTGTTCGGGATCGAACTGCGCAGCGGCCGCGCCATGTACGGGCTGATCTGGGCCTGTGTCGGCCTGTGCGGATGGGGCCTGTGCAATCTGCTCGACTCACAGCCAGGCCGCGTCATGCGCGCGCTCAAGCACGGACGCCTGCTGACCGAATCGTTCGGCGTGGACACCGTGGCCTGCAAGCGCCTGATCTTCGTGCTGGCGGCGATGCTTGCCTCAGTGGCCGGCTGGCTGTACGTGTACCTGCAGCGTGCCGTGAACCCGACGCCGTTCGGGCTGAACGCCAGCCTTGAATACGTGATCATGCTGATCGTCGGCGGCATGGCCAATGTGTGGGGCGCCGTCGTCGGCGCGGCGCTGGTCAAGCTGCTGCAGGATCAGTTGCAGACCGTGCTGCCATCCTTGTTGGGCATGGCCGGCAACTTCGAATTGATTGTGTTCGGCGCCATGCTGATCGTGTTGCTGCGCTTTGCACCGCAAGGCGCCTGGCCCTATCTGCGGCGCCTGGTGCCCGACCGCGCGCCCCGGCCCGTGCTCGCGTCCCCGCCCTTGAACCGGCGCACGCTGCACCACAGCGGTGGTCCCTTGCTCACCCTGACCGACGTAGGCAAACGGTTTGGCGGTCTGCAGGCGGTCGACGGTGTCAGCTTTCAAGTCGCGCCAGCCCGCATCGTTGCGTTGATCGGGCCCAATGGCGCTGGCAAGTCGACCACCTTCAACCTGATCACTGGCGCGCTGTCGGCCAGCGCGGGCCAGATCGCTTTTGGCACGACGCGCATCGACGGCCTGCCTGCCCGTGAGATTGCACGCCTTGGCATGGCGCGCACCTTTCAGCATGTCAAGCTGGTTCCTGGCATGACGGTCCTGGATAACGTCGCGCTGGGTACCCAGCTGCGCGCGCCATCGAGCGTGTGGCGGTCCGCGCTGCGCCTGGATCGCGCGGTCGAGCGGCAACGGCTGCACGAGGCGGCGCAAGCCCTGAAACGCGTGGGCCTCGACGGCCTGATGCATGCCGAGGCAAGCAGCCTGGCGCTCGGGCAGCAGCGCCTGGTCGAGATCGCGCGGGCGCTGGCCAGCGACCCGTCATTGCTTTTGCTGGATGAGCCGGCTGCCGGCTTGCGGCACCTTGAAAAACAGGCGCTGGCCTCGCTGCTGGCGGCCTTGCGCGCCGAAGGCATGACCCTGCTGCTGGTCGAGCACGACATGGACTTCGTCATGGGGCTGGCCGACCGCATCGTCGTCATGGTGTACGGCAAGAAGATCGCCGACGGCAGTCCCGCCGAGATCCAGCGGCATCCGGCCGTACGCGAAGCCTACCTTGGGAGCGACGCATGAACGCCATGTTGAACCGCGTCGATGCGCCGGCGCCCGCCGAAGCGATCGACGGCGCCGTCGACACCACGCCACCGCTGCTCGACGTGACCGGTCTGTGCGCCAGCTACGGCAAGGTAGACGCCTTGCTCGGCGCCACGCTACGCGTCAAGGCGGGCAGCATCGTGACCGTGATCGGTCCGAACGGCGCCGGCAAGTCAACACTGCTCAATGCGCTGATGGGCGTGCTCAAGGCCCGAGGCGAGATCCGCCTTGATGGCGAATCGCTGATGCGGCGCGATGTCGTCGGCCGCGTCATGCGTGGCATGGCGCTGGTGCCTGAAAAGCGCGAGCTGTTTTCGGACATGACGGTGGCCGACAACCTGCGGCTGGGCGGTTTCCGGCGCTACCGGGCGGGGGAGCCGCAACCCCTCGATCAGCTGGATTGGGTCTACCACCTGTTCCCGCGGCTTGAAGAGCGCGCGCGCCAACTCGCCGGCACGTTGTCCGGCGGCGAGCGGCAAATGCTTGCCGTTGGGCGCGCCCTGATGGGCAAACCGCGGCTGCTCATGCTCGATGAGCCCAGCCTGGGCCTGGCGCCGCGCATTGTGCAAGAGGTGCTGGACGTCGTGGCGACGCTGCGCGGACACGGTGTGTCCACGTTGCTGGTCGAGCAGAACGCACGGGCCGCGCTGCGTGTCGCGGACTACGGCTACGTATTGGAAAACGGCTGCGTGGTGTTGCAAGGCCCCGCCAGCGATCTCGAAAGCCACCCGAAGGTGGTTGACGCTTACCTGGGACTCGCCCGGCATGCGCCGGAGCCGGTCCCCCATTCTTCCCTTGTTCAAGAGGCGGCACGATGACCGACAACACCCCCCACGCCCTGGTCCGTCAGCAGATCGACGACGACATCGCGATTCTTACATTGAACCGGCCCGCCAAGCGCAACGCCATCAGCCTGCCGGTCATCAGCGCGTTGCGTTCGGCATTCGAGAACCTGCCTGCATCGGTACGCGTCGTGATCCTGAACGGGGAGGGCGATCACTTCAGCGCCGGGCTGGACCTGTCCGAACTGACCGCGTCAACGCCCTCGGAAAGCATGATGCATTCGCACCAGTGGTACGCGGCGTTCCGCCAGATCCAGTTCGGGCGGGTGCCGGTCATCTCGGTGCTGCACGGCGCCGTGGTGGGCGGCGGATTGGAACTTGCCGCCACCACGCATGTGCGTGTCGTCGAAGAGAGCGGCTATTTCGGCTTGCCGGAAGGCCAGCGTGGCATTTTTGTCGGGGGCGGCGGGTCGGTTCGCATCTCCAAGCTGATCGGGTTTTCGCGGGTGGCCGAAATGATGCTGACCGGCCGGGTGTACAGCGCCGCCGAAGGCGTGCAATTGGGGCTCGCGCACTACCTGACCCCTGCCGGAGACGGCATGCGCAAGGCACGCGAACTGGCGCGGCGCATTGCCAGCAACGCGCCCTTGTCCAACTTCGCGATCCTGAATGCGCTGCCGCTGATTGCGGAACAGCCGATGGAACACGGCTTGATGACCGAATCGCTGATGGCCGCCATGACGCAAGGGGACGACGAGGCGAAGCAGCGCGTCGCCGCCTTCCTGGACAAGCGGGCCGCCAAGGTGGTGCCGACCTGAGGGCAACCCACCGGCGGTGCGCCCGGCGCACCGTTGGTCAGGCTTGTTCAGACCCGGCTCATACAGACGCGGACGTTCGACGATCCGCGCGACTTCGAGGAGACACACCATGACCCCAACCTTGCCCAGCATGCCGCCGGCGCGGGCTTTCCGGCCCATCCACTTCGGGCCGTACGCCGCGGAAGTCACCCAACGTTCGGACGGCGCCTGGCTCTTGCGCGCCACCGATCCCTTGCAGCCCAGTCCTGCACGGGTCACCGAGCTGCTGGTGCGGTGGGCGCAGCGCACGCCCACCGCCACGTTTCTGGCAAGACGTGATGCCGCGGGCCAATGGCAGCATCTGAGCTACTGCGACGCCCTGACCCGGGTGCGCCAGCTTTCGGAAGCGCTGCTGCAACGAGGCCTGAGCGAAGATCGGCCTTTGTTGATCCTGTCCGGCAATGACATCGAACACGCGCTGCTGGGACTGGCCGCCATGCATGTCGGGCTTCCCTACGTTCCCTTGTCGCCTGCGTATTCGCTGCTGGCGACCGATGGCGCCAAGGTGCGCCATGCGGTCGAACTGCTCACGCCAGGCATGGTATTCGCATCCGATGGCAGCGCGTTTGCCCGCGCGATCATGGCAGCGGTGCCCGGCGACGTGGAAGTTGTCCTGGTCAAGGGCGAGATCCCCGGGCGCACGCACACGACCTTCGCCGATCTGCAAGCCACGACAGCCACCGCGCGGGTCGAGTCGGCTCACGCAGCGGTCACCGCGTCCACGATCGCCAAGTTCCTGTTCACGTCCGGGTCCACCCGGATGCCGAAAGCCGTGATCAACACGCACGGCATGATCTGCTCGAACCTGCAGATGTACACGCAGTGCTACCCCTTCATGGGCGAAGACCGGCCCGTGCTGGTCGACTGGCTGCCGTGGCATCACACGGCGGGCGGCAATCACAATTTCGGGCTGGTGCTATATCACGGCGGCAGCCTGTTCATCGACGAAGGCAAACCCACCGACGACGGATTTGCGGAAACCTTGCGCAACCTTCGCGAGATTTCTCCGACGGTGTATTACTCCGTGCCCAAGGGCATGGACCTGCTGACGCGCGCGATGCGAGACGACGCTGCATTGCGGGCATCGTTCTTTGCCCGGCTGCGGTTGATTTTCCCTGCCGGTGCGGCGCTGTCACGCGCCGTGCAGCTGGCCATCGACGACCATGCGGTGGCCGCCTGCGGCTATCGCATTCCCATGACGATGGGGCTGGGCATGACGGAGACCGCACCCTTCGCGATTTCGGCGCACCTGCCGGACTGGGTCGCCGGAAAGATCGGCCTGCCGGCGCCTGGCGTGACCGTCAAGCTCGTCGCGCACGGCGACAAGCTCGAAGTCCGGTACAAGGGCCCGAACGTCACGCCCGGCTACTGGCGTCAGCCGGATCTCACCGCCGATGCGTTCGACAGCGAAGGGTTTTTCTGCAGCGGTGATGCAGCGCGATTCGAGAATCCGGCCAACCCGGAGCAAGGCCTGGTGTTCGACGGACGCATTGCCGAAGACTTCAAACTGAGCAGCGGCACCTGGGTCAACGTGGGGGACGTCCGCGCCTCGCTCGTGGCCGCCGGCGCGCCCCATCTGATGGACGCCGTCATTACTGGCCAGGACCGCCACGAACTGGGCGCCTTGCTGTTTCTGCACGGTCCCAGCCATGCTCAGCTGACCGCGGCGGGCAACGAGGCCGGGCTGGCCGCATGGGTACAGGGCGTCCTGGATGCGTGCGCGGCGCGGGCGCACGGCAGTTCCTTCCGCGTCTGCCGCGCCATGGTCATGATGCAGCCGCCCTCGCTCGCGTCGGGTGAAATGACCGACAAGGGATCGATCAATCAGCGCATGGTGCTGGCACGCCGCGCTGACCTGGTGGAAAGGCTGTATCAGGACCCGTCGGATGCGGGTGTCGTTCGTCCCACCGCACGGGTGTCGCCGCTCGGCAGCGGCGTATCGGCATGACCTTGAAGGAGACCTCTCATGCAACTCGTTGATACTCCTGTTCTCGTCACCGGCGGTGCGTCCGGCCTCGGGGCGGCGACGGCACGTCGGCTGGCCAGGGCGGGGGCGCGGGTCGCGGTGCTCGACATCCAGCTCGACGCTGCACGGCAGTTGGCCGACGCCATTGGCGGGCTGGCGTTGCACTGCGACGTGACCGACACGCCGTCACTTGAAGCCGCACTGTCTGACGCTGCGGCTGCCCAGGGTCCTGCTCGCCTGCTGGTCAATTGTGCCGGCGGTGGCGCGCCGGGCCGCATCGTTGGCAAGGACGGACCCATGCCAATGGAAGCGTTCCGCCGCATCCTGGAGCTGAACCTGATTGGCGCGTTCAATGCGACGCGTCTTGCCGCCGCGCGGATGATGACGCTGGATCCGCTGGCCGATGGCGAACGGGGCGCCATCGTCTTCACGACGTCGGCCGCGGCCTTCGAGGCCCAGGTCGGTCAGGCAGCGTATGCCGCCGCCAAAGGCGGGCTGACCGCACTGACGCTGCAGATGGCGCGCGAATTCGCGCCTTTCGGGATTCGTGCCATGGCCATCGCCCCCGGCATCTTCGATACGCCCCTGCTGCAGACGGCGTCCGAGCCGGTTCGTGCGTCGTTGGCGGCGGCGATCCCCTTTCCGTCGCGCCTCGGCCGGCCCGACGAATTTGCCGATCAGGTCGTCAACATCGCAACATGTGCCTATCTGAACGGCGAGACGATCAGGCTGGACGGCGCGATACGGCTCGCGCCCCGCTGAAGGAGGCTGCCGTGCTTGCGTTCGAGCCGCCGCTGCGCGACATCCGGTTTCTGCTGTTCGAGGTGCTCAGTGCGCCGGATCTGCCGGGCAGTCTCGCCGGCGCGCAGCACCTGGACAGCCTTCTGGTCGACCACATTGTCGACGCAATGGGGCGTTTCGCGATAGACACCATCCTGCCCCTCAATGCAGGCGCCGATGCGCAGGGGTGTACCTGGACGGCGTCCGGCGTGCAGACACCTGCCGGTTTTCCAGAGGCGTATGCCGCCTTCTGCGCTCAAGGATGGCCGCTTCTATGCGCCGATCCGGAACTGGGCGGCGAAGGCCTGCCGCACGTGCTGTTCACGATCCAGCAGGAAATCCTGAGCGCCGCCTGCCATGCGTTCGTCATGGCGGAGGCCGTCAATCCCTGCGCGCTGGCGTGCCTGCAAGCGTCGGCGTCGCCTGACCTGATCGCGCGCTGGGGGCCCTTGCTTGCCGACGGATCCGTCCTGGCCACGATGTGCCTGAGTGAGGCGCAGGCCGGCTCCGACCTTGGCTTGCTGCGCACCCGGGCCGCGGTGGCGCCTGACGGCAGCTACCGCATCACCGGCACCAAGATCTTTGCCAGCGGCGGCGATCACGACCTGACGGCGAACATCGTGCACCTGGTGCTGGCCCGCCTGCCCGATGCGCCGCCGGGCACCCGCGGCCTGACCTTGTTCCTGGTGCCCAAATGGCTGGAGGATGGAACGCGCAACCGGGTGCATTGCGACGGGATCGAACACAAGATGGGTTTGCATGGCAGTCCCACGTGCACCCTCCGGTTCGAGGGGGCCGTGGGGTGGCGGATCGGGGACCCGCAGCGTGGCCTTGCCGCCATGTTCCCCATGATGAACCGTGCACGCTTGCTGGCGGGCGCGCAGGCGGTGGGCCTGGCGGACATTGCGTGGCAGAACGCGGCGCGGTATGCCGGCGAAAGACGGCAGGGCAAGGCGGTCAGTACGCCAGGCACCACCCTGGCCGAGCCCAGCCTGCTGATCGCCCACCCCGACGTCGCGCGCATGCTCGCGATTCAACGCGCCTGGGTGGAAGGGGGCAGGGCGCTGATCTGCTGGTCCGCTGCGCTGATCGACGCCTCAGTGATGGACGCCGCCGTGATGGACGCTGCGCGGGGCCATTGCGACCCGGCGCACCGCGCCGATGCGGCCGCCTTGCTGGGATTGCTCACGCCCATCGTCAAAGGTTTCGTTTGCGAAAACGCGCAACAGGCGGTGAGCCTGGCGCTGCAGGTGCACGGCGGGCACGGCTACATGACTGCCACTGGCATTGAACAATTGCTGCGCGATGCGCGTGTCATCACCCTGTATGAAGGCACGACTGGCATCCAGGCCATTGACCTTCTGCAGCGCAAAGCACTGGGCGATGGCCACGGCCTGGCTGTCTTGCTGGCGTCGATCGACCGTTGGACTCGCCGATCCAAGGGCGAGGGCGCTACAGCGCATGATGAGGAGATCGATGCCGCCCTCGCCACGCTCGCTGGCACCGTAAAGGACGTCACGACCTTGCTCGCTACCGCGTCCGAGCCGGCCCGCCTGGCCGCCGCAAGCTCGTACCTGCGCCTGCTGGGGCATCTGGCGACGACCTACCTGTGGGCGCGCATGCTGCACGCCGCCGCCGCCAACCCGACGCAGGAGCCTTGGCATGCAGCCAAGCGGGACACCGGGCGTTTCTACGTTCGGCAGTTGCTGCCAGAGGCCTTGTGGCTGGCTGCGGCCATTCAGGCGGACTCGGCCGTTTCGTCATCCGTGAACGGCCCTCAGAAGAGGTGACGCATCCCTGCCATCACGCCTGCCTGATTGACGCCATAAGACAGTCCGCTCAAGGCCTGCCCGCCACTGACCGACAGGTTGGCGCCGGCGTTGTTGTCGATGAAGCCCGCCAGGCCGTACACCGCCGTGCGCTTGCTGATGGCGTAGGTGGCGCGCGCCGCGGCAAGCGTGGACTTTCCGTTGTCGATCGACGAGCGCAGCCGGGCGATTTCGGCGTCAAGCGTCCAGGCTGCCGTCAGGGGATAGCTGGCGCCCAGGTAGTACAGGTCGCTATCCGACTTGACTGCGGCGCGCGTGGTGCGCGCGATCCAGCCGGCCCCCAGTTTCAACTGGCCGAACTTGACGTAACCCGTCAGCAAGTGGCGGGTATCCGTCCGGTCGCTGTCCGTCAGTCCGCCAGCGGCGTTGGGGCCGCCCCGGAACTGATCGTAGCCCACCGCCACGCCGCCCCCACGGGTGTCGTACTTGAGCGTTCCCGCCACCTGGCGGCAGGCCTTGCGGTCATCGGCGCGTTCGCCCGGGCAGTTGGTGGCTGCCGGGCCACCCGCTGCCGACACGTCACGCCCCAGACTGTAGGTCAGCACCGTCGTGAATTTGTCATAGGTGCCGCGATAGCCGATGGCGTTGTCCGACCGCGTGTTCGGAATGTAGTTGTCCAGGCTGCCCAGACCGTACACCGCCGGTCCCATGACGTCGGAATCGCCAATGGCAAACAAGGTGGCGTTGTACTGCCGGCCGAAGGTCAGCTGCCCGAGGCGCGAGCCCAGCGCGACCCAGGCTTGACGTCCGAACAGCCGCCCGCCCTGGCCCTGGACGCCGCTGTCTGTTCCAAAGCCGCTTTCCAGCGCGAACGACACCTTCAGTCCGTCGCCAAGGTCTTCCTGCCCGCGCAGTCCCCATCGCGAAGCCATGAGGCCTCCCGTGACGTTCGGCATGCGCAGCACACCGTTGCCCGCAGCGTTGGCGTGGGTCACATACTCGAGACCCGTATCCATGGCGCCATACAACTGCACGTTTTGTGCACATGCGCCGCTGCTGGCCACCGCCAGGCCTGCTAGCCCTGCCAGGCCCGCTCCCCACGTCAGTGACGGGCTGAAACGCTGTAGGTCGCGACGCAGTGATGCCTTCCCTTTTCTTGCTCTTGCCATGCTGTCCCTCCTCCGTGAAAAGATTCACCGGGTGAAAGGATAGCCAGGCTAATTAAATGGCGGTATCAACGCATTCCCTGTGCGTAAAGGCGCTTATGCGTCTGGGCGTGCTGGCAGCGTGCGGCTCAACCCAGCGCGGTATCCAGCAGCATCATGATCACGAATCCCATCATCAACCCCACGGTGGCATAGACCTCATGCCCCTTGCGGTGCGATTCGGGAATGATCTCGTGGCTGATCACGAACAGCATGGCGCCCGCGGCCAGGCCCAGTCCCCAGGGCAGCAGCGCAGCCGAATAGCTGAGCAAGGACGCTCCCAGCACGGCGGCAACCGGCTCCACCAGGCCAGACAGAATGGCGAGCACAACCGCCGTCACGCGGCGGTATCCGATCGACGCCAGCGCGATCGCCACCACCAGCCCTTCAGGTACGTCCTGAATCGAGATGCCCGTGGACAACGCGGCCGCGCGCAGCGGGTCGGTACTGGCGAAGGCCACGCCGATGGCAAGACCTTCCGGAATATTGTGCAAGGCAATCGCGAACACGAACATCCATGTCCGTTTGACGGCCAGCGGGGTGGCGTTGCCCTGGCGGCCTTCGACACCCTTGATGAAGTGTTCGTGCGGAAGCCACCGCTCCATCAGCAACAGCATCAGCGCACCGAGCAGAATGGCGCCGCCCACGATCAGGCCGGCTTCCCAGGGGCCGGCGCCCTGGTCCTTGGCGGCGGCAATGCCGGGCACGACCAAGGAAAACGCACTGGCTGCGAGCATCACGCCCGCGCCGAATCCGAACAGGCTGTCCTGCACGCGGTCGGACATGCGCTGCGAGAACAGCACCGGCAGCGCGCCCAAGGCCGTTGCCCCGGCGGCCATCAGGCCGCCCAGCAGGGCGTTCATCACCCTGGGATCCTGCATTGCGGTGGTGGTCCACGCGCGGTGCAGCAGGATCACCAGGCCCGCAAGGGCAATGGCCGCCCCGATGCGCTTGCGCATCAGGTGCCAGCCATTGGGAGCCGGGCGGCTGCTGGCGGCCACGTGATCAGCCCTTGGCGGCGTCGAAACGGCGGGACACTTCCTGCCAGTCCACGACGTTGTAGAACGCCGAAATGTATTCCGGGCGGCGGTTCTGATACTTCAGGTAGTAGGCGTGTTCCCACACGTCCAGGCCCAGGATGGGCGTATTGCCGGTCATGAGCGGGCTGTCCTGGTTGCCGGTGCTCTCGACCACCAGCTTGCCGGCCGGCGTCACACTGAGCCAGGCCCAGCCACTGCCGAAGCGGGTCAGCGCCGCCTTGGTGAAGGCGTCCTTGAAGGCGTCATAGCCGCCCAGGTCCGAATCGATGGCCGCCGCCACGCTGCCGGTCGGCGCGCCGCCACCCGACGGCGACATCACCGTCCAGAACAGGCTGTGGTTGGCATGGCCGCCGCCGTTGTTGCGGACGACGCCCTTCAGGTTTTCGGGCAGCGAGTCGATCGACTGGACCAGTTGCTCGACCGGTTGGTCGCCAAGCGGGTTGTTTTCCAGCGCCGCATTGACGTTGTTGATGTAAGTCTGGTGGTGCTTGGTGTGATGGATTTCCATCGTCTGGGCGTCGATATGCGGCTCCAGGGCATCGTAGGCATACGGCAGTGCTGGCAGGGTATAGGGCATGGTGTGATCTCCGTGGACAGAATGGAACAACAAGAGGCCGAGCGGGTGTCGTGGTGACAGGGGCGGGGGTGGCCTGGCGGACTGCGCCGCAACGTTCGTGCCGGCTGTGGCCGTGGCGGTGGCGGCGCGTTCCCGTCAATGGCTGGGAAATTCGGCAGCGGCGACCACCGTCAGACCCTGGCGGCCGTGGGCCAGACTGGCCTGCACGCGCGCATGCGTGGGCGTCGTGCGGGCGCATCGCAGCAATTCATGCAGGGTCTGGCGCGTATGGCGCAGCGCGGCCTGACGCAGCGCCAGGTCGGTGTCCGGATCGGCAATGAGCCGCTGCAGCAGGTCGTGCGCATCACATACGTGCTGGATCGCGTCGTCGTCCGCGTTACTCAGCCGGTGCAGATCCGCCAGGTTGTGGTGGGAGACCACCAGCGCCGCCAGGGACGCGTCATGATCGGGCCAGTCGCCGACCAGGGTCTGGGCGATTCGCAGGGCAAGGCGGTAGTGGCCCAGGGCCGTCGCGGGGTTGGCGCCGGTGAACGCCTCGTTCCCGGCCTCGATCGCCCGTTTCCATTGTTCCATCGGGGTGCCGGGCCGCAGCGGCAGCACGGCAGAGGGGAGGGAGGAAGGATGCACGATGGACTCCGTCGATACGGTCGCACGCCGCATGGCGCACGTGACATCCCCCTAATTTAGCAGAAATGAGAAGCGTTCCTGTTTCGAAATGGAAGCGTGATCAAAGATCCAGCGTCGCCACCACCGGCGTATGGTCCGACGGCTGTTCGTTGCGCCGGGGCGTCTTGTCGATGGTGCAGGCGCGGCACACCGCCTTGAGCGGGTCGGACAGCAGGATGTGGTCGATGCGCAGGCCTGCGTTCCGGCGAAAGCCCATCATCCGGTAATCCCACCAGCTGAACAACTTGGGCTCCTGCTCGAACAGGCGGAAAGCGTCGGACAGTCCCAGGCCGAGCAGCATGCGAAACGCACTGCGTTCAGCTTCGGACACCAGCACGCTGCCCTCCCACTTGGCCGGATCGTGCACGTCGCGATCGTCGGGCGCGATGTTGTAGTCGCCCAGCACGGCCAGCCGCGGGTACTTGGCCATCTCGCCACGCACATACGCCGTGAAGGCCCGATACCAGCTGAGCTTGTACTCGTACTTGTCGCTGCCGATGGCCTGGCCGTTGGGGCAGTACGCACAGATGATGCGCACGTCGCCCCGGGGGGAGTCCAGGGTGACGGCGATCACCCGCTGCTGATCGTCGTCAAAGCCTGGAATGTTGCGCTGGATGTCGCGCGGCTCGGCCTTCGAGATGATGGCGACGCCGTTGTACGTCTTCTGGCCGATGAACGCGATGTGGTAGCCCGCCTCGCGAAAGGCGTCGACGGGCACCTTTTCGTCTACCTGCTTCAGCTCCTGCAGACAGAGTGCTTCCATCGGGTTGTCCTGCAGCCAGGCAAGCACCTGCGGCAGCCGCACGGTAAGGGAGTTGACGTTCCAGGTGGCGATGCGCATGGGAAAGACTCGAGCTGTGGGTAACGGGCATCGATTCTACCGCTGCGTGACGGCGCGGCAGCCGTGGCAAGCGGCAACGGGCTCCGCGCTAACTGTGTTGACCGAACAACTATCTGCACTAGGGCACCAAGGTTCGCATCAAATGAGTAGAGAAACACAAGTGAGTATTGTTATCATTAGCGGCGATTCGTTATCTCTCTCTCATTGCCGCATGGCGCCGTCCGCCGTGCTTCTGGACCCATCGATGCCTCACTCGCACTCTTCACGCTCCGCTTCGTCGCGCGGCGCTGCCCCTGTCCTGCGTCCGATCGTTCGCCATCTGGCGGGTATCGGGCTGGTCATGATTGCCGGCAATGCGCTGGCGCAGACGGCTACACAGACTCCATCCACACTGGGTCAGGTGGACGTGGTCGGCACGTCCGGCGCCAGCCTTCAGCCGCCAGCGCCGGGCGGGCAGGTCGCGCGGGGCGGCAGCCTGGGTCTGTTGGGTACGAGCGACGCGATGAATGTGCCGTTCAGCACCATCAACTTCACGTCGCAAGCGGTGGAAGACGTGCAGGCCCGCACCCTGGCGGACATCGTCGTGAACGATGCGTCGGTGCGGCTGACCACGGGGACGGGCGGTTTTGACGATACGTTCACGATCCGTGGCTTGGCGGTCGGCGCGGGCGACGTGGCCATCAATGGCCTGTACGGCCTGTCGGCAAGCCGGGTCCCGGCACAGCTCGTGGAGCGCGTGGAAATCCTGAAAGGGCCCGCCACGCTCATCAACGGCATCGCACCGGGCGGCAGCGTCGGGGGCAGCATCAACGTGGTGACCAAGCGCGCGAGCGATGTGCCACTGACCCGCCTGACCACGACCTTCACGAGCAAGTCGAACCTGGCGGTGGGCGTCGATGTCGGTCGCCGCTTCGGCAAGGATAACGAGTGGGGCATCCGCTTCAACGGGTTGGTGCGGGGCGGCGAAGGCACGGTCAACGGCGGCGATCAGAAAACCCAGTTGGGCGCGCTGGCATTGGACTATCAGGGATCCCGTCTGAAGTGGTACCTGGATGCCATCGTGCAGCGCGACGACACGGACAACTTCCGCCCGCAGATCAGCCTTGACGCCATCGGCGCCATCCCCTCGCCACCTGATGCTCGGGCGAACTGGTATCCGGGTACGGCGCTGGTGCAGCGGGATAACGTCATTGCGACACGGCTTGAGTACGACGTGACGGACGCCGTGGCGGTCTATGGCGGCATCGGGTATCGCGACGGCACCGCCGAACAGGTCTTCCCGCAGTCGGTTTCCGCAGTCAACAGCGCGGGCGACTTCCGGGTGCGGAACAACTTCTATGACTCGTTTTCCCATACCGTGAGCGCGAACGCGGGCGTGCGGTGGCGCCTCAATACCGGCCCGATCAAGCACACCATCAACGCAGGGTTCACGCAGCTGACGCAGAGGAGCGGCAATTCCTTTACGGTGGGCACCAACGCGCCGGACACTACTACAGGCTTCCCGTCGAACATCTACAACCCGAGCCCGTTGGTGCCGGTTGCAGCGTCGCGTCTCGACCCTCGCCTGGCTTCAGACACGACACTGCACAGCGTAGCCATCAGCGACACCATGTCGTTCGCGGACGATCGTCTGCTGATCACGCTCGGGTTGCGTGACCAGACCGCTCGCGTGGACAGCTTCAGTACGACTACTGGCATCGCCACCGCACCCTACAAGGCGAGTGCGGTGTCGCCGCTCGCCGGCATCGTGTTCAAGCCGATCCAGAACGTCTCGGTTTACGGTAACTACACGGCGGGTCTGACGCGAGGCACGATCGTTGGTACTCAATACCTCAACCGCGGCGAGATCCTGCCCCCCTACAAATCCAAGCAGCTTGAAGCCGGCGTGAAAGCTGACTTCGGCCGCCTGACCACGAGCGCCGCGCTGTACCAAATCACGCGTCCTCTCTCGCAGGCGACTGGCCCGGTGGGCAATCAAGTCCTGGGCTACACCGGTGAAACCCGCTACCGCGGCCTTGAGTTGTCAGCCTACGGCGAGATCCAGCGTGGCCTGCGCGGCATTGCCAGCGTGGCATTCACCGAGCCCGAAGTCACCAGCTCGGTCACTGCGGCCAACGTCGGCAACACCGTCCAGGGCGTTCCCGCCATCACCGCCAGCGCTGGCCTCGATTGGGACACCCCGTGGGTGCAGGGCCTGGCCCTGAACGGCCGCGCCGTGTACACCAGCGGTTCCAACCTGAACGTGACGAACACGCAGCGCTTCGACAGCTGGACGCGTTTCGACGTGGGCGCGCGCTACCGCACGAACATCTCGGGCAAGTCCGTCGTGTTCCGCGCCAACATCGAAAACCTGTTCGACAAGAACTACTGGCTGACGACGGGCACTTACGTGGCCGTGGGTTCGCCACGCACGTTCGTGCTGTCGGCATCGATCGACTTCTGATCATGACAAAGCCGGGCCTGCCCGGCTGACGGCGAACTGTTCGCTGCAAGACCCCAAGTGCTTCCTGATGCCCCCGTGCACCAGGAAGCGCTTTGTCGTTGGGCGGCCGCCGCGCCCACCGGCGCTATAGTGTGCGTCGAAGCGCTCCACCATCGAGAGCGCCCGTCGATAAGCGAGACACCGATGCACCCGCGGAGCCATGACCTTGGCCGCCTCTGACCCCCGCCGCGCACAGGGCGCAGCACCCGGCAATACGCCCGCCAACCCACCCGCCATCCCCCCGATCCCGCCGCTGCGCACCCACTGGCTTGCCGTGTCGGCGATCGTCGCCAGCGGAATCGTCGCGGCGTTCCAGGTCGGCAAGGTGGTCATCACGATTCCCGCCTTGCGGGCGGACCTGGGGCTGGACCTGACCGACGCCGGCTGGATCATGGCGATCTTCTCCTTGCTGGGTGTGGCCTGCGGCATCCCGGTCGGGTCGATGGTCGGCCGGTTCGGCGCGCGGCGCTTGCTGGTCGCTGGGTTGACGGCCATTACCGTGGGCAGCGCGACCGCGGCCGCATCCCACGGGTTTCCGCTGCTGCTGGCCATGCGCACGCTGGAGGGACTGGGATTCGTCTTGATCACGATCGCGGGGCCATCGATGCTGCGCAACGTCATCGCGGCCAAGGACCGCGATCTGGCCTTCAGCATGTGGTCGTCGTACATGCCCACAGGCATGGCGATGGTCCTGGCGGTAGGCGGCTTCGTGGAAGGCTGGCGTGGGGTGTGGTGGGCAACGGCCGGGCTGGCGGCGCTGGCCGCCTTGTTCGTGCTGATGGTCGTGCCGGGTGGGGCGGCCGGGGGAGCCTCCGCCGGTGTCAAGGTGCCGCTGCGCGACGTGCTGGCCGGCGCGGTACGCACCGTCAGGAACGCCGGATCGGCCTTGCTGGCGACCTGCTTTGCGACCTACACGTTGCAGTACTTTGCCTTGTTCAGTTTCCTGCCGGTGCTGTTGATCGACCGGCTCGGGCTGACGGTGACGGCGGCCGGCGCCTTTACCGCCTTCGCAGCGGCCACCAATGCGATCGGCACGCTGGTCGCCGGGCAACTGTTGTCACGTGGCGTGATCGCGCGGTGGGCGTTGATCCTGTTCAGCAGCGCGGTGATGGGTGTGTGCGCCGTCGCCATTTTCGCGGCCGACCTGTCGCATGCGGCGGTGCTGGTGTTATGCGTGGTGTTTTCATGCGTCGGTGGCATGCTGCCGTCGACGGTGGTGGCCAGCGCGCCGATGCTGTCCCCCACGCCGGCACTGGTGCCGGTGGCGATCGGAATGGCGATGCAGGGCAGCTATGTCGGGCAGGTGCTCGGGCCGCTGGCCGTGGGCGTTGTCGTCGACCGTTACGGATGGTCCGCGGCCGCCGTGGTGCCGGCCGTGGCGGCGGCGATCGGCATGGCGGGGGCGTATCTCTTGCGACCGATATTCCGGCGCGTCAACTGATGGCCGTGCACTGGATGGGCGTTGCCGGAGCACGGTGTCGACGACGCTTCGCGTATGACCTGCACATGGCCTGCGTGCCGACCACTCCGAGACATCGACGTCGCACCGATGCGCCCGATGGCCATGGACGCCGACATCGACGTGTTCGATGAACCGCTGCTGCTGGCGTTGGCGCGGCGATCGTTCCCTGGACCATGACCCGCAGCCGGGGGGACTCCCTGGGGTTCCTGCCGATCACCGGGGTGGGCAAGGTCCGCGCAACGATCGTCATGGCGAGTCTGGCGGACCCGGCGAACGCGGTGATAACCAAGGCACAGGAGTTGCTGCTCAGTCGTCGTACTTAACCCAAGGAGGCACCATGTCCGATGATAAAAGCGCTGTAGGGCAAGCTGACCGTTTGCGTATCAACGTCAACGAGGATTACGAACTGCACGATTGGTCGAAAAAGTTTGGCGTGACGCCAGACGAACTTCGGGCAGCCGTCAAGGCCGTAGGCGTGATGGCGGCAGATGTCGAAAAGCACCTGAAGCAGCGGAAGTAGAAGCGTGGCGGCGACGGGCGATGGGACTTCCTGGAGGCCCTATCGCCCGTGCCGTCCTAGGTAGTTTTTACCGGCTCAAGGTCAAAGCGCCACGACCTCGTCGGCAAAGCCTTTGGTCAGCTCCAGCGCCTGGCGCTCGAACAGTCGACGATACAGCCCGCCTTGGCGGCGGACCAGCTGATCGTGACTGCCTTCCTCGATGACCTTGCCATGGTCCAGTACCAGCAACCGGTCCAGCGCGCGCACGGTCGACAGGCGATGCGCAACGACCAGCGTCGTGCGTCCCACCATCAGCCGTTCCATGGCCTCCTGGATCAATACCTCGCTTTCGCTATCCAGACTGGACGTCGCCTCGTCAAAAATCAGGATGGGCGCATCGGCCAGGAAGGCGCGTGCGATCGCCACCCGCTGACGCTCGCCGCCGGACAGCTTGACTCCCCGTTCGCCCACCAAAGTGTCATAGCCCTTGGGCAGCGCCGAAATGAAGTCGTGCGCGCTGGCCTGGCGCGCCGCGGCTTCGATCTGCGCCTGGGTCGCGCCGGGGCGCGCGTAAGCAATGTTTTCGGACAAGGACCGGTGGAACAGCACAGGCTCTTGTTGCACGATGGCAATCTGGCTGCGCAAGGACATCTGCTTGACCCCGGCAATGTCCTGGCCGTCGATCGTGATGCTGCCCGCGTCGATGTCGTACAGGCGCTGGATCAGCTTGATGAATGTCGTCTTGCCCGATCCAGAATGGCCGACCAGGCCGATGCGTTCGCCGGGTGCAATACGCATGGAAAAGTGCTCGTACAGCGGCGTGGCATGCGGACCGTAGCGGAAGGTCACGTCGTTGAAGCGGATCTCGCCTGCACGGATGGCGATGTTGCCTGCGCCTGGCCGGTCTTCCACGCCCAGCGGCTGGCTTTCCAGCGACACCAGTTCTTCCATGTCATTGACCGAGCGCTGCAGATTGCGAATGTGCATGCCGACATCCCGCAGATAGCCTTTCAGCACAAAGAACATCGTCAGCGCAAACGTGATGTCGCCAACGCTGGCCTGGTTGCGCGACCACATGAGCAGGGCGGTCCCCAGCATGGCAGCTTGCATGAGCACGAGCAGAGCGCCCTGCAGGCCGCCATTGAGGGTGCCGCGGATCCAGGTGCGCCGGGTCCGCAGCCGCCACTTGGCCACGACACGCGCCAGCCGCGCTTCTTCACGGCTTTCCGCGCCAAACGCCTTGACCACCGGATTGCAGCTGATGGCGTCGGCCAACGCGCCGCCCATGCGGGTGTCCCAGGCGTTGGCCAGGCGGGCGGCTGGCGCCACGAAGCCCAGCGACATGCCGACGATGATGCCGACGAAGCAGATGGATCCGATGCCCACCACCAGGCCCATCAGCGGCCAGTGCAGGCCCAGCATGATGGTTGCGCCGATCAACATGATGATCGACGGGAAGAGGGCGACCAGCAGCGTGTCGTTGAGCAGGTCGAGCGCCCACATGCCCCGCGTGATCTTGCGCACGGTGGATCCGGCAAAGCTGTTGGCATGCCAGTTGGTCGAAAAACGCTGGATGCGATGGAAGCTGTTGGCGGCGATGTCGCTCATCATCTTCAGCGTGAGCTTGATGATGTTGAAAAACACCACTTGTCGGAACAGGGTCCCGCCCAGGCCGAGGGCGGCAAGAAACCAGAACGCGGTAATGGCGGCGGTCCAGGCGGTATCGTCACTGGCGGCGCCGGACGCAACGGCATCGACCAGTCGTCCGGCATACAGCGGCGTCATCACGTCGGCCAGGGCCGAGAGCAGGACCAGCCCGGCAATCAGGGCGATACGCCAGGGCTGCCGCCGCCAGTGCAGCAGGGTAAAACCCAGAACGTCCTTGAATACCCGGCTGCCGGCATAGCGGGCGTTGCCCGGAGGGGAGGGGGAAATGCGTCGTTTGCGGATCATTGGTACTTGTAGAAGGGCTTTCGCGGCGCGAATTCAGGCCATGCGGGCAGGAGCAAGCAAGGTGCCCGCCAGCCCTCCATCGTAGCGCGCCAAGGGTCGGCGCCCCGGTCTGGACGTTTTACGATAGACGCGCCCTTGAACCTGCGCGACAGTGCGTCCCACAACGAACCAGGATTCACTGAACCAACGAGGGCATGCCATGTGGCAATTCGACGTCGACACCCAACTCGAAACCGAGGAACTCGCCAGCCTTCGCGTCCTGGTCGTGCAAGGCCAGACGGTGCATCGCGAGCGGATCAAGTTCGAATTGCACCAGGCGGGTGTCAGCCACATCGAAGACGCGGCCAATGGCCTGCGCGCGCTGTCTCTGATGCGCACGCAGGCTTTCGATCTGCTGATCGTCGACCTGGTCATGCCCCAGCTCAATGGCATCCAGCTGCTGGACCTGGCGGCGGGGATGTGCGCCGATATGCGCATCCTGGTGGCTGGGGATGCCGACGCCGCGTTGTTGCGGGCCGCCCGACAGTTCGCGCTGACGCGCAACCTGCGCATCCATGACTGCGTGCCGCATCCCCTGCGTGAAGGCCTGCTGGTCGAGGTGCTGCGCGCGTCACTGGACGACGTGGCCGCGCGCCGCGCGCCACCGGCGCGCACCCCGCCGTCCGTGTCCGCCCCGCTGCGCCGCACGGCGTGCGGCCCGCTGGACATGGCCTCCTTGTTGTCCTTGGATTGCCTGCGCATTGCCTACCAGCCAAAAATGTCCTTGCAGACGAATCGCCTGACCGGGGTGGAGGCGTTGGCCCGCCTGCATCACCCCGACCAAGGGCTGCTGACGCCGGACGCATTCATGGCGGACGTGGCGGCGCAGGGCGTCATGACCGACCTGACCCATCGCATGCTTGCACAGGCCGCAACGGAGCAGGCGGCGTGGGCGCGTAACGGATCGTGCACGGCGGTGTCGGTCAACGTGCCGGCACCGGTTGTCGAAGGGCCTGGCGCCGTGGAGCGCATCATCGATGTGGTCCGGCGCTCGGGCAGCCAACCCGAGGCGATCACGTTGGAGATCACCGAGACGGCGCCGATTGTCGACAGGCATGCGTTCTATCGCGCAGCGGCGGGCTTGCGGCTGGCCGGCTTCGGCCTGGCCATCGACGATGTGGGAACGGGCCATAACTCGCTCGACCTGCTGGTCAATGGCCCGTTCACCGAACTGAAGGTGGACCGCAGCTTCGTGTGCCGCGCCAACGCCTGCGCCGCATCGCGCGCCGTGCTTGAAGCATGTACCCGCCTGGGCTCGGAGTTGGGGATGACGGTGACGGCCGAAGGGGTTGCGTCCACCGCCGATCTCGCGCAAGCCGCGCTCGCGGGTTGCCATGAGGTGCAAGGACATCTCATCAGTGCGGCGCTGCCTGGCGATGCAATTCCCAGGCTGATCGGGCGGCGACTTTGGTGATGCGCTGCTGCGCTTCGTGACCTGGCGACGCCCTTGGCTAGCAACGCCTTGACCGGGCGGCAGGGCGTTTGGCCAGAGGCGTAGAATGCGGCCGGCTACTGTCCCGACCCAAATGTACCCGCCATGCCGTCATCTCCCGTTCCGCTTTCCCTGACCCACGCCCGCCGCATCTGGCTGCGTGCGCAGCGGCTCGATGTCCGCGCGCCGTTCAGCCAGCGCGGTGAGCTCGGGGGCGATGAAGACGGCGACGACGGCGCCAATGCCGTTCGACGCGCCGTCGAGCACCTGGGCTATGTGCAGATCGACACCATTCAGGTCATCGAGCGCTGTCATCACCACATCCTCTGGTCACGGATCCCGGACTACCGGCGGGCCGACCTGCATTGCGCGCAGACCACCGACAAGACCGTGTTCGAGTACTGGACGCACGCCTTGTCGTACGTGCCGACGCGTGACATGCCGTTCTTCCTGGCGGAAATGAAGCAGCATCGCGCCTCGCCCCGCAGCGGCTATCGCAACGTGCCGCCCGAGGACGTGCGCAAGATCATCCGCCGGGTCCGGGACGACGGCGCGCTGTCGCTACGCGACATTGACGATGACATCGAGCAGGAAAAAGACCACCTGTGGGGTAGCCGCAAGCCGTCCCGCCGAGCCTTGCAGGCGGCCTTCTACGACGGCGCGCTGACCATCAGCGAACGCACGGGCATGCTCAAACGCTACGAGCTGACCGCGCGGCACTTCGGGTGGACGCAGACGCCGAAGGTGGCGACACCTGCGCAGTGCACGGCGTACGTGCTGGACCGGGCCTTGCGCGCGCAAGGTCTGGTCAGCCTGGACTCGGTGTGCCATCTCGATGCGCCGCGCAAACCTGCCGTGCGCGCCCTGATCGAAACACGGGTGCGTCGTGGCGAGCTGTTGCCCGTGGCGCTGGAGGGCGAGGGTGGGGCGCCCCATTGGGTAAGCCCTGCGGACCTTGCGCCGCTGCCGGACATCGATCCCGGCACGACACACGTGCTGTCGCCGTTCGATCCCTTGATCATCCAGCGCAAGCGGCTGCATCGCCTGTTCAGCTATCTGCATCGGTTCGAAGCCTACGTGCCCAGGGACAGGCGCGTGTTCGGCTATTTCGCCTTGCCGGTGCTGGCGGGCGACCAGGTGGTGGCGGCCATCGATATCAAGGCCGACCGGACTCGGCAGCGTCTGCAGATCCAGCATTGGACCTGGGTCGGCGGGGGCAGTGCGGCAAGGCATCAAGCACAGATCGATGAGGCCTTGCATCGATTCGAGGACTTCCAGTTTCGCAAGTGAGCCAGGTGGTCGGCCATGGCGTCAAGACCGCCCGGTTTGGTTGATACGGAGGGGTCCCCTACAATTTCGGCTGTCCCAACGAATTTGCAAGGAGAACCCCGCCAGTGCCATGGATCGCCAATCGCACCGACTCGTCCCGCAACCCGTTGTCTACGTCTGCGCCGTCAGGCCCAGGATCGACTGAAGGCACCGCCGCCGTCAGCGCCTCGACGTTGAGGCGTGCGATCGGCGCCTCGGCAATGGGCAACGCCACCGAGTGGTTCGATTACGGCATCTACGCGTACGGGGTGACCTACCTGTCCGCGGCATTGTTTCCGGGGTCGACCGACGAAGCCACCTTGTTTGCGTTGGCGACCTTCGCAATTTCCTTTCTGGTCCGGCCATTGGGCGGACTGTTCTGGGGTCCCCTGGGCGACACGCTGGGGCGCAAGTCGGTCCTTGCCCTGACCATCCTGATGATGTCGGGCGCCACGCTCTGCGTCGGGCTGATCCCTTCCTACGACAGCATCGGCTTCTGGGCGCCCACATTACTGGTCGTGCTGCGCATGATCCAGGGGTTTTCGACTGGCGGCGAATACGGCGGCGCGGCAACGTTCATGGCCGAATACGCTCCCGACAGCAGGCGCGGCTGGTGCGGCAGCTTCCTGGAGTTCGGCACGCTTGCGGGCTTTTCGGCAGGTGCCTTGCTCATGCTGGGCTTTTCGCTGGCCCTGGGGGACGACGCCATGCATGCGTGGGGCTGGCGCATTCCATTTCTGGTCGCGGCGCCCATGGGCCTGATCGGCCTGTATCTACGATCGAAGATGGAGGACACTCCCGTGTTTCGCGAGGCCAGTGCCGAGGCCGCCGCGCATCCGGCATCGACGGGCGGACTGAACGAATTGATCGGCGGATACTGGCGCGAACTGCTGGTGATGAGCGGACTCGTCATTGCACTGAATGTTGTGAATTACACCTTGTTGAGCTACATGCCGACCTATCTGCAGCGCCGGCTCGGGCTGTCTCCTAACGAGGCGTTGGTGGTGCCCATCGTCGGCATGTTGTTCATGATGGTGCTGCTGCCTTTTGCGGGCGCACTATCGGATCGGGTCGGACGCAAGCCCTTATGGTGGGCGTCGCTGGTAGGGCTGTTCGTGCTGGTCGTGCCGCTGTATCAGTTGATGGCGACCGGCATGACAGGCGCCATCATTGGCTTTGCGTTGTTGGGCGTGCTGTATGTGCCGCAACTGGCAACCATCTCGGCCACCTTCCCGGCCATGTTCCCGACGCGAGTGCGTTTTGCCGGGTTTGCGCTGGCGTACAACGTGGCGACATCGCTGTTTGGCGGGACGGCGCCAGCACTCAATAGCGGCCTGATCCGTATGACCGGCGACGAACTGGTCCCGGCTTATTACATGATGGGTGCCTGCGTGGTTGGCGCCATTGCATTGATATTCCTGGCCGAGACCGCGGGCGCGTCGCTGCATGACGTGGGCAGGCGTCGGCTGCCCCGACACGCAGTACGCTGACGGTATGTCGCGGATCGACCTTCGTCGTGATGGAAGGTGCGACACAAATCCCCTAGAATCAGCGATCGCAGTGGAGAGCGGGAGGGCCAGGGGTCCGGTCCCGCACCGTGATCCAACCGTCGCCAAGATCGGAAACCATGAAGGCTAACGCGCAGAGCGGTCTGGGGATACGCGCACAGCAGGCCCAGCAGACACGTCAGAAAATACTGAAAGCGGCCATCAAGGTCTTTGCGAAAAGCGGCTTTGCCGGTGGCCGTGTCGACAGTATCTCGAAGCTCGCCAAATCGCATGACCGGATGATCTATTACTACTTCGGCAGCAAGGAAAAGCTGTTCGTTGAAGTGCTGGAAACGCTGTATGAGCAGTTCAACGAAGCCGAGCGCCGCCTGCAACTGGATACGTCCGACCCTGTCGCCGCGCTCAGCCGCATCGTCGACTTCACGTGGCGCTACTACCTGACCCATCCGGAATTCGTGGCCTTGCTGGGATCCGAAAACCTGCACCGTGGCATCCACGTCAAAAAGTCGGTCAACGTCAAAAGCATGTCGGATGCGACCCTGTCGATGCTGCAGCCGGTGCTGGAAGCAGGGCAGGCCCAGGGGCTGTTTCGTGATGACATCAGCGTGCGTAATCTGTACCTGATGATCGCGTCGCTGGGCTACTTCTACAACTCCAATCGCTACACGCTCAGTTCCTTCCTGGGTGAAAACCTGATGACCGATCAAGCCCTGGTCGACTGGCAGGCGTTCATTACCGATGCGGTGCTGCGCAAGGTCTGCGTTGACACCCTGGCGTAAGGGGTGGCGGTCCGCGGTCCATGCGGCCCGTGGCGACCGTCAGCGTGTTGCCCCACGCGTCGGCGCTCCCAAGGATCCGCAACGCCTTGTTCAGGGCGATCTGCGCCACGCGCTGAACCTCCGGTGACGTCGCGACCGGCAATTTGACGTGCAGAACATCGATCCGGGGCGCGCCGGGGGACCCTTAAAAATCAGAAAACGCCATTTTTTGCCACATTTGCCATGTGATCCACCGGATAACGCAGATGTGGCAGATTTTCGGGTTTTTCAGATTTGAAGGGTGTCCCCCCGGCCCGAGCCGTGCACCAGAATGCAGCGTAGACGCTCGAAACTGGGCGCGCGTTGATAGCGTCGGTTGGCGACCCAGCGTTTTGAGGAACAGGCGTATCGCCTGGCGGGAAAAGCGGTAGTCGCTATGTTTCCTTGTCCGTTACAGCGTGTGCCGATATAATGTACACACGCGTTTTCCATGCCTGTCGGCAACCCGCCGCAGGCGGCACGTCGCCTTCTCGTTGCCGCCCCGATGCCTCCATCTACCCCCAAGCGTGCGTCCGTCGCCGCGCCATCGCCCGAACCGGCCTATGTGTTTTCCGATCAGGTCGGGCACTTGCTGCGCCGCGCGTATCAGCGGCACATGGCGCTGTTCCAGCAGATCATTCCCGATTCGCAGCTGACTGCCGCGCAGTTTGTGACGCTGTGCGCGGTGCGGGACAAGGGGGCTTGCTCGCTCAGCGACATCGTCAAAATCACCGCGATCGACCAGGCCACGATTCGCGGGGTGATCGACCGGCTCAAGACGCGCGGGCTGTTGTCCGTCGATCATGACCCCAGCGACCGGCGCAAGGTTGTCGTGTCGCTGACAACCGATGGCGCAGCGCTGGTGCACGAGATGGAACCCTTTGCCGACCAGATCACGGAACTGACTTTTGGTGATCTCAACCCGGCCGAACGTGTGGCCATTCTGTACCTGCTTCGCAAGATGGGCCTGGACGCGGCGGACTGATCCGCTGGCCTGCCATCAGTGCTTGCGCAGCAACTGCAACCTGTCTTCGACGTTGTTCCAGGCCGGGCGATCCGGCGCAAACCGATCCCGCAGGTAACGGACGACGTCCACGATCTGCCTGTCGTTCAGTGTGCTGCCGAATGCGGGCATATCGCCCAGCGCATCGTTGGCCGGGCTGTCGATGCCTTTCAGGATCGACTGCAGGACGTTATCGGGCTGATCGCTATGCAGGTTGGTGTTCAAAGCCAATGACAGCTTGATGCCTGCCAGGGCCGGTCCGGCCTGGGGCTCGTGGCAGACGGCGCAGGCCCCTTCAAAGATCCTTTCGCCTGCCGCGTCGAACACCTTGGCGCGAGGCGCGGTCGCGGCTTCGATACGGGCCAGCTGCGTCGCGGGCAGGGCGGTGTCCACCGTGGCGGTTGGCGCAGTGCCCCCAGTTTCCTTTACGCCGTCCAGATTCGCCAGGTAATGCGCCATGGCCGCGACGTCGGCCGACGGCAGTTGCTGCAATCCATGGATGACCGGGCCCATCGGGCCCGCGGCGGAGCCGTGACGCGGCGAAAAACCGGTGCTCAGGTACTGGAAGAAGTCGCCCTCATTCCATGGAATCGGCGCGTGCGACAGGCGATTCAAGGCGGGCGCTTCCCACCCTTCCGCTTCGCCGCCTGCCAGAAAGGCGGGCTTGCCGCGCTGTTCGGCGCCCAGCGCATTGCGCGGCGTGTGGCACGCGCCGCAGTGCCCCGCCCCCTGGACCAGATACGCGCCGCGGTTCCACTGCAGGCTTTGCGTGGGGTCGGGCGCGTAGGGTTGGTCGTCGTGGAACAGCGTGTTCCAGCCCGCCATCAGCGGGCGGATGCTGTACGGAAAGGCGAGCGACGTGGGCGCCGGCGTCGATCGCACGGCGGGCTGAGCCATCATGTAGGCATATAGCGCCGTCATGTCGGCTTCGGTGAACTTGGCGAACGAGGTGTACGGAAATGCCGGATACAGGTGCCTGCCATCGCGATGGATGCCCTGGCGCATTGCGCGTTCGAATGCGGCATACGACCAGTTGCCGATGCCGGTCTCGACGTCGGGCGTGATGTTGGTGGTGACGATCTGCCCGAAGGGCGTGTCCAGGTGCAGGCCGCCGGCATTGGGTACGCCGCCCGGTGCGGTGTGGCACACCACGCAATCGCTGGCGGCGGCCACCAGGCGTCCACGTTCGATGGCTTCGGCCGAGTACACCGACAGGTCGGGCGGCTGTACCGGCGCAATCGCTGGGCGCCAGGGCAGCGCGGCCGCGGTCAGGCCGACGGCCGCTGCCGCAATCCCACCCAGCCAGGCATAGGCCATGCGCCGCTCCGGGGCGGCGGTTTCGCCGCGCAGCTGCTGGCGCGCGGCGTCGCTGTTGAAAGGCGGTTGACGCAGGCGGACGCCGGTCGCGTCGAAGATGGCGTTGGCGACCGCTGCGGCTGCGGGCAGGGCGGCGGCCGCGGTCCATGCCAGGGGTCGGGCCGTGGCCACGTCGCCGCCTGGTGCAACCCAGGTAATGTCGGTGGTGCCTGCCGCGGCCTGTCGGGGTGCAACGGCGGTACTGCCGCCGTCGGGTTCCGGTTTGGGTTCGGGGGCCGTGGCCTGACCTGCCCAGTCATCAAAGCCGGCGGGTAGCGCGAGCAGTGCACGTGTCACCCCGTCGATCTGCCGCTCGATCGGGGCCTGCGCGGTCCGGACCGGGCCGGGCGCAAGGTGCTCGATGTCATGACCGACCACCACGCGGGTGACGGCGACGTGGCCGCTGGCGGCGTCGACGGCCACTTCGGCCACCCATGCCGACCAGGTGCGGCTGGGCGGAACCGTGCTGTGGTCGATTACGCTGCTGTACGCCATGCCGCGGCCCGCTCCGCGGGACGTGTCCTGCCATCCAGCGCGCTCCGCGACCGTCCGTACCAAGGCCTGGCCACGGGGGTCCCGCGCAAGCTGTGTCAGTCGCAGGGTGACGGGATCCACCCCGCGCGTCGCCGCCATTTCGTCGATGAAGGATTCAAGCGCGAACACCTGGGCGGCGGGCAGGCCTTCGGGCGTCGTGCCGGTGCTCAGATTGTCCAGGCTGGCGTCCGGGTGCCAGTCGATGGCAGGCGCCGCGTCGTAGGGCACGACCGGGTGCGGCGGGCGGTCGGCTGAGGAGTTAGTCGCCGAGGGGCTGCCCGACGCGGTACTGCCTGCACGCCTATTGCCTGGCTCCGTGCTGCCTGACACCGTACTGCCTGACACCGTACTGCCAGCGATCCCGCCCGCCACCCCGCCTGCCACTCCGCTCGCCAGCAGGCGCGCGATGCTGGGGCGGTGCACCACCGGCGCACCGGTTGTCATCCGCAACGTGGTGATCTGCAACATTGCAGAGGACAACGTTGCAGAGGACAACGTTGCAGAGGACAACGTTTCGGACGACAACTTTCCGGACGACAGCGATGCAGAGGGCAACGTCGCCGTCAACCGCGTCGGCATCACCGCCGCCGCCGCCATTCCCGACCGGACCCGCACCGGGCGGTACACGGCCCGGGACAACAACACCGCATCTGCGGCGGCATCGAACGCGCCGGCATGCGCGGGCTGGCCCGTCGGCAGCACGGTGACCTGCTCCACCGCCAGCGACAGCAGCGTGGCAATCTCTGCCTGAAGCAAGCCCACATCAGTCGCCGGCGCCCAGACCGATACGCCCCGATCATGGACCCAGGCGACCGCCCAGCACGGTTCGGCAGCCTGCGCCTGCGGCCAGGCGTAGTCGCGTGAGAACGTCTCTGGCCCGGGGATGCCATCCGCGTCTCCGGCGGAAGCGTCCGGGCCACCGGTGGACGCCTTCGCTCCTTCCCGCAACGCCGCGTTCCACTCCACCACCAGCCGGCTCGCACCCTGGTCGGCCAGCACTGCGCTGACTGCCACCACACCGGCAAAGTGCCGGTCGATCACTGCAGGGAACACGCCGGGGATCCTGCGCAGGGCGCGGTCGTCGGCGTGACGCAGTGTCATGCCGGTATAGCGCTGGCCATCCCAATCCATGCGCGGCGGGCGCAGTACGACGCCGTGCAGGGTGTTGCCCGGGTCGGGGGGTGTCAGGTCGTAAGAGGTGGGAAGGGCAGGCAGGCCGTTGGCCATGTTCATTCCGCCGCGGCGGCGCGCGCCACGGCCGCAAGAATTTCAACGTGGGTGCCGCAGCGGCACAGGTTGTAATGAAGTTCGTCGCGAATGGTCTGTTCGGACGGATGCGGATCGCGGCGCAGCAGCGCCTCGGCCGTCATGATCATGCCGTTCAGGCAGTAGCCGCATTGGGCGGCCTGGGCATCGATGAAGGCTTGCTGGGTGGTGCCGGGCTGGCCGTTGCGGCACAGGCCTTCCAGCGTGGTGATCTGACGCGCGCCCACCCGCTTGACCGGGATCACGCACGACCGGGCAGCCACACCGTCGACCAGCACGGTACAGGCGCCGCATTGACCCAGCCCGCAGCCAAATTTCGGTCCGTTCAGTTCCAGGTCATTGCGCAGCAGGTACAGCAGCGGAGTTTCCGGGTCCGCGTGCACGACGGCGCCTGCGCCGTTCACGTTCAACACGAAGTTTCGGTACCCGTTATCCATAACCATCCTGGCTGGCGCACCGTGGCGGCGCGCCTCGCAGCACTATACGTCAGAGAAGGGTGTCGATCAGGGCTGGACCAGCGGCACGTTGAAGACGTCGTAGCCAAAGCACCAGTCGGGGTTCTCGTTCGTGCGCAGCCAGGTGTTGTCATGCGACACCTTCTGCACGCGGCTGGCGCGTTCCGTGCGGTTCTTTTCGTACAGCTTGAAGGCCAGCGTGTGGTTTTCGGCGCCCACTTCCTGGAAGCACCGCACCAGCATGGCGGCGTCTTCGATGGCCATGGCCGCGCCTTGCGCCATGTGCGGCTTCATGGGGTGGCAGGCGTCGCCCAGCAGCACGATGCGGCCACGGCTCCACAGGGGCAGCGGGTCGCGTTCCAGCAGCGGCCACTTCGAAATTTCCTTGGTGCCGTTGATCAGCGATTGCACGGTAGGGTGCCAGCCGTCGAACGCTTCACGCATTTCTTCCTGGCTGCTCGGGACCCAGCTTTTGGTCATGTCCCATTCGGCTTCCGGCACGCCCGTGACGTAGTAGATCTCGTCGCGCTTTTCGGTGACGTAATACACCATCATGTGACGGTCATCGGACCACCACTTGACGCACATGTCGTAGGGCAGGGGGCCGCTGTCGATCGGCGTGGGGAACACGGCGCGATGGCCGACGTAGCCGCTGTACTTGGGCAGCTCGGGGCCGAGCAGCGCATCGCGCAGCTTGGAATTGACGCCGTCGGCGCCGATCACGATATCGCAGTCTTCAACCGTGCCGTCGGTAAAGTGGAGCTTGACCACGTCGCCCAGGTCTTCGACTTCGGTCAGCTTCTTGTTGAATGCGAGCAGGCCGGCAGGCAGGGCGGCGGTCATCATGGCGTGGAAGTCGCCGCGGTGCACCGTCAGGTAGCTGGCGCCGTAATGTGACAGCGCGTAGTCGCCCAGGGGAATCGCGGCCAGTTCGTCGCCGGTCTGCCAATGACGGCTGTACCAGAAGTCGGGGTGCGAACCCATGCGGTTCAACTCGTCTTCAATGCCAATGCGGCGCATGATCTTCATGACGTTGGGGCCAAGGTGGATACCCGCGCCGATACGGGCAAAGGCCGGGGCCTGCTCGTACAGCTTGACGTCGAAGCCGGCCTTGGCCAGCAGCGCCGCGCCGGCGGTGCCGCCCAAACCGGCACCGATGATTGCGATTCTTGGTTTGCTCTTCACGTTTGGATCTCCTGGCCCGCGGGCGGTCATGCGACATCATCGCCTTGATGATTTGAATGCAGTGTACACACTCAAAATGCCGCAGTAAACAGGGTTTTTTACGCACGCTTGCGGGCGCATTGCGGTGCATCAAGCACCAAGTTGAAGCGCCTGAGAGGTAAGGTGAATGCGGGTATTCCATGAGGCCCGACAGCGGGGCATTCCCTTGTTGTCAGTTCTTTCTTCCAATGCCAGAATGCAGCGTACACATTAAAAATTGCCTGACTTGAAGGCAGCGGGATCCATACGATCCCCTCAACAGATGAAGGGTGCGGCAATGGCGGTTAGCGATCATCAGATGCTTGAAGCGTGGCGCCACGTGCTCACGTTGTCGAAACTGGAAGCCGGACAGGTCGTCACGATCCTGACAGGCGCATCCACCCATCCGCAAACCCTGCGCGGCGCGATTGCTGCCGTGTCGTCATTGGGCGCCATCGTCAACTGCCTGGACCTGCCCCCGGTCAACGGCGAAAAGGCGTTGAGCCGCGATTCGCTGTCCTACCTGGGCACCACGCCGCTCACGGGCAACCGCGCGGCCATTGCGGCGCTGAAAGAAAGCGACCTGGTCCTGGACCTGATGACGCTGCTGTTTTCGCCGGAGCAGCACGAGATCCTGAAAAGCGGCACCAAGATCCTGCTGGCGGTCGAACCGCCCGAAGTGCTGTGCCGGATCCTGCCCAGCATGAATGATCGCGAACGCGTGATGGCGGCCGCGGCGCGCATCGAAGGCGCGAAGGAAATGCACATCACGTCGCCGGCCGGCACCGACCTGCGCTGCGCCTTGGGCGAATTCCCGGCGATCCGCGAATACGGCTTTGTCGACGAACCGGGCCGGTGGGACCACTGGCCCAGCGGCTTCGCATTGACCTTCCCGAACGAAGGCGGCACGCAAGGCCGGATCGTGCTCGATCGTGGCGACATCCTGCTGCCCATGAAAAGCTACATCAGCGACCCGATCGAACTGGTCGTCAAGGACGGCTATGTGCGGTCCATCAGCGGCGGCATGCATGCCGACCTGCTCAAGGAATACATGTCGTCCTTCAAGGATCCGGAAGCCTATGCCATGTCGCATATTGGCTGGGGCCTGCAGCCGCTGGCCTATTGGTCGACGCTGGCCCAGTACGATCGCGAAGCCACGATAGGCATGGACGCGCGCGCCTTCGAAGGCAACTTCCTGTTCTCGATGGGCCCGAACAACGAGGGCGGCGGCGAGCGCAGCACGACCTGCCACATCGACATTCCCATGCGCCACTGCACGGTGGCACTGGATGGACAGAAAGTCGTGCAGGATGGCCGCGTGCTCGACGCCTGGGCCAAGGAATCCGCCGGTGGCTGACCTGCCGCAGCATCGCGCCGACCACCTGGCGCTGCTGGCCGCGCGGCCGGCGCTGCGCATCGTGCGCGACCCATTGCCGGGCGTGAAACCCGCGCCCGGTCAGCCGGGCGCCGCGTCGGACTACGTGCCCGCGCATCCGGACGTGTTCATCGCAATCCTTGCAGGGGGACGGGTGCTGGCCTTCAATGGCCACGTCGACCTGGGCACCGGCATCCGGACGTCGCTGGCGCAGATCGTGGCCGAAGAACTGGACGTGGCGGTGCAGCGGGTCGAGATGGTGCTCGGCCATACCGAAGCCGTGCCCAACCAGGGCCCGACAATCGCCAGCGCCACCATCCAGATCGCGTCGATCCCCTTGCGCCGGGCCGCTGCGCAGGCGCGCGCCTTTCTGCTGGCGCGGGCGGCGGCGCACTACGGCGTCGATGTGCATGCGCTGCGCGTGGAAGATGGCGTCGTGCACGTGCCGGGCAACGCATTATCCCCGGGCGCCGCGGCCACCACCGACTACTGGACCTTGCTGGGCGACGACGCCGTCGACCTGAAACTGGCCGATGAATTGCCGCTCAAGCCTCCGTCCACCTACCGCATCGTCGGCCAGGACACCCCCCGTACGGACATCCCGGGCAAGGCCGTCGGCACGCACGTCTATGTGCACGATGTCCGGCTGCCCGGCATGGTCCATGGGCGGGTGGTACGTCCGCCGTATCCCGGGCGTGACGTCGGTCCGTTCATCGGCCACAGCCTGCTGGGGGTCGACGACGCGGCGGTGCGCCGCATGCCAGGCGTGATCGACGTGGTCACGCAGGGCGACTTCGTGGGCGTGGTCGCGGACACCGAATGGCAGGCCATCCAGGCGGCGAGCCGGCTGGTCGTGCGCTGGAAACCCATTCCCGATGCGCCTGTGCTTGACGATCTGGAGCGGGCGCTGCGCGACAACCCTTCCACTGACCGTGTGTTGAAGGATTCGGAAGACACTGATGCGCACTTTGCGGCCGCCGCCGCCACGGTGTCCGCCACCTATGTCTGGCCCTACCAGTTGCACGCTTCGATCGGTCCTTCCTGCGCCGTGGCCGACGTGCGGGGCGACAGCCTGACCGTGTGGTCGGGCACCCAGAACCCCCACATGCTGCGCATCGATCTGCATCGGCTGCTGGGCGTGACCGAAGACCGTATCGAGATCGTGCGGCACGAGGCCGCCGGCTGCTACGGCCGAAATTGCGCCGACGACGTGGCGGCCGACGCCGCGCTGCTGTCGCGCGCCGTGGGCCGCCCGGTGCGCGTGCAATTGAGCCGCGAGCAGGAACATGCGTGGGAACCCAAGGGCGCTGCGCAGCTGGTGGACGTGAAGGGCGCGATCGACGCGCAGGGCAATCTGTCCGCGTACGAACTTGCGACCAGCTATCCATCCAACGACGCCCCCTTGCTTGCCTTGCTGCTGACGGGCGTCGAGCCGGCTGGCCCACGCGCCTTGCAGATGGGCGATCGCACCGCCGTGCCGCCTTATCGCTACCCGTCGCAGCGCATCGTGTGCCGGGATATGCCGGCCATCGTGCGCGCCTCGTGGCTGCGCGGGGTGTCGGCCTTGCCGAACTCGTTTGCGCATGACGCGTTCATTGATGAACTGGCCGAAGCCGCCGAACGCGATCCGGTCGAATTCCGCCTGGCGCACCTGGGTGACGCCCGGGCAGCGGACCTGGTGCGCGCCGTGGCCGCCAAGGCGCAGTGGTCCGACCGCCGCACCGGCAGCCGCGGCGAACCTGACCCGGATGGCCTGCTGCGTGGCCACGGCTTTGCGTACGCGCGATACATCCACAGCCGCTTTCCGGGATTCGGCGCCGCGTGGTCTGCTTGGGCAATCGCCATTGCCGTGGACCCGGTCACCGGGCGTGTGCGGGTCGAACGACTGATCGTCGGCCAGGACACCGGCATGATGGTCAACCCGGCGGGTGTGCGCCACCAGTTGCAGGGCAATGCGATTCAATCGATCAGCCGCGTGCTGCTCGAACAGGTCGAGTTCGACGAAGCCGGCGTGGTCAGCCGCGAGTGGGGCGCCTATCCCATCCTGGGTTTCAAGGATGTCCCCGACATCGAGGTGCTGCTGATGCCGCGCCAGGACGAACCCCCCATGGGCGCGGGCGAATCCGCGTCGGTGCCCAGCGCAGCCGCGATTGCCAATGCGCTGTTCGATGCGACGGGCGTTCGGTTTCGCCAGCCGCCTTTTACCCCTGGCCGCATTCGAGCGGCGCTGCGCGCAAGGCACGGCGCAGCCGTTCCCGCCTGAGTTGTCGTTCGCCTGATTTTGCGTATCCGTTTCATGTAGTGATTGCCGAACGAACGGGCCCGCATGGCCTTGCCCTGGCACTATCCTTGCATTGTTTCTTATCAGTGATTTCCATGTAGTGCGTACTACATGAAATGTGGGATATTGCGGTGCATTGGGTGAGCAGTCGCACCCGAATGATGCGCATGGCGCCTGCGTTTGCACATGCGTGGTGCTGCCCCGCAAGACCGCTTCCACGACCCGTTTTTTTGACCGACAGGACGATGCATGATCGAGATCCGCGAAGTCTTCACCCACGTGGAAACGATTTTCCATGAGTACGGCCCGCCAGCGGCGACGCCCCTGGTGCGCGGCGCGATCATGGCAGTGCTGACCAATCCGTTTGCCGGCCGGTATGAACCCGACCTGTTGCCGATGATGGATGCATTGAAGCCGGTGGGCCTGGATATGGCGCGGCGGCTGCTCGCGGCCATGCAGGTCGATGCCAAGAGCATCGAAAGCTACGGCAAGGGCGCGATCGTGGGCGCCGCTGGCGAACTGGAACATGGCGCGGTGTGGCATGTGCCTGGCGGCTATGCCATGCGGGAACTGCTCGAAGGGCAGGGCGTGGCCACGAACGCGATTGTGATTTCGGCCAAGAAAGTCGGCGCACCTTCGACCCGGCTCGATGTCCCGCTCGCCCATGTCAACGCCAGCTACGTGCGCAGCCATTTCGATGCGATGGAAGTGTCGGTGCCCGGTGCGCCCGCCGCGGACGAAGTGGTGTTCGTGCTGGCCATGACAACCGGTGCACGCGTGCACGCCCGGGTGGGCGGCCTGGCGGTGTCGCAAATCGTGGGCAAGGACGGGCTGCGCTGAACGCGCGCCGCGTATCGAACAAGATCGACCAAGGACAGGACATGACGATGAATCTTCGCAAGCTGGTGGTACAGGTCGACGAGATCCGGATCGAGATGGGGCAGGTAGTGACCCCGCCGACCCGCCGCGCGCTGGCCATGGCCGTGATCGCCAACCCTTATGCGGGCCGCTACGCCGGCAACCTGGATGAGTTGGTCGAGATCGGCGCCGAACTGGGCCGCCTGCTGGGCGAAAAATGCGTCGCCGCCCTGGGTATTTCGCCCGGTGAAGCTGAAAGCTACGGCAAGGCCGCCATCGTGGGCGAAGCCGGCGAGATTGAACACGCTGCGGCAATTCTGCACCCCAAACTGGGCGCTCCGCTGCGCGACGTGCTGGGCAAGGGCGCCGCGCTGGTGCCGTCCGCCAAAAAGATGGGCACGCTGGGCACCGCGATCGACGTTCCCTTGGGCCACAAGGACGCCGCGTATGTACGCAGTCACTTCGACGCGATGGAAGCACGAGTGTCCGACGCGCCGCGCGCCAATGAGATCGTGGTGGCCGTGGTCGTGACCGACAGCGGGCGGCCTCTGGCACGCGTTGGCGGACTGGAAAAAGATGCCATCCAGGGCGTGGACGGATTACGCTAGCCGGTGCCTGCTTCACAGGTTCGAACCAGGGCGCCGATGCGGTTGGCCGGCGCCTCGCCATTTGCAGTACTCCCCGTAGATTTTGTGATGCTTCACACTTCGTTAGGAAAAGCCATGACAGCACCCACTCGTTTCCTGCGCCACACGGCCGCGCTGGTGTCCGTGTTCGCAGCGACCGGCGCGTATGCCCAGAGCACCATCAAGATCGGCGAGATCAACAGCTACAAGGCACAGCCTGCGTTTCTCGAGCCGTACAAGCGCGGTTACGAGCTGGCGATCGAAGAGATCAACGCTGCCGGCGGCGTCAACGGCAAGAAGCTTGAAATCATTGCGCGCGACGACAACGGCAACCCGGGCGATTCCGTGCGGGTGGCCGAAGAGCTGATCACGCGTGAGAAGGTCGACGTGCTGTTCGGCGGCTTCCTGTCGAACACGGGCCTGGCCATTACCGACTTCGCCAAGCAGCGCAAGGTGTTCTTCCTGGCGTCCGAACCGCTGACCGACAAGATCGTGTGGGAAAACGGCAACCGCTACACCTACCGCCTGCGCCCGTCGCTGTACATGCAGGTCGCGATGCTGGTGCCGGAAGCGCTCAAGCTGAAGAAAAAACGCTGGGCCATCGTCTATCCCAATTATGAATACGGCCAGTCGTCGGTCGCCACGTTCAAGAAACTGATGACGGCTGCGCAGCCCGATATCGAGTGGGTGGCCGAGCAAGCCACGCCGCTCGGCAAGGTCGATGCCGGCGCGGTCACGCAGGCGCTGGCCGATGCCAAGCCCGACGCAATCTTCAACACGCTGTTTGGCGCCGACCTGGGCCGCTTCGTGCGCGAAGGCAACACCCGCGGTCTGTTCGAAAATCGCCAGGTCGTGTCGCTGCTGACCGGCGAACCGGAATACCTGGATCCGCTGAAAGACGAAGCGCCCAAGAACTGGATCGTGACCGGCTACCCCTGGTATTCGATCACCACGCCCGAAAACAAGAAGTTCGTCGACGCCTTCCGCAAGAAGTTCAACGACTATCCGCGTCTGGGCTCGGTGGTGGGCTACAGCTCGGTCATGTCGCTGGCCGCGGGCCTGAAGAAAGCCGGCAGCAGCGATACCGAAAAGATGGTCCAGGCGTTCAAGGGCCTGGTCGTGCCGACGCCGATGGGCAACATCACCTATCGCGCGCAGGATAACCAGTCGACGATGGGCGCCTATGTGGGCCGCACCGACGTCAAGGACGGCAAGGGCATCATGGTCGACTACAAGTACGTCGACGGCGCATCGGTTCAATTGAGCGATGCCGAAGTGAAGAAACTGCGTCCTGCGGACTGAAGTCAGGGCGGTTCCACTGTAAATGGGGCGCCCGGTCCGGTTCAATCGTGACCGCGGCGCGCCCCCTGCTTCTTGCTGGATGGCACGCGCATGACTTTCTCAAGCTTATTTGTCCAAATGCTGAACGGCCTGGCCGACGCATCGGCCATGTTCATGGTCGCAGCGGGCCTGTCGCTGATCTTCGGCGTGACGCGTATCGTCAATTTCGCGCATGGTTCGTTCTACATGTTCGGGATCTACATCGCTTACACCATCGTCGGGATGATGGGCGGCACCGGCCTCGGTTTCTGGGCCTCGGTCGTCCTGGCCGCGCTGGCCGTCGCCCTGATCGGCGCGCTCATCGAAATTCTGGTCTTGCGGCGCATCTACCATGCGCCCGAGCTGTTCCAGCTCCTTGCCACCTTTGCCGTCGTGCTGGTGCTCAAGGACGTGGCTTTGTATATCTGGGGCGCCGAGGACCTGTTCGGTCCGCGCGCGCCCGGCCTGACGGGCTCGGTCGAAATCCTGGGCCGACGTGTTCCCCAGTATGACCTCGCCCTGATCTTCATCGGTCCGCTGGTGCTGGGCATTCTGTGGCTGGCCCTGACCCGCACCCGCTGGGGCAAGCTGATCCGCGCAGCAACGCAGGATCGCGAGATGGTCGGCGCACTGGGCATCAACCAGGCCTGGCTGTTCACCGGCGTGTTCGCGCTGGGTTCCTTCCTGGCCGGCCTGGGCGGCGCCCTGCAGGGTCCGCGCATGCCCGCCAACCTGGCCATGGATCTGGAAGCCATCGGCAGCGCCTTCGTGGTGGTGGTCGTGGGCGGCATGGGCTCGATCCCGGGCGCCTTCCTGGCGGCGCTGCTGATCGCGGAGATCAAGGCGCTGTGTATCGCCATCGGGCAGGTACAGATCTTTGGCGTGGTGTTTTCGCTGTCGAAGCTGACCCTGGTGGCCGAATTCCTGGTCATGGCCTTCATCCTGGTGGTACGCCCGTGGGGTCTGCTCGGAAAGCCGCTTGCCCTGTCGCGCAATGTGTCGGGCGTGGAAGATCCGCTGCGCCCGACCAGCAAGGCCGTGCAAGCGCTGTTCATCGTGGTCATTGCCGCCCTGGTGGCCGTGCCCCTGCTGGCCGCCGCATTCCCCTACCTGACGGTGTTGCTGGTCGAAATCCTGGTGGCCGTGCTGTTCGCTGCCAGCCTGCACTTCATCATGGGCCCGGGCGGCATGCATTCCTTCGGACATGCGGCGTACTTCGGCCTGGGCGCCTATGGCGCGGCGCTGCTGTTCAAGTCCGTGGGCCTGCCCATGGAAGCCGCGCTGATGCTGGCGCCCCTGGTGGCGGCGGTCGGCGCCCTGGTATTCGGCTGGTTCTGCGTGCGCCTGTCGGGGGTCTATCTGGCGATGCTGACGCTGGCCTTTGCGCAGATCGTGTGGTCGATCATCTACCAGTGGGATGCGTTCACGGGCGGCAGCAACGGCCTGGTGGGCATCTGGCCCGCGGCCTGGCTGTCGTCGCCGGTGGCCTATTACTACCTGACACTGGTGATGTGCGTGGCCGGAGTGTGGCTGCTGCGCCGGGCGTTGTTCTCGCCCTTCGGCTATGCCATGCGCGCGGGCCGGGATTCGCCGCTGCGTGCCGATTCGATCGGGATCGACGTCAAGCAGGTGCAGTGGATGGCTTTTGTGGTGGCCGGCATGTTCTGCGGTCTGGCCGGTTCGCTGTTCGCGTTTTCGAAGGGCAGCATCTCGCCCGAAGCCATCAGTGTCAGCCGGTCCATCGATGGCCTGGTGATGGTGCTGCTGGGCGGCGTGCAGACGCTGGCCGGTCCCATCGTCGGGGCCTCCGTCTTTACCTGGCTGCATGACACAATTGCCCGCGAAACCGAATACTGGCGCGCGATTCTGGGCCTGGCCGTGCTGGCCCTGGTGCTGGCGTTCCCGCTCGGCATCGTCGGCTTCCTTCGCAGCGTGTTCCAGCGCGGCGACAAACACGACGGCGGCGCGCCCGGCACCAAACCGGTCACGGTCACCGTCACCGATCCAGCCGCGCTGCGGGAGGCGGTATGAGCTTGCTCCAAGTCAAGAACCTGACCAAGTCCTTCGGCGGCGTCAAGGCCGCCGACAACGTGTCCTTCGATCTGCCGCGCGGCCAGTTGCTCGCGCTGCTGGGCCCCAACGGCGCCGGCAAGTCGACCTGCTTCAACATGGTCAACGGGCAGCTCAAGCCCAACAGCGGTTCGATCCTGCTCGACGGGCAGGAACTGATCGGCATGAAGCCGCGCAACATCTGGCGGCTCGGCGTGGGGCGGACCTTCCAGATCGCCGCCACGTTCAGTTCCATGACCGTGGTCGAAAACGTGCAGATGGCCTTGATGTCGTTCGAGCGCAAGCTGTCGCATCTGTGGCGGCCGGCGGCGTCGTTCTATCGCGATGAAGCCATGGCGCTGCTGGCCCAGGTCGACATGGCCAGCCAGGCCGAGCGGTCCTGCGGCGTGCTGGCCTATGGCGACGTCAAGCGGGTCGAGCTGGCCATTGCACTGGCCAACCAGCCCAAGCTGCTGCTGATGGACGAGCCGACCGCAGGGATGGCGCCCAACGAGCGCAACGCGCTGATGGCGCTGACCAAGAAACTGGTGGTGGAACGCAACCTGTCGGTGCTCTTTACCGAGCACAGCATGGACGTGGTGTTTGCCTATGCCGACCGCATGATCGTGCTGGCCCGCGGCCAGTTGATCGCGGAAGGCGATGGCGAAACGATCCGCAACCACCCCAAGGTGCGCGAAGTCTATTTCGGCACCGGAAAAACCTTCGAGGCCAAGGCGCCCGACCTGACGACCGCCGGAGCACATGCATGAGCGACGTACTGCTGAAGGTACAGAACCTGAACGCCTTCTACGGCCGCGCGCACATCCTGTTCGATGTCGGCCTGGAAGTGCGCCGCGGCGAAGTGGTGGCCCTGATGGGCCGCAACGGGGCCGGCAAGTCGACCACCATGAAGGCCGTGATGGGCCTGCTGGACCGCAGCCGCGGCGAAGTCGACTTCCTGGGCCAGTCGGTGGCCAAGAGCAAGCCCTATCAGATCGCGCGGCTGGGCATGGGCTTCGTGCCCGAAGACCGCCGCGTGTTCACCGAATTGAGCGTGCTCGAAAATCTGGAAATCGGCAAGCAGCCCGCCCGGGCGGATGCCGTGGAATGGACCCCTGAAAAGCTGTTCAAGCTGTTCCCGAACCTGGGCGAAATGCCGAACCGGCCGGGTGGCCAGATGAGCGGCGGCGAGCAGCAGATGCTGACCGTGTCGCGCACGCTGATGGGCAATCCCTACCTGGTGCTGCTCGATGAACCGTCCGAAGGCGTGGCGCCGGTGATCGTGGAGCAGATGGCCAACATGATCATCGCGCTCAAACGCGAAGGCATGTCCATCCTGCTGTCCGAACAGAACATGCACTTTGCGGAACTGGTGAGCGACCGCGCCTACGTGCTTGAGAACGGCCATATCCGCTATCAGGGCACGATGGAGGAACTGGCGGCCAACGACGCCGTACGGCGGGCCTACCTGTCGGTTTGAGGCAGGGCACGTCACGCACGGCACGGGAGAGCAGACAATGGCAATGGAAAGTGTGTCGGGCAAGTCCGGCAAGGTAGTGATCCGGAACATCGGCCTGCTGCTGTCGGGCGACATCGACCAACCCATCCTGGACGCAAGCACCGTGGTGGTCGATGACGGCATCATCGTCGCGATCGGCGACGCGTCCGATGGCGACATCGATGGCGCCGCCACGGTGATCGATTGCCGCGGGACCGCGCTGGCGCCGGGCCTGATCGACTCGCACGTGCATCCGGTCTTTGGCGACTGGACACCGCGCCAGGGGCAGCTGGGGTGGATCGAGTCAAGCCTGCACGGCGGCGTCACCACCATGATTTCGGCCGGCGAGGTGCACTTGCCCGGCCGGCCCAGGGATATCGTCGGCCTCAAAGCGCTGGCGATCACCGCGCAGCGTTCCTTCGAGGGCATGCGCGGTGCGGGCGTGGGGGGCGGAGTCAAGGTGCTGGCCGGTGCGCCCATCCTGGAACAGGGCATGGTCGAACAGGACTTCAAGGACCTGGCCGACGCCGGTGTGACACTGCTCCGTGAAGTCGGCCTGGGCACCGTCAAGGCCGGATACGAAGCCGGACCGATGGTGGCCTGGGCGCGCAAGTACGGCATCCAGAGCACCATCCACACAGGCGGACCGTCCATTCCGGGGTCGGGCCTGATCGATTCCGACGTCGTGCTCGAAGCCGATGCCGACGTGATCGGCCATGTGAACGGCGGCCACACCGCGCTGCCATACAAACATGTCTGTGAACTGTGCGAGCGGTCGACCCGCGCGCTCGAGATCGTTCACAACGGCAACGAACGTATCGCGATCCTGACCGCCAGGCACGCGGTGGAATTGAAGTGCCCGCACCGCGTGATCCTGGGGACCGATGGCCCGGCCGGGTCGGGCGTGCAGCCGCTGGGCATCCTGCGCATGGTGGCGCTGATATCGAGCATGGCCGACATCCCGGCCGAAATCGCCTTTGGCTTTGCGACGGGCAACACGGCGCGGATGCGCAATCTGCGTCAGGGCCTGATCGAAGTGGGTCGCCCAGCGGACTTTGTCTTCATGGATCGCGCGCAACATTCGGCGGGCAAGACGCTGCTGGAAAGCGTCGAGCTGGGCGACATCCCGGGCGTGGGCATGGTGATGATCGACGGGATCGTGCGCTGTGGCCGCAGCCGGAATACCCCGCCGGCGGAGCAGGTCGCGATTGTCGTGCCGCGCTACTGATCGGCCCCCACCGCCGCGGCCACCAGCCATTCCTTGAACCGCGTCAGCGTCGCCTGGTTCGCCCGCGCTTCCGGATAGCAGAACCAGTACCCTGCATTGCTGCGATAGCTCATGTCCGCCGGCGCGCAGACCAGGCCGGCCGTGATTTCATCCTGCACCAGGCAGCGTGGCACCAGCGCGAGCCCCATCCCGACCATGACCGCGCGGATCAGCGTGTGGAACTGGTCGAACTGCGGTCCGGTCAAGGGGTCGATCGTGTGCACCGCATGCGTCTCGCTCCATTGCAGCCACGCCTGCGGCACGCTGACATGCTGCAGCAAGGTGTGCCGGCTGACGTCGTCGGGCGACTCGATTGCCGGCAGGCCCAGCCCGGCGGGCGGCGCGATCAGCACCACGTCACTGCCCGCCAGGTAATGGGCATGTGCATCGGGCCAGTGCCCTTCGCCAAACAGGATCGAACAATCCAGGTCCGGCCGCGTGAAATCGTAGCCGTGCACGTACGGCACGAAGTGCAGGGCGACCTGCGGGTGACGCTGCTGAAAGTCGGGCAGCCGCGGAATCAGCCACTTGGCCCCAAAGGTGGGCAGGGTGGACAGATGCAGCGCGCCACCGCCGTCGCCGCTCGTGATCAGGTCGAGCGTGGCGGCCTCGAGTTGCGCCAGCAGCGGCCGGATGACCGTGTGATAGCGCTCGCCGGCCGGGGTCAAGGACAGCCGCTTGCGCGCCCGTTCGAACAGCGGCACATCTATCCAGCGTTCCAGTTCCTGGATCTGCTTGCTGACGGCGCCCTGGGTCACGTGCAGCGCCTCGGCCGCGCGGGAAATGCTGCCGAATCGCGCGACGGTAGAGAACGTGCGCAGCAGGTGCAGGGGAGGGCGCAAACGTCGCATGGTGATTCCATCAAAACATTCCAGATCGGAATGTTATCAGAATGCCCTTTCGCGTAAACTGGGTATTGTCCGGACTAGTTTGAGTCCAAGCAAGCTGCCCCAAATCGTCAAGGAGAAGTCCATGGATCGCCGCACTTTCATTGCCACGACTGCCGCCGTTTCTTTCCTTCCTGGAATGGTCAAGGCTCAAGGTAAACCGATACGGCTGATCGTGCCTTTCCCTCCGGCTGGCGCCACTGACATTACTGGCCGCATCATCGGGGAAGCCGTGGGCCGTGTATTGCAGACGACAGTCGTCGTGGAAAACCGCGCCGGTGCGGGCGGCTCCATTGGCATGGCCGAAGTGGCGCGCGCCGCGGCCGACGGCTCGACCTTTGGCGTTGCGACGCTATCCACGCATGGCGTCAACCCGGCTGTCTACAAGACGCTGCCCTATGACCCGATCAAGGACTTTGCTCCCGTCACCGAGATGGTTCGTGCCCCGGGCGTGCTGGTCGTGAATCCGAGCGTGCCGGTTCAGACGCTGGAGCAGTTCATTGCCTACCTGAAAGCCAACCCGGGCAAGGTCACCTACGCCACGCCGGGCAACGGCACCATCAGCCACATGTGGGCCGAACTGTTCAAGAGCACCACCGGCACCGACATGGTCCACATTCCTTACCGCGGCGCGGGCCCCGCGATCAACGACCTGCTGGGCGGCCAGGTGCTGGCCTACTTCGACCAGGTGGCCGCATCGCTGCCGCACATCAAGGCGGGCAAGCTGCGCGCCCTGGCGGTGTCGTGGGACTCTCGTCTTGACGTGCTGCCCGACGTGCCCACCTATGGTGAGCGCGGCATGCAGTCGAACAACGATCCGTCGTGGTTCGGTCTGGTCGCACCGGCCGGCACGCCCGCGGCCGCGGTCAACCGCATGCAGCAGGCGGTGGCAACGGCACTGAAAGAAGCGCCGGTGCGGGAGCGCCTGGCCGGCCTGGGCCTGTACGCGTCGGGCACGACGCCTGCCGAATTCACGAAACAGATCCACGATGAAATGGCCAAGATGCAAAAGATCAGCCAGTTCGCGAAAATCCAGCTGGACTGATGACCGAGGTGACCCATGAGTACCGTTCTCCGTATCATCAATAGCCGATACCCTTCCGCGACGTCGGCGCCGGGCGAAGCCCTGCTGTCGTCGTTTGCGGGCAGCACGCCCGTGGTGCTGGACTCGCCGCACAGCGGCACCTTCTATCCCGACGACTTCCGTTTCGTGTGCGACCCCGCGATCCTGCGGCGCGCCGAAGACACGCACGTCGAAAAGCTGTACGACTTTGCGGCCGACCTGGGCGTGGCCTGGGTCGAGGCGCACTTTCCGCGCAGCTACCTGGACGCCAACCGCAACACGACCGAACTGGACGTCGGCCTGCTCGATGGCGCGTGGCCCGATCCGGTGGAAACCGATCCCGACGTGCTCTCCAAGGTGCGCCTGGGCAAGGGCCTGATCTGGAAATACACCGACGAAGGCATTCCGATCTACAACCGGCTGCTGGGCGTGCAGGAAATCCAGCAACGGATCGCCCGCTGCTGGAAGCCCTATCACGAGGCGGTGTCTTCAGCGATCGATGCAGCGCACGCGCGGCATGGCTACAGCATCCACCTCAATTGCCATTCGATGCCGGCGGTGGCCGGCAGCCATGCGACCGACCTGCCAGGCCTGGTGCATGCCGATTTCGTCGTGGGCGATCGCGACGGCAGCACCGCGTCGCCGGAACTGTCGCAGAAGGTTGCCGCCTTCCTGCGCGAGCGCGGCTACAGCGTCGAATACAACTACCCGTACAAGGGTGTGGAACTGGTGCGCCGCTATGGCAAGCCGGAAGAACATCGTCACAGCATCCAGCTCGAGGTCAACCGCAAGCGGTATATGAACGAAGAGACTTTGGAATTGCATGACGGTGTCAAGGATCTGCGCCGCGACTTGAAGGATCTGGTGCAGATGCTGCTGGAGACCGATCCGCGCTGAGTCCTCCGCAAGCATGACCGGACCTGGCGCCCGGGATACCCCTTATGTCTTATATAAGATATAAGACGTTTGATCATTCCGGCGCGTGGGTCTACAATTCCCGGGTTCGTTCCTATTCCCTCACACTACGGGACCCGGTCATGCTTGAATCCTATCGCCAACACGTTGCCGAGCGCGCTGCACTCGGTATTCCTCCGCTGCCTCTGTCGGCACAACAAACCGCCGACCTGATCGAGCTGCTCAAGCAGCCGCCCGCAGGCGAGGGTGAATACCTGGTCGACCTGCTCACGCACCGTGTGCCGGCCGGCGTCGACGACGCCGCCAAGGTCAAGGCATCGTACCTGGCCGCCGTGGCCCTGGGCTCGGAAGCTTGTCCGCTCATCGACCGCGCCAAAGCCACGCAACTGCTCGGCACCATGCTGGGCGGCTACAACATTGGCCCGCTGGTCGAACTGCTGGATGACTCGTCGGTCGGCGCCATCGCTGCCGAAGGCCTGAAAAAGACCCTGCTCATGTTCGACGCCTTCCACGACGTGAAGGAAAAGGCTGACCAGGGCAACGCCAACGCCAAGGCCGTGCTGCAAAGCTGGGCCGACGGCGAATGGTTCACCAGCCGCCCCGAAGTCCCCGAAAGCCTGACCGTGACCGTGTTCAAGGTGACGGGCGAGACCAACACCGACGACCTGTCGCCCGCGCCCGACGCGTGGAGCCGTCCGGACATCCCGCTGCACGCCCTGGCGATGCTGAAAAACCCGCGTCCTGGTATCGAGCCGCAGGAAGCCGGCAAGATCGGCCCGATCAAGTTCCTGCAAGACATGCGCGCGCGGGGCAACCTGGTTGCCTACGTGGGTGACGTGGTCGGCACGGGCTCGTCGCGCAAGTCCGCGACCAACTCGGTGCTGTGGTTCACCGGTGAAGACATTCCCTTCGTCCCGAACAAGCGTTTCGGCGGCGTCTGTCTCGGCAACAAGATCGCCCCGATCTTCTACAACACGATGGAAGACGCCGGCGCACTGCCGATCGAACTCGACGTGTCCCAGATGGACATGGGTGACGTGGTCGAGCTGCGTCCGTATGAAGGCAAGGCTCTGAAGAACGGTCAGGTCATTGCCGAATTCTCGATGAAGTCCGACGTCCTGTTCGACGAAGTGCGCGCCGGTGGCCGCATTCCGCTGATCGTGGGCCGCGGCCTGACCGCCAAGGCGCGCGAAGCGCTGGGTCTGCCCCCGTCGACCCTGTTCCGCCTGCCGACCGAGCCCGCCGACACCGGCAAGGGCTACACGCTCGCCCAGAAGATGGTCGGCCGTGCTGTCGGCATGCCGGAAGGCAAGGGCGTGCGTCCGGGTACCTACTGCGAACCGCTGATGACGTCGGTCGGCAGCCAGGACACCACCGGCCCCATGACCCGCGACGAACTGAAGGATTTGGCCTGCCTGGGCTTCTCGTCCGATCTCGTGATGCAATCCTTCTGCCACACGTCGGCGTACCCGAAGCCCGTGGATGTCAAGACGCACCACAGCCTGCCAGCGTTCATGAGCAACCGCGGCGGCATCTCGCTGCGTCCGGGCGACGGCGTGATCCACTCGTGGCTGAACCGCATGCTGCTGCCCGATACCGTGGGCACCGGCGGCGACTCGCACACCCGTTTCCCGATCGGCATCAGCTTCCCGGCAGGTTCGGGCCTGGTGGCCTTCGCGGCCGCGACCGGCGTCATGCCGCTCGACATGCCCGAATCGGTCCTGGTCCGTTTCAAGGGCAAGCTGCAGCCGGGCGTCACCCTGCGTGACCTGGTCAGCGCGATTCCCTACTACGCGATCAAGGCTGGCCTGCTGACCGTCGACAAGTCGAACAAGAAGAACATCTTCTCGGGTCGCATCCTGGAAATCGAAGGCCTGCCTGACCTGAAGGTCGAACAGGCATTCGAGCTGTCGGACGCGTCGGCAGAACGTTCGGCCGCCGGTTGCACGGTGCACCTGAACAAGGAACCGATCATCGAATACATCAACAGCAACATCACGCTGTTGAAGTGGATGATCGCCAGCGGCTACGACGACAAGCGTTCGATCGCCCGCCGTATCGCCGCCATGGAAGCCTGGCTGGCCGATCCCAAGCTGATGAAGGCCGACCCCGACGCCGAATACGCCGCCGTGATCGAGATCGATCTGGCCGACGTGCACGAGCCGCTGGTGGCCTGCCCGAACGACCCCGACGACGTGAAGACGCTGTCGGAAGTCGCCGGCGCCAAGATCGACGAAGTGTTCATCGGCAGCTGCATGACGAACATCGGTCACTTCCGTGCCGCGTCCAAGCTGCTCGAAGGCAAGCGCGACATTCCGGTCAAGCTGTGGGTGGCCCCGCCTACCAAGATGGACCAGAAGCAACTGACCGAAGAAGGGCACTACGGTACCCTGGGCGCGGCCGGCGCGCGGATGGAACCCCCGGGCTGCTCGCTGTGCATGGGTAACCAGGCACAGGTGCGCGAAGGCGCGACTGTCATGTCGACCAGCACTCGCAATTTCCCGAACCGCCTGGGCAAGAACACGTTCGTGTACCTGGGTTCGGCTGAACTGGCGGCCATCTGCTCGCGTCTGGGCCGGATCCCGACCCGCGAGGAGTACATGGAAGGCACCGGCATTCTGGGCGCCCATGAAAAGACGATCTACAGCTACATGAACTTCGACCAGATCGCCGACTTCAAGGACGTGGCGGATACCGTCAAGGCCTGATCGCCGTCTGGCTCGTGAAGACCGGGACATCCTTCGGGGTGTCCCGGTTTTTTTTCGTCCTGGTATTTTTATCCTGGTATTTTTGCCTGGGTATGCCGCTTGCTCGAAGCCGTCATCACGATATGGGGAAGGAAGGCTGGATGAACGATCTGATCGACTTGATGCAATGGCCCGCCATGGTGGTATCTGTGCTGGCGGCCTACCTGGTGGCGTCCTTGTCCAAGCACAAACGCAACTGGGGATTCTGGCTGTTCCTGCTCAGCAATGTGCTGTGGATCGTGTGGGGCGTGCACACGTCGGCCTGGGCGCTGATCGTGCTGCAGGTGAGCCTGGCGGCGCTGAATATTCGAGGGGTCATGAAAAACGGGCCACAAGGACAGGAAGCAAAGGAAGCCACCTAGGCCTGGGGACGATATAGTGGGCGTCCCCGCAGCCCATCCGTGCCCGCCATGCTCCTGACCCCGTCTTGCCGCTATTCCTGCCGCAGCCCGCGGCCTTGCGTGTCCAGGGTGGTGGCATGACGCGCGCCGGACTCACTCCAAGCGAATACCTGTGCGCCTTGCTGGTGGTCGTCATCTGGGGGCTGAACTTCGTGGTCATGAAGTTTGGCGTGCAGGGGTTGAGCCCCATGCTGCTGGGCGCCTTGCGATTCAGCATGGCCTCCTTGCCCCTGCTGCTCTTTATCAAACCGCCCAAGGTGCCCGTGCGGTTCGTGGTGATCTACGGGCTGACGCAGGGGCTGGGCCAGTTCGGACTGATGTTCACCGCGATCAACGTTGGGATGCCGGCGGGCATGGCATCGCTGGTCCTGCAGACCCAGGCGTTCTTTACGATGATCCTGGCAGGCGTGCTGCTGCACGAGCGGCCGCACGCGTGCCAGTGGCTGGGGCTGGCCATTGCCGCGGTGGGACTGGGCTGCATCGCCACCTCGGCGGGCGGCCGGCCTGGCGACATGACCTTGCTCGGCTTTCTGCTGACGGTGGGGGCGGCGCTGATGTGGTCATTGTCGAACGTCGTGATCCGCTTTACCGGACGCGCCGCGCCGGTCTATGACTCGTTTGCGCTGATCGTATGGAGCAGCCTTGTCCCTGTCGTGCCGTTCTTTCTGCTGGCGTTCTGGCTGGAAGGCGCCGACCACACCTTTGCGGCCTTGTCGAACGCGGGATGGAAGGAATTTGCCGCGGTCAGCTACCTGGCTTGCCTGGCGACGCTGACCGCCTACAGCCTGTGGGCACGGCTGCTGAAACGGCATCCCACCAGCCGCATCGCGCCGTTCTCGCTGCTGGTGCCTGTGGTGGGGCTGATCACGGCTGCCCTTGTGTTCGATGAGCGGCTGGGGCCGGCGCAGTGGATTGGGACCCTTGCGGTGCTGGGCGGCCTGCTGGTGAGCCAGTTCGGGCAGCGGTGGTGGCCGAGACGGGCGGCGGCGTAAGCAGGGCAGGGGCTTGAGCAGGGCGGTGCAAGCGAGGGTTTGCAAGGGAGGGTCTGCAAGCCAGCGGCTCAGGCCTGATCGTCGCCATCCGTTGGCAGGGTGAAGCTGAAGACGCTGCCCTTGCCGTGGGTGCTGCTGGCGGACAGGGTGCCCCCATGCGCTTCGACCAGTTCCTTGGCAATCGCCAGACCCAGGCCCACGCCGGGCGCCTGTCCGGGATCGGCACCCGGCTGCCGCAAGCGGTCGAACACATGCGGCAACTGGTCTTCCGGAATGCCCATGCCGTGATCGATCACGGAAAAACTGATCATGTCGTAGTGGCGTTCCGCCGTGATGCGCACGGTGGTGTTGGCGGGCCCGAACTTGACCGCATTGCCGATCAGGGCGCCCAGGATGCGCAGCAGTCGCGCCAGGTCCACCCGGATATTCGGCAGTCCAGGTTCGACCTCGAAGACCAGCCTGACCTGCTTGCGGTCCGCAATCGCCGCCATCATGGAGGTCGCGCGCGACAGCAGGTCTTCGACCGACACGTCCTTCAGGACCAGGCCCGACAGGGTGCGCGACGCCGCACCGGTCAGGCTTTTGATCCGTTCTGCCATGCCGTCGCCCGCTGTCGACACGCGCGTCAGCGATGTGCGCTGCGCCGGAGTCAGGTCGCCCAGCAGCAGGGACTCGGCTGAAAAGGTCACGATCTGCAGCGGCCCGAGCAGCTCGTGCGCGATGGTCGCCACCAGTTCTTCGTGTTTGCGCACCGCTTCCTTGGCGGCTTCCAGGTTGCGTGCCACATCCTGCAAGGCCTGCTGCAGCGAGATTTCCCGCAGGGTGGAATGGGCCAGTTCGCTCAGGATCTCGATATCGCGCTGCGTCCAGCGCCGGCCTCGCATATCAATGGCGCAGAAGCTGCCCAGGTGCATGCCGTCGTCGGTGATCAGCGGCACGCCAAGATAGGCCCGCACGCCCAGCACCTCGATCAGGGGAATGGCCTGGAACTCCGGGTGATCGACCACGTTGTCGACCACCAGCGGGCCGGCCGACACCAGGCCGTAGTGACAGAAGGTGCGCCCTTCGACCTGGCGCACGTCATGCACGGGCGGCTCCACCCAAAAGCTGCTTTTGAAGAAGTCGCGGTCTTCGTCAATGAAGGAGATGAAGGTGGCCGGCACGTCGATCAGCTTGGCGGCCAGCCGGGTCAGGCGGTCGAAACGCTCGTCTCTGGGCGAGTCGAGCATGCCGGTCAGGCGCACGGCCTGCAGCCGCCTGCGGTGGGCCAGGGCGGCGTCGATCTCGAGTTCGGAAGGAATGCGTGACATGGCAGGCAATCAGCCGGGGCAGCGTGCGACGACGCGCATCACAGCAGCGTCCGGCTGAGCCAGATTCCGAGGGTGAGCAGCGCCATGAACGGAATGCCCCACAGGATGAACACGCCGAACCAGCCGAAGGTCAGCCAGCCGGCCGCGCCATCGACCTTGACCGCGCTGCGCTCCATGCGCATGGTTCCTATGAATCCGAGGACGGCCAGTACGGCCCAGATCATCCAGAGTGTCGTTATCACGTCGTTCGCCCATGTTTTGACAAATGATAGCGTGCTGCGAGGAGTGCATGCTTACTGCGGTTTTCCCCGGTGTTGCGAGGGCGCAGGATCCGGGACGCCATCGGTGCGCCGCCGCGGCGTTTTACCTTGGCGTCAGGCTTGATTGCAGCCGCGCATCAAGTGCAAGAGGGTGTGTCGTCAGCATGGTGGCGGCGTGGCCGGGCCGTACGATGTCGGCTTTTCGAAGTCCAGGACAACTTTCATGACCATGACACTGCGCATCTCGCTGGTGCTCGCCACGACCGCCGTTCTTTGGGGCGTGATGCCCGCCCAGGCGCTCGAACCCAAGCGCGCCGGCGCCATCGAGTATGTGTCGGGCGGCGTTGGCGACGAAGAGCGCGCCCAGCTCAACGAAGTGCGCGCCCGCTACAACTTCCATCTGACCATGGCCCAAGCTGGCGGCGAATACCTGGAAGGCGTCCAGTTGCGGCTGACCCCGGCGCGCCAGGGCGACAAGGTGATCGAAGCGCGCGCCGAAGGCCCGCAATTCTTTGCCAAGCTGCCTCCCGGCGATTACCTGCTGACGGCAACCTACCAGGGCAAGGTGCAAAGCCAGAAGGTGTCGATCGCCAACGATGCGTCGGCCAACCTGACCCTGTTCTGGCCCAACGAAGGCGCAGCCAAAGGCAAGTAATTCGCGCCTGCCAGCAGGTAAACTCCTGGGCTTGCCGCTGCCGGTTGCAGTGACCGGCAGCGTCACTCCAACGAATAAGGAAAACCAGGATGCACAAGACCGTTCCCCCCTTCCGCGCCGACACCGTCGGCAGCCTGCTGCGGCCCGCCGCGCTCAAGGCCGCCCGCGCCAGCCGCCTGGCCGGCGAGCTGTCGGCCGATGGCCTGCGTGAGATCGAGGATCGCGAGATCCAGAAGGTCATTGCCAGGCAGGAAGAGATCGGTCTGGAAGCGGTGACCGATGGCGAATTCCGCCGCTCGTGGTGGCACTTCGACTTCCTGGAAGGCCTGGACGGCGTCGAGGGCTACGAATCGATCCAGGGCATCCAGTTCAATGGCGTGCAGACCAAGGCGCGCAGCGTCAAGGTCACCGGCAAGCTCGGCTTCACGTCGCACCCCATGATCGAGCACTTCAAGTTCCTCAAAGCGAACGCGAAGGCCATGCCGAAGATGACGATCCCGAGCCCCAGCCTGCTGCACTTTCGCGGCGGCCGCAACGCGATCGACAAGACCGTCTACCCGGACATGGAAGCGTTCTTCGACGACCTGGCTGAGGCCTATCGCAAGGTCGTGCACGCGTTTGCCGACGCGGGCTGCCGGTATCTGCAGCTGGACGACACGGTGTGGGCCTACCTGTGCTCCGAAGAACAGAAGAACCTGGTGCGCCAGCGTGGTGAAGATCCCGATACCTTTGCGCGCATCTACGCCAAGATGATCAACCACGCGATCGCCGACCGGCCCAGCGACATGACAATTTCCATGCATATCTGCCGCGGCAATTTCCGGTCGACGTGGATTTCGGAAGGCGGCTACGAGCCGGTGGCCGAGACCTTGTTCGGCGAGCTGAACATCGACGGCTATTTCCTGGAATACGACAGCGCGCGTGCCGGTGGCTTCGAGCCGCTGCGGTTCGTGAAGCCGGGTACCCAGAACGTGGTGCTGGGTTTGGTCACGACCAAGACCGGCGAGCTGGAAAACGCCGACAACGTCAAGGCGCGCATCGACGAAGCGGCCAAGTATGTCTCGCTGGATCAGCTGTGCCTGAGCCCGCAGTGCGGATTCGCGTCGACGGAAGAAGGCAATGATCTGGCCGAGAGCGAGCAGTGGGCGAAGCTGCAGCTGACGGTGGATATTGCGCGGGATGTGTGGAAGTAATCCCCCCCTAGGCGCTTCGCGCCTCCCCCCAGGGGGCGGCACTGGTGGACTGGCGGAGCCAGATCCACTGTGCCCTGGATTTAGCCCCCCCCATGGCGCTTTGCGCCTCCCCCAGGGGGCGGCACTGGTGGACTGGCGGAGCCAGATCCACTGTGCCCCTGGTTTGAACGCTCTTGGTGCGGGCGCCTCGCTCCGGGGTGGTGCGGGTGGACGGGTGGAGTGGGTTGGCTGCGTACTGGAAGGGCGGGGCTTTGGGGGTGCGGTGAATGGAAGGCAGAACGCGGACGAGAGTCCGCGTTTTTTTTGGTCGCTGGGGGGGCGGGTTGGGCTGGGGCGTTGTGGGGTCCTGGGCCGGGGGCGAGCGGGCTTAGTGGATGGCTCGGTTGGCGCGGTTGAGGTCCAGGGGGGTGGCGGCGGGTGAGGGGGGGTCGTCGGTGGTGCGGACGATTTCGTTGGTGTGTGGGGGAGTGGACGCGCCGGGGTCGAGCGGTGGGTTGCCGGGTGCGGGGGTGGCGAGGGATTTGACGGCTTCGCAGGGGTCGGGGCGGGCGATGGGCATCATGCCTTCGGCCTGGTCGTAGGCGCCGGTGGTGGCGCGGCCTTCGATGAAGCCGATGGACAGGGAGGGCGCGCCCAGCCATTGCGGAACGCCGATGTCTTTGCGGACGTGGCCGTTGCCGGCCAGCAGCACAACCGGGCCCGCGGCGGCGCGCATGACGTCGGCCATGACGGCGTCGCGGGCGATCTGGGCGGTGGCCATGGGCGCGTGCAGGGTGGGCGGCAGCATGCCGCAGTGTCCGTCAGCCACGGCCTGTTCCTGGGCGGCCATCAGTTCCGCGTGCGGGGGCACGGCCAGGCCCATGTCGCGCAGCTGGGCGCCCGTGAACACCGCCGACAGGCCGCCGCGTACGACCTTGGCGGCGTCGGCGCGCGACAGGTTGGCGGCGCGCAGCGGCAGCTTGTACTTCAGGGCCAGGTCGATGACGGGCTCGTAATAGGTCCACTCCCATGCACTCTTGCCCGGCACCGCCGCGGCGATGACGCACGGGGCGTCGGTGCAGGTCGCCATGGCCAGGTCGAGCAGCGGCTGAAAGCGGGTGTCGAATTGCTCCATGGCGATAGCCGGGCGCCAGCCGGCCTCGATGGCGCGCGTGAGCGCCTGCGTGCGCCATGCGTGGCCAAACGGGTTGTCGTGCACTTCGCCCATCAGCACATAGCGCTGCGTCATCATGGCCGCCGGAAGCGCGGCGCGGGTCTCGGCGGACAGGGGCACGATGGTGTCCATGTCGCGCGGCGGGGCCGACGCGCAGGCGCTCAGGACAACGGCCAGGACGGCGGCCAGCGCGCCATGACGGGCGGGGCGACGGGTGTGGCAAGACCCGCAGGCGCGGAGCAAGGAAAAGACAGGCAAAGGCATGGACAGACACCGCAAGGCGTGATGGGCAAGCAGACCGACCGTCAGCGCGTCAACGCGCCCGCATACGGTCGAGCGCAAGCTTACCAAGATAAACGGCGCGCCATATCGTGCGTCGGCGCTAGGCAAGGGTGAGGATGGGCAGGGCGAAGCGCAGAAGTCGCGCCGGGCGCCTGCGCGAATCGCGGGGCGCCTGCGGCCGTCAGTTCAGCCTTTGAGCCGGGGACGCGGCGAATCGGATCAGCCAGCGAAGCGTCCATCGGGGAAACCCGCGAGGCGGCAGCGCCAGCCTGACAGCGCGTCTTGGCGAACAAGCCTATAATTATTGGTTCGCCAGACCCAACTTGTGAGAATTGCTATGCCGCAATACCGTTCACGCACATCGACCCACGGACGCAATATGGCCGGGGCTCGCGCACTATGGCGCGCGACCGGTATGAAGGATGGCGATTTCGGCAAGCCGATCGTGGCCGTCGTCAACTCGTTCACCCAGTTCGTGCCGGGCCACGTGCACTTGAAAGACCTTGGCCAGATGGTCGCGCGCGAGATCGAAGCTGCTGGTGGCGTCGCCAAGGAATTCAACACCATTGCCGTCGATGACGGCATTGCGATGGGCCACGGCGGCATGCTGTATTCGCTGCCGTCGCGCGAGCTGATTGCCGACTCGGTTGAGTACATGGTGAATGCGCATTGCGCCGACGCCATGGTCTGCATCTCGAACTGCGACAAGATCACCCCCGGAATGCTGATGGCCGCCATGCGCCTGAATATCCCGGTCGTGTTCGTGTCGGGCGGTCCGATGGAAGCGGGCAAGGTCATCGAGGCCTATCACCCGTCGGCCGACACCACCGTCAAGGGCCAGAAGGTCATCAAGGTCGATCTGATCGACGCCATGATCAAGGCCGGCGACAGTTCGGTGTCCGACGAAGACGTCGAAAACTACGAACGCTCTGCCTGTCCCACGTGCGGATCGTGCTCGGGCATGTTCACGGCCAACTCCATGAACTGCCTGACCGAAGCGCTGGGCCTGGCCCTGCCGGGCAACGGTTCGCTGCTGGCCACGCACGCCGACCGCAAGCAGCTGTTCCTGCGCGCCGGCCGCCTGGTCGTCGACCTGTGCAAGCGTTACTACGAGCAGGATGATGAAACCGTCCTGCCGCGCAATATTGCGTCCAAGGCGGCGTTTGAAAACGTGATGGCGCTGGACGTGTCGATGGGCGGATCCACCAACACCGTGCTGCACTTGCTGGCCGCAGCGCAGGAAGCCGGCGTCGACTTCACCATGAGCGATATCGACCGCATTTCGCGCAAGGTGCCGTGTCTGTGCAAGGTGGCGCCCGCGACCCAGGAATACCACATGGAAGACGTGCACCGCGCTGGCGGCATCATGTCCATCCTGGGTGAACTGTCGCGTGCCGACCTGCTCGACCTGACGACCTATACCGTCCATTCCAGGACGCTGGGCGACGCGATCAAGAATTACGACATCACGATCACCAAGGACGAGGCCGTGCATTCCATGTACAGCGCCGCGCCGGGCGGCGTGCCCACCCAGGTTGCGTTCAGCCAGGACAAGCGTTTTGCCACCCTGGACGTGGACCGTGCGGGCGGCTGCATTCGCGACAAGGCGCACGCCTTTTCGCAAGACGGCGGCCTGGCTGTGCTGTACGGCAACCTGGCGCTGAATGGCTGCATCGTGAAGACGGCAGGCGTGGACGAAAGCATCCTGAAGTTCAGCGGCCGTGCCCGCGTGTTCCACAGCCAGGACGCTGCGGTGGAAGCCATTCTGGGTGACCAGATCGTGGCCGGCGACGCCATCGTCATCACGTACGAAGGCCCCAAAGGCGGCCCCGGCATGCAGGAAATGCTGTACCCGACGTCCTACATCAAGTCCAAGGGCCTGGGCAAATCGTGCGCCTTGTTCACCGACGGCCGCTTCTCGGGCGGATCATCGGGTCTCGTGATCGGTCACGCATCGCCCGAGGCAGCCGAGGGTGGCAACATCGGTCTCGTGCAGGAAGGCGACATGATCGACATCGACATCCCGAACCGCACGATCCAGCTGCGCGTCAGCGATGCGGACCTGGCGCACCGCCGTCAAGAGATGGCGGCCCTGGGTGCCGACGCCTGGAAGCCGGTCGGCCGCGAACGCATCGTGTCGCAGGCCCTGCAGGCCTACGGCATGATGGCGACGTCTGCCGACCGCGGCGCGGTGCGCGACATCTCGCAACTGACGCGCAAGGCGTAAGCGGCATCGGCTCTACACACAATGGCCGCCCCGGCATGGACTGAGGGGCGGCCATTGTTGTATGCGCGGCGTGAATGGTCGGGGCGACGCAACGTGCCCCGGCCGGATAGTGCTCTGCCAAACCGTGTGAGGCCAGTCAGAGGCGTGGCGCGGGGCGTTGCGCCAGATCGTGAATAGCCAGACCGCCATCCGCGGGATCTCGCTCAGCTTCGTCTGGCGGTCTTCTTCGCGGCTCGGCTGGCGGCTGCCTGCTCGGCAGCGGCTTTCTGTGCCTTGGTCAGCCCACGAAGCATCTGCAATGCAATCTGGCGATGCTGGCTGTCCAGCGCGCTGTAGAGGCGGCGCACGGACTGCATCTCTTCGTCGTAGCGGTTGATCTCGCTGTCGCGCAGCTGGTTTTCGGCTTCAGTGGACGGCGACTCAATCAGCAGGAACAGGTCCGACACGCGCACCTGCAGGGCGGTCGCCACCTGCGCCAGGCGGTCGACGGTCACGGCTTGCTGGCCGCGCTCCATGCGCGACAGATTGCCGGCGTCAAAGCCAGCTTCCATCGCGACGGCTTCGAGGGTCAGCCCGAGGCGCTCGCGGGTCGAACGAATCGCGTACCCGATATGCATGCCCGCATTGTCAAAGTCGCTTGCTCACCACGCAAAGCGCGTGACGCAATGTATTGCTTCATAATTTGCGTCTAATGCAAATGCGGTGCGTGGCGTGCCGGGAAGCCCGGCAATTTGCTTGACGCGGCCGCGCACTGTGGGAGTTGCGTATGGTGCAAACGCGTACGACGGACGTGCCAGTGCTTGTGTTGACCGGCCTGTCGCAACGGGGTTTTACGGAGTGGGTGTTCATGCCCAAGGGCTGGGACGTTGAGGCCGTCCTGCGGCGGTTCCGGTTCTCGGGCACCGCGCGGTCCCGGACGCGTCAATGTCTGGCGACGCCGTCCAGCATCAAGGAGCTCGTGGCGGTGTATGGCGAGGCCGCCATCGCCCCGGCGGGGACACAGGCCAGCTTGACCGAACTGTTGGACAAGGCGCTGATCGCCGTTGAACTGACAGTAATGGCGCCCCAGCGAGTGGGCGCCAGCGGGGCGGAAGCGGCCTGACAGGGCAGGCCGGCGGGGCAGGCGGACAGGGCAAGCCGAGGGGGCAGGCCGACATGGCAGGCCGGCCGGAGCCGACCTCCTCAGCCTGCGGCGCGGGCGTCGGATCTGGCCGGCCTGCACCCGACCCGGGCCTGGCCCGGGTCCCCGCTCAAGCCGTCAGTTCGTTTCAGCCACCATGCCGCTGTGACGCAGCAGGGCGTCGATGCTGGGCTCGCGGCCCCGGAAAGCGCGGAAGGAGTCGATAGCCGGGCGGCTGCCGCCGACCGCCAGGATCTCTTTCCGGAACCGTTCGCCCACCGCCGGCAGCAGCGTGTCGCCACCCGCGCTTTCGATGGCCTTGGCGGCCTCTTCGAACGCGGCATAGGCGTCAGCCGACAGCACCTCGGCCCACTTGTAGCTGTAGTATCCGGCGCCGTATCCGCCCGCAAAGATGTGCGAGAACGAATGCGACGACCGGTGCCACGCCGGCGGGAACAGCACGGCGACTTCATCACGGACGGTCTGCTGCGCAGCAAGCACCTGCTCGATGCTCAGGCCGGTCGTCTGGTGATGCAGCGTCATGTCGAAGAGCGAAAATTCGAGCTGACGCACCGTCTGCAGGCCGACCTGGAAGTTGCGCGCGGCAAGCATCCGGTCGAACAGCACGCGAGGCAGCGCCTCGCCGGTGTCGACGTGGGCGCTCATGCGCGACACGACAGGCCATTCCCAGCAGAAGTTTTCCATGAACTGCGAGGGCAGTTCGATGGCGTCCCACTCGACGCTGGAAAACGGCGAGGCGCCAAGTTCGTCCACTTCGGACAGAACCAGGTGCAGGGCGTGGCCCATTTCGTGGAACAGGGTGATGACGTCGTCGTGCGTGAGCAAGGACGGACGGTTTTCCCCCGGCGCCGCAAAGTTGCAGGTCAAAAAGCCCACCGGCGTCTGCACGCTGCTGTTGCGCAGGCGGCGGTTGCGGTCCAGGTCGACCCACGCGCCACCCTGTTTGCCCGACCGGGCGTACAGGTCGAAATACAGATGGCCGACCAGCTTGCCGTCGCGCGAAATGCGCACCGGCCGTACCGTGGGATGCCACTTGGGCGCATCCACCGTTTCCAGCTTGACCGAAAACAGTTTTTCGACGACTTCGAACAGGCCGGCGATCACGCGCGGCTCGGTAAAGTACTTCTTTACCTCTTGCTCGGAATAGTCATAGCGGTCGGTCCGCAGCTTTTCCGACACGTAGGCCATGTCCCAGGGCTCAAGGTCGTCCATGCCCAGCTTGGCCTTGGCGAACTCACGCAGCTCGGCCACGTCCTTTTGCGCGAACGGCTTGGCGCGTTCGGCCAGGTCACGCAAAAACGTGAACACGGCGTCGGGGTTGCCCGCCATGCGCGATTCCAGCTGCTTGTCGGCAAAGCTCTTGTAGCCCAGCAGGCCCGATTCTTCGGCGCGCAGCGCCAGCAGTTCCGAGATCAGGGGCGAATTGTCGAAAGCGGCGTCGCCCAGTTCGGATGCGCGGGTGCCGTAAGCGCGGTACAGCGTTTCGCGCAGGTTGCGATCATCCGCATACTGCATGACCGGCATGTAACTCGGGATCTGCAGCGTCAGTTTCCAGCCGGTCTTGTCGTCGGCGCGCGCAGCCGCCGCGGCGGCATCCAGCACGTCGGCCGGAATGCCTTTCAGGCGCGCTTCGTCGTCGATGTACAGCGCAAACGCGTCGGTCGCGTCCAGCACGTTTTCCGAGAACTTGTTGGTGATCTCGGCTTCACGCGACGAGATGTCGGCGTAGCGCGCACGTTCTTTTTCCGGCAGTTCGACACCGCTCAGGCGAAAGTCGCGCAGCGCCAGTTCGATGATGCGGCGGCGGGCCGGCGACAACGAGGCGAATTCGGGCGCGTCGTGCACGCGGCGATACTGGCGGTACAGCCCTTCGTGCAGGCCGACCCAGGTCCAGAAGTCGGTCACCGACGGCAGCGCGGCGTTATACGCTTCCCGCAGCTCGGGCGTGTTGACCACCGAATTGAGGTGCCCAGCGGCCGACCACGCGCGCGACAGCCGCTCGGCGGCGTCGTCCAGCGGTTCGATTACGGCGTCCCAGGTCGGGTGCAGGCTGGGATCGGCAGCGCGGTCGACGGCCTGGCGTGCCTGGGCAATCAGCTCGGCGATCGCCGGGCCGATGTGGTCAGGCGTGATGGCGTCGAAGGCCTGCAGATCTTGCGTGGCGAGAAGCGGATTGTCAGTTGCGGTCATAAACGTTTCCCGGCAGTAAGGCGTGAACGGTTCGACCCGCGCGCGGCCAGGCCGCGGCAGGCAGGAAATTCAGGACGGGCGGCCCGGCCTGGAGGCGACGCTGCCAGCGCTGCGCTCGGCGGCTTCCATGGTGTTCACCAGCAGCATGGCAATCGTCATGGGGCCGACGCCGCCCGGTACTGGCGTAATGGCGCCGGCCACTTCCACGGCGGACGCGAAATCCACGTCGCCCGCCAGCTTGCCGTTGTCGAGGCGGTTCATGCCCACATCGATCACGACCGCGCCCGGCTTGATCATGTCGCCGGTGATCATGTTGGCGCGGCCCACGGCCACTACCAGCACGTCGGCACGGCGGGTATGCGCCGCCAGGTCGACCGTCTTGGAATTGCAGATGGTGACGGTTGCCCCGGCTTGCAAGAGCAGCATGGCTTGCGGCTTGCCCACGATGTTGCTGGCGCCGACCACGACGGCTTCGGCGCCGCGCAGGGCCACGCCCTGGTCCTCGAGCATTTTCATGACGCCATAGGGCGTGCACGGGCGGAACAGCGGCTGGCCGGTCATGAGCAGGCCTGCATTCGAAATGTGGAAACCATCCACATCCTTTTCAGCCGCGATGGCTTCGATCACCTTGTGGCTGTCGATATGCTTGGGCAGCGGCAGCTGCACCAGAATGCCGTGCACATCGGGGTCGGTATTCAGCGCGTCGATGCGCGCCAGCAGGTCGGCTTCGCCCAGCGAGGCGGGGTGGTGTTCCAGAATCGACCGCAGGCCCGATTCTTCGCAGGCCTTGACCTTGTTGCGCACATACACTTGCGACGCCGGATTTTCGCCGACCAGGATCACGGCCAGGCAGGGCTGCGTGCCCTGGGCGGTAAGGGCGGCGGCGCGGACGGCGACTTCCTGGCGGACGGATTTGGCAAGTTCAGTGCCGTTGATGAGGCGAGCGGTCATGGGAGCTCCGAAGCGGATGGGGCACGCTAAGCGTGGCGATGCCGGATTTTACCTGAGGGGCCGCCCGCCAAATGGGGGCGCCAGGCTGAAAATGTCCGCGCCACGTGTCCGCGCAGCCCGCACAAAAAGCCTCGCCCCGCCGCGCGTCCAGGGACATGCGGCGGGGCGAGGGTCACCCGGGCAGAAGCCGGCGCGCTGGCGCTGGCGCCGGCGCAGGCTCAGGCGGAAGGGCGGTGGTGCAGGGCCACTTTCATCAGGTCGGCCACGGTCGTGACCTGCAGCTTTTCCATGATGTTGGCGCGGTGCGCCTCGACCGTCTTGATGCTGATGCCAAGGTCATCGGCAATCTGCTTGTTCAGGCGGCCGGCCACGATGCGTTCGAGCACCTGCTGTTCACGCACCGTCAGGCGCGAAAGCAGGGCTTCGTGCCCGCGGCGCGTGGCTTCGTCGGCCGCCTTGGCGTGGGCCTGCTCCAGCATCGCAGCAATGCTCTGGCGCAGGTCGGCCTCGTTGAAGGGCTTTTCGAGGAAGTCGACGGCGCCTTTCTTCATGGTCGCCACTGCCATCGGCACGTCGCCATGACCGGTGATGAACACGATCGGCAGGGTCGAATGCCGCGAGATCAGCTGTTCCTGCAGTTCGAGGCCGGTCATGCCAGGCATGCGCACGTCGGCGATCAGCACGCCGACGGTGGCAGGATCGTAGTCGGCAAGAAAGCGCTCGGCGCTGTCGTACGCGCGGACCCGGTACCCGTTCGCCTCCAACAGCCAGCGTAGTGAATCACGCACTGCCTCATCGTCATCGACAATGAAGACCGTGCTGGACTGGGGACTAATGCTCATTCGGTAAGCTCCTTGGGTGCGGATTCCTGTTCTTGGGCCGGTCCGGTGGCGACGAGCGGACGAACCCAGGGAAGCGTGAACCTGAAAATCGTGCCTCCGTCGGGATTGGGTTCAGCCCAGAGCCGCCCGTGATGGAACTCGATGATCGTCCGGCAGATGTTCAGGCCCATGCCCATGCCTTCCGGCTTGGTGCTGTAGAAGGGCTCGAACAGCCGTTCGGGATCGCCGAGGCCATGTCCGGTATCGGTCACTGCCACTTCAACCATATCTTCGCGCAGGTTCGCTTCCACCAGCAGTTCCCGCCCCGCCGTTTCCTGCATGGCTTCAAGGCCATTCTTGAGCAGGTTCAACAGCACCTGTTCGATCAGGATCGGGTCGGCAAGAACGTCTGGCAACTGTTCTGGTATTTTTTTGACGATATCAATCCGTTTCGGGCGGGAGTCGATCCCGGCAAAACCGACCGCATTATCCACGATCGTGAGCAGGTTGACGCGCTTGCGCTTCGGTTCGCTGCGTTTCACGAATTCGCGGATGCGCCGGATGATCATCCCGGCACGTTCGGCCTGTGCCGTGGTCTTCTCCAGCGCCGGAAGCAGCTTGGTGGAGTCGGTCACACCGGCCCGCACCAGCGCCACGACGCCCATACTATAGTTGGCAATCGCCGTGAGCGGCTGATTCAGTTCATGGGCCAGTGACGAGGCCATTTCGCCCATGGTGATCAGGCGGCTGGTGAGCTGGATCTTTTCCTGCTGCGCGCGCGATGCTTCTTCGGACGCACGCCGTTCGGTAATGTCGCGCGCCACCTGCATGCGTACGCGGCGGCCGTCCGACCACTGCAGCATGCGATGGCGGACTTCGAACCAGCGCTGGGTGGACGACGAATACACCTCGATCGCCTCGTCGGTGAAGCGGCCTCGGCGGCCGGCCGACAGTTCGTCATGGCCGGTCGCCTGCGAACCCAGCACGCGGCGATAGGTCTTGTTGGCAAACAGCAGTTCCGAACCCTTGGCCGATTCGGCCGTGACCGAGATGGCGTCGTCCAGGCCTTCCAGCACCGTCATGAAACGTTCGTGCGCGGCCGCCAAGGCCTCGCGAATGCGCTTGGGCTCGGTGATATCGGTCATGGATGTCATCCAGCCCGTCTGCACGCCGCGTTGATCCAGCAGCGGCGACACATACATCCGCGTCCAGTAGATCGACCCGTCACGCCGCTGCGCTTCCATCTCGAAACCGCTGCTGGGCGCATTGCCGCTCAGAAGCATGTCGATGGCGCGCTGCTGCGCTTCGTGGTCGCCCTGGGGCCAATAGGGGTAGGGTGGCGCGCGGCCGATCAGGTCGGCTTCGTTCCAGCCCATCATGCGGCAGAAGGCCGGATTCACGTAGGTGATGCGGCCTTCCATGTCGATCACGCGCATGCCGGTCAGGATGGCGTTTTCCATGGCCCGCCGAAAGCCCGTTTCGGCAATGAGCGCTTCTTCGGCCTGCGACCGGAAACGGGTATGGCGCCACAGGGCCAGCAGGCTCCAGATGATGACGGCCGACAGCGACACCACCACCCACACCAGCATGGTCTGCGACGTTTCGGTCGTGGTGCGGTAGGCGTGGGCCCGCAGCACCATGCCGTTGCCGGGAGGATCGAGCGGGACTTCGTACGCGTTGACGGCGGCCTTGTCGGCGCGTGAGGACGAGGACACCAGGGTGCGGTCTTCGCCATCCAATATGGACACTTTGTACTTGCGGCCCGTTTCCTGGGGAATCAACTGCTGCAACATGCTGTCAACCGAATAGACAGCGGCCAGATTGCCGAGGAAGCGTTCGTTCTGGAAAACCGGAAGATAGAGGTCGACGTAGACCTCGTTGTACTGGCCCTGGTAGGGGCGGGAGTAGGTGGGGCGATGTTCGTTGCGGGCGATTTCGAAAGCCATGACCGCGCCGGGGTCCGAGACGCCGGGCGTGCTCATGCGGAAGGACTGGCTGGCGCGGCGCTCGGGCGTGGATATCCACTGCGCGTGGCGGTCGGCGTCCACCCAGGCAACGTGGATGATTTCGGGATGTTCGGTCAGCAGTTCCCGGGCGTCATCCAGGAAGCGCCCCTCGTTCATATTGGTACGGACCAGATCGCGTCCCAGCGCGCCGATGCGATCACGGGCCGCCAGCATGCGCAGCCGCATGGACTGCTGGGCCCAGTCGACGTCACGCACCAGGGTGCCATAACGCTGGGCGTCGTCACGGGCATCGAGCCACCACAGGATCGATCCCATGACACAAACGAACAGGCCAAGCGCGATGGCAGGCGTGAGCCAATACCAGCTGCGGCGGCGAAGGCGGACATGCTCCCGGAACGGGGCAGGAATATTGGGAGGCGTAGTGCTGGACATCTGCGTAGTTTACGCAGCCGGGCGGGGCTTTTTGGGCGATTCCGCCTATGTTTGGCACAAGGCCTTCACATTTTTTGGGTGAGACATTTCACATTATGATATGACGCACCGCAGCATGAAATTTAGGTTGCCACGAGGCAAGGCCGCCTTCTAGAATCGCGGCCAAGTTGCTCCTTTTCGTGCGAAATACAGCTTGCGCGGACCAGGCATCGAGGGGCAAAAAGCCCGGCGGATTACCCATCTGCCGGACGACCATAGACTCAGGAGACAGATATGTCCGCTCTTCCTCAGATCGGGGCCGGCGAAGGCGCCGCCAACGACGAAGATACGCTTGAAACCCAGGAATGGCTCGATGCACTCGAGGCGGTACTGGACCGCGAAGGGCCGGACCGTGCCCACTATCTGCTCGAACGTCTGATCGATCACGCCCGCCGCTCGGGCGCCTATATCCCGTTTTCTCCGAACACGGCGTATGTCAATACGATCCCGCCGCACATGGAGCCGCGTCATCCGGGCAAGCTGGACCTTGAAGAGCGCATCCGCTCGTATGTGCGCTGGAACGCCATGGCCATGGTCGTTCGCGCCAACCGGCTGCACCCGGCCGACGGCGGTGACCTGGGTGGTCACATTGCCTCGTTCGCATCGCTCGCCACCATCATCGGCACGGGCCAGAACCATTTCTGGAACGCCGAACATGAAGGCCACGGTGGTGACCTGGTCTACTTCCAGGGCCACTCGTCGCCCGGCATCTACGGCCGCGCCTTCCTTGAAGGCCGCCTGACCGAAGACCAGCTGAACAACTTCCGCCAGGAAGTGGACGGCAAGGGTCTGTCGTCATACCCGCATCCCAAGCTGATGCCCGAGTTCTGGCAGTTCCCGACCGTCTCGATGGGCCTTGGCCCCCTGATGGCGATCTACCAGGCCCGTTTCCTGAAGTACCTGCATGCCCGCGGCATTGCCGACACCAGCAACCGCAAGGTCTGGGTGTTCTGCGGCGACGGCGAGATGGACGAACCCGAATCGCTGGGCGCCATCAGCCTGGCTTCGCGTGAAAACCTCGACAACCTGGTCTTCGTGATCAACTGCAACCTGCAGCGCCTGGACGGTCCGGTGCGCGGCAACGGCAAGATCATCCAGGAACTCGAAGGCGAATTCCGCGGTTCGGGCTGGAACGTCATCAAGCTGATCTGGGGCGGCTACTGGGATCCGCTGCTTGCGCGCGACAAGGAAGGCATCCTGCGCAAGGTCATGGAAGAAACCGTCGACGGCGAGTACCAGGCGTACAAGGCCAACGACGGCGCATTCGTGCGCGAAAAATTCTTTGGCAAGCACCCGGCGCTGCTGGAAATGGTCAGCCGCATGAGCGACGAAGACGTGTGGCGCCTGAACCGTGGCGGCCACGATCCCCACAAGGTGTACGCCGCGTTCGACGCTGCGTCCAAGAGCGTGGGCCGTCCGTCGGTCATCCTGGCCAAGACCATCAAGGGCTACGGCATGGGTACCGCCGGCGAGTCCCGCAACCCGGCTCACCAGCAGAAGAAGCTGGACGCGGACATCATCCGCGCCTATCGCGACCGTTTCAACATCCCGATCGCCGACGACAAGCTGGAAGACGTTCCCTTCTACCAGCCGCCGGAAGATTCGCCAGAAATGCAGTACCTGCACGAGCGCCGCAAGGCCCTGGGCGGTTACCTGCCGAAGCGTCGCCTGAATGCCGATGAGAAGCTGAATGTTCCGCCGCTCTCGACCTTCAAGGCCGTGCTCGACCCGACCGCCGAAGGCCGCGAGATCTCGACCACGCAAGCCTTCGTCCGGATCCTGACGCAGCTGCTGCGTGACAAGGAACTCGGTCCGCGCGTCGTGCCTATCGTGCCCGACGAGTCGCGCACCTTCGGCATGGAAGGCATGTTCCGCCAGATCGGCATCTACGCCCACGAAGGCCAGAAGTACGTTCCGGTCGACAAGGCGCAGGTCATGTACTACCGCGAGTCGGAAGACGGGCAGATCCTGGAAGAAGGCATCAACGAAGCGGGCGCATTCAGCTCGTGGATCGCGGCTGCCACGTCATACTCGACGAACAACCGCATCATGGTGCCGTTCTACATCTATTACTCGATGTTCGGCTTCCAGCGTATCGGCGACCTGGCCTGGGCCGCTGGCGACATGCAGGCCCGGGGCTTCCTGCTGGGCGGCACCGCCGGCCGCACGACGCTGAACGGCGAAGGCCTGCAGCACGAAGACGGTCACAGCCACCTGCTGGCCGCGACCATCCCGAACTGCGTGGCGTACGATCCGACGTTTGCGCATGAACTGGCTGTGATCATCCAGCACGGCATGAAGCGCATGATCCAGGATCAGGAAAACGTTTATTACTACATCACGGTAATGAACGAGAACTACGCGCAGCCGGGTCTGAAGGAAGGCGACGAGCAGGGCATCATCCGCGGCATGTACCCGCTGATGAAGAGCGAAGCCAAGGCCGACCTGAAGGTGCAGTTGCTGGGTTCGGGCACCATCCTGCGCGAAGTCATCGCCGCGAAGGCCTTGCTCGAAGCCGATTGGGGCATCGCCGCCGACGTCTGGAGCGTGACCAGCTTTACCGAGCTGCGCCGCAACGGCCTGGATGCGGAACGCGAGAACCTGCTGCACCCGACTGCGAAGCCGGTGGTGCCGTATGTCACGCAACTGCTGGAAGGCACGACGGGCCCGATCATCGCGTCGACCGACTACATGAAGGCCTTTGGCGACCAGATCCGTCAATTCGTGCCACGCGGCCGCGAGTATCGCGTGCTGGGCACCGACGGTTTCGGCCGTTCGGACTTCCGCACGAAGCTGCGCGAGCACTTCGAAGTGGACCGTCACTTCGTCACGCTGTCGGCCCTGAAGGCGCTGGCGGACGAAGGCAAGATCCCGATGGCCAAGGTGGCCGAAGCGATCACCAAGTACGGCATCAACCCCGAGAAAGCCAACCCCCACTACGCATGATGACGGCCGGGAGGGGACGACGCGACCGGATCGCGCCGCCCCCTTCCTGGCCGGCCCCAGCCCCGCGCACGTGTCGGCGGGGCTGTTGCACGGCCGGGGTCCGGCTTTCCTGGAGATAAGGTATGAGCAATGTGAACGAGCTGAAGGTCCCGGACATCGGTGACTTTGGCGAAGTGGAAGTCATCGAGATCCTGGTGGCGGTGGGCGACACGATCACCGCCGAGCAAAGCCTCGTGACGGTGGAATCGGACAAGTCGTCGATGGAAATCCCGGCTGAAGCAGCGGGTGTCATCAAGGCCATCAAGGTCAAGATCGGCGACAAGGTGAGCCAGGGCACGGTACTGGTCGAAGTCGAAGCGTCGGGCGATGCGCCTGCCGCCAAGCCGGCCCCTGAACCTGCCAAGGCGGCGACGTCGGCAGGTGCGAAGCCGGAAGCCAAGGCTGACGTGAAGGCTGAGTCCAAGCCCGAATCCAAGCCCGAGATCCAGGCCGAAGACGCGCCTGCGGCCGATGCCGCGCCTGCCGGCGGATCCGAACAAATCGTGACCGTGCCGGACATCGGCGATTTCGACGCAGTCGAAGTCATCGAAGTGCTGGTGGCGGTGGGTGACAAGGTCAGCGCCGAGCAGAGCCTGGTGACGGTCGAGTCCGACAAGTCGTCGATGGAAATCCCGACGGCGGTTGCGGGGGAAGTCACCGAAGTGCTGGTCAAGATCGGCGACAAGGTGTCCAAGGGCAGCAACTTGGTCAAGCTGAAGTCGGGTGGCGCCTCCAAGGCTGCCGCGGCGCCGGCTGCCAAGGCCGCGGCCAGCGCACCTGCGCCTGCCGCTCAGGCCGATGCGCCTTCGGCCGCGTCGCAGCAGGCCGGCGCGCAACCAAGCGAGTCGCAGGCCGCCACGCCATCGCGTCCGGCGCCTGCTGCGGCCGTGGATACGCCGGTTGCCGGCGGTCCGAAGGCCCACGCGTCGCCCTCGGTGCGCAAGTTCGCGCGCGAACTGGGTGTGGACCTGACCAAGGTTCCTGCGACCGGTCCCAAGAACCGTGTCACGCCCGACGACGTGCGCAATTATGTCAAGCAGGTCATGGCGCAGGGCGCCGTCGCGCCGGTGGCTGCCGCTGCCGCGCCGGCCGGTGCGGGCGGCGGGCTGCAGGTGCTGGCATGGCCCAAGGTGGACTTTGCCAAATTCGGCGAAGTCGAAGCCAAGCCGCTGTCGCGCATCAAGAAGATTTCCGGTGCGAACCTGCACCGCAACTGGGTGATGATCCCGCACGTCACGAACAACGACGAAGCGGATATCGGCGGCCTGGAAGCGTTCCGCGTGGCGCTGAACAAGGAAAACGAGAAGTCGGGCGTCAAGGTCACAATGCTGGCCTTCCTGATCAAGGCCGTCGTGGCCGCGCTCAAGAAATTCCCCGAGTTCAACGCGTCGCTGGACGGCGACAACCTGGTGCTCAAGAAGTACTTCCACATCGGGTTCGCTGCCGACACGCCCAACGGGCTGGTCGTGCCGGTGATCCGCGACGCGGACAAGAAAGGCATCATGCAGATCGCGGTGGAAACCGGCGAACTGGCCAAGAAGGCACGCGACGGCAAGCTGGGCCCCGCCGAAATGCAGGGCGGCTGCTTCTCGATTTCGTCGCTGGGCGGCATTGGCGGCACGCACTTCACGCCGATCATCAATGCACCCGAAGTCGCGATCCTGGGCGTGAGCAAGTCGGCCATGAAGCCGGTGTGGGATGGCAAGCAATTCGTGCCGCAACTGACGCTGCCGCTGTCGCTGTCGTATGACCACCGTGTCATCGACGGCGCGTCCGCTGCGCGTTTCAACGCCTATCTGGGCGCCGTGCTGGCGGACTTCCGCCGCGTGATCCTGTAAGGAGATGGCATGGCTATTCAACTGAAGGTACCTGATATCGGTGACTTCGACGCCGTCGAAGTGATCGAGATCCTGGTGGCCGTGGGTGACACGGTCAAGGCGGAACAGAGCCTGATCACGGTCGAATCCGACAAGTCGTCCATGGAAATCCCGGCCGACCAGGGCGGGGTGGTCAAGGCCATTTCGGTCAAGATCGGCGACAAGGTCAGCCAGGGCTCGGTGCTGATCGAAATCGAGCCGGACGGCGCTGCGGCGTCGGGCGCGAGCTCTGGCAAGACGGCGTCGGCGCCTCAGGCGTCGGCGACGGGGGGAACGGCCAAGGCCGAAACCGCGCCGGCCAAGATTGACGAACTGGGCGACCAGAGCAATGACAAGCCGGATCCCGATCCGGTGCCGCTGCCTGCCGGTCCGGGCGCCGCGTCGAAAGCCGATGCGCCCCGCGCGTCGGGTTCGTCGGGCGCGAGTGGTTCCGGTGCGGGTGGCTCCAGCGCGGGCTCGTCGGGCGCCGCGGCTGCCGCGGCGTCGTCCAAGCCTGCACGCGCTGACGACAGCTCCGTCCAGACCTACAAGGCCAAGGCCGAGGGCGAGTACGACGTGGTCGTGCTGGGCGCTGGCCCGGGCGGCTACTCGGCGGCGTTCCGCGCGGCCGATCTCGGCCTGAAGGTCGCGATGGTCGAGCGTTATGCGACGCTGGGCGGCGTGTGCCTGAACGTGGGATGCATTCCGTCGAAGGCGCTGCTGCACACCGCAGCGATCATCGACGAAGCCGCTGCGCTGGCCGATCACGGCATCAGCTTCGGCAAGCCGACCATCGACCTCGACAAGCTGCGCGCGTTCAAGGACGGCGTGATCGGCAAGCTGACCGGTGGTCTGGCCGGCATGGCCAAGGCGCGCAAGGTCACGGTGATCCGCGGCGTGGGCACCTTTGTCGACGCCAACACGCTGTCGGTCAAGGCCGACGACGGCGAACAGACGGTCAAGTTCGCCAACGCGATCATCGCGGCGGGCAGCCAGTCGGTCAAATTGCCGTTCGCACCGGAAGACGACCGTATCGTCGATTCCACCGGCGCCTTGCTGCTTAAGGAAGTGCCGAAAAAGATGCTGATCATCGGCGGCGGCATCATCGGGCTGGAAATGGGCACGGTGTACTCGACGCTGGGCGCACGCCTGGACGTGGTCGAAATGATGGACGGCCTGATGCAGGGCGCTGACCGCGACCTGGTCAAGGTCTGGCAGAAGTTCAATGCCCATCGGTTCGACAACATCATGCTCAAGACCAAGACGGTCGGCATCGAAGCGAAGGACGACGGCGTGTGGGTGAGTTTCGAGGGCGAGGGTGCCCCGAAAGAGCCGCAGCGCTACGACCTCGTGCTGCAGGCCGTGGGCCGCAGTCCCAACGGCAAGAAGATCGGCGCCGACAAGGCTGGCGTCGAGGTGTCGGATCGCGGCTTCATTGCCGTGAACAGCCAGATGCGCACCAACGTGCCGAACATTTTTGCGATTGGCGACCTGGTTGGCCAGCCGATGCTGGCGCACAAGGCGGTGCATGAAGGACACGTGGCGGCGGAAGCCGCGGCGGGCCAGAAGAGCCACTTTGACGCGTCGGTGATTCCGTCGGTGGCGTATACCGATCCGGAAGTGGCGTGGGTCGGCATGACCGAAGACGAAGCCAGGAAGCAGGGCCTGAAGATCACCAAGGGCATGTTCCCCTGGGCAGCCTCGGGCCGGGCGATTGCGAATGGCCGCGACGAAGGCTTCACGAAGCTGATTTTCGATGAGGAAACCCATCGCATCATCGGCGGGGGCATCGTCGGCACGCACGCGGGCGATCTGATCAGCGAAGTCGCGCTGGCGATCGAAATGGGGGCGGACATGGTGGATATTGGCAAGACCATCCACCCGCACCCAACCCTGGGCGAGTCCGTCGGCCTGGCCGCGGAAGTGGCCGAAGGCAGTTGCACGGACCTGCCGCCGGCGCGCAAGCGTTAAGGGCAGGGCAGGGGGCGGCTCGGGCTGCTTCCCGCCTCCCGAGGTTGCAGAACGGCCTGCG
>NZ_BMXQ01000001.1:0-1254771 GCF_014651835.1 Pigmentiphaga litoralis | reverse complement strand
CGACGCAGGCCGTTTTTGTTTTTGCGGTGGCGACGACGCCTTCAGCTGCCGGCCATACCGAGAGCGGCTAATGGATAGCGGCTACCTGTCGCGTTGTATATCTGCCATGGCAGGGCCCGTGGCGGCCTGATGACTGCACGCAGGCGGTGGGCTTCGCTATCCTGTTGGAGGCTGTCGGAGCCGGGTGGCCATGCAACGGTAACTTCTTCACGGCCTTGGCATCCCGGCTGAACCGTCGGGGTGTCACGCGCGTGTGTTCCTTTTGAGGAAGTGCTGCGGGGTGTCCTGCTTGCGTGAGGAAATCGGGTCGCGAATCGCCGCGGCCTGCAGCACATCGCACCTTGCACGGTATTTGCTTCTACGTTGTCGCTTTGAGCCCGCCGCATGCGTGTGGCGGCAGTTCGTGCGAGTCGATGAAAGAGTGAACGGATAAACGATGTCCCTGGTGCAACATTTTCAGCGTAATCAGCATGGCCGCGATTTTGCGGTCGGGGATATTCACGGCCATTTCTCGAAACTGCAGGCTGCGTTGGACGCAGTCGATTTCAATCCTGCGGTGGACCGCCTGTTCAGCGTGGGCGACCTCGTCGACCGCGGGCCGGAGTCGGAAGAGTCGCTGGCCTGGCTGGCGCGCCCCTGGTTCCACGCCGTGCGTGGCAATCACGAAGACATCGCGATCCGGCATGTGGCCAACGGGAAGGTGGACGTCAGCAACTACACGACCAACGGCGGCGCGTGGTTCCTGGCGATGGCCGAGCCGCGTCAGGAAGAGTTCGCCGATGCGTTTTCTGCCATGCCGTTGGCAATCGAAGTGGAAACGCAAGCCGGGCTGGTGGGCCTGCTGCACGCGGACTGCCCGACCAGCAATTGGGCGTCGCTCGAAGCCAAGCTGATCAAGCGGCGTTCGGCTCGGGACCGGGCCATGTGGTCGCGCGACCGCATCCATTCCGAGAACGCCGAGGGCGTCGCAGGCGTGCACGCGGTCATCGTCGGTCATACCCCCGTGCGCGAGCCGCTGCGCCTGGGCAACGTTTTCCACATCGATACGCGCGGCTGGAAGCCGAACGGCTACTTCACGCTGCTCGAGCTGGGAACGCTGGATGTGCCGCCGCCTGAACGGATGCTGGAGCCGGCGCTGCCCGCGGCAGACGACGCGTCCATCGAGACGGGCGTGGTCGGTTCCTTGCTGCGCTGGTGGCGCAGCCCGGATGGTCCATGAACCGGGACGGCAACCAAAGCAAGGCGGTGGCGACGGGGGCATCCCCTGATCGTGTGGGCCATGACAGTGCTGCAGCAGACCCGGCCAGGGGCGCGCATTCCGCTTCGAATCCGCGACTGCTGGATGCCGACGAGCTGGAACGCCGTCTTGCGGCGTTTGCCGCCGCCCGGGACTGGGAGCGCTTTCATTCGCCCAAGAACCTGGCCATGGCGCTGAGCGTCGAGGCTGCTGAACTGGTCGAGATCTTCCAGTGGTCCACCGAGGCGGAATCCCGCGCCATCATGCAGACTGGCCACGCCGAACATGTGGGTCAGGAACTGGCCGACATCGCGATGTACCTAGTGCGGATCGCGTCGGTGCTTGGCGTGGATCTGAACGAGGCCATCGCAAAGAAGCTGGCGCTGAATGCGCAGAAATATCCTGCGCCGTGATGCAGGGGGCTTGAGGCGGACACCGTGATGCGGGCGCCTTGATCCGCGCCGTGAAGCGGGCCCCTCGAGTTTCGCGCCGCGCCGGCTATGCGCCCGGCGCTTCTCCCGTATCCACCAGCACCGCGCCCTGACTCAAGGGTCGGACATTTTCCCGATAGATCTGCAGCCAGCCGCCGTGCGCGCGCTGGGCCGGCTTTTTCCACCGTGCCTGCCGTTGCGCCATGACCTCGGCCGACACGTCCAGGTCCAGGCGGCGGGTGTCCAGATCGATGGTGATGGGGTCGCCGTCCTCGACCAGGGCCAAGGGCCCGCCCATGGCGGCTTCAGGCGACACCTCGGCCACGACCAGTCCTTTGCACACCAGACCGGAGAGATGTCCGTCGGTCAGGATCGCGACCTTGTCGCCCAAGCCGGCGCCGTCGATGGCGAACACGACGCGTGACGCCCCGCCGCCCATGGCCGGGCCGCCGCATACGCCGGCGCCGCGCATGACGACCACGCAACCGGGCTGGATGCGGCCGTCCTTGATACCGGCAATGGCGTCATCCGTGGTCCAGAAGCAGATGGCCGGACCGGTGTAGCGGCGCTGCTTGCGTTCGACGATGCCGGTCTTGATCAGGCCGGATTCCGGCGCCAGGTTCCCACGCAGCAGGATAATGGCGGGCAGCGGAGCCACTGGCCGGTCGATCGGCCGGATGACGTCAGGATCGTGCACGATCGCATCGACCAGGTTCTCGGCAACCGTGGTCCCGGTAGCCGTCAGCACATCCGTCATCAGCAGGGGTTCCAGCTGCTTCATGAGCGCGCGGCAGCCGCCCGCGGCTTCGAACGCTTCGATGGTCTCTTCGCCGATCGGCCGCACGCCGCTCAGCACGGGCGTGGTGCTGCCAAGCCGCTCGAACAGGGCGTAGACATCGACGCCGGTGCGCCCTTCGGCAGCAACCGCCTGCATGTGCTTGACGGTGTTGAGCGAGCCGCCGACCGACAGGATCACCCGGACGGCATTCAGGAAGGCTCCGTGCGTCAGAATGTCGCGCGGCTTCACGTCGTCCAGCACCATCTGCACGATGCGTGCGCCGGCGGCGCGCACATCGGCCATCATCTTGTCGCTGTTGGCGGCAACGGGCGTGCTGCCTGGCAGCGCCATGCCCAAGGCTTCGCACACCATGTGCATGGAATTGGCGGTCCCGAGGCCAGAACAGACGCCCGGGCTGCGGATGGCCTGGCGGCTCATGCCGATCAGTTCTTCCACGGGCATCGATCCCGTCACGGCGTGCATGGCGCCCACGAACACGTCTTCGATGTCGACGTGCTTGCCTTTGAATGCACCGCTGGCCTGGTAGCCGCAAGGCACCATCAGCGTCGGGATGTTCAGACGGGCCGCAGCCATGAGCTGGCCCGGGACGGTCTTGTCGCACGAAGTCAGGCAGATCATGCCGTCGAGCTGCGCGCCTTCAACGGCGACTTCGATGTCATTGGTGATCAGGTCGCGCGCGCCCAGCATGTAGGCGCCGCGCGCACCCGCGCCGGTGATGAAGTCGCTCGGCGCGGCGGTGCGGATCTCGAAAGGGATGGCGCCGGCGGCGCGGACCGCGGCCTTGAGCTGGACGGACACGGAGTCCAGGTGGCTGAAACAGGACGCCAGTTCGGACGAACTGTTGACGACGGCGATCTTGGGCTTTTCGCAATCGGCCTCATCAAGGCCGAGCGCTTGCCACTGGGCATTGCGCACGGCCCACAGGTAAGAGCCGCGCGGAAAGTTGCTGCGCAGGGGGCGGGTCATCGGGTGTCTCCGTGGAAGGCTCAGGCGGCCTGAGTGGCGGTGGTGGGACGGGCATCGGTCTGACTGCCTGCCCCGGGCCGCACCAGCACGTGTTGACGCAACAGGGCAGCCTGCAGGCTGCCGATGTCGACCGCGCGCGGCTCGACGTTCTGCGACACCGCCAGGGCCGCCGCGGTGCCGGCGGCCTGGCCCGTCACCCAGCATTGCGGGATCTCGCGCATGAAGCCGTGCGAGTTCGGGTCGCACGAGATGTGGCGGCCGGCGGCTAGCAGGCCGTCCAGCTGCTTGGGCACCAGGGCGCCGTACGGGATGGAGATATTGGGAAATTTGGGCGAGACGGCGGGCGTCACGCCGACCTCATCCGGCAGGGCCGTGCCCGACGACCACTGTTCCCGCACGATGCGGCCCGTGCCGACGAGGCGACGTGTGTGCCGCACGCCGATCTGCGGGGCGCTGAGCATCAGGAACGCGTTTTCGAAGCCGGGCGCGTGCTGCCGGAAGAAGTCGAGATGGCCCGCCATCAGCCGGTGCGAGCGCACTTCCACATCGGTCAGGTCTTCCACGACCAGTCCGGAAAATCCCGACTGGCGTGGTCCCATGAACAGTGCCACGTCATTGCGCCAGGACACGAAAGGCCGTTCGAACAGGCCGACCGCCTTGCGGCCCTGCGCCATGAATTCGGTGTACTGCTCGGGCTGTCCGACCCGGAAGTCGATCCAGCGCGCCATATCCACACCGCCAAACATCCATGAGGTGTTCATGCAATGGTGGACGTCGTTGGCTTCGATGTCGGTTTCGAATTCGGTGCCGGCGCGCGCGAACATGTCGCCGTCACCGGTGCAGTCGATCACGACCTTGGCACGGATGGCCATGCGGCCTTCCTTGCTCTCGAAGATCGCGCCCCGCGTCGCGCCGTCTTCCACGATGGGGGTCGCCCCCCAGGCGTGGAACACCAGGCGCACGCCGTGCTCCAGCACCATCTCTTGCGACAGAAGCTTCAGGCGTTCCGGGTCGATGGTGGGCGACCACGTCACGACGCCGTGGTACGCGGCGGTGCGCTGCGCCCAGTAGGCGGCGCGCTGCGGATCGCGCGAGCCCCATTCGTCGGCGGCCGGACCGGCCACGGCGCCAGGGGGCAGGCGGTGGAGCAACTCTTCGGCAAGGCCGCGGATGGTGGGCTTGCCTTCCCAGTCCGTCATCCGGTCGATCCAGATCACCAGGCCGCCGGTGGACAGGCCGCCCAGGTGGTTATAGCGCTCGAGCAGCGTGACTTCGGCGCCTTCCCGGGCCGCTGCAATGGCCGCAGCGGTGCCGGCCGGCCCGCCGCCCACCACCAGCACGTCGCAGCGATGATGGATCGGGATCTCACGGGCGGCTTCCTGGTAAAGGCCGGTGTCCCTGGGCCGATCCGTGCGTTGGCCCTCGAAAATATCCGAGGACAGAATGCGTTCGTCACTGCGTTCAATGGTTTTCATGCGTCTTGCCCAGCCTGTTCTGCGCCCGGACGCGCAGGATGGCTCGCCCGGTTTTCATTATTATGGAACGTCGTTCCAAAAAAATAAAGGCCGGGCGTGTCGAGTCGATTACACCGACTTGGGATGCGCCAGGAAGAAGCGGAGCATTTCGCGGCTGGCATCCGGCCCCATGGGGTCGGTGTAGCTGCCCGCGCGATCGCCGCCGGCCCAGGCATGCCCGGCGCCGTGGATGGTCCAATGCTCGACATCGGCCCGGCCGTCTTCGCCGGCAATCACCTTCTTGCTGTATGACCTGCCGCCTGCCGCTTCGCCTCGATCCGCCGCAGCCTTGGCGGACGCCGGACCGCTGATGCGGCGGACGATGTGCTCGGCGTGCTGCGGATGCACGGTGGTGTCGGCGTCGCCCTGGAAGACGATGGTCGGCAGGACAGGGCCTTTGGATTTGGCCGTCACGGTGTTGCGGCTGGGCGCCTGGCCGCTTTTCATGGCCGCCAGGGCCGAGGGCACATCGCGCGCGGCGCCTACGTCCAGGCCCGAGTGCACGCCCACTGCGGCGTACAGATCGGGATAGGCGTGGCCCAGGATGGCGGCCATGGCGCCGCCGGCCGACAGGCCCGCGACGTACACCCGGCTACGGTCCACCTTGTAGTTGGCAAGAATGTCTTCGGTCAGGCCGGCGAGCAGGGCAGGTTCGCCGCCGCCACGCAGCTGGTCACCCGGGCGGAACCAGTTCCAGCATTTCGACATGTTGTCGCTCTGGCGCTGGATCGGATAGGCGACCAGGCACACATTGGGTTCGGCCAGGCGGTTCATGCCGGTGCCAGCGGCAAAATCGACGCCGTCCTGGGTGCAGCCGTGCAGCATGACGACAAGCGGCAAGGGCGTGTCGGCATAGCCGCTCGGGATGTAGAGCAGGTAGTCCCGGGACCCGGCCGGGCCGGTAAAGGCGCGACGAACGGTGTGGCCGCAGTCTTCAACGGTAGCGGATGCCGCGGACGCCTGGCGTGGGGACGTCCCGGCAAAGGGGGACGCCGTGGCGCCGGCGAAGGGAGACGCCGTGGCGCCGGTAAAAGGAGACGCCGTGGCCCCGGCGAAGGGAGACGCCCCGGCGCCAGCCAGGGGCGATCCGCCGGCAGCCTGCGCTGCAAACCCGGCCGTGGCCGCGCGGGTGGCTTCGGCGACTTTGGCGGCGACGGCGGCGCCCAGCGCCGTGGCGCCGGCAGTCGCGGCCGATCCTTGCCCGAACGATGCGGCGTCGAACCCTGCGCCGGGCTGGCCCTGCATGGCCCCCAATGCGCGCTGGATCGCCGCGGTGGCTTCCTGCGGGCCGGCGGTCTGCAGCAGTCGGGCGGCGTCCTGCATGGACTTCAAGAAATCGTCGTTCATATTCATGCGTGCTCCTGTGGCGGCCTCAGTGGGTACGGGCGGCCAATGCGGTTTTGACGGCAGCGCTGGCGTGAAAGGCGCCCAGCACGGAAAGGGATTCAATGGTGGCCAGCGCCAGTTCCGGCGTGACGTCGTTCGCAATGCTGGCCAGGCCCAGGACCTGGATGCTCAGCGTCTCGCCCCGCGCCCGGACGGCTTCCAGGTCGGCCCGGGAAAAGTGCTGCATGCCGAGCACCAGCTCGCGCCGCACCACCGTGTCGTGAACGACCTTGGTGTGCAGCGCCAGCTGGTTGCGGATCGCCGTGCGGATCAGATCGGTCCGGTTGGCATAAAAACCTTCCTGCACAAGCAGATCGATCTGGCCCAGGTCGACCGGGCCCAGATTGATCGTGATCTTTTCGGTTTCGCCGCCTTTCGGTCGGCTGCCCGGCGGTACTGCCGGGACGGGTGCGTCGGTCATCGGAACGAACTCCTGGAATGCGGAACAGCTTTGAGAAGTTTGCAAAGGAGAGCAGAAAGCATCCTGTAAACATCCATTAACCATCCAATGGGATGGTTATAGCCTGGTCTGCTGCATTGCGTCAAAGACTGTGGTGACACATTGTTCGTTTTCTGCGATCACCTCATCGAAAACTTTTGCTTATTTCCGGCGCGGGCTTGCTCTTTAATGGCTCACCACAAAGAGACCGCGTCGGCGCCACCCACATGGCCCGCCAGACGCCGATCCGCCGATTCAGGAGACTGGTTTGACCGATGCCCACCACCCGGCTGCGCCTGCCGCATCCACCGCGCTCGACATGGAGCGCTTCCGACTCAAACATTTCCTGGAAAGCCTCGGCGACGATGAACTGGAGCGCCGCACCGACGCGACCCCGTTGACCGAGATCGCCGCCATCCTGGAAGGCAATCCGCGTGCCGTCTGGTTCGACGCGCCCGGTGGCGAGTCAACCAGCCTGTGCGGCAGCGTGGTCGCCGGCCGCAATCGTATTGCCCAGGCCTTTGGCACCACGCCGGACGGTCTGCTGCCGGAGATCATGGCCCGGCTGCGCCGCAAGGGTGAAGTCGTGGAAGTCGCCAGCGACGTGGCGCCCGTGCAGCAGGTGGTTCTGACAGGCGACGAGTGCGACCTGACCACTTTGCCGGTCCATTTGCAGCACGGCATGGACGGCGCGCCGTACATTTCGGCGTCGATCGACTTCGTGCGTGACCCGGAAACCGGCTGGACCAACGTCGGCATCCGGCGCCTGATGCTGCGCGGCCGCCGCGTGGCCGGTGTGGACGTCGTTGCGCCGTCCGACCTGCGCGCGATCTATCTGGCGCACGCGGCCCGGGGGGAACGCCTGCCGATTGCCTTTGCCGTGGGCTCGCATCCGATCGACCACGTGGCGGCGACCATGCGCATTCCGACCGACGAGCTGGCCCTGATCGCCAGCCTGCGCGACGCGCCACTGCCGGTGGTCAAATGCGTGACCAATGACCTGATGGTGCCGGCCGACGCCGAATTCATCATTGAAGGCTATCTGCACGAGCACGGCCATACGGAACCCGAAGGTCCGTACGGCGAATTCCTGGGCTATTACGGCGGCGTCAAGCGCAATCCGCTGTTCCACGTCACCGCGATCACGCATCGGCGCGATGCCGTATTCCAGACCGCGACCATCAGCGGCCCCAGCATGGCGACCACCGACACGGCGCAGCTGTCGGCCTTGCGCACCGAAGTCATGGTGTGGCGCGCGCTGGAGACCGCCGTGCGCCAGGTCGACGGCGTGTACGCCAACCCGGCCACGGGCGGCATGTTCAACGTGCGTGTCGCCATGCGACAGCGCGTCCCGGGCGAAGCGCGCAACGCGATTACCGCCGTGTTCTCGTCGCTGGCCAACGTCAAGCACGTGTTCGTCGTCGACCCTGACATCGACATCTTTTCTGACGCACAAATGGATTGGGCGCTGGCCACGCGCTTTCAGGCGGACCGCGACCTGGTCGTCGTGACCGGCCTGCGGGCCATGCCGCTCGATCCGTCGCTGGCCGGATCGCACCAGGGCGCCAAGGCCGGTTTCGATCTGACGCTGCCCATTCTGAAGCCGGGCGCCAAACGGTCGATGGAACACCGGGTGCCCGCGCCACCGGTCTTCGACGGCCCGCGTTTCGACTCATGGTTGGCGGCGCTGGAAGATGGCCCCAAAAGCTTCAACGAGCTGATGTCGGCGACTGGCACGCAGGATGGCCGCGAGGTCGTCCGCTGGCTGGAGGATATCGGAGCCACCCGGTCCATTACCCGCGACGATGAAGGCCGCTACCACTTCGAGCAATAAGGCGGACATTCGCTACCGCATCCATTTGGCACAGAGCGCCGGCCGACCGGCGCCGCCCATCGACACACTGGAGGAGACACCAGGCATGACCGCAACCGGCTTTCGACAGAAGACGCTCCCCGTCCGCACCTACGCTGAGGGCGCGCCCGCAACGGCATCGGCGCTGCGCCGCCATCTGATGCTCGGCACTGCGCTGGCCGTGGCCCTGGCCTGTGCTGCCGCGCCCTGGCAGGCCAGCCATGCGCAAGGCGTCGGCGATTATCCCAACCGGATGATGCGGATCATTTCACCGCACACCCCGGGTGGTCTGGGCGACACCTTCGCGCGCTACCTGGCGCTGGAACTGGGCAAGCGCCTGAACCAGCCGGTCGTGGTCGAGAACCGGGCCGGCGCCAACCAGGCGATTGCCGCCGAAGCCGCCGCCCGGGCCGCGCCCGACGGCTACACCCTGTTCATCGGCACCCAGACGGCGCTGGTGTTCAATCCGATCGCCAAGAAAAAACTGCCCTACGACGCGGTCAAGGACTTTGCGCCCGTCAGCATGCTGTTCAACACACCGTTCTACCTGGTGGTGAACAGCAATGTGCCGGCCACGACCGTGCCCGAGCTGATCAGCCTGGCCAAGGCCAAGCCCGGCAAACTGACGTTTGCGTCCCTGGGGCAGGGCAGCTCGCAACACCTGGTGGCGGAAATGTTCAAGGACATGGCCAAGGTCGACATCCTGCACATTCCGTACAAAGGCAGCGCGCCAGCGTCGACCGACCTCATGGCTGGTCAAGTGGACATGATGTTCGAAGGCGGCAGCTCGTCGCTGCCCAACGTTGCGACCGGCAAACTGCGCGCACTGGCGTCCACCAGCCTGAAGCGGACCGAGGCGATGCCCAACCTGCCCACCGTGGCCGAAACCCTGCCGGGGTTTGAACTGACGGTCTGGTTCGGCCTTGTCACCCCGGCCGGCGTGCCGCGGCCCATCATCGACAAGCTCAACCGGGAAGTCACGGCGATTCTGAAAGAGAAGGCCACGCACGACAAGTTCTACGCCGTGGGCGTGGAAGTGTCCCCCAGCACGCCCGAAGAACTGTCGCAGCGGATCCAGGCAGAAATCCCCCAGTGGACGAAGGTCATGCGAGACGCGAACATCCAGGCAGAGTGACCCCCCTGGCGGGCGCCATCCCTGCCGGGGGTTCCTGCTCCCCGCAGGTACGCGATGCCCGCTGGTTCTTGCTCCGGACCGCGTCTACACCTCGTAATCCACCATGCACCCCTGTTCCAGAAACCGGTCCACCTTGAATCGGGTTTCCTGATGGACCGGGTGCTGGTGGTACGCCTCCAGCGCAGCCTTGTCGGTAAAGACGGTGTAGACGGCCACGTCCATGGCCTTGGATGACACCTTGAAGTTCAGCCCGGCTTCGGATTCGAGCAGGCCGGGAATGCGGCCCACCTGCGCGGCCAGCGCGGCCTGGATGAGGGCAAAGGCCGCATCCTTGTCCTGGCCGTCGGCCAGGCGCAGCTTCCACATCGCAATGTGTTTGATCATGTCCGCCTCCGTGTCGAAGGCGGCAGTGTAGCGGTGCGCTGGCGCTTCACCGCCCCAACCTGACCGGGATGGCCTTGGCGGCCGGCACAAAGCTCTCTTCGGCGTAATGCGATAGCGGAATGAGCGGATTGCATTCCGGGTAGTAGCCGGCCACGCATCCCTGGGGGATGTCATAGGCCACGATACGCAAGCCAGCTACCCTGCGGGGCTTTTCCGGCTCGATGGCCGTCGTCACATTGACGGTCTCGCCATCGGCATACCCCAGGCGCGAGATGTCCGCCCGGTTCATGAACAGTACGTGGCGGGTCCCATCGACCCCGCGGAAGCGGTCGTCGTAGCCATACACCGTGGTGTTGAACTGGTCGTTGCTGCGCAGGGTCATCAACTGCAGGACGTCCGGTGCATGCACGTCGACGTCGGCGTCGGCCTTGAAGCTGGCGGGCACCGTAAAGTTGGCGCGGCCCGTTTTGGTGTTCCACTTGCGTTCGCGTGCCGTATTGGGGCGCGGAAATCCGCCCGGGGTGCGCATGCGTTCCTCGTAGTCGTGGAACTGCTCGGGCAGGGTCGCCTCGATCGCACCGCGCACCAGGCGATAGTCGCCAGCCCAATCCGCCCACGGCACGGTGGTGTGGTCCAGCGCCGCCAACGCAATACCGGCAATGATCGCGGGCTCGGACTTCAGGGTGGGACTGGCCGGGGTGGCGCGCCCGTAGGACGCATGAATGAACGTGGTGCTGTCTTCGGTCGTCACGGCCTGGACGCCGCTCAATTGCACGTCTTCTTCGGTCCGGCCCAGGCAGGGCAGCACGTAGCTGATCCTGCCGTGCACCAGGTGGCTGCGATTGAGTTTGGTGGCCACCTGCACCGTCAGCCGCAGGTTGGCCCAGGCCGCTTCCATGGCAACCGTCTCGGGCACCGCGCGCACAAAGTTGCCGCCCAGGCCAACAAAGGCCTTGACGCTGCCATCCAGCACCCCTTCGCACGTCTCGATCGTGTTCAGCCCCTTGTGACGCGGCGGCTCGAAGTGATAGAGCTCGGCCAGTTTGTCGAGCGGGAACAGTTCGGGCTTTTCGGTGATGCCGACCGTGCGTTGCCCCTGCACATTGGAATGGCCCCGTACCGGGCAGATGCCCGCGCCTTTCTTGCCGATGTTCCCTCGCAGAAGCAACAGGTTGACCAGCATCTTGACGTTGTCGACGCCTGCCCGGTGCTGCGTCAGCCCCATGCCGTAGATGCCCATGGCGGCCTTGGACCGGGCGTAGGTCGCAGCCACGGTTTCCAGGTCGGCGCGAGCCAGTCCGCTGTGGGCTTCGATGGTGCCCCATGACGCGGCGCGTGCCGAATCGGCAAATTCGTCGAAGCCATGGGTATGGGTCGCGATGAAGTCCACATCGATCCAGCGAGGCGCGCCCGTCGCCACCGCGCCATCGTCGGCCTCGATCAGCGCCTTGCACACGCCCATGATCGCGGCGATGTCGCCACCGGTCTTGACCTGCAGGTATTGCGAACTGATCCGCGTCGCGCTGTTGGTCAGCATCTCGGTCGGCGCCTGCGGGTTGATGAAGCGTTCCAGCCCACGTTCCTTCAGGGGATTGAAGGTGATGATGGGCACGCCGCGCTGGCTGCAGTGCTGCAGGTCGTGCAGCATGCGGGGGCTGTTGCTGCCCACGTTCTGACCGAAGAACAGGATGCAGTCAGTGTGTTTGTAGTCTTCGAGCCAGACGGTGCCGACCGGCATGCCGATCGTCTCGGGCAGGGCGACGGACGTGCTCTCGTGGCACATGTTGGAGCTGTCAGGCAGGTTGTTGTTGCCAAACTGGCGAGCCAGCAACTGATACATGTACGAGCTTTCGTTCGATGCGCGGCCCGATGCATAGAACACCACCGAATCGACGTCCTCGGCTTTCAGGGCCTTCAGCTCACGCCCGATCTCTTCGAAGGCGGATTCCCAGCTCACTTCCTTATACGTGTCGGTGGCCGGGTCCCAGCGCATGGGGGCAGTCAGGCGGCCGGTCTGTTCCAGATCGTAGTCACGCCATCCCAGCAGCTCGGTCACGGTGTGCTTGGCAAAGAATTCGGGCGTGGCCCGCAAGGACGTGTTTTCCCAGGCAGTCGCCTTGGCGCCGTTTTCGCAGAATTCGAACAGGTGCGGCTCGGACGGCTTGGCCCAGGCGCAGCTCACACAGGCCACGCCGCCCGGCTTGTTCTGCACGCGCAGCACGGCGGGCCCCGACGTCAGCGCGTGTTCCCGGGTCAGGATTTCCGTTACCGACCGGGCGGATCCCCATCCGCCCGCCGGGCCGTCATACGGTTCGATCTTGATGTCACGCGCCATGCTGCTCTCCACGAATTCGACCTTTAGTCTCGCGCGTGCGCGAACGGCGGCGCAAGTAAGCCTCTTGCACCTTTTGTAAGCGTCGGCTGTGGGGCTGACGCCGTGCCGAGACACCGTTGCGCGTCGCTGCTCATCCTTGGTGGCAACAGGTTGCGGGTGGATACCTTATTGGCCTTCGGGCAACGGGTCCGACGGTCTGCATCGGCTGCTACAGTACGGCCTGCGCGACGCCGCGACGACACGGGCAGGCGCAGCGGCCGACACGATCGGCTCGCACATCCGGGCACCACCGGCGGCCACCCGCCGCAGGCCCCCGCAGCAATCCAGGAAAGGTATGCAGCAGAAAGGCAAGTTGAAAAGCTGGAAGGACGAACAGGGTTTCGGTTTCATCCAGCCCGAGGGCGGCGGCGAGCAGATCTTTGTCCATATTTCAGCGTTCAAAAGCAAGCACCGGCGCCCCGACGTCGGCGAGGCCGTGCTGTATCAGCTGGGTCAGGGCAAGGACGGCAAGCCGTGCGCCGTCAAGGCGCAATTCGTGAACAACGAGATCCGCACGCCCGTGCCGGGACGCGGTTGGCCCGTGCCGATGGCGGTCGCGTTGGTGTTCCTGGGCGGGCTCGGGCTGCTGGTGTATCGGGACCGCATGTCGGTGGTGATGCTGGGCATCTACCTGGTCGCCAGCGCGCTGGCGCTGCTGGTGTACGAAATCGACAAGACGGCGGCGCGCAATGGCCGCTCGCGCATCAGCGAAAACGTCCTGCTGCTGATCGGCCTGCTGGGCGGATGGCCCGGTGCCTGGGTCGCCCAGCGCCTGCTGCGGCACAAGTCGCGCAAGACCTCGTTCCAGGTGGCGTTCTGGATCACCGTTGCCATCAATTGCGCGGCGCTGGGCTACCTGTTGTACCGCGGCGTGCCCGGACTGGTTTGACGGGCGCGGCGCCCCAGCCCAGCGCCAGGGTTTCGAACTGGTCACCGGGCAGGGGCCGGGCGATCAGATAGCCCTGGATCGCGTCGCAACCGATGTCGGACAGGAAGTCGCGTTGCGCCGATGTCTCCACGCCTTCTGCCAGCACTTCCATGCCGACCGACTTGCCAAAGGCCACGATGGCCCGCACCAGGTTGCGCGCGCCGGCATCGTCAGCCAGGCCCTGGATGAAAGCCATGTCCAGCTTGATGCCCCGTATCGGATAGCGCTTCAGGTGCGCCAGGCCTGAATAGCCGGTGCCAAAATCGTCCAGCGAAATCGCGAAACCCGACGCCGCGAGCTGGTTCAGGATCTCGGCGGCCCGCGTTTCGTCGGCGATCAGCGCGCCTTCGGTGATCTCGACCTGGATCTTGTCGATACTGATGCCGTGCCGTTCGATGGCGTCGGTCAGCACCTGGGGCAGAGTGGCGTCACTCAGTTGCCAGGCTGACAGGTTGACCGACACGGGCAACTGCAGGCCCGACTCGCTGGCCCACGCGGCGATCTGCCGGCAGACCTCGTCGATCGTCCATGCAAAGACCTGCTGGCGAACCGGCGACGCTTCGACCAGGTGCAGGAAGCTGGCGGGGTACAGCAGTTCGGCATGATCGGGGTCGTCCCACCGGATCAGGGCCTCGGCGCCCACGATGGTGTTGGTGCGCAGGTCCAGCTTGGGCTGGTAGTGCAGCACGAAGCGCTGCTGGCGTACTGCCATCGGCAGCGCCTGGCGCAGCAGGCTTTCGGCGGCGTGGCGCGCGGCGGCCTCGGGCGTGTGGACCACGGCGCGATAGCCGCCGGCCATCTTCGCCGTGTACATGGCGCGGTCGGCGTTGCGCATCAATTCCTGGCCCGTCGCGCCGCCTTCCGGGTACATCGCGATGCCGATGCTGGCGCCCACCGAAATGACCGCGTCCGAAATCTCGAAAGGCCGCGACAGGTCGGGCAGCAGCCGGCTGGCATAACTATGGGCATCGGCTTCGTCGGCGCCCTCCAGCAAAAAGACGAATTCTTCGCCACCCATCCGGGCCACGGTGTGCTGCGGGTCGCTGTCCGCCAGGAAACGTTCGGCCAGGCCCACGAGCACGCGGTCTCCGACGTCGTGGCCCCAGCTGTCGTTGATGTCCTTGAAGCGGTCCAGATCGACGAAGAGTACGGCCAGTGTGCCGCGCCGTTGGCGCGCTCGGGCCAGGGCCTCGTCAAGCCGGATGGCGAACGAATGCCGGTTGGGCAGGTTGGTCAGATAATCGTGGCCCGCCAGATATTCCAGGCGGGCCTTGCCCTTTTGCGCGACGCGCCGCGCGATCAGCAACTCTTTTTCGTAAAGGCGCCGGTCTCCCGCGTCGAACACGATCGTGCGGATGCCGACTGCCTGGCCGTCGGGCCCGGTCTGAAGGCGAGAATTGCAGAAGAAGGACAGGCGCTTGCGATTTTTCGCGACCAGATCGAAGGCCACCCCATTGATGAAGCCTTGCATGGTCAACAAGGGACCGTAGTGCGTTTCGTAGAACACCTTGCCTGCAACGGTCAACAGGTCCTGAAGCCGCAGTTTGCCGATCAATTCGTCTTCGCTGTAGCCGCTCCACTGCAGGAAGGTGTCATTGACCTTGAGCAGCGTGCCATCGGCTGCGGTCGATACGTAGCCACAGGGCGCCTGTCGATAGAGCGCTTCGTAGGTGTCATCGGCGGGCAGGCGGGACAGCGGCATCGATGTCATCGTGTCGGCGTGAGGGAGGCAATGAATCGGCCAAGATGGGCGGCGGTTTCATCCGGGGCGCTCAGGTGCGGGCAGTGGCCGACGGCAGCCATCTGCACCAGCTCGCTGTTGCGAATCGACGCATGCATGTAGTCGCCCACCGAGGGCGGCGCGACGATGTCCTGCTGCGTTTGCAGCAACAGGGTGGGCATGCCGAGGCGGGGCAGGGCGTCGCGATGGTCGGACAGGAAAGTGACGCGCGCGAAATGCCGGGCGATGTCCGGGTCGGTGCGGCAAAAGCTGTTCGTCAGTTCGGCTTCCACATCGTTGCGATCGGCGTGCTGCATCAGCACCTTGGCCATGGTGCTTGTCCAGCCCAGATAATTGCTGTCCAGCAGGTCGAGCAGTTCGTCCACGTCTTCGCGTTCGAACCCGCCAACATAATCGCCGTCGTTGATGTAGCAGGGGTTGGGCGCGATCATGCCCAGGCCGCGAAAGCGCGTGGGTTCGAGATTCGACGCCAGCATGGCGATCGTCGCCCCCACCGAGTGGCCCACCACGACAGGCTGACGGATATCGAAGGCGTCGCACAGCTGGAGCAGATCGTCGGCATAGGCGTCAAGCGTGCGATAGCGCGATTCGTCGTAGGTCGACAGGTCAGACCGTCCCGCGCCCACGTGATCGAACACGACGATGCGATGGGTGTCGGCAAACTGGGGCGCCACACGGGCCCAGACGTTCTGGTCGCAACCGAACCCGTGCACGAACACGATGGGCTCTACGCCGCTGCCATACATCCGAACATTGTTCTTATATCCAATAGACAACGCGAACCTCTTGATGTTGTTCAGCGCATTTTAGGCTAATGCGGGTCTGAACACGCGTTGAGTGTCCTCCGATTCTTACCGGTTGCGGTAATTCTTACCGTCGCGTTGGCCAGATGAGTGCATCCCGCAAGCCAGGTTTGCCAGCAAGGGATTTCTCGGCCTTGCTGGCCGGGTTCTTGCTATGGGACCCATGCCGAACCCCCGGCGTGCAAGAGATTGCCGGACTGCCGGTGACGCCGGTAGACCCTTTTCCACACCTTTTCACATTCTCTGCTGCGGATTCATCGTCATGGCTACCGACTTTTCCAGCTACCTGCCGTACTGCGGCTCGCCTGCCTTACCGGTGACGCTTTGGTCCAGCTGGAATCTCGATCCCTGGCTGATTGCCGGGTTTGCGATCGCTGCGGCCGCCTACTGGCGCGGCGGGTCGCCCGACCGCGGCGCGGTGTCCAGCCGCGAACAGGCCTGGTTCTACACGGGGTGGGCCGTGGCGCTGCTGACCTTGATATCTCCGCTATGCGCCATGTCGGTGGCCCTGTTTTCGGCGCGGGTCGCCCAGCACATGCTGCTGGTGCTGGTGGCCGCGCCGCTCATGGTGCTGGGGCGTGGGCAGGTCATGTTGCAACTGCCACGATGGGCCCACCCGCCAACCGTTGCCAAACGCGTGGTGGGCAGCGGGCGGCTGGCCTGTGCGGTCTTTGCGATGGCCCTGTGGTTCTGGCACGCGCCCGGGCCGTACTCGCAAACCTTCGACAGCACGCTGACCTACTGGGCCATGCATGCGAGCTTGTTCGCCGCCGCGATCATGCTCTGGCGCGCCATGCTGCCGCGCCACGCGCGATCGGTCGGGGCGGCGCTGATGGTGGCCTTGGTCACCGCCGTCCAGATGGGGCTGCTGGGCGCTTTGCTGACATTCGCCCGCCGGCCTCTGTACGTCGAACACTGGAACACCGCCATGGCCTGGGGCCTGTCGTCGCTGGACGATCAACAACTGGGCGGATTGATCATGTGGGTGCCAGGCGGCACCGTCTTCATTGGCGTGGCCGTGGTAGCGATCGCCGCCGTGTGGCGCACGCTGGGCGTAGCGGACACAGCAGGTTTGCGTACTATCCGCTAGCGCCTGTTACTGCCTGCCAGTGCCTGCGCGGGGCGGCGACTCGCCGCTCACAGGCACGGTGGCAGCAGCATCACGGCAAAGCCGGTCCATACGGTGGCCAGCAGCGCCACCCCTGTCAGCACCTGCCCCACCTTGGCAAAGAACGCGGCGTCTTCGGGCGCCGTGTCCAATTCGCCTTCCGGCATCTGCGCCCGGCCCCGGCGCTCGCGCATCAGCCGGCCCCCGAGCCACACCAGATGTACCGCCCAGATCGCAGCCAGGATCGCCGTCACGCCATTGACCCCCAGCCACTGCCGGCTTTCCAGGCCCGCGCTGCAGCCGGCGGCCTGCGCGCCGTACAGCATGGCAAAGCAGCTGGCCCACACGATCAGGCCGCCGCACAGCCGCCACAGGCCGCGCGACTTCAGCCGCGAGGAAATGGCGCTGCTCATGCCAGCACCCCCGGCAGCAGATACAGGGCGGCCAGGATGATGCCTCCGGTGCCTGCGGCATAGGTCCACCACAGATTGACCAGGTCCACGTCCAGGCGCCGCAAGGCCGACACATAGCCGCGCGTGCAGCGCAGCGCCGCAAAGACGGCCCACAGCGCTCCGACCCCCGCATGCAGTATTCCGTATGCAGCCAGGGCCGACGTCGTCGACGCATACGCGTGGCTGGCGGCAGGCGGCAAGGCGCTGAACAGGATGTCGGCAAACGCCAACGTGGCGGCGACACCTGCGATCGCGGCGCAGCCCAGCCAGGTCGCGACCCGTGTTGCGGGCAGGGTCTGGTTCGCATGCCGCGCGCGTCGGGTCGCCAGGGTGGCGACCAGCAAGCCCGCAAGGGCCACGGCCGGTGCAAACGCGTCACCGGCGATCAGGGCGGGTGGAGGCCAATTGGGCGCGATGGTCCACAGGTACACGTATCCGAACACCAACGATGCAAAGCAGGCCCCGTTGGCGATCAGGGCGTATACCAGGCCGTACCATCCTGGCGCGTGGGCGGTGGCAGCATGCGGCATCAGCATCAGGCCATGGCCGGCATCGACCGGCTCCGGGTCGGACCGCAGGCCGTTGCGCCATCCCCAGCCAAAGAAGACGGCCAGCATCAGAGCGCCAGCAACGGGCAGCACGACATAGACCTTGAACAGGATCGCCATGAACACGGCACCCGTGGCGATGGCGGCCGCCAGCGGCCACTTGCTTGGTCCGGGCAGGAAGACGATGCTTTGCGGCCGTCCGGTCAGCGGTTCGATGCCGATCGTCTCGCGCCGGCCTTCGGTGGGCTGCGGCAGATAGCCTTCGCCTGCGGCAAGGCGCACGCCCAGGGTGGGGTCCTGCCACAGCGGATCCGGCCCGTCCACCTTTGGAATCGACGCAATGTTGTAGGTGGGCGAGGGCGTAGGCATCGCCCATTCCAGCGTGCCCGCGCCCCACGGATTGCGCGTGGCCGCCTTCCCGATACGCGCATGCAGCAATACGTCGAGCACAAAGATTCCGAAGCCGATCGCCTGCAAGAATCCGCCAATGGAAGACAGCAGATTCAGCCAGTCCCACCCTGCATCGGCCTGGTAGGTATAGACGCGCCGCGGCATGCCCAGCAGCCCGGTCAGGTGCATGAAAAAGAAGGTCAGGTTGAAGCCGATGAAGATCAGCCAGAACGCCCACTTGCCCAGGTGCTCCGACGGCATGCGGCCGGTCACGTGCGGCATCCAGTAATAGGTGGCCGCGAGCAGCGGGAACACCATCCCGCCGACCAGCACATAGTGCAGGTGCGCCACCACAAAGTGGGTGTCGTGCGCCTGCCAGTTGAAGGGCACGAGCGCCAGCATGACCCCGGTCAGGCCGCCCGCGACAAACACGGCCAGAAAGCCGAACAGGTACAGCATGGGCAGCCGCATGACCGGTTTGCCCGCCCACAAGGTGGCGATCCAGGCAAAGAACTGCACGGCGGTCGGCAGGGCGACCAGCATGCTCGCCGCCGAAAAGAACACCGCCGCGAGATGCGCGATGCCCACCGTGAACATGTGATGGACCCACAAGCCGAAGCTGATGAAGCCCATGGCGACGATACTGGCCACGATCCACGGATAGGCCACGGCGCGATGCTGCGCGAAGGTCGGGATCATGGTCGACACCATGCCGGCCGCGGGCAGGAAAATGATATAGACCTCGGGATGACCGAACATCCAGAACAGGTGCTGCCACAGCAGCGGATCGCCGCCCCGCGCCACATCAAAGAAAGGCCAGTTCAGCGCCCGTTCCAGTTCCAGCAGGATGCTGCCCAGGATCAGGGGGGGAAAGCCCACCAGGATCATTGCGCCGGTGACCAGCATGTACCAGGCGAACAGCGGCATCCGCCGCAGGCTCATGCCCGGCGCCCGCAAACGCAGGATGGTGGCCACCAGTTCCACCGCGCCGCACACCGCCGAGATCTCGGAGAACGTCACGCCGATCAGCCACAGGTCGGCGTTGATGCCGGGACTGTAGGGCTGGCTGGACAAGGGTGTGTACATGAACCAGCCCGTGTTCGGCGCCACGCCCGACACCAGGCCGGCAATCAGGATCAGCCCGCCGAACAGATAGCACCAGTACGCAAAGGCGCCGAGCCGCGGGTAGGCCAGGTCGCGCGATCCCAGCATCTTGGGCAGCAGGTAGATCGCAAAGCCTTCCAGCATTGGAATGGCGAACAGGAACATCATCACCGTGCCATGCATGGTGAAGATCTGGTTGTAGGTCTCGCTGTCCAGGAAGTCATTGCCCGGCGTGGCCAGTTGCGCGCGCATCAGCATGGCCAGCACGCCGCCGATCAGGAAAAAGACCAGCGCCGTGCCGATGAAGCGCAAGCCGACCGTGGTGTGGTTGACCGAGAAGATGCTGCGCCAGCCGCGAGGGGCTCGCCAGACGGCGTCGAAGGCGTGATGGCGGGCGACGGGGCTCAGGTCAGTCATCGCGCGCCTCCACCGGACTGGGTGAATTCGGAAGCATCATGGGCGTGGACTTCAAAGGGCATGAGGGCGTGGCCGACGCCGCAGAACTCGGCACAGACGCCACGGTAGATGCCGGGGGCGTCGGCCTGCAGACGCAGGATGTTGACGCGGCCGGGAATGGCGTCCATCTTGCCGCCCAGCCTGGGGATCCAGAAGCTGTGGATCACGTCGCGCGACGTGATATGGAAATCGACGGGCTCCCCGGCGGGAATGTGGATGATGGCCTGGGCGGGCGCTGCGTTGGCCGCGAGGGCGGGCACTGCATCCGCCGCCTGAGCCGGCACAGCATCTGCCGCGAGGGCCGGCACTGCATCCGCCGCCTGCGCGGCATCGGCCATGCCGGTTTTGCCACGTGCCCCCGTCCACTGCCGCTCGGGATAGCGCGCGTCCCAGGTCCACTGCCGCGCTTCGATCTCCACACGCATGGCGGACGTGTGCGGCACGGGCAGCATGCGCGGCCCGGCGGTGAGTCCGTACGCCAGGATCGCCGCGATCACGGCACCGGGCACCACCAGCCCTCCAACAACCAGCCAGTGGCGCGTGGACACGCGGGCGCGGGCGCGCGGCGATGCCACCATGACCAGCACGCCGATCACCATCATCGCGACCAGAACCAGCATCGCGCCGCCGAACATCACCCACCACACGCGCGCAACCGAGGTGCTGACGGGGCCGCCCGGGTCCAGTGCGGACAAGGGGCCGGACGTACAGCCGGCGATCGCGCTGGCCAGGCTCATCGCGACCGACGTCCTGGCCAGCGCGTGGCCCGGGCCGCGTACAGTGGAGGGTGGCAAGCCGCTGAACCCTGGCCATTCGGGGCACGGAACTTGCACCGTCGCGGCATCACTATCAGGACATGGCATGGAAAAATTCGGACTCCCCCTCCCCATCGACACTCCCACACGCGTTGCGGTCGCGGAACATCCCATCCATCCGATGCTGGTCCCGTTTCCCATCGCGTTCTTCCTGGGCGGGCTGGCAGCCGATGGGGCGTTCATCTTTCTTGGTGATCCGTTCTGGGCCCGCGCGTCTTTGTGGTTGATCGGTGCGGGTGCGGTCATGGGCATCCTGGCAGGCATTGCCGGCACGATCGAACTGCTGTCGGTGCCTGGCATCCGCCACCGTGCGGCCAGCTGGAACCACTTTGTAGTCGCGGTGTTGTTGCTGGGGGTTGGCTCGATCAACTGGTATCTGCGGCTAGGGGATGCCGAAGCGGCGGTCGTGCCGTATGGCGTGTTCCTGTCCTGCATGGGCGCGCTGCTGGTGGCAGTGGCAGGGTGGATGGGCGGCAAGCTGGTCTTCGAGCACCAGATCGGTGTCGGCAACGACGATACGGACGATTGATCGCGGGCGGCCACCGTCATGGGGCCGCCGCGAACAGGAACGACGGCTTGCCCAGCACCATCCACAGCACCAGCGGTACCAATAGCGACGGCACGGCCAGCAAGCCCGCCGACCAGGTCCGCCCGTGCGCCATGCGCTCCCGGCCCAGTCTGGCCACGAGCCCTCCGCAATACAGATGGAAGAACACCATCAGGCATACCAACAGCAGCTTCCACATCAGCCATTCACCATGGGCCTGCCGATAGTGGACCAGCGCCGTGCCTGAAATAATGGCGATCACAGCGGCGGGCGAGACGACAAACGCGAAGGTGAAGCGGGTCAACATGCGCAGGCGATGGAAGCCGGCCTGGTCGACCGCGCGCGGATGCAGCATGAACAGCCCGGGCAGATAGAACAAACCGCCGCACCAGATGACGAGCGCCGCGATGTGCAGCGCCTTGATTCCAACCATAAGCATCCCATATGACAACGGCCGCCCCGTGCGACGTCGCTCTTGTGTGTGTGGGTTCAAAGGGGCGGCTCAGCAATATGTGTACCCGGCGCCATGGCATAAAATACCGCCAACTGCTTCCAAGCACCTTCCCAATTTCTACCAAGGACGTCCTCCATGCCCGATTTTGATTTCGACCTGATCACCATCGGGGCAGGTTCGGGCGGCGTTGCCAGCTCGCGCCGCGCGGCGTCCTACGGCGCGCGTGTCGCCATCTGTGAGGACAGCCGGATAGGCGGCACTTGCGTCATTCGCGGGTGCGTGCCCAAGAAATTGTTGATGTACGGTTCGCAGTTTTCCGAAGCCTTCGATGATGCCGCCGGCTTTGGCTGGACCGTGGAGCCGCCGTCGTTCGACTGGCCAACGCTGGTCGCCAACAAGGACCGCGAGATCGACCGGCTCGAAGGTATCTATCGCAAGCTGCTGGCGAACTCTGGCGTCACGCTGTTTGAAGGCCGCGGCACCGTGGTCGATGCCCACACTGTGGAAATCGCCGGCAAACGCTACACCACCGAACGTATTCTGATCGCGACCGGCGCGCGGCCCGCGCTGCCCGCCATTCCGGGCATCGATCTGGCCATCACGTCGAACGAAGCGCTCGACCTGCCGCGTCTGCCGGGCAGCATCCTGATCGTGGGGGGCGGCTATATCGGGCTGGAATTTGCGGGCATCTTCAATGGTCTGGGGTCCAGGGTCACCCTTGGCATCCGTCGCGATCTGGTGCTGGCCGGCTTCGACCAGGACATCCGCCTGTCGATCACGAAAGTGCTGCAGGAACGCGGCATCGAGATCCAGAGCGGCCACGTGATCTCCGCGCTGCGCAAGGACGGCGATCGTGTCGTGGCCGTATCGGACACCGGCGTGGAAACGCCCTACGACCTCGTCATGTACGCCACCGGCCGTCTGCCCAACTCGCGCCACATGGGGCTTGAAGAGGTGGGCGTGGAACTGGATGAATACGGCGCCATTGCCGTGAACAGCTGGTCGCAGACGGCGGTGCCGAGCATCTACGCGGTGGGCGATGTCACCAATCACCTGAACCTGACGCCCTGGGCCATTGCGCAGGGCCGGGCGCTGGCCGAAACGCTGTACAACCGCAATCCAATCGAAGCCAGTTCGCACAACGTGCCGGCGGCGGTGTTCAGTCAGCCGCCCGTGGCGACGGTGGGCCTGTCCGAAGACGATGCGCGCGCGCTGTACGACGTGGTGACCGTCTACCGTGCGACCTTCCGGCCCATGAAGAACACGCTATCGGGCCGCAACGAACAGACCATGATGAAGCTGGTGGTCGACAAGGCCACCGACAAGGTCGTGGGCTGCCACATGGTCGGGCCGGATGGTCCGGAGATCATCCAGGGTATCGCGATCGCCATGAAGTGCGGGGCGACCAAACGGCAGTTCGACCAGACTCTGGGTCTGCACCCCACGGCGGCCGAAGAATTCGTGACGATGCGCGACCCGGTGGCCTGACAGTCGACTGCACGATCGCACCGGTTGCCGGAGCGATCGCGCGCGTCACAGGTCAGCCCAGTGCGACGTTCCACGCGTCGTATTCGTACACCCAGTCGGCATTGCTGCCGGCTTTCAGCCAGTTGTTGCCACGCGACCCGATCTGGATCTGCGCCGTGCGGTCCAGGCGGGCAGCCTGATAGCGCGCCAGGGCCGCGGGCACGCCCGCATCACCGGCATCGGCCAGGCAACGCGCAAGCACGATCCCGTCTTCAATGGCCATGCCGGCGCCTTGCGCCATGAACGGCATCATCGGGTGGCAGGCATCGCCCAGCAGGGTCATGTTGCCCCTGGACCAGGTCGGCAGCGGATCGCGCACATACAGCGCCGACTTCAGCACCGTATCGCACGCATCGAGCAGGGCCCGGGCTTCCGGATGGAAGTCGGCGTACGACGCGCGCAGTTCCGCGACGTCTCCCGGCGTCGTCCACGACTCATGGCGCCAGCTGTCCTGCGGCGTCGTGGCAAAAATGAAGATGTCGCGGCCGCGGTTCAGCGGAAAGGTCACGATCTGTGTTTCGGGATTCGGACCCCACCACTTGGTGAACGCATTCAAGTTGTTCACCCCTTGCAGCCGCTCGGCGGGCACCACCGCGCGATAAGCCACGACACCCGTGAACACCGGATGCTCCTCGCCGACGATCGCGGTCCGCACCATGGAATGGATGCCGTCGGCGCCGATCAGCACGTCGACGCGCTGCGTGCTGCCATCGGCAAACGCCAGGTCGATGCCGTCAGGCGTCTCGGTGATGCGCTGCGTCCGCTTGCCCAGGCGCACCTGCTCTGACGGCATGGCCTGTTCCAGCGCCGTCATCAGGTCGGCGCGGTGCATGGTCAGTTGCGGCGCGCCGTAGCGGGTCTGCGCGGCTTCGGCCATCTCGATGCGCGATGTTTCTTCGCCGGTGTCCCACGTGCGGCTAATGCGGTGGGTCGGACGCGCGGCCGTTTCGCGCAGTGCGTCGCCAATGCCCAGGCCATCGAGCGCCAGCACGGCATTGGGCGTCAGGTTGATGTCCGCGCCGACGCGTGCGAACTGCGCAGCCTGCTCGAAGACGATCACGTCCTTGCCGAGTTTGCGCAGCGCAATGGCTGCCGCCAGGCCGCCGATGCCCGCGCCGCTGATGCCGATGAGTGGTTGTGCCATGGATGCCGTCCCGTAATTTTTGACTGGTGTTCATGAATGAACGTTGTGTGCAAAAAGTGTAGGAGGGGGCCAAGCCCGGGGTCAACGACGTGGGACGATCAGTACCTCGAACAGGCGTCGTCGCGACTGCGCCCGCAGCACCGCCCGTGACGGCACCGATCGGCCAAGCTGAAGCGGGCCCAAAGGCGGCGGGGCCGGGCCGCTTGCGCTCGCCCGGCCCCGCCTGGAAGACCCTTCAATGCACTGATGATCAGCGGCGGTAGCCGCCCCGGTGATGGCCGCGATCGTAGTACGGACCCTGCGAGTAGTGTCCGCCGTGGTAGTGGGGGCCGCCTCCGCCGCCACGCGGCACGACGATACACCCCGACAGCGCGACTGCGAGCACACTGCCACACACAAGACTGGCCAACAGGCGTTTCATGATGCTTTCCTTCGTCAGGGGACTTGATGTCCCGTCACTGAACGATAGCGCGGCGCCTGCCTGCAAATATGGAGAAATGCGGTGGTGGTTGTATCAATCGGCGTGACCCGGCAAGGCGGCAATCCGGCGCGCGACGGTCTCGATACCGGCGTCGGTCAGATCGTCGGCCACCACGGTCTGGCGCGCGGCCCAGGCATGGAAATGCCGTGCCTGCGACCGCTCGTAATGCGGATCGTAGTGCAGCGACATCAGCTCGGAAAACAGCGGGGACAGCTCGCCAGCCCGTGCCCAGTCCTGCCAGCGCTGCACCGTCTGCCTGCCCTGCAGTTCTTTCAGAAAACCGATCTGCTGCGCCAGCGCGTCGGCATCGTCACCCAGGTAAGCATAGTCACGCAGCAGGTAGTCCAGCCGCGCTGCTGCCGTTGCCTGCACTTCGATGCACGGCGCCGCGCGCATGCGTTCCACCAGGGGCAAGGGCAGGGCCACCTTGCCAATGCGCGGACTTTCGCCTTCCACGTACACGACCCGCGACAGATCCAGCCCTTCCAGCACATGCGCCACCTGGGTTTCGAACGCCTTTTGTGATGGCTGCGGAATGCCGGGCAGGGCCCCCAGCAACGACCCCTTGTGACGCGCGACGTGTTCCAGGTCCAGCACCTGTTCGCCCATCTCGCCCAGCGCCTGCAGCACCCGCGTCTTGGCGCTGCCGGTGGCCCCGCAGATCACCCGCAGTTGCAGCCTGGGGCTGGCGGCTTCCAGTTGTTCGATCACATGGTGACGAAAGCTTTTGTAGCCGCCCGCCAGCTGCTGCGCGTCCCACCCGACCAGCCGCAGCCAGTTGACCATGGACCCGCTGCGCAGGCCGCCGCGCCAGCAATACACCAAGGGCTTCCAGCTTGCGGGCTGGTCGGCAAAACGTTCGTTCAGATGCCGCGCGATATTCGCCGCCACCATGGCGCCGCCGACACGCCGCGCCTCGAAGGCGCCGGTCTGCTTGTAGATGGTCCCCACGATCCGGCGCTCTTCATCGTCCAGGGACGGGCAGTTGATGGCGCCGGGAATGTGATCCAGCGCGAATTCGGCGGGCGAACGCGCATCGATGAGGGTGTCGAAGGCGTGCAGCTCGTCGACGCGGACCGGGCCGCGCTTCATGCCGTGGCTCCGGCGTTCTGCGGGGCCAGGCGGGTACTGGCACAATGGAAGACGGCTGAACGCATCGAAGGGTTTCCTGAATTCATGACTACTACGGCTCTTACCCAGTTTTCCCATGGCGGCGGTTGCGGTTGCAAGATCGCCCCAGGGTTGTTGTCCGAGATTTTGGCACAGGCGCCGCAAGGACTCGTGCCGCCCGAGCTGCTGGTCGGCACAGAAACCAGCGACGATGCCGCCGTGTACAAGCTCAACGCCGAGCAGGCGCTGGTCGCCACCACCGACTTCTTTACCCCGATCGTTGATGATGCCTACGACTTTGGACGCATCGCCGCGGCCAATGCGCTGTCGGACATCTACGCCATGGGCGGCACGCCGATCATGGCGCTGGCGCTGGTGGGCATGCCTATCGCCAAGCTGCCGCCCGACGTGATCGGCCGCGTGCTCGAAGGCGGCGCCAGCATCTGCCGCGAAGCCGGCATTCCAATCGCAGGCGGTCACAGCATTGATGTGCTTGAACCCATCTATGGCCTGGTGGCCCTGGGTCTGGTGCACCCCGACAAGGTCCGCCGCAACAAGGACGCCCGACCCGGCGACGTGCTCGTCCTGGGCAAGCCGCTGGGGGTGGGCATCCTTTCGGCGGCCCTCAAGAAAGGCGTACTGGGCGACGCGGGCTATGCCGAGATGATTCGCCACACCACGCAGCTGAACAAGGTCGGCATTGCGCTCGCCAACGTTGACGGCGTGCATGCCATGACCGACGTGACCGGCTTCGGGCTGGCCGGACACACGCTTGAACTCTGCCGCGGCGCGGGCCTGGGGGCGACGCTGCGTCTGGACGATCTGCCGCTGATCGAGACGGCTGTCGGCTTTGCCAAAGAGGGCATCGTGACCGGCGCATCGGGCCGCAACTGGAGCAGCTATGGCGGCGATATCGCGTGGCCTTCGGCGGCCGCCGCCTGGAAACAAGCCCTGGTGTCGGATCCGCAGACCAGCGGCGGCCTGCTGGTCAGCTGCCGGGCCGACGCGGTCGACCATGTACTGAATACCTTCCGTGATGCCGGGTTCGCGCAGGCTGGCGTGGTGGGTACGGTCGACGCGGCTGGCGACGATCAGGCATCGGGCACGCTCAGGTTCGTGGTCTGATGGCTCGGCGCCCCCAACTGCCGTGGGCGCCCGTCGATCGTCCAGCAGCGGGTCGCCAGGCGGCGGATCGCCCGGGGGCCGGGGGGCGGGGAGGCAGTCCCGCCGGTAATCGGCCCGATGGCACCGTCATCGAAGGCCGGCGCCCTGGGTGGCGCCCGTTGTGGCTCATCCGACCGCAGTAATGCCCGGCAGAAAAGACGTATGACCGGTATCGCCGTAAAATCACGGAAATATTGGAGCGTTCACCCATGGCAATTACGATCAAGACGCCGTTGCAGGTTCAGGCAATGCGCGAGGCCGGCAGACTTGCCGCCGAGGTATTGGAAATGATCGGGGAGTACGTGCAGCCAGGGGTATCTACCGAAGAGCTCGACCGCCGCTGTTTCGAGCACATCACCAAGGTACAGAAAGCGATTCCGGCCAATGTCGGCTACCACGGCTTTCCCAAGACCCTCTGCACGTCGATCAACGGCGTGGTGTGCCACGGCATTCCCAGCCCGAAAGAAATCCTGAAGGATGGTGACATCGTCAATATCGACGTCACAGTGATCAAGGGCGGCTGGCATGGCGACACCAGCCGCATGTACTACGCAGGCACCCCGTCGGACGATGCCCGTCGTCTGGTCGACGTCACGCTCGAGTCCATGATGTTGGGCATCCAGGCCGTCAAACCCGGTGCGCAGCTGGGCGACGTCGGCGCAGCCATCCAGGCGCATGCCGAAGCCGCCGGCTTTTCGGTGGTCCGCGACTTCTGCGGGCACGGCATCGGCAAGAAGTATCACGAAGACCCGCAGGTCCTGCACTACGGCCGCCCCGGCACCGGCGTGCGCCTGAAGGAAGGCATGGTCTTCACGATCGAGCCCATGCTCAACCTCGGCAAGCCCGAGGTCAAGGTGCTGGGCGACGAATGGACCGTGGTCACGGTCGATGGCTCATTGTCCGCGCAATGGGAGCACACCGTGGCCGTCACGTCGACCGGCTACGACATCCTGACGCCGTGGCCCGGCAAGGTGAACTGAACGCGCGCCCGCCGCGCCAGATGACACAAGGCCGGCAATAGCCGGCCTTGTCGTTGGCGAGGCAGCGGTCAGCGGGCCGATGAAGGACGGGCGGGCCGGTGACTCGTGCGCACTACCTGGCGCGCGTCACCTGGCTCACGACGCCGAGCACACATAGTTCGACGCCAGGTTGCCACCCGCGGGCGATGTACCCACGTACTTCGGATACAGCGGATAGCGGCACAGCGGCTTGGATGCGGTCACGGTGAACGGCGGCACCCGCTGTTCGATCGTCTGCACCAGCTGGTCGGCCGGGGCCTGGCCGCCTTCGACCCACTTCTCCAGGATGGACACCCAGTCGATGGCGCCCGGAATGCCATAGGCTGGCGCTTCGACCGTGCCGGCCGGCACTTCCGATCCGGTGTGGCCAATGCCCGGTGTCACGTAGGTGCGCATGAAAGTAGCCACGTTCGCCTCGCCCATCCTGGCGTTGACCGAGTCGAAGTAGCGCAGCCCCGCGAACGGGCTTTGCGCCGTGTCGGACACGTTTTCGCGCAGGATCAGCTTGCCGCCGCGAGCGCGGAAGGCCGACAGGTCCGGGTTGGTGGCGTCCATCAACGCCGATACCTGTTCCACCCGCGCCCGGAAGTTGGTGGGGTTATAGGTCAGCGGGTTGAAGTTGGGGTCCTTGGCAATGAAGTAACGCACATAGCCGTTGCCATAGTTGAACAGGTTCCCGATGCCCGCCGGGTTGGGCGCGGCCGTGAAGGTGGGCGGCACCGTGCCCGTCATCCACTGCGGCCAGTTGGCGGGGTTGGCCTCATTGCCATAGCCGAACCCAGGGTAGGCGGTCACGCCATTGGCCAGCGGGAAACTGAAGGTGTAGCCCGTATGGGCCGCGTTGACCACGGCCAGTTGGGCGGTCGACAGGCAGGACGGACCCTCGTCATTGCCCGACGGGCACCGCAGCGCCGCCAGTGCCGCATCGGCCGGGGCCTTGCACCCCATGTAGTTGCTGACCACGCGGTCGGTGATGCCATCGAGTGCGTCGCATGCCGCCAGCACCGTGTCGTTGATCAGCTTGACCTTGGTGCCGAGCCACGCGCCCGGATCCTTCTGCAAGATGCCGCCCACGTTGTTGCCGAAGGTCTGCAGGCCAGACCAGTTCAGCACGGGGTACAGGGACAGGATCCCGTCATAGTCCTGCGGGTAACGCTGGGCCATCATCATGCCTTCCCGGCCGCCTTCCGACCCGCCCATGTAGTACGCCTTGCTGGCTGCCTTGCCGTAGTAACGCGTCATCATATGGACGCTGACATCGCGCGCTTTCTTGTACGACGCATAGGCAAAGTTGGTGAGCGCCTCGTCGTTCAAGGCGAACGCGAATTGCTCGACGCCGCTGGCGTTCTGGTGACCCGAGTCGGTGCCCAGGGTGACGTAGCCGCGCATCAGCGGCACCTGCCCGCTCGGCGGCTGGTTCGCCTCGCCGCCCAGCCCGGTGACGAGCGACCCGTTGTAGCCCGAACCGCCCAGTTGCATCGACTTGCCGTTCCACGTGGTCGGCAGGTTCACCTGCGCCTTGATCAACGGCGCGCTGGAATCGACCGGTTTGATGTCGATCAGCACGCGGCAGTACTCCGGCAACGCCGTCGTCACGCCGGTACCGGCAGCATTCAGGGTTTGCGGCACGGCGCCGACCAGGCTGGCCGACGTCACGACCGCACCGGTTGTCGGCTCGCCGATCGCCGATGCCGGAATGGCCGTGCCACCCAGCGCCGCGCAGGTCTGCGCATTCTGGACGAGGGCAGGCGGGGCAGGGGTGTCCGGCGTGCCGGTGTTGTCGTCGTCGCTGCCGCCGCAGGCCGCGAGCATGACGGCCGTGATCGGCAGCAGTGCGAAGGTGCGGGGAAGCGAAAAACGAGGGGGATGCGATCGTGCAGTGCGCCGGGCGGCGCTGGGGGTGCGGGTCATCGTTGTCTCCGAGATGGTCTTTGCCATGTGTGCACCGCAAGCGTAGGCACCCACTTCGGATTTGCCAATAGCGCGTTGCGGATAATCAAAATCACTGGGGCGAATAACAGCCGGTACCTGAACGCGCTTCAAACGGGCCTTGCGGCGGCCCCCGCAGGGCGTCCGCCCCAAGACGATCTATAGTTACGCCTTTCCGTCGATTGTCCCCCGCCATGTCCTCGAGTTCCACTTCCCGCCCCGACGCCAGCAGCCCGCTTTCCACCTGGTTGAGCTACCTGGAGTCCATTCACAGCCGCCCCATCGACATGGGCCTGGACCGGGTGCGACAGGTCGCGGACCGGCTGGACCTGAAGCTCGATTGCATTCGCGTCGTGGTCGGCGGCACCAATGGCAAGGGCTCGACCTGCGCCACGCTTGAATCCATCCTGCTGTGCGCGGGCTACAAGGTCGGGCTGTACACGTCGCCGCACCTGCTCGACTTCAACGAGCGCGCCCGCGTCAACGGCGAGATCGCCACCGATGCCCAGCTGACCGAACAGTTCGCCGCCGTGGACGCTGCGCGCGGCGACGTGTCGCTGACCTACTTCGAACTGACTACCCTGGCCATCCTGCGCCTGTTCGACCAACACGATCTGGATGTGGTCGTGCTGGAAGTGGGGCTGGGCGGCCGGCTGGATGCCGTCAACATCGTCGATGCCGATTGCGCCATCGTGACCAGTGTCGACCTGGATCACATGGATTACCTGGGCGACACGCGCGAGCAGATCGGCTTTGAAAAAGCCCACATTTTCCGTCCGGGCAAGCCGGCAATCTGCGCCGACCCCGTTCCGCCGGAGACCCTGGTCGAGTACGCCCAATCCATTGGCGCGGACCTGTGGCGTTTTGGCCGCGACTACAACTATTCGGGCGACAAGCAGCAGTGGAGCTATGGTGGCCGCAATCAGCGCCGCAATGCCATGGCCTATCCGGCGCTGCGCGGCGCAAACCAGCTGCTGAATGCCGCCGCCGCGCTGGCTGCGCTGGAAGCCCTGCGCGACCGCCTGCCGGTGCCGCAGCAGGCGGTGCGCCTGGGCCTGCTGCAGGTGCAGCTGCCTGGCCGCTTCCAGATCCTGCCCGGCCAGCCGACCGTGATCCTGGATGTCGCGCACAACCCGCACGCTGCCGCCGTGCTTGCCGACAACCTCGGCAACATGGGCTTTCACCCCTATACCTACGCCGTGTTCGGCATGCTCGGCGACAAGGACATCGACGGCGTGGTGGAAAAGCTGAAGGGCCGGATCGACCACTGGCTGTGCGCCGGGCTGCCGGGCCCGCGGGGCCTGACCGGCGAAGCGCTGGCCGAGCGGCTGCGCGCCCTGGGCGTGCCCGAGGGCAAGGACAACTCGATCACTGCTTACAACAACCCGGGGGATGCGTACGCTGCTGTCGAGGCAAGGGCAGGCGAGGGTGATAGAATCCTGGTCTTCGGATCATTTCTTACCGTGGCCGGCGTGTTGTCGTATCAGCGTGAGGCCAAGGCCGCGCGCCATGCTTGACTGACAGCGGGTTGAAGTCCCAACCCCGACCACGCCGCCAGCCTCATCGCCGGACGTACAAATGGGATTGCTCGAACGCAAACAGAAGGCCGGAACGACCTCGGCCAGGCCCACTCGTGCCAGTTATGGTGCAGGTAACGACGAACCTCAAGACCCCGCCCAGGAAGCGCGCCGCCGTGCACGCCGCCGGCTGGTCGGGGCGATTGCCCTCGTGCTGGCCGCCGTCATCGTGCTGCCGATGGTGCTCGACTCCGAGCCCACGCCGCTGCGCGACGATATTCCCATCCTGATTCCCGACAAGAACGGCCAGGTCGAAGCGCCCAAGCCGCCGGTCGCGGCCGTGACGCCGGCGCCGTCCGCCGACGCGCCACCGGCCACGCCTGCGCCGTCGACGCCGGTCGCGCCCACGCCCGATCCCCGTCCTGCCGAAATCGCCAAACCCGAACCGGTGCGCCCCGAGCCGACCCGGCCCGAGCTACGCCCGGAGCCCACGCGGCCGGAACGCACCGAACGCGCCGAAACCACCAAGCCGGAACCCAAACCCGAAGCCAAGCCTGCCGCCCCGGCTGCCAACGCCGCTCGCGCCGACGCGGAACGCGCCCGCGCGCTTCTCGAAGGGCAGACCGTCGCACGCGCGACGCCGCCCGCCGAGTCGAAGCCCGAGAGCAAGGCGGACAGCAAGGCCGACGGCAAGAACAGTTTCGCGGTCCAGATCGCGGCTTTCTCTACCGAAGAGCGTGCGCAGGACATGCGTGACCGCCTCAGTGCAGCGGGCATCAAGGCCTTTACCGAGCGGGTCAAGACCGGCAAGGGCGATGTTTTCCGCGTCCGTGTCGGCCCGTTCTCGTCGCGCGAAGCGGCTGACGTCGCCCGCAACCGCGTCAATTCCGCAGGATTCAGCAGTTCGATCGTTCCGCTGTGACGAACTTCGACTACGCGGTCATCGCGATACTGGCCGCGTCGGTCCTGATCGGCCTGTTTCGCGGCCTGATCAAGGAACTGCTGTCCCTGATCGCTTACGTCGCGGCCTTTACCGCCGCGATGCGTTACGGCCCTCTTGTATATGAGTGGCTCACCCCGCATATAGACACGCCCGCCCTGCGCCTGGGCGTCTCGTATGTGGGCGTGTTCATCGCGGTGCTTCTGGCGGTGGGCATCGTCAATATGGCGCTCGGCATGCTCATCAAGGCAACCGGGCTGTCCCCCGCCGATCGTGGCCTGGGTGGAATTTTTGGCCTGGCACGGGGTCTGCTGATCGTGCTGGTGCTGGTCATTGCTGCAGGGTTCACTCCTTTACCCAAGGAGCCCTGGTGGACCGGGGCGACATTCTCGCCTCTCGCCGAAGAAGGCGCACGGGCTGTCAAGCCGTGGGTGCCGGAACAGTTTGCGGATTGGATCCGTTATTGAAGTTGTGCTCTTGAAACGAGGCTCTCATGTGTGGAATCGTCGGTGTCGTCTCCAACGCGCCGGTTAATCAGTTGCTCTACGACAGTCTGTTGCTCTTGCAGCATCGTGGGCAGGACGCGGCCGGTATCGCCACGTCGCAGGGCAACATGTTCAATATGTACAAGGCCCATGGGCTCGTGCGCGACGTTTTCCGCACCCGCAACATGCGTTCGCTGCCTGGCAGCGTGGGCATCGGCCAGGTCCGCTACCCCACCGCGGGGTCGAGCTCCAGCGCCGAAGAAGCCCAGCCCTTCTACGTCAATGCACCGTTCGGCATCACGTTTGCCACCAACGGCAACCTGACGAATTGGGAAAGCCTGCGCGAAGAACTCTTCCGTATCGACCGCCGCCACATCAATACGAACTCCGATTCCGAAGTGCTGCTGAACGTGCTCGCGCACGAACTGCAGCAGTCGTCGAACGGCGTATCGCTCGATGAAGACGCCATTTTCCGCGCCGTGTCCGCCGTGCACCGCCGCGCCAAGGGCGCCTACGCCGTGGTCGCGCAGATCTCCGGCTACGGCCTGCTGGCGTTCCGTGATCCGTTTGGCATCCGCCCGCTCTGTATCGGCAAGCTCGAGACCGACGCCGGCACCGAATGGATGGTGGCGTCGGAATCGGTCACGCTCGAAGGCATGGGCTTTCAGCTGGTGCGCGACGTGGAACCCGGCGAAGCCATCTTCATCGACATCAACGGCCGCTTCTCGGCCCGCCAGTGCGCGATCAACCCGCAACTCAATCCCTGCATTTTCGAGTACGTGTACTTTGCGCGCCCGGACTCGCTGATGGATGGGGTGTCGGTGTACGGCTCGCGCCTGCGCATGGGCGAGTACCTGGCCGACAAGGTCGCGACCAATCTGCGCCTGGGTGACATCGACGTCGTCATGCCGATCCCCGATTCGGCCCGTCCGGCCGCCATGCAGCTGGCCGCGCGCCTGAACCTGGACTACCGCGAAGGGTTCATCAAGAACCGGTACGTGGGCCGCACCTTCATCATGCCGGGCCAGGCGGTCCGCAAGAAGTCCGTGCGCCAGAAGCTCAACGCCATGGGCGTCGAGTTCAAGGGCAAGAACGTCCTGATCGTCGATGACTCCATCGTGCGCGGCACGACCAGCGGCGAAATCGTCGACATGGCGCGCGCAGCGGGCGCCAACAAGGTGTTCTTTGCCTCGGCGGCGCCCCCGGTGCGGTTCCCGAACGTGTACGGCATCGACATGCCTACCCGCCGCGAACTGATCGCCTACGGCCGCACCGATGAAGAGATCGCCAAGGTGATCGGCGCCGACGCGCTGGTCTACCAGGACATCGGCGCGATGCAGCAGGCCGTGCGCGACATGAATCCGCGCCTGGAACGCTTCGACGTGTCGTGCTTCGACGGCACCTATGTGACGGGCGACGTCACGACCGAGTACCTCGACCATGTCGAGCGCTCGCGGGGCGCGCGTACCGACAAGGACGCCGAAGGCGGCCTGCGTATCAACATGGGACACGCGGCCACCGAAGAGGCCTGATCCACCGCGGGGGCCCTTGAGGCCCCCGCTTCACTTAAGCGCTTTTTTCATAAGGAACAGAGCGCTTAGATCGAATTCTGAATATACAAATTACAAATCGATGGTTCCGTTGATCGTCCGGCATTTGTAAGCTTCGACGATTACGCCGGGCGGGTGGCTTGCTTCTCGCCCGGACGCCATCCAGAGAGGCAAGCTGCATGTATCAGTACGATCCCGTCGACCAGCAACTGGTCGAGCAACGCGCCGCGCAGTTCCGCGGCCAGACGCGCCGCTTTCTAACAGGCGAGCTGACCGAAGACGAATTCCGCGTGCTCCGGCTGCAAAATGGCCTGTACATCCAGCGCCATGCACCGATGCTGCGCGTGGCGGTCCCCTACGGCATGCTCGCGTCGCGCCAGTTGCGCACCCTGGCCCACATCGCCCGCAAATGGGATCGCGGCTACGGCCACTTCAGCACCCGCCAGAACATCCAGTTCAACTGGCCCAAGCTCGAAGACGTGCCCGACATCCTGGACGAACTCGCCAAAGTCCAGATGCACGCCATCCAGACCAGCGGCAACTGCATCCGCAACACCACCACCGACCAGTTCGCCGGCATTGCACCCGACGAGTTCGTCAATCCGCTCGTCTGGTGCGAGCTGATCCGTGAATGGTCCACGCTGCATCCGGAATTCGCCTTCCTGCCGCGCAAGTTCAAGATTGCCGTCAGCGGGTCCGTCACCGACCGCGCGGCCGTGGGCGTGCACGACATCGGCCTGCAAGCCGTGGAGCAGGATGGCGAAGTGGGCTTTCGCGTGTGGATCGGTGGCGGCCTGGGCCGCACGCCCATCGTCGGCCAACTGATCCGTCCGTTCCTGCCCTGGCAGCATCTGCTGACCTACATGCAGGCTGCGCTGCGGGTCTATAACCTGCACGGCCGCCGCGACAACAAGTACAAGGCGCGCATCAAGATCCTGGTCAAGGACCTGACGCCGCAAGTGTTCGGCGAACAGGTCGAGCAGGAATGGGCGCTGATCAAGGACGGTCCGGATACGCTGACCAGCGAGATGGTCGACGCGGTGGCCCAGCGCTTCACGACGCCGGCTTACGTAGCCGACCCGGGTGCGGATACCTCGGCGCACCACGCCGCCAACGATCTTGCCTTCGCCCGCTGGCTGCGCCGCAACGTGCATCATCACAAGGTGGCCGGCTATGCTGCCGTGACCCTGTCGCTCAAGCGCACCGGTGTGCCCCCCGGCGACATCACCGCGGACCAGATGGACGCCGTCGCCGACCTGGCCGACCGCTACACCTTTGGCGAAATGCGCGTCTCGCACGAACAGAACCTGGTCTTTACCGACGTGCCACGCAGCCAGCTGTTCGCCCTGTGGCGCGAGCTCGATGCCCTGGGCCTGGCCACGCCGAACATCGGCATGCTGACCAACATCATCGCCTGTCCTGGCGGCGACTTCTGCGCGCTGGCCAACGCGGTGTCGATCCCGGTGGCCGAATCCATCCAGCAGCGTTTCGACGACCTGGATTACCTGTACGAAGTGGGCGAGATCGACCTGAACATCTCGGGCTGCATCAACGCCTGCGGGCATCATCACGTCGGCCATATCGGCATCCTGGGTGTCGACAAGGCGGGTGAGGAGTGGTACCAGGTCACCCTGGGCGGCCGCCAGAACGGCGCGGCCAAGCCGCTGCCCGATATCGAATCGCGCCGCGGCGCGGGCGCCGCGATCGGCAAGATCATCGGCCCGTCGTTTGCCCGCGCGCAAGTGCCCGACGTGGTCGAGAACCTGGTCCAGACCTACCTGGACCTGCGCGACAGCGACGCCGAACGGTTCATCGACGTGGTCGATCGCCTGGGCATCGACCCCTTCAAGACACGGGTGTATGCCGACGAAAAACTCGCCAAGCCCGCCAAGGAGGCCGCCCATGTCTGACGCGAAGCAAGACGTGGATCTGGGCGTCACGCCAGCGGTCGTGATGGGTCAGCCGATCGATACGCAAGCAGCCGCCGCAGCCGAATCTGCCGCCATTCCCGCGCCCCAGCCCACGCTGATCCGCAACGGCGAACTGCAGGTCGACACGTGGCAGCGTTTCGCGCCCTCCGACGATCAGAAGCTGCCTGCCGACGACGGCGACTGGCTGGTGCCGTTGACGGTATGGCTCGAAGCCCATGCGCAGCTGCGCGCGCGCCAGCACCCGGTCGGCATTTTCCTTCAGCCTGCTGACGAACCGCTGGAACTGGCTGACCACGGCGTGTTCGACGCGACCGGCGTGGCGCTGATCGCCATCGACTTTCCTCAGTACACCGACGGTCGCGGGTATTCCATTGCGCAGATCCTGCGCACGCGCCTGAAGTACACGGGCGAACTGCGCGCGGTCGGTGACGTGATGATTGACACCATCCACTATCAGGCCCGCTGCGGTTTCGACAGCTTCCTGCTCAAGCCGGGCCATCGGCCCGAAGAGGCGCTGGCCGCGTTCAACGCGTTCACGGTGCACTACCAGCAGACCTATCCCAAGCCCAGGCAGGTGGCGTAAATGGAAGCAGGGCGGTCAGGTCGGGTGTATCTGGTCGGCGCCGGGCCGGGCGCGGCCGACCTGCTGACCCTGCGTGCCGCGCGCCTGCTGGCCCGGGCCGACATTGTCTTTCACGACGCCCTGGTCCAGCCCGATGTCCTGGCGCTGGCGCCCCAGGCGCGGCTCGTGGCGGTGGGCAAACGCAGTGGCCGCCTGTCCACCGCGCAGCAATTCATCAACAAACAACTGGTGGACGCTGCCAGGCAATACGGCTGTGTGGTCCGGCTCAAGGGCGGCGACCCCATGCTGTTCGGCCGCGCCCAGGAAGAAATCGACGCCCTGCACCAGGCCGGCATTGGCCTCGAAATCGTGCCCGGCATCAGCGCGGCTTTTGGTGCCTCGGCCGAAGTGGGTCAGTCCCTGACGCGCCGGGGCATGAGCCGCAGCGTGCTGTTCCTGACGCCGGCCGTGGGCAAGGGCGAAGTGCCGCATGCGTGGGCCGACGCCACGAAGGATGTGGACACGCTGGTGTTGTACATGGCCGGCCGCCAGGCGCGCGACATTGCCGATGGGCTGATCGCGGCGGGCATCCCGGCAGGCCGGCCCGCCATGCTGGTCGAGAACGCCAGCCTGCCCCAGCAACGCATGTGGCCCACCACCGTGGGCGGGCTTCCCGACGCCGCCGCGCAGCTGGCGGAAGGCCCCGCGCTGATCCTGGTAGGCGAGGTGTACGCTGAATGCCTGCCCCAGGCACTGGCTTTGCCCCGGCTTCGACACGCTGCAGCCTGATCGGTAATCTTCTACACTGCCCGCATGCTGATCGAAGACTACATGCTGGGCTTCGGCAAGAGCTTTCTGTTCGCCCTTGCCACCCTCATTCCCATCCTGAATCCCACTGCTACCGCGCCCATTTTCCTGTCGCTGACGGAAGGTGCGTCCAATCACACGCGCGAGATCCTGGCCCAAAAAATCGCCCGCAGCGTCTTCCTGCTGCTGACCGCGGCAATGCTGGTTGGGTCCTTCGTGCTCGACTTCTTTGGCATCTCGCTGGCCATCGTGCGGGTGGGCGGTGGCCTGCTGGTGGTGGCCAGCGCGTGGCGACTGCTCAACTCGTCTGACGGCGGCATGGAACGCTCGGCCCGCATGGCCGAAGGCTTCACGCCCGAGATGGCCAAACGCAAGGCCTTCTATCCGCTGACCTTTCCCATTTCGTGCGGCCCCGGCTCGATCGCAGCCGCCATTACGGTGGGCGCGAGCCTGCACTCCAACACGTCGCTGGCCATGGGCGCGAGCCGCATGTCGGGCGCCGTGGCCGGGATGGTACTGGTCGCGTTCGCCGTCTTCTTCTGCTTTCGTTTTGCGCAGCGCCTGCTGCGGCCGCTGGGCGAGACGGGAACCGTGGTGTTCCTGCGGCTGTCTGCTTTCATCCTGCTCTGCCTTGGCGTACAAATCGTGTGGGATGGCGTCAGCGAGCTGATCATCGACGTCATCCAGCGGGCGAACATGACCCTGCCGGTCGCCCCCAACGCTCCCTGAGCCGTCCCAACCCTAACCGCGCGCCATTCCATGACCTCTGCCCCGACCGATCGCCAGCTTGTCTTTGTTGCCGTTGCCAGCCTGTTGGCGGTGGCCATCGCGCTGGTGTCGCAGCACCTGTACGACATGCCGCCTTGCGCCTACTGCGTGTTCCAGCGCGTCGTGTACGTGGCGATGGCGGTCAGCGCCATCCTGGCCTTGCTGCTGCGCCGCGTGCGTCCGGCGCAGATGGCGCTGACGGGGCTGGCCTTCGTGCTGAGCCTGGTCGGCATCTGGGCCGCCTGGTACCAGCATTCGGTGGCCCAACATCTGCTGTCGTGCGACATGACCTTCGCCGATCGTTTCATGACGAAATCCGGCCTGGACGAAGCCTTGCCCAGCGTGTTTGGCATCTATGCAAGCTGCATGGACGCGGCGGTCGATGTGTTCGGGGTCAAGTATGAAATCTGGAGCCTGGCGTTGTTTGCGACCCTGGGCGTGGTGTCACTCATGGCTCTGATCCGCCAGTCGCGCGCGCCGGCGCGCCGTTACGTGTAGCCCATCCCAGTCATCCTGACGGAGACACCGCCCATGAGCGACGTCGTACTGTTCGAAGAGCGTCCCACCTCGCATGGCAAGACCATCGCCATTGCGACGCTCAACGCGCCGAAGGCCTTGAACGCTGTCTCGCACGAGATGGTTGAACGCCTGCTGCCGCGGCTTCGTCTGTGGGCGGAGGATCCGGCGGTTGCCGTGGTGGTGCTGCGCGGCGCGGGCGACCGGGCTTTCTGTGCGGGCGGGGATCTGCATGGCCTTTACCGCGGCCTGACAACGGGCGATATGACGCCGGCGCCCGGGCTGCCGGTACCTGCGTCGGTCGAAGGCTTCTTTGCCGAAGAATATCGGCTCGACCATCTCATCCACACCTATCCCAAGCCCTTGCTGTGTTGGGGCAACGGCGTCGTCATGGGTGGGGGCATGGGGCTGATGGTGGGCGCAAGCCATCGTGTCGTCACTGAGCAGTCGCGCCTGGCCATGCCCGAAATCGCGATCGGTCTGTTTCCCGATGTCGGGGGTTCCTGGTTCCTGAACCAGGTGCCCGATGGCGTAGGCCTGTTCCTGGCCCTGACGGCGTCGCAGTTGCGCGCTGCCGACGCGCTGTTCGCGGGCTGGGCCGATCACCATGTGACCCATGCGCACTATGCGCAAGTCCTGGATGCCATGGTGGCGCAAGAGTGGGGCGATGATCGCGCCGCCAATGACGTGACGCTGACGCGCATCCTGACCGAGGCCGAGACGCCGCCCGAACCCGCGACAGGCCCCTTGGAATCGCACATGCCCGCGCTGCGCGAGATCTGTGCGGGCGAGACCCTTGAACAGATCGTTGGGGCCATTCATCACGCAGCGGGTGCCGATCCCTGGCTGTACTCGGCCAATGCCAACCTGAAGGCGGGCGCACCGGGTACCGCTCGGCTGGCGTTCGAGCTGCTGCGGCGCACGCAAGGCTGGTCGCTGGCGGACGTGTTCCGGCTCGAGCTGGAAGTGGCATTGCATTGCTCGGCGCAGCCCGATATTCGCGAAGGCATTCGTGCGCTGTTGATCGACAAGGACAAGTCCCCGAAGTGGCATCCGGCGTCGCTGGGTGATGCGGACGCCGAATGGGTGGAGCGCTTTTTCGTGCCCATTTACGAGGCCGAGAACCACCCGCTAAGGGACCTGTGAACCCGGCCGCCGGGGCGGCCCCGAAGCCGCCCGCCGCCGTCTCGATCTGGACTGCGTTTGCCTTCTGGCTCAAGCTAGGCTGCATCAGCTTTGGCGGGCCGGCGGGGCAGATCGCGATCATGCACGCGGAACTGGTGGAGCGCCGTCGCTGGATCAGCGAACGACGTTTTCTTCATGCGCTCAATTACTGCATGGTGCTGCCCGGACCCGAGGCGCAGCAGCTGGCGACCTACATCGGCTGGCTCATGCACCGCAGCTGGGGCGGCATCATTGCGGGCGGTCTGTTCGTGCTGCCGTCTTTGTTCGTGCTGATTGCGCTGTCGTGGATCTATCTGCGCTTTGGCGACGTCCCCGTCATTGCCGGTATTTTTTATGGCATCAAGCCTGCGGTCACGGCCCTGGTGGTGCATGCCGCCTTCCGGCTCGGCAGCCGCGCACTGCGCAACCGTGTCATGGCCGCGATTGCGCTCGTGTCCTTCCTTGCAATCTTTGTCTTTGCGGTACCGTTCCCGCTCATTGTGATCGGCGCGGGCGTGATCGGTATCGCGGGCGCGCGCTGGGTGCCGGCCTGGTTCGCGCCGCCTGCTGCCGCCGGCCACGGCGCGGCGGGCAAGGCTGGCGGCAAGGACAAAGACGGGGCCGGCCTCGGCCCGGCACTGATCGACGACGACACGCCCACACCGCCGCATGCCCGTGCATCGCGCGCGCAGATGCTGCGTGTGCTGACGATCGGCATCGTGCTGTGGGGCCTGGCCTTTGGTGCGCTGGTTGCCTGGGCCGGTCTGCATGGCACCCTGACCCAAATGGCCACGTTCTTTTCCAAGGCCGCGCTGATCACCTTCGGCGGCGCTTATGCCGTGCTGCCGTATGTGTACCAGGCCGCGGTCGAGCAGTTCCAGTGGGTGACCGGCACGCAGATGATCGACGGACTGGCCCTGGGCGAAAGCACCCCCGGGCCGTTGATCATGGTCGTGGCGTTTGTTGGCTTTGTGGGGGGCTGGACGCACGCCGCGCTTGGCCCCGACGCGGTGTTCCTGGGCGGTGCGGTGGCAGCCACGGTGGTCACGTTCTTTACCTTCCTGCCTTCCTTCATCTTCATCCTGGCAGGCGGCCCGTTGATCGAAGCCACGCATGGCCGCCTGGCCTTTACCTCGCCCTTGTCCGCCATCAGCGCAGCGGTGGTCGGCGTGATCGCGACGCTGGCCTGCTTCTTTGCGTATCACGTGTTCTGGCCGCGGGGCCTGGCCGGGCCTGTCGATGCCGTCGCGCTGGTGATCGCGCTGTTGGCGGCGATCGCCTTGTTCCGTTTCAAGGTCGGCGTGGTGCCGCTGCTGGCCGTGTGCGGCGCGCTTGGTGTTGCGGCAACCTGGGCGTTGCCGGGCTTGCGCTAGGCAGGCAAGCAGCTGAGCAGCCGAGCAGCTGAGCAGCTCAGTGCTAAGCGGCCAGCGTACGTGCTTCGTTGAGCTTGACGAGCGCGAACAGCACACGGTTGGCCGGCGTCGGGACACCCAGCTCGGCGCCTTTGCGCACCACATAACCGTTCAGGTGATCGATTTCGCTACGGCGGCCACGCGCCATGTCCTGGGCAGTCGACGACAGCTGCGTCGGCATGGTGACCGCAATGCGTTCCACCGCATCCCACATCGCCGGGCCGGTACGAACGCCCGCCGCCGCCGCCACGGCCAGGCATTCTTCCATCACATCGCGCAGGGTGTTGCGCACTTCCACGCCGTCGATCAGGCGGCCATACGGCGTTTGCGACAGCGCCGACATGGCGTTGTAGACGCAGTTCATCAACAGCTTTTCCCACAGCGCCCCAAGTACGTTGTCCGATACATCGGTCCGGACGCCCGCGTCGCGCAAGGCCCTGGCAATGTCCTCGCTGCGGGCGGACGGGCCGATCACCAATTCGCCGCGGCCATGGTGCCGCACGTGCCCGGGGCCGACCATCTCGGTCGCCACATACACCACGGTCGGAATCACCAGGTGATCGGGCAGCACCGCTTGCAGGCGGTCGGCATTGTCGACGCCATTCTGGAGCGTAAGCACGACGGCGTGCGGGGCAAGAAACGGCAGCAGGTCGCGGCCCGCGGATTCCGTCGCTGTCGACTTCACGCAAAACAACACCAGATCGGCATCGCGCACGCCGTCAGGCTCGGTCGTGGCCTTCAGGCGTACCGGCCCGTCAACGCCCGGCGCGTCAAGACGCAAGCCGTCGCGCGCAATGGCATCCACATGCTGCGGGCGTCCGATCAGGGTCACGTCGTGACCGGCGCGGCCCAGCATGCCGCCGTAATAGCACCCCACGGCGCCCGCGCCTATGACTGCGATCTTCATGTGTCGACTCCAGGAAAGAGGCAGCCAGTGTAAATCGGCTTGGCGCGCGGGCGCCGCGACGTCGGGCGACGTTTACGGGAAGCCCGCGCCGCCCGATGCGCCGTAGACCTGGCCCGTCGCGTAGCTCGATTCCTGCGACGCCAGCAGCACATACACCGGCGCGATTTCTGCCGGTTGGCCTGGGCGGCCAAGTGGCGTATCGGCGCCGAATTGCGTCAGCTTTTCCTGCGTCTGGCCGCCGCTGGGTTGCAGCGGGGTCCAGAACGGCCCCGGGGCCACCGCGTTCACGCGGATACCTTTCTTGGCCAGTTGCTTGGACAGCGACTTGGTGAAGGCGACGATGGCAGCCTTGGTCTGCGCATAGTCGAGCAGATTGGCGGGCGGCTCGTAAGCCACGACCGACGCCGTGTTGATGATGGACGCGCCTTCACCCAGATGCGCCATCGCGGCTTTGGTGATCCAGAACATTGCGTACACGTTGGTGCGGAAAGTGGCATCGAATTGCTCGGTGGTCAGCTCGGTGATCGAGTCGACCGAATGCTGCTTGCCCGCGTTGTTGACCAGGATGTCGAGCCCGCCCAACTGCTGCGCGGCGGAGTGGACAAGCTGGTTGCAGAACGCCTCGCTGCGGATGTCGCCCGGGATCGCCACCGCCTTGCGGCCCGACGCGCGGATCCATTCGACCACTTCGCGCGCATCTGACTCTTCTTCGGGCAGATAGTTGATCGCGACATCGGCGCCTTCGCGGGCATAGGCGATGGCGGCGGCGCGGCCAATGCCGGAGTCCCCGCCGGTGATCAGCGCCTTGCGGCCCAGCAGGCGGCCCGAGCCCTGGTAGGTGGTCTCGCCATGATCCGGACGCGGGTTCATGCGGCTGGCCAGCCCCGGGAAGTCCTGCGGCTGCTTTGCAAATGGGGGCTTGGGGTACTGCGATACGGGGTTGCGCTTGACGGACTGCATGGGCCCCGCGTTGGCGCCAGCCGTCCCGGCAGCCCCCGCGGCAGAAGCGGAGGCGGAGGAGGTCTGTGCGGTAACGGGCGTCGCCATGGCGGCAACGAGGCCGGTCGTCAGGCCTCCCACAAAGTGGCGGCGGGAATTGGGGGTGTTGGCGTCCTGGGTCATCGTCATTCCTGTCGTGGATGCCGCGCGCTGACGGGCTGCCCGCGCACGAGCGCTGGCATGGGCCGGGTCAGGCGGCGCGGCAAGACACCGGACCCGGATGTCAGGGGTTTCCCGACGGCACCCATCAAGCAACCCGCGTTCCTGCCAGGCGATGCTCTGACGGCATCAAAACAGGCACAAATAGCATTGGTCATCCGCGCGCGTCCGAACGATGATCCGCACCATGAGTGAACACCTGCGCGGACGGGTTGACCGGTCTGCGCCATACCTACAACACCTGGAGACTCGACCATGACCTATGCCCCGTTCACCCTTGCCGTCGGACTCGCGCTGATCGCCGGCACCGCCGCGGCGGAATTTCCGGACAAGCCGGTAACGATCATCGTCCCGTTCGCCGCCGGCGGGCCGAGTGACAAGATCGCCCGTGACGTGGCCGAAGCACTTCGCAAGCCGCTGGGCCAGACGGTCATCATTGAAAACGTGGCGGGGGCAGGGGGCACGATCGGGTCCGCCCGCGTGGCGCGCGCCGCGCCGGATGGCTACACGCTGCTGGTGCATCACATCGGCCTGGCAACCGCCCCGGCGCTGTACCGCAAGCTGAGCTACAAGACGCCCGACGACTTCGCCTTTCTGGGCCTGATCAACGAAGCACCTTCGGTATTGATCGGCAAGCCGACATTGGCCGCCACCAATTTTGCCGAATTGCGCACGTGGATCAGCGCGAATGAAAGCAAGGTCAACCTGGCCCACGCCGGCCTGGGCTCGGCATCGCACCTGTGCGGCCTGATGCTGCAGAACGCCATGAAGGCGACGATGACGCCCGTGCCCTACAAAGGCACCGCGCCGGCCATGACGGACCTGATGGGCGGGCAGATCGACCTGATGTGCGAACAGGCCACCAACGCCGTGCCGCAGATCGAAGGCAACAAGGTCAAGGTGTTTGGCATCAGCAGTGCACAGCGCCTGGCCTTGCCTGCGCTGGCGCAGGTGCCCACCCTGGCCGAATCCGGCCTGAACGGTTTCAACGTCACGGTCTGGCACGGCATGTACGCACCCAGCAACACGCCGCCCGCCGTGCTTGAAAAACTGAACACCGCGCTGCGCGCCGCCTTGAAGGACCCCGAACTGATCAAGCGCGAAGAAGCGGTCGGACTCACGGTCGTGAACGATGACCGCCTGCAACCTGCACAGCACAAAAAGTTCGTGGAAGCCGAGATGGTGCGGTGGTCCGCCGTAATCAAGGCGGCGGGGCAGTACGCCGACTGACGCCATGCCCCGCGTGTTACCCACCTTTGCAAAGATTGTGTGACTAGTCAGGCAGCCGCGCCCTGGCAACCGCAGCCGACAGCCTGGCTGCGGCGCCCGGCGCCCGCAGCCCCTACATCGTCGTCGACACGGGCCATACGCCGCAGCACCCGGGTGCAACGGGCGCGAGCGGGCGGGTCGAATACCAGTACAACCTTGACCTGAGCACGGCAATCGCCGAGCGCATGTCGGCCGCCCGATACCGCGTCACGCGCGTGGCTGCCGACGGCCTGGAGATCGCGTTGAAGGACAGGGCGACCCGGACTCCCGACGCCGACCTGTTCGTCTCCACCCACCACGACTCCATGCAGCAAGCCTGGATCGACGCAGGCCGCCGCCGCGAATTTGCGGGTTGCTCGATCTTCGTGTCCGAAAAAAATCCTCGGGGCGCAGCAGGAAGCGCTCAAGCAGGGGCAACTGGCCTGGATCAAACAGCGCGACGACGAGTGCAGCTACGAAAAGCCCAACGGCTATTACGTCAACCTGGGCTGCGCGGTGAAACAGACCCAGTCTCGCCTGGACTTCCTGAAGGCGCGTCAGCGCGAATGCGGCAGCACCGGTTGCGTGACGTCAAAACTCGGCGAATGATCGGGCGGAATACGCAGTAGACTAAGGGTTTTCACTGACCCGGCCTGCTCAGGCCCTGTCCGGAATCCCTGATGTCATCCCTTCCTGTCTATTCTCCTCGCGCCATCGCGATGGCGGCGTTCGCTCTTGCGATCGGCGGCTTTGGCATCGGTACTGGCGAATTCGCCATCATGGGCCTGTTGCCTAATGTGGCCGAACATCTGCAGGTATCGGCGCCCGAGGTCGGTCACCTCATCAGCGCCTACGCGCTGGGGGTGGTGATCGGCGCCCCGCTGATCGCCGTCATGGCAGCCCATCTGTCGCGCAGCACGCTGCTGTTCGGCCTGATGATCTGGTTCGTCATCGGCAACTTTGCCAGCGCCTTCGCGCCAGGCTATTACTCGCTCATGGCCTTCCGCTTCCTGACCGGCATGCCGCACGGCGCCTACTTTGGCGTTGCGGCGCTGGTGGCCGCGTCGATGGTGCCGCCGCATCGACGGGGGCAGGCGATCGGCCGGGTCATGCTGGGGCTGACGGTGGCCGCGCTCATCGGCAATCCGCTTGCCACGGGCCTGGGCCAGTGGCTGGGTTGGCGCGCGGCGTTTGCCGCGGTCGGCACCATCGGCATCATTACCTTGATCATGCTCAACAAATTCGTGCCGCATCAGGAAGACCAGCCGGTCAGCAGTGCGCGGCAGGAACTGGGCGCGCTGCGGCGTGGCCAGGTGTGGTTCACCCTCGGCATCGGCGCAATCGGCTTCGGTGGATTGTTTGCCGTGTTCAGCTATATCGCACCGACCCTGACGCAGGTCACGGGACTGGGCGAGTCGTGGGTACCGATCGCGCTGGCCGTCATGGGCGCCGGCATGATCGTGGGCAATATCGCGGGCGGCTGGCTGGCCGATCGCGCGCTGGTCAAATCGATTGGCGGCGTCCTCGTGTGGACCATGCTGGTGCTGGCGATCTTCCCGTGGATGGCGGGCAATGCCTGGACCATGATGCTCAACATCTTCCTGATCGGGACAGGGCTGGCGCTCGGGCCTGTGCTGCAGATCCGCCTGATGGACGTTGCGGCGGACGCCCAGACGCTGGCCGCATCGCTCAACCATTCGGCCTTCAACATGGCCAATGCGCTGGGCGCGTGGCTGGGCGGCGTCGCCATTACGGCCGGCTATGGCTGGACGTCCACCGGCTGGGTCGGCGCGATGCTGGCCCTGGCGGGACTGCTGCTGTTCGGGGTGTCCGTGCTGCATATGCGGCGGATGGGGCCGGTCTCGGGCGCGGCCTGAGGGCCGGGGCGGGGGCGGCCCCCCTGCAGGGCTGCCCGACAGGAACGCCTGTTCCCCTCCGGGCTTTCCCGCGTCTCCCCTAATGTAAGTTGATTTATATAAAGCGACCTTATATAGTTCGCGAATCGACCCGCGCGGTGACCGTGCGGCAACTTACAACGAGGAGACGATCCATGTCCGAGCAGTCCACCACCGCGCAAGAAACCAACCCCAACGACGCGCCACCCGTCCTGGTCGAATTCGAAGACGGCATCGCCTGGGTGACCCTGAATCGCCCGCACAAGCGCAACGCCATCAACCCGGGCATCGTCTATTCCATGCTCAAGACCATGGAAGACCTGGAGGTCGACGACCGATGCAAGGTGCTGGTGCTGACCGGCGCCGGCGACGCCTTCTCGGCCGGCATGGACCTGCGTGAGTACTTCCGCGGCACCGACAACGACCCCAAGGAACGCGTCAAGCTGTTCCGCGCCAACGGCCAATGGCAGTGGCGCATGCTGCGTCATTACTCCAAGCCCACCATTGCCATGGTCAACGGCTGGTGCTTCGGCGGCGCCTTTACGCCCCTGGTCTCGTGCGACCTGGCCATCGCGGCAGAAGAAGCCACGTTCGGCCTGTCGGAAATCAACTGGGGCATCATCCCCGCCGGCGTGGTCAGCCGCGCCGTCGCCCAGCTGGTGCGTGAACGCGAAGCCATGTACTACGTCATGACCGGTGAAAAATTCGACGGCAAGCGCGCTGCGCAGATCGGCCTGGTGAACGAAGCCGTGCCGCTCGCGCAACTGCGTGACCGCGTGCGCGAATTGGCCAAGGTGTTGATGGCCAAGAACCCGACGGTGCTGCGCACCGCCAAGATCGCCCACCGCATCGCGTCCGAAATGACCTGGGAACAGGCGGCCGATTACCTGATGGCCAAGGTCGACCAGTCCACGTTCCAGGATCCTGAAAACGGCCGCAATACCGCCATGGGCCAGTTCCTTGACGAAAAAACCTTCAAGCCCGGCCTCGAAACCTACCGCCGTTGAAGCGTTGCGCGTTGACGGATGGTTGCGATCTGCAATCATCCGTACAAGAACATCAGGGGATGAACGATGACCAGGAATGCACTGGAGCGCCTGTTGCGGCCGCGCTCCATCGCGGTGGTGGGCGCCTCGCCCGAACCCGCATCGGTAAGCGGCTTGCTGCTGACCAATATCGGACGCTTCGACTACGGCGGGGACCTGCACCTGGTCAGCCGCAGCCGCGACGAAGTCAATGGCCGGCCGTGCCTCAAGTCCATTGATGACTTGCCCGAAGGCGTGGACGCCGCGGTGCTGGTGGTGCCGCAGGTGGCGGTGTATGACTCGGTCGAAGCCTGCGGCAAACGCGGCGTCGGCGGCGCCATCATTTTTGCGTCGGGCTTTTCGGAGCTCGGCGATGAAGGCCGGGCCGCGCAGGACCGGCTGGCCGACATGGCGCGCGGCTACGGCATGGCGTTGCTGGGCCCGAACTGCATGGGCTTCGTCAACTACAGCGATAACGTGCCGCTGACGTTCGAGCCCGTGCCCGCGCGCAAGACCATGTCGGGCCCCAAGGTGGCGATCATTGCGCAGAGCGGCGCCATGAACGGCAACCTGCGCGCGGGGCTGACAGCGCGGGGCGTGAATGTGTCGTTCTCGCTGTCGACCGGCAACGAAGCCGTGACCAGTGCCGAGGACTTGCTCAGTGCACTGATCGATGCCGACGACGTCGACGCCTTCGCGATCTTTGTCGAAATGCTGCGCAAGCCCGCGCTGTTCCTGCAGGCCGTGGCCCGCGCGCGCGCGCTGGGCAAGCCCGTGGTGCTGATGCACCCCGGCCGCAGCCAGCGGGCGCGCGAAGCCGCGCAGTCGCACACCGGCGCACTGGCTGGCGACTACCAGGTCATGCGCACGCTGGTCGAACGTGAAGGCGTGGTGGTGGTTGATACGCTGGACGAGCTGTTCGACGTGACCGCGATCCTGGCCCGCTATCCGGTGCCGATCCGATCGGGCAAGGCAGCCGTGTCGTCCAACTCGGGCGCCTTGCGCGGCGTGGCCATCGATTTCTGCGAAGACATCGGCATGGAACTCGCCACGCTCTCGCCGCAGACGCTTACCCGCATCAACGAAATCCTTCCTGACTTCGTGACGGCAGACAATCCGCTGGACCTGACGTCGCAGGGCATGCAGCGGCCCGAAATTTTCGGACTAACCGCGCAGGCCATCCTGGACGACCCGGAAGTGGGCAGCTTGATCGTGCCGTTGATGGGCGGATCACCCGCGCAGCAGGTGGCCAAGGCCAACTCCTTGCTGCCGGTCATGATCGCTTCGCAAAAGCCGGTGGCCTTCTGCATCATGGGCGACACCGCGCCGCTGGCTGAAGAGTTCACCCGCCTCGTCACGGAAAGCGGCATGCCGTTTGGCCGGTCACCCGACCGCGCCTTGCGGGCCATGGCGCACGTGCATCGCTACGGTCAGCTCAGCACCGCAAGCAGCGAGCGGGCGCAAGGTGACGCGGGCAGGAAACTGCCTGACCTGGTGCCCGGTCCCCTGGTCGAATACCGCGGCAAGGCCTGGTTGCGTGACCTGGGTATCCAGACTCCCGACGGGGACCTTGCCACGTCGGTGGACGAGGCGCTGGCCGTGGCCGACCGCATTGGCTATCCGGTCGTGCTGAAGGCGCAGGCCGCGCAGCTGATGCACAAGAGCGATGTTGGCGGCGTGGCCGTGAACGTGCGCGATGCCGACGCCTTGCGCGATGCGTGGTCGCGCATGCAGGACAGCATCGCAGCCAAGTGCCCGGGGCTGGCGCTGGACGGCATTCTGGTCGAAGCCATGTCGCGGCCCGGTCTTGAACTGGTGATCGGCGGACGCCGTGATGCCAACTGGGGCGTGGTCATGCTGGTTGGCCTGGGCGGTATCTGGATCGAGGCCTTGCACGACGTCAAGCTGCTGCCGCCCGACCTGACCGTGCCGCAGATCGTTGCGGCCATGCACACGCTCAAGGGCGCCAAGCTGCTGTCGGGCTTGCGGGGCAAGGGACCTGTCGATGTGCAGGCCGTGGCCCAAGCCGTCTCGCGGCTGGCTGCGCTGATGCTGGCCAATCCCGAGATCACCGAGATCGACGTCAATCCCTTGATCGCCTTGCCGGAAGGCGAGGGCGTGATCGCGCTGGATGCACTGTTCGTGATGTGACGCAGACGTGAAGCAACCAGGGCGGCCCGCGGCCGCCCGACGAAGGAGACAATCATGCCCGCCGTCCTTGACGACGACAGCTTCCGGCAGTTGATGGATTCCATCAACCGGTTCATTCAGCAAAGGCTGAAGCCGCTGGAAGCGCAGGTGGAAGAGACCGAAGAAGTCCCCGCCGACCTGATCGAGACCATGCAGGAGATGGGCCTGTTCGGCCTGGGCATTCCCGAAGCCTACGGCGGTTTCGAGTTGACCCTGCGGCAGGAAATCGACGTGCAGATGGCCTTCAGCCAGGTATCGCCCGCGTTCCGGCTGGTGTTCTGGCCCAACGTGGGCATTGGCAGCAAGGGCATCGTCATGGCCGGCACCGAGGCCCAGAAGCAGGCCTTTCTGCCGGGCCTGGCCAGCGGCGCCCTGCGCGCCGCTTTCTGCCTGACCGAACCCGATGCCGGATCCGACGCCGCAAGTCTCAAGACGTCGGCCGTGCGCGATGGCGATGACTTCGTCCTGAACGGCACCAAGCGCTACATCACCAATGCATCCCGCGCGCATGTGTTCACGGTCATGGCTCGCAGTGACGCCACCCGGCCGGGCGCCGATGGAGTCACCGCGTTCATCGTGGACCGCGACACGCCGGGGCTGCACATCGGCACGCCCGAACGGAAGATGGGGCAGCGCGGCTCGCCGATCTGCGACGTCATCCTGGAAAACGTACGGGTGCCCGCCAGCAGCATCGTGGGCGGGCCGGCCAATGAGGGCAAGGGATTCCGGATCGCCATGAAAGTGCTGGACGCCGGGCGCATCAGCGTGGCCGCGTCGGCCCTGGGCATGGCAAAGCGCCTGATTGACGAGGCCGCCACCTATGCCTTGCAGCGCAAGCAGTTCGGCCAGGCCATTGCGCAGTTCCAGTTGATCCAGGCCATGCTGGCCGATTCGGAAACCGACTACCTGGCGGGGCATGCACTGGTGCTGCGCGCGGCCGACGCGCTGGAAGGCGGCGAGGACACCCGCAACCTGGCGGCCGCCGCCAAATACTTCTGTTCGGAAGCGCTGGGCCGCACCGCCGACCGCGCCGTGCAGATCCTGGGTGGCGCAGGCTATGTGGCCGACTATCCGGTGGAACGTCTGTATCGCGACGCCCGCGCCGTGCGCATCTACGAAGGCACGAGCCAGGTCCTGCAACTGATGATCGCCCGGACGCTGCTCAAGCGTTACGAGGACTGATCACCCCTACACACAAGGAATCCGCCATGCATCCGACCCCTGTCACAGTGGGCCACGGGCCCCGTCACGTCATCGCCATGAGCGGCTGGATGGGCAGCGCAGCCCACTGGGGCACGCTGTTCGACGCCATGGACCCGGCAGCCAGCACCGTCGCGCTGGTCGACTACCGCGGCTACGGCACGGCGCGCGACCATGCAGGCCCCTACGGCTTTGCGCAGCATGCTGACGATGTCATCGCCCTGGCCGACCAGCTGGGGTGGGATCGCTTCAGCCTGATCGGGCATTCGATGGGTGGCGTGGCGATCCAGCACGTGCTGGCGCGGGCGCCGTCGCGCGTTCAAGCGCTGATCGGCATTAACGCCGTGCCGGCCTGCGGCTCGCGCATGGACGCCGCCCGGCTGGGTTTTTTTGACAAGGCGGTCGATGACGTCAGCGTGCGTCGCAAGATCTTTGACGTGTCGACGGGCGGGCGTCTGTCGGCCACCTGGCTGGATCGCATGGCGGCGGCGTCCGACGGCCTGATGCGGCCCGACGCCATGCGGGCCTACCTGCGCGAATGGGCGACCGAAGACATCTCGGCAGGTATTGCCGGGCTGGAATTGCCAGTGGGCCTGTTCATCGGGGAACACGATCCGACCCTGTCGGAAGCGCTGATGCGCGACACCTGGATGCGCTTCTACCCGAACGCCACCGTGGAGGTGATCGGCAATGCGGGCCACTATCCGATGTACGAGGCGCCCGTCATTTTGGGCACGCGGATCGACGCATTTCTCAATGATCGAATTCGCTTGTGACTCCATCAATTTTATGTGATTCAGCTCGCCCGGGCTTTCCGATACATTGGCCGTATTCCTATAACGATGACAGCGATCGGAGACAAGGCGCTGGCATACGCCCATCACGGATGGACCCACTGTGTACCCGTTGAGCTATGTTCGTCCAGACACCCTGGACCAGGCCCTGGCGCTGTTGGCCGACCAGGAAGACGCCAAGCCGCTGTCAGGCGGCATGACCCTCATACCCACGCTCAAACAGCGCCTTGCCGCCCCGTCGCACCTGGTGGACCTGTCGCGGCTCGACGCCCTGCGCGGCATCGGCCTGAACGGCGATGTGCTGCGTATCGGCGCCGCGACGAAACATGTCGAGGTTGCGCGATCCGACATGGTGGCCGGCACGATCCCCGCCCTGGCCGCGCTGGCAGGCCTGATTGCCGACCCGCAGGTGCGTAATCGCGGCACGCTGGGCGGCTCGGTCGCCAACAATGACCCGGCCGCGGATTACCCGGCCGCGGTGCTTGGCCTGGGCGCCATGATCGAGACCAGCACCCGCCGCATTCCGGCCGATGATTTCTTTGTTGGCATGTTCGAGACCGCGCTGGAACCCGGCGAGTTGATCGTGGCCATCGAATTTCCGGTGCCCGATCGCGCCGCGTACCAGAAGCTGCGGCACCGGGCCACGGGGTACGCCGTGGCAGGCGTCTTCGTCGCGCAGTTCGGTGACGCCGTGCGCGTGGCCGTAACGGGCGCGGGATCGTCGGTATTCCGGTGGCTTGAAGCCGAAGCGGCCCTGGCGGGTGACGGTCAGGCGGACCGCCTGACCGATGCCGCGATCGACGAAACGCTGTTCAACACCGATGCCAATGGCAGCGCGGCCTATCGCGCGAACCTGGTGCGGGTCATGACCCGGCGCGCCGTCGAAGCCTTGACGCCTCGGCCCCGCTGAGCGGGCGGGCAGCACGCGACGTGCTGCCCGGCGCCGCGCACCCATGCAAGGCCAGCGCCTGCTTCCAGGTCACCGTGCGGCGACATCGCTCTGCGGCATCACCCAGCGATATCACTCTGCGACATCACTCATTCTTTCTTCTGGAATCGTCATGGAATTCAAAGGCAGTCATCGTATTCCGGCCGCCCGCACCCAGGTCTGGGCTGGCCTCAATGACCCCGCCGTGCTGCAGGCCTGCGTGCCAGGCTGCGAGGCGTTCGAGCCTACCGGGCCGGACACCTATGCTGCCGTCGTCGTAGCGGCCATCGGGCCGGTCAAGGCGCGCTTCAAGGGCAGGCTTGCCATTGCCGACAAGGTCGAAGACACCGGCTACACCATCATCGGCCAGGGCGACGGCGGCATGGCCGGCTTCGGCAAGATGACGGCGACCGTGACCCTCACCGATACCGACGAAGGGTGCGAGCTGGTGTACGTTGCGGTGGCCGAAGTCGGCGGCAAGTTGGCGCAGATCGGCTCGCGCCTGATCGGGTCCGTGACCAACAAGCTGGCCGATGAATTCTTCAAGCGGTTTTCGGCGGCGATGACGGAACGGGTGGGGCAGGCATGACGCAGGTCCATCTCACGATCAATGGCGAGGCGGTGTCGCGCGACGTGGACGACCGCACCCTGCTGGTCGAATTCATTCGCAAGGACCTGGGCCTGACGGGCACGCACGTGGGCTGCGACACCAGCCAGTGCGGCGCGTGCACCGTGCATCTGGACGGCGTCGCGGTCAAGTCCTGTTCCGTGCTGGCGGCCCAGGCCAGTGGTGGCGAGGTGGTCACCATCGAAGGTCTGGCGCCAACGCCGGATGCCCTGGGCCCCGTCCAGGAAGCTTTCGTGGCCTGCCACGGCCTGCAGTGCGGCTTCTGCACGCCGGGCATGATCATGGCGGTCGATCACTACCTGACGGTGGATGGGCGCCTGGACGATGCGTCGATCTGCCATGGCCTGGAAGGCAATATCTGCCGCTGCACCGGCTACGTCAACATCATTGAAGCGGTCCGGCATGCCGCGGCGGCGCGGCGCGCCGACGCCGGCGGCCCGGCGGCAACCACGACCCAGGGAGCCGCGCATGCCTAAGCTGATCGGACAGCCCATGCCGCGCGCCGAAGACGCGCGCCTGGTCGCAGGAAAAGGGCAGTACACGGATGATGTGTCCCTGCCCGGGCAGGTGTATGCCGCCTTCCTGCGTTCATCGCGCCCGCATGCGCTCATCCGCGGCATGGACCTCGAAGCGGCGCGGTCTGCGCCCGGCGTGATTGCCGTGCTGACGGGCCAGGACTACCTGGACGATGGCCATCAGGGCATGGACCACGTGCCCAATCCGGCGGATGCCATCGCGCACGAACAGCGTGCCTTCAACAATTCATTGACCGGCCACGTCTTCAACCAGCGCCATATTCCGCTGCCGATCGACAAGGTGCGCCATGTGGGCGAGGCCGTCGTGATGGTGGTGGCCGAAACGCAGCGCGAAGCGCGCGATGCCGCCGAAATGGTTGACGTTGACTACGATCCCTTGCCTGCAGTGGTGGATGCCGACAAGGGCATGCTTCCCGATGCGCCGCAGTTGTGGGACGACCTGCCATCGAACCTGTGCTTCCAGGTGCAGATCGGCGATCCGGAAGCCATCGCCCGCATCTTTGCCGGTGCGCATCATGTGGTGCGGCGCGAATTTCGCAACAGCCGCATCGTTAATTGCCAGATGGAACCGCGCTCGGCCCTGGGCAGCTACGACCCCGACACCGGCTATCTGCTGATCTCGGGCAGCCAGGGCGTGACGCGCCAGCAGCTGTGCATTGCGGATGCGCTCAAGGTGCCACGCACGCAGGTGCGGGTGATCAGCCCCGATGTGGGCGGCGGCTTCGGGCCGCGCAGCATGGTCAATCCGGAACAGCTGGCGGTGCTGTGGGCCGCCAGGCGGGTAGGGCGGCCAGTCAAGTGGACCAGCGATCGCAACGAGGCCTTCCTGTCCGACTACCAGGGCCGCGACCAGGTGGCGCGTGCGGCCATGGCGCTGTCGGCCGACGGCCGCATCCTGGCGGTGGACCACGAACTGATCGGCAACGTGGGGGCGCATACGGTGTCGTACGTGCCCCTGTCGAACGGCTCGCGCGTGATGACGACGGTCTATCACGTGCCTGCCGCCGCTGCAAAATTGAGCGCAGTCATGACCAACAGTGCGCCGACCGGCCCGTATCGCGGCGCCGGCCGGCCCGAGTCCACGCATGTGATGGAACGCATGCTGGACATTGCCGCGCGCGAACTCGGGATCGATCGGATCGAGATCCGCCGCCGCAACCTGATCCAGCCGGACCAGATGCCGTACCGCAGTCCGATGGGCCTGAACTACGACAGCGGGGCGTTTGCCGCCAACATGGAACGCGCGTTGACCGTAGCCGAATGGGAAGCCGTCGACGCTCGCCGCGCGGCGGCGCGCGAACGCGGGCGGTGGCTGGGCATCGGCGTGGCGAACTATGTCGAGTCGCCAGTGGGCGCGCCCAAAGAGCGCATCGAACTGATGGTCGAACCCGATGGCACCGTGGATCTGGTGGCCGGCACGCAAACCACCGGGCAGGGCCATGCGACCACGTTCGCGCAGGTACTGGCCGACAAGCTGGGTGTGCCGTTTGACGCCATCAAGCTGCGCACCGGTGACTCCGCCTTTGTAAGCGTGGGCGGCGGTACGCATTCAGACCGGTCCATGCGGCTGGTGGGCACACTGATCGTGCAGGCCGTGTCATCGCTGGTCGATCTGGGCAAGCCCGTGGCCGCGGCGCTGCTGGACACCACCGAAGGACAGGTCAGCTTCATCGATGGCGAGTTTGTCGATGCGACCTCGCAGCGCAAGGTGGGCCTCGCGGACGTGGCCCGGCAGATTGCGGAGTCCGGTCTGCCGGATGCGGATGCCGGCCAGGCCGATACCCACCGCTTCCGGGTCGTTGCGGAATTCAACGGTCGTATCCCGGCCCATCCGACCGGCGCCGCCGTGTGTGAACTGGAGGTCGATCCGGATACCGGCGAGGTGGAACTCACGCGCTACACGTCCATCGACGATGTCGGCACGCCCATCAATCCGCTGATCGTCGAAGGCCAGGTGCACGGCGGACTGGCCCAAGGCATTGGCCAGGCCCTGTACGAAGGCTTCCAGGTCGATCCGGAAAGCGGCCAGGTGCTCAGCGGGTCGTACATGGACTATGGCGTTGCGCGCGCCGGGGCCTTGCCGCCCCTGCGCATCGAACTGACGGAAGACCCGACCAGCGGCAACCCGCTGGGCGTCAAGGGCGGGGGCGAAAGCGGCATTACGCCGGCCACCGCTGCGATCTTCAATGCCCTGGCCGACGCACTGCGCGAGGTCACCACCGACGAGTTGCCGATGCCCGCCACGGCGGCGTCGATCTGGGAAGCCATCCATCAAGGGGACAGAGTGTGAACACCGACAAGGTCACCGTCACGCGCAGCGGCGCGTTGCTCGACATCGCGCTGAATACGCCGGCCAACGGCAACCTGCTCGACGCCGAAATGGGTCGCGCGATCGTTGCTGCCGTCAACCAACTGGATGACGACATCAAGTTGATTCGCCTGTCCGGCAACGGCGCGGATTTCTGCGCGGGGCGTGTGTCGCCCATGCCAGCCAAGGGCGCTGCGCCGTCGGCGGAGCATCTGCGCCGCACAGTGGCCATGCCCGCGCTGGAACTGTATGACGCCCTGAAGGCCACGGCGGTGCCGGTGCTGGGCGTGGTCCGCGGCCGCGCGATCGGCGTGGGCTGCGCGCTGGCCGGGGTGTGCGACGTCACCCTCGCGGCAGACAGCGCCACCTTCCAGATCCCCGAAATGGAACGCGACATCCCGCCCACGCTGGTCATGTCCGCCCTGATCGGCCGCGTGCCCGTCAAGACGGTGGCGCGCATGGTGCTGACACGCGACACCGTGTCGGCGGCCGAAGCCTTGCAGGCCGGGCTGGTCAGCCAGGTCGTCAGCGACGATCAGCTGGACGCGGAAGTCGAACGCATCACCGCGATCATGCTGGGATGCGGCGCGGTCACGATACGCGCGGTCAAGCAGTTCCTGGAACTGGCGCCGGGGCTTCCGCGCGGCACGTCCAGCGGACTGGCAGGGCATCTGGCCGGCACGGCGCTGTCGGCCAAGTTCTAGTGCGCCCCACAGCTTCCGGCACTTCCCCTACCCATACCGGCGCGGCCATGCATCGCGCCATGCTCTGTCCAGGAGACAGCATGACTTCCTTTCTTCCCAAACGGCGGGCGTTCAGCGCCGCGGCCTTGACGGCGACCAGCCTGGCGATATTCGGTACAGCGGCATTGGGCCTGGCCGGTAACGCGCAGGCGCAGGGCTATCCCACCAAACCGATCCGCATGGTGCTGGGGTACCCCGCCGGCAGCGGCATCGATGCCGTAGCGCGCCAGGTGGCCGCGCGGCTCGAGAAGGAGGCCGGACAGCCGGTTGTCGTCGATAACCGGGCCGGCGCACTTGGCAATATCGCCGCCGACATGGTCGCCAAGTCGCCCGCTGACGGCTACACGATTCTGTTCACGCCGAACTCGACGCATGCCGCCAACATCCATCTGTTCAAGAAGCTGCCGTTCGATCCGGTCAAGGATTTCCAGCCGGTGGGCACGGTAGCCTCGCTCGGCTTCGTGCTGCTGACCAATTCCGAGGCGCGGCCCTACAAGACAGTTTCCGAACTGACCGCCACCCTCAAACGGGAGCCGGGCAAGTATTCCTGGGGCAGCGGCAACGCTACCGGGCAGGTGGCCGGTGAACTGTACAAGACCCTGGCCGGCGTAGATGCGGTCAACGTGCCCTACAAGGGCGTGCCGCAGGCCATGACCGACCTGATCGGAGGGCGGATCGACTTTCTGTTTGCCGATGCGACCCTGGCGATTCCGCAACTGAAGGGCGGCCGGGTTCGCGCGCTGGCCGTGACCGGGAAGACCCGTCCAACCTCGCTGCCCGACGTGCCGACCATGGCCGAAGCCGGCGTTGCCGGTTACGACCTGAGCGGCTGGTTCGGCATCTTCCTGCCGGCCAACGCCCCCGCGCCCGTGCTGGCCAGCCTGACAGGGTGGCTCAACGCGGTGACGCGCGACCCGGCCATTGCCGAGTTCATGCGCAGCATTGGCGCCGAGCCCTTGCCCGGCGGCCCGGCCGACCTGGCCACGCTGGTGCGCACCGATACCGAGAAGTGGGGCAAGATCATCCGCGCCGCCGGCATCACTGCCGAATGAGGTCGCGAATGATTGCCAACGTCAACTATCTGGAGCATCCATGAGCGATGATGTGCTGGACCTGAAAATGTTCATCGATGGCGAGTGGCTCGATACCACCGGCCGTCGTTCCGAGCCGGTCATCAACCCGGCCACCGGCGCAAGCCTGGGTGATTTGCCGCATGCCACCACCGACGATCTGCAACGCGCGATCGACACGTCCCAGGCCGCGTTCCAGCGCTGGCGCATCATGTCGCCAATGGCGCGCGGAGAGATCCTGCGCAAGGCGGGGCAACTGTTTCGCGAGCGCAGCGACCGTATCGCCCGCATCATGTCGCTGGAGCAGGGCAAGACGCTGACCGAGTCGCGCATTGAAGTCATGGTGACGGCCGAGATGCTGGACTGGGCGGCCGAAGAAGGCCGCCGCACCTATGGCCGCGTGATCCCGCCGCGCGAGAACGGCTGGCGGCAGATCGTCGTGCAGGAGCCCATCGGGGTGACGGCAGCGTTCACGCCGTGGAATTTCCCGGCCATGATCCCGGCGCGCAAGATCGCGAGTTCCCTTGCGGCCGGCTGCACCTGCATCATCAAACCGTCCGAAGAAACGCCTGCCTGCGCCATTGAAATCGCGCGTGCATTGCAGGACGCCGGGCTGCCCAAGGGCGTGCTGAACGTGGTGTTTGGCGTGCCGGCCGAGGTGTCCGAATTCCTGATCGCATCCCCCGTCGTGCGCAAGGTGTCCTTTACCGGCAGCGTCGCGGTCGGCAAACATATTGCCGGCCTGGCGGCGCGCGGCGTCAAGCCGGTCACGCTGGAACTGGGGGGCCATGCGCCCGTGCTGGTGTTCGACGACGTCAATGTCGAGGCCGTCGCCCGCATGGCGGCGGCGGGCAAGTACCGCAATGCAGGCCAGGTCTGCATTTCGCCCACGCGCTTCTTCGTGCATCGCAAGGTGCATGATGCCTTTGTCGATCTGTTCGGCCGCGCAGCCGGCGCATTGCGTGTCGGCCCCGGCGTGGAAGCTTCGTCGCAGATGGGCGCACTGGCCAACCCGCGCCGCCTGACCGCCATGGACACGCTGGTGGACGACGCCCGGTCGCGGGGCGCTTCGGTGGTGACGGGCGGCGAACGCATGTCGGGCGATGGCTTCTTTTTCCGGCCTACCGTACTGGCAAGCCTGCATGCCGAATCGCGCGTCCTATCCGAAGAACCGTTCGGCCCGCTCGCCATGGTGGTTCCGTTCGACGATGACGAAGAGGCGCTGCACCAGGCCAATCGACTGCCCTTTGGTCTGGCGGCCTATGCGTTCACGTCAAATGCGGATCGGGTCATCAAGGTGTCGTCGGGGATCGAAAGCGGCATGGTCGGCATGAACACCTTTGCGATCGCCTCGGCCGAATCACCGTTCGGTGGCGTAAAGGATAGCGGCTATGGATCCGAAGGCGGCATCGAAGGCGTTGCCGCCTACCTGACGCCCAAGTTCATTTCGCAGTCCCCGTCGCCATGAACGACCTGAAGGGCAAGACGGCCATTGTCACGGGCGCCAGCTCGGGCATCGGCCGTGCGGTCGCGGTGGCGTTGGCGGCCGCGGGCGCCAGCGTGATGGTTGCGGCTCGCAACGAACAGGGCCTGTCCGAGACGGCGTCGCTGATCACGCAGGCCGGCGGCACGGCGTCGGTCTGCGTGACCGACGTGACCGACGAGGCGCAGGTACAGCAACTGTTCGGCAGCACGGTGGCTGCCTTTGGCGGTGTCGACCTGGTGGTGAACAATGCCGGCGTGACGACCAGCCAGCCCATCGAAGACCTGACGCTGGCCGCCTGGCGCCAGGTGCTGGACGTCAATTTGACCGGTGCCTTCCTGTGCAGTCGCGAGGCCTTCCGTGTCATGAAGCCGCGCGGTGGCGGGCGCATCATCAACATGGGCAGTGTAGCGGCGTTGGTGCCTCGTCCGAACTCGGTGCCTTACACGACGACCAAACACGGCCTGGACGGCATGACGCACGCGCTGGCGCTGGACGGGCGCGAACATGGCATTGCCGTCAGCGTGCTGCATCCCGGAGTGACCGAGTCGGCCCTGGCCGAAAAGTCCGGGCGCAAGTTTGCACCCGGGGAACTCATGAAGGCGTCGGACGTGGCCAGGGTGGTGCTGCTGATGGCGTCCTTGCCGCCCGAGGTCAATCTGTACGAAAGCGTGATCTTTCCGTTGTCGATGCCGCTGCTCGGGCGGGGCTGACGGCCCCCGGGCCGATCATTTCGCGCGCGGCTTCTTGCCCGACGGAATGGTCGGCACTTCGGCGCCGGTGGGGCCCAGGCCCTGTATTGCCAGCGCCAGCAGCGCGCGCAAGCGGGCCAGGCCTACGGCGGGCTTGGGCGTGCCTTGCGCCAGCCAGCGGCGGACTTCGGTCAGGTAGATCGTCATGATCAGGCCGGCGATCAGTTCGGGCGGCGCGGTGTTGGCGATCTTGCCAGCTTCCTGCTTTTGGCGCGCCAAGTCCGTCAGCATCGACGAAATGTTGGAACGGCGCGCATAGAAGCGGCTGGTTTCCTTGCCCTTGTCGGTTGTCTCGGCCAGGAAGTCGGCGGTCTCTTGCACGGCGGCGCGCGACAGGGGCGGCTCTTTCGCCCAGTAGGTGTAGCGCAGCGTGAAGAACTTCATCAGCTGTTCGAGCAGGGGCAAATCGGACTGCAGGGCCTTTTCACCCTTTTCGTTGACCGCATCCAGATCGTTGTTGATGATCAGCATCAACAGGTCGCGTTTGTCGGCCGCGTAGACAAACACGGTGCCGATGGCGACATCGGCGCGTTGGGCGATCTCGCGCGTGGTCGCGTCGTCGAAGCCCTTTTCAAGGAATACCTCACGCGCCGCCTGCTTGATGCGTCGGAGCTTGTCCTGCTTGCTGCGTTCACGCAGACCGAGCGCAGGGGCGGATGCGGATTTTCCAGTGAGGGTGTCTTTCATGAATTTCTTGTTGTCGGCCCGCGCGAGCGTAGCCAGGGTAGGAGCGGATGCGTCAAACGGTGCCTATTCTAAAAGAAAAGGCCCTTGCGCAGGATGCCGCAACGCGTTGACAAAGTAAGATAGGTTTATATAAAGTTAACTTATTATCAAGGAGACCGCCGTGGCCAACGCTGCCGAATTCGCTGTCAAGGGCGCTGCCCAGGCGCCCGCCGGGCCCCTTGCCGACGCGGTCAGCGCGGTCGGCGGCGACCTGCCGGCCGAGGCGGCGAAGTGGGAAGCCCGGGCGCGCCGCGTGTCGACGCCTCAGGGCGCCAACGTGGTCACGTGGCGCATCTGGGGCAGCGGAACGCCCGTCGTGCTGCTGCACGGGAACAGCGGCTCGTGGACCCACTGGATCCGGAACCTGGAAGCCCTCAGCGCCCACCACACGCTTTACGTGCCGGACCTGCCTGGCCACGGCGACGCCGACCCCTACACCGACACGCCGAGCATGGCCGGCTTCGCCTCCTTGCTGTGGCGCGGGCTGGATGAGTTGCTGCCTGCGTTCGGCATGGCGGTGGATATCCTGGGCTTCTCGCTGGGTTCGGTACTGGCCGAAACCATGGCGGTGGAACGGCCTGCGCAGGTGCGCAAGCTGGTGCTGTTGCGCGGCAGTTTTTCCGATGGTCCGCTGGCCTTGCCCGAGGGCATCCGGCGCTGGCGCGGCGTGACTGATCCTGCCGAGATGGCCGCCATCCAGAAGCACAACCTGGGCGTGCTGATGATCCACGACACGGCGCGCATCGACGCGCTGGCGGTGGCGCTGCAGACACGCAACGTGTTGCGTACGACGCTCGACATGCGGCCCCTGCTGGCCAGCCGGGCGCCAGAAAACTTTCATCGCCTGAATGGCGAGATCCATGGTGTGTCGGGCGAGTTCGATGTGTATGGTGGTGACGTGGCGGCGCAGGGTGGCGTGCTGGTCCAGGTGCACCCCCAGGCGCAATTCCACCTGATCCCTGGCGCCGGACACTGGGCCATCTACGAGGCGGCCGAGGCCATCAACCCTTTGCTGTCAGGCATTTTGAGCAGTACGACCGCCAGGCATCCGGCATCGGGATGAAGGGTTGATCCGTATGCGCCCGGCAGCGCAAGTAAATGACCATGCTCAAATATGAGCGTATTATATTTTTCCTGATATCGGCGTTCAGACCGGTAGGGAATGACAGCCGCGCGACGCAGTGCGCGCGGCCCAACAGGAGACCGCAGTGAAGACATGGACCCTTGCGCTGGTGGCCAGCTGCACGCTGGCTGCTTTGCCGGGCGCGTACGCCCAGGCGCCCGCCGCCTATCCCACCAAGCCGATCCGCATGATCGTGGCGTTCCCGCCAGGCGGCAGCACCGACCTGATCGCGCGGGTGATCGCACCGGTCATGTCCGAGCGTCTGGGCCAGCAGGTGGTGGTCGAAAACCGCGGCGGCGCGGGCGGCAACATTGCGATGGAAGCGGTGGCGCGTTCGGCGCCCGATGGGTATGTGATCGGCTTCAGCGGCGCGGGCGCCCTGGGCATCAATGGCGTGCTGTACCGGAACATGACCTTCGACCCGATCAAGGATCTGACACCGGTGGGCCGCGTTGCGTATTCGCCATTCGTGCTCGTGGGCCCACCGGACGCCAAGGCCAAGACCATTGCCGACGTGCTGGCCGAAGCCAAGGCCATGCCCGACAAGCTGTCGCTGGGGCACGGCGGGCAGGGTACCGTCATGCAACTGGCAAGCGAACTCTTCAATCAGACTGCAGGGGTCAAGACAGTGCTGGTGCCGTACAAGGGCACCGGCCCCGCCACGGTGGACGCCATGAGCGGCCAGATACCCCTGGCCATGAGCGATACGCCCAGCGCGGTCAACTTCATCCAGGCCGGCAAGCTCAAGGCCTACGCCGTGACCACCGCGGAGCGCAGCCCGGCCTTGCCCGACGTGCCCACGCTGGCTGAAGCCGGACTCAAGGGCTATGAAGCCACCGGCTGGTTCGCGATCGCCGCGCCAACCGGCACGCCGCCCGCCATCATCGAACGGCTGAACCGGGCGCTCAATGCCGCGTTGAACAACCCCGAAGTCAAGACGCGCATCGTCGCGGCGGGCGCAACCCCGGGCCCGACCACGCCGGACGAACTGCGGCAACTGATCGCCGTCGATACCGACAAGTGGGGCAAGATCATCAAGCGCCTGAACCTGCGACTGGACTGATCGGCGGCGCATGAATATTTCCCTGCGTCAGCTCAAGGCCTTCCTGGGCGTGGCCGAGTCGGCCAACTTTACGAAGACGGCTCAGCATCTGCACCTGAGCCAGGCGGGTCTGAGCGCCACCATCCGCGAGCTGGAATCGCAGCTCAATACCCGGTTGTTCGAACGGACCACGCGTGCGGTGGTGCTGACCGAAGCTGGCCGGGTGTTCCTGCCCACCGCGGCGCTGATCGCGCGGGAATTGAGCGAGGCCGCGCTGCGGCTGCGTGACATGGAACGGCAGGACATCGCCACGCTGCGGGTGGGCTTCACTCCGTTGATGGCGTCAACCATCGTGCCCGACACGCTGCTGCGCTTTGCAGCCACGCATCCGCAGGTGGACGTGGAAGTGGTGGACGGCAGCCCGGTCGAAATCCAGCAGGCCGTGGAAAACGGCGGGCTGGACGCGGCCTTTGGCGCCTTCTTTGCCAAGGTATCGGGGTTGCGGCGCGAGGCCATCATTCCGTCGCATCTGGCGGCGGTGTATGCCTCGGACCGGCGCATGGGCAAGACGGGGACCCCCTCCAAAGCGGCCCCCGCCGGGGACACCGGCAGTGGCGACATGCCCTGGCAGGCCCTGAACGATCAGGCACTGATCTGCCTGACGCCGGAAAGTCCGGTGCAAAGCCTGACCGAAGAAGCCTTGTTCCGTCATAAGCTGAACATTGCGCGGCGGACCACGGTGCAGCATCTGGAAACGGCGATTGCGATGGCCGAGAAGGGTTTCGGCATCGCCATCATTCCGTCATTCGCACAAAGCGCCTGCCTGCGCTACGCCGTGCACTGCCGGCCGCTGGTCCCCGCCGTCAGCTTCGATTTCTATGCGATCACGCGGGCGGGCGCCGTGCCTTCCCCGACATTGACCGCGTTCGTTTCGACCTTCGAGCAGGTCGTGGCCGAGCTGCCACGACCGTCCGCGGGCTAGCGGCCTAACGGCGCAGCGACCGCGCCGCCCGCTGGCCTTTTATCGCGCCGGTGCAATGCGGCCGCGACACTCCCCAAACCCGATGCTGCGAAAGCCTGCTTTCTCGGCCTTGCCGCGCAGCACGATCTCGTCGCCATCCATCAGCCATTTTCGCGATTCGCCGTTCGCCAGGGTGATGGCTTCGGCGCCCGCACTGGTCATTTCGGTCATGCACGCCATCGAACTGCGCGCTTCGCCCGACACCGTGCCGCTGCCGATCAGGTCACCGGGCAGCAGGTTGCACCCGTTGCTGGTGTGGTGCGCAACCATCTGGCCAAAGGTCCAGTACAGCGTCTTGGCATTGGTCTGGCTGATACGCGCCGGGCCGTCGCCGGTACGGCGCATGGTGTCGCTGGACAGCCAGGCTTCGAGCTGGATGTCGAACGCGCCGGCACGCTGGTCGGCGTCGCTGGATAAATGCGGCAGCGGCGCCGGATCGCCGTCGGGGCGCGCATAGGCGGCGGTACGGAAAGGCGCCAGGGCCTCGGCCGTCACGACCCACGGCGACACGGACGTATGGAAGTTCTTGCCCAGGAACGGGCCCAGCACCTGTTCCCACCACTGGATGCTCTTGGCCGACCAGTCATTGAGCAGGCAGAAGCCGAACAGGTAATCGGCCACGTCGTTGATCCGAATCGGCGACGCCTGCGGATTGCCCTGGCCCACGAACAGGCCCAGTTCCAGTTCAAAGTCCATGGCTTCGATCGCGCCGAACTGCACGCTGCCATCGGCGGCCTTCCATTGCCCGTGCGGACGCACCACGTCCGGACCGCTCACGCGGATCGATGACGTGCGGCCGTGGTAGGCCACGGGCAGATACTTGAAGGCCGGCGGCAGCGGGTCTTTCAGGCCCTTGAGCTTGCCGTGGCGTTCGGTGTGATGGATCGATGTCAGAAAGTCGGTGTAGCCTTCGATCCGGCAGGGCAGGTGCAGGGTCGCGCCAGCGGCCGGGACCAGCACCTTGGCGGCATCCGCGCGCGCCTGGTCGGCATTGGCGCCGTCGGAGCGCAGCATGTCGAACAGCGCGGCTCGCAGCGCATGCGTGTCGGCAGGCGGCAGGGCCATGAAGGCGTTCAGCGTCGGTGCGCTGGCGGCTTCAGCGGCACGGCGCGCGGCGCCTTCGAACCAGCCGGCGTCCAGGGCTGCGCCAAGATCCAGCACCTGGTCGCCAATGGCCACCGCGCCCCCGCGTCGTCCATCGCGCTCCAGAATGCCGTAGGGCAGGTTCTGGATGGGAAAGTCCGTGTCGTCGGTATTGGCGCTGTCGACCCAGCTGCGGACGGACGCGTCATGGGTGGCGTTCAATGACGTGGCATTGAACTGGGTGGCGCTCGATTCGGCCATCGGTCAGTTTCCTTGGGCAGTGGCGGTGGTGGCGGTAGTGGCGGACGCGCGCAGTTGCGCCTTGTCGGTCACCCACTTGGCCAGGTCGGCATGGGCGATACGGGCGTGCGACTTCATGTCTTCATCGGACACGGTCCGCACCGTCAATTCGACGCGAAAGCCGTTCGGATCAAAGAAATAAATGGACTTGACGATGTGATGATCCGTCACGCCCAGCACGTCCACCCCTGCGTCTTCCAGCCGAGCTTTCAGGGCCATGAGCCGGTCCAGGCTGTCGACCTGCAAGGCAATGTGATTGACCCACGCCGGCGTGTTGGGCGAGGGCAGGGCGGACACGTCGTCACCCAGATCGAAAAACGCAATGTACGAGCCATCGCCCATCTCGAAAAAGATGTGGACATACGGGCAGTACTCGCCCGTGCTGGGCACGTGATCGAGCCGGATCACATGGACCAGCGGCAGGCCGATCAGGTCCTCGTAGAAATGGCGCGTTTCTTCGGCATCGCGGCATCGCCATGCGAAGTGGTGCAGCCCTTGCACGGTGGGCGCGGACAGCTCGTTGGATACAGAGGTTGGGGTGTTCATGGTGCTTCCTTTCAGCGGCAGGTTCACGACAGGGTCAGGGCGCGGGCCTTACAGCGGCGCCGTCTCGACGTCGTACGTGAACAGCCATTCGTAGCGTTCCTTCACACGGTCTTCCTGCCATTCGCGATTCACATAGGCGGCAGCCCCTTCGGGGTGTGCCAGTTCCTTGTTGTGGAAACGCTTGGCATTGGCGTTGGATCCTTCCACGACGCGCGCCGTGCGGTCCTTGCGGGCCTCTTCATAGTGCGACAGCGCAACCACGGGATCGTCCCGGTATTCGTCCAGCGCACGTGCCAGCATATAGCCGTCTTCGATCGCCATGGCGGCGCCCTGGGCCAGGAAGGGCAGCGTCGGATGGCAGGCGTCGCCCAGCAAGGTAATGTTGCCATGGCTCCACTTTGCCATCGGGTCGCGGACCATCAGCGCCCACTTGTACGGCACGTCGATCGCGCGGATCAGGGAGTGCACGTCTTCGTTCCAGCCGGCCAGATCGGCCAGGCATTCTTCGGTCGACCCCCGTTCGGTCCAGGACTCGACCTGCCAGTCCGTCCGCTCGACCGCCGCCACGAAGTTGACCAGCTTGTTGGCCCGCAGCGGATAGTGAATGACGTGCGCACCGGGGCCGACCCAGTTCACGCCCAAGGGACGTTGCAGCTGCGTCGGCAAGGTGGCGGCCTCGATCACGCCGCGCCACGCCACGATGCCTGAAAATCTTGGCTTGTCGGCGCCGAACAGGGTTTCGCGTACCAGCGAATGCACGCCGTCGGCGCCCACCAGCACGTCGCCCTGGAAGCTGCGGCCGTCCTCGGTCCGTACCGTCACACCGTCAGCATGCTGATCGAACGCGATCATCTTTGCGCCCAGCACGATGGCGTCCGGATCTTCGCGGCGCACGGCGTTGGCCAGGGTCTGGTGCAGGTCGGCCCGGTGCGCCGTCAGGTAGGGATAGCCATACAGCTTGCGCGACACGCTGCCCAGGTCGAACAGGTTCCAGGTCTGCCCCGTGTTCCAGAGCCGCACGATCTTGCCCTGCGGTTCGGACGCCAGCTTCATGAACTCGGGTTCGAGACCCAGCTTGAACAGCACGTGATTGCAATTCGGGCTCAGCTGGATGCCGGCGCCGACTTCCTTGAGCTGCGCGGCCTGTTCCAGGATCCGGACATTGAAGCCCTTCTTGAGCAAGGCCAGTCCGGCAGTGAGGCCGCCCAGGCCACCCCCTGCGATAAGTATGCGCATGATCAGTCCACGACAGGTTTGGTTTTGGCGACCAGCGCAGTCCACTTCTTGGACTCGCCGGCAAGGAAGGTGCGGAATTCGTCAGGCGTCGTCTGGATCACTTCCAGGCCGCCGGTTTCCATCTGCTTGCGCAGTTCGGGATCGTTCTGCGCGCCGCGCAGCGCATCGTTCAGCTTCTGCAAGACGGCAGGCGGTGTCTTGGCCGGGGCGACCAGCGCCAGCCAGGAATACACCTCGAAGTCATTGCCGTAGATTTCCTGCACCGTCGGCACGTCCGGCATGGCGGGCGAGCGTTTCGCACTGGTGGTGGCCAGGACCTTGATGCGGCCATTGGCCATGTACGGCTGGGCCAGCGTGATGGTCTCCAGCGACATGTCCACCTGGCCGCTGACCATGTCCGCAAAGGCTGGCGCGCCGCCCTTGTAGGGCACGTGCAACATGTCGAACTTGGCGACTTCCTTGAGCCATTCGCCGGTCAGGTGATTGATCGATCCGTTGCCGGCCGATCCGTAGGACGACTTGTGCGTCTTGGCGTAGGCCACGAACTCTTGCAGCGTCTTGGGCGGCAGCGCGCTGCGCGTCACCAGCAGGATGGGCGTGCGGCCCACCATGCCGATCGGCGCAAACGACGTCATGGGTGCATAGCCAGGGTTCGGATAGAGCGAGGGCGCCACGCCCAGGCTGCTGGTGCTGCCCCACAGCAGGGTATAGCCATCGGCCGGTGCACGGGCCACGAAGGCCGAGCCCACCGTGCCGCCTGCGCCCGGGCGATTCTCGACGATAACCGGCTTGCCGAGCAGCGTGCCCAGCGACTTGCCGACCAGCCGTGCGCTGACGTCAGTTGGGCCACCCGGCGGGAAGGGCACGATCAGCGTGATGGGGCCCGTGGGGTAGTCCTGGGCGGCTGCCTGGCCCAGCGGCGCCAGCGTGGCCGCTGCGCCCAAGGCAAGCGCGGCAAAGGTGGTAAGCGCGCTGAAAACGAAAACGCGCCGCGTAGGGGCGGCGCGCAAGGTGGTATCGGTCATCGGTGTCCCCTGGTCGATGCAGGCTGCGCGATCCGTGTCGCAAGGCGCGGCCGGTCGCTGTCTGGGTGTGGGCTTGCGCCACGTACCAGGGGAAATATAAGTGAAGCCTCAAGCGAAATGAATCACATAAAAATTATGGAGTCACAAAGGAATTCGATGGGCCCAAGGGTGAGCCCTCAGCGAGGCGCTCCGCGCCACCCCAACGGGCGGGGGAAGTAAGCCCCCCTAGGCGCTGCGCGCCACCCCCAGGGGCGGCACTGGTGGACTGGCGAAGCCAGATCCACTGTGCCCCGTGGTGGTGGCGTGCCAGCTTGCAGGGTGGTGCTTGATGGTGCCAGGGGCTGCATTGCTGCGGGCCGCCTCACGCTCCCTGGTTTTCTTCGCTCTGCGAGCCTCTTAGTTCGCCGACCAGGGTGCGCAGGTTGGCGCGCATGGTCTTGAGGTCGCGCGGGTCGAGGCAGGAGAAGGCGTCGGTTTCGACGGCTTCGATGTCTTTGGCGCCGGCGTCGACCAGTTTGCGGCCTTCGGGGGTCAGGCTGACGCGCAGGATGCGGCGGTTGGCGGCGTCTTCGCGGCGCACGAGCAGGCCGCGTTCTTCCAGGGTGCTGAGCAACTGGCCCATGGATTGAGGCGTGACGTAGAAACGGCGGGACAGATCAGCGGACGACAGACCGTCTCGATGCCCGAGCACGGACAGGACCGTGTACTGGATGCCGGTGACGGCGTATTTCTTGAGGGCGGCTTCGGTGCGGTTGCGCAGCGCGAAGTGGACTTGCGACACGAGATACGTGGTGCTTGCGCCAAGGCTGGGCTCGGCGGTAGCGGGTGCGGTCTTCGGCAAAAAAGGCTCCCCGGGGGTGTCGTTTTTTCTTGCCAGTTTAACGCGGACCGACCGGAAGGGGCCGACTAGCGAGGCACGCCAGGCGTGCACTCGCTGGCGAGCAGCGCGGTTTGCACCGGCCGCTCAGGCACGTGGCGCTTACTTGGCGTCCACGGCATCCTTCAGCACCTTGGCGGCGCTGAATGCGGGCGCTTTGCGCGCGGCGATCTGGATGGCTTCACCCGTGCGTGGGTTGCGGCCAGTCTTGGCAGCCTTGGCCTTGACAGAGAACTTGCCGACACCTGGCAGCACGACTTCATCACCGCCCGCCAGCGAGGCGCGCAGTGCGTCGCCCAGGGCGTCGATGAACGCTTCCGACACGTTCTTCGGTTGCTGGGTCCGTTCGGCGAGGGCGTCGATCAGTTCTTTCTTGGTGCGCATGCGTACTCCTTAAAAAAGTTGGCAGGTCGCCGACAGTGGCGGGTCGCCAACAGCACTAGGGCGGCATTCAAACAATCTTGGCGCATAAATGCAAGTCGGTTTTGGCTTCGCGCCCGACGCTTGCGCTGCCCGCGCGCCCTGTAGCGACGCCATATTCTGCCCATCCGATACAAAAAAAATCGGGGCAGGTCGGTGTTTCATGACGACGGCGATAACTGAACGTTAAGGGTCATGTCGCGCAACTTCGCGAAAATCACTGCAAAATCGGACAACTCTCACCGATACTGCGGCGATCGAGCGTTTGCACCGCATGCGTCGATTGCCTACCATGCGAGCTGGCCGCGCGGCGCTGTCCTGCACTCAAACGCGGCCCAGGAGTCCCCATGCACGCAGATATGCACACCACAAAAGTTTCGCCTGTCGTTACAACTCGTCGTAATTCGGCCGCCTGGACGGTCGCGGGAATCGTCGAATTGTTCGAGCTGCCGTTTTCGGATCTGATCTTCCGTGCGCAGCAGACGCACCGCGAACACTTCGATCCCAACGCCGTCCAGCTCTCGACGCTGCTGTCGATCAAGACCGGCGGATGCCCCGAAGACTGTTCCTACTGCCCGCAGTCGTCGCGCTACGACACCGGCCTGGAAGCCGAAAAGCTGCTGCCGCTGGCCGAGGTGCTGGATGCCGCGCAGGCCGCCAAGGCCAACGGCGCCACGCGCTTCTGCATGGGCGCGGCATGGCGCAGTCCCAAGCCGCATCAGGTCGATGCCGTCGCCGAGATGGTGTCGGCGGTCAAGGACCTGGGTCTCGAAACCTGCGTGACGCTGGGCATGTTGCGAGACGGTCAGGCGCAGCAGCTGCGGGACGCGGGCCTTGACTACTACAACCACAACCTGGATACGTCTCCCGAGTTCTACGGTCAGGTGATCACGACCCGCACCTACCAGGATCGTCTCGACACCATCGCCCGCGTGCGCGATGCGGGCGTGAAGGTCTGCTGCGGCGGGATCGTGGGCCTGGGGGAATCGCGGCGTGAACGCGCGGGCCTGATCGCGCAACTGGCCAATATGGATCCGTATCCGGAGTCGGTGCCGATCAACAATCTGGTCCGGGTCGAAGGCACGCCATTGGCCGAGAACGACGCGGTCGATCCGTTCGAATTCGTGCGCACGATCGCAGTGGCGCGCATCACCATGCCGCAAGCCATGGTGCGCCTGTCGGCCGGGCGCGAGACGATGGACGACGCCTTGCAGGCCCTGTGTTTCCTGGCCGGCGCGAACTCGATGTTCTATGGCGACCGCCTGCTCACGACCGACAACCCGCAATCGGTGGCCGACCGCGCGTTGATGGGCCGCCTTGGCCTGCACGCATCGTCAGGGCACTGATCATCGGTATGCTGCATATCTATGGCGATGCCTGGCTGAACGAGGACGACGTCGAGTTCACCATGATCCGCGCGCAGGGATCCGGTGGGCAGAACGTCAACAAGGTGTCGAGCGCGATCCACTTGCGTTTCGACATTCCACGCTCGTCGCTGCCCGACGAACTGAAGGCCGCGCTGCTGGCGGCGAACGATCAGCGCATCACCAAAGAAGGCGTGGTGGTGATCAAGGCGCAGGCCTATCGCAGCCAGGAAAAGAATCGCGACGATGCGCTGCAGCGGCTGGTGGCGCTGATCGCGTCGCACGCCGTGCCAACCAAACCGCGCAAGCCGACCAAGCCCACACGCGGGTCGCAGCAGCGGCGCCTGCAGCGCAAGGTATTGCGCGGCGAGATCAAGCGCAATCGCGGCAGGGTGACGGACTAGGCCTCAGGCATCACCCGTCATCTGTCTTCAAGCGCCGGACCTAGGTCCGATAGGCGCCGTGCAGCTTCAACGCGGCCCAGCCTTCCTGCCCGATCTTGCGCAGCATCTCAATGTTTTTTTCGTAGATGGCATCGGCTTCCGGGAAGCTTTCCACCGCCTTGTCGACGCTGTCTTCGCGCAGCAGATGCAGCGTGGGGTAGGGCGCGCGGTTGCTGTAGTTGTCGATGTCGTCGGGCCCCGTGTCCGCGAACTGGTAGTCCGGGTGAAAGCTCGCTACCTGGATGATGCCGCCCAGGTCGAGCTCCTCGACGGCCGCATCGGCGATGTCCAGAAAGTCGTTGTAATCCGCAAACTCATTCAGCACCCACGGGTGGATCAACAGCGTCGTGTCGATCGTTTCCGGGGATGCCTGCGCGATCTCTTCCAGCGCCATGGCCAGGTCGGCCAGCAGGGCTTCTTCGTTGCGCGCATCGCTGACGATGTAGCGGATCTGGTCCTTCACATGCACAGCCTTGGCGAACGGACAGAGGTTCAGGCCGATGACGGCCTTTTCGATCCATGCGCGGGTGTCTGCAATCGCAATGTCGTGGGACGGACCGTTGCCGGTTTCAGGGAGAGAGGACATGAAGGATTCCATTCGATAATTTGAGTGAAGCGATGCGATGCATCGGGCATCAAGGCATCAAGGCGTCAGGCCACGTTAACCGCGCCATGCGACACCGCGTGCTGTTCGGGCTCGATGTGAATCGTCACGGAACTGTCAACGACCGCGTGACTGAGCGCGTCTTCAAGCCGGTCGCAAATGTCATGGGCGTCGGCCACCGTCATGTCGCCCGGGGTGACCAGGTTGAATTCAATGAAGGTGATGTTGCCCGAGCGCCGCGTGCGCACGGCATTGGCCTGGATGGCGCCAGTGGCGTGGGTGGCGATGACCGATGCAATGGTGGCCTGCACGTCAGGCGCGACGGCCTCGTCCATCAGCCCGCCCACCGACTCGCGCATCAGCCTCCATCCTGACCACAAAATGTTGACGGCCACCAGTGCCGCGATGACGGCATCGAGCACCGCCCAGCCGGTCCACGCGACCAGCGCCACGCCGATCACCACACCGATCGACGACACGACGTCGGTCCACAGATGGTGGGCATCCGCCACCAGGGCGGGCGACCGCCACCGGCGGCCAAAGCGGAACAGCACGAAGCTCCAGATGCCGTTGAGGACGCCCGCGCCTGCGTTGATGGCCAGGCCCAGCGCGGGCGCTTCAAGTGGCTTGGGCGCCAGAAAACCGTGCCACGCTTCGCGCAGGATCAGCATCGCGGCCACCAGGATCAGGGCGGCTTCAAGCACGGCCGACAGGTACTCGGCCTTCTGGTGCCCGTAAGGATGGTTGGCGTCGGCGGGCATCGCGCTGACCGACACGGCGGCCAGGGTGGCGACGGCGGTGGCCACATTGATGATGCTTTCCAGGGCATCGGAATACAGCGCGACGCTGCCGGTCAGCACGTAGGCCAGGTACTTGAGGCCCAGCACGGCCACACCGACAACGATCGTGCCTGCCGCCAGGCGCGAGGCGGGCGTCATGACCGCAGGTCCATCGATGAGCCCGGCAGGGGGCGGCGCACGGTCAACGCGCGTGACGCCGAAGGACAGGAGGTGGGCATAAAAGGTTACAGGGCGGCCGGAATAACCGCGATTCTAGCCCGTAGAATCGGCGGACCGCCCGCGACGGGCGTCCTTTGTGGATGATGCATGAGCCCCTCCCGTCAGGACCTGACGACCGGTCCGATCGGCAGTACGCTGCTGAAATTCTCGCTGCCCGTGCTGGGCGGCAACGTGTTGCAGTCACTGAACGCATCCGTCAATGCCGTGTGGGTCGGCCACTATCTGGGCGAAGCGGCGCTGACCGCCACGTCCAACGCCAACATCATTCTGTTTTTCCTGCTGGGCGTGGTGTTTGGCGTCGGCATGGCCACGACCATCCTGGTCGGACAGGCGGTCGGCCGCAAGGACATTGCCCAGGCGCGCTGCGTCGTGGGCACTGGGTCTGTCTTCTTCATCGTGCTGTCGGTGATCGCTGCCGTGCTTGGCTATGTATTCACCCCTGCCATCTTCGTGGCCATGGGCACGCCGATCGAAGCGCAGCCACTGGCCATCAGCTACCTGCGCGTCATCTTCATTGCGCTGCCCTTCATGTTCTTCTTCAGCTTCGTGATGATGGCGCTGCGCGGCGCGGGGGACTCGCGCACGCCGTTCTATTTCATGGCGCTGTCGGTGCTGCTGGATATCGTGCTCAACCCGGTCTTCATCTTTGGCGTGGGGCCCTTGCCGCCGCTGGGCATTGCAGGGTCGGCGCTGGCCACCTTGATTTCACAGCTGGTCAGCCTTGCGGCCATGCTGATGTTCCTGGTCAGGCGCGGCCACTTCCTGCTGCCCACCCGCAAGGAATTGAGCGTGTTCAAACCCAAGCCGGCCCTGTTGCGCACTCTGGTTGCCAAGGGGTTGCCGATGGGCCTGCAGATGGTCGTGATCTCGTCCTCGGCCATCGTCATGATCAGTCTGGTGAACACGTACGGCACCGACACCACCGCGGCCTATGGCGTGGCGTCGCAGCTCTGGACCTACGTGCAGATGCCGGCGCTGGCGCTGGGGGCAGGGGTGTCGTCCATGGCCGCGCAGAACGTGGGTGCGGGTCTGTGGAACAGGGTGGATCGGATCGCCACGGTGGGCGTCGGCCTGAACCTGGTGCTGACCGGCGCATTGGCCGTGGTGCTCTATGCGTTCAATCGCCATTCGCTTGGCATTTTCCTGCCGGACGGCACGCAGGCCATCGCGATCGCGCAGCACATCAACATGATCGTGGTGTGGTCCTTTGTGGCGTTCGGCGTGACGATCGTACTGTTCGGCGTCGTGCGCGCCACGGGCGCCGTGTACGCGCCGCTGATCATCCTGTTCATCTCGATCTGGCTGATCCGCCTGCCGGTTGCCAGTCTGCTGCAGGAACGCTTTGGCGCCGATGCGATCTGGTGGAGTTTCCCGCTGGGTGCGATGGTGTCGCTGATGCTGGCGGCAGCGTACTACCGGTATGGCGGATGGCGCGACTCGCGCATGGCGGCGGGAACGCCGGCGGACGACACGGCGACGCCGGTGGCGCATGCGCCGGAGACCGGGATGGGCATGCCTGCCGCTGCGCCCTCGGTGCCTCGGCAGAGCTGAGCCAATACCAGTGGCCGTCTCCAGGTCCCCGTGGCGGCCGCCCTCGTTGGCAGGCGCTTAACGCGCGCCGCCCAGGCCCGGGAACAGGCCCCCCAGATCGGGCATCTGGAACGATCCGGCGGGCAGGTCGAAGCGGGTCGCCGCAGGCGTCGTACCGTTCAAGGAATTGATCTCGATCCGGTTGCCAAAACGCAGCAGGCCCAGCCCATCCCGCTGGATACGCGCCACCAGGTCGTCAGCGCCCGGGGGAATGATCGTGCCCGACGCGGCCGCCAGCGTCTTGCCAAAGTGAACCGCCGCCGACGTGAATTCGGTGGCGCGCGCATCTTTCGCCAGGACCAGGTCTTCAGTGCGGGTGCGACGTTGGCCGTCTTCATACGTCAGCTTGTACACCGTGCCGGTAATGCCGGCCACGGTTTCCCTGGCCGACGTCGGCGTCAGCGACACGACGCTGTTGACCTGTTCAATGGCGGCCGTCGGGCTGGGCATCATGTTGCCGGCCATGCGCATCAGGTCCTTGGCTTCCATCACCACCGTGCGGCCCTGAACCTTGGCGATGTTGTAGACCTTGCCATCGCGCGCAATCATGTAGGCGCCGGGCTGGTTGGGCGACGTCACCCGCAGCCGCGACGTGCCCACGAATTCGACCGTGGCGGTCAGTTGCTTACCCTGTTCGTCGCGCGCGGTCAGGTTGGCCGTGCCGCCGGCATACACGCAGGCGGGCGCCAGTAATGCGGCAAGAATCCAGGTACGACCAATCATGCAAGCTTCCTTCGCCACAGTGCGGCAAGAACGGCCGCGGGCTAGGCGCCCGCAGCGTGAGGGGGAGACGACGCCGGGTGGAATTCGCCGGTCGCCGGGTTGCGCACCAGCAAGAGGCCGGTCGCGACACCGAAGTACGCGCCGTGCAGTTGCAGCTGGCCGCGTTCGACCAGGATGCGCACGCAAGGAAACGTCATCAGGTTATTGAGGCTGTGCTCGACCACCGCAAGTTCCATCTGCATCAGATATTTGCCGGGGTTGTCGCCCATCGGGCCCAGCCGCTCGGCCACCGGCGCGATCTGGCTCATCCACTTTCCGATGAAATCGCCCGGCGACAGCGCGGCGGAATGCTTGGCCACGGCCTGGATGCCGCCGCAATGCGCGTGGCCCAGCACCACGATGTGCTTCACGCGCAGGGACTGCACGGCAAATTCCAGCGCGGCGCTGGTCCCGTGGTAGGTCTCGCGGTCGTCTTCGTAAGGAGGCACCAGATTGGCCACGTTGCGAACCACGAACAGTTCGCCGGGCGAGGCATCGAAGATCACTTCGGGCGCGACACGGGAGTCGCAACAGCCGATCACCATGACTTCGGGTGTCTGGCCGCGTTCGGCCAGTGTGCGGTAACGGGCGCTTTCATCACTGAAGCGGCCATCAAGAAAATTCCGGTATCCGTCGGAGAGTCGTGTAGGGAACATGGGGCACCTGTCTTCGCGCCGTTCCAGAGCCGGAACGGGTAGCGAATGATATCAGCCACCCTCCGCGCAGAAAGGCGAGGGACCGTCAGCGCTGCGCACGCAGATCGACCAACGCCTGGGAAAGCAGATGCAGGGGGTCTTCCGACGCGGCCACAGCCGTACCGTTGACCGTGAGCACCAGAACGGCGCCCGGCAATTCGATCAGATCGACCGAATTCGGTGCGATCGCGACGCCAGCCTTCGGGGCAATCATCTTCAACGTGCGCATCAGCGCGTCAAGATCGTCATGATCGTAAATGGGATGGAAACTTCGGAAGCGATCAAGCAGTTCGTCTTTGAGCCGGTCCACGGACCGCTGCAACGCCACTTCCACACCATACACCTGTGCACTGAGCAGGCCATGTTCATCGGCCGTGACGAGCAGCGCGGTGGAGGGAAGGTCGGGGCGGACGCCGAACAGGGCGGTCTGCAGATGGGCTTCGGCGACGAGGCGCCTGTCGCCGGTCGACTGGGGTATGGGCATGGCAAGACTTCCAGTTCGAAGGGACGAGTCCAGAATAGTCGGATGCCCCCGCATGAGGGGTTACAGCAGGGTTGCGGGCATTTCCGGGTATGACAGGCCAGTGTCAGCCGGCAACCCCGTTGTTGCCATGGGCTTTGTCCAGCATCCATGCGGGTTTGTGCTAAGGTGTCGCGCACCGTCGGGCCCTCGCCCGGCGGCCAACGTTCTCGGGGCGGGGTGCGATTCCCCACCGGCGGTAATGGTGCGGCATCCCCATGCGCACCTAGCCCGCGAGCGCCCGCCACCCGGCGGGGTCAGCAGATTTCGGTGCGATTCCGAAGCCGACGGTACAGTCCGGATGAAAGAGAGCGGGACCTGTGCACCCAACCGCGCGCTTGTGCGCCCGGCCGCTGCATGGGCCATCCCGTCTTGCCTCGACTTTTTCCTTTCTGGAGAGTCGGAAGTGGGTCTTGCCAACATCAAAGTTTCCCCCAGCGCCACGGCGCCGGGCCGTATCGCGTTCGTCCAGGCCTGCTGGCACCGCGAGATCGTCGACCAGAGCCGCGACGCCTTCATCGAAGAGATGGGCCGCCTTGGTTATGAACGCGACGCCATCGACTGTTTCGAGGTGCCGGGCGCCTTCGAGATTCCCTTGCACGCCAAGCGGCTGGCCGAAACGGGCGCCTACGCCGGCATCGTGGCAGCCGGGCTGGTCGTTGACGGTGGCATCTATCGGCACGAGTTCGTGGCGCATGCCGTCATCGACGGGCTGATGCGGGTGCAACTGGATACAGGCGTCCCGGTGTTTTCAGCCGTGCTGACGCCTCACCATTTCCATTCGCACGGTGAACACCACGACTTCTTCCGCACCCATTTCCTGACGAAGGGCAGGGAAGTGGCGCAGGCCTGCGCCGCCACGGTGGCAGCTTTGGCGGCATTACCTTCGTAACGGAACTGACATTTGCGGGACGTTGGCGTATGCTCACGCCTTCGTTCCAGTCGTGTCTTTTTGTTACCCGCCTTGTCATGAATCGGTTCTTGGGTATGTTGGCGCTGGGGTCCGTCCTCGGCGCATTGCCGCCGGCGAGCGCCGATGTGGTCGGCGAAGCGCGCGAAGCCTGCGCCACCACACGCGACGTCAGTCTTGTCATCGTCAATCTTCGCGACCAGGGCTGGGCGGCGCAACGGGTGGTGGACGCCGTCCTGGATGTTTCCAAGGTCGACGACCCGGATACCCGGGGCTGGTTCCTGAACCTGGTCAAGGATGCTTACGACAACCGCGTCAGCACGCAGGATGTCGAGACGGACTACCAGGCCTGCCTGAAAGTGCCGCCTGCGACATCGCGTCTGCAGATCTGACGAGCCGGGCAGTACCTGCGCATGCGGTTATCGCCTGCGGACCCTCCGCCACCTGGGCGTGGCGGCACTGAACGATGATTTCGTGCAGCAGATCGACCTGAACGCATCGCGCGACGGGCTGGCCAAGGAAGATCCGCGCGGGCGCTATGCCAACCTGATTGCAGTGCGCACGCAGGACCTGGACAAGCCGTGGCAGATGCATCCGCCTCAACACTCGCCGTCCGTCAGACACGCAAGCGGCGGAAAAACTGCCCGCACCCAGACGCCCAAAACCCAGGGCACAGCGGATCTGGCTCCGCCAGTCCGCCAGTGCCGCCCCCTGGGGGGAGGCGCGAAGCGCCTAGGGGGGTTACTCCTTCTCTACACCCGCCGCAGCTGCGACCTTTTGCCACCGCACGCCTTCCGAACGGACGAACTCGGCAAATTCCGCCGGCGTCCCCGGGGCGGCGGCCACATTGCCGGCCTTCTCGATCCGGTCCATGTAGTCGGGCTGCTTCGAGATCTTTTGCAGTTCAGTGTTCAGGCGCGTAAGGATCGCGGGGGGCAGGTTCGCGGGCGCGAACAGGCCGGTCCAGGCGTTCACGGTCAGCTTGGGCAGGCCCTGTTCCGCAAAGGTCGGCACCTCGGGCAAGGACGCGGAGCGCTTCTCGCCCGTCGTCGACAGCGCGATCAGCTTCGCGCCCTTGACCGCGCCCAGCGTGTTGGGAATGGTCTCGACCATCATCTGGACCTGTCCGCCCAGCAGGTCGGGCATGGCCGCGCCGCCGCCCTTGTAGGGCACGTGCGTGATGTCCAGGCGGCTTTCCGACTTGAACAGTTCGCCCGCTAGATGCGAGATCGAGCCAATGCCGGCCGACGCGTAGGCCAGCTTGTTCGGGTTGGCCTTGGCATACGCTTCCAGCTCGCGCATGTTCTTGGCCGGCACCGACGGATTGATCACCAGCACGAGCGGACCGTCCTGCAGGCGGCCGATGGCGGTGAAGTCCTTGTTCAGGTCGAACGGCAGCGTTTTCTTCAGCGCCAGGTTGATGGCGTGGGTACCGATGGTGCCGAACAGCAGGGTATAGCCGTCGGCCGGGGCGCGCGCCACTTGTTCGGACGCGATGATGCCGCCTGCGCCAGGCTTGTTTTCGACAACGATGGGTTGGCCCAGTTGCTGGGACAACGATTGGGCCATGCTGCGGGCCAGGATGTCGGACGAGCCGCCGGCCGCAAAGGGCACGACCAGCCGTACCGGCCGGTTGGGATAGTCCTGGGCGGATGCGGCAGGCACCACGGCGATGGTGAGCAGCAGGCCGGCAAGCGGCGCCAATGCGGCAGCGAAGGAGGTCGAGGTCAAGCGGTTAGGTAATCCCATGGTGGCTCACTCTGGCGAAGGGTAGGGCGACTGCGGCGGGCGCAACGGCGGGTGCAGCGTGCATCGGACCAAAGTGTTTCGTATACGGTCCAGCGGTTTGCAGGCCACACATTATTGGTCGTCGTAACAGAGTGTCAAGGCATTTCGAGGCAGGGGGTGTCGAGGACTTGCTGTGTCGGAGCTATGCCGATATTGCATCGATGAAGGCGGGCGGTTAAGGTGGCGCCTTGTTGTCGGAGTGACGAAACATGGATTTCAAGCAGCTCGAATACTTCGTCCGTGTCGCGGAGCATGGCAGCTTCAGCCGCGCGGCGGCGGCGCTCGATACGGGACAGCCTTTCCTCAGCCGTCAGGTGCGACAGCTTGAAGTCGAACTGCGCAAGAACCTGTTCCACCGGCACGGCCGCGGCATCGTCCTCACCGATGCCGGCGAGCAGTTCCTGGCCTTTGCCAAAAGCGTGCTGCAGCAATACGAGGCGGCCAGCCAGGCCTTGAGCAAGGCCGAGGCCGACATTACCGGCCGCGTCGTGGTCGGCCTGCCGCCGTCGCTGGGCCGGGTGCTGACCGTGCCCCTGGTGCGTGCTTTCAGCGCGCGCTTTCCGCAGGCGCGGCTGACCATTGTCGAAGCGCTGAGCACATCGCTGCACGAACGGCTGGTGGCCGACAAGATCGACGCGACGCTGGTGTACGACCCGGTTGCATCCTCACTTACGCAGGTGGAGCGCCTGGTGACCGAGCCTATGTGCCTGATCCTGCGCAAGTCGCCCGAAAACGCCGGCCTGAGCACCGTGTCGTTCTCGCAACTGGCGGATCATTCCCTGATCTTTCCGTGCGAGCCGCACCCATTGCGGTCCCGGGTCGATGCCGAGGCAAGCCGTCAGGGTTTCGAGCTTGACGTCGCGTTCGAGATCGATGGCGTGGCGTCGATCGAGGCCTTGGTGGGCAATGGCCTGGGCGCCGCCGTCGTGCCCTACAACGTGCTGCGCGCCGGGTTGCACGCCTCGCAGCACGCCGATGAATTGCTGATCTGCCCGCTGGTCGATCCCATCATGAGTTCCTCCATCTGCCTGGTCACGGCAAGCCGCCGGCCGCCCACGTTGCTGGCCACGAAGATGGTGGACATGCTCCGTCAGGTGGCCCTGGACACGCTGGTGCTGCCCGACGACGCGCGCGAGGCCTGGCTGAACGAGGCGAAACGGTCTTAGGACCTGCGGCAAGTCGCGCCGTGCGTGTCGTTATGCACCTTCTGCATATCAACTAGTGGTCTGCGACCTCTGGCGAAGCGCCCGCCCGGCGGGCATGATGTCGTCATTGAACGGTCATCTCGGGCTGCCTGTTACAGGCGGTCAACGCCGGCCGTTTGCCCTGCAGAGGAAACCATGTCCTATACCTCCATTACCGCCACGCCGATTTCCCCGCATATCGGCGCCGAGATCGGCAATATCGATCTCACCCAGCCGCTGTCCGAGATTCAGCAGAAAGAACTGCACGATGCCTTCATCAAGTATCAGGTGGTGTTCTTTCGCGAACAGCAAATCAGCTTCGAAGACCAGATCCGCGTCGCCAGCTATTTCGGCCCGCTCGGCAAGCATGTCGGCGTCAACACGATCAGCAAGACAACCGATAACCCGCTGGTGCGCAAGTTCCATTACGACGAGACCTCCAAGCAGATTTCGGGCGAGAACTTCCATAGCGACCAGTCGTGTGCCGCGATTCCGCCGCTTGGCAGCATGCTGTACAACCACACGGTTCCGCCCGATGGCGGCGGCGACACGATGTTCGCCAGCATGTACTCGGCGTATGACGCACTGTCGCCGCGCATGAAGGTGTACCTAGAAGGCCTGACCGCTACCCATGACGGCACCCGCGTGTTCGGCCCGGGCACGCCGGTCAATTCGCATCCTGTCATCACGCGCCACCCTGTCAGCGGCAAGAAGCTGATCTACGTGAACACCGATTTCACGTCGAAGATCAATGAACTGTCGCCCAAGGAGAGCGATGCGATCCTGAAGTTCCTGATCGATCATTGCAACCGCCCGGAATGGACCTGCCGGTTCCGCTGGCGCAATCATTCGATCGCGTTCTGGGATAACCGCTGCACGCACCACAAGGCGATCTGGGATTACTGGCCCAACGTGCGCTCGGGCTTCCGGGTGCAGGTGGAAGGGACGGAGCCGCCGTTGGCGGGCTGAGGCCCTGCACCGGCACTGTCTGTCCGCTTCGCCTGTGCGAAGGGTCAGGCAAACAAGACGGCGATGTCGCGCAATGCGTGGCATCGCCGTTTTTCATTTGCCATGGCCGGTTACGTCCGGCGCGTGTTTGTGACGCGTCATCGTACTGACATGTCGTAAGCTTCGCGTGACAGTATGACGACGCGGGCGACCCGATGTGGGCGCCTGCCAGGGAGCGGCAAGGCATGTGGAATCAAATCTGGGGGACGGTCGTCGCGGAATTTTCGGACCTGCACGACGTGGCCGAGATCACGCGGGTATGCGTCAGGTTGCTGGTGGCCATGGTGTTGGGCGGCCTGCTGGGGTATGAACGGGAACTGCGCGGGACGGCGGCCGGGCTGCGCACCCACATGCTGGTGGCGGTGGGCGCCGCGCTGTTCGTGCTGGTGCCGCTTCAGGCCGGCACCCAGTTGGCGGACATGAGCCGCGTGTTGCAGGGCGTGATCGCCGGCATCGGCTTTCTGGGCGCAGGCGCCATCATCAAACTGGGTGAGCAGCAAGTGCGCGGGGTGACCACCGCGGCCAGCATCTGGGCGACCGCGGCGATCGGCATTGCCGCCGGCATGGGGCGTGAAGCCACTGCCATCTTGAGCACGGTCTTTGCGTTGGTCATCCTGGCCGCCATCCGGAGGGTGGCGCCCGACAAACGTTCGCCGCCGTTGGTGGAAGTGCCCCACGGCGCGCTGCACGAAGACCGGTCCAAGTTGATGCCATGACGGGCTCGGGACGGCACCGTGCCCATCCAGCCTAATGAAAATTCCGGCTTTCGGTGTTGAGCTTGCCCAGCAGCCCCGACAGGTCGACCAGCCGTTTCGCCACCAGGCTGCGAACACCCTGGTGGCTTTGCCAGATTCCGTACACCCCCAGCAAGGATGACCCCAGCAGTTCCTTGCGCTGGGTGTCGACCAGGCTGGGCCAGACGATCACATTGACGGGTCCCGTTTCGTCTTCCAGGGTGACGAAGATGGTGCCATGTGCCGTGCCGGGCCGCTGGCGGACGGTCACGATGCCAGCGGCACGCGCCAGTCTGCCATCGGGAAACTGGTTCAACCGGTCGGCCGCCATGAAACCGCGCGTGCCCAGGTAGCCGCGCAGCAAGGCCAGCGGATGGCGGTTCAGCGTCATCCGCAAGGACTGGTAGTCGGCCACGATTTCTTCGGACTCGGTGGGCGCGGGCAGATCCGGCGCCGGTTCATGCACGCCTGCGTCGCGCAGCAGGCCGCGTTCGGGCACGCTGTCGACCGCTTCCCACAAGGCCGTGCGCCGGTGGCCAGACAGCGCCTGCAGCGCGTTGGCCGCGGCCAGCGCCTGCAGGCTGTGCCGGTCCAGTCTGGCCCGGCGGCCGAGGTCGGTGGTGTCGGTGAACATGCGCTGCCGGCGCACGTCGACGATGCGTCGGCCCACGGCTTCGGCCAGCCCCTGGATCTGATTGAGCCCGATGCGCACCGACGGCGGCTTGGTCGCGTTGTCGAGTTTGGCATCCCAGTCGCTGATGCAGACATCGACCGGCAGCACCTTGACCCCATGCCGCTTGGCGTCCTGCACCAGCTGGTAGGGGGAATAAAAGCCCATCGGCTGGCTGTTCAACAGCGCGGTCAGGAAGGCTTCGGGTTCATGGCATTTGAGCCACGAGCTGACATACGCCAGTTGCGCGAAGCTGGACGCATGCGATTCCGGAAAACCGTATTCGCCAAAGCCTTCGATCTGCCGGAAGATCGCCTCGGCAAAGTCCACGTCATAGCCGTTGCCCAGCATGCCCGCCATGAGTTTGGTGCGATGCTTTTCAAGGCCGCCCTTGCGCTTCCAGGCCGCCATCGACCGGCGCAGCTGATCGGCCTCACCGGCTGTATAGCCGCCGGCCAGGATCGCGATCTGCATCACCTGTTCCTGGAAGATGGGAACGCCCAGGGTCCGGGCCAGCGCCTGTTCCACCTGCGGGCTGGGGTATTCGATCGGTTCAAGCCCCTGCCGGCGTTTGAGGTAGGGATGGACCATGCCGCCCTGGATCGGACCCGGCCGCACGATGGCGACTTCGACCACCAGGTCGTACAGCCGCCGCGGCCGCAGCCGGGGCAGCATGGTCATCTGCGCCCGGGATTCGATCTGGAACACGCCCATGGTGTCGGCGGCACAGATCATGTCGTAGGTGGCGGTGTCGTCGATGGGGATCTGGTACATCTCGAGCACGCGACCGCGCTGCTGCGACACCAGATCGAGCGCCCGCCGGATGACGGTCAGCATGCCCAGCGCCAGCACGTCGACCTTGAGCAGCCCCACGGCGTCCAGGTCGTCCTTGTCCCACTGCACCACGCTGCGGTCGGCCATGGTGGCGTTTTCGATCGGCACCAGCCGCGACAGCTTGCCGCGCGACATGACAAAGCCGCCCGGGTGCTGGGACAGATGGCGCGGAAATCCCATCAGCCGTTCGGCCAGCGCGCCCCAGCGCTGCGCGTGCAGCGATTCGGGATCGAAGCCGCATTCGACGAATCGTTTGTTCAGGCCGGCCTTGCCGTCCCACCACTGGTGGGTCTTGGCGACCTGATCGACCACGGCCAGGTCGATGCCCAGCGCCTTGCCGACATCCCGCAGCACACTGCGCGGCCGGTAGCTGATGACGACTGCCGTCAGCGCTGCCCGGTCGCGTCCGTACTTGCCATAGATGTACTGGATCACTTCTTCGCGCCGCTGGTGTTCGAAGTCGACATCGATGTCGGGCGGCTCGGAACGTTCGCGGCTGATGAAGCGTTCGAACAGCAGTTCGCTTTCCATGGGCGAGACGGCCGTGATGCCCAGGCAATAGCAGACCGCCGAATTGGCGGCCGACCCCCGGCCCTGGCACAGGATGCGGTGGTTGCGGGCGAACTTGACGATGTCATACACCGTCAGGAAATAGGCTTCGTAATTGAGTTCGACGATGAGGTCGAGTTCGCGCGTGAGCTGCGCCACCAGCTTGGCGGGCAAGGTCGGCCCGAAGCGTTCGTGCGCGCCGGCCCAGGTTTCGCGGCGCAGATAGCTGCCGGGTGTTTCGCCGGAAGGCACCACTTCTTCAGGGTATTCGTACTTGAGTTCGTCCAGCGAAAACGTGCAGCTGTCGGCCACCTTCAGGGTTTCGGCCAGCACGTCCGGCTTGTACAGGTTGGCCAGATGCAGACGGGACCGCACGTGCTGCTCGGCGTTCTGCGACAGGGCAAAGCCGCAGTCGGCCACGGACGTGCCGAGCCGGATGGCGCACATGGTGTCATGCAGGGGCTTGCGGGACCGCACATGCATTTCGACCTGGCCGGTGGCCACGATGGGCAGGGCATGCAGGGCGGCGACCTGTTCCACCACGGCGCGATGGCGGGTATCTTGCGCCCGGTTCAACAGGCACAGGCCCAGGCGGCAGCGTCCGGGAAAGGCGGCGGCCACCCAGGCTGCCTGGGCCGACAGGGTGTCCGGGTCGATGCCGTAGTCCGCCGACAGTATGATCTGGCAATCGGGCAGGCCCCGCAGGTGCGCCAGAGCCGGTGGCGGCGACGTGAAGTCGTTGGCAATGACCAGGTAGCTGCCCTTGTCGGCCCGGGTGCGGGCCAGGGTGATGAGCTCGCACAGATTGCCGTAGCCATTGCGGTTCTGGGCCAGGGCCACCAGCGAGAACGCCGGCGTGCCGTCGGGCGCGGTCAGGGTGAACTGGCTGCCGACGATCAGCTTGATCGGGGTTTCAGGATCCTTGGCCTGCACATGGGCGCGCACGACGCCGGCAAGCGAACATTCGTCGGTCAAGGCCAGTGCCGAATAGCCCAGGGCGGCGGCGCGCATGACCAGTTCTTCGGGGTGCGAAGCGCCGCGCAGGAACGAGAAATTGGACAGGCTCTGCAGCTCGGCATAGGCCGGCAGCATGGGCGTGAACAGGGATGCCTGGGCGCTCATGCGAACAAGCCGTGCAGGAACCAGCGGATGTCGTCATCAACCCGTTCACGGTAGATCCAGTAGCGCACCTGGTGATCGGATTCGGCAATGAAATAGTCGCGCGAGGCCGGGGCGTCGTCCCACCAGCCGGTTTCGAGCCGGTCGGGGCCGCGCAGCATCTTCAGCCGTGACCCGTACACCGGGCGATGCTGCTGCATGACAAGCGCAATCGGTTGTTCGAGCAACCAGAAGGGTCGGTCGGCCGCGGGTGCGACGGGCGCCGGTCTGGATTTGGGTTGCGGCGCAGGCTGCCAGCCGTTGGCGACTTCGGGCCGGTAATCGGCCTTGGGCAGGGGCTGCAGCACCTTGTCGGCGCCCAGGCGCGCGGTCAGCAATTCCAGCAGCCGGTTGTGATCGGCAGGCGTGCCGCCCGGCTCGGGAAACAACGATTCGGAGGGCAGGGTGCGCGCCGCGACGTCGGGCGCCGACAGGGTGACGGCAATGACCGGCGCGGTCAGCACCAGCTGGGCCAGCTTTTCTTTGAGCAGCCGCACCAGGTGTTCGGGATGCCAGGCGGGTTCGGCCAGCGAGATCTGCAGCAGGGTCGGGGGGATGGCATGCCGGCCCCGTTCGTGATCGAGCGCAAGTTCGATTCGCGCCACCGCCAGATGCTGCGCGACCAGCCATCCGGTCATCTGCTGGATCAGGCGATGGGCAACGAACAGCACGGCATCGGCATGGTCGATCCGTTCGATCAGTTCCAGCCTGGCCTGGAAGGTGGACGGCGCCACGACCCAGTCAAACAATTCAGGCGCCACGCCATTGGCGCGATCCAGCGCCACGCTGATGTCCTTGCCGCAGCGGCGCTGCAGGCCGGCCCGCGGCAGCCTGGCCAGGGCGCCCAAGGTGCGGCAACCGATACCTTCAAGCCAGTCCAGATGCTGCCGGGCCGGTGGCAGAAGCTGGCAGGACAGGCCGTCCATGCGTCTGGCCAGGGTGCGTTGGCGCAGCATGCGGCGGTGGCCGCGGCGTGGCGCGCGCGCCATGAGCCAGGCCCCTTGCGCGGTGGGCGCCATGCCCAGCTGCGCATGGAAACCCAGCAGCGCCATGGATTGCCGGATGCGCCGGCAGATGCCCCGTGGCCCGCCGAATGCCAGCAGGCTGGCGCTGACATCGAGCAGCAGGCTGTCGTCGGCGGCCATGGCCACTTCGGGGGTGTATTGCAGCAGGCACAACGCGATGTCGTTCAGGGCCGAGGCCTCGCGCACCGGGTCCCGATCGAGCAGGGTGGCTTCGGGCGCGATCGTGGACACGCCGCCCCGGCGCATGCCGGGCCGCACCCCCATGGCGAAGGCGGACGGCGTCATGGCGCGTACCTTGTCGTGGTCGAGGATCACCTGCCCGTGGGCAGGTGACTCAGACCAGCTCGGGCACAACACGTCGAGGCTGAGGCGCGTCAAATACACGCTGATCCACAAGCGCATCGTCGGACTCGGTAGAGGAAGTGAGCGGCAGGCCGGTAAGCGGCGCGGCTGCCGGGGCAAGGGCCGGCGACGTGGCGGGATGGGAGGCCGGTGGCGCCGAAGGTATCGTGGCAGGCGCCTTGACGCCGAAGCTGGGCGCGCCAAGGGTCACGAACAGCGGCCGGTCGTGGCTGGGACCGCGGCGCTTGACGATGTCGATCCGTACCTGATCGCCCGCGGGTTGCAGCAGCAGGCGCAGGGGGGAGGGCGACGCGTCCTGGGCCACCTTGGCCGGCCGGAACAGAAAGAAGAGGGTGTCGGCCGACTGGGCGGCCAGGTGCAGGCGGCGCAGGGATTCGGGACGGATCTGCGGCTGCCAATAGAGCAGGGCGCCGCAACTGCCGTTCTTGAGCACCTGTTCGGCGGCCCACAGGGCATCGGCCGTGCGGTCGGGCTTGAGCCAGAGCAGTTGCGACGACGACAGCCCCCATGCGCTCCAGCTGGCGACCTGGGGAATGAAGGGCGGTTGCAGCAGCACGATGCGCCGCTGCGGTGGCAAGGCGTTCAGCACCGGCTGAAGCAGCCGCAGTTCACCGATGCCGGGCTGCGACACGAGCAGGTCGACCAGCGTACCCGTGGGCCAGCCGCCGCCGGGCAATTCGGCAGACAGCGCATCATGCCCGGTGGGCAGGCAGGGCTGCCCGGACCGCGCCAGTTGCGAGCCGCGCCACAAGGACGGATGCAGGCTTTCCGGTGAAGGCAAGGGCAATGAAGCCCCCCGGCTGGAGGCACCCGGGCGGACGGACGGCGGGTGTGCAAGAATCTGCATGACGGGCTCCAACCAAGAAAAGACTGTACAAATATACAGTGTTTCGCCGTAACCCGGCAATGCGGTTCTGTAAGAGATGCTCAAGCCTGAGTCCGTTTGTCAGGGATACTGCCCCTTCTTTCAAGCGCCTGCCTCTGGTTGCTAAGATGCATCGCACTGCTTAACTTTCGTCTGGAGATCTCCCCATGACCCTCAATGTCGCCGTTCTTGTGGGCAGCCTGCGCAAAGGCTCTTACACCCGCATGCTGGCCCATGCCCTGGCCGAAGTGGCTCCGGACACGCTCAAGCTGTCCATCGTCGAGATCGGCGACCTGCCGCTCTATGACGAAGACCTGGACGGCGACGCGGCGCCCGCGTCCTGGACCCGCTTTCGCAAGGAAGTGCAGGCCGCCGACGCCGTCATGTTCGTGACGCCGGAATACAACCGCTCGGTTCCGGGGGCGCTCAAGAACGCGATCGACGTCGGCTCGCGGCCTTATGGCGGCAGTTCCTGGAGCGGTCGTCCGGGCGCCGTGATCAGCTGCTCGCCGGGCGGCATCGGCGGCTTCGGCGCGAATCACCATCTGCGCCAGTCCCTGGTCTTTCTCGATGTGCCGCTGATGCAGCAGCCCGAGGCCTACCTGGGCGGCGTCAACAAGTTCTTCGACGACCAGGGCAAGGTCACCAACGAAGACACCCGCAAATTCCTGACGACGATCATGACGACCTTTGCCAAGTGGGCCGAGACCAATCGCAAGCGTTGAGTCGTCAGCACCGACAGGGGAGACCGCATGATTCGATCCGAGACCGTGCATGGCAGGCTGGGCGCAAGCCTGGCCGGCATTGCGCTCAGCGTGGGCCTGGCCGATGCGTCGGCACAGTCAGCGCCTGCGCCAGCCGTTCCCCTGTACCAGGAATCCAAGGACTGGATCCTGGCGTGCGACAACACCCGGTTCTGCGAAGCCAAGGGCTTCAGCGACGCCGAATCGGCGGCCATGCGGATTTCGCGCGCCGCCGGTCCCACGGGCGCCCTGACGGTCGAGATCGATGTTCCCGATACGGCCGAATCGCCCGACGTCACGGCCTTCCGGCTCGATGGCCGGAGGCTCGACCTCAAGACCATTGCCTGGGCGCCCGATGACGCCACCGGCCTGGGGCAAGCCACCCTGGTCACCGCCGACGACGATTCCGCCTACCGCCTGCTGCGCCGTATTCGCGACGGCCGGGTGCTCAGCCTGGGCGACACGCGCAGCGCGCCGGCCGTGCCCCTGCATGGCCTGGCAACCGTGCTCAAGGTGATGGACGATGTCCAGTCCCGCACCGGCAACGAAACGGCATTGACCCAGCCGGGCCACGGTGGCGCCAGGGCCCTTGCCGCCGCGCCTGCCGCGCCCGCCCTGCGGGGCGCGCCACCTCCGCCGCCCCTGCCGGCGGCCGAGGCACGCGCCCTGGCGGCCGGCGTGCGCCAGGCCATGCGCGGCGGCGATGCACTGGCTGCCTGCGATGCACGCACGCCCAGCGACATTGCCGTAGCCCTGACCGCTTCCGAAGCCCTGGTCATGGTCGAGTGCTCCCGCGCCGCCTACCAGAGCAGCTACGTCGTCTTTCGCGCGCCACGCGCCGACCCGGCGGCAGCGCAGGTGGTGACGCTGGCCTTGCCGCCGGGCCTGGAAGCCGGCGCACCGGCGCGCTCGCCCGCGCCGTCCGCTGCGGCGTCTCCGGCGGCGTCTCCCAACATTACCCTCCAGCTGGCCAAAGCCACCGCCGAACCGGTGCGGGCCGAGGCCGTCGCCATGGCGCCCACGGCCTCGGCCGACCCGACCGGCCGCATGACCGAGCCCACCTACAACCCCCGCACGGCCACCCTGGCATCCGTATCGAAAGGGCGCGGCCTGGCCGATTGCGGCATCCGCGCCGAATGGCGGTTCGATGGGCAGGAGTTCGTGCCGTCGGCGTATCGCCAGCAGCTCCGCTGCGGGGGCGGCGCGCCCGGAGACTGGCCCACGCTGTGGCGCACGCGGTGACCTGAACGCACGTGTCCTCTCCGGCCCCCTGATGCTCCTGTTGCCCCCGCCCGTCCGGCAGCGCGTCGAAGCCCTGGCTGCACATCTGCTCCAGCCGTCCGACGGCCCGCAGGTGGATTTTTCCGCGCCCGCCGGCGAACCGGCGCTGGTCGCCCCCGACTCCATCTCGTGGCAGGTCTTCAAGAACCCGGCCACGCTGTTCATAGGCGGTGTCGCGGCGGTGATCCTGGAACTGGCGGAACCCCGGGTGCGTACCGGCGTGTGGGAACACACGTCTTTCCGCCAGCAGCCGATGGCTCGCCTGCAGCGCACCGGACTGGCCGCAATGCTGACGGTGTATGGCCCGCGTGCCCAGACAGAAACGATGATTGCCCATGTGGTGCGACTGCACGGGGCGGTGCAGGGCCTGACCCCCGACGGCGTGCCCTACCGCGCGACCGACACCGACCTGCTCGATTGGGTGCAGGCCACGGCCAGTTTCGGGTTCCTGAACGCGTATCACGTCTACGCACATGCCCTGACGGCCGACGAGCGCGATCGTTTCTACGCAGAAGGCGCCGGGGCAGCGCGGCGGTATGGGGCAGTCGGGGCGCCCGTATGCGAAGCCGACCAGCAGGCGCAATTTGCCGCCATGAGGCCGCGCCTGGAAGCTTCCCCCATCGTGCACGAATTCCTGACCATCATCGCCGGTGTCCCCGTGCTGCCAAGACCCTTGCGCAGCCTGCAGTCCGTCATGGTACGCGCCGCGATCGACCTGGTCCCGGCGCAAATCAGGGATACCCTGCAGCTGGGGTCCCGCGATGGCCTCAAGCCGGGGCAACGATGGCTGGTGGCGCAGATGGCAAGGGCGGCGGATCGCCTGCCGCTACGATCGGGCCCGGCCGTACAGGCATGCCGGCGCCTTGGACTGCCCGATGATTACCTGTACCGGCGTCAACCGGAAAGCCGAGCCGACCCGGCTGCCTGAGCCGTCAGACCCCCAAGCAGTCCGACCACCGGGCCGCCAGACCACCCGGCCGCAAAGCACCGCGCAGCCTCGGACCTTGCCACCATGCACTACACCCGCAGCGCGCCGTACGCCGGTCCGAACCGGTACTGGCTGGTGCCGCTGCGTTTGGCTTCGTACATGGCAATGTCCGCGGTGCGCAGCAGGCTGGATGGCGACGCTTCGCTCCCCGCTTCATAGAAGGCAATGCCCGCGCTGGCGCTCATGCTGACCTGATGCGCGCCCAGCACGATAGGCACGTTGATGGCAGCCAGCAGCGTGCTGGCCAGGGCGCTCATGGCTTCCCTGTCGACGATGCCTTCGACCACCAGCACGAACTCATCGCCCGCCAGCCGATAGACCTGGTTGCCGGCGCCGGCCCGCTCACGCAGGCGGCGGGCGACTTCCTTGAGCACCTGGTCGCCCTGTTCGTGGCCCAGGGTGTCATTGACGGCCTTGAAGCCGTCCAGATCCAGGAATACGACCGCCACCGACTCGCCGGACGCGTCGGCACGCGCCAGGGCCTGCGGCAGGTGTTCCTGGAAGGCGCGGCGGTTGGGCACGCCGGTCAACACGTCTTCGCGGGCCTCGACTTCGCGCGCCAGTTCGCGCACGTGCCGCTCGGTCACGTCGTGCGCCATGCAGTAATAGCCGGCCAGTCGGTTGTCGACCGCGTTCGGAATCAGCGTCACGGCGGTGTACGAGGTCGACCCGTCGGCCAGGGGCTGTGCGATTTCCAGCGACACGCGCTGGTCGGCGCCCGCGGCAGCCAGCGCCTGGCGGATCTGCCGGGTGGCGGCGGCATCCATGACGTCTTCAATCGGATGCCCGATCAGCCGCTGCGGATCCTTGCCCAGCACCGCCCGGTGTTTTTCGTTGGCGTATTGATAGCGCAGGTCGGCATCGAAATACGCGACCAGCGCCGGCACGTTGTCGCTCACCATGCGCAGCTGATCGTTGGCATGCTGCAGTTCGCGGGTGCGCGCTTCAATGCGCGTTTCCAGTGTCTGTTGCAAGGAGAGCAGGGCAGCCTGCGCTTCGACGCGTTGCTGGATGTCGTCGACGATCGAGATGAAATACAGCGCCGTCCCGTCGACCGACCGGCGGGCCGCCACGGTCAGGTTGACCCAGATCACTTCACCGGTCTTGCGGATATACCGCTTGTCGATCGTGTAGCGATCCACGTCGCCGCGCACCAGTTCCTGCAGGCGTTCCATGTCGATGTCGAGATCGCCCGGATGCGTGATGTCCTGGAAGGTCAGATGCGCCAGTTCCTCGTGGGCATAGCCGACGATACGGCACAGCGAATCGTTGACCTCGATCCACCGACCGTCCAGGCCGATCAGCGCAATGCCCACGGCCGCGCCTTCGAACACCGAACGGAAACGCGCCTCGCCATCCAGGTCCCGCAAGGCGGAGATGTCGGAGCGACGGCTGTCGATCAGGGCTTCGCGTTGATGCAGTTCGTGGCTGACCAGCAAGGCCGCCTGGCTCAGGCAGCCGATGTCGGCTTCGTTGAATTCGCGCGGTTCCCAGCCGACTGCGCACACGGTGCCCAGCGGCAGGCCGTGCAGGCTGCGGATCGCCACCCCGGCATAACTGCGGATGCCGGGCGTGCCGGTCACCAGCGGATTGTCGAAGAAGCGTTCGTCGGTCAACGTGTCGGGAACGACCAGGGGCGGGTCCTGCACGATGCAGTGCGCACAGAAGGCGCTTTGCCGGTCGAACTGGCGGATGTCGAAGCCATGGCTGGACTTGAACCACTGGCGATCCCGGTCCACCAGCGACACCAGCACGACCGGCACGCGCAGCGCCTGCGCGGTCAGGCTGGTGACCAGGTCAAAGACCGGTTCACGCGGCGTATCGAGAATGTCCAGCGCGTGCAGCAGCGCCAACCGGTCTTCTTCATTCGGCGCAAGGGGCGCAATCAGCATGGTTCTGGAGCCTGGTGCTACGGGAATACCGGCATCGTACGCCGATGCCCCGCGCCGCGCAGCCCCGGCCTCACCCCTAGAGATCTGTCCCGCAGAAGCGTTCGGTGGCGGCCGGCTGGCTCACGAACGGGTTGCCCGACCCCTGGATTTTCCAGATGCGCTGTTCGCGCTCGCGCTCCCAGGCATCCACCGGATAGGCCTTGGCCCAGGTACAGAACAGGCGGCGTTCCTGGTCGCTCATGCGCAGCCGGTACGTGGTGTGCATGTACATCTGGATGCGGGCAATGCGGCCCCGAACCACTTGCCGCGGCTGCACCCGCCGTTGCTTGAAGTCGACGACGGTGCGGCACTGTCCGTACATGGGCGTGGGGTTGTTGTCCCACGCGTTGAAGCGGAAGTTGGACCGGTCGCCATTGACCTCGCCGATGGCAGGGACGAGGTTGACCAGGTCCCCCTCGGCCTTGCCGTACACCGGATCGCTGGCGGCGCAATGCTTGCGGCCGCCTTGCTGCCAGCATTGCCGCTGATGGCCGATGTTCCATGCAGGCACCACATGTTCCCATTCAAGCCGCGCGGCGCGCGAGGCGTTCTTGCGGGGGCGAAAGCCGCAGGACTTCTGGTCGATGGTCTTGCCCTTGTAGTTGCACCCGCAATAGAAGTCCTGCTCCAGGTTGGCGTACAGCCTGGGCAGAACCTGCTTGGCATGCTTGAAGTCGCGAGGACCGACGGCGTTGGGGCGGGTGACGAGGGGAGCGGCGTGAGCGGGGAGAGCGGTCAGCACCGAAAGCAGAAAAAGGAAAGACAGTCGCATGGGGCGGCATTGTATCGGGCTGGTCATACTACGTAGGCGATAATGGGAGGCTGACCCAGACATTTTTTAAAGGAAGGCATGTTCCAGGCATTACAGCTCCGTCTCTCGCCCTTTTTCTCTGAACCGTGGGCGCGCATCAGCGCCGCCATGGTGGCCCTGGTCCTGGTGGCCGCATTGGCCTACGTCGTCGTCCATCGCGTGGTTCAGCGCGTGATGCGCGAGCTTCTGACCCGCTTGTCACTGGCCAATTGGGATGAGGCCCTGACGCGTCACGGCTTCTACCGGCGGCTTGCCCAGATGGCGCCGCCCGTGGTCTTCCAGTTCGGCATTCTGACCGTGCCCGACCTGACGGTCGCGGCTACGGAGGTGCTGCGCAACCTGGCGCTGGCCGCCACGCTGCTGTTCGGCATGCTGATGCTGTCGGCCGCCATGAGCGCCGCGAACGATGCCTTTGCCACGTCGACCCGTGCGCATACGCGTTCGATCAAGGGCTATCTGCAGCTTGGCAAGATCGTTTTGTGGGCCTTCGGCACCATCGTGATCGTTGCCACCATCATCGATCGTTCGCCCTTGCTGCTGCTGTCGGGCCTGGGCGCCATGTCGGCCGTGCTGTTGCTGGTGTTCAAGGACACCTTGCTGTCCTTCGTGGCCAGCGTGCAATTGACATCGAACGACATGCTGCGGGTGGGCGACTGGATCGAGATGCCGCAAGTGGGCGCCGATGGTTTCGTGATCGACATCGCGCTGCATACGGTCAAGGTGGAAAACTGGGACAAGACCATCACCACCATCCCGACCTATCGCCTGTTCTCGGACAGCTTTCGCAACTGGCGGACCATGTTCACGTCGGGCGGCCGGCGCATCAAACGCACCATGCGGCTCGATGCGGGCAGCGTGCGATTCCTGCGCGATGGCGAGATGGAACAGCTGCGGCGCTTTCGTCTGCTGGGCGACTACCTGGACCAGAAGCAGAAGGCCATCACCGAAGCCAATCAGGAACTGGGCGACCCCGGCCACGATCCGGTGAACCAGCGGCGGCTGACGAATCTGGGTACGTTTCGCGCCTATACCGAGGCCTATCTGAAGCAGCACCCCGGCATCAACACCAGCATGACGCTGATGGTGCGCATGCTGGAACCCGGCGACAAGGGCATTCCGATCGAGCTGTACTGCTTTACGGCCAGCACGGCATGGGTCAGCTACGAGCAGGTGCAGGGCGACATTTTCGACCACCTGCTCGCGATCCTGCCCGAGCTGGGTCTGCGGTTGTATCAATCGCCTGCGGGCAACGATCTGGTGACGGCGTTTGCGGATCGGTCGGCATCGCCGGCCTTTCATGCGCGGATCGAAGACCGGCAGGACCGGCAGAGCCCGGACGATGCGCGCCACGGAGAATACCGGGGCCCGCAAGGCCAGCTGGGCGGCTGAACCGCTGCCATCGGCGGCTGGCCTCAGCCGCCCAGGGGCCGATCAGCCTGCCGCGGCCAGCACCTCGCGCGCGGCGGGCAGGGGCAATTCGCGGATCACTCCCGTGATTGCACCGGTGCGCTTGGCATGTTCGAGCCCTTCATTGGCCAGCGCGTCGGCCCGTTCGTTGCCGGCATGACCGTTGTGGCCGCGCACCCAGCGAAAGCTCACCTTGTGGCGCTGCGCGGCATCGATCAGCGTTTTCCAGAGCTCCGGATTCTTGACGTCTTTCCAGTTCTTCTTGACCCAGCCGTGGCGCCATTCGGTCATGCCCTTCACCACGTACTGCGAGTCGGTATAGACGACGATGTCGGTGGGCTCTACCACCCAGCGCAGGGCTTCGATCGCGGCCGTCAGTTCCATGCGGTTGTTGGTGGTGTCAGGCGCGCCGCCGTAGATTTCCACGGCCTTGTCGGGCGTCTGGATCCACGCGCCCCATCCGCCCGGACCGCCCGGGTTCCCGCGGCATGCACCGTCGCAATAGATCGCCACGCCCGACGTGGGCGTATCGGTCGAGGGCGGGGGCGCATCGGGCACGGCTGCCGGCTGCTCCGTCATCCAGGCTTCGAACGGCGACAGGTCGGCGACGTCCTTGACGTACCACTTTTTCTGCGCGGGATTCCAGCGCGCGCCGAGCGCCTTGGCTTGGTCTTTCTCGGCAAACGGGACTTTCAACCAGACGATCATGGCAATTGGCTTTGGAGCAGGGGAGGGACCTCAGGGGTCGGAACCTTAAGGGCCGGGGCAGGGCGGTGTCAAGCCGGCAATCAGGGATTGCGCCGGGGCACATCGCCGCATTTTGTGCTAGGCCTGTTACGCAGTATCCACAGTGCCCTTTTTTTGTTCGATGTGTTTTGAACGCCCATTTCATGCGGCTTGCGCGAGCGGATGAGCCGAATGTCCCCAAGCTTGTCCACAGGATATGGGGATAACTTTGTCACAGTTTCAAGCGGTGGCAGGCGTCGCCGTCGGACCCGGGCCGGGTAGGGCAAAGCGCAATGCCTGGCCGACGGCGCTGGCGCAGAACATGACGCGCTCGCCAAACGTGATGCGTTCATCGTCGGACAGGTGGGGCCGCGCAATCGTCAGGCTCAGGCTGCCCAGACAATTGCCCGCGCCGTCCAGAATCGGAGCGGCAACACCCGTGACGCCGGGCGTGACCTGGCCGCTGGATATGGTGCACCGCGCGCGGCGCAGGCGGGCCAGCAGTGTCTTGACCTCGGCCAGCGTGTGGCCCAGGCCGGCGTCCACGAACGCCTCGGGCTGCTCGGCGTACAGCCGCGCGACCGTGCGCGCCGGCGTGTAGGCCAGGATGATGCGCGACGCCGCGCCCTTGAGCAGCGGCCGCGCGTAGCCGCGTTCGTAGTGGCTGTGGAACGCGTCGGTGCCGGCTTCCTGGTGCACGCACAACACCTTGTCCTGATAGCGCCGGCAGAGCAAGGCAATGCCGGGCACGGCGCGCACCAGGTCCTGCATGACCGGACGGCTGGCGGCGATGAGCGGATCGCGCAGGCGCATGGCGTGATCGAGCTCGGCCACGCGCGGGCCCAGCGTATAGCCCAGTTCAGGCAGCGAGGTGATCAGGCCCGCTTCGGCCAGCACTTTCAGATAGCGGTACAAGGTGCTGCGCGGCAAGCCTGACCGCGCCAACAGCCCGTCGGCGTCCAGCCCGCCAGCGGCTTCGACGATGTCGATCAACGACAGCATCTTTTCCAGGCTGTTCATTGCGAACGATGCCACAGGAGGCGATGCGCAAGCGGAGGGTGTGGAAGGGGGCGGTGCGGAAGCGGGCGAGGCCATGAAGTCGGAAGCATGCGGTTCAGATCGGCGTGCGCAGCGGCCGCCCTGCGGCCTGCCGTTCGGCGTTGTCGAGAAAGGATGCCACCGTGGCCGCGATGGCTTCAGGCGACGCGCCCGCCACATGCGGCGTCAGCACGACGTTGTCCAGCGTGATGAGCTCGGCCGGCGCGTCGGGCTCGCTTTCGTACACGTCAAGCCCGGCGCCCGCAATCACGCCATCACGCAGGGCCTGCGCCAAAGCGGCCGTGTCGACCACGCTGCCGCGTGCGATGTTGATCAGATAGCCCCGCGGTCCCAAAGCCTGCAGTACTTGGGCATTGACGATGTGTCGTGTGTCGGCGCCGCCGGGCGTGGCCACCACCAGGATGTCGGCCCACTGTGCCAGCGCCGTTGGCGTATCGAAGTAGCGATGGTCAATGTCGGGCAGCTGGCGCCGATTGTGATAACCGATGGCCAGATCGAAGCCGGCCGCGCGCCGGGCAATCTGCCGGCCAATCGTGCCCAGCCCGATGATGCCCAGGCGCTTGCCATACACACTGGCGGGCGGCTGCAGGCCTTCGCGCCAGCCGCCTTGGCGCACGCGCTGATCCAGCCGCGGAATCTCCCGGGTCACCGCCAGCAGCAGTCCCATGGCGTGATCGGCGACGCAGGCGTCGTTGGCGCCGGCACCGTTCACCGTCGCGATTCCCCGTGCGCGCGCCGCGTCGACATCCAGCCGTTCATAGCCCGCGCCCAATGCGCATATCAAGGCCAGCTTGGGCATGGCATCCATCTCGTCCGCCATCAGCCCGCGCGCGCCGATAGTCAGCACAATGTCGATGTCGCCGCCATGCGTGGCAATGGCCTCGGCCTGCTGCCCGGTATCGGGCGCGTAGACAACGTCAAGGCGTGCTTCGATCTCGGCAAGGTGCTCGGCCGAGAATCGGTGAAGGACAAGGCAGCGGCGGCGCGAGGTTGTCATGGGATTCCAATGAAAAAAGCACTTGGCCCGCTAGGACACAAGTGCTTTTTCTTCGGCTGCGGTGGGTGAGGTGATTGCAAGCGCTTTGCAGCTTTGCCAAACGGCCCCAGGCCCAACACACTGCCTGTCATTCTGGCTCCCCGACCTGGACTCGAACCAGGGACCTGCGGATTAACAGTCCGTCGCTCTACCGACTGAGCTATCAGGGAATTGAGACCGCAACTATAGCAGAATTTTTTGATGTGTCAAAATGACGGCATGCATTTTTAGCAGGCGCTGCATGCCCGTTTACACCCTGGCCGACATCGCCACCCACCGCGAAGAAGTCCGCAAAAGCCGGTTCATCGCGATGGCCGCGCCGGTCACCACGCCCGAGGCCGCCATGGCCTTTATCGCCGCACATTCCGACGCCGCGGCCAGCCATAACTGCTGGGCCTGGCGCATCGGATCGGTGTACCGGTTTCATGATGCAGGCGAACCCGGCGGCACCGCGGGCCGCCCCATTCTGGCCGCCATCGACGGGCAGGACTGCGATCGCGTGGCGGTTGTCGTCACGCGGTGGTTCGGCGGCATCCTGCTTGGCGCAGGCGGACTGATGCGAGCCTATGGCGGGTGCGCCGCCAGCTGCCTGCGGCTGGCACATCGCATTCCCATCGTCGAAGCCATCGTGTTGACGATGCCCTGCACCTTCGCCGACATGCCCGTGCTGCGCGCCCGCTTGCGTGACTACGCGGCCGACCTGGAAGCCGAGGAATTTACTGCTGACGGGGCGGTATGGCGGGTGCGTATGCCGCGCGAACGCGCGATGGCCTGGGCAGCGATGGTGAGCGACCTGACACGCGGCCGTGTGCAACTGGCGGAGCAGATCAAGCCCTAGCCTGCAGTATCAGCGGGACCGGCATCCCTTGCGCTTCATTCCGCGCGCGGCTTGCCGGCCAGGTCACGATGCGTCAGGTACAGCCGCAAATCGAATTCAAGCTGCGCATAGCCCGGCTGCATGCTGTCGCACAGCCGGTAGAACGCCTTGTTGTGATCGTGTTCTTTCAGGTGCGCCAGTTCGTGCACCGCGATCATTCGAAGAAATTCAGGCGGCCCTTCCTTGAAGACCGACGCGACCCGGATTTCCTTCTTCGCCTTGAGCTTGCCACCCTGCACGCGCGAGATCGCAGTGTGCAGTCCCAACGCGCGATGGATCACATCGAGCTTGCTGTCGTACGCCACCTTGTGCACCGGCGGCGCGCTGCGCAGATAGGTCTGCTTCAGGTCCAGCACGTATTCATACAGCGCCTTGTCGGTCTGTATCGCATGCCGTTCCGGATACTTTTTCTGCAGGTAGTCGCCCAGCTTGTTCTGCTCGATCAACTGACGCACCTGGTCCAGCAATTCAGGCGAATACGACGCGAGATATTTCATGGGCAGACTCGGCAACAGGCGTGAGTGGGAAGGGTCAGGCGCATGCCACGGGCCTCAGGCACCTGCAAGTGGCGCAGCGCCCAGCCGCCACAAGGAGGTGACTTCCACCGACCGCGCGGCATGCAGCGGATCGTCCGGATCACTGGCCTTGCCATGCTGCGGGCGCGTATCGATACGACCCAGCACGGTCAACCCGGCATCGGCAATCCAGCCATCCAGCTCCGCACGCGACCGCAAGCCCAGGTGCTCGGCCAGGTCGGACAGAATCAGCCAGCCTTCCCCCTCCGGCGTCAGATGCGCCCGCAGGCCCGCCAGAAAGCCCCGCAACATCCGGCTCTCGGGGTCATAGACGGCATACTCGATCGGCGAACTCGGCCGTGCCGGCACCCAGGGCGGATTGCAGACGATCAACGGCGCCCGCCCCGGCGGAAACAAGTCCGCCTCGACCACCTCCACCTGCGCCGCAAGTCCCAGGCGCGTCAGGTTCTCGGTCGCGCATGCCAACGCCCGCGCATCCTGATCGGTCGCCACCACCCGTTCCACACCGCGCCGCGCCAGCACGGCCGCCAGCACGCCCGTCCCGGTGCCGATATCAAACGCCACGGTCGACGCAGGCAAGGGCGCACCATGGACCAACTGGATGTACTCCCCGCGAACGGGCGCAAACACGCCGTACCAGGGGTGGATCCGATCCCCCAACGCAGCAATCGGCACGCCTTTCTTGCGCCACTCGTGCGCGCCCACCAGGCCCAGCACTTCACGCATCGATACCACCGAAGGGGCCCCATCCGGCGCGCCATAGGCCTCGGTGCACGCCAACCGCACATCCGGTGCACGCCGCAACGGAATCCCGTAGTCGCCGTCCATCGGCAGCAGCAGCATCCCCAACGTGCGCGCCCGATGTCCCTGCGCCTGACGATGTGCATGAAACGCCTCGGCCGGCGACCCGGCGACCTTCTTGCGTGGCTTGCGATCGATCCGCCGCCCCATGGCCAGCAGCAACTGCCGCGCATTCTGGAAATCGCCGCGCCACAACAGCGCCGTGCCTTCACACGCCAGCCGATACGCCGTGTCCGCCGGCGTTGTGTCATCGGCAATGACCACCCGCTTGGGCGGCACATTCCCCGCCTCGGACCGCCACCGCGCGGTATGCGCTTCGTCGGATTCGTGCCAGGTGAGGGTGGGTGGGGGTGAGAGCATGGGGTGTGGGCTTGGGATGGGGCTGTGAGTGTGGGGGGATTTTACGGGATGATGGGGTGGGTATTGGAAGAGGTGCTGGCTTGGAGCCCGGACGCCGTGGGGAGTCGCGTTGGAAGGCCGAGCTCGCTGGGTCCCGGCCTACGCCGGGACTGGGCTTAGCAAAGCCTTGCAATGCGACTCCCCACGACGTCCCAGAGTCAATGTCGGCTGCGGCTGGCTGGGCGGAGGGCACCGCCCTGGTGGAGGGAGGAGAGGGTATTGAGGGGCGGTGGGGAAGTGCGGAAGAGTTGCTGGCAAGGAGCCCCGGCCGTACCGGGTGCGCAGTGCCGCCCCAAGAAAGCGCACATCGCAAAGAGGCTTTCACCACCCGAGGACGGCGTGGGTAGTTGGGTTGGGGGGAATTGCTTGCGCCGGGTCGGGAAGCTGAATCGGGGAGGTAAGGGCGCGCCTGTTTGAGCGGCACGCTTATCGACTGTCCGGGGGACAGTCGATGCCGCGAGTTTGCGCGTCCGCCCCGATTCGGCTTTCCGGCCCGGGGGACCGGCGAAGGCCGGGCCCCAGCAAGCTCTGACCCCCAACCCAACTACCCACGGCGGCCGCGCAAGAACCCCCCACCGCAGGCAAGTACCCAAAAGCCAGCACCAAGACACCACCACCGCAAGCAAAACCTAAATCAACGCCGCCAGCTTCCGAACCTTCCGCGTCAACGCCCCGGTAGGACTCACGAACTCATCCAGAATCGTGAAATGGTTCAACCCCGGCAAACACGCAATATGCCCCGGAAGATGCGCCCGCGCCGCCTCGAACACCTCCGACTGCCGCTGCAACTCCGGCAGCTCCGCCCCGCCATACGCCAACACCAGCGGCTTCGAACTCAATGGCAAATGCAAGGGGCTCAGCGACCTTTCATCCGCTGGCGTCAACCGCAACTTGTCATTCAGATAATTCATCCGCACCGGCTCAAGATCATAGATCCCGCTGATCGCCAGTCCACTATGCACCCCCGGCTCATCCAGACACATCGCCGCCAGATGCCCGCCCGCTGACCAGCCCGACACGATCATATGTTCCGCATCGCCGCCAAACGTCGGTGCATGCTCGCCCAGCCACGCCACCGCCCGCCGGCACTCCGCCACGATCTGCGCCAGCGTCGCCTCGGGCGCCAGGGTATAGCCCACCATCGCTACATGGATCCCATGCGCCAGGGGCCCCGCCGCCAAGGCGCTGAACGTATCCTTGTGCCGCATCTGCCAATAGCCGCCATGAATGAAAATCAGCAGCGGACCCGGCCGGCCCGACGAAAAATAATCGATCCGGTTGCGCGGCGCCGGGCCATACGCCAGGTTCAGGTAATCCGGATACGCCGCCCGCAACTCCGCACTGCGCCGATCCAGGTCCGCCATCAGCACACTGCTGTTCGCCACGCCCTTGCTGTTGTCGTACGCCGCGTCCAGCTGCGCGCGGGTCATGCCGCGATAGATGGCGCTCATGACGGCACTCCCGCCGGCGCCGCCACCTCAATCGGCGCCCGGGTCGCCACATGGCTGCTCAGCCGCTGCGTAATGCTCCGCCGAACCTCATTGAAGCCGGGCTCCGATACCTCGCGCGGCCGCGGCAACAGCAAAGGAATATCTTCTTCGATCCGGCCCGGTCCGGCCGTCATCACCACCACCCGGTCCGACATCAGCACCGCTTCTTCCACGGCGTGCGTCACGAACACCACCGTCACCTTCGTGCGCGCCCAGATCTCCAGCAGGTCCTGCTGCAGCTTCTCGCGCGTCAACGCATCCAGCGCGCCGAACGGCTCGTCCATCAACAACACTTCGCAATCATTGGCCAGCACGCGGGCGATCGCCACCCGCTGCTTCATCCCGCCCGACAACTGCCCCGGGTAGTAATCGGCAAAAGCCGACAGGCCCACCATGTCGGTGTAGTGCGCAGCGATCTCGTCCAGCTTCGCCTTGGGAAGATGCCGCTGCTTCGGTCCGAAGCCGATGTTCTCCTTCACCGTCAGCCACGGAAACAGGCCATAGTCCTGGAAGACCATGCCCCGCTCCGGTCCGGGACCGGTGATCGGCGCGCCATACATGCTGACCTTGCCCGAGGAGGTCGTCTCGAAGCCGGCCATGATGCGCAGCAGCGTGGACTTGCCGCAGCCCGACGCGCCGATCAGGCACACGAACTCGCCCTTGTCGATCCGCAGGTCGACCGAGGCCAGGGCCTGGACGGTCTTGCCGCCTACTGAAAAACGTTTGCTCACACCCTCGATGGAAAGAATGGGCAGGGGCCGTCGGCGGAGGTCGCTGTCAGACATGATGTTGCGGACTCCATTTGAGCAATCGGTTGTTCACCATGACCAGCACGCGGTCGGTCAGGAAGCCGGCCAGGCCGATCACGATCATGCCGGCAATGACCAGGTCGGTCCGCGACAGCATGCGCCCGTCCATGATCACCGCGCCCAGTCCTTCGGGCACGCCGGTCATTTCGCCGACCACGATCAGGATCCACGCAAAGCCGTGGCCCAGACGCAAGCCGTTCAGGATCGACGGCAGCGCGGCCGGCAGCACCACCTGCCGGAACATGGCCGGGCCACTGCAGCCGAGCATGGCCGACGCCTCGAACAAGCGATGGTCCACGGCGCGCACACCGAATGTCGTGTTGAACACGATCGGATAGAACGCCCCCAGGAACACCAGGAAGATCGCGGCATTCGGGCCCAGGCCGAAAAAGATCATCGACAAGGGCAGCCACGCCGTGACCGGCACCGGCCGCAGCAACTGCAGCGTCGGGTCGACCACGTCGCGGACCAGCTTGATGCGGCCGATCAGCAGTCCCAGCGGAATGCCCACGATCGCCGCCGCAACAAAGCCGCCATAGACCCGCGTGACCGACTTCCATACATGCAGCGGCAGCGTTTCGCTGAACGCATCGTCGTACACCCCGCCTACCGTAAAGTCGACCAGCATGCGGGCGACGTCATAGGGCAGGGGGATCAACTGCGTGCGCGTCAACCGGACCGCCAGGTCCCAGGCAATCAACAGGCCGAGCGGCAGCAGCCACGGCGTCACGACGCGCCGCAGGGTGGCAGCCGCCGTCCGCCGCGTACCCGTCTCGACCACCGCGGCCTCGTCGCTATCGGGCAGGGGCAAGGCGCCTGCGGGAGGGGTCGGAAGGCTGGCCATTATTTCGTCGCCGCGACCTGCTGGATAAAGGTCGTATCAATGAACGTCGCGTAATTGGGCAACTGGCGAATCTGCTTCTTGTCCAGCATTTGCGCACCGTAGTACTTGGCTCGCGTCGTCCAGTCCTCGTCGATCTTCCAGGTCAGCTCCACGTTGGGCGCAGCCACTTCCACGACCTTGGCAGGAATGCCCAGCTTGGCGGACGACATCTCGATGAAGGCGGCGCGATTCGACATGGCATATTCCGTCGCCTTGCGATGGATCTCCAGGAACACCTTGATCAGTTCCGGCTTGGCCTTGACGGTCTCGGCATGCGTCGTCATGACCATGTTCACCGACCCGGTCGGCGTGTTGTACGGGAACTCGATGACCTTGCCGACCCCGCGTCCCACGCTGATCGACGGACCCGGCTCGGCGCCCACATAGGCATCGATGTCGCCGCGTTCCATGGCGGTGGGCATTTCGCTGAACGACAGGCGCACCGACTGTACGTCCTTGATCGTCATGCCTTCCTGCTTCAGGCGGTCCAGGAACACGACTTCCTGCGTCGAGCCCGGCAGGATGCCGATCTTCTTGCCCTTGAGCGTCTTGACAGAGTTGGCCGGCGCGTCGGCGCGGCCGACGATGGCCATGCCGCGGTTGCACTGCGCGCCAATGATGACGACGGGCTCGCCCGCCGCGCCGCCCAGGGTTGCGGCAGCCAGGCCGAACGCGCCAAAGTCCACGGAGCGCGTGACCACGGCATTCTTGCCGTCGGTGGGCGTCTCGAACGGGACGACCTCGATCTTGTAGCCGGGAGGCGTGAACTTCGCCCGAGATTCTGAAGGCCTATACCGAAGCCTTCGATCCGACCTTTCTGGGCTTGCGCGGCGACCTGGCCGAAACCAAGGCCACCGCCGATGCGTTCAAGGTGTTCTACCAGAAGGTGCCCACGGGCAGTTCCTACACCATGGACCACACGTCCTTGTCCTACGTGTTCGACCAGAAGGGCAAGCTGCGCCTCGCGCTGCGCCACGACCAGAGCGCGCAGGAATGCGCGTCGGACATCAAGACGCTGATGGCGACGGCGTAAGCGTTCAGCCCCGTCCCACCATCCGTTTGAGGCCCAGCCACTGCTGCGCAAAGAAGCCCTCGCCATAATCGCGGCCACCTTGCTCGGGCAACTGATCGCGAATGCCGGTGGCTTCGTAATTGCCGCCAAAGTGCGCCGTGCCGAACAGGATGTCCCAGATCGGGAAAAGGACCGCAAAGTTGTGCCCACCCAGGCGGCGGCCGCGTGACTCGTGGCCCAGTCCAATGGCGTGATGCAGGCGATGAAAGCGCGGACCCACGATCAGCTTTTCGCCGATCCTGCCAAAGCTGATCCGCACATTGGCATGCGAAAAGCTTTCGATCAGGTTGCTGATGGCAACGATCGCGATGAACTGGCCGGGCGCAACGCCAATCAGTTGCGACGCAATCACCAGCATCGTGTCATGCAGCAGGTCTTCCAGCAGATGGTTGCGATCGTCGCTCCACATCGTCATCTGGCGCTGGCTGTGATGCACGGAATGGAGCGCCCACAGCCACCGGTAGCTGTGCACGGCGCGGTGGAACAGGTAGCCCAGCAGGTCAAACAGCAGCAGGTACAGCAGCAGGCTGGCAATTGGCCCGTCGGTCACGCCGGGCCAGAGCTGATCCAGCTGGAACGACGACAGTCCCATCACGTGAAGACTGCCGAACATGGCGTTCCACAGCGGGTCGATCGCAAAGAACAAGGCGACCCGGAAGATGCCCAGCCGGTGGATGACCGTGTAGATCATGTCGAGCCGGATGCCGCGGTGGTCGGTCACCTGTTCGACCGGCTTCCAGCGCTGCATGGGCGCGATCACTGCGACCAGCACCACGATCTGGATCACGCCCACCAGCAGCCACATGGTGGCGTCGAAGGCGTCTTCGACAAGATTGCCCATGCCCATCGCGAACAGCAGGGGCTGGATGGCCGCTTCGAACAGCCATTGCTGGGCGGCGGCAAAAAGGTCAGTGATCGTGTCCATCGTCAACCGTTCGTCTTGAGCCACTCCCGATAGGCGGGATGGGTTTTCAGCGTGGCAAAACAAAAGCCCTTGTTCTTCAGGCCGACGATCAGGGGCTCGAGCACCGCAGGCGCCCAGGGGTCCTGACGCGACCAGATGCCCAGGTGCGCCAACAGAATATCGCCGGGCCGGATGCGTTGCAGGGCGCGGTCCAGCAAGGCTTGGTTCGGGTAGGCCTTGCTGGGCAACTCGTCGCCCAGAAAGCCCGCTTCGGCCCAGCCCACATGGCTGTAGCCGCAGGTCTTGGCCGCCGCCAGCAGCGCAGGCGACTGCTTGCCGCCCGGGGCGCGGAACAGCGGACTCAAAGTCTGGCCCGTCATCGCCTTGAAGCGGGTAGCGACCTTGTCCAGCTCGGCGCAATACTCGGCCGACGTCCACTGCCGGATCCGACCCGCGTTCGGCCCCGCGCTCGGCTTCATGCGAAACGTGCCGCCGGCCTGGTCGGCCAGCCAGTACACGTGATCATAGGTGTGCGAACCGAACATATGGCCTTCGGCCGCGCGCGCCTTCCACCACGGCGCCCACTGGTCATCCAGGCTGCCGCCCTCGGTCTTTGTGCGTTCGTTGGCCAGAAAAAACGTCACCTTCACGTCATTCCGTTTCAACACATCGGCGATCAGGGGCGCGACGCCCATGTGGCCGGTGTCGAAGGTCAGGTAGACCGACTTGTCGCAGTCGGCGGCGAACGCCGTGCTGGCCACCAGGCCGGTTGCGGCCAGCGCCAGGCTGACGCGCCTAACGCAGCGGTACATGGTCCAGCGTCCAGACGCCGTGCGGCGAACGGCCCACATTGACCTGGCGCACCACTTTCTTGGTTTCCAGGTCGATCACGGTCAGCTTCTTGGCCCAGCGCGACGTGACCAGCAGCGTCTTGCCATCGGCCAGCACGTCCATGCAATCGGGGCCGCCCGGCGCCGCGAAGGTATCCACCACCGTCTGGGTCTGCATGTCGATGCGGCTGATGCTGTTGGCCACCCGGTTGCTGACGAAAACGTGACGCTTGTCGCCCTGCGCGCGGAACGCATGCGCGCCGGCCGCCGTCTTGATCCTCTTGACCAGCTTGGCGGGGGACACCGTCAGGTCATAGACCTCGACGAAGCTGTCGCCCGTCAGGGCCAGGAACAGGAACTTGTCATCGGGCGACAGGAACAGATCCGCAGGCATCTTGCCCACCGGGATCGTCCACTTGGGCGTCTGCGTGGCCAGGTCGATCGCGATCATCTGGTCGCTGTCCTGCAGCGACACATACGCCGTCGTGCTCTTGCTGTCGGTGTTGATGTGGCTCGGTGTCTTGCCGGCGGGCACGCGCTTGGCCAGCTTCAGGTCGAAGCCGCCGGTCGGCAACGGCTGCCAGCGGTAGATATCGATATGGTCCAGACGGTTCGCCGCGGTAATGAACCACTTCATGTCCGGCGAAAAGCGAAGATGGTAGGGGTCCACGATACCGGTAATGGTGCGCTGGAACTTGCCGGTGCGCGGATCCACCAGCGTCAGCGAATCGCTCGACGCGTTCGCGACGATCACCGATTTTTCATCCGGTGTCAGATACAGGTGATGCGGTTCCTTGCCCGTCGGGATGCGGCCGGTCTCCTGGTAGGTCACCGGGTCGATCAGGCTCAGGTTCGCGTCAAGCGAATTCAGCACGATGATCGGGGCGGTGGGAGCGGGTTTGGTGGCAGGCGCGGCGGCCGGGGCGGGGACTGCGGCAGGGGCGGCGGCAAACGCGTTCAACGCGAAGGCGACACTGCTGAGCAGGGCAAAACGGGCAAGGTGCAGGCGTATCAACGTAACTCTCGAAGAACAGGGAATCTGACTGTCGCCGCGATTGTTGCACAGCCGACTGACGAAAACCTTGCACCTTTCCAACACTCGCGCGTAGAAACCGCGAAACCCGCATGGTAGCTGGGTTTCGCCGCTATCGGGCGTTACAAAATACCTGCCGTTCAGTGGTGCTGATGACCCCCGGCGGCCGGTTTGCCCTGGCTGTTGAAGTTGATGGCTTCGACCTTGAAATCGACCTTCACTTCGCCCGCTTTTTCAAACACCAGCGTCGCCGGAAAACTCGTGCCCTGTTTCAGCGGCGCCTTCAGCTGCATGAACATGATGTGATAGCCGCCCGGCGCAAACTCGACCGTCTTGCCGGCCGGCACCGCCACGCCTTCCACCTGGCGCATGCGCATGATGTTGTCTTTCATTTCCATGGTGTGAATCTCGGCCGTGGCCGACACGTCGGACCGCACGGCCAGCAATCTGTCGTCCTTGCCGCGATTGTCCAGCTTCAGAAAACCGCCGCCGGCCGGCTGGCCAGGTACGGTCGCGCGGGCCCACGGATGGCCGATGTCGATCTCGCCGGCCTTGTAGCCATGGGCGAAAGCGGAGGTGCTCAGGGTGCCCAGAAGAAGGGCAGTCAGGGTAAGGATACGCAGCGTCATGATCATCCTGGATGTCGAGAGGAGGGGGCAGGCGGCGGGGCCTGCGGGGGCTCGCAAAGGGAAGGGGACTCACGAGGAGTCGTTTCACCCTTGGGCTGGCGGGCCTCTGGACAGGAAGGACAGCAGGACGATGCCGGGCGTCGGCACATCGACGGCACGGCGTGCCAGCACGCAGGACAGGATGCGGGACGTGGCCGTCATTTCAGGCGCCGGCGGCAGAACGGCAGCCATGGCGCCTGCGATACAAAGCGGGCATAGCGCGGCTGTTGTGTCGTGCGACGGTGCGGGATTTCCGTCGGTCGACGCACTCGGCCCAACACCGCCAGGCACTGCCGAGCCTCGCAGCACGCTTTCCAACGGTGACCCGGGCGACAGGCAGAACGCGGCAGGCACGGTCGCCGAACCCGACGTTCGGGCGCCCGCCAGAGCGCCGTCGGCCAGTCTCCCGCCCGCCATCGCATGCGCGGCCGGCAGCAGCACGTGCATCAGCGCAGCCAGCAGTGCCAGCCATGCGACGCGGCGGACGTATGAAAGTGTCATGGGGCCGGCGTGTCGGAAGCTCTCGGGCGGACCGTTGCCGGGGTCAGAAGCTTTCGGTCGACGTGAAGAGGCCGACGCGCAGGCCTTCGGCGGTATAGATCTCGCGGCCATCGACGCTCATCGACCCGTCGGCGATGCCGAGCACCAGCGAACGATTGATCGTGCGTTTGATGTCGATGCGGTACGTGACCTTCTTGGCGGTGGGCAGCACCTGGCCAACAAACTTGACTTCGCCGGAGCCCAGCGCGCGGCCGCGCCCTGGATTGCCCTGCCAGCCCAAGTAGAAGCCCAGCAATTGCCACATCGCGTCCAGGCCCAGGCAGCCCGGCATGACCGGGTCGCCTTCGAAATGGCAGGCAAAGAACCACAGGTCCGGCGTGATATCGAGTTCGGCGACGATCTCGCCCTTGCCGTGCTTGCCGCCCTGGTCCGAAATCTGGACGATGCGGTCGATCATCAGCATATTGCCGGCGGGCAGTTGCGCATTGCCCGGCCCGAACAATTCGCCGCGGCTGCAGCTCAACAGTTCTTCGTGGGAATACGCGTTTTGTTTGAGATGAGGCATGAAGAAGTCTGGTAGTGGAAAAAGGTGGCCGCTCGAGCGGTCGCAGGCAAGGATGATAACCGCAAGGGCAGGGCACCCGCCTCGGGGCTGACCCGCGGACCCGCGTGGCGCCAAGGCAATCGCGGCATTGGAAACAAAAACAGGAGCTCGCTAGAGCTCCTGTTTCGGTACTGCCTGCAGTTTACCCCGGACTCGACCCAGGGGCCGAGCGGGGCGGTGACTGCATTAATCTTTCAGGTCAGCCGGCACCTTGCCGCCATTGGCGGCCAGCTTGTTCATGACCTGCTTGTGCAGCCAGATATTCATGGCAGCCGAATCCGATGTGTCGCCCGAATACTGCAGCTCCTGCGCCAGTTCCTTGCGCGATTGCAGGCTGCTGTCCAACTGCAGCAGCTTGAGCAGATCGACGATCGACGTGCGCCAGTTCAGCTTTTCGCCGGCCTGCTGCGCCTTGCCGTCCAGGATGGCTTCCACGTCGACCTGCGACATGGCGGCGGGGGCGGCCGCCGTGCCCGGTGCGGGCGATCCTACGGGTGCCGAACCGACCGGGGGCGCGCCAGCAGGCGCTGCGCCATCGGCGGGTTTGTCAGCTGCGTGCGACGAAGGAAAGATCTTGCTAAAGATGTTGCTCAGAATACCCATGGCTTGCCTCTTTGTTCTGGATGGAAAAGTCGGGAAAAAGTCGGCGACCCACAATTTGGATGAGTCGACTTGCGCTTCACCGAAACAGTAGGGCAAGGAACCTGACATAGGTGTGTGGATGTATTACGGATGGAAAGCCGCGGTACACCTTCGGCCAAAACAAAAAACCGGGCGCCACCCAAAGGTGACGCCCGGTTTTTTTCATTCTGGCTCCCCGACCTGGACTCGAACCAGGGACCTGCGGATTAACAGTCCGTCGCTCTACCGACTGAGCTATCAGGGAATTGTTTTGCTAAAAGCGATTTGCTTGAAGCAAGCCCGCTATTCTATATGAGTAAAAAGCGGGTTTGCAAGCGGGATTCCGTTTTCAAACCCATTTATTTGAGAACGGCAGCAATTCCGTCCGCCACCGCGTCGATATTGCGCGAGTTCAGCGCAGCGACGCAAATACGGCCGGTGCCAATGGCATAGACGGCGTGTTCTTCGCGCAAGCGATCGACCTGGTCGGCCGTCAGACCCGAATACGAAAACATGCCGCGTTGCTTCAACACAAAATCAAAGTTGCGTTCGACACCGCGATCCTTCAGTTTCTGAACCAGCGCCTTGCGCATGTCGCGGATACGATCGCGCATGCCGGCCAGTTCGGTTTCCCACTCGGCCCGCAATTCGGGCGTGCCAAGTACCTGCGCGACCACCGTGCCGCCGTGCGTGGGCGGGTTCGAGTAGTTGGTGCGGATGACCCGCTTCAACTGGCTCAGGACGCGCGCGCTTTCTTCGCGATTGGCGGCAACCAGGGTCAATGCACCCACCCGTTCGCCATACAGCGAGAACGACTTCGAGAACGACGAGCTGATCAGGAAGGTCAGGTTCGCATCGGCGAACAGGCGAACCGCCGCGGCGTCTGCGTCGATGCCGTCACCGAAGCCCTGGTACGCGATATCCAGGAAGGGGACCAGCCCGGTTTCCTTCACCGCGGCCACGACCTGATGCCACTGGTCGACCGTCAGGTCCACACCCGTCGGGTTGTGGCAGCAGGCGTGCAGCACGACCACGGTGTTCGCCGGGTAGCCGCGCAGCGCGGCGAGCATGCCGTCAAAATCCACGCCATGCGTTGCGGCGTCGTAGTAGGGGTAGTTGACGACTTCAAAACCAGCGCCTTCGAACAGCGCGCGATGGTTTTCCCAGCTGGGGTTGCTGATGGCGACCTTGGCGCCGGGCAGCAGCCGCTTCAGGAAGTCGGCGCCGACTTTCAATGCACCGGTGCCGCCCAGGCTTTGCGCCGTCAGCGCACGGCCTTCAGCGATCAGGGGCGAGTCGGCGCCCAGCAGCAACTTCTGAACGAGCTGGTTGTACGCGACGATGCCTTCGATCGGCAGGTACCCGCGCGCCGCAGCGGCCTCGATGCGCGCGAACTCCGCTTTGCGGACCGCGCCAAGAAGGGGGATCTTCCCTTCGTCGTTGTAGTACACGCCAACGCCGAGATTCACCTTGTTGCCACGGGTGTCAGCATTGAATTGTTCCGTCAGCCCGAGGATAGGGTCGCGGGGAGCCAGTTCTACGGCGGCGAAGAGCGAGGTCATGTAAAGCGTCCGTTGCGCGTGGGGTTGTCGTTGAAGAGGGCTACAGGGATAATGTCGGGTTGGTCGTTAGTCGTCAGCCGGCCGTGCAGTGTTCGATGCAGAAATTCAATGCAAAAAATCACCGCACTTGAAACTCGCAGCTTTGGCCCAAGTTTTAGCTTTGGCCCGAGTTTTAGCTTCGGCCCAAGTTTTAGCTTTGGCCCAAGTTTTAGCTTTGGCCCGAGTTTTAGCTTTGGCCCGAGTTCATTGAGTCAGCGAAGTCTGGCCCAAGTTCTGGCCAAGTTCGGTCCAAGTTCTATCGATACAGCCAGGTCAGCCAGAAGGGCATACCGGGCACTTGACCCGAACATGCCCCTTTCCGCTTTTCACTCGATCGGTCGGCACGACATGCACCGCATGCCTTGCCATCCGACGCATACACCTCTGGCTTGACGCGGTCGGGGAACTCCCACCCGTTTTTCCTGCCGAAGTTTTCCAGATGAAACAAGAGTCTAGCATGCACCCTGTGTCGCTCGAGAAAGCAAACGCCCTCGTTGAAGCCGGTTTTGATGTCGCCGAACCGCTGCCCGAGGCGCTTCCCGGCGTCGCTCCGGATGGCTCGGGTTTCGAGCCCGGCTTTGTCACGTACGACGGTAGTCCGTTCCAGCTGTACCAGCCCTACCGACCCGCCGGTGACCAGCCAACGGCGATCGACGGTTTGTGCCAGGGCATTGAAGACGGCCTGGTCTATCAGACCTTGCTGGGCGTAACGGGATCGGGCAAGACCTACACGATGGCGAACGTGATTGCCCGCATGGGCAAGCCGGCGCTCGTGCTTGCCCCAAACAAGACGCTGGCCGCCCAGTTGTACGCCGAAATGCGTGAGTTCTTTCCGCGCAATGCCGTCGAATATTTCGTGTCGTACTACGATTACTACCAGCCGGAAGCGTACGTACCGACCCGCGATCTGTTCATCGAAAAGGACTCGTCGATCAACGAGCACATCGAACAGATGCGCCTGTCGGCCACCAAGAGCCTGCTGGAGCGGCGCGACACGATCATCGTGGCCAGCGTCTCGTGCATCTACGGTATCGGCAACCCGAGCGATTACCACTCGATGGTCATGCTGCTGCGCACCGGCGACAAGCTGGGGCAGCGCGAGATCATCGGCCGTCTCGTGGCCATGCAGTACACACGCAACGATACCGATTTCACGCGCGGCGCCTTCCGGGTGCGCGGCGAACTGATCGACATCTTTCCGGCCGAACACGCCGAACTGGCGCTGCGCGTCACGCTGTTCGACGATGAGATCGAGACCCTGGAGCTGTTCGACCCGCTGACCGGCCGCGTCCGCCAGAAGATTCCGCGCTTCACGGTGTTTCCTGGCTCGCATTACGTCACTCCGCGGGCGACCGTCGTCAATGCCATCGAGACGATCAAGGCCGAGTTGCGCGAGCGCTCGAAGCAGTTCGTGGACGCTGGCCAGCTGATCGAAGCGCAGCGCATTGAACAGCGGACCCGATTCGACCTGGAAATGCTGCAGGAGCTTGGCTTCTGCAAGGGCATCGAGAACTACTCGCGGCACATGTCGGGGGCCCGGCCGGGCGATCCACCGCCCACGCTGATCGACTACCTGCCGCAGGACGCGCTCATGATCATCGACGAAAGCCACGTCACGATCGGGCAGGTGGGCGCCATGTACAAGGGCGACCGTTCGCGCAAGGAAACGCTGGTGAATTACGGCTTCCGGCTGCCCTCGGCCATGGACAATCGGCCGCTGAAGTTCGAAGAGTTCGAAGGCAAGATGCGCCAGACGATCTTCGTGTCGGCCACACCGTCGAACTATGAGAAAGAACACGCCGACAACATCGTGGAACAGGTGGTGCGGCCAACCGGACTGGTCGATCCGATCGTGGAAGTGCGGCCGGCGCTGAACCAGGTGGACGATGTGCTGGGCGAGATCCATGCGCGCGTTGCGCAGGGCGACCGGGTGCTGATCACCACGCTGACCAAGCGGATGGCGGAAGACCTGACCGACTTCCTGGGCGAGCACGGCGTCAAGGTGCGGTATCTGCACTCGGACATCGACACGGTGGAACGGGTGGAAATCCTGCGTGACTTGCGCCTGGGCACGTTCGATGTGCTGGTGGGTATCAACCTGCTGCGCGAAGGCCTGGACATTCCCGAAGTCTCCCTGGTTGCCATCCTGGATGCCGACAAGGAAGGCTTCCTGCGCTCGGAACGCAGCTTGATCCAGACCATCGGCCGGGCGGCGCGCAACCTCAATGGCCGCGCCATTCTGTATGCGGATCGGATGACGGACTCGATGGAACGCGCCATCGGCGAGACCCAGCGCCGGCGCGAGAGACAGATTCTGTTCAACACCGAGCACGGCATCATTCCGCGCGGCGTCAAGAAGGAAGTGCGCGACCTGATCGATGGCGTGTATGCGCCCAATGGCGATCAGGAGGCCTTGAAACTGTCGGTGGAAGCCGCCAAATTCGAAGCCATGGGCGAAAAGCAGATCAGCAAGGAGATCAAACGCCTTGAGAAAGCGATGCTCGAGCACGCGCGCAACCTGGAATTTGAAAAGGCGGCTCAGGCACGCGACCAGTTGATGACGCTCAAACAGCGTTTGTTCGGGGCGTCAGGCACGCAGGCCGATGCCGAAGCCATGGGCAGCGGGGCGGTTTGAAGCTCAATTACGGGACGTGGTCCGATTCGTGCTGACACCCTCGCCAACGGCATGCTGCGACGCAGTTTTCGAGTGCACCGTAGTGGTGCAGTGCGATTAGGCGGAATTCGTACACGGCATGTACCAGACTTGTGCATGACGCTATGGAAAATAGCTATTTCGTCCATAAAAAGTGCGCAAGTCTTTGATTTTCCTGGATTTTTCGTCGCTTCGGCGTTTTGCACGCTTTTAAAAAAAGCTTGAACTGAGCGGGGTTTTCCCGCACACTTTCGGACATGATGACGAAGGTACTCTTTGTGTGCATGGGCAACATCTGCCGCTCGCCGAGCGCAGAGGGCGTGTTTCGCCGTTTGGTGAAAGATGCCGGTCTTTCAGACGTTGTCCGAATCGAATCGGCCAGCACCCACGCTTTCCACATTGGAGAGCCGCCTGATGCACGGGCGCAAGCTGCAGCCCGCAAACGCGGTTATGACATTACGGATTTTCGTGCGCGACAGATTCGCCCCGACGACTTCCGCGAATTCGACATGATCCTGGCAATGGATTGGGACAACCTGGCGCTCTTGCAGCAGCAGGCTCCAAAGCAGTATCAGCACAAACTGATGCTGTTGATGCGCTTTGCCAATGAATACGAAGAAGCCACCGTGCCTGATCCGTACTACGGCGGCCCGGAAGGTTTTGCAAAGGTGCTCGATTATATCGAAGACGCCTGCCAGGGCCTGCTCGAAGTCGTTCGCAAGCGCGCAACCCAGTATCAGGCTGCCTGATCCGGGCCATTCCCCTTCAGACTGTTTGTCCAGGCTGCCGTCCGTTTGTCCAGCATTCGACACCGCGTATCGACGCGGTGTTTTTACGTCTGGACCACGGCCGGCGGTGCCCTCCAGCGCATCCCTACACGTAATCCCTAGCAAATCGTTCGGGAATTAGGTATACTTGACCAAATCGTTAGGGATTGGCGCCGGAGCAGATTGACTCGGCTCCTGATTGAAGAGTGCACCAGTCCCTGCGCGCGAAGGATAGACTTCAGGGGTCCTGGATGCGACTTACTACCAAAGGGCGTTTCGCCGTCACGGCAATGATCGACTTGGCCTTGCGCCAGCACAGCGGACCCGTCACCTTGTCCGCGATCAGCCAACGGCAGAACATCTCTCTCTCTTACCTCGAACAGCTGTTCGGGAAGCTGCGCCGGCACGAGCTGGTCGACAGTATGCGCGGGCCGGGCGGCGGGTACTCCCTTGCCAAGCTGGCGCGCCACGTCACCGTTGCCGACATCATTTTCGCCGTGGATGAACCGCTCGACGCGACCGACTGCGGCGGCAAGCAGGACTGTACCCGCGGCAATGATGGCAAGTCGGGCAAGTGCATGACCCACGAACTCTGGGCCACGCTCAACCGCAAGATGGTGGAGTACCTCGACTCCGTGTCGCTGCAGGATCTGGTTGATCAGCAGCGCATGCGCGAACTGCACGAGGCCAACGCGGCCAAATCCGTGCTGCTCGATCGTCGCACGGGCGCGCCCACCGAATCCACTGCCGCGCTGTAAGCGCACCCTCCCTGCAAAGGCAAGGGTTACGAACAAGGTAAAGACGTCATGATCAAAACACCGGTATATCTCGATTACTCCGCAACGACGCCCGTGGACCCCCGAGTGGTCGACGCCATGGTGCCCTGGTTGTACGAACACTTCGGCAATCCCGCATCGCGCAGCCACTCGATCGGCTGGGAAGCGGAACAGGCCGTGGAAAATGCACGCAAGCAGGTGGCCGACCTGGCCAATGCCGACCCGCGTGAAATCGTCTGGACGTCGGGCGCAACCGAATCGATCAATCTGGCCCTGAAGGGCGCGGCGCATTTCTACAAAGAGCGCGGCAAGCACATCATTACGCTCAAGACCGAGCACAAGGCGACGCTGGACACCTGTCGCGAACTGGAACGCCAGGGCTTTGAGGTCACCTATCTCGACGTGCAGGAAAACGGTCTGCTCGACATCGAATCGTTCAAGGCCGCGTTGCGTCCGGACACGATCCTGGTGTCGGTCCTGTTCGTGAACAACGAGATCGGCGTGATCCAGGACGTCGCCCAGATTGGCGAGATCTGCCGCAGCAAAGGCATCGTGTTCCACGTGGACGCGGCCCAGGCGTCGGGCAAGATCCAGATCGATCTGCAGACGCTCAAGGTCGACCTGATGTCGTTCTGCGCGCACAAGACGTATGGTCCGAAGGGCATTGGCGCGCTGTACATCCGCCGCAAGCCGCGCATCCGTATCGAAGCGCAGATCCACGGTGGCGGTCATGAACGCGGTTTCCGTTCGGGCACGCTGGCCACGCACCAGATCGTCGGCATGGGTGAATGTTTCCGCCTTGCCAAGGAAGAGATGGCTGTCGACAGCGATCGGGTCAGGATGTTGCGCGACCGTCTGTGGGCAGGCCTGTCGACCATCGAAGAGGTCTACCTCAATGGCGACATGGAGCAGCGCGTTCCGCACAACCTGAACGTCAGCTTCAACTATGTCGAAGGCGAGTCGCTCATCATGGCCGTGAAGGACATTGCGGTGTCGAGTGGTTCGGCCTGCACGTCCGCCAGCCTGGAACCGTCGTATGTGTTGCGCGCCCTGGGCCGCAGCGACGAGCTGGCGCATAGCTCGATCCGTTTCACGATCGGCCGTTTCACGACGGTTGAAGACATCGATTTCACTATCGAATTGCTGCGCAGCAAGGTTGGCAAGCTGCGCGAAATGTCGCCCCTCTGGGAAATGGCCCAGGAAGGCATCGACCTCAATTCGGTGCAGTGGGCTGCACACTGATCTAGGAGATTCATCATGGCATATAGCGAAAAAGTCATCGATCACTACGAAAACCCCCGCAACGTTGGCGGTTTCGAGAAGGGCGACGCCTCGGTTGGAACCGGCATGGTCGGTGCACCTGCCTGTGGCGACGTCATGAAGTTGCAGATCCGGGTCAACGAAGCCGGCATCATCGAAGATGCCAAATTCAAGACCTACGGCTGCGGTTCGGCTATTGCGTCCAGCTCGCTCGTCACAGAGTGGGTCAAGGGCAAGACCTTGGACCAGGCCATGGAGATCCGCAACACCCACATCGCGCAGGAACTGGCCTTGCCGCCGGTAAAGATCCACTGCTCGATCCTGGCCGAAGACGCCATCAAGGCGGCGGTCGAAGACTACCGTACCAAGCACGGTACGAACTGATAGGTGAGGAAGCCATGTCGGTATTGCTGACCGAAAGCGCAGCCCGTCACGTAAGCCGTTATCTGCAGAAACGCGGTAAGGGCATCGGGCTGCGGCTGGGCGTGCGTACCACCGGGTGTTCGGGCCTGGCTTACAAGCTCGAGTATGTGGATGAAAGTGCGCCCGAAGACCAGGTGTTCGAAAGCCTGGGCGTGAAGGTGTTTGTCGATCCGAAAAGCATGCCGTATCTTGCAGGTGTCGAGCTTGACTACACGCGGGAAGGCCTCAACGAGGGCTTTAAATTCAACAACCCGAACGAGAAGGCATCCTGCGGCTGCGGTGAGTCGTTCACCGTCTGATGCAGACCGACCCGGATCACTTCGAGTTGCTGGGCGTGCCCGCAACCTTCGCGTTGGACCGGGCCGCACTCGACGCCGCCTGGCGCGATGTGCAGGCAAGGGTGCACCCCGACCGTCACGCCTCGGGCACCGCGCAGGAAAGGCGTGTGGCCATGCAGTGGGCGTCGCGGGCCAATGAGGCCTACCGCACGCTGCGCGCGCCCCTGTCCCGCGCACGCTACCTGTGCGAGCGCGCTGGCGTCGACCTCCAGGTCGAAACCAACACCGCCATGTCCACCGGTTTTCTGATGCAGCAGATGGAATGGCGGGAAGCCCTGGACGATGCGCGCGCATCGCGCAACCAGGACGCTTTGGACCTGCTTGCCGCCGAATTGACCGCCGAACGCGATACGATGGCTCGTCGAGTCGACGAACTGCTTGATGTCGAGCACGACTACGTCACCGCCGCCGCGCGGGTGCGCGAGTGGATGTTCATAGAAAAATTTTCCGAAGAGATCGAAGCGGTTGCCGATGCTCTTGCGGATTCACACTGAGAAGAACGTAAACGCATGGCGCTTTTGCAGATAGCCGAACCTGGCATGTCCGAAGCTCCCCACCAGCGCAGGCTGGCGGTGGGCATTGACCTTGGGACCACCAACTCGCTTGTGGCCTCGGTACGCAATGGCGTGGCCGAAGTGCTGCGCGACGAGGCAGGCGAAGCCCTGCTGCCGTCGGCCGTACGCTATCTGCCTGACGGCGCCGTGCAGATCGGGCGCAAGGCGCTTGCCGCGCAAACGATCGATCCGCACAACACGCTGGTGTCGGTCAAACGGTTCATGGGGCGGGGCCTGGCCGACGCGCACAAGCTGAACGTGCCCTACGATTTCATCGACGCCCCAGGCATGGTCAGGATCCGCACGGTGCAGGGCGATAAGAGCCCGGTCGAAGTCTCGGCGCAAATCCTGGCCAAGTTGCGTCAGCAGGGTGAAGACGTGCTGGGCGACGATCTGGTCGGCGCGGTGATCACGGTGCCTGCCTATTTCGACGACGCGCAGCGGCAGGCCACGAAAGACGCGGCCAAGCTGGCGGGCCTGAATGTGCTGCGGCTGCTGAACGAGCCGACTGCGGCGGCGATCGCCTACGGGCTGGATAACGCCGCCGAAGGGCTGTATGCCGTGTACGACCTGGGTGGTGGCACCTTCGATATCTCGGTCCTGCGCCTGTCGCAAGGCGTGTTCGAAGTCATCGCCACCGGCGGCGACACCGCGCTGGGCGGCGACGATTTCGACGCGGCCATCGTCACCTGGATGTCCGAGAACTGGCATCTGACCGCATTGATTCCCGAAGACCAGCGGGCGCTGCTCGTTGCTGCGCGCACCTTGCGCGAAGCGCTGTCCTCGGCGGAGCAGGCCGACATCAGCTTGACCCTGTCCACCGGCTATTCCCTGGCCGTGCAGCTGACGCGCGAGCGGTTCGAGGCGCTGGCCCAGCCGCTGGTTGCCCGCACGTTGACGAGCGCCAAACGCGCCCTGCGCGATGCCGACCTGACGGTCGCCGACGTGAAGGGTGTGGTCATGGTGGGCGGCGCGACGCGTATGCCCATCGTGCAGCGCAAGGTCGGAGAGCTGTTCGGCACGACACCGCTGACCAATCTGGACCCCGATCAGGTGGTGGCGCTTGGCGCCGCCATGCAGGCCAACCTGCTCGCGGGCAACCGCGCGGCGGGCGACGAATGGCTGCTGCTGGACGTGATCCCCCTGTCGCTCGGGCTCGAAACCATGGGTGGGCTGGTCGAACGCGTCATCTCGCGCAACAGCACCATTCCCGTGGCCCGCGCCCAGGAGTTCACCACGTTCAAGGACGGCCAGACGGCCATGGCCATCCATGTGCTCCAGGGCGAACGCGAACTGGTGACCGATTGCCGCTCGCTTGGCCGGTTCGAGCTGCGCGGCATTCCGCCCATGGTGGCCGGCGCCGCCCGCATTCGCGTGACGTTCCAGGTTGATGCCGATGGACTGCTCGGTGTGACGGCGCGCGAACTGAGCGCGGGCGTGGAAGCGTCGATTTCGGTCAAGCCGTCGTACGGCCTGAGCGACGATGAAGTGGCCGCCATGCTGGCCGACGGCATGAACAGCGCCGACACCGACATGCAGGCGCGCAGTCTGCGCGAGCAGCAGGTCGAGGCCATGCGCCTGGTGGAATCGGTACGCGCGGCGCTGGCGGCCGACGCGGATCTGCTTGACGCCGAGTCGCTCGCCACCATCCACACACGCCTTGACGAAGCCGAACAGGCATCGCGCCAGGCGGACAGCGATGCCGTCCGCGCCGCCGTCGATGCGTTGTCCGCCAGTACCGAAGATTTTGCCGCCCGCCGCATGGATCGCAGCATCCGCGCCGCGCTCGCTGGCCGTCGTATCGACGAAGTCGTTTGATTCCACGGCGTGATCGCGTTGCCCCTTCGGGCGACGCGGCCACACGTGATTTGCCCATTTCAGGTTTTTTGATCATGCCCAAGTTAACGGTGCTTCCGCATCCCCAGCTCTGCCCACAGGGCGCTGTCCTTGAGGCGCCCCAGGGCGTCTCGATCTGCCGCCTGCTTCTCGACAACCATATCGAGCTCGAGCACGCCTGTGAGCTTTCCTGCGCCTGCACCACCTGCCACGTGATCGTGAAGGAAGGGTTTTCTTCCTTGCCCGAGGCCACCGACAGCGAAGAAGACATGCTCGACAAGGCGTGGGGCCTGACGTCCACCTCACGCCTGTCGTGCCAGGCGGTCGTGCAGGACGCCGATCTCACCATCGAGATCCCGAAGTACACGATCAACCACGCGAGCGAAAGCCACTGACATGCGCTGGTCCGATACTTACGAGATTGCGGCGGCGTTGGTCGAGCAGCATCCCGATGTCGAGCCGCAGTTCGTGCGATTTACCGATCTTCATCGCTGGGTCACGGAACTTCCGGGTTTTGCCGATGATCCCACCCGGTCCAATGAAGGCATTCTTGAAGCGATCCAGATGGCCTGGATCGACGAGATCTAGCGCTTTCCCGTCACAACACGCCGGGGGAGCGTCATTGAGCTTCAACTGCGTGGGCTGCTTGTCCACCGTCAACACGCGTGGGGAGCGCCATGACTTTCAGATTGCGGGATAGACGACTCCGACGCCCCGGAGCCGCAGGGGGCCCAGGTGCCATCGCGCCGGCTTCAGCCTTGTTCCTGACCCTGGCCCTGGCCGGCTGCGCGCCGGCGATCTCGCTCAAGGAAGATCCGCCAGCCGGTTCTTTGCAGGCCACAGCCCATACGCAAGCGCCCAGCCCGGGCCAGGCCAGTGCGCCGGGCAAGGTCTACTACGCCACCAGCACAGCGGCCACGCCGCCTGACTACGCCGCCGCTGCGCGTGACGCCGCGACGCGCGATGCGACCTCTGCCGCGGTGGCTTTTCCCGTGACCGAACCCGGTGTGGACTCGCCCGTCACGGCTGCGCCCCAGTGGAATCCGGATGCCGACGGGGGCATGGCCGACGCCTGGGGCAGCCAGCGTTACGGCCGCCCGGCGAACGTGCGCAAGTCCGATTTCGAGTTCGAACAGAAGCTGGACGACACCTGGTCGATCAAGCAGTCGCTCAGATACGGCCGCCCGAGCACCGAGCAGGGCAATGGCCTGACGCCCGAATCCTTGCGTGCGTCCGACGACGGCCTGTTGCCCGGTCTTGGAACTTTCAACCTTGGCACGCATGCGATGGGGAAGTTCACGACCGTCCGCCTGCAGCATCAATTCAAATTCGGCTTCGACTACCTGAAGGCGCGCGACATCTACGAGACCCGTGTGGCGCTCGCGCCTTCATTGGATATCTTCGACCCGGCCTACGGCGCTGCGGTGGGCGGCCCGCGCGCCGTGGCCCAGGCCTATGCCGAAAAGCGCCAGCTGGGATTGTTCGTGCAGGACCAGGTCACGTTGGACAAATGGACCATGTCGCTGGTGGGCCGCCGCGATCAACTGACCAACCGGACCATCGATCTGGGCGCGAACACGTCCGACGCCACGCTGCTGAATAACGAGACCGTCAGCGGTCGTATCGGCCTGAAGTACCAGTTCGACAACGGCCTGGCGCCGTACATGAACTACTCGAACACCTATGCGCCAGTCGGTGGCAGCGAGTTCACGTCCACCGCCAGCCAGCAGTATGAAACCGGCGTTCGGTATGTGCCGGACATCTTTGGGAAGGTGACGACGCTGTCGGCCTTCAATCAGATCCAGAACAACTCCCAGACCACCGACACAGGCGGGGGGTGTGGTCTGGCCGGCTGCCAGGCGTGGGCAGAATTGCGGGTGCGCGGCGCCGCCGTCGAAAGCAAGCTGCAACCCTTGCCGAACTTGCGCGTGGTGGCGGCCTACATGGTCACCAATTCGTCCGTCATGAACACGTCCGACGACGCGTACCGCAGCATGCTGGCCAACCGTTTTCCGACGGTGAGCGAGCAGCAGGTGTCGGTGCGGGCGAAATATGCCGTGGAACGCGGCAGCTTTGCGGGCCTGTCCATGGACGGCCGGGTAGGGCACACGGGCGCCAGCTACGGCTACGCGGGTGGATCGAGCGACATCGCGCCGTCGTACATGCTGGTCGATGCGGGGGTGAACTACGACTTCGGGCGGCTGTATTCCGAGCTGAAGGGCCTGCAGTTCCGGGCCAGCGCCAGCAACCTGCTGGACAAGGGGTACGTGGCCTACTGCTACACCGACAGTTGTTCGGTGGGGGCGGGGCGGTCGGTGTCGGCCATCGTGAATTACCAGATGCCGTGGCCGTGAACGGGGGGCGTTCGCAACGATAGCTATGCCATGACAAAGGGGGTGTCAGCCTGCAAACGCTGACACCCCTTTTGTTTTGCGCGTCCATGGGCGGCAGTCACCTGCCGCCGTCCGGCATGACGGCCGTCAGTCTTCGCGGCGCATGTGCGGGAAGAGGATCACGTCGCGGATGCTGGCGCTGTCGGTGATCAGCATGACCAGGCGGTCGATGCCAATGCCGCAGCCTGCGGTGGGGGGCATGCCGTATTCCAGGGCGCGGATATAGTCAGCGTCGAAGTACATGGCTTCTTCGTCACCCGCATCCTTGGCTTCGACTTGCTTGCGGAAACGATCGGCCTGGTCTTCGGCGTCGTTCAGCTCCGAAAAGCCATTGCCGATCTCGCGGCCCATCATGAACAGCTCGAAGCGTTCCGTGACGCCCGGGCGGTCGTCCGATCCGCGTGCCAGCGGCGAAACTTCGACCGGATAGTCGATGATGTAGGTCGGGCTCCACAGCTTGGATTCGGCGGTTTCCTCGAACAGCGCCAGTTGCAGCGCGCCAATGCCGGCACGGGCCAGCTGCGGGCCTTCGACATGGGCACCCAGCTTTTTCAGTTCGGCGCGCAGGAAGGCTTCGTCGGCCAGCTGTTCGTCGGTATAACCTTCGGCGTACTTCTGGATCGCGCCGGTGATCGTCAGGCGATCGAAGGGCTGGGCCAGGTCGATCTCGCGGCCCTGGTACATCAGGGTCGCACTGCCGGTCACGTCGATGGCGACCTGCCGCAGCAGGCCTTCGGTAAAGTCCATCAGCCACGTGTAGTTTCCGTAGGCCGCGTAGAACTCCATCATCGTGAATTCAGGGTTATGCCGCGGGCTGACGCCTTCGTTGCGGAAGTTGCGGTTCAGTTCGAACACGCGCTCGAAACCACCCACGATCAGCCGCTTCAGGTACAGCTCGGGCGCGATGCGCAAGAACATTTCCATGTCCAGCGCATTGTGATGCGTGGTGAAGGGCTTGGCCGATGCGCCGCCAGGAATGGCGTGCAGCATGGGCGTTTCGACTTCCAGAAAGCCGGTATCGATCATGTACTTGCGAATCGAGGCCACGACCTTGCTGCGGCCGATGAAGGTCGCGCGGGTGGACTCGGTCATGATCAGGTCGACATAACGCTGGCGATAGCGCATTTCCTGGTCGGCGATGCCGTGGAACTTGTCCGGCAGCGGGCGCAGCGACTTGGTCAGCAGGCGCAGTTCGACGGCGTGGATCGACAGCTCGCCCTTGTTTGTCTTGAAGACGTTGCCGCGCACGGCCACGATGTCGCCAATATCCCAGTGTTTGAAGGCGTCATAGACCTCGGGGCCGACGCTTTCCTTGCTCAGGTAGATCTGGATGCGGCCGGTGGCGTCCTGCAGCGTGATGAAGCTGGCCTTGCCCATGACGCGCTTGAGCATCAGGCGGCCGGCAACGCTGGCGGTCACGGCAAGCGCTTCCAGCGCTTCCTTGTCCTTGTCGTCATAGGCAGCGTGCAGCGGCGCGGCACGGTCGGCAGGAACGAAGTCGTTCGGGAAGGCGGGGCCCGCTTCACGCAGGCGCGCGAGCTTGGCGCGCCGTTCCGCGACGATCTGGTTTTCGTCCTGGGGGACGGGCTCGGGGGCGGTTGGCCGGGTATCGGTCATGGTGGGCTTGAGTCAGTAATTGCGGATGTCGTCGATCTCGGTCTGGCCGAAGTCGTCGCGTTCCAGGTAGGCGACGATGCGGGCGGCCACGTCGTCGGGCGACGACAACTGGCCAGTGGCATGCATCGCCTTGAAAGTGTCGAGCGCGGGGAAAGCCTCGGGCTGGCTGTCGCGGATTCGCGCCTGCATGGGGGTGTCGATCACGCCAGGCGCCAGTGACACGATGCGCACGCCAGCGTCGCCCTGTTCGAGCTTGACGCTGCGTGTGTACATGTCGATGGCGGCCTTGGTCGAACAGTAGACACTCCAGCCGGCCATCGGCTTGCGGCCGGCGCCCGACGAAATGTTCAGCACACGGCGGTCGGCGCCCCAGCCGGCGGTCGCGGCAATGAAGCGCGACGTCAGCAGCATGGGCGCCGCCACATTGAGCGCCAGCGCCTGGGTGATATCGTCCGGGCGCAGGGTGCCCGACGGACCGATCGGATCGACCGTGCCGGCGTTGTTGATCAGGCAGTAACGGTCGGCATGACGCGGCATTGTGGCAAACAGCCGGTCAATGACGCGGGTGGTCTCGCCGGCATCGGTCAGGTCGGCCGGATGCTGCTGGACCACGGTGCCGCGGGTCGCCGCATGCGCGTCGAGCTTGGTGTGCTTGTGGCGCGAGAGCGTGGCAAGGTGGGTGCCGGGGCGGCACAGGGCCAGCGCCAGCGCGGCGCCAAGGCCCCGCGAGGCGCCGGTCAGGATGACGAAGGTGCCGCCCATGGCACCGTAGTTCGCGGTCCTCACACGCCGTGCTTCAGGCTGGCCTGGATGAAAGGATCCAGATCCCCGTCGAGCACCTTCTGCGTGTTCGAGATTTCGACGTTCGTGCGCAGGTCCTTGATCCGGCTCTGGTCCAGCACATACGAACGGATCTGGTGACCCCAACCCACGTCGGTCTTGGAATCTTCGAGCTTCTGCTGCTCGGCCATGCGCTTGCGCATTTCGAGTTCGAACAGGCGCGACTTCAACATCTGCATGGCTTCGGCGCGGTTGCGGTGTTGCGACCGGTCGCTCTGGCACTGCACGACGATGCCGGTGGGGATATGCGTCATCCGCACCGCCGAGTCGGTCTTGTTGATGTGCTGACCGCCCGCGCCCGAGGCACGGAAGGTATCGACACGCAGGTCAGCCGGATTCACTTCGATCTCGAAGGAATCGTCGATTTCCGGATACACGAATACGCTGGCGAACGACGTGTGGCGGCCGCCCGACGAGTCGAAGGGGCTCTTGCGGACCAGGCGGTGCACGCCGGTTTCGGTGCGCAGGTAGCCGAACGCGTACTCGCCTTCCATCTTGATGGTGGCGGACTTGATCCCGGCGACTTCGCCTTCGGACTCTTCCATGACCTCGGTCTTGAAGCCCTTGCGCTCGGCGTACTTGAGGTACTGGCGCAGCAGGATGGACGCCCAGTCCTGCGCTTCGGTGCCGCCGGCGCCTGACTGGATGTCGACGAAGCAGTTGAGCGGATCGGCCGGATTGTTGAACATGCGGCGGAATTCAAGCCCTTCCACCTTGGCTTGCAGCGCAGCGGTGTCGGACTCGACCGACGCCAGCGTGTCGAAGTCGTCATCGCCGCGGGCCATCTCGAACAGTTCGCTGGCGTCGGCCAGGCCGGTTGTCAGTTCACGAATCGTGTCAACGATGGTTTCGAGGGACTTCTTTTCGCGGCCCAGTTCCTGGGCGTGCTTGGGGTCGTTCCAGACTTCCGCGCTTTCCAGTTCAGCGTTTACAACGTGCAGGCGTTCATCTTTGACATCGTAGTCAAAGATACCTCCGAAGATCCTGAGTGCGCGCACTCAGGTCCTGCAGTCGAGCTTCGAGCTGGTTCAGGCGTTCTGCTTCCATGGTCTTCCTATGCAATTATTTCGGCGTAACTTCGCATTTTAGCGCTCGTTGCGCCGCGCGGGCTCGGCATGTTCGACAAGCAGTTGCACTGCCACCATGCCGTTCCAGTTGTTGAGTCCCAGGCGGTAGGCCACATCGACCGCCGCCGGGAGCGAATCGGCCCGTCCGAACCAGATGCCATCGAAGCGCTGGCTGCCGCGTTCCAGGGCCAGCTTCAAATGCTTTTCGCCCACGATGCGCTGGTTGCGTACCGTGAAGGTGTCCACGAACACCGGGGCCGGAAAGCCTGAGCCCCACACCTGCTGGTCCAGCAGCGTGGCCATTTCGGTGTTGGCATAACAGGTATCGAGCGAGCCGTCCGTTTCCAGCGCCGGTTCGAACTGGCTGCGGCCGCTCAGTTCACGCACGGCTGCGTCGAAGGCCGAGGCAAACACCGGAAAATCCGACTCGTGCAGCGTCAGGCCGGCGGCCATCGCGTGACCGCCAAACTTGCGGATCAGTTGCGGATAGCGCTTGGACACGAGGTCCAGCACGTCGCGCAGGTGCACGTCGGGCACCGAGCGGCCCGAGCCGCGCAATTCGCCGTCACCGGCCGGCGCGAATGCAATCGTCGGACACCAGAATTTGTCTTTCAGTTTCGACGCGACCAGGCCGACCACGCCCTGGTGCCAGCCGGCGTCGAACACGCACACGCTCGCGTTCATCGACGCGGTCAGGCTTTCCACCGCCAGCAGCGCCTGGTCGCGCATGGTGGCCTCGATATCGCGGCGTTCGCGGTTGATGGTGTCCAGCTGGCGCGCCAGTTGCAGGGCCTCGTCTTCGTCATCGGTGATCAGGCAGCGGATGCCCAGGCTCATGTCCGCCAGGCGGCCGGCTGCGTTGATCCGCGGGCCCAGCGCAAAGCCCATGTCGAAGGTACTGGCCTCGCGCGGCGCCCGCGACGCCACGACGAACAGCGCTTGCACGCCAGGCTGCATCAGGCCCTTGCGGATCCGCTGCAAACCTTGTGCAACCAGCAGGCGGTTATTGGCATCGAGCTTGACCACGTCGGCGACGGTGCCCAGGGCAACCAGGTCGACCAGGGTGTTCAGGCGCGGGCCGCCGTCGGCCGGGTAGACGCCGCGCTTGCGCAGCTCGGCCCGCAAGGCCAGCATCAGATAGAAGATGACGCCGACCCCCGCCAGGTTCTTGGACGGGAAGCCGCAGCCCGGCTGGTTCGGGTTGACGATGGCCAGGGCGTCCGGCAGCACGTCGCCCGGCAAGTGGTGATCGGTGACGATCACGTCGATGCCGACCGCCTTGGCCGCGGCCACGCCGTCGATGCTCGCGATGCCGTTGTCGACCGTGACGATGATGTCCGGCTTGCCCATCCTGGGATGCTTCACCGCCAGATCGACCACGGCAGGCGACAGGCCGTAGCCGGTTTCGAAGCGGTTCGGCACCAGGAAATCGACATCCGCGCCCATGCTGCGCAGGCCGCGGATGCCCACCGCGCACGCGGTCGCGCCGTCACAATCGTAGTCGGCGACGATCAGCAGGCGCTTGCGGTCACGGATGGCGTCGGCCAGCAATTCCGCGGCGCGAGACGCGTGCGTCAAGCCGTGCGGCGCCAGCATGGACGTCCATTCGCCACGGGTTTCAGCAGGTTCTGCCACGCCCCGCGCGGCCCACAAACGGGCCAGCAGCGGATGGATGCCCGAGCGTTCCAGGCGTTGCGCGATACCGCTGTCGACGCGACGCGTCAGGATTCGGGGTGCAGCCACCAGCGGGTCCAGTCTTGTTTGGGTTGAGGAAGCCAGCGCAGCGCTTTCGCGCGCGCCGTCAGACGTAGGGTGACAGTGCGCTCGCGATCCGGAAATACAAGGTCGATCGCCGATAGATCACCATCGAGCAAGGCGGCATCGAGCGGGGCGAACCAGTCCGTGTCAAGGCGCGTCAGCGCCGCCAGCCAGTCGCCCCAGGCCTGCGCGCGACAGGGCAATTCCAGCGCGTCAAGCAGGACAGCCGTATCGGTCCGCACCTGCGAGGCGGGGGTGCTGCTGCCGCTCCAGGCAATCTTCGCGCGTTCGGCCAGGCCTTGCAGCCAGGGCGGATCGCCGATCAGGTGGCGCGGCGGCGTGCCGCGCCAGCCAGGCGTCCACGCGGGCGCACCGCCATGCAGCCACAGGCCATTCACGGCAGGTTCGCCCCGTTCTTCACGGGCCTCGTTGACCGGGTGTTCGTGCCAGCTCATCTGGATGTCGTTGGCCAGACGCCGCCAGGGTCGCGCCGGCAGCCCCTTGGGCCAGTAGTCGTTCAGGTCGCCGCCCATGACGGCCGATGGCGTCGCCGCATAGGGCGTCAGGCCATCGGGCAGGGTCACCTGCCAGCGGCGCGGGTTCAGATAGGTGACGGTAAAGCCGTCGGTCTCGAACAAGGGCTGGACGGTGGCGAGCAGTGCGCGGGACTCCTCCGCAGTGATGTCCAGCGAATTCGTGTCGGTCAAGACAAGGCCGTCGCGCCCGACCTGGATGTGCGCCAGGTCGGCAATCCAGATGGGGGCGTCGCCCTGCGCGTCCGGGGCCAGAAGGGCGGCCAGGCCGGAACCGAGTGGCGCAGTGGGTGGGGTGGGCGCGCCAGGTGCCTCGGCTGCGCCGGCCTGGTCCGGGCTCGGGCGTTGGTCCGTCTTGCCTGTCGATGGTGCTGTGTTGGCGCGCTCCGCCGGACCAGCCGGCGGCTGGAAACCGGCACGATGCAGCCACCAGGCTTCGGACGGTGTGGCTTTGGGATCGGCAACGGGCGGCTCGCCGACTGTTGCAGGCGCCGTCCGCAGCCACTTCAACAGCGTGGGGGCGGGCGAAGGCGTGGCCGACAGTTGCTTGGCGAGTTCGGAAGCGATCGGGCCGGGCGGCAAGGCGCCGGGCACGACAAGGACGAGGGAAGGGGAGGCAGGCACGGCGCTATTGTAAGGGGGTCGGGGTGGGAAGGCGTCTGTCGGGTCCCGACGCGGTCCACGAAGGGACGACGACAACCTGCTTCAGGTGCGGTCAGCGACGCGGCCGTATCCGCCGTCGGGCCGACCGTCTTGTACCGGGAACGGTCTTTGACAACGGTCTGTGACGACTGGACACGGGCGGCCGATGAGCCAGCCGCGGGCATCTGACATAATACGCGCGTGCTCAATATTCCCTACGAACTCTGGGTCGGCTGGCGTTATACACGCGCCGGCCGCGGGCGGCGTCGCGACCGCTTCATTTCCTTCATTGCCGGCAGTTCGATGGCAGGCATCGCGCTGGGCGTGGCGGCGCTGATCATCGTGCTGTCCGTCATGAACGGCTTCCAGAAAGAAGTGCGCGATCGCATGCTGTCGGTGCTGCCGCACATCGAACTGTTTTCGAGCAGCGGTGAGCGCGGGACGGCCCTGGCCGATTGGCGCAGCTTGACCGAGCTGGCCAAAAAGAACCCCGAGGTCGTGGCCGGTGCGCCCTACGTGTCGGCCCAGGCCATGATCGCGCGGGATCAGACGCTGCGCGGCGTGCAGGTGCGCGGCGTCGACCCGGCAACCGAGCGCAATGTGTCCGACCTGGTCGGCAGCATGAAACAGGGGTCGCTTGATGCGCTGCAGCCCGGCAGCTTCGGGGTGGTGCTGGGCCGGACCCTGGCCAGTGCGCTCGACGTCAGGCTGGGTGACCCGGTATTGATGCTGGCCCCGCAAGGGTCGGTCACGCCGGCCGGGTTCACGCCGCGCATGCGCCAGTTCACCGTGGTGGGCGTGTTCGAAGCCGGCCACTATGAATATGACTCCAGCCTGGCGTTCGTCAACGTCGATGACGCCGCGCGCCTGTTCCGCGAAACCGGCACGGGCGGTGTGCGGCTGCGCATTAAGGACATGCAGGAAGCCCCGCAAGTGGCGGCGCAACTGGCGTCGTTGCTTCCTGCGGGCATCGTGGCCAGCGATTGGTCGAAGAACAACCGCACCTGGTTTGCCGCCGTGCAAACCGAAAAGCGGATGATGTTCCTGATCCTGACGCTGATCGTTGCGGTCGCGGCCTTCAACCTGCTGTCGTCGCTGGTCATGGCGGTCAACGACAAACAGTCCGATATCGCGATCATGCGGACTTTGGGCGCATCGCCCGGCGAGGTCGCTCGCGTGTTCGTGGTGCAGGGCGCGCTGATCGGTGTGATCGGAACGATCCTGGGCGTGGGCAGCGGCATGCTGGTCGCCTTCAATATCGACGTCATCGTGCCTTTCATCGAGCGTCTGCTGGGCATGCAGTTCCTGCCCAAGGACATTTATCTGATTACCGAACTGCCGTCCGATCCCCGGATGGCGGATATCGTTTCCATTGGTGTGACGTCGCTGGTGCTGTCTTTCCTGGCCACGTTGTATCCCAGCTGGCGCGCCTCGCGGCTGCAGCCGGCGGAGGTGTTGCGTCATGATTGAACAGGTTCCGGGCAAAGCTGCGCCGGGTGGGGTCACGCAGGGTGGGGTCACGCAGGGTGGGGTTGCGCAGGGTATTGCGCCGACACGGGTTGCGCCCGGCCGGGTGGTGCTGGAAGGCCGCGGGCTGACCAAGATCTATACCGAAGGCGAGAACCGCGTGCAGGTGCTGGGCGGCGTCGACCTGGCCGTGCACCAGTCCGAAATGCTGGCACTGATCGGCGCATCGGGCTCGGGCAAGAGCACCTTGCTGCATTTGCTGGGCCTGCTCGATCAGCCCACGGCAGGCACCGTCACGGTGGATGGTCAGGCGGCCGCCAATTTTTCCGAAAAGCAGCGCAGTCAGGTGCGCAACGAGAAGCTGGGCTTCGTCTACCAGTTCCACCACCTGCTGGCCGAGTTTTCGGCGCTGGACAACGTGGCGATGCCGCTGATCATTCGGCGCATGAGCCGGGCCGACGCCCGCGAGCAGGCCGCCGACATGCTGCAGCAGGTCGGCCTGGCGGCGCGTGCGACGCATCACCCGGGTCAGTTGTCGGGGGGCGAGCGTCAGCGTGTCGCGTTGGCGCGCGCCTTGGTCACGCGGCCCGTGTGCGTGCTGGCCGACGAACCGACGGGCAACCTGGATCGGCATACGGCGCGGGACATCTTTGCCCTGCTGCGCCGCCTGAACCAGGAACTGGGCATGGCCTTTGTGATCGTGACCCACGATTCGGAGCTGGCGGCGCGCGCGGACCGGCAACTGAAAATGGCGGACGGGGTTTTGCTGCCCGCAGAGATCGCGGCGGTGTGAGGCGGTCGGGACGCTAGGTGATCCCGCTGCTTTATGCTGTGACGTATGCTGATTGACACCCACTGCCATCTGGATGCGTCGGAGTTCGACGCCGACCGCCTCGACGTGGCCGCCCGGGCCGCCGCGCGGGGCGTGCGTGCCATCGTCATTCCCGCCATCGCGCGGTCGAACTTCGACACCGTGCGCGACCTGGCGCACCGATTCGAGGGCGGCACCTACGCGCTCGGCATCCACCCCATCTTTGTGCGGCATGCCGAGGACAGCGACCTGGATGCCTTGCGGGCGGCCATCATCGCCGCCTTGCCCGACCCACGCTTTGTCGCCGTCGGCGAAATCGGACTCGACTTTTTCATTCCCGAGATCTCGCAGGGCGCCGAACGCGAGAAGCAGGAACGCTTCTATGCCGCGCAACTGAAGCTGGCTGCCGAATTTGATCTGCCGGTCCTGCTGCATGTGCGTCGATCGCAAGACATTCTCCTTAAATATTTACGGCGCATCCCGGTTCGCGGGGGCATCGGCCATGCCTTCAATGGCAGCGAACAACAGGCACGTGCGTTCATCGACATGGGCTTTGCACTGGGTGTCGGCGGCGCGATGACCTGGACGCGCGCGCTCAACATCCGCCGGCTGTGCACCGACTTCGCGCTGGAGCACTACGTACTCGAAACCGACGCGCCCGACATCCCGCCCGCCTGGCTGCCCGAAAACGATCGCCGCAACACACCGGGTCAGGTCGAAGGCGTGGCGCGTGCGCTGGCCGAGTTGCGCGGTATTCCGGTCGAAGACGTCATCGAGGTTACCGGCGCCAACGCGCTTCGTGTCCTGCCAAGATTGGCAGGGATAAAACTGTCCTGATCCGCCTCCTTTGATCGCCCGTGGTCGGTAGCATGGGTTCTCCCGTGCCATGTCGGCGCGGCAGAGCAGGGGTGGGGCGGTCATGGGGCGATGGGCGGCATGGGCATTCGTGGTGGGGTCGGCACTCGTGCACGGGTTGCCGGCGCTGCCGCATGTGCTGCTAGGGGGCCTCGGCGTGTTGGGTGTGATGCTTGCGGGCGCAGGGGTGTGGCAGGCGGCAGACCTGCGGGCACGCAAACCCTGGGTCGGATGGGTCGTCTGGCCGGCCCTGGCGTTGTGCCTGGGCGGCGCCACGACGATGGTGCGCGCCGACTTTCGCATGCGGGATGCACTGGATACGTCGGTCGAGAATCAGGCGATGACCCTGACGTGGCGCGTCGCGGGATTGGCGACCCGGACCGAGCATGGCCAGCGGTACGAGGCTGATCTGATCGACCCGCCATCGGGCGTCCCCACGCGGGCGATGGTGTTCCAGCCGGCCGCAGGCAGATTCGCAGGGCCACGGCAGCCAGGGCAAGCAGTAGTGCCTGGCGAGGTCTGGACGGGGCGGCTCGCGCTCAAGCGCCCCCATGGACTCATGAACCCGCACGGCTTCGACTATGAAGCCCACCTCTTCCAACAGGGTATTCGCGCGACCGGGACGGTGCGCGGCGTGGCGTCCCGCGTCGGCGATGCGCCCTGGGCAACCTTCGATACCGTGATCCAACGGGTGCGGCATCGCCTGCGCGAGGCCATGGCGCCGGGCCTTGAAGGTGCACGATATGGGGCCGTCATTCTTGCGCTGGCCATGGGGGATCAGGCCGCCATTCGCAAGGAAGACTGGCGCACCTTCAACCTGACCGGTATTACGCACCTTGTCTCGATCAGCGGCCTGCATGTCACGATGATGGCGGCCTTGGGCGGTGCGCTCGCCATGCTGGGCTGGTCCAGGTTGTCGTGGCGGGGCGTCATGCTGGCTGAACGGGCGCCTGCCCAGGTCATGGGCGCCTGCGCCGCTTTGCTGGTGGCGTTGGCCTATTGCCTGGTGGCCGGCTGGGGGATTCCTGCACAACGCACCTTTTTCATGCTGGCGGTGGTGGCGATTGCGGCCATCGCCCGATTGGGGTTGGGCGGCCCGCGGGTGCTGGCCTTGGCAGCCGCTACCGTCACCGCGCTCGACCCCTGGGCGCCTGTGTCGGGCGGCTTCTGGCTGTCGTTCGGCGCCGTCGCAGTGTTGATGCTGGCAGGCAGCGGGCGATGGCGACGACGACCGGTGCCCGCCGTGGCGGGTCGGCTGGCGCAGTGGCGCCATGCGCTGGGCCAACAGTTGCGAGACGCTGGCCGGCTGCAGGCAGCCTTGACGCTGGGGCTGCTTCCTTTGCTTGCGCTCATGTTCCAGCAGGTGTCGCTGGTTTCACCCTTTGCCAACGCGATAGCGATACCGGTTGTCAGTCTGCTGGTTACGCCACTGGCGCTTGCCGCCATGTTCCTGTCCGTGCTCCCTGGGCCGGAGGGTCTGGCGCATCTGATGTCTGCGGCTGCGCACGCAGTGTTCGCCGCCGTCATGTGGCCCATGCAGGCCTTGGCCGACCTGCCGTATGCCAGCGCGAGCACCGCGGCGGCGCCCTGGCCATGGGTCGCGGTCGGACTGGTCGGCGTCGCGTGGACCTTGCAGCCTGCGGGTCTGCCTCGGCGATGGTTGGGTATGGCGCTCGTGTTGCCGGTGCTGTGCTACCGGCCCGAGCGGCCTGATCCGGGTGATTGGCGGCTGACGGCGCTGGATGTGGGGCAAGGCGGTGCGGCGGTGCTGGAGACCGCGACCCAGACGCTGGTATTCGATACCGGTCCGCCCTTTGGTGACACCGCGGACGCGGGCGAGCGTGTCGTGTGGCCCTATCTTCGTTCACGTGGCATCCGGCGGATCGACCATCTGCTGGTGTCGCACGGAGACGCGGATCACGCCGGCGGGCTGGCGTCCTTGCTGGCCGCCGTGCCGATCACCGCCATCACCGCGTCGTATGACCTTGCGGGCGAGACGTCATGGCCGCCCGCCTTGCCAGGTCTGCCCGCGACGACGCGGACCGGTCCGTGTGAGGCGGGGCAGGCGTGGGAGGTGGATGGCGTGGTGTTCCACATGCTGTATCCCGACGCCGCTCCCCCAGGTTCGCGCGGGTACCCTGGCGATCCGGCCGGGGCGCGGCGCGCGTCGGCCGATCGCAACGCAAACAGCTGCGTGCTGCATGTCCAGGGTAGGCACCACTCGGCTTTGCTGCCGGGGGACATTGGCGCTGAGCAGGAAGCCGCGATCCTGCGGTCCGCGAGGCGGCCGGTCGAAGTCTTGCCGCCGGGGGTGGGGTTCAGGACAGGGCAGGGGGCGGGGCGGAGAACAGGGCAAAGCACAGGGACGGGAACAGGGCAAAACACAGGGCAAATGGCAGCGCAAAACACAGGGCAAATGGCAGGGCATGTGCTGGCTGCCAGCGACACACCAGGCGCCGATGCTGACCCAGTTGACCCAGTTGACCCCGCGACTGCCTTGCAGGCCGATGTCGCGCTGATGGCGCACCACGGATCCAGGCATTCCTCCAGCGTTCCCTGGACACTTGCCGTCAGTGCCCGGCACGCGGTTGCCCAGGCGGGCTACCTGAACAGCTACCGGCACCCGCACCCCGCCGCTCTGGCGCGATGGCAGGCGGCCGGGGCGGCCGTCCACCGCACGGACAGGCACGGAGCCGTCGTTTTCACTTCGCAGGGCGGCAGGCTGTCCGTCAGCCGCGAGCGTGAGCGGCGGCAGCGGTACTGGCACGGTGACTGAACGCGGTGCTGTGACTCCCCAATGCTGCGCCGGCTTCCGTGCAACTCTGCTTGCGCGCCCCCCACGCCCTGCAACGTGCCTGCACCGCCCAGAGGCTGACCAGTCCAAAGCTCCAGGCCTCCCATCGCCCCGGCACTCTACAATCGTCCCATCAACCCACCACGAGGTGACCCGCATGACGCATCACGCCGCACCGGACGCGCTTGAAGAACCCCGTCTTGCCCATGTGACCTGCCTGAGCCCGGCCGGATTGCATCGGATGGCGTACTGGGAGTGGGGCGATCCGGACAACTCGGCCGTGTTGGTGTGCGTGCATGGCCTGACCCGCAGCGGCCGTGACTTTGACCGGCTGGCGCGGCGCCTGTCGTCGCGCTATCGCGTGGTCTGTCCCGACATCGTGGGGCGGGGGCAGTCAGACTGGCTGGCGGATCCGGCTTATTACGTGGTGCCGCAGTATGTGTCCGACATGCTGCCTTTGCTTGCGGCCGTGCGGGGCAGCACGGTGCATTGGTTCGGGACGTCGCTGGGTGGGTTGATCGGCATGAGCCTGGCGAGTCTGGCCGGTACGCCCATCACCCGGTTGGTGCTGAATGACGTAGGCCCGCGCCTCGCGCCAGATGCCTTGATGCGCATCGGGCAGTACGTGGGGCGCGCCGGCGACTTCCCGTCAAAGGAAGCCGGTCTGGAATACCTGAGTGTCGTGTCGGCGGCGTTCGGCCCCCACACGCCCGAGGCGTGGCAAGAACTGAATCAGTACATTCTGGTGCCGGCGGATGCCGCAAAGGGAAGGACGCAGCAGGGCAATCCAACCAGCCTGACCGCTGCCATCCCGGCAGCAACGCCTGCGGCGACGTCCGCAACGTCATCGGGCACGGCATCGGCATCCACAGCCGGATCGTCAAAAGAATCGTCAAACGAATCGGCTTCAGACGCGACCCCTGCGTCGGGCGACGCGCCGTCCGATCAGACCCCCACTGCCTGGCGCCTGCACTACGACCCCGCCATCTCCGTTGCCTTCAAGCCAATGGCGCCGCCGGTGGCCATGGCGGCCGAAATGATGTTGTGGAAGGCGTTCGACGCGATTCAGTGTCCGACGCTGATTGTCCGCGGGGAACAGTCCGATCTGCTCAGCGCAGCCACCGCTGCCGAGATGGCAAGGCGCAATCCCAACGCGCACCTGGTCGAAATCGCCGGGGTGGGTCACGCGCCGACCTTCATGTCCGATGACCAGATTGCCATCGCCGAACACTTCCTGACGGGTACGGCAGGCTGACGGATCATGCTGCACCCGCCACGCCATTATGTGTACCTCGACGCGGTCGCGCGTGCGGGATCGATCCGCAAGGCGGCCGACCAGCTGCATGTCGCGTCCACGGCCTTGAACCGGAAGATCCTCGAGATCGAAGGCGAGGTGGGCACGCCCTTGTTCGAACGGCTGCCTCGCGGTGTGCGGCTGACGGCGGCGGGCGAGGTCTTGCTGGCCACCGTGCGTCGCGGCATTGCGGACCTGGAGTCCGCCTCGTCGCAGATCGAACAGCTGCAAGGACTGGTGCGCGGCACGGTGCGCATCGCGTGCGCGGAATCGGTCGCCAACGATCTGGTGCCGGCGACGGTGGCGGCGTATCAGCGCACGCATCCGGGCGTGCAGTTCCGGATCACGGTAGGCGGGACGGCGGCGCTGGTGCGCGACCTGCTGAACGACGACGTCGAGCTGGTGGTCGCGCATGATCCGCCCGCGGCCGAAGGCCTGCAGGTCATTGCCAGCGTGCCGCAACCCCTGTGCGTGATGATGCGGCCGGATCATCCGCTGGCGGGACAGGACAGCATCCGGCTGGCCGACTGCGAACGTTATCCGATTGCCTTGGGCGCCGAAAGCTTTGGCAGCCGGCGACTGATCGACCGGCTGGCGGTCAAGCTGCGGCTGTCCTTGAGGGTGTCGTTGGAAGCCAATTCGGTGGAGACCCTCGAGTTCTTTGCGTTGACCACCAACGCGCTTTGCTTTCAATTTCGGGTCGGAACCGCGCGCGATGTTGGCCGCGGAGATCTGATCGCGATCCCGCTGGCCGACCGCGACCTGGCCGGCGGCAAGCTGGTGATGGCCGCGCGCGCAGGCCGCGCCTTGCCGGTCGCCACGTCAAGCTTTGCACAGACGCTGAAGGCGGCATTGGAGGGAATGTAGCGCCTCCGGGATCGCAACGCCCCTGGCATCGCGGACGCCCCTGGCATCGCAAGCTCGACGCACCAATACAAAAGGGCGCAGTCGTCATGACCTGCGCCCTTTTTCAGTGTGTCACCCTCATTCCATCAAGGCGTCGTTCCGCCCGGATACGCCCCTGGCGAGTCGCCGTAGATCGGCGCACCCATGTCGATCTTGACGGTGTTCGGATCCACGTTGGGTTGCCCGTCCTTGTAGTGGGTGACCATGCGCGGATACATGATGACCAGTGCGACCATGATCAGCTGGATCGCGATGAAGGGTACGGATCCCCAATAGATCTGGCGCGTTTCGACCTTCTTGATCATCTTGCCGGTGACGCGATCCTTGTAGTCCTTGTTCGGCGCAACCGACCGCAGGTAGAACAGCGCAAAGCCGAAGGGCGGATGCATGAAGGACGTCTGCATGTTGACGGCCAGCAGCACGCCGAACCAGACGAGGTCGATGCCCAGCTTGTCGGCGACGGGGCCCAGCAGCGGCACCAGGATAAAGGCCAGTTCAAAGAAGTCCAGGAAGAAGGCCAGAAAGAACATGATGACGTTGACCGCGATCAGGAAGCCGATCTGGCCGCCGGGCAGGTTGGTCAGCAGATGTTCCACCCACAGGTCGCCGCTGACGCCGCGGAAGGTCAGGCCAAACACGGTCGAGCCCACCAGAATGAACACGACAAAGCAGGTGATCTTGGTCGTTACCGTCATCGATTGGCGCAGCAGTGACAGGCTCAGGCTGCGCCGTCCCCAGGCCATCAGCAGCGCACCGACGGCGCCCATGGCGCCGCCTTCGGTAGGCGTGGCGATGCCCAGGAAGATCGTGCCCAGCACAAGGAAAATCAATCCCAGCGGGGGAATCAGCACGAAGGTGACACGTTCCGCGATCGACGACAGCAGGCCGAGCTTGAACCATTTGTTCAGCAGTGCCAGGACCCAGGCCAATGCCCCGCCGACCAGCAGCGACAGCACAATTTTTTCGTCCGTGGCTCGACCGACCAGCTCCAGGCGGGCGTAGATCAGCGCAGCCGCGGTCGAGATGGCGAGCAGCACCAGCAGCGACAGGTTGCCGCTTGCGCCGTTGGCTTCGCGAAAGCGCCGTGCTTCGGGCGGCAGGGCAGGTACGTCGCCAGGCCGGAACATCGCGAGCAGCATCACGTAGACCACATACAGGCTGGTGAGAAGCAGGCCAGGCAGCATGGCTCCCCTGTACATGTCGCCTACCGATCGGCCCAGCTGGTCGGCCAGCACGATCAAGACCATGGACGGCGGGATGACCTGCGTGAGCGTGCCGGAGGCCGCAATCACCCCGCTGGCAAGCTTGCGGTCATAGCCGTAGCGCAACATGATCGGCAATGAGATCAGGCCCATCGAGATGACGGAAGCCGAGACCACGCCCGTCACGGCGCCCAGCAGCGCGCCCACCAGAATCACCGCCACGGCCAGACCGCCACGGATTGGACCGAACAGCTGGCCGATGGTTTCGAGGAGGTCTTCGGCCATCCCGGATCGATCCAGGATGAGGCCCATGAAGGTAAAGAAGGGAATGGCCAACAGCGTGTCGTTGGTCATGATGCCGAACACCCGTTGCGGCAAGGCCTGGAACAGCACGGGGGTGAACAGGCCAAGTTCGATACCGATCAGGCCGAACAGCACGCCGTTGGCGGCCAGCGCGAAGGCCACCGGGAACCCGACCAGCAGGAGCAGGATCAGGCACGCGAACATGATCGGCGCCAGATTGGCGATCAGGAATTCGGTCATGGCCGTTCTCCGTGCTGGAGCGCGGCAAGGCGGGCGGCTTCTTCGGTGCGCCGCTCGGCTTCGAGCCGGACCTGTTCGGTGTATTCCTCTTCAGCCTGCGCTTCGGAGTTCTTGCTGCGCGGATCGGGGCAGTCGCCCCGCAGATAGCCGATGCATTTGATCAGGTGCGAGACGCCCGCCAGGAACAGCAACGAGAAGCCCACGGGAATCAGCAGCTTGGCGGGCCACAACAGCAGACCGCCACTGTTGGCCGAACGCTCCAGCGTGTCGTAAGACGCGACGAACATGGGCCATGACGGCAGCAGGATCAGGAAGACCATCGGAAACAGCATGAAGATGACGCCGAAGATCTCGATCTTGATCTGCGTGCGGGTCGGCAGCTTTTCCATCAGGATGTCGAGCCGAACATGATCATTATTGAGCAGCGTATAACCCGCGGCGAGCAGAAAGCTGGCGCCGAACAGGTACCACTGCAGTTCGAGCCAGGCGTTGGAACTGATGTGGAAGAACTTGCGGATGATGGCGTTGCCGGCACTGATGACGACAACCACCAGCACCAGCCACGATACCCATTCACCGACACGGCGATTGATGGCATCGATCAGATGCGAAAAGGCGAGCAGGGGCCGCATGGAACGGATTCCTAAGACAAGGACGGATCGGTGAAGCAGCGCGGCTCGCAGGGCGCGAGCCGCGGAACGGCGTAGGCAGCGATCAACGCGAGCGGCTGAAGATCCCCTTCACCCGATCCCACAGCACGCCAAAGAACATGCGCGTGGGACTGAAGGCGGCGACCGGCGCAGGCGTGCCCGCATCGGCCGGGCGCTGCAGGCGGGCCGTCACGTTCCGGCCAAAGTCCGCGATCATGCGGCGCACGAAGTCCTGGACGAGACCCGAACGCGAGAACTGCGCCAGCGGCCCTTGCAGCGAATACAGCAATTGCACATCGACCCGCGTGCGACTGGCATCCAGGGCCGTCAGTCGGTAGGTGATGTCGCCATTGGCACGGGACTGGCTGAGCGTGTCCTGGCCCGCGCCGCGGAACACCGCAGTCTTTGCGGCGTCGTCGCGTTCCAGCCGGGCCGCCCCGTTGAACGCCGCCGACATCGGCCCGAACTTGATCGCGACCTTGCCCTTGACGCGGTCCCCGTCGTGTTCGGTGATGGATGCGCCAGGCAGGCAGCTGGCCACCGCGGGCAGATCCACCATGAAGGCCCAGACCTGATCGGCCGGGAAAGGCACGTCGAACTGGCCGGTGATTTCCGAGCCCTTGGCGCGGGACGCAGTTGCGGTGGACGCCGACGCGCCCGGCGACGAAGGCGAAGCGGAAGAAGCTGCCGACGTTGCCGCCGATGACGGCGTCGACGCCAGACCCGAGCCGCCAACCGCCGCCGTGTCCTTGATCGGCGTCGTCACCTTGGCAATGAAGCCTTCGAACGGCGTGGGTGCAATGGATGCCGAATCCGAAGCCGGCGCCGGCAACGCCGCCACGGCCCCCGCAGGCTCGCCCCGCAGGGCACGCCGCAATGCCGAAATCTCTTCGTCGGGAGTGGCAATCAGATCCGCCAGCACCGACCGGATCGCCGCGACGATGCCCATGTACCCCGTGCACCGGCACAGATTGCCGGCCAATTCGATACGAATGCGCGCATCATCGGCATCCGGACAGCGCAGCACGATGTCTCGCGCAGTGGCCAGCATGCCCGGGGTGCAATAGCCGCACTGCAAGGCATGGTGCGCCGTGAAGGCTTCACGCAGGCGCCGCATGACGGGGTCGGCGTCATAGCCTTCGATGGTGGTGATGTGCTTGCCCGCACAGGCGGACGCAAACGAAATGCAGGATCTGATCGGTTGTCCGTCCATCAGGACAGTACACGCGCCGCACACGCCGTGCTCGCAGCCCAGGTGGGTCCCGGTCAGGCGGGCTTCTTCGCGCAGGAAGTCGCCCAGGTGCATACGCGCAGGAACGTCGGAAGAGACCTTGCGGCCATTCACATCCAGGGTGACTAACGCCATGTTGATTCTTCTGCTCCAAGAAGTTGCGCCAGGCAGCGGCGCACCGCCACCGCGTGGAGTTTGCGATCAACGGAGTCGTGATCGGGCATGGCCTGCGCCACTGCATCGGCAATGGCTTCCTGAGTACAGGCGGTCTGCCCTTCGCGCGCCACCGCGGCCGCCAGGCCAGTCAGCAGGCGCGGCGGGCCCGACAGGGCCCCAATCGCGATGCGCGCCATGCCGGTGGACGAGTCGAAGCGGGCCGCGCAACTGGCTTCGGCAAATTCGCCCGTCTTGCGGCAGTACTTGTAATAGCCCCAGCGCATGGCGGGGGATGCGACCGGGAAGCGGACGGCCGCGATCAGCTCGTTCTCGGCCAGCACCGTCGTGTACGCGCCGATCATGAAGGCATCGGCGTCGACGTGGCGCGTGCCCGCCGGCGATACGATCTCGAGCGACGCGCCAAAGGCCACGGCCGTCACCAGCCAGTCCGCAGCCGGATCGGCATGCGCCAGGCTGCCACCCAGGGTGCCGCGATTGCGCACCGACCGGTAGGCAATGCCTGCCGCGATCTTTTGCAGCGGCGTGCCGCGCAGCAGCGGGTGGATGCCGTCTTCGATCTCGGCATGGGTCACGGCAGCACCGACACGAATGCTGTCGCCGTCTTTCGTGACCGTGCGCAGTCCGGGAATGCCCGAGACGTCAACGACCACGCCGGGCCGCGCCAGACGCAGATTGAGCATGGGGCCCAGCGACTGGCTGCCGCCCATGGCCTTGGCGCCCGGGCTGTCGGCCAGCAGCGACAGGGCGGCGCCGACCTCATCGGGTCGGATGTAATCGAATAAAGCGGCTTTCATGAAAAGTCCTTCACGCCACGTTGACGGTCTGGCGGATCGGCAGGGTGATCACCAGCGGATCCGGGCCCGGCCCGTCTTCGATGGCCTGCAGCAGGCGGCGCGGGCTGAGCGGCGTGCGGGTGACTTCCGCCGCGCCAATGCAGCGCAATGCATCATTGACGGCGTTGAAGATGACCGCGGGCGGCGCGATTGCACCGCCTTCGCCCATGCCCTTGGCGCCGAACTCGGTATGCGGCGACTTGGTCTCGAAGTGATGCATGCGGATGGTCGGCACTTCGACCGCGCCGGGCAACACGTAATCGGCCAGGGTCGACGCAAGCGGTTGTCCGTTCTCGTCGTAAGGCGTCTCTTCGTACAAGGCGGTGCCGATGCCCTGCGCGATGCCGCCATAGGTCTGGCCTTCGACCACCATGGGGTTGATCATCGTGCCGCAGTCTTCGACCACCACGTAGTCCAGGATCTCGACGTCGCCGGTATCGGTGTCGACTGCAACGACCGCGGCGTGGGTGGCATAGGTAAAGGCGCCGGTGTCGACCTTGGGCTTGTAGCCCGCGGTGACTTCGAGACCCCCCGTGTCCACATCGGCCGGCAGCAGATGCGGGCGCAGATACCACGCGTTGGCCACATCGCCGATCGACACGGACGTGCCCTCGGGTCCGACCACGCGGCCATCGGCCAATGACACGGTGGACACATCAGTGCCGAGCAAATGCGCGCCAATGGCGAGCACCCGCGGCGCCAGTTTCTTGCACGCGACCGACACCGCGCCGCCGGACATCACCATCGACCGGGACGCGTACGTGCCTGTGGAGAACGGTGTCTGGCCGGTGTCGCCATGAATCAGTTTGGTACGCGCGATGTCGATGCCCAGGATCTCGTGCGCGATCTGCGCAAACGTCGTTTCCATGCCCTGGCCATGCGAATGCACGCCCACGCGCATTTCCAGGCCGCCATCGGGCGTGATGCGTACGGTGGCCGAATCGAAGCCCGGGATCAGGGGCGTGCCCCACGCGGCGAACACCGACGTGCCATGCGCCGATTGTTCGGTGTAGGTGGCGATGCCGATGCCCAGCAGGCGGCCATCGGCTTCACCGGCTTTCTGGCGTTCGCGCAGCTGATCGAACTGCAGCATCTCCATGGCCTTGGCCAGGCTGGCGCCATAGTCGCCACTGTCCAGATGTTTGTTGGTGACATTGACGTAGGGCATCGCGTCGGCCGGCACCAGGTTTTCCTTGCGCACTTCCCAGGGCTCGCGGCCGACTTCACGTGCAATCGCGTCCATGGTCAGTTCGATCGCAAAGCACACGCCGGTGCGAGCCACGCCGCGATACGGGACAAAGCCGGGCTTGTTGGTCGCCACGCACTTGGTCACGCAGCGGTAGCCGCGAAAGTCGTAGGGGCCGGGCAGGTTGCCGATGGCCTGGCCGGGTTCCAGGCCGGCGGTAAATGGCCAGACCGAGTACGCGCCGCCATCGATGGTGATGACCGCGTCGAGAGCCAGCAGCTTGCCGCGCTTGTCGACGTAGGCCGTCATGTCGTACGAATGCTCGCGCGAATTGGCGCCCGCGATCAGATGCTCGCGCCGGTCCTCAATGAAGCGGAACGGGCGTTTGTGCGTCTTGGCAAGCCAGGCAATGCACAGCTCTTCCTGTTGCAGCACGCACTTGTAGCCGAAGGCGCCGCCCACGTCGGGCGAGATCACGCGGACCTGGTCCTGCGGCAGCTTCAGGCAATCGGCCAGGATCGTGCGGATCATGTGCGGCACCTGGGTCGCGCTGACCACGACCAGCTGATCGGCCTGGAAATCCCAATAGGCGAGCACTGCCTTGCCTTCCATGGGCACCATGCATTGACGCGACAGGTCCACCGTGCGCTTGACGACCCGGTCGGCCTTGGCCGCCCAGGTGTCGAAGTCGCGATCGGCATGCAGCGTCATGAACAGGTTGCTGGTCCATTCGTCATGCACGAAGGTGCCGGTGGCGGCCTCGGCCGCAGGGGCGCTGGCGTAGACCGGCAGGTCATCGAGGTCGATCTGGATCTGTTCGACGATGTCTTCGGCGAGTGCGCGGGTCGGCGCAAAGGCCATGGCCATCGGCTCGCCGACAAAGCGCACCTTGCCCGATGCCAGGGGCGGCTGGGCCGACAGCTGGTAGGTGGGCAAGGTCGATTCGGCAACGATGTCGAGCGAATCGGCCATGTCCTGGCGCAGGACCACGGCCGCACGGACGCCGTCCGGAATGGACGCGCCCACGATGCGCGCATGGGCCAGGGGACTGCGCAGAAAAGCGACTTCGCTCAGGCCGGGCATGGACATGTCGGCAACGAAGTTGCCCTTGCCATGCAGGTGGCGCGCGTCTTCCTTGCGGCGCACGCGCGCCCCGACCCCCTGCGCCTTGTGCGCGGACGTGGGATGTTCGGTACTCATGAGCTACGTGCCACCGCCGCAAAGGTGTAGTTGTCGAGCGCGTTCTCGGCCACGCGGAACCAGCTCACTTCGTCTTGCTGGAATTTCTTCCACGACGGGTAAATGGCCTTGAAGTCGGCGTTCTTTTCTGACAGCTCGGTCCAGAGTTCCTGCGACGCCTTGTAGGTTGCGTCCATGACGTCCTTGGGGAAGTAGCCCAGCTTGGCGCCGCCGCCCACCAGTTTGCGCAGCGCAAGCGGGTTCTGCGCGTCGTAGTTGGCCAGCATCTTCATGGTCTGTTCGGCACAGGCGCATTCGAACGCGGCCTTATAAGCGGGGGGCAGGGCTTCCCATGCCTTTTCGTTGACCATCGACGTGATCGAGGCGCTGCCTTCGAACCAGCCCGGTGAGTAATAGAACGGCGCCACGCGGTTCAGGCCCAGCTTTTCATCGTCGTGCGGGCCGATCCATTCGGCCGCGTCGATCGTGCCCTTTTCCAATGCAGAGTAGATATCGCCAGCCGGAATCTGCTGCGAGACGGCGCCGAACTTGGCGAGCACCATGCCGCCGATGCCACCGATGCGCATCTTCAGACCGTTGAGATCCGCAACCGATTTGATTTCCTTGCGATACCAGCCGCCCATCTGCACGCCCACGTTGCCGCTGACGTGATTGACGATGCCGTACTGCTTGTACATCTTGCGCAGCAGCGCCATGCCGCCGCCATAGTGGATCCATGCGTTGTGCTGACGCGAGTTCAGGCCGAAGGCCAGACCCGTATCGAACGCCACCGCGGTGTTCTTGCCGATGAAGGCCGAGCTCAGCACGTGATTGCATTCCACCGTTCCGTTGCTGACCGCATCCATGTTCTGTGGCGGCGGCACAAGTTCGCCGGCCGGAAAGGCGCGAATCTCGAACTTGCCGTCGGTCATGGCCGATACGCGCTTGCACAGTTCTTCAGCCGAACCGTAGATCGTGTCCAGGCTCTTGGGCCAGCTGGTCGACATGCGCCAGCGCACGGTTGGCGTGCCCTGGGCCATGGCGGGAGCGGCCAAGGTGGCGAGGCTGGCGCCGGCGGCGGTGGTGGCTTGGGAAAGGAAACGGCGTCGCTGCATGGATGCATCCCTGGGTAGGTGGAGTGGGGTAGAGAATTACTCAGCGTACTGACATATTCGTCAGCCTACTGATGGATTTTGTCGGTGTCAACGGTATTTGCAGGGGTTGATTTCGCACGCGCTAAGGTGGTGCCGCCCAGGAAAGTCGCCGGGTTTTTCTGCACCACGCATGCGCCTGCATGCATCGTGTTGGCGCATTTTTCGGGCGGTATTGCACCGCACACAATTTGCGCTCGGTCCGAGCGTTTTATTGCGCTATGCGGCGGGTAGCGTCGTGCGCAGACTGTGGGTGTTGCGGCGCAAATCCACTTTTGAATTCCATGCAAACTTTTGTCTACCGACTTCCCATGGCCCATCCGGGCGACGTCTCGGCCCTGGCCGACCTGATCGATCGGGGCGAACTGCGGGCTCGCGACATTGTCGCCTTCATCGGCAAGACAGAGGGCAACGGCGGCGTCAACGATTTCACGCGCGGCTATTTCACGCAGTCGCTGATGGCGCTGCTGGCACGCCATACCGGCGAGTCTGCCGAGGCAGTGGCTGCGCGTATTCCCTGTGTGCTGTCCGGTGGAACGGAAGGGGTGCTCAGCCCGCACTTCACGGTGTTCGCGCGCCGCACGGTCGACACACGGGTAGACAGCGCTGTGTCGGCCGCCGGCGACGCCTCGGCAAAACTGGTTGACAACGTCAACGGTTCGCTCGCGATCGGCACAGCCTTTACCGCGGCCTTGCCGGCCGAGGCGGTTGGCCGATGGGCGCAGGTAGAAAGCGTGGCAGCCGCCGTGCGCGCGGCCATGGCCGACGCCGGCCTGACCGACCCCCGTGATATCGAGTTCGTGCAGGTCAAGTGTCCGTGCATCACGTCGGCGCGCGTCCAGGACGCCCTGGCCCGTGGCCAGTCCGTCGTGACCACCGATGCCAATCGGTCGATGGCCTTGTCGCGTGCCGCCGGGGCGTTTGGCATTGCGCTGGCCCTGGGCGAGCTGCCCGCGTCAACAACCGACGCGGCGCTGCTGTCCGATTTTTCGATCGCGTGCAACCGCGCCAGCGTGTCCTCAGGGGTCGAGGTGACATGCAACGAAGTCATCGTGCTCGGCAACTCGACACGCTGGTCGGGCCCGTTGCAGATCGCGCATGCGCCGATGCGCGACGCGCTGGACCTGCCTGCGGTGGGCGCGGCGCTGGATCGGCTGGGCATCGCAGCGCGTCCCCAGGTTGCCGAGGCCGACCGCGAGCGTATCGCCGCCGTGCTCGTCAAGTGCGAACCCGATCGCCGCGGCCAGATCCGCGGCGCCCGCCACACCATGCTGGATGACACCGACATCAATGCGCAGCGGCACATCCGTGGCGCGGTCGGCGCGCTGGTCGCCGGCGTGCTGGGAGACGGACGACTGTTCGTGTCGGGGGGAGCGGAACATCAAGGACCCGATGGCGGCGGACTGGTGGCGGTGATCGCGGCGGGCATGGCATGAGTGAAGCCGGTTCCACGCGTCCAGACGTGCGGCCTTTGGCGCACGCGCCGTCGGATCCGACCTTGCCGTCGCGGCTGCATCCGCCTTCGTCCCCCGCATGGCAACTGTCTGCCATCGAGCTTGGCGCGCATTTCGCGGCCGGCACCCTGACACCCGTGCAGGCATTGCAAGCCATCGCGGACCGCATGGCTGCCGTGAACCCGCAACTCAACGCTGTCATCAGCCATCGCCTGGACGACGCGGCAACTGACGCTGAAGCAAGCGCCGCGCGCTGGCGTGCCGGGACGCCGCTGTCCGCCCTTGATGGCGTGCCGTTTACCGTCAAGGACAACATTCCGGTTCAAGGTCTGCCATGCACCTGGGGCAGCCGCCTGTATGCCGCGTACCAGCCTGACCACGACGAACTGGCCGTGGAACGGCTGCGCGCCGCCGGCATGATCGTGATCGGCAAGACCAACGTGCCCGAATTCACGCTGCAGGGCTATACCGACAACCTGCTGTTCGGGCCGACCGTCAATCCCTGGGACCGGTCGATGACCCCGGGCGGATCGAGCGGCGGCGCCGTGGCCTGTGTGGCTGCGGGTATCGCGCCGGTGGCGATTGGCACCGATGGTGGCGGCTCGATCCGGCGGCCGTGCTCGCATACCGGACTGGTCGGGTTCAAGCCGGGGGAGGGCACTGTGCCGCGCGAACGCGGCCTGCCCGAGATTCTGCCCGGCATGGAAGTGATCGGCCCGATCACCCGCACCGTGGCCGATGCTGCAGCAGTGCTGCGTCTGCTGACGGGCGGCAGCCTGCCCGTCGCCCGCCTTGCCAGCGATCGCGATGCAGCCGATCACGATGTCGCCGCCCCGGCCGCTGCGCCTGCCCCTGCGCGCTCTTGCACCAACATCGAGCAACCCAAGGTGGTGCAGAGCGGGCCGCTGCGTATCGCCTATTGGCCAGAATTTGCCGGGGACCCGGTTGATCCGGCCATTTCGGCCAGCGTCAACGAGGTCGCCCAGATGCTTGCGGGCCTCAACCATATCGTTGACAGACGCAACGCTCCGGCGATTGTGCGTGACTTCAACGGCCAGGCCTGGCCGGTCATCAGCCAGACTGGCCTGGCCGCGACACTGCACGCCACCTTCGGCGCAGCCGTGAATGACGCGGCCATGACGCCCGCGCTGCAGGCCATGGCAGCCGCCGGCCGCGCCCTGTCGGCCACCGACCTGTTCAACGCCCAGGCGCTGGTGCGCCGCATGAAAGCCGAACTGTCTGCATGCTTTGCGACGGCGGACCTGCTGCTGTTGCCTAGTGCAGCCGCCTTGCCATGGCCAGCTGCGCAAAACCATCCGGACACGATTGGCGGGCAAGCGGTCGGGCCGCGCGGTCATGCCGTTTTCACGGCCTTTGTGAATGCGGCCGGTTTGCCCGCCATCAATCTGCCGGCCAGGCCGGCCGGCAGCGGCATGCCCATCGGCTTTCAATTGATCGGGCCAACGGGCGCCGAACAGCTGCTGCTGGACGTCGCCGCCGCCTTCGAAGCCGCGCACCCATGGGCCGACCGATGGCCCGTCCTGTCATGAGAAAGACAACGCGCACCGACTTGCCTTGCATGCCCCGCCTTGGCGCATGCGCATGGCACCGTTTTTGCGTACTGATGGGTAGGCAGGCCGCCCCATGCGCGCGCCGCCCCCGCCCGAGTCGTCAAGGAATCCCTACAGCATGAAAATCGCAATCATTGGCGCCGGCGTGGCGGGCTGCATCCTGGCCCGGTCCCTGGCGGACATTCCGGGCGTGGACACGGTCTGCCTGGAACGGGTCCTGCAAGACGACCATTCCGAATCCGGCACCGGCCTGAACATCGGCCCCAATGCCGTCAAGGCCCTGCGCCTGACCGAGCCCACACTGGCCGATGCCATCGCCGCCGCCAGCTTTGCCTGGAAAACCTGGCGTGTGTCCCTGACCGACGGCACCGTGCTGTTCGACCTGCCGCTGGACCGGGTGGCCGACTGCGATGGCGTGCGCATCCGCTGGTCCGAACTCTACAGTGTGCTGCGCAATGAAGCGGCGGATGTCATCCAGTACGGCTGCGAGATCCAGACCATTGCCCGTGACCCGAACGCCGCCGCGAAGACCACCGTGCACTACACCCATCATGGCGAGCCGCGCGTCCTTGACGACATCGATCTGCTGATTGCCGCCGACGGCCGCTACTCGCAAACGCGCGAAACCTTCGCGGGCACGCCAGCGGTGCGCCAGCTGGGCGTGTCCATCTTCCGCCTGCTCGTGCCCGATACCAGCGCCGGACTGATCGACGATTACGAACAATGGTTCAACGGGCCCAACCGGCTGTTGTCGTTCCGCGTGCCGTCGGCCCACATCTATATCGCCGGAACGTTCCCGATCCCGGCCGATGAACCCGTGCCCGACGCCTGCAAGACCGCCGGCTTCCTGCGCGCGGCCTACACGCCCGAAGGTGGCTTACCCAGCGACCAGGCCACCTGGCTGATCGACACCGTGTGCGCGAATACCGGCGCCCTGCACTGGGCGCGCATGCAGGAATCCGACATGCGTTTCGCCGAGCCCGACGTGCAGGTCATGTACCTGGGGGACGCCGCCCACGGCATGGTGCCAACGCTGGGGCAGGGCGCCACGCAAGCCATTGAAGACGCCTGCTGCGCGGTGCATCTGCTGCGCGCCGGCATCGCGGCCGGCACCTCGCCGCGCGACTGGCTGGACCAGCTGGACGCCGCGCGCCGCGAACGCGTGCGCTTCACGATGCAGCTGTCCTTCGATGCCAGCGACACCATGCTGGCGGGCGCGGACCCCGTCGCCGGAACATTGAAAAAGGCCGGACCGGATTTCATGGGCGACCTGACGCGCCTATACCGCGACGTCACGCTGCCGGGAGTCGGTTCATGACCGCCGCGCACCGCGCGCCCGGCGCCGCCATCCTTGGCCTCTTTCATGTCGCGATCAAGACGTCGAACCTAAACGCCACGCGCGAGTTCTGGTGCAAAGTGCTGGGCCTGAAAGAAATCGCGCGCCCCGATTTTGGCTACCCCGGCGCATGGCTGGCCTGCCCGCAACCGGGTGGCCAGGCCATCATCCATGTGTATGCCGGCGGGCCGGCGCTGGGCCCCGAAGGCATTGCCCCGGCGGGTACCGCCGCGATCGATCACCTGTCAGTCGCCTGCCTGGGCTTTCATGACTACGTCGCGCGCTTCAAGGCCGCGGGCCTGGCCTGGCGCGAGTTCATCGTGCCCGGCACGACGCTGTGGCAGCTGTTCGTGTATGACCCCAGCGGCGTGCAGATCGAACTGACCTTTGAGGGCAGTATCGAAGGCGGCACCCGCACCGCCGCCGATGGCACCACCACCGAACTTCCCTTGCCCGACATGTCGCCCGGCTGCGGCTACGTGGCAGGCGCGACTTTTTTCGACCCCCTGAAGTATCCCGACCTGCTCACCCTCTTGAATTGAAGGATGTTGTCATGAAACTTCGTCATGGTTTTACCGCCGCCGTCGGGACCGCCGCTTTGCTGATCGCGGGGCTCTTTGCCGCGCCCGCCAGCGCCGCCGACAAGGTCAAGGTCGGAGTCTTCCCGTCCAGCTCCGCCTTGCCCTATTTTGTCGCCCTGCATCGCGGCTACTTCAAGGACGCGGGCATCGAAGTCGAAACCGTGCCCCTGGCCAACCATCCGCTGATCGTGCAATCACTGGTCGCCGGCACCATCGACATCGCGTCCAACCTCGTCACGCTCGAAGGCGCCAACATCAACGCGCGCCGCCCCAACACGCTCAGCTACATCGCACTCAACGGCCAGAACGCGCAGTACATCACCGAACAATTCGTGGTCAAGACGGCCAGCACCGCCAAGTCCCTCAAGGACCTGAAGGGCGCAAAACTGTTCTCGGCGCCCGGCCCGGCCAACATCGGCAGCGCGCGCGCCGTGCTCAAGGCCATCGGCCTGGAAGAAAACAAGGACTACACCATCCAGGAGCAGCAACTGAGCGTGCACCTGGGCGCATTGCAGGGCGGCCAGTTCGACGGCGGCTACACGCTCGAACCCATCGCCAGCAACATCATTGCGCAAGGCGTTGGACGGCGTCTGGAAGCCGGCGTGATCTCGACGCACCTGCTGGGCAACAAGGACGCACTGGCCTTTGCCGCGGGCGCAGCCATTTCGGGCAAGCTGCTGGCCGACAACCCGGACCTGGCCAAGCGCTTTGCCGCCGCCTGGGCCAAGGGCGCCAAGGATGCCAACACCGATCCCAAGGTGCGTGACTACCTGGCGCAGGACATGAACACGCCCGCGGCCCTGGCGCCCACGGTACCGCTGGCCAAGATCGTCATGGTCAGCGACATGTCGCCAGCCGATCTCACGTCCTTCCAGAAATTCGTCGACATTGGCGTGAGCCTGGGCGTAGTCAAGGACAAGATCGATACCGCCACTTTCATCAAGAAATTCTGATCCAAGGCAACGTCATGCGCGCAGCTCATCTCCAGGCCGTCGCCTCCGGCCCCGGCGCTGCCCCGGCCCGGGTGGACGACGCAGCCGCCGGCCACCGCTGGTTTCCGGCGGGCACCCACATTACCGTGCGGGGCCTGACCAAGCGGTTCGAAGGCGGCACGCTGTACGAAAACTTCGACCTCGACATTCCGAAGGGCAAGATCATTTCGATCTTCGGGCCCAACGGCTGCGGCAAGAGCACCCTCATCAACATGATGTCGGGGATCATGCCGTACGACAGCGGCCAGATCCTGTTCGAGGGCAAGGAGGTGCGCGAAAGCCGCATCGGCTACGTCTTCCAGAACTATCGCGAAGCCGTGTTTCCGTGGCTGCGTGCGCGTGACAACATCCGCTATCCGCTCCAATTCCTGGGGCTGAGCCGTGCCGAGTGCGATGCGCGCGTGGAAAGCCTGCTGGCCAGTTTCGACGTCAAGCTCGATCTGAACCGGTTTCCCTACGAGATGTCTGGCGGCCAGCAGCAGCTGGTGTCGATCATGCGCGCGCTGGTGGTCGAACCGGAAGTGCTGTTTCTGGACGAGCCTTTTTCTGCGCTCGATTACGAGATGACGCTGTTCCTGCGTGACCGATTGCAGAAGGTTTTGATCGAGCGGCAAACCACCACGCTGCTCGTGTCGCATGATCTGGACGAAGCCGTGTGCCTGGCCGACATCGTGCTGCTGCTGACCAAGCGGCCGACCCATGTGAGCGAGATCGTGCCCTTCGATGCGCCGCGCCCCCGCACCGTCGACACCACCGTCACACCCGAGTTTGTCCGGGTCAAGAGTCATTGCCTGGAAGTCTTTCAACGCGAGGTACGCAAGCCATGATCACGCACCTGTCGCGCCGCTGGGCATCGCGCCTGCAACCGATGATCGGTGCGCTGCTGATCATCTTTGTGTGGTGGTTCGCGCACGAGGTCAAGCTGGTGGACCCGGTGCTGCTGCCGTCGCCGGGCGAGTCGCTGGCCGCGTTCTGGAAGGGCCTCACGCAAGGGACCTTGTGGGGCGATTTCTACAAAACCATCGTGCGTACCTTTGCGTCCTTCATCATTGCCACGGTCATTGCGGTCCCGCTGGGCATCTTGCTCGGATCATCCGAACGCGTTTATCGTTCGCTCGAATTCGCGATCGACTTTTTCCGCTCGACGCCCGCTTCGGCCATGTTCCCCTTGTTCCTGGTGCTGTTCGGGGTAGGGGAGGCGACCAAGATTGCGGTGGCCGCCTTTGGCGCCGGCCTGGGCATCCTGTTCAACGTGTCGTATGGTGTGATGAACGCGCGCAAGCAGCGCCAGCTTGCCGCCAAGGTCATGGGTGCATCATCGTTCAAGGTGCTGCGCGATGTGACCCTGTGGGAGTCGCTGCCGCAGACCTTCGTGGGCATGCGGTCGGGTGTGTCGCTGGCGCTGGTGATCGTGATCGTGGCCGAGATGTTCATCGGTTCGACCGACGGGCTGGGCCAGCGCATCATGAACGCGCAGATGGTCTTCGATATGCCCGAAATGTATGCCGCGATCTTTGCCGCGGGCGCGCTCGGTTACGTCCTCAATCTGCTGTTCCTGGTGGCCGAACGCCGTTTCGTCCACTGGGGCGGCAAGTAATTCCCTCCTCAAATTTTCAGGCGCTTTTCATGTCCCCAGAAATCAATCATCCCGAGACCCTGGCCGAAGTCGAAGCCGTGTTTGCCGAATACGAACAGGCGCTGGTCACCAATGACGTCGAGGTGCTCGACCGCCTGTTCTGGCATTCGCCGCACACGCTGCGATACGGCGCCGGCGAAAACCTGTACGGCTTTCAGGCCATCCAGGACTTTCGCAATGCCCGCCCGTCGGTTGGCCTGTCGCGCACGATTTCGGCCAAGTCGGTCACCACCTTTGGCCGCGACTATGCCGTCGCCAATGTGGAGTTCACCCGCGAATCGACCCCGCGTATCGGCCGCCAGACCCAGACCTGGGTGCGGATGGACGAAGGCTGGCGTGTGGTCGCTGCGCACGTGAGCCTGATGGAAGCGCCCAAGGCCTGAGCGTCAAGCGCGGCGCGGTCGCTGCTAAACTCGCTGCCGCGTTCCTCTTTCCCTCACGTTCAAGGAATTCCATGAGTCTCAAGCGCTTCCACACCGGCAAACGGATGTCTGAAATGGTTGTCCACGGCAACGTTGCCTACCTGGCGGGCCAGGTCGCGGGCGACCCGTCGCAAGACGTCGCCGGTCAGACCACCCAAGTACTGGCCGCCATCGACGCCTTGCTGGCCGAAGCCGGTACCGACAAGACCAGGATCTTGCGCGCCGAGATCTTCCTGGCCGACATCGCCACCTTCAGCCAGATGAATGGCGTGTGGGATGCCTGGGTGCCTGCCGGCAATACGCCTGCCCGCGCCACCGTCGAAGCCAAGCTGGCCGCGCCGCAATACAAGGTCGAGATCGTCATTACCGCGGCGATCTGAATGCAGTGATCGGCAGGTTACGGGCGGGACCCGCCCAGCGGGTCTTGCCGGTAATAGGCCGCCAGCAGCGCATACCAGTCCGGGTACGCCGCCCGCAGCGGCGCCGGCCTGACAAAGAACGCTTCCGAGCTGACCGCAAAGAATTCGGCGATGTCGGTCGCCGCATACGGGTCCATCGGCAACTGCCCATACCAGGCGTCGGCCTCGTCGGACTCCGGGTCCACATTGTCCGGGATCGCTGCTTCGATGGCGTCGAGCTGGTCATTGAACGCCTCATAACTTGCCGTTATCACCTGCTGCCATGCTCGCGGCCGCAGGTCTGGATGGGCGTCGAGCGCAGGCATGCCGTCGGGCTCGCCATCGATCAGGTCCAGCTTGTGCGCGAACTCATGCACCACCACATTGAAGGCATGGGTGGGCTCGCCCTCGGTGTCCAGGTCGGCCTCGCGTGGCGCGGCGTCTTCCCATGACAGCACGACCGGTCCCCCGTCCCAGGCTTCGCCGGCGGCCTCCTGCACGTACTCGTGCACCACGCCGTCTTCATCCATTTCCTCTCGGGGAATCAGGAAACCGGCCGGGTAGACGATGATTTCGTTCCAGCCGTGGTACAGCAGGGGATCGAGCTTGAGGATGGGCAGGCAGGCCTGGACCGCGATCGATAGGCAGGTCGCATCATCCAGCACGAAACCACCGGCGCCGGTCATCGATTTGCTGGCAAGGAACCAGGCGCAACGCGATTTCAGCTCTTCCGTTTCCGATTGGCTCAACCGGGCCAGAAACCCATGCCCACGGACCGTTTGGGTCCATAATTCGGGTGTAATGCGTGCCTGTACCTGAGCCACCTGCGTCGTCGACGCACCGCGGCCAAAAATCCATCCCAACATGATGTGTGGTTCCCGGGTCTGAAAGGCAGTGGTCGCACCCTTGCAACCCTGCGCGATTTAAAGTGTATGACGATGAGCGATACCACCCTTCAAGCTTCTTCTGCCGTGATGTCCCACTTCGGGGACGCGTGGAATCTCGTCGCCAACGACGGTCTGTCGTTCGATGCGCAGGAAGAGCTTCGTCAGGCGCTGGCGTGGGCCTTGCCCCGTTTCGAGCGCGACGGGGTGGTGGGCGAAGAGTCGCTGGCCGGCCATGCCGCAGGGGTGGTCGCCATCCTGTCCGGCCTGCAGGTGGACGTCCACACCCGCATGGCGGCCATGCTTGCCACCGCGGTCGGCAACCGTGAAGTCAACGCCAACCCAAGCAAGGACCCGGTCACGCTGCGCTTCGGCGCCGAGATCGGCCGGCTGGTGCACGGCTTTCGCGCGCTGATCCGGCTGGGGCAGGTCACGCGTGACGCCAGCGATTCTTCCGCCGGCAGCGGCGCGCAGTCCGAAATGCTGCGCAAGATGCTGCTTGCCATGGCGGCCGACTTGCGCATCGTGCTGATGCGCCTGGCGTCGCGCCTGCAGACCCTGCGCTGGCACGCGCAAAGCAAGTTGCCGCTGGAAGAGTCCGTTGCGCGCGAGACCTTGGAGCTGTACGCGCCGCTGGCCAACCGCCTGGGCATCTGGCAGATCAAGTGGGAAATGGAAGACCTGGCCTTTCGTTTCCTTGAGCCCGTGCGCTACAAGGAAATTGCCCGCCTGCTCGAAGAAAAGCGGGTTGAACGCGAGCTTTTCATCAATCAGGCGGTCACCCGGGTATCGGCCGCGCTGGCTGCGGCGGGCATTGCAGGCGAGGTCACCGGCCGGCCCAAGCACATCTACAGCATCTGGAACAAGATGCGCAACAAGCGCATGGATTTCGCCAGCCTGTTCGATCTGCGGGCGCTGCGCATTATCGTCGACGACATCCGCACCTGCTATACGGCGCTCAGCCTGGTCCACAACCTGTGGACACCGGTGCCCAATGAATTCGACGACTACATATCGCGGCCCAAGCCCAACGGCTACCGGTCCTTGCATACGGTCGTGTATGACGACGACGGCCGGCCGTTCGAAGTGCAGATCCGCACCGAAGAAATGCACCAGTTCGCCGAGTTCGGGATGGCGGCCCACTGGCGCTACAAGGAAGCGGGCGCCAAGGGCGGCAATGTCAGCGCCGATTCCGAATACGACCGCAAGCTGTCGTGGATCCGGCAGCTGCTGGCGTGGAAAAGCGACGTGCAGGTCGACGAGACCCTGGGCGCGACCGCGCTCGACCAGCTTGACGACAACATCTATGTGCTGACCCCGCAGGCCCGCGTGATCGAACTGCCGTCGGGCGCGACGCCGGTCGACTTTGCCTACCAGGTGCATACCGACCTGGGGCATCGCTGCCGCGGCGCGCGCGTCGACGGCGTGATGGTCCCGCTCAACACCCGCCTGATCACCGGGCAGACCGTCGAAGTCATCACGACCAAATCGGGCGGCCCGTCGCGCGACTGGCTGAATCCGCAACTGGCCTACCTTGCCAGCCAGCGCTCGCGCGCCAAGGTGCGCGCATGGTTCAACGCCATCGACATCCAGCAACGGATCGCCCAGGGTCAGGGCATGCTCGACAAAGAGCTGCAACGCCTGGGCAAGACCGCGACCAATCTTGAGCAACTGGCCCAGCAGCTGGGGTTCGCCTGCGCCGATGACCTGTACGTGGCCATTGCCAAAGACGAATTCGGCCTGCGCCAGGTGGGGTCGGCGTTCGAGACGCCCACGGTCGAGCCCGAGATCGAACTGGCGGCGCTCAATCGCCCCAGCCTGTCCGAAAGCCCGGCCCATGCTGGGAAGAGCGGCGTGCTGGTCGTGGGCGTGGACTCGCTGATGACCCAGCTGGCCAAATGCTGCCGCCCGGCGCCGCCCGACCTGATCTCCGGTTTCGTCACGCGCGGCCGCGGCGTGTCCATCCACCGCCGCGACTGCAAGAGCTTCCTGGCGCTGGCCGACCGCGAACGCGAACGTATCATCGACGTCACCTGGGGCGACACCCGCGACGCCGTCTATCCGGTCGACATTGTCGTCATGTCCGCCGACCGTCATGGCCTGCTGCGCGATATCTCCGAAGTCTTCGCGCGCCAGCGCATCAACGTGATTGGCGTGAACACCCAAAGCCGGCAGTTGCAGGCAAGAATGGTGTTCACGGCCGAGGTGGGCAATGCCGAGCACCTGAACAAGGCATTGGCGGGCATTCGTGATGTCGTGGGGGTGGTCGAGGTATCCCGGCGTTAGACGATTGCAAAGGGCCAGCCCGTCGGGCTGTCAGGGCCCGCGGCAAGGCCGTCGAGCCAGTCTTCAACGTTGATGGACGTCATGGCCGCCTGGTGACTCAGGCCTGCCAACACCTGGGCGCGCTGCGGCTCGGACCAGTATCTGGCCGTCAGCCCGGCAAACTTCTCGAGCAGGCGCGGCAGGCATTCGGCCCGTCGCGTCGGGTCTCCCATCGGGTACAGCGTCTCGACCCGGTTCGAGGTCTCACCTGAACGCAACACGATCTGCACGGCATTGGCACAGCTCACTCTTGCCGGGTCGTGATGGCCGGCGGTATACGCCGGGTCTTCGATGACTTCCATCTTGTCGCGCAGCGCGTCGATACGCGGGTCGCTGGCGCTCTCGTCGCTGTAGTCCTCGCTATGTACCGCGCCCTTGAGCAAGGCAGTGGCGACGATGTACTGAAGCGAATGGTCGCGCGCGGCGCGCGTGGTGAGCGGACCGGTCTTGTTGATGCGTCGCATCACTTCATCGTGGGTGTAGATGCGTATCGTCGCGATGTCGTCCAGTCGATCCGCCAGCCATGGCCGCAGCATCGCGGCACTTTCTAGCGCCGTGCTTGCGTTGCGCTGGCAGGGTGACAGCTTGAAGATGACCCCGTCCATGACGCCGTGGCCCAGCGGCTGCGCCAGGGCCACCGGGCGTCCGCCAAGGTGTACCGCTTCAAAGCCCCACACCGGCGCGGACAGCGGCTGCGGGTAACCCATTTCGCCCTGCAGCGTGCGCAGCGCAAGCCAGATGGCTCGCGCGCAGGCATCCCCGCCTGCCCAGCCTTTGCGTGTGCCGGCATTGGGCGTGTGCCGATAGGCGTTCAACGCCTGGCCATCCAGGAAAGCGTTGCTGAGCGCACGGCGAATCGCCTGTGCGTCCCCGCCCAGCAGGTGGGTGGCGACCACCGTGGACGCGATCTTGACGCCAATGACATGGTCGAGCCCGACCGCAGGGTGGTCGAAACGGTTGGCTTGGGCAAGGCGGCCTTGGATCTCGTAGGCCTTGATCATGGCGTCCTGCACGTCGCGCAGCGTGAGCGGCGGCAGCCCCTGGCGCTGACGCGCCCGGCTGCCGTAGCACGCGGCTGCCAGGATCGCCCCCAGGTTGTCCGACGGATGGCCGCCCACAAAACTGGTGTCGCTGAAGTCGAGCCAACGTATCGCGCAACCGATGTCGAAGGCTGCCGTGACGGGATCGAGCCGCCAAGCGGTCCCGGGTATGGGAACCATCTCCCATCCCGGCGCAGGCGAAAAAAGCGGACTCAGCAGCCGGGCGCAGTCCGGGTCGCCGACCGCGCCGATCGCGCAGCCAACGGCATCGACCAGACAAAGCCGTGTGGTGTCCAGCGTGGGGTCGGGCCAGGCGACGGGGGCGACCACGAAGTCGGCGATGGCATCGATAACCGCTTCGCTGTGCCACACCGCATTGGTTCCAACGCCTGCCATCACTCGATCCTGGCGTTGGCGAGCTTGGCGATCCGGCCCCACTTGGTGCTTTCCGAGACCAGATAGGCTGCGAAAGCCTCACGAGTGGTGGGCGACGGTTCAGCGCCCTGGGCGGTCAGTTTGGTGCGTACGGCCTCTGACTCCAGCGTCTCGCGCATGGCCGTACTGAGCCTGTCGAGTACCGCCACGGGCGTGCCCGCCGGCGCCATCATGCCATTCCAGTTCAAGGCTTCGTAGTTGGGAAGGCCGGCGCTTGCGATGGTGGGTACGTCCGGCAAGGAAGGCGCACGCTTCAGGCTGGTGACGCCGATGGCTTTCAATGTGCCGTTCTTGATATAGGGCAGGGCGGCCGGCACGCTGCTGAAGTACATGTCGACCTGGCCCGCGGCGACAGCGAGCAGGGCAGGCCCGCCGCCCTTGTAGGGCACATGCAGCCAATTGGCGCCAAGTTCCGTCTTGAGCCATTCCGCCGCCAGGTGCGTCGAACTGCCATTGCCCGCCGAGCCGTATGTCAGGCCTTTGAGCTCGCCTTTGGATCTGGAGACGAACTGCGCAAGGGTGTCCGCGGGGAACGCCGCTTTCACCACAAGCACGTTGGGGAACACGGTCGCCAGACCCACCGGCGCCAGGTCCTTCACGGCGTCGTAGGGCATTTTGGCGTACAGGTGGGGATTGATGGCGACCGGTGCGACGTTCGCCCAGAGCAGGGTGTAGCCATCCGGCTTGCTCTTTGCGACGGCGTCCGTGCCGATATTGCCCCCCGCGCCCGCCTTGTTCTCGACGACGATGCTTTGTCCCAGGCGTTCGCTCATGTGCTGTGCCGTGATCCGCGCGGTCAGGTCAGTGCTGCCGCCCGGCTCGAATGGGACGATGAGCCGGATGGGACGGGAAGGGTAGGCGTCTGCGGCGTGGACCAGGGGAGCGGCAAAGGCGATCGCGGTTGCCAAGGTCGTGAAGACAATGACCTGGGCGCGGGAGAGCAGGTGGGAAAGCATGAGCAGTCTCCGGAACTATGATGGGGTTCTGGCTCTGCCTGTCGTTGGCCAGTTGCGGTGATTCTAGGCAGGGCGGCGGTCGCGCTCCAGCGAATAGATTTCCGGGTTGATGTGAGGAAAAGGAACCATGCGCCGCTTACCGCCCCTGAACAGCCTCAAGACCTTCGAGGCAGCGGCGCGCCTGGGGGGCGTCGTGCCGGCCGCCAACGAGCTGTGCGTATCGCACGGCGCCGTGAGCAAACAATTGGCGAACCTGGAAAGCTGGATGGGGGTGGCGCTGTTCGACCGCAGCGCACGCCGGCTGGGGTTGACGGCCGCGGGCCGCGGACTGCTCGAAGCGGTCAGCCCTGCCTTGGACCAGGTTGCGGAGGCGATCGGACGCATTGCACCGTTGCCCCTGCCCGAGGCCGCGCAACTGGTCGTCAGTGCACCGCCGACCTTGACCCTGCACTGGCTGGTCCCCCGGCTCACGAGCTTTCTGCGCCTGCATCCCGAGATCGGAATCCGTCTCAACAACCGGCGGGAGCAGAACGGCGTATGGCCCCCAGGGGTTGATGTCGTCATTCGGCGCGGAGCAAACCGTCATCCGCAGCGCCATGGCTTGCCGTTCATGCAGGAGTCGGTCACCCCGATGTGTGCGCCGAGCATCGCCACACGATTCAAGGGAGTGACCTTGTGCGAGCGGGGCGGCGCTCTGTCCGGGGAAGCCTTGTCGGTGCTGGCGGGCCAGACGTGGCTGACCGCCGACATGCGGCCCGATGACTGGGGGCATTGGCAGACGTACGCGCGTGCCTCATCGCTGATTCCATCGGCAACCGTCAGCTTCGATCACACCTATCTGGCGCTTGAAGCTGCGCTCGACGGATTGGGCGTGGCCATGGCGCCCCGCGTCCTGATGGAGGAAGAATTGGCGTCCGGTCGACTCGTGGCGCCATTTGCGCATGCGCTGGCGCCGTCCGAGCCCTATGTGATCGTTTATGAGCATCACCGGGAGGGCGACGCGGCGATTGCTGCGTTTTCCGCGTGGCTGCTGGGTCAGGCGTCGATGCACGAAGCGCGCGTCGCGGGAAGCGAGGCAATGAATGAATTCTCCTAGCGTCAGCACTTTGACAAGCCGATATTAATTAGGTTATAGTTTCATTCGTTGCTGCTGCAGGCGGTTAGCTCAGTTGGTTAGAGCGCTTCGTTGACATCGAAGAGGTCGCTGGTTCGAACCCAGTACTGCCTACCAGTTATTTCCCTTCAAGCTGAGTATGTGTGTGTAGGTTGGTCGCATAAACACCGTGCGATTCGATTGTGAGTCAACGTCCAGCTTGAATCTCCAGAGAATGTCCACAGATATTCTCGGAACCGGCAAATCATTCTGCCGGATACTCAGGAAATGCCGGAACATGCGTTCTGTCTTGATTGAAGCACTTGAAGTCGAAGCGCTTAAGTTTGATGTGCACTGCGCACGAACTACTCGCAGAGAAATCGTCGCCTAGTCGCGCTGGTTTTTCTGAGGGCTGTTGTTGATTGTCCCGACCACATCGGGGTCCTTGCAGAATCGGAAATGAAACGCGGCCATGGCCGCTTTTTTTTCGTCCAATGGTTTCGCATCGCGCGGTCTGTACTGCGCCCTGCGTCTTGCACCGGTGCTGTACCCCTGGCTGTTCCCACTACCGCTTTCTCTTTCGAGGTTTGTCATGATTCAGGTAACGCTGCCCGACGGCTCCCAGCGTGAGTTTCCCGGTCCGGTGACCGTGGGCGAAGTGGCTGCGTCGATCGGCGCCGGCTTGGCCAAGGCTGCGCTGGCGGGGCGGGTCACGCTTGACGACGGCGAGTCGCGCCTGGTCGACACCAGCTTCACCATCGACCGTGACGCCAGGCTGGCGATCGTGACCGCCAAGGACGCCGACGGGCTCGATACCATCCGCCATTCGACGGCGCACTTGCTCGCCTACGCGGTCAAGTTGCTGTACCCGTCGGCCCAGGTGACGATCGGCCCGGTCATCGACAATGGCTTCTACTACGATTTTTCGTATTCGCGCCCGTTCACGCCCGAAGACCTGACCGCCATCGAAGCCAAGATGGTCGAGCTCGCCAAGAAAGACGAGCCGGTCACCCGCGAAGAATGGAAGCGCGACGACGCGGTGGCCTTCTTTAATTCGATCGGCGAAAAGTACAAGGCCGAGATCATCTCGTCCATTCCGGCCGACCAGCCCATCACGCTGTATCGCGAAGGCGATTTTTTGGACCTGTGCCGCGGCCCGCACGTGCCGACCACCGGCAAGCTGAAGGTCTTCAAGCTGATGAAGGTGGCTGGCGCCTACTGGCGCGGCGACAGCAAGAACGAAATGCTGCAGCGGATCTACGGCACGGCCTGGGCCAAAAAAGAAGACCAGGACCAGTACCTGCATCAGCTGGAAGAAGCCGAAAAGCGGGATCACCGCCGTTTGGGCCGCGAGCTTGACCTGTTCCATTTCCAGGAAGAAGCGCCGGGCCTGATCTTTTGGCACCCCAAGGGCTGGACGATCTGGCAGAACGTCGAGCAGTACATGCGCAGCGTGTACCGTGACAACGGCTACCAGGAAGTCAAGGCGCCGCAGATCCTGGACCGTTCGTTGTGGGAAAAGACCGGCCACTGGGATAACTACCGTGACAACATGTTCACGACGGAATCCGAGAATCGCTACTACGCGCTAAAGCCGATGAACTGCCCGGGTCACGTGCAGATCTTCAAGTCCAACCTGCATTCGTACCGCGACCTGCCGCTGCGGTATGGCGAGTTCGGCCAGTGCCACCGCAACGAGCCCTCGGGTTCCTTGCACGGCATGATGCGTGTGCGCGGCTTTACGCAAGACGACGGTCACATCTTCTGTACCGATGACCAGATCCTGGACGAGTGCGTGGCCTTCACGTCGCTGCTGCAGAGCGTGTACCGCGATTTCGGCTTTGGCGAGATCCTGTACAAGGTGGCGACGCGTCCGGAAAACCGGATCGGTTCGGACGAAAGCTGGGACAAGGCCGAACACGCGCTGATCGAAAGCCTGCGCCGCTCGGGTTGCGAGTTCGACATCACGCCCGGAGAAGGCGCGTTCTACGGTCCGAAGATCGAATACACCCTGAAGGATGCGATCGGCCGCCACTGGCAGTGCGGCACGATCCAGGTCGACTTTTCCATGCCGGGCCGTCTGGGCGCCGAATACGTCGACCAGAACGACCAGCGCCTGGTGCCCGTGATGCTTCACCGGGCGATCCTTGGATCGTTCGAGCGCTTCATCGGCATGCTGATCGAGCACTACTCGGGCGCCATGCCGCCGTGGCTTGCGCCGACCCAGGCCGTGGTGGTGAATATCTCGGCTTCGTCGGCGGACTACGCCAAAAGCGTGGCCGACAATCTGAAAAAGCAGGGGTTCCGCGTCAATTCGGATTTGCGCGGCGAGAAAATCACCTATAAAATCCGTGAGCACAGTCTGCAAAAAATTCCTTATATCCTCGTAGTAGGCGACAAGGAAGCGCAGGCTGCTTCAGTGGCTGTGCGCGCCCGGGGTGGCGTCGATCTGGGTGTCATGCCTATCGATGCCTTCGCATCCCGGCTCGCAACCGACGTCTCCGACCGCCGCAATCTGGATCTGCCCGCCGCTCCGAAGTAACCGGACACGGCCCGTAACGGATCCCCACGGCGGGGCAGCAGCGTCGAGCACGCGCCGACGCTGCACTCGCGCCGCATGGTCACTCAATCAAATTAGGAGTTTCAAACATCGCAACCGACAAGCCGAATCGCATCAATGGTGAAATCAACGTACCAGAGGTGCGCCTGATTGGAGTCGACGGTGAAGCGCTTGGCATCGTCAAGATCGCCGAAGCAGTCAGGCTGTCCGAGCAAGCCGACGTCGACCTGGTAGAAATTGCCCCCACCGCGCAGCCTCCGGTCTGCCGCCTGATGGATTTCGGCAAATTCAAGTACCAGGAGCAGAAGCGTCAGCACGAAGCCAAGCTCAAGCAAAAGATCATCCAGGTCAAGGAAGTCAAATTCCGTCCGGGTACCGATGAAGGCGATTACCAGGTCAAACTGCGTAACCTGAAGCGGTTCCTTGAAGAAGGCGACAAGGCCAAGGTCACGCTGCGCTTCCGCGGCCGTGAAATGGCCCACCAGGAACTCGGCATGCGGGTGTTGGAACGGGTTCGCGACGACTTGCTGGATACGGCAATCGTCGAAGCCATGCCCAAGCTGGAAGGTCGGCAGATGGTCATGGTGCTGTCTCCAAAGAAAAAGGTCGTGCCGGCAGGCAAGCCTTCCGGCGAATAACGCGGTATACTCTTTGGCTGCCCGGAATCGCTTTTACGTGATTTCGGGCAAAACCACGCGTTCCGGGCGCTTTTAAATCCAGAGTGTGAGGGTGTTGGAACTGCCTGAGTTCTTCTTTCAGGCGTTGCTACCTTGCCTGCGGTGCGTTTCCGGACAGTGGTCATAACAAGTGAATGCGGGTCATCAAGTGCCTCACCGTTCGTTGGTGGGTCCACCCGTGAGCATGTAAACAACAGGAAAGTCTCATCGTGCCTAAGATGAAATCGAAGAAAAGCGCCTCCAAGCGCTTTGTCGTCCGCCCAGGCGGTACGATCAAACGTGGTCAGGCGTTCAAGCGCCACATTTTGACCAAGAAAACGACCAAGACCAAGCGCCAGCTGCGTGGTTCCGCCGAGGTCGCCAAGGCCGACGTGAAATCCGTCCGGGCAATGTTGCCGTACGCCTAACCCCTCAGCCGCTTAGATTGGAGTTTTTATATGCCTAGAGTCAAACGTGGGGTAACCGCAAGGGCCCGTCACAAGAAAGTCATCGACCTTGCCAAGGGCTATCGTGGCCGTCGTGGCAATGTGTTCCGTATCGCCAAGCAAGCTGTCATGCGTGCTGGCCAGTATGCGTATCGTGACCGTCGCGCCAAGAAGCGCACGTTCCGCGCACTCTGGATCACGCGTATCAACGCCGCTGTGCGCGAGCACGGCGTGACGTACAGCGTGTTCATCGCTGGCCTGAAAAAGGCGTCGATCGACCTCGATCGCAAGGTCCTGGCTGACCTGGCTGTGCACGACAAGGCGGGTTTTGCTGCCATCGTGACGCAAGTCAAGAACGCCCTGGCCGCCTGAGGCTGATTCCGCCGGCGCTTCGCCCTGCGGCGATTCCGCCGGCGATCTGAACCAGGCAGTGCGCATTCACGCGTGCACGCTACCCGAACGGGGCTTCTCAGGAAGCCCCGTTTGCGTTTCCGCCGCCGTGTCCGCGCCGCCGAACGTGCGCCTTCCTTTTTTCCCTATTTGAACGAATCCGCCATGTCCCAGAATCTGGACGACCTGATACGCCAAGCCGGCGAGGCATTTGCCGCCGCGGCCGACCCCGCTGCGCTGGAAAACGAAAAGGCCCGCTTCCTGGGCAAGCAGGGTGCCCTGACCGCGCTGCTGAAGGGCATGGCCTCGCTTTCGCCTGAAGAAAAGCGCAGCGAAGGCGCCCGGATCAACGTCGCCAAGACGTCCATCGAGAACCTGCTGAACGCCCGCCGCCAGGCGCTGGCCGACGCCAAGCTCGCTGCGCGCCTGGCCGAAGAAACGATCGACGTCACCTTGCCAGGCCGCGGCCGCGGCACGGGTGGCATCCACCCGGTCATCCGCACCTGGGAACGGGTCGAAGCCATCTTCCGTTCAATCGGTTTCGATGTGGCCGATGGCCCCGAGATCGAAAACGACTGGACCAACTTCACGGCGCTGAACAACCCGGAAAACCACCCGGCGCGTTCCATGCAGGACACCTTCTACGTCGACATGAAAGACGAAAAGGGCCTGCCGCTGCTGCTGCGCACTCATACCAGCCCGATGCAGGTGCGGTATGCACGCATGAACAAGCCGCCGATCAAGGTCATCGCGCCGGGCAAGACCTACCGTGTCGATAGCGACGCGACGCATTCGCCCATGTTCCATCAGGTCGAAGGCCTGTGGATCGCCGAAGACATCTCGTTCGCTGATCTGAAGGGCGTCTATACCGACTTCCTGCGGGCCTTCTTCGAGACGGACGACCTGGTGCTGCGCTTTCGTCCTTCGTTCTTCCCGTTTACCGAACCGTCGGCCGAAATCGACATGATGTTCACCACCGGTCCCAACAAGGGGCGCTGGCTGGAGATTTCCGGTTCGGGCCAGGTGCACCCGTCGGTGGTGCGCAATTTCGGGCTTGATCCCGAGCGGTATATCGGCTTTGCGTTCGGCTCCGGCCTCGAGCGCCTGACCATGTTGCGCTATGGGGTCAATGACCTGCGCCAGTTCTTCGAAGGCGATCTGCGCTTTCTGAAGCAGTTCAACTGAACGAAGGTATACGCTGCTATGCAATTCCCAGAATCCTGGCTGCGGTCGATGACCGACCCGGCCCTGTCCACCGCCGATCTCGCGCATACGCTGACGATGGCGGGCCTGGAAGTCGAAGACCTGGCCCCGGTCGCGCCGCCGTTTTCAGGCGTCGTGGTTGCGCACGTCACGCATCTTGAACCGCATCCCAACGCCGACAAGCTGCGCGTGTGCACCGTTGACACCGGCGCCGCGGCGCCGCTGCAGATCGTGTGCGGCGCGCCCAACGTGGCGCAAGGCATGAAGGTGGCACTGGCCACGGTCGGCGCCACGCTGCCGGGCGATATCACCATTGGCGTGGCCAAGATGCGCGGCGTGGAGTCGGCCGGCATGTTGTGCTCGGCGCGCGAACTGGGCCTGTCCCAGGACCATGCCGGCCTGATCGACCTGGGCGTTGACGCGCCGGTCGGCCAATCGGTGCGCGACTGGCTTGGCCTGGACGACACCCTGATCACGCTCAAGCTGACGCCGAACAAGGCGGACTGCCTGTCCATCCTGGGCGTCGCCCGCGAAGTCTCGGCCCTGACCGACACGCCACTGAATCGCCCGACCTGGACACCCGTGCCGGTCACGCTGGACGAGCGCCTGCCGGTGCGCATCAGCGCGCCGGACCTGTGCGGCCGTTTTGCCGGACGCGTCATCCGCAACGTGCGCGCCGATGCGCCCACGCCGGACTACATCAAGCAGCGCCTGGAGCGGGCAGGGCAGCGCTCGATCTCGGCATTGGTGGACATCTCCAACTACGTGATGCTTGAAATGGGCCGGCCGTCGCATGTGTTCGACCTGGACAAGGTGCATGGCGGCCTGGACGTGCGTTGGGGCAAGCCGGGCGAAAGCCTGCTGCTGCTGAACGGCCAGACGGTCGAGCTGAACGAGACAGTGGGCGTCGTTGCCGATGACCAGGGCGTCGAAAGCCTGGCCGGCATCATGGGGGGCGAGTCGACATCGGTCAGCCTGACCACGACGAACATCTTTGTGGAAGCCGCGTTCTGGTTCCCGGACGCCATTGCCGGCCGCGCGCGCAAATTCAATTTCAGTTCCGATGCCAGCTTCCGGTTCGAGCGCGGCGTGGACTTCGAACACATCACCGAAGAACTGGAATACCTGACCCGCCTGATCGTGGACGTGTGTGGCGGCGACGTCGGCCCGATCGACGAGCAGACCGTGGCCTTGCCTGAGCGCAAGCCCGTGCGCCTGCGTGTCGCGCGCTGCCACAAGGTGCTGGGCGTGCAGGTGCCCGAAGACGAGATTGCTGCGATCTTCACGCGGCTGGGGCTGCGCTTCGAGCGGGAAGAGGGCGCCTTTGTCGTCACGCCGCCGTCCTTCCGCTTCGACCTCGAGATCGAAGAAGACCTCATCGAGGAAATCGCGCGGGTCTACGGCTTCGAGCGCATTCCCGACGTGCCGCCCATGGCGCGCGCCGAAGTCCGCGCCTTGCCGGAAAATCGCCGGTCCTTCCACGCGCTGCGCAACCGGATGGCCGACCTGGACTTCCAGGAAGTGGTGAACTTCAGTTTCGTTGAAGCCGATTGGGAGAAGGACTACGCAGGCAACGCCGATCCCATCCGCCTGCTCAATCCGATCGCCAGCCAGCTGTCGGTCATGCGCAGCAGCCTGATCGGTGGCCTGGTCGCCAACGCGCAATACAACTTGAACCGCAAAATGTCCCGCGTGCGGGTGTTCGAGCTTGGCCGGGTGTTCTGGCGCGATGCGTCCGTGCAGGCCGGCGACCTGACCGTGGCCGGCGTGTGCCAGCCGATGCGCCTGAGCGGGCTCGCGTATGGACCGGCGGTAGAGGAACAGTGGGGCGCTGCCACGCGCCAGACCGACTTCTTCGACGTGAAGGCCGATGTCGAAGCGCTGCTGGCGGGCGCCTCGCATCAGCCCGTCAGGTTTGAACCGGCATCGCACCCCGCGCTGCATCCGGGCCGCAGCGCCCGCATCCTGCTGGATGGCCACGCGGTCGGCTGGATCGGCGAGTTGCATCCCCAGTGGGCGCACAAGGCAGAACTGCCGCATGCGCCGGTCGTTTTCGAACTGGATGCCGATGCCGTGGCGGCGCGTCCGCTGCCGGAACTGGTCGAGATCTCGCGCCAGCCGGTGGTCACGCGAGACCTGGCGCTGTGGGTGGACGAGTCGGTTCTGGCGCAGGAACTGCTCGACACGATCGCCGCAACCTGCGCTGCAGAGCCGGAATTGGCGGTCGTGAAAGATGCACGCATTTTCGATGTTTGGCGAGATAAGTCCTTGTCAACAAAGGAAAAAAGCCTTGCCTTCCGATTCCGGCTGCAGGATACTTCCGTGACCCTGGATGACGCGCGCGTCGAAGGATGTCTCACACGTATTCGCGACGCATTGGGTGCCGCGCATGGTGCGAGACTTCGGGTGTAACCTGAGTTCCGAATCTTTACCTATGCATTCTCTTGCTTCCGATGTGTTTGATCCCAACGAAGACTTCGACGCGCCTGCGGGCGCTGTCGCTGTCGCCGACGATTCCCGCACACTGACCAAAGCCGAACTCGCCGACCTGTTGTTCGAGCGGGTCGGCCTCAACAAACGTGAAGCCAAAGACATGGTGGAAACGTTCTTTGAGGAAATTCGCGACGCCCTCGAGCGTGGCGACATGGTCAAGCTGTCGGGCTTCGGCAACTTCCAGGTTCGGAACAAACCGCAGCGCCCCGGACGCAATCCCAAAACGGGCGAAGCCATTCCTATCGCGGCACGCCGCGTCGTCACGTTCCACGCCAGCCAGAAGCTGAAAAGCATGGTTGAGCAAGTCGCTCTGCGCGAGCAGAGCCAGTCCTGAGAGGTACTATGGCGCGCATTGAAACGCCGGTCGTTCTCCCTCCCATCCCCGCCAAGCGATACTTCACCATCGGTGAAGTCAGCGACCTCTGCGGCGTCAAGCCGCACGTGCTGCGCTACTGGGAGCAGGAGTTCACGCAACTCAAACCCATCAAACGTCGCGGCAACCGCCGCTACTACCAGCACCATGAAGTGCTGCTGATCCGCCGCATTCGCGAGCTGCTGTATGAAGAAGGCTTTACGATCAGCGGCGCCCGCAATCGCCTTGATGACTCCCGCGCCAATGAGCGTGAAGACGAGCCCGTCGAGGTCACGTACGCGATCACTGAAGGTGATCTGCTTGCGATCCGCGCCGAACTGGCCGATATTTCACAAATGCTGGGCAGCGCGTTGAAGTAATCAGAAATCCTGCTATAATCTTTTTCTGTTCGGAGCGTAGCGCAGCCTGGTAGCGCACTTGCATGGGGTGCAAGGGGTCGCGAGTTCGAATCCCGCCGTTCCGACCATTTAATTTGCAGTATGTAGTAATGAAAGCCCGCTGGTTTATTCCGGCGGGCTTTTTGTTTTGTGTTTGTCTGGATTCATTATGGCAACGCGCCTGCGTTTTGATTCTGGATCGCAGCGCTTGGCGGTTCAATGTAAACGGGCGATTGACCATAAACGGGCGATTGACCATAAATGGGCGATTCAACATACCCGATTCAAATTAAACACAGCGCACGCTGGCTTGATTACGAATGCAGCAATCTCTTGGTATTCTCACGCCTGGAGGAAGGGGGTCATCATCATGGAAAACCGGCAACTCAACGCGCTGCGCACCTGGGCAAGTTCGTCGCATCAATACTTTGAGGCCTTCAGCAAGGCACGCGAAGCGGGCTTTGACGCGGCGTCGTGCATGGCCTATCGCGACGCAGCCAGACAGGTGGAGTCGGCCAAGCAGGAACTGGACGCCATTGTGGCCTTGCTGGAGCAGCACGCGTCTTGATTCGGCGGGCGCGCGACCGAGCGCATTGGCCCGCGCGGTCAGTGAATATTGGTCCGCTCGTGGGCTCACTTTCACAACAAGCGAGTCGCCTGCCGTCAGTTTGGCGACAGCGATGTATGTGTTATCGCGCACCTGTTAGCGCGGCGTTTCAAGCTGACGGTTTTCGGCTCTGCGGTAATGAAACCACCACCAACCCCCCGCGCGCAGGGGTGGCGATATGCGTGGGAATGAAGTGCAGCGTCCCCAGGATCAGGGACCGCGGGGCAACCGTCCGCCGCCACCGCGCTGGAACAAGCGCGACCAGCTGCCGGTGGACTATCGCAGCAAGCAGTACGTGATCGACGACTGGAAGAGCTTCAAGCTATCGGCGCCGCCCCGTGAGCATCGCTGGGTAGGTGTGGGAGCAGACTTCTATCTGGTCAACGCATCGAACGGCCGTATCCAGGACATGATGGGCGGCCGCTGAACGACCGCGTCAGGGAACGCTCAGCAGCATACCGCCGGTGCAAGCCGGCGGTTTTTTATGCCGCTGCGGCGTCTTCTGGCGCGCAACGCGCAACAACACCCTGCAACACGTAACGAACTTGTCATGGTTCATCTTTGCCGATAAGAGACGGCTGCGGGTGCGAGGCCCTGCAAGCGCGCGCTTGCCGCCGTTGAATGGGCGCATGCAGACAAGCACATTGGTCATCGTTGGATACGAGCGGTGACTTGTGCCGGGCAAGGGCCGGCCGAATAATCATTGCTCGATTCAACGAATTCTATTTTTTTCGCACAAGGAGCACGAGATGAGCGCAGATGCAACGGCAGGAAAGGCCAAGGACGCAGTATCGGCAGGTGCAGATTCCGTCGAAGGTGCGATCAACGACGCAGCCAGCAAGGCTACGGAAGTGACCCGCAAGGCGAAAGAGACCGCATCGGAACTGATCGACGAACATCGTGATGCCGTGGCTGAAGCACTGCAGAGCGCAACGGAGACCATCCGCGCACGCCCGATCACGTCGGTCGCCGTGGTGGCGGCAGTTGCCTACCTGTGGGGCAAGCTGTCGTAATCGACAGGCTCAACGAAGTGCCCTGTTGGCGCATGGCTTAAGGTCGTCAGGCCAGCCAGCCCTCCGGGACTTCGTGAACAAGAAAGCCGCGCCGGCGCAAGCCGACCGCGGCTTTTTTGCGTCTCGCGTTTTCTGCTGAATTTCTCCACAGGTGTAATCCCAGGGTTTCATCCTGGCGATTTCGAGGCGTCCGGTTACATACGGTGCGCCGCGCCGCCATGGCTGGGGTGTAATCGGGGTGCTCGACCGTGGGACGTGAGGGGTGCAGCTAGCACTTCCGTGATCCGGCGGTCCTTTCCCTAGGAGGGGTCTCATGAAACACCGCATCATTAGCAGCTTGCTGGCCAGCACCTTGCTGGTGGCTTCGGTCGGCGTGTCGGCGCAAGGGCGCGGGAATGGTCCGGATCATCGCGGCGGTCCGCCGCAGGGCCACGGGCAGAAACATGACCGGGGCCCGCAAGGTCATCCGGGTGCGCGCGGCGGCCCCGACCGGGACTGGAACGGCAGGCATTCGGACTATCGCGGTCCCGCCCCACGTCACTGGAACCGGGGAGAGCGCCTGCCGTATGACTATCGGACGCGTCAGTACTACGTCAACGACTGGCGTGCGCACCGCCTGCCGCCGCCACAGCGCGGCCAGCAATGGGTGGCCGTTGGCGCCGATTACTTCCTGATCGGCCTGGCGACCGGTGTGATCGCCGCGACGATTTTCGGACGCTAACAAACGGATCAACGGCGGATCGGCGCATGCGGCCAACGGACTGCCGCATGCATCGGTAGCGGTCGACAAGACGTGCCAAGAGCGCGGCGTTGAAAGACGCCGCGCTTTTTTTCGTCCATGAAGACGGGCACCGACAGTCCGCGTGACTTCCTGGAGCGCGCGGCTGACACGCCGCGCTGCCATGCGGGAAACATTCGAAACGCTGGCGCGCGAGGCGGATGCCTTCATCACGTTGGGGGCGACGGGTGCTGCGCCAAAAGGCATTCAGAGGCATCGCCAACTACGTGCGGACGCGGTAAACGCCGCCGCCCTGGCATTTGCGCAACACCATCATGTCGCAGCACGCAGCCGCCGCCACAACGTGGTGCTGCTGATTCCCAGCACCCGGCAGGCCGCGGCGCGGTCGCCGTTGCAGTCGGCAAGCACCCGATGGATATGTGCGACCTGACTGTGGCGGGAGACCTGCGCAAGCGCGGCGCTGCCGACGCCGTTGCCGCAGGGGTAGGTTGCCGGGGGCGTGCTGGTTGCAAGCGCCACGGAAGCTGACCCGAAAATCTCTGGAATCGCCTGACGCAACGCTTCCTGGCCCGAGCCGTCTCGCGCAGCGGCAGGGCCATCGCCTGCACCCAGCACCGCGACGCGCTCCAGCACATTCTCCAGTTCCCGCACATTGCCCGGCCAGGAGTAGGTCATCAAGGCGGCGTGGACCCACTCCGGCAGCCGCTGCGCCGGCACGTTCAGCCGGCCCAGGATGCGCTCGTACAGGACATCCGCGATGACAGGAACGTCTTGCATCCGATCACGCAGCGGCGCCACATCGATCCGCAGTATGTTGAGCCGAAACAGCAGGTCCTCGCGGAACAGGCCCTCGGCCACCCTCGCCGGCAGATCCCGATGGGTCGCGGCCACGACACGGACGTTGACCGGCACCGGATCCAGCCCGCCTATCGGCAGGACCTGGCGTTCCTGCAGCACGCGCAGCAGCCGGACCTGCAGGGCAGGGGACATGTCGCCGATTTCATCCAGGAACAGGGTGCCGTTGTGGGCGGCTTCGATCAGGCCGACCTTGCCACCGCGGCTCGCGCCGCTGAAGGCGCCTTCCTGGTAGCCGAACAGCTCGCTTTCCAGCAGCGGTTCCGGAAACGCCGCGCAGTTGACGGCAACGAAGGGAAAAGCGTGCCGGGGACTGGCGTGATGCATCCCCTGAGCGATCACTTCCTTGCCGGTGCCGCTGTCGCCGCGGATCAACACGGTCGAATCGACCTGCGCATAGCGCCGGGCCAGCGTGCGCACGGCAGCGATGGACGGCGAGTCGCCCAGCAGATCGTCGAGCGTGTAGCGGGTCGCGGTGCCGCGCGGCCGGTTCCGTGACCGCAGGTTGCGGTCGACGCGCTGGATGGCTTGCGCAGCGTCGATCGCGTCGATCATGGCAGCGCGCACCGAGTTTCCCGAGTACAGAAAAACGCCGGTCATGCCGGCCTTGTCGGCCAGGTCAGTCACCAGGCCAGGGCCGACTACCACTTCCGTCCCCGCCGTCTTCAAGGACAGGACCAGCGTGGAGGCGTCATAGCCGGTCAGGTAGGTGTGCAGCGGAATGTCCAGGTCGAAGGCGCGGCAGAAGTCGGCCAGTTCGGCATAGACCGAGGCATGCGTGACCAGGGCAATACGCGGGGACACCCGGCGCGCGGTTGCGAGCGCGCTCAGGACATCGAACCCGGTGACCCTGACCAGAATGACCGGCACGGACACGTGCTGTCGCAGGTAGGCGCCATTGGCGCCGCCCGAAACTACTGCATCGACCCGCCGCTCGCGCGCCGCGGCTTCGACGGCGACAGCCGCCGCCTCAAAGCCTTTTTCGATGATGCGGATGTCTGCGCGGTCGGCAAAGCCCGGCACGATCTCGGCAAAGGCGCCGGAAAGGCGGCTGATGCCGGCAGCCCAGATGATGGGGCGGGGCGAGGTGATGGCGACCATGTGAGCTGGATGGCGTTGGACGGGGGGATGAGGGAAATGGCAAGGACGGCATGCGGGAATAGCAACCGCCCGTCGCGCGGCGGACGCCGACGGCGTCAGGACTGCAAGCCGGTAGAGCCCGCTGCCCTCCAATGATATCCCAGCAATGAAATCCGGATTTCAACTATGCAATGCAAATTTCCGGCGCGGCACGAGTGGCAACCCAGCAAGTCCTTTCATCCGCAGCATCAACCCCCGCACCGACGTCGCAACTTGCACACCGCCTTCGATTGGCACACCCTTTGCATGGAGATACCCGACCGCCGGCTTACCGGCCCCCATTTAACAAGGACGATCATGAGCCTGACTCCCTCCGCCGGCGCGCGTTTCCGCCAGGCCCTCAAAGACGAAGCCCCCCTGCAGGTGGTGGGCACCATCAACGCCAACCATGCCCTGCTGGCCACGCGCGCGGGCTTCAAGGCCATCTACCTGTCGGGTGGCGGCGTGGCCGCGGGATCGCTGGGGATGCCCGACCTGGGCATCAACACGCTGGATGACGTGCTGATCGACATCCGCCGCATTACCGACGTGTGCGACACGCCGCTGATGGTGGACATCGACACCGGCTTCGGACCCTCGGCATTCAATATTGGCCGCACGATCAAGTCCTTGATCAAGGCGGGCGCGGCGGCCTGCCACATTGAAGACCAGGCCGGTGCAAAGCGCTGCGGCCATCGACCCGGCAAGGAGATCGTATCCAGGCAGGAAATGGTGGACCGCGTGAAAGCCGCCGTGGACGCCAAGACCGATCCGGACTTTTTCCTGATCGCGCGCACCGACGCGATCGCGGTGGAAGGCATCGACGCCGCCATCGAACGGTCGCTGGCCTGCGTCGAGGCCGGGGCCGATGCCATCTTTGCGGAAGCGGCCTATGATCTCGACAGCTATCGCAAGTTCGTCGATGCGGTGAAGGTGCCCGTGCTGGCCAACATCACCGAGTTCGGGCAGACGCCGCTGTTCAGCGTGGACGAGCTGCGCAGCGCGGGCGTGGGCATGGTGCTGTATCCCTTGTCGGCCTTCCGCGCCATGAACAAGGCGGCCGAAAACGTCTTTACCGCAATCCGCCGCGACGGCCATCAAAAGGGCGTGCTCGACACCATGCAGACCCGCATGGAACTGTACGAAAGCATCGGCTACTTCGACTTCGAACGTAAGCTCGATGCGCTGTATGCGCAGAACAAGGACAAGGCGCCCCGCTGAGCGCCGCTCCCGCTGGACCCCCAACCGAACCAGGAGACCTGTCGATGAGTGCTGAAAAGATCCCTCTCAAACCGAAGAAGTCGGTGGCGCTGTCCGGCGTGGCCGCAGGCAACACGGCGCTGTGCTCCGTGGGGCAGACCGGCAACGACCTGCACTACCGGGGCTACGACATTCTGGATATTGCCGAGCAGTGCGAATTCGAAGAGATCGCCCATCTGCTGGTGCACGGCAAGCTGCCGACGCGTGCCGAGTTGACTGCCTACAAGGCGCGGCTCAAGGCTCTGCGCGGACTGCCGGCGCCATTGATGGCAGCACTGGAACAGATCCCGGCGGCCGCGCATCCGATGGACGTGATGCGTACCGGCGTGTCCGTGCTGGGCACCGTGCTGCCCGAAAAAGACGATCACAATATTCCGGGTGCGCGCGACATTGCCGACCGCCTGATGGCGTCGTTGGGCAGCATGCTGCTGTACTGGTATCACTACAGCCATAACGGCAAACGTATCGACGTCGAAACCGATGACGATTCGATTGGCGGGCATTTCCTGCACCTGCTGCATGGCGAAGCGCCCAGCGAGGCCTGGGTGCATGCGATGCATGTTTCCCTGAACCTGTATGCCGAACACGAATTCAATGCGTCGACCTTTGCGGCGCGCGTGGTGGCCGGCACGGGGTCGGACATGCACTCGGCGATCTGCGGGGGCATCGGCGCGCTGCGCGGACCCAAGCACGGGGGCGCCAACGAAGTCGCCTTCGAGGTGCAGAAGCGATACGCCAATCCGGACGAGGCCGAAGCCGATATCCGCCGCCGGGTCGACGCCAAGGAAGTCGTGATCGGCTTTGGCCATCCGGTCTACACGGTGAGCGATCCCCGCAACCAGGTCATCAAGGAAGTGGCGCGCAACCTGTCGAACGCCAGCGGTTCGACCCGCATGTTCGATATTGCCGAACGGCTGGAAACGGTCATGTGGGACGTCAAGAAGATGTTCCCGAACCTGGACTGGTTCAGCGCCGTCAGCTACCACATGATGGGCGTGCCGACCGCCATGTTCACGCCCCTGTTCGTGATTGCGCGGACCGCAGGGTGGAGCGCCCATGTGATCGAACAGCGCATCGACAACAAGATCATCCGGCCCAGCGCGAACTACACCGGTCCCGAGAACCTGGCGTTCGTGCCCATCGACGCGCGGACCTGACGCGCGCTGTAAAAGCTGCCGCGTCCTGCCCACGACCTTTCATTCGATCTCTTTCCATTCATCGAGCACCATGAGCCAACACATCTCCAACGTTCGCCCCGAACCCGATCAGGTCCTGACCGACATCGTCGACTATGTCCTGAACTACCGCATCGACAGCGAGCAGGCCTACGACACGGCGCGCAACTGCCTGATTGACACGCTGGGCTGCGGACTGGAAGCGCTGGAATACCCGGCCTGCACCAAATTGCTCGGACCCGTCGTGCCAGGCACGATGGTTCCAAACGGCGCGAAGGTGCCCGGCACGCAGTTCCAGCTCGATCCCATCCAGGCCGCGTTCAACATCGGCACGATGATCCGCTGGCTCGACTTCAACGATACCTGGCTGGCGGCGGAATGGGGCCATCCGTCGGACAACCTGGGCGGCATCCTGGCCACCGCCGACTGGCTCTCGCGCAACGCCATTGCCGACGGCAAGGCGCCGCTGACCATGAAGGACGTGCTGACCGCGATGATCAAGGCCCACGAGATCCAGGGCTGCATCGCACTGGAGAACTCGTTCAACAAGGTCGGCCTGGATCACGTGGTGCTGGTCAAGGTCGCGTCCACCGCGGTGGTGGCGCAGATGCTCGGCCTGACGCGCGACGAAATCATCAATGCGGTGTCGCTGGCATGGGTGGACGGCCAATCGCTGCGCACCTACCGCCACTCGCCCAATACCGGCTCGCGCAAGAGCTGGGCGGCGGGCGATGCCACCAGCCGCGCGGTACGCCTGGCCCTGATCGCCAAGACTGGCGAGATGGGTTACCCCTCGGTGCTGACCGCGCCCACCTGGGGTTTCTATGACGTGCTGTTCAAGGGCAAGCCGTTTGCCTTCCAGCGCGCGTACGGCAGCTATGTGATGGAAAACGTGCTGTTCAAGATTTCCTTTCCGGCCGAATTCCATTCTCAAACGGCAGTCGAGGCGGCCGTGACCCTGCATGGTCAGCTGATGGCGACAGGCCGCACCGCGGCCGACATCCGCAAGGTCACGATCCGCACGCATGAAGCGTGCATCCGCATCATCGACAAGACCGGTCCGTTGAACAACCCTGCGGATCGCGACCATTGCATCCAGTACATGGTGGCCGTGCCCCTGCTGTTCGGCAGTCTGACCGCCGAACACTATGAAGACAAGGTCGCGGCGGATCCGCGGATCGATGAGCTGCGCAGCAAGATCGTGTGCGTGGAAGACCCGCGCTTTACCGCCGACTATCACGATCCCGAAAAGCGTTCGATCGCCAATGCGTTGACCGTGGAGTTCCACGACGGCACGTCGCTGGCCGAAATCGAAGTCGAGTACCCGATCGGCCATGGTCGCCGCCGTCACGACGGCATCCCGCTGCTGGTCGAGAAGTTCAAGACCAATCTGGCGCGCCGATTTCCGCCCAAGCAGCAGCACGCGATTCTGGACGTCTCGCTGGATCAGGCCAGGCTTGAAGCGATGCCTGTGCATGAGTATGTGAATTTGTACGTGATCTGAGGATCCTGCGCGACAGTGGCGCGCGTGGCCATGCCGCGCGACGCCGCGGCAAACGGCGATGTGGTGCCTTCCAGCAAGGCCGCATCGCCGTTTTGCCTTGCTCATCCGTGGTATCGGTTGCGCATAGATCCTTACATGCTGTAGCGCGGTTATGGCAGAGCAGGAGCGTAGGATGAGCTGCATCACAGGCGCGTCGCTTGTGACCCTCGCCAAAGCCGCTGTGCTTTGAGAACTGGACGCCCAATGACTGGGTGTGTCGACATCTGTCGCGGCAACGACCGCAGACAGGGATGGTCGATGCCGTCCAGTGCGGCAAATTCCGGTTTCGCCGCAAACCGCCCCTGGGGCGTACACGTGCCGATGCGAGGTCCTTCCGCAAGGAGGGCACCACGGGTTCGTTTGCGCACCACTGACCCGTGAGGAACACCCGTGGCCACTACCAAAAAACCTGTAGCACCCGCTCCCAAGTCCGATCCAAACAAAGCCGCTGCCAAGGCATCGGCCCGCACGACATCGACGGGTCCGTCGCACGGATCGACCGCGCCTGGCGACCTGCCGGCCGAGCACATGCAGCTCGTGAACGAGCTGTCGGCATCGATGCGCTACAACGTCAACAAAGCCGCGGAACATGGCCGTGACAACGCCGTGTCGCCGCCGCAGGGCATGACCAGCGAACCGGCATCGCCGATCGTTACCGGCAGCACCCTGAGCGAGACCAATGCGTCCGCGAAGGTTGGCAGCGGCGTGCCACCGATTGGCACCAATGCCACGATCCAGTCGCTGGACCGCGTTCGCGCCGATGCCACCGGCCAGGTGCTTACGACCAACCAGGGCGTGCAGATCGGTGACAACCAGAATTCGCTGAAGGCCGGTCTGCGCGGCCCGACGCTCATGGAAGATTTCATCCTCCGTGAAAAGATCACCCACTTTGACCATGAACGCATTCCTGAACGCATCGTGCACGCACGCGGTTCGGCTGCGCACGGCTACTTCGAAGCGTACAAGCCGCTGACCGAATACACGCGCGCCGCCCCGTTCAAGGAAGCCGGCAAGATCACGCCTGTGTTCGTGCGCTTTTCGACCGTGGCGGGCGAACGTGGGTCGACCGACACCGCCCGCGACGTGCGCGGCTTTGCGGTCAAGTTCTATACCGACGAAGGCAACTGGGACCTGGTGGGCAACAACATCCCGGTCTTCTTCATTCAAGACGCAATGAAGTTCCCGGACCTGGTGCATGCGGTCAAGCCCGAACCCAACAATGCGATCCCCCAGGCTGCGTCGGCACACGACACGTTCTGGGACTTTGCCTCGCTGATGCCCGAATCGACCCACATGCTGATGTGGGCCATGTCGGACCGCGCGCTGCCACGCAGCTACCGGATGATGCAGGGCTTTGGCGTGCACTCGTTCCGCCTGGTGAACGAAGCCGGTCAATCGGTCTTCTGCAAATTTCACTGGAAGCCGCTGCTCGGCACCCATTCGCTGGTGTGGGACGAAGCCGTCAAGATTTCGGGCGCCGATCCTGACTTCCACCGCCGCGACCTGTGGGAAGCGATCGAAGCCGGTGAATACCCCGAATGGGAACTGGGCCTGCAGATCTTTACCGAAGAACAGGCCGAGTCGTTCAGCTTCGACATCCTGGACTCGACCAAGCTGATTCCGGAAGAGCTGGTGCCGGTGATGCCGGTCGGCCGCATGGTGCTGAACCGCAACCCCGACAACTTCTTTGCTGAAACCGAGCAGGTCGCCTTCTGTACCGCTCACGTGGTGCCGGGCATCGACTTCAGTAACGACCCGCTGCTGGCCGGCCGGAACCACTCGTATGTCGACACGCAGATTTCCCGTCTGGGTGGCGCCAACTTCCACGAGATCCCGATCAACACGCCGATCGCACCGGTGGCCAACAACCAGCGTGACGGTCATCATCGCCAGACGATCAACCGTGGCCGCGTGGCTTACGAGCCGAACTCGCTGGGCGGGGGTTGCCCCTTCCAGGCCGGCATGAAGGGCTTCGTGTCCTTCCCCGAGCCTATCCATGAAGACAAGGTGCGCGGCAAGCCCGAGAAGTTTGCCGATCACTATACGCAGGCCACGCTGTTCTTCAACAGCCAGACCGCGGCCGAAAAGCAGCACATCATTGGCGGCTTCCGTTTCGAGCTGAGCAAGCTCACCGTGCCGGCCATTCGTGAACGGATGCTGTCGTCCTTGATGAACGTGTCGATGGAACTGGCGACCGAAGTGGCCGATGGTCTGGGCATGGAACTGCCCGAAGCGATGCCCAAGGCGCTGGAAATCGACGTCACGCCAGAAATCACGGTGTCGCCAGCGCTGTCGCTGACCGCGTTGCCGGGTGAAGGCGGCGTGCGCACGCGCAAGATTGCGATCCTGGTCGCCAATGGCGTGGAAGCCACCTCGGTCCAGGCCCTGCAAAGCGCCCTGGTCGACGCGGGCGCCGTGCCGCTGCTCGTGGCGCCGCGTCTGGGCAAGGTCACCGCGGCAGATGGCACCATCCTGGAAGCGCAGGCTTCGATGGAAAACACCCCGCCCGTGCTGTTCGACGCCATGGTCCTGCCGGATGGTGAAGACGCCGTCGCGCTGCTGGCCCGTATCGGCTACACCGACGAGTTCATCAAGAACCAGTACCGTCACTGCAAGACGATCCTGGTCCTGGGCGCGAGTGCCAAGCTGACGGAAAAGATGGGCATCAACCCGACGTTGCCGACTGGCGAGACCGATCCTGGTCTGCTGTTTGCCGATGCCTCGGGTATTGAGGCCGCGGCGCAGCAGTTCATTGACGCCGTGTCGCAGCACCGCCATCCGGCGCGCGACATGGATCCGCCGCTGATCTGAGCGGGCAGGTGAGGTAAGGGAGTGGTCCTTGCCCTGGTCTGACTGACCGGGGCGGGGCAGAAAAAAGAAAGGCCGGAACGTAGCGATACGTTCCGGCCTTTTTCATGCGCTGGCGGTGGCGCGAATCCGAATGCGAATGCGAAAGCCCCGAATCAGGGCAGGGTGCCCGAGATCAGGCGGCGGGCGCCGGTAAAGCGGCGCTTCCAGTAGGAATTGTGCATGTCGTCGACGCGGACTTCGGACCCGCGCGAAGGGGCATGCAGGAACTGGTTGCCGCCCAGGTAGATGCCAACATGTGAACCGGGATCACGGCGGGTGTTGAAGAACACCAGGTCGCCAGGCTTCATCTGGCTGCTGGCAACGGCCGTGCCGGTCTTGCGCTGCTGCTTGGCGATGCGGGGCAGGTCCATGCCCAGCGTCTGCTGGAAAACGAAACGGACGAGGCCGCTGCAGTCAAAGCCATCTTCAGGATTGTCGCCGCCCCACACGTACGGGGTGCCGATCCACGATTCGGCGGTCTGGACGACGCGCTCGCGGATCGAAAGGCGGGGCTCGGGATCTGCCTGGCGCTCGGTCACTGCATACGCAGGAGCGGCCATCAGGGCGGTCAGCAGGGCAATTGTTGCAGGAAGGCGAAACCGGACGGCGCGGAACAGGGCGCCGGAAAAAACGCGAACAACCATTGTGGAGGGTACCGTCAGAAGGGACAAAAACTCGCGGCTTACGAGGCGGTGACCAGACATGGCGCTGCAATCAGCGACAAGCCCGAGCGAATTCTAACAAAGTACCCGTGAAAAAATGTTACGGATCGCCGAAGTTACAGTTTTTTGGCGGGGGATGCCTGCGAATTGCTAGGAATTTGACGCAGAGGGTTTAAGAAGAACCCTTACAAATAGGCGGGATCGGGCTCATCCAGAATGTCGACGAAGCAGGTCGCAGAACCCCTCCGCAGCAGGGGTGAGCGGTAGATCCGGCCGCCTGATACACCCAATCGCGGGCGCTGGCAATACCTCTTGGATCTGGATTACCTGCAGCATTTCCTGTGCTAACGGAAAGTCGTTCCATTGCACGGGCAGGATGGCCAACAAGTCGCCATAGGCCACGGCCACCATGACCGACATGGCGGAATCCGCCTGCAGCATCACCCGCGGTGCGCCCATGCCGTAGCGGCTAAACAGCGCTTCCAGGTCTTCGGTGGCGTTGTAGTCGACGGATGTGGTTGCCCAGTCGGCCCCGGCCAGGTCGCGGATCGACGTCGCCGTCGACAGCGGGTGCCCTTTGCGGCCGACAATGGTGCGGGTGTTGTCGAACCACCGTTCTTCCAGCAAGCCCGGCGCCGGTGCGACACGTGGAGATGCGCCAACGTAGAAGTCGATGCTGCCATCGCGCAGGCCGGCCTCCATGGCGGGGTACAGGCCTTCGATGACCTTGAGCGTGACATTCGGGAATTGCCGCCGGAAGGCGGGCAGGGCCTGGGGCAACATGCCGACGTGCGGCATGATCGACAGGCCCACGACCACCGTGCCCTGCATGTCGCCACTGGTCTGTTCGATTTCTTCACGCGCCCGCCGCAATTCGTTCACCACCGCCTTGGCGCGTTGGTAGAACAACTGGCCTCGCGGTGTCAGGACCATGCCGCGGGCGTCGCGCTCGAACAAGGTGGTGCCCAGTTCATGTTCCAGTGCACGCACGCTGCGCGTGAGCGCGGGCTGGGCCAGGCCCAGGTAGCGCGCGGCCGCCCGCAGGCTGCCTTTGTCGGCGATCGCGACCATGTCGCGCAACTGGTTGAGCTTCATGATCGGACCATCCTGTGACGTGTGCTGGCAGCGCAGAGGGGGCGCACCGACCGTGTGCCGGGGGGATGCCAAAAGCGTATCGCTCTGACGATTTTGCCATCTATTTGCGATCGGGACCGCGTGACATAGTCCGCTCCAGACCGCGATCACGCGGCGCAGATCACCAGGAGACACGCCATGCCCCGCCTTGCCGGACTGTCCCGCTTTTGTTCCACGCTGCCTTGCCTGCCACGATCGACAGGCATGGCGAGCCTCTTGGCCGCGACGGCCATCGCTTTGAGCCCGACAGCGGTCGGGGCCCAGTCGGCCATGCCCGCGCCAGCGGCGCAGGCATGGCCAGCCAAGCCGGTGCGGCTGATCGTCCCCTTCCCGGTGGGCGCCGCCCCGGATGTGATCGCGCGGCTGGTGGGCGACAAACTGTCGATGGCCTGGGGCCAGGCTGTCGTGGTCGAAAACCGCGCGGGCGCCGGCGGCATTCCGGGCATGTCCACGCTGGTGCGTTCGCCTGCCGATGGCTACACGCTCGGCTTCGTCCCGGCCGCGGTGGCGACCCTGACGCCGCTGCTGTATCGGCAGCCGCAGTTCAGCATGGGCGACGTCGCGCCGGTCGCCATGGTCGGCACCAGCCCGATGATGGTCGTGGTGCCGTCGACGTCCAGCGTCCATACCTTGGGCGATCTGGTGGCGGCAGGCAAGGCGCAGCCCGGCAAGGTCAACTTTGCCGCCGCGCAGACGCATTCGGTGCCCCATCTGACCGGGGAGGTGCTGAGCCGGGCAACCGGCATGGGCCTGTTCGTCGTGCCGTATAGCGGATCGCCCGCGGCCATCACGGCGCTGCTCGGCGGGGATGCGGCCGTCACCATCGACGGGTTGCCCGCCCTGATGCAACACGTCAAGGCAGGCAAGTTCCGTCCGCTGGCGGTGACCTCGAGAGAGCGCCTGCCCGGCTTCGAGACCATCCCCACCGTGGCCGAAACCGTGCCCAACTTCGAGTCGATCGGCTGGTTCGGCATCTTTGCGCCGGCCGGGGTGCCCGCCGCGATCGTGGAACAGGTCAACCGCGACGTGAACCGGGTCGTGCAGTCGCCCGACATGGTCGCGCGGTTCGCCGAACTGGGCGTGTATCCGCAGGCCGGGTCCCCTGCGGACCTGGCGGCGTACCTGCGGGACCAGCAGGCGGTGTGGCGCAAGGTCGTGGCCGACCTGGGGCTTTCCGCGCAATAGCGCCTTTATCCACTTCCATTGCTTCGATCGCTTATGCGGTGCACGCGCCGTGGGCGTTCATTCGTCTTCACTCAGCAGAAAGGGCAGTCATGACAGACAGGAAAAAAGCGCTCGTCACGGGCGGCGCAACCGGAATCGGACGCAGCGCCGTCCTGGCGCTGGCACGCGCCGGCTACGACGTCGCGATCAACTATGCGTCGAGCGAGGCCGCTGCGCGCGCCACCGCCGAGGAGGCACGCGGCCTGGGCGCCGACACCATGCTGGTGCAATGCGACGTCAGCAACGAGGCCGCCGTGCGTGCCATGGTGGCGCAGGTAGGCGAACGGTTCGGCCATCTGGATGCGCTGATCAACAACGCCGGGACCACCGCCACCTGGAAGGTCAAGGATCTGGAAAGCCTGGACCTGGACGAATGGGACCGGACCTTCGCCGTCAATGTGCGCGGCTTGTTCCAGGTCACCCGGGCAGCGGTGCCGCTGCTGCGGCGGGGAACGGCGCCTGCCATCGTCAACACGGCGAGCATCGTCGGGCTGCGGCCCGGTCCGCAACCCTTGCCCTACGCCGCCAGCAAGGCGGCCGTGGTGAACCTGACCAAGACGCTGGCCTGGAACCTTGGACCCGACATTCGCGTGAACGCCGTGGCGCCCGGCTGGATGGAGGGCGACTGGATGGAACGCATGCTGGGTGACAAGTACGACGACCTGATGGGCAAGCGCGCCCGCGCCACGCCCCTGCGCCGCTGCGTGACGGCCGACGACGTCGCCGAGACGATGCTGAGCCTGCTGGAAGGGAACCGTTTCGTGACCGGGGAAATCGTCGTGATCGATGGCGGGTTCACCGCATCGACGTGACAGGTCCTGGCCGATCACAGCCGTTTGGACCGCACCGCCGAACGGGCCCGCCCATCGCCGATACCTGAACTTGCCCTGGGCGCAGTTTTCGCCTGATCACTTTCCACGGAGGCATTGCCATGCTGCCAGGATTCGTTCCCTTTGCCGACGCCGACGCCGCGCGCTACCGCGCCAAGGGCTATTGGCGCGACAAGTCGCTTGCCGAAGAATTTGCCACCGTCTTCGCCACCTTTGCAGACCGCATTGCACTGGTGGACGGTGATCGTCAGTACACCTACGCAGCGCTGGACCGCGCGTCGACCAATCTGGCGCTGAACCTGCTGGACCTGGGTCTGCAACCGCAGGACCGGGTCGTGCCAACGCTGCCCAATGTGGCCGAGTTCGTGATCCTCTACTTTGCATTGCAAAAGATCGGCGCGATACCGATCGCCGCGCTGGTCACGCATCGGTATGCCGAGATCAGCCAGTTCGTGCAGTTGTCCGGTGCAACGACGTGCGTGTATCCCGAAACGCAAGGCAGCTTTGCGTTTGCGCCCGTCATTGCGCGCGTGCAGGCCGAGCAGCCCACGCTGCGCTTTCGGATCGTGCTGGGCGCCGCCCGGGAAGGGGAAGTGGCCTTGCAGGAGCTGATCACGCGGCCCGCCACGCGACCGGCGGCCATGCTCGGTGCGCTGCATATCGACCCGGCCGATCCTTGCATCTTTCAACTATCGGGTGGCACGACCGGCATCCCCAAGTTGATCCCGCGCACGGGCAACGATTACGCCTACAACTCGCGCGCGGCGTCGGTGGTGGCGCAGGTGGAACGCGATTCGGTATTGCTGCTGGTGCTGCCCATTGCCCACAATCTGCCGCTGGCCTGCCCGGGCATCCAGGGCTTTCTGTTTGCGGGCGGCAAGGTGGTCGTGCACGGCAATACGAAGCCCGAAGAGATGTTCGCGCTGATCCAGCAGCACAAGGTCACGCACCTGAAGGTGGTGCCGGCACTGCTGATCCGGCTGATCAACGATCCTGCGATCGGGCGCTACGACCTGACGTCCTTGCGGCAGATCCAGAGCGGCGGGCAGCGCATGCAGCCCGAGGTGCGCCTGCGCACGCGCGAGCTGATCCCGAGCGCGTTCGTGCAGGAGAACTTTGGCATGTCCGAAGGCGTGCTGATGTTCGTGCGCTTTGACGATCCCGACGACGTGAAGCTGGAAACCTGCGGCCGCCCGGTCTGCGAGGACGACGAGATCCTGCTGCTGGATGATGAAGGACGCGAAGTGCCCCAGGGCGAAGTGGGCGAGCTGACTTGCCGCGGACCCTACACGCTGCGCGGCTACTACGGCGTGCCCGAGTACAACGCGCGGCAGTTCACGCCCGATGGCTTCTACCGGTCGGGCGACCTGATGCGGCAGCATCCTTCCGGCAATTACGTGGTGGAAGGCCGCAAGAAAGACCTGATCAACCGGGGCGGCGAAAAGATCAGCGCCGAAGAAATCGAGAACCTGATCCTGATGCATCCGTCGGTGCAGAACGTGGCGTGCGTGCCCATGCCTGATCCGGATCTGGGGGAACGCATGTGTGCGTTCGTGATCCTGAAGCGGGGCCGCGAACTGACCCTGAAGACCCTGGTGGACTTTCTGCTCACCAAGGAAATCGCCAAGTTCAAGCTGCCCGAACGGCTCGAGATCGTTGCCGACTTTCCCGTGTCCACCTTTGGCAAGGTGTCGAAAAAGGCGCTGGGCGAGCAGATCGCCGCGACGCTGGCGCAACCCGCCGCTACCTCCCAAGCCGCTTCCTGAATCCCTGACATCGAGACCCGCCATGAGAATCATCGACCTGCATTGCTATCCCGGCACCCCGACCTGGATCGACGCCCAGGGCCCTTACGTGGAGGCCTTGGCCACCTACTGGAAACGGCACTGGGTCGGCAAGACCGAAGAAGCCGTGATCGAAGAGTTCACCACCGCCGGGGTGGAAGCCTGCCTGGTCGCGCTGGATCTGGAGACCACCGTCGCCACGCCGCCATGCACCAACGACTACGTGCATGGCATGTGGAAGCGGCATCCGAAGCGGGTGATCCAGTGCTGGGGCACGCTGGATCCGTTCAAGGGCGAACTGGCGATCCGCGAAGCGCGGCACGCGATGCGCGAGCTGGGCTTTATCGGCTTTCACTTTCATCCGATCATGCAGCACTTTGCGGTCAACGACCGGCGCTTTTATCCGCTGTTCGAAGAACTGGCCCACCTGGGCGCCGCCGTGATGGTCGATGTGGGCACGACCGGCATGGGCGCCGGCATGCCGGGCGGCATGGGCGCGCGCATCCGCCATGCCCATCCGGAGGCGATCGACGAACTCGCAGCGGATTTTCCAACGTTGAAGATCGTGATGGCGCACCCCGGGTGGCCCTGGGTGGACGAGACGACGGCCGTGGCGCTGCACAAGGGCAATGTGTACTGGGAGATGTCGGGCTGGGCGCCCAAGCATTTTCCGGGCAACCTGAAGGTCGATATCCGCGGCCGTCTGCAGGACAAGATCATGTTTGGCAGCGACTACCCCAGCCTGCCGTACGAACGCATCCTGCGGGAATGGCAGGAGCTTGGGTACAAACAGGAGGTCATGGAAAAGATCTTCCATGGCAATGCAGAGCGCGTGCTGGGGCTGTAAGGCAAAGGCGGGCAAAGCATGGACCAGGACAAGGACGCGGGGGCCGCCAGCGGGCCGGGCCACAAGGCCGATGACGCGGACGTGCTGCGCCTTGCGCGCCCCGCGCCCGGGGTGGCGCTGCTTCGCCACTGCTGGGCTTGATGCCCGGCGGTGGCGCCACGCAGCGGCTGACCCGCGCCGTGGGCAAGTTCCGCAGCATGCGCCTGTTGTTGACGGGATCCACCATTCACGCGGACGAGGCGTATGCCATGGGCCTGGTCAGCGACCTGGTGGCCGACACGGAAGTCGAGGCCACCGCACTGGCATTGGCAGGCCGCATTGCGGACCTGCCGATCCATGCCGTGCGCGCGATCAAGGAGGCCGTGCTGCATGGCATGCAGGTGGGCCTGGACGCCGGACTGGCGCATGAACGCAAGGCCTTCCAGTTGCTGTTCGCAACGGACGACAAGACCGAAGGCATCCGGGCGCGCCTGGAAAAACGCCCGCCGAACTTCAGCGGGCGTTGAGGCTGCGGCACGCCGCGACGTGCCTTCACAGCGGCGTGGCGTGCTCCCGCATCCACGCCACGGCTTCCCGTGCCTCATGCCGCAGGGCATCGACATCCAGCCCCGCCAGCACACCGTCCTCGACGATCTGCTTGCCGCCCACCAGCAGCGCCTTGACGTGCCCGCCGCCGGACGCGACCGGGGCAATGCCCAGGTCATGCAGCCCGAAGTGGCGCGGCGCATCGACCGCGTGCAGCGCCAGGTCGGCAACGCGGCCCACCTCGATGCGGCCCAGGTCGGTCAGGCCCAGGACGTCGGCGCCGCCGGCAGTGGCCCACCGCACCACGTCTTCCACCGTGGTGCGGTTGCGGCCGGCTTCGCCTTCACCGCCGTGCTTGCGCGCGCGGGTCGATTCCCCTTCCTTGGCCCGCTGCATCAACCATGCGGTGTGCACTTCGGAATACATGTCGGCCGCTTCGTTGGATGCGGCGCCGTCGACGCCAATTGAAACCTTCGCGCCAGCTGCTTCCAGCGCTTCGACCGGTGCAATGCCGCTGCCCAGGCGCGCATTGCATTGCGCACAGTGGGCGACGCCGGTGCCGGTGGCGCCGAGCAGGGCGATTTCTTCGGCGTCGAGCTTGACCAGGTGGGCGAACGATACGTCGCTGCCCACCCAGCCGTTGTCGGCGCAGTACTGCACCGCGGACCGGCCTGCGATCCGGTGCGCGTCGTCCTGGTAGGACACCGTCTCGGACAGGTGGGTATGCATGCGCAGCCCCAGCCCGCGGGCGAACGCGGCGCTTTCCCGCAACTGCCCCGCATCGACTCCGTGCAGCGGATTGGTCGGCGCAAGCACCACCTTGCGCCGCGCATCGGGCGCGGGGTCGTGGTACCTGGCCGCCAACCGTTCCACGTCGGCCAGGTAGTTTTCGAACCGTTCCGGCCGCAAGGACGCGGGCAGGCTGTCTTCGACCTGCCGCACACGCGTCTGGCCGCCGCGGCACAGCACGAAGCGCAGGCCCAGCCGGTCAGCTTCTTCAAACAGGATCTCTGATGTGTCGAAGCCCAGACCCGGGGCATACAGATAGTTGTGATCCGCAACCGTTGCGCACCCCGACAGCGCCAGCTCGACGAGGCCGATCCGCGCCGCCGTCCGAAAGCGCGATTCGTCAAAAGCCGGGCGATAGCGGAACGGGATGGCCGTCAGCCAGGGCATCAGCGTGACATTGATGCCCAGCGGATCGCCCTTGAGCAGCGACTGGAACAGATGGTGATGGGTGTTGATCCAGGCCGGGTAGACCACGCAGTTGCTTGCGTCCAGCACGCGTTCGCCCGGTTCGGGCGCCAGCGTGCCAATGGCGGCGATACGGCCGTCGCGCACGCGGATATCGCGCGCGTCACTGCGCGCGGCCACACCCGGCAGGCCAGTCAGAATGGCCTGCGCGCCGCGGATCAGGAGGCTGTCGCCTTCTGGGTCAGACACTCGGCCGTCACCGGAAGGCAACGACATGCCAAAGGAAGCTGCCATGGCGTCACACCTTGGCCATGCGGTCGGCCAGCGGTGGCAAGAAGCGCAGGTCGTACAGGCTGTCGACCGTGGGGCGGGTCTTGAGCCCGAAGGTGTCCGACACCATCGTGATCTGTTCCGCGACCAGCTCCTTGCGCACGTCGCCCATGCCGTGCGTGCGGGTATCGGGCGCAGCCAGGTACCTGGCAGTGATCAGCCAGCTCTCCAGTTGCACCTTCTCGTCGATCAGTGGATCGCGCTGCTTGACGATGGCCATGGCGGCCGCGGGATTGGCAAGGGCGTCCTGCAGGCCGCGATTGCTGGCGCGCAGAAAGGCCGCCAATGCCTTGGGGTTCTCGTTGATCAGCTTGGTGCTGGCCAGCACGGCGTTGCCATACAGATTCACGCCCGCATCGGCAAACGACAGCACACTGAGGGTCTCGGGCTTCATGCGCTGGAACAGCGTCACGGCGGAATCGTGGAAGTAAGTGGCGCCATCCACATCGCCGCGCACGATCACGTTGTCCCGCAGGCTGAAATCGGTGGTGACCCATTCGAGCGCGTCGTCGGTCAGGCCGGTCTTGCGCGCCACCATGGGCCAGGCGCGTTTGGTCGACTCGACCGCCGCAGCGGCGATACGTTTGCCTTGCAGGCTCTTGAAGTCGGTGATGCCGCGGTCCTTGCGGCCGATGATCGCGAACGGCGCGCGGTTGTAGTACTGATAGACGGCCCGCAAGGCCGGGGCGCCGGTCGCGGCGCCGTGGTATTCGATCAGCGAGTTAATGTCGCCCAGGCCGATGTCATATGCGCCGGTCACCACGCGCGTAATGGATGCGACCGAGCCGCTGCCGGCATCGATGATGACGTCCAGGCCTTCTTCCTTGTAGTAGCCCTTGGCCAGCGCGACCAGGAAGGGCGCGGTCTGTCCGGTCACGCGGTAGTCCAGCGTGAAACGCAGGCGGGTCAGGGGCTGGGCACAGACGACAGGCGCAGCCAGTACGGCGGCGGCGGCAGCGCCCAGTTTGAGCAGTTGACGGCGATGCATGGTGAAGCTCCTTCGGATGGCGGTCGATGCCGTGGACTCGGCTTGCGACTTGAAGTGGGAAATCGCCCGCGGCCGGCACGTCATGACGATGCACCGGCGGCGGGCACTTCAAGAGCAATTTCCGGCCACGCTGGCGACCCGTGCACCGTGACGGTGCTGAAGGAACGGAAGGTGGTGAACGCTTCTACTCTTGCGCCATATCAAGCACGTAGCGTGCCAATCGGGCGGGGCGATCACTTCGGGACGTCGAGGGTAGCTTCGACTTGGACTTGGGGTCGATGCCCCGCATGCCCACGGACCGGTCGGCGTGATGGCGCCAGGGGGTAGAAGGTATTCGACGCCGACGGAAGAGGGCGATTGCGCGCGGACCTGCCGGCTTATTCCAGGCGGCCCTGTTCGTTCAGGCGCTGCCAGGCCGCGACCCATTCCAGCGCATGCGCGGTGCCGGCTTCCGGGGTGTCGAAGTCAGTGGTGGGCGGGATCATGCAGGACTGCAGGTTGCCGCCCCACTTGGCTTCGAGTTCGATATGCGGCTCGTACCGGTTCTGGCGGTTGCGGCGGATGTGGACCCGCACGCTCCAGTCGCGCGCGCCCGCATCGAGGGGCGACACCGGCGTCGTGCGAATCAGCACGCTCTGAATGACCGCCAGCATGACCAGGAGCGGCAGCAGCAACTCGAAGATCTCTTCAAAGCTCTGGAGCAGGGTGCTGACCGTAGCGGGCACCGATGCCATGAGCCCGGTCGACACCAGCGTGACCGGCGTGCGGTCGAAAGCCTTTGCGAGCACGATGATGACCAGGAAGGTCATCAGGGTCAGCGCCGGGGCGCGGCGCGATACCAAGGCGTTCCACCAGGGCCGCGCGCCGCGGCGGATCAACCACAGAATGGACAGTACCACCGGCAGCAGGGTCACCACCGCCATCACGATCTGCTCAATCGATCCGTGGCGGTTGTAGAAGCGCGCCTTGAGGATGCTGATGCCGAACATGGCCTTGTGCAAGTCCGCTTCGCGCGCGGCCAGAGACAGCAGCACGATGCACAAGGCGACCTTGTCGGTCTTGCTCAGGCCAGGCATGCGCGTCATTACCACACAGGCCACCGACGCCAGATACAGGAAGATGGTGCCGTTTTCAACCGGACCGCCTTCGTCCAGAAATACGGCTGGCATGACCGCAGGCGTCAGCAGGCCGACGATGAGCGCAAGCAGCGCAAAGATGGCAGCGAGCACCAGACTGGCGTTCCCACTGGACAGACCGCTGACCGCGGGCGACAGGGGAATCGAAGGCACCTGCAAGGGTGCTGGTGTGCGTTCTGGCCGAGAGGACAGGTCGCTTGAAGCAGCGGGATCTGGCATGCCGGGACGTTCCTTAAGTGAGCGCCAGACTGAGGCCGCCGGGCATACGAACCAGTGACAGGGAAGGGTCGCGGAGCCCGTTGCAGGGCCAGCGGTCCCCTGCACAAATGTGTCGGGAAGAAGTCATCATACATACGTACATGAACGTATGTCGGAAAAGTCCATGCATCCGTGGGGGATTTGCCACTGGCGCGCCAGGCATGCCGTATCCATGATCACTGCTCCAAGCAAGGAATCCGGCGCTGTTGCAGTGGCCTGCGCAATGCGGATGGGGCGCAGGCCGGGTATGTGCAGGTGCGGGCTGGTAGAATCGCCGACTCGCTTTTCACCCGTGCTGTTTGCGCTTCTTTACCGATGTGTACCGCCACGCATTCTTGCGGGCGTCTTGCCACCGTGAAGACTGCTTTGCACCACGCCGGCTTCACGGCAAGGACTGCTCTCATGCGTTTTGACCTGATCGATCTCGGTCTGTTCCGCCATATCGTCGAGGCGGGCAGCATCACCCACGGCGCCGCGCGCGCCAATCTTGCGCTGGCTGCGGCAAGCAAACGCATGCGCAATCTCGAGGTCTCGCTCAACATCCAGCTGTTCGAACGCGCACGGCAGGGCATTACCCTGACCCCCGCCGGCCGCACGCTGCTGGCGCATGCCAAGACCATGCTGGAACAGGAAGACCGCTTGCGCGGCGATCTGCATGCGTATTCGGGCGAACTGGCCGGCCAGGTGCGCCTGTTGGCCAACAACCATGCGCTGACGGCTTTCCTGCCTTCGGCGCTGACCGCCTTTCAAAAGCAACATCCGGACCTGCATGTCGAGGTCAACGAGCGGATGCCCGACGAAGTGGTGGAGCAGGTGGGCGATGGCACGGCCGACCTCGGCTTGCTGCCCGCGTCGACCGACACGGGCGGGCTGGAGACCTATCCCTTCCGGTCGGACCGTCTGGTGCTGGTGGTGCCGACCGGCCACGTGCTGGCGCGCCGCAAGGGGATGGGCTTTGGTGACGCTCTGGACCAGCCCTTCGTCGGCCTGGATGCACGCAGCCCGTTCCAGCAATTCCTGTCGGATAAAGCCCTGGCGCAGGGCAAGGCCGTCAACCTGAAGATTCAGGTGCGCAGCCACGATGCCATCTGCCGCCTGGTTGGGGGTGGCGTCGGGGTGGGCGTGGTGCCCGAAGCGGTTGCGGCGTCGTGGGTCAAGGTCGGCCAGTTGAAGGCCATCGTGCTGGCTGACGCCTGGGCGCTGCGCGAACTGGTGATCTGCCTGCGCCGCCTGGCCAACCTGACGCCCGAAGCGCGCCTGCTGGCCGAATACCTGGGCGGCGGGTCTGCGGCCGACAAGCCCGCCGACGCCGCGCTCGAGCCGGGTCAGCAGGGTCTGCTGATCTAGGCCAGCCCGGCCCGCTTGAAGCACATTGCCCTTTGGCTACCAAGGCATCGGCTCGCCCTGATAATCCACAAAGGCGCACACCTTCTTGCCGGCGTGCGCATCCAGCGTGCGGATCAGGCCTGCCGCGCTCTGTTCGACCGTCTCAGTCGCATCCGGCCCGCCCATATCGGTCTTGACCCATCCCGGGTGCAACGCCAGCAAGCTGAAGGGCAGCAAGTCCAGCGTCGAGGCCCAACTGAGCATCAAGCTGTTCAACGCCGCCTTGCTGGCGCCATAGAGCGGCATGCCGCCTGCCCGGTTCAGGGTCAGGCTGGCCATCTGCGAACTCATGAACCCGATCACACCGCCGTCAACCACGCTGCCGCATAACTGCTGCGCAAGGCGCACTGGCGCGATTGCGTTCGTCATGAAAAGCGTGCCGGCTTCATCCATCGTGGCCGCCGCCACGCTTTGATGCAGCGGCGTCTTTACGCCCGCGTTGAACACCATGCGGTCGAAGCGAAGGTCACCACAACCCGCGCGCAGCACACTGGCGGCGTCGGGCTCATTCAGGTCGCAGGTGATCAGGGTAAGTGCGTCGCCATGCTTTCCTGCCAGCGCCTGCAGGCCGTCGGAAGCGGCCGGATTGCGCGCCACCGCCACCACACGGTGCCCCTGCGCCAGCAGCGCCGTCACCAGACCCAGACCAATGCCGCGCGATGCGCCTGCGATCAATACATTCATGCGAGCTCTCCTGAAGTAGGAGACGACGGTAGCGCCGCGCCCGGACTGCACGCAAGTCACCGAACGTGTCCGTCCACCACGCACCATTCTGTTGTCTAAAAACATATCTAAAAACATGTGTCGTAAAACATGTTTTTAGATATACTGCTTGCATTGATGCAGCGACGAGCGTGAAGCGCCACCCTGGCGCACCTGCGCTGCGAACAAGGATCTCCATGCACGGACCACATCGAGGCGGCGGCCGGGGCGGGCGTCGTTTCTCCGCCGGGTTCGACGACGCGCAAAGCGGCCGCCCGGCATTTCGCACCGGCCGCAAACTGGCGTCCGAAGACCTTCAACTGGTGCTGCTGGCCTTGCTCGCCGACAAGCCCAGCCACGGCTATGAACTGATCAAGACCCTGTCGGAAAAGTCGTCGGGCTTCTATGGACCAAGCTCGGGGATGGTCTATCCGGCCCTGGCCTATCTGGAAGACATCGGCCACGCCACCGTGACGATGGAAGGCGCCAAGAAGCGCTATGTGGTCACGCCGGAAGGCGAGGCCTGGCTGTCTACGCAGCGGCATGTGGCTGACGACATCCTGGCGCAGCTGGCCAGCGTTGGCGCCAAGATGGCGCAGGTGCGCCGCGTGTTCGCAGGCGAAGAAGACGCCGACGCCGTGGCGCCCGGCACGCCGGAATCACTGATGCTGGCGCGGCTTGGACTGAAGCATGCCCTGCACGACCTGGGCGTCTGTTCGCCGGAAGGCAACCGCCGCATTGCAGAGATCCTGCAGCGCGCGACGGACGACCTGCGTCAACTCAAAAAGGATCTGACATGAGTTCACTGATTTCCAATACTGCCGCCACTGCGTCCTTGCAACGCGGCGTGCGCCGTGTGCGTCACGAACTGAAGATGCGCCTGCTGCAGGTTCGCCGTGTGGAACACGTCACACCGCGCCTGCTGCGCGTCACCCTGGCTGGCGATGACCTGGAAGGCTTTACCAGCGCGGCGTTCGACGACCACGTCAAGGTCTTTTTTCCGGCCCCGGGGCAGGATCGGCCCGAGCTGCCGCAGCTTGGACCCAATGGGCCTGCCGGCCCCGGTGGCCCGGATGCCACCGACACGCCGCCCACCGCGCGCCGCGATTACACGCCACGCCGCTATGATCCGGCAAGCCGCGAACTGGATATCGAATTCGCCTTGCACGGCCACGGCCCGGCTGCGGAATGGGCAGCCCAGGCGCGTGCCGGGCAGTACCTTGGCGTGGGTGGCCCGCGGGGGTCGATGGTGATGGAAGGCGACTTCGACGGCTACCTGATGGTGGGCGACGAGACGGCCCTGCCGGCTATCGCGCGCCGGTTGGAAGAACTGCCGGCCGGCGCCCGGGTTTGCGTCGTGGCCCAAGTGGCCGATGCAAAAGAAGAACAGACGTTCCGGACCCTGGCGGACCTGACCGTGCGCTGGGTGCATCGGGGCGCGTCGGATGACGCCGTGACGTCGAACCGGGCAGCGCCGTCGGGCGATGCGGTCGTGGCCGCCTTGCGCGACCTGCGCCTGCCGGACGGCGACATCTACGCCTGGGTGGCGGCCGAATCGAGCGTCGCCAAGGCAGTCCGGGCCTATCTGGTGGGCGAGCGCGGCTTGAACAAGGCGTGGGTCAAGGCAGCCGGCTACTGGCGCCGTGGGGCCGAGGCGACCCACGACAAACACGAAGACTGAACGCGACCGGTGCCAGGCTTCAGGGCAGCTCTGCCGGCACGCTGTCCTGCGCCAGGTGCAGCTGGCGGCGGATGTCCCATTCGGCCAGCGTGGCCTGCACCGACCCGTAGAACACGGCGTTCTTGACCAGGTACATCGAGGGCAGGTGGAACACTTCATACCGTTCGACCAGCCCGCGGTTGTCCCCCGCGTCGATCCAGCAGACCCGCTCCACGGGCAGATTCATCTTGGGCAGGTTTTCTCGTGCCAGACGGCAATTGGCGCAGGTGCGGCTATGAAAGACCACAAGCGAAACGCCCGTGGCGTCGAGCAGGAAGCGGTCGGCGGTACTGTCGTTGAGGTCGATTTCTTGCATGGCGAGCCGATAGGCGTGGGGAAGGGCATAAAAGACGAACCTGGCGCCGGTTGCAACCGGCCGGCCCAAGGCGCACTACGATAGCGGATTGCGTAACCCGGGAACACCATGCCGCCGACTTGTGAAGACGGCCTCACGCGCTGCGCGTGGGTAACCGCCGATCCGGACTACCGTCATTATCACGACACCGAGTGGGGCATGCCCCTGGGTGCCGACACGGCGCTGTTCGAGCGCATCAGTCTGGAAGGCTTCCAGTCGGGCTTGAGCTGGCTCACCATCCTTCGCAAACGCGAGGCCTTTCGTGCGGCGTTTGCTGGGTTCGACATCGATCGACTGGCGCGTTTTGACAACACCGATGTTGGCCGATTGTTGCAAGACGCAAGCATCGTGCGGCACCGCGGCAAGATCGAGGCCGTGTTGAATAATGCGCAGCGGGCCATCGCGCTGCGGGAAGAGGCCGGATCCCTGGCCGCGTTCCTGTGGCGTTATGCACCGCCCGAGGCGCTGCTGACCACGCCGGTCCGCGCCACGTGTCCCGAGTCGATCGCGCTATCCCAAGCGCTGAAGGCCCGGGGGTGGAAATTTGTCGGGCCGACGACGCTCTATGCCTTGATGCAGGCCACCGGCATGGTGAACGACCATGCCGCCGACTGCGCCTACCGGCATGCGGTGCACGCCGCGCGGGCGGCCTTTACGCGGCCTGCCGCGCCGGGCGCACCCACCCGGCCTGCCGCGCCTAGCGATACCCTGACCGACGCAATTCCGCCTTCAAGGCCATGATCTCGTCCATCAGGTCCAGCGCCAGCGCGACGCCGGGCGGATTGAGTTCCAGGTCCTGCTCCAGCCGACAGGCGAGCCGCGTGCGTCGCAGCGAGACGCCAGTGAAGCGCCATTCGGGCGGCCGGTCGCCCAGCGGCTCGAGCATGCCTTCCGACACCCAGGTCATGACGCGCTCGCGCGGCGCGCCGCTGGCCTGACACAATTCCAGCAGGGTCAACTGCACTTCGTCTTCGACGACCCGACCATCGAGGGTCGGCGATTCGCTTGGTTTCATCACACTCTCCTGGTGTGCCCCGCGCGCGTGCGGTCAGAAGCCCGCGCGTGGATTGAAGTGGAAGGCTTTCTGCATGGCCGCATAGGCGTCACGCGCTTCGGGCGTGTCGGCGGGCGGCAAGGCGATGGCAATCACCACATACAGATCGCCCGGCGGATTGCTGGGCAGCCCTTTGCCCTTGAGCCGCAGCTTGCGGCCCGCCGAGGTGTTCGGCGGAATCGTCAGCTGCACCGACCCGTCGGGTGTCGGGACGTCGACCGTGGCGCCCAGCGCCGCTTCCCATGGCGCAAGCGGCACGTCCACATACACATCGCGTTCATCGACCCGGAACAGGCGATGCGGCCGGAAGGCGATTTCAAGATAAAGATCGCCTGGCTGGCCCTGGCCGATGCCCGGGCTGCCCTGGCCGGACAGGCGAAGGTGCTGGCCTTCGCGCACGCCTTTGGGGATGTTGACGCTGAGCGTGCGTTCCTGTGTCGTGACGCGGCCCGACGGGTCCGTCATGGGCATGCGCAGGGTGACGTTGCGCGAGGCGCCTCGATAGGCGTCTTCCAGGTCGATCATGACCTTGGCGTGATGGTCTTCGCCCTGCGCATGCATCGGGCGGCGCGTGCGGCCGCGTGCACCGCCGGCTTGCCCGCCGAACATGGATTCGAAGAAGTCGCTGAAGTCGCCGGCGTTGCCGCCGCGGCCGGTGAACTCGAAGCCGGCATCCCAGTTGGGTGGCGGCTGGAAGTCCTGGCCGCCTTGCCATTGCGTGCCCATGTTGTCGTAAGCCGCGCGCTTGTCGGGTTCTTTCAGCACCTGGTAGGCCTCGCCGATTTCCTTGAAGCGGGCTTCGGCGTCGCTTTCCTTGCTGACATCGGGATGGTATTTGCGCGCCAGTTTGCGATAGGCGCCCTTGATTTCGGCTTCGGTGGCGGTGCGTGGCACCCCGAGGATCTCGTAATAGTCTTTGTATTTCATGGCCCTTGGCGTCAAAGAATGGGGGAAGGGACAGAACGGATACGCAATACTTGGGATCACACGCCGGCAGATCAAGCGTGCAACACGTCCGGTTCATAATACAACTGGCAACATTGGCGCCCGGTAACGGGCTGTGCAGGCATGGCTTTCGCGTATCGTTGAGCGCAGGCGAACCAGCCGACTGCGCAGGGGTGTGCGCGGCTCGCCCTCACAACAACACGCAACGACCATCCGGGCTTCGGCCCACCCAGGTAGCCATGAATAATTCGAGTCTCCATTACAAGACTTTCCTGTTGATCCTGATCGTGGTGTCGATCGCGTTCGTCTGGATCCTTCAACCTTTCATAGGCGCGGTGTTCTGGGGCACGATCCTGGCGATCATCTTCGCGCCGCTCAACCGCAAGCTCGTCAACAAGTTCGGCAAGCGGCGCAACGCCGCCACGCTCGTCACCTTGCTCCTGGTGCTGCTGATCGTCATCCTGCCGCTGATGCTGATTACGGGGTCGCTCGTCCAGCAGGGTTCGCTGGTCTATGACCAGATCAAGAGCGGCAACCTGAACTTCGGCGCGTATTTCCAGCGTGCCTTCGATGCGCTGCCGCTGTGGGTGCACGACATCATGGTGCGGTTCGGCCTGTCCGACATCGCGAGCATCCAGACCAAACTGGCCGACGCCGCGGCGCAGGGCAGCCAGCTGATGGCCAGCAAGGCCGTCAGCATCGGGCAGGACACCTTCCAGTTGCTGGTCAGCTTCGCCATCATGCTCTACCTGATGTTTTTCCTGCTGCGCGATGGCCCGCAAACCGCGCGCCGCATCCGCCAGGCGATTCCTTTGAGCGATGGCCACAAGCAGCATCTGCTGCAGAAGTTCACGACCATTGCACGCGCCACCGTCAAGGGCAATATTGCGGTCGCCTTGGTGCAGGGTGCGCTGGGCGGCATCATTTTCTGGATTCTGGGCGTGCAGGCGCCGCTGCTGTGGGCCGTGGTCATGGCCTTTTTGTCGCTGCTGCCTGCCGTAGGCGCGGGCCTGGTATGGGGCCCGGTTGCGATCTATTTCCTGTTGACCGGATCAATCTGGGAAGGCGTGGTTCTGATCGCGTTCGGTTTCCTGGTCATCGGCCTGGTCGACAACATCCTGCGTCCCTTGCTGGTGGGCAAGGACACGCGGATGCCTGACTATGTGGTGCTGATTTCCACCCTGGGCGGCATGGCGCTGTTCGGCCTGAGCGGGTTCGTGATCGGACCGGTGATCGCGGGCCTGTTCATGGCCGCATGGGATCTGTTCGCGACCGAAGACATGCCCGAGACGGTCGAGACCCGTATTTTGTCGGGCCCTGGCGACAGCGTGACCGTCAAGGCCGAAGCCACACCCACGGCGCCTACAGCGTCGACGGCCTCGGTGGCCCCGGCCAGCGAAACGCGGGTGAATACGCGGACGGCCGAGACGCGTCAGCGGTAATTCACCCAGCGCCTTGCGCCTAGAAGCCGCCGAACTTGCCCGCCTGGTAATCCGCGATCGCCTCGTTGATTTCCTGGCGGGTGGTCATGACGAACGGACCATGACTGACCACCGGTTCCTTGATCGGGTCGGCATGGCCAAAGACCAGGAAGGCATCGGCATCGGCCGCCACATCGATCGCATCGCCGTCATGCGCGAACGTGACCAGGTGCTGCGCAGCCACCGGCACGCCATTGACGTTCAGCGCCCCCCGAACCAGATAAAAGAACACTGACCGATCGGCGGGCGCGCCCAGCTGTACGCGTGCGCCGGCGGTCAGCGTCAGGGTGGTCATGGTGATGCCGGTCAGCGACTGGATGGGGGCGACTTGTCCGGCCCAGGCGCCTGCGATCAGGTCCAGCTGGGCCTTGCCATCGTCCAGTTCCAGGCTGGGAATGTCTTCGCGCTGCAGGCCCACGTACTTGGGCGGGCTCATCTTCAGGCGCGACGGCAGGTTGACCCACAACTGCAGCACCTCCAGCGGGCCGCCATCGCGTTTGAATTCCGCCGACGACACTTCTTCGTGCACCAGACCGCTGCCCGCGGTCATCCATTGCACGCCGCCCGCATCGATCACGCTTTCATGACCGCCCGTGTCGCGATGGGCAATATCGCCTTCCAGGATGAACGTGACCGTCTCGAAACCGCGGTGCGGGTGCGGGCCGAAAGGCAGGCCGTTATTGCGGGGCCGATAGACCTGCGGACCATGGTGATTCAGAAACAGAAAGGGGTCCACCTGATCCAGGCCGCGGCCCGGCAGGGGGCGGCGGGTGATCAGGTCGGCAATATCGTCGCGCTGCGCGGGGAACTGGCCCGTGACGCTGCGCAGGGAACCAGAAGACAGGGGCGTGGAAGTCATGGACGGTCGCTATGCGGAAAAGTGGCTGCCGCCGGCATGATGCCCGCGGTGCAATGACCGCCATTATCGCCCCTTGCGGCTCAGGCCCGGCTCACCATGTCGGTGGCGCGCTGGGTGGCGTCGCTGGTGCGCGTCGCCAGCTTGCGCACTTCGGCCGCCACCACGGCAAATCCGCGGCCCGCTTCGCCGGCGCGCGCCGCTTCGATGGCGGCGTTGAGCGCCAGCAGATTGGTCTGCTGCGCAATGCCCTTGATCGTGCCCACGATCTCTGTCACGGACGCCAGGGTCTCGGCCAGCTCGTCCTGCTGGCGCTGCTGCGACTCGCGCAGCGCCGCCTCGTCGATGGAGGCGTTGACGTTCACCAGCACCCCGACCACCCGGATCGGCGAGCCGTCGGGCGCACGTTTGGTCTGCGCACGCGCATTGAACCAGTGGTAGACGCCACTTTTGACCCGCAGGCGATAGCGCACATCGAAAGGCGTCTTGCCCGACCGGTCGTTCATGTGGGCAAGGAGGGCGTCCAGCACCTTTTGCTTGTCATCGGGGTGCAGCCGGGACGACCAGCTTTCGGTCACGTCCGGGAATTCTTCGGTCGTTTCGAAGCCGAGCTGCCGGCGGAAGGCCTGCGACCACCAGAACGGATTGCGGGGGTTGAGCGGGTCGTTGGGCTGCACGGTCAGATCCCACACGCCGTCATGCAACAGGTCGCGCGCGAGCTCGAAGCGGGCCAGGCGGTTGTCACGTTCCTGTTCGTGCGCGCTGCGCTCGACCAAGATTGCCGACGCTTCGGCCGCGTCGGAGGCCTCGGCCGCAGCCTGGGCCAGCTGCGCGTTGGCGGTGTCCGCCTCGTGCAGTTGCTGGCGCAGCGTCTGGATCTCTGCGGCCTGGGCTTCCTGCTGCGCGAGCAGGGAGGCAATCCGTTCGTTCTGCAGTCGGTGTGCGTCGGACAGCTTGGTCGCCAGGGCGCGGGCCTTGGGAGATGCGCCAAATTGCCATTCCGGCGTGTTGCCGGCAAGCCAGGCGTCGCCTGCGGCGTCGAGGCCGTTACGCAGGGCATTCGAAGAAAACAGTTTTTGGAGCATCGCGGTGGTCGTCCCTGTCGGCGAGTGGACCCCCACCCGCACCCATTCAGGGTTATCGGCCAATCCCCGCCGTAATTGAGCGCAGGATGCAAAAGTGGGCACTACGGATTGATGATCCGGTGCCCACGTCGCTTTACAAGCCCCGCCGGTTCGTGCAGGCGGGTGCGGTCGCGCTCAGACCGCTGCGGGGATCCCTGCGGTCATCCTTACTGCAACACCGCGCCGGAGTCCTTCACGGCGGTGGCCCATTGCCTGTTGTCCGCCACGATCTTCTGGCTGGACTCGGCCGGGGTGTTGCCCAGGGGCTCGACGCCGATCGCGGCCAGCTTCCAGCTCAATCCTCCACGTAGCTGTCCGGATCGAAACCGGTGCGCACGCCCCGGTCCATTTCCTGGATCGAGGCGATGTCTTGCTGGTCCAGCGCAAAGTCGAACACCGCAAAGTTCTCGGCCATGCGTGCCGGATGCTGCGTCTTGGGAATGGGCGCGAGGCCCAGCTGCAGATGCCAGCGCAGCACCACCTGCGCAGGTGTCTTCTTGTGCTTGTCAGCAATGAACACCAGCAACGGGTCGGCCAGGTTGCGGCCGCGGCCGATCGGGCTCCAGGACTGGGTCACGATGCGCCGGCCGGCGTTGTAGTCGCGCAGGTCGGGCTGCGAAAAGGCGGGATTCAGTTCGATCTGGTTGACGGCCGGGGCCTCGCCTGTCGCATCGATCAGCCGGTCGATATGCGCAGGCTGGAAGTTGGACACGCCGATTGAACGGACCTTGCCGGCGGCCCGCAGGTCGATCAACGCGCGCCAGGCATCCACATAGGTGTCCCGCGCGGGTTGCGGCCAATGGATCAGGAACAGGTCCAGGTAGTCGGTACCCAGGCGCGTCAGCGTCTCGTCCAGCGCTTTCAGTGCCGGGCCATAACCGTGGTCGGTGCCGCGCAGTTTGCTGGTCACGAAGATGTCGCCGCGCGCCACGCCGGATTGTTGGAGCCCGCGTCCCACGCCCGTTTCGTTGCCATAACGCGCCGCCGTGTCGATCAGCCGATACCCCGTCTGGATGGCACAGGCGACTGCCTGTTCCGCGGCCGCATCGTCCAGTGGCCACGTCCCGAAACCGAGCGCGGGAAGGGCGTGGCCATCGTTCAGCATCAATGTGGAAGCAGCAGTCATGACAAGGCGCCTTGCAGGAAAATGGTTGGTGCCAGGGTAGCAAATTCAGAAGCGCCGTCGGAAGCGCCTGCCGGGCGTGTTCCGCAGCGCATCCATTCACTTGTCCGCCGCACAACCCTTGCCAGACTGCTGGGTTCATTCTCCGGCGAACAGGCTGCCCGTGGCGGTCAAGGGATAGCCCAGGGCCGGCTTGTAGCTCAGCTTCCAGTTGCTCTTGTTCTTGACGCGCGCCGCAAAGGCCGCCAGGTCGGCGCGTTCCAGGGCGCCGGCGTACAGCGCGTTGGTCTGGTTGGTCGGCGACACCGAAAAGTCGATCGCCGTGCCGGCCGCCACCAGCTCGGCGGGAATGGTGCCTGCCGCGCCGCCCAGCGTGATTGACGCCAGGAACGGTCCGACGGCAGTGATCTCGCCGGCCGTGCCATCGCCCAGGCCGGTCACCGCTCCGCCTGTAAAGGCGTAGATGGTCTCTTCCTTGCCCAGGCCCGCGGGCGATCCGACTGTGAATCCCTTGTCGGCAATCGGGCTGGCCGGGGTGTCGGTCTGGATGGTCACGATGCTGCCGGCCGGCAGATTGCGATCGGCCGTCCACACGAACACGCCTTCGTTGGTGACGCCGGTAAATTCCCCCGTGCCGGTCTTGCGGTTGCGGTCCGTGAAGGTGATGCGCGTGCCGCCATTCACCGCCTTGAGCAGCGCAAAGGCAAAGGCGTCTGGCTGTTCGGCATTGGCGCCCACGAACAGCAGGTCGTTGACCGCCAAAGGCGTTGGCGTGCCTGCCGCCGTGAAGTTGAACGCGGTTGGACCGCTCAGGCCTGCATAGCCATTGCCCTGGTGATCCAGTACCGCAGTCGGGTCCACCGTCAGGAAGTAGCCGGCGTTGTTCTGCAAAGGGGCCGTCGGCGTCAGTGTCAAGGTATTGAAGCGGACCTGCACGCGTGCCGCGGCGCTGGCGGCGTTGAAGGTTTCGACCACCGCGCCATTGGCCGTGCGCAAGGTGATGTTGCCCGCGCCCAGTCGCACGCCTTCATCGAAATGCAGCACGATCTGCGTGTCGACATTGACGCCCACGCGGTCATCGGCTGGTGTGCTGGTGACCAGTGCCGGGCCGCGCGTGTCGCGCAGCGGGTTGCCGATCACCGTGCGAAAGCCCTGGAACCGTTGTTCCGCCGCGGGCAGGTCCTTCGCCACGCTGGTCGTGCCGGTGAACACCGTGTCGCCGTTGTCCAGCAGCAGTTGCACGGCTGTCCCCGCCGCCACCGGGCCGGGTACCTCGACAATGCTTTCGAAGCTGCCGCCCGTGGCCTTGCGCAGGGTTTCGAGGTCGTTGTCGAGTTCAACCGGTGCAAGGGTCGGGTCGCCATTCCAGGTGTACAGCGCGAAGTTGCGGGTGACCGCGGCGCTGCTGCCAGCAGCCGGGCCGGCAAGGATCAGGTAATTGCCGTCGGTGCCCTTGTCGATGGACCGGATGCCGCGTCCGCCCAGGTTCAGTTGCAGCGGCGCGCCGAAGGCGGCTTGCGTGGCCGTCCCGGCGATCAGGGCGGGCAGATTGTTGACGGGCACAATCAATGCCTTGTCGCGCAGGGCCGTGTTGGCCAACGGCGCGCGAAAACCCAGCCAGACAGCGGTATCGCCGCGGCTGCTGGTCATGCCTTCAATCGAAAACCCGTCCACCCGTTCCGGCGCGATACCGGCCGCGGCCGATGCAGTCAGGCCGAACGCGTTGGCGCCCAGGCCATGGGTGTTGGCCGCATCCCAGGCCGCCAACTGGCGTTCCAGATCGCCAAACTGGCCCACGTACTGGAAGGTCGTGGCCGCGCCCACGCCGGTGGTTTTGACGGCAAACACATGACCCCGGTCGGCCATCGCATCGCCGCCGTCCTTCTTGTTGCTGTGCGATCCGGCAAAGAACAGTGTGTCGCCCATCTTGACGCTCGCTTCCAGGTCCAGCTCCTTTGCGAACTTGGGCCCGTTCACCGCGTAGCTCCACTCCAGCAGCGCTTCGCCGCCCGCGCGCGGATATACGCGCAGCAGATTCGATTCGTCGTCGGCCACGATCATGAAGGTGGCGGACTGGGCGATAGCGGTCGACGCGTCGGCCGACCCGCCGGTGGTGGCAGCGCCCGGCGTGTAGGTGTCCGGCGCGACGGCGGGCGGTGGCGATACTGGCGCCTCGGTGACCGGAGGTGTCGTCACAGGAGGCGTGACGCCAGGAGTGCTGTTGTTGTCACCGCCGCCGCACGCGGTCAGGGCCGCAAGCAACACGGTGGACAACAGAAAAGTCGACAGGCGAGCGCGCGGCGTCAAGGGCATGGCAATCCGGTAGGGAAAAGGCAGGGCAAGGGGCAAGGGAAGGCAGGCGGGCGCCGGTGAACGTTCAGTCGAGCGTCGGGGCCGGCAGGCGCGCCAGCGTACGGCGGTGACATGACATGGTCGTGACACATGGCCCGCGTGAGCCGGGTCATCTGCTGGCGCTGCGGTCGGCCTGGCTGGCCAAGCGGCATGCAACGACACGCACTTTCTTGCATGTTGCTCAATGCCGCGTGACTCGGCAGGCGGCCGGCCGCATCGCCTTCCTGGTAGAAGTCCCTAGCTGCGACGACCTTTGAAACAGGCGCAGAATGCACTGCCGACATAATCATGCAACATCGTTCATGTCGCAGATTGGACGGCGCGTCCACGCGCGTCGACCCGTTGCCCGCACAGACGGGCACGTTCCCACCCGAGGAGACACCCCCATGACCCGTTTTTTCCTGCGCCAACGACACGCCGGATGGCTGCTGGCCGCTGCCGTGGCCGGCACCCTGGCCGGCTGCGGCAGCGACGACAATGACGACAGCGGCACGCCGACGCCTGCCGCGTTGGCGTGCAACGACACCATGAAGGCGGCCTTCAAGCCGGACGCCAACACCAGTGTCTTGCTGGTGCGCGCCTACAAGAAGGGCGACGCGCTGACGTTGGGCACCGCCAGCGCAACCACACCAACCGCCGCAGCCGATCTCTGTGTGGTCAAGCTGCTGGTCGGCCCAGGCAATCCCGGCCCGGCCGATGCGCCATCGACCTCGCCCGGCATCGGGATCGAGGTATGGCTGCCCGCGCCAACGGCCTGGAACAACCGGCTGCACGTGCTGGGCGGGGGCGGTTGGCAAGGCGGCGTGCATACCTCATTGACGGCGTTGGCCGGCACGTCGCGCAACGGCCTGGTCACGCCTGCCGAGGTGGCCGGTGTGGAAGGTGCGGTATCCGCCACGACCGATACGGGTCACGCCAACACGACCAATGGCGGATCGTTCGCGATGCTGCCTGACGGGTCCATCAACACGGCGTTGTGGAATGATTTCTCGCAGCGGTCGCTGCGCGAGATGACCGTCAAAACCAAGGCCTTGACCCTGGCGTACTACGGGCGCGCGCAGCGTTACGCCTATTTCGACGGCTTTTCGACGGGTGGCCGGCAGGGACACAAGTTGGCCCAGGTGTACCCGGAAGACTATGACGGGATTCTGGCCGGTGCGCCCGCGTTCAACTGGACGCGCTTCATTACCGCCGAACTCTATCCACAAGTGGTGCAGCAGCGCGATCTGGCGGGTGTGAACCTGACCAGTGCCCAGTTGGGCCTCGTGTCCAACGCCGCCATCAACGCATGCGATGTCGTCGGTGGACAGCATCTGGGCTATATCCCGGATCCGTCACTATGCACCTACGATCCGACCAAGGACACCGCCGTCCTGTGCGCAGCCAGTGGCGGCACGAACGCTACGGCAAGCTGCGTCAGCACGGTGCAAGCCACGGCCATCAACAAGATCTGGTATGGCCAGACCAATGATGGATCGGTGCCGATTCCTGCGGCGGACAATGGCTTTGCCGTATCGCCGACCGGCAATCAGCGCTGGTATGGCCTCACACGCGGCACGGACCTGAACGCACTGGCGGGCGCCAATCCCTTCCCGATCAGCACCGACGTCGTTGCATTGGAATCGCAGGACGCCACGATCGCCCAGCCTGTGTTCATCAACGCCAAGGCCAATGGTGCGAACCGCTGGCGGCAACTGACCTACGCGGACCTGGCCGCAGCAGGCGACAAGGGGCTGGCATTGCAGACGTCATTTGCCAACATCAATACCGACAATCCGGATCTGTCGCGCCTGCGCGACCGGGGCGCCAAGATGGTGATGTATCACGGCATGGCCGATGTGCTGATCCCGCCGCAAGGCTCGATCAACTACTACAACCGCGTGGCGACGCAGATGGGCGGCATCCCGGCGATCCAGAATTTCTATCGTTTCTATCTGGTGCCGGGCATGACACACGGGTTGGGGAATGGCACGGCCAACACGGCCGCAGTGGTGCCGCTGCCGACCGCGGGCCAGCTCTACCAGCTCGTGACCGATTGGGTAGAGAAGGGCGCGGCGCCGGGCCGGCTGGATATCGCCAGCACGGTCACGACGACGGCGCCGGTTGCCAGTTCGCGGCCACTGTGCGTATACCCGCTGAAGGCGACATACACCAGCGGATCGGTCACGGCGGCTGCGAGCTATACCTGCTCGTGATCAGGCCAGCCTGATCAGAAGGTCGTGCGCAGGCCGACCTTCACGCTGCGCCCCCCGAGCGGCGCGATATCGCGCAACACCGACGTTGCCGTGCGCGCCGTCTCGTTGGTCAGATTGTCGAGCCTGACATAGGCCAGCGAGCTCAGGCCCGAAAACTTGAAGCGATAGCTGAAGGACGCACCGAGCAGGGTGTAGCTGTCGGTAGCGGTGTCGGCCACCGGCACATGCGTCTGGCGCGCGACGTAGGACACGTCCGCACGGGCGCCCCAGGGTCCCGATCCATAGATCAGCGATGCGCCCAGGCGCCACGGGGCCAGGCGCGGGAGCGCTTCACCCGTGTCGCGGTTCTTGCCACGCACCACGTCGCCGCGCAGGGACACATCCAGGGTGTCGGCGCCCGTCAGCAGTTGCTGGCCGACGCGGGTCTTGCCCTCGGCTTCGATGCCGTACAGGACGGCGGGCACGCCGGCATAGCGGTATTCGGGCAGTCCGTCGGCGCCGACCACGGCGCCTTCTTCATCCCGCAGCACACCCGTGGTGCCCAGTGCCAGATAGTTCGCAAAGCGGCTGTAGTAGGCCGACACGTTCGCCGTGCTGGTGCCTTGACCAAAGCGCATGCCCAGATCCAGCGACGTGGCCTTTTCCTTCTTGGCGCCCGGATCGCCGATTTCATACGAGCCGGTGGCCAGGTGCGGGCCGTTGGCGAACAGTTCGTAGAAGGTCGGGGCGCGTTCGGTATAAGCGAGGTTGGACGTCAGGCTATACGCCGGGTTGAGCTTGTACACGAGCCCGGCCGAGGCGCTGCCCGTGTTGAAGCTGCGGCTGGCATCGGTAAAGCGTTCGTTGTCGCCCGACTTGGCCTTGATGCGCGTGTGGTCCATGCGGCCGCCCAGGCTCAGCTTCAGGTCTTCGCTTGTGGTCAGGGGCAGCTCTTCCAGGATGAACAGGCCGGCGTTGTCGGTCTCGGTAGAGGGCACGAAAGCTTCTTCGCCCAGGGCCGAAAACTTCTTCTGGCCAAATTCCGCGCCGATCACGCCCCGCATTTTGCCGATGGGCCGGTGCTGCGCTTCGAAGCGCGCATCCCAGCCCCGGTTCTTGAAGGTGGTGCCCACCTCGCCGTTCTCGATTTCCTTGTGCTCGTAGTCCGAGAAGTTGATCTTGCTGCGCACCGTTTCGAAAATGCCCCAACCCAGATTGCGGGCCTCGCCTTCCAGGGCCAGGTTGTCCTGCTTCATGTCGATGCGCACGTCTTCTTCGGCCACGGTGCCGTAGTTGCTGCGATAGCCCGTGTAGCTCGCGCCCAGGTAGCCGTCCGCCCAGGTGTAGGCGCCGCCCACTGATCCGCCTTGCTGGCGCGCGCTGCTGTTGGGCAGGCGGCCCTTGGCTTCGGTTTCGCCATCGGGCAGGGGGTTGGCGTTGCGCAGCCGTTCGCTGCGCGCAAAGCCGGGGATGTGCAGATTGCTGGTGTGGCGATCGAAGGCGTCGGCGTGCACCGCAAACTGCCCGTTGCCGGCTTCGACCATGGCGCTGCCGCCGCGCTCGGCATCGGCGCCGCCGGCGCGCGCGTCGACCGCGCCATGCACGCCATGGATCGGCTCTTTGGGGATGCGATTGGTAATGACGTTGACGACCCCGCCAATGGCGGTGCCACCGTACAGCAGCGCCGCCGGGCCGCGCACGACTTCGACGCGGTCGACGGCCAGCGGGTCAATGGGCAAGGCATGGTCATACGACAGCGCGGATGCATCCAGCGACGTGCCGCCGTTCTGCAGAATACGGATGCGATCGCCGTCCAGCCCGCGAATGACCGGGCGGCTGGCGTTCGGGCCGAAATAGCTGGATGACACGCCAGGCAGATCGTTCAGCGTTTCGCCAAGCGTACTGGCGCGGCGAATGGTCAGTTCATCGCCTTCGAGCGTCGATACCGGGCTGACCATGTCATTCAGATCGCTGCCCAGCGGATTGCCGGTGACGACGATGCCGCGCAGGGTGACCGCGGATGCGGCCGGCGTGGCAGGTGCGGCCGCGGCGGTCGAACCGGCGCCGGCAGGGGCGGCGGTCCGGGTCTGCGCCTGGGTAGCGTACGGCAGGCACAGCAGGGCCACTGCCGCAGCCAGCGGGGTCAGGCGGGCGACGGCATGGGGCGCGCGGCGGGCGCGACGAGAGATCAGGGAAACGTTCATAAGATGCTTGAAGGTGTGCCGGAACCTGCGCGCGTCTTGAAGACGCCATCGTCTTGCGATGGGACGGCCGCGCGCAGGGGTTCCCGGACAGAAATCGACGTCGGCGGCGACGCGCCACCGACACAGCTCAAACCAGGACGACGATCTCGCCGCGCGGTGGGGCGCGCGAACGGAAGGCGCGCAGGGGCGCCAGATCGACCGGCAGCGCGGCGAAGGATCGCGGTGCGAGCTGGGTGACGCGCAAGGGCGTCAGGGAAGGGGGAAGACAGGTGCCGCCCACGAACAGCGAATCGCCGTCGAACAGCACACAGGAATGGCCGAAGTGGGACGCCAGGGGGCCGTCTGGCAATGCAGGAGAGGCTGGGGTCGAGGCTGGAGTGAAGGCCTCCCGGCCGCCGATGGCATCGGGGTTGGCCGCGCCAGCCTGCCCCGCGCCCATCGCCAAGGCCGCTGCCAATCCAGGGATGGCGGCATCGCCATGCTGGATACGGTGCGCCAGGCCAGCCGTCTGCATGACCAGCACCAGCAGGGCAACTGCCATCCAGCCAAAAGCCGGTCTGCGGCCGTCCCGTGTCCGGCCGGCATGCCGCTGTCCCATGCCAGGTCGTACGCAGCGGGCAAGGGCTTGCCACATCGTATCGACTCCTTTCAGCAACATGGGATTTCAGGGCGGCGCCACGCGGCGCACGGTCGGCGGCCATTGTGCAACGGAGTTGCAAGCAATACAAGCGAGCCGTCTGCGTTCAGTCGCGCCGCGCTTCGTCTTCCAGCCACTTGCAGAAGTCCCGCACCAGCGGCTGCGTGGCATGCTGCCGAGGCACGATCCACCAATAGCTGCGCGCCGGCACATCGGGCTTGCGCAGCGCGACCACCAGCCGCCCGCTGTCGATTTCGTCAAGAATCAGGGGCAGGGGACCCAATGCCACCCCCAGTCCGTCAGCCGCTGCCTGCAGGGCCAGGTAATAGTGATCGAAAAACTGCCGTTTGCCGAAGGCCTGCGGCGACAGCCCGGCCGACACCAGCCATTTCTGCCAGGCATCGGGCCGGGTGTCGGAATGCAGCAGGGTGTGGTGGCGCAGGTCGGCGGGTTCACGGATCGGCGACTGCTCCATCAATGCCGGACTGCAGACCGGCACTTCCGTCTCCTGCATGAATTCACGGCTGTCGCAGTTGGCCCAGTGGCCAGGGCCACGGCGCACGGCCACGTCGAACACTTCGCTGGCATCGGTCAGCGCCGTGTTGGAAGTTGCCAGCTTCAGTTCGACGGCGGGGTACAGGCGCTGGAAGCGGCTGAGCCGGGGCAGCAGCCACCGCATGGCAAAGGTGGCCAGCGCATTGATCCGCAAGGTGCGCACGGTGCCAGACTCCGCCAGCCGGGCACTGGCGGCGGCCACACTGTCGAACGCGGCCTGCACGGTAACCAGGTAACGACGGCCGTCATCTGTGAGCTGGACGCGCTTGCCACGCCGATGGAATACCCGGACGCCCAACCAGTCTTCCAGCACCGCCACCTGTCGGCTCACGGCGCCATGCGTGACGTGCAGCTCCTCGGCCGCGAGCGTGAAGTGTTCGTGGCGCGCAGCGCATTCGAACACTCTAAGCGCCTGCAAGGGAGGAAGTTTGCGTTGCATGCTTGTGAGTGTAGATCACATAGCAGCGGTATAAAAATCGATTTGGTCCGCTTCCGCAAGCGTCTACCATCCACAACCTGATGACCCTGTGATGACGTTCCGATGCTTGCGCCGACCTTGCCCGCTGCTGCTCCCTCTCCATCCACCGAAGTGACCGTGACGCCCACCGTCATGGATCTGTTCCTGGGGTTCCTCGGTCTGGGCATGATCGGTTTTGGCGGGGTGCTGCCCCTGGCGCACCGGCTGGTGGTCGAAAAGAAGCACTGGCTGACCGACGCGGAGTTCACCGACCTGCTGGGCCTCTGTCAATTCCTGCCGGGCGGCAACATCCTGAACCTGGCCGTGGCCATTGGCATGAAGTTCCACGGACCCCGGGGCGCGATGGCATCGTTGTTCGCCATCATTGCCGCGCCCTCGGCGGTGGTCATCGCCCTGGGCTCGATCTATACGCGTTTCAACGGCCCGCATCTGCAGCACATGTTTGCGGGACTTGCCGCCGCCGCCGCGGGGCTGCTGATTTCCACCGCCCTCAAGATCGCGGTGCCGATTCGCAGCAAGCCGCTCGCCATCTTCATAGCCTGTCTGTTCTTTGTTGCGATCGCGGTATTCCGGCTGCCGCTGTTGCCGACCATGGCAGTGCTGATTCCCCTCAGCCTGGCCGTGACCTGGCGGGCCGCGCGATGACCCCCGTGCTCGTCTCGCTCGCGATCATCTTCACGCAGCTGTCCTTGCTGGCCTTTGGCGGCGGCAACACCATCCTGCCCGAGATGCAGCGCCAGGTGGTCGAGGTGCACCAGTGGATGTCGGCGCAGGAATTCAGCGCCATGTTTGCGCTGGCGCAAGCCGCGCCCGGCCCGAACATGATGGTGGTGACGCTGGTGGGCTGGCACGTGGCCGGCTGGCCCGGCGTGCTGGTCACCACGCTGGCCAAGTTTGGCCCGTCATCCATCGTGACGGGCCTGGCCCTGCACGCGTGGGAACGGTTCAAGGACAAGCCCTGGCGGGTCAAGGTCCAGGCCGCCCTGGTGCCCATGACGGTGGGCCTGGTGGCGGCCAGCGCGGCGCTGATCACCATGGCGACGGCGCATGAATGGATGCTGGCGGTGATCACGGCGGTGGTCGCCATCGCGGGCTTCAGGCTGCGCCTGCATCCCCTGTGGCTGCTGGCTGCCGGGGCGCTGGTGGGGCTGACAGGCATTGGTCAGGGGTAGGACGCCCGTCCCTTCCAGGGGAGCACGCACATCCCTTCAAGGGATAGGGCCGCGGAGCCCTTACTTCGTCGCGGTCACCCGCCAGATCACATTCCCGACATCGTCCGCCACCAGCAGCCCACCCTGCTTGTCCAGCGCCACCCCCACCGGACGGCCCTGGGCTTCTTCCTTGTCGCTCAGGAAGCCCGTCAGCACATCCACTGGCGCACCCGCGGGCTTGCCGCCCGAGAACGGCACAAAAATGACCTTGTAGCCACTGAACGGCTTGCGGTTCCAGGACCCGTGCTGGCCGATGAACATGCCTTCCTTGAAGGTGTCGGGCAAGGACGTGCCGGTCGACGTGGCCAATCCCAGCGACGCGGTGTGGGGCCCCAGCGCGTAGTCGGGCACCCTGGCCTTGGCCACCAGGTCGGGGCGGGGCGGCTGGACACGCTCGTCCACGTTCGCGCCAAAGTAGCTGTAGGGCCAGCCATAGAACGCGCCATCCTGCACCGACGTCAGGTAATCGGGGACCAGGTCGCTGCCGATTTCGTCGCGCTCGTTCACCGCGGTCCACAGCACATTCGTGCCAGGCGCCCAGGCCATGCCATTGGGATTGCGCAGGCCCGAGGCGAACAGACGTTTCTGGCCGCTGGCCACGTCGATCTCCCAGATGGCTGCGCGGCCTTCCTCGATGTCCATGCCGTTTTCGCCCACGTTGCTGTTCGATCCCACGGTGGCGTACAGCTTTCTGCCGTCCTTGGATGCGATCAGGTTCTTGGTCCAGTGGTGATTCAGGCCCCCTGGCAGATCCGTCACCTTGACGCCCGGCGCCGTGATCGAAGTCGCGCCTGCCTGATACGGAAAGCGCATCACGGCATCGGCATTGGCGACATAGAAGGTGTTGCCGACCAGGGCCATGCCGAAAGGCGAGAACAGGCCTTGCAAGAACACGCTGCGTTGATCGGCCACGCCGTCGCCGTCGGTATCGCGCAGCAGCGTAATGCGATTGGCGCTGGGCACTTTCGCGCCAGCCCGAGCCATCACCTTGCTCTGCACCCAGGCACGGATGCCGGATGGCTTCTTTTCGGGGCCGTTGGTCTCGGCCACCAGCACGTCGCCGTTTGGCAGCAAATACACCCAGCGCGGATGGTCCAGCTTGTCGGCAAAGGCGTTGACCGTCGTGCCGGCCGCAGGTTGGGGCCTGGCCCCGTCGGGCCAGCCCACTGCCTTGGCAATGTTCACCGTCGGCATCAGCGTCTTGTTCGGCGCCGGCAACTGCGGGTTGGCGCCATAGCCGTCCGACACCTGCAGCCGCGCCATATCGCCGCAGGCCGCCAGGCTGGCCAGCATCAGGGAGGTGACAAGAATCTTGGGTGCAAACATGAAGGCTTCCTCGAAAGATGCCGGGGCAGACGCCAGGCGGCCGGAACGGGCTAAGCCCAGTCTAGGCACTATCGGGGCAAGCAGGTCACGCGATTTTGCAAGAGATGTTGCTCGACACTGCCGGCAGCAGCGCAGCCAGGCGCCTGATCGCACCTGGCGCCGGCCTGGCCGCCGCGTGCCGCATGGCAGCCGGGGCCAGGCCAGGAGGGCGGATCAAGTATGCAGCGACGACAGGAACTGCTTGAGCTCGGGCGTCTGCGGATTGCCGAACAGGTCGGCGGGCGCACCCGATTCGTGCACCTTCCCCTGGTGCATGAACATGACGCGATCGCTCACCTTGCGGGCAAAGTTCATTTCGTGCGTGACCATGATCAGCGTCATGCCATCGGCGGCGAGTGACTCCACCACCTGCAGTACTTCGCCCACCAGTTCAGGGTCCAGCGCCGACGTGATTTCATCGCACAGCAGCACCGCCGGCTCCATCGCCAGGGCGCGCGCAATGGCCACCCGCTGCTGCTGTCCGCCCGACAACTGGTCGGGATAGGCATCGAACTTCTCGGCCAGGCCGACTCGCGCCAGCAACTTGCGGGCACGTTCTTCCCCCGGCGTCCTGGGCAGGCGTTTGACCAGTGACGGCGCCAGCATCACGTTCTGTCCGGCCGTCAGGTGCGGAAAAAGGTTGAAGTTCTGGAACACCATGCCGACCTGCTGACGCAGTTCACGCATGGCCTGCGTGTCGTTGTGCTTGAGCGGCTGCCCGTCCACGGCCAGGCTGCCTTCCTGGAACACTTCCAGCCCGTTGATGCAGCGAAGCAGGGTGCTTTTGCCTGAACCGCTCTTGCCGATGATGCAGACGACTTCGCGGCGGCCGATCTGCAGGTCGATGCCCTTCAGGACTTCGTTGCTGCCAAAGCGCTTGCGCAGTCCGCGAATGTCGACCAGGGCATAGGGCGCGTTGGGGGTGGCCGCCGGGGCCACGGGGTTAACGGTTGGCATGATTCAATTTCCTTTCCAGTCGGCGGCTCCAGGCCGAGATGGGATAGCAGAGGCAGAAGTACATCAGGCCGACGCAACTGAAGACCAGGAAGGGCTTGAAGGTGGCGTTTGCGATCATTGACCCGGCCTTGGTCAGTTCGATGAAACCGATCACCGATGCCAGCGCCGTGCCTTTCACGACCTGCACCATGAAGCCGACCGTGGGCGCGATGGCAATACGGCCGGCCTGCGGCAGGATGATGTGCAGCAGTTGTTCCTTCAGATTCATGGCCAGGCTGCTGGATGCCTCCCATTGGCCTTTGGGAATGGCGTTGACGCAGCCGCGCCAGATCTCGGTCAGATACGCCGAGGCATGCAAGGTCAGCGCCAGGGCGGCCGCCGTCCAGGCCGAGGTATCGACACCAAACAGCGCAATGCCGAAATAGGCCAGGAACAGTTGCATCAGCAGCGGCGTACCCTGAAAGATCTGCACAAACAGCGCGACGCCGCGCTGGGCGCCGGGCACCTTGGCCAGCCGCAGCACCAGCAACACCATGCCCAGGATGCCGCCGCCAATGAAGGCGATGACGGACAGGACCACGGTCCAGCGCACCGCCAGCAGCAGATTGCGCACAATGTCCCACAATGAAAATTCGACCACGGGGTGTCCTTAGCGGTTGAACAGAAAGCGCGGGCCGAACCAGTTCAGCAGCCGGCGCAGCACGATGGACAGCACAAGGTAGATCGCGGTCGCGATGATGAAGGCCTCGAACGCGCGGAAGTTGCGGCTCTGGATCAGGTTGGCGACCAAGGACAATTCTTCGGTCGAGATCTGTCCGCACACGGCCGATCCCAGCATCACGATGATGATCTGGCTGACCAGCGCCGGCCACACCCGCGACAGCGCAGGCGGCATCACCACCCGCGTGAAAATCTGCCAGCGATTCATGGCCAGGCTCTGCGCGGCTTCGATCTGGCCACGCGGCGTCGACTCGATGCCGGCACGCACGATTTCGGTCGAATACGCCCCCAGGTTCAGCGTCATGGCGATGATGCTGGCCATTTCTGCGGACAGCTTGAGTCCGAGCGCCGGCAGGCCGAAAAAGATGAAGAACAGCTGCACGATGAACGGCGTGTTACGGACCAGTTCCACATAGGCGCCGACCAGTGGCCGCAGCCACGCCGGGCCTTGCGACCGCGCCCACGCAGCGCTGACGCCGACCAGTCCGCCCAGCACGGTGGCGATCGCGGTGAGCTTGATCGTCATCAGGGTGCCGAGCAGCAACAGCCGCCAGTCCACGAGCACCGCGGCAAAATCAAAAGTTATGTTCATGGAAAAGCCCCGAAGCGGCTCGATGAAAAGATGGGGCCGGACGCCCGTGGCGTCCGGCAAGGTCGAGCGGGGGGAGGAGCGAGCGCCTTATTCCGGCAGGGTGCCAGCCGGGCGGCCCAGCCACTTTTGCGACATCTTGTCGATGGTGCCATCGGCCTTGGCGGCCAGAATGATCTCGTTCACCTTGGCGCGCAGCTTGTCTTCACCCTTGGCAATGCCGATGAAGTTGGGCGAGTCCTTGATCAACAGCTTGTATTCGGTGTTGGTCTGCGGATTCTTCTGCATGATGGTGCCCGCCACCGCGGCGCCGATCGCCACCAGTTGCGTCTGGCCGGCCACGTAGGCCGATGCCGTCACGTTGTTGTCTTCGAAGCGCTTGATGTCGACGCCCGCCGGCGCCAGCTTCGTCAGTTCCTGGTCTTCCATCGCGCCGCGCGTCACGGCAACGGTCTTGCCGACCAGGTCGGCCGGGGTCTTGACGGTAATGCTCTTGGGACCAAACACGGCCTGGAAGAAGGGCGAATAAGCCGCCGTGAAGTCGATCACCTTTTCGCGTTCGGCGTTCTTGCCCAGCGTCGAAATCACCAGGTCAGCTTTCTTGGTCTGCAGGTAGGGAATGCGGTTGGCGCTGGTGACCGGCACGAGGTCGAGCTTGACGCCCAGCTTCTGCGCGATCAGGGTAGCCATCTCGACATCCAGGCCGATGGGTTTCAGGTCCGGGCCGACATAACCGTAAGGGGGGTAGTCGGTCGGCACGGCAATGTGGATGACCTTCTTGCTCATTACATTGTCTAGGGCAGCTTGCGCGTGGGCCGGAGCGTGGACGAGCAGGGCGGCAGCGGAAAGGCTGGTCAGGAGCGAGAAAAACTTCATGGCGGAGATCGTCCAATAAATGAAACCAAACCTTTCCAAGCAAGCGCTGTGCCATGCTGAACGCTCCCTTTTCGCCTGGTTCTGGTGCGCCCAGGCGGATGCACGCTGCCGGATCTGCCCCACGACGGTGCGTCGCAGCGTGACCGTCTACCATTGCTTTAACTGACATACGGAGTCCGACCATGCCCCTGGCACCCGAAGAACTGGCCACCATCGCCGCACGGACGATCGCGCACTACAGCGGGTCGGCCGAGCCGTTCCGCGAAGGGACGCGGGATCACGACGTCTCGCAGAACATCCACGCCTTGCTCTCGGCCATCGAAGGCCAGCCGCCGTTCGACATCCTGGATGTCGGATGCGGACCCGGCCGTGACCTGCGCACATTCACCGCCCTGGGGCATCGCGCGGTCGGTCTGGATGGCACGCCGGAGTTCGTGACCATGGCGCGCACCGATTCGGGGTGCGAGGTCTGGCATCAGGACCTGCTGGCGCTCGACCTGCCGGCGGCGCGCTTCGACGGCATCTTCGCCAATGCCGTGTTGTTCCACGTGCCGAGCCAGGAGCTGCCGCGCGTGCTGACCGACCTGCGCAAGGCGCTCAGGCCACGCGGGGTGCTGTTTACCTCCAATCCCCGCGGCAACAATGAAGAAGGGTGGAATCGTGGACGGTATGGCGCCTACCATGACCTGGAACGCTGGCAGTCGCTGATGACCGCCGCCGGCTTTACCGAGATCGATCATTACTATCGTCCGGCCGGCCTGCCGCTTGAGCAGCAGCCCTGGCTGGCCAGTGTGTGGCGCGCATGCTGATGACATGTCGCGCCCATGCCCGCAAGTGTGGCGTTATCCACCGTTAGGACGATACCCTCATGTACAATCGTCCCTTCGTCGGCGGGCTCCCCGGCGTGTATCGAGAGCGGGCCGGTACATGAATCAAGCCCGCAGGGATTGCCCGGCGGGCTTTTTCGTTGATCGATGGCCTGCGTGGGCTGCCTTGCGCACGACGCTGGCCGCCTCCCATACCGCAATCCCGACCTCTTTGCCCCCGTGCTGGACGATGACATGCTGATCCTGGTTTCCAATGATGATGGGTATTTCGCCCCGGGCCTTGCCGCGCTGGTCGACGCGCTGCGTCCGCTGGCGGAACTGATCGTCGTCGCGCCCGAGACCAATCGCAGCGGCTCGTCCAATTCCCTTACGCTCGACCGCCCGTTGTCGGTGCGCAAGGCGGCCAGTGGCTTCATGTATGTGAATGGCACACCGTCCGATTGTGTGCACGTGGCCCTGACAGGACTGCTCGATCGCCGGCCGGACCTGATCGTGTCGGGCATCAACGACGGCCAGAACATGGGTGAAGACACGCTCTACTCAGGGACGGTTGCTGCCGCCACCGAAGGCTATCTGTTCGGCATTCCGTCGATCGCGTTCTCGCAGGTGCAGAAGGGCTGGACGCATCTGGACGCTGCGGCCGCCGTGGCCCGGCGAGTGGTCGACCAGTTCGTGGCCAATCCGCTGCCGTCGCCTGTGCTGCTGAACGTGAATATTCCCAACCGCCCCCTCACCGAGCTGTTGCCGCCGCGCGTCACGCGCCTGGGCAAGCGGCACCCGTCCGAGCCGGTCGTCAAGTCGGCCACGCCCTATGGCGAACCGGTCTACTGGATCGGGCCGGCCGGCAAGGCCGCCGACGCCACGCCCGGCACCGATTTCCATGCGTGTGTCGAGGGCGCGGTGTCGATCACGCCGCTGCGCTTTGACCTGACCCACGCCGAACAGATGCCTGCCGTGCGCGACTGGGCCGCTACCGATTGGGCCACGCCCGAATGGACCGGCGCAAACCGCTGAACCCGCCGGGATCGGCGCCGGCCCCTGCTGATCGCGATGCGTCGCGGTCCCCTGGCGGTCGTGCGTCCGATGGCCGCGGCAATGATGGCCGCGGCGCCGACCATCGTGGTCCCGAGACCCGCAAGCCGGGGGTTGCCGCGCCGGTCATGGTCACCCCCACCAACAGCAACACCCGGGTCACCACCGGCCGCCCGGCCCTGACACGCACGCCGCTGCCGGCGTCGATCAGCCGGCCCGATGCCGTCGCCCGGGCGTTCAACAGCAATACGCGCATCGGCAATCCGCGCACGGCCATGCCGGTCACGGTGCCCCAGCGTACCGCCCCGGTCACGACGCCGTCCCGGCAGGACGATAATCTGGGCCTGAACTCTGAACGCATGCGCAACGCCCTGGTGGCGCGGCTGCGCGTGCAGGGCATCGCCGACGAGCGGGTGCTGGCCGCGGTGCAGGCCATCGCGCGCCACCGCTTTGTCGACGAGGCGCTGGCCAGCCGTGCCTACGAAGACGCGGCGCTGCCAATCGGCCACGGCCAGACCATCTCGCAGCCCTGGATCGTGGCGCGTATGATCGCCGCGGCGCGCAATGGCAAGGAACTGGGCAAGGTGCTGGAGGTCGGTACAGGGTGCGGCTACCAGGCTGCGGTACTGGCCGGTGTCGCCAAAGAGGTCTATACGATCGAACGCATCCGGGCGCTGCATGAACTGGCGCGTACCCGGCTGCGTCCGCTCCGTTTGCCGCATGTGCGGCTGGTGTTCGGTGATGGCATGCTGGGAGTTCCCAGCGCCGCGCCGTTCGACGCCATCGTTGTCGCTGCGGCGGGTCTGTCGATCCCGGAAGCGTTGCTGGGTCAGCTCGCCATTGGCGCGCGGCTCATCGCGCCCGAGGGCGGGGCTCGGCAGCGATTGGTCATGATTGAGCGCACGGGTGCGCAGAGCTGGGTCAGAACCGAGCTTGAGCCCGTGCGCTTCGTGCCCCTGCAACCAGGGGTATTGATGTAATGCAAAGAGGAGATGCGGGATGCTGAATGGGCGCACGCCAGGTGTGACGATGCAAAAGGGCCGGATGGCAGGCAGGGACGACGCGTTCCCCCTGGCGCCCGTGCCCTGGGGGCAGGCGTTGCGGCGCGGCGCAATGGTGGCCCTCGGCGCGCTCGCCCTGACGGCCTGCACGACCACGCCCCGCACGGTGTCGGTCGTGGACCGTACCACGCCCGCACGCAACACGACCGCCACCACCGGCACGTCGGCGTCCACCTCGGGCACCTCGGCCGACGGCCGTCCCGTGTCCGACGCGGAAACCTATGTGGTCAAGCGTGGCGACACGCTCTATCAGATTGCGCTGGACCACGGCCAGGACTGGCGCGACATCGCCCAGTGGAGCGCACTGGAAGACGCCAATCAGTTGCGCGTCGGCCAGGTGCTGCGCGTGCGCCGGCCGGGCTCGGCTCCCCCCGCGGTTGCACAGACGGACACGGGCGTTGCCCAGACCGCGCCCATCACCGGCCCCGCGCCCATCGCACCGCGTCCGCTCGGCACCCCGGCGCCCACGACGCCCGGAACACCCCCGGCAGCCGTGGTCGTACCCACGCCGCCTACGGTGCCTGCCGCGCCGGCCACGGCCGCGAAGCCGTCCGAGGCGCCCGGCGAAAAGATCGACTGGGCCTGGCCCGCCGCCGGCAAGGTCATTGAAAACTTCAACGAGACCCGGAACAAGGGCCTGGACATTGCCGGCACGCCCGGCGATCCGGTCCTGGCCGCGGCCGACGGCAAGGTCGTCTACAGTGGCAGCGGACTGCGCGGCTACGGCAATCTGATCATCCTCAAGCACAACAACACCTACCTGTCGGCCTACGCGCACAACCGCGCCATGCTGGTCAAGGAAGGGCAGTCGGTGCGCCGAGGCCAGAAGATCGCCGAATTGGGCCAGACCGATGCCGAGTCGCCCCGCCTGCACTTCGAGATCCGCCGCCAGGGCAAGCCCGTGGATCCGTCCGGCTTCCTGCCGTCGCGCTGACCCATGACCCCGATCCTGGTATTCGATCTGGAAACCATCCCCGACGTCGAGGGCCTGCGCGCCCTTAACGGCTGGGGACCTGACGTCAATGACGAAGAGGTGGCCGAACGCGCCTTCGCGGCGCGGCGAGAAGCCGTCGGTCATGACTTCCTGCCGCTGCACCTGCAGAAGATTGCGGTGGTGGGCTGCGCCTTTCGCGACGATGAAGGCTTTCGCGTCAAGTGCATCGGCAAGGCCGACGACCCCGAAGCCAAGCTGATCGACGGCTTCTTCAAGACCATCGAACGCTACACGCCCCAACTGGTCAGCTGGAACGGCTCGGGGTTCGATCTGCCGGTGCTGCACTACCGCGCCCTGATCCAGAACGTCCAGGCGTCCCGCTATTGGGAAATGGGCGAAGACGACCGCGACTTCAAGTACAGCAACTACATCAGCCGCTACCATAACCGGCACATCGACCTGATGGATCTGCTGGCCAAGTACAACGGCCGCGCCAACGCGCCGCTGGACGAACTGGCCAAGCTCTGCGGCTTTCCGGGCAAGTTGGGCATGGACGGCAGCCAGGTCTGGCATTCGTGGCGCAATGGCGATGCCGACGAAGTGCGCGGCTACTGCGAAACCGACGTGGTGAACACCTGGCTCGTATACTGCCGCTTCCGCTTCATGCGCGGCGAACTGACCAAGGCGCAATACGACGCCGAAGTCGCTCTGGTCCGCAGCACGCTTGAAGGCATCGACGAGCCGCACTGGTATCAATACCTGGATGCGTGGCCCGCGCCACGCGGTGGCTGAAGCGGAACCTTCCTTTCTTTTTTGTGGCACCCGCTGAAGTCATGAGTCACGCTCTTCCCGACGCTTCCTGTTCCCCCGGCGTTGACGCGCCCGCTTCCGAAACCCTTCCTCGCGATCCCGACGCCGTCCTGACCATCGAGTCGCTCGACCTGGATGGCCGGGGCATTGCGCGCCGGGACGGCAAGGTCATCTTCATCGACGGTGCCTTGCCCGGCGAGCGCGTCACCGTCAAAACGCTGCAGAACAAATCGTCGTACGAGATCGCCAAGGTCACGCGGCTCGTCCGCGAATCGGCCATGCGCGTCGTGCCGCGCTGCCCGCACGTGGACGAGTGCGGCGGCTGTGCCGTCCAGCATCTGGACTCGCGCGCACAGGTTGCGGTCAAGCAGCGTGTGCTGGAAGACAACTTTGCGCACATCGGCAAGCTGTCGCCCCAGGAAGTGCTGGCGCCCATCCACGGCCCGACCTGGGGCTACCGCTTCCGTGCGCGCCTGTCGGTGCGTTACCTGCCCGAAAAGAACGGCATGCGGGTCGGATTCCGGTCGCGCAAGGGCAGCAACATTGCCGACATGCGCGAATGCCACACCTTGCCGCCCCACATCTCGGCCCTGTTGATGCCGCTGCGCTTCCTGCTGATCAACATGCGCGCCCGCAAGAAGATTCCGCAGATTGAACTGGCCGTGGGGGACCAGCAGACGGCGCTGGTGCTGCGCCACATGGTCCCGCTGATCGAGTCCGACATCCAGCTGCTGCGCAACTTCGCGGCAAAACATGACATCCATTGGTGGCTGCAGCCGGGCGGTCCGGAAACCGTCCACCCGCTGGTCCGCGACGATCTGGATGGCCTGGCCTATACGCTGCCGGAGTTCGGCTTGCGCATGCCCTTCAAGCCAACCGACTTTACCCAGGTCAACCACGCCATCAACCGCACCCTGGTGTCGCGTGCGTTGACCCTGCTGGCGCCCGAGCCGACCGACCGCGTGGCGGACCTGTTCTGCGGCCTGGGCAACTTTACGCTGGCGCTGGCCACCCGCTGCCGCGAGGCGGTAGGCGTGGAAGGAAGCGCGGCGTTGACCGAACGGGCGCTGGACGCGGCCCGGCGCCATGGCCTGGAAGGCAAGACGTCGTTTTCGACCCTGAACCTGTTCGAAGTCGACGCGAAGTGGCTGCGCAGCCTGGGCCGCTTCGACCGCATGCTGATCGACCCGCCCCGCGACGGCGCCCTGGCCGTGTCCCGCGCGCTGGCCGAACTGGGCGACGATCGTCCGCGTCGCATCGTGTACGTGTCATGCAACCCGGCCACGCTGGCGCGCGACGCCCAGGTGCTGGTGGAAGAGGGCGGTTATCGCCTCAGCAAGGCGGGCGTCATCAACATGTTCCCGCATACGGGGCATGTGGAGTCGATCGCGGTGTTCGATCTGGCGTAGGAAGCCACCCGCCATAAAAAAAGGGCCAATGCGCTGCGGCACTGGCCCTTTCAATTGCTCCGGGTCTCAAGCCGGAGCCCTACTCACCGATTACTCGCGGCTGCCGCCGAAAATGCCCAGCAGCGCAAGCAGGTTGGCAAAGACGTTGTAGACGTCCAGATAGATCGCCAGGGTGGCGGACACATAGTTCGTCTCGCCGCCATTCACGACCCGCTGAAGGTCAACCAACATGAACGCCGAGAAGATGACGATGGCCATGACCGACACGGTCAGCATCAACGCCGGCAACTGCAGGAAGATATTGGCCAGGCTGGCCAGGATCAGCACGACAGCGCCGACCATCAGCCACTTGGCCATGCCCGACAGGTCACGCTTGATGGTAGTGGACAGCACCGCCATCGTGCCAAACACCGCCGCCGTGCCGCCGAAGGCCGTCATGACGAGCGTGGACCCGTTGGTAAAGCCCATCACGAAGCCGATCATGCGCGACAGCATCAGCCCCATGAAGAACGTGAACAGCAGCAGCAGGGCGACGCCCACGCCACTTTCCTTGTTCTTCTCCACAGCGAACATCAGGCCGAATGCGCCGACCAGAAAGAGGATGGCGGTAATGCCAGGGCTGCGGCCCATGACAGCGGCCAATCCCGTTGCCATGCCGAGATAGGCGCCAAGGACCGTAGGCACCAGCGATGCCGCAAGCAGCCAATAGGTATTGCGCAGCACTCGGTTGCGCACGACCGCACCGGGCGCAGCCCCGGCACGATTGAGGGTAGTAGTACGAAACTCGTCCATGTTGAGCGACTCCTTGATGGTCTTTTGCTCGAAACAACCCAACCCCGCGAACGGGCTGATAGGTATGAGACACAGAGTATGCACCAGGGTTCCCCTGATCGGTGGCCGCTGCAGGGCGGGCACACAGAGTGACACATCGCCACGGCATGCTGTTTGCACTGACCATCGTATCGCCTTGTCGCCATGATACAATTTAAGGTTAGTTTCACCCCAAAGTATCTGTTTTTATTGGAGTTTTTGATGGCTATCGAGCGTACCCTTTCGATCATCAAGCCGGATGCCGTTGCTAAGAACGTCATTGGCCAGATCGTTTCCCGTTTTGAAACCGCCGGCCTGCGCGTTGTCGCAGCACGCCTGGTGCAACTGTCGCGCGCCGACGCCGAGCGTTTCTACGCCGTCCACGCCGCCCGTCCTTTCTTCAAGGACCTGGTCGATTTCATGATCTCCGGTCCGGTGTTCGTGCAAGCGCTGGAAGGCGAAGGCGCGATCCTGAAGAACCGCGACCTGATGGGCGCTACCGATCCCAAGAAGGCCGAGAAGGGCACGATCCGTGCTGATTTCGCCGACAGCATCGACGCCAATGCCGTTCATGGCTCCGACGCTCCGGAAACCGCGAAGGTCGAAATCTCGTTCTTCTTCCCGGAACTCGAGATCCACAGCCGTTGATTCGCCAAGCTCCCTGCCCAACCTGGAGGTTGAGATGACCGATATCTCGACAGTTACCCCCGCAGGCACGACGTCGCCCGACACAGCCAAGCGGATCAATCTGCTCGGCCTGGACGGGGACTCGCTCGCGTCCATGGTGGGGCAGTGGGGCGACAAGCCGTTTCGCGCCAAGCAGTTGCAGCGCTGGATCCACCAGCGCGGCGTGGCCGAATTCGACGAGATGACCGACCTCGCAAAATCGTTCCGCGCCACGCTGGCGGATCGATGCGAGGTTCGGGCGCCTTCCGTCGTGACCGCCCAGAAGTCGTCCGACGGCACCCGCAAGTGGCTGCTCGACGTCGGCAACGGCAATGCCGTTGAAACCGTATTCATTCCCGAAGATGACCGCGGCACGCTCTGCATTTCGACGCAAGCGGGCTGCGCGGTGGCCTGCCGGTTCTGCTCGACTGGCCACCAGGGCTTCAACCGCAACCTGACGGTCGATGAAATCATCGGCCAGTTGTGGCTGGCCCGCCGCACCATCGAAGCCGACGGCCAGGGCGCCCGCGTGGTTCACGCAGGCGCGCACGGCGCCGCCGGGCTCGCGGGCAGCGGCATCGTTCCCACGGCCAATACCGACCACCGCGTCATCAGCAATGTCGTGATGATGGGCATGGGCGAACCGCTGCTCAATTACGAGCCGACCGTCCAGGCGCTCAAGCTCATGCTGGATGACAACGCCTACGGCCTGTCGCGCCGACGCGTGACGCTGTCCACATCGGGCGTCGTGCCCATGATGGACCGTCTGTCGCAGGACTGCCCGGTGGCCCTTGCCGTGTCGCTGCACGCGCCGAACGACGCACTGCGTGACGATCTCGTGCCCTTGAACCGCAAGTATCCGCTGCGCGAGCTCATTGCCGCCTGTCAGCGCTACCTGGCGTTCGCGCCGCGCGATTTCATCACGTTCGAATACATCATGCTCGATGGCATCAACGATGCCGACGAACATGCGGACCAGCTCATCGACATCGCGCAGCAGGTGTCGTGCAAGTTCAATCTGATTCCGTTCAACCCCTTCGCCCTGTCCGGCCTGAAGCGCTCGCCCCCTGCTCGGGTGCGCCTCTTCGCACAGCGGTTGATGGATGCAGGCATCGTGACCACCGTGCGCAAGACGCGCGGCGACGACATCGATGCCGCGTGCGGGCAACTGGCGGGCGAGGTCAAGGACCGTACCCGCTTCAAGGAAAGAATGGCCACCGACAGCCGGTTCGGCCGTATCGTCGAGGTGCATGAATGAGTGAAGGGCAGGGCGCAATGACCGGTGCAAACGACGCGGCAATGACTGGCGCGGGCAATACGGCAACCTCGGCCGGCGCAATGTTGCGCGAAGCGCGCGAGCGCCGTGGCTGGTCGCAAGACGAAGTGTCGATCCGACTCAAGTTTGGCGTGCGCCAGATTGCGGCACTGGAAGACGAACGCTGGAGCGATCTGCCCCACGGCATGTCGCTGCGCGGCTTCGTGCGCAACTATGCGCGCGTCCTGGACATTCCCCCTGAACCCCTCCTGCAGGCCATGGGCCCGCGCCTGGAAACCGGCGATCCGGTGTCGCTGGCGCAGGCGTCGTCGCTGTCCAGCCCGCTGGCGCAGTCCGGTGGGCGCGATTGGCCCAAGACCGGACGCAAGCGCCCGGCGCCGTGGATCATCGGCGGTTTCATGCTGCTGGTGGCGATCGCACTGGTCGCCTATGCCTTGACGCAACAAGGCGCCTTGTCGGTCCTGACCGGCACGCCCAAGCCGTCCACCACCGCGCTGGCCCCTGTGGCCCCGGTGACGGAATCGACGGAACCCGTCGCACCGCCCAACACCACGCCAACCGGCTCGAACGAACCGCTGGGCGTGATTCCGGGCACGCCGGCGCCGCCTGCTGCGGCCGCGGTCCCGCCACCGGTTGCCACGCCCGAGCCTGCTGCCGCCGCTGCCCCGGCGGCCACCAATGCCGATGGCCTGGTCATCCGCACCCGCGAAGCAAGCTGGATCGACGTGCGCCGCGCCAACGGCACCGTCGCCATTTCGCAGATCGTGCCGCCCAACACCGACGTGTCGGTCGAAGCGTCCGCCGCGCCGCTGCGTATCGTGATCGGCAACGTCAAGGGCGTGGACGCCCAGTGGCGCCGCGCCCCGCTCGACATGAGCTCGGCCCGTCGCGACAACGTCGCCCGCATGACGCTGAACTGAGAGTCCACAGGTACCATGCAGACCCCCCTCGATTCCCTGTCTTCCGGCAACGCCGCCGCGCCATTCCCTGCGGGCCCGGCGCCGCGCCGCGCAACCCGCCAGGTCCACATCCGCTGGGACGGCAACGTCGTCGCGGTCGGGGGTGGGGCGCCGGTGGTCGTGCAGTCCATGACCAATACCGACACGGCCGACGCGATCGCCACGGCGATCCAGGTCAAGGAACTGGCCCTTGCCGGGTCCGAGGTCGTGCGGATCACGGTGAACACGGCCGAAGCCGCCAGGGAAGTCCCGGCGATCCGTGAACAGCTCGACCGTATGGGCGTGTATTTGCCGCTGGTGGGCGATTTCCACTACAACGGGCACAAGCTGCTGACGCAGTACCCCGATTGCGCGCAGGCCCTGTCCAAGTATCGGATCAACCCCGGCAACATGGGCACCGGCAAACGCCGCGATGACAATTTCGCCCAGATGATCGACGTGGCGAACCGGCACGAGAAGCCGGTGCGTATCGGCGTGAACTGGGGAAGCCTGGACCAGGACCTGCTGGCCCGCATGATGGACGACAATGGTCGCCGCGCCGTACCGTGGGAAGCGAGCGCCGTCATGCGTGACTGCCTGGTGGTATCGGCGATCGACAACGCCGAGCGCGCCGAAAGCCTGGGCATGCCTTCGGACCGCATCATCCTGTCCTGCAAGGTCAGCAACGCGCAGGACCTGATCGCCGTCTATCGCGACCTGAGCGCGCGCTGCGACTACCCGCTGCACCTGGGCCTGACCGAAGCCGGCATGGGCAGCAAGGGCATCGTCGCCTCCACGGCGGCCATGGGCATTCTGCTGCAACAGGGGATAGGCGACACGATCCGGGTATCGCTGACCCCGGAACCCAACGGCGACCGCAGCACCGAAGTCGTCGTGGCGCAAGAAATCCTCCAAAGCCTGGGCCTGCGGGCGTTTGCCCCGGTGGTGGTGGCGTGTCCCGGCTGCGGACGTACCAGCAGCACCGTGTTCCAGGAACTGGCGGCGAGCATCCAGGGCTATCTGCGCGCCCAGATGCCCGTGTGGCGCTCGCAATACCCGGGCGTCGAGTCGCTGCACGTGGCCGTCATGGGCTGTGTGGTAAACGGGCCCGGAGAAAGCAAGTTTGCCGATATCGGCATCAGCCTTCCCGGCTCCGGTGAACAACCCATCGCGCCGGTCTACATCGACGGCGAACGCACCCTGACGCTCAAGGGCGACCATATCGCCGAAGAATTCCAGGCCCTGGTCGAAGACTACGTCAGCCGCCGCTATGGCGCCTCGCCCCCGGCCGCCGCCACCACGGCGACGACGGCAGCGTCGGACGCCTGAACGCGGTACGTACCGCGATACCAACAACAAGACACCATGGCAGATACTTTCCAGAAACTTTCCGCGATTCGCGGCATGAACGACATCCTGCCGAGCGATTCGGCCCAGTGGGACAAGCTCGAAGCGCTGGTGCGCGACTGGCTGCGCAGCTACGGTTATCGCAGCCTGCGCACCCCCGTGCTCGAGCACACGCGCCTGTTCACGCGCGGCATCGGTGAAGTCACCGACATCGTCGAAAAAGAGATGTACAGCTTTACCGACAGCCTCAATGGCGAGTCGCTGACCATGCGGCCCGAATTCACGGCCGGCATGGTCCGCGCGACGGTCGAGCACAACCTGATCTATGAACGCCCGCAGCGCGTATACGCGATCGGCCCGGTGTTCCGTCACGAGCGTCCGCAGCGCGGCCGCTATCGCCAGTTCCACCAGATCGATGTCGAAGCGCTCGGCTTTGCCGGCCCGGACATCGACGTCGAACTGATCCTGATGCTGGCGCGCCTGTGGCGCACGCTCGGCTTGACCGACATCCGCCTTGAAATCAATTCGCTAGGCTCGGCTGACGAACGCCTGGCCCATCGGCAAGCGCTGATCACGTACCTGGAAGGCTTCCAGGACCAGCTGGACGAAGACGGCAAGCGCCGCCTGTACACCAATCCGCTGCGCGTGCTGGATACCAAGAACCCGGCTCTGCAGGCCATGGCCGACGGCGCGCCGCGCCTGCTGGATTTCCTGGGTGCGGAATCGCTGGCCCACTTCGACGGCGTCAAGCAGCGCCTGGACGACGCCGGTGTGGGTTACCGCATCAATCCGCGGCTGGTGCGTGGCCTGGATTACTACAACCTGACCGTGTTCGAGTGGGTGACCGATCGCCTGGGCGCGCAGGGAACGGTGTGCGGCGGCGGGCGGTATGACGGGCTGATCCAGTTGCTGGGCGGCAAGCCTGCGCCGGCAGTCGGTTTCGCCATCGGCATGGAACGCCTGCTGGACCTGTGGACGCAGGGCGCAACCATCGAGCCGACGCCTGAGTGCGACGTGTACGTGATCCACCAGGGCGAGGCCGGCGCACGCCGGGCTGCCGCCGTGGCCGAAACGCTGCGCGACGCCGGGCTGGACGTGATCCTGCACGCAGGCAGCCCCAGCTTCAAGTCGCAAATGAAGCGCGCGGACGCCAGCGGCGCCGAATTTGCCGTCATTCTGGGCGAAGACGAGGTCGCGGCCGATGAAGTGAGCCTGAAGGCGCTTCGCCGCGAGGCCGCCGTCAACCAGCGCCGCGTGCCGCTGGCCGCGCTGGTCGACGTGATCATTGCCGAACTGTCGCACATCGATCCCGACTGACCGGTTGCCGCCGCTGTCCGCCCTGTGCGGCCGGCAGGGCGGCGCACCGCATTTCGCGGGAGTCGGCGGAATCCGGTAACCTCCCGCACTGACATCGCGCAGGCCGCCCTTTATGGCAGGTCTGCGTTCTCTGCCATTGACATTAACCGGGGCATGCATGGCCTACGATTTAGAAGAACAGGAACAGATTGAATCGCTGAAGGCGTGGTGGGCCAGGTACGGCACCATCATTCTCGGCGTCGTGGCGGTGTGCCTGCTGGCCGCGGCTGCATGGAACGGCTGGAACTGGTATCAGCGCCGCGACGCCGCCCAGGCGATGGCGCAGTTCGAAGTGCTGGAAAAGGCTGCCGACGCCGGCGACATCGCCCGCGTCAAGGACAGCGCAGGAACCATCCTGGAAAATTACGGCCGTAGTGCCTATGCCCCGCGCGCCGCACTGATTGCGTCGAGCGCCTACGCCAAGGCTGGCGATACCCGCGCCGCCAAGGCACAGTTGCAGTGGGTCGTCGACCGCAGCAAGGACGACGCGCTGGTGCCCGTCGCGCGCCTGCGCCTGGCGGGCCTGCTGCTCGACGAAAAAGCCTATGACGATGCCCTCAAGCAACTGAGCGCATCGCGTCCGGACGCGTTTGCGTCGCTGTTCGCGGATCGCCGCGGCGACGTGCTGATCGCGCAGGGCAAGCGTGACGAGGCGCGCGCAGCCTACAAGGAAGCGCTCGACAAGCTGGATCCGGCCACGGATCTGCGCTCGTCCATCCAATTGAAGCTCGACGCCTTGGGCGGGGCATGACAGGAACCCGTATGGCCATCACATTTCAGCAACGTCACGTTTCACCTCGCGTCCCCGCACTGATGCGCGCCGTCGCCGTCGCGCTGGTCATCGGTGCCCTGGGCGGATGCTCGCTGTTTTCCGGCAACAAGCCGCGCTACGTCCCCGCGCCGCTGACCACCTTCACGCCCAACCTGACGGTCAATCCCGTCTGGAGCGTGTCGGCGGGCAACAAGTCGGGCGTCGGCTTCGTTCCTGTGGCCGTCGGTAACTCCGTGTATGCCGCGACGGAAAACGGCACCGTCGGCAAATACGACCTGACGACCGGCGCGACGCAATGGCGCGGTTCGGCCAAGAAGACGCTGTCGGCCGGCGTCGGCACCGATGGCAAGATTACCGCCGTGGCCACGCCGCGCGGGGAAGTCATCGCGTTCGACGACAACGGTCAGATCAAGTGGACGGCGCAAGCCACCAGTGAAGTCACCGTGCCGCCGCTCGTGGCCGACGGCCTGGTCGTCGTGCGCAGCGGCGATTACCGCGTCCAGGCGTTCGACGCCGAAACCGGCCGCCGCCGCTGGAGCGTACAGCGCCCCGGCCCGGCGCTGGCCCTGCGCGCACCCGGCGAAATGCTGATGTCCAATGGCTTCGTGTTCTCGGGCCTGCCCGGCGGCAAGGTCATTGCGATCTCGACGGCCAACGGCGCCATGCGCTGGGAAGGCACGGTCTCGAACCCGACCGGCACCAGCGAACTTGAGCGCGTATCCGACGTGGTCGGCGCACCGGTCATTTCGGGTCGCCTGCTGTGCGCGGTCACGTATCAAGGCCGCATCAGCTGCTTTGACGTCAGCAGCGGCAACGCAACCTGGTCGCGTGAATTTTCCAGCGTGAATGGCATGTCGGCGGACGTGCGCTTTGCGTACTCGGCCAACGACAAGAGCGTGGTCTACGGCTTTGCGCTCGACGGTGGCGCCAACGTCTGGAAGCAGGACGCTCTGCAGCATCGCGGCCTGACCGCCCCGGTTTCGCTCGGCCGCGCCATCGCGCTCGGCGACTATCAAGGGTATGTACATTTTCTCGGGCGGGAAGACGGTCGTCTTCTCGCGCGCACTGCCACTGATGGCAGTGCAATCGTATCGCGGCCCCTGGCAACCACACGGGGCTTGATCGTTCAAACCTCCAAGGGCAACCTGGCGCTGCTTGGTGTTGGCGAATAAAGGTTCTTGAGTTCAATGAAACCAGTGGCATTCAAACCGGTTGTCGTCATCGTGGGACGGCCCAACGTGGGGAAATCCACGTTGTTCAACCGCCTCACGCGCTCGCGCGACGCCCTCGTGGCCGACCTTCCGGGTCTGACACGGGACCGCCACTATGGCGAGGGCAGGGTGGGTGACCATCCCTTCATCGTCGTGGACACGGGCGGCTTCGAGCCGGTGGCCAAGGAAGGCATCATGGCCCAGATGGCCAAGCAGACCGTGCAGGCCATGGTCGAGGCCGATGTCGTCATTTTCCTGACCGACGGCCGCGTCGGCCTGACCGGGCACGACCGCGAAATCGGCGAGCGCCTGCGCAAGTCGAGCCGCAAGGTCGTCCTGGCGATCAACAAGGCCGAAGGCATTTCGCATGCCACGGCCGCCGCCGACTTCTATGCACTGGGCCTGGGCGAACCGCATCCCATTTCGGCTGCGCACGGTGACGGCGTGACCGAACTGATCGAGATCGCCCTGGAAGGCATGGTCGAGCCCCTGCCTGAACCGGAAGAATGGGACGGCTACAGTCCCATCGTGGCGGACGCCGACGACGAATTCGTTCCGATCGATCCGCTGTCGCACCGCGTCAAGCTGGCGATCGTCGGCCGTCCCAACGTCGGCAAATCCACGCTGGTGAACACCTTGCTGGGCGAAGAGCGCGTGATCGCCTTCGACCAGCCGGGCACGACGCGCGATGCGATCGAAATCGACTTTGAACGCGGCGGCCGATCGTACACGCTGATCGACACGGCCGGGTTGCGCAAGCGCGGCAAGGTGTTCGAGGCGATTGAAAAGTTCTCGGTCATCAAGACCCTGCAGGCCATCGAGGCCAGCAACGTCGTGCTGCTGATGCTGGACGCCAGCGCCGAGATCTCGGACCAGGACGCCCACATTGCCGGCTTCGTGCTCGAAACCGGCCGCGCGCTGGTGGTGGGCGTCAACAAGTGGGACAGCATCGACAGCGAAAAGCGGGACGACATCAAGCGCGAGCTTGAGCGCAAGCTGCGCTTCCTGTCGTTTGCCAAGGTGCATCACATCTCGGCGCTGAAGAATTCGGGCATCAACCCGCTGCTGAAGTCGGTGCTCGACGCGCATGCGGCTGCGTTTGCCAAGCTGTCCACGCCCAAGCTCACACGCGAGCTGCAGGAAGCGCTGGAACAGCAGCAACCGCCACGCCGCGGCATCTTCCGGCCCAAGATGCGGTATGCCCACCAGGGCGGCCAGAACCCGCCGCTCATCGTCATCCACGGCAATGGCCTGGACGACATTCCGGATTCGTATCGCCGCTACCTGGAATCGCGATTCCGGGAAACTTTTAAACTCCAGGGCACTCCACTAAGAATCGAGTTCCGAACCAGCGACAATCCGTACAAGGACAAAGCGCCGGTCAAGGCAGTCGATCCGAACAAGCGGCCGCGGCCACGTGGACGGAGCCGTTGAAAAGGGCGCATACGTCCTTATATACAGTGAGTAGTTCGATGATTTAAGCCGGGTTTTTTCGGCGTTTCATGCAGTCATGTAGGCTAGTTTGCTCGGGGAAAACCCGGTAAAGTAGCCAGGTTGGCATCCGCCAAGAAAAACACAACCAGGAGCCCACTTATGAGCAATAAAGGGCAATTGCTACAAGACCCATTTCTTAACGTGCTTCGTAAAGAACACGTACCAGTGTCTATTTATCTGGTGAACGGTATCAAATTACAAGGCCAGATCGAGTCGTTCGATCAATACGTGGTGCTGCTGCGGAACACTGTCACGCAGATGGTCTACAAGCACGCCATATCAACCGTGGTGCCATCGCGCCCGGTCAACTTCCAGGTTGAACCCACTGCTGACTGATCGTAATCCGGCAGCTTCCGACAGGCCGCCGCCAAAGGCGCTGATTGTCAGCGTCAATTTCGGCGAGCCTGACTTCGAAGCACAGACCGAAGAATTCATTATGCTTGCGCAAGGCGCAGGCGCAGAGATCGTTGATACGATCATCTGCAAGCGTGCCCGCCCCGATGCCAAACTCTACGTTGGCACGGGCAAGGCGCAGGAGATCGCGTTGGCTGTTCAAGCCAACGACATTGAACTCGTCCTGTTCAATCACAACCTTACCCCCGCCCAGCAGCGCAACATCGAACGCGAGATCAAGGTCCGTGTGGTCGACCGTGTCGCGCTGATCCTGGATATTTTCGCACTGCGGGCGCAAAGCCATGAAGGCAAGCTGCAGGTCGAGCTCGCGCAGCTGCAGCACCTGGTCACGCGCCTGACCCGGATGTGGACTCACCTGGAACGTCAGCGTGGCGGTATCGGCATGCGTGGTCCGGGTGAAGCCCAGCTCGAAATGGACAAGCGGATCATTGCGGACAAGGTCCGCATGCTCAAGGAAAGGCTGGGCAAGCTGCAAAAGCAGCGCCAGACCCAGCGGCGGTCGCGCGCCCGGGGTGGTGCGTTTTCGGTTTCGTTGGTCGGCTATACCAACGCCGGCAAGTCGACCGTCTTCAATGCGTTGACCGCCGCCGAGGTGTATGCGGCCGACCAGCTGTTCGCCACGCTCGACACGACCACCCGCAAGGTGTGGATCGAAGGCGCGGGCTCGGTTGTGGTGTCGGATACGGTTGGATTCATCCGCGAATTGCCGCACATGCTGATTGCTGCGTTTCGCGCGACGCTGGAAGAAACGATCCATGCGGATCTGCTCCTGCACGTCGTGGATGCAGCAAGCCCGCAGCGGGACGAACAGATTGCCGAAGTAAACAAGGTGCTCGAGGAAATCGGCGCGGCCGACATCCCCCGCATCCTGGTCTTCAACAAGATTGACCTGACTCATCTTGAGCCCGGGGTCGAGCGTGACGAGCGTGGTACGATTTCGCGAGTGTTCGTCAGCGCGACAGAACGCCTGGGGTTCGATGCTTTGCGGGGAGCGATCGTCGAAGCCAGCCAGGCAGAACCCGTGGTTGTCAGCAGCATCGACAATGACGACCCGCGTTTTCGTACGCAGTCTCCGTCCGTCAGCCCTGCGGCTGACGCCCGCTCCTGAGCGGGCGGGTCCCCCCGTCCGCCTCGCTTTCTAGCAAAGATGCGTCTGCCTTCGATATCAAGAATATTCAATCTGAACGACTCGAACTGGGGCCGCGGTAATAACGGTTCCGGCAATGAGCCTCCACGTCGCCCAAACAACAACAACGACGGCGGCAAGAACAACAATAACGGCGGACCTCCCGACCTGGACGAACTCTGGCGCGACTTCAATCGTCGCCTGGGGGGCCTGTTCGGTCGCAAGCCAGGTGGTCCGCGCGGTGGCGGCAACGGCGGCGACAACGGCGGGCGTTTCTCGCCGTCGCCGCGCGGCGCCGGCATCGGTGTCGGCGTCATTGGCGGCATCGTCGTCCTGCTGTGGCTGGGCTCCGGCTTCTTCATCGTGCAGGAAGGCCAGGTTGCCGTGGTGACGCAGTTCGGCAAGTACAAGGAAACGACGCGCGCCGGCTTCCAGTGGCGCCTGCCGTATCCGATCCAGTCGCACGAGATCGTCAATCAATCGCAGTTGCGCACGATCGAAGTCGGTTTCCGCAACAACTCCCGCAGCAAGGTGCTGCAGGAATCGCTGATGCTGACCGACGACGAAAACATTGTCGACATGCAATTCGTGGTGCAGTACCGCCTGAAAGAGGGTGGGGCACGCGATTACCTGTTCAATTCGCGCAACCCTGATGACTCGGTCAAGCAGGCGGCCGAATCGGCCATGCGTGAAATCGTCGGCAAGAAAAAGATGGATTTCGTGCTGTACGAAGGCCGGACCGAAGTCGCCGGCGAAGTCACCAAGCTGATGCAGACGATCATGGACATTTATGGAACGGGCGTGCTGATCAGCACCGTCGCAATCCAGAATGCCCAGCCGCCCGAGCAGGTGCAGGCTGCGTTCGATGACGCTGTCAAGGCCGGTCAGGACCGCGAACGTCAGGTCAACGAAGGCCAGGCCTATGCCAACGAGGTGATTCCACGTGCCGCGGGTGCTGCGTCGCGTCTGTTGCAAGAGGCAGAAGGCTATCGCACGCGTATCGTGGAAAACGCCGAGGGTGACGCCTCGCGCTTTACCCAGGTGCTGACCGAGTACCAGAAGGCCCCGGGCGTGACCCGCGACCGTCTGTACCTGGACACGATGCAGGAAGTGTTTACCAACGCGTCCAAGGTGCTGGTCGACACGCGTTCGGGCAACAACTTGCTGTACCTGCCGCTCGACAAGATCATGCAGCAGGTGTCCAAAGAGTCCTCGGCGGCGGCGTCGGCGCGGGCGGGCGGAAGTTCGAGTTCGATGAACAACGGTACGGCATTGCCTTTGCCCGCACCAATGTCCAGCAGCGTGCCCGAACCCACTCCACGGGAAGCCCTGCGCTCCCGTGACCGTAACGTCCCCCGTTGAGACAAGGAACCCCGTCATGGATCGTCTGATTCCCACCGTGGTCGGCCTGCTCATCGCGCTGGCCGCACTTTCTTCGTGCGTTTTCGTGGTCAACGAACGCAATTACGCTGTCGTCTTTGCCTTGGGTGAAATCAAGGAAGTGATCAGTGAACCCGGGCTGTATTTCAAGCTGCCGCCCCCGTTCCAGAACATCCAGCAATTCGACAAGCGGGTATTAACCATCGACGCCACCGACGTCGAGCGTGTGCAGACTTCTGAAAAGAAGAACCTGCTGATCGACTCGTTCGTCAAGTGGCGCATTTCCGACCCGCGGGTGTATTACGTCACCTTCGGCGGCAACGAACGCGCCGCTCAGGAACGCATGTCGGCGCTGCTGCGTGATGCGTTGAACGCGTCGATCAACCGCCGCACGGTCAACGATGTCACCTCGAAAGAGCGCGACAAGATCATGCAGGAAATCCGCACCAACACCGCGGCGTCGGCCAAGCTGCTGGGCGTTGAAGTGCTGGACGTTCGCCTGAAGCGTGTCGACTTTGCGCCCGAGATTTCCGAGTCGGTGTATCGCCGCATGGAAGCCGAGCGCAAGCGTGTCGCCAACGAGCAGCGCTCGATTGGTGCAGCCGATGGCGAAAAGATTCGCGCCGATGCGGATCGTCAGCGCGAGGTCATCATTGCCGAAGCGTATCGCCAGGCACAGAAGACCATGGGTGAGGGCGATGCGAAGGCATCCGCTGTCTATGCCCAGGCCTTTGGCCAGGACCGCGAGTTCTACAAGTTCTACAAGAGCCTGGAAGGATATCGCGCGTCGTTCGCCAACAAGGGCGACGTGATGGTGGTGGACCCCAGCTCGGAGTTCTTCCGCTTCATGAAGTCGGCAGGCGGCAACGCCAGCACGCCGGCCCCGGCACCCGCACGGTAAGGACGCGCCCGGCGCGCACCAACGTGGCGTCGTGGCAGCGGTTTCTTCGCTGCTGACGCCATCGCCGGGCCGGTCCCTTGATTTTGTCCTCGAACGAGTGGACAATAGCGTGTAAGCCAAGAGTCGAGTCGTTTCCTGCGTCGTGCACCGCTCAAGTGCATCATGGTTTCAGGATCCCGCCCGACACAAGCTTGGAAGAAGCGGTTGATGGGCTTGCACTGTGTGCACCCCCGTAGCCGCTTTTTTTTCGTCCATTGATTTTTCATCGTCTTTACCGAGAATCCCGCATGGGCAAATGGCTGTTGCCCGAGAGCCTGGCAGATATTTTGCCGGCCGAGGCCCGGCGCATCGAAGAGTTGCGCCGACTCCTGCTAGACCTGTATCGCACCTACGGCTACGAGCTGGTCCTGCCGCCGCTGGTCGAATATCTCGACTCGCTGCTGTCGGGCAGTGGTGGCGATCTGGATCTGCACACGTTCAAGCTCGTCGACCAGCTTTCGGGCCGGTCGCTGGGCATTCGCGCCGACATGACGCCGCAGGTCACGCGCATTGACGCGCACCTGCTCAATCGCGCCGGCACGACGCGTCTGTGCTACTACGGCAGCGTGCTGCATACCTTGCCGCGGGGCCTGTGGGCCACGCGCGAGCCGCTGCAGATCGGCGCTGAAATCTACGGTCATGCCGGTCCGGAAGCCGATATCGAAGCGCTGCAGCTGGCGGTCGAAAGCGTCCGCCGCGCTGGCGTGCCGAGCTTTCGCGTCGACCTGAGTCATCTGGGTGTCGTCCAGGCGCTGCTCGACGCCGATCCGGCTGCCGCCGGCCTGTCGGACGTGATCTTCGGGCTGCTTCGCGACAAGGATGTGCCCGGCCTGGCCGCACTGGCCGGCCAGCTGCGTCCGGACACGGCCAAGGCGCTGACGACCTTGCCGACGCTGTATGGCGACCTGGATGTGCTGCAGCGTGCGCGCAAGGTGCTGCCGGCGTTGCCGCAGATTGCGCAGGCGCTCGACGCGCTGGCCACGCTGGGTCAGGCGCTGGGCGACCAGCAGGTGGGCGTGGACCTGGCCGACGTGCATGGATTCCAGTACCACACCGGCATCGTGTTCGCGGTGTATTGCCCGGGGTGGCCGAACGCCATCGTCCGGGGCGGCCGCTATGACGACGTGGGCGAGGTCTACGGCCGCGCCCGCCCGGCAACCGGTTTCAGCCTGGACCTGCGCGAACTGGCGGGGCTGTTGCCCGCGCCGATCGCCAGTCCGGCCATCAGCGCCCCATGGGGCCTGGAGCCGGCCCTGGTGCAGGCGGTCCGCACCTTGCGCGACGCCGGTCACATCGTCGTCCAGGTTCTTCCCGGCCACGAGCATGAGCAGCAGGAATTCCTGTGCGACCGTGCGTTGGTCTCGCGTGACGGCAATTGGCAGGTCGTGCCGCTGTCGTCCCCCCAGGCTGCGTCGTAGGCGCATCATCCTTATTTGAAATCTGAGCGCCCGTCGCGGGGCTTACTACAAGAGAAGCAGAATCAGCATGGCTAAGAATGTCGTCATTATCGGAACCCAGTGGGGCGACGAGGGCAAGGGCAAGATCGTCGACTGGCTGGCCGAGTCCGTCCAGGGCGTCGTGCGTTTCCAGGGCGGCCACAATGCGGGCCACACGCTGTGGATCGATGGCAAGAAAACCATCCTGCGCCTGATTCCGTCGGGCATCATGCATCCTGGCGTGACCTGCTACATCGGCAACGGTGTGGTCCTGTCGCCCGAAGCGCTGCTGCGCGAAATCGACGAACTCGAAGCCGCCGGCCTGGAAGTGCGCAAGCGTCTGCGTGTGTCCGAAGCCTGCCCGCTGATCCTGCCATATCACGTCGCGATCGACCAGGCGCGTGAAGCGCGCAAGGGCGATGCCAAGATCGGCACGACCGGCCGGGGTATCGGTCCCGCGTATGAAGACAAGGTGGCGCGCCGCGCCATCCGCGTGCAGGACCTGTACGATCCGGCCGCCTTCGACGCCAAGCTGGAAGAAGTGCTGGAATATCACAACTTCGTGCTGGTGAACTACCTGGGTGGCAAGGCTGTGGACGCAGCGCAGGTGCGCGACCAGGCCATGGCGCTGGCCCCGGTGCTCAAGCCGATGGTGGCTGACGTGGCCAACGAACTCTTCGAAGCTTCGGCGGCCGGCAAGCGCCTGCTGTTCGAAGGTGCGCAAGGCGCGCTGCTCGACGTCGATCACGGCACCTACCCATTCGTCACCAGCAGCAACTGCGTGGCCGGTGCGGCCTCGGCAGGTGCGGGTGTCGGTCCGCAAACGCTCGAATACGTGCTGGGCATTACCAAGGCCTACGCCACGCGCGTTGGTTCGGGTCCGTTCCCGACCGAGCTCGACGATGACGTCGGAGCGCACCTGGCCAAGGTCGGCAAGGAATTCGGTTCGGTCACGGGCCGTCCTCGCCGCTGTGGCTGGTTCGACGGCGCTGCCTTGAAGCGCTCGATCCGCCTGAACGGCATTTCGGGCCTGTGCATCACCAAGCTCGACGTGCTGGACGGTCTGGAAACAATCAAGCTGGGCGTGGGCTACAACGTCAATGGCGAGTTCCGCGACGTGCTGCCTTACGGCGCCGCCGCGGTGGCGAACAGCGAACCCGTGCTGGAAGAAATGCCTGGCTGGACCGAGTCCACCGTGGGCGTGACCGATTACGACAAGCTGCCCGTCAACGCGCAGAACTACCTGAAGCGTGTCAGCGAAGTCTGCGGCGTGGCCATCGACCTGGTGTCAACTGGTCCCGACCGCCTGGAAACCATCGTGCTGCGTCACCCGTTCAAGGCCTGAGCATTACCGGCCTCTCGTTTGATGCACCATGCCCCGGACCGGTTCCGGGGCCACTTTTTTATCGATAAGAATCAATAACGACATGTCAGAAGATAATGACAAGCACCTGTGGGTCAGCTGGGACAAGTATCACCACCTGATCGAGCAATTGGCCCTGACGGTGCATCAGTCGGGTTGGAAATTCGACCAGATCGTCTGTCTGGCGCGCGGCGGTGTGCGCGTCGGCGACGTACTGTCGCGGATTTTCGACGTTCCCCTCGGCATTCTCGCGACGAGCAGTTATCGCGAGGCCGCGGGTACGGAGCAGGGCGCATTGGACATCGCCCAGTTCATCACGATCACGCGTGGCTCGCTGGGCGGCAACGTCCTGCTGGTCGATGACATGGTCGACACGGGCAACACGTTCGACAAGGTCCATCAGCATCTGCTGTCGCAGTTCTCGGCCATTACCGAAATGCGCACCGCCGTGCTGTGGTTCAAAGGGCACTCCAAAGTCATGCCTGACTACTACGTCGACAAGCTGCCTACCAATCCCTGGATCCACCAGCCGTTCGAGGACTACGACACGCTCCGTCCTTTCCAGCTGGAAGCCTGGATCCGCAAGGGCGAGGCCGGTTGAACGGTCCTCTCGCATCCGCTGGCACCGCAGAGCCGGCGCGCTTCCCGCGGGCATCGCAAACTTCTATCTATCGAGTTGCCGCCCGCAGCGCAGGCACGGCTTGCCTGCGCAAGACGATACGAACGGTGTATTCTATTCAGGCCGGAAAAAATTACCGGTGGAACACTGTTCCTGGTACGCCTTGCAAAAGCTTGGCGTCTTCTTTTCACTTTTTGTTTGAGCAGCCTCTGCCCCTGGCCCCTTCGTCCATGAGCAACCCATTGCAAACACGTGGCTTCGATACGACGTCGAAACGCCGCGGGCTCCTGGACACCCTGGCTGTTGCACAAGGTAGGCGTGCAGACGCAAAAAAGCCCGTCATTGCGATGAACACATGTTCCTGGAACACGCGTTCAACCCAATGTACGGGCTACCTTGCTGCACTGTCGGCGCCGAAATCCAAATCAAACCAAGTGGATTTTGGGGGTCTGACGTCAGTTGGGAGTCAGTCTTTGCGCACTCAAACACTGCGCACCGACATTCCACTGCGTACCGACATGCGAATGACTGCAATTCGTTGGTGCCCAGAAGAGGACTCGAACCTCCACACCTTTCGGCACACGGACCTGAACCGTGCGCGTCTACCAATTCCGCCATCTGGGCACTGTTGTGATGAAACGTCCAACGCATTCGTTGGCGTCGCTCAACAACCTAGCCGCGCATTCTATAGAGATTTTTGACCTTTGACAAACCGATCGCATAACAATTCGCCCAACGCACCTCAGGACTACGATCCGGAAGTGCCGACCCGCGAAAAGATCCTGGCCACGCTGCGTGAAGCAGATGGCCCCCTGTCGCCGGATGACCTGGCGGCAACCCTGGGTGTCGACCCGCAAAGTATCGGCTTTCAGCGCCGCCTGGGCGCCATGGAGCGCGACGGGCAGCTGATGCCCAACCGCAAGGGCGTACTCCTGCTGGCCGACAAGCTCGACTTCATCGCGGGCCGCGTGCAGGGCCATCGGGACGGCTTCGGCTTCCTGATCCGCGACGACGGCAAGTCCGATATCTTCCTGACACCGAAGGAAATGCTGAAGGTCCTGCATGGGGACCGCGTCCTGGTGAAGCTGTCGGGCAACGACTATCGCGGCAAGCCCGACGGCATCATCGTCGAGGTGATCGAGCGTCGCACCAATCGACTGGTGGGCCGGTTCCTGAACGAGCGCGGCCTGTACATCGTCGTGCCGGAAGACCAGCGCATCAAGCACGACGTGTTGATTCACGAAAGCGACATTGGCGATGCGCAGCACGGCCAGGTCGTGATGGTCGAAATCGTCGAGCAGCCCACCCGCCACAGCCAGCCCATGGGGCGCGTGGTGGAGATCCTGGGCGAGATCGACGATCCCGGCATGGAAATCGAAATCGCGGTGCGCAAGTTCAATGTGCCGCATGAGTTTTCGGAAGCCGCGCTGGCGCAGGCCGCCAAGCTGCCGAACGAAGTGCGCCGTGGCGATCTGGCTGGGCGTATCGACCTGCGCGATGTGCCGCTGATCACGATCGACGGCGAAGACGCCCGCGACTTCGACGATGCCGTTTACTGCGAGCCCGTGGAGCTGGGCACCGGTACGCGCAAGCGTCCGGGCTGGCGCCTGATCGTGGCTATTGCCGACGTCGCGAACTATGTGGTGCCCGGCAACGCGCTGGACGTGGATGCGCTGGAGCGGTCGACCAGTGTGTACTTCCCGCGCCGCGTCATTCCGATGCTGCCCGAAAAGCTGTCCAACGGACTGTGTTCCCTGAACGAGCATGTCGACCGGCTGGTGCTGGTCTGCGACATGGTCATCCCGGCCACGGGTTCCAAGGCCGGCACCGTGCAGGCGTATCAGTTCTATAACGCGGTCATGCATTCGCATTCGCGCACCACCTACAACGAGGTATGGAGCGCGCTGCAAATGCCGCACGGCCCGGCTGCGCGCAAGCACGAACATGTGCTGCCGCAGATCGGCAACCTGTACCAGTTGTTCCTGGTGTTCCAGGAAGCGCGCAAGACGCGTGGCGCGATCGACTTCGATACTGTCGAAACCAAGATCGTGTGCAACGAAGTGGGCCGCATCGAAAGCATCGTTCCGTATGTGCGCAACGACGCCCACAAGGTGATCGAAGAGTGCATGCTGGCGGCCAATACCTGCGCGGCCGACTTCATGGAACGCAGCAAGCATCCGGGCCTGTTCCGTATTCATGAAGGCCCCACGCCTGAAAAGCTGCAGGCACTGCGTCAGTTCCTGAAAACCCTGGGTCTGTCGCTGGGTGGCGGTGACAAGCCGACGGCGGCGGATTATTCCGTCCTGCTGGCGAGCACCAAGGGCCGTCCCGACGCGCCGCTGCTGCAGACCATGTGCCTGCGGTCCATGCAGCAGGCCATGTACAGCCCCGACAACGCGGGGCACTTCGGCCTGTCGTATCCGGCCTATGCGCACTTCACGTCGCCGATCCGCCGCTATCCCGACTTGCTGACGCACCGCGTGATCAAGGCGCTGTTGCAAGCCAAGCGGTATGTGCCGCAGGCGCTGGACGGTGGCGCGCCGGTCGTGGCCGAAAGCATCAAGGAACACGAACATGCTTTGTGGGAAAAGCTGGGTCTGTTCTGCTCGAGCAACGAGCGCCGTGCCGACGACGCATCGCGCGACGTCGAAGCCTGGCTGAAGTGCTGGTTCGTCCGCGAAAAGGTGGGCGATGTGTTCAGCGGCACCGTGACGGGCGTGGCGACGTTTGGCGTCTTCGTGACGCTGGACGACCTGCATGTGGAAGGTCTGGTGCACGTGTCCGAACTGGGCGCAGAGTACTTCCAGTTCAACGACTCGCTGCACGAACTGCGTGGTGAACGGACCGGCATGCGCTATCGCCTGACCGACAAGGTGCAGGTACAGGTTGCACGGGTCGATCTGGAAGCGCGCCGCATCGAGTTCAAGCTCGTCAAGGGCGTGAGCTACGAGGGCATTCGCAAGGCGCTGGCCCGCGACGACAAGCCTGCCGATGAAGACAGCCGTCCGCGCAAGGCCGCGGCCCCCAAGCCTGCGGGCCTGAAGGGACAGACCTTGAAGGCGGCCCGCCGGCCGTCGGATGACGGAACGTCGGCCAAACCCGGCAAGCGGGCATCCGGCAACAAGCGGACCGCGCGCAAGCGTCACTGATCGCCTGGCCCCGCCCTGGGCGGGGTTTTGGTTTAATAGCACTGGACGGCGCTGCCTGAGCAGCGCCGCATGTTTTTCAGGAATCAAGATATGGCAGCCAGCCAGATACTGATCGGGTTCCACGCGGTGTCGGCGCGTTTGCGCTATGCCCCGGAATCGATCAAGGAACTTTACGTTGAAGCCATGCGCCGGGATCGCCGCATGCTTGCCCTTATTGAACAGGCGCAGGCCGTCGGCAAGTCCGCGCGCGCCGTCGGGATGGAGCGGCTCGAAGGCCTTGCCAAGGGGCAGCGCCACCAGGGCGTCGTTGCCCTGGCCGAATCGCTCGAACTGGCGATGGACATCGATGAAGTGCTCGATGACGCGACCGAACCGGCCTTCGTGCTGGTGCTGGACGGGGTGACCGATCCGCACAATCTGGGCGCCTGCCTGCGCACCGCCGATGGCGCGGGAGTGCAGGCAGTGATCGCGCCGCGCGACCGCGCCGTGGGCATCAATGCGACCGTGCAACGCGTGGCCTGCGGCGCCGCCGATACCGTGCCTTACCTGACCGTCACGAACCTGGCCCGCACCCTGCGCGCCCTGAAGGAGCGCGGCGTGTGGGTGGTCGGTACCGACGACGAAGCGGAAAAGTCGATCCATGACATCGACGCGTCGCAGCCCATTGCCTGGGTCCTGGGCGCCGAAGGCGAGGGCATGCGCCGCCTGACCCGCGAAACCTGCGACGAACTCGTGAACATCCCCATGGCGGGATCGATCGAAAGCCTGAACGTCAGCGTGGCGTCGGCGGTCTGCATGTACGAAACCGTGCGTCAGCGCGCGGCCAAGAAAGCAGGGAAGTAGGGCGGTCGGGTTTCATTTCGGAGAAGCGGCATATGCATTTCGGCAGCGACAACATGGCAGGGGCTTCGGCCCCCGTGCTGAAGGCCGTGATGGCCGCGAACGAAGGCGCCGTGTCGTCGTACGGGAACGATCCGTGGTGTGACGCGGCGCGTGCCCAGCTGGCCGGGATCTTCGAGCACGACGTCAAGGTGTTCTTTGCGAGCACCGGCACGGTCGCCAACTCGCTGGCCCTGGCCGCGCTGGTGCCCCCCTGGGGCGCGGTGCTGTGCCATCGGCAGGCCCACGTCCTGATGGACGAATCCAGTGCACCGGAATTCTTTACCGGGGGGGCACGCCTGGTCACCTTGCCGGGCGACGCACCCAAGGTCACGGCGGCCTCCTTGCGCCGCGGCCTGCGCGTGGCGCCGCATGCGCCCCACAACGTCGTGCCGCGCGCGCTGACGCTGACGCAGGCCAATGAAAACGGCCTGGTCTACACCCCGGACGAACTCGCGGAAATCGGCGCGACGGCGCGTCAGCTCGGGCTCAAGATTCACATGGACGGTGCCCGGTTCGCCAATGCGCTTGCGGCGCTCAACTGCGCACCGGCCGACATCACGTGGCGGGCAGGGGTGGACGTGTTGTGCCTGGGCGCTTCCAAGAACGGCGCGCTGATGGCTGAAGCCATCGTGTTTTTTGACGAAGCCGTCGCCGTCGACTTCGACTACCGCCTGAAGCGCGCCGGCCAGATGGCCGCCAAAGGGCGCTTTTTTGGCGCGCAGTTCGCGGGTTGGCTGACCGACGATCACTGGCTGCATCTGGCGGGGCATGCCAATGCCATGGCCCGGCAACTGTCGGACGGGCTCGCTGCCGTCCCGGGTGTGGAGCTTGTCTGGCCTACCGAAGCCAACGAGGTCTTTACCCTGATTCCGGCCTTGATGGCGGAACGGCTGCGGGCCGAAGGTGCAGTGTTCTACGACTGGTCGCCCGATGCCCTGCCAGAAGGGCGCGATATCGGCGATGACGAGGCCTATGTCAGATGGGTGTGTTCGTTCAACACACGGCAGGAAGAAGTGGACGAACTGCTGGCGCGCGCACGGTCAGTCTAGGTCCGTGTCGTTCCCGGCCCGGGCGCCCGCGCGGCACACACCGGGCGTGACGCCCGGGCGGCTACGCCACGAAGCGCGTCATACCTTTGGGCGGGCGGCAGAACGAGTACAGCGCCATGTCGGCCTGCGTGGCCAGTTCGATCGCCAGCGCGCTGGGCGCGGAAATCGTCGTCAGCGCCGGGTACCCCATCCGCGCGCACTTGCGCACCAATTCATAGCTTGCCCGGCTGGACATTGCGACGAAGCCATCGGGCACGGTGCCTCCGTCGGCTTCCTGCGCGAGCCAGCCTATCAGCTTGTCTAGCGCGTTATGCCGACCCACGTCTTCCATGACCTTGTACAGCGTGCCGTCGGGCAGGGCCCAGGCGGCCGCATGCACCCCACCGGTCAGGGCGTTCAGCGGCTGATGGTCGGGCAGGGCGGACATGGCGGACATGACGGTGTCCAGCGACAGGCCGCGCGTCCAGGCAGGCCGCGCGACGGGGCCGCTGTGCAGGTCCAGCGCCGCCAGGCTGTCGATGCCGCACAGGCCGCAACCGGTGCGCCCGGCCAGCGAACGGCGGCGGTCTTTCAACCTGGCAAATTCGGCTGACCCGATGCTCAGGTGGACTTCGATGCCCAGCGGACTGCCCTGCAGTTCGATGTCGCGGCAGGCCGCGATGCCATCCAGGATGCCTTCCGACAAGGCAAAGCCCAAGGCAAAGGCTTCCAGGTCGGCCGGGGTCGCCATCATCACCGCATGCGATATGCCGTTGAACACCAGGGCGATGGGGGTCTCTTCCGCCACCACGACATCGATGGCCGTTTCAGCCTCAGCCGTGGCGCGTTGCGCGGCGACCGTCCGGGAAGTCGGGACCGCGGTCAGATCGCCATAGGCTTCCTGACCCGCGCCGCCCTCGGTCGGGCCGATACCCCCCGGCGCGAACGCACAGGCCTGGAGGTCGGGTGACGTGGGAATATCGGTCATCGTCAAGGCTGCTGCAAGGCCTGGCGGCCCGCTGGCGTAATCGTGATGTTCCAGACGCCGTCCGTCTGTTCGACGCGCACCCAGCCCGGGCCGCGGCGGTTGCCAAAGCCATCGCCCATCAACGCCAATGCGCGCAGGACGACGCTGGCCCGTTCGCCCAGGCGTTTGGACAACCTGGGGAGCGAGACACCCGTGGGGTATTCCTGCAGGATGGCGAGTAGGGCTTCAGGCGAGGGTGTCTGCATCGGTGGTCGACGTCGAGTCGCTCCGGGCGTGGGCATGATGCGGCGTCAGCATGACCGGGATGGATTTCGAAGTTGGAGTGCGCGCCTGGTCGGCAAAGCTCGACAGGGGCACCAGGCCGTTCGTCTCGGGATAGTAGCTTGCGATGCAGCCACGCGGAATTGCGTATTCCACGAGCAGGAAACGATCGACGCGGCGCATGTTGCCATCGCCGTCGATGCTCGTCAGGTCCACCCAGTCGCCTGCCTTCATGCCCAGCGCCCGAATGTCGTCGGCATGAATGAACACGACGCGGCGATGGCCATACACGCCGCGATACCGGTCGTCCATGCCATAGATGGTCGTGTTGTACTGGTCGTGCGAGCGGACCGTGGCCAGATTGAACACCAGCCCGTCGGTCTGCCGGCGGGCCTGGTGGATCGGCAGGTCGCGCGGTATCGGTTGGGCAAAGAAGTTTGCCTTGCCGCTCGGGGTGTTCCACACGCGTTCGGACGCCGTATTGCGCAGGCGAAAGCCGCCCGGATGACGCAACCTGTCGTTGAAGCCGGCAAAGTCATCGAACACTTGTTCGATCAGCACGCGGATGCGGTCGTAGTCTTCGATCAGGCCCAGCCAGTCGATCCGGCTGTCGGGCAGGGTGGCCCTGGCCATGCGCGCAACGATGGCCGGTTCGGACAGCAGGTGGTCCGATGCAGGCGGGTTGATGCCCGACGACAGGTGCACCATGCTCATGGAATCTTCGACCGTCACGCCCTGGGCGCCGCCAGCCTGGATGTCGATTTCGGTGCGGCCCAGGCAGGGCAGGATCAACGCGTCCTTGCCATGCACCAGATGGCTGCGGTTGAGTTTGGTCGACACGTGCACGGTCAGGGCGCATTGACGCAATGCGGCTTCAGTCACTGCCGTATCCGGGGTGGCGCTGGCAAAGTTGCCGCCCATGCCGATAAAGACGCTGGCTTTGCCGTCGCGCATGGCTTCGATTGCTGCGATCGTGTCGAAACCGGCCGTGCGCGGCGTTTGAATGCCAAAGACCTTGTCAAGGCGATCCAGGAAGGCCGGCGACGGCTGTTCGTAGATGCCCATGGTGCGGTCGCCCTGAACGTTGCTGTGGCCACGCACCGGGCAGGCGCCGGCGCCCGGCCGGCCAATATGGCCGCGCAGCAGCAGCAGGTTGGTGATCATCTGGATCGTGGCGACCGAATGCTTGTGCTGCGTGATCCCCATGCCCCAACACGCGATCACGGCCTTGGCCGCGATATAGGTTTCACCCGTCGCCCGAAGCTGCGCTTCGGCCAGGCCCGATTCGGCCTCGATCGTTTCCCAGCTTTCAGAGCGAACGTCGGCTACGAAGGTATCGAAGCCGTTGGTGTGTTCGGCGATGAATGCCGTATCAAGCACGCGCGGCCGACCCCCGGCGACGGCGGCATCATCCGCCTCGATCACATGCTTGATGATTCCCTTGATGGCGGCCAGGTCGCCGCCGATCCGCAGCTGGTGATAGTCGGTACTGATGAAGTTGGCGCCCAGACCCAGCATTGCCATCGGGCTTTGCGGGTTCGCGAATCTTTCCAGCCCGCGTTCGCGCAGTGGATTGAACGACACGATACGGGCGCCGCGTTTGGCGGCTTCGCGCAGTTCACCCAGCATGCGCGGGTGATTGGTGCCCGGGTTCTGCCCGAAGATGAAGATCGCGTCGGCGCGCTCGAAGTCGTCCAGCGTGACCGTGCCTTTGCCAACGCCGATGCTGGCACGCATGCCGGTACCGCTTGGCTCGTGGCACATGTTTGAGCAGTCGGGAAAATTGTTGGTGCCGTATTCACGCACGAACAATTGATACAGGAACGCGGCTTCGTTGCTGGTGCGGCCCGACGTATAAAAAATGGCCTGGTCGGGATCGGGAAGGGCGCGCAGGTGGCGGCCGATCGTCGCGAAGGCATCGTCCCAGCTGACCGGCACATAGGTGTCCGATGCCGCATCGTAGGACAGGGGCTCGGTCAGGCGGCCCTGATCTTCCAGAAAGAAGTCGCTTTCCTTTAGCAAGGACGACACCGGGTGCTTCTTGAAGAAGTCGGCCGTCACCCGGCGCGACGTGGCCTCCGCAGCCACGGCCTTTACGCCGTTTTCACAGAACTCGAAGGTCGACGCATGATCCCTGTCGGGCCAGGCGCATCCTGGACAGTCAAAGCCGTCGGGCTGATTGGCCGACAACATGGTCTTGGCGCCCTTGGCGGCAATGCCGTGGCCCAGCAGTTGGGTCGCGACGCTTTTGAGCGCGCCCCAGCCGCCGGCCGGGTGGCGATAGAACTCGATCTTCTGGGTTTTCATGACGGTGCCTGTAGTTGCGCTGCGTGGCCCGGACGTCACGTGCCCGGGGAACAAACCCGGCGGCACGGTGTGGCCAGCAACCTCACATCTTAACGAATTGGCCGGGAAAACTGGCGAATTCCCCTGCGGCCGTGTCGCGCCGAGCAGGAGGTGCGCAGCAGTAGAGGCGGTGCTGTGGGGGGCGGTGAGGTCCGGGGTGCTGCGGGTTGTGCGGGACACTTCCAAAAAAAAAGCGACCCGCCGGGCCGCTCCATATCTTTTGCTTGAGCACGGCCACCAGGCCGTTTCAACGCCAGCGCGTCATCAGTTCATCAGGCGGCCGACGCTCGGCTTGCCTGGCACGACCGGCGTGTCAGGTGTGCGGCGACGCTGCTTGAACGGCCATGGGCTGCGGGTGGGGGCCGATGCTGCGCCTGCCGCCTGCGGCACGGGTTCGGCGGCGGCGAGGGATGCCGCCGACGCAGCTGCGGCGGCCGCTGCAGCGGATGCCGCTGACGCTGCGATGTTGGCCGCAATGTGGATCAGCGAAGTACGCAGCGAAGCGCGAGCTTCGGGAGCCGGGCGAGCCGCCTTCTGGCTGACCAGCAGCGCCTTGGCGACACCGCTTGCAGGCGGCGCTTGCCGGGTGCGCAGGCGGACCAGCGGTGCGGGCAGGCTCAAGCTGATGACCGGGTGCGCATTGGGCTTGGCAGGGTCGATCCGCTGCAACTGGACCGTATCAGCAAAGGGAGACTTGACCTGCAACTGCAGCGGCGCCGTCGACACAGCCGATGCGGGCAACTGGTCGTGGCTTGCCCCGGCGCTGAACAGGAATACGGGGCACCGCGACAGACGCCCAGCCAGCTGCAAGGTACGGATGACATTGGCGTCGGCCGCAGCCAGGGGAGGCATCCAGACCACGACCGCGCCAAAGATCGCATCTTGCAGGTCGGCTTCGATCGATGCCATGCCTTCGAGCGGCGACGCGCTGCGAACGATGCGGACATGGTTCAGATCGATGCCGTACTGGATCAGCGTGGGTGCATACGACAGGTAGGCAGGCACCAGCAAGGCCACGGTACGGCCGGTTTGCGTCAGCTGACGCAGGCACGGTGCCAGCAGGCGCAGTTCCCCCGCGCCATTGCGCGGGATCAGGATCTGCGTCACGCCGGCTGCGGGCCAGCCGCCATCGGGCAAGGCGGCGTCGAGCGTTGCAAAGCCGCTGTGTATGCCAGGGCGAGTCACGGTCATGGTCAATCTCCGGTTAGTGGAGGATGCCGGCGCGGATCAGACCGACGGCGATGCCTTCCACAGCAAAATCATCGCGGTCCCGGCTGACTTCGATAGGCTGGAAGTCGGGGTTTTCAGGCAGCAGTTGCAGGCCCGCGGAGGTGTGTTTGAGGCGTTTGACGGTGACCTCGTCGCCCAGTCGGGCCACGATGATCTGGCCGTCGCGGGCCTCGGTCGTTTTCTTGACGGCGAGCAGGTCGCCTTCCAGGATGCCGGCGTCACGCATGCTCAGCCCGCGTACTTTCAGGAGGTAATCCGGACGCATCGAAAAGAGGGCTTCGTCGACGCCTATGCTCTTGTCGATATGTTCGGCGGCAAGAATCGGGCTACCTGCCGCGACACGTCCGACCAGGGGCAACATCAGCTGGGCCAGCGCAGCAGGCAGCGCCAGCGGTTCAGCAACCGGTTCGTTGACCAGCCGGATACCCCGCGACGTACCTGCCGCGAGTTCGATCACGCCCTTGCGTGCGAGCGCCTTCAGGTGTTCTTCAGCCGCGTTGGGCGAACGAAAGCCCAGTTGCTTGGCGATTTCGGCACGGGTCGGGGGAAAGCCGGTAAGGCGGATGGCCTGACGGATCAGGTCGAGAATTTCTTGCTGACGGGCAGTAAGCTTGGGCATGGTTGCTCCGCAAAGGCCGCTGTAGCGGTAAAGACTAGCGGTAAGGACTAGTAGTACTGACTAGCGGTGAAGATGAACTGCCAGGGCAGAACGCCTGGATGAACGACAGGTCTGTACGTTTATCCAGTAGCTGTATTTTTATACAGTGTTTCGGTTTGCGCAAGTAAAAGATGGAAGCGTCGTCCACCCCGGGCCGGTGGCGCAACAGTCGACCGGAGCGCGGGACAGGTTCGTGCCGCCCGGCCTGGGCCTCGCCGAGGTGGGCCGGGTATCATCGCCCTAGTTTCGTCAGGTCTTTTCCCATGCCGCTTCATCGCATCCACCTTCTTGCCACCGGCGGCACGATCGCCGGTACGGCGGCGTCGCCGGCGCAAACCACCGGTTACGCTGCGGCAACGTTGCCGGTCGACCTGCTATGCAGCGCCGTGCCCGGCCTGGGCGATGTGGCACATCTGTCGACCGAGCAGGTGGCGGCCATCGATAGCAAGGATGCCGACCCTGCGTTCTGGCAGCGGCTGGCCGGCGCCGCCCAGGCCGCCCTGGATGATCACCATGTCGATGGCATCGTCATTAGCCACGGCACGGATACGTTGGAAGAAACCGCGTTTTATCTGCACCTGGTCCTGAAGTCCGCCAAACCGGTCGTCATGGTCGGCGCGATGCGGCCGGCCACGTCCCTGTCCGCCGACGGCCCGCTGAATCTGCTCAACGCGGTCCGTGTCGCTGCCGCCCACGATGCGGCGGGGCGAGGCGTCCTGGTCGTGATGAATCAGACGATCTTTGGTGCGCGCGATGTCGCCAAGACCAACTGCGTTCGAGCCGACGCGTTCGCGGCGCCCGACACCGGCCCTATGGGCCTGGTGCTGGATGCCCGGGTCGTGTGGCTGGCCCGGCCGCAGCGGGCCCACGGCCCGGCAACGCCGTTCGACGCGCAAACGCCGCTCGCGCCAGTGGACGTTCTCGTGGCCTATGCCGGCATGCCGGCACGTATGGTCGAGGCGGTGGTGCAGGGCGGGGCACGGGGTGTCGTCTTGGCCGGTGCGGGCAACGGGTCGGTCAGCGTCGCCATGCACGCGGCATTGCGTGAGGCCCGACAGGCCGGCGTGGCCGTGGTCCGCGCCAGCCGCACGGGCAGCGGGTATGTAATGCCGGGCGGGGGCTGCGACGATGTGGCCGATGGTTTTTGCACGGCGGATACCCTGTCGCCCTACAAGGCGCGAATACTGGCGATGCTGGCCCTGGGCGCGGGCTGCAGGCTGGAAGACCTCCAGGGCGTCTTCGAGACGTTCTGATCCGGCACGTTGTCTGATCCGAGACGTCCCGTGGGGCGGACCGAGCCAGGTGATGTCCACCCGGTGATGCCCAGCCGGTGATGCCCACGCGGTCGTGTTCACCCAGTCATGTTCACCCGCTGATACTCGCCAACCACTCGACGCTTGCTTTCTTGCCCTGCGTCAGCAATAATCATTGGCTAACCTTTGTCCGAATCCATGCCGCGCGTTTCAGCACGGTACCGCGTTCGACAAGCGACGGGCCGCAGGCCTCTGGTTCCAGCACCCACGGTGCAGGGCAAGGTTTCCAAGGCCAGATTTCGAAGGCCAGGTTTCCAAGGCTGGGCACCCCGTCAGGTTTGAGCACCCCGTTTTCAGGCGTGGATTTTTTGAATCCGCGCCCGCCGTCGGCGCCATGATGCGCCGCTCCGATCCCGCAAAGTGTCTGCGTTATCGATCTTGAGCCTGGCTCCGCGCCACGGTTTGACGATCGGTCAACCATGGATCGGATTTAACCCTTGTCCGCCTACAGACGCTGGCGGACTAACTCTCTTCGAAAGAAGGGTATCCACAAGGAGCTTCGATGCGTCACTACGAAGTGGTATTTATTGTTCACCCGGACCAGAGCGAACAGGTTCCGGCCATGGTCGAGCGTTACAAGACGCTGATTACCGGCCAAGAAGGCGTCATTCACCGCCTGGAAGATTGGGGCCGCCGCCAACTGGCATACCCGATCCAGAAGCTCGTGAAGGCGCACTACGTGTGCATGAACATCGAGTGCAATCAAGCCACGCTCGACGAAATTGAACACGCTTTCCGCTACAACGACGCCGTGCTGCGTCACCTGGTCGTGAAGCTGAAGAAAGCTGAAACCGCTCCGTCGCCGATGATGAAGATCGTCGAGCGCGAAGAGGCTCGCAAGGTTTCTTCCGAACCCGCCCAAGCCGAGGCTTGAGCGCAGGTTCCACACCGGAACACAGGTCGATGTCCTATCCCTGCGCCTGGCGCCAGCCTGACGTGATGGTCAGGCGCCAGGCGGCAGCGCGTTGAACCGGGTTCAATTGACGGCGGAAGTCGTCGAATGCAAGCCACTCAGGTACACCCCCGCCGGGATTCCGGTGCTGGAACTGATGCTTGCGCATGAATCGGAAGTCATGGAGGGCGGCAGAGCACGCCGCGTCGACATGACGGTCAACGCACTGGCCATTGGAGATCTGGCTCGCTCGCTCGAACGCACGGCGCTCGGCAAGCGGATGCAGATCCAGGGATTTCTGGCAGCGACCCGGAAAGGGTCAAGCAGATTGAGGTTGCACATTCAGCAGGCGGTCACGGTGGCGCACAGCGCGACTGACCCGGCTGCGGCAGCCCCGGTCTCAGGTAATGAAACAGATTGAATACCCGAGGGGTACATCATGGCCGCATTTGGCAAACGGAAAGAAAAGAAGAAGTTTGGTCAACAAAACCCGCTGTTCAAGCGTCGCAAGTTCTGCCGCTTCTCGGCAGCGGGTGTTGACCAGATCGATTACAAAGATGTCGACGTGCTGCGCGACTTCATCCAGGAAAACGGCAAGATCATTCCTGCTCGTTTGACGGGTACGAAGGCGCACTACCAGCGTCAGCTGGACACGGCCATCAAGCGTGCGCGTTTCCTCGCGCTGCTGGCCTACACCGACAACCACAACAGCTGATTGGCGGGAGCACATTATGCAAATCATCTTGCTTGAAAAAGTCATCAACCTCGGCGGTCTGGGCGATGTGGTCAAGGTCAAGAACGGCTATGCCCGTAACTTCCTGATCCCGCAAAAGAAAGCCAAGCGTGCCACGCAAGTCGCTCTGGCTGAATTCGAAGCCAAGCGCGCTGAATTGGAAAAGGCGCAAGCCGAGAAGCTCGCCGCCGCGCAATCGGTAGGCAGCAACCTGGAAGGCCAGACCGTCCGTATCTCGCAGAAAGCCGGCGTCGACGGCCGTCTGTTCGGTTCGGTCACCAATGCTGACGTGGCGCAAGCCCTGCAGCAGAATGGTTTCCCCAGCGTGGAAAAGGGCATGGTTCGCATGCCCAACGGCCCGCTGAAGACCATTGGCGAGTTTCCGCTGGAAGTGGCTCTGCACACCGACGTGACGGCCAACGTCACCGTCATCGTGTCGGGCGAAGGCTGATCGGCCTGCTCGCAGGAACGAGGCGGCTGCGGCAGCCGCTGCGCAGGCAGCCTCGCTTCATGTGATGAAAAATACCGGCTTCAGGCCGGTATTTTTTCGTCTGCAGATCGTCGTCGGATCGTCTGCCATGTCGTCTGCAGTGCCCTGGGCAGGTCCGTCGACGCCGTCCAGGCCGGCAAGCAGGTGGCCGCCTTGCGTCGGACGGCCCCGCGTTACCCCATCAGATCGGCAAGCGTCAGCGCGACCACGCACGTCGCCTTGCGCAGATCTTCCAGGCGCAGGTTCTCGTCGGTGTTATGCCCGCGCGCTTCCATCAGCGTTCGTGGCCCGGCGCCATACAGCACGGTCGGGACGCCTTTCGCGGCATAGTGCCGCGCGTCGGTGTACAGCGGCGCGCCGTGCACCGGCACGTCCACGTTCATGATCTGCGTCGCCCGAGCCTTCAGGGCTGCGATCAGCGGCGCTGCGGCGGGCAATTCGAGCAGCGGCTCAGCCAGCAACACGCGCGTGATCGTGACTTCGATGCCGGGCGCGGCTTCGACGGCATCTTGGATGATGCGTCGCAGCTCCCCCTCGGCGTCGAACCCCGCCTCTTCGGGAATCATCCGCCGGTCGATCCGCATCGTGACGCGGTCCGGCACCACATTGGTATTGATGCCGCCGTGAATGAGGCCGACGTTCAGCGTCGCGCAGTCAATGCCAGGCACACGTGACCGTTGCCCCGCCAACTGCCGCCGGTAGGCATACAGCGCCTGCAGCACGTGCGTGGCGCCTTCCAGCGCGTCGATCCCGGTATGCGGCATGGCGGCGTGCGCCTGCTTGCCGATGACCTCGACTTCCAGGTGCAGGCATCCGTTGTGGGCCGACGTGATCCCATAGGCGAATCCGGCCGCGATCGCGTAGTCCGGCTGGGTCAGGCCCTGGTCCAGCAGCCACTTGGGACCGACTTCACCCCCCGTTTCCTCGTCGTAGGTAAAGTGGAGTTCCACCGCGCCGTTGAGCGGCATCCCGCGCGATTCGGCGTCGATCAGGGCCAGCAGTGCCCAGGTGTAGGTGGCGAAGTCCGATTTGGATACCGCCACCCCGCGGCCGACCATGGCGGCTCCTTCAGGCGGGGTGACGATGTCGCCACCGTAGGGATCATGGGTCCATCCCTGGCCGGGCGGGACCACATCGCCGTGCGCGTTTAAGGCAATCTTCGGCCCGTCCTGACCGAAGGTGTGGCGCACGATCAGGTTCACCGCCGACTGCATGCCGACCGCCGTCAGCGCGTCCGCAGGCACCGGGTGGGTCTCGACCGTCAGCCCCAGCGCTTCCAGCCGGGCCCGCGCGGCCTCGCCATGCGGCTGGCAGTCGCCCGGAGGGTTGTCAGAGGGAACCTGGACGAGCGCCTTCAGGAAGGCGATCTGCTCGGGATGGTGGCGATCGATAAAGTCGATCAGGCTTGCGCACGTGGGATCTAGGGTAAGCGTCATGGTGAGGGTCTCATCAGGTGCCAACGCAGCAATCAAAGCAGGATCGAAGCAGGAACGCAGGCCCCGCTGCCGGGTGAGTTTCCCCGCATAGGCCGCGAGGATTCGCAGCAACGATACGCCTGCGGGAACGCGCGCGCCTATCCGGCCTTGCCCTGCGGCGGGTTTCTCCGGTGCGCAAGGGGGCAGGTACACTGTCGACCTCAAGGCCGAATCGCAGGCCGGGTTCGATGTCAAGGTTGTGCCTCCTGAATGAATGCTCCAGATCCCCAGATTGAAAACCTCCGTATTCCCCCGCATTCCGTCGAGGCGGAACAGTCCGTCCTGGGCGGCCTGCTGCTGGACAACGCCGCGTGGGACCGAATTGCCGATGTCGTGAAAGAAGACGACTTCTACCGTTTCGATCACCGCATCATTTACCAGCACATTGCGCGGCTGATCGCGCTGGCTCGTCCGGCCGACGTGATCACCGTGTATGAATCCCTGCAGACGTCGGGCAAGGCAGAAGACGCCGGCGGCCTGGCCTATCTGAACTCGCTCGCGCAGAACACGCCGTCCGCCGCCAACATCCGGCGCTACGGCGAGATCGTTCGTGACCGCTCCGTGCTGCGCAAGCTGGTGACGGTGGCCGATGACATTTCGTCGGGCGCCTTCAATCCCCAAGGCAAGGACACCCGGCAACTGCTGGACGAGGCCGAGTCCAAGATCTTCCAGATCGCGGAAGAGGGCGCCCGTGGCGCCGGCGGCTGGCAGGAACTGCAGCCCTTGCTGACCAAGGTGGTCGAACGGATCGACGAGCTGTACCACCGCGACAGCACGTCGGACGTCACCGGCATATCGACCGGGTTTTCGGACCTGGACAAGATGACGTCGGGCCTGCAAGCCGGCGACCTGATCATCGTTGCGGGCCGTCCGTCGATGGGCAAGACGGCGTTTTCGATCAATATCGGCGAAAACGTCGCGGTGGATCAGGGACTGCCGGTCGCCGTGTTTTCCATGGAAATGGGCGCGTCCCAACTGGCAATGCGGGTGCTCGGATCGATTGGCTACCTGGACCAGCACCGCCTGCGGACCGGCAAGCTGCTGGACGAGGACTGGCCAAACCTGACCCACGCCATCACCAAGATGCAGGACACGCAGCTGTACATCGACGAGACGCCTGCGCTGACGTCGATGGAAGTGCGAGCCCGGGCACGCCGCCTGGCGCGGCAATGCGGCACGCTTGGACTCATCATCATCGACTACCTGCAGTTGATGTCGGGCAATACCAGCGGCGAAAACCGCGCAACCGAAATTTCCGAAATCAGCCGGTCGCTGAAGGGCCTGGCCAAGGAACTGGGATGCCCGCTGATCGCGCTGTCCCAGCTCAACCGAAGCCTGGAACAACGCCCGAACAAGCGGCCCGTGATGAGCGATCTGCGTGAATCGGGCGCTATCGAGCAGGACGCGGACGTGATCCTGTTCATTTACCGCGACGAGGTCTACAACCCGGATACGCCGGACAAGGGCACGGCCGAGATCATCATCGGCAAGCAGCGGAACGGGCCGATCGGCACGGTGCGGCTGACCTGGCAGGGGCAGTACACCAAGTTCCAGAACTTCTCGGCCGCGCAATACTGACCGCGGTCCCAGGCAACACACAGGAAGAAACACGCACATTGCTGCCGGCTCCGGCATGAAGCTCTGCTAAACTGCGCCCGGTTTTAAACGCGTCACATAACTGTCATATGACGCAATGAGAGGACGCGATGTTTGCACGCTTCATGCCTAAAGAGGCACGTTTTTTCGATATGTTCGTGGCCCACGCCGATCTGTGCAAACAGGGCAGCCGCGAACTCGTTGCGCTGTTGGCCAATCTGAAAGACGCCGACGTCCGCATCAAGAATATCGAGACGCTGGAAAAGAAAGCCGACAAGATCACGCACGACACGGTCGATCTGTTGCACAAGAGCTTCATCACGCCGCTCGATCGTGACCAGATCCACACCCTCATTACCACCATGGACGACATTCTCGACCTGATGGAAGACGTGGGGCAGTGCATCACCTTGTATGACGTGCGCAGCGTCACCCCCGACGCCTGCGCCCTGGCCGAGATCGGCGTGCAGTGCTGTGACCGTATTTTCATGGTCGTGAGCCTGATGCACGATCTGACCGACACCGAAAGCATCATGAAGATCTGCGGCGAGATCGATCGCCTGGAATCCGATGCCGATCGCGTCATGCGCCGCGGCATGGGACGCCTGTTCCGTGACGAAGCCGACACCCGCCAGCTGATCAAGATGAAGGCGGTGTACGAGATGCTGGAAGAGATCACCGACCGCTGCGAAGACGTTGCGAACCTGATTGAGGGCATCGTCCTCGAGAACGCCTGAGGCGATCGAGACCATGGATACGCTCCACATCAGTCTCACCACGCTCGTCTTGCTGGTCGGATTGGCGCTGATTTTCGACTTCATGAACGGGTTTCATGATGCCGCCAACTCGATCGCCACGGTCGTCTCGACCGGCGTGCTGAAGCCGCATCACGCCGTGGCCTTTGCCGCGTTCTTCAACTTCGTGGCGCTGTTCATCTTCCACCTGAAGGTCGCGGCCACGGTCGGAAAGGGCATCATCGACCCGGGCCTGGTGGATCACTACGTGATTTTTGCCGCATTGATCGGCGCCATCGCGTGGAACGTGATCACCTGGTACTTCGGCATTCCGTCGTCGTCGTCGCATGCGCTGATCGGCGGCATCGTGGGCGCGGGCCTGGCCAGCGCTGGCCCCGCTGCGCTGGCGGGCTCGGAAATCCTGTACGTGGTCGCCTTCATCGTGATCTCGCCGCTCATGGGCTTCTTCCTGGGCGGTCTGCTGATGCTGATCGTGTCCTGGATGATGGTGGGGGTCAAGCCGCTGAAGGTGGACAAGTGGTTCCGCCGCCTGCAGCTGGTGTCGGCCGGCCTGTACAGCCTGGGCCACGGCGGCAACGACGCGCAAAAGACCATCGGCATCATCTGGCTGCTGCTGATTGCCGCCAACGTGCCGGGCGCTCGCGAGGAAGTGCCGGCGTGGGTCGTGATCAGCTGTTATGTCGCCATTGCACTGGGCACGATGTTCGGCGGCTGGCGCATCGTCAAGACCATGGGCCAGAAGATCACCAAGCTCAAGCCGGTGGGCGGTTTCTGCGCCGAGTCGGGTGGGGCGCTCACGCTGTTTCTGGCGGCCATTCTGGGTATTCCGGTGTCGACGACGCACACGATCACCGGCGCCATTGTCGGCGTCGGCACGACCCGCAAGTTCAGCGCCGTGCGCTGGGGCCTGGCGGGCAACATTGTGTGGGCGTGGATACTGACCATTCCGGCATCGGCCCTGGTGGCCGCCGGGGCGTGGTGGGTCGGCAAGGCCTTGTTCTAAGGGCGGTGCGCTGACGCAACATTCAGGATAGACCCCAGGCGGTGTTCGAAAGAACGCCGCCTTTGCTTTGTGCCCTAGACGCTGGCCGTGCCGGTGCGCCGCTTGGGCGGTGCCACGTACTGGCGGAGCAGGCCGGCAGCCACCCCCGCATACACCAGCACCGCCGCCGTGACCCAGCCGGCGCGCAGCTGGACCCCGTAGAACGCGCCGGTGATCAGCGCACCCGCCAGCCACACGGCGCCCAGCAACACGAAGGACCCCATCCAGCGCCAGGCGACGCGGTCGGCCGGACGGTTGCGGCTGGCGCGAAACTGCAGTGCTGCAGCGATGAGCAGGACCACCATGATGGGCAGCGCAGGAACCCGCGGCACGACGCTGTCTCCGGCTGCCATGCCTGCCAGGCCCAGGGCCCACCACACGACGAAGGGCGCGATGATGGCGGCCAGCGTGCGGTGGCGGATCAAGGCGCCCGGGAACAGCAGCAGGACCGCCATCAAGGTACAGCCAAACACGGTGGTGGCAGTGTGGCTCAGGACCATGAGGTGGCGAAAGCTTTCCCCGTCAATGGCCAGGTCGCGCGTGCGATACAGCGTGGCCGCCGACACGGACAGCAGAACCATGACCCCGCTCATCCCGAACCACCGGCCTGCCGCCGCGGCGGGCCTTACCAGCCAGACACCGATCGCAAGCAGGAACGCCGCGCTGGACAGCCCCTGCCGCCACCACCAGGCAGCGGGCAGGGCGCTGACAGGGCGCTGAGACGGGGTGACCACGGTCTGCGCCAAGGCGCCGAAACGGGTTTTCCAGCTGAGCAGCACGGGCTGCTGCAGCAGACTGGCCAGGTGGGTCTGCCGGGCGAAAAAACGTTGCTGGGCGTCGACGGTGTCGAGATGGCTGGCGGTGGAGGCCAGGTCATCGGCACGCACGCGGATGGCGCTGCTGCCAGTAAAAGTGGCCAGATCCAGCAATTGGGCATCCTGTCCGAGCGCGTGCGCCGGGCCATAGGGCACGGCATCCGCCAGCACGCCATGTTCGGAATCGCCCGCGCGCAGTTCAAGGCCGAGCCACGGTTGCTGCAACGCTGCCCACAAGACGATCGCGTTCACGGCAAGGCATGCGAACAGCGCCAACAGGGCGATGCGGCCGGCATGCGGGTGCCTGAACACGAGGCGGGGAAGGGGCATGAGCAAGAGGCTTTCCAGACAGGGTAGTGGGCGGATGATGCAGTAATCCTGGAAGGTGTTCAATCGCGTGGGCGCAGCGGTCCGTAAGGATGAAGGCGGATGGCGGCAAAAGTGAGTAATCGCGTAATATCGCTGGCGTTGTGTAACGTGCAGTCGTCATCCACCCTTCCGAGCGCCGCCACCATGACACCCACGCCTATTGCCCGCCTGCTTGATTCTCCCGCAGTCAATGTGTTTGCCCGTGTGCTGCTGACCTTCATGTTCTGGGGCAGCGGCCTGGCCAAGCTGATCGATTTCCAGGGAGGCGTCGGTGAAATGGCGCACTTCGGCCTGGAACCCGCCTGGCTCTTCAACGTCGCGACCCTGGTGGTGCAACTGGTCGGCTCGCTGATGATCATCTTCAATCGGTATGCCTGGCTGGGCGCGGGCGCACTGGCCGTGTTCACGATTGCAACGATCCCGGTCGCCCATGCGTTCTGGACGATGCCGCAGCCCGCCGCGACGATGGAGATGTATGTCGTGATCGAGCACATTACCGTGCTGGGCGGCCTGCTGCTGGCGGCCATCCTGGCGCACCGCTCGACGCGCGGCGGGGCACTGCCGGCGCGCGCGGCATAGGGTCGACTTCTTTCTTCATTTTTCAGGACCAGCATGATTCGCCATATTGTGATGTGGAAGCTCAAGGACCACGCCGAAGGCGCCAGCCGCGCCGACAATCTTGCGAAGGTGAAAGCCTCGCTCGAAAGCGTGAAGGATTGCGTACCGGGCATCGTCGAGTTCGAAGTGGGCGTTGCGACGCCCGGCATGGAAGCGACGTTCGACGTGGTGCTCAATTCGCTGTTCGAAAGCCAGGAAGCGCTCGATGCCTATCAGGCGCACCCGACCCACGTCGCGATCAAGCCTTTCATGTCGGCCATCCGCGCCGGACGGGAATGCATGGATTACGTCGTGCCCGCGGCCCGCTGATCGATGACGAGTCCCGCAGAAGGGCCGCTGACGCCGCCTTCTATCCCGTTCCTTGACTGGCTGGGTGGCGAATTCGTCATCGCCGAAGCCGGCCGGTGTGAAATCCGCCTGGCCATGCAGCCGCACCACCAGAACAGCTGGCATGTGGGGCACGGCGGCGTGATCATGACGCTGCTGGATGTGGCGATGGCCAACGCCGCCCGGTCGGCGCACCCCGAGCGCCCTGGCGCGGCCACCGTCGAAATGAAAACCACCTTTGTGCGGCCCGGCAAGGGCGCGGTGCTGGTGGCGCTGGGCCACTGCTATCACCGGTCCACCACCATGGCGTTCTGCGACGGCGAACTGCTGGACAAAGACGGCGCGCTGGTCGCCAAAGGCACCGGCACGTTCAAGTTCATTCGCAAGTCGCTTGCGACGCCGCAACGATGAGCGTGGGTAACGGGTGGCTGCCCGGTGCGAAGTGTGACGCCGTGGCCTTCCCGCCGCTGGAGCACCCGCGCCCGCTGGACCCGCAAGTGGCCGATCTGGTGTCGCGCATCCACCGCGCCAACCGGCCGCCCTACTGGCAGTACACGCCGGAAGGCGCGCGTGAATTCCACGAGAAGGCCAGCAAGATCCTGGAAATCGCGGCGCAGCCCGTGGCCGACGTGCGTGACCTGGACATTCCGGTCGCAGGCGAACGGATTCGCGGCCGGCTGTACGCCGGGCATCTGGCCGCCTCTACCGCGCCCCTGGTGATCTTTACCCACGGCGGGGGCTTTACGATCGGCAGCGTCGACAGCTACGACGCGGTCTGCCGCATGCTCGCCAACGGCGCGGCGTGCAAGGTCCTGTCACTGGACTATCGGCTGGCGCCCGAGCACCGCTTTCCGACTGCCGCGCAGGACGTCTTCGATGCCTGGGAATGGGCCTTCGGCGAACATCGCGAACTGGGCATCGATCCCTATGCCGTCGTCGGCATGGGCGACAGCGCCGGCGGCACGTTGACCGCGCAGGCCACCCTGCGGGCGCGGGATGGCGGACTGCCCCTGCGCGGCCAGATCCTGCTGTATCCGGGCACGTGTGCCTGGCAGGACACCCCATCGCATGCCGCCTACGCCGAGGGCTACCTGCTGGACGCGAAGACCATCCAGTGGTTTTTCGGCAATTATCTGCGCGATGACGCGGACCGGCTCGACTGGCGATTTGCGGTGCTGGACGCGCCCGACTGGCGCGGCGTGGCGCCGACGTTCCTGCAACTGGCCGAGTGCGATCCGCTGGTGGACGAAGGCATCGCCCTGGCCAACCGGCTGGCGGCCGCCAATTGCCATGTGACCTGCACGGTCTACCCGGGCGCTGTCCACGCGTTCTACAACATGGGCGGCGCGCTGCGGGTCGCCCGGCAGGCGCACCGCGACACCATTGCCTACTTGCGCTCGGTCTTCGACATCACGAACGTGGCCTGACGCACCGCAGCGGGCGCCATGGCGCCTGCCTGTTTCGCGTTGTCGAAGCTGCGCTCGACCACCAGGGCTTCGTCGTTCCTGACCTGGATGACGGTCTGGGCACGGGTGCCGTAGGTCGGGCTTACGATGAACGTCGACGACAGCGTGCGTTCCCATTCGATGGGCACCCCGGTGCTGGGCAGGTCCAGGTCTTCGGCTTCGGCCTGATCGCTGAGCAGGGCCAGGTAGGCCGGCACCTTGGCTTCGGTCGCCTTCAAGGTCGCCAGGCTGCCCGTGGTCCGGACGACCTTGGGCCACGGGGTGTCCAGCACGGCATTCGACAGCCCGTACACACCGGCTTCCAGCGATACCGGGGCGACCGTCGGGTAGCCGCCGGGCCGGTGCCCGAAGTACCACAGGGCCGGGTGATCCCCCGTCAGGATCCCGGTGACCAGGTTGAAGCCGTTGAATTGCCCCGCGCTGCGCGACACGGTGTCGAGGTAGGCGCCCGGCGACGCGGTGCCGGTCAGAAAATCGGCCACCAGATGCCCGCGCGAAAGCAGGTTGGCACGGTAGGTATTGGCTTCCCGATAGTTGGTCAGCGCCGCAAAGCGCCCCGACTTCGTGATGCCCATCCAGGTGCCGCCGGCCATCAGGTCACGGCCAGCCCACAGGTCGGGGGCATCGTCCCACCAGTCGGCCGGCGCCGTGGGGCGCGTGTAGAACTCGTCCCGGTTGGCGACGACCACGAGGCGTTGGGGGCCGGTGGGGTCCCAGGCAAAGGCAATCAGACACATGCTGCAAATTACTCGATGCTGCCGAAGTCGAGGGACACGGGAATATCTTCAAAGATTTCCGCATGACGCGGGCTGGCCAGCCGCGCGCTCAGGCCCGAGCTGATGGCGGCCGCGTTGATGGCGTGTTCCAGCGCGCCGATGTCCCACACATTCTCGTAAGTCTCCATCCAGGTGCTGACGCCGTCGCGCAGTCCGGGGCGGCGTTGCAGGGCGGTGCGGTCACACCAGGGCTTGCCGGCGTCGAGCACCTGAAAGGCCAGCAGGCGGGCCGCGGCCTGATCGCCATCGGCAAGCTTGTAATACACGTAGAGATGAGAAGACACGGACATGGGACGACCCTTAAGTCAAAAAAAGCAGGCACCCTGCAAGGCAGGGCGGCAGTGGGCCGAAGCGGCTGACTCAGGGACCGGACGCCGCCTGGCAGCGTCCGGTCATCCCTGGGCAGGGCGTCTGTCACCCCTGGGGACATGGCGCCAGGAGTCAGGCGCCCTTGTCGGCCAGCGGGTAGGGGAGCGGGAGCACGGTCAACGCGGGGCCGTCGGCGGCGCCCAGGTGGACCGAGCCACTTTCCATCGAGACAAAGGTGCTTTCGAACAGCACGGCCACGCGCGATGCGGCTGGATCACCCGCCGCGCCCGACACGGCGGCGTTGACCACGCGGCCGCAAGGCTGGGCAGGGTCGGCGCTGTGGAAGATGTCAGTACCCGGCAGGGCGACAGGCTGGATGCCTTTCGCGTGCACATCGCCGGCCTGGGCCGTGCCGCGGAACATGCGGCGTTTGAGCTTGCCCAGGTAATGGCTGCGCGCGACCACTTCCTGGCCGGGATAGCAGCCTTTGGTAAAGCTGACGCCGCCCACCAGTTCCAGATTGACGGTTTGCGGCACGAACACGTCTTGCGTGGCGGCCGTGATCCACGGCAGTCCGGCCGCGATGTCGTCCGCCTGCCAGGCGGACGGTTCCGCCCGGAAGGCGGCTGCGCCCAGTGTGGCGACCGCAGCGCCCAAGGCGTCCTCAGTGCCCACCCACCACCAGCGGGCCTGGACGCCGTCGGCGGATTCGACGGCGGCAGGTGCGGCGATCCAGGTGCCACTGGGCAAGTCGACCCGGTCCCACGCGCCGCGGGGCAGGTCGCCGAACGCAGCGTTCAGCGCGGCGACGCCACCCTGACGGGCCGTTACGCCAACCACCACGAGCGGGGCCGCGGCCAACTTGACCTTGGCGCGCAGCACGAACATGGACAGGCGCTTCTGGAAGGCCGCAGCCAGGTCGGACGAGACCATCAGGTAGCAGCCGACGTCGGCGGCGAGGGTATCCGTCCAGACCACGCCACTGGCCAGCAGCCGCCCCTTGGCCGTGCAGTAGCCTGCGAGGCGCGCCTGATGGGCACCCAGCGATTTCACATCCTGCGTCAGTTGCCCTTGCAGGAAGGTGATCGTGTCGGCGCCGGCGGCGTGCACCACCGACAGCGTGTCGAGCGGCGTGAGGGCCACGGCCCCGTCGGCGAGCCCGGCTGCGGGAACAGGGGATAATGCATGGAGCGCGAGCATAGTGGGTAAGCCCCGGAAGATGATCGAAGTATTATAGGCAGCCCATGCAAAAACCACATTTCTCCAAGAAACGACTGATCACGATCGTGATCCTCGTGCCACTGCTGCTGGCCGGCATCGTTGCCGCCGGCGCGCTGTACTGGCTGCGCGCGCCGCTGTCCCTGTCCGCCGACAAGGTCGACTTCGTGATCGACGAAGGATCCAGCCTGCGCAGCATTGCCCGGCAACTGCAGGAAGCCGGGATCCCGGTTTACCCCGACGCGCTGGTGGCGTTCGCGCGGATCACCGGCGCCGACCGCAAGGTCAAGGCGGGCGGCTATGAGATCGTGCGGGGGGATTCCTTGTGGACGGTGCTGAACCGGCTGACGCGCGGCGACGTAACGCAGCGCGACGTCACGTTCATCGAAGGCTGGAACTACCGGCAGATACGCGCGGCGCTACGCAGGCATCCCGATATCCGGCAAACCCTGGACGGGGTGGACGACACGACCCTGCTGACCCTGCTGGGCACCAGCGCCACGCACCCCGAAGGCCTGTTCTTTCCCGACACGTATCTGTTTTCGGTCGGATCGAGCGACATCGATATCCTGCGGCGGGCCTACCGCGCCCAGGCGCACGAACTGGAAGAGGTCTGGAACAAGCGGTCGGCCGATCTGCCCCTGAAGACGCCGTACGAGGCCCTGATCCTGGCATCCATCATTGAAAAGGAAACCGGTCACGAGGCCGAGCGTGACCGGATTTCAGGCGTGTTCGTCAACCGGCTGCGCATCGGCATGCCGCTGCAGACGGATCCCACCGTGATCTACGGGCTGGGCGAGAGCTTCGACGGCAACCTGCGCCGCCGCGACCTGCAGGCGGACACGGCCTGGAATACGTACACGCGCCGCGGGCTGCCGCCCACGCCAATCTCGAACCCGGGCCGGGCGTCCCTGATGGCCGCGGTCCTGCCCGAGCCGCATCGGTACCTGTATTTCGTATCGCGCGGCAACGGCACGAGCGCCTTTTCCTCGTCGCTGGACGAACACAATCGCGCCGTTGGCACCTACCAGCTGGGCCGCGGCCAGAAAAAATGATGAGCATGACCCATTCCGTACCGCCGCGCGGCCGCTTTATCACCCTGGAAGGGGTGGACGGCGCCGGCAAGAGCACCCATGTGGACTGGCTGGTGGCGCAATTGCGCGACCGGGGTCTGTCCGTGGTCCAGACCCGCGAGCCGGGTGGCACGCCGCTGGGTGAAAAGCTGCGCGACCTGCTGCTGAACGACCCGATGCGGCTGGATACCGAAACCCTGTTGATGTTTGCCGGGCGGTGCGAGCATCTGCACACCGTCATCCAGCCGGCGCTGGAAGCCGGACAGTGGGTGGTATGCGACCGCTACACGGATGCCAGCTACGCCTACCAGGGCGGGGGCCGGCAGCTGGGCGCGGCGCGGATCGCCGCGCTGGAGGCGTGGGTGCAGGGCGACCTGCAGCCGGACCGGACGTGGCTGTTCGATGTGCCGCTGGCTGTGGCCCGCGAGCGCCTGAACCGGTCGCGGGACCTGGATCGTTTCGAGCGGGAAGGGGACGCGTTCTTTGAACGGACGCGGGCGGCCTACCATGCGCGGGCCGACATGTCGGGCGGGCGGATACGCATTGTCGACTCGAGCCGGAGCATCGAGGCCATACGGGTTGACCTGGCCGAGGACCTGGCCAGCTTGCTGGCGAGCACAGGAACGCGGGCATGAGCGTGCCGCAGTTCTATCCCTGGCAGGTCGAGACGGCGCGGGAATGGCTGGGCGCGCAGCAACGCGAACGGTTTGCCCATGCGTGGTTGATCCATGGCCTGGCCGGCATCGGCAAGGTCGAATTTGCCCGGGCGGCCGCGGCAGCGCTGCTGTGCGAGTCGCCGCAGGGTGGCCTTGCCTGTGGCGTGTGCTCGGCATGTACCTGGTACGGGTCGGGCAATCATCCGGACTTCCGGCGCATCCGCCCCGAAGCGGTGGCCCTGGCCGAAGGTGTGCTGGAAGACGCCCTGGACGGCGACATGGAAGAGCCGGCCGAAGCAGGCAAGGCAGCCAGCAAACGCGCGCCGTCCAAGGAAATCCGGATCGAACAGATCCGGTCCGTGGAATCGTGGGTCAACACCGGCACGCACCGGGGCGGGCTGCGGGTCGTCGTGCTCTATCCGGCCGAAACGCTCAATACCATTTCGGCCAATGGCCTGCTCAAGGTGCTGGAAGAACCGCCGCCCCATACGGTATTTCTGTTGGTGTCCGACGCGCCGGATCGTTTGCTGCCGACCCTGGTGTCACGGTGCCGGCGGCTCCCGCTGGCGACTCCGCCGGCCAATGTCGCCTTGCCGTGGCTGGAAGCGCGCGGCGTCAAGGACGCGGCGGCCCAGCTGGCGGCGGTCGGCGGGGCACCAGTGGCGGCTGCCCGTCGCATCGAGGCGGACCTGCCGGTACGGGCCGACTGGCTCGACACCCTGGCGCAGGCCTTGGCGCGGGGCCAGGCACCCGACACCGGCGCGCTGGTCGATACACTGGACAAGGTGCCAGCGCCGGAGTGGATCGACGCCCTGCAGCGCTGGTGCACCGATCTGGCCCTGTTGCAGGCCGGTGCCCCCGTGCGCTACTTCCCGTCGCTGGCCGAGCCCCTGGCCCGCGTGGCGGCCCGCGCCAGCCGGCATGCCGTCGCCGACATGGCGCGCTGGCTGACCCGGCAGCGCATGATCGCAACCCATCCGTTGAATGCCAAGCTGTTTGCGCACGACGCCATGCTGCGCGTGACGGCGGCGTGCCTGAAGGCAGCCTGAGTGCCTTCCCTTTCCTTCTACCTGAGCTGATCCCTTGCCATGTTTGTCGATTCCCACTGTCACCTGAACTTTCCTGAACTGCGCAAGCAGTTGCCCGAGATCCTTGAGGCCATGGACCGCAATCAGGTGGGGCATGCGCTGGTGGTCAGCGTCAATCTGCCTGACTGGCCCGAGCTGATGGAAGTCGTGCACAGCCAGCCCCGCTTGTGGGCGTCGGTCGGGGTGCATCCCGACTACGAAGACACGCCGGACCCGTCGGTGGAAGAACTGGTGCGGTTGTCGGCAACGGAAAAGGTGGTGGCCATCGGCGAAACCGGGCTCGACTACTACCGTCTGACCGGGGACCTGGAGTGGCAGCGCGAACGCTTCCGGCGCCATATCCGGGCAGCACGCGAAGTCGCCAAGCCGCTGATCATCCACACACGGTCATCGTCCGAAGACACGCTGCGCCTGATGCGGGAAGAGGGCGCGGCTGAAGCGGGCGGCGTCATGCACTGCTTTACCGAATCGCAGGCGGTGGCGGACGCGGCAATCGACCTGAATTTCTATATTTCGTTTTCGGGCATCGTCACGTTCAAGAATGCCAAGGAACTGCATGAAGTTGCGCGGACGATTCCGCTGGACCGGCTGCTGATCGAGACCGATTCGCCGTACCTGGCGCCGGTGCCGCATCGGGGCAAGCTCAACGATCCGTCCAAAGTCATCCACGTCGCAGAGCGAATTGCGGATCTGCGCGGATTGACGGTGGCGGAGGTGGCCAAGGCGTCAACCGATAATTTCTTTCGTCTCTTCAAAGGGATAGCGCATTGATTTAACGTGATTTCCAGGATGCTCGGCATTGGTGCGTACCTCATAAATCACTTTAATCAGAGGATATTGATTTTTAATATTTCCTCATACTAATCAAAGCGTTACCCGCAAAACCTAAGGTGAATGATGTCTAGTCGTTTCACATGTTCGACCCGCCGCCTGCTGTCATCCAGCGCGGCCGCACTTGCACTGGCTACCGGCATGTCGCTGACGGGGACCGTACAGGCGCAAGCCCCTTCCGCAGGCCAGCAGACGGGCAAACCTGCGCCCACGGCGCCGGTTGATTTCTGGATCGACATCGCCAACGACCGGGCTTTCAACGTCAAGACATATCTGGCGAAGGGCGTGAGCCCGAATGCGGTCAACGGCAATTCGAACTCTCCCTTGCTGGAGGCGATCAAGGTCGAAGCGTGGGACACCTACGCGGTGCTGATGGCCGACAAGCGCATTGACCTGAACCAGCGCAATCTGCTTGGCGAGTCGCCGCTGATGTACCTGGCGATCAAGAAGGACCTTGCGCGGGCCAAGGCGATGATTGCGCGCGGGGCGGAGGTCAATCAGCCAGGCTGGACGGCCTTGCACTATGCCGCGACGGCGGGCGCCGATGACGTCGTCCGCCTGCTGATCGAAAACTATGCGTACATCGACGCCGAGTCGCCCGACAAGTCGACTGCGCTGATGATGGCGGTCCGCTACGGCCATGAGTCGACCGTCAAGCTGCTGCTGGACGAGAGTGCCGACGGCTACGCCCGGAACGAGGCTGGCAAGAACGCCGTGGACATCGGCAACGAGACCGGCAACCAGAGGATCGCGCAGTTCGTGATCGAGCGACTCAACGAAGAAAAGCGGCGCAAGGCCGCCTCGGGTCGCTAGCTCGATCCACCGCCCGGCGATGGGTTATGCGAAGGGCGCATCATCAGCCGCACCCGACGGGATGCAACCGATAGGCTCAGTCACGACTGAGTAACTAGGCAAGATTCGAGCGTTGTACGGTGGCTTCCCGGTCTACCCACTATCCCCGAATATCGCTCCGAAACCCTATGTTCTAAGCTCTGGTACCGCCTGGTTCTGGTGCACGGCGGTGCCTGCCGCTGCCCGCTTCCGCGGGCATTCCTGCGGCTACCCACACGCTCACGGTTCGGTCCGATGGTCTGCCGCATGCAGACGCGTAGCGCGGCCGACCTGAATGGCTTGCGCACGCTGGTCAGCGTTCATCCTGCGTCATCACTGCCGCGCTGCCCGACCCATTATCCAATCATTACAATGACTTGAAGGGGAAATGTCATGCGAATCATCACGTTTTCGCTGACGCCGAACGGTGGGCCGCGCCCGGGCCTGTGGCTGGACGACGGTGGGGTGCTCGACCTGCAGCGCGCGTTCCATTTGGCCGTTGCATCAGGCACCCTGCAGGCGCCGCCAGACATGGCCGACGCCTTTACGTCGGTGCACGGCATCATCGCCCACGGGCACACTGCCCAGCGCGTGCTGTTCTGGATGGCGACCGCGGCCCGGAGCATCGCCATGGCCGCCGCGCGCGTGGCGCGGGAAGACATCCGCCTGTTGGCGCCCATTCCACGCCCGGCCAAGAACGTCTTCTGCGTGGGGCGCAACTATGTCGACCACGTCAAGGAAGGCTATGTGGCGCAAGGCCTGACCGTGAAGCTTCCGGAGCACATCCAGTTGTTCAGCAAGCCGCCCACGACCGTCATCGGGCCGGGCGCCGCCATCCCGTACGACGCCAAGATCACCCAGAAGCTGGACTATGAAGTCGAACTGGCGGTAGTCATTGGCAAGAGCGGCATCAATATTTCAGAAGCCGATGCCTACGACCACATCTTTGGCTACACCATCATCAATGACATCAGCGCTCGCGACCTGCAGCGGCGCCATGACCAGTGGTTCAAGGGCAAGGGGCTGGACGGCTCCTGTCCGATGGGCCCGTGGATCGTGACCGCCGATCAGATCCCCGATCCGCAAGACCTGGCGCTTTCCCTGTCGGTGAACGGCACGATCCGCCAGCAGGCGCGGACGTCGCAAATGATTTTTCCCATTCGCCGCATCATTGCCGACCTGTCGCGCGGCATGACGCTGGAGGCCGGCGACGTGATCGCGACCGGCACGCCATCGGGCGTCGGTTATGCCATGGACCCGCCGGGATTGCTTGCGCCGGGCGACGTCGTGGAATGCGAGATCGAACACATCGGTACGTTGGTCAACCCTGTCATTGCTGTCTGAGGAGTCTCCATGCCGTATCCGCAACGTGAAGTGCCCGCCACCTGGCCTGCTCAACGCCCGCTGGCCGTTCCCATCAGCATCATGCTCGAAGGATGGGCCGACGACACGGCGCCGGGCATCGGTCCCATGGGCAATCCCTTGAAGCCCGGCGTGCTGGACCGCCAGGCCATCTCCTGGGCCGAGTACGGCGCCAAGGTCGGCGCCTGGCGCATCCTGGACCTGCTGGACCGGCATCAGGCCCGGGCGGTGTTTTACGTCAGCGGCATCGTGGCCGAGCGCTACCCCGATCTGCTGGCCGCGATCGTGCAGCAAGGGCATGTGGTTGCCGGCCATAGCTGGAGTCAGCACATGATTCCGGCGTACCTGTCCGAAGCCGAGGAACGGCAGGACATCGCCCGCTGCACCGAAGTCCTGACCCAGGCCAGCGGCAGTCGGCCCACGGGCTGGATCAGCCCCCGGTGCACCCCCAGCCGGGTGACGGCGCAACTGCTGGCCGAGGCCGGCTATGCCTGGCACGCAGACACCTTTGATACGGACGTTCCCTATCGGCTGGACACGCCGGCCGGCCCGATCACCGCCATGCCGTTCACCATGGAAGTCAACGACATGCCGCTGTCGGTACGCTATGGCAACGAGCCACAGGCGTACACGCGCAGCCTGGCGCGCGTGCTGGACAATTGGGGCCTGCTGGGTACGCCGGCCTGCCTGGATATGACGCTGCATGCCCATGTGTACGGCCGCCCGGCCGGCGCCATCGAGTTCATCCACGCCATCGACCTGGTGCGGCGCCACGAGCAGGTGGCGTGGCTGACGCACCATGCGGAACTGTCGGACATGGTGGCAACACAGGTTTAAGGTCTGGCCAGAACGCGAAGGAAGCGTCATGTTGCAGTGTCGATTTCTGGTGTCTGGCGCGGCGGTGTCACCTCGGCGCCGCGTCGTACGACGCCGGACTGGCCGCAACCGGGCGAAAGTACGTAGAATCGATGAGCAACGGTGCACGCCGTTGGTGCAGCACGTCCAGCTTTGCCTGCCCCCGCGGTCCGACCCGCGGGCCCACCACCACGGAGACGACGATCGCCATAGCCTCGCCCACGCCCGTTCCGCCCAGCGGCAGTTCTCCCGCCAGTCGCACACCCGCGTCGTCGATTCGTAACCTGAAACTGGTGCAGAGCCGTCACCGGCTGGCCATTCTGGTGACGCTGGCGTTGACCTTGGTCGTGCAATGGTCGGCCACCCTCTATTGGGTCGTGGCCGAAGGCAACGCCACCCGGCTGCGCGCCGAAGATGTCCTGCGCCAGATGACGATCGCCATGCGCGAGCAGTCCGAACGGCTGATGCATGACGTCGATTCGTCGGTCAAGACGGCAAAGTTCTGGATGGACACCCATCCCGAAAACGACCCGCGCACCGATCCGGAGTTCGGGCGTCTGATCTCGCTGTTGCGGGAATCATCGGGCGGCCTGATCGACATTCACGTGGTGTCGACCGACGGGCTGTCCTACAGCGTGCCGGCCCAACGGGGCGTTGCGCCCCAGAACGTGGCCGACCGCGACTTTTTCAAGGCGTACCGGCAGTCGCCGTCGTCAAAGATGATGATCGGCGCGCCGGGCCGCACGCCGGGCACGAACCAGCTGGCCGTCCCGGTGGTGTCTGCCCTGGACCGGCCGCTGCACGGCATCTCCATGGTCTATGCCGCGATCGAGATCAAGCACCTGAGCGGCATGTATGAAGACATCCGTTTCAAGCCCAATGGCACCGTCGCGCTGCTGCGGGACGACGGCGTGGTGCTGGTCCGCGCCCCGTTCGTTGAACAGTATGTGGGCAAGTCGATCGCCGACGGGTACGACTACCTGCGGCACATCAAGAGCGGCCAGTCCGGCATGTACATGTCGGGCAATTCGGCGCTGGACGGCCTGGAGCGGCTGGTCAGCTTTATCCGGCTTGGAAATTACCCATTGACCGTCATCGTGTCCGCGGGGGGCGAAGACACCTTCCGCGCATGGAAAGAGACGCGCCGCCTGACCATCATTACGGGCCTGCTGATTTCATCCCTGCTGCTGGCGGGCGCATTGGGAGGTTTTTATGTGCTGGGTGTCGTGCAGCAATCCGAGATCACGCTGCGCCGGCTGGCGCTGTCCGACGCCTTGACCGGATGGCTGAACCGCCACGCCTTTGACGATGCCGCCCAGCGCGAATTCACGGTGGCGGGGCGCCAATCCCGGCAACTGACCGTCATGTCGCTGGATATCGATCACTTCAAACAAGTGAACGACACCTTTGGCCATGGGGCAGGGGACGTCGTGCTGCGCAGACTGAGCCGGTTGTGGGGCAAGAACCTGCGTTTGTCCGACATCAGGGGGCGGCTGGGGGGCGAAGAATTCGCGGTGATCATGCCCGACACCGGCCCCGATCAGGCCGAAGCCATCGCCCGGCGTCTGCTGGAAGAAACGCGGGCGCTGGTAATCGAGGTGGATGCGGCGATGATCCAGGTCACGCTGAGCATTGGTCTGGCAACGCTGTCGCCATTCGATTTCACCTTCGATGACCTGTTGCGGCGGTCGGACGACGCGCTGTACAGCGCCAAGCGCAGCGGCAGGGACCAGGTAGTGGTTGCCGCGTCGTTGACCTAGGCAGGCGGCGGCTGGCTGCACATCGCCCGGATGACCGCTTAGCGTATAGACCGCTGCTGATAAATCGCCGCTTACATCACATCAGGCGCATGCGAAAGCGCTTGCCTTTGATGTTGCCCTGGCTGAGCGTGGCGCAGGCATCCTTGGCAATGCGCCGATCCAGCGCGACAAAGCTCGCGAATTCGGCAATGTGGATCTTGCCGACCTGATCCTTCGCCAGCCCGCCGTCTCCGGTCAGCGCGCCGAGGATGTCTCCCGGACGCAGCTTGTCTTTCTTGCCGCCCTGGATGCACAGCGTGACCATGGGCGCGCGCAGCGGACCGCCGGGGGTCGGCGTCAGCTTTTTCAGGTCCGACCAGCGGATCGGCTTGCCCTGGTAGTTCTCGATCAGGTTGGCCCATCGCATTTCGTACGGCGCCACCAGGTTCAAGGCGAGGCCTTTTTCCTGCCCGCGCCCCGTGCGACCGATGCGGTGCACATGCACTTCAGTGTCCTGGGTCACGTCCACGTTGATCACGGCGGCCAGCGATGCGATGTCCAGCCCCCGCGCGGCGACGTCGGTTGCCACCAGTACCGAGCAGCTGCCGTTGGAAAACTGGATCAGCACGTCGTCACGCTCGCGCTGTTCCAGGTCGCCATGCAGCGCCATCGCGCTGAAACCGCGGGCAACCAGCTCTTCGGTCAGCTCGCGCACCTGCACCTTGGTGTTGCAAAAGGCAATGGTGGACGCCGGGCGGAAGTGCTCCAGCAACTGGGCGACCGCAGCGTTGCGCTCATCCGGCGTGATCTCGAAGAAGTGCTGTTCGATCTGGCTGGAATCGACCAGCGATTCGACCTTGACCTCGGCCGGATTGCGCATGAAGCGCGCGCTGGCCTTGCGGATGTCTTCGGCATACGTGGCGGAAAACAGCAGGGTCTGGCGTTTGGGCGGGCACGCGGACACGATACGGATCACGTCTTCCATGAAACCCATGTCGACCATGCGGTCGGCTTCATCCAGCACGAGCGTCTGCAGCTTGGACAGGTCGATGCTGCCGCGATCGATGTGGTCGATCAGGCGGCCCGGCGTGCCGACCACGATGTGCGCGCCGTGCTCCAGCGATTCGACCTGGGGACGGATGGGCGATCCGCCCGTCAGCGTCAAGGTCTTGATGTTGCCGGCGAACCGGGCCAGGCGGCGCAGTTCGCCCGCGACCTGGTCCGCCAGTTCGCGCGTGGGGCAGAGCACCAGGGCCTGCGTGCCAAAGTCGGCGGCAGCCAGCTTGTGCAGGATGCCGAGGCCGAACGTGGCGGTCTTGCCGCTACCGGTCTTGGCCTGGGCGATCAGGTCCCGGCCTTCCAGGATCAAGGGCAGGCTTTCGGCCTGGATCGGCGTCATGTCGGCGTATCCCAGGCTGTCGAGATTGGCCAGGATAGCGGGGGCCAGCGGCAAACTGGAAAACGAAGTGGTGGTCACGATAGGCGCCAATACGAGCAGAAAGGGGCAAAGTCTAGCAGGCGGCCCGCGAAAACGGGTGGGGGACAGGGCGGGATGGGACAGAGGCGCGCTGCCCGGTAGAATGATTGTCTGTCTTCCCACCTCTTTTTCCGCTTCCCCGGATTGCCGACCTGACCCTGATGACCGACACCGTTCGCCTTGCCAAACATATTGCCGACACCACCGGCTGCTCGCGCCGCGAGGCCGAACAACTGATCGAGGGCGGCTGGGTCCGGGTGGACGGCAAGGTGGTGGAAGAAGCCGGGTTCCGGATGACCCCCGGGCAGCAGACCGAGATTGACCCGAACGCCAAGCCTGTTCCGGTGGACCCGGTCACCATTTTGTGGAACAAGCCAGCGGGCTTTGACGTCAGTGGCAACAGCGATCCCGCCCTGCATAAGTTGACGCCCGACACGCGCCAGCCGTCGGACCGGTCCAATGTGCGGTTCCTGAGAAAGCACCTGTCCAATCTGGAACTGGTTACCCCGATCGACGCGGCGGCCAGCGGCCTGGTGGTGTTGACGCAAGAATTCCGTATCGCACGCAAGCTGCGCGACGATGCGCCCCGCATCGAACATGAATACCTGGTCGAAGTGGCGGGCGACATTGCGCCCGATGGCATGACGCGGCTCAATGCGGGGGGCTTCTATAAAGGCAAGGCGGTGCCTGCCGCCAAGATCAGCTGGCAGAACGAAACCCGTCTGCGGGTGGCCATCAAGACGCCGCCCGAGGGGCTGATCGAGCACCTGTGCACGCAGGTCGGCCTGAAGGTCAGGGCGATCAAACGCCTGCGGATCGGGCGCCTGCCGGTTGCCGGGCTGGAACCGGGCCAGTGGCGCTACCTGCTGGGCTACGAGCGCTTCTGAAAGGGGATGTCGGGCATGAACACGTCAGGCGTTGGCGCCCCTCTGGCCCCCGGCTTCATGGTCGTGCACAGCAACCGGCTGGAAGACCTGCGCAGCCTGGCCGTGTCGTGGATGCAGCGCTATCCCCTTGCGCCGCTGGAAAACGAAGTGATCCTGGTGCAGAGCAACGGGATCGCGCAGTGGCTGAAACTGGCGCTGGCCGAAGACCCGGCGGCGCACGACACGACGTCCATCCCTGGGGCGGCGTCGTCGTCTTACAGCAGCGGCGGCCAGGGTTGCGGGATTGCCGCTGCCATCGACGTGCAGTTGCCGGCCAGCTTTCTATGGACGGCCTATCGCGCCGTGCTGGGGCGCGCGTCGATCCCCGAAAGCTCGCCGCTGGACAAGGCCAGCCTGACCTGGCGCCTGATGCGCCTGCTGCCTGCCTTGATTCACAAAGAGGCCTTTGCGCCGCTGCGGCGTTTTCTGCAGGACGACGCGCAGATGCGCAAGCTGCATCAGCTGTCCGAACGCCTGGCGGATCTGTTCGACCAGTACCAGGTGTACCGCGCCGACTGGCTCGATGACTGGGCCCACGGGCGCGATCAGCTGATCACGTCGCGCAACGGCGTGCGGGTGCTGCAGGGGCAGGAATGCTGGCAGCCGGCGCTGTGGCGCGCGCTGCTGGAAGATGTCGGCGCCGAAAGCATGGCGCAAAGCCGGGCCGGCGTGCACCAGCGCTTCATGGCCACCCTGCGCACCCTGACGCAGCGGCCCGCCGGACTGCCGCGCCGCATCATGGTGTTCGGCATTTCGTCGATGCCGGCCCAGGCGCTGGAAGCCCTGGCTGCGCTGGGCAAGCTGTGCCAGGTGCTGCTGTGCGTGCATAACCCGTCGCAGCATCACTGGACGGACATCGTGGCAGACCAGGACCTGCTGCGTCACCAGTACCAGCGCCAGCGCCGCAAGCCGGGCATGCCGGCGGTGATCGATGCGACGGTGCTGCACCGGCACGGTCACCCCTTGCTGGCCGCGTGGGGCAAGCAGGGCCGCGACTACATCCACCTGCTCGACAGCTTTGATGCGCCCGACCAGTACCGCGAAGCCTTTGCGGACGTCAGCGACCGGCGCATCGACCTGTTCACGGAACAGCCCGCCGACACGCTGCTGACCCAGTTGCATGACGACGTGCTGCAGCTGCGCGCGATGGAAGAGACCCGTGACACCTGGCCGCCCGTGGACCTGCAGGCCGACGCGTCGATCCGCTTTCATGTGGCGCATGGCCCGCAGCGGGAAGTCGAGATCCTGCACGACCAATTGCTGGCGCGGTTCAGCGCCGATCCGACGCTGCGGCCGCGTGACGTGATCGTGATGGTGCCCGCCATCGACACCTACGCGCCGCACATCCAGGCCGTATTCGGGCAGATCGACCATACCGACGACCGGCACATTCCGTTCACGCTGGCCGACCAGGGACAGCGCGGCCGCGAACCGCTGCTGATCGCCGTGGAGCACCTGCTGCGGCTACCCGAAAGCCGCTTTGCGGTCAGCGACGTGCTGGACCTGCTGGATGTGCCCGCGCTGCGCCACCGCTTTGGCATTGGCGAGTCGGACCTGCCCACCTTGCACCGATGGATACAAGGCGCCGGGATCCGCTGGGGACTGGACGCCGCGCAGCGGGCGTCGCTGGACCTGCCCGGTGGCATGGAGCAGAACACCTGGCGTTTTGGCTTGCGGCGCATGTTGCTGGGTTATGCGGTGGGGCAGGGCGACAGCTTCGACGGGATCGAACCGTATGACGAAATCGGCGGGCTGGACGCGGCGCTGATCGGCCCGCTGGTGGGCCTGCTCGATGCACTGGATGTCACCCGCGATCAGCTCGCGATGGATGCGGAACCCATGACATGGGTGGCGCGGCTGCGCACCCTGCTGGCGCGCTTCTTTCTGGCCGATGATGACCGGGACGTGGTGCAGCTGGGCCGCCTGGAACAGCTGCTGGAAGACTGGGAGACCACCTGCGACAGCGTCGGGCTGACCGAAAGGCTGCCGCTGACGGTGGTGCGCGAAGCCTGGTTGCAGGCGCTGGACCAGGGCCGGTTGAATCAGCGCTTTCTGGCGGGGGCAGTCAACTTCTGCACCCTGATGCCGATGCGGGCGATTCCGTTCCGGGTGGTGTGCCTGCTGGGCATGAACGACGGCGACTACCCGCGTGCGCAGCCGCCGCTGGATTTCGACCTGATGGGCGGCGACTACCGGCCGGGCGACCGGTCGCGGCGCGAAGACGACCGCTATCTGTTGCTGGAAGCGGTGCTGTCGGCGCGCGAGCAGCTCTACATCAGCTGGGTCGGCCGCAGCATTCGCGACAACAGCGAGCGGCCGCCATCGGTGCTGGTGGGCCAGTTGCGAGATCACCTGGCCGCAGGATGGCAGACGGTGGATGACATCGACCTGCTGGACGGGCTGACGGTGGTGCATCCGCTGCAGCCGTTCAGCGCGCGGTATTTCCTGCCTTCAGGCCATGGGGCGAGCTTTAGCGCGGGAGCGGCAGGCGAGGCGCTTTCCGGTTCGTCATTGACGGGCACCGGCGGGCTGTTCAGTTACGCCCGCGAATGGGCGGTGCTGCATGGCGGGGCGGATGGCGGCGGGGCGGTTGCTTCTTCCGGTTCAGGTCGCGCCAGCCCGTCTGCGGACGCGGCCCCTGTCTGGACGCCGCCCGACGCCATCGACGTGGCCGAGCTGCAGCAGTTCCTGCGCGATCCGCTGCGGACCTTTTTCAACCAGCGCCTGAAGGTGTTCTTTGACGACGACACGCCCGAGGCCGTTGACGACGAACCTTTTGCACTGGACGCGCTGCAGCGGTACACGCTGAGCGACAGCCTGCTGCAGGCCGGCATGCCGGCCGTCACGGCGCAGGAAGCCGACGACGCCCTGGCCCGACGCGCCACCCAATTGCGCCGCAGCGGCTTGCTGCCCATGGCGGGCTTTGGCGAAAAGCAGCAGGCCGGCTTGCTGGTGCCGCTTCCCGATCTGCTGGCACGGTATCGCGACGCACGCGGGGCGTGGCCAGTCGAGGTCGCGTCCCCCTGGCCGGTGGATTTTCGTCATGGCGCATTGCGGGTGGAAGGGTGGCTGGGCGGACTGCGTCAGGTCGAAGGCGACACAGCCCGGCATGCCGTGCTGTCCGCGGTGCCCAACGGGCTGCTGGCTTCGGCCAGGGCCTTGAAATGGCATCGGCTGACGCGCTTGTGGGTCACGCATCTGGCGGGCAATGCCAGCGGGCTGGACCTGACCAGCATCGTGGTCGCGTCAGACGTGACATTGACTTTCGAGCCCGTTCCGCCCCTGTACGCGGCCGAAGCGCTGAATGCGCTGGTGGAAGGCTGGCTGGCGGGCATGGCCGAGCCGCTGCCCGTGGCGCTGCGCAGTGCGTTCGTGTGGCTGGCACACGCCGAGGCGGGGCAGGGGACAGCAGCACGGATCGCCGCAGGGGACGATGACGCTCCCGCCACGGCCGCGCACGCCAAGGCCTATGACGAAGCCCGCAAGGTGTACGAAGGGGGCTTTACGACGACGGGTGAAATGGCGCAGAACCCGTATCTGGCCCGTCACTATCCCAGCGCCGATGCGCTGTTTGCCGATGGCCGGTTTGCCCACTGGGCGGAACGGCTGTATCGGCCCCTGTTCGAAGCTGGCACGGCCGCGCTGGAAACCGCCGTCAAGGCAAAGGCGCCGGAATGACGACACGCAAACGAACCGATGCTGGCGATCGCGCCAGGCATGACGCCACGCCGGATGAACGGGACGACCCTGGGTTCGCGTTCGATGATTCGCCCTTGGAATGGGATGACGACGCGCCCATGTTTCCGGATTCGCCATCCCGCGCGGAATCGGACGACGGGCCCATGTTTCCCGACGACGCACCGATGTTTCCGGATGACGCACCGATGTTTCCCGATGACGGGCGCGAGGGCGAGCCGGAGGGGGGCGAGGGCGCGTTCTATCTTGATGAGAGTGACGGCGATGATGCGGACGCCTCCCTGTTCGCAGGCGAGGACTCGCACGGCGTCGATGGCGAAGAGACCTTCGCCGACGACGGGTTCCCCGATGACGACTTCATCGAGGACGACCTGTCCGATGCGCCCCTGGCGCTGCGCTTTCCCTTGCGGGGCAGCCGGCTGATCGAAGCCAGCGCCGGGACGGGCAAGACCTTCACGATTTCCGCCTTGTATGTGCGCCTGGTGCTGGGCCACGGCGGCCCCGGCCTGGCATTTTTACGCGACATGGCGCCGCCGGACATCCTGGTGATGACTTTTACCGATGCTGCCACGCAGGAACTGCGCGACCGCATTCGCGCACGGCTCGCGCAGACGGCACGGTTCTTCCGGGAGGAAATCGCTGCCCCCGACCCGCTCATGGCGCGGCTGCGCGCCGGCTATCCGCGCGCGGCCTGGCCAGGCAATGCCAGCAAGCTGGACATTGCCGCACAGTGGATGGACGAGGCCGCCGTATCGACCATTCATGGATGGTGTCAGCGCATGTTGCGCGAACATGCCTTCGACAGCGGCAGCCTGTTCACGCAGACACTGGCCACCGACCATACCGATTTGCTGGCCGACGTCGTGCGCGATTACTGGCGGCAGCATTGTTATGGACTGACCGGCACGGCCCTGGACTGGGTCGAGTCGAACTGGAAGACGCCCGACGCGCTGCGCGCGAAAATCACCGGCCTGCTCGGCGCGACCGAGCCTTCGACCCAGCTGATGCCGCTCGGCGAGCTGATCGCCCGGACGCTGGCGGAAAGGCGGCGGCATCTGGCCGAACTGAAAGCCCCGTGGGCGGCATGGATGGCAGAACTGATGCCGCTGATCGAATCGGCGTGCGCCGCCAAGCAGGTCGACGGCCGCAAATTGCAGGTCGCACGGACGCGGGGCTGGTGCGATGCGGTGACGGCCTGGGCCACGACGCCCGAACTGGAATCGCTGGACATCAAGACTGGCTTTGACCGCCTGACGACGGCAGGCATCGCCGAAGTCTGGAAAAGCGGGACACCGCTGACCCATCCGGCGCTGGACGCGATGGCCGGGCTGCAGCGCGCCCTGGCGTCCTTGCCGCAGCCGGACACGGCGCTGCTGCGCCATGCCGCGCAATGGGTGCGCCATCGCTTCGACCAGGAAAAACGCCGTCGTGCCGAAATGGGCTTTGACGACATGCTGCAGCGGCTGGACGACGCCCTGCATGGCGAAAACGGGGATCGCCTGGCCGACCTGATCCGTACGCAGTTTCCGGTGGCGATGGTGGACGAGTTCCAGGACACCGACCCGGTGCAATACCGCATTTTCGACAAGGTCTATCAGGTTGGACAGAACCGCGAGGACTGCGCGCTGCTGATGATCGGCGATCCGAAGCAGGCCATCTACGCGTTCCGCGGCGCCGATATCTTCACCTACCTGCGTGCGCGGTCGGCCACCGAGGGCCGGCATGCGTCGCTGGATACCAACTTCCGGTCCACCGACGCCATGGTGGCGGCCGTCAACCGGGTGTTCGGCCTGGCCGAAGACCGGCCGGGAGGGCGGGGCGCATTCCTGTTCCGGCGCGGCAGCGGCAATCCCGTGCCGTTCCTGCCGGTAGCGGCGGCGGGGCGCAAGGAACGGTTCGTGGACGGTGGCGCGGCGGCGTCCGACGGCGAGACGCCGACCCCCGGCGCGGCGCTGACCGTCTGGCATCTGGCCAGCGACGCGCCAGTGGGCAGCGGCGCGTACCGCCAGCACCTGGCGGGCGGTTGCGCGAGCGAGGTCGTGCGCTTGCTGAACCTGTCCATGCAGGGCAAAGCCGGCTTTGCGCGCGACGCTGCGCCGTTGACTCCGCTGACGCCGCTGCGTCCGGCCGACATCGCCATCCTGGTCCGCGACTTTGCCGAGGCGCGCGCCCTACGCAGCGCGTTGTCGCAGCGCGGCGTACGCAGTGTGTATCTGTCGGACAAGGATTCGGTGTTCGACGGTCAGGAAGCCAGCGACGTGCTGGCGTGGCTCAAGGCTTGCGCCGAGCCCGACCTGGACCGGCCGCTGCGCGCGGCTCTGGCCACCCGCACCCTTGCGTTGCCCCTGGCCGCGCTGGAACGCATCAACCAGGACGAACGCCATTGGGAAGACCGCGTCATGCAGTTCCGCCAGTACCGCGGACTGTGGCGCAAGCAGGGCGTGCTGCCGATGCTGCGGCGGCTGCTGCACGACTTCGATCTGCCGCGCGCATTGATGCAGCGGCCGGACGGCGAACGCGTCCTGACCAATCTGCTGCATCTGGCCGAACTGCTGCAGCAGGCGGCATCGGAGCTGGATGGCGAGCAGGCCGTGATCCGTCACCTGGCCGACCACCTGGGGCAACCCGGGCAGACCGCCGAAGAACAGGTGCTGCGACTCGAAAGCGACGAACAACTGGTGCGGGTGGTGACGGTGCACAAGTCCAAGGGGCTGGAATATCCCCTGGTGTTCCTGCCTTTCGTCTGCGCCTTCAAGCCCGTGGACCCCGCGCGCCCGCCGGTGCGTTTTCATGATGCGCAGGGCAACCTGGTCGTGCGTACCGCCCCCGACCTGGAAGAGGTGGCGCGTGCCGATGACGAGCGCCTGGCGGAAGACCTGCGGCTGTTGTATGTCGCGTTGACCCGCGCGCAGCACGCCTGCTGGGTCGGCGTGGCGGATATGAAGCACAAGGGGGATGCGTCGGTGCTGCATCGGTCGGCACTGGGCTATCTGTTGGGCGGTGGCGATCCGCTGCCGCACAGCGGCGCGCTGGCGGACTGGTTGAATGACCTGACAAGCGGACACCCGGCGCTGCGTGTCGTGCCCGCCCCCGACGCGACCCGAACGGTGGTGCATCAGCCGGCGGCGCCCACGCGCTTGCCGCATGTGCGGCGGCCGCAGCGCAGCAAGGCTGACCATTGGTGGATCGCGTCCTACAGTGCCCTGACGATCATGGATCAGCGGGTGGCGGTTGACGATATGCCCGGTGGAGACGTGATAGAGCCAAGCGACCGGGACGCCGCGACGGACGAGGGCGTTGGCGTCGGGGTAGGCGCCGGCGCGATCGGTCTGGAGGGAGCGGAATACGACCTTGGCGACGACCGGGGCGAGTCCGACCCGGGGCAGGCAGGCCACGGGCCTTTCGGCAGCGACGACGGCCTGGGCGGCGACATCGATGCCACCGACCTTGACGTGCTCGCCTTTGGCGACCGCGACCTGGACTTTGGGGATCCGCAGTACGGCGACCTGAGTCCCGACACGCCAGAAGCCCAGAAGGCTTTCGACGACGACGTGCCCGATGCCGGCGACATAGTGCACGCAGCCTATGCCACCGGCACGCCCGGCGTGGGACTGCACGGCTTTCCCCGGGGTCCGAATCCGGGGACCTTTCTGCACGGCTTGCTGGAATGGGCCGGTGACGAAGGCTTCGGCACGGCCGCCGCCGACCGGGCCGCCCTGGTCGACGCCGTTGCTCGCCGCTGCAATCGTCGCGGCTGGGAAGCGTGGATCCAGCCGCTGAGCGACTGGCTGGCGGCGCTGCTGGTCTGCCCGCTGCCCACCGGTCACGGCGCGCCGGTGCGACTGGCCGCACTGGAGGCGTATCAAGTTGAAATGGAGTTCTGGTTCCAGAGCACGCGGGTTGACGTCACGCGGCTGGATGCCTGGGTCCGCCGTCATACCCTGGGCGGCGCGCCGCGCGCGCCGGCCAATCCGGCGCTGCTCAACGGCATGTTCAAGGGGTTTGTCGATCTGGTCTTCGAGCATGACGGGCGCTATTACGTGGCCGATTACAAGTCCAACTGGCTGGGCGAGGACGACGCCGCCTACACGCAAGACGCCATGCGCAAGGAAATGCTCAAGAAGCGATATGACCTGCAATACGTGCTGTACCTGCTTGCGCTGCATCGGCAACTGAAGGTGCGCCTGCCTGACTACGACTACGACCGGCATGTGGGCGGGGCGCTGTACCTGTTCCTGCGGGGCAGCCGCGCACCGTCCAAAGGGGCATTCCACACCCGGCCGCCGCGGGCCTTGATCGAGGCGCTGGATGCATTGTTTGCGGGCCGGAGTCTGGCGGGAGTTCCACAATGAGGTCCGCGACGAGACCCGCGTCGATGATCGCCATTGCCAGCAAGGGGCCGGTATGAGGAAAAAACCTGTCGTGCCCGAAGGGCAGGGCGACCTGTTCGCAGGGATGGCCATGCCGGCTCTCGAAGAGGCTGGCAAGACTGACAGCAAGTCAGGCGGACCCGCGAACCTTGCCGGGAAAGACGCTGCTGCACAGGACCCTGCTGCAAAGATCCCTGCTGCAAAGATCCCTGACGCGAAGAAGCCCGCCGGGAAGAACCCTGACGCAAAACCACCTGCCGCAAACGACCCGGCTGCAAACAAGCCTGCGGAACAGGATCTAGACGTAATTGCCCGCGCGTATCCCGCGAGCCAGCTCACGCCTGATGACGGGGTCACGCCGCCCCCACATGCTGCCGCCGCGGCGCCATCCGGCCACCTGGACGACAGCGCGTCGCTGCTGACCGTGCTCGACCAATGGACGCAGCGCGGCTGGCTGCGGGCGCTCGACCTGGCGTTCGTCGGCTTCCTGGACCGGTTGCGGCCCGGGGCCGATCCGCGCCTGCTGGTTGCGGCAGCCCTCGCCAGCCACCAACTGGGCCATGGCCATGTCTGCCTGGACCTGGGGGCGACCCTCGACAGCCCCGACTTCGCGTTGTCCTTGCCGCCCGAAGGCGACACGGGTCGTGGCCCCACGCCGCTGCCGTCCGATGTGCTGGCCGGACTCGACGTGGAAACCTGGCGCGCCGCGCTGGCGGCCAGTCCGCTGGTCGAGCAGGTGGACGGCACGCACCTGATGGCCGGCAACGACCCGGCACTCGCTGACCGGCCGATGGTCCTGCTGGGCCACCGCCTGTATCTGCGCCGGTATTGGCGCTACGAACGGCGCGTGGGCGACGCCTTGCGCGCGCGGCTGAGCCTGCCGCCGGCGCCGCCGCCCGCGTTGGCTGCGAGCCTGGGTGCGCTGTTTCCGCGGCTGCCCGATGAAGCGTCCGCGGCCGCCGGCCACCCGTCCCGGACAGACTGGCAAAAGCTTGCCTGCGCGCTGGCTGCCCGGGGTGCCTTCAGCATCATCACCGGCGGCCCCGGGACCGGCAAAACCACCACCGTCATCCGCCTGCTGGCGTTGCTGCAACGTCCGGGCGTCGAAGCCGGGCAACCGTTGCGCATCCGCCTGGCAGCGCCCACCGGCAAGGCCGCCGCCCGCCTGTCGACGTCAATCGGGGAACAGGTCAGCCGCCTGGACGTGGCGCAAGACGTGCGCGCGGCCATTCCCACCGACGTCACGACGCTGCATCGCCTGCTTGGCAATCGCCCTGACAGCCGTCACTTCCGGCATCACGCCGGTCATCTGCTGCCGCTGGACGTGCTGGTGATCGACGAAGCGTCCATGGTCGACCTGGAAATGATGGCCTCCGTGCTTGACGCCTTGCCCTTGCACGCCCGCCTGGTGCTGTTGGGCGACAAGGACCAGCTGGCGTCGGTCGAAGCCGGGGCCGTTCTGGGCGATTTGTGCCGCGATGCCGAAGCGGGACGCTACAGCGATGCGACGCGTGCCTGGCTGGAAGCCGTCAGCGGCGACCCGGTGCAGGACCCGCAATTGCTGCCTGGCACCGAGGATGATTACCCGCTGGCCCAGCAGACGGTCATGCTGCGGCTGTCGCGGCGGTTTGGCGAAGGTAGCGGCATCGGCCGGCTTGCGCGCGACGTGAATGCGGCCGATGCCGACGCTGCCCAGTCCACCCTGGAAGCCCTGTCCAGGCATCCCGATAGCGACACGCGTCACATCGAGCTGGAACGCTCGGGCGCAAAGGCGCTGGAAACGCTGGCGCTGGACGGGTACGGCCACTATCTGGACGTCCTGCAGCGCGAACGCCCGCCTGTGTCCACCGGTGCCGACGATCCGGCATGGGCCGCCTGGGCCAGCGCCGTGCTTGCCGCCTTCGACACCTTCCAACTGTTATGCGCCGTGCGCAAGGGCGACTACGGCGTCGAGCGGTTGAACGCGCGTATCGAAAGCGCGCTGGCCGCCCGCGGATGGATCGATACCCGCCAGGCCTGGTACGAAGGACGGCCCGTGCTCGTCACCCGCAACGATTACGGTCTGGGCCTGATGAACGGCGACGTCGGCATTGCCTTGATGCTGCCCGAAGCCCAGACCTTGAACGGCGCCCCCCGCGAAGCGCGCCTGCGTGTCGCCTTTCCGCGCAACGATGGCAGCGGCGCCTTGCGATTCGTGCTGCCGAGCCGGCTCGGCGCCATCGAAACGGTGTACGCCATGACGGTGCACAAGGCGCAGGGGTCGGAATTTGCGCATACCGCGCTGATCCTTCCGGAAGCCTTGAACCCCGTCTTGACCAAAGAACTGATCTACACCGGCATCACGCGGGCCAAGACCCGCTTTACCCTGATCGAGCCACGACGCGGGGTGTTTCGCGATGCCGTCGGCCGACGCGTGAAGCGCTTGAGCGGCCTGGTCATGCATCTGTCGCAGGGCGATAAGGAAGCGACGTGACGGGCGATCTGTTCGATGCCTTGCCCGACGCACCCGGCGAAGCACAGCCGCTGGCCGAAGGCGCCTGGCTGTTTCCCGCGCTTGCCCGTGCCGACGCGGCAGCCTTGCTGGCCGCCATCCAGACCGTCGTCGATGCCGCGCCGCTGCGCCACATGGTGACGCCCGGCGGTCACACGATGTCGGTCGCCATGACCAACTGCGGTCCGCTGGGATGGGTGTCGGATGCCCGCGGCTACCGGTACGCGCCAACGGATCCGCACACCGGCCAGCCGTGGCCCGTCATGCCTGACGTGCTGCGCAAGCTGTCGATGCATGCAGCCGAGCGCGCCGGCTATCCGGGCTATGAGCCTGACGCCTGCCTGATCAACCGTTACGCGCCGGGTGCGCGCATGTCGCTGCACCAGGACAAGGACGAACGCGACGCGGCCGCGCCGATCGTATCGCTGTCATTGGGTTTGCCGGCAACGTTTCTATTCGGCGGCATGACGCGCGCCGATCGGCCGCAACGCTATCGGCTCGCGCATGGGGATGTCGTCGTGTGGGGCGGACCGTCCCGATTCGTGTTCCATGGGGTCGCGCCCCTGGCCCGCGGGCATCATCCCGAGGTCGGCGATCACCGCTACAACGTGACGTTCCGCAAGGTGACGTAAGCCAAGGTGCACCGAGGTCAGGTAAAGAGGGCGCCTGCCGAGGGCGCTTGCCTTTACACCGGTGCCTGGCTACGTACCCAGGCATCCACCGGTTCACGCGACGCCTCGATGAAGTCGGCCGCCTCGGCCAGAAACGACGAACCCTGGCGGAAATACTCGATCGACACCGCGTGCAACGCGTTCTTCAGGTCGCTGGGCGACAGATAGTCCGACGCAAGAAATTCCTGATACGCGGGCTGCGCGTCCAGACACAGCTCGACGGCCTGCCGATAGCTTTGATGCGCGACCGTGGCATTTGCCTCGCTCAGCATGTCATCGATCTCGGCCAGGTTTTCGCCCCGCGCGTTGTAGAACAGCTGCGCAAAGCCGCCCTGGTCCACGTTGTACTGGAAAAAACTTGCCAGGTAGACCATGAACACCCGCCGTGGTGGGCGCTGCGAGCTGTCGGCGTGCTGCAGCGTTTCCTGGATGACCCTGTTCAATTGTGCGAGCAGGTCGGTCGTATGGACAAGGGATTCGGGCGTCATGACAATTCCGTAGGCGAAGGACTATGCCATGACCTTACACGCTCCTGCCGAAGGGCAGGCTACCAAGCGTGACGACTGTCACTGACGTCTACGGCGGTGTTCCGGTCAGCCTAGCGACACGCGCAACATCGATGGCTCCGCGCCGCAGCAGGTGATGCCCAAGGTAGTGACCTGTGCGTCAATGGACGCAGCGCGGGTCGGGTCCTCGCCCGTGCCCGGATTGACGGGGTAGGCGGGAAAAGCCGATGCCGCGATCGACAGACGCAGCGATTCGCCCGCAGCCAGCGTGACGCAGGTGGCTTGCATGCTGACATCGACCACGTCCTTGGCAGGCGTGCTGCGACAGTGCCGAAAGCCGTCGGTCAGCGCAATCGCCTGGCCCGATGGCGTGACGCGCGACAGCACGCACGACACATCGAATGATGGCCGGTCGCTTGTGACCGACAGGCGGGCGACCACGTCGCCCGCAAGTGTCAGCGGCAAGTCCAGAGGCGCCGTCGTAAAGGTCAGCACGTCGCCACGTGCGTCGATAGCGGCGCGGTCAGCCGGTCCGTTCGGGACACCAAAGGCCCCGCCAAAGGCAGGTACCGGTCGCCACGGATCATGGGCCACGTAGGCGGTGATCGTGGCGGCCGCAAGCGCGGCTACGGGTGAGCCCTCGGGCGCCGATGGCGAAGCGCCAGATACACCGCCCGGCCCACCATCGTCCACTTTTGCAAGATTCGCAAAGCCATCGGGCCGCGCCCATTGCAGCTTTCCATCGGCCACATCGATCGACGCTTTGCCAGACGTCGACAGCGCCATGTCTGTCGACGCCTCGGGCCACGCGTCGAACGCACGCCACGTCTTGCTGCCCAGATCGAACAGATGAACGGGCGGCTCCTGATCGACGCCGTTGTCCACCCCCTTCAGCCAGCGGTCGAACCATCGCACCTGCAATTCATCCATGCCGCCATCGGCCGCCGGGCCAAAGTCGGTTCCGCCAACCTTGCGCACCCACGGAAAATGCAGCCACGGCCCGACGGCCAGGCGCGACGGCACGCCGGCATCGGCCACGGCGCGGTAGCCTTCGATCGTGGGTTCCAGGAACGTGTCATACCAGCCGCCTATGAACAGCATGGGCAGCTTGCGCGCTGCGACCTCAGGCAGCCGGGCGGCGGCGGACAGCGTCGTCCAATAAGGATCTTCCCCCGGCGTGTCGATCCACCGATGGTAATGACTGATCTCGCGATGCCGCTCGATATAGGCCGGCCGCGCCTGCACCGTTTCATACAGAGGCAGCCCGCGCGACGCGGCCATCAGTTCGGTAAAGGCCTGGGTCATGCCTTCGTGCCGCGCTGTGTCGGCGGCCAGCTGCGTTGCCCAGCCGAGCGATCCTTGCAAGCGCAATGCGCCGTTGACATGGCTCCAGCCTTCGCGCCCCTGCCACGGTCCCATGGCCGGGGCGATGGCTTTCAGGGCAGGGCAGTCGTCACCCGCCAAAATCAGCTGATTGAAGGCCTGGTACGAAAATCCGTACATGCCGACCACGCCGGTAGTGTTCGGCAAAGTCGCGGCCCACGCGATCGTGTCGATCCCGTCTTCCCGTTCATGTTCGCCAATGCGAAAAAAGCCCTCGGACGTGCCGCGTCCCCGGATGTCCTGGATGACGACGACATAACCGTGCGCGGCATACCAGGACGGATGCGCATAGCAGACGGTCGACGCCACGCCGCGCCCATACGCCTGCCGCATCAGCAGCACAGGGTAGGGGCCCCCGGTAGCGGGTTGCCAGATGTCGGCATCCAGGCGCACGCCGTCGCGGGTGGTCATGGACAGGGTGTGGGCAGGCAGAACAGGCAGCATGGACATCCTTGGATGGGCGGTTGGCGGGTGGTCGATGGCGGGTGGTCAGATGCCCGGGGTCAGGTGCTGGGCGCAACGCGAAAGGTCAAACGAGCGGGCAATTCGGAACGCTCGGGCTCATTCCGGGAACGCTCAGGGCCAGCAGCCGCCTTACGCCAGCAGCGTTGCCCGCTGGTCCCATGCCCGCAACTTGCCCGGATTGAGCAACCCTTGCGGATCGAAGTCGGCCTTCTTCGCTAGCACGGCCGGGTTCGGTTTTCCCTGTTTGCCGTCCTCGACCACATACACATGCGGATTGTTGATGTGCACGCCTCGATCGCGATGCATCTGCATCAGTTTCTGCAGACGTTCTTCGGTTGAAAAGCGGATCAGTTGCAGTCCGCTGCAATTGATCGCGCCTTCTTTCGTCCTCAAAAACTCCAGGTGCATCAACACCTCGCCATCCAGTTCGCGGTGGATGTCCTTGATCTGCTGGACATAACGTGTCGGGTCGAAAGCGCTCTGGATGTAGGTCAGCGACTTGTCGATCTTCATTGCGTGCAGCGTGGTGTGATTCCACGTGAATTCAATCAGCGTCTTGCGCGATTCGATGACTTCTTCGGCCGACTTGCGGTAAGTGATGCGGCCGCCAAATGCGTCGAGCAGGCCCAGCATGCCAGGCTCCGACGACTCGGAAAGAACCAGCAGCACGGCATGGCAGCCATCGGGCAGATGATCGGCCAGGGCGGTCATATACGTGGGAATCGGGGCGGCCAGCAGGCAGATTTCTTTCTTGATCATGCCCGGCCCGGCGGCCACGGCGGCAGCAAAGTCGACCGCTTCATCAAAGCCGTCGAACACCGCCACGCATTCCATCCAGGCCTGCACGGGCGCCAGGGCAACTTCGACTTCCAGCACGATGCCGTTGGTGCCATAGGCGTGATGAAGCAGCATGGCGTCGGCGCCGCGCAATTCCAGGATGCGGGGTTGCGGTTCGACGGTCATGACCTTGATGCCCAGCACATTTCCGGGCGCCGCCAGCGGGCCATAGGTAATGGACCCGGCACCGCCGAATCCGCCACCGAACAAGCCACCCAGCGTGGCGCTGCGGAAGGTGGACGGCAGCCAGCGCAATTCGAGGCCGGACTTGCGGGCGTATTCATCGAACTGCGCCAGCCGTATGCCCGCCTGCGCACGGCCGACACCCTGCCGCGCCCAACAAAAGCCGTTGTAGCCGCTCATGTCGAGCACGACGCCGCCGTGCAGCGGAATCGCCTGCCCGTAATTGCCGGTACCGCTGCCACGAATCGTGATCGGCACCTTCGCCGACGCGCAGGCTGCCACCAGGCTGCGCAATTCGTCTTCCGTCCGCGGCCGTACGGCAATGTCGGCGGTCTTGTCGGCCAATTGCCGTTTCAGCACGGGGCTGAACCAGGCAAAGTCCTGCGACAGGCGGGCGACGCGCGAGGTATCGGTCACCCAATCCAGATCGGGAAGCAGGCCGGGCAGGGCAGCGGCAGCGGAAGTGACTGCGGACGTATCAAAGGGCATGGCGGTTCCTGGACAGGTCCGGTTATGCGATCCAGAGGACTGGGCATCGCTGACCGATTGATTTGATCGTTCGGTCAGATTAAGCAATCGCCGTGCCATCCGGGGGTTGGCAGCAACCGTCCGCGGAAGGCAGGCTACGTCGTGCGGGCAGCTGCGCTAGAGCGGTGCAAGCCCACAACCCAACAGCACCAGATCGGTGATTTCGCGCACGACGGTGTCACGCGGAAGCTCGTCCGTCACCTGCAACATCACACGGACCTGCAGGGCGTAATCGGCGTAATGCTGCGTCATGGCCCAGATATGCATCAGCAGCAGGCGCGCGTCCAGGGGGCGCAGTTTTCCTTCGGCCACCCAACGCTCGATCAGGTCGATCTTGGTTTGCGTCGATGCAAGGGCGACCGGCCAATAGGTGCCCAGGTTGGGACCGCCATCCAGCAATTCCCGCGTGAACAGTCGGGACAACATCGGATTGTCGAGCGAGTAATCGACCTTCTCCCGGATGTACCGAATCAGCACGGCGCGTGGATCGTCTTCCTTGCCCTCGATCACAAAGACGTTCGACCATCCCGCCAGCACATCCCGAAGCAGCTGTTGGTAGAGCTCGTCCTTGCCGGCAATGTAATAGTGCAGCTGGGGTTTGGTCAGCCCGGCGCGCTGGGCGATCGCCTGTGTCGATGCGCCCTTGAAGCCGTGCTGACTGAATTCAATGATCGCGGCATCGCGGATGGCAGCCAGGATGCGGGCGCGGCCGGGGCGATTCCGGGTGCGGGGAGCGACAGCAACAGGCGATTGCATGGAAGCAGAAGACCGGGGAGGAGGGCAGGGAGCAAGGAAAGGACGCCCCGACGGCAGGGCGCGGGCAGGCTGCGTCGCCAGGAATTTAAGCATGAAACCTTGGCTGCGCCGAAGTGTGACGACCGGCAGCAGGCCCTATGATGTCGGACTGGTGCTTACGTCCCATCCCAGCACCTTCCCATCACAGCACGTTCCCATCCCCAGCACGTCCCATCCTCATCAAGGAAATTCGCCATGTCCCAGTCCCCGTTTGCCACCGTCCAGGCGCTGGTGTTCGATGTCTTCGGCACCGTCGTGGACTGGCGCAGCGGCGTGGCGACGCAGGCAGCGTCCTTCCTGAAAGCCCAGGGTCAGGCATCCGCAGATCCGTACGCGTTTGCCGATGCCTGGCGCAAGCGATATGCGCCGGCCATGGCCGATGTACGCAACGGCAGCCGGCCGTTCGTGCGGCTGGACGTGCTGCACCGCGAGAACCTGGAAGCGATCCTGCCGGACTTCGGCATTCAACGTAAGGATGTCGCCGAAGCAGACCTGGCGTCCCTCAACCTGGCCTGGCACACGCTGACGCCGTGGCCGGATTCGGTGGAGGGGCTGACGCGCCTCAAGACTCGCTACATCATCGCGCCACTGTCCAACGGCAACATCCGGCTCATGGTCGACATGGCGAAGCAGGGCGGTCTGCCGTGGGACGCCATCCTGGGTGCAGAAGTTGCGCAAGCCTACAAACCCGCGCCCGAAGCCTACCTGCGCACGGCCGATGTCCTCGGTCTGGACCCCGCGCAAATGTGCCTGGTCGCCGCCCACAACGCAGACCTGGCCGCCGCGCGCGCCTGCGGCTTCCGCACGGCGTTCGTTGCCCGGCCGACCGAGCACGGCCCGAACCAGACCACCGACCTGGCCGCCGCGCAGGACTGGGACGTCGTCGCCGACGACTTCCGCGCGCTGGCCACCGCATTCGGGGTCTGATCCATGGCCGCTGTCGTCCACGCCGTCCATCTCAGTCCGACCCACAGCTTCAGCAAGACGACGCAATTCAGCATCCGGGTGCTCGAAGGGCTGGGCGTGGAAGGGGACGCGCACATGGGCGTCACCGTCAAACACCGATTCCACGTCAAACGCGATCCCACCGCGCCGAACCTGTGCCAGGTGCATCTGATTCCCGACGAACTGCACGACACGTTGCAGGCCGCCGGCTTTCCGGTAACCGCCGGTCAGTTGGGGGAAAACATCACCACCCGCGGCATGACCCTGGCAAACCTGCCAGTCGGCACGCGTCTGGCCATCGGCAAGGACGTGGTGCTGGAACTGACGGCCATGCGCAATCCGTGCGTATGGATCGAACGGTTCATGCCGGGCTTGCTTGCCCAGGTCAAAACGACCGATGACAACGGGAACGTGGTGCGAAAAGCCGGGGTCATGAGCATCGTCATACGCGGTGGCGAAGTGCATGCCGGCGACGCCATCGAAGTCACCTTGCCGCCGTTGCCGCACCGCGTGCTCAAGCCGATCTGAGCGGGGCGAAGACGATCATCACTTCGGCGCTTGCCGAAACCAGCCGGCCAGCGACAGCCGGTCACGTGTCGACGGCAACACCTCATGCGGCATCTCGGCCGACATGAAAAGAACCAGACGACCCGCATCGGGCTGGACCTCGACCGGCAAGCCGCCGGGCGGGTGCAATCGCAGCGCACCGCCATCCGTCGCCGTCCACGCCTCATTCAGATACAGCACCGCCGACACGACGCGCGCATCGCTGTCCCGAAAGCGGTCCAGGTGCCGCACATAGCCGGCACCCGGGGCATAGCAGGCAAAGTGGGTTTCATAGTCCCGCAAGCCCAGAAAGAACTGACCGTTCAGGGCCTGGCGCACACCCTCCATGACCCCCAGATAGGCATCGCAGGCGTCTGACAGGCCCCGTTCCAGCCAGAGAATCCGATCGCCCCGCAACGTCGGCAGCGTGACTCTCCCGGATCCCGTCCCGACGCCAGCCAGCCGAAAACTGCCGTCATCGGCACGACGGCGGCATTCCGCGGACAGTGCATCGGTCAACGACGGGAGCAGGAACAGCGACTGTTCGGCCCAGGAATGGACAGAAAGATGTTCCAGCGTGTGGGCGGACAGGCACTCCGGTGTGGGCACGGGTACGGGTGCAAGCCCGACATCGGCCAGCGCAAGCGGCGCAGCCACGACGGCACCCGCAGCCTGCGGATAGACGGACGGCATAAGACAAAAACTTCCTGGCGATCGAGCGGTATTGCGACCTGTCGATAGCCAAGAACAGCTAGCGTCCTGAGTGCATCGTCGAGGTGGAAACGGCAACGCTCGACGGCGGGTGCGTGTCGGCCATTATGCACGGCTGGCAGTTCCAACGGGATGATCGGAAGGTGCATCGTGCAAAGGGTGGAGCCCGTCATGGCTGGCAAAAACGGATTTCGAGAGACGGCCGGGAAGCTAGACTGTCAGCAGCCCAAGGAGGCACGGGCGCGCACTTGAAGGACAAATAGAGGGCTGCACACCCTCCACCTGCCAGTCGCTCCATAACTCGCATAATGTATATTATGTCAACTCAATGATTTGGTCGAAGTATGGTTTCCCTGGGAATTCACTTTCTGCCTTCCTAGACGCTCCAACCCCACCCAGTCCAAGTGGCGCAATCCATGTCACCAGTCCAGCCTCCAGCCAATCTCATCTGCCCCGATCCAGACCCACCACTCACCACGCATGTCGAACGCCAATTCCAAGAAATACCCCGACACGCCCGACGGCCGATACTTCGTCGTGCGCAGCCGGCTGTGGCGCAAGTCCAACCCGTCGTTGCCGGCCGATGACCGCGCAGCGTTGGTCAAACAACTGATGGATGCCCGTCGTGCGCTGCGCGGCACGCCAGCACCGTCGGACCGCGACGCTGCTCACGCCGCCGTCGATCAGGCCAAGACGGCGCTGGGTGAACGCGGCCCTGTCTGGTGGACGGATGGCGCGCCCGACTACAACCGCAAGATGGTCAAGAACACGCCGTACTCGGAATGGTTCGACAGCCTGCCCGCCGACCGGGACTGAACCCTCCATTCCCTCAATCCGCATTTCTGCTTTGCCATCCCGGTGCTGGGACCGGGGGCCTTGCCTTCCTATACTCGTGCCAACTCGAAAGGCGCTCATAGCAGCCGACATAGCCGAGCACAGGAGACCGCATGACCCCACTTCGTTTCACGGCAACCGCCGTGGCCGCCGCCGTCGTTACGATCGCGCTTCCTCTTCACACCGCTTACGCTGCCGACAGCTGGCCCAGCCGTCCCATCCGCCTGATCGTTCCGTACGCTGCGGGTGGACCGACGGATGTCATCGCTCGCCTGATCGCCCAGAAGATCGGTCCGTCGCTAGGGCAAGCCGTGGTCGTCGAAAACAAGCCTGGCGCAGGCGGCACAATCGGTGTCGACACCATGGTGCGCGCCGCGGGTGACGGCTACACCATCGCCCTGGCTGCCCCCGGCCCGCTGGCCGGCATGCAGACCTTGATGAAGGTGCCCTATTCGCTGGATGACATTCAATACCTGACGCTGGTCGCACGGATTCCGGCGGTGATCGCGGTCAACGGCAAGTCGCCGTATGCATCGCTGAAAGACCTGGTGGCGGCCGCCAAGGCCAAGCCGGACGCGCTCAATTACAGCTCGGCCGGTGCAGGCACGACGCCGCATATCGGCGCCGAATTGTTCAAGCAGGAAGCCGGCATCCGCATGACGCACGTGCCGTACAAGGGCGCCGCCCCCGCCGTGACAGCTGTGCTCAGCAACGAGGTGCAGATGACCATGGTGGATCTGACGCCCGTGCTGCCGCACGTGGCGACCGGCGGCATGCGGGTATTGGCCATCGCGGGCAAGCAGCGCGCCACGCAACTGCCGGACGTGCCGACCACTGCCGAAGCCGGTCTGCCGAACGTATTGATGGATACCAACTACGGCATTATCGCGCCGATCGCAACGCCGCCCGAGGTGGCGACCAAGCTGCGCAATGCCATCGTGGCCGCGCTGCAGGATCCGGAATTGAAGCAGAGCTTTTCCAAGCAGGGCGCGGACGTGCAGACGTCAACGTCCGCGGATTACCGCGCGTTGATGAAGCAGGAAAACGCCAAGTGGCAGAAGGTCGTGACGCGGGGCAATATCACGCTGGAATGATGTTGCGCAGCCGGTGAGTCAAGCCGGCCTGCCCGTTTGCCCGATAGCGCCTACTTACGCCACTCGGCATTGCCGTCAAGACTTGCGATGCCGACCGTCACACCCCCCCCCCGCCCTGCCCGCCCCACTCAGGATTGTCCATGCCCATCGTTTCGACAGCCATTACCCCCTGCACGCAGGGCCTGCGCGACGCCCAGTGGAAGTTTGCACGCGCCAAGGTGCCGCAGCTCGAAGGATGGGTGTTGAGCCTGACCGACGACGAAGGGTATGTGGGGCACGCCTACGCGCATGCCATCCCGGCGATTTCCACGCATGGAGATGGCGCGCGATCGGCGCTGGAATTCATCGCGCCGTCTTTGATTGGCCGCGATGCGACGGATATTGCCAGCATCATGGAAACCGTCGACGTGCAGTTGGCGTTTCAGCCCAGCGTGAAGGCCGCGGTGGACATGGCCTTGCACGATCTGCTGGCCCGTCGCCTGGGTGTCCCGATCCATGTGCTGCTGGGCGGCAAGTTGCGCGACAGCGTGCCGCAATCAAGGATTCTTCCGATCAAGGCGCCCGCTGAGATGGCAGCGATCGCCGCGCGGCTGGCGGAAGAAGGCTACCGGCAGCTGAAGCTGAAGCTGGCCGGAGACACGTCGTTGGATGTACAGCGCATTGCCGCCGTGCGGGATGCTGTCGGCGATGACGTCGTGCTGACGCTGGATCCGAATCAGTCCTATCACGCCAAGCAGATGATCAGCGCATTCAGCAAGATGGAGCGTTATGACATTGCGTTGATCGAACAACCCGTACCGCAACGGGACTGGGCCGGGCTCAAGCTGGTCACCGACACGCTTCCCGTCGCGATCGAGGCCGACGAAAGCGCGCAGACGCTGGACGATGTCTACCGGCTGGTGACGGGGCGTGTCGCCGATGTCATCAATCTGAAGGTCACGAAGCTGGGCGGTTTCCGACGCTTCATGGACGCCGCGCGCATCTGTGATGCGGGCGGTGTCGGATGCCGCATGGGTGCGGCATTCGGGCCGGCGCTGATGCAGTCAGCCAGCCTGCAGGCGGCAGTGGCACTGCGCGCCCTGCCCTATGCCTGCGAACTGTCGGAACATCAGCACCTGAAGGATGACCCCTTCACGCCGCTGCCTGTCGTGAAGGGGGTGATCCACCTGCCCGACGGCCCCGGCTGCGGCGTGACATTCGCCGGTCAGACTTCGTCGTAGTCGCTGCCACCGTCGTCAAAGAAACCCGAGCCGAAGTCATCGTTGGAGGTGTCGTCGGCCGCCACCTGGTCCTTGTTGCCGCCGCCCCAGTCCCACGTGTCGTTGCCATCGTTCGCGGTGGCGTCGTTGCCGCCCGCATCGTTGCCTTCGCTGCTGTCTGCCAGGGCATCGGGCTTGGCGGCGTCCGCCGCATTCGCATTGGCGCCGTGGCCACCGAACAGCCCGCCGAGCAGGTTGCCGAGCATCATGCCACCGGCGACACCCATTGCCGTCTGCGCGGCGCCGGCCAGAAAGCCACCGCCGCGCCCGGGTGCAGCGGCCTGCGCAGGCGCCATATTGCTCCCGGCAGGTGGCGCGGCGCCCAGCGGCTGCCCGCTGGGCGTCAAGGTTTGCGACGGTGAACGGCCATCATTGAAGGCGCTGGCGCCAGCTGCCGAGCTTGTCGTTCCACGCGGCGGCGTACGGCCAAAGTATCCACCGCTTTCTTCAAGGCGGCCCGGCGGCGCCGCATTGGCTGCACTTTGTGCGGCATTGAACCCGCCGGAAGCCATTCTTGCTTCGGCAGCCTTGAGTGCCTGTTCCTGCATCAGGACCGTTTGCGCCAGGTAATACGCCGCGCCGGGCTGCGCGTCGATACGCGCCTGGATATAGGCTTCGGCTTCGGGATCCCGGGCGGTGCCGTTGCGGGCGACCTCTTCCATGCGTGCAAACAGTCCCTGAATGGCTTTACGGTCTTCGATGTTCATCACGAACGCTCCTGCGGTACGACCCGTCATCCGGACGGGGCGGCAATCATGGGACCGCCCGAAAGAACGGCGGACCCGGCATAGTGGACGCAGCATGCCATGCGTCACGTCGATATGACCGGAGCCGATGCGGCTTGCTCCAGCCATTTACCGCTGCTTACGCTTGGGTCGGCCGCCGCAGCCTGAAGGCAGGGCCGTCGTCTTCTCCCTGTACCAGCAGCACGGGGACCCGGCTCAATCGCAAGACACCTTCGGCGACGCTTCCCATCAACAGTCGGCGAACGCCTCGGCGGCCGTGGGTTCCCATGACGATCAGATCCACCGACGCCTCGCGCGCGGCCTGGTCGATGGTGACGGCAATGTCCGTCGGCGCAAACGGCTCTTCGATCAGGCGTTCGCTGTGCGCGACGCCCGCCGCAGCCAGTTCTGCAGCGGCGCGCTGCAGGTAGTCGCGGCCGGCGTCCAGCAGCTTCGGGTTGGCAGCCGCGGGCTCGAAATAGCCCACATCGTCGGCTGCGGCCCCGTCGTCGACCACGTGCACCAGGTGGACTTCACACCCCAGTGCCTTGCCCAGCTTGATGGCTTCCTTCAACGCCAGCGCGGCGGGTTTGCTGCCGTCGACAGCAAGCATGATGCGTTGGTACATGGGGTTCTCCTTGCCGGAAACATCGATAGCCGGATTATGCGCGACACGCGCCCGGCGCGGCGCTGCCCGGCAGGACAGAAAGCGCCATTGGACAAAAGTGTCCGGGCGCGAAAACGAACGGCTTCGGGTAAGCTCTCGCCACCCTGATTCCTGGCGCTTTCAATGACTACCCGCCCTGCCCCGTCGCCTACTACGCCGTCGTCCCGCGTGCCGTCAGCTGGCGCACCGGCCCGCCTGTCGTGGCGGGATCATGCGAAGCGGGAATGGCTGCTGTGCATCGCCGTCGTGCTCGCGCTGGTGCTGGGGATGGCCGATCCGCAACCGGGCGGCCGATATCTGGAATGGCTTGACGGTCCGACCTTGGCCGGGCTTTTCGCCCTGCTGGTTGCAACGCAGGCCGTCCGGCGCAGCGGCTACGTGCAGGCGGCCGCGTGGCAACTGACCGATCGCATGACAAGCCTGCGCGGGCTGGCGATGGCCCTGGCCGCCGGCGCGGCCGTGTCGTCCATGCTGCTGACCAACGACGTCAGCCTGTTCCTGCTGGTGCCGCTGACGCTTGCCATCGCGCAAACGCTCAACCTGCCTGACGCAGTGCGCCGACAAATGGTGATCGTGCTGGCATTTGCCGTGAACGCCGGTTCCATGCTCAGCCCCATCGGCAACCCGCAGAATCTGTTGGTCTGGCAGCTGTCGGGCGTGGACGCCTGGCACTTTGTTTTGTGGATGCTGCCCGCCTGCGCCGTCAACATGGTCGCGTTGGCGCTGTTCATCGTTCTGACGTTCCCGGCCAGCGCAACCGCCAGCCGCACGGGTCCGGCGCGCGCCATCCGCACCGACACACCCCGCAAGCCTGCCCTGGCGCTGACCGCCGCCGCCATGCTGATCGCAACGATCGCACTGCTGCAGGCGGGGCATGCCTATGTTGCCGGACTGGTGGCGGCGTTGCTGTTCCTGATCGTGGACAGAACGTCCTTGCGGCAGGTCGACTGGGCCTTGCTCGCGACGTTCGCCGCCCTGTTCATTGGACTGGGGCATCTTGCGGATTGGGGACCGGTGCAGGCATTGGCCAGACAGGTCGACTGGTCGCACCGCCTGACCTTGTTTGCCAGTGGCGCCGGCTTGTCGCAGGTCATCAGCAACGTGCCAGCCACTGTGTTCCTGTCGCAATTCACGAAGGAATGGCAGACCCTGCTGATCGCCGTGAACGTCGGCGGCTATGGCCTGGCCATTGGCTCCATGGCCAATCTGATCGCGCTGCGGCTCGAAGGCTCGAAACGTATCTGGTGGGACTTCCACGTGTATAGCGTGCCGTTCTTTGTGGTGGTGGCCGCGGCCACGTATGTCATTGCGGTGGGGGTGTAGAGCCTGACAGGCCCGAGGCGTTGATAAACACCTGAACCCGTCTACCGCGACGTGGACACCAGCAGCAGCACCACGCCTACCAGCACCAGGCCCACGCCCAGACGTTCGCGTCCTGTTGCAGTCTGCGCAAATACCTTGCGCGACACCACCTGCGCAAACAGCACTTCAAGCAGCCCCAGCGTGCGCACGTTGACCGTTGCGGTCAACGCAAAGGCGATGTACCAGAACTGGGACGCCACGGCCCCCACGCACCCTGCAATCAAGGACGACCGCCACGACCGCAGGATGGCCAGCAGCACGTCGCGTTTGAAGACCAGCAGCCACACCACCAGCATGATGGTCTGGACCACCAGGCCCGCAACAAGCGTGGACGTGGCGCGCAACACGAACGATCCGCTGTCCAGCGACAGCACGGCGCCGCGAAAGCCGACCGATGACAAGGCAAAGCCGGCGCCTGACGCGATGCCCAGCAACGCCGGCCGCCAGCCCGAGCCCGCCAGGGTGGCGCCCTTGCCTTTCAAGGACATGAGAACGACCCCGGCGGTCGCCACGATCACCGCGCACGCGCCCCACGCAGACAGGTGATCGCCCAGCACCACCACGCCAAAAACCGCCACCTGCAAGGGTTCGGTCTTGATGTAGACCGTGGACAGCGCGAAGGACCGCAATTGCATCGTGGCCAGCATCAGCGCCGTGGCGGCGATCTGCGTCACCGCCGCGGCGGCTACGAATGCGGCAAAGCGCCAGTTGAACGCAGGCAGGGTCTCGCCCCCGACAAGCAGGACAACCACCAGGAACACCAGCGAGAACGGCAGGCCGTACAAAAAGCGGACTTGCGTTGCGCCTATGGTGCCGAGCGTGTCGGTCAGCCGGTGCTGCATGGTGTTGCGGGCGGTTTGCGCGGCAGCGGCAATGACCGTCGCAGGTATCCAGAGCAGGGTCAGGTCCACGGGACGGCGCCAGGAAGACAGAAGGGGGCGATCATACGCGATGACCTTGAAGCAACACCAGGGTCAAACCCGACGGCCAGCTCTAGGCCGCAGGCAGCCGCTTGGGGACACCAAACAATGTCAGGGTGTACTCGGTCAGCTCATACCCCAATTCGTCCGCGATCGCGGCCAGGCGTTTTTCAATATCAGGATCAAAGAATTCCATGACCTCGCCGGTCGCCTGGGAGACCAGGTGCCCATGGTGCCGCTCGCCATCGTTGAGCTCATACACCGCCTTGCCACTGCCAAGCTGGCTGCGTTTGAGCAGCCCGGCCTGATCGAATTGCGTCAGCACGCGATAGACGGTGGCAAGACCCAGATCGACGTGGTCCTGGGTCAGGATTTTGTAGACATCCTCGGCGCTCAGGTGCCGGTGCGGACTGGTCCGGAACACATCAAGGATCTTCATGCGGGGAAAGGTGACCTTCAGCCCACTGGACTGCAGGTCGATCGGATCGGTACTCATGGGCGCTCCAGACACGCAAGGTATGCGAACGAAAACAGGGCGAACGTGACATCCCATTGTGCACCCGCCCCGCAGCGCCGCAAGCAGGCGTTACACCGCGTCTTTCATTCGCGGCAACCAGGGGATCGCCGTCACGCCCGCAAACACGACCAGTCCCGCCACCACCGACCACAGCACGGCATCCAGGCCACCGCCAAAGCCATGCACCGCGATGCTGCCGATGCCGACCACCACGATCACGCGCAGCACGCCTGCGGCCACCGGCCAGTGCATCCGCCGCGCGCCTTGGGACGCAAAGTAGAGCGACAGGCCGATTCCGATCAAGCCATAGAACGGCGCAACCGTACGCAGATAGCGCAAGCCGATCTCGATCGCGTCGGCATCCTGGGTAAACAGCCCCAGCCACGCCTGCGGGAACAGCGCCGCCCCCAGGCCGACGGCTTCGGTCACGACGGCGGCGACCAGGGCGCCAGTCCAGGCGATCTTGCGCGCCCGCTGCCATTGCCCCGCGCCCACGTTCATGCCGACCATGGCGACCAGCCCGCTGCCCACGCCAAAGACGATCGGAATCTGCAGATATTCCAGTCGGATCCCCAGCCCGAATCCGGCAAGCGCGTGGGTGCCCAGGGGACTGACCAGCGTCGTCGCGACCACCACGGCCAGATTGGTCGTCAGGTTGTTGATCAGCGCCCAGCCGCCCACGCCCAGAATGTCGGCAAACCCTGCCCACTGCAGGCGGTGGTGCCAGCTCAGCTTCAATCCGCCCGTACCGCGCACCAGCTTGAACAGCAGGATCGCCGTTGCCAGCCCGTAATACAGCACCAGCGCAAGGCCGGCGCCGGCAATGCCCATGGCCGGGACCGGACCGAAGCCAAAAATCAGCACCGGCGACGTGACGAACAGCACCACCGTGCCCAGGGTCAACACGATGGCCGGCAGCGCCATGTTGCCAGTGCCCCGAAGCACGCTCGCCATCAGGTTGGCCACCCACAGAAAGACGGCGCCAAGAAAGATCACGTTCGAGTAGGTCAATGCGGCCTTGAGCGCCTCACCCTGCCCGCCCATGGCCGAATACAGCAACGGCCCGCCCACGATTGCCGCAACCGTGAACAGCACCCCCGCGGCGATCGCCAGCACGAAGGCGTGCAGCGCCAGGGCTTCGGCATGGTCATGGCGCCCGGCGCCCAGGGCACGCGCGACCGCGGACGACACGCCGCCGCCGATCCCGCCAGCCGACATCATCTGCATCAGCATGACGACCGGAAACACCAGGGCCGCCCCCGCCAGCGCATCCACGCCCAGCAGACCTACGTAATAGCTTTCCAGGAAGTTGGCGGCCGCTTGCGACAGCATCATCAACAGGTTGGGCGCTGCCAGCAACAAGATGGTGGCCAGCACGGGACCGTGCAGCAGACGCTGCGCGCGCAAGGCCGCGGCCGTGGGGGGAACACCTGATGGGGACGAGACAGCGGCTGCGCCTGGCGCCGACGACGCCGCAGAACTAGACATCGGTGCCACCAATCAAGGATCGCAAGGAAGCCTTCAGGATATCGTCCGACAACGCGCTGCCACGGGTGGCCCGCGCCAGCGTCAACGCGCCCACCAACGTAGCCAGCTGCGCCAGCGCCACGTCACGATCGCCCTGGGCGGACCTTTCGCCGGATATCGCCATCAGCCGCTCGATCATGCCTTCCAACCCCTTCAGGAAGGCGTCCCGTACGGGCTTGCCATCGGGTTCGCGGGCCACATCGGCGGCCAAGGCCACGGCAGTGCACCCCTGCCCTGCCCGTTCGCGATGGTCAGCCGACAGATAGCCTGCAACATACCGCGCGAACTGGTCGGCTTCGGGGCCCCAGTCCTGGAAGCGCGTCTGCCACTTCAAGGCAGACTCTTCGAAGGCGCGCTGGCATGCAATCGTGGCCAGGTCGTCCTTGGACGCAAAGTGGCCGTAAAAGCCGCCGTGGGTCAGCCCGACGTCGGCCATCAGGTTCGACACACTGATGCCATTGAGCCCGTGTTCGCGGAACAAGCGGGCCGATGCGTCGGCAATGGCTTCGCGGTGTGCGGCGGCCTGCTCGCGGGTGACTCGAGCCATGACATTTCCTGGGGCAAAAATCGATCTTACATTACGTCCGTCATTAATGCGAGCATGCAACCCGTACAGACACTCACTTCTTCCCAGGGAACTCGCGTGTAATATCGCGCCATCTCTGACCGCCCTGCCGCCCTTCCCGGGAGGCGACATCCAATGTCCTTCAAAGACCAGCTTTTCGTTCTCAGCCAATATGCAGCGCCGCATGACCTGATCTCGAAAGCGTTTGGTGCTGCCTCGGAATGCCGCACGCCTGCCATCAAGAACTGGATGATCACGACCTTCATCCGCAAGTACGGCGTGGACATGAACGAAGCCTTCGTTCGCGATCCGCTGGCCTACGACACGTTCAACGCCTTTTTTACCCGCGCGCTCAAACACGGCGCGCGGCCGCTCGACGCCACGCAAGGGTCGGTGCTGTGCCCCGCCGACGGCGCGGTCAGCCAGCTGGGCCGGATCGAGCAAGGCAATATCTTCCAGGCCAAGGGCCACAGCTTTACCGCCCGCGATCTGCTTGGCGGGGATGCCGCCCGTGCAGCGCCCTTCATGAACGGCCAGTTCGCGACGATCTACCTGTCACCGCGGGACTACCACCGCGTGCACATGCCGATTGCCGGCACGCTGCGCGAAACGATCTATGTGCCTGGCCGGCTGTTCTCGGTCAACCCGGTCACGGCCAGCCAGGTGCCGGGGCTGTTTGCCCGCAATGAACGCCTGGTGTGCATGTTCGACACGGAACTCGGGCCCATGGCCGTGGTGCTGGTCGGCGCAATGATCGTCGGGTCGATGGAAACGGTCTGGGGCGGACGCGTCGCGCCCCACAGCCCCGACGTGGTGGTCAAGCGCTATAGCGCCGAGGGGACGCCACCCGTTCGCCTGGACAAAGGCGCCGAAATGGGACGATTCCTGCTGGGGTCGACCGTGGTCTTGCTGTTCGGCGCGAACCGCGTGCGGTGGGATCCGAAGTTCGCGGCCCTGGTGCCGACGCGCATGGGCGAACGCATGGCGATGCCCTACCCGTGATGGGCGACTTGCTAGGCGAGCGTCCCGCAGCGGACGTGTAGCCGTGCTGCGCAGCGGTGCAATGCGCCTTGCCCGCCACCATGCCTCCAGGGCCTGCAAGAACGCACCAAACAACAACGCCGCCGTGCTTGCGCAGGGCGGCGTTGTCATTCATGCGGCTGTCATTGACAGGGCGCCATCACGTCATTACGACGCAGCTGGCTCCCCGAAATGCCCTACCGCTCGTGGCTTAGTAGTACACGTGCTCGCCGCGGTTGGCCTTCCATTCCTGCTCGATGAACGCTGCATCTTCGGCGTTCTTTGGACGCACGCCGATCAGGATGCCGCCCTTCTTGACGCCTTCTTCATAGTGACGGACGCGTTCTTCCGGAATGCCCCAGCCGACCAGCGCGCCGACCAGGCCGCCTGCTGCCGCACCGGCGCCTGCGCCAGCAAAGGCCGCTGCCAGCGGACCGGCAATCACCAGGCCCAGGCCCGGCAGGACCAGCGACGTGCCGATGGCGGCGACGGCTGCAGCGATCGCGCCAATGGTGCCGCCAATTGCGCCACCCACGCCGGCGCCCTTGGCAGCCTTGTTGCCCAGCTCGGTTTCAGCCATTTCGGTGTTGCCGAAATGGGTCGCGCGGGTGTCGTCCGACATGACGACGTTGATGTCGTCGCTGCCGTAGCCGCGTGTGCTGACCGAGTTGTACGCGCGCTCGGCGGATTCGCGGTCGTTGAACAGACCGGTGACAGGACGGGTATCGCTAAACGTATCAGCCATGAATTTGCCTCTTCTTGTGGGTGTTGGGTAACGGATGAGCTGTCGCAATCGCCGTTCCCGGGCTGGCTTGCCCAGCGTTATCGCCATCCGCCGCACTTGGCACGATGCCAACTCTGCAGGAATCGCTGGCCGCTTTTGCAAATCTCTCCGAATGTGCCGGTTTCGCACGCGAATCTCGTCTCACTTCCGCACAGAAGGAGATCGAGCTACAGGTAAACCCGGTATTTGAAGTAACCTCGCGGGCTGCTATCACCCCTTCCCTGCCCCTCTTAATGATCCGTTTCCAGCAAGTCACCCTCATCCGCGGTATCAAGCCGCTGCTCGACAAGGTCGATGTCCTCCTTAATCCGGGCGACAAGATCGGCCTGATCGGGGCCAACGGCGCCGGCAAGTCGAGTCTCTTCGGCCTGCTGCGGGGTGAACTGCATCCGGACCAGGGTGATCTCAGCTTTCCGCCCACCTGGCGCGTCGCCTATGTCGCACAGGAAACGCCTGCATTGGACCGGTCGGCCATCGACTATGCCATCGACGGCGACGTCGGCCTGCGCACGCTCGAAGCCCGGCTGACGCAGCTGGAAAGCGAGGCCGATACCGCAGAAAACGGCCTGATGATCGGCGAGCTGTACGGCCTGCTGGCCGACGCCGACGCCTACACGGTGCGCTCGCGCGCCGAACAGCTGCTGCTGGGCCTGGGGTTTTCGCTGGCGCAGATGGACGAACCGCTCACGAGCTTTTCGGGCGGCTGGCGGATGCGCCTGAACCTGGCGCAGGCGCTGATGTGCCCGTCGGACCTGCTGTTGCTGGACGAGCCTACCAATCACCTGGACCTGGACGCCATCATCTGGCTGGAAGACTGGCTCAAGCGCTACCCCGGCACCCTGCTGGTGATCTCGCACGATCGCGACTTCCTGGACGAAGTGGTCAACGTGGTGGTGCATATCGACGACCGCAAGCTCAAGCGCTATTCGGGCAACTACAGTTCGTTCGAGCGCCAGCGCGCCGCGCAGATGATCCTGGCGCAGGGCATGATGGAAAAGCAGCAGCGCCAGCGCGCGCACTTGAAGTCCTTCATTGACCGCTTCTCGGCTCAGGCCAGCAAGGCGCGCCAGGCGCAGAGCCGGATCAAGGCGCTGGCCAAGCTGGAAGAAATCGCCCCGCTGCGTCCGCCGGCAGAGTTTTCATTCACCTTTCGCGAACCGCTGCGCGCACCCGATCCGCTGCTGATCATGGACGGCGTGCAGGCAGGCTATCGGCTGGGCGAGCCGGAAGACAAGAATGCGGCGCACAAGGTCATCATCGATGGCATCAATTTTTCGCTGCAGGGCGGCCAGCGTATCGGCCTGCTGGGCGTGAACGGCGCGGGCAAATCGACCTTCATCAAGACGATCGCGGGCGAGTTGCAGGCCTTGAGCGGCGATACCGTATTCGGCAAGGGCCTGTCGATCGGCTACTTTGCGCAGCACCAGGTCGAAATGCTGCGCCACGACGAATCGCCGTTGTGGCACATGAACAAGATTGCGCCGACAACCCGCGAGCAGGAACTGCGCAACTTCCTGGGCAGCTTCAACTTTGCGGGCGACATGGCGACGGCATCGATCCGGCCGTTTTCGGGCGGTGAAAAGGCGCGGCTGGCCTTGGCGCTGATCGTGTGGCAGCGGCCGAACCTGTTGCTGCTGGACGAGCCGACCAATCACCTGGACCTGGAAACCCGCGAAGCGTTGACCATGGCCCTGGCGCAGTTCGAAGGCACCCTGGTGTTGGTATCGCATGATCGCCACCTGCTGCGGGCCACGACCGACCAGTTCGTGATCGTGGCCGACGGCGCCGTCAAACCCTTCGACGGCGACCTCGACGACTACAAGAGCTGGCTGTTCAAGACCAAGCTTGCCGCCAAGGCGTCGGCGGCGCTGCAATAGGCAGGGCCGCAAGGCTGTCTCACGGCAGCCTGCGGGCGTACCGGGCAGGGGTGATCGGCGACTCGATCACTGCCGTGGCCTGCGCCGTCTCGGTCGCCAGCTTTTCCAGTGCGATCTTGTCTTCCTCGAAAACAAGCGCTTGGCGCGCGCGTTCAAACGCACGCCAGGCCTGCCGTCGCGCAGCGTGGGGCAGTTCGCCATGGGTGCACAGGCTGATCGCGCGCAGGGTTTTCTGGAGCCGCACACCGATCTCGACGAAGCCCGCACCGTCGCGTGCGATCGGATCGAAGGTGTCAAAAATCAGGTCGGACTCGTCCAGCTCAACCAACGTGACACAGGGGAAACGGACGTGGCGGCCCGAATGATCCGTCGCTGGCAACTCCGTGACACCGCCTGATATCCCTTTATTGGCATCTCGCCGTTCCTCCGCCACTGCCGTGTCGATCAGGATGCGGGCGATCGCCGCGATGACACCAATGGCCGTTCCGGGATCGTTGGTGGACGGGGACAAGGCCCGCTGCCCGATCTCCGCCATGACGATGAGTCCGAACCTCGGATCCTGTTCGAAGCTGCGTTCCGCGCCAATCACGAAAGCCACTTCCAGTCCCAGCAAGGTGGCCATATCCAGGCCGGGCGATTCGTCCCAGAAGGCGACCGGGTCGGCGGGATGCACCATGGCACCAGGGCGTACGACAACATGCAGGGTCACGGCCGCTTTCTTCGCGGCGGTGTTCAGGCGCTCCATGTCGATGTGTTGAAGGTAGCCAGTGCGGGTGACGTGGAGCGCAACACCATGGACGGGCTGCCCCGGCGCGGGGTGCGCGCCGAGAAACGGATTGCGCCGAAAAGCCTGCAGTGACGTCGTTGCGGCCTTTTCGACCGTGGCAATGGTCGTACTCATGCGGCCGATCGACGAGAGCGTCTGAATCCATCGCAATAGCGAAACGATGATGTAGACAAGCACGCCGATCGTCCCGGCCAACAGCACGAAACGGCCCGCCGGTCCGTAGTATCCGACGCCCAGGGCACACAAGGCGATGATTGCGTAAATGAACGCAGCGATGAAACTGGCGATGGCCGACTGCGCACGATCGTCGGCCATGACCAAGCGTGTGGCGCGAGGGGTGGCTGACGTCGACGCGGAGGTAAAGGCCCCGACCAGGATGGAGAGCGAAAACGTGCTGACGGCAAGCATGCTTGACGCGATGATCGTCAGGAGACTCTGCAGCGTTTCGCGCTCGATATCGGGCACGGCACTGTCCGGCACGTAATAGTTTGCGCTTGCACCCGCAAGCGCAGCGAACACGGCAAAGATGCTCCAGAGGGTTGGCCGCCACCACATCTGCGACTTCAGACGGTGCCATAACAAAGTCAATCGGAACATGGCTTCTCGCGATTCGGTGCAGGCCCGTCATCCTATCCCGGCCTGAAGGCCAGCCACGTAAGGCACGGTAACTCTGCGTGCGGGAGGACATCACTCTGACCTGCGCGTCGCGCCAACCCGCGATCACGGCAATCGGTGTGCGACCCTGCCTCCCGCTCAACGACCCGGCGGGTCCCGCTTGCGACGCGAACGGATCACCGGCTCAGGCAAGGCCGCGGCCGTAACAGCGATCAGCTCCGCCGCCCACCGGCGGTCATCCCACTGGTCGCCAGGAATGGCAAACCAGGGTTTGGCGCCGGGAAAGGGAAAGCCCTCTTCCACGTCTTCCAGGTAGTCCCGCCCTGCGTCAGTTGCTTTCAGATAGACCTGATCGCTCACCACCAGGGCAACCACCTTGCCATCGCAATACACCGCGTACTCGCCGAACATCTTGCGCGAGGTCATGATGCCCGCGTCGGCAACTTGCTCGAGCAGGTAGTCGATGGTGCTCTGGCGGGTGCCCATGTCGGTCCGCCCGGAAGATCAGGCAGGGGTTGGCGCGGACGTCAAGGCATCGACGCTGATCGTGACCGACATGGATTCCGTCTTGCCCGGTGCGACGACCAGCAGGTCATCCCACACCCGGGCGGTTTCGATGCAGACCATGCGCTGCCACGCATCATCCGGAAATTGCGACAGACGCGCAGCTTTGTCGATCCAGGGATTCCACACCACCGCCGACCGCGACTGCGACGCCTCGATATGAATGCGGCGCTGCCATCCCGGATCCACGATGTCGATCGCCCGATCGATGCCCGTGTAGATCCGGTCGGTCTCGCCTTCGATGCGGACCGGACCGGTCTGGGTGACAGGTTCCCAGTTCCTGAGTGTGTCGATATAGGCGGTGTCTTCAAGACCTTCGATCGTGATCTGGCGGCTGTCGCTGACCGCAAAGTAGGTGTGCAGCGCCTGGCTGACGGTGATCGGCGCATCGCCGAAATTGTGCGTGCAGAGCTGAATCTCGAGCGTCTCGCCCATGCGAAAGCGGATCAGCAGGTCCGCCGGGTGCTTCCACGCGCCGGACCCGTTGGGCATGTGGCAATGGAAATCCATGACGACGCGACCGAATTCGGCGGTCGCCGCACCGGGCTCCCAGTCGACGCCGCGCACGACGCCGTGGGCCGGCGCCGCCGTGTCGGGCGCGAACATGTCACGCACCGCCGACGGGTTTCGCGCCAGGTCGCCAAACCAGGGCCAGCAGACTGGCACACCGCCCCGCAGCGGCTGGCCGCGCAGGAACTTCGCGTCATCGCTCAACCAGACAATCGGCGGCTGGCCATGCGGCGTGTAGCTGAGCAACTGCGCGCCCTGCGTGGCAATGAGGGCTTCCGCCCACTGGGTGCGGACACGCCAGCAGGCAAGTTCGCCAATCTGGACGGATTCGATCGTGGCGGCATCGGGCGCGGCGGACATACGGGTGTTCCTTCGGGACGGCGGCGTCATCGGGGTGGCGGGTAACAAAGCTGCGAAAGTATGGCGACTTTTTCCGCTGCTTGCCACACCACCCAAACGGCTGGCACATCCGCTAACGGATTGATGGTACGGGTGGCATCGCGTCGGTGCGCGGCGCCGGGCGAATCGGGCCAGCCACATCGGCGTGCAGGACGCGGCTGATATACCGATAGTAAGACGCGCGGGGGTAGGACGCGTGATCGTGCGACATGCGATCGCGGCGAGCGTCGAATCCGCGCGTCGGGGCCCCTGCGTCTGCATGGCTGGTGGTCTGCGCAAAAACCGCAAGGGCGACCGCTTCGATTGCCGGAAGTCGCTCCGGCTCCGCGGCTTCGACCAGAACAATGAACTCGTCGCCCGCCGGCCCATCATCCTGATTCGGCATGGCTTGGGGACCGGCCGTGCGGGCGCGCCCGGCGGTGACCCGTGTCACGATCTCGTTCACGCCGTCCGCCAGCAGGCGGCGTACACCCGTTGCGATCACGGCGTCGTTGGTGCCGTCCGGCAACACCATGCGCAGCACCAGCAAGGCGGCACCTCGGGTCACGCCTTCAACGGCGACGCGTGTGCACGGCTTGCGCAAGAAATGTTGAAACGCCGTGCGCATCGACGCGCTCCACGGGGTCGGATGATCGACCAGGTCCTGATAGGCAGGCGTCTCCAGCGCGGACAGGCGCGCCAGGTCGTACAGCGTGAAGTAACGCGGCTGGCCCGGCCGGGTCGCGACATAACGCGTGCCGGCGACAAAACCGGGCGTCCAGACCCGCTCCGGCACGTGCTCCAGCGTGTGCCACCGCTCGTATTCGACGATGCGCGACGGATCGATATCGTTCCAGAGGGCAAGGAAGGCAGACGCTGCGGTCTCGGGCGGGTTCATCGGCGCGGCTTCCTGGGTCGGGGACGGCGTTGCCCCGCCGCAGCGTCATCCGCTGCTCCGGCCACTGGGCCTGGTTCGGACGGGTGTTCCTGCAATCGGGCATCGCGACGGTTCGTCTCGGCCTGCGCCCGGCTTGCATCCTGCTGACTGGCCAGCTCGCCTTGCAGCCGTTCACACGCAGCCTCCCATCGGCTGCTGTCTTCCCGTGCCGCCGCCAGCCGGCCTTCTGCTTCGCCCAGCCGGCCTTGCAGCGATCCGATCTGATTCTGCAGCGTCGCGGTGGCGCGCGCCTGCTCGGACATGGTCTCGGTCAGCCGCTGCTGCACCTGTTCCACTTGTTTGCCGAGCCGATTGTTGCGCTGGCGTTCCTGGTCCAGATCCAGCAGGGCACGCCGTTCGATGGCCAGGTGACGCGCCTCGGACGCGGCGCTGTCCTCCCGAAACCTGTCCAGCTGGGCGTTGAACGTGGCCAGGTTCTTTTCGCCCTCGCCCTGGGCCGCCAGCAATTCCTTGCGAGCGACGTCCCGTTCACTGGCAGCAATGGCTTCGGCCTGCCTGGCGGCCGCCAACTGCCGGACATGCGCGGCGTGATCGCTGGTGCGTTGTTCGGCCAGGCGCGCATAGGCGGCTTCGCGATCGCCCAGCCGGGCCGCCAGGTCATCCGCGCGCCGCCGTTCAGTGTCGAGCAAGGCGCTGAGCCTTGCCTCAGCCGCTTCAAACGCTGCCGCCTGGTCTCGCGCAGCCGCTTCGGCCGCCCTTACCTGCTCGGCTGCCTCGTTCCGAGCGGCAGTCAGGCCGTCGACCGCCGCCTGCTGCGCCAGTGTCCACATTGCCGCCATCGACTCGGCTGCCGCGGTTTTCAGCGCGTCCGGCAGATCGGGATGTTCGATGCGCACCCGGCTTTTCTCACGCAGTTCCTGCCAGAACTGCCGAAGCGCGTCGGACGGCACCGACATGCTGCCGCGACGCACCAGCTGATAGAGGCGATTGACCGTTGGCGTGATGCCATAGCGCAGAAACATCAGCGCGCACACCTCTTTGTAGAGGACCTGCGTGTTTGAAAACTGCTTTTTCAGGTCTTCAACGTCTGCAGCCAGCTGGTTTTCGAGGTCGGCGGGGTTGGTCATGAACGATCCTAACGTAATAGCGGATATTACTACGTAATACGTAATGAATTAGAATATCAGTAATATATTTTTGACATTATTGTTCTACTGTCAAATAATGACGCCGACCGGCTTGAAAGCGTTTGTTCAGTCAGACGCTGGAATGGGTCGGTGGCGCTCGGGGGTCAACTGGACCGACTGAAGATGGATTGGGGTGTGACACAGGAGATGGTGGCGTAATGACTCAAACATGGGTGCCGGCGGCCGGCAACCTCGGCATCGACGCATGCCCCATCGCCCCTTCCGCTCCGCACCACTCCCCTGCCCTGTCGACCTTCCAGACCCTGCTGCAAACGCTTTCCGCCGATCTGGATGGCAGCGCCGGCAGCAATCGCGCCGTCGCTGCGCGGTCGCAGATTGCGGCGAACGCCGACATCGATGCGCTCAAAGCCTGGCTCGCCCGATTTGCGCAGACCAAAACGACCTTTGACAGTTACCGCAAGGAGGCCGAACGCCTGCTGCTCTGGTGTGTCATCGAGCTGCGCAAGCCGCTGGCGTCCCTGACACATGAAGACTTGTTGGCCTACCAGCGATTTCTGGCCGACCCCCAACCCGTGGACCGCTGGGTCATGCCCGCCGGCCGCAAACGGGCGCGGGGGGATCCAGGCTGGCGCCCCTTCGCCGGGCCGCTCTCCCCCGCCAGCCAGCGCCAGGCCATCGTCATCCTGAACACGCTGTTTTCATGGCTTGTGCACGCCGGTTATCTGGCCGGCAATCCGCTGTCGCTGTTCAGGCAGCGGCAACGGCACGCCGCCCCTCGTGTCGTGCGCTACCTGGATGACACGATGTGGGATGAGGTCAAAACCACCATCGCGGGTCTGCCCCGTGATACCCCGCGGGATCTTGAGCACTATCACCGCGCACGCTGGCTGTTCACGCTGCTGTACCTGAGCGGCATGCGGATATCCGAAGTTGCCAACAACACGATGGGGGCTTTTTTTGCACGGCGGGACCGTGCGGGTGTCACACGTTGGTGGCTCGAGATCCTGGGCAAGGGCGACAAGCTGCGACTCGTGCCGGCCACCACCGAATTGATGGACGAGCTGGCCACCTACCGCCGCGCGCTGGGGTTGTCGCCCGAGCCTGCGGTCGGCGAAACGCAGCCGCTGCTGGCGCCCATCGGCGGCAAGGCGCGCGCCATGACACGCAGCGCCCTCCACATCATCGCCAAGCAGGTGTTCGCGCGGACCGCCGACCGCGTGCGCGCCCGGGGGCCCGAGCACGCGCACACCGCGGACATCCTTGCCGCGGCATCGGCCCACTGGCTGCGCCACACGGCCGGGTCCGCCATGGCGACCGGCGACATGGACTTGCGCCACGTGCGCGACAACCTGGGCCATGCGTCACTGACCACCACCAGCCGCTACCTGCACAGCGACGACGTTGCGCGCCACCAGGCGACCGAAGACGGCCACCGCCTGGGGTGGTGACCGATCGTGTCGGTCATAATGTCTTCCATGCACTTCCACGCACTGCCCGCGACGCTGCGTGCGGGTTCCGGCTCCGGTTCGCCTGCACGTTCGGGTCAGGGCCGGGTTCAGGGTCCACAGGGTAATTTTCCCCATGCTTCACCTTCGCTTCCTTGCCGTCTTGTCGGCCCCCCGCTTTGCCCGGCCTGCCATTTCTCGCACGTCGCGGCTCGCCGCACAGGCATTGGCGCGGGCGCCGGTGCGCGCATTGGCCCGGTCAATGACAATCCTTGCCCTGGCGGCGGCCTCGGCCAGCGCCGCGGCCACATCGCCTGCCCCGCTGCAGGTCGCCGCCTCGACCGGCAAACCAGCGCGCTCGGGCGCGTCGGTGTACAGCGTCAGTTGCGCGTCGTGTCACACCTACGGGATGCGCGGCGCCCCCAAATTGACCGACAAGGCCGCATGGGCGCCCCGCCTTGCGCAGCCGCCCGGCACCCTGACCACCCATGTGATCAAGGGCCTGGGTTGGATGCCGCCCCGCGGCACCTGTTCCACCTGCACCGACGACGAGATCAAAGCCGCCGTGGACTACATGGTGTCGCGGCTGCCCGCGCCCTGATCCCCTACAGCGCAAACCCGCTCCCCTATCAGCAAGGCCTTCCATGCCCTACCTTCAGCTCGACGTGAACGACCATTACCCGGCCGACGCCAAACAGCGGCTCGCCGCCAGCATGTGCGAGACCTATGCGCGCATGATGTCGGTCGACATCCGCCGCATCAGCGTAGCGATCCGGGAACTGGGCGAAGGTGGCGTCTGGCGCATTGAGGAACCCGGCAGCAACCCGATCCCCGTATCCATGCTCATGCTCGACATTCGCCGCGGCAGGCCGGCCGAACAGCGCATGGAAGTTGCTCGTGCGCTATGCGCTCACTGCATCGAGATCCTGGGGCTGGCTGAGGACCGGCTGAACGTGGAGTTCACCCAGCACGACGGCGACGAGATGTACCACCCGGCGCTCGGCGGCTACAGCCCCGACTGGACGCCAGGCGAAGCTTGATCCGGCGGGAGTGCTAGCGGCAGCGTGCTCTCGCTGCCAGAGTGCAACTACCAATTCGGGGACCCTCTACTCACCGGCACCGTACTAATCACAGCGCCGAAAAAGCTTGCCCACCGGAGAACGATCGTTCTACCATGCACGACATGACGCCCCGCCATCCCGACCCCAGCCCCGCGCTTGATCCCCTGGACCGCCTGCTCGAAACGACCGAGTCCCTTGTCTATCGCGACGGCATACACGCGACGGGCATCGACGCCATCGTCAAAGCCTCGGGCGCGTCCCGCAAAACCGTCTACGCACACTTCGGGTCGAAAGACGTGCTGGTGGTGGCCGCCTTGCGGGCCCGCCATAACCGCTGGCTGCACTGGTTCCGCACCCGGACGCTGGCGGCCGGGAACGATGCCGCCAGCCGGCTGCTCGGCATGTTCACCGTACTGGAAAGCTGGTTTGTCGACCCGGGCTACCACGGCTGCGCATTCCTGAATGCAGCGGGCGAAATCGGCGATGCGACGTCGGCGATCCGGATGCTTGCACGCGAGCACAAGGCGGACCTGCTGGCCTTCATTCATGAAACGGCTTCCGGACTCGATGCGTCCGACGCCGCCCGCGCTGCCCTTGCCCGCCAGTGGCTGATCCTGATCGACGGCGCGATCGCCGTTGCCCTGGTCAGCGGCAATGCCACCGCCGCGCAAGACGCGCAGGCGGCCGGCGCCGCGCTGCTTGCCGCACAGGGGGCGACTGGAACCCCGTCACCCCCTCTTTCACCCACCCACTGATAGGTCCCGCCATGTCCGACGCCGAGCGCCCGCCCCTGCCTCCTTTCAACTACGCGACCGCCACGCTCAAGGTGCGGCTGGCTGAAAATGCGTGGAACGGCCGTGATCCGGCCAAGGTCGCGCTGGCCTACACCGTCGACAGCCGCTGGCGCAACCGGAACGAATTCGCTACCGGCCGCCCGGAAATCATTGCGCTGCTGGAACGCAAATGGGCACGCGAGCATGACTACCGCCTGATCAAGTCCCTATGGGCATTCCATGACAACCAGATAGCTGTGCGTTTTGCGTACGAATGGCACGACGACCAGGGCAACTGGTTCCGGTCGTATGGCAATGAGAACTGGGCGTTCGATGCCGCCGGCCTGATGGCAGAGCGGCACGCCAGCATCAACGACCTGGCGATCAAGGCGTCGGACCGGGCCTTTCTGTGGCCCCAAGGCCGTCGGCCCGACGACCACCCGGGGCTGGAGCACTTCGGCTTCTGATGATTTCCCAACCGGCGGCGCACAACCGCCACGCGGCAGCGAACGGCACGTTCAACCGGCGCGGACAAAGCGCCGCTTCCGTCCTTACGCGGCCGCCGTCTGCGCCCAGAAGGCATCCAGCTGCACCACCCAGCGCGCCTTCTCCTCGTCGGTCGCAAACGCCGCTTCCAGGCTGTTGCGGGCCAGCAGATACGCGGTCTCTTCGCCCAGCGGCAGCGCCTCGAACACCGCCAGATAGTTGGTGTTCAGATAGCCGCCAAAGTACGCGGGATCGTCGGAATTGAGCGTAACGGCCACGCCGGCGTCCAGCAGGATGGGCAGGCTGTGCGCCGTCATGTCGTCGAATACCTTCAGTTTCACGTTCGATAAGGGGCACACGGTCAACGCGATTTTTTCTTTGGCCAGGCGTATCAGCAGCGACTGGTCTTCGATCGCGGTCACGCCGTGATCGATTCGTTCGGCGTGCAGCAGGTCGAGGGCATCCCGAATGTTCTGGGCCGGGCCTTCTTCACCGGCGTGCGCCACACGGCGCAGGCCCAATGCTTCGCAACGGGCAAACACGCGGGCGAACTTTTCGGGCGGATTGCCTTTCTCTGACGAGTCCAGCCCGACGCCGATCAGCCGCGGCACGGTCTTGAAACAGGCTTCGGCAGCCGCCAGGGTGGCGAAGGCATCCTCTTCCGGCAGGTGGCGCAAGAAGCACAGGATCATCCGGCTCGACAGGCCGTGCCGAGATTCTGCGTCGTCCAGCGCGCGGGCAATGCCGTTTACCACCACGTCCACCGGCACGCCGCGGGCCGTATGCGTTTGCGGATCAAAGAAGATTTCGGTGTGGACGATGTGGTCGGCAAGGGCGCGCTCCACATAGGCCCAGGTCATGTCGTAGAAGTCCTGCTCTGTCAGCAGGACGCTGGCGCCGGCGTAATAGATATCCAGGAAAGACTGCAGGTCGGTAAAGGCATAGGCGTCGCGCAGGGCGTCGACCGACGCATACGGGAGGGTGACACCATTGCGTTCGGCCAGGGCGAAGATCAGCTCGGGCTCGAGCGAGCCTTCGATATGCATGTGCAGTTCGGCCTTGGGCATGGCGCAGAGCCTGCGCGCCAGCGGCGAATCCGAAAACGAGGTGTTGGCAGAGGTTGTGGGGGCAAACAAGGACATGGTCGGGCTCCGTGGCAACTCGACGCGCACGGCGAACGAGGATCGATTGTCGCGCGGCCACAAAAATGGGGGCGCTGCGGCGCGCGTTCAGCGTGCTTGACGAAGGAATGTGTTCCACTTGAAGACACGTCCGGCGCCCGGAATGCGGGCCCGTCGCCTGGTGCGCCGGACCGCGTAGATTACCATTCGGGGCGGTCGCGGCCGGTGTGCTAACGTCACTGTCGCGTGCCCCCTTTCTCTTTTGTTGCACAACTTCGTATGCCGACCCCCTTGCTCCGTTCCGTTGACGACTCCACTCCCGTTCGTTCCGCACCGCATGCCGCGCTGACCTTCACCGCGCCGCCTCAAGTGCGTGTCCTGAGCGACATCCTGCCCGATGACCCCCTCCTGATGATGGGCGCCGGGCCGGTGCCGATCCCCGAGGCGGTGGCGCGAGCGAATTCGGTGGTGATCAATCACCTGGGCGCCACGATGTCGACCATCATCTCGCAGGTCAAGGAGATGGGTCGTTATGTCTTCCAGACCAAGTCGGAATGGGTCATGGGTGTGGCCGGTCCCGGTTCGGCGGCCATGGAAATGGCCATCAGCAACCTGGTGCTGCCAGGACACAAGGTCCTGTGCGTGGTGAACGGCTTTTTCAGTGCGCGGATGGCGGAAATGTCGCGCCGCCTGGGCGCCGAAGTCATCACCTTCGAGGTGGACGGCCACCACTATGCGCCGGCCGACGAGGTCGAAGCGCTGATCGCCAAGCATCGCCCGGAATGCCTGACCATCGTGCAGGGCGAAACGTCCAACACGGTGTTCAACCGCGAACTGCCCGCCATTGCGCGCGCCGCCAAGAAGTACGGCTGTCTGGTGATCGTCGACGCCGTCTGCACCCTGAGCACCATGCCGCTGCAAATGGATGACTGGCAGATCGACGCCGTCATCACCGGCGGCCAGAAGGGTCTGTCGTCCATCCCCGGCGTGTCGCTGATCGCGTTTTCGAACGAAGCCTGGGACCGGATCAACAACCGCACCACCACCAATTCGCACTGGTGCCTGGATGCCAAGCTGGCCGAGAATTTCTGGCACAAGGGCGGCTATCACTACACCGCGCCGGTGTCCGGCGTGCTCGCCTTGCACGAAGCACTGCGCCTGGTCTGCGCTGAAACGCTTGAAGAGCGCTTCGCGCGCCACTACCGCTGCTCGCAAGCCCTGCAGAACGGGATCGAGGCCATGGGCCTGCGCCTGTTCACGCCGCCGACGTCCCGCCTGAACTCGGTGGTCGGCATTGCCATCCCCGACGGCATGAACAACGCCGACATCTGCGCGCATATCTCGAACCGCTATCACGTCGAGATCTCGGGCTCGTTCGGCCTGCCCATGGTCCGGATCGGTCAGATGGGCGAGCAGTGCCGCGCCCACAACCTGTTCCGCACCCTGCACGCACTGGGTTCGACCGTGCGTGACATGGGCGGCAAGGTGGACCTGCCTGCCAGCATGGCGACCCTGGAATACAGCCTGCACAACGCGCTGGTCTGATTCCGCTTCGACCTTTTTTCGACTGCCCGCCGCGCCGGCGACTCTGACGGCTGCGGCGGCGCTTCATGCATGCATCGTGACGACGACTTTCCACCCCGCTGACGATCCGGCCCCCGAGCCCCCCGAACGCCCTGGCGACAATCAGTGTTGCCAGAGCGGCTGCGAACCGTGCATTTTTGATCTGTACGCCGAAGACCTGCAGGCATGGCGTGACGACTTCCGCGCCTGGGAACTGCGCCAGGCAAGCCGCAAGGCGGCCGGCTGATCCGGGCGCGGCACGCTGGTGTGCTTACGCCTGGCCAGCCACCACATTGACGCTCATCGCAATGATGAACACGTTCAAGAAGAACGCAATCACGCTGTGCACCAGCGCCATCCGGCGCAGGTGCCGGCTGGTGATCTGCACGTCGGACACCTGGAACGTCATGCCTATCACCAACGCAAAGTAGGCGAAGTCCCAGTAGTCGGGCGGCTCGTCGCCCGGAAACTCGAGCCCCTGATGGGCCGCGCCGTAGTTGCCATAGAACCCGTGGGCATAGTGCAGCGCGAACATTACGTTCATGTACAGCCACGACAGCAGAATGCTGCCAATGGCGATCACGACGGGCCAGGCACCGCCGCCCTTCCCCAGCCGGAGTTCGACGCCAAGGGCCAGCAGGACCACGGCCGATAGCAGAACGCTCGTCCACAGGATCCCCCACCGCCCCACATCTTCTTCCCTGGCCCGATGGCGCATGGTCTCGGGCGTGGACCTGGCGAAGACGTAGGCCGTCGTGCACAGAAAGAAAAAGGCGGCCGCGTCGAAGCCCAGCAGCAGGCACAAGGGCCATGGCGTTCGGCTCATCCAGAGCGAAGCCGCCACCGCGATCAGGATCAAGGCGGCCACGAACAGCCGGGGATGCGAGCGAATCACCATGAATCGGGCTCTGGGAGCGATGGAAGCGGTCACGACAACTCCGGTGAAAGGAACAACGGAAGAGCAGCAAGCCCAGGCAGTGTGCGGCCTGGCGCCATGAGTGGACATCGGGCGGCGCTCGTCCGCTGCGATTTGTGACACTTCGACGCGAAATGGGGGTATCCCAACGCGTCCAACTGCCGTTAACTAGGCCGTATCCCGTGTTGTATGCAACAACCCTCTCATGCTCCCCATGTCCTCTATCACGCCGATCCGATTTACCGGTACGTTTCACTCTGCATTCACCGTGAATGGCCCCGGCTGCGCCGGTTGCCGTGACGGCGAAGCGCTGGGCTTCGACTTCAGCTACGCGTACCAGCCGATAGTGGACCTCGACAACAATACGATCTTTGCGCACGAGGCCTTGGTGCGCGGACCGGTGGGCGAGCCCGCGTCATGGGTGCTTGGCCGTGTGACCGAAGACAACCGCTATCGGTTCGACCAGGCCTGCCGGCGCAAAGCCATCGAAGGCGCAGCCGACATTGGCCTGGCGCATCGTCTGTCGATCAATTTCCTGCCCAATGCCATCTACCAGCCCGAAGTGTGCATCCGCACCACGCTGGAAGCCGCGCATGAGCACCACTTTCCGGTCGAGCGCATCATTTTCGAGGCAACGGAAGGCGACCGGGTGGAAGACGCCGCGCGGCTTGCGTCCATTCTGCGTTACTACCAACGCAGCGGTTTCCTGACTGCGATCGACGACTTTGGCGCCGGTTATGCAGGGTTGACCCTGCTTGCCGAGTTCCAGCCCGACATTATCAAGCTGGACATGGCCCTGGTGCGCAACATCGATTCAAGCGTGCCGCGCCAGGCCATCGTCAAGGGACTGATGCGGACCTGCTCGGACCTGGGCATCCAGGTCATTGCCGAGGGCATCGAAACGATCGCCGAACGCGACTTCTTCTACAACGAAGGGGTCCGCCTGATGCAGGGCTATCTGTTCAGCAAGCCGGCGTTCCAGTCGCCCGGCACGATCAACCCGTCCTCCTGGGTGTAAGCGGCCGCGGCGGGAACGGCATGCCGCGGCGCCCGGCTTCACAGCGATTCCGGGTCTGACTGCAGCGGCGCCAGGTCCATCGGCGCCAGTGGCACCGGGTCTGACCGCAACGCCGGAGCGATCGGCATCACGTCCACTTCTTCGCAACCGGGCAAGGGAACGCTTGCCAGCGCGCACGCGGCGCTGGCGCTGCCGATGTCATTGATCGCCCGCGCCAGGGCGTCTCCCAGCCGCCGCAGATCGTCTTGCGTCAACCAGCGATCCAGCCCCCCTTTGCCATACGTCGTTTCGAACGTGATCGCATTGACACGGTCCTGCTGCGACCGCCACCACCAGCTTTCCGGAAAGAAGTGGTTTAGAAAGGCCGCGCCAGCATCTTCGTTCTCGGTGGTGACCTGGCCCTCGTAGTACGAGGACGTGAGGGCGACCAGATGTTGCTGCTTGCGCCACAGCCTTTGCTCGGCCGGGCCGAACGCGTCGTCGCCACCAAAATGCGGAATGAAGAACGCTGGCATGTCCACGGCTGCGTTTGATGCGTGGAGATTCAGTGCGATGTCGAATCGCCCACCGGCCTGCAGGACAGGCAGGATGCCGCCTCGCAACAGCACCTGGTTTTCATAAGGCGGCGGCGGTTGACCCGGCGCATCGGCGCCCGAGGCATCGAACCGCCAGCTGTCTTCCAGGTTCACGCTGGCTGGCGTGGTGCGGTAGTTGCCGGCAATCACGCCATCGGGGTTGTGCATGGGTACGATCTTGAAGATGTAGCGCGATCGCAGGGACTCGCCTGCCGCGTCCTCGGCCAGTACACGGGCGATCAGGCCTTCAAGCAGGAAAGACGGCCCGGTTTCGCCTGGATGGGTGCGGGCGTGCAGCCACACATAGCGCTTGGGCACGCCGGGAATGGACAGCCGGGGATCATCGATGGTCAGCAGCGTGATGGGCTTCTGGTAGACCGGCGACACACCGAGCGTTTCGCGTTTGACCAGGGGCGACGCTGCCAGCCTGCTCAGGAACGCATCCAGGTCGGCCGTCGTGTACGGGAACGTGCGCGCAATGGACACCGGACCGGCAAAGGCTTTCCGGACCGTGGCGCGGCAGTTGACCAGCGCCTGGCCGCGGCAGCCTTGCCAGCTGATCTCGTCGTCGCGGAAGTGGGACCACTGCACGCCGTCATACGAATACACCGGCATGACCGGATAGCGCGAGCCGAAACCGTCGAACTCCAGCGTCAGGGGCCGGTCGGGCGATACGTTCGCGATCCTGACATGGAACCAGGTGCGGAAACTCGCCGGCAGATCGGGGTCGTCGTTATCGTTCTTCAGCGACAGCCGCCAGGTGGTTTCCTGCGGGTCCATGGCACGGATCGCGCCAATGCCGCCCGATTCGAATTGGCTGCTGAACACAGGTCGCAGGCGCGCCACGTCGGCGGACTGCTGCGCCGGACCGGTGGCGCAGGCTTGCAGGGCGAGCAACAGGCTGACGGCGAGGGCGCGCCAGAAGGAATGTCTCATGGTGCGTTTCCGTTCAAGAATGGCCATTATCCCTGAAGGCGTACGCCCGGGTGGTGACCGCGGGCGGGGATCGTTGCGTCACGTTGCGAATCTTTCGGCAATCACACACCGCCGCCGGGGCTACGCCGGTCGCCCGGGGCACGCTGTGCTATATATCGTCGATATCCATCGTACCGACGGCGATTGAGGCCGTCCTCCGCGAGCAAGACACCATGACCGACCTTTCCACCCCGCCTTCCCAACCCGAATCCGCCCAGCATCCGCGCCCTGATGCCGTGCCGCTGTGGCCACTCGAACAGATCGTGGCCGACCTGCGCGCCGAGCGCATGAAGTGGCGGTCGGCGCAGCAGCGCCGCATCGAGCCCGGCGCGCGCGAACTGCCGTCGACCGACGTGCTGCGCGAGATCGTCGCCGCGTTTCGTGGCGCCCTCTTTCCGCTGCGCCTGGGCCCGGCCGACCTGCGTCCGAGCAGCGAGGACTATTACGTCGGCCATACGCTGGACGCCGCCCTGCACCGATTGCTGGAACAGGTCCGGCTGGCATTGCGCTATGAACACCGCACCTTGGGTTCGCCGTCTCCGGACGTGGAACAGCAGGCGATTGCGATCGTGCACGACTTCGCGGCCAATCTGCCGCGGGTGCGGGCGCTGCTGGACAGCGACGTCGAAGCAGCCTTTTATGGCGACCCGGCCGCAGGCAGCGTCGACGAAGTCTTGCTGTGCTATCCCGGCGTGGTCGCGCTGATCCACCATCGCCTGGCACACGAGCTGTATCGCCGCGGGGCGCGCTTGCTGGCGCGTATCGTTGCCGAAATCGCGCACTCGCAAACCGGGATCGACATCCACCCGGGCGCCCAGATTGGCAGTGCGTTCTTTATCGACCACGGCACGGGCGTGGTGATCGGCGAAACGGCCGTGATCGGAAATCGTGTGCGTCTCTACCAGGCCGTGACGCTGGGCGCCAAGCGCTTTCCAACCGACGAGACGGGCGCGCTGCAGAAGGGCCTGCCGCGGCATCCGCATGTCGAAGACGACGTCGTCATTTATGCCGGCGCGACGATTCTGGGCAACATCACGATTGGCAAGGGATCGACCATCGGGGGGAACGTGTGGCTGACGCGCAGCGTACCGGCCGGCAGCCATGTGACGCAGGCCAGCAGCCACCAGGAATGCCCGGAAAGCTGAACTGGCCCGCCCGCCCCGGCTGGAACGGGCGGTGTCAGCCCGCCTTCATGCAGGTGCTGACGAAGTTCTTGTAGTCGTCGCCCTTGCGACCCGCGCCCTGCTTGCTGCAGGAGGCCATTCTTTCCTGCGACGTCATGGGCTTGGCCTTCAGGCACTGGCTCATGAAGCCTTTGTATTCATCGCCCTTCTTGCCTTTGGCTTCGACGTTGCACTCGGCCATTTTGGTCTGCTGCGCGGTCTTGGGCTTGGCGGCGGGATCCGCCGTCCCCGCAGTCTGCGCCAGCACGGGCCCGGCCAGCATCGCACTGAACAATGCCCCAGCCATCAGTCCACGCTTCACGCCCTTCGCAAGATATCGCTTCATTGCCTGCTCCTGAGACCGCACGCCGGCTTGCACGGGATGGCTGACCGGATCGAGGCATTATCTGCCGCGACCCCGTAAAGCTCAACCGTTCGGAAGGGGCAAGTCGGTCGGATCCTGCCGCTTGGTGACGGTGACAGTGCCGGTCTCGCCATCCACCCGTACCCAGTCCCCTGTCTCGATCACCGACAGCGGATCCCGGTCGAAGTCGGTCACCGACGGCGCATGGGTCACGACGGCGCCCAATGCCATCTTGGTCGTCATTTCGTTGAACAACATGGCCGCCGGCGCCATGCCGGCAATGCGCGCGATGTGAAATTGACCGGACCAGCCCGACGAACCCTTGGCGCCAGGAAACACCAGCACCTTGCCCGCAAACGAGACGCCGCGCAGTTCATGGCGGGTCTCGATCACGGTGCCCGTGCGCGGGTCGATGCCACCCCAGCCGGAAATGCGTTCGCGCGTGACCAGCGCTTCCCCTTCGGCAACGCCACCGACGATGGCGCGGCCGTGCAGTGTGATCGTGGCCGTGGGCGTCGCGGCGCCAGGGGTACTGCTGGTACTGGAGGCGTCAGACAGGATCGAACTCATCGCAGGCCCCCGTTCCAGCGGCCCGTCACGGCAGCGTCGATACAGTCGGCCGTCGACCCGAACCACGCCTGGATGCCCATAATCGCAGGCAGGTAGTGCACCTGCTTGGCCGAATCGACCGCGGCCACCTTGACTCCTTTCGGCATGACCCGGCCCAGGGCCGAACAGGTATCCGACATCAGGAATCCACCCGCTTCGGTAATGATGCGCGTGTAGCCGTTCTGGTCGCAGATCTGCTTGGTAGCGCGCGGCGTGAAGATCCACAGGTTGGAATTGACGTGCACCTTGCGGCCTTCGAGCAGCTGGCACACTTCCCAGATCTGCTCGATGCTGTAGTGCGGACAGCCCAGCATGACAAAGTCCACGTCCACGTCGGACGCCGTCGCGTTCAGGTTTTCATAGGTCTCGCGCAGTTCCTTGCGGCCGAACACGAAACGCTCGATGGGCCGGTTGCCGCCAAAAGCCGCTGCTACCGTCGGCGCTTCCGGCGTGTAGCCGGGAATGTGATACATCTCCACGCCGCCTGACGATGCCGCAGCCGCGCCGAAGTGCTTGAGACGGACCATGTTCGGCGCCTGGCCGATGCCGGTAATCACGGGCACCCGATCCTGCACGTGATCGCCCACGAAGTAGCCGAGCATGCCCCAGTCCGACATGCTTTCGATCGGCACGTCGACTTCCACCGCGTGCGTGCCGCGGCGATTTTCGTCGATGTGATATCCCCAGTAGGGAATCTTGCCGGTCAGCATCGCGGCGCCGGTGCTCTCGCGGCCTTCGGCGTTGGACTTGGCGCCCAGCACGGCGTTGATGTAGATCACCGCCGACGATTCCATCCACGCACAGTGCTCGCCGCGGGCCGGCAGATTGCCGACCTGGTAGGGCGCGCAGGTGTTCAACAACTGCACGCCCAGGCCGGCGCTGTAGGCGTCGCCCTTGCGGAAGATACGCACGACATCTTCGCCAACACCCTGTTCGGACGCATGTTCCGGGTCGATCCCCTGCTGCAGGTGGCTGCTGTACACCGACACTTTCGGGATACGCACTACTTCGCGGGAGTCCAGGTTGAACTCGGAAAACACGGCGTCCAGGCCGCCTGCCTCGTCGGCATACTTGCGCATGAACGGGGTCGTGGCGCCAATCGTGCCGGCCACGTTGCGGGTATCGACCAGCCGCTCGGCCCCCAAGGCATTGCCGTAGCGGACCAGCAGGTCCATGGCCTTCTGTCGGGCGACGCCATGCTCGCCGTCGTACATCGCCTGCTCGTGATCGGTCAGTCTCATCTCACCTCCTGTATGCGCGGCGTCACACCCAGGCGGACGCCGCGTCTAGGCCACGTTGGACGCGTGGCCCGGGGCGGGCACGAAGCCCCCCACTTCCCTGGCAATCGCCCTTGCGGTCGCCAGCAACATCGGCGCGACGTCCTGCCGAAGATGTCCTTCGGAAAACAGGAACGACGGGCCGCCACAATTGAGTGCGACGATTTCCCCGCCCGGCACCACCAGCGGCACCGCGACCGAATGGATGTCGCGGTGGAACTCGCCCAGCGACAGGCAGTAGCCATGGCGCCCGGCGTCGTCTTGCGCGCGGGCATAGCCCGCCTCCAGGCGTTGCCATTCATCCGCGCCCGCCGACTCCCGCAGCCGCAATTCAAGTCGTTCGCGCTCGCGGATATCACTGACAGCGCTGACATACGCCCGGCCCAGCGCCGAACTCACCATCGGAAACCGGGACCCCACCCGCAAGCGCGCCAGCAGCAGCGCGGCCCGAGGGGATGCCGTTTCCACCAGCACCATATCCAGACCGTCCCGAACGCCCAGATAGACCGCGCCATTCGCCTGGTCGGCAAGCTCTGCCATGTGCGGGCGGGCAAACGCGCGCAGGTCAATGCCGCCCAGGAAGGCCTGCGCCAGCGACACCACACCGGCGCTGAGCGAAAATCGTTCCGTGCCGGGCGCCTGCTTCATCAGTCCCTGGGCCACCAGCGTGGTCGCCAGACGCGTGACGGTGGGCTTTGGAATGCCCGTCATCCGGGCCAGTTCGGCATTGCTCAGGTCACGCACGTCTTCCCGAAAACACCGCAGGACGGCAATGCCACGCTCCAGCGCCGACACCGTCGCGCCCGCGGGCGTGTCGTCGGTGTCGCCGGTTACCGGAGTGCTGTGGGAAGTCTTGCCGCGTGATGCCATCGTCGTCTCCAGGCAGCGCGCCGCAGGCGGCGAGCCGGTCTCTATAAAGGGAACGATCCGCGGAACGAATCGTGTCGCCATTATAGGAAGGCGTCCTGGCATCGCAGTCGTCGGGCAGGACATTCCTGTCCTGCTGCGGTGCGCATTGTCAGTCGGCCACGGCGCCGGTCGTCTTCACCACCTTGGCCCACTTCGCCATCTCCGTCTTGATGTAGGCATCAAACTGCGCGGGCGTGTTGCCCACCGGCGTCATGCCGATGTCGTTCAGGCGCTTCTTGAATTCAGGGGTCGCCAGCACGCTTGCAATGTCCTTGCTGATCTTGTCGACGATGTCGGGCGGCGTGGCGCGTGGCACCACCAGCCCGAACATGCTCTGGACATTGAAGCCCGGCAGGGTCTCGGCCACGGTCGGAATGTCAGGCGCGCTCGGGTCGCGCTGCGCGCCCGCCACAGCGAGCGCCTTCAGCTTTCCGGCCTTGATGTAGGGCATGGACGAGAACAGCGGGTCGATCAGCAAGGGCACGCGTCCTGCCATGACTTCGGTGTAGGCCGGGCCGCTGCCCTTGTAAGGGATGTGCAGCATGTCGATCGACGTCTCGGTCTTGAGCAGTTCGCCCGTCAGGTGCATGGAGCTGCCACTGCCGGGAGACGCGTAGCTGAGCTTGCCCGGCGACTGCTTGGCCATGGCGACCACTTCGGCAATCGAGTTGGCCGGAAAGGACGGCGTTGCCGTGATCACGATCTGGGAGGTCGCCATCAGCGACACTCCGGCCAGATCCTTGATCGTATCGAAGGGCAGCTTCGGACGCATCGCCGGATTGATCACGTGCGAGGTCACCACCATGCCGATGGTCTGTCCGTCCGGTTCCGACCGCGCCACGAAATCCGTGCCGACAACCGTATTGGCGCCAGGTTTGTACATGACGACGACCGGCTGGCCCCAGGTCTTGGTCAGCTGTTCCGACACCAGACGGCTCAGGATGTCGATGGCGCCGCCCGGTGCATTGGGCACGATCAGGGTGACCGGACGCGAAGGATAGTCCTTGGCGGTGGGGGTCGCGCTGGCCACCGGGGATGCGCTCAGGGCCAGTGACGTCAGCCCCACCGACACACAGGCAAGGGTGTGCAGCATTTTTTTCATCGTGTCTCCTTGTGGGTCGGGCCCGGCCGGCGCTGCGGGCGCCTGTTGTCTTGACTGGCTGACCGCCGTTTCAGGACATTGAACGGAACCGGTCAGCGAATGGACACGATTCTGATCCAGTGACTCCGCGAAGTCAATTATTCTGGAACGCCATTCCATATTTCTTAGCAGGCCGTCCGTAAGCGGTCCGGGCCGCCTCTGCCACCGGGTAACAAAGGCTGCTGCATGGACGTTTTGGTCCTGCCCCTGCCTGCAGATCCGCGCCTGACGCGGTACATTGGCAGCCTTGTTTCCGCCCCGCCAGGATCTGCCTCATGTCGACGCCCACCCTCCCCGTGCTTGCCACCCCGCTCACCTCCTCCGCCGTCCGCGTGATGCTGCTGGGATCCGGCGAACTCGGCAAGGAAGTGATCATCGCGCTGCAGCGCCTGGGCGTCGAAGTGATTGCTGTGGACCGGTACCCGAACGCGCCCGGCCACCAGGTCGCCCACCGCGCCCACACGATATCCATGACCGACCGTGACGCGTTGCGCGCCGTCATCGAACTCGAAAAGCCGCACGTCATCGTTCCGGAAATCGAAGCCATTGCCACCGACCTGCTGGTGGAACTCGAGGCGGCTGGCGTCGCCCGTGTCACGCCCACTGCCCGCGCTGCGCAGCTGACCATGAACCGCGAAGGCATCCGCCGCCTTGCCGCCGAAACGCTGGGCCTGCCCACGTCGCCTTACCGTTTTGCGGCCACGCTGGACGAACTGCGGGATGCCCTCGATCACATCGGCTATCCGTGCATCATCAAGCCGGTCATGTCCTCGTCAGGCAAGGGCCAGTCCCGTCTGGACGGTCCGCAAGACATCGAATCGGCCTGGCGTTACGCGCAGGAAGGCGGCCGGGTCGGCGCCGGGCGGGTCATTGTCGAAGGTTTCATCCGGTTCGAGTATGAAATCACCTTGTTGACGGTGCGCGCGGTCGGTGCCGATGGGCAGATCCAGACCCACTTTTGCGATCCGATCGGGCATGTGCAGGTCGATGGCGACTATGTCGAAAGCTGGCAACCACAGCCCATGGCGGCCAAAGCCCTGGAACGCGCCCGCGAGATCGCGCTCAAGGTCACCGGCGAACTGGGCGGCCTGGGATTGTTCGGGGTGGAGTTGTTCGTTGCCGGTGACGAGGTCTGGTTCTCCGAAGTCAGCCCGCGCCCGCACGACACCGGCATGGTCACGATGATCACCCAGGCGCAGAACGAATTTGAACTGCATGCGCGCGCGCTGCTCGGCCTGCCCGTGTCGACCGCCTTGCGCCAGCCCGGCGCCAGCAGCGTGATCTACGGCGGTGTCGATGCCAAGGCGGTGCAATTCGACGGCGTGGCCGCTGCATTGGCCGAGCCGGGTACCGATATCCGGCTTTTCGGCAAACCCGAGTCGTTCGTGAAGCGCCGCATGGGTGTCGCGCTCGCCGTTGCCGATACGGTGGATGCGGCACGCGCCAAGGCGAAGGCAGCCTCGGCCAAAGTGACGCCGCGGGCGGTACCTGACTCGGCGCACGGCTCGGCCCAAGGCTAAGGACGGTCATGGCTTCTTCACCCCCGCTGGCGCTATTCTGGTTCCGCCGCGACCTGCGGCTCGCCGACAATGTCGGCCTGTTCCAGGCTTTGTCGCAAAACGACGCGGTCGTTCCCGTGTTCATCTTCGACAAGGACATTCTTGACGAACTGCCCAGGCACGACCGGCGGGTGGCATTCCTGCATGGCGCCATTGCAGAACTGAAGGCAGCGCTGCAGGCAGCCGGATCGGACCTGGTCGTCCGGCATGCCCGCGGCCGCGAAGCCATTCCGGCGCTGGTGCAGGAATTTGGCGCGTCGGCGGTATTCACGAACGAAGATTACGAGCCTGACGCGCACGAGCGCGATGCGGCGGTGATCGAGGCCCTGGACGCCATGGGTATTCCGCTGCGCCTGTTCAAGGACACCGTGATCTTCGGCAGCAGCGAGATCCTGACCAAGCAGGGCCGGCCCTACACCGTGTTCACGCCGTACAAGAACGCGTGGCGCAAGGCGCTCAAGCCCGAGCACTATGCCGAGGCGCCAAGCAAGGACCATCTGCAGTCGCTCAAGAAGGTGGACGGCGGCAAGATGCCTACGCTGGAAGCCCTGGGATTCGAAGCGCTGTCTAGCAAGGACCCGCACCCGGAACCCACGCCGGAAGGCGCCGCCAAGCGGCTGGACCGCTTCGTGGCCAAGGTGATCGACGGCTACAAGCAGTCGCGCGACCTGCCGGCCGTACCCGGAACGTCCTACCTGTCGGTGTACAACCGCTTCGGGCTGCTGTCAGTGCGCCACCTCGTGCGGGCGTCGTTGCAGGCCATTGAAGGCAGCAAGGGCGCAGCGCGGGAAGGCGCCGAAACCTGGCTGAGCGAGCTGGTGTGGCGCGACTTCTACTTCCAGTTCCTGTATCACCATCCGACGGCCGTGGACGGCCCCTACCGTGAAGAGTACACAGCCCTTCAGTGGGAAAACGACGAGGGCCTGTTCCAGGCGTGGTGCGATGGCCAGACCGGTTACCCGCTGGTGGACGCCGCCATGCATCAGATCAATAGCACGGGGTACATGCACAATCGGCTGCGGATGGTGACGGCGTCGTTCCTGACCAAGGACTTGCTCGTGGACTACCGTAAGGGCGAGGCCTACTTCGCCCTGGCGCTCATCGACTACGACCAGGCGGCCAACAACGGGGGCTGGCAGTGGGCGGCGTCGACCGGGTGCGATCCCCAGCCCTACTTCCGGATCTTCAGCCCATCGCGCCAGAGCGAACGTTACGACCCCGACGGCGAGTTCATCAAACGGTTTCTGCCTGTGTTCAAGGACGTGCCCGGCAAATATCTGCATGCGCCGTGGGAACACACCGCCAAGCTGGCCGAGTTCGGCATCGAGCTGGGCAAGCACTACCCAAAGCCGGTCGTGGACCATGACGAACGCCGCCTCAAGGCGCTGAACCTGTTCAAGGCAGCGCGGGCCAGCAAGGGCGTGCCCGACAAGGAATCGTCCGCCTAGGCGCAGCAGTCGGGCCGCACTGCACTCTGCGTGGCGCGTGGCGCATCGCCCTGGCCGGACGGCATGCAGGGCCTGCGCCCCTGCTCTACCGTAAGCCGTGAATTACACTATGCGGCGGCACTTCCGGCCGCTGGCCGGGGCGCCCGCCGCGTCGCCGGTTGCGCCGTCCGCCCCTCCCCCGTCGTCAGCCCTTCCCGTGCCCCCTCCCGTGTCCCAGACCCCCACTACGTCCCGCCCGTTAGTCGTCGCTGCCATCATGGCGTCAATGAGCATGATTGCGATCGAGGCGACGATCGTCGCCACGGCCATGCCCCAGATTGCCGCCGACCTTGGCGAGCTGCGCTACTACAGCTGGGTGTTTGCCTCCTTCCTGCTGACGCAGACCGCCATGACCGTGGTGTTCGGCAAGCTGTCCGACCTATACGGCCGCAAGCCCATGGTGCTGTTCGGCATTGCCGTCTTCCTGATCGGGTCCATCCTGGCGGGATACGCCTGGTCGATGACGTCCATGATCGTCTTTCGTCTTATCCAGGGCGTGGGCGCCGGCGCGATACAGCCGGTGGTGATGACCATCATTGCCGACCTCTTCCCGGGGCGGGAACGCGGCAAGGTGCAGGGCTGGCTGGCCAGCGTATGGGCGATTTCTGCCGTGCTGGGCCCGATGGTGGGCGCGCTGATCATTCACAGACTGTCGTGGGCGTGGATTTTCTGGATGAACATCCCGGTCGGCATCGCGGCGGCCTGGGGCTTCATCAAGTACCTGCACGAGACACCGAAACGCAAGGAAAGCTCGATCGACTTCCTGGGCGCGGCGCTCTTCACTGCGACTGTCGCGGCCGCCATGATCGCCCTGACCGATGCTGGCACGACCGACCACGTGCGCGCGTGGAGCGCGGCGGGCGCGTTTGTCATTTTTCTGGGGCTTTTCCTGTTGCAGGAGCGGCGGGCAGCCGACCCCATGATTTCGTTCTCGCTGTGGGGCCGCCGTCCGATCGCCGCGGTCAACGGCGCCATGGTCTTTGGCAGCATGTGCATCATGGGCCTGACCACCTTCCTGCCCATGTATGTTCAGGGCGTCATGCACCGCACGCCGGTGGTTGCGGGCCTTGCGCTGACCATGGTGATGCTGGGGTGGCCGGTCGGTTCGGTGATCGCTGCCCGCATGTTCCCGCGTTACGGACTGCGCCGCATGCTCATCATCGGCAGCCTGCTGGTGCCGATGGGCGTGTTCGTGTTCATTTTCCTGAAGCCTGATAGCAGTGCGCTTCTGGCAGGATTTGGTTCGCTCGTGATCGGCTTCGGGATGGGCTTCATGGGCGTGTGCTCGCTGGTGCTGGTCCAGGAGATCGTCGAGCCGAACGAGCGCGGTGCGGCAACGGGTTCCAACCTGTTTGCGCGGAACCTGGGCAGCACGATGGGGGCCACCCTGCTGGGCGCCGTCTTCAACTACGGTCTGGCCCATACCTCGGGGATCGCCGCGGTGACGTCCGAGCAGCTCAAGCAGGTGCTCGAAAACTCAGCTGGCGCGGCGGCCACCAGCGGGCCGGTGCAGCAGGCCATGCACCAGTCCTTGCACATCACCTTTTACGCGATGCTGGTGGTGTCCGTGCTGGTCGTGGTGCTGATGCTGCTGATTCCGCCAGTGCCCCTGGCGGAATCGCGGGCCCGGGCCAAGGCGCCGGCCGATGCGGCGTCGAACGCCGCCCACTGAGCCACTAAGCCATCAAGCCATTAAGGGTTGGGGATACCCAGCCCGACGCTCGGGGTCCCCAACCCGATCAGCGCGGCGACTGCCGCAACCAGGGCCAGGACCAGCGTGGGGTAAAAGGTCAGCGCAAAACCCAGCGACCGCGATGGCGCGCCGCCCGAATAGCCGCGCCAGAACAACACTCGGCCCACGACGAACAGGATGGCGGCCGCTGGCACCGCGGCCTGCCACTGCCTCGGCAGCGTGACCGCCCAGATCAGGTAGGTCGGGATGGCCAGGACCACCTGCTCCAGGGTGTTCTGCAAGATCGCCTGATAGATACGGATGGTCCAGCTGCCACCCGTCATGCCCCGGCTGGCAGTCGCACCGGCGCCGGTCAGCCCGCCACCGGCCAGCCCACTGCCATCGATATCTTCCGCATGAAAAAAGCGGTGCCGCGCCATCAGACCGATCACGGCGGCCAGGCACAGCAAGGGCAGCAGCGCCCAATGCAGCGCGGCGACCAGCGATGCGGTCGGCCCGATCAGGGGCAACAAGGCTCGCGGCGCCAGGGCAATCATCAGGACCAGCAGCACCAAGGTGATCGCCATGCCGACGCCCATGCCGCGCAGCACGCCACGTTGCACGGTGCGGTGCGAGGCGATGGGCGTCGTGCGGTCGATTGGCGGGCGCAAGGTGGCAGTCCGGCGCGGGGGCGTGGCGGTCGTTCTCAAGGCGGCGACTCCGTTGCGCGGCGGGCCCGGGTCGCGGACCCAGCGGACCGCCACAGCGTGAATGAGGGCTGTCTCGGGTCGCGCGCCGGGGGTCGTCGAGTGCGGAACATGCCGTACTGAAGGCGATCATGGGATGCGCGACGTCGGACTGCGTTTCGCAGTTGACAGCCTGGTCAGTAAACCGCAAAACGCGCGCGCAGCGGATCCACCAGATGGCTCAGTCGGCGCCTGAGGGCGGATGAGGCAGATCGGGTCGGACGCCTCGGCCTTCAGCTCGGGTCGTCAGTAATGCGGCGGCAATTCGTCCCGCAGGCTGCGAAACGGCGCGCTGCCTTCCGGCACCTGCTGCCGCAGATCCGCCACTTCGCGCGCCAGCTGCTCGATCAGCTTCTGTTGCCGCACGATCGTCTCGTTCAACTGGTCCAGCAGGTCTTCGGTAAAACTCGCCTTGATCTCGAGCTCGGTCAGTCGATGTTCCAGGGCCTGCGTGTCGGTCACGCCGGCTCCATGCCATTGTCGTGCTTGATGCCCGCCGTGTCGGCCGACACCATGTAGTCGAGCAAGGCGCGCGCGGCGTCGGGCTGGCTGCTGGTGGCGGCGATACCGCCCGAAAATGTGGTCATCAGCTGAATGGCAGCCGGCATGGGGCCCAGGATGGTGATGCCTCCTATCGGCATCAGTTCGCTCAGCTGCTGGAAACCCAGGTCGACTTCACCTTTGGCCATGAAGGCACCGACCGGCACGCCCGGTGGCGCCAGCACGATGCGGTCCTTGATCTGCTCGGTGATGCCCCAGCGGTCGAACAGCTTGGCCAGGTACACGCCGCTTGGGCCGGTCGAATAGCCGATGGTGCGGGCAGCCAGGATGGCCGCTTTGACCGAGGCTTCCGAACTGATGTCCACCGCCGGTTCGCCAGCACGAACTGCAATCGCCACGCCGGACTTGACGATATCGGCGCGGCTGCCGGCGACGATGCAGCCTTTGCCGGTCAACTGGTCGATCGCACTGGCGGCCAGCACCACGATGTCCATGGGCTCGCCCGCTTCCACCCGTCGCGCGGCTTCGACACCCCCGACCGAGACCAGCTCCACGTCGACCTCGGCGGCGGCCGGGTAGCGGGCCACCAGGTCGGCCAGCAGCGCCTTGGTTGCCATGGAAGAAAGGATGCGGATGGGAGTCGCCATGAAGTCACCTCGTGTGATCGGTTGAGCGCGCTGCGCGGGCCTGACGGCGCCGCCGGGCGGGGCCCCGGCATTACACCATAGGCCAGCCTGAGGCGGCCGCGCAACACGCCGGAGCCCAGACGAGAGCAAAGTGCGCAGCGTGGAAGGCAGAGCGCAGATGCAAAAGGCAGGACCAAAACCCGGAGCGCAAAACCCAAACGCAAGAACGCCCGGCCGTCTACCTCCGGCCGGGCGTTCCCGTCATCCGTGCGATTCACTTCATCGCGATCAACCCGACCCGCGACAGCCCGCAGGCATCAATCCTCGATGCCGCGCTCGGCCAGGTATTCCTCGTACGGACCGTGGTAGTCGACGATTTCGCCCGACGGCAGAATTTCGATCACGCGCGTGGCCAGGCCAGAGACGAATTCCCGGTCATGCGACACGAACAGCAGCGTGCCCTGGAATTTTTCAAGCGCAAACTGCAGCGATTCGATCGATTCCATGTCCAGGTGGTTGGTCGGCTCGTCCATCAGCAGCACGTTGTTCTTCGTCAGCATCAGCTTGCCGAACATCATGCGGTTCTTTTCACCGCCCGACAGCACCGGCACGGTCTTGACGATGTCGTCGCTCGAAAACAGCAGACGGCCCAGGATCGAACGCAGGGTCTGGTCGTCTTCGCCACCCAGGCGCCAGCGGCCCATCCAGTCGAACAGGTTGTCGTCGGTCTGGAACTGGTCGGACACGTCCTGGGCCATGTAACCCAGGTTGGCGTTGTCGGACCATTTCAGGCGGCCGCCGCTCGGTTCCAGATCACCGGCCAGCATGCGCAGCAGGGTCGTCTTGCCGACGCCGTTTGCGCCGATGATGGCGATCTTTTCGCCCGCTTCGACCATGGCCGAGAAGGGCTTGATGACGACCTTGTCGTCATACGACTTGCGCAGGTTCTCGATTTCAACTGCCTGACGGTGCATGACCTTGAGCGGTTCGAAACGGATGAACGGGTTCTGACGCGACGACGGCTTGACCTCGACGGCCTCGGACTTGATCTTGTCGATCATCTTGAGGCGCGATGTGGCCTGGCGGGCCTTGGACTTGTTGGCCGAGAAGCGGCGCACGAAGTCCTGCAGGTCGGAAATCCGTTCCTTGGCCTTGCTGTTGCTGGCGCTGATGCGCTCGCGTGCCTGGGTCGACGCCAGCATGTAGTCGTCGTAGTTGCCCGGATAGATCCGGACTTCGCGGTAGTCCAGGTCGGCCATGTGCGTGCAGACCTGGTTCAGGAAGTGGCGATCGTGACTGATGATGATCATCGTCGACTGGTAGCCGTTCAGCACGTTCTCGACCCAGCGGATCGTGTTGATGTCCAGGTTGTTGGTCGGCTCGTCCAGCAGCAGCACGTCCGGGCTCGAGAACAGCGCCTGGGCCAGCAGGATACGCAGCTTCCAGCCCGGCGCGATTTCGCGCATCGGCAGCTGATGCTGTTCGACCGGGATTTCCAGGCCCAGCAACAGCTCGCCGGCGCGGGCCTCGGCGGTGTATCCGTCGTATTCGGCAAACTTGGCTTCCAGTTCGGCCGCATGCATGTAGTCGTCGTCGGTCGCGTCGGGATTCGCGTAAATGGCATCCCGTTCGGTCATGGCCTGCCACATTTCTTCGTGGCCCATGAGCACGACGTCCAGCACGCGGATGTCTTCAAACGCGAACTGGTCCTGGCGCAGCTTGCCCAGACGCGTGTTCGGTTCCAGCGCCACGTTGCCTGCGGTCGGCTCCAGGTCACCGCCGATGATTTTCATCAGCGTCGACTTGCCGCTGCCGTTGGCGCCGATCAGCCCGTATCGGTTGCCTTCGCCGAATTTGACCGAGACGTTTTCGAACAGGGGTTTGGGACCGAACTGGATGGTTAGGTTAGCGGTAGAAATCACGGCTGGTATGGACTCGCTGGAGGACGGTGTGATCAGGAAACATCGCCGGCGCAGCGCGCGGCGATCGATCAACCTGATAGTGTATCAAGCCTTGGCGCGCCACGATACCCAAGGCATGCACCGGGCAGGACGAAATCACGCCAACGAAGCGTTTTCGCGACAACTTGTCAGAAGATTGAGTCAGGTAGCGACCGATCCGTGCGTGTTAGGCGCAGAACCACCGGCTGTTTTTGTCACATTTACTTGCGTCGCCCGGTAAGAACGGCAGGCGGGTTTGTTACCATTGGGCAGCGGCAGTACCCCGGAGGCCGCGCTCCGGGTGCTGCCCTCGCCCTGCCGTGTCGCGCTCGCCTCCGTGTCTGCTCCATGCGCCCTTCCATCGCCGCCGCCTCCATGCGCGACGAGCACGGTGCTGCGTCGGGCCCGGACGTACGCGCCAGACGGCGGGCATCGCCGCCTTCCGTCAATTCACAACTACAAAGAGCGAAGCACGCTACATGTCGCTATTGACCCTTGTCATCCTTCCCTTCATCGGCAGTGTTCTGGCGGGCCTTCTGCCCGCCAATGCCCGCAATCGGGAAGCCTGGCTTGCCGGCTTGATCGCCCTGATCGGCACCGTCCAGGTGGCGATGTTCTACCCCGATGTCTCCTACGGCGGCATCGTCCGCTACGAAGCTGAATGGCTGCCCACGCTGGGCCTGAATTTCTCCTTGCGCATGGACGGCCTCGCCTGGGTCTTCTGTCTGATGATCCTGGCGATCGGCCTGCTGGTGGTGCTGTATGCCCGCTACTACATGTCGCCCGAAGATCCGGTGCCGCGCTTCTTTTCCTTCTTTCTTGCCTTCATGGGCTCGATGCTCGGCATCGTGCTGTCGGGCAACCTGATCCAGCTTGCGTTGTTCTGGGAACTGACCAGCCTGGTTTCCTTCCTGTTGATCGGGTATTGGCATCACCGCGCCGATGCCAGGCGGGGCGCGCGCATGGCGCTGACCGTGACGGCGGCCGGTGGCCTGTGTCTGTTTGCGGGCATCCTGGTGCTCGGTCATATTGTTGGCAGTTACGACCTGGATGTCGTGCTGGCGTCGGGCGACCTGATCCGCACGCATCCCTCATACACCGTGGCGCTGGTACTGATCGCCATCGGCGCGCTGACAAAAAGTGCGCAATTTCCCTTCCATTTCTGGCTGCCGCACGCCATGGCCGCGCCCACGCCGGTGTCGGCCTACCTGCATTCGGCCACCATGGTGAAAGCCGGCGTATTCATCCTGGTGCGGCTGTGGCCTGTTCTGGCAGGTACCAATGAATGGTTCTGGATCATCGGCGGCGCGGGTCTGTGCACGCTGCTGCTGGGCGCGTACGCGGCCATTTTTCAACAGGACCTGAAAGGCCTCCTGGCCTATTCCACGATCAGCCACCTGGGGCTGATCACCTTGCTGCTGGGCCTGGGCAGCCCGCTGGCCACGGTGGCCGCGATCTTCCACATCATGAACCACGCGACCTTCAAGGCCTCGTTGTTCATGGCCGCGGGCATCATCGACCATGAAAGCGGCACCCGCGACATCCGGCGGCTCAGCGGCCTGTATCGTTTGATGCCGGTCACGGCCACGCTGGCCATGGTGGCCAGCGCGGCCATGGCGGGCGTCCCGCTGCTGAACGGCTTCATCTCGAAAGAAATGTTCTTTACCGAGGCCGTGGTGGTGGGCGACGCCATCGGCATGAAGTACGCGCTGCCGATCGCGGCCACGGTGGCCGGCGCCTTCAGCGTGGCGTATTCGCTGCGCTTCATGCATGACGTCTTTTTCGGTCCGCCGCCCAAGGACTTGCCGCGCACGCCCCACGAACCACCGCGCTGGATGCGTTTTCCGGCGGAACTGCTGGCGTTTGCGTGTCTGCTGGTCGGCATCATCCCGAGCTATACGATTGCGCCTTTCCTGGCCACGGCCGCCCGCGCCGTGCTGGGAGACGACGTTCCGTCTTACAGCCTGGCGATCTGGCATGGCTTCACTTTGCCCCTGCTCATGAGTTTCGTTGCGCTCGGTGGCGGCACGCTGCTTTACATGACGCTGCAGAAAACGCTTCGCCTGAACTCGGTCGAGCGGCTTCCGCTGCTGTATCGGCTTAGTGGAAAGCGCAGCTTCGATCGCATCATGGCGCTGTCGACCGGCTTCGCTGAACGACTCACCGGCGGTCCGGGCACTCGCGGGCTGCAGACTCAACTGCTGTGCATCGTGCTGATGGCCTTGCTCGTCGGCACCATCACGCTGTACGGAAGCGGTGACCTGCACGGCACGCTGAGCCCCTCGGCAGTTGACCCGCTTTTTGCATTCATGTGGGTCATCGGCATTGCCTGCGCGATTGGCGCAGCGTTCCAGGCCAAGTACCACCGGTTGGCAGCGCTCATTCTGCTCAGTGGCGCAGGGTTGATCACGTGCGTGACCTTTGCCTGGTTATCTGCGCCAGACCTGGCCTTGACACAATTGGCAGTCGAGGTCGTGACGACCATCCTCATCCTCCTTGGATTGCGGTGGCTGCCACGACGGAAGGAGCCGAAGGAACTCGGCATCCGCACACCTGTGAGCGCCTGGCTGCATCGCCTTCGCGACTTCGCCATCGCGGTCGCGGCGGGCAGCGGCCTCGCGCTGCTCGCCTACGCGGTGCTGACGCGCCCCTATCCTGATTCCATTGCTACGTTCTTTCTCGAAAACGCGCTTCCTGGCGGAGGCGGTGCCAACGTGGTGAATGTGCTGCTGGTGGACTTCCGCGGATTCGATACCTTGGGCGAAATTGCAGTGCTCGGCGTCGTTGCGCTCACGGTCTATGCGCTGCTTCGGCGCTTTCGCCCAGCGCCCGAGAGCATTGCGCTGCCGCACCAGCAACTGCACCAGGGCAAGCGTCAGGGCGTTGGAAACGGAGCAGACGCCGCATCAGGCCATTTGATCATTCCCGCCGTCATGGTGCGGATGCTGTTGCCGGTCATTGCCCTGTTGGCGCTGTATTTCTTCAATCGAGGCCATAACCTGCCTGGTGGCGGCTTCGTCGCCGGCCTTGTCATGTCCGTCGGCCTGATCCTCCAGTACATGGTGGGCGGCACGATGTGGGTCGAGGCCCACCTGAAACTCAACCCTCGCCGATGGATAGGCATGGGTTTGCTGTTCGCTGTCTTGACGGGAGCAGGTTCCTGGTTGTTCGGCTACCCGTTCCTGACGTCTCACTCGGCACATCCTGTGCTGCCATGGATCGGTGAAGTGCCACTGCCGAGTGCATTTCTGTTCGATCTGGGTGTGTTCACACTGGTTGTCGGGGCAACGCTGCTGATCCTGACGGCGCTGGCCCACCAATCCATCCGCAGTCACCGCGCCATCCAGCATTCGGCCGCAACCGAAGGGAGTCGATGATGGAACTGATCATCAGCATCGCCATTGGTGTCCTGACCGCCTCGGGGGTATGGCTGCTTCTGCGGCCTCGAACATTCCAGGTCATCATGGGCCTGTCTCTCATTTCTTACGCTGTCAACCTGTTCATCTTTTCGATGGGCCGGTTGTCCGTCAATCAACTGCCTATCATCGGAGGCGATCGTCCGGTGAGCCTGAGCCATTACGCCGACCCCCTGCCCCAGGCGCTCGTCCTCACGGCCATCGTGATCGGCTTTGCCATGACTGCGCTGTTTCTGGTCGTACTCCTTGCATCACGTGGGCTCACCGGTACCGACCACGTCGACGGCAGAGAGGTCGATTGATGCGCTCCTTGATGGATCACCTTATTGTTTTGCCGATTGTGTTGCCAATGGCGGTCGGTGCATCGATGTTGTTGCTGGGCGAGCGGCGCACGTGGATCAAGGCCGCCATGAACGGCGTCTCCACGCTGTCCCTGCTCGTTATCGCAATCCTGTTGCTGCGCCAGGCAGACGGCGATGTGTTGTCGGTCGCTGTGTACCTGCCGGCTGACTGGCAGGCCCCATTCGGCATCGCGCTTGCCGTGGACCGCCTGTCGGCCCTGATGCTGCTGATCACGGCGGTGCTGGGACTGGCTTCCCTGATGTTCTCCGTCGCAGCCTGGCAGCGCGCGGGCGTGCATTTTCACGCTCTTTTCCAGTTCCAACTGATGGGGCTGAACGGCGCCTTCCTGACCGCCGACCTGTTCAATCTCTTCGTGTTCTTCGAGGTTCTGCTCGCTGCCTCGTATGGTCTGCTCCTGCACGGATCGGGACCTGATCGGGTCAAGGCTGGACTTCACTATGTTGCCGTCAACCTGACCGGGTCGATGCTGTTCCTGATTGGCGTAAGCATCATTTACGGCATTACCGGTTCGTTGAACATGGCGGATGTGGCGCTGCGCATCGGGCAGATCGCAGCAAACGACCGCGCACTGCTGGAAGCCGGGGCTGCGATTCTTGGCGTGGCCTTCCTGATCAAGGGGGGCGCCTGGCCCATGAACTTCTGGCTGCCCCCATCCTATGCGGCGGCAAGCCCTCCGGTAGCGGCGATCTTTTCGATCATGACCAAGGTAGGCATCTACGTCCTGCTTCGATTGTCACTGCTGCTTTTCGGCGATCACGCGGGGGACTCCGCAGGCTTCGGACACGATTGGCTGCTGTATACCGGACTGGTGACGCTGGCGTTTGGCGGGGTCGGCATGCTTGCCGCGCAGAATCTGGCGCGCGTTGCCGGATACAGCGTGATCATCTCGTCAGGAACGTTATTGTCGGCTATCGGTTTTGGCGGCGTGGGCGTCATCGGCAGTGCTTTGTTCTACATGCTCAGTTCGACACTCGCACTGGCCGCTTTCTTCCTGTTGCTCGAACTCGTGGAGCGCAGCCGGACCTTCAGTTCGGATCTGCTGGCGATCACGCGTGAAGCTTTCGGACTGGACCTGCCGACCGATCACGACGACAACGACCACACCAATGTGGGCGTTGCGATCCCGGCCGCGATGGCGTTTCTCGGGCTCAGCTTCATCGCCTGCACCCTGCTGTTGACGGGGATGCCTCCACTGTCGGGCTTCATCGCCAAGTTCTCGCTGCTGACCGATGTATTGAACCCGACCGGCCTGACGCCAGACGCCAGCGTTCAAATCACACCGTCCGCATGGGTGATGCTGGGCTTGCTGATTGGAACGGGCCTGACGGGCGTCATTGCATTGACGCGTACCGGTATCAGGGTGTTCTGGGCGCCATCAGGCCGTGCCGTTCCACGCCTTCGCGTGATCGAGACATTCCCGATCGCTGCGCTGTTGATCCTGTGCGTCGTCATCACCCTGCGAGCTGAACCCGTCATGCGCTACATGGATGCCACCGCGGCAGCGCTGAATGCGCCCGACCATTACATCCGCAGCGTGCTCTCGTCGCGGCTGGTCCAACCTGCCCGCACGGAGGTCACCCCATGAGAGTGCGCTGGCTTCCCTCGCCCTTGATGTCGGCTTTCCTTCTGGCCACCTGGTTGCTGCTGAATCAGACGGTTGCGCTCGGGCATGTCCTGCTCGGCGGGGTGCTGGCGATTGCCCTGCCCGTGGTGACCGCAGGTTTGCGCCCGGAGCGGGCCCGAGTCCGACGTCCGGGCGTGATCATCCGGCTGTGCGTGACGATTCTGATCGACAGCGTCAAGTCAAACATCGCCGTAGGACGAATCATCCTTGCCAGCAAAGCCAGGCGCGGCAATGCGGGCTTCATCAAGGTGCCTCTGGACCTGCATGACGCGCACGGACTGGCGGCCCTGGCGGTCATCCTGACCGCAGTTCCCGGGACGGTATTTTCCGAGCTTTCCGAGGATCGCAAGATCCTCATCGTGCACGTCCTGGACCTGACCGACGAAGCCACGTCGATCAGCACCATCAAGGACCACTACGAAAAACCGCTCATGGAGATCTTTCAATGAACTCGATTCTAGGCGCGGCCACGCTATTCGCGGCGGTGTGTTTCTCGCTTGCCATGGCGTTTGCCACTTTGCGGGTCCTTCGTGGACCAGCGGCGCAGGACCGCGTCCTGGCGCTGGACACGCTGTATATCAACGCGATGTTGCTGCTGCTGGTGCTCGGCATCCGCTTCGCGGACACGCTCTACTTTGAAGCAGCACTGTTCATTGCTTTGCTCGGCTTCGTCAGTTCGGTGGCCATGGCGAAGTTTCTGTTGCGCGGGGAGGTGGTGGAATGACGGCCGGAATGACCCTCCCCTTCTGGGCCGAGTGGACAGTGGCGGCCTTGCTGGTCGTAGCCGGCCTGGTGACTTTGATCGGGACCATAGGTCTTTGGCGTTTTGATAATTTCTACTCGCGCATGCACGGCCCGACCATGGGCAGTTCGCTGGGCCTGGGACTCGTGATGCTGGCCTCTATCCTGGCGTTTTCACTGTCGGAACATCGCCTGGTCTTGCATGCCGTCCTGGCCGCGGTGTTCCTGACGCTGACCATTCCGATCACGACCATGATGCTGGCGCGCGCCGCCCTGTACCGGCATCGCCGCGAAGGCAAGCACGTTCCTGCGCAACACCGTCCGTTTGATGACGATGCCAACGAGATCTGCCCGACTCACGATGAAGCGAGCTGACCCGAAGAGCGCAGAACAAAATGCTTACAACCCTGTTGAGCCACGGATAACCGCAGGTTAAGGACCGCGGCGACAATAGCCACGCCTCAGATGGCTGATAGGTTTGGGTGATAATCGGCCTGTCGCCATCTACAACAACAACAGTCTGGCCACATGATCTCCATCTATCAGCTCAAGCCGCGCTTCCAGGCCCTGCTCCGGCCGCGGGTCGTCCAGTTGCACGCCCGGGGTGTCACCGCCAACCAGGTCACCGTGTTCGCCGCGGTGGTGTCCGTCCTGCTGGGAGTGTTCCTGGCGTTCCAGGCCAGCCACCCCTGGTTGTTCATCCTGGTACCGATATGGATGTTCGCCCGCATGGCGCTCAACGCCATCGACGGCATGCTGGCGCGTGAATTCGGCCAGCAGTCGCGTCTGGGCGCCTACCTGAACGAGCTGTGCGACGTCATCGCCGATGCCGCCCTGTACCTGCCGTTCGCGGCACTGTTTGGCGTCACGCCCGGCTGGGTGATCCTGGTCGTGCTGCTGGCCGGCATCAGCGAATATGCCGGCGTGCTGGGGCTGATGGTCGGCGCGACGCGGCGCTACGACGGCCCCATGGGCAAGAGTGACCGTGCCTTCTGCTTTGGGGTGCTGGGCCTGGCGGCGGCGATCGGCGTGCCGGCCGTTCTGCTCAATCTGCTGTTGATCGTCGTGGCCGTCCTGCTGGTGGTCACGATCTACAACCGTGTGCACCGCGGGCTTGTCGAAGCCGAACACCTTACCCCCTCCGAATAGGAACGTCGCATGCGTGCCGGCCAGTCCCATACCTTCACGACCCACGACCAGCAGACCCTGTTCTATCGCCACTGGCCTGCCCAGGTCGAAACCGCCGGCGTGCCGCGCCGCGCGTTGCTGCTGTTCCATCGCGGCCACGAGCATTCGGGCCGCATTGGCCATATTGCCGACGAGATCGACCTGCCCGGCTTCGACGTGTTTGCGTGGGACGCGCGCGGTCACGGCGAATCGCCCGGCGAGCGCGGTGACAGCCCCAGCGTGGGCACCAGCGTGCGCGACATCAACACGTTCGTGCAGCACCTGTGCCGCACGCATGACATTGCGATCGGCAACATGGCCGTGATCGCCCAAAGCGTGGGCGCCGTGCTGGCCGCCGCCTGGGTGCACGACTACGCCCCCAAGATCCGGGCGCTGGTGCTGGCGTCGCCGGCCTTCAAGGTCAAGTTGTACGTGCCGTTTGCGCTGCCCGGCCTGCGGCTGATGCGCCGCTTTCGCGGCAATTTCTTCGTGAACAGCTACGTCAAGGCCAGGTTCCTGACCCACGATCCGGCCCGCGTTGCGTCGTACGACAGCGACCCGCTGATCACCAAGGCGATCTCGGTCAACGTGCTGCTGGGACTGTATGAAACGGCAGAACGTATCGTGGCCGATGCGCAGGCGATCCAGGTGCCGACCCAGGTGCTGGTGTCGGGGTCGGACTTCGTGGTGCATCGCGGACCGCAGCAACGCTTTTTTGATCGACTGAGCCATCCGCGCAAGGAACTGCATATCCTGCCGGGGTTCTTCCACGACACGCTGGGCGAGAAGGACCGGGCGATTCCGATTGCCCGCGCGAAACGTTTCATTCAGCAGCAGTTCGATCAGCCCCTGCAGCGCCTGAGTCTGCTCAATGCCGACCGCGTGGGTCCGTCGTGCGCAGAGGCCGAGGCGCTGGCTACACCGCTTCCGCCCAATTCCCTGCGCGGCCTGTACTGGCGTTTTACCCGGGCCAGCCTGGGCTTTGGGCGGCATTGGGCCGCCGGCATCAAGCTGGGATTCGATACCGGCTTCGATTCGGGCAGCACACTGGATTATGTCTACCGCAACCAGCCCACCGGCAAGACGCCGATTGGCCGGATGATGGACAAGAACTACCTGGAGTCGATCGGCTGGCGTGGTATCCGCCAGCGCAAGCTGCATGTAGAAGAATTGCTGCGGCTGGCCATGGCGCGGCTGCGTGCGCAGGACCGGCCGGTACGGATCGTGGACATCGCGGCGGGACACGGCCGGTATGTGCTCGACGCGTTGACGAGCCGCGGCCCGCTCCCGGAATCGATCCTGCTGCGCGACTACAGCGACATCAACGTGCGCGATGGCCGTGCGCTGATCGACGAGCGCGACCTGGCCGACATTGCACGCTTTGAACGTGCCGATGCCTTCGACCGGCCGAGTCTGGCCGCCATCGATCCCCGGCCCACGGTCGGCATCGTGTCCGGCCTGTACGAGCTGTTCGGCGACAACCGCATGGTGTCCCGATCGCTGGCGGGCCTGGCCGACGCCATCGAACCCGGAGGCTACCTGGTCTATACGGGGCAGCCGTGGCATCCGCAGCTGGAGCTGATCGCGCGGGCGCTGACCAGCCATCGCGACGGGACGGCGTGGGTCATGCGCCGGCGCAGCCAGGACGAAATGGACCAGCTGGTCGAGGCGGCAGGCTTCCGGAAGGTCGAGCAGCGCATCGACGAATGGGGCATCTTTACCGTTTGCCTGGCGCAGCGCGTCAGCGGATGACGCCGGCCCTGCCTGGGGGCGTCGTGGGGCCCGACGACCTGTCGGTGCGCCCGCCTGGGCTCTGGAAGCGAGCGGTGCTGTGGCTGTTGCTGCTCGCACCGCTTTTTTTTGGCACCTACGGTTTTGCGACGTGGGCGACGGCCCGGCGCGCGGAAGTCGGCAGCGCGGTGTTCGGGTGGGAACATCTGATCCCCTTGTGGCCCTGGACCATCGTGCCCTACTGGTCGATCGACCTGCTGTATGGATTCTCCTTGCTGGTCTGCGCCACGCGGCGCGAGCTGGATACCCATGGCCGACGCCTGTTGACTGCCCAGGCGATCGCGGTGTCGTGCTTTCTGTTGTTCCCGCTGCGCTTCAGTGTGGAACGGCCGGCGCAAGACGGCGTTTTTGGCTGGATGTTCGACGTGCTCATGGGCTTTGACAAGCCCTTCAACCAGGCGCCGTCCCTGCACATCACGTTGCTGGTGGTGCTGTGGGTGTGCTTTGCGGCGCACTCGCGCGGCATCGGGAAGCTGCTGGTGCATGGCTGGTTCGCCCTGATCGGGCTGTCGGTGCTGACGACGTGGCAGCATCACTTTGTTGATCTGCCGACGGGCGTGCTGGCCGGATGGCTGTGCGTGTGGCTGTGGCCGGATCAGGGACCCAACCCGCTTCGGCAGGCGGCGTGGACCCAGGACCCGGCGCGCCGCAGGCTGGCGTGGCGCTACCTGGCGGGCGCCGCCCTGTGTGCGCTGCTGGCCTGCCTGGGCGGCGCCGCATTGTGGCTGGCGTGGCCGGCGCTGTCGCTGGCGGGGGTGGCGCTGAACTACGCGTGGCTGGGGCCGGCGGGATTCCAGAAACGGGCCGATGGAACCCTGAGTCCGGCTGCGCGGTGGTTGTTCGCGCCGTATCTGTTGGCGGCGCGGATCAACGCGGCGTGGTGGACGCGGCGGCATCCACAGGCCGATGCGGTGATCGATGGCGTGTGGCTGGGACCGCTGCGGGCATGGAAGGCGCGGGAGGCGTGGCAGGGGGACCTGGCACGCACCGGACCGGCGGCGGAAGCCGGCCTGGTCGACATGACGGCCGAAATGGGTGCCCATCCGGCGGGCCGGGTCTATGCGACCTTTCCCGTTCTTGACCTGACCGTACCCGATCCCGCCACCTGCCAGCAGGCTGCCCAGGCCATCGAGCAGATGCGCCTGCGCGGACCGGTGCTGGTGGCGTGCGCGCTGGGGTATTCACGCAGCGCGACTGCAGTGGCGGCGTGGCTGCTGTGCACCGGCCGCGCCACGTCGGTGGACGGCGCCATTGCCCAACTGCATCGCGCCCGGCCGCAGGTTGTGCTGACCGCGGCCCATCGCGCGGTGCTTGAAGCGGTGGGTGAATCGGTGCTGCGCGATGCGGAAGTGCGCGACGCGGCGGGGCGCGATGCGGTGGGGCGCGATGCGGTGAGGCGCGATGCGGCGGTTCACGATGGGGTGGGTCACGACGGGGTGCTGGACGATGCGGTGCTGCACGATGCGGTGCTCCGCCATGCCCGGCTGCCGATGTCGACGGGTCATCCGCGCACGACCCCAGCTACGCCAACGACCTCGGCTACGCCAACAACCCCAACGACGACGGACACGACGTCGCCCGACACCTCAACGCTTCTTCCGGAATCCCGCCATGCCCTTTGACCTGGGTCTGCTTACGCTGGCCAGTGTGCTGCGCCGCGGCCGGCACCTGGACCATCTGTCTTCGTCGATCACCCTGATTGCCCTGGCCTGGGGGCTCTTGCAGTGGCCCATGGGCTTTGGCACGCAGATCGGCAGCGCATTGGCGACGCTGCTGGTGCTGGTGGGCGTGCTTCAAAAAATATGGGCGATGCGGGTGGCGCTGGATGCGGACCTGTTCGATGCCCTGGGCCGCGCGGAGGGTGAACATGCCTCGGCCAGGAACGACCCGGCCAGCCACGCTCCGGCCAGCCACGATCCCGCCAGCCACGATCCGGCCAGCCACGATCCGGCCAGTCAGCAACCAGCCAGTCACAACCCGCCAGGCCCGGCCCCGGACATCACCGCGCGCCTGGCCGCCATGGACGCCATGCTGGTTGGCACCGGGCTGATGCCTGCGCGCCTGGCTGGCCGTCCGTTGCCGCCCCGCACCCAGGGCGCCTTGCGTCTGCTGGTGATCCAGGCGGCGCTGGTCGGCTTCCAGGTGGCGCTGACGCTCAGCAGCCTGCTGGCCATGCCCTGGCTGTTTCCTGGCTACTGAACATGACCTTGGGACCCTGCACTTCGGGCCCTGCACTTCCGACCCTGCACTTCGGACCTGATACCTCGGACCACACCCCCCGGACCATGAACCCTGCCCCTGGCCTCCCGAAGGACTCCAGCATGTTTGCGCCCGTTGCCGCTCTTGCCATTACCGCCGGCGCTCGCGCCCTGACCGGTGCGCGCGCCTTGTGGCTGGGCTGCGCGCCGCAGCCCGTGCAGCGCATCTACTTTGCCAATCACAGCAGCCACGCCGACTTCGTATTGCTGTGGTCGTCTCTGCCGCCCGCGTTGCGCGCACGGACGCGGCCAGTCGCAGGAGCGGACTACTGGCACACCAGCGCCACGCGCCGCTACTTGATCCACAAGGTGTTCAACGGGGTGCTGGTGGAACGCGAGCGCCGCGACCCGTCGTCCAACCCGCTGCAACCGATGCTGGATGCGCTGGACGCCGGCGATTCCTTGATCCTGTTTCCGGAAGGCACGCGCAATATGGAAGAAGGCCTGCTGCCCTTCAAAAGCGGCATCTACCGTCTGGGGCTGGAGCGACCTGCCGTGGAACTGATCCCGGTGTGGATCTCGAACCTGAAGCGGGTCATGCCCAAAGGCAGCGTGATTCCGCTGCCCCTGCTGTGCACGCTGAGCTTCGGCGCGCCACTGCACGTGGCCGAGGGCGAGGCGAAAGAAGCATTCCTGGAGCGGGCCCGCAGCGCCCTGTTCGCACTGTCGACGGAGCAGGTGTGATGAGCAGGCTGCATTGCACCACGACCCCGCTCGCTCCCTGCTTTCGCGCGACGACTTCATGAGCGATCTGATGCACGACCATACCTTCCTGCTGTTCGCCGGCATTGGCGCCGTGCTGGCTTTTGCGTCGCTGGTCGGCTTCCTGCTCAAGTGGCGGGCCGGCCCGGGATCGCATTCCGTTATCGACAATCTGAACTCGCGCATCAACGCGTGGTGGGTGATGGTGCTGGTGATCGGCGTGGCCTTCCTGCTTGGACGCTGGGCCGTCATCCTGCTGTTCTATGCGGTGTCGTTCTACGCGCTACGCGAATTCATTACGCTGGCGCCCACGCGGCGGGGGGATTATCCGGCGCTGGTGGCGGCGTTCTACCTTGCCCTGCCCCTGCAGTACATCCTGATCGGCATGAACTGGTATGGCATGTTCGCCATCTTCATCCCGGTCTATACCTTCCTGTTGCTGCCCATCCTGTCGACCCTGCATGGTGACGCCACGCGTTTCCTTGAACGTGCGTCGACGGTGCAATGGGGATTGATGATCGCCGTGTTCTGCATTTCGCACGTGCCCGCGCTGTTGACGCTGGACATCCCGGGCTATGCCGATCGCAATCTGTTGCTGATCGCCTATCTGGTGATCGTGGTGCAGTCGTCGGACGTGCTGCAGTACGTGTGCGGAAAGCTGTTCGGCAAACGCAAGATCGCGCCGCATCTGTCGCCATCCAAAACGCTGGAAGGGTTTCTGGGTGGGCTGGCGCTGGCGTCCTTGCTGGGCGCGGCGCTGTACTGGATCACGCCCTTCAATCCCTGGCAGTCGGGACTGATTGCGCTGATGCTCAACCTGCTCGGGTTCTTTGGCGGGTTGGTGATGTCGGCGATCAAACGCGATCGCGGCGTAAAGGACTGGGGCCACATGATCGAAGGCCACGGCGGCATGCTGGACCGCCTGGACTCGGTGTGCTTTGCGGCCCCCATCTTCTTTAACGTGGTGCGCTACTGGTGGACGTGATGCCGGTCAGGGGTGATCGTGGCCATGATCGTGATCGTGGTCATGCCCCGCATGGTTGCGCTCATGCGCCTCGAACACCAGATGCGCCATGCCGTCTTCGGTCGCGATACCGACCCGTTCTCCCACCGGCAGCGTCGCCTTCGTCTTGACGTGCCCGAAAGGCAGTTCCGTCACGACCGGCACCTTGACTTCACGGCGCAGCCACGCGTGCACGGACGCCATGTCGTAGCCGCCGTCGAGCGGCGACAGTTTGTAGTCGGTAAAGCTGCCCAGCACGACGGCTTTCTGTCTGGCGAGGACGCCGGCCTGATGCAACTGCAGCAGCATGCGTTCGACCCGGTAGGGGTGCTCGTTGACGTCTTCCAGGAACAGGATGCCGCCCTTGATCCTGGGCAGGTAGGGGGTGCCGATCAATGAGACCAACATGGCCAGGTTGCCGCCCCACAGCACACCGCGCGCATCGACCGGATCCGAGTCGGGGCTGTCGAAGCTGAGCACTTCCAGTTCCCCGCGCAGGGTTTCGCCGAACAGCGCCGCGGTCAGGTCGTCGACGCGCTTGCCGCCAAAATCAAAGACGGCCATCGGGCCGGCATAACTGACGGCGCCGGTCTTGGCGAGCAAGGCGAGCTGAAAGGCAGTGAAGTCACTGTGGCCGATAAAGAGCTTGCCGCTGTCGGCCATCGCCTTCCAGTCAATGCGATCGAGCAGCCGCGACATGCCATAGCCCCCGCGTGTCGCCATGACAAATCGGGACTTTTGCGTGGCGGCGCGCTGCAGGGCGGCCAGGCGCTGGGCGTCGGTGCCCGCGAATCGCTCGTTTCGCAAGGACGCCCCCCGATCCATGGACACTTTGAAGCCTTCGGCAGTCAAGTTGGCCTTGGCCCGCACAAGGGTGTCAGCATCCAGCACCGCACCGGATGGCGACACCAGGTAGATGCCGGGCCGGGCGGCTGCGCGGCTGCGCGGGACAGGCGCGGCGGCGGCGTTGGCATCGGGGGCATCGCAAATGGGGCAGGCAGGCATGGGGTCGTGGGTCCAGTGGCGGAAAAAGGCAGCCGCATTGTCGCCCGGAACGGCGGCGCGGCCAAACGCGGGGCCTGGCTTGGACGGGCCCGCCGCGCGCCAAGTCACGCAGGCGGATCGGTCGCCTCACCGTCGGTCAGCGCATCGGGCACGTCCTGCCGGGCGGCGGCCCCGCCAGAAAGCGCCGCGGTGGCGTGCCGTGCCGGAGCGCCCCCCTCCCGCTCCGCCAACCGCCTTGCCTTGACCGCATCGCGCCGCGCGCGAAAAAACGCACGCAGCAAGGCCGCGCATTCCGCCGCCAGCACGCCGCCTTCCACCACCGTCTGATGATTGAGCTGCGCAACTGCCGGCAGGTCGATCGTGCCACCACATACGCCCGTCTTGGGGTCGGGCGCGCCGAACACCACGCGGGCCAGCCGTGTGTGCAGCATCGCGCCCATGCACATCGCGCAGGGTTCCAGCGTTACATACAGGGTCGCGCCGGGAAGCCGGTAATTGCCTGCCGCGGCGCACGCGGCGCGCAAGGCAACGATCTCGGCATGGGCTGTCGGGTCGCTGTTGCCGATCGGCCGGTTGGACCCTTCACCCAGTACCTGGCCGTCCATGCCCACCAGCACGGCGCCCACCGGCACTTCGCCCCGGTCCCACGCCTGCCGGGCGAGCACCAGCGCCCGCGCCATGTGGTGGCGATCCACGGCGGCCACATCAGCAGCCGCATCGACGGGACGGTCTTGCCCCGCCACCCTACTTCTCCACGCGATGCCCGGCGGCGATCCACGCATCGATGCCGCCGGTCAGCGGCCGCACGCGCTGGAAGCCCTGCCGACGCAGTTGCGACGCCAGTTGCGCCGCCGAAATTTCATTCGGGCAGGCGCAGTACACGATCACTTCGTCATCCGGCCGGCCTTCCAGCACGAAGCCTTTCATGCCTTCAATGGGCACCGCGATCGCGCCTGGAATGCGGCCTTGCTGCTGCAGCAGCGGCGTACGCACGTCCAGCACGGTGGGCGTCAGGCCCTGGTCATGCAGTTCTTTCAGTTCCGCGACCGTGACGCGCGCCATGTGCAAGGACCGCAGCAAGGTGTGCCGCTGCCAGAGCTTCTTGGCGATGAACACGGCAAACGCCACCGCCACCAGCAGCAGTCCCCATTTGCCCAGTTCGCCCAGGGCAACCAGCAGCTCGTCGATGCCACTGCTGAAGAGGGAGCCCAACCCGATGGCCGACCCCGCCCACAAGGCGGCGCCCAGGCCGTCGAACAGGATGAACGTGCGCCGCGGGGTGCCGACCATGCCGGCCAGCGCGCTGGCCAGGGAGGCAAAGCCCGGAATGAACTTGGCGACCAGCAAAGACCACGCGCCCCACCGCGCATACACGGAGGCCGTCTGGCGCACACAGGTGTCGGGCGAGATCGAAATGCGGCACAAGGTCGACATGACCCGTCCGCCATACCGCTTGCCGGCTTCATACCAGATGGTGTCCGCCAGCAGTGCCGACCCGATCGCCACCGCCAGCAGCAGCGGCGCGGACAGCTCGCCGCGGCCCAGCATGGCGCCGGTGATGACCAGGGTGGGATAGGCGGGAATCGGCGCGCCGAGCTGTTCGACGAACACGTTCGCGAATACGATCAGCAAGCCATATTGCTCGATGAGATCAAAAAGGAAGGACATGACGCGGGGATTCCTTGCGCGCGTGCTGGCGCGGTCGGAACCGGGCGGCAGCAGCCGAGGGGCATTCTACTCCTGCCCCCCGGCTGCCCGAACCCGCGCGATCAGCTTATGACACTCATGCCGCCAGATCGAAATACAGCACTTCGGCGTTCTGGCCCCCTTCGAACACGACTTCGCGTTCGTCGGACACCTTCAGCGCATCGCCGGCCTTGAGCGCCTGCCCATTCACCGTCAGTGCGCCGCGTGCCACGTGCACATAGCCCTTGCGGCTCGGGTCGATGGCTTGCACGACACGTTCGCTGCCGTCCAGCAGGCCGGCATACAGCGTCGCGTCCTGGTTCACCGTCAGCGATCCGTCCCGGCCATCGGGCGAGACCACCACACGCAGGCGGCCGCGCTTTTCGGTCGCGTCGAACTGGCGCTCCTGGTAGCTGGGACGCACGCCCTTGAACTTGGGCAAGATCCAGATCTGCAGGAAATTGACCGTGTCGGTAGGCGAATGGTTGAACTCGCTGTGCCGCACGCCAGTGCCCGCGCTCATGAGCTGCACATCCCCCGGGCGGATCACCGAACCGGTGCCCATCGAATCCTTGTGCTCCAGCGCGCCGTCCAGGACATACGAAATGATCTCCATGTCGCGGTGGCCGTGTTCGCCAAAGCCCTGGCCCGGGGCCACCGTGTCGTCGTTGATCACCCGCAGGTCGCTCCAGCCCATTTCCTTGGGGTTGTGGTACTCGGCGAACGAGAAGGTGTGATGGCTGTTCAACCAGCCGTGCGAGGCGTGACCGCGATCTTCCGCTTTGCGTACGATGTTCATGGTGTGGCTCCTGTCAGGACCGTGTCGGTCGTTGTTGGCATGGAGTGAACTTTACGCCTCGATTATCCGATCGATAAGCGCAAAGATCTGGCCTTTTTGATCGGATTATCCGATACATTATCGGCTGACCTTTTGTAAGCCGGATCCCGCCATGCGTATGCCCCGAACGACCCTGGAACAGTGGGCGGTCTTGCAAGCCATCGTCGACCAGGGCGGTTTTGCCCAGGCGGCCGAGCATCTGCACCGCAGCCAGTCGTCCGTCAGCTATATGGTGTCGCGCCTGCAGGAACAATTGGGCGTGGAACTGCTGGTGATGGTCGGGCGCAAGGCGCAACTGACCGATCATGGCAAAGCCTTGCTGCGCGGCGCGGCCGAACTGCTGGCGGGCGCCCATCGGCTGGAACACACGGCAGCCAGCCTGCGGCAAGGGTGGGAATCGGAAATCGGACTGGCGGTCGATGTCGCCTTTCCGAAGCCCCTGTTGCTGCGCGCCCTGGCCCGCTTCACCCAGTCGGTCACGCAGACCCGTGTGCAGTTGCGCGAAGTGGTGCTGTCCGGCGCAGACGAGGCCCTGTTGGATCAAGGCACCGATATCGTGATCGGCACGCGCGTGCCGTCGCAATTCCTGGGCAAGCTGTTGATCGACGTCGACTTCATTGCCGTCGCCCATCCGGACCATGCCTTGTTCCAGCTGGGGCGGGCGCTGACGATGGACGACCTGCGCAGGGAACTGCAAATCGTTGCCCGCGATTCGGGCACCAGCAAACCGCGGGATGACGGGTGGCTGGGGGCGGCGCAGCGCTGGACGGTCACCAGCATGGAAACGTCGGCCGACATGGTGGCAAGCGGCCTGGGATTTGCGTGGCTGCCCCGGCATGTGATCCAGCCCATGCTGGACGCCGGCCGCGTTGCGCCGCTGCCGCTTATCGAAGGCGGCGCCCGACGCGTGCCGCTGTACCTGGTGGCAGGCAAGCCGGGCCAGATCGGGCCGGCCGCCAGGGAATTGTCCGAGATCCTGCAGGACTGCGTGTTGGGCGGATAAGGACAGCGGGCCCTACCGCTCACGATCCCGCCGGAGCAGCGGCGTCCTGATCGCCTGCGCCACGACCACGCCCAGCAAGGTCACCACCCCGCCGATCACGTCGTACGCATGCAGTGTTTCACCCAGGAACGCCATGGCGATCGCCACGGTAAAGACCGGCAGCAGATTCATCAGCGCCGTGGTGCGCATGGGCCCCAGGCGGGCAATGCCCAACATCCACAGGAAAGGCGCCAGCACCGATGCCGGAATGCCGGCGTACAGCACCAGCGGCAAGCCGGCCTGGGTAATGGGCGGCGCGCCGTTGGCCAGGTAGTAAACGAACAGCACGGGCACGGCACACCACGTCTGCACGGTCAGGGATTGCCAGTTGCCCAGCGGCAGCTTCCATTTCTTGAGCAGGACGGCGTAGCCTGCATAGGCAAGGCTGGCCAGCAGCATCAGCCCGTCGCCCAGGCGCACGCCGGCAGTCAGCAGCGCCGCCGGCTCGCCATGACTGAGCAGATACGCCAGGCCGGCAATGGACAGCAAGCCGCCCAGCACCGCCCCCACGGTGATCACTTCGCGCAGGATCAGCACGCTCAGCACCACGGCCAGCAAGGGCATGAGCGAGATCACGATGCCCATATTGGTGGCGGTCGTCGTGCTGGCGGCCACGTAGGCCAGGCACTGATACAGCACCATGCCCAGCAGGCTCAGCACGAACAGCTTGGGCAGCAGGCGCAGGACCAGATCACGCGCGCGCCAGACCGACCGGCCGAACACCATCCCCAGCAAGGCCCCGGCCAACACCCAACGGAATAATGAAATGGCGGCCGGATCGATCACGCCTGCCGCCAGTTTGCTGACGATGGTGTTGACCGCCCAGATCATCACGGCCAGCAGCGGCGCGAGCAGATGCGCCGCGGTCATGGCCGGCGGCCCCCGGTGGCGGCCGTGCGGGCGTCAGGCAGGTGGGGCGCCGCCATGGGGGCGGCGCACCGGCAGGCGTGACGGAACAATGTATTGGGCAAAGGGACTAGACCTTGCAAAGTGGGCGGCGGGAGAATGCGCGCGTCGGTTCCAGGCCCGGCGCGGCGGTCGCTAGCCTAGCACTGCGGCGCGCTTGTGGCATCATGCCGGCCCGCCGCGTCGCTCTGCCGGCGATCCGGTCAAAAACTGCCGCGCTCGGGACGAATCCGGATTGACAACTTGAAATACTGTGAAGCGGCCGAATGGCTGAGTTGCGGTTAAGTTATCGACACTTCATCTGTAAGGAAGAGGCCTACATGGTCGATATCATCATCACTGAGAGTCACCCTGTGCTCCAGCGTGGGTTGCAGCAGATTCTCACCGAAGTCGATCCAACGTGGGTGCCTATTCCCCGCTCAACGACCGACCTGCGTCATGCTCAAGCCTACGCAGGCGCCGACATGATCCTGTTCTCGCTGCCGAACGAGCCGGACGCGCTCGCCCGCGATGTCGCCATTGCGGCGTCGATACCGCAGCCCAACATCCTGTTCCTGTCGCCCGACCCCATCCTGGTGACCCCCATGCTGCCCGCAGCGTCCAACGTGCGGGGCTGTGTGGACAGTGGCGCCTCGGTAGAGGTGCTGGTGGCTTCGATCCGGTTGGTGCGCGTCGGCGGCCGCTGCTTCCCGGCCGTCCAGCAGCCCGTGCCGCCGGGGTTGACCTCACGCCTGGTCAAGCCGCTGGATCCGCCTGGTCAGCAGCAGAATGCAGACATGGAATTGCTTGGCATTACCGCCAGACAGTACGAAGTACTGGTCGCCCTGGCCCGAGGGCACTCGATCCAGGCAGTCGGCGAACTTCTCAACATCTCGATTTCCACGGCCAAATCTCACGCTTACGCGCTCTACCGCAGGCTCGGCGTGAACAGCAAATCCGAAGCGGTCTATGAAGCATCGCGCCGCGGCGCCAGCTTCGATTGGGACACGCCGACTGTCGCAGCGACGCCCGACGTGTTTCGGTATGTATCCCCCGGCTCAGGTTCCGACACACCTTGCAACGCTGTCACGCAAGACGAAGACTTCGAATTCGATTCCGCCCCACCCGACCTGGTCCGGTGGTGGCCGACAGGGAAGTAAGCCTTCTCTGCCCCGTCGGGAAACTGATCTTCCCGACCGCTCGCCAGCAAGCGATCCTTGCCTGGCAGCTCAGGAAGCCGCCTCCCGCTCCGCGGCTTCCTTGTCCGACAAAGCCTGCGCCGCCTCGGGATTGAGCGCACGACCCGGCCCCTTGGGCTCGGTCAGTGGCGCAGGCATCGGGAAGCGTCCACGATCCACACTGCGGCCAGCCAAAAGCCCGCCCGCAATCTGCAGTTCAAGACGCTCTTCATCCCGCCGGCGCACCTCGGTCATGAGCGTCACGACATCGTCGTCCGTGACGCCCAGGCCGCGCAGCGCGGCTTCCCCCATCGCCATGGCCGACTCAAAGGTCTCGCGGACCTGATACTCCACACCCTTGCCAATCAGGGCCAAGGCGTGCCGGCGATCATAAGAACGCACATACAGCTGCGAACGCGGAAAGTTGTGCTGCACCAGTTCGACAATGCGATCGGTGGTCTTTTCGTCATCGACACACACCAGGATCGCGCGGGCACTGGCCGCGCCCGACGTGCGCAGGTCTTCGAGCCGCGACCCATCGCCATAGAACACCTGGAAGCCGAAGTTGCCGGCCGACCGGATCATGTCGGGATCATTTTCGATGATGGTGATATTGATGCCGCGCGCCAGCAGCGCCTGGCTGGCCACTTGCGAAAAGCGGCCGAACCCGATGATCAGGACTTCGCCTTCGGCGCTGGACGCCCGCTCGACGCCTTCCATCGACACTTCCTTGCGGTTCGGGAAGAGCGTGCGTGACGCAATCAGCGCAAGGGGCGTCAACGCCATCGACAGGATCACGATGGCTGTGAGGATCGCGCTGGTGTTGACATCGAGAATGCCTGCGGCGCCAGCCGCCGAATACAGCACGAATGCAAATTCGCCGCCCTGGGCCAGCACGGCCGCCCGGCGGATCGCTTCGATATGCGACCCCTTGAAAGCGCGCGCGACCGCGTAGATCCCGACGGCTTTCAAGGACATGTAGCCGGCCACGCCGGCCACGATCACCTGCCATTCACGGGCAAAGATCGACAGGTCCAGGGACATGCCGACACCCATGAAGAACAAGCCGAGCAGAATGCCGCGGAACGGTTCTATGTCGGCTTCGAGCTGATGCCGGAAACTGGATTCGGACAGCAGCACGCCGGCCACGAAGGCGCCGAGCGCCATCGACAGTCCGCCCAGTTCCATGGCAAGCGCCGCGCCCAGGACCACCAGCAGTGCCGCCGCGGTCATGACTTCGCGCGCGCGGGCGCCGGCCAGGATCCGGAACATGGGATTGAGCAACCACCGCCCTGCCGCCAGCAAGGCCGCAAGCGAGCCGATGGCGACACCCACGGTCACCCAGCGCGAGGCGTCGTCACTGTCAGACGTGGCAGGACCGACAAAGGCGACCAGGGCCAGCAAAGGCACGATCGCCAGGTCTTCAAGCAACAGGATGGAAACGATGCGCTGGCCATAGGGCGTTGACGTCTTGCCCTGTTCGTCCAGCACCTGCACCGCGATCGCGGTGGAGGACAGCACGAAACCCATGGCGCCGACAAAGGCGACGGCATGCGGCAGGCCGGCCAGAATGCCAATGCCGGTCAGAATGGCACCGCAGACGACGACCTGGGCGACACCCAGGCCAAAGATTTCCTTGCGCAGGCTCCATAGATGCGACGGCTGCATCTCCAGCCCGATCACAAAGAGGAACATGACGACGCCCAGTTCGGCGATATGCAGCACCGATTCGGGATCGCCGAACAAGTCGAAGCCGAACGGGCCCATCACAAGGCCGGCCGCCAGGTACCCGAGCACCGACCCGAGCCCCAGCCGTTTGAACAAGGGCACCGCCACGACCCCCGCTGCGAGCAGCGCCACGATCGGCACCAGCTCTTTTGCGTATCCTTCCACCGCCATCCGAAATCACCCGTCTTGTAAGTTGGGCATCATTCTGCATGGCGGCGGTCGTGGTGGACAGCTTTTTATGCCACCCCGGGGGTCGTTCGCGCTCCTGTCCGCTTAGCGCGTTGCGGGCACCACGGTGCGGTGCTCGCGGATCACGCCGCCACCTTCGACGCTGCCGCTGGTGGTGCCCTGCTTCATGCGGGCCACGCACTCCGCGCGATCGCTGGCAGGCAGCGATTCGCAGCGTGCCAGCGCGTTCTTCTGGTACTGGTCGCCGGCGCCGTCGGCCAGGCGGTTGCGGCGCGCTTCGTCGCGCGCGGCGCCGGCTTCACGGATGCAGGTCGCACGGTCCTGATGGGACGAACCACTGGTGCAAGCGGCCATTTCCTTCTTGTATTGCGCGTCGATGTCGGCCGACGCGCTGGCGGCCAGGGCTGCCGACGAGAAGGCCAGCGCACCAAGGACGCCAGCGGCCAGATGACGCAGGCGCATTGCCGACACGTGCTTGGGTGAAGAGGACAGGTTCATGGTCAAACTCCCTTTTTATCGTTGTGGGGAACATCGGAAACTGGGTTGAAGGATTGGGGGCTGCCTGGGTCACGGCTGCCTGGGTCGTTGCTGCCGCGGGGCTGGCGCATCGGCATCTGGTCGATGGTGCCGAACAGGGTTCTTGCATCGATCACACCCTCCTCGCGCATCTTGACGCCGCCATCCATGCCGACCAGCAGCACGGTGGCCGGCGCATTGGCGGACACGTCCATCGCGCTGCGGATCGCCCGGGCCTGTTCTGCGGACAGCCAGGCATCGTCGCGGCGGGCGCGATCGCCGACCACCACGTACAGCACCATCTCACGTTCCTTGAAGGCGGCCTGGTTCGCGGGGGTCTGCAGAATGTCCTGCATCCGGACGAGCGTCGGATCGGTCGCCGACGGCGCGACGATGACAAGCGGCCGGGTCTTCCAGCGCTCGGCCAGCAACGGGTTGGCGTCCTGACTCGGGGACCTTGCAGACGTGGACGATGCCGCCGCCGCGTCCGGCACGGCCAACGAGGCCGCGCAGGCAAGGCCGGCGCCCATCAACAGACCCAGCAGTCCACGCCGCGACGCGTTACGGTTCAGAGGCCATCCGGTCATCATCATGTCATCCTTGAGTGCAAGCCAATCGCAAGTGTTCGGCGCCGCATCAGGTCTGCGGCGGTTGCCCGTTCGACGCCGACAGTCCGCCGTCCACCGGCAGGTTTACGCCGGTAACGAAGCGCGCATCGTCGCTGCCCAGGAAGGCGATCACATCGGCAATGTCTTCGGCTTCGGCGGCGCGGCCAAGCGGAATACGCTCCATGAACTTGTCCATCAATTCCTGGTTCTCGAACATGTCGTCGGTCATTTCGCTGCGCGTCAGGCTGGGGCAGACGGCATTGACCCGCACGCCGTCCCGGCCATGGTCCATCGCCAGCGCGCGGGTGAAGTTGGTGACCGCGCCCTTGGCCGCGTTGTACACGCTCATGCCCCAGTCGCCCCCGAGCCCCGACACCGACGACGTATTGACGATGGACCCCTTCGTCTTGATCAATTCCGGCAACGCGGCGCGGCACCCGTAAAAGACGCCGTCCAGGTCGGTCGCCATGACCTTGCGCCAGTCTTCGGCCGACACGTCGGTGATCTTGCCCTCGACGACCGTGCCGGCGTTGTTGACCAGCACATCCAGGCGGCCAAATCGCGCGACCGCGTCGCGCACCAGGCCCTCGACATCGGACAGGTCGGCCACGTCCGTCGGGCGCACCAACACCTTGTCGTCCTTGCCTATCGTCTGGGCAACCTCGTCCAGCTTGTCGCGAGTGCGGCCGGCCAGTACCACGGCGGCGCCCTCTTTCGCAAAACGGCGCGCCGTCGCGGCGCCAATGCCTGATCCTGCACCCGTGACGATCACTACCTTGTTCGTATACCGTTCCATGTCAGCTCCTCGCATGACGCCGTGCCCGACACCGCCGCTACTTGGCTGCGCTCGTAATGGCACCTGCATCGTTTCATTAGTGCTATAGTCGTTCGCCACCCGCGGGGCCTGCCCGGCGGATCGCTGCAACCTCCAGCTAATCAAAGACGGGTGACCCGGGCAATGAGAGATGCGCAACCAAGCATGACGGATGCGGCGCCAATGCCTCGCCCCGCGCATGCGGCAGGACGGCCCACCCGCGATCAAGCCAGTGCGCTCGCCGATCACATCGTCGATGCCGCCACCCGCCTCATCACCAAAAACGGTTACCAAGCCACCAGCATCGACGCCATTGCGCGCGAGGCCGGTGTGGCCAAACGTACCTTGTACAGTCGCTTTGCCGGCAAAGAAGACCTGCTGGTGGCCGTGCTGCGGCGACTGGTGCACGATGTCGTGCCTGCGTTGCGGGTCGACGAACAGCGCGCGCCCCTGAAAGAACGGCTCGAAGCGTTCGGCGCGGACCTGCTTGATTGCTCGTCGGGGCCGACCGCGACGGCGTGGCGACGGCTGATCATGGCCGAATTGGTGCACGTGCCTGACCTGGCAGCGCTGGTCCGGCGCGAGACCGTCGACATCATTGACGGCTTTGTCGGCGCCTTGCTGCAAGACGCCGTCGACCGCGCCGAACTGCCAGCCATCGACATCCCGTTCGCCGCGCGCAGCTATCGCGCCCTGTTGTGCGCGCCCGTGCAGGATCCCACCGTGTGTGCGGGCGATGTGCCATCCGGCCACGTGCAGGACGCCGTCGCGTTCTTTCTGCGGGGATGCGGCTGCGGGCAGGACGACGCATTGCCATGCCGACCCACCGACGCGGCGGTGTGCAGGTCTGCAGAAGGAATGGCCGTCATGTCATCACGAGGACGCACGCCATGAACGCGCAGCCCTTGTCGGTGCCTGCTGCGCACGTCCCGCCAGCCGCCAACCCGACCTTCCTGGCGGTCGACAACGCGGTGTCGCCGCCCCGCGTCCGCCTGTCTGGCGACTGGACGCTCGCCCACTACCAGGACCTGCTGGTACTGGCCCGCAAGCATGCCTTCGCGGGTCAGGCGGCGCCGCAGGTGGACCTGAGCGGCATTGGCTCGCTGGATACCGCCGGCGCGTCGGCCATCGTGGAACTGCTGGGACCGCATCTGCTGGACCTGGTGTCCCAGCCCGACGCACTGGCTTCCCAGGGCCTGGCCCCCAATCGACAGGCCCTGCTCCGCACGGTGGCCGAAGCCATGTGCACCCGTTGCCGCGCGGCGCCGGTGCCGCGCACGTCGGCGCTGATGGACGTGATCGAACACATCGGCCGCGCCATGGTTCGCTGCTGGCAACTGGCGGCCTACCTGCTCGGCTTTATCGGGCTGACGCTGGAAGCCCTGGCGCGCAACCTGTTTCGCCCGCGCCGCTGGCGCGTCACGGCGGTGGTTGCGCAGATCGAACAGACTGGCCTCGATGCCGTGCCCATCGTGGCGCTGCTGACCTTTATGGTCGGCGCGGTGATCGCCTTTCTGGGGGCCACCGTGCTGGAGGCTTTTGGCGCCAGCATCTATACCGTGGACCTGGTGGCCTTTGCGTTCCTGCGTGAATTTGCCGTGTTGCTGACGGCCATCCTGATGGCCGGGCGCACGGCGAGCGCCTTTACCGCCCAGATCGGATCCATGAAGGCGAACGAAGAAATCGATGCGATCCGCGCCTTGGGCCTGAACCCGGTCGACCTGCTGGTCCTGCCGCGCGTGCTGGCCCTGCTGATCTCTCTGCCGGCACTGACGTTCATTGCAATGATCGCGGGCATTACCGGCGGCGCGATCGTATGTGCGCTGAGCCTGGACATTTCGCCCAGCATGTTCCTGTCCATCCTGCACCAGAACCTGGAAGCGCGGCACTTTCTGCTGGGCATGGCCAAGGCGCCGATCTTTGCCTTCTTGATCGCCATCGTGGGCTGCCTGGAAGGCTTCAAGGTGAGCGGCAGTGCGCAGTCGGTGGGCGAGCACACCACGTCGGCCGTCGTGCAATGCATTTTCATCGTGATTCTGGTCGATGCCATCGCGGCGCTGTTCTACATGGAGATGGGATGGTGACGACGGCCGATACCATCATTGCCGTGCGCGGCGTGACCAACCGCTTCGGCACGCAGACCGTGCACCAGGACCTGGATCTGGACGTGCGGCGTGGCGAAGTGCTGGGCGTGGTCGGTGGCTCGGGCACGGGCAAGTCGGTGCTGCTGCGTACGATTATCGGATTGCAGCGGCCAGCATCGGGCAGCGTGCACGTCCTGGGCGGCGACCTGATGACGCTGGACGCCGACGCGCGGTCACGGATCGAACGGCGCTTTGGCGTGCTGTTCCAGCGCGGCGCCTTGTTCTCATCGTTGACGGTGGCCGAGAACGTGGCGCTGCCCTTGATCGAATACGCCGGGCTGTCGCGCGACGATGCCGAGCACCTGGCCGAGGTCAAGCTGGCCCTGGCCGGCCTGCCGCCCGAAGCGGGCGCCAAGATGCCCTCGGAACTTTCCGGCGGCATGGTCAAGCGCGCCGCATTGGCACGGGCCCTGGCGCTGGATCCCGAGATCCTGTTCCTGGACGAACCGACAGCCGGCCTGGATCCGATCGGCGCCGCCGCGTTTGACCGGCTGATCGTCACCCTGCGCGACGCGCTGGGCCTGACGGTATTTCTGGTGACGCACGACCTGGATACCCTGTACGCCATCTGCGATCGGGTGGCCGTGCTGTCGAACAGGAAGGTGCTGGTGAACGACCACATCGACGCCGTCGCCGCCACCGACGACGCCTGGATCCAGGACTACTTTCATGGCCCGCGCGGCCGGGCGGCGCAGACGGCTGCGACCGACCCTTCCCCACCTGCTGACCCCTTGGAGCAACGCTGATGGAAACCCGAGCGCACCACGTGCTGATCGGCCTGTTTACCGTGGCCATCGCCGCAGCGGCACTGGCCTTCGGGCTGTGGCTGAGCAAGTCGCATCGCGACCGCGAAATCCACTACTACAACATTGTCTTCAATGAAGCGGTCAACGGCCTGACGCGCGGCAGTTCGGTGCTGTACAGCGGCATCACCATCGGCGACGTGGTGCGTCTGACCCTGGACCCCAAAGACCCACGCCGCGTGCTGGCCCGCGTGCGGATTGAAGGCGATGTCCCGATCAAGCAGGACACCCGCGCGCGGCTGGCGCTGACCGGCATCACGGGCACGTCGGTGATCCAGTTGAGCAACGGTTCCCCCGAAAGCCCGCGCCTGGAAAGCACAGACGGCGAGGACCCGATCATCATCGCGGTGCCGTCGCCGATCAACCAGTTCCTGACCAGTGGCGAAGACCTGTTGATCAACGTGAACGAGATCCTGGCGAGCGCCAAGACGCTGCTGTCCGAAGAGAACGGCAAGCGCGTCAGCCACATCCTGGAAAACATCGACAAGGCATCGAACACCATGACCGCCCAAGGCGACAGCCTGCGCGAACTGGTGCAGCAGATGACTTTGGCCAGCCGCCAGGCGACGGCATCTCTGGCGCAAGCCGGCACCCTGGTGAACAGCGCCGACACCCTGGTGAGGCAAGACGGCGCGCGCACGCTGGGCAGCGCCGAAAAAGCCATGCAGTCGCTGGAACGCACGGGCACCACGCTTGAACAATTGCTGACGGACAACCGCGACGCCCTGACCGGTGGCGCGCAGGGTCTGGCCGAGCTGGGGCCGGCGATCGCCGAGCTGCGCACGACGCTCGCATCCTTGCGGGGGATTTCCCGCCGGCTTGAGGACAACCCCGCCAACTATCTGCTGGGCCGCGAAAACATTCAGGAATTCCAACCATGATGACTGCGATGAAACCCCTGTCCCTCCAACGCGCCATTCACGCGGGAATCGCTGCCGTGACGATGGCGTCGGTGCTGGGCGCCTGCTCCGTGTTGCCCGATGCCGAGCCGGTCACGATCTATCAATTGCCGACGGCCCGCGCTGCGGCAACTGCGGCGTCAACGGCGGCGGCACGCGTCGGGCCTCCGGCGGCCACCACCGCCGGGCCTGCTTCGGCCACAAACGCCGGACTCCCCACCACCCCCACCACCCCCGTCAGCCGCGCCGACTGGGCCTTGCGCGTCGTCAAGCCATCCAGCAGCGCCGTGACGGACAGCCCGCGGATCCTGGTGCTGCGTGACGCCAACCAGGTCAACGCCTACCAGGCCGTGCGGTGGAGCGATCCCGCCCCGGCCCTGTGGCGTAATCGCCTGACCGCCGCCTTCATGGAAGATGGCCGCATCAGTGCCCTCAGCACCGATGACGCGCCCGCGCACGCCGACCTGGAACTGGCCGGCGACCTGCGATCGTTTCAGGTGGAATACCAGGGTGCGCAGCCCGTGGTGGCGCTGCGCCTGGATGCGCGGCTGGTGCGCACCGGCACGCGGCGCATCGTGGCGTCGCGCAGCTTTGTCGTCATGCAGCCGGTCAACGGCAGCAAGGTGCCGGAAGTGGTGACGGCATTCGGCCAGGCGGCCGATGCCCTGTCGTCGCAAGTGGTGGACTGGACACTGACCCAGTCGCCGGCGCGCTAGACCGGAGTCGGGTCGCGTCGCAGCGGAACCTAGTGGCGGAACGCCGCGGCAGAACGCCGCAGCGTGGCGCCCTGCGACCCGGGCCCGGCTTTCTCCTCGATCACGGTTTGAAAAATGGCGCCTGCGTCATCAGGCGGTTTTCCTGCGAGATCAGATAACCGGCTTCGCCACTTTTTTCCTGATAGGCATGCCAGGCCGGATCGGCCTGCATCGCGGCGCGGCGGGCAGCGCGGTCGGCGGCGTCCTGATAGACCCAGATGTGCAGGAAGCTGTTCACGTTGCCCGTCTCGGTCACCGCGTACAGCAGCGGCTGGCCCAGATGCTTGCTTTGAACAGGAAAGCCCAGGCTTTCGTACAGCGCCAGATGCTTCTTGATGGTGCCGGGTTTGCAGGTGTAGGTGCGAACGTCGTAGAGCATGAAGAGTCCTCGTGGGGGATGAACGGGTCGGGTGAAGGAGCGGGTCGGCCTTTACGGAGTCGGCCATTGCCACTGCGGCCATTGCGCAAGCAGACCACGTAAGCAGACCGCCAGCCGGAATGCTACAGCACGATCAAGAACACCAGCGCGCCCAAACCCAGCATCAGGAAGGGATTGACCTTGGTCAGCATCAGCGCCAGGGTCGATGCGCCCGCCACGGCCCATGCCCAGGCGCCGCCCTCGGCTGCGCGCAACACGGTGCACGACGCGGCCAGCACCATGCCGGCCGCGACCGGCACGAGCCCGGCTTCGATCGCACGGATCCAGGGCCGGCCGGCATGCCGCGTCCAGACATGGGCCAGACCGTAGACCAGGATGGACGACGGCACAAAGATCGCGAATGACGCCACCAGTGCGCCCACCAGCCCCGACACCTGCCACCCCACCAGGGTGACCAGCAGCGAGCCCGGCCCTGGCGCCAGGCGCGACAACGCAAACAGGTCCAGGAACTGCGCATTGCTCATCCAGCCGTACACGTCGACCGATTGGCGGTGAATGTCGGCAACGACGCTTTGCCCGCCGCCCACGGTCAGGAAAGACAGCGGCAGGAACACGCGCAAGAGTTCAACGATCGCGCGGCCCATCAGCCCGCCGCCTTGCCGTGCAGGCGCAGGTACGCCGTTGCGATCGATACCGGCGCCAGGGCGCCCACCACCCACAACAACGGCAGGCGCAGCACAAAGATCGCAACAAAAGTCGCCACCATGAACAGCAGCGGCAACCAGTCGCGGGCCGCCCGCCGCGCCGCACGCAGGCCGGTCTGCAAGGACAGCCCTACCGCCGCGGCCGCGATGCCGGCCAGTCCGACATGCACCGCATGAATGTGCGCGACCTGGGCGAATGCGCCTGCGAGCACCAGCACCACCGCCATCGGCGGCAGCACCAGTCCGAGCGACGCGGCCAGCGCACCCTGCCCGCCCCTCAGACGAAAGCCGAGCCAGATCGCCAGGTTGACGACGTTCACACCTGGAAAAGCCTGCGCCAGCGCCAGGCCGCTAAGAAAGTCCGCCTCGGTCAGCCAGCCGCGGCGCTGCACGATTTCGCGCATCATCCAGCCGCTCAGGCCTCCGCCAAAGCTGGTCAATCCGATCATGGCAAAGACCTTGAACAGGTCGCGCGCGCTGGGCGACGCCCGGGGCGCCGGATCGGGGGGGAAGCAAGAGGTGGGGGTCGCCAGGGAAGCGTCAGGCAGCGGTGGCGCGGAACGGGTCGACATGGCGGTGGGCGGCGCGGGATCGGAAGCCGATCATCTTACGCCGGGCCAGATGTCGGGGACCTTGCCGGTTCGCCACGGCGATCAGGCCTTCTTGCATGAACGCGCTCGCGCCTTCGCACGGCCTGCGTCATGCAGCGACAAGACGCTTTGCCGCGTGCGTGCGCAGCCGTGGCGTCTTCGGTGACTCAGACAGCGGAATCGCTTTCAGTCGCCTTCAATTGCGCTTGCAGATAATTTTCGAGACCCACCATGGTGATCTGACGCAGTTGCTGCTCCAGCCAGTACGCGTGGTCTTCTTCGGTATCGCCCAGCTGCGCCAGCAGGATGTCGCGCGTGACGAAGTCGCGCACGCGTTCGCAGATGACGATGCCTTCGCGCAAGGCCGTCCGCACTTCCTCTTCGACGTCGAGGTCAAAGCGCAGCATTTCCGGCACCGTCTTGCCGACGCGCACCGCGGCCACCCGCATGTCCGGCGTGCCATCCAGCATCAGGATGCGGCGGATCAAGGCATCGGCATGCAACGTCTCGTCGGCCATCTCGTGATTGATACGCTCGTACAGCTTCTTGTACGACCATTCGTCATACATGCGCGAGTGGATGAAATATTGGTCCCGCGCGCCCAGCTCGCCCGCCAGCAGCGTATTGAGATAGTCGACGACTTCAGTATTGCCCAGCATGGCCTGCATCCTTCGAGAGCGCCGCGGATCAGTCCGCGAATCGGCCATTGTACGGGCAGCGGTCAGCTGCCCGTGCCTGTCGGGTCGTCCGGAGTTTCCACGACGCCTGACTGACGAATGGCGGTCAGTTGCTCGAGCAAGCCGGGCACCCAGTTCCGTAGCGTGTCCCACACAACGTTGGGGTCAATATCGAAATAGCCGTGTGCCATTCGGTTGCGCATATTGCGCATACTGCGCCAAGGTACTTCAGAGCGGGTCTGAGCAAATTCAGGATAGCCGTCCATCAACCTTGTGGCAGCCTCACCCATGATGATGAAGCTCATGACGACCGCCTGTTGCGTGCGTTTGTCCGTCAAGAAGCCGGCCTCGTCTATCCCTATGACAAAGCTTTGCGCATCGAGTGCTGCCTGCTCGATGTGGTCGAGGTAATCGCTCAGCCTACGGTGACTCATACCGGCTTGGCTTCAGCAAGCACATTGTCCCGGAACTTGCTGGGGAGGTCGCCAGGGGTGAGCAAATCGACGTCCACGCCGAGCAATACCGAAAGTTCCTCTTCGAGATCGCCAAGGTCCAGTAGCGTCGCGCCCGGCAGCGCATCTACCAGCAGGTCCAGGTCGCTGCCTTCGCGATCCGTGCCGTGCAGCACCGAACCGAACACGCGGGGGTTAGCGGTCCGAAAGCGAGCGACGGCTTCACGCACAGCGCTTCGTTTCATATCGAGCACAACGGACGGTCGCATAGGGATCCCTGGCAGGCTGACGTTGGCGAACGGGGGAGCAGGCGGCATAGGCGCCTCGATTACCCCGCCGGCACCACCACATTATTACCTACCCAAGCGCGCCTGCACCACCGCCGTCATCCACATGCCGGACGAAATCGTCTTAGCGCTTGAAGAACGGCGTGGGCGTCATCAGGCGGTTTTCTTGCGAGATCAGCCAGCCGGCTTCGGCACTCTTGGCCATGTAGACGTGCCAGGCCGGATCGGCTTGCAGCGCGGCGCGGCGGGTGGCGCGGTCGGCGGCGTCTTTGTAGAGCCAGATATGCAGATAGCTGTTCACGTTGCCCGTCTCAGTCTGCGCGTAGACGACCGGGTCGCCCAGATGCTTGCGCTGCGTATCGAAGCCGTGTTCGGCGTACATGGCCAGGTGCTTCTTGATCGTGCCCGGATGGCAGGTGTAGGTGCGGACGTCGTAGAACATGGGCAATCCTTGTCAGTCAAAGGGATACATCAAAAGCGATGAAGGCAAATGCGTGAAGCGGCGCGATCCCTGCGTCGGTCGGGCCTGCGCCAGGGGTCGGACCGCGCGGACCCGGCGGCGATCGCGCGTCGTCAATCCGCCGAGGCGCCGGAACGCTCGACCAGACCGCCCCAGCGCGTGACTTCCTGCGCCACGTACGCCTGGAACGCGTCGTGTTTGTCGCCGATCGGCTCGGCGCCCAGCTCTTTCAGGCGCGCCTGCACCGCAGGGTCACGTACGGCCGCGGCGATCTCGTTCGACAGGGTCGCGACAATGGCGGGCGGCGTGGCGGCCGGGGCGAACAGGCCGAACCAGGACTTGGCGTCCAGCCCCGGATACCCGGCCTGGGCAAAGGTAGGCACATCGGGCAGGCTGGCATGGCGCGTCGCGCCGGTCAGGGCAAGGGGACGCAGCCGGCCGGCCGACACTTGCGGCAGCACTTCGGGCAGGTTCGCGAACATGGCCTGCACCTGGCCGCCGATCAGGTCGTTTTGCGCCTGCGATCCGCCCTTGTAGGGCACGTGGGCCATCTTGACGCCGGCCAGGGTATTGAACTGTTCACCCGCCAGGTGCGCGGCGGTGCCCGTGCCGCCCGACGCAAAATTGACCTGCGCAGCCGGGCGCTGCGCATAGGCCGCCAGTTCCTTGGGCGTCTTGGCCGGCACGGTCGGGTTGACGACCAGCAGCAGCGGCACCGACGCCAGGTTGGACAGCGCGGCGAAATCGGTAATGCGGTAGTCGAGCTTGCGATACAGGGTCTGGTTGATGGCGTGGGCCGATGTCGCCATCAGCAGCGTATAGCCATCGGCTTCCGACCGCGCGACCTGCGCGGCGCCAATGTTGCCATTCGCGCCTGCCTTGTTTTCCACCACCACGGGCTGACCCATGCGCTCGGCCATCTTCTGGGCCACGGTGCGCGCGATGATGTCGGTCGCGCCGCCGGGCGCAAAGGGCACCACGATACGCAGCGGCCGATTCGGGAAATCGCCGCGGCCCTGTGCATGGCTGGCCGCAAACGGCACTGCAAAAAGCGACGACAGCAGCGCCGCGCACACGACCCGGCGAGTCATCGCGCCGCGGGCCGGCACCCGGTCGGTGGAGGAACGCGTGGCGAAAGAAGAAGGGGCGCGGGTGCGCAGGGTCTGGGGCATGTTTCGTCTCCGGTCTTGGAAATCCGTCGCTGCGGCAAGCCGCGCGTCGGTGTGTGTGTCCAGACTGTACGGAATCCCGGCGCGCACGCGTTAGGACGAAAACGAGAATGATCGGTACTTTTCCACGGACCCCGGTCCTAACACCCTGCCCCATCCGGCGGCCGAGCATGCCGCTTGCGAAAGTCCCCCGGCGTCGTCTGTGTGTGCCGTTTGAAGAAGCGGCAGAAGTACGCTAGGTCGTCATAGCCCAGTCGATACGCGACCTCGGCAATCCCCAGGTCTGTCAGCGACAGCAAACGCTTGGCCTCCAGCAGCACGCGCTGCTGGATCACCTGCCCCGCGGTCCGGCCGGTGGCGCGTTTGACGGCGTCATTCAATTGCCGTTCGGTCACGTGCAGTTGACTGGCATATGCCGTAACCGGCAGGCAGTCCAGAAAGTGCTGGTCGACCCGTTGCTGGAATCGCCTGGCCAGGTTGACCCCCTGCGCCGACACGCCCTCCTGGCTTGCAGGCGGTCGGGCCAGGCGGCGCAGCCGCGTCAGCAGGATCAGCAGATAGGATCGGACGATATCCAGGCGGCCATCGCCCTCCCCCAGGTACTCGGCCTCGATCGCCTCTACCAGCGGCAGCAGGTCGTCATGCTGGCTGGCAGACAGGTACAGCGCGGGCTGGCCGCTGGCGACGTCAAAAAAAGGAAACTGCGCGGCCAGGTCGGCACGCGGGAACATCTGCAGGAACAGGTCCGCGCTGATGTTCATCACGAAACCGCGCGGCGGCACGGACGACGTCCACGAATGGATCTGCGCCGGACTGACAAAAAACACCGTGCGCGGCTGTACGGGATGCGGCACGAAGTCGAGCAGATGCACGCCCTGCGCCTGCGTCATCCACAGCAAGTGATAGTAGTCATGCCGATGGGCGAACGTGCGCGGGATATCCGCACGGTCCTGCAGGCGGACCATGTCGAAATAGAACGATGCATCGTCGCCCCCGAATGCCGACGTATTGAAGGTCGGCAGATCCGGGACGGCCGCGGCCACCATGGCGCGCGCCTCGCCCGGGTCAGTCGATGCCGTGGAACGGGGCGTCGTCGACACCCACGTACGCGGGCGGACGCCAGCTGGCGTCGCGCATCGAGTGCTGCAGTTGATTTTCGACACCGAGCAGCACGGCAAAGATCGCCATGCGCACCGGAATGCCATTGTCGGTCTGACGGAAAATCGCCAGGCGAGAGTCCTGGTTCAGGTCGGTGCTCAGGTCGTTGGCGCCTTCACGGCTGTCGCGCGGCAAGGGGTGCATGACCAGGGTATCGGGTCCGCACACCGTTTCGACCAAGGCCTGGTTGATCTGGAAATCGGGCTTGTAGCCTTCGAACGACTCGTTCACGAAGCGCTCTTTCTGAATGCGTGTCGCGTAAACCACGTCTGCGCCCTTCAAGCCTTCGGTCAGCGATTCGGTCTGCTCGATCACATGACCGTTGCGCGAAATCTGCTCGATGATATAGCTGGGCATCTCCAGCGCGGTCGGCGCGATCAGCGTCAGTTTCAGGCCGCGGTACAGGGCCAGCAGCTTGACCAGCGAATGCACCGTACGGCCGTATTTCAGGTCGCCGACCAGTGCGATATGCGCCCCGTCCACGATCTTTCCCAGCCGCGCGAATTCCTTCTGGATGGTGTACAGGTCCAGCAGCGCCTGGCTTGGATGTTCGCCAGGGCCATCGCCGCCGTTGATCACCGGAATGTTGGTGGCGCGCGCGAACTCCGCGACCGAACCCTGCTCGGGATGCCGCACCACCATCGCGTCGACATAGCCTGCCATCACCCGGCTGGTGTCGTAGATCGACTCGCCCTTGGCCATGGACGAAAAGGTGAAGCCGGTGGTGTCGCACACCGATCCGCCCAGACGGCAGAACGCGGCGCCGAAGCTGACCCGGGTGCGCGTGCTGGCTTCAAAGAACAGGTTGCCGAGCACCGCGCCTTCGAGCACCCGCGAGACCTTCTGGCGACGCGCGATCGGCTGCACCACGTCGGCGACCCGGAACAGCCCTTCAACCGATTCGCGGGTGAACTGGTCCACAGACAGCAGCTGCGGCCGCCCTTCGAACAGCATGCGGTCACGCAATGCACCGGTATGTACGCTAGGCGTAGAGTCGGCCGACAGCTCGGCAGTGCTCAGGATTTCGGCCGTGAAGCGCTGCACGATCTCCGGCATCTGCCGGCTTTCCTGCGAGTCTTCCGGCAGCAGCCAGGTGTCGAGCGCCCGGCGGCTGACGCCAATCCGGGTAGCAAACGCATCGCGCGTCATATTGAGGCGACGCATCGCGTCACGCAGGAAAGTCTGCTGTTGGAGATCCATGGGGCACCCGGAAGAATATACGCAGTGCGCAGATTCTATAGGAAGCGTCCGGGCTTTGCACAACGGTTTGTGGCAGGGTCAGGCCAGCTTGCGCCGGTCGGCTTTGGTGTCGGATTGAGTGTCGGCATTCGTGTCATCGTGTGCGTCGTCATCCGTCGACGTCTGGCGCGTGGGCGCGACCGCTTTGCGGACCGCCGCGCGCCACTGATCGCAGCCACAGAACACACAGGCGCCCAGGCCTTTTTCGGTGGGCGCCTCGACATGCCCGCAACGCCAACAGGCGCGCAGATCCGGCAGCTGCAGGTGGTCATCGTTGGCGCCGCCGGTGTCAGGCGACAGCGATAGCCCCGGGCGCGGTTCGCGAAACTTGACCAAAGACAGACCGCCCGACGCTTCGACATAGACCCGCCGCAGTTCGCCCAGGTGTTGCACGTTCAAGGCGCGAAGCTCCGACGCCAGCATCTCGCGCGACAGGCGCAGGTCGTTCAGCTTGTCGAGCAGATAGCGGCCGTCCTGGACGAGCATCGACACATCGCCTTGCGCCAGGGCCTCGAGCTTGCGGTTCTTGAACGAAAGCCACGCCAGCCCACGTTGCAGTCCCGTCGTGATGGCCAGCACGATCACGGCAGGCAGAATGCCCTGCGTCACCACCTGGATCGGCACGCCGATGGCCGCGCCCAACATCAGGACGACTGCCAGTTCGTTGGTGGTCAGCTGCGCCGCAAACCGTTTGCCCATCAGCCGCATGAACACCAGCAACAGGACATACATGACCCCTGCGCGCCACAACACTTCGATCAGGAAGGGCCAGGGGGCATCCCCGATCAACATCTGCTGCCAGTTCAGCATCGGGCTTCCTATGCTTTCAGTTCAAGGACGGCGGGCGTCCAGGTGTGCTGATGGCAGCTGGCGCAATCGGACACCGGCGCAGGGTCCGACTCGACAAGCCGTCCGCAACAGCCGCAAGCCCAGTGCACGTCGACGCGGGCTTCCTGCTGCAGCGTGTCGTCAAATTCGGGCAGGACCGACAGCCCCGGACGGCAGGCTTCCGCGGGCACGACGGACAGGCTGCCCGATGGTTCCAGGAACGCGCGGCTGATCTGGCCCAGATGCTGAAAGCCCTGCAGCCGCAACAACTCGAACAGCTTGTTGCGACCGACAACCGTCCTGGCCATGCCGTCGATCAGCAGTTCGCCTTGGCGTATCAGCGGCGCGACGTCGGTGGAGATGGCGGTTTCGATACGCCGGTGGCGCATCCCGATCCGCATGACCAGCCGCTGCAGCACGATGACCACCACCGCAATGATCAGCGGCGGCAGCAGGCCCCGATCGCCCGACTGCAGGGGCACGCCAATGGCGGCTGCCAGGGTCACCACGATGGAGATTTCGAACAAGGTGAATTGCGCGGCCACCCGACGCCCCAGCAGACGCATGACGACCACCAGCAGCACATAAGTCAGTGACGTGCGGATCGCCGCTTCAATCAAAAAGGTCGGGGGCGCATTACCGAACAGGATTCGGTGTATGTCGGTAAGCTGAAAATCGGGCATGGCAACGCTGCGGCACGCGGACACGAAAACGTGAGCGTGTACGCATGCGGTGTGCCCGACGGCGTCGGGGCAGGTGCCAATGCACGGTGCGGGTGCCGACCCCGCGGGCTCCTACCCCGATGCCGATGGCGGCCGGACAGCTTGGCCCGGACAGCGCGGGCGTTTCCCGCTCATCGGGTGCGAGAGCGCACTCTTCCATGCGCGCAGCCGGGCCATGCGGTGAGGTCCGGCACGGTCAGATGCATCGCCGCCAGATGCATCGTTATGAAATGCGGCGCCGGCCTCGCACGAACAGAAAGAGACCGATTACGAACGCGATGACGCCATAGATCGCCCACTGCATCTGCCCGGTCATGAAACTGCCGGGCAGCACGTTGATGCCCTGCAGGAACCAGATCAACCCCAGCGCCATCAGCACGACACCGGCCACCACCATCACGATACGCATCGTCTCGACTCCAGAACACACAAAGGACCGGCGCAGCCGGTGCATGTCAACGACAAGCTAGGCAGCCGCAGGCATGTCCTGCCGACCGCGACGCCGCCACAACTGCCACGCAAGGAACACCACCACCACGACGTTGATCGCCAGGATCACGAAATTGATCACCGTCGGGTGCGCAATGAAATGCTTGAGTTCGAACGGCACGTAGATGCCGCCCGATACCGCGCCCAGCCATTCCGCCCAGGCCCGATCCCGCCACAGTCCGAAGGCTTCGACAAAGCGGATCAGGATGTACGCCGCAACGATCGCCATGATCGTCCGCAGGTTGGCGTCTTCGAGCACATCGGCATAGTGCAGGAAGATGGCTGGATATCCCGATGTCGGATTCCAGCCGAAGTGGCCCACCAATTCGTTCGCAAGGTGGCGCACGTCGTAATGCACCAGGCTGAGCAGTCCCACGCCGCCAGCAAACGCCGCAGCACCCTTGGCTGCTTCGAACAGCGCAATGGCGCGGCGCGCACGGCGCTCGGCCGAGCGTGGGTCGTCGTGATGGCCACCCTGCAGGCCACCCTGCAGGATGTCGGGCCGCCGCACGCCCGGCTCGCCTGCTACCGAGACCGCATCAGCGCGCGGCGTCGCCGTACCGGTATTCATGGGTGATGTCATCGAGCTGCGCCTTCAGCGCCGGGTCCAGCGTCATGTCGGCAGCAGCCAGCGTCGCGTCCAGCTGCTCGGGCCGGCTCGCGCCGATGATCGCCGAACTGATGGTCGGGTTGGCCAGCACCCAGGCGATCGATGCGGTTGTCAACGACACGCCCGCGCCGGCCACGGCGTCACTCAGCTTGGCCACGGTTCCGAACTGCTTTTGATGCCAGTAGCGTTCCTGGTAGCGCTCGGCCGCGGTGCCCAGGGTAAAACGGCTGCCTTCGGTCGGCCCCGTATCGAAGCGGTGCTTGCCCGTCAGCAATCCGCCTGCCAGCGGGTTGTACGACAGCACCCCCAGCTTTTCCTCGGCGCACAGCGGCAGCAGTTCCCGTTCGATTTCGCGGAACAGCAGGCTGTAGCGCGGCTGCACCGAGACAAAGCGCGTCAGCCATTTCGCATCCGAGCGGCCCAGCGCCAGCGCCAGCCGGTAGGCCAGGAAATTCGACACGCCAATGTAGCGAGCCTTGCCGTGCTTGACGATGATATCGAGCGCTTCCAGCGTCTCGTCCAGCGGCGTGTCGACATCGTCGGAATGCAGTTGATAGAGATCGACGTAATCGGTGTTCAGGCGGCGCAGCGAATCGTTGATGGCGTCAAGCAAATGCTTGCGGGACGCACCTTGTTGCCAGGGCGCGCTGCCCATCTTGCCGACCGCCTTGGTTGCGACGATGAACTGGTCGCGGCGCCCTTCCAGCCACTGGCCCACGATCTCTTCGGTCGTGCCCACGGTGCGCAGGCCGCCGCCCAAGGGGTAAACGTCGGCGGTATCAATGAAGTTGACCCCCGCCCCGGCGGCCTTGTCGAGTATGGAATGGGCAACAGCGGCTTCGGTCTGCAGGCCGAAGGTCATGGTGCCCAGGCACAGGCGCGAGACGGTCAGCCCGGTCGCGCCGAGTCGGGTGGTTTGCATGGTGGAGCGCTCCGAGTGGCATGGAAGGACAAGCCACGTACGTTAATTCAGCGCGCCGCGTGTTGGGAAGAGCGGCCATGCGTGCTTACACCTGACCGCCCGTGGCGGCGATGCCGTTCAGCTCGTTGACAGCATCTGCCGGCAACACCAGCTTTCCTGCCGCCATGTTCTCGTGCAGATGCGCGACCGACGACGTCCCCGGAATCAGCAAAATGTTGGGCGAACGCTGCAGCAGCCATGCCAGCGCCACCTGCAAGGGCGAGGCGCCCAGACGGTCCGCCACCGCGCTCAAGGTGCCCGACTGCAGAGGCGAGAAGCCACCCAGCGGAAAGAACGGCACATAGGCAATGCCACCGGCGGCCAGCGTGTCGATCATGGCGTCGTCATTGCGATGCGCCAGGTTGTAGTGGTTCTGCACGCACGCGATATCGCAAATTGTGCGGCCTTCGGTCAGCTGCGTCGGCGTGATGTTGCTCAGGCCAATGTGCTTGACCAAGCCCTGGCGTTGCAGTTCGGCCAGCGCGGTCAACGGCGCTTCGATCGACCCTTCGGCCGGGCCATGCACATCGAACATGATGCGCAGGTTCACGACTTCCATCGTGTCCCGTCCAAGATTGCGCAGGTTGTCATGCACGGCGGCTGTCAGCGCTTCGGGCGAATACGCCGGCAGCCAGGCGCCCGTCTCGTCACGCCGGGCGCCGATCTTGGTCACGATCACCAGATCATGCGGATACGGGCGCAGCGCCTCGCGGATCAGCTGGTTGGTGATATGCGGGCCGTAGAAATCACTGGTGTCGATGTGGTTGACGCCCTGGTTCAGCGCCTCACGCAGCACGGCAAGGGCGGCGTCGCGGTCGCGGGGCGGGCCGAACACGCCGGGGCCGGCGAGCTGCATGGCGCCATAACCCAGACGGCCGACCTGACGGCCGCCCAAGGAAAACTGCGACGCGTTCGACACGGAAGACGAAGAAGAAAAGGACATGATGCACTCCACCAGAAGGAAGCCGGATCGGTTGAAAGCCAGGCAGGACCTCACGATAGCGGCGCCAGTGCCGTTTGATAATCCAACACAATCCGCACGGGCTGTGCGATATTCCGGACAATGAAAATCGACCTCAATGATCTGGCTGCCCTGGCGGCCGTCGCCCGCGCGGGCGGCTTCCGGGAAGCGGCCCGCACGCTCAACACCAGCGCGTCGGCGCTGAGCGAGGCCGTACGCCGGCTCGAAGACCGGCTGGGAGTGCGCCTGCTGAACCGGACCACACGCAGCGTCGCGCCGACCGAAAGCGGCGCGGCGCTGATCGTGCGGTTGGGACCCGCGCTGTCGGAACTGGAAGCCGCCGTCGACGCCGTCAAGGAACTGGAAGGCCGTCCGGCCGGCACCTTGCGGCTCAATGTGCCGATCAGTGCGGCGCGCCTCGTGCTGCCCGCGATCGTCCCGCGCTTTCTTGCGGCCTACCCGGCGATCAAGCTCGATATCGTCGTTGACGACAGCTTTGTCGACCTGCTGCAGGAAGGCTGCGATGCCGGCATCCGCTACGACGAAAGCCTGGCTCAGGACATGATCGCCGTGCCCATCGGACCGCGCGTGCAACGGCTGGCCACGGCCGCCTCCACCACGTATCTGGAGCGCCGCGGCCGGCCCGCGCATCCGCATGACCTCATGCAGCACGACTGCCTGCTCGGCCGCTTTCCCAGCGGGTCCATGCCGGCCTGGCAATTCGAGAAAGACGGCAAGGTGGTACGCGTCGAACCGACAGGCCCCATGACGGTGCGGATCGGCGCGGCCGTGGACCTTGCGGTCGATGTCGCGATCGCGGGCAGCGGCATCATCTACCTGTTCGAAGACTGGTTGCGACCTTACTTTGCGAGCGGCGCGCTCGAGCCCGTGCTTGAGCCATGGTGGCAACCCTTTTCCGGCCCCTTTCTGTACTACCCTGGACGCCGGCTGGTGCCCGCGCCGCTGCGTGCCTTCATCGATTTCATCAAGGCCGAGTCAGACCTTGGGGCAGCGTTCGGGGCATCTGCCACGTCCGCTACGGCTCTGTCAACATCGCCTCGGCGGCAGCCGCGGCGGCAATGTTCTTAACAAAATAAACCTTTTGAGGTGCACGCGATTTGGGTGCAGGATTTCATAGTCAGTCTGCCTTCCCTATTCCCTTTAAAAGGTCATGGTCATGTGGATACTGCTTCTCCTTCCCTTCATCGGGCTGCTCTGGGTACCGTTTTACAACCACGAGCTGCCGTCACTGTTCGGCTTCCCCTTCTTCTACTGGTATCAACTGGCGTGGGTGCCCGTCACGGCGTTCATTACCTGGCTGCTGTATCGCCGTCATATCCAGAAGGAAGGTGAATGATGGACGCCCAGATCAACTGGACTGCGCTGTGGGTCTTCCTGTTTTTCTTCGTGCTGGTCACGGTGCTGGGCTTTGGCGCATCGCGATGGCAACGGGGCACCAACTCCCACGAGCATCTTGACGAATGGGGCCTGGGTGGTCGGCGCTTTGGCACCTGGATCACCTGGTTCCTGGTCGGTGGCGACTTCTACACGGCCTATACCGTCATCGCCGTGCCGGCCCTGGTGTATGCGGTGGGCGCCTATGGTTTCTTTGCCCTGCCCTATACGATTCTTGTCTATCCCATCGTCTTTCTGATCATGCCGCGGCTCTGGACCGTGGCGCAAAAAGCCGGGCACGTGACGGCTGCCGACGTCGTGTATGGCAAGTTCAAATCGCGGCCCCTGGAACTGGCGATTGCGGTCACGGGTGTCGTGGCGACCATGCCCTACATCGCGCTGCAGCTGGTCGGGATGGAAGTCGTGATCAAGGCGCTCGGCCTGACCGGTGAATTGCCGCTGGCGGCAGCCTTCATCATTCTGGCGCTGTACACCTACTCGGCCGGCCTGCGCGCCCCTGCCCTGATTGCGTTCGTCAAGGACCTGATGATCTACATCGTGGTGCTGGTGGCGATCGTGCTGGTGCCTGCCAGGCTGGGCGGCTATGGCGCGGTGTTCACGTCGGCCAGCGATGCGTTTGCCGCCAAGGGTGGTGCGACCGGGCTCTTCTTGCAGCCGCAACAGTTCCTGCCCTACGCCACCTTGGCGCTTGGTTCGGCCCTGGCCGCGTTCATGTACCCGCACACCCTGACGGGCATCTTTGCCGCCAAGAGTGCGAACACCATCCGCAAGAACGCCGTGTTTTTGCCGGCGTACACCTTGCTGCTGGGCTTGATCGCGTTGCTGGGCTACATGGCGCATGCCGCGAACCTGAAGGTCCAGACCAACAACGACGTGGTGCCGGCGCTGTTCAACGCCCTGTTCCCGCCCTGGTTCGCGGGCTTTGCGTTTGCCGCAATTGCCATCGGCGCCCTGGTGCCCGCCGCCGTCATGTCGATCGGCGCCGCCAACCTGTTCACGCGCAACTTCTGGAAGGCCTACGTCAACCCGCAGGTCACGCCCGCGGGCGAAGCCAAGGTGGCCAAACTGGTGTCGCTGGTCGTCAAGGTCGGTGCGCTGGTGTTCATCCTGTTCCTGCCCACGCAGTTCGCGCTGGACCTGCAGTTGCTGGGTGGCTTGTGGATCCTGCAGACCTTCCCGTCCGTGGTGCTGGGTCTGTTCATGAACCGCTTCCGCAGCACCGCGCTGCTGTGCGGCTGGATCGTCGGCCTGCTCGGCGGAAGCTGGCTGGTGTTCAAGGATGGCATCAAACCCGTTCACACCTTTGTGATCGGGGGCGATCCGTACTCCATGTACACGGGCCTGCTCGCGTTGATCGTCAACCTGATCGTCGCGGTGATCGTGCAGTTCATTCACGATCGGGTGTCGCCGGTGAAAGTGACGGCGCCTGTGGGGGCCTGATGCGATCCGTGGCGGCATAAAAAAACGGGGACAGCCGTCGTGGCTGTCCCCGTTTTCCGCAAGCCTTACGCCTTGGCCAGCTTGATCGCCGATGGCGCTGCCGTCAAATAGCCCACCGCACTGCCGAAGCGGTCCTTGTAGTTGGCGCGGACCAGCGGATCCAGCGTCGGCTTGACCTTGTCGTGCAGGCCCGCTTCCCAATCACCCACGTGCTGGAAGTTGCTCATGATGTACGTGAAACCGTAGATCGAATCCACCGCATGCAGGCCGGTCGACTCGGCGCCCGCCGGGCACGACAGCACCCGCGCCAGCACCTTGGTGTCGACGTTATAGGCCCACAGGAAGTTGTTCACGTGCATGCTGCTGTCTTCACCGATGAACAGCGTGCGCAGCGTTTCCGAGAACTTCAGGTTGTCCGGATTGCCCAGCTTGTCGGGGTTGGCCAGGTTGCCCAGGGCATCTGCCGCGGCCAGGTCTTCGCCGACCAATGCAGCCGGCGCGGCCATGTCGACCGGCACCCAGGCGCTGTCGATCGCGGCGCCTGCCGTGTCCTTCTGGTTTGAGGTCATGTTCAGCGCGTACACCGCACCAGCGCTGATCGCCTTGTCCACCGCCACATCGGTCGACGCGGCATTGCCCTTCACCATGGACTTTTCCACGCGCGACATGGCCGAGTACAGCACCTTGTCCTTGATGTTGACGGTCGTGCCTTCGAGCTTCGTGAAGCCCATGCTGCCACCGACCAGCGCGGCATAACGATGCGTTTCCAGGTAAGCCGCGGCCTTCGTCATGCCAGGCTTGATGCGGATCCAGTTGAACGTACCGTTGAAGTGGATTCTGGTGAACGTGGTGTCTGCCGGATCGGCCGTGCGGATGTCCATGATGTCCGTCGACTTCAGGCTCTTGGCCATCGCTTCGATCTCGGCACTGGTGGCATTGCCCAGCTTGATCCAGGTCAGCTTGGCCGCGCCCGCGCCCGCCGACGACGTCTGCGACCACTTGGCCACGTACAGCGCGCCCGACGACAGGTCGGCCGCCTTGTCGGCGAAGAACATGAACAGGCCGCCGTTGGTTGCGTCGTCGCCCATCAGCACCGTGCGCTGGTCAGGCATGACCTGCACCAGTTCATGCGAGATACGACCCAGGCAATAGTGCTTCTTGATCGTGCCCGTGCCGTCCGGGTTGACCGTCACTTCCGGCAGGTGGCCATAGTTGTACGGGTTGGCGGTGGTCTCATTGCCGTACAGGCTCTTGCTGAACGCCTTGAACTGCGCGTTGGTCGCGATGGTGCTCGCATCGGGCTCGTACTCTTCGCTGGACAGGTGCGTGTTCCACGGCGACAGGCTTGCACCGCAGGTGATCCACAGGCCGTTGGCTTTGGACGTATCCACGTTGTGATACTTGACCAGCGTCAGTGCGCCGGTGGTCTTGTCCTGGTCCAGCGTCAGCACGGCAATCGGCGACGGCAACTGACCATAGGTCGATGCCAGCGACTGGTCGCGCGTCGTGTACTCGAACTGCACGACTGCGAACACCGTGTTGCCCTTCACGCCCGGCACTGCCGGGTTGGGCAGGGTCAGCAGCGAACTGCCATCGGGGCAATCGGAAAAGAACTGACGCTCCTTGCCCGGCACCGACCGGTCGATGATCGGCTGGTTGTTGATGTCCACATATCCACCGCTCAGGATCGTGCCGCCTGCGCCGTTCGGCACCAGGTCACCGGTCATGAAGAACGGCTGATAGGACAGCGCGTAGGTCTGCGTCGTGCCATCGCTGTAGGTGACGTTGAGGCTCGAGCCGACCGTGGTGGTCGCCATCTGCGCGGCATTGGCCAGCGACGGCGCCGCCATGGGCGTGAACGTGGCCGACTGGAAAGTCACGCCCGGGGCAGGCGTAAAGTCATTGTCATCGCCGCCGCCACAGGCAGCCAGCAGCGACGCTGCCGACACGGAGCCGGCGAGCGGCAGGAGCGGTGCACCGGCCAGGGCCTTGAGCAGATTGCGGCGGGAAAGATTCAGGGTATCGACCATCGTTACGTTCCTTGGTGAAAGCGGAAAGGCTTTGAACGGAACGAAGTCTATGGAGGGCGTATGACAGTTTGGGGAATATGAGACGTCGCAGAAAATTCACTTGAAATTTGCTGAAAACCTACATTCAGGTGCGCGTCAGATTATGTTCAGGACGGTGTCAGTGGGGTGGCGCTAGGACACCTCCGCCTCAGACTTCGAGGGCGTTTCGCCAGATCCCGAGCAGTTCGATGAACATAGAGCCGGTGATGGTCACCGGCGGCGCGGACGGTGTCTATTCGGAAAGGCCAATATCCGTGATTGCTCACTATTGCCTCAAGCTCAGATCCTGCAGGATGAGAACATTGCCATTTGTCAGAAATTCGATCATACTTCTGACACAAGGAGTCTTGCCATGATTACGCTTGCCGAACAGGTTCTGTCACACGCTACCCAGCAACCGGAAGGCACACCGGTGTCAGCGAAGGAACTGCTGCACCTGGGAAAGCGCGCCGCCGTCGACCAGGCGCTGTCGCGACTTGCGCGCCGCGGCGCCCTGCTTCGTGCCGGCCGTGGTATTTACGTGCTGCCGGTTGAAGGCCGTTTCGGCATTCGCGCGCCGTCGCCTGCCAAAATCGTCGAAGGTTTGGCAAATCAGCGCGGGGAAACGATCGTGTCTCATGGTGCAGCGGCGGCCAACGCACTGGGTCTCACCACACAAGTGCCGGTGCGATCGGTTTACCTGACATCAGGAAGAAGCCGACGCCTGAAGCTCGGTGCGCAAACGGTCGAATTACGGCATGCGCCGATGTGGCAGCTTCTGTTGCCGGGCACGTTTCCAGGCGATGTGGTACGGGCACTGGCCTGGCTTGGGCCCAAGAAAGCGGCAAACGCTCTGCAGGTCCTACGCGCAAAGCTTTCTGCGTCCGCCATCACGGAAATGGCCAACTCCCGTGCGCGGCTTCCTACATGGTTGGCTCAGCAGGTCAGTACCTTGGTAACTCATGGCTGATTTTTTCTCGCTGACTGCAAGCGATAGGGCAGACGCGCTGGCGCAAGCGGCTGACGCTTCGGGTCGCCCACAACACCTGCTTGAAAAAGACGTTTGGGTTGTCTGGACGTTAAGGCATCTGTTCGCTTCGCCGTATGCCCCGCATCTGATTTTCAAGGGCGGCACATCCCTATCAAAAGCCTACGGCGTCATTCGAAGATTTTCGGAAGATGTCGATCTGACCTACGACATCAGGGCCATCGCCGGCGACCTCCTTCCTGCAGACGGATCTCCAATTCCGGCCACAAAGAGCCAGGAAAAGAAGTGGAGCAAAGCGATACGCGGGCGCTTGGCCGAGTGGGTGACCAAAGAGGTCGTGCCTTCGCTCAGAACGGACCTTGACCAACAGGGGCTGCTCGCCACGGTGCGAGCCGAAGAAGACAAAGTCTTCATCGACTATGTTGCGTCAGCTGCAGGCACAGGATACGTGTCGTCGGCAGTCATGTTGGAGTTTGGAGCCCGCTCGACTGGCGAACCTTTCGAACAACGCAGCATTGTCTGCGACACGGCGCCGTACCTGTCTGGAGTGACGTTTCCAGAAGCACGGCCACAGGTGATGCGTGCCGAACGGACTTTTTGGGAAAAGGCCACTGCCATGCACGTCTTTTGCGCGCAAGGCGCCTTTCGCGGTGGAGATCGGTTCGCACGCCATTGGCATGACGTGACGCGGCTTGACGTTGCTGGCTTTGCAGATGCTGCTATTGGCAACGCCGAACTCGCACGATCCGTCGCCCTTCACAAAAGCAGCTTCTTTCCTGAGAAGGACGCTATGGGTGAGCCGATCGACTATCACATAGCTGTGTCGGGCGGAATGTGCCTGGTTCCAACCGGAGAAGCTTTGAAGACCTTGTCGATCGACTACCAAAACATGGTCGACGATGGCCTGTTCCTCGACGAAGTCGAGTCATTCACCGACTTGCTTGCGCGGTGCCAGGCCATTCAAGACAAGATGAACGCCGGGCCGCACCCGAATGTGAAGTGATCAAGGACGGCTTCACCATCAAGCCGCTCCAACCCGTCACCCCTCAGGCAACGACCACCCTCCCCCCAACGCGCGAATCAGATCCACGGCCGACCGGGCCCGTTCGCCATCCAGCTGGGCCGACGTCCTGCGTTGCAGCAGCACGGTCCGGTCGGCATCGATCACGTCCAGGTAGCTGACCGACCCTTCGCGGTACTGCAGCTGCGCGATGCGCGCGGCCCGGGTGGACCCTTCCACTGCCGCATCTTGCTCACGCGTCTGCTGCGCCAGCAGGCGCAGATTCGCCAGGTTGTCTTCGACTTCGCGAAAAGCGTTGAGGACGGTCTGGCGGTACTTCGCGACATCTTCTTCGTACACCGCGCGGGCGTTGGCCAGGCCGGCTTCGCGGCGGCCGCCGTCGAAGATGGGGATGGACAAGGCGGTGCCGACCAGCGGGCCGAGCAGGAAGGCGCGGCTGGACCACTGGAACAGGTCGCCCAGTTGCGACGACTCGTAGCCCAGGGCGCCGGTCAGGTTCAGGCGCGGAAAGAACGCGGCGCGGGCCGCGCCGATGCGGGCGTTGGCGGCGGCCATGGCGCGCTCGGCGGCGGCGATGTCGGGCCGGCGTTCCAGCAAGGACGACGGCAGGCCGGCGGGCACGCCGACCGAGATGCGCGTGAGCGGTTGCGGCGCCAGCGTGAATTCCGCGGGGGTCTTGCCGAGCAGGATGGCCAGCGCGTGTTCTGACGATGTGCGCAGGCGTTCGATGCCCAGGGCGTCGGCGCGGGCCGATGCCAGTTCGCTGCGGGAGCGAGCCAGGTCCAGTTCGCTGATGTCGCCTTCGTCGTACCGGCGCTGGATCAGTTTCAGGGTCTGTTCACGCAGCGCAACCGTGCCGGCATACAACGCCTGTTCGGCGTCGCGTTCGCGGATCTGGAAGTAGGCCTGGGCCACGTCGGCCTGCAGCACCAGCCGCACCGATTGGAACAGGGCTTCGCTCTGTTGCGCGTCGGCGATGGCTGCGTTCACGTTCGATGCCACGCGGCCGAACAGGTCGGCTTCGTACGCGATGCTTGCCTGCGCGCGCCACAAGGTGGTGGCGCTGGTGTCGGCGTCGGCGCCCAGGCCGCGAGAAGCGGGCGACGGGCGTTGACGGGTCGGGCCGATGCCGGCATCGACCGTTGGCAGGCGGTCTGCCTGGGCGTTGCGTTGCAGCGCCCTTGCCTGTTCGAGCCGCGCGGCGGCGGCCTGCAGGTCCTGGTTGGCGGCCAGCGCGTCGGCTTCAAGGGCGTTCAGGACAGGGTCGTTGAACACCGTCCACCATTCGCCGCGCGCTACGGCTTCCGAAGGCTCGGCGGGCTTCCATTGGTCGCCGATGGGTGGCGCGGCTTCCTTGAAGGCGGCCGGGGTCGAGACCTCGGGTCGTTCGTACACGGGTGCCACACTGCACCCGGCCAGGATCAGCAGCGACGCCAGCAGCGCCGAACCGGTCTTGAGAGTCGAAATCATGATGCTTCTATCCTTGGGTTCAATGGGCGGGGGCGACGACCGGGGCGCTACCGTGCGCGGCACCATGGGCAGCCACGCGAGGCGCTTCGTGCGGGGATGCCGTGGTCAGCGCACGGCCGCTCATCTTGCGCAGCAGCACATAGAACACTGGCGTCAGGAACAGGCCGAACAGGGTCACGCCGAGCATGCCGAAGAACACCGCAATGCCCATGGCATGACGCATTTCGGAACCGGCGCCGCTCGACAGCACCAGCGGCACGACACCCATGATGAACGCGATGGACGTCATCAGGATCGGACGCAGACGCAGACGGCTGGCTTCGATCGCCGCGTCAACGGTCTTGGCGCCCTGCAGTTCCAGTTCGCGGGCAAATTCCACGATCAGGATCGCGTTTTTGCACGCCAGTCCCACCAGCACCATCAGCCCGATCTGCGTGAAGATGTTGTTGTCGCCATCGGTCAGCCACACGCCGGTCAGCGCGGCCAGCAGTCCCATCGGCACGATCAGGATCACGGCCAGTGGCAAGGTCAGGCTTTCATACAGGGCAGCCAGCACCAGGAACACCAGCAGCACGCTGATCGGGAACACCCACATGCCCGCATTGCCTGCCAGGATCTGCTGATAGGTCAGGTCGGTCCATTCGAACTTCACGCCGGCGGGCAAGGTTTCTGCCGCAATCCGTTCGATCGCAGCCTGGGCCTGGTTGGTCGAATACCCAGGCGCCGGGCCGCCGTTGATGTCGGCCGAGGTATAGCCGTTGTAGCGAACCACCATTTCCGGTCCGAAGGTGTCCGTGACCTTGACCAGAGACGACAGCGGCACCATGTCCCCCGACCGGTTGCGGGTCTTGAGCTGCAGGATATCGTCGGCAGTGGCACGGAACGGCGCATCGGCCTGGGCGCGCACCTGGTACACGCGACCAAAGCGGTTGAAGTCGTTGACGTACAGCGATCCCAGATAGATCTGCATGGTGTCGAACACGTCGGTGACCGGCACGCCTTGCTGCTTGGCCTTGACGCGGTCCAGGTCCACGTCCAGTTGCGGAACGTTGATCTGGTAGCTGGAAAACCCGGGCCCCAGTTCAGGCGCCTTGGCGGCCGCCTTCAGGAAGTCCTGCGCGGCGGCGTCGAGCTTGGCATAGCCCACCGCGCCCCGGTCTTCCAGTTGCAGCTTGAAGCCCCCCATCGTGCCCAGGCCCATGACAGGCGGTGGCGGAAACACGGCGATGAAGGAATCACTGATCGCGCCGTACTGCTTGTTCAAGGACGCGGTGATGGAGTCGGCGGTCAGGCCGGCCTTGTGGCGTTCATCAAAGTCCGTCAGGGTCACGAAGACGATGCCTGCGCTGGAACTGTTGGTAAAGCCGTTGATCGACAGGCCCGGGAAGGCGATGGCGTTGGCCACGCCCGGCTCTTTCAGGGCGATGTCGGTCATGCGGCGGATCACTGCATCGGTCCGGTCCAGCGACGCGCCGTTGGGCAACTGCGCAAAGCTGATCAGGTACTGCTTGTCTTGCGCCGGCACGAAGCCGCCGGGCACGATGTAGGAGATGCCCACCGTTGCTGCAAGCAGCACGGCGTACACAACCATCGATGCGCCCTTGCGTGAGATGGCACTCTTTACGCCCGTGGCATAACGATCCGATGCGCGGCCAAAAAAGCGGTTGAACCCTGCAAAGAACCGGCCCAGCACCTTGTTGATGCCACGGGTCAGCCAGTCGGGCTTGTCATGATGACTGCGCAGCAGCAAGGCGGCCAACGCGGGCGACAGGGTCAGCGAGTTGAAGGCCGAGATCACGGTCGAAATCGCGATCGTCATGGCGAACTGCTTGTAGAACTGTCCGGTCAGGCCCGTCATGAAGGCCAGCGGCACGAACACGGCCACCAGCGTCAACGAAATCGCGACGATCGGCCCGCTGACTTCGCGCATGGCCTGATAGGTGGCTTCCCTTGGCGTAAGCCCGTCGGCAATGTTCCGCTCGACGTTCTCGACCACCACGATGGCGTCATCGACCACGATCCCGATCGCCAGCACCATGCCGAACAAGGACAGCGCGTTGATCGAATAGCCGAACGCCAGCATCAGCGCAAACGTGCCGACGATCGATACCGGCACGGCCACCAGCGGAATGATGGACGCGCGCCAGGTCTGCAGGAACAGGATCACGACCAGCACCACGAGCAGGATCGCTTCGATCAGCGTATGGACCACCGCCTTGATACTGGCGCGCACGAATTGCGTCGGGTCATACATGATGCTGTATTCGACCGAGTCGGGAAACTCGGCCGACAGTTCCTTCATCGTCTCGCGCACCTGGTCGGACACGGCCAGCGCGTTGGCGCCGGGCGCCTGCATGATGGCGATGGCCACCGCGCTCTTGTTGTCGAGCAAGGCGCGCAGGCCATATTCGGATGCTGCAAGTTCCACACGCGCCACATCGGCCAGGCGGGTCACGCTGCCATTGTCCGAGGTCTTCAAGACGATGTCGGAAAACTCTTCTTCGGTCGTCAGACGGCCCTGCGTGTTCACGGACAGCTGCAAGGGCTGGCCCGGCAGGCTGGGTGACGAGCCGATCACGCCGGCGGCCACCTGCACGTTCTGCTCGCGGATGGCGGCAATGACTTCAGGGGCCGTCAGGCCGCGCTGGGCGACCTTTTGCGGATCGAGCCACACACGCATGGCGTAGTTGCCTGATCCCCACAGCGCCACCTCGCCCACGCCCTGGATCCGGGCAAGCCGGTCCTTGACGTTGATGACGGCGTAGTTGCGCAGGTAGGTGTTGTCGTAGCGGTCATCGGGCGAGATCAGGTGCACCACCATCGTCAGCGTGGGCGAACTCTTGACAGTCGTGACGCCCAGGCGCTGCACATCTTCGGGCAGACGCGGCAAGGCCTGCGACACGCGGTTTTGCACCAGTTGCTGCGCCTTGTCGGGGTCGATACCCAGCTTGAAGTTGATGGTGATCGTCAGGTTGCCGTCGCTGTTCGCCTGCGACTGCATGTACAGCATGTCTTCGACGCCGTTGATGGATTCCTCCAGCGGCGACGCGACGGTTTCTGCAATGACCTTGGGGTTGGCGCCCGGATACTGCGCGCGCACCACGACGGAAGGCGGCACGACCTCGGGATATTCCGAGATCGGCAACTGGAACACGGACAGCAGGCCTGCCAGCAGGATCAGCACGGACAACACGCCCGCGAAGATCGGCCGGTCGATAAAGAATCGGGAGATGTTCATGATGACTTCTTATTGAGGTTCACACGCGCTTGCGGGCGACGTCGCCAGCGACCGGTGCACTGGGGTTGCCGGCCATGGGCACGACACGCGGGGTGATGGCATCGCCGGGGCGCACACGCTGCAGGCCGTTGACGACGATGCGGTCACCGGCCTTCAGTCCGGATTCAACGATGCGCAGGCCCGACTGATTGGCGCCGACCTTGATCTCGCGATAGGCGGTGTGGTTCTTGTCGTCGACCACCAGCACGAAGCGTTTGTCCTGATCGGTCCCGATGGCTTTTTCGTCGATCAGCAAACCATCACGCGGGGTGCTGCCACCCAGCTGGATCCGGGCATACAGACCAGGGAGCAGGCTGCCGTCGGCGTTGTCGAACACGGCCCGCACGCGGATTGTGCCCGACGAGGTATCCAGGCGGTTGTCCACCGAGGCCACGCGGCCTTCGCGCGAGTAGCCCGATTCGTTGGCCAGGCCCAGGTGGACCGGGATCACGCTCTTGGACGTGCTGCGCGACGGGTTGATGTACTTCAGGAAGCTTTGCTCGTCCACGTCGAACGACGCGTACAGCTTGGACACCGACATGAGCGTGGTGAGCGGCTGCGATGCAGCGCCCGCGGCCACGACGTTGCCCAGCGTGACTTCGGCGCGCGACACGCGGCCGGCCACGGGGGCGGTGATGCGGGTGTATTCCAGGTTCAGGCGAGCGGCTTCCAATGCAGCCTGCGCGCCCTGCAGATTGGCGGCGGCTTCGCGCGATGCGTTCTGCTTTTCTTCGTAGTCGCGGCGGGCCACGGCGTTGTCGGCCAGCAGGCGTTCGGCACGCGCCATGTCATTGCCGGTCCACGATGCGCGCGCCTGCGCGGCGGCGACCTGGGCCTGGGCGCGCGCCACTTCGGCGGCGTACGGTCGGGGGTCGATCGTGAACAGCGGATCGCCCTTCTTGACCAGGCTGCCGTCTTCGAAATGGACCTGCACGATGCGGCCGGACACCAGGGGCCGGATGTCGACCCGGTCGATGGCTTCCAGGCGGCCCGAATAGTTCTGCCAGTCCACGATGCGGCGGGCGACCACTTCGGCGACGTCGACCTGCGGCGCAGCCGGGGCGGTCACGGGCGCTGGACTGTCCTCGGCCACGGCGTAGACACAAAAGGCGGTCAGCCCGCCGGCGGCGATGAGCGCTGCGACGGCACTGGCCGTGGCGCGTTGCTTGAACTTGATCATAAGGATTCCTTGGGTGGGGGTTCGGGAAGGAAAAAGGGAATACGGGGGCCGATCAACCTGCCGGCAGCGGCGCGGTCGAAGGCAGGGGCAGCGCAAGCTGCCGCCGCAGAAAATGAACGATGTCTTCCAGCGCCGGCAGGTGGCTGCGCAGCGCGGCATGGGTCACATCGGCAAAACGGGCGACCTGCGTGCGCACGCCAACGGCAATGAGTTCGGCGGCATAGCGCTCGGCTTCCACATGCAGCACGTCGCATTCGGCCGTGGCGATACAGGCCGGCGGCAGGCCGCGCAGGCGGCGCGATTCCAACGGGGCGGCGTAAGGGTGGATCCGCTGCATCAACTGCGGCAGATATTGGCGATAGCAATCGGCGCAATCGGCGGCGGTCAGGTCGGACTTGAGCCGGGTCGCGTCGCCCAGCCGGGTCATGCTCGGGTCCAGCATGGGGCCGATCAACGCCTGGGCCGACACGGCCACCACGCCGCGGTCCCGTGCAATCAGGGCCAGGCACGCGGCGATGTTGCCGCCCGCGTCGTCACCGGCCACGGCCAGGCGCAGCGGGTCGGCCCCAAAATCCGGCGCATGGGCCACGGCCCACAAGGCCGCGGCATAGGCGTCTTCGGGCGCGGCCGGAAACGGGCGCTTCGGCGCCAGGGCGTAGCCCACCGTCAGCACCGCCGCCGGGCAGGCCTGCGCAATGAAGCGCGCCGGCACGTCGGCATCGTCCAGACCACCGCCCACAAAACCGCCGCCGTGGAAATACAGCACGGTCGGCAGCAGGCCCACGCCTGCCGGCCGGTACAGGCGCATCGGGATGATGCCGGCCGGACCGGGAATGGCGAAGGCGTGGACCGTCACGGTGCCGGTCGGGGTCGAATCGCGGGCGGGAAACGCCGGAAGGCTGTTCATTGCAATTGGCGAAATCGCCGGCAAGTTGGGATGGACGGATTCTGGGTGTTTCGCCTTGCCGGATAAACTCCTATAATTCGGCAACACTATTCGTCCTGAGCAAACAATCTTTTCGATTGTGCGGATGACCCAGCAAAGCGCGCCCACTTTGCTGCCTTATCCGCCGGCCACATGCGCCCGGGACCTCCTCTGCTACGGAGTCCGCCATGGATCGCTTCCAGGCAATGCAGGTATTCACGCGCGTCGTGGATGCCAACAGCTTTACCCAGGCCGCCGAATCGCTCGGCCTGCCCCGCACCACGGTCACCACCACCATCCAGAACCTGGAAAAGCTGCTGCAGGTGCGCCTGCTGAACCGCACGACCCGGCGGCTCAGCCTGACGCCCGATGGCGCCGCCTACTACGAGCGGTGCGCGCGAATTCTGGCCGACGTTGAAGACACCGAAGCGTCGTTCCGCGACGTGGCGCGCGGGCCGAAAGGGCGATTGCGGGTGGATGTCCCGAGTTCCATCGGGCGCAAGATCCTGATCCCGGCACTGTCGGAATTCCGCTCGCGCTATCCCGATCTGGAACTGGTGATCGGCATGACCGACCGGCCGGTGGACCTGGTGCAGGAGGCCGTCGACTGCGCCGTGCGCGGCGGCAATCTGGCCGATTCGACGATGGTGGCGCGGCGCATCGGCAACTTCCATGGCGTGACCTGCGCGTCGCCCGACTATCTGGAACGCTACGGCACGCCAACGACCCTGGAGGACCTGGCCCACCACCAGGCGGTGCACTATTTTTCAAGTCGCACGGGCCGGACAATCGACTGGGACTTCATCGTCGACGGTGAAGTCCGCGAAATGAAGGTGGAAGGCGGCGTGTCGGTCAACGACAGCGATGCGTATGTCGATTGCGCCTTGCAGGGCCTGGGCATGATCCAGTCACCGCGCTTTCTGGTCCTGCCCTATCTGCAGTCGGGCGAACTGCGCGAAGTGCTGTCGCAATGGCAGCCTGCGCCCCTGCCGATCTCGGTCGTGTATCTGCACAACCGGCATCTGTCGCCCAAGGTGCGGGCCTTTGTCGATTGGGTGGCGGACCTGTTTGGGGGATGCCCGTTGCTCAGTGGCGAACCGTTCGACGCGAACCAGGAATGCACGTTCGGGAAGATCGAACCGGCGACGACACTGCGGGCCGTGATCGAGCAGAACAGCGTGGTGGACAGCGTGTTCTGACATCCCTGGACGCGGCAGGCCCTCTGCAAGGCGCCGAACCGCGCAGGGGCTGGCCCTCCTGCTCATCCTTGAGAACGACGGTCAGCGCGGCGGCAGCGTCGTATGCTCGGTGCCGGCGCGGGGCGGCGGGATTTGCGCCACAGGCAACGATGGCCTTGGTTGCAACGCGCCATGCGGTCGGCGATACTCACCCGCGCCGTGTCGCTTACACGTTTTCCCGTAAGCTACAGCGCCTGCGCCGAGCCCCTCCGACTCTCAGAACCCACTCCATGCCTCATTGCGGTGCTCCCATCCCCGAGGGAGACCAGGCGCGCGTCGATGCCCTGCATCGGCTCGACGTGCTGGATACCCTGCCCGAACCCGCCTACGACGACATCGTGGCGCTTGCCAGCCACATCTGCGGCACGCCGATCGCACTGGTGTCGCTGGTCGATACCGAGCGGCAATGGTTCAAGGCCAAGGTCGGCCTGGGGGCGCAAGAGACCCATCGCGACCTCGCGTTTTGCGGGCATGCCCTGCTTGCTCCCACCGACGTCATGGTCGTGGAAGATGCGACCGTGGATCCGCGCTTTCGCGAAAGCCAGCTTGTCCTTGGCCCGCCCTATATCCGCTTCTATGCCGGCGCGCCTATCGTGACCAGCGAAGGCCATGTACTGGGCACGGTGTGTGTCATCGATACGGTGCCGCGATTGTTGAAAGCCGAACAGCTGGCGGCGTTGCGGTCCCTGGCGCGGCAGGCCGCCCTGTTCCTGCAAACCCGCGAAGCAGCCAAGGTCAGCCAGCAGATGGCGATCGATCTGGCGGCAACGGTGCGGGAGCGCGACGCGGCCCTGGATCACGCCGCCATCATGGCGCGCGAGATCGACCACCGGGTGATGAACAGCCTGCAAATGATTTCGTCGCTGCTGGAAATGCAAAGCCAGCAGCAGAAAGCCACCGATGCGGGCGCCGCGCTTCGGCGCGCGGTGGGCAGCGTGCAGGCCATTGCGCGGGTCCACCAGCACATTCATTTGGCGGATTCGGCGGAACCCGCGGACGCAACGGCCTACCTGGCCCGCCTGTGCGAGGAATGTTCGCGGGTGTTCGATCACGGCGCGCCGGTCATTGTCGAGGGCCCTGTCGTGCACGTGGGCACCGACGACCTGGTATCGCTGGGCCTGATCGTGAATGAACTGGTCACCAACTCGTTCAAGCATGGCGCAGGGCATGTCGGGGTGAGCGTGAGCGCGCATGACGGACGCATCGACCGCCTGACCGTCAGCGACGATGGCCCCGGTCCGCCAGACGGCTTTACCTTGCAGAGCGGCCGCGGCCTGGGCATGCGGGTGGTGCGATCACTCGCGCGCAAGCTGGACGCCGACGTGACCCTGTGCTGCGGACCTAGCGGACGCGGCGCGGTGGCGACATTGCAGATGCGTCCTGTGCCGACGTAAGCGCCAGCCTGCGCCGGCGCCGCCACGCGGCCGCTTCGAATCCCAACTCGCTGGCCAGGGCCAATGCCGCCGCAGGCAAGGCTCCCGCCATCAGCAAACCGTGATCGTTCAGGGCAAGCCCCGTCACGATCCGTTCGCCATACCCGCCCGCACCGATAAACGCCGCGATGGTCGCCGTGCCGATCGCGATCGACGTGGCCGTGCGGATGCCGCTCAGAATCGTCGGACGCGCCAGCGGCAGGTCGATCAGCCGCAGGCTTTGCCCGGTTGTCAGTCCCAGGCCCAACGCGGCCGACCGCAGGCCTGGCGGGACCTCGGCGAGTCCCGTGCAGGTATTGCGCAGAATCGGTAGCAAGGCATACAGCGTCAACGCGACCAGCGCCGGCAGCACGCCGATCCGGCCGGTCATGGAAATCAGGACCGCCAGCATCGCCAGCGACGGCACGGTCTGCAGCAGGCTGGCCACACCCAGCACCAGGGTGCGCGCGCGCGGATTGGCGGCCACGGCCACGCCCGTAGGAATCGCCACTGCGCATGCCACCAGCACCGACACCCCCACCAGCAGCAGATGCTGCAGCGTCAAGCGCAACAGGTCCGGTCCGAACAATTTGGCCAGGAAGCCCGAAGCGCCCGACGCCGCGTCCACCGGCTGACCGCCCAGGTGATCGCGAGCGATCCGGTCGAACGGCACGCCATGCAATTCGGCGCGGGCATTCATGCGGATCATCTCGGTTTCATCGATCGAACCGGCCAGCTTGCCAATGGCGGCCCAGGCCCCGGGAAACCGCTGCGGCACATCCAGACGGTGCAGCAACACGGCGTCATAGCGCGGAAAATAGTTGCGATCATCCACCAGGACCAGCAGGTCCAGGGCTTCGATCTTCGCATCAGTCGTGTAGATGTCGATCACATCGGTTCGGCCCTGCGCCAGGGCGTCGTAGGCCAGCCCGTGATCGAGACCGGTCGGAGACTGCGGCAGGCCGTAGCTGGCCGCCAGACCCCGCCAGCCATCGGCCCGTCCGATGAATTCGTTGGACAGCCCGAAGCGCAGTTGCGGGTGCACCGCAAGGTCGCTGAGTTTCCGGATGCCCAGGCGGGCCGCGTCGGCCTTGCGCATGGTCAGGGCGTAGCCATCGTTGAAGCCCAAAGGCACGTCCACGCCCAGCCCCAGGGGCGCCAATCGTTCGCGCATCTGGGGCAGCGTCAGGGTCTGCTGCGACTTCAGGATTTCCTGCGCGATGGTCCCGACGTACTCGGCATAGACGTCGATGCTGCCCGCCCGCAGCGCCTCGAACACGATGGCCGTATTGCCCAGCCCCTGCAGCACGCGCGGCGCCTCGCGCGTCGCCGGCGCGGCCGTCTGCGCAAGGATTTCGGCAAGGATGTAGGACTCGGTGAAACGTTTGGAACCGATGTGCAAGGTGCCGGCGTCGCGCGCGTCCGCGGCGGCCTGCGCCGCACCTGCCGCCATGATCAGGATCGGCATCAGCAATAGCATCAGCAACATCGGCAGCCAGGAGGCGAGCCGCCCTGCGCGCGGTCCACGTCTGCCCTCGGGCGCCGCGTTACGCGCCAGCATGCGCCGGTCCCTGCGGAGACCTATGCGCCGGTCCCTGCGCCGACCCATGCGCCCACCCCTCCGCCACGTGATCCACGCCGCGCTTACGCGTCCGCATCGCTCACCCCGTGCGCCCGGCCACCGCGGCCGGTCTGACCCCGATGCAGGTTCAATGCGGTGTTGATGATGCCAATGTGGCTGAATGCCTGCGGAAAGTTGCCGAGCATGCGGCCGGCCTTGGGTTCCCACTGTTCCGCCAGAAGGCCGACGTCGTTGCACAAACCGACCAAGCGTTCGAACAGCGCCAGCGCGTCATCACGCCGTCCCATCATCACGTAGACATCGGCCAGCCAGAACGAGCAGACCAGAAAGGTGCCTTCGCCCGGCGGCAGGCCGTCGGCGCCGCTGTCAGACGCGTAGCGCTGCACGAAGCCGTCGCACATCAAGGTGGATTCGATCGCGTCCACGGTCCGCACGATGCGCGGGTCGTCGGCAGGCAGAAAGCCGGTCAACACCAGTTGCAGCAAGCTGGCATCCAGTTCGCGCGACCCGTAGGACTGGACGAAGCAACCCAGTTCGATGTTGTAGCCTTCACGGCAAACGTCGGCATGGATCTGGTCGGCCGTGGCGCGGCAGCGCGCGCGCCACAAGGCATCGTCTTTGCCCGAGTCCTTGCCTGCGCCCTTGGCTGCATCTTTGCCTGCGCCCTTGCCTGCGTCCGCGGGCCAGTCGGTCGTGCCGTCGGGCGCCTGCGCCAGGCGGTCAAACGCCACCCACGCCATCACCTTGGAATGCGTGAAGTGGCGCGGCTCGCCCCGGATTTCCCAGATGCCGCGATCCTTGCCTTGCCATGCCTTTTCCAGGAAGGGCACCATCACCTGCGCAATGGCTGCGCTGCGACGATGGCGAGGCAGCCCGCCCCGCAGGGCCTGCATCATCGCGTCGGTGACTTCGCCGTAGATATCCAGCTGGGTCTGCGTGGCCGCTTCGTTGCCGATGCGTACCGGGCGCGAACCTTCATAGCCGTTCAGCCACGCCAATTCCTGTTCGGGCAGCCGCCGCTCGCCTCCGAGGCCATACATGATCTGCATCTGTTCCGGATTGCCCGCCACGGACCGCAGCAGCCATTCACGCCATGCGCCGGCCTCTTCGAAGTATCCGAGGTTCATGAAGGCATACAGCGTCATGGTCGCATCGCGCAGCCAGCAGTACCGGTAATCCCAGTTGCGCTCGCTGCCGATGCATTCCGGCAAGGACGTCGTCGGCGCGGCGACGATGCCACCCGTCGGGCCGTAGGTCAGGGCCTTCAACGTCACCAGCGAGCGTTTGACTGCCGCGCTCCACGGTCCCACCTCGGGACAGCGGCTGGCAAACGCATCCCACCAGGCTTGCGTGCGCGTCAGCTCGGCCACGGCATCGAACGCTGGGTGCAAGGGTTCATTTGACGGCTGGTGCGACAGCACGAACACGACCCGATCGCCCGGGCCAACGTCGAACTGGCTGCCGGTGTGGTGATCCTGCGGCACCAGCGGCGCGTCGGTGCGCAGCACCAGCATGTCGGGCCCGGCGACCGCCGTCAGCGTATGAGCATCGGCCTTCTCGACCCAGGGCACTGCGCTGCCGTAGTCGAAACGCATGACCAGGTCCATCTCGAACGGTACCTTGCCCGAGACGCCATCAACAATGCGCACAATGCTCGATGTGGTATTGCCATGGGGCATGAAGTCGGTGATGCAGGCCTCGCCCTTGTCCGTGACATAACGCGTCTGCAGCACCATCGTGCCGTCGATGTATTGGCGCTCGACACGGTGCACCGGCGCCGCCGGTGCGATCTTCCAGCAGCCGTTTTCGACGTCGCCCAGCAGCGCGGCGAAACACGCGGGCGCATCGAAGCGCGGCACGCAGAACCAGTCGATGGACCCGTCGCGCGACACCAGGGCGGCAGTCAGCGTGTCGCCGAGCAAGGCGTAGTCCTCGATCCGCGCGGTCGTGCTCCGCCCGGTCATTCCCCGCGCGGTCATTCTCCAGGCCGTCCTTCCTCGCGCCGTCCTTCCTCGCGGTGTTCTTCCCCGCGCAGTCTTTCGACCGGCGCCGCGCTTTTATCCAGGTACCAGACAAGTTCGCCATCGGCATGCACCCGGGCCGCCGGCAAGGCCCTGTCCCCGGCGAATACCCGCGTCAGCGTGGACTGCTTGGCGGCACCTTCCACCATGAAGAGCACCGTGCGGGCGCTGGCCAGCGCCGGATAGGTCAAGGTGATGCGCGTCTCGGGCTTTTGATCCCGGACCGCAACCACCCAGGCCGATGCTTCATCCAGTTGCGGCGCGCCTGGAAACAGTGACGCGGTGTGCCCGTCGTCGCCCATGCCGAGCAGGTTCACGTCGAACAGCGGCCGAGCGGGGTCCAGCGTCGCTGCCCCGTAATAGTCCTGCAAAGTACGCTGATACGCCGCAGCCGCGGCTTCCGGCTCGCCGTCAGTGGGCATGGCGTGCACGTTGGCGGCTGGAATGGGCACGTGCGAGAGCAGCGTCTCGCGCGCCATTCGGGCGTTGTTGTCGGGGTGGTCGGCAGGAACGAACCGTTCATCTCCCCAGAACACATGAACGCGGTCCCAGGGAATCTGGCGCGCGATCCCCGGCGTTGCAAGCAGGGCATACAGCGGCTTCGGCGTGGACCCGCCTGACAGCGCGATCGCAAAGCGGCCTTGCGTCTGCGCGATGCGTTCGACGAGCCAGGCCGCGCAGGCGTCGGCCATCTGGCGACGATCATCGAAGATCTTGGTAAGGGGAAGTGCCATGGCTTTCCTGGATGCTGACGATCAAATGTTTTGTGATGGCGCCGGCTGTCACGCCGGCGTGGCGCCGATGGGCTTGTCGGGCACCGTCCCGGTTTGCAGGTCAGGCCTGGACGCGGCGCCCAGCACGTAGCGGTGAATCGCCACAGCCACCCCATCGTCGCTATTGCTTGCCGTGACGACATCCGCCTGCGCTTGTACGCGCGCCTCGCCCTGCCCCATGGCCATCGCCCAGCCCGCCTTGCCGAACATCGGCACGTCGTTGTCGGCATCGCCGATCACGGCCACGTGCGCCATGTCCACGCCGATCAGCTTTGCCAGCGCCACGACGGCGTTGCCCTTGTTGGCCTGGGGCGCCGTCAAGTCCAGATAGTAGGGCTGCGACCGGACGGCGGTGGCGCGCTCTGCCAGTTGCGCCGCCAGCGTCTGCTCCAGTTGCGCCAGCAAGGCGTGATCATCGCTGGCGCCCACCATCTTGTCGACCCGGTCCAGATAGGGCGTGAAGTCGTCGACCCGGGTCGGACCATAGCCCAGGGTCATGGCCTCCTTGTCTACGAGACGCCCGCTGTCCTTGAGCACCAGCCACAGGTCGTCGGCAAATACCCACGTGTCGACGCCGTGCGCCGTCAGGACGTCGACCGCCTCACGCGCCGCGTCGGCCGGGATCCGGTGCGTGACCGCGGCCGTGCCGTCCGCATGCAGCACCACACCGCCATTGAACGCGGCGTAGGGCAAGGACACTTGCAGCGTCTGCAGCACGGACGCCATGCCCCGCGGTGGCCGGCTGCTGACCAGCGTAAATGCCACGCCTGCGTCACGCAGGGCGGCCACGGCGGCGATGTTGGCGTCGCTCAGGGACTTGTCGGGACGCACCAGCGTGCCATCTACGTCAGAGATCAGCAAGGCGATCGCAGGGAGCTGGCGGGCGCCCACCCCTGACGCGGTCATGCGAGCGAATGCCAGCTGCGGCCATCGCGGCCCAGCAGGTCATCGGCCGCCGTCGGGCCATCCTTGCCTGCGGTATAGGGCTCAACCGTGCCGCCCCCTGCCCAGGCATCCAGGAAGGGCTGTACGGCCGCCCAGCCGTTCTCGATGTTGTCGGCACGCTGGAACAGCGTCTGATCGCCGATCAGGCAGTCGTAGATCAACGTTTCATAGCCAGTGGATGGCTGCATTTCGAACACGTCGGCGTACGAAAAGCCAAGCTGCACGGTTTCCATTTCGACGGTCGGCCCAGGGCGCTTGGCCTGGATCGCCAGCCACATGCCTTCGTCAGGCTGGATCTGGATGACCAGGTTGTTCGGCATCATGCGGTCGATGCCCAGGTTGCGAAACTGCGCGTACGGCGCCGGCTTGAAATAGATGACGATCTCGGTGTCGCGCACGCTCATGCGTTTGCCGGTGCGCAGGTAGAACGGCACACCCGCCCAACGCCAGTTGTCGACCATCACTTTCAGGGCGACATAGGTCTCGGTGTTGCTGGAACGCGCCACGCGGGGCTCCGACCGATAGCCGGGCACCTTCTCGCCGTTGACCGTGCCGGCGCGATATTGCCCACGCACGGAATTGGCGCGTGCCTGTGCCGGCGTGGGCGGACGGATCGCGCCGATCACCTTGGCCTTTTCCCCCCGCACGGCGTCGGCGCCAAACGCCGCGGGCGGCTCCATCGCCACCATGGCCAGCAACTGGAACAGATGGTTGGGAACCATGTCGCGCAGGGCGCCCGTGGTCTCGTAGAAACTGCCGCGATCTTCCACACCCACCGTTTCAGCGGCCGTGATCTGCACGTGGTCGATGTAGTGGTTGTTCCAGAACGACTCGAACAGCGCATTTGAAAACCGGCTGACCAGGATGTTCTGAACGGTTTCCTTGCCGAGGTAGTGGTCGATGCGGAAGATCTGCCGTTCGTCCATGACCGCCAGGATCTGCGCGTTCAGTTCGCGTGCCGACGCCAGATCGTGGCCAAACGGCTTTTCGATCACGACCCGACGAAAGTTGCCGTCGGTCTCCTTCAGCAGACCGGACTTGCCCAGGCGTTCGACCACCACGCTGAAAAAGCGGGGCGACGTGGCCAGATAGAACACGGCGTTGCCGGTGCCCGACTCGCGAATCCGCTCGGCCACGGCCTCGTAGGTCGCGTCTTCAAGGAAGTCGCCCTCGATATACGAAATGCGCTTGGCCAGCTTTTGCCACAACGCTTCGTCCAGCGGCTGGCTATCGCTTTTGGCAGCCTTCTTGGCGGCCTGCGCCCGCACGAAGTTGGCCAGCTTGTCGCGAAAGGCCGCGTCCGTCACGCTGTTGTGGTCCACCCCGACGATCCTCAGGTCGGCACCTACCAGTCCATCCCGGGTCAGGTTGTACAGCGCCGGGGTCAACAGGCGCTGCACCAGGTCGCCGTGGGCGCCGAACAGGAACAGAGTGGCGGCAGGCGCCTTGGTGGCAGAGCTTTTGGTCTTGGTCGTCTTCGGCTTCGCCATTACTGGGGCACCTCGACGTGGCCGCCAAAGCCGTAACGCATTGCAGAAAGCATGCGGTCACCGTACGTGTGTTCCTGGCGCGAGCGGAACCGGGCGAACAATGCGCTGGCAAGCACGGGGGTCGGCACGGCCTCTTCAATGGCCGCCTGGATGGTCCAGCGCCCTTCCCCGCTGTCGGACACCGCGCCGGTGTAGCGGGCGAGTTCCTGGTCCTCGGCCAGCGCACTGGCGGTCAGGTCCAGCAGCCACGACGAGATCACGCTGCCGCGCCGCCATACTTCCGCCACGTCGGCCAGGTTCAGGTCGTAGCGCTGTTCTTCGGGCAGGTGGGGCGACGCCTTCATCTTCAGAATATCGAAGCCTTCGGCATACGCCTGCATCATTCCGTACTCGATCCCGTTATGCACCATCTTCACGAAGTGGCCCGAGCCGGCCGGGCCGGTGTACAGGTAGCCCCGTTCGGACCGGTCCTCGGCCACCTTGCGGTTCGGCGTGCGAGGAATGGCGCCATAGCCCGGCGCCAACGCGTCGAACAGAGGTTCCAGCCGGTTGAAGGCTTCAGCCGTGCCGCCGATCATCATGCAATAGCCACGCTCCAGGCCCCACACCCCGCCGGACGTACCGACGTCGATGTAGTCGATGCCCTTCTTGGCGAGCCCCATCGCACGGCGGATGTCGTCCTTGTAGAAGCTGTTGCCGCCATCGATGATGGTGTCGCCGGCTTCCAGCAGGTCGGCCAGCGCGGCCACGGTCGTTTCGGTCGGGTCGCCAGCGGGCAGCATGACCCACACCGCGCGCGGCTTGGTCAACGCCGCCACCACGCCCGCCAGGTCGCTTGCGCCCGTTGCGCCATCCTTGGTCAATTCCTGCACGGTGCCGGGGTTGTGGTCGAACACGACCGTCTCGTGCCCATGACGTTGCAGCCGGCGCGCGATATTGCCGCCCATGCGGCCCAATCCGATGATTCCAAGTTGCATGAAGGTATCCCAGGAAGAAGTGGAAATCAGGCCAATGCGGTGGACACGGCGTCCGCCAACTGGGCCAGTCCGGCATCGACGTCGCCGCCGACGATGTGCACACGCAGGGTACGTCGACCGCGTTCGACCAACACTTGCAGGTCGCCCTGCGCCTGGGCGGCGATCACGACACCAAAGGTGATGCGGCGGCCAGGGATGGGAAGGTCCGTGGCGGGGTCCGCCGTGATCTGCAGGAAGACACCCGAGTTGGGCCCGCCCTTGTAGGCCTGGCCGGTCGAATGCAGGAAACGGGGGCCAAAGCCGCCGACGGTTGCACGGCCGCTGGTTTCCCGGATGGCCTTGCGAATGCGCGTCAGCACGGCTTCATGCTCCGCGTTGCGCTCGACATAGGCGAGGACAGCGGCGTAATCATGGTCCGACAGCCGTCCCAGATGGGCCGCAAGAATGCCCCCTGCAGTGCCATCGGCCTTGAGCGACGCATCGCCATAGAAGGCCAGCGAGCCATCAGTGGCCAGCGGCGTGGCGTCGCCCAGCGATCCGCTTTGTTCGAACGCGTCGGTCAGCGCGCGCGTCTTGATCTTGCTGGCCTCGACGTCGGGCTGATCGAAGGGGTCGATGCCGATCACCGCGCCGGCAATCGCCGTCGCCACTTCCCAGCGGAAGAATTCCTGGCCGATCAGCTCGGGACGCGCCAGCGTGATGCGCACCACCGGATGGCCGGCTGCGGCCAGCGCATCGACCTTGGCATCCAGGTCCGCCGTGTCGTCGCCCGCCACACGCAGATACGCAAACATACGGTCGTTGCCATATTCGTCGGGCGGCGCCAGGGGTTCGCCGTCCACCGGAATGACGCCTTTGCCTTCCTTGCCGGTCGACTCCGCCAGCAACTGCTCCAGCCAGGAGCCGATGCTTTCGATGCCGGGCGATGCAACGATGGTGAGCTTGTCGCGCCCCGCCTTGACCGATTCACCGATCACGACCCCCAGTTGCACACCCGGGTTGGCGGCCGGCGGCGCGCTTGGACCGCAGGCGCGCACCATGGCCTGCGTATCGGCAAAGAACCGTTCTACGTCATGGCCGGCGATCCCGAAAGGAACGATGCCGAACACGGACAGCACCGAATACCGCCCGCCAATCGTGGCATCGCCATGGAAGATGGCCCGGTAGCCATCGGCCTTCGCCAGCGCTTCGAGCTTGGATCCCGGGTCTGTCACGGCCACGAATTGCTTGCCATTGCGGCCTGCCTGCTCGTAGAAATACGCCGCCAGGATTTCCGGTTCCAGGGTCGAACCCGACTTGCTGGAAACGATGAACAGCGTTTTTTCAATGTCGATCTTCGACTGGACGGTGCGAATCTGCGCCGGATCGGTCGAGTCGAGCACGTGCAGCTCGGCGCCGCCCTGGCACCCCAGCGTGCGCGCAAGCACTTCCGGGCCCAGGCTCGATCCGCCCATGCCCAGGAGCACGGCGTGACGCAAGCCGTCGCGCTGGACATCGTCGGCCAACGCGCGCACGGCGGCGGCGTCCACCTGCTTGCCCTTGGCCGCCGCGAACCACCCCTGCCACTGGGCTTCGTCGGTATTGGTCCACAGGGTCGCATCGCCTTGCCACATCCGCCGCGTCCAACCCTCGCGCGCCGCACGCGCCAGGGTGGCTTCGACCGACTTCTGCAGGGATTCGGGAAGTTGCAGCGTCGCCGCGTTCAATGCATCACCCAGGAAGGCGACGCGTTTGCCGGCCACCCCCGCAAGCAGCGCATCGGCGGCGTCCGAAAACTGTTGGGCGCCGTCTTCCACCAGCGCGGCGGTGATGCCTGGCAAGTCAAGCCCAAAACGGTCGACGTCGGCCAGGACCCGACGCGCGGCGTCGATATCGGTGTCGATCGTCCGTGCCACCTTGCCATGATCGCGGAACGCGTCCATGGTCTTTGGCGGCATGGTATTGACCGTGTCCGGACCGACCAGGGTATCGACGTACAGCGTGTCGGGGTAGTCGGGGTTCTTGACGCCCGTCGACGCCCACAACAGCCGCTGCGGCGCCGCGCCCTTGGCTTCTAGGGCTTGCCAGCGCGCGCTTTGCATCAGTTCCAGGTAGTGCTGGTACGCCACTTTCGCGTTGGCGATGGCGACCTTGCCTTTCAGCGCCTTGAGCGCGTCGGCATCCTTGTCGCCCTCGGCCAGGCGCTTGTCGATCTTTTTGTCGATCTGCGCGTCAATCCGGCTCACGAAGAAGCTGGACACGCTGGCAATCCCGCGTACCGGTTTGCCCGCGGCCGCGCGCGCTTCCAGTCCCGCCACATAGGCTTCGGCCACCGCCAGGTAGGAATCGACCGAAAACAGCAGGGTTACGTTGACGTTGATGCCATCTTCGATCAGCGCGCGGATCGCCGGTGCGCCGGCTTCGGTGCCAGGCACCTTGACCATCAGGTTGGGCCGGTCCACCGCCGCCCACAACCGCCGGCCTTCCTCGAGCGTGTCCTGGGTGTTCATCGCCAGGTACGGCGAGACTTCCAGACTGACATAGCCGTCCAGGCCATCCATGCGGTCGTAGACCGGCCGCAGAATGTCGGCTGCCGCGCGAATATCTGCTACCGCCAGATGTTCATAGACGTCGACCACGTCTGCATCCGACTGTTTCAGGAACGCGTGCAGGCTGTCGTCGTACGCCGTGCCCTCCCCCATGGCCTTCTCGAAAATCGACGGGTTGGAAGTCACGCCGGTCAGGCCGTCTTCGCGCACCAGTTTTTCCAGGCCGCCTTCCTTCAGGAAATCGCGGCTGACGAAGTCCAGCCAGACCGCCTGGCCCGCCGTGCCAAGCTCGGTCAAGGGATTGCTCATTCGGAACTCCTTAGTGCGATCTGCTCGTGCGCCAGCTTGACCAGGTTGTCGAGCGTGAAGCCGTACTTGGCCTGCAGCTTGCTGATCGGCGCCGACGCGCCAAAGCTGTTCATGACCAGTTTCGCGCCCTTCATGCCCACATACCGTTCCCAGCCCATCGGTCCGGCCTGTTCAACCGCGACCCGCGCCAGCACGTCCGGAGGCAACACCTCGTCGCGATAGGCCTCGTCCTGCAGCTCGAACAGCTCCCAGCTGGGCATCGATACCACACGGGCACGGACGCCGTCGTTCTGGAGCGCTTCATAGGCCTGCAAACACAGCGACACTTCGCTGCCAGTGCCGATCAGGATCACCTCGGGCGCGCCGCCTTCGGCGTCGGCAAGCACATAGGCGCCCCTGGCCAGGCCGCTGGCTGCCGCGTACCGGGTGCGATCCACCGTCGGCAGGGCCTGGCGCGACAGCACGATGGACGACGGCCGGTCGCTTTGCGACAGGGCCAGCTTCCAGGCTTCTGCCGTCTCGTTCGCGTCGGCCGGACGAAGCGTCGTCATGCCGGGAATGCCGCGCAACTGCGCAAGCTGCTCGATCGGCTGGTGAGTCGGGCCATCTTCGCCCACCCCGATCGAATCGTGGGTGAAGACGAAGATCACGGGCAGTTCCATGATCGCGGCCAGGCGCAGCGGCGGCTTCATGTAGTCGCTGAAGACCATGAAGGTTGCGGTATAGGGCCGCAGATAGCACAGCGCCATGCCGTTGGCGATCGCGCCCATGGCATGCTCGCGAATCCCGAAGTGCACGTTGCGCCCGGCATAGTCCTGCGCCGAGAAGCTGCCCGCGCCTTCAAAATTGAGTTTCGTCTTGGTCGACGGCGCCAGATCGGCTGCACCGCCCAGCAGCCAGGGCACCTTGGCGGCGAACGCATTCAATACCTTGCCACCCGCATCGCGCGACGCCATGCCTTTGGCATCGGCGTCGAACGATGGCACGGCGGCATCCCAGCCATCGGGCATCTTGCCACGACGCATGAGATGCAATTCGGCGATCTTTTCCGGCTCGGCTTCCTGCGCCTTGTCCAGCGCGGTTTCCCAGGCTTGAAAGTCGGGGGCGACGCGGGCGGTCATCACGTCCCGCAGATGGTCGCGGACGTCGTCGGGGACCAGAAAGTTGGCGTCTTCTGGCCAGCCGTAGGCGCGCTTGGTCAGCTTGATTTCTTCGGCGCCCAGGGGTTCCCCATGGGCCGCGGCCGTGTTGTGCTTGTTTGGCGACCCATAGCCGATCACGCTGTCCACCACGATCAGCGTGGGCTTGTCGGTCGTGGCCTTGAAGGTGCGCAAGGCCTCGGCAATCGCCGCCGTATCGTTGGCGTCGGCCACATGCAGCGTGTTCCAGCCATAACCGCGAAACCGTTCGGCCACGTTCTCGCTGAACGCAAGTTCGGTGTGCCCTTCGATGCTGATCGTGTTGTTGTCATACAGCCAGCAGAGGTTGGCCAGCTTCAGGTGGCCCGCCATCGAGGCGGCCTCGCCCGAAATGCCTTCCATCATGTCGCCATCACCGCACAGGACATACACGTCGTAGTCGAACAAGGGCGTGTCGCCCGCGTTGAAGCGGTCGCCCAGCCAGCACGCAGCCATGGCCATGCCGACGCTGTTGGCGCAGCCCTGGCCCAGCGGACCGGTGGTGGTTTCCACACCCGTGGTCATGCGGTATTCGGGGTGTCCGGGCGTGCGCGAATCCATCTGCCGGAACTGCTTGATGTCATCGATGCTGACGGCCGGCTGGCCGGTGCGATTGCCTTCGGCGTCGATCTCGACCACGCCGGACAGATGCAGCAGGCCATACAGCAACATCGAGGCGTGGCCGACCGACAGCACGAAACGATCGCGGTTGGGCCAGTCGGGGTGTTCGGGATGGAAGCGCAGAAAGTCGCGCCAGAGGGTGTAGCCCACCGGGGCCAGCGCCATCGGGGTGCCAGGGTGGCCCGAGTTGGCCTGCTGGACGGCGTCCATGGCAAGGGTGCGGATCGTGTCGATCGCGAGCGTGTCGGCTCCCGAGGGAGCAGCGCCCGACGGAATCGTCGAGGCCAATGCTGGGGAAGTGCCCATAGTTCTCGCTCCTGGTTGTGCAAGGCGGATGTTGCACGGCAGCAAGAACCGCGCCCATAGCGCCCCAGTCAGGACACCGCCAGGATGGACGATGCCCGATGCTCTAGGTGGACTGACCGATCCGGGTGAAGTTCGGCCGCGATTGTCACCAAGCGCGAGCCATTTTCATTTTTCGGACCTGCAGTCTGCCCCATAGAGCCTTGCTGCATCGGCATCTTCTGCCGATGAGCTGCCCGTTTTACTCGCGTGAGGTTTCAGCATGCTGTCAGTCGGGACCGGCATGTCAACTGGCACGGTCATGTTCAAGACGCTGCTGCAGGTCCAGCGCATTGGGCACGGCCTCGCCCTGCGCGGTGTTGTCGAACACGACCCATGCGGTCTGCCCCTGCTGCACCGACTGGCGCACGGCGTCGGCCTCTGCGTCGAGCACCTCGTCAGGATACGCCGACCGGTACAACACGGGGGACCCATGCAGCCGCACATAGGTCATTTCTGTCCCACCCACTGGCGGCGCAATGCCGACCGGATTGGGATCGGCCCGTACGAAGGTCACCCCGTACGACGCCATGATCTTGGCCGCGGCATCGGTGAACCAGGTGGGATGGCGCGGCTCGCAGGCCAGCGCCACGTCGGTGGCCTGCCGCATGCACGCAAAAAAGGCCGAGGTCACGTCTTCGGCAAACGCGAGCGAGGGCGGCAACTGCACCAGCAGGCAGCCAAGCTTGTGCTGAAGCGCGTGCACGCCTTGCAGGTAGTCGTCCAATAAGGTTTCGATGCCCAGCAGCCGCTGGTCATGCGTGATCGTACGCGGCAGCTTGACCGCAAACCGGAAGTCGTCGGGCACGGCGTCACGCCAGCGCGCATAGGTGGCTTCGCGATGCGGGCGATAGAATGAGGTGTCGATTTCCACCGAATTGAAGACCCGTGCGTAACGCTCGAGATGGCTGCCCTCGCCGGGAAAGCGGTCGGCAACCCGTGATGACAGGCTCCAGCCCGCGCACCCGATGCGCACCGCCCCGTCAGGACGCGATCCGGCCGGCGCGGCGCCTTTGCCGGACGACCCGTTGGCATCCCCCTGTACTCCGTCTTGTTTTCGCATATCAGTGCCTACTCACCTGTCAGTCCTGACAGGTCGGCAAGCTGCATGCCCAATCCTGCCACCTACAATCGGCGATGGCCAACATCAAGGTGCCGGACGGCATCGATGCGCCAGTGTTCTTGCCCTGGACAAGCTCGCGCCAGGCGCCGACCGGGCCTTATCTGACCTTTGTGAGTGTCGGCATGCCAGACAGAATTCTCGCGCTTCCCCCAAGCCAACGCGCAGCCCTTTCCGACGCGGACCGGTTCCAGGCCTATTCGACCGCGATCCTGCGTCCGCACGTTGTTGCGATGATGGTCCTGTCCATCATCGGGCTGGGGGTGTTCGCGACCGTGTTTCCGCAGCCGGCCGCGATCGATGCCATGTTGCCCCGCATGACGATCCTTTCGGCGCTTGCCTTGGTCGCCTACGTCTGTGCGCGTACGCCGAGCTATCGTGGATTCGTCGCTTGCAAGGTGGTGTATGTGACCGCCTACAGCCTGGCCCTGCGGGCGTACCTGTCTGGCGAACTGGCCCACGACCTGTGGAATCTTGCCTTGTGCTGCACGATGTTGGTCGTGATTGCGCCGCTGATGCAGACGCGTCGGGAATGCGCGTTCAACATGGCGGCGGTGTGGTTGATTCTGACGCCCATCGACGGCATGCCAGAGACCGCGACGGGCACGGAGGCGGGCATCCTGGTCATATCCGCCAGTGTCATGGTGTGCGGCATCCTGAGCTATCGGGCGTCTGCCGCGCAGCGCGCGCAGACTTTCCAGCGTGCAGAACAACTCGCCAATTTCGCGTTTGCCGACCCGCTGACCCTGCTGCCCAACCGCCGCGCCTTTCTGATGCACGCGCCGGAATTCCTGCGCGGGCTGCCGCGGCCGGGCATGGCGGCGGCCGTCATGATGCTGGATGTCGACGACTTCAAGCAGGTCAACGACACCTTCGGCCACGACGCGGGCGATCAGGCCTTGTGCGCGATCGCCAGCGTGCTGGCCGACCTGGGCAAGGACCAGCTCGTTGCCCGGTGGGGCGGAGAGGAATTTGTGGTGCTTGCGCGCACGGATTCAACAGCCGGCTTGAACTGGTTCGCGGAACAGGTGCGACGGTCCGTCAATACCTTGCGGCTGCCGCATGGTCCCCTGTCGGTCAGCATCGGCATGGCCGATGTGACCCCGGGAGAAAGCCTGAGCGACCTGTTGATACGGGCCGACAAGGCCTTGTACACGGCCAAGCACCAGGGCAAGAACCGGGTGGCGCGGGCCGCGTAAGGCACAGCGGCGATGCAGCGGTGATGCAGCCGACCGTGCAGCCGCGTGTGCAGTGACAGCTGCCGGCGCCCGCAAGGACCGCCGGTTTCAGCACACCTTACTGCAGGAACGACGGCTTGGCGTAGCCCGGGAAGTTCTTGTCGACCACGGCCTTGAAGTCAGGCGACTTGTAGGCGTCGGCAATGTCCTTGGCCCACTGCGTGTCCTTGTCGGCGCGCTTGACGGCGACAACGTTCAGGTAATAGTCGGGCGTCTTTTCCAGGACCACGGCTTCAGTCAGCTTCAGGCCCGACGACACGGCAAAGTTGCCCGTGATGATGGCGTAGTCGACGTCACCCAGCGATCGCGGCAGTTGCGCGGCTTCCAGCGGCACGAATTTGAGCTTGCGCGGGTTGCTGTCGATGTCCTTTTCCGAGGCGCGCAGCGGGTCCACACCGGCCTTCATCGTCACCAGCTTGTTCTGTTGCAGCAGAAGCAGCGCGCGGGCCAGGTTGGCCGGATCGTTGGGGATCGAGAAGCGGTCGCCGTCCTTCACTTCATTCAGCGACTTGCGCTTGCTCGAATACGCGCCCAGCGGGGCGATCGGGCCCTGGACGATCTCGACCAGGTCCAGCTTCTGGTCGGCGGCAAACTTCTGCAGATAGACACGATGCTGGAAGAAGTTGGCGTCGAGCGAGCCCTGGGCCAGCGCCTGGTTCGGCTGCACGTAGTCGTTGAATTCGACCAGCTTGACCTTGTAGCCCTTCTTTTGCAGCAACGGCACGATGCCCAGTTTCCACTGGTCGCTGTTCGACCCGGCAGTCACCCCCACGACCAGGTCCTTCTTGTCGGTCTGCGCGTGCGCGCCGACGGCGACGGTGCCCAACGAGGCGGCCAGGACGGACAACAACAGCTTGCGACGGACGGTAAACATAAAGAGTGTCTCGATAGAAAGAAGAATCAAAAAAACGGTAGTGCGAAGACGCGTGCGGCGGGCGCCAGGCTCAACGCTTGTCCAGTCGCCGTGCAATGCCATTGCCGGCGAATTGGATGATCTGCACCAGCACCAGCAGCAGCGCCACCGTCAGGATCATGACGTCGGACTGGAAACGATAGTAGCCGTAGCGGATCGCGATATCGCCAATCCCGCCCCCGCCCACCACCCCCGCAATCGCCGAGTACGACAGGAAGCTGACGGCCAGCACGGTCAGCGCCAGCACGAGTCCGGACCGCGCTTCGACGATCAGCACCCGCCAGACGATCTGCAGTTCGGAGGCGCCCATGGCGTGGGCCGCCTCGATCACGCCACGCGGCACGTCGCGCAGGCATTGCTCCACCAGCCGCGCAAAGTAGGCGATGGCCGCGATCGACAGCGGCACGGCCGCCGCGACCGGCCCGATCGATGTGCCCGCAATGATGCGCGTGAACGGCACCAGCGCCACCAGCAGAATGATGAACGGAAAGGACCGGACGGTATTGATGATCCAGTTCAAGACCACGAACACGAAACGGTTGGCCAGCGACTGGCCGGGGCTGAGCAGGAACAGCAGGATGCCCAGCGGGCCGCCGATCAGAATGGCGGCGCTCAGCCCGATGCCCAGCATGAGGAAGGTCTGCCCGATGGCGACCCACAGCTCGGGCAGGATGGCGGCGATGTTTTCAGACACGGGGCGGCTCCAGTTCGGTATCGACCGCAAGGTCGTTGGCGTCGAGGCGGCCGTGCGCATGTGCGGCGGCGCCATCCCCCTCATCCGGGTCGATCGCCCGCGCCTTGCGCAAGGCCCCCAGTTCGCGGCCGAGCTGGGTGCGACGCGGCGTATCGGGCGGATCGCTCAAGGCGAATTGCTCGACGACCTTGCCTTCTTCCACCACGGCTACCTGGGTGCACAGGGCGCGCACCACCGACAGTTCATGGGTCACGATCACGATCGTCACGCCCAGCTTGGCGTTGATGTCGCGCAGCGTGGCCAGCACGGCGCGCGTCGTTTCGGGGTCCAGCGCCGAGGTGGGCTCGTCACACAGCAGGACGGCCGGGCGCGGCGCCAGCGCGCGGGCGATTGCGACGCGCTGCTTCTGTCCGCCGGACAACTGTGCCGGGTAGCTGTCGGCCTTTTCGGACAACCCCACGATATCCAGGCACTCGCGCACGCGCCTGGCCACGGCGTCCTTGTCTCGCACGCCATGAATCTTGAGCGGAAAGGCGACGTTGTCGAACACCGTGGCGTTCTGCAGCAGGTTGAACTGCTGGAAGATCATGCCGATGGTCTGGCGCATGTCGCGCAGCGCGCGCTTGGACAGCCGGGTCAGGTCGTCCTCGCCCACGTACACGGCGCCGCTGTCGGGACGCTCCAGCAGGTTGATCAGGCGCATCAGCGTCGATTTGCCCGCACCGCTCTTGCCGACCAGGCCGAAGACCTCGCCGCGCGCGATGGACAGGGACACGTCATCGACGGCCTGGAACACCTGCTTGCCTGGAAGGACGAAGGATTTGCTGACCGATTGCAGTCGGATGAGCGGCGCGCCTGGCGCAGCCGCCCGCACGTCATCACCCATGGCGGCGGGCCACCGTGGCGAAACGACGAGTCGAAGGTACGACGAAAAGGGCCGCAGTCAACTGCTGCGGCCCTGGAAACGTGGAACGATCCAAATGGAATAAAGACATGCTGCCAGTATCAATAAAAATGCTAAATCCGGGAAATAATAAGAAGTGGTTTTCATATTCCCCCTGCAATATAAGCGCGCAGCGGTGTCCCGGGCAAGGTCAGGCGGCCGGTTGGATCAACGTCGACGGCTTGAAAGGCTTGCTGACATAAGGGGATCCGCGCTCTCCGAAACGCCACGGCAGGTCCATCGCTTTCGAAATCCCGATGCGCGGGCCGGTGACGACATCCACCGGGTCGACTGGCGCAAGCAGCGAGAACGGCGGCGCAAAAACGGATAGCCCGTAGTGGTCCTGGGTGATGCCCAGTGCCTGCGTGAGCCGCCCGGGGCCGGCACAAAGCAGCCGATCGTTGGTCATGCCACGGCGCTCGCGCATGATCTCGACGCCGACCGTGGGCTCCAGCGCGCGGATCAGGACCCCGGCGCCGTGGCCGTCTTCGCGGCACACGATGTTGAAGCACCAGTGCAGGCCGTAGGACCGGTAGATATAGGCGTGCCCGGGCGGCCCGAACATGGCGGCGTTGCGGCCGCTTGGCCCGCCAAAGGTATGGGACGCCGGGTCATCACGATCGTAGGCTTCGGTCTCGACAATGCGCCCGCCCACACCGTCCACCAGCACGGTGCAGCCGATCAGCGCGCGGGCGACCGTGGGCGCATCGGCTGACAGGTCGATCCAAAAGCCGGCGGAGGGAGCCGACGCGGCAGGGGCGGCGGTTGAAACGGAGCGGGACATGGCAACAACACCTTTCGGAACAGTTCCTGGTGGGGCAGCCTGCCATTCTGCCTTCCCGCAGCCGGCCACTCGCCCTAGCAGCCGCATAGTTAAACAGAATGTTTAACATTGGCTGCCCCGCTTCGCGCTACAACGGGTCAGCTCATCGGCAGGCCCCCGCCCTGCCCCATCCCTCCCGCATTTGCCCAATCCGAGGATTCATCATGCTGACCTTCCGCCATGCCGCTCTTTTCGTTGCCTGCCTGACCGCCGCCGGCTCCGCCCTGGCCCAGGCGCCCGCCATGACCCGCGTGCCGGGCGAAGTCGTTGCCGCCACGGCGACCACGCTGACCGTCAAGCACACAAGCGGCGAGACCGTCGAGATCATGGCGCCCGCCAACACGCCTGTCGTGGCCATGAAGCCGCTGACCCGTGCCGACATCAAGACCGGTTCCTTTGTGGGAGTGGGCGCCAGGAAAGATGCCGACGGCAAGCAGACCGCCATGCAAGTCGTCGTGTTTCCGGAATCGGCCCGCGGCACCGGCGAAGGCCATCGTGAATGGAACCGCGGCGCGGACAGCACCATGACCAACGCCAATGTCGATGCCGTGGTCGACAGCAAGAATGGCAACGACGTGAAGCTGTCCTACAAGGGGGGATCGCAGACGATCACCGTGCCGGCCGATGCCAAGGTATTGACCTGGGTGCCGGGCACGCGCGCCGATGTCACGGCGGGCAAGAAAGTGGTGGTGAACGCCACCATGACGGACGGCAAGCCGACGGCCAGCCGCATCATGGTCGAGAAGGACGGCGCCCTGCCTCCAATGTAAGGAAGGAGCGGCGCGGCGGCTGCCTGCGCCCCGCCGGGTCCCTAGATCTCTTCGGGCGGCGGGATCAGCGCGTACATGGCGCCGTCGCACGGCCGGCCGTTGAACCAGAGCCGGTTGCGGGCCACGCATTCGAAGCTCGCGCCGGACTTCTCGGCCACGCGCCGGCTGGCCACGTTGTCGACCTGGGCAAGAATTTCCAGCCGTGTCAGGCCCAATTCCTTGAACCCATAGGCGGTGATCACCCGCACCGCTTCGCTCGCCAGTCCCTGGCGCTGCCGGCTGGCGCGTATCCAGTAGCCGATGTTGCCGAAGTTGTGTTCGCGATTGATCTGGTTGATCGAGATGCCGCCCAGCAAGGTCTTGCCATCCGACGTGAAGATGCCGAATTCATAGCTGGTTTCCGACTGCAGATTGTCGGCGCACAGCGTAAACCATTCGCGCGCTTCGTCGGTCGTGTAGTCGGCATGGCACCAGGGCATCCAGGCCATGAGCGACGACACGGATTCGAAAACCGCCTGGGCAAACGCGTCGGCGTCGGCCTGGCGAAAGGGGCGGATGCAGAGTCTGGCGGAGTCTAATGGCAACATCGGAAAGGCGGTCCTTGGGCGAACATAGCCTGAAGCCTACCCTAAAGCGCCACCACATTCACCGCCTTGCCCAGCACCTCTTGGATGACAGGCACCAGGTGGTCATGGTGGGTCAGGAACACGACCTGGGTGTGCCGTGACAGATCGCCCAGCGCGCGCAGGCCGGCACGTGACCGGGCATCGTCATAGTTGATGAACAGGTCATCCGCGACGAAGGGCAAGGCCAGCGCGTGCTGCAGATGCTGGTGGAGCGCGGCCAGTCGCAGCGCAAGGTAAAGCTGGTCGCGTGTGCCTTCGCTCATGCCCTCCACCGGTACCAGGGATCCGCCGGGGCGCTTGCCCATCAGGGTCAGCGGTTCGCTGTCGAAATCCACGGCCAGCAACTCGAACGATCCCAACGTCAACCCGCAAAAAATGTCACTGGCGCGTTTGAGCATCGGCCCTTGCCGCGTTTCGCGATAGCGGTCCACGGACCATTTGAGCAGACGCGCGGCGGTGGCCACTTTCAGGTAGCGTTCCACGGCGCCAGTCATGCGGGACACCGATTCCTGCTTGCGGCCCTCGGCACGCGCGGCGTCGTCGGATCCGGCCATGGCGTTCAGCGCGGCCTGCGCGGATGCCAGCTGCGCCGACAGCAGGTTCTGGCTGTCCATCAGCGCATCGGCTTCGACGGTCAGTGCCGACAACTGTGCCGACAATCCCGCCGGATCCGACGCGTCGACCTCGGCGAAGAGCGCATCCAGGCCCAGGCCGTCCCCGCTTTCGGCCAGCCGCTGTTCCGCCGCGGCCAGGGCCTCGCGCAGCTGCCGCTGGCGGTCCGACCGTGCAATCGCCGCGGCCAGTTCGTCGTCCGTGGTGGCGCCGGCCTGGGTCATCCAGGGGCGCAGCGTGGCGGACAGCGCATCCTGCCGCGCGATCGCGTCGGCAACGCCCTTGGCAGCGGCGCTGCGGGCCGTGGTCAGGCGTTTCACCTCGGCCTGCTGTTCCATGGCTGCGGTCGCTTGCTGCTGCAGCGCGATGGCAATGTCGGCCGCGCCCTGATCCGCAAGCGGCAGGCCGGCCAGGGCGCCCAGTCGCTGCGCCTCTGCGTCGAACTTGGCCAGGTCGGCGCGCATGGTTTCGATGCGTCCAATGCGCAGCTTGCTCATCTCCGTCAGCGCGGCGTCGATGTCGGCCACCAATTCCAAGGAGGCCTGCGCATGCGCCAGGTCTGCGTCGGCGGCAATGCCGACACCGGACGCGGCCTGCCGCCATGCCGCTTCCCATTCATTGAGCGCGATTTGGGCCGCATCCAGCGCGCGCGCCAGATCATCGACCGCCACCGTGGCGTCCGTCCACTGCGTGTCGAGCGCCCGGCGCTGGCCGTGCGCGTCGCTGACCTGCTGGATGCGGGCGCTGGCTTCGAGCAGCAACCGGGGCAATGGCGCCATGGCCGGTGCGGTGTGCTGCGGGACCGTCTCACGGCTGGGCGAACGTTCGTCCCGCGCAGGGCGTTCAGGTTCGTCCTGCAGCGCGGCGTGCAGGTCCTGCGTTGCCGCCGCCACCGCCGCGTCCCACGACGCCGCCTCGCGGCGGGCGTCGGCAAGCAGGTCGGCAGCCGCTATCGCCGCCGCGCGCGCGGCCATCCAGTCGGCCACGGCCTCGGGCGCCATGCCCGGCAGGCCATGCGCGGCGATCGTAGCCGACCAATCGGCCCGGCGCGCCGCGTCGGCCGCATGCAGCCGTTCCTGCTGCGCCACCATCTGCTCGCGTTCGGCGGTCAGCCGCGCCAGCTCGTCTTGCCTGCGACGCAGCTCGCTCGCTTCCTGAATGGTCGCTTCCCGGCGATCGGCGACGCTGTCGGCGTCGCGCACCAAGGCGTCGTAATCGGGCGCGGACAGCGGCAGCACGGCCTCGCCGGACGCGATCCTTGCCCACGCGTCGTCGCGCCGGTTGCGGGCCGCCAGCACCTCGTCCCGGCTGACCGGCTGCCAGGTGTCGCGGTAGCGGTCCACATCGTCCGATTGCTTGCGCAGTTCATCGTCCAGCCGCGCCAGCCGGGTATCCAGCGCACGCCGTTCGGCGGCGTCGGCGGCCTGGTGCTGGCGCAAGGCGTCGACCGCGTCAAGCCGCGGCAAGGACATGGCCCGCAGCGTATCGGCAGGCGCGCGCCACGCGCCCAGCGCGGCCGCCGTGGCGTCCGCGCGGGCTTCCAGGCGCTGCACGTCCAGCCGGTGCTTGCGCTGCCTAGCGTCGGTATCGCCCAGTTGCTGGGCGGCCTGCACGGCCGCGCGCAGGGCCAGAGGCACCTCGCCTTGCGGCAAGGCGTCAAGCTGCCTGCGCACCCGGTCGCGTTCCCGCTGACGCACTTCCAGGGCCTGGGCGGCCGCCTGCACGGCCTGCACCCGGGCGCCGCGCTTGCGCATCAGATCGTCCAGCGAACGGCGCAGCGGCAAGGGTGGCATGCGTTCACGCAATTGCGCCTCGGAGGCGGCGCCCCATCCCAGCTGCCGCGCGGCGTTCGACGCCATCAGCCATTGCGCATCGACTTCCGCCTGCCGGCGCACAATATCGCCGGCGTGCGCCCGGTACTGCAGGCGCCATTCGTTCAGGGCCACGATGTCCTCGTGCAGCGCAATCAGCCGGGCATCGGGCGACAGGCCCTGCAATGCCGCGTCACACTCGGCCACGATCTGCAGTTGGGTCCTGCGGTGGGATTCGGCAAGCGCCAGTTCCCGTTCGGCCTCGGCCAGGCGCCGCGCCGCGTCGTCGGGAAGTTCGGGCGTCTCACCCAGGGCCGCCATGTCCTCGCGCCGCTTGCGCAGGTCCGCCACATACGGTGCGACCCGGCGGATACGTTCCAGCGCCGTGCGGCGGGCAGTCAGCGCGGCGTGCGAGGCCCTGGCTGCGCGCAGGTCGGCCTCCAGCCGGACGACCTGCGCTTGGGCATCGGCCCAATCCTTGGTGCGTACGGTCAGCTTCTTCAGTTCGGCCACGGCCGCTTCGTAATCGTCCAGGGCCGCATAGTAGGCGCGGTCCTTGGCCTTGCGCGGCGACCACAGCTTGTCGGCCTCGGCCTGCAGCGCATCACGCACGGTGCCCAGGCTCGCCACGCCGGCGGCCGACTCGAACAGCATCTGGCCGATGTCGCTGCCCGCGGTCAGGATGTGGTGCCCGCCATCGATCAGCCGCTGGTGGTTCAGCCCGAACATCTGCTCGAAGAAGCCGCGATCCGATGCGCCCAGATAGGGCGTCAGCGTGCCATCGGGCAAGGGCTGGTCATCGGGACCGCGCACGGTCTGCTTCAGCCCCTTGGTCCGATGAAGATGCAAAGTGTCATCACCCTGGTGCAGCACGGCGCCCAGCCGCAGTTCGCTCATGGGATGCAGAAAGGCGTGCGGCGGGCTTTTCGGGAACCCGTACAGCAGGTCGGACAGCGCGGCGCGCAGCGTGGACTTGCCCGCCTCGTTCGCGCCCACCACCACATGAAAGTCCTGCTCGCCCCGCGGCAAGGCGACCTTGCGGTCGGTGAATTTGCCGTAACGGATCAGTTCCAGCTGGTCGATGCGCATCAGCGGGACTCCCCGGCGGAGGCCAGGTGGGCCAGCAGGCCCGGGGTGACGTCATCGAGCAGGGCCGACAGGTCTCCGCTGCGGATGCGTTCCAGTTCAGGCATGCTTTTCAGCACATCCAGCGGCAGTTTGTTGACCATGGCCTGCAGGTCAGGCAGCAGGCTGTCCAGGAATTCCTGGCTTTGCGGCGCTTCGGCCAGCAAAGCCTGCAGGTCGGACAGCGCGTCGGACCGTTCCGCCAGCAGGCTGGCCGTGTGCGCAGGCGTGGTGCGGATCTTGAGCTTTTCGATCCATACGCGGTCCGATCCAAGCGCCGTGGCCAAGGCCAGCACCTCGGCACGCAACTGCGCTTCCAGGCCGAACAGCGCCCCATGCGCGCGGGACGCGCCGTGCAACGTGACCCGCAACGCCAGCGGGCGCCCGTCCGCGCCGTCGGCCACCACCTGATCCAGCGCGCGGCCGACCGCCGCAATGGCGTCGACAAAGCTGTCTGCCTCGGTCACGTCGACTTCCAGCGCGTGCCAGCGCAGCACGTCGACCAGCATGCGGTCGACGGACTGGATCTCGTTGCCTTCAGCCGTCACAAGCACCGCGCCGCGGGGCCCGGTTTCGCGAATATGGCGGCCTTGCAGATTGCCCGGAAAGACAATGGTCGACTTGCCGCGGTGGATCACATGCTCATGCACATGGCCCAGCGCCCAGTATTCGTAGCCCTTGGCTTCCAGTTCGGCGATCGACGTCGGCGCATAGTTGGCGTGCGCCGCGTTGCCTTCCAGCGCCGTGTGCAGCATGCCGATGTTCAGGTAACCCTCGGCATAGGCCGGATAGGTCGCGGCCAGGTTGTCGGTCGTGGCGGCGTCCTTGAAGCTGCGGCCATGCAGGGCCACCTTGTGCGGCTCCAGGAACAGGGTGTGCGCCTTGCGCGTCTCGAACACATGCACGTTGTCGGGCAGCTGCAGCTTGCGGGTCATTTCGCTTTCGGCGTCGTGATTGCCCAGAAGCAGGTAGACCGGGATGCCGGCTCGCCGCAGGCGGCCCATCTCGCGCACGAAGAACAGACCCGTGTTGAAGTCTTTCCAGTTGCCGTCATACAGGTCGCCCGAGATGACCATGAAATCCACGGCTTCTGTCAGGGCGTCGTCGATCAGGCGGGTAAATGCATCGCGGGTCGCGGTGCGCAGCAGGTCGGCCGGGGCATCCTGATAGGCGGACAGGCCCACCAGCGGACTGTCGAGATGGATGTCGGCCGTGTGTATGAACTTCATGCAGCGATATTCCTGGTGTTACATCTGGCGGTAAATCTTGGCGCGGCGGCGGGCTTTGCACACACCTTGTATGCACGCCATCGAATAAGGTGAAGTCTGCCAGAAACTTGCGCAAGGAGTTCCGCATGGCCGTGATTACCACCGACATCCCCGCCCGGCTCGACCGGCTTCCCTGGTCGACCTGGCATTGGCGGGTGGTGATCGCGCTGGGCATTGCGTGGGTGCTGGATGGCCTGGAGGTGACCCTGGTCGGCTCGCTGGGCGGCATCCTGGAACGGCCGGACACCTTGGGCTTGAGCGCGGCGCAGATCGGTGCGTCGGGGTCGATCTACATTGCGGGGGCCGTGATCGGCGCGCTGGTGTTCGGGCGGCTGGCCGACCGGCTGGGCCGCAAGCGCCTGTTCCTGATCACGCTGGCGATCTACATGGCCGGCTCGCTGGCCACGGGCTTCTCGCAGGAATTCATCTTCTTCACCCTGTGCCGCTTCGTGACGGGCCTGGGGATAGGCGGCGAATACGCCGCGATCAACTCGGCGATCGACGAACTGATTCCGGCACGCGTGCGCGGGCGGGTGAACCTGGCCATCAACGGCAGCTTCTGGCTCGGCGCGGCATTGGGCGCGGGACTGAGCCTGGTCCTGCTGGACCCGGCCGTGCTGGGCCCGGTGTTGGGCTGGCGTGCCGGCTTCATCCTGGGCGGCATGCTGGCCTTTGCGATCCTGCTCGTGCGGCGCGACGTGCCCGAAAGCCCGCGCTGGCTGCTGTCGCACGGGCGGGCCGACGAAGCGCTTCGCATCATCGAAGACATCGAGGCCAAGGTCGAACGCCAGCATGGCCCCCTGCCCCCGGTCACGACGACGATGACCTTTGCCCGCCAGGCCTCCCCCACCATCGGCCAGGTGGCGCGGCTGCTGTTTCACCGTTACCGGCAGCGCAGCGTCGTGGCCTTGGGGCTGATGATCTCGCAGGCCTTTTTCTATAACGCCATCTTCTTTACCTACGCGCTGGTGCTGACCCGCTTCTATGGCGTCGCCGATGACAAGGTGGCGTGGTACCTGTTTCCGTTCGCGCTGGGCAACGTGCTGGGACCGCTGATCCTGGGCCCGTTGTTCGACAAGATCGGACGGCGAAAGATGATCGCGTTCACGTACGGGATGTCGGGTGCCGCGCTGGCGCTGACCGGTTGGTGGTTCCTGGAAGGCTGGCTGACGGCGCTGACGCAGGCCTTGTGCTGGTCGGTCGTGTTCTTCCTGGCGTCGGCGGCGGCCAGTTCGGCCTACCTGACGGTGAGTGAAGTCTTTCCGCTCGAAATTCGGGCGCTGGCGATTTCGGTGTTCTATGCCATCGGAACGGGCGCGGGCGGGTTTGTCGCGCCCGTGCTGTTCGGCGCGCTGATCGAATCAGGCAGCCGGCCCGCCGTAACGACCGGCTACGCGATCGCCGCTGTGCTGGTGATCACGGCGGGGCTGGTGGCGTTGAAATGGGGCGTGAATGCCGAACGGCGGTCGCTGGAAGACGTGGCGGCGCCGCTGGGGGCCGAGAGCGAAGCGCAGCCCGCGGCGCGATAAGCACTGCGCTGACCGCGGCGGTGCTGGGCAGCGGCACCGCCGCCTTCGCGCGTCAGCTGTAGCGCTCTTCCGTCCACGGGTTGCCGCGATTGTGATAGCCGCGTTGCTCCCAGAAACCCGGCGCGTCGTTCTCGCGAAACTCGATCCGGCGGATCCACTTGGCGCTTTTCCAGAAGTACAGGTGCGGCACGATCAGCCGCACCGAGCCGCCATGGTCTGAGGTCAGCGGCTTGCCTTGCCAGGAATGGGCCAGCAGCACGCCCTCGGCCGCGAAATCCTCGATGGTCAGGTTGGTGGTGTAGCCGTCGTGCGAATGCAGCAGCACGTGGCGCACGGCGTCGTGCGGGGACACCGCCGCCAGCAGGTCCTGGGTGGACACGCCCGACCATCGATTGTCATAACGCGACCAGCTCGTCACACAATGAATGTCGGACACGTCATCGATCTGCGTCTGGCCGGTAAAGGCCGCCCAATCCCAGATCACGGGCTTGTCCACGGCGCCGAACAGTTCCAGACGCCATGCCGCGGTCGACACCACCGGCTGTTCCCCCAGGTCCAGCACGGGCCAGTCGTCGGTACGGTGCTGACCCGGCGGCAGCCGTGCGGACTCCGGACGGTCAGCGCGGCGTGCGGGCAGGCGATGGTCCTGCGCCCACCGGGTCTTCGTCTGCGTCAGTTTCGACGGAGGGGGCGTAGCGGGGTCGAAGGCGCTGTCATCGGACATGAGGGGGATCTCCACAAGCGAAATGGCGGGAAAGCGGAAAGGCATCAACCAGAAGCATAGCCTTCCTCGCGCCAGACATCCGGCAGGCTCCCCACCCGCCGTCGACAGTCCGCTTTCTGCCCCCGCCGGCCCTCAGTCCAGCTTCACCCGCGCGTCGCGCACCACCTTCCCCCACATCGCCCGGTCGTCGGCAATGAAGCGCGCGAACGCCTCGGGCGTTGTCGCGCGCAACTCGCCGCCGTACTGCCGCCACTTTTCGGCCAGCTCAGGATTCTTTGCCGCCTGCTGCATGGCCTCGCTGAGCCGGTTCAGGACAGAAGCCGGCGTGCCGGCCGGGGCCAGCAGCCCTTGCCAGGCCAGGGGCCGGTAATCGGGCAGTCCCGCCTCTTCAAAGGTGGGCACGTCGGGGAATGCCGGATGGCGCGCCTTGCCGGTCATGGCCAGCAGTTTGAGCTTGCCCGCCCGGATGCTGCCCGCCGCCGCCGGCAATCCATCGAACATCAGCTGCACCTGCCCCGCCATCAGGTCGCCATAGGGGCTGCTGCTGTTGTAGGGCACAAAGGTCATCTTGGTACCCGATGCCGACCCGAACCATTCACCCGCAAGATGCGAATAGCTCCCGACCCCCTGGCTGGCGGTGTTCAGGCTGTCGGGCCTGGCGCGCAGCAGGGCGATCAATTGCCGGGCGTCTGCCGCCGCCACTTTCGGATGGGCGATCAGCCCCGTGTTGAGCACGCCCAGCAGGCTGACCGGCGCAAAGTCCTTTTCGGCGTCGAACGGCAGCTTGCTGTACAGGTGCGGCAGCACCGACAGCGAACTGGTGGTGCCGATGTACAGCGTGTAGCCGTCGGGCGCGGCCTTGGCCGCAGCCTCGGTGCCGATGATGCTGGACGCCCCCGGCCGGTTGTCCACGAACACGGTGTGTCCCAGCAACTTTGTCAGTTCGCCGGCGATTTCGCGGGCATTGGTGTCCGGCCCGGTGCCGGCCGCGAACGGCGCAATGATGCGGATCGCCTTGGTCGGGTACGTGTCGGCATGCGCAACCGAGGCCGCGAGCACGGCGGACAGCACCAGGGTCGGCAACGGAACGAAAGCGGGCAGCAAGGTCATCGTGGTCTCCACCAGATCAGTCTCGGCGCGTCGGGGCGCCGGCAGGTTTGTCGCACGGCGTTTTTAGATGGCCGCGTCGTTTGTTATTTTCAATATACGATAATTTCTATATCATTAACCACAAATAACGCGACCTGCATCGCGAACTTCTCTTCTGAAGGATCCGGAGACATGACACACGCACCCTCTTCCGGCGGGCTGTCGCTCGCGTTCAGCCACTTTGGCATCTATGTGCAGAACCTGGACACCATGGCGCGCTTCTACACCGAAGCCTTGCGGTTCACCCAGACGGACAAAGGCGACCTGGGCCACGTCAAGCTGGTGTTCCTGAGCCGCGACCCGAACGAGCACCACCAGATCGTCCTGGCGACGGGCCGTCCGGCCGACCTGCCCTTCAATCTGATCAATCAGATTTCGTTCAGGGTGCCCGACATCGCCACCTTGCGGCGGTTTCATGACCGGCTCAACGCGTCGGGCGCGAGCGACATGCAGCCCGTCACGCATGGCAACGCCATCTCCCTGTACTGCCGCGATCCGGAAGGCAACCGGCTCGAACTATTCGTCGATACCCCCTGGTATTGCGCGCAACCTTTGCGGGTGGCGATCGATTTTGCGGACAGCGACGACGTCATCCTTGCAAAGGCCGAAGCCATCGCCACCCGCACGCCGGACTTCATGTCGCGCGCCGACTGGCAGGCCAAGGTGGCGGCAAAGATGCGGGCCGACCAGGATGTCTGAGATGGCGTCCACGTTCGACGTGGCCATCGTCGGCCTGGGCCCGACCGGCGCCATGCTGGCCAATCTGCTGGGCGCGGCCGGCGTGTCGGTGGTCGTGCTGGAACGCCTGCCGGACGTCGTTCCGACGCCGCGTGCCATTCATTTCGATGGTGAAGTCATGCGCGCCTTCCAGTCCATCGGGCTGGGGGATGCCGTCACTGCCATTGCCCGGCCCGGCACCGAAGGCATGCATTTCGTCAACGCCACCGGCCGCACGCTGCTGGTGCGCCGTGGCTCGGCCCTGGCAGGACCGCATGGCTGCGCCAACAACTACTACTTTCACCAGCCGGAACTGGAACGGGTCCTGCGCGACGGCTTGCGCCGCTATCCCGATGTGGACGTCAGGCTGGGCTTCGATCTGCAGTCCATCGACGTCACTGACGACGGCGTGACGCTGCGCGGCAGCGCGCTGGCCGCAGGCGCTGCCGCAACGGTCAGTCAGGTCCGTGCCCGCTATGTGGTGGGCGCCGACGGCGCGCGATCCCTGGTCCGCAAGACCATGGGCTCGACCCGCGAAGATCTCGGCCTGCATCAGCCCTGGCTGGTGTTCGATGTGATCCTCAATCCCGACCTGGACCTGGACCTGCCCCGGCATACGGTGCAGCACTGCGACCCGGCACGGCCGATGACCTACTGCAACGTGACCGGCCGGCGTCGCCGTTGGGAAATCATGCTGATGCCGGGGGACGACCCGGCTGAACTGGTCCGGCCCGACACCTTATGGCAACTGGTGTCGCGCTGGGTGCGGCCCGATCAGGCGACGCTGGAGCGCGCCGCCATCTACACCTTCCATTCGGTCATCACGCAAGGCTGGCGCAAGGGTCCCTTGCTGCTGGCCGGCGATTCGGCCCACCAGACGCCGCCCTTCCTGGGCCAGGGCATGTGCGCCGGCATACGCGACGCGGTGAACCTGGCCTGGAAGCTTGCCGCCGTGCTGCGCGGCGATGCGGCCGATGCGCTGCTCGATACCTATGAAGCCGAGCGGGCGCCGCATGTCCGCGCCTTCATCGATCTGGCCGTCCAACTGGGCGACCTGATTCAGACGACGGACCCGGACGCGGCCCGCGCAAGGGATGCCCGCTTTGCCGACGGCCCGCCGGCGCTGTTCGACAGCCCGACCCCCCGCCTGCCACCCGGCGCGCTTACGCAGGATCACCCTGCCGCCGGCCGTCCGGTCATCCAGCCCAGGCTGGATGATGGCCGCGGCTTCGACACACTGATGGGCGACGATTACGCACTGCTGGTTGATGCCGACGCCTGGCCCGCCGGCTGGCCGGAGGCGTCGCCCGCAGCACAGCTCGCCGCCGCGCACGTCCCCGGCCTGCAATGGCCCTCGACCCCGCCCGCCCCGACCCGGGGCCTGCGCGTCCTGACTGACTTGCCCCCGGCCCTGCGCACCTGGCTGCACGACCACCGCGCGGCCGCTGTGCTGGTGCGCCCCGACCGCTACATCGCCGCAGTCGCCGGCCACCCCGGCGACCTGCCAGCCCTGCTTGCCCACCTTCCCTTTTCCACCCACAGGCCATCATGAAACTCATCAGCTTTGACTACCGCGGCAAGTCCTCCTATGGCGCGATCAAAGGTGATCGCATCATCGATCTTGGCGCGCATTTTGGCGCCGCCCTCCCGGACCTCAAGGCCCTGATCGCGGCCAACCGCCTGGCGGAAGCGGCAGGCATTGCCGACGCCGAAACCGCGCCCGCCATTGCGCTGGCCGCGGTCACGCTGCTGCCGGTGATCCCGAACCCGGGCAAGATCGTCTGCGTCGGCCTGAACTATGCCGACCACGTGCAGGAAACCGGCCGCACCGTGACCGAAAGCCCCACCCTTTTCCTGCGCGTGGCCGAATCCCAGGTCGCGCACGGAGACGACATCGTGCTGCCGGCCGAATCAAGCCGCCTGGACTATGAGGGGGAAATCGCGATCGTGATCGGCCAGGGCGGCCGCCGCATCAGCGAAGACGACGCCTGGTCGCATATTGCCGGCTACGCCTGCTATAACGACGGCAGCCTGCGCGACTGGCAGAGCGCCACGCCGCAATGGACGGCGGGCAAGAACTTCTGGCGCACGGGTGGGTTCGGACCGTGGATGGTCACGGCCGACGAGATCGCCGCCGGCCAGGTCATGACCCTGGTGACGCGCCTGAACGGCGTGGAAATGCAGCGCACCACCACCGACCGCCTGATTCACAGCATTCCGCGGCAGATCGCGTTCATTTCGACCTTCACCCCCCTGTCTCCGGGGGATGTGATCGTGACCGGCACGCCAGGCGGCGTAGGGGCCAAACGTCAGCCCCCGGTGTGGATGAAACCCGGCGACGTGGTCGAAGTGGACGTTGATGCCATCGGCGTGCTGCGCAACGGCGTCCGGACCGAATAAGGCCCCCGGCCGACACCCCGCATGGCTCAGCCCAGTGCCGTATCCACGATGACCTGCGCTTCGGCCAGCAACTGCTTCAGGTGCGCCTCGCCCTGGAAGCTTTCGGCGTAGATCTTGTAGATGTCTTCGGTGCCGGATGGCCGGGCGGCAAACCAGCCGCTCGGCACGATCACCTTGATGCCGCCAATGGCTTCGTTGTCGCCGGGCGCGCGGTCCAGCACGGCTTCGATCCGTTCGCCCGCCAACTGGTCGCTCGACACCTGTGCCGCCGACAGCTTCGACAGCTTCTTCTTCTGATCCGGCGTGGCGGGCGCATCGACCCGGCTCGACACCGGGTTGCCCAGGTCCTTGGTCAGGTCCTGGTATAGCTCGCCGGGGTCCTTGCCCATCCGCGCCGTCATCTCGCCCGACAACAGGGCCAGCGAGATGCCGTCCTTGTCGGTCGTCCAGCAACCGCCGTCAAAACGGGCAAAGGACGCCCCCGCGCTTTCTTCGCCGCCGAACGCCAGCGACCCGGTGTACAGGCCATCCACGAAATATTTGAAACCCACCGGCACTTCATGCAGGCGCCGGCCCAGGCGCGCCGCCACACGATCGATCATGGAACTGCTTACCAGCGTCTTGCCCACGGCGGCGTCGGCGCGCCAGTCCGGCCGGTTGCGATACAGGTAGTCGATCGCCACCGCCAGATAATGATTGGACGGCAGCAGGCCCACGCTGGGCGCCACGATGCCATGGCGGTCATGGTCGGTATCGCACGCAAAGGCCACGTCGTAACGATCCTTCATGGCAATCAGACGCTGCATGGCAAAGCTGGATGACGGATCCATGCGGATTTTTTCGTCCCAGTCCAGCGTCATGAAGCTGAACGTGGGATCCACCACCGTGCTCACCACATCCAGGTCGATGCGGTACTGCTCCTGGATCCGCGACCAGTAATGCACGCCCGCGCCGCCCAGCGGATCGACACCCATCTTCACGCCGGCCCCACGGATCACGTCGAAGTCGATCACCGACGCCAGGTCATTCACATAGGTCGACAGGTAGTCGAAGGACTGCGTGGTCGACGCCGTGCGGGCCTGCGCGATCGGCATGCGCCGCACACCCACCAAACCACCTTCGATCAGGCGGTTTGCTTCGGTCTCGATCCATTTGGTGATGCCGGAATCGGCCGGGCCGCCATTGGCCGCGTTGTACTTGAAGCCGCCGCTGTCGGGCGGATTATGCGACGGCGTGACCACGATGCCGTCCGCCAGCCCGGTGGTGCGGCCGCGGTTGTGGTTAAGGATCGCGAGCGACACGGCCGGGGTCGGCGTGAACTCGTCCCCCGTGGCGATCTGCGTCGTGACGCCGTTGGCAGCCAGCACTTCCAGCGCCGTCTCAAAGGCCGGCAAGGACAACGCATGGCTGTCGAAACCGATGAACAGCGGGCCATCGATGCCCTGCTGCGTCCGGTAGGCCACGATGGCCTGGGTGATTGCGGCCACGTGCTGTTCGTTGAAGCTCCGGTCGAAGGACACGCCTCGATGCCCGGACGTCCCGAAAGCCACCCGTTGCGCGGCCTGGGTCATATCGGGCGCCAGGTCGGCATAGGCCGCGAGCAGACGGGAGACATCAACGTGCTGCGCGGACGTGGCGGGCGTGCCAGCTAGGGGATAACGCTTCATTGGACGAAAACTCACTGAGGTCGGTGAAGGGACGGGGGCAACGCGCCGCTTGCGGCGGACCCGCGCCCGGGTGGCGCACAACTCTACACCGGAAACCCTAAGGGCCGACACCCGCACGGCCGGAAATGCCGCACGAAATTGCTGCGATCTATAACGGCATTTCGGGAGAGGCTTCGGTCGTCATGGCGCGCAGGGTCGCGGCGTGGGCGGCCGCCGCAGCGGCTTCGGCGAGCCGTTCGCGCGCGGCGTCGTGGCGCCCGTTGGCGGCCGCCGTCTCGGCCATCCGCCGCAACAGCATTTCCTTTTCATGCAGCGCCCGCACGGCGGCCCAGACCGCCTCTTCGGCCGCCACGGCCTGACCATGGGCCAGCGTGGCCGCCGTATAGCCATGGCCGGTGTGGCACCGGAAACGCACCGGGCCCGCCTGTTCGACCTCCCACAACGTGCCGTGGCACTCCGGGCAGGTGTAGGTCGTGGGTTTGGCGATATCGGCAAGGGCTGTCACGTCAGGGTCTCCCAGCAGGAAACGGTTTTCGATGTCGATCAGGCGCCGCCGCCTGTCGATCTCGGTCACGGCGGACGACGGCTGATGCATGAGCGTGAAGAGCGCCTGGGCGATGCCTGCCGGCGCAACGCACGCATCCACCTGCACGGCGGCAAGCGCGTGGCGCGGCATGCTGCTCGCCTCGGCGGTGGCGGGGTCCTGCACGATCACGGCGCCGCCGCAATCCTTGATGGCCTGCAAGCCGACGCAGCCGTCGTCCAGGTCACCTGACAACAATATCCCGACAACCGCCGGCCCCTTGGACAAGGCGGCGGAGCGGAACAAGGGGTCGATGGCGGGCCGCGCAAAGTTTTCCTTCGCGCCGTGCGACAACAACATGCCGGCCGACGTTAACAGCAGATGGCAGTCGGGCGGCGCAACCACCACTTCGCCGTACCGAAGCGGCTCGCCATGCCCGGCATGGGCAACGGGCAAGGGGCTGACCTGCGCCAGTATGCTGGGCAGAATGCTGTGGTGCGCCCCAATGTGGGCGACGACCAGCACCGCCCCGGGAAAGTCCGGCGGCAGCTCGGCCAGCACGGTGCGCAGCGCCTCCAGGCCGCCGCGCGACATGCCGATCACCACCACATCCCGACTGACGGCTGCGCCGTCCTCCCGCGCGTTCACAGGGCTACTTTGTCGCGGACGACCGCGATTTGGTGACGGTGCGCTCTGCCCACGCTTCCAGATCGGCGGCAGTCACGAGGACCCTGCCGTCCGAGGTCGGCTGCCCCTTCTGCTGCGCCGCAGCGTGGATCGCGCGAAAGTTCTTGCGATAGCTCTTGACGAGGCTGTCGGGTGCCATATCGGCGCCAAAATATTCGACGAGTGCCTTGGCACTGATCGCCGCGTCAGTGTCGCCGTCGGGGTAAGCCATGTTGAACCGCACACACGCCGTGTCGGCTTTGGCTTGCGGATCGAAGTTCATGCTGCGACTCCTGAAGTTGGGTCTAAAAAAAAGCGCCCCCCGACTGAGCCAGGGGGCACAAGCATGTGCTGCACTCTCGCAACACAAACCAAGGTGCCCACACCACGCAGACACCCCGGAGAGCTGCGTCCCGCCCTACCCAGAATCAACCAGCCGGGACGCAGTGCCAACCCCGCAAGTTGGATGCCCGACCGTAGCTGAAGCGCACCGCCGCCAGAGCAACGCAATCGATTCCCGTTCCTACAAATTCGCTGGAAGCCTACTCATGAATACTCACTGGTACATGACCAGCGGATCTAGCCGCCAAAGAAAAGGCCCGCAAGGCGCCCGACTAGGATCGGACGGCGTGCGGGCCTCTGGACGACTCCGTCATACAAGGCTGACGCGAGGCACATCAGGACGTGGCCGTTTCCTCCTGATTGACGGCTTCGACCTCGCTGTCCTGCTGGGTGGCGCGGGCGCCGCCTGCACTCTGCTGGGCGGCGCGCCGGCTGGCGTGGCTGATGGCGCCAGCAGCACGTGCTTGCTGCGTCGTGAATTGGTGCGCACGTCCACTGCGGTGAGCGGCTTTGCCGCCTTGCGAAGCGATCTCGCGCTGCCGCTGGCGGTCCATTGCGGCAAAGCCGCGAGGGGCGCGTGCGGGGGGGGATTCTTGGTCGGCCATGGGGTCTCTCCTGACTGCATGTGTGATGGGTCGCGGCGGCAAACTGACGTCGTTTTCTGCACGTCTTCCAGTGCAAACCGCGTTCCCGAGACGCTCCAGCCGATCTATCGGGTGAGCTTTAGTGAAATGCGTTGCGCTGCTTTGCAACATTTTCACTTCGTCACCCTTTCCTTACTCTTCCATGAATGCCGCCATCAGGCGGTCACGGCCGTCACTACTGGCTCTACGGCAGTTTCGCCCCGGCCGACGCCAAAATATCGCAGGCCGCATTCCTGGACATACGCAGCGTCGTAGATGTTTCGGCCGTCAAAGATCGCCGGTTGCCGCAGCGTCTTGGCCAGCCAGCGAAAGTCCGGTGACTTGAACTCGCGCCACTCGGTCACGACCACCAGAACGTCCGCACCTTGGCAGGCCTCTTTTGCCGACCCGGTCAGCACAAGATCGGGGTCGTTGATCACGGCGGCCACACCGGGCGCGGCCACCGGATCGTAGGCCTTGACCCGCGCGCCCGCCGCCAGCAATTCCCGGATCAGCACCAGGCTCGGGGCATCGCGAATGTCGTCGGTGTTCGGCTTGAACGCCAGTCCCCAGATAGCGATCGTGCGGCCCGACAGGTCGCCCAGCAGCCGGCCGACCTTCTCGAACAGCAGGTGCTTCTGCCGCTCGTTCACGCGCTGTACGCCCGCCAGAAGATCCAGAGGCTCGTCGTTGTCCGCCGCCAGGCGGCTCAGGGCGCTCACGTCCTTGGGCAGGCACGACCCGCCATAGCCCACCCCGGCATACAGGAAGTGATGCCCGATGCGCGGATCCGCACCCGCACCGCGCCTCACTTCCTCGATATCGGCGCCCACCTTCTCGGCCAGCCGGGCCAGTTCGTTCATGAGCGAGATGCGTGTGGCCAGCATGGCGTTGGCCGCGTACTTGGTGAACTCCGAAGACCGCACATCCATCGCGATCAACCGGTCATGATTGCGGTTGTAGGGGCTATACAGGGCGCGCAGCAGGGTCAGCGACGCCGTGTCGTAGGTGCCCACGACGATACGGTCGGGCCGCTGGAAGTCCTCGATCGCGCTGCCCTCCTTCAGGAATTCGGGGTTGGACGCCACGGTCACCTTCCAGGGCGAACGCATCGTCCGCAGCAGGGCCTGCACGGCGTCGCGCACCCGATCGCAGGTCCCCACGGGCACCGTCGACTTCACCACCAGCACAACGTCGCGATCGATGTAGCGCACCGCTTCCATGGCGGCTTCCAGCACCCGTCCCACATCCGCCGACCCATCCTCGGCGGGTGGCGTGCCGACCGCAATGAAGATGATGTCTGCGTCGCACACGGCGCGCGCCATGTCGGTGGTGAACGCCAGGCGGCCCCCCGCGGCATTGCGGCGCACGACTTCATCCAGCCCGGGCTCGAAGATCGGAATCTCGCCCCGCTCGAGCCGGGCGATCTTTCCGGCATCCCGGTCCATGCAGCTGACGTGGTTGCCCACATCCGCCAGGCACGCCCCGGTCACCAGACCCACATACCCCACACCAATGACAGCTAGATTCATGATCGTTTTCCCAAAACGGAGGCGGTCGCCTCGGGTTGCTCAGGCAATTCGGACGACGCGGTTGGCATCGGTAGCCGCCGTGGCGGCCGTCGCGGCCGATGGTGCGCCGCCGCGCGCGGTGCTGACGCCTGCGTCGCGCGACGCCGCGGTCCGGTCACGGAAGTACGCGATCGTGCGGGTCAGGCCTTCGGTCACCTGCGTGCGCGGCTCCCAGCCCAGCACCTCGCGCGCGAGCGAGATGTCCGGGCAGCGGCGCACCGGGTCGTCTTCGGGCAGCGGAAACAACCGCACTTCGGACCGGCTGCCCGTCAGTTCGACGATCTCGCGCGCCAGTTCGAGCATGTTCATTTCTGCAGGATTGCCAATATTGACCGGACCCCAGAAATCGTCGGGGCTGCGCATCAGCCGCATCAGCCCGTCGACCAGGTCGTCCACGTAGCAGAACGCACGCGTCTGCGTGCCATCGCCGTAGATCGTGATGGGCTCGTTGTTCAGGGCCTGCATGATGAAGTTCGACACCACGCGCCCGTCATCGGGGTGCATGTTCGGACCGTAGGTGTTGAAGATGCGCGCCACTTTCACCCGCAGGCCGTACTGCCGCCGGTAGTCCGCGAACAGCGTCTCGGCGCAGCGCTTGCCCTCGTCATAGCAGGCACGGATGCCGTTCGGGTTCACATGGCCCCAGTACGACTCGCGCTGCGGATGCTCGGCCGGATCGCCATACACCTCGCTGGTCGACGCCTGCAGGATGCGCGCGCCGACCCGTTTGGCCAGGCCCAGCATATTGATTGACCCGTGCACGCAGGTCTTGGTGGTCTGCACCGGATCATGCTGGTAATGCACAGGCGATGCGGGGCACGCCAGGTTGTAGATCTCATCGACTTCCACATACAGCGGAAAGGTGATGTCGTGGCGCATCAGCTCGAAGCGCGGGTGCCCCAGCAAGGGCGCGATGTTCGCCTTGGTGCCGGTGTAGAAGTTGTCGACGCACAGCACGTCGTGCCCTTCGTCCACCAGCCGGGTGCACAGATGCGATCCCAGGAAGCCGGCACCGCCGGTCACCAGGACCCGCAGGCTGTCTTTTTCTTTCATGATGCAAGCTCCAGGGGAACGGCCGACGCACGGACCGTCGACGCGGATGAGGACGGCTGCGTGACTTCGGCAAACAGCGCCATCCAGTCCCGCACGAAACGCTGGATGCCGAAGCGCCGCAGGGCTTCGATGCGGCCCGCCTCGCCCCATTCGCGCGCCAGTTCGCGGTTGTGCAGCAAGGCCTGCATGACGTCCACCAGGCGATCGATACGGGTGTCGACATAGCCCGTCACTTCATTCTTGATCAGCGTGGTCATTTCGGTCGTGGCCAGGCCGACCACCGGCACGCCGGCCATCATGGCCTCGATCACGGCCAGGCCCAGGCTCGTGTAACGGATGGGATTAAAGAAGAACCGGTACTGCGCCACGAAGGGCTGCACCTGCATGTTGGCCACTTCGCCAATGCCACCGGCGCGTTCGGCCTCCATGCCGATCAGGTCCAGCGGCACCCGCTGGCGCACCTGCTCGAACACGTCGGCGCCCAGCCGCCGCCCGCGCTGCACCAGGTGGTTGACCACCACGATGCCGCGCTCCGTATCGCCGCCATAGAGCACGCCTTCGGCAGGCAGCACGCCATGCTCGATCACCCGCGTTGGCGTCTCGCCGCTGTCCCACATCAACGCATTGAAGGCCGTCACGTGCACCAGCATGCCCTTGGGTTCCTGGAACCAGTGGCGCGTGTCGGTCGGATGGCCCTGCGGAGGATCGTGTTCGATATAGACACGCGGCAGCTCGCGCTGCGCAGGTGACAGCATCGCGGTCACGTCCTGTTCATACGGCCCGCGCGACTGGAACAGCACGCAGTCGAAGTCGCGATCCTTGACCTCGTCATAGGAAATCGCGTGCACATTCGGTCCCCAAGGAAAGCCCGTGCCCGGATGCGCATACCCCGGCGGGTTGCCGGGTTTGGTCACGATCCAGAAGTGATGCGGCACCTGCGTCAGGTAGTACAAGTAGTTGCCGTGGACGTGCCAGGTCAGGATGTTCAGCGGCGCGGGTCCCGAGGAAGGCGGAAAGCCCGTCAATGGCATGTCAGGCATGCGATATCTCTTGTCGTTCAAGTTGGCGCCGGACCTGGGCGAGCACGTCGTCGACAACGACGCCGCGCGCGCACTCATGGTCGGTCGGGCAGGCATGGAAAGCGCATGGACGGCACGGCATGTCGTGCCACAGCACCGGGTGCAGGTCGCGGTCCAGCGGCGCCCACCGGGCCACATCGCTGCCCGAGGCAATCACGACGCTGGGCGCGCCCACCGCTGCGGCCACGTGCGAAACCCCCGTGTCGTTGCAGACCAGCAGCCGGCATTGCGCCAGCAAGGCGGCCAGGCCACCCAGACTGGTCAGGCCGGTCAGGTCGATCAACGGCGCATCCACCAGATCCAGCAGACGCTGCGTCAGGGCCCGTTCGTCCCGGCTGCCGGTCACGGCCACCGTGTGACCTTGGGCAGCCAGGTACGACGCGACTTCGGCAAAGCGTTCCACCGGCCAGCGGCGCGACAGCAGCCGCGCGCCCGGGTGGACCAGGATCGTCTCGGCCGGCTGCAGATTCAGCTGCCGCGCCATGGCATCGCACTCGCGCTGGTCTTCCAGCGTCAGCGGAAAGTCCAGCTCGGTCGAGCGCACCGGTATGCCCAGATGGGCCATCAATGCCGTATAGCGCAGCGGCTCAGGCAGATCGTCCGGCCAGGCCAGGAAGGTGGGACCGCGCGAAGTCCACTCGGGCGGTTCGAACCCCGCCACCACCTTGGCGCCCAGCAGATCGACGATGTCATTGACCTGGTAGCCCGTGCCGTGCAACTGGATCGCCAGATCGAACCGGCGCGCCTGCGCCGCCGCATAAAAGCCGGGCAATTCGTGCGGCCGGGGCGTCTGCTCGGGCATGCCGTCCATGCCCGGAAAGATCAGCAGATCGTCCAGGTAATCGCTGTAGCGCTCGACGAAGCCGCGCGCCTCGGGCAGGCCGACCAGGGTGATTTCGGCCGTTGGAGCCGCCTGGCGCAAGGCGCGCAGCGCCGGGACCGTGCACAGCAGGTCTCCCAATTGCAGCGCGCGAAAGACCGCGATGCGGCGCGGCGGGGCCGACCAGGAAAGCGATGCTGTCGTCATACCAGCGCCGTCCTGAAACGCAGGGCGCCCACGATGCCCCAGAAGATCGACAGTGGCGGAATCAGGATCGACGTCACCAGCATCTCGATCACGTGCGCCGGGTCACGTGACGTATGCCGGATCCGCAGGGCAAAGAACCGCAGCGTCAACGCGGCCCACACCGTCAGAGCGACCCAGCCCAGGGCGGCGTTATCGATCGCCAGCGCAACGACCAGCGCAAGAATGCTCAGGACAATGACGATGTAGCTCCACGGCGGCCCGCGCCGGATGCGTTCGCGAAAGAGCGTCGGGTGTTTCTTGTGAAGCAAGGCATCGAAGCACACCTTCTTCTGCTGGCTGACACTGACCCCGCGCGGCGCGGAGCGCACCGGGTGCACCACCAACGCAGCCGGCGCATTGACGATAGTGTGGCCGCGTGACAGCAACATGAACTGCAGGTCCGAGTCTTCCCGCCAGGCCATCGTGAACCGTTCATCGAATCCGCCGATTTCCCTCAGGGCAGACTTGCGGACGAAACAATTCGCGGTGGCGAATTCCGCGCGGGTCAGCCCGCTCGAGTCCAGCTCGAAGTCGGTCGGGTTGGGCGGCAGCGGCATCTCGATGCGGCCCATGGCCGCGGCCGGGCCGCCGGCCATGACCTTCTCGCCTTCGGTCAGCCACATCGGCGCAGGCACGGTGTCGTCGTCCGTAAAGGCGATCACCTCGGCGCGCGCCCGCTCCCACCCGCGATTGCGGGCGGCCGCCGGGCCTTGGGTACCGACCACCGGCACATACACCAGCGCCGGACCGTTCGGACGTTGCGCGGCAAAGCGCGCCACCAGGTCCCGCGTCGCCTCGCTCGGGCCATCGTCGGCCACGATGATTTCGTAGCGGTCCGCCGGGTAGTCCTGCGCCAGCAACGCAACCAGGCAGCGCTCGAGCAAGTCCTGCCGCTGATAGGTCGGCACGACCACCGACATGGAAGGAGCCATCACCGTCATGCCGATTTTTCCAGCAGGAAGGAACCGATCGAGAGCGCATCCAGCGGCGACGTCCAGAACGACTCGATGGCATCACGCGGCGAGCACACGACCGGCTCGCCGCGGGTATTGAACGAGGTGTTGACCAGCACGGGCACCCCGGTGTGGCGCTCGAAGGCCGCCAGCAGATCGTGATAGAGCGGATGCTGGTCGCGGCGCACCGTCTGCACCCGCGCCGTGCCGTCGGTGTGGCGCACGGCCGGAATCCGGTCGGCCTTCTCGGGCAGCACGTCGAAAATGAAGAGCATGAACGGCGCCACGATCGGTCCGGGCCGGTCGGTAGCAAACCAGTCACGCGCACGGTCTTCGATCACGGCAGGGGCAACCGGGCGAAAGTCCTCCCGATCCTTGATCTCGTTCAGGATGGACTGCATCTCGGGGTCGATCGGCGAGGCCAGAATGGACCGCGCGCCCAGGGCTCGCGGTCCAAACTCCAGGCGGCCCTGGAACCACCCGATGATCTTGTTTTGCGCCAGCAGTTCGGCCACGTCTTCGGCCACGTTGTCCAGCTTGCGATACTTCAGCTTCGAACGCTTCAGGAATTGCTCGATCTCGGCATCGCTGTATTCGGGGCCCAGGAAGGCGTGGTGCATCACCCAGCGTTTGGCGGCCGGCCCGCGCTGCTCGCGGTCCACCCACAGTGCCGCGCCCAGCGACGTGCCCGAATCGCCTGCCGCCGGCTGCACCCAGATCTCGCTGAACGGCCCGTGCTCGCGCAGCCGGGCATTCATTACGCAGTTCAACGCGACGCCGCCCGCCATGCACAGCTTGTCGGCGCCCGTCTCGCGATGCAGCCACGCGGCCATCTTCTTGACGGTTTCTTCCAGCACATGCTGCAGGGAATGGGCGATGTCATAGTGAATGGCTTCCAGCGGACCGCCCCGCTCGCGCGCCGGCCCGAACTTCTGCACGAAATCGACCGGGGCCACCGTGTAGTTGCCCTCGTTGTCCACCTGCACGATCTCTTCGAATTCCCGCACGAAACGCGGCTCGCCGTACGAGGCCAGCGCCATCACCTTGTATTCGTCCGACGAATGCAGGAAGCCCAGGTAGCGGGTCAGGTCTTCGTACAGCAGACCCAGCGAATGCGGCAGGTTCACCTGCTTGATCCGGCGGTAATGCCCGTTCACGAAGTGGCCATAACTGGTGGTGGCGCGCTCGCCGCGGCCGTCCATCGTCAGCACCGCCGTGTTCTCGAACGGCGACGCCAGGTAGGCGCTGGCCTCGTGCGCCAGATGGTGTTCGACGTAGTGCCACTTGGCTGCAATGCTTTCGGGCGTGACGCCGCGAAAGCGTTTTTCCAGGTGATGCGGCGCGCCATTGGCGAGCTGTCCGGGCGCATTCACGATGTAGCACAAGAACAGCGGGTCCCACGGCGACCCGTTGGTGTCGGCGGCGCGCGCGGCCGACGGATTCAGGGGCAGCGTGATGCTTGCGTCGTCCTTTTTTGCGCCCAGCAGCAGCGCAGGGTCGTACGAATAGGCAAAGTGGTCGACGTCGGCCAGCGAAATACCGGCGACGCTCAGGCAATAGTCGATGGCATGAAATGGCAGCTGCCAGGTCGTGAACGGCACCGGCCGCTTGCCATGCTTGACGTGCGTAAAGCGTTCCTCTTCTGCCGCGGCGACCACCACCCCGTCGTGGACCAGGGTGGCCGAGCAGTCGTGATACACCGCATTGATGCCCAATGTGTACATGCTGATGACTCCTTGTGCGGCCGGCTCAGGCCGCGGGTTCCAAAGGATGAGCTTCCGTATGCAGTTCTTTGGCCGCGGCAATCACTGTCTCGGGCGTCACGCCGCGCAAGCACTGGTGATGCCCCTGCGGGCACTCGCTGCGATAGCAGAACTTGCAGGGCACGTCGTGGAACAGCACCCGGCTGGGTACCTGCCACGGGGTGTGCTGCGGATTGGTGAGCGCGTACAGGTCCACCACCGGGGTGCCAAGCGCAGCCGCCAGGTGCACGGGACCGCTGTTGTTCGACACCAGCAGCGCCGCGTCTGCGATCAGGGCGGCAAACTCGCCCAGGGTCAGCGTGCCGGCGATGCTGATGACGCCCCGGCCTGCCTGCGCCGCGACCGCACCCGCCAGTTCCGCCTCGTCCGTCCCGCCGGTCACCAGCACCGGGCCGCGGCCATCGTCGCTCAGCGTGCGCGCCACCGTCGCAAAACGGTCGGCCGGATACCGGCGCGACGGCGCGGTGGCGCCCGGGTGGACCAGCGTCCAGCCCCGGCCCGCCGCCACGCCACGCGCCGCGAGCTTGGTGCGCAGATTGGTGCGGTCGGCAGGCGCTACACGAAACACCAGCCGTTCGTCGGCTACCGTCGCGCCCACGGTCCGCACCAGGTCCAGCTGGCGCTGGGTCTCGTGGCGACCGTTGTCTTCCACCGCCGTATCGCGGACCCAGTCGGTCAGCAGCCGGTAGGGGTTCTCACGGCAATGCGCCAGCACGCGCGGAATGCCCGCAAAGCGGCACAGCATGGCTGCCGGCAGCGCGCTCTGGCTGTAAACGGTGAAGATGACTGCGGCGTCGAACGCCATGCCGCGCAGCCGCTCGGCCATCGCCAGATCGGCGCTGCCCTCTGCGGTGCCATTGGACTTGACCCAGGGCGCGTCATAAACGATCACATCGTCAATGCACGGCAGGAATGGCGTGATGGCGGCGCCTGATGGCGACGCCATCAGGGTCAGTTGCGCTCCGGGAAACGATGCCTTCAGTGCACTGAGCGCCGGGGTCGACATCAGCACGTCGCCCAGGTTGTCCAGGCGCACCGCCAGGATGCGGCGCACGCCGTCCCAGGGCGCGGTCATGTGCCGCTCCCTTGCGGCAAGGCCAGCTGCTCGCATACCAGCTTGGCGGCGGCCAAAAAGTCCGGGCAACGAAAGTGCGGCGTGCGCTCGGGCGTCATCTGCCACTCGGTCTCGTTGCCGTTGTCGATCAGGATGGTCTGACACCCCACGCGCCGGCCCGCCTCGATATCGTGGAGGATGTCACCGATCATCCAGGACCGCTCCAGCGCCACGCGGCGTTCGCGCGCAGCCTGCTCGAACATCCCCGACGCCGGCTTGCGGCACGCGCAGGCCACGGCATATTTCCGCACCGGGCCATCCGGGTGATGCGGGCAGTAATAGAAGTCGGCCAGATCCGCACCGGCTTCATCGAACATTTCGGCCAGCCGCAGATGCACTGCGTCCAGGGCGACTTCATCGAACCGGCCCAGCGCGATGCCCGACTGGTTGCTGACCACGATCAAGGGCAAGCCGCAGCGCGCGAGCTCGCGCAGGCCCTCGCGCGCGCCGGGCGCGAACCGCATCTGCGCGGGGTCGACGTTATAAGGCACGTCTTCAAGCACGGTGCCGTCCTTGTCCAGAAAGATCGCACCAGCGCGCGACGAGCGGGCGGCCTGGGCGCGGCCCGGCGTGAAGGGGGACATCGGATCCTCCGCGCCCGTCCGGGGCGCTTCGTTGCCTTGCATGAAAATCTGGTGTTGGCTGGACATCGCAGGATTCACTCCATGATCACGACACGGGCGCGCGATGCCGCGGCCGATGTCTGGGCCGGGGCGCGCGCGCCGACCGGCGCATCGGCCGGAGTCGCCGCCTGCGCATACACCGCCAGCAGGTCCTGCGCGACGCGTGTCCAGGAATAGAACTGGCGCGCCCGCGCATGGCCCGCCTCGCCAAAGCGTGCGCACAGCGCCGGATCCTTTGCCAGGATCGCCAGCCGCTCGGCCATGGCGATCGGGTCGCGCGCCGGCACCAGGAAACCGGTTTCGCCATCGCGCACGGTGGCCTTGATGCCGCCCACGGCCGACCCGATGACCGCCTTGCCGCAGGCCATCGCTTCGACCGGCGTGATGCCGAACGGCTCGTACCAGGGCGTGGTCGCGAACACATCCGTCGCGCAATAGAAGGTGCGCAGGGCGTCGCGATCGCGGCGCCCCACGAAGCGCACCAGATCCAGGGCGCCGCACGCATCGGCAATGCCGCGCAGCCGGCCCAGTTCAGGCGTGGCGATCTCGTTGGGTTCGGCCGAATTGCCCCCCACGACATACAGATGGGCATCGATGCCATGGTGGCGGCGCAACTCGCCCACCGCACGGATCACGTTGTCCACGCCCTTGCGTGGCACCATGCGGCCCAGCTGCAGCATGGTAAACGCGTCCGGATCCCATCCCAGCGCGGCACGCGCCTGCGCCATCGGCATCGGCGAAAACTCCTGCGCATCGAACCCGCAGGGCACGACAGAAATACGTTCGGGTGTCGCGCCATACAGCTGGGTCAGGTCAGCGTAATCCTGCGGACATTCCGCCACGATGCGATCGGCTTCGCGCACCAGGCGCTCCTCGATGCCGAACCGCGCCGCCGGAAACTGGTCCGCTTCCCCCTGATGCTGGCGGCGCACCTTGCCCAGCGCATGGAAGGTCATGACCAGCGGCACCTTCAACTGCTCCCGCACCGGCAGGGCCGCCAGGCCCGACATGAAGAAGTTGGCGTGCACCACGTCATACGGGCGGCGTTCTTTTCGGCAGAAGTCCAGCATCCAACGTCCGAACTCGGTCATGTAGGGCAGCAACTGTTCCTTGGGCAACTGGCGCGCCGGCCCCGCCGGCACGTTGATGATGCGCACGCCCGGCATCCAGTTGATCACCTCGGGCAGGACGGCGCTGTCCTTGCGCGTGAAGACGTCGACTGCGTGCCCGCGCGCGGCAAGCTGCCGGGCAACGTTGGCCACATAGACGTTCTGTCCGCCGCTGTCCACGCTGCCCGCATGTCCCAGCGGCGACGCATGCTCGCTGACCATCGCAATTTTCTGCATGACCGTTTTCCTATTAGATGGAAACCATCGCGCCACGTCGCCGTGCCGTGTGTGGGGGTGCTGTCAGGCCGGGTCGCGGTCGCAACCTGCCGTCGGAAGTCATCGGGGGCCGATGTGGCATGGACCGGGTGCGCGTCATCAGGCCATCGTCGGGATCAGGCAAGGCGTTCTCCTTTCATTTCGCTGGCGCCGTCGCGTGCGCGCTCGGCCCGGGCCAGGCGGCGATACATGACGCGGACCGGTACCGGGATGACACGCCGACGCGACAGCGCCCAAGGCATCCCCCGCAGCGTGTCGGCCAGCGTCGTCAGGGGGTGCCTCTCGGCCACCGCCTGGCGCCAGGCACGCCAGGTCTCGTCCAGCGCGTCACGCACCGGCAGCCGCATCCAGGCGATCCAGATCGCATTGCGCACCAGCAGCGACCGGCGCCGCACGGCGTCGCGCAGCAAGGACGGGTCATGCCGGGTCACCACACCGGCGCAATACACCATGGCCCAATCCCGCGCGGCCAGGTCGTAGGCCAGCAGCATTTCTTCGCCGCCGATGAACAGCTTCCGGCTGTATCCGCCACAGTCCCGGTAGGCGTCCGCCCGCATCACGCTGGCGCCCGCCATGAAGCCCAGCAGGCGATGACCGGGCAGGCCGCCGGCCGACAGCGGACTGCGCGACATGAGCGTGCACGTCGGGTCTTCTTCATTCGCCGGGCCGACCAGGATGCGCGCGTTGACCACGGCCACCTCCGGATGCCGGTCCAGAATGTGGGCCGCATGCGCCAATGCGCCCGGCTGCCAGCAGGTGTCGTCGTCGCAGAACGCCACGTAAGGCGTCTTGACCACGTCCACACCAGCATTGCGCCCGGCCGCGCCCAGGTTGCAGTCGCAGCGCACCAGCATCACATCGGGATGCTCTGCCGCCAGGGCATCGGCCGTGCCGTCGGTCGATCCGTTGTCGACCACAACAATGGGCCACGACTCATTCAAGGCCTTCAATGACGCCACGGTCTGCCGCACCACCTCGCGGCGGTTGTAGGTCAGCACGACGATGCTGACGGTGGGCGGCGGCGGGCCTTCCAGGCGGGTCACGGGCAAGGGCGGGGTCGGGACCTGCATCGTGTCAGGCTGCCGCATGGAGCAACCCTGCCCGGTCCAGCGACCAATATCCTTCCGGATCGGCGGTGTCGTCATAACCGCCCGGCCCGAATGCCTTCAACTGACTGGCGTAGCACGCGACCGCCGCAGCCTTGGCGGCACGGTCGCCCTGCCACGTCACTGGATAGACGCTGGCCCGCACCCCGCTTTCGTTCATTCCCGCCAGACGCTGCTCGCGCAAGCCGTCCATGCGGCGGTACAGGGCATCTTCATACGCCAGCCATCGCGGCGACGGCTGGCCCGGCAAGACCTGGCTCGACCGTGCCTGCCAGGCGGCCAGGCAGGCGCGATGCGCCAGGTCATGATCGGAATGGAACAGCCCCAGCGGAAACAGCACGGCATCGGGTTGCTCGCGGGTGACAAGCAACGCAATCGACTCTGCAATGTCGTCGGCCTGCGGTGCGGTAGCACCGGCCGAACCGTCGCAGTACTGACTGTCCAGGAAGTTCAGCCACACGGGCCGCGCGCCCAGCGTAAGCAAGGCACTGGCGTCTTCGTTGCGCCGCGCGACCATCGCCTCGCAGGCGGACCGGAAACCGCAGGCACGATCCCAGTCGGTTGTCGTGTGGCCCGCGGGCGGCGTCCCCGCAAAGATCGTCGCGACCGTGGCGTGGGGATGGGCGCTCAACAGTTCGCCGCATGAAAACACCGCATCATCGAGATGAGGCGAAATCACCATCACCCGCCCCAACGGCCCCGTCCCCTCGCTGCGCATCGCATCATCCTCGTCAACATGATCGCAACACAGCATTAGCAAGAGCCGTACCGAACGGTTCTCCCCATGCTGCCCGACCGTTGACGTCGGTCCTGGACCGTCTCACAGAACGAGCCCTGCGCAGGGTGCCCCGCCCATGCATGTAAAACATCGGCGCCCTTAAGCAGCTTCTGCTCAACAATGAGCCTGCTCAAAACAAGCTATTGACGAGCAACTTTCTGCTCGTCAATGTGCGAAGTGCCAGCGGGTGGGGTGTTCGCCGCCGCGGCGGCCCGTCCTCAGCTCGACTGCCCCGCGTACATGCTGCGGCAGGCTTCCGCACATGCCCGGCAGGCTGCGGCGCAGCGCTGACAATGGTCGGCCTCATGCTTTTCACACACAGCGGCGCAGGCATCGCAGACCTTGGCGCACACGCCGCACACTTCGGACGAAAACGCGCCCTCGCGCGCCATGGTGCTGGCCGCCAGCGTGCAGATCTCTGCGCACTCGATGTCAAGGCGGATGCACTGGGTCATGGCATCGGCGTGAGGTTCGGCCAGGCAAGCCGACGCGCAGTAGTTGCACGCCGCCGCGCAGGCGTAGCACTGGTCGATGCATTGCTGAAAGGGATTCGGGGTCATCGGTCTGCCTCCTGATCAGGGTTGCGCCATGTCGGCGCGTGCCAGGCCCGGCGCAAAACCCGTTCCGGGAACGCCCGCCACAGGAGCGCATCGCAGGGAACGCGCATTGCGCCGCGACTGCCATCGCAACCACGCCATGACAGGAGCCTTTCATGAATAAGACAGCGGCGGACATTCTGGTCGACACCCTCGTCGACTGGGAAGTGAACACGATCTTCGGCCTGCCCGGGGACGGCATCAACGGCATCATGGAAGCACTGAGAACGCGCCAGGAGCAGATCCGTTTCATCCAGGTCCGCCACGAAGAGGCCGCCGCCTTCATGGCCTGCGCCTATGCCAAGTTCACGGGCAAGCTGGGCGTCTGCCTGTCCACGTCAGGACCTGGCGGCGTGCATCTGCTGAACGGGCTATACGACGCCAAGCTGGACGGCGCGCCTGTCCTTGCCATCACCGGGCTGCAGTACCACGACTTGATCGGCACGTACACCCAGCAGGATGTCGAACTGGATCGGCTGTTCATGGACGTGGCGGTGTACAACGCCCGCGTGATGGGACCGGCCCATGTCGAGAACGTCATGAATCTGGCGTGCCGCACCGCCCTGGCCCGCAACGGCGTTGCGCACGTGACCATACCGGTGGACATGCAGTCGCAGCCCGTCAAAGACGACAAGCGGTCATCGCGCAACGTCGCGCATCACGTCACGGACCTGCAGGCCAGCAACATTGCCCTGCCCACCGACGACCAGTTCGAACGCGCGGCAGCCATCCTGAACGAGGGCAAGAAGATCTGCATCCTGGCGGGCCGCGGGGCAGCCAGCGCCGGACCCCTGCTCGAAACCCTGGCGGACCGCCTGGGCGCCCCGGTGGCCAAGGCCCTGCTCGGCAAGGCCGTGCTGGCCGATGACAACCCCTATAACGTCGGCGGCGTCGGACTGCTCGGCACACGGCCAGCCCAGGACGCCCTCGAATCTTGCGACACACTGCTCATCGTCGGCAGCTCGTTTCCTTATATCGAGTACTACCCGGAGCCCGGCAAGGCGCGCGCCGTGCAGATCGACGCCGACCCGGCGCGGATCGGCCTGCGCTATCCCGTGGACGCGGCCCTGGTCGGCGACACCGGCCGCGTCCTGGCCACCCTGCTGCCGCGTCTGACCCCGCACGATGACCGCGGCTTCCTGACCACGGCGCAGGATGGCATGGCCGAATGGCGGGACCTGCTGACCGAACGCGCCACGCGCACCGACATGCCCATGAAACCCCAGGTCGTCGTGCACCACCTGGACGGCCTGCTGCGTGACAACGCCATCGTCGCGGTGGACTCGGGCACCATCACCGCCTGGGTGGCGCGCCACGTCAACCTGCGGGACGGCATGAAGTTTTCGTGCTCGGGGACGCTTGCCTCAATGGCCTGCAGCGTGCCTTATGCAATCGCCGCCGCGATTGCGTACCCGCAGCGTCAGGTCGTCGCGGTGGTGGGCGATGGCGGATTCACCATGCTCATGGGCGAGCTCGCCACCTGCGTGAAATATGGCCTGGACATCAAGATCGTGATCATGAAGAACGATGCGCTGGGCATGATCAAGTGGGAACAGATGGGGATGCTGGGCAATCCGGAATACGGATGTGAACTGCAAACGATCGATTTTGCCGCGGCCGCGCGCGCCTTTGGCGCCCACGCCGTCACGATCAGCGATCCCGCGCATTGTCAGGAACAGCTGACGAAGGCGTTTGCCATGACGGGTCCGGTCGTTATCGAAGCCGTGATCGATCCGCATGAACCGCCGATGCCGCCCAAGGCGTCGGTCGGCCAGGCGGCACGGATGGCCAAAGCCATTGCGCGCGGCACGCCGGATGGCGGCCGCATCATGCGCACGCTGGGGGCCGACGTGGTGCGCGAGCTGACCTGATCAGCCGTTGACGTTTCGCGCGGGCAGCACGTTCGACACCTTGTCGATCAACTGGTCCATGGGCACGGGCTTGCACAGATAGTCGGAAAAGCCCGCCGTCCGCACACTGTTGATGATCGCCGTCCCCCCATAGCCAGTCAGCGCCACGGCCGGCACGTCAGCCAGGGGCGGCATCTCGCGCAACTTCTTGATCAGCTGCATGCCGTCCATTTCGGGCATGGCGATATCCGAGATGATCAGATCAAAAACTTGGCCGGCGGCGACTGTCAGCGCCGCGGCGCCGCTGGACGCGCTGGTAATTGTCGCGCCTTCAAGTTCAAGCAGCATGCCCATGGTTTCCAGCACGTCGGGCGAATCGTCCACCAGCAGGATGCGCGCACCGCGCAGCTGACCGTGCTGCACCGGCGCATCCACCGGCTGTTCGGCGGTGCTTGCGCCGTCGGCCAGCGGCAGCAGGAAGGTGAAGGTGGCGCCCTTCCCTTCGCCTTCCGAATACGCCGTGACCTGGCCGCCGTGTGCTTCCGCCAGTTGCCTTGCCAACGCCAGGCCGATGCCCAGTCCGCTCTTGTTGCGGTTCGAATGCTGGCGGTCGATCTGGTTGAACATGTCGAACACGGCCTCGACCGCGTCGGGCGCCATGCCAATGCCGGTATCGGTCACGTCCAGCCGGGCGTTACCGCCCTCCGTCTTCAGCGTGACGGTCACGGCACCGCCTTCCGGCGTGAACTTGACCGCATTGCTCAACAGGTTCCACACCACCTGTTCCGAGCGCGTGGCATCTGCATCCACGATCACCGGGTCTTCAGACAAGTTGACCCTGATCTGCACGCTGCCGGCCGATGCCTGCGCCGCCACCGTCTCGATGCAGCCCTGCACCACCTGGACCAGGTTCAGCCGGCCACGGTTGAGCTTGAGCTTGCCGGTCGACACGCGCGACATGTCGAGCAGGTCGTCAATGATCTTGGACTGGTTGCGCACCGACCGCCTCACGGTTTCCACCGCCTTGCGGCCCACCGCCGACGTCACCATGCCCGGCGTGCGCGACAGGATATCGACGTTCAGCTGGATCAGGTTCAACGGGTGGCGCAGCTCGTGCGACATCACCGCAAAGAACAGGTCCTTCAATTCGTTGGTGGCGCTGGTGCGTTCCAGCGCGGCGTCTTGCGCGTTTTCCTGGATCTTGCGATCCGTCAGGTCGCGGGCGATCTTGGCATAGCCCAGCAAATTGCCGTCCACCATGGGGTGGACCACACCGCTGCAATAGAAGCGCGAGCCATCCTTGCGGATATGCCAGCGATCATCCGAAGCATGGCCGAACTTGCGCGCACGTTCCAGTTCGGCGGCCGGCACGCCCTGCTCGCGGTCTTCCGGGGTAAAGATGATGGCGCCGGACTGCCCTTCCACCTCGACCGCGCGATAGCCGAAAATCAGTTCGGCGCCGCGGTTCCAGCCCGTGATCAGGCCCTGCTCGTCCATGGTGATGATGGCGTAGTCGGTCGTCGAATCGGCCACCAGGCGCATCCGTTCCTGGCCCGCGCGCAGCCGTTCTTCGGCGCGCTTGCGCTGAGTGATGTCGATAAAGGTCAGCACGGCGCCTTCGATCCGGTCTTCCGCGGTGCGGTACGGCACCAGCCGCGCCAGGAACCAGGCGCCGTCGGTGCTCGGCACTTCGTTCTCGATCATGCGCAGCGACGTGAAGGTCTCGGCGGCATCATCGGCCAGCGTCGGGTAGTCGAGCCTATGGGTAATGTCCATCAGCGAGCGGCCCGCGTCGGACGCGATCAGGTTGAACAGGTCAGCCGCGCGCGGCGTGTACCACTTGACGCGCATCGCGCGATCGACGAACACGGTGGCGATCTCGCTGGACGAGATCAGGTTCTGCAGGTCGTCGTTGATCTTGGCGGTCTCTTCGACTTTTGTCTTGAGCTCAAAATTGACCGTGATCAGTTCTTCGTTGATCGACTGCAGCTCTTCCTTGCTGGTTTCCAGCTCTTCCGTAGCCGAACGCAGCTCTTCGTTGATGGCCTGCAGTTCTTCGTTCGACGCCTTCAGTTCTTCGGTCGAGGTCTCGGAATGCTCAATGGTGTCCTGCAGCTGATCTTTCAGCCGCTGCAATTCGTTTTCCAGCTGCGTCAGCACGCTGTCCTTGCCTTCGACCGACGTGCCGCTTTCCTGGCTCATCGACTCCTCGACTTCATCGAACAGCACCAGCACGAAGTCGGCGTCGGCCTGATGGTCGCGGAAAGGCTTGGCCACCATGTTCACGAAATAGGTGCGATCGTTGCGCTGCAGCCGCACGCGGCGGGCTTCCACGCTCTTGTTCGACTGGACGGCCTGGAACAGCGCAGTCCGCAGTTCAAGGCGGAGTTCCGGATGCACCAGCGACAGCAGATTGTGCGAGGGCTCGCCGCCGACGTAGCGCAGGAAACGCCCCGCCTGGTCCGACATGTGCACGATGTCGCTGTTGTGGTTCACGATCACACTGGGCGGCGCATATTGCTCGAGCACCCTGCGGTGGACTTCGGCGTACATGACTTTCCTTGAACTGGTCAGGCTGACCTCGGAAGCCACTTGCGGAAGCCGGGCGTACGCACTTGGAGCCGCGTCCGAAATCGGCGCCCGGACGCTCGACGCAACCGGTTTGGCGCGATAGATCCGATGCTTCTTGTCGACCGTCACGAACAGCTCGTCGACGGCCTCGGCCGACTCGGACCCGCCCAGGAAAAGATATCCGCCCGGCATGAGCGCAAAGTGGAAGGTCTGCAGGATGTCGCGCTGCGCGTCCCGGTCCAGATAGATCAGCAGGTTCCGGCAGGAAATGAGGTGCAAGCGCGAAAACGGCGGGTCCCTCAGGATATTGTGAACCGCGAACAGCACCTTGTCCCGCAATTCTTTTTTTACGCGGAAATGGTTCTGGTGCTTCGTGAAGTACCGGTTCAGCCGGTCGTTGCTCACGTCCACCAGGATGGATTCCGGGTATATCCCGCTGCGCGCCGTTGAAATGGCCCGCTCATCGATGTCGGTGGCAAACACCTGCACCGTGCCCATGCCCTGCGTCGCATCCATGGCGTCCGACAGCAGCATGGCCAGGGAATAGGCTTCCTCTCCGCTCGAACATCCGGCGCTCCAGACGCGCAGCGTGCCGTCGCCGCCCTCGGCGCTTGCACCCGTCAGGCGCCACACCACTTCATTGTCGAGCGCCGCGAACGATTCGAAGTCGCGAAAGAAGTTCGTGACGCCGATCAGCATGTCCTTGAGGAGCGCGGCCGCTTCGTCGGCGCTGGACTGCAGGAAGTCGCGGTAAGCCGGCATGTCGGTCAGGCCATTGACCTGCATGCGCCGTTCGATCCGGCGAAGGATCGTGCCGCGCTTGTAATGCTTGAAGTCGTTGCCCGTCCGATGGCGCAGCAGCAGGATCTCGCGCAGCGCAATCTCGGCCGCCTCGGCCCGTTCGAAGGATCGCGCCGGGTTGACATTGGTTGGGCCGTCTTCGGTCCGGGGCATCTCTATCGTGGCGGCCGTACTCCAGATGCTGGCAATCTTGCCGGGAATCTCGGCAATGGGCAGTACGAAGTCCACCGCCCCCGTGTCGACTGCCGCGCGCGGCATGCCGTCGAACAGCGCTTCCTCCGGATCCTGCGCGATCGCGATGCCGCCCTGTTCCTTGATCCGCTGCAACCCCAGCGCGCCGTCCGATCCCGTGCCCGACAGGATCACGCCAAACGCGCGTTCCCGGTGCACATCGGCCATGTCACGAAAGAACAGGTCCACCGCCACCTGGCGCTCGCGCGGCCGGTCGGCGGGCTCGACGTTCAGGTGACCGTCGTTCATGGTCAGGTGTAAGGACGGCGAGATCACATACACGTGGTCCACTTCGATGGGGGTGCGCTCCTTGACCTGAAGCACCGGCATCGTCGTGTTGCGTTGCAGGATCTGATCGGCCGTGCTTTCGTGTTCGGGCGACAGGTGCAACACGACCACGTATGCCATGCCGCTCGTCGGCGATGTCGCGCTGAAGAATTGCATCAACGCCTCCAGCCCGCCTGCAGAGGCTCCCAGTCCGACAATTGGGAACGATAGATGGCTGCGTTCCAGTTCGGGCTGGTTGCGGGGGGTGGTGGCTGACGCGTCTTGGTTCATCTGTTTCCTGCGAACCCCGGAATGCCGGGGGCTCGGGCGGCTCGCCGTAGCGAAAGTGAATCTTCACATTTTTGCACAAGGCCTGCCGATTGGCGGCATCACGCGGTTTCTGTGACAATCCGAGGCTCGCGATTATCTCGCAATACGCACTGGAACTGGAGCATTCTTTGACACGCATCGACGACCCGACGCATGACCGCGAAGTCGGCCTGGCCGACTCCACGCTGGATACCACCCGGATCGATGACGTGCGTATCAGCGCCGTCCGCCCGCTCATTTCACCCGCCCTGCTTTTGGATGAGCTACCGGTGTCGCCTGCTGTGCAGACGCTGGTCGAAACCAGTCGCGCCCGCATCGCGGACATTCTGCACGGCCGCGATGACAGATTGGTGGTGGTCGTCGGCCCCTGTTCCATTCATGACCACGGCCAGGCGATGGAGTACGCCCGCCGCCTCAAGTCCGTGGCGGACTCGCTGGAAGGCGAATTGCTCATCGTCATGCGGGTGTACTTCGAAAAACCGCGTACCACGGTGGGCTGGAAAGGGTATATCAACGACCCCCGCCTGGACGGCAGCTTCCGTATCAACGAAGGGCTGCGGCGTGCCCGCGAACTGCTGCTCGAGATCAGCGAACTCGGCCTGCCCACCGGCACTGAATTCCTGGACCTGCTTAGCCCGCAGTTCCTGGCCGACCTGATCGCCTGGGGCGCCATCGGTGCGCGCACGACCGAAAGCCAGAGCCACCGCCAGCTTGCGTCCGGACTGAGCTGCCCGATCGGCTTCAAGAATGGCACCGATGGCGGCGTGCAGGTCGCCTCCGACGCCATCGTCTCGGCGCGCTCGCGCCACGCCTTCATGGGCATGACCAAGATGGGCATGGCCGCCATTTTCGAGACGCGCGGCAATGATGACGCGCACGTGATCCTGCGCGGTGGCAAAAGCGGACCCAACTTCGACGGCGCCGCGATCGATGCCTGCTGCGCCGCGCTTGAAAAGGCCGGCCTGCGCGGTCAGGCCATGGTCGACTGCTCGCATGCCAATTCATCGAAAGACCACGAACGCCAGGTCATCGTTGCACACGACGTGGCCGGCCGGGTCGCCGCGGGCGAGCGCCGCATTCTGGGGCTGATGATCGAAAGCCACCTTGAAGGCGGCCGGCAGGATCTTAAGGAAGGCGTCGCTCTGAAGCCGGGCGTATCGATTACCGATGCGTGCCTGGCCTGGTCCGACACCGAACCCGTGCTGCATGCCCTGGCCGACGCGGTGCGCAAGCGTCGCGCGTTGCCCGACGCAGGCTGAGATGGCAGAGGCATCGCACGGCGTCGTGGCACAGACGGGCGCTGAGGCGGCGCCCGCCGCCTCGGTCCAGGCCGATGGCCAGATCAAGACGCTGCACCTGTCCACGCCCGTGATCCAGAGCAGCATGTGGGTGCTCAAGCCCGACGCGCTGGATCTGGAATACACCCGCCTGATGATGGGCTTTCTGCTTTTCCATCCTGCTCCGGCCCGAATCGCCATGATCGGCCTGGGCGGCGGATCGCTCGCCAAGTTCTGCTATCGCCACCTGCCGAAAAGCGTGATCGAAGTGGCCGAGATCAGCGCCGAAGTCATTGCGCTTCGCAACGAATTTCATATCCCGCCCGACAACGCGCGCCTGACGATCCGCGAGATCGATGGCGCGGACTTCGTGCGCGATGTCGCGGCGCGGCCCGATGTGTTGCTGGTCGACGGCTTCGATGCCGACGGCGTGCCGCCGCAGCTCAGCTCCCAGGATTTCTACGACGACTGCCGCGCCATGCTTGCCGCCGACGGCATCCTGGTCGTGAACCTGCATCAGCAGGACCCGGAACTGCCGGTATTGCTGCGCCGGATCCGCCGCGCTTTCGATGACGCCGTGTTCGATGTCGCGGACGACGATGGCGCGAACTGCATCGTGTTCGCGCGCAACGGGCCGCCCTTCAGGGCGCCGGACTCGGTCGTGCCCCGCCGCCCCGGCCAGCTGGACCGGGACGGCTGGAGGCAACTGATGCCGGCCTTTGCGCAGATCGCAGCGGCGATGATGGCGCTGTAGCAAGCAGCGGCCGGCTGCATGTGCCGGCTTGCGGCAGGCCCCGGCGTCTTCCAGACACCGGCGGCGCTTTTCTCAAGCGTCGCCGATGTTCACCGTCACGACCCCGCTGCCGCCGCACGCCTCGCAGGGCTCACCCGCTTGCATGCCGCTGCCGCCGCAGGCCGGGCAGGTGTTCTCGCCTGTGCCCGGTGTGCCGTCGGGCACCTCGTCCCCGGGATTGGACGCCCCGTCGCCCGGCACGGTCGCCGCCATCATCCGAAACGGCCCGCTCATGGTTTCAACACCACTTTCACGCAGCCATCCTTCTTGTCGCGGAAGGTCTCGTACATGCCCGGACCATCTTTCAAGGACATGGTGTGCGTGATCACGAATGACGGGTCGATCCTGCCTTCTTCGATCAGGCGCAGCAGATCGTCCGTCCATTTGGCCACATGGGTCTGCCCCATCTTCCAGGTGAGCCCCTTGTTCATCGAAGCGCCAAAGGGAATCTTGTCGACCAATCCGCCGTACACGCCAGGGATCGACAGCGTGCCCCCCGGCCGGCACACGTAGATCATTTCGCGCAACACATGCGGCCGGTCGCTTTCGGCCATCACCGCCTGCTTGGCGCGGTCGACCATGCTGTCCAGGGACCGCGTCACGTGCGCCTCGAGGCCGACGGCGTCAATGCATTTCTCGGGACCCTTCCCCTGCGTCAGCTCGCCCAGCCGATCGAGCACGCTTTCCTCATCGAAATTGATGGTGATCGCGCCGCCCGCTGCGGCCATCTGGAGGCGTTCCGGCACGCGGTCGATGCAGATGACCTGCTTGGCGCCCAGCAGCACCGCGCTGCGGATGGTCATCTGCCCGACCGGGCCGGCGCCCCAGATGGCGACCGTATCGGTCGGTTCGATGTCGCATTGCACCGCGGCCTGCCAGCCGGTGGGAAAGATGTCCCCAAGGAACAGCACCTGTTCGTCGCTCAAGGTGCTCGGCACCTTCACGTGCGTCGTGTCCGCATAGGGAATGCGGACGTACTCGGCCTGCCCGCCGGGATAGCCGCCGGTCAGGTGGGTATAGCCGAACAGGCCAGCCGTGGTGTGGCCGAACATCTTGTCCGCCAGATTCTTGTTGCGGTTGGTTCGCTCGCAAACCGAAAAGTTGCCACGGCGGCACTGCTCGCACTGGCCGCAGGTAATCGTGAACGGCACCACGACGCGATCGCCGACCTTGAGCTTGCGGGTCTCCTTGCCTACCTCGACGATCTCGCCCATGAACTCGTGGCCCATGATGTCGCCATGCTTCATGCCGGGCATGAAGCCATCGAAAAGATGAAGGTCCGAGCCGCATATCGCGCAAGACGACACTTTCAATACCGCGTCGCCCGGTTCCTCGATTTCAGGGTCTGGCGCATCGTCGTACCGGATATCTTTCTTTCCGTGCCACCGTAATGCTTTCATCATGAGCTCCTTTAGCGTTACCGGCGCCGCGACGGAAGGCGAACCAAACCGGCAGGGGGCATTGCGCAATGCCCATGCCGCGGTATGCCGTCGCGCACGCTTGCCATGGAGCCAGCACGCCAGGGCAAGCCTTGCTCATCGTCGGAAAATCTCGCTCATCGAGAGGCCCGGTTCGGGCCATGGAAAGCGCGCGCAGTCGACGCCTACCGCCGCCGCATGTACTGGGCACCCGCCGACACCGCCGATACCGCCAGTACCGCCGCGGCGCCCCACAACAGGGGCCGCCCCGTTGTCGTCAGGGTCGTGTAGTAACTGCGGCTGCGGACCATACGCGGCTCGTTCAGGCGGCCACCTGCATCCTGTCGGGGCGCGTACAGCGCGCCTTCATGCTGCCCCGCCGCCGTATCGCTGCGCTGCTGATTGCGCATCACCGGACCCAGCAGCAGGTCCGTCAACTTGGGCATGCGGCGGGCAAAGGCGGACGTCATCTTCGACGCGCTGCCCACGTAGATGTCGCGTTGCGGGTGCGCCGCCGCGTACACGATGGCGCGCGCCACGGTTTCCGGCGCATAGAGCGGCGGCGGCAGGCGCGGCTCGACGTCCATGTAGTTCTTGGCGTTCTCGACAAACGACGTATCGATCGACGCCGGCTTGATCAACGTCACCGATACCGGCAGGCCCTCGCCTTCGATCTCCATCCGCAAGGCATCGGTGTAGCCCTTGACGGCATGCTTGGACGCCGCATAGGCGCCCTGCAGCGGCAGCGCCACGTCCGACACTTCGCTGCCCAGATTGATGAGGGCGCCACCGTGCTCGCGCAGTACCGACAAGGCCTTGAGCGAGCCGTACACCACGCCCCAGAAGTTGGTCTCGAACAGTTGCCGCTGATCTTCGACCGACACCTGATCCAGCTTGCCAAAGATGGACACGCCCGCATTGTTGACCCAGGTATCGATGCGGCCAAAGCGCTCCATGGCCGCGGTCAGGATCTGGTCATGGCTTTCCTGTTTGCCCACATCCACCGCGCACGAGATGGCCTCGGCGCCTTCCGCCGTCAGGGTGGCGACCAGGCTTTCCAGCGCGCTGGCATCGCGCGCGACAAGGACGAGCTTGGCGCCCTGCTTCGCGGCCAGCTCGGCGGTAGCGCGGCCAATGCCGCTGCTTGCGCCGGTAATGACCATGACTTGTTGGGATACGGGTTTGAGTTTGATCGCCATGACGTGCTCCGAATGTGGGACGACCTGCCCGGATGGCAGGCGTTCACCGCACCTGAGCAAGGAGCGGGCCGCTCAGGCCGGGGGGATGCCGCAGCTCATGCGAAACGTGAAGCGCGTTTCATCGACGTTGGAAACGACGTCGAGGCTGCCATTGTGTGCGCGCGCGATCTCGGACACGATGTACAGGCCCAGCCCCAGGCCTTCGACCCGTGTGACGGTCGACCGCACGAAGGGCTGGAACAGTTGCGCCAGGATCTGCGGCGACATGGGCGTGCCATGGTTGATCACCGACAGTTCAAGCCTGCCGCCCGTGGTCGACGCCGCGACATGCACCGGCCGCGCCTGGTCACCATGTGTCAGGGCGTTGGCAAGCAGGTTGGACAGCAACTGGCCGATCCGGCCGGCATCGCAGGCCACCGGTTCCGTGAAGGACATGCTGGACGTGATCAGCCGCTCGGGCCACGCCACCCGCAATTCCGACACGACCTGTTCAATGGCCGGCTGCAACGGGGCGTTGTCCTGCCGCACCAGTCCCAGGCCGCCCCCCAGGCGCCCCCGGGCAAAGTCCATCACATCGTCGATCAGGCGGGCCATCCGCTGCACGCTTTTGCTGATCATGCCGACCATGGTCGACGCGCGGCTGTCGAGCGGCGCATGCGCCAGCACCTGGGCCCCCGCGGCGATGGACGCCAGGGGATTGCGCAGGTCGTGGCCCAGCACGGCAATGAACTGTTCGCGCAGCTCTGCCCGTTCGCGCTCGTCCAGCAGGGCCGCTTCGCTCGTCGCCAGGCGTTGCTGAGCATCCAGCTCGGACCCGATCAGGTCGGCAAACAGCCGGAACATCCCGATCACGTCGTCGTTTTTCAGATTGGCCGGGCGGGGGTCGATCGCGCACAGCGTGCCGAAGAATTCACCCGACCGGCGGTAGATGGGCATCGAGATATAGCTCTGGAAGCCATACCGGGCAGGCGTGTGGTGGGTGCGGAAGTGCGGATCGGTGGCAACTTCGTCGATGACGACCGGCTCGCCGTTCGTGTAGATCTCGCTGCAGATGGTGGAATCGAGGTCAAGTTCGCCGCCGGGCTGCAGGCCGAACTGGATGTCGTCGCGCACGGCGCAGGCGATCCATCGGGTGTCCGTCACCCGGGCGACGGCAGCAAAACCCATCCCGGTGACTTTGCATACGACCGACAGGATGGTGGGTACGCCATCGAGGCGGCCAATGGCCGCCACATCCGCCTGAAGCTCGCTATCGACTTCGTTGCCTGACACCGTGTCGCGCCTTCGCTGCTACGTAATTCACCATATTAGTGGATAACGTGAGTTTTTCGACCCAGGTATCTGTTTTGCGACGGCTTACCCCTCCACCCTCCCGGAGTACGGTCTGTGCCTTCAAAAACATCTTCCCGCAAGACCCGTAAGCCCGCTGCCGCGACGCGCGGCACTCGTAACGCCCGGTCCGGGCGCAAGCAACGCCACTCGACCGCGCATGCGGCCAGCCGGCGGACAGACGGCAAAGGACGATCCGCGACCAGATGGTCTCATCACGTGATGGAAACCAGCGACGCCATGGATCTGGAGCACGACATTTTCAAATCCGGTACGCCGGACGAGATTGCTGCTTCGCTCAAGAAGTCATCGAATGCCAGTCGCCGCCGCAAAGGCACGCCCTTCCAGTCAGCGATGTCCATGCTCAACTTCTACATCAATCGCGCCGGGCGCAACCTGCCCAAGACGCGGCGCGCAGAGCTGGACAAGGCCAAGGACAAGTTGCGCGAAGCGTTCGGCCGGCCACCCAGCCGGCCGCGCGCCAAGCCTCGCGCCAAACCGCAGGCCAAGGCCGCCGCGCATTAACGCACCGGCAGGAAGCGGAAGAACATGAAGTTCTGCGCGTAGTTGATGCCGATACGGCGGGTGTTCTCGCCCAGCAGGTTGGCGACCAGATCGAGCCGGCCGATCAGGGCGCCGAACTCCCGTTCGAAGCTCAGGTTCACGCCCCGGTCGGTCATTTCATTGGCCAGCAACAGCGGCTGCCCCGCGGCATCGCGCCGGGTGGCGAGCAGCCAGGCAGCAGCTTCGACGTTGCGCGCGGCGTTGGAGACACGATCGGCGTCAAGCAGGTCAAACGCGTAAAAGCGGGTCTTGCCATCGTGTGCGGCAATGATCGTGTCGGCCATGCCGTAGACGAACGCAGCCACCCGGTCGCCGGCATAATTCGGATCCAGCGCCGCCGCAAGCAGCTGGATGTCGCGCAGGCCTGCCACGCTGGGGGGCGGCGTGCGCGATTCGATCGAAAACCGCACGGCCGCGATCGCCTCTTCCAGACTGCCTTTGCCCGACTTTCGCCATTCGCGGGGATTTCTGCGATAGAGCTTGTTCATCAGGGTAACGAGACTGGACAGGTTGTCCCGCATCGCGATCGTCAAGGTGCGATTGAAATCCGTCTGCGCCATCTGATCCGAGCTCAGATCCTCGGCGCCGCGCACCGCCGGGTCGGACGGCAGGCTTGGGCGGGTCGACCCGCAGCCCGTGAGCAGATAAGCCGTCAGCACGCTGACGATCAGCGCACTGAAAGCCGGCAGCTGACGCGCACGCAAGCATCGCGTGGACGCGCGTCGCGGTGGTGGGCAGGACGCGCTATCGGACGAATCCGGTGCGGGGGTAAGCGTTAGCAAGGACGGGAACGTTCGGGTGGCGTGCAAAATTGCAGCCGTACGCTACAACAAAGCGCCCGGCGCGGGGCCGGCGCGGCAGAGCCGAGTTGTATCCAGGCGTTCCCGGCCCGGCGGCTCTCCTTTGCCAGGCCCGCGCCAGCGGCTTGGCCGCGACCGCTCAGTCTGTGTAGCGCTTGCCCAACGCCAGCAGTTCAGGCGTACCCAGCACCTCGTTCAGGCCATCGAAGTCCAGCATGCGCTCGCGAAACGGCGTGGTCGTCCGATGCGTTTTCAGGCTGCCGTAGTAGTCCTGCAGCGTGAAGGCCACCGCGCGCGCCGCGCCGCCCGGAAAGATGGCGATCCGGAAACCGTGGCGCTGCAACTGGTCCGCGTCCTGGATCGGGGTCTTGCCACCTTCGACCATATTCGCCAGCAGCGGCACGCGCGAAGCAAACCGGGCGCATGCGGCGTCCATCTGTTCCGGGGTGCGCAAGGCTTCAATGAACAAGGCGTCCACCCCGGCTTCCAGGTACTGTTCGGCCCGATCCAGCGCTGCGTCCAGCCCTTCGACCGCCACCGCATCAGTGCGCGCAAGGATCAGGGTGGACGCCGAATGGCGCGCGTCCACGGCGGCTTTCAGCTTGCCGACCATCTCGCCGGCCGGGATCACCGACTTGCCGTCCAGATGCCCGCAGCGTTTTGGAAAGCCCTGGTCTTCGATCTGGATGACCGCGGCGCCTGCGCGCTCGAAGCCCCGCACGGTGCGCATCACATTCAACGCGTTGCCAAAGCCCGTGTCGGCATCCACGATTACGGGCAACTCCACCCGTTCCGTAATACGCGCCAGGGTCTCCTCAACTTCGGAAAACGTGGTCAGGCCCACGTCCGACCGGCCCAGGCGCGTGTAGGCGACCGACGCGCCCGACAGGTACAGGGCCTCGAAGCCCGTCTGCGCGGCAATCAGGGCGGTAAACGCGTCGTAGACACCCGGCGCCAGCACGATATCGGGCGATGCCAGGCGGGTTTTCAGGTCATGAGGCATGACGGGCTGTCCTTGAAGAGTTGAGGCCTGCAACCACCTGGTCACAAGTCACGATGTCGGCCACGGTCGCCAGGTCGGTCAAGGAGGCGGCGTGCACCGGCTCCTTGAACGCCGCGCAGCCGTCCGACATGACCACCGTATGGAATTCGCGCATGTGGGCATCGCGCGCCGTGCTTGCGACCCCGCCGTTGGTCACGATGCCGCAAACGATCACGGTGTCGATGCCGGCATGCCGGAGCACCCACTCAAGCTGCGTGTTGAAAAAAGCCGAATACGCCACCTTGGCGAACGCCACATCCACCAGCCCGTCCAGTTCCGCCACATTGGCCTGCCCGTGGCTGCCGGGCGCGAAGTCGCCGCGCCGCAAGAAAGGCCGCAGGTGCAGCAGATGCGGCGCGATCATGGGTTCGCCGTGCGCGTCCGGCCACAAGGTGAACTGGCTGGCGACCACCATTCCGCCCGCGGCCTTGACGGCACGCGCCACCGTGGCGACCCGGGGGGGCAAGGCCGCCGCGGCGGCACTGGTCGCCCCACCGCGCGCGTAGGCGCCATCGGGAGCCAGGAAATCGTTTTGCAGATCCACGATCAGCAAGGCACTGCGGGCGCCGTTGAACGCGTGCGTGTCAGCCATGGGACGGCTCCTTGCCGTAACGGCGCGCCAATTGATTGAGGAGGCCACCGGCCTGGGCCATGTCCACCAGGAAAGACGGGATCGGTGCGCAGGCCAGACGGCGTCCGTCGGCGGCAATGATCTCGGGAAGGACCTGTCCGGAGGTCGCCGGCACCTGCAAGGCGATCGCTTCCCCCTCCTCCAGCACCATCGCGTCCTCACACGTCAGCAGCATCAACCCCAGGTTGAAAGCATTCCGGAAGAACAGCCCGCCGTACGACGGCGCGATCACCGCCGCCACGCCCAGGGTCACCAACGCACCCGCCGCCTGCTCGCGCGACGATCCGATCCCGAAGTTCGGCCCGGCGACCAGCACATCGCCGCGCTGCACGGTGCTTGCAAATTCGGGCCGCACCGACTCCAGGCAGTGGGTGGCGATTACGTCGATGCCGTGCTTCATCACATAGCCTGGCGCCAGCAGGTCCGTGTCGATGTCGGCGCCAAGCTTCCACACGCGGTGGCGCGCGCCGCGTGTCCTGACGTCGGCGCTTGCCGATACCGTCAATGATGGGGATGCGGAGGGTGATTCGGGGGTCATGCCAGCACCTCTCTCGGATCGGTCACCGTGCCACGCAGCGCCGATGCGGCCACGGTGTAAGGCGAAGCCAGATACACCTGCGCTGTCGCCGATCCCATGCGTCCCTTGAAGTTGCGCGCGGTAGTCGAGATCACCACATCGCCGTCATTCATCGGACTCCCATAGCCTGCACAGGCGCCGCACGAGGTCGGGTACAGCTCAGCCCCCGCGTCGCGCAAGATCTGCAGGTCGCCAGACGCCTGGGCCGCTTCCTGGTCGCGTTGGCTGGCCGGCGCCACGATCAGGCGCACGCCGCTGGCCACCTTGCGCCCGCGCAGCACGCGGGCCGCGGCCTGCATGTCTTCGCGTTTGGCGCCGGTGCAGGCGCCGATATAGGCGACCTGGATCGCCGTGCCGCGATGGGCCTCGACCGGATGGCTGTTGGCCGGACTGTGCGGCGCGGCCACCATCGGCGGCAAGGTCGACGCGTCAAAGTCGTGCCGCGTCACGCTTGCATTCGTATCGGTAAACCACGGACCGGTCTCGACACCCGGCGCGCCATGCGCCGCCAGCCAGTCCGCCGTGACGGCATCCGGCGCAATCAGCCCCACCTGCGAGCCCAGCTCGGCGCTCATGTTCGACAGCGTCATGCGTTCTTCCATCGACAGCGCAGTGACCGCGGGGCCGCAGAACTCGACCGCCTGGTAATCGCCGCCATTCATGCCGAAGCGGGCCAGCATATGCAGCATCATGTCCTTCGCAGTCACGCCCGCCGCCAGCGCGCCCGACCAGTGCATCTGGATCGTTTCGGGCACACGCAGCCAGATCTCGCCGGTCACCACGGCGCCCAGCATCTCGGTGCTCCCGACGCCGAACATATACGCGCCAAAAGCCCCGCCCGTAGGCGAATGGCTGTCACCCCCCACGCACATCATGCCGGGCCGGATGTGTCCGTGCTGTGGCACCACGACATGGCAGATGCCCATGCTGTCGTAGACATTGGGCAGGGCCTGCTCGATCGCCCACTCCCGCGCGATGCGCACGATGCGGCGCGAATCGTCATCGCGCTCGGGCACATAATGGTCCATGACCAGCACCACGCGCTGGGGATCCCAGATGCGGGCGCCCAGTTGTTCAAGCATGGGCTTGAGCCGCCGGGGGCCGGACGAATCATGGAACATGGCAAGGTCGACACGGCATGTGACGATGTCGCCGGGGACGACCCGATCGCTGTCGGCGGCGCGTGCAATCAGCTTCTGCGCCAGCGTTTGGCCGGCGGACGACGTGAGGGGCATGCTTGCCTCCTGGGAATCGCGGACGAGCCCGGTGCATTCCGGCGCACGCACGCAGGACCCGACCAGGCAACCGGCATGATGCCGGGCTGGTCATATTGTACTGTCAATAGAACAATTGTATTTCCGGACGGGGGCAGGGATTACCCCGCCCCGGGGTCGCGGATAACCGTGGCGCCTTGCTCAAGGCCTGTTTCGATCGCGCATGCGGTGCGCGGGCGTTCAATCCCGCCCGTTGGCCGGCGCCGACCGGTGATTCGCCACCCAGACCTTCGCGTCGATATCGCCCACGCGCGACAGGTCCATCTCGTATTCGTAGCGGTCCGGGCGGTACAAGCCCTGCAGCCACAACACGGGGCGCTCTTCATTGTCGAACACCACTCGGTTTACCGAGAGCAGCGCCGAGCCCAGGGGCACGTCCAGCGCCGCGGCAACGCCGGCATCGGCCTGCTTGGCAGAGATGCTCTGGGTTGCCCGGCCAATGTCCACCCCGCTTTCTTCCAGCAGCACCAGGATCGCCTTCTTTCCCAGTTGCTTGCGCCCCAGGCCGCGCGCCAGTGCATGCGGCACCCACGTCGTGATGTGGGACACGGGTCCGGCGCGTGTGCTGCGCACGCGCACGGCACGCAGCACCTGCGCCCGCGGCGGCACCTGCAGCGTCGACGCCACCGGGTCGCTGGCTTCCACGGTGTCGTGCTCCAGCACCTTGACCGTGGTGTCCAGGCTGGCCGCGACGATATTGTCGAGGAGCCCGGTCAGCCGGGACGTGCCGGCCTTGGTCGGCGCGGCGTCATCGGGCGCATGCACGCGCCGCGTGCCACGTCCCGCGGCCCGCTCGATCAAGCCTTCGGTGGACAGGTTTTCCAGCGCCTTGCGCATCGTGGCGCGGGATACGCCAAACTCTTCCATCAGTTCCATTTCGCCGGGCACGCGTGCGTCGTAGAGTCCGTCGCGCAGCCGTTCTTTCAACACGAGATACACGCTGTGGTACTTGGGGAGAGGCAGGGACTGCTGCATAGGAAATGGCACTCTGTCTTATTGTCTGTCTAATAGAACATTTGTCTTGACGCCGTGATGACACGTGGCCGACTATTTGCGTATTCCAAACAGCTGCGGGGCATCAGTCATGGGCAATCATAGTACAGGTGGGTGGGGCAAAATGGCGCTGACTGAACCCACGGCAAACGGCGCCCGACGCCGGGTATTCATGCTTTCAAGCCTGGCCATCACGGCGGCCATGACCCTGGGCGCAGGAACGGTTGCGCGCGGGGCCCAGCCCGTCTACCCGGACCGGCCCATCACCTTGATCGTGCCCTTCAGCCCCGGCGGGTCGACCGACATCATCGGCCGCCTGGTCGCGAATGGCCTGGGGGAAGCCCTTGGCAAGACCGTGGTGGTCGAGAACAAGGGCGGCGCCGCCTCCATCCTTGGGACCGACCTGGGCGCCAAGGCCGCGCCTAACGGGTACACCCTGGTCATGACCAATGGCGCAGCGATCACCACCGGCCCGCTGCTTGGCCAGAAGACGCCGTACAAGCCGATCGACGACTTCGCCCACATCATGCTGCTCGGCACGTTCCCGAACGGGCTGATCGTGCGGGCCAATCATCCGGCCAAGGACTTCAAGGAATTTCTGGACCTGGCCCGCAAGGCCGGCGGCAGCTACAACTACGGGTCGGCCGGAGTCGGGTCCGCCGGTTTCCTGACGGGCGAGCAGCTCAAGCAGCGCGCCAACATCCAGATGACGCACGTGCCGTACAAAGGCACCGGCCCGGCCATGAACGACCTGCTCGGCGGCCAGATCGATGCAATCTTCAACAACATTGCCGTGGCCTCGGTCCAGGCCCGCGCCGGCAATGTCCGGGTGCTGGCCGTCAGCGGCCCCAAGCGCGTGACGGCTTTTCCCGACGTGCCCACCATGGACGAAGTGGTTCCTGGCACGGTCGGTGAAGCCTGGTTCGGCGTCTCGGCGCCCGCCGGCACGCCGCAACCCGTCGTCGATACCTTGACGGCCGCGCTGACCAAGGTCATGGCCAACCCGGACTTCCGAGCCAAGCTGCTGGAACAGGGACTGGTGTCGGTGGCCGCGCCGCAAGCCGAATTTGTCCAATTCATCAAGGACGAAGAGCGCAAGTGGGCGCCCATCATCAAGTCCGCGAACATCAAGCTGGACTGATCGCCATGCCTGTCGAATACGCCCCCAAAGGCCTGATCGGGCTGCTGACGCCGCAGGCCAATACGACCGTCGAACCCGAATACGCGATCCTGCTGCCGGCCGGTTACGCGCACATCAACGCCCGCATGATGAGCGACAAGCCAAGCATCGAAGCGCGTCTGGTGGACTACGTGGACCAGCTCGACACGGCCTGCGACCAGTTCGCCAATGCGCCCATCGATGCGATTGCCGTCGGCACCACGGGCGCGTCGTACATGGTGGGCAAGGAACGCGAAGCCCGCGTGCTGGGCGAGATCGAAGCCAAACGGGGCGTGCATGCGTTCACCGCCGCCACGGCCGTGGTGGACGCGCTCAAGGAACTCGGCGCGACCCGCATCGCGCTGGCGTCGCCCTACCCCGCCACGCTGACGCAAGCCGGCGTGCGCTACTGGGAATCACGCGGCCTGACGGTGTCCAAGGTCGCATCAGGCGAACTGGATGACAGCCAGTTCCACCCGATCTATTCCATGAAAGCCGGCGCCGCGGGCGCCTTGCTGGACGGCCTGGCTGACGATGCCGATGCGGTGGTCATGCTCGGCACCGGCATGCCCACGCTCGGGCCGTTGCTGCAAGCCAATGCGCATTCCAAGGTGCCGGTACTGTCGTGCATGCTGTGCCTGGGCTGGAAGGCCGTGGCCGCACTGGCGCCCGAGCAGACCCGACTGGAAACGTGGATCCGCGGGGACCACTGGCGCGAGCGATTCGAGCGCCAGCAGGTGTCAGGCTGACCTGCAGCTGCGTTGGGCCTGGCCTGGCCTTTTTCACGCAGCCGGAATCATTCGATCGCGTTCGATTCCCTTAGCCCGGTAAGCATCGACGTCTCGAGCAGATACGCGCGCGCCTGCACCGGATCCGACGCCTTGCGCATCAGGCCGTGCAGCGTCTCGCGGCGCTTGTCTTCGCCCCGTTCCTGCATCCGCGCGCGGTTACGGCCTGATTGCTCCAGCACATGCTTGATCGCAATCGGGCGCCGCTGCCGTTGATACTGCTCCAGCAGGTCAGCCGACTCGCCTTCCAGAATGCGCTTGAGCTTCTCGCTCAGATTGAACGCATCGTGGATCCCGCCGTTCATGCCCATGCCGCCGCTCGGGCTGTTCACATGGGCGGCGTCGCCGGCAAGGATGATACGGCCATGCACATAGCGGTCCACCACACGCTGATGGATCCGGTAGGGGCGGATCTCCATCACGTTATACGGCACGTCGCGCGGGTAGATGTGCTGCAACTTGCGTTCGATCGAGGGCGGGGTGATTGCCTCTTCCAGCGTCTCGCCTTCCCACGGATACAGGCTGACGCGCCAGATGCCCGGCAGGCGAAGCAGACTGAACGTGCCCGTCTCGGCCCAGCAATAGTTGATGTAGGACAGCGTGGGAATGTGCTCGTGGAACGGGAAGTCCGTGGTGGCCAGCACCGTCGTTTCCGGAAAGGTATGCCCCTCGAACGACAGCGACAGCGCATCGCGCACCGTGCTGCGCGCCCCGTCGGCGCCCACCAGGTAGCCGCCGGTCAGCATACGCGGCGTGCCGTCTTCGGCCTGCACTTCGGCGGTGACCGACTCCGCATCCTGCGCCACCGACAGCAGCTTGCATCCCATCAGCAACTCGACGTTCGGCAGCGTCTCGCGGATGTGCTCGATCAGGAACTCGGCCAGCTTCCACTGCTCTGTCTGCAGCCGGTACGGGTGCGCCGTGTCGTCCTTCAACACCGACAAGTCGAACTCCGCGTACTCGCCGGTTGCATGCATGCGCACTTGCCAGGTCGGCGCCACCAGACCCGCTTCGATCAGGCGCGGCGTGATGCCATAGGCATCGAGCATGTCGAGCGTGGGCGGATGAAAGGTCGATGCCTTCAATGCCCGCGATACCGTCGCATCGGACTCGACCACCACCACGTCGATGCCAAAGTGCCCCAGCCGCATCGCCGTGACCAGCCCCACCGGGCCGCCCCCGACAACAATCACCTTGGGTCGGTTGGCCCCGCTCACGCCATGCCTCGGATCATCAGATTCTTCCTTGAAGCGGGCGCCCCGCCCATGCAGGATCACCCTGTCACGGCACTGCCATGACAGGGGCATTTCACATGCTTTTCAATTGACCTGTCAATAGGACAATTGCCCCCCCCTGGGCGCTGCGCGCCTCCCCCAGGGGCGACACTGGCGGACCGGCAAAGCCGGATCCGCCGTGTCCTTGCTTACACATGCGCTCCTGCGCGCGGTGATCGCCGGGCTAGACCGCGTATGGCAGGCCGGTAAAGTTTTCGGAGAAGGCCAGGCGGCCGGCATGGGTGCCGGTCAGGGTGTCCAGGTCGGCGCGTTGCAGGCGGCGTTCAAAGGCGCTCTGGCCGGGGAACTGGTGGACCATGGTGCACAGGCCGGCCGAGAAGCGCTGGACCAGCCACATGCGATGCAGGCAAAGCGCGGAGTATTGTTCGAGCAGGTCCGATGAAGAGCGGCGGTAGAAGTCGATAATGCCGCGGCTCAGGACGCGGATGTCGGCGACTGCGGCGTTGAGTCCTTTGGCGCCGGTGGGTGGGACGATGTGCGCAGCGTCGCCTGCCAGGAACAGGCGGCCGTGCTGCATGGGCTCGGACAAGAAACTGCGCATGCCCGTTACTCCCTTCTGGATGATGCGGCCCTCGATCAGCGGTGGCATGTCGTCGACATCCAGGCGCTCGTGCAGGGTGCTCCAGATCCGGTCATCGGACCAGTTTTCCGGCTTGTCATCGGGTACGCACTGAAGATAGAGGCGGCTGACCGTCGACGAACGGAAACTCAGCATGGCAAACCCCGATTCGTGGCAGCCCCACGTTACCGTGGGCGCGGCGGGTGGAACTTCTGCAAGGATGCCCAGCCACGCAAAGGGGTAGATACGATCGTAGCTGGTGCGCGCATCTGCCGGCATGGCTTCACGACTCAGTCCGCGAAAGCCATCGCAGCCCGCCACGATATCGCAGTGAAGAGCGCGCGGCTCGCCATCGACTTCATAGTGCACCACGGGCCGACTCGTCATCAGGTCGGCCACCCGTGTCACGGGCGTGTCGAACCAGATCTGGCCACCTGCCTCGAGCCGTGCACGGATCAAATCAGTGACCACCTCGTGCTGGGGATACACCATGACCTGCCTGCCGCCCGTCTCGTGCGTGAAGTCGACAGGATGTGATCGACGGCCGAACCGGAAGTCGATGGCCGTCTGCGGCATGCCACGCGCCGCCATCCCAGCGCCCAGTCCGGCATCGCGCAAGGTGTCCACCGTGCCCTGCTCCAGGACCCCGGCGCGCAACCGGCTTTGCACATGGTCCTGGCTCCGGTGTTCAAGCACCACCGACTCGATGCCGTCCAGATGCAGCAAGTGAGACAACAACAGACCCGCCGGGCCTGCCCCGACAATGGCGACCTGGGTCCGGTCTGTCCGCGCTGGCGTCATGGCCGATCCTCCAGCGTGATGAGGCCCATGCCGGTCGTCATTGGCGCGTAGTAGTTGCGGTGCACGCGCGAGGCGCCTGGCGACATCGCGCCGCGCATGACGAGCCACATGATGAGCTCGATGCCCTCGGCACCGAACCGCTCCATGAATTCCTGATGGGTCAACGCCGCCAGGCTGTCTGGATCGCTTTCGATGCGTTCCAGAAAGTCCCGGTCCCAGGCTTCGTTCATCTCGCCAAAGTGCTTTCCCGTCAGTTGATGGGACATGCCGCCCGTACCAAGGATTACAACCTTGATGTCCTTGGGGTAGGCTTCGACCGCCCGACGGATGGCTTGGCCAAGGCGCAGGCATCGTCGCGCAGTCGGCAGCGGGTGCTGAAGTACGTTGACCGCGATCGGCACCGACGCAACAGGCCAGCTGTCGTCGTGATCGAAACACAGATGCATCGGTACCAGAAAGCCATGCTCGACCCGCATTTCCTGGCATACCGTGATATCGAACTCGTCGTACACCAGCGACTCGCACAGGTGCTGCGAAAATTCCAGATCGCCGCGGATGGCAGGAAACGGCCGGGTGCCGAAGCCCTCGTCGGCAATGGCGTAGCTGTCTGCGGCGCCGACGGCAAACGTCGGATACTTGTCAAAAAAGAAGTCGGCGCCGTGGTCGTTGTAGACCATGATGGCGACGTCGGGTTTGAGTTCTCTCAGCCATTCCCGCACGGGCACGTAGGCGTCGAACAACGGTCGCCACGCAGGGGTGGCTTGTTTGCCACGATCATGCGCGCCGCCGATCGACGGGACGTGCGAGGTACCGATTCCAGCAATGAGGGTGCCCATGTCAGACCGCTCCGTGATCGTTGCGCGTGGCAAGAAACTGCTCGTAGGTTTCACCGCGCATGGACGCGCCCATGCGGTAAAGCCCGTTACCGGTAACGACGCCAAGCTTGAGCAGAAAGTAGATGTTGGCGCCCGCGTCGAGCAGCCCGCCGAAGTCGCGGGCCAGCACGAGCGCCTTCTGTTCCGGGCTCAGTCCGTAGGCCTCCAGATAGGCGTCTTCGTCGGCTTGGTACGTCGCCCGATTTTCTGGCGACGTCAGCGAGTTGCACATCTTGTTGATGCGATAGCCCGCCCACGACAGAGGCAGGTCGAACACCAGCGACTCGTTGATGGGCCGCGATCGATCACGTTGCGGTGTAGTCATGAAGCGCATTCTCCAGTGAAGGGCAAACAGCATCGTTTCAACAGGCAGGCAAGTGTCCGGATGGCGTTGTGCAAGGCGCGATCACGTCTTGCTGCTGCCAGGCTTTTTATGGAGAATGACTCTAGCGCCCTACCCATTGATTGTTCTATACAACTTCCGCCAGTCGGGGTCATGACCATGTCCTTCAAGCACCCCACCGTCTGCAATGATCTCTTGAACTATCGTTTGGCCCGCCTGCTCGGCAGCAGCGGCGCTCCGATCATCCGCATCTGCGAAGGGCGCTATGGCATCACACGCAGGGAATGGCGGCTGATTGCGATGCTTGCGGACTTCGGTCCGTTATCCCCTTCCGCATTGGCCGACCACGCGCACACCGATCGCCCGCTGGTGTCGCGCGCGATTAACGATCTGGTCGACAAGGGGCTGGTGTCACGCATCGTGGCACCCGACGACAAACGCCGTGCCAGCGTCGCGCTGACCGATAAGGGGCGCGAGCTACACGGCGAACTGTTTCCTCAAACGGCGAACATCAATGCAAGCGTGCTCGCCTCATTGAGCGAAGAGGAACTGCGAGTCTTCGACCACGCGCTCGATGTGCTGACCGAGGCGGCATCGCGCCTGAACCAGGAATACGCATTGACAGAGAAAGCCGACCGCCATCGCGGCGGCAGCCGCCGCCACCAGCACAATCACGCCACCGGGACCACCCTCAGCGACCTGTGGTAAGTCCTCGGACGGCGTTGCTCCTCGCTTCGTTGGCCGGTCATTTACCGGCGCCGGTTGCCTTGATCAAACGTCCCCATTTGTTTCCCTCATCCTTCTGAAACAGAGCCAGTTCGTCGGGCGTGGTCGCGGTCAACGTGACGCCGTCCTGGATGAAAGTATCGCGAATGGCCGGCTGCGCCAGCGCGCGCCGCATCTCCTGGTTGAGCTTCGCAACAATCGCATCGGGCGTTCCTTTGGGCGTGTACAGCGCAAACCACAGGGCGATCTCGTACCCTGGCACACCGGCCTCACCCATTGTCGGCAAGTCGGGCGCCGACGGCGAACGCTCCCGGCTGGTCACGGCCAAGCCCTTCAGCTTGCCTGACCGCACCAGGGGCATACCGATTGCCACCGAGTCGAACACCATATCCACATGGTTGCCCATGACATCGGCCAATGCTTGCGCCGGGCCCTTTGCAGGAACGTGGACCATATCGATACCCGCCAGCATCTTGAAGTATTCACCCGCCATGTGACCGGACGTCCCGACCCCTTGCGAACTGTAGTTGAGGGTTCCCGGGCGGCTCTTGGCCAGCTTGACCAGATCCTGCACCGAGTTCACCGGCACCGCGGGATTCACCAGCAGGACACTGGGCACGGTCGCAAGCAGCGTGACGGGCTTGAAGTCCTTTACGGCGTCGTACGGTAGCGGTTCAAGCAGGGTGACGTTGATGGCGTGCGTTGCGTGCGTGCCCATCAGTACCGTGTAGCCGTCGCCGGGAGCCTTGGCGGCAAGGTCGGCACCGATGGTGCCGCCTGCCCCGCCGCGATTTTCGACCACGACAGGCTGCTTCCACGACTCGGTCATCTCGTGCGCCAGGGCTCGGGCCAACTTGTCAGTCAGGCCACCCGCGGTGAAAGGCACGATGAACCGGATCGGCCGGGACGGATATTGGTCCGCCGTTTCTGCGTAGGCCTGTGGACAGGCCAAGGCCGCAACGATGGCGAGAGGCGTCAGCCAGCGCCGGGCGCGCGCCTGCAGTGCGACGTTCATAGGACAATGCGACATGATCTGCTCCTTGGATGAAACGACGAAAAATTGCGGACGTCGGGCAAATCAGGCCGGAACGCGCCGGGCCAGGCCAGCCTTGGCTTCGGCGTTGGCCCCAAGCTCGGCTTCGGCCAGCTGTTCGATCTTGCGGCGGGCACGCGTTGGTCCGGTATCGATGGCCAGCCAGGTGTGCTGACGCTTTCCGGTTGCGTCCTGCTCGCGCTGGATGGCGGACACGACGACGTTGTCTTCCTCGAATGTCGTGCTCATGGCGGCAACGAGCCGGGCCTCCAGCGCAGCATCCCCCACTCCGAAGTTCCGGACATGCATCCAGAAGAAGTGGGTCGACTGGTCGGACTCGGGGGTCAGAAATTTGTAGCTGTAGGCACGCAGCCCGCGGTCCATGTTCGACTCGGTATGCTGCTGTCCGGCATCCATCGTGACGACGTCTACCCTCGACACACATGGCGGATAGAAGATGTAGCGCTGGCAACGATCCGTCAGGCCGGCGAAGTGGCCGTTAGCGCGGTCCGCAGGCGGCGGCTCGGCGTCGACAGTCCAGCGATACGCAACGATGAAGTCGTCTTCTTCCTCGATCAGGATGGGGACGTCGCTTGAGGCCGGGTTGCCGATGGTGCGAGGGTGCACGAAGGTAGTGTGCGCAGGGTCCTGCAGGTTTTCTACGATGTTCAGGTAGTGCGATCCATGTCGTTGGTACTCGCCCCACACCACCGCCCATCCGTCTTCCTCGAAGCGCTGAACGGGAATGATGCGGTCAGAGTCCGCCAGATCCGGCTGGCCCATCCAGATCCATGTGGCTCCATAGCGTTCGACCAAAGGGAAGTGGCGTACACAGGCGGTTGCCGGAATACGCGACTGCCCGGGCACGTGCACACAGGCGCCCGTCGCGTCGTAGCGCAGACCGTGATATCCGCATTGAAGCGTATCGCCCACCACCTTTCCCATCGACAACGGAAGCAGCCGGTGCGCGCACCGGTCGAGCAGTGCGACGGGTGATCCGTCCTCTTTTCGAAACGCGACGATCGGCTCGTCGAGCACCCGGCGTGCCAGTGGCGTACGGCCAAGCTCGCTGGACCAAGCCAGCACATACCACGCATGTCTTACAACGCTCTCCACTTTCCCGCCCTCCCGATCTCTTCAGGTTCATCGGGCTGCCTCGCGGCGCTGGCAACCTTGAATGGCCGGACTCTAGCTCGTGGCTCGACGATTGTTCTATACAACTATCCGGCGCAGGAAAGCCGCGTTACGCAGGGGTGCATCAACGCACCAAAGATGTTCTAGGGCGCGCCGCAATTGGGCAGAAAAAGGCATCACTGACTGCAGTTGACCGGCATGCGCACCAGTGGCGTGCTCGACGCTGCGACCTCAACACATTGCTTGCCTGTGCGCCGGCAATGATCCTGCGCGCGCCAGTAGCTGCCGTGGCCGATGCAGCCGGTCTGGCAGATGACGAGGTCGGCCTGGATGAGGCTGGCTTCCAGCACGGCGGGGTCGGCGTCGTCGACGCCGTCGTGCTGCAGGAAGCGGCCGCCTGACGTTTCGATCCAGTGGCGGGTGGCCACGCCGTCGGCGGGGTCCTGGCCTATCCACAGCACGGCACGGCGGCGGACATTGAGGGCGGGCAGTGGCAGCGCCGGCCCGGACGCGCCGCGCGCGGCGCCCCTGGGTTGGCCCCATGCTCGCCCGCGTTCGCGAGTCAGAGCCTGGATGCGGTGCACGAGCATGTCGATGTGCCTTGCCAGCGCCAGGCGGCGCGGCAGGCCCGGGATGCTGTTGGCAAGCGCGGCGTGATCTTCGCGCGCAAAGGCCAGCGCCGTGTCGCGCGCGATCACGGCGGCGCGCAGTCGCATGATCTCGGCTTCACGATCTTCGATGGCCCGTTGCCGTTCCTGCAGCAGGCGCGAGCAGCGCTTTTGCACGCGGCCGTAATGCCGCAGCAGCCGCGCGTGTTCATCGATGATCCGTTCCATGTCGACGGTGATTGGCATGGTGCGCTCCCCAGGGTCAAGCCGCAAAGTATAAATGAGAATCATTATCTACACGGACCTGACGGACGCACCCCTAGTATCATCGCGGCTTACCCCGCTCTCCTCCTGGCACTGATACGTGGACACCCTGACCCAATTGCGCGCCGGCCAGCTTGCCGGCATCCAGCGTCTGAGCCTGTCGGCCGGCCTGACCGAGATCCCTGGCGAGGTCTTTGGCCTGGCCGACAGTCTGGAGATCCTGGACCTGTCGAACAACGCCCTGCGCGACCTGCCGCACGACCTGGCGCGCCTGACCCGGCTGCGGGTGATCTTCCTGTCGAACAACGCGTTCGAGCATGTGCCCGAAATTCTTGGGTCCATGCCTTCCTTGACCATGGTGGGCTTCAAGGCCAACCAAATCCGCCATCTGCCGGCCGCGTCCCTGCCGCCGCATCTGCGCTGGCTGATCCTGACCGACAACGAACTTGAAACCCTGCCCGACGCGCTGGGCACCTGCACCGACATGCAAAAGCTGATGTTGGCCGGCAACCGCCTGTCGGCCCTGCCGGACAGCATGGCCGCCTGCCACAAACTGGAACTGCTGCGCATTGCCGCGAACCGGTTTGAATCGCTGCCCGACTGGTTGTTCGACCTGCCGCGTCTGTCGTGGCTGGCGTACGCCGGCAACCCGTGCTGCCAGATGGATGATGCCGCCGTGGCGGCGCAGGCGCGGGTCGGTACGGTGTCCTGGCACCGCCTTGCCCTGAAGCAGATGCTGGGCCAGGGGGCATCGGGCGTGATCCATCAGGCCGACCTTCTGGCTGACGGCGGCTCGCCTGACAACACCGCGGGCGCCCTTCGCGACGTGGCCGTCAAGATCTACAAGGGTGCGGTCACGAGCGACGGCTCACCCGAAAGCGAAATGGCCGCCTGCGTCGCCGCGGGCGCCCATCCCCACCTGATTCCGCTCGAAGCGACGCTGGCGGATCACCCCGCCGGCACGCCGGGGCTGGTCATGTCCTTGATCGATCCAGGCTTTACCGACATGGCCGGCCCACCCAGCCTGGCCAGTTGCACCCGCGACGTGTACGCGCCCGGCACCGTGTTCAGTGCGGAAACCGCCCGCCGTATCGCCGCGGGCATTGCCTCGGCCGCTGCGCACCTGCATGCGCTCGGCATCATGCACGGTGACCTGTACGGTCACAACATCCTGCGCAACGCCAGCGGTGACAGCCTGCTCGGTGACTTCGGCGCGGCGTCGTTCTATGCCTTGACCGACACGGCGCGGGCCGGTGCCCTGCAACGCCTGGAGGTCCGCGCCTTCGGCTGCCTGCTCGAAGAACTGATCGCGCATGTCGACGATTCGGCCGCCGGGCAAGACGACGGCGGGTCCTCGCCACTCGCACGCATGGCCGCCCTGCGCGATGCCTGCCTGTCGCCGGTGCCCTCTGCGCGCCCCTTGTTTCCGGAAATCGCGGCGGCGCTGGCCGGGTAAATCGCAAGGCGGTGCGCGACGGGGCCGCGTCGTCACCGCTTGACGTGGCCTGCGTCTCGTCACGCGATCTCACCCTCCATAGCGTGCGGTCCGCGTGGGTTCAGCTCTTCATCTTGCATAGTCCCTGATAGGCGTCCTGATAGTCCTTCAGGGGCGTCGCCAGGGTCTTCAGTGAATTGCGGCCCTGGGCATCCTTGGCCACTTGCACGACGTGCATGGACTGCACCGGAAAGTGGTTGGCGCCGAAGCGGAAGTCGCCGCGCACAGACTTGAAGTCCGCCGCCTTCAGTGCCGCCGCAAAGGCCTTCTTGTCGTCCACCCTTCCGTTGACCTTCGCGATTGCCGAATCCAGCAGTTGCGCAGCGTCGTAACTCTGCGCCGCATAGTTCGACGGAATACGTTTGTACTTTGCCTCGAAGGCCTGCACGAAGGACTTGCTTGCAGCATTGTCGAAGTCCGGCGCCCAAAAAGTGCCGCTGACCATGCCCACTGCCGCGTCCCCGATCGCGGGCAAGGACAACGCATCTACCGTGAACACTGACAACAAGGGCAAGGTCTTCATGAGTCCCGCCTGCGAGTATTGCTTTGCGAACGCAATGCCCAGGCCACCGGGAAAGAACGCGAACACCGCATCGGGCTTGGCCGCTGCGACCTGCGACAGCTCGGCCGCAAAGTCGAGCTGCGACAACGAGGTATAGACCTCGTCGACGACGGGCGTGGTGTAGAAGCGTTTGAAGCCGGCCACGGTGTCCTTCCCGGCCTGGTAATTCGGAGCCATGGTCACCACCCGCTTGTAGCCCTTTTCTTGCGCGTACTTGCCGATGGCCTCGGCCGCCTGGTCGCCCTGCCACGACGTGATGAATTGATAAGGCGAGCACTGCGCCCCCGCAATCTGCGACGGCCCGGCGTTCGACCCGATCAGGAACACTTCCTTGTCGGTGATCGTTTTGTGCACCGCCATCATCACGTTCGAGAACGACACGCCCGTAATGATCGACACCCTCTCGCGCTCGATCAGCCGGCGCGCTACCTGGTTGGCGACTTCCGGCTTCATCTGGCTGTCTTCCTTGATCAGCTGGATCGGGTAGCCGCCCAGCTTGCCGCCATTGCGTTCCACCAGCAGGTTGAAACCATCCAGCTGGTCCTGGCCGACGCCTGCCGTCGAGCCCGACAGCTCGCCAATGAACCCGATGCGGATGGGCGCCGCAGCCGCGGACGGCGCCGGGGCTTGCGCCCATGACGCCGATGCCACACAGCCCATGCCTGCCATCGCGACAGCACCGATCGCCTTGTTCCACGTAATTTTCATACCTGTCTCCTGCCTGCCTGGTTGGCGTATTGCCGCTCGGTGGCGGTCATTGTTGTGATGTCGTGAAGTCGTGAAGAAACCGGTCAGGCGGTCTGTGCCTGCTTGGCGGACCCGCCTGATGTTGCCGGCTCACCGCTGGCAGCTGCTTCAGCCTGCAGCCTTCGCGTGATTGCGCGGCGCATGCGCACCGGGCCAAGGTCGATGCTGAGCAGCACCGGCTTCAACGACCAGAAGTCGGCATCGCCGATCGCTTCCTGCTGCGCATCGATGATGGGCTTGTCCTGCATCTCGAAGGCATAGCGGCGCAGCGCCCGGAACTTCTCTTCCGTTTCCGGGGACATGCGCGTGCCTATCGGCATGGCCGCTGCAAAGTGATAGTGAGTGGTGCGTTCGGTTTCGGGGGTCAGGATGTGGACGCCGTAATACCAGCCGTGGTCTTCGCGCTGCCCTGCGCCCGCTTCGTGCACACCCGAATCCAGCAGGAAACAGCTGGGCGGCATCCACCGCATGCGTGTCCACATGTCGACTGGCTTGCCGTCCTGCCGGTAAAGCATGTTGAAGATGCCAGGCGGCGTGACCGACGGCATCCAGCGATTGCACAGGATGTGGTCGCCCTCTTCTTCCACGACCTGGTCCGCGCCTGCCTGCTCGGGGCTGCCCAGGTAGCCGTCGTGCAGGTAGGTAATGTGGCTCAGGTCGAGCAAGTTCTCGCCCATCAGCTCGTAGTTGGCCTGGATGTGCAGATAGCCGCGGCTGGTGGTGAACGACCCCGTATCGTCCAGGACGCCATAGTCGGGAATCGTGCAGGCATCGGCCGGCGCATCGCCCATCCAGATCCACATCATTCCGTGCCGCTCGTGTACCGGGTACGCAGCGACCCGCGCCGCTTCGGGCACGCGCCCGTCGCCATGCGGATTCTTGACGCAACGGCCTGAACAGTCGAACTGCAGGCCGTGATACAGGCATTCGATACGATCGTCCACGATCTTGCCCAGGTGCAGCGGAATGAAGCGGTGGGCGCAGCGATCTTGCAGGGCGACGGGCGTGCCGTCGGCTTTGCGATAGAACACGACGCGTTCGCCAAGCAATTGCCGGTGGAACATTTCGCCGGCCTTGACCTCGTCGGCCCAGCCTGCCACATACCAGGCGTTCCGGATGAAAGCCATGTGTCACCTCCAGTAGAAGCTCCGGTCAACCGGAGCAATATCGTTATGTGCGGAAATCCTATCACATACAGAGTGCACGGTTTGTTATTTTGCGCATGAATCACGCGGTAGATACCCGAAGCCCTGCGGCTATACTCGCCGCATGCCCGCACAGCCTCAGCCCGCCCCCGCCACGCCCCCTCGCCGCAAGCAGGAAGACCGCACGCGCGAGGCCAAGGAAAAGTTGCTGACAGCAACCATCGACGTGTTCATGCGGTCAGGCTACAGCGGCCTGACCACCAAGGAAGTGGCGCGCACCGCGGGTCTGTCGAACGGCGCCTTGATGCATCACTACGCCAACAAGGCGGAACTGGTGGTGGCGGCCACCGCAGCGATCTATGACGAAGCGATCGTGCGCGGCCAGCGGGTGGCACGCAGCGCCGAAGCCGGCCGCAAGCCGATCGAGGGCTTCATTGCCGATTGCCTGAGCGTGTATTTCGACTGGCCCTTCATTGCCGCGCTGGAAGCCATCGTGGCGGCGCGGACCGACCCGGAACTGATGGCGCGCATTCTTCCGGTCATGGACAACTACCGCCAGTCCACCAACGCCTTGTGGCTCGAGGTGTTTCGCGAGGCGGGACTGACGCCGAAAGAAGCGCGGCTGGTGCTGAACCTGACGCTGAACATGATTCGCGGCATGGCCGTGAATCGCATGTGGCAACAGGACGAATCACACTACCGCGCCTACCTGAAGGACTGGGTCAAGCTGGTGCACGAGCGCTACCCGACGCTCGCCGCCAAGGATTCCTGAACGCGTCCCGCCCCGGAGCCCGAGGGCGTCCCGCAACAAAAGTCTCAACGCGCCCTACCCTTACTCCGCGTCGGGCTGGCGTGATGGATGGGCCTGCTGGAATGCCGGCACGGCCTCGCAGGCATCCACGATGGCCGTCACGGTGGGATACGGCGCCAGGTCCAGCGCAAACCGCTTCGCATTGAAGACCTGCGGCACCAGGCAGCAGTCGGCCAGGGTCGGGGTATCGCCAAAGCAGAAACGCCCGCGACGTGGGGATGCAGACAGTTCCGCTTCCAGCCCCGCCAGACCCAGACCCAGCCAATGATGGATCCACGCCGTCTTGGCCGCCTCGTCCAGCCCCAGCGTTCCGGTCAGGTACTTCAGCACCCGCAGGTTGTTGATCGGATGCATCTCGCATGCGATCAACATGGCCAGCTGGCGGACATAGGCGCGGTCGCCCAGGTCCGCCGGCAGCAGGGGCGGCTGCGGGTAGGCTTCTTCCAGGTATTCGAGCATGGCCATTGACTGATGGATCTCGTGCCCCTGATCGTTCAGCACCGGCACCAGCGCGTGCGGGTTCTTCGCCCGAAAGGCCGGCGCAAACTGTTCGCCGCCATTGCGGGTCAGGTGCACGGGCACGTAGTCGTAGGGCAGGCCCTTCAGGTTCAGCGCGATGCGGACGCGGTACGCCGACGAGCTTCGGAAGTAGTTGTGCAGCACACGGTCAGTGGCTGGCGTGGCGTTCGCCATGGTCAGACTCCAGAATGTTGGCGTGGTTTTTGGTCAGGGCAGCTCGACGAGCACCCTGCCGTCTTCGACCTTGATCGGATAGATCTTGACGTCTTCCGTCAGCGGCGCGCACATGGCCTTGCCGGTGCGGATGTCGAAGCGGCCCTGGTGCAACGGGCATTCGATCTCGTGACCTTCCAGGAAGCCATCGCACAGGCGTGCGTGGCCGTGCGTACAGATGTTGTCGGTGGCGTAGACCTCGCCGTCGACCCGGTACAGCGCCAGGCTCTTACCGCCCAGGTCGACGCCGATCACGTCGTCGTCGGGTATGTCGTCGCGTGCCGCGACATCCAGCCATTGCGTCATGAAAGCGTCCTCAAATGGGATAGATCAACGAGTTTGGAATCATTTCCGAGTCGTAGATGCAGAAGCGTTGTTCAAAGCGCAGACCGTCTTCGGTCGTGCGCAGGCGATCCAGGTAGCGGCCGACGTTGAAGACCGTCGACTCGCCATCGAGCTTGGTGCGGAACACGGCGTAGTTGGCTTCGCTGACGATCACGCCGTCTTCGGCGCTCAGGATCCGCGGCGCGGACACGATGTGCCGCTGGTAGTACGGGTCATGGAACAAGGTTTCCTTGATCCCGTAGCCGCGGTCGCGCAGCATGCCCCGGCTCAGGAACCACATGGTCGCCAGCGGAAATCCGCGCTCGAAATTTTCCCGCGGCTGCACCTTGTATTCGCAGGTTTCCAGGAACAGGTCGGCCCACGCGTCCCAGTCGTTGTTGTCGACGGCCGCGGTGTAATCGGTGTAGATATCCTGCACCGCAAGGAAGGTGTGCATCGGGTCCATCGTCATACCTCCATCACGCCGCGCCAGTAGCCATACATGCCGCGGATCAGCGTCTCGGTCACCATGTGGTCGGTGTTGCCCACCTCGGTGCCGCCCAGTTCGGCCAGCGCGCGGTGATAGGGCTTTTGCTCGAAGCCGCTTTGCGAGAACTCGATCACCTCGCCGTCATCGGCCGACACGAAGCCGGCCGGACCGAACAGGTTCGACTGGATCAGGCGGCGCTGGGTCATCTCGGCGGTGTCGTCTTCAAAACCGAAATGGGTCCAGACGAAGTCGAAGGCGCCGGTGCCGCTCGGCTGGATATGCCGGGTGGATACGCTGTTGACCTGCTGCTGGAAGATCACACTCGGGAACACGGTCATCATCACGGCGGTGGGCCCCTTCCACCAGTCTTCCTGCACGATGTCCAGCAGCCGCTTGTCGTTGATCTCCATGCTTTCCTTGAAGCTGGTGACCCCGCTCGTGACTTCGTTCTTGGCGCCGCTGTTGCCCCGGGTGGAAATCATCGCCGCATGGCGGTGGCGGCTGTCCATCTTGAGTTCGGACTTGTTGTCGGCGCGCCAGAGGCCATAGGTAATGAACCAGGTATGCAGCAGACCGGGGTGATACGGGTCCTTGATGTTTTCCTGCATCAGCTTCCAGTTGCCCGGAATGCGTTGGCGGTTGTAGCCAAGAATGGTCAGCTTGCGGCCGTTGAACAGGCGGTCGAAGTAGCCCAGGATATCGGGCCCCAGAAAGTCTTCCAGGCTTTCGACGTCGTGGTCGAACGACGCAAACACCACGCCGCCACGGGTGGCGACCTTGAGCTTGTTCAGGCCGTTGTCTTCGGTACGAAAGTCTTTTGGCATGCCGCCATTGACCTTGCCGTCCTGCTTGACCCCGCGCCGAAACGGCACGCCCTGCAGGTCGCCCTTCAGGGAATAGTTCCACTGGTGGTAAGGACAGACCAGGTCCTTCTTGTTGCCGTTGCGCTCGCGGCAGAACTGCATGCCGCGGTGCGCGCAAACGTTCTCGACCACGTTGATGCCGCCTTCCATATCGCGCGTCATCAACACCGAACGTTCACCCACAACCGTGCGCTTGAAGTCGCCCGGGTTCGGGATCTCGGCTTCCAGGCCGACGTAGCACCAGTGCTTGCCATAGAAGAAGCGTTCCAGCTCCTTCTTGTAGAGCGCCTCGTCGGTATAGGCCCAGAACGGGATGCGGCTCGACCCGTCGCCCTGCCAGGCCGGATCGGTCGGGAAAACAGGCGCGTTCGCTGTTGTGGTTTCCATGGCGGTCTCCTCCATTGGTGTCACGCTGTCATTAAGAAGGCGGTGCCGGGATCAGCCCGCGACGCGGACGGTGATGGGCGTCAGGCCTTCGATCGTGCCGCGCATGACCTGCCCTGGCTTGACCGCGCCGACGCCTTCGGGCGTGCCGGTCATAATCACGTCACCGGGTTCCAGGGTTTCGTACTGCGACAGGTAGGCGATCGACTCGGCCACCGACCAGATCAGCATGTCGATGTCGGAACTCTGCTTGGTCTGGCCATCGACTGTGACAGCAATGGCTGCCTTGTCCGGATGGCCAACTTCGCTCACGCGCGAAATCGGACCGATGGGTGCCGACTTCGAAAACGACTTGCCGAATTCCCACGGACGGCCCTTGTCGCGGGCGTCCAGCTGCAGGTCGCGGCGCGTCATGTCCAGACCCACGGCGTAGCCATACACATGTTCAAGTGCCTGGTCGATCGAGATGTCCTTGCCGCCTGTGCCGATCACCGCCACCAGTTCGATCTCGTGATGGAAGTTGCTGGTCTGCGGGGGATACGGAATGGTGATCTCTGTCTCGCCGGCCTGCACCACGGCGTTGGCGGGCTTCATGAAAAAGAAAGGCTTTTCACGGTCCGGGTCCCGGCCCATTTCCCGGGCGTGCGCGGCATAGTTGCGGCCGACACAGAACACGCGGTTGACGGGAAACTGGTCGTCGGTGCCGACGATGTCGAGCGCGACTTGGGCGGGTTGGGCAATGGCGTAGGTCATGAGAACTCCTTGATCGAATCAAACGAATGTCGATGGTCGCGGGCGTGATGCCGCGCGGCCAATATCACAACTTCTGTTCGCGCCACAGGCCGAGCGACTGCTGGGCCGGGCGATCGGAATAGCTGAAAAGGATCGTGTCCTGGCGCGACTGCAGGCGCAGGGTGTGCCAGGATGGGACCACGAACACATCATTGGGCTGGAAGGCAAAGGCCTCGCCATTGATCTCGGCCACGCCTTCGCCTTCCAGGCAGGCATACACGGTGCCATCGGTGGACCGGTAGGGCTGTGTCTCGAAGCCGGCAGGCAAATGCTGGGCAAACGCGCCCATGGTGGGCATGGGCGATGCGCCCGTGGCCGGATTCACAAAGCGCAGCTTGTGGCCCATGTGCGGGTCGGCCGCGGTGCGCGCGATAGACAGCAGCGATTCGCGGGTGCGGGCAAACGGGTACACGAACACCTTGGTGGGCTGGGCCGAGGTCTGCTGGAAGTCCATGGGCAGCATGTTGTTGCCGTAGCGGGCCAGCGCGTCGCCTTCGGGCCGCAGTTCGGACTGCGCCAGGGTGTGGCCGTGTTCGGCAAAGCCGGCGTCAAAGAAACGCAGCAGTGGGATGTCCAGGCCATCCAGCCACACCACTGGGGTGTCGCCCAGATTGCCGTGGTCGTGATAGGTCCAGGCCGGCGTGATGATGAAGTCGCCCCGTTTCATGGTGGTGCGTTCGCCATCAACGGCGGTATAGGCGCCCTCTCCGTCCAGCACCAGGCGCAGCGCGCTCTGGGTGTGGCGATGGGCGGGCGCGATTTCGCCCGGCAGGATCAGTTGCAGGCCGGCGTACAGGGTCTGCGTGATCGACGAATTGCCGCGCATGGCGGGGTTTTCAAGGATGAGCACGCGGCGCTCGGCTTCCTCGGCGGTGATGAGGCGGCCAGCTTCCATCACGTAATCGCGGATGTCGGCGTACTTCCACAGCGCGCCGACGGCCGGCGAATTCGGCTGCCTGGGCACCAGGGCGCCCAGCACTTCCCAGAGCGGCGTCAGGCTGCTTTGGGAGATGCGGTCGTAGTAGGCGGCGCGCTGGCGCGCGGTGTCGTTGCTGGTGTCAACGTTGTGGGTATCAACGTTGCGGTCAACAACATTCTGGTCGTCAATCTGTACTTGCGCATTCATGATCGTGTCTCCTGGTGATTCCAAGCCGCCGCGTAGAACGCGTCGTGCATGTGTCTAAGCCGCCGCGTAGAACGCGTCGTGCATGTGTCTAAGCCGCCGCGTAAAACGCGTCGGCGTGGATATGTTCCGGCGCGGCGCCCTTGCGCGCGGCCAGCAAGGCGGCAGCTTCGACCATGGGCGGCGCGCCGCACAGATAGACCCGCCAGCCGCTCAGGTCGTGCCAGTCCTGGTCGACGGCGTCGGTCACCCACCCACCGCGCATGCCCGCCGCGGGCGCGCCCGCCGCCACCACAATGTGCGTACGCAGGTTGGGATGCCGCGCGGCAAGGTCGCTCAGGCGCTCGGCGCAATACACGTCCTGCACCGAGCGTACGCCGAAGTAGACATGAATGGGGTTGGTCATGCCACCGGCCAGGGCGCCGCGCACGATGGACAGGACTGGCGCCAGGCCGGTGCCTCCCGCCACGCAGAGCATGGGACCTTCATGGCGGCGTCGCAGGTAGGCGGTGCCCAGGGGACCGCTTACCCGCACGGCGTCGCCCACTTTCAGGTCGGTGTGCACGTAGCCGGTCACGCGGCCATCGGGCACCTTGCGGACATGGAACTCGAGCAGCTCGTCGCCCGCCACGCCCGCCATGGAATACGGGCGGATATGGTCGGGACTGAACTGCAGCGTGGCGTACTGGCCCGGCGAAAAGGCTAGCGGCTTGGCGGCCTTCAGGCGCAGGCCGACGATGTCGTGGGCCAGCAGGTCGATATGGGCCACCGTGGCCTTCAGGATGCGGGCCGGATGGGTCACCACCTCGTCTGCCTCGGGCACTTCGATCCGACAGGGCTGCGTCAGCACGCTCATGCAGGCCAGCACGTAGCGGCCTTGCGTGTCGCCGCGCGGGCGGGTGTAAGTGATCTCGCGTCCGGACTCCAGCACGTCGCCTTCCAGCACCTTGCAGCGGCAGGTGCCGCAGCGGCCGCTCATGCAGCTGTACGAGACCGGCACGTCATTGGCGCGCAGCGTGTCCAGCAGGTTGGCGCCTGCCTCGAAGGTCAGGGATCGGCCCTGGGGCTCTACGTGAAGTTCCATGAAGCTGTCTCGGCTTGCATTGTTGTGTTTATGGACGCAGTGTAGAGAGCCGACGAAAATTAATATATAGAATGTCGTGAATCTTGATAATCACGGCCGTGAATACTGCACCGCGGCTGCTACGCGCGGGGCCGCACCCGGGAACGCCTATGGACCTGAAGGATATCGACCTGAATCTGCTGGTGGTCTTCCAGCGTCTGGTAATCGAACGGCGCGTGTCGGCCGCGGCGGCATCGCTCGGCCTGACCCAGCCCGCGGTCAGCAATGCATTGAAGCGCCTGCGGCTGCTGCTGGATGACGAACTCTTCATACGCACCGCGCGCGGCATGGAACCGACGCCCTACGCGGCGCAACTGGTCGAACCCATCGCCTATGCGCTCAATGCGATTCACAGCAGCCTGAACCAGCGCAGCACCTTCGATCCGGGCACCAGCACGCGCAAGTTCACGATCAGCATGACCGACCTGGGCGAGATCGACCTGATGCCGCGATTGATGGACCGGCTGGCCACCGAAGCGCCCTTCGTGACGCTCAGCACCGTGCGCAACACGCTGGACCACCTGGCCGACGCGATGGAAGCCGGTCAGGTCGACGTGGCGGTCGGGCTGATTCCGCAGCTCAAGACCGGCTTTTTCCAGCGCCGGCTATTCCTGCAGCGCTATGTGTGCATGTTCCGCGCGGGGCACGAGGTGGACGGCAAGAAGCTGACCGCCAAGCGCTTCTTTGACGCGGACCACGTGGTGGTCGTGTCGCAAGGCACCGGGCATGCGCGCATGGACGAGATCATCGAGTCCAAGGGTACGCGCCGCGCCCTGCTCACGGTGCCGCACTTCGTGGCGGTAGGGCACATTCTGAGCACCACCAACATGCTGGCCACGGTGCCCGAGCGGTATGCCCTGCGGTCGGCCGGCCCGTTCGGGCTCAAGCATGTGCCCCATCCCTTGCCGCTGCCGCCCATCGGCATCAACCTGTTCTGGCACGCCAAGTTCCACAAGGATCCCGCAAACCAGTGGTTACGCAACATCGTGTTCGAATCCTTCGTGGGCTGAAGGCGGTCGCCACCCGCGGCTGCTATTCTTGGCCTCTCTTTTTTCGATGACCGGAGCCCGCGTGCAGCCCGTCGTATCCGTCAAGAACCTGTCGAAGACCTACGCCTCGGGCTTCCAGGCGCTCAAACACATCGACCTCGACATCCGCCAGGGCGAAATCTTTGCCCTGCTCGGACCGAACGGGGCCGGCAAGACCACCCTCATCAGCATCATCTGCGGCATCGTCAATGCCAGCGAGGGCACCGTCATGGCCGATGGCCACGACATCCGCACTGACTATCGCGCGGCGCGCGGCAAGATCGGCCTGGTGCCGCAGGAGATCTCGACCGACATGTTCGAGAGCGTGTGGAGCAGCGTCAACTTCAGCCGCGGACTGTTTGGCAAGCCGGCCAATCCGGCCTATGTCGAGAAGATCCTGCGCGACCTGTCCCTCTGGGAAAAGCGCGACAGCCGGATCATGGCGCTGTCAGGCGGCATGAAGCGGCGGGTCATGATCGCGAAGGCGCTATCGCATGAACCGCGCATCCTGTTCCTGGATGAGCCCACCGCCGGCGTGGACGTGGACCTGCGGCGCGGCATGTGGGAAATGGTGCGCCAGCTGCGCGAGAACGGCGTCACCATCATCCTGACCACCCATTACATCGAAGAAGCCGAAGAGATGGCCGACCGCATCGGCGTCATCAACCGCGGCGAGATCGTGTTGATCGAAGACAAGACGGCGCTGATGGAAAAGCTGGGCAAGAAGCAGCTGACGCTGGAATTGCAGCACCCGCTGACCGAGGTACCCGCCGCGCTGGCCCATTACCGGCTCGACCTCTCGCCCGATGGCTGCAAGCTGATCTACACATTCGACAACGAAGGCCAACGCAGCGAGATCGCCGGGCTGCTTCGCCTGCTGAGCGAAAACGGCATCGACTTCAAGGACCTGCAGACCTCGCAGAGTTCGCTTGAAGACATCTTCGTCAGCCTGGTCCGGGGGAACCCATGAATCTGTACGCCATCCGCGCCATCTACCGCTTCGAAATGGCGCGCACCTTCCGCACCCTGATGCAGAGCATTGCATCACCGGTCATTTCGACGTCGCTGTACTTTGTCGTGTTCGGATCGGCCATCGGCTCGCGCATGGTGGCCATCGACGGGATCAGCTACGGGGCCTTCATCATCCCGGGCCTGATCATGTTGTCCTTGCTGAATGAAAGCATCTCGAATGCGTCGTTCGGCATCTACATGCCCAAGTATTCCGGGACCATCTACGAAGTCCTGTCCGCCCCGCTGTCCTATGTCGAGATCGTGATCGGCCACGTGGGCGCGGCGGCGACCAAGTCGATCGTGCTCGGACTCATCATGCTGGTGACGGCCAGGCTGTTCATCCCGTTCGAGATCGTGCACCCGGTCTGGATGGTGACCTTCCTGGTGCTGACCGCGGTCACTTTCAGCCTGTTCGGCTTCATCATCGGCATCTGGGCCGACGGCTTCGAAAAGCTGCAGATCATTCCGATGATGATCGTCACCCCGCTGACCTTCCTGGGTGGCAGCTTCTATTCGATCGACATGCTGCCGCCCTTCTGGCAAAAGGTGACGCTGTTCAATCCGGTGGTGTATCTGGTCAGCGGCTTCCGGTGGGCCTTTTATGGCGTCGCCGATGTCAGCCTGTTTGCCAGTGTCGGCATGACCCTGGTCTTCCTGATCCTGTGCATGCTGGGCGTGCGGTGGATTTTCCGCACGGGATACCGGCTCAAGAACTGAGCGCGAACGGTTGAGCATGGAGCGCTCGTCCGGCAACGATCACACGGCCGGCGGGCGCAGATTTTATCCACAGATCATGTGGATAAAAACGCCCGGACCGGGCTGCGAGGCCCGGCCCCACGTAAGGCCATCGGGCCGCCGCGAAAACGGGCACCGATTGTAAAAATGACGAGCCGATTTCATGACCTCCCCTTCCGCAACGATCTCTTCCTCAACTTCTACGGTGGTTGACGCCGCCATCACCAGCCGCCGATCGGTCCGCGCGTTCCTGCCAACGCCGGTGCCCGAAGCGGACGTGCGAGCGATTCTGCAGGTGGCCTCCCGCGCGCCGTCGGGGAGCAACGTGCAGCCCTGGAAGGTATATGTGCTGACCGGTGACCGGCTGACGGCGCTGTCGGACGCCATCGTTGCGGTCTACAGCGACCCGGCGCAGGCGGCAGCGCAGTCCGAGCCTTACGCCTATTACCCACGGCAATGGATCGAGCCCTACCTGGCCCGGCGCCGCAAGGTCGGCTGGGATCTGTATGGCCTGCTCGGCATCGGCAAGGCCGACAAGGCTGCGATGCATGCCCAGCACGGACGCAATTACCGGTTCTTTGATGCGCCGGTGGGCCTGCTCTTTACGATCGACACCACGATGGAGCAAGGCAGCTGGCTCGATTACGGCATGTTCCTGCAGTCGATCATGGTGGCGGCGCGCGGGCGCGGGCTGGACACCTGCCCGCAGGCGGCATTCAACGGCTTTCATCAGGTGATTCGTGACCAGTTGGCCTTGCCCGACAACGAGACGTTTGTTTGCGGCATGGCCCTGGGCCACGCGGACCCGGACGCGATCGCCAACCGCCTGACGACCGAGCGCGCCGCAATCGATGACTTTGTCACCTTTCTGTCCTGACTTGTATTGCACTGGGAGCACCTGATCCATGAGCCTGGCTTCGGTCCGCCGTTTCCTTGACGAGCACGCGCCCGATATCGATCTGATTGAACTGGATACCAGCACGGCCACCGTGCCGCTGGCAGCTGCCGCGCACGGCGTTGCCCCCGGCCAGATCGCCAAGACCCTGTCCTTGCGGATCGGCGAGCGGGTCGTGCTGGTGGTGACCCCAGGTGACCGGCGCCTGGACAGCAAGAAGATGAAGGCCGCATTCGGGGGCAAGCCCCGCTTTCTGGACGCCGACGACGTCGTGCGGCTGACGGGCCACCCGGTGGGCGGGGTATGTCCTTTTGGCCTGGCGACACCGCTCGATGTGGTGTGCGACGTGGCCCTGCAGGCCTACGACGTTGTGCTGCCGGCCGCTGGCGACATCCATTCGGCCGTGCGTATCGGCCCCCAGCGCATGGCGGACCTTACCGGTGCGACCTGGGTGGACGTGTGCGCCGATCCCGCCTGAAGGAAAAGCCGGAGCACGCCTGTCGGACCTGGCCTGACAAATAGCTGACGGCATTCACAGAACCGTCACATTGCCTCATTAAGCTTGCGGTCAGTTTCAGCCGGATGCATCGCATCGGATGAAGCCTACCCCACCAAATTAAGAGGTTTGCATGTCCTATTTGACAGACGAGTTCCGCGCCAAGACACGCGCCGAGCAAGGCGTGGTGACCGTTGAAGGTCAGATGCTGGAAGATATCGTGGCGGCCAACCCCAGCCGTCGCACCATGCTGAAGAGCGGCTTTGGCCTGTCGATGCTGTCGGTGTTCGGCGTCACGAGCCTGGCAGCCTGTGGTGGCAGCGACGACGACGACAATGGTTCGTCGACGCCTACCACTCCGGCCCTGAACTACGGCGTGACCTTCACGCCAATTACCAAGGTCACCGACCGCAATGCCCCGGCATTCGACGCCGTGATCGTTCCGAACGGCTACGTGGCAGAAGTCCTGTTCGCGGCGGGCGACCCTGTCGTCGCCGGCTCGAGCGGCTACAAGGGCGCCTTCCAGACCTCGGCCGAAACCGAGCGTCAGGCCGGCGGCCAGCACGACGGCATGCACTATTACACGATCCCGAACGTGGACCCGCAAAAGGGTGGCCTGCTCGCCATCAACCACGAATCGCTGGATACCGCGATCCTGTTCGCTGGCAGCTACAACGCCGCCACCGCAACGGCCGAACAGAAGAAGATCGCCCTGTCGAACGTCGGCGTGTCGGTCATTGAAGTGCAGCGCGCCGATGACGGCAAGTGGTCGGTCAAGCAGAACTCGCCCTACAACAAGCGCTACACCGGCAACACGGTGTACCAGGTCGGCGGTCCGGCCAAGTCGGTTGTGGGCAACACGGTCGTCGGTACGCTGAACAACTGCGCCAGCGGCCCGACGCCCTGGGGCACGTACCTGACCTGTGAAGAGACCACCGACAACTACCTGGACCCGACACAACCGGAAGTCGGTTACGGCTGGGTCGTGGAAATCGATCCGCTCGGCACGCTGGCACCCGCCACCAAGCGCACCGCGATGGGCCGCTTCGACCACGAAAACACCGCCTACATGACCAACGCCGCCAACCGCGTCGCGTTCTACATGGGCGATGACAGCACGCCAGGCTGCATCTACAAGTTCGTCCCGAGCAAGGCTTTTGATCCGGTCAATCGTGCCGCCAACGCCAACCTGCTCGACGAAGGCATTCTGTATGTCGCACGCTTCAACGGCGACGGTTCGGGCAACTGGGTCGAACTGACCCAAGGCAAGAACGGTCTGGTCGTCGGTGCAACCGATCCAGGCAACTTCACGCAGGTCGCTCCGGGCACGGTCGCCCCGTCGACGGTCGTCAACTTCAACACGCAAGCCGACGTCCTGCTGAACACGAAGTCCGCAGCCCGTGTGGCCGGCGGCACGCTGATGGATCGTCCGGAGTGGATCACGGTGGGCCGCGATGGCCTCGTGCTGTGCACGCTCACTAACAACGGCAGCCGTCGTCGCACCAGCGAAACGAATCCCCGCGCGACGAACCCGCACGGTCACATCATTCGCTGGACGGAAACCGGCGCCTCGCCGCTGGCCACGACCTTCACCTGGGACCTGCTGCTGCTGGCAGGCGATCCGGCCATCGCCGCGGCAAACGAGAAAGGCAACATCAAGGGCGACACGTTCTCGAGCCCGGACGGCATCCGCATCGATCCGCAGAACCGTCTTTGGGTGCAGACCGACGCCGGTACCGGCGCAAGCACGACCGATGTCTTCGGCAACAACTCGCAGTACTACATTGACCAGCAGACGGGTCAATCCAAGCGTTTCCTGGCTGGCCCGACCGGTTGTGAAATCACCGGTATCGCGTACACGCCAGACCTGACGACGATGTTCATCAACATCCAGCACCCGACTGGCAAGTGGCCTTCGGCCAACCTGCCGGCACGGTCCGCTACCGTGGTGGTGCGTCGCACGGACGGCAAGCCCGTCGGCGCGTAAGCAAACGGCTTCGGCCGGCTGCGGTGCCGCCTTTCGGGGCACCGTGAAGTGCTGCTGACAGCGGCGCCACCTTCGGGTGGCGCCGTTTTTTTTTGCCGGGCGGGCACAATGGCGAACGTCCAGTCCCCATGCGCAAGCTACACGCCGCCCGATGCCCCATCTGCCCCTGACCCCTGCCCGACTTTCCGCCTTTCGCGGCGCGGCCGCCGACCTGCCCGGCATCGACGTTGACGCGTATACCGCCTGTGGCAAGGATCCGCTTGACCCGATCCTGGGGCTGGGCGCGCCGACCCGGCGCATTGCCTTCTTTGGGCGAGACCCCGGGCGCGACGAAGTCCGCCGTGGCGAACCCTTCATTGGCGCCGGAGGCCAGCTGGTCCGACGAGTCATTTACGAACACCTGACCGGGCAAGCCGCCGCCGATGTGGGGTCATTGAGCGCGCTCACGGGGGATTTCTTCTGGATCAACACGGTGCCCTACAAGCCGGTTGGCAACAAGGCGTGGTCGATGGCGGCCAAGCGGCGCTTTCAGCCCTTGATCGCCGACCTGCTGCTGAACGCGTGGCGCGGCGACACCGTCATCACCCTGGGACGGGAAGCCTTTCTGTGGTTTGGCATCAATCAATCGGCGAACGTGCGCGCGGCACTCGATGGGTTCTGGGCGTCCGATGACCGCTTTGTGCGCACCCTGACGATCCCGATGCAGTCGGCAGGCGGATCGCCGCGGCTCTTGACGCTGTGCCCCCTGCCCCATCCGTCGCCGCTGAACGCCGCCTGGTATGCGCGCTTTCCAGGCCTGCTGCGCGATCGGCTGGTGGCGCTGGATGTCCGGCGCGACACCCTGGACATTGGCCCGGCCTGAACGCCCCTGGCGCCGGGAGTCAGGCTCCCGCCTTCATTGCCTGCGCCACCACCATATAGCCGCCCAGCAGGATCAGGCTGCCCAGGAAACATCGGCGGAACACCGTGGGCGACAAGGCATGACGGATGCGCTGACCGATCGCCATCCCGACCAGGGCGGGCAGCAGCAACAGGGCCGATGCTCCGGCCACACCCAGCGAGATGTCTGCGCTGCGCGCCAGCACTACCGCCAGCGCCGCCACCGAAATCATGAAGCTGATCGCCATGGCCTGGACCAGTTCATCACGTGACAAGCCCAGCGACTGCAGGTAAGGCACGGCCGGTATCACGAACACGCCCGTGATGGCCGCAATGGCGCCGGTGAGGGCACCTGCCAGAGGCCCCACCCAACGCTCCGCCTGGCGGGACAGGTGCAGCGGGCGCGCGAGCAGGCCCCAGGCGCCATAGGCCATCAGGGCCCCGCCAAGCAGGTAGGCCGCGCCAGCCCCCGACGGCGCGCCCCATTTCCAGGCGGCCAGCCAGGTGCCTGCACACACGCCGACCTGCATGCCCGCCAGGCGGCGGAGCACCCGCCACGCCGACTGCCACGGCAAGGCCTGCCATACGTTGGTCAGGAAGGCGGGGATGATCAGCAAGGCGGCCGCCTGGGCAGGCGGCATGACCAGCGCCAGCAAACCCATGGCCACCGTTGGCAGCCCGAGGCCGACAATGCCCTTCACACAGCCTGCCACCGTGAAGATGGCGATGGTAGCGAGGCCGACCGGGGAAAGCAGCAACGTCATCAGCGCAGGCAAGGAGAAGGACATGGTGAAGGGGCTCGCGGAGGGTGGCAGGAACGGTGGGAGGGGAAGCGAGCCATTGTGCGCCCCCCGCAGGCAAGCCTCCATCGGGAAATGGCGCAAGGTGACTCAGGCGGGGCCTGAGCCATTCCAGGGACCTCAACGTGCCCGAGGCGAGAGCGCCTCGCTGCCTGCCCTGCTACGATGCCCTCATGCGCTTCGATTTGACCGACCTGCAACTGTTTCTTCACATTCGTGACGCCGGGTCCATTACGGGCGGCGCGCGCCGTTCCCACATGACTCTGGCATCGGCCAGCGAGCGCATCCGCGGCATGGAAGACGCGCTGGGGGAACCGCTCCTGATCCGCAACCGGCGCGGCGTCGTCGAAACGCCTGCGGGCCGCACCCTGGCCCACCACGCACGGCTTGTGACCCAGCAGATCGAACATCTGAAAGGCGAACTCGGCCAGTATGGCAAGGGGGTCCGTGGGCATGTGCGGCTGCGATCGAACGCCGCGGCATTGAGCGAACATCTGCCAGAAGTCCTGGCGGATTTCCTGGTGTGGCATCCCCTGGTGTCGCTCGACATTCATGAGCACACCAGCGCCGATATCGCGCACGGCGTGCGCACCGGCATGTGCGACATCGGGGTGGCGTCCGACGCCGCAGATTTGCAGGGGCTGGTCGTCATGCCGTTCCAGGCCGACCAGCTCGTGCTCATTGTGCCTAAGGATCATCCGCTGGCTGGACGAGCTTCGGCATCGTTCGTCGACGTGATCGATGAAGATTTCATTGGCCAGGCCGAGCAAGGGGCCATGGCCGCCCTGCTGACGCATCATGCGCGGCTGGCCGGCAAGACATTGGCGTACCGCGTGCGGCTGGGCAGCATGGACGCCATCTGCCGCATGGTGGGACGCGGCGCGGGCGTGGCCGTCGTGCCGGTGGCGGCCGCGCGCCGGATGGGCCGCGCGGCAGGCATCGGGCGGGTCCGGTTGACCGATGCCTGGACGCACCGGCAGGTAGTGCTGTGCGTGCGCGACCCGGACCACTTGCCCCTGCCTGCCCGGCAACTGCTCGACCATCTGCTTGCGCATGCCGGGCAAGGCGGCGCGCCAACGCGTGCTACTCGGGCTTGATGCCGGCCTTTTTGGCGACCTCGCCAAACACCTTCAGTTCACGCTGGATCCGGGCCCTGAACTGTCCGGCGTTTTCGCTATTGGGCTCGAAGCCGGCCGTGCGCAGCTTTTCGACGTATTCGGGATTGGCGGCCACTTCATTGACCGCGGTTTCCAGCTTCTTGCGAATCGCCGGATCGGTACCCGACGCCACCATCAGGCCAAACCAGATGCTCAGGACAACATCGGGGTATTTTTCTGCCGCGGCCGGCACGTTGGGCAGGCTGGCCAGGCGCTTGGGTTCCATCACCACCAGCGGGCGCAGCCGTTCGGTGCGAATGAATTCGGCCGATGGCGCCGGTGTGGCCGACGCCAGGTCGACCTGCCCGCCGACGGCATCGGTCACCACCGCCGCGGCGCCCTTGTAGGGCACATGCGTGATGTCGATGCCGCTGGCTGCCTTGAGCAGTTCGACCGCGAAGTGCTGCGGCGTGCCGTTGCCCGAACTGCCGTAGTTCAGCTTGCCCGGATTGGCCTTGGCGTAGGTAATCAATTCCGCAAAGGACTTGACCGGGATGTTCGGGTTGGCCAGCAGCAGCAAGGGCGTCCCGGCGATCAGGCCCAGGGGCTCCAGGTCTTTCGAGATGTCAAAGGCCAGGTCCTTCTGCATGTAGGGGCCGATAGTCCGCGCCGTGTCCGTGAACAGCAGGGTGTAGCCATCGGGCGCCCCCTTGGCCACCATGTTGGACCCGATGGCGCCGCCCGCGCCCGCGCGGTTTTCGACGATGACCTGCTGGCCCAGCTTGGCCGACAGGTAAGGCGCGACCAGCCGGCCGACGATGTCGGTCCCGCCGCCCGGACCGAACGGCACGACCAGGCGGATGGGTTTCGTGGGATAGGCATCGGCGGCCGCGGCGGCAAGCGGGCTGGCCAGGACGGCCGTGCCCATGGCCGCGCCAAGCAGGGTGCGAATGAAAGTCATGATGTCTCCTCGGTGGCCCCAGGGGGGGGCCGGCGCTGTGCGCTCGTTGTGATGACTGCGGTATTGCCATAAGTCCGGCTGACCGGGCCGCGGCTCCGTCAGGCTCAGGGTGCCAGGTTCACGTTCACGTTCTTGATCTGCGAGAACTCCAGCAGTTCTTCAAAGCATTCTTCGCGTCCGATGCCCGACTGCTTGTAGCCGCCGAAGGGTGCGCCCAGGAAATGCTTGCTGGTGTCATTGATCCAGACGTAGCCCGCTTCCACCCGCTGCGCGGCACGATGGGCCGTGACCAGGTCGCGGGTCCAGATCGATGCGGTCAGGCCAAGCTCGACCCGGTTCACCATCTCGAACAGTTCGTCTTCGTCTTCCCACTTGAACATCGACAGCACCGGGCCAAAGATTTCTTCGCGCGCGATAGTCATGTCGGGGTTCACATCGGCAAAGATCGTGGGCTCGATGAAGAAGCCATCCGCCAGCCCTTCGGTGTCCGGATGCTTGCCGCCAATCACCAGCCGCGCGCCTTCGTCCTTGCCCGAGTTGATGTACTTCATGATCTTGTCGTACTGGGTCTGGTTGATGACGCAGCCCATGGTCGTGGACCAGTCCGTCGCCATGCCCGGCTTGTGCCGTTCGCGCGTCAGCTTCGCGGCGCCTTCCACCACCTGGTCGTAGATCGATGCGTGGATGAACGCGCGGCTGGTCGACCCGCAGGATTGCCCTGCCCACGTGAAGTTCATGCCGCGCACCAGGCCGTCAGTCAGGGCCTTGACGTCGGCATCGGGAAAGCCGATCAGGGCATTCTTGCCGCCCAATTCCAGCAGCACGGGTTTGAGCGAGTCGGCCGCGCTGCGCATGATGGCCTTGCCGGTTGGCACGCTGCCGATCAACGTGATCTTCTTGACCAGGGGATGCACCGTCAACGCCTGGCCGCATTCCTTGCCGCCGCTCAGGATGTTGAGCACTCCCGGCGGAAAGATCGGACCGATCAGTTCGGCCAGGCGAATGCCCGACAGCGGAGCCGGTTCGGCTGACTTCATGACGACCGTGTTGCCTGCCGCCAGGGGCGCGGCGATCTTGGCGCCCACGAACATGAAGGGATGGTTGTAGGCCACGATGCGGGCCACCACGCCGAGCGGTTCGCGCAGCGTGTAGTTCAACCGGTCATCGCCCATCGGGATCGTCGATCCCTTCAGTTCCATGACCACGCCGGCAAAGTAATCGAGACTGGCGGCTGCGATATTGGCGTCCGAGATCATTTCGGACACCGGGTTGCCGGTGTTGATGGCGTCGATCAGCGCCAGTTCTTCGGCATGCTCGCGCAGCACGTTGGCGGCGCGGCGCATGATGGTCGCGCGCTCCATGGGCTTCATGCGGCGCCACGCCGGATAGGCGGCATGGGCCGCTTTGACGGCCGCATCCACGTCTTGGGCGCTGGCGTCGGCGGCTTCGCCGACCTGCCGGTTCAGGCCCGGATTGAGTGTCGGGACATAGCGGCCGCCGACGGGCGCGTGCCATTCGCCGCCGTAGTACAGGTCGCGATGGGTCGGGATGACGCTGGCCGGGTCGATACGGCCCGTCTGGGTCGGGCTGGAAACTGAGCTGCTCATGGAAGGCCTCGTTCGTGTCGGTTCATTCGTCGTGGCTGCGGGTCATGCCGGCGGCCATGGAGGGGCTGTAGCCCGCGGTCACGTGCACGTCCACCACCACGGCGGCGCCGTCACGCACCGCGGCAATGGCTTCGCGCAGCACGTCCGCCAGCTTGGCCGGATCGGTCACCGGGCCGATGCCTTTGAGCCCCTGCGCACGCGCCATCATGGCGAGGTCGGGCGCCGGATCATCGATACGCTGGCCGATCCAGCGGTTTTCGACCGGCCGGCTGCGTTCCTTGGCGACACGTTCCTGGTGGACTTCGTCATTGAAGAAGGATCGGTTGTTGGCGGTGATGATCAGCATCGGGATGACGGCGTTGGCGGCCGTCCAGAGGCCGGCATTGCCCATCATGAAGTCGCCGTCACCCAGGATCGACACGGGCAGGCGGCCTGTGTCTTTCAGTGCCAGCGCCGATCCGACCGACATGCCCGGTCCGGAACCGATGCCGCCACCGCCGTCCCCACCCAGGTAGTCGAGCGGATGACGAAAGTGCCACATGTCGCCGGCCCAGCCCAACGGCAGGCGCATCAGGCAGATGTCGTCGTCACCCACGACGTCCTTCAAGGTGGCGGCCAGCGCGTGGATGCTGATGGAACCATCGGGCGCCTCGGCCGGCTTGACCCATTCGGACGGCGTGTAGTCGGTGGTCGGTTTGACATCCAGCCGCGCCAGCAGCTCTTCCACCACGGGTTCGATGCCGCAGGCCAGATAGATGTCGGCGGGCGGCAGGCCCTGATGGTCCATGCTCCAGCCGTTGTGGATGTATTGATCGACCGATACCTGGATGACCTTGCAGCCCGCCGGCGCATTGCCCCAGCCCTGCTTGAGCGTACCGGCCAGGTCCACCCAGTCCAGGCTCAGCACCACGTCGGCCTGCTTGAGCAACGCGCCCGTATCGCCCGACAGGAAGACGCCCGGGGGCGCCAGATGCAGCGGGTGGTCGGTCGGGAAGGCAGCGCCCGTCTTCAGGTCGGTCAGCACTTTGGCGTTCAGCGCCTCGGCCAGTTGCACGCGGCGGTCCCAGGCGGCTTTGTCGCGGCTGGCGCGGCCCATCAGGATCATGGGGTTCTTCGCGCCCTTGAGCAGCGCCAGCGCCTGGTCCACCAGCCTGGGATCCGGATAGGTGGTGGGCGGCGGGGCGTAACGCGAGGCATCGGGCAACGGCGGGATCGCATCCAGCTTCTGTTCCTGCATCGCAGCGTCGAAGCAGACGTAGGTGGGTCCGGGCGGCGCGGTTTCGGCGATCTGCTTGGCGCGCAGCAAGGCTTCGTACGAGGCGCCCACCGAAGCCGGCTGGCAGTCCCACTTGGTGTAATGGCGCACCAGCGCGCCCTGGTCCTGGGCGGTGTGCAGCCAGTCGATCCAGGGGCGGCGGCGGGCGGCATCGACCGGGCCGGTCGCGCCCATGATGACGACGGGCAGACGATCACACCAGATATCGTAGATGGCCATGGTGGCGTGCATCAGGCCCACGTTGCTGTGCACGATCGCGCCCAGCGGCTTGCCGGTGACCTTGGCATAGCCGTGCGCCATGGCGACGGCGTGCTCTTCATGCAGGCACAGCAGCATCTGCGGCTTTTCGTTGCCCAGGTGATTGACCAGGCTGTCGTGCAGGCCGCGAAAGCTCGAGCCGGGATTCAGGCAGACGTACGGAATGTCGAGGCTGCGGATCATTTCGGCGAGCGCATCGCTGCCCCAGATGCCCTCGCTGCTGGAAGGCTGCGGAATGTCGCGCCGGACTTGGGGTGCGGGGCTGGGCACGGGAAGGGTCATGCGGGTCTCCGATCTTGTGGGTATGCGCTGGCGGGCGGAAAAATGTCGGTGACACCAACGCACGGCAGCAAGTGAACGCACTGTAAGATTGAACTTCACATTGATCAATCTTGATTGCACGTTCAACCTATGCCGCCTGATGACGCTGTCCGGATCTACCTGACTTCGGCCGAAGCCACGACGCTGCTCGGCATCCGTATCCAGACGCTGTACGCCTACGTCAGCAAGGGTCTGATCCGCAGCGTGAAACAGGTCGGCACCAAGGAACGTCTCTACCGGCGAGACGACATCCTGCGCGTGCAGGCGCGGTCAATGGCGCGGTCCGGGCATGGCGCCGTGGCTGGCGCCGCGCTGCAGTGGGGCGAGCCGGTGGTGCCGACATCGATCACCGAACTCACGCCGGAAGGACCGCGCTACCGGGGCCGTCCGGCCCTGGATCTGGCGATCAGCGGCGGCAGCTTCGAAGCGGTGGCCGAGCTGCTGTGGACGGGACTGTGGCACCCGGACATTGTGTGGCCGCGGCGCGCCCTGCCCCCGTCGGTGGCGCAGGCCATCGCGCCGGTGCTTAGCGTGCCGCAAGGCAATGGCGAACTGGCCGAGATCCTGGCCATGGTAGTGCTGCGGCTCGGGCTGGCGCGCGGTACGGTCGAAGAGCGCATCGTTGGCGGCCAGACGCAGGACGCCGCGCGCGAAATCATTACCGCCATGACGGGCTGCTTCGGCATGATCGGTCCGGCACGCAGCTTTCATCGGGGCGGACGGGGATCCGTGGCGCTGCGGCTGCTTGAAGCCATGGGTGTCGATACCCATGCCGCGAATGTGTATGCGCTGCAGGTCGTGCTGGTGCTGTTTGCCGACCATGAGCTGTCCTCCAGCACCTTCGTGGCGCGCGTCGCGGCATCCGTGGGCGCGTCGTTGCACAGCTGTGTGTCGGCCGCGCTGTGCAGTGCGTCGGGCGTCGAGCTGTCCCGCAACTACGACCGCATTGAAGACTTCCTGCATGCCGGCACGTCGCGCCCCGCGCTCCTGAAACGTGCCGTGGCCTTGCATCAGCAAGGGCTGGGCGTGCCGGGCTTCAGCCATCCCCTCTACCCTGAAGGCGATGCCCGTGCCGTCGGCCTGCTGGCGATCGCGAGGGAACGATCCGACGGCAACAAGCGCCTGCGCATGCTGCTCGATTTTGTCGACCAGGTGTCGCAGGAACTGGGCTTGCCGCCCCGGCATGAACTGGGCGCGCTGGCCGTTGCGCAAGCGATCGGGCTGCCTCGTTACAGCACCGGGGCCGTCTTCATGCTGGCGCGCACGGCGGGCTGGGTCGCTCACGTTCAAGAGCAGCGCCGCGCTGGACAGATGATCCGGCCCCGTGCCAAGTTCGTTGCAGCCGGGGCCTGAGGACGATCCCGTCCGCGTTGGTGACCAGCGGCAACAAAGCCGCAACAACACGTCCGCCTTCCCTGCGGCTGCCCTGCGCGCGATTGAATCGATGGCACACCGCGCGCGTCAACACACGCTAGCTCGACAGACTTTCATCGCGCGGGCTTAGCGTCGCGCCGTCGGCCGGGTTCGGACGGTCGTGATAGGCAGCCTGCTTCGCAAAGCCGCTTACAAACCGACATACAAAGATCTTCCATTGCCCCGAATAACGCATATTGTCAGCGCAAGGGCAGACCGGGTTGCCCACTGATGGCTCGCGTTTGCGCCACCATTGCGAGCCGTAACGGAACCTATATGACCGATGCATACCCTGTGATCGTTGTAGGCGCATCCCTTGGCGGTCTTGACGCCCTGAGCCGTATCGCCAATCGGCTACAACCCGATTTTCCGGCACCGATTGTTGCGGTCCTGCACACAGGCTCGCAGGACCCGCGGCGCATTGCGGACCGTCTGGGCAGCCGCACCACCCTGCGCGTGACCTGTGCGCAGGACGGCGAACGGCTGGTGCCTGGCACCATCTACCTGTCGATTCCAAACCACCGGCTGACGATTCTGCCGCCGGGGACTTTCAGGCTGACGCCGACCACAGCCATCAATGGCGCAACCGCCGATGCGCTGTTCCTGTCGGCGGCCCGCACCTTTGGCGACCGGGTCATCGGTGTGGTGTTGAGCGGCGCTGGCGCCGATGGCACGGCCGGCATGGCCGCCGTGCATGCCGCAGGCGGCATCGGCATCGTGCAGCGGCCGGATGAGGCCGAGAGCAACGGCATGCCGATCAGCGCCATCCAGGGCGACCATCCGGACTACACGGCGTCGATCGAAAAGATTGCGGAGCTTTTGCAAACGCTGGTGCAGGAAGGCAGCGCCCGTGTCGGGCCCGCCGCCCTTCCCCGCGAGGACCTGTTGAAGGCGGACACAGGCAGGGCCCAGGCGGCTGCCGTATTGAAACTGCCCACCGACCTGGGCGTCTGATTCGGCGGTGCTGCGCCGACGTCAGCAGTGCTGAGCAGACGTCAGCGGTGCTGCTCCGACGTCAGCGGTGCTGCGCCGACGTCAACGGTGCTGCGCTGGCGACTGGTGGGTCGCCACCAGCCGCAAGGCCGTCAGATCGGCGCCCGACAACACGCCGCCGCGGCCCAGCAGACGGCCGTTTTCCCAGTTCGACAGACCCAGTTCGGGCAGGCCCAGGGCGTACTGGCCGTCGACCCACCGCGTGAACCCATCCCCCACGAACGGCGCATCGATCTCGGCGCGAAAGCGTGCATGCGCCTCGGGTTCGGTCGCGATCAGGCTTGCCACGAAACGCGGGCTCCACCGGTTGAAAAGCGCCACGGCTTCGTCCACGTCCTGCACGATGGCCAGCGTGACTTCCGGCGTGGCTTCCCATTCCCATTCCTGGCCCAGCGCATCTTCCGGCAGCAGCGTGGCGAACGGTTCCTGCGACGGACCGTCGGCCCGGAGCACCTTGACCTGCTGGGTGAAGGCTTCATGCGGCAGATAGGCTTCGCTGCCTGCGAGCACATGCAGCCGCGCGTCCTGCCCGCGTGCCGACCCGGCAAGGCGCAAGGCATCCAGAAAGACCGGCACGAGCTCGGCCGCACGCGAAACCGGAATGCAGCACACGTTCAAGGTGTTGCAGACCTTGCGATCGAGCGAATTCTGCACGACCGCGCCGAAGCGCGCCGTGTCGGCGGTGGGGTCGGCCACCATCCAGGCGCCGCCCGTGCCGTGCGCGCTGACCGGAATGCCGGCCTGGCGGGCCACGCTGCCCAGCTCCAGCACCGCATGGCCCGATCCGCGTGCCACGGCCAGCGCCAGCCGGCGGTCGCTGAACAAGGCCCAGCCAGCGGCGCGGTCTTCGGCGTCCAGCAGGGTCACGGCGCCGGTGGGCAGACCGGCCGCCGCCAGTGCGGGGTGCAGGGCGTGCCGCACGATGGCGCGGGCCGTGCCCAGGGCGTCGCTGCCGATGCGCAGCACCGCGGTGTTGCCGGTGGCAAGCACGCCTGCTGCGTCGGCAAAGACATTGGGCCGGCCCTCGAACACAAAGCCGATCACCCCCAGCGGCACTCGCACCGACTCGACCGTCCAGGTCGGGTGTTCGACCTTGCCGACGGTGGGCGCCATCCCGGTCATGGACACCCAGCTGCGCAGGCCGGCGATCATGTCGGCGCGCATGCGGTCCGACACGGTGAGGCGGGTCGTGGAACGGCCGCGGTCCTGCGCGCGGCGCACATCGGCCGCATTGGCGTCGACGATGGACTGCCAGCAGGCGTGGTTGTCGAGCGCATCGGCAAAGCGGTCGTAGAACGCGGCGACGGCGCCGGGCGCGGCGCGCGGCAGTTCGCGAAAGGCGTCGACCGCGGCAGACACGGCATCTTCGACCAGGTGCTGGACGGCTGCCGGGATGTGCAGCAGCGCACCGGTGCGCTGGACGACTTGCAGGCGATCGCCGGGTTGGAACGCGGTGGCGAGTGCATCGGACACCGTGGTATAGCGGTCGCCGCCGTAAGGGATGACCATGCCCGCTTCAAGGCGGGTCAATCGGGAATCTGCTGTCATGATGTGCGCATTCAAGAAAAATCCGGCGCGCCGACGCGCCGTCAACCCCATAGGGTAACGCGTCGCGGCGTGCGGCGCCCTGCTGCTACCATCGAGACGGGCTTTTCCCGCCCGCTTTTTCCTGACACGAGACCGACACGATGACCGAAGACGACGCCCGCCAGCTTGCCACCCACCGTCACTACAAGGGCGGCCTGTACCGCGTGGTCGGCAGCGCCCGCCATTCCGAAACCCTGGAAACCATGACCGTGTATGAGCACCTGTGGCCCCATGAACGCGGTCTGTGGGTGCGGCCCCAGGCCATGTTCGAAGGCACGCTGGATGATGGGCGCATCCGCTTCGAGCCGCTGGCCCGCTGACCGATGGCGACCACCAGCGCCGGCATCCTGATGTACCACGTGCGCGACGGGCGGCTGCAGGTGCTGCTGGTGCACCCGGGCGGTCCGTTCTGGCGCAACAAGGATGCAGGCGCCTGGTCGATCCCCAAAGGCGAAGTCGACGAAGGCGAGGATCATGCCGCCGCGGCGCGCCGCGAGTTCGAAGAGGAATTGGGTACCCGGCCCGCCGGCGACCTGATTGCGCTGGGCGAAGTGCGGCAGCGCAGCGGCAAACGGGTGCAGGCGTTCGCGCTGGAAGGCGACCTGGACGCCGACGCGGCGCGCAGTATGACCTTCGAGATGGAATGGCCGCCCCGCAGTGGCCGGATGGCGACCTTTCCTGAAGTGGACCGGGCCGCCTGGTTCGAGCTGGACGCTGCGCGCGACAAGCTGATCGCCGGGCAACGCCCGCTGCTGGACCGCCTCGTTGAGTACCTGGGCGGGGTCCGTGCGGACGAGCAAGCCACGTGATACATGAGCAGGTCTTGCCGATGCCGCCAGTCGCGAACCGTTCGATTCAAGCGGACCCTGCCAATGACCGGATTCTTGCCGCCGTTGCATGACAGGTCATCCCTGATTCGCCGGGCACACGGCCTGCTGAACGGCCATGCGCCTGAACAGCGCCTGAATCAGACCAAGGAGACCCGATATCGTGAATTCATGTGACGCGACTGCCAACTACATGCGCCGCCACGGCCTCGTGCTCGTGACGGCAGAATCCTGCACCGCCGGCCTGATTGCCGCGAATCTTGCCGACATTCCGGGCGCGGGCGCCACGTTGGACTGCGCTTACATCACGTACTCGCCGGATGCCAAACGCGAGGTCCTGGGCGTGCCGCCCGAAATCCTGCGCCGCCACAACCTGACCAGCGAGCCGGTTGCCGAGGCCATGGTGCGGGGCGCCCTGGCGCGCAGCCGTGCTAACGTGGCCATCGCGGACACGGGGGTGGTGGATGACTCGGACCCCGCGATTCCCGCCGGCACGCAGTGCCTGGCCTGGGCGTTCCAGCTCAGCGGCGGTGATGTCGCGGTATTCACGGCCACCTGCCGCTTTGACGGGGACCGCCGCGAGATCCGCGAAGCCACCGCCGAATATGCGCTCGAGCGCCTGCCGCATTACCACCGGCAGGCGCTGCAGCAGCGGGATGAGGCGGTCGCCAGCGCGGGCTGATCAGCGCCAGCCGGCCTTGTCCCGGCGCATCATGCTAAGGGCCGTCAGACAGGCCAGACCGGCGATGCCACCCAGCAGGTACACCGGAGTCGGAATCGACCGCGCCATGTCGGACGCGATCTCGCCGGACCGGGGCAGGACCAGTTGCATCCGGCGCTTGGTCATGGCGGCGCCGAGTTCACCCAGCCGGTCCGCCAGCACCCGCTCGGCTTCCGGCAGCAGGATGGTCTCTTCATCGGCCACATGGTGCAGCACGTCGCGCATCAGCTCCATGACGGTGTCGTCGTAAGCCGGATCGGTGGCTTCCATCCCGCGTAGTTGCGCGATCAGGCGGCGCATTTCATCGTGTTCCGGCACGCTCTTGCGGATGGCTTCGTTGTCGGTCACCTCGCGAAGGGCCGGATAGAAGATTTCTTCTTCAAGCTGCGCGTGAATTTCCAGCGCCGTGCAGATCGTATCGACCAGACCCTGCTTGACACGGGGATTGGTGTCGATCTTGTAGCGGTGGAAGGTCACGAGGACGTGGCTATGGTCCAGCCGGATCATGCGCGTGGCGCCGGGGGAAATGGTCGAAAGTGCGAGGTCCATGAGTCACCTGTCTGGGTTGGGGAAGCCTATGCTTCAGCAACTGCTGTGCCGTCGCAGCGGCGCGCCGGCTGCGGCACGGTCCTTGCACCCGTCAAGACCGCCCCGCCGCGCAGCCAGATGCTGGGCGGCTCTTTCCGCTGGAGTGTGCATGTCCGCTGCATCACCATCTTCCGTACCGCCTGCTGGCGGGCCTTGCGCTGCTCCACCCATCCGCAAGGGCGCCTTCCTGCTCGGCTTTGCGCTGGCCGGTTTTTTCGACGGCATCCTGCTGCATCAGATCCTGCAATGGCATCACCTGCTGAGCGGCCTTGACGGCGCGCGGTTCGCCGCCATCGGGACGCAAGTCCTTGCCGACGGCATCTTCCACGCGGTGATGTATGTCATCGCCATCGTTGGGCTGTGGCTGCTGCTGCGGCACCGGGGACAGCTGGGCCAGACCCGGGCGACCGCCCTGGCGGGGCATGCGCTCATCGGCTTTGCCGCGTGGCAGGTGCTCGACGTGGTGGCCGTGCATTGGGTGCTGGGCCTGCATCGGGTCAGGATGGATGCGTCGATGCCCCTGGTCTGGGACATCGGCTGGCTGGTAATGTTCGGAGTTGCTACAGGCGCCTGGGGAAGGTGGCTCCTGTCGCGCACCCCACCCGCGGGGAACCCTCCAGGGACGCCATGGCGCGGCGCTGCGGCGGGCGGCACCCTGGGCGCCGTGGTGCTCGCCGCCGCGGTGCTCAACCTGGCCCCGGTTGCCCCCATCGGGGCCACCGGCGCGGGCGATGGCGCCGGCCAGGTCACGCTGGTCACGCTGCCTGGCGATGGCGCGCGGTCTGCGTACGCTTTTGCACAGCGTTACGGCGCGGCGATCATCGAGGCCAGCAGCGATGGCACCGTCTGGCTCATGAACGTGCCGGCGGGCGCTAGCCGGATGCCACGTTATGCGGACGGCGCGTGGGTCGTGGCAGCGGGCGGATGGGGTGGCTGCGCGTCGTGGATGGCGGCCCGCTAGCCTTGCCCTGCCCTGTCCTGCGCAGGACGGCACGCCGCTTGCGAAACCTGTCACGCGGCGCTCGGGCCGCGATCACGCAAGGAGAAGGATGATGCAGATTCGTGTCGAACCGGCGCAATTGCCGTCGGCTTATCGCGCCCACCGCACGGCGCGCGGACTGGGCTGGTTCAGCCTGGCGCTTGGGTTGGCTGAGATCATCATGCCGCGCACCATGGCCCGGTTGTGCGGGGTGCATGTCAATCCGTCGTTGATGCGGTGCTATGGGGTCCGCGAAGTCCTGTGCGGCGTGGGCCTGCTGACCTCACGCAACGCACGCCCCTGGCTGTGGGCACGTCTGGGCGGCGATGTCCTCGACGTGGGCACCCTGCTGACGCAGGCCGACGCCCATGGCGCCGCCGCTGGCCGGCCCCAGAGCGCATTGTTGAATGTCGCCACCATTACCGCGCTGGACCTGCGTACCGCCATTGACTACGAGCCGATGGGCAAGGGACGCACGGTGGATTATTCGACGCGCTCGGGCTTTCCGTCGGATCCCGACAGCATGCGTGGAGGGGCGCGAGGCCTGCGCGGCACGCCCATGGGGGCCACCGGCGCGGCCAGCGCAATGACGGAGCAGGCGCGCCCTGAAAGTCTGAAAACCGGAAACATGAGTACCGGAAGCATGAACAGCGGCGGCCTCGGCACTGCGGGCAGCACCACCAATGCGGGCGCCACCACGCCAATGGCACTGGCGCCCGATATCGAGTAGCCCGGATCAGCGGGTCGGCACCGCCGTCCCGCGCTCGCGGTCCTGCCGCGGGCGTTCGCTGGGCGGCGCCGACTCATTGGGTGCGGTCGTGCGTGGCACGGGGTTGCGCGCCTCGCCCAGGCCTTGGTGGCGGCTGCCGGTGGGCTGTCCGCCACCGGGCTGCGCGACCTTCTCGGCCATCTCCAGGTGCCGCCGCATCATCGGCAAACCACGCTCGATCACGGACCGGATATCGGCATCCTTGGCGCCAGGCTGGGCTTTTTCGAGTTGGGCGATGCCTTGCCGATGCTGAGCGATTCCGGCCTCGCGCACATAGGCGTCGTCAAATTCCTTGCCGTTCTTCTGACCCAGCGAGGTCAGCAGTTTTTTCTGGGCAGCGGACGGTTCTGTCGGCAGCGCCATCTTGCGCACCGACGCCAGCGCCTTCAGTTCGGTTTCGGCCTGCAGGTGTTCACGGGTCACCGTCCGCGCGAACTCGCGCACCGGGTCGGTCGACGCACGCGCGCTGGCCATCTGGCCCGCCTCGATTTCAAAACGGCCGAACTGCGCGGCAGCCTGCAGCAGATTGGCATCTTCCTTGGCCATGTCAGCGGCCGTCGCGGCCAGGGCAGGCGCGAACAGGCAGACTGCGCTGGTCATCAGGCGCAGGGTGAAGCGGGGCAATGCGGTCATCGCGGGTCTCCTTTGGGTAAGTTCATACAAGAGCCCGCAAGCGCCATGCCGTGCCTGTCATGCAGGAATGACGCTTGCGAACCGTGCGCGTCCATAGCCACCTCGGCATCCCTTCTTGCACCAGGAGCGATTCAATGATTCCTCGCCACACCACCATCGTGATCACCGGCGCATCGAGCGGTATCGGCCGCGCGACTGCCGAACTGCTTGCGGCCCCCGGCGTCAAGCTCGTTCTGGCGGCGCGGCGCCGCAGCGCCCTCGATGCCGTCGCCAGCGAGTGCCGACGCTTTGGCGCGCTGACACGCGTGGTGCCCACCGATGTGACCGATGCCGAAGCCGTGCGCGATCTTGCCGAGGCCGCCGCGTCGTTCGGCAACGGCGAGATCGATGTCTGGATCAACAATGCGGGCATTGGCGCTGTCGGCGAATTCGACCGTACGCCGGTCACCGCCCACGACCAGGTGGTGCAGGTCAATCTGCTGGGCTACCTGCATGGCGCGCATGCCGTCCTGCCCTATTTCAAGCAGCAGGGCACGGGCATCCTGATCAACGTGGTGTCGTTCGGCGCGTGGTCGCCTGCACCCTACGCCGTGTCGTACAGCGCGAGCAAGTATGGGCTGCGCGGCTATTCGGAGGCCCTGCGTGCCGAGCTGTCGCGTTATACAGGCATCCGCATCTGCGACGTCTTTCCCTCGGTCATCGATACCCCGGGATTTGCCCATGGCGCCAACTACACCGGCAAGAAGCTGAAGGCACCGAAGCCCGTGTACGATCCGCGGCGGGTGGCATCGGCCATCGCGCGGGCGATCGCCGATCCGACGTGCACCCGGATGACGGTGGGCAGCGTGGCCACGGCGGCCCGCTTTGCCAATGGACTGTTGCCCGCGCTGACCCGCCGCATCACCAGCGCCCTGTTCGAGTACTACTTTGGCCGCGCGGCGCCCGCCCCCATTACCTACGGAACGCTGTTCGCATCGACAGCGCCCGACAGTCCGATCGACGGCGGCTGGCGCGCGGCGGGCGGGATGTCACGCACGGCAGCGGCGGTCGGGGTCGTCGCTGTTGTGGGTGTGCTGGGCGCCCTGTGGTACGCCCAGCGCCAGGACGACTAGGCCCGGCCCGATCAGGGCGCTACCGGCAGCGCCCGTTTATGCGCGGTGCCGCGATACACGCGGATCAGCTTTTCGCTGGCCGCGGCGTCGACCGGCTTGCCTTCCAGGAAGTCGTCGATCTGCTCGTACGACAGCCCAAATGCGGCCTCGTCGGGCTTCTGCGGCGAGTTGGTCTCTAGGTCGGCAGTCGGCACTTTCATGACCAGTTCGTCGGGCGCGCCAAGCTTGCGCGCCAGACTGCGCACGGCGCGCTTGGTCAGTCCGCTCAACGGAATGATGTCGGCCGCTCCATCCCCGAACTTGGTGAAAAAGCCCATCAGGGCTTCGGCTGCCTGATCGGTGCCGATCACCAGGCCTTCCTGCGCGCCGGCCACGGCGTATTGCGCAATCATGCGCTGGCGCGCCTTGGTGTTGCCGGTCACGAAGTCGGCATGCGCTTCGTCGCGATACACCAGGCCACCGGCTTCCAGTGCCGCGCGCATGGCGTCGGTGGCCGGCTTGATGTCCACCGTCAACCGCTTGTCGGGACGGATGAAATCCAGGCTGGCCTGCGCGGCCGCTTCGTCGTGCTGCGTGCCGTAGGGCAGGCGCATGGCGTAGAACGTCGCCTGGTGTCCCGCAGCGCGGGCGCGCTCAACGGCCAGTTGCGCCAGCCGCCCGGCCAGCAGCGAGTCGACCCCGCCGCTGATGCCCAGCACATAACAACGCGCACGCGCATTGACCAGGTAATCGCATAGAAAGGCCACACGCCGCTCGATCTCGTGATCCACATCGACGGGATTGACGACGCCGAGTTCGGCAATGATGTCGCGTGCTTCGGGGCTCGTTGGGTTCATGGTGTCATTCCTCGTCAAGACTGTCCTCGTTCAAAAAAATAGCTTAGGGCTGCAAACCATAGTAGTCGGCCAGCGACGCAATGTCCTCATCACTCAGGCGAGACGCAAAGGATCGCATCTCGCCCTGGTCGTCGTTGGCGCGCTGGTTGCCGCGAAACGCATTGAGCTGCGCGGCGATGTAGGCCGAGGGCTGCGCGAACAGCCCCGGCATCAGGGGTCCGGCGCCCCGCGCGTCCATGCCATGGCAGTTCGCGCACGCAGGCAAGGCCCGCTCCATGTCGCCTGCGGTATGCAGGCGCGCGCCGGCCGACGGCGTGCCGCCCGGCGCGGCGGCCTTGGCGGCCGGCGCCGGCTGCGCGCCGTAGTAGGTCGCGACCGCCGCGATGTCCGCTTCCGACAGCGTCTTGGCGATGCCCGACATGATCGGATGCGCCCGCGCCCCGTCCTGGTAATCCGTCAGCTGCTTGGCAATGTACTCGGCCGACAGTCCGGCCAGGCGCGGGAACGACGATCCCGCCGTGGCCGCCTGCGCGCCATGGCAAGTCACACAGGCTGCCGCGCCGGTGCTGCTGCCTGCGCTTGCAATCTTTTCTCCCTGGTCGGCCGCGCCCCCCTTGTCCAGCGCCGTTTCCCACCTTGCTTTGGCAGCGACGAAGTCGGTGCCGGTGCGCTCGCGCGGCGCAGGGGGTTTGGCCTGCGCGGCCGACGGGTCAGGCGCGGGCGGGGGTGGCGAGCCAGCCGGCGCATTGGCCGCGGCCGTGGCGGGCGTGGCAGGCGCATCGCCCGCGCGCGGGTTGCCGTCGATCAGGCTGGTGGAGAAACCCAGGTGCATGATGCCCACGAAGACCGCGGTCGCGGCCAGCGCACTGCCAACGCCAATGCCGAGCGGCTTGAGAGGATTGCTCATGTCTTCACCAGCGGTCCGGGTTGCGGCAGGTACTGCTTCTTGACGGCGTCGACGGTCCAGTAGGCCATCGCGCCAACAGTGCCGGTCGGGTTGTAGCCCGAGTTCTGCGGGAACAGGGCCGCGCCGGTCACGAAGACATTCGGCACGTCCCAGCACTGGCCATACCGGTTCACCACACTGGTGGCCGGATCGCTGCCGATGGGTGCGCCGCCGGTCAGGTGGGTCGACTGGTAGGTGGTTGCGCCATAGGGCCGCACGCGGGGATTGGCCTCGGCCAGCGTCACGCCGCGAATCGCCTTGCCGATCTCGAATGCCTTGTCGGTCAGGAACGCCGACATCTTGATGTCGTTGTCCGGGAACTCATACGTGATGCGCAGCAGCGGCAGGCCCCAGGCATCCTTGTAGGTCGGGTCCAGGCTCAGGTAACCGGTGGGCGTGGACATGGCCGCGCCGGTGATCGTGATGGGCATGGAATGGTTGTAGTAGCGCTTGGCCGCCTGCTTCCATTCGCTACCCCACCCTGCCGTCCCCTTGGGCACCGGCCGGTAGCCGATGGGCGCGCCACCCACCACCTGGATCTGGATGTAGCCGCCGCCCACGAAGCCCAGCGGTCCGTGATCGAAGTTGTCGGAATTGAAGTCATCCATGGTCACGGCGGCCGCCCCGGCGCCCATGAAGGGATTGATGTTGACCTTCTCACCAAAGAACAGATTCACGCTGGACGTGGTCTGGTGCGTATAAGCGCGGCCCACGGCGCCTTCGCGGGTGGCCGGATCGTAGGGCTTGCCGATGCCCGACAGCAGCAACAGCCGCACATTGTGGATGCCGAAGGCACACAGGAACACCATCTCGGCCGGCTGGAAACATTCTTCGCCCGATGCATCCACATAGGTCACGCCGCGCGCCTTTTTCTTGTCGGGCGTCAGCTCGACGCGCAACACGTGGGCGTTGGCCCGCAATTCGAAGTTCGACAGCTTCATCGCCGCCGGCAGCACACACACCTGTGGCGACGCCTTCGCAAAATGCTCGCACCCGTAGTTCGAACAGAAGCCGCAGTACACGCAGGCGTTCATGTTCAGCCCTTCCGTATTCTTGTAGGGACGGCTGACCAGCGCGGACGGCTGCACATAGGGGTGATAGCCCATCTTGGCCGCCGCTTCGCCGAACAGGGCCGATGCATACGGCACTTTCAGCGGCGGATTCGGATACTGGCGCGAGCGCCACGGATCAAAAGGATTGCCGTTGGGCTGCAGCTTCTTGTTGAGGTTGCCCGCGTAGCCCGATGCCCCGATCAGGTAATCGAAGCGATCGTAATAGGGCTCCAGTTCGTCATAGGTCAGAGGCCAGTCCTGCGGCGTGATGTCCGGCGAGATTATCTTGGCGCCGTACTTTTCCGTGTAGTGACTGCGGAACTTGAACTCGGTTTCGTCGAAGCGGTAATACGCGCCCGACCAGTGATTGCCGGCGCCGCCCACATGCGTTGCGGGAAAGGCGAACTGCCAGCGGCGCATGGGCAGCGCCTGCTCGCTGGGCGTATTGCGAAACGTGAAGGTTTCGACCGCGGTGTTCTGGTGCAGCTCGTGGCGGCGCGTGTATTTGAGCTCGTCGTGCACGGTCGGCGCCTGGAAGTCGGGCGATGGCCAGCGCGGCTGTCCGCGTTCCAGCACCACCACGCTCTGGCCGTTGGCCGCCAGTTCCTTGCCGATGATGGACCCGGTCCACCCTCCTCCCACGATCACCACATCCTTGGCTGGCAGCGTCTTGCTCAACGCATGTGTCCTCCGTGGCCACCGTGCGCGGCGTCCGCAATCGATATCGGGGGGCGGGTCCAGGCCACGCCGTGGCGCTCGACGTCGCTCATGTAGCTCGCGTAGGCACCCGGAAAGCCCACCAGCTTCCACGACGCCATGTCGCGGTTGCCGCCATACACCGGATCGGCGAAATAGCCTTCCATGGTGGCGTCGAGCAAGGCCGCGAAGAAGACGGCCGACGGCAGGGGCGTCGATGGGATCTCGCCTGCCTGCATGCGCTTGAGCAACTGGTCCTGCGCGCCGGCGTCCAGGTCGGCAAAGGCGCCCTTCCCGCTGCCCGACGCGGCCTGGTCCAGGCTTGCCAGACCGGCGCGGAACATCTGCGCGGGCGTGAACGACAACTGGTAGCCCTGCTGCGGTTTGCCGGCGATAAACGGCCCCTGCTTGTAGAAGTGGTCTCCGCTGCCCCACGCGCCCGCCAGTTGCTGGTCCAGGAACACGGCCACCCCGGCGTCTTTGGCCCCGGGTCCCAGCCCGTCGGTCGGGATCAGCCGGTCGATCGCGGCTTCGACCGCGCGGACTTCCTTGGCATTGAAGAAGCGCCAGACGTAAGGGGTCGTGGCGGCGGCGGGTCTGGCGTCCGCAGCGGACGCCGCGGCAGCGCCATTGGCGGGCGCCTGGGCGGCGGACGATGCCGCCGGCAAGCCTGCGGCGGCCGCGGCCGGACCGCCTGCGAGCAAGGCCTTCAGGACCTCGCGGCGCGTGAATCGAAGGGGGTGTTCCAAACATGGCTCCTCGGAAGCGGCGGGCGCTGCCGCCAATGACCCGGCGCGCCTCCCGGGCGCGCCGGCGCAAGGCGCACGCTTAACGCGTGGGCGAAGATGCAGGGGTATCGCGAGGGGTAGTGGCGGGGTTGCCAGTGCCCGACGCCGGCTTGGCCGATGAAGAATTCGCGGTGTTGGCCGGATTGGTCATGGTCGCCCCCGATTGCGGACGATTGGCCGGATCTGCGTCAGTGCGGGGTGTGGGCATGGGACGCCGCGGCGCGGACGTGGCGGCGGGCGGCTCGGGCGTCTGGCCCATGATCCCGCTGCTGCCGTTGACACCGGACCCGGGGTCGGACGACCCGTGGTGCGACGGCCCGTGTTGGGCCGACGAGGCGGCAGCGGCAGCCGACACCGGTACGACAGAGAACGCCATGATGGCAAGGGGGGTGGCGGCCAAGGCGCCGTTGGCAAGCATGCGGAGCACCTTCATGGTGTCCTCCCTCTGGATGACTGACGGTCACGGTCAGCAACATTCATACCGTCTGGTGCTTACGCCCCGCGCCGTCCGGCCCAGCCGCTACTGCAAGTGTTCCAGCACCGCCGCAACCACCCGATCCACCGACACTGGCTTGCAGAGCCAGGCGTCAAAGCCTTCCAGCGTGCCCGGCTCGGCACTGCCATGCGCGCCCAGACCCGTCATCGCGATCGCCGGGATGCCTGCGTTGCGCGGCGCCTTCCTCAACCTGCGGATGAGTTCGGTGCCATCCATGCCGGGCATCCGGATATCGGCGATCAGGACGTCGATATCATCGTTCTGCAGCAGGTCGAGCGCCGCTTGTCCGGTGGTGGCGGCCAGGACCTTCGCGCCTTCGTCTTCCAGCAACAGGCTCAATGCCTCGAGGGCGTCGCGCGAGTCCTCGGCCAGCACGATCCGCACGCCCTGCAGCCGTTGCAGCGCATGCGTGGCGGCAGCCTCAAGCGCCACCGGGTCTTCGGACAGCCGCAACCGGATCGTGAAGGTGGCGCCTTTGCCTGGCCCGTCGGACCGCACCTGCAACCGTCCGCTGTGAGCTTCGACAAAGTGCCGCGACAGCGCCAGCCCGACTCCCAGCCCAGACGTTGTTCGCGTGGCATGCTGCGGGTCAAGCTGACTCAACAACGTAAAGATGGAATCGACGCTTTCTGGCGGAATACCGATGCCGGTATCCGCAATGTCGAGCCGGGCTTCGTTGCCATCGTCAACCAACGTGACAAAAACGTGGCCGCCGCGAGGCGTGAACTTGATGGCATTGGCAAGGAGGTTGCCGACGGCTTGTTCGATCCGCGTGCGATCGGCCGACAGCACCAGCGGTGCGTTGATGCCCGATACCGAGATCAGAATGCCTTTGGACGACGCGTCGGCCGATACCGCGCTGACGCAGCGCGCCACCAACGCGGCAAAGTCGACCGGCGTGCACGTGATCTTGAGTTTGCCCGTCGAAATCCGTGCAATATCCAGCAGCTCGTCAATGATGCGCGCCTGATCCCGCACGGCCCGTTTCACGGCATCCACCGCGCGGCCCGCCGTGGGCACGCCCATCACGTCGGGGCCGCGTCCCAGCAATTCCATGTTGAGCTGGATCAGGTTCAGCGGGTGCCGCAATTCGTGCGACATCATTGCGAAGAACACGTCCTTCATTTCATTGGACGCCAGGGTGCGCTGCAACGCCTGTTCGCGCGCAGTCTGCTCTCGATGTTGGATGGTCAGGTCGCGCGAAATCTTGGCGAAGCCCGGCACGCCCTGCCCGGTCAGCGGGTACAGCACACCGCTGCAATAAAAGCGGCTGCCATCCTTGCGATAGCGCCAGCGATCGTCGGATGAATGACCGGTGCGGCTGGCCTGCGACAGCTCGCGCTCAGGGATCTGCAGTTCCTGTTCATCCCGCGTAAAGATCGATCCGTAGGGCTTGCCATGCATCTCGGCGGCGGTGAAACCGAAGATCCGTTCGGCGCCCACGTTCCAGCTGGTGATGATGCCCGCCTCGTTCATGGCGATGAATGCATATTCCTGCGTGGTCTCCGCAACCAGCCGCATCCGCGCCTGCGCTGCGCTGACCCGGGCCTCGACCAGGCGGCGCTCGGTGATATCGACAAAGATGATCACCGCGCCATCGACCTGGTTGTTGAAGGTACGGTAAGGCACCACCCGCGTCAGGAACCATGAACCGTCGGTGCTGCGGACTTCGCGCTCGATGCGGGATGTCGATGCCACGGTGCGGGCGACGTCGGCCACCAGCTCCGGATACTGCAGCCGATGGCTCATCTGCACGAGCGGCCGACCCCGGTCCGACAGCGCCACGTCCATGATGCGCCGCGCATGCGGCGTGAACCATTGGACGGCCAGCGACCGGTCGACCCGGACGGCCGACAGGTCGCTGGACCGGATCAGGTTCTGCAAATCGTCATGGATGTCGGACGTTTCGTCGGCGGCTTCCCGCAACGCCACGTTCACCGTGGTCAACTCTTCGTTGATGGCATGAAGCTTGTCCTTGCCCGCGACCAAAGCGGCCGTCGACATCCGCAGCTCGTCGTTGGCCGCTTCCAGCGCCTCATTGGACATGAGCAGCCGTTCGTTGGACCGGCGGGCACGGCGCGATTCGTCGGCCAGCCGTTCCTGCAGCTGCGCGATCTCGGCTTCCAGCGCGGCAACGCCGTCCGCCCGTTTGAGCGACACGACAGCGCCGCTGGGCGCCGCAGGAGCCGCATCCGCCACTTCATGGAAGACGACAAGCAGCAGATCCTGGCGGCTCTGGTCATCGTGGAAGGGACGGACCGTGACGCGGACCACCAGGCCGGGCGCATCATCGCCCAGCGCTACCCGCCGCGATTGCGCGGGCTGCCCGGTCGCGACGACGCGGGTCAGCGCCTGGATCAGTTCGCGGCGCAGCGACGCGCTCACCATGGCGAGCAGGTGCCGCGGACCGGCTTCGGCGTCGGCGTCGGCGTCGCGCAGATAGCGTCCCGCGCCGGCCGACTTGTGGACGACCTCGTAGTCGGCGGTGACGACCACGCTGGGGGGCGAGTAACGTTCGATGGCGCGCCGATGCACTTCGGCGTACACGACCTTGCGCGCGCCTTCGGTTGCGTCGGCGACCGATTCAAGAGGGTTCACGCGTGCGTTCACCAGCGCCAGCGTCGGGGACCGCTGACCGGGCACGTTCACGCGCGCGCGGTACAGACCATGCGTGCCGTCGACAGGACGAAACCAGGCTTCGCCGGTCTCACCTACGCCGTCGGGTCCCACGAACAGATAGCCTTCGGGCACGAGCGACCGGTGGAAGGAGCGCAGCAGCGCATCACGCGCGGCTTCCTTGAGCTCGGACAGCAGCGATCGGCAAACAATCAGATGCAGGCCGGCGAACGGAGGGTCGCGAAAGATATCGTGCACGGCAAACACCACGAGTTCACGCACGACTTTCTTGACTTGATACTTGTCGCCCTGCTCGTGCAGAAAACGCCGCAGCCGCGAGCGACCCAGATCGGCAGCGACCGACAAGGGATAGGTTGCCGCACGCGCCGTCGCGATCGATGCCGGGTCCCCGTCGCTTGCAAAAATGCGCAGCCGATCGGACGCATCGGTGCCCGCGGCATCTGCCAGGGCAATGGCCAGCGAATAGGTTTCTTCACCGGTCGAGCAGCCGACGCACCATGCCCTTAGCGTCATGTCGGGCGCCGCGCGCAGCATATTGGTCAGCCCGCGCAGCGCGGTCGATTCGAGCACGGCATACGCGGCCGGGTCGCGGAAAAACCCGGTGCCCGTCGACTGGATATCGTGCGCCAGCGCGGCGGCCTCTTCCGATTCGGTATCCAGCACGCGCGCGTAAGAAGCCAGGTCTGTCACGCCATGCAGGCGGGCGCGCCGCTGGATACGCCGCAGCACGGCAGCCGTCCGATAGTGGCTGAAATCGCGGCCGGTCCGTTGCGTGACCGTGCGCAGGATTTCGCGATAGCCCGGCAGTGGAAACGCCGTTGCTGGCGCGCGCGAGGCGTCACTTGCGGCATCACGCGCACCATCGCGATTCGCCCCGTCGTTCCGCCCCCCGTCGCTGCGAACAGCGGCAGGCAACAGAATGCCGGGGGCGGCCGAGGCAAACCGCTGCATCGATGCCGGCAATTCTGCGGCGGGCAGCACGATGTCGACCGCGCCCGCGACAATCGCATGGCGTGGCATCTCGTCGCAGCCCGCTTCGAAAGGGGCTTGCGCCAACGTCAGGCCGCCTACATGCCGGATGTGCGCCAGTCCAGCCGCCCCATCATTGCCCTCACCCGCGAGCAGCACGCCAATGGCCTGATCGCCGAACACCGAGGCCAGGTTGCGGAACAGCAGATCGACCGCCACGCGGCGCCTGCGTGTGCGAGCCACCGGCCGAACGTGCAACGTGGTGGAGGTCAGCGTACCGACGCTATCGGTGGGCACCAGCAGCACGCGGCCCGCTTCGAACTGACGGCTTTCCGATACCAGCTCGATGGGCAATGCGGTCAAGGCCCTAAGCGTATCGACGCCAGGCTCCCCCTCCCATTCGGCCGGCACGTCGAGCACGACGACCACACAGAAATCGGTATCGGAAGGGAGCGCGTGCAGGAAGCCTGCCAGCGCATGCAGGCCAAGGACGGACGCGGCGACACCTGCGACACGAAACGGCCGGCCGCTGGGGGCAACAATCCGCGGTTGCTCTGCAGTCTCGGCAAGGCTGGCGCTGCCTGGGGTCATCGAGCATCTCGGCAATGCGCATACCTGTAATTCAACAGGCGCGCGGGTAAACGATTCACGAATTCTCACACATATGAGACCAATTCGGGCCTGGAAGAGCACCCTATTTCCAAGCTTGCGAGTTGCCCACTTCACTTACACACAGTGACACGCATGCTCAGCATGGTTTCCCTCGAGGTTATGGGTGCGGCGCGCAAGTTGCTGCTCATGCGGAATCTGACAAGGAATTCACATGGCGAGAATACGTGTCGGTCTATCGGGATGGCGCTATGGTGGATGGCGTGGGGTGTTCTATCCGCCTGGCCTTGTCCAGCGCCGGGAACTGGCGTTTGCGTCCCGCCATGTGCCCACCATAGAGATCAACGGGTCGCACTATTCCCTGCAGAGCCCGGCCAGTTACGCGACCTGGCATGACGAGACGCCCGACGACTTCATCTTTGCGGTCAAGGGCCCCCGCTACCTGACGCACATGCTGCGGTTCCGGGACGACAAGGCGATCGTTGCGACTGCCAACTTTTTTGCATCCGGCCTGCTGCGGCTTGGCGCCAAGCTTGGGCCGATCCTGTGGCAGTTTCCGCCGACCTACCCCTTCGATGCCGCCGCCTTCGACAGCTTCCTGCAGTTGCTCCCGACTGATACGGATGAAGCGCTGGCCTTTGCCCACCGGCACGATACGCGGGTGAAAGTGCCTTGGCTCGAACCCATGCCACGCCGACGCCTTCGTCACGCCATCGAAGTGCGTCACCCGAGTTTTCTCAACCCGGCCTTCATGCGTCTGTTGAGGCGCCATCACGTGGCATGGGTCATCTCCGACGCGGTGGCCGACTGGCCCTATGCCGAAGACGTGACCACGGATTTCCTGTACCTGCGTCTGCATGGGACGGAAACCCTGTATGGCGGCGCGTATCGCGATGAAGCGCTTGACCGATGGGCAGAGAAGCTGGCGGCCTGGGGCGCGGGCCAGGAGCCCGACGACCCGGTGCGTATCGGGCCGAAAGCCACACGCCGCGTCAGCGGCCGTGACGTCTACTGTTATTTCGACAACGACAAGAAAGTGCAGGCGCCCTACGATGCCCGCCGCCTGATGGACAGGCTGGCGGCCAACGGCGCCGCGCCCGGCATCGACACCCACGCCCCATCCATCGAGGAAATCGCATGACCGCTACCCACACCGCCGACCCGTATGACCTGCAGCGCTTTGTCGATGCGCAGCGCCCGGTCATGGAGACGGTCATGGCCGAGCTGCGCGCCGGCCGCAAACGCACCCATTGGATGTGGTTCGTGTTCCCGCAACTGGCGGGGCTGGGCCGAAGCAACATGGCGCAGCACTACGCGATCACGGATCTGGACATGGCGGCCGCGTATCTTGCACACCCTGTGCTTGGCCCGCGCCTGGTGGCAGCGGTGAAGACCGTGCATGCCTTGGAAGAAACGACCGCTCACGCCGTGTTCGGCGACCCCGACACACTCAAGCTGCATTCCAGCCTGACGCTGTTCGCGCGGGTGCCCGATGCCGACCCAATGTTTCGCGCCTGTCTGGACCGATATTTCAATGGGAAGGAGGACGCTGGAACGGTGTCGCTGTTGCCGCGCTAGATCAGTCAGCTGGCAGTCTGAAACACGCCCGCTCGGTAATCGAGACCGGGCGTTTCTTTCATGGAGTCAGGCCCGTCATGGCTGCGTCCACCGCGTCGGCCAGGCGCACCACGATGTCATCGAGGTCGGCGTCCTGCACAGTAAAAGGGGGCGCCAGCAGGACATGGTCTCCGTGTTGACCATCGACCGTTCCGCCCATGGCGTACACCATCAGGCCGCGGGCCAGCGCCGCGTCGCGCACGCGTGCATGCACTTTCGCGTCGGGCGCGAAAGGTGTCTTGTCGCCTTTGTCCTGCACGAACTCAACGCCCTGGAACAGCCCGCGTCCACGCACGTCACCCACATGGGGATGATGGCCAAAGGCCGCCTGCAGGCGTCGCGCCAATCCGGCGCCCTGGACGCGGGACGCTTCCACCAGCCCGTCGCGCTCCAGCACGCGTTGAACAGCCAGTGCCGCGGCGCACGCCACCGGATGCCCGAGATACGTATGGCCGTGCATGAACTGCCCGGACCCTTGTGTGAAGGCATCGTAGATCCGCCCTCGCACGAGTACCGCGCCGATCGGCTGGTAGCCGCCGCCCAGGCCCTTGGCGACCGCCATCAGGTCGGGAACGATCCCTTCCTGGTCGATCGCATGCAAGGAGCCGGTGCGGCCCATGCCGCACATGACTTCATCGGCAATAAGCAGGATGCCGTACCGATCGCACAGCGCGCGCATGCCCTTGAAATAGCCGGGCACTGCCGGAACGGCGCCCAGCGTGGCGCCCACCACGGGTTCGGCGCAAATGCCGATCACGGTGTCCGGGCCGAGCCTCAGGATTTCCGCTTCCAGTTCCCGCACCAGGCGCTGGCCGTAGCTCTCGGGTGTCTCGCCGGGCTGCTGGTCGCGATAGGCATAACAGGGCGCGACATGCGTCACGTCCATCAGCAGGGGCGCGAACTGGGCGCGCCGCCAGGCATTGCCGCCGACCGCGAGCGCCCCCAGGGTGTTGCCGTGATAGCTCTGGCGGCGCGCAATGAAATGGCTGCGTTGCGGCTGGCCGTTCTCGACGAAGTACTGGCGCGCCATCTTCAACGCGGCTTCCATCGCTTCGGATCCGCCGCTCACCAGATAGACCTGCGACATGCCGTTGGGCGCGCGGGCGATCAGGGTGTCCGCCAGGTCTTCGGCCACGCGCGTGGTGAAAAAGCTGGTGTGTGCGTAATCCAGGCGGTCCATCTGCTCGCGCATGGCGGCAATCACATTGGGATGGCCATGCCCCAGGCACGAGACGGCTGCGCCGCCAGAAGCATCGAGGTAGATCTTGCCGTTCCGGTCGGTAATCGTCAGGCCGCGCGCGGACACGGCTTCGGGCAGGGGGTGACGCAGTTGGCGGTGGAAAACGTGGGTCATCGGTGGATTCTTGGTTGATGAGGCAACAGACGCCATGCTACCCCTGCCCGCCGATCGAAGGCGATACTCGTTACTCTCCGGAAAGCCAGGCATCGGGCATGCTGTCCGACAGGCGATCCCACCTTTGCCGCGCAGCGGCGGAACCCCCTCATGAAGCTCTTGCAATCGCTGGCGCAACCCACATTCGCTGCCGTCGTGTCCCTGGTCCTTGCAGGGTGCGGCATCCGACCGGGCGACGTGCCGCAGATCGTCGATGCCGACGATGTCCAGGCCGTCACGGTCCTGACCCGATCGGGCCCGGTTGTTGGCGCGTCGGCTACGGCCGGAACCGCGTTCCTGGGCATTCCCTATGCCGCGCCGCCGCTGGGCGACCTGCGCTGGAAGCCGCCGCAGCCTGTCACGCCGTGGTTCGCGCCGCGCGATGCGCGCAAGCTGGGGTCGGCCTGCACGCAGGCCATCGGCATGAACGCGGGCGCGGGCGAAGGCGGCGGCCTGCCCTTTGGCGATGAGGACTGCCTGTACCTGAACGTCTATACCCCCGCGGCGCCGCCTGCGGCTGGCGCCCGCTGGCCGGTCATGACCTATCTGCCAGGCGGCGCCTTTGTTTTGGGCGCGGGCGACAACTACGATCCCAGCCGCCTTGCCGTCGAACAGAACGTGATCGTTGTCACGGTCAACTATCGGCTGGGGGCGGTCGGGTTTCTGGCCCATCCGGCGCTGACCGCCGAAACGCCGTCTGGCGCATCCGGCAATGCCGGGCTGCTGGACCAGCAGGCTGCCTTGCGGTGGGTGCGCGACAACATTGCGTCGTTCGGGGGCGATCCGGGCCAGGTCACGCTGTTTGGCGAGTCGGCGGGCGCATGGAGCGCCTGCTACCAGCTGGCATCGCCAGGCGCGGCCGGCCTGTTCCACCGCGCCATTCTGCAAAGCGGGTCCTGCGTCGATCCGGTGTCGCTGGTGCCTGTCGCGCAGGCCGATGCCGATGGCGTGTCCTATGCCGCAGAAGTCGGTTGCAAGGATCCGTCCACCACCCTTGCCTGCCTGCGCGAGGTGCCGGCGCGGACACTGGTGCGGGCGGCGTCGACCCGGCGCGGCATTGTCGGGCCGGCCAGCTGGGGGCCGGTATGGGGCGACGGTGTCGTACCGCTGCGCCCCGACATCGCGTTCGAACAGGGCCGATACGCCCAGGTGCCGGTGATCATCGGCAGCAACCGCGATGAAGGCCGTCTGTTCGCCGTCACGACGCGCAGCCAGGAAGCGTTCGAGACACGCATCCGCCAGCAATTCGGTCCCAAGGCGCCGCAGGTGCTGGCGCGCTACACCGAAGCCACCCACGGGTCGGTGCGCCTGGCATTTGCCGGCGTGTGGACCGACGCCCGGCTGGCCTGTCCGTCGGACGCGCTGCGTCAGGCACTGCGGCCGCGCAGTGAAGTCTTCGGCTATGAGTTCGCTGACGATCGCGCCCCGATCCGCCTGCCCGCCCTGATGCAGGGCGGCCCGATGGGCGCCTATCATGCCGGCGAGCTGGCCTATGTGTTCGGCACACGGTGGGCGCTGGCTGATCCGGCCCGATTCGACGCCGGGCAGGCCGCCCTGGCCGCGGCCATGCGAACAGCATGGGGCCGCTTCGCCCACGGCCACGCGCCGGCGGCCGACTGGCCCGCGTTCGGTGAAGAAGGCCTGGTGCGCATCCTGGCACCGGGCCCTGCCCGCCACGGTGCGGACTTTGCGCAGCGGCACGACTGCGCCTTCTGGTCCGGATTGTTGGACGCCCCGTTGGATACGCCCCCAACCGGCGGCAATTGACGCCTGCGCCGGCCGGACAGTGTCAGATGAGCAAGCACGGTGGCGACTTGCAAGCCATGGTCAGCCGTGGCGTGCACGAGTAAGGCGCGGGGAACGGCATGCCACCTGCAAGCCATCCCGTCCGCCCTGACCTACCCCACCGGGAACATCGATTGCGCTGCGCCCTGAGTCTGTCTTTTTCAGGAGCGACCCTTGAGATCCCTGTTCCGGAGCTTTTTCCAGGGCGGATTCGAGTGTTCGACGCATCGTCTACCGGAAGGTGGAGGGCTCGACCTGCTCGAGACCACCGGCCACGCCCGTCACCCCCTGGCCGACTATGACGCCGCCGCGCGGCATGGGCTAAGAACCGTCCGTGACGGACTGCGGTGGCACCTGATCGAGCCACGGCCTGGCGAATACGACTGGTCCAGTCTGTTGCCGCAGTTGCAAGCGGCACGCTTGCAGGGCACCCAGGTGATCTGGGATCTGTGCCATTACGGTTACCCCACCCACATCGATCCCTTCAGCCCGGTTTTTCCTCAACGTTTCGCGCGCTTTGCCGCTGCCGCTGCCGCGGTCATCCGTGATGAAACGGGTGACGTGCCGTGGTTTTGCCCCGTCAACGAAATTTCCTACTGGTCCTGGGCAGGCGGTGACATGGGTCTCTTCGGTCCGGCCGCAACCGAGCGCGGGGGCGAGCTCAAGCGCCAGCTGGTGCGCGCCGCCATCGCGGCCATGGACGCCATTCGTACGGTCGATGGCCGCGCAAGATTCGTGGCCGTCGATCCCATGGTCCACGTAACAGCGCTAGACCCGGCGGAACGCCCACTGGCCGAAGCGGCGACGCTGGCGCAATTCGAAGCCTGGGACATGCTGGCCGGACGGGTCTGCCCGGAACTGGGCGGCCGCCCCGACTTCCTGGATGTTGTCGGCGTCAACTATTACCCGCACAACCAATGGTCGCTGCACGAAGGCACGATCTGGCAAGGGCAGCCTTACTACCGCCCGATGCGTGAGCTGCTGGCGGGTGTTCATGCAAGGTACGCCCGTCCGGTGCTGGTGGCCGAAACCGGCGCCGAGGGCGATGCCCGCGCGCCGTGGCTGCGGTATGTGTGCGACGAGGTGATGGCCGCTATGCAGGCCGGCGTCGAGATCGAAGGCATCTGCCTGTACCCCATCACCGACTACCCGGGATGGTTCGACGACCGTCATTGCCCGACCGGGCTCTTTGGCGCGCCGGACCCGTCTTTCCTGCGGCCGCTCGACTTCCCGCTGGCGCATGAACTTGCCGTGCAGCGGGCCCGCTTTGCCGATCTTGCCGACCCGGCCCTTCGACGCCGCGCCGACGCGGCAGGCACCTACTGAGTTCACCAGGAAAACTCATGTCCGACTCAAGCATTGCGCAGGTCCAGCTTGCGCAGACCCCCGCCGCCTTCCTTATGACCTACGTCAAGGCGCGGCGGGCAAGCTTCCTGACGCTGGGCGCCCTGGTCGTGGCCGCCGGCTCGTGCGCGGTCGCCGTCCAGTACGGCATGAAATTGATCGTCGATGCCATGTCCGCGACGGACCGCCAGGCCGCCGACGTCTGGCATCCGCTGTTCCTGTTCCTGACGCTGATCGGGGTCGAAAGCATCCTGTGGCGGCTGAGCGGCTGGCTGGGCTGCCGCACCATCATCGCGTCATGCGTCGACATGCGGGTGGACCTGTTCAAGCACCTGACCGGCCACTCGATGAAGTACTTCCGGCAGCATCTGTCGGGGGCACTGGGCAACCGCATCACGTCCACCTCGCAGGCGTCCGGCTCCATTCTGGGCACCCTGACGTGGAACATTGTCCCGCCCTGCGTCGATTTTCTTGGCGCCGTAGTGGTGCTGTTGACGATCGACTGGCGGATGGCGGCGGCGCTGACCGGGTTCGTTGCCCTGGTGGCGGGCGTCATTTTTACCTTCGGCAGCCGCGGTCGTGTACTGCACCAGGAGTTCGGTGAACAGGCGTCGCGTGTCGGCGGCGAGATCGTCGATGCGGTGTCCAACATCTGGGTCGTGCAGGCCTTCTCGGCCCGGCACCGCGAAACCGAAAGATTGCAGAAGGAACTGGGTGTCGAAGCCCGTGCGCAGCGCCGCAGCTGGATGTACCTGGAAAAGGCGCGCGTGCTGCATGACATCTGCCTGTGGATTATGGCCGGCACCATGCTGACGTGGGCGCTGCGGTCCTGGCAGGCCGGCACCGTGACGGCGGGCGACGTGGTGGTCATCAGTGCACTGGCATTCCGGATCCTTCATGGGTCGCGCGACCTGGCCCTTGCCCTGGTCGGCACGGCACAGCAATTCGGCGTGATTGCCGAGATGCTGAACGTGGTGGCCCAGCCGCACGACCAGCCCGATCTGCCTGAACTGTCGGACAAGCCCATCGCCCGCGGCACCATTGAACTTCGCAACGTCAACTATGCGTACGCCGACGGCCGGCAGGTGTTCAACAACCTGAGCCTGACGATACCGGCCGGCCAGAAGGTCGGCATCGTCGGGCCGTCCGGCGCGGGTAAATCCACGTTGTTGTCCTTGCTGCAGCGGGTGGACGACGTGGGCGGCGGGTGCATTCTGATCGACGGCGAGCGGATCAACGAGATGTCGCGCGACAGCCTGCGCCAGGCCATCGGCGTGGTTCCCCAAGACATCAGCCTGTTCCGCCGCAGCGTGCTCGAAAACATCCGCTATGGCCGCCCCGACGCCACCAAGGAAGAAGTCATTGCCTGCGCCAAAAAAACGCATTGCGATGAATTCATCCGCGCGCTCAAGCATGGCTACAAGACCATCGTCGGCGAACGCGGCGCGTCGCTGTCGGGCGGGCAGCGTCAACGGATCGGCATTGCACGCGCGCTGCTCAAGGACGCACCCATCCTGCTGCTGGACGAAGCCACCTCCGCCCTCGACAGCCAGTCCGAAGCGCTGATCAACAGTGCACTGATCGACCTGATGAAGGACCGCACGGTGGTTGCAGCCGCGCACCGGCTGTCTACCTTGTCGCGCTACGACCGGATTGTCGTGCTGGCCGACGGCCACGTGATCGAAGACGGCACGCTTGAAGAATTGCGCAATGCCGGGGGCATGTTCAGCCAGCTGTGGGCCTTGCAGACGATCGAGGGCGATTGCCCGCCCGTGCCCGAGATCGCCGCGGAGGCAGCCGCGTCAGCGCCCATCGCGGCGCGCCCTGACGTGATGCCTGACGTCTTGCCAGAACCTTCGCCTCGCGCGGCCTGACGGCGACGCAGCCATGACGGCCCGTGTCACGCTCCGGCCCCAGTCCGCGGTCGACGCAGCGCAACTGGCAGACGGCAAGCGCGCCCTGGTGCAGGACGCCGCATGGGCCAGCGTCACGGGCGCGCTGTCAGGCGGTGTGGTCCTGGTGGCGTTTGCGCTGTCCCTGGGCGCGGGCCCGCTCACCATCGGACTTCTGGCGGCGATCCCCTTCCTGGCCCAGGCAGCGCAGCTGCCCGCCATCCTCCTGACCGAGCGGCTGCGCGAACGCAAGCGTATCGGCGTGCCCTTGTTGATGGTCGCCAGATCCTTGATCATGTTGCTCGCCCTGCTGCCTTTCCTGCCGGTGCAATGGCCCCGGCTTGCCGTCCTGGTTGCCTTCCAGCTCGGCATCTCGTTGCTCGGGTCGATGGCGGCGTGCGCGATCAATTCCTGGTTCCACCAGCTGTTGCCCGCAGAAGGCCTGGGCGCCTTCTTCGCGAAGCGGTTGATCGTCGCCAGTGTGCTGGCCTGCGCCGGCACGCTGGGCGTGGGATTGCTCGTGGACCATCCGCCGCTGGGCGATGCGCGGGTTGCGTACGCGCTGGCATTTGTCGGTGCCGCACTGGCCGGCTATGCCAGTTGCTATTTCCTGGCACGCACGCCCGAGCCGCGCATGCCCGATCACGGCACGCCCGGGTCGCTGATCGCGATGCTGCGCCGTCCGTTTCATGACCCGAATTTTCGCCGCTTGCTGACCGTATTGGGCGCATGGAACCTGGCGACCAACCTTGCAGCGCCCTTCCTGACGGTCTACCTGATCCAGCAGCTGGGGTATGGATTGACCACCGTCACCGCGCTGTGGGTGGCCAGCCAGCTGGCCAATGCGCTGACGCTGTATATCTGGGGCCGCCTGTCGGACCGGCTGTCCAACAAGGCGATTCTGGCCGTTGCCCTGCCAACGTATTTCCTGTGCACGCTTGGTCTGGTGTTCAGCGACATGAGCGCACGCTACGACGTGCAGCTCACCTTGATCTGCCTGCTGCATGTGGTCATGGGGGCGGCGTCGGGGGGCATCGGTCTGGCGACCGGCAACCTGGGCCTGAAGCTCGCGCCACGGGATCAGGGCACGGCCTATCTGGCTGCCATCGGACTGGTATCGGCAGCGGCGGGCGGCGTTGCGCCGATTGCGGGCGGCGCGCTGGCGCAGGCGTTCTCGGCGAATGAGCTGTCGGTGATCGTGCGATGGGTATCCCTGGCGGGCACGAGCGACGTATCGGTCGTGCGCTTTGCGCATTGGGAATTCCTGTTTGCGCTCTCGGCGATGCTGGGCATCTATGTGATGCACGCCCTGTCGCGCATCCAGGAAGGTGACGAATACAGCGAACGCCGGGTGATCCAGGAACTGGGACTCGAAGCGCTGCGCACCGTCAATCACCTGTCCTCTATCGGCGGCGTGCTGGGCGGCGTCTTTCCGTTCGAACGGATCTCGCAGGGTCTGGCGAAGCTGCCGCGGCGCCGTCGCGTGATGGTGCACCGGCCGGTCCAGCAACTGGCTCGGCGGCTGTTCTTTCGCCGGCGCACCGGCACGCGTGGGGGTAGCCGCGGCAGGCCGTGACGGCTGCCGCGGCTAAGGGCCAGGCAGCGTTAAAACAGGTCAGGCGCCTGCGCCCGATGCGTCGGCAAAGAAGCGTTGCGTCAGTTCGTCGTTCTGCGCGTGCACCAGGTCCTTGTTCAGTTCATTGGTGACCACGCCCGACACCTGCGGCGACAGCGCCTTGCGCAGCACGCCCAGAAAGCGCGGGGCCGCGGCGATGCGCAGTTCTTCAAAGCGCTTCTGCTGGAACGCCTTGTTCAAATGCTCGGCCAGATGGCCCGCAAACTGTTCGGCTTCCAGATGCTGCTCCGCTTCGCCTGCCGACGACGTCACGCTCGATACCGCCTGCAGTCGATGGGGCGTGTTCTGCCGCGACTGATGCGTTGCGCTACCCGACCGGCGCCCATAGGCATCCCGCCGCAAGTCAGACCCGGACGCGTGCGCCGTGGGATCGGTCAACTCTTCGACCGGTTCGAGCTGGCCGCCTTTCTGAGGCATGCACAAGATCCGCGCAATGGCCTCGTCGGCCACGACTACCCAGATTGTCTTCATCGTTTTCTCCTGGTGAACATACGCCTGCGTCGCAGCAACGCGCATGCCCGGCAGTAGTCCGCGGCACAGGCATTGCGAAGTTTCTGGTCTCTGTGTCTGCAAAAGCCCAAAACGCTCCGCAGGCCGGCGACTTCTACTGTTCCAGGGGATTCCACTACTCATGCAACACCGTCATCTTGTCATCGCCCGCGTCGGCCAGAACTCGCTTCATCCCACCTGGCTCGGCGACCCCGCCACCCGCAACTGGGACCTCTACCTGTGTCCCTTCCAGGCCTTGCTGCCGCACGCTGCGGCGCAAGCCACGTTGGGTGAAGTGATCGTCGGACCCAAGTGGACAGGCTTGCGCGAACTGCTCAACGCCTGGCCCGGCTGGCGCGACTACGACTACGTCTGGTTGCCCGACGACGACATCTTCGCGAGCCAGGACACCATCACGCGCATGTTCGAAACGGCGGCCGCGCTCAAGTTCGACCTGTGCGCGCCCGCGCTGCATGAAGCTTCGTACTATGCGCACTTCACCACGATGCGCAACCGCAACACCTTTGCGCGCATGACCGGCTTTGTCGAGATCATGGTGCCCTGCTTCAGCACCCGCGCGCTGGACGTGCTGCTGCCGACGCTGGACCTGACCACCACAGGCTGGGGCTGGGGGCTCGATTCCTTGTGGCCCAAGCTGCTGGAGTACCGCAACACCGGCATCATCGATGGCACGCCCGTGCTGCATACGCGGCCCGTCGGCGCATTCCGGGACGCCGAGCTTGGACAGCGCGTAATGGACGAGTCGGATCGGATCATGCATGTGCATGAATGTCGTCAGGTGCACACCACCTGGTCGGCCTTCGGTCCCGATCTGCAACCCCTTGGGCTGGTTGAAGACGAACTGACCGTCAAACTGCTCGATGGATGGCGCTACCTGCTCGATGGCAGCCCGTCGCTGGTGCGCTGGATCGTCGCGGCGCAGTATCCCTCCATCGTTGCGCGCGACTACCCGGTAGCCGGCCTGCCCGCGTCCGGCGCGGCCTTCTGACGCGGGACGACGGCACGACCGATCATGACTTCGTTCACATCCCCCAGCCTCTTGATGAGGCTGCCCACCCGCGACCCCCATACGGGGCTGCCGCCGCTGTCGCTGGCAACGCTGCCCGACGTGCCGGCCAGCATCACCCAGCCCACGTTCTCGGTGGGTGACCTGCGACCCGGCATTGTCCATATCGGGTGCGGCGCCTTCCACCGTGCCCATCAGGCACTCCTGACGCAGCGGGCCATCGAGGTTGAACTGGCCGAGGCGGCAACGCCGGTCCCGCCGTCGTGGGGCATCGTCGGCGTCTCGTTGCGCACGCCGGGCACCCTGCGCGCGCTGCAACAACAGGACGGCCTCTACACCGTGCTTGAACGCGGGCCCGACCGGACCGCGCTCGAACTGGTCGGCACGGTGCGCGACCTGGTGTACGCGCCAGATGCGCCCGCGCAACTGTTTGCGTACCTGCGCGATCCGGCCATCCGCATCGTCAGCCTGACCGTGACCGCGAGCGGATACAGCCTCGATGCGCAAAGCCAGCGGCTCGATGCGCAGCACCCTGACATCCAGGACGACCTGCGCCGTTCGTGCCCCCGCACAGCCATCGGCGTACTCGTGCGATGCCTGGCGCTGCGCCGCGCGCGCGGACTGGCGCCGCCGGTGATCCTTTCGTGTGACAACCTGCCCGGCAACGGCCACGCCCTGCGGCAGGCCTGCGTCGACTTCGCCAGCCTGCAGGACGACAGCCTGGGGGAATGGATCGCCCGTCACGTGCAGTTCCCCTGCACCATGGTCGACCGCATTGTCCCGGTCACTACGGACATCGATCGCCATGATGTGGCGGTGGCGACCGGCCTGTGCGATGCCGCGCCGGTGTCTGCGGAGCCGTTTCGGCAATGGGTGATCGAAACCTTCGACGGCCCGCGGCCGCGCTGGGAGGCGACCGGCGCCGAATTCGTGCCCGACGTCGCGCCCTGGGAAGCCTCCAAACTGCGGCTGCTCAACGGCGGGCACCTGGTGGTGGCCTATCTGGGCCTGCTGGCCGGCCATGAGACGGTCGCCGCGGCCGTCAACGATCCGCCCATCGGCGCGCTGGCGCTGCGTTTCATGCTGGACGAGCAGATGCCGACCCTGCCCCCCAGCGACCACGACATCCGCGCGTACGCCGGCCAGCTGATCGTGCGCTGGCGTAACCCAGGCATTGCCCACCGCCTGGACGGTGTCGGCCGGGACGGATCAACCAAGCTGGCGGGCCGCCTACTCGCGTCACTTGGTGACAATCTTCGCGACGGCCGGCCGGCGCCCTGTACCCTGTTGGCTATCGCTGCGTGGATGCGCTGCGCGACCGGACTGGTGGACCGTGGCCGCCCCCTTCCGCTGCCCTTGCAGGACCGTCAGTCGGCCCTGTTGCGACGGGTTGGCGGCGCCGCGGCAACCGACCCAGGGCGTCTGGTCGACGCCTTCCTGGGCTTGCCCGAGGTCTTCGACCCCGCCTGGGGCGCCATCCCGCAGGTGCGTCAGGGCCTGATCCGAGCCATGACTGCCCTGCACCGCGGCGGCGTCTACGCCGCCATTGCCGACTGCCATCCAGGAGAATGTTCTTGACCGTGTATCTGCCCAATCCGCCGTTTGCGGCCGCATCGTCCGCCGGCCTGGCGATCGATGCCTTCGTGTTCGACATGGACGGCCTGCTGCTCAACACCGAAACCCTCGCGCGGCGCGCGTTGATGCGGGCCGGCAAAGCCCTTGGCCTGCCCATGACCGACGCCTTCTGCGCCTCGTTGATCGGGATTTCGGCGGACGGCTCACGCAAGCTGCTGCTCGACCGGTATGGCGACGACGCGCCGGCCGACGACTTCTTTTCGTCCGCGACACGTGAGCTGACCGCGCAGATCGACGCGGGCGATCTTGCGCTGCAGCCGGGCGTGGAAGCCCTGCTCGACGGATTGGACCGCTGCAGCGTTCCCCGGTCGGTCGCGACCTCATCGGGCGGCGACAAGGCACGCCATCACCTGGCCGCGGCCGGCATTCTTGATCGGTTTGACCACGTCGTCACCCGGGATGATGTCGCGGCGGGCAAACCACGGCCTGACCTGTTTCTTGAGGCCGCGCGGCGGTTGCGCAAGACGCCACGGCGGTGCCTTGCGCTGGAAGACTCCTACAACGGCGTGCGGGCGGCCCACGCTGCCGGCATGCCCGTCGTGATGGTGCCCGATCTGTTGACCCCCACCGACGAGATGCGAGAAAAATGCCTGGCGGTCCTGGACAGCCTGCAGCAGGTCGCCGACCTGTTCGTGCGACCGGCGGGCTTCGGCCCGCTGGCCGAAGCGCCGCTGGCGGCGACGATCACATGCCCATGAAGTGCAGGCGTTCGTAGCGGGGATCCGGACCGGGATGGAAGCGGGTAACCCGCCCGTCCGGCGCCACGTACACATACATCAGGGAATTCCACACGCCGTCCTGGCGGAACCGGTAGCCCCAGATCGCCTGATCGGGCTGCATGGCCACTCGGGTGATCTCGGCCGGCGGCCCGAATTCCAGCAGCAGCCGGTCGCGGGTCCACCGGCCTTCCGCCAGGCCGTCATTGATCATGTTGAACCGTTCGGACGTCAGCGCCTGGGTGGTGGACACCACCCTGCCACTGGCATCGATGTCCGTCAGCCACGCGAACTGGCCCATGGGCTGCCCGCTATAGATCAGCCGCTTGCCGCCACCGGGCAGGTCGCGTTCGACATTGGGTGTGCCCATCTGGCGAACCACCTCGGCTTCGGTCGTGCCCGGCGGAATGCTTGCCGGGCTGGCGCATGCCCCCAGCAAGGCGGCCACGCCAATAATCAGTGCGGTCCTTGGCAGGCCGGCCCTGAACGACATCGGCAAGGACCACGGTAACGACAGTGGCATGGGGTCTCCCTTCGTTAGGAACGCATCAGGTCACAGGATAGGCTTGCCGCCCGTAACGGCATAGCGCGCGCCACTGACATAGCTTGCCTCGTCGGATGCGAGGAACACATACACCGGCGCCACTTCGCGCGGCTGGCCGGGCCTCCCCAACGGTACCTCGGAACCGAAGCTCTTGACCTGATCCGGCGGCATCGTTGACGGAATCAACGGTGTCCAGATGGGCCCGGGCGCCACCGAGTTCACGCGAATGCCTTTGTCGGCCAGCAACTGCGCCAGCCCGCCCGTAAAGTTGGCGATAGCCCCTTTGGTGGCGGCATAGGCCAGCAGCGTCGGTTTGGGCATGTCCGAGTTCACCGAGGTGGTATTGATGATGGCCGATCCGGACTTCATGTGCGGAACGGCCGCCTTGCACAGGTGGAACATCGCGGTGATGTTGGTCTTGAACGTGTAATCCCACTCGTCGTCGGGAATGTCTTCGAGCGACTCATGCGACATCTGGAACGCGGCATTGTTGACCAGGATGTCGATGCGTCCAAAGGCGTCCACCGCCTGCCGGATGATGCTGCGGCAATGTTCGGCCACCGCGATGTCGCCAGGGACCAGCACGCACTTGCGCCCGGCTTCCTCGACCCACCGCTGCGTTTCGCGGGCATCTTCCTCTTCGTCCAGAAAACTGATCAACACGTCGGCGCCTTCGCGTGCGAACGCAATGGCGACCGCGCGGCCGATGCCACTGTCGCCGCCGGTGATCACGGCGATCTTGTTCTCGAGCTTGCCGCTGCCGCGGTAACTGCTTTCGCCGTGGTCCGCCTGGGGCGTCAATTCGGCTTCGACGCCGGGTGGGTTCTGCTGTTGTTCAGGTTGGGTGCTCATGGTGTGCTCCGATGGGGTGGGAGTAAATGGGACGAGGTGGCACTGGGGGATCGCATGGCCTTGCATGCCGCCAGCACGAATGCGCGGTCGTGGATGCCGAGCACGCGGGCAAGCCGCTGCACGCCACCGAGTTCGGGCACGCCGTCGACGCATCCCCTCACCCAGTCCGTGTAGCGATGCCCGAGGCCTGCGGCGTCCAGCGCGCCCGCCAAGGTCTGGCCGGTTTCTTCGCAGCGGCGCACCACGTAGTGATGCAGGTCCGCCATGTCGTCGAATGCGGTGCGTTCGAAACGCGTCTCGCCCGGGCTTAGCATGACCGTCCGCTGGTAACCGGGCTGGGTGGTGAGCCAGGCAACGGCGTCCACCTTGGCGACCTGGTAGTAGCCCTCGACGTCGCGGTAGGCGCACAACGGCATGGCGCTGCGCGTGCTGATGGCGGCCAAAGCATCGGATTCTTCGATGCCCGCCAGTGCCGCAAGCTCGGCGATTCCGAAAACATGGTCGTCGACGAAGTCCATCGCCCACCGCGAGATCGCGGCAAACACGACCCAGGCGCAGAAGCCCCTGACCGGCCGGGCAGCGTAGGCATCGATCAGCGCGCTACGTGCAACGTTCTCCAGAAAGTAGTCGTTGAGCTCATCAAGTATCTGATTCAAGGCGAAATCCGCGGCAAGGCGTCCCTCGACGGCATACCCGTACAAGCCGTCCAGCTTGCGCCAGATGGGCAATCGCTCGACGTGCACGTCATGCAGTGGCTCGGGAAGCACCCCGTAGACGGCAATCAGGCGCGCCGCGTCCGCGGTGACGATGACGGCAAGTTCATCGCGCACCTGGGCGCGGGTGGGAGCAATGGACATGGGCGGCTCGGCGCGATCGCGCGTCAGCGCTTTTCGCTCAATCCGGGTGTGTCGGCATGCTGCAGGAAGCGCTTGACCAGGATCGGCATGTTGTCCGCCAGCCATTTGGCCATGGCCTCTTCCTCGACCAGGATCGCCTGGCAGACACGCTGGGTCTCGGTATCGCCGGCCACTTCAGCGGCGACGATCAGGGACTTGTAGCTCGCGATCTCGAAATGTTCGAAGGCGTAGCTGGCCATGGACCCCTTGATGATTTCATCGGACGACATGGCTGCCGTGAAGCTGTGCATCATGGCCATCGCCTTGCCGGTCACATCCTTGACCGTGGACGTGTCCCCGCCCCGGCGCTGGATGCACTGCGCAATCAGCGCGGCCTGGTTGCGGGTTTCCTCGATGTGCTGGTCCAGGCGCTGCTTGACCTCGGGATAGGTTTCGATGCGGGCGGACATCGCCGTCAGCATTTGCTCGGCCTGCTCTTCCATTGCGTGGGCATCGCGCAGCCAGTCCATGAAGTGGTCGTTTGAATCGGGCATCAGTGTTCTCCATCGGCGGGAAGCTTCCTGGGAAGCGGGGCCCCGGCGCGCGGCCAGGGAAGTCCACGGCATCTTGCAAGCCCTATTCCCGGCGGGTTTCCGGCGCCGCTACCGGTACGTTAGCGGGTACGCGACTTGCAGCAGTCGAGCAAGAGCGCGCATTCGTTGCGCCCCGAATCCCCCTATTTACTGGAGAGCAGCATGCCAGCCGATCAAGACAAACCCGCCAGCAACCCGCCCGCGCAAGATGCCGGCCAGACAACCGCGCCCGCCGCGCGTGCTGGGGAAAGCACCGCACGCCAGGACAACGCCCCCGCCGACAACGGCATGGACGATCCGCGCAAATCGCCAGTCGCGGGCAGCGGCAATTCGCTCGGATCGGGCAAGACCGCCAACAACACCGCCGGCAAGAGCGAGTAGTTGTCGTTGCCAACCATTGCACGCCTTACGCGCTGAATCCGTAGTTCCAACAGGAGTACCGACATGACCAAAGAAACCAAAGACCCGCACAATCCGCATCGCGACTATGCCAATCCGACCGAATCGGTCGATCAGCAGGACGCCTTTCCGGAGTCCAAGGGCACGACCGGCGGCCGTCCGGGGTCCCAGCAGCCTGACAGCAAGAAGGCCACGCAGTACAACGGATCGACCGAAGCCGACCCGCGCGAGGACGCCCCCGAACTGTTCAGCCCGCAGGACGATTCCCCCAACGTGCTGAAGGAAAAGGACGGCGGGCTGATCAAGTCGTCGGGCCGCACCCTGTAATAACAAGGTCGCCGCTCGGGTCAGTCGACCCTGGCAGCGCCTTTGACCTGCCATTCCTGCAGATCGCCGGTTTCCACCGTGATCCTGGATAGGCTGTCGCCCACGGATTTTTGTTGGGCGACTGCATGGATCGCACGAAAGTTGGCGCGATACGACTCGAGCAAGCCTTGAGGCGAGCCCGCCGCGCCAAAGTATTCCTTCAAGGCCTGGGCAGTGACCCGTGCCTCGCCAGGGCCGTCAGGAAAGTGCATCCGGAAGCTGACGCCGTCCGCATCCGGACGGGCAGTGGCATCGAACGTCATGGCGTGAATCCTTCTAGAAGTGGTGAAGCCCCTCTTCAGCAAGGATCTTGCCGCGCCTGCCGCTCTACTTCGTAATTTCTTCCCCGATTCAGCAAACGCTTACCGAACAGCAAGCCCTGCGCACGTAGAGCAAGCAGTACGACCTTCCTGGGCCGGGTAACCCGCAGCACTGCAGGCAGATGAACCGTCACTCTCTTGAAGGCGGGCCTGCCGAACGCGGAACGAAGCTTGCGAGAATGCGTGAGCATCTTTCATCACCGCATCTTCATCAGTATTCGACAGGGCAATCATGGCTGACGACAAAACGCAAAAATCATCGAAGCCGCGGGGCTTCGCCGCAATGGACGCCAAACGGCAACGCGAAATCGCATCGCTGGGAGGACAGACTGCCCATCGCCTGGGCAAGGCGCATCGCTTCAGCGTGGAAGAGGCGCGCGCTGCCGGCGCTGCCGGGCATCGCACCCGCCGCCAGCAGCAAGAGAAGGCGGCCGGCGGACTGTCTGCTTCCCCAGCAGGCGCGGATGCGGAGACGGACGACGAGACCGAGTCGTCCGACGAGGCTGAACATGCCACGAAGTGATGCCCCTGCTCCGCCCGGCAAGCGTGCCGCCGCGCAGGTGATCCTGCAGGCGACGGCCAAGCTGGGGCGGCGTGAGGTCGCTTATCGCGGCTATTGGATCGATGCGTGGGCCCAGGCCGTCGCGGCTGCGCGCGACGCCTTCCTGCCCCGCTTCATGTTGAGCAGCGATCCGCCGGGCACGGCCGGGCGGATCTGGCTGCTGCAATCCCTTCCTTCGAGCGGCGTGCTTGGCGACAGCCAGCGCGCGGCCGACCATGCACTGGCGCTTGGCCGCGCTTATGTGGATGCCATCCGCGGCCCCGGCACGACCGACTGACTTCCTCCCGAGACTTTTACCGTGAAACTGTCCAGCCTTTCCTTCATGGACGGCGAACCGATGCCCGATCGGTATGCGTTCGCCAAGAACCTGAGTTCCCAGTCGCTGATTCCGGGCGACAACATCAATCCGCAGTTCACGCTCATTGACGTGCCAGACGACGCGCGCTCGCTCGTCATGCTGTGCGCCGACCTGGATGCACCCGAAGACCTGTCGCTGGCCGACAAGGAAGGGGTGACCCTGGATGGAGACGTGCCGCGCCGTCCCTTCTACCATTGGGTCCTGATCGACCTGCCGCCCGACACCGAGGACATTGAAGAAGGCGCCTATGCAATCGGGGTGTACCGCCGCGGCAAGAGCCAGCTGTCGGACGAGATGGCGGCGCGTGAGGGGCTCAACGACCTGACGCACCGCTTCGCCAACGACCCCGAGATGGCAGGCTACTACTACGGCTACGACGGACCCTGCCCGCCGTGGAATGATCCCAAGCCGCATCGTTACTGCTTTACGCTCTACGCGCTCGATGTCGAATCGTTGACGGTGCCAACCATGTTCTATGGCAACGATGTGGTGGCGGCCATGGAAGGGCATGTCCTCGCCGCCGCGTCGCTCACCGGCGTCTACACGCTGGACCCCTCGGTTGCGCCCGTGCAGGTGGGCTCGACCACAGCCACCTGACGGCACCTTCACGGTGCCGACGTTCGTCCCACACCAGCGGGGGCGCTGCCGTCGCGCGAGGTGCGGCGTGGCCAGAAGCGGCGCAGCAGGCCCGCCAGTCCACGCGTTTCGGGAACGGGGCAGGCAATGCGGGCGCGCACGCCGGCAGCCGCCAGCACCGCTTCAGCGGCAAGCGCGCCCGACCGCGTCGCCCCTTCCATGCAGGACGGAAGCCCCGTATGTGTCCAGTCGCCGGCCAGATACAGGCCGGGCACGGCTTGCGTCTCGGGCCGCTGCCGTTCCGTGCCGGGATACGGGCACGGCACCGCCATCGGAATGCGATGCACGCTGGCCGACAGCAGGCGCGCCTGCGCGGCGTCGGGCGTGAAGTCCGTAAGTTCGCGCAGCGTCGCGGCGACGATCTCGTCGTCGCTCACGTCGAACGCACGATGACTCCAGATCAGGTTGGCCGCGATCACCGAACCCGCGGCGTTCCGAGCCCCGTCGGTGTCGCGCGGGCCGTTGCCGCCTGACCGGATGTTGGTCAGGTCATAGAAGTCGGTATTGAATTCCCGGGGCGACCAGGGCCGCGCCCAGAAGCGCTCGCGCGTGATGCGTCGGTCGAACCACAGATAGGTGCTGACATAAGGCGACGGCTGCATCCGTGCGGCCGCCATGCGCGCGGGCGCCTCGCCCGGCAGCAGGCGGGCCGCAGCAGACGGCGGCGCTGCCAGGACACAGGCGCGAGCGTGCAGCACCCTGCCGCGATGCGTACGCACACCCGTCACGCGCCCGTCGCGCCACTGCAGCTGGTCTGCACCGCAGGCCAGCATGACCTGGCCGCCGCCGCGTTCGATGATGTCGATGGCTTGCGGCACGTACAGATCGCTCAGCCCCACTTTGGGAAAACCAAAGGCCGCGTCGTTGTGGCCGATCATTTGCGCGAACACGCGCATCAATGCTGCTGCGGAGCATTGCTCGACCGGCACGTTCAGAAGCGCGATCGATGCCGAGGCCCAGAACCAATCGATGAAGTCGCGATGCACACCCATGGATTCAAGATGGTGGCGCGCGCTGATGCCGTCGAGCGCCAGCATCTCGGTCTCGGTCCGCGTCATGGCATCCCAGGCCACGCGCAGGTTCGACGCCATCACATGCAAAGGCACAGTGGGCAGCATGCGCAGGAGATTGCGCGCGCCGTGAAACGGTGGCGGCAGGCGCCATTGCTGGATGGGTATGCGCCGTCCCTTGTCCAGCACCGTCAGCAGCTTGCGCGTTTCCCACTGGATGTGATGGCGGGTGCCGAGCCGCTGGAGAAGCCCCAGCATGTTGGCGTATTTGTTCAGGATGACATGCGGTCCGATGTCGACGGTGTCGCCGGTCTTGGCGTCCGCCCAGCTGCGCGCGCGGCCCCCGGCAACGTCGCTGCTTTCGAGGACGCCTACCCGCAAGCCGCGGTCGGTCAGTCGCACACCGCAGGACAGCCCGGCCAGGCCGGCGCCGATGACAAGGACGTCGTAGTCAAGGGTCTGAATCGAAGAAGACATGCAGCGGCTCCAAGGGAAGAGCCGCAGGTCTCGCAAGTTTCAGACCGACCGGTTGCCGACGATCAGCCGAGTCATTTTTTTCATTGCTTCCGTGCCCTCTACTCAACTTGAGAACAACGCGGCGCCACGCGTGCCAGGGAGGACAGGCAATGCTTGGGCCGGGTACACCGTTTGCTTAATCCTTGGTGCGGCAAGAGCCGCCCTGAAGTCAACCTTGGAGACAGACCATGACGCAACAAAACGAGCAAAACCGCAACCAGCAAAACCAGAACGAACAGAACCGCAACCAGCAGAACCAGAACAACGAACAGAACCGCAACCAGCAGAACCAGAACAACGAACAGAACCGGAATCAGGAAAATCAGAACAACGAGCAAAACCGGAATCAGGAAAATCAGAACAACGAGCAAAACCGGAATCAGGAAAATCAGCAGAACCGGAATAACGAACAGAACCGGAATAACGAACAGAACCGGAACAACGAACAGAACCGCAACAACGAACAGAACCGCAACAACGAACAGAACCGCAACAATCAGCAGGATCGTTGATTCGCATCAACGCTATCGCTTGTGACAACCGCCCTGACCGGGCGGTTTTTTTTATGGCGGTTTTCATGAAGCAGCAATGCCGAGGCGCTCACCGTGCCCCGGCTCTCCCACCTTACGTCTCAGCGGTATTCTTCATCCGTTGTTCGCCGGTGCGCTGTTCATCACCCGGCCGCTGCGGATCGCCTTCAATGACCCACTGCATCGCCCATGACGCGATGCGAGACATCACATCCTTGCGATGCGACAGCTTGCCTGACGCGGTGAACTTGTGGCTGGCCCCCGGGTACAGGACCAGCTCGGCCGCGCAGGCCGCATCCCGCCGTAACGTCACGAACAGCTCTTCGGCCTGGCATTTTGGGCAGCGCTCGTCGTCGGTACCTTGAAGAATCAGCGTGGGCGTCGACGCGTGTTCGACATGCTGCATCGGCGACAGCCGACGCATGGTCTCGCGATGGTGCCGGCGATCGCCTCGCATGGCGTAAGGGTCCGAATAGAAGCCACTGTCGGACGTGCCATAGTGAGTTTCGATGTTCGTCACAGGCGCCATCACCACGGCTGCCTGGAAGAGATCGGTATCGCCGATCGCCCACGAGGTCAAATACCCACCATACGATTTGCCCGCAAGCATCAATCGGTCGTCTGCCAAGCCTTCGTCCTGCAACGTGCGAATCGCAGCTAGATGCTGCGGCAGATCGAGCTCGCCCCAATGCCCGCGCAGCCTGTCTGCGAATGCGCGCCCGAAGCTGGCCGACCCCACCGCGTTGAGTGCGAGGATGGACCATCCTTGCGACCAGAGCAGCGACCAGTACGCGGTGGGGTTGTAGTCGAAAAGAACGTAGCTGGCCGGGCCGCCGTGCACGTCCACCAGCAAAGGCGTCGGGCCCGTTGCGTCGGCAGGCCGCAGGAACCAGCCATCGATCGTCTCGGTGCCGCCCTCGCCGTCGGGCACCGTGAACGTGCGGCGCTCGAAGTGCGGCAGGGTACGGTCCTGCCACCAGGTGTTGAGCGCGCTCACTACTGATTCACCACTGCCGTCATAGGAGCACTTGTATAGCTCCACCGCGGCAACAGGCGAGTGTGCCGTATAAGCCAGATGGTCCCGCGTCACGGTGACTTTGGACAGGTGGCGTTCGCCTTGAACGAGCGGCGTCACCTGCCCTTCCGGCACGCTGACACTCACCAGTTCCACAACGCCGCGTCTTGCCACGAGCGCCAATACACGGCTGGCATCACCGCGCAGGAACTGCACGCTGTCGCTCTCGGTCGACAACTCGATATCGGGGTCCCCCAGCGGTCGCACGTCGCCTGACGCCACGTCGATGATCCACAGACCCACCTGCGCGTCGCCGTCTTCTGCCGTCCCAGAAAAAACAATCCACTTGCCGTCCGGCGACCACGTCGGATACAGCACCTGCGATAGCGCAGTCAGACACCGCGCATCCCCGGACTCCACGTCGCACACCCAAACGTCGGTGCGATGCGCCTCGTCGCCTTCGCGCGTGCGGACGAACACGATCTGCTGGCCATCGGGCGACCAGCTCGCGCTGCGCACGTCGAATGGCCCATCGGTCATCCGCCTGGCCTCGCCGCTCGCCGCGTCGATAATGTACAGGTGCATCTCGACATTCAGCAGATAGCCTATCCCGTCGCTTTTGTACGGTAGCTTCCATGCAACCTGCGGCGCATCGGGTCCCGGCAGTTCAGCGTCCGCTGGCGTGCGCTCGCCGCGCAGGCGTGGGTCGACAGATATCGCGCATACGGCCGCGACGTGTGTCCCGTCCGGGCTCCATTCGAATGCAGACACAGTCCCCGACAGATGACTCAACTGCGTGGCTTCGCCGCCATGGCGCGGCAGGACAAAGATCTGTGCCGCACCTGCCCGGTCCGACACAAAGCCCAGCGCCTCGCCGTCGGGCCGCCACCGCGGCATGGTGTCGGTCGAGTCGCCCGTCGTCAGCGGCGATGGCGCGCTGCCGTCCAGAGGGAACAGCCACAGCTTGCTCGTCGTGCTGTCGTTGTCGGGATCGGGAGTCGAGACGGCGCAGGCCACCAGGTTGGCGTCCCAGGCGGCGTCGGTTTCGGATATCTCCTGATGCAGGATCAAGTCTTCATGGGAAAAAGGGGTACTCATGAGGTCTCCTCGGTCGTGTCCGTCGCCGCGAGCATGGCAACGACTTTTTCGCTCAGTGCATGCATGGCAAAGGGTTTGGTAATGAGTTCAGTGTGCGGCCCCAGCTGCTGCTTGGCCGCCACCGCGCTTTCCGCATAGCCCGTCATCAGGAGGGCCTTGAGTTCCGGACGACGCGTGCGGGCCGCGTCGATCATCTGCCGGCCGTTCAGGCCGGGCAGTCCGATATCGGTCACGACCAGGTCGAGCTTGGGCGCGGCCTCGATCATTGCGAGCCCGGCCGTGCCGTCGTCGGCGCGCAGCACTTCCAGGCCCATGTCGGTCAGCACATCGACGACGAGCACACGCACCTCGGGATTGTCTTCCACCACCAGGACCGTCGCGGGCGCGGTGGCGCGCGCCTCGATCGTGATCGGCCCTTCGACGGCAGGCTCCTCCTCGTCGTCGTCACACCGCGGCAGATACAGCCGCACCGACGTGCCCTTGCCAGGCTCGCTGAAGATCTTGATGTAGCCGTTCGACTGCCGCGTAAAGCCGTAGATCATCGATAGCCCGAGGCCCGTGCCCTGACCGAAGGGCTTGGTGGTAAAGAATGGTTCGAAAGCTTTGGAGGCGACTTCGGCCGTCATGCCGACCCCCGTATCCGACACCGTCAACGACACATACCGGCCAGCGGGCACCGCCGGATACCAGCTGTAGTCGTCGGCTTGCAGATCCAGGTTCTCGGTAATGATGGTGACGGTGCCGCCTTCCGGCATCGCGTCCCGCGCATTGATCGCCAGATTCAGGATCGCGTTTTCCAGCTGGTGCGGGTCGCACCGGGTGCTCCACAGATCGCGCGCGGTCGCCAGTTCCAGGCGCACGTTTTCGCCCAGCGTGCGGATCAGCAGCTCCGACAGCCCCTGCACCAGCGCGGTCGCGTTCAGGCTCTTGGGCGCAAGGGGCTGCCGCCTTGAGAACGCAAGCAACCGATGCGTTAGGGCCGCGGCGCGATTGGCCGACGCCATCGCCATGCGCACGTATCGGTCGATGTCATGCACCCCCCGCGCGGTCTGGCGCTGGATGACTTCCAGCGCGCCCAGAATGCCGGCAAGCAGGTTGTTGAAGTCATGGGCAATGCCCCCGGTCAATTGCCCGACCGCCTCCATCTTCTGCGCCTGCCGCAGCGCGTCCTGCGCGACTTCAAGCTCGGCCAGGGCCTGCGTCTCGGCAGTCAGGTCAAGCCCCAGCCCGTGGATGACACCTTCGCCCGGCAACGCCGTCCAGGCCAGCGTCCGATAAGTGCCGTCCTTGTGACGGCAGCGGCACACGAAGCGCGGCGCCGGAAAGCCCTTGCGCAAGCGGGCCAGCACCGCGGCCGCCACGCCGATATCGTCCGGATGCGCAAGGCGCAGCATGTCCCGCCCGACCAGCTCCTCGCTCGCCCAGCCCAGCTGACGCGTCCACGCCGGGTTGACCGACTGCACGTGGCCATCAAAATTCATGACGAACATCAGGTCGTTCGACAGGCGCCACAGCCGGTCCCGTTCGGCCGTGCGTTCCGCGACCGCGCTTTCCAGGCGGCGCTGGCTGCGCGACAGGTCGTTGCGCGCCGCAACGACCAGATCGATGTCAAACGCAATCACCAGCCAGCTTTCGATCACCCCATCATCATCCCGCAGCGGCGCGGCCTGCGCCTTGAACCAGCGCCAGCTGCGGTCCGATGCCCGCAGAAAGCGCAGCTCCAGCTCGCAGCCTGCGCCCGTTGCCAGCGCCCGCTGCCAGGTATCCACCACCGTTGCGCGGTCGGCGGGATGCACGGCTTCGATCCAGTCATCGACGGCCATGGCGGCACGAGGCCGGCCGGTGTAGTCATACCAGTAGGGATTGATATAGGTGAAGTCGCCGCTGGCGTTCGCAAAGAAGGTCATCTGCGGCGATTTCTCGACCAGCGCGCGAAACTGGGCTTCGCGTGCATGGGCCCGTGCTTCGGCTTCGTGCTGCGCGGTGTGGTCGCGGAGGATCTTGAGGTAGCCGATGTGCTCGCCGGTCGCCTCGTCCTCGAAGCGCATCATGATGCCCGAGCCCCAATACAAGGACCCGTCGGCCTTGCGATGCCAGCGCTCGTCTTCCGACCGTCCGGTCTTGCGGGCTTGTGCGGCCTCCTGCTCCGGCACATGGCGCGCGTTGTCCTCATCGGTGAACATGCGCTCGGTCGTCTGCCCCAGCATCTCGCGCTCGGTCCATCCCATCAGGGCGACGGCGCCGTCGTTCCAGCTCGTCACGCGCATGTCCAGGCCCTGCGTGATGATGGCAAAGTCCGTGGCGCTCTTTAGCACCGCGCGAGCGATGCGATCGTCCGCCGATCCGCCAGTCGCGCGTGCCGTGTCGTTGCCTCCATCCATCGTGCTGTCCTTCCAAACCGCTGTCGACAGGTTGCCGCAAGCCCCATGCCTACAAGGCAGAGCAGCGTCGACCACGGGGCGTGGCGGTCGGCACACGGCTTGCTTCAAGCGTCGGCCCCATCCAGGCTTGCCAACATGAGTCACCGCAACACGATTACCCAACCTTCCCGCCATCGCCTTTCGGTTCCCGATCCCGATCCTGATCCCGATGCGATCAGTCTTGCCTTCGATACGGAACCGGTTCGCAAGGCCTATGCGCAGGGCCGGCTCATCCTCTTTGCGGGCGCCGGCGTGTCGGCGGGACTGGGCCTGCCGACCTTTGCGCAACTGGTGGCCGAGATGGCGCGCCAGCTCGACATCGACCCGACGCAGTTCCAGAGCTACGGCGAGTTCCGGCAGCTGGCCGAGTACTACAAGATCAAGAAAGGCAGCCAGGCGTTGACCGCCTGGATGGCGCGCGAATGGCACGACCCCGCGATTGACGTGGCCAGGTCACCGGTCCACCGGCTGATCGCCGGCGGCCGGTTCGCCCACATCTACACGACCAACTACGACCGCTGGCTTGAAGCAGCCCACGACGCCTACCCGACGCCCTATACCAAGATCGCCAGCGCCGATGATCTGGCGCGCGCGGAGGACGGTGTGCGCCAGATCGTCAAGCTGCACGGCGATCTGGATAACGGCGCGCCCATCGTGCTGGACGAAAGCAGCTATTTCGAACGACTGAGCTTCGAGACGCCGCTCGACATCAAGCTGCGCGCCGACGTCCTGGGCAAGTCCGTGCTGTTCATCGGCTACAGCATTTCGGACATCAACATCCGCCTGCTGTTCTATAAGCTGTCGAAGATCTGGGCGCACTACGCTGACCCCAGCGCGCGGCCGCCGTCTTACCTGTTCACCCACCGCGCGAATCCGGTGGCGCGCGACGTGCTCGCGCAGTGGGGCATCCAAATGCTGTCGGTGGAAGACGACCACCCGGACGCCGGCGCCGCCTTGTGCCGCTTCATGCGCGAGCTGACCCGTCAGGATGATGCGGCAGAGGACAAGACAGAAGAGGACAAGGTAGAAGGCGCTGTTGAACCCGACACCGCCCTTTCCAATGACGGTTTCAGCCGCTCGCCGAACACATCGATGAATTCGCGCTGATTGCGGCCCACATTGTGGAGCAGGATTTCCTCGAAGCCGAGCGCAGCGTACTCTGCCAGCCACTCTGCCAGCCGCTCGACGTCCGCCGAGATCAGCACGTGATCGTCAAGATCTTCGGGACGCACGTAGCGGCTCGCGGCGTCGAACTCGTCTGGCGTGCGCAGCGTCTCGGACGCTGCTGCACCCAGCGTGTTGGACCGCCATTGGTCGAAGGCATGCTCACGCGCCAGATCGTCGGTACGTGCATAGGACACATGCACCTGCAGCGCCATCGGCTTGCCCGCACCGCCTCCTTCCCGGAAGGCCTGCACGATCGCCGCCACGTCTTCCAGCGGCTGATTGACGGTGATCAGGCCATCGGCCCATGCGGCCACCCGGCGTGCAGTGGCCGGCGTCAATGCGGCGCCCATCAGGCTCGGCGGCGTCTTGGGCAAGGTGTATAGCGTGGCTTCATCCACCCGGATCGGACCGTCGCGGCTGACCGTTGCGCCTGTCCACAACTCACGGATGATGCCAGCCGCGGCTTCAAGCCGAGCGTTGCGTTCCGCTTTCGCAGGCCAACGTTCCCCGGTGATGTGCTCGCCCAGCGCCTGGCCGCTGCCCAGGGCCATCCAGCGAAAGCGATCCGGAAACATCGACGCCAGGGTGGCCGACGCCTGCGCCGTAATGGCCGGATGGTAACGCCAGCCGCCCGGCACCGTGATCATGCCGAACGGCAATGTCGTGGCCTGCATCGCGGCGCCCAGCCAGGCCCAGGCAAAACCGGATTGGCCCTGCCGCCGGCTCCAGGGCGCGATGTGATCAGAAGACATGACGCAATTGAAGCCGGCGGCTTCGGCCTGGACGGCGTGCGCCAACAAGTCTTGCGGGCTGAACTGCTCGTGCGATGCGTGATAACCAAACTTCATTGCCTGCGCTCCATCGAAGCGTGACGGCGTGGGGGCGCCCGATGCGACCGCATCCACTGCCAACCCGTGGTGACATTGACGAGCAGGCACTGCCGCTCGGTGTCGTGCTTGAGCACGAGCGGCCAGGGGCGCGCCACGGCCAGGCCGCGGTTGACCGCTTCTCGGTGCACGGGATTGCGGGGATCGAAAACGACGGGCCCGAACGACGACGTTTCGTTGTGCGTCAGGGATTCCAGCAGACGAAGCAGGTCCTCGTCCGTTACAGGGGGATTGCGAGTTTCAAACATGGCGTGACTGTCCTTATGCGGTGCTGCGCCCCGCTGCGCTCACACTCGAGCGGCGGGCAGGCAACGACGAGCAAGTGCCGTGCCGCTAGCGCCGATGCAGCAGCCAGCTCGCCAGACCCAGCCCGACGCCAAACGCCGCATAGACGCCCGCCATCGACCGACGTGGCAAATGGGCATCGAAACCGGGTTGCAGACGCCTGGGTGTCATTCGGTAATCGACGAAGCAGGCCAGCGCCGCAGCCGCGCAGCCGGCAGCGAGTTCGGCGGGCAGCCCGCGGGTCCCGAGCGCGCCGCGCGCATATCTTGCGTACAGCACCGCCCAGAATACCGACGTGGCGTGATGGATCGCGTACCCGGTTGCGGTATGCCGCAAAGTGGTTGCCTCCACCTGCCGGGCTTCTTCGCCCCAGAGCCACTGGCTGGGAGTGTTGACCGTCGCCGCCCAGCGGCGCCCTTCCCGCTTGCCGCTGGCGATCAGCGCCGCCGTCGACAGCACGCTCGCGGCCGCGCCCATGACCGCGCCGTCCTTCAGTGCGTCTTTCCAGTCTGCTCGGCTGCCTTGCGTTGTGTTCGTCCTAGTCATCGTGCCTCCTTGCTGCTCATCGTGGTTGATCCGTTCTTGTGGGTATGAAGGTTGCTCAGCAACAAGCGCGCCGCGTGTTCCCCTTCGGCCGAACCTCGTACTTTCCCAAGGATTCTGCGCTTGCACATTCTTTTGACCGGCGCCAATGGCTTCATCGGCAGCGCCCTGGCTGCCGCCCTGCTCGCTCGCGGCCATACGCTCATCTGTCCCAGGCGCGGACCGGTTCGCGCCAGCCCGTCGCATGGCGCAACCGACGCCAACATGCGCACCTTCGCCCTCGACTTCGCGGACCGGCCGCCGCCGCAGGCCTGGCGTGCCGCGCTGGACGGTGTCGACATCGTCGTGAATACGGTCGGCATCTTGCAGGAGCGCGGCAGGCAAACCTTCAGTGCACTGCATGTCGATGCCCCCATCGCGCTGTTCGACGCGTGCGTGCTGGCGGGTGTGCGCCGGGTGATCCAGGTGTCCGCCCTGGGTGCGGACGAGGACGCGCAAAGCGCCTATCACCTGAGCAAGCGCACCGCCGACGCCTATCTGATGGGCCTGCCGACCGAAAGCGTGGTCGTCCAGCCCTCGCTGGTGTATGGCCCCGGCGGCGCCAGTGCGCGGCTCTTTGATACGCTGGCGAGCCTTCCCGTGCTGGCGCTACCCGGCGGCGGCAGGCAGCGGATCCAGCCTGTCTTTATCGACGACGCCATCGATGCCATGGTGGCGCTGATCGAGATGCCCGCCGGCGCCCAGCCGCCGGGTGCGCAAGTCGTTCCGCTGGTCGGACCGCAGGCGATGTCGCTCAAAGACTATCTGGCGACGCTGCGTCGTGGCATGGCCATGACACCGGCCGCCCCGGTCGTGCCATTGCCGGTTGCTGCGCTGCGTGCCGTGGCGGGCGTGGCGGGGCGCTTGCCCGGCAGCCTGTTCGATGCCGACACGCTGGACATGCTCGAAAGGGGCAACGTGGGCGATCCCGCGGACATCACCCGACTGCTGGGCCGCGCGCCGCGGGGCGCCGACCGGTTCATCGCGCCGCAGGCAGCAACCGCGGCACGCATCCAGTCGTCGCTCAACTGGGCCCTGCCTTGCCTGCGCATCGCCATGGCGCTGGTCTGGATCTGGACCGGCATCGTGTCGTTCGGGCTCTATCCCGAAGCCGACAGCCTGGCGCTGCTGGCACGGCTGGGCGCCGAAGGCGACTTTGCCCGGGTGCTGCTGTATGGCGCAGCCTTGCTCGACCTAATCCTCGGTGTACTGATCATCACCCTGCGCGGTGGCAAGCGGCAGGCGCTGTGGCTGATGCAGTTCGGCCTGATCGCGTTCTACACGGTGGCCATCACGATCTGGCTCCCCGAGTTCTGGCTCCACCCCTACGGCCCCATCCTCAAGAACCTGCCAATGCTCGCGGCACTATTGCTGCTGTATCAGCTGGAAGACTCCTCTCCTGGACAAGGCGCGACCCGATGGACTACCTGATCGTCAAATGGCTGCATATCGTGTCGTCCACCTTCCTGTTCGGCACGGGCGTCGGATCGGCCTTCTATCTCTTTTTCGTCACCCTGCACCGGGACGTGCGCGCGATCGCGGTCGTTACGCGCTATGTGGTGATCGCCGACTGGCTCTTTACCGCGACGACCGCGATCCTGCAGCCGGTGACCGGCTTCTATCTGCTGCACATCATGGGCATACCGATATCGACCCATTGGGTCGCGGTATCGTTGGTGCTGTATGTGATCGCGATCGGCTGCTGGCTGCCCGTGGTGCGCATCCAGATGCGTCTGCGCGACCTGTCGCAACTGGCTTACCGTGCCGGTGTGCCGCTGCCCGCCGCATACTGGAGGGCGTTCAGGTGGTGGGTGGCGCTGGGCGTGCCGGCCCTGTTCGCCTTCCTGGCGATATTCTGGCTGATGGTCGCAAAGCCCGCATGATCAGTGCAGCTTGACCCGCGGCTGCGACCGCCGGTTCAAGGTGCGCGCCAGGCCGCGCAGCAGGGCATGCCACAGGCCGAGGACGGTCACGTAATGCGACCAGTGCGATGACGCGTACATGACCCGGGCGATCCACCCCTCCACCTGCATCTTCGGTCCGGACAGGCCGCCCATCAGGCTGCCCACGCCCTCGGTGTGGCCGATCGAAACCAGTGAACCAAAGTCGCGGAACCGGAAGGGCTTGTCCGACACCGGCCGTCCACGCATTCGATCGCTCAGCAGGCCATACAGATAGGAGGACTGCTGGTGCGCGGCCTGCGCGCGTGGCGGCACGGTCTTGGTGCTTCCTTCCCAGGGCGCCGCCGCGCAATCGCCAAAGGCAAAGATCGCCGGGTCTTCCGTTCGCAGCTGCCCGTTCACGACCAGCTGGTTCAAGGGCGTCACGGCCAGCCCCAGCGTCGCCAGAAAGGACGGCGCCTTGATCCCCGCGGCCCACACGACCAGGTCCGCGGGAAAGACCTTGTCGCCCGCCATGACGGCGTCGCGCTGCACCTCGGACACCCGACAGCCGGTATGGATCGCAACGCCGCGTTCGCACAGCAACTGGGTGGCGGCCGCCGCCACCCGCTCCGGCAACGGACCCAGAATGCGGGGCCCGCCTTCAATCACCGTCAGATGCAGTTCGGCCTGCTGGTCCGGCCGCGACGATCCGTAGTCGGACAGTGTCTGCCCTGCTTCATGCAGTTCGGCGGCCAGTTCGACGCCTGTTGCGCCGCCTCCGACGATCACCACCTGCACGGTGGCCGCCTTGCCGTCGACGGCCTTCGTATCCGCGCGGGCAACGGCCTTCAACAGTTCGACGCGGAACTGCTCGGCGGACGCCGTGGAATCGAGCGACAACGCAAACCGCTCCGCGCCGGGCGTGTTGAAAAAGTTGCCGTGGCTGCCCACCGCCAGGACCAGCGTGTCGTAGGGCAGTTGCCGTTCCGGCAGGACCTGCGCTCCCGACGCATCGTTCAATGCCGCGACGGTAATCGTGCGCCGGGCGCGATCGAGTCCGCTGAACGCGCCGAACACAAATCGAAAGCCGTTGTTCTGGCCGAGCATGGCATACGACAGTCCTTCACGATGGATGTCGAGCGTCCCCGCCGCCGCCTCATGCAGCGACGGCTTCCAGATGTGTGAGGGCGTGCGATCGACCAATGTCACCTGGTCCCTGCCAAAACGGCGGCCCAGGCGGACGGCCAGTTCCAGCCCGCCCGCGCCACCGCCAATGATCACCACACGATGGAGAGTTGCGCTCATGCATGTCCTTGAAAAGTCGCTGCGGCCCGCGCCGCTTGGCGGTCTTCTCAAGCAAGCGCCGTACCGCTGCGCCAGCGATCAGCAGAGGATGCTGCGGATGAACACCCCTCGCTCATGTGCAACGCATACGGCCGGGCCAGGAATGCACAGGGGCATGCCGTGGAGCGCTGCGGCACAGGCATTGCTAAATACGCCCGACGCGATCCGACCACCCACCCCCCTGCAAGAGGCAATCCATGAGCGCGAGCCTTCCCCACTCAGGCGCTGGCCATCCGGCCGGCACTGCCCACGACCCTGCGCACGCGCACGACCATGACCATGACGTGCCGACCGGCTGGCGGCGGTGGCTGGCAGCGACCAATCACAAAGACATCGGGACGATGTATCTCATCTTCTCGTTCGTGTCCCTGCTCGAAGGCGGCGTACTTGCCCTCTTCATCCGCACGGAGCTGTTTCAGCCCGGCCTGCAATTCTTCAGCCCTGAGCTCTTTAACCAGTTTGTGACCATGCACGGGCTGATCATGATCTTCGGTGCGATCATGCCGGCCTTCGTGGGCTTCGCGAACTGGATGATTCCCCTGCAGATCGGCGCATCGGACATGGCGTTCGCCCGCATGAACAACTTCAGCTTCTGGCTGCTGGTGGCGGGCGGCATGCTGATGGCGGCCTCGTTCTTTTCACCCGGCGGGGCAACTGCCGCGGGCTGGACGATGTACGCACCGCTCTCGACGCAGATGGGACCCGGGATGGATCTGGCGATCTTTGCGATCCACATCATGGGCGCCTCGTCCATCATGGGCGCGATCAACATCATCGTCACGGTGCTGAACATGCGCGCGCCGGGCCTGACTCTGATGAAAATGCCCTTGTTCTGCTGGACCTGGCTGATCACGGCCTTCCTGCTGATCGCGGTGATGCCCGTGCTGGCCGCCGCAGTCACCATGCTGCTGACCGACCGCCATTTCGGCACGTCCTTCTACAACGCGGCAGGCGGCGGCGACCCTGTTCTGTATCAGCACATCTTCTGGTTCTTTGGTCATCCAGAGGTCTACATCATGATCCTGCCGGCGTTCGGGATCATTTCGGCCGTGGTACCGGCCTTCAGCCGCAAGGAATTGTTCGGCTATGCGTCCATGGTCTATGCCGTCGCGGCCATTGCCGTGCTGTCCTTCATCGTGTGGGCGCACCACATGTTCGCGACCGGCATGCCCATCACGGGCCAGCTCTACTTCATGTATGCGACGGCTGTCATTTCGGTGCCCACCGGCGTGAAGATCTTCAACTGGACGGCCACCATGTGGCGCGGGTCACTCACGTTCGAGACGCCCATGCTGTTTGCGATCGGCTTCATCTTCGTGTTCACCATCGGCGGCTTTACCGGACTGATCCTGTCGATTTCGCCCATCGACATCCAGGTGCACGACACCTACTACGTCGTTGCGCATTTTCACTATGTGCTCGTTGCCGGGTCCTTGTTCGCGCTGTTCGCGGGCACCTATTATTGGCTGCCCAAGTGGACGGGGCGCATGTACAACGAGCGGCTCGGCAAGGTCCACTTCTGGTTTTCGATCATCGCGTTCAACGTCAGCTTCTTCCCCATGCACTTCCTGGGTCTGGCTGGCATGCCGCGCCGCTACGTCGACTACGCGGTGCAATTTACCGACTTCCATCAGATCGCCTCCATCGGCGCATACTGGTTCGGCCTGTCCCAGTTGCTGTTCCTGTACGTGGTGCTGCGGTGCTATGCGGGCAAGGGTGAGCCGGCTTCTGCCAGCCCATGGGAAGGCGCCCAGGGACTGGAGTGGACGATTCCGTCGCCCGCGCCCCACCATTCCTTCGCCACGCCGCCCACGGTAAAGTGATCGAAGCCCACGCTCTGCTGACCCACTCTGAACGGAAGCCGTCCGCCATGCCGCCCAGTTCCCCCACGCAGGCCCGTGTCGAACGCAGCTGGACGCTGCGCCGCAACTGCTGTGTCTCTCCGGGCCAATGCCTGGCGGGCATTGCGAGCCTGGACGGCGTGCTTGCCGTGCTGGGCCTTGGCGCCTTGGCCTATGGCTTGTGGGTGATCACGGTGTTCTGCATCGTCGACGTGCTCGCCGTATCGCTGGCGGGCCTGTGCTACATGCGCCATGCACGCGACGGCGAAACCTTGCATCTGCTGGACGATGGCAGTCTGGTGGTCGAAGCCGAACGCGGCGGCGATGTCACCCGGCAAGTGTTCAACCGCAACTGGGTCAACGTGGACCTGGAACGCACCAGTGACCCGCAAAGCGCCACGCTCTGGCTGCGGCAAGGCGCGTCCCGCATGCGCATTGGCGAGTTCGTTCCGCGCCATCGGCTGGGTGCATTGCAACGCGACTTGCGGCGCGCCCTGCCCTGGCAAGGGGCAGTCCAAACCGCCCCTGCCAGCGCGTTACATCCACTTACAACCACATGAGTTCAGGGGCCGTTTCGCCCTCTTGAAAGCCATCGCACAGCCAATAGATTTTGCACTGACGACGTCACCGGCCCCGCCGCCTGAATCACCGCGGCGCGGCAGCCAGGATGTCCGCCGTGAACTTATCTATAGGAGAACGACGATGGCCACTCTGACTTCCGCACGGGATTTCGCCTCTGACTTCGAGGCGATCCGTTCGCAAATGGACGACATTTTCCGCAGCCTTGGTGTCTCGTCCGACATCCGGGCCTATAGTCGCGGCTTTCCCTCGCTGAACATCGGCAGCACGCCCGACGCGGTCGAACTGGTCGCCTTCGTGCCCGGTATCGACGCGGCCAGCCTGCAGGTCACCATCGACAAAGGACTGCTGACCATCGCAGGCGAGCGCCACAATGCCATTCCGCGCGACGTGGCCGGCCTGAACGTGTACGCACAGGAACGCCGCCACGGGACCTTCCGCCGCGTAGTCGAACTGCCGCAGGACGCCGACCCCGATGCCGTCGACGCAAGCTATGTGGATGGTTGCTTGCGAATCACGGTTCGCAAGCGTGAATCGTCCAAGCCGCGCCTGATTCCGGTGCAGTGATCCCGGCAGGCAACGCATCGTACCGTGCAACACCCTTTCTCGAATCCAGGAGCCGCTGGCCCCTTTTCTTCTGACCTTGTTTTCCAGGAGATGATCATGACCCAGACCACCGATATCGCCGTCGCCAAGAACACCCAGGGCAGCAACGTCAGCAACGATGCCCGCCGGTCCAGCCAGGTGCAGGCCCCGTCGCGTCCCCGCTCGACGGTCATGCCCCATATGGACATCTACGAAACCGCCGACGGCGTGACGCTGATTGCCGACCTGCCTGGCGTGTCGGCCGACCGCCTGCAGATCCGCACCGAATCCGATCGCCTGTTCATCGAGGGCGAGGCCCGCATCGATGTGCCGGAAGGGTTCACCATCCTGCACACCGAACTGCGTGAGCCGGTCTATCAACGCAGCTTCAGCCTCAGCCGCGAGATGGACGCGTCCCGGATCTCGGCGCAACTCAAAGACGGCGTGCTAACCCTGACCATCCCGCGTTCGGAAGCCGCCAAGCCGCGCAAGATCGAGGTGCGCACCGCCTGATCGGTCGCCGGATGCAACAACGCCGCCTGGCACAGCGCCAGGCGGCGTTTTTTTTGCCGCTGCTTGGAGCCTGCGTGGGCTCGCTGGCAGCGTTTTTTACTTCACCGTCTTTTCAAGTTGCTCTGCCATTTGCAGGTGATGTTGCAGAGAAGGCAGCGTGCGGGTCGCGAACGAACGCAGCGCCGGGTTAGAGCCTTTCGCCGCTTCCTGCTTGAACAGCGTGACCGCCTCGGTGTGCGCCTGCACACCCACCACTTTCACGTAGGCCTTGTCGAAGGCTTCGCCCTGCGCGGCCGACAGCGCGGTCATTTTCTTTTCGTCCATTTCGGTCGGACGCGCGTCCACCGGCATGCCGATCTGCGACGCGATCTGCTGCAGCTCGGTGCTGGTGCGGGTGTGATCGCTGATCATGCTCTGCGCATACTGGCGCACTTCCGGACGCGTGGCGCGTTGCAGCGCCATCCGGCTGGCCGTGACTTCCATCACGTCGGTCTGGGCAGCGCGGCTGACGAACAGTGCGTCCAGATCCGGACCCGACGCGCTGGCCGGCACGGCCATCTGCGAAGGAAGCATTGCGCACGCCGACATCAGCGCGCCCACCGCCGCGGCGGAAGCAAGCGTACGAGCGACGCGGGAAAAACGGGGAAGAGTCATGACCATGGATCACCTGTGCAATGGTGGGGTGGAACAAAGAAGGAAGGGTGTGCAGTGCAATATGGGTGCAGGGCGCGGCGCCCCGGAAACCCGGCAAGCGCCGCGGGTGACGACACGCGGATCCATGCGGATGCATGGACCCGCGCGCCATCAGGACTTCAGCAGCGGATCGACCGTGCCGGTCACCGTCGCCGATGCACCCAACTCGGCGCCCGTGGTCGGGTTGCTGGTGGGATCGGACTTGGTGCGCAGGGCCATCGCCGTCACGGCGGCTTCTTCGTCTGCGGTCAAGGTCGTGGTGGACGTGCCGCCACCGTCAAAGCCACCCTGGTCTTCCCAGTTGGAGACCACGTTGAAGTTCTCGGGACTGTTCCAGGGACCGCTGGCATCGCCTTCACCCTGCGACAGGTTGAAGTAGGTGCGCGCAAAGCGCGGGTCGCCCGGCAGCTTGCCCGGCGGATAGTTCGGTTCCATCGCATACAGCGCTTTTTCGAACGACAGCTGGTGCGCGACTTCGCGGGTCATCAGAAAGCCCAGCGCATCTTTCACGCCCGGGTCATCGGTCAGATTGATCAGGCGTTCATATATGATCTTGGCGCGCGCTTCGGCGGCAATGTTGGAACGCAGGTCGGCCGACGGATCACCGATGGAATCGATATACCCGGCATTCCAGAGTTGACCGCCCGAGTTGATGTAGGCCGGGCCGCCGCCGTACAGCACTTGCGTTACGTGTGAGTCGTTGCCCGCACCTTGCAGGGAGCGATACAGGTCCGCTTCCGCATCGATACCCTCGGCCAGCTTGCCCTTCGCCCCCTTGTTCAACATGGCGATCAGGTTGCCGATTACTTCCAGGTGACTGAGTTCTTCGGTCGCAATGTCCATCAACATATCCTTGCGGCCAGGATCGTCTTCCGCGATCGACTGGTTGAAGTACCGACATGCCGCGGCCAACTCACCTTGCGGGCCGCCGAATTGTTCCAGCAGCAGGTTGGCCAGACCGGGATTGCTACCCGATACGCGAACGGTGTATTGCAGACGCTTGTTATGGGCGAACATGCTTTCTCCTTGAGTTGCGGGTTTGGGTAGCGATGATTTCGCAACTGTCATTCCCGGTATCGCAGAGATCGCGCTGGTGCGCCGTAGCAAGGCTTTGGCCAGGCGGCAGTGCGGAATCGGACAAGAATTCAGCGCCGCTCAATGCTGAGCGTGCTCATGCATTCGGCATCCTGCTCGTCCGTGATGCGCCGCGGCGCAGGATCAGCCAAGCGCCGTATCGAGCAGCATCATGACCACGAAGCCGACCATCAGGCCGATCGATGCCGACGTTTCATGCCCCTGGCGATGCGACTCGGGGATGATCTCATGGCTGATGACGAACAGCATGGCGCCGGCGGCAATCGCCAGGCCCCAAGGCAGCAGGCCCGCCGAGATGCCGATGGCAGCCGCCCCGAAGACCGCGGCGATCGGTTCGATCAACCCCGACGCAATGCCCAAGGCCACTGCGCTCCACTTGCCATAGCCCACTCCCCGCAGCGCGGTCGCGACCACCAGGCCTTCCGGCATGTCCTGGATCGAGATGCCGGTTGCCAGTGCCTGCGCGCCCACAGCGTCGGTGCCGCCAAAGGCCACGCCGATCGCCATGCCTTCCGGCAGGTTGTGCAGGGTGATGGCCAGCACGAAAAGCCACACCCGTTTCATCGCCCGGCCGCTGGGGCCTTCCAGGCCTTTCACGAAATGTTCATGCGGCACGGCGCGGTCCAGCAGCAGGAGCATCAGGGCCCCGAGCAGGATGCCCGCGCCGACGATGCTGCCGGCGCCCCAGGGGCCGGCGCCTAGTTCCTGTGCCGAAGCCAGTGCTGGAATGACCAGGGAAAAGGCACAGGCGGCCAGCATGACCCCTGCGCCAAAACCCATGATGGTGTCCGAAATACGCTGCGAAAAGGTCTGTGACAACAAGACCGGCACCGTCCCCAGGGCGGTCGCGAAGGCCGCGACGCTGCCGGCCAGAAGTGCGTCATGGACACGCGGATTCTGGTCGACAAGGAATTGATAGAGGTCGTTGAGCAGGACCGCGAGACCCGCCAGGATGATCAGTGAGCCCAGCGCACGCCGTGGCGTGATGGCCAGCGCGCGGCCGGAAGATTTGTGCATGCGGTCGAGAGCCGGGTTAGGCATCGAAGGTCCTGGTGCTGCGTGGGTAGAAAGCGCTAGGGGTGAACGTGGTAAGCATGAAACCGAATGCGGAGGATGCGAGGCCGCTGATGTCACGCTTGTGTCAATGCTTCATCCGGCTAATGCAAGAACTGTTCCGTGAGCTTCCATCGGCCGGAACGCACGGTGGGCTGCCGTTTTCGGCATTCCAGCACGGTGATGGCAATCGCATTGGCAAGGCATGGCTTGCAAGGCTGAGCAAAAAACGCCACGCACGCTCAGCCGCAATTTCCACCGCGCCCAGCCCGTGCCGCATCGTTTCTGCGTACCTGGCTCAACCGTAACTTGGCATGAAACTCGCTTCAATCTCACCCACCCGAAGACGCTGCCTTGGCTGCGTCGGCCGGGCAATCGGTGCACTGCGGTCCCCAAGACATGGGATCCGGTGCGCCACGTCCCTGTCAACCTACCGTCGAGTCGCATCATTCGCCCCGCTGCGCTGCCTCTGTTGCTGACGCCATTCGCGGCCCACGCTGCGCCGGCCATGCAGGCCCTGGAACCCGCCGGGGTCCAGGCCACGCGTATTGCCGACCTCTGGCACCTGACCCTGCTCGTCTGCGGGGGCGTCTTTGCCTGTGTCCTGGCAGTCCTGATCATCGCCCTGCTTCGGGCCCCCCGCGCAAGTGCGGACACCCGGCCCCTCGTCGTCCATGGCGATGCCAGCGAAAAACGGCCGACCCGCGCCGTCCTCTGGGCGACCGCCGTCTCGACGGTGCTGCTGATCGGACTCGTCGTCGCGGACGTGGTCACGGAACGGGCGCTGTCGCGCCTGCCAGTCGCCAATGCCCTGCATGTCGAGATGATCGGGCACCAGTGGTGGTGGGAAACCCGCTACGCCGCCGATGGCGACCGTCCGGCATTCACGGGCGCCAACGAACTGCGCGTTCCGGTTGGCCGTCCGGTGATCGTGTCATTGCGGTCCGCCGACGTCATCCACACCTTCTGGGTGCCCAGCCTGCATGGCAAGAAAGACATGATCCCGGGCCGCCCGACCACGATCGAGTTTCGCGCGGATGCGCCCGGGGAGTTCCGCGGGCTGTGCGCCGAGTTCTGCGGCGAGCAGCACGCCATGATGGCGTTTTCGGTCAAGGCCGATGCGCCCGACGCGTTCGCGGCCTGGGCGGACCGGCAAGCCCTGCCGGCTCCGGATCCACGCAAGGCTGCTGCGGCAGCCGCGCCGTCCTTGCCGGGCGCGGCGCCTGCCGCAGTGCCGGCATCCGACCCCAGGCTGGCCGACACGGCCCGCGGCCTTGCCGTTTTTTTCGATAAAGGGTGCGCGCAATGCCACACCATTCGCGGCACCCACGCAAACGGCACGCTGGGCCCGGATCTGACCCATCTGGCCAGCCGCCCCACCCTGGCCGCCGGCACCCTGGCCAATAACCGCGGCAACCTGGCCGGATGGATCGTTGATGCCAATTCCTTGAAGCCGGGCGTGATGATGCCAATCAATCGCCTGCCCCCTGACGACCTGCAAGCCCTGCTCGGCTACCTGGAGACCCTGCAATGAAGGCCTCTCCGATCCCGTCATTGCAGGACGGCCCAAACGCCCCGGCCGCGATCCGGCGCAGCCTGGCCGGCACCTGGGAAGATCCGCCCGGCGTCCGCGGATTTTTTGCCGCGATCAATCACAAGACGATTGCTCGCCGCTTCATGCTGGCAACCTTCGTGTTTTTCGTGCTTGGCGGCCTGATCGCACTGGCCATGCGCATCCAGCTGGCGCGGCCGGATCTGCGACTGGTCGACCCCGATCTGTACAACCAGATGTTCACGCTGCATGGCACCACCATGATGTTCCTGTTCGCCGTGCCGGTCATGCAGGCCATTGCAACCTACCTGGTGCCCTTGATGATCGGCGCGCGCAGCGTGGCCTTTCCGCGCATGAATGCCTATGCCTTCTGGGTGTTCGTGCTGGGCGGCGCCTTTCTGTATGGGTCCTTCCTGCTCGGGTCGGCTTCCAGCGCCGGCTGGTTCAGCTATGTGCCGCTTGCCGGGCCCGACTACTCGCCCGGCAAGGGCGTCGACATCTGGGCGCAGATGATCACCTTTACCGAGACCGCCGCCCTGCTCGAAGCCATCGTCCTCATCACCACCATCTTCAAGATGCGGGCGCCCGGGATGTCGCTCAACCGCATGCCTCTGTTCGTGTGGGCAACGCTCATCACCCAGTTCATGGTGCTCTTCGCCATGCCTGCCGTCATGCTTGGCAGCACGTCCCTGATCCTGGACCGGCTGGTCAGCACCCAGTTCTTCAATCCTGCACGCGGTGGCGACGCGTTGCTCTGGCAGCACCTCTTCTGGTTCTTCGGTCATCCAGAGGTCTATCTGATCTTCATCCCGCCGCTCGGCATGATCTCGGCCATCATTCCAACCTTTGCGCGCCGCACCTTGTTCGGCTATCCGGCCATGGTGCTGGCCCTGTTCGCCACCGCCTTCCTTGCGTTCGGCCTGTGGGTGCACCACATGTACGCCACCGACATTCCGCAACTGGGCAAGAGCTTCTTTACCGCCGCCAGCTTGATGATCGCTATTCCGTCGGGCATCCAGATCTTCTGCTGGCTGGCCACGCTGGCCACCGGCCGTCTCAACTTCAAGACCCCGCTCTGGTTCGTGCTGGCCTTTTTCGTGATTTTGGTCATGGGCGGTTTGACGGGCGTCATGCTTGGATCGGTGTCCCTGGACCTGCAGGTCCACGACACCTATTTTGTCGTTGCGCATCTCCACTATGTGCTGCTGGGCGGCGCCGTGTTCCCGCTGTTCGGCGCCTTCTATTACTGGTTCCCGAAGTTCACCGGCCGCATGCTGAACGAGACTCTGGGCCGCTGGAATTTCTGGCTGATGTTCGTTGGCTTCAACGTCGCGTTCTTTCCGATGCATCTGCTGGGTCTGCAAGGCATGCCCCGCCGTGTGTGGACCTACGCGCCCGACATGGGCTGGGATGGCATGAATCTGCTGGCCACGGCAGGCGCATGGACGCTCGCCGCCGGCATCCTGGTCTTCATCGTCAACGTGCTGCGCAGCCGACGTCACGGCGCCCTTGCTGGCGACAATCCCTGGGGCGCTGCCAGCCTGGAATGGAGCACGTCCAGCCCGCCGCCACCGCACAACTTTGATGTGATGCCTGTCGTGCATGGCCGCAATCCCTTGTGGGAACCCGCCGGCAGTCCGCGCTGGGTCGCGGGCCTGGCCGCCAACGCGCGGCAGGTGCTCATCACCAGCGTCATCGACGCGCGGCCGGACTCCTGCCCGGTGTTCCCGTCGCCGTCGATCTGGCCCTTCGTCAGCGCGCTGGCCACCACGGTGCTGTTCGTCGGGTCGGTGTACACCCCATGGGCCGTGGTGTGGGGCACGATTCCCACGGCCATTGCGATGACGGTCTGGTTCTGGCCGAACCGGCTGAATACCGAACGCGCCGTGTTCCTGGAACGCAAGCCATGACCGCCGAAGCCACGCCCGCAGCCGATTCGTCTCACTGGGCGCCGGATGGCCTGCCCGCCAGCGAGGTGCTCGACGTCCGCCATCTGCCCACCTACGCGTTCAGCCATCGCAGCATCATGTGGTGGGCCACGCTGGGCCTGATGGTGATCGAAAGCACGGTGTTCGCGCTGGCGGTCATGATGTATTTCTACCTTCGCAGCCTGTCTGCCACCTGGCCGATCAACGCCATCCCGCCAGACTTGCTGTGGGGCACGGTCAACACGGTCATCCTGCTGCTCAGCGCCATTCCTAACCACATGGCCAAACGCGAAGCCGAACGCCTGAACCGGGTGCGGGCGCGCAACTGGCTGCTGGTATGCCTGCTGTCGGCGATCCTGTTCCTGGCGATACGAGCCTTCGAGTTCGCCACCCTGAATGTCAGCTGGACCCTCAATGCCTACGGTTCCATCGTGTGGCTGCTGCTGGGGCTGCACACCGTGCACCTGATCACCGACACCATCGATACGTCGGTGCTGACCGTTCTGCTTTACACCGGCCCGCTTGAAGGCAAGCGCTATGTCGACGTCAGCGAAAACGCCGCGTACTGGTACTTCGTGGTTGTCAGCTGGTTGCCGATCTATGCCGTCATTTACTGGGCGCCGAGGTGGTAGGAGACGATGATGCCAACTGTCCTCGCCCTGCTGGGGGCGCCCACCGCGGCACTGACCGCGCTGACCATCATGTATGCACTGGTGCCCGTGTCGTGCGGCTGGCAGACCAATGCGGCGCTGCTGGCATGCAGCCTGATCGGGTTCGTGTTCTCGGTGGTCGTGACGGTGATGGCGTGGCGCCAATGGCGGGCGCGCGCCCCGTCCAGCGCCAACGTGGCGGGCAACCGGCGCTTCCTGGCGTTGGTCGGCACGTGCGTCGGCGCCATGTCGGCGTTGTCGCTGCTGGCCCTGTCCATTCCGCCGTTGTTGCTGTCGGCGTGCCGATGATGACGCGGTGGCCTGCCCCCCTTCTGCGGACCGGATCGATCGCAGCGCTGACGCTGCCGTGCGTTGCCTCGGCCCACACCCTGTCACCGGATGCCACCGGCATGCCGGACATCGGCTGGACCTTCGAGCCCTGGGTCGTCGTGCTGCTCGGGGTCACGCTGGGGCTTTACGGCATCGGCCATGCACGGCTGCGGGCGCGCAGCCGCCGGGCGCGCGGCATCCGCCTGCGCCAGCTCGGTGCCTTTCTGGCAGGCTGGGCCATGACCGTGGTGGCGCTGGTCTCGCCGCTCGACGCCCTGGGCGCCGCAATGTTCTCGGCCCACATGGTGCAGCACGAGGTGCTGATGCTGCTGGCGGCGCCGTTGCTGGTCCTGGGCCGGCCGCTGGCGGTCTGGATGTGGGCGCTGCCAGCGTCCTGGCGCCCGGCCGTCGGCCGTGGCCTGCATGCGCCCGGCGTGCGTGGCAGCTGGCGATGGCTGACGTCCCCTGCGGTTGCGTGGGTCTTCCATGCCCTTGCCTTGTGGGCCTGGCATGCACCGCCGCTGTTCGAAGCGGCCTTGACCCGGCCTGGCATCCACACGCTGCAGCACGCCAGCTTTTTCATCAGTGCACTGTTCTTCTGGTGGACGGTGCTGGCGGGCCGCCATCGCCAGGCAGGCGACGGCCACGCCATGCTCTCGGTCTTTACCACCATGATGCACACCGGTGCCCTGGGCGCCCTGCTCACGCTGGCGCCAGGCCTGTGGTACCCGATCTATGTCACCCCCACGACCGCGCTGGGCTTCGATCCGCTGCAGGACCAGCAACTGGGCGGCCTGATCATGTGGGTGCCGGGCGGTCTGGCCTACTTCCTGGCCGGCCTGGCCATTGCGCTGCGCTGGGTGCTGGACCGGCGCCCGCCCGACCTGGCCGCGGGCGCGGCGGCGCCGCTGGCGCGACCGACGGCAGGCACACGATGACCCGGCGCCGGTCCTTGACCTTCGGAAGTATCGCGGCAACCCTTGCCGCGTGCCTGCTGTGTACGGGGTGCCAGCCGCGCCTGCCCGAACGCGACATTGCGACCCATGGTTTTCCGCAGGCCGGGCGGGACGCCATCGCGCGCTACGGCTGCGGCGCGTGCCACGCTATCGGCGGGGTGCCGGGCGCACATGGCACCGTCGGTCCGACCCTCAAGGGCCTGGGGGACCGCGCCTATCTCGCGGGGCATGTGCCCAACACGCCAGACGGCCTGATTGCGTGGATCCAGCATCCGCAGGCGCTGGATCCGCGGACCGCCATGCCCGACCTTGGCGTCAACGAGACCGATGCCCGAAACATCGCCGCCTACCTGTTGAATGCGCCGCGCTGACGTCACGATGCCGCAACGATCCGATATGACTGCCCGCTTCCCCTTACTGCGTCCGCCCCGACCCGCCAGGACACCGCTGCCTGGCGTGCCCTCCCCGGTCGATCGAACTCGGGTGCCCGGACGGATGCCTTGGATGAGCTGGTGGCGGTGGGTGCGGGTCGTGATGCTCTGCCTGGTGGCGGGCGCCGGTCCGGCAATCGGGGCGTTCGCGGCGGAGCCCGCGGCGAGGTCTTCACCGCGGTCTTCGGCGGGGTCTTCGGCTGTGTCCCCGGCGGACGCCGGACTGGTTGCGCGCGGCAAGTATCTGGCGATCGTTGCCGATTGCGGCGCCTGCCACACCGCCCGGGATGGCGGCCAGCCCTTCGCGGGCGGCCGCACCCTTAGTACGCCGTTCGGCGACATCGTCAGCAGCAACGTCACGCCGGACCCGGCATACGGTATCGGTCGCTATAGCTACGAGGACTTCGCCAGGGTTATGCGCCGCGGCATCGCGCCGGGCAACAAGCGGCTCTATCCCGCCATGCCCTACACGGCCTACAGCAAGATCACCGATGACGACATGCGCGCCTTGTACGCTTATATGATGCACGGCGTCGCACCGGTCGCCCTGCCAGCGCCCCAGACCGCGCTGGCCTTCCCCATGAACCAGCGCCCGCTGATTGCCTTGTGGCAGTGGGCTTTTGCGCCGACCGAGGTCTACCGGCCCAAGCCGGATCGCGATGCGACATGGAACCGCGGCGCTTACCTGGTACAGGGCCTGGGGCACTGCGGCACGTGCCACACCCCGCGCGGCGCGGCCTTCCAGGAACGCGGCAGCGACGAGTCGTCCTGGCGCTACCTGACCGGCGCCGTCAACGAGCACTGGTATGCCTCGAACCTGACCGGCGATCCGGGATCCGGCCTGGGCCGGGTCAGCGAAGAAGCGTTGGTCCGCTTCTTTCGCACGGGCCACGGCGATGGCAGCGCGGCCTACGGCAGCATGGTCGAGACCATTGAACAAAGCCTGCAGCACTGGACCGACGAGGACCTCCGGGCCGTTGCCACCTACCTGAAGAGCCTGCCCCCCAAACGCCCGTCGGGTGCGTTCGATGCCACGCGGACCGCCGCGCGCGGGCCGGCTGACGGCGACCGTGCGGCCGACCGCGAAACAATCGGTGCATCCGTTTATCGTACTTTCTGCGCGCAATGCCATCAGGAAGATGGACGCGGCGTGCCCGAGCGCTATCCCAGATTGGCAGGCAATCCGTCGGTGCTGGCCAAGGACCCGACGTCCCTGATCCGCCTGAGCCTGGAAGGCGGCGGCAGCCCCGTCACCCGGACCGGCCCGCCGCGACAGGACATGCCCGGCTTCGGGCAACGGCTGACCGACCTGCAGATCGCGCAGGCCCTGACCTATGTGCGAGGCGCCTGGGGCAACGAGGCCAAGCCGATCACGACCAGCGACGTGGCCAAGCTGCGGCAGGCCCTGCAGAAAGACAAGGCCAAGCGATGACGTCGTCATCCTTCTATCAGTTAATCACTTAATCGCCGGTTCATCAGGTCAATTGCGCGCCGCAGGCACGGCGCCCCGTCTGGCCAAAGTCTCGGACTCCGCCAGCCCGCGCTTGCTAGAATCGACCGCTTGCCAGGCAGCGACCCTGTGTCCGAGGTCGAACGTCTGTAGCCCCGCCTGCCCGACCCTTGATGGAAACCTTCGATGCGCCCTCTTTCCGTTCTGCTGCCCGCGCTGCGCAGCATCTTCATGGTTCCGGAAAGCCCCGGGGCCGTGATGCCGCGCGTCGTCTTCATGGCCACCGGCGGCACCATCGCCATGAAGATCGATCCGGCCACCGGCGGCATCCTGCCAGCCATCACGGGCGACGACCTGCTGCTGACCATCCCCGACGTCGCCAGCCATGCCGAGATCGAGGTGGACAACGTCGCCAACATGTCGGCCAACTACTTCAATGCGGAATGGTGGGGCGGGCTCACCCGCCGCGTGCAGGACACGCTGGACCGTCCGGATGTGACCGGCGTCGTGCTCGCGCAAGGCACCGACACCATGGAAGAAACGGCCTGGTGGCTGGACCTGACCGTGGTATCGGACAAGCCGGTGGTCCTGGTCGGAGCGCAGCGCAATGCGTCGGCGGCCGACTTCGACGGCCCCCGCAACCTGCTCAACGCCATCCGCGTCGCCGTTGACCCGGAAGCCCGCGGCAAGGGCGTCATGGTCGTGATGAATCAGCAGATCAACGCCGCCCGCTCCGTGACCAAGACACATACCGGCAACGTCGAAACCTTCAAGTCAGGCGACGCAGGTTTTCTGGGCGAAGTGTGGGACGACCGCGTGGTGTTCTCGCGCGCACCGCTGCGGCGCATGACGGTGCCCGTGACGGCCACCACCTTTCCCAAGGTCGACATCTTCCCGATGTATGGCGGCGCTGACGGCACCTACATCCGCTACGCCGTTGAACGCGGCGTGCACGGCATCGTGGTCGATGCAGTCGGCATGGGGAACATGAACGTGTCGATGTATGAAGCCGTCAAGCATGCGATCCAGCGTGGCGTGCCGGTCGTGATCACGTCGCGCGTCCCCAATGGACGGGTGCGGCCCCTGTACGGTTTTGTCGGAGGTGGCAAGACCACATTCGACGCGGGCGCGATCCCGGGTGGCGACCTGAGCGCGCACAAGGCGCGGCTGCTGCTCATCCTGCTGCTGCAGGCCGGCCCGCAAGACACTGCGTCATTGCGGGCCGCGTTCGATCGTTAGACCCCTGATTATTTGCGGTCCACCCACACTGTCTGCGCATTCAGGAATTCGGTCATGCCGAAGTGCGACAGCTCGCGCCCATAGCCGCTGTGCTTGATGCCGCCAATCGGAATGCGGGGGTCGGATGCTGGAAAGCCGTTCACGAACACGCCGCCGGTTTCCAGACGCCGCGCAAAGGCCTTGCCCTTCTCGCGGTCGGTGGTCCAGATGGCGCCGCTCAGTCCGAATTCGCTGTGGTTGGCCAGGGCCAAAGCGTCCTTCTCGTCTTCGGCAACGATCAACGATGCCACCGGGCCGAACAGCTCCTGGTCGAAAGCGACCATGCCCGGACGCACATCCGACAGGATCACCGGCGCGAAGTAGTTGCCTTTGCCTTCTTGTTTGCCGCCATCCAGCAGCAGGGTCGCGCCGCCCTCGACCGACGCCTGCACCTGCCCGGCCAGTTCGTCCCGCAGGTCAAAGCGCGCCATCGGTCCGACATACGTGTCCGGATCCATGGGGTTGCCGACCTGCAGGGCCTTGACCGCCGCCACGAATTTCTCGGTAAAGGCCTGCGCAATCGGCTTTTCAAGAATGATGCGTTTGGCAGCGATGCAGATCTGACCATTGTTCTGAAAGCGCCCTGTCACCGCGGCCTTGACGGCGCCATCCAGGTCCGCATCCGCCAATACGATAAAGGGATCGGCGCCGCCCAACTCCAGCACGGACTTTTTCAGCGCAGCCCCTGCCTGCGAGGCAATCGCGGACCCCGCACGCACGCTGCCCGTGACGGCAACCGCGGCAATACGCCGGTCGGCAATCGCCATCGACACGCCATCATTCGATGCGTTCAGTACGCTGAAGGCTCCGTCGGGCAGGCCCGCTTCTTTCAGGGCGGACTGCAATGCGTAGGCGCAGCCCATCACGTTGGGCGCATGCTTGAGCACATAGGCGTTGCCACCCAGCAGGATGGGCACCGCGCCACGCAGCACCTGCCAGAAGGGAAAGTTCCAGGGCATCACGGCCAGGACGGCGCCGATTGGCAGGTAGGACACATAGGCGTCCTTGCCGATCGCGGTGCTCTCGTCGTTCAGCATGGCGGGGCCCTGCTCGGCATACCAATCGCACAGACCGGCACACTTTTCGACTTCGGCCTTCGCTTGCGCAATCGGCTTGCCCATCTCATTGGTGGCCAGCGCCGCCAGGGCGTCGATGTCCGCGCGCAGCACCTTGGCCAGGCGGCGCAGGACCTCGGCCCGGTCGCTGACCGGCATTGCGCTCCATGTCCGGTACCCCGCCACGGCGAGGTTCAAGGACGCATCGATTTTTTCATGGGACTCGATCGGGTACCTGGCAAACTCTTCGCCGGTCGCGGGGTTGATGGACAAGGCAAAAGCGGGTGTCGACGACATGCGAAAGCTCCGGATCAGGGGTCAGCCTCCACAATAGGCTTGTGCAACCTTCCTGAAAATTGAAAAATAAGGAAAGAAACGTTCTCTCCGGAAGAATATGGACCTGGCTCAACTCGAAGTGTTCCGCGCCGTGGCGGAAGAAGGCGGCATCAGCGCGGCGGCCAAACGGCTGCATCGCGTGCCGTCCAACGTGACCACGCGCCTCAAGCAGCTCGAAGAAGAACTGGGCGTCGATCTGTTCATCCGGGAAAAGCTGCGGCTGCGCCTGTCTTCGGTCGGGCACACCTTCCTGGACTACACCCGCCGCATCCTGGACCTGACAGAAGAAGCCCGCCAGGCCGCGATGGGGAGCGAGCCGCGCGGCACGTTCACGCTGGGCGCCATGGAGAGCACGGCCGCCGTGCGGATTCCGCCCGTCCTGGCCGCCTTTCATCAAGGGTATCCCAAGGTCGAACTGGACCTGTCCACCGGACCATCGGGCGACATGATCGATGGCGTCCTGGCGGGCCGCCTGTCCGCGGCGTTTACCGATGGGCCCGTCGGCCACCCGCTGCTCGATGGCATGGCGGTCTATCCGGAGGAAATGGTCGTCATCTCGCCCAAGCAGCATGCGCCCATCGCGCGCGCCAGCGATGTGGCCGGGGCGACGCTGTATGCCTTTCGTCCCAACTGCTCGTATCGCCGCCACTTCGAAAACTGGTTTGCGGCCGACGGCGTGCGCCCCGGCAAGATCTTTGAAATGGAGTCGTACCACGGCATGCTGGCCTGCGTCACCGCGGGTGGCGGACTGGCCCTGGTCCCGTTGAGCATGCTCAATACCATGTACGGCAGCCAGAACGTCATTGCCCATCGATTGGCAGCGCCGTTTCGGGAAGCGCAGACCTGGCTGGTCTGGCGGCGCGGCGCGCGGACCCCGAACGTCGATGCGCTGATCGGACTGCTCGGGGATCCGGCGACGCCTACGACCTGATTGGCATGGCGTGCTCGTCCAGCGTGGCCAGATAGGCATGGATCTGCGCCACCACGCCAGCGCCCTCACCCACCGCGGCGGCTACCCGCTTGGTCGATCCCGCGCGCGCGTCGCCCACCGCAAAGATGCCCGGCAGGTTGGTCTCGAGCGGTAGCGGCGTGCGTGCCGTTGGATCTTCCGAAGGCGCGCCCGTCAAGATAAAGCCTTTGCTGTCGCGAGCCACTGGGCACTCCTTCAGCCAATCGGTGTTCGGGTCCGCGCCAATGAACAGGAACAGACGCCGCACCGGGGTGTGCCGCTCTTCGCCGGTATCGCGATGCCGGCACGTGACCGCGGTCAGTTCGCCGTCTTCGCCGGTCAGGCCGACCACCTCGGTGCGCAGGTGCACTTCCACATTTTTCAGTCCGCGGATACGTTCGACCAGATAGCTGGACATGGTCGCTTCCATGGACGCGCCCCGCACCAGCACATGCACCTTGGTGGCCTGGCTCGACAGGTACACGATGGCCTGGCCCGCCGAATTGCCGGCGCCCACCACCATGACTTCCGACGCGCGGCACAACTTGCCTTCGATTGGCGATGCCCAGTAATGCACCCCCGCGTTGTCGTAACGGGCGAAATCCGCAACGGCCAGGTGCCGATACTTGGCGCCGCTGGCGATCACGACGGCCTTGGCCTGCACCGTCGGGTTGCCCTCGATAAGGATGCGGCGCGGGCAGGCGCTGCAATCGAGCCCTTCCACCACCGCCGGCACGGCGATCCGCGCGCCGAATTTTTCGGCCTGCACGAACGCCCGGCCCGCCAGTGCCTGGCCCGAAATGCCGGTCGGAAAACCGAGGTAGTTTTCGATACGCGCACTGGCGCCGGCCTGGCCGCCAAAGGCATACGCATCGAGCACCAGGACGGACAGCCCTTCTGACGCGGCATACACGGCGGTCGCCAGCCCGGCCGGTCCGGCGCCGATCACGGCGATGTCATAGACCTTGTCTCCCGACAGATCAGGCAGCAGCCCCAGACAGCGGCCCAGTTCGGCCTCCGACGGGTTGAGCTTGACGGTTCCATCCGGACACACAACGAGCGGCAACTGGTCGGCAGTCGGCCCGTACTCCTTCAGCAGCGCCAGCGCCGTCACGTCATCCATGGCCAGTTCGGCATGCGGATGCGCATTGCGCGCAAGGAAGCCTTGCAAGCGGACCATGTTGGCGTGCCCCGGCGGCCCGACCAGCACGGGCGCCGCGGTATTGGTTTCGAGCAGCGCCACCCGGCGCAGGATCAGCGCGCGCATGATGCGCTCGCCCAGGTCGGCTTCGGCCACGACTAGCGCGCGCAGGCTTTCCGGATCGATCACCAGGGCTTCAACGTCACCAATGGCGCGCCCGGACACCAGCGACGGATGTCCGGCCAGTTGGCCGATCTCGGCCAGGAACTGTCCCGGGCCCTGCTCGACCACATCGGCGTAGTGCCCGAGGCCGTCGTATTGCGTGATCTGCACGCTGCCTTCCAGCAGCACGAGCATGCCGGTCGCGGCACTGCCGGCCTCGAACATGCTGGCGCGATCGGGCCAGCGTTGCTTATGGCCGAAGCGGCACAAGCGGCCGATGTCGGCGGGCGACAGGATCGGGAACATCTGCGGCCGTCGCGACGCACTTGTCGACGTCTTGACGGGCTCGGCCAACGGAACGGCATCGGCAAGCGAAAAGTCGGAACCTGGTGTAAGACCCATGCGTGGCGTGTCCTGGTGTGGGTGTCCTGGTGCTGGCGTGTGTGCCCTGCTGTGTGTGCGCTGGTTCTGGTGCGTGGCCTGGCTTGTCAGCGCGACGCGGCCAGCGCGGCGTCAATGGCGCGCTCGAGGCGTTCCATGCCGAAGGACACGTCGACCAGCACGCCGTTCACGTAGAACGTTGGCGTGGCGCGTACCCGCAGCGCCGTGCCCAAGGCGATGTGTTCCTGCACACGCTGCAAATAGACGTGGTCGTCGAGCTCGCTCTTGAATCGGAGCATGTCCAGTTCCAGCTTTTCGGCGTAGGTGACCAGATGCGCATGGTCCAGATGCGATTGATGCTCGAACAGCAGATCGACATAGGGCCAGAACTTGCCTTGGGCGCCAGCAACTTCTGCGGCCTCGGCAGCCAGTTCGGCGTGGTGATGGACTTCCAGCAGCGGAAAGTGCCGGAACACGTAACGGACATCGTCGGCGCGGCGCTTGAGCAGCTGGTGGACTGCGCCATGTGCTGTCCGGCAGTTCGGACATTCAAGGTCACCGTATTCGATGATCACGACGGGCGCGGACGCGGGACCGATAATGTGATCGATGGCCTTGTCAGGTATGAGTGCGGTGCGGTCTGGCATGTGGAGCCCCCCTAGGCGCTTCGCGCCTCCCCCAGGGGCGACACTGGCGGACCGGCGAAGCCGGATCCGCGGTGTCCCTGGTGGGAGTGTGTGCTTGCGTATCGTTGTTCGAGAATAGCCGCAATGTCCGGTTTCGTTAACCCCCCGATTGGTGGTGCCCTGGGTCGGCGCGTCGATGCATGGGGTAACACGTTGCTGTGCTACGGGTGCGGGGGTGGCGGCACAATCGTATTGTCCTATTTTCATCTGGCGCCTTCATGAAGATTGCTACGTTCAATATCAACGGGATCCGGGCCCGCCTGCCGGCGCTGCTGGAGTGGCTGGCGCGAGAGGCGCCTGATGTGGCGTGTCTGCAGGAATTGAAGACGACGGACGCAACGTTTCCGGCGGACGAGATCCGGGCCGCCGGGTACGGGGTGATCTGGCATGGGCAGAAGTCGTGGAACGGCGTGGCCATTCTGGCGCGCGACAGCAACCCGGTGGAAACGCGGCGGGGCCTGCCGGGTTTCGAGAATGACGAGCACAGCCGCTACCTTGAGGCGGCGGTGGATGGCGTGTTGATCGGATGCTTGTATTTGCCCAATGGCAACCCGCAGCCCGGGCCCAAGTTCGAGTACAAGCTGGCCTGGTTCGAGCACTTCATCAACCACGCGCAAGCGTTGTTCGACAGCGGCCACCCTGTCGTGCTGGCGGGCGATTACAACGTCGTGCCCACCGACGAAGACATCTACAACCCCAAGTCATGGCTCAAGGACGCGCTGCTGCAACCGGAAAGCCGCGAATGCTTCAGGCGGCTGGTGGACCAGGGCTGGACCGACGCCCTGCGTGCGCAGTATCCCGATGAACGCATTTACACGTTCTGGGATTACTTCCGTCAACATTGGCAAAAGAATTCAGGCCTGCGCATCGACCATTTGCTGTTGAGCAAGGACCTTGCGCCGCGCCTGCAATCGGCCGGGGTCGATCGATGGGTGCGGGACCTGCCGCATGCCAGCGACCACGCGCCGACTTGGATCGTGCTGGGTGAGGACAAGGCGGCGGTGAAGAAGGCGGCGGTAAAGAAGACAGCAGTGAAGAAGACAGCAGCGAAGAAGGCCGGGGTGAAGAAGGCTCCTGCAAAAACCTCGGCTGCAGACGACGCGCCCGCCAAAAAGACGCCCGCAAGGAAAACGTCAGCCGAAAAAGCGTCTGCCGGAAGAACGTCTGCAACGAAGACGGCGGTCAAGAAGCCGGCAGCGACGAACCCTTCCGCGAACAAGGCGCCATCCAGAAGAACCGCAGCGCGGAAGACGTCGGACTGACGGCGCTCGCCGCCACCGGCCCGTTCGTCAGCCTGCTGACCGTCCCGGCCTGCGGCCTGCGTCATCACGGCGTACACTACCGCCCTTTCCGGACCGGCCCTGCTGCCGTCCGTTCATCCCGGACCTGCGTGCCCGGCATCCCCTGCCGCGCCACGCGTCTGCCCGTCACAGGAATCATCCATGCAGGCCCTCGCCCGCCTCAGCCGTTTTGTCGGCAACACCTTCGCCATCTGGGTATTGCTGTTTGCCATCATCGCCTTCTTTGCGCCCGCGCAGTTCACGTGGCTGGGCAAGTACATCGTGCCGCTGCTTGGCGTGATCATGTTCGGCATGGGCCTGACGTTGTCGAAGGAAGACTTCCGCGAAGTCGTGCGTCGCCCGCGCGACGTCGCCATTGGCGTGGCGGGCCAGTTCATCATCATGCCGGGGCTGGCGTTCATCCTGACGCAGGTCCTGGACCTGCCGCCCGAAGTCGCGGTGGGCGTGATCCTGGTGGGCTGCTGCCCGGGCGGCACGGCGTCGAACGTCATGACCTTCCTGGCCCGCGGTGACGTCGCGCTGTCGGTAGCGATCACGTCGGTCACCACCCTGCTTGCTCCCATTGTCACGCCCGCACTGATCTACTTCCTGGCCAGCCAGTGGATCGAGGTCAGCGCTTCGGCCATGTTCTGGTCCATCGTGCAGGTCGTCGTGCTGCCGATCGCCCTTGGGGTCGCCGCCCAGTACCTGCTGGGCAAGCGGGTCCAGCACGGTGTGGCGGTGCTGCCGCTGATCTCGGTGGTTGCCATCGTCGCCATCGTCGCGGCCGTGGTGGCTGGCAACCAGGCGCGCATCGCCAGCAGCGGGCTGATGATTTTTGCGGTCGTTGTGTTGCACAACGGTCTGGGTCTGTTGATCGGCTACGGTCTGGCCAAGGCCTTTGGCATGAGCGTCGCCAAGCGCAAGGCCATCTCGATCGAAGTCGGCATGCAGAACTCGGGCCTGGGCGTGGCTTTGGCGACCGCGCACTTCTCGCCGCTGGCAGCGGTCCCGAGCGCGATCTTCAGTGTCTGGCACAACATCTCGGGCCCTTTGGCCGCGACGGTGTTCCGCCGCTTCAAGGACGAACCGCGCCAGGACGCTACACCGCGGGCGTAACGTCAGGGCTGCGCGTCGGGCGGGAATCTGCAAGAATCGGGTCCCGCCCTGCTGCCGAGCACGCCGCCATGCCCTACATGCTTCTGATCGTCGAACCTGTCGAACAACGCAGTGAACGGACCGAGGCAGAAGGTCGTGCCCTGTACGACCGCATGCTTGGCTTCGGCGCCGATCTGCACGGCCGTGGCCTGCTGGTCGCGGGCGAGTCGCTCGTCTCCCAACACAAAGCCGTCCGGGTCCAGAAACGGGGCGGCCGTCAGCGCCTGATCGACGGCCCCTTTGCCGAAGCCAAGGAAATGGTCGGCGGCTTTTTCCTGCTCAACTGCGCCACCCGCGACGAAGCGGTCGAGATTGCCGGCACCTGCCCCGCGGCCGAATGGTGCACGGTCGAAGTCCGCGAAGTCGCGCCCTGCTACTTCTGAGCCGCCGCGACCAGGGCCTACCGGTTTTTTTTCTGGTCACGCAGCTTTCCTGTCGAGCCCCTGTCGATTTCGGGCCCACCCGATCGTCGTGGCAGTAGAGGCGACCCTTTCCGCCTTGCAGGAGACCCCGATGCGTTTCATGATCCTGGTCCGGGCCACGCCCGAGACCGAAGCCAGCGCCCTGTTTGGCGATACGGCCCTGATGGCGGCCATGACCGACTACCACGACGCCCTTGCCAAGGCGGGCGTCCTGCTCGATGCAGGAGGCCTCAAGCCCAGTGCGTCCGGCTGGCGCATCCGCTACGCGGGTGATCGCCGCACCGTCATGGACGGCCCGTTTGCCGAAACCAAAGAGTTGCTGGCCGGCTATACGCTGATCCAGGTACGCTCACGCGACGAAGCCCTGGAATGGGCACGGCGATTTCCGAATCCCATGGGCGCAGGCGCCAGTGCCGAGATCGAAGTGCGCCCCTTGTACGAAGCCGAAGACCTGCCCGCCGCCCTGACGCAGCACCGGCCGCCCCAGCCAGATGCCGCTCAAGCTTGAGCATGCTCGATAACGACACCTCGCCGAATTCCGCCAGTACCTACCCACGCCAGCCCGCCCAAAGGACACCGCCATGCACAAGCACATCTTCGTCAATCTGCCCGTGACCGACCTGCCCCGCAGCAAGACCTTCTTTGCCGCCCTGGGCCTGACCTTTGAACCCCGGTTCACGGACCACACGGCCGCCTGCATGATTCTTGGCGAAAACATCTTTGCCATGCTGCTGACGACCGAAAAATTCCAGGGCTTCACGCCCAAGCCCATCAGCGATGCCCATACCAGCACGGAAGTCCTGGTGTGCCTGTCGTGTGAAAGCCGCGCCGAAGTCGAAGATCTGGTCGCCAAAGCCGTGGCTGCAGGGGGCACGTCGCCCCAGCCGCCGATGGACTATGGCTTCATGTACGCCCACGGATTCACCGACCTGGACGGCCACATCTGGGAGCTGATGTATATGGACATGAGCGCCGCGCCGCCCGAGATGCAGTCGCCCCCGCCCGCCGGGACCGCATCGGGCAGCCCCGACCACCAGGCCACCACCTGACAGGCCACATGGATCCCGCGGCTACCCATCGTGCGATCGACGCCGTCTGGCGTATCGAGTCCGCGCGCGTCATCGCCGCGGTTGCGCGGCGCGTGCGTGACGTCGGCGTCGCTGAAGAACTGGCGCAGGACGCGCTGGTGGCGGCGCTCGAGCGCTGGCCGCGCGACGGCGTCCCCGACAATCCGGGCGCCTGGCTCATGACCACGGCCATCAACCGGGCGCTGGACCGCCTGCGTCAGCAGGCGCTGCATGCCCGCAAGAACGAGCAGTATGGTCAAGAACAGGAGGTCCTGTACGGCGCGTCGGCGCCCGACCCGGCGGACACGGTCGCGGCGGCGCAAGACGACGACGTCGGCGACGACCTGCTGCGCCTCATCTTTACCGCGTGCCATCCGGTGTTGCCCACCGATGGTCGGGTCGCGCTCACGCTCAGGTTGCTGGGCGGCCTGACGACCGACGAGATCGCGCGGGCCTTCCTGGTGCCCGAGCCCACCATCGCACAACGCATTGTCCGCGCGAAACGGACGCTGACGGCGGCGGCGGTGCCGTTCGAAGTGCCCGATGCCCAGGCCCGGCCCGAGCGCCTGGCGTCAGTGCTCGAAGTCATTTACCTGGTCTTCAACGAAGGCTATAGCGCGACCGCGGGGGATGACCTGATGCGCCCGGCGCTGTGCGACGAAGCCGTTCGGCTGGGCCGTGTCCTGGCCCAGCTGGCCCCCGACGAGAGCGAAGTACAGGGTCTGTTGGCGCTGATGGAGTTGCAGGCCTCGCGCGCCGCCGCCCGCGTCGACGCTGCCGGCCGGCCGGTGCTGCTGGCCGACCAGGACCGCTCGCGATGGGATGCGCTGCTGATCCGGCGGGGCCTGGCGGCCCTGGAACGTGCCGAGGCACTGGGCGGTGGCGATGGCCCCTATGCGTTGCAGGCCGCGCTGGCTGCCTGCCATGCCCGCGCCACGACGGCGCAAGCCACCGACTGGCGGCGGATCGTTGCGATCTACAACGTGTTGATGATGCAATGGCCGTCGCCTGTCGTCGCCTTGAATCGCGCGGTGGCCGTCGGCATGGCGGAGGGTCCGCAGGCGGCGCTGGCGTTGGTGGATGAACTGGCGCGCGATCCTGCGCTGGCCAATTACCCGTGGTTGCCCGGCGTACGTGGCGACCTGCTGGCCCGCCTGCATCGCCCCGACGAAGCGCGCGTCGCCTTCGAACATGCGGCCGCCCTGACACGCAACGCCAGGGAACGCGCAGCACTGCTCGCCCGCGCGGCCGCCATGTCGCCTGCCGCGCCGACATGACCCGGCCACATTGGTGTGACATCCTCAAATGTGGCACTCTTGCCGGTTGCGCGCCGCGTCCCGCTGTCGGGACGCACGTGGCCGCCACTTCCTGAATGTGTTTGTCATGACCTCTGCACCACCCACTGAATCGCATCATGCGGCCGCGCCGCCCGACTCCCGCACGCTGGCCACCCGCCGCGAATGGATAGGGCTGGCCGTCATCGCCCTGCCCTGTCTGGTCTATGCCATGGACCTGACCGTGCTCAATCTGGCGCTGCCCGCGATCAGCGAACACCTGCATCCATCCAGCTCGCAGTTGCTCTGGATCATTGATGTCTATGGTTTTCTGGTGGCCGGCTTCCTGATCACCATGGGCACGCTGGGCGATCGCATCGGCCGCCGCAAGCTGCTGCTGATCGGCGCCGCCTTCTTTGCGGTGGCGTCGACGCTGGCTGCCTTTGCCGACAGTGCCGGCATGTTGATCGCAATGCGCGCCCTGCTCGGCATTGCCGGGGCGACGCTGGCGCCTTCGACGCTGTCACTCATCCGCAACATGTTCCACGACGAGCGGCAACGGCAGTTCGCCATCGGCGTATGGATCGCCAGCTTTTCGGTCGGCAGCGCGATCGGCCCGCTGGTCGGCGGCGTGCTGCTCGAGTTCTTCTGGTGGGGCTCGGTGTTCCTGCTGGCCTTGCCGGTGATGGCGCTGCTGCTGATCGTCGGGCCATCGCTGTTGCCCGAATACAAGGACCCGAACGCCGGCCGGATCGACCTGGTCAGCGTGGCGTTGTCGCTGTTCGCGGTGCTCAGCATCATCTATGCGCTCAAGCAGCTCGCCGAGCATGGCCTGCATACGCTGCCGCTTGCCCTGCTGGCCGCGGGTGTGGCGGTCGGCACCGCATTCATCCGGCGACAGAAGACGCTGGCCTATCCGCTGCTCGACCTGGCTTTATTCCAGAGCCGCCCCTTTAGCGCGGCCATCACGGCCTATGCCCTGTCCTGCCTGGCGATGTTCGGCGTCTACATCTACATCAGCCAGTATCTGCAGCTGGTGCTGGGCCTGTCGCCCTTGATGGCTGGCGTGGCGCTGCTGCCCTGGGCCCTGGGCTTCGTGTTCGGGTCCCTGCTGTCGCCGCGGCTCTCGCGCCATGTGGCACCCCAGACCATCATGATCTGGGGCCTGCTGTCCTCGTCCGTCGGGTTTGCATTGGTGTGGATGGCAGGCACGTCATGGGGCCTGCCCGCGCTGATCGCCGGCACCATCGTCATGAGCCTGGGCATGGCGCCCGTGTTCACCGTCGGCAATGAAATCATCGTGACCGCTGCGCCGCCCGAGCGCGCCGGGTCGGCGTCGGCGATTTCCGAGACCAGCGCGGAGTTCAGCGGCGCACTCGGCATCGCCATCTTTGGCAGCCTGGGCACGCTGATCTACCGGATGGCGGTCAGCGATGGCCTGCCGGCCAGCCTGTCCGCGGAGCAGCGCGCCACCTCGCTCGCCACGCTGGGTGGCGCCGTCGCCACCGCGCAGGCCGCGCCCGGTCCAGTCGCCGATGCGCTGCTGTTCGTGGCACGGGATGCATTCGTCAGTGCACTGCAGTTCACCGCGCTGGTGGGCGGCGTCCTGGTGCTGCTGGCGGGCGTACTGACCGCGCGGATCCTGCGCGACATGCCGCCCAAGGCCTAGAGCCGGTCCGTCCAGGCTTGGGCGCTTCAACTCCGGATGTGCAGGGCCGGATGTGCAGGGCCGGGCTTTCAACCGATGGTAACGGCGTTGGAAGCCCGGCCGTACGGGCTGCTAGCATGTCCGCCGCAGTCCAGATGAGGAAGCCATCATGCAAGAACGTCCCTTCGGCGGCACCGGCCGCCAGGTCCCGGTCATCGGTCAGGGCACCTGGAACCTTGAACTTGCGCCCCGCGCCCAAGCCATCGCCGCATTGCAGCGCGGCCTGGACCTGGGCCTGCGCCACATCGACACCGCCGAAATGTACGGCAACGGCGACGCGGAATCCCTGGTTGGCGAAGCCATCGACGGCCGCCGCGACGAGGTGTTCCTGGTGTCCAAGGTGCTGCCGTCGAACGCGTCGAAGCAAGGCGTGCGCAGCGCCTGCGAGCGGTCGCTCAAGCGCCTGCGCACCGACCGGCTGGACTGCTACCTGCTGCACTGGCGCGGGTCCTATCCGCTTGAAGAGACCTTTGCTGCGTTCGAAGACCTGCAGCGTGACGGCAAGATATTGAATTTTGGCGTCAGCAACTTCGACGTGGATGATCTGGAAGAGGCGGTCGACGTGCTCGGCCCCGGCCGCATCGCCTGCAACCAGGTGCTCTACCACCTGAAGGAACGCGCGATCGAACATGCCGTGGTTCCGTGGTGCGAGGACAACCAGATCGCGGTCGTCGCCTACAGCCCATTCGGCCAGGATGCCTTTCCGTCCCCGGACAGCGCCGGCGGGCGGGTGCTTGCCGCCCTTGCCGATGCCCACGGCGCCACGGCGCGGCAAATCGCGCTGGCTTTCCTGACCCGAAGCAATGACGTGTTTGCCATCCCCAAGGCGTCTACCGCAGACCATACGGAAACCAACGCGGGCGCTGGCGACATCATGCTGAGCGACGACGACATCATCCAGATCGACAAGGCGTTTCCCCGCGGTGCCAAGCCTCGCGGCTTGCCGATGCTCTAGGACGCAGGTCGCACGGCGTCGCAGCGTGCCGGGTCAGGCGGGCGGACTCAGGCCCGACCGCCTCGGCACGCCGCGTTGTCAGGCCGCCTTGTCGGGCCGCGTTGTCAGGCCACCCTGTCAGGCCGGCCGCCCCGCCATACGCCCTTCGTGCCAGCGCAGCCCGCCCAGCATCACCAGCACCACGGCCACCAGCGGGAACATCATCAGGTTGATGGCATCCCAGCCGGCCGCGCCCAGCATGCGCCCGGAGCTGAACGACGACAGCGCCACCGTGCCGAACACCAGGAAGTCGTTCAGCGCCTGCACCTTGGACCGCTCTTCAGGCCGATAGCAGTCCGTGACGATGGACGTCGCGCCAATGAAGCCAAAGTTCCAGCCCACGCCCAACAACACCAGGCCGCCCCAGAAGTTGAACAGATCGAGTCCGCCCAATGACATCAAGGCCGCGGCGGCGATCAGCACCAGGCCCAGCGCCGTCATCGCGTACTTGCCGATGGCCGCAATCAGCCGGCCCGTGAACAGGCTGGGGGCAAACATGGCCAGCACATGCCATTGGATGCCGAGCGCCGCTTCGCCCACGGTATGCCCGCAACCGACCATCGCAATCGGCGCGGCGGTCATCACGAAGCTCATCAGCCCGAAGGTCACGACGCCGGCGGTGACCGCCACAATGAACTTGGGCGTCAATGCGATTTCTGACAAGGGCCTGCCTGAGCCGGTGGCCGTGACGGCAGGGGGTGGTGGAATGCGCAGCAGGGCAATCAGCGGGACGGCCAGCAGCGCCAGGGCGGCCTGTCCGAAGAAACTTCCGGCAAAGGGCGCAGCAGGCAAGGCATCGCGGGTCCAGATCACCACCTGCGGTCCGATCACCGCGGCAATCAGCCCACCCACCATCACTCGCGAGATCGCTTGCGGCCGCCACGCGGGCGCCGCCATGTCGGCCGCGGCAAACCGATAGCTCTGCACGCAGGCGCCATAGAAACCGGCCATTGTCGTGCCCACGCAGAACATGACGAAGTCGCTGCGCGCGATGCCCCAGGCCGCGATCAGGCCGGATACCAGACCCAGCACGGCGCCCAGCAGATAGGCCATGCGCCGTCCCATGCGCCGCATGATGAGCGCCGCCGGAATGGTCGAGAGCGCAACGCCCAGGTTGTAGAGACTGACCGGCAGCGTCGACAACGCCGTGTTGGTCGACAGCATCTGGCCGACCAGCCCGCCCAGCGAAATGATGATGGGCGCGGACGCGCCGCCCAGCGACTGCGCGGCGACCAGCAAGTGCAGGTTGCGCCGTTGCGAGGGCTCCGGCTCGGCGGCGGTCGCGGCGGCAGAGGCAGCGTTCGCGGACGCAGCGTTCGCAGCGGCGTTGGGGGCGGACGGCGACACCGCCGCGTCGGTCGTGACAACAGGTGGAGTCGACATCGTCAAGGCTTCCGCTTGGCGCCCGCCGTGTCGAACACGTGGGCAAGGTAACACTGCAACATGGTCCGCAATTCGTTCAGCAGCCCCGGCAGACCGGCCGCCTCTTCATCGATCAACGGCCCGACACTGCGCATCTGGCTGAGCAAGGTGGACGCCACCCGCGCGCCCTGGGCCGGTGGCACCTTGCCGGCAACGGCCAGGATGCCGGCCAGACTGGCGCGCATGTCCGCCCGCAGGCGGCTGCGCCGTCCGTCGGCATCGCCACGGGCATCCATCAACGCAATCGCCGCCGCCCGGTCGGACCGCAGGGTACTCATCAGGTCCACCAAACGATCCGCGAGGCGGGCGGCATCCAGGTCCGCGGCATCCGCCGTGATGGCGTCGAGCGACGCATGGATGCGCTCGCCGTAGCGGGCGAGCAACACGTCGGCCAGGACTTCCTTGGTCGGGAAAAAACGATAAAGGGACCCAATGGCCGTATTCGATCGTGCCGCAACTTCGGTCATCGTCGCCGCGTCGTAGCCCTTCTCCGCAAAGACCGCGGCGCCAGCGTCCAGGATCGCGGCCACGCGCTGCATGCCGCGCTCCCGTTTGGGTTCGCGCGCAGTGGCCACGGCGATTGACTTTTGCGAGGGCATCCTCAACAATCCTGATTTGCGAGTCTAGCCTCGCATTCTCGCACAGCCGTGTGCCGCGATGTCCCCCATTCAACCTCACGTTTCCCCGACCCCGAACACGCCAGCCGGCGGGCCCGAGCATGGCAAGCCGCCCGTCCCGCACAAACGCTGGGCGGCGTTGCTCCTGCTGTCGATTGTCTTTGCGACCCTGCTCGAGCTGGCCGGACTGTCGGCGGGGCTGCTGCTGGGGCCAATGATCGCCGCCATCATCGTCGCTTACGTGGGCGGGACGCTGAACGTGCCCAAGCGCCCCTTCCTGCTGGCCCAGGGCCTCATTGGCTGCATGATCGCGCACAGCATTCCAGCGTCGCTGCTGGGTGAAGTGCTCAAGGACTGGCCGGTGTTTGTCCTGGCCGTGGGCTCGGTGATTGTCGCAAGTGTGATTATCGGATGGCTCATGACCCGCTGGCAGGTCCTGCCCGGCACCACGTCCATCTGGGGCGCATTCCCTGGCGCGGCGTCAGCCATGACCCTGATGGCAGAAGCCTATGGCGCCGATTTCCGCCTGGTCGCGTTCATGCAGTATGTGCGGGTGGTGCTGGTCGCCATCGTCGCCTCCACACTGACGCGCCTCTGGGTCAGCGACGCCAATGTCGCGGCCACTGCGCCGGTCGCGCACATCCTGTGGTTCCCGCCGCTGAGCCTCATCGACTTTGCCAAGACGCTTGCGCTGGCTGCGGGCGGTGCGTGGCTGGCGCTGCGACTGCGTATCCCGGCCGGCCCGCTACTGGTGCCCATGGTGGTTGGCATCGTCCTGCAGAACGTGTTCGGGATGACGCTGGTGCTGCCGCCCTGGCTGCTTGCGCTGGCCTATGGCCTGGTGGGCTGGAGCATTGGCCTGCGCTTTACCCGCCCCATCCTCAGCTACGCCATGAAGACGCTGCCCCAAGTCCTGATCGCCGTCGTCACGCTGATCACTGTTTGCGGCGGCTTTGCCGTCATGCTCGTCGTGTTCGCCGGCATCGACCCGCTCACCGCCTACCTGGCCACCAGCCCGGGGGGCGCGGATTCCGTCGCCATCATTGCGGCCTCCAGCAACGTCGACATGCCATTTGTCATGGCCATGCAGACTGGCCGTTTTGTGGTCGTCCTGCTGATCGGCCCCGGCCTTGCCCGGTATATCGCGCGCCGATCCGGCATCGAGGACACGCCCACCCGCTAGACCAGACCGCGCTGCAGCGCGGTTTTCGCCCGGTCATTCGCGCCAGCCATAGAGGGTATGGCGGGCGATGCGTAGACAGTGCCAGGCACCCGGCCTACCTTAGCCTCCAGTACGACAGAACGATGACGGTCGCATCGTCATCCGTCGGATACCACGGAGAAAGAGCATGAGCCAGGCGTCCCTACGCAACCTCGTCGACGGCGAAACCGGCACTGTCAGCCGCGAGGTCTACGTCAACGACACCATTTTTACGCAGGAGATGGAGCAGATTTTCAGTCGTGCCTGGCTCTTCGTCGGCCATGAAAGCATGGTCCCGAATCCCGACGATTACTTCGTCAGCCGCATGGGCACCGACTCCGTCATCCTGACCCGCGACCGCCAGGGCGAGATCCAGGTGCTGCTCAATAGCTGCCTGCATCGCGGCATGAAACTGTGCCGCTATGACCACGGCAACAACCGCACGTTCACCTGTCCCTATCACGGCTGGAGCTACTCCACCGACGGCCGCCTGGTCGAAAAAGCAGGGGAACTGGTTGGCGTGCCGGGCTACAAGACGCACTACTTTTCCGAACTCGACAAGCAGGCCTGGGGCCTGAAAACCGTCGCCAAGGTGGTGAACTACAAAGGCTCAATCTGGGCCACATGGGACGCCGACGCCCCCTCGTTCGAGGACTACCTGGGCGACATGAGGCTGTATCTGGACTTCGCCCTGGACCATCGCGACGGCCGCGAAGGTGGATCGGAAATGATTGGTGGCGTGCAAAAGTGGCGCATTCCGTGCAACTGGAAAACCGCCGCCGAAAACTTCAACGCCGACCTGTATCACGACATCAGCCATCGCTCGGTCGATATCGTGGGCATCGGCCCGGGTGGCAAGGGCCGCCGCGATCCGACCCCCAACCGCGTGTCGATTTCGTTCAAGAACCTGGGGCATGGCCTGGTCGGCCGCGCGCCGTACACCGAAGAAAATCCCTACGCGCCCCTGTACGGCAAGTATCCGGAAGTCGAAGCCTATTACCGCCAGGTCTATGAAGACCGCGAACAACGCCTGGGCGGAAAAATGCGCGTGCTGCACAGCGTGGGCACCATCTTCCCGAACATGGCGATCCATGGCCGCCAGCCGCGCACCATCGCCGTCTTCCATCCGATCAGCGCGACCGAAACCGAAATGTGGCGCATCTACCTGGTCGACAAGGATGCGCCTGCTGCCGTGAAGGAAGCCGCGCGCGCCTACTACCTGCGGTACTCGGGCCCGGGCGGCATGACCGAGTCGGACGACATGGAAAACTGGTGCTATGCCACCGAATCCAGCACTGGCACCATCGCCCGCACCCTGGCCTACAACTACCAGATGGGCATGGGCCACGAGCAGCCGGTTCCGGGGCTGAAGGGCGCCGTCACCACCGGCGAATTCACAGAAGAGACCAATCGCAACTATTACGTGCGCTGGGCTGCCTTCATGGCGGGCACATCGTGGACCGACCTGATGGCCGGCGCGAACGACTGAGGACGAGACATGACACAGACCTATCTGGACATCGAACCGGCCTCGGTACAGCAGGAAATCGAACAGTTCTTCTATCGCGAAGCCGACCTGCTGGACGAACGCCGTTACGACGAATGGCTGACCTTGCTTGCTGAAGACATCCGCTACTGGATGCCCGTCGTGCGCAACGTACGGCGCGATGCCCGCGAACAGGAATACACCCGCGAAGGGCTTGACGTCGCGTGGTTCGACGAAGGCATCGAGACGCTGCGCCAGCGTGTCGCGCAGATCAACACCGGCATCCATTGGGCCGAAGAGCCGGCCTCGCGGACGTCGCACCTGATCACCAACGTGCGCCTGCTTGGCGCACCGGAAGGCCAGACGCTGGCAGCCAATGAGGTGCGCAGCAAGTGCCGCTTCATCGTCTATCAGAACCGGCTGGAAGGCGAAGTCGCATGGTTCGTCGGCAAGCGTGTCGACACCCTGCGGCGCACCGACAACGGGCTGCAGGTCCGGCGCCGCGAGATCTACCTGGATCAGACGGTGCTGCTCGGCAAGGCGCTGACGGTCTTTTTCTAGGCGCCGCGTCCACCACGCATTCGGGCTGCAGGTCCGCTGTTTCCAAGGCATGACGTCTCCTGCGCCATGTCACGCGGGCGGGGACGGCGCGCGTCCGTACCTGGGCGCGGTCGCAGGCCCTGTGGCCGTCAGGTCCCGCCGCCACCTGTCATGCCGCCGTAAAGTTTTCCGTCTTTTGTGGAGTGCCCATGAATCCCTTGCCAGTCATCGTGATCGGAGCCGGCCATGCCGGTGTCGAATGCGCGTTTGCGCTGCGCCAGGCCGGCGTACCGCAGGACATCCTCCTGATCGGCGACGAACCTCATTTGCCTTACGAGCGCCCGCCGCTGTCCAAGGCCATGTTGTCGGACGCGCTCGATATTGAGCGCGTTCAACTCAAGCCGATGGCGGCCTTCGACAAGGCCCGCATCACGCTTCGGCGTGGCGAGCGTGTCGCGCGGCTCGATACGGCATCACGCACCGTGCACCTGGCCGGCGGCGAAGCACTGCACTACAGCGACTGCATTCTTGCCACGGGTGGCCGTGCCCGGTTGTTGCCTGGCATGGACGCCATGCAGGTCCACGCGATCCGCACACTGGACGATGCCCTGCGGCTCAAGCCCGAACTGGTGCCTGGTCAACGACTCGTCGTCATCGGCGCCGGCTATCTGGGACTGGAAATCGCATCGACGGCCGCCAAGCTGGGCTTGCATGTCACCGTGCTGGAAAACGGCCGGCTGATGGGTGGCAAGGTCTCGCCGTATACCGAAGCGCGTTTTGCCGCGTTGCATCGCGACGCGGGCGTTGCCCTGTTTACCGGTGTCGCGGTGGCGCGCTGCGAAGGCGGGCCTGGGGATTGGCGGATCACCCTGGCCGATGGCGCGGAGCACGAAGCCGACCTGCTGCTCGTGTCGATTGGCGCGGTACCCAATACCGAACTGGCCGAGGCCGCCGGCATTCGTTGCCACGATGGCATCGAAGTCGACGCCCTGTGCCAGACCTCGGCATCCGGCCTGTTTGCGATCGGCGATTGCGCCAATGCCCATAGCCACCACGGCCAGCGCCGCTGCCGGATCGAAAGCGTGCAGAACGCCTTGTTCCAGGCGCGCACCGTCGCCGCGCAACTGGCAGGCAAACCTGTTGCGGCCGTGCGTCCGCCCACCTTCTGGTCCGAGCAATGCGGCAAGCGCCTGCAGATGGCGGGCCTCGTGCTGCTCGATGCGCCCATCGACGATCACGTCACCCATACCGACCGCGGCTGGGTGGTCGAACGGTTCCAGCAGGGTGCGCTGCGCGCCGTCGAAGCGGTCGACAGCCCGGTCGACTTCGTTCAGAAAACCCGAATGATTGCCGCGCCGATATCCATGGAGACGCCGGCGTGCACCACCTTGTCCACGGAGCCCCAGCATGCCTAGTGCGATTTTCGAACAACCCGATGGCGAGCGCGAGACGGTCGACATTCCCGAAGGCTGGACCCTGATGGAAGGGGCGCGCCGCGACGAGATCGGCGGCATCGACGCCGAATGCGGCGGCGGCGCGATCTGCGGCACCTGCCATGTGCAGGTCGATGGCGCATGGCTCGCGCGGCTCAAGCCGGCCGATGCTTCGGAGAGCGCCCTCCTCGGCATCGTGCCCGAGCGCACGGAAGGCAGCCGCCTGGCTTGCCAGATCGTGATGGATGACAGCCTGGACGGCATCGTGGTGCGCGTCCCGTCGGAACAGCTTGGTTTGTAGGACATCGGCAGATATCGGCCTGCAATACATCGGCCAGCAACACATCGGCCAGCAGGACATTGGCCAGTACGACATGTACGTCAATACGATTATCGGGAGAAGGTCGTGAGCGTGGCTTGGAATGAAAGGAAAGACGCGGCATGCCCGCGCGGTGTGGGAATCGCAACCGACGTGTATGCGTCCCATGCGCAGGGTACGGAGCTGTTTGATGAAAACGGCAAGCGCTACATAGATTTTGCGGGCGGCATCGGCGTGCTGAACGTCGGCCACCGGCATCCGCGTGTCGAAGCCGCGGTGGTCGATCAGGCGCGCCGCTTCATGCACAGCTGCTACCAGGTGCTCCCCTACAAGGAATACATCACCCTGGCCGAACGCCTGAACGCGATGGTTCCCGGCGATTTTCCCAAAAAGACGGTGTTCTTCACGACCGGAGTCGAGGCCGTCGAAAATGCGATAAAGATCGCGCGCGCCGCCACCGGCCGGCCCGCCGTCATCAGTTTCAACGGCGCATTTCACGGCCGCACGATGATGGGCCTGGCGCTGACCGGCAAGGTCGCACCGTACAAGATCGGCTTTGGCTCGCTGCCGGGCGATGTGTATCGCGCGCCCTTCCCCACCGCAGGGACCGATGCAGCAGTGGCGGACACGATGGCCGCCATCCACGACCTGTTCCGATACGACGTCGAAGCATCACGGGTGGCCGCCATCATCATCGAACCCGTGCAGGGCGAAGGCGGCTTCTATCCCGCGCCCGTCAGCCTGATGCGCCAGTTGCGCGCGCTGTGCAATGCCCACGGCATCCTCCTGATCGCCGACGAAATCCAGTGCGGCGTCGGCCGTACCGGCACCATGTTCGCGATGGAACACTTCGGCGTCGCCGCCGATATCACCACGGTGGCCAAGAGCCTGGCCGGTGGCATGCCCCTGTCGGGCGTGGTCGGCCGCGCCTCCGTCATGGACGCCCCCGCACCCGGCGGCCTCGGCAGCACCTATGCCGGCGCCCCGCTGGCCATTGCGGCGGCCCATGCCGTCCTGGATGTATTCGAGAAGGAAGCCCTGCTGGAGCACGGCAATCAACTGGCCCGCACCCTGCGCCAGCGCCTCGCGCGCGCTCAGGAACGTCATCCGGAGATCACCGACGTGCGCGGCCTGGGCCCCATGATCGCCATGGAATTCAGCGACGAGCAGGGCAAGCCGTCTGCCGCCATGGCGCAGGCGTTGCGCATGGAAGCACTTGAAGCCGGCCTGATCCTGCTGACCTGCGGCAGCTATGGCAATGCCATCCGCTTCCTGTTCCCGCTCAACACGCCGGTCGGCATCTTCAACGAAGCGCTCGACATCCTCGATACCGCGCTGGCCAACGTGCTGCGCCGGGAGCACACCGCATGACGACCCCTGCTGCTTCAACGGTTCCATCCCAGGCCAGCGGCCAGGCCGGCACACAGGCAGGCACCCCGCCCGGCGCACAAACCGGCTCGCACTGGATGCTGCGCAGCGCCGCGGCATCCGGCCTGACCGTGTGCTTTGCCAACCCAGGCACGACCGAACTGCCCTTCGTTGCAGGGATGGACGCGGTGCCCGAAGTGCGGCCGATCCTGACCCTGTTCGAAGGCGTCTGTTCCGGCGCGGCCGATGGCTACTACCGCATCAGCGGCAAGCCGGCCATGACGCTGACCCATCTGGGCCCCGGATTTGCCAATGCCATCGCCAACCTGCACAACGCACGGCGTGCGGGGTCCGCCATCTACAACGTCATCGGCGAACACATGTCGTGGCACATCGAGGCCGACCCGCCACTGAACAGCGACATCGAGTCGCTGGCGCGGCCTGTGTCCGCGGGCGTCTATCGTGCGGACTCGGTCGCGTCCCTGGCGTCCGTGACACGTCAGTCGCTCGACAACGTCGTGGCGCCCGGCGGCGGCATCCACAGCCTGATCCTGCCAATGGACCTGCAGGCCGCCGCCATGGATGCCCCTTTGCACGCCGCCGTCGCCAAGCCGATCGACACGCCGATGGATGGCGCCGCGATCGACCGCGTCGCAGCCGGCATCGCTGCGGGCAAACGCACCCTGTTGCTGCTGGGCGCCGATGCCTTGCACGAAGCCGCGTTGATCGAAGCCCTGCGCTTGCGTTCCCTGAGCCATGTCGAGATCGTGGGCGAGACCTTTCCCGCGCGCAGCGAACATGGCGGCGGGCTGCCGGCCATCCGGCGCTTCAACCCGTCGGCCGAACAGGCGCACCCGTACCTGCTTGGCTTTGACTGCGTCGCACTGATCGGCGCCAAACGTCCGGTCGCGTTTTTCGGTGCGCCCGGCTATCCCAGCTTTCTGGGCGACCCCGGCCGCACCGTGCCCCTGTGCGGCGGCAGCGAAGGCGCGCACGGCGTGCTGCGCGCACTGGCCGACACCTTGCGTCTGCCCGTGCAATCCCTGCAGGCGCCCGCCCCGGCGCAAGACCACGATCGCGACAACACCCTGACCGCTGAATCGGCGGCGCGCGTAGTGGCGGCCAACCTGCCCGCCAACGCCATCGTGTCGGCCGAAGGGCAGACACTGGCCTTTCCGTTCAACGCCATCGCAGCCGAAGCGCAGCGCCATTCGACCATCGTCCTCACAGGTGGCGCCATCGGCCAGGGCATTCCGGCGGCCTTTGGCGCAGCCATCGCGGCGCCCGACCGCAAGGTCATCGGCCTGCAGTCGGACGGCAGCGCGCTCTACACGATCCAGACCCTGTGGTCGATGGCGCGCGAAGGCGTGGACGCCACCATCCTGATCGCCTCCAACCGTCGCTACAACATCCTGCTCAATGAAATGCGCCGCAACGGCTACGAGCTGGTCAGCCCTGCCGTGACCGACCTGCTGCACCTGTCGCGGCCCGACATCGACTGGGTGCACCTGGCGCGCGGCTTCGGCGTCAAGGCGGACCGCGTCGGGACGGTCGCGGAACTGCGCGCATCATTCCGGCGCGCCATGGCCGAGCCCGGCCCGAAGCTGATCGAGGTCGTCCTTCCTTAACTTCTTTTGCGGATTCGCCATGCACGCCAACTACATTGCCGGACACTGGGTCGAAGGTGACGGCATCACCCGCAACATCAATCCGTCGGACACCGCCGACGTTGTCGGGATCTACACGCAAGCGACCCTGTCGCAGGTGGACGATGCCATTGCCGCTGCCGAGGCGGCAGCGCCTGCCTGGGGAAGCACGACGGCGCTGCAGCGCGCCGACATGCTCGACGCCATCGGCACTGAACTAATCGCCCGCAAGGACGAACTGGGCCGCCTGCTGGCCCGCGAAGAGGGCAAGACCCTGGCCGAAGCCACGGGCGAAGCCTGGCGCGCCGGCACCATCTTCCGCTTCTTTGCCGCCGAGGCCGTCCGCCTGCGGGGCGATCGGCTGCCGCAGCTGCGTCCCGGCGTCGACGTCGACATCACCCGCGAACCGGTCGGTGTCGTCGGGCTGATCACGCCCTGGAATTTTCCGCTTGCCATCCCGGCCTGGAAGATCGCGCCCGCGCTGGCCTTCGGCAACACGGTCGTGCTCAAGCCTGCCGATCTTGTGCCCGGATGCGCCTGGGCGCTGGCCGACATCATCAGCCGTAGTGGCGTGCCGCCCGGCGTCTTCAACCTGACCATGGGCCGCGGCGCAGTGGTGGGCCAGGCCATCCTGGATGATCCGCGCGTCGCGGCCATCAGCTTTACCGGCTCGGCCGCCACCGGCAAACGTATTGCCGAGGCCGCCATGCGGCGTCTGGCCAAGGTGCAGATGGAGATGGGCGGCAAGAACCCGCTCGTGATTCTGGACGATGCCGACATCGAACGCGCCGTGGATTGCGCCGTGCAGGGATCCTTCTTTTCGACCGGGCAACGTTGCACGGCGTCGAGCCGCCTCATCGTGCAGCGGGGCATCCATGACCGGTTCGTGGCGGCGATGAAGGCCCGCATGGCCAGCCTGCGCACCGACAATGCCCTGCTGCCGGGCACGGACATCGGCCCGGTCGTCGATGCCCGCCAATTGCAGCAGAACGAAGACTACCTGCGCATCGGCCGGGACGAAGGCGCCACGCTCGTCCAGGGCGGCGAGCGGCTGCGCCGGGATACCGACGGCTTCTACTTCTCGCCTGCCCTGCTCACCGATTGCGACAACAGCATGCGTGTGTGCCGGGAAGAGATCTTCGGGCCCGTGGCGGCGGTCATTCCCGTCGACAGCTACGAGGAAGCGCTGGCCGTGGCCAACGACACCGAGTACGGCCTGTCGGCCGGCATCTGCACTGGCTCGCTCAAACACGCCACCCACTTCAAACGCCACGCGCAAGTGGGCCTGGTCACCGTCAATTGCCCGACGGCCGGCGCCGACCACCACGCAGCCTTTGGCGGCCGCAAGGGGTCAAGCTACGGCTCGCGCGAGCAAGGCACCTACGCCGCCGAGTTCTACACCACCGTCAAGACGGCCTACACGGCGCCTTGATCCGCAGTGCCTGCCCGCAACTCGTTGTTTGACACCTGCAACGAGTTACCCGATTCAACGATTCACTCCCATTCATTGCGAGGAACCATGCCTTCATCCCAACCTACCGTCGTCATCAGCGCCACCCTGCCGGCCGACCTGCGTGCCAAAGTCGCCGCCGCCTGCCGCATCATCGACCTGCCGCCCGGCACGTCCTTGAGCGAAGGCGTGCCGGCCGCCGACCGTGCCCTGATCGAAGGGGTGCTGTGCACCCTCAAGACATCGATCGGCAAGGACCAGCTGGCCGCCCTGCCCAAGCTGCGCGTGGTTTCCAACTATGCGGTCGGCTTCGACAACATCAGCGTGCCAATGGCGTCCGAGCACGAGGTCCTTGTCTGCAACACGCCGGGCGTGCTGGACCGCGCCGTGGCGGACCTGACCATCGGCCTGCTGATCTGCCTGGCGCGCGGCATGGTCGCTGGCGACGCCTTCGTGCGCAGTGGCGCATGGACCAAGGGCGCCGCGCCGCTGACCATGGACATCGCCGGCAAGACACTCGGCCTGCTCGGCATGGGCCGCATCGGCACGCTGGTGGCCCGCACTGCCAAGGCCTTCGACATGAAGGTTGTCTATCACAACCGTCGCCGCGACGAGGCCGCCGAAGCCGAAGGCCTGGCGACCTATGTCGAGCGCGACGCCTTGTTCAGCCAGTCCGACGTCATCAGCGTGCACATTCCGCTGTCGCCGGAAACCCGCGGCGCCGTCGGCAAGGCAGAACTGGAGCTGATGAAGCCCACGGCCTACCTCATCAACACGGCACGCGGCCCGGTGGTCGACGAAGCGGCGCTGATCGCGCATCTGCAGCAAGGCAAGATCGCGGGCGCGGGGCTCGACGTCATGGAAAAGGAACCCCTGCCCGCCGACAGCCCGCTGTGCAGCCTCCCGAACGTGGTCCTGCAGGCCCACGTCGGCAGCGGCACGGTCGAAACCCGCCGCGCCATGATGGACCTGGCCGTTGCCAACCTGCTCGACGCGCTGGGCGGCACCCCGCCAAAGGCCATGGTCAACCCCGACACGTGGACCGCTGCCCAACGCCGCGCCGCCTGATCGCCTGCCAGGTCGTTCCGGTCACCTATCTTCAAGGACACGCATTGCCATGAGTCAGATCCTGCAGCAGATGACCGGCATCCAGCCGGAAGTCGCCATCGAAGCCATTCCGTCGGACGAGCGCGTCTGGGTGCTCCAGGCGCCCAACGTCTGGTTCCGGCCACTGTTCTTCAACACGCTGTCCGGGGGCTGGTGCAATCTGTTGCGCGTCCGCCGTTCGGGCGTGCTGAGCCGCCACATCCACCCCGCGCCGGTGTTCGCCTACGTCATCAAGGGGTCGTGGCGCTACCTGGAACACGACTGGGTCGCGTCCGCCGGCACCTTCGCGTTCGAGCCGCCCGGCGAGATCCACACCCTGGTCGTTGACGCCGACAACGAGAGCGACGAGATGATCACGTTTTTCAATGTCAGCGGCGCCATGATCTATCTCGATGACGCGGGCCGCCAGGTCGGTTATGAAGATGTCTTCAACAAGATCGACATGTGCCGCAAGCACTACCGCGACGTGGGCCTGGGCGAGGACTACGTCGACCAGTTCATCCGATAGCTGCGGCGGCACGTTAGGAACCTTCAATTGCTTTGAGGCACCATGGATCGTCGAACCGTACTGAAAGTCATTGGTAGCACGGCAGCCCTCGCCTGGGACCTGCCCGTCTTCGCGCAAGAGACCTATCCCACCCGTCCCTTGCGTATTGTCGTGCCGTACACGGCCGGCGGCGTGACCGACGTCGCCGCGCGCATCGTGGGCGACATCCTTTTCCGGAAGTATGGTCAGCCGGCCGTCATCGAGAACCGCGCCGGCGGCAGCGGCGTGATCGGCGCGCAGTACGTCGCCCATGCACCCGCCGATGGCTACACGCTGATCGTGGGCGGCCTGGGCGGCAACGTCATCCTGCCGGTCACGGTGCGCAACCTGCCGCTGGACATCAAGGCGTCCTTCGTGCCGGTGGCGCAGGTGGCCGAATTCGTCAACGTGCTGGTGGTTGCCCAGTCGCATCCTGCCAACAGCGTGGCCGAGCTCATCGCCTACGCCAAACGTTCGTCCAAGCCGCTGGGCTATGGTACCAATGGCCTGGGCACGTCGTCGCACCTGACGACCGAACTGTTCGCGCTGACCGCCGGGCTGACCCTGATGCATGCGCCGTACAAGGGCAGCAACGAGGCCTTGGTGGACACCGTCAATGGCAACCTCGACTTCTGTTTTTCGAACCTGCCGCCGGTGCTTCCGCTCCTGAAAGCAGGGAAGCTCAAGGCCCTGGCGGTGACAAGCTCCTATCGTTCCAGGCACCTACCCAATGTCATGACAATGGGAGAAGCCGGAATCGCCGACTTTTCGGTCACGAGCTGGCTGGGGATCTATGGCCCGTCGAAAATGCCCCCGGGCATCGTCGCGCAACTGGGCAAGGACATCTCGGAAGGGCTGAAGGCGCCCGACATGCAGGCCAAGGTCGAAGCGGCAGGCTTCGAGCCGCGGCCGCTCGATGCGAACGCCTTCGCGCGCCTGAACGATGCGGAATATGCCCGATGGGAAGGGATCGCCAGGAAGGCAAACGTGTCGCTGGAGTTCGGCAAGTAGGGGTCACGCCACCGCGCCGCCCGATCGACTCTCCTCCCCCACCTTGCGCAGCGTTGCGCCGATCTGCAGCGCGGCGATATGACTGCGCAACCACGTATTGGCCGTGTCCTCATGAAAGCGCCCGTGCCAGAACTGGCGGATGTGGGAGTGGGGTGTCTCGAAAGGCAGCGGGCACCACGTCACGCCCTTTGACGCAGTGACGGCATGCGCGATCACCTCGGGCACCGTTACCACCAGATCGGACTGCGCCATCACGGTCGCCAGCACAAGGTAGTTCGGCACGCTCAGCGCCACGTCACGGCGGCTGCCCTGCTTGTCCAGCTCCTGGTCGATACCCAGGTCCGTGCGATTGGCCGACACCACCAGGTGCCGCGCGGCAATGTATTCCTCCAGCGTGATGTTCGCGCCCGCCTTGCGAAAGTCCCGGCCCATCACACAGACATGCTTGTCCACCCACAGGCCGGACTGATAGAAGCCGCTTTGCAGTTCCTGCAGATTGCCCACGGCCAGATCGGCATCACCGCTTTCCAGCGCGCCCCGATACTGATCGCGCGGAATGTTGCTGACATGCAGGTTGACGCCCGGCGCTTCCCGCTTGAGCCGCGCGACCAGGGGCGGCAGGACCAGGAACTGCGCAAAGTCGGACATGAGCAAGGTAAAGCTGCGGGTCGTGGTCGCCGGATCGAAACCAGTCGCCTGCTCCAGTCCGTTGCGCACCAGTTCCAGCGCACGCAGCACATTCACCGACAGGTCCGTGGCGAAAGGTGTCGGCTCCATGCCCGCCTGGGTCCGCACGAACAGCGGATCGCCGCACTGCGTGCGTAGCCGCACCAGCGCATTGCTCATGGAAGGTTGAGACAGACCGACGCGCCGACCCGCACGCGTCACGTTCCGTTCGATGTAAAGCGCTTCGAAAACCGGAAGCAGGTTGAGGTCGAGTTTGCTAATGTCCATGGCGGGAAAACTATATATGCTGACAGCACAGCAGGCAATGCTGCAGACGCCGCGCTTCCTGCCCGTTTTGTCCGCCGGACCGCCGTTCTGCCAGGCTGACCGCCTTCCCTTCGTTTCCAGTCCGGAGCACCCGTATGCAGATTCGCGCCATGACCCTGGCCGACCACGACGCCGTGGCTGCGTCATGGCAGGCCAAGACTTTCGGACGGCATCGCCGCGACATCCACCGGTACTTATTCACCACACCCGGCGATGTGAACGCGTAGGCACCTGACCAAGCACGCCGGGCCTGCCGCGTCGTTGCGACACACCCATAAAAAAGGGAGGCCGAAGCCTCCCTTTCTTACCTGCCGGCGCGCCCTGGCGCCGCCGGCATGTGATGCTCAGGCGCGGCGGCGCACCATGCTGTAGATCACCAGCAGGATGACTGCACCGACCACCGACGCAATCCAGCCAGCAGGTTCGCCTTCGCCATACCATCCCAGTGCACGGCCCAGATAACCGGCCACCAGCGCGCCAGCGATACCCAGCACGATCGTCATGACCCAGCCCAGCTTGTCATCGCCCGGTTTTACCGCGCGTGCAATTAGGCCAACGACAAATCCTACGATGATGGTGCCGATAAGAGAAAACATGGACTGCTCCTTGGGATACGGGTGGGACCGCGCACTGCACCATGCAACACGCGGTGGCAGTGGCGGCCGAGCAAGTATCGTTCCCGCAGATGACGATGGCAAGACGAAAGCCCGGCAAACACCGGTGCATCAAGGGATGCGCCCGGCCTCGTACGGCTGCCTTGTCCTCGACGTTCCGTTACAGCGCCCGCGTGTCCAGGCCAACCTTTCCATAAATTTCGTTGATATGCTGCTTGACTGACTCAGGCGTGTCGTCATTCTCCGGCTTGTGATTCCACCCGACCGCGGCGCGCGCATATTGCCCGATGATCTCATCCTGGTCCGATGTCGCCCCACTGATGCCGTAGGCGCCCACCATCTCGTCGCCCTTGAAGATCGGCGCGCAGCCGCCCGACGCGACGATTTGTCCATTCGAGAACACTGACGCGTTCATCATCATCTGGGGATTCCGTTCCTTGAACCATTGCTGGATGATCAAGCCGTCCTGGAAGCGCGGGCTCATGGACCGGAATGCCGCCACCGTGTACGCCTTGGCGCGCGCCGTATCGGGCGTAATGAAGCCCGCGTCGTCCATCCGCTCAAGCGCGATCAGATGCCCTTCTGCGCTGACCACCGCCATCGACAGTGGCACACCCATCTCGGCGGCCTTCTCGGTGACCGCAAGAAAAAACGTACGGCATTCTGCAATCGTGACTTTCGCCATCATTCGACTCCTAAAAATCCATCAATCCAGTTTCACGCCCGCGGTCTGCATGACCTTGGCGTACTTGTCCACTTCCGTAGCGATATAGCGGCCGAACGGCGCGGGGCCTGCATCGACCGGTTCAATGCCTTGCGCCTGAAACTGCGCCTTGACCGTGGTGGCGCTCACTGCAGTCTTGACCGCCTCGGCCAGCTTGCGCGTCACGGCCTCGGGCGTGCCGACCGGCGCAGCCAGTCCGAACCACACTGACGAATCGAAGCCCTTCAATCCCGCCTCGGCGATGGTGGGCACGTTCGGCAAGGTCGCTGTGCGAGAGGGGCTGGCCACGCCCAATGCTTCCAGCTTGCCGGCCTGGATGTGGGGCAGCACCGTCGACGCCGGACCGAACATGATCGCCACCTGACCGCCCAGCAGATCGGCCACGGCGGGCGAACTGCCCCGATACGGGATATGCAGCAGCTGCACCCCGGCCATCGACGCGAAGAGTTCACCCGCCAGATGCGGCGATGTGCCGTTGCCCGATGACGCGAACGTGATACCGCCCGGCTTGGCCTTGGCCGCCGCGATCAACTCGGGCACCGTCTTGACCTTCAATGACGGGTGCGCCACCAGTACGTTCGGCACGTTGCCCATCATGGCAACCGGCGCGAAGCTGCGCGTCACGTCGATGAACGATGCGCTCTTCGAGCTGGTATTGATGGCATTGGCAATCGTGACAACGAACAAGGAATACCCATCCGGCGGTGCGGCCGCCACTTGCCGTGCCGCGATGTCGCTGCTCGCACCCGGCTTGTTCTCGACCACCACCGACTGGCCCAGAGTTTCGGCCAGGCTGTTCGCGATCACGCGCGTGGCGACGTCGGTAGAACTGCCTGCCGGGAATCCTACGGTGATTTTGATGGGCCGGGAGGGAAAGGCGTCCTGGGCCGTCGCAGCCACCGGTGCAAGCGCCATGGCCGCAGCCATGACGATCCCTGCGTGTCGAGTGTTCATGTCGTCTCCTTGATTGGCAAGGCGTTCTTGCGCCCTGCTCGTTGTGTGCGTTCCGTGCGCCGTGCGCCGTGGTCGCCGGGTAGTGCGTCGCGCTGTCTGCTTCGACGCGCTGCCTGCACCGCCATTACAAGGCTGGAGGATTTATAATTCAAACGAATCTTTCTTATATTTCAATGAGCAGAGCTCATGAATCTGACCGTTCGACAACTACAGGCTTTCGTTCACGTTGCCCGCCTGGGCAGCTTCACCAAAGCCGCCCAGGCCATGCACCTGACGCAATCCGCGCTGAGCCTGCTCATACGCGAGCTTGAAACCGCGCTGGACACGCGGTTGATCGACCGCACCACTCGCAGCGTCAGTCCCACCGCGGTCGGCATCGAATTCCTGTCAAGCGCCGAACGCATCCTGGACGACCTGACCCACGCCATCGCCAACGTGGATCAACTGGTGGCCCAGCAGAAGGGCCGCGTGGTGGTCGCGGCGCCGCTGGTCCTGTCGAGCACCTATCTGCCTCGCGTCCTTGCGGGCTTTCGCAAGCGCTACCCCGGCATCGAACTCGCCTTGCGCGACTCGCTGCCCGACGAGGTGCTGCCGCGCGTCAAGAGCGGCGCGGCCGACATCGGCATCGGCACCTTTGACGACAGCGAACCGGACCTGGGCCGGGTGCTCCTGTTTCGTGAATCGCTGGTGGCTGTATTCCCGAAAGACCATGCGTTCGCCCGGGTGCGCAGGCTGGCGTGGCGGCAGCTGGCCGACGTGCCCACGCTCGCCCTTCCCCGCGGCAGTGTCTTCCGGGACCTGGCCGAGCGCGGATGCGCCGACGCCGGCATCAGTCTTTCGCCGGCGTTTGAAGCCACCTATGTGGGCACCCTGATCGGGATGGTGGGCGCGGGCCTGGGCGTTGCGGTCGTGCCCGGCTACGCCACGGCCTTGGCCGATGCGCAAACGACCGCATGGAAATCGCTGGAACAACCCGTGGTGCAGCGCGACGTGGCGATCGTGCACCGGGCGGGGGTGTCCTTGTCGCCCGCAGCTACGGCCTTCGTGGAATTCCTGCAAGCGGCCGAGCGCGACAGCGGTCGACCCGCCGGGCCGGCCGGACGTCAACGCTTGACGGCAAGACGCAGCGGGAAGAAAGTCGGATTGACCACGGAGCCTTGACCGCGCGGTCGCAGGCCGCAGGCTCTTCATCAAACCTGTCGATTATCGTATTAGCCGATCGTCGTAGAGGTGACGCATACACCGCAAGGAGATCCATCATGGCCGGCATACTCGCCCACAGCCACGCGTTCGGCGGCTTTTCTGCCCCCGACGTCCGGCGCACCGTCGCCTTCTACCGCGACGTCCTGGAACTGGACGCCGCCGAAGAAAACGGCATTGCCCAGATCCATCTGCCCGGTGGCAGCAGCGTCATCTGCTACCCGAAGGCAGACCACGTCCCGGCCACCTTCACCATCCTCAACTTTGCGGTGCCGGACGTCGACGCTGCCGTCGACGCGCTGGTCAAGAAAGGCGTCGTCTTCGAACACTACGATCGGCCCGAGATCCGGACCGACGCCAAAGGCATCAGCCGCGACAACGGCGGGCCGGTCATCGCGTGGTTCAAGGACCCGGCCGGAAACATCCTGTCGGTCCTGGAAGCGAGCTGAAGCGCGCGGCATGGCAAGCGGCGGGTTGCGCGCCGCCTCATGGGGGCACAACCGCTGGCAATGCCGTGCTCAGAACGTCACGGTCACCGACGGCGCGTTCCGGGTCGCGGCGCCGTGATGTACCGCCTCGATGTTGTTGCCGTCCGGGTCGAGCACGAATGCGCCGTAATAGCCGGGGTGATACGGTCGGTATCCCGGCGCACCGTTGTCGGTGCCGCCGTTGGCCAGTGCCGCCTGGTAGTAGGCGTCCACCATCGCGGTGCCGTCCGCCTGGAACGCCAGGTGATGACGGCCGGTCAGCTTGCCCTGCGCCGCCTCGCTGTCGGCTGACGACACAAACAATTCATCTGCCCAGAAATACCCCGGCCCCGTTCCACCTATCGGCACGTTCAGGACGGCGAGCACCGCCTCGTAAAAACGCTGGCTGGCCGGCAGATCGGCCACGACAAGTTGCAGATGATCGATCAACCGGCCGCGATGCAACTGGTTCGTTTCCATGGTGATCTCCTTGGGTTAACCCCTTGTTCCCGACATAATAATTGCTGACACAGCTAAGAAAAAAGCCATAATCCGCCGTAGCGGGACGCAGAGCCTGCGCCACAGGAGACACGCATCATGAGACTGCTTTACCAAGGCATCGCCGCGGGCCTTGCCGCGTCCGTGCTTGCCGTCGGCCACGCTGCCGACGCCCCCTTTCCCGATCGCCCTGTCAAGATCGTCATCGGCTTTCCGCCGGGCAGCGCGACCGACGTCGCCACACGCATCATCGCGAACAAAATGAGTGATCTGCTCGGCCAGCCCACGGTGGTCGAGAACAAACCCGGCGCCAGTACCAACATTGCCGCAGCCCAGGTCGCGCGCGCCGCGCCCGACGGCTACACGCTCTTCATGGCGGGCAACTCCAACTCGGTCAACCCGGCGCTGCTCAAGAACGTGCCGGTCGACATGTTCCGGGACTTCACTCCAGTAGGGCTGGCGGCCACCGTGCCAAGCATCCTGGTGGTCGCGCCGAGCCTGGGCGTCACCTCGGTGCCCGAACTGATCGCTGCCGCCAAGCGTGCGCCGGGCAAGATCTTTTTCGCCTCATCCGGCGTTGCCACCACGTCGCATCTGTCGGGCGAACTGTTCGGCATGACCACCGGCGCCAAAATGACCCATGTTCCGTACAAAGGGAGCAACCAGGTCATCACCGACCTGCTCGCCGGATCGGTGCCTGTCATGTTCGCACCCGCGCCCACCGTGCTGGCCTTCGTCAAGGAAAACAAATTGACCGCGCTGGCCACCACCGGCCTTGCCCGGTCCAGGCTGTTGCCCGACCTGCCCACGGTGGCCGAGGCTGGCGTCAAGGACTACGAAACGCGCATCTGGTTCGGTCTTGTCGCGCCCGCCGGCACGCCGCAGCCCGTCGTGCAGAAACTGTCCGGCGCGCTCGACGCCGCCACCGACAGCCAGGACGTTCGCGACCAACTGGCGGCGCAAGGCATCGAACCCTTCAAGGGCGACGCCAAGGAGTTTGCACGCTACATGCAGCAGGAAACGCGCAAGTGGGCCGAGGTCATCAAGACCAGCGGCATCACGGTGGAATGACGTGGGCGGTCAGTCAAAACCCCGTCGCCATCGACGAAACCGATCACGGAGACAAACTTGAACACGCTCAAACAATGGATAGGCGGCACCGACCTGATCGTTGCTCCCGTCGCCCTGAACCCCATGATGGCCCGCCTGGCGCAAGACGCCGGCTTTCACGCCGCCTACGTCAGCGGGGGGTCACTGGGCTGGTTGAAATGCGTGACCGAGGCAAACCTGAGCCTGCATGAAATGGCGCAGCTCGGCCTGGACATCCGGTCCGCCTGCGATATTCCTTTAGTGCTCGACGCAGGCGGCGGCTGGGGCGACCCGGTGCACATGCACCGCACCATGGCCCTGTCGGAGGCCGCCGGCTACGCCGCCCTGGAAGTCGAAGACCAATACCTGCCCCGCCGCGTGCACCACCATCTTGGCGTGGAACGCCTCATCGACTCCGACCTGATGGTCCAGAAAATCCGCGAACTCGCCGCCGCTCGTAAGAATCCCGACACCCTCATCATCGCTCGCACCAATGCCATCCGCGGAGGGGGCATGGATGACGCCCTGCGCCGCGCCGAAGCCTTCCACAAAGCCGGCGCCGACATGCTCTTCGTCCACACCCGCGACCCCGAGCAGATGCGCTACCTGGGCGAACGCCTGCCCGCGCCGCTCATGATCTTTGCGCCCGGTGATGGCTTTTCCACATTTGCCCTGTCACGCACCGACCTGGCCGGGCTCGGCTACCGCCTCGCCGCGTCGTCAGGTTCCGCCTTTGCTGCCATGTACAAGGCGGTCAAGGAATCGTACGAATGCCTGGCCAACGACACGCCCAACCCCTACATGGCGCCGGGCGAGGTGGGCAGGCAGATGAAAGCAGCCCATGCAACGAGCCGATTACAGGACCTGATTGATGTTGAGCGGGCTACGACTGGCGATTAAAACCGAGCTAATAGACATTCATGGTTGCAGCGCTGACAACATTCACGACCCAGGTTAATTCTAATCCAGTGGCAGCTATAAATGCCGACCCTTCGAACATAAGCCGTTTGAACTTCTTTTGCTTTCGAGCATTAATACAACATGATTAGGGTCCGCTAACGGACCAGCGTTGCGATTTTTCGGACCCTTAAAAACAACGCCTTTTAACTGGTTACTTTCGCCTGCACGTCATATAAAATGCCGCGTCACAAATGAACTTCGGGCGTGCAGAATGTCTCTTGAGTATGGCGATGTTATTAGTTTGCTGCAAAGCAGGGGAATCAAGATCAGCGACGGGGTAAGGCTTATGCGCCATACCTCCAAAGAATACCGGGACATGCCCCTTTATTTCGGTACGGAAGCCTTTTCCCTGTATCAGTCTGTACAAGACCATGCCTATCCCATAGGAAGCCACGTCGTCGGATTTTACGGAGACCGACCTGGACATGGCTTACTTGTCGGGATTTGGCGAGTAGATGAGACAATGGATTCGGCAACTGCTGAAAGTCTCGGTCTCCTCGCGAACGCAGCTGAAGGCCTTGGTCGGATTGGAAAGTTTTATAACCGTCTCACTGAGCTGGATTTGCTTGATGATCTGTTTTTGCGACTGGAAATCACCTGGACAGGCAAAGAACGCTCATGGAAACGGAAACTCGAACTCGGGCAGCTATATCTAATACGCATGCTTGATGCATGCCCTATCGAGCCCCTGCTGCAACCGCCAGCACTGAACCGCTTGACCCGTGCTACAGAACTTGCCGAAGATGACGAAGATCGTTTATCAAATTCGGAGGTGGCGCTTAAAGCGCTGGAGTCAGATCTTGATTTTCTAGGTTTGCCGGAAACCACGCGCGCTGCCATCATCCTAGCTCGACTAGGGCAAGGGAAATTTAGAGACGGGGTGATAGCCAGATGGAAACGTTGTGCGGTCACGAAGTGCGACATGCTAAGTGCACTTGTTGCCTCGCATGTCATACCTTGGCGTGACGCCAGCAATGAAGCCCGAATCGACCCACATAACGGACTTTTGTTGACGCCGAATCTAGACAAGTTGTTTGACCGGCATTTAATCAGCTTCGAGCCAACGGGAAAAATCCTTTTGTCTCGTTCAATAGGTTTAGCAAATATTCGCAGGTTAGGCTTGGATCCGAACATGCGGCTAACAAAGGTTGACGCCGAACTGGTCCCGTATTTGCAGGTCCACATGGAACGGTTTCAGCAAAATGAAACGGCACGGTCAGCGTTCGTCGCCCAGCCGCGTTGTAACTAGGAAAGGCCGCGTTACCTTGACAAACTGCGCACCGCCTCCATCTGCATCCGATGCGCGTCCGCCCTTTCAGCTTGTCAGAGAGTTTCCACCCCGCCGTCACCGCGTGGTTCAGTTCCGCATTCACCGAACCCACCCCTGCGCAGCAGCAAGCCTGGCCGCTGATTCAATCCGGCCAATCGACCCTGATCGCCGCCCCCACCGGCTCTGGCAAGACGCTGACCGCCTTCCTGGCCGCGCTGGATACTCTGGTCCGCGAGGCCATCAAGCACAACGGCGCGCTTCCCGACGAAACCACCGTCGTCTACATCTCCCCGCTTAAAGCCCTGTCCAACGACATCCGCATCAACCTGGAACGCCCGCTCCAAGGCATTACGGATGCACTGACCAGGCTCGGGCTGCCGGCCCCCGGCATCCGCACCGCCGTCCGCACAGGGGATACCACCCAGCAGGAACGCACGGCCATGCGCAAGCGGGCGCCGCATATTCTGGTGACGACGCCGGAGTCCCTGTACGTGCTGCTCGGCTCCGACAGCGGCCGGGGCATGTTGAAGACGACGCGGACGGTGATCGTTGATGAAATCCACGCGGTGGCGGGCAGCAAGCGGGGTAGCCACCTGGCGTTGAGTCTGGAACGTCTCGACGCGCTGTGCGCCGCGCCGCCGGTGCGCATCGGCCTGTCGGCCACACAGAAGCCGCTGGATGCCGTGGCGCGCTTCCTGGTCGGCGCGGACCGCCCGTGCGCTGTGGTGGATATCGGGCATGGCCGGCCGCGGGACCTGGCGCTGGAACTGCCGCCGGTGCCGCTGGAAGCGGTCATGGCCAACGACGTCTGGGAGCGTGTCTACGACCGGATGGCCGAACTGGCCATCCTGCACCGCACGACGCTGCTGTTCGTGAACACGCGGCGCATGGCCGAGCGGACGGCGCGGCATCTGGCGGACCGCCTGGGGCCGGAACTGGTGGCGGCGCACCACGGCAGTCTGGCGAAGGAAACGCGCCTGGATGCGGAGCAACGGCTCAAACGTGGCGAACTCAGGGTGCTGATCGCGACGGCTTCGCTGGAACTGGGCATCGATATCGGCGATGTCGACCTGGTCTGCCAGGTCGGTTCGCCGCGCAGCATCGCAGCCTTCCTGCAGCGCGTCGGAAGGTCGGGTCACCATGTGGGTGGCACACCCAAGGGCCGGCTGTTTCCAACGTCGCGGGATGACCTGATCGAGTGCACGGCCTTGCTCGATTGTGTGCGGCGTGGCGAACTCGATACCCTGCGGATTCCGCAGGCACCGCTGGACGTGCTGGCGCAGCAGATCGTGGCCGAGGTCGCGTCACGGGAATGGGCGGAGTCCGACCTGTACGACACGGTCCGCCGCGCGGCGCCGTATGCGCAGCTACCGCGTCCCAGCTTCGACGCGGTGATTCGCATGCTGGCAGAGGGGTACGCCGGCAGCAATGGTGTTCGCGGCGCCTACTTGCATCGCGATTCCGTTGCTGGAACGGTGCGTGCGCGACGGGGCGGAAAGCTGACGGCCGTCACCTCGGGCGGGACCATTCCGGACAACGCCGATTTTGCCGTGCTCCTGGAACCGCAGGGACTTTCCATCGGTACGGTCAACGAGGACTTCGCGGTCGAAAGCCTGGCCGGAGATGTCTTCCAGTTGGGAAACACGTCGTACCGGATCGTCAAGGTCGAGAGCGGCAAGGTCCGGGTCGAAGACGCACACGGCGCAGCGCCGAACATCCCGTTCTGGCTGGGCGAAGCGCCGGGGCGCAGCGACGAATTGTCGATGGGTGTGGGCCGCTTGCTGGCTGCGATTGACCGGTCATTGGGACTTTCGAACAACCGGACAGATCGGGCGGGGCAGGAAGCGGCACCCGAATCAGCACACCAAGCAGGCGACGACGCAGCAACCGAAGCAGCAAATGAGCCTGTGTCGGCGCCAAACCTGGATGCCGCAATCGACATGCTGGTCGGCGAGGTGGGCGTTTCCCAGGCTGCCGCGACACAAATCGTTGACTACCTGGCCCGCGCCCGGTCCGCACTGGGCGCCCTCCCCAGCCAGGACACCCTGGTCATGGAGCGGTTTTTCGACGAAAGCGGCGGCATGCAACTGGTCATCCACTCCCCCTTCGGCAGCCGGGTCAACCGCGCCTGGGGACTGGCGCTGCGAAAGCGTCTTTGCCGCACGTTCAATTTTGAGCTGCAGGCAGCCGCGACCGAAGACGCCATCGTGCTGTCCTTGTCGACGCAGCACAGCTTTGCGCTGGACGAGGTCTGGCGCTACCTGCGCAGCGATAGCGCCGAACACGTCCTGATCCAGGCGCTGCTGGACGCACCGCTGTTCAACGTGCGGTGGCGCTGGAACGCGACAACGGCGTTGGCCTTGCCGCGCTTTACCGGCGGCCGCAAGGTCGCGCCGCCCTTGCAGCGGATGCGCAGCGACGACCTGCTGACGTCCGTGTTTCCGGACCAGGCGGCCTGCCTGGAAAACGTCGTGGGTGAGCGGGAAATCCCTAGCCACCCGTTGGTGGACCAGACGCTGGACGATTGCCTGCATGACGCGATGGACAGCGAGGTCTGGCTGACGCTGCTGCGGCGGATCGAGCAAGGCCAGGTGCGGCTGATGGCCCGCGATCTGCCCGCGCCATCTCCGCTTGCCATGGAAATCCTGAACGCCCACCCCTACGCCTTCCTGGATGACGCGCCGCTCGAGGAACGCCGCACCCAGGCCGTCCGCAACCGCCGCTGGACCGACCCGTCGTCGCCGGATGACCTGGGCGCGCTGGACGCGCAGGCCATTGCCGATGTCCTGGCCGAAGCGTGGCCCCAGGTGCGCAACGCCGACGAAATGCATGAAGCGTTGATGGCGTTGGGGTGCATGACGCAAGATGAAGCCCGGCGGGGCAGCGGCGCGGTGGACCGTGACGACCGGACAGCGCTGCCGGCGTCCAGGCTTCCGATCGAAGCGACGTCAGGTTGCGATGAGGGCTGGACGCCCTGGCTTCACGCGCTGGCTGCCAGCGGCCGCGCCTTGCTTGTTGAGCCCGGTCCGGCTGCTGAAGCCTCTCCTTCCAGCGCGGCCCTCTGGGTGCCGCTTGAACGCCTTCCCCAGTTCCGGCTGGTCTACCCTCACGGCAACAGCCCTGGGGCAAAGAACAACGAGGTCTTCGACGAACATACCCCGGAAGCCGCCGTCACCGAGATCATCCGCGCCCGCCTGTCCGGCATTGGCCCTGTGACGCCCGACGCCCTTGCCACCCCGCTCTCCCTGGATCTTCACACCGTCAACGCAGCATTGGCCCGGCTGGAAGCCCAGGGCGCGGTCCTCCGCGGCCGGTTCACCCCCAGCGCGTCGGCCGAAGAATGGTGCGACCGCCACCTGTTGGCCCGCATCCACCGCTACACCATCCGCCGACTGCGCCGCGACATCGAGCCCGTCGAGCGCCAGGACTTCATGCGTTTCCTGATGGAATGGCAGCATCTGACACCCGACACGCGTCTGCAAGGCCCGGAAGCGGTGTCTGAAGCCGTCGCACAGCTGGAAGGCTACGACGCGGCAGCCGCCGCCTGGGAAGGCCAGTTGCTGCCTGCCCGTGTCACCGACTATTCCCCCTCATGGCTCGACGACCTGTGCCGCGCTGGAAAGGTGGTCTGGACGCGCCTGGCCGGGCAGTCGCGAGCGACCGGGGGTCCGGTGCGCGGCACGCCGATCGTGCTGCTCCCGCGGCGTCACCTGGGCACGTGGACGTCTTTGCCCACCCTGGCTGGCGAGCCCGAGGTGTCCCCGAGAGCCGGCAAGGTCCATGCGGCGCTGGTGCAATACGGGGCCATGTTCTTCGACGAACTGGTCACCGAAGCCCGCCTGTTGCCGACCGAACTGGAAAACGCACTGGGCGAACTGGTATCCGCCGGCCTCGTCAACGCCGACAGCTTCGCCGGCCTGCGCGCCTTGCTGCTGCCGGCCACGCAGCGCATCAGTCCTGGAAAACGGCGCGGGAGAGGCGGTTTTCGCCCCGCCACCATGGACGAGGCGGGCCGATGGGCGGCGTTACGCAAGCCAAGACCGGACCAAGCGGCGCAACACGACGTCGGGCAGGGTTCCGCACCCCGCCGCCCCCGTACCGACAACGCCACCCTGGAACACATCGCCCAGGTGCTGCTTCGCCGCTATGGGGTCGTTTTCTGGCGCATCCTGGAGCGCGAGCCGGACTGGCTGCCGCCCTGGCGGGATCTGTTGCAGGTCTTGCACCGGATGGAGGCCCGCGGCGAGATACGTGGCGGACGCTTCGTGGGCGGCCTTTCGGGCGAACAATTTGCGCTGCCCGAGGCCATCCCGCTGCTACGAAGCATACGCAAGCGCCCGCTGGACGGCACGCTGGTCGCCGTGTCGGCCACCGACCCGGTCAACCTGGTCGGCACCGTCCTGCCCGGGGACAAGGTCCCGTCCCTGGCAGCCAACCGCCTGGTGTTCAGGGACGGCCTGCCCGTGGCAACACTGATCGGCGGTGACGTCACCATGATGGAATCCGTATCCGCAGGCGACCGCCCGGCCATCGAAGCCGCGCTGCAGTCCCGCCGGTAAAAACCGGGGGCGCAAACAAAAAGCCGGCCGGTCCTGTTACGGAACCGGCCGGCTTTCACCCGCCTTTCAAAACTGCGTGACGTCTTACGACCAGTCGCGCGCTTCGAAATTCTTGTTGATCCGCAGGGCCAGCAGCGTGCAGGCCGCGCCGGACAGCAGATAGGCGCTCAGATAGACCAGACCGTAGTTGGCCGACAGGCCCAGTGCCACCAGCGGTGCGAACGCTGCGCCGATGAGCCATGCAAAGTCGGACGTCAGTGCCGCACCCGTGTAACGGAAGCGTGGCAGGAAGTTGGCGGTCACCGTACCCGATGACTGGCCATACGACACACCCAGCAACGCAAAGCCGATCAGGATGAACGCGTCTTGCGCCAGCGGACTGCCATCGATCAGCCACGGTGCAAACACGGCAAAGATACCGATGAGCACGGCCAGGATACCCAGCGTGGTGCGGCGGCCGATCCGGTCGGCGATCAGGCCCGAGGCAATCGTTGCCCCAATGCCGACAAACGCGCCGATGACCTGCACGAACAACACGTCGGTAATCGATTGCGACGACCGCAGCGAAATCCACGACAGCGGGAACACGGTCACCAGGTGGAACAGCGCATAGCTGGCCAGGGCGGCGAACGCGCCAATGAAGAGGTTGTAACCCTGCGCCTGCACCAGTTCGATAACTGGAACCGGCTCGAGTTCGCCTTCTTCCATCAGCTGCGTGTATTCCTGCGTCAGGACCAGGCGCAGACGGGCAAACAGCGCCACGACGTTGATCGCGAAGGCCACGAAGAAGGGATAACGCCATCCGAAGTCAAGGAAGTCGCCCAGCGACAGTTCGGCATACAAGTACAGGAACAACGCGCTGGCGATCATGAAGCCGATCGGGGCGCCCAGCTGACCGAGCATCGAATACCAGCCGCGACGATCGCGCGGCGCGTTCAAGGCCAGCAGCGACGGCAGGCCGTCCCACGAACCACCGAACGCCACGCCCTGCATCACACGGAAGATCGCGAGCAGGATGATCGAGGCGCTGCCCAGCGAGGCATACCCCGGCAGGAAGGCCATGCCGCAGGTGGCGGTGCCCAGCAGGAACAGGGCGGCCGTCAGTTTGGCGCTTCGCCCCCATCGCCGCTGGATCGCCATGAACAGCGCGGTGCCGATCGGACGGGCCACGAATGCGAACGAGAAGATCACGAACGAGTACAGCGTGCCTTCAAGGCGTTCTTCGAATGGGAAGAACACCGTCGGGAACACCAGCACGCAAGCGATGCCAAATACAAAGAAGTCGAAATATTCAGACGCCCGCCCGATGATCACGCCGATGGCGATCTCACCAGGGGCGACCTTGGAGTGGCTGGTGGTGACCAGCCGGGCGTCGTTCTCCAGTTGTGAGGAGTGCGGCTCTGCGTGGTGCTCATGAGTGGTGCTGGACATCGTGCTTGCTCAGTGATTCGGAATGAGATTGCGCCAATAATGCGCGAACGGCCGTAGGATCGCATTGTCTGCCCTGGGCCGCCATAGGACAAAATGTCCAATTCCGGCCACGCGCAGGTAAGCGTACATTTTGCATCCTTTCCCAAGGTACGTTTTCGTCAATCCGGCAATGCCCACCCTCAAGAAATTTCGCGGACTGCTCTTGCTCCCCGCCGTCGCCATGTTGGCGGGCTGCAACGCGGTACTGCTCTCCCCCTCCGGCGACATCGCCGCCCAGCAACGCGATCTGATCATCTATTCAACGGTGTTGATGCTGATCATTATCGTACCTGTCATCGTGCTGACATTGTTGTTCGCGTGGCGGTACCGCGCGTCCAACAAGGAAGCGACGTATGAGCCGGACTGGGATCACTCCACCCTGCTCGAGCTGTTGATCTGGGCCGCCCCGCTGCTCATCATCATCGCGCTCGGCGCGCTGACCTGGGTCAGCACGCACAAGCTGGATCCGTATCGACCGCTGGATCGGGTCAGCGCCACGCGCGAATTGCCGGCGAACGTCAAGCCGCTGATCGTCGAAGTGGTGGCCCTGGACTGGAAGTGGTTGTTCCTCTACCCGGAACAAGGCATTGCCACGATCAACGAAATGGCGGCGCCGGTCGATCGGCCCATCATGTTCAAGATCACGTCGTCGACCGTGATGAACTCGTTCTTCATCCCTGCCCTGGCCGGCCAGATCTACGCGATGCCAGGCATGGAAACGAAGCTGCACGCCGTGATCAACGAGCCCGGCGACTTCGAAGGTTTCTCGGCCAACTTCAGCGGCGCCGGCTTCTCGGGCATGCGTTTCCGCTTCCATGGCGTCAGCGAAGGTGACTTCGACGCCTGGGTGGCCAAGGCCAAGGCGGACACCGCCGGCGAACTGACCCGCGACGCGTACCTGAAGCTCGAGCAGCCCAGCGAACGGGACCCGGTCAAGTATTTCGCCACCGTGGCGCCTGGCCTTTACGACGCGATCCTGAACCGTTGCGTCGAAGCCAACCGCATGTGCATGAAAGACATGATGGCCGTTGACCAGCGTGGCGGCCTCGGGATGGCCGGTGCGTACAACGTCGCCAAGCTCGACACCGCGTCGCGCAAGCGCCTGGGTATCGACGACAGCAAGGCCAAGACGTATGTCGGCGCCATGTGCACCCCGACCGACCTCTCGGGCTCCGCGAACGCGAGCGTGCCCCTGTGACCGATCGTCTCTCTGTAATTTTCTCCCGCGCTTTCCGCATCGGTACCCAAGATGTCTGAACAACTCGATCTCACCAAGCTATTACTCGGCCGCCTCTCGTGGGAGGCGATCCCCTTCCACGAGCCCATCCTGCTGGTCACCTTCGCAGCTGTGCTGCTGGGCGGCCTGGCGCTCGTGGGCGTGCTGTTCTACTTCAAGCTCTGGACTTACCTCTGGAAAGAGTGGTTCACCAGCATCGATCACAAAAAGATCGGGATCATGTACATGATCCTGGGCATCATCATGCTGCTCCGCGGCTTTGCCGACGCGCTCATGATGCGGGCCCAGCAGGCGATCGCCTTCGGCGACAACGCCGGCTTCCTGCCGCCGCACCACTACGACCAGATCTTCACGGCGCACGGCGTCATCATGATCTTCTTCGTGGCGATGCCGCTGGTGACGGGCCTGATGAACTTCGTGGTGCCGCTGCAGATCGGCGCCCGCGACGTGGCCTTCCCGTTCCTGAACAACTTCAGCTTCTGGATGACCACCAGCGGCGCCGTGCTGCTGATGGCATCGCTGTTCGTCGGTGAATTCGCCCGTACCGGCTGGCTGGCGTATCCGCCGCTGTCCGGCATTGCGCAAAGTCCGGACGTGGGGGTGGATTACTACATCTGGGCCTTGCAGATCGCGGGGGTCGGAACATTGTTATCAGGCGTCAACCTGCTGGCGACCATCGTCAAGATGCGCGCGCCGGGCATGGGCCTGATGAAGATGCCGATCTTCACGTGGACCGCCCTGTGCACCAACGTGCTGATCGTTGCTGCCTTCCCGGTGCTGACCGCCGTGCTGGCCCTGCTCTCGCTCGACCGTTACGCCGGATTCAACTTCTTCACGAACGACTTCGGCGGCAACTCGATGATGTACGTGAACCTGATCTGGATCTGGGGCCACCCCGAGGTGTACATCCTGATCCTGCCGCTGTTCGGCGTGTTCTCGGAAGTCGTGTCGACCTTCAGCCGCAAACGCCTGTTCGGGTACGCGTCGATGGTGTACGCAACCGTCGTTATTACCGTGTTGTCCTACCTGGTCTGGCTGCACCACTTCTTCACGATGGGGTCGGGTGCAAGCGTGAACTCGTTCTTCGGGATCACAACCATGATCATCTCCATCCCTACCGGGGCGAAGATCTTCAACTGGCTGTTCACGATGTACCGTGGCCGCATCAAGTTCGAAGTGCCGATGCTCTGGACGATAGGTTTCATGGTCACGTTCGTGATCGGCGGCATGACCGGCGTGATGCTGGCCGTTCCTCCGGCTGACTTCGTGCTGCACAACTCGCTGTTCCTGATCGCCCACTTCCACAACGTGATCATCGGCGGCGTGCTGTTCGGCCTGATGGCAGGTATCAACTACTGGTACCCGAAGGCCTTCGGCTACAAGCTCGATCCGTTCTGGGGCAAGTGCTCGTTCTGGTTCTGGCTGATCGGATTCTGGGTCGCTTTCGCACCGCTGTACGTGCTGGGCTTCATGGGCGTGACCCGTCGCATGAGCCACTTCACGGATCCGTCGCTGCAGATCTGGTTCCAGATCGCTGCCGTGGGCGCCGTGCTGATCGCACTGGGCATTGCCAGCTTCCTGATCCAGCTGGTCGTCAGCTACCGCAACCGCGAAGCGCTGCGCGATCACACGGGTGACCCGTGGGATGGCCGTACGCTGGAGTGGGCGACGTCGTCTCCCCCGCCTGCCTACAACTTCGCGTTTACCCCGGAAATTCACGAAGGCGACGCCTGGTGGCAGATGAAGCAGCGCAACTACAAGCGCCCTGCGGAAGGCTTCATGGCGATCCACATGCCGAAGAACACCGGCGCGGGCATCATCCTCGCGGGTATCTCGACGGTGCTGGGCTTTGCGTTGATCTGGCATATGTGGCTGCTGGCCGGCATCTCGTTTGCCGCCCTGCTGATCGTGACGATCGTCCACACCTTCAACTACAAGCGCGACTATTACATCCCCGCCGAAGACGTCCTGCGCGTCGAGACGGAACGTACCCGACTGCTGGCCCAATATGTCTAATTCACACGCTATCCCTGCGACCGGCGACGCAAGCTCGCCGGATAACCTGCGGTTCTACGTGCCAGGCGAGCACCACGTCGAAAACGCCACCGGGTTGGGCTTCTGGCTCTACCTGATGAGCGACTGCCTGATCTTTGCGTGTCTGTTCGCCGTGCACGGCGTGCTGGGTCGCAGTTACGCGGCCGGCCCGTCGGGCGCCGATCTGTTCGACCTGCCGCTGGTGGCGATCAACACCTCCATGCTGCTGCTGTCGTCGATCACCTACGGCTTTGCCATGATCGAGATGCGCCGCAAGCGCATCAACGCAGTGCTGGGCTGGCTGGCGCTGACCGGCCTGCTGGGCGCGGTCTTCATCGGCCTCGAGCTGTATGAATTCGCGCACCTTATCCACGAAGGCGCGACGCCCCAGCGCAGCGCGTTCCTGTCGTCGTTCTTCACCCTGGTGGGCACGCACGGCCTGCACGTCTCGTTCGGCATCATCTGGCTGGTCACGCTGATGGTCCAGGTCAAGCGTCATGGCCTGATCGCCGAAAACCGTCGTCGCCTGGCCTGCCTGTCGATGTTCTGGCACTTTCTGGACGTGGTCTGGATCGGCGTGTTCACCTTTGTCTATCTGATGGGAGTGCTGCCGTGAGCGCGGACACCAATACCCTGCATGCGCACGGCCACGCGCATGGTCATGATGATGGCCACCACGGTCACGACGACCACGATCACGATCACGGCGATGGCGCGAGCCACGGCACCTTCCGGGAATACATGACCGGTTTCGTGCTGGCCGTGATCCTGACGGTGATCCCGTTCTGGATCGTGATGACCGGGCAATTCCAGGATTCGGGCACGACCGCCCTGGTCATCCTGGGTTTCGCCGCCGTGCAGATCGTGGTTCACATGGTCTACTTCCTGCACATGAACGCCCGCTCCGAAGGCGGGTGGACGATGCTGGCGCTGATCTTCACTATTGTCCTTGTCGTGATTACCCTGGCAGGTTCCATCTGGGTGATGTTCCACTTGAACACCAACATGATGCCGAACATGCTGCACGACATGAACAACATGCCCTGATCTTGACCGACCCGCAGCACACGCCCTCTGCCAGCCCGACTCCTGGGCCGGCATCCGCCGCCCCGTCGGGCCCCGCCCGGCGGCGCGCGCGATCCTTTACCTTCCTTGTCACCCTGTCCCTACTTGCCGCGCTGCTTGCTGGCGGCTTTGCCGCGCTTGGCACCTGGCAGGTTTATCGTCGCGCGTGGAAGCTGGACCTGATCGAACGTGTGGACCAGCGGGTGCATGCGCCGGCCGTTGCCGCACCCGGCAAGGACCGCTGGCCCGACGTCAACAAGGCGGATGACGAATACCGGCATGTCGAGGTCCGCGGCCAGTTCAAGCACGATAGCGAAAGTTTCGTCCAGGCCGTGACCGAGGTCGGCAGCGGTTTCTGGGTAATGACGCCGCTGCTGCGGGACGATGGCACGACCGTGCTCATCAATCGCGGCTTCGTATCGCCCGAACGGCGCGACCGCACCACACGGGGCGCGGAGCCTTCGGGTGACGTGGCCGTGACCGGCCTGCTGCGCATCACCGAGCCCAAGGGCGGCTTCCTGCGGGACAACGATCCTGCCAATGACCGCTGGTTCTCGCGCGACGTCCAGGCCATTGCGGCGGCACGCGGCCTGGCCAACGTGGCGCCCTACTTCATCGACGCCGCGGCCACGCCGCCGGGTCCCAACGGCGAGCGGTCCTGGCCCGTCGCGGGACTGACCGTCATCCATTTTCCGAACAGCCACCTGGTCTATGCCCTGACCTGGTATGGCCTCATGCTGATGGTGATCTTCGCGGCCTGGTACGTGGCGCGCGACGAGCGTCGCCTGCGCCAGCAACAGGAACCGCTTACACTTCGCGCGAACGGAGAACGCGAAGATGCCCCACTTTCCGACTGACACAGTCACTCTGCTGCACAGCCCGCAGCCGCCCGCCGCCACCCGCCGCGGCATGAACGACACCACCGGACGCAAGAACATGCAGCAGCTGATCGAGCTGCGCTGGATTGCCGCGCTCGGTCAGTTCGCCACCATCCTCGTCGTCCATTTCGGCTTCGAGATTCCGCTGCCGCTCAAACCCATGTTGTGGCTGCTGGGCGGGCTGGTGCTGTTCAATGCCGTCAGTGTGCTGCGTTTGCGCACACACCCCGAAGTCACCAATGCCGAACTGCTGGTGGCTGTGCTGGTCGATGTGGCCATGCTGACCGGCCAGCTGTACCTGAGCGGCGGGGCGACCAATCCGTTTGTGTTCCTGTATCTGCTGCAGGTCACCCTTGCCGCCGTGTTGCTCGAGGCCTGGTCGACCTGGACCATCGTGGCGATCACCGGCGCGTGCTTCGCAGGCCTGGCGCTGTTCGGCCGGCCGCTGGCCCTGCCGCTGGACCACGATCGCGGCCTGTGGAGCCCGTACATCCAGGGAATGCTGCTGTGCTTTGCGCTCAACGCCGCCCTGCTCGTGGTGTTCATCAGCCGCATCAGCGCCAACCTGCGCGCGCGCGATGCGCGGCTGGCGGACCTGCGCCAGCGCGCGGCCGAAGAAGAACACATCGTGCGGATGGGTCTGCTTGCATCGGGTGCGGCGCATGAGCTGGGCACCCCGCTGGCGACGCTGTCCGTAATTCTGGGTGACTGGGCGCACCTGCCCTCATTCACCTCCGAGCCCGACATGTTGCAAGAGATCGAAGAAATGCAGGCCCAGGTCTTGCGCTGCAAGTCCATCGTCAGCGGAATCCTGTTGTCGGCTGGCGAAGCGCGCGGGGATTCGCCTTCCGAGACCACGATGCGGACCTTCCTGGACGATCTTGTGGATGAGTGGAAGGTGACGCGGTCGGTATCATCCGTGGACTATCGCAACCGATTTGGCGGCGACCTTCGGATCGTGTCGGACTCGGCCATCAAACAGATGGTTTGCAATGTGCTGGATAATGCACTGGAAGCTTCGCCAACCTGGGTGGGCCTGGAAGCCACGCGCGACGAAGACACTCTGCGCCTGACCGTGACGGATCGCGGCCCGGGGTTCGCCCCCGGCATCCTGCAGCGGCTTGGGACGCCTTACCAGTCGACCAAGGGCCGGCCAGGCGGTGGCCTGGGACTGTTTCTCGTGGTGAACGTCGCCCGCACGCTGGGCGGCAGTGTGGACGCCGGCAACCGCGCCGAAGGCGGTGCGTTCGTGACCGTGACCCTGCCGCTTGCGGCCATTACGCTGGACGAAGAGGAAGAAGGCATCGATGCCGATTGACGACGACGCACCCGATACCGCCATCAGCGACCGCATCCTGCTGATCGTCGAAGACGATGCCGCATTCGCTCGCACGCTGGGGCGGTCGTTCGAGCGCCGCGACTACACCGTGCTGCATGCCGCCAGTCTGGAAGAGGTCATTGCGCTGCTGCCGGATCACTCGCCGGGCTATGCCGTCGTCGACCTGAAACTCAAGGGCGAAGCATCGGGCCTGGCCTGTGTGCAGGCCCTGCATGCGCATGATCCGGAGATGTTGATCGTGGTGCTGACAGGCTTTGCCAGCATTGCGACGGCAGTGGAAGCCATCAAGCTTGGCGCCTGCCATTACCTGGCCAAGCCGTCGAATACCGATGATATCGAAGCGGCGTTCGAACGCGCCGAAGGCAATATCGAAGTCGAACTGACCGGCCGGACCACGTCGATCAAGACGCTGGAATGGGAAAAGATCCACGAGACCCTGGCCGAGACGGGCTTCAATATCTCCGAGACGGCACGCAGGCTCGGGATGCATCGGCGCACGCTGGCCCGCAAGTTGGGGAAGCAGCAGGTCAAGTAGCTGGGCCGCCCGGTGAATTCGACCGCAAGAAACGTGCTGTGCCCAAGCTGCTGTCGGTTCTACAGTGCGTGCATCGACCTTTCGGTGACCTGCCATGACTTCCGTTCTCTTGTCCGATCCGTGTGATACCGGCGATGCAGCGGCGGCCTGCCGCTACGCCAGTGACGCGTCGCGGTGGCATGCCGTCATGACACGCGATCGCGCGGCCGACGCCTTCTTTGTCGTTGCCGTCCGCACCACCGGCATCTATGGCCGGCCAAGTTCGTCGGCGCGTATTCCCCGCCGTGACAACGTCGAATTCTTCGACACACCCGACGCCGCCGAAGCCGCTGGCTACCGGCCCAGCCGCCGCGCCGTCGCCGATGGCACGCAGGCGGCAGAACGGCGATCGCAATTGGTGGCGCAGACGTGCCGCGCCATCGAACAATCCGACACGTCCCCTGCCCTTGCGGACCTGGCCGCCCAGGCCGGCATCAGTAGCTTCCATCTGCATCGCCTGTTCAAACAGGAAACCGGCCTGACGCCCAAGGCCTACGCAACGGCCTTTCGTGCGCAACGCATGCGCGGTCAACTGGCAGACGCGCCAACAGTGACGCAAGCCATCTACGATGCCGGCTTCAATTCGCACAGCCGCTTCTATCAGGAATCGGATGGCAGGTTGGGAATGCGTCCCCAGGCGTTCCGTGCGGGCGGCGTCGACACCGACATCCACTTTGCGATTGGCCAGACCACCCTTGGCGCCGTGCTGGTCGCGGGCAGTCCGCGTGGGATCTGCGCCATCCTGCTTGGAGACGACCCGGACGCTTTGCTGCGAGATCTGCAGGACCAGTTTCCGAAAGCCAGGCTGATCGGCGCTGACCCGTCGTTCGAGCTGTGGGTGGCGCAAGTGGTCGGTCTGGTGGACGCGCCCGGCCTGGGTCTGCACCTGCCGCTGGACGTGCAAGGAACCGCCTTCCAGGAACGGGTGTGGCGCGCGCTGCGCGACATTCCGGCTGGCACGACGATCAGCTATACCGAGCTTGCCGCGCGTATCGGGTCACCCTCGTCAGTGCGTGCGGTGGCGCAGGCTTGCGGCGCGAACCGGCTGGCGGTTGCCATCCCATGCCACCGGGTGGTCCGGATCGGCGGCGACCTTGCCGGGTACCGGTGGGGCGTGGAGCGGAAGCGAGAATTGCTGCGCACGGAATCGCTGCGGAAGGACGTACTGCCTGACACATCCGTGCGGCTGGAAGGCAAGAAATAGCGCCGTCATTCTGGGCCTGTCGAGGGCCCCGGTAACCACGCGCTGTCATCAATTTGCCGTCGGCCCCGATGTTATTATCCTACAAAGGAGATAACCCATGGCCACGGCACCCGACGTCCACCCACGCAGCGAGCCCAATCTGACCGACCGCATCGCGCAGCGGTTGATGGACGAGATCACCGGTGGGCAATATCAGATCGGCGACGTGCTGCCGCCCGAGCAGGCCATTGCCGACCGGTTCGGTGTGTCGCGCACCGTGCTGCGCGAAGCCGTCTCCCGCCTGAAGTCCGAAGGCATCGTCTCCAGCAAGCAAGGCCGCGGTCTTCAGGTCATTGCGAACACACCCTTGTCGGTGCTGCGTATCCAGGCTGCCGGGCAGCATGATACGGCGCAGATCCTGGGCATCGTGGAACTGCGCCGCGGCGTGGAAATCGAAGCCGCCGCGCTGGCCGCGGAACGCCGCACCGACACCGATCTGATCGACATGCGCGCCGCGCTCGACGCCATGGCCGAAGCCATCGACACGGGCGACGTTGCACTGGGCGTCGAGGCCGACCTGGGCTTTCACCGTGCGATCGCGCGCGCGACACGCAACGACAACTACATCATGTTCTTCGACTTCATGGCCGTGCTGCTGCACAAGAACGTTGAAGTCTCGCGCCGTCGCTCTTCCAAAGTATCGGGCCGCGGTGCGCAAGCGCAGAAGGAACATGCCAAGGTCTTTGCCGCGATCGAAAAAGGCGATCCTGATATGGCCCGCCAGTTTGCTCGCATTCATGTCGTGAACACCGAAGCACGACTGCGGTCGGCGGGTCTGGAACGCGCCTCGCGATAGGCGCAGTAGATCAAAGGAAGAGTCAGGCGCAAAGCTTGCTGGCAAGTGCCGAGCAGCGCGGCGCGTCGGTAGCCGCACGCCGATAGACCGCGCTGCGACGCATACTTTCTTTCGCTCGCGAGGCGTCCGATGGCTTACCGATGAGTAGCGCTTCCCAACCTGAATCCTCTTCGCCCGGCTCGGACCTCGCCGGCATCACGCCCGGCCCCATGGGCGGCACAGCCGCCGGCGGTGGACAGGGCGGCGACCTTCCGCCCGACGCGCCCCAGGGCGCACCTGCGCCAGGCGGCTCCCAGCATCCCAGCCCGATCCTGCGCGCCAGCATGAACCGCGAACTGATGCGCGACTTGTGGGCGGCCATCTGGAAGTTCCGATTCCAGACCTTGACTGCCACCGCGCTGATGGTCGCCGCCAAGCTGGCCGGTGTGTCGGTGCCCCTGGTCCTGCGCAACGTCATCGATGATCTGGCGCACCCGGCCCAACTGGCGCTGTTCCCGGTGTTCCTGGTGCTGGCGTATGCGCTGCTGCGCTTTCTGTCGGATGCGTTGAGCGAAGCACGCGACATGGTCTTCAGCATCGTGACGCAGCGCACCGTTGCGGCGTTCACGTCCCGCACGTTTGCGCGCCTGCATGCGCTTGGCGCGCGGTTTCATGCAAAGCGCGAAACGGGCGCCATTGTGCGCGATGTGCAGAAAGGCTCGGACGGCATTGCGTTCCTGCTGGGCGTGGCGCTGTTCACCATCCTGCCGGCCTTGGTCGAGATCGGCAGCATCGTGCTGATCATGGCCAGCAACTACACCATGGGGTTCATCGCGGCAATCTTTGCGACCTTTGTCAGTTACGCGGCGTGGACCAACATCTTCACCCGCCGCCGCATGCTGGTGCAGCGGGAGGTCAACGGTCTTGAATCACAATCCGATAGCCGTATCGTCGACAGCCTGCTTAACCACGACACCGTCAAATATTTTGCGTCCGAGGACACGGAGACGGCGCGCCTGAACCAGGTGCTGGAAAAATGGGTCGACGCGCGGCAGCGCAATCAGCGCGCCCTGACGACCCTGCATATCGGCCAGAGCGCGATCATCGCGGCCGGCATCACCGCGGTCATGCTGCTGGCGGTGCAGCATGTGGCGGCGGGACGCATGACTGTGGGTGACCTGGTGCTGGTCAACGCCTATATCCTGCAGGTGTGCATGCCCTTGAACACACTGGGCTTCGTGTTCCGCGAGACCAACGATGCCGTCGTCAATGTGGAGCGCATGTTTGCGATACTGCGCGCCGAGGGCAAGCCCGGCGAAGACGTCGATCAAGCCGATGCCGAGCCCCTGCGGGCCGCCACCGGCGATATCGTTTTCGACCATGTGCATTTCGGTTATGAGCCGACTCGCCCTATCCTGCACGACGTCAGCTTCCGCGCGTATTCCGGCAAGACGATTGCAGTCGTGGGGGGCAGCGGATCCGGCAAGTCCACCCTGGTGAAGTTGCTGTTCCGCCTGTACGAGCCGACCAGCGGCAGTGTCAGCATCGACGGCCAGGACCTGCGGGACGTCACGCAGCGCAGCCTGCGCCAGGCCATTGGCATCGTGCCGCAGGACACCATCCTGTTCAACGACACCATCGCCTACAACATTGCCTACGGCACGCCGTCAGCCACGCGGGCCGACGTCGTGCGAGCTGCGCGCGCGGCGCAACTCGACGAATTTATCGAACGCCTTCCGGATCACTACGACACCCGCGTGGGCGAACGGGGCGTGCGGCTGTCGGGGGGCGAGCGGCAACGTATCGCCATTGCGCGCGCCATCCTGAAAGACCCCCGCGTGATCGTATTCGACGAAGCCACATCGGCGCTGGACACCCGATCAGAACGCGCGATCCAGAACGAACTGCATCGCCTGGCCCACGGCCGCACGTCGATCGTGATCGCACATCGCTTGTCCACGGTCGTGGATGCGGACTGGATTCTGGTCATGGAACATGGCCGCGTGGTGGAACAAGGCACGCATGACGAACTGATTGGGCAGGGCGGCGTGTACACGCAGATGTGGACGCTGCAACGTCAGCAAGGCGAACTGGAGCACACCCAGCGCAAGCTGTCGGGCGAAGCGGTGGCGCTGAACGAGTTGACGCAAGGCGTCGCGCAAGTGCTGCAAGAGCAGCTGGCCGACCGGAATGTGGATCTGCACACCGTCGTCACGGATCCCGATCTGGGCACGACCGCGAACCGCGCCGACCTGCGCGATGCCATCGCGACCCTTGCGCGCAGCGAGATCATGCAGGCGTCGCCGGGTGACCGGGTCGAACTGCGGCTGGAGCGGCAAGACAACAAGGCGCTGTTGAGCATTGTCGGCTCGGGCAACAAACTGCCGCGGCTGTCCGCCAAGGCCGCCGATGATGCGCAGGCCACCCTGGCCGCCTTTGGTGGCAGCCTGACCTTGATGCAGATCGACGGACGCGCCGCCTACGCCGCCGTGCTGCCCCTGCGGCCGGTGATGGAGCCGCCCCATGTCGACATCGCAACGGCCGCCGGCACGGACACCGACTCGGACAACGCCGCGTCGCCCGCGACCGCGCCGACCGCCGCCAACCGCGAGCCCTTGCTCGGCTGTTCGCTGCTGATCGTCGACGACGAAGAAGAGTCGAGAGACGCCCTGGAACTGCTGCTGGGTGACTTCGGGGCCGAGGTGCATCTTGCCGCGTCGGCACGCGAGGCGCTCGATTTCCTGGACGCGCGACCGCACTCCCGGTGGCCCACCACCCTGCTTTGCGACATCATGCTCGATGAGGATGGGGACGGTTACGACGTGCTGCGCGAGATCCGTGAACGCGAAACAGCGCAAGGGGTGGCGCGCGAAAAACGCATGCAGGCCATCGCAATGACGGGTTTTGCCGACGCCGACCACCACGAACGCGCGCTGGTGGCGGGCTTCAAGGCCAGCCTGACCAAGCCCGCGCCGCTCGAACGCATGATCGAGGAAATCCTGCGGACCACGCCGCCCAGCCCTTATCTGTCCGACGACCCCATCAGTTGACGTCTTCAACCTGTCGACCTGCAGGAACCGGCCGGCGCGCAGCTACAAGGCGCACATCGTCTTTGCTGTCTTGACCACCGACTGCACGAAGGGTTCGATGGTCGGCGGCAGTTCACGACCCTTGCGCACGATGCGGTAGAAAGCCAGGTCGACCAGGGGCGCCTGCAAACGCGCGACTTCGACGCCGAACCGCAATGCGACGGGCAACGCGAACGAAGGCACGATACCGATCCCGAATCCACGCGCCGCCATGGCGATGATCAGCTGCATGCTGTGATAGGTCGGCCGTTCCTCATGGGCGCGGCCGATCTGCGCCAGTTGCGCATCGATCAATATCTGCGTTGTATCGGTGGCAGGCGCCGCAAGAATGGGCAGGTCCGGCAACTGCTTCCAGCGGGTACGCGGCAAGGCATCACCCGCGCGATGCGTCAGGGTCATGCGGCCCGGCTGGGCCACGCACAACAGATGGCAGTTGAACAGCGCAACGCGATCGATGCCGGCGGCCGGGTTCAGGAAGGAACCGAAGCCAACGTCCACCTCTCCGCTTTCGAGCATGGCGGGCATCTGCTCCTTGTTGACGTCATGGAGCTTGACCGTGACATCCGGGTATCGGCTCGCAAAGTCTTCGCACGCTTCGGGAAAGAAGCTGGATGCGACCACCGGTGATACGGCAACCGACAACTGGCGCCGCGCTGCCGCCGCCGTGTTTCCCATCCGCAGGGCCGCATAGTTGAGTTCGGCAAGCATCCGTTCCGCGCTCGGCACCAGTTGCGCGCCCTCTGGCGTCAGGGCCACGACCCGCGTGGTGCGATCGAACAGGCGGCATCCAAACTGCGTTTCCAGATCTCGCATCATGGCGCTCAATCCTGCCTGTGTAATGTGCAGTTGCTCAGCCGCACGGGTAAAGCTGCGCAGCCGGGCAAGGGTCAGAAAACAGCGCAACTGCCGCGCAGAGACATTCATAACCGTCACTTGTAAATCCATAAGATAGTGTGACTTTACTTGTCGCACGGCGGCTCGTCTAATTCCACGCATCCGATTGACGTGGTTGGGCCGTATGCCGATGACCGAACTTTCTACCGATGCCGCCGCGGCGTTTGTCTATGCCGAGGCGCTCTGCCTCGACGAGCAGCGCTGGCAGGACTGGCTTGCCCTGTACGCCGACGACGCCGTGTACTGGATCCCCAGCTGGAAAGACGACCATGCGACGACCGAAGATCCCGCCACCGAGGTGTCCTTCATGTACGCGGCCGGACGCGGCCGCCTTGAAGAACGCGTCAAACGGGCGAGCGGTACCAAGTCGATTGCCTCGATGCCCCTGCCGCGCACCTTGCATTGCATCAGCAACGTCATCGTCACACCGGCTGTCGACGCCCCTGAAGCGGGCGCGGCTGCCGGCGAGAGCGCGTCCCGCTGGCGCGTGCAATCGAACTGCGTGACGCAGATCTACGACCTGCGCCGCGATGGCTTGAAAGCCATGGCGTGCCGATACGAGCACCTGCTGGCCGAGGTCGATGGCGCATTGCGTATCGCCCGCAAAAAGATTGTGCTGATCAACGACAACGTCCCGACCGTGCTGGACTTCTACTGCGTCTGACGCGCCAGGCCCCCCGATGACCGACTCCTGTACCCGAACCTCCCCTTCCCCGACACCGCTCGATATCGGCCGGCTGCTCGACGATCGCCCCGCCGACCAGGTCTTCCGCGTCCATCGCGATGCCTACGTCGACCCGCAGGTTTTCGAACGTGAACAGCAGGATATTTTCGAATCCACCTGGGTATTTGTCGGTCTGGAAAGCCAGCTGCCGCGCCCCCATGACTTCTTTACCGTGACCGTGGGCCGCCAGCCGGTGATCGTGAGCCGCAACGGCGACGGAGAAATCCGATGTCTGCTGAACTCGTGCCGGCATCGCGGCATGGTCGTCTGCCCGCAACGCAGCGGCAATCGCAAGACCCACACCTGCCGTTACCACGGCTGGGTCTACGGCAGCGGCGGTGAAAACATGTTCGTGACCGATCAGGCCGAGGGACGCTACCCCGCCTGGTTTGCCAAGGACAACCATGACCTGGCGCCTGTTGCGCGCTTTGGCAACTACCGGGGTTTTCTGTTCGCCAGCCTGTCCCCCAACGTGCCACCGCTGGAAACCCACCTTGGCGAAGCCAGGTTCTTTCTGGACCTGATCCTGGACCAGGCCCCGCAGGGCCTGGAGTATGTACCCGGCGAGATCCACTACACCTTCGACGCCAACTGGAAGCTGCAGATCGAGAACTCGCTGGACATGTACCACTTTGCGTCCACGCACGCGTCGTATGTCGAACTGCTCGGGCGCCGCAAGCCCGACGCATTTGCGGGCGGCATGCCCCCCTCGCCTGCCGATGCCGCCGAACAAGGCACGTTCAGCTTCGGGCGCGGCCACGCCGTGATGTGGCGCGGCAAGAGCCGGGCGTCGCCCGAGCTGCTGGCGCGGCGCCGCGCCGGCTACGTGGCCGACATCTCCGAGACACGCGCCAAATGGGCCGCGTCCGCCCGCAACCTGACCATCTTCCCGAACCTGCAGATCGTGGACAACGTCACCAGCGTCATGTTGCGGGTGCTCCATCCGCTGGCCGTCGACAAGACCGAGATGCACACGCACTGCCTTGCTCCGGCCGGCGAAGACGCCGACCTGCGCGCCGCGCGGATCCGCGACTACGAAGACTTCTTCAATCCGAGCGGCCTCGCAACACCCGACGACAACGTCATCTACGAACACAGCCAGGCCGGTTTCAAGGCCATGGCCGCAGGATGGACCGCCGGCCATCTGCGCGGACTGAACCCGGAAGGCGCCCCAACCACCAACAAGCACGCCGAAGAGTTGGCGCTGCACGATGCCGAGTGGAGCCTGGGGTCGCGGGCGCTGGGCGACGAGACCTGCTTTCACGACGCGTACCGCGAGTGGCGCCGCCTGCTCACGCAGCACCAGCCCGCTTGAATCGCGGCTGCGCCAGCTCCCGCCGCCACAACAACGACAACAACAACGACCTGCTTTCCACCGAGGAGACCTCGATGTCCACGATTACTCTGACCACACTGCTGCACCGCGCGGGCCCGCTTGCCGCCGCGGCTCTGCTGACCCTCACCCTGACCAGCACCGCTTCCTTGGCGGCCAGCCCCGCCGGCCCGTCGGCCCGCGACTATCCGCGCGGCCCGGTTACCATGATCGTCCCCTTCCCCCCGGGCGGCCCCACCGACATCCTGGCGCGCATTGTCAGCCAGCAGTTGGCCGAGACCTGGAAAGCCCCCGTTGTCGTCGACTACAAACCGGGTGCAAGCACCATGCTTGGCGTGGCCGCGACCGCACGCGCCACGCCGGATGGGCAGACCCTCGGCATCATCAACTCGGCCTATGTAATCAACCCGAGCCTCCAGAAAAAGATGATGTACCGGAACGAAGATCTTGTCGCCATCACCCAGCTGATCCGCGTCCCGTTGGCGATCGCCGCGACGCCCAACGCACCCTTCAACACGCTGTCGGAAATGATCGCGTACGCCAAACGCAATCCGGGCGCAGTCACCTTCGCCAGCCCGGGCACCGGCGGCACGTCGCACCTGGCGGGTGAATTGCTGGCGCGCCGCGCCGGCGTCGAACTGGCCCATGTGCCCTACAAAGGCAGCTCGCCTGCCCACACCGACGTGATCGGCGGCCGCGTCATGCTCATGATCGACCCCCTGTTCTCGTTGATGCCCAACGTCAAGGCCGGTCGCATGAAGCTGCTGGCCACCACCGGCGCCACGCGATCTGCGCCCTACAAGGAATACGAAGCGGTCGCCGAGCAGTTCCCGGGATTTGAGGTGCAGGCTTTCATTGGCATGATCGCGCCGGCCGGCACGCCCGCCGACATCGTGGCGAAAGTCCAGCGCGACGCCTCCGCCGTCATGGCGCAGCCCGCCGTGAAGCAGAAGGTCGAAGACCTTGGCATGGAAATCGTGGCGTCCGACCCCGCCGCCTTTCAGCAGCGCGTGAGCGACGAGACGGCGCAGTGGTCCAAAATCATCCGCGACGCGCGCATCGAATTGCAGGAATAAGCCAGGCGTGAGGCCGGTCGCACCGCGATGACCGATAATGGCGCCATTGCACTCCCGCCATCATCGCCTCACGAGCCGCCGCATGACCTACGAAGAATATCTGGACGAAGTCACCACCCTGCTGACCGAAAACCACGACCTGACCGAATCGGCCGCCATCAAATGCGTCGTCCGCGCGCAAGCCGCGGACTACTTCGTCCCCCACGACGACAATCCCGAACTGCGCACGGTCGCCAACGCGGTCAAGGATGCCGAAGCCTTGTACGAACAACGGGTGGCGGCTGCGGCTGCGTCAAGGGGCAAGCCGGGGCGAGGGAAGCACTGAGCTGCAGGACAATTCTTCAACACAAGGCCGGGCCTCGCGGACCTTGCCTCCGGGAGCGGCGCTTGCTGATCAGCAAGCCAGGTCCAGCACGAATCATGTCAAGACGCGCTTCGTGCTGCGGACCACCGATCAACGGCTGCCGCGGCGTCCTGCCGCAGTGCGCCACCCCTCGTGGAGTTGCCATGTCTGAATGGACCCTGTCCGACCTGTCGAAGAAGATGCAAGGCATCGATTTCGCGATGCTCAATACCCGCGCCGAAGGCGGCGAGATTGCGGCTCGTCCCATGAGCAACAACGGCGACGTGGAATATGAAGGCGATTCCTATTATTTCACCTGGGAAAAATCGCGGATGGTGGACGACATCAAGCGGGACCCGCAGGTGGGTCTGTCGTTCAGCGGCAGCAAGGGTCTGCTGGGGAAGCCGCCGATTTTCATCGGCGTCGAAGGCAAAGCGGAATTGATTCGCGACAAGGCCGAGTTCGAGGCGCACTGGACCAAGGAACTGGACCGCTGGTTTGAAGACGGCATCGATACCCCGGGCGTGGTGATGATCAAGGTGCACGCCTCGCGCATCCACTATTGGGATGGCGAGGACGACGGCGAGATCAAGGTCTGACGCCTGGCTAATCCAGCCTGACGCGGCGGACGGCCAGTCCGCCCAGCAGCAGCATCAGCAGTCCGGATGCCGCGACCCGTGCCCACCCAGGTGGCGCGGGGGTCGCGGCATTTTGTCTTTCTGATGTCAGGTTGGCGTCACGGGGTTCCTCAAAGCGCGGAAGCCGTGACACGTCTTCTTTCGTGAACCGGACATCATTGAAGACGAACGGGTAGTAGAACGCCCGCAAGCGGTCGTGGAAGGCGGTGATCCGGTCCTGATAGGCAAGTTGTGCGCGCAGATCGGTGTCTGCAAGGCGCTGCAATGCGACCTGCAGGCCGACACCCGGCAGGACCCAGCCCAGATGTTCGGACCAGGCCTGACGCGTCAGCAGTCCTTTCCGATAGGCCTGTGCATTCTTCGCCACGGCTTCGTCCCCCAGCTGGTGAAACGCCAGATACCACTTCCAGTGGAAGCGCTCGGGTAAGGGCGCGGTGCCGGCCCATTGCCGGTGCGAGGCAATGAAGGCCTGCATTGTCTCGTTGCGGGGCCGGTCCCAGGCGGCGTTGATGTGCTCGCGCTGCGTCAACGTGAGGTCTATCCCCTGGGCAACGGGTGCGGCGCGGGAGGATGCAAGATTTGCCAGACCGGGTAAGACGAGGGTCAGGACTGCCCACAAGCCCATCAATGCGATGGCATGGGTCGCGGGCCGCCAGGGTCGCGACCCGACGATCAGCGCAAGGCCGACCCAGAACGCCAGGTAGGTCGCGACCACCCCCAGTACCGCGGCCAGCGCCGGCGCGCTCAGCCCTTGTATCCCGCTGCCTATGATCACGGGCACGGCGATGCACGCAAACAAGGCGAGGTAGCGCAACGCGGCGCGCCGCCACCACAGCGTGGCCACCGGTCCCGGCATGGTCAGCAGCAGGCGTAGGCGCCCGGATTGTCGTTCGTCGGACACCAGGTCGTGCAGGAGCGCGATCACGAACAGGGGCGCCAGGTAGGTCAGCACGAACGCCAGGTCGAACCTGCCCAGTACCGCAATGTCAGGGTTCAAGGTCTCGCCATCGTGCAGCTGACTCTGCAACGCGAGTGCCCTGACCCGCAGCACATACGGAGACACGTCTCGCATGCCGGTGGCCAGGAAGCTTGCAGCCGACGGCGACTGCCAGGTAGGAAAGAAGGTGTAGTAGGCGACGTAGCCTGCATCACCGGCATGGGTCGGGTCCCGCGCGGCCGATGCCGCGGCGTCATGCATTGCCGTGAGCCGCGCGACAGTCGCCGCTTCGCTTCGCACCTGTGCGATGCCTGCGCCAACCGCCAATGCGGTCAGCACGAGCAACAGCAGCAAGGCCACTGCCGTCAGCCGCGACCGCATCAGCAAGCGCCATTCGTGTTTGAGCATGCTCATGATGCGGCCTCCGGCGTTGCGGTTGCGTCCGGCGCTCGCACGAAACGCGATGCGCCTGCGCGACGATCCAGCGTTCTTGCGGCCGGGGCCAGCGCGCCAACGGCCACCAGCAGCCACGCCAGCAGAACGATTGCCGGCTGCCCTGCCCGCGCGATCACGGCTTGCGGGTCTTCCGCCACAAAGGCAAAGTCGGGAATGCTTTCCCAATGCGACTGCGCAATACGCATCGACTCGGCGCCTTTGCGTTCACTGGTGTAGTCCACTTTTTCGGCCTGCAGCTGGTTCAGCGATTGCACGAGCCGGTAGCGATACGCCTCGGCCTGGTCAACAAAACGCCGATAGCTCGGCAGATCGGTTTGCGTCAGCGTCATCGACAGGCGGCGCACCGCCAGCGTTGGCGCAAGCCATGCCAGGCTGTCGACCGTGGCGCTCTGGGCCGCCTGGCGCTCGAAGGACGCCGTGGCGTACCGGTCAAACAGCGCACTGGTCAGGCGCTCGCCTTCCATGCCGACCAGGCCGCGATAGTTGACGGGAAGATCTTCAAGCCGGGTGACACCGTAACGTTTGAGCACGTCTGCCTTGAAGCGTGCAAAGTGGGGATCGTCCGGCCGATGGCTGTCGCCGATGGCCGCCAGATCGCGCGCGATGGCAATGTCGGTCTCGAAGCGGGTTGCCAATGGCACACGGGCGTCGGCCCACGCCGCGCCCAGGCGCGGGAGCAGGATGACCACCGTGACCCACACGGCCAGCAAAACCATCAAAGCGTCGCGGGGCAGTGCGCACACGGTGGAAACGGCCACGATGACCAGCGCCCACACGGCCAGCCATCCGGCATAGCCCGCCACGAGCAGGCCCGCCGACAGCATGGCCTGGGCATTACCAAAAGCCAGCACGGCAAGCGCCAGCGCACCGGGCAGCAGAACGACAGCAGCCGCGCCAAGCAAGGCCAGGGCCTTGCCCGCGACCACCTGCCGGCCACTGACCCCTTGCGTGATCAGGATGCGCAAGGTGCCCGATGCCCGCTCGCGCGCCACCAGGCCGAAGCCGAGAAACACCAGCAGCAGGGGCGCCAGCGTCTGCAGGACAAACGCGGGCGTCAGCTGGCCGAACCGCAACAAGGACGACGATTGCCGTGCATCGCCGAAGTTGGCGGTGTTCTGCCGATGCCCTTCCAGGAAGATCATGGTGCCGGTGTAGGCATCGATGCCGCTGTCGAATCCCGCAAGCGGGCTCAAGGGCCGGAACACGAATTGGCCGTAATGCACCATGCGATGGGGATGCCGGTCGGGCTGGGCATCGAACTGTTGATCCACGTTTGCCTGGTAGCGCTCGCGCTGGGCCGTGGCGTCGCGTTGCCGTTCATACGACGTCGCGGCGGCGATCACCGTCAACGCCAGCAACAGCAGCGCTCCGATCACGGCCACGCGGTCCCGCAGCATGTGCCGCCAGGCGTCGCGGGCGATCAGGACGACGACGCGCATGGCTCGCTCCCGGCGGTATAGCGGCGATACAGCGCGCGCACATCGAACCGTTCCGCACCTGCGGAACTGACGACCTCGGTCAGGCGCCCCGATGCCAGAAAGCCGATGCGGTCCGCTACGTCGGCCGCACTCAGCAGGTCGTGCGTCACCATCAGCATCGCAACACCCCGCTCGCGCAGCACGGCGAGGGCGGCATGGAATTCGGCCGTGGCCTGCGGATCCAGGCCTGACGTCGGCTCGTCCAGCAGCAAGGCGGGCACGCGCCGCGCCAACGCGAGTGCGATCGCGACTTTCTGCCGCATGCCTTTGGAGAACCCGGTCACCCGACGGTCCCAGGCCGATGACGCGAGGCCGGCCGCGGACAGGGCCGGTTCGATGGCGGCATGCGCGTCTTGCTGGCGGGCCAGATCAAGCAGGTAGGCCAGGTTTTCGCGCGCTGTCAGGTGTTCGTACAACGCGACGTTTTCGGGGATATACGCCAGGTGACGCCGTGCGCTTCCCGGATCGGTGGAGGGGTCGGCGCCGTTTACGTTCAGGGAACCGGAGGTCGGCGCGATCAGGCCCAGCATCAGGCTGAGCGTGGTGGTCTTGCCTGCGCCATTCCCGCCGAGCAGCGCGTAGATTTCGCCGGCATGCACGGCCAGGTCCAGGCCGTGAAGAATGGTCTTGTCACGATAGCCCGCGGTCACGGCCCGGGCTTCCAGCACGGGCTTGCCACGGCGGGGCATGGCGGCTTGAAGCAGCGCGTTCATGGCGTCTCCTTAGAAGTTGGCATGAAGGCCGACGATGACGGTGCGCGACGCGCCCGGCGCCACCCACAGGCGGTTGTACGAACTGACGTACGTCGTCTTGTCGAACAGGTTGTGAACGTCAACCGACAGCCGCATCTTGGGGTTCAGGCGCCAGTAGGCGCTGAGCCGGGCCACGGTATAGGCCGGCAGCATGAAGGCAGCTTCGCCTCGGTCAGCCTGGGCCTGCGTCCGCGCTTCACCCAACCGCTTGCCGACGTGGGTCACGCCGCCGCCCAGACCATAACGGTCGCCGTTGGCCAGCACGTCTTCGTACATCGTCAGCACACTGGCAGTCACGGCAGGCGTGTTCAGCAGCCGGCCGCCGACTTCCAGCGTATTGTCTTGTCGGACTTCGACGTCGGTCACCGCCAGACTCGCGTTGATGCGCCAGTGGCGCGAGACCTGGCCGTTCGCCTCGGCCTCGAAGCCGCGGCTGCGCACCTCGCCGGCCGAAATCGAAAAGCCTGGATTACCCGGGTCGCCCGTCAGGACGTTGCGTTTGCGGATGTCGAACAGCGATGCGGTCGCGCCCAGCGTCTGGTCCGCGTTTTCCCACTTGCTTCCCAGTTCCATGGCGCGGCCTTCCTCCGGCTTGAAACTGCGGGTCTGGAAATCGGCGCCGGCATTGGGCCGGAACGACGTGCCCGCATTCGCATACACCGTCCACTGCCGATTCGGCAGCCAGCTGACACCCAGCTTGGGTGACGTCGCGGTCGGGTCTTGCGAGGTCGTGATGCCGCTGCGGCGATTGAGCAGCGACTGCCGCGTCGTGTCGACACGTACACCGCCCAGCAGCCGCCACTGGGGCGCCAGCTCGATGGCATCTTGCAGGTACAGGGCCGTGCCGCGCTGGCGTTCCAATGTGGCCGTGTTGGGCGCTGGCACGGGCTGCGGCTGGCCATAGACAGGCTGGTAGATGTCGATGGCGTACGGCGCGGCGGCTGTCGGGTTGGCGCGCAGCGCCAGCGTGTCCATGTTGTAGTGGAAGGTCTCGACGCCGATCAGCAAGTCATGCTTGAGGACGCCCGTGCTGACGTTGCCCTGCACTTCGGCCTGCACCCCCACATCGTGCGACTGATAGTTGCGAAAGCGCCGTTGCCGGTTGAGGATGCCGCTGGCCGACAGGCTGCTGGCTTCCGTCGAAAAGCCGTCGAGCGACGTGTCGCGGTACGACAGGCCGACACGGCTGCGCCAGCTGTCATTCCACTGATGCGACAGCACGAGCTGGTGGGCCTGGTTCTTGACCGTCATGCGGCCGTCCGACGGCTCGCCCAGAAAACGCGACCGTGGAATGGCGCCCAGCCGGTTGTTGACCGCAACGACCCCGCGATCCAGGTTCGCAGAATGGCGCAGCACTTCGCCCACGTATTCCAGCATCGTGTCGTTGCTCAGCTTCCAGGTCAGCGCCGGCGCGAACACCTGCCGGTTGCTGTTGACGTGGTCGCGAAAGGTGTTGCCGCCTTCAGCCGCGACGTTAAGGCGGTAGGCCACCGAGCTGCTGAGCGGCCCGGTGCTGTCGAGCGCGCCGCGCGCGAACCCCTGGCTGCTCACCTGCGTGTCGATGGCATTGGCGGCCGTCCACCGGGGGCGTTTGGACACGATGTTAAGCGTGCCGCCCGGTTCGCTGCTGCCGTACAAGGCGGCCGCCGGTCCCTTCAGGAATTCGATCCGCTCGACCCCCGCCAGGTCGCGCGGCGCGTTGAAGCCGCGGTTGCCTGCAAAGCCATTCAGCAAGGTCGCCGACCCGGTGTTCTCGTTGCCGGGCAGGCCGCGAATCGCGACGTTGTCCCACAGGCCGCCAAAGTTGTGTTGCCGGGAAACACCCGCCACGGTTTCGATCACGTCGTCCAGGCGGGTAGCGCCCAGGTCGTCCAACGTTTCGCGCGACATGATGCGCACCGACTGCGGCAGCTCGCGCAGCGGCAGGTCGGTCTTGGCCGCGCGCACGTCGTCGGGCTGGTAGGTGCCACCGGTCGCGCCACCGCCAACGACCTCGACCGTCGGCAGCAGCACACCGACGGGGGCTTCGGACGTCTGCGCGGTCGAGGGGTCGGCGGGCGTTTGGGCGGCGGCGGGTTGGAATGCCCAGAGGGCGCTCAGGGCGAGTGCGAGCGGGACCGGGGCGAAGATCGCCGTGGAAGTGGACGTGGACATGGCAAGGCTCGAGAATGCGGCCCCGCGCCGGCGTGAAGCAACGGTCTGGGGCATGGCAGGAAAGGTCTGCACGACGTCGGCGCCGTCATGGGGACAGGACGGAACCAGGTCGGATCGTGCAGGCGGCAGGACGCGGTGCGTGGCCGGGGCCAGCACGCAGGAAGATCAGGCGCGCGGAGGATCGCGAGCAGCGAAGGGCCACTGCCCTGCTGCGGCGAATGCGGGGGAGACGTAGGAAGAAGGAACAGCAAAGGCAGCCGGCACGACGGGCGGCGCCATGGGCCAGATCACAAAGGCCGTCACAAGCAAGTTCAGCGACGCGCAAACGGCGCAGGATTCGGCAGCGGTATGCGCGTCGGGCCGCGTGTCGGGTGTATGGCGACCGGGCACCTCCGAGGCGTCTTGCGCGAACAGGGTGGTCAGCTCGGCCAGTTCGGACGAGGACGGGGCTGACGCGGCGGCTTGCGCTGCCGCCTGGGCAGCAACCTGTCCCGCGCCCTGCCCGGCCGCGCGCATGTCCGCCTGCCTTGCCGCGCCCGCATTCTTCACATGTTCCGCCGCGTGCAGGGGCACGCCGATCGCGGTGTTGAAGAACACGGCAATCATCAGATAAGCGATGAACTGGCGGAAAAACGGCATGGACGACCTGAAAGCCTGAACGCGCGATCGCGAGCCCCGCTCGTGCGCGGCGCGAAGGTGCAACTATATTGCATTGTAAGCCTAACGCAATCGGGTTGCAGGTTTCTGACAGCGCCTTTTTGTCCGTCCACCAATGACAAAGCCGCCTTTCGGCGGCCTTGTCTTACCCGTTCACAAACTGACGCGTCTTACTGAATGGCGTCGATCGTGGCGTTCAGGGTGGCGCTGGGGCGCATGGCCTTTTCGGTCAGCGCGGCATCCGGACGGTAGTAACCGCCGATCTGCACAGGCTTGCCTTGGGCAGCTGTCAACTCTTCCAGGATCTTCGCTTCGTTGCCTTCCAGCTCCTTGGCGACGCTCGCGAATTGCTGCTGCAGGTCCTTGTCTTCCGTTTGCGCAGCCAGCGCCTGTGCCCAGTACAGGCCCAGGTAGAAGTGGCTGCCACGGTTGTCCAGACCGCCGACCTTGCGCGACGGCGACTTGTCTTCGTCCAGGAACTTGCCGGTTGCCTGGTCCAGCGTCTTGGCCAGCACGTTGGCCTTGGGGTTGCCGTAAGCGTTGCCAAGGTGTTCAAGCGACGCGGCCAGCGCCAGGAATTCACCCAGCGAGTCCCAACGCAGGAAACCTTCTTCGACGAACTGCTGCACGTGCTTGGGAGCCGAGCCGCCCGCGCCGGTTTCGAACAGGCCGCCACCGGCCATCAGCGGAACGATGGACAGCATCTTGGCGCTGGTGCCGACTTCCAGGATCGGGAACAGGTCGGTCAGGTAGTCGCGCAGCACGTTGCCGGTGACCGAGATCGTGTCCTTGCCCTGGCGGATGCGGTCGATCGAGAATTGCGTGGCTTCGACCGGCGACATGATCTGGATGTCCAGGCCATTGGTGTCGTGGTCTTTCAGGTACTGGTTGACCTTGGCAATGATCTGCGCGTCGTGGGCGCGGTTCTTGTCCAGCCAGAAAATGGCGGGAACGCCGGTCGCGCGGGCACGGTTGACGGCCAGCTTGACCCAGTCCTGGATCGGCGCGTCCTTGGTCTGGCACATGCGCCAGAGGTCGCCCTCTTCCACTTTCTGCTCGAGCAGGACCTTGCCCGACGTGTCGGTGACGGTCACGGTGCCGCCGGTCGGGATCTGGAAGGTCTTGTCGTGCGAACCGTATTCTTCGGCGGCCTGGGCCATCAGGCCCACGTTCGGCACGCTGCCCATGGTGACCGGATCGAACGGACCGTTCTTTTTGCAGTCGTCGATGGTGGCCTGGTAGATGCCGGCGTAGCAACGATCGGGAATCACGGCCTTGGCGTCCTGCAGCTTGCCTTCGGCATCCCACATCTTGCCCGACTCGCGAATCATGGCAGGCATCGACGCGTCGACGATCACGTCGCTTGGCACGTGCAGGCTGGTGATGCCCTTGTCGGAGTTGACCATGGCCAGCTGCGGACGGCTTTCGTACAGCGCCTTCATGTCGGCCTCGATCGCGGCTTGCGTATCGGCAGGCAGCGACTTGAGCTTGGCGTACAGGTCACCGATCCCGTTGTTGGGGTCGAAACCGGCCTGCTTGAGCGCGTCGGCGTACTTGGTCAGCACGTCCTTGTAGAACACCGAGACGACCGTGCCGAAGATGATCGGGTCGGAGACCTTCATCATGGTGGCCTTCAGGTGAACCGAGAACAACACGTTCTTGGCCTTGGCATCGGCGATCTGCGCTTCGATGAAGCTTGTCAGCGCCTGCTTGCTCATCACCGACGCATCGATGATTTCGCCGGCCTTCACCGCCGTCTTTTCCTTCAGTACGGTCTTGGTGCCGTCGGCGGCAGTCAGTTCGATCTTGACGGAGCCGGCGTCGCCGATCAGGGCCGACTTTTCGCTACCGTAGAAATCGCCCTGGTCCATGTGCGCAACGTGGGCCTTGGAGTCCGAGCTCCAGGCGCCCATCTTGTGCGGATGCTTGCGGGCGTAGTTCTTGACCGACAGCGGTGCGCGGCGGTCCGAATTGCCTTCACGCAGCACGGGGTTGACCGCGCTGCCCTTGATCTTGTCGTAGCGGGCCTTGACGTCCTTGTCGGCGTCGGACTTGGCGTCGTCGGGGTAGCTCGGCAGCTTGTAGCCCTGGTCCTGCAGTTCCTTGATCGCGGCCTTGAGCTGCGGAATCGAGGCGCTGATGTTGGGCAGCTTGATGATGTTGGCTTCGGGCTTCGTGGCCAGTTCACCGAGTTCCGCCAGGGCCGCGCCGATCTTTTGCGATTCGTCGAGGAAGTCGGGGAAGGCGGAGATGATGCGGCCGGCCAGCGAGATGTCGCGCGTTTCCACGGCGATGCCCGACGAGCGGGTGAACGCCTTGACGATCGGCAACAGCGAATAGGTCGCCAGTGCGGGAGCCTCGTCGGTAAGCGTGTAAATGATTTTGGATGTAGTAGCCACTGTCTCTAACCTCGCTGCATTTCAGGGATAGCAAAACTTGTCTGCCTTCGCGCGCTTGAAGCGCCGCACGAAAACGCACCGCCTTAGATATTAGACGATATGGGGCTTCCAACAGAAGCACCCGCTTGGGTCGCCCGGTAAATCATGCGTCGCCGAGCAGGTCGCGGGCGTTCAGCAGCGCATAGACGATCTCGGGGTTCTTTTCGAGCGACCGCCGGATCGCGGCGGGAATCGTCTGGCGTGTCTTGCGGCAGAGGCCGGGGCGCGCTTCGACTTCGATGGCGATCCCGCGGGCCGTGCGCACTTCACGGGCGCCCGGCTCGACCCGGATGACGATGCCCAGCTGGGCCCGCAGCCGTTCCTCGAACCGCCGCAGTTCGGCCAGGTCCGCCAGGTTTTCCAGCCGCGCCACCAGCTTCTTTTCTTCTTCCTTGGTCAGCATCAGCACGCGCAGGTCTGCCTCGGGATCCGCCAGCAGGCGTTCCCGGTCGCATTCGCAGGCGCCAGGCGGACATTCGGTCCGGATCGGAAAGGTCGGGCTCATGCAGCCGCCTGGTCCTGCAAGACGATCAGCGCGTTGCGCCGCGCCAGGGCGCCATCGGCCAGCAGGTCATCGATCCCCGCGGCCAGCAGCTTGCGCAGCGGCGCGCTGGTCGACTTGAAGCCGAGCAAGCGCGCGACGGCCAGAACGATCTCTTCGTCGGCCGCGCCAAGGTGATCGCCGACGACCTGGACAATACCCGCGGCAATCTCGGCCGGCGCAATCATTTCGGGCTTGCGCAGACCGGCCGACAGCGCGTTGCGCCGATCGCGCAGCACCGGCGCCTTGCCCGGCTGCACCAGAAAATCGCCATCGCGTTCGATCGCACCGTCGGCCACGGCCTGCTGCACGCCCTGCCCCACGGCCGCTTCGATGCGGGCGCCGGCGCGTTGCAGGCCCCAGGCCGTGCGGACCCGGACAATGACTTCATCGATGTGCACGGGCGATTCCACCGCGACCACCTGCCTGACCAGGTCGGCCATCACGCGGGCCGGCGTGTCATGCAATTCCCAGGAGCCGGGGCGATCCAGGGTGGCTTCGACATAGATGGCGTCAGGCGACGTAGCGTCCAGGGAATCCACCAGCCCGATCGCCGTCATGTCGCCGCGATCCACCGTCACGATGTCGACCGGAACGGCGCGGCGCGGCACTGTGCCGGCGCTCTGACCGGCCGGAGTATTGCCCTGGCCAGATGCCTGGGCAGACGCAATCCGTGCCGCATCGTCCGCCAGTTCGGCCTTGACGGCCTCGATGGCGGCGACCACCCGATCCAGTTGTTCCTGCGGCCGCTGGAACCAATCGACGCTCCAGATGCGATGCACCCGCCAGCCATGATCTTCAAGGACCGACTGGCGGAGCCGGTCGCGGTCCCGCGCCGAACGGGCCGACCGGTAGGCCGTGCCATCGCATTCGATGCCCAGCAGGTAGCGGCCAGGATAGGCAGCGTCGGCTACGGCCAGGTCGATGAAGATACCGGCGATCCCGACCCGCGGGTGGACCTGGTACCCCCTGGCCTGCAGGGCCGTTGCCACCTGGGCTTCGAACACGTGCTGGGCGTCGCGGGCGGTGTTCTGCCCCAGGTCCAGCCGGCCGGTGCGCGCGTAATGCAGGAACAGCTTGAACGCAAAGACACCCTTGCCCTTGGCACGTTCCAGATCGATGTCCTCGTCGGTGATCGACGCGAACACGTCACAGCGCCGCTTGGCCCGGCTGATCAGCACATTCAGGCGGCGCTCGCCGCCCTCAGCGCCCAGGGGGCCGAAGCGCATCGTCAGGTTGCCCTGCGTGTTCCGTGCGTAACCGACCGAGATCATGATCACGTCGCGTTCGTCGCCCTGGACGTTTTCCAGGTTCTTCACAAAAAAGGGTTCGCTCGGGTGTCCGCCAAAGAACCCTTCGGTTCCGGGATGGGCGCGCCGCAAGGTTTCCAGCTCATCGGTGATGGCCTTGCGCTGGGATACGGAAAACGTCGCCACGCCCAGGGACAGCTCGGGCGACTGCTGCGCATGCGCCAGGATGGCCGCGGCCACCACGCGCGCTTCGATCACGTTGGCCCCACTGCCGCCCGAATCGAACACGCCCTCGGGCACATGATGGAACCGCAGCCCCATGCCGGCTTCTTGCGTATAGGGACTCGGAACGATGTACAGCTTGTTCTCGTAGAACTGCGTGTTCGAGATCGCGATCAATGATTGATGACGGCTGCGGTAATGCCAGCGCAGCATGCGCTGGGGCAGCCCGCGCGCGGTGAACAGGCCGAGGATGCTCTCGATGTCGGACACCTGGGTGTCGTCGTCTTCATCGTCGGTCTGCGACTCGGTGATCTTGGAAAAGAACTTGGTGGGCGGCAACTGGCGCTCGTCACCCACCACCACGACCTGCTTGCACCGGGCAATGGCCCCCATCGCATCGACGGGCTGGATCTGACTGGCTTCGTCCATCACCAGCAGGTCGAACGTCAGACTGCCCGGCGACAGGAACTGCGCCACCGACAAGGGGCTCATCATCATGACGGGCTTGAGCGCCTGGATGGCCGGACCGGCCTTGAGCACCAGTTGCCGGATCGGCAAGTGGGCGCGGCGCTTGGCCATCTCGGCCCGCAGCACGCCCACTGCGCCGATGCCGCCGTCGCGGGGCGGAATGCGGCGGTAGTGCGCGCTGGCGACCTGGATGCGGGCGCCGGCAATACGTTCACGATCCAGGTTGGCAAATTCCTGCACATGGCGGCTGTGCAGCGCGCCATCGAACCGGCCCAGGTCCGGCGCCTGCGCGATCATCTCGCCAAGGATGGCTTCGTGATAAGCCATGTCGAAGGTCGTGCCAGCGTCATTGGGCGCCAGGCCGCCATCGGCCAGCCGGTCGGCCAACGCGGCCAGCCCCGCTTGACGCGCCGTATCCGCACGCTCGCGATAGGCCACCCATTTGGACAGCTGTTCGGTGTTGGCGAGCCAGCTCGTCAATTTGCCAGCAACCGTGTCCAGCCGGGCCTGACGGACCTGCGGCGCATTTAGCACTACAGCCGGGTCCGCCTTCAGTTCGGCCAGGATGGTGCCGAAGGCGTCGGCCACCGAGGCAGCGGCCGCGCTCTCCTGTTGCGCAGTCCGGACCAGCATCTGGCGGTCTGGCTGCGCGGCGGCAACGTGGCGCAGATCGCCGTGGGTGGTGATCCACGCGTACCCGCTCAATAGTTGGGACCAATCCGATGCCTGCGCATGCCATGCGTCAGCGAACGCGGCAGCGCCCAGCTCGGCGTGCGCGGCGATGGCAGCGTGGGCGGCGTGCAAGGTGGCCAACCGGTCCACCAACGCGTTGCGCGCGCCCAGGTCCTGCGGCGGGTCCACGAACCATTGCCGCGACAGATCATCGGTCTGGACCAAGGTTGCCGCGCGTTGCCCGACGACCGCCAGACTGGCATGGTCCAGCGTGGCAGCGCCATCGAACGCGTCGGCCACACTCGTGGCATAGGCCTGGCCCAGCTGCTGCATGGCAGGCCGGGCCTGCTCGATCAACTGGCGCAATTGCGCGGCGCGGGCGCCGACGGCAGACCGTTCGGCAAGCCGGCCAGCCAGCAGGCGCGGTTCGTCCCCCAGGCCTTGCAGGGTGCGCATCCACTCGACCAGGGCCAGCAATGGCGCACTCGTGGAGCGTTCACCGCGCCAGTCGCCGCCGAATGCCGACAGCCCGAAACTGTGATCGGCCCGGATGCGCCCGGCCGCGGCCTGCCCACGCAGCAGAACATCGAACAAGCCGACGATATCGGACACCGGCAACTGCGGGTCACGGACCAATGACCGGGCCAGCGCCCGCGCCTTGCGCCAATCACCGTTGAGCATCTTGAACATGCCGGTATGGGTCGCAAGCGCCTGGCGCGCGGCAGCAACGTCGGTTGTCCAGGCGGTATCCAGCAACTGCTCGCCAATGGCGGCGCGGCTGTGTTCCAGGGTCGCTACCGCCTGGGCCAGGTCGTTGGCCTGCTCGACGCCGTGGCTCCACACCGTCGCGGCAAAGGCTTCGGGACTGGCGTCCGGGGCCTTGGCGACGCGCTCGGCGGTCGTGGCCAGACGGGCGATGGCCGCAAAGGTATCCGTGTTCGCGGCGCTGCCGAGTTCAGCGGCCAGGCGCTGCGCTTCAAGGACCAGACGCGGCAGCATTGCCACCACCTCGCGCGCGGCGGCAATGGCATCCAGCGGGAATCCCGCCGGCAAGGCAGACAGCCCTTCCTGCAAAGGACGCAGATCGTCACGCGTGATCGCGCCAGCCTGCAGCATCGGCCGCAGAGCGGCTTCCTGTTCCGCATACGCCTGGCCCTGCTCGAGCACGGCACGAACGTCGGCCGAGCGGTCGTCCCACACCGTGGAGGACAAGGCATCCGCGGACAGGAAAGCCGGCACGGTCGCCAGCAGTTCGGCCTTGTCGGTCAATCGCCGGGTGTCATCGAATGACGTGACTGCCGGGTCGAGCGCCAGCGCATTTTCCAGTTCACGCACGTTGGCCTGCAACCGGTTCATCCGGTCGGCCAGATCCTGCAGGCGCGGCGTCAGGCGTTCGACCAGGGTCGGCAACACCATGTCCAGCCCGATGCCGTACCACGGATGCGTGGCGGGCCTTCCGATGTCATCGATACGCTGACTCAGTTCGTGCACCAGCCGCGCGCGGTCGCGCACGTCATCAGGCGTCCAGGTCGTTGCGCCTTCCAGTTGCAGGTCCACCGGGCGCTGACCCTCGCGCCGCAAGCGCACCATCTGGCCTACGACATCGAACGGCGACAGGGCGGACGGTTCAAGCGGCGTGTGCATGCGCGTCACGTGGCTGTTCAGCCCATCGCGCGCGGCCTGCAGCCGCGTCACCACATTGCTCGGGAAGTCGGCACGCGGGGCGCCCAGTTCCCAGGTGCGCCGCAATTCCTGCAGCAGCGCACGCTTGTTGGCCTTGTTGCTATGCAGTTCCAGGCAGGCATCACCCACCCCCGCACTGTCGAGCCGGCGCTTCACGACTTCCAGCGCCGCCATCTTTTCGGCAACGAACAGCACCGTTTTGCCGTCGGCCACCGCCGCCGCGATTACGTTCGCAATGGTCTGCGACTTGCCCGTGCCCGGTGGTCCCTGGATCACCAGGTTGCGGCCCTTGCGCACGTCATGGATCGCCAGGGTTTGCGAGCTGTCCGCATCGACGATGTGCAGCATGTCGGCCGGCGGAATCAGATCGTCGATGGCGACGTCGTCCGACACCGACTCGCCGTCGCTTTCGAATCCATCGCCCAGCAGGGACCGCACCACCGGCTGGTTCAGGATGCCCTGGTCGGGCCAATTGGCCGGGTCCAGGTCCCGATACATCAGGAATTTGGCGAATGAAAAAAAGCCCAGCACGATGTCATCGGGCTCGACCTGCCAACCTGCCTTGGTCGAGACGGCCTGGGCCACGGCCGCCAGATAGGTCACCGGATTGAAGTCGTCGGTCGCATCGAAAGGCGGCATGGCGAGTCCATGCTCACGATCGAGCCAGGCTTCAAGCGACAGGTTGGACGTGATTTCTTCCTGACGCGCCCGCAGCGAAAAACGCTCGCCCGCCTTGGCCCGCTCCAGGGTCACCGGCACCAGCAGCAAGGGCGCGTGGCGCGCATTGTCCTTGTTCTTGGGGTCGACCCATTTCAGCGTACCCAGCGCCAGAAACAGGATGTTGACGCCCTGCTCTTCTTCCAGCGTGCGGGCGTCGTGATACATGTCCAGCAGGCGCTTTTGCAGGCCTTTCGGGGTCATGCGTGTCTGCAGACGGGTGTCCGCATGGCGGCGCATGACGCCGCGCGCGTCGAGTTCCGCATCTTCCGGCGTCACGTCGTAATCGGCCGACCACTGGCCTTCCTCATCGGTGCCCTCGCCTTCCTGCGCCTCGCCGCGCTCGGGCCGGTCGGGCCGGCCGGCCACGAAACTGAAGGATTTGGTCTCGCGCACCAGGAGACGGAACACCTCGGCCGTCTTCTCTCCCACCACGTCCACCGTCTTGGCTGTCTTGGAAAACTTGGGCACGTTCAGCAGACGGTTGCGGGCAGACAGGTCCAGCAGTTCGAGCCGCGCGCGCTCGAGCTTGAGCTCGGGCGTCAGGCTGCTCTGGAACAAGGAGGGAGGTGTGACGGACATGGATGACCTTCGATGAAGACTGCACCCGGGGCAATCATGGATTCTGCCAGCGTCGGGAACGGCGCCCAGTGTATCGCGAGCCAGTCTGCCATCTGGGCGACCAGGAGGGGAACTACACCAGGCGGTCTTAAGGATACTTACGGATAATCGCGCAGGGCAGATTCGTGCAGAATCCGTCGGTCATCCGCCCCAGGCGAACCCAGCATGGCATTGCAACGGTACGACTCATGGCCCGATTTCCTTGGCCGCCCGCTGGTCGTCAAGATCGGCACGACCTGGTTCCATGGCGTGATGCACGGCCTGCAGCCCGTGTCCGACAAATGGCCACAAATGCGCGACACCGATCATCCTTGGGCGCTGACGACCAAGGACGGCATCGTGCTGTTCGACCCCGACAATCCAGGAGTCGAAATCTATAGCGCCGACATCGTCGGCGCCCTGCCCCGCTTCCGTTCCCTGTTCGAGCAACCAACGCCCCATCCCAACCGTGGCTGATGCCTGGCGCTGACATTGCGTAACGCACGTAACGCCCCCGACGGACGGTTAAATGCTTGCTCAAGAGGAAACCTGCTGTAATGGAACGCCCCGCCCCCAGTGAGCCGTCATCATGAAGCGACTGTTATCCCTCTTTATGCTTTCGTTCTTTGCCGCGACCCTGACCGGATGCGGCTACAACGCCATGCAGGCCTCTGACGAAAAGGTCAAGGCTGCGTGGTCCGAAGTATTGAACCAGTATCAACGCCGCGCCGATCTGATCCCGAACCTTGTCAGCACCGTGAAGGGGTACGCCAGCCACGAAGAGGCCGTGCTGACCCGCGTGACCGAAGCCCGCGCGCGCGTCGGCTCGACCAACATCACGGCCGAGCAGCTGGATGATCCGGCGCAGGTGCAACGCTTCCAGCAGGCACAAGGCGAACTCAGTTCGGCCCTGTCCCGCCTGCTGGTGGTGACCGAAAACTATCCGCAGCTGAAGGCCGATGGACTGTTTCGCGACCTGCAGGCGCAACTGGAAGGAACGGAAAACCGTATCGCCGTGGCCCGCAATCGCTACGTGAAATCGGTTGAGGAATACAACGTCCTGATCCGCCAGTTCCCCGGCGCCATCACCGCCAAGGTCATGGGCTACAAGCCGAAGGCGAACTTTGCGGTTGAAAACGAGGCCGCCATTTCGCGGCCGCCCGCAGTCGACTTTGGTGGCGGCGCCCGTCCTGCGCCGGCCCCGGCGCGATGAACCCGGCCCGTCTATGGCATGGGCTCTGCCTGTGCGTGATGGTCATGGTTGGCGCCCTGCTGCCGCCTGGCCTCACGCACGCCGCCGAGACCGCCGTGCCGAAGCTCGAACGGCGCGTGACCGACCAGACCGGCACGCTGGATGCCGCAGCGATCGCGCGACTCGAAGCAAAGATGCAGGCCCTGGAGGAAGAAAAAGGCGCGCAGATCGCGGTGCTGATGGTGCCGACGACCGACGGCGAAGCGATCGAGCAATACGCCGTTCGCGTGTTCGACGCCTGGAAGCTGGGCCGCAAGCAGGCAGAAGACGGCGTGCTGTTCGTGATCGCCAAGAACGATCGCACCCTGCGGATCGAAGTCGGCTATGGCCTGGAAGGCGCCGTGCCCGATGCGCAGGCCAGCCGCATCATTCGCGAGCAGGTCACCCCGCGCTTTCGGGAAGGCGATTTCGCCGGCGGTGTCGAGGCCGGCGTGAACGCGTTGATTGGCCTGGTCCAGGGCGAGGCGTTGCCGCCCGTTGAACGGGCCAAGGCCAATGCCGCCGAAACCGTGCGTGGGATCCCGACCGCCATCCTGTTTGGCGCGGGGCTGGTGTTGATCATGCTGCCGGTCTGGGCTGCGGCCTTGCTCGGCGCGGTGGCAGGCTTCATGTTCACCGGATCGCTGCTGTTTGTATTGCTCGGCGGCGTGCTGGGCGTCATCTGCAGCGTGGTCGGCAAGGGCTTCCTGCCAGGTGGCGGCGCCCGCACGATGTCCCGCCGTGGCCTGGGCCGCGGTGGGTTCGGCGGCGGCTTCGGTGGCGGCTTTGGTGGAGGTCTTGGCGGTGGGGGCGGCGGCTTCGGCGGCGGCGGTGGTGGGTTCTCAGGCGGCGGTGGCCGCAGTGGAGGCGGCGGTGCATCCGGCAGTTGGTAAGTTCGCCCGCGCTTGCGGCTGGCCGCTCGTCAGCGGCCATTGGCGCCGGTCCCGGCATTTCAACGCGGCGGCGCTCGACCGGCTGGCTGTCGCGATCGCAGAAAGCGAGACACATCACCCTGGCGAATTGCTGGTCGTGCTTGAGACGCATCTGCCCGATCACGTGCCCGATGGCGCTACCCGGGCACTTGAAGTCTTTGGCCGTCAACGCGTGTGGGATACGCCCCAGCGCACGGGCATGCTGCTGTACATCGCCCTGGGCAACCGATGCATCGAACTGATTGCCGATCGGGGCATCGACGTGCCGGATGCGACCTGGGATGGCGTGTGCCACACCATCCAGGAAGGCTTTCGGCGCGGCGATTACATCGGAACGCTGGAAACCGGCATCGATACGATCGAGGCGGCGTTGAAAGCCGCGCTGCCCGCGGGGGATGTCGCATCGGGTGACGCAGCGTCCGACCCCAACCGGCTCCCGGATCGGCCCGTCTTCATCTGATCGTCTTTGCGTGATCGATCTGCGCACGAACACCGCGCCATAAACAAGGGGATGCCACTGACAATGGCATCCCCTTTTTTCCATGGCGCATCGTTACCGATGCGCGGTCCGGCCTTACATCAGCTTGGCCTTGACGGATTCGATGCCGGCGGCACCGCATTCGCCGTCGATGACGCCCGACGGCGCGCCAGCGACACCGACCGCGCCGACCACTTCGTTACCCACACGGATGGGCACCCCGCCGCCAAGCAGCAGAAAGCCAGGGATGTCGGACAGGTGTTGCGCAACCGGGTTCTTCTGCGAGTTTTCCTGCATGGTCAGTGTCGGGGCACGCGACGACGAGGACGTGTAGGCCTTCATCCGGGCGCCATCAACGGTATGCGGACCGGCGTTGTCGGCACGGACCAGCACGCGCAGCACGCCAGCCCGATCCACGACCGCAGCACTGACGTTGAAGCCGCGCTGGGCGCAGGCGTTCAGGGCGGCATGCGCGATCTCGGTGGCGATGGTGGCCGGTACGTTCCGTTCCTGCAGCAGTTGCGCCGAGGCGAACAATGGCGTGGCGGCAAGGGCGATGGCGGCAATGCGTTGAGTGGCTTTCATGGGGGTCTCCGGGGTTGCGTGACCGGTCATCCGGCCATGGGAGAACTGTACCGACGGCCCCCGCGTGCGCACAGCCGGTGCGCTACCCAGTCGGCTGGGTAGAACTACGCCGTTGCCAGGACCAGGCGAACCATGTCCGCCACCGACGTCGTGCCGAGTTTGGTGGCGATGCCGGCCCGGTGCTTTTCGACCGTGCGTGGCGATAATTCCAGCGCTCGGGCGATTTCCTTGGTCGCGAGTCCCTGCGCGATCAGAGTGATGATCTCGCGTTCGCGCTGGCTCAGCACGGACAGGGCACGCGCCGCTTCGTCGCGCTCCCTTGCCTTGCCCAGATCGCCCTGCCCTCGGGCCAGGCCGGCATCGATCGCTTCGAGCAGGGCATGTTCGTCGATCGGCTTGGTCAGGAAGTCCACCGCGCCGCCCCGCAGCGCACGCCGGCAGGCAGCCACGTCACCATGTCCCGTGATCACGACCACGGGCAGGCCCGACGCGTCCGCCTGCAGGCGCTCGAGCAGATGCAGCCCCGACATGCCCGCCATCCGTACGTCGGTCACGACACAGCCAAAGCGCTCCGGGGCGCCACGCGCCAGGAACGACGCCGCGTCCGCATAGGCTTCGACGGCCAGCCCCATCGTCCGCAGCAGCAGCGCCAGCGCGTCGCGCACGTCTTCATCGTCATCGATCAGGAACACCAGGGGGCGGGTCATGCGGCGGCCTTGAGGGTCAGGGTGAAACGGGTGCCTTGGCCAAGCACGCTATCGACCTGGATGCGGCCCCCCATGGCTTCCATCAGCCGTTCGCACAAGGGCAGGCCAAGTCCCATGCCGCCTTCCTTGGTCGTGTAGAACGGGGTAAAGATCTGTTCGACGCGGTCCGTGGCCATGCCCGGGCCGTTGTCTTCGACAACGATGGTGATGGCGGCGTCGGTGTGGTTATCGATGTCGTTGTGACGGACAACGAGTCGGACCCAGTGGGCCGGATCAGCTGACGCGCCGTGGCCGGTCGCTGACGAGCCGTGCCCGCCGGGGCCGGCTGCGGCCGCCGTGGATGCCGTTGCGCCCTGTCTTCCCTGGTCCGACGCCATCATCGCTTCGGCCGCGTTGCGCACCAGGTTGTGCAGTACCTGCTCCAGCGACACGGCGTCGGCCACCGCCCGCCCCACCTCCATGGACGTCCATTGCAGCGCGATGCCGCGCGCGGCAAGGTCGGCCTGGCACAGGTCCACGACGCTTTGCAACACCGCATTGACGTCCGTGTCAGCCAGCGGCAGTTCACGGCGGCTGACGAAGGCGCGCATCCGCTCCAGGATCGCGCCCGCCCGATTGACCAGCCGGATGTTGGTGCGGATCACCGGCGCCAGCTCGTTGGCCGTTGCGCCGCCATCGATCAGCCGCAAGGCCGCCTGGTTCTGGCTGAGCAGTGCCGTCATGGGCTGCGTGAGTTCGTGTGCGATGCCCGACGCCATTTCCCCCAGGCCATCGACACGCATGGCGTGCGCCAGCCGCAGTGCCTGGTCTTGCAGGCGCGCATCGCGACGGGCTCGCCGCAGACGTTGACCAGTGCGCAGTACGGCAAGCAGGGCCGCGGCCAGCAATGCGCAGGCCAGCACGGCGAAAACCGGCAGCAACTCCGACCACCGTGCATCGCGGCGCAAGGTCAGCACCAGTGGCTGGCTCGGGCTGTCCAGTTGCGACGTCATGACCATGGCAGGCAGCCGCCAGCGCGACGGGCGCAGCGGCTCCGACTCGGTCGCGCCTTGCAGCGTCGTGACGGTCGTTGCGCCGTCCGGGATGGCCAGGGTCCATGCCAGGGGACGCGGTACGGCATCGGCCGCAACCAGTTGGCCGGCATCGATGTTGAACACCAGCACGGTGTACGGATCACGCGGGATGTGCTTGATCAGCCGGAACGAGCCAGGCACGCGGCCGGCGGCGAGCCGGGCCCGTCCGGTGGCGATGCCGGCCGATGCCTGCGTCATGGCGGGGCTCCATCCGGCATCGGGCAGCGCAGCGAGCGCGCTTACCGCAAGCACGCGGGGCACCACCGATACCGGCGGTTCAGGCGCCAGCTCGACCAGTACGATCTCCGCAATGCGCGGGTAGTACTGGCGCACCGATGCCGAAACCCCCAGAAAATTTGCGAAGTCCGCCCCGTCGAAACGTGCGACCGCAGCGAGGCTGGTCAGGTGGGCGTCATGTTGGTCCACCCGCTGCGCGATCTGCCTGACGAGCGTGCCGGCGTCGGCGTCGAATTGCCCGCGCGCGTCCGCGTACCGATAGCCAAGCAGGATCGCGCAGGCAAGCGCGGTCAGTGCCATCCACAGAGCCAGCCGGACACAGATCGAACGAAGCGGAGGCAAGGGTTGCGACATGCGCGGCATTATCGCCGCATTCATGTGGCGCGTGCCGGGGCCCGGCGCAGCCTGCCCCGGCTGCCGGCCTGCCGGCGGAACGACCCGACGCTGACCTGCATGCCTTGCCGCACGGCGTCGATGGACCGGTTGTCGTCATCGTTCTTGCGGGTCACCATCGAAAACTGGAGCACCGGCGCGCCGCGCCCCAGGCGGATGACCCGCACCGGGTACACCTGCAGCACGGCCGGATCGGGCTCCTGCAGCAGCGATACGCCCAGCCCCGCGCTGACCATGGCCACGATCGCGGGCGAACTGTCGAATTCGAGCGCGCCCCGAATGTCGGGCAGATGCTCGTTGGCGTACTGCACGGCCATGGCGCCGGTGACCGTGTTCCTGTCATAGCGTATCCATTCGTGCTGGCGGAACAGGGTCCCCAGCGCAGCGTCGTCGGCATCGGGCGGCGCAATCACCACCAGTTCACGGGTAAACATGGGCGTCCAGCGCAGCCGGGCCGACCCGCCCGACAAGGGCTGCGCGACCAGTGCGGCGTCGAGCTCGCCCGCCTTGACAGCGGCGGTGAGCGTGCTGCTGCGGCCGCGCGCAGGCCGCAATTCCAGCCGCGGATGGCGCTCACGCAGGAAAGCCATGATTCCGGGCAACACCGCGGCCTGGAGCGACTCGATGATGCCCAGGCGGACCTGTCCTTCCACGGCCAGGCTGCTGCCGGCCCGCAAGGATTCCAGTCCCTGCAGCGCGGCGCGCAAGGTGTCGGCCACGTCATGGGCCAGCTGGTTGGGCCGCGCCTGCAGACCGGATCGATCAAAGAGCGGCTTGCCCAGATACAGTTCCAGCTGCTTCATCTGCATGCTGACCGCGCTGGGCGTCACGTTGGTGGCGCGTGCCGCGGCGGCGAACGTGCCGGTCTGCAGCACCGCTTCCAGCGTCGCGAACGTTTCGATCTTCATCAAATTTCCTTATGAAGAAGCTCAAATACCTTCGCTATTCTAATGAAGCGCTCTGGCCTAGACTAGCCCTCAAACGCATAACAGCAGGAGCACGCAATGCAAGCCACCGCTACCGCCACGCCGCGGGCCCGTTCACTCGAAAGCCGTCCGCTGGCCTGGACCGCCGACCAGGTCGGCCAGGACGAATCCTGGATCATCCGCCTGACCGGGGATCAGATCGATGGCATGCACGCCGCGCTCAGCCATGCCAGACACACGGGCAAGTCCCTGTTGGAAATGACGCAGGAAGACTTTCCCTTGAATGCGTCCGCCATCGCGGTGTTGAAGCAGGCCATCGACACGACGCAGGGCCGGTGGGGCATGTGCCTGGTCAAGGGCTTTCCGGTCGATGTCTGGTCCGAAGACGACGCGCGCCTTGCCTTCTGGGGGATGGCGCTGTACATGGGCGTGGGCCGCACGCAGAACCGGGCGAGCCAGATCATGAATGACGTTCGCAACGAAGGCGGCGAATACAAGGTCAAGGGTGGCCGTGGCTACAACACCAACGCCGGCCTGGATTTCCACCAGGATTCGTGCGATGTGGTCGGCCTGCTGTGCCGCCGCACGGCCAAGTCGGGCGGCACCAGCAAGGTGATCAGCTCACTGGCCCTGCGCGACGAGGTCAAGCGCCTGCGGCCCGACCTGATTCCGGTGCTTGAATCCCCCTTCTTCCACAGCTACCAGGGCACGCAAGACCCGTCGCAGCCGCCCTACTATCGCCTGCCCATCTTCGGCAGTCACCCCCAATACTTTTCGGCCCGCGCCAATCGAAAGAATACCGACGCTGCGCAGCGGGACTTTCCGGAGATCCCGCGCCTGACGCCGCAACAGGTCGAAGCCCTGGACCTGCTTGAAGAATTGATGCCCAGCGACAAGCTCTGCTACACGATGGAACTGGAGCAAGGCGACGTGCAGCTGCTGAACAACTACGTCACGCTGCATTCGCGCACGCCGTTCGAAGACTTCGACGAACCCGACCGCAAGCGGCATCTGTTCCGGCTGTGGCTGGCCATTCCCGGGTCGCAGCCGCTGCCCGACGCCTGGGCTGAATACTACGGCGATGCCCGGGCCGGCGCGGTGCGCGGTGGGGTCCGCGGCACGGCCATCACCCAGGAATTCCTGGCCTACGAAAAACGCCAGGCCGCCACCCTCGGGATGCAATTCGAAACCTGGAAACCCCGCATGCTCAAGGAAGATATGGACAAACTGCTCGGGGGCAAACTGCTCGGGGACAAACGGCTTGCGGTGGACAGTCACGCCGAGGCCTGATCGTCACACCCGAATTTCCGACGCGGTCGCCACCCTGAAAACGGGTCGCGGCCGCGCACCCACATCCAGCCACGCGGATGGCCTGACATAACAAGCTTGGGGAAGACCCGGCACACAAGGAGATAGCCATGCAAAGAAGAACGTTTCTGGGCGCCATGAGCGCAGCGGGCATGCTGGCCGCCACAGGAATGGCGCGGGCGCAAAGCGGAGCCACACGCATCGTGGTGGGGGCGTCCCCGGGGGGCGGTACCGATACGGTGGCCCGCCTGATGGCGCTGGAACTCGGGCGCTTGCTCGGTGGCACGTTCGTGGTCGAGAACAAGCCAGGCGCCGGCGGCAACATCGCCGCGCAGCAGGTCGCCAACGCCGAACCGGATGGCCGCACCCTGCTGATGTGCTACACCAGCCACGCCATCAACGCGACGCTTTACCCCAAGCTGCCCTTTGATCCGGTCAAGGATTTTTCGCCGATCGCCTGTGTCGCCAGCGCGCCGTCGATCCTGCTGGCGCGCCCCGGCATCAAGGCGAACAACGTGCGCGAACTCATCGCCCTGGCCAAGGCGGAGCCCGGCACGCTGAACATGGCCTTGCCCGGCATCGGTTCCTCGGGCCACCTGGCGTCGGAAGTGCTGAAGACCCGGGCGGGTGTCGACATCACGCTGATCCCGTACAAAGGCACGGCCCCCGCCATGAACGACCTGCTCGGCGGACAGGTCGACCTGATGTTCGCCACGGCCGCGCTGGCCAAGGCCCAAATGGACAACAAGACACTCAAGCCGTTGGGCGTCAGCAGTGCGCAGCGCATGGTGTCGGCTCCCAACGTGGCGCCCGTTGCGGACGTTCTGCCCGGGTACGATTTCAGCGCCTGGTACGGACTGCTTGGCCCGGCGGGCATCAAGCCGGAACTGGCCCAGCAAATCTCGGCTGCCGTCGAGAAAACACTTGCTCAGGAACCCATTCGCCGCCGGCTGCTGGACGAAGGGCTGATTGCGCAAAGCAGCCTGCCCGATGCCTTTGGCGCCTTCGTGAAGTCGGAAGTCGAACGTTGGGGCGCGGTGGTCAAGGCAACGGGCGCCAAGGCGACCTGACCCGGAAGTGGCATATCGTTTGCTGATGGGCATCGGGGCATCTGCCCCGATGCCCATCAGGAGCAAGGCATGCCATTACTCGCGGACTGCACGTTTGTGCTGGGCGCCCAGGACCCCGAAATGCGTGAAATCGAACGCGTCGTGCAGGACGCCGGCTACGCGTGCGTGGTGGCGGCCACGGGCCGGCAGCGCGTCTCGCCGCGCACTGCCTACGACGCCGACGGCGTGCTGCACACCGGCCCGGGAGGTCTGAGACCGGCCGTCCTCCTGCCCAAGGCGCCCATCGTGACAGTGGAATGCCACCTTCGTGGCTACGTGCCGATTGTTGCGGTCGACCACCATAACCCGGGTGATATCGGCTACGAGATCGGCCCCGATCGTTATATGGAAGGCGCGTCCCTGGGCCAGGTGCTGTCCCTGCTCGAACGCGAACCCACGGAAACCCAGCGCCTGCTTGCGGCGGGCGATCACTGCCTGACCGCCGCCTACCAGGGCGCGTGCGACGGCGCGCCCCCCGATCGCCTGCTGGAATTGCGCGCATCCTGGCAGGCTCGGGTGAGCGGGCGCCGGCTGTCCGACGTCATCGGCGGCATCCTGGACGCGGCCGTGCAGGTGCGCGCCCGCTACGACAGCGAGCGGGGCGAAGCCCGTTTCCTGGATCCGATCGGCGTGCCACGCGACCTGCCCGAAGGCGCGGCGTACGCCGGGCTGCCGGTGCGTTATCGCCAGCTTCTGCCCGACGGAGTATTGAAGGAAATGTTCAAGGGGGGCAGCCCGGCGGCCATCGAACGGTTCATGGAAGAACACCGTCTGGCCGGACGGCCTGCGTATGGCAATCCGTACCGGGGCTATGCGGGGGCGTACTGGGGCGGCTAAGGCTTGGAGCGGGCTCCTGTTCGAAGCTCAGCCCCGGCCCACGAAGGGCATCTTGGTGGCCATTACCGTGTGGAACAGCACGTTGGCTTCCAGCGGCAGGTTCGCCATGTACAGCACCGACTGCCCGACCACGTCCACGTCGATCATTGGCTCGATTTCGACCGCGCCATTCGCCTGGGGCACGCCCCTGGCCATGCGGGACGCCAACTCGGTCATGGCATTGCCGACGTCGATCTGCCCGACCGCGATATTGAACGCCCGGCCATCCAGCGCCGCGGTCTTCGTGAGCCCCATCACCGCATGTTTGGTCGCGGTATAAGCGATCGAATTGGGGCGGGGCGTATGGGCCGAAATAGAACCATTGTTGATGATGCGGCCGCCTTGCGGTGACTGATCACGCATCACGCGAAACGCCTGCTGCAGGCAATAGAACATGCCGTTCAGATTGACGTCGACCACCTCGCGCCATTCGGCCGCCGTCCAATCGAGGAACGACCCCGGCGGGTTGCCGCGGCCCGCATTGTTGAACAGCACGTCCACCCGGCCAAAATGCGCCACGGCCTTCGCAAACAGGTCCTCCACCGCGGCGGCATCGGCCACGTCGGTCGGCACGCACAGCAGCCGGTCAGCCGCGCCATGCCGCTGCTCGGCCTCGTCACGCACCGCGTCCAGCATGGCTTCGCGGCGCCCCGCCAGCACCACGCGATAGCCCGCTTCCGCCAGCGCCAGCGTTACTGCCTTGCCGATGCCCGATCCCGCTCCGGTTACGACCGCCACTTTTCCAAGGTTCACTGCTGTCTCCTGTTCATGGGTTGACGCGCGACGTCGCCGTTGCCGCCGCGCGCACCGGCGGGGCCGGAATGATTGCGGGTGTCAACGATAGCGAATTATGCATGAGCCCCTGGATTGGACAGGTGATTACTGCATTGCGACCTCGATCACCACCTTGCCCCGCGCGTGTCCTTCCTCTACCGCGGCCAGGGCATCGGGTGCAGCGTCAAAGGGATACGTGCGGACTACCTTGACTATCAGATCGCCTTCATCGATCAGGGTGCAGATCGTGGCCAATTGCTGGCCATCGGGCTCGGCAAGAAAACGCATGGCGCGGATGTCCCGCTTGGCCGCTTCTTCCTGCGATGGCTCGCCCAGCGTGGAAACCAGGACGCCGCCCGGCTTGATCACATCCCAGGACCGTTGCTGCGTCTCGCCGCCGACAAGGTCGAGCACCAGATCGATATCGGTGGCAACGTCTTCAAACTTCTCGGACGTGTAGTCGATCGCGTGGTCGGCCCCCATCTCGCGAAGCAGATCGACGCCCTCGCCCGACGCGGTGGCGAACACGTCGGCGCCGACCTGCTTGGCGAACTGGATGGCAAAGAGCCCCACGCCGCCCGATGCGCCGTGGATCAACACGCGCTGCCCTGATTCCAGCGTGCCATGATCGAACAGTCCTTGCCACGCGGTCAGCGCGGCCAGCGGGATCGCGCCCGCGTGTACCCAGTCGACGGACTCCGGACGGCGCGTGATGGCCTTGGCGTCGACGATGACGTATTCCGCAAAGGCGCCATGGCCTTGCCCGACAAATGCGATGACTTCATCGCCCGCCTTCCAGGGCAAGGCAAGGTCCCCCACTTGTTCAACGATACCGGCCACATCACGGCCAAGAATGTAAGGCAGGTCCTTGTCGCCGATCATGGGGTAGGTGCCAGCGCGCGTCTTGGCGTCAACCGGGTTGACCCCAGCGGTCAGGACGCGGATCAACACGTCGGAGCCAGAGGGCTCGGGAACGTCGACCGACTCGGGTCTGAATACCTCGGGGCCACCGAACGCGTGGATTCGGTAGGCAAGCATGTGACTCATCATTGCATCCTTCGAGTAGCGGTTCGGCCCACTGCAGGCCGCAGAACGCACGCTACGGCTCTGCAAGCGCCGTTCCCCATGCTGCTAGACTGACCGGCCCGCCTTGCGCCTGCCGCACATTGCACGACCCGCCGTCATGGAATCACCGCCCTGCCCTCCGTTGGTCCAGTTGCTTCGCACCGTGCCCCGGCGATACCGGGCACCGGCGCTCGCTGGCCACCTTGCTGGTCCCCTCGCTGGCGGGTCTGCGTCATCCACGCAGACCGACATTGCCGTGGCCATCGAGCTGGCGCGAATGGCACGTGAACGCGGTGATCAACCCGACGCCCCCCTTAAAGACCGCTTTCTGGATTCGCTTCACCATCTGATCACCGAGGCCTTGCATCCACAGGCGGGCGACGTGGCATTCCAGGCCATGGTGCTCCGCCACGGGAACGCCCGCGTTCGCGAGTTTGCCTCGTTGCAGGCACACGCAGAAAAGGACAAGCGCCGGGTTCGCAGCAGCGTCGACGCCATCGCGCACCCTGGAAAATTGCAGCGGCGTGAGCCAGATGCGCTCCGCGACATGCTGATGCGGGTGCATACGCAGGCGTCATCCGGCGCGTGGACGGACGTTGGCAAGACCTGCCACTGCATGTTGACCCGTCCAGAGACGCAGCGCGACTCGGATCTGGAACGCAGCCTGCGCAACCTTCTGGCGGCCCCCGCCCTGGAACGTCTCCAGCGCCTGTCAACGCTGGCGGACGACGCCAGCGTGCGGCAGTACCTGGCGCTATGGGAGTCGCATGGCCCCGCGTCGGGCAGCGCGGAAGCGGCGGCGCAAGGCGCCGGCGCGCAGGAACGCGGCGCCGCGGTGGAAGCCCTTGCCGCGCACGCGCTGGATGCGCTGGCTCGGCACCTTGGTCGTGTCGACGGCAAGCGGTGGACCTACCGTGTCGTTACCGCCATGCACGTTCCCGCAGTCCTGGTCGACAGCGCCCAGCGCGCCAAGACCGAGTGGGACGCAGTGGTCTTGCGGCAACCCAACACCGAAGGCGACGTAGCGCAGCCCTGGGACGTGTGCCTGCTGGTCGAGGCCAAGGCATCGGCGGACGCCGCGACCACTGACTTTCCGAGACTGCTGCGCGGCTTGCGTCTGCTTTCCCTGGCGGATCCAGATGTCGTGTACCGCTTCGTGGCGAAACAAGGAACCGTGGACATTCGCGGCGCATCGCTCAACGCTCTGCCCACGACAGACACCGCTGAAACATTCCAGGATACGGTGCTGTATTGCTCGGACGCGCCTGCCGATCAGGCCCCGCGTCCGCTCAGCGCAGCCAGCCGCATGCAGTTGCTGTCGTCAACGACCACCCTCGATTACGCCAGCAAGCTGAAGCGTGACGACATGAAGCATGACGACACCGCGGACGGCACGGCGCGCATCAGCGAGCTCGAGCCGGTGTGGCAGGCATTGTTGAACGACCCGCGCTGGCTTAGCGTGCTCAACCAGTACGCGACCCTGCGCCGCGTCAGGGAGCTGATGGTGCACATCGCGGATCTGCAGGTGTTGTTCGAGGAGTAGGCGGTAGGTGAAGGCAGGGTGACCCAGGCTAGGCATCACCCCCTCAAGCGCTCTCCCGCCGCACTATCTCGAACCCGATTTCCACCACCGATTCCGCCGGCCGGCGCCCATTCGCGCACGCCGCAATCATCTCGGCCGCGCGCGCGCCAATGGCGCCACCGTCCACGTGCACCGACGTGATCGACGGCGACATCGATGCCGCGATGTCCATGTCCCCGAACCCGACGACCGCCAACTGACCCGGCACCGACAGTCCCTGCACCATCGCCTCGGTCAGCACGCCCGCCGCCATCAGGTCGGACGTACAGAACACGCCGTCGATGCGCTTGTCTGCATCGAGCAAGGACCGCAGTCCTTCCCGCCCCTGCGCGTGCGTGGTGGGGGCCGATAGGAAACGCACCACGGGTTCCGGCAGCCCCAGTTTCAGCGCCGTGCGCACGACGCTTTCGGCACGCAGGTGCGCGCGCTCGTCATCGCCAGCCAGCACCGCAAGGTGCTTCTTGCCAGCGTCGAACAGATAGGTGCTGACGGCGGCGCCGATCTTTTCGTGCGACACGCTGAGCAGCATGTCGATGGGCGTCGACGTCGTGTCCCACGTCTCCACCACCGGAATACCGGATGCCTGCAACAACTGCCGCCCCTGGGGCGAATGCATGACCCCGGTCAAGACAATGCCATCCGGACGACGGCCAATGATCGCGCGCAGCAGCGCGTCTTCTCGTGGCGTGGCGTAGCCGCTCTGCCCAACCATCAACTGGAAGCCCTTGGCATCCAGCGATTCGGTCAACTCGGTCAGCATGCCGGCGAACAGGGAACCGGCCACGGAGGGCACCAGCAGCGTCACCAGGTTGCTGCGCGACAAGCGCAGCGCACCCGCCATCAGGTTGGGCACATACCCAAGCGCATTGATGGCGGCATTCACCTTTTCAAGCGTGGCGGGCGACACCTGTTGGGGCGTGTTGATGACGCGCGACACGGTGATCATTGACACGCCAGCGGCGCGCGCCACTTCGCGCACGGTGACCTTGCCCCGTTCGACGGGACTGTGCGGAGGAACATCAGGCTTGCTGGACGTCGCGGGCATGGGCGGAAACAGGTGACTTGTGCTGGGAAGAAAGCAGAAGGCTAACCCGTTGCTCCCGGCAGGTCACTCTCCAACCCCTGGGTTTGCCCCGATGCCGGCTCCCGAAACTTGATCCATACTCTCGCCACTTCTGACGTTAACGTTAACAAGTGAAATGTTAACGTTAACAACTAATAAAACGACGGAGACAACAATGAACAGCAGTTCGAGCAAATGGATCGTGGGTCTGACACTGCTGGCCGCTGCGGGCGCTGCGCACGCGTGGCCTGAAAAGCCAGTAACGGTGGTGGTGCCCTTCCCGCCAGGTGGCGCGACCGACTCGGTTGCCCGTTCCGTCGCCAACAAGTTGACGGAGCAGTTCAAGCAGACCTTCGTGATCGAGAACAAGGCCGGCGCGACCGGCACGATCGGCGCTGCACAGGTTGCCCGCGCCGCGCCCGACGGCTACACGCTGATGGTCACGTCGCTCGCCCCGCTGGTCGTGGCCGAGCACTTGATGAAGTCGCTGCCCTACTCCCCTGCCAAGGACTTCACCTACCTGACCGTGGCCGTGCAGGCGCCGAACGTGCTGGTCGTCAGCCCGGCCCTGTCATCCAAGGTCAATAACGTGCAGGACGCCCTGGCCCTGCTCAAGGCCAAGCCGGGCGGCGTCAGCTTCGCCACATCGGGCGCCGGTTCTTCCGATCACCTGACCGCTGAACTGTTCTGGCAAAAGACCGGCACCAAGGGCCTGCATGTGCCGTACAAAGGTGGCGCGCCAGCCATCTCGGACCTGCTGGGCAATCAGGTCGACATGTCGTTCCAGAACGTGAACGCCGTGCTGCCGCACATCAAGGCAGGCAAGCTCAAGGCCATCGCCATCACCGGCAACAAGCGTTCGGCGGTTCTGCCGGATATCCCGACCTTTGCCGAGGCGTCGGTGCCCGGCCTGGTGGTCTATTCGTGGCAAGCCGTGGTGGCGCCCAAGGGCCTGCCAACGGATGTGCGCGACAAGCTGTCGGCCGCGCTGGTCAGTGCCGTGAAGGATCCTGCCATCAGCAAGCCATTCACGGATCAGGGCCTTGAGGTCGTCGCCAATTCGCCTGAAGAGTTCACCCGCTTCCAGCAGCAGGAAAGCGCGCGCTGGAAAGAAGTGATCCAGGCCGGCAACATCACGATCGAGTAAACGCAGCGCGACCTGGTCGACTGCACAACGAACCTATTTTTCCGAGCTGCCATGCCCCACACCTCCCCCGCAGTCGGCCAGACGCCGACCATCACCCACATGCGTGTCGTTCCGGTCGCCGGACGCGACTCGATGTTGCTCAACCTGAGCGGCGCGCATGGCCCGTACTTCACCCGCAACCTCGTCATCCTGACCGACAGCGCCGGCCACACCGGCGTGGGCGAAGTGCCCGGCGGCGAGAAGATCCGCGCCACACTGGAAGACGCCGGCCAGTTCATCATCGGTAGTTCCATCGGCAACTATCAGCACACGTTGAATCAAATGCGGCAAGCCTTCGCCAGCCGCGACAGCGGCGGCCGCGGCCAGCAGACGTTCGACCTGCGCGTGGCCATCCATGCCGTTACCGCGGCCGAGTCGGCCCTGCTGGACCTGCTGGGTCAGTACCTGAACGTGCCCGTGGCTGCGCTGCTAGGCGAAGGCGTGCAGCGCACGTCGGTGCAGATGCTGGGCTACCTTTTCTACGTGGGCGACCGTCACCAGACGCCGCTGGACTATGACAGCTCGCCCGACGAAACGGACGACTGGCTGCGCCTGCGGCACGAAAAGGCGCTGACGCCCGACGTCATCGTCAAGCTGGCCGAAGCCACCTACGCACGGTATGGATTCCAGGACTTCAAGCTGAAGGGCGGCGTGCTGCGCGGCGAAGAAGAAGTGGAAGCCATTCGCGCCCTGCACGAACGTTTCCCGCAGGCGCGCATCACGCTGGATCCCAACGGTGGCTGGCTGCTGAAAGACGCCATCCGCCTGTGCCGCGACCTGCACGGTGTCATGGCCTACGCCGAAGATCCGTGCGGCGCCGAAGGCGCGTTCTCGGGCCGTGAAGTCATGGCCGAGTTCCGCCGCGCGACCGGTTTGCCTACGGCGACCAACATGGTCGCCACCGACTGGCGCGAGATGGCGCATGCCCTGTCCCTGCAGTCCGTGGACATCCCCTTGGCCGATCCGCACTTCTGGACGATGCAGGGTTCGGTCCGCGTGGCGCAGACCTGCCAGGCCTTCGGCCTGACCTGGGGATCGCATTCGAACAATCACTTCGACATTTCGCTGGCGATGTTCACGCACGTGGGCGCCGCCGCGCCCGGCCGCGTGACCGCGCTGGACACGCACTGGATCTGGCAGGACGGCCAGCAACTGACGCGCAATCCGCTGCAGATCCGCAATGGCTACATCGACCTGCCCGAAGCGCCGGGGCTGGGCGTCGAGCTGGACATGGACGCGGTCGAACGCGCCCACCAGCTCTACAAGCAGCACGGGCTGGGCGCTCGCGACGACGCCATGGCCATGCAGCACCTGATTCCCGGCTGGGCATTCGACAACAAGATGCCCTGCATGGTGCGCTAGGCACGACAGCACGGCAGACGACAGCACGGAACACCGCGGCACAGCGGTGACACACCACAAGAAGGCCATCAGGCCACATCCACGCTTGGCAACAAGCACCCGAGGAGACAGCAAGGTGAATACAGCATCGCACTTCAAATGGAAAGTGCTGCCGGCGATCATCGCCGCGGCATTTCTGGCAGGCTGTGGGGGCAGCGGTGACGACGATGCGGGACCCACCGCATCGGCGCCCGTGTTCCGGTCGGCAGGCCTGGTCCAGGCCGCGCCCACGTTCGCGACAAATGCGTCCGGCCAGCAGGTTGTCAGCGTCAGTGTGCTGACGCAAGGCGGCGTCAAGACGCTAACAACCAGCGCCGTCACGCCGGCGAACGCAGCCATCATCCAGGCCGCGCTGGCGCCCGGCAACCTGGTGGACTGGCTCGCGTCCGACACCGGCGCCGTCTCGGTTTCAACAGATCCCACGCAGACCTTCAACGTGGTGCTCGCCAAGGGCAAGTCGAGCGATGCGCAGTTCAACATGCAGAAATACGGGGCCTCGGTTGCTCGCAATGGCAATGCACCCGGCCCCATGGTCGCGGCGGGCTGGATCTACAACAAGACCGGGTCCACCATTACCGTGGGCGACGGCACCATCGTGACGGCCGACCAGGCAGGCCGCGCGTACGCCACACCGATCAAGCGTTACGAAGAAACCTATACGGTTGCGCCCGACGCGCAGGTGTTCAACGTCAACACCGACGACTACAGCAAGAGCACCGTGTCGACCCTGGCCGCCGTGCCGGTCACTGCCAACTACAACTACGCGACCACCGCCAGGCAGGCCGCCTACCTGCTGTTCGACAACCACTACCAGAACGCGGCCAACGCCAAGGTCGTGGCCATCTGGTACTTCACGCCGCAATCGAAAACCGACGGCAAGCCCGTGTGGGACGTGCCGACGCAAAGCCCGATGCTGGCGGACAAGGGCACCGACCCGGCGTCGGGCCAGCCTTACGTCGCCATCAATGCAACCGGGGTGTCGGCCGCGCCCTACACGCGCAGCACCGAACCATTCGAAATGGTCAAGAACACCATGTACTACGTGGGCGACAACGAAGTGGCTTCGTACGTGTTGAAGGCGGACATGGGAACGGCCGATACGGCGGACGACAAGGTCATCAAGATCGACGCCGGCTGGCCCAACAGCGGCTATCAGTACTTCAAGAACATGGAACTGGTGGGCGTCGATCCGCGATCCGTGACGGACCTGTGGTTGACCCACGGTCACGGCGACCATTACGGCACCGCCGTCGAACATCTGAAAATGATGGACAACGCCGGCAAGACGATGAACCTGTGGGCCTCGAAAGAAGACGTGATCGGCGTCAAGGGCGACCTGCAAGGCAACGTCTGGGACATTCCCGGCGCCCTGCCCGAAACCGAAACGGTGCTGCGCGCCCGCACCGATAACTACTACGAATACGACAAGTGGTACGACTATGGCAACGTGCAGATCATGGTGATCTGGGCGCCCGGCCATACGCCCGGCACCACCAATATGTTGTTCAAGGTCAAGAACCCCGCCGACGGCAAGTTCGTCATTTTTGGCTATCACGGCGGTTATGGCGTCAATGGCCTGAACTCCCCTACCCCTGCCAACGGCTGGCGCCGCCTGTCCTTCCAGCACGGCTTCAGCTATCTGCAGAATACGGTGGACGTGGACTTCGTTGCGCCTCAGCACACCAATCAGTATCCGATCGTAGAAGTGTTTCAGGGCTTGAAGGCGTACAACCGCGACCCGGCCAATGCCAGCAAGCCGTTGACGATGCTGGATGCGCTGACGTCCAGGGTGTTCGATTCGCCCACCATCGGCGGCGCCAAGGTGACGACCGAGTTTGCCAACCAGCTGGAAAAGCGCAGGTCGGTGGTGTCGTACAAGGCCAGCGATGTGGCCAACCGCACGTACAAGAGTATCGAGACGTCCGGTCCGTTCAAGCCGGGTCGCGAAGCCGGTCTGACCGACATCCGGGCCACCCTGCTGGACAGCGGCAAGATCGTGCAAGGCTTTGTGGGGGCGCAGAACAAGAACCCGGCAATCCCGCTGCTGGCCAAAGGCATCGTCGTGCCGACCGACAGTTACGTGGACGATCCCACCGGCTTCTTCGTGCAGGTGTCGATCGACGTGCAGGACACGGTCTACAAGGGCTATGTACCGCCCAGCTTCGCGCAGACCAGCCCGGGACTCGGTACATCGATCACGTACGACGGCGGGCCGGTCGAATCCGTGCATGCAGCCAAGGGCACCTTCCATCCGCCTGAAGTGCTGCGCACGCAACGCCTGAAGACCCTGGCCGAGGCGCAAGCCGTGCTGGCCAGGATCCAGAAGGGCCGCACGGTCACGATCTCGCTCAATTCCGGCAGCGAAATCGTCGTACCGGCCGACGTCAACGCGACGTTCCGGTAACGCGGGAATGAAGCAAGGCGGCGCGGGTGGCCGCCTTGCTTTTTCCTGCACGAAGCGAGCAGCCATGCCATCGAATCTTGTACGACGACTTTTCCTGGGCGCGTCGGTCACGCTGACCATGGCGGCCAGCGCACAGGCCGCCTCCGTTGCCGAACTGGACACGCAGGCGCAGGCCGGCGATGCCACGGCCACCTACGCGCTGGCGCGCCACTACAGCGGCGCAAGCGGAACGGCGCTTGACCGGCAAAAGGCCTTCGACTATCTGCACAAGGCCGCCTTGCAGAGTCACCCCCCCGCCCAGGTCGACCTGGCCTTCACCTACTACAACGGCAACGATCGCGTGCCGAAAGATCCCGCGCAAGCCTTCCAGTGGTTCAGCAAAGCCGCCGCCGGCGGATCCGTGATCGCGCAATGTCTGCTTGGTGACTTCTACAAGAACGGCATGGGCGGCGCGCCCAAGGACGGCAAACAGGCCTTTGCGTGGTACAGCAAGACGGCCGTTACCAGCGATCGCTGCGCGCCGAAATCCCAGTACGAATTGTTCGAGGCCTATGCATCCGGCCGCGGCGTCCCCCGCAACATGACAACCGCCATCAGCTGGTTGCGACGCGCTGCCGACGCCGGCAATCCCGTCGCCCAGGCACGTCTGGGGCGCGCGTACCTGAAAGGCGAAGGCGTGCCGCTGGATGACGCGCTGGGCCGCACGTGGATCAAGAAATCCCGCGAAGGCGTTGCGCCGCACGAGGATGAAGACGACGACGCCCATGAACCGGGGGCGAAAGCCAAGGGGCATGGCCATGCAGGGCACCGGCATTGACGCTGCGGCTTCATGCAGCGCTCAGGCGGGCATTGTTCAGGCGGGCACCGTTCAGCCGAACACCCTGCGGCCGGACATCGACCAGGGTAAAGGCCGGGGTCGACTGGGCCTGGGTATTCAGGTGCGGCGGGCCGCCATATGAATCCGGTTCTTGCCCGACGCCTTCGCCTGATACATGGCCTCGTCCGCCGCGCGCATCATCGTCTCGACGTCGGTCAAGCCGTCAGCGGACATCAGCACGACGCCAATGCTGGCGGACACGGTCACCTCGGTTGCCGTCAACGGAATCGGCTCGCTCACCGCCTTCAGCACGCGTTCGAGCACCCTGTGGCATTGCGCCTCGTCGGTCAGCTGACGCAGGACGATGACGAATTCATCGCCACCGATCCGCGCCACCACATCGTTGGGTCGGGATGCACGCGTCAAGCGTTGCGCCGTGGTCATCAGAACCCCATCGCCCTGCCCATGCCCGAATGCGTCATTGATCGGTTTGAAACCATCCAGGTCCAGATAGGCCACGGCGGCCAAGGACGCGTCGGACCTTGACGGGAACAGCAGGGTGTCGAGCCGCTCGTAGATGTATCGGCGATTCGGCAGGCCGGTCAGCGCATCATGCAGCGCCGACCATTCGAGTTCACGGCTGGTGCGCCTGAGCACGATCAACGCGTGCACGAGACAGCCCACGCCAACGCTGCACACGACGATCAGCACCAGTTCGAACAGGTGGCGCGACCAGGATGACGAGGTCTGCAGCGGCGACACGCACAATGTCCAGCTGACGCGCTCGATGGACACGTCCTTGCACGTCGGCTGCAGGACCGGGACGGTCGACCGGGCAATGACCCGCCGGTGGCCGGCTTCGGGATCCATGCCGGACAACTCGTACGCATAGCCCTGCAAGGACATGGCATCCAGATTGGCGTCCTCGATCGCATCGGGCAGCACCAGCGTGACGACCGTATAGCCCCAGAAGGCGCTGGCACCCCTGGCGTCAGGCAGGAAGATGGGCAGCATGCCGATCGCACCGACCGGGCCCTGGATCAGCTGGAACGGACCCGAAAACTCGATGACCGGCGTGTCACGATCGATCGCCTTGATCACCTGCTCGCGGTCTTGACCTTCCAGCACATCGTGGTCCCGGACCAGCAGATTGCGGTCCAGGGGCTCTATCTGCCGGATGATGCCATCCGGTGCAAGCGACAGCGCATACGCGCCCTTGTACATGGGCAACAGGAACAACGCGAGCCGCTCGAAATCGTCGACCTTTCCGTTGCCCTGATAAACCATGACGGCCAATGACCGGGTCGCCGTCAGCGCCCTGCTCACCACCCGCTCCACCGCTGACGCAAAGGTGGCAGCCACCGCGCTGGTCTGGGCCGCTTCCACCGCACGCGCGTCCTCGTTCAACTTGGACAGCACGAATCCGCCGAATGCCAGGAACACAAGGGACGCCAGCAGGGGCAGCAGCATCCACAACATATCAGGGCCCTGGCGACCGGTTGCGCGCCGCAGCGATTTGAGGGCAATCGCGGGGGTCATGGGGTGTCTTGGGATGCCTGGAATGATGGGGAGTGACGACGCGACGAATCAGGAAGCAGCGGGTTCGGCCCGCGTCCGCGCGAGCCGGTGCGATCTTATCGTGCCCCTGCGCGCTTGCAGTCCGTAGTTCCCACAGGCGGACGCGCGCGCGATTGGCCTGCGATTGGGCGTTGGAGATCATCGTGGCAGCCGTCCTCGTGCAGGCTGATGACGGCCGCCGCTGTACTTTGATGATGACCATCATCAAAGTAGTTGACAGTTTTTATTATGATCATCATCATTAATCGACTTGCTGATGAGCCGACCGGATCGGCGCATGGCGTTGAACCCAACCCTTCAGGCGACACCCACCATGGCACTCTCCAACACCGTATTGATCACCGGCGCGTCCAGCGGCATTGGCGCAACGTATGCCCAACGTTTCGCACAGCGGCGGCATGACCTGGTTCTGGTTGCGCGCGACGCGGCACGACTCCAGGCGCTGGCGGACACGCTTCGTACCGCTCATGGCGTGAAGGTCGACGTCTTGCAGGCCGACCTGACGCGGCCCGCCGACATTGCGCGCGTTGAAGCGCGTCTGCGCGACGACGCCTCGATCAGCACACTCATCAACAACGCAGGCATGGCGCAAACGGGTGGCTTTGCCGCGCAGACTGCCGATGCCATCGACCGGCTCATCACTCTGAACACAAGCACGCCGACGCGGCTGGCTGCCGCGATTGCACCGCGACTGGCCGCCGCTGGCACGGGCGCGATCGTCAATATCGGGTCGGTCGTAGGCATGGCGCCGGAGTTTGGCATGTCGGTCTACGGCGCGACCAAGGCGTTCGTCCTGTTCCTGTCGCAGGGCCTGGCACTGGAACTCGGTCCGAAGGGGGTGTATGTGCAGGCGGTGCTGCCCGCGACGACACGCACCGAAATCTGGGAGCGTGCCGGAATGGACCTGTCTGCCATGCCCGAGGTGATGGAGGTGGGTGAACTGGTCGATGCGGCCCTGGTAGGATTCGATCGCCGCGAAGCCGTCACGATTCCGCCGCTGCACGACGATGCGCATTGGTCGGCACTGGACGGCGCCCGGCAGGCCTTGCTGGGCGGGCTGCGGCAGGCGCATGCGGCGCCCCGGTATCAGCGCTGAAGGATCGGCGCGACGCATCGGCCAGCGCCCTCAGCCCCACTGCATCTCGCCCATCCTTCTCGACGCCACCCTGGCCGTGCGCGAGGCCGTCCTTCATGGAGCGGGACTGTCGGTGCTGCCCGATTGTGCGATTGCCCAGGATCTGGCGGCGGGCCGCCCGATCCCGGTGCTGCCGGCGGGTGGCATTCATGCGGTGTTTCCGTCGGCACGGTTCCTACCGGCCAAGCTGCGGGCGTTTGTGGAGATGCTGATGGAGCGAACGGCAGGCCAGGAGGTGGTTCGCTTTTAGCTGCATAACAAGCAAATGCGATTTGACTGGTATACGAATAAAAGCCTGACAGTCGGATAACGGCTGAAGCTGCCGGGTCAGAGCGCACCGAGCGCACGCAGCACGCGTTCAGGCGTCAGCGGCAAGGTGTACACACGACCGCCCCCTGCAGACGCCAGAGCGTCATTGAGCGCGTTCATGACTGCGGCCGCCGCGCCCACGGTTCCGGCTTCCCCCACGCCGACAATGCCCAGGCCGTCGTCGGTGAACGCGGGGCCATCGGCATGAATCAGTTCGATATCGGGCAAGTCGGCTGCCATGGGCATGTCGTAGCTGGCAAGTGACGAGGCCAGTGAACGGCCGCGGGCGTCGTAGGCGCATTCTTCCATCAACGCCGCGCCCAGCCCTTGCGCCACGCCGCCGCGCACCTGTTCGTTCACCAGCACCGGATTGACGACGCGGCCGGCTTCGTGCACGACAATGTGGCGCAGCAGCCGGATCTGACCGGTGCCCGGATCGACGTCGATGTGCGAGAGCTGGATGCCGGTGCCGCAACGGAACGGCTGTTTGAGCGGGCCATAGGTGGTGCTGGCCACCAGTTGCGGCTGGAGGCCGCCGAATTCATAGGGGCGAAAATGTGCGGCCTCGGCCAGGGCGCGCAAGGCAAGGCGCGGCGCGCCATCGTTGACATTCACAATCGACTCGTTGCGAATATCAAGCATGCCGGCGTCGGTTTTGAGCAGGATCGCGGCCAGTTCCAGGATCTCCTTGCGCAGCGCCAGGGCGGCGTCGAACGCCGCCTGCCCCCCGATGGCCATGCCGCGTGACCCCCAGGTGCCCCCCCCGTGGGATGTGACGGCGGTGTCGCCCGTCAACACGTCCACGCGGTCGGGCGCCACGCCCAAGCCGTGCGCCACCACCTGCCGCACGCCCATCTCGGTGCCCTGCCCCTGTTCGGTCACGCTGGAAATGCAGCGGAAGTTGCCTGACGGTTCCAGGCGCAACGTGCATCCATCGCGACTGGACACCGCCTGTTCGCCTTGACCGTAAAACCAGGGGCCGCGCGACGTCTGCTCCACGAACGCGGCGATGCCCAGACCCTGAATGCGACCGGACGCGCGGGCGCTGGCGATCGATTCCCGCAAGGCTGGCAAGTCCACGTCGCGTTCCAGCGCGGCCAAGCTTTGCGTGAAGGCAAGCCGCTCGAAGCGAGTGCCGGTGGGCGCGACGTGGGGAAAGTCGGACGGCTGCAGGAAATTGCGGCGGCGCATCTCCACGGGGTCGATGCCGCAGGCGCGCGCCGCTTCGTCAATCAACGCTTCGGTCACGGCGCAGGCCAGCGGATGGCCCACCCCGCGATAGTGGCCCGCCATGCCCTTGTTCTGGAAGACAATGTCGGCCGACGCCGCGAAGGCGTCAAAGCGATACGGCGCGCCGCACAGGCCCATGATGGCGCGCGGCTCGCCCAGACTGGACCGCGGATATTGGGAGTACGGCCCGATCGCGTACAGGTCCTGTACCTGGAAGGCGAGCAGTTTTCCGTCCGCGTCCACAGCCAGCTTGCCCGCGACGCGATGTTCGCGCGCCTGGATGTCAGACAGCATGGACTCGTTGCGATCCGCAATGAATCGCACCGTGCACCCCAGCAGCACAGCCGCGGCACACACGGCCAGTTCATCCCCGTACAGCTGCTGCTTGATGCCGAATGCGCCGCCCACGTCGGGGCAGATCACCCGCACCCGATGGGCCTCCAGCCCCAGCAGATGCGCGTATTCCTCTTGCATCTGGTGCGGGCATTGGTGACTCAGGTGGACGGTCAGCCGTCGTTCATTCGGCTCGAACTCGGCAACGAGACCCCGTGTTTCCAGCGGTACGCCTGTGTGGCGGTTGAAGCCGAACTCGCACGCCACCACGTGGGCGGCGGTGGCAAACACGGTGTCGGGCTGGCCGGACTGCTGATCCAGATGCAGCACCAGATTGCTGGTCAAGTCGGCGTGGATGGGCGGCGCGGCCAGCGCGGCTTGCGGGTCGGTCAATGCCGGCTGCTCGTCCCACACGACGACGACACGCGCGCAGGCGTCTTCTGCCCGCGCGCGGCTGTCGGCAATGACCACGACAACGGGCTCGCCGTGCCACATGGCCGTATTCAACGCCAAGGGATGCTGCAGGGGCGCACGCAAATCAGGGAAGGCAGCGGTCGCGCCGCGATAGCCTTTGCAGATGCGCGCGATGTCCGTCCCGGTCAGGACGGCTTCCACGCCGGGCATGGCGCGGGCGGCTTCGACATCGATGCTGACGATGCGGGCATGGCCCCAGGGACTGCGCAGGAAGGCGGCGTGCAGGCTGGCGGGGAACGGCAGGTCGGCCACGTAGCGGCCACGCCCTGCAAGCAGACGGCGATTGCGAGGAGAGGACAAGCCCTGCCCCAGCACGTCGCCCGCTGCGTGGGTGTGGTCGTGCGTGTGGTCGTGCGTGCCGGCGGGCGTGGGCTTGTCGGTGGTGTCATGCATCACGGCGCAACCTTGCCGTGTCCACCACGGCATCGACAATGGCGTGATACCCGGTGCATCGGCAGTAGTTGCCAGTCAGTGCTGCGCGCACGCCCTCGCGCGTGATGGCGGGATTGCACCGCAGCGCATCGTCGGCGGTGATCAGCATGCCTGCCGTACAGAAGCCGCACTGCAAGGCCGCGTGACGAAAGAAGGCGTCCTGCAGGTCGGCCAGTTCGCCGCTTGCGGTCAGGCCTTCGATCGTGTCGATGTGCATGCCGTCGGCCTGCACGGCCAGCATCAGGCAGGCGCGCACCACGGCGCCGTCGGCACGCACGGTGCAGACGCCGCATTGCCCTTGCTCGCACCCAAGGTGGGTGCCGGTCAGTCCCAGCACATCACGCAGGTAATCGGCCAGCGTCATCCGTACCGGCACGTCGTGCGAGCGCAGCTTGCCGTTCACGATGCAGCGCAGGCGCAGGGTCGATTCGTCGGCGATCAGTGCTTCGTCGTTCATGTTGATGGACTCGGGTAAGGCATGGCTGGGTGCAGGTGCGACCGCATCGCGGTGATGGCACGTACCAGCAGGGCCGCGGCCAGGTGCAAGCGGTAGGCGGGGTCGTCGCGGATGATCAAGGGCGCCAGCTCGGCTTGCAGAATCGCGCGGGTGGCGTCGACATCGAACGCGATGCCGCTGCGCGCTGTGTTTTCCGACCCCTTGCCCATGTCACGCAACGCCATGGTCAGGTGCTCACTGGTTGCCGACAACAAGCGAGGCCGATCGGAAACACCCCCTATCGCCACCGCCATGGACGGCGGCTGACCGATTATCCGATTAAGCGATAGCGCGATGCTCGCCAGCGCCGGTGCGGTTGGCCGTCTGGCGATTTCATCGAAGAAGTGAAAGCTGTCATGCCCGTTGACCGGCACCTGAACGGCCGCGACAAATTCATCCGGACGGCGCACCGTGGAAAACGCACCCGTGAAGAACGCATCGGCAGCCACATCACGCGCACCCGCCAGCGACCGCAGGCAAACCCGAGCGCCGGACGCCACCGCCATCAAGGGTATTTCGCCGCCCGGATCCGCATAGGCCACCGACCCGCAAACCGTGCCGCGATTGCGGACTGCCGCGTTCCCGACATGTGTGGCGGCGGCCGCCCAGGCCGGCGCATGTCTTTGCACCAGGTCGTGCTTCAACAGATCGCCATGGCGCACCAGCGGCCCGATCTGCAACGTGCCGTCTGTCGCTGAAGCCAGCGCGATCGTATCGGCTCCAGGCAAGTGGTTGATATCGACCAATACCTTGACGTTGCGCGACCGCAGCGCCAGTTCCGGCATCAGGCTCTGCCCGCCTGCCAGCACGGCCGCATCAGCGCCGTAGCGGGCAAGCGTATCCAGCAGTTCCGCTTCGCTGCGCGGCCGCACGTAGTGGACAGGGGCAAGCTTCACGGTGCCGACCCCATCACCGCACTTTGGCGTGGCGCGTCAGCCGGCGTTCCACCAGGCCCACCGCGCCCATCAGCGTCATGCCGAGCAAAAAGACGATCATGACCAGGGCCCAGAACCGGTCCATCTGAAATCCATGCAGATAGGTGTCGAACAACTCGCCGAGCCCGACCACGGCCACCACGATCTGCCCGATGATCACGCCCTTGATGCCGCGCACCACGCTCAGCCGGATGCCGGTCATGACTTCGGGCATGGCCGAGGGCAGCATGATCTTCGAAAACATCTGCCACCGCGTCGCCCCATTGCTGCGGGCCATCTCCAGCAAGGATCGGTTGATGCCAACCATGCCTTCGCGCGTGTCGATGATGATCACCCATACCGCGAACAGAAACACGGTAGCCACGACGGTGCTTTCACCGATACCAAGAATGGGCATCAAGGCAGGCACGACGGCGGTCAACGGCGCCGCAATGAAGATGTTGACCCACACGTTCAGGATGCGATCGACCGGCTTGAAACGTCCCATGAGCGCACCCACGGGCACTCCCACCACGATCGCCAGCGCCATGCCGGTGGCAAAAGCCCTGGCGGTGATGACGATGGCGTCCTTGAACGATTGAAGCTGGACGAGGCTGAAGGCGGTCGTGACGACGTGGGACAGCGGCGGGAACATGTCGGACGCCGCGTAGCGCGCGGCCAGTTCCCACAGCACCGCCCAGGCCACCAGGGACAGCAGAACGGGTTTCTGTCTGGCCATGGGTTCAGGCCAGATACTGTTTGAGTTGGGACCAGATATCGTCGACCGCATCCAGATAGCGCTGGTCACGGCGGATCTCGTCCGGGCTGGCATTGCGGTCCAGGCCGGGGCGGATGGTCTTGACGACTTTGCCCGGATGTCGGGTCAACAAGACAATCTCGTCCGACAGGTACACGGCCTCTTCGATCGAATGGGTCACGAAAATGACAGTCTTCTTTTCCACACGCAACAAGGACAGCAGGTCTTCCTGCAGCTTGCGGCGCATCTGTTCGTCGATGGCCGAGAATGGCTCGTCCATCAGCAGCACGTCGGCATCGACCGTCAGCGCACGGGCCAGGCCGGCGCGCTGGCGCATGCCGCCTGACAGCTCGTTGGGGTACTTGTCTTCGAAGCCGGCCAGCCCGACCTCGCGAATGTAATGGCGGGCGCTGGCTTCGCGTTCGGCCCGTGGCGTGCCGCGCAGCTCCAGGCCGAACGCCACATTGCGCAGCACCGTGGCCCAGGGCATCAGCGCAAAGTCCTGGAACACGAACGCGCGGTCCGGCCCTGGCCCGTACACCGTCTTGTCGTTGACACGGATCTCGCCCGACGTGGGCGTGATCAGTCCCGCAATGATCTTGAGCAGCGTGGTCTTGCCGCAGCCGGATGGGCCCAGCAGGGTCACCAGTTCGCCGCGGGGAATGTCCAGCGTGGCGTCCTCGAGGGCAAGCACGCCATTCGGGTAACGCATCGTGATGCCGAGCGACTTGATGATCGGATCGGGCAACGGCGCCGTCGTTGACGACGACGCGGGCCCGGTGGCAAGCAATGAAGTTTGTGTCATGTCTGCGTGTGCTGCTGTCCGAGGGCCTTGAAGACACGGCGCTCGATGAGTTGCAAGGCGGTCAGCACCAGCGTGGCGAGCACGATGATGGACACGATCGCGGCGAACATTTCGGCGTACTTCGCCACGGACCGGTAATAGCTGATGGTGTCGCCGATACCGGTTGGCGTGATCAACAATTCGGCCAGGACGATGCCGATGAAACCGCCGGAGATGCCAAGGCGCAATCCCGCGAAAATCATGCCGCTGGCATGCGGCAGGATGATCTTGGTGACCTGCTGGCGCCGGGTCCCCATGAAGGAGCGCGTCATCTCCAGCAACGACGCATTGGTCTGGCGGATGCCGCTGTAGCAGTTCATGGTGACCATGGGCAGCGACAGGATCACCACCGCAATGATCTTGGCCGTGATGCCGATACCGTACAGAAAGGTGATCAGCGGAATGATGGCGGCCATGGGCGCTGTCTGCATGATGACCATGCCCGGATACAAGGCCCACTCGGTCAGGCGCGACAGCCCCATGGCGATGCCGCACACCACACCCACCACTGCCGTGATCACCAGGCCGGCGATCAGCGGTGGCAGCGTGTTCGCATACGCCTTGATCAGCTCGCCACTGGCCAACAGGTTGAACATCGCAACCGCCACCTTCGAAAACGGCGGAAAGGCCAGGCTGATCGGGATCCGGCCGGCGATCTCCCACAGACCGAAAAAGATTGCGAACGACGCCAGCTTCCACAGCACGGGCACGTGACGCTGCCAGCCCGTGGCGTGTGCTGCCTGCGTCTGCGCCGGGGCCGCAGGCGCGGCGCCGACGCTCATCGGCGTCGACACGGAAGTGCCGGGTCCGGCGGCATGCACGGCCGCGCCGGGCGCGCCTGCAACGAGGGTGTGGGGCATGGTGTCCACGCTATCGGCTTACTTGGCGCCCACGGCTTTGCTGGCAGCTTCCAGCGGCTTGAAATCCCAATACGCATCCAGGCCGCCCGACGTTTCCGACTTGAGCTTGCCGGCCAGCGACAGGAAGTCCACGTCCGCCTGCGCGGCCGTTTTGCCACCGCCATCGACCGGGAAAATGCCGGCAGCGACGGCACGCGTGAAGTACGGCGTGATCTCGGCCACTTCTTTCTCGGCCAGGTCCGGCAGCAGCTTCAGTTCCTTGCGTTGCGCGGCCGGCCACGAGGGATCGGCTGCCGTGGCCTTGACAGCCTTCAGCAGTTCCTCAAGCAAGATCTGCACGGCGCGCGGATTGGCTTCGGCGAATTTGGTGCTGACATAGAAGGTCGAGTCGCTGGCGTCCTGGTCCTGGACCGGCAAGGCGCCGAAGCGTTTCGGGTCGCTGTCGATCAGGACCTTGGAGCTGGTCAGGTCCAGATAGGTCGCCTTGATGTTGCCGCGCTGCATCGCCACGACACGCACTTCCGAACCCGGCACATAGCTGATCTTGTCGAACTTGATGCCCGACTTCTTTTCCATGATCTGCGCCATCGTCTCGGTGCCCGAGCCGCGCGAGTGCACGACAAAGGTCTGGCCGTTCAAGGATTTCCAATCCGGGTACGCGGTCTTGTCGACCACCGGCACGTAGGCCAGCTTGCGAATCTGGTAGATGTTGCGGATCGGCGCCTTCAGGTTGTTGATGGCCTCGTAGGAGTCGCCCACCCCCATGTCCATTTGCCCGTTCAACACGGCCTGGAAAGCGATGTCGTCCGACTTCAATGCGGTGGCCTGTACCTCGACCCCGCGCTGCTTGGCGCGCGCATACGCAATGAGTTGAGGAAGGTCTTCGGCCGAAAACGAATCGGCTTCGGCAATGCGGATCTTGCCGACGCTTTGAGCCTGGGCCACGCCCCCCGTCAACGCGACACTCAATACGATCCCGACGATATTCAGCAGCTTCATGCGTACCTCTGTGTGGATGGTTGGCCCGGCAATCGGGCGGCAAGGTGATGCGAAGGCGGAGCGAGCAGCGCGTGAACATCGGCGCCGAGCTGGTATTACGTACGTATACCGGCATGACAGTCACGCAATGCAACATGCATGCCATTCATGGTTTTCCATGAGTTCGCCAGCAAGCACCGCGTCCGCTCGAACGAACCTGCACCGATATGGACGCTGCAGGCACGCTTATGCAGCGTTTAGGCTGAGAAACGGTGCATTCTTCGCCACTGACTGAACGAAACTCCCGGACGTACCTGGGAGACCGGATGGCATGCGACTTGCATCCATATTAAATTAAGGCGGTATACCACTCGAATACAGACTGCCTCCGTACCGCCGCCCTGCTCAGGAAAGGACATGCGATGCCGCAATCGACCCCGTTGCCCGTAGGCACCACACTCTGGATCGCAAACGCCCGTGTCATGACGCCGGAGACCGATTGGCACCAGCCGTCGGTGGCCGACATTGCGATCCAGGACGACATGATCATCGGGGTCGCGCCATCGTATGGCCTGCGTCCAGGGCAGGTCCCGCCCGAGACGCTGGATGCCCGCGGCCACCTCGTCCTGCCTGGCTTCGTCAACGCCCACTACCACTCGCATGACGTGCTCGCCAAGGGGACGCTGGAACAGGTGCCGCTCGAACAGTGGCGTCTGTACGCCCTGCCCGCGCAGTACCCGCCCCGCTCGAAAGAAGAACTGCGCGCACGCACGATGCTCGGCGCCTTGGAGTGCCTGCGCTCGGGCATGACCACCGTGCAGGACATGCTGACGCTGTATCCCTTCGACCCCGAGCACCTTGATACCGTCATCCAGGCGTACGAAGACGTCGGCATTCGCGTGGTCTTCGCGTTGCAGTACGGCGATCGCAAGGGTCTGGATACCGTCCCCTACTGGAAGGAAGTCTTTCCGCCCGAATACCACCACCTGCTGTCGAGCGCCGCGGAACCCGAAAAGAAGTTCGACCTTCTGGACTACTTCGAGCAGAACTGCCTGAAGGGGCCGACGCATCCGCGGCGACATTGGGCGATGGGGCCGTCGTCTCCGGAGCGCTGCACGACTGCCCTGATGGCGCGGACCATGGACATGGCCAGGCGCTACGACCTGCCGGTGTACTCGCATATCTACGAGTCCAAGGGCATGGCATTGACCGCGCGCCAGGAACTCGGTCAGTACGGCGGATCGTTGATCCGGCGCCTGCATGCCGAAGGCTGCCTGGGTCCGCAGATGAACTTTGCGCACAGCGTGTGGCTGGCGCCTGATGAGATCGAGATCCTTGCCGAGACAGGCGCCGGCACGGTCTTGAATCCGCAGGGCAACCTGAAAATGCAGTGCGGCCTGCCCCCGATCAAATCCTTGATGCGCGCCGGTGTGCGCATCGGGCTGGGCTGCGACAACTGCAGTTGCTCGGACGCACAGAACATGTATGCAGCGATGAAGCTGTTCTCGCTGCTCGCCGTGGTCAGCGATCTGCGCAAAGGGCCACCTCCTGCCATGGAAGCCTTGAAGGCCGCGACCGAAGGGGGCGCGGAAGGCGCGCGCCTGGGTCACCTGATCGGCCGCATCGCGCCGGGCTACAAGGCCGACCTGTCCATCCTGGACCTGGCGGACCCCAGCTTCGTGCCGCTCAATAGCGTCGTGCGCCAGCTCGTCAACATCGAAGGCGGCCGCGCCGTGCGGCATGTCATGGTCGATGGCAACTGGGTGGTGCGCGACCGGCGCGTGGTGTCGGTCGATGAGGCGGCTGTGTTCGAAGAGGTCGAAGCCATCATGCCGACCTTCAGGAAGGACTTCGACGCCATCACGAAACGGGTGGCTACACTACAGCCGTGGTTGGACGAAGCCCAAGAGAAGATGGATGCGGCAGACGTCGGTATCGAACGTCTGCCCCGCCTGCGATGAGGATCGCAGGCTCGAAACAAAGGATGTGAACATGACCTTTCTGGTCCAGAAGCCGGCGCCGCTGGAAGACGACACCGACTCGCCCTTGGAGCCCGGCGGGCTGGTTGCGCGGGTGCATGCGCAGCTGCACGACATGGTGCTCAAGCACGAAATACCGCTGGGCCGCCCGATCTCGGAACGCCAGTTGTCCTTGCAGCTGGGCGTGTCTCGCACGCCACTGCGCGAAGCGCTGCGCCGGCTGGAAGGTGAAGGCTTCATCTTGCGCAGCCGCGGCGTGCTCGAAGTGCGCCGCATCACGCTTGAAGAATTCCTGGATCTGCTCAAGATCCGCAAGGTGCTCGAAGCCGAAGCCGCCGGCCTTGCAGCCGGCGCCATGGATGCCGGTGTGCTGGAAAGCCTGCGGGTGCGGCTGACGGCACTGGCGCAGGCCGAGCGCCCCGACAACCATGAACGTGTCACGCTCGACCTTGAACTGCACCGCGCGGTGTGTGCCGCGTGCGGCAACGAGACCATGGCCAGGCTGATCGAAGACCTGCGCCGCAAGTCCATGCTCTTCGCCACGCCGCCCACGCCGCAGGACTTTCGCGCCTCGGTTGCGCAGCACCTGGATCTGCTCGACGCCCTGGCGGCGGGCGATGCCGCCCGCGCCCGCGCCGCCATGGCCGTGCACATCGAAGCCACACTGACCAACGTCCTCTCTCGTCTGCTCAAGCGCTAAACGCCTCCTCTCGTCCCGCGCATGCCAACCACCAGCGAATCCTCCATGACCGACACTCCCCAGAAACAAGCCGCCGCGCTGCCCCTGATGTTCCAGCCCAAGACGCTACGCGGGCTGACCGTCAAAAACCGCATCGTCGTCTCGCCCATGTCGCAATACAGCGCCGTCGACGGCGCTCCCACCGACTGGCACCTTGTGCATCTTGGCAAGTTTGCATCGGGGGGCGCAGGCATCGTCTTCTGCGAAGAGACCTCGGTGTCCGAACGTTCACGCAAGACCTACGACTGCCCCGGCATCTACACCGACGCGCAGGCCAAGGCATGGAAACGCGTGACCGACTTCATCCGCACCCAGGGCGCCGCATCGGCCATCCAGCTTGGCCACGCCGGCCGCAAGGTCGCCACACGCGCGCCGTGGGATGGCTTTGCGCCCCTGAGCGCAGCCGACGCCGCCAATGGCCGTCCGCCCTGGTCGGGCCTGGCGCCCAGCCCCATCCCCTTCAAGGAAGGCGCGATGGCGCCGAAGGAAATGGATCATGACGACATCAAGTACGTGATCCAGGCCCACGTGGACGCCGCCAAACGGTCGCTGGACGCGGGCTTCGACGTCGTCGAGATCCACGGCGCGCACGGCTACATCATCCAGCAGTTCCTGTCGCCCATCACCAACAAGCGGACCGACGCCTACGGTGGCGACATGGAAGGCCGCATGCGGTTCGGCCTGGAGTTGATCGAAGCAGTGCGCGACGCCTGGCCTGCGGACCGGCCGCTGTTCTTTCGCGGGTCCTGCGTGGATGGGCGCGGCGGCGCCTGGAGCCTGGAAGACACGATCGTGCTGGCAGCGGCGCTGAAGGAACGCGGCGTGGATGTGTTCGACTGCTCGTCGGGCGGCATCGACGGTCCGTTGACGCTGCACGTCGTCCCGCGCGTGCCCGGCTATCACGTGCCCTTTGCGAAACGCATCCGCGAAGAGACGGGCATCCCGACCATGGCGGTGGGCCTGATCCGTGAAGCCGAACAGGCCGAAGGCTATCTGCAAGCCGGGGACTGCGACTTCGTTGCCCTGGCCCGCGAATTCATGTGGGACCCGAACTGGCCCGTGCACGCTGCCGCCAAGCTGGGCGTGCCCGATCCGCACAATCTGCTGCCCCGCAGCTATGCGTGGTGGCTGCAGAAGCGGGAAGAAACGCTGGCGCTGACGGCGGGGGACGCGGCGCGGTAAGGGCAAGGCGTGGGATCGATCGCTGGGGACGTCTCCGCCGCGATCCCGACGCTGACGGTGACCGGCGTCTTCAGGCCGTGCACTGCCGCCGCCTCCACCCCCGTGCACTGGCGCCCAACGCGGGCGAACAGCTTCAGCACCTTGTCGCCGGCATCGTGCCCTTCGACCGTCCAGCCGACGCCCTGATCACATCCGCGGCGACCCTGGCCGATTTATCAATCGGCGGTGATCTTGCGCTCCTTGACGATGGCGCTCCACTTCGCGTCTTCTTTCTTCATGAAGGCCGTCAGCTCGGCACGCGTGGTGGGCTGCGGCGTCAGGCCATGCTGGTTCAGTGCCTGCTTCACGCCGGGGTCGTTCAACACCTTCACGATTTCCTGGTTCCAGCGATCCAGCATGGCTGTCGGCGTTTTTGAATGCGCGACAAAGGCATACCAGTTCAGCGCTTCAAATCCTGGATAACCCGACTCGGCCACCGTCGGAATGTCGGGCAGGTACGCCGGGCGAACCAGGCCGGTCGTGGCCAACGGAATCAGCCTGCCGGTTTCGATATGCGGCATGGCGGTAGGCGGCGCGGAAAAGTACGACGCGATCCGTCCGCCCAGCAGATCCTGCAAGGCCGGCGCGCCGCCCTTGTAGGGCACATGCACCATCTCGATCGCGGCCCGCTGGTTGAACAGCTCGCCGGCCAGATGCGACGCCGACCCTGCCCCGGTCGACGCAAACTCCACGCCGCCTGACTTCTTCTTGGCGAGCGCAACAAATTCCGCCAGGTTCTTGACGCCGAGTTCCTTGTGCACGACCAGCACGTTAGGGAAATTGACGCCGCCCGATACGGCACTCAGATCCTTGAACGGGTCGTACGTCACCTTCATGACATGGGGCGCGATCGTCAACGGGCCGATCGAACCGAACAGCAGCACGGATCCATCCGCCGGCCCGCTTGCCACGAGTTGATGCGCGATGTTGCCGCCGGCACCCGCCTTGTTTTCAACGACCACTGTCTGTCCAATGTTGTCGCCCAGCTTGCGGGCAATCAACCGGGCGGCGGCGTCTGCCGCGCCGCCGGGCGCAAAACCCACCACCATCGTGACAGGCTTGGCGGGCGGAAAGTCCTGCGCATAAGCGGATGCGGCCATACAGCATGCCGCTGCGGCCATCGCCACCATGGGCAATGAAGGGAATGTGGACACTGTCGTCTCCTGCGTTCTTTTGAAAGCAGGAGACTGTAGGCAGCTCGGCAGTGCGACGACAGCCCGTATCGGGCAATAGGTGTTCAGTTTTTGAGAAGACGCGCGCCTGCCCACAAGCCTTCACGCACCAGCGTGCGCGCAATGTCGGCAATCACCACCCGCGTTGCCAGGGCGGCCGGCGACAGTTCGTCGTCCGACAGGCTGACCAACACGTTGCGACGGCTCACATGCGCGTCGCTGATCTGACAGCTGACCACGTGATCCGCCGGCTGCCGCGCCACGGCAGCGCCAGGCTGGATCGTGGCCCCCAGGCCCGCGCGCACCGCGTCCATCAATAGCGCCAGGCCGTCGATCTCGGCCACCACCCTGGGTTCGATCCGCGCGCGGGCAAACGCCGTGGTCAGCGAGGCCCGAAGCCCGTGCCCCTGGCTGGGCATGACCAACGGCACACCGGCAAGCTGCGACAGCCGCACACGCGGCCCGTCCGGGCGCTGCGGCAGTGACTTGGCGGCGATCAAAAACAGCTTTTCGTCCAGCAAGGGTTCGATGCTCCACCGGCGCGGCGTTGCCGTCTCGAACAGCACGGCAAGGTCCAGTTGACGCGCCTGCAGCATGCTGCCGAGATTGCCCGACAGCGACTCGACCAGGTGCAGCCGGATGTCCGGATAGCGTTCCCGCATCGCCTGCATCAACGGCATGCCCAGCACCGACGCCGTCGTGGGCGCCAGCCCCACGCTCACGTGCCCCGACAGCCGCGCCTGCTGCGCTGCCCGCACGGCTTCGTCGGCATGCCGCAAGGTCAGCTGCGCCTGCTGGAGAAAGGCCACCCCGGCGTCGGTGGGCGTGACACCGGTGCTGGCGCGCTGCAACAGGCGCGTGGACAGCTCGCCTTCCAGCCGGCTGATCTGCTGGCTGAGCGCAGACGTCACCACGCCCAGCTCGATCGCTGCACGGCCCATGCTGCGCAGTTCACAGACCTTCACGAAGTACCGGAGTTGGCGAAGTTCCATGGATGACCTTGGTGGGAAGACAAGCACGTCATGGTAGTCCGGTTTTCCATCGTGCGGACAAGGCCTGCTTGGCCAGGAAGCCATCGGCCGGCGTATTGCCGAGGATCTGTCGCCGCCAAGCCGGTAAACTTGCGGCATGACCGCCTCTCCTGCCTCCCCCGCCGAATCTCCCAAGCGGCGCATGCCGCGCGCCGCGCGTACGCGCCAGTTGCTGGACACGGCGTGGGCCTTGATCGGCGATGAAGGCACCGACGCCCTGACGCTGGGTCGCCTTGCGGAAGCCGCCGGGGTCAGCAAGCCTATCGTCTACGATCACTTCGGCACGCGCAACGGCCTGCTGGTTGCGCTGTACCAGGACTACGATGCGCGCCAGACCGCCCTGTTTGCCGACGCCATCGACAAAGCCCGCCCCACCTTGCAAGAGAAGGCGAGCGTGATTGCATCGAGCTATGTGAGCTGCGTGGTGTCGCAAGGCAGGGAGATGTCGGGCGTGATTGCGTCGCTGAACGGGTCACCGGAACTGACGGCCGTCAAACGGGAATATCAGCACGCTTTCATGGATATGTGCGCCGGCATTCTTGCGCCGTTCAGCGGACCGGCGGGCGTGTCGGGCGCCAGCCTCTGGGCCATGATGGGCGCGGCCGATGCCCTGTCGGAAGCCGCGGCGGATGGCGAAATCGCGGAAAGCGATGCGTGCGACGAATTGCTGCAGGTAATCCTGAATCTGGTCAGACGCAGCAAGTAAGCAGGATGCCGCGAACGGTGCCGCGAAGGAAGCCGCGAACGAGACCGCCCGGGATCCCGATGCGGGATCCCCTGCTTATTTCGTGACGGCCGCAGCCCGGGCCCGCGCCGTGTGCAGTTTCCGGTAGCTGTCAATCAGGCGATGGTGCCGGTCCAGGCCTTCCAGTTTCATGCTGGTTGGGGCGAGACCATGGAAGCGGACTGTGCCGTCCACCGACCCCAGCACCGCATCCATCCGGTCATTGCCGAACATCCGGCGAAAGTTGACGACGTAGTCGTCCAGCTCAAGCTCATCATCGAGCACGACTTCAAGCACGCCGTTCAATGCCTGATAGAACAGGCGGCGATCGACCGTGTTGTCGTTGTACTGAAGGAAGGCGCCCACCCCTTCCTGCGCGGCATCGAACTGCTGCAAGGCCAGGTTGATCAGCAGCTTCAGTTCCAGCACCGTGAGCTGACCCCACTCCGTGTTCTCGTCGAACTCGATCCCGATCAATGTGGCGATGTCGGAATAATCGTCCAGCTCATTGCTCTCGAGCCGCTCCAGCAGGTCGGTCAAAGCCGCGTCGTCCAGGCGATGCAGATTCAGGATGTCTTCCCGGAACAGCAGCGCCTTGTTCGTGTTGTCCCACACCAGATCGTCGACCGGATAGATCTCGGAATAGCCCGGCACCAGAATGCGGCAGGCAATAGATCCCAATTGGTCATGCACCGCCACATAGGCCTCTTTGCCCATGTCCGCCAGGATGCCGAACAATGCCGCCGCTTCCTGCGCATTGGAATGTTCGCCGTGACCGGAAAAGTCCCATTCCACGAATTCGAAGTCCGCCTTGCTGCTGAAAAAGCGCCAGGACACCAGGCCGCTCGAATCGATGAAATGTTCAACAAAGTTGTGGGACTCGGTCACTTCTTCGCTGTTGAATGTGGGCGCGGGCAGGTCATTCAGGCCCTCAAAACTGCGGCCTTGCAGCAGCTCGGTCAAGCTGCGTTCCAGCGCCACTTCGAAGCTCGGGTGCGCGCCAAACGATGCAAAGACGCCGCCGGTCTTGGGGTTCATCAAAGTCACGCACATCACGGGATAGACCCCGCCCATCGACGCGTCCTTCACCAGCACAGGAAAACCCTGCGCTTCCAGGCTCTGAATCCCGGCCAGGATGCCCGGGTATTTGGCCAGGACGTCAGCCGGCACGTCTGGCAGGGCAAGCTCGCCCTCCAGGATCTCACGTTTGACCGCCCGTTCAAATATTTCGGACAGGCACTGCACCTGCGCTTCGACCAGCGTGTTGCCGGCACTCATGCCATTGCTGACATACAGGTTTTCGACCAGATTCGACGGGAAGTACACGACCTCCTGGTCCGACTGCCGAACGAAGGGCAAGGCGCAAATGCCGCGCTTCGTGTTGCCTGAATTGGTGTCGATCAGATGCGACGCCTTCAGCTCGCCATCGGGGTTGTAAACCTCGATGCAGTGGGGATCCAGCAAGCCCGCCGGCAGCGCGTCCTTGCGGCCGGGCTTGAACCAACGTTCATTCGGGTAGTGCACGAACGGCGCATCGGCAAAATCTTCGCCCCAGAACACGCCCGCATAAAAGTGGTTGTTGTTCAGCCGCTCGATATATTCGCCCAGCGCCGACGCAAGGGCGCTTTCCTTGGTCGATCCCTTGCCATTGGTAAAACACATCGGCGAATGGGCGTCACGGATATGCAGCGACCACACATTCGGGACCAGATTGCGCCAGGATGCGATCTCGATCTTGATGCCCAGGTCCGCCAAAATGCCCGTCATGTTGGCGATGGTCTGTTCCAGCGGCAGATCCTTGCCCGCGATGAACGTGCGCGCCTCGGCATCCGCCTTGACCGTCAACAGCGATTGGGCATCGGCGTCCAGGTTCTCGACTTCTTCAATAACAAAGTCCGGCCCTTCCTGCACCACCTTCTTGACCGTGCACCGCTCGATCGACCGCAGGATGCCCCGGCGATCAACCTCGGCAATATCCGATGGCAGTTCGACCTGGATCTTGAAGATCTGCTTGTAGCGATTTTCCGGGTCCACGATATTGTTCTGCGACAGCCGGATATTTTCGGTCGGAATATTCCGCGTCACGCAGTAGAGCTTCACGAAATACGCCGCACACAAGGCCGACGACGCCAGGAAATAATCAAAAGGCCCGGGGGCCGACCCATCGCCCTTGTACCGGATCGGCTGGTCCGCCACCACGGTGAAATCATCGAACTTGGCTTCGAGACGTAGCTTATCGAGGAAGTTGACTTTGATTTCCATGGGGGATGCCTGATCGAAATGCCGAAGTAAGCCCGTCCGCACACCGTGTGCGCAAGGCGTTGTCATGCTGAGTGGTGGTAAGGGCGACCGGGCCGCTGACCCGTACCGGCCAGGGGTGCCCAGAGCGCGCCTAGTGTAAACGGTAAGGCGGACCCGGTATTTGACGGGCCTTTTTCAAGGCAGGGCAGGATGCTGAATTAAGCGAACAAGCCGAAGTGCTTTGGTCTTATCTCGATGCGTGGTGCAAGCAGACAGAACCCTGCCCGGGGGAATCGACGAAAGACGGATAACGCCTTGATCGCGCATGGCGGATGACGTCGGCATTCCGGCAATCGTCTCTTCCGTTAAAAAGTTATTTCGACATATCCCGGATCATGCGCGTGACCAGGTACAGACGCGGCACGATCGTACCCACCTGCACGTATTCGGCGTCATTCGAATGCGCGCCATGCCCCGTCAGCCCCATCCCTTCGATGACGCCGCCGCGTGCCTTGAGCGCGGCGAACGCGGCGTCCGTGCCTCCGCCGGTCGCCTTTTCGGCCACGGTCATCTTCATGCCCAGGTCCTGGCTATAGATTTCCTGCATCTGTTTGGCCAGGCGACGTGACGTCTCGTTGGCCTCCAGCGGCGGGCGGCGCACTTCGAAATTGAGCTGGACCTTGCTCGCGGCCAGCAGCTTGTTGCCGACCTTGGCCTGCATGGCTTGCTCAAGCTCGGTAAAGTCCGCCACGCGCAGCGCCCGGGCGTCGGCCTGGGCAGTCGCCTCGGCAGGGATCACATTGCGATTGGTGCCTGCCGTCGCCACGGTCCAGTTCAACTTCAGGCCCGTGTCGGGCTTGGACAGGTCCTTCATCTGCAGCAGTTGATGCGACAGCTCATACAGCGCGTTCACGCCATCTTCCGGCCTGGCACCGGCGTGCGACGCCTTGCCTTCCACCTTCAACAGGGCAGCGCCGATGCCACTCGTGGCCAGCCGCACGCCGCCGTCCGGGCCACCGCCTTCGAACGAGAACACCGCATCCTGCTCGGCGCCGATCCGCGTCATGGTGCTGCGCGCGCCGGGCGAGCTGATCTCTTCATCGCTGTTCATCAGCACAGTCAGCGTGCCGTAGTTGTCAAAGCCCATCTGACGCAGCATGGCCACGGTGTGCAGGATCAACGCCACGCCCTGCTTGTCGTCCGCAATGCCCAGGCCGTAGGCGCGGTCGCCGTCCACGCGGAATGGCTGGTCTTTCAGCATCCCTTTCAAATAGACCGTGTCCATGTGGGCGATCAGCATGATGCGGCTCTTGCCCTTGCCCTTGAACTCGGCATGCACCATCGGGCCGATCTTGTCGGGCGTGTCACCCAGCTTGTAGATATCCGTCGGCTGAATGGTCTCGACCTTGCCACCCTGCTCCCGCAGCTTGCCGGCCACATAGTTGGCAATTTTTTCGGTGCCTTCGATGTCCTTGCTGCCGGACTCAATGTGGACCAGGTCGCGCAGCGTGTCCAGATAGGGCTGTTGATGTTGCTGCGCCAGCGTGTGGATGTCGGCTTGCGGGGCGGCGACGGCGTGGCCGGTCACCATCACGAAGCCGGCGGTGGCAAGGTGGGTGACAAGCGATCGGAAGGGAAAATGCATGGGTAATCTCCTGCGTGGTCAAGTGATATGCGACGAGGTGTGTCGAGCGAAACCCCAGCGCCACCCCGCGGTCCAAGGTATACACCAACGTGCGGATGGCGTCTGGGCCGCGGGTGCATCGCCGCGGTGCGCATATCGTTGGCATGACCGCTGATCCGGTAGGGTAAGCTGACCTCAGCACATCCTGACGTCCGGACCCTCCGGACACCTAGTGGAGACCATCATGAAGTTTGAAAAGTCGCAGTCAGCGATTGAACGCCTGACGCCCGAGCAGCGTCGGGTGCACCAGAACGCGGGCACCGAACGGCCCTTCACAGGCGAGTACAACGACAACAAGGAATCCGGCATCTACGTCGACGTCGTGTCCGGAGAGCCGCTGTTCGCGTCGACAGACAAGTTTGATTCGGGATCTGGCTGGCCCAGTTTCACCAAGCCTATCGTTCCTGCAAACGTGAACGAAGTGCGCGACAACGCGCACGGCATGGTCCGCACGGAAGTCAGGTCGGTGCATGCCGACGGCCACCTGGGCCACGTGTTTCCAGACGGCCCGTCCGATCGCGGCGGGCTACGCTACTGCATCAACTCGGCGTCCCTTCGCTTCATCCCGCGCGACCAGATGGAAGCCGAGGGGTACGGCGACTATCTCGACCAGATCAAGGAGGTTTGACATGCAGCAACGCGCTGTTCTTGCAGGCGGATGTTTCTGGGGCATGCAGGATCTGATCCGCAAGCAGCCCGGCATCGTCTCGACCCGTGTGGGTTACACCGGCGGCGATGTGCCAAACGCCACCTATCGCAATCACGGCACCCATGCCGAGGGGATCGAGATCACCTTTGACCCGGCGGTCACCAGCTACCGGAACATCCTGGAATTTTTCTTTCAGATCCACGATCCGACGACCAAAGACCGCCAGGGCAATGACCGCGGGCTCTCGTACCGGTCGGCCATCTATTACGTCGACGAGGAACAAAAGCGCGTCGCCGAAGACACGATCGCCGATGTGGACGCGTCCGGGCTGTGGCCTGGCAAAGTGGTGACCGAGGTCGAGCCGGTCGGTGACTTCTGGGAAGCCGAGCCGGAGCACCAGGATTACCTCGAGAAGCGGCCAAACGGGTATACGTGTCACTTCCCGCGCGCCGGCTGGGTGCTTCCCAAGCGCTGACGTTCAGTCGAGCACGATATTGCGCGCCTTGATGATGCTGCCCCACTGCGCCGACTCCTTTTCGATGGCGGCACGCATCTCAGCGGGCGTGTTGCCCATCGGCGATGACGCGAGTTCGGCGATTCGCGCCCGCATCTCCGGGGTGTTGGTGATGCGGACGAACTCGGCGTTGAGCTTCGCAACGATGTCCGGGGGCGTGGCGCTCGGCACCCAGACGCCCTGCCATCCCACCAGGTTCAGGCCCGGCACGGCCTCGTTCATGGTTGGCACGTTGGGCAGTTCAGGCACCCGCTTGTCGGTGGTGACTGCGAGCGTGCGCACCTTGTCCGACTTGGCGTAGGGTACGCCCGACGGAAAAGGCTCGAACAGCATTGCCACCTGTCCGCCCAGTACGTCGGTCAAGGCGCCCTGGCGATAGGGCACATGCAGCAGCTTGATCTTTGCGCTGTCCTGAATGATCTCGAAGATGAGGTGAGATGCCGTGCCCGGCCCATAGCTGGCGTAGGCAAGCTTTCCCGGGTTCTTGCGCGCGTAGGCAATCACCTCGGCCAGACTCTTTGCCGGCAGATCCTTGTTTCCCAACAGCACGTAGGCCGTCGACAGTGTCTGCGTGACTGGGGCCAGATCGCGCTGCATGTCATACCCTAGCTTGGCGAACAGGTGGGGGTTCATGGTCGGGATCTGGTTATAGCCATAGAGGATGGTGTAGCCATCGGCCGGCGCCTTGGCCACGAACTCCGCGCCGATATTGCCCGAAGCGCCGGCGCGGTTTTCCACGGTCACGGCCTGGTGCAGCGACCGGCCAAGCTGATCCGCATACAGCCGCGCCATGACATCGGGCGCGGCGCCTGGGGGTACGGGCGTGATGATGCGAATGGTACGGCTGGGGTAGTTGGAGGCGGCGGACTTCGTATCTGCGGGCTGGGCGAAGGCGGCAGTGCCTGCTGCCATCGAGGCTAGCGCGGCCAACGTCGCCGCCAGCCTGGTCAGCCTTGTCAACGAGGGCTTTTTCTGTCGAAAGGGTGCATGCATGAAAGGTCTCCGGGGTTATCGCTTTTTTGTTTTTGGCTTGATTGATAACTTGCAGCTTATGTTTGATTGATAAGCGGGAAGTTATGGTTTCGGCCGGCAGGGCGCAAGGTGTCTTCCGCCCGCTGCCTGGCTGTGATGGTCTTCGCTGCGCTCAGTAATCCGCGCTGGGCCGGGCGCGGAAGCGCGCGTACCAGGCGTCCAGCCGCGGGTGGTCATTGCCAAAGGGTTGCGCAAAGCGTTCGCGCGCCGTCTGGAAGATCGGGAATGCCGTGAAATCCGCAATCGTGGGCTGGTTTCCCGCCAGGAAAGCGTTGTCGCCCATCGCCTTTTCCAGAACGTCCAGCAATTCAGTGACATAACGCTGTGCACGCGCGGCCGTCTCCAATGCGGGATGGGGTTCCTTTGCGGCAAACGCCGGCGTCAGGTTCCACAGCCACATCTGCGACCGGACGATCAGGTCGTTGCCTACCCGTTCCAGCGCCCGAACCTGGGCGCGCGTGACGGGGTCGGTTCCGATCATCGGATGATCGGGATGCTGTTCTTCGAAGTACTCGACGATCGCCGCGGACTCGGTGATTGCCGTGCCGTCGTCCGTCACCAACGTTGGCGCGCGGCCGGCCGGATTGATCTTCAGGTACTCGGGCGACCGATGCTCCTGGTTGGCGTAGTCCAGTTCGCAGCGCGGAACGGTTAGGCCCTTCTCTGCCAGGTAGATGATGACGCGGCGGGGATTGGTGCCCATCTTGAATTGGTAAAGCAGCATGCGGTGGCCCTTGGGGTGATGACAGTGGGTGCGCCTTAGCTGGCGCGTGCCTGGCTGGCTTGGTATTCCTCGATGCGCTTCCACGCGCTTGGCGAGAACTCGGCGGCTGGCGCATTGCCTTCGACGATGCCCAGCAAGAGGCCGACCCTCTCGCCAGGACCTGCTTCCAGGCATTCGAAGCGTCGCGGCACGCCCACCGGGCAGGCAAAGAAGTCAAGCGGGCCCAGGTCGACCGACTGGTTGCCGTTCGCCCCTTCCCACTCCACCCGCCAGCGTCCCTTCATGCCGATGAAGGTCTCGACGGTCTCGTGGTTATGCATCAGCACCCCCCTGCCCACCTCGCACTCGATATACGACACGCCAAAGCCCGCACGCAGATGGTTGACGGCGGCCCGCGCCTCGTCGCCGAACGGCGAGGTATAGCCTTCGGCTGTCGGTTGATCAAAACCGAGCACGTTCAGGAATGCGCGCTTGCCTTCGGGCAGCACCATGTCCGGCAGGCCGGACGAACACCGCTCCAGGTCGGTGAAGCGGGCGAGGCCTTTGAGCATGTCTTCGTGATCGAGGTGCACGACGGGTAAGGGCATGGCGTTACTCCGGAAGGGGTGGCTTGGATGGAATGCTTGGGTTGAATGGTTGGATGCGTTGCGTGGATCAGTTGTTCGGATCTTGCGTTTCAATGCGCGGCCGTCTCAAACGCCACCGCCGTTGACCCGGATCACCTGGCCACTGAGCCAGCTCGCCTCCGGGCCCGCCAGGAAAGCGACGATCCCGACGATGTCCTTGGGCTGCCCCAGCCGGCCGAGCGGCACACGATCGGCGTAGTACTTCAGTTCTTCATCCGTCTTGCCTTCCAGGAACAATACGGTTTCGACCTGCCCAGGCGCCACGGCGTTGACCGTGATCTGGCGCGGGCCAAGCTCCTTGGCGAGCACGTGCGTCATCGCATCCACGCCCGCCTTGGTCGCCGCATACACGCCAAAATTCGGGTGATAGAAGCCGACCACGCTCGTCGAAATATTGATGATGCGTCCGCCCTCCCGCATGCGCCGCGCGCTCTCGCGCATGCCGCGGAAATAGCCGCCCAGGTTGACGGACACCAGGCGATCGAACATGGCGTCTTCAGACTGCGCCATGGGCGCTTGCCGCAACATGCCCGCATTGTTGACAAACACATCGACCGGCCCGAACTCGCGTTCCGCCACGTCGTACAGATTGGGCGCGCAATCGAGCGACGCCACATCGCCCTTCACGGCGATCGCCCTGCCGCCCGCAGACGTGATGGTGTGGATGACGGACTCTGCGTCGGCCGTGGCCTGGGCGTAGTTGATGACGACCGCGTGGCCCATTGAGGCGAGGCGCACGGCGATTTCGGCGCCGATGCCCTTCGAGCCGCCGGTAACGATGGCGGTTTGGGTAGCTGTTGTTGACATGGTTGTCTCCCGATTAGGGTGATAGGTGTAATAAGGGTCGTCAAGCGGCCAAGGTTCCGGCTTCGCGCATCCGCTTCACGCTCTCGGGCGAATACACGCCCATCGGCGATTCGCCCTGAATGATCCCCAGCAGCAACGCTTCGTCCTGTCCTGCCGCGGGCGACACACATTCGAATCGCCGCTGCACGCCCACCGGGCACGCAATGAAATCCAGGCGATCCAGCATCACTGACTCGACCCCGCTTGGCCCTTCCCAATCGATGCGCCACTGGCCATCGATACACAGGAAGGTCTCGACCGTGTCATGGGCGTGCATCAACACGCCCTTCCCCGGCTTGGCTGAAATGAACGACAGCCCGAAGCCCGCCTTCATATGGCGGATATGCGCCCGTGCCTCGCTGCCGAACGGCGAATACGCGCCCTCGCCTTCCGGCTGCTCAAAACCGAGCACGTTCAGGAATGTGCGTTGTCCTTCCGGCAGACCCATGTCGGGCAGGCCGGAACTGCAGCGCGTCAATTCGGCAAAGCGGGCCACGCCCATCAACATCTCTTGGGTCGTTGGCCGGATCGATTGCATGGTCATGGTCGATGTCTCCTGTATGTCTTTCTTATTGATCGAATCAAGACTGCGGTCTTGTCGAAGTTGCATGCATGTTTGCTGCAGCCTGCTGAAGTGGCGTGGCCGTACCGCCCGTACCGCCCGTATCCGCGCGGTGTTCCGCATTCCGCATTCGCCTATTCGCTGCGGAAATGCTCCAGCAGTGCCGCCTGGAATTCACTGGGATTGAGCAGGGCCGGATAGTGGCCACCCGTGCCCAACCGGAACTGCGCGGCCCCCGCATAGCGCACCCGCATGGCGCTACGCGTGGGCGCATCGACTACCGGATCGTCTTCGGCATCGAGCACGGCGACCTTGCTTGCCGGAAAGTCCACCTTTGGCAGCGGATTGGCACCGAGCACTGCCAGCAAGGCGGCCTTGGCCATCTCCGCGGTCTGGTCCGTGCCCACCAGATGCAGCATGGTCCGTTTGAAATCGGCCTTCTCGGCCGTGTCATCGGGCAAGGCGCGGAGTTGCGTCAAGGTCCCGGCAAGATGCTCGACCGCCGGCTTGGCCAGCAGGGCGTCCCTGGGAACCTTGCGCTGCAGCCACGTCGCGTCGTAGAAGGTGTTGGCGAACATCACCCGCCGCACGCGCGACGGCTCGCGCAGCGCGCACATCTGCGCCAGATAGCCGCCCAGCGATGAACCGAACAGATCGAACTGATCGATCCCCGCCTTGGCCAGCACCACCAGCAGGCCCGACGCCAGATCGTTGACATCGTCCACTGCCGGATAGGACACGCTGATCACGCGGCGCCGCTCGCGCAGCGTGTCGATCGCTCGATAAAAGGTGTCTCCCGTGCCGCCCGCACCCGGCAGCATCACCAGGGGAACACGCGTGGCGTCCTGATCCGTATCGCGCAGCGTCCAGGTGTTGCCCAAGACAGTCCATTGCGTGGCGGGGAAGCGGCCCTGGAAGTCGGCTAGATTCGAATTCATGCAGGTAGCCTGAGTTCAGATGAGGAAACGCATTCCACCATCGCAGCCCCGGCTCGCCAATCAAGCGGCGCGAATCCGCCCATTCGCGCCGCCAATGGGCTTGGCAACGTCATGCGCCAGAAGGCCGATGTCATTGACCCGACCACCCAGCCGTTCCAGAATCGACCATTCCCGCCGGAGACACCTTTGATCCCGCTCAAGAAAAACATCGACCTGAACCTGCTGACCTGCCTTGATGCACTGCTGACCGAAGGCTCCGTCACCCGCGCCGCCGAACGCCTGAACATGAGCCAGCCCGGCATGAGCCACGCGCTTTCGCGCCTGCGCGCCCTCACCGGCGACGCCCTGTTCGTGCGGTCCGGCAACGACTTCATCCCGACCGAACGCGCGCAAGCCCTTGCCGGCAAAGTGCGCGTCGGCCTGGCGGCCATGGAAGAAATCTTCTCTGAAGAAGGCCCGTTCGATCCGGCCAACACCGCCGGCAAATTGACGGTTGCCGCCGTCGACTCCGTGGGCGTCCTGCTCATCCCCTTGCTCGCCCAGGCCCTCGCCAAGGAAGCGCCCATGGTCGCCATGCACGTGCGCCTGCCCGACCCCGAGCAACTGCGCGAATGGCTGGCCGAAGGGGAATGCGACATTGCGCTGGGCTTCTTTCCGGACGTGAATCCCGAACTTCACGGCGGCGATCTGTTCGGCCAGGAACTGTCCATCATCAGCGGCCCGTCCCACCCGCTGCGCGGCCAGCCCATGGACTTTCAGCAATATGCCGACTCGACCCACGTCATCTTCGGCTCGCCCTTTTCAGAACGATCGCCCATGGAAGGCGCGATCGATCAGGCCTTGAAAGAGCGAGGCATCGAACGCAGGCACTCGGTGCAGGTGTCGTCGATGCTCTTGGTGCCCTATGTAATCGCCGCGTCCCCCCACGTCGCTGCTTTGCCGACCTGGCTCGCCCGGCAGTACGCCGACATGCTGTCCCTGGACGTGCGCCCCATGCCCATGACGCACCCGCCCATCCTGATCCGCATGCTGTGGCATGACCGGACACATCGGACGGGATTGCATCGGTGGGTTAGACAGTTGGTGCGGTCCCTGACGCGGGAACTGGCAAGGACGGAAGGTGCGATCAGCGTGGCGCACAATATCGAGGGGACGACCTTTCCGGGCGGCATGTAAGTAGCGAAGCAGACTTCAAGAACCTGCCTGAAACGGACCCGGCCTATGGATATTTTGTGGTCCGTGCGGCCAGCTGCCTCATGCCATTGGCCAAACGATCACGCAGCAGCGTACTCAGTTCTGCGGGCAACTCTGCTTGCACGGTAGGGAAAGCTGATGCAATGGTATCGAGCAACGCGTCCAGATGAAGTTCAGCCTCGTTCTGGTCTTTGAATCCGAACAGCTCGGCATCTGCCAGTACAGCCTCGCGCGTGATATCGAAACGGCCGGCGGACACCTGCATGGCAAGCGCCTTCGGTTCCATTTCGGGATTGGGAACCACATCGAACGCAGGGGATAGACGCCAGCGTTTCTCCTGGATGTCATAGATCGCCGCGTGGTTCCGAGGATGATCATCGTCATTGCCGACGATTGCATTGAATACCATACGATCGAACAACTCGATCTGATCGCGTAGCGGCGCACCGATTCGTTGCAATATCTGCGCAAGCAGCGGATAGCTCCATCCCGCCCGCAGACCACCGGGATACTCAGCACTCAGCAACGACGCCGCGCTGATCGCCATCTTTCGTCTGTCCGCTTTCCTGTCGAAGCGAAGGACTCGGACCACGCTTGGCGCGCCTCCAACCTGGTGATGCACGGATTGGGCGAAGTTCAGACCCGACGCTGTTCCCCACTTCAGGGTGAAATGTTCCAGCCTTGGAATGTCGGCCACGTCGCTTTGCATGATCGGCTTGACCAGCCAGTAGTCTTCACCATCCCGCAACGTGCCCTTGGGGCGTGCGCCGCCCATACTCGGCGTCGACATCAGCATTTTTCGAAGGCGCGCATCCACGGGCGGCCGCCGTTCGGACATCGCCTGCAATTCTTCGACCAAGCCATCCAGCTGCTGAAGTTTGGGACTCCTGAGCGCGTCAATGGACGGCTTGCGAGCTGCCCCGGTGGCCAGCGCCCCCCAGCGGTCACCGTTTCGTGCAATCCTCAGGTAGTCGCTGTCGTGCGCGTTGTCGGGCAGCTGATATTCCCGCTGCAGCAGCTGGCGTCCCCATGTGTCCGGGCAGGTATCGCGCAGCACATCGTGCAGGCCGCGATACCGCTGGGCCAGATGTTCAATCCCGCCAATGAGCGGGAGGTTCACGGGGTCGACAGACCATGGCAGGCGGGCATCGATGTAGCTGGGCGCATACATGAACATGCCAGGCTCATCGTCGCGTTGACGAGCATATCTGCCGACCGTCACCCACTCGCCGGTATCAGGACGCTGCAGGTACACAAAGAGGGGCTTAGAAATAGTCATCAGCGGTCTGAGACCTGCGGGCGCGTGCTTGCGGATTTGCCGACCAATAGATCGGGTCCAACGAGGGAACCGCGGTGTCGAGTATGCCCAATATCCACAGCGCGGTGAGATAGGTTGCGGCGCCCGTTCCGGGATCGCCATGTTCCATGCGGCGCAAGGTGGCGTCAGAGATGCCCAGGCGGGCGCACAAGTCCGCGGCGGGGATATGTTGGGACACACGCTGCGCGCGGATGCACCGCCCCCAGATCTCGAGGCGCTGCGCAATCAGTGGGGGCACCGCGCTTACCGTCCGCAGTTTTTTCGGCATGGCATGTTGTTATAGAAGTTGTTTTAACTGTTATAAACCGAAATCTATGATTTTATCCCAAGCAGATAGCACGCATGAATTTTATCATAGATGGCGGTTTAACCAGATTAATACGTGTTCTATAGAGGGCCATGTGCTGCCTTGGGCAGGTAGCTGCCCCGGCGTCCAGCAAGTGGTCAGCATGCCACCAGTAGAAAGCACGCAGACGGAATGAAGTGACAACCCTTACGTTAATCATTGATGGCAGAAACATTCACGACATCACCTCGTTCTACGACGAGATCAATCGCGTCTTCATGGCGGGCGAATCTTGGACGTTGGGCGCAAGCCTGGATGCGCTGGATGACCTGTTTCATGGCGGATACGGTGCCGCGCGCGGGTGTGACGCGATCACGCTGATTTGGCTTCATTTGGAACGAAGCCGCGTTGCGTTAGGCGTCGAGGCCACGCGCGGGCACTATCGAAACAAGTTGGGCAAGCCTGGCTTCGATCAGGCGCGCGTGCAGGCGCAACTTGACGAACTGGATGCCGGTTCAGGCCCCACGTATTTCGACATCGTGATGGAGATCATTGCGGCGCATCCATCGATCAGCCTGAATAGCAGGCGGTTCCGGCATTCGTCAGGTTGAAGCGCGCACATCCCGAAGACGGCGGGCGACAGGCAAGCCTGTCATGCTGGTCGCCCTGACTCGGCCAGCGACTGCCAATCGGCAGCTGCGGTTGCCTGCGCTGGCGTGGTTCGCGACCACCTGCAGAGCCGTCAAGTTGCCTTTCCGGCTGGCTACTTTCCAGTCCCTGCATTGCCTGTCGAGATCACCCGCACGTGATCAGCGCCTGGTATGAGGGCATCCAGATCCACAGCGTCCGCCATCGCCCGATTGCCTTCATCGCCCGGATGAAGCCGGTCGCCGGAATCGAACTTTGCCGCCAGTCGTGCCGGATGCGAAGGATCACGAAGCGCCGCATCGAGATCAACCACCGCATCGAACGCGCCGCTGTGGCGTATCCAGGCATTCAGCACCTGCCGCAGCGTGTCCTTTTCAACGCTGTAGTAGTCGTCCAGCGGCGTGTTGGGCAAAGCACCTTCAAACGGGGTCAGCGTTGCGCCGATAACGCGAACGCCGCGCCCGTGTGCCTGTTCGATCAGTTGGCGAAAGCCCGCGGTCAGGTCGTCCAGCGACGGCCGTTTGGCATCGCGTGCGAAGGCTGTGCCGGGCCACGCGATATCGTTGATGCCAAGCAGCACGATCACGCTCTGCACGCCTGGCTGACTCAGCACATCGCGATCAAACCGCGCCAGGGCATTAACGCCCATGCCGTCCGATACCAGTCGGGCGCCGGAAATTCCGGCGTTGAGTACGGCGACACCCCGGGGCGCCAGCCTTGCGGCCAGAAAGTCCGGCCAGCGGCTGTCCTTGTCCAGGCTGGCGGTCGCGCCGTCGGTAATGGAGTCGCCCAGCACCGCCACGGCCCGTGCCAGGGTGTCGGTTTCGACCTGGATGCCTGAGAGCAACGGGCGCGCCGTCGTCGTTGCCTGTCCTGTCTTGCCAAGCACGGGTGCCCGCGTCTGGTCACCAGGAACCATCCAGCCAGTCTGGCGGCCATCCCAATGAAAACTCTGGACCGCCGTTGCGGTTGGCAGATGGAAACTGACGGCCACCTGGGATAACGCCGGAATGGGCAGCGCGACGGGGTCGCTGAGCGACGATGCGCCCGGCAAGATCACGGCCGCTTCCCGCCCGCCAAACATGACGGCACGAATGCTGTCAGCAGCCACAGCCCCTTCCCCGACTGGCAGCCCGAGGGTGGCCTTGCTAAGCACGATCGGCTTTGCGCCATAGGTGTTGGACAGCACGATGCGCACGCGTGCGCCGCCGACGCTTACTCGCGCGACCTGACGTACGGTCCGGTCGTTGATGACAGCAGGGATGTTGGTCGGGAACATGAACTCCGGTCCACATACCGGTTGAGGACTTGCCTGCCACGTAGCAACCCAGGCCGGCGCAGCGGACGCATTCGCCCCCATCACTGCAGCACTTGTTGCGAGCGCGGCGGCGAATGCGGCAGAGGTCCATGTTTGAAAGCCGAGGTGCACGTCACATCCTTGATGATGAATTCAAAGCCAATCGATGAAAGAATTATGAATTCACCGATCAAGCCGCACTAGCGGGTGAGGCGGAACATCATTTGTGCGTTGAACTCATGAAGGGAGGGCGACATGGCGCGTCTGGACATCAACCGCTCTGGCGAGATGGAAGTCTTTGTGCGCGCGATCGAGCTGGGCGGCTTTTCTGCTGCGGCTCGCGCCTGCGGCATGACGCCGTCGGCGGTCAGCAAGCTGGTCGCGCGTCTGGAGCAGCGCTTGGGCACCCGCCTTGTCAACCGGTCCACCCGGCAACTTCAACTGACGCCCGAAGGCTGCGTGTTCTATGAGCGCAGCGTACGTATCCTGGCCGACATGCACGAGGCGGAACGCTGCGCCAGCACCGATGCGACGCCCCGCGGAAAGCTGCGGGTGAACGCCAATGTTCCGTTCGGACACCACTTCCTGCTGCCGTTGCTACCTGCGTTCCTGACGCGCTATCCCGACATGACGCTGGATATCGTATTAACCGACGAAGTGGTCGACATTCTTGAAGCGCGCACCGACGTGGCCGTGCGTGCCGGCCCGCTGAAAAATTCCAACCTGCTGGCACGAAAGCTCGGCGCCACGCGGATGATCATCGTCGCCGCGCCGAGCTACCTGGAACAACGCGGCACGCCAGCCACCCCGGAAGCGCTCACGACCCACAACCGACTCGGCGCGAACTATGCACGCGTGCCTTCGGGCTGGCCTCTGGTGCATGACGGATCAAGGCGCGTCGTGCCCGTGTCAGGCAATGTCCAGGCAAGCGACGGCGAAGCCTTGCATCGACTGGCAGTCGCCGGACTCGGCCTGGCGCGCCTGGCCGCTTTCCAGGTACGCGACGATATCGCCGCCGGCCGGCTGGTGCCCGTGCTTGAAGATTGCAATCCGGGTGACGTGGAAGAAATCCATGCGGTGTATGTGGGCCAAGGCGGTCACGTGCCCTTGCGCGTGCGGGCGTTTCTGGACTTTCTGGTCGAGACGGTGAGGGTCGACGTCAACATTCGTCATGCAACGAGGGCCTTAAGAACTTTCGATGCTCCCTTCGGTACCCGCTGACCTTCCTTGATGACGTTGACATGCAAAGACGCCCGAGCGACGTCGAGCATGCCATCAGGTAAGTCGTACCCTCCCCTCGCCTGCAACCAGGTCAGCACGTCCGCCAAGTGCCAAAGAGCCGTGCTGCCCTCATGAACCGGTGCTGGGAAACTCGACGGGTAGGCCAGCATCAGCTTACGCATGTTCTGCCTCGACACGCCCACGATCTCGGCAACATCCGTCAGCCCGACCAGGTCTGGCGTAACTTCGATCAGCTTGGCCGAAGGCAGCGCGGATCGTACAGTCTCAAGCGCACTCAACACGGCAGTATTCGCATCGACTGCGTCGCGTGCAAATTCCAGCGCCAGGCGGCCAGGCTGACCAATCCCTATGAGCGCGTCATCGCATCCTGCCTCGCCCAGCCGTTCGACCAATTCGGCAAGATCGCCGTCGGCATCGGCAAGTTGATACCTCAAGGTAAAGACGTATTCCATGGCGCTAATCCTTACTGTCGTTGCCCGTGCCCTGCAACCAACGTTGCATCGAGCAGTTGTCCACGACGCGACGCAATGCGCGAGCGTGGTTGCCTGGGCTCTTAGGCGTGGACCAAACGGACGTTATGCAGAATTCGCCGCAGCGGCACGTCTCGTCGTTGTAGGGGCAATAGACACGCCCCCATGCATGGCTGCCGCCGAATTCGACGCGCCAGCCGTTCCGCTCAGCATGCCTGAGTGCTTCCTCGACCTCTTTTTTGGGGTGCGAAGGCCGTGCCATGTCGCGGTTCACCGGGTAGATTAATTGAAAGGTTGTCAGCTGACAACTAGAAGCGTCCCTGTCTTGACGAAGCCGCAGCACGTGAAGCCTACCCGCGATTAACTGCCCTCGGCTGCGCGTTCGTGCTTTTGCTTGGACGAAAAAGTCCTTAGGGGATGCGTGATTTACCATAGGGCAAATTAAAGGCTGGACCTTCGGCGGGCTGCCGCAACGCGCCACCGCCCCCTGTTAGGACGTTGCACATGTACAGACGAGTTTTTCTTGCTACCGCTTTGGGTCTTTTCAGCATGCAAGGCATTCACCTAGCACGGGCATCCACCGGCCCGCTAGCGTTACACGACGCTGCCAAGCGCAATGACACAGCCGGTATCGCCAGCTCACTGGCAGCGGGAACACCCATCGACCAACGCGACGACAACGGGCGAACCGCCCTTCTGGTGGCGACGCACGCCAACGCTGTCGACGCCGCCCGGGCACTCGTCCAGGCCGGTGCCGACGTGAACGCCAAAGACCGTATCCAGGACAGTCCCTATCTCTACGCCGGCGCGCGCGGCCATCTGGACATCCTGCGCCTGACCCTGGCGCACGGCGCCGATCTGAAAAGCACCAATCGTTATGGCGGCACGGCGTTGATTCCCGCGGCCGAACGCGGCCACGTCGAGACCGTCAGGACGTTGATCGATGCCGGCGTGGCGATCGACCATGTCAACAACCTTGGATGGACGGCGCTGCTTGAAGCAGTGATCCTGGGCAAAGGCGGGCCGAGTCATCAACAGATCGTCGGGCTACTGATCGATGCCGGCGCGAACGTCAACCTGGCCGACCGGGATGGGATCACTGCGCTTCAGCACGCACGGGCTGCTGGATATCGGGACATCGAGAAACGACTCGTCGCTGCAGGCGCGCGGTGACCGGCTGCCAGAGACGAGCTAGCTTCGACGATCAAACCGCGACGTCAGGTCGCATGCCGCAAGACTTTCGATCATGAACTGCGTGAACGCCCGGATCTTTGCGGGCTGCAGCAGCTTGCTCTGATAAGCCAGATTGATGGTCAGCATCGGCAGATCCCAATCTTCAAACAAGGCGACCAACCTGCCCTCGCGGATGTCGTTGTCGACGATGTACTGGGGCTGGATCAACACGCCCGCACCGTTGATGGCGGCAGTGCGTATCACCTGCCCGTCGTTGCTTTCGAAGGCACCTTCGACCGGCAAGCGCCGCTGTTCGGCTCCGCGCCGCAAGTGCAGTTCGGACGTGGTTGTCGCCAAGGTGTAGAGCAGCAAGCGATGACGCGCCAGGTCTTCCACCGACGACGGGGTGCCGCGCTCGGCCAGGTAGGACGGCGCGGCCGCGATGACAAGGCGGGTGTCCGCGAGACGCCTGACCGTGATGCCTGAGTCGGGCTCGAACTGTCTTGTGCGAATCGCGACATCGGTACCGGCTTCGATGAAGCTTTGGTACTTGTTCTCAACCAGCAGCTTGATCTTCACTTTGGGATAGCGCGTTGAGAACTCGGCAAGGCGTGGCGCAACGTGATTGACGGCGAACGACACGGACGTGGTCACGCGCAGCTCGCCCATGGGCTCCACCGATGCATCGCTGATCGCCGCATCGCCTTCTTCCAGCGCACTGACGGCGGCTTCGCAATAGCGCAGATAGGTCGTGCCCGCCTCGGTCAGCCACAGCCTGCGTGTGGTGCGCTCGATCAGGCGGACGCCCACTCGCCGCTCGAGGTCGTTCAGGTATCGGCTGGCCGCCGCATTGGATAGTCCCAGGTCATCGGCCGCTTTGCTGATGCTGCCCAAGCGCGCGATGCCCACGTACAGCCGCGTCTGCGTCCAACGATCCATGATTTCGATTCTGCCACTAGGTGGAAAAAAGATTCAACTTCTGGGGGCTTTTTCGGCTCATTCTGCCCGTCTAGACTGCAATCGTCAAAGAAACGAGACCTCTCGGTGGCTCAGGTGAACGCCACCGGGACCGGACAGCGACAGCTGCACCGACAACAATTCAAGGACCGCGTCATGAAAACTGCCGATCTTCGCTTCGCCGTGGCTGGCCTTATCGCACTCTGCGGCTTCGGCGCGGGCATTCCGTCCGCGGGTGCGGCCGCCTACCCCGAACGCCCTATCAAGATCATCGTGCCCTTCACGCCAGGCGGACCGGTCGACCTGGTCGCGCGCCGCATGGGCGATTCGCTGACCAAACAACTCGGTCAACCCGCCGTGGTCGAAAATCGCCCCGGTGCCAACGGCATCGTCGGTGCCACGGCCTGCAAGTCTGCCGCGCCCGACGGCTACACCGTCTGCATGTTCCTGAGCGACACCGTCGTCATCAACCCGTCGATCTACAAAACCATCAGCTACACCGCCAAACAATTCGCCCCCATCAGCGAAATCGTGAAGGTGGACTCGGCCGTTGTCGTGTCGGCCTTGCTGCCGGTCAATTCCTTGCAAGACCTGGTCGAGTACGAAAAGAAGCACAAGGGCAAACTGAACTGGGGCCACTTCGGGACAGGCAGCTCATCGCACCTGTACATGACGCAGGTCAACAAGGCGACCGGTACGCAGTTCGTTGACGTCCCCTATCAAGGCGGCAGTCCGACCGTCACTGCGCTGGTGTCGGGTCAGATCGATGTGTCGTTGTTGTCGTATGGGCTGGTCGCGCAATACATCGAGACCGGCAAGCTCAAGGCAATCGCCGTACTGGGCGACAAGCCGTCCCCCAACTTCAAGGGCGTCCCGCTGCTCAAGGACCAGGGCCTGACCTTCGCGCGCAGCGCCTGGGTCGGCGCATTTGCCCCCGCAGGCACGCCCGAGGCCATTACGCGCCGCCTTAACACCGCCATTCAGACCGCATTGGGCGATGAAGCAGTGCGCAAGACACTGCTCGTTCAAGGCCTGCTGCCGGTCGGTGGCAGCCCTGAAGCCCTGGCAAATGTAGTAAACGCCGAATCCAACGACTGGGCATCCATTGCCCAGGCCGCGCGCGTCAGCCTTGACTGACCGTTGCGGTCCGCCCGGAAATCCACAGCAACTATCTGAAGACCTGAAAGACATGAGCACATCCGAAGTCATCGTTGTGGGCTGCGGCCCGGTCGGCCTTATTACCGCATTGGGCCTGGGCCGCGCGGGCGTGCAAGTCACCCTGGTCGAAGCCGAGGCCGGCCCATCGAAAGCACCACGGGCGCTGGTGTATCACTGGGCGGTCATGAAAGGCATGAATGAGCTTGGCCTGTTGGGCACCGTGGTTTCAGCGGGTCTGGTCAAGCACGACTACAGCATGCGCGTGCATCGCACCGGAGAAACCGTGCGGTGGTCCATCCGTGAGCTGGAAGGTCTGGTCGAATACCCCTTCAACGTGCACCTGGGACAGGACGTGCTGACGCAGATCGTGCTTGAGCAGATACGGCGGTTGCCGAATGTGCAGATACGGTGGAACACACGGGTCGAACGCATCGTTCGCAATGACAACGATGTTGCTGTTGCTGTGTCCGGGCCTGACGGCGAAGAGATACTTGGCGCAGACTGGCTGGTCGCCGCAGACGGCGCACGCAGCCCGGTGCGCAATGCGCTGGGTCTGTCATTCGACGGCATGACGTGGCCAAAGGAAATGGTGGCGACGAATATTGAGGCGGATCTTGATGCGCTGGGTTTCGATAAGGCGACGTTCATGATCGATGAGACGTACGGCGCCATCATCGTAAAAATCGATACGGGAAAGAAGTGGCGCGTGACCTACTGCGAGCCGGCGGGGCTGGATCCGGCGGGGATCGTCGATCGAATGCCGGCGATGTTTGCGCAGATACTGCCTGGGCTGGACGGCAGGTATGAGTTGCTGCAGCACTCGCCCTATCGCATGCACCAGCGCGTGGCGGGGTCGTTTCGTGTGAATCGGGTGCTGCTTGCGGGGGATGCAGCGCACATTACGAATCCGGTTGGCGGCCTGGGGCTGACCGCTGGATTGTTTGATGCGTTCGTTCTGTACGAGGCGTTGGTCGCGGTCATCAGGAAGGACAAGCCGGAGAGCATGCTTGATGAATATGCCAGGGGGCGTAAGGCAAACTTCGAGACATACACGTCCCCGCGTGCGACCTTGAATAACCAGTTGCTGTTCTACACGGGACCGGAACGGCTTGAGCAAGAGATGGCGCAGGTTCGCCGCTTGGGCAGTGAACGGCAAGCGGTGCTTGATCGGACATTGTTTGTGGGAGCGTTGGAAACACCGTCGCTCGTTACCGGCAGACAACTCAACGAGGTCGTGAGTCACGCCTAGCAGGCGGCCGTAAGGGACCCAGCGAAGCGATAACACCTATTCGAAGAACGAATAAAGGACATCAAAGGGACACCCAAAGGCTATGCTCAGGCCTTCACCTTCATTGATGCCGGTGTCGACTCGCGATGGACCTCATAAGCACCATGCGTTCGTTCGTGCGCGTGTTCGAGACGCGCTCGTTCAGCGCAGCCGCCAAAGACTTGAGCCGGAGCCAGCCCTCCGTGTCGAAGGCCGTGGCGCAGCTTGAACAGGAACTGAATGTGCAGTTGTTCCTTCGCTCGACCCGGGGTCTCACCCCAACCGAAGCCGGGCAAAAGTTCTACGAGCATGCGATGCGCACGCTGGACGAGGCGGAGCTTGCCGTCCAAGCAGTCCAAGGCGCACACGCGCCTCTGACGGGCAAACTGCGTGTGAGCGGCACCATCACCTTCATGCGGCAACACGTCATCCCGAAGCTGCCGATCTTGATGGCGCAGCACCCAGGCCTCTGCCTTGACCTTCTCCTGGACGATGGAAACATCGGTCTGATTGAAGAAGGCGTTGAAGTCGCCCTGCGAATGGGAAAGCTGGCCAGCTCCAATCTGACGGCTCGCAAGATTGGCCAATGTCGCCGCATCGTTGTCGCGACCCCCGGCTACCTGCAGACAAACGGAACACCCAGCGACCCAACCGATCTCATCGAGCATGTTGCGATCGTCCTATCTCGTGGCGAGGGCGGCGATCAGATTACCTTTACCAAAGACGGCCTTTCGACCGAGGTGGTGCTTCGGCCCAGGCTGCGCATCAGTGCGTTGGAGGGGGTTCGAGCTGCGGTGCTGACCGGTCTCGGCGTGGCGGTAGCCAGCGAGTGGATCTTCAAGGACGAGCTTGAACGCGGCCAGGTCGTTGAAGTCCTGACCGACTGGAGCCTGCCAATCCTCGACCTGTGGTCCGTGCTGCCGGGCGGCGCGCGCTACCCGAGCCCCAAGGCACGGGCCTTCATCGCGTTCGTTGAGGAGCAACTTGCGGCAACGCCGTACGGCGTCCGCTAAAGGTGCTCGCCCGCGTCAGAACGTCATGCCAATGCTTTCCAGAAACGAATCCATTCGATGGTCCAGATCCCGCTTCGTCTCCGCCCATGCCGGGACCGTTTCCAACAGGCGTTGTTGCCACGCCCACAGGTTCGGGAATTCATCAAAGGGCGCTTTGGTCCGGTCAACCTGCGAAAACGGCGCCGCGATATCGATGTCCGCCAAGGTCAGACCATCGCCGACGATGAAATTTCGCTGTGCCAGGTGGCCATCAAGTACCGAAGCGGCTGCGCGAATGTTTTTCAGCAGGAGGTTGACGATTGCCGCGTCCTCGCCTTGCCCCCCTACGCGGCCGCCTACCCGCTCGTTGAACAACAGCGTTGCGTAGACCCGCCACTGCTCGCCCGACCAGAACATCCACTGCAAAACTTCGTAGCGTTCCTTAGCGCTCCTGCCTAGCAAAGGCGAGCTGGCCTTTTCTGCAAGGTATATGTTGATCGCGGACGCCTCCCAGACGATGGTGTCGCCGTCCTGCAGGACCGGTGTCAACCCATGAGGATTGAGCTTCAGGAAATCTGGCGTGTGGCTTTCCCCCTTGAAGAGATCGATATTCTTGTGCTGGATAGCGACGCCCATGATCTTGGCGGCGGCGCGGACGCGGCGAAAACTACCCGACCCCAGGTCGCCATAAATGTTGATGGTCATCGTGGCACCCGCAAGCGGTTGGGCGGGGTGGCGCTGCTGCGGGCGCCGGTGTAAACGGCTGGCTTGCCGGTAAGTCTGAACATGTGTGTACCTTTCGATGAGGACGGCGAGCAACTGCTCGGGATTCCAGACGAAAGATATGCCTTGGGTCTCTTCGACAGAAGAGCCCGCCAGGACATGACAATTATTCGAACAAGGAATAGCCCTGGGCGTGGTGCTGAAGTCAGACGCAGCCGCTGCACAAAGGAACAACACGCTCGTTGTGACCACAGGATCAGGCGTTGAATCCCGCGTCCACTGTGACAACGGAGCCGGTCATGAACTGCGCGGCAGGGCTTGCCAGGAATGTCACCGCAGCGGCGATGTCGCTGGGAGCGCCATAGCGGCCCAGTGCCGTCAGGCGCCGATTCGGTTCCGCCCACTCCCCATCAGCGGGATTCTGATCGGTGTCGATCGGGCCGGGCTGGATCAGGTTCACGGTGATGTTTCGGGGTCCCAGTTCACGGGCAAGTCCCCGGTTAAATGCAAGCAAGGCCGACTTGGACATCGAATACACCGTCAACCCTGGATAAGGCACACGCTCCCCCAGGCAAGAGCCGATGGTGATGATGCGACTGCCGCTGCGCAGGTGCGGAATCGCTGCCTGCGCGGCCAGTACGGCAGCACGGGCATTGACGTGCAGCACATCGTCGATGACGGCCAGTTCCATCTCGGCCAAGGGGCCGGAACGCGAAATGCCTACGTTATTGACCAGGATGTCCAGGCCGCCGAGTCCTTGCACCGCTTCCGCGACCGAGCGCCGCACGGCTGCAGGATCGCCGCTGTCGGCCTGGATCGCCAGGCCGCGCCTGCCCGTCTGCTCGATGCCCCGGACGACTGCGGCCGCCTTGTCCGTTGACCGCAGGTAGGTGATGGCGACGTCTGCGCCGCGCTCTGCGAGGGCCCGCGCGATGCCCGCGCCGATGCCACGCGAGGCGCCGGTGACCAGGGCGCGTTTTCCACGCAGGTCGTCGGCCTGCACGCCGCGCTCCCGGGATTGAGGCGACGATGCTGTTGCGGAGAAGGCCGGACCTGCCCATGCGGCGACGCCGGCCGTCACTGCGCCGAGCATGACGCTGCGCCTGGCGGCCTCGTGTTCGTTGTCGTGGTTGTCCTGGTTGTCGAGGTTGTCGCGATGCATCGTGCGCTCCAGAAGTGGTGGGCCTGATTGGCCGGGATGGATGATGAAATCGCTCTAGCGCGAGCAGCGGGTCGGGGGGAACACCGCGATCGCCGCGGTGTTGACGGCGGCAGTGACGGCCCTTCCTGGGAAGCCTTGCGTTGCCCTCGGTCTCTTCTAGCTCGGGACGTGGCTGGCACGGTCCAACAGCCAGCCGGGATATTCCACGGGCAGCCGGCTGACGGCGTGCAGCGCCGACATATCGGTGTCATCCAGGACGATCTCGGTCGCCACGACGTTTTCCTTCAACTGCTCGACCCGCCGGGCGCCGATAAGCACGGTCGACACGACGGACTGCTTGAGCAACCAGGCAATTGCAACCTGCGCCGGACGCCGCCCGTGCTTGTCTGCGACCGACCGCAGCACGCCGATCAGCGGTTCGCCGCGGATGCGATCGATAGGCGGAAAGTCCAGGTCGGTCTGCCTGCCGCGCTCGCCATTGCCCGTACCAGCGCCATTACAGCCGCCGGTGTATTTGCCGGTCAGATATCCGCCCGCGAGCGGGCTCCACACCATGAGGCCGACGCGTTCGGAGGCAAGCAGTGGGACGATCTCGCGTTCGATATCGCGCCCGACAAGGGTGTAGTACGCCTGGAGCGACGTGATCGGCGCAAGATTGCGTGCATGGGCAATGCCGATCGCTTTCATGATCTGCCAGGCAGCCCAGTTCGACATCCCGATGTAACGGACATCGCCCGCACGCACCAGGGTGTCGAAGGCTTCGAGTGACTCTTCGATCGGCGTAGCCGGGTCAAAGCCATGGAGCTGATACAGGTCAATATGGTCCACGCCCAGGCGCTTGATGCTGGCCCGGCACTCGGCCAGGATGTGCCGCCGCGATGCCCCCTGCCGGTTCGGACCGTGACCCATCGCACCGAAGACCTTGGTGGCGATGACGACGTCATCACGCGTCACGCCAAGGTTCTTCAGCGAGCGACCCAGTATTTCTTCGCTGCGCCCATCGGCGTAGATGTTGGCCGTATCAAAAAGGTTGATCCCCGCATCGAGCGCGGCGCTGATCAAGGCGTCCGCTTCGCCCTGCCCCAGCCTGCCGACCTGGCCCCAAAGTCCTTCAGTGCCACCAAACGTCATGGCGCCGAAGGACAACTCTGAAACGAACAGGCCGCTGTTTCCAAATTTGCGCAGTCGCATGGCGCATCTCCTCAGGTTTGCTTTCAAGTCGAGTCGTGCGCCCGGGCAGATGGACCGCCAGGGCCTCCAGCAAGTCGGCGCGGCGCCACGATGCGCTCGGCGCCGCGTTCGATCAATCCAGATGTCTCTGCCGCTCGCCGGTCAGAGCCGCTCGCTCCACCGCCGCAACGAGGCGACTGTTGTGGACGGCGTGCTCGAAGCCGGGCGTGGCGTAGGTGCCCGACACGATGTCGCGCGCCAACGAGGCATAGACCTCGCCAACGTTGATGGCGGCGCCGGCCCAGAACGCCGAAAAGTCGGACACCCCGACACCGGACGCCACCGGCACGTCGGGCGCGTCGAACGCGACGCTTGCCGACAGCGTCAGGTCACCCACCTGCACGCCGGCAAGATGGTTGCCGGTGATCTTCAGCCAGCCCTTGGAACCCCGGACCTCCAACGTAAAGTCCGCGTCTTCTGCGGGCACGTTGGCCAGCACCTGCACGGACACAGGCGCACCGCTGGCGGTCTTGGCAATGAGGTCCACGTGATCCGGAATGTCTCGCACCGACGTTGCGCCGGTATCGACAATGTCGATCTCAGGCCAGAGCAGCTCGGTGCGGGCGTCCACCTCGACAATGTTGCCGAGCACGGCCTCAATGACGTCAAGGACATGTCCTGTCGTGATCGTGAGGAAGCTCGCACCCGACGCCGCCTTGTTGAAATAGTCGTAGCTGCTTGGCGATTGCGGCCCATAACCGAAGGTCGTCGCATTCACGCGCGCCGACAACAGGCGACCGAGCTTTCCATCCGCCACCAGTTCCGCCGCGCGGCGGACAGCCGGGCTGTGGCGGCCTTGCAAGCCAATGGCGGTGTGCAACGACCCGACCGCGGCCGCCATCTGCTCGGTCTCGGCAACGGTCGCCCCCAGGGGGGACTCGCAATAGACGGCCTTGCCGGCCTGGAGCGCAGCAAGCACAAGGTCCTTGTGCGCGGGCACCTTCACGGCGATCGTGACAATGTCGATGGTCTCATCGCCGATCAGCGCATAGGGATCCGCATACCAGCGATCCGCGCCGAACGCCTCAGCTGCAGCCTTCGCGCTCGTTTCCCGGCGGGTCGCCACCGCGGCAAGAAGCAGCCCGAATTGCGACCGGATGGCGGGGACATGGGAGGCGCCCGCCCAGCTTGATTTCGTATCCGCGCCAATAATGCCCACGCGCAATTGCCTGACCGACATGCTCAATGCTCCAGATGGATGTAAGTCGAGAAGGAGTCGGACCGCGCCAACGCACGCACCGGCTGTTCCTCCAACGAAGCACCAATAGTGCGGTTGGAATTGCAAATCTGTAAGGTGGCAGTCCGAACATGACTGGTAAGCCACGGTTTACAATCCGGCCATGGATCCCTCTCTGCTCCCCTCACTCGCGTGGTTCGCCCACGTGGCACGCCATGGCAGCTTCACGCGCGCTGCCGACGAAATGGGGGTGTCGCGGGCAGCCCTGTCACAGAATCTCAAGTCCCTGGAACGTCAACTGGGCATGCGGCTGCTCTATCGCACCACCCGCCACATGTCCTTGACAGAGGCAGGCCAGAAGTTGTTCGACACGCTCAGGCCCGCGCTCGCCAACATCGACCATGCAGTCCAGACCCTGGGTGACACGCGCGATACGCCTTCGGGCATGGTCCGGATCAACACATCGCGTCTGGCAGCACGGGCCCTGATCGAACCGCATCTGGCCGAATTCCATGATCGTTACCCCAAGGTCACACTCGAGCTGATCATGGCGGACTCGCTGTCGAACATCATTGCGGACGGCGCCGATGCAGGCGTTCGCCTGGGGCAAGGCCTGGCAGAACACGTCGTCGCCGTCCCCATCAGCCCGCAACTTTCCATGGCCGTGGTGGCCTCGCCCGCCTATCTGAAAGCCAACGGGGTGCCCAAGGTCCCCGGCGATCTGGTCAAGCACCGCTGCATCAACTATCGGTTTTCAGGCACGGGCGCCCTTCACGACTGGGATTTCACGGAACCCGGCAGGCATGGTCGGCACTTCACCCAGGCCGTGACGGGCGGACTGACGACCAACGACGATCAGAGCATGACGCGGGCAGCGCTACAGGGGCTGGGGTTCATGCAGATCGTCGACCTCTCGGTCCAAGATCACCTGTCTGAAGGACGCCTGGTGCGAGTGCTTCGCGATTGGACGTATAAGCACGCGGCCTTCTACCTGTACACGCCCTCTCGCGAACACATGCCATCAAAGGTGCGTGCACTGATCGACTTTTTGATTGAGAAGCGCGAGGCGATTTCGCTTGGGTACATGCTGCGGCTGCGGCTGGAGGGACGAACCAGGACGGTAGGCGCGAGGCCGAGCGCCTGCTCTCGGCCGATCGCATCGTGCTGTAGTTCTCCATTCAGTGGTACTCCACGCCGCCGCTCCCGAAGGAATGGCAGGACGCCATACTCACGCGCATGTTCTACATAAACTATGAAGATGAGGCCCGTTTGCTCGAAGGCACGCCGTTGATCATTAAGACGACTGCGGGCAACTTGCTGGATTCTTATCGCGCTGGCGGGCGCAACATGTTTCCGATGAGTGAACTTGTCGCGCCGCTGCGCGACAGCGCATCGCTGCGGGCTGGGCTACGCCATGCCCTTCGGCGTGTATGAAGCGAACAAGCTGGAGCCCGTAGCACTTGAGATCGCCGCGACCGACTGCGCTGCCAGACTCGAGCATTGGATCGCGAGCACGTCCGCCCCCGACGCAGCGTGAACGATGGAAAAGATCTATGACACGTCCGTCGATACGGGCTTCAGCACGCCGCGCTGGTTCACGGTCTCGCCCAGAATCCTGGCCGGCGGCATCTTGAGCCAGTTCCTGAGCGGCGGACTCGCGCTGTTTCACGACCGCGACCTGTGGGGTCTACATGCGGCGCTTGGCGGCACGCTACCTCTTTCAGTAATTGCCCTTCTTGCCGGACGCTTGTCGTTTCCCGGCTAAGAGGCTTGAGCGGGTGGGCGAGCCGGACATCCCTCCTCTACTTCGCCCAGATCGCGCTGGCAGCCTCCGCGCTACCGCTGCCGCCGTCGCTTCACCTCTTCAACGGCGCCCTGCTTTTGACAACGTGCCTGGTCCTACTCCCCAAGGTCGATCGCCGGCGCGACCCTTCATGTCCTATGGAGACAGTCCTATAAGCCTTGACAACGAGGCACGCTTCGCCTGACGACCGGCCATACCACCGGCACAGTTGCAAAGCTCTACCCTGGCCATCGACAGTCGCTACGACGGCGATACGGCCGCTCGCCGCGACGGCGACGACGTTCCAACCCAGTATCCGACCCTAACTGCAGAGAGGCGTTGACCGCCGGCTGGCGGGTCGCCGCAGGTGGTGTACAGGGTTGTCCGCAACGTATTCGGTCTGTCATTCGATGGCTTGCGGTGACCCAAGAAGATGGCTGCAACCAACATCAAGGCTGAGCTGGATCCCATACGGTTGACGCTACCTTCATGACGGAGCAGACCTACGGCGCCATTATCGTGAAGACGTGCACCGGAAAGAGGTGGCGCGTGCCATACCGCGAGGCAACGGAATTGGATGCTGTACGGATCGGTGCTTGGTTGCTGGCGATGTTGCGAAGACACTGCCGGGCTAGACGGCAAGTATCCGATGTTGCAGGCTTCAGCATGTCGACTGCACCCGCGGGAGGAGTCGCTCAACTTAAACCGGCCGCTGCTTGCGGCGGATACCGCGCACATTACGATCCAACTAGCGCTCAGGCTGAAGGCTAGATTGTTCGATGCGTTTGTAATGTGTAAAGCGTTGGATGCGGCGATCAGAGGGAGACGCCTGAGCGCACTATTGACGACTACGCCAGAGCGCGGAAGGCAAATCCGAAACATACCCGTCGCCGCGTGCGACGTTGAATAACCAATAGCCGTCCCGCGCCGCCGGGACAGCTCCAGGAGGGCGTAGCTTAGGTCGCGGCTTAAGCAGCGATCGGCAATCGATGGCCACGCGGACGTCATTTTTAGGAGAGCTGAACAGGCCGCCATAGGTAAGTTAACGCAGCGAACAGTTCATGCATCCTCGGCCCCAGAACTTGCTCAACCTTCAGGTTGTGTACCCTGACCCGCATTGCAGCTAAGAGACCGTTCTGCGTTAAGTCTACAACCACTCCCAATCGAAGCGAAACTGGTTCGAGCCAATCAACAATAATAAACATAAGTGCCGAACGTTAATCTGCTAATCTCACAAAAAGGATTAATCCTTGTGGGAGGACTGGAATGCCGCTTCAGCGAATGTTGATACTTAGTGGCGCCATTGCATCAGGCAAGACGGCCGTGGCGCAAGTGCTGTCAACTGAGTTCGGCTTTTGCCGATTAAGCACCAGGAGCTATTTAATCGAGTTTGAGGGCGGAGCCGATATTCTTAAAGGGCGCACGAGCCTGCAGGATTTAGGTGACCGGCTAGACCACGAGACCGACTTCCGTTGGGTCGTTGACTGCGTGGCTGATCCTGCGGTTGATGCCAATCCGCAGATCGCGGGGTGGATGCTTGATGCTGCGCGAAAACCACAGCAGGTGCAGCACTTCCGGGAACGCTTTGGCAACGCGGTTCGACATGTACATCTTCGAGCGCGTGAAGATATTTTGCACGCTCGCTACAGCCTCCGTGCTGAAAGCTGCGAGACCAGCTACCGAAACGTCCAAGATCATCCGAACGAAATCGCTGCCAGAGGACTAGAGTTGCTAGCGGACGCCGTATTTGATACTAGCCGCCTGAATTCGAAGGCCATCGGTTTTAGTGTTTCTTCCCTCTGGGAGTCGTAATGTTCAGCCGTCCGATCGTCGTAATTAGTGGCAAAACCGGCTCAGGAAAATCTGACCTTGCAACTTTGCTTGAAAGCCAGTACAGCTTTAGAGTAATTAGGACAAAAGCCGTTCTAGCTGCCCGGTTGGGAAGGAACGCAAATCGCCAAGCATTGTATGAAAAGGGGCTTGAACTCGACAGGGCTACAGGCTACACCTGGCTAGTGGCTGAGGTCGTTGAACTTATTCGTAATATCCCAGCGCATGTTGGAGTAGTGGTCGATCACATCAGTGGTATAGAGCAACTGGAGATTTTTCGGACCACCTTCGGTTCAAGCATCACCCATGTGCACTTATGGGCAACTGACAAAACGCTCCGCGATCGCCTCAGCGGCGAGATGGGGCACATCGTCGACTCTCAGGAGTATGCAACCATCGACCATTTGCGCGACAGTAGCGTGGTCGACAAGCTGAAACATGACGCGGACGTCAGGATAAACACCGATCGATCTGATGCTAAAGATACCCTAGTACGCGTCGCGGCACGACTTCATTTGTTCACTCCTCCAGAAGTGCGTCTTGTTGACGTGATTATAGGCGGTCAATACGGGTCTGAAGGCAAGGGTAACGTGGTTGGCTACCTTGCCCGGGAATACGATGTGATGGTTCGGGTAGGGGGACCCAATGCTGGCCATACTGTGGCGAGCGCTGCAGGCAACTATACTTACCATCACCTTCCTTCGGGGTCACGAGATAACGACTCGCGAATCCTTCTAGGTCCGGGCATGACGATCTGGCTGGAGGGATTACTTCAAGAAATCAAAGATTGCGCTGTTCCGCCAGAGCGTCTATTCATCGACCCGCAGGCGATGATTATCGAACAGGCTGACCGTGATGCCGAGGCTGCGGTGGTCGCTAATATTGGGTCGACTGGATCAGGATCAGGCGCCGCCGCCGCCCGGAGGATCACTGATCGCGAACTCTCGGGCGTCCGCCTGGCGCGAGACGTGCCGGACTTGAGCCCGTACGTCGGGCAGGAAGGGAACTGGAGAGGGAGTACGTCCGACCGACTGGAAGAGGCCTACCGCTGCGGGCATTCGATTCTGCTCGAAGGTACACAAGGGAGCGGATTGAGCATTTTCCATGGCAAATATCCGCATGTAACGTCGCGCGACACGAACGTTGCCGGGTGCCTCGCTGAAGCCGGCATCAGCCCAAGTCGAGTACGAAAAATCCTGATGGTGATCAGACCAATGCCTATCCGTGTTGGTAATCCCGATGGCTCTATGCAGAAAACGTCGGGTCCGCTCAAGCACGAGACTACGTTCGACGCTATAGCCGAGCAGGCGGGACTCGACCCCGAATCATTGCACAAGGCTGAAAAGACCTCGACGACGAAGCGCAAGCGACGGGTCGGATGGTTTGAGTGGGACCAGTTCCGAAAAGCTTGCGCTTTAAATGCTCCAACCGACGTCGTCCTCGCTTTCGCTGACTATGTCCAAGGAGACAACAGTAAAGCTCGCCGCTTCGAGCAATTGGGAGCAGACACCATTCGCTTTGTCGAAGAAATCGAACGCGTCGCCCAAGCCCCAGTCTCCTTAATAAACACTCGTTTCCCGCGCGAACACAACGGGCAGGGAGACCTGCGAACGATCATCGATCGCCGCAATTGGACGGCGCTCCGCACCAAGGAACGTCATGGCTCCTGAACGGCTAGCGCGCTTGCATCCACATCTGTTTCACATGGCCGAGGCGGACACTTGGCAGTCGATCCGAACTCGCGGGCTACTCTCAACCTCAGCAGTTCTGACTAGATTCAATATTGTTGGAGCCGATCGATCGAACATCGAAGACCAGCATCGACCGGCCAAGATCAGGTTGGAAGGGATCGGCGAAGAACCAATAGTGATTCGTGATCAGATTCCAATGCCGCCGAAACGTCTGGCCGAAGCGCTCGGTGACGAAACATGCTCGGAAGCTTGGTACGCGCTAATAAACGCTAAAGTTTTTTTCTGGGCTGATGAATCACGACTTCACCGACTGCTCAACGCGAGGCAGTACCGACACCTCGAACATGATGTGTTAACTGTCGACACTGCTCGCTTAGTAGCACGTTACGGCGATGCAATTTGGCTTTGCCACATGAACTCCGGCAACACTTTTCCGTTTCCAACGCGGCGAGACAAGCATATATTCAAGCGCATCGGTGATTACCCGGTCAACAAAAGCGGAAATCCCGTTAAGCCTATCGTTGAAGTAACAGTGGACAATGCAGTTTTGGACATCAACGAGTTCGTCGTCAACGTGCGGCGCATGCGCGGACTGGACGTGCTCATGACGCTTCTTTGATATGAATATCAATTTTTTCTGCGTCGAAATACAGTACCGAAGTTGCTCTGTGATGTCGCGTCGGCAGGGGTTTGAGCAAAGGCTGCAGCGCACGTGCTGTCTCCTCACGCACAGAGGCGAACGAAAGATCACGACTGCGACATGACCGCTCATACCCGTTCTTTAGCTGCACTACAAGAACAATGGCTGCCGAACGCCGCCACTAACCTTCGAAAATTAGGCTATAGATCGCTTGTAAACAATTTTGTAGTTTGACAAGATGCACTCTACTCCCACTCAATCGTAGCCGGCGGTTTACTACTCACATCATAAGTAACCCGGTTAATCCCCCGGACCTCATTAATGATCCGCCCAGACACCTTCTTCAACAACGCATAAGGCAGTTCCGCCCAATCCGCCGTCATAAAGTCGGACGTCTGCACCGCGCGCAACGCCACTACATAATCATAAGTCCGCCCATCCCCCATGACCCCCACGCTCTTCACCGGCAAGAACACCGTGAAGGCCTGTGAAGTGAGGTCATACCAGGACGTGCCCTGATCATCCTTGAAGTTGCGCAGCTCTTCGATAAAGATCGCATCGGCCCGCCGCAGCAAGTCCGCATATTCCTTCTTCACCTCACCCAAAATCCGCACACCCAACCCAGGACCAGGGAACGGATGGCGATACACCATTCCAGGCGGCAAGCCTAACGCCACGCCCAGCTTGCGAACCTCATCCTTGAACAACTCACGCAGCGGTTCAAGCAGCTTCAAGTTCAACGTCTCAGGCAAACCACCCACATTATGGTGCGACTTGATCGTCTGCGCCTTGCCCTTCTTGCCGCCGGACTCAATCACATCCGGGTAGATCGTGCCTTGCGCCAGCCACCGCGCGTTCTTCAGCTTCCCAGCCTCACGCTGGAACACTTCCACAAATTCACGCCCGATGATCTTGCGTTTGGCTTCCGGATCGCTGACGCCTTCCAGCTTGCTCATGAACTCATTCGTCGCGTCGACGTGGATGATGTTCAGGCCCATGTTGTCGGCAAAGGTCTGCATGACCTGTTTGCCTTCGTCCAACCTAAGCAAACCATGATCCACAAACACGCAGGTCAGTTGCGGACCGATGGCTTTGTGGATCAGGGCGGCGGCAACCGATGAATCCACGCCGCCGGACAGACCCAAAATCACTTCGTCATCCCCTACTTGCTGGCGAATGGCTTCGACGGCTTCGGACACATAGTCGGGCATGTTCCAGTCATCACCGCACCCGCAGATGTCGTGCACGAAACGCTCGAGCATGACCTGGCCGCGAACGGTGTGGGTGACTTCGGGGTGGAACTGGACGGCGTAGTAGCCGCGCTCCACATCTGCCATGCCTGCGATGGGGCAGGATGGCGTGGAGGCCATGAGCTTGAAGCCCGGCGGGAGCGCGGTGACCTGGTCACCGTGGCTCATCCAGACTTTGAGCATGCCGTGGCCTTCGTTGTTCGTGAAGTCCTCGATGCCGGTGAACAGGGGCGTGTGGCCGTGGGCGCGGACTTCGGCGTAGCCGAATTCGCGATGGTCGGCAAAGGTGACCTTGCCGCCGAGCTGCATCGCCATGGTCTGCATGCCGTAGCAAATGCCCAGCACTGGCACGCCTGCATCGAACACGGCTTGCGGGGCGCGCATGGACGTTTCTTCGTAGGCGGAGGCATGGCTGCCGGAAAGGATCACGCCTTTCAGGCCGCGGGCCATTTCTTCGCGGATGAAGTCGTCGGACACGTCGTGCGGGTGGATTTCGCAGTACACCTGCGCTTCGCGCACGCGTCGTGCGATCAGCTGGGTGACCTGTGAGCCGAAGTCGAGGATCAGGATACGATCGTGCACGCTTATTCCATCCGGTAGTTGGGGGCTTCTTTGGTGATCGTCACGTCGTGGACGTGCGACTCACGAATACCCGCCGAGGTGATTTCGACAAACTCTGCCTTGGTGCGCATGTCGTCGATCGACGCGCAGCCGCAGTAGCCCATCGAGGCGCGAATGCCGCCAACCATCTGGAAGATGATGGCGAGCACGCTGCCCTTGTAAGGAACGCGACCTTCGATGCCTTCGGGCACGAGCTTGTCGGCGTTGTTGGCCGGGTCCTGGAAGTAGCGATCGGCGGAACCGTCGGTCATGGCGCCCAGGCTGCCCATGCCGCGATACGACTTGTACGAACGGCCCTGGTACAGCACGACTTCGCCGGGGGCTTCGTCCGTGCCGGCGAACATGCCGCCCATCATGACCGTGTAGGCGCCTGCTGCCAGGGCCTTGGAGATGTCGCCCGAATAGCGCACGCCACCGTCTGCGATCAGCGGCACGCCAGTGCCTTCAAGGGCTTCGGCCACGTTAGAGATCGCGGTGATCTGGGGCACGCCCACGCCGGCCACGATGCGGGTGGTGCAGATGGAGCCGGGGCCGATACCGACCTTGACGCCGTCGGCGCCGGCTTCGACCAGCGCCAGTGCCGCCGCGCCGGTGGCGACGTTGCCGCCGATCACTTCGACTTGCGGGTAGTGTTTCTTGACCCAGCGAACGCGTTCGATCACGTCGTGCGAGTGGCCGTGGGCGGTGTCGACGACCAGCACGTCCACGCCTGCAGCAACGAGTTTTTCAACGCGTTCTTCGGTGCCTGCACCGACGCCAACAGCGGCGCCGACGCGCAGCTTGCCGTGGGCGTCCTTACATGCGTTGGGGTGTTCGGTGGTCTTGATGATGTCCTTGACGGTCATCAGGCCGCGCAGTTCAAACGTCTCGTTGACGACCAGCACGCGTTCGAGGCGATGCTTGTGCATGAGGGCCTGCGCTTCTTCGGGCGTGGCGCCTTCCTTGACGGTGATCAGGCGTTCGCGCGGCGTCATGATGGTGCGCACGGGTTCGTCAAGGCGGTCTTCGAACCGCAGGTCGCGGTTGGTGACGATGCCGACGACCTGGCGGCCTTCAACGACCGGCAGGCCGGAGATGCCGTGCTGGCGCTGCAGCGCGATGACGTCGCGCACTTTCATGTGCGGCGCGATGGTGATCGGGTCGGAAACGACGCCCGATTCATAGCGCTTGACCAAGGCCACTTCCCGCGCTTGCTGGTCGGCGGTCAGGTTCTTGTGAATGATACCGATGCCGCCTTCCTGGGCCATCGCGATTGCCAAACGGGATTCCGTGACCGTGTCCATGGCGGCGGACAGGAGCGGAATGTTCAGCGAGATCTTGCGGGTGAGACGGGTGCGCAGACTTGCGTCACGTGGCAACACCGCAGAATAAGCGGGCACGAGCAGCACGTCGTCGAATGTGTAGGCTTTTTGTACGAGACGCATCTGGCAACCCCTGGACTGGAATAAACCTCCTATTGTAGTTCAGGACTTACCCTGATTGCGCGCTCCCACGGCACTTTGGGAAGTTCGGCCGCCAGAAAGTCGACAAAGGTCCGGACGGCGGGCAGGAGCCCCCTTCGGGACGTGAAGACGATGTGCAGCACAGTCTGGTCGGTGTACCACCCGGGCAACACGGAAACGAGACGGCCGGAAGCGACGGCCTCGGCGCTCAGGTTTTCCGGCAGCAGGGCCACGCCCAGCCCGGCGACCGCCGCGCCCAGCAGCAACGGAAAGTCGCTGCACCCCACGCGCGGCTCATGCTGCACGGTGTACGCAGCATCGTCCGGGCCAAAGAGCGGCCATTGGTCGTGTGGGGATACTTCTTCCATGCTGAGGGTCGGCACGCCGGCCAGGTCTTTCGGGTGATGGATGGGCGGATAGGACGCGACCAGGGCCGGCGCTGCCACAAGCCCGGCGCGGTTTTCGCCGACGACCTTGGTGACCAGGTTGGGATCGAGGTCGACACGGCGCCGGGCCCGCAAGGCCACGTCGATTCGTTCTTCAACGAGATCGACCCGCCGGTTTGAGGCGACAACTTGCACCCGCACGTTCCTGTACTGCAAAAGGAACTTGGGAAGGATGCAGCTCAGTTGCGGGGCAAGGCCAGGCGGACAGGCCAGCCGGACCAGGCCGTGAGGATCGCCGCGCATGCGCTGGGTGGCCTCTTCGGCGGCTTCGGCCTGGGCAATCATCTGCTGACAGTGGCCCTGAAATTCCTGGCCAATATCTGTGACGACCAGTCTGCGGGTGGAACGCTCCAGCAGGCGCACGCCCAGTTGCTGCTCCAGGCGCGCGATGCGGCGGCTAAGGTTGGACTTCGGGACGTTCAAGGCGCGCCCGGCTGCTGCAAAGCCGCCATGGCGGACGACGGCGGCAAAGTAATAGAGGTCGTTCAGATCGAGCATGGATATTCCAGGACGGTCGGCAGCAACACCTGGATTGTTCCATAAATAGAACGATGCGTTCGTTTTCTCCTGACTTATCGCCTGACCGTCCCACACCTATTATGAATGCCATGCGGGACGGATCCCGTCACCCACCTAATGAAAAGCGAGTCCACCATGAAGATCCTTCACATTGATTCCAGCATCCTGGGCGACGGTTCGGTCACCCGCCAACTGAGCGCCGAACTGGTTGCACAACTGCAAAGCGCCAACCCTTCGTCGGAAGTCGTGTATCGCGACGTCGCCGCGCAACCCCTGAGCCACCTGTCGGGCCCGGAGTTCATGGTCCGCGTGGGCGCCCCTGCCGAACTGACGCCTGCAATCCAGAGCGACATCGCGATCGCCACGACCGTGCTTGAAGAATTCCTGGCTGCCGATACCGTCGTGATCGGCTCGCCCATGTACAACTTCTCGGTGTCGAGCCAGCTCAAGTCGTGGATGGACCGTGTTGCCGTCGCCGGCAAGACCTTCCGCTACACCGCAACCGGCCCGGAAGGCCTGGCAGGCGGCAAGCGCGTGATCATCGCCGTGTCGCGCGGTGGTTTCTACGGCCCGGGCACCCCGGCTGAGTCGTTCGACTTCCAGGAACGCTACCTGACGGCGTTCTTCGGCTTCCTGGGCATCAACAACGTCGAGTTCATCCGCGCCGAAGGGATTGCGATGGGCGCCGATGCGCGTGCCAAGGCCATCACTGGTGCACAAGACGCGATCAAGCAGGCCGCGTAATAACCGGTGAACCGGCGCTATCCCGACGGATAGCCGCATGAAAAGAAAAAGGCGCGATGCAAACCCCTGCATCGCGCCTTTTTTCACCTGCGCCCTGCCCTACAGCTTGATCCCGAGTTCCTTGACCAACGGCCCCATGTCGCGCAGGTCGTTCTTGATCGTCTCTGCCAGTTCTGCCGGCGTGCTGCCCACGGGCGTCATGCCGTAGATCTGCATCTGCGCTTTCATTGCCGGATCCTTCAAGAGCTCAGCCACCGTCTTCTGGATGCGGTCGACGACATCCGCGGGCGTGCCAGCCGGCGCCATCAATGCGAACCAGGGTTGGGACGAATAGCCCTTCAAGCCGGACTCGTCCAGCGTGGGGGTGTCGGGCAATCCGGCAAACCGGGTCGGGCTGGTGATGGCAATGGCACGCAGCCGGCCAGCGTCGATCATGCCTTTGGCACTGGATGGCGCATCCAGCGCGATGTCGAGCTGCCCGCCAATCAGATCCCCCAGGGTCTTGCCCGATGACGGCGACGGCGCATAGACAGCCTTGACGCCAGCGGCACGCGCCGTCTGTTCCCAGACCAGATGGAAGGCCGTGCCGATCGAGAATGACCCGATCGTCAGGTCGCGTTGTTTGCTGGCGGCAACGAAGTCCTGCCAGGTCTTGATCGGGCTGTCTTTGGGCACGACAAAGATGAAGGGCGTGCGCGCCACCAGCGAAACCGGTTGCAGATCTTTCTGCACGTCAAAGGGGGGATTGTCGACGGCAAACGGCACGACCGTCAGCGATGATGCGACCACCATGCCAAGCGTGTAGCCATCGGGCGCCGACTTGACCAGTGCGTTGCCGAGGATGATGCCGGATGCGCCCGGGCGGTTTTCAACGACGACGGATTGATTCCAGGTCTGCGACAACCGCGTCGCCAGAACGCGCAGGAAGACATCCACCGGACCGCCCGCGGGGTTGGCCACCATGATGCGCACGGGACGGTCCGGATACGCGGCGACGGCGGGAAGCGAGGCGAACAGGACAGCAAGCAAAAGCAATTTCTTGAGCACGGCAATTCCTTGTGATCGACGATGGAAGACAGAAGACGAAGACTCGAGCGCGGGTCGGCCGCGCGTTACGTGAACGTCTGCAGCGCCGGCGCCTGCGCCCACCCGGGCGAGTCGCCACGAATGAAGCGCAGCCACGCCGGCAGCATCTGCGCGACCAGCCGATCGGCATCGGCCGCCGTCATGCCTTCCAGCATCGGTGCGCCCGCATAGGCATCGACGTTGCCGAACATGAAGGGCAATTCGATACAGTGGCACGCCCCAAAACGCTCGGACGGCCCGAACGCAAATTGGTAGCGCCACGCGTTGCGGCCTGCCGCGCGCGCGGCCTGGGCCCAGGCCGCGGCGGGCGCGGCAAAGATGCGGTCGCCATAGGCGCGGCTGTCGGCATCGCGTCCCAAGCCGGGAAACGCGGCCATTTCATCTTCGGTCGATCCGATCAGCAGGTCCACCTTGCCGGGCGCCGCCGCCAGATCGGCATCGATGGCTAAGGGCAGGACTGTGCCGTCGAGCACTGCGCAGAACAGGCTGCGGCCGGAGCCCTCTTGCGCCAGTGCGGCCATGACGCCGGAATCCCGTTGCGCGTCCAGCAAGGCCTGCACCGGCAGCGCGCGGGCCTCGTCCAGCGACGTCACACCCAAGGCCTTCAGGAACGCCAGCCCCAGGGTGTCGGCCTGCGCGCGGGTGCGATAGCCGCGGCCCATGGATCCGCTCTGGATGATGGCGCGGTGGAACCGGGGTTGGCGTGTCAGCAGGCTGGCAATGTTGGATCCACCCGCCGATTGCCCCATGACGGTGATGCGCGCCGGGTCGCCGCCGAACGCGGTAATGTGGTCGGCCACCCAATCAATGGCGGCTTCACAATCGAGCAGGCCGACGTTGGCAGGTTCACCCGGTACGCACAGCCAGCCCAGCGCGGCCAGCCGATAGTTGATATTGACAACGACCACGTCACCTTCTGATACCAGCCGGCTGCCGTCATACCAGTCGATCGCTCCGCCACCGCTTTGCCAGGCGCCGCCGTGCAGCCAGATCACCACCGGCCGGCGCGCCGTGTCAGGCGCCGGGGTCCAGATCGTCAGGTGCAGACAGTCTTCGGATTGGACGGCGTCGAAGTCGCCCATCGCGTCGGCAAGGCGCGACGGCAGTTGGGGGGCGACCGGGCCAGGACGGGTGGCGTCCACGTTGCCCTGCAGCGCGCGTGGCACGGGCGGCAAGAAGCGTCGCGCGCCGACAGGCGGCTCGGCATAGGGGATGGCGCTGAAGCGGCAGGCCGCGGCCTGCTTCACACCGCGCACCGTGGCGGTTCCGAAAGTTGCGATGACGCTGTCCTGCACCTTGAATTCCCCTTTGACGATAGTCAGCGCTGGCCAGGCCCACACGATGTCCCATGCGCGCTTCGCATGCCCATCCCGGTGTCCGACGTTCAAAGCGCGGTCATGCCTATCGTAAAGAACATCGTCACATCGTTGTCATGCCGGATTCAATCGGGGCAATGCGCCGCAGTCATGCCTGAGCCTGTTTGATGATGCCGGCCAGGATGCTGACGAACGCGCGCGTCTGCCGTGTGCTGGGCCGGTCGCGCCGCCACAGGGCCGCAAGGGGCGAGCGTTTCAGCTTGAGATCCAGGGGGAGGATATGCAGCAGGCCGCGACGCGCCTGCTCGTGCGCGACACTGCCGGGCAGCATCAACAGGTAAGGCCCGGCGGCCAGCATGTCGCGGCCAAATTCCAGTGACAGCGCACCCACGATATCCGGCGCCGGCACATTGGCGTCGCGCAAGCGGTCCATGACTTCGCCGCGGATGCGGCTCGACGGCAGCGCGGTGATCCAGGGGTAGACCGCACACGCATGCAAGGTTGGCGCGTTGTTGTCTGCCAGGGGATGTTGCAGCGCACAGGTCAGCACGACCGGATCGTTGATGAGCGGCACGATCCGGTAGGTATCGCGATTCAACGTCGCCGGTGTGCGGCTGATCAGGACGTCCAGTGCACCGGAATCGAGCACATCGACCAGGCGTTCATGCGTCCCGATCTCGACCGACACCTCCACCTTCGGGTGGGCCTGGCGAAACGCCGCCACGCCATCCGCCAGTGGCCATCCGCTGAACAGCGAGAAGCAGCCGATGGAGATGCTGCCGAGTTCACCGCGGGCAATGGCAGCCAGGTCGGTCTCGGCTTTGCGCAAGTCGCCCAGAAGCACGTTGGCATGGCGGCAGATCGCCACGCCGAGCGCAGTCGCTCGCATGCCCTTGGCCGAGCGTTCGAACAGCCGGCCGCCCACGGCCTCTTCAATCTCGGCCATGGCACGCGACAGTCCGGACTGCGTCATGTGAAGGTACCGGGCCGCCTTGGACAGGTTGCCGTGCTCAGCCACGAGCAGCACGATCTCCAGATGACGGATGCGCAGCTTGCCTTGGAAGGGTGTCATCACGGCGCCAGGGGGTCAGTGTGCACAAATTATAGGCGGCCGCCCTGTCCTGTTCAGTAAGTCAGAAATGACGCGGACAGGCGAAAAGGGGAATTGCTGCTCGACCATGTGTGTGCTGATTGCTGCGCTGCGAAGGCCAAAAATCGCCTGTATCTGGTTACCACGCCATAAAAACGAACGGTTTCAATCGAAACTGGGGCGCTTCAAAGCCGGCAACCGTTGAGCACCACGATTCGATCGCGTCCGACCTTTGCCGGGCGTCGTATGACAAAACGATGTCCGGGCGACCGGATCAGTCGCCCCGCAAGGCCTTACCGAAAACGCCAAAACCCTGAAGCTTGCGACATTTCACGGTCCGCGACCGTCTTTCAGGAACACCAATTGCGTGAACGGTGCGTCGGCATGCCTTCCACCTGTCCACGGGACCCTCTCCCTCGGTCGGACGCATGCCACGCGTCCCAATTCCTTTTCTCATAGAGGTCCCTATGAATCCGGCAGGCCTTGACGGTATGCAGTCCCGCGGCGACGGCGCACGCGCCACCAACATCATCCCTTTCGTGTCCGACGATGGGTGGCTGACACGTGAACGGCCTGCTCTGATCTGTTTTTCCCACCTTCGTTGGGACTTCGTGTACCAACGCCCGCAGCATCTGCTGTCGCGGTTCGCGAAGTCTCAGGCTGTCTTTTATTTCGAAGAACCGATCCCGACTGACGGTTCCGAAGCGTTCCTGGAACGCCGCATGACCAAGGACGGCGTGTGCGTCCTGGTGCCGCGCCTGCCGGCCGTGGGCGACCACGCGACTGCGGAAGCGCAGCAGCGCCGCCTGCTCGACGCCTTCATGGCCGAGCAGAACTTTGCGCAGTTCATGCTCTGGTACTACACACCGATGAGCCTGGCGTTCAGCTCGCATCTGCAGCCGTCGCTGCTGGTCTATGACTGCATGGACGAACTGTCGGCTTTCCGTGGCGCGCCCCCGCAACTGGTCGAGCGCGAACGTGAACTGATGTCCCGTGCCGACGTGGTCTTTACCGGCGGCTACAGCCTGTACGAAGCCAAGCGCCGCGTGCACGTCAATGCCCACGCCTTCCCGAGCAGCGTCGACGTCGGCCATTTCCGCGCCGCGCGCGCCGATCAGGACGAGCCGCAGGATCAGCGCAACATCGCGCATCCGCGCCTGGGTTTCTACGGCGTGCTGGATGAACGGTTCGACATCGACCTGGTGGGTCAACTCGCCAGCCAGCGGCCGGACTGGCAGATCGTGCTGGTGGGCCCGATCGTCAAGATCGACCCGGCCACCCTGCCCCGTGCCGCAAACATCCATTACCTGGGCTCGAAAAGCTACGAGCAACTGCCTGGCTACCTGGGCGGATGCGACGTCGCGCTGATGCCGTTTGCGATGAACGAATCGACGCGCTTCATCAGCCCGACCAAGACGCCCGAGTACCTGGCCGGCGGCAAGCCGGTCGTGTCGACCCCGATCATGGACGTGATGCGGACCTACGGTCATACGGACCTGGTGCATATCGCGTCCAATGCGAAGGAATTCGAGACCGAGATCGAAGCCGCCCTGAAAGACGCCAAGGACACTGGTACCGTCCGCGCCAAGGCCGATGCGATTCTTGGCGAGATGTCCTGGGACAAAACCTGGGAAGGCATGCGTGACGCCATCAACCGCGCGCAGCGCGCCCGGGCGCTTGACGCGTCCAAGGACTCTGCTGCGGCAGCCGTGACGCGGCTGGACCCCGGCAAGGCATCGCGTGCCGGCAAGGGTTCGTCTGCGCCGCGGTATGACTACCTGATCGTTGGCGCCGGCTTTGCGGGTGCCGTATTGGCCGAGCGTCTGGCGGCGGGCTCGAACAAGCGTGTGCTGGTCGTGGACAAGCGTCCCCACATCGCGGGCAACGCGTACGACCACTACAACGAAGATGGCCTGCTCGTACACAAGTACGGTCCGCACATCTTCCACACCAATTCGGAGAAGGTGGCCGACTACCTGTCACGCTTTACTCAATGGCGTCCGTATGAGCACCGTGTGCTCGCCCGCGTCGACGAGCAGCTGGTGCCAATGCCGATCAACTTGACCACCTTGTCGCGCCTGTATGGCCGCGAGTTCACGGCGGACGACGCGCAGGCCTTCCTGGCGGCACGTGCCGAAAAGGTTGCGGACATCAAGACGTCGGAAGACGTGGTGGTCTCGCAGATCGGCCGCGAGCTGTACGAAAAATTCTTCCAGGGATATACCCGCAAGCAGTGGGGCCTGGACCCGAGCGAGCTCGACAAGTCGGTGGCGGCACGGGTGCCGACGCGCACATCGACGGATGATCGCTACTTTACGGACAGCTTCCAGAACATGCCGCTGCATGGCTACACGCGGATGTTCGAGAACATGCTGAATCATCCGAACATCAGCGTGATGACCAGCACCGACTTCCAGGATCTGGAGGGCGAAGTGCAGTACGACAAGCTGATCTATACCGGCCCGATCGATGAGTTCTTCAAGCATCGGTTTGGCAAGCTGCCTTACCGGTCGCTGCGCTTTGAACACACCACGCTGCCCGTCGAGAATTTCCAATCGGTTGGCACCGTCAACTATCCGGCCGAAGCGACGCCGTACACCCGCATTACCGAGTACAAGCACCTGACCGGTCAGCAGCACGCCAAGACCAGCCTGACGTATGAATTCCCGATGGCCGAAGGCGATCCTTACTATCCGGTGCCGCGTCCCGAGAACCAGGAACTGTATCGCCGGTATCAGGCCCTGGCCGACGCCACGCCGAACGTGATCTTCGTGGGTCGCCTGGCGTGCTATCGCTACTACAACATGGACCAGGTGGTGGCGCAGGCGCTCAGCGCCTACCAGCACATTCAGCAGGAGGAAGCTGCCCGCAACGCCGCCCTGCAGGATGCGCCGGCTGCGGTGAACGACGACGAAGCCGTGTACGCACGCCCATGAGTGCGCTGTTTCGGAGTTTCATGCAGGGGGGCTTCGAATGTTCGACCCACCGGCGGCCCGATGGCGCGAGCCACGATCTGCTGGTGGATACCGGACATGCCCTGCACCCGGGTGCCGACTACACCGCGCTGGCGCGGTATCGCATCCGCACGGTGCGGGACGGCCTGCGTTGGCATCTGATCGAGACCGCTCCGGGGCAGTATGACTGGAGCAGTTTCCTGCCGATGCTGCGGGCGTCGCAAGACCATGGAATGCAGGTGATCTGGGACCTGTGCCACTATGGCTATCCGGCCGATGTGGATCCCTTCAGTCCCGCCTTTCCGGATCGTTTCGCCCGATTTGCCGCCGCGGCGGCGGCTATCGTGCGGGACGAGTCGGACGATGTGCCGTGGTATTGCCCGGTCAACGAGATTTCGTACTGGTCGTGGGCCGGCGGTGACATGGCGCACTTCGGCCCGATGGGGCTGGGCCGGGGCGCCGAACTCAAGCGCCAACTGGTGCGGGCAACCTGCGCCGGCATTGCGGCGATCCGGCAGGTGGACCCGCGTGCGCGCTTCATGCTGGCCGACCCGGTGATCAATGTCGCGCCGAATACGCCCGACGAATTCGACGCGGCCGAGCATGCGACCCAGGGCCAGTACGAGGCTTGGGACATGATCGCCGGTGCGCGCAGCCACGGTCTGGGTGGCCGCCGCGACAACCTGGATGTGATCGGGGTGAACTTCTATTCGCACAACCAATGGCGACTGGAAGGCCCGCGGATCGAACGCGGCGAGCCGGACTATCGGCCCTTTCGCGAGTTGCTGATGCAGGTGCACAACAGGTATCAGCGGCCCATCCTGATTGCCGAGACAGGTGCCGAAGGGGACTTGCGGGTGCCGTGGCTGCGTTATGTGTGCGACGAAGTCGCCGCGGCCCGCAGCATGGGCGCCGACATCCAGGGGATCTGCCTGTATCCCGTCACGGATTACCCCGGCTGGTTCGATGGACGGCACTGCCCGACCGGCATGATCGGCTATCCAGACGCGGAACAGGAACGCCCCGTGTATTTGCCGTTGGCAAGCGAGATGCTCGAGCAGCAGGCGCGCTTTACGCTGACCCCTGCGCGATATGACGTTGGCCAGCGCATCACCGGCAACGTGCAGGAGCCGATCCAGGCCTAGCTAGCCACTGGGGCTAGCCGCCGCGCTCCTGCCGCAGCCGCCGTGCACGATGATCCGCACGGCGGCGGCGCGAATCCTTGGGATCGAACCGCAACGCGCGATAGATCTCGATGCGGTCGTGCGGCTGCAGCAGCGTCGTCAGCGGCACCGCCTTGCCGTAGATGCCCACCCCAAGCACCGCCGGATCCACATTCGGATAGGCCCCGCGAAAGCCGCTGGCGTCGATCGCGGTGGCGACCGTCGATCCATCTGGCAGCTGCACATCGCGCTGCCAGATCGTGCTTACGTCCGCGAAACAGACCTGCACGGCGATCTGGCCAGGCGGCGCGTCGCGCAACACCCGGGGCGTTGCGGCCCCGCCGTCTGCCCCTCCCCCAGGCAAGTGCGGGCTGTCAGCCGCCATAGATCTCGTCGGCGCGCTTGGTAAAGGCGTCGATGAAGCTCGAGGCGATGCGGTTGAAGACCGGGCCGATGATTGCTTCGACCGTGCGGCTGGAGAAGGAATATTCCAGCGTGAAGATCACCTTGCAGGCGTCTTCGGCCAGCTTCTGGAACTCCCATTTGCCGTTCAGGTCCGAAAAAGGCCCGTCCACGAGCGCGAGTGAGATACTCCGTGGATAATCATGGGTATTGCGCGTCGTGAAGCGCTGGCGCAAGCCGGCGAACTGGATCACGACCGACGCGTCTTCACCCTGGTCGGTACGGTTGCGGACTTCGGAGCCACCACACCAGGGAAGGAATTTTTGATAGTCCTCTACCTTGGCGACCAGATCGAACATCTGCTCCGCACTGTAGGGGACCAACACCGAGCGTTGCACTTTATGCATGCGTGGGTCAACCAATATGGCAATTGCTAGAATTCACTATTTTACCGGCCTGACGAATGAGCATCATTGAGAACCGCAAGGCATTCCACGATTACTTCATCGACGAGCGTTTCGAGGCCGGTCTGGTGCTCGAAGGCTGGGAGGTCAAGTCCATCCGCGCTGGCCGCGTACAGCTCAAGGAAGGCTACGTGATCGTGCGCGATGGCGAGATGTACCTGCTGGGCATGCACGTCAGCCCGCTGGCCACCGCGTCCACCCACATCCACCCCGACGCGACCCGCACCCGCAAGCTGCTGCTGAAGGCCGACGAGATCAGCAAACTGATCGGCAAGGTCGAACAGCGCGGCTTTACGATGGTCCCGCTCAATCTGCATTACAAGGGCCCGTTGATCAAGCTGGAGTTCGGCCTGGCGCGCGGCAAGAAGCAGTTCGACAAGCGGGACACCGAACGTGAACGCGACTGGCTGCGTGAAAAGGCGCAGATCATGAAGCACGACACGCGCAGCAAAGATTGACGACCGCAGGATTGACGACCGCAAGATTGACGACAGCGCAATGACGGCGGGCTGATCACTGCGCAGTATGCGGGGCGCGCGTGACGATCACGCGACGCCCTCTGCAGTGACGCGGTCCGTGCACCGTCACGCCGCATGCCCTGCCCCGGCGCGGAGGACTTACCGCGCCTTGTCCAGCGTTGGCGTGCTGGCCTTGACCACGGTCATGGCCGATGCAATCAGGCCGCTGATGTCACCCAGGTTGGCAGGAACGATCAGCGTGTTGTTCTTTTGCGCCAGGTTGCTGAACGCATCGACATAACGCTCGGCCACCTTCAGGTTCACGGCTTCCATGCCGCCTGGCATGCGCACGGCCTCGCCCACCTGCGTAATGGCCTTGGCCGTGGCTTCGGCAATGGCCAGCACGGCAGCCGCCTCACCCTGCGCCTGGTTGATCTGGGCCTGCTTTTCACCTTCCGACCGGGCAATCGACGCTTCGCGCTCACCGGTGGCGATGTTGATCTGTTCCTGGCGACGGCCTTCGGATGCCGCGATCAGCGCCCGCTTTTCTCGTTCTGCCGTGATCTGGGCCTGCATGGCGCGCAGAATTTCGTTGGGCGGCGTCAGGTCCTTGATCTCGTAGCGCAGCACCTTCACGCCCCAGTTCAACGCGGCTTCGTCCAGCGCATTCACGATGCTGCTGTTGATCTGCTCGCGTTCCTCGAACGTCTTGTCCAGTTCCAGCTTGCCGATCACTGACCGCAGCGTAGTCTGCGACAGCTGCGTAATGGCGACGATGTAGTTGGACGACCCGTACGACGCGCGCATCGCGTCGGTCACCTGAAAGTACAGGATGCCGTCCACCTGCAGCTGCGTGTTGTCGCGCGTGATACATACCTGGCTCGGGACATCCAGCGGGATTTCCTTGAGCGAATGCTTGTAGGCCACCCGTTCGATGAACGGAATCACGAAGCCCGCGCCCGGCGACAGCACGCGGTCAAACTTGCCCAGGCGTTCAACAACCCAGGCATGTTGCTGGGGCACGATCGCGATCGCCTTGATGACGATCAGGATGGCCAGGAACAGCAGGACGAGCAGAACAATGGTGGATGGACTCATGGGGTCTCCTGATTAAGCAGCGGGTGACACGACCAGCGTGTTGCCGCGCGTGTGGGTGATGACATAACGTCCGGGTGCTGCGGTAGCGGCCGCGCCTGGGGCCAGTTCCGCTTCCCAGTGGGTGCCGCGGTACCAGACGCGCGCGGTGTGGGGCGTGGTCCAGACGTCGATCGTGACGGTCTGGCCGATGTCCATGTTGACGTCGGCATTGCCCGAGGCGTCGATCTCGCGTTTCTTGAGCACCCCCGTCTTGCGCAGCAACAGGGTGGCGACCAGCACTGCAATGGCGCACACCGCGATCTGCACGGGCACGGAAACGCCTACATACGCCAGGCCGCCAGCAACGGCGAAGCCGGCCGCGACGATCAGCAGGTAGAACGTGCCGGTCATGACTTCGCCGATCAGGGCCAGGGCCATCAGGCCGAACCAGATCCAGGCCAATTGCATGCGGTCTCCTTGTGGTCAGGCGGCAGGGGGAACCCAGGTTGCGCCGCGTTCTCCCCATTATGACCGATGAAGGATGACATCCTCTCCAGAAACGACAAAGGGAGCGCCGTGCACGCACGGAACTCCCTTCGTTTGATGCCTGCCCGGTGGCCAGAATGCGGTGACCGGGCAAGACTTCAGGCCAGCATCAAGCCAACTTCTTCCACGTATCCACGACGGTGTCGGGGTTGAGCGAGATGGACAGGATGCCCTGCTCTTTCAGCCACACGGCAAAGTCGGGATGGTCGGACGGGCCTTGACCGCAGATGCCCACGTACTTGCCTGCCTTCAGGCATGCCGAGATGGCGATCTTGAGCAGAGCCTGCACGGCCGGGTCGCGTTCGTCGAAGTCGGCGGCCAGCAGTTCCAGACCCGAATCGCGGTCCAGGCCCAGCGTCAGCTGCGTCAGGTCGTTCGAACCGATCGAGAAGCCATCGAAGTACTCGAGGAATTGCTCGGCCAGCACGGCGTTCGACGGGACTTCGCACATCATGATGACGCGCAGGCCGTTTTCGCCGCGCTTCAGGCCGTTGTCGGCCAGCAGACCGATGACTTTTTCGGCTTGCTTCAGGGTACGCACGAACGGGATCATGATCTCGACGTTGGTCAAGCCCATGTCTTCACGGACACGCTTGAGCGCTTCGCATTCCATGCGGAAGCACTCGGCGAATTCTTCCGAGATGTAGCGCGACGCGCCGCGGAAGCCCAGCATCGGGTTCTCTTCCTCGGGCTCGTAGCGCGAACCGCCGATCAGCTTGCGGTACTCGTTCGACTTGAAGTCGGACATGCGAACGATCACGGTCTTGGGGTGGAAGGCGGCGGCGATGGTCGCAATGCCTTCGGCCAGCTTGTCCACGAAGAACGCACGCGGGCTGGCGTAGCCGCGCGCCACCGATTCCACGGCCTTCTTCAGCTCGCCGTCGATATTCGGATAGTCGAGGATGGCTTTCGGGTGGATACCGATGTTGTTGTTGATGATGAACTCGAGGCGAGCCAGGCCCACGCCCGCATTCGGGATCTGCGCAAAGTCGAATGCCAGTTGCGGGTTGCCCACGTTCATCATGATCTTGATGTCGATCGGGGGCATGTCGCCGCGGCGCACTTCCTCGACTTCGGTCTCGATCAGGCCGTCATAGATGCGGCCTTCGTCGCCTTCGGCGCACGACACGGTCACCAGGGCGCCGTCTTTCAGGATATGCGTGGCGTCACCGCAGCCCACGACAGCCGGGATGCCCAGCTCGCGCGCGATGATGGCCGCGTGGCAGGTACGGCCGCCGCGGTTGGTCACGATCGCGGAAGCACGCTTCATGACCGGTTCCCAGTTCGGGTCGGTCATGTCGGTCACCAGCACGTCGCCGGGCTGGACTTTGTCCATGTCGGAAATGTCGGCCACCAGGCGCACCGGGCCCGAACCGATCTTCTGGCCGATTGCGCGGCCGGTAGCCAGCACGTTGCCCGACGCCTTCAGGCGGTAGCGCAACTGCACTTCGTTGCCCGACTGCTGCGACTTCACGGTTTCAGGGCGGGCTTGCAGGATGTAGATCTTGCCGTCCACGCCATCACGGCCCCACTCGATGTCCATCGGGCGGCCATAGTGCTTTTCGATGATCACGGCGTACTTCGACAGCTCGATGACGTCGTCGTCGGTCAGCGAGAAGCGGTTGCGCAGTTCCGGCGCGACGTCGACCGTGCGCACGGCGCGGCCTTCGGTACGGGCAGGATCGAATTCCATCTTGATCAGCTTGGAGCCGATGCGGCGGCTGACGATCGGATACTTGCCCGATTCCAGCGAACCCTTGAAGACGTAGAACTCGTCCGGGTTCACGGCGCCCTGCACCACGGTTTCGCCCAGGCCATACGACGATGTCACGAAGACGACGTCACGGAAGCCCGATTCGGTGTCCAGCGTGAAGACAACGCCGGCTGCGCCCGAATCCGAACGCACCATGCGCTGGATACCGGCCGACAGAGCGACTTCGGCGTGGGCATAGCCCTTGTGGACGCGATACGAGATGGCGCGGTCGTTGTACAGCGAGGCGAAGACGTGGCGGATCTTGTCCAGCACGTCATCGATGCCGACGACGTTCAGGTAGGTTTCCTGCTGACCGGCGAACGATGCGTCGGGCAGATCTTCTGCCGTGGCGGACGAACGGACGGCAAACGAGCCCTTGCCGTCAGCGTCGAGCTTGGCAAATTCGGTGCGGATGGCTTGTTCGAAGGCATCCGACAGCGGTGCTTCGATGATCCACTGACGGATCTCGGCGCCGGTGTCGGCAAGCGCACGCACGTCTTCCGGATTCAGGCTGGAAAGACGATCGCTGATGCGCTTGTCGAGGCCGGAATCCTTCAGGAAGGCGCGAAACGCGTCGGCAGTGGTGGCAAAGCCGCCAGGAACACGAACGCCGGCGTCGGTGAGCTGGCTGATCATTTCGCCGAGCGACGCGTTCTTTCCTCCAACTGAGTCAACATCCGTCATGCGGAGCTGCTCGAATGGCACTACATAAGACATGAAAGTCCCCTATTACAATGGCAAGAAAGCATGTTTGGCGAGCACACGACCTGGGCAGAACCGCGAGAAACCCGCGTTTGCCCTAGGCAATGTCGTGTGCTGGCCAAACCCGCCTGACAGCGCCGCGCTCTACACTACGCGGACGGGCCCTGATCGATGCCACGGGACGGATGGCTATGACCCCCGGGATTCTACCCCGTGCGCCGCGTGGTCTGCACTCCGCCTGTTAACGGTCAATTGTTACCTTTTTCTCACGTATTGCGGTCGTTTCGATCTGCGAGGTCATCATGTCTCTCCACCCTGCGTCAACGCAGCCCTACATCCGCACCGTGTATGTGGTGTCCGACGGCACGGGCATCACCGCCGAGACCTTCGCGCACTCTGTTCTTGCGCAATTCGAGGGGCTGCGCTTCAAGCACATCCGCCTGCCTTTCATCGATTCGGTCGACAAGGCGGCGGACGTGGCGGCGCGTATCGACCAGACCTTCGAAGCGGACGGCAAGCGCCCGATCGTGTTCAGTACCCTGGTCAATTCCGAGATCAACACGCGGGTGCGCCAGGCCAACGGCATGTTCCTCGAACTGTTCTCCACCTTCGTGGAGCCGATCGAAGCCGAGCTGGGCTTCAAGTCCAGCCATTCGATCGGCCGGTCGCACAACGTGGCCAATACCGAGCAATACCAGAATCGCATCGAAGCCATCAATTTCAGCCTGGCGCACGATGACGGGCAATACGCCAAAGGCATCGAGAATGCGGATGTCATTCTTGTGGGGGTGTCGCGCTGTGGCAAGACGCCAACCAGCCTGTACCTGGCCATGCAATACGGCATCAAGGCGGCCAATGTGCCGCTGATTCCCGACGACTTCGAGCGCGACAGCTTGCCGTCCAACATCCTGCCCTACAAAAGCAAGCTGTTCGGCCTGACGATCCAGCCAGAACGCCTGTCCGAAGTGCGGCATGAACGCCGTCCGGACAGCCGCTACGCGTCGCTGGAAAATTGCCGGTATGAAGTGTCGGAAGCCGAAAAGCTGATGCGGCGGGAAGGCATTCGCTGGTTGTCGACGACAACCAAGTCGATCGAAGAAATTTCGACGACGGTGCTGCAGAAGATCGGACTGGAAGGCCGGTTTTATTGATTCGCCAGTCGCTGGCGGCGCTGCTCGAACAGGCACACCGCCGCGGCGGCCGCCACATTCAGTGATTCGGCTGCGGCTTCTTGCGGGATGTGGACGCGCACCTGTGCCCCCTGTTGGAGCGCCAGGCGCACGCCCTGCCCCTCATGGCCAAACACCCAGGCGGCCTGCGGGGGCAAGGCGGGGCCGTACAGGCTTTGCGCATCGTCCAGGGTAGTGGCGACCAGGGGCACGTCCAGACGGGCCACCAGGGCCTCCAGATCGACCTGCTCGTGGATCGTCAGCGAGAAGTGCGCGCCCTGCCCTGACCGCAATACCTTGGGTGACCAGGCAAAGGCGGTTTCTTCCGACAAGAACGCGTGGCGCACCCCGGCGGCCGCGCATGACCGCAGGATCGACCCGACATTGCCAGGGTCCTGGATGCGATCCAGCCATACACACGATTGGGTAATGCGTTCCGGCAGCACCGGCGACGGCGTGTCGACCACGAACACCACGCCCTGCCCCGCTTGCACGGTCTCCAGGTCCTGCATCAGCTTGCCTTCCAGCCACACCTGGCGGTCGGCCGGCACCTGATCGTGCAGGGCCAGCATTTCCGGATGGCAGTCTTCAGGCCGGTCCAGGCGATGCGCATCGAACACCGCATGGCGCGGCGCGCCGATCACGGCCAGGTAGGTCTGGCACAGATGCAAGCCTTCCAGCACCGACAACCCTGCATGCTTGCGTGCCTGGGACGTGGAGGACAGCTTGCGCAGTTCCTTGAACAGCGGATTGTCGCGCGACGCGATACGTTTCATCAGGACGCGACCGCCTTCCGGGAACTGCGCGGCTTGGGTGGCTTGGGGGATTTGGCGGCGGGCGTCGCGTCGACAGAAGCGACCGCTGGATCCGGCACTGCGGGCCAGGCAGACGGCGCGGCGTCTTTGGCGGCGGAAGCTTTGCCGACCGAGGTTTTGCGAGATCGGCTGGTGGCGGCCGGTGCATCAGCCCAGGCCGAGACACCGCTATCAGCTTGTGCCGAGGCCAACTTGCCGGCATGGGCTTTCTTGTCGTTGGCCGTTACCGCACGCGCGGCCGCCTTGCCTGACGATGCCGTGCCCGCGGCGGCTTTCGACCCAACGACCTTCGCTGCCGCTTTCTTCACCCCCGTCTTTGCCACGCCTGCGCCGAAAGCGTCGTGTTCCACAGACGCCAATGTCGCCAGGTCCGGCATGGGCTTGCCTTCCAATGCCATCCGCACCGGCGCAAAGCTGCGGCGGTGAGCTGCGCACGGCCCATGCTTATACAGGCTTTCCACGTGGAAGGGCGTGCCGTAGCCCTTGTGGCGATCGAAGCCGTAATGCGGGTATTCGGCGTGCAAGCGCACCAGTTCTGCATCGCGCGCCGTCTTGGCCAGGATCGACGCGGCCGAGATGGCCGGAATGCTGGCATCGCCGCCGATCACGGTCTGCACGCGGCAATTGAGCCGGGGCGCCCGGTTACCGTCGATCTGTGCCAGATGCGGAATGATGGTCAGACCTTCGACCGCGCGGCGCATGGCCAGCATGGTCGCGTTCAGTATGTTGAGCGAGTCGATCTCTTCGACGGACGCGCTGGCGATGAACCAGGCCAGCGCCAGGCTGCGCACTTCGATCGCCAACGCATCGCGGTCCGCTTCTTTCAATATCTTGGAGTCGGCCAGTCCGCAGATCGGCCGATTGCGATCCAGCACCACGGCCGCGGCGTACACCGGGCCCGCCAGCGGGCCGCGCCCGGCCTCGTCGACACCGGCAATGGTCAGCGTCAGCAGCGTTGCTTCATCCAGCTCGCCGATGTGCCCCTGCTGTCCGGACACGCCACCCAGCAGGTCCCAGCCGAATTCGTTCTGCACCCAGCCGCGTTCAGTCTGCATGGTTCGCCAGCTCCAGGATGACCTTGGCCGCCAGCGCAGAGGTGTCGCGGACAAGTTCGTCGTGCAGTTCGGTAAAGCGGGTCTCGATCCGGCGCGCGTGGGCGTCGTCGGTCAATGCCGTCCACACCGCGTCTGCCAGCGCGCGCGGGGTGGCGGCGTCCTGCAGCAGTTCGGGCACGATGGCCTCGTTGCACAGGATGTTGGGCAGGCCCACCCACGGCAGATAGGCCTTGCGCCGCATGATCCACCACGACACCTTGGGCAAGGCGTACGAGATCACCATGGGCCGCTTGAACAACGCGGCTTCGAGCGTGGCGGTGCCGCTGGCGACCAGCACCGTATCGCAGGCGGCCAGCACGTCGTGCGATCCGCCGATCAGGCAATGCAGATGCCGCAGCCCGCCGACCGCGGCCGCGCAGGCTTCGAACTGCGCCTGCCGCTCGGCGTTCGCCATGGGCGCCCAAATGCGCAGCGACGGATCTTTCTGCTGCAGCAGCTTGGCCGCCTGCAAGAAACGCGGCGCCAAGTGACGCACTTCGCCGGCGCGGCTGCCGGGCATCAGCGCGAGCACACGGTGCTCGGGCGCGATGCGCAGCCGCCGCCGCGCGAGCGCGCGATCCGGCACGCGCGGGATCACGCCCGCCAGCGGATGCCCGACATAGGTCACGGGCACCCCGGCGTCCTGGTAGATCTTTTGTTCGAACGGAAACACGACCAGCATGTGCGAAACCGACTCGCGGATCGTGTGGATACGTTCCCCGCGCCATGCCCACAACGACGGGCCTATGAAATGCACCGTGGGGATGCCGCCGCGCTTGAGCGCGCCTTCCAATGCAAAATTGAAGTCGGGTGCATCGACGCCGACGAACACCGACGGGCGTTCCGCCAGCCAGCGCTCGCGCAGGGTGCGGCGGATGTTGAGCAGTTCGGGCAGGTGGCGAAGGACGTCGGCGTAACCATTGACGGCGAGCTTCTGCATGGGATACCAGGCATCGAAACCCTGCGCGAGCATTTTGGGCCCGCCGATCCCCTGCAGCGGTAGCGTCGGCGCCCGCTGCTTGAGCTCGCGCACCAGCATGGCCGCAAGCAGGTCTCCCGATGGCTCTCCCGCCACCATGCCGATGGAAGGATGTGCCGAACCCGACATCACAGACTCCGTCAGCGAACGATACCGCGGCTAGCGGTGTCGAGAAAATCGAGCAGGGTCTGCAAGGACGCCTGCATGTCGGGCGATTCCACCTGACGTGCACGCATGGCTTCCTTGGCTTCTTCAAGCGTCAGACCCTGGCGATACAAGGACTTGTACGTCGCGCGCAGCCCGGCGATCTGCTCGGGCGTGAAGCCGCGGCGCTTCAGTCCTTCCGAATTGATGCCGACCGGACGCGCCGGACTGCCGGCGCAGGTCACGAAAGGCGGCAGGTCTTGCAGCAGCGTGGTGTGCACGCCGGTCATGGCGTGCGCGCCGATCTTGACGAACTGGTGCACGCCCGTCATGCCGCCCAGGGTGACGTAGTCACCGATGTGCACATGGCCGGCCAGCTGCGTGCCGTTGGCGATCGTCGTGCGGTTGCCCAGGTGGCAATCGTGCGCCACGTGCACGTAGGCCATGATCCAGTTGTCGTCACCGATGGTGGTGATCCCGCCGTCCTGGATGGTGCCCAGGTTGATCGTGCAGCACTCGCGGATGGTGTTGCGGTCGCCGATCCGCAGTTCGGTCGGCTCGCCCGCGTACTTCTTGTCCTGCGGCGCGGCGCCGATCGATCCCGAAGGAAAGAACCGGTTGTCGCGGCCGATCGTGGTGTGCCCGTCGATGACGCAGTGGGGTCCCACTTCGGTGCCGGCGCCGATACGCACGTTCGGCCCGATGATGCTGAACGCACCGATGGTCACGCTGTCATCGAGTTGAGCGGCGGGATCGACGATGGCGCTGGGATGGATCCGGGTCGTTGTCATCTGGGTCCGAGGTCAGGAATCAATGGTGCGCACGGTGCACATGAGCTCGGCTTCGGCGGCCACCTGGCCGTCCACGAGCGCCTTGCCCTTGTATTTGACGATGCCGCGCGACACGCGTTCCACTTTCAGTTCCATGCGCAGCTGGTCGCCCGGCACCACCGGCCGCTTGAAGCGGGCCGCGTCGATGCCGACGAAGTAGTACACGGTTTTTTCGTCGGGCTTCTTGCCGGCGGCCGTGAACGACGTGATCGCCGCGGCCTGGGCCATGGCTTCCAGGATCAGCACGCCCGGCATGACCGGATGATGCGGGAAATGGCCGGTAAAAAACGGCTCGTTGAAGCTGACGTTCTTGATCGCGATGATCGACTCGCCAGGGACGCATTCCAGCACCCTGTCCACGAGTAGCATCGGGTACCGGTGAGGCAGATGCTCCAGGATACCCTTGATGTCCATTTCCATACGTATTCCAAATGTGTGTTCGGTCCGCGCGGCCGCCCCGCGCGTCCTGTCTAGGTGTCGGCAGCTTTCGCCGACAACTTCTCGAGGGCCTTCAGGCGTCGCTGCAAGCGTCCAAGATGGCGCATGGCTACCGCGTTCCGCTCCCACTCCGAGTGTTCGACCGCCGGCATGATACCGGTATAACGGCCGCCGGCGGCGAGATTGGAAAAGACGACGGTCGACGCGGTCAGGAATACATCGTCCCCGATGTCGATGTGGCCGCCTATCATCGCCGCGCCGCCAATGGCGACCCGTTGGCCGATGGTAGTGGATCCGGCAATGCCGGTACATGCCGCGATCGCCGTATGGTCGCCGATCCGCACGTTATGGGCGACCATGATCTGGTCGTCCAGCTTGACGCCGTTGCCGATGACCGTGTCGTCGAGCACGCCCCGGTCGATGGTCGTGTTCGCGCCGATCTCGACGTCGTCACCGATCATCACGCCACCGAAGTGTTCGATCTTGGAGTATGCGCCCTTGACCGTATGCGAGTCCGGCGCAAAGCCGAAACCATCGGCGCCAATGACTGCGCCGGAATGGATGAGCGCGCGCGCGCCGATGCGAATGCGATCGTAAAGGGTGACGCGGGGATGCAGCAGGCTGTGTTCGCCGATCGCGCAGTCCTTGCCGATGATGCAGCCGGCGCCAATACGGGCGCCCTGCCCGATGGTCACGCCCGCTTCGATCACGGCCAGGGGGCCGATGGTCACGCCATCGCCGATCACGGCGTCGGGCGAAATGACAGCGGACGGATGAATACCCGCGATGTCATTCGCACGCGAGCGTCGGGCGAACCACTGTCCGACGCGAGCATACAGCAGGTAGGGTTCGGTACAGACGACCAGCGCCCGCGGGCCATCAGTACGGCCGGACGCTGCCAGCGATGCCTTGTGCGCATCCGCCATGGCGGGCGACAGGATCACCGCACCGGCGTGCGTGCTGTCGAGCTGGGACTGGTACCGGGGATTGGAAAGAAAGGCGATTTCCGTGGGGCCTGCGGCGCCCAGGGTGCCAATGCCGGCCACCCTGAGGTCGGCCAGCGACGCGGAACGGGCCGAAGCACCCGCCGCGTCGGGGGTCGAAGCCGCCGCGCCCCCGGTCAGGTCTTCAAGGTGCCACGTCAACCCGGAGGTATCGGTGGCTTCCAGCAACTCGGCCAACGCAGGCGCGTCGGCGGGGGCGAGCAGAATAGGCATGCGCTAGACAACCAACTCGAAGCGGCCAGGGCCGCTTACTTGCCGCCGTTCAATGCGCTCAGCACCTTGTCGGTGATGTCCACCCGCGGGCTGACGACGACTGCTTCCTGAAGGATCAGGTCGTAGTTTTCCTGCTCGGCGATCTGCTTGATCACGCGATTGGCGCGTTCGAGCACTTGCGACAGCTCTTCATTGCGGCGCTGGTTCAGGTCTTCCTGGAACTCGCGGCGCTTGCGCTGGAAGTCCTTGTCGAGATCGCTCAGTTCGCGTTGGCGGCGGTTGCGGTCCGATTCCGACAACACGGCGCTGTCCTTGTCGAGCTGCTCGGACATCGTGCGCAGACGCGCGGCGATGTCTTGCAGGTCGGTGTCGCGCTTCTTGAAGTCGGCTTCCATCTTGGACAGCGCAGCCTTGGCAGGCGCGGCGTCGCGGAAGATCCGTTCAGTGTTCACGAAACCGATCTTGACCGGACCGGTGTTGGCCGAAGCGGCGGCACGCGGTGCCGACGCTTGTTGGGCATGAGCCGCGCCGGCGGCGGCGCCGGATAGCACCAACACTGCCAGCAGACGGCCCGCACCTTTGACAGCAGATGAGGCGGTCACACTGCTAGCAGACGTCGAAAACTTGCGGATCATTTAACTCTCGCTCGGAAATGAATTGGATATTTTGCCACTACTGGCCCATTCTCGCGCAAAGCGTGGCAGGCCAAAGTAAACGGTTGTACCAAAAACGCGCGACCGCAGGCAAATCGCACGGATTTGCCTGCCATGCCATGGCGTTATCAGAAGCCCGTCCCGATCTGGAACTGGAACATCTGCGTACGGTCCTGCGGCTTCGGGTTGATCGCCTTGCCGATGGAAATCTTCAGCGGGCCGATCGGGGACTGCCAGCTCAGACCCAGACCGGTCGAGTAACGCAGTTCACCCAGATTGATGTTCTGTTCGTCGGAATACACATTACCCGCGTCGATGAATGTGAACCAGCGCAGCGTCCGGTCCTGCTGCGTGCCAGGGAACGGCAGCTGCAATTCGGCGCTGGCAATCACGCGCTTCGCGCCACCCAGGCTGTCGCCGTAGCGCGGATCGCGCGCACCGAGCGAACCGCCCTCGTAGCCTCGAACCGAACCGATACCACCGCCATACAGGTTCTTCAGCAACGGGTACGGTTTACCGCCAAAGCCCTTGCCGTAGTCGACCTGGCCGTTCAAGGCCAGCGTGAAGTCACGCGTGATCGGCCAGAAGTACTGGTGTTGGTAGCTTGCCTTGTAATAGCGCAGGTCGCCGAACAGCGAGCTTTCAGCTGCGGCGCGCTGGTACGTGCCACGCGTCGGCGCCAGGGCGCTGTCGCGGCGGTCGTTGCTCCAGCCCACCGAGAAGATCACGGCATTGCTTCGTGGACCGAAGGCGCTGACGTAGTCCAGGTAGCGCTGCGGGCTGTTGTCGTACGTGGTGATGTCGTTGGCTTCGAACGTGGAGCCAAAGAACACACGCTGCGTTTCCGTGAACGGCACGCCGAACGTGATACCCGCGCCCATGGTCTGGATACGGTAGTCACCGCGGTTGATCGCCAGCGGACGCAGCGTGCGGTAGTACAGGCTGGTCGACCGGCTGATACCGTCTTGCGTGAAGTACGGGTTGGTCTGACTGATCGCGATCGTGCGGTAGGTCTTGCCGGTGTTCAGTTCGATCCCGGCGGTCGTGCCGCTACCGAAGATGTTGTCCTGGCTCACGCCCGCCGACAGCACCACCTTGTCGGTACTGGAGAAACCTGCACCCAGGTTGATCATGCCGGTAGGCTTTTCCTGCACCGTCACGTTCACGTCGACCTGGTCGGGCGTGCCCGGCACCGGCGGCGTTTCGATATTGATGTTCTGGAAATAGCCCAGGCGGTCGACGCGGTCGCGCGACAGCTGGATCTTGGTGGCGTCGTACCAGGCGCTTTCGAACTGGCGCATTTCGCGGCGGATCACGACGTCACGGGTGCGGGTATTGCCGCCGATATTCACGCGGCGTACGTACACGCGGCGGTTCGGATCCACGAAGAAAGTCAGGTCGGCGCGCTTGTTGTCGCGGTCCACCACCGGGTTGGCGTTCACGTTGCTGAAGGCATAACCCAGCTTGCCCAGATAATCGGTAATGGCCTTGCTCGACGCATTGACCTTTTCCGCCGAGAAGGTTTCTTCCGGTTTGACGGTAATCAGTTTGCGAAGGTCGTCGTCCAGGCCGAGCAGTTCACCCGACAGTTTGACGTCGCTGACCGTATATTTTTCGCCCTCGGTAATCGACAGGGTGATGAAAATATCCTTGCGATCCGGAGAAATGGTGACCTGCGGCGAATCGACGTTGAATTCCAGATAGCCGCGGTTCATGTAATACGAACGCAGGGCTTCGATATCGCCCTGCAGTTTCTGGCGCGAATACTGGTCGGCCTTGGTGTACCAGGTCAACCAGCCCGGCGTGGAGAGCTGCAGCATTTTCAGCAGCTCTTTTTCCGGAATCGCCTTGGCGCCGATGATCTTGATCCCGGCAATGTGGGCCACGTCGCCTTCGAACACGTCGAAGGTGATGCCAACACGATTGCGCTCGAGCGGCGTGATCGTCGGAACGATTTCCACCGAATACTTGCCGCGAGCCAGATACTGACGCTTCAGTTCCTGCTCCGCGCGTTCAAGCAGCGCGCGGTCGAAAATGCGGGCTTCGGCAAAGCCGACCTCGGCCAGCGACTTGCGCACGTTGACCGCTTCGAATTCGCGCATGCCATTGAAGTCGATCGAGGCGATGGCCGGACGTTCGTCCACCACGACGACCACGACGTCGTTTTCGACTTCGATCTTCACGTCACGGAAGAACCCGGTGCCGAACAGCGCCCGGATGGCCTGGGTTGCCTGGTCCTGCGAGAACGTGTCGCCGACCTTGACGGGCAGGTAGCCGAACACCGTCCCCGCCTCGGTCCGCTGGATACCTTCCACGCGGATGTCGCGGACGACAAAGGTATCGAAAGCGTTGGCGAGAGGGGCCACGGACATGGCCAGCAAAAAGGTAAGCAGACGCGGCAAGCGCCGGGCGCGGTGAGTCATTCGTAATCCCGGGTTTCTGATGGATAACAGATAGGAAATGCACATGGCGTAAGACGGCAGCCGGAACGTCGGAACAGACCGACGCCGCGCTGGGCACCGAGGGTGCTAAGGACTACGCTCATTCAATCCTATGTCAGTAGGCGCGAAAAATCGTTGAACAGGGCGACCGCCATGAGCACCATCAGGATGCTCAATCCGGCACGTTGCCCGATTTCCATCCAGCGCTCTGGAGGGGGGCTGCCCTTCACGATCTCGACGAGATAATACAGCAGGTGTCCACCGTCCAGCATGGGGATGGGCAACAGATTCAGTACGCCCAGGCTTACGCTGACCAGGGCAAGGAACGCAATATACGCTTCCAGGCCGATCCGCGCCGTCTGGCCGGCATAGTCGGCGATGGTAACCGGTCCGCTCAGGTTGCGTAAGGACACGTTGCCGGTGAGCATCTTGCCGAGCATGCGCAGCGAAAACCACGAGACTTCCGCCGTCTTCTGTGCGCCCATCACCAGGCTGTCGATCGGGCCGTAGCGCATGGTGATCAATTCGACATCGCCACCGATCTGCGCGCCGACGCGGCCCACGGGCACGGAGGCGCCGGCCGGCGTTTCGGCGCGCGGCATGACGTTGACCGTCATGGGCACGCCGTCGCGCACGATGGCGATCGGCAGCGTACGCCCTGGATATTGCTGGATGGTCTGAATGAATTCGGTCGCCGACGGATCACGCTTGTCGGCTACCCCCACCACGCGGTCACCTGCAAGCAGGCCGGCGTCAGCGGCAGCGCTGCCGTCGACCACGGCGCGGATGATCGGACGCGGGCTGGCCAGCGCGAGTCCTTCGCGGCCCAGCACGTCGCCTTCCATGTCATCGAGCGCGACACGACCGAAATCGAGCATGCGCACGGCCTCGGCGCCGCTGGCGGTCTTGACGGTGATCTCGGCGGCTTCCTTGTCGGTCAGGCGCTTGAGCAGCACCCAGCGCGCATCGCCCCACGACGCGACGAGCGAGCCGTCGATGGCCGTGATGCGATCGCCGGCCGAAATGCCCGCGGCCGCGGCGGCGGAATTGGCGGGCGGCGCGCCCAGGATCGGCGCCGGTTCCTTGATGCCGATCATGTTCAGCGATGCGTACAGCAGCGCCGCCAGCACCAGGTTGAAGATGGGCCCGGCCGCGACGATGGCGATGCGGTTGCTGACCGGCTTGGCGTTGAAGGCCTCATGGCGCTGCGAGGCAGGCACATCGCCTTCGCGCTCGTCCAGCATCTTGACGTAGCCGCCCAGCGGAATGGCCGACAGCGCCCATTCGGTGCCACGGCGATCGGTACGGCGGAACAGCACCTTGCCGAAGCCGACCGAAAAACGCAGGATGCGGACGCCGCAGGCGCGGGCGACCAGGTAGTGACCCATTTCGTGGATCACGACAAGAATGCCGAGGGCTAGCGCGAACGCCGCCAAGGTGAGCAGCATGGGAATTCCCGAAAGAGGTGGTACAGCGGGTGCTACGAATGGACAGGACGCAACCTGACAAGTTCGTCTTGCGTCCAGCGGCGCACATCGGCGTCGAAGGCCAGCAGACCCTCCAGCGTGGCGAAGTCGACGTTCGATGCCGCGGCGGCCCGCCCATTAAGCACCGTCTCGATCACGTTGGCAATGTCCGTATAGGCCAATTGGTCGCACAGGAAAGCGTCGACGGCGACCTCGTTCGCGGCGTTGAGCGCAATACAGGCGGCCTGGCCTGCCGCCAGCGCTTCGAACGCCAGGCGAAGGCAGGGAAACCGCGGCAGATCGGGCTCTTCGAAGTCTAACCGGCCAATGCGCGCCAGGTCGAGCGACCCGACGCCAGCGTTGATCCGGTCGGGAAATGCCAATCCATAGGCGATCGGTGTGCGCATGTCGGGATTCCCCAGCTGCGCCAATACCGAGCCGTCTTCGTATTCGACCATCGAGTGGATCATGCTCTGGGGGTGCACCAGCACCTTGATGCGTTCCGGCGGCATGGCGAACAGCCAGTGCGCCTCGATCACTTCCAGGCCCTTGTTCAGCATGGTGGCCGAATCCACCGAAATCTTGCGGCCCATCGACCAGTTCGGATGCGCACACGCCTGGGCCGGCGTAACGTCACGCAGTTCCTGCAGCGTGCGGCTGCGGAACGGCCCGCCCGATGCGGTCAGGATCAGCTTGCGGACCGACTTGGCGGGCGCGGTCGGCGCACCCGCCTGGCCATGGTGCGGCAGGCACTGGAAGATTGCATTATGTTCGCTGTCGATGGGGAGCAGTTCCGCCCCATTCTCGCGGATCGCGTCCATGAACAGGCCCCCGGCAACCACCAGGGCTTCCTTGTTGGCCAGCAGCACGCGTTTACCGGCGCGCGCGGCGGCCAGGGCCCCGGGCAGGCCCGCGGCGCCGACAATGGCGGCCATGACGGTATCGCTGCCCGGATCCGCGGCAATGGCGGCCAGCGCAGCGTCGCCGACATGCACATCGGGGGCCGGGCCCGCGTCTGCCCATGCCGTCAGGAAACGTTCACGCGCCGCCGCATCGGGTACGACGACCACGGCCGGACGAAAGGCCTTTGCCTGTTCCGCAAGCTTGTCCATCCGCTGATAGGCGGTCAGGGCGTGCACACGATACAGGTCAGGGTGGCGGGCAATGACGTCGAGAGTACTGACGCCGATCGACCCGGTCGCCCCCAGTACGGTAACGGAACGGCAGGTCATGAGAGCAGCAGGGCCAGCGGCAGGACCGGGATCAACGCGTCGATGCGGTCGAAGACGCCGCCGTGGCCAGGCAGCAGATTGCTGGAATCCTTGTACCCTGCCCTGCGCTTGAGCAGCGATTCGAACAGGTCGCCGGCGATCGACATGCAGGCCAACAGCAAGGCAATCACCATGGCGCCCGCCAGGGTCCAGCGTGCCGCCAGGGCCGCGCCGAAGGTGGACGGAAAGAAGGTGCAGACCACGACGAACACGATCACGCCAACAATGCCGCCCAGTGCGCCTTCAATGGTCTTCCCCGGGCTGATGTGGGGCGCAAGCTTGCGTTTGCCCAGCGACTTGCCGGTAAAGTAGGCCGCAATGTCAGCCACCCAGACGACGGCCAGCAAGGTCAGCAGGAACGTGACGCCGCGGGCATGCGCGGCCATCAGCGCGCCCCAGGCCGCGACCAGCGCAAACGGCGCAAACACCGTCAGCATCAGGTTGCGCGCGGGCGCCTTGGCGTCGGCGCGAAACAGCGACGGCACGATCACCAGCAGCCAGATCAGCGACAGGACGCTCCACAGCGTCAGCCAGCCCGTCGCGGGCGCCGTCCAGGCCACCGAGGCGGTTGCCTGCCAGCCGATCAGCACCACGCCCATGACGACAGCGGCAATGACTTCGGGGCCCAACCCCGTCTTGCCATTTGCCGCCTGCGGGCGGCCCAGCGTCAGGCGCCACCATTCCCACAGCGCCGCCGACACGAACAGAGCCATCAGGACCTGGAACGGCAGCGGACTGGGCACGGCCAGCGCCGCCGCAAGAATGATCAGGAGCACTACGGCGGTGATAACGCGTTGTCCGAGCATGCGACCTCAGTGATCGGCGGGCTGCCGCGCGGCGGCCTGCACTTCAGGTTGTTGGATCTGGGCGCTGGTTCGGCCAAAACGCCGTTCCCGTCCCTGATAGGACTGGCACGCCAGATCGAGCTGGGCGGCATCGAAGTCCGGCCAGAAGCAGTCGGTGAAATACAGCTCGGTATAAGCGAGCTGCCAGATCAGGAAGTTGGAGATGCGCTTTTCGCCGCCGGTCCGGATGAACAGGTCAGGCTCGGGCGCATAGGCCATCGCCAGGTAGGACGACAGCATGGATTCGTCGATCAGATCGGGCTTGGCGGCGAGTTCGGGCCGGTCGGCCAGCAGACGGCGCGTGGCCTGAAGGATGTCCCAGCGGCCGCCATAGTTCGCGGCGACCGACAGGGTCAGCACATCGTTATTGGCGGTGCGCGCTTCGACGTCGCGCACCAGTTCCTGCAGGCGCGGCTCGAAAGCGCTGATGTCACCCACCACGCGCAAGCGGATGCCATTGCGATGGAGCTTGGTGACTTCACGTTCGAGCGCGTGCATGAACAGGCGCATCAGCAACGAGACCTCGTCGGGGGGACGACGCCAGTTCTCGGAGCTGAAGGCAAACAGCGTGAGGTATTTGATACCCCGGTCGACGCAGGCCTCGACAATGGTCCTGACGGCGTCCACGCCCTTCTTGTGGCCCGCGAAACGGGGCAGGAAGCGGCGGGTTGCCCAGCGTCCGTTTCCGTCCATGATGATCGCAACGTGCCGCGGCACGTTGTCCGTCGCGGGGATGCCGAGGGTCGAACTCAGGACCATGACCGATAAACCTTAGAAATGAAATCGACCCCTCAAACCGTCATGATGTCGGTTTCTTTCTGCTGCACGAGCTTGTCGATGTCGGCGACATAACGGTCGGTCAGCTTCTGGATCTCGTCCTGTGCACGGCGCTCTTCGTCTTCGGAGATCGCCTTGTCCTTGACCAGCTTCTTCAGTTGCTCGTTCGCGTCACGACGCAGGTTGCGCACGGCAACCTTGGCATCTTCGCCCTCGCCCTTCGCAACCTTGGACAGCTCGCGGCGACGTTCTTCGGTCAGCGCAGGCGTCGGAACGCGGATCGTGTCGCCCATGCCTTGGGGATTCAGGCCGAGGTCGGAGTCGCGAATCGCTTTCTCGATGACCGGGCCCATCTTCTTTTCCCAGGGCTGGACGTTGATCGTGCGGGCGTCGAACAGGGACACGCTGGCCACCTGGCTCAGCGGAACCAGCGAGCCATAGTAATCGACCTGGACGTGGTCCAGGATGCCGGCGTGGGCGCGGCCCGTACGAATCTTTGCCAGATCGAGCTTCAGGTTCTCGACGGACTTGCCCATTTTCGTGTCGGCGTTTTTCTTGACGTCGGATGCACTCATGAGGGTCTCCTAATAGTGATGCGGTCGATCAGACGTGAACCAGCGTGCCTTCGTCATCGCCCAACAGGACGCGCTTCAGGGCACCGGGTTTGTTGATCGAAAATACCTTGATCGGCAGCTTCTGGTCGCGGCACAGCGCAAAGGCGGTGGCGTCCATGACTTCCAGGCGCTTGGTGATGGCCTCGTCGAACGTGATTCGGCTGTAGCGCGTCGCGTTCGGATCCTTCTTGGGATCCGCCGAGTAGATGCCATCGACCTTCGTGGCTTTCAATACGACTTCGGCACCGATCTCGGCGCCGCGCAGGGCGGCGGCCGTATCGGTGGTGAAGAAGGGGTTGCCGGTACCGGCAGCGAAGATGACGACCTTGCCTTCTTCGAGGTAACGCAGGGCTTTCGGGCGGATGTAGGGCTCGACGACCTGTTCGATGTTCAGCGCGGATTGCACACGCGCATCGACACCGCGACGCTTGAGCGCGTCCTGCAGGGCCAGCGAGTTCATGATGGTGGCCATCATGCCCATGTAGTCCGCCGTGGCGCGGTCCATGCCCTGGGCGCCGGGAGCGACGCCGCGAAAGATGTTCCCGCCGCCGATCACCAGTGCGAGTTCCACTCCCATGGCGCAGACTTCGACGATTTCTTCAACCATGCGATTGATGGTGGCGCGATTGATACCGAACGCGTCGTCACCCATCAGCGCTTCGCCGGAAAGCTTGAGCAGCACTCGTTTGTAGGTGCCTGGCTTGGAATTGCCCGATGCGTTGTTCTCTACCGTCATACCTGCTCCCAATGCGTGTCCGGTCAAACTGAATTCGTGTCACGGGACGCTGCCGTGGGGCGCGTCCCGTGGTGGTACCACCTTCCCCGCCCGCGGGGGTGAGCCCGCGGGTGCCAGGGAGATCAGCCCTTGGAGGCTGCGACCTGCGCGGCCACTTCGGCTGCGAAGTCGTTGGCTTTCTTTTCGATGCCTTCGCCGACCACGTACAGCACGAATTGCTGGATGCTCGAGCCCTTCGACTTCAGCACCTGCTCGACGGTCTGCTTGTCGTCCTTGACGAACGGCTGCGACAACAGCGTAACCTCTTTCAGGTACTTCTGGATCGAGCCCTCGACCATCTTGGTGACGATCTCGGCAGGCTTGCCCGATTCCGCAGCCTTGGCTTCGGCAACCGAACGCTCGCGCTGGATGTCGTCAGCCGACACGCCAGTGGTGTCCAGCGCCTTCGGCTTGGTCGCGGCGATGTGCATGGCCAGGTCCTTGCCCAGGGCTTCGTCGCCCGAGAACTCGACCAGCACGCCGATACGGCCACCGTGCACGTACTGGGCAACCTTGTTGTCGGTTGCAATGCGGGTAAAGCGGCGAACGGTGATGTTTTCACCGATCTTGCCGATCAGGCCGGTACGAACGGTGTCGACGGTGCTGTCGCGGAACGCCAGGGCGCCCAGGGCGTCGACGTCGGCCGGGTTGGACTTGGCGATCAGTTCAGCCACTTCCTTGGTGAACGCGACGAAGTCGTCGTTCTTGGCAACGAAGTCGGTTTCGCTGTTGACTTCGACCACGGCGGCCAGCTTGGCGTCGTCGGACACCCAGAGGCCGATCAGGCCTTCTGCGGTCACGCGGGCAGCGGCTTTCGATGCCTTGCTGCCCAGCTTGACGCGCAGGACTTCTTCCGCTTTGGCCAGATCGCCGTCAGCCTCGGTGAGTGCTTTCTTGCACTCCATCATTGGGGCGTCGGTTTTCTCGCGCAGTTCCTTGACCATTGCTGCAGTGATTGCGGCCATGATGACTCCTTACGGCATCCCGAGGGTAAACCCTCGGGATAAATGGGTTGGACTAAAAAGAAGGGGCGCGAGGCCCCTTGCAGACAAGAGGGGCTTCACGCCCCTTCCAGACGACTACCCGGGAATCGGCAGGATTCCACGAGGCAATGAAGCCGTGCGTCAGCTTGATACGTCAGCCGGATTACGCTTCCTGTTCGACTTCGACGAATTCGTCGTCGCTGTCTTCACCGGCGGCTTCCACGACGCCTTGCACAGCCTGTTCACGGCCTTCGATGATCGCGTCGGCGATACCGCGGGCGTACAGGGCGATGGCCTTCGACGAGTCGTCGTTGCCCGGGATGATGTGGGCCACGCCGTCAGGCGAGTGGTTGGTATCGACCACGGCGACGACCGGGATGTTCAGGGTCTTGGCTTCGGTGATCGTGATCTTGTGGTAGCCGACGTCGATGATGAAGATGGCGTCAGGCAGGCCGTTCATGTCCTTGATACCGCCGATGGACTTGTTCAGCTTGTCCATTTCGCGTTCGAACATCAGCGCTTCTTTCTTGGTCATGCGCTCGGTTGCGCCTTCGGCTTGAAGGGCTTCCATGTCTTTCAGGCGCTTGATCGAGGTCTTGACCGTCTTGAAGTTGGTCAGCATGCCGCCGAGCCAACGGCTGTCGACGAAAGGCATGCCGGCGCGCTGGGCTTCCTGGGCGATGATTTCGCGGGCAGCGCGCTTGGTGCTGACGAACAGCACGGTGCCGCGGCGAGCCGACAGCTGACGCACGTACTTGACGGCGTCGTTATACATGGCCAACGTCTTTTCGAGGTTGACGATGTGGATCTTGTTGCGGTGACCGAAGATGTACGGTGCCATCTTGGGGTTCCAGAAGCGGGTCTGGTGACCGAAGTGGACACCTGCTTCCAGCATTTCGCGCATTGTTACAGCCATGATTTACTCCGAGGGTTGGGTCTTGCGCCGCACGTGTATCGCCCGGATATGCAAAGGGGAAAGCTTGAGACCTTCCTTGCAACGGAACGACACCCTGGTTCGTGAAGCACGCGATTTACTGCTGTGGGTATTGCGCCAGGTACTGGTATTGCGCCAGGTACTGCGCTTGTGTATTGCCTTGTCTTCCACACGCCTGGCTCAGCCAGATCGCAGGAAGCCTATAATTCTACTATTTTCCGGGCCGTCTGCTCAAGTCGCAGATGGATGAGTTGGCACGCAGTGCGACGCCTGGACCGCAATCCATTACATTTTGGTACGAAAACCCATGTATATCCCGATCAAGGACGCCGACCAAATCGAGAAGATGCGCGCGGCATGCCGCGATGGCGCAGCGGTGCTCGACTATATCGCCCCCTTCGTCAAGCCCGGCGTGACGACCGGTGAGCTGGACCGCCTGTGTCATGACTTCATCGTGAATGAACTGGGGGACATCCCGGCGCCGCTCAACTACGCCCCGCCCGGCTACACGCCTTTTCCAAAGTCGATCTGCACGTCGGTCAACCACCAGATCTGCCACGGCATTCCGGGCGACAAGGTGCTCAAGAACGGCGACGTGCTCAATATTGACGTGACGGTCATCAAAGACGGGTGGCACGGCGACACGAGCCGCATGTTCTATGTGGGCGAACCGTCGATCCTGGCGCGCCGCCTGTCGGAAGTCACCTACGAATGCATGTGGCTGGGCATCGAGCAGGTCCGCGCGGGCGCCTTCCTGGGCGATATCGGCGCGGCGATCCAGGCGCATGCCGACAAGTTCGGCTATAGCGTGGTCCGCGAATTCTGTGGTCACGGCGTGGGCGCTTCGTTCCACGAAGATCCGCAGGTGCTGCATTACGGCAAGGCCGGCACGGGCGTGCAACTTGAAGCGGGCATGATCTTCACGGTGGAACCCATGATCAACGCCGGGCGCCGTGAAATCCGCGAAATGCCGGATGGCTGGACCATCGTGACGCGCGACCGCAGCCTGTCGGCGCAGTGGGAGCACACCGTCCTGGTGACCGAAACGGGATATGAAATCCTGACGGTGTCGCCCGGCATGCCCGCGCCGCCGGCGTTCGTGACGAACAAGGCGTCGACGCAGGCTGCAGCTGCGGCCACCACCCGGGCCGCCGCCTGAACACGGGCACGCCCTGCCCCCTTGCCCACGGATGCCGACTTCATGCCCCTAGCCGATCACCGCTCCCCTGCCTTGTCCGACGTGCAGGCGCTGCGCAACACGCTGCGCGCCGAACGCGAGCAGGCCATCGCCACGTTCCGCACCAATCTGCGGGCGGACGGGCTGCTGACCGATCTGCGGCGTATCGTGGATCGCACCCTGCTGGCCTTGATCGGCATGTATCCCCTGCCGGAAGGCGCGGCGCTGGCGGCCGTGGGCGGCTACGGGCGCGGTGAACTCTACCCGTATTCGGACGTCGACATCCTGATCCTGCTCAAGCAGGCGCCGACCGAAGAAGACGAGTCGCGCGTCAGCAATCTGGTGACGGCCCTGTGGGACCTGGGACTGGAGCCAGGGCACAGCGCCCGTACCATCGACGAATGCATCAGCGAGGCGGCCAAGGACATTACGGTCGAGACGGCCCTGCTCGAAGCGCGTTTCCTGGCAGGCAGCCGCCCGCTGATGCGCGCGTTCGACACGGCGACGCGGGGCTCGCTCGACAAACGTGCCTTTTTCAATGCCAAGCAGTTGGAGATGCAGCAGCGGCATACCAAGTACCACTTCACGCCGTACGCGCTGGAACCGAACTGCAAGGAGTCGCCCGGCGGCCTGCGCGACCTGCAGGTCATTCTGTGGATGGCGCGCGCGGCGGGCTTTGGCAAGAACTGGAACGAAGTGGCGCGCGCCGGTCTGCTGACGGCCGACGAGGCGCGCCACCTGCGCCGCGCCGAGCAGGCCTTCAAACGGCTGCGCATCGAGCTGCACCTGCTGACCAAACGCCGGGAAGACCGGGTGGTGTTCGACGTGCAGACGGCCCTTGCGGCGGTGTACGGCATTCCGACCACCGGGCCGCGCCGCGCCAGCGAAGTGCTGATGCAGCGTTATTACTGGGCCGCCAAGCTGGTGACGCAGCTCAATACCATCCTGGTGCAGAACATCGAGGACCGGCTGTTTCCGCGCCCCGGCGAAGAAGCGCTGAGCATCGACGATGACTTCTGCAATGTGCACGATCGCCTGTCCACGCACCGTGAAGACGCGTTCGAGCGCAATCCGACGCTGATCCTGCGTGCGTTCCTGATGATGCAGCAGCATCCCGAACTGAAGAGCATGTCGGCCTCGACGCTGCGGGCGCTGTGGCACGCTCGCCGGCTGATCGATGCGCAGTTCCGCAGCAATCCCGTCAACAAACACCTGTTCCTGACGATCCTGCAGCAACCGCGCGGCATCGTGCACGAGCTGCGGCGCATGAATGACCTGAGCATCCTGCCGCGTTTCGTGTTGCCCTTCCGGCGCATCGTGGGGCAGATGCAGCACGACCTGTTTCACGCCTACACGGTGGATCAGCACATCCTGATGGTGGTGCGCAATCTGCGGCGCTTTACCATGCCGGAACATGCACACGAATATCCGCTGTGCAGCCAGCTGATCGCCAACTTCGACCGCCATTGGCTGCTGTACCTGGCCGCCTTGTTCCATGACATTGCCAAGGGCCGGGGCGGTGACCACTCGGTGCTGGGCGCGGCCGAGATGCGGCGTTTTTCGCGCGACTACGGCATGGACAAGGCCGATGCGGAACTGGTCGAGTTCCTGGTCAAGCATCACCTGACCTTTTCGTCGGTGGCGCAGAAGCAGGACCTGTCCGACCCTGACGTGATTCGCCAGATGGCGGCCGTGGTGGGCGACAAGCGTCACCTGACTGCCTTGTACCTGCTGACGGTGGCCGATATTCGTGGCACCAGCCCCAAGGTATGGAACGCGTGGAAGGGCAAACTGCTGGAAGACCTGTACCTGATGACACGTCAGGCGCTGGGCGGCGATGCGCCCGACCCCACCGCCATCCTGGAAAACCGCAAGCAGGAAGCCGTGCGCATCTTGCGCCTGTACGGGCTGAGCGACGATGCGCAGGCGGCGTTCTGGAAGGAACTGGACGTGGCGTACTTCCTTCGCCATGAAGCGCCCGATATCGCGTGGCAGACGCGGCACCTGTACAAGCACGTGCGCACCTTGGTGCCCATCGTGCGGGCACGGGTGGCGCCCGTCGGCGAAGGCCTGCAGATCGTGGTCTACCTGAAAGACCGGCCCGATCTGTTCGCACGTATCGTCGGCTATTTCGATGAACGCAGGCTGAGCATTCAGGACGCGCGCATCCACACGACCCGTCATGGCTGGGCGCTGGACAGTTTCATCGTGTCGGCCGAAGGAACGCCAAGCGAGCAGCGCTCATTATTGAGTCTGGTCGAACATGAACTGAAGGAACTGCTGGAGACGACGTCGCCCCCGACCGCGCGCACGCCACTCAGTCCGTCGTCGGCCACGGGGTCGCGGCAGTCCCGCCAGTCGCGCATGTTCCCGATTACGCCGCAGGTCGAACTGCGGCCCGATGATCGCGGCCAGGCATGGATCCTGGGCGTGACGGCCGCCGACCGCAGCGGGCTTCTGCACGCCATGGCCCGCACGTTTGCGCGGCATGGCGTGAACCTGAAAACCGCAAAAGTCATGACGCTGGGCGAGCGCGTGGAAGATACGTTCCTGATCGAAGGTGCGTCGTTGAGCAATGCGCGCACGCAGATCCAGTTCGAACAGGAACTGCTCGAAGTGCTGGCGTAGTCGACTATAACTCCGTGCGGGACCTGCATTCAGGACCCGCATTCGGGACTCGATTCGAGACCCGAGCGCGGCGCCGGAATGCGGCCTTGTTGATGAGCGTTACAGACAGGGTGGGCCGTTTGGTGGTGTAGTTAAGCCTATCGGACGACTCCGCCATGCCTTCCTGGGAGAACCTGCCTTGCTCGAGCGCCGTATCAACCCCCCGCCTGTCATTTTCGAAGACGACCGCACGTCCGTCACGACGGAGGGCCTGAAACGGGCCTTCTACGATCACCTGTTCTACACCCAGGGCAAATTTCCGGAAATTGCCGGCCTGGGCGATTACTACCAGGCTCTGGCCCACGCCGTGCGCGATCGCACGCTGCAGCGCTGGATCAGCAGCGTGGCTGACCACACCGCCACCGCGCCAAAAACCGTTGCCTATCTGTCTGCCGAGTTCCTGATGGGACCGCACATGGGCAACAACCTGATCAACCTGGGCATCTATGACACCGTGAAGAAAGCGGTGCAGGAAATCGGGTTGGACCTGAACGAATTGCTGCGCCAGGAAGAAGAACCCGGCCTGGGCAATGGTGGCCTGGGCCGCCTCGCGGCGTGCTTCATCGACTCGCTTGCCACGGCCGAGATCCCGGCCTTTGGCTACGGCATCCGCTACGAATACGGCATCTTCTACCAGACCATCATGGATGGCTGGCAGGTCGAAAACACCGACAAGTGGCTGCGTCACGGCAACCCGTGGGAAATCCAGCGCGCCGAGTGGGCGGTCGAAGTCAAGCTGGGCGGCCATACCGAGCAGTACCAGGACGACCTGGGCCGCTTGCACGTGCGGTGGGCGCCTGAAAAGACCGTGGCCGGCGTGCCCTTCGACTCGCCCATCGTGGGCTACAAGGTCACGACCACCAACACGCTGCGCCTGTGGCGCGCGGAAGCGACCGAGGCCTTCGACTTTTCGCAGTTCAACCGCGGCGACTACCTGGGCGCGGTCAACAAGAAGGTGACGTCGGAAAACCTGACGAAGGCGCTCTACCCCAACGATGAAACCGTGCAGGGCAAGGAACTGCGGCTGGAGCAGCAATACTTTTTCGTGTCCTGCTCGTTGCAGGACATGGTGCGCATACACAAGGCGCGCGGCATGGAGCCGGACACGTTCGACCAGAAGTTTGCGATCCAGCTGAACGACACCCACCCCGCTATTGCCGTGGCCGAACTGATGCGGCTGCTGGTCGATGACCACCTGATGCCGTGGGACCAGGCGTGGGGCATCACGACCCGCACGTTCTCGTACACCAACCACACGCTGTTGCCGGAAGCGCTGGAGCGCTGGCCGCTCGATCTGTTCAAGCGCATCCTGCCGCGCCACCTGGAAATCATCTACGAAATCAACGCGCGCTTCCTCAACGACGTGCGCATCAAGTTCCTGGGCGACGATTCGCGTCTGGCGCGCCTGTCCTTGATCGACGAAAGCGGCGAGCGCTATGTGCGCATGGCCCACCTGGCGTGCGTCGGCAGCCACACCATCAACGGCGTGGCCGAACTGCATTCGGAATTGCTGAAGCAGGATGTGCTGAAAGACTTCTACGAGATGTGGCCCGAGAAGTTCACCAACGTGACCAACGGCGTGACACCGCGCCGCTGGATGGTGCTGAGCAATCCGCGCCTGACAAAGCTGGTCAGCGAAACCATAGGCGAAGGCTGGATTACCGACCTGCCGCAACTGTCGAAGCTGGAACCGCATGCCGAAGACAGCGCCTTCCGCGACAGCTGGCGCGCGATCAAACGGGCCAACAAGGTGGATCTGGCGGCGCTGATCCTGCGCCGCACAGGTGTCACCGTCAGCCCCGATTCCATGTTCGACGTGCTGGTCAAACGCATCCATGAATACAAACGCCAGCACCTGGCCGTGCTGCACATCATCACGCTGTACCACCGACTGAAGTCGGGCCGGTCTGCCTACACGCTGCCGCGCACCTTCATTTTTGGCGGCAAGGCGGCGCCGGGCTACACCATGGCCAAGCTGATGATCAAGCTGATCAACGCGGTGGGCGACGTGGTGAACAACGACCGCGACGTGCATGATCTGCTCAAGGTCGTGTTCCTGCCGAACTTCAATGTGACCTACGGCCAGTGCGTGTATCCGGGCGCTGACCTGTCGGAGCAGATCTCGCTGGCGGGCAAGGAAGCGTCAGGCACCGGCAACATGAAGTTCGCCATGAACGGCGCATTGACGATCGGCACGATGGACGGCGCGAACATCGAGATCCGCGACCAGGTCAAACCCGAGAATTTCTTTTTGTTCGGGCACACGGCGAGCGAAGTCCACGACATCAAGGCGAGCGGCTACCGGCCCCGCGACATTTATGAAGTGAACGCCGAATTGCGGGCGGTGATCGACCTGATCCAGACGGGCTTTTTCTCGCGTGGCGACACCGAGGTGTTCAAGCCTATCGTCGACAACCTGCTCGATCACGACCCCTACCTGCTGCTGGCCGATTACCAGTCCTACATCGATTGCCAGGACGTGGTCAGCGACACCTATCGCGATGGCGATACGTGGGCGCGCATGTCTATCCTGAACAGCGCGCGGTCGGGCAAGTTCTCGTCGGACCGCAGCATTGCCGAATACGCCAAGAACATCTGGAAGGTCGAAGCGGTGCCCATCACGCTCAAGCCCGAAAAAGAACTGTATATGCGCAACGGAATTAGATAGCCCCCCCTAGGCGCTGCGCGCCTCCCCCAGGGGCGACACTGGCGGACTGGCTGAGCCAGATCCGCTGTGTCCCATACCGGGAGTCCATCATCACACCACTTGAATAAAAGAGACGACTATGAAGCTTTACTACAGCCCGGGCGCATGCTCGCTCGCCCCGCACATCGCCCTTCGCGAAGCCGGCATCGACTTTTCGTGGGAAAAAGTCGACCTCAAGGAAAAGAAGACCGAGACGGGCGCCAACTTCCGTGACGTGAACCCCAAGGGCTATGTGCCGGCGCTGGAAGTCCAGCCGGGCAAGGTCATGACCGAAGTGGCCGTCGTGATGCAGTACCTCGCCGACGAAGCCGCGGACAAGAAACTGGCCCCGGCGGCGGGCAGCGCCGAGCGCTACGAATTCCTGACCTGGCTGAACTTTGTGGCGACGGAGATCCACAAGGGTTTTTCGCCGCTGTTCAAGCCGACCGTCCCTGACGAGGTCAAGGAAACCTTCAAGGGCTTCCTGGCGCTGCGCCTGGATTACGTGAACAGCGAACTGGGCAAGCGCGACTATCTGCTGGCCAGCGGCTTTTCGCTTGCCGACGTCTACCTGTTCGTGACGACCGGCTGGGCCGCCAAGACCGGGGTGGACCTGAACAAGTGGCCCGCGATCGTGGCCTTCCGTGAACGCGTGGCGCAGCGCCCGGCCGTGCAGGCCGCGCTGTCGGCGGAAGGTTTGAACGGGTAAGGGTCTGATTGCCAGCCGGCCTGGCTGGCGAAATGAAAAACGGGGCGGGTGTCCGGCGCAGCATTTGCGTCCGGGCACCCGCCCCGTTCTGTATTCTGAGCTGCCGGTGTCTTAGACGCCGGTTTCCTGCTTGATCCCGTCCTGCTTGAGCGCCTCGTTCAACTGGTCGACGATCAGCGCCCACGGCGCGTCGGCTTTCAGTTGTTCGTGCAGGAACTGGCGCTGGCTGTCGCTCCAGAACGGCGCGGCATAGATGTCGGTGCCGTTCGGCAGTTGGTGCGTCTTGATGAACTCGGCGATCGCGTCGTTTTCCGCATCGAGGCCCAGCTGCAAAAAGAGATTGGTCATTGAAATTTCTGAATCGTCCATCGTGACTCCCGGTAGGTGTGGCGGTACCTGTCGAGTGTAGAGGGACGTGCAGGGCAAATCGGACAGCGCTTGTAACGGCAGAGCCGTTTGCGCATGCCCTGTTACGCAATTGATGGGTTCGGCCTCAGCGGCGGCGCGGACGCCGATGCGGACGCCCATGCCGAGCCCGCTCTGACTCAGTCCTTCAGGTTGACCAGGCTGCCCAGGATCGCGTGGATGCCCTGCATGGTCTTTTCAACCGTGTTGCGGATCTCGTCGAGCGAGATGGTGCCCGTGCTCGCGCCCTTCCCTGCGGCGTCATTGGTCACCAGGCACAGCGCGCCATAATCCAGCTCCAGTTCGCGTGCCAGGGCGGCTTCGGGCATGCCGGTCATGCCGACCACGTCGCAGCCGTCGCGGGCCATGCGCCGGATCTCGGCGGCGGTTTCGAGCCGGGGGCCCTGGGTACAGCCGTAGGTGCCGCCGTCGCGCACCTCCATGCCGGCCGCTTCTGCTGCCGTCAGCAGATCCGCGCGCATGTCGGCGCCATAAGGCAGCGTCATGTCGGCATGCGCCACGGCCTGGTCGCCGCCTTCAAAGAAGGTGTGCAGGCGATCATGCGTGTAGTCGATGATCTGGTCGGGCACCACGATGCGGCCGGGCGTGTAGCCGTCGCCAATACCGCCCACGGTCGCCACCGACACGATGCGGCGCACGCCGATTTCATGCAGCGCCCACAGGTTGGCGCGGTAGTTGATGCGGTGCGGAGCCAGTGTGTGCCCGTAGCCGTGGCGAGCCAGAAAGACGATTTCTTCGCTGTCGCCGATGCGGCCGTAGGTCAATGCACCTGAAGGCTCGCCGTAGGGCGTGCGCACCACCTGGCGGCGCGTGACCGTCAGTCCGGTGAGTTGATAAAGGCCGGTGCCGCCAATGATTGCCTGCATGAGGATCCCTTCTTATTTCTGATGGCCCGCCAGCAAGGCGCGCAGGCCATCTTCGTCGATCACCGTGATGCCGAGATCCTGCGCCTTGACCAGCTTGCTGCCAGCGTCTTCGCCGGCAACGACGTAATGCGTTTTTTTCGATACCGACCCGGTCACCTTGCCGCCCGCGGCCATGATCATCTCGGCGGCCTCGTCGCGCGACAGTGTCGGCAGCGTGCCGGTCAGCACGAAGATCTTGTCCGCCAAGGTGCCCGCCATGCGGTCCACGACCGTCTCGGTGCCCGGCTCGACGCCATTGCGCCGCAAGGCATCGATCACCTCACGGTTGTGCTCTTCGGCAAAGAAGCGGGCCAGCGATTCGGCCACCACCGGGCCAACATCGTTGACCGCCAGAAAGTCGGCTTCGGAAGCCTTGATGACGGCGTCCAGCGTGCCGAAGTGGCGCGCCAGGTCCCGCGCCGTGGACTCGCCCACGTGACGAATGCCAAGCGCGAACAGGAAGCGGCCGAGCGGCGGACTGCGAGTGGCCGCAATGGCGTTGACCAGGTTGGTGGCCGACTTTTCCCCAAGGCGATCCATGCCTGACAGTTCTTCCACCGTCAGGGTGTACAGGTCGGCCAGCGTGTGCACGCGGCCACTTTCCACCAGTTGATCGACCAGTTTGTCGCCCAGGCCATCGATGTCGAGCGCGCGGCGGCTGGCCGCATGGGCCACCGCCTGCTTGCGCTGCGCGGCGCAGAAAAGCCCGCCCGTGCAACGCGAAATCGTCTCGCCTTCCAGTCGTTCGATGGCAGACCCGCACACAGGGCAGGATGCGGGCATCACGAACTGCAGCGCGGTGGATGGACGCTTTTCCAGGATCGGCATGACCACTTCGGGAATCACGTCGCCGGCACGGCGCACGACCACGGTGTCGCCGATGCGCACGTCCTTGCGGGCGATTTCGTCTTCGTTGTGCAGCGTCGCGTTGGTGACGGTCACGCCGCCCACAAACACCGGCTTCAGTCGTGCGACGGGCGTAATGGCGCCCGTGCGTCCCACCTGCACTTCGATGTCCTGCAGTTCCGTCGTGGCTTCTTCGGCAGGAAACTTGTGGGCGATGGCAAAACGCGGCGCGCGGGACACGAAGCCCAGCGTACGTTGCGCGGCCAGCGCATCGACTTTGTAGACCACGCCATCGATGTCGTACGGCAGGTTCGGCCGCTGGGTTTGCGCGGCGTGATAGAAGCGCAGCAGCCCTTCCGCGCCCTCGACCTGCGCCCGGTATTGCCCGACGGGCAGGCCCAGGTCCCGCAGCCAGTCGAGCATTGCCGTGTGGGTCTCGTGCGGCGGCGTGGCGGAGGTGGCCACGGCGGGGGTAGGTGCCCCTGCCACCGAACTGGCCTGGGCGCCCGATCCGGCCGGCGACTTGCCGACGATCTCGCCCCAGCCATAGGCAAAGAAGCGCAGCGGCCGCTTGGCCGTGATGCGCGAGTCGAGCTGCCGCAGGCTGCCGGCGGCCGCATTGCGCGGATTGATGAAGACCTTATCGCCGGCCGCGCGCTGCGCGTCGTTGATCTTGTCGAAGTCGGCGCGAAACAGCAGGACCTCACCGCGCACTTCCAGCACCGCCGGCGCCTTGCCGTGCGCGGTGCTGGCACGCAGCTTGGTCGGAATCGCGCGCACGGTGCGGATGTTGGCGGTCACGTCTTCGCCAGTCTGCCCGTCCCCCCGCGTGACGGCCTGGGCCAACACGCCGTCCTCGTAGCGCAGGCTGATCGCCAGGCCATCGAATTTCAGTTCACAGGCGTAGGTCACCGGCGTATCGCCGGCCTTGAGCGTGTCCCGCACCCGCTTGTCGAACGCCGCGATGTCGTCGTCTTCGAACGCGTTGTTCAAGGACAGCATCGGCACGGCATGTCGCACGTTGCCAAAGGCCGACAGCGGCGCGCCGCCGACCCGTTGCGTGGGCGACTCGGCGGTGACCAGCAAGGGAAACTCGGTTTCGAGCGCGACCAGTTCGCCGAACAGCTTGTCGTACTCGGCATCGGTGACGATCGGCGCATCCAGCACGTAGTAGCGGTGGTTGTGTTCGGCAAGCTCTTCGCGCAGCGCGGAGATACGCTCGGCGGCGATGTTCTCGCGATCCAGCTTTGACGTCAGGTCAGTCATGCACGTGCCAATCCGGCTTAGCCAAACACCCGCTGCGCGCGGGCAGATCCGGCCGTCAGGCCCGCATCGTCCAGCCGCACATACAAGGCCTGCAGTTGCTTGTCGATCGCCTGCTCGGCGCCATCGGCCAGCGGACGGCCATTGTCGTCCACGACATCGGCTTCAAGACGCGCGGCCAGCGTGCGCGCGGTGGCCGCCATGCGGGCAAAACCGTGTTCGTCGGCCGGCGCGCGCGGCACGTCCAGCAGCAGATTCAATTGGCCGATGGTGGCCGGACCGGCCGATCCCAGCGATACGCCATCGGTGCGGCCCAGGGTGAAACGGATGATGCCGTCATGATCGACCCACGGCAGACGGCCATCCTGGATACCCGAAAACCCGGCTTCGCGCGCCGCGGTCAGGATGTCGCTCGACGCCCAGCGGCGGCTGCGGGCGACCAGCGTGATGCCGACCTGGGCATCCAGCGCGGCACATGCTCCGTCCAGTTGGCCGGCGCGTGCCAGCACGGCCTGGGTATCGGTCGCTTCGACGGTGCCGTCGAAACGGTCGGCCAGCACCCGCGACCGCGACAGGGCTTCGGCCCATTCACCAGCCGTCAGGGCGCCGCTGCGATTGGCCAGCAGCACGGCAACCTGCACCGAGGCATAGCGCTCATTGGGGCGAATGGAACTGCGATGCACGCCGTCGGCCGTGTGGGCGAACACACGCAGCGGCTTCTGGCCGGCGTGGCGGATGCCCTGGGTGAACGCACTCAGTTCGTCGCCCGACACCGGCTCCATGAACACCACGTCGATGACGGTCTCGCAGGCTTCATCGGCTTCTTCCGTGTCGTGCGCCGGGATGTCGGCCAGGGCGCCTGACTCCATTGAGGTGACCGGCTCGACCGCTGCCGGGGCCATGCCCAGGCCCGGTTCGCGGCGCACCAGTTCGGGCGACGTGCCGGGAACCGGCGGATCGCTCGGCGTCAACAGCGGGTCTTTTCCGTTGTCGGGAAAGCGTGCCTGCATCTGCTTGCGCGCGCGGTGGTCCTGGAACCAGTTCAGGCCAAGCACGATGACGATCGCCAGCACGCCAAGGGCAATCAACCCGGATTGAAGATCATTCATGTTTTGCGGTTCCCGAAAAGGGGGCGGGGATGGGAGTGAAGGGGCATGGCGGCGTCAGGCCTCGACGGCAAGCTGCAGGGCGGACTCGAGGTCGACCGCGACAATGCGCGACACGCCCTGTTCCTGCATGGTGACGCCCACCAATTGATGCGCCATTTCCATGGCGATCTTGTTGTGCGAGATGAAAAGGAATTGCGTCTGCTTGCTCATGCTGCGCACGAGGTTGGCGTACCGCTCGGTGTTCGCGTCGTCCAGCGGCGCGTCGACCTCGTCCAGCAGACAGAACGGCGCCGGGTTCAACTTGAACAGCGCGAACACCAGCGCGGTGGCGGTCAGGGTCTTTTCGCCCCCTGACAGCAGATGAATGGTGCTATTGCGTTTGCCCGGCGGTTGCGCCATGACCTGCACGCCCGCATCCAGGATTTCGTCGCCGGTCATGACCAGCTTGGCCTCGCCGCCGCCGAACAGGGACGGGAACAGCTCGCCAAAGTTGCGGTTCACGATATCGAAGGTTTCCTGCAGCAGTTGCCGGGTTTCCTTGTCGATCTTGCGGATGGCGTCTTCCAGCGTGTCGATGGCCGACTGCAGATCGGCCTGCTGCGCGTCCAGGTATTGCTTGCGCTCGCGCGAGGCTTTCAATTCGTCCAGCGCCGCCAGGTTGACCGCGCCCAGCAGGCCGATTTCGCGGTTCAGGCGCTGCACTTCCGAATTGAGCCAGTTGGCGCGCTGCCATTCCTTGGGCAGTTCGTCCAGTTCGGCGCCCAAGGCCACCAGGTCGATTTCCTGGTTCGACAGCTGTTCGCCGTACTGTTCCTGCGCCAGGCGCGCAGCCTGTTCCTTCAATTGCAATTCGGTAATGCGGGCACGGCGCGGCTCGAGCGACCGTTCGATCGTCAGCCGTTCTTCGTCAAAGCCGCGCAGCCCCGCGCTCAGGCTGTCCAGTTCGATGCGGGCGCGCGCCAAAATGTCTTCGCGCTCGGCGCGGATCTCCAGGGCGTCTTGCAAGCCGGCCTTGGCGGCCTCGTCGTCCAGCACCCGGAGTTCGGCCTGCACCCGCTCGGCGTCGCCCAGCGCGCGCTGGCTTTGTTCGGATGCCAGCTGCATGGTCCGGCGCAACTCGTCGATCCGCGCTCGCAGGCCTCGCTCGGCAAAACCGGCTTCCTGCGCGGCCCGTTCCAGTTCGCGCAGGCGCTCGCGGCCGGCCTGGGCATTGGCCTCGCGCTGTTCCTGCGCCATTTGCGCGTCTTCAAATGCTGTCTGTTTGTCGCCCAGTTCGCCGTCCAGCGTCTCAAAGCGAAATTCGGCTTCTTCCTTGCGGATGCGGGCCTCTTCTTCCTGCGCGGCGATCTCGGCACGTTCTTCGTCGATACGGCTGGCGCGCTCTTCGGACTGCGCCGCTTGCTGCGACAGCTTGGAGTGTTCGAGCTGGATCGCGTGCAGGCGCTGCGTGACTTCGGCCAGGCGCTGGCGCGACGCCGGCATGGCCTGCGCGACCTGCTGATAGGCGGCCTCGGCCCGTGCAACCACCGATCGGGATTCATCGGCCAGCATCTGCTGCGCCTTGACCTGGCGCTGCAGATTCTCGATTTCCTGCTGGCGCGCCAGCATGCCGGACTGTTCGGAATCGGCGGCATGAAAGCGCACGCTGTTGGCGCTGATCAGATGCCCTTCCCGCACCACGAACAGCGCGCCGTCGGGCAACTGCTGGCGGGCGCCCAGGGCCTGCGCCGCGTCGGTGGCGGTGTACACGTTGCGCAACCAGTCGTTCATCAGGGTGCGCAGCTGCGGATCGGTAATCCGCAGCAACGAGGTCAGCGGCGTCAGCCCCGCTTCGTTCGCTGGGGCGGCGCCCGGCGACGGCATCTGGAAGAAGGCCAGTCGCGCGGGCGGCGCGTCGCTGAAGAACGCCCGCGCCCAATCCAGGTTGCTCACTTCCAGCGCCGCGAGCCGCTCGCGCAGCACCGCTTCCAGGGCGGCTTCCCAGCCCGGCTCGATATGCAGCTTCTGCCACAGCCGGCCCAGGCCCGCGAGTTCGTGCTTTTCCAGCCAGGGGTGCAAGGCGCCCTGCTTCTGCACGTCCTGCTGCAGGCGAGTCAGCGCCAGCAGCCGCGCTTCGGTCTGGCCGACCGCGGCCACTTCCTTTTGGGACGCTTCTTGTGCCTGGCGCCGCCCGGTATCGACCTGGGGCAACTGCGCTTCCAGCGCCGACAAGTCTTCCTGGGCCTCGCGCACCCGCTGCTCGGTATCGGCCAGGTCACCCGTCAATTGGGTCAGCCGCGCGGCGTCGGGCCGCTGCAGATTGCGGGCTTCCTGGTCCAGCCGTTCGCGGCGCTGAGCCAGCGCCTGCAGTTGCCGGTCGGCTTCGCGCTGCGCCTGCGCGGTCAGCGCCAGGTTCTGTTCGACCTGGGCGAGCTCGGCGCGCATGGCGGCCAGGCCGGCCATGGCTTCGCGCACCCGGGTTTCGACGTCGGGCAGCTTTTCCTGCCATTCTTCGGCGGAGATGCGGGCTTCTTCAGCGCGCGCTTCGCCGATGGCAAGGTCTTCTTCGGCACGGGCCAGGTCCTCGCCGCCGTGCTCGTATTGCTCGTTCCACTGGGCGATCTGCTGCTGCAATTGCGCCAGCTGCGCCTGCATGCGGTTGCGGGACTCGACCACGTACTTGATTTCGGCTTCCAGGCGGCTGACTTCGCCGTTGGCCTCATACAGGCTGCCCTGGGCCGCGTGCACGGCGTCGCTGGCGGCATAGTGCGCCTGGCGGCTGCCCTCCAGGTCGGCTTCGAGCTTGCGCAGGCCGGCCATGGCGCCTTCCAGTTCGGTCTGCGCCTTTTCGATCTCCAGCCCGAATTCCATGCGTTCGCGGTCGGCTTCACGCTTTTTCAGCAGCCACAGAAAGCGCTGCTTCTTTTCGCCCTCGGCCTGCATGGTCTGGTATTTCTGGGCGACTTCGGCCTGCGCTTCCAGTTTTTCGAGCTGCGTGGTCAGTTCGCGGACGATGTCTTCGACCCGCGTCATGTTTTCGCGCGTATCGGACAGGCGGTTTTCGGTCTCGCGGCGGCGTTCCTTGTAGCGCGAGACCCCAGCCGCCTCCTCCAGGAACACCCGCAGTTCTTCGGGGCGCGCCTCGATGATGCGCGAGATCATGCCCTGCCCGATGATCGCGTAACCCCGCGCGCCCAGCCCGGTGCCCAGGAAGATGTCATGGATGTCGCGCCGGCGAACCTGCTGGTTATTGACGAAATAGCTGCTGGTGCCGTCCCGGGTCAGCACGCGCTTGACAGCGATTTCGCCGTACTGGCTCCACTGCCCCGCCGCGCGGCCTTCGGAATTGTCGAACACCAGTTCCACCGACGAACGCGCCGACGGCTTGCGGTTGATGGAACCGTTGAAGATGACGTCCTGCATGGACTCACCGCGCAGTTCGGACGCCTTGGATTCGCCCAGCACCCAACGCACCGCGTCGATGATGTTCGACTTGCCGCAGCCGTTCGGACCCACGACCCCGACCAGCTGGCTGGGGACGAGAATCGACGTCGGATCGACAAAGGACTTGAATCCTGCGAGTTTGATCTGGGTGAGTCTCAACGGAACCGCGCTTCCTGAAGGGGGATGTAACTACGAACCACGGACTGAGGGCAGGAATGCGGCGCAACCTGCGGCGGACAGCGAGGCGGCAGACGGCGGTGCCGCGAAAACGCATACAGTACCCGGGCGCTCCGTATAATACCAAAGGGCCACACGCAGGGCCGCGACCCGCGCCCTGCCTGCTGCACCGTGCAGCCGCCCATCGTAACCATTCCGCCAGGTCCCCATTCCGCATCATGCCTTCGCAACCCTCCAAGACCCTCGATACCTTCCCCAATCCCAGCCAGAAGCGGGATTTCCAGATCCATATCGAGGTGCCCGAATTCACCTGCCTGTGCCCCTTGACCGGCCAGCCGGATTTCGCGGTGCTGATTATCGACTACATCCCCGACCAACTTTGTGTCGAACTGAAAAGCCTGAAGCTCTATACCTGGAGCTTTCGCAACGACGGCGCCTTCCATGAAGCCGTCACCAACCAGATCGTCGACGACATCGTCGGGGCCATCTCGCCGCGCTTCCTGCGCCTGACCGCCAAGTGGTACGTCCGCGGCGGCATCTTTACCAACGTCGTGGTCGAGCATCGCCAGCCCGGTTGGGAACCTCTCCCGGCCGTCAACCTCCAACAGTTCGATACGGGCAGCAACACGCGCGGTTGAGCTCGCGGCAAAACGCGCTGACATTCCCTTGCTGCCTCACACAACTCAAAAGGCAAATATCGGTGCACGCGTGCTATAAATCGTCCGCCATGGTGCCCTGTTGGTGCCATGACGGAGTGCCGTCTTGATGACCGCGCTCGTTTCTTCCCATCCAACGCAGGCGCCAGAGTCAGACCGACAACCGATGAGACGTGGCTTTTACTTGATCATGGCGGCGCAGTTCTTTTCGTCGCTCGCCGACAATGCCTTGTTCATCGCAGCGATTGCGCTGATCCAGCAACTGGATGGTCCGGCGTGGATGACGCCGATGATCAAGTGGTCGTTCGCCCTGTCATATGTGGTGCTGGCCGCCTTCGTGGGCGCGCTGGCCGACAGCTTTCCCAAAGGCCGCGTCATGTTCGCGACCAACACCATCAAGGTGTGCGGCTGTCTGCTGATGTTCATGTATGCGAACCTTGGCATGGCCGAGGGGCACCAGGTCTACGTGGTGGCGATGGCCTACGCGCTGGTCGGCATCGGCGCCGCGGCGTACTCGCCTGCCAAGTACGGCATCATCACCGAACTCCTTCCGCCCGAGCAGCTCGTCAAGGGCAACAGCTGGATCGAAGGCCTGACGGTGGTGTCGATCATCCTGGGCGTGGTGGTGGGCGGCGCGCTCATCAGCCCCAAAATTTCAACGTGGTTGCTGGGGATCGACCCGATCCCGTCGATCACGCTGGGCGTCGACACACCTGCCGAAGCGGCGATTCTAGTGATCGCGCTGGTGTACCTGGTGGCGGCGTTCTTCAACCTGCTCATTCCGGATACCGGCGTGGCGTATCCGCGCCAGCAGCGCAATCCGGTTCGTCTCGTGGTGGAATTCGGCTGTTTCGTGCGCACCCTGTGGCGCGACAAGCTGGGCCAGATCTCCCTTGCCGTCACGACGCTGTTTTGGGGCGCGGGCGCCACCTTGCAGCTGATCGTGATCGAATGGGGCCGTGTCCAGCTCGGGTTGCCGCTGAACAAGGCGTCCATCCTGATGGGGGTGGCGTCGTTCGGAACGGTGGCCGGCGCCATGCTGGCCGGGCGTATTGCGCTGCACAAAGCGCTGAGTGTGCTTCCCGTGGGCGTCGGCATGGGCCTGGTGGTCATGCTGATGCCGTTCGCGTACGAAAAATGGTTCGTCTATACCCTGCTGATCGTCATCGGCGGTCTGGGCGGCTTCTTTGTGGTGCCCATGAACGCGCTGCTGCAGCACCGCGGCCACGTGCTCCTGTCGGCAGGACATTCCATTGCCGTGCAGAATTTCAACGAGCAGTTGAACATTCTGCTGATGGTCGCGGTGTACTCGCTGATGCTGGCGCTGAAGCTGCCGATCAATACCATCATCGTGATCTTCGGTTCGCTGGTGGCGGGGATAATGGTACTGATCATGCTGTGGAACAAGCGCAACCACCAATTGCATCCGGACCTGGATCAGGTGATTGGCAGTCGGGCGCATGGCACGGCATTGCGCTGCGATCACGGCTAGGGGCCGGGTCGGGCAGGGTTCACACGCCCTGCTTGGGTCGCTCATGCAAAAACGGGATGCTCGTTCAAGCATCCCGTTTTTTTATTGTGCAGGCGTCTTTTCCAGTGACGCCGCCAGCCGCAGGTCCTGCCAGGCGCGGCCTTTTTCCTGCGGGCTGCGCAGCAGGTAGGCCGGATGGTAGCTCACCACGACGGGCACGAGCCTGCCTTCCACATCGATTTCATGCGGGCGGCCGCGCAGGCTGGAGATGGCGGCGGTGCTTCCCAACAAGGTCTGGGCGGCGAAACGTCCCAGCACCAAAATCAGTTCGGGCTGCACGGCGGCGATCTGCCGCATCAGGTAGGGACTGCAGGTGGCGACCTCTTCCGGCAGGGGATCACGATTGCCCGGCGGCCGGCACTTGATGACGTTGGCGATAAAGACGTCACGCTCGCGAGCATGACCGACCGACGCCAGCATGCCGTCGAGCAGCTTGCCGGACTTGCCGACAAAGGGCTTGCCCTGCTTGTCTTCCTGCTCGCCCGGGGCCTCGCCGATCACCATCCAGCGCGCGCGCCGCACGCCGCCGCCAAACACGGTCTGCGTGCGGGTCTTGCAGAGTCCGCAGGCCACACAGCCGCGGACTTCCTGCTGCAGCAAAGACCATGCTTCCACGGGCGACAGGCCGGGCTTCGGGGCCAAGGCCGGGACGACACGAATCACTTCCTGGGCGACTTCGGGCAGATTGGCTGTATGCCGGGCGACAAGCTCGGCTTGGGGTTCGAGCACTTCCACCGCTCCCGCAGCCTCGGCATTCAATTCCTTGCCTTCTTCGCGAAGTTCGGCAGCCGCAGGTACCGGTTCGGGTCGAGTGGGCTCCGGTGCAGCCCCCGGCATACTGCCCGCGGCCCACACGCGTTCGATGCCCAGCTCGCGCAGCCAGGCCTTGCGCACTGCGTTCATCGGCACGCTGCTCTGTCTTGGATCGCTCATAACGCCCCCCGCCCCGCCTGGCGCGCGGATCCGCTGACCTGATGCTCTCCGGCCAGGAAGGTCTTGCGCATGACGATCGCGTCTTCCCGCCCGCCCGGCGCCGGATAGTAATTGCGCCGCACACCGATACGTTCATACCGATGCCGCTCGTAGAATCCCTGGGCGACCGGGTTGGACGGCCGCACTTCGAGCAGCACCGTCCGCGCGCCCAGCGACACGGCCACTTTTTCCGTCCAGTCCAGCAGGAAACGCCCGACCCCCTTGCCTTGCGCATCCTTGGCGACGCTGATGTTCAACAGATGGCCTTCGTCCAGCACCATCATCAACACGCAATACCCAAGCATGGCGCCCGCATCGCGCACGACCCAGGCGCTGTAGCCCGAACTGATCGAATCGGCAAAGTTCTTCCGGGTCCAGGGAAAGGCGTACACCGAGTTCTCGATGCGCTCGACGTCGTCCAGATCAGCCGGCGTCATGGCCAGCGGCTTGGCAACGCTTAGCTGGGTCGCAGCCGTTGACGTCATGAACCCTCTCCGATCCGTGCCGCCGGCGCGACTTTGGGATTGCCGCCCGCGCCCAGCAGACGTTCAGCCGTGGTGAATGCGACCTTGTCCCGCACGTACAGCGGCATGGCGTGTTCCGGCGCGATGGCATCACCGCGCAGCCAGCCCCGCCACGCCAGCGTTGCCACGGCCGACGCCGTTGGTCGCATGGCGCCGGACACGCACTGGCCGGCGGGCACCCCGGCAAACGCGTCCGGATAGGCGGTGGCAGCGTCTCCGGCCAGCAGCCAGCCGGTCGGGCCGGCATCGCTGCCGAAGGTCGCCTGCAGCCATGGCTCCAGCCCTTCCAGCGCCATTAGCTGGGGCTCGAGTAGCACCCGCTGTTCCTGATCGGATGGCTGCGCGTAGGCGGCGACATACACCTCTTGCATCCGGGCATCCATCGCGACCACGATCGGCTGTCCACCCGACCCATCGACCTGCACCGCCACCGCGGCATGGGACACCACCGGCAGCACCTGACGATCGAGCGCAAATCCCAGTCCCTGGGCCACACCACAGGCCACGCGCAGTCCGGTGAACCCACCCGGCCCCTGGCCGAACGCAATGGCGTCGATGGCAGACCGGGCGATGCCCGCCTCGGCCAGCACTTCATCGATCATGGGCAAGAGGCGCGCCGAGTGTTCCTGCACGCCCTGGTGTTCACGGGAAAAGACGAACGGGCGGCCGGCATCGCCGCTGCCTGATGCAGGCATGGCAGGCGTGCCACCCGCATCCGGCGCACGCAACAAAGCGACACCACACCAGGCGGAAGACGTTTCTAGGGAAAGGATATGCAGCGACATAGGCTGCGATTGTAAGACGTCGGCGCGCTAAAAACGGCGCCGCATGACTTTACAGCTTCTTGTCGTTACCGCTTCTTGTCGCGGTACGGCTGATAGACTTCCTGGCTGGCGTTGCGGATTTCCTGGCGCAGCTGATTGCGCTCTTCCGACGACAGCTTGCGAGGCACCTGCTGGCGCTCGTCTTGCGTGACCGGGCCCGCCCAGCCGTCCATGCCCGCCGACACCACGCCTACCGGACCATCGGCCAGCACCGCGCTGCGGCTGTCCATCGAGCGCGACATGGCGCGGTCGATACGCCCTTCCATGTCGGCCTGCATGCCGTCTCGGGCCGCACCGGCGACTCGGGCCAACAGGCGCGCATCCCGCGTTTGGGCAATCACCACCCCTGCCGACGCAGCCGCCACCACCACCGCCAAGCCAGCGATGGCAAGCGGACCGCGAGTCCACCGTTTGCGCAGAGAAATGGGAAGGATGACTTTGTTCACGACTCCATGATACGACGGTGAAAACAGGGGCTCACGCACTCAGCCGTGACCAAGTCCCCATTTCTGTAACAACCAATGTCCCTTGCTGGATTGATACAACTGGCTCCGTTACATTTGCCGCATGTCTCTAGCCAACGCCCCCAAAAAAATCCTCGTCGTCGATGACGACGTGCGTCTGCGCGACCTGCTGCGCCGCTACCTTGCCGAGCAGGGCTTCTCTGTCTGGGTCGCGGAAAATGCCCAGACGATGAACAAACTCTGGCAACGTGAACGTTTCGACCTGCTGGTCCTGGACCTGATGCTGCCGGGCGAAGATGGCCTGTCCATCTGCCGCCGTCTGCGCGGCGCCCGCGACAGCACCCCCATTATCATGTTGACGGCCAAGGCCGAAGACGTGGACCGTATCGTCGGCCTCGAAATGGGCGCCGATGACTATCTGCCCAAGCCGTTCAACCCGCGCGAATTGCTGGCCCGGGTCAACGCCGTGCTGCGCCGCCGGGGTCCGGAAGAACATCCGGGCGCACCGAGCCAGGACAACGAATCCGTGTCCTTCGGCCCCTACGTGCTGAACCTGGCTACCCGTACCCTGACGCGCGACAACGAGCCGGTCGCCCTGACTACCGGCGAATTTTCGGTGCTGAAGGTGTTTGCCCGCCACCCCAAGATCCCGCTTTCGCGTGACAAGCTGATGGAACTGGCGCGTGGCCGCGAATACGAAGCGTTCGACCGCAGTCTGGACGTGCAGATCTCGCGTCTGCGCAAACTGATCGAACCCGATCCTGCCAAGCCCGTGTTCATCCAGACGGTGTGGGGCCTGGGCTACGTGTTCGTTCCCGATGGCGGCAGCTGACGGCACCTGAGGTTTCATGTCCGTTGCCCTGCGTGTGGCGTCTCGCTTAGGCCTGTTCAGCCGCACCTTTCTATTATTGACCGTTCTGATGACGGCCAGTCTGGCCGCGTGGCTCCAGGCTTTTCGAAGCATGGAAGTGGAGCCGCGCGCGCAGCAGGTCGCCCAGCAGATCGTCACCGTCGTCAACATCACCCGCGCCGCGCTGGTGCACTCGGCACCGCGAGAGCGACGCTATCTTCTCCTGGACCTCGCTACGAACGAGGGCATCCAGGTTTACCCCCGCGAATCCGGCGACAACACCGTCCCCATCCCCAATCGGCAGGTGTTGCAGCGCGTTGAAGAACAAGTGGTCGACCGCCTGGGCCCCGAAACCATCGTGGCGTGGGAAGTCAACCGCATTCCCGGCCTGTGGGTCAGCTTTTCCATTGACGACGATGCCTATTGGATGGTCGTCGAGCGCGACCGAGCCGAGCGCGTGCCTGGCGTGGAATGGCTGGGCTGGGGCGCGGCGGCGCTGCTGCTCTCGCTGTTGGGCGCCGCCGTCATCGTTGGCTTCGTCAACCGGCCGCTGTCCCGACTGTCGCGGGCGACGCAGGCCTTGTCGCGAGGCGAGACGCCCTCTCCTTTGCCTGAAAGCGGTCCGGAAGAGATCCGGCGAGTCAACACCAGCTTCAACCGCATGGTCGAAGAACTGGACCGCGCCGAGGCGGATCGGGCCTTGATGCTGGCCGGAATTTCCCATGACTTGCGCACGCCGTTGGCACGGCTGCGGCTCGAGATCGAAATGAGCGGCGCGTCCGAAGCATCGCGTAACGCGATCGACGAGGACGTCGAGCAGATCAATCGCACCATCGGGCAGTTCATGGAATATGCGCGCCCGGCGTCGTCCACCGATTCGACGCACAACGTGTCCGAACTGGTGTCCGACCTGATCGAGCGCGAACGCAGCCACACCGAAGCCTTGGGGGGTTCGCTCTCGGCCGAGGTGAAGCCCGACCTGTGGGCGCGTATTGCGGCACCGGACCTGCAGCGCGCCGTGGGCAACCTGATCGAAAACGCGCGACGGTATGGGCATGGTCCCGACGTGCCGCTGCGCATCGACGTCAGCGTCAAACCCCAGGGCGCCAATGTGGTGATCGAAGTCGCCGACCGCGGTCCGGGGATCAAGGCAGAAGACGTGCCGCGTCTGCTGCGTCCGTTCACCCGGGGGTCCGATGCGCGGACAGATGCCGGCGGCGCCGGGCTGGGATTGGCGATCGTTCGTCGCCTGCTGCAACGCGCCGGTGGTACGCTGACCTTGGTGCCACGGGATGGCGGTGGGTTGGTGGCGCGAATCGTGCTGGCGGCTTCGTCTGTCCGTTCACCGGATGGAAAGTAATGGCAGGACAAGAAAGTGCAGTATCCGGAGCGCGAACGGAATCTAACGATGTCTTAGGCAATTCCAATTAGACATCGATTTCCAATAGCGTAGTATTTATGAGTTCCTGGTGCAGACCCCGCACCGCAGTGCGCGGCGTCGTGTCACCTGGCTTTTACGAATCCAGGAGAGAACATGAAAACTGTCGGCGAAAAACTCGAAGCATTCAAGGTCAATGGCGTCAAGCCGGGCTTTAACGCTCACGAAGAAAACGGCGCTTCGGCGTTCGAGACGATTACGGAAAGCTCGTTCCCCGGTAAGTGGAAGATCATTTACTTCTACCCGAAAGACTTCACGTTTGTGTGCCCGACCGAAATCGTCGGCTTTGCCAAGCTGGCGAAAGACTTTGAAGACCGCGACGCCGTGCTGATGGGCGGATCGGTCGACAACGAATTCGTGAAGCTGGCATGGCGCCGTGAGCATCCGGACCTGTCCAAGCTGAATCACTACCAGTTTGGCGACGTACGCGGCGAGCTGGTGGACCAGTTGGGTATCCGCGACAAGACGGAAGGCGTGGCCTTGCGTGCCACGTTCATCGTTGACCCGGACAACACCATCCAGCACGTATCGGTGAACAACCTGAACGTCGGTCGCAACCCGGAAGAAATCCTGCGCTTGCTTGACGGTCTGCAAACCGACGAACTGTGCGCATGCGGTCGCGACGTCGGCGGCTCGACGCTGTAATGCCTCATGGCACGGGCGACGCCTGACCTGGTCATGCGCGCTGTCCGTGCCACGGCCGCCGCTGTGCTTGCCAACCAAGCCCGGAACTTCCGGGCTTTCATTGACGCAAATGAATAGGACATAACTATGGAATTCCTTGCATCAATCAAAGAAAACATCCCTGATTACGCCAAAGACATCCGCCTGAATTTGGATGCCGTGATCAGCCGATCGTCGCTGTCAGCCGAAGACGCCGTCGGCTCCGCCCTGGCCGCAGCGTACGCCGCCAAAAGCAAATTCCTGATCGACGCCTTCAAGAGCGGACTGTCCGATGTCGATGCGAACGCCGCGTTGACGGCGGCTGCGCTGATGGGCATGAACAACGTGTGGTACCCCTACCCCGAAATGACCGACGACGCGCAATTGAAGACGCTGCCGCCGCAACTGCGCATGAACGCGTACGCCTCGCACGGTGGGGTCGAAAAGAAGCGCTTTGAACTGTTTGCGCTGGTGGCGTCGATCATTGGCAAGTGCCACTTCTGCGTGAAGTCGCACTATGCGACGCTCAAGCAGGAAGGCCTGTCGTCGGAACAACTGCGCGACGCGGGCCGCATCGCCGCCGTGGTCAACGCAGCTGCGCTGGTGCTGGCGGCCGAAGGCAAGTAAGGAAACAGGTGTCGCACAGGCGGCGCAGCGCCCGGACGGTATCGCCAGGCGCTGCGCTTCAATCGCCTTTGTACAGGTCTTCGACCAGGAACGGATCGGGCTTGCGCGCCAGCATCGCCACCACCGTTGCCGCGATACCTTCCTTGCGGCCCAGATAGCCCAGCGACTCGTTTGTCTTGGCTTTGACGTTGACGCAGTTGACCGGAATGCGCAGGTCGTCGGCAATATTGCGCACCATGGCCGGCGCATGCGGACCGATCTTGGGCGCTTGCGCGTGCACGGTGGCATCGACGTTCACGACCTGCCAGCCGGCTTCGTCCACCCGTTGCAGGGCGGTGCGCAGCAGGACGCGGCTGTCCGCGCCGGCGTAGGCCGCATCGGTGTCGGGAAACAGCCGCCCAATGTCGCCCAAGGCTGCAGCGCCCAGCACGGCGTCGGTGATCGCGTGCAGCAGCACGTCGGCATCCGAATGCCCCAACAGACCGTGCGTGTACGGAATCGTCACACCGCCGATAATCAGCGGCCGATCAGGCACCAGAGCATGCACATCGAAGCCCTGGCCGATGCGAAACGGGAAATGGCTGGGGGTGGCGTCATGCGTTGTCATCGATCCATCTTTCCATCAGGTCAAAATCTTCGGGCCAGGTCAGCTTGAAATTCTTCAATGAGCCCGGAACTAAGCAGGGTGCGTGGCCAAGCGCTTCGATGGCACTGGCTTCATCGGTCACCGCGGTGCCGTCGCGGACCGCGGCGTCGAGTGCTGTGCGCAGCAGGCCGGCGGGAAACATCTGCGGGGTCTGCGCCTGCCACAGATAGTCGCGTTGCACGGTGGTGGCGACGCGGGGTGGCTGGGAGCGGTCCGGTTCTTGCGACTTGATCGTGTCGGCAACGCGCATCGCCACCAGGCCACCGGTGCTGCGGGCTGCGTTCGACGCGCTGTCTGTACCCGAATCCCGGTGCTGACGCAGACAGGTGTCGATCAGATCGGCCAGGATCGCAGCCGACAGGCCCGGACGCGCGGCATCATGCACGAGCGCCCAGGCATCATCGGGCAGGTTCAGCGCAGCCAGCGTATTGCGGACGGTGTCGGCCCGTGTGGCGCCGCCGCAAGGCAGGATCTCGACACGGTCCATGCCCTGCAAGGCACCGTGCGCCCAAGGGTCGCCTTCGGTGACTGCGACGACCACCCGGGTGATGCGGGCATCTTGCAGCAAGGCGTGCACCGCGCGGCGCAGCATGGGCTGGCCGGCCAGCAGCCGGTACTGTTTGGGCGTGACGGCTTTGGGCGTGACTGCCGGGTCGGGATCGGCTTGGCGCGGGGCAGCCCGCGCACCGACGCCGGCCGCAGGAACGATAGCGATTAACTCAGGGGGCTCGTGCATGCCTCCTATAATACGGAATTGCCGTGACGCTCGCGCTGCCCCCCGGCGCGGATCACTCAACCCTCGACACTGATGTCCGCTCCCACCTCCGCTATCAAGCCGTCCGCCTCCCCTTCCCGTCCCGTGACCGACGGCCTTCCGGCCCCGTCGGCCTTGACGCGTGCGCTGCTTGCGGCGCTCAAGACCGGAGAACGCTACGGCCAGCCCCGGCCGCCGGGCGCAGGCGATGCCTGGTTGCTCGCGGACCTGGCCCGGCAGGCCAGACGGCCCCTGGCCATCCTGACCGCCGACCCGCTCGATGCGCAGCGCCTGGCCGAAGAAATCCGCCAGTTCGCCCCTGAATTGCGGGTCAACCAGTTTCCGGATTGGGAAACGCTGCCCTACGATGCGTTTTCGCCGCATGAAGACCTGATCTCGGAACGCCTGAAGGCCCTGCATGGTTTGTCGAGCGGCACGGTGGACGTGCTGACGGTGCCGGTCACGACCGCCATGTATCGTCTGGCGCCGCCCTCGTTCCTGGCGGCCTATACGTTCTCGTTCAAGCAGGGCGACCGGCTGGATGAATCCGCGCTGCGCGCCCAACTGACGCTGGCCAACTATTCGCACGTGACGCAGGTGACCGCGCCGGGCGAGTTCTGTATCCGTGGCGGCTTGATCGACCTGTTTCCGATGGGATCGGCCCTGCCCTACCGGCTTGATCTGTTCGACGACACGATCGAATCGATTCGCAGCTTCGACATCGACACGCAGCGCAGCGTCTATCCGGTCAAGGAAGTGCAGATGCTGCCGGGCCGCGAATTTCCGATGGACGAGGCGGCCCGCAATGAATTCCGTGCACGCTTCCGCGAATTTTTTGAAGGCGACCCGTCGCGGGCCATGCCCTACAAGGACATCGGCAGCGGCATTGCCTTTCCAGGCGTCGAATACTACCTGCCGCTGTTCTTCGACGAAACGGCCACGCTGTTCGACTATCTGCCCAAGGACGCCATTACCGTCACGCTCGGCGATACCGAAGACGCGATCCGCCGCTTTGAATCCGATACGGCCAGCCGCTATGGTTTCCTGAAAAGCGACCGCGAGCGGCCCATTCTGGCGCCGGCACGCATTTTCCTGGATACCGAGGGCCTGTTCGGCCACTTGCGGCAGTTTCCGCGACTGGCGCTGACGGCCGATCGCAATCATCCGTCATTCATCACCCCGCCCGACGTGGCCGTGCAGCGCAAGGCCGACGATCCCGTCGCGCGCTTGCGGGCGCAAGTGTCGGTGGCCGATACCCATGTGCTGCTGTGCGCCGAATCAGCCGGGCGGCGCGAGACCATCGTGCAGATGCTGGCCGAGTTCGGCCTGCATCCCCAACCGGTCGAATCGGTGCAGGACTTCCTGGCGCGGCCCAGCGGCTTTTCGATCGGCATCGCGCCGCTGTCGTCCGGCTTCGGACTGGCGGACAGCAAGCTGCTGTTCCTGACCGAAAGCGACCTGTTCACCGGTCACACGGTGCGGCGCGGCAAGCGCAACCAGGAACGCGCCAGCAACGTCGAGTCCATGGTCCGCGACCTGTCCGAGCTGCGGGTGGGCGATCCGGTCGTCCATACGCAGCACGGCATCGGGCGCTATCAGGGCCTGATCGTCATGGACATCGGCGAAGGCGACATGGAGTTCCTGCACCTGGAGTACAACGGCGGCAGTACGCTGTATGTACCCGTGTCGCAGCTGCATGTCATTTCGCGATACAGCGGGTCGGACCCCGAAACGGCGCCCCTGCATCAACTGGGCTCGGGCCAGTGGGACAAGGCGCGCCGCAAGGCCGCATCGCAGGCCCGTGATGCCGCGGCCGAACTCCTCAACATCTATGCCCGCCGCGCCCTGCGCGAAGGCTTTGCGTTCAAGCTGCCGCTGTCCGACTACGAAGCCTTTGCCGAATCCTTCGGCTTCGAAGAAACCGTGGACCAGGCCCTGGCCATTCAGGCCGTGATCAAGGACATGACGTCGGGCAAGCCCATGGACCGCCTGGTGTGCGGCGACGTGGGTTTTGGCAAGACCGAGGTCGCGCTGCGTGCCGCCTTCCTGTCGGTGATGAACAGCAAGCAGGTGGCGATTCTTTGCCCCACCACACTGCTCGCCGAACAACATGCGCAGAACTTTGCCGACCGCTTTGCTGACTGGCCGGTGCGCGTTGCCGAGCTGTCCCGCTTCAAGTCGGCCAAGGAAATGGCGGTCTCGATCGACCTGATCAATGAAGGCAAGATCGACATCGTGATCGGCACGCACAAGCTGCTGTCCGACAAGGTGAAGTTCAAGAATCTGGGCCTGGTCATCATCGATGAGGAACACCGTTTTGGCGTGCGTCAGAAGGAAGCCTTGAAGGCCCTGCGCGCCGAGGTGGACGTGCTGACGCTGACGGCCACGCCAATTCCCCGCACGCTGGGGCTGTCTCTGGAAGGCATCCGCGACTTTTCCGTGATTGCCACGGCGCCGCAGAAGCGGCTGGCGATCAAGACCTTCGTGCGCCGGGAAGACAACAGCACCGTGCGCGAAGCCTTGCTGCGCGAGCTCAAGCGCGGCGGGCAGGTTTACTTCCTGCACAATGAAGTGGACACCATCCACAATCGGCGCGCCAAGCTCGAAGAACTGGTGCCGGAAGCGCGCATTGCGGTGGCCCATGGCCAGATGCCGGAACGCGAGCTGGAACAGGTCATGAAGGGCTTCTATCAGCAGAAGTTCAACGTGCTGCTGTGCACGACCATCATTGAAACCGGCATTGACGTGCCGAGCGCCAACACCATCGTCATTCACCGTGCGGATCGTTTCGGCCTGGCCCAGCTGCACCAGTTGCGCGGCCGCGTCGGGCGCTCGCATCACCAGGCCTATGCTTATCTGATGACGCCGGGCGAAGACGCCATCACCACCAATGCCAAGAAGCGTCTCGAAGCGATCCAGGCCATGGAAGAACTCGGTTCCGGTTTCTACCTGGCCATGCACGACCTGGAAATCCGCGGCGTGGGCGAAGTGCTGGGCGAGAACCAGTCCGGCAACATCCAGGAAGTCGGCTTCCAGATGTACAACGACATGCTGAACGAAGCCGTTCGTGCACTCAAGGATGGGCGCGAACCCGACCTGAACGCACCGCTGTCCGCCACGACCGAAATCAACCTGCACGTGCCTGCCCTGCTGCCCAATGACTACTGCGGCGACGTGCATGCGCGCCTGGCGGTCTACAAGCGGCTGGCCAACTGCGAGGATGCCGAAGCCGTCGACATCATCCAGGAAGAACTGATCGACCGATTCGGCAAGCTGCCCGAGCCGGCGCGCGCGCTGATCGACATCCATCGTTTGCGGTTGCAGGCCAAGGGTGTGGGCGTGATCAAGATCGACGCCAGCGAAGCTGCGGCCGTCATGCAGTTCGTGCCCAATCCGCCGATCGATCCGATGCGCATCATCACGCTGGTGCAAAAGAATAAACACATCAAGATCGCCGGACCGGACAAGCTGCGCATCGAGATCAAGGCGCCCGACCTGAAGTCACGGGTCGAGGCAGTTCGCACCACCCTGCGCTCGCTGGTCTGACACGGCACGCATCCGCGCGGCATGAATTCTTACCCTTCTACGTATTCCTTTCGACCATGACCCATCTCGTTGTCCAGGCGCCGGTGCTTGCCGATGCCGATCTTTCCCACCTCCAGACGCTGGTGCAGGCCAGGCGCGACATCGACCTCGCGCCGCATGCGCTGCGCATGACGGACGTGCGCGATGACGCCGGGACCCGCGCCGCGGTCAAGACCTACTGCACCGAGGCAGGCATCGACTGGGCGTTTGTCGAACCCGGCGCGCGCCTGGCGGATTGGAAAGTGCTGGCGATGGACATGGACTCGACGCTGATCTCGATCGAATGCATCGACGAAATCGCGGACATGGCCGGCCTGAAGGCGCAGGTGTCCGCCATTACCGAAGCCGCCATGCGCGGCGAGATCACCGACTTTAAGGACAGCCTGCGCCGGCGTGTCGCGCTGCTGCGCGGCCTGCCACTCGAAGCCTTGCAGCAGGTGTATATCGAACGCCTCAAGCTGAACCCGGGCGCTGAAAGGCTCGTGTCGACGGCACGCGAGATGGGCGTCAAGACGCTGCTGGTGTCCGGCGGGTTCACCTGGTTCACCGGCCGACTGAAAGAACGCCTGAACCTGGATGCGGCGCATGCGAACACCCTGTCGGTGGACGCCCAGGGCCGCCTCACGGGCGAAGTCGATGGCGACATCCTGGATGCCCAGGCCAAGGCGGACCACCTGGTGGCGTTCGCCAGGCAACACGGCGCCCTGCCGTCGCAGGCCATCGCCATGGGCGATGGGGCGAATGACCTGACCATGATGGGCGTGGCGGGCCTGAGCGTGGCCTATCACGCCAAGCCGGTGGTGCGGGATCAGGCCACCCGGTCGATCAATGTATGCGGCCTGGACAGCGTGCTGAACTGGTTCGAAGACACCGTCCAGCGCTGATCGGCAAGCCTATCGGTCCTCCCGCACGTAGGGCGTGCCGATGGCGTGGTAGAGGTTCTGCTGCACATCCTGGACATTCCCATCCAGGTCCTGCCGCTCCGGCCGGTGGAGCCACGCGGCCAGGGCGTCTTCATTGGACGGCGTTGCGGACGTGAACTCCAGCACCTCGACATAGCGCGCCTCGTCGTGCGTTTCCTGATAGATCCGATAGCGCCGGCAGCCCGTCATCTCGCGCGTGGCGGCCGCTTCCTGTTGCGCCTGTTCCATCGTCAGCCCGTGCGGACGCCGGGTGTGCCGCACCACCACCGTCGACCCGGTGTGATGCGCCGCGTCGGCATGACGCGCACCAGCGGGTGCAAGCGCCAGTTGCCGCAGATTCAAGCGGATGCGGTCCTTTCCGAAAAAACTCCAGATCCGGCCCGACCAGGGGCTGGGATGGGTCGTCACGTGCTGGAAGCCGGGACTGGCTTCGACGGACTCGTCCACGGTTTCATACAAGGCCAGGAACTTGGGGAAGGCTTCGTCGCTGTAGTAGCGGGTGCCACTGACAAACCCGTCCAGATCGACGATCTGCGGGATGTGCTCGCGTTCGTACCAGGCGTTGAATTCTTCCTCGCGTTCCGGGGCGACGTGCAGCCAGACGGCGATCATGCCGGTGGGCAGCGTGCCGGTAGGGCTGGACGCGGCGTTGGCGGTCTCACCGCTTGCCGCCGCCGCGGGCCGTGTCGAATCAATCGTTGACATCGTTCACTCCATTTTGATGTTGGCATCCGCAATCACGCGCTTCCAGAGCACGAGTTCGCTGGCGACCAGTTTGTCAAAGGCGGCCGGCGCGCCGGGCGACGGGTCTGCCCCAGCGGCCGCCAGCTGCGCGCGTACCTCGGGCCTGTCCAGCGCAAGGGTCAGTTCGCGGTTCAGGCGATCGACCACGGCAGGCGGTGTGCCCGCGGGTGCGATCAATCCGTACCAGGCCACCACTTCCGCGCCCGGCAGACCGGCCTGCGCCACGGTCGGCACGCCCGGCAAGGCGGCCGACGGCGCTGGTCCTGCGATCGCGATCGGACGGAGCTGGCCAGACTTGATGAAGCCAAGCACCGGCGGCACACCGCTGAACAGCATCTGCACTCGATGGGCCAGCATGTCGGTCACGGCGTCCTGGTTGCCTTTGTAGGGGACGTGCACGATATTGACCTTGGCAAGCGAACGGAACAACTCCCCGGCCAAGTGGTTGGTGCTGCCGATGCCTGACGAGGCGAAATTCAGTTGTCCGGGATGAGCCTTGGCATAGGCCACCAGTTCAGGCAAGGTCTTGACCGGAATCGCCGGGTCGACCAGCAGCACATTGGGACTGCTGGCGATCAAGCCGATCAGGGCCAGATCCTTCTGGGTGTCGAACGGCATCTTGTCGCCGTACAAGGCGGGGTTGACCGTCATGGGACCGGTCGTGCCGATGCCGATGGTGTAGCCGTCTTTCGCTGCCTTTGCGACCAGGTCGACGCCGATATTGCCACCCGCGCCGCCCCGATTTTCCACGACCACCGTCTGCTTCAATTGCTGCGACAACGGGATGGCAAGCGCGCGGGCCAGGATATCGACCGTGCTTCCCGCGGCAAACGGCGCGATCAGCCGGATCGGCCGCGCCGGGTAATCCTGCGCCGCGGCGGGCAAGGCGGTGGCGAATGCCAGCAGCCCTGCCGCCAGGATGGAAAGCTTCATGCCGTCTCCCGCCTTTTTGTCGTTGCGCCTTGCAACTAGTTGACACCAGCAACTATTGTGCGCCTGTCAGCGCGCCTTGCAACCAGGGTTCCCCCTGATGCGGGCACAACGCCAATGCGGCAGGCGGCCGACACCGCGCAGCACGGGATGCCGCTGCGGATCAGACAAGCATGGGGAACGTGGTCATGCGAACGATGCAGCCGATCACCGACGGCGCAGGCGCGCCGGTGATGCCGTGTCGTCATGCGGGGAGGCACGGCGCGCCGGACCGATGCCGGCGCGCCGCTTCAGGCGTCGTCAGGCGTCGTCAGGCGTCGTCAGGCGACGTCGCCCCACAGGTCGTGCGCGTCAGAACCAGCGATCTTGACGGACACGATCTCGCCAGCCTTGAAGCGCTTCCAGGGCTTGTCGGGCGTCGCGATGAACACGTTGCCATCGATGCCAGGGGCGTCGGCCATGGAACGCGCCACGCCGCCATCCTGGTTGACTTCGTCAACGATGCACTTGATCGTCTTGCCGACCCGACGGGCCAGGCGCTTGCGCGAGATCTCTTCCTGCACCTGCATGAACCGGCCCTGTCGCTCGGCGCGCACGTCGTCGGGCACCGGGTCCGGCAGGTCGTTGGCGGTGGCGCCGTCGACTGGCGAGTACGCAAAACAGCCGACCCGGTCCAGTTGCGCTTCCCGCAGGAAGTCGAGCATCTCTTCGAACTCGGCATCGGTCTCGCCCGGGAAGCCGGCGATGAAGGTGCTGCGGATCGTCAGGTCCGGACAGATGTCGCGCCAGGCGCGGATCCGGTCCAGATTGCGTTCTGACGAGGCCGGACGCTTCATCAGCTTCAGGATGCGCTGGCTCGAATGCTGGAACGGGATGTCCAGGTAAGGCAGGATCCGCCCGCCGTTGGCGTGCGTCTCGTTCATGAAGGGCAGCACTTCATCCACGCTGGGGTACGGGTAGACGTAATGCAGGCGCACCCACACGCCCAGCTGCGACAGCTCGCGTGTCAATTCGGTCATGCGCGTGCGCACGGGCTTGCCGTTGACAAAGCCGGTGCGGTATTTGACGTCGACGCCATAGGCGCTGGTGTCTTGCGAGATGACCAGGATTTCCTTGACCCCGGCCTTGACCAGGTTCTCGGCTTCCTTCATCACCTCGTTGATCGGCCGCGACACCAGGTCGCCGCGCATGGACGGGATGATGCAGAAGCTGCAGCGATGATTGCAGCCTTCGGAAATCTTCAGATACGCGTAGTGCTTGGGCGTCAGTCGCACGCCCTGCGGCGGCACCAGGTCCGCAAACGGGTCATGCGGGCGCGGCAGGTGCAGGTGCACCGCCGACATCACTTCGTGCGTCGCATGTGGTCCCGTCACGGCCAGCACCTTGGGGTGCACCTTGCGCACCACGTTCTCGCCGCCCTCTTCCTTGGCGCCCAGGCAACCCGTGACGATCACCTTGCCGTTGGCCTGCAGGGCCTCGCCGATGGCGTCCAGGCTTTCGCGGACGGCGTCGTCGATGAAGCCACAGGTGTTGACGATGACCAGGTCCGCGTCTTCATAGGTCTTGGACGTGTCATAGCCTTCCGACCGCAGCTGGGTCAGGATGCTTTCGGCGTCGGACCCGGCTTTCGGACAGCCCAGGCTGACAAAGCCGATCTTGGGCGACACCCCGCCTGGCAGCGCCGAAGGCGGCATGCCGCTGGCAGGCAGCCCTGTGGCCGGCAACTTGGAAGCGTCAGGCAGTGAAGCGAGGTTTTCTTGCAGTACGAGGGACATCTGGCGTGCCGACAGGGGTTGTCCTGGCGGCCGATAAGAGGGGAACCCGGCATTTTACAGCCACTTACCGGGTTGGCGCATTTTGACGGGTCGGGTGTGGCGCGGCGGCCCCACCATCCCGGGCCCATTGCCGGGCCAGCGCTGTTCGAAATCCGCCTATGCCAGCCGGCGCGGATGCCCTGCCAGGCTAGGCCAGCGCTGCAGCGCCATGCAATGTGCCCGCCTGCTCGATCCGGCTGCGGATCTCTTGTGCATCGTGAACACGGCGCAGCGATTCGTGCAGTTCGGCGGCCTGGGGCCAGGTCCGCTTCAGGTGCGTCAGCCACATCTTGACGCGGCCATGCTCGTGGCGTGATGCCACGCGAGTCTGCAGCTTGTTCAGGTATTCCAGCAGTTGCGCCAGCACGGCAGGCCATTCGGACGCGTGCGGCGTCGGATCCAGCTGCCCGCGGATCCGCATGGCCAGGAAGGGATCGGCGACGGCGCCCCGGCCGATCATGACGTCATCGCAGCCGCTGACTGCGCGGCAGCGCTTCCAGTCGTCCACCGTCCAGACGTCGCCATTGGCGGTCACCGGCACGTCGACGACGTCGGCGATGCGCGCGATCCACTCCCAGTGCGCAGGCGGCCGGTAGCCCTCGTCACGCGTGCGCGCATGGACTACCAACGACGCCGCGCCGCCTTCCGCCAGCGCCTGCGCGCAGTCCAGGGCCAGCGCCTTGTCGGTCACGCCCAGCCGCATCTTGGCCGTGACGGAAATACCGGCAGGCACGGCGGCCCGGACGCTGGACACGATGGCATGCAACTGCTCCGGATGGGCCAGCAGCATGGCTCCGCCGCCATGCCGGTTCACGACCTTGGCCGGACAGCCGAAATTCAGGTCGATGCCGTGGGGCGAGACGCGCGCCGCCTGCGCCGCATTCAGGCCCATCCATTCGGGATCGCTGCCCAGCAGCTGGATCACCATGGGGGTGCCGCAGGGGGTAAAGGCGCCGTGCAGGACCTCGGGCGTGTCCCGTTCGTACACACGCAGCGGCAGCAGCGTTCCCACCACGCGGACGAACTCCGACACGCACCCGTCCAGGCCGCCCTGGCGCGTCAGCATGTCGCGCATGACGTAATCGGCCAGCCCTTCCATAGGCGCCAGCACGAGGCGGCTCATGATGCCCCCTGTGCCGCGGCGCGTGGACACTGGCAGCCGCAACAAAGCGTTGCCCGGCAGCCAGAACGCAGCGGCGAGCAAGACAGGTCGAAAGGGGGAGTTTGGGAGACGCGCGACATGAAATACCGCAGCGTCGTGACGGCGGCCTTGAGGGATCAGCCCGCGAGTTTACCGGTTTTGCGGTGCGGCCAGCCGCCTGCCGCACGGGAACGCGTTGCCGCCTGCCGCACCCGGGCCCTTGGCAAGCCCCGCACCAGATCGGCCATGCATGGCCGGATCCTCAAACCCGACTACTTGCGATCCTTGCCATCCACCGGCGGCACCGTGAACGGAAAGGCCGTGAACATCGACTTGGTCTGGTTCTGCATCTGGTCCTGCATCTGCACGAACAGATTCTTGCTCTGGTCGATGTAGTTGCTCATCATGCTTTTGATCATCGGCGTCTGGACATTCATGAACTGCGCCCAGGCTTCGGGGCCGAACTGATTGCCGTACAGCCCCTTGGACTGCTCGCCGACCTTGTTCTGGATTTCCATGAACGCCTGGATGTTCTGTTCCAGGTACGAGCCCATGATGCCCTGCATCGCATGGCCGTAGAAGCGGATGATCTGCGACAGCATGGTCGCCGTGAACATCGGCGCGCCGGCCGTTTCTTCTTCAAGAATGATCTGCAGCAGGATGCTGCGGGTCAGGTCGTCGTTCGACTTGGCGTCGATCACCTGGAATTCGGCGTTCTCGAGCACCAGCTGCTTCACATCGGCCAGCGTGATGTAGGTACTGGTCTGCGTGTCGTACAGTCGGCGGTTCGGGTACTTCTTGATCATCCGCAACGCCTTGCCAGTCCCTGCTTGCTGGTTCGCCATCTTGTCCCCACGCTCGTGCTGTTATGAAGGCCGGTGCGGCGTGCTGCGCCGCACCGTCAATCCGGAGTGTAGTGCACCACCGATGCTCACCGGTGGTGCATGACCTGGGGCTTACCCCATGTGCAGGCCGCCATTCAGCGAGAAGTCCGCGCCGGTGGCAAAGCCGGCGTCTTCGGACGCGATCCACGTAATGATGGAACCAATCTCATCGGCCGTGCCCAGCCGCTTGACCGGAATCGTCTCGACGATCTTTTCCAGCACTTCTGGCCGGATCGCCCGCACCATGTCCGTCCCGATATAGCCCGGCGACACGGTATTGACCGTCACGCCCTTGGACGCGACTTCCTGCGCCAGCGCCATGGTGAAACCGTGGATGCCGGCCTTGGCCGTCGAGTAGTTGGTCTGCCCGAACTGGCCCTTCTGACCGTTCACCGAACTGATGTTGATGATGCGGCCGAACTTGCGTTCGACCATGTCTTCGATGACCTGCTTGGTCACGTTGAACAGGCTGTTCAGGTTGGTGTCCATGACGGCACGCCAGTCTTCCAGCGACATCTTGCGGAACAAGCCGTCACGCGTGATGCCCGCGTTGTTGACCAGCACGTCGACGGGGCCGACTTCCTGCTTGACCTTGGCAAAGGCTTCGCGTGTCGAGTCCCAGTCGGCCACGTTGCCAACTGACGCGTGGAAGGTGTAGCCCAGCGCGGCCTGTTCGTCGATCCATTGCTGGTAGTTCCGGCTGGGGCCGCACCCGGCCACCACGGTGAAGCCCGCTTTGGCAAGGCGCTGGCAGATCACCGTACCGATTCCGCCCATGCCGCCAGTGACATATGCCACTCTGTTTTCCATACGGTGCTCCTCTCGTTTGGCAAGGGGGTCATCCCCCTGCGCTTTTAGGTATGCGTCATCCAATCACATGGCGCGGGCCAGCACATAGCGGCCTGGCGCGGCTTCGATGACCGGATGCTGCTTGTTGCCCAACGCGGTTTTTGCCTTCACCTCCGCGCCGGAATGCGATTTGAGCCAGGCTGCCCAGTCGGGCCACCAGCTGCCGGCGACCGACCGGGCTGTATCCATCCAGATCTGCGGATCGGCGCCCGTGGCCGGAGCCATCCCGTTCGCAACGACATCGTTGACCCAGTAGTTGCGGCGATTCTTGACTGGCGAGTTGATGACGCCGGCGATGTGCCCCGATGCGCCAAGCACGAAACGTGTCGGCCCCTTGAGCAATCCGGTCGATGCAAAGGCCGAGGTCCACGGCACGATGTGATCGTCGCGCGAGCCGTACAGGTAGGTCGGCACCGACAGGGTCGTCAGATCGAGCGGCAGACCGCATACCGTCGTCTTGCCGGGGATCTTCAGGTTGTTTTCGAGATAGGTATTGCGCAGGTACCAGGCATAGAACGGGCCGGGAAGATTGGTGCCGTCGGCATTCCAGAACAACAGGTCGAAGGCGGTTGGCGCTTCGCCCTTCAGGTAGTTGTTGACGACGTTGTTCCAGACCAGATCGTTGGGCCGCAGGAATGCAAACGTGGTGCCCAGTTCGTGCGCGGCCAGCAGGCCGCCCTGCGCAAACTGGACTTCGCGCAGCTTGGCCTGCGCTTCGTTCACGAACACCTTGAGCACGCCCGTGTCGTGAAAGTCGAGCAGCGTGGTCAGCAGCGTCATGGATGCCGCGGGCGACTCGCCGCGCGCTTCCAGCACGGCAAGCGCGGTGGCCAGCAAGGTGCCGCCGACACAGAAGCCCAGCGTATTGACCTCTTTCTGGCCTGACACTTCTTGCGCGACCGTCAACGCCTGGATCACGCCATGGGCGATGTAGTCGTCCCACGTGGCCTGCTGGATGCCATCATGATCGGTGGTGAGCGGATTGCGCCACGACACCAGGAACACGCTGATGCCCTGCTCGAGCGCGTAGCGGACAAACGAGTTGCTGGCCTGCAGGTCAAGGATGTAGAACTTGTTGATGCACGGCGGCACGATCACAAGCGGGCGCGCATGGACGCGCGGGGTGAGCGGCGTGTACTGGATCAGCTGGAACAAGGCGTTCTCGAACACCACGGCGCCTTCGGTCGTGGCGATCGTCTTGCCGATCTCGAACGAGGTTTCGTCGGTATTCGAGATGCGTCCCTTCTGCAAGTCATTGAGCAGATTGACGATGCCCTGCTGCAGGCTTTCGCCCCCCGACGAAATGAACTTCTGCTGCGCATCGGGATTGAGCGCAAGGAAGTTCGACGGCGCCATGGCGTCGATCCATTGCATCATCGCAAAGCGGATCTGCTCGCGCGCCGTGTCGGGTACTTCGACGTTGTCGGCCATCTGCAGCAAAGTACGCGCGGACAGCAGATAGGCATGCGCCATGAAGGCATGCGCGGGGCTGTTGGCCCAGGCCTGGCCGGCAAAGCGGGAGTCGGACACTGGCGCCAGTTGGCCGCGCGTGGCTTCGCCACACAAGGCGGCCCACTGCTGCGAGAACTGGTTCTGGATCTCGAGCATTTTTTCCGGCGCGACAGCAACGCCTGCGGGCGGTGCAAAGCCGGGAATCCCTGCCGGGCTGGCGGCCGTAGGAGACGGCGCCTGGGCGGTGGACGACTGCGGGACAGAGGCCTGGGGGGTCAGGGCTTGCTGCCAGGCTTGAAGCCAAGCGAGGGGATTCTTGACATCTATCGGGGGCTGGCTCAAAACGTACACCTTCTTGTATCGATCGCGTCTACGACTGCATAGTGCATAGCGTACCGGAGCGTGTCAAATGGGAGTTGCCTCCACATCCTCAACGAGATGAGGGTATGTACGCAGTCGATGCGACTGGGCAAAACTCGCGTAGATTAGCGGGCCCTGCTCCGAGGTCTACCGTCATGTATTTTGCTGGCCTGGTCGCCATTGGCTGGATGTACGTCACGCTGATGATGGCCATTACGCAACCCACCGTCATCGCCGGGATTGCCACCTTCTTTTTCTACGGGCTGCTGCCCGTGTCGATCATCGTCTACGTGATGCTTGCGCCCGAGCGCGGCCGTCGCCGCAAGGCGCGCGAAGCAGCCGAGCAGGAGGCATTGATGGCGCGCAAGCGCACGGAAGAAGGCGAGTCGTCGGACCCACCGCCGCGGGGTTAATCCGTCGGGTTCAACCAGGCGACAGTGGCAAAGCGGCCCGTCTGGCCGTCGCGCCGATACGAGAAGAAGTGGTCGGCATCGGTGACCGTGCAGTACCCGCTCAACGTTACCTTCGGGACACCTGCCGCATGCAGCCGGCGGCGCGCCAACGCCGGCAAATCCGCCATCCATTTGTGCAGTGCAGAAGCCGGTCGGAAGCAGGTCGATGCGCCGGGGTCGGTTGCCACGAATGCGATGCGCACGTCGTCGCCTACTTCGAACGCGGTCGGGCCAATGGCCGGGCCGATCCAGGCGCGCAGTCGTGCGCCGCTGCCCTCGCGACGCATCGCCTTGACCGTGCTTTCCAGCACACCCGCTGCCAGACCGCGCCAGCCCGCATGCGCCATGGCAAGGGCGCTGCCATCTTCCGCCGCCAGCAGGACCGGCAGGCAATCCGCGGTCATGATAGCAAGGACCTTGCCCGGTGTGCGGGTGATGGCGGCGTCGCCACACGGCACGTCATACAAGGGCTCGGGCAGCCCATCCGCATCGACTACGTCCGTCCCGTGGACCTGCTGCAGCCACAGCGGCGTCGCGGGCAGCAGCGCGGCCAGACGCTGCCGGTTCTCGGCGACGCGCACCGGGTCGTCTCCCACGTGATCGCCCAGGTTCCAGGACGTGTAGGGCGCGTCGCTGACGCCGCCTTGCCGGGTCGTCACGAAGCTGCTGACGCCGGACCACGAGGGACCCGGCAAGGTCAGAGGCTGCCGCGGCGGTACTGCCGGGCGGGTGGATTCAGGATCAGGGCGGGAAGACATGGAGTGAATCCTGGTCGGGTTCATGTGTCGCGATGCTGCGCTGCAACAGGCACCGGCGCGACGGTTAAAGCCTTGGCAGTTCGGGCCGCATCGGGACCGGATCCCAATCGATGGCGTCCATGACCGCCTGCATGTCGCTGGCGATCGGCGAGCTGAACTGCACGAGCTTGCCGCTGACCGGATCATCGAATTGCAATTCTCGCGCGTGCAGCATCTGCCGCGCGGCCGGCACGACCACCTTGCCGCCGTACAGCGCATCAGCCAGCAGAGGCAGACCCAAGCTGGCCATATGCACACGGATCTGGTGCGTGCGGCCGGTCTCGAGTTTGCAGACCAGCTGCGACACCACCGTCTTTTCGCCCAGCAGGCCCTGCCGCGTTGCCTGGTAATGGGTAATGGCGGGCTTGGGCGCGATCGGCCGGTCCACGCTCATGCGCACCGGCACGCGGACATCGCGGCCGATGGGTTTGTCAACCGTGCCGCCCGCGGGCGCCGCGCCGACCGCCAGCGCCACATACCGCCGGCCCACCGTGCGGGCCTGCAGCTGACGCACCAGCGCCGTTTGTGCGGTATCGGTGCGCGCCACCACCATGAGTCCGGACGTATCCTTGTCCAGCCGGTGTACGATGCCCGCACGCGGCACAAGGGCGAGCTCGGGATAGCGGTGCAGCAAGCCGTTGAGCAGCGTGCCCTGCCAGTTGCCGGCGCCGGGGTGCACCACCAGCCCGACCGGTTTATCGACTACGATCCAGTCCGGGCTTTCGGCAATGACCGGGAAGTCGATGGGTTCGGGGCTGAAAGCCCGGGTTTCGGGCGCCGCTTCTTCCCAGACCGTCAGTTCGTCGCCGGGGCCGACCAGTTGCCGTACGGTCGCGGCCTTGCCGTTGACCAGCACGCCACCGCGCTCGATCCAGCCCTGCAGACGGCTGCGCGAGTGTTCGGGGATCAGCTGGGCCAGAACCTTGTCGAGACGACCGGCTCTGATCGAAGCCGGCACGTCGAGCTGCCGCGGTTCGGCTTCCTGGACTTCGGTCTGGGGGTCGGACTGAACATCAGGCTGGCCGTCGGCCCGGGGCTCGGGCGTGGCGCTGTCGGGTTGTGACAAAGAATGTGGCATCTGCGCGCGGCCTGGATCCCAGGCCGAATATAATCAGGAATAGTCAATCGGTGAGGAACACCTCCATGCAGTTGAACACAATCGCGGCAGACGCCGGCATGTCCGTCGGCGTGAACCGCAATGTCCCCACCTGGAAGCAGTTGGCCTCGCGTCTGGGGAGCATGCTCGCGTGCGTCCTGATGATCATGACGATCGCCGGGTGTTCCGGGCTGGGCAAGGAAGTCGACCCGACGGTCGGCTGGACGGCGGAAAGATTGTACAAGGAGGCCAAGGAAGAGATCAGCGTCGGCAACTGGACGCAGGCCAGCAAGCTGCTCGAAAAGCTCGAGTCGCGCTATCCGTTTGGTGTGTATGCGCAGCAAGCCCAGGTCGACATCGCCTATGTTTACTGGAAGGACGGCAACAACGCGCAAGCCCTTGCTGCCATCGACCGTTTCCAGCGCCTGCATCCGAACCACCCCAGCCTGGACTACATGCTGTACCTGAAGGGCTTGATCAACTTCTATCAGGAAAGCGCCCTGCTCTCGAGCCTGACCAAACAGGACCCGAGCGAGCGCGACCCGAAAGGCGCGCGTGAATCGTTCGATGCGTTCAAGGATCTGCTGACGCGGTTCCCGAACAGCAGCTATGCGCCCGACGCCCAGCTGCGCCTGAACTACCTGATCAACTCGATCGCGCTGAACGAAGTGCACGTTGCCCGCCTGTACTACCAGCGCGGTGCGTATGTGGCGGCGATCAATCGCGCGCAGACGGCGGTGCGCGACTTCCAGGGCGCCCCGGCGGTCGAAGAAGCGCTGTACATCATGGTCATGTCGTACGAAAAGATGGGCATGAAGGACCTGCGCGACGACTCGGCACGCGTGCTGGCCGCCAACTACCCGAACAGCCAGTTCGTCCGGAACGGCTTCGTGGAAAACCGCGGGCCGTGGTGGAAGATCTGGTAAGACCTGGAGCCTGAGGCCCGGCAACGGGCATCGACTCTGGCGCCAAAAGAAAAAACCGCATCGTGATGCGGTTTTTTTTCGTCTGCAGCAGACGTGCCAGGCAGATGCCGTGCGGGGCCGGCAGGCACGCGGCGGTCAGCCCACCGCCGCGGCGTCCTCGGGTGCATCGGCATCGTCTTTGCCAGACGTTGCCCGGCCCTTGCCCAGTGACCGCTCGTCAAAGAACGCCACGACATCATCCAGGCTGCGCGTTCGCGTGAACGGCGGCAGACCGCGCCACAGCCGCTTGCCATAAGGCTTTTCGACCAGCCGGCGATCGCCCACCATCAGCACGCCCCAATCGGACTCGGTACGGATGAGCCGGCCCGCGCCCTGCTTGAGCGCGATGGCCGCTTCGGGCAATTGATATTCAAAGAACGCATTGCCGCCGCGTTCCTTGCAGGCCTTGATGCGGGCATCGAGCACCGGATCGTCAGGCGGCGCAAAGGGCAACTTGTCGATGGCGACGAGGGTCAGCGCATCGCCCGGCACGTCGATGCCTTCCCAGAAGCTTGCACTGCCCACCAGCACCGCATGCTTGCTGACGCGGAAGCGTTCAAGCAATTCGCGCCGCGAGCGGTCGCCCTGCTTGAACAGAGGCCAGTCCCAGCCCCGGGCGCGAAATTCCTTGTCGAGCATCTCGGCCACCTTGTCGACGGCGCGCAGCGTGGTGCACAGTACCAGCGCCGAACCCTTGCTGGCCGCCAGAACAGGAATAAGCGCCTCGACAAACCCTTCGGTGTACCTGGGGTCCTGCGGCGCCGGAATGCCATGAGGCACGAACAGGCGCCCCTGCTGTGCATAGTCGAAAGGCGATTCCCAGAGGCCGGTGGTGACGTTGCGCAATCCCAATTGCCGGATGAAGTGCGAAAAGTCGCCGTGCACCGACAGCGTGGCCGAGGTCAGGATCCAGGCCTGGCCGCCGGGACGGTACTGCGAGAAGGCCTCGGCCACCGACAGGGGCGCCGTATGCAGGCGTATGTGGTTGTTGCTGGTTTCGATCCAGCGCACCCAGCCGTCGCCCTTGCGGGCCTCGGCTGCCTTGGCAGCCTCATCGACGGCGGGTTCTTCCCAGGCCGATGCAGGGCCATCGGACAGCTTGACCTGCCTGTCGTCCACCGGCGCGGCGGGCACCTGCCCTTCCCGCCACCGGCCCAGCAGGGAAATCAATTCCGGCCCGCGCTTGCCCGCCATGTCCAGGTCGGGGTGACGCACGCCCACGGCCATCAGGCACTGGCCGAGCGTATGCACCGCGTCGATCACTTCCTTCAAGGCGGCGTTGAACGCGTCGATCGAGGGCAGCGCATCGAACGTGCTGCGCTGTCCAGGCATCTTTTCGATGGCGGCGCACGACAGGCGCAGTTCACGGGTGGCCTGCTCGACGGCCGAGGCCATCATGGGCCAGTCGGCGCTTTCGCGGGCGTGCGACAGGCCCGCCACGGTGGCGTCCCGCGCAAAGTCCAGCAACTGGTGCGACGACACGGACTCGCCCAGAAAGCGCGTGGCGGCCGCCGGCAACTGGTGTGCCTCGTCGAACACGACCGTGTCCGCCGCGGGCAGCAGGTCGGTGATGCCTTCGTCTTTCAGGGCCAGATCGGCCAGGAACAGGGCATGGTTGACCACCACGATGTCGGCTTCGGCCGCGGCCTTGCGGGCCTGCATCACGAAGCATTCGCGATACGACGGGCATTCGGAGCCCAGGCAGTTGTCGCGCGTCGACGTGACCTTGTTCCAGATGTCGGCGTTTTCGGGAATGTCGGCCAGTTCGGCCTTGTCGCCAAAGCGGGTCTGCTTGGCGAACACTTCGATCTTGCGCAACTGCGCCACTTCGAAGCGGGACGCCAGCCGGCCGTCGTGCACCGTGCGTTCCAGGTGGTAATGGCACAGATAGTTGGAGCGGCCCTTGAGCAGCGCCGCCGTGACCGGCAAGGCGAGCGCCGTGCGCACGGCCGGCAGGTCGCGGGCGAACAGCTGGTCCTGCAACGTCTTGGTGCCAGTCGAGATCAGCACCTTGCCGCCGTGCACGAGCACCGGAACCAGATACGCAAAGGTTTTGCCCGTGCCTGTGCCGGCCTCGGCCACCAGGGTGCCCTGGTCGGCGATGGTCTGGGCGATGGTGTTGGCCAGCTCGGTCTGTTGCGTGCGGGGCCGGTAGCCCTTCAGCTTCTTTGCGAGCGGACCGTCGGCAGCGAACAGCGCGCTGACGTCGTGGGTTTCAGTCAAGCTGGAATGTCCGGTACGAGTTGCATCTGCAGGGCCACGATGTGGTCCTTGATGTGCAGCTTGCGTTTTTTCAGGCGCCGCAACAGGATCTCGTCGATCGACAGGTCGGCCGCCAGGCGGTCGATGGCGGCATCGAGGTCACGGTGTTCCGTCTGCAGCTCGATAATGCGGCTGGCGACGGCTTGAGCGTCAAGATTCATTGCTTGCCCTGGGTGGGAGGGGTCGCCGGCGTCGCGGCAGGAGCATTGAATTTTGCCGCATCGGCTTCGCGGGCGGCGCGGCGGCGTTCACGTTTGTCCTCGCTCTCTTTGCGTTCCTCGGCACGCTTATCGGCATAAGCCTTGGCTTCGGCCTGCTTCTTTTCGAACGCGGCGCGGTTTTCGGCCTGTTCCGAGGCGCTGAGCGAGGCGCCTGCCGGGGCGGTGCGGGCGGCGGAGCCGCTGGCCGGCGCCGCGGGCGCAGCAGGCGCGCGGGCAGGCGCCGTTGCCGTCGAGCCGCTTGCAGCAGGTGACGACGCGGCCGGAAACGACGTGCCCGGGCCGGGTGCTGCCAAGCCAGGCGACGGCGCTGCAGCGGCGCCGGTTCCTGCGCCTGCCCCTGCGCCTGCCTGCCCCCTGGACGGAGCCGCCGCGCCCCCGGCCGCTGGCCGCGCCGGCGGCTGGGCGCCCCGGACGGCATCCGCCTGCCGGGCGGCGGCAGCTTCGGCGTCGCGGGCGTCGCGGCGGGCGTTTTCGGCGGCCAGCGATTCGCGGTGGATGCGCGCCTTTTCCTGGCGCACGAACAACTCGGCCTGCTGCCGGGTCACATCGGCGCGCTCGGTGATGGTATTGCGCTGTTCGCGCGCCTTGTCGGCACAGCTGGTTGCAAAGAAAGTGCGCATGCACTCGCGCACGCGCGCCGTATGGGTGTCGACCGCCGCCGCACGTTCGGCCTTGGCTGCATCGGCAATTGCCTGCGCGGCTTCCACCGAGGGATAGGTGGGCGCAGGCGCAACCACCTTGGGCTCGACCGGCGGCGGGGCCATGACCGAATCCACCGCGGCGCAGCCCGGCAGCCCGACGATCACGGCCGCCGCCAGCAGCGCGGCGGCCCAGCCGCCCTGCCTGCCCGCGCGCGGGCGAGACGCGCCGGCCGGAAATGAGGCGTTGACCTGGACAGAAATGTCACACGGCGCGATGACAGAGCGGGAAGAGATTCGGGGCATAGGGATAGGTTGTGGCAAAATCCGCGGCTTCATTGTTGCAAGGTAGGACAGACTCGATGTCGATGGTCACCGACCGAGGCGGCGTGCTCGATGCGCAAGCCCAATCCCGCATTATCGCCCAGCTGACGGAAGAACTTGGCGCGCGCGCCACACAAATCAGCGCGGCGATCGAACTGATGGATAGCGGCGCGACCGTTCCCTTCATCGCCCGGTACCGTAAAGAGGTCACCGGCGGCCTGGACGATACCGTCCTGCGCAACCTGGAGGTCCGCCTTGAATACCTGCGCGACATGGAAACGCGCCGCGCGGCCATCCTGTCGTCCATCGATTCCCAGGGCAAGCTGACCCCCGAACTGCAACAGGCAATCTCGACGGCCGACACCAAGCAGCGCCTGGAAGACCTGTACGCGCCTTACAAGCCCAAACGCCGCACCCGGGCCCAGATCGCCCGTGAAGCCGGCCTGGAGCCGCTGGCAGACGCCCTGCTGGCCGATGCGTCGGCCGATCCGGCCACGCTGGCGGCAGGCTACGTGACCGCCGAGGTGGCCGACGTCAAGGCCGCGCTGGACGGCGCGCGCGACATCCTGACCGAACGGTTCGCCGAAGACGCCGACCTGCTCGAAAACCTGCGCACCTTCTTGTGGAACACCGGCCTGGTGTATTCCAAGGTGGCCGACGGCAAGGAGACCGAGGGTGCGAACTTTCGCGACTGGTTCGATTTCAACGAGCCGCTGCGTACCCTGCCCTCGCACCGCGTCCTGGCGCTGATGCGCGGCCGTCAGCAAAGCGTGCTTGAACTGCGCCTGGGTCTGGACCCCGAACTGGACGCGCAAGTTCCCCACCCCTGCGTCGCGCGCATCGCCGCCGTGCTGAAGTTGAAAGGCCTGTTCGGCCTGGATGCCAGCCCCCGCGACAAGTGGCTGAGCGAAGTCTGCCGCTGGACCTGGCGCGTCAAGCTGTTGCCGGGCTTCGAGACGGAATTGTTCTCGCGCCTGCGAGACGAAGCCGAAGCCGAGGCGATCCGCGTGTTCGCCATGAACCTCAAGGACCTGCTGCTGGCGGCGCCGGCCGGACCAAAATCGGTGCTGGGGCTCGATCCCGGCATTCGTACCGGCGTGAAAGTGGCGGCAATCGACCGGACCGGCAAGCTGATCGACACGGCCACGGTATACCCGCATGAGCCGCGCCGCGACTGGGAAGGCTCGCTGGAAACGCTGGCGCGCATTGTGCGCAAGCACCAGATCGAGTTGATTGCGATCGGCAACGGGACGGCATCGCGCGAAACCGAAAAGCTCGCCGCTGACCTGATGAAGCGGTACCCGGAATTCAAGCTGACCAAGATCGTGGTGTCGGAAGCCGGCGCGTCGGTCTACTCGGCATCCGAGCTGGCCGCGAATGAATTTCCGGATCTGGATGTCAGCATCCGCGGCGCGGTGTCCATCGCTCGCCGGCTGCAGGATCCGCTGGCCGAACTGGTCAAGATCGACCCGAAGTCAATCGGTGTGGGCCAATACCAGCACGACCTGAACCAGCGCGAACTGGCCAAGATGCTCGACAGCATCGTCGAAGACTGCGTGAACGCCGTTGGCGTGGACGTGAACACCGCGTCGGCGCCGTTGCTGGCGCGGGTGTCGGGCCTGAACGCCACCCTGGCCAAGAACATCGTGACGTGGCGCGACGCGAATGGCGCGTTTCGCTCGCGCGCCAAACTCAAGGACGTGCCGCGTTTTGGCGACAAGGCGTTCGAGCAGGCAGCGGGTTTCTTGCGGGTGGCCAACGGCGACAATCCCCTCGATTGCTCGTCGGTGCACCCGGAAGCCTACCCCGTGGTGGAACGCATCCTGGCGCGCATCCAGGGCGACATCCGGTCGGTGATCGGCAACAAGGATGCGCTCAAGGGCGTGTCTCCCACGCAATTCACCGATGAGCGCTTTGGCCTGCCCACGGTCAAGGACATCTTCAGCGAACTCGAAAAGCCAGGTCGCGACCCGCGGCCGGAGTTCAAGACGGCCACCTTCATGGACGGCGTCGAGACCCTGAAGGACCTGACGGTGGGCATGGTGCTGGAAGGCGTCGTGACCAACGTGGCCAACTTTGGTGCGTTCGTGGACATTGGCGTCCACCAGGATGGCCTGGTGCACATATCGGCCCTGGCGGAAAAGTTTGTGAAGGATCCGCGCGACGTCGTGCGCGTGGGCCAGACCGTCACGGTCAAGGTGCAGGAAGTCGACTTGCAGCGCCAGCGCGTGGCGTTGACCATGCGCCTGAACGACGACGCGCCGGTGGCGCGCCGTAGCGGCGACGATGCCGGTGCGGGCCGCTCGGGGGGCGGTGGCGGCGGCCGCGGCCGGGATCGCAATGCGGGGGGCGGTTCGGCGCCCGCACCGGCTGGCGGCGCGATGGCAGCGGCATTTGCCAAGCTGAAGCGCTGACCGGTTGCGTCCAACAGAAAAATGGCGGCACTTCGGTGCCGCCATTTCTTATCCGCGACATGTCCCGTTTCGCATATCGGAATTGCTGCGCAGCGCATTCACGGCAGGGGGTGGCAGCCTGTATTGTGACGTGACGCCGCCCTGGCCCAAACGAGCAAGGCGCGCGATCACGACAATAATGGAGACACGCATGGTCCACTTTCCTGCATCGCGGCACGGGCTCGCCCTCGCCCTTGCCTCCCTCTGTATGCTGCCCGCCACCCACGCCGTGGCGCAAGGCAACGCGGCGTCCGATGCCTACCCGAATCACGCCATCACGCTGGTCAATCCCTACGCCGCGGGCGGCCCGGCCGACATTCTGGCCCGTGCGCTTGCCCGGCAGCTCGAAACCCGCCTGAAGCAGACCATCGTCGTGGAGAACAAGCCCGGCGGCGGCGCCACCGTCGGCGGCAGCGTCGTTGCGCGTGCCAAACCCGACGGCTACACCCTGCTGCTGGGCACGTCCGCCACGCACGTCGTCACGCCGCTGATGGAAAAGATCGCATACGACGGCATTGCCGACTTCAGTTTTGTCAGCGTGGTCGCCAACCAGCCCATCATCATGGTGGCCAGCCCGGCCCTGCCCGCCAATACCTTGAAGGAAGTGATCGCCGCAGCCAAGGCATCGCCGGGCAAGCTGAACTTCGGGTCGGCCGGCGCGGGCGGCGCCACGCACCTTGCCGGGGAACTGCTCAAGCAACGGGCCGGGATCAACCTGACCCACATCCCCTACCCCGGCGCCGTCCCTGCGCTGAAAGACGTGATCGGCGGTCAGGTGCAACTGGCCATGCTGAATCTGTCGGCCACCCAGGCGTTCCTGAAAGAAGGCCGCATCAAGGCCATCGCCTACGCCGCGGCGCAGCGTTCGCCCTTGTTTCCTGACGTGCCGACCTTTGCCGAAGCCGGTGTGACGGGCGCCGAATCGTCGACCTGGTACACCCTGGCCGCGCCGAAGGGCACGCCGCCGGCTGTGATCGAGACGCTGAACAAGGCCGTCGCGGCGGTGAACGCCGACCCGGAATACCAGAAATTCATGGCGACACAGGGTGTGGAACTGATGACGAAGACGCCCCCAGAGACGCTGACCTTCGTGCAGCAGGACCTGAACACGATGAAGCCCCTGCTCAAATCCCTGAACCTGACGGCGCCCTGAGCCGCGCATGACGACTTTCAAGGGCCCATCGCGCCCGTCCGGCCTGCCCCCGGACGCTTCTGCCCCGGACACCTCTCCCTTGGACGATTTCATCCTGGTCGATGGCGAAGGCCTGGACACGGCGCAGGCCTACCGGCTGTTGATCGGGTGCACCGCGCCGCGGCCTATCGCATGGATCACCTCGCTGGGGCCGGACGGGCGCGTGAATGCTGCCCCATTCAGCTCCTACAACTACGTGGCGACCAGCCCGCCCATGCTTGCGATCAACATCGCCGCGCGCGAGGGCGAGGTCAAGGACACGGCGCGCAACATTCGAGAAACAGGCGAGTTCGTCGTCAATGTGGCGACCGAAAGCACGATGGAAACCATGCACGCCAGCGCCGCGAACTACCCGCCCGACGTCAGCGAATGCGAGGCCCTGGGCATTGCGCTGCTGCCCAGCCACCGCATCAAGGTGCCACGCATTGCCATGACGCCCGTGCAGATGGAGTGCAAGCTGGACCAGGTCATTGTGCTGGGTCGAGGCGTGAATACGCTGTTCATTGGCGAGGTCGTCGCCTTCCATCTGTCGCCGGAAATCTATGACGGCAGCCGGGTCGACAGCGTGAAAATGCGGCCGATCGCGCGCCTGGGCGGACCGTATTACGCAGGGTTGGGAGAGATTTTCCACCGGCCCATGCTGCAGCGACCGCCGGGGGGTGAAGGATGGGTCGGGGACGAGCCCAAGTCCTGAGGGCCGTTGCCGCGCTGGCGGCAGGCGATACTCGGCGGGTGCTGCTCGGCGGTGCTACCGGGCGAGTGCTACTCGCCGTGCACGACTTCCTGCATGGCGCGCTGCGCGGCGTTGACCTTCTCGCTGTCCGCGGTCAGCTGGTCCAGCAAGGCGCCCAGTTCTTTCTTGGTGGCAGGATCCGCCACGCGCAAGGTGGTGCCGTCCACGTCGATCAGATTGCGGTGCGTCTGCACGTAATCCGACACCTTGAGCGAACTGCCGAACATGTTGTCGATGGCGGGAAACACCGCGCGGTAAGCTTCGGCCGGCACGGTCACGAGCTTGGCGTACGCCGCGTCGAACACAGGCTTGACGTCTTCCGGATGCTTGAGCTTGGCATGCACTGCGTCGGCCTTGCGCTGTTCGGCATCCAGCGCCGCGCTCAGCTTGGCCATCTGCGCCTTGGCGTCCGCAATCTGCTTGCGTTGCTCAACGATCTCGCCCACCGTGCGCAGCGCCGTGATCTTGGCCAGCTCATTGTTCGGACGGGTGACGTTGGCGTTCATCCCGGCATGAAATTGCGTGATGATCGAATAATCATTGGCGTAGTGACCGAACTTGGCCTTTTCTTCCGGCGTCAGTTCGGGCACACGGGTGCCGGTCACGTCGAGTACGCGCGTCTGCAAAAAGGCGATGAACGCCTGCCGCTGCGAAGGCTCCTTGCCGCCACACGCGGCGACCACCAGCAAGACGATGACCGTGGTCAGTGCCGCTCGCACCCATACATGAAACAATGCCGTGTCTTCCTTTGTTCAAAACCTGCCCGAAGGGGCACAGACTACTAGCTATCCATGATTCAAGGATTGCGAAGTCTGTGCCATCCGGCAAATTCAGTAAGCACCCGTGGCAGGTCGGGCGCCAAACGGCTGACGGAAGCGGTCGGCTTACAGCACGACGGTGGCGCGGCGTTCAGACTCCAGGTACTCGCGCGACTGCATTTCAAGCAGGCGGGACACGGTGCGGTGAAACTCGTTGGCCAGCGCGCCTTCGGTGTACAGCCCTTCTGGCTCGCACGCTGCCGAGATGATCAGCTTGACCTTGTGGTCGTACAGCACGTCGATCAGCCAGGTAAACCGGCGCGCTTCGGATGACTGGCGCGGACCCATCTGCGGCACGCCCGACAGGATCACCGTGTGGAACTGGCTAGCCAGTTCCAGGTAATCGTTCTGTGACCGCGGTCCGCCACACAGGGTGGCAAAGTCGAACCACACCACCCCGCCCGCGCGCATTTTGGCGTGGACTTCGCGGTGTTCGATCCGCAGCACCGGCGTGTCCAGCGACGTTTCCGCGATGTCGGTAAAGGCCTTCTTCAAGGCAGCGTCGGCGGCAGCATCCAGCGGCGTGTGATACAGGTTGACCTGCTCGAGGATACGGCGGCGGTAATCGGTGCCCGAATCCACGTTCAGCACGTCCATCTTTTCCTGGATCAGCTTGATGGCCGGAAAGGTGCGGTCGCGGTGCAGGCCGTCGGGGTACAGGGTGCTGGGTTCGTAGTTCGACGTCATGACGAACGACGTGCCATTGGCGAACAGCCCGACCAGCAGGCGGTACAGGATCATGGCGTCGGCCACGTCCGATACATGGAACTCGTCGAAACAGATCAGGCGATAACGCCGCGAAATACGTTTGGCCACTTCGTCCAGCGGGTCGGACATGCCCTTCACGTCGTCGAGCTGGCGATGCACGCTGCGCATGAATTCATGAAAGTGCACGCGCGTCTTGCGTTTGACGGGGACCGTGGCATAGAAGGCGTCCATCAGGAAGCTCTTGCCGCGACCCACACCGCCCCACATATAGACGCCGCGTGGCACGCCCGGCCGGTTCAGCAAGCGCTTGATCGCGCTTGAACGCAACGCCTTGAAGCTGACCCATTCATCGTAATAGCGTTGCAGCCGATCAATCGCCTTGCGTTGAGCGGGATCTTCGGCAAAACCGCGCTCGGCCAGCGCGTGTTCATAATATTCGCGGACATTCATCAGTTGATTGTACCCCCTGGGCGCTGCGCGCCTCCCCCAGGGGCGGCACTGGCGGACTGGCAAAGCCAGATCCGCTGTGCCCAGCAGGGATGCGGCGGCTCCCTCAAACGTCAGCACCTCAGGCGCAACACCGCCTCGACTTGTTGCCACAGCCCACCTGGGGCACAGCGGATCTGGCTCCGCCAGTCCGCCAGTGCCGCCCCCTGGGGGGAGGCGCGCAGCGCCCAGGGGGGATCACCGCCTATAGACTTCTTCTTCGCCGTGGGCGTGCAGCAGGCCGAGGAGCATCTTGCGCATCAGCAGGCCGGGTTTGTCGGATTCCATGTGCTGTTCGACGCGGCGGCTGGTGTCGACGCAGGCGTCGTAGTCGGTCGCTTCCAGGATGTCGCGGTCTTCGTCGACGATGGCTTGGTCCCAGGCGATCAGTTCTTCGGTCGAGCAGTCCGCCTCGGTGTCGTTGCGGTACAGCCATTGCACCAGCACCATCGTGCCGTCATCGATGGGCGTAGCGCAGTTGTAGATGATGTGATGGCGGCCGGTCTGGGCGTAGATGCAGCCGAAGCGGCGCACCGACGGCATGTGCCATCGGTTGTACAGGTGGCGTTCCGTAAAAGGCTCGCTGCTGCCGGTCACCCGAAAGCCGTTGTCGGGATTGCGAATCGGCACGATGGTGTGCGCCTCGAAGCCCCATTCGGACTCCTTGATCTCGAATACCTGCGGCTTGGGCTGCTCGTAAATGCCGAAGTTGGCACGATGCACGTAGCTGAAGTGGGCAGCGTCAAAGGAATTTTCCATGAAGCGCAGCGGGCTGGATTTCCACTTTTCATAGAACTGGAAGATGCGGCGATAGGCCGGATCCGCGTCTTCCGGAAAGTCGGGAATCGGCTGCAACGGATCATCCAGCGCGACCCATACATAGCCGTATTTCGCCTGGCAGCGGAAGGATTTGACCTGGCAGCTTTTTGGAATGGGCTTGTCAGCCGCTTGCGGAATGCGCACACAGGCACCGGCGTCGTTGAAGGTCCAGCCGTGATAGCCGCACACGATCCTGCCTTCTTCAACAAAGCCTTTGGACAGCTTGGCGGTGCGGTGGCAGCACCGGTCTTCCAGGGCAACCGGCTCGCCTTCGCCGTTCTTCCACAAAACCAGAGGCTGGCCCAACAGGGTGAAAGGCTTGGGACCGTCATCGAGATCGGTCAGCGGGACCAGGGCATACCAGAAACGGCGCAATACGGGTTGTTGGGTCACGAGCATGGGGAATCCATCCAATTGAAAGCTGAGAGCTCAACGCTGATCAACGCATCGCGGCACGGATGTCGCCGGCACGCGAGCGCTCCCCGCCAGCGGCTGGATGGATGGATCGCGGGTGCAAGGAAATCGGGATCACGGTCTGACCGAAAGACATCTCGAAGCCCTGTTGCACACGATCGCTGTCGCATACAACCGCCATGGCGGCGCACGGCGCGCGTCGATCTGACCGACGAAGGCCGTGAGAGCAATGTCCCGTACAAGCCGATGCGGGGCGGCGCCCGTTGTGGCTCGTGCTAACTGCTTCTACTCTGGTGGGAAGCAAAGCAAACGATATGCCAGCGGGTGCTGGTACTGGGAATGGCCTTGGCTGGCTCGGCGCTGGTGGACGCGTTCAGTGAACGCCGCACCGGATCGGGGCCGGGCGGCACCAAACCCGTGCGCGCAAGGAGGGGCGGTTCGGTCGAGGCCAGCGGCAGTGCTGGCCCCCCGGTCACCGGTTCGCAGCTGACGGTCCGCTGTGATTCGGACGGCGGCGATCAGTTCGCGGACTGCAACTGCGTCACCACGACCTGGCCGTTGTCGTTCAAGGCCGTGAACCGCACCTTGTCGCCGACCTTGACGTTGTCGAGCGCCACGCCTTCCTGGACACGGAACACCATCGTCATGCCAGGCATGTCGAGGTTGCGAATTTCGCCATGACGCAGTGTCAGCTTGCGGTTGTCTGCGTCGATGCGACGCACTTCGCCTTCGACCCAGCTGGGCGCTTCGGCCGGCACGTGGTTCATGGCCAATTGTTCGGGCGACATGCGCGGTTGCTGGGCAAAGGTGGATACGGCCGCGGTGGCGAGCACGGCGCCGAGCAGGCATTGCACGAGACGTCGTTGTTCAAACATGATGATCTTCATCCTTCGAAAGCTAAGAGAAATAAACAGAGGTTCAGAAATAATCAGTACACGGCGGACCTGGTCAGAACACCGCGCAAATTTCAGTGGGCAGCGCTTCGTCACGCGAAAGATATGGGTGCCAAACGTCAGTGCACTGAACGTTGGATACTGCCCGGGCTCAATGCCGGTGCGCGGCCCCGGTCGGGCGCGCGGAGGACGCGCTTTGGTTGCTGGCATCGCCCGCCCCGCCCGCCACCGCGACGTGCCCGACCATGCCGGATTCGAAATGCCCGGGCTGAAGGCACGCGAAGTCTACCGTTCCCGTTTCGGTAAATTTCCACACAATCTCACCGATTTGTCCCGGCGCAACACTCACCATGGACGGATCTTCATGCTCCATGCCCGGAAAGCGCTTCATCTGCTCGTAATGGGCCTGCAATTCAGCCTGCGTGCCCAGCACCAGTTCGTGCTTGATCTGGCCGGAATTCTTGACCCGCAACCGCAGCGTCTCGCCCTTCCTGACGTCCAGCCGCGCCGGGTGGAAACGCATGGTGTCGGTCATCTCGACGTCAATGGTGCGCGACGCTTGTGCCGGAACACCCGGTTGGCCGATGGGCGATTCAGGATGACCGCCGCCATGTTGGCCAGCGGCCCAGGCCGGTGACACCGCGGTGCTGGTGAAGATCAACATCGCCAAGGCCAGCTTGGCGGCGGAATGTGGAAAGTTGGACATGAGATAGTTTCCTTGATCAATGACCCTGATGGCCTTGCGGTTTGCGGATTCGGACATCCACACCCGCGGCGCCGGCACCGGTGGGCGGCATGGCGGCCGGACGCGCACGCGCAGGCTCGGGCACGACACCGGTGTATTCATAGGCCACCGTTCCGAGTGGATGCTTGAACCAGCCGGGATCGCGGTAGTCGTTGCGCGGCTGATCCCGTCGTACCTTCAACACACTGAACATGCCGCCCATCTCCAGCGATCCGAAAGGCCCCGTGCCTGACATCATTGGCAAGGTGTTGTCGGGCAGCGGCATTTCCATCTCGGCCATGTCGGCCATGCCGCGTTCGCCCATGACCATGTAGTCCGGAATCAGCCCGGTGATCTGCCGCGCCACATCGCCATGGTCGACACCGATCATCGTGGGCACGTCATGCCCCATCGCGTTCATGGTGTGATGGCTCTTGTGGCAATGCAGCGCCCAGTCGCCCTCCTCATCCGCAACAAACTCCACCTGCCGCATCTGGCCCACTGCGACATCCACACTGACTTCCGGCCAGCGCCCCGCACGCGGCGTCGGCCCGCCATCGGTGCCTGTCACGACGAACTCATGGCCATGCACATGAATGGGGTGGTTGGTCATGGTCAGGTTGCCCACGCGAATGCGGACCTTGTCGTTCTGCCGCACGTTCAATGAATCGATGCCAGGAAACACGCGGCTGTTCCAGGTCCACAGATTGAAGTCCAGCATGGTCATGATCCTGGGCGTGTACGACCCGGGATCGATGTCGTAGGCATTGAGCAGGAACACGAAGTCGCGATCCACCTCGTCGATCAGCGGATGCGGCGCCTTGGGATGGGTGATCCAGGTGCCCATCATGCCCATCGCCATCTGCACCATTTCGTCGGCGTGCGGGTGGTACATGAAGGTGCCGGGCCGGCGTGCGACAAACTCATACACGAAGGTCTTGCCCGACGGAATGCTGGGCTGCGTGAGCCCGGACACGCCATCCATGCCGTTGGGCAGGCGCTGGCCATGCCAATGCACACTGGTGTGCTCGGGCAGCCGGTTCGTCACGAAGATACGCACGCGGTCACCCTCCACCACCTCGATCGTCGGACCCGGTGACTGGCCGTTATAGCCCCACAAGTGCGCCTTCATGCCCGGCGCCATTTCGCGCACCACGGGCTCGGCCACCAGATGGAATTCCTTCACGCCATCCTGCATGCGCCACGGCAAACTCCATCCGTTCAGCGTGACCACCGGGCGATAGGGCCTGCCCGTGTCCGGTACCAGAGGCGCGGCGGTGGCGGCGGACGTCTGCGAGACCAGTTCAGGCAGGCCAGCCAGTGCAACCCGGTTGACGCCGCCGGCCGCCACCGCGCCACCGGCCAGGCCGGCGGATTTCAGAAAAGCTCTGCGGGAGGTCATGATGCCGCCCTCCTGTGCGAAGGATTGATGGAAATCGAGGTCTGGCTTGTGCAATCAATGCGCCGCATCGCTGCCTCCTTGTGCGGCCAGCATGGCGCCGCCTGGCGTTCCTGCGACCCCGGCGGTCGGCGCCGTGTTGCCCGACAGCGGCACGCCGACGATCGCCGCCTGCAAGGCGGCATCGGCCAGCCAATAGTTGCGCTGCGCATCGATCGCGGCGATCACGCTGTTGACCTGCGCGCGGGTGTCCGCCAGCAGTTCAAACACGCTGATGAACATGCCGTTGTAGCGAAGCACGTTTTCTTCGGCGATCAGCTTGCGCAGCGGCACCACCTCGTCGTGATAGTGGCGCGAAATGTCATACGCCGTCCGGTAGGCGCCATAGGATTCGCGCAGCTGGCTGCCCGCTGCCCGCAAGGTGGCTTCGAGCTGATGTGTCAGCGCCAGTGTCTGCGCACCGATCGCATCACGGCGCAGGCTGCCATCGTCGAATAGAGGCAGTCGCACGCTCACCTCGTAGCCATTGCGATGGGTCGACCCGCCCTCGCCCCGGTCGAACATCGTGTCGTGGCGCACGCCCAGTTCGATGTCGGTCAGGCTCGTGATGCGCGTCAATCCTTGCGCCCGGGCCGCCGCTTCATACGACGCCTGCGCCAGCCGCACGTCCAGCCGCGCCGCGCTGGCCGTGCTGGCGGCACGCTCGGGCGACGTCGGCGTCTTGGGCAGATCCGGCAAACGCGCCGGCAATTGCAGCCGGGCGGCCTGCGCTTCGGTCAGCCCCAGCAACCGTTCCAGCTGCGCGCGCGTGGCCGTCGCAGTCTGCCTGGCGGACGCCCACTGCGTGGCCGCGTCCGCATAAAACGCCTGCTGACGCGCCCGTTCGAGACGGCTGAAATTGCCCGCCGCCTGCATGCGACGCCCTAGCTCGGCGCTCGCCTGCGCCGCATCGTTCACCTGCTTGGCGTAGGCCACCGATTGTTCGGCGGCCACTGCACGAACCCAGGCCTGCCGCACCTGCGTCACGTGCGCCACCACGTCACGCGTCAAACGAAGCGTGGCCTGCGCCGTCCGCCGCTGTGCAATGCCGTAGCGCTGCGGCAAGGTAATCAGATCCAGCAGACCAAAGGCCAGCAACCGGCCAAACTCCAGTTCGTCCACCGTGCGCATGCGCTCGAAGTCGAACACCGGATTCGGCAGCCGGCCGATCTGCGCGCCATTGGCCGCATCGGCCCACGCCTGGGCCAGCAAGGCCTGCAACTGCGGGCTGTTCTGCAGCGCCAGCTGCACTGCGGCGTTCTGGTCCAGGGGCTGGGCGAGCAGGCCTTGCGCCGCGGCTTCGCGGTCGCGCTGCTGGGCGGGCGTGCGCGCCAGTTGCAATTCCCCCAGGGTGAAGTCGGCAGCGTCGTCATTGCTGGTCCCGACGACCCGGTCAATGTCCACCGAAGCGCAGCCAGCCATGGCGAATGTCAGGGCAAGGACCAACGCTGTGCGTGGAAAACTTCGGGCCGGCGTGGGGGATCTTCGCAGCGCGGTCATGGGCGGGCCCCTGTTGCCGAGGGAGTCTGATCGGCATGCCCGGCATGCTGGAGATCTGCAGGATGGCGGACGCTATCGCTGCCATGAGCTGCCGCTGGGGCTGTGCCTCTACCACCGGGCGGCGTTACGGCTCCGCGATCGGCAGGCGCATGCGCCGCCTTGGCATGGGCCCGCCAGCCGCCGATATCGGCCGCGTCGCGGTTGGCCGCTGCCCAGCCGCCAACAGGCTGATCGGCAAAACTGCGGTAGTCGTCGAATGCCGATCGGTAGGCAGGCGCAGGCGCGGTCGCCGTTGCGGGTACACCTGCCGGTGCGGGTGCGGGTGCGGGTGCAGCGACCGCGGCGGGCGAAGCCGCGGCAGGCGAAGCCGTGGCAGGCAGCACTGCCTGAGCCGACGCAGAACTCGTCGCCCCGACGGCAAGCGCTATCGCCCACGCCTGGATGGATGAAATGATGGGATGAAACATGATGTCCTCACGGAACGTCGTGGGAACCCGCCGTCGTCAACAACGACAGGAACGAACGCAACGAACGCGGAATGACTCAGCCGGTGCCAGGGCGCGAAGCGCCGGCGACGATCAGGAGGAGTCGATCCGCTACGCGAGGAAAGCTTGGGGAGGGCGCTCGGGGAGCGCCAGGTCGGGCGATGCGGGTGCGACAAGAAGCGTGGGGATGACCCGCAACGAGACCGAAGGACTGGTAATGGGACTCATGCAAGTCGGCGCCGCCCCAGGACTGCACGGCGTGCAGCCCATGCAGCTGGCGCCATGAGCGGTGTGTGTGCCACCCTGGATCCCGTCGTCAGCGCCACCGTGTGTGCCGCCCTGGATGCCAGGGTGGTGCATGCCGTCGTGTTGCATGCCGTCGTGTTGCATACCGTCGTAATGCATGCCGTCGTGTTGCATGCCGTGGCGCTCAACTGCGCCGCGTTGCAGGCCATTGTGCGGCGACGGGTTGTGCACGTCCTCATGATGCGCAGACATGTCGCGCCGACCCGCGTCATGGGCCATCGACCGCGCCCCCGCACCTGCCAAGGCACCGGCCAAGACCGCGTCGCATGCCGTCATCCGCGCAGCGGCATACCCCTGCATCGGCAAGGTCAGCAGCAACGAAAGGGTGAGCAGGAGACGCCACAAGCACTTGGACATGATAGTGAAGAGTGTACCGTAAGCCCGTCGCAGACCGTCAGCTGGCAGCCACCTCCGACGTACCCGAGACCGGCTCCAGCCAGTCGGATGCCGGCGCAGGCCGATGGAAAAGGTAGCCCTGGCAAATGATGTCGGGAACACGGTCTCTCAGAAATTGCGCCTGTTCAAGCGTCTCGACGCCCTCCGCCACCACACGCAATCCATAGCTGTGCGCCACGCGCAAAATGCTTTCCAACAACGAAGCCCCCGCGGCATCCACCGGCGCATCCTGCACGAAATACCGATCGATCTTGATCTCGTGGATAGGCATGCGCTTCAAGTAAGAGAGCGACGAAAAACCCGTGCCGAAATCGTCGAGCGCAAATTCGATCCCGAACGCCGATAGCTTGTGAATCTTCGCGAGCACGTCATCAGGATCAGCCACCAACACGTTTTCATTCAGCTCGAGCGTCAGTAACCCAGGATCCGCGCCGGTCCGGTCAAGCGTGTCAATGATCTGCTCGGCAAAATCGCCCTGCTGGAACTGCCGAGCGCTGACATTGACGGACAACCGCATCCGACGGCCTTCCGCCTTCAGCCGCAACTGCAACAGACACGCCTGCGCCAACACCCATCGATCGAGCATGAGAATGAGGTCCGTTGCCTCCGCGATCGGCAAGAACGCCGCAGGGGAGATCAAGCCGTCCTGGGGGTGCTGCCATCTCACCAGCACTTCCGCACCGGCCACCTCCCCTGCCGGGCGCACTTGCAATTGCAGATACAACTGCAATTCGCCCGCCAGGATGCCGCGCCGCAACTCGTCTTCCAGGCGCGAGCGCCTCACGGCGGTTTCGGCCATGGACGGCTCGAACATGGCCAGACGTCCGTCTCCCGACAGTCGTGCACGGCGCAGCGCAGTGCTGGCACGCCCCAAGGCAGCCTCGGCGGTGTCGTGAGGCCTCACGGGAAAACATGTCGCACCGACGCTGACGCTCAGGTTGACGCTCAACGGTTCATCTTCGAACATCAAGGGCCGTTGCAACTCGATCATGAATGCCTCGGCCATCGTGCGCGCTTCACGTTCGCCCCGGCGAGGGTCTGCGTCGACGTCCTCAAGCAACACGGCGAACTCGTCGGCGGCAATTCGGGCGACCGCGGCGCTATCGCCCGCCAGCCGCCGAAGGCGCGTCGCCACGGTGCGCAACAGCCGATCGCCGGTTGCGATTCCGTAGAGCTCATTGAAACTGGTGAAGCGATCGATGTCGAGCAGCAACAGTACACGTGGCCGGGATGCCTGGCCGCCTTCCACTGCATGGATCGCGTACAGCCGCTCGAATAGCCATTGCCGATTCGGCAGGCCGGTCAACGGATCGTAGCGGCTCAGCCGGCGCATTTCTTCGGTAGCCCGACGCAATTCGGTGACATCCTCCTTGTATTCGACGTAATGGGTCGTGTCGCCCGTCAGGCTGCGCAGCGGCACGACAGTGACCGCCTCTACGATCTCTTCGCCGCTCCGGCGACGGTTGATGACCTCGTCGGCCCAACATTCACCTCGTGCAAGGACAGTGTCCAGGCTCGCTTTCTGAAGAACGCTCAAGCCGTTGTTCGAACGCACTGCCGACAGATGGCCTACCGCCTCGTCGCGTCGCCACCCCGCGCGCTTCAGGTAGGCATCATTCACGTATTCGATCCGGCCCCGCCGATCGGTAATGACAATGCTGTCCGGATGTTTTTCCACCGCCCTTCGCATCGCGTTCAGTTCGCGCTCCAGCACTTGCGACTCGTCCAGCCGTCGGCGCAGTTGCTCCAACTGACGCTTCTGCGCGACAACGAGGCAGCAGGTCGTCCATGCCGACAACGCGAGCAATGTCGCGGCGTAAGGAACGGTCATGTGCCCCGCCAGCGAAAGCGGTTCCACGAGCGTCTGTGTCACATGAAGCACCATCAGCATCACGACGACAAGAGCCGACGCCCAGGCGAGCGCCCGCGCATTGGATCTGCCCGCCAGCCGGGCTGTCAACCCGATCACGAGGGGATACGTCAGCAGCGCGGGGGACGCCAGCCCACCCGTGATCGGCAGGCGCAGGCTGCAGGCCGCCCAGACGCTCCACATCAGCAGCAACGCCGCGGCACGAGGGTGGCCGGCACGCGTGCAGCACAACGCAACAGTGGCCAGGCCCGCAACTGCAAGGTCAGGCGCAATCCGGGATGGGCTGCCAGGGTCGTTGACAAGCGCGACCACGAGCAGACTGCATATCGTCAACGCCACGCCACTGAGATACAGGAACGACTGGTGGGACGCACTGCGGTCATCGGATTGGCAAGTCGGTCCCACAGGGGGTTCGGAACTGAGCACGTTCTTTCTCGGAAATCTCGCACCGCCCCCAGGGCCGGCGATGACGGGCCGCGCCAGTAGCGGGCAGCATCAACGCCGGGGGAGAGTCCCGACAGAGGATCGGATGGGCAAGGACAGTCGGGACGCGCGGCGAGTGCGCCGATGGTGAGTCATCCACGTCAGACGTGAAAATCGTAATTCGTCCAAATTCCAGGCATCGGCGCGTTGGCAGACAGACCTCTGACAACATTCTGATTTTTAGATTTTTTACGATGTTCGGGGATTCCCGTGGCCTGCATCATTTCACCATCGATGCAGACAACGCGCCGCCAACACTTCGACTGGCAACGCATTTGTTTTTGCACCGAGCCAACCTTGACTCAAACGGTGCCCATTATGAAAAAGTTTGCCCTCGTCGCCACTCTGTTTGCTGCCTTGCCTTTCACTGCGTCCGCGCAGTCAGCGAACACCATCAACTTCAAGGGGACGATCGTCGACACGGGCTGCTCGGTTTCGAGCTCCACAGTGTCGGGCGGTGTCGCGAACCTGCCCGCGAAAACCGACGGTATCGAAGTCAACCTGGGGACGGTGGCCGCAACGGACATCGGAACCGCAGGCACCGCATTCAGCGGTGGCGCAGGCGTGCCGGCCGGCACCGGCGCCAATGTCACATTGACCTTCGACTGCGGCAACGCGAAATCGGGAGGCACCGGCGGTGGCGCCCCCACGAAATTTACCGTGTCCTTCAATGCCAAGAACAGCGACATCGACAACACGGCACTTGGAACGCTCAAGATCGCCGGCGGCACCGGCGCCGCAGCAGGGGTCGCCATTGCCCTGTTCCAGGATGAAAAGCTGATCAACATCCAAAGCAGTCAGGCTCCGGTCACCGGAAACATTGCCAACGGCAAGGGGACGATGAACCTGCGTGCGATGTATGTCCGCAACGGTACGGGCGCGATCGTTCCCGGGATTGCCAACGCATCACTGCCGTTCACGCTGCGCTACGAATAAGCACGCGTCCCGCCCAGGCATCGCCAGACGGGACCCACGCGGTCCCGTCTGTACGTTAAGCACCGCATACAGGGCGCCAGCCGCGCGCCGTAATACTCTCCTATCCCCCTTCACTTCTGAGGAGACCCGTCTTGTCTCGCCCATGCATCCTGATGATGGCGCTGCGGTCGCTGGCACTGGCCATCGTCCTTTCTGTATCAGCTCCCGCGGCACGCGCCGCGATCGTGCTTCAGGCAACCCGGGTCATCTTCGACGCTTCCAACAAGGAAGCCACGATGCTGGTCAGAAACGACGGCATGGAAGAAGCATTGATCCAATCGTGGATGGCGTCTTCCGACGACAAGGACGATGCGCCCTTTGCGCTGGTCCCTCCCCTGGCGCGTATCCCGCCGCAAAGCTCGCAGTTGCTGCGCATTCTGTACGAAGGTAGCGGGCTGCCCGAAGACCGGGAATCCGTTGCGTGGCTTTACGTACAGGACATCCCGCGCAACCCGGCAAGCGAAAATGTCCTGCAATTGGCAGTCCGTCATGCGGTCAAGGTGTTCTACCGTCCGCGCGGCTTGAAGGGGAACGTGGCTGACGCCCCCCGCGCGCTGATCTGGCGACGTGTCAGTGGTCCGGATGGGACAGCCATCGAAGTGACCAACCCCACTTCCTTCCACGTGTCCATGGTCGGGATTCGTACCGGCGACGGTGACCGTGCACACACGTTGGCGGACGGCCAAATGATCGGCCCACAGGGCACGCACCGGTTTCCGCTGAATGCAGCTGCCGTCAGCGATGACCTGCTGGTGAACTTCACCAGCATCAACGATTACGGAGGTGATGACGTCTTTCAGGTGTCGTTGAAGCCGAACGCCACGGCGTACGCATCGCCGGTCGTTACCAAGGTGCCGTGACATGCCTCGCCGCCTATTCGCGCTTCTTCGCACGCGCCGGATCGCGCTGGCCGCGTGCGCCGTGGCATCCGGCGGCGCCTTTGCCCAGCCCGCGCCTGGCACGCAGCCCTCATCGACGCTCGGCGCCGACTTCGCCCCTGGTGCGACGCGCGCGCGTGCAAGCGGATTCAACTCCCAATTCCTGACCGGCAGTATCCCGCCAAGCGATCTTGAAGAGTTCCTCAAAGGCAATGGTGTGTTGCCGCGCAATTATTGGCTGGACGTTGCCATCAATCGCGTGTCGGCCGGGCGGCACAACATCAGTTTCGTGCGCGACGATGCACTGGGCAAGCTCGTACCCTGCCTCACCATGTCCGCACTGGAAGACTTCGGCGTCGAGGTGAATCGCTTGCGCAGCCGCGGGATCGAACAAGGGCTGGAAGCCACCGCGCCCTGCGTGGACCTGCCCCGCCTGATTCCCGAGTATCAGTTCGACTACCAGCCCAATCGCCTGCTGTTGCTGCTGAGCGTGCCGCAAGCGTGGATGCGCCCGAATGCCAGCCGCCGGGTGGACCCATCCAAGTGGGATGCCGGCGCAACGGTGGCATTCACCAACTACAGCGCCAATACCCGTCGCGACTGGCGCGACAACACAGCACCGGTCAGCAACACGTTCGTGGGACTGCGCAACGGCGTCAACCTGGGTGCCTGGCGGTTGCGCAACGACTCCAATGTCGTCAGCAGCACCTTCGGAGGGACAGCGTTTTCCAGCAATCGCACCTATGTGCAACGCGACATCGATGCGCTGCAGGCGCAGCTGACACTTGGGCAGCTGTTTACCGATGGCCAGGTGTTCGATTCCGTGCGCATCCGCGGGATGTCGCTAAGAATTGACGAATCGATGCTGCCTTTCAATGAGCGCGGCTACACGCCGGTGGTACGTGGCATCGCCGAGACCAATGCGACGGTGGAAATCCGCCAGAATGGCTATCTGCTGAGCAGTACACCGGTGTCGCCCGGACCCTTCGTGATTGATGATCTCTACCCATCCGGTTCAAACGGCGAACTGGAAATCACCCTCATCGAGGCGGGTGGACGGCGTCGAGTGACCCGACAGCCATTCGGCGCCTTGCCCATGATGGTGCGAGCCGACGCGCTGCGGTATCACGCCGCGCTGGGCCAGTACGATGGCGGCACCCGCGCGGACGCCCGCCCCCATCCTGCGGTATTCGCCGGCACGCTGGCCTGGGGCGCTCGAGAAAACTTTACGGCGTTTGGCGGCGTGCAGGCCAGCAGCGGGTTTCATGCCATCAACCTGGGCGGCGCCGTCAATACCTTCTGGGGCGCCCTGTCTACCGACCTGACGCAGTCACGCAGCAATGTGCAAGGCGCGACTACCAGCGGCCAAAGCATTCGCCTGCTCTACAACAAGACGTTTACTCGCACCAACACGAACTTCACGCTGGCAGGCTACCGATATTCGTCAGAAGGATTTCGCACGTTTCAGAATCACGTCGACGAACGCGGACTTGCTGACTCTGTCGGCAACGGTGCCTACGCCTATGCCGCCGTCCGCATGCGGACCAGTTTCAATGTCAGCGTCTATCAGCAACTGGGCGAACGGCTCGGCAGCGTCTACCTGAGCGCCAATGACCAGACTTACTGGAATTCCAGCGGAAATCGACGCACGCTACAAACGGGCTACAGCAATACGTGGGGCTCGGTCGCCTATAACTTTTCCCTTTCTCATACGAGTGACATCAACGCATCCTACCCAGGCGGCTTTTCGTATCGGGCAGGGTCCGACACACGAGCCATGCTGACACTGTCAGCACCGCTGGGCACCGGACGCCACGCGCCGACGGCGACGAGCTACTACAGCGACGGCAACACGGGCGGCAGTTCGATGTCCTTGGGACTGAACGGCGCGTTGCCCGTCGAACGGGATATCTACTATTCGCTGTATGCAAACAAGGATACCCAGGTGGCAACATCCGGCAGTCTGTCGGGTCGGCTTCCCGCCGCGCAAGTCAGCGCATCAGTGAGTCAAGGCAAGGGCTACCAGAGCGCGTCGTTTACGGCCAATGGCGTGGCGGTGGCGCATGGCGGCGGGATCAACTTTGGACATTCCGCAGGCGAGACGTTCGGACTGGTTCAGATCGCCGACACCCGCCATGTCGGCCTGCAGGGCGGCGGCACGACAGGCGCGAACGGCTATGGGATAGTGCCTTACCTTGTGCCGTATGCGCGCAATCAGGTTGGTGTCGATACCCGCAAGACCGACAGCGATATCGAAATCGAGCAGACCTCGCAGCATGTGGTGCCGCGACGCGGCGCCGTCCCCTTGATCGTATTCAAAGGCTCGACCGGCCGGCGCGTCCAGTTCGAGCTCATCGCGTCGAACGGCATCCCTCTGCCGCTCGCGGCGTCCGTAGAAGATGCAGACGGGCGGCAACTCGGCATCACCGATGTCAAGGGGCGCGCCATGCTCTTTCTGCAGCAAGACAAGGGGCTTCTGCGAGCCAGGTGGAATCGCAATGTATGCGAAGCGGAATACACCTTGCCGGACCGCGACCCAGCCAAGGCATTCCAGCGCATGAAGCTGGTTTGCCAGATTCGAAGCGACAACCGTATGCAGGCGACACGATGACATTCCCGACCCCGAGCTCGCGTCCCGCACGCTCTGAAATTCAGGATCCGAAAGCCCTGACCGGCAAGACGCGGATCGAGGCAAGGCGCCGTTCGAGCCATCTTGTGACTGCGCTGACCACGTGCGTGTGGCTCCTTGGCATCCTGGCCTGCGGACAGGCGGCAAGCCAGTCGGTCAAGTGCGCCTCGATGACAGTGAGTGACAGGCGCGACACGAATTTCAACGGGGAGTACGAACTCTACGTCAGGCAAGTGCCCGCAATGATGAAGTCGATTGATCGGGTCAATTCCAGCCAGTGGTATGCACTGACACCAGGTTTCACGATCGCCACACAGTCCTGGGCAAACCGCGTGTTGTGCTTCGAAGCCAACGCCGGTGCCGCGCCCATCTATCTGAAGGTGGTTCCGTCGGAAAGCTACCTGAATGCGTTGAAGACCAATGGTCTGGATCTCAGAATACGCAGCACGATCGAGGCTCCGTCTGACGAGCTGATGTTGATACGCGACGGTGTCACGCCCGTGCAGGGGCGTTTGCTGGAGCTCAAGAATTTTCGATCCGTGCAGTGGAGCGATCCTACGTTCCCATTCTATTGGTCGCCCCACAGCCGGCCGGAAACTTCAGGCCACGTTCCATGGCTGAACATTCAGCTGGACTTCGTTGTGGCCGATTCAACGCGAGCCGATTCCGACGCCCGACGGACCATCGTCATACCCCGGGGGTCTGATATTGCACTCAAAGTGATGGCGCTGGGCCATGAAGCCACCGGCCTCGAACTGTTCCCTTTGGCCAACAGCAGCGAGATGACCTTCGGTGTCTGCGCTCCACCGGTCATTCTGGTCAACGACATGAGCACGAGTGTCGCGACCATCGATATGGGCGTGGTGCCGCTCGACCTGCTCAAGCAGGAGCAGCGGGTCGAGCAGCCCTTTCCATCACCGTGAAGCCACGACCCCGGGTATCAACTGCATGCTTGGCAAGCCGGGGCAACAAAGGTCCTGCAATGCGATTCGTGGCGACCGGCGGACGATTCCGCAACGGTCTGTTCCATGGCGAATCCGGCAACCCGGCCTACCCGGGAAACAGCATCGTCGGCGTGCAGATTCGTGACGGCACCAAGGTGCTGGGCGCGAACCTGGGAGATTCGGACACCGACACAGAGGTCAGGTTCACACAAGCAAGCGGCAATACCCGAAACTTCACGGCGATCGTGAAATACCTGGTCGGCGGTACGGAACGTGTGGGTCCGTTTCTGATTCCCGTGACCCTCGAGGCTTACTACAACTAAGCCCCTGCCTGGCAACTCACGAAGCGATCCACTTATGTCATTTCCGCAAAGGTTTGGGACGTCCCGCGACGACTTGGCAAACCTTACGCCGATGCGTGCCCAAGCGAGCCCGGATGCCACGCGCTCGATCCCGCATATTCTGTTTTTCGAACCATCCTGGCTGGACCGCCTTCGTGGTTCAGCAACCATCAGGCGGGCCAATGCGCGCGTGCTTTCGGCAGCACGCGTTGACCAGGCGATCCACCACCTGAACACCGCACGCGTCGACATTGCGTTGCTAGACCTGGATTTCTCACAAGGCCGACATGACGTGCTGTTATGCATGCTCCATGAACGGGCTCCTGAAGCGTATGTCGTCGCGTCAAGCGCGACGGCAAGCGACGCAGATATGGAAGCGTGCTTTGCGCGAGGCTTCGACGACTTTGTTCCCAAGCCGTTGGCTGCGTCCAGGCTGCGTATCGTCATTGACGCTGCAGCCGATGCACATCGTGCTTCGTCGGTCAGCCGAGCGGTGCCGATCCGGAACAACGACGACTTCTACTCGCCCGAGCTACATGCTCAATTGCTGGTGCACCTCCGAGAGGAGACAGACAAGCTCTATACGATGCTGAGCACCTCTACCTCTCTTGGCACGCAGTTGCATCGCCGGATGCACCGCATTCGCAGCGGCTTGTTGTTGCTGGGCCTGCGCCCGCTGGCTGACGAGTGTCGCGACCTGGAACGCGATTGCGAATTGCCCCATGTCGACGATGGCGTCCTGCGTCGGCGTGGTTGGCGGATTGCCCGACAAATGCGCGCACTCAGCGCTCCTGCGACCACCGAGCCCCTGGATACGGCAGGGGGGAACTCGCCGGCCTAGATCAGCCCGCTTTCATACGCATAACGTAGCAGTTCGGAACTGGATTTCAGATTCAGTTTTTTCATTGCGGTGTGCTTTTGCGACGATACGGTACTGACCGATCGGGACAGGCGCTCTGCAATGGCTACGAGCCCATGGCCGGCCGCGAACAGACGCAACACTTCCATTTCCTTCGGGGTCAGCGCCGGCACCTTGGCATCGGGCATCGCGCCGGCATCGTCCAATAACCGCCGCACAGTCGGTGAGCAGTAGGGCAGATCCTGTGTGCGCGCGTGATGGCACGCTCGGAGCAGTTCGTCCAAACCGTCTTCTTTACTCACGATGGCGTTGACGGGTTCCTTCAACGCACATGCAAGCACCCCTGGGTGCGCCTGCGCGGTCAGCAGCACAACCTTCGCTGACGGTGCGACGCGGCGCACGCGCTTGACCAGGGCCAGACCGTCAACCGAACGGTCATTGCGACTCATGCTGAAGTCCATTACCACCAGGTCAGCCGGGCGTTGCGCCAGCATTTCCAACAGCGACTGCCCGGTCTGGCATTCATGCAGGATGGTGTAGGCCTTCGTGGCGCGCAGGGCATTGCCGACGGCCTGGAGAACGAGGGGGTGATCGTCAGCGATGGCGACAGTGGGGTTCATGGCAGCTTCCTGGTGGGCATAAGTAGCGGGGCTAGGACATGAAACGAGCCAATGATGGCTGCGCATCGCCATTTCCTGGCGTCGCCTGAGGCACCCAGTTGGCAAGCAACTGCGCCGCAGTGGCTTTGCGCATCGGCTTGAGCGCGTGGGCGTTCATTCCCGACGCGTGGATGCGCGCCACCTGCTCGGGCGATGCGAATCCGGTGACCGCGATGATGGGCACGTCGGAAAAAGGCGCAGGCAAGGCGCGTATGCGCCGCGTGGCCTCTACGCCGTCCATCTCGGCCATGTCGACGTCCATCAGGACCAGATCGTAACGCTCTGCCGCGCAAAGCGACACCGCGTCAAGGCCATGCTCGGCAACGGTCACCCGGCAGTCCAGGCTCTCCAGCATCTTGGAGAGCACGAGCAGATTCATGGGCATGTCGTCGACGATCAAGACCGAGATATCCCTGCGCAGTGGCACGACCGAGGCGGCCGCCGATGCCAGGGTCTCCCTTGGCACCGGCGTCTCGACGTGCGCCAGCGGCAGATTGATGCGGAACGTGGCGCCCTGACCGGGCATGCTGTGCACGGTAATGCGGCCATGCATCAACTCTATGAGCGACGCCGAGATGCTCAGGCCCAAGCCCCAGCCAGTGGTTCCCGCGCGGGCGCCCGACGTCTTGAAGTCGGACAGCCTGGAGAAGCGTTCGAACATGACCTGCTGCTGCGCGTGCGGAATACCGGGACCATCATCGATCACGGCCACATCGAGCCAACCCTGACCGTTTTCCTTTCGGTAGGACGCCTGGATAACGACCGTGCCGCGCTGCATGACCTTGATGGCATTGCTGACGAGGTTGACGATGATCTGGCGAACGCGCCCGGCGTCTCCGTCGAGCCAGGACGGCACGGAATCGTCGATGGCGCACACGACAGAGATCGGCCTGCGCCGAATGGCTGCCGAGGTCGATACGATGGAGAGCCGCACCACCTCACGCAGATCAAAAGGCTGGATCGTCAGGGGCACGCGGCCCGCATTCAGGCGAGCCACATCCAGAAGATCGCTGAGCAGCGTCAGCAACATGCTGCTGGCATCGCGCGCGCGGGTCATGAGCGTCAGTTGCTCGTGTTCCGACAACCGCGATTCGAGCGCGATATCGAAATAGCCGACCACGCCCGACACAGCGTTCCGGATCTCGTGGTTCAGGTTCTCGACAAATGCCGTTTCGGCAAGCCGTGCCGCCTCGGCCTCCCGCCGCAATTCGTCAAGCTTCCGGTTGCGGCTCAAGAGCTCGAGAAAGTTGCTGTGATTGATCCACAACATCCAGAGCACCGCGATCTGCATCATGGCGATCATGCCCGCCAGGATCCCGCCGTCGACCGTCCATTCGTTGATCGCGAAATAGAGGCCGATGGCGTACATCGGACCCGCATACAGTGCGAACGCGCGCGGCACGGCCTGTAGCACGCCAGCGGCGCCGGCACCGAGAAAGCACGAGCAGACCAGCAGCAGACGTTTGGTTTCATGGTCGGTGTATGGCAGGTATCCGATCATGGCGCATGCCCAGAACATGCCCAGCATGCCGGAGTCGGCCACGACACGCCGCAACACCTTGGCGGCCCATTGCGGATCAGTGCGGTGGCGCAGACGGCCCAGCAGCATGCTGACCGGAATGAACTGCAACACGCCCATCACGATGGGCAGATAGATCAGCTCTGACCACGTGAACGTGTCGTGCAGGATGGCGACGGTAATCAGGCAGGCACCACCGTTGCCGAACACGCCCAGCGGCATCTGGCGATACGCGTTATGCGCCTGTGCACGCGCGATCTCTTGAGGCATGGAATCAATATCGAAAGGACTGGCAGGGCACGGGCCGGGCCTGCATGGCGGCAACGCACACAAGGGGCGTTGAGAGCAGCCGTCAGTCATGGGATGACGCGCTGGTCGAAGGTATCACTTCCATTCACGCTTGCGCGATTAGGAGAACCCGACAGTCGCACCCCGGTGATCGGGGCGCGCGGCGCGCCCGACGGGACTTTCCGCTATTGCAGGAACAGCTCCGCCACCACTTTCCGCAGCCACTGATTGGCGGGGTCGTGGTGGCTGCGTTCATGCCAGAACTGCTTGACCTCGAAGCGAGGCACGTCGATCGGCAGGGGCAGCGTCTTCAGACCTGGCATGGGCTTCATGTACGTCATGACATAGCTCGGCACGATGGCCAGCAGATCGGTCTGCTGCACGATGCTCGGCACCACCATGAAGTGCGGCACGCGCAGCGCAATGCGGCGCTTCATGCCCTTGCTGGCCAGATAGCGTTCGATCAATGACGTTGTGGAATGTTGCGCGCTGGCATGGCTGTACCGCGAGCCGGCCGGTTCGATCAGGACGTGCGATTCGGCGGCGAATTGCTTCAGGGTCAGCCGTTTGCCGACGCGCGGGTGTGCGCTGCGCGCCAGGCACACATACGAGTCATCGAACAGCCGCTGCTGGTAGAAGCCGGCCTGCAGGCTGGGCAAAAAGCCCATTGCCAGATCGGCGTTGCCGGCAATGAAGGCATTGCGGTACGACTCGCGGGGCAGCTGCAACACACGCAGGTTGGCGCCGGGAGCGATCTGCGACAGCCGCACGATCAGCTGCGGCAGGTACACCAGTTCGCCGATGTCGCTGAGCAGCAGCTGAAAGGTGCGGTCGGTGGTGGCGGGTTCGAAATGCGTGACGCGGTTCAGGCCGGCCTGCATCAAGGCGAGCCCTTCGCGTATCGGGGCGTCGATCTGTAGCGCGTAGGGGGTAGGTTCCATGCCGCCTGGGAGCCGGACGAACAGCGGATCGCCGGTCAGTTTGCGCAGCCGTGTCAACGCATGACTCATGGACGACTGCGACAGGCCGAGACGCAGTCCGGCGCGCGTCACGTTCCGGTCCTGCATCAAGGCCTGGAAGGCGGTCAGCAGGTTCAGATCCATATCGGTCATATCGATTTTGGTCATAGTGTGTATGAAGCGCTTCGATTGTTGAGCATGCTCAGCGAATGGTACCTTGCGAAAAAATAAAGCACGACGACAAAAGCAGGCCACCGAGGAGACACGATGCAAACAGGCCGCACCCCCATGCGTTCCGCCATGGGCCGCAGTGACGCGACCACCATTACGGTGCAGGGACTGGATCTGTGTTCCGAGGTGCTGGGAACGCTGAACCTGGGCGACTTCGCCTTTCTGGAAATCACCGGCAAGCGCCCGCATGCGCACCAGTCCATCGTGTTCAACGCCATGCTGGCCACCCTGGTGGAGCATGGCATGACGCCCATGGTGATGGCCGCGCGGCTGACCTACCTGGGCGCGCCGGAGTCGCTGCAGGCGGCAGTGGCGGCCGGGCTCTGCGGGATCGGCAGCACGTTTGCCGGGACGGCGGAAGGCGCGGCGAAGTTGCTGCAGGCGGCGTACCAGGCACCGGGTGGCGCGGCGGGTAGCGCTGCTGAAGGCGCGTCGACGTCCGCCGAAGACACGGCGCCTTCTGAGGTAACCATCGCTGACCTGGCCGCACGTATCGTGGCCGAGCACCGCGCCGCGCGCCGCCCGATTCCTGGCATCGGCCACAACCTGCACAAGCCGGTCGACCCTCGCACGACGCGCCTGTTCGACCTGGCCAGGGAACACGGTCTGCACGGGCGGTATGTCGCCTTGATGAACGCGATCTCGGCCGAAGCGGAGCGCGTCGCCGGCAAGCCGGGCCAGTTGCCCGTCAACGCAACCGGCGCCCTCGGCGCCTTGTGTTGCGAGCTGGCGATCCCGTGGCAGCTGTGCCGCGGACTGGCGGTGATCGGGCGATCGATCGGTATCGTCGGCCATCTGGCCGAGGAGCTGCGCAATCCCATTGCGCGGACACTGTGGGAACGCACCGAGGCCGAGACCTCGGGCGTCGATGAGGCATCCGGAGGAGACCAACTATGAACCCCCTGGTCACCCAGCGGCGGCGCCTATTGCGCGCGGCCACGATCGAACCGATGCTGCGGCTGGCGTCGATAGCACCCACTCTGTCGATGGTGCTGGCGCCGCCCGCATCGGCCGCCGAGACGGGCAAGACCTTGCCCTGGCCCGTGCGCCCCGTGCGCGTCATCGTCCCCTTCGCCCCTGCCGGCACCGTGGACATGCTGGCCCGCTATGTCGGCAACCAGATGCAGAAGCAGACGGGTCAGGCGTTCGTCGTCGAGAACCGGCCGGGCGCCGGGGGCAATGTCTGTACGGAACAGGCGGTGCAGGCGCCGGCCGACGGCTACACCCTGCTGGTAAGCGGGCTGCCGACGCACATCTTCAATCCTTTCCTGTACGCAAAGCTGCCGTTCGACCCGATGCGCGACCTGACGCACATCGCGATGCTGGCATCGGCGCCCAACCTGCTGATTGTCAACCCGGGGCTCGACATAAAAACGGTGGGAGAACTCGTGGAGCGGGCGCGTGCGCAGCCCGGCAAGATCAGCTTTTCGTCCGCAGGCAATGGGACCAGCGGCCACCTTGCGGGCGAGCTGTTGCGCGGCCAGGCGGGCGTGGCGGTGCAGCATGTGCCCTACAAGGGCCAGTCGGATGCCATCTCGGCCGTGGTGCGGGGCGACGTCGCCTTCGCCTTCGTGACGATTCCAGGCACGCTGGCACTGGTCAACGACGGCCGGCTGCGCGCCATTGCCGTCACCAGCAAGGCGCGCAGCAAGCTGGTGCCCGACGTGCCGACCGTCGCCCAAGCCGGCTATCCGGATTTCGAAGTGCTGGCCTGGTACTCGATGGCAGCGCCCGCGCGCACGCCCCCCGATGTGGTCGACACCCTGGCCGCATCCATGAGCCGCATTCTGGGCACCGACGAATCGCGCGACTGGCTGGCTGCGCAGGGGCTGGAGCCCAACGTGCTGACCAAGGACGCCTTCCTGGCCTACATGCGTGCCGAGACGGCCAAGTGGGGTCCCATCATCCGCGCGTCGGGCGCGGTGGCGAACTGAGCGGCGGCCATGCGTCTCGTTCGCCACACGCTGTATCGCTACCGGCTGCCCTATGCACGTGCCGTCAAATGGTCGGACATTGTCGAAGACGGCGCCGACTTTCTGCTGCTGCGCCTGACCGCGGACACCGGGGATGAAGGCGTCGCGGAAACCGTCCTGAAGCCCACATGGAATGGCGCGAGCGCCCGCACGATCGCGGCTGCGCTCGAAGACGTCCTGCTGCCCTGGCTGCAGGATCAGGACGTGTCCGACCCGTCGGCTGTGGCGGCACGGCTCGCCATGATCCCTGGCCAGCAGGCTGCCTGCACGCTGCTGGACAACGCCCTGTGGGATCTGCGTGCGGCGGCGGCCCGGACACCGCTATGGCGACACTGGGGTGGGCGCGGCACGGTGGATCTGTCGTGGGTACTGACGCGTCAGGCGCCGTCCCTGATGGTGCAGGAGGCCGACGACATCATCGCCCGCCATGGTTTTCGCGCCCTGAAGATCAAGGGCGGCCAAGGGGTGGACGTCGACCTGCAGGCCGTGCGGGCGATCCGCGACGCGGTGGGCAGCCGCGTCGCCCTGTATGTCGACGCCAATGGCGCCTATCCGCCCGACGTGGCGCAGGGGTATGTGGATGCCATGACGGAAGCGGGCGCGACCCTGGTCGAAGATCCTAGTCCCCTTGCCCCCGATGCGGAATTCGAAGCACTGCAGGCCTCGCTGGTGTCCCCCGTGCTGGTGGATTTCGGCAACACCGGTCTGCGCGACACGGCATTGTTCCTGGAACGCGGCGCCCGGGCGATCAGCCTGAAACCTGGCCGCTTTGGCCTGAGCGCCACACGGCAGATGGCGCAGATGGCCGCAGCCCACGACGCGTTGACGGTCGTTGGCATGTTCGGTGAAAGCGCCCTGGGCACCTTGACGGCGCTGGCCCAGGCCGCGTGCTTGCCCGACGACGCCCTGCCCGCCGAGACCACCTGGTATCTGGCCATGACCGCCCAGATCGTCGACCTGCCCGCGATTCGTGATGGGCGCTTGCGCCTGCCCGAGGCCTGCGGGCTGACGCAACAGGTGGACTGGGACCGACTGACTTCTTTGACACGATCCTAAGGAAATTTGCACCATGCAGCAGTTCGGGCTCAATGAAGACCAACGTCTGATCAGCGACGCCGTGCGTACGCTGGCCAGGGAAAAGTTCGCGCCGGGCGCCGCCCACGCCGACCGGGAGTACCGGCCGCCCGTGGAAAACGTCCATGTCCTGGCCGAGCATGGCTACACGGGCCTGTTCCTGCCGGAAGCGTACGGCGGCGCGGGGCTGGGCCTGATGGACACGGTCCTGGTGATCGAGCAACTGGCGCGGTCCTGCGCCAACACGGCCATTCTGTTTTCGTGCACCGACGGCGCCACGCCGCGCGCCCTGCTTCACCTGGGCACCGATGCCCAGAAGGATAGGTATCTGCATCGCATCGCCAAGGGTGAAGTCTTGACGGCATGGAGCATGTCGGAAGCCAATGCCGGATCGGACGTGGGCAACGTGCAGACCAAGGCCGTCCGGGACGGCGACAGCCTGGTGCTGAACGGCAGCAAGCTCTGGTGCACGGCCGCGCAGGTGGCGGACCTGTTCCTGGTGCTGGTCAGACTGACCGCGGCGCCCGGACTGGCCGGCGTGGGCGCCGTGCTGATCGAGAAAGACACCCCGGGCTTTACCGTCAGCAAGCACCTGGACCTGTTGGGCCTGCGGGGCACGGGCATGGCCGAACTGGTGTTCCAGGACTGCCGCATTCCGGCCGACAACCTGCTGTTGCCCGCGGGCGGCATGCGCCAGCTGTTCCAGGTGCTGGACGCGGATCGCATCGCGGGCAATCCCCCCATCTGCCTGGGGGTCGCCGAAGCCGCGCTCGAGAACATCACGACCCATTTGCAGGAGCGCACGCAGTTCGGCAAACCGCTCGCCGAACAGCAGGGCCTGCAGTGGAAACTGGCCGACATGGCGATCGATGTCGAAGCCGCGCGTGCCCTGCTCTACCGCGCGGCCGCCCGCGTCGATGCCGGCGAGCCCAGCATCGTCGACACGTCCATTACCAAGACCTATGTGAATCAGATGGCGGTGCGTGTCACCAACGAAGCGATGCAGCTGGCCGGCGCCTATGGGCTGTCCGAAGAGTATCCCTACGAGCGCCACTTCCGGGACGTGCGCGGCATGTCCATCGGCTACGGCACGACCGAAATCCATCGCAGTTCGATCGCCCGCGAACTGCTCAAAGGCAACTACGCATTCTGAGGATGCCCATGATTAACCTATCCACCCCTGACGCATCGACGCCCCACCCTTCCGGCGCTTCGGCGGTTTCAACCGTGACCGTTCCTGCCGGCGACGGACAATCTTTCCAGGCCTATGTGAGCCGCCCCGCGGCGCCGAACGGCCGCGCCATCATCGTGCTGCAGGAAATCTTTGGCGTGACCCCCGCCATCCGTGACGTGGCCGACCGGTTCGCCGCCGAAGGATACCTGGCCCTGGCGCCCGACCTGTTCTGGCGCATTCGCCCGGGCATCGAACTGTCGCATTCCAAGGAAGACATCGCATTCGCCTTTGACGCCCTGAAGCAATTCGACGAGTCGCTGGCGGTGCAGGACATCAACCGTGTCGTCGAGCACATCCACGGCGAGATGGGGCCAGATGCGCCGGTGGCCGTGCTGGGCATGTGCCTGGGCGGCAAGCTGGCCTATCTGTGCGCGGCGCGGATCGACGTCGGCGCCGCCGTGTCGTTCTATGGCGTCGGCATCGAGAAGAACCTGGACGAGGCCGACAAGGTCTCGTGCCCTTTGCTTTTGCATATCGGTGCAAGAGACAACTATATCGACGCCATGGCCCGCGAGCAGATCGCCCACACGCTTGCCACGCGCCCCGGCGTCGCCCTGCATGTGTACGAACAGGCAGGCCACGGTTTCTATACCCGCGAAGCGTCAACGTCGCGCGAGACCGCACATGAACGCACCATGGCCTTTCTGGAAGCCAGCCTGGGCAGCGCGGCATGAATGGCGTGATGACCTTCGATGCGCTGGAGGTCGGCATGAGCTGGCGCAGTCCCGCCCGCACGCTGACTGAAGCCGAACTGTCGTGGTCGTGCATGACCAGCGGCGACTGGCATCCCATCCACGCCGATGCGGCGTTCGCCGCCACGACGGCTGCCGGCCAGCGCATGTTCCAGGGCAGCTACGGCATCCACCTGGCGCTGGGCATGGCGACGCACTTGCCTGAACTGGGCGATGCGGTCATTGCCGCCCTGGGTCTGAACGACTGGACGTTTCGCGCGCCCCTGTTCATGAATGACACCATCCACGCCGAAGTCGAGTTGACCGGCAAGCGCGAAACCCGCGACGGCGCGCGCGCCGTGATCGAACGACGCGTCCGCCTGCTCAAGTCCACCGGCGACATCGCGCAGGAAGGACAGATCTCTACCCTTATCCACCGACGGAGCCACGCGACATGAATATGGGAGACGTGTTCATCCGGAACGCTCAGTGCTTTGGCGATCATCCGGCCGTCCGCTTCGAGGGCCATACGACGACCCATCGCGACCTGTTCAGCCGTATCCAACAATTGTTGAGCGCGCTCGACAAGCGTGGCGTGCAGCGGCAGGACCGTATCGCCATCCTTTCGCGCAATTGCGTCGAGTACCTGGAAATCTATGGCGCTGCGGCCGTGGGCGGATTGATAGGTGTCGGTATCAACTATCGGCTGTCATTGCCGGAGCAGACGGTGATCCTGCAGGACGCGGATCCGGCGGTGGTGTTTTTTGAGGACTGCTACACCGATCGTGTGGACGCCCTGCGGGCAAGCCTGGGTCCGGCGGTCATGTATGTCTGCATCAGCGGGCCTGATGGCGCAGCAGGCCCCAACGCTGCGCCGCCCCCCTCGTGGTCGACCCCCTACGCATCGATGCTGGCCGCGGGCGCTGACGGGATCACCACCCTGCGCGCCCGTGACGACGACACCTTTCTATTGATCTACACCAGTGGCACGACAGGCCTGCCCAAGGGCGTGATGCTGGGCAGCGCCGGGCAACTGGAACAGACGCGTTCACAGGCGATTTCGCACCTGGCGAGCCAGACCGACCGCATGTTGATCGTGATGCCCTTCTATCACATCGGGGGGCCGACCGAGCTGTTCACGTACCTGATCACGGGCGGCACCATCGTGTTGCACCGGACCTTTGATGCGGTACAGATCCTGGACAGCCTTGCGGCCGAACGCGTGACCGTCGCGCATCTGGCGCCCACCATGATCCAGATGCTGCTGGACGCACTGACGCACCATGCGTGCGACCTGTCGACCCTGCACACGATCGTTTATGCCTCGGCCCCGATGTCGGTCGCGCTGTCGCGACGTGCCCGTGCGGCGTTCGGACCGATCTTCATGCAAATCTATGGCATGACCGAAGTCGGCCTGGGCAGCGTGCTGCAGAAACATCAACACGTGCTGGACGGGCCTGCCGAACAGGTCAAGCGCCTGGCGTCCGCCGGGCAGCCGTATTTCGATACCGACATGCGCATCGTGCGCGATGACTTTAGCGAATGCGCGGTTGGCGAAGTCGGCGACATCTGGGTGCGCTCACCGGCACTGATGCAAGGCTACTGGCGCCGCCCCGACGCCACCGCCGCCGCGTTCCACGAAGGCTTTCTCAAGACCGGCGACATGGGCTACTGGGACGACGACCACTTCCTGTTCATCGTGGACCGGCGCAAGGACATGATCGTGTCGGGCGGCGAGAACATCTACTCGCGCGAAGTCGAGGAAGCCCTGCTGATGCACCCGGCCGTGGCCGAGGCTGCCGTGATTGGCGTGCCCGACCCGCAGTGGGGCGAATCGGTGATGGCGGTGGTGGTGCTGCGCCCGGGCGCGGAATTGACTTTGGACGACGCCGTCACGCATTGCCGGTCGCTGATCGCCAGCTACAAGAAGCCGAAGATCCTGCAGATCGTCGACATCATGCCGCGCGTGGCCAGCACCAACAAGATCGACAAGAAAACCCTGCGCGAGCCGTATTGGCGCGACCAGAACCGACAGATCGCCTGAAGGCGACGACCACTGAGGAGACATCCATGCGTACCCTGCTTCGCAGCCTGGCGGCTGCCGCCCTGCTTCCTGCCTGCCTGGCATCCCCTGCCTATGCGCAGACCACTGCCAGCGCGCCAGCCTGGCCCGTCAAACCGGTCAAGGTCATCGTGCCCTTTACCGCAGGCGGACTGACCGATGTGCTGATGCGCGGCATTGCGCAGGAACTCGGCCAGCAGTGGGGCCAGGCCGTCATTGTCGAAAACCGTCCGGGCGCCAACACCATCATCGGGGCCGAAGCCGCGGCCAAGTCCGCGCCCGATGGCTACACGCTGCTGATGGCGAACGACCCGACCCTGTCCGCCAACCAGCAGCTGTACAAAAAGCTGCCGTACGACCCGGTCAACGACTTTGTGCCGGTCATCAATCTGGTGGCCACAGCAGGGCTGCTGGTCGTGCGTGAAGAGTTTCCGGGCAAGACCGCGCAGGACCTGATCGAGCAGGCCAAGGCGCGGCCCGGCCAGGTCACCTATGGCACCTTTGGCCTGGGCAGCAAGGCACACCTGGACGCCGAAGCGCTGGCCCGTGCTACCGGTGTCAAGTTCAACCATATCCCGTACAAGGGCGTGACCGAGGTCATGGCAGCGCTGTCCGGCGGGCAGATCGACTTCACGATCGCCGGTCCCCCGTCTGCCATCCCGCTGGTCAAGGGCGGCAAGATCCGCGCGCTGGCGGTGGCCGCCTTGCAAAGGCATCCCTTGTTCCCCGACGTGCCCACCTTTGCTGAATCCGGCATCACCGGCATGGCATCCAGTTCGTGGTTCGGACTCGTTGCGCCACGGGGCACGCCCGCACCCGTGGTCAACCGGGTTGCCGCCGACGTGTCCCGCATCATCCGGCGGCAGGAATTCCAGCAGCGCTACATCACCGGTGTGGGACTGACGGTCCTGGACATGGACCCGGCAGCGTATGCATCGTTTCTTGAGGGCGACCGGCGCAGGTATGCGGAGCAGATCAAGGCTGCCGGCGTGTCGCTGGATTGATCATGAAAAAGGGCCTGCCGAGTCGCCCCGGCAGGCCCTTCTTTTTTGATGCCCTCAAGTTCAAGGCATCAGCTGTCGCACTTAGAAGTTCAAAGCGCGCTTGTCCACCGCCAGAGCGGCTTCCTTGACGGCTTCGGACAGCGACGGATGCGCGTGGCAGATCCGGGCGATGTCTTCGGACGCAGCACGGAATTCCATTGCGACCACGCATTCCGAAATCAGCTCGGACGCTTGCGGACCAACGATGTGCACGCCGAGGATTTCGTCGGTCGTGGCATCGGCCAGGATCTTGACCAGACCGGTCGTGTCACCCAGGGCACGCGCACGGCCGTTGGCCAGGAACGGGAAGGTACCGGCCTTGTAGGCGCGGCCTTCGTTCTTGAGCGACTGCTCGGTCTGACCCACCCACGAGATTTCAGGGTTGGTGTAGATGACCCAAGGCACGGTGTTGAAGTTGACGTGACCGTGCTGGCCGGCGATACGCTCGGCCACGGCAACGCCTTCTTCTTCGGCCTTGTGCGCCAGCATCGGGCCGCGGACCACGTCACCGATTGCCCAGACGTTCGGCAGGCCGGTCTTGCAGTCGGCGTCGACTTCCACGAAGCCGCGCTCGTCCAGCTTCAGGCCAACGCCTTCGGCATTCAGGCCGGCGGTGTGCGGCACGCGGCCGATCGACACGATCAGCTTGTCGACGGCCAACGTTTGCGCAGCGCCAGCGGCATCGGTGTAGTTGACCGTAATGGTGTCGCCCGACTGGATTTCGCCAATCTTCACGCCCATCGTGATCTTCAGACCTTGCTTGGTCAGCGCCTTGAAGGCTTCCTTGGCAACCTGTTCGTCGGCGGCGCCGAGGAAGGTTGGCATGGCTTCAAGAATGGTCACGTCAGCACCCAGACGGCGCCACACGCTGCCCATTTCCAGGCCGATCACGCCCGCGCCAATCACGCCCAGGCGCTTCGGCACTTCGGGAATGGTCAAAGCGCCTTCGTTGGACAGGATCTGCTTTTCGTCGAAGGGCATGCCGGGGAAGGCGCGCGGGCTGGAGCCCGTTGCGACGACCACGTGCTTGCCGACCAGGTCTTCGGACGCATTGCCGGTGACCTTGATGGCCCAGCCGCCTTCGACCTGGCCGGCAAACGCTGCCGTGCCATGGAAGAAGGTGACCTTGTTCTTCTTGAACAGGTACAGGATGCCGTCGTTGTTCTGCTTGACGACGGTGTCCTTGCGACCCAGCAGCTTGGGCAGGTCCAGACCCAGGCCTTCCACCTTGATGCCGTGATCGGCAAAGTGGTGACCGGCTTGTTCAAAGTGCTCGGACGATTGCAGCAGCGCCTTGGACGGGATGCAGCCGACGTTGGTGCAGGTGCCGCCGGGAGCGGGACCGCCCTTGGCGTTGGACCATGCGTCGATACACGCGACCGACATGCCCAGTTGGGCTGCGCGGATGGCGGCGATGTAACCGCCAGGACCCGCGCCGATGACGACGACGTCGAATTGTTTAGCCATTATTCCGTGACTCCTTAGATGTCCAGCAGCAGACGCTGCGGATCTTCCAGGGCGTCCTTGATCGCGACCAGGGCCAGGACGGCTTCACGGCCGTCGATGATGCGGTGGTCATACGACAGTGCAAAGTAGTTCATCGGGCGGATGACGATCTGGCCCTTCTCGACCACGGCGCGTTCCTTGGTGGCGTGCACGCCCAGGATGGCCGCTTGCGGCGGGTTGATGATCGGGGTCGACAGCATCGAACCGAAGGTGCCGCCGTTCGAGATCGAGAACGTGCCGCCGGTCAGGTCATCCATGCCCAACTTGCCGTCCTTGGCCTTCTGGCCGAATTCGGCGATCTTCTTTTCGATTTCGGCCAGGCTCAGCTGGTCGGCGTTGCGCAGGATCGGCACGACCAGGCCACGCGGGCTGCCCACGGCAATACCGATGTCGAAGTAGCCGTGGTAGACGATGTCCTTGCCGTCGACCGAGGCGTTGACGACCGGGTAGCGCTTGAGCGCGGCAACCACGGCCTTCACGAAGAACGACATGAAGCCCAGCTTGACGCCGTGATCCTTCTCGAACTTCTCTTTGTACTTGTTGCGCAAGTCGATGACGGCTTGCATGTTGATTTCGTTGAACGTGGTCAGGATCGCGTTTTCGGCTTGCGATTGCAGCAGACGTTCGGCAACACGGGCACGCAGACGGCTCATTGGCACGCGCTGTTCCGGACGGCCATTGACCAGCGTCGTGGCGTCGGCAACCGGAGCCTTCGGCGCAGCAGGCGCGGCCGGGGCAGCGGCAGGCGCCGAGGCGCTCAGGGCGTCGCCCTTGGTGATGCGGCCACCACGGCCCGAACCGTCGACCGATTCAGGGGCGATGCCCTTTTCGGCCAGCAGCTTGGCAGCGGCAGGCGACGGGATCGACGCGGCAGGCGCCGACGCAGCAGGCGCGGCGGCCGGTGCCGCAGCGGCGGGGGCTGCGGCGGGCGCGGCAGCAGGAGCTGGCGCTGCTGCAGCAGGCGCGGCGCCGGCAGCGGCGGCGGTGTCGATCTTGGCAAGCAGTTCGCCCGAAGCGACGGTGCTGCCGTCGGCCTTCAGGATTTCAGTCAGCACGCCAGCCGACGGAGCCGGCACTTCGAGCACGACCTTGTCGGTTTCGATTTCAATCAGGATCTCGTCGACGGCAACGGCTTCACCTGGCTTCTTCTTCCAGTTGAGCAGGGTGCCTTCGGACACGGATTCGGAGAATTGGGGGACTACAACGTCATGAACAGCCATTTCAGTATCTTCCGCAAAAATTATTCTGGTTTGCAATCAAGGCGAGGGGCGCCTGCGGGACCCGCGCACGGGCGAGTCCCGGTCATTCCTTACTTGGTGAGGAACACCCCTTTCATCTTGCCGAACGCCTGGTCCAGCAAAGCCTTGAGCTGCTCCTGGTGCTTGGCGTAGTAACCCACTGCCGGCGATGCCGATGCGGCACGGCCTGCATAACCGAGCTTCTGACCGGTGGTCATGTTCTCGTACAGATGATGCTGCACGTAGAACCAGGGACCCTGGTTTTGCGGCTCGTCCTGGCACCAGATGACTTCCGTCAGGCCGGGATACTTCTTCATCTCTGCCGCGACCATCTTGTGCGGGAAGGGATAGAGCTGTTCGACGCGGGCGATCGCCACATCGGTGGCGTCGCGTTCGGTGCGCGACGCGACGAGGTCATAGTAGACCTTGCCCGAGCACAGCACGAGACGCTTGACCTTCGAGGCGTCGAGCGTCTCGTCGGTTTCGCCGATCAGCGTCTGGAAGCCACCCGACGTCAGGTCGGACAGTGGCGACGAGGCAGCCTTGTTACGCAGCAACGCCTTTGGCGTCATGATGATCAGCGGCTTGCGGAACTGGCGGATCATCTGGCGACGCAGCACATGGAAGATCTGCGCAGCGTTGGTCGGCTGAACGACTTGCATGTTGTTGTCGGCGCACAGCTGCAGGAAGCGTTCAATGCGACCCGACGAGTGTTCCGGACCCTGGCCTTCGTAGCCGTGCGGCAGCATCAGCACGAGACCCGACTGACGGCCCCACTTGGCTTCGCCGGAGCTGATGAACTGGTCGATCACGACCTGGGCGCCGTTGGCGAAGTCGCCGAACTGGCCTTCCCAGCACACGAGCGTGTTCGGCTCGGCGGCGGAATACCCGTATTCGAAGCCCATCACGGCTTCTTCGGACAGCAGCGAGTCGATCACGCGGAACGGAGCCTGCGCTTCAGACACGTTCTGCAGCGGCACGTAGACGCCTGCATCCCAGCGCTCGCGCTTCTGGTCATGCAGCACGGCGTGGCGGTGCGTGAAGGTGCCGCGACCCGAATCCTGGCCGGTCAGACGCACCGGATAGCCCGACGACACCAGGCTGGCGAACGCCAGGTGCTCGCCCATGCCCCAGTCCAGGTTGAGTTCGCCGCGCGCCATGGCGCGACGATCGTTCAGGACCTTTTCGACGATCGGGTGGACCTTGAAGTCTTCCGGCACGGTCGTGATGCGTTCGCCCAGGCGCTTGAGTTCGGCCAGCGGCATGGCGGTATCGCCCACGTCGGTCCACTTGCGGTTCAGGAACGGCGACCAGTCGACGGCGTACTTGTTCTTGTAGTTGGTCAGGACGGGGTCGACCGTGTGGCGGCCTTCGTCCATGGCGGCGCGGAAGTTCTTGACGAACTCGTCGCCTTCCCCTTCCGCCAGCACGCCTTGCGTGACCAGCTTGTCGGCATACAGCTTGCGCGTGCCAGGATGCTGGCCGATGCGCTTGTACATCAGCGGCTGCGTCAGGGCAGGCGTGTCCTGTTCGTTGTGACCCAGCTTGCGGAAGCAGACGATGTCGACCACGACGTCCTTGCCGAATTCGGCACGGAAGTCCATGGCCATCTGCGTCGCGAACACGACGGCTTCAGGATCGTCGCCGTTCACGTGGAACACGGGCGCTTCGATCATCTTGACGACGTCGGTGCAATACAGGGTCGAACGGGTGTCGCGGGGGTCGGACGTGGTGAAACCGATCTGGTTGTTGATGACCAGGTGAACCGTGCCGCCCGTGCCGTAGCCGCGGGTTTGCGCCAGGTTCAGCGTTTCCATCACGACGCCCTGGCCGATGAAGGCCGCGTCGCCGTGCACCAGCACCGGCAGCACTTCCTTGCCACCTTCCATGCCACGGCGTTCCTGGCGGGCGCGGGCGCTGCCTTCGACGACGGGGTTGACGATTTCAAGGTGCGACGGGTTGAACGCGAGCGACAGGTGGACCGGGCCACCGCGCGTGGTGACGTCGCTCGAGAAGCCCTTGTGGTACTTCACGTCGCCGGCCGCCAGGCTGTCGTCGTTGTGCTTGCCTTCGAATTCGGCAAACAGGTCCTTCGGCATCTTGCCCAGGGTGTTGACCAGGACGTTCAGGCGACCGCGGTGGGCCATGCCGATCACGATTTCCTGGATGCCGCGCGCGCCGGCGTGCTGGATCAGTTCGTCCATCGACGCGATGAAGCTTTCGCCCCCTTCGAGGGAGAAACGCTTCTGACCGACGTATTTGGTATGGAGATAGCGCTCCAGGCCTTCGGCAGCGGTCAGGCGATCCAGGATGTGCTTTTTCTGGTCGACCGTGAACGATGGCGTGGCTTGCGTGCTTTCCAGGCGTTGCTGGATCCAGCGCTTGATGACCGGATCGGTAATGTGCATGAACTCGACACCGATGCTGCGGCAGTACGTATCGCGCAGCGCCTTCACGATCTGGCGGAGCGTCATGTGCTCGGCGGTCGTGAAGTAGGTGTTGGTGGCCGAGTAAACCTTGTCCATGTCCGCTTCGGTCAGACCGTAGAAGCTGGGCTCCAGTTCGGGAATGGCCGGACGTTCGGTGCGCTGCAGCGGGTCGAGATCGGCCCAGCGCGCACCCAGAAAACGGTACGCGGCAATGATCGACTGGACGTGGACTTGCTTGGATGCGACGGCGAGGTCGGTATCGGCAGCACGCGGCAGGAAGCCATTGCTTCGGGCGCGTTGGGCAAACGATTCAACGACGGGGGCATGAGCCTGGTCGCGAGTGGATTCGTTACCGTCGACCGCTGGCATGTGTTGCAGCTGGTCAAAATAGGTACGCCAGTTATCGGGGACCGATCCTGGATTGTCGAGGTAGGCCTCGTAGAGCTCTTCTACGTAAGGCGCATTACCCCCAAACAGATACGAGGTACTGGATTCTTGTAGGCTGGACATGATGTGCGCTTCACCTTGCCGGGTGTTTCACCCGTTCGATGCAGGACGTACCTTCCGCGACACGGCTTTGCCGTTCAGCGGATAGCGAGTGCGGGCAGAAGGTGGTGGATGGGAAACCGTGGCCGTTCGCAACCAAACGATGTCGCTAACGTGACAGTTCTCTGTGGTCTTCGTAAACCGATCAAGAATAGCATTTCGCATTTGATACCGCACCTGCATACGCATCAAAAAACACCACTCTCGATAGAAAAAAAGGGTTGCCGAAGCAACCCTTTCAACTTACACCAAACTTACCGCACGTTCAAATCGGCTACGTCACGAGCCGTTTCACCGGTGTACAACTGGCGAGGACGGCCGATCTTGTAATCGGGGTCCGAGATCATTTCGTTCCACTGGGCCACCCATCCGACGGTGCGGGCCAGCGCGAAGATCGCGGTGAACAGCGAGGTCGGGATGCCGATGGCGCGCTGGACGATACCCGAGTAGAAGTCGACGTTCGGGTACAACTTGCGCGACACGAAGTATTCGTCTTCCAGGGCAACCTTTTCCAGCGCCATGGCCAGCTTGAACAGCGGATCATCCTGCAGACCCAGCGCTTCGAGCACTTCTCGGCAGGTCTCTTGCATGAGCTTGGCGCGTGGATCGTAGTTCTTGTAGACGCGGTGACCAAAGCCCATCAGCTTGACGCCCGACGACTTGTCTTTGACCTTGGCGACGAATTCCGGCAGCTTGTCCACGCCGCCCTGCGCCAGCAGTTCTTCCAGCATCTGCAGCGCGGCTTCGTTGGCGCCACCGTGCGCAGGGCCCCACAGGCACGCCACGCCGGCCGCGATCGCGGCGAACGGGTTGGTGCCCGACGAACCGCACAGGCGGACGGTCGAGGTCGATGCGTTCTGCTCGTGTTCTGCATGCAGGATGAAGATGCGGTCGAGCGCGCGCTCGACGACTTCATTCACCACGTAGTCTTCGCAGGGATTACCGAACATCATGCGCAGGAAGTTCGCCGTGTAGGACAGGTTGTTCTGCGGATAGATGAAAGGCTGGCCGACGGAATACTTGTAGGCCATGGCGATCAGCGTCGGCATCTTGGCGATCAGACGGATCGACGAGATGTCGCGGTGTTCTTTCTTGGTGATGTCGAGCGAGTCGTGATAGAAGGCCGACAGCGCGCCCACCAGACCCGTCAGCACCGCCATCGGATGGGCGTCGCGGCGAAAGCCTTTCAGGAAGGTCTGCAATTGCTCGTTCACCATGGTGTGATGGGTCACGAGGTGATCGAAGTCGGCCTTCTGCTTTTCGTCGGGCAGCTCGCCCTTCATGATCAGGTGGCAGACTTCCAGGAAGTCGCACTTGACGGCCAATTGTTCGATCGGGTAGCCGCGATACAGCAGCTCGCCCTTGTCGCCGTCGATATACGTAATGCTGGACGAGCACGAGGCGGTCGACATGAAACCGGGATCAAACGTAAACATCCCGGTTTGTGCATACAACTTGCGAATGTCGACGACGTCCGGACCCACCGTACCTTGATAAACCGGAAATTCGGCGCCCTGGCTCCCATCGGAGAAGGTCAGGGTCGCTTTTTTATCGGATAGTTTCATCGGTAGTTCCTCGTCTTTGTCAGTGTTCAATTGTTCGGAAAGCTGCGGCTCAGACCTCGCGCAACCGCTTGATCAAGTCCAGCATGGCCGGTGTGGCCAGATCGCCTTCGGGCTCTTTTCGGCCCAGGAGGTAGTCCATCAACTCATTATCGGTTGCCTCGAGCAACTCGGTCAGCAGCGCGACGTCGACGTCGGTCAGCGTCTCTTCGTGGGCATCGAGGAACCGGGTAAGAATCAAATCATTTTCCAGCAGGCCGCGCCGGGCCCGCCAGCGCAGCCTTGCCCTGTCGTGCGGAGACAGTTGAATGGCCACGTCGTTACACCGCGCGCCGAACCAACAGGTCCTTGATCTTGCCGATTGCCCGGGTCGGGTTCAGGCCCTTGGGACAGACGTCAACGCAGTTCATGATGGTATGGCAGCGGAACAGACGATAGGGATCTTCCAGATTGTCCAAACGTTCCCCGGTCGCTTCGTCGCGCGTGTCGGCCAGGAAGCGGTAGGCCTGCAGCAGACCTGCCGGGCCCACGAACTTGTCGGGGTTCCACCAGAACGACGGGCACGAGGTCGAGCAGCACGCACACAGAATGCACTCGTACAGACCGTCCAGCTCTTCACGCGCCTCGGGTGATTGCAGGCGTTCCTTTTCAGGCGCCGGCGACGTGTTGATGAGATAAGGCTTGACCGAGTGGTACTGGTTGAAGAAGTGCGTCATGTCGACGATCAGGTCGCGGATGACAGGCAGACCAGGCAGCGGCTTCAGAACGATAGGCTGCTTCAGTTCGCGCAGGTTGGTCGTGCAGGCAAGACCGTTCTTGCCGTTGATGTTCATGGCGTCCGAACCGCACACGCCTTCGCGGCACGAACGGCGGAACGACAGGCTGTCATCGCCGTCGTTCTTGATGCGCACCAGCGCATCCAGCAACATTTTGTCGGTCGGCTCGAGTTCGACCTGGAGCTTTTCCATGTAAGGACGCTCGTCCTTGTCCGGATCGTACCGGTAGATTTCAAACTTGACGATTTGCTTGGCACTCATGTGATGCTCCTGCTTGCTGCAGACCGGCGCCGGCTGTAGAGCCGGCCGCCGGGGGTGATACTGTCTGGTGAAGGCGGACCGGCCGCCTTCGTCGCTTTAGAACGTCCGGGCCTTGGGCGGGAAGCTTTCCACCGTCATCGGCTTCAGGTTCACCGGCTTGTAGTCCAGGCGATTGCCTTCCGAATAGAACAGCGAGTGGCGCAGCCAATCCTGGTCGTTGCGTTCCGGGAAGTCGCGGTGCGCATGAGCGCCACGGCTTTCGTTGCGCGCGGCCGCCGACACGATGGTCGCCTTGGCCACTTCGATCAGGTTGTCCAGTTCCAGCGCTTCGACACGTGCGGTGTTGAACACCTTCGAGCGGTCTTTCAGGGCCACCGACTTGGCGCGTTCGGCAAGTTCGTTGATCTGCACGACGCCTTCGTCGAGCAGTTCCTGGGTACGGAACACGCCGCAGTGATGCTGCATCGAGTTGCGGATGTCGTTGGCCACGTGCTGCACGCGCTCGCCAGTCTGGCGGCCTTCGATCGCCGCCACACGCGACAGCGTCGCGTCGGTGCCGTCGGCCGGCAGCGGCTTGTGGCTGCGGCTCTTGAGGTTCTGCGACACGATGTGGTTGCCCGAGGCGCGGCCGAACACGACCAGGTCCAGCAGCGAGTTCGTGCCCAGGCGGTTGGCGCCGTGCACCGACACGCAGGCGCATTCGCCGATCGCGTACAGGCCGTTGACGATGGTGTTCGGGTTGCCGTCCTTCGGCACCACGACCTGGCCGAACACGTTCGTCGGGATACCGCCCATCTGGTAGTGGATGGTGGGGACCACGGGAATCGGTTCCTTGGTCGGGTCGACGTTCGCGAACTTGAGCGCGATTTCGGCGATCGACGGCAGGCGCTTGTGGATCACATCGGCGCCCAGGTGGTCGAGCTTGAGCAGCACATAGCTGCCGTCCGGACCGGCACCGCGGCCTTCCTTGATTTCCTGGTCCATCGAACGCGACACGAAGTCACGCGGCGCCAGGTCTTTCAGGGTAGGCGCATAGCGTTCCATGAAACGCTCGCCGTCCTTGTTCAGCAGGATGCCGCCCTCGCCTCGCACGCCTTCGGTGATCAGCACGCCCGCGCCGGCCACGCCGGTCGGGTGGAACTGCCAGAATTCCATGTCTTCGAGTGGCAGGCCGGCACGTGCCGCCATGCCCAGGCCGTCACCGGTGTTGATGAAGGCGTTGGTGGACGCGGCCCAGATACGGCCGGCGCCGCCCGTGGCGAACACGGTCGTCTTGGCTTCGAAGATGTAGATCTCGCCCGTTTCCATTTCGAGCGCGGTGATGCCCACCACGTCGCCTTCGGAATCACGGATCAGGTCCAGCGCCATCCATTCGACGAAGAACTGCGTGCGTGCGGCCACGTTGCGCTGATACAGGGTGTGCAGCAGCGCATGGCCGGTACGGTCGGCAGCGGCACAGGCCCGCTGCACCGGCTTTTCGCCGAAGTTGGCGGTGTGGCCGCCGAACGGACGCTGATAGATCGTGCCATCGGCGTTGCGGTCGAACGGCATGCCGAAGTGCTCGAGCTCATACACGGCATTCGGGGCTTCGCGGCACATGAATTCGATCGCGTCCTGGTCGCCGAGCCAGTCGGAGCCCTTGACGGTGTCGAACATGTGCCAGAACCAGTTGTCTTCGCTCATGTTGCCGAGCGAAGCGCCGATACCGCCCTGGGCCGCTACCGTATGCGAACGGGTCGGGAACACTTTGGAGAACACGGCCACGCTAAGGCCAGCCTGCGCCAGTTGCAGGGAGCAACGCATGCCGGACCCACCGGCTCCGACGACCACCACATCGAACTGGCGGCGCGGAAGAGTTGAATTGACAGCGACCACGACTCAGATTCTCCAGAGAATTTGTGCTGCGTAGACGGCAGAGCCGACCAGCCACAGTACGGTAAATGCCTGCAAGGTCAGACGCAGGCCGGCGTGACGCACATAGTCCATCCAGATGTCCCGCATGCCAATCCAGACATGGTAGAACAGCGACAGGAAGGTCAGCATGGCGAGCACTTTGCCCAGCGGGAAATGCAAGACTTCAAAATTGAACAGGTGCACCCAGTTTTCGTAGGTGAATGCCGGCATCATCAGCGTGCCGACACCCAGCACCAGGGTGTAAATGACCATCACCACCGCAGTCACGCGCTGGATGATCCATTCCTTGATGCCATAGTGCGCGCCGACGACAAGGCGTTTGCGACCGATATTTTCCGAGGCAGCCATCAGAACACTCCGAACAATTTGAGACCGAACACAGCCGTCAGCACCAGGCTGACGGCGAAAACGATGGCGGCGCTACGCGCGGCGGATGCCTTTTCGAGGCCGATATGCACGTCGAGCAGCAGGTACCGGATGCCGGCACAGAAGTGATGCAGGTAGGCCCAGATCAGGATCAGCAACACGACCTTGACGATCGGGTTGGTGGCGAACTCGGCAAAGTCGGCAAAACCGATTTCGGAGATCAGGCTGCGTTCGAAGAACGGCAGCAGGATCAGCGGCAGCGCCAGGAACAGGAGAAAGCCCGTAATACGGTGCAGGATGGACAGCTTGCCTGCCAGGGGCAGACGGTAGCTGGCAAGCTGGCCGAACGTTAGATTGCGGAACTGCGGGCGGGGTTTTGCTGCAGAGTCGGACATCACGACCTCGGGGAAAGTAACCAAACCATGGAAAGAAACCTGTCTTAGACGCGGGGCAATCGGCAAGCCATCACTGGCCTGATCCGCCCGACCCCGCGGATATTCTTTTGTACGCTTTTCTTGCTCCTTCTCTTTCTCCCGACCGTGCCTGTGCGAGCAGTGCCCGTTCAGTGTTCGAACAAACGTTCGGCCTTAGAACAGACCCAGCGACGTTCTACCCGGCGAAATCCGAGAAACACGCTATTTTCCCACTTTCCGGGGGGTCCTATCAAATCAGGTCGATAAGGGGTTCAACTGAGGCTGTTTCTGTAGTGGTAGTGCGTAGTCAAATACAGCCCGCGACGCATTTCGACAGGCCGGTCTTCGTAGGTGAACGACACGCGCTCGATCTGCAGCAGCGGCGCGCCGGCCGCGACTTTCAAGAGGGCGGCGTCGCTGTCCGCGGCAGCCACCGCGCGGATTTTTTCATCGGCGCGGATCATGCGCACGCCGAATTCGGTTTCGAACAGGCCATACATCGGACCCGTGTACTCAGCCAGGCGTTCAGCGGTCAGCCCGCGAAACTGCGCGCCCGGCAAAAAGATTTCTTCGATGACGGCCGGCACGCTGTCGAAGGACAGCACCCGCCGGATCTGTACCACGCTGTCGCCGCCGCGCAGGTCGAGCGTGCGCGCGACTTCGGACGGCGCGCGCATGCGGCGGCATTCGAGGAAGCGGCTGTCGGACTGGACCGGTTCACCGTCGTCGGGCGTCATCCGCAAAAAGCGGAAGCGCACCCGGTCTTCGTGGTGGGTGGCGACGAAGGTGCCCTTGCCCTGCCTGCGCAGCAGCAGATTCTCGGCCGCCAGTTCGTCGATGGCCTTGCGCACCGTGCCCTGGCTGACCTTGAAGCGGGAGGCGAGATCGAGCTCGCTGGGGATGGCTTCGCCGGGCTTCCATTCGCCCCGGTCGAGACTTTGTACGATGAGTCCCTTGATCTGCCGGTAGAGCGGGCTGAACGCCGCGCCGGGGGCCGACGGCCCAGCGGCAGACGCCGCGGCGGGCGCGGCTGGCGGCGCCGCGGTCGCTGGCTCGGAGGCCGGACGCGAAGCAGGCGTGGCAGGGGTTATCGACATGGGACGAATTGTGTCATGGCGCCGGGTGGAGTGTCCAACCGGAATACGGATTTACATCTTATGTCTTATATAAAACATAAGATATTTTATTGCTGGCGAACTTTCGAGTCCGTAAACTCGGGGGCCATGCCCGATGATCGATGCTCTTCCCTCGGTACACACCCGGCCGGCACCTCGTTTGCTACCGTTGGTATCGACCCGGGCATCCCAGCACCCCCGATGCGGAGTTACACTTCGCGTCGCGTCATTCCCACTTATCTTCCGCTTCGGAGACAACCATGACTAAGCCCGCAATGCGCGTTGCCGTGACCGGCGCCGCCGGACAAATCGGCTACGCCCTCCTGTTCCGCATCGCTTCCGGCGAAATGCTCGGCAAGGACCAGCCCGTTATCCTGCAATTGCTCGAGATCCCTGACGAAAAAGCACAGAAGGCGCTGAAGGGCGTCATCATGGAACTGGAAGACTGCGCGTTCCCGCTGCTGGAAGGCGTGACGGCGCACAGCGACCCGATGACCGCGTTCAAGGACGCCGACGTCGCACTGCTGGTCGGCGCCCGCCCGCGCGGTCCGGGAATGGAACGCAAGGACCTGCTGACCGTGAACGCACAGATCTTCACGGCGCAAGGCAAGGCACTGAACGCCGTCGCCAGCCGCAACGTCAAGGTGCTGGTCGTGGGCAACCCCGCGAACACCAACGCCTACATCGCCATGAAGTCGGCGCCGGACCTGCCTGCGCGCAACTTCACCGCCATGCTGCGCCTGGACCACAACCGCGCCCTGTCGCAACTGGCTGCCCGTACCAACGTGGCTGTCGGCGACATCGAAAAGCTGATCGTCTGGGGCAACCACTCGCCCACGATGTACCCCGACTACCGTTTCGCCACCCTGGCCGGCAAGCCTGCCCTGTCGGTGCTGAACGACGACGCATGGAACCGCGACACCTTCATCCCGACCGTCGGCAAGCGCGGCGCGGCGATCATCGACGCGCGCGGCCTGTCGTCGGCAGCGTCGGCGGCCAACGCAGCGATCGACCACGTGCGTGACTGGGTCCTCGGCAGCAACGGCAAGTGGGTCACGATGGGTGTTCCGTCGGACGGCTCGTATGGCGTGCCCGAAGGCGTGATCTTCGGCGTGCCGGTCATCACCAAGAACGGCGAATACTCGGTCGTCAAAGACCTGGAAATCGACGCCTTCTCGCGCGAACGCATCGAGTTCACGCTGAAGGAACTGATGGAAGAGCGTGACGGCGTCAAGCATCTGCTTGGCTGATCCGGCGACTTTCGTTTCAGCGTAATCAGGACAACAGCCCCATGACGCATCCCTCACAGGTGCTGCATGAATCCGGTCGGCAGCCTGTCGTGCTGCCGGTCTGCGATCACTATGCAGGCTCCGAAAAACTGATGACCAAAAGCCTCGCGCTGCAAGCCGAGGCGGGACCGGTCTTCGATGTCACCCTCGACTGTGAGGATGGGGCTGCCGTCGGACGGGAAGCCGAGCATGCCGAGATGGCTGCCCGGCTTGCCGCCAGCGACGCGAACCGGCACGGTCGTGTCGGCGCCCGCGTGCACGACGTGCATCACAAGGCATTCATCAACGATCTCGAGACCTTGATCGGGATCGCGGGCCACAAGCTGGCCTACATCACGGTACCCAAACTCAATTCCGCCCACGACGCCGCCAACGCCGTCGAGGCCATCGAACGCATTTCGAACGAAGCGGGCCTGACGCGGCCGCTGTCGGTGCATGTGCTGATCGAAACGCATGGCGCGCTGCGCGAGGTGTTCCGCATCGCCGCGCATCCACGCATCGAATGCATTTCGTTCGGGCTGATGGATTTCGTGTCGTCGCATCGCGGCGCGATTCCGGCCGATGCATTGACCGCGGAAGGCCAGTTCGACCATCCGCTGATCGCGCGGGCCAAGCTGGAAATCAGCGCGGCCTGTCATGCGTATGGCAAAGTGCCATCGCATAATGTCGTGACGGAACTCGATTCGCCCGACGTGCTGTCGCGCGCCGCGACCCGGGCGAGCCGCGAGTTCGCGTACACGCGGATGTGGAGCATCCACCCTGCGCAGATCCAGCCCATCGTAGCGGCGCTGTCGCCCAGCGCCGATGACATCCGGAATGCCGAACGCATCCTGATGGCCGCGCAGGACGCGGACTGGGGTCCGATCCGCGACGACGATGGATCCGGCAAGCGCCGGCTGCACGATCGCGCCAGCTATCGCTATTACTGGGACGTGCTGCGGCGCGCCCACGCCACCGGGGCGAGCCTGTCGCCCGCGGCGACGCAACGGTTCTTTTCCTGAGTCCCGGCGCGCGCTGAACCGGCGCGCGCCGCGCCACGCCTTCGGGCCTGGCAGGAGCAAGACATGCGAACAGCATTACCCGGCGCGCCAACGCGCCGATCAAACCACCGCAGCGCGATGTCCGCGCCGCTCATCCACGTCGCGCAACCGGAAGAAACACCGGTGATCGAGTATGTCGATCACCGCGCGTAATCACGCCCGCAGCGAATTCCGCGCACGGGCCATGTTCCAATAGACGCAAGCAACAGGTTTTCATTCAACTGGGGTTCTGTCTTTCCATGGAGGCATTCATGCCGCACAACACATTCGATACGCTCAAAGACTTCAAGATCGGCAAGAAAACCGGTCAGTTCTATTCGCTGCCCGCGCTTGGTGAGGCGCTTGGCGTTGCCGTCGAACGCCTGCCGGTGTCGATCCGGATCGTGCTTGAAGCCGTGCTGCGCAACTGTGATGGCAAGAAAGTCACGGAAGACCATATCCGTGAACTGGCTGCATGGAAGCCGAACGCCCCGCGTGAAGATGAAATCCCGTTCGTGGTGGCCCGCGTCGTGCTGCAGGACTTTACCGGCGTGCCGCTGCTGGCCGACCTGGCCGCCATGCGCACCGTGGCCGCCAAGCAAGGCAAGAACGCCAAGTCGATCGAACCGCTGGTGCCGGTCGACCTCGTGGTCGACCACTCGGTCATGATCGATGAGTACGGCAAGCCCAAGGCGCTGGACCTAAACATGAAGATCGAGTTCACCCGCAACCAGGAGCGCTACAAGTTCCTGAAGTGGGGCATGCAGGCTTTCGATACCTTTGGCGTCGTGCCTCCGGGCTTTGGCATCGTCCACCAGGTCAACCTGGAATACCTGGCGCGCGGCGTGTTCAAGCGCGACAAGGTGTACTACCCCGATTCGCTGGTCGGCACCGACAGCCACACCACCATGATCAACGGCATTGGCGTCGTGGGCTGGGGCGTGGGTGGTATCGAGGCCGAGGCTGGCATGCTGGGCCAGCCGGTGTACATCCTGACGCCGGACGTCGTGGGTGTGGAACTGAAGGGCCAGCTGCGTGAAGGCGTGACCGCGACCGACCTGGTGCTGACCATTACGGAACTGCTCCGCAAGGAAAAAGTGGTGGGCAAGTTCGTCGAGTTCTGTGGCGAAGGCACCACCAGCCTGAGCGTGACCGACCGCGCCACCATCGGCAACATGGCGCCCGAATACGGCGCAACGATGGGCTTCTTCCCGGTCGATGACCGCACCATCGAATTCTTCAAGGGCACGGGCCGCACCAAGGACGAAGTCGAAGCACTGGAAGCCTACTTTCGCGCGCAGAACATGTATGGCGTGCCCGCGGCTGCCGACATCGATTTCACCAAGCTGATCACGCTGGACCTGTCCACCGTGACCCCGTCGCTGGCCGGCCCGAAGCGCCCGCAAGACCGTATCGAGCTCGGCAACGTCAAGAACACCTTTGCCGACCTGTTCAGCAAGTCGGCGGCCGAAAACGGCTTTTCGCAACCTGCCGACAAGCTCGACCAGGTCTTCAAGGCCGACAACGGCGTCGAACTGCAGAACGGCGACATCCTGATCGCCGCCATCACGTCGTGCACCAATACGTCCAACCCCAGCGTGATGCTGGCGGCGGGCCTGCTGGCCAAGAAGGCGGTGGAACGCGGCATGAAGGTGCGCAAGCACATCAAGACGTCGCTGGCGCCGGGATCGCGCGTCGTGACCGAGTACCTGGAACGCGCGGGCCTGCTGCCCTATCTGGAAAAGCTGGGCTTTAGCGTGGCGGCGTATGGCTGCACGACCTGCATCGGCAATGCCGGTGACATCGCCCCGGAATTCAACGAACTGATCTACCTGAACAACCTGGTGTGCGCGGCCGTGCTGTCGGGCAACCGGAACTTCGAAGCGCGTATCCATCCGAACATCAAGGCCAACTTCCTGGCCTCGCCACCCCTGGTGCTGGCCTATGCACTGGCTGGCACCATGAAGCGCGACCTGATGACAGAGCCCGTGGGCAAGGGCAAGGACGGCGACGTGTGGCTGGGCGATATCTGGCCGACGTCGGACGAGATCAACGAAGTCATGAAGTACGCCATGGACCCGGCCGTGTTCCGCGCCAACTATGCGCAGGTCAAGGAGAACCCGGGCAAGCTCTGGGAGAAGATCAAGGGCGGCGAAGGCGACGTCTACGAATGGCCGGATTCGACCTACATTGCCGAGCCGCCCTTCTTCGACAACTTCGAGATGGAACCCGCCCCGATGCCTGCCGTGAAGAACGCGCGCGCGCTGGGGGTGTTCGGCGATTCGATCACGACCGACCACATTTCACCTGCCGGGTCGATCAAGGACACCTCGCCAGCCGGCAAGTACCTGATCGCCAATGGCGTGCTCAAGCCCGACTTCAACAGCTACGGCGCGCGCCGTGGCAACCATGAAGTGATGATGCGCGGCACCTTTGCGAACGTGCGGATCAAGAACCTGATGATTCCGCCCAATGCAGATGGCAGCCGGGTCGAAGGCGGCATTACCCGCTTCCAGCCCGGTGGCGAAGAAATGTCGATCTACGACGCCGCCATGAAGTACATCTCGGAAGGCACCCAGACGGTGATCTTCGGCGGTGAAGAGTACGGCACCGGATCGTCGCGCGACTGGGCGGCCAAGGGCACGCAACTGCTGGGCGTCAAGGCTGTGATCGTGCGCAGCTTCGAACGTATCCACCGCAGCAACCTGGTGGGCATGGGCGTGCTGCCGCTGCAGTTCAAGGGTGAGGACTCGGTGCAGTCGCTAGGCATTACCGGCGAAGAGACGTATGACATCTCCGGCCTGGAAAACGGCATCCGCCCGCAGATGGATGTGACGCTGACCGTGCGTTGGGCCGACGGCCGCACGCGTGACGTGCCGCTGCTCTTGCGGATCGATACGCCGATCGAAGTCGACTACTACAATCACGGCGGCATTCTGCCGTTTGTGTTGCGCCAGCTCATGGCTGCGTAAGGATACGCAGCTGGCCGGGCACTGAGCCGGCCAGGCCGTGTCAGCCGCCGCCCGCTTCGGTGCACTCTGTGTACCGGACCGGGCGGCGGCGTCGTTTTCAGGAATCCGTATGAACGTTTCGCGCTTCGATCTCGTCACGCTGGCCTTGTTCGTGGCGGTCGCCCGGCATGGCAGCATCTCGGCCGGTGCGCGTCAGGTGCACCTGGCGGTGGGCGCGGCCAGCCGGCGGATTGCCGATCTCGAGGCCGCGGTCAACGCGCCGCTGCTGTACCGGCGCGCCTCGGGTATCGAGCTGACCGAGCCGGGGCAGGCCTGCCTGACGCATGCGCTGCGCATCCTGAAGGATGTGGAACAGATGGCCGGAATGATGTCGGACTATTCGTCGGGCGCGCGCGGCACGGTGCGGATCTGGGCCAATACGTCGTCGATCACACAGTTTCTGCCCGATGACCTGTCGTCGTTCATGGTGGCCCATCCGGCCATCCGCATCGAACTGGAAGAGCAGAACAGCAGCAGCATCGTCGCAGCGGTCCTCGAAAATCGCGCCGACATCGGCATCTTTGCGGACCGCACACAGGCGCAGGGGCTGGTCACCCTGCCCTATCGGGATGACGAACTGGTGCTGATCGTGCCGCGTGGCCACGCCCTGGCGCGCAAGGCATCGGTCCGATTCGTGGAAACGTTGGACAGCGATTTCGTCAGCCTGCCCGAGGCGACCTCGCTGGCCAACCGCCTGCTGGAGGAAAGCAGCCGGATTGAAAAGCCCCTGCGCCTGCGCATCCAGGTGCGCAGTTTCGATGCGGTGTGCCGCATGGTGGCGGCCGGCATGGGGGTGGGCATTCTGCCAAGGCTGGCGGTGGAACCGCATGTGCGGTCGATGCGTCTCAAGCTGGTGCCTCTGGAAGACGCCTGGGCGCATCGCAGCCTGTTGCTGGGGGTGCGGGATCCGGATGCATTGACGGTGTCGGCGCGACTGCTGCTGGGGCACCTGGAAGCGTCCTGACTGGCGCTGCGACGTGGGCTTACCTCAGGCAACGTTTGCATCGTGTCTTCCATCATTTCTCCAGACAAGTCCGATACACTCGCGGCAAGTGCGGCGCCTTTGCCCGCCGGGATCACCCGGCACGATGGATGGCGCGCCGCCGTGTTTTTCAGGAAGCCGTATTCATGCGTGGGACGTCCCCCTTACTTGCTCTGGTTTCGGTCGTGCTGCTTGGCAGCGCGCTGGCGGGCTGCGCCAGCCGCAAGACGTCGATGTACGACCATGAGGATTTCGATGAGTCGTCGACCTACTCGCGGTCCTATGCGGCCCCTGCCGGCATCGCGTGCGAGTCGGCGCGGCGAACCTTGTTGAGCCAAGGCTACGTCATCACCAAGGCGTCGCCGGACGTCATCGATGGCCGCAAGAGCTTTCAGCAGACGGCCGAAGCGCATGTCGAAATCGAGTTCCACATTGTTTGCGCACCCGACAGCGCCGACGGGGCGTCGTCGACCGTGTTTGTCAACGCCGTCCAGGACCGCTATACGCTCAAGAAGACGGCGAGTGCGGCCAGCCTGGGCGTGAGCGTGCTGGGGTCGGTGTCGATGCCGTTCGGCACCAGCGACGATTCCATGGTGAAGGTCGGCAGCGAGACGATCGCCGCGCCCCGCTTCTACAACGGCTTCTTTGGCTTGCTGGAACAATATCTGGCGCCCATGCAGGGCCGCGCGGCGGCGCAGGCGGCCGAGGCGGCGGCTGCCGCGCAAAAATCGGCGGCTGCCAAGTCTGCGGCGCAGAAAGCGGCTGATCCGAAGTCGGTTGAATTGAAGTCGACAGAAAGCAAGCCGGCTGAATCCAGGCCGGTGGACCTCAAGCCGGTGGAACCGGCGGCGGCCGAGGCCAAGGCCGCGGAGTTCAAGGCGGCAGAGTCAAAGGCAGCGGAGTCCAAGGCAATCGAACCCAAGGCTGCTGACGTGCCAGCCGCCCCCGCGACCGATGGCCCAGCCCCCAACTGACGCCCCCTTGGCTGGCGACACCTTCGTGGTGCGCATCGAGCCGATGGACTGGACGTTTGACGCCACGCCCAACGAGTCCCTGTTCGAGGCGGCGCGCCGTTCGGGGATCCGTTTGCCGACCTCCTGCCGCAACGGCACCTGCCGCGCGTGCATCAGCGTGCTGGTCGACGGGTCGATCCGCTATCGCGTGGAATGGCCAGGTCTGAGTTCCACCGAGAAAGAGGAAGGCTACCTGCTGCCGTGCGTGGCCGTTGCCCAGTCGCCGCTGGTGATCGATGTGCCCGAAGCGGAGCGGATCGAGCCGCGATAAGGCGTACCGGCGGTGACGGTGTTGCTCCACGCTATATGGAGCCAGCCATCAATGCTGCGCGGCGAACGCCGTGGGAAGGCCGTAGGCAAAAGCCGGCAACGCCACGCTGCCGTGGACCTCGCCAGGGAACATGCGGAACCGGCTGCGCAAGCGATCGGGCGCCAGGGCATCGAGCCGTGCCGACAGATCCCGGTCGCTGTCGACCGACCGGCGGCGGGATGCACGAGCGGCGCGCTCGGCGGCATCGGGCGCGCGCAGTTGCTCGGGCGACAGCGCCTGTTCGTACTCCCCCACCGTCACCACCGCGGCAATACGATGCGTCCCTGCCTTCACCTTGGCGTTGAAGCCGGGTTCTTCGGACAACACGTAGCGCCCGTTCCAGCCAAGTGACGGGCTGGACAGCAGGTAGGTCTGGAACATCTCGGGGCGCGTAAACAGCGCATGCACCGCCAGCAGCCCGCCATACGAATGCCCGTACAGCGCCTGACGCTGCGGATCGATCCGGTAGCTGGCCTGCATCAGCGGCTTGAGTTCCTTGTCGAGGAAGTCCAGGAAGCCATCGGCGCCGCCGTAGACATCGTCGATCATCGGGCGGCCGTCGGGCCGGCGTTCAATGTCGGGCGAGACAGCGGACGCCGGCAGGTAGTCGTAGGACCGGCGCGAATCGCCGGGGTAGCCCACCCCGACGATGATCCCAGGCGTCATCGACCCGTTGGACGTGCGGATGAGGTGGCTGGCCAGGGCAACGCCGGGCTCGAAATAGTCGTCGCCGTCCAGGACGTAGACGACGGGATAGCCCTCTGCAGGCGGTGGCGCAAGAGGCACCGCAACACGGATCCGGTAGTCGCCCATCGCCCTCGACTTGACGATACGGTCGCGGGTCGGAGCCGCTGCATAGATCCCCACCCTGCCGGATGCGGTGGTTCTGGCGATGGCCGCAGCGGCGCTGGCAGACGTAAAGACCGCGAACCGGTCTGCCGCCGACAGGGCGGGCGGGGTAACGGCCGGGGTGACGGGCGGGGTGACGGGCGGGGTTCCAGCCGGGGTAACGGCCGGGGTCGCGACCGGCGCGTCGGCGGCCGAGACGGCGGCACTCGCCACCAGCAGGGCGCCGCCCACAGCCAGGGCCAGGGCCAAGGCAGATCGGGCGGTCAGGAAAGCGGACATCATGGGGATTCTCCAACAGGCGGGGCGGCAGGCCGGCGCGCGCCCGTCGCCTGCGGTTCAGCCGACAGCCTAGCCGGGATTGGCGCAAACCACTAGTGCGTGCAGGCAAGAGGCTGCAGGCCGGGTAAGTCCCCGTCTTCGCGAATGGAGAAAGCCCGTTTGCCGAATCGGCGCTTCCGCCCGCAACCGGCGCTCAGGCACACTGCAGGCTCTGGAAAGAAGCAGAACAACAAACGACAACGGCACGACGCCTGGCCATCTGGCCGCGTCCACCGGCACGCCTGCCGGCCTGCCTGATAACGGAAGACGCCATGACCCGCCAAATCCTCGATGGCATCAAGATCATCGAACTCGGCCAACTGATTGCCGGACCCTTTGCCGCCAAGACCCTTGCCGATTTCGGCGCGCAGGTCATCAAGATCGAACCACCCGGCCAGGGCGATCCGCTGCGCAAATGGCGTCTGCTGCATGAGGGCACGTCGGTATGGTGGGAAGCGCAATCCCGCAGCAAGCAGTCCGTGTGCATCGACCTGCGCCAGGAAGACGGCCAGGACCTGGTGCGCACGCTGGCCGCCAGCGCCGACATCGTGATCGAGAACTTTCGCCCGGGCACGATGGAAAAATGGGGGATGTCCTGGGAGGCGCTGCATGCCATCAACCCGCGTTTGATCATGCTGCGTGTGTCGGGCTATGGCCAGACCGGCCCGAAACGCGACGAACCCGGCTTTGCCGCAATCGGCGAAGCGATGGCCGGCCTGCGCTACCTGACCGGTGAACCCGGCCGCCCGCCCGTGCGCGCCGGCCTGTCGCTGGGTGACACCATTGCCGGGCTGCACGGTGCGCTGGGGCTGCTGCTGGCCCTGTACGAACGCGATGCGCGCGGCGGTGAAGGCCAGGTGATCGATGCGGCCCTGTACGAAGGCCTGTTCAACCTGAGTGAAAGCCTGCTGCCGGAATATTCGGTGTTCGGCGCGGTGCGACAGCCCGCGGGCGGCGCCCTGCCCGGTATTGCACCGTCCAACGCCTACCGCTGCGGCGATGGCGAATACATTCTGATCGCCGCCAATGGCGACGGCATCTTTACCCGCCTTATGCGCAGGATGGACCGCCCCGACCTGGCCGAGGATCCGGCACTGGCCCGCAACGACGGCCGCGCGCTGCGCTCGGTGGAACTCGACACCGCGATCGAAGCCTGGACCACGCAGCACGACAGCGGCACCATCCTGGAAGCGCTGCGCGAAGCCCAGGTGCCATCCGGCCGCATTTATACCGCCCGCGATATTGCCGAAGATCCGCACTATCGGGCGCGCGACATGATCGCCAAGATTACGGCAGCCAGCGGCATCGAGGTCGAAATGCCCGGCATCGTGCCGCGGCTGTCGGCCCACCCGGGCGCCATTCGCCACCGCGCCCCCACGCTGGGGGAGCACACCGACCCGATCCTGCGCGAGGCAGGCCTGACGAACGAACAGATCGCGCTGCTGCGCACCAAGGGAGTGATCGCATGAGCAACGGACCCAGCCGCATCGAAATGAACGAAGTGGCGCCGCGCGACGGCCTGCAGATCGAAAAACGGCAGGTGCCGACCGACGAAAAGATTGCCTTCATCGACGCCCTGTCGGCCTGCGGCTTCAAGCGCATCGAAGTCACCAGCTTTACGTCGGCCAAGGCCATTCCGGCGCTGGCCGATGCCGAAGCCGTCATGCAGCGCATTACCCGCCGTCCTGGCACCATCTACACCTGCCTGGTGCCGAACCTGCGCGGGCTGGAGCGGGCCTTGTCCAGCCATGCCGACGAACTGAACCTGGTGATGTCGGTCAGCGAAACGCACAACCGCGCCAACCTGCGCATGACGCGCGAGCAGTCGACTGCGCAATTGCTGGCCATGCTGGCCGAAGCCGCCAAGGCGGGCGTGGGGTGCACCGTGTCCTTGTCGTGCACCTTTGGCTGCCCCTTCGAAGGTGACGTCGACCCCGCCGAGGTGCTGCGGCTGGCGCAGACCTTTGCCGACGCGGGCGCCAGCGGCATCACGCTGTGCGACACGACCGGCATGGCATTCCCGACCCAGGTAGCGGCGATCTGCGACCAGGTGTCGCGCGCACTGCCGAATGTGGCGATCACGGCCCATCTGCACAACACCCGCGGCATGGCGCTGGCCAATGCATTGGCCGCCTGGCAGGTCGGCGTCATGCGCTTTGACGCTGCAGCTGGTGGTCTCGGGGGCTGTCCGTATGCGCCGGGCGCCAGCGGCAACGTGAACACCGAAGAACTGGTTCACATGTTCGAAACCATGGGCGTCGACACGGGCGTCACACTCACGCCCCTGCTCGACGTGGTGGCCGGCCTGCCGCTACTGGTCGAACGTCCCCTGTCCAACCAGCTGCTGTCGGCCGGACCGCGCCTGCGGACCCACCCGGCGCCGGCCTGGCTGGCCGAGCACTTTGGCGCTGCCTGACCTTCCGAACCCAAGCCGCTGAGCCCTGGCCCCCTCTTCTACCCGGCGCGGCTTCCCAGGTCTACCTGCCCTGGCCGCGCCATGCATGACCCACAACAATATCGGAGACTCTCCATGCTACGTACCCTGACCCCGCTCGCTCTTGCTGTTTCTTTCGCCCTGGCCCCCGCCGCCCAGGCTGCCGACGCCAGCTTTCCGCAACGCCCGATCACCCTGATCGCGTCGGCTGCTGCTGGCGGCACGACCGACCTGGCGGCGCGCCTGATCGCCGAACCGCTGTCCAAGGCCCTGGGCCAATCCGTGGTCGTTGAAAACCGCCCGGGCGCGTCCGGGGGCATTGCCGCGCAGGCCGTTGCGCGTGCCAAGCCGGACGGCTACACCATGCTGCTGCAGTATTCCGGCTACCAGGTAATCACGCCGGCCGTCGTCAAGAATTTGAACTGGGACCCGGTCAAGGACTTTGCGCCGGTCGCCAACGTGCTGTCAGCCCCGCAGGTGATCGTGGTCAACGCCAACCTGCCGATCAAGACCCTGAAAGACCTGGTGAGCTACGCCAAGGCCAATCCGAACAAGCTGAATTACGCATCGTCGGGCAACGGGTCGCTGCAGCAGGTGGCCACCGAGCTGCTCAAGATGCAGGCGGGCATAGACATCACCCACGTTCCGTACAAGGGCACCGGTCCGGCGCTGACCGACCTGCTGAGCGGCGCGGTCGACCTGACCATCACCACCCCTCCCCCACTGATGGGTCATATCCAGTCCGGCAAGCTGCGCGCCTTGGCAGTCACGGACACCAAACGCATCGACAGCCTGAAGGACGTGCCGTCGGCCCCTGAAGCCGGCTTTCCCGATCTTGAAGTGTCGTCCTGGTTCGCGATGTACGCGCCGACGGGCACCCCGCAACCCGTGATCGACAAGGTGGCCGGTGAGATCGGCAAGATCATGGCAACGGACGCGTTCCGCAAGAAGGCCGCCGAGCTGGGCGCCGAAGCCCGTTTCATGGGCCCGAAAGAGCTGGGCGCCTATACGCAGAGCGAGCTGACCCGCTGGGCAGCCGTGGTCAAAGCCGCCAACATCCAGGAATAGCCCGGTCATTCGGACGAGGCGCCGGGGGCGGGACGCGCGAGGGAGATACACTAGCGGGTTGTTATCCCCCGCAAGCGATTCAGATCCTCCATGGCCCGACCCCGCAACAAGACCAACGCCCGCTACACCCGTGACGCCGAACGGCTCGTCGCACTGTCGTTAGCCCTCAATGGCTCCGGCAGCCGTGTGGAAGACCGTTACTGGGAACGCGAGATCGAGACCCTGCTGGCCAAGCTGCTGCATGCCGGGCAAGATGGCGCGGTCGAAGCGGCCCTCGACGCGCTGCTGGAAACCGATGCGGGCGGCTACGAAATCCTGGTCGAACAGGCCGAAACGCTGTCCGAATCCACCTTCATGGAAAAGGACGGCGAGTCCTATGACGTGCTGCTGGTGGTTGCCCCGGTGGTTGCCTGGACACGATTCACCATCCCGTCCGGCCGCATCCGCCAGGAATCGCTGGACGCGCTGAGCGCGCACCTGCACGGCCACATCCTGGCCACCGACGTCCGCCTGGCGCTGGCGTCCGAACTCTACAGCGTCGACCAGATGCCCCGGTCATTCAGCACCACGCTGCAATGGCTGATGCGTTTGGGCGCGCGCGCGCTCGACTTGCCGGTGCCGCGATCGACCCTGGCAGCGTCCGAGGTGCCAAACCTGCTGGCCGACACCCGTTACGTGGTGGGCGCGGTTGCCGTGCCCCGTGGCAAGCCGGTGTTCCGCTGGCAGGAAGGTATCGGCAGTCCTGGCGCAGCGGCTGGCGCAACCAACGTGGGCCGCGACGAATGCCTGGACGCATGGGTCGCGCAGGCTACGCCAATCTTTGCCGACCGGCTGCCGGGTTGCGGCTTCGAATGCCTGTTGCCCGACGCGTATTACGTCAACAACCGCGAAGCCGACCGCCGGGTGCGTCCTTTGTCGATGCAGGCCGCCGTCAGCTGGATCGAAACGGCCCTGAACATGCCGCCCGCGCAGCTGCGCGCGGTCATTGCCGGCTGCGGCGAGACCGATATCGAGGAATACCGGGTCGGCTTTACCGCCCGCAACCGCAATGACGTGATCTACGGGGCAACCTGGCCGGTGTTTGGTCGGGACGATGACACGGAAGAGTCGCCGACCATCGAGCAGATTGCCAGCATCCTGAAGGAACTGGGCGTGGATGACATCCGCCGCCTGCCGGGCCTGATGCCGCTGGAATTCTGTGAAGACTGCGGCGCGCCCTACTTCCCCAATCCGCTGGGCGAAATGGTGCATGCCGAGCCGCCGGAAGAAGCGGATACGTCGCCTACGCATTTCCACTGATCGTCCGGCGCTCGAACAGACGTCCATAAAAAAGTCCGCACCGGCCAAGGCCGTGCGGACTTTTTTGTTGCGGCGACCGCTCAGGCGGCCGGCTTGACCTTGGGGGCTTCGACTTCCACCGGCGGTTCGATCCGCGACGCGTACCGGCGCGCCAGCACCGCGCACACCATCAGCTGCATCTGGTGGAACAGCATCATGGGCAGCACGATGGCGCCCACCGCGCCGCTCGAGAACAGCACCTTGGCCATCGGGATGCCCGACGCCAGGCTCTTCTTGGATCCGCAGAAGACGATGGTGATTTCGTCTTCTTTCGAGAAGCCCAGCGCCCGGCTGATGAAGGTCGTGAACAGCAAGGCAATGAACAGGATGACGGCGCAGACAGCCAGCAGGCCGGCCAGCACGGTGCCTGACACCTGGTTCCACAGACCGCCCACCACGGCTTCACTGAAGGCGGTGTAGACCACCAGGAGGATCGAGCCCTGGTCCACATACTTGAGCATGGCGCGGTGCTTGGTCACCCAGCCACCGATCCAGCGGCGTGCGATCTGGCCCAGCACGAACGGCAGCAGCAGTTGCAGCAGGATCTTGCCAATGGCGTCGAACGACAGGGCGTGCGTGCCGCTGGTCGTCAGGATCACGCTGACCAGCAGGGGCGTGAGGAAAATGCCGAGGAGGCTGGAAGCCGACGCGCTGCAGATCGCGGCCGGAATATTGCCCCGCGCGATCGACGTGAGCGCAATGGCCGACTGCACCGTGGCCGGCAAGGCGCACAGGAACAGGATGCCCGTGTACAGCTCGGGCGTGATCATGGGCGAGAGCAGCGGCTTGAGCGCCACGCCCAGCACCGGGAACATGGCAAACGTGCACAGGAAAATCAGGATGTGCAGGCGCCAGTGCGTGATACCGGCCACGATGGCTTCGCGCGACAGCTTGGCGCCATGCAGGAAGAACAGCAGGCCGATGGCGATGTCGGTCACCCACTCGAACACGACCGCGGTCTGGCCGGAACAGGGAAGGAAACTGGCGATGAGCACGGTCGCCAGCAGGCTGAGCGTGAAGTTGTCGGGAAGAAAGCGGGGACGGGTCATGGAGAAGGTTCGGGAACGGACGAGCACACGGCGAAGAGCCCGGTATTATCCCCCGATCCCGTCCATACCGGAAACGTGGTTACCAAGAAAGCCCGGTGAACCCGGGGGTTATTGCTGCCAAACCGCAAACGATTCCCTGATAATCGGCCTTTGACATCCTGCGCTGTCTCTCCGCGCACGCCTCTTTACGGAGTAGTGAATGACGACACCCCGCGCCCAACCGGCCCAGCAGCAACCCATCGAGGTCCATTCCTGGCCGACGCCCAACGGCCACAAAGTGCACATCATGCTCGAGGAGTGCAAGCTGCCGTACACGGTCACGGCGGTGAACATCGGTGCGGGGGATCAGTTCAAGGAAGAGTTCCTGGCGATCAGCCCGAATAACAAGATTCCGGCCATCGTCGATCCCGAGGGCCCGGACGGCAAGCCGATCTCCTTGTTCGAGTCGGGCGCCATCCTGCTCTATCTGGCGGGCAAGACCGGCAAGTTCCTGGGCAAGACCGACCGTGAACGCTACAACACGCTGCAGTGGCTGATGTTCCAGATGGGCGGCCTGGGTCCGATGCTGGGCCAGGCGCACCACTTCCGGATGTATTCGCCCGAGAAGATCGACTATGCGATCAACCGCTACACCAACGAATCGCGCCGCCTGTACGGCGTCATGGACAAGCAGCTGTCGCAGCACGCCTTCCTGGCCGGCCGCAACTATACGATCGCCGACATGGCCTGCTGGCCCTGGACACGTTCGCATGCCAACCAGGGTGTGGATCTGAACGATTTCCCGAACGTGAAGCGCTGGTATGACGAGATCCAGAGCCGCCCGGCCGCGCAACGCGGCGTGGCCGTGCTGGCCGAACAGCGCAAGCCGCAGGACGCGACCTCGTTCGAAAACATGTTCGGCAGCAAGCAGTACGAAAAGCGCTGAAGCGCGTCGGCGGCCAGGTCCGGTGATCGGCCGCAAGCTGCGCGCCGCCGGCCGGGCCGCTGTCTGACCCTACTTGCCGGCGATGGCAGCCGGCGCCGTATAGGCCTTGGCGGCATCCCGCACGAAAGACTGCACGGCCTGCACATAGGCCAGCCCGCTGCGGCTGGCGTTCGAGTGCGATGCCCCGTCCACCTTGAGCAGCCGCCGCAGCTCCGGCGGCGCCGATGTGGCGGCGGCCAGCAACTGGTCGCTCATGGTGTGCGGAATCACCGAGTCGTTGGTGCCATGAATGATCAGCACGGGCGACCTTACCTGTGACATCTTCTTCTTTGAATTGAAGTCCTGGGTCACCAGGATGGGCAAGCCTGGTATCCAGCCGTACTTGGTCGTCTGCACCATCTCGCCGATGCTGGTAAAGCTCGATTCGACGATCAGGCCTGCAAACGGGGCGGCAGGCGTGGCCTGCGACGCCAGTTCGACTGCCACGGCGCCTCCCAGGCTGTGGCCATACACGAACCGTTTTGCCGGATCCGGCTGGCGGCGCGCCAGTTCGAGCAAGGCGGCGGTCGCGTCTTCGTAGGCGGTGGATTCGGACGGCAGGATTTCGGTGGACTTGCCAAAGCCCCGGTAGTCGATCGCCAGAATCGAAAAGCCCATGTCGGCCCAGCGTTCGATGCGGAACGCGCTGCCGTTCAGGTTCCACCGCGAGCCGTGCAGATACAGCACGGCGGGGGCCTTGGGGTCGGGGCTTTGCCAGTACCAGGCGTGGACCTTGTCACCGCTGGCCAGGGCCAGGTCGAACTGGTCGGTGCCTTCCAGGGGTTCGCGATACCAGCTGCCGTCGGTGCGGGCGGGCGCAAAAATCTTTTCGCGCTGCCACGTGTCCCAACTGGAGCAACCAGTCACGGCCGCAACAAGGCTGCCAAGCGCGGCTACGCTGCGCCAGAGAGGAAAGGATCGAGTCATGGACCGTCAGACCTGCGAACGCGGCCGGGGGTTCCAGGCCTAGACGAACAAACGGGACAGAATCGGCAGCAAGGCCACCATGAGCAGTCCGCTGAAGATCATGAGCAGGCTGGCCATCACGCCGGTCTGCTCGGAATGCTCACGCGCCTTGACCGTGCCGAGCGCATGGGCGGTGGCGCCGTAGCTGGCGCCCCGCGACAACGAGGACTTGCGCGGCAGCAGCGCCAGAATCAATTCGCCGGTAATGATGCCGGCCAGGCCGGTGAACACGACGAACATGGCCGTCATGTCGGCGCGCCCGCCCATCTGCGTCGCCATCTCGAGGGCGAACGGCGTGGACACCGACCGCAGCAGCAGGCTGTGCGCAACGTCGGGCGGCAGTTCGAACACCTGGCCCAGGCCCCATGAGGTGGACACTGCCACCGTCACGCCAATGACCGTGCCGGCGGCCAGCGCCATCCAGTGATCGCGGATCAAGGTGCGATGCTGATAGATCGGCACCGCGAACGCCACCGTGGCGGGGCCCAGGAACCACAGCAGCCAATGGGTATCGGTCAGGTAGGTGTCGAACGGAATGCCGATGACTACCAGCGCCAGGACGATCAGCGCCGGCGTCAGGATGACCGGGCTGAACAGCAGGCGTGGATAGCGGCGGTACAACTGCTTGTTGGCAAAGTACAGGGCAACCGTCAACAGCACGCAGAAGGCTGCGAGCATCATGCGGGCTGCTCCTGCGGTGCGACCGGCAGGCCCCGGCCCGGACCACCGCGGCGCACGATGGCTTCGACGGCAAAGGCGGTCAGGAACATGACGCATGCATTGCCGATCACGATCAGGGCCATCAGCTTGACGCCGCTTTGCAGCAGCAGGTCCTGGTAGCGCACGATCGCCACCACCGCCGGGATGAAGAACAGGATCATTTCGGTCAGCAGCAACTGGGCGCCCATCTTGACCCGGTCGACGCGCAGCATGCCAGAGAACAACAGCGCCAGCACCACACCCAGGCCCAGCACGCCGCCCGACAGCGGCAGGTGCAACAGGTGAACCGCCACGTCGCACGCCCACCAGATGCCGATGAGCAGCGCGACCTGGACAATCATGTGCGCAAGCCGGGTGAAGATGGAGCCGTTGGTCGTGCCGTTCATTATTCTTCCGCTAGGGTTTTCCCTCAATACCGTCATTCTAGAGACTGGCCTTGCATTATCAAAATGAATAATATGAATGGAAAACATTCCATGGCGGCATGAATGGACCTGCGTGAACTGCGGTATTTCCTGGAAGTGGTGAACCGTCAAAGCTACACGGCGGCGGCGGAAGCACTGTTCGTCACCCAGCCCAATGTGAGCAAGATGATCAAGCAGATGGAAGTCAGCCTGGGCGCACCGCTGCTGGTCAAGGAAGGCCGGCGCCTCTCGCTGACCGATGCCGGCCGGGTCGTCTACCAGCGCGGCCAGGAACTGCTGGCGATGCACGCGCAGATGCTGGCCGAGGTCGCCGACCTGGATCAGCTGACACACGGCGAACTGGTCATGGGCATTCCGCCCCTGTCCAACGGCCTGCTGGCTCCGCTGATCGCCACCTTTCATCGCAAATATCCCGGCATCGAACTCAAGCTGTTCGAAAAAGGGTCGCGCACGGTCGAAGACGAGCTGCGCGCTGGCACGCTGGAAGTTGGCGCCATGTTGCTCCCGGTGGACGACGAATTCGACACCTTGCCGATCTGCCGCTATCCGCTGCAGCTGATCGCTCCGGCCGACTCGCCCTGGGCCGGCAGGACGTCCGTGCGGCTAGCCGACCTGGCCCAGGAACCGTTTATCTTCTACGGCGAAGGCTTCGTGCTGAACGAGGTCGTCCACGCAGCGTGCGTGCGGGCGGGCTTCACGCCCAGGATCGCCGGGCGCAGCAGCCAGTGGGACTTTGTCGCGTCCATGGTCGAAGCCGGCGTGGGCATCGCACTGCTCCCCGAGCTGTTTGGCATGCAGCTGAATCGGTCGCGCTTCGTGGTGCTGCCCATCGACGCGCCGCAAATCTGGTGGAATATGGTCCTGGCCTGGCGCAAGAACAAATACCTGTCGTTCGCGGCGCGGGCCTGGCTCGAACTGGCACGGGATGCGCTGGAAGGGCCAGGGCTGGACATCACGTCGGCGGCAACGCGCTATCCTGGCGGCCGGCAATCCATCGGATAGTCCGACAAAGGACGGGGGAATCAAGTTGCGCGTGGATGTGTTCTGTCGGGTCGTCGACAATTTCGGCGATATTGGCGTCTGCTGGCGGCTGGCCCGGCAATTGACCGCCGAAGGCTGGCCCGTGCGGCTCTGGGTGGATGACCTGGCGTCGTTTGCCCGGCTCGAACGCCGCCTGTCGGCCCGTCTGCCAGCGCAATCCATCGACAATGTGGAAATCCTGCAATGGACCCTGCCCGCGCCCGACGTGCTGCCGCACGAGATCGTGATCGAGGCCTTTGCCTGTGATCCCCCGCCCGCCTTCGTCCACCGGATGCAGGACATGGTGCAGCGGCCGATCTGGCTGAACCTGGAATACCTGTCGGCGGAGTCCTGGATCGACACCTGTCACGGCCTGCCCTCGCCGCAGCCCAACGGCATCGTCAAGACCTTCTTTTTTCCAGGCTTTACCGAAACGAGTGGCGGCTTGCTCCGCGAGGCCGGCCTGCTGGCCGAGCGCGACGCCCTGCAAGCCGATCCCCACGCGCAGGCGAATTTCCTGGCACGCCTTGACCTCCCGGCGCGCCTGCCCGGCGAAAGGCTGGTCACCCTGTTCTGCTATCCCGACGCGCCCGCGTCCGTCCTGGCCCGGGAACTGGCCAACGCCGCCACCCCCACCCTGCTCGTGATTCCCGAGGGCGTGGCCCCGTACCTGGGCGCCGGACAGCGCGGTTCCTTGCGCATTGCCCGCACGCCTTTCGTCGCGCCGCCAGACTACGACCGCCTGCTCTGGTGCGCCGACCTGAATTTCGTGCGGGGAGAAGATTCCTTCATCCGGGCGCACTGGGCGGGCCGGCCCATGGTCTGGCATATCTACCCGCAGGATGACGCTGCGCACGTCGACAAGCTGTCCGCCTGGCTGGGGCGCTGCGCCCTGCCCTCGCACGCCCACGATATCCACCTGGGGTGGAATGGCGAGACGACGCTGGAAGGCTTTGCCGAGCAGCTGCGCTACGCCCTGCAGCCCGAACCGTGGGCCGCCTGGACCCGCCGCGCCCGTGCCTGGAGCGACGCCCTGGCGGCCCAGTCGGATCTGGTGGCGCGCCTGCGACGCCTGTGCGAGTCCCGCCGCCAGTGACGCTGGCGGGGAGTCGGTACTCCCGGCTATACTTGATGGCTTTTCGTGAATTGCAAGCCGCTCCTTGACTGACTACCTTGCGTAGGCTGGCTTGAAACTATTTCGTCAGGCCCAAGCTAGGTTGGGTCAGACCACACTTTCGACTTGGTCGACGGCTCCCCCCGCAGTCACTCTGCCCGGCCCTTACGCACCGCGACCCTGTCGCGATGCACCCAGCGCGCTCGTCGTTGCTGGCCGAGGCCGGAGAGCCCCGGGGCAGATCGTCAGAACCAGTCTCTCGCTAAGGTTGATTCAAGTATGAAAACCGCTCAGGAACTGCGCGTCGGCAACGTGATCATGGTCGGCCAGGAACCCCTGGTCGTGCAAAAGGCCGAATACAGCCGTTCGGGCCGTAACGGTTCGGTCGTCAAGTTCAAGCTCAAGAACCTCTTGTCCGCTTCGGCGTCCGAGACCGTCTTCAAGGCCGACGAAAAGTTCGACGTCCTCGTGCTCGAGCGCAAGGAATGCACGTACTCGTATTTCGGCGATCCCATGTATGTCTTCATGGACACCGAGTACAACCAGTACGAAATCGAAGCCGACAGCATGGGTGACGCCCTGAACTACCTTGAAGAAGGCATGCCTGCCGAAGTGGTGTTCTACGAAGGCCGCGCCATCACGGTCGACCTGCCGAACATGCTCGTTCGCGAAATCATCTACACCGAACCGGCTGTCCGTGGCGACACGTCGGGCAAGGTCATGAAGCCTGCCAAGCTGGCTACCGGCTTTGAATTGCCCGTGCCGCTTTTCTGCGCCATTGGCGACAAGATCGAAATCGACACTCGCACTGCCGAATACCGCAGCCGCGTGAAGTGATCGTCGGCGGGAGTCATCCCGCCACGAAAAAGGCCAGTGCGATCCGTTCGCACTGGCCTTTTTTTCGGGTGCGCGCAGTACGCGCCCGGGCCGCGCCGGCGCCCGCTCAGCCCATTTCGCGCTGCAGGTAGGTGCGCAAGGCGTCGGGCGGAATGGGCCGCGAAAACAGATAGCCCTGGCCCTTGTCACAGCCCCCCTGCGCCAGCCGCTCGGCCTGCCATTCGGATTCGATGCCTTCGGCCAGCACCTCGCGATCCGCCGCATGGCAGAGCTCGATGATGGCGTTGAGCACCTGCCACATCCGCTCGTCGCCGTCCTTGGGCAGCAGGCTCTGGTCGATCTTGATCTTGTCGACTTCGAGCCGCGTCAGGTAGCTGAGCGACGAATAGCCGGTGCCAAAATCATCGATGGCCGTGCGTACGCCAATATTGCGCAGGTTGCGGATCGCCTCGATCGCCAGCGTGAGCTCGCTCATGGCAGCCGTCTCGGTAATTTCCAGTTCCAGCCGGGACGGCTTCAGCTTGGACGCATGCAGGGCTGCATCGATCGCGTCCAGCAGACCCGGATCGCGAAACTGCACCGTGGACACATTCACGCTCATGCGCATAGATTCGGGCATGTGTTCCGCCGCGAACCGCGTGGTCTCGGCAATCACCCAGGCGCCGATCGGCACGATCAGGCCATTCTGTTCGGCCATCCGGATGAACAGGTCCGGCGGCACGGGCGGACGGCCTGGCGGATGCCAGCGCAGCAGCGCTTCGACCCCCGACGGGCGGCGCGACGGAAGCAGCACCTTGGGCTGGTACAGCAGCGAAAACTCGTTGCGTTCAAGCGCACCCATCAGCGCGGTCTCGATCACCAGCAGGTCTTGCGCGCGGCGCGCCATGTCGGGGTTATAGACGCCCACCCAGCTTTCGCCTCCCGACGCGCGCCGGGCCTGCCGCAGCGCCAGGTCGGCGGCGTGCATCAGGCCTTCCGCCTCGCGGATCTCGCCGGCAGCCCAGGCCACGCCCGCCATGGCGCGTGGCAGGATGCGGCGATCGCCCAGCACCACTTCCTTGCCAGTGATCGCCCAAAGCAGTTCTTCGGCCTGGCTCATGGCGTGGCGCGCCGAGTGGATGCCCGTCAGCGCCACGGCGAACCGCGCGCCCCCGATCCGGGCGATCCGGGTCGACTCGCCCGCAGCGGCCCGCAGGCGTCCGGCAATCTCGTGCAGCACCAGGTCGCCGAACGCATGGCCAAGCGCTTCGTTGATGGTGGCAAAGTCCGCCAGGTTGATGACGACCAGCGCAAGTTCGGCGTCTTCGCCGCGCGAGATCAGGCCATCCAGGTAGGAAAAGAAGAAGCGGTCGGTGGACAGGCCCGTCAGTTCATCGCGTGCGGCCTGCTCCTGCAGCAACTGCATGGCATTGGCCAGCTGGGACATATTCGTCACGACGACAACGAAGCCCCGGAAGTCGTCGGCGTCGACCCGGCTGATGTTGGCCAGCACCGAAAACTCGATTCCGTTGGGCCGCTTGGCCCGAAGCGGGTGGGTGCGGCCGCTGATCGCAGGTGCAAGCGCGACGCCATGCCCCCGCGCGCCGGCGGCGACCGGATGCAAGGCCCCTGGCAGCAGGTCGTTCAGGCATAGCGCAACCAGGGTGTCCCGGTCGCGATCGAACAGGGCGCAGGCGACCCGATTGACGGCACAGATGCGCCCGGAATCGTTGACCGCGAGCAGGCCCTCTCCGATAGCGTCCAGAAAGGTGACTGCGATGTTTTCCAGCATCGTATCTGGGCGTCCGTGGGTGACGGCACATCCCTGCGGGGACGAAGGACTGGAACGGGTCAAGATATCGGCTTCTGGGCAGGAACGATGGGCGGCAGGACACTGGCCGCTCCCGACGCCGCCAGGGGCGCCGCCGGGTGCACTACCCTAACGGCATTCGTCGCCCGGACTTGAGGGCCCCGGCCTGATTCTGAGAGTTTTCGTGAGAATTAAGCCGCGGCGCGCGCTGCGAGCATGCACCACGACTCCATCGTCATGGCCAGTTCGCCGCGCTGGTTCACCGCCGTCACCTTGGTCAGGATCGACCCCTGCCCCGGCTTGCTGCGCGAGGGCCGGGTTTCGAGGATTTCGACCTGCACCGTCAGCGTGTCCCCCGCGCGCACCGGCTTCTTCCAGCGGATGTCCTCGACGCCCGGGGAACCGATGCTGGCGCTTTCCAGCAGATATGCATCGCACATCAGGCGCATGATCACCGCGCAGGTGTGCCATCCGCTGGCGATCAGGCCACCAAAAGGCGACGACGCCGCGGCCTTCTCATCGACGTGGAAAGACTGCGGATCGTAGCGGGTGGCAAATTCAATGATGGCGGCGCTGTCCAGGGTCACCTGGCCGAGCGGCAGGATCTGGCCGACGGAAAAGTCTTCAAAGTAGAAACGGGGCATAGGTCGCTTATTGGAGGCGGTCGTCGTCAAACAGCGCCGGAATGGGCGCCACGGCAATTCCCTCGTCGGTCAGGGACTGGCGTTCGTCGGCGGTCGCGACGCCGCGGATCGGACGTTCCGGCGCATCGCCATGATGGATGCGGCGGGCTTCGTCGGCAAACTGGGTGCCGACGTTTTCGGTGTTGCGGATCGCCTGGCGCAGATGCTGCAGGAACTGCGCCTGCATGGCAGCCGACGGTGGCGGGCCGCCTGCCGGCGCTGACGACGACGCGTCAGCGGGCGCCGGCATGGGCGGCCGGCCTTCCCGCAGTCCCGACACGTTCAGGCGCGGCGCCGACAGCTTCTTTTCGATGACGCCGTTGCCGCACATGGGGCAGGTGATCAGGCCGCGCGAGTGCTGGGAGTCGAAATCTGCGTGCGAGCCGAACCAGCCCTCGAACACGTGGCCTTGCGCGCACTGCAAATCGAAAACCTTGAGAGACATGAGGTGTTGCGGGGAAGGGTTGCAGCCAAAGCGCCATGGTAACGCAAGGCCGACGCAGGGGCTTGCAGCACCGGCACGCGGCACTGCCGGCGCGTCGGTGCCCACCCGCCGTTCAATCAGGGCGCGGCCGTTTCTGGAAGTGCCTGCCCCTGAAACTGACAGCTGCGGTTGCGGCCGGCGTGTTTGGCGGAGTACAGGGCGGCGTCCGCACGCTTGACCAGATCGGCCGCGGACTGCCCGTCGGCCGGCGCCAGGCTGTATACGCCGATGCTGACGGTCATGACACCTCTGGTGCCTTTGACGTGGGGAATTTGCGCGTCATGCACGGCGCAGCGGATCTTTTCGGCAAGGATCAGCGCGCCATCGGCAGACGTGCGGGGCAGCAGCACGGCAAATTCTTCGCCGCCGTACCGCGCGGCCATGTCGCCGGGCCGCCGGATGCAGTCCTGGATGATCCCTGCGATTGCCTTCAGGTAGATGTCGCCCTGCTGATGGCCGTAGTAGTCGTTCAGCGCCTTGAAGTGGTCGGCGTCGATCAACAGCAATGCCAGCTCGGTGCCATCGCGGATCGATCGCCGCCACTCGCGGTCCAGCGTTTCGTCAAACCGCCGGCGGTTGGCAAGGTTCGTCAGTGCGTCCGTGGCAGCCATCGCCTGCAATTGCGCATTGGCCGCTTCCAGGGCCTGTTCCGCCTTCTTGCGGCCGGAGACATCGCGCACGTTCGAGATGTAGCTCGCACCGTCGATGTCCCCGGACAGGCGGCGCACGCGCGCTTCGAGCCAGATCCATTGGCCGTCGCGATGGCGCGCCGGGAAGGTCAGCGTGGCGGGCGCGCTGGCGTCCGTGCGCTGGTCATCCAGCACCATCAGGTGATCCTTGTGCACGAAATCACTGATGCGCTTGCCCTCGATGTCGGCAGGCGTCCATCCCAGCACGTCCACAATGGCCGGCGAAATGTAGCTGACCCGCCCATCGGCCCCGCTCATCACGATGGTGTCCACCGAATTTTCGGCCAGCAAACGATAGCGCCGCTCGTTGCGGCTGGCTGCCCGTTCGGCCGCCACCCGCCGCTGCAGTTCGCTGCGCAGCAGCCACACCAGCACCACCGTTGCGATCAATGACGCCGCCATGATCAGGCCGATGATCAGCGCCTTGACATACCAGGCTGCGTAGATGTCCGCATGCGCCAGCCCGACCACAACCACCAGCGGCAAGGCGCCGACCGCATGATAGGCGTACAGGCGCGACACGCCCGTCAGCCGCCCCGGACCGTCGAAATGGCCGGTGGGCTTGCCCGGAAACTGTTCGAACAGCGACACGTTCTGCAGCCGCTGCCCTAGCGCGCTGCCCGCTTCGGGAAAGCGGGCCATGATGGTGCCGTCGGCCCGAAGCAGCTTGAGCGATCCGGCATTGCCCAGCTCGAGCTGCTCGAACAGGCGTTCCAGGTGCGCCACCCGCATCGACCCGACCACCATGCCGCCAAAGCTGCCGTCGGCCAGGATGATGCGGCGCGCGACCGGAATCACCCACAGTCCGGTCAGTTCGGTCTTGACCGGCGGCGCGATGTACAGGGACTGGGACGGCGCATTGCGCAGCGCCTGAAAGTAGTCGCGCTGCGCCAGATTCATGGCGGGGCGGCGCGGCATCGATGAGTTGTGGATGACGTCTCCCTTGGCGTCGACCACCAGCACGGCGCCCAGGCCCCGGGTGTGATCGATGCGGTCGAACAGCACCAGATGGCGCAGTTCTTCGCTCAGGCCCTGGATGTCCGGACGCCGCAGGTTGTCGATGACGGCCTGCAGCGAGATGTCGATCCGTTCGACGTCCCGCTCGATGTTGGTCGCCACCATCAACGAAAGATTGGCCGAAGCGGCCCGCGCGGCCTGGCCGGCATCCTGCCGCGTGCCGTACAACGTCGACGCAGAAATCGCCGCGAAACAGACGGCCAATAAGGTGCCCCACAATGCTAACCAGCGCATGGATTGACGGTGCTGCTGCTTGGAACGCAAAGGGGCAACGTCCTTATGGAGTGCGAAACTTCAGGGTGGGTCGGATGGCGGACGGACCTGGGTCAAACTGCGCGCGCGTGGCGCGGCAGACAGGCATGGGCCGATTCGGATGCGGTGATGTGGGCGCGGGTCGGAGCGGAACAACACGGTGCTGGCGGCCGGTCTGGACCGGCCCGGCACGAGTCAGACAGTTTCGAGGGACGCAGGTGCTTCGATCGTTTCGGATACGCCGCGGATCGGCCGCAGGAATCGGTCGAGCAGGCCACAGATGTGCGGAGGATCGTCGAACGACGACGTGACCCAGCTCGGCGCCAGGCGCCCGCTGCGGTCCACCATCTTGAGCGGCCGGCTGGCGCGCTCGAAGGCCCACCGTCCGTTCTCGGCGCCCAGAGGCTCCACGACGGTGACAAATGTTCCGATATTGCATTCCGAGCCAGGATGGCTGGAGACGATGACGGCCAGATCGCCAGGCTTGCAGTTCACCGATACACCTTTCGCTGAAACGGTCTAGTTGGGGGATTTGGTAACGAGATAATTTTATCTCATCCCGATGGATTAGGCTCCAACCAACATCAACAAGTGCGTTTCAAGGAGAAAGACCTTGTATCTACGCCACGAAAGGATGAGTTCGAATGGTTGATCGTTGCTTGGTGACAACGAACTGCCGGCTACGACTGGTCACATACCTTTCATAGTTGGCAGTTGCCCGACGGCGGCCGCGCATTGTGCTCACCGGCTGTGGGATCCCGGGCAGTCTGGTCTTGCACTGTTTGATCTTGCACTGTTTGATCTTGCACGGTCTGGCCTCACACGGTCTGGTCGCGCAGCTTGTCGCGTAACGCGTGCATCAACGGTGTCCAGACGGCCCGGGGCCGGCTGATCAGCACCCATTCACGAGGCGTATCCAGCGCGGTGAACGGCAGCCTTTTCAGACGGCCTGCCATCCGACGCAGAAAAAGGTCCGGGACAAAACACAGCAGGTCGGTCTGCGCAACGATGGTCAGCGCGGCTTCGGTGTTGTGTTCGATCTCCAGCACCACCGTAGGTGCTGCCAGTCCCTGCGCGGCGTACTGTCGATCGACATGCGTGCGTGCGGCGCTGGCCCGGCTGGGCAAAGTCCAGCCGTAGGGCATCAGGTCGTTGAAGCCCAGCCCGTCAGGTCGACGGCGGTGCGCAGCGAACAAGGGATGGGTCGGGCGGGCAGCCACGACCAGACGGTCTCCCCCCACCACGGCGGGTTCATCTGCAACGGCTTGCACGGACGGTGTCGGGCTGGCAACGCCGTGCCCGGAGCGTGTGGATCCTGCGCCGGCTTGCCCGGCACGTAGGGATCCTGCGCCGGCCTGCCCGGGGTAGGCCGGCACCACGGCCAGATCCAGCATCCCTTGGTGCAAAGCACGCTCCAGATCGTCCGACTTGCCGATCTCCAGCTGGATGCGCAAGCCCGGACGGTGCCGCAGCAGATCTGCCACCGCTCGCGGCGCGGTTCCTTCCGATGTCGCCTGCGTCAGGCCCAGGCGCAACAAGCCGCTGTGCTGGGCGCGGATGTCACGCGCCGCTCGCAGCGCAGCCTCGTGCTGCGCAATCAAGGGACGAACCTGGTCGCGAAAGAGATGACCGCTGGCGGTCAGGACCACGCCATGCGCGCCGCGCTCGAACAGCGGCATGCCCACCGCCTTTTCAATCCGTTGAAGCGTCTTGGAGACGGCTGGCTGCCCCACCTGCAGGGCAGCGGCGGCGCGTCCGACGTGGCCATGATCGACCACGGCCTCGAAACACAGCAGGTCAGCGTACGCAAACGCCATCGATAAGCTCCAGTGACGGGATCACAGCGCGATCGCCAGCGTGTTGTGACGCCCCGTCGAGCCACCATATCGATATTCCTGCCCGGAATCAATTTTTGCGCCATCAGGAATCCCCCAGCCCAGGGGCATCGTTTACTTTGTCTGGACACGCATCTTCCGGAGCCGACCATGTCACCCAATATCGTTCTGATCCTTGCCGACAATCTGGGATGGGGGGAACTGGGCTGCTATGGCGGCGGCGCCTTGCGGGGTGCGCCCACGCCGCGCATCGACGCTCTGGCCAGGCAGGGCCTGCTGCTGCAGAACTTCAACGTGGAAAGCGACTGCGTGCCGACCCGGTCGGCGCTCATGACGGGCCGCCATCCGATCCGGACGGGATGCCTGCAGTCGGTACCCCCCGGCCTGCCGCAGGGGCTGACCCGCTGGGAAGTCACGCTAGCCCAGGTGCTGTCCCAGGCGGGCTACGCCACCGGACATTTCGGCAAGTGGCATCTGGGCGATGTCGAAGGCCGCCTGCCGTCCGACCGGGGTTTCGACGAGTGGTACGGCATCCCCCGCACCACCGATGAAAGCCAGTTCACATCCACCGTAGGGTTCGATCCTGACGTCGTCGATACCCCGTTCATCATGCAGGGTCGCGCGGGCGAGCCTTCCACCCAGGTTCAGGTGTACGACCTCGACAGCCGGCGCGCGATCGACGAAACCTTGGTCCTTCGCGCGATCGGCTTCATGCAGACCCATCATGCTGCGTCCAGGCCTTTCTTTCTGTACCTGCCGATGGTGCATCTGCACTTCCCCACCCTGCCCCATCGGGACTTTGCCGGGCGGACCGGCGCAGGGGATTTTGCCGATGCCATGGTGGAGATGGATCATCGTGTGGGCCAGATCGTCGACGAAGTCGACCGCCTGGGTATTGCGGATAACACGCTCTTCATTTTTTGCAGCGACAACGGGCCGGAATTTCGTGCGCCCTATCGTGGCACGGCAGGCCCCTGGCGCGGCACGTATCACACGGCCATGGAAGGGTCGCTGCGCGTCCCGTTCATTGCGCGCTGGCCCGGCAGGATTGCGGAAGGGGTCGTCAGCAACGAGATCGTGCACGTGACCGACCTGTTCAAGACGCTGGCCGCGATTGCCGGCGCCACGATCCCGGCCGACCGCCCCATCGATGGCGTCGACCAGTCGGATTTTTTGCTCGGCAAGCAAGCCAAGTCAGCTCGCGAAGGGTTCCTGTTCCATATCAAGGGCGATCTGCGGGCGGCCAAGTGGCGTGACTGGAAGCTGCACTTCTATTGGGAACCGGAAGTCAACGAAGGCAAAGGCAAGCTCGAATCGCCTTACCTGTTCAACCTGACGCGCGACCCCAAGGAAGAGACCGACGTGCTCGTGTTCAACACTTGGGTGATGGGGCCGGTGCTGCGGATGATCCAAGGCTTCAACCAGAGCAGCAAAGCCCATCCGAACACGCCGCCGGGTACGGCCGACTGAACACGACGGATCCCGCAACCTTCAACCATTGTCCGGAACGCAACCATGAACGCTACGACGCCTGTCATTCGCGCCGCACTTGCCTGGGTCACGCTGGCGCTGTCGGCGCTGCCGCTTGCAGGCGCGCTGGCCGCATCGCCCGCCGATATCGCGCCCTGGCCGACTGCCAGACCCATCACCTGGATCGTCGGGTTTCCGCCCGGCGGCTCGCTGGACGTCCTGACACGCGTGGCGGCGCGCAAGCTGAGTGAAAAGACAGGGCAGAGTGTGGTGGTGGAAAACCGTCCGGGGGCATCGGGCCTGATCGCCTTGCAGACGGCGGCCCGCGCGGCGCCCGATGCCTACACCTTGATTACCCTTCCCGGGCCCCTGCTGTTCACGCAGCGCGTGCCGGAGCTCGGCCGCGAACTGACTGCGGTGGCATCGCTTGCGCAAGGCCCGATGGTATTGGTCGGCCCGGCATCGAACGCGCCGTCCACCGTGCAGGAACTGATTGCCGACATGCGCAAGGAACCCAAGCTGTGGAGCTACGCCAGTTCAGGCAACGGCACCTCGCAGCATCTGGCCGGCGAGCTGTTCAATTTGGCGGCTGGCACGGCCATGACCCACGTTCCGTACAAAGGCGGCGGGCAGGCCGTGGCCGATGTGGTGGGCGGGCAAATTCCGCTGGCTATGCTGGGCGTCACGCCCGTGGTGCAGCAGATCCGGGCCGGCAAGCTCAAGGCGTATGCCGTGACCACCCGCTATCGCATCGACAGTCTGCCCAAGGTACCGACGATGCAGGAGGCCGGCTTGAAGGGGTACGACGCGTCGCAGTGGTACATCGTGGGGGCGCCCGCTGGCACCCCGGCGGATCGTATCGAGCGGCTCAATCAGTGGATTTCCGAGATTTCGACGTCGCAGGACATGAAACCGGCGCTGGACGCCAGCGGGTCGGTGGCCGGGACCGGCAGCGCACAGGCGGTGCATGATTTCGTCACGCAGGACCTTCAAAGATGGCGTGACCTGGCCGATAAAGCCAGACTCAATTTGAATTGACGCGGCGGGTAGATGCTCAGGAGGCCGCGCACGGAGGTGCTGTCGGAGGTGCTGTCGGAGGTGCTGTCGGAGGTGCTGTCGGAGTGGCTGTGGGAGTTGCTTTCGAAGATCCTTCCGGGGATGCCGACGGGGCAAGATCGGGGGCAACGAACAAGGCGGCAATGACGCGGCACGCTTTGGCGTGAACGAAACCTGCTCGCTTATGGACTAAGCTGGGACTTTCCCCCTTCCCTGCTTTCTGGACCCGCCATGTATTCCGCTCATCATGAATGACCCTTTCAAAGACCCCGTCGAGCTGCGCCATTACCTGGTGATCATGTCCGCCTCGAAAGAGAGCGCATCGACCGTGCAGAAGGCCCTGCGCAATCTGCAGGAAAAAGTCGACAACCGCGCGGCGCCGCTATGGATCGATTCGCGCGGCGTGGGCGTGTTCGTCGCCAGCGACTTTCCGGCCTGCGACATCTACACCTGCATGTTCGATGCAGCCGCCAAGACAGATTTTGAAGATGCCAAGGATGCGTTGATCGTCGAGCTGGGCAAGGATTGGCACGCCAAGAAGGACGGCAAGCCGGCCAACTGGCTGACGACGCATCTGGAAGCGCCGATGCCATCGCAACGGGTCGCGAAGCCCCGCCGCTGAGGGCAAAGATCCAAGTCGGGATCTGGAGTGGTCGAGGGCTGGCTGGGCGGCGATGCTGCCAGCCATGCAGCCTGCAATATGCCGGCGGTGCTGCCGACAAGGATGCCGGCGGTGCCGCCATGCCGCACACACGCCGCCGTGGGTGCCCACAGCGGGTCGATCAAGAAGTGGTGCGCCTGACCGGAGTCGAACCGGTACGCCTTGCGGCGGCGGATTTTCTTACCTGCTACAGCTCGCGCTGCCGGCGCCGCTGAACTGCCGCGATCACCGTTTGGGGTCTGGACTTTGTCTTGACCATCGCCGGTCGCATCCGAAGGTTCTCGGTCACGCCCGGCATTAGGCCCTCGCCGTCAAGTCTCTACACACGCCCGGCCGTTGCAACAACGACCTGCTTGGCTCGGCGTTCCCGTGCCAGGGGTTCTCCGAATTTGACGAGTTCTACTCCCGGCCTTTCGCCCGGGGCACTCCGCATTGCTGGAAGTCCGCTACGTCTACCTGTTTCGTCACAGGCGCACGGCGCGTATTGTCGCACAGCCCGGCGCGGCTTCCTGCACCGGCCTGCAGCCCCTGGGTTACAGCCCCGGGTCACAACCCATACGTATCGCGCAGCACGTTCTTCTGGACCTTGCCCATCGTGTTGCGCGGCAATTCGTTCACGACGTGCAGGCGCTTGGGCACCTTGAAGTTGGCAATGCGCGTCTTCAGGATGGCCAGCATGTCGGCTTCGACCAGGTCGGCGCCCGGCTTGGGCACGACCACGGCCACCACGGCTTCGCCAAAATCCTTGTGCGGCACGCCGATCACGGCGCTTTCCAGCACGCCGGGCATGTCGTCGATCAGCGTTTCGATCTCCTTCGGGTACACGTTAAAGCCGCCCGAAATGATCAGGTCCTTGCTGCGCCCCACGATGGCCACATAGTTGTCGGGCACCACGGTCCCTGCCCCGTCGCCGCCCCAACGGCCGACGTCGCCCGTCTTGAACCAGCCGTCGGCGGTGAACTCCTGGGCCGTCTTTTCGGGCATGCGCCAGTAGCCCTTGAACACGTTCGGGCCCTTCACCTGGATGTTGCCGATCTCGCCCGGGGCGCATTCCTGGTCGGCGTCGTTCACGACACGCACCGACACGCCCGGCAGCGGCATGCCCACCGTGCCGCCGATACGTTCGCCCAGCGACGGATCGTAAGGGTTCGACACCAGCATGGCCGTCTCGCTCATGCCGTAGCGCTCCAGGATCGTATGGCCGCTGCGCTCGCGGAAATCGTTGAATGTCTCCATCAACAAAGGGGCAGAGCCGGACACAAACAGGCGCATGTTCCGGCACACGTCGCGATTGAACGCGGGTTCGTCCAGCAGGCGCACGTAGTAGGTCGGCACACCCATCATGACGGTGCAGCGTGGCAGCTCGCGCAGCGTGCGGGCCACGTCCAGCTTCGGCAACCAGATCATCTTTGCGCCGGCGAGCAGCGCGCCATGGGCGGCCACAAACAAGCCGTGCACATGAAAGATGGGCAGCATGTGCAGCAGCACGTCGTCGCTGCGCCATCCCCAGAACTGGTGCAGCACCTTGGCGTTGGACGCCAGGTTGTCATGCGTCAGCATGGCGCCCTTGCTGCGGCCCGTGGTGCCCGATGTGTACAGGATGGCGGCCAGGTCCTCTTCGGTCACGGCCACGGTCTCGAAGCTGTCGGCGTGCGCCTGCGCCGCATCGAGCAGCGACCCGGTGTGATTATCGTCCAACGTGAACACATGGCCCGTGCCGGCCTTGGCCGCCGCAGCGCCTACCCAAGCGAGGTTCTTGCTGCTGCACACCACCACCGACGGTTCGGCGTCGCCCAGGAAGTAATCGACTTCGCTCGATTGGTAGGCGGTGTTGAGCGGCAGGTAGACGTACCCGGCACGCAGGGTGGCCAGGTAGAGCATCAGCGCTTCAGGAGACTTTTCCACCTGGGCGGCCACGCGCGCGCCCTTGGGCAGCTCGAGCGCGGCAAGCAGGTTGGCCATGCGGCTGGTCATCGCATCGACGTCCTTCCACGTGAAGTTCACCCCGTCATGGGCTTCGATGCAGAGGCTGAGTCGGTCGGCCGGGAAGCCCGACGACAGCAGGGAATAAAGGTTGCCGTTCATGGAGACGTCGCTATGAAAAGAGTCGGTGAAAGGATGATCAGATAATCAAATAATGGGATGGGACGGATCGGGCGCCGGCGGACGCGGGGCTACCGCCCGCTGAACACTGGCTTGCGGCCGGCCAGGAACGCAGTCACGCCTTCGACATGGTCAGCTGAATCCCAATAGGCAAAACAGGCAAGCCGTTCGGCCTCGGTCAAAGGCGCCGGTTCGGGGCTCAACCGTCGCACCGTGTCCTTGTTGATGCGCGCAGCCAGGGGGGCACCCACTGCGATGCGGTCGACGCAGCGCTGGGCCTCGGCCACCAGCGCCTGGTCATCCACGACACGGGTCAGCAGCCCCTTGGCATAGGCCTCATCGGCATCGAGCAAGCGGCCTTCCAGCAGCAGTTCCAACGTGACCGCGCGGCCCACCAGGGCCAGCAGCCCCTGCATTTCGCCAGGCGCCATCGAAAAGCCCAGGCGATTGATCGGCACGCCCAACCGCGATGATCGTGCGGCGATGCGCAGGTCGCAGTGCGCGGCGATTTCAAGTCCGCCGCCGACGCACACGCCCTGGATAGCGGCCACTGTCGGATGCTTGCACTGGGCGACCGCTTGCAAAGCCGGCGCCAGGATGGCGTCGTGATAATGCATCAGGCTTTTCAGGTCGCCGCGCTGATCCGGAAATTCCGAGATATCGGCCCCCGCGGCAAAGTTGCCGTCCGCGCCGCGCAGCAGCACGCATCGCAGGCTGTCGTCGTCTGACAGATCGTCGAGCATGTGCCGCAATGTCAGCCACATCGCAACATTGAGCGCGTTCAGTTTCCCAGGGTGGGACAAGGTAAGGGTGGCGACACCCCCGTTGCGCGTCAGCAGCACCGTGCCGGCGGCAGATGCGTCCGGTTCGTTGTCGGTGGTAATCGCGGCATCCGCGGCATCCGCGACTTCCGCGGCAGGGGTCACAGCCGTCGCCAGCACGTCAGCCTCGGCAGGCACGGCCGCTGCGATGGCTGCAGCTGCCGGCCCGTGTCCACGCAATGGGGCCGTCGTCATGCGTCAGTCCGCCTTCACGCCGGCGTCTTGCGACACCTTGCGCCAGCGCTGCACTTCGCTTTGCAGATAGCTTGCGAATTCCGGCTGCGTATAGCGCGGCGTGTCGGAACCGTTGGCCAGCCAGGTCTTTTTCAGTTCCGGCGAATCGAGCGCCTTGCGCAGCTCGGCGCCCATGCGGTCGACGGCTTCTTTCGGTGTGCCCTTGGGTGCGAAGATGCCATACCAGGTCGACACTTCGTAGCCCGGCAGGCCCGCCTCGGTCGCGGTGGGGATATCGGGAAAGGCCGCCGAGCGCTGCGGCGCCGCCACCGCAATCGCCTTGATCTTGCCACTGCGTATGTGCTGCGCACTGGACCCCAGGCCGTCGAACGCCACGTTGACCTGGTCGCCCATCAGCGCCAGCAGCATCGGACCCGCTCCGGTGTACGGCACGTGCGCCATGTCGGTCTTGGATTGCAGCTTGAACAATTCGCCTGCCAGGTGGTGCGTCGTGCCATTGCCCGCGGAACCGAAGTTCAGCTTGCCCGAATTGCTCCGCGCATAGGCCACCATGCCTTTCAGATCCTTGAATGACGCCGCCGGACTGGCGACGATGACTTGCGGGGGCTGCGCAACCACGGTCACGGGAATGAAGTCCTTTTCAATGTCGTAGCTCAGCCCTTTGTAGAACGACGGCGCGATCGCGTGGTGCGCGCTGCCCATGAAGAACGTGTAGCCATCGGGCGCAGCGCGCGCCGCGATCGCAGCGCCCACTGTGCCCCCTGCCCCGCCGCGGTTGTCGACCACCACGGTTTGTCCCAGCTGGGCCGAGAGCTGCTGCGCCAGCGGCCGCGCAAAGGTATCGGTGCCGCCGCCAGCGGGAAAAGGAACGATCAGCACGACCGGTTTGGAAGGCCAGGCATCGGCAGCAAAGGCCGGCCCCGCGCAGGCCAGACCGGCCAGTACTGCAACTACCGTAAAGCGTCGCGCCATGAGTGTCTCCTCGATGTCATCGGGTGGATGTCGGGCTGGCTATGCCGCCAGTTTCCCTGTTGTCGTACTGCTTGGTTGATGCGTCGTCTTGGTTGATGCGTCGTCTTGGTTGTTGCGTCGTTCGTGCGTGCGTTGTCACGTTCACAGCAAACGGGCGATCGCCCGGCTCATCTCCGGTTTACCGTAACCGAGTTTGCTCAGGTTTGCATCCAATTCGTCCAGGTCATACAGATAGTTGACCATCATGGAGCAGGATTGGGCCTTTCCCTTCTTGGAAAGGTCGGCGCCCCACACCAGACGTTCGATCCGCGCGCCGTTGCCCAGGTGAAAGCGGGCCACCGGGTCCACCGGTTGACCGCCCGGGTTGCCATGGACCAGGTAGTGCGCGGCAAGCCGAAGGCCCAGGGCCTGCGTCTCGGCATCGTCGTCCTGCTGCAGGCGCGTCAGCACCTGGGCGCCGGTCACCGCGGCGGTGTCAACTTGCGTATCGGACGGCTTGCGGCGTTTGTCGGTGATGTCGGCCAGGCGCGGGGGCGGCAACTTCTTGAGCCAGTCGGCAAAGCCCGGAATCGGCGACAAGGTCGCAAATTTCTTGACCTTCGGCAGGTCGCGGTTGAGCTCGTCGATCACCCGCTTGAGCAGGAAGTTGCCGAAGCTGACACCGCGCAGGCCGGCCTGCGTGTTCGAGATCGAATAAAAGATGGCCCAACGCGCCTTGTCCAGATCTTCGAGCGGCGCCGACTCATCCAGCAGGCTCTGGACACTGTCGGCCATCTCTGCGCAGAACGCCACTTCCACGAAGATCAAGGGTTCATTCGGGATCTGCGGATGAAAGAAGGCGTAGCAGCGGCGATCGGAATCCAGGCGATTGCGCAGATCGGTCCACGACGAGATCTCGTGCACCGCTTCGTAGATCATCAGCTTTTCAAGCAAGGAGGCCGGCGAGTCCCACGTCATGCGTTGCAGCTCGAGCAGGCCGACATCGAACCAGTGCGACAGCAATTCCTGCAGGTCCGCATCCAGCGGCGCGATACCCGGCAGGGCCTTGCGCCAGTGCAGCAAGTCGGCGCGCAGGCCGAGCAGGAAACGCAGTCCATCGGGCAAGCCATTGAGCCGCTTGAAGAAACGGACACGCCCGTCGCTCAGTATCTTGGCCAGCGCCGCGCCTTCAGGCGCCGGGCCGGGTGCGGCCGGCGGGGTGTTCGCCATTTCGGTCAGCACTTCGATCATGGCGCGCCGGTGCACTGCGTCGGCCGCCTGATACTGCTCCTGCCATGCCAGCGCCGACCGGTTGGCCGCGACATCGGTCAGGCGCGCCTGGAAACACGGGCGCAGCAGGTTGCGCCAGCGCGTCAGGTGACGGGCAGCGACCGTGGGCGGGGCGGCCACATCCGCCTTGGCCGCTCCGTCGGGCTTGGCGCTGTCCTTCTTGCCCCACCACTTGCCCCACCGCGCCAGGATCGATTGCGGCGACGGGTCGGGGCCCGGCAGGTTGGCCGACGGACGGCTGTCGGTGTCGCCGGATGCGTCGCGCACGTTCTCGCTATCGCGGGACATGTCCAGGGATTCGTTGGCACTCATGACAGGCTCTCTCGAAAAAAGGATGGGAGGGACGGGGTGTCGGCTTCAGGCGCTGCGCGGCAACGACGCCATCAGGTCGGCGAAACGCTGGCCTTGCACGACCACATGCGCGCGGGCGCGTTCGGCACTGGTTTCCGCGTCGCCGGCAAGCAGCGCATCGACCAGGCCGCCGTGTTCGTCGTACGAGGTGGCAATGCGATCGCGCACCCGCAACTGCAGACGTCGATACGGCGCCAGGCGGCGATGCAGCTTGATGGCTTCTTCGGCCAGGAAATCGTTGTGACTGCCCAGGTAGACGGCGCGGTGAAAAGCTTCGTTGAGGTAGTAGTAGGCGTCGGTGTCGCCCGCATCGCGCGATGCCTTGCAGGCTTCATGCGCGGCCTGCAGCGCAGCCTGTTCCGGCGCGCTCATGCGACGGGCGGCCAACCGGGCGCACATGGCTTCCATTTCGGCCATGACCTCGAACATTTCGACCAGGCGATGCGGCCCGATCTGCGCCACCAGCGCGCTGCGCCGAGGCCGCATGTCGACCAGGCCGGCAGACGCCAGCTGGATCAGCGCTTCGCGGATCGGCGTGCGCGACACGCCAAGCGCTGCGCCAGGATCGTTTCGTCCAGCGCGTCGCCCGGCGACAGTTCACCAACGGCGATCAGTTCCTCGATCGTCTCGCGCAGGCTTGCAGCGCGATTCTTTTCGACCAGCATGGGGCACCACCGCGTCTATCCAGTGGGCAGATATTTCCACAAAGCCGTCATGTATACAAGAACTTTGTTGTCGTACACAAAATGGCCGATATCGTGGAACGGGCGTGATTTCGCTGTGTTCAGAGCGGCCCGTTACGATGCAGCGTTTGCAGCAGGACCCTCGTTTCAGTCGGGATCGCGGCGGGCGTCTGCGTCGCACGCTCGACGTACACGTGGACATAGTGGCCCTGCGCCGACGCCTGCACCTCATCGTTGCGGAATACACCCAGTTCGTAGCGCACGCTGCTGTTGCCCAGATGCGCGACGCGCATGCCGATGGTGACGCGGTCGGGATAGCTGATCGACCGGTAGTACTGGCACTGGGTCTCGACCACCAGGCCGACGACGGGTGACGCGGCGATGTCGAGCACCCCGGCATCAAGCATGTGGCGATTCACGGCCGTGTCGAAAAACGAGTAATAGACGACGTTGTTCACATGGCCATAACCATCGTTATCGCTCCAGCGCGTTTCCATCTCCAGGAAATGCACATAGTCGTCGCGTTGGGTGGGCGTGGCTTTCATGGGGCACCTTGAGGGCGGCGCGGCGGGGGCCGCCGCGCCGGGTTAGACACCCCGTCACTCTATCGGGCGGCGCGCCGCTGCGTCCAGAGCGTGACCGTAAGCATCAGCGACGTGGTGACCAGCACGGTCACCACACTCATGGCCATGCCCTGCCCGACCGATCCTTGCTCGAACTGCCGCCAGATGAACAAGGACACCGTCTGCACCCCCGTGGGCGCCAGCAGCAACGAGGCGACAAGTTCCCGCGACGCCACAGCAAACACCAGCAGCATGGCCGCGAGCAGCGACGGCGCGAGCAAGGGCAACAGGATGCGGACCAGGGCCGTCACTGCGCCCGCGCCATGCACGCGGGCGGCGGCTTCGAGACTGTCGCCGATCTGCTGCAGGGCTGCCTGCGCGTAACGCACGGGGTACGGCAGCAGCAGGCAGCAGTAGGCCAGCAGCAAAATGCCCCAAGTGTTGTACGGCGTGACGGGCCACCACTTCTGGTTCCACGCCAGGATGAGGCCCACCCCCACCACGATGCCGGGCAAGGTGTTGGGCAACATGGCCAGGGCGTCCAGCAGGACGCGTCCGCGGGTCCGGGTCTTGACGACGCAATAGGCCACGAGCAGGCCCAGCACACCGGTCAGCAACGCGGCGCCAAGGCCCAGCGCCAGGCTGGTGCCGAGCGCCTGCATGGCGTCCCCACCCGTCTGCGCGATGGCGCGAAAGTGCACCCATGACAGATTGGACACCGCCAGCCCGCCTGACAGGGTCCGACTGAATGCGGTGGCGACAATGGCGCACAAAGGAGCGACGGTGGCCACCAGGGCCACCATGGCGAACAGTGCCGTCACCGGCACCCGCCACGGACCCAGGGCCCGCAGTTCGACATCGATCGGCTTGCCGGTTGCGGTTTCGAAGGTGCGCCCACGCATCAGGCGGCGCTGGAACAGGAAGGCCATCATGGCCAGCGCGACCAGAATCAAGGACAGCGTCGACGCGCCAGGCAGGTCGATGGGCCACTCGGAAAAGCGCCGTTCAATGCCCGTGACCAGCACAAAGAAGCCGTCGTTGGCAGCCAGTGCGGCAGGCGTGCCGTATTCTTCGATCGCCATCGCAAACACCAGCAACAGGCTGGCGGCGATGCCCGGGGTGGCCAGCGGCAGGCTGATGCGCCAGAAACAGCGCCACGCCCCGCCACCGCACACCCGTCCGACGTCGGCCAATCGCGAGCCCGACGCGGCCATGCCGCGGGACACCGCGAAGTACACGACGGGCAGCACGTTCAGCGTCATCACAAACACGACGCCGCCAAACGAAAACAGCAGCGGCCCGGCGTGCACGCCGACCAGTTGCTGCACATAGCCACGCGGCTGCAGCAGCATGATCCAGCCCAGTGCCGCAATGTATGGCGGGATCATGAAAGGCACCAGCAGCACCACATCCCACACCCGTGCGAACGGCACGTTGAACAGGCCGCGCAAGGTACCGAGCGGGATGCCGATCAATGCCGCCAGCGCCACCACGCACGCGCCAAGTTTGAGCGTGTTCAACGTGAGGTCGAGCAGGGCCGGATCGCCCAGGGTTCGGCCGATGTGGCCGAACGGCTCGGTAAAGCGTCCCTGCGCCAGCGCCGGAAAGACGGCCTGCAGAAAGACGAAGGCGAGCGGCAGGGCCACCAGCACCGCCAACGCGGCGATGGTGGTGCCCGTCAGGCCGATGCTTGCGCGGGTTGCAGTTGCCCGGGTTGCGGTCGTCCGGGTTGCAGTTGCCCGGGTTGCAGTCGCCATTACTTGCGTTGATAGAGCGTCGAGAAGCGCTCGAGCAGCGCCTGGCGGCCCGCACGATCGGCGTCATTTTCAGGCGGCAGGGCCTTGATGTCCTTGATGCCGGGGCGGCGTGACGGCACGTCGGTGCGCGCAGGAATCAGGAACGTCGCGGCAACGCGAGCCTGGCCTTCGTTCGACAACACGAAGTCAATGAAACGCTTCGCGTCAGCAGCGGCCTGGCTGGACTTCAGGATCATCATGGGACGCGCGGCGATCACGGTGCCGCTGCTTGGAAAGATGACTTCGATCGCTTCACCCGACGCCTGGCTGCCAAGCGCCACGTAGTCGACCGCGCCAAACACCGCAGCCTTGGCGCCTTGCAGCACCGGGTTCATGGCCTGCGCGTTCGGGCCGGCGATGGCCATGCCGTTGGTCTTCAGTGCACTGAACAGCTTCCACGCGGTCTCGCTTTGCGCCGCCTGCATGCCCGAGAGCAGTTCAAGCGCCGTGCCCGACTGCGCCGGGTCAGGCATGTTGACCTTGTCCTTGAACGCGGGCTGCGTCAGGTCATTCCAATCCTTGGGGCGCGGCGTGCCGCTTTGGGTGTTCCATACGATGGCCAGCGCCGACAGGCCCTGGGCAACATAGCTCGGGCCTTTATAGGCCGCAGGCACGGTTGCCGCGTTCGGGCTCACGTACAGGAGCAGCCAGCCGCGCTTGTCCAGGTCCAGCGCGCTGTCCCACGATGCCGAGATCACGATGTCCGCACGCGGGTTGCCGGCTTCGGCTTCCAGGCGGGCCATGACCTTGCCGGTGTCGGCCTGGAACACATCGACGGTAATGCCGGTGGATTTCTTGAAGTCATCCGCCAACTGCTTGGCCAGTCCGGCAGGGCCGGCGGTGTAGACAGTCAATGCCTGGGCGGCGGGACTGAGAAAGACGGCGCCCAGGGTCAGGCACAGGCCGAGCACGGAGTTGCGGGTTTGCATGGGTTATCCAGATGAAAGGAAAGAGGTCGTGGACTGGCGGGCAACCCGACAGGGCATGGCGTGCCACCCCGGCCGGGTCTCCCTGTGCTGGCTCAGGCAGCCAGCGGGAACCACCGCAGGCGCGTCCAATCGAGTTCGAGCCCGATCGGCGCATGCAGCGGCAATCTTGCGTGGGTCAGCAAAGAGAGTTCGAAGCCCCCGTTTTCCGGACCGACACGCACGGTCGTCGCGTAGTGGCCGCTGCGATAGCGTTGCGCCACGACCGTGCCGCGCAAGGGCGCCGCATCGGCCGGCCGCAGGGCCGAATGGGGAATGAAGAGATGGCCGGGGCCGGGGGCATGCGCGTGATCGAGCCCACCCGCGTGGTGCGGCGAGACCAGATCGATGCCCTGCCCCAGCCGCCATCCCGTGTCGGTCCGCTCGCCTGCCGCAACGGCGCCCAGCTTGAGGAATTCCGCGACCGCCAGGGATGCCGGGTCGCCCATCAGGGCGTCTGGTGACGCCATCTGCTGAATGCGCCCGCCGCGCATCACGGCCACGGTATCGGCCAGCGTGAAGGCCTCTTCATGGTCATGCGTGACATAGACGGCGGTGGTGCCCAGCTCGCGCAGCAATGCGCCGATCTCGCCGCACAAGGATTCGCGCAGGTCGCGGTCCAGATTGGACAGCGGCTCATCGAACAACAACAGTTGAGGACGCGCGACGATCGCGCGCGCCAGGGCCACGCGCTGCTGTTGCCCGCCCGACAGGCTGCCGGGCTGCCGCGCGTCATACCCGCCCAGGCCAACCAGGTCCAGCGCGTGGGCGACACGGGTGGTGGCTTCGCGCCGGCCCACACCCCGCATTTCCAGCGGGAAGGCCACATTGCGGCCGACCGTCATGTGGGGCCACAACGCGTAGTCCTGGAACACCATGCCCAGGCCGCGCTTTTCGGGCGGCAGAAAATGGTTGCCATCGACAACGGTTTGCCCGCCGATGGCAATGCGGCCTTCGGTCGGCCGCATCAGCCCGGCCAGCAGCTTCAGCAGCGTGGTCTTGCCGCAGCCGGACGGCCCGAGCAACGCAAGCACGTGGCCCGCAGGCACGTCGAGGTCGACCCGGTCAAGGACGGTGTGGGAACCGAAACGCTGCACCAGGCCGGCGATCGAAACGGCGGCGCCGGTGGAAGAGGAAACAGGCATTGGGGCAGCAGTCAGGCGATCGGTCAAAGGGCGAAGACATCGGCGAAGGAAGGCTCATAGTCGGGCCGGGTTGCTGCCGTCGTTGGAAATAACGATGCCAGCACGGCGGCCTGATGAGCAGGCGCAGAGTCTAAGACGATCAGATGACGGTTCCATGACGGACGAGGGGTGATCGGTGTATCAGCCCTTCACTTTCGACTCGGCATCGCGAAACGCGTCGCGCACGCCCTCTTCGATCACCGGGTGATACACCGGCATCTGCAAGATCGTTGCCACCGTCAACTTCTGCTGCACGGCCCAGGCCAGCAGGTGAGCGACATGTTCAGCCGCAGGGCACAGGCCTTCTGCTCCAAGGAAACGCCCGGTCCTGCGGTCCGCATACACCCGCAGCAGCCCTTCGTTCTTAAGCATGACGCGGCTGCGTCCCTGGTCCTTGAACGAGATCTCGCCGATCACGATCGCCTTCTCATCCAGGTCGGAAAAACGCTCGCCCACCATCAGCAAGGCGGGATCGCTGAACACGATCGCCAGTGGCGCCCGGCGCAAGCCCGGCTTCACGTCAGGAAAACACGCGGCGTTGCGGCCGGCGATGCGGCCTTCGTCGATGGCTTCATGCAGCACCGGGGGATCCGTGTCGTTGTCACCCGCAACGAACAGCGGAAGCTTGCCGACCTGCATCGTGCGCCGGTTGTAGGACGGGATGCCCTTGTCGTCCAGCCTGGCCCGCGTCATCTCCAAGCCCAGCTGCCTGACGTTCTGCGACCGGCCGATCGCCACCAGCACGAAGTCGAAGCTCTCGGTGGTTTTCCTTCCATTGGACTTCTTGAAGGTGATATCGACCGAGTCGCCATTACGGGTCTTTTCCATTACCTGGGCATCGGCATCCAGTGCAAACGCCTGGCCGAATAGCGAACATGCTTCGGCAATCACCGCCGGGTCGGTCAGGGGGCCGATCTTGCCGCCTTCGCCGAACATGCGGACCCGAACGCCAAGGCGTTGCAAGGCCTGCCCCAGCTCCAGCCCGATCACACCGGTGCCAAACACGGCAACGCTGCCGGGCAGATCCTTCCAGTCGAACACATCGTCATTGGTCACGGCCCGGTCGCCGAGCGCCTTGAAGTCGTCGGGAATGATGGACGACGAACCCGTGGCCAAGACCACTGCCCGCGCCTGGATCTCGCTATGCCCGTCGATGCTGAGCGTGTCATGCGATACGAAGCGCGCATGCCCGTGCACCTTGCGAGAGGCAGGAATCCTGTCAACCTCTTCCACCGCCAATGCCACGAAACGATCACGCTCCTTGCGCAGCCGGTTCATGACGGCCACCCCGTCGACCTCGACCCGCGACGTCCGCACGCCAAACGCATCGGCACGCCGTACCGCATCGGCCGCGTCCGCCGCGGCGATCAGCAGCTTGGACGGCATGCACCCCACCCGCGCGCACGTCGTCCCGTACGGCCCGCTTTCAACCAGGATGACATTGGCCCCCTCTTCCCGGGCCGCCCGGAACGCAGACATGCCAGCCGTTCCCGCGCCGACGACCACCACATCCGCTTTCCGTCGTTTCATGCCTTGCCTTGAAAATTGTTGTCCATGACCGCAGTGTCCCGGAGAGCCGCCAGGACGTCCAACCCAAGGTGCAAGCAATTTTCTCTGCGTGTGAAAGTGCGCGTGGGAGGCCGTGAATGTTGGCAAATCATCGTCATGCGTTTGACACGCATATTTTCGATTTGCTATAGTCTTGTTCTCGCAACGACGCGGACATAACTGCAGCGCAAGCAGCGGTGACACAAAGCGGTTGTTGAAGCAGTGCGCGCAGGCGGTACGTGTGCAGAAGTACAGTCAGCTAGCACAGCAAGGAAGTACAGCAACAAGTAACCCAAGCGGGAGTAGCTCAGTTGGTAGAGCGCAACCTTGCCAAGGTTGAGGTCGCGAGTTCGAGCCTCGTCTCCCGCTCCATATTCAAGTCACTTCGGTTCACATCGTGGTGGCAGCGGTAAAGCAGCAGATCATGCAGTCATGCAACGGTGTGGCAACCCTTGTTGATCTGGATGCGGCAGTACCACCGTCCTGAACGCAAGTTCACGACATGCGGGAGTAGCTCAGTTGGTAGAGCGCAACCTTGCCAAGGTTGAGGTCGCGAGTTCGAGCCTCGTCTCCCGCTCCAATTTATGATCTGCAGACTTCCATTGGCGTCTGTAGTCATTGAAAAAAAGGAGCTTCGGCTCCTTTTTTTCATTTCAGCGAAAGCCACTGGGGATCCGCCGACAGCCTGCGTTGCCGAGGCCAACAACCAGGCCAAAGAATGCGGGCGGTTTACACCGACGGCCTCGGCCTGGTGGTCGCCCCTAGCGGCGGGAAGTCGTGGCACACGCCCTACTACCGGCTCGGCAGGCAATAGCGCATCTCGCCGGGCAACGACCCCGCGGCCTCCCTGCACGAAGCGCCTAGCTGCGCGACGAAGTGCGGGCACTCCTGGCCAAGGGTTTCAACCCGCATACCCACCGCAAACAGAAGCGGCAGATCCTGCGCAGGCCTTCACCACCGCAGAAAAGCTCCGCACTTGGCCTAACTTGATGTTCTGCTATGCCTAGGTCATCGGCCGGGGCTGGAAGTCAACGCGGCGGCCGAGGGCGGTGTCTGAAATATCAGCGCGAGGCACGAGCACTGCGGCGAGGGGACCTCGGACCACGGTGCCTACTCCTGCGCGCCGCCGTTGCGGAACTTCTTCATCTCCGGCCATCCGAAGGCGATTTCCATGTCTCTGTCCGCCTTTATCGCGCCCAGCGATTCTGTCATGGCTTCCAGAAAGGCGCTCGCCGCGGGTGAGAGCGAACGTCCCTTCTTCTTGACGGCGAAGAGCTCCCTTTGAAGAGCGGGCCTGCTCAGCCTGGCGTAGACCAGGCCAGAGGAGACCAGCGGCTGGGCCGCAAGCGCGGGCAGGGCGGCATAGCCGAATCCCTTTTCCAGCAAAGGGAGCAGCGACGGCATGGATCCGACTTCATAGGCAGGCGCCTTGAACTCGGCGGCGATCCTGGGATGCTGGTCTATCAGTTCGCGGATGCCGTTCGATCTGTGCAGTCCCACCATCCGATGCCCGGACAGCCGGTTCCAGGAAAGCGGCGAACCTTCCAGGCGCAACTCGTGGTCTTTGCTGAAGACCGCTCCATAGGTGTCTCTGAGGATAAGCGAGGCATCCAACTCCGGCACTTTCGAGAACAGCGTGGTCACGCCAAAGTCGGCCTCGCCGGAGGCCAGCAGGCGGCACACGCCCTCGGTGGTCTCTTCCCGCAGGCGCACGCTGACTCCCGGGTAGCTGTTCGCCATCCGGATCATCGCCGGCGTCAATACATAGTTGATGAAAGACGCGGCAGCAGCGACGACGGCGGTCCCGCGCTGGCGCTGGGCCGTCATTTTCATTTCGTCGAGCGCCTCTGCCAGATCGCGCAGCATGCGGTCGGCAGCCGGCAGAAATTTCGCGCCCTGCAGGGTCAGTCCGACCGTTCGCGTGGAGCGGTCGAACAGCCGCATGCCGATCTCTTCCTCGAGAATCCGGATCGATGAGGTCAGAGTGGACTGCGTGACATGCAGCTTCTCGCCCGCCCGAGTGAAGCTGCCTTCCTGAGCGACGGCGACAAAAGCCCGAAGCTGTTTAAGGGTGATATTCATCTATCGCTCGAATCAATAAACACATTGAAATTATTCGTTGGGCAGATTTCTCATTGAACGCTAAATTGTCGCGAAACACCAATCTCATATGTGGGGAGACAATCAATGACGCAGCACGCAATGGACCGGATCGCCGTTCCGCGGAGTATTGGCGGACCTGCCGCCTGGCGCGGCAGCGACATGGCGCAATCGAGCGATTGGATCGAAGTCTTGAATGAAACGGAGATTGCCGAGATCGAGCAGGCGACCCGGGCGTTCCAAGCCTCGGGCCTGGGTTTTGACAACATCAGCGAAGAAACCTATCCCCTCCCGGGGCTGGGGCCGCGGCTGAAATCAATTCTGCGCGATGTGCTGGATGGGCGGGGCTTCGTGTTGCTACGCGGGTTCCCGGTAGACCGCTACACGATGGAGCAAAAGGCAATCGCCTACCTTGCCATCGGCTCATACCTGGGCAGCTTTTGCTCCCAGAACGCGGCGGGCCATCTGCTTGGCCACGTGAGAGACACGGGCGCCGACATCAAAAAGCCCAAGACACGGTTCTACCAAACCAACCGCGGGCTTGAGTACCACACTGACTCCTGCGATATCGTTGGCCTGATGTGTCTGAAGCGCTCGAAGTCCGGCGGCGAGAGCAGAATCGTCAGCTCGGTAAGCGTGTACAACGAAATGATGAAGCAGCGTCCCGATCTTGCCGCACAGCTCTTCCATCCTTTTCCGACCGACAGGCGCGGGGAAGTGCCTGAGGGCGGAAATCCCTGGTTTGATGTTCCTGTATTTAATTGGTACGCCGGCCAATTGACGACCATATTCGTCGGCCAATACATCCGCAGTGCCCAGCTCAACTTTCCCGAGGCACGCCGGCTGACGGAAGCGGAGATCGAGGCGTTGGAGTTCATGGACAAGCTGACAAACGATCCTGCCTTGTGCCTTGAAATGGAGTTTCTGCCGGGCGACATGCAGTTTCTCCACAACCATCAGATCCTCCATTCGCGCACCGATTACGAAGATTGGCCAGAGCCGGAGAACAAGCGCCACCTCCTGCGTTTGTGGCTTGCCCCCAAAGAAGGCAGACCGCTTCCCGACTCATTCGCCGCACGATATGGTTCCGTGACGCCCGGGAGCCGCGGCGGCGTCATCGTCCAAGGCACCAGACTGCATTTCGCCCTCGATCCCGCTTGAGGGGCCATCGTGGCCAACGCAGGCATAGATCAATACGTGGAGAGTGGGTATGAATCGTAGGCAATTTCTGTACGCCGCCGCTGCCCTCGGTGCAGCGGCCGCCGGCAACGGAGCGCAGGCCGCGCAGTGGCCAGAGCAACCGTTGAAGATCGTCAACCCCTATCCACCGGGCGGCATCGTCGATATCTTGGCCAGGACGCTCGCGGAGCAACTTGCGGCAAGGTTGGGCAAGCCGGTCATCGTGGAGAACCGGCCCGGCGCGGGCGGCAACATAGGCACTGCCATGGTGGCCAGGGCCAGAGGCGACTTACATACCTTGCTGCTTGGCGCAAGCGGTCCGCTCGCCATCAGCTCGTCGCTTTATTCCGACCTGGGGTACGACAGCATGCGCGACTTCAGCCCGATCACCTTGCTGGCGTCCACTCCCCTGGTCCTTGTCGCGTCTCAGCGGACCGGCATTCGCACGCAAGCGGAGTTGGTCAAGCTGATGCGCGACTCGACCACGCCACTTTTCTTCGGTTCGGCCGGCGCGGGGACGCCGCAGCATCTGGCTGGAGAGCTGTTCAAACAGAAGAGCGGCATGAACGCCACGCATGTGCCATACAAGGGCGGGGCACCGGTCATTGCCGCCCTGCTCGGTGGCGAGGTCGCCTATGCGTTCGAGAACCTGATTCTCGTCGAGCCGCACATCGCGTCGGGCAAACTGACGGCGCTGGCTGTTACCAGCCCGACACGCGTTACCCGTTTGCCTGACTTGCCTACCGTGGCGGAGAATGGCCTGAACGGCTTCGAGGCTCGAGGCTGGTATGGCTTGCTCGCTCCCGCGGGTTTCCCGCAGCAAATCATCGACCGCCTCGTCAAGGAAACGATGGCTATCGCCGGGCAGCCGAAATTCAGGCAGATGCTCGCGACGTTTGGCTCCGCCGATGTCGCGCAGGGGCCGGAAAAGTTGTCCAAGCTAATAGAGGAAGACACCCAAAAATGGGGTGCCATCATCCGAGCGGGCAATATCAAGTTGGATGCCTAGCCAGGGTGGGTAGCATTTACGAGTTCGAGCCTCGTCTCCCGCTCCACATTCAGTAGAAAAAGGGAAGCTGTCCGCAGCTTCCCTTTTTTTCGTCTGGCCAATGTGCGCACCGTCGTGTTGGCAGAGCACGCGCCAGCGCATCCCTGAGCGCCACTCCGAACGCCATTCCTCACCGCCATCCCGCTCCACTGCAAGCAGCCACGCCGCAGCCATGGCAGAGTCAGCCTTACTCGTTGCCTTGGTGCAGCGCTGAGCAGGCGCAATCGCTTGCCCCCACTCACACGCACCTCACATGAGCCAGCCAGCCTGCATCGATGCGGGTCGCTTCTAAAATTGCACGTTCGCACCGGTTCGCGGCGCAAAAATTGCTTGCTGCATTCGGTACGACTGAATGACGAGTGACTATGACCCCTTCCCTTCGATGCATCGTAATTGGCGCGTCCGCCGGCGGCGTGGATGCCCTTCTGAAGATAGCCTCGCAGCTAGCGCCTGACTTTCCGGCGCCCATCCTTTGCGTGCAGCACATTGGCGCCCATCGCAGCCGCCTGGCGCAGTTGATCAATGCCAAGGGACCGAACCGCGCCGTGACGGCGGTCGATGGCATGGCGCCCCTTCCCGGCACCATCTACGTGGCGCCGTCCGACCGACATCTGATCATGGATGACGAAGGCGTGATCCGAATTTCCGCGGCAGCAAAGGAACACCATGCCCGTCCAGCGATCGACCCGCTTTTCCGCTCCGCCGCCCTCGCCTTCGGCCCCCGTGTTATTGGCGTCGTGCTTACCGGCCTGCTCGATGACGCGACCGCCGGCCTGCGAGCCATCAAACAGCTGGGCGGCACCGCCGTGGTCCAGGATCCGACCGATGCCTACGCGCCAAGCATGCCCGAGAGCGCGATCGCCAACGTGGACGTCGACCACATTGTGCCGATCGAGGCCATGGGCGGCCTGCTGCACCGGCTTGCCCAGAAGCCCGCGCCCGACCTCACCCTCGATGAACTCGACGACATACGTCAACGCATCGAATACGAGCACTCCATTGGTATGAAGCCCCCGACCTTGAAAAAACTCAAGTCGATCGGCGAGCCGTCGACCTTCACCTGTCCCGACTGCGGCGGCGTCCTGTTCGAGCTGCACGACAAACAGCCCGTCCGCTACCGCTGCCACACCGGCCATGCCTTCAGCCTGCGCACCCTTGCGTACACGCAGGAACAGATCACCGATCAGGCGCTGTGGACCAGCCTGCGATCCCTGCAGGAAAAGGAATCCATCTTGCGCCGTCTGGCAGAAACCGGCGACGGCAGCCCTGGCGAGCTGTCACAGGACGCATTACGCGAAGCCGATCAGCTGGCGGCCGCGGCAACGACCCTACGAAGGTTGGTGGAAGATGCGCCCCGCCCGCAAAGTTTTGACGAGCCCACCGGGCAGGCCACGGCCGGATACGGAGAAGGTGACGCAGAGGGCAAGGAGCGGGGCTAGAGGAATCAGCAGGTCGTCCATCATCCGGACCGTGGATGCGGTTTGTATTGACATATCGGTAAATCTCGATATCATGGAGCCATGGACCTGATCGAAATATTCAAAGCCCTGTCCAACCCTACGCGTCTTCAGATACTGAAAGGGTTGAAGGATCCCGCCAGGAACTTCCCTCCCCAGGATGAGGGCGACGTGCTCACGGTGGGCGTTTGCGTCAGCAGCATCCAGGAAGGCATTGGACTATCGCAGTCAACGGTATCCAGTTATCTGGCCACGCTGCAACGCGTGGGCCTGGTCGAAGTCAGGCGGATCGGTCAGTGGACCTACTACAAGCGGAACGAAGCAACCATCAGCGCGCTTGCCGACATCATAGGAAAAGAGCTCTAACCGCTTCAGTCCGTTTCTTCACCCGTGTTTTTTTCATCTTATATATCGAGATAATTCGATATTCCTTTTTATCGATACAAGGATGCATCATGAAAGCAATGGTACTCACCTCATTTGGCGGCCCGGAATCGTTTGAACTGCGCGAGGTGCCCAAGCCTGTGCCCCAGACAGGACAGGTCCTGGTCCGTGTGCACGCAACCTCCATCAACCCGCTGGATTTCCAGATCCGCCGCGGCGACTATCCCGACCTGGTGCCCCTGCCGGCCATTACCGGCCACGATGTGTCCGGCGTGGTCGAAGCCATCGGACCGGGCGTGACACACTTCGCCCCCGGAGACGAAGTCTGGTACACGCCGCAAATCTTCATCGGGCCCGGCAGTTACGCCGAATACCACGTCGCGTCCGAAAGCATCATCGGAAAGAAACCCGCCTCGCTCAGCCATCTTGAAGCGGCAAGCCTGACCCTGGTCGGCGGCACGGTGTGGGAAGCGCTGATCGTACGTGCCGCGCTCAGGGTCGGCGAACGCATCCTGATCCACGGCGGCGCGGGCGGCGTCGGTCATGTGGCGATCCAGTTGGCAAAAGCCATGGGAGCACAAGTGTTCACGACGGTGCGCGAGGAGAACTTCGAGTTCGCACGAAGCTTGGGCGCCGACGTGGTCATCGACTACACCAAGGAAGATTATATCGACGCCGTCATGCGGGAGACCGGCGGCCGCGGCGTTGATGTGGTGTTCGACACCATCGGCGGCGACACCTTGTCGCGCAGCCCCGACGCACTGGCACAGCTAGGCCGCGTCGTCACCATCGTGGACATTGCACAGCCACAAAACCTGGTTCAAGCCTGGGGCAAGAACGCGAGCTACCACTTCATTTTCACCAGACAGAACCGCGGCAAGCTCGATGACCTGAGTGCGGTGATTGCGCAAGGTCGGCTGCGTCCCCATGTCGGTGCCGTGTATTCGCTTGCCGACATCCCGCTCGCCCACGCCCGGCTGCAGAGTCCCGACAACGGGCTTCGAGGAAAGATTGCGATCGCGGTGGACCCGTCGCTGATGCCTTGATGGGCGGACAGCTTAGGGGGGCAGACAGTTCAGGGGGCGGACTGATTGTGTTGAGTCCTTGGCGTGCTGGCGATGCATTGCGCATCGCCAGCACGCGACATAAGCACGAAGTGAAATACCGCACTCGCACGTAGCGGGCACAAGAAGACCGTCCCTGGCGACGATTACATAGCTTCGCGACTCAGGGCCAGCAAAATGTGGTTGCCCACCATCCTGGCGAAGGTGTCAGCATCGATGTCGGCGCCCTCGCGGCCGACCGTGAAGAATTCGCCCACATCCCCGGCAATGAACCTGAACTTCGGCGTTGCCTGGTACTGAATCTCAAGCGCTTTGTGCAGGCATTCACGATGCATGGCGCTCGCCGGCCGTTTGACCTCGAACACGATCGCGCCAATGATGCCCGCGTCGGTTCGACGCACGGCAAAACGGGTCGTGGCCGTCAACGCATACGCCGTTGCCGCAAGGCCGCCGTCGCCCGTCCTGACGTAATACAGGCCGCAAGCTGCCTGCGTCTTGACCCAGTCTTCGCCCGCGAAACGGTCAATCATCTCGGGATACTGAAGCCGGAGCTGATTCGCGATCCGCGCCTCTTCAACGAGCCGCTTCGCTTGGCCTTCGGTCACTAAGGTGTGCATAGCGCTCTCCTGGAAAAAGAGGCAGCTTGGCATATTGAACGCGGCTTATCAACGCGGCCGGCCGTCGGGACGAGCACCTACGGCACGCCTGGCACGTCTGCTTACAAGGCTGCTGATCCGTGCACTGGAATTCGCCGGTTGACTGGGGTGTGTTGATCAGCGGCTGAGCGGTGCTGAGCCCGGACCTCGTCGCGTTTCAACCTGCCAGTCCCGAACAAAAAAAATCGCCGCAACCTTTCGGCTGACCTGCGGAAGGTCGACCCGCGTCCAGCCATCGTGACCACCGGCGAATCGCCGCCGACGCGTTTATCTTGTCTTGGGCGCGGGCCCAGGCCGTGCTTCCAGACGTAGCTTGTCCAAGGTCTGGTTCAGGTTTTTCACGCGTTCGGTCGTAGTCGGGTGCCTTTCGACCGGTCGCGTGACCATATCGATGAGAGACTCGGCATCTTTGGCCGACTTTTGAACGGCGGACACGGTGGATCGTGCCGAGCTCATCGCGACCAGAGGGGGTTCTCCCTTGCTTCCCGTCACCTTCGGCAAGCCCGCCACGAATTCCTGCACCACGCGCACCATTTCCGGAGCGGACGGCTGCGTACGATTGAGGACACGGACGGCGCAACCGTCGGAGTGCAGCTCCTGCTCAACGTAGAATTTTTCGAACTGCAGCTTTCCCGCCAGGAGCAGGGTGACGACGGCCTTGGGGCTACTCTTTGATTCCCCCATCACCCTGGCCAGGTCCGGCAACGAACCCTTCAGCGACACCGTATCGATAATGCGTGCCTGCATGGCACGCGTCTGGTGCCGCTGCAGAACATGTCCGATTTCATGGGCCATCGCAAATCGGGCCTTGCGGGCCAAGGTGGGATCATCGAGCAGTGCGGGATCGATCAACACAAGACCGCCCGGCAGTGCCTCGGCATTTTTCCCGGGTCGAGTCGTGACGACGGCTTTGAAGGTGTAGGCGTGGGGTTCGTTGACGCCCGCCAACGTCTCCAGCAGAAGTTTGTCTGCTGCGGCGTACAGTTTTGGGCCCGACTCGCTTTCCAGTGGCTCGATCTCGCCTGCAGCCTGAAGTTGACGGGCGAGTTCCTCGCCATAGGCGACTTCCAGTTCCATCGGCACCCAATTCATCTGGTAAGCGGCAGCCCGGAGCTGATAGGGGATGTTGTGCTTGGCGCTTTTCTCGATCGCCTGCCCTGCTGCGCCCCCGAAGGGATTGCGTTTGTATCGTTCCCACCATTCGGTCAAGGTTACCTGTATCCCTTCCGTTCCCAAGTTCTGCAGCATTTCGAAATTGGTAGTCAGCTCGAAGGGCGCCACCAGTTGGGTGCAGGTCAGGTCTCCGGCATTCGTCAGTGCAACGGGCGGCTTTCTGGGCGCCGTGAACGGCCTGCCTGCCGCCGGTCGCATCCAGGGCTCGACCCGCGCTGGCTTCGCTGTCGTTCCGGGTGAGGTGGACGGGGTCGGCGTGGCCGAGGGCTGAGGGCCCGCTGCCGGGTCGGCTTTGCCCCAACCGGCCGGGACGGTGGCGCAAGACGTGAGCAGGATCGACGCCAGGCTCACCGCGATCGATGCCGGGCTCAACGATGGCACGGTAGTCATAGCGGCCGCTCCGGATCGAGTTGCTGAATCAGCAGGTTGCGCGCCAGCAGTTGACGCTTGTCGTGCATGACGACCGCTTCGAGCAGCACCCGTTGCTGCGCATCCGTCACACCGGCCCACTCGGCGGCCACGGCCGCCTGGATCTCGGCGTTCGCCCTTGCTGCGTCCAATTGCCGCTGCGCATCTGCGCGATCCGCAGCAACGTTACCTTCCAGTTGGCGACCCGCGAGAATCTTGCCACTTGCGATTTGCTTCAGGATGACGAGCAGCGACGCGCAACGACTGCTTGTCACCGGACCCGCCAGCGCAGATCGCAAACCGTCGTTTTTCATGGCTTCCCTCTTCGCGGATTCCACGTCGCACACTTTCTTGGATGTCGCAGAGGAAGTCTGACTGGCAGCCCCGGATACAAGACCGAGGACGACCAGACCTGCCAGCAGGCCAGTGGTTAGAACGCGCATGAAGGCTCCTTGAATGAACGCGGCAAGGTGGGGCTAACCGTAGAGCAGCAAATAAATGAATGTGCCCACACTAAAGAGCAGGGCCACGGCCGTCTTGAACGCTGCGTGCCTGCTTTGGAAGCCGAGAAAACGACGGTCGCTAGAAGGAGGCGCTGACGACCCGGCGCGGCGTTCCGGCTCGTGCAGCTTTTCTGCCGCCGCCTCGGGCCCCTGGACGACGGCAGCTTCGATGAACATGCCGATCACGATGCCAGCGGGGAAGATGGCGGTTGAGCACACGCCACCGAAAATGGCCAGCGATGCCATCCCTATGAAGACCAACAGGACGGCGCCCAAGATCACCATCCAGACGAGCCACCCGTACGCGGCTTCAGGTCGCTGCGGGGTGGCCCACTGGAGAAAACCGGATTTTTTGCGTCCGGAAGGCCTGCCCGCCGAAGCCGTCGCTTCCTTCAGCCGTTCGCCACTGACGGTGTTGTAATACCCTCTCCAACACACCCCGAACACCCAGCCCAAGAACACACCCAGGACCACGTCAACGACGAAGTGTTGTAAATGGGTAGCGCCTGCGCGGGGACATATCGCCAACGCGGCATGAAGATCGACGCCATCGCGTGGCCCGGCGAAGGTCGAGTATCGATCATCGGGCGAGTAACCACTGCCTACGATTGCCGCTTTGATGTCGGAACACACCTTGGTTTCGTCGATGCCTGGTCGGCACACGTCGTTCATCGACACGGCACTGCCCATCGAGAACAAGGCATCCGTAGAGCGAATGGCGATCTGGCGATATGCGTGGCGGTCCTTTTCGGTCTCGAGGTGTGCATCGTTCAGAAGTGCTTGCCGAAATGCCAGTCCCAGTGCCGGGTCTTCGCCTGCGAACGGAATTACCCGGCGTGGCATACCAAAATTCGTCTGAATTTCGACATGCGCGAATTGGGCGCCCGCCGCCGTTCTCGCGGCCTGCCACTCGTTCACCATCGTCGCCCGTACACCTGCGTCATCCGACACGGCATAGGGTTTCATGAGGATCAATCTGGGACGAGAAGGCCTGGCCGAAGCATCACGCTTGGCGAACGTGTCGAGGGTCTGGTTGATGCGTTTCTGGCATTCGGCATCCTCGCCCCGAGCGACACGATACGGCGACAGATCGAAGTCGACGGCCACCAACTGTAGCTTCGGCAGGCCGAACAGACGCTCCAGATCGGCGGCCATCACACACCGATCCAGCGGCGATCGGGCATCATAAGCGGCGTGGTAGTGCGCGTCATCGATTTTGACCAGGGCGACTTCTCGCAGCAGCCGCTTGGTGTCGGCCGGCATGCCGTCGATGGCACCCTCGAAGTGGACGCTGAGCCCCGATGCCACTATTTCGGCAGGCGCCCAGAAGAACGGCGTCCAGGCCACGACGCTCGCCACCGTGGCGCTTGCCAGAAGGCGAGGCAGCCATTTTTGCGCAACGCCGAGCAGCCGACCTCGCGCTGGGCTCTTGGGCGGATAAGGCGGCGATCCGACGTCCGTCAACAGATCCTCCGATACCCGAGCGACAGCACTCAAACGAGGGGTGCCGCCAGGTGAGATCGTCAGCCGTCTGACCGACCCACCTACGCAAAGCGCAGCAGTATCGCCGGATGACGGGTTAATTCTGTCGTGAGTGGAGGTTTCTTATCTATACATCTTTCGGCGGAGCGGCGAGGTGTTGGGGATGTTGGTGCTCGCCAAATCATCGAACGCGTAGGCAACCGGCTTGAGCTGCAGCTTGTTGCGTATCGTGACTTTGAAGCGCTCAAACTGCGCAATACACGCGTGACTCGATCGCTCGTTCGAGTGATTTTCAGCGTGTTTGAGGGGTATCTCAACGGGTTTTCGGTGTGTCGGGGATTCATTGCGAATCGCCAACCCGTTGATTTGTATAGAGAATTTGGAGGCGCGAGCCCGAGTCGAACCGACCTACACGGATTTTCAATCCACATTTTCCCAATCAAAACAATAGGTTAGCCATAAATCACTCGGACCAGAGCACTAGGGATCACGGTCGCGCCGGAATAGTTGAACTCAGGCACGGTGCTGTCTGGGACTAGCACTTTCAAAGCACGTCGCCATTCACTATTTCCAGGCCAGCAACATCCGAGAGTGTGGAAAAAAGCACTTCCATGAAAACATGTACGGCCGGGGCAAGTTCCTTATGTCTTGGCCATGTGGCAACAACACTGCGGCGTATAAGTGGTTGAATAAGTTGCACGCTCCTGAGTCGATTTCCAAAAGACTCAGGTAAGACCGTTGTTGAAGGGACAATGGACAACCAGCCAGGGCGAAGTGCCAACTGCAACAGACTTTGCAGTGAGTCGATTTCCATGCGAGGTTGCAGAGTGAGGCCGTGAAGGCCAAACTGCGAATCTATAAGATTTCGAAGTGATTTGTGACGTGATGGCAAAATCAGCTTGAATGCTGAAAGCTCGTTACCCTTCAGCACATCACGCGCCGCAAGTGTCTCGCAATGACCTACCACGACTAGATCCTCACGCGAAACCATCCTTGTATGCATGTTTAGCAGATCCTGCGTCGTGCTTAATAATGCGAAATCCAATTCTCCTTGAATTAGCCATTCAATGAGATCACTGCGATATCCATCGCGGGCGAGTATGGCAACGTCGGGGCATAGCTGGTGAAAGGTAGCGAGCGTCTGCCCCATCACGTACTGATTGAACGATGCTTGGCTGCCCACAACCAATTTTCCGCTAAGATGACTCGATCCCTGACTGAGGACTGCCCTTGCCTGCTCCAATTCAGTTAGCACACCGATGCAATGATGATAAAACCGATGTGCCAGTGCGTTAGGGGTTACTCCATGCGGATCCCGCTCGAACAACTGGACGTCAGCATTGGCCTCCAGGCGTTTGATCTGCTGGCTGATCGCAGGCTGCACGACATGCATGCGCTTAGCAGCTTTTGTGATACTGCCCTCTTCGTATAGGGCCACAAAATATTGGATTTGACGTATGTCCACGGCAGCACCTTGTCAAAGATTGCGTATGACCGATGCTACGCTGATCATTAGGCGCCCGGAACCACGCCAGGAGGAAGCGCGGTGACATGCTCCGCAATTGCTTGAGGTGTCGTCAACCAAATTCGATCGCGCTGCTGGCTGATGTGTTCTAGGATTCGGCGCAGCTGGCGAATACGATGAGGCTGACCTGTCAAGAAAGTGTGCAAGGACAGGCAATACACTTGTGGGTAATTTTCGGATTCGGCCAATTGTTCGTCGAAAGCATCAATCGCCATACGAGTAAACTCTTCGTCACTAGCACCTCGATTGACATACGCAGGCAGGTCATTCAGCTCCATTGAAGGATAAGGCACCGCTAGAATTGGACCGTTGTCTGTCCTAAACCACATAGGCTGGTCGTCAAACCACCAATCCAACATGTATTTAAAGCCCTGTGCTTTCAACAATTCGGGCGTGCGTGAACTTTGCGAAATGAACGGTCCGAGCCATCCAGCCGGCGGCTTTCCTTCATATCTTTGAATCAATGCGCAAACGTCCTGAAGCATCGATCGTTCGGACTCCTCGCTCATATCCGCCTGCTTTTCGGAATTAGTCCTCCCATGACCAACGATTTCGTCTCCACGCTTGCGAAACGCGTCAAGCACCTCGGGGCATACGTCATAGACTGAGCCATTAGCAAGCACTGCCAATGGCATTCCAAATTGTTCGAACAGAGCATGAATGCGCCAGACGCCAACGCGGTTGCCATAGTCCCGGTAAGCGTACCCGCGATGGTAAGGTGCCGACGGCATAGAAGTGAAGTCGTTACCCGGATTTCGCCCGAATTCAAAACCTTCGATATTTAGTGCGAAGTAGACGGCCAAACGTTTGCCATCTGGCCAATCGTACACCGGACGCGTAGTGATCGCGCTGTAGTCGTACCGATCATTGCCATTCTCAAATTTTTTCATCGTAGCTCCAAATCATCGATCGGCGAGCTGCGCCAGCGCGCACAGCGTTGCTTCGGTCGTCATGACATCTGCATATTTTTCGGACATGTCGTACAGGTTCACAACATGTGACGCATGATTTCGGTCGTAAACCGCATCCTCGGGCACTGTGACCCGATAGTTATAAGAGAACGCGTCGACCACACTTCCGCGTACGCAGCCCGACGTGGCGCATCCAGTGACGATCAGCGTGTCAGCTCCGCTGTTAATCAGATAGCTCGCCAACGCCGTGCCAAAAAAAGCGCTTGGGTGCTTTTTGGGTATTAATACATCGCCTGCTCGAGGTGCGATTGATTCGACGAACTCGTAGCCTGCGGGCGCTATGTCCATCATTGTTGGAACTTTTTCAGTCAATCTGCCAGTGTCGAATGCAAACTTTTGCGCCACATGCGGATATAGCACCGGCCAGCCTTGTTGGCGAAAGACCGTCAAGAGTTTCTCGATGTTGCCGATCGCATCCCAGGCAACTTGGCCACATGCAGTAGGAAATTCCTTCATTGCTTCTACTAGCGGCAAAGGCTTCGTCCCTGCTGTGCGGTATTGAACATCAATGATCAGTAATGCTGGCCTGCTTCCCATCCCTGAAGAGCGGCCAAAACCTGCGCGATGGGAAGCAATGCGGTCTGCTTCAGGAACTAGCTCATCCCAGGTTCTTGGACTCATGTCGTTTCCTCCTTATGAAGATCCGCTCCGCGGACGATGTCTAGAATCCGCCCTGCGTCAGTAATGTCGGCACCGCGCCAAGCCACATGGCCGTCCGGTCTGACAAGCACCATTGGTGAACCGTACAGCTCAGCAACTTCAGGTTTGTCGATTTGAGTAACCGCCAACGGGACTTCCCGATCCTGAGCAGCAGACAATAGGCAGTCAATTGCCTTTTTACGTCGATGGTCAAAAACCAGCAGTGCAAAACCGCGGCCGAACAGGTCGAGCGTGGATAGGCCATCAGCAAGCCAAGCATGAGGTGCACGCGATCCCGGCCTTGCTGTCGGGACGTAAGTCGAATAATCATCTGGTGTCGGAGGCGTTCCATCAGAAACGCAAATTGAACTGCCTTCGTACCGATAACCCACTTGCAGACCCCAAGATTGCCATTCAGCTTGGGTCGCTTTCTTTAAACCCATTCCGACGGTGCGCCTTGCTTCAATCGCGCGATCGGAATCCTCAAGCAAGAAATCGCACGGAGCTGGGGAAGTCCATGTTTTGAAATTGTGCGTTGAATAAGCGGCGTTGCGTATTGCTATGGGCTTGCGCTCTTCTTCGTATGACGCAATCAGACGGTTTCCACCCCACCCCTTAATTACTGCCTCTAACTTCCATGCGAGGTCTGTCGCGTCACACAAACCCGTGTTCATGCCCATGCCGCCCGTCGGGGACATTGTGTGTGCGGCATCGCCAGCTAACAGAATGCGATTGGTGCCGTAGCTTGAGGCAATCAGCTCAGTTCGTTTCCAAGGCAATACTGATAGCACTGTGAAATCGATCTGGTCAGTGCCAAGTGCGCGGCGTATCCATTCTTCGGCGTTGAAATTTTCCATGTCGAACTTCGTGGCACTGCCATACACGGTCAGGCGCCATACAGCACGGCCGTCAATTACCGTCAAGTTGCCCCAGGTACCCTCTGGACCAATAAATAGAAAACGCTCTGCAGTCGCTTTCCCGCAGCGCTCTAGCAGACTACGACTTTCAAACAAAATGCCCATCGAATAATTAAGATGGGCATTTCCCTCCATAGAAATACCCAGCAGCGTGCGCACAGTACTCGTACCACCATCGCAACCGACCACATACTTTGCGTGCACAGTAAGTGGAGCGCCTGTTTCGGTGTTAACTGCCGACACGGTCACACCGCCAGCCGACTCTTCTAGGCCATGTACAGACGCATTCAGCTCTAAGCTTGCCTCAGAAAAGTCGGCCAACCTGCGTTTCAGAATTGGGTCGAGCCAATGCTGAGGGCACCGTTGCTTTTTTTCTGGCGTCCACGTAGGTGTTTCCATATCCCGAATGCTCGGATAATTGTCGCGTTCCAGGAGGTGGCCCGTCATGCTCGTGCAGAATTCGATGGAAAGGTCAAAATCGTCCGGAAATCCGCAGTGGCGGACGTCGGAGGTCAATCCCCAGCGCCGGAAGAACTCCATTGTTCGCACGGCAATCAGTCCAAGTCGTGGATGGTCGACTTTGCCATCGCTTTTTTCGAGCAGCACGACGTCGACACCACGCCATGCAAGATCAATGGCAAGGCTCAAGCCTATCGGGCCGGCACCGACAATAGCAACCGAGGTGTTGATGGTGGTGGACATGTAGTGTCTCCTGCTTGTGTTTATTCGACGTGGACTTTGGCTTGGGTTACGACCTCGCGCCATTTGGCACCCTCGGTACGGATAGCCTGCGAGAACTCTTCTGGTGACTCATCGACCGCAAGATATCCCAGCTTTGCAATGCTTTGACGTAGCTCAGGACGATTGCTGGCGTGGCGGAATGCGAGGTTCAACTTGTTCAAGGCTTCAGGAGGAATACCTGTGGGAGCAACCAGTCCAAACCACTCCATGGACTCAAAACCGGGAAAGGCTTCTGCTACTGTCGGCAGATCGGGCACGAGTGGATTACGCTCGACGCTGGTAATCGCAATTGGTCGTATCGCACCATCTTGCATATGGGGCAGCATGTGCCCAAGAGCGACGAAGGCCAGTTGCAAAGTTCCGCCAGAGAGGTCGGTCATAACTTGACCGTTCCCTTTGTACGGAACGTGAACGATGTCGATTCCCGCCTTGAAGCGAAGCATCTCGCCTGTCAGATGAATAATTGACCCGACCCCTGCCGAACCGTAGTTGAGTTTGCCTGGATTTTCACGAGCGACTTTTACAAGATCGGCCATTGTGTTTATGGGAAGCTTCGCATTAACCACTAATACGAGTGGGCCGCGAACTGCTCGACTTACGGGCTGGAACGATTTCAATGGGTCATAAGGAAGCTTTGCAAACAGAGAAGGAGCGACAGCTAAGGTGCTTGTCCCACCCCAAAGCAGGGTGTGTCCATCCCGTGTCGCTCTGGCTGCTGCACCGCCGCCTGTCATGCCGCCTGCACCTGGTCGGTTATCTACTATGACCGGTTGACCCAATTCGGTTGAGATTTCCTTGGCAAATAGCCGGGCTGTGGCGTCAGTTGGGCCACCTGCAGCAAACGGTACGATCAAGGTAATTGGTTTAACCGGATAGTCGGCCGCGTTGCTGCACATCGGGGCGATCAGTGCCGCCAAGACAAGCGTCATAGTGAAATGGACGTGACGAGGCAACGCGTACTTTTTGAGTGCGTTCATGCTGAGCTCCAGGAAAGGCTAATTAGTGCCACTTAACGCGGCGTTAAACGGGGATGCGGGTCGACCAACCACCGAACAGTGGCTCCCCTGGACCAGGAGGGGTTAAGTAATCTTCCCCACCGCAGGCTTTAACCAATGCCCATGCCAAACAAAGATTAGATGACAGAACAGGTTTTCCGGTCAGCTCGCTGACCTCGGCGATAGCTCGCAGCGTTGGCATGCCAGTACCAGTAAATACGATTGCGTCAGCGTCTTGCCAACGGAGCGCTTGGAACGACTGCAATGCCATTGGAGTAGTTATTGAATAAATATCGCGTGTGTCAGTTGTGTCGAACGCGATCGACGCGCACGATGTGATATCCATGCCGCGCTCCACCCAATATGCTTTGCTAAGCTCGACCATCCAAGGCGGGTATGGAGCAAATACCGCGATTCGGCGCGCACTTAGGTGTTCAAGTGCGGCCAGGATCGCCTGCGCTGAGGAAATGATTGGATAGCCGAATTTCTCGGCCGCGTCGGAAAGCGCGCGATTTTCCGCTTCCGCGCCGACGACATAAGAGCTACCAGTGCAGGCGTATCCCACAGCGTCTGGCTTTGCAGTGTCATATGCATCCAAACTCATTGGGAGATTGGTCAGATAGTCGACCATGCGTTGCCGGGAATCCGTGCGACTACCGCTAAGTCGCGTTACCATCATAGAAAACCCTGCAGGCAGCAACGCTGCAAATTCGGGTTCAACAACAGGATTGGCTTGAGGAACGGCAATTCCGAGGATTGCACCGTTCCCATATTCACGCGTCGCGTGGGACTCGTGGAATTGACCAACTCCTTTCTCGTGATAGTCGTTTTTCACCTTGGGCCTCAGCGGTTAATGGCAGAGGCTTCATTATTGTCAGGGTGCACCAATCCTTCAATTAACTAAATTTGATAGGGGGTATCACAGCGAGGTAGACGGATTCAGTCGACGCAGCTTGGTGGTGGCAGGGCGGCAGTTCGGTGGATAACGAGGCGTTGCGCCGAATGCGTACTACGGTTGATCAGGCCGGCTGACGCCGAGCCCGGAACAGGCGTCACGGGGGCAACGGATCCTACTACTTGGGGCCGCGGGCCACTCGGACGGCTGTTGCACGTTACCCGAGCAAGCGCGCGCGTGTGTACCAAAGGGTCTAGGAGGAGGTGGCACGCAAACACGTGTCGATGGGGGACCAACCGTTGTGAATCGTCACGATCGATTCGTAGCATGACGGAGGTATAGGTACCTCGATACGTCGGAAGACTTTAAACTGGGTCTAATGGACGCGAAATCGCTAAGCGCTTCAGCGGTTTCCGGTCGCGCAGACTGACATTGACTGGATGCACTGCGGCCCAAACGAGGCGTTGCAGCACAGAAAAAGCCTGATGCAGCGGGCTCTTTTAATATGCCTGGCCACGGTTACGCAAAGCAAACCCTGTCGGAAGTTCTAATATGGTTCTGTTTTCTGGGTCCAGTTTTGTCGCACTTAGTGATCACCGCCTTCAGACGGTCCATTAAAACCCATATGATTTAACATTTTGCAGGCGCTGAACGTTGCGCCGTTTGAAGACCGATACTGTTGATGGTCCAACTGGATGGGTAATGCCCCCGTTTTGAACGGGTCTCAGAAGTAGCGTTAAGCGGCGATGGCCAACCGCTGCTTCGGAGTAATGCCACCCAAGGCCATATTTGGGCGTTCGTGATTGTAGGACCACATCCATTGGGTGGCATGGTCTTGCACCTGCGCCAGCTGTCCCGACAGCCATTCGTAGCGAGCCGTGCGATTGAATCGCTCGATATAAGCATTTTGCTGCGGCTTGCCTGGCTGGATATATTCGAGCTTTGATGCCATCAGTCGAATAGCCCCGTGGAAGCGATGTCAGTGGATTCGGTAGACCCATGTCCGGTGACGTTCGGATTTCCCACGCGAGCATCTCAGAAAGTGCACCCACCCGCTTCCGAATGGTGCCCGGCGCCAGGTTCCGGACGCGCTTCATTCCGCGCACCCAGTCGTCCGCCCAGCGATACGTCAGTTGGGAGCGTTCCAACTTACCCAGTTCGTCGAACAGTAAGTCCAGGATAGCAACGTCAGATTTGGATGGCTCACCCGTATTGATCCAGGCCCGAATGCTCGGACCAACCAGCTTTCGTGCCTTCGTCGGCTCCGCAACCATCGCCGTGGGCACGATGCCGGCGGCTAGCCACTTTTCGCACTGCTCTGCATAGGCCTCAGCGCTCGGCAAGTCGTCGAAGGTGTAGTAGAGCGGCTTAGGGAGCAGCCGATTGCGGATTGTGACGCTGAAGCGTTTCCCGTTCGGTGTAGGGCGGATGGTTGGCACGTGGGTTCCTCGGTAGTTCGACTACCGATATTGGAACTCATCTACACGGAAAACTGCGCAATACACGCGTGTTTCTACCACTCGGACGAGTGGTTTTGAGCGTGTTTGAGGGGTATTTCAACGGGTTTTCGGTGTGTCGGGGATTCATTGCGAACCGCCAACCCGTTGATTTATATAGAGAAATTTGGAGGCGCGAGCCGGAGTCGAACCGACCTACACGGATTTGCAATCCGGTGCATAACCGCTTTGCTATCGCGCCATTGCCGAAGCAGCCTGCGATTCTAGTATTTCCAGAGGAAGAGCGCAACTCGCCAGCCAAGGTTTTTTGCCGTGTCGATCCATTGGGCGGCCAGAAACGCTAGCAAGCGCTCGCCAGCCCAGCGTCAGGCACCTGATCACCCCACCGAATTTCGTCAACTCCCGCCTACAGGCAAGCCTCGAGCACCGCGATCCGCTTGGCCATGGCCTCGTCGTCCCCCGAGGCCATCCGATAAAGACTGACTTCGGTGTTGACCGGACCCGGCCGCAACTCGAGCCGCTCGCGCTGCCCTTCCGACTCGATCCGTTGCCCGTTGTCGTTGGAAGCCACCACCGCCGCAGCCGGGCTGTTCTCGGCCTGGTGGCGCCAGCCCCAGGCGATGCACTCGGCCAGTCCTTCCATGGGCTTGCGGGAAATGAAAAATGCGTCGGGCTTGGTGGTGGTGGAAGCAGACACCACGCCACCGTTGCTGTCGACCATTTCCGGCGACTTCCACGGTCCCGACGGACCCTGACCGCTGCAAGCGGCCAATGCTGCAAGGCTGGCTGCGCCCAGATACCGTCTCATGCTTCCCCCCCGGGAATGTGCGTCGGTCGATCATAACCCGGGGTAATGGGGGGCAATCAATGGCATTCGTGCGCAGACCGCGCGGCCTGTTGTTTCAGGAAATATCCAGCGATTCCGGCCATTCCCGCACGCGCTGCACGGACGTCGTGCCAACGACCAGATAAACGGCCATCAGGCCGGCCTTGTTGCGGACCAGGACATAGCGCTGGCCGTCGGCTTCGCGGATCAGCGAGTCCTTGCCGGGTTGGTCGGGGGACCCGCTGCGCAGGTATGCCTTGATCGCGCGCTTGATCAGCGCGGCATCACTTCCTTGTTCCATTGCACTCTCGTTCTGGGAAAAACTACAAACCGCGCAGCATGGCGCGGCGCGTTCCATCAACCGTTTGCCGCGGAAAAAGCGGCGTCACGCCCGGTAATGACAAGGGGATGACGGTTCATGGCATCCGGTTTCGCTGCGCGGCACAAAAATTGCTGGAGGCACAATATCACGGAGATTGACATGTCCACCGCACTGCCCGCCTACGACATCTACTATCGCGCCATGCTGCTCGCGGCAGAAATGGCACTGCCCTACCACGGCGTTCCGGATCCGGATGAAACCGACTCGGAACAACCCGTGGAACCGGACTCGCCGGAACCCTCGCCGAACAGCCCGGTACTGAGCTGACACGGGATAGAGTCCGTCGTACCCGGCCGCCTCAGGCGACGAGGCTGTCCAGGGCCACACTACAGGACTGTTGGACCTTTAACGTCAACAAGTCATCGGCACGTGTCTGGCCCAGATTCACCGCGCAAATGGGTATGCCCAGCCGCGACGCCATCTGCGCGTAGCGGTAGCCCGAGTGCACCATCAATGATGACCCGACGACCAGCATGCCACCGGCGCTTTCCAGCGCATCGATGGCACGCGCAATGCGTTCGCGGGGCACTGCCTCTCCGAAGAACACGACGTCGGGCTTGAGGATGCCGCCGCAGACCTGGCAGCGCGGTTCGCGAAACTGAGAAAAGTCCTGGTTGTCGAGGTCGGCGTCACCGTCGGGAGCATCGCTTGCCGCCAGGTGCACCCATACAGGGTTGGCGCTTTCCAGCATGACCTGGACTTCGGGCCGCGGAACGACTCGCTCGCAGCCCATGCACCGGACACGATCCAGCCGCCCATGCAGGTCCAGCACGTTGGTGCTGCCCGCGGCTTCATGCAAGCCGTCCACATTCTGCGTGACGAGCAGGACAATATGGCCCTGCGCTTCCAGGCGCGCCAGCGCGGCATGGGCGGCGTTGTGGCGCGCGCGCCCGAAGCTGCGCCAGCCGATCATGCTGCGCGCCCAGTAGCGCGCGCGCGCGACGGCGTCGCCCATGAAGACCTGGTAGGTCATGGGGGGACGGCGTTTCCAGCCGCCGGCTTCGTCGCGGTAATCGGGAATGCCTGAATCGGTACTGCACCCTGCCCCGGTCAGGACGAAAAGCCGGGGATGGCGGGTAATGAAATCCTGAAGTGCGCTGTCGTTCACGGTCATGGAGACCTTCACCTCTTGTCTGATCGCTTGATTCTAGTGGCTTTTGCGCCGCGCTCCGGTCGCGCGTTTTGGACGTCGTAAGCGAGTGTGCGCTACCATTGCCCGCGTCCAAGTGAGCCTTGTCCATGAAGAAAATTTTCCAATACACCCGCCGGGCCGCCCAGCGCCGCCTGTACGCGTTCGAAATGTCCGCCCGTCACCATGCGGCCACCCTGCAGTCCGAGCTGGACTTGGGTGAGCCGTCGTTCGACAAGGCGCCCAATCCCACGCTGGTGGAAGGCCCGGTGCTTCGTCGCAAGATTACCGATACCGAGTACGACGGGCACGTCGGCTGATCCCGCACGCATCACGCTGACATATCTCGTTACCCTCAGGCCATTTTTGCTCCACATTGCAGGGCGAAAATGATTTCATCCGCAAACACCGCGGGGCTGGAGATCACAATGAAACGCGTCGCAACCGGACTTTTGCTCATCGCAACCTTGACCATGGCAGGCCAAGCCGCTGCATGGGGCGGCGGCCGGGGGCATGGCGGCCACGGCGGACATGGTGGTGGCCATCGTGGCGGCGGCAATGTCGCTGGCGCCCTGATCGGTGGCGCCGTGATCGGCGCGCTGCTTGGCTCGGCTGCCACGCGGTATTACGAACCGCCTGTCGTCTACTCGGCGCCGCAGCCGGTGTACGTACCGCCCCCACAGGTTGTGTATGAAGCGCCCCCGCCGGTCGTGTATGTGCGCCCGCGTGAACGCTGCTTCGATACCTATCTGCAGGAATACGTGCCCTGCTACGCACCGCGTCCGCGCCATCGCGACTACCCGCCGGCGGACTACTACTACGGCCGCTGAGCTGAATGAACAAAGGGACCGAAAGGTCCCTTTGTTTTGCGCCGTACGATTACTTCTTCTTTTTCTTCTTTTTCTTGCCGTCGGCGTCGTCCGATGCGTCATTGGACGCCTCGGTCGCAACTTCCAGGGCCGGTTCGAATTCGATGTCAATCTCCTCGTCCAGCGTCTGCTCGTAGACGGTACCGCAGAATTCACCCCACAGCGCCACGGCTGCCTTGCGCGCCGCGCTCAGGCTCTGCCCTGAGATTTCAGGCGTGCCCAGGGGGTCCAGAACCTGATGCGTGGTCTTGTCGTCGACAACGATTTCGATGATTGCCGCTGCGCCGCTGTCATACCAGCCGACGATCCGTGCAATGGGCGCCGTTGTCGTATCGGTTCGCGATGTATCCGCCATGTGCTGCTCCACCTAAGATGAGGCGTGACTGTAGCGCGTCCGCGTTGCAGCCACCACCCTGCCCGCCATCTGGTTACGACGTCAGCCCGCCGATGCGGCCGCGCGGCGAATCGCCCGGGTCTTGGCATGGGCCAGGGCGTCGCTTTCCGTCATGGAAATGCCGATACGTTTCCACGACCCACCATCCAGTTCGATCTCCGCGCTCCAAAGGCCGTCGGTCATGTGCGTGGCGCGATAGTTACCGACCGGCGAGTCGCGCAGGATGGCATGCACCACGCCGTCCATCGCTTGTCTGGCCGCTCCCTCGCGGTCCCAGGCGTGGCGCAGGATCTCCAGTGCACTGACGGACTGCTCCCGCGCCACGCGCTGCATGGCGTCAAGCACATCGGCGTGCGCCTGTACCCAGGTGTCTATCGTGTCCTGATCATCATCAGTTTGCCGCATGGCGGGTGCTCCGGTGGGAGGCGTCGGAATCAAGGGACGTTTCGGCAAAGTCACCGTCGGACAACAGCAGCATGCCGTCGCGAGGAACCTTGACCGTGGCCACCTGGTGGATCCTGGCCTGGTGGTTGACGTAGGCGTCCAGCAGATCATCGGGCGCGTCACTGCGGGCCTGAAATATGCGACGCAAGGTGCTGCGGGCCACTTCGACCACGACGGGGCCGCGTGTGTCATGGAACAGGGTGAACCGTACGCCGGTTCCATCGACAACGGGAGTGCTGCCAGCGGCAGTCTGATTGGTCATTGGAGGTGTCCTTTGCAAGGGTACGACGGCGTGTCAGTGGTTGATGGCGCTGATGCCAATCCGGGGCGGCTTGGCGCACGTGGCATCGACACACTTGCCGGTGAACCACACCTGCCCGGATCCTATCATCAGGCCGTTGCTGTTCGAAAACAGCGTCTCGTAGGTCTGCGCGGCGATCGCTGCACGTACCTTGGGCGTCATGATGTCGTCGTAGCGGGCCAGGAAGGCCTTGGGTGTCTTCAGCACCTTGCGGCGGGCCGCCAGCAGGGTCGAGAACGGATAGTGGACCATGTTCGCAATGGCCTGCCTGTCGTTGGCGGCAGATGCCTTTTGCAACGCGACCAGGAAGTCGGCGTAAGGTTGATGGGCGCCATAGAGACGATCCAGGCGGGCATCGACGTCAGCCTTGGTCGCAAGCGGCTCAGGCGATGGGCTGGGCGGTGGGGCAAGCACGGGAGCGGGTGCAGGTGTTTCTGCAGGCGTGGTAACCGGTGCAGTGCTTCCACTGTCCGCCCTGTCCGCCGGCGTGACGTTCTGTGCGTTGACCGGCAGCGCCAGACACACCAGAAGCATTCCCCACCATCGCACGTTCACGTTCATGTATCCCCGCATCAAGAGTCGTCGCAACCGGCAAGTCGGCGGTTGCATCAGCCGTAACGCTAGCACCGAAAACTCATCCGGCTCCGGCCACCCATTGCCAAGGACGTAACCTAATGAATCCCGAGACCTCCCATTCCACCGACCCCAGCACCGGCGCGACAGCCCGCGGACAGCAACACCAGCAGCAGCAACACGAGCAGCACCCGGCGCAGCAACAGCCCGGTCCGTTCAGCCCGAATCCCACGATCCACGAAAATGACCTGGTGCTGTATCACGCGCCCAATACCCGATCGGCTGGCGCGCGCATTCTGCTCGAAGAACTGGGCGTGCCTTATCGGCTCCATGTGCTCAACATGAAAGCGAACGAGCAGCGCAGCCCGGCATTTCTGGCGGTTAATCCCATGGGCAAGGTCCCTGCCCTGGTGCACCAGGGCGTACTGATTACCGAGCAGGCGGCCATCTATCTGTACCTTGCCGACATGTTTCCGCAGGCGGGCCTGGCGCCGGCGGTCAACGATGTCATGCGCGGCGCCTATTTGCGCTGGATGGTGTTCTATGGCTCGTGCTTCGAGCCGGCGCTGATCGATCGCGCGATGAATCGTGAACCCGGCCCGCCCTCGGCCACACCGTATGGGGATGCCGAGACGACCATCGCCACGATTGCCAGTCACCTTGAAAAGGGTCCGTACATCCTGGGCGACCGGATGACGGCGGTGGATATCTTGTGGGGGACGTCGCTGCAATGGGTGACGCGGTTCAAACTGATGACGCCGACGCCCGCGGTTCAGGCGTATATCGACCGCATGGCTGAGCGTCCGTCCTTCGCCAAGATCCGCAATGAGGATGCCGCCCTGTCGGCGCAGCACGCGGCCGACACGGACCCGCAACAGGCCGCGGGGCCTGCGTCCAGCTGAGATCGGTCTTGCTGCCGCTGGCTGCGGCGGCCCTGGAAAGATGAAAAACGGCTGCCATGACATCGGCAGCCGTTTTGTCATGCCCTGCGCCAACATGCGCGCAGGGCCGGGCAGCAATCACGGGTCAGACCATCGTGGCGTCCAGCTGCCGCGAGAACCGACGGGTCGCCAGCAGGCCCGGTTCCGTGTGGTGCAAGGCAGGCGACATCCAGGCGATCAGGTGGGCGCGGGCCTCCGCCGGCGTTGAAGCCGAGGCAAGCTGGTCTTCGAACTCGCGCAGCTCTTCGGACGCAGGCTCGCCGCCGCGCTTGCCGTTATAGCCCGTCGCCGCTTCCACCGCTGCGGTTCCCACGGCTTCGTCATCGTGCACGGCCAAGGTATTGAACAGGCGCTGGCGGGCGCGGAACGAGAGCTGGCGCGGTGGGAAGGTTGGCGCGGGCTGCCCTTCCACACGCGGGGCCGGACGCATCAACGCGTCACCTGCGATCCAGTCATGGATGACCTGACGTTCGTACCCATCGAACACGCCAAACATTTCGGCCCGCTCGCCCTGCAACAGCTTCCAGAAGCGGCTGTTTTGCGGATCCTGGTGGCGCTTGATCCAGCCATGCTTTTCCATCGCCGCCAGAAAGCCGGGGATCTGGTCCGGTTCGGCCAGCCAGTCCGTGACGCTGCGACCACCGACACGGCAGTAGTCGGAATGCACCAGCTTGCCCACATCCGCCTTGCGGACCAACACATCGAGAACCTCGGCGTCCAGGCTGTAGTTCTTGATGACCGATTCGGTGCTGGCACCGAGCGAATTCAGCATGTAGCCATTCACGACACGCTGGTAATACGCGTCGCGATCGCCCATCTTGGGCGCAGCGGCAAGCATGCCCTGCACGGCGCGGTGGGCGTGACCGGTGCTGCCGTTGTCGATCGTCACGTGCAGCGTGAAGTAATACGGGTCGATGCCCAGCTCATTCAGCTCGTAGGACGTGATCAGCAGATGCAGGGGCAGTTGCTCGTAGCCCAGGTTAAAGCCGATGATTTCGGGCAGGAATTCGTCGGCATGCGTTGCCAGGGCAAGCTGGATCGCACCCTGGACGAAGTGATCGTCGTTCAGTGTCTGCCAGGTATTGCAATCATTGGAGTCGAGCAAGGCGTTATAGAGCACGACATGGTTCTTACCCGGATCGCCGTCTCCAAGCTCTTCAAGGTAGGTTTTGACCAACGGCGTATACCGCGCATCCCCGCTACGGCTGAGCAAGCCATACAGCCAGGCGCCATCCACCAGCTTGGTCGGTGCAACGCCGCGGATGAAATGCAAGGCATGGGCACGGGTTGTGAAGTAGCGGCGCGGGGCGCCGGCTTTGCGTTCTGCAAGGTAGGCGCGGTACTGCAGACCTACGTTGTCGGCATGATCGGCCAGGGCGTCGGCAACGTCGTGCATATCCGACGGCAGTTCCGGGGCCAGCTCCCGGGCCAGCGCGAGCTGATCCTTGAGGTAATCCCGAGCGGCATCGGTCTGGCGGGCGGAAAAAGTGGGCTGCGACAAGGCGTCGTAAATACGTCGAGCCGGCCCCACGTGGTGGGGTCGTCGCGACGTAACAACTGGCAAACTTTCCTGGACGTCGTTGAGCATGTTCAATTTCCTCTGCCGCACCGCCTGCGTCGGATGCCGACGCGGATGCTGTTTTATCGATGGGTACCCTGACGCAAAGACCGTTCCTGCCCTGTTCCGCCCGGCCCGCCGTCAGGAACCGCTTATGGTTGAGCAGGCTGCCGTGTATGCTTTGCGTCCCCGACGGCAGAGGCGCACACCATGGTTGAACACACCGCGATCCAGGAAGACGATGAACTGCGTATCGACGCATTGATCGCCCTCACCTCCTATTTAAAGGACGGGGGCTACCGGTTCATTACTCCGAGTCCGGCGACCCATGCACGGGTGAACAATCGCCCGACGAACGCCCTGGCGCAGCGCCTGGAAGACGTCTTCGGCTGGAGCCGGCCCTTCGAAGAGGGGCTGCTGCCCGACGTCGTGTTCGCCATGATGGACCATGCGGGCGTGGCGCTGCGCGATGGCGACGACTGGCGCAGCGCCATCCGCGTGTCGACCCTGGACGGTCTGTGGCTGATGCATTCGGCCTACCCCACCACGGAAGCCGACGCGGTATTCCTGGGTCCGGACACCTATCGCTTTGCCAGCGCCCTGCGCCAGATGATGGACGGGCGGCGCGCCCCGGTGCAGCGCGCGGTGGATATCGGCACGGGCAGTGGCTGCGCCGCCCTGATGATTGCGCGTCAGTGGCCGGACGCCGAGGTCTGGGCTGCGGACATCAATGCCGCCGCGCTGGAGGCCACGCAAGTGAACGCGTCGGTGAACGGCACGCCCAACGTGATCCCGTGCGAAAGCAACCTGCTTGCGGGTGTCGAGGGCGAATTTGACTTGATTGTGGCCAACCCGCCCTACCTGGTGGACGCCAGCGAACGGGCCTATCGCCACGGCGGCGGTCCGCTGGGCGCGGGCCTGTCGCTGGCTATCGTCGATGCCGCAATGGCTCGGCTTGCGCCCGGGGGCACGCTGCTGCTGTACACGGGGGTGGCCATCGTCCAGGGCGAGGACCCTTTTTTGCAAGCGGCCGTGCCTATGCTCACGCGCCCCGACATGACCTGGTCGTACCGGGAAATGGATCCGGACATCTTCGGCGAAGAGTTGTTGTCGGCGTGTTATGCCGACACCGACCGCATTGCCGCGGTGGTGCTGACGGCAACCCGGCGGGGCGCGTAGGCGCGGCAGCAGCCCTTGCGGGCCCGGGGCAAAAAAAAACCGGCGCGGGATATGCGCCGGTTTTTTCATTGCAATGTGATCACTGCGGGGTGATCACTGCAAGGTACGTGTGAACACGAAGGCGTCGTCGTGCCAATCCACCGGCACCACGTCGTTCGGGCCAAATCTGCCTTCCAGGATCAGCTTGGCGACCGGGTTTTCGATCTCCTGCTGGATGGCGCGCTTCAAGGGCCGCGCGCCAAACACCGGGTCGAAACCCGACCGTGCGATCTGCGCCACGGCGTCGTCCGACACTTCCAGGCGCATTTCCATCTTGGCCAGGCGGTCGGCCAGGCGCTGCAACTGCACCTTGGCGATCGACTGAATGTGTTCGGCATCCAGCGCGTGGAACACGACGACTTCGTCGATCCGGTTGAGGAACTCAGGCCGGAAGTGGTTCTTGATCTCGTCCCACACCACCGCCTTGATCTCGCCATACGGCTGGCCGGCCATTGCCTGGATCTGATGCGACGCCAGGTTCGACGTCATCACCACCACGGTGTTGCGGAAGTCGACCGTCCGGCCCTGCCCGTCCGTCAACCGCCCGTCATCGAGCACCTGCAGCAAGACGTTGAACACGTCCGGATGCGCCTTTTCGACCTCGTCCAGCAGGATCACGCTATAGGGTTTGCGACGCACGGCTTCCGTCAGGTAGCCGCCCTCTTCGTAGCCCACGTACCCCGGGGGCGCACCGATCAGGCGAGCCACCGAGTGCTTTTCCATGAACTCGCTCATGTCGATGCGGATCAGGTGGTCGTCGGAATCGAACAGGAAACCGGCCAGCGCCTTGGTCAGTTCGGTCTTGCCGACGCCGGTGGGGCCCAGGAACAGGAAGGACCCATACGGACGTTGCGGGTCCGACAAGCCGGCACGCGACCGGCGGATGGCGTCCGACACCAGCCGCACGGCTTCGTCCTGGCCGATCACCCGCTGGTGCAGGCGGTCTTCCATCGCAAGCAGCTTGGCCCGTTCACCCTGCATCATCTTCGACACCGGAATACCGGTGGCGCGTGACACGACTTCGGCGATTTCCTCGGCACCCACCTGGGTGCGCAGCAGGCGCGGCTTGTCGGACGGCACGCCGCCGTCGGCATTGCCGACTTCAGCGGACTTCAGGCGCGCTTCGAGCTCGGGCAGCTTGCCATATTGCAGTTCGGCCAGCTTGTCGAACTGCCCCTTGCGCTGCAGGTCGGCCATGTCGGCCCGCACCTTGTCGATCTCTTCCTTGATCGACTGCGTGCCCTGCACGGCGGCCTTCTCGGCTTTCCAGACTTCTTCGTAGTCGTTGTACTCGCGGCTGAGCTTGCTCAATTCTTCTTCGAGCAATTGCAGACGGCGGCGCGACGACTCGTCGGTTTCGCGCTTGATGGCTTCGCGCTCGATCTTGAGCTGGATCATCCGGCGTTCCAGGCGATCCATGACTTCCGGCTTCGAATCGATCTCCATCCGGATGCGGGCTGCCGCCTCGTCGATCAGGTCGATCGCCTTGTCGGGCAGGAAGCGGTCCGTGATGTAGCGGTTCGACAGTTCCGCCGCGGCCACGATGGCCGGGTCGGTAATGTCGACGCCATGGTGCAGCTCGTAGCGTTCCTGCAGCCCGCGCAGGATGGCAATGGTCGCTTCCACGGTCGGCTCGCCCACCAGCACTTTCTGGAAGCGGCGTTCGAGCGCGGCGTCTTTCTCGATGTACTTGCGGTATTCATCGAGCGTGGTGGCGCCGATGCAATGCAGTTCGCCACGCGCCAGGGCGGGCTTGAGCATGTTGCCCGCGTCCATGGCCCCCTCCGCCTTGCCCGCGCCCACCATGGTGTGCAGCTCGTCGATGAAGACAATGTTGCTGCCCGCGTCGTGCGACAGTTCTTTCAGGACGGACTTCAGGCGCTCTTCGAATTCGCCGCGGAACTTGGCGCCGGCCAGCAGGGCCGCCATGTCGAGCGACAGCACCCGCTTGCCCTTGAGGGACTCGGGGACTTCGTCATTGACAATGCGCTGCGCCAAACCTTCCACGATGGCAGTCTTGCCCACGCCCGGCTCGCCGATCAGCACCGGATTGTTCTTGGTGCGGCGTTGCAGGATCTGGATGGCGCGGCGGATTTCGTCGTCGCGGCCAATGACCGGGTCGAGCTTGCCCTGGCGGGCGCGCTCGGTCAGGTCCATCGTGTATTTCTTGAGGGACTCGCGGTTGCTTTCGCCTTCCTGGGAGTCCACCGACGCGCCGCCGCGGACGGCGTCGACGGCGGCTTCCAGCGCCTTGCGCTGCAGCCCGGCGTCACGCAGCAGGCGGCCAATCTCGCCTTTGTCGTCTGAGGCGGCAAGCAGGAACAGTTCGCTGGCGATGAAGTCGTCGCCGCGCTTGTGCGCTTCCTTGTCGGTCTTGGTCAGCAGCGACTGCAGGTCACGGCTGGGCTGCAGGGTGCTGTCGCTGCCCTGCACTTGCGGCAGGCGCGCGACGGCATTGGCCAGGTCGGGCGTCAGCTTGCTGACCGCCACCCCGGCGCGCGCCAGCAGGCTGCCCGCGCCGCTTTCCGGATCGGACAGGAGCGCCGACAGCAGGTGGACCGGCTCGATATAAGGGTGATCGTTACGGGCAGCCAAGCTCTGGGCGTCGGCCAGAGCCTGCTGGAACTTGGTAGTCAGTCGATCGAATCGCATGATGGGTCACATTAGGTTAGTGGGGCCTATCGGCCTGATAGCGAGCACGTATGGGCATACAGGGCGAAATCAAGCGCTTGTGACCAGGGTACGACGTTTTGCATGGTGCTCGTATTGATCGAGCGCAACCCATGCGTCGCTACTCGCCCCGCAGCTTGTCCAGCGCGGCGTCCAGGCGGTCCACCGCCCAGATTTCCAGGCCTTCGATCGGCTGGCGCGGTGCGTTGGCCTTGGGGATCAGCGCGATGCTGAAGCCCAGCTTGGCCGCTTCGCGCAGGCGTTCCTGGCCGCGCGGCGCGGGCCGGATTTCACCCGCAAGCCCCACTTCACCGAATGTGATCAGGCCTTTGGGCAACGCCCGGTTGCGCATGGACGAGGTAATCGCCAGCAGCACCGGCAAGTCGGCTGCCGGCTCGGTGATCTTGACGCCGCCCACTGCGTTCACGAACACGTCCTGGTCGAAGGCGGCAACCCCGGCATGCCGGTGCAGCACGGCCAGCAGCATGGCAAGGCGGTTCCCTTCCAGGCCGACCGACAGCCGGCGCGGATTGGGAACGTGCGCGGTATCGACCAGTGCCTGGATCTCGACCAGCAACGGACGCGACCCTTCCTGCGTGACCATGACGCAGGAGCCCGGCACCTGCTGGTCGTGCTGGGACAGGAACAGCGCCGACGGGTTCGGCACGCCGCGCAGGCCGCGGTCCGTCATGGCGAACACACCCAGTTCATTGACCGCGCCAAAGCGGTTCTTGAACGCCCGGATCAGGCGGAACGACGAATGGGTATCGCCTTCGAAATAGAGCACCGTGTCGACGATGTGTTCAAGCACACGCGGACCCGCCAGCGCGCCTTCCTTTGTCACGTGGCCGATCAGGACGATGGTGATGCCACGCTGCTTGGCGAAGCGCGTCAGCTGCGCCGCGCATTCGCGCACCTGCGCCACCGACCCCGGCGCCGACGTGAGTTGTTCCGAGTACACCGTCTGGATCGAGTCGATCACGGCAACTTCGGGGGCGACGTCGGTCAGCGCGGCCTGGATGGCTTCCAGGCGGATCTCGGCCAGCAGATCGACATTGCCGGTTTCCAGGCCCAGCCGGGTCGCACGCAAGGCGACCTGGTCTCCGGACTCTTCACCGGACACATACAACACGCGGCGCGAGGCGGACAGGGACGCAAGCGCTTGCAGCAGCAGGGTCGACTTGCCGATGCCCGGATCGCCGCCGATCAGGATCACCCCACCCGCCACCATGCCGCCGCCCAGCACACGATCGAACTCGTCGATGCCGGTCGGGAAACGCGGCGTTTCGCGGGCTTCGATTTCGGACAGCTTGCGCACTGGCGACGACGCCGCCAGCGGCGCGTAGCGGTGGGCGGCCCCCGTCGGCGATGCCGTGGGCGCAGTGGTTTCGTCCAGGGTGTTCCAGGCGCCGCAATGCGGGCACTTGCCTGCCCACTTGGGACTGGTGCCACCGCACTCCGAACACACGAACATCGATTTCACTTTGGCCATGTCTTGTTTACGCCTCGGATCGGATGGCTACGCGGGGCGCGACTGCGCAAAGTAATTCATAGCCGATGGTGCCGGCCGCATGCGCAACCTCGTCCACCGACAGTCCTTCGGCTCCCCACAGCGTGACCGGCGTGCCGACGTGGGCGCCCGGCACTGGCGTCAGGTCGACGGCAATCATATCCATGGAGACGCGGCCCACCAGGCGCGTACGCACGCCGCCCACGATGACAGGCGTGCCCGTGCCGGCATGGCGCGGATATCCGTCGGCATAGCCGCAGGCCACCACGCCAATACGCATGGGCGATGGCGCGCGGAACGTGGCGCCATAGCCGACCGCGCCACCTGCAGGCACGTCTTGTATGCCGATCAGCGCCGAGCGCAGGGCCATGGCGGGCTTCAAGCCATAGGATTCGGCCGACCGGTCATCGAATGGCGTCGAGCCATACAACGCGATGCCGGGACGAACCCAGTCAGCTGCGACTTCAGGGAAGCGCAGGCTGGCTGCCGAATTGCACAGACTGACCGGCCCCCGCAGCCCTGACGTGACGCTGCGGAAAACTTCCAGTTGCGCGGCAATGCCGTCCGGACCGTCCGCGGTCGAAAAGTGCGTCATGTGACCGATGGTCGCGATCTTTCCGCGCTGCGCGAAACCCGACAGACGCTGGAACGCGTCCCGATAGTCCGATGGCACGAAGCCGAGGCGGTTCATGCCGCTGTTCAGCTTCAGGAACACGTCGACCGGCCGGGCGAAGCGGGCGTGCTCGATCATGTCCAGGTGCTCGTCGGCCGTAACCGCAATGGTCAGGTGGTAGCGGCCCACAATGTCCAGGTCGGCCGGCTCGAACACGCCTTCGAGCAGCAGGATTGGGCCCACCCAGCCTGCCTCGCGGCACCGCACGGCTTCGGCCAGGTCCAGCATGGCCAGGCCGTCGGCATTCGAAAAGCCCGCCATGGCGCGCTCGATCCCGTGGCCGTAGGCGTTGGCCTTGATGACCGCCCAGATCCGCGCAGGCGCCACGGCCGGGCCGCCCGCCCCGGTCGCGGCCGCCGGCACCGCGGCCAGATGCTGACGGACGGTGGCGAGGTTGTGCGCGAGCGCAGAACGAGAGACGGTGGCGTAGATGGGACGAGGCATATCGGAATACTGTGAGGCTGAGGAGGACGATTTCAAGCAGAGCGCGGTGCATCCGGGCGCTTGACCCGGAAGCAGGCCGCGTAAAGAGCCGGCAAGAATAGCAGGGTAAGAAACGTGGCCACGATGAGGCCGCCCATGATCGCAACCGCCATCGGCCCCCAGAAGGTGCTGCGCGACAGGGGAATCATGGCCAGCACCGCCGCCGCCGCGGTCAGCATGATGGGCCGCGAGCGCCGCACCGCCGACTCGACGATCGCCGTCCACACCGCCTCCCCTTCCTTCACGTGCTGCTCGATCTGGTCGATCAGGATCACGGAATTGCGGATGATCATGCCCAGCAAGGCGATCACGCCCAGCTGCGCAACGAACCCGAACGGCGCCTTGAACAACAACAGCGCCAGCGCCGCGCCAATGATGCCGAGCGGCCCGGTCAGGTACACCAGCACTGCCCGCGACAGGCTGTGCAGTTGCGCCATCAGCAAGGTCATGACGAGCACCAGCATCAACGGCACATTGGCGACGATGGACGACTGCGCGGTTCCGGACTCTTCGGTCGCGCCCGCCACGGCGATCTCATACCCGGCAGGCAAGGTGCGCCGCAGGTCGGCCAGCTTGGGATCGATCTGCGCCGTCACCGTGGGCCCTTGAATGCCGTGACGCACATCGGATTGCACGGTGATCGCGTAGTCACGGTTCTGGCGCCAGATCACGCCCGGCTCCCAGACCAGATGCGGCGTCGCGATCTGGGACAGCGGCACGTAGCGGCCCGACGTGGTGGGCACGCTGGCTTCGGCCAGCCGGGTCATGGCGGCGCGTTCATCAGCCGGCTGCCGCACGACGATGTCGATCAGCTTGTTCTCTTCGCGGAATGTGCCGATGGTCGCCCCGGTCAGCAACAGCTGAGCGGTGCGCTGCAGATTCTGCGACGTCACGCCCAGGGCCCGCGCCTTGTCCTGGTCGATTTCCAGACGCAGCACCTTGACGTTCTCGTTCCAGTTGTCGTTCACCCCCACGACGTTCGGGTTGCCGCGCACGATCTCCTTCACCTGATCGGCAATGCGCCGAACCCCCTCAATATCGGTCCCCTGGACGCGGAACTGCACGTCATAGGGCACCGGTGGCCCGCTGGACAGAAGCTTCACGCGCCCACGCACGTTCGGGAAGTCATTGTCGAACAGCGTCTGCAGGCGCGCCCGCAGCGCGTCGCGATCGGCCAGCCCGCGCGAGGTGACGACGACCTGGGCAAGGTTGACCTGATTCAATTGCAGGTCGAGCGGCAGGTAGAAGCGGGGGCTGCCGACCCCGATGTACGTCAGGTAGCTGCTGACCTCGGGCTGGGCCGACAGCCACTTTTCCAGCTTGAGCGCTTCGGCCTCGGTCGCCTGGAAACTGGCGCCTTCGGGCAACCAGAGGTCCACGGTCAGTTCCGGGCGATTCGATTCCGGAAAGAACTGTTGTTCGATCACGCTGAAGCTGGCGGCGCCAAGCACCAGCATGGCTGCCGTGACGCCGATGACGATCCAGCGAAACCGCAGGCAGGCATCGACCAGCCGGCGCAGGCCGCGATAGAAACGGGTATCGAAGACGTCATGCTCGTTCGGGTGCGTCGCGCCAGCGTCGCCGCCGTTGCCGTCCGCTGTGTGCTGCGGCTTGATCCGCAGCAGCAAAAAGCCGATGTAGGGCGTGAAGATGACGGCCGCGATCCACGACAGGATCAGCGCAATCGCAGTGACGGCAAAGATCGAAAACGTGTATTCGCCGGCCGACGATTTGGCCATGGCGATCGGCAGGAAGCCAGCCACGGTGATCAGGGTTCCGGTCAGCATCGGGAAGGCGGTGGACTGATACGCGAACGTGGCGGCATCCAGCCGATCCATCCCCTCTTCCATCTTCCGGACCATCATCTCGACGGCGATGATCGCGTCGTCCACCAGCAGGCCCAGCGCAATGATCAGCGCGCCAAGCGAGATCTTGTGCAGGTTGATGTTGAAGATATACATGCAGAGGAACGTGGCAGCCAGCACCAGCGGGATGGTCAGCGCCACCACCAGGCCGGGCCGCACATCCAGCCGCAGGGGCCGCGTATGCAAGCCCAGCGCCAGAAAGCTCACGGCCAGCACGATGACGACTGCTTCGATCAGCACGTGCACGAACTCGCCGACCGATTCCTTGACCGCGCTGGGCTGATCGGCCGTCTTGACCATTTCGATGCCCACCGGCAGGCTGGCGTTGATCCGGCGTTCGACTTCGGCCAGGCGCTCGCCCAGCCCGACAATATCGCCGCCTTTCACCATCGATACCCCCAGGCCGATCACTTCCTGGCTGCCCGCCGCCGTGCCGTGACGCATCTTGCTGGTGGGCGGATCGACATAACCACGCTCAACCGTGGCGATATCGCCCAGCCGGACCGTGCCGCCTGCCGATACGCCCGCCGCACTTTGCGCACTGGCCGCGACCCGGATGGGCAAGTTGCGCAAGCCTTCCACGTCTGCGATCTGACCCGTCACCCGCACCCACAGGCGCTCGTCGGGCAGCACGAGTACGCCGGACGGTTCAATAGCGTTCTGGCCTGTCAGCTGCGTGGACACCCCTTCCAGCGAGATGCCGTACTGCGCCAGCTTGCGCTGCGGAATCTCGATGTAGACCTTTTCGTCCTGCACACCGAACAGCTCGACCTTGGCGACGTCCTGCACCCGCAGGAGCTGCTGGCGTACGTTTTCCACGTACTTCTTCAGCTCGGCATAGTTGAAGCCGTCCGACGAGAACGAGAAGATGACCCCGAAGGTGTCGCCGAACTCGTCGTTGAAGAACGGCCCGACCGTGCCGGCCGGGAAGGTGCCCTGGATGTCCGACACCTTTTTTCGAACCTGATACCAGCTGTCGGCCACCGCCGATACGGGCGCCCCCTCTTCCAATTGCAGGATGGTGAGCGTTTCGCCCGGCTTGGCGTAGCTGCGGATCTTGTCGGCGTACGGCACCGTCTGCAGGGCGCGCTCGATCCGGTCAGTGACCTGTTCGATGGTCTGTTCCGCCGACGCACCGGGCCAATAGGCCCGCACCACCATCGCCCGGAACGTGAACGGGGGATCTTCGTCCTGGCCCAGCTGCAGATACGAAAAGACCCCGCCGAGCAACAGCACGGCAATCAGATAGCGGACGATGGACTGATGTTCGAGCGCCCAGCGGGACAGGTTGAAGCGGTGCTGTTGGGAACCCGGCATCAACGTGGCGCTCCGCTTGCTGCAGCGGTGTTCGAAATCACCGACGCGGCGCCATCGGACGCGCGCGGGGCAGACCCGGCCGTGACTTCACGGGTGGAAGCAGAACCGGGCGCCGCTGCGGTCTCCAGGCGCCTGACCCGCTGCCCTTCACGCAGCAGATGGACACCTGCCGTGACGATTTCCGCCCGCGCGGGCAAGGTGCTTTCAAGCAGCGCTTCGGTATCCGTGACGGTCGTCAGACGAACCTGGGTGCGTGTGACGACCCCGGATTCGGGCGAGAAGACCCAGACCCACGTCTGATCATCCTGCCGCAACAGGGCGCTGAGCGGCACGCGTACCAGGGGTTGCGCGCTGCGGCCCGCGAAGCGCGCGGTGGCCGTCATGCCGAAACGCACGCTGGACGGCGGATCGATCAGGCGCAGGCGCGCGGCGAAGGCCCGGGTGGACGGGTCCGCCGATGCGCTGATTTCGCGGATGACGCCCTTCATGGGCGGCCCCCCCGACCACAGGGTGACTTCCGCCGTGTTCAGGCCCCGCACCTGGTCGACGCGATTTTCCGGGATCTGGAAGGCGGCTTCCTTGTCGGCCGTTCCGGCCACATGCATGACGGACTGCCCGGCCGCCACCACCTGCCCCACCTCGGCATCGACACTGGTCACGACCCCGTCGGCAGGCGCTGTCAGCACGGCGTAGTCGGCCTGGTTGGTCTGCACCGACAACCCGGCGCGCGCCTGCTCGTACTGAGCCTGCGACGCTTCGGCCGCCGTGCGGCGAGACTCGAATTCGGCTGCGCTGATGAAGCCCTTGCGGCGCAGTTCGCCGTACCGTGCAAGATCGGCCTGCTTCTGCTTGCGGTCCACTTCGGCCGCGGCAAGCTGCGCGCGCGAGGCGCTTTCATTCAGGCGCAGGTCGGACGCGTCGATCCGCGCAAGGACCTGGCCCCGCTTGACCTCCTGCCCGGCCTGCACACGCCGTTCCAGTATCTTGCCGGCGACGCGAAACCCCAAGGCCGAGTCGACACGCGGACGGATCTCTGCCGGGAATTCACCGACCAGGTTCACGTCGGCCGATTCGAGCACGAGCGTGCGGACCGGCCGCAAGACCTCGGCCTCGACCGGCGCTTTATCCTTGCACGCCGTCAGCCCTGTCGCGGCAGCCATGCCCAGCAGCAGCACCATGACGGTCCGCAGCATCCGCCTGGCAGACCTGGAAACAGGTTGCAGGCGTGGGTGGCGCGCGGTAAAGGCATCGGACATGGCAAAACTCGAGAGTCGTGGGTGCCCCATTATCGACCACCTCAGGGCAAATCACTAACCGTCAACCCGGACAGTTTCATCCTATCGAAAACCTGTCTTCGTTCTGTCGGTATGATGCCTGCCTGCCCTTACGAGCCCCCATGCCCGTCGATCACTACGAAAACTTTCCTGTTGCGTCCTTCCTGCTGCCGCCGGCGTTGCGTGCGTCGGTCACCGACCTCTACCGGTTCGCCCGCAGTGCCGACGATATCGCAGACGAAGGCGATGCCAGCGATGCGGAGCGGCTGGCCGGACTGGCGCGGTACCAGGCGATGCTGGACCGGATCGAAGCGTCGGCGGGCTCTGCACGGTCGCCCTCTTTCGACTCCGACCTGGATCCTATCTTTACGCCCCTGTCCGCCACCATTGGCCGCCATGACCTGCCGCTGGCGCCCTTTCGCCGCCTGCTTTCCGCGTTTGCGCAGGACGTGACGGTCAAGCGCTATGCGGACTACCCCGTGCTGGCGGACTATTGCCAACGTTCGGCCGACCCCGTCGGTGAATTGATGCTGCGGCTTTACGGCGCAGCCACCCCGCAGCATCTGGCGTGGTCCAGCGCAATCTGCACCGGCCTGCAACTGACCAATTTCTGGCAGGACGTGGGCGTCGATTGGGAAAAGGGGCGGATCTATCTGCCGCAAGACGACCGCACCCGCTTCGGCGTCAGCGAAGCGGCCATTGCCGCGCGCCGGGTCGACGCACCCTTCCGCGCCCTGATGGCCTTCGAGGTCGATCGCGCGCGGGCGCTGCTACACTTCGGGGCACCCCTGGCCCTGGCGCTTCCAGGCCGCATCGGTTGGGAATTGCGCCTCGTGGTGCTGGGCGGGCTGCGCATCCTTGAACGCATCGAAGCTGTCGGCTACGACGTATTCCGCCACCGCCCCGTGCTTGGCAAATCCGACTGGCTCGCGCTGATCTGGCGAGCGTGCCGCCTGCCGCACACCTTGCCCGCAACCTCCACCTCACTATGACGCCTGATCAGTACTGCCAGGAAAAGACCGCGCAGAGCGGTTCCAGCTTCTACTACAGCTTCCTGTTCCTGCCCCCCGAGCGCCGCCGCGCGATCACGGCCCTGTATGCATTGTGCCGGCAGCTGGACGACGCCGTCGACGAAGCAAGCGACGCGTCGGTGGCGCGCATCAAGCTGGCCTGGTGGCGCACCGAAATCCAGAAGCTGTTCGACGGCAAACCGGATCATCCGGTCACCAAAGCGCTGCAGCCGCACCTGGCAAGCTGCGGGATCACCCAGGCCCGGCTGGTCGCCATCGTCGACGGCATGGAGATGGATCTGGACCAGACCCGGTATCTGGACTACGCGGGACTGCGTAAGTACTGTTGGCATGTGGCCGGTGTGGTCGGTGAGCTGTCGGCCGGTATCTTCGGGTACAGCGATCCCGCCACGCTGGTCTACGCCGACAAGCTCGGCCTGGCCTTCCAGCTGACGAACATCATCCGCGACGTCGGCGACGACGCACGCAAGGGCCGCATCTACCTGCCCGTGAACGAGTTGCAGCAGTTCGACGTCAAGGCGTCCGAGATCCTGAATGGCAAGTATTCGGACCGGTTCACCGCGCTGATGCAGTTCCAGTGCGACCGGGCCCGCGCGGCCTATCGCGACGCCCTGGCCGCCCTGCCCGAGCAGGACCGCCGGCCGCAGCGCCCCGGCCTGATGATGGCCGCCATCTACTACGCGTTGCTGGACGAGATTGAAGACTCGCAATTCCAGGTGCTCCATCAGCGGATTTCGCTGACCCCCGTTCGCAAGCTGTGGTTGGCATGGCGCACCTATGTCAGTGGCGGCAAGTACGTACAACGCCGCATCGGCGTCTGAACGGTGGCTCCAAGACGGCCGTGGATCGCGGTGATCGGCGCCGGCTGGGCCGGGCTGGCTGCCGCAACACGCCTGACGCAGCGCGGATGCGATGTCACGGTGTTCGAAAGTGCGCATGAGCCCGGCGGGCGGGCGCGGCGCGTCGCCGTCGAGCACGCTGCCGGCGACCATTCCCCCGCCGATGTCGGCTTTGCCGCACATCTTGACAACGGACAACACCTGCTGCTGGGCGCCTATGCCGAAACGCTGGCCTTGATGCGCAGCCTGGGTATTGCACCGGAAGCCGCCCTGCTTCGGTCCCCGCTGCGTCTTGTCAGCGCCGATGGTCGATTCGCGTTGAAGGCGCCTGCGTGGCTGCCCGCACCACTGCACGTCGCGGTTGCCCTGATGACCGCGCGCGGCTTTGCCTGGGCCGACAAACGGTCCGCCGTCCGTCTGCTGACTGCGCTGAGGGCTGCCGCTTTCCGGCCGGCGCAGCGCACTGTCAGTGAACTGCTTGCAGCGACCCGCCAGACCGAACGAGTGACCGAGACCCTGTGGCGCCCTTTGTGCCTGGCGGCCCTGAACACGCCTTTGGACGACGCGTGCGCGCGCCTGTTTGCAGTCGTCTTGCGCGACAGTCTGGCGACGACACGGGCAGACAGTGATCTGCTGATTCCGAAGGTGGATTTGTCGGCGCTTTGGCCGCAGGCCGCCGCCGCGCGATGCACAATGCGCTACGGCCATGCGGTCAGGTCGATTGCGGTGGTGGAGCCGGGCAAGGAAGCATCCGGCGCCAACGGCACGGGGGCCGGCAGCGCCAGCGTTGCCGGCAACTGGAGTGCAGGGGGTGCAGGGGGTGCCGGTGATGCCGTCACGGACGCCGCTGCGATGTCCGCAGCGGGTGGCGTCGAAGTGGACGGACTGCGATTCGACCAGGTCGTCGTTGCCGTCCCGCCAGTGGCCGCCGCCCGCATGCTCTCGGGACTGGCGCATTCCGGCGCGCTGTGCGACACGCTGCGCGCCTTCAGCTACCTGCCGATCGCAACCCTGACCTTGCGTCTGGCAGGCCCCTACCGCCTGCCTTCGCCCATGATGCTGCTGTACGACGATCCTGCTACGGGCCGCGATGGCCAGTGGGTGTTCGATCGGGGCGCCTTGCTTGGATTGCCGGGTAATCGCGCCGAATTGACGATCGTGATCAGCGAAGCCAGCACACTGGCCGATCGTCCTCGTGACACGGCCATCGCCCAGCTCGTCGTGCAATTGCGTGAACAGCTGGCGGCCCATCCTGACGGGCTACCTAACTTGCCGGATGTCACGGACACCTCGTTGATCATCGAAAAACGTGCGACCTTTGCCGCCGTGCCGGATCTGGTGCGGCCCGGCAATCGCACGCCCTGGGCAGCGGTGACGCTGGCCGGTGACTACACGGACACCGGCTACCCCGCGACGCTGGAAGGCGCCGTGCGCAGCGGCCTGGCCGCCGCGGATCGGGTTTACAGGCGGATCGAAGCGATCAGGCATTCAGCCGACGCGTTTTAAGAAAAACCGTGAAGTGTGGACCGCGGTCAGGCCTGACCCGGCAAAGTGCACCGTTCGAAAAGGACTGCATGGCGCACAGGAGTCAGACCCAGCCCAGCCAATCCAGCCACGCCCTCAGCCCTGCCCCGGCAGGCTCCAGCGCCTGGCCGCGTCGTGATCGCTTTCGCGCGCATCGACCCAGCGCGAGCCGGCGGCCGTTTCTTCCTTCTTCCAGAACGGCGCCTCGGTCTTCAAGTAGTCCATGATGAACTCGCAGGCCTGGAAGGCATCGCCCCGATGTCGGCAGGCCACGGCCACCAGCACGATCTGGTCGGTCGGGCGCAGCTCGCCCACCCGATGAATCACCCGGACGGCGTTCAGTGTCCACCGCGCCTGTGCCTGCTCGACGATCTCGGACAGGGCCTTTTCAGTCATGCCCGGATAGTGCTCGAGTGTGAGAGACGCCACCCCGTCCCCGGCATTGATGTCGCGCACCGTGCCAACGAAACTGGCGATGGCGCCCACGGACGGATCCTGCCGCAGGGCCGTCAACTCGGCGCCGGTGTCGAAATCTTCATGCTGCACGCTCACGGACATGATCAGCCGCCCGTGACAGGTGGAAAGAACGCGACTTCGGCGCCGTCGTGCAAAAGTGCGTCGGCGGTGACCATGGTCTGGTCGACTGCCGCGCGCACGGGGCGTGTCCCGCCCAGCGCGGCTGCCCAGTCTTCTCCACGCGCAACCAGCCACGCCCGCAAGTCGCCCACGGTCTGCACCTCGGGGGGCACGGTGGCGCGTTCGCGGTCCTTGCCCAGCGACTCGCGCAGCGACGCAAAAAAGCGCAATTCGATATTCATGTCAGAAGATCCGCAAAGCTGATGAACTGGACCATGTCGCCCTGGGCGATGGTCTGGCCCGGTGGATTGTCGATCACCCCGTCCCCCCAGACCGTTGACGTTAGCACGTTGGACAACTGGTTCGGGAACAGGTCCAGGCCGCCTTCAGCATTGCGCCGCACGCGCAGGAATTCCCGGCGGCGATCGCCCTTGGGCCAGACGAAATCGGCGCGCATGGGCACGCGCACCGGCGTCACCTCGGCCACGCCCGCGAGCCGCAGCAACAGCGGCCGCACGAAGAACGCAAACGTGACCAGGCTGGACACCGGGTTGCCCGGCAGCCCGATAAAGGCTGCCTCGGTGGCGTCGGCGCGGCGCACGCCACCGAACGCCAAGGGTTTGCCAGGCTTGATCGCCAGGTTCCAGAGGTCCAGATGCCCTTCGGCTTCCACCGCCGGCTTGACGTGGTCTTCTTCGCCTACCGACACGCCGCCGGTCGTGATGACCAGGTCGTTGTCGGCCGCGGCGCGGCGCAGCGTCTCGCGAGTCGCGTCGAGTGTGTCCGGGACGATGCCAAGGTCGACATGTTCCACAGGCAGGGCCTGCAAGAGGCCACGCAGCAGGAAGCGATTCGAGTTGTAGATCTTGCCAGGCGCCAGCGGTTCACCCGGCATGGCGAGTTCATCGCCAGTGAAGAAGGTGGCGACCCGCAAGCGCGGCCGCACGGTCAGGGTGGCCACGCCGACCGAGGCCGCCAGCGCCACGTCTTGCGGGCGCAAGCGCATGCCGGCCGTCAGGATGCGGGCGCCCGCCTCGATATCACAGCCGATCTGGCGCACCCACTCGCCGACGGCGGGCGTGGCGGTGAACCGCACCCGGTCGCCGTCGACCACGGCCTGTTCCTGCATGATGATCGCGTCGGCGCCTGCGGGCACTTCGGCACCCGTGAAGATGCGCGCGACGCTGTTCGGCGCCAGGGGGGTCGGCACGGATCCAGCGGGAATACGCTGCGAGACCGGCAGCCCCTGGGCCAGCGCATCCGCGTCCGCAGTCCGCACCGCATAGCCGTCCATCGACGAATTGTCGACCGACGGGACGTTGATGGTCGAGGTGATGTCGACGGCCAGCACACGGCCGGTGGCGTCCATCAGGTCGACGTCCTGGGTCGCATCGGTCGGCGGCGTTGCGCGTGCCAACAGACGCTCCAGCGCCTCGTCCATGGTCAGCAAGGGGGGTGCAACGGGCTTCACAAGGTCTCCTTCGTGCCGCTAACGCGCGGCAGGCAAGCGGTTCAGAGTATCGAGCAGCCACCGCGCAATCTGCGCCGGCTGGTCGAGGTCCAGCACATCCCGTTCCCCCGGGTCGGGGATCGTGTCTGGACAGTCGGTTGCGATCGCGATCACCGACGGGTCATCGAGGTACATGGGCGGCTTGCCGGTCGAGGCGCGCCACACCTCGAGCTTGGGCAACGGCCAGCGTTTGTACCCTTCCACCAGCACCACATCGCAGGGCGACAGCACGGCCAGCTGCGCCGCCATGTCCGGTTCCGCTTCGTTGCGCGATTCATGCATCAGCACCCACCGGTGCGCCGACGTGAGCAGGACTTCACTCGCGCCGGCTTCACGATGCCGGTAGGAATCCTTGCCCGGCCGATCGATGTCGAACCGGTCATGCGCGTGCTTGATCAACGATACCTTCAGCCCGTGCTGGACCAGGACGGGGATGACATGTTCGATCAACGTGGTCTTGCCCGCTCCGCTATGGCCGGCAATCCCGAAGACTTTCATCGGCCGGTCAGGCAGCGCCATGCTTGACGATATAGTCCTTGATCGTCTGCACATCGGCGTCCAGGATCTGCACGCGTTGCGGCAGCGCTTCGATGCCTTCAAAGGCCGGTGGGCGTGGCGCCAGTTCACCCAGCGCCTCTTCGATCGTCTCGCCGAACTTGATTGGCAAGGCGGTTTCCAGCACCAGCATGGGGATGCCGCTTTCCACGAACGGACGAGCGACCTTCACGCCATCGGCCGTGTGCGGATCAATGACCAGGCCCGTTTCGGCCTTGACCTGGCGGATGGTGGCCAGGCGGTCGGCATGCGTGCTCGCACCCGACACGAAACCAAATCGCGTTTCGAATTCGGGCTTGTACAACGAGAGGTCGAAGCTGCCTTCGGTTGCCAACTGTTCCCACAAGGCCTTGACCTTGGCGGCATCCCGTCCCATCAAGTCATAGACGAAGCGCTCGAAGTTCGACGCCTTCGAGATGTCCATGGACGGGCTGGAGGTCTGATGCGTTTCGGCCGACGCGCGAGGCCGGTAGATGCCCGTGCGGAAGAATTCTTCCAGCACGTTGTTTTCGTTGGTGGCAAGCACCAGGCGACGGATCGGCAGACCCATGCTGCGGGCGAAGTGGCCCGCGAGGATATTGCCGAAATTGCCCGACGGAACCGCAAATGACACCTGCGGCAGTTCGCCGCCGGTGGACGGTTGCGTCGCGATACGCCAGCCGTGGAAGTAGTACACCACCTGCGCGGCGATGCGCGCCCAGTTGATGGAATTGACCGCGCCGATGCGATGCTCGATCTTGAACGACAGATCGCCACTGACGGCCTTGACGATGTCCTGGCAGTCGTCGAACACACCCTGCACCGCGATGTTGTGGATGTTCTCGTCCTGCAGCGAATACATCTGCGCCCGCTGGAACGCGCTCATCCGGCCTTGCGGCGACAGCATGAACACCGACACGCCCTTCTTGCCGCGCATGGCATATTCGGCCGCCGATCCGGTGTCGCCCGACGTGGCGCCAAGAATATTGAGCGTGGAATGTCGGCGGCTGAGCGTGTATTCAAAGAGGTGGCCCAGCAACTGCATGGCCATGTCCTTGAACGCGAGCGTCGGGCCTTCGGACAGCCCCAGCAGCGACATGCCGCCCGCCAGGGGCTTGAGCGGCACGATCACGTCGCTGCCGAATACTTCCGGCCTGTAGGCGGCATGCGTCAGTGTGCGCAGGTCGTCGGCCGGAATGTCGGTCAGGAAATGCTGAAGGACTTCGAACGCAAGGTCGGCATACGACAGGTCGCGCCACGATTCCAGCTGTTCCGCCGAGATCTGCGGAATGCTTTCGGGCACGGCCAGACCGCCATCGGGCGCGAGCCCTTCCAGCAGCACGTCGGTGAACGGTTGCGGCGCCATGCCGCCACGGGTGGATAGATATCGCATCAGGGTCTCAGGCCAGGTTTTCGAGTCGCAGGCGGGTCACCTTGGACTGGACGGTGTTCAATGCTTCGATCCGGACAATGGCGGCATTCACATTGCGTTCGACGGCTTCGTGCGTCAGGAAGATGATGTCGGCCTGCGTCGAGCCTTCGCGCGGCTTCTGGATCATGGAACCGATCGAAATCGACGCGTCGGCCAGGATGCGTGTGATCTCGGCCAGCACACCTGGCACATCGTCGACCGTCAGGCGCAGGTAGTACGAGGTCGTGACGGCTTCGATCGGCAGGATCGGCTTGTCGGACATCGACTGGGGTTGGAAGGCCAGGTGCGGCACGCGGTGTTCCGGATCGGCAGTGTGCAGACGGGTGACATCGACAAGGTCGGCCACCACGGCCGACGCCGTGGGTTCTTCGCCCGCGCCCTTGCCGTAGTACAGGGTCGCGCCTACGGCGTCGCCCTGCACCAGCACCGCGTTCATCGCGCCTTCCACATTGGCCAGCAGACGCTTGGTCGGGATCAGCGTGGGATGGACGCGCAGTTCGATACCGTCGGGACGTGCCTTGGTCACGCCCAGCAGCTTGATCCGGTAGCCGAGTTCTTCGGCGTACGAGATGTCGATTTGGGACAGCGACGAGATGCCTTCGATGTAGGCCTTGTCGAACTGCACCGGCACGCCGAAAGCGATGGCCGACAGCAGCGTCAGTTTGTGCGCGGCGTCGACGCCTTCGACGTCAAAGGTCGGATCGGCTTCGGCATAGCCGAGCTTCTGGGCTTCGGCCAGGACCTCGGCAAACGGCAGGCCCCGGGCACGCATTTCGGACAGGATGAAGTTGGTCGTGCCGTTGATGATGCCGGCCACCCATTCGATCTGGTTGGCCGTCAGGCCTTCGCGGATGGCCTTGATGATCGGGATACCGCCGGCCACGGCGGCTTCGAACATGACCATCACGCCCTTTTCGCTGGCAAGCGCGAAGATCTCATTGCCATGCTTGGCCAGCAAGGCCTTGTTGGCGGTGACCACATGCTTGCCGTGGGCGATCGCCTCGAGCACCAGTTCGCGCGCCAGGCCGTCGCCGCCAATCAGTTCCACGACGATGTCGATGGACGGGTCACGCACGATCTCGAACGGGTCGGCCACGACCTGCGCGGCGTCGCCAACGCGGCTCTTGGCCTTGACGAGGTCACGCGCGGACACCTTGGTCACGACGATGTGGCGCCCGGCACGGCGGGCGATTTCTTCGGCGTTGCGCGCCAGCACTTTGAATGTGCCGCCGCCAACCACGCCAAGGCCCAGGAGGCCTACTCGGATGGGTTCCATGCTGCTTCCGGGGGGGATTGCTGAAAAAAATCGCGGTGATGACGCGACAATGACGCCAGTTTAACGGACGCCGGGGCCAGCCCGGCGTCCAGCAGGACAAATCAAGCCATCCGGATCACGCCGGACGGGGCACCAGACCGTCCTTGCGGAACATGTCCTTGATCCCGCGCACGGCCTGGCGCGTGCGCTGTTCGTTCTCGATCAGGGCAAAACGGACATGATCGTCGCCGTATTCGCCAAAGCCGATACCGGGCGAAACCGCCACGTGCGCATCCGCCAGCAAACGCTTGGCAAACTCCAGCGAGCCCAACGCCGCGTAGGGCTCGGGAATCTTCGCCCAGATGTACATGGACGCCTTGGGGTTCTCGACCATCCAGCCGGCTTCGTGCAGCCCCTTGACCAGAACGTCGCGTCGGCGGCGGTACTGCTCGACGACTTCGGCCACGCATTCCTGCGGGCCTTCCAGCGCGGCGATCGACGCCACCTGGATGGGCGTGAACGTGCCGTAGTCGTGATAGCTCTTGATCCGGGCCAGCGCATTGACCAGGTCCTTGTTCCCGACCATGTAGCCGACCCGCCAGCCGGCCATGTTGTAGCTCTTGCTCATGGTGAAGAACTCGACGGCGACGTCCCGGGCGCCCGGCACCTGCATGATCGACGGCGCCACATAGCCGTCGAACGTGATGTCGGCATACGCCAGGTCGTGCACGACCAGGATGTTGTGCTCGCGGGCCAGCGCCACGACGCGCTCGAAGAACGACAGATCCACGCACTGGGCAGTCGGGTTGCTCGGGAAGCCCAGGATGATCATCTTGGGCTTGGGAATCGATTCCTTGATCGCGCGTTCCAGCTCGACGAAAAAGTCGACGCCCGGCGTCATGCGCACCGACCGAATGTCGGCGCCGGCGATCACGGCGCCGTAGATGTGGATCGGGTAGCTCGGGTTGGGTACCAGTACCGTGTCGCCGCGGTCCAGGGTTGCCAGCATCAGGTGCGCCAGGCCCTCCTTGGACCCGATCGTTACGATCGCTTCGGTTTCCGGATCGATATCCACGCCATACCGGCGGCCGTACCAGTCCGCGATCGCCTTGCGCAGACGCGGGATGCCCTTGGAGACCGAGTACCCATGGGTGCCGGGCCGCCTGGTGGCCTCGACCAGCTTGTCGACGATGTGCGCGGGCGTATCGCCGTCAGGATTGCCCATCGACATGTCGATGATGTCCTCGCCTCGTCGACGCGCCGCCATCTTCAGCTCCGCCGTGATATTGAACACATAGGGCGGCAAACGCTGAATGCGCGAAAACTCGCGCGATGGGGTCGACATGGTGATTCCTTGTAAGTGACGAAAAAGCGGCCAGGGATCGATCCGGGGGTGGGCAAAAGCGTCCAGGTCCGGCCTGTGCCAGGCCGCATAAACCTATAATCTAGCTAAACGGGCTGCCCCTAGCAAATCGCTGGCGGCGCCTTCCCCGGCGGCCTTCCGCGTACCGGTGTGTGTTACTGACCCGGCAACGCGTCGGCCTGCCGCTCGCCCCTTTTCTTTCGGAGCAGAACGTGAAGTTGCATTCCGACCCCAATACGTCCCTGAACACCGTGACCGGCTACGGCGACGGCTATATCGAAGTGAACAAGACTGAGTACGCGCACGCCGTGGTCTTCGGCCCCGAAGGCGACGTGGCGCGCTGGTCGCCCGAGTCCGTCGAGCAGATCGACGCGACCGCGATGGCGCAACTGGTCGACCTGGACGCCAAGCCCTTGCCTGAAGTGCTGCTGATCGGCACGGGCAACAAGCAGCGTTTCCTGGCCCCTGCCCTGCTGCGGCCGCTACTCAAGGCCGGTGTGGGCGTCGAGATGATGGACAGCCAGGCCGCCTCGCGCACCTACAACATCCTGATGTCCGAAGACCGCCGCGTGGTGGTCGCCCTGCTGCCGGGTTGACCGGCGCGGCGGGTGCTGCCGCGGCTCCCGGTCGCGCCGTTCTGACTGTTCGTTTTCTGTTTCCGTTCTCCGCTGGCCCTTCAGCGACGTTTTCCCAAGGATCCCATGACCCTCGCCATCGACAGCCCTGCCCCGACCTTCACCGCCCCCGGCACCGACGGCGAATTTTCGCTGGAAGCGCTGAAAGGCCAGATCGTGGTGCTGTATTTCTATCCGAAAGACAACACGCCAGGGTGCACCACGCAAGGCCAGAACTTCCGGGATCTGCACGCCGAGTTTGAGGCCGCTGGCGCGCGGATCTTCGGGATTTCGCGCGACACCCTTTCGTCGCACGCCAGATTCCGCGAAAAGCAGGAATTTCCGTTCGCCCTGATTGCCGACCCCGACGAAAAGGTATGCGAGCTGTACGGTGTCATGAAAATGAAAAACATGTACGGCAAGCAGGTGCGCGGCATTGAACGCAGCACCTTCCTGATCGATGCCGACGGCGTGCTGCGCAAGGAATGGCGCGGGCTGAAGGTGCCTGGCCATGTCGACGCCGTACTTGCCGCGGTGCGCGAACTGGGGTGACCCGGCGGGGCGCGGCCGGCAGGCGCGGACGGTCACATCTTTTAATCGGCTCATCACGACGAAACGTCTACCGAAGTGCAGTATCGTTAGGATTCCAGTACGAGGAGATACGCGCTCATGCCGCTTCCAAAGATGCCCACCCGGCCCGCAGCTATTTTGTCTTTTCCTACGGGTGAACCGGCGCGACCCGCAACACGCACCAAGAAGTCGGACACCGCCGCGCCCCAGGCGTCTTCTTCCCTCCCGCTTGAAGTCCAACCTGAACTGTCCGGCATGCAGGCGGCGCCCGCCAAGACCTCGCGGCCCCGCGCCAGCAAGTCGGCCGCGGCCAAGACAGCTGCCGCCGCGCCTGTTGGCGTCCTGTTGACGCCAGACGCGCCGTCGGCAGCGCCACCGGCTGCGTCAGCTCCGGCGCTTGCCGCCGTGCCGGCCCCGGCCAACGCGCCGCAGGCTCGCAGCACGCCTGCGCCTGCTGAACCCGTCAGCAAGGCAACGACGTCGCCCAGGAAGCCGCCCGCTCCCAAGCAGGGCGGCGCAACCGCACGCGCCAAGGCCAAAGGCTCGCAAAAGACCAAGATGTTCGTGCTCGACACCAACGTGTTGCTGCACGATCCGAGCTCGCTCTTCCGGTTCGAGGAACACGATGTGTTCCTGCCGATGATGACGCTCGAAGAACTCGACAACCAGAAGAAAGGGATGTCGGAAGTGGCGCGCAACGCACGCCAGGTGAGCCGCTCGCTGGACATGCTGGTCAGCGATGTCGAGGACATCGAAAACGGCATTGCGCTCAACAAGCTGGGCAGCCGGGAAGCGCTTGGCCGCCTGCGCCTGCAGACAACGCTGGTCGAAACCGTGCTGCCGGCCAGCCTGCCGATCGGCAAGGCCGACAACCAGATCCTTGGCGTCGTCCGATCCCTGCAGGAACAGTATCCCGACCACGACGTGGTGCTGGTGTCCAAGGACATCAACATGCGCGTCAAGGCGCGCGCGCTCAGCCTGCAGGCTGAAGACTATTTCAATGACCAGGTGCTGGAAGACTCCGACCTGCTCTACACCGGCATCCTGCAGTTGCCAAGCGACTTCTGGGACAAACACGGCAAGGGCATCGAGTCCTGGCAACAGGGCGGCAGCACGTTCTACCGGATCACCGGGCCGCTGTGCACCCAGTTCGCGATCAACCAGTTCGTGTACTTCGAAGGCAGCATGCCCTTGTACGCGCAAGTCAAGGAAGTCATCGGCAAGACGGCCGTGCTCCAGACTCTGCGCGACCACACGCATTCAAAGAACAATGTGTGGGGCATCACCGCCCGCAACCGCGAGCAGAACTTCGCCATGAACCTGCTCATGAATCCGGATTGCGACTTCGTGTCGCTGCTGGGTCAGGCGGGCACCGGCAAGACCTTGCTGGCCCTGGCGGCCGGCCTGACGCAGGTGCTGGAAACCAAGCGCTACACCGAAATCATCATGACGCGGGTCACCGTGCCGGTCGGTGAAGACATCGGTTTCCTGCCGGGTTCGGAAGAAGAAAAGATGTTGCCGTGGATGGGCGCGCTCGAAGACAACCTTGACGTCCTGAACATGGGCGAGTCGGACTCGGGCAATCATGGCGGCGACTGGGGTCGCGCGGCCACGATGGACCTGATCCGTTCACGCGTGAAGGTCAAGTCGCTCAACTTCATGCGCGGCCGGACCTTCCTGAACAAGTTCCTCATCATCGATGAAGCGCAGAACCTGACGCCCAAGCAGATGAAGACGTTGGTCACGCGGGCCGGTCCGGGCACCAAGGTCATCTGCCTGGGCAACATCGCGCAGATCGACACCCCGTACCTGACTGAGGGCAGTTCGGGCCTGACGTACGTGGTCGACCGTTTCAAGGGATGGGCGCATTCGGGCCATGTCACCCTGCAACGGGGCGAGCGTTCCCGCCTTGCCGATCACGCCGCCGAAATCCTCTGATCCTGCAAGACGCTTCGGTGCACAGCACCGAAGCGTCTGCGGTGGGATAAGGAGGACGCAGCAGTCGCTTGCGGTCTCCAGCCAAAAAATCCCGGTTACGAAGCCTTCGTAGCCGGGATTTTCTTTACCTGCGTGCGCGCGCTGATGCAGCCCAACTCAATCGAACCGCCGCCCTTCCGATGCCAGCCGCACCAGCAATGGGGATGGCACCCAGTCATGCGTTTCGATGGGGCAGGTTTCGCCATGTTCGAGCAGGCTGGCCACCATGCAGTCGAGTCCGCGTTCGTGTGCATAAAAGAGCGGACCGCCAGTGTGCGCGGGAAAACCGTAGCCTTTCAGGCAGACCAGGTCGATGTCCGAGGCGCGCTGGGCGATGCCTTCGTGCAGCAGGTGAGCCGCCTCGTTGACCAACCCGCACATCAGATATTCAACGATCTTCGCATCGTCGATTTCACTGGTGTCGGGCGCGACGGCTTCCGGCGGCATGTCGGGCAACAAGGGAGGCGGATCGAAGCCGAAAGCGCCCAATGCCTGGACAATGCGCGCAAGCGGCACGCCGCGGTCCTGCAACGATTCGACATGACGGCCGTATCGACGACGCATGCGCTCGCCGATCATTCCATTCAGTCCCATGCACACGACGAACGGCAGTTCGATGCGATTGGCAAAGGCGACCGCCGTGGCGACGGTCCTGTCATCGGTATGTTTGCCGCGGCCGATCTCGAGCACGCCCAGCCTGAGCGACGAGCGGCAGCCATGCAAGGCCACGACTTTGTCGGGGCGCTGCGTGAAGCCCGCCAGCGCGTCGATGTCGGTGGTGGCCGCATCGGCCGCCAGGATCGCCTCGGGCTTCATCAGTTCGTCCAGGTCTTCGAATAGCGGCAGGTCGGGATCCATGCCGGGCTGCGACGTCACGATCACCAGGTCCGCGTCGGCAAGCGCTGCAAGGTCGGTCACATGGGTCAGGTTGTCGAAGGTGTCGGTTGCCTCGGCGTTTGCTCCGACGCTTGCTCCGGCACTTGCTCCGGCACTTGCTCCGGCACTTGCTCCATCCGTCGCCGCAATCGCCGCATCCGTGGCGGCGCCTGCCGTGTTGAACCACAACACCTTGCAGCCCGCGCGCGCAGCAATCTGCGCCAGGTCCAGGCCATGCCCGCCTTCTCCAACAAAGGCAATGACACCCAGCGGTCCGGCGGCCACGTCGGCAGGCAGACCATCGACGCCGCCTGCCGCCTGCTCACTGATCAACCCCTGCCGCAACGCGCGCGACTGGGGCGATTCGAGCAAGGCCAGGAAGTATTCCCGTTCGCGGCGCAGGCCTTGTTCGAACGGGTCGGTGGTGGCGGCTTCGATGGCGTCGATGCATCGAGCAGGCGCAGGCAAATGCGGGGACGTGTCCGCAATGCCCGCACGTGCCTGTTCAATCGCCAGCGCGGCGCCGTCGGTCTCCACCGCAAGGTCACGCAAGCGCGGCAGGCGCCCTTCGGATGCCGCCGGCATCGCCACACGACGTGCGAAGTCACAGGCGCCGTCGACCAGGTCGCCTTCGATCAGGGCCTGGATCAGCGGGGTGTCGGCAAAGTCGGTGGCCGGCATGGCATCGCCCGACAGGATCATGGCCAGCGAACGCGCAACACCAATGGCGCGCGGCAGGCGCTGCGTGCCGCCCGCGCCAGGCATCAAGCCAAGCCGCACTTCCGGCAAGGCCAGCCGCGCGTCGGGACTCGCGACACGATAGTGACAGCCCATGGCCAGTTCGAGTCCCCCGCTCATGGCGACCCCATGCATCGCGGCGATCACGGGCTTGCTTGCCGCTTCGACACGATCGATGGTCGACAACAGAATGGGTTCCTGCAAGGCCTTGGGCGTGTTGAATTCCTGCGTGTCCGTCCCGCCAGAAAACGCCTTGCCGGCGCCGGTGACGACGATGGCGCGAATGGCCTCGTCCTCACAGGCGCGCTGCACGCCTTCGACCAGATCGCGGCGCGTGTCGAAGCCCAGCCCGTTGACAGGCGGGTTGTCGAGGGTAATGACGGCGATGTCCTCTCGGACCTCATAGGCGGCAGCCATGGCAATCCTTGTCGTGATGTCTGCTCGGGGTCGTGCCCATGCCGGCAACGCGGCAGCGCACGGGTGTCAGCTACAGCTCTATCCAGTCGCGGCGCACGGCGGCATCCAGGCGCAGCGCATCGGGACTTCCTTCGAACGCGATCTTGCCATGGCCGAGCACATACAGACGACTGGAAATTTGCAAGGCAATGTCCAGACGCTGTTCAATCAGCAACACGGATCGCCCCCGATCGCGCAGCGCTTCAAGGCAATGGGCGACCTGGTCCACCAGCATTGGCGCGAGGCCTTCGGTGGGCTCGTCGACAATGAGCAGTGCGGGGTCGCCCATCAGCGTACGGCTTAGCGACAGCATCTGCTGTTCCCCGCCAGACAAGGCGTGCGCGGGCGTGTGGGCACGTCGTTCGAGTTGCGGAAAACGCCGCCACGTGTCGGCCAGGGTCCATGCCGACGACGCCGCCCCGCGGCGCACGCCCAAGGCCAGGTTCTGCAAGACGGTCAGGGTCGGGAAGACGTCACGGCTTTCCGGCACGTAACCGATGCCCGCGCGTGCAATGTCGACGGTGCGCCGTCCCAGCCATTGCTCGCCCCGCCAGAGCATCTGGCCGCGCGCCTGCACCATGCCCATCATCGCGCGCGCCGTGGTGGAACGGCCCGCGCCATTGCGGCCAAGCAAGGCCACGATCTCGCCCGGCTGCACGTTCAGGTCGACGCCCTGCAGCACATGGCTTGCGCCGTACCAGGCGTGCAGGTCTTGCACTATCAGAGAGGAGGCAGCACGGTCATGGCGCGTCATGGCGTCGCCTTGTCATCCGCGTGCGAGCGATTGCCTTGCGCGGCCTGGCTCTCGCCAGGCGGGATGTGTCCCAGATAGGCAGCCCGTACGCCAGGATCCTGCCGCACCACATCGGGCGCACCCGTCGCGATGACTTCGCCTTGGACCAAGACCGACAGCCGATCGGCCAACGCAAACACGACGGTCATGTCGTGCTCGATGATCAACAGCGACCGCCCGGCCGCCGCGTCGCGGACCAGATCGACCATACGCGCAGCTTCGCTGCGGTTCATTCCTGCCGTGGGTTCATCGAGCAGCAACACGCGCGCATCGGTGGCGATGGCCATCCCCAGTTCAAGCGCGCGCTGCTGCGCATAGGTGAGCTCGCCCGCCAGCCGCCTGCGGTCGGCGTGCAGGCCCAGGCGATGCGCCAGGGCGTCGGCACGTTCGTTGATCGGGCCCTGCGTCGACGCGTGCCGCCAGAACGCATACCCTGCCCCCAGCGACCACGACGCGGCGCATCGCAGGTTGTCGATGACCGTCAAGCGCGGGAAGACATTGGTGACCTGGAAGCTGCGCGACAGCCCCCGCCGGTTGATGACATGCGGAGCGAGACCGCCAATATCCCGTCCTTCGAGAAGGATCCGTCCGCCGCTTGGTGAAGCCAGTCCAGAAATGACATGAAAGAGCGTGGATTTGCCGGCGCCATTGGGACCGATGACAGCGTGACGTTCCCCGGCGGACACCGACAGTGTCACCGACCGCAAGACCTCGACCTTGCCCCAGCGTTTGGAAACGCCGGTCAACTGCAAGGCGGGTGTGCCTGACGATTCCGCCGATCCGAACGATCCCGGCGATCCGGAAGATCGCGAAATGCGAGCCACATCGTGCGCCATCAAGCCCCTCCCCGACGCGACGCTGCAGGAGCTGTATCCGCCCCGGCCCCGCGCCGATGGACCACGGCCAGTACCCCCGCCCCGACAGCGATTGCCATCACCGCCATCCACCAAGGCATGCCGCCGCCGATCTGCCACCAGGCAGACACTTCGCCCGCGACGTGGTGCACCGGCGTGACCGCCTGTCCAAGCCGCAACCGCTCGCGATACAGCGGTTCGACGAGTTCGACGGTGCCGAAGCCAAGCACCAGCAGGCCCACGCTTGCCATGCCATACCTGGCCAATGTCTTGCGCCATCCCGCCTGCCGGCCTTGCCGGGCAAGAGCCGCTGCGAAGCCGGCCATCCCGCCCGGCACGAACATCACGGTCCCGGCAAAGGCAAGCCCGAGGTACAACTGCCACGCCGGCGTGTGGCGTGACAAGGCCATCGCCATCAGGGTGACCGCGATGGCGCCAAGCACCGGTCCGATGAAGTACGCCGATCCGCCGATCACCACCGCCAGGAGTACCATGCCGGATCGCATCGACCCCAGGCTTTCGGCACTGATCACTTCGACGTTCAGCGCGGTCAGCGCCCCGGACACGCCAGCAAAAAATGCGGCGGCGACCAGCATCGTGCAGCGCACCCGCCGCGGGTCATAGCCGATGAAGCCAACCCGTTCGGCGTTATCGCGCACCGCCCGCGCAATCTGCCCAAGTGGCGTAAGGGTCAATCCGTACATGGCGAGGGCGGCCAGGAATGTCCACGCCGCGGTCAGGTAATAGACCTCGATGTCCGGGCCGAAAGTGATTCCCCACACGGGATCGCCAATGACCCGATTGGTGGCGATGCCTGCCTCACCCCCGAACCCGGCGGGGAACATGGCCGCCACCGCGTACACCAGCTCGCCGATGCCAAGCGAGATCATCGCGAACGGCGTGCCACCCCGGCGCGTGGTCAACCATCCGAACAGCAGTCCAAAGGCCGCGCCACCCAGGCCCCCGACCAGCGGCACCAGCGAGACCGGCAGCGGCAGTCCGTCACCCGCCAGGTTCAGGGCGCGCACCGCGACCCAGCCACCCATGCCCGCGTAGACCGCATGGCCGAACGACAGCAATCCCGTCTGGCCGAGCAAAAGGTTGTAGGACAGCGCAAACACCGTTATCGCGCAGATGTGGGACAACAGCGTTATTGCGTAGGCGTTGCCGGACGGGCCACCCAGCAGCATTGGCGCAAGCAGCAAGGCGATCGCGGCGCATAGCCACGTGATCAGCGACGCGGCCCCACCGCCCCCACCGGCCAGCGGCAATGCTTCACTCTCCATATCGATATGGCCTGCATCGTCCTTCATGATTCACGCCGCCCCAGCAAACCGAACGGCCGCCAGATCAGGACGATCACCAGCAGCAGATACGGCAACACCGGCGCGACCCGCGACAGGGGCAAGGCCAGCACGGGCGCCAGGGACGACAAGACCGACGAAACCACCGACGCAAACAAGGACGAAAACAACGACGACGCAGCCTCGGACGAAGACGGCGCATAAACACCCGGGTCCCCGGTCAACCCGAGCAGGTCGCCGACCGACGTATCGAACCCAACCGCGAAGGTCTGCAGGACACCAATCAGCAGACTGGCCAGGAACGCTCCTGTCAGCGACCCCAGCCCGCCGACCACGGTCACGACGAACACGATCGGCCCGACCGCCAGAGCCATGCCCGGATCGGTCACGAACACGCTTCCTCCGACGGCGCCGGCCAGTCCGGCCAGCAGGCACCCGCCAGCGAACACGGCCATCAGCACCCGAGGCACGTCGTGCCCCAGCGCTTCGACCATGGAAGGATGCGTCATGGCTGCCTGGATCACCAACCCGACACGCGTACGGTGCAGCAGCACCCACAATGCCAGCAGCATGCCGCCCGCCACGGCCATCATCAGCGCGCGGTAGGCCGGAAACTGGGTGCCATCGACCACGAACAGCGGCTGTTGCAGCACGTCTGGCAGGCGATACGGCACGGCCGATCGTCCCCAGATCAGTTGCACGACTTCGGCAATCACGTAGGCCAGCGCGAAGGTAAACAGCAGTTCGGCAACATGGCCCTGCCCGCGCACCCGCCGCAAGCCATACCGTTCCACCAGCGCGCCCAGCAGTCCGACCACCAGCGGCGCCAGCACCAGCGCAGCCCAGAAGCCGGCGCCGGCCAGCACCGGCACGGCGTCGATGCGGGTCGCGATGGCATAGGCGGCATACGCCCCCACCATATAGAAGCTGGCGTGCGCGAAATTGATTACGCCCATCATGCTGAAAATCAGCGTCAGCCCTGCCGACAGCATGAACAACAGCAGGCCGTAGCTGATGCCGTTGAGCAGGGCAACCAGTCCCCCTTCCAAACCCGCTTCCCCCCATGAAAACACTGTTGAAAACCGCCCGCAACCTGTTCCGCAACGCGTCCTGAACCTGGCGCTGGACCACGCGATACGCCCCGCAACACCTTGCGACGAAGCCCGCCGTCGCGAGTAGCCAAATAGGTTAACCTTCTTTTATCGAGTCACCCTGCTCTTGCCCTGGCCATGACTACCCCTCTCGCTCCTGCGCTCGACGCCTTGAAGGTCGTCAATTCCTTTGCCGACGCGTCTCCCGATTTCTATACCCGGGTCACTGCCCAACCGCTGACAGACCCGTGGCTCGTGCATGCCAATGCCGATGCTGCTGCGCTGATCGGTTTGTCGCCCGAAGCATTCACCACCCCCGAATTCCTGCGTGTGTTTTCCGGCGCCGAACCGCTGCCGGGTGGCGTGTCGCTGGCCGCTGTCTACAGCGGCCATCAGTTCGGCGTGTGGGCGGGCCAACTCGGTGACGGCCGCGCCTTGCTGCTGGGCGAGATCGACACGCCCGCCGGCAATTGGGAACTGCAATTGAAGGGCTCGGGGCGTACGCCGTACTCGCGCATGGGCGATGGCAAGGCCGTGTTGCGCTCGTCGGTGCGCGAGTATCTCGCGTCCGAAGCGATGGTAGGCCTGGGCATTCCGACCACACGCGCCCTGGCGCTGGTGGCGTCCGACGATCCGGTGCGCCGCGAGACCATGGAAACCGCGGCCGTCGTGACCCGCATGTCGCCGTCGTTCGTGCGTTTCGGATCCTTCGAACACTGGGCCAGCCGGCAACAGATCGAACCGCTGCGCATCCTGGCTGACTATGTGATCGATCACTTCTACCCGGAATGCCGCCCGGCGCCTGCGGGCGAGGCGGACGTGGCCGGCGGTCCGTATCTGCGCCTGCTGGCGGAAGTCACCCGGCGCACAGCCGCGCTGATGGCGCAGTGGCAAGTCGTCGGCTTCTGTCATGGCGTCATGAACACCGACAACATGTCGATCCTGGGGCTTACGCTGGACTATGGACCCTACGGTTTCATGGACGCGTTCGATGCCCACCACATCTGCAACCATACCGACAGCGCAGGCCGCTATGCGTGGGACGCCCAGCCGGCGGTCGGCCACTGGAACCTTTACAAGCTGGCCGGCGCGCTGTTTCCGTTGATCGAAGACGAAGACGCCATCCGGGCCTCCCTGGACGGCTACGAGAACACCTTCCTGGACACCTTTCATGGGCTGATGGCGCGCAAGCTCGGGCTTGTCGCCTGGCGCGAGTCGGATGCCGATCTCGTCAATGCCCTGTGGGCCGTCATGCACCGCAATGGCGCCGACTTTACGCTCAGCTTCCGCCGGCTGGCTCAGATCCACAAGGATGCGGCTACCGAAACGGCCGCATCGGCAGGCCGGGAAACCTTCGTGGACCTGTTCGCCGATCGCGCGGCAGCCGAAGTGTGGCTCGAAACCTACCGGACGCGGCTGCGCCTGGATGATCTGGAGGATGCGGAGCGCGCCGACGCGATGAACCGTATCAACCCGCTCTACGTCTTGCGCAACCACCTGGCCGAGACAGCGATCCGTGCGGCCACGCAGCGCGACACGTCAGAAATCGAGACGCTGGTGATGCTGCTCAAGGACCCGTATACGGAAAGACCGGGATTCGATGCGTACTGCCGTATCCCGCCCGACTGGGCGAGCCATCTGGAAGTCAGTTGTTCTTCGTGAGGACCCCCGCATGACAGCTCTAAAGAAAGTGAACAAATCCGACGCCGAATGGCGCACCCTGCTCACCCCGATGCAGTACGCGGTGGCGCGGGAAAAGGCAACTGAACGAGCTTTTACAGGCGAGTACTGGGATCACCACCAGCCGGGCATCTACCGCTGCGTGGCCTGCAATACGCCGCTGTTCGCGTCTGACACGAAATTCGATTCGTCTTGTGGCTGGCCAAGCTATTTCGCCGCGCTCAATCCTGACAATGTGCGGGAAGAACGGGACACCACCCACGGCATGGTCCGCACCGAAGTGCTGTGCAACGTGTGCGACGCGCACCTGGGTCATATCTTTCCCGATGGCCCTCCGCCAACGGGTGTGCGCTACTGCATCAACTCCGTTTCCTTGAAGTTCGAACCGTTCAGCCCGCCCGACCGCGCCTCGCGCTGACCCTCCCCCAGGATGTCGCGGGCTGCCAAGGGGCCGCGACATCCGGCCGGCGTGTGCCCGGCCAGCCCGCCGGACAGGACACCTGAAGCAGAGACCCCTCTACCTCTATATATAGAGGGCCTGCACGACTTTGCCGCGGCACCCCTCGACAGGATGCGGTGACCGTCGAGCTACTATCCGAGATAAGCTCCCTTTTCCTGCCGCCGCCTGCGCGCGTCTGCCCGCCGCCGCGCCATCACCTATTTCCTGACTATCGAGACTCAATGAAACTCCTGTTCGATCTATTTCCCCTTCTGCTGTTTTTTGGCGCCTATAAATTTGCCGATCTGTACGTGGCCACTGGCGTCGCCATGGCGGCCAGCGTGGTACAGATTCTCTGGCTGGTCGCGCGCCGCAAGAAAATCGAGCCCATGCACTGGATCAACTTGACGATCATCGTGGTGTTCGGCGGGGCGACGCTCTTCCTGCACAACGAACTTTTCATCAAGTGGAAGCCCACGGTGCTGTACTGGCTGTTCGCGGTGGTGCTGCTGGGTGGCCAGTGGATTGCCAAGAAGAATCTGATGCGCAGCATGCTGGGCGCGCAGATCCAGTTGCCCGATGCCATCTGGAACCGCTTGAACACGGCATGGGCCCTGTTTTTCGCGGTGGTCGGCTGCGTGAACTTGTACGTGGCCTATAACTGGCCGACCGAAACGTGGGTGACGTTCAAGGTGTTCGGCATCTTCGGCCTGCTGCTTGCGTTCGTCATCATCCAGTCGATCTACCTGGGTCGCCACATGAAGACGCCGGTCAAGGACGGTGCGGCCAAGGTCATCAAGGCGGAAACCGACGCCGGGGCGGAACGTTCATGACCGCCGCCCGCGTTGCCACCATCCGCAGTCTGCTTGGCAGCCTGGACCCGCAAGCCCTCGATGTGATTGACGAGTCGCACCTGCATGCCGGTCACGCCGGCGCCGCAGGCGGGGCCCGACACTTCCGGGTACGGATCGTTTCGGACCGTTTCACGGGCTTGTCAAGGGTTGCCCGACATCGCCTGGTGTATGATCAATTGAAGGATCTGATGCCTGACGAGGTGCATGCGCTTGCCATTACGGCGCTCACTTCCCAAGAAAATTCCGACAAGACCTAACAAATCAGGCTGGCTTCCGGCCGATCTATTCATAGTAAGGATTTCCCTGATGAAGCGTGTTTTGATGTTGACGGCTGCGCTGGCCGTGGCAGTTCCCGCCTTTGCCCAAAACGCTGCCGTCGTGAACGGCAAGGCCATTCCTTCTTCGCGCGTTGATCAATTCGTCAACCTGCTGACCAAGCAAGGCCAGCCTGACTCGCCGCAACTGCGCGAGCAGATCCGCGAAGAACTCATCAACCGTGAAGTCTTCCTGCAGGAAGCCGACAAGCGCGGCATCGCCAAACAGCCGGAAGTGCAGGCCGAAATCGACCTGACGCGCCAGAGCGTGCTGATTCGCGGCCTGTTCAACGACTACCTTGCCAAGAACACGATCACGCCGCAGCAAGTCCAGGCCGAGTACGACCGCGTCAAGTCCGCCCAGGGCGACAAGGAATTCCGTGCGCGCCACATCCTGGTCGAAACCGAAGCGCAGGCCAAGGACATCATTGCCCAGCTGAACAAGGGCGCCAAGTTCGAAGACCTGGCCAAGCAATCGAAAGACCCTGGCTCGGCCGCCAATGGTGGCGACCTGGACTGGGCGCCGGCCAGCACGTATGTAAAGCCGTTCTCGGACGCACTGGCGGGCCTGTCCAAGGGTCAGACCACTGCCAACCCGGTGCAGACCCAGTTCGGCTGGCACGTGATCCGTCTGGAAGACATTCGCGACAGCCAATTCCCGCCGCTCGATCAGCTGCGCCCGCAGATCGAGGAATCGATGCGCCAGGCTAAATTGCGTGACTTCCAGGCCAGCCTGCGTCAGAAGGCAAAAATCAACTGATGGCAAACGTTGGTTTGAACCAACACTAAAACTCATCCGGGCAGCTTAATTTACCGCTATCAGGGTTTGCCTTAGTTGTATAAAACGCTCCATTGAGCGGTGACGTCATGTCACTGCAACATGGGGCGTTTTTACTGAAACGTGTTTTGGCGCATCACGCTGTTTTCCCTCGCTATTCCAAGCTTCGGTTGCAAGGATGTCACAGCGTTTAGGGCAAATCGCAACACATCAATGTTGCAGCGGAATTAAGAGTTGGCACGCCTTCGGCTTTTCTGGTGAAATTCATTCCAGATTTCTCGCAGCCAGCACCATCGCTCACTGAAATCGAGAGCAAGGCCGCCGCGGCACATAGACAAAGGTTCGGCCCTAGCCGAGCGCTTGTGTATGACGCTGTTGGCTTATCGTGTTATTCACTCCGTTGGAGACCTAATTAAATGAAGAAGACCCTTCTCGCCGCCGCTCTGTTGGCTGGCTTTGCCGGTGCAGCTAACGCCCAAAGCAACGTTACGTTGTACGGTATCGCTGACATTGGTTTCCAGAACGAAAAGACCGAAGGTCAGAGCTCGCGTAGCGCCCTCGACAGCGGCCTTGGCGCTCAATCGCGTTGGGGTATCCGTGGTTCGGAAGACATCGGCAACGGCCTGAAGGCAATTTTCCAATTGGAAAGCGGCTTCCAGCTGGATGACGGCGCATCGACGCAAGGTCGTCTGTTTGGCCGTTATGCATTCGTTGGTCTGGAAAGCGCCCGCGCTGGCCGCCTGACCCTGGGCCGTACGACCAACCTGGGCTTCATGTGGGCTGCCGGTATCGTCAACCCGTTCGGTCTGTCGTACTCGCGTTCGGCAGTCAGCACCACGTTCGGCTACAACACGGGTGACTTCGGTGCCGGTTCGCGTGTCAACAACTCGGCTTACTACTACTCGCCAGTCATCGCCGGTTTCCAAGGCGCTGTGGGTTATAGCTTCCAGACCGGCACCGCTGGTGCTGAGCAGGAAGTCGCTGGCAACGGTAACAACAACCGTATGCTTGACGTTGGCCTGAAGTACGAAAACGGTCCTTTGAAGGGTGTTGCTACGTACTCGTACGCAAACCTGTCGGGCCCTCTGGAAGCTGCAAACGGTGGCGAAAAGCCCCAGAACCTGATCGTCGGCGCTTCGTATGACTTCGGCGTGGTTGCTGCGTACGCTGGCTGGTCGCACATGAAGAACCCGCTGAACAACGTTGGTGCTAACCTGGTGACGAGCGGCGTGCCTTCTGCTGCTAACCAGTTCGCCAACCTGTATGGCAACGACAATGCGTACACCCTCGGCCTGAGCGCACCTCTGGGCGCCGGCAAGGTCATGGCCGCATACCAGTACACCACCAAGTCGGAAATCGACGGTTACTCGGTTGGCTATGTGTATGACCTGTCGAAGCGTACCAACGTGTATGTCTTCTTCAACGACTACGATCAGCGTCAATTCCGTAGCCGTACCGACTACTCGGATCTGAGCAAGCGCCAGCTGGCCTTTGGCCTGCAGCACAAGTTCTAAGCATTTGATTCAGGCGCAAGCCTGATTCTCGGAACGTCGCAAGGCGTTCCAATGCTTAAGAATGAACAAAACCCCCGGGCTTGCCTGGGGGTTTTGTTTTATGGTTGCTCGGCTGCGCTCCCCCCGCGGGTGATCGCCCTTGTAGCTGTGCCGCCCGCGGTATGCCTGCTCGCACGACTGCATAAAAAAAGGCCTGTCCGTCTTTCGACGAACAGGCCTTTTTGTTCAGCGGCTCTACCCGCTACGTGGGGCTGCCTTGGTCGCCGGGCGTGATCAACCCACCCAGACCCGCGCGTTACGGAACATGCGCATCCACGGCGAGAATTCACCGCCGCTATCCTGCTCGCCCCAGCTCTTGGGCGCCCAAGACATCTGGACGTTGCGGAAGACACGTTCGGCGTGCGGCATCAGGGCCGTGAAGCGGCCGTCAGCCGTCGTCACGCCCGTCAAACCGCCCGCGCTACCGTTGGGGTTGTACGGGTACGTTTCGGTCGCCTGGCCGCGGTTGTCGACGTAGCGCAGTGCACCCAGCACCTTGGCTGCATCACCCTGCTGCGTGAAGTTGGCGTATCCCTCGCCGTGCGAGACGGCGATCGGCACCTGCGAGCCGGCCATGCCTTGCAGGAAGATGGACGGCGAGTCCAGGACTTCCACCATGGCAAAGCGGGCTTCGAACTTCTCGGACTGGTTGCGCGTAAAGCGCGGCCAGTGCTCGGCACCGGGAATCATCGATGCCAGGGCAGCCAGCATCTGGCAGCCGTTGCACACGCCCAGCGCAAACGTTTCCTTGCGGCCAAAGTAGGCCGAGAACATGTCCGCCAGCATCGTGTTGAACTGGATGGTCTTGGCCCAGCCTTCGCCCGCGCCCAGTACGTCGCCGTAGCTGAAGCCACCCACGGCCACCAGGCCGTGGTACTCGTTCAGGTCCACCCGGCCAGCCAGCAGGTCGGTCATGTGCACGTCGTGCGAGGCAAAGCCTGCCTTGTCAAAGCCATAGGCCATCTCGACATGGCTGTTGCAGCCCTGCTCGCGAAGGATGGCAACACGCGGACGCTTGCCGGTCGCGATCATCGGCGCAGCCACGTCGGCCTGCGGATCGAAGGTCACGCGCGGCGACAGGCCCGGGTTGTCCTTGTCGGCCCAGACGGCGAATTCGGCCTTGGCGCTGGCCGGATTGTCCCGCAGGGCCATGATGCGGTGGCTCACTTCGCTCCAGGCCTGCGCCAGTTCGACGCGCGGCTTGGACCAGATCTTCTTGGCGTCGCGATAGATGTCGATCGTGTCGGAGGTGTTCAGGCTGCCGATCACGTGCGAGTGCTTGGACAGGCCCGCGCCGCGCAGCACTTCCATGACCGCATTGCGGCTGGCCGTGGGCACCTGGATCACGGCGCCCGCCTCTTCCGAGAACAGCGCCTTGAAGGTGAGCTCGGCGCGCTGCACGGCGACCTGATCGGCGCGGATCTTGAAGTCGCCCCAGTCGGCGGCATGCGGGTCGAGCGTCAGCATGTCGATGTTCAACGTCACACCCACACGCCCGGCAAACGCCATTTCGCAGACGGTGGCGAACACGCCGCCGTCCGAACGGTCGTGGTAGGCCAGGATGACGCCGCTTTCTGCCAGGGTACGAACCGCGGCAAAGAAAGCCACCAGCTGGTCGGCCGACTCGATGTCCGGCACGCTGTCGCCGACCTGGTTGATCACCTGCGACAGCACCGAGCCGCCCAGGCGGTTGCGGCCCTGGCCAAGGTCGATCAGGATCAGCGAAGTGTCGCCTTCATCGGTGCGCAGTTGCGGCGTGAGCGAGGGGCGGACATCCTCGATGGATGCGAACGCGGTCACGACCAGCGAGACCGGCGAGACCACCTTGCGGTCTTCGCCATCCACCTGCCAGCCGGTGCGCATCGACAGCGAGTCCTTGCCGACCGGGATCGACAGGCCGACCTGCTGGCAGAGCTGGCTGACGGCGTCGACCGTATCGTACAGGGCGGCATCCTGGCCCGGCTCACCGCAGGCGGCCATCCAGTTGGCCGACAGCTTGATGTCTTCCAGGCGCGCCACGGGGGCCGCGACGATGTTGGTGATGGCTTCGGCCACCGCCATGCGTCCGGACGCCGCAGCGTCGATCACGGCCAGCGGGCTGCGTTCGCCCATGGCCATGGCTTCACCCCGAAAGCCCCGGTAATCGGCCAGGGTTACGGCGCAGTCAGCCACCGGCACCTGCCACGGGCCCACCATCTGGTCGCGCGACGACATGCCTCCGACCGTGCGGTCACCGATGGTGATCAGGAATGTCTTGTTGGCGACCGTGGGATGGCGCATCACGCGCAGCGCGATGTCGTCCAGGTCCAGGCCCACCACGTCCATGGGTTCGCGCACGCCGGGCAGGCGCGCCACGTCGCGCAGCATGCGCGGCGTCTTGCCCAGAATGACGTCGATCGGCACATCGACCGGACGGGAGGTGCTGGTCCATTCCTGGGCCGACGTGTCCGCGGCGTCGAAGCCTTCGCCGTTGACCACGCGCAACTGCCGCTGCTCGGTGGCGACGCCCACCACACCGTAGGGGCACCGTTCGCGGCGCGCCAGGGCGTCGAAGCGTTCCAGGTCGTTTGGCGCGATCGCCAGAACGTACCGTTCCTGCGATTCGTTGCACCAGATCTCGGCTGGCGACAGGCCGGATTCTTCCAGCGGCACCTGGGTCAGGTCGAAGGTCGCGCCACGATTGGCGCCGTCCACGACTTCGGGGAATGCATTCGACAGCCCACCGGCGCCCACATCATGGATCGACAGGATGGGATTGTCGGCGCCGAGCTGCCAGCAGCGATCGATCACTTCCTGGGCGCGCCGCTCGATTTCGGGGTTGCCGCGCTGCACGGAATCAAAATCCAGGTCAGCCGTGTTGCTGCCGACGCCCATGCTGGATGCGGCGCCGCCGCCCATGCCGATACGCATGCCAGGGCCACCCAGCTGGATCAGCAGCGAGCCCGGAGGCAAATCGAGCTTGTGGGTGTAGCCGTCGTCGATGCTGCCCAGACCGCCGGCGATCATGATGGGCTTGTGGTAGCCCCAGCGCGTGCCGCCCGCCGTCTGTTCATAGCTGCGGAAGTAGCCGACCAGGTTGGGGCGGCCGAATTCGTTGTTGAACGCCGCGCCGCCGATCGGCCCTTCGAGCATGATGGACAGCGGTGACGCAATGCGGTCCGGCAAGCCATGCGAGTCGGTTTCCCAAGGCTCGGGGGCGTCTGGAAAGCGCAGGTTCGACACCGTAAAGCCGGTCAGGCCCGCCTTGGGCTTGGAGCCGCGGCCGGTGGCCCCTTCGTCGCGGATTTCGCCGCCTGCGCCCGTGGAGGCGCCTGCAAACGGTGAAATGGCGGTCGGGTGGTTATGCGTTTCGACCTTCATCAGCGTGTGCACGATGGCGTCGCGCTTGGCGTAGGCCAGCGTCGTGTCCCCCGCCTGCACGTGGAAGCGCTCGGCCGGGCCGCCCTGCATCACGGCAGCGTTGTCGGAGTAGGCCACCACGGTGCCCAGCGGCTGCGCAGCGTGCGTTGCGCGGATCATGCCGAACAGGGTGTTGGGCTGGTCGGCGCTGTCGATGCGCCACTGTGCGTTGAAGATCTTGTGGCGGCAGTGCTCGCTGTTGGCCTGCGCGAACATCATCAGCTCGACGTCGGTCGGGTCCCGGCCAAGGCCGGTAAATGCGTTGACGAGATAGTCGATCTCGTCATCGGACAAGGCCAGGCCCATGGTCAGGTTGGCGGTGGCCAACGCGGCAATGCCCTGCTCCAGCACGGGCACCGTTTGCATGGGCTTGCCGGGCAGCGTCGCGAACAGCGGCGCGCCATCGAACTCGCCATCGACGACCGTTTCGGTCATGCGGTCATGCAGGACGGCGGCTACGGCCGCCAGGTCTTCCGGGCTCAGCGTCTTGGCGCCCGTGAATCCGCTGAGCAGGCCGCGTTTGGGCGACAGGGTGTACAACACGCCGCGTTCGATCCGGCGCACGCCTTCTAACCCGCAGTTGCGCGCAATGTCGGTGGCCTTGCTGGCCCAGGGCGACAGGGTGCCCAGGCGTGGAATGACGAGGAGCGACTGGCCCGCCGGGCTGGCCACGAACGGCTCGCCATAGTGCAGCAGCTTGTCGAGGCGCTCGGCGTCGGCACTCGACAGCGGCCCGTCGGTGTGCACGAAATGCACGTAGCGCGCCGTGACGTCGGCAATCGCGCCAGGCAGCGACTGCAGGCGTTCGAGCAGGCGATCGCGACGGAAAGAGGAAAGGGCGAGGGGTCCGGGCAGGCGCAAAATGGAGGCCACAATAAGAGACGACACTAGAATCGAGGAAGGGGAAACGCGGTTTCGCCCTCCATTTTACTTCGATGCGGGCAATCGAGGGAAAACGCGAAGAGCAAGCAGCCATCCGCAGGCGTCGGCCAGGGGAGACAGCCGCTTTAAGCCTGACTGGAACCGCGTACAATCCGATGCCCGCAGGTGCCCGCACGGGCCCAGCCACCCGGCGCGCGGGCGGGCGACAATCCTGCATCTCCTCCCGGCCACCGGGCCACCCCACAACGTTCAAGAGTCAATCAGGTTTTTATGCATGTGATAGTGGTGGGTGCAGGGATCGTGGGGGTGTGCACCGCCTATTTCCTGAGCCAGGAAGGCATGCGGGTCACCGTCATCGACCGCCGCAGCGGCGTGGCGCAAGAGGCCAGCTTCGGCAATGCCGGCTTCGTGGCGCCGGGCTATGCGTCGCCCTGGGCAGCACCGGGCCTGCGCGCCACCCTGCTTAGCGGACTGTTCAGGCCCGAAGCGCCCGTGCTGCTGCGTCCTTCATTGGATCCCACCGTGTGGCGCTGGGCGCGGCAGTGGCTTGGCCAGTGCCGCGCCGACCGGTCCATGGCCAATCACGAGATCATGCAGCGCCTGGCGCGATACAGCGGCGATCAGTTGCGCGTGCTGCGCGAGACGCATGCGCTGGAATACGAACAGCGCACGGGCCTGCTGCAACTCTTGCGCAGCGACCGCGATGTGGCCGCGTCATTGCACACGCGCCGTGTTCTTGAAGCCACCGGTGTCTTGCACGCCGTGCTGTCCCGTGACGACACCGCGCAGCTCGAACCCAGTCTGGCGCGCGCACTGGAAATCGGCACGCCGCTGGCCGGCGCGATTCACTTCCCGAATGACGAATCCGGCAATTGCCCGCTGTTCGCGCGGCAGCTGTCCACCCTGGCCGAACAGGCCGGCGTGACCTTCCTGTTCAATGCCACCGTCAGGCAACTGACGGCACAGGCCGGCGCCGTGCAGGGCGTGCGCCTGACCGACGGCCGCACACTGACCGCCGATGCGGTCGTGATGTGTGCAGGCGCAGACTCGTCCCGGCTTGTACGCCCGATGGGCGTGCGTCTGCCCGTGCTTGGCGTCAAGACCTATTCCGCCAACGTGGCCTTGCGCCCCGACACCATCGGTCCGCGTCAGACCGTGATGGACGAGGCCTACAAAACGAGCATCACCCCCTTCGGGCAGCGTCTGCGCATCGCCGGCACGGCCGAAATCGGCTCGCGCGACGCGACTTTGCGAAACAAGGCGTTGCGGACATTGTCACGGGTGGGCATGGATTGGCTGCCCGGACGGCTCGATCTGTCGCGTACCGCGTGGTGGTCGGGCGTGCGCCCCATGACCCCCGATGGCCCGCCCGTGCTAGGCCCCACGGGCATGCCAAGGCTGTTCGTCAACACGGGGCACGGGTCCCATGGATGGACATTCGCGGCCGGCGCGGGGCGCGCCGTCGCCGATCTGGTGGCCGGCAAGGCACCGGCCATCGATCTGACCGGATTGGACATCGGACGGTACACGCGCAAGAATTAAACGCTTGACGACCTCTTCGGAGTCCTGCGTATGCCTGCTTCCCCTCTTCTGCTGACTTCGACGGCCTTGCGCCGCATCGAAACGGACGCGGCCGCCACCTTGCCCTCCGGTACCCTCATGGACCGCGCCGCCCGCAGCGCCGCGTCCCGCATTGCCACCTCGTGGCCCAGCGGCGCCGTCGTTGTGCTGTGCGGGCCAGGCAATAACGGCGGCGACGGCCTGGTGCTGGCCAGGATGCTGCATGAGGCCGGCCGCCATGTGAAGGTGTGGGCCCTGCCCGCGGCACAGACGGGACGTCCGGACGACGCGCAACGCGCATGGGACGCCTTGCCGGCGGGGCTGTTGCAGACGGGTGATCCGGCGTGGCCCATCGGGAATGCGGGAACGGGTGCTGACGGGGGTCTGGACGGTGGCGCGGGGGACAGTGCCGCGGTAGACGCCGCTGACGCTGCCATGGAAGACATTACGCCGATTGCAGTGACCGCCGCACATCTTGCGGCTGAAGACGTCACCGCAACGGACGTGACGGCTGAGGACGTCACGGCGGAGGACTTCACCGCAAGCGACGTTACGGCCCGAGCCGCCACCGCAAGCGATGTCGCAGCCGGCGTCACCCCGGACGAACCGGCCGGTGCGACCGACGCAGCAGACGCGGGCATGTCCACCGATCCGCTTGCCGACACGGCCGACGCCGACTCGCTGTTTGCCTCGGGCGACCCGGCCGACGACCTGTCTCACGAACCGCTGTCCACCGGCGCCTTGTTCGATGCGCCGCTGCTCGACCAGGGGCGTATCACCGATGGCCTGCTGCTGGGCGGTGACATGCCCCGTGGGGTGATCGTCGATGCCCTGTTCGGCATCGGCCTGACGCGCCCGCTGGCTGCGCAGGCGCAGGCCTGGATCACGTGGGCCAACGCCCAACCGGTGGCGCGCCTGGCCATCGATGTGCCGAGCGGCCTGAATGGCGACACCGGCGCCGCACAGGACGTCTGCCTGCAGGCGACCCACACACTCACCTTCATCGCCGACAAGCCGGGCCTGCACACCCGTGCGGGCAGCGACGTGGCGGGCACCATCGAGGTGGATGACCTGCAGCTGTCGGCCTTTGTTGGTGCCACGGCGGACGGCATGGGGCATCTGATCGCGAAAGCCGACTGCCCTTCGCTGTTCCGGGCCCGCAGGAACGACACGCACAAGGGCAGCTACGGCACGCTGGCCGTACTGGCGGGCGCGCCTGGCATGACTGGCGCCGCCCTGCTGGCCAGCCGCGCGGCATTGCTGACTGGCGCAGGCAAGATCTTCGTGGCCCTGGCCGACACACTGCCACTCAGCCTGCCCTGCGACCCGGTGCATCCGGAACTGATGGTGCGCGACGCGACGGGCGTGCTCGACACCGCCGACGCCTTGGGCGTTGACACCTGGGTGGCAGGGTGCGGCCTGGGGACCACGGACGCCGCCAAGGCCTGGCTGACCCGATTGCTCCAGGAGCGGCCCGCGGCCCATGTCGTGCTGGACGCCGACGCCCTGACGCTTCTGGGGTCGGACACGGGCTTGCAAGGCCATTTCATGCAGCGCACCGGGATCAAGGTGCTGACGCCGCATCCACTGGAAGCGTCGCGTCTGCTCGGTACCGACACGCATTCGGTGCAGGCAGACCGCATTGCGGCCGCGCGGGCCATTGCGTCACGGTATGGCGCATGGGTGGTGCTGAAAGGCGCCGGCACGGTAGTCAGCAGCCCGTCGGGCGCCTGGCGCATCAACACCAGCGGCAATCCTGGGCTCGCCACGGCGGGCACGGGGGATGTGCTGTCGGGGATGCTGGGCGCCCTGCTCGCGCAGGGCCTGCCGGCCGACGAGGCCATTCCCGGAGGCGTATGGCTGCATGGCGCAGCGGCCGACCGGCTGGTGGAACAGGGAACCGGACCCATCGGCCTGAGCGCCAGTGAAGTCGCGCAAGCGGCGCGCTGGATCCGCAATCACGGGTGACTGCGCCACAGGGGATGGAGGCCCGGGCGGGGCAAGGACGCATCGCGGCATCCGTCGCCCGCCGACCGAATCGGACACTGACCGAATCGGACACTGACGGACTGAGACGGGCTTGGTCGGACTCAGACGGGCCCAGCCGGACTCAGACGGCTTCGACCGCCGAATCGCGCACCAGCCGCCCACCTGCAATGACCAGCTGACGACCACAGCGCTGCGCCAGTTTCAGGTCGTGCGTGACCATAAGCAGTGTGGTGCCGTTTTCGCGGTGCAGATCGAACATCAGGTTGATGATCGCTTCGCCCGTCGCCGAGTCCAGGCTGCCTGTCGGCTCGTCGGCAAACAGCAGGTCTGGACGCACGACAAACGCGCGCGCCAGGGACACGCGCTGCTGCTCGCCGCCGCTCAGCGTTTTCGGATAGTGGCGCAGGCGTTCGCCCAGCCCGACCCGTTCCAGCATGTCGCGCGCCGGCTCATGGGCCGGGAGGCCGGCCAGCTCCAGCGGCAACATCACGTTTTCCCAGGCCGTCAGGTGAGGCAGCAACTGGAAGGACTGGAACACAAAACCGACATGCCGCGCGCGCAACCGCGCCCGGTCATCCTCGCTCAAGGCATACAGGTCGTTGCCGGCCAGTTCGACCCGGCCGGCCGATGGCACGTCCAGTCCGGCCAACAGGCCCAGCAAGGTGGATTTGCCCGAGCCAGAACTCCCGGTGATCGCGACGGTCTCTCCCTTGGCCACCGTAAAATCGACGGCATCCAGGATCGCCAGCTGCCCGGTCGTGTCGGTGACATGCTTGGCCAGACCCTGCACGGCAATGGCGGGCGTGGCGCCCACGGCTGCCGTGCCCGTTCTGCCGGCGCCAGCAAGCCCTGACGGCTCGCCCGGCCTGACCACGGTGGTGGTGCCGGGAAGCGTGCCGACGTGAGCCGGTGCGTGGTGCTGCAAAGAATCGTCACCCGGGGGCTGCTTGCCCAGGGGTGCGCGGGTCTGTCCCGTCATAGTGGATCGCCCATTAAAAGGAAACTCATGATAAAGCCTTGCCCCCTGCCCTTTGCCGATACAGCGGCCCGATCCGCGCCGTTGCGCAAGGGGCAGTCGACCACCCTGCTGCAGCGGGGCCTGGGACGCCTGATGGCCATCTGCTGCCTGGCCATTCCTGCTGTGCTGCCGGCGACCAACGCCTTTGCACAGACCACCGGCGCAGCCGGGGGTTCCGCACCCGTGCTGATGGTGCTGGGCGACAGCCTGTCGGCAGAATACGGCATTGCACGGGGAACGGGCTGGGTGCCCCTGCTCGATCAACGCCTCAAAGAACGAAAGATCGATTACCGCGTCGTCAATGCCAGCATCAGCGGCGACACGACCAGCGGCGGCCGCAGCCGCCTGCCCGCCTTGCTCAAACAGCATCAACCCAGGCTGGTGATCGTCGAACTGGGCGCCAACGATGCGCTGCGCGGTCTGGCCCTCAACATGACCGAGGACAACCTGAACGAGATCGTCTCGTCATCCAAGCGCGCCGGGGCGCAGGTGGTGCTGGTGGGCATGCAGATCCCGCCCAATTACGGACGCGACTACACGCAGCGCTTCAAGGATCTGTTTGGCAAAGTCGCCGACAGGCAGAAGGTGCCGCTGGTGCCTTTCCTCCTGGAAGGCGTGGCGCAGCAGCCCGCCATGTTCCAGGCGGACCGCCTGCACCCGCTCTCATCCGCGCAGCCCACGATTCTGGAAAACGTGTGGCCCACGATTGCGCCGCTGTTGACGAAGAAATAAGGCAGTCCGTAACGGCGCAAAAAAAAGCGCCCCATTCCTGGGGCGCCATGCTTTTCGCATCCGGATCCTGAGGCTGCCAGACGGGCCAGCTTCAGCTTGGGCATGTCGTCAAGGGCATGCCATCAGGGGTGTCCCATCATCAAGGCTGCGCCGTCGTTGCCGTGGTCAGCGCCGTACCGTCGGCGGTCAATTTGACGCCGTACTTGTCACGCAGCGCCTGCAGCACGGCCAGTTGTTCTGCCTGGGCATAGCGGCGGTCGAGCGTCGATTTTTCGTTGTCGACCACGTTCGTGGCCGGACGCGGTGCTGCTTCCACCTTCGACACCCGTGCGATCACGTAGGCGTCGCCGGTCGACACGCCCACAAAGGCCGGCAGCTTGTCGGTCGGCGCGCGCATGACGGCGCCCAGCACCGCCGTCGGCATGCCTTGCGGGGCATTACGAGCCACGGTCACAGCCGGGGCGAAGCCGGTCTGGGCATCGGCCGCCTGCAGGGCTTTCAAACGCGCCTCGCCTGCTGCACGGGCCATTTCAGCCGCCTTCTGCTGCTTGAGCTGATTGGTGATCTGGGTCGAGACGTCGGCCAGCGGACGCACGGTGGCGGGCTGGTGCTTAAGGGCACGTACGGCCACCAGGGTATTTGGCGCCAGTTCGATCACGCCCGAATTGCGCTTCTCGCGCAGCACTTCTTCCGAGAACAGGGCCTGCAGCACCTTAGGATTGCTGCGGATGTCGGCGGCGGCGTTGGGTGCCTGCGGCGCTGCGGTGCGCGTCACGCCTTCAGCGGTCTGCAGCTTCAGGCCGAACTTGCTCGCGGCCGGCTCCAGCGTGTCGCTCTGCTCATAGACCAGGTTGGTGAACTGCTCGGCGGCGGCGGCGAACTGGCGGGCGGCCTGCTGCTGGCGCACTTCGGTCTGGATCTGCGCCTTGACCTCGGCCAGCGGCTTGACGACGGCGGGGCGCACGCCGGTCAGCTTGATGATGTGAAAGCCGTAATCGGTCGGCACCACACCCGAGATCTCGCCGTTCTTGAGGCCGAACGCAGCATCTTCAAACGCCTTGACCATCTGGCCCTTGCCGAACCAGTCCAGGTCGCCACCGTTGGCGGCGGATCCCGGGTCCTGCGAGTTGGCACGTGCAAGCTTGGCGAAGTCGGCGCCCGGCGCCTTGACCTGGGCCGCCAGATCGTCGGCCTTCTTGCGCGCGGCTTCGCGGTCCGCGGCCGATGCGCCGCTGTCGACCGTGATCAGGATGTGGCTGGCGCGACGCTGTTCTTCCTGGCGAAAACGCGCCTGGTTCTGGTCGTAGAAGCTTTGCACATCGGCGTCCGACACCGAGATCTTGGACGTCACGGCGTTCTGGTCCAGAACGACGTACTGCGCGTCCACCCGCTCGGGCAGTTCGAAGGAACGGCGATTCGCGTCATAGAAGGTCTTGACGTCGGCGTCGGTGATCTTGACCTGCGGCAGGTAGGTCGACGCGCTGATCGACAGCGTCTGCACCTGCCGGCGTTCGGTCGCGATGGCGATCAGGCGATCGAGCACGCTCGACGGCATGATGACCGATTCGGCCACCGGGGCAAGCACCTGCTGCAGCGACAGATCGCGGCGCAACTGGCTTTCGAACATGACCGGGGTCATGCCCTGGGCGGCCAGCGCTTCGCGATATCGCGTGTTGCTGAAACGGCCGTCTTCCTGCACCGCAGGGATGGCCTGGATGGTGTCGCGCAGGCGTTCGTCGGATGCCGAAAAATGCGCCTTCGAGGCTTCGGTCGCGATCAGGCGCGTGTTGATCAATTCGTCGAGGACGGCCTTGCGCATCACCGGCGTGTCGAAGGCGGCGGGGTCGAACTGCGGGCCCATCATCGAGCGCAACTGGTCCAGACGGCTGCGCACGGCGGCGTCGTATTCCTGCTGCGAGACGGCTTCGCCGTCGACCTTCGCCAGCGACTTGTCGTTGTCCATGAAGCTGGAATAGCCCTGGACACCCACAAACACGAACGAAGGCAGAATCAAGAGCAGCAGGACGAACTGCATCCAGCGGCGATGATTTCGGATAGTTTCAAACATTCACGCGTACTCCGATCGATTGCTCACAGCAAGGCGGGGCAACAAACAAAGTGCCCATAGGCAGCACGCCGATGGGCACTCTTTGACTGGCCAGATTCTAGCATGGTGCGCCCCGCCTGCCGGGGCGCCGGGCCCCGGACGCACCAAGGGAAAACGCCGGTGCGACAAGGGTGGGCGGCGGTCCTGCGACGCGACTGCTCCGCCTGTCTGCCCCGGCGTGGGTGCTCTGCCTCAGTCCCGATCCGCAAACACCATGCACACCGGACTGCCGCAGGCCACCGAACGCCCGGTGTCCGCCAGTTGCCCCGACCTGCCATCCACCGCAAAGGTCACGATGCGGTCGGTGTCTTCATTCAATACGAACATGTGCCGGCCGCCGTGCGCCAGGGCAAAGAAACGCGGCGTGCGGCCGCCCGAAGGCGTGGCGTCCACGAACGCCAACCTGCCGGTGGCCGGATCGACGCGGAACACGGCGATGCTGTCGTGGGCGCGGTTCGATGCGTACAGCGTGCGCCCGGCCGCATCGATTGCGATGCCCGACGCCCGGCTGTCACGCGTCCAGCTATCGGGCAAGGCAGAAAGGACCTGGAAGGCTTCCAGCTTGCCGGTGTCGGCCGCGTAGTGATACGCCGTCACCGTCGAATCGAGTTCGTTGATCACATAGGCATACGGCGCTGAAGGATGGAAAGCCAGGTGCCGCGGTCCTGCCGTCTCGCGGCTGTCCACCCAGGGCGTTGGCGCGGGTGACAGGGCGCCGTCGTCGAAGCGGAACACGAACACCCGGTTCACGCCTTTGTCGGGCACGACGACATGGCGCCCCGCAGGGTCGAAGGGATTGAAGTGCGGCTTGGCGAAGGGCTGCTCGACGCGATGCGGCCCGGGTGACCCCGGCAGGCTCACGATCTGCGTTGGCCCCGATAATTCGCCTGACGCCGCAACCGGCAGGACCGCCAGGTTGCTGCTGAGATGATTCGATACGACCAGATGACGTTCGGTCGGGTCCAGCGCCAGATGCACGGGATTCCTGCCACCACACGGCACGGTGCCCAGCAAGGCCAGATTGCCGTCCGCCAACACCTCGAATGCACTGGCTTCCTCGCTGTCACCATGCACGGCATACAGGCGATCGGCACGGCGATTCAAGGCGAGGTAAGACGGGTTTTTCAAGCCGCCCACGACGTGCAGCAAGTGCAACGAGCCGGTATCTGCATCCACCCGAAACACGCTGATGCCCTCCCCGCGCGCATTGCGCTGGCGCGTCGTACGCGATCCTACGTAGGCAAGTGTCATAGGGGGTCCTGCGCGCCCAGTGTCTCATGCAGGATGGCGGGGATCACGCCGCCTTCGCGCAGCAGACGCACTTCCAGCTGCGTTTCCACCGCGGCCTGCGCATCAAATGAGTCGATGTCGCCATTGGCCCGCAACACGCGCACGGGCACCGCCACGCGGGGCGCGATCGTGTCGAACGGCGCGTCGATCTCGATGCGGTCCCCCGGCAACAGTGCCAGGGTCGTCGGGTTCACGCCGTCGGGCATACGCAACGGCAGGATGCCCATGCCGATCAGATTGGATCGGTGAATGCGTTCGAAGCTCACCGCCAGCACCGTCCGGATGCCCAGCAGGCGCTGACCCTTGGCCGCCCAGTCGCGGGACGACCCGGTGCCGTACCGCGCACCCGCGACCAGCACCACCGCCTGCCCAGCGTCGCGATAGCGCTGCGCCACGTCCCAGATCGGCTGCACCGTGTTGCTCGGCACATGAAGGGTGTGGGCAACCGGCATGCCGGGCTTGAGCAGATTCACCAGCGTCTTGGAATGGAACGCGGCCCGCATCATCACTTCCCAATTGCCGCGGCGGGACGCAAACACATTCAGGTCGTTGCGATCATCGCCCCGCGCCACCAGGAAATCGGCCACCAGGCTGTCGGGAGGAATCGCGCTGGCGGGCGAGATATGGTCGGTGGTGATGTCATCGCCTACCACTATCAGCGGATAGGCAACGTAATGTCCCAATTGGCTGCCTTCGGTTGCCGACGCAAATGGCGGGCGGCGCAGGGCGGTCGATGCCGGGTCCCAGGGATACAGTGGCGTATCCGGCGCGGCCAGGGCGTACCAAAGCGGGTTCCGGCTGGCGATCTCGAAGTCCCGGCGGTAGTCCGTCGGGTCCAGCGCATCCTGCAAGTGGGCGGCCACCTCTTCACGCGTGGGCCACAGGTCGGACAGCATGACAGAGCGGCCATCGGCCGTGACCTGAACGGGCTCCGTGCGCAGATCGCGCTCGGCATCGCCCGCCAAGCCAAAAGCGATCACCAGAGGCGGCGACATGATGAAGCCCAGTTCCAGATCCGGATGTACCCGGCCCGGAAAATTGCGGTTGCCCGACAGGGCCGCGACCGGCAGCGCGGTACCAGCCGATATGGCCTCGCGAATGGACACGGTCAAAGGCCCTGAATTGCCGATACAGGTCGTGCAGCCGTACCCGACGATGCCGAAGCCCACCGCTTCCAGGTCCTCGAGCAGGCCTGATCGTTTCAGGTAGGATGCCGCCGCCGGCGAACCCGGTCCCAGCGACGTCTTGACCCACGGTGGCACGCGCAAACCCAGCGCACGCGCCTTGCGCGCCAGCACACCCGCCGCGATCAGCAACGCGGGGTCGGACGTATTGGTGCAGCTGGTGATGGCGGCGATGGCCACCGGATGGCGCGGCAGCGTGGCGGTGCCTGCCGGCACAAATCCGATGGCGGCCAGCACTTCTTTCGTCTGCCCCGCTTCCAGCAGGTCCTGCGGCCGCTTCGGCCCAGCCACGTGACACCCGATGGTATCCAGGTCGATATGGATCGCGCGGGTGTACCGGGGCTCGGCATCGGGGTCAAACCAGATGCCCAGATGCTGGCTGAACGCCTCCACCCGCGCTACGTGTTCCACCGTCCGGCCGGTGGCGCGCAGATAGGCCAATGTGGACGCGTCGATCGGGAAGTAGCCGGTCGTCGCACCGTACTCGGGCGCCATGTTGGCGACGACGGCACGGTCGCCGGCGGTCAGGGTGCTTACACCGGGGCCATAAAACTCGATGAACTCGCCCGACACCGACAAGGCCCGCAGGCGCTGCGTGACGGTCAGCGCCAGGTCGGTGGCCAGCACACCGGGTTTCAGGGCACCGGTGAGTTTTACGCCGATCACGTCGGGAATGCGCAGCAGCGTCGGCATGCCGAACATGACGGTCTGCGCTTCCAGGCCGCCCACGCCCCACCCCAGTACGCCAATGCCGTTGATCATGGGCGTGTGGCTGTCCGTGCCTATCATCATGTCGGGCACCAGCCACGTCGCGCCGTCTCGAATTTCGGTCGTCACCACCGTGGCCAGCTGTTCCAGATTGATGGTGTGCATGATCCCGGTGCCGGGCGGATGGATGCGCACGCCGCGCATCGATTTGGACGCCCACCGCAGGAAACGATAGCGCTCAGCATTGCGGCGGAGTTCATGCTGCAGATTGGTCGTGGCGGCGCCTGGCTCGGCATAGGCTTCGACCGCCAGGGAATGATCGACCGACACATCGACCGGCAGCATGGGATTGAGCAGCGACGGATCGGCGCCAGCTTCCGCCAGCACATTGCGCATCGCGGCAATGTCGATCAACGCGGGCGTGCTCGTCGTGTCGTGCATCAGCACCCGGCCGGGCTGGAAGGCCAGTTCGGCTTCACTGGTGCCGGTGTCCAGCCACGCTAGCAGCGCCGCGATCGCGTCGCTGCGTTCAGCGCCTCGCATGTTGCGCAGGGCGTTTTCCAACAGGAGCCGCAGTACGACCGGCAAGCGGTCCAGGCGCGGTCCACACCCGCCGCGCAGGTCTGCACACGCGTAAGTCTGCCCGTCATGGGTAAACGATGCAGGAAGAAAGTTGTCAGTGTTTTCCATAGGATTGATTTTGCATATTTAATCAATAAAATGCAATCACGTGCAAACCCTAGACCTGCTGTTCACAACACGATCTGTACTCGGAGACACCGTCATGCCCCTGCGCCATCCCTTTACTTCCTCTACTTTGGCCGTGGCTGGCGCCGCCGCCCTTGGTGCGCTCGGTGCCATCGCCAGCTTGCCTGCGCACGCCCAGGCGCCCTACCCGTCCCGTCCCATCACCATCGTCGTGCCCTTCTCGGCGGGCGGCGGCGTGGATGCGGTGGCCCGTCTGCTGGGCGACCGCATGCGGGTTGCGCTCAAGCAGTCCGTAGTGGTCGAGAACAAGGGTGGCGCCAGCGGCATGCTGGGGGCGGCGGCGGTGTCCAAGGCGGCGCCCGATGGCTATACGCTGCTGATGGGCTCGGCCGGCGAAACGGCGATCAATCCGCTGATCTACAAGCAGATGCAGTACACCCCGGAAAAAGACCTGGCGCCGATTTCCCTGGTCACGCGTGTGCCCAACGTGCTGCTTGCCAGCCCGGCCCTGCCTGTCAAAAACGTGGAAGAACTGGTCACGTACGCCAAGGCACACCCCGGGGTCACCTACGGCACCAGTGGGGTCGGCAATCCGCAGCATCTGAACGGCGAATTGCTGGCATCCCTGGCCGGCATCAAGCTGAGTCACGTGCCTTACAAGGGCGCCTCGGCCCAGCTGGTCGATGTCGCATCGGGCAACGTCAACCTGACCTTCGTCAGCATGGCCGGCGCCCTCCCCTTCATCAAGGGCGGCCGCGTCAAACCTCTTGCTGTCACTTCGGCCAAGCGCGCGAGCTTTGCCCCTGACATTCCGGCCATCGCGGAATATGCGCCGCTGTCGGCCTACACGCTGGAAAACTGGTTTGGCCTCTTCGCGCCGGCCGGCACGCCCACAGACATCCAGGTCAAGCTGAACACGGTCGTCAATCAGGTGCTGCGCGATCCGGAAGTGATCCGCCTGTTGCAGGAACAGGGCGGCGAAGCGACGCCCATGACGCAAGACGCCTTCCGCGACTTCATCAAGACCCAGACGGCGCAATACGCCCGGATCGTGAAGAGCGCCAACATCACGGCGGAATGAAGCACGCCTCAGGACGCCAGCAGCCCCGCGATCCTTTCAAGATTGGTCAACGTGCTGGACAGATGCGTCCGTAGCGCCTCCGACGCCGCCTTGAGGCGTCCCGCCTCGATCAGGCTCAGGATTTCGAGATGCTGGTGGCAATGCTCGACATACCGTTCCCTGTCCTTCATGGAGCGATACGACAGCAAGCGCCGCACGCGGTTGACACGTTTGATCGTCTCGATAAAGAAGGGATTGCCCGACGCTTCCACCAGCGACTCGTGAAAGCGCACGCCCCGCTCGTGGATCTGGGCAGCCGAGTCGGTCTCGATTCCGCCCGCCAGCAAGTGTTCTTCGGCCGCCCGGCAGCGCGCCAGCACGGCCGCATCCAACCGGAAGCCGGGTTCCAGCAAGGCCGCCGGCTCCAGCGCCAGCCGCAGGCGGTAGGACTGCAGCAGGCTGTCGGGGGTACGCAGCATGGATGAAAACGTCCAGCCGTACCCCGGCTTGCGTGATACCCATCCTTCCTGCGAGATGCGGTTCAGCACCTGCGTCATTTGCGCGCCCGTCAGCCCGTACTTGGCGCGCAGCATCGTCTCGGTCACGTCGACCGGCAGGCGGTCCTGCAAGACGTCTTCGGCGATCCGGAAATAGGTGTCATCCAGCGCATTGCTGTCGTCGAGCTGCAAGCCCTGCGCATCGGCCGCGCCATTGCCCGCAGACGGCCCGCCCACAAAATAGCCGCGATTCGGCACCCGCTGCAGCACGCCGCGATCGTGCAGCAGCTGCAGCGCCTGGTTTACCGGCGAGCGCGACACCCGCAAGCGGTCCGCAAGCATCTGCGCGGGCAGATGGCTTCCTTCGGCAAGATTCTCGGTTCGCACGAACTCGTAGATCTGCGCGGCAATGGCTTGGGTCGATGGCATAGGACGTGATTGTCGCACCGGCCGCGCGGGCCGATCAACCACGGTCCGCCGGCATCCCGGGCGCGCCACTGTGCCTGAGCAGGCGTCGACCTTGACCGTGTCACGAGCAGCCTCAGCATGCTAGGCTTTCGTTCCAGGTTTCCATCCTTCAGGAGTCAGCATGTACCAGGATCTCGCGCTGTATATCGACGGTGAATTCATCAAAGGCGGCGACCGTCGCGAGCAGGACATCATCAACCCGGCCACGCAGGAAGTGCTGGGCAAACTGCCGCACGCCACGCCCGCCGACCTGGACCGCGCCCTTGCCGCCGCGCAGCGCGCGTTCGAAACCTGGAAGAAAACGTCGCCGCTCGAACGCTCGCGCATCCTGCGCAAAGTGGCTGAACTGACCCGCGAACGCGCCCAGGAAATCGGTCGCAACATCACGCTCGACCAGGGCAAGCCGCTGGCGGAAGCCGTGGCCGAAATCATGGTCTGCGCCGAACACGCCGAATGGCATGCCGAGGAAGCCCGCCGCATCTACGGCCGCGTCATCCCGCCCCGCAATGCCGACGTGCGCCAGATCGTCGTGCGTGAACCCGTCGGCGTCTGCGCCGCGTTCTCGCCCTGGAACTTCCCGTTCAACCAGGCCATTCGCAAGACGGCCGCCGCGCTGGGCGCCGGCTGCACATTGATCCTCAAAGGCCCCGAAGACTCGCCCAGCGCCGTGGTCGCCATCGCCCAGTTGTTCCACGACGCCGGCCTGCCTCCCGGCGTGCTCAACATCGTCTGGGGCGTGCCCAGCGAAGTATCGACCCACCTCATCACCTCGCCCATCGTGCGCAAGATCTCGTTCACCGGCTCGGTGCCCGTCGGCAAGCAACTGGCCGCGCTGGCGGGCCAGCACATGAAACGCATCACCATGGAACTGGGGGGCCACTCGCCCGTGCTGGTGTTCGACGACGCCGACATCGAACCTGCCGCCGAGATGCTGGCGCGGTCCAAGATCCGCAACGCCGGCCAGGTATGCGTGTCCCCCACCCGCTTTTACGTGCAGGAAAAGGCGTACGACAGATTCCTGGCCAAGTTCACCGATGTCATCGCTTCGATCAAGGTCGGCGACGGCCTGGCGTCCGACACCCAGATGGGCCCGCTTGCGCATGAACGCCGCGTGCTGTCGATGGAGTCCTTCCTTGACGACGCCAACCAGCGCGGCGGCACCGTCGTCACCGGCGGATCACGCCTGGGCGACAAGGGCTACTTCTTCTCGCCGGCGGTCATCACCGACCTGCCCGACGACTCGCGCCTGATGACCGAAGAACCCTTCGGCCCGGTCGCCCCGGTGGTCCGCTTCAAGACCACCGAAGAAGTCCTGCGGCGCGCAAACAGCCTGCCCTTCGGGCTCGCATCGTACGTGTTCACGAATTCGCTGAAGACGGCGCACCAGGCTTCGAATGGACTCGAAGCCGGCATGGTCAACATCAACCACTTCGGCATGGCGCTGTCCGAAACGCCGTTTGGCGGGATCAAGGATTCCGGCATCGGCAGCGAAGGCGGAACCGAAACCTTCGATGGGTATCTCGTGACGAAATTCATCACGCAGATCTGATCGGACGGCAGCGCCCGGGTGTCGGCGCCATGCGTCAGCGCACGGGTGTATTTGCGCGCAAGGCCTCGACCAAGGTGTTGGCCGGGCCTTCGATGTGGCGCTTGGCCAGGGTCAGCGCCAAGTCGACGTTGCGCGCCAGCGCGGCGTCCATCACGGCGCGATGATCATCATCCGGGTCGGCTACAAGCACCCGCCTTGCGTAATACCGGTAGCGTTCAGCATGGACAAACAACTGTTCGGCCAGCATGATCATTCGTTGAGATCCGCACGCGCTGATCAAGGCCGTGTGGAACGCCCGGTGCGGATCGTCATATTCAGGATTTCCCGTGGGCGGATCCAGGCACTCGTAGCGCGGCACCTTCTTCAAGCGGTGATAGCTCAACACCACGCGTTCTTCCCAGGCATCGTCGCCTTGTTCAATCGATGCGCGCAGCGCCGAGTCAGACATCAGCACCCGCGCGCGGCAGATGTCCAGCGCGTCACTCACGCTGACCATTGCTGCTGAAAATCCACGCTGTTCCGAATACGACACGAGCCCATCGGAAGCCAGCCGATTGAGCGCTTCGCGGATAGGGATGACGCCGCAGCCATAACGTTCGCTCAAATCCTGGATCCGCAGGCGTTCGCCGGGTTCGAGCCGCGCGCGAATCAGATCCAGGCGCAGGGCCTGATATACCAAGCTGACACTCGTCGTGCGTCCCTTCTTCGAGACGGGACGAACCTCGTCGGTCGATACGGGATAGGCAAGTTCAGGCTGGCGATCCAAAGCGGGCTCTCGTGCAGAGGGGAACAAAAGTATATGGCTTAGCCGGCCGGGATAACCGGCAGCACAAGGCAGGAAGCGAACTCACCTCCGGTGAAGACTGTGGTCACGCCTTGGAAGTCTTCGTGCGCGCGGTCTACGGGATGATTGTGCAGCAGGCGGCCGGCTTTACCTGCAAATTCGAAATCCTTGCCTTGCAGGGTGAGCGTCAATCGATAGCCTGCGGGAACTACTATCGACGTTGGCCAGATTTCGACGTCAAGCAAATAGCGCTGGCCCGGGTCGAGCTTCTGCACTTCATCGTGAGAATGGAATACGCGATAGGGAAGCGTTCGCGCTTCGTCAATCTTGCGGTGCGACGCGCGCAGCCACCCCCGCGTCAGTGGCGTCGTTTCGTGCGCACCATCGAAAACGACCTCGTTCCCGTCGGGATCGAACAGCCGCAATATGGCAAACAGATCGAGGTCCCGTGTAGAAGAAGCGGCCCAGATCCTCAAAGTCACAAAGCCAGTTAGTTCGGTCTCGCGCTCAAACGGCGCAGTGGTGAAATCGACGGACTCGTTCATGGCGTCGAAGCCGACGTGCGATGACGTTCCCGGTTCGCCGGGTGCAACGGTTCGGGCTGCGGCGTCGAGGTAGAACGGCGTCCACACGGTACGTGCCAACGGAAATTCGTGCTCTGTGCGGTGCGTGGCGCTTTGCACCTGCCGAACCGCAAGCTTGACCGGCGGTTCGTCTTCCCAGCCGTTCGCCTCGCCTTTCAGATAGCAGTCGAAAAAGCGTTTCTGCATCGCCACGTACTGGGGCAGATAGAAGCTTTCGTAATGCGTGCCGATGTGCATAGACAGCCACTTCTTCGTGGATCCTGCGCGCAGGTATCCTTCAATGTTGCCACGCAGATGGTTGCCGGGTCCGCCCCAGTTGCCGGCGGAAAGCACGGGCACTTCGATGCGCTCAAGTGCTGGCGATCGTTCCTTGTGCCACGCATCGCACAAAGGGTGACTCGCCATTTGCGCCGGATAGTCGCTGCGATTGCCATCGAGCATCGGCGTGTCCAGAGCGTCACCCGTCGTTGGCAGACCGGTGTCCCGATCGCGATACGGCGTCCCGCCACTTCCATGTTGGTTCGATAACACCTGCTTGGGCCACCATGCCTGCAGGAAGCCGTTGCTCATGATGCCACCATGGTATCCGTAGTCGCGGTAGTGATCCGACCGGCCCTCCCAGGGCACGATGGCGGCAAGGTGCGCCGGGCGCAGCGCCGCAACGCGCCATTGCGTCGCGGCGTAATACGAGATGCCGATCAGCCCGACCTTCCCGTTACTCCAGTCTTGCGTTCCAGCCCATGCGATCGACTCGACGTAATCTTCGATTTCGCGGGCGGACATCGGGTCGAGGAACCCTGCCGATTTGCCGCTCCCCCTTGCATCAACATGAACAACGACATAGCCATCCGGCACCCAGCGCTCCGGATCGACCGTTTCCCAACGCAGATACTTGCCGGTCGATCCGTTGCTGCACAGCTCGGGATAGAGCTTTAGCAGCTTCTCCCATTGAGGTTTCCAGCCATCGGCAAAATGGACGTCCTTTCCGTATACACCCTGCGCCATCACTACGGGAAAACGGCCGGGCGCGTCAGGACGAAATACATTGGCACGCAGGATGGCGCCGTCATTCATCGGAATGTCGACGTCTTTTTCGAACAGCATGGAATACGATGGCACGGCGGCGTTGCTCATGAAAAGGTCTCCTGGATAGCGGATATCAGATACGGAAGACGTACAGAACGTTGCCTGTGCCTCATTCTTTTTGGATCTTTGCTGCTTCAGCGATCTGAGCGTAGACGGTCGTCTCCTTTTGCAGATGCACCGCCATGTCCTGCGGTGACCCGCCGGCGACATCCAAGCCCATCGATGCAAAGCGCTGAGTCATCTCCGGCGCCTTCAAAACCTCGTCCAGCGTCCGGTTGAGTTTGGCGATGACATCAGCGGGCGTCCCGGCCGGGGCAAAGAACCCCTGCCATCCTCCTTCGACTTCGAACCCTGCAACTCCGGCTTCCTTCACGGTAGGAACATCAGGCAGTTGCGGAATACGCGAGCTTCCCGTCACCGCCAGGGCTTTCAACTTACCCTGCTTGACCTGCTCGATTGCCGACACAGGATTCAGGAAGGCGAGCTGCACCTCACCGGAAATGACCGCGTTCATGGCGGGGGCCGCGCCCTTGTACGGAATATGCACCAGGTGCGTACCGGCCTTGCTGTTGAAGTACTCGGCCACCATGTGCATGGTATTGCCGACACCCGCTGAGCCATAGGTGATATTCGACTGCGCGGGCCGGGCCAGCGCCACGAGTTCTTTCACATTCGTCGCGGCAAGACGCGGGTTGGCCACCAACACTTGTCCGCGCGTCACGCCAACTAGAGAAACGGGCAGAAAATCCTTGGCAGTGTCGTACGGCAACTTCTTGTATAGCAACGGATTGATGACATGGGACCCGGTCGTATAGAGCAGGGTGTAGCCATCGGCGGGCGCATTGGCTACGGCCTCCGTGGCGATGATTCCGTTTGCACCGGCGCGGTTGTCGATCAGCACTGTCTGACCGAATGTTTTGGTGAGCTCCTGCGCGAGGATGCGGGCGACCGTATCGGGGTTGCCACCGGGTGAGAAAGGCAACAGCACCTTGATGGGTCGGTCAGGATAAGTCTGTGCCTGTACGTGGCTGCCCGTCAGGGCCGAAGCGACAAGAAGGACGGCAGGAAGTCTGCCAAGCAAGTGGCGGAACATGTGTCTTCTCCATATATGCCGAGGCGGACTGCGCCGCCCTGTTGTCGGCCAACGATAAAACCGGCCGCTCAACTGGATAATATATGATTAACCGTTTTATGCCATATCCTATACACACAGGGTTTTCGCCTAGCGCGACTGCCCCCTTTACATATCAACAAAAAAGCCCCGCACGTGCATGCAGGGCTTGGTTGAAGCGCCACTTTTACGCGTCTGACAAGAACCGGCGCGGCAAATAAAAAAGCCCGTCGAATCAGCGACGGGCTTTCAAATACGTGAGCGGTACAGGCAACTGACTTTCACTAGGCACCGAATCTGGAACACCACCAAAACTTGGTGGGCGCTGAGGGGTTCGAACCCCCGACCTACGCCTTGTAAGGGCGCCGCTCTACCAGCTGAGCTAAGCGCCCGAGGGCGTTCGTTCAGTGCGAAAAAGATTATATCGGAAGCGAAGAACTTTTGCAGGGCCGGCGTGCGTCATGCGCGCGGCCTGCCACGCAGCGGGTGATCAGTTGACGGCGTCTTTCAGCGCCTTGCCCGGACGGAACTTGGGCACCTTGGCTTTCTTGATCTTGATCGCTTCGCCGGTGCGCGGGTTGCGGCCCGTGCGGGCGGCGCGCGCGGTGACTGCGAACGTGCCGAAACCGACCAGCGTTACCGTGCCACCCTTTTTGAGGGTGGTCTTAACCGCTCCGACCAAGGCGTCCAAGGAACGGCCTGCTGCTGCCTTGGAAATATCGGCATGCTTGGCGATATGGTCGATAAGCTCGGTCTTGTTCATTAGGCCCCTCTCAAGGTCTGTCTATGGATAATGGAACGGACATCTCGACACTGGTAAGGGTCGAGTTCCAGGCGCATCGATACCGGCAAAACGTCGCTTTACCGGGGATAGGCAAAGGACTATTTAAGCCTTGCGTGGAAATACGTGTCAAGGGAAAACGGGGCGTCTTCCCAGGGGAAATGGGCGTTTGAGACAAGGGTCGAAAAAAAAGGGAGTGCTTGCGCACTCCCTCTATTGACGAGCAGGCCAGAGCCTGATTAGACCGTCGGTTGAATCCGTGGATTAATGCTTCAACCCGGGATCTGCAACGCCGGCCGCAGCAGGCGCCGCAGCGACGTGGCCTTCGACCTTCTCGCCTTCCTTCACCGCGGGCGTGGCCTCTTCTTCAGGCAACGCATCGGGGAAACGCTCTAGTGCCAATTCCAGCACGCGATCGATCCAGCGAACCGGAATGATCTCGAGGTGGTTCTTCACCGAATCCGGAATCTCGGCCAGATCCTTGGCGTTCTCTTCCGGGATCAGCACGGTCCGGATACCGCCACGATGCGCGGCCAGCAACTTTTCCTTCAGTCCACCGATAGGCAGCACTTCGCCACGCAGCGTGATCTCGCCTGTCATGGCGACATCGGCGCGGACGGGGATACCCGTCAGCGCGGACACGATCGCGGTCGTAATCGCAGCGCCTGCCGAAGGACCGTCCTTCGGGGTGGCACCATCCGGCACGTGCACGTGAATGTCGCGCTTTTCCAGAATCGACTGCTGGATGCCGAGGCGCCGGGCGCGAGCCCGCACCACCGACCGCGCAGCTTCGACCGATTCCTTCATCACGTCACCGAGCGAACCCGTACGCTGGACCGCGCCCTTGCCGGGCATGACCGCGACTTCGATCGCCAGCAGATCGCCGCCGACTTCCGTCCACGCCAGGCCGGTTACCTGACCGATCTGGTTGTCTTTCTCGGCCACGCCGAACGAGTACCGGCGAACGCCCAGGTAATCGTTCAGGTTGTCGGACGCCACCGTCACACGTTCCTTGCCGCCCTTGAGCAACAGGTGCTTGACGACCTTGCGGCAAATCTTGCTGACTTCACGTTCCAGCGCCCGCACACCGGCTTCGCGTGTGTAGTAGCGAACGATGTCGCGCAGCGCCGATTCTTCGATCAGCAGTTCTTCCGGCTTGAGGCCGTTGTTCTTCATCTGCTTCGGCAGCAAGTGCTGCGAGGCGATGTGCACCTTTTCGTCTTCCGTATAACCGGACAGGCGAATCACTTCCATCCGGTCCAGCAGCGCCGGCGGGATGTTCAGCGTATTGCTGGTCGCCACGAACATGACGTCGGACAGGTCAAAGTCGACCTCGACATAATGGTCCTGGAAGGTGTGGTTCTGTTCCGGATCCAGCACTTCGAGCAAGGCCGAGGCCGGGTCACCGCGGAAGTCCATGCCCATCTTGTCGACTTCGTCGAGCAGGAACAGCGGATTGCGGGTACCGGTCTTGGACAGGTTCTGCAGGATCTTGCCAGGCATCGAACCGATGTACGTCCGGCGATGGCCACGGATCTCGGACTCGTCACGCACGCCACCGAGCGCCATCCGCACGAACTTGCGGTTCGTGGCCTTGGCGATCGACTGCCCGAGCGAGGTCTTGCCGACCCCTGGAGGTCCGACCAGGCACAGGATAGGCGCCTTGACCTTGTCCACGCGCTGCTGGACTGCCAGATATTCAAGGATGCGTTCCTTGACCTTGTCCAGACCGTAGTGGTCGTCGTCGAGCACGCTTTCGGCATGCGACAGCGAGTTGTTGACCTTGCTCTTCTTCTTCCAGGGCAGGCCGATCAGGGTGTCGATGTAATTGCGCACCACCGTGGCTTCGGCCGACATCGGAGACATCAGCTTGAGTTTCTTGAGCTCGCCGTCGGCCTTCTTCTTGGCTTCCTTGGGCATGTGCGCGGCGATGATCTTCTTTTCGAGTTCCTCGAAATCCGCGCCGTCTTCGCCTTCGCCCAATTCCTTCTGGATCGCCTTGACCTGTTCGTTCAGGTAGTACTCGCGCTGGCTCTTTTCCATCTGCTTCTTGACGCGGCCACGAATGCGCTTTTCGACCTGAAGGATGTCGATTTCGGCTTCGAGCTGGGTCAGCAGGGATTCGAGGCGTTCGGACGTGGAAAACACTTCCAGCATCTTCTGCTTCTGTTCGAGCTTGAGCGGCAGGTGCGCGGCAATGGTGTCGGCCAGGCGACCGGGTTCGTCGATACCGGCAAGCGAGGTCAGGATCTCGGGCGGGATCTTCTTGTTCAGCTTCACGTACTGATCGAACTGCGACACGATCGCGCGGCGCAGGGCTTCGGTTTCGGAGCCTTGACCACGGTCGGGGTCGATCGGCACCAGTTCGCATGCGAAGTGGGCGCCGACGTCGTCGATACGGGTGATGCGGGCGCGCTGCGCGCCTTCGACCAGCACCTTGACGGTACCGTCGGGCAGCTTGAGCATCTGGAGGATGCTGGCAACGCAACCGATTTCATAGATGTCATCAGCGGACGGTTCGTCCTTGGCCGCGGATTTTTGCGCGACCAGCATGATGCTCTTGCCGGCTTCCATTGCGGATTCCAGCGCTTTGATGGACTTAGGGCGTCCCACAAACAACGGGATGACCATATGCGGGAACACGACCACGTCGCGCAGCGGAAGCAGCGGCAACTCGATCGGTTCTGAAGGCAGTATCAGGCTCGCAGACATGGTTCGTCCTCGGATTCGAATGCTTACAGGATGAGGGCGGATCCGTGCAATTCAAGCCATCGAAGCGGATGTTTCGGTCTGCGTGGCAACGATGCGCAGAAAGTGCATCCCCAAGGCCAGGATTGCTGATTGCACGCCGTTAAAAACCACTGTAGCACGGCAGGAAGATCCTGCCGTGCTACAGCGTTACTGCATTGGAGCGAAGGTTCAACCGGGTGTTACACCGGCAGCAGCATCAGGGCGTAAGCCTCAATGCTTGGCGGCAGACGCCGCCTTGGCCGTTGCCTCGCCGTAGATCAGGAGCGGCGGGCCCTCGCCATTGATGGCGTTCTCATCCAGTACGACCTTGGTGACGTTGCCCTGGCTGGGCAGGTCGTACATCGTATCGAGCAGGGCCGCTTCGATGATGGACCGCAGGCCCCGTGCGCCCGTCTTGCGCTTGAGTGCGCGCTTGGCGATGGCGTGGAGTGCCTGGGGACGCACGTCGAGTTCCGCGCCTTCCATGGACAGGAGCTTCTGGAACTGCTTGATCAGCGCGTTCTTGGGCTCGACCAGGATCTGGATCAGCGCTTCTTCGTCCAGCTCGGCCAGCGTGGCAATCACGGGCAGACGACCGACCAGTTCGGGGATGAGCCCGAACTTGACCAGATCTTCCGGCTCGGCATCGCCAAACAGCTCGCTGGTCGACCGCTCGGATTGGGCCTTGACTGACGCACCGAAGCCGATACCCGACTTTTCGGTGCGACCGCGAATGACCTTTTCCAGGCCGTCGAATGCGCCACCGCAAATGAACAGGATGTTCGTCGTGTCGATCTGGACGAAATCCTGGTTGGGGTGCTTGCGCCCCCCTTGCGGCGGCACCGAAGCGACCGTGCCTTCGATCAGCTTGAGCAGGGCCTGCTGCACGCCTTCACCCGATACGTCACGGGTGATCGACGGGTTGTCGGCCTTGCGCGAGATCTTGTCGATTTCATCGATGTAGACAATGCCGCGCCGCGCCTTTTCGACGTCATAGTTGCAGTTCTGCAGCAGCTTCTGAATGATGTTTTCGACGTCCTCGCCCACGTAACCGGCTTCGGTCAGCGTGGTGGCATCGGCGATCACGAAGGGCACGTTCAACAGCCGCGCCAGCGTCTGCGCCAGCAACGTCTTGCCCGAACCCGTGGGTCCGATCAAGAGGATGTTGCTCTTGGACAGTTCGACGTCGTCGGTCTTGCTGCCACCGGACTGGCGAATGCGCTTGTAATGGTTGTAGACCGCGACCGACAGGATGCGCTTGGCGCGCGTCTGGCCGATCACGTATTGGTCGAGGATCTCTTTGATCTCGGCCGGCGTGGGCAACTCCGACTTGGCGCCGGTTTTCACATCCGCGGCGACTTCGTCGCGGATGATGTCGTTGCACAGGTCGATGCATTCATCGCAGATGAACACCGAGGGACCGGCGATCAGCTTGCGAACTTCGTGCTGGCTCTTGCCACAAAACGAGCAATAGAGCAGTTTTTCGTTCGACCCTTTCTTTTCCGACATGCTCAACCCTGTTCAGTTCGGCTCGTGAACACTTTATCGATCAAACCATACCCGAGCGCATCGGCTGCCGACATGAAGTTGTCGCGTTCGGTATCGAGCGCGATTCGTTCTATCGGCTGGCCGGTTTGGTCCGCCAGGATACGGTTCAGACGTTCGCGCAGATAAAGGATTTCCCGTGCGTGGATTTCGATATCGGTGGCCTGACCCTGCGCACCGCCCGAAGGCTGGTGAATCATGATGCGCGAATTCGGCAGTGAGAAACGCTTGCCCTTCTGGCCGGCGGCGAGCAGGAACGCGCCCATGCTGGCTGCCAGCCCCGTGCACAAGGTCGAGACCTCTGGCTTCACGAACTGCATCGTGTCGAAAATTGCCATGCCCGCGTAGATCGAACCCCCGGGGGAATTGATATACAGCGAGATGTCCTTGTCGGGATTTTCCGATTCAAGGAACAGCAACTGCGCCACGATCAGGTTGGCCATCTGGTCTGCGACCGGGCCCACCATGAAGACCACCCGCTCTTTCAGCAGACGCGAGTAGATATCGTACGATCGTTCACCCCGACCAGACTGCTCGACAACCATCGGAATATAGCCGAGAGCTTTCGGGCCGAGCGACTCGGACCCGTACATCGATGCGTAGAAATCTACAAAGCGCTGCATTATTGGGCGGTTCCCATCAAGTCGTCGAAGGATACTTGCTCTTCAGCCACCTTGGCCTTGGCAAGGACATGCTGGACTACGTTGTCTTCCAGAACGATGGATTCGACTTCGGCAATACGAGCCTTGTCGGAGATGTAGTAGCGCACCACTTCTTCCGGACGCTCATAGCTCTGGGCGAATTCTTCGATCTTTGCGCGGATCTGTTCCGGCTTGACCTTCAGGCCTTCAGCCTGGATCAGTTCGTTGATCAGCAGACCCAGGCGCACGCGGCGCTCGGATTCGGCGGTGAACGCGTCGGCCGGGATCGGCATCGTGTCGGCGTTCGGCACACCGCGCTGCTTCAGGTCTTCACGGGCAGCGGCGATACGCTTCTCGGCGTCTTCGTTCACCAGGGCCTTGGGCACGTCAAACGAGACGGCCTTGGCCAGGGCTTCCATCACGCTGGCCTTGGTACGGGCCAGGGTGCGGCTGCTGACTTCGCGTTCCAGGTTCCCGCGGATGTCGGCACGCAGCTTTTCCACGTCGCCTTCGGCCTGGCCGAGCTGCTTTGCGAATTCGCTGTCGAATTCAGGCAGCACGCCCTCTTCGACCTTCTTGATCGTGATCGTGAACTGCGCGGTCTTGCCAGCGACGTCGGCCGAGCCGTAGTCAGCCGGGAAGGCCAGCGGGAAGGTCTTGGTTTCGCCAGCCTTCAGGCCACGGGCGGCTTCCTCGAATTCGGGAAGCATGCGGCCCTGGCCCAGCACGAACGCGAAGTCTTCGGCAGTGCCGCCGTCGAACGCGACGTCGTCGATCTTGCCGGCGAAGTCGAGCGTGACCTGGTCGTTGTCTTGCGCGGCGCGGCCTTCACGTTCGACGAACGTGACGCGCTGCTTGCGCAGGATGTCGATGGTGCGCTGGATTTCGGCGTCGCCGACGTCGCTCTTGGCCTTGGAGACTTCGAGCGTGGACAGGTCGGGCAAATCGACGTCGGGGTAGACCTCGAACGTCGCGGTGAACGCGACGACGCTGTCATCGTTGCCTTCGGTCTTGGGCGCCACGTTGGGCGAGCCAGCCAGGCGCAGCTTGGATTCGCTCACGGTTTTTTCCAGTGCGTCGCCAATCTTGGCGTTCAGCACTTCCATGCGCAGCTCGGGGCCATACGACCGCGAGAGCATGGACATAGGAACCTTGCCTGGACGGAATCCAGGCATTTTGGCGGTGCGAGCCATACGCTTGAGACGCGAATCGACTTCTTTTTCGATGTCGGCTACCGGCACGGAAAGATCCACGCGACGCTCAAGACCCGACAGGGTTTCAACCACAGGCTGCATGCAAAAACCTATATGAGTGTTATGTAGTAATCAATGGGACGGATCCCGGACAAGCCCGGGAAGGCGCTTGATGCGGGACGGGATTCGTCCGGGCATCCTTGAATTGTGCCACAGCGCGGGATAGAAGCCCTTGCGCGGCGCACCATGGCAGTGTCCGCTTGGGCCAAGCTGGGAAGATGAGGCTGACGCCATGGATAACAAGTGGCGCCTGCCCCGCTGGCGCAGCGCACGACGCACACGGTCAATTCACGGGATCAGGAATGAGTCAGGGACGGCAGGCCCGGGTGGCATGGCACCACCCCCTGCATGAACACCTGGTGCGACCGAGAGGAATCGAACCTCCACAGGATTTCTCCCGACAGGACCTAAACCTGTTGCGTCTACCAATTTCGCCACGGTCGCGTAATTCGGCATTCTAACCCGAACTTGGAACGTTTCCAGGCCGTGACAGGCAGGATGACCGCGACGACCCCGGCACAGCAAGGTTACAATGCTGCCCCATGAACCCACGCCTTGGCGCTCTGCAGCCCTATCCCTTCGAAAAACTCCGTGCGCTGCACGCCGGGGTCGTCCTTCCCGCCGATCGGCGGCCGATCAATCTGTCGATCGGCGAGCCCAAGCACCCGACGCCCACGTTCATCGAGGACGCCATCCGCGAGAACCTCAAAGGACTGTCGGGCTATCCGCTGACGCGCGGGACCGACGCTTTGCGATCGGCCGTCGCCGGCTGGCTGATGCGCCGCTACGATCTGCCCGCCATTGATCCGGCCACGCAGGTACTGCCCGTGCTCGGCTCGCGCGAGGCGCTGTTTGCGTTTGCGCAGACCGTGCTGGACCCCGACGCCAATGCCCGGGTGCTGTGCCCCAACCCGTTCTATCAGATATATGAAGGCTCGGCCCTGCTGGCCGGCGCCCGCCCCACCTTCATCAATGCCGATGCCAGCCGCGACTTTGCAGCCGACTGGGACAGTGTGTCGGATGAGGTGTGGACCGAGACGCAGCTGATCTATGTGTGCTCGCCGGGCAACCCGGCCGGCAACGTAATGACGCTGGACGAGTGGCGCATGCTGTTCGACCGCGCCGATCGCCATGGCTTCGTGATTGCGGCCGACGAGTGCTATTCGGAGATCTATTTCGACGAAGCCCATCCGCCGCTGGGCGCACTGGAAGCTGCGCATCGCCTGGGCCGCACCGACTTTCGCAATCTGATCTGCTTTTCGAGCCTGTCCAAGCGGTCCAATGTGCCCGGCATGCGCTCGGGCTTCGTGGCCGGCGACGCCAACCTGATCAAGCAGTTCCTGCTGTACCGGACCTACCACGGCAGCGCCATGAGCGACGTCGTGGCTGCAGCCAGTGTCGCCGCCTGGAATGACGAAGCGCACGTGATCGACAACCGCCGCATGTACGCCGAAAAATTCGATGCCGTGCTGCCTGTTCTGCAGCCCGCGCTGGACGTGACCCGGCCGCAGGCGGCGTTCTATCTGTGGCCGCGCACGCCCGGGTCGGATACCGACTTTGCGCGCGCGCTGCTGGAGCAGGAAGCCGTGACCGTGCTGCCCGGAAGTTTCCTGGCGCGCGACGCGTCGGCCGATGGCCGAGGCGGCAATCCGGGCACGGGCCGCATCCGGATTGCGCTGGTTGCTCCCCTGGACGAGTGCGTGGAGGCGGCTCACCGCATCGCGCGCTTTGCGAAGGCCTATGCAACGCGTTGAACCAGCACGCTGACGCGCGCCCGGCTGACACCCGCCTGGCACGCCGCCGGATCGCGCGATCCGGCCACTGACTGTTTTACCGCGCGGGGCCTGTTGCCGCCGCGCCGCTCACCTTATCGAACTACCGGAATCCAACATGACGCAAGCCTTGCAGAACACCATCGAACAAGCCTGGGAAGACCGTGCCTCGCTGTCGCCCGCCGGCGCCCCGAAGGACGTCATCGACGCCGTCGAGCACGTGATCGAATCGCTGGACAAGGGCCGCCTGCGCGTCGCCGAAAAGATCAACGGCGACTGGGCCGTGCATCAGTGGATCAAGAAGGCCGTGCTGCTGTCGTTCCGCCTGAATGACAACGGCGTGCAGAGTTCGGGCGGCCCGCTGCAGTTCTATGACAAGGTCGAAAGCAAGTTCGCCAGCTACACCGAAGAAGACTTCAAGCAAGGCGGCTTTCGCGTCGTGCCGCCCGCCGTGGCGCGCCGCGGTTCGTTCATTGCAAAGAACGTCGTGCTGATGCCGTCGTATACCAACATCGGCGCGTATGTCGATGAAGGCACCATGGTCGACACGTGGGCGACGGTCGGTTCGTGCGCCCAGATCGGCAAGAACGTGCACCTGTCGGGTGGCGTGGGCATCGGCGGCGTGCTGGAACCCCTGCAGGCCAACCCGACCATCATCGAAGACAACTGCTTCATCGGCGCACGTTCGGAAGTGGTCGAAGGCGTCGTGGTCGAAGAAAACTCGGTGCTGTCGATGGGCGTGTTCATCAGCCAGAGCACCAAGATCTATAACCGCGAAACCGGCGAGATCACCTTCGGCCGCGTGCCGTCGGGTTCGGTGGTGGTGCCGGGGTCCTTGCCGTCTGCCGATGGCAAGTACAGCATGTACGCCGCGATCATCGTGAAGCGCGTGGATGCGCAGACGCGTGCCAAGACCAGCATCAACGATCTGTTGCGCGCCTGACGTCCTGCGGGCCCGTAGGGCTGCCCACGCAGCCCCTGCGGAGGCCCTGCCAGGCAGCTTTGATGCCTGGCAAAGCGTGCCCTGCCAGGCCGTCGAAGGCGTGGTAACGAACACCCGGCAGGCTGCTTGCGGCCTGCCCCGAACCAGGCGGGAGGCTGCACCGGCGGCCTGCCCGCCGTTGCAAGACCCGCTTGCATCGATCCGCCCTGCTGGCGACACCCCGCTCCAACAGGCGCCGGGGCCCGGCAGCGCCGGCCGCCCGCCCTTCCGCTTTCCCTAGATAGTCGCTACTGATTCCTTGAACATGACCTCGCCTGCCTCGCCCGTGCTGTCCCTGGTGGAAGACCTGATCCGCCGCCCGTCCGTGACGCCTGAAGACGAAGGCTGCCAGGCCGTGCTGGTCGCGCGGCTGTCGGCGGCCGGCTTCGTGTGCGAAACCATCGCCAGCGGGGGCGTCGTGAACCTGTGGGCGCGCCGCGGCACCACCGCGCCGCTTGCCATCTTCGCGGGCCATACCGATGTCGTGCCGCCCGGGCCGCGCGATCAGTGGCGCACCGATCCCTTCGTGCCCACCATTACCGACGGCAAGCTGTATGGCCGTGGCGCGGCCGACATGAAAAGCTCGATCGCGGCGTTCGTGGTGGCGGCCGAGGAATTCGTGGCAGCGCATCCGGATCACACCGGGTCGATCGGCCTGCTGATTACATCAGACGAAGAAGGTCCGGCCACCGACGGTACGGTCAAGGTCTGCGAACTGCTGGTGGCGCGTGACCAGAAGCCCGACTTCTGTATCGTGGGCGAACCCACATCGGCCACAAGGTTCGGCGACACGATCAAGAACGGCCGCCGCGGCTCGCTCTCGGGCAAGCTGACGGTCAAGGGCAAGCAGGGCCATGTGGCGTATCCCGAAAAGGCCCGCAACCCGATCCACCTGGTGGCGCCGGCATTGGCCGAACTGGCCACCACGGTTTGGGACCAGGGCAACGAATACTTTCCGCCTACGACCTTCCAGGTGTCGAACTTCCATAGCGGTACCGGCGCGACGAACGTGGTTCCCGGCGACGCCGTGATCGATTTCAATTTCCGCTTTTCGACCGAAAGCACTGCCGACGGGTTGAAGGCGCGGGTGCAGGAACTGCTGGGTCGCCATGGCCTGGACACGCACATTGCGTGGAACCTGAGCGGTCTGCCTTTCCTGACGCCCAAGGGCACGCTGTGCGCGGCGCTGACCGACGCGATTGCTGCCGAGACGGGTGTGGCGGCCGAATTGTCGACCACGGGCGGCACGTCGGACGGCCGCTTCATTGCGCAGATCTGCCCGCAAGTGGTGGAATTCGGTCCCATCAACGCGACCATTCACCAGATCAACGAGTGCATCGACATCGACAGTCTCGATCCGCTCAAGAACATCTATCGCCGCACGTTGCAGACGCTGCTGGCCGCGCAACCCTGAACGGAGCGACACCCATCATGACTTTCCTGGCTCCTGTTGCCGAGACCGCCGCGCTGCGCACCGTGCGCGACCTGCTTCGATATGCCGTGTCGCGGATGAACGCCGCGGGCGTGGTATTCGGACACGGCACGCTGGACGCGTACGACGAAGCGGCCTACATCGTGCTGCACATGCTGCATCTGCCCATCGACCGGCTTGAACCGTTCCTGGAAGCCGCCGTGCTGGACAGCGAGCGCACCCAGGTGCTGGACCTGCTGCAGCGCCGGATCGACGAGCGCCTGCCCGCCCCTTACCTGACCAATGAAGCCTGGCTGCATGGCCGCCGATTCTATGTGGACCAGCGTGTGATCGTGCCGCGTTCGTTCATTGCGGAACTGCTGAACGATGCGCTGTCGCCGTGGGTCGAAGATCCGTACCAGGTCGAATGGGTGCTCGACATGTGCACGGGATCGGGCTGCCTGGCGATCGTCGCGGCCGAGACCTTCCCGCACGCCCAGGTCGATGCCGTGGACCTGTCACCCGATGCGCTGGAAGTGGCGCGCCGCAACGTCGATGACTATGGCCTGCAAGAACGCGTGATGCTGCATGAATCGAATCTGTTCGAGACCTTGCCGCCCGCGCGCTATGACGTGATCCTGTGCAACCCGCCGTATGTGAATGCGTCGTCAATGGCCGCCCTGCCCCCGGAATATCTGCACGAGCCTGACATGGCGCTGGCCGGTGGCGCCGATGGCATGGACCTGATTCGTGTGCTGCTGGACCAGGCCGCGGCCTACCTGCAACCGCACGGCATCCTGGTCCTGGAGATCGGGCATGAACGCGCGTTCTTCGAGCAGGCGTTTCCTGAGCTCGAACCCGTGTGGCTGAGCACGTCGGCCGGCGACGACCAGGTGCTGATGCTGCGCCAGGACCAGTTGCTGTAAGCAGAATCTTCTTTAATCAGGCATCTTTTGAAAGCAGTCCGTTGACGTGATACGAGCATCTGGCATTACCCTCAGGCGCGGCACCAAGGTGCTGCTGGAGAACGCGGAATTTGTCGTGCATCCAGGCGAGCGCGTCGGCATCGTTGGCGCCAACGGCGCAGGCAAATCGACGCTGTTCGCCTTGCTGAACGGGCACCTGGATACCGATGCCGGACAGGTGGTGATTCCGGCCACCTGGCAGATCGCGTCGATCGCACAAGAGATCGATGACACCGATCGCCTGGCCATCGAGTTCGTGATGGACGGCGATACCCGACTGCGTCGCCTGCAGCACGAACGGGCGACCGTCGATGCGGAACACGACGGGCTGCGGCTGGCCGAACTGGAAGCGGAACTGTTCGATGCGGGCGCCTTTTCGGCGCAATCGCGCGCCGAACAGTTGCTGGTCGGACTGGGTTTTGCGTTCGACGAGTTCACGCAACCCGTGGCGAGTTTTTCGGGCGGCTGGCGCATGCGCCTGAACCTGGCGCGCGCGCTGATGGCGCCTTCAGACCTGCTGTTGCTGGACGAGCCGACCAACCATCTGGACCTTGACGCCATGCTGTGGCTCGAGCGCTGGCTGACCAGTTATGCGGGCACGGTCATGGTGATCTCGCATGACACCGAATTTCTGGATTCGGTGGCCAAGACCATTTTGCACTTCGATGACAGCAAGCTCGTCCGCTACAAGGGCGGCTACGAAGACTTCCTGGAACAGCGCGCCGAACGGCTGCGCCAGACGCAGATCGCCTTCGATCGCCAATCGCGCGAAGCCGCGCACTTGCAGAAGTTCATTGACCGCTTCAAGGCCAAGGCAAGCAAGGCCAAGCAGGCGCAGAGCCGCGTCAAGGCGCTGGCGCGGATGCAGTTGCTGGCGCCGGTGCGCGCCGCCTCGGGCATCCACATCACGATTCCGTCCCCCACCCAGATGCCGGACCCGCTGCTGTCCCTGGACAGGGTCAGCGCAGGCTATGGCGACACCCCGATTCTGCGCGATGTGAAGCTGTCGGTGCGGGCCGGCGCGCGAATCGGCATCCTGGGCGCGAACGGCGCGGGCAAGAGTACGCTGGTCAAAACCCTGGCCGGTGAACTGGCGCCCTTGAGCGGTCAGAGCAAGGAAGCACGTGGCCTGGAGGTCGGGTATTTCGCGCAGCATCAGCTGGACATCCTCGACCCCGAAGCCACCCCCATGCAGCACCTGGCGCGCATCGCACCCGACACGCGCGAGCAGGAACTGCGCAACTATCTGGGCGGCTTTGGCTTTTCAGGCGACTTTGCCACGGCCAAGGTCAAGCCCATGTCGGGCGGCGAAAAAGCCCGCCTGGCCCTGGCGCTGGTGGTGTGGAAAAAGCCCAATCTGCTGCTGCTGGACGAGCCAAGCAACCATCTGGACGTCGATACCCGCGAAGCCCTGACCGAAGCCCTGGCCGAGTTCGAAGGGACCATGCTGCTGGTGTCGCATGACCGGCATCTGCTGCGCACGACGGTCGACAGTTTCTGGATCGTTGCCGATGGCAACGTTCAGGAATTCGATGGCGACCTGGAAGACTATCGCGACTGGCTGGCGACCCGCCGGTCCGAGGCGCCCCCGCCGGTCAGGCTGGACGGTGGCGATGACGCGTTGCCCGAGCTCGATCGCAAGGCGCAGCGCCGCGCCGATGCGGAAACGCGTCAACGCATGTCGGTGCTGAAGAAGCCACTTGAAGCCCGACTGAAAAAAGTCGAGACGGCGATGGCGACCTTCGAAGCCCGGAAAAAAGAACTGGATACGCTGATCGCGGATCCCACGCTGTACGACGACGCGCGCAAGGAAGAACGGCGCAAGGTCCTGCTGGAGCATGGCGAAGCCGGCAAGCAGCTGGAAGTGCTGGAAGAGGAATGGCTGACCCTGCAAGGGGAACTGGAAGCCATCGACGGCTGAACCATCGGCGGTTGATAGACCGACGGCTGATCGATCAGCAGACGACCGATTGTCCGCTGGTCACGGAGGGGCGCGCCGCGCATCGGCAGCGCCCTTTTTTTCGTCTGGTCGTTCGGTTGACCGGACCAATTGGTCTTCAATTAAGCAAGTCTCCCACGCTTGTAACCGCTGACTTGGCCTCTTATTTCCTGATTGACAAACGGCCGAGCTGGTACCAAAGTTCGCCTATTGGTTAGATATCGAACCAATTTATACCAATCCACAATAAAGTCGGCACGCACGGGCGTCGCCACGATCAGGAGACAGGCACATGAGCGCAACCCCATCGGTGGTGTGGACGGGCGGCACGGAGCATTGGATCAAGAAGGGCGACGTCAAACTGTTCCTCTGGAACAAGCCACGCGCCGAAGGCACCCAGCCTGCCGGCACTCTCCTGTTTGTTCACGGATCGTCCATGGCCGGCCAACCTACCGTTGACCTGACCGTGCCTGGCCGTCCGGATTCATCGGCCATGGACTGGTTCCGTGAACGGGGCTTCGACACCTGGGTCATGGACAACGAAGGCTACGGACGGTCGGACAAGAGCCGCCCCATCAACTTCGACATCTCGAACGGCGCGGACGACCTCGAAGCCGGCGCCAAATACATTGAACAGACCACCGGCGCCAAAAAGCTGCACCTGTACGGCATCTCGTCGGGCGCGCTCAAAGCCGCCCTGTTCGCGCAGCGCAATCCTGACCGCGTGGCCCGCCTGGCGCTCGACGCCTTCGTCTGGACCGGCAAGGGCAGCCCCACGCTGGACGAGCGCAAGAAGAAGCTGGCCGACTTCCAGAAGAACAATCGCCGCCCGATCGACCGCGCATTCGTGCGAAGCATTTTTTCACGCGACCACGCAGGGTGCGCCGATGATACGACCGTCGAGGCATTCGCCGATGCGATCCTGACGCTGGACGATTCCATGCCCACAGGCACGTATGTGGACATGTGCTCGAAGCTGCCGCTGATCGACCCGAAGAAACTGAACGTGCCGACCCTGCTGATGCGCGGCGAGTACGACGGGATCGCAAGCATCGAAGACCTGATCGAGTTCTTTGCGCTGCTGCCCGACATGGACAAGCAGTTCACGGTGATGAAGGGCATTTCGCACGCCAGCTTTCAGCAGAAGAACTACCGGATGGTCTATCACATCCTGCATGGTTTCCTGACGCAGGCAGACCCGGTCTATGTCGGAGAGGATGCATGACCGCCGGCAGGGTCGGGGCGCTCCGCAGCGGCCCCCGCGTCGGTCGTCTTCGTGTGGCGATGGCGCTGGCGGCCGTGTGCGCAAGTTCGGCAACGTCCCTCAGCGTGGCGCAGACCGTGGTGGAGCCGGCCGGGAATTACCCGTCGCGGCAGATCAAGATCGTGGTGCCATTTTCGCCAGGCGGCTTCACCGACGTGGTGGCGCGTATCCTGTCGATCAAGCTGGGCCAGTCGCTGGGCCAGACCATCATCATCGACAATCGCCCGGGTGCGGGCTCGACCATCGGCGCCGACCTGGCCGCCAAGGCCTCGCCCGACGGCTACACCTTGTTGATGGTGTCAACGACCCACGTGATCGGCCCGTTCTTGTACAAGTCGCTGCCGTATGACGCGTTGAAGAGCTTCGTGCCAATCGGCAAGATGGTCGAAGCGCCCTATGTGCTGGTGACCAATGCAACCGTGCCGGCGTCGACCGTCAAGGATCTGGTGGCCTACACCAAGTCCAAGCCGGGCGAGGTCAATTACGCGTCATCGGGCAACGGCAGCACGCAGCACCTGGCCGGCGCCTTGTTCGCGAACATGACCCAGGCGCCGATCAATCATGTGCCCTATCGCGGCAGCGGGCAGGCCACCGCCGACCTCGTCAGCGGTCAGGTGCAGATGGGCTTCGTGGGCATTCCGATTGCGATCCAGCAGGTCAACGCCGGGCGGCTGAAGGCGCTGGCTGTCACGACCGACGCGCGTTCGCCCCAAATGCCGAACGTGCCAACGCTGAACGAGTCCGGCCTGACGGGCTACAACGCGTCGGTCTGGCTGGGCCTGCTGGCGCCCGCCGGCACGCCGCCCGAGATCGTGACCCGCCTCAACAGCGAAGTCGCCAAGGCGCTGGCCGCGCCGGACACGGCCAAGCAACTGGCCGAAGCCGGCGTCGAGCCGACGCCGTCCACGCCGCAAGCCTTCGGTGAATTGCTGGCCGCCGAGTATGTGAAGTGGGGCAAAGTGGCGAAGGACACGGGAGCGACGATCAACTGAGGGTCGTTGGGTTTAAACAAAGCCTGCGGACGCCGGAGTCAACATCCGGCGGCCGCAGGCTTTTTGCTGAGACGTCTAGGTTTTCGCAAGCGTGGATTTGGCGGCAGCGACTTTGGCAGAACTGACCTTCCCCTCTGCCGCCGGCGCCGCCGTCGACCCACGTACGATCAGTTCCGGACGCAGCACGATGCTGACGCCGTCGGACGCAGGCTCGGCGATCCGTTGCAGGATCAGGCGGCCGGCGTGGGCGCCCATCTCGCGCAGCGGAATGCGGATGGTGGTCAGGGCGGGATAGAGGGCGTCGACGAACGGCATGTCGTTGTGGCCGACCACCGAGATGTCTTCGGGGCAGCGCAGCCCCCTGCTGCGCAGCACGTCATAACAACCAAGCGCCACCAGGTCGTTGCTGGCTGCAATCGCCGTCAGGCCGGGCAGCCTGTCGAGCAATGCCGCGCAGGCCACCTGCCCGGCTTCGCGGGTGTAGGCGGTGCTGTCGATGCTGACCCACTGCGCCTTTTTCAGGCCGTTGGCCTTGACGGCATCGATGAAGCCTTCCTTGCGCAGAAAGCCGGTGGACAGGGTGTGCGGTCCGCTGATCTGGCCGATCTTGCGATGGCCGAGGCCGACCAGATGATCGACCGTCAGGCGCATTGCCAGGCGGTTGTCGCTGACGACGCAGGACACGCGGCCGATGTCTTCTCCCCGGTTGACGATCACAACCGGTATGCCTTCCTTGACGCAGTGATCGAGGATCGCGTCGTCGCGTTCGGCCGTGGCCAGGACCAGGCCGTCGACCTGACGGCCGACCATCTGGTCGATGATGAACCGCTGGCGCTGCGTGTCGGCGCCGACGTTGACGACGATGGGCACGTAGCCCTGCTCGGCCAGGACCTGCTCCAGGCCCCACAAAATGGAGGGAAAGATGGGGTTGCCGATGTCGGGCAGGACCACGCCGACCAGGCGCGAGCGGCCCGTGCGCAGTCCGGCCGCGACGCGGTTGGGACGAAAGCCGAGGTCGTCGGCCGCCTGCATCACCCGCGCGGCCACATCGACCGCTACCATGTGCCGCGTGGCCGGATTCATGACGCGCGAAACGGTCGAATAGTGCACGCCCAGCTGATGGGCCAGGTCTTTCAGAGTCAACCGCTTACGTTGCATAGATGGTGCGCGTCTCCCGCCGCTGTGCCGTTACGGGGACCTGCCCCGCCCGACATTCTAATGCGGCGGCGAGTTCGCATCCGCCCGCCTGCCGCCGCGGTGAGCCGCGCGCCACGTGCTGACGCGCGGCCACAACGCTGGTTCGCCGGCCCACCGGGGCCTGCGACGATCAGTTGGACGCCGACGCGCCCGACTGGCGCACCACGGGCGCGAGCTTGGTGACTTCCGACGCGATGAAGGTGTCGAAGGCTTCCGGCGTCGACGGCGTAGCTTCGGCGCCCAGCGTCAGCAGCTTTTCCTTCACGTCGGGCAGGGCCAGCGCCTTGACCACTTCGGTATTGAGCCGCTTGATCACGTCGCGTGGCGTGCCCGCCGGGGCCAGGATGCCGAACCACGAATCGAAGGCGTAGTTGGGCACGCCGGCTTCGGCCAGCGTCGGCACATTGGGCAGCGCGGCGGCACGCTTTTCGGTGGTCACACCCAGGGCGCGCAGGCGGCCCTGTTCGACGAACGGCACCGCCGACACGGTAGGTGCGAGCATCAATTGCACGCGGCCGGCCATGACGTCGGTCAACGCTTCGCCCGTTCCTTTGTACGGAACGTGGACGATGTCAACTTTCCCCAGGCTCTTGAGCAATTCACCGCTCAGATGCGTCGAGCTGCCGGTGCCGGCCGAGGCGAAGTTGATGGTGCCAGGCTTGGCGCCGGCCGCCGCCAGCAAGTCTTTCACGCTTTTATAGGGGCTGGCGGCATCGACCACCAGCACGTTCGGGATGGAAGCCACGAGCGAGACGGCCGAGAAGTCCTTGATGGTGTCGTAGGGCAGCTTGGGGTAGAGCGTCGCGTTGATGGCATGGCCCGCCGATACCAGCGCGAGCGTGTAACCATCGGCGGGCGCCTTGGCCAGCACGCCGGTGCCGATGGATCCGCCGGCGCCCGGACGGTTTTCCACCACCAGCTGGATACCCGCGTCGCCCAGTTTCTGGCTGAGGATGCGGGCAAGGATGTCCGTGGCGCTGCCCGTGCCGAACGGGACGATCATGCGGATGGGATGGTTGGGATAAGGATCGGCAGCGTAGGCCGTGCTGGTCGCCGCAGCGGCCAGGGAAGCCAGGGCCACGACAGCGGCAGTGCGCGTGGATGTCGCGAGGAAAGTGGTGCGGTGGGTCATTGTCTCTCTCCAGGGAACGGGTGGCCGCGTCTGCGCGCGCGCCTCCTCCGTTCGTTACGTGCCGGCGGCGGGATGCGCCGGGGTGGACTGCAAAACCGTCAAGCAAACTACAAACGTTTGCAAATCAGCGCACAGAAGGCGTCAGCACGATCCGGTCAGGTGCGCCGGCCAGCACCGCGCGGTAGGCATCGGTCGCCTGGTCCAGGCCGAACACGCCGTGGGGGAAAACCTCGAAGGGGCGCAGCGCACCACTGTCGAACAAGGGAGCGAGTTCATCGAGGATCAGCGCGCCGGCCAGACTGTCGAGCGCCAGCGTGTCGATGCCGACGTAGGTGTGCTGACCGCGATAGAACGAGAAGATGTCGAACGGGACGGCGCGATCGAAGGTGGAGATGAAGATCTGCCGCGCGCCGATCCCCATGGCGCGATTGGCTTCGGCAAAGTACGGGCTGCCCACGGTGTTGTAGACAATGTCCGCGCCCTTGCCACCGGTGGCTTCGAGCACCGCGTCGGCAATGCTGCCCGCGCTGGCGTCGAGCATGGTGACGTCACTGCTGGCATGGCCGCGGTAAGGCTGTGCGGTGCGTTCCACGCCAAAGACGCGGGCGCCCCGCGCGGTGGCGATCTGCGCGGTCGCCTGTCCCACCTTGCCATTGCCGCCGAGCACCAGCACCACCTCCCCTTCCTTTGGCAGACCGGCGCGGCGCAGGCCTTCGTAGGCGGTGATGAAGGGCACGCCGATCGCGCCTGCTTCGAGCAGCGACACGTTGGCTGGCTTGACGCGCAGCGACTTTGCGTCCAGCACGAGATAGCCTGCGTGCGTGCCGTCGCGGCGAATGCCAAGCTCGCCGCCGCTGCCCCACACTTCCTTGCCAACCATGTCCGACGGGCCATCGACCACGACACCCGCGAAATCGCGGCCCGGGGTGCGGGGCCACACGGCGTGCGGCATGGCGCCCAGGGTGGCTTTTACGTCGCTGGGATTGACGCCGGCGCTGTGCACTTCAACCAGGCACTGGCCAGCGGCCAGGACCGGACGGGCGGCATCGTGGGCAGGCAGGCGAAGCGCGTCGATGTCGGCGGCTTTTTCGGTGACTCTCAAGGCTTTCATGGGGACTTCCTGTAATGAATGAAGGTGCCAGTTGGATGGCTGAAGGATCTGGGTGAACAACGTATCTGAATGACTGGAGATCTGGATGACTGCAGGTCCGGATGACTGCCGGTCTGCCTGTCTGAATATCTGGATCACGGGGCGCTGGACCATGCAGCCATGGATTCATGCGCCTCCGGATCCGTGCATGCCTGAATGCGTGCCGTCATGGATGAACGTCAGGCGCTGCGCCGCGCCAGTTGCAGCAGGTCGCGGGCTTCGCGCGGCGTGGCCAGTTCACCACCGAGCGCTTCGAGAATCCCGCGCGCCTTGGCGACCAGCGATGCGTTGTCTGGCGCCAGCACCCCCTTGGACAGGTAGATGTTGTCCTCCAGGCCCACCCGCACATGCCCGCCCGCCAGCCACGCCTGCGCCACGATCGGGAACTCGGCGCGGCCAATGCCAAACGCCGCCCAGCGCGCACCGGCCGGCAGCATGTTGCGGGCATACATGAGCGCTTCGGGCGTCGCGCCAAATCCGTATTTGACGCCCAGCACGAAGGTCCACAGGCCGGGGCCTTCCAGCGTGCCGTCCTGAATCAGGTCCAGCGCCAGCGCGATGTCGCCACTGTCGAAGATTTCGAGCTCCGGCATGACGCCGGCTTCGCGGATCACGTGGGCCATCTTGCGCACGTTCTTGGGGGTGTTGATGACGACATCCCCGCCCGAGTTCATGGTGTTCAGATCCAGCGAGCAGATGTCCGGGCGCAGTTCGGCGATGTGCTCCACACGCAGTTCCGGCCGCAGCAGGGTCGAGCCTGGCGCGGCGACACGCGGATCTTCATCGCTTGGAATGAAGCGGCCGCCCGGGCCGGTGGTCAGGTTGATGATGAGGTCGGGGTTCTCGGCGCGGATCAGCGTGATGACTTCGCGGTACAGGGCGATGTCCATCGACGGCTTGCCGCTAGCGGGATCGCGCACATGGATGTGGGCGACCGCAGCGCCTTCGCGGGCGGCGCCCAGCGCGGCGTCGGCGATCTGGCGCGGCGTGACGGGCAGGCCCGGATGCTGGGCCACGGTGGTCAGGTTGCCTGTGACGGCGCAGGTCAGGATGGTTTTGCGTGGATGCATGGTGGACCTCAACCGAGACGGCGGCCGCCGTCGACGACGAGCGTGGTGCCGGTACTGAATCGCAGGGACACCGCGCAGGCCATGACGGCGTCGGCGATGTCATCGGGTTGCCCGACGCGCTTGAGCGGCGTCGTGGCGGCGGTCTTGTCGTTGAACGCCTGGTCGCGGCCGGCGACGAAATCGGTCTGCACCACGCCGGGCGAGACGTTCAGTACACGGATGGCCGGGGCCAGCGCGCGGCCCAGCGACATGGCCATCACATCGAGCCCGGCCTTGGCGGCGCAGTAGGCAATGTTGCTGCCGGTGCCCGTCGATCCTGCGATCGAAGAAATGTTGACGACCAAGCCGTCGTTGTTCGCGCGCAGCAGCGGCGCAAAGCTGCGAATCGCCGCGAACTGCCCGCGCCAGTTCACTTCGAACATGCGGTCGATGAAGTCGTCGGTCAGCGCATCCAGATTGGCGTGGGCGATCGGCTGCGTGAAGCCCGCCGTGTTGACGAGGATGTCGGCGCGGCCGTACCTGGCCTGGACCGCGGCGGCCAATGCCACCAGCGACGGTGTGTCTTCGACCGCGGCCAGCATGCCGGCGTGGCCTGCCGGATTCGAGATGGCGGGCAGCGCCGCAGCCAGCGAGGCGGCTTCGTCCAGCTTGCTGCGGCTGGTCAGCACGACCGCGGCGCCGTGCTCGGCAAGCCGGCGTGCGGTGGCCTGGCCGATGCCGCCCGTGCCGCCCAGAATGACGGCGACCTTGCCGTCGAGTGCGAGGGGTGTGCTCATGATGAACCTATGCGATGGGAGGAGTGGGATAGGTTGGCGTACCGGCCGCCAACGTGAAATCGAAGTCGAGGGTGTAATGCGGCCCTGCCCCGTCGCCCCAAGGGAAGGCGCCGTCTTCATGCCATTCGAAGTGGCCGACCAGACCGCGCTGCACGCCAAAGACGACGTCGGTCTCCAGGTATTCGGAGTCGTCCGCAAACACCTGAGCGACGAGCGTGTCGTGATCCGCCGCCGACACGATGAAATGCACATGCGCGGGGCGATAGGGATGACGATGCTGCATGGCCAGCAGCTTGCCGATCGGTCCATGCACGGGCACCGGATAGCCCGCCGGACGGACGCTGCGGATCTCGTAGCGGCCGTGTTCATCGGTACGAAATTGCCCGCGCAGATTCTTGTCGGGCTGGTTGGGATCCTGGTTGTCGTACAGACCCACCGGTGATGCCTGCCACACGTCGAGCAGCGCATTGGCCAATGGCTTGCCGGTGGTATCTCGCACCACGCCGCGCATGAACAGCGGGACGCCGGGCGTGCCGTCCCGCGCGATGTCGGCGCCGCCTTCGCATTCGGGCGCATTGCCGCGATAGAAGGGACCCAGCAAGGCGCCCGGGGTGCGGTCGCCCTGCCCTGTCGTGTTCAGCACTGTGACCAGCGTCGAGATGCCGAGCACATCGGCGGCCAGCACGACTTCGTTGTGGGAGTCGGTGTTGGCCTGGCCGACGGCCGCGATGAACTGCAGGCCCCGCTCGAATTCCTGGTCGGTCAGTTTGACCTCGCGCAGGAAGGCATGGGCATGGTCGACGAAGGCATCTACGATCTGCTTGAGGCGAGGGTCGTCGTTCAGCGCCATGGCGGCCTTGACGATGGGAGTGACCGACGCTGCGTCGTCGATCAGCCGCAAGCCTTCCCCCCGGTTTTCTGTGAGCGTGGTGTTCATGATTTTGCTGCCGTCTCCATTGCAAACGTTTGCATTGTGCGAGCTTTTTGCTTAGAGTCAAGCATCGTTTTCACGATATGTGTCGGGGCCCAGCGCCCATCCCTGTAGCAACATCAAGGAGCCATGCCATGCACGTGACCCGCTTTTCCCAGGCGCCCGCCTACCATCCGCCCCGCCATGACAACATGGCCTGCGTGCGCCTGCAGGGGCATGAAGCCGGGCCGTCCGAGTCGATGTGGCTGGGGGTGTCGCACGTCTTGCCGGGCGGGCAGACCGACCTGGCGGCGTCGCCGGTTGAAAAGATGTATGTGGTGCTGGAAGGGTCGGTATCGATCGGCAACGGGACCGAGGAAGTCGAGCTGCACCTGCATGATTCGGTGCGGCTGGCGCCGGGGGAATCACGTCAGGTGATCAATCGCGGGACGCGGACGGCAATGGTGCTGCTGGTGATGGCGTATCCGAAGGCGTAAGGCGCGACCGCAGCGAACCGACGGTGGAGTCCTTGCGTATGACAACGATCGTGCAGGCTGGGCGGGATCGTTGCGCTTATCAACGATCGTGCAGGGACCATCCCAGCAGTTGCGCCGCCACGGCAACGGCAATGACCTCCGGGCGTTTGCCCGGCAGGTCGGCGATCCCGATCGGGCACACCATCGACGCGATGCGGTCGTCGGCGATGCCGCGTGCGGCAAGACGTCGTTCGAACGTGGTTCGTTTGGTGGCGGATCCGATCAGCCCGCAGTAGCCTGCATCGCCGCGGGCGAGCACGGCCTGTACGATGTCGAAGTCGATCGCATGGCTGTGCGTCATTACCAGGTGGCAGGCGCCGGCGGGGGCCTCCCGGGCTTCTGCCGCGGCGTCTTCCGTGTGATGCAGGACGACATGCGAAGGGAACGGGCCGTCGGGCAGCATCTCGTCGCGGGTCTCGACCCAATGGATTTCGAACGGCAAGGGCAGCAAGGCGTAGACGATGGCGCGCGCGACGTGGCCCGCGCCATACAGCCAGACGGCGCGGCGTGGCGGCTCCAGGGCGGCAAGCGCCGGCAGCTCGTCGTCGGTCAACGGCGAAAATCGCAATTCGACCGCCCCGCCACAGCACTGGCCCAACGACGGGCCTAACGGAAATCGGCGATTGTCGACGGGGAAGTCGACAGGAAAGCCGCCATGATTCTCCAGCTTTTCCCGAGCCAGCCGGATGGCTTCCAGTTCAAGGTGTCCGCCGCCTATCGTGCCGCCAAAGCCGGTTGCATCCACCACCAGCGACGCATCGGTGGCGCGAGGCACGCTGCCATGTACGGCAGTAATCCGCACCACGCAGGCCGGGCGTGCCGCGTCGCGACAAGCGACCGCATACGCGTGCGCCGAGACCGGCAATAGCGAGTCGTTAAGCATGAACGACGATCCGCCATTCGTTGTCATGCGCAACGTTCTGCACGCGATGGCTCACGAGGACACCGCACGCAGCACCGCTTCCGGTGTGGCGGGGGCGGACAGCGGTACGCGTGCATCGGATATCGTCAATGGACGCGACGCGGTGCCCGCCTCTGACGCCGTCGCCGCGCCGGTCGTCGTCCGGCCATCGCCTGCGCTGGGCAAACCAGCGACCCGATCCGCCCGCGCCGCCGCAACCGCGTCGCGAATTGCAAAGAACGCCGCAAACCCCAGCATGAACGGCGGCTCGCCCACTGCCTTGGATCCGAACACGTTGTCTTCGCGATTGGCCTCGTGCCACAAGGTCACGGAAAACTGCTCGGGCACATCGGCCGCGGTCGGGATCTTGTAGGTGGACGGCGCATGTGTGGCGAGCAGGCCGTCGGCCTTCCACACCAGTTCTTCGGACGTGAGCCAGCCCACGCCCTGCACAAAACCGCCTTCGATCTGGCCGATGTCGATCGCCGGATTGATGGAGCGGCCCACGTCATGCAGGATGTCGGCACGCAGCAGGCGGGTCTCGCCGGTGAGCGTGTCGATGGCCACTTCGCAGGCGGCCGCCCCATAGGCAAAGTAGTAGAACGGCCGGCCCCGCATGGTCACGCGGTCGTAGTGGATCTTGGGCGTCGCGTAATAGCCGTCGGACCACAGGGACACGCGCGCGGCATAGGCTTGCTGCACGACCTGCACAAAGGGCAAGGTCTTGCCGGGCAGGTGCACGGCGTTGGCGCGGATGGCGATATCGTCCAATGCCACGTCATGCGCCTGCGCAACGTAGCGGCGCAGCCGTTCACGGATTTCAATGGCGGCAAATTCCGCTGCGCGGCCATTCAGGTCGGTGCCGCTCGATGCGGCCGTGGCCGATGCATTGGGCACGCGGCCGGTGTCGGTCGCGGTAATGCGGACCTTGTCGAGGCTGATGCCCAGCGTGTCCGCCACGATCTGGCAGACCTTGGTGTGCAGGCCCTGCCCCATTTCGGTTCCGCCGTGATTGACCGTGACCGAGCCATCCGTGTACACGTTCACCAATGCGCCGGCCTGGTTGAACATCGTGGCCGTGAACGAGATGCCGAACTTGACCGGCGTGATCGCAATGCCGCGCTTGATGACCGGGTGCGTGGCGTTCCATGCGGCGATGGCGGCGCGACGTTCAGCGTACTTGCAATCGTCGGCCAGCCGGGGCAGCAGGTCGGGCAGGATGTTGTCTTCGACTTCCATGCCGTAGTGGGTGCGATTGCGCGGCGCATCACCATACAGATTCACGGTGCGCACGGCCAGCGGATCCAGGTTCAGATGCCGCGCAATGTCGTCCATGATGGCTTCGATCATCGCCACACCTTGCGGTCCACCAAAGCCGCGAAACGCGGTGTTCGATTGCGTGTGCGTCTTGCAGCGATAGCTGTGGATGGCGATTGCGGGCAGGAAGTAGGCGTTGTCGGTGTGGAAGATGGCGCGGTCGGCGATCGGACCCGACAGGTCGGCCGAAAAGCCACAACGCGCAGCCTGCAGCATGTCGATGCCGCGTACCTTCCCGTCGTCGTCGAAGCCCACCGTCCATCGGCCGGTGAAGTCATGCCGCTTGCCGGTGATCAGGAAGTCGTCATCGCGGTCCAGCCGCATCTTGCATGGCGCCTGTGTCAGCCACGCCGCCACGGCGGCCCAGACCGCGATCTGGCCGGCCTGCGTTTCCTTGCCGCCAAAGCCGCCGCCCATGCGCCGGCATTCAACCTGCACGGAGTGCGTGGGCACGTGCAAGGCGTGTGCGACCCAGTGCTGGACTTCGCCCGGGTGCTGGGTGGACGACAGCACTTTCATCGTGCGGTCTTCGCCCGGCAAGGCCAGCGCTATCTGCCCTTCCAGATAGAACTGTTCCTGACCGCCTACTGCAAATTCGCCCTTCAGCACGTGCGGGGAGGCGGCCAGTGCTGCGGGTACGTCGCCTTCGACCAGATGCACCGGCGGCAGCACATAGGCTTCAGCTTTCAATGCCGCATCGATGCTCAGGATGGGAACGAGCGGCTCGATATCCGCCACCACCGCACGCGCCGCCACCCGCGCGGCCTTGGCGCTGCGCGCGACCACGAGCGCAATGGGCTGGCCGACGTATTCCACGATCTCGGCGGGCAGCACGGGTTCGTCTTGCGCCGAACCCAGCAGATTGGTGCCGGGCAGGTCGGCCGCGACGATGATGCGCACCACGCCCGGCAAGGCTTGCGCCGCGGCGAGGTCGATGCCGCGCAGGCGGCCATGCGCCACGCGCGACAGCACGGGCGCAACGAACAGCGTGCCTTGCGGCTCGGCCACATCGTCGACATACAAAGCGCGGCCGCTGACATGCAAGTGGGCGGCTTCATGGGCGGGCGACGTGCCGCAACTGCGCGCGTCGACGGGTAGCGCAAGGACGCCGGGGCGGTCAGGTGCGTTCATGGCGTGATCTCCATCAGGACGGGCGACAGGTCGGCAAGCGTGTGGCCGGATGCGGCAGATGGCGCGGCGCCGGACGCGGTGGACAGGGCAAGCCAGGATCGGAGCAGCAGATTGGCCGCGACGTCGCGGCGGTACGCGGCGCTGGCGCGCAAGTCATCGAGCGGCGCGAATTCGTTGCGCAAGGTGTGCAGGGCATCCGCCAACGGCCCTTGCGCCGCGGGCATGACGGCGTGCGTCGCCACGTCCAGGCTCGCCAACGCCGCCTCGGTCCTGGGGGCGCGGCTCGGGACAGCGGCCATGCCACCCACACCGATCCGGACCTGAGAGACCTTGCCGCCGGTGAGCCGGAATGCCGTGGCGACGGCCACTGCGCTGATGTCCTGCTCCAGGCGCTTCGATACCTTCCAGGCATGGACGTCGACATTGGCCGGCACGGGCACGCGCACCGCGCGCACGAACTCGCCGGGCAGCAGACAGTTCTTCTGGTAGCCCAGGTAGAAGTCGTCGAGCAGCACGACGCGTTCCACGCCGCCACGATGCAGCACCAGGCTCGCGCCCAGGGCCAGCATGAGCGGCGGGCAGTCGCCGATGGGCGAGCCATTTGCCAGGTTGCCGACCAGCGTGCCGGCGTTGCGAATCGGCGTGGATGCAAAACGATCGAAGTAACTGGCGCAGTTCGGCAAGTGCGGCAACAAGGCGTCGAGCGCATCGCTCAGGCTGACAGCGGCGCCGATCTCCAGGACGGGTGTGCCGTCGCCCCAGACTGCCGCGGCCGCGTCGCCAGACATCTCCTGCATGCCCTGCAGCTCGCGTACCGCGCCGAGCCACACCACGTCACCAACTGCGCGATGCTGTTTGGTCACCCACAGGCCGACATCGGTCGACCCGGCAACAATGCGCGCCTGCGGCCGTTCGGACAGCACCGCGCTCAAGGAACGCAGCGTCCGCGGCGCGTAGAAGCGGCCGGCGGCATGGCCCGGCCACTGCGTCGCCACGTCGGCACCCGACGCGAACACCGCATCGCCGTCCGCGGCGACCGCTGCCAGACGCGTCTTCCACAGTGCCATGTCGGGCCCCTGCCACGGTGCGGCGCACATGGCGCGCGTCGCGTCGACAATCGGCCGATACCCCGTGCAGCGGCACAGATTGCCCGACAGTGCGCGCAAGGCGTCGTCGCGGCTGACCTCGGGATCGGCCGCGGCACGCCGGGTTTCGTACAACGCGAACATCGACATGACAAAGCCCGGCGTACAGAAGCCGCATTGCGACCCGTGGCAATCGACCATGGCCTGCTGCACCGGGTGGAGCGCGTCGGGGGTCGCGATGTCCTGTGCGCTTTGCACGGCCTTGCCATCCAGGGTGCCCAGGAATTGGATACAGGCATTGACGGCGCGGACCTGCGGTTCGCCGTCAGCGTTCAGGTCGGTGACGGCCACGGTGCACGCACCGCAATCGCCCTCGGCGCAACCTTCCTTGACCGAGGCACAGCCGCCACGCTCGCGCATCCATTCGAGCAGGGTCAGCGTGGGCGGCGCATGGTCGACGCTGACCTGCCGGTCGCCCAGCCAGAAGCGGATGGGGCGTTCCGACGCAGCGGCGGATGGCGATGGCGATGGCGATGGCAAGGCCGATGGCGACGCGGCGTTGACAGAGGAATCGGGAGAGGCAGCAGTCATGGCGGGCACCGGAGGTCCGCCAGGATCGGCGGCAAGCTGGAAAAGGGCGTGCAGTCTCACAACATACGCTGACCGCGCGGCGCTATCATCCTGTTTCTGCGATAACGCTCATCATCTATTGATGATGAGACATCGGCCAAGGCCGTATCAGCGCCAGACAGTCCGCCGATTTCCCGCCACCACAGCCAGAACGCATCAGACCTTCCATGCCAACGCCCGCGACTTCTCCGACCACGCCTCGCAGCGACCTGTCCCGGCTCAGTCTGGCCGATGTCCAGGCTTTCCTGACCCTGCTCGATACCCTGCACGTGTCGCGCGCGGCCATCCGTCTCGGGGTAGGCCAGCCGCAGCTGTCGGCGCGGCTGGCGCGGCTGCGGCGATTGACCGGGGACACCTTGTTCGTACGTGCAGCGGGCGGCGTGGTACCGACGGCAACCGCCTTGTCGCTGGAAGCGCCCGCCCGCGAATTGTTGCTGCAGGCCGACCATTTCCTGGCCCCGCCGCCCCGCTTCGATCCGCAGCGCGCCGAAGGCGAGCTGCATCTGGCGGCGCCGGACTATCTGGACCCGATGCTGTTGCCGCGATTGGCGGGGCGTTTGCGCCAGCTTGCTCCCGACATCCGCTTGACCGTGCACCCGCTGACCGACGACCAGGACTATGCCGAAAAACTGGCGGATGGCCGGCTGGATCTGGTGATCGCCAATTGGCCCGATCCGCCCGCGCAATTGCACCGCTTGCCGATCATGGACGACGAATTGGTGGTGATGATGGGCAGCCATCACCCGCTGGCGGATCGGCCCCTGACTGCCGCCGCCTATTTCCAGGCGCAGCATGCGGCGCCCACGGCCATGCGGCCCGGCCTGCGCAGCACGGTGGATACGCTGCTCGCGCGCGCCGGCCACACGCGCCGCATCGCCCTGGAATTTCCGGTGTTCAGCGTGATTCCGTATGTATTGACGCAGACCGACCTGCTGCTGACGACAGGCCAGCGCTTCACGCAGTTCTTTGCAAGCTCGTTGCCGGTCAAGGTGCTGCCCTTGCCGGTCGCCCTGCCGCCCCTGCAGTACTGCCTGTTGTGGCATGCGCGGGCCCGGCGCGAGGCACCGGTGCGGTGGCTGCGCGAGCAGATCGTGGCGTGCATCGGGCCCACCGTGACTCCGCAGCGGGGTCCGGCGGGCTGACGCGGGGCTCAGCTCCCCCGATAGGTGCTCCAGCTCCATGGGCTGACCAGCAGCGGCACATGGAAGTGCTGGCTGGCGTCGGCAATGCCGAAGTTCAGCGCAACACGATCCACAAACCGCGGTTCGGGCAGGTCGATACCGCGCGCGGCGAAGTACGCACCGGCAGCAAACACCAGGCGGTAGGCCGCCACAACGAAGTCCGGGCCTTCCAGCAGCGGGCCGTCGATCCGGCCATCGTCATTGGTCACGACCCGCTTGAGCAGCACGGCGGACGCGGGGTCGGCGACGTCATTCAAGCGATACAGATCGATGGTCAGCCCGGCGGCGGGGCAGCCGTGCGCGGTGTCGAGAACGTGAGTGGTCAATTTGCCCATGGGATTCCTGAGTGGGTGCGCCTGAGTGAGTGCACCCGGGTGGGTGCAAGTAAGCCAAAGCCGGTTCGGCCCCAGCCAAAAAGTGTATATAGTTTCAGGTCGCTCAGCAGCCACCTTCTTCCATGACTTCCTATCCCCGCGATCTTGTCGGCTACGGCCGCACTCCTCCCGACGCCCGTTGGCCAGGCCGCGCCCGCGTCGCCGTGCAGTTCGTCCTGAATTATGAAGAAGGCGCCGAAAATTCAGTGCTGCATGGCGATCCGGCCTCGGAACAGTTCCTGTCCGAAATCGTTGGCGCGGCGGCTTACCCCGACCGCCACATGAGCATGGAGTCGATCTATGAATACGGCTCGCGCGTGGGCGTCTGGCGCATCCTGAAAGAGTTCGAAAAGCGAGGGTTGCCATTGACCGTGTTCGGCGCGGCCATGGCGCTGGAACGCCATCCGGAAGTCACCCAAGCGTTTGTGGACCTGGGGCACGAGATCGCCTGCCATGGCTGGCGCTGGATCCATTACCAGGGCATGGACGAGGCCACCGAGCGCGAGCACATGCGCATTGGCACCGAGATCGTGCATCGCCTGACCGGGGGCCAGTGGCCGCTGGGCTGGTACACCGGCCGCGACAGCCCCAACACCCGCAAGCTGGTGGTGGAACACGGGGGCTATGTGTACGACAGCGACTATTACGGCGACGACCTGCCCTTCTGGACCCAGGTCGAAGCCGCCCAGGGCGGCACCGTGCCGCATCTGGTGGTGCCCTACACGCTGGATACCAACGACATGCGGTTCGCCACGCCGCAGGGCTTCAACACGGGCGACCACTTCTTCGACTACCTGCGCGACAGCTTTGACGTGCTGTATGACGAAGGCGCCGAGTCCCCGCGCATGCTGTCGATCGGCATGCACTGCCGCCTGCTGGGGCGTCCCGGGCGCTTTCGCGGCCTGCAGCGTTTCCTGGACCACCTGGAAAAGCACCCCGACGTGTGGGTGTGCCGACGCATCGACATCGCGCGCCACTGGCAGCAGCACCACCCCTACCCTTCTACCGCCCTGTGATGACCACGCCTTCTTCCACGCCACCGTCGCCCTCGTCGCTCCCCCTGCCCGGCGCATCCGTCCCGGCTCCGCTGACCCTGGACGTGCTGAACGCGGCCAGCCTGGACGACTTCACCCAGCGCCTGGACGGCCTGTACGAACATAGCCCGTGGGTCATGGAACGCGCCGCCGCGCGTCGCCCGTTCAAGTCGGCGGCAGCGCTCAAGCTGGCGCTGGCCACGGCGGTGCGGGAAGCGAGCCGCGATGAACAGCTTGCCCTGATTCGCGCGCACCCGGAACTGGCCGGCCGTGCAGCCATTGCTGGCGAACTGACAGCCGACTCGGCCGGTGAACAGGCGCGCGCCGGGCTGAACGCGTGCACGCCCGAAGAGTTCGCGACGCTCCAGACACTGAACGCCGATTACCGTGCACGGTTCGGTTTTCCGTTCATCATCGCCGTGCGCGGCCCAACGGGTGCGGGCCTGACACGCACGCAGATCATCGCGGCGTGGCAACGTCGGCTGCGGCATGCGCCCGACCAGGAGTTCAAGGAAGCGCTGCGCCAGATCGACCGCATTGCCGAGATCCGTCTGGCCGATCGCCTGCCGCAGCCGCGGGCCTTTGGCGAGCAGATCATGCAGTGGGCCGAAACGCTGGCGAGCCATTCCGATTCCCCGGACGATCTGACCTGCACCTACCTGACCCCGGCGCATCGCGCGGCCGCCTCGCAGATCGCGACCTGGATGCAGGCCGCCGGATTCGACAGCGTGCGCCATGATGCCGTCGGCAATGTGGTCGGACGGTACCGCGCCGATCCGGCCATTGACGCGCCCGCGCTGGTCTCCACCGGCAGCCATTACGACACGGTGCGCAACGGCGGCAAGTACGACGGCCGCCTGGGCGTGCTGCTGCCCATCGTGCTGGTCGAGCATCTGCACCGCGCCGGCCGCCGCCTGCCCTATGACCTGGACGTGGTGGCGTTTGCCGAGGAAGAAGGCGTGCGCTACGGCAGCACCTTCCTGGGGTCGTCGGCCTATGTGGGCCGCTTCGATCCGGCCGTGCTGGACGCGGTCGATGCGCAAGGCATCGCCATGCGGGATGCCTTGAGGGCGGCAGGCCTGGACCCCGAGGCGATAGACGCGGCCGCGGTGGACGTGGCACGGCTCAAGCACTACTTTGAAGTGCACATCGAGCAGGGCCCGGTCCTGTTCGAACGCAACCTGCCGGTGGGCGTGGTCACGTCGATCGCGGGCAGCTTGCGGCGTCTGCTGACGCTGCGCGGCGTGGCCAGCCATGCCGGGACGACGCCCATGGACATGCGGCGGGACGCGGCGTGCGCGGCGGCCGAGATCGTGCTGGCGGTGGAGCGGCGCTGCGCCGGCACGCCGTCATTGGTAGGAACGGTAGGCGTACTCACAGTCCCGAACGGGTCGGTCAACGTCATCCCGGGCGCCTGCACGGTGTCGCTGGACATACGCGCGGCCGACAACGCCGTGCGGGATGCGGCCGTGGCCGATCTGGAGACCGAGATCGCGGCAATCTGCGCGCGCCGCCAGATCTCGGTGGTGACCGAAGAACTGATGCGGGCCGCCGCCGCGCCTTGCGCGCCGCACGAAATGGCGTACTGGTCAGAGGCTATTTCGGCACGGGGCCTGCCGGCTTGCGCCCTGCCCTCGGGCGCGGGCCACGACGCCATGAAACTGGCCGAGGTCGCGCCCGTCACCATGCTGTTCACCCGCTGCGGCAATGGCGGCATCAGCCACAACCCGCTCGAAATCATGACGGCCGACGACGCGCAACTGGCGGCGGAGTTGACCCTGGACTTTCTGGAACGACTGGCCGCTGACACCTGAGCGCACCATAACGAAGCGCTGGCGCCGGCCAGCGCATCAAACTGGTGCGCCGTCCACGAACACTTTCAGTTCGCCCGACGCGAACGGCAGCCAGGTTTCGTTCGCCGTCAGCGGCTCGGTCACGATCACGGCCACCCGGTCGTCGGGCGTCGTCACCTCGGCAAAGTTCACCGTGACCTCGTCGTCGGACAAGCTGGCCGTGGCGAAGGGATGCTGGCGCACCAGGTAGTGCAGGCGCGTGGAGCAGTGCGCATACAGCTCGGTGCCGTCCGACAGCATCATGTTGAAAGTGCCGTGCGTTGCGATCCCGGCGCACAGGCCGCGCAGCGCCTCGGCGAGCACCTCGCGCGACGGCCGCGACGCAAAACGCGCCCGCAGCGATTGCAGAATCCAGCAGAAGGCCCGTTCGCTGTCGGTGGACCCCACTGGCTGGTAGGGGCCGTCCAGTTCGGGGTGGTAATCCTTGAGGTCGCCGTTGTGTGCGAACACCCAGTACCGGCCCCACATCTCGCGGATGAAGGGATGGCAGTTCTCGAGAATGACGGATCCGACCGTTGCCTTGCGGATGTGCGCGATGACGTTGGTCGATTTGATCGGGTAGCGCCGGATCAGATCGGCAATCGGTGATACCAGCGCGGCCTGGTGATCCACGAAATGGCGCACGGCGCGCCCTTCGAAGAACGCGATGCCCCACCCATCGATGTGTTCGCCCGTGCGTCCGGCCCGGTACGCAAACCCGGTGAAGCTGAAGACGATGTCGGTCGGGGTATTGCAGTTCATGCCGAGAAGCTGGCACATGGTCGGGATCCTGGAAGGCTGAGCCGCAACGATACCGCACTGCCCGGATGGGCGAAGGTGGTGCGCAATGCGTGGTACACAGATGGGCACGGTTCCTGCTTTAACACCTTGCAATACTCTTTGGCACCAGCCTGGTGAGTGCAATGCACCAGGACAGGGACCGCTTCGGCGGGGCCGAGGGGTCACAACCATCCAGAAAACCTGACAGCCGGCGGCACCGTCCAGCCGGCGTGACTTGAGGAACGACCATCATGAAGCATTTCTCCCGCACTCTGGGCCGTCGTGCCGTGCTCGCCAGCCTCGTCGTCGCGATGGCCGGCGCGTGGGCAGCGCCGGCCGCGGCGCAGGACACCAAGATCCGCTTCCAGCTCGACTGGCGTTTCGAAGGCCCCAGCGCGATCTTCCTGGTGGCGGCCAAGAAAGGCTACTTCAAGCAGGAAAAGCTCGACGTCACGATCGACGCGGGCAACGGTTCGGGCGGCGCGGTCAACCGCGTGGCTTCGGGCGCCTATGAAATGGGCTTTGCCGACCTGGCCGCGCTGATGGAATTCCAGGGCAACAACCCGACGGCACCCAACCAGCCGACCGGTGTGATGATGGTCTACAACAACACGCCAGCCGCCGTGTTCTCGCTCAAGAAAGCCGCGATCAAGACGCCCAAGGACCTGGAAGGCAAGAAGATCGGCGCACCGTCGTTCGACGGCGGCCGCCGGTCCTTCCCGATTTTTGCTCAGGCCAACAAGATCGACGACAAGAAGGTGAACTGGGTCAGCATGGAACCGGCCCTGCGCGAAACGATGTTGGCGCGCGGCGACGTGGACGCCATCACCGGCTTCTACTTCACGTCGTTGCTGAACCTGAACGCCCGCGGCGTGAAGGACAGCGACATCGACATCATGCTGTTTCCCGAATACGGCGTGAAGCTGTATGGCAACGCCATCATTGCCGACCGCGCATTCGCCAAGAACAACCCGGAAGCGGTCAAGGGCTTCCTGCGCGCTATCACCAAGGCCACCCGTGACGTGATCGCCGATCCGGCCGCATCGATCAAGACCGTGAAAGAGCGCGACGGCATCATCGACGAGCCGCTGGAACTGAAGCGCCTGCGCCTGGCGATCCAGACGGCCATCGACACGCCGGACGCGCGCGCCGAAGGCTTTGGCGACATCAACCCGGGCCGCATGGCGCTGATGGCCTCCCAAGTGGCCAGCACCTATGCAACCAAGACGCCGGTCAACCCGGACCTGGCCTTTGACCGGTCCTTCCTGCCCGCGAAGGACCTGACCGCCGGCGTGCTGCGCGCCAAGAACTGAGCGAGCGGACCGATCGCACGAAGCACCTTCAGGCAGGCATGCCGGATGTCGGCATGCCGATGATGTTTCCCCGCCGCCCGCCCCGGCCGTTATGCGCGGGGCCACTTTTGCGTAGCTTTCCATGACTCCTTTTGTCGATTTCCAGCACGTCTCGCTGGCCTATACCGACGTGTTGGCCCGCGCCGGCGAATATGCCGTCGAAGACGTGACGCTGTCCATCAATCAGGGCGAATTCGTCGCCATCGTCGGCCCGTCGGGCTGTGGCAAGTCCACGTTCATGAAGCTGACGACGGGCCTGAAGATGGCCACGCGCGGCACGGTCAGGGTCGAAGGCCAGCCCGTGACCGGCCCGCTCAAGATTGCCGGCATGGCCTTCCAGGCGCCCACGCTGCTGCCTTGGCGCACCACCATCGACAACATTCTGCTGCCGCTCGAAATCGTCGAGCCGCATCGCTCCACCTTCCGCGCCAAGCGGGACGAACACATGGCCCGCGCCAGCAAGCTGCTCGCGACCGTGGGATTGTCCGGCTATGAAGACAAGTTTCCCTGGGAACTGTCGGGCGGAATGCAGCAGCGCGCGTCGCTGTGCCGCGCGCTGATCCACGAACCGAAAATGCTGCTGCTCGACGAGCCCTTCGGCGCGCTCGACGCCTTCACCCGCGAAGAGCTGTGGTGCGTGCTGCGCGATTTGTGGACCGAGCAGCGGTTCAACGTGATCCTGGTCACGCACGATCTGCGCGAGGCGGTGTTCCTTGCCGACACCGTGTATGTCATGAGCAAGCGTCCGGGCCGCATCCTGTCGCGCCGCGAAGTCGAGTTGCCGCGCCCGCGCGAACTCGAAACCACCTACACCGACGAATTCAACCGCATCGTTCTTGAGCTGCGGACCCAGATCGGCCACGTCCGTTCGACCTGAGAGCCATTCCATGACCCGTTTCGCCGAACGCACCGCTCCGTTTGCCCTGCTCGTGGCCGTGATCGCCCTGTGGGAGATCATCTGCCGCGTCTTCAACGTTTCCGAATTCATCTTTCCCAGCCCGTCGCAGATCCTGCAAGCCACCATCGACTATGCCCCGGTCATTGCCGGCCACGCGTGGCGCACCTTCTGGGTGACCATGACCGGCTTTGGCATTTCGATCGTGGTGGGCGTGCTGCTGGGCTTCCTGATCGGCAGCTCGCGCATGGCCTACACCGCCGTGTACCCGCTCATGACCGCCTTCAATGCCCTGCCCAAGGCCGCCTTCGTGCCGGTGCTGGTGGTGTGGTTCGGCATCGGCATCGGCCCGGCCATGCTGACCGCCTTCCTGATTTCCTTCTTCCCGATCATGGTCAATATCGCGACCGGCCTGGCGACGCTGGAACCCGAGCTGGAAGACGTGCTGCGGGTGCTGGGCGCCAAACGCATGGACGTACTGCTGAAGGTCGGCCTGCCGCGGTCCATGCCCTACTTCTTTGCGTCGCTCAAAGTCGCGATCACGCTGGCCTTCGTCGGTTCCACCGTGTCGGAAATGAACGCATCCAACGAAGGTATCGGCTACCTGCTGGTGTCCGCCGGGTCATCGATGAAGATGCCGCTGGCCTTCTCGGGGCTGATGGTGATCGGGGTCATGGCCATGGCCATGTACGAACTGTTCGCCGTGATCGAAAAGCGCACAACCGCCTGGGCGCATCGGGGCCAGCGCTGAGCCAGCGCGGCCAGCCACGAGATCGCGGAGCAAAGCTCACCAAATCCTTTCGCATCCGTAACAAGACACACAATTTTTGGCGTCAAAACGTGTCGAAATCGCCAAGGCCGCTGGAGCGTATAAGGGATATTTCTTATCATTAGCGCCTCTCCAAGGCCTTGGCGACATTCTTAGTGACCCAGACGAGTCGAACACTCAGTACGGTCGAACTCGACAACTGCGCAAACGAACCGATCCGCATCCCCGGCAGCGTGCAACCGCATGGCTTTCTGCTGGTGCTGGATCGTGTCTCGCTGGCGGTCGTCCAGACCAGCACGTCGGTCGAGACCCATCTTGGTTTCAAGGCCGAGGCGCTGCTTGGGCGCACGCTGGCCGAACTGATGCAGCGCGACGCCGCGCCGCTGGCCGTCGAGCTTGAACAGCTCACGGCGCACACCGCCACGCCGCACCACCTGAGCACGTCGCTGCGGCATGACGACGGCACCCTGCGCGACTTCGACATGGTCGTCCATGCGATCGACACGCTGTTGTTGGCGGAGTTCGAACCGGCCACCGTGCGCACGCTGGGCGCCGCGGCCATGTACCCGTCGCTGATTTCCTTCGTGACGCAGCTGCAGCAAGCGCGCACCACCGATGCCGTGTGCGAGCTGGCCGTGGCCGAGGTCAAGCGGGTGACCGGCTTCGGGCGGGTCACCGCCTACGCCTTCGACGAGGAAGGCCACGGCCGGGTCAACGCCGAGCGCGTCGATCGGGGGTACGACGCGTTCCTGGGCCTGCAGTTTCCGGCCGCCGACATCCCGGCGCAGGCGCGAGAACTGTATGTGCTCAACCGGATCCGCGTGATTCCGGACGCCCGGTACGTGCCGTCGCGCCTGGTGCCACCGGAGTGGCCTGCTGGCGGGCCGACCGACCTGAGCAACGTGGCGCTGCGCAGCGTGTCGCCCGTGCATCTGGAATACATGCGGAACATGGGCACGATGGCGTCGATGTCGATCTCGATCGTCGTCGAAGGCCGGCTGTGGGGCATGATCTCGTGCCACAACACGGATGCGCTGACGGTGCCGGTACAGACACGCGTCGCCTGCGACCTGCTCGGCAAGATGGTGTCGCTGCAGGTCGAGGCGCGCGAAGCCCATGCCGATACCGGACGCCGGCTGGAACTGCGGCAGTTGCTGGTCCGCATGCTGTCGTCGATGGCCGACCACGACAGTGTGGCGCGCGGGCTGTATCACATGCCCGACACCTTCCTGAATTTTGCGCAGGCGACCGGCGCCGCCATCGTATCGGGCGACGAATGCCTGACCTTTGGCGAAACGCCCGATCGCATGACGATCAAGGCCCTGTGCGCCTACATCGCGGCGCAGCCCGAGCGCGACGTCTTCCACACTGACCGGCTGAGCCTGGTCGAACCGGACTTCGACCCGGTCATCGAACAGGCCAGCGGCGTGCTCGCCGTGTCGATTTCCGAGCTTCACCCGAACTTCATCATGTGGTTCCGGCCGCAACAGCTGCGCACCATCGAGTGGGCCGGCGCGCCGAGCAAGCAGGACGTGCACGAGGAAAACGGGACGCTGCGGCTGCACCCGCGCAAGAGCTTCCAGTCCTGGCAGGAAGAAGTGCGTGGCCAGTCGCGGCCGTGGGATCGCGCCGTGGTCGATGCCGCGGCTGAACTGCGCGCGGCGGTGCTGGGCATCGTGCTGCGCAAGGCCGAAGAGCTTGCCGACATGGCCAACGAGCTCGACCGGACCAACAAGGAGCTTGAGGCGTTTTCGTACAGCGTGTCGCATGACCTGCGCGCGCCGCTGCGCCACATTGCGGGATATGCGGAACTGCTGGATGAATACGAGGGCGGCAAGCTGTCCGAGAAAGGCGTCCGTTTCCTGAGCAACATCGGGGATTCGGCGCGCTTTGCCGGCAACCTGGTGGATTCGCTGCTGACCTTTTCGCAGATGGGACGCAATGCGCTGCGCCCGTCGAGCGTCGACCTCACGCCCGTCATCGACCAGATCGTTCGCGAGTTCCAGCCCGATATCCAGCACCGCGAGATCGAGTGGGAAATCCGCCCCTTGCCGCGCACCTATGGAGATGCGGCGTATCTGCACCTGGCGCTGCGCAACCTGATTTCCAACGCCATCAAATACACCCGCACGCGCGAGCGGGCCCATGTCGAAATCGGCGCCATGCCGGGCGACGGCGAGACGGTGTTCTATGTCAAAGACAATGGCGTGGGCTTCGACATGAAGTACACGCCGAAACTTTTCGGGGTCTTCCAGCGTCTGCATCGTATGGAAGACTTCGAAGGGACGGGCATCGGCCTTGCGAATGTGCGGCGCATCGTGGAACGCCACGGTGGACGCGTGTGGGCCGAAGCAGAAATCGACAAGGGTGCGACCTTCTTTGTCGCGCTCCCGGACCCAGGGTCGGCGAACGCCGGCGCGCGGGTCCAGAAACGAGGTTGAACATGCTCAAACCGATCTTGCTGGTCGAAGACAACCCGCATGACCTGGAACTGACGCTGATTGCGCTCGAGAAAAGCCAGTTGGCCAATGATGTCGTCATCACGCGCGATGGCGAGGATGCGCTCGACTACCTGCAACGCCGCGGCGCCCATGCGAATCGCGACGAAGGCAACCCTGCCGTCGTCCTGCTGGACCTGAAGCTGCCGAAGGTGGACGGGCTCGAAGTGCTCAAGGTGATTCGCAGCGATGCCACGCTCAAGGCGACGCCCGTCGTGATGCTGACCTCGTCGAATGAAGAAAGCGACCTGGTGCGCGCCTACGATCTGGGCGTGAACGCGTATGTGGTCAAGCCTGTGATCTTTCAGGATTTCGTCCGCGCGATCAGCGACCTGGGCGTGTTCTGGGCGGTCTTGAATGAACCGCCTCCCGGGTCGCTGCGGCGCGCCCGCGCCACCGCCAACGGATAAACGAATTGGGCAAAGCCGAAGCCGCGCTGAACACCGGAATCATCCGCATACTGATGGTGGAGGATGCCCCGCGCGATGCCGATCTGTCGCTGCAGCGCCTGGAGCTGGCGAGCCTTGATGTCCAGGTCACGGTGGTCGATACGGCTGACACCTTCATTGCGGCGCTGGACACCGGCGACTACGACCTGGTGCTGTCCGACTTCCACCTGCCCCAGTTTTCGGGGCCGGAAGCGCTGCGCATCCTGATGTCGCGGCCGCAGCACGTGCCCTTCATTTTCGTGTCGGGGGTGCTGGGTGAAGAGCATGCCGTCGACATGCTCAAGGAAGGCGCAACCGATTACGTGCTCAAGCAGCGCCTGGAGCGCCTGCCTATCGTGGTGCGACGCGCGCTGGCCGAGGCTACCGAAAAGCGGTCGCGCCAGGATGCCGAACGCAAGCTGCGCGAGCGGGAAACCTACTTCGGCCAGCTGATCGACGCCTTGCGCGACTACTCCGTGATCGCCATGTCGAACACGGGCGTGATCGAAAGCTGGAACCAGGCGTCGGAATGGATGTTCGGGTACAGCGCTGACGAAGTGCTCGGCAAGACCTACGACATGTTCTTTACGCCGGACGAGACGCCGCGTGGCACGCCGCAGGCGATGTCCCAGGCCCTGTCCCAGGAACTGGCGCTGATCGGCGCCATGCGCAGCACGTCCGAAGAACGATGGCTGCGCCGCAAGAACGGCACGACCTTCTACGGATCGGTGGTGACCACCGCCATCTTCGGCGACGCCGGTGAAGTGCGCGGCTTTTCGCGCATCGTCCGTGACATGACCGACACCCGCGTGGCCGCCGACCTGCTGGAGACTGCGAAGGAACAGGCCGAGAACGCGAACCGCGCCAAGGACCACTTCCTGGCGGTGCTCTCGCATGAACTGCGCACGCCGCTCGGCCCCATCTATGCGGCGGCGCAGGCGCTGGACATGCAGACCGACCTGCCCCCCAAGGCGCGCCGCAGCGTGGGGCTGATCAAGCGCAACGTCGAGATCGAAGCGAGGCTGATCGACGACCTGCTCGACATTTCCAAGATCGTGAACGACAAGCTGACGCTGCACTTCGAGCCCACCGATCTGGTGACGCTGCTGGGCGGCATGGCGGATCTGTTCCGCGACGAAGCGGCGGCCCAGGGCATCGCATTGCTCTATGCGCCCCTGCCGACGCCCGTGATCGTGCAAGCCGACCCCGCCCGTCTGCAGCAGGTGCTCTGGAACCTGCTCAAGAACGCGATCAAGTTCACCCAAAAGGCAGGCACCATCCGCATCACGCTGTTGCCGCCGCGGCGCGGCAAGGTCACGGTCGAGGTATCCGACACCGGCATCGGCATCCAGCAGCAAGCGCTCAAGCGCATCTTCAATGCCTTCGACCAGGGCGACAACGAGCCCGGCGAAATGCGCGGCGGGCTGGGCCTGGGATTGGCGATCGCCAGTTCACTGGCGCAGCGCCATGGCGGCACATTGAACGTGCACAGCGACGGCGTGGGCCGGGGCGCGACGTTTGCCCTGACCCTGGACTATGCGGGCGATGCGCGCGAGGGGGAAACCGGCGCCCGGCCGCCCGTGGCCGCCGGATCGCGGCGTGCACCGGTACGCATCCTGCTGGTCGAGGACAACGCCGATACCGCCGAGGCCATGCAGTTCCTTCTGAGTGAACTGGGCTACGTCGTGAAAGTGGCCGTGTCGGTGGTCGACGCCCGCAACACGCTGGCCTCGAATACGTTCGATGCGCTGGTCAGCGACATGGGCCTGCCCGACGGGGATGGCATCGACGTGCTGCGCATGTTCGATCGCACCGGCGGCAAGCTGGCGATTGCACTGACGGGATATGGCATGGAAGCCGACGTGCAGCGCTGCCTGAAAGCCGGCTTCGATCAGCATCTGACCAAGCCGCTGGACATCGATCGCCTGACGGCGCTGCTTGGCGGCGGGGCGTCCTGATTACACTGGGACGCATGGACCGCTTCAAACAGATCGAAACTTTCGTCGCCGCCGTCTTGCGGGGCAGCCTGTCGGCCGCCGCCCGCCTGGAAGGCGTGGCGCCTGCCGTCATCGGACGGCGCATCGACGCGCTCGAGGCCCGGCTGGGCGTCAAGCTGCTGCAGCGGACCACCCGCCGCATCTCGCTGACGGCCGAAGGCGGCGCCTTCTTTGAAGAATGCCAGCGCATCCTGACGGCCATGGAAGGCGCCGAGAACGCCGTATCGGCCGGCGGCGGCACGCCCAGTGGTGCCTTGCGCGTGACGGCGCCTGCGGGCTTTGGCCGACGCCACATCGCACCGCTGCTGCCTCGGCTGATCGACGCGTACCCCGGCATTACGGTCACGCTGGACCTGAGCGACCGGCTGGTGGACCTGATCAGCGACAACTTCGACTGCGCCATCCGGATCGGCGACCTGGAAGATTCCAGCCTGGTGAGCGTGCGGCTGGCCGACAACCGCCGCATGGTGGTCGCCGCGCCGGCGTATCTGGCGGAGCACGGCACGCCTGACCATCCGGACGACCTGACGCGGCACAACTGCCTGTCGTTCGGCACAGGCGGCAACCAGGCCCGCGGCTGGCTGTTCCGCATCGACGACAAGGTCGTTGCGCACCGGGTATCAGGCAACATGGAATGCACCGATGGTGCGGTGCTGCATGCCTGGACCCTGGCCGGCCGCGGGCTGGCCTGGCGATCGATGTGGGAAGTGGAAGACGACCTGGCGCAGGGCCGCCTGGTGACGGTGCTGGACGCCTACGCCGCGCCGCCCAATGGCATCCACGCCGTCTTTGCGCAGCGCAAGCATCTGCCGCAACGTGTGCGAGTGTTCATTGATCTGCTGCGCACCACCTTCGGGGATCCCGATTACCGGTGGACGGGGTCTGCCGCGGATTGAGGGCGCCGCCGGTGGCGCAGCAAGCACACTGACAGTCCCCTGTGCTTGCTCCTGCGTACAGACTTGTACACAACTGGTACGCGCCTTGCTTGTCAGGATCACCTTTGGAAAGAGAACATCATGTCCGCCTGGATCCGCCATTTCGCTGCCCCGATTCAAACCCTGACCACGGGTCCCCTTGCCAACCGACGCGTTGCGATCAAGGACAACATTGATGTCGCGGGCATCCCGACGACCTGCGGTGCGCCGGAGTTTGCCTACACCCCGCACAAGAGCGCCGATGTGGTGCAGAAACTGCTCGATGCCGGTGCGGCCATCGTCGGCAAGACCAATCTGGACCAATTCGCATGCGGCCTGAATGGCACGCGATCGCCATTCGGCGCCGTGCCCAATGCGCTTCGTCCGGAATATGTCAGCGGCGGATCGAGCAGCGGATCCGCCTGGGCGGTGGCCACGGGCGCAGCCGACATTGCGCTGGGCACGGACACGGCAGGTTCCGGCCGCGTACCGGCGGGCTTCAACAACATCGTGGGCCTCAAGCCTTCGCTTGGCCTGCTGAGCAGCGCCGGGGTCTACCCCGCGTCGCGCAGTTTCGACACCGCCAGCATCTTTGCGCGCACGGTGGCGGAGGCCGTCGATGCGCTGAACGTGATGGTGGCAGGCACCACCCTGCCCTACGACCTGACGGCCATGCCGTCGACGTTTCGGTTCGGCGTACCGGCCGTGCCCGACTTTGCGGACGACACGCTGTCGGAAGCCGCCTTCCAGGCCGCGTGCGCCAAGCTGGTCGAACTGGGCGGCACGGCCGTCGCCATCGATGATGCCCCCCTGAACGAGGTTGCCCAGTGGCTGTACGAAAGCGCGCTGGTGGCCGAACGCTACCAGGCCATCCAGGCGTTTTTCGACGCGCAGCCCGAAGCCGTGATCGAACCGGTCCGCACGATCATTGGCGCGGGCGCCCGGTACAGCGCGGCCGACGTGCTCGAAATGCAGATCCGGCTGGAAGAGGCACGCGTGCGCCTTGCGCCGATCTGGCAGGACATCGACCTGCTGGTGGTGCCTACCGCGCCCACGCATCCCACCATCGAACAGATGCTGGCCGACCCGATCGGCGCCAACCGCCGCCTGGGCCGCTACACCAACTTCGTCAACCTGCTGCAATGGGCGGCGCTGGCGGTGCCGGCGTCGATGCGGCCCGACGGCCTGCCCTTTGGCATTACCCTGATCGGCAAGGGCGGTTCCGACTGGCGGCTGGCCCAATTGGGACAGCGTTTCCACCACGCCACTGGCCTGACGCTGGGCGCAACCGGAGAGCCGCTCCCGGAACCCCGTGCGATTCTTCCCCCCATGCCGCTCAGTTTGCCGATTACCGTCGTCGGCGCGCATCTGACCGGCATGCCCCTGAATTGGCAGCTGACCGACCTGGGCGCGCAGTTCGTGGAAGCCACGACGACTGCGCCGACCTATCGCCTGTATGCCCTGCCCAATACCGTGCCGCCCAAGCCAGGCCTGGTGAAGGTGGATGAGGGCGGCGTGGCCATCGCCGTGGAAGTATGGCAACTGCCGCTGACGCAGGTCGGCGCCTTTCTGAAGCAGGTGTTGGCGCCGTTAGGCATTGGCAGCCTGACGCTGGCCGATGGCAGCCAGGTGCACGGTTTCATTTGCGAGCCGTGGGCAGTCGAGGGCGCGCAAGACGTATCGTCCTTTGGCGGGTGGCGCGCGTATGTGACAAGCCTGAAGCGCTGATCGCTGACACACCGATGACCCCCTTGTGAGCCGGCCGGGTGAGTAGGATGCCTACTCCCCGCCGGCTTTGTCACATCTGGAAATAGGTCGCTGCAGTCGCGCTGCGGTATGAACTCGCGTTATCTTAAGGGTAAGCCTGTAGTCCTAGTTCTTACGCATGAGATGCGGCTAGCAAACAGAGTGTTGCTTTGGCGACGAAATGTAAAAAATGCTCGGCGATTCAACGGCTTAGCGCGCGTCCATAAATATATCCAGGAAATGGCGTCGATACAGGCAGTTACCAGATTGCAACTTTTTACCTAGGGTATACCCTTAACCTCTGCGCGTAATTTTTCGTACGAACTCTCACGCATTGCCAATGTTGGCCGATTAACCTTCAAACGCATTTTCACCTTACGCCCACGCGGCAGGAGCTGTTTTGAAGGTCCAGACATTCGCCGGTTCGGCATTGCTTTGCATTTCCACCGCCGCCCTTGCCCAGGCGGTTCCCGATGCCGGTACGCTTCTGCGAGGCATCGAACAGCAGCAGCCACGAACCCCCGCACCTGCGCCTGACGCAGCCCCCGACCGCCCCACTCCTTCCGCCACCCCCATCGGCACCTCCTTCCAGCTGCAGCGTGTCGTCCTGCAAGGCGTGAGCCTGATGGACGAAGCGGTCCTGATGAACAGCCTGTCGGGCCTCATTGGCCAGCAAGTCACCCTGGCCGATCTGGAAAAAGCCACCCAGGCGATCATGGAAAGCTACCGCGCGTCGGGCTACCTGGCCCGTGCGTTTCTGCCGCCGCAAAAGATTGCCGATGGCACCGTGATCATCCAGGTCATCGAAGGCCGCTTTTCATCGGTGCGCGTGGAAGCCGGCGATCCGCCTGCGCGCTTCGATGCGGACCGCGCCGCACGCTACCTGACGTCGCGCCAGCAACCTGGCCAGCCCTTCCGCAGCGATGCGGTCGAACGCGCCATGCTGCTGCTCAATGACCTGCCGGGTGTGCAGGCCAGCGCCACGCTGGATGCGGGCAGGCAGCTGGGCGATACCGACCTGATCCTGCGCCTGGCAGACGGCCCCCGCGTGGACGGCTTTGTCGATGCGGGCAACACCGGCGCGCGCAGCACCGGCGAATTCCAGGCATCGGGCGCACTGAACCTGAACAATCCGCTGGGGTTCGGCGACCAGGCCAGCGTTCGGGTCCTGGCCAGCGAAGGGTTGAAGTATGGCCGCGTCGCCTACGTGGCCCCGGTCGGTGTCGAAGGTCTGAAGCTGGGCGTGAACGCATCGCGGCTCGACTATGAACTCAAAGGCGACTTTTCGCGCCTGAACGCGGAAGGCGATTCGACCACCGCCGGCCTGACGGCCAGCTACCCGCTGCTGCGCGGCCGCCTGCACAACCTGAATCTGGTCGGCGCCGCCGACCAGCGCGATTACGACAACGAAGCGCAGGGCCTGACCGTCAGCGACAAACGCACGCGTACGGTCAGCGGCGGCGTGACCGGCAGCCGGTATGACAGCTTCCAGGGCGGCGGCCTGACGGCCTACTCCGCCATCGTGACGGCCGGACGCCTGCGCCTGAATGACCCGGGCAGCTCGCAGACCGATGCCATCGGCCCGCGCGCGGCAGGCAGCTACCAGAAGCTGTACTGGAACGTGACCCGTCAACAGACCCTGACCCCGCGCCTGGCATTGACCGCCGCCCTGACCGGACAGTTCGCGAGCGACAACCTGGATTCGTCAGAGAAGTTCTATCTGGGTGGTCCGGCCGGCGTGCGTGCCTATCCGGTCAACGAAGCCGGTGGCGACGAAGGCTGGCTGCTGAATGTCGACGTGAACTACCGCGTGACGCCCGAGTTCCGCCTGACGGCATTTGCCGACACGGGGTCGGTCCGCACCGCCCGCAACGGCTATGCCACCTTCACCGGCCCGCGCCGCGTGCAGTTGTCGGGTGCGGGGGTTGGCGCGGGCGCAAGCCTGGCCGGCTGGAATGCCCGCCTCAGCATTGCCTGGCGCATCGGTGACAACGAGCTGGCCAACCCGGCCAACGGCAAGGACACCGACGGCACCCGCCATGTGCCACGCATCTGGCTGCAGGTCGCCAAGGCCTTCTGACCCCGGCACCGCGCGCACTGAATTTCCAGAACATCACGACTCGAACCGGCCTCCTTTCAGCGAGGCCGTACCGCCCCCTGGGCAGGACTGCCATCATGAGCAAGCAAGACACTCAAGCCAAACCCCGCGTCATTCATATCCGCATCGGCGGCCGCAAGGCGACGCTGACATGGCGCCCCCGCAAACGGCTCTCGGCGCTGCTGCAGCGGATGATGTCGCGTGCACGCGAAGCCCTGGTGGCGGCGATCCTGGCCGGCGCAACCGGCTCGGTGTTTGCGGCGCCGCCCGTGGTCAACGCCCTGCCTACCGGCGGCCAGGTCGTTGCCGGCCAGGCCACCATCACGCAGGCCGGCAACGGCATGACCGTGGTGCAGGGCACCGACAAGGCGATCCTGAACTGGGGGTCATTCAACATCGGAAGCCAGGCCTCGGTCGACTTCAAGCAGCCCGGCATGGGTTCGGTCGCGCTGAACCGCGTCGTCGGCAATGACGCCAGCCAGATCTTCGGCAGCCTGACCGCCAACGGCAGCGTGTTCCTGGTCAATCCGAACGGGGTCATGTTCGGCGCCGGTGCGCGCGTGGACGTGGGCGGCCTGGTCGCCAGCACGCTGAACATCCGGGACGACGATTTCCTGAAGGGCAATTACCGGTTTGCGCGGGATGGCGCGACCGGCTCCGTCGTGAACCAGGGTGAACTGCATGCAGCCGACGGCGGCTACGTCGCCCTGCTCGCCCCTGAGGTGCTGAACCAAGGCGTGGTGGCGGCCAAACTTGGCACCGTCGCCATGGCAGCCGGCGAAACGATCACGCTCGACATGGCCGGTGACGGCCTGGTCAGCGTCAAGGTCGACCCGGCCACGGTGCGCGCGCTGGTCGAAAACCGCCACCTGGTGCAGGCCGACGGCGGCCGCGTGATCATGGCCGCATCGGCCGCCAACGCGCTGCTCGGCGCCTCGGTCAATGCCCAAGGCACGATACAGGCGCACGGCCTGGTCGAACGCGATGGCGCGATCTATCTGGATGCGGGATCGAACGGCGACGCCGTCGTGACCGGCAAGCTCGATGTGTCGAGCGCGACCGGCCAGGGCGGCACGGTGCAGGTCACCGGCCAGCGCGTGGGATTGTTCGATGGGTCGGACATCGATGCAAAGGGTGCGGCAGGCGGCGGCACGGTCCTGGCAGGCGGCGACTGGCAAGGCAGCAATGCGTTGGTTGCGAACGCGCAGAAGACGGTCGTTGGCCAGCAGGTCACGATCGATGCCTCGGCCACTGAGCAAGGCCATGGCGGGAAGGTCGTGGTGTGGGCCGATGGCGACACGGTGTTCGCAGGCAACATCAAGGCACGCGGGGGCAAGGCGGGCGGCGACGGCGGCAAGGTCGAAGTGTCGGGCAAGGAAAACCTGAGTTTTACGGGCACCGTGGATGCGGGCGCGGACCAGGGCAAGGCGGGTTTGCTGTTGCTGGATCCCAAGAACCTGACGGTGGTGACCAGCGGCGGCGATACCACGCCGACCGGCGCCACGGTGGGCTTCAACACGGCGCCCAGCGCCGACGCCAACGTCGATGCCGCCACTATCACGGCCATCACCAACACGGGCACGGCAGTCACCCTGCAGGCCAACAATGACCTGACCGTCAACAGCAGCATCACGACGTCCCCCAATAACGGCGTCACCAAGGGCGGCGCCCTGACCTTCCAGGCGGGCCGCTCCATCGATATCAACGCGGCGATCTACAGCGCCGACGGCGACGTCACCTTCAAGTTCAACGACACGGCGGCAACGTCCAATCGCGATGCGGGCGATGCCTCGTTCAGCAACAGCGGCAGCATCGATGCGGGCACCGGCAAGGTCACGATGGTCAACGGTGGCAAGGGCGCGTCGTCGACCCTGTCGACCGGCAAAGTGACCGCGGGGCAGTTCGACGTCACGCACCTGGGCTCCGCCACGGGCGGTGTGGACCTGGGCGAACTGTTCGTGACCGGCGCGCTGAACGTGACGTCGAACGGTCGCGACATCACGGGCAGCACGCGGACCATCGTGAACCGCAACCTTGCCACCTTGAATGCGGGCAGTGGCAACATCACGCTGAACAATGCCAATTCCGACTTCAGCGTTGTGAGCGCGATCGGCAACAACGTCATGGTGCGCGACCAGAACGCGGTGCAGCTGGGCACATCGACCGTCGCAGGCAACCTGTCGGTCACCACCAGTGGCGCCGTGGGCTCGATCGGCAACGTCACGGTGGCCGGGGCAACCACCATCAACGCGACCAGTGGCGGCTTTGGCGCCGCCCTGTCCGACGTCACGCTGGCAAACAACAACGACTTCCAGGGCGCACTGACGGTCACCTCGGCAAACGGGTCGGTGAATATCCGTGACGTCAATGCCTTGGCGCTGGGGTCGATCACGGGCGCGAACGTCACGCTCGCCGCGGGCGGCAACATCTCGCAGAGTGGCGTGTACACCGCGACGAGCTACAGCAACATCACGACAACGAACGCGGGCACGGTCATGCTGGGCAATGCGGGCAACGACTTTGGCAGCTACCTGCAGGTCAACACCGCCGGCTCGGCCACCTTCGTCGACAAGAACGACCTGATGTTCGGCACGGGCGCCAGCACGGTCGCCGGCAACCTGTCGGTTACGGCAGCCGGCAATATCAGCCAGTACAACAACGAGTACAATAGCGCCCCGCTGACCGTCACCGGGGACGCGAGCTTTACCGTCACCGCCGCCGGCAAGAACCTGTTCCTGGGGTCGTCCAACCTCCAGGACGGCAACATTCCCGGCGCATCCAACAGCATCGGAGGCACCGTCACGCTTGCCACGTCGGGTGCCGGATCGTTCCAGGACATCCAGCTGCGCAATACGAATGCCAATGCGGCGGTCATCAACGGCCTGACCACCGTCGGCCAGCTGCGCAACGTCAAGCTGCGCTACGACAACGCACCGAGCGTCTCGCTGCCTGGCATGACGCTGACCGGCAATCTGCAGGTGTATGCGAACAGCGGCGGGATCACCCAGACCGGCGCGATCGTCGTCAACGGCATTGATTCCAACGGGTACTCGACCTTTCTGGCGGGCGGCGCGAGAGACATCGTTCTGACCGACACCGGCAACAACTTCAACCGAATCACCATTGCAGGCGGCCGCTCGGCGTCGATCTACGACAGCAATGCGATCGAACTGTCGTCGACCAACGGCAACTTCAACGTCGGCACCCTGTCGGTCACGACCAATAATGGCGCGATCACGCAAAGCAGCAACTTCAACACGGTGGTTTCTTCTGCCACCAACCTGAATGCCGGCACCGCCGACATCACGTTGAATGCCGACTACGGCAACACGTGGACGCGGCTTGCGATCGCCGCAGCCCGGAACGCCACGGTCCGCAATACCTCGGGCGTGCTGACGCTTGGCGACATTGCCCTGACGGGCAACCTGAACCTGTCGTCCTACAACAATGGCACGTTGAATCAGGCCGCGAACACGTCGGTCCAAGTGGGCAGCAACACAACGACGTCCTTCACGTCGTTCACGAACATTGCACTGAACAACGCCAGCAATGTGCTCGGCAACATCGCCATCTCCAATGGATCGACGATCTCCCTGCGCGAGAACGACGCCATCACGCAAAGCGGCGCCTGGTATGCGCCGAGTTCCGTGTCGGTGACCACCGCCAACGACCAGGCGATCAATCTGAATCAGGCAGGCAATCTGTTCGGCGGCTTGACGGTCACTCAGGAAAACACAGGCGCCACGTCAGCCGGCGCAGTCACCATTGTCGAGTCGGACAACATTGCGCAGAACCTGGCCTGGACCACGCACGGCAACACCACCGTGAACGCACAGGGCTACAACGTCACGCTGACCAACGCCAATAACGTGCTGGCCCCCCTGCAAGTGCTGGGCGGCGGCACTACGGCCATTACGGCCAAGGACACGGCGGGCAAGGACGCGATTACCGACTTTGCTGCGTGGAACACCGGCTTCACCACGCTCAACGCCTACAACAGCGCGGGCGTCGTCAACGGCGGCGGCAACATTTCGCTGACTCAGGCAGGCAACGTACTGGGCGACATCACGCTGCGCGGCAACACCGTGACCATCACGGAAAACAGCAGCATCACGGACAACGGTCAGTGGGTGACGACGGGCACGACGACCCTGAAAGCCACCAACGGACCCATTGCGCTGGACAATCTGGCGAACACACTGGGCAACATCGCCATCCAGGGCACGCCATCGTACGTCTTCATCACCGAAAACGACGCGATCACGCAGGCTGCGGCCTGGAAGGTGGGCGCCGCGCCCGTCACGCTGAACTCGCGCGCCTTTGGCATTGATCTGACGGCGTCAGGCAACGTGCTGGGCGCCATCGACATCATCACGACCTCGGGCGTGCCCGCGTCGGTCAAGATCACGGAAGACGACGCGATTACGCAAGGCAGCGCGTGGTCCCTGTCCGGCAGGAACGTCGACCTGGTTGCGGAAAACAACAAGGCGATCACGCTCGGTAACGTCGCCAACCAGATGGGCAACCTGACCATCACGGGCGGCCCGGTCTCGATTACCGAAAACGATGTGATCACGCAGGGCGGCGCCTGGACCACGACAGGCACGACATCGCTGACGACGACAGCCGTCAACGCGGGCGTCACGCTGACCAACGCGGCCAACGTGCTGGGCAACCTGGCGGTCTCTGGCGCCACCAGTGTGGCGATCACCGAGAACGACAACATTACCCAGGCCAGTGCCTGGACCCTTGGCACCGCGTCGGTCGCCCTGAATGCCGGCACGCATGACGTCGCGTTCACGCAAGCGTCGAACAAGGTGGGCGACCTGGTCGTTACCGCAGCCAATGCGGCGATTACCGAGAACGACCTGATCTCCGACGGCGCGGCCTGGAACGTCAGTGGATTGACGACCCTGACGGCCGGCGTCAACAAGATCGTGCTCGATGCCAATCCGCGCAGCGATTTCGGCACCATGAAGATCGTGTCGGCCGACACGGCGGACATCCTTGCAAAGAATGGCATTGTCTTTGACACGTCGACCGTCACGAACGGCATGACGGTGAACGCGGGCGGCGCCATTACCCAGATCGGCGCGATCAAGGCCGACTCGCTGCTGCTGAGCGGCGCGGGCCCGGTCACCCTTGCGAACGCCGGCAACCACGTCAACAAGCTGGCGGCGGGCCTGACCGGCGCGCTGAACTACACCGACAACGGCACGTTCGACATCACCAATATCGGCAGCACGACGGGCATCAACGTTGGCGCCAACACCGTGACGCTCAATGCCGGCGGCACCGTCACCGGCCTGGGCAGCGTCAATTCCGCCAGCACCGGCCTGTTCGTCACGACGGGCAGCGCGCTCAGCCTGCCGACCATGACCATCGCAGGCGCCCAGTCCTACACCTCGGCGGCCGGCATCACCGTCAACGCCAACGTCAGCAGCACCGCGGCAGGCGCCATCACGTTCACGGGTCCCGTCACACTGGCCAACGATCTGACCGTGCAATCGGTCAATTCGGCCATCACGTTCGATGGGACGCTGGGCGGCGCCAACAAACAATTGATCGTCAACGCGGGAGCTGGCGCGGCCAACTTCCGGGGCGCCGTGTCCAACATCGGCAGCGCGGCGAATGCCAGCCCGGTCCTGCAGCTGACCTCGGGGGGTGCGACTTTCGACAGCACGCTGCAGACCAACAACGGCGTGTCGATGACCGGCCCGGTCACGTTCAAGAACGACGTCACGCTCGGTTCTGCGATCAGCAACGCAAGCTCACTCTTCACGGGCGAAGTCACCCTTGCCAAGCCGACGGCACAGACCCTGTCCGCATACAGCGGCCTGACCTTCCGCAACGGCCTGGTACTGCAGAACGCCGCTGCCACGGTCAACTCGAACAACAGCGCCCTGGCCTTCGCCACGGCCGGCACGGTGCGTGGCGCGCAAGGCCTGACGCTGAACGCAGGGACAGGCGCACTGACGGGCCTGGAGCGCATCGGCACCGACCTGACATCGCTGTCGGTCACGGGCAGCAGCCTGACCCTGCCTGGCGCCGGCATCAGCATCGCGGGTGCGCAAACCTATACGGCAACCGGCGGCACGGCCATCACGCTGAACGGCGCAGTGACCAGCACCGCAGCAGGCGGCGTCACCTTCAATGGCCCGACCACGCTGGCGGGCACGACAAGCGTCACCACGCTCAATTCCAACGTGCTGTTCAACGGGACGGTCGACGGCGCGCGCGATCTGACAGTCGCCACCGGCACGGGCACCAAAACATTCGCAGGGGCATTCGGCAGCACGATCGCCACCGGCGACGGCGTGGGCGCGGCGCTGACCCTGATGGGTGCGGGCGCAACCAGCTTTGCCGATACGGTCACCACCCGAAGCGGCATCAACGCGCAAGGTCCGGTCACCTTCGCCAAGGCGGTTGCCATGGCCAATGGCGACACCGGGTCCACCTTCGGCGGCGCGGTCACGATCGGCAGCACACTGAGCGGTTACGACGGCCTGGCCTTTAATGGCGGCATGTCGTTGACGGGCGCAACCACCGTCACATCCAACGGCGGCACGATTGCGCTGGGTGGCGCGGTGACCGGTGCACAGACGCTGACCTTGAACGCACTGAGCGGATCGACCGGCGCAATCACCGGCCTGAACACTCTATCGCCCTTGCTGACCGGCCTGTCGCTGACGGCACAGACATTGAGCCTGCCTGCCAACCTGGCGGTGGCGGGTGCGATGAACTTTACTGCCCCCGGCGGCATCACCGTGGCGGGCACTGTCGGCAGCGGTGTGAACGGTGGCGCGATCGCCTTCAACAACGGCGTGACCCTGACGGGCGACGCGACGATCGCCACCGCCAACTCGGCCGTTACGTTCGCCGAGACGCTGGCAGGCGGCGCACGCAACCTCGTGGTCAACACGGGCACCGGCGCAAAGACCTTTACCGGCGCCGTCACGAATGTCGGCACCGGAACGGGCGCAGCCCTGACGCTGCAAGGCGCAGGCGCAAGCACGTTCGACAGTACGGTCGGCGCCAACGCCGGTTTGCTCGTGCAGAACGGCAGCGCCACGACCTTCCGTAACAACGTTACGCTGGCCGATGGTTCGGTCGGCACCCACCTGGGCGCCGGCAAGGTCACGATCGGCCGCAGCGGCGCAACCACCACCCTCAGCGGCTTCGACGGGATCGAAACCACTGCGGTGGACGTGGCGGGCGATGTGATCGTCACGTCCAACAACGGCGCCGTCATGGTGGGCGGCGCACTCAATGGCGCATCCAACCTGACCGTCAATAGCGGCACGGGAACGACCACTTTCGCGGGCGCGATCGGCAGCACGACCGCGCTTGGCAACGGTATCGGCGCGGCCCTGACGCTGACCGGCACCGGCGCCACCGTCTTCCAACAGGCCACGACGTTGCGCTCCAACCTGGCGGCAACGGGCGACGTGACCCTGGCGGGCAACGCCACGGCCGGCGGCACGAACGCCAGCACCGTGGCCGGACGCCTCACGCTGGGTGGCGCATCCACGGTTGCCGCCAACGGAGGCCTGACGGTCGCCGGCGGCACGACCCTCGCGCAAGGCCCGGTGTCGATCTCCAGCAGCAACAGCGCGATCACGCTGGAAGGCGGCATTGACGGCGCGCAGGCGCTGGCGGTGAATGCCGGCGCGGGCAGTGTGCAACTGAGCCCCGTTGGCGCCAGCACGGCGCTCGCCTCGCTGTCGGTGACCGGCGGCAATGTGTCGGTCGGCAACGTCCGCACCAGCGGCGCCCAGACGTACACCGGCGCCACCACGACCGCCAACGGCGCGCTTGAAGGCACGGGCGTCCGCGTCAACGGCGCGCTGGTGACGACGGCCGGCACGGCGCTCAACGCGCGCACCGGGACCTTGGACCTGAACGGCACTGTCACGGCAGGCGCCAATCCCCTGCGCTTCATTGGTGACAATGTCGACCTGGGCGGCGCGATCAGCAGCACCGGCACGCTGGCCATCGAGACCTTTACCGCGGGCCGGGCCATTACGCTCGGCGCGTCGACGCCCACTGCAGGTTCGCTCAGCCTGACGGCGAGCGAACTGGGCCAGCTGCCCGCCGGCCTGAGCTCGCTGTCCATCGGGGTGGTCGACTCGGGCAACCTGACCCTGGCCGGCAACGTGGCGGCCGGCACGACCGGCCTCGCGCTGACCACGGGCGGTTCGATCACGCAGACCGCGGGCGGGCTGACCTCCGGCGCGCTGGCCGTCTCGGCACCGGGCGCCGTTTCGTTGACAAGCGCAACCAATTCGTTCGGCGCGGTGTCGGTATCGACGCCGGCATCGGCATTGGCACTGACCAACACCCGCGACATCGTGCAAGGCAATGCCTGGGCACTCGGTACGGCGGCCGTGACGCTGGACGCCGGCACGCACGACATCACCCTGAACCGCAGCGGCAACACCTTTGGCGTACTGAGCCTCAAGGGCAGAAACGCCACGGTGCAGGAAAATGCCGAGACCACCCTGGGGGCCACGACGCTGGGCGGCACGCTGACCGCGACATCGACCGCCGGCATCACCCTGGGCGCCACCACCAACATCACCGGCAATGCCACGCTGGCAGCCGCCGGCCTGATTGGCCAGGCCAATGCAGCCAAACTGACCGTGGGCGGCGACCTGTCGCTCACCACCACGCATTCCGCCGGCAATGTCTCCATCGACAACCGCGGTGCGGCGGCAACCGTCCTGGGCGACACGCTCGTCGGCGGCACCTACGCCCTCGATGCGACCGGCCAGACGATCAGCCAGGCAGCGGGCACGTCCGTGAAGGTGGCGGGTCAGTTCTCCCCTACCGGCGCATCGGTCAACCTGGGCAACACCGGCAACCTGTTCGGTCTGCTGGCCATTTCGGGCGCGACCGGTACGACGGTCGTCAAGCAGAACGGCGTCGTGACGCTGGGCGACCGTGTCGAGGCGGGCAATCTGACCGTCATCAGCGAAGCCAGCAGCGCCGTCTTTGGCGCCCAGGCGATCGCGGGCGATGCGGTCGGACTGTCGGGCGCGCAGAACGCGATCGGCGGCAAGATCTCGGTCGCCACCGTGGCGCCGACCATTGCCAGTGGCGGCGCGGATGTCCAGACCGGCATCGTGCAATCGGCCAACACCACATTGAAGGTCACGGGCAACGCCAGCTTCACGGCCACGCCGTCGGCGGCCGGCACGCTGGGCATCGACCTGAGCAATGCGGGCAACGAATTCGGCAGCCTGAACCTGACCGGTGACACCATCAAGGTCGCCAGCAGCAATGCGGCGCTCGTCAACAGCGCGACCGCGCTCAATGGCGTCGAGATCGCCAGCACCGGCGCCGTCACGATCGCAGGCGCGGTCAGCTCCGCCGCGGGCGATGCCCGCGTGACCTCGGGCGCCGATCTGACGATCGCGGCCGGCGGCAGCGTCAAGGCCCTGAACGGCAATGCCGTGCTGGCCACGGACACTGCCGGCCACTTCATCAACAACGCCGGCGCGGCCGCCGTCACGACCGACGCCAACCACCGCTGGCTGATCTATGTCGGCGACAAGGCCGGCAACACCTTCGGCAATCTGAACAGCCAGAACACCGCCGTCTGGAACGCCACGCTGGCGGGCCTTGCGCCCACATCGGTCACGGCGACCGGCAACCGCTACCTGTTCAACGCTACCCCGGTCCTGACCTTCAGCGGCAAGACGCTGAACAAGACCTACGGCGATGCGCTGGACGTCTCGGCCGCCTTCACCATTGGCGGTCTGGAAACGGGCGTGACCAACGCCTACGTGGGCGACTCGCTTGCCACCGTGCTGGCGGGATCGCCGGTTGTGACGTCCGACGGCTCGGCCGCGACCGCGGTCGTCACCGCATCGCCCTATGCCATCAAGCTCGATGGCGCGTCGCTTGTGACGGCCAACGGCTATACCCTGGGCGCCGTCACCGATGGCACCCTGACCGTCGACCAGCGCGTGCTGACTGTCAATGCCACCGGCAGCAAGTTGTACGACGCCACCACGGGTCTGACGGGTGCGACCTTCACGCTGGGCAACACCGTCAACAGCGACGAGGTCGCCGCCAGCGGCACCACTGTCTTCGCGACCAAGGATGCCGGCGCGGGCAAGGCGCTTTCGCTGTCGGGCGTTCAACTGAGTGGCGCCGCGGCAGGCAACTACCGCGTCGGTACCACGTCCGGCACCGGCACCATCACCAAGGCCGCGTTGGCGATTGGTGCGAACGGCAACGACAAGACCTACGACGCCACACGCGGCGCCACCGTGACGCTGACCGACAACCGCCTTGGCACCGACGTGCTGACACTGGGGTATGGCCAGGCGACGTTTGCCGACAAGAACGCCGAGGCAAACAAAGCCATATCTGTCGCGGGCATCACCCTGGCGGGAACGGACGCGAACAACTACACGTTCAACACCACGGCCGCCACGACCGCGACCATCAACAAGGCCGTGCTGACGGTGGGCGCCACCGGCGCCAACAAGACCTATGACGCCACCACGGGCGCTGCGGTCACGCTCAACGACAACCGCCTTGGCAGCGACGTCCTGACGCTGGCCCATGGCGGCGCGGCGTTCTCGGACAAGAACGCGGGCAACGGCAAGAGCATTACGGTGTCGGATATTTCCGTGACGGGTATCGACGCCGGCAACTACACGGCCAACACGACCGCATCGACCCAGGCCAACATCGCCAAGGCCAATCTGAGCATCTCGGTCAGCGGCGTCGACAAGGTGTACGACACCACCCGCAACGCGGCGGTGGCCTACACCGACGGCCGCTTTACCGGTGACCAGCTCACGATCAGCGGCACCGCCACCTTCGGCGACAAGAACGCCGGCAATGGCAAGGCCGTGACGGTTTCGGGCATTACCGTGGGCGGTGCGGATGCAGGCAACTACACAACCACGACCACGAGCGCGCTGACCAGCGCCAACGTCACGAAGGCCGCCCTGACCGTGGGCGCGACCGGCATCGCAAAGACGTACGACGCGACCACCACTGCCGCCGTGACGCTGAACGACAACCGCCTGGGGAACGACCAGCTGACGCTGGCCTACGGCCAGGCCGCGCTTGCCGACAAGAACGCCGGCGCCGCCAAAGCCGTGAACGTCTCGGGCATTACCGTGACGGGCACGGACGCGGCCAACTACACCGCCAACACGACCACCACGACCACCACCAACGTCGCGCAGGCCAGCCTGACGGTCGGCGCCACCGGTGTGGACAAGGTGTACGACGCCACGACGGTTGCCAAGATCAACTACACCGACAGCCGCTTTGCGGGCGACCAGCTCACGCTGTCGGGCAACGCCATCTTCGCCGACAAGAATGCAGGCGCGAACAAGGCCATCGCCATCTCCGGCATCACCGCCGGCGGCACGGACATGGGCAACTATGTGCTGGCCAACACCACGGCGTTGACCACCGCGTCGATCTCGAAGGCCCAACTGGTCGCCACTGCGACCGGCGCCGACAAGGTCTACGACGGCACGACCGTGGCCAATGCCACCCTGGCGGACAACCGACTGGGCACCGATCAACTGACGCTGGGCTATGCGTCGGCCAACTTCCTGGACAAGAACGTCGGGACCGGCAAGCTGATCAACGTGACGGGCGTGACGCTGTCGGGCACGGATGCCGGCAACTACACCGTGGGCACGACCGCCATCGGTTCGGGCGCGATCAGCAAGGCGCTGCTCGCCGTTTCGCTCCGGGGCACGGACAAGGTGTACGACGCCACCACGGCGGCGACCGTCAGCCTGGTCGACAACCGCGTCTCCAACACGGACGCGCTGTCGATCAGCTACGCCGGCGCAGCGTTTGCGGACAAGAACGCGGGCGTGGGCAAGGCGATCACCGTGACCGGTCTGCGTATCGTCGGCGCCGACGCCGACAACTACACGATCGACACCTCGGGCGTCACCAGTGCCACGGCCAACATCGCCAAGGCCACGTTGACCGCCAGCGCAACCGGCGTCGACAAGGTGTATGACGCCACCACCGGCGCCACCGTATCCCTGGCTGACAACCGCCTTGGCACCGACCAGCTCACCCTGGCGTACGGCGCCGCCGCGTTTGCGGACAAAAATGCGGGCTTGGGCAAGGCCGTGACGGTGTCGGGCATCACCCTGTCTGGCGCGGATGCCGGCAACTATGTGGTGAACACCGGCGCAGCCACAACCGCCACCATCGGCAAGGCCGCACTGACCGTCGGCGCGACCGGCATCGACAAGATGTACGACACGACCACGGCCGCAACAGTCAATCTGACCGACAACCGCCTGGCCAACGACAGCCTGACGGTGGCCTACGGCGGCGCGTCCTTTGCCGACAAGAACGTCGGCACGAACAAGGCGGTCACGGTGTCGGGTCTGACGATCGGCGGCGCCGACGCCGGCAACTACGTCATCGACACGACCGCGGCCACGCAAACGACGGCCTCGATTTCCAAGGCAGCGCTGACGATCGGCGCAACGGGTCTCGACAAGGTGTACGACGCCACCGCTGCTGCCAACGTCAACCTGGGCGACAACCGCCTGGGCGCCGACCAGCTGACCCTGGGCTATGACAGCGCGGCGTTTGCGGACAAGAACGCCGGCAACGGCAAGGCCGTCTCAGTGGCGGGCATTACCGTGACCGGCGTGGACGCGGGCAACTATGTCGCCAACACTACGGCCACCACCACCGCCAACATCGCCAAGGCGCAGCTGACCGTGGGCGCAACCGGCATCGACAAGGTGTACGACACCACGACGGTGGCCAACGTCAACCTGAACGACAACCGCCTGGGTACCGACCAGCTCACCCTCGGGTACGGCAACGCGTCGTTCGCCGACAAGAACGCCGGCAACGGCAAGACGGTATCGGTCGCGGGCCTGACCGTGACGGGCGTGGATGCGGGCAACTATGTTGCCAACACCACCGCCACCACGACGGCCAACATCGCCAAGGCCACGCTTGCCATCGGCGCAACCGGCATCGACAAGGTGTACGACACCACGACCGTTGCGAACGTCAACTTGAATGACAACCGCCTTGGCGCCGATCAACTGACGGTGGGCTATGGCAACGCCGCGTTTGCCGACAAGAATGCCGGCAACGGCAAGACGGTGTCGGTCGCGGGTCTGACCGTGACCGGTGCAGATGCGGGCAACTATGTCGCCAACACGGCCACTGCAACGACGGCCAACATTGCCAAGGCGCAGCTGACGGTGGGTGCAACCGGCATCGACAAGGTGTATGACGCCACCACTGCTGCCAGCGTCAACCTGGGCGACAACCGCCTGGGCGCCGACCAGCTGACCCTGGGCTATGGCAGCGCGGCGTTTGCGGATAAGAACGCCGGCAACGGCAAGGCCGTCTCGGTGGCGGGCATTTCCGTGACCGGCGCGGACGCGGGCAACTATGTCGCCAACACCACGGCCGCCACGACCGCCAACATCGCCAAGGCGCAACTGACGGTGGGCGCGACGGGCATCGACAAGGTGTACGACACCACGACGGTGGCCAACGTCAACCTGAACGACAACCGCCTGGGTAACGACAGCCTGTCGCTGGCCTACGGCAACGCCGCCTTTGCGGACAAGAACGCGGGCAACGGCAAGACGGTGTCGGTGGCAGGTATCAGCGTGACGGGTGCCGATGCCGGCAACTATGTCGCCAACACGACCACCGCGACCAACGCCAGCATCGCCAAGGCACAGCTGACCGTGGGCGCCACCGGCCTCGACAAGGTGTACGACACGACGACGGTTGCGGGCGTCAACCTGAACGACAACCGACTGGGTGCCGATCAGCTGACCGTGTCCTACGGCGTCGCCGCCTTTGCCGACAAGAATGCCGGCGCGGGCAAGACGGTGTCGGTGTCCGGCATCACGGTCGCGGGTGCGGACGCCGGCAACTATGCGGTCAACGGCGGCACCACCACCACGGCCAATATCGCCAAGGCGCAGCTGACCGTAGGCGCGACGGGCATCGACAAGGTGTACGACACTACGACGGTTGCCAACGTCAACTTGAATGACAACCGCCTGGGCGCCGACCAGCTGACGCTGGGCTATGGCAACGCATCGTTCGCCGACAAGAACGTCGGCAACGGCAAGGCCGTCTCGGTGGCGGGCATTTCCGTGACCGGCGCGGACGCGGGCAACTATGTCGCCAACACCACGGCTGCCACCACCGCCAACATTGCCAAGGCGCAACTGACGGTTGGCGCAACCGGCATCGACAAGGTGTACGACACCACGACGGTTGCCAACGTCAACCTTGACGACAACCGCCTGGGCAACGACAGCCTGTCGCTGTCGTATGCCAACGCGGCGTTCGCCGACAAGAACGCCGGCAGCAACAAGGCAGTCAACGTAGCCGGCATCACCGTCACCGGCGCCGATGCAGGCAACTACCTCGCCAACACCACGGCGTCGACGACGGCCAACGTTGCCCAGGCTGCGCTGACCGTAGGCGCCACCGGTATCGACAAGGTCTACGACGCCACGACCAACGCCTCGGTCGCGCTGGCCGACAACCGCCTGGGCAACGACAGCCTGACGCTGTCGTACGGCAATGCCGCCTTTGCGGACAAGAACGCGGGTGCGGGCAAGCTCGTCAATGTGGCCGGTATCGCCATCGCTGGCGCCGACGCAGGCAACTACGTCGCCAACACTACGGCTGCCACCACGGCCAACATCGCCAAGGCATCGTTGACAGTCGGCGCGACCGGCACGGACAAGGTGTACGACACCACGACCGTTGCCAACGTCAACCTGAACGACAACCGCTACGGCAATGACCAGTTGAGCCTGGGCTATGGCAACGCCGCCTTTGCCGACAAGAATGCCGGCAGCAACAAGGCGGTCAGTGTGGCCGGCATTGCCGTGACGGGCGCCGACGCAGGCAACTATGTCGCCAACACCACGGCCGCCACCACCGCCAACATTGCCAAGGCGCAACTGACGGTGGGCGCAACCGGCATCGACAAGGTGTACGACACCACGACCGTTGCCAACGTGAACCTGAACGACAACCGCCTGGGTGCCGATCAACTGACACTGGGCTATGCCAACGCAGCATTTGCGGACAAGAACGCGGGTGCGGGCAAGCTCGTGAACGTGGCCGGTATCGCCATCACGGGCGCCGACGCCGGCAACTATGTCGCCAACACGACGGCAGCCACCACGGCCACCATCGGCAAGGCATCGCTGACGGTGGGTGCGGCGGGCGTCGACAAGGTGTACGACGCCACGACGGTTGCCAACGTCAACTTGATCGACAACCGCCTGGGCGCCGATGAACTGACGCTGGGCTACACCAACGCTGCGTTTGCCGACAAGAACGCCGGCAGCAACAAGGCGGTCAATGTCGCGGGCATCACCCTGGGTGGGGCCGACGCAGGCAACTACGTGGCCAACACCACTGCAGCCACGACGGCCAACATCGCCAAGGCGCAACTGACGGTGGGCGCAACCGGCATCGGCAAGGTGTACGACACCACGACCGTTGCCAGCGTCAACCTGAACGACAACCGCCTGGGCGCCGACCAGCTGGCCGTGACATATGCCAATGCGGCGTATGCCGACAAGAACGCAGGCGCCAACAAGCGAGTGGACGTGGCCGGCATTTCGGTCACGGGCGCGGACGCGGCGAACTATGTCGCCAACACGACCGCCACTACCACGGCCACCATCGCCAGGGCGGCCCTGACGGCAACGGCCACCGGCATCGACAAGACGTACGACGCTTCGACTGCGGTCACGGTGGCGCTGGCCGACAACCGCCTGGGCAATGACAGCCTGACGCTGTCTTACGCCAACGCATCGGTTGCAGACAAGAACGCCGGCCTGGACAAGCAGGTGTTGGTGTCCGGCATCAGCGTCTCGGGTGCGGACGCCGCCAACTACACCGTCAACGGCACGGCGTCGACCACGGCGGATATCGCCAGGGCCTCGCTGACCGTGACCGGTACGGGTCTGCCCAAGGTGTATGACGGATCGACCATTGGCATCGTGGAATTCGCCGACAACCGCATTGCCGGCGACAACCTGACCATCGTGAACCCGATCGCCGCCTTCCTGGATACGGAAGTCGGCCAGGGCAAGACGCTGAACGTCTCGGGCTTCTCGCTCGGCGGCGCCGATGCCGGCAACTACCTGCTCGCCTCGAACAGCTTCACGACCACGGCGGACATCATCGCCGCATCGGCCTTGCCGCCGGTGCTGCCGCCGGCCGTGCCGCCGACAATCATGGCCACGCAGACGCAGGCCGTGCTGACCCCGCCGCCCGCGGCAACCGAAACGCTGCCGGTCATGACCAACCTGGCCATGACCTCGAGCACCGGCGGCGTCGTGATCGGCGCGGCCACCGTGCCGACATCGGCCACCACGGGCAATGCCGCGAACGTGGTCGGCGCCACGGCGGACGGCCGCGCCGTCACCGGTACACTGACGCTCGTGCCGCGTGGCGAGACGTCCACGATGGACCTGGCGGTGCAGACGGGCAACAGCACGAGCTGGTCGTTCAAGGTGCCAGCCGACGCCGTGAAGGCCGTGCTGCCCGCCAGTGCCGTCGCGGTCGATGCCGTGCTGGACAACGGCCAGGCGCTGCCGGCGTGGCTGCAATTCGATGCCAAGACCATGACGTTCACGGCGATCGATGCACCCGCCGGCGCCCTGCCCCTCAAGGCTGCGGTACGCTTCAACTCTACGAGCCAGGTGATCGACGTCCTGGTCACCCCCTGATCTACGCAAGGATTCTTCATCATGACAACCGACAAGGTCGAAACCGCCGAAGCCGCCGCCGTGCAGCTGTTCCAGCAGGCGGCCCCGCTCGACCCCGCGCGCCATCAGGACCTGAAGCTCGACCGATCGGTCGGCTTCGCCTTCGCGCGCAACCAGACCGCCGTGCCGATCGTGGCCACCGAATTCGCAATGGCCGCGCGTGACCTGCCGATCGTGTTCGCAGGCGAAGGCCGCCTGCCCATGGCCGTGCTGGGCATCCGTTCCGGTGAAAACCTGCTGGTCGGCGACGACGGCGCCTGGGTGGCCGGCCGCTATGTGCCGGCCCACCTGCGCCGCTACCCGTTCATCCTGCAGGAAGACGAGGCGCAGCAGCGCTTTGCGCTCTGCATCGACGAAGCGGCGCCGCACTTCCAGTCGAAAGACAAGGGCGAGCCCTTGTTCAACGACGCGGGCGCCACGCCCCTGGTGACCGAAATGCTGCAATTCCTGGGCGAGATTCAGGGCGGCTTTGCGCAGACCCAGGCGTACGCGGCTGCCCTGGTCGCCGCGGACCTGCTGATCGAACGTTCCGCCGTGGTCGAACTCAAGGGCGGCGAGCGCGTGACGCTGGAAGGTTTCTTTGTGGTGGACGAAGACAAGTTCTCGCGCCTGCCGGTCGAGACCCTGACGGAATGGGCGCAGAAGGGCTGGTTGCCCCTGACCTACTTCCACCTGCAGTCGCGGTTGAACTGGACCCACCTGGTGGATCTGGCGGTCTGACCGTCCGTGCCGGCCGGGTCAGTCCCGGCGGCAGAGGTACCCGAACACGGCAAGCTGGCTTGCCGTGTTTTTTATTGATCGATGGATTACCACGTGCGTTGCAGAAAGTCGTTCGCTACACCGTGATCAACTCACGTACCCTGTTCTGCTGCATATCCGTCCCCCTGCCATTCGCCACGATCTCTCCCCGGCTCATCACCCAGTAGCCGTCGGCGATCTCTTCGGCGAAGTCGTAGAACTGTTCGACCAGCAGCACGGTCATGCCGGACTCTTCGACCAGGCGCCGCAGGGTGCGGCCGATGTCCTTGATGATGGACGGCTGGATGCCTTCGGTGGGTTCGTCCAGGATCAGCAGGGTCGGCTCGCTCATCAACGCGCGGCCGATCGCCAGTTGCTGCTGCTGTCCGCCCGACAGGTCACCCCCGCGCCGGTGCTTCATGGTGTGCAGCACCGGAAACAGGTCATAGATGCGGTCGGGCACGCCCTTGGGCGCAGCCTTGCTGGCCGCGCCGACCAGCAGGTTTTCCTCCACGGTCAGCCGCGAGAAGATGTCGCGGCCCTGCGGCACGTAGCCAAAGCCCCCGGCCACGCGCGCGGGCGTCGGCAGGCTGTCGAAGGCCCTGCCTTGCCAGGCGATGCGGCCGCTGCGGGCCCGCACGACCCCCATCAGGCATTTCAGCAGCGTGCTCTTGCCGACGCCATTGCGGCCCAGCAGCACGGTCAGCTCGCCCGCTGGCGCCGTCATCGACACATCGCGCAGGATGTGGCTGCCGCCATAGTATTGGTTGAGCTTGTCGACCTCGAGCATGCGCTCATCTCCCCAGATAGGATTCGATCACGGTGTCGTTGGCGCGCACCGTGTCCAGCGTGCCTTCGGCCAGCACGCTGCCTTCGGCCATGACCGTGACCTTGCCCGTCTCGCCAGCCAACGCACCCACGAAGTCCATGTCATGCTCGACCACCATCATCGAGCAGGACCCGCGCAGGCCGTTCAACAGCGCGGCCAGCTCCATGGTTTCTTCATCGGTAATGCCGGCGGCGGGCTCGTCCAGCAGCAGCAGGCGCGGCTGCTGCATCAGCAACATGCCGATCTCCAGCCGCTGCTTCTGGCCGTGCGACAGGTCCCCTGCCAGGCGGAACGCATCGCGCTCAAGGTTGAGCAGGCTCAGGATTTCTTCGACGCGGGCCTGCGCCGGCCGGGTGAAGCGCGAGCGCAAGGACGGCCACCAGCCCTTGTCGGTCTTCATGGCCAGTTCCAGGTTTTCCCACACCGGATGGCTGGAGAACACGGTGGGCTTTTGGAACTTGCGGCCGATGCCGATGCGCGCGATCGACGGTTCGTCCATGCGCCTCAGGTCGATGGTCTGGCCCAGAAAGACCTTGCCACTCTGGCACCGGGTCTTGCCGGTGATCACATCCATCATGGTGGTCTTGCCGGCGCCGTTGGGCCCGATGATGCAGCGCAGTTCACCCTCATCGATGGACAGCGTCAGCTTGTTCAAGGCCTTGAAGCCATCGAAGCTGACGGTCACATCCTCCAGGTACAGAATCGGGCCGTGCGAAACATCGATCTCGCCCGGGCGGACGATGTGGCCCAGACCCGTGGTGCTGCCGCTGGCGTTGGTGCCTTCGTCGCCTTCCTTGTCGCGCGTCAGATAAGGATTCATCGCGCGCTCCGCTTGCTGTGGGATTTCATCGCGCCGCCCCCTTGCGGAACAGGCCCACGATGCCATTGGGCAGCAGCAAGGGCACCAGCACAAAGATCGCGCCCAGGAAAAACAGCCAGTATTCGGCAAAGAAGGTGGTGAAGAAGCTCTTGGCGCCATTGACCGCAAACGCGCCGATGATCGGGCCGATCAAGGTACCGCGGCCGCCCACGGCCACCCAGATCGCCATCTCGATCGAATTGACCGGCGACATTTCATTGGGGTTGATGATGCCCACCTGCGGCACATACAAGGCCCCGGCAACGGCGCACAGCACCGCCGACACGGTCCAGATGAAGAGCTTGTAGCCGAGCGGACTGTAGCCCAGGAACATGAGCCGCGATTCGGCATCGCGCACGCCCGTCACGACCCGACCCAGCTTGGACGTGACGATGGCGCGCGCCGCCAGAAAGGCCAGCACCAGCACCACGAAGGTCACCAGGAACAGGACCGTGCGGGTGCCCGGCTGCGTGATGCCATAGCCCAGAATCCGCTTGAAGTCGGTAAAGCCGTTGTTGCCGCCAAATCCGGTTTCGTTGCGGTAGAACAGCAGCATGGCCGCGAAGGTCATGGCCTGCGTGATGATGGACAGGTACACGCCCTTGACCCGCGACCGGAAGGTAAAGAAGCCGAACACCCAGGCCAGCGCAGCCGGCACGACCACCACCAGCAGCATGGCGTACGCAAAGTTGTCGGTACCCTGCCAGAACCAGGGCAGTTCCTTCCAGTCCAAAAAGACCATGAAGTCCGGCAGGTCGCTCTGGTAGGACCCTTCCCGGCCGATAGCCCGCATCAGGTACATGCCCATGGCGTACCCGCCCAGGGCAAAGAACAGGCCGTGTCCCAGGCTCAGGATGCCGCAATAGCCCCACACCAGGTCCAGCGCCAGGGCGGCGATGGCATAACACATCAACTTGCCGGCCAGCGTCATGCCATAGGCCGACAGGTGCAGCGGATGGTCGGCGGGCAGCCACAGCGCGCACAGCGGCACCGCCACGCCCACGACCACGATCAAGGCGAGCAGCACGATCCACGCCGTCCGGCTGAGCAGCGCCGGACGGGCGGGCAAGGCAAGTGCAAAGGGCAAGACCGGGACGGCCCCGTTCACGGTGGTCGTCATATCAAGCCTCCGCGCTGCGGCCCTTGAGGGCGAACATGCCCTGGGGTCGCTTTTGAATGAACAGGACGATCAGCACCAGGACCGCAATCTTTGCCAGCACGGCGCCCCAGAACGGTTCGATGAGCTTGCTCAATATGCCAAGTCCCATCGCGCCGACCACGGTGCCCGCAAGCTGCCCCACTCCGCCCAGGACCACCACCATGAACGAATCGATGATGTAGCTCTGGCCAAGATCGGGGCCCACATTGCCGATCTGCGACAGCGCGCAGCCGCCCAGCCCGGCAATGCCCGCGCCGAACGCAAACGCATAGCTGTCCACCTTGTGCGTCTGCACGCCCACGCAGGCGGCCATGGTCCGGTTCTGCGTCACGGCGCGCACGAACAGGCCCAGCCGCGTGCGGTTCAGCACCGACCATGCAATGGCCAGCACGGCGAACGAAAACACCAGGATCACCACCCGGTTGTACGGCAGCACCAGGTTCGGCAGGACCGCGAACCCGCCGCTCATCCACGCAGGGTTCGTGACTTGCACGTTCTGCGCGCCGAACAGCATGCGGGTCGCCTGGATCAACAGCAGGCTGATGCCGAAGGTGGTCAGCAAGGTTTCCAGCGGACGCCCATACAGGTGGCGCAGCACCAGGCGTTCGAGGATGAAGCCTGCCAACGCAGCCGCGGCAAACGCGACCGGCACGGCCGCCAGCGGATACCAGTCGAAGCCTGCCGGCAAGTAGGCACGGAACAGGTTCTGCACCGAGAACGTCGCGTACGCGCCGATCATCAGGAATTCGCCGTGCGCCATGTTGATGACGCCGATCAGTCCGTAGGTGATCGCCAGCCCCAGCGCGGCCAGCAGCAGCACGCTGCCCAGGCTCAGCCCCGCGAACGCGGTGCCGGCCAGGTCGCCCCAGCGCTGGCGGCTATCCAGGGTATCGATACCCGCCTGCGCGGCCTTGCGCACCTGTTCGTCGGGCTCTGCATAAGTGCCGTCGGCATTACGGACCAGCAGCGGCTGCAGCAGTTCGCGCATCTGCAGATCGTTGCGCGCGGCAACCAGTCGCACGGCCTCGTACCGCAGGGCCGCATCGGGATCCTGCAAGGACGCCATCGCCCACAGGGTGTCCAGGCGTTCTTTGGTCGGGGTGTCTTTTTCTCGATCGCGCGCGGCGTCGATCTGTTTCTTGAATGCGGGGTCGGGGCTTTGCAGCAAGGCATCGACCGCCGCGCGGCGCACCGCAAGGTCAGGCGATGCGAGCTTGGCCGCCGCCAGGCCGCCGGACACCAGTCCGCGCAGCCGGTTGTTCAGACTGACGGGGTCGGCTTCCGACCCCACCGATTCGGGCACCGGCCGCCCCGTGACGGCATCGGTGAACCGGTCGCCCGATTGCAGCAGGACCTGGCCCGACGAAGTCGCCACCACGGTGTCGTCATCGAGCGCCTGCAGCACGGCCAGCGCGGGCGCATCGCCCGCATCGACCAGCCGCTGGATCGCCGCTTCCTTGTCGGCGTATTCGTCCTGCGCAAGCGGAGCCACATCGGCGGCGGTCATCGCGACCGCCCCGACATGCCACACCAGCGCCAGACTTGCCGCGAACGCAAGCCAGCGCGTCGTCATCAGGCCGTCCGGCGCAGCGACGACTCGAGTTCCTGCAGGCGCGCCGCCGCAACGGTATCCGGCTTGCCCTTGTTGCCTTCAATGAACGGGCTCCACGGCTGGGCGCGAATCGGTCCCTTGGTCTGCCACACGACGTTGAACTGGCCGTTGGCCCGGACTTCACCGATCATGACGGGCTTGTGCAGATGGTGGTTGCCATCCATCTCGAGCGTGAAGCCCGACGGCGCGGCGACCTTCTGCCCGATCACGGCCGGACGCACCTTGTCCACGTCGGTGCTCTTGGCTTTCTCGACTGCCTGCTTCCACATCTTGATACCGACGTAGGTCGCTTCCATCGGGTCGTTGGTGACCGCCTTGTCCGCGCCCGGCAACTTCTGCGCCTTGGCCCAGGCGGCCCACTGCTTCTTGAACGCGTCGTTGGTCGGATTCTTGACCGACATGAAGTAGTTCCATGCCGCCAGGTGTCCCACCAGCGGCTTGGTGTCGATGCCGCGCAGTTCTTCTTCGCCCACCGAGAACGCCACCACTGGCACGTCCTTGGCCTTCAGGCCCTGGTTGCCCAGTTCCTTGTAGAACGGCACGTTCGAATCGCCGTTGATGGTCGACACCACCGCGGTCTTGCCGCCTTGCGAGAAACGCTTGATGTTCGCAACGATCGTCTGGTAGTCGCTGTGGCCGAAGGGCGTGTAGACCTCTTCGATATCGCTGTCCTTGATCCCCTTGGTCAGCAGGAAGGCGCGCAGGATCTTGTTGGTGGTGCGCGGGTACACATAGTCGGTGCCCAGCAAAAAGATGCGCTTGGCGGCCCCGCCCTCTTTGCTCAGCAAATATTCGACGGCAGGAATGGCCTGCTGATTCGGCGCCGCGCCGGTGTAGAACACGTTGCGCGACATTTCTTCGCCTTCGTACTGCACCGGGTAGAACAGCAGGCCATTCAGTTCTTCGAACACCGGCAGCACCGACTTGCGCGACACCGAGGTCCAGCAGCCAAACACGGCGGCCACTTTGTCCTGCGTCAGCAGCGCGCGGGCACGTTCGGCAAACAGCGGCCAGTTCGATGCGGGGTCGACCACCACCGGCTGGATCTGGCGGCCCAGGACGCCGCCGCTTTTGTTGATTTCATCAATCGTCATCAGGGCCACGTCTTTCAAGGACGTTTCCGAGATGGCCATGGTCCCCGACAGCGAATGAAGAATGCCGACCTTGATCGGCGACTTGTCCTGCGCCCACAGCACGGACGGCGCACCGGCCATCGACAGGGCACCGGCGATAGAACCCATTTTCAGCAACTCGCGTCTGTTCATCTTCATTCCTCGGGGGGTGTGGGGGTGGGGAAAACGTCGTGCTCAGGCTGCCGCGTCGAGCGAGATCAGGGGGTCACCCGCGCTGACGAGCATGCCGGCCTGGCAGTAAATCGATCGCACCACGCCGTCATGCGGGGCGACGATCTGGAACTCCATCTTCATGGCCTCGAGGATCAATAGCGGATCGCCCGCTTTGACGCTCGCGCCAGGTTCGGCGATCAGCTTCCACACATTGCCGCTGATGTCGGCGGTGATGGCATCGCTGTCCACCGCACCCGGATCGATGACAGGCGCGCGCGATGCCGCTTCGACCTGCGCGTTTTCATCCTCGGTCTTCCAGTGCGCGACCTCCGTCTCGAACGCCGCCTTCTGCCTTTCGCGGAAGGTGAGCAGTTCGGGCTCGATGGACGTCAGGAAGGCGTTGTAGGCTGCCAGGTCAAAGATTTCGTCGGTAATGGTGATGCTCTGACGGCCCGCGCGGAAGTCGGCGCGCAGGGTGTCCAGCTCCGCTTCCGTGACGGGATAGAAGCGCACCTGGTCGAAGAACTTGAGCAGCCACGGCTGCTGGTTCACGAACACCGGATTCTTCAGGAACTTGTTCCAGATCGGCAGCGTCCGGCCCACCAGCTGATAGCCCCCGGGCGAGTCCATGCCATAGATGCACATGTAGACGCCGCCGATGCCGACCGTGCCTTCGGCGGTATAGGTGCGCGCCGGGTTGTACTTGGAAGTGAGCAGACGATGGCGCGGATCGATCGGCACGGCGCACGGGGCGCCCAGGTACACATCGCCCAGGCCCAGCACCATATAGCTTGCGTCATACAGGATCTGGCGGACCTGATCGATGGAATCCAGGCCGTTGATCCGCCGCATGAATTCGGTATTGCTGGGCAGCCACGGCGCCTTGTCGCGCACCGACTGGCGGTACTTCGCGACGGCATCCAGGGTGGCCGAATCTTCGAAAGCCAGCGGCAGGTGCACCACGCGGCTGGGCACCTTCATGTTCTCGACCGGGGGCAGCGTGGCTTCAAGCGCCAGCAGCCCTTCGAGCAGCGCACGTTGCGACACCACGCGGCTGTCGTAGCGGATCTGCAGCGAGCGCACGCCCGGCGACATTTCCTGCACGCCGTCGATCGGCGTGGCGCGCAGCGCTTCCATCAGCGCATGGATACGAAAGCGCAGGTTCAGATCGAGCACGTTGTCGCCGTATTCGATCAGCACATACTTGTCGCCGGCCTGCCGGTAGACGGCCTTGGGCACACTGCCCACGGCATCGGTCTCGGCCAGGATGGTGGGCGATGCGGGGCGGCCCACGACCGGCACGGGCGCTTGCATCGTCGCGTTCAGCACCGGCAGCGTTTCTTCAACCAGCGTCTCGGCAATGCGGTCCTGCGCCAGTTCCAGCGCCAATGCCTGTTCGAAGGTAATCGGCACAAAGCGGATGGTGTCACCCGGCTTGACCTGCCCGACCTTCCACAACTCGGCCTTCGCAATGGTGGCTGCGCAGACGAAGCCGCCCAGGCTGGGGCCATCGCGCGTCAGGATCACGGGCATGTCGCCCGTGAAGTTGATGCTGCCGATGGCGTATTCGCAGTCGTGCACGTTCGACGGATGCAGGCCGGCTTCGCCGCCATCGGTACGCGTCCAGGACGGCTTTGGGCCGCTCAGGCGGATGCCGAGCCGGTTGGAGTTGTAGTGGACTTCCCAAGGCGACGCAAAAAAAGTCGCGATCGAATCTTCGGTAAAGAAGTCGGGCGCGCCGTGCGGGCCGTACAGCGCGCCGATTTCCCAGGTCGTGCCATAAGTCGGCACGAGCGACGCGGGCAAGGCGGCGGGCGCGGCCACCGGCGCGGGCGTGCCGCTGCCGATCAGGTCGGGATTGTTGATGGTCAGCATGTCCGACGGGCGCAGCGGCCGGCCGGCATGGCCGCCAAACTGACCCAATGCAAACGTCGATTTGCTGCCCAGATAGTCGGGCACGTCGATGCCATTGCGGATCGCCACATAGCTGCGGCAGCCGCTGGCGACCCTGCCCACCGTCAGCACCTGACCGGCCCTGACCGTGATTGGCGCCCAGAACGGGACGGCCTTGCCATCCAGCGTGGCTGCCGTGGGCGCACCAGTCAGTGCGATCACGCTGTCCGAATGGAAACGCAGCGTAGGCCCGATCACCGTGCACTCCAGGCCGGCGGCGCTGGCATGGTTGCCGACGATGCGGTTGGCCAGGCGAAACGCCCAGTCGTCCATCGGACCCGACGGCGGCACGCCGATGTCCCAGTAGCCGACGCGGCCGGGATAGTCCTGCACCGTGGTGTAGGTGCCTGCCTCGACCACTTCCACCGTCGGCGCCACAAAATCAAAGGTGTCCAGGAAGCGGGTCGACAGACCGGCTTCATGAAAAGCGGGGCTGGCGACGATCTGCCGCAGGTATTCCAGGTTGGTCGAGATACCGGCCAGGCGCGTAGCCGACAGCGCGGTCTGCAGCTTCGCAATGGCATCGCTGCGGTCGGTGCCGTGCACGATCAGCTTGGCCAGCATCGGGTCGTAATACGGCGAGACCTCGGTGCCCTGCTCCACCCAGCCATCGATGCGGGCATCCTCGGGGAACACGACCTGCGTCAACACGCCCGGCGACGGCTGGAAGGCCTTGAGCGGATCTTCAGCATACAAACGAACTTCGATGGACGCGCCCGTGGGGGTGGGCGCCACGTCCAGCGCGGGGGCATCACCCGCTGCGGTGCGGACCATCCATTCGACCAGATCCACGCCGGTCACGGCCTCGGTGATCGCGTGTTCGACCTGCAGGCGTGTGTTGACCTCCAGAAAATAGAAGGCGTCCTTGGCGCCGTCATAAATGAATTCGACGGTCCCCGCAGAACGGTAGGACACCGTCTCGCCCAGGCGCTGGGCGGCCTCGAGCAGCGCGGTGCGCGTGGCGGCAGGCAGGCCCGGCGCTGGTGTTTCTTCCACGACTTTCTGGTTGCGCCGCTGGATCGAGCAGTCGCGCTCGCCCAGGGCCAGGACTTTGCCCTTGCCATCGCCAAATATCTGCACTTCGACATGGCGCGCATGATCCACAAACCGTTCGACGAACACGCCGCCGTCGCTGAAAAAGCTCTTGCCCAGGCGCTGCACCGACTCGAAAGCGGCGGCCAGCGAGGGTTCGTCATTGCAGCGTGTGAGTCCGATGCCGCCGCCGCCCGCCGTGCTTTTCAGCATCACCGGATAGCCGATGCGGGAGGCCCAGTCGCGCGCATCGTCCAGATCGTTGAGCAGGCCCGATCCGGGCGTCAAAGGCACGCCGGCTTTTTCGGCCAGTTCGCGCGCCGCATGCTTCAGCCCGAAGTCGCGCATCTGCTGCGCGGTCGGGCCAACGAACGCAATGCCGGCGTCTTCGCAGGCCTGCGCGAACGATGCGTTTTCAGACAGGAAACCATAGCCGGGGATGATGGCCTGCGCGCCCGTGTCGCGCGCGGCCTGGATGATGGCATCACCGCGCAGATAGCTTTCCGTCGGCGCGGCCTTGCCGATCGCGACCGCCACGTCGGCCTGACGCACGTGTGCGGCATCGCGGTCGGCGTCGGAATACACCGCAACGCTCTTGATGCCCATGCGCCGAAGCGTGCGGATGATGCGGACCGCGATTTCGCCGCGATTGGCGATCAGAACTGTATGGAACATAAATCCTTCCGGCTTCGTGAGAAGACTGCCCGGGGGCCAGGCGCATGGAAGGATTTAGCAATAGCTGTGCCATGATGGCAGGCCGATTCGGCACCACCTTAGCGCCGATTGAGGGGTACCGGCACCAAGGTGGCGCACCAGTCGATGCACTTGATGGTGCACCGACTGGTATACAAGTTGCAGGGTCAGAGGCCTCGTGCGTCGGCCGTGGCGGCGTCCAGCAAGGCGCGGGCGCGCCGTACTTCGGGGAGCTCTTCGCCGCCCTGCATGCCGGCCAGCGCGTTCTCGAGCAGGGCCAATGCGTCGGGCGTGCCGCCGTCCGCCGAATACCGAATCAGACTCAGCACGGCGCGCAGCACCATGGGAGGCGACCCGCAGGCCTCTGCCGTGGTAACCGCGCGGCGCAACCAGGGCAGCACGACGGAGGCCGGCTGGCCCTGCGCGAACAGGAACTTGCCCTTGTAGCGCTGGAACTCCGACAGGTAGTGGACGTCCTTGCTGTCGGAGGCGGCGCCCAGCCCGCGCGCCGCGACCTGCATGCCGGTCTGCACATCGCCGACCAGGTCGCAGGCTTCGACCCAGCGGGTGATTGCGAACGGCACCAGGCCACGCGCGATGGTGCTGACCTTGTGCACGCCCAGGGCCAGTTCCGCCACGGCCGATACATCGCCACGCGCGGCATTGGCCCAGGCCTCGCTGCCGGTCAGGATTTCGGACCACAGCGGCGCCTGCATGTCCTGGGCAAGCGCCAGGCCTTCGGTGGTCAGGCGCGTCACCGCATCGGGGTCACCGCACAGGCGCTGCAGTTCCGACACGATCGCCAGGGTCTGCAACAGCGAATAGCGGTGATTGAGCTTGCGGGCCCGCACGATGCCCGCTTCTCCGGCCGCCTGAGCCGAATCGTACTGGCCCAGGTACCACAGCGAGATCGACATGGCCGCATGGGCCACCGACGTCAGGTCCTCGCCCAGCGTCAGGTCAGGCCTGGAGGGATCGCAGGCCGCAATCGCCTTGCGATACTGGTCCACGGCCGCTTCGTGATCGCCGAAAAAGAAATAGGAATAGCCACGCGCGTACATGGCGTGGGCCATCGGGTTGCGGTCGCCCGACGCCTGCGCGAGCCGCAGCAGCGTCTCGGACAGTTCGTAGGTCATGTCGAAGTCCGACCACGAACTGGCGCTTTGCCACAGGCCCCAATAGACCGGGAACAGCCGCGGGTTGTCGCCCAGCGGCTTGGCCAGGCGCAAGGCGGTCTGGAAGCATTCCACGACCTCGGGCGCGCCCGGACCGTGCAGCATGCCGAGCTGGATGCCGAGTTCCATCAGGATCTCGAGCTGCAGCATGTCGGTGTCGGCCGGATCCCCGACCTCGGTCACCCGGCCGACCTTGCCGACCAGTTCCAGCGCGGTGCGGTAGTGGCCCACGGCCTCGTTCGACGCGGCCTTGGCGCCGGCCTTGCGGGCGGCAATCAAGGCATACCGCAGCGCCAGGCGATCTTCGCCCGCGCGGCTGTAATGCCACGCCAGGGCTTCGGGCGCCCGCAGGGGGGTCGATGCGTCGGCGGCCAGCACGTCGGCCAGGCGCCGGTGCGCATCCAGCCGCGCGGCACGCGCCTGCGATTGATACGCGGCTTCGCGCAGCAAGGCATGGCGGAACGCCAGACGGCCGTCTTCCAGCTTCACGATCAGGTTCTGCCGCAGCAACGTGGCGATCGCTTCCATCAGGTTCGCCTTGGGTTCCTGCATCGCCGCAGCCAGCAGTTCCAGGGTGAACTCGCTGCCCGCCGCCGCCGCGAATTGCGCAATCGGTTTGATGCGGCCAACGCTGTCGATCCGCGACATCAGCAGATCATGCAGGGTGCGCGGCACCCGCTCCGACAGGTTGTGCGCATCACTGTCGCCGGCTTCCAGCACGGCGGCGTTGCGGTCGCTGACCAGCTCACGCGTGAGTTCTTCGGCATACAGCGGCACGCCTTCCGACAGCGACAGGATCTGGCGCATGAGCGGCTGCGGCAGGCTCACCTGGCCCGCCACGGAGTGCACGAGTTCAGTCATGGCTGCGGTCTCGAGCAGCGTCAGTTCCATCGTTTCGACCGCCGTGGTGTTGCGCCACGGCGGCAGGAATTCATTGCGCGCCGTGAAGACCTGCAGGCGCTGAGCCAGCGGCTTTTCGGCGATCAGGGCAATCAGGTCGCGGGTCGACGGATCGGCCCACTGCACATCGTCGAAGTGCACGATCCCGCCGCGCGGCACATACATGCCGATCAGGCGGCACAGGCGGCGCGGCAGCAGTTCCTTGGCCGACGGCAGGCCCAGGCGTTCGGCGCTGGATCCGCCCGGAGACGCGTGCAGCAAGTCGGTCACCGACTTGATCAGCGCCATCCGTTCGATATCGACCGAGGTCTGCGGCTCACCGGTCAGCGCCGCTTCGGCGCGCAGCCCATCGACCCAGCGGACCAGCGGGTGGAACGGCATCTGCCGCAATTCGGACGAGCATTTGAAGGTCACGCCCGGCAAGGCGTTGACGGCGCGGAACCGATCCACCAAAAACGACTTGCCGATACCCGCTTCACCGAGCATCAGGATCGTGCGTTCGGGATTGTGCTCCCACAGCTGCGTCAGGTGCTGCAGTTCCGCTTCGCGGCCGCAGAAGGTGTGTTCTGGCCGATGCGGCGATGGCGCCAGCGCGCGGCTGTTGTCGACCACCCGGAAGGTATCGATCTGGCGGATCTGTGAGCGGTCGTACATCCGCCCGGCAAATTCGATGGCAAAGGCGCCGCCCAGCAAGCGGCGCGACTCATCGCTGATGATGACTTCGCCGGTGACGCCCTGCCCGCCCAGTTGCGCGGCCAGCCGGGACACGACGCCCCCCGCATCGGGCACGCCGTCGCTCACGGAACTGATCACGACGCCAGTATGGACACCCAGGCAGACTTCGACATACAGGCGATCGTCGGCTGCGGCGGGGTCGCGCGCCTGGCCAATGCGGCTGCACGACAGCGCCGCGCTGATGGCGCGCTTGAGCGAGCCTTCCTGCGCGGTCGGGTAACCAAAGTAGGCCAGCAGGCCGCCGCTGGGCGTGCGCACGGTATGGCCCGACGCTTCGCGCAGCAACGCCTCGCACTGGGCGACCGGGCCGCGCATGGCTTCCACGACCTCTTCCGGTTCCCCCAGCACGACGAATTCACAGGACACCACGGTCAGCTGGCGGCGGTCCGGATGTAGGGCCGCGGGCTCGGGCAGGTCCGGCACGGCTGCCGTCGGCGCATGGATCAATGCCGTCAGGGTGGGCGACGGTTCGGTGCCAAGTTCCATTTCCAGGATGCCGCGATAGCGTTCCAGCTCCTGGCGGGCCAGCTCACGCTGACCCGACCGCACCAGCAGGCGCAGCAGGTTGTGCCATGCGGCGTCGTCCAGGGGCGCGGCCTGCGTCCATTGCCGGACGCGATCGATGGCCGCATGGATGTCGCCGTCGCGCTCGTAGCCCTCGGCCAGCAGGCGCACGGCCTGCAGAAAACGCAGACGGCACTGCTCGCGACGCACGTCCACCCAGTTGGCGAAATCCGGTGCGTCGTCGAGTTCCAGGCCTTGCAGGAATTCGCCGCGATACAGGGCGATGGCGTGCGACAGGCGATCCAGGTCGGCGGACGCGCCTACCGAGAACGTGCGCTGCGCCACATCGACCGCGGCATTGAAGTTGGCGAAGTCCGTCCAGACGCCGGCTTCGGCACGCAGGCGCATCACATCGCGATTGCCTTCGAGCAGGCCCGCACCCAGGGCCTCTTTCAACTCGAACAGCATGCGCTTGAGCTTCTCGCGGCCCTGTTGCAGCGTAGCTTCGGGCCACAGCAGAAAGGCCAGCGACTCGCGCGTGTGGAAACCGCTTTCGAGCGCCAGATACGCCAGCAGTGCGCGCGCCTTGTTATATCGGAGGGAAAGGGTCTTCGCGCACGTTTCGATTGCGAGGGGGCCCAGCAGATACAGGGATAGTGAGGGTGCCATAAAACTAAGGACGCTTCGCCTTTGGCATTGGGTGTGAGGATTCGGACAAATTCGGCCGCACGCGACCGCAAGCTTTCTGCTGCCCTGCCCCGCTCACCTACCAAGCCATAGCGCATTGCCTGACAACGCAGCGCCTGAACCGATCTTTCTGAGGAAATTCTCTCAAAAATATCACTTGAGCACCTACATTCCCACCGGCAACGGCGAAAACCGGCAAATTGCGTGCGATTTCCGGGGAGGCTGTCTCATCTCGTATACGTAAAGGACATAGCAGCTATCCTACTATTGACATATACCCGTACGGCTACGCATTTACCCTCGTTCTTGTAAGCGCATGCGAGGATTAATCCCATTGCGCGAAATACCGCCCGAGTATTCGTACTCTAGGTGTCGGTAGAAACCCGTCATGCCGTGGCACCTGCACGGGACTCCGCAGGCGCTCCAGCGCTGGCGCGAGCGCGCGACGCGATCCAAGCCGCCAGGCCCGCCGCTACCAGAAAGGCCAGCAAGGCGCCGAAGTACGGCGCCTGCCGCAGTCCGGCGTCGAACAGCGCGCCAAACGCCAGCGGCGCCAGGGCCGATCCCGTGTCCATGCCCGAATACACCAGGCCATAAACCGACCCGGTCGCCCCCTTGGGAGCGACCTTGCGGACCAGCATGTCGCGCGACGGACCCGCCACGCCTGCGCACATGCCCGCCAGCACCACCAGGGGCACCGCAAACGAGGACGGCACGACCTGCAACGCGATCAGCGCCAGGATCCCGCCCGCAGCCAGGAAAGAGCCCGCCACGATCTTTTCACTGTGCGGCCCCGCCGAGACCAGGAAGCCGCCGCCGACCATGCCGATCGCGCCGCCCACCATATAGCCCGACAGCGCCGTGCTGGCCGCGACGGTGGTGATGCCGTACAGGCTGCCCAACAGCGGCACCGTGTAGTTCTGAACGGCCGACAGCGCGGCCGAGGTACACAAGAAGAACAAGAAAGCACCCCACAAAACGGGGCTGCTGACCAGGGCTTTCAGGGAACCGCCGCCCGCGGCCTTGGCCGGGACAGGCCGGGCGGGCAGGTCGGCGCCGCCCCGGGGCGTGGCGGACGCGCTTACGCCCGCTGCGGCATCGATGGCCGAGTCGTTGGTCACCACCGGCCGCACCACGTCGACGGTCAGCAGCCGCCGGCCGATCACCGTCATGGCCAGCACCGCCGCCAGCAACAGCGCCGCGCCGAACGCCGCAATCCGCCAGCTGAAGAAGTACGTCAGCGTGGCGATGAACACCGGCGTGGCCGCCCAGCCCAGATTGCCCGTGATGCCGTGCGCGCTGAACGCATGCCCGAGCCGCGGCGCACTGACCCGCCGGTTCAGGATTGAAAAGTCGACCGGGTGGAAGACGGCGTTGCCCATGCCGGCAATGGCGGCGGCGGCGAGCAGCCACAGATAGCCTTGCGCGGCCCCCAGCACGCAGCCCGCCAGCACGAAATTGCCCAGCCCGAACCACAGCATGGGCTTGGCGCCAAAGCGGTCCACCGCGAACCCCGAAGCGGCCTGCCCCAGGCCCGACAGGGCATAGAACACGGCCACGACGGCGCCGAGTTCGGCAAAGCTCAGGCCGAATTCGAGGGACAGCGGGACGTACAAAGAGGGAATGACGAGCTGGAAGAAGTGCGACGACGCGTGGGCAATTCCCACGAGCGTGATGACTTTCCAATCGAAATGACGGCGGGCGTACCGGTGGCCCGGTGCCCTCAGAACTTGCTGCACGATGTCTCCATGGCGGCGCCCTGCAAAGCAAAAGGGGGCGCGCCGCGCTTCTTGTCGGCCCGACAGCGAGGTCGGACCGCGAAATTCACACTGCCGGGTTCAGGCCGCCGGGTTCAGGCCGCCGGGTTCAGGCCGACTTCTTGATGATAGGCCAGGCCCGGCGCAGGTAGTACATCATCGACCATACGGTCAGCACGGCCGCGACCTCGATCAGGCGCGAGCCCCACCAGTGCGTATCGATCACGCCGAACAGGCGGCGGTCGTACAGCAGGCAGGGAATCGCCACCATTTGCGCGATCGTCTTGAACTTGCCCAGGCGATGCACCGCGACGCTGGCGCGCGCGCCAATCTGGGCCATCCATTCCCGCAGGGCTGAAATCGTGATCTCGCGGCCGATGATCACCAGCGCGATCATGGCGTCGACCCGGCCCAGATTGAGCAGCACCAGCAGCGCCGCGCTCACCATCAGCTTGTCGGCCACCGGATCCAGGAACGCGCCGAACGACGAGGTCTGGTTCCAGAGCCGCGCCAGCCAGCCGTCGAGCCAGTCGGTCAGCGCCGCAAACACGAAAATCGCCGTGGCCAGGATGTCGCGCAGGTGAAGGCCCAGCAGGCTTTCCGGCACATAGTAGAGACCCACTACCAGGGGGATCATGACGATCCGCACCCAGGTCAGGATAATCGGCAGATTAAGAGGCATGGTGAATGCTAACAGGCTGGTCGCCAGGTGAAGGGTGGGTCATGCTCAATGCAATTGACGGTAGATACGTTCGGCCAGATCGAGCGAGATGCCATCGATCGTCGCCAGGTCTTCGACGCTTGCCGCCAGTACCCCGCGCAGTCCTCCGAATCGCGCCAGCAGGCGCTGACGGCGCTTGGCGCCGATCCCCTCGACTTCTTCCAGCCGCGACACGTTGCGGGTCTTGGCGCGCCGCGCGCGCATGCCGGTGATCGCAAACCGGTGGGCCTCGTCGCGGATCTGCGCGACCAGCATCAGCGCCGCCGATTCGCCGCCCAGCACAAGCGGTGGCCGGCCGTCCGGAAAGACCAGCGTTTCCAGTCCGACCTTGCGGCCCTCTCCCTTGGCGACGCCGACCAGCAGTCCGATATCCAGGCCCAGTTCTTCGAAGACCTGGCGCGCCGAACTGATCTGTCCCTTGCCGCCGTCGATGAGGACTATATCCGGCATGACCCCCTCGCCGTGAGAGTTTTTTTCGTAACGACGCGTCAGCACCTGGCGCATGGCGGCGTAGTCGTCACCCCCCACGATGTCGTCGATGTTGTAGCGCCGGTATTCCTTGGGCTGCGTGGCGTGGTGATGGTAGACGACACAGGACGCCTGCGTGGCCTCCCCCGCCGTATGGCTGATGTCGAAGCATTCGATGCGCAGGTTTTCCAGCGCGGCTTCATCCGTGTCCATGCCCAGCACCTGGGCCAGCGCCAGCGTGCGCGCCTGCTGCGACCCGGCCTCGGCCAGCACCCGCGCCAGCGCCAGTTCGGCATTCTTGCGCGCCTGTTCCAGCCAGCTCTTGCGCACGCCTTGCGGCTGCTTGAGCACCGTCAGCTTGGTCCCTGCCTGCTCGGCCAGCATGTCCGCCACTTCGGGATCGGGCAAGGCATGCGACACGACGATCACCGGCGGAAGCGCCCGTTCGATGTAGTGCTGAGACATGAAGGCTTCGAGCACGTCGCCGGGCGAATCGCCATCCGTATGGGTCGGAAAGAACGGCTTGTCGCCCAGATGGCGTCCGCCCCGGACCATGGCCAGGTTCACACAGGCGCGGCCGCCCTGCAGCGCGATCGCGATGATGTCGGCATCCTGGTCGCCAATGCCTTCCATGGTCTGCTGACGCAGCACGCTGGACAACGCCGACATCTGGTTGCGCAGCACGGCCGCGTCTTCGAAGCGCATGTCGCTCGACGCCTTGAACATGCGCGTCTCGATATCGGTCAGCACCGCCTGGGTATGCCCGCGCAGGAACTGCGTTGCGCGGTGCACGTCCTCTGCATAGTCTTCAGGCTTGATCAGGTCCACGCACGGGCCGGAGCAACGCTGGATCTGATGCAGCAGGCAGGGCCGCGACCGGTTCGAAAACACGGTGTCTTCACAGGTGCGCAGGCGGAACACCTTCTGCAGCACCTGGATGCTTTCGCGCACGGCCCAGGCGCTGGGGAAGGGACCGAAGTACTGGTTGCGCCGGTCGGTCGATCCCCGGTAGTAGGCGATGCGCGGGAATTCGTGCCCCGTGACCTTCAGGTAGGGATAGGACTTGTCGTCGCGAAACAGGATGTTGTAGCGCGGCGAGAGGGACTTGATGAGGTTGTTTTCGAGCAGCAGCGCTTCGGCTTCGGACCGGGTGACGGTCACATCCACCTTGGTCACGCGCGCCACCATGTGGGCGATGCGCGGGCTGGACGGCTGCTTCTGGAAGTAGGACGACACGCGCTTTTTCAGGTCGCGCGCCTTGCCTACGTACATGACCTCGCCTTCCGCATTGATGTGGCGGTAGACGCCCGGCAAGTGTGGCAGCTGCGCCATCAGGCGCTTGGCGTCGAAGGGTTCGGGTGCGCGAGGCGTGTCGGGGGTGGCCGGGGCGGCAGCGGCGGCTTTCGCGCGCGGTTTGCGGCCGGGCGCGGGGTCGGCGTCGGCTGGGGCGCCGCCGGCGGCCGGGTCAGTGTCGGTGTCCGCGTCGGTGTCGGCGTCCGCGTCGGTGTCGGCGTCCGCGTCGGTGTCGGCGTCCGCGTCGGTGTCGGTGTCGGTGTCGGTGTAGGGGTCCGCGTCGGTGTCGTTGTCCGCGCCAACATCGGTATCGCGGTCCGTATCGCTGTCCGTATCGACGTCGGCATCACTGCCCACGTCGTCGTCCAGATCCCCCGCCATCTCGGCCACCTCGCCATCCACCCGATGCTCGGGCAGCGGCGGCTGGGTGCCTGCGGGCAGGTCGTTGCCCTCCTCCACCACGTCAGGGGCACGCGGCGCGGCGTCGGCAGGCGACGCAGCAGGCTCCGCAGTCGAAGACGTGGCGGCGGGCTCGGTGCCAGGCACGGGCACGGGCGCCTCGGGCATCGAAGAAGTCGGGTCCGGCTCGGTACCGGCGCCGGGAAGAGGTTTGCTCCGGCTCATGGTCGGGTCTCGGGTTGCGCGAATGAAGGAAGCGCCGCCGCGCAATGACACCCAGGAGCAACATCAAGGCGTCGGGCAGCGGCCGATCGGCGGGCGCGCCGCCGGCGGTGTGCCGATCGACGCCGATCGAGGCGAATCAGGCTGGATTGTACCGAGGCAGGGCCAGGATACGGTCACGCGCCCGGGTATAGACCGAATCGGTTACCAACCCATCCCAGTCGGGAGCGTCGAAGCGGGGCATCAGCCGCGCCACACGGGCGGCGGACTCGGCGTTCCATCTCGCGGGCAGGTTCCCGGCCGGAGCGCCGTCGGGCGACGCATCGGACCGCATGCCTGACGGGGCACCCGGCCGCCCATCGGACGCCGTGTTCAACGGCGCATCCGGCGTGATGTCCAGCCGCGCCAGCAGGTCATCCGCCAGGTCCGGCCGATTGCACACCAGGACCATGTCACACCCCGCCCCCAGCGCCGCGGTGGCCCGGCCCAGGATGTCGCCCGCCACCGTGGCGCCTTCCATCGTCAGGTCGTCCGAAAACACCACGCCCTGGTAGCCCAGCCGGCCGCGCAGAATGTCCTGCACCCACACCCGCGAAAAGCCGGCCGGGTGCGCATCCACCTTCGGGTAGATGACGTGCGCCGGCATGACCGCCTGCAGCACGCTGTCACCCAGCCAGACATACGGCATGGCGTCCTCGCCCAGCACGTCCTCCAGGCTGCGATCATCCACCGGGATATCGACGTGCGAGTCGGCCTGCACAAAGCCATGTCCCGGAAAATGCTTGCCGCAATTGCTCATGCCGCGTTGCGCCAGGCCTTGCACCAGGGCGCGCGCCAGCATCGCCACGGCCTTGGGATCGCGGTGGAAGGACCGGTCGCGGATCACGCGGCTATCGCCGTAGTCCAGGTCCAGCACCGGGGTAAAGCTCAGGTCCACGCCCGACGCACGCAGCTCGGCGGCCAGCACCACGCCCACGTCGGTGGCCAGCCGCATCGCGGCCAGTGGATCGTCGTTCCAGACCTCCCCCAGGGTGCGCATGGCCGGCAGGTGCGTGAAGCCGTCGGTGCGAAACCGCTGCACCCGCCCGCCTTCGTGGTCCACCGCGATCATCAGCGGGGCATGGCGCGCCGCGTGGATGCTTGCCGTCAGTGCGCACAGCTGCGCGCGGCTTTCAAAATTGCGGGCGAACAGGATCACCCCGCCCACCAGCGGATGCTGCAGCCGAGCCACCTCGGCCGGCGTCAGTTCGAAGCCGGCGACATCGACGATTACCGGACCGGGGGGCAGCGCGGCGCGCTCGGAAGGGAAAGACACGCTCATGGAATCAGAAGGAAGTCATTGAAGAGAGAAGGAGGCAGGTAGCTGGACCGGGGCCTGCGGTAAGGACCGGGGCCTGCGGTGAGGACCGTGGCCTGCGATAAGGTCCGGCGTGAGGCCTGCAGCGAGCCTGCACTGCGCCTGCGGTGGGGCCTCCAGTGGGGCCTGCAGTGCGGCCTCTGCAGTGCGGCGCCCGTCACGCCGACCGGTTTCCATCCGCACTGGTCACACTGCTGACCGCCGAACCAGCTGCCGTGCTGGCCGGCTCGGCGGGCAACATCTCGACCACCACATACGCCGCGGCCATGTCAGACTCATCCGTGATCGACACATGCGCCGCGCCAAACCGCGCGTCGTACCAGCTGCGCAGCGGCTCGGCCAGCACCACCATCGGCTTGCCGCTGGGGGCGTTCAGCGTCTGCATGCGCGTCCACACCATCGGCATGCGCATGCCCAGGCCGATTGCCTTGGAAAATGCCTCTTTGGCGGCGAACCGGGTCGCCAGGAAACGGATGCCCCGTTGCGGATCGCGTGCGCGGCGGGCGGCAAACTTGGCCAGTTCCCGCGGACCGAGAATCTTGCTGGCGAAACGGTCGCCCCGGCGCGCCAGGGCCCGCTCGATCCGGTCGATGCGCAGCAGGTCGATGCCGACGCCCGCAATGGCCACCGGACGCGCCTGGGGCGGACCGTCATGAAGCACGGTGTCCTTGCCGCCCGAGGCGCGGACGGATGTGCTGCCCGACGTGCTAACGCCGGGACCGCCCGTCAGGCCGCCGGACATGCTGCCCGATGTGCCGACGCCGGCACCGCCCGATGTGCCGACCCCGGCACCGCCCGTCACCCCGCCGGACCTGCCGTCCGCCTCGCCAATCACGGCCCCGCTCAATGCGCGGGCCGCAGCAGCACACCGCGCTGCGCATGCTGGCGCGCGGTCACCATCAGCGCCTTCATGTCGCGCACGGCCGCGGTCCAGCCACTGAACACGGCCTGCGCCACGATGGCATGCCCGATATTCAGTTCGGCGATGCCATCCAGCTCGGCCACGGCCTGCACGTTTTCATAATGCAGCCCATGCCCGGCGTTCACGCGCAGGCCGTGCCGCACGCCTGCCGCAATGCCTTCGCGGATGCGGGCCAGTTCCGCAGCGGCGCCCGCGCCTTCCTGCTCGGCATAGGCGCCGGTGTGCAGTTCGATCACGGTGGCGCCCGCGCGCTGCGACGCTTCGATCTGCGCCGCATCGGGATCGATGAACAGCGACACCCGGATGCCTGCGTCCTGCAACTGCGCCACGGCCGCCCGCACGGTATCGAAGTGACCCAGCACGTCCAGGCCGCCTTCGGTCGTCAGTTCCTGCCGCTTTTCGGGCACCAGGCAAACGTCATGCGGCTTCACGCGGCAGGCGATAGCCAGCATCTCGGGGGTGATCGCGCATTCCAGGTTCATGCGGGTGCGCAACTGGCCGCGGATCGCGTCCACGTCGGCATCCTGGATGTGGCGCCGGTCTTCCCGCAGATGCAGGGTGATCAGGTCGGCGCCCGCATCTTCGGCCATCAGCGCCGCGCGCACCGGGTCGGGATAGGAGACGTGGCGCTGCTGGCGCAGCGTCGCAACGTGGTCGATGTTCACACCCAGATCTATCATGTCTATCACTGCTCTGTGGTCTGTCCGGCGGGTCCGTACGGACGCGTCAGGGAAGGTAATCCTGCAAATCGCGCAGCACCTGCCGTGTGGTCAGGGGGCGGCCGCTCATATGATAGTCGAGCCGTTCCCGCAGCAGGCGGCGCAGCTCGGGTTCGACCAGTGCATCATCGAAGCGGTGCTCGGTCAACGCCTGTAACACCCGGCCACTGACCGCCATGGCCGACCGCGACGCCCAGTTGTCATCGATGGCGTCGTCGATACGCGACGGCCCCGCTTCCAAGGGCAGGCGGTACTGCTGGTCGGGGTTGATGGGCTCGCCCGCGTCGGTCATGGACGGATCGAAGGCATAGCCGATCTCGCGCAGCAGGGTCCATTCGAATTCCCGCAGGCCGGCCGACAGCCGCGGCTGCTCGGCCAGGCGCGAAATGGCATCCACGTACGCGTCGTACAGGGCTTCATGGGGATCGTCGCGGGTCAACAGGCGCAGCAGCAACTCGTTCAGATACCAGGCGGACATGGCCGATGAACCCTGCAGCCGCAGCGGCGCGCCCGACCATTCGGCGCGGATCAGCGTCTTGATATCCCCTGCCCCGCTCCACGACAGATTGAGCCGCTGGAACGACACCAGTACCGAACGCAAGGCCGAGTGCGGGCGCTTGGCTCCCTTGGCCACCAGCGCAACGCGCCCGTGCGACCGTGTGAACACGTCCAGGATCAGCGACGTTTCACGGTAGGGATAGCTGTGGAGCAGGAAGGCGGGGCGGTCTTCGACCCGGTTGGTCACGCGGGGCGCGCGCCGGGCCGTCTTTTTGGGCGAGCCGACGGCATCGGCGCCGTCGGCCGGCGCCAGGCCTACCGGAGAGGCGTCGAACGGAACCGAAAAGATCGGCTCATCATTCATAACCCAGATCGCGCAACTGGCTTTCGCGGTCCGCCCATCCCTTTCTGACCTTGATGTAGATCTCGAGGTGGACCGACGAGTCGATCAGCTTGGCAATGTCCTGCCGCGCTTCGGTGGCGATCCGCTTGATGCGATCACCGTTCGTGCCCAGCAGAATCGGCTTGTGGCTGTCGCGTTCGACGATCACGCACGCGGCGATGCGGGTCAGCTTGGGCGTTTCTTCCCACTGCTCGATCACCACGGTCGATCCGTAAGGCAGTTCGTCGCCCACCAGGCGGAAGATCTTTTCGCGGATCAGTTCGCCGGCAATGAAACGCACCGGACGGTCGGTCAGGGTATCGGCCTCGAACATGGGTTCGTTCTCGGGCAGGCCGGTCGCGATCTCGTTCAACAGGTCGTCCAGCTGACGCGACTTGGCGGCGCTGACCGGCACGACGGCGTCGTAGGCATGCTTGGCCATGACCTTGGCCACGAACGGGAACATCGCTTCGCGGTCCTTGAGCAGGTCGGTCTTGTTGACCGCCAGCACCGTGCGCGCCTGCGATTTCATCAGCGGCAGCAGGTTGGCATCGCCATCCGACCACTTGCCCGCCTCGATCACATGCACGACCACATCCACGTCGGATAGGGTCTGCGTGACGACGCGGTTCATCATCTTGTTCATGGTGCCGCCGTGGCGCGTCTGGAAGCCGGGCGTGTCGACGAAGACGAACTGGTCATGCTCCCGGGTCAGGACGCCATGGATGCGGTGCCGTGTCGTCTGCGCCTTGCGCGACACGATGCTGACCTTGGCGCCGATCAGCGCATTCAGCAACGTGGACTTGCCCACGTTGGGCCGCCCGACGATAGCCACGAAACCACAACGGAAGGCGGGGGAGGATTCTTCGGACATGCTCATTTCTTGGTCAGCGTAAGGGAGGCCTGGCGGTCGTCAGCCGGGTGGTCGTTGGCCGGGTGGTCGTTGGCCGGGCGGTCAGCAGCGAGGCGGTCGTCGGCGACGCGGTCATCAGTTACGCTGTCGTCGGCCACGCGGTCATCGGCATGCAGATCGTCGTGCGGGTCGTTGGCCAGGCGGTCGCTGGCCGGCGCCATCGCGTCCATGGGCATGGCCGCCCGGGACGGCGCCTCGGCAGACGATGCACCCGGCATATCGTCGGACGCCGCCTGGGCCACCGCCACCGGCAGCGACAGCTGCGCGGTCTTGCGAGCCCGGGGCGTCCGTTTGGCGGGCGCCGGGGCGGCGGTCAAAGCCACTTCCAGCGCCTGTTTGGCCGCCGACTGCTCGGCCGCGCGCCGGCTGCCGCCGATGCCCACCACCTGCACGTCCAGCTTGGGAATCGCGCATTCGACCTCGAATTCCTGGCTGTGCGCCGCGCCGTGCGTGGCCACGACCGTATAGACAGGCAATGCGATCTTGCGCCCCTGCAAATATTCCTGCAGCAGCGTCTTGGCGTCCTTGCCCAGTGTCTTGGGGTCGACAGTTTCCAGCACCGGTTTGTACAGCTTTGCAATCGCCTTGCTGGCGACGTCGAAGCCGGCATCCATGTAGATGGCGCCAAAGATGGCTTCCAGGGTGTCGGCAAGGATGGACGGACGGCGGAATCCACCGCTTTTCAGCTCCCCTTCCCCCAGCCGCAGGAAACGGGACAATTCCAGGCGCTGGGCGATATCGGCCAGCGAGGCCTGCTTGACAAGATTCGCCCGCAGCCGCGAGAGGTCGCCCTCGTCGATGCGGCTGAAACGGTCGTACAGCAAGGAAGCGATCGCGCAGTTCAGCACGCTGTCGCCCAGGAATTCCAGCCGTTCGTTATGTTTGCTGCTGTGGCTGCGGTGCGTCAAAGCCTGCTCAAGCAGGCTCTTGTTCCTGAAGCTGTAGTCGATACATTTTTCGAGCGTACTCAAGCTCATTCATGGGCCTTAGCGCACGCCGCCGGCACGGAACCGGCGGGGGTGGTGATGAAGGAGATCAATGGAAGCGGCCTATCCGTTTGAGGTCGCCGAAGTTCATCCAGACGAAAAATGCCTTGCCGACGATATTCGCTTCGGGCACGAAACCCCAGTAGCGGCTGTCGGCACTGTTGTCCCGATTATCGCCCATCATGAAGTAACTGCCTGCCGGCACCTTGCAGCGTACCCCTTCCCGCGAGTAGGTGCACTGGTCCTTGTTCGGAAAGCTGGGGAACGGTTCGACCTCGGCCGGGCGGCGTTCCTCGATCAGGATCTCGTGCGGCACGCCGCCCAGGGTCTCGCCGAACAGGCCGGCATACGACACGCGATCGGGATCGAAATACTCGCCCTTGGACACGGTCGGCACGGCCTGGCCGTTGATTGTGAGCCGCTTGTTCAGATAGGCGACTTCGTCACCCGGCACGCCCACGACGCGCTTGATGTAGTCGACCTGGGGATCGGCCGGGTAGCGGAACACCATCACGTCGCCGCGCTTGGGGTCCGACACCGGAATGATCTTCTTGTCGATGATCGGCAGGCGCACGCCGTACGAAAACTTGTTCACCAGGATCAGGTCGCCGATCTGCAGCGTCGGCATCATGGAGCCCGACGGAATCCGGAACGGTTCGACCACGAAGGATCGCAGCGCGAACACGAACAGGATCACCGGAAAGAAGCTGACCGAATATTCGACCCACCACGGCATCTTGGCCGCGCGGTCCACCACTTCCTGGCGCCGGCGCGTCGCTTCGGCCTGACCGCTGGACGCGCGGATGGCGTCGCCCTGCTGTCGGTCGAAGTCGGCGGCCGCGGCGTTCATGCGGGCCTGGCGGGCGGGCCGCAAGGACCAGCGGTCCAGCGACCAGACAATGCCGGTCACGATCAGCAGCACGAACAGGATCAGTGCGAAGTTCAGGCTCATGCCGCCACTCCCACCGTGCCGGATGTCATCGTCAGACCACGCATCATTTGTCCTCGACCTGCAAAATGGCCAGGAACGCTTCCTGGGGAATCTCGACGCTGCCGACCTGCTTCATGCGCTTCTTGCCGGCCTTCTGTTTCTCGAGCAGCTTCTTCTTTCGCGAAATGTCGCCGCCATAACACTTGGCCAGCACGTTCTTGCGCAGCGCCTTGACGTTCTCGCGTGCAATCACTTCGGCGCCGATCGCGGCCTGGATCGCCACGTCGTACATCTGGCGCGGGATCAGTTCACGCATGCGCGCCGTCACATCGCGGCCGCGGTAACGCGCATTGGCACGGTGCACGATCAGCGACAGGGCATCGACCCGGTCGCCGTTGATCAACAGGTCCACCCGCACCACGTCGGCGCTGCGGTATTCCTTGAACTCGTAATCCATCGACGCATAACCGCGCGACACTGATTTGAGCTTGTCGAAGAAGTCGAGGACGATCTCGGCCAGCGGGATCTCGTAGGTCAGGTGGACCTGGCGGCCGTGATAGGCCATGTTCAGCTGGTTACCGCGCTTGGCGGTGCACAGGGTCATGACCGGTCCCACGTATTCCTGCGGCATGAACAGCACGACGGTCACGATGGGCTCGCGAATGTCGTCCAGCTTGCCGACCTCGGGCATCTTGGACGGACTGTCGACCATCACGATGGTCCCGTCGCGCTGCACGACCTCGTACACCACCGAAGGCGCGGTCGTGATCAGGTCCATGTCGAATTCGCGTTCCAGGCGTTCCTGCACGATTTCCATATGCAGCAGCCCCAGGAACCCACAGCGAAAGCCGAAGCCCAGCGCCTGCGACACTTCGGGTTCGTACATCAGCGCGGCGTCGTTCAGCTTCAGTTTTTCGAGCGAGTCGCGCAGCTGGTCGTATTCGCTGGATTCGACCGGATACAGCCCGGCGAACACCTGCGGCTTGACCTCCTTGAAGCCCGGCAGCATGGCATCCGCAGGCTTGGCCGCGTGGGTGACGGTATCGCCCACCTTGGCGTTTTTCAGTTCCTTGATGCCGGCGATGATGAAGCCCACCTCGCCTGCGGACAGCTGCGAACGCGGCTGCGACTTGGGGGTGAAGACGCCCAGGTGCTCGCTCAGGTGCGTGGCGCCCGACGCCATCAGCAGGATCTTTTCCTTGGGCCGGAGCACGCCGTTGATCACCCGGACCAACATGACGACGCCCACATAATTGTCGAACCACGAGTCGACGATCAGCGCCTGGAGCTTGGCCTCCGGATCGCCCTTGGGCGCCGGAATACGTTCGATCACCGCTTCCAGGATGTCGTCGATGCCCATGCCGGTCTTGGCGCTGGCCGGAATCGCATTTTCGGCATTGATGCCGATGACTTCTTCGATTTCGCGCTTGGCGCCTTCAGGATCGGCCTGCGGCAGGTCCATCTTGTTCAACACCGGCACCACTTCCACGCCCAGTTCGATGGCGGTATAGCAGTTGGCCACGGTCTGCGCTTCGACGCCCTGCGAGGCGTCGACGACCAGCAGCGCGCCTTCGCACGCCGACAGCGAGCGGCTGACTTCATACGAGAAGTCGACGTGCCCCGGGGTGTCGATCAGGTTCAAGTTGTAGACCTTGCCGTCGCGCGCCTTGTAACTGAGCGACGCGGTCTGCGCCTTGATCGTGATGCCCCGCTCGCGCTCGATGTCCATCGAATCGAGCACCTGGGCTTCCATCTCGCGGTCGGACAATCCGCCACAACGCTGGATCAGGCGGTCGGCGAGCGTCGACTTGCCATGGTCAATGTGGGCGATGATGGAGAAATTGCGAATGTGCTGCATGCGATCCGTTATGAATGAGGTAGCGGGCGGCGAAAAAAGGGGGCGCTACGCGCCCCGCCTGCGTGGTGTCGACCGGAAAGCCGGTCCACACCCGCCAATTTCCTGCCGCGACACGGCATTTTAGCCTTGCGCGGCAATGTGTGCCGGTTTTGCCGGCCGCGGCGCCCCTGGCCTTAGCGCGCCGGGCGCAGCGGCACCCATTGCGTCAGCTCGTCGCGGCGTACCAGCACGCCGTGCACCTTGCCCTTTTCGAGCTTGGCGACGATGCCGTTGAACTGGGACACGCCCGTGATTTCCGTATTGTCGAGCGCCAGCAGTATATCGCCTGCCTTGATTCCGGCACGGGCGGCAGCGCCGTCCACGGCGTCGACCTGCACGCCGCCGCGGATACGGAGCTCCTTCTTGCGGGCAGCAGGCACTTCGGAGACCACGACGCCCAGCGCGTTGGTCTTTTGCGCCGGAGCGGGTTCCTTGTCCTCGCCACGGCCAGCGGCCGACGCGGTCTTGTCTTCCAGTTCGGCCACCGTGATCGTCAGATCCTTAGTCGCGCCGCGGCGCCACACCTGAATCGTCGCCTTCGTGCCGGGCTTGGTTTCCCCGACGGCGCGTGGCAGATCGGAAGAACGGTCGATCGTCTTGTTGTTGAACTTCAACACCACGTCGCCCGGTTCGATGCCGGCCTTCTCGGCAGGGCTGCCGGGTTCGACCATGCCCACCGATGCGCCCGCAGTGCGGCCCAGGCCGATGGCGTCGGCGACTTCCTTGGTGACTTCACTGATCTGGACACCGATACGGCCCCGTGTCACGCGGCCGGAGGTGCGCAGCTGTTCGACCACGCGCATGGCGTCATCGATCGGGATCGACAGCGAAATGCCCATGAAGCCGCCACTGCGCGAAATGATCTGCGAATTGATGCCGACCACTTCACCGCGCATGTTCAGCAGCGGGCCGCCCGAGTTGCCGGGGTTGACGGCCACGTCGGTCTGGATGAATGGCAGGTAGTCGCCGGTATCACGCCCCTTGGCGCTGACGATACCCGCGGTCACGGTCGAATCCAGGCCGAACGGCGAACCGATGGCCACCACCCACTCGCCCTTGCGCAGCACGCTCGGATCACCGATCTTGAGCGGCGTCAGCCCGGTCGCGTCGATCTTGATCAGGGCGACGTCGGTGCGTTCATCGGACCCGATGACCTTGGCCTTGAACTCGCGGCGGTCGGTCAGCGTGACGTAGATGTCGTCGGCGTCCTTGACCACGTGGTGATTGGTCAGCGCATAGCCGTCGGCCGAAATGAAGAAGCCCGAGCCCACGCCGCGTGGCACTTCCTGACCTTCGCCGCTGTCGGGGACCTGGCCGCGCGGCGTGCGCGGGGTCTGGCCACCGCCGCCCCCCGGAGGATTGAAGTCCGGCCCGAAGAACCAGCGGAACAGCTCATAGGGATCCTGCCCGCCCGGCGCGCCGGGGACGCCCGACGGACCGCGCGCCACAGCCTTGGACGTGGTGCGGATGTTGACGACCGCCGGGTCGGCCCGGTCCACCAGATCGGTAAAGTCGGGCAGCCCGCGCGCCTGCGCGTGCACCGTGGGGGCGACGCCGACGAACAGGGTCAATGAAGTTACGACGGCCAACAATGCCTTGCGCATATCGAGACGCGCCATCGGCAAGGACAACTCGAGCATGAAACACTCCGGCGAAGAAGAGAAAGCGGATACGGGTCAGCAGGACGGCAGACGCGGGGCGCCCGCCGTGTCAGGGACGACGCGAGACAGGGTGATAGTCGACGGACGCGGCAACGCGCTGAATGGTTCCCAGCGGGGCTTCGCCGAGCACCGTGATCCAGTAATCACCCAGCCTGCGGCCCACCACGTGGATGGCGCCGCGGGAACTCGACCCGACCTGTTGAGGATGCGCAGTGCTGAAGGGCTCGATGAAAATGGAAATGGCGGCGAGCCCGTCGGACAGCATGATCTGCTTGACGTTCTGCTTGCCGCCCATCGAGCGCTGCAACTGCGTGACAGTATGGAAACCCGCGGTTTCGGCGACCGACCAGCCATGGGCGGCCAGATCGGTGGGCGTCAATTGCGCGCGGATGATCTTCCAGTCCTTGGTGGACCATTTCGGCTTGAGCTGGCCAGCGTCCACGCCAGACCCCACCTGCAGCGTCATGAACGCCACCTGCTCGACCACGCCGACTTCGCTCGACAGCGTCTGCGCGCGCAGCAGCAGGCCGGAGCGGGTGTCCGCACAGAGGCGGTAGCCGTAGCGGTCGTTGTCTTTGGGCTGAAGGTTGATGACCTGGCAGTCGCGGTCGGCCACGCGTTCGGACTGCGGCTCGACGGTGACCAGGTAGTTGGCGGCCAATTGTTCGGCCTTGCCCAGCATCAGTCCGGGGAATCGATCGCGCGTGGTGCGCTTTTCGACCAGGATGGCCTTCTTGGCCGGGATCAGGCACTGGATATCGTCGTTTTCACGCAGGAATTCGAGCGGCTGCCCATCGAGAACCTCGAGGCGCTCATGCTCACCCTTGCTGTCGGCGATATGGGTGACTCGCGACGACTGCATCGACGCGCCCTGCTGGTAGGTAAACACGCCCGAGTAATTCAGCTGCTGCGCCGAATTCTGGATACGTTGCAGCAGCGACACGTTGGCCGCCGTGGCGGTATCGCCCTGCCCCTGCCCCGCGATCCCCTGTGCATGGACCGCCACTGCCAGCACGCAAGTCAGCACCGCCACGAAGGGGCGTGCCGACTGCAACACCGGCTGAACCCTGCCGATCCGGCTCGCCGCACTCGATATCAACGCTGTCCTGCCTCGGTGTCGTAAGAGGTGGTCGAAACTTCACGGATGGCGCTCTTGCCCGATACCTGACGATGCGCGTCCAGGTAATCGGCCAGCGACAGGTCCCCGCTCGCGGCTGATGCGGCATCCGCAGGCAGCAACGAGCCATTACTGGGCGAGGTGCTGGGCGCCACGGGCGACGACACCTGCGACACCATGCCCTGACCGGGGATGAACGACGATGCGGTAAATTCGGCGGTGCCGGGCGCGGTAGGCTGCGAGCCAAAGTACGGCTGCGCCATCCAGGTAACCGACGCCACGGCAGCCGCGGCAGCGAGGCCCGGCAGGCCGTATCGGGTCATGAAGCGACGCTGCGGTGCGCGGCGCGGGGCGGCAATGATGGGGGCTTCCTGTTCCAGCGCATCCAGGAAACGGGCGTGGAACCCCGCAGACACTGGCTGGGCGAGGTCGGGCGTGCGGAGCACGTCGCCGATCAGGTGGTAGGCATCCCAGCGGGCCAGGCCGTCAGCGGTGGCCAGCGACGCGGGCAGGCTGTCGGCATCGAGTTGGGCTTCGGCGTCGATATACGCGGAGAGCCATTCGGCGGACGACGGATCGAGATCCGCCAGCGACGCGTCGGACGACAGAGGATCTGACGAAGACAAATACGGCGCTGCCGTTGCGCCTTCAGCGTGAGTCGGACGTTGTTCCCGACGCGGTATTACCTGCATTTGTTTACCCTCCGCCACCGGCGCCAACCGATGTGCTTGTTGCCAGTAGTACGTGCCTGCACCCTTGTAACGCCAACCGGCCTACCACCGCTTGTCGTCCTTGGTGCCCAATAATGGCCTGAGCCGCGTTGCTATCGCTTCGCGCGCCCGGAAAATCCGGGACCGCACGGTGCCGATGGGGCAGCCCATCGACTGAGCGATATCTTCATAGCTCATGCCTTCGATTTCACGCAGGACGATCGCGGTTCTCAGTTCCTCGGGCAAAGCCTCGATGGCAGAGTTGACGGTTTCCGCGATTTCCCGCGAGGCCATCATCGATTCCGGCGTGTTGATATCACTTAGGTTGTCGGTTTCGTCGAAAGTTTCACCGTCTTCGTTTTCATATTCAGATGGCGAGCTTGGACGACGCCCCGACGCCACGAGATGGTTCTTCGCGGTGTTGATGGCAATCCGGTACAACCAGGTGTAGAACGCGCTTTCGCCGCGAAACTGCGGCAGGGCGCGATAGGCCTTGATGAAGGCTTCCTGGGCCACGTCTTCGACTTCGCCCGGGTCCCGGACGAAGCGCGACAGCAGGCGCAGGATCTTGCGCTGATACTTCAGCATCAGCAGTTCGAACGCTTTTTTATCCCCGCGCTGGACGCGGGCGACCAGTTCGGCGTCGATTTCGCGTTCCGTCATGACGTTCCCAGCAGGCGGGGGTCGGCAGCGGACGCAGGTACCACAAGGCCTTCAGGACGCTGGGCAAGCCAGCCGGCCGCAATGCGCAGACGGCGCCAGACGGGCCCAGGCACGCTGTCCGACCAGAGGGCCAGGCGGATAGCGCCTTGCCTGGAAACGCCCTGGAGGGCCATCCAGCCGAACGGCGACACGGAAATGGAATGGGGAGTGAAACGCAACCAGCCGCTGGCGGACTGAAGATGCCAGTGGCCTCCGGCATCGATGGCCAGAGCGGTATAAGGGCCCGTTGAAGGGCGCGGCGGCCGGGCGGCGGCCACCAGGCCAGCGGCGGCGGTAGCAAGCGCCGCCGTAACGGCCGCCACGAACGCCACCCCTGGCGACATTCCCAAGCCGGGAGCCGCGGCGACCAGCACCCAATACAGGCTGATCGCCACCGCGGCCGAAGCCGCGGCGGTGGCGAGCCGGGCCAACGTCTCTGCACGCAGAGACGGTACTAACGACGTATGAACCTGCAAGCCGGCAAACGCCGCGAAATCGTTCAAATCAGACCTTACGCACGATCATGGTGCCGTTGGTGCCACCGAAGCCGAACGAATTCGAAATCGCCACGTCGATGTTCATCTTCCGGGCTTCGTTCGCGCAGTAGTCGAGATCGCAGTCGGGGTCCTGGTTGAAGATATTGATCGTCGGGGGCGAGATCTGATGGTGCACGGCCAACGCCGTGAACACCGCTTCGATACCGCCCGCGGCGCCCAGCAAGTGGCCCGTCATCGACTTGGTCGAATTGATGACGAGTTTCTTGGCGTGGTCGCCGAACGCCAGCTTGATCGCTTCGGTTTCGTTCCGGTCGCCCAGCGGGGTCGAGGTGCCGTGCGCGTTCACGTACTGCACTTCGTCGCCGTTGAAGCCGCCATTGCGCAGCGCGTTCTGAATGCCGCGGCGGGGGCCGTCACGATCGGGCGAGGTAATGTGATAGGCGTCGGCGCTCATGCCGTAGCCTGCCAGTTCGCCGTAGATCCGGGCGCCACGCGCCTTGGCGTGTTCGTATTCTTCAAGCACCAGCACGCCGGCGCCTTCGCCCAGCACGAAGCCGTCACGATCCTTGTCCCAGGGACGCGAAGCCGTGGTCGGATCCTCATTGCGGGTCGACAGCGCGCGGGCCGAAGCGAAACCCCCGATACCCAGGGGCGACACGGTCGATTCCGCACCACCCGCCAGCATGATGTCGGCGTCGCCATACTCGATCAGGCGGCCGGCATCACCGATGCAGTGCAGGCCGGTCGTGCATGCGGACACGATCGAATAGTTCGGCCCTTTCATGCCGTAGCGGATGGAGATCTGCCCCGAGATCATGTTGATGATCGACGCGGGCACGAAAAACGGGGAAATCTTTCGCGGACCACGGTCCACGAATTCCTGGTGGGTCTCTTCGATGCGAGGCAGACCGCCAATGCCGGAGCCGACGACCACACCGATACGATCGGCGTTTTCTTCGGTGACCGTCAGGCCGCTGTCTTCCCATGCCTGGACGCCTGCTGCCACGCCGTAATGGATGAAGGTATCCATTTGACGGGCTTCTTTGGTGGACAGGTACTTGGCCAGGTCGAAATTCTTGACTTCACCCGCGATATGGCAGTTGAAGTCGGTGCTGTCGAAACGGGTGATACGGTCGATGCCGGACCGGCCGTTGACGATGTTGTCCCATGCAGTAGCGATGTCGTTGCCCACTGGGGAAACGATACCGAGGCCGGTGATGACGACGCGTCGCTTCACTGAAGACTCCTCAAGTGCGCGGAGAAAAAAGCGCGTTCGGCAACAGCCCAAACCGCCAGAGACGGGAATGAGGCCGCGCGCGGCCGAGCCGCAATAAAAAGATGAAGGCGGCCAACGGGCCGCCCCCTGTCATGTGAATGACGGATGCTTACTTCTTGATGTTCGAGCTGACGTAGTCGATCGCCTGTTGAACAGTCGTGATCTTCTCGGCTTCTTCGTCTGGAATCTCGGTTTCGAATTCGTCTTCGAGGGCCATCACGAGCTCAACCATATCGAGCGAATCGGCACCGAGGTCGTCGACAAAAGAAGATTCGTTCTTGATCTCGGCTTCGTTGACGCCGAGCTGCTCAGCGACGATCTTCTTGACGCGCTGTTCGATGCTATCCATGGAGATCCTCCAAAAGGGTCTATTTATCTTACTGATTATAGCCAAGCTCGCCTGGGATCAAGCGGGCCGGCCGGGACAAATACATATCGCGGATGCAATATGCGGTAACTTAGTTCATGTACATGCCGCCGTTGACATGCAGCTCGGTACCGGTCACATACCCTGCCGCCGGCGACGCCAGATAGGCAACGGCGTGGGCGATATCTTCGGGGCGGCCAAGGCGGCCCAGCGGAATCTGGCCCAACAACGCGCTGGTCTGGGTATCGCCCAGCGACTTGGTCATGTCGGTATCGATGAAGCCAGGCGCCACGCAGTTTACGGTAATGTTCCGGCTGCCGAGTTCGCGAGCCAGCGCGCGTGTCAGTCCTGCCACACCCGCCTTGGCCGCCGCGTAGTTGGCCTGGCCTGCATTGCCGCTGGCGCCCACCACCGACGTGACGTTGACGATGCGGCCCCATTTGGCCTTCATCATCCCCCGCATGACCCCACGGGACAAGCGGAAAACGGCGCTGAGGTTGGTGTCGATGACGGCCGACCAGTCGTCGTCCTTCATGCGCATTGCAAGCGTATCGCGGGTGATGCCGGCATTATTGACGAGAATGTGCGGGCCGCCCGACTCCTTGCCCAGCGCGTCGATCAGCGCTTCGACGGCGGCGGCGTCATTGACTTCCAGCACGACACCGCGGCTGCCGTTCTTGCCGGCCAGCGCTTCGGTGATGCCCTGGGCACCGGCTTCGCTGGTGGCGGTGCCGATCACGCAGGCGCCGCGCGCCGCCAGTTCCGCGGCGATGGCCTTGCCGATCCCCCGCGATGCGCCGGTAACCAGCGCGACCTTGTCCTGCAAATCCATGTTCTTTTCCTTGTAATCGAGATCAGGCGGCCGCATCCGGCGTGTTCACCGCGGCCAGCGCGGCGGCCAGCGAGGCCTCGTCGGTGATGGCCAGGCCGACCATGCTGCTGTCGATACGCTTGACCAGGCCGGCGAGCACCTTGCCCGGGCCGCATTCGACGATGTGGGTCACGCCCGCTTCCTTCATGGCCTGGATCGTCTCGACCCAGCGTACCGGGTGCCAGGCCTGGCGCGTCAACGCATCCACGATCGCGGCCGGTTCGTCGGGCGTAGCGACGTCGACGTTGTTCAGAACCGGAATCATCGGGCGCTTGACCTCGATCTCGGCCAGGGCCTTGGCCAGGACCTCAGCCGCAGGCTGCATCAGGCTCGAATGGAACGGCGCCGACACCGGCAGCGGCAAGGCGCGCTTGGCGCCTGCGGCCTTGGCGGCTTCGCAGGCACGTTCCACGGCGGCCTTGTGGCCGGCGATCACGACCTGGGCCGGGGCATTGAAATTGACGGCTTCGACGATCTCGTCGTCGGCGGCGGCGCTGCAGGCCAGACGCACGGTATCGTCGTCCAGGCCAAGAATGGCGGCCATGCCGCCGGTGCCGACCGGTACGGCCGACTGCATGGCGTCGGCGCGCACGCGCACCAGGCGCACGGCGTCTTCGAGCGTCAGGCTGCCGGCAGCCACCAGTGCGGCGTATTCGCCCAGGCTGTGGCCGGCGACCAGTGCGGGCACCGGGCCGCCCGCGGCGCGCCAGGCGGCGTAGAACGCCACGCCGGCCGTCAGCATGACGGGCTGGGTGAAGGTGGTCAGGTTCAGCTGGTCGGCCGGGCCTTCGGCCATGAGCTTGCCCAGGTCATCGCCCAGCGCGGCGCTGGCGCGGGTCACGACGTCCTGGACGGCGTCATTGCCGGCAAAGCCATTGAGCATGCCGACGGCTTGCGAGCCCTGGCCCGGAAATACAAATGCGATTTTCATGTAATGACGATTCCGTGTCGTTCTGGTTCTACATGCGGGCCAGCACGGCGCCCCAGGTGAAGCCGCCGCCCACGCCTTGCAGCATGACGAGCTGGCCCGGCTGGATGCGGCCGTCACGGCGCGCGACGTCGAGCGCCAGCGGCACGCTGGCGGCCGACGTGTTGGCATGGCTGTCGACGGTCACGACCACGCGCTCCAGCGGGATACCCAGCTTGCGCGCGGTGGAATTCAGGATACGGACGTTGGCCTGGTGCGGGATCAGCCAGTCGACGCTGTCGAGACTGACATTGGCTTCGTCGCAGACTTCGCGCGCCACCTTGTCCAGGACCGTGACGGCCTGCTTGAAGACGGCCTGCCCTTCCATCCGCAGGAAGGGGTCGCCCGTGACTTCGCCATAGGCGACGTTGCCGGCGGCACACAGGATCTTCATCTGGCTGCCGTCGGAATGGAGCTTGGCCGACAGCACGCCAGGTTCGTTCGATGCCCGCAGGACCACTGCGCCCGCGCCGTCACCGAACAGCACACAGGTGCCGCGGTCGTTCCAGTCCAGGATGCGCGAGAAGACTTCGGTCCCGATCACCAGCGCGCACTTGGCGCGACCTGCCTGGATGAAGCTGTCGGCGGTAGTCAGTGCGTACACGAACCCGCTGCACACGGCCTGCACGTCGAAGGCCGCGGCGTTCGATGCGCCCAGCTTTGCCTGGATCAGGCAGGCCGTACTGGGAAAGACGAAATCGGGGGTGGAGGTCGCAACGATGATGAGATCGACCTCGGACGCATCGACACCGGCGTCGGCCAGAGCGCGCACGCACGCCTCGAAGCCGAGTTCGCTGGAGGTCACGCCTTTCTCAGCCAGATGCCGCTGGCGAATACCGGTACGCTCGACGATCCACTGGTCGGATGTCTCGATGCCCCGTTCGGCAAGTTCCGCGGCGAGCTGGTCGTTCGTCACGACGCGCTCGGGCAGGAAGCTGCCGGTGCCGACAATCTTCGACCAGCGCGCGGGCGCGGCGGCCCGGGCGAAGTCGGACGCGGTTGCACTCATGCATTATCTCCGTGCGTGGAAGTCTCCAGCGTTGCCGCCGGAGTCGCTGCTGAGGGGGCTGCCGACGGTACGGGCGACGGCGCCACGGCGGCAGGTGCCGCCGCGGTGGCCGGCGCGGTGGCGGCCGTTGCCGTGGCATCCTGCACGCGTGTCAGCTGCTGCACGGCCTGGGTCGTCTTGGCCAGCAGGCCGGTCGACACGGCGTCATAGGCGTCGCGCAAGGCCCATTCAAACGAATGGGCGTCGGCCGAACCGTGGCTCTTGATCACCACGCCCCGCAGGCCGAGCAGCGACGCGCCGTTGTACCGGCGGGGGTCGACGCGGCCGCGAAAGCGGTTGAGCACCGGACGGGCCACCGACGCCATCAGAAGCGAGAAGAAGGAACGCGTGAATTCTTCTTTCAGGAAGCCGCCAAGCAGGCGGGCCATTCCTTCGGAAGCCTTGAGCACGACATTGCCGACGAAGCCGTCGCAGACGATCACGTCGACCGTGCCCTTGTAGATGTCATTGCCTTCCACGTTGCCGTGGAAATTCAGGGAACTGGCGCGCAACAGTTCGGACGCCTGCTTGACGACTTCGTTGCCCTTGATGGCTTCTTCGCCGATATTGAGCAGGCCCACGCTCGGCCGCTCGACGTGCCCGACGGCGGACATCATGGCGGATCCGAGAATGGCAAACTGAAGCAGATGTTCGGCGGTGCAATCGACGTTGGCGCCCAGATCGAGCACCACGGTCTTGCGGCCGGCCTGGTTGGGGATCGCCTTGGCGATCGCCGGACGATCGATGCCGTCCAGCGTCTTGAGCACGAACCGCGAAATCGCCATCCAGGCGCCGGTGTTGCCGGCGGAGACGCACGCGTCGGCCAGGCCATCCCGCACCTGGGCCGCGGCGACCCGCATCGATGAATCCTTCTTGCGACGCAGGGCCACTTCGACCTTGTCGTCCATCGTCACGACTTCGGACGCAGGAACGATCGTCAGCCGCTCGCGCTGCGACGCCGTTGCGCCGCATTCCGCCAGCCGTGCTTCGATTTGGTCGGGGAGACCGGTCAGGAGCAAGCGCACGTCGGGTTGACGGTCGCAAAACGCCAGCGCGGCCGGAATTGTCACAGGAAGGCCAAAATCGCCACCCATGCAATCGATCGCGATTCGGATCATAGCCATGGACACAGAAAAGCCTGCTTCCGGCCACTATAGCCGACGGAGCAGACAAACCCTGAAAAAAGGATTCGCAAGTGCCCAGGGGTGAAATGCCGATGCATATGTCTTGCGACGATCCGCAATCCACCCCTGAGTAACGGCCCTGTCGGGACTAGTCTCATAACAAGGACTTGCCCCCTGGGGCCGTCAATCATCACTCGTCGTTCTTGGTCTTGAAGATCTTGCGACCACGGTAGAAACCGTTAGGGCTGATGTGATGACGCAGGTGCGTCTCGCCCGTCGTCGCTTCGGTAGCGGTCGGCGGGTTGGTCAGGAAATCGTGTGCACGGTGCATGCCACGCTTGGAAGGCGACTTCTTGTTTTGCTGAACGGCCATGTTAGATGACTCCTTGGAACGGCGCGCGCATTGTAAGCCATATCGGCTCAGGTCATGCCGTCGCGAGTTCTGATACCTGCTTTCAATGAAGATAACGGTGGCCTGCGCAGGCTTGCCCGACACACCGTTCTTTGGACCCAACGTCAACTACATACTGCAACTGCACTGCATCGACCCGCATCGCCATGCATCGCAGGTGTGCCACCTGCGGTGCCGCGCTACGGACAAATTCTGGACATCCGCCAGGGGATGGTGCCCCGGCACGGCTGCCTGCCTGGCTCAACTCGCCAGGTCGGGCTTGCCTTTCAATTTCGCCAACGCCGCAAAAGGCGACGGCTCGCGTTCGTCGTCATTGCCGCTCTCGTCGGCGCCCAAGCCCGGCGGCAATGCGCCTTCGGGGCACACGTCATGCTTGGGGACGTACGGAACGCAGAGGATCAGCTCGTCTTCGACCTGTTCGAACAAGTCGAACTTGCGGGTGCCAAGCACCTTGTCGAAGGCCTCGCCCGCCTCGAAGGCGTCGAGTTCCGACACATCGAAGCTGTCAGGATCGTCAAGCTCGGCTTCAGTCTCGACCACATGCAGCGGCACTTCGGACGCCAGATGCACCGGCATCGGACCCAGGCAGCGCTCGCATTGTACGGTCAGAACCGTATCGACCCCAAGAACGATCAGGGGCTCGCCCAGCGGGCCCTTGTCGGCGTGGGCCGACCACGACACCATGGCGCCCGGTTCCTGCTCGGGCATGTCTTCCACCAGTCGCTCGAACCACGTAATGGGAGCGTTACCCTGGGTCGACTTGCCAAGCCGCACAAACTCGAAGGCGTCGATGTAACGTCCCGGCGCGACCGCTGCCGCCAATTGCTCGGGCGAAGGCGCGTCGTCGGAATCGCTGAAATTATCGTGCTTGCTCATGGCTGCTTGTCACGTCGCATCAATATCGATCGCCCTGCGGTCTGGGTCATTCAAGGCCTGGGTTCAAGCTAAGGCCCATCATTCAAGGCCTGCCCGCAGTCCGCGCACTGCAATCGATCGATGCGTGGTGTGAAATTCCGTAGTGTGGATCTGGTGACAGGGGCTTCATTCAAAGCCGGGTGCCAACGTGCTGCCTGGCGGGCGCTTCCGTACTGATGCCGATGTACTGGTGCCGACCTGCCGGTGCCAATGTACTGGCGCCAGCCTTGGTCGACTGGCGATGGGCTTGCCGGATCAGCTCGGCGTGCCAGACAACTGCTATTCGATGCGACCTCTCGCCGCCAGCGCGTTCCCAAGCGCAAAAGCCCGCCGGGAAAACGTTGGATAATAGCGTGGAAAATCCAAGCGAGTCAAACACTTACCCGGGCAAAACCCTGATTCATGGCCACTCCTACTCCCCTGCCCCGCCCGCTCATCCTGGCATCCACGTCAATTTACCGGCGCGAACTGCTCGAGCGCCTGCGGCTGCCCTTTTCTGTCGTCTCGCCGGGCGTGGACGAAACGCCACACCCGGGCGAATCACCGGTCGACCTGTCGCTGCGCCTGGCCTGCGCCAAGGCGCGTGCCGTGGCCACGCTTCACCCCGGCAGCGTCGTCATCGGGTCCGATCAGGTGGCGACCATCGATGGCGATCCGATCGGCAAACCCGGCAGCTTTGACGCAGCCCTGGCTCAGCTGCAGTCCATGCAGGGCAAGAATGTCAGCTTCCACACGGCGCTGGCCGTCGACGACGGCGTCACGGTGCGCACCGCCGTGGTCGACACCCGCTGCCGTCTCCGGTCGCTGTCCGATCGTGCGCTGACCGCCTACCTGCTGGCTGAAACGCCCTATGACACGGCGGGCAGCGCCAAGGCCGAAGCCCTGGGCATTGCGCTGATGGAACGGATCGACAGCGATGACCCGACTGCCTTGATCGGCCTGCCATTGATCGCGACCACGCGGCTGCTGGCGCAGTTCGGCCTGGACCCGCTGGACCACCTTTTTTCTGGAGACGCGGCGTGAGCGGCATTCTGCATCTGATTCCCGTATCGCTGGGCAACGCACCACCGGAACGCTGGCTGCCGGCAGAAGTTCGCACGCTGGCCGGCCGGCTGGATACGTATATAGCCGAGAACGCCAAGACGGCGCGTGCCTTCCTGAAGGCGATCGGCACGGTCCGCCCGCTGCAGGAAATCACCATCCACACCCTGGACCAGAAGGCCCGCGCCGAGGACATCCGCGCCTGGCTCGCGCCGATCGCGAAGGGAGGCGAGATCGGACTGGTATCCGAAGCCGGCTGCCCGGCGGTGGCGGACCCGGGCGCAACGGTGGCCCGGGCGGCCCATGCAATGGGTATCCAGGTACGGCCGTGGGTCGGCCCGTCATCCATCCTGCTGGGCCTGATGGCCAGTGGCCTGGACGGGCAGCGCTTTGCTTTTCACGGCTATGCGCCGGTGGACGCGGCCGAACGGCTGAAACAGCTCAAGGAGTGGGAGGCCCTGTCGGCACGGCACGACCAGACGCAACTGCTGATCGAGACGCCCTACCGCAATGGCGCGATGTTCCAGACGCTGATCGACGGGCTGCGCGGCGATACGCTGCTGTGCGTGGCGCGTTCGCTGACAACCGACGAGGAATGGGTCCAGACGCACCCGGTATCGGCCTGGAAGAGCCGGCCGGCGCCGGCGCTGGACAAGCAGCCCACCCTGTTCCTGTACCTGGCGCGGCCCAAGGGAACCTGAACCGGCGCGGGCCTGGAACGCTTCAGGCGCGGTGGCCGTTTACCGCCGGGGCTGGCAATCGGAGCTTACAACCGGGGCTTGCAACCGGAGCTTACAACCGGGGCTCGCAACCGCGGCTTGCAACCGATATCCACGGCCAGGGCTTACCGCCAGGTCCAGCCGCGCTGCGTCGCGCCCAGGCTGGCGTTGACGGCGCCGGCGCCAAACGACATGCCGACCCGCTTGGCCACACGTTCAGCCAGGTTTTCCTTGACGGTGTAGTCGACCACCGTTTCGGCCTTGATCACGTCGCGAGCCACGCTTTCCACGGTGCCCAGGCCGTCCGTCAGTCCCAGTTCGACGCTCTTGGCGCCGGTCCAGATCAGCCCGGTGAACATGTCGGGGGTTTCCTTCAGGCGATCGCCCCGGCCGGTCTTCACAGCGGTCACGAACTGCTGATAGATCTCGCCCACTAGTTGCGATGCATACTGCTGCTGCGCGGGATTGGGCGGCGAGAATGGGTCCAGCAGCGCTTTGTTTTCGCCCGAGACGACCAGCCGGCGTTCCACGCCCACCTTGTCCATCAGGCCGGTGAACCCGAAGCCTTCCATGATCACACCGATGGAACCGACGATGCTGGCCCGGTTGACGTAGATCTTGTCGGCGGCGGCAGCAACGTAATAGCCGCCCGATGCGCAGATTTCTTCGACCACCACGTACAGCGGCTTATCGGCATGCAGCTCGCGCAGGCGGCGGATTTCGTCGTAGATGATGCCGGACTGCACGGGGCTGCCGCCCGGGCTGTTGATGCGCAGGATCACGCCGCGCGTGCCGGCGTCTTCATAGGCCGCCTGCAGTGCGCCGATCACTTTTTCGGCACTGGCTTCGCCTTCGGCATCGATGACGCCATCGAGCGTGACCAGCGCTGTGTGCGCTTCGGGCACGCTGGAAGACGCCCCCCGGCTGAACAGATCAGTCATCGAAAACAGGATGAACAGCACGATCGCAATGAACAGCAGCCGGAAAAAAATGGTCCAGCGGCGTTTCGCGCGCTGTTCCTTCAAGGACGCGAAAACCAGCTTTTCAAGCACTTCCCGCTCCCAGGGCTCGGCCAGGACCGGCCGCGCGGCGTCCGGATAGGCCGAGGCGGACGACGAGGGGGGCGGATAGACATCCTGGGACATGAACAGTGCTCGCTATGACGGGACAGACATTAAGGACATTAGGATAGGCGATTCCACCTGACGGCAATACCGCCCTGCCGGTGGAGATGCGTGACCTGTGGTGTAAAGGCCATGAAGGCCGGCGCCGGCCAGGCGCGCGGTGACGCGGCCATGCCGGGCCGGTTGCCGGTCAACGGAGGTCAGCGTGCCTCGGCCGGGTTGCCGATGACATGACCCACCAGCCAGGCCTGCAGCTCGGCCACGGTGTGAACGACCACCTCGGGCCGGCATGGCAGCAGCTCGCTGATGGGATGCGCCCCGTAGGCCACGCCCAGTCCGGCCACGCCCGCATTGCACGCCATGTTCAGGTCGTGCGACGTGTCGCCGATCATGATGACTTCTTCAGGGATCGTGCCGATCTCTTCCATCAATTCCAGCAGCATGCCGGGATGCGGCTTGGAAAAGGTTTCGTCGGCGCAGCGGGTAGCCGTGAAGTACGGACGCAGACCGGTGGATTCCAGCATGCGTTCCAGGCCCAGCCGGCTCTTGCCGGTCGCCACGGCCATCTTCACGCCCATGTCGCGCAATTGATCCAGCAGTTCCTGGATGCCCGGAAACAGCCGCAGCTCGGGATCCTTGGTCAGGTAATGGAAACGGTAGCGTTCCAGCAGCTTGGGCACCTGGTCGGGCTGCAGCGTGGGAATCGCGGTGGCCAGCGCCTCGGTTAGGCCCAGGCCGATGACCCAGCTGGCCGCGGCGTCGGGCGGCACGGGCAGGCCCAGGTCGCGGCAGGACGCCTGGATCGCGTTCACGATGGTGGGCGTCGAGTCCATCAGGGTGCCGTCCCAGTCGAAAACGACCAGGGAATACGTGGGGCGGGCGGCGGAAACCGGTGCCGGATGGAGCGCGTTCATGGCGTGGCAAGTTCCTCGAGAAAGGCAAGACAGTCGGCGGGCAGCGGGGCCTGCAATTCCAGCGGCTCGCCGGTCAGGGGGTGCAGCAGGCTCAGGGTGTGCGCATGCAGGAACATGCGCTTGAAGCCGCCACTGGCCAGGCGGGCGTTCACGTCTTCATTGCCATACTTGTCGTCGCCGATGATGGGAAAACCGCTGCTGGCAAGATGGACGCGGATCTGGTGCGTCCGTCCGGTCTTGAGTTCGGCGTCGAGCAGGCTGAAGGCGCCGTAGCGCTGTTTGAGCGAAAAAATGGTGTGGGCCACCTGGCCGTCGGGGTCGACACGCACGCGCCGTTCGCCCGACTTGGTGGTCCATTTGGTCAGCGGCAGGCGCACGTGCTGGCGATCGTTCACCCAGTCGCCCGACACGACGGTCAGGTAGTGCTTGCTCCAGCCACCGTCGCGCAGCGACTGATGCAGACCGACGAGCGCGCTGCGCTTCTTGCCGATCATGAGCAGTCCGGACGTGTCCCGGTCGAGCCGGTGGACCAGTTCCAGGAACTTGGCCTGCGGACGCGACTTGCGCAGCTGTTCGATGACGCCGAAGTCGACGCCGCTGCCGCCGTGGACGGCCACGCCGGCCGGCTTGTCGATGACCAGCATGGCCTCGTCTTCGAACACTACGGGAAACTCCCCGGGTGGCACGAAATGCACCTTCTGTTCAGGCAGGCGCAGCGGCGGCACGCGCACGATGTCGCCCACCGCCAGACGATGGTCGACGCCGACCCGACCCTTGTTGACCCGGACCTCGCCACCCCGGATCGCCTTATAGATATGGCTCTTGGGTACGCCCTTGCACAGGCGCATGAGGAAATTGTCGAGCCGCTGGCCGTCGTGGTCGTCGTCCACCTCGACCTGCCGCACGACCAGCGGGGCCGGCGCGGAGGGCGCTGGCCGGGCCGGCGCAGGCTTGCGGGCCGGGGTTGGAGCGGAGGATTTCGCTTTGCGCAATAGGGGTACCGACATATAATCCAAAAGCCTGATCGAGTCAGGTGGGTTGCATCACCGGGTTGCAGCACGTATGCGTCGAGACGCGCTTTTTCGCGGCGTCTCCGCCTTGTGTGCCACAGGTGTTTGCTAAGTGTGCCGGAATTGTACCCGCCCCTCCCACTTGATTCTTCGGGCCGTCACGGTCGCCTGTCGACCGCGCCGCCAGCATCCGCACCTAACGGGTCTTGCCGCGCAGTCCACAGAAGTACGCTTCCGCAGACGCCTGTAGATGAAACCGTCGTATACGCAATAACGGCGCGCTTAGACAAGCGCGCTGGTCTGGCTCGCAAAATCCGTGAACACAAACTATTCGATCCCGCGCCACTCAACGTCCCCCACCGCCGACTGCGGTGCAGGGGCGTCGGCTGCGGCATTCACGGTGCAAGCGCTCTTCCTTGACCCTGCGCATTCCACGCCCGGCTGGCCACATTGACCTGACCCGTGGGGTGCGCCCTGTCGCGCACCGGCTTTCCTTCTGCTCGCCCTGCGTGATGCATTCTTCCTGATGGCCCGAGGCTGCGCGCCGATTCCGGCGCGATATGACCACGGAGAACTTCATACATGAAGCGCATGCTGTTTAATGCAACGCACCAGGAAGAACTGCGCGTTGCCATTGTCGATGGGCAAAAACTCATCGACCTCGACATTGAAACCGCCGGCCGCGAACAGCGCAAAGGCAATATCTACAAGGGTATCGTCACCCGGGTCGAACCCAGTCTGGAAGCGTGTTTCGTCAACTACGGCGAAGAACGCCACGGTTTCCTGCCCTTCAAGGAAATCGCACGCGCCTACTTCAAGGAAGGCGTCGACGTCCGCACCGCCCGCATCCAGGACGTGCTGCGCGAAGGCCAGGAACTCATCGTCCAGGTCGAAAAGGAAGAACGCGGCAACAAAGGCGCTGCCCTCACCACCTTCATTTCGCTGGCCGGCCGTTACCTGGTCCTGATGCCCAACAATCCTCGCGGCGGCGGTGTATCGCGCCGCGTGGAAGGCGAAGATCGCCAGGAACTGCGCGAGACCATGGAGCAATTGTCGGTCCCGACCGGCATGAGCATCATCGCCAGGACCGCAGGCATCGGCCGCAATGTCGAAGAGCTGCAGTGGGACCTGTCCTATCTGCTGCAACTGTGGACCGCGATCGACGGCGCCGCCCGCGACAATACCGGCCCGATCCTGATCTACCTCGAATCCAGTCTGGTGATCCGCGCGATCCGCGATTACTTTTCGCCGGATATCGGCGAGATCCTGATCGACACCGACGACATTGCCGACCAGGCCTGCGCCTTCATGAGCGTGGTCATGCCGGACAACGTCAGCCGCGTGAAGCGCTACCAGGACGACGTTCCCCTTTTCTCGCGCTTCCAGATCGAGCACCAGATCGAAACCGCCTATGCGCGGACCGTGCCGCTGCCGTCGGGCGGCGCCGTGGTGATCGACCACACCGAAGCCCTCGTGGCCGTCGACGTCAACTCGGCGCGCTCGACCAAGGGCAGCGACATCGAGGAAACCGCGCTGCGGACCAACCTCGAAGCGGCTGACGAAGTCGCCCGCCAGCTGCGCCTGCGCGACCTGGGCGGTCTGATCGTGATCGACTTCATCGACATGGAAGACAGCAAGAACCAGCGCGCGGTGGAACAGCGCCTGCGCGAGGCCCTGCATTTCGACCGTGCCCGCGTCCAGATGGGCAAGATTTCCCGTTTCGGGCTGATGGAACTGTCGCGCCAGCGCCTGCGTCCGGCCCTGAACGAGGGCTCGCACATCACCTGCCCGCGTTGCAATGGCACCGGCGTGATCCGCGACACCGAATCGAGCGCGCTGCAGGTGCTGCGTCTGATCGAAGAAGAGTCGATGAAGGAAAACACTGCGGCCGTGCATGCGCAGGTTCCGGTCGAAGTCGCCACCTTCCTGCTCAACGAGAAGCGCACCGACATCGCCAAGATGGAAGCCCGGCTCAAGGTCAACCTGATCCTGATCCCGAACAAGCATCTGGACACCCCGCACCACACGCTGGAGCGCCTGCGTCACGACGACCCGCGCCTCGAGAACGCCAAGGCGAGCTTCGAACTGGCCGAAGCACCCGAAACGAACCTGGCCTATTCGCTGCAGGAATCCGAGATTAAGGCCAAGCCCGAAGCGCTGGTCAAGGGGATCACCCCGTCGCAACCCGCGCCTGTGTCGTCGACGCCGTCGACCGTGGACGAAGCCGGCAATGTCACGCCGCTGCGTCCGCGCCGCAGCGCCGCCGCGGCCGCCCCTGCGCCGACGCCTGCGCCCGCTCCGGCGCCAGTGGTCGAACCGGCTGCCGGCCTGTTGTCGCGCGTAATGGGCTGGTTCCGCAGCACGTTCGCCGATCCGGAACCGGTTGTCCCGGCACCCGCGCCGCGCCCTGTCGTCACGCCCGAAACCACCGCGCGCGACGCCAACCGCAACCGCAACCGCCGCGCCGGCAGCAATGGCAGCAGCAGCAACCGTGGCCGCAACGAAGGCCGTGACAACCGCGAACCCCGCGGCGAAGCGCGCGCGTCCGACGACGTGACCCGCATCGATGGCGACCTGGACAGCCGCAAGGAAGGCCGTGGCCGCCGCGACGGCCGTCGTGACGAACGTGCCCCGCGTGCCGACACGGCCCGCCAGCGTCCGGAAGAAGTGCGCCACGCCGCCCTGTCGACCGCGCCCTATGCCGCCGACGACGACGCCGACTCGCTCGACCCCCGCGGTCCGCGCAGCCGCCGTGGCCGCCGCGGTGGCCGCCGCGACGACGTGCAAATCGACGAGACCGCGCTGACGACGGCTGCCGTCGTGACGCAGGTCGCGATCGCCGAACCCACGCCCGCCCCCGCGCCTGTCCCGGCGCCGGTGATCGTTCCGCACCCTGACGACATGACCCGTCCGCTGGCCGATGCCATCAACGCACCGCTGGAAATGGGTCAGGCGATCGATGCCGGCACCCCGATCCTGGATGCCGATGGCCTGGCTCCGGGTGAAACCGACGACGGCGTCGAAGGCGAACCGGAGCGCAAGCGCCGCCGCCGTCGTGGCCGCCGCGGACGCCGTACCAACGAGGCCGGCCAGCCCATGCAGGAAGATGGCATGAGCGACCTGGACGATGACGAAGCCAGCGCCGAAGACCGCGATGTGACCCTGTTGTCGCCTGCGGTGACCGAAGCGGCTGTCGTTGAAAACGCCGCGGCGCATGCTGCCCCGGCGGCGCCCGTTGCCCCGATCGCTGCCGAAGCGGTGACCGACGCCAGGGCCTCGGCCCCGGTGGACCTGGGTGTGCCGGTGCCCGTGCCGGCGCCTGCTGCTGCGTCTTACGTTGCCGCTGAACCCGTGGCTCGTCAGGACCTGCCGGCCGCTGCCGATGTGCCGGTCACCCCGGCCACGTCGATTGCCGATCCGTTCCTGACGCCTGCCGCTCCGAAGGCGCCGGTGAATCCGTTCGCAGGATCGGCCTCGGCTGCGCCGTCGCAACCCGTCGCCGCCGCACCGTTCGCGGCGCCGGCGCCGGTCGCAACGCCCGCACCCGCCGTGTCCCCGGTGCCTGCAGCGTCCGCACCGTCTGCCGATGCCGCCGCCCTGGCTCCGGCACCGGTGGCTGCACCTGCCCAGCTGCCTGCCGAAACCGAAGACCGCCTGGTCAAGGTGGAAGCCGCCAAGGGTGAGGCCGTGGTCGAAGCCCTTGAGCAAGAGGCTGCGGCTGCCGCGGTGGCTACGACAACGGCCCAGGCACCGGCGCCTGCTGCTGCCGCGCCGGCCGCTGCCGTGGCGGCACCGGTGGCGGCACCTGTCGCTGCACCCGACGCTGCCCCGGTAGCCGCGGCGCCCGCCGCCCCGGCCCCGGTCGCGGAACCCGCGGCCGAGCCGGAACCGGTTGCTGCGTCGCCAGCGTTCATCGCCGACGTGCCGGTCACGGCCGTTGCCGAGGTGCCTGCTGCGCCGGCCGAGGCTCCCGCCACGGTCACGCCTGCCGCGGCGCCTGTTGCCGCTGCCGCTGTCGCCGCTGCGGCACCCGCTGCTGCTGCGGTGCCGGCCGCTGCTGCTTCGGCGCCCGCACCGGCTGCTGCACCGGCCGCCACGGCGCCAGCGGCTGCACCGGCCGCCACGTCCGCCACCCAGGTCGCGCCCGCCAAGGCCGAGTTGATCCAGGTGGTCGAACAGGCCGGCATGCAGTGGGTCGAAACCGACCGCAGCAAGCTGGTCGCCGCGCAGGAAAAGATGGCGTCGGCAGCGCCGGTCAAGCTGGGCCGTGAACCGAAGGTTCGCCCGGCCGTGGCCGACGAGCCGCTGGTGCAGGTCGAAACCCGCGGCTGACGCGTCAGCGGTAGCACCAAGCCGGGTCCGCCTCAAGGCAGGCCCGGTGCTTCAAGACAATGCCGCACCTTCGAGTGCGGCATTGTCGTTTTCGGACCTATCATTCGTGGTTGGCGCGACGGCGGCATCAGAATGCAGCCCCGACAGCACCTCCACAGCACGACCCCGGCACCACCACAACGACAACACGACGAGACTCACCATGACGACTCCCCGCCTTCCTTCCCTGCGCACCCTCGCGGCAAGCCTGCTGCTGGCCTCGGCCACCCTGGCGCTGCCCCTGTCCGCCTCTGCCCAGGCGGCAGGCGGCTTTCCGACCAAACCCGTTCGCCTGATCGTGCCGACCGCGCCGGGCGGCGGCACCGACTTCATGGCGCGGGTCCTTGCGCAGAAACTGACCGACAAGCTCGGCGTCAGCGTCGTGGTCGAGAACAAGGGCGGCGCGGGCGGCACCATCGGATCGGATTATGTCGCCAAGGCGCCAGCCGACGGCTACACCCTGCTGATGGGCTATATCGGCACACACGGCACCAACCCGGCGCTGGAAAAACTGCCGTACGACGCAGTCAAGGATTTCGCGCCGATCACGCAGGCGGCGGTTGCCCAGACAGGACTGCTGGTGAATCCGGCGGTCAAGGCCCAGTCGGTCAAGGAACTGGTCGCGCTGCTCAAGGCCGAACCAGGCAAGCTGAACTACGCATCGTCGGGCAAGGGCTCGATGCCGCACATCGCGGGCGCCCTGTTCGCCCAGCTGACCGGCACGGAAATGACGCCGATTCACTATCGGGGCGCCGCACCCGCCCTGGCGGACACGGTGGCCGGCCGCACGCAACTCATGTTCGGCACGCTGGTGAGCGGATCGGGGCAGATCAAGAATGGCACCGTGCGGGCGCTGGCGATCACCGGAAAGACGCGCTCGCCACTGTTCCCTGAGGTGCCCACCTTTGCCGAGGCCGGCCTGGCCGACTTCGAAGTGCCGCAGTGGTATGGCGTGTTCGCTCCGGCCGGGACGCCCAAGGACGTCGTCGCCAAACTGTATCAGGCGTCTCTGGAGGCGCTCAAGGACCCGGAACTGCAGAAGCGCTTTGCCGAGCAAGGCGCCGACGTGGTCACCAGTTCGCCAGACGCATTTGCGGCGCTCGTGCAATCGGAAATTGCAAAGTGGACGAAAGTGATACGTGCCGCGCAGATTACCGCTGAGTAAGCCTCTGGACTACTGCAGAGCGGACCGCGCCGGGTTAAGGTAGCGCGGTCTTCTCCACCCGCCGTCACCCGGCGCTCGCCCGATTCATGAAACTCCACCAAACCTGGCTTGGCGACGTCTCGTTGCTCGTCAAAGTCTCGCTCGTCGTTGGCCTGCTGATCGGCTTGTTCGCCCTCTCGTCCTTCGGCACCGCGCTTGTCGAGCACGAGCAGCAGGAAATCCAGCAGGCGACGCGCGACACGACGGTGTTGCTGCGTGAAATCAACCGGGCGACGCGTTTTCTGTACGAGCGGCAATACGAGATGCGGCAGATCCTGTTTTCGGGGCTGGCTCCGGACACCGGACTGTTTGACGCGGCCGACCGCGGTTTTCAGGACGTCTTGCGCAAGCTCATCGAAGCCGGGCGCGGCGACGCCCTGCAGTCCAGCCGGCTCGACCGCGTGCTGGAACTGGACCGGCGCTGGACCAGCACCGTATCGACTCCGATCATTACCGACGTCAAGGCCGCCTGGCAGCAGGACGGCAGCCTGGCCGTGGGCGAGCGCGAACGCATCTTCCAGACCGTCCTGGCAACCAGCACGACCCGCACGCCGGACATCATTGCGTTGATGGACCAGCTGGCGCAGGCGTCGCGCGACAGCCTGCTGGAACGCGAACGCCGGCTCGACGACACCGAAATGCAACGCCGCTGGCTGAGCTACGGGTCGCTGGTGCTGGCCCTGCTGGCCGGCGCAGCCGCCCTGTGGTTGTCAGTCACCTTGATCACCCGGCCGCTGCGCCAGCTGGCCGACCTGATGACGCGCCTGGCGCGCCACGATCACGACATCGACATCCCGGAAGTGGGGCGCCGCGATGAAGTCGGGGTCATCGCGCGCGCGCTCGAAGCCTTCCAGCTCATGGCGATCGAAACCGCCGACCAGAACTGGATCAAATCGGGGATCGCGTCGGTGTCGACCCGCCTGCAGCGCGTGGACACGCAGCGCGATTACGCCAATACCCTGCTGTCGGAAATCGCGCCCCTGCTCAATGCCGGCGCGGGCCTGCTCTATCTGCATGACACCACCGGCGAACGCCTGGTGCGCACCGGCAGCTATGGCTATCGCGCCCAGGGCGAGCGGCCCGACCACTACGCCTTCGGGGAAGGCCTGGTAGGACAATGCGCCACCGAACGCAAGCCGCTGGCGATTGCCGACGTGCCGCCCGGCTATCTGGACATCCATTCGGGCAGCGGACAGGCCTCGCCCCGCCACCTGTTGCTGCTGCCGGTGCTGTCGCGCGAGCGCCTGCTGGCAGTGATCGAGCTGGCCAGTTTTTCGCACCCCACGTCCCGCCAGCAGCGGCTGCTGGACGCTCTGGGCCCGCTGGTGGCCTTGTCGCTCGACAACATCACCCGCGCCGTCCGCACCCGCGAACTGCTCGAGCAAACGCAGGCGCAGGCGGGCGAACTGCGTGCGTCCGAAGAAGAATTGCGCACCCAGCAGGAGGAGCTGCAGGCATCCAACGAAGCCCTGCGGCAGAAGTCCGACACGCTGAATCAGCAGAAAAGCATTCTGGAAACCCTGCAGCAGGAAACCCAGAGCAAGGCCGAAGCGCTGACGCGCGCCAATCAGTACAAGTCTGAGTTCCTGGCGAATATGTCGCACGAACTGCGCACGCCCTTGAACAGCCTGTTGATCCTGTCGAATGACCTGGCCGAAAACGGCGACGGCAATCTGTCGGGCGACCAGGTGGAATCGGCGCGCATCATCCACGAAAGCGGATCGAATCTGCTGCGCCTGATCAACGACATTCTGGATTTGTCCAAGATCGAAGCCGGCAAGATGGACCTGCTGCTCGAGCCGGTCGACCTGACGCGATTTGCGTCCACCATCAAGCGCAACTTCAACCGCATCGCCAAGGACAAGCAGGTCGAATTCACGGTGGTGGTCGATGACGGCATGCCGCCCTCGGTGGTGGGGGACGGTGGCAAGCTGGAGCAGGTCGCCAGCAATCTGCTCAGCAACGCCTTCAAGTTCACCCGGCTGGGCATCGTGCACATGCGCATCGGGCGTCCGTTCAAGGACTATCCGGGCTTCGACGGCCGCAGCACGGTCGCGATCGAAGTCACCGACACCGGGATCGGTATTCCGGAAGACAAGCTGGGCCGCGTGTTTGGCGCCTTTGAACAGGTGGATGCCAGCACCAGCCGGCAATACGGCGGCACGGGCCTGGGCCTCGCCATTTCGCGGCAACTGATGAAGCTGCATCACGGCGACATCGTGCTGCACAGCGAACCCGGCCAGGGCAGCACCTTCACGATGCTGCTGCCCGAGACCCAGCCTGTCAGTGCGGCGGGCGGGGTCAGCGGTACATTGAACGGCAACGCCGATGGCGAGTCCGCACCCGGGCCGCGCCCGCACGCCCGGTCAGACGGCGCACGCTTTCGTCCGCAGCCGCCTGCTCCCCTGCCGCTGCCCAACCCGCCGGCCACGTCGGTGACCGGCGTCACCATCGATGACGATCGCCAGACCCTCAAGCCTGGCGACACCGCCATTCTGGTGATCGAGGATGATCCTGCCTTCGCCCGCATCCTGACCGACCTCATCCGCCGCAAGGGACTCAAGGCGCTGACCGCCGGCGATGGCGAAGCCGGCCTGCACCTGGCGCGCACGTACCGTCCGACCGGCATCCTGCTGGACGTCATGCTGCCCAGCATGGACGGCTGGAGCGTGATCGAACACCTGAAAGCCGACCCGGCAGTGCGGCACATTCCCGTGCACTTCATTTCCGCCCTGGACGAAAGCGCGCGTGGCCGCGAACTGGGCGCCGTGGGCTTCCTGACCAAGCCCGTCACGTCCGAGGCCCTGACGGGCGCCTTCGAACGCCTGCTGCACTTCAAGGCCGACAACACCCGTCGGCTGCTGGTCGTGGACGACGATCCGATCTCGCGCGCGGCAGTGCGCAAGCTGGTCGCGTCGCCAACGGTCGAGGTGATCGAGTCGGCGTCGGCCGAAGACGCGCTTGCCAAGCTGGCGGTGTCGGCCTACGACTGCATCGTGCTCGATCTGGGCCTGCCGGGCATGTCGGGGTTCGATTTCCTGGAGCAGATGCACAGTGACGCGGGCCAGGCCCCGGTCGTCGTGTATTCGGCGCGCGAGCTGACCCGCGAAGAAAGTCTGCGGATACGCGAACACACCGACAGCATCGTGATCAAGGGCGCCCGGTCGCCGGAACGCCTGATCGATGAAGTCAGCCTGTTCTTGCACAGCATCCATCAAGGCGGTGGCGCGGCGCGCGAAGACACCGGCGACGAACTGGTGGGCCGCAAGGTATTGGTGGTGGATGACGACATGCGCAACATCTTTGCGCTGTCCAAAGTGTTGCGCGCCAAGGGCCTGGACGTCAGCCTGGCGCAAGATGGCCAGAAAGCGTTGAAGGTGCTGGACGAGTCGCCCGATATCGAACTGGTCCTGATGGACGTGATGATGCCCATCATGGATGGCTACGAGACCATCCAGGAAATCCGCAAGGATCCCCGCTTCGGCAAGCTGCCGATTATTTCCCTGACGGCCAAAGCCATGCGCGGCGACCGGGAAAAGAGCCTGGCCGCCGGCGCCAACGACTACTTGTCCAAGCCGATCGACATTCCCAAGCTGCTGTCGATGATGCGTGTCTGGCTGCCATGACCGCGGCGCACGACGCCCGGAAGCGCGTCAACGCCGACGTCCAGGACCTGGAAATGGACCTGTTCGTGCAGGCGCTGCAACGCTGCCACGGCTACGACCTGACGGACTATGCGCGGGCGTCCCTCAAGCGCCGGGTGATCCACCTGGCCGACCAGCAGGGCGTTGCCAACATCAGCGATCTCATTCCGCGCCTGCTGCATGACCCCGCATTCCTGCCGATAGCGATATCAGGCCTGTCGGTGCCGGTGTCGGAATTGTTCCGCGATCCGCAGGTGTTTGCGGCCCTGCGCGAGCAGGTGTTTCCGCTGCTGGCGTCCTACCCGCAGATCAACATCTGGCAGGCCGGATGCGCGTTTGGCGAAGAGACCTATTCGCTTGCCATCCTGCTGGAAGAAGCCGGCCTGTACGACCGCTGCCATATCTACGCAACCGACATTTCCGACGCCGCGCTGGCGCGGGCGCGCGAAGGCATCTTTCCGGCGCGCGATGCGCGTGCGGCGTCGGCCCGCTATCTGGCCGCGGGCGGATCGCGATCGTTGTCGGACTACTATCACGCGCGCTACGAACTGATCAAATTCGATGCCGCCTTGCGCCGCAACGTCACCTTCGCCAATCACAACCTGGCGGGCGACGGCGTGTTCTGCGAAGCCCACCTGATCGTGTGCCGCAACGTGCTGATCTACTTCAACGATGCGCTGCAGAACCGCACGCTGGGCCTGTTCGCCAGCAGCCTGGTGCGCGGCGGCTTTCTGTGCCTGGGCACGAAGGAAAACATTTCGTTCGCGCCCGCCGCCGGGGAATTCGTCGGCGTGGATGTGCCGTCGCGCATCTTCCGGCTTGCGCGGCCAGCGTGACGGCAGGTCAGGCCGGCATGTCGCCCTTGCCCGAACTGATCGTCATCGGCTGTTCGGCCGGCGGCTTGCAGGCGATGCAGGTCGTGCTGGCGGGCCTGGACCCGCGGGTGCCCGTCCCGGTCGTGATCGTCACCCATACCGCTTCTCATGAGGTGGACCTGATCTGCGACCTGCTGGGCCGGTGCACGCGCCTGCCCGTGATCGAGGCGACCGAACGCTGCGCGCCGGTGGCGGGCGTCGTCCACATCGCGCCTTCGGGCTATCATCTGCTCATCAGTAAGGAAGGTCGCTTCGAATTGTCGGTCGACGCCAAGGTGTGTTTCGTGCGCCCCAGTATCGACGTGCTGTTTTCTTCGGCCGCCTTTGCATCCAGCGGGCGGCTCATCGGTGTCGTGATGACTGGCGCCAACCAGGATGGCGCCGAAGGCTTGCTGGCCGTGCGGCGCGCCGGCGGCCTGGCCATCGTGCAGGACCCCATGGAGGCCGAAGTGCCGGTCATGCCGCAAGCCTGCCTGGACCTGTCGGGCGCCGACCATTGCCTGCGCCTTGCCGACATTGCCCCCTTGATCAACCGGATATTTCACTCTTGAACGTCCCTGCTTCCCGACCGAAGATCCTGGTCGTCGACGACACTCCCGCCAATCTGTTCGCCATGCGCCGCCTGCTGGCGCAGGTCGATGCCGACGTCATCGAGTGCGCGTCCGGCAACGAGGCGCTGTCCTTGTGCCTGGACCACCAGTTCGCGCTGGTGCTGCTGGACGTCAACATGCCCGACATGGACGGCTTTGAAGTGGCCGACATCATGAGCGAGGAATTGCACCTGGAAGAAACGCCAGTCATATTCGTGACGGCCGCCTACGCGGACGACCTGAGCCGGCTGAAAGGCTACCGGTCAGGCGCGGTCGACTACATTGCCAAGCCGGTGAACGACGCGATCCTGCTGTCCAAGGTCAAGGTGTTCCTGGAACTGTATGGCAGCAAGGCCAGGCTGACCGAGGCCCTGGCGTCGCTCGAACAACGGAATGAACAACTGTGGCTGGAAATTGCCGAGCGCCGGCGGATCGAAGCCCAGATGCGCCACCAGGCCACCCACGACCTGCTGACCGGCCTGCCCAACCGCGCGCTGTTCATCGAAACGCTGGACCAGGCGCTCAGCCGCGCGCAGCGGCACGCCGAGAAGTTCGGCCTGCTCTACATCGACATCGATGGCTTCAAGGCCGTCAATGACAGCTTCGGGCACCAGGCCGGCGACATGCTGCTGGTGGAAATCGCCCAGCGCCTGCGCGCCATTTTGCGTGTCGAAGACACGGTGGCGCGCCTGGGCGGCGACGAATTTGCGGTGGTGGTCGATCACGCAGGCGACCCGGATGCGCTGCTGCGCAAATGCACGTCGATCTGCGCCACGCTGGGCAACCCTTACCGGCTGGCGGGCAACGGCGAAGGCTTCGAGGCACGCGTCGGCGCCAGCATCGGGGCAGCGATTTACCCGCAACATGGCGCGACCCGCGACAGCCTGATCCAGGCCGCCGACGATGCCATGTATGCCGCCAAGCGGGCGGGCAAGAACAGCGGGCAACTGGCCGTCGCGCCACGCAGCTGACACGCGCGAGGGCGCGCGTGAATGAATGGCCTGGCGATCCGGCGGGCCCCGGTCACGGATGACGCAGGACGGCTAGACGCTGGCCTGGCGCAGGAAGGCGGTGGCGTCGGCCAGCGGCATCGGCCGCGAGCACAGGAACCCTTGCCACGCATCGCAGCCCATGTCGCACAGGATGTCGTACTGTTCCTGCGTTTCCACGCCTTCGGCAATGGTGGCGATGTTCACCTTGCGGCCGAACTCGATCACCGCGCGGATCATTTCCATGTCGTAGGGATCGGTCATCATGTTCGCGACGAACTGGCGCTCGATCTTGACCGCCTGGAACGGCGCCGCCTTCAGGCGCACAAAGCTGGAATAGCCCGTGCCGAAATCGTCCAGGCTGAAACTGATGCCCATCTCGGCCAGTTGCCCCGTGATCGCCAGGGCCTCTTCGGGGTGCGCGATCTCGGTCGATTCCGTCAGTTCGATTTCCAGCTGGTTGGCCTCGGTCTTGTACTCGGCCAGCATGTGCCACACGATGTCGACCAGGTCGCCCTGCAACTGGGCGGCGCTCAGGTTCACGGCCACGCGCGGGCAATGCAGCCCCTGGGCCCGCCAGGACGAGATCTGCTCGCAGGCCTTGCGCAGCACCCAGGACCCCAGCGCGGCGCTCAGGCCGGCGGCCTCGATGGCCGGGATGAAGTCCCCCGGCGGCACGATGCGGTCGCCCCGCCGCCAGCGGATCAGCGCTTCCATGCCGCGCAGCCTGCCGCTGCCCATTTCCAGCTGCGGCTGGTAATACAGTTCGAATTCGTCCCGCTCCAGGCCCTGGATCACTTCGGTGGCCAGCGTGTCTTCGCGTGTCAGCACCACACCGTCGACGTCGTCGGGCCCGTTGCTCCAGCAGACCCAGCGGGCGTGGGTGCGGCTTGCGTAGCGGGCGGCCTGCTCGGCGCGCTGGATCACGTGTTCAGGCTGGGACAGATCACTGGGCAGCATGACGATGCCGAACGACACGAACCCGTCATCGCCGGGCACGCCGATCGACTGCAGCAGCGAGCAACGCTGGAACAGCCGCTGGGCGGCGCCGATGGCGCTCGCCTTGTCGCCCAGGTCGCGAAGCACCACGATCAGATTGCCGTCTTCGAGCAGGCACATCAGGTCATCCAGCCGCACAAACGGCCGGATGCGCCGGACGATGTCGTCGCGCGTCGGCGCATCGGTCTGCTGCGGAATGTTGACGGCCAGGACGGCAGCGCGCCGCCGCTCTTCAATGAGGACGGATAGCTCGCGCAGCAAGGCCCGCCGTTCGGTGACGGCGCCAAGCTGCTGGGCAACACTCGAGATGCTTGAGCGTTGAAGCATTGAGTCGGGATTCACGATTGAGCGCATAGTCTGCGGGTCTAATTCGGTATTAAGCCTAACAGATAGTAAGCGTCCACCTTTAGCATACATAAATACGACACTTTTGAACTAATCACTATTGGAAGGTGATTAATTGTTTCTGGTACGCTTGGCGGTCAACTGATGGGCCCAACAAAGGATTGCAGGGTGGACCAAACGATCGTCGACTATCTGATCGACAGCCGCTGTTCGCGGCAATGGAAGACCTTTCTTGGCGCAATGGCCGAGGAATTCGCATCGCAACTGCCCCCCGACGACCTGCGAGCGCTCATGCAGCGCATTGGCGCCCGTTTTGCCGACGCCATGCCGCTGACCCCCTGCGCCACGCTCGACGACCTGCAACTGGCGATGGGCAAGGTATGGGTCGGCATGGACTGGGGCTGGGTCACGATAGAAGAAGAACCGACCGCCTTGGCCATCCGCCACAACTGCGCGCCGCTGAACGCGGCGTTCGGGCAGCAGGCCAGCGGCTGGACACCCGCCTTCCTGGAAGGCGTGTATCAGCGCTGGTTCGCCCAGGTCGGATCCGGTGGCGACCTGGTCGTCTCCCAGGCGTCGGAACCCGACATGCTTGGATGCATCGACTTTCGCCTCAGCCGATAGACCCACCCGCGTCCGCATGGAAGCCAAGCATGACTGAATCCGACGACATCGCAAACCTCTTCAAACACTTCGGTGGCCAGCCTGACCAGTACCGGGAAATCGCGCGCAGCAACGACGCGAAGATGTCCCGCGCGCGGTGGCCGCTGCTGTCGGCAGTCGAGGCCACCCAGGCGTCGGACGCACCCCCGGTCCAGCCGCACCTGCGCGGGGCGGCCCCGACTGAACCTGTGCTCGCAACGCCCCCGGCGGCTGCGCTCTCGGCCCCGCAGGCGCCCGTGCGCCAGGAACCGGCGCTGAGCAACCCGATGCCGATGCGCCAGCCGGCGGCCGCGCCGGCTGTAACCGCTGCAGCGGCCTCAACGGTCGCGCCGGCCGGTCCCGGCGCGGAATTCATTCCGCCGCGGCCCCGAGCGCCGGCACGCTTCGAACACCGGCCGCCGGCTGACGTGGCGATGCCCTTCGGCCGCATGGTGCCCGAGGCGCCTACGCCGCTGCATGCCGCGCCTGCCGCGACGCCAACGCAGCCCGCGCCTGTCACGATGCAGCTGCAACAGCAGCCCGCGGCGGCGCCTGCTCCAGCCGCGCCGGCGCCGTTTGCGGCACCGTCGGCAACCACGCGCGCCGTATCCACGCCGCCCGCACAGCCCGCAGCAGCATCCCTGCCGCCGGCCCTGTCGCCCCCCGCGCCCGCCGGCCTGCCCGCGCAATCGGCCCTGGCTGGCGCGCCTGCCACCGAACTGCAGGCCGTGTTTGCCCGCCTGGCGCAGCCGCTTCCGGACGCGCCCCCCACCCCCGACAAGAACGCCAATCTTCTCCAACGTCTTCGCCGATTGTGAAAATAATCGCTGTGGTGTCAGCCAAGGGGGGCGTCGGGAAAACCACGGTCGCCGCCAACCTGAGTACGGCGCTGAAGTATGGCGGCCACCGGGTACTGACCGTCGATCTCGATCCCCAGAACGCCTTGCGCTTTCATCTGGGGCTCGATCCCAATGACATCGTCGGCACCTCGCGCGCGACGCTGGCCGGTCAGGACTGGTCCGAGATCGTCACGCCGACCGCGTCGGGCGTTTTCACGCTGCCCTACGGCATGGTGAACGAGGCCGACCGGCAGTCGTTCGAGCAATACCTGGAAGCCACCCCGGACTGGCTGGTGCGCAACCTGGACGGCCTGGGCCTGGCCGAGAACGACCTGGTCGTGCTGGATACGCCGCCGGGCCCGTCCATCTACATGCGCCAGGCGCTGTCGTCGGCCCACCTGGTGGTGATCGTGACCCTGCCCGACGCGGCGTCGTACGCCACCATGCCCATGATGGAAAACCTGGTGCAGACCTACTGCGTGGGGCGCCCGGGCTTCATCGACTCCACGTACGTCATCAATCAGCTCGACAGCGCCAAGCAGCTCGCCAAGGACGTGACGCAGGTCATGCGCGTCAATTTCAAGGAACGGGTGGTGGGGCTGGTGCACCAGGACGAATCCGTCAGCGAGGCCCTGGCCTATGACAAAAGCGTCCTCGATTACGACAGCCAGTGCCAGGCCACGCAGGACTTCGTGGCCTGTGCCCATGTGATCTCCGAACGACTGCAGGCAGGAAGCACGCTGTGACGCCCTCCCCGTCCCCCACCGGTCAGGGCGCCGCCCCCGCCGCCACCGCATCGGGCCTGTCCGGCCTGGCGCTGCGTTTCCTGGAATCCCCCCTGTGGGACCATGCCATCGTCCGGATCCTGACCCTGCTGATGGCCACGGCGCTGGTGCTGCTGGTCATTACCGTACCGCTGACGCTGACGCAGCAACTGGTGTTCGCCGTGGCGAGCTTTGCGGTCGCGATGCTTCTGAGCAAGACCGAAGGCCGCCTGCCCACGCTGGTCATGATCGTGCTGTCGGTGTCCGCATCGATGCGCTACATGTACTGGCGCATGACCGACACGCTGGGCTTCGAAACGCTGGTCGATACGTTCTTTGGGTTTGGCTTGCTGGCCGCCGAACTATACGCGTTGATCGTGCTGCTCCTCGGCTACTTCCAGACCGCGTGGCCGCTGCAGCGCAAGCCGATTCCCATGTCGACGCCGCCCGAAGAATGGCCCGAAGTCGACGTGTTCATCCCGACCTACAACGAACCGCTGGACGTGGTGAAGCAGACCGTGTTCACCGCGATGGGCCTGGACTGGCCGACCGAAAAGCTCAAGGTCTATGTGCTGGATGACGGGCGCCGTCCGGAATTTCGCGCTTTTTGTGAAGACGTCGGCATCGGCTACGTGACCCGTGACAACAACCGTCACGCCAAGGCCGGCAACATCAATGAAGCGCTCAAGGTCACCAGTGCCGAATACGTGGCGATCTTCGATTGCGACCACGTGCCGACGCGGTCCTTCATGCAGATCTGCATGGGCTGGTTCCTGAAGGATCCCAAGCTTGCGATGCTGCAGACGCCGCACTTCTTCTTTTCGCCGGACCCCTTCGAAAAGAACCTGGACACCTTCCGCCATATCCCCAACGAAGGCGAACTGTTCTATGGTCTGGTGCAAGATGGGAACGACCTCTGGAACGCGACCTTCTTTTGCGGATCGTGCGCGCTGATCCGGCGCAAGCCGCTGGAAGAAGTCGGCGGCATTGCGATCGAAACGGTGACCGAGGACGCGCACACCGCGCTCAAGCTGAACCGGCTGGGCTACAACACGGCCTACCTGGCGATTCCGCAAGCCGCCGGGCTGGCCACCGAAAGCCTGTCGGGCCACATCGGCCAGCGCATTCGCTGGGCGCGCGGCATGGCGCAGATCTGCCGCCTGGACAACCCCTTGTTCGGACCGGGCCTGAAACTGGGCCAGCGCCTGTGCTACCTGAACGCCATGCTGCATTTCTTCTATGGCCTGCCGCGGCTGATCTTCCTGACCGCGCCGCTGGCCTACCTGCTCTTTGGCGCGCATGTGTTCGAGTCGTCGGCGCTGATGATCGCGGTGTACGCCATGCCGCATCTGATGCACGCCAGCGTGACCAACTCGCGCATGCAGGGGCGCTTTCGCCATTCGTTCTGGAACGAGGTGTACGAGTCGGTGCTGGCCTGGTACATCTTGCGGCCGGTGCTGGTGGCCTTCATCAACCCCAAGCTTGGCAAATTCAACGTGACGGCCAAGGGCGGCGTGATCGACGAAGCCTACTTCGACTGGACCATCGCACGGCCCTACATCATCCTGATGCTGGCCAACCTGATCGGCTTCGTGGTCGGCATCGGCATGCTGATCTTCGGCACGAATGACGAAGCCATCACCGTGATGATCAACCTGTTCTGGACCGTCTACAACGTGGGCATCACCAGTGCAGCGATCGCGGTCGCCAGCGAAACGCGTCAGGTGCGGGCGAGCCCCCGCGTCGCCGCCAACCTGCGTGCCGGCCTGCGTTTCACCAACGGCAAAACCCTGTCGTGCGAGACGGAAGACTTCTCGCAAACGGGCCTGGGCCTTCGCATTCCGGCCGACGTGGACGTGCCCGTCGGCCAGCCGGTGCTGGTGTCCATTTTCCGCAATAACGATGAAGGCGTGTTCCCGGCCACCGTGGCGTTTCGCAACGGCGAGCACGTGGGTGTGCGGTTTCACGAACTGAACACGCAGCAGCAGGTGGAACTGGCGCAGCTGACCTTTGCGCGCGCCGACAACTGGGCGAGCGGCTGGGGCCAGGGCGACCGCGATACGCCGCTGACGGCGCTGCGCGGCGTGATGCGCGTGGGCGTGCGCGGCTTCGGCATGTTCTTCAAACACCTATACAGCATGGCCAAGACGCCGCGTTCGGCGCGCAAGGCGGCGCAACCCAAACTTGACACGGGGGATTGATGATTCAGCGGCCTGTACGACCCGGCGGCCAGTGGCCGGCCCGACCACGGACCCTGCCTGGCCTGATCGGCGGCCTGTTGCTGCTGGCCACGCCCGCCACCCTGCCGTCGGCCCTGGCCGCCGATGCCGGCCGCACTTTGGCCCCCCTGCCCGCGCCCACCACCGGCTATACCGGACCGACGTCCGGCTTTGCCGCGCCGGCGGCCGGCGGGTCGCTCACCACGGCGTCGCTGCCCGGCGGATCGCGCACGTATAGCCTGTCGCTCAAGCAACTGGGCGCGCTCTACCCGCTGCAGCTGCGCGGCGTGGAAGGCAGCAGCGGCGTGCCCTTCAGCATCCGCGCCGACGAGATCGTGACGGGCGCGAAGCTCAAGCTGAACTACGCCTTTTCCCCCGCGCTGATCAGCGAGCTGTCGCACATCAAGGTGCTGGTCAACGACGAAGTCGCCGCCACGATCCCGGTGCCCAAAGAGCAGGGCGGCGCGGCGCAGATGCGCGAGATCGCCATCCCGCCACGTCTGATCACCGAATTCAACCGCCTGAACCTGCAACTGGTCGGGCACTACACCATGGAATGCGAGGACCCCGCGCATTCGAGCCTGTGGGCCAACATCAGCAACAACAGCACCCTGGAACTGACGGTCTCGCCGATCAGCCTGGAAAACGATCTGTCCTTGTTGCCGCAGCCTTTCTTTGACCGGCGCGATGTCCGGCGCCTGGACCTGCCCTTTGTATTCGCGTCGGCGCCCGATACCGGCACGCTGGAAGCCGCCGGCATTCTGTCGTCGTGGTTCGGCGCGCTGGCGGGCTATCGCGGCGCGACCTTCCCGACCACCGTCGGCCAGATTCCGGCGCGCGGAAACGCCGTCGTGGTGATGGCGGGCGGTGCGCGCCTGCCGGGCGTGGCGCTGCCGCAACCGGGCGGCCCGACGCTGTCGATCGTGCCCAACCCGAACGATCCATCGGGCAAGCTGCTGCTGGTGAGCGGGCGCGACGTCAAGGAACTGAAGACTGCCGCCACCACGCTGTCGGTCGGCGCGCCCACCCTGTCGGGGCCGACCGCCTTGATCAGCGAGTTGACCAACCTGAAAGCGCGCGAACCGTACGATGCGCCCAACTGGCTGCCAAACACGCGCGCCGTCAGTTTTGGCGAGCTGGCCGCGGCGCAGACGCTGAATGTGTCGGGCTATACGCCCGACCTGATCCGCATCAACTTCCGCATGCCGCCCGACCTGTTCGCGTGGCGCGAGAAAGACATCGCGATCAAGCTCAAATACCGCTATACGCCCCGCCCGACCATCGACAAGTCCACCCTGAACGTCAACGTGAACGAACAGTTCCTGACGTCGCTGCCCCTGCTGGCCGCGGACCGCAACGGCGGCAAGATCGATCAGTTGCTGACGCGGGTGTTGCCCGACGGCCAGACGCCCGCCCAGGCGACCCTGAATATTCCGTTGTTCAAGCTGCCGTCCCAGACCCAGCTGCAATTCCATTACTACTACGACTACCAGAAGCAAGGCGCCTGCAAGGACGTCATCCTGGACAATGTGAAGGGGGCGATCGAACCGGATTCGACCATCGACATCTCGGGCTTTTCGCATTTCATCGCCATGCCCGATCTGGCGGCCTTCAGCAACGCAGGCTTCCCCTTCACGCGTCTGGCCGACCTGTCGGAAACGGCCGTCGTGCTGCCCGACAACCCAGGTCCCGTCGACTACGGCCTGTACCTGGCGCTGCTTGGACGCATGGGCGATTCGACCGGCTATCCGGCCACCGGCGTGACCGTGACGCAGGCACAGCAGGTGAACAGCGTGGCCGACAAGGACCTGCTGGTGCTGGGCGCGACGGGCAGCCAGCCGCTGGTGGCGCAATGGGCCGAAGACATGCCGGTGGCGTTGAACGGCGACAGCAAACGCTTCCAGGTGTCGGACCTGATGTCCAAGATGCTGACCTGGTGGGATTCGATGCAGGGCAATGCCAGCCGGCCCGCACGTGGCCAGGTGGCTTTCAGCAGCGCCGGCACCGACGCGATGATCACGGGTTTCGAATCGCCCCTGTCGGGTGGCCGCAGCGTGGTCGTCATCTCGAGCAACCGGCCGGCCGGCATGACCCACGCGCTGGACGCGCTGCAGGATCCCGATTCGGTCAAGAAGATCCAGGGCAGCCTGGCCGTGATCCGCGGCAAGCAGGTCGATAGCCTGGTGTCCGAGCCATCGTATTACGCCGGCCGCCTCAATCCGGTCACCTATGCGCAGTGGTTCCTGTCGCGCCACCCGCTGCTGCTGATGCTGATGGGTGTGGGCAGCGCGCTGCTGTTTGCCATTGTGCTGTACCTGTCGCTGCGGGCCCGGGCGCGCCGCCGGTTGACGCTGTGATCGTGCGCCACCTTCTTGCCCGGGCCGCGCTGGCGGCCACCGCGCTGGGCCTGTCCTGGCAGGCCCAGGCTGCCGGTGCGTCTGCGGCAACGCCGGCGGACGCGGGCAGTGTGCCTGCTGCGTCCTGCACGACGCCGTGGCCCATGTACCAGACTTTCCTGGACCGCTTCCTGCAGGCCGACGGGCGCGTGATCGACCCCAGCGTGCCGCAGCAGCACACCACGTCCGAAGGCCAGTCCTACGGCATGATGTTCGCCCTCGTGGCCAACGACCCCGTCACTTTCGATCGGCTGTGGCGCTGGAGCGTGGCCAATCTGGCGGGTGGCGACATTGCGAGCCGGCTGCCCGCGTGGCAGTGGGGGCTCAAGCCGGACGGAAGCTGGGGCGTGCTCGATCCCAATGCTGCGTCGGACGCCGACCTCTGGTATGCGTACGCCCTGCTCGAGGCCGGCCGGGTCTGGAAGCGTGACGATTACCTGCGTGATGCCCGCAGCTTGATGACCCGCGTCGCGCGCGAAGAAGTGGCCGACCTGCCCGGCCTGGGCAAGATGCTGCTGCCCGGCCCGATGGGGTTCCAGCGTGGCGGTCCGGCGGCGAATGCGGGAACGCCTGCCGCCGCCATCCTGTGGCGCCTGAACCCGAGCTACATGCCGGTGCCCGTGTTGCGCCGCCTGGCCGCCGAAGACCGGCAAGGCCCGTGGGCGGCCATTGCCTCGGCCACCGCCAAGCTGGTGATCCAGTCGTCGCCCAAGGGTTATGTGCCCGACTGGGTGGGCTACACCGCCACCCCGAGCGCGGGCGCCGACGCGACCGCAGGCGCCGTGGTGGTCGACCCCGACAAGGGCGACGTCGGCAGCTACGACGCCATCCGCACCTACCTGTGGGCCGGCATGACGCCGCCAGCCGACCCGCTGGCCGGCCCCATGCTGCGCGCCCTGTCGGGCATGACCGCCGGCACTACGCCGTCGGGGACGCCGCCAGAATCCGCGCGCGCGCTGACGGGCGCCGTGCAAGGCAACGGCCCGGTCGGCTTTTCGGCCGCTCTGCTGCCCTACTTCACCGCCAACGGCCAGACGCGCCTGCTGGCGGCGCAACGGGACCGCGTCCAGGCGCAGTTCTTCAATCCCGCGCTGCCGCCCCAGGCGATGCCGCGCTACTACGACTATGTTCTCGGTCTGTTCGGAACGGGCTGGGCGGAGCAACGCTACCGCTTCCTGACCACCGGGAACATCCAATTACGCTGGGAGAACGCATGTCCACGCGCCACCACACGCTAGCAGTCGGACTGCTGGCCGCGCTGCTCCACCAGGCGGTCTGGGCCCAGGACGACCCCATCAAGGTGTTGATCGACCAAGGCCAGTACTGGCAGGCGCGCGGCAACGGCGTGCGCGCGCAGGAAGCCTGGCAGAAGCTGCTGCGCCTGAACCCGAACCAGCCCGATGCCTTGTCGGGCATGGCGCAGATCGAACTGGACGGTGGCCGCACTGACGCTGCGCGGCGCTATCTGGATCAGCTCAAGCGCGTGGCGCCGGCCAGCCCGCTGGTGAGGCGCCTGGAACAGAGCATCAACCTGGGCTCGAACGCCCCGCAACTGCGCGATGCCCGCCAGCAGGCCCGCGCCGGGCAGTCCGCCGAAGCCGTCGCCAGCTACCAGGCGGCCCTGGGCGGCAAGGCGCCCGAAGGCCCGCTGGCGCTCGAGTACTACCAGACCCTGGGCGGCACGCCCCAAGGCTGGGACGAAGCCCGCCGCGGCCTGGAACGCCTGGCCCGCGACAACCCCGGCGACACCCGCATTGCGCTGGCCCTGGCGCAGCACCTGACCTACCGCGAAGCCACGCGCCGTGACGGTATCAACCAGCTGGCGCGCCTGGCGGCGCAGCCTGCAACCCGGACTGAAGCGACCGACAGCTGGCGCAAGGCGCTGGCGTGGATCGGCACGCGTCCGGCCGACGTGCCCTTGTACGAGTCGTACCTGGCCGTCAATCCGGACGACAGCGCCATCAAGGGGCGGCTGGAAGACATTCGCAAGCAGCAGCAGGAATCGCGGCAGGCCGCCGCGGTGACGAGCGACCCGCTGCGTGCACGCAGCACCTCGGGCTTCAAGGCCCTGGAAGCGGGTGACCTGGCCACGGCCGAAAGCGATTTCCAGGCCGTGCTGGCCTCGCGAGCCAACGACCCCGACGCCCTGGGTGGCCTGGGCGTGCTGCGGCTGCGGCAGGAAAATTTCTCGGAAGCGCGTTCCTTGCTCGAACGCGCGTCGCGCGGCGGCTCGCCCGCCCGGTGGCGGGGTGCGCTCACTAGCGCAACCTACTGGACCCTGGTGGAACAAGCGGCCGGGGCACGCAGCGCTGGCAATCGCGACGGCGCGCGCCAGTTGCTGGAACAGGCCGTCAAGCTCGACCCGAAAGAACCGACTGCCGAAAACGCCCTGGCCGACGTGCTGGCAGAAAGCGGACAGTTCGATGCGGCCGAGGCGGCCTACCGCCGCGTGCTGGCCTTGCAGAACGACAATCCTGACGCCATCCGCGGACTGGTTGGCGTCATGGCGCAGAACAACAAGCCGGACCAGGCCCTGCAATTGATCGAACGGCTCAGCCCGTCGCAGCAGGCGCAGATCGGCGAACTCGGCCGCTTGCGTGCGGCGCAAGCCGTGGGCGTGTCGAAGTCGGCCCTGCAGCGCGGCGACGACAACACGGCGCGGCTCGCGCTGGAAGACGCCCTGCTCAACGATCCGAACAGCCCGTGGATCCGCCTGGACCTGGCGCGCCTGTACATGAAGCTGGGCGCAATGAACGAAGCGCGTGGCGTGATGGACGGGCTGCTGATCTCCAACCCGAACATGCCCGAAGGGCTGTATGCCAGCGCCTTGCTGGCCTCGGAAATGAAGGACTGGCGCGGCGCGCTGGCGACCCTGGACAGCATCCCGCCGCAGAACCGCACGCGTGACATCGCCACGCTGCAGAAGCGGGTGTGGGTGCACGCTCAGGCGGACGTGGCGTCGGCATTGGCGCAGCAGGGCCGCGGTCAGGAAGCCCTGGCCACCCTGGCGCAGGTGGAACCCTTTGCCGGGCAGGATCCGGAACTGCTGGGCGCCGTGGCATCGGCCTATACCGATGCGGGCGACTCGACCCGCGCGCTGGGCATGATCCGGCAGGTCATGGCGCGCACGACGCGGCCCGACACCGGCCTGCGGCTGCAATACGCCGCAATCCTGCTCAAGACGCAGCAGGACGTGGAACTGGCGGGCATCTTGCGGCAATTGCAGGGTGCGCAAATGACTACCGCGGATCGCGCGTCGTTCGAATCCTTGCGGCTGGCGTACATCGTGCGGCAGGCGGACAGCCTGCGCGAACGCGGTGACCTGGTCAGCGCCTACGACACGCTCGCGCCCGTGCTGGCCGAGCGCCCCGATGATCCGCAAGTGATCGCATCGCTGGCACGCATGTACGCCGCCGCAGGCGATCACGCCCAGGCGATGGGCCTCTACGACCGATTGCTGCAGAATCGTCCGGACGACGTCGACACCCTGGTCGCCGCCGCGACCACGGCCACCCAGGCCAAGGAATACGGCTACGCCGAGCGCGCCATCGACGTCGCGATCGCTCGCGCGCCCAACAACCCCGAGGTGCTTGCCACCGCCGGACGCCTGTACCGTGCGCAAGGCAAGACGACAAAGGCGACGCAGTATCTGAGCGCCGCTGTCAGCGTGCAGAACCTGGCCGCGGCACCGGCAGGCTATGGCCGTCAAACCGCCCCGGCGGCAGCGGCGGGCCGGCCGTCGAATGGCAACCCGTTTGCTGGCCGCAACGGTGTTGGCCCCAGCGGGCAGCGTGCTGCGCCAGGCATGCCGCAGTCCACGGGATCGGCGGTTGGACAGCCGGCGGGGTATGGCGCGCAGGCCTATCGTGCGATGGCGGTGCCCGGACAAGGCGCGCGCGCCATGCCTGTGCAGGCCACCTATGGGCCACCAGGCCAGGGCGGGCAGCAGGGGTATCCGCAGCAAGGCGGCTCGCCCTACTATCCGGCCCAAGGTGGGCAACATTACGGTGGGCAACCTTACAGCGCGCCGCAGGGTGGCGAGGCGTACATTCCCCCGCCCGCCGGCGCACCGCAGGGCTATCCGCAACCTGCGTATCCGCAGCAGGCTTACCCGCAGCAGGCTTACCCCCAGCAGGGCTACCCCCAGCAGAACCTTCCCCCGCAAGGCTACGTGCCGCCCGGCTACACGCCTTACGGCGCGCCGCAGTACGCGCCGCCCAACCCCGCGGGCTATTACACCGACGTCAACACGGCGCCCCCCGCGGCCGGTGGCTATGATCCGTCCGGCGCAGCGACGGGCCCGGCTCGCACACCCGCCACGCGGCAACCCGCGCCGCGAGGCACCACGTCGGCCACCAACACCGGAAGCGGCCGCCCAGCCACGGGCAACACGGCGTCGCGCAACGCGCCCTCGGCCGCGTCCTCCGGTTCGGCCCGTTCCGCCAGCGCCACAGGCCCGGCCGGCAACGCGCCGGTCTACGGCACACCCGCCGCGCCCGCACCCATGTATGCGCAGCCCGGCCAGGGGGGCTACGTTCCGCAAGGGGGCTACGGGGTTCCGCCAGGGGGCTACGGCGCCCCGCAGGCCTATATTCCCGCACCGGTCAATGCGCCTGGCCAGGGCTACGCCCAGGCCGGTGGCTACCCGCCGGCGCCCTACCCGAACGCGCCGTACTTCAACGGTCCTTCCCCCAACGCCTCGGGTCCGGCACCCAATGGCGCACCGCAATTCGGCGCCAATCCCGCGGCGTACGCCGCTGCGGCATCGCTGCCCTGGAATTCATCTGACGCCCCCTGGGGCGCGGCAGACCGCCCGCGCACGATGCAGGACGAACTGAACGAACTGCGGCAGGACCGCACGCCCACGATTTCCGTTGGCGTCGTGGGTCGTTCCCGTCAGGGGGAAGCGGGCCTGAGCCAACTCAGCGACGTGCAGGCGCCGATCGAATACCGCATGCCTGCCGGCGACGGCAAGATCGCGCTGCGCGTGACGCCGGTCACGCTGGATGCGGGCAACGTCTCAAGCAACTACAACACCAACAGTCGCTTCGGCGGCGGCCCGGCGGCGGCGCTTGCCTCGGCAGCCGGCGGCTCGTCCAGCATCGGTTCGCAGAACCAGTCCGGACTGGGCCTGGGTGTCGCGTATGAAAGCGCACGGCTGCAGGCCGACCTGGGCACCACCCCGCTGGGCTTTCGCTACACCGACATCAACGGCGGCGTGAAGGTCAAGGGTCCGATCACCAACGAAGTGTCCTACACGGCCGACCTGTCGCGCCGCGCCGTGACCGACAGCGTGCTGTCGTTTGCCGGCGCCCGCGACGACCGTACCGGCCAGACCTGGGGCGGCGTGTCGGCCACCGGCGGCCGGCTGGAAGTCGGCTGGGACGACGGCGTGTACGGCGTCTACGGCTATGGCGCCTTCCATGCCGTGACCGGCAACAACGTCGTGTCGAACAGCCGGCTCGAAGGCGGCGGCGGCCTGTACTGGCGCCTGGCCAGGACAGCCGGGTCCGATCTGACCACCGGGGTCAACATCACCGGCCTGGGCTACGACAAGAACCTGCGTTATTTTACCTACGGCCACGGCGGTTACTTCAGCCCGCAGGAATTCCTGTCGGTCAGCGTGCCGGTGTCATGGTCGCAGCGCGCGGGCAAGCTCTCGTACCAGGTCAAGGGTTCGCTGGGCATCCAGTCGTTCAAGGAAGACGCCGCCGACTACTACCCCGGCGACGCATCGCAGCAGTCGGCCGCCCAACAGGCCGCCAACGACGCCGCCGCCTTCGGCCTGAGCAGCAACACCAGCGCCACCTATGCCGGCCAGAGCAAGACCGGCCTGGGCTACAACCTGGCGGCCGCGATGGAATATCAGCTGTCCCCACAGCTGTTCCTGGGTGGCAATCTGGCCATGAACAACGCCAGCGATTACCGCCAGCTGATGGGTGGCCTGTACCTGCGCTACGCCCTGCAACCCATGACAGGCCCGGTCGCGTATCCCGTCAGCCCGTACCAGTCGCCGTTCATGTATTGATGCGGTGATGTCGGAGTCGTAAACCGCGCCGATGCAGCAGGAAGCATTGGCGCCGCAGGAAGCACAAAGGCCGCATGAGGTGACTCATGCGGCCTTTGTGTATCCGGTCTTGCGGCCAAGGGCACAGCGTCTTTGGCGTTGAGTGCGGCAACGCAATGACCGCATTGCGCACCCCAGACCAACGTGGCCAGGACATCCAGCGCCTGGCCCCGACGTCATTGCCCCTTACGGCGCGGTCGTCGCCGCCGGCGTTGTCACCGGCGCCGTTGTAACCGGCGTCGTCACCGGGGTCGTAACTGGTGTGGTCACCGGGGTCGCCGTGCCGGGCCCGCTGATGAACACGGTCGTATAGCGCGCCTGGTTCACCTCGCTATATCCGGCGGTCAGGATGCGCAGGCCGCCATTGGCTTCGGCGATCGCCACGCCCCCTTCGCGCGGGCGGTTGATGCCCGTGCATGTCGTGCCGCCATAGATCAGCGTGACCGTGTACAGGTTGGCCGTCGACGGTGTCGTGTAGGGCGCAAGGGTGCCGCCCACCGTGCAATTGTCGCTGTTGCTGCCCGTGATGGCGCCAGTGGCATCGATGGCGATCTCCATCGACCGTCCACTGAAATTGCCGTTCTGGCGGTAGGTCTTGCCGGCCAGCGTGGCCACGTCAGCAGCGCGCGCATCGAACAGGGTCGAGTACGCGGTCGTGATCTGCGCGACCGCATTTCCCGCCGTGGGGTCGGCAAAGCTGCCCGTCAACGCGCCACGGGTTCGCACGTCGCCCGTGAACACCACGCCGCCCGTATAAGTCCCCGCAGCCGATGCGTAGTAAATGCCATTGTTCGATGAGAACACGCTCGATGCCGGCGCCACGCTCAGGGACCCGTACAGCACGTCGTAGCTGCTGCCCTTGCTGCGATAGAAGAAGTACTGATTGTCGGGCAGCACGACGCCATTGAAGCCGTCCGACGTGGCGCCCGAAGCCACCGTGCCGGTGAACAGGCCGGTCGCCACCTGCGGCGTCGTGGCGGGCGGCGGGGTAAGCGGTTCCGGATCCGGCACCGCATTGATCACGAAGGTGTTGCGGGTGGACGTGGCCGGCGCCGTCGTGAACACCCACAGTGCCTGCTTGGCGCCCGCCGCGTCGTACGCGATGACCGCAATACCCGACTCCGTGCTGCCGGTACGCGGGCAGCTGGCGGCCGTACCGCCCAGCGTCAGACTGACGTTGTAGATGCCGCGCTGCGCATTCGGCGTGCGCGCCGTGCCGGTAAAGGTGCAGCCCACGTTCGAACCCGTCACGTTGCCCAGCGCGTCAATGGTGACCACCGCCGCATTCGATCCGAACGCCCCGCCGCTGCGGTACGTGCCCTTGAGCAACGTCAGGCTGGACGGATGTTCGGTCAGCGCCGCGCTGTAGTTCAACGTAAAGGGCACCAATGCCGCGCCCGTGGCCGCGGAGGTACCCACGGGATTGGCGTAGCTGCCGACGATGCGGGCGTTGGTCTTGACGTCGGCGGCCGCGCCCGTGACGGTGCCCGTCACCAGGACAGGCGACGTCGCAAACTTGCTGTCAACGGTCGAAAAGTAGCTGGAATTGGGCGCGCGCAATGCGGTACCCGTCACGGACAGCGTGCCGTACAGCCCGTCGTAGCCCTGGCCGCCCGAGTCCTTGGCAAAGTAGTACAGGCCACCCGTGCCATTGCTGCCGCCGTCAATGTAGCCAATGAAATCGCGCTGCGCCGACAGCGGCCCGGCCTGGCCGGTATACACCCCGGCCGGATACTGCTGCACCGACGCGGGCGCATCGCTTGAACCACCGTCGTCACCGCCGCCCCCACCGCAACCTGCCAGAACGGCGAGTACCGCCGCGGAACACGCCACTTGGGCGGTAAAACTGCGCTTTTGACCAGATTGCACGTCGTCATCCTCTGTAGCCCGTCCGGGCGATAGCGTCGTCACAGGAATCGGCGTAACGGCGCGCGGCCATTGTAGCGTGCACACCCTCTTGCATCGGGGTGGAAAAGCCACATCTAACTCAGGTTGCTCGCACCTTTGCGTACCGTTCGGAACAGGTGCAACAGCCCCTGCCACCCCGGCAGGTGGCGGATTTCCGCTAGTATGGAAGCTTGGTGAACCCTGATTGAAGAAGCCGTCGTCGTGACCGATAACGTTGTGCCCCTGACCGATTTCCGTGCGCGCGATGCCGTGCCCAAAGTGCCCGGCGTACTCGTTGCGCCCACGGGCCGCCTGCTCGACGCCCGGTCGCGTCCGCTGCATGACTTGCGGATCTCGGTCACCGACCGCTGCAACTTCCGCTGCGTGTACTGCATGCCCAAAGAGGTGTTCACCAAGGACTACCCGTATCTGCCGCATGCATCCCTGTTGTCGTTCGAAGAAATCCGCCGCCTGGCCGCCCTCTTCCTGGCGCACGGCACCGAAAAGATCCGGCTGACCGGTGGCGAGCCCTTGCTGCGCAAGAACCTGGAATCGCTGGTCGCGCAGCTGGCCGACTTGCGCACGCCTTCCGGCCGCGCGCCCGACCTGACGCTCACAACCAACGCATCGCTGCTCGCGCGCAAGGCGAAGGCACTGGCCGACGCCGGCCTGACCCGCGTCACGGTCAGCCTGGATGCGCTGGATGACGCCACCTTCCGGCGCATGAACGACGCCGACTTTCCGGTATCCGACGTGCTGCGCGGCATCGACGCCGCGGCCGAAGCCGGCCTGGGTCCCGTCAAGGTCAACATGGTCGTCAAACGCGGCGTCAATGACGATCAGGTCGTGCCCATGGCCCGCTACTTCCGCAACTCCGGCCACATCCTGCGTTTCATCGAATACATGGACGTGGGCGCCTCCAACGGCTGGAAGATGGACGAAGTCGTTCCGTCGGCCGACGTGCTGGCTCGCATCCATGAAGCCTGGCCGCTGGAATCGCTCGAGCCGCACTACAGCGGCGAAGTCGCCCAGCGCTGGCGCTACGCCGACGGCGGTGGCGAAGTCGGTGTCATATCCAGCGTGACGCAGGCGTTTTGCGGCACCTGTAGCCGCGCGCGGCTGTCGACTGAAGGCAAGCTGTACCTGTGCCTGTTCGCGCAGCGCGGCCATGACCTGCGCGCCTTGCTGCGCGGTGGCGCCAGCGATGCCGAACTGTCGACCGTAATCGGTCAGATCTGGGCGGGCCGCAACGACAACTATTCTGAAGTGCGCACAGCCGACACGGTGCGCGAGCAGAAAATCGAGATGAGCTATATCGGGGGTTGAACGCCCGCCCGTTCCAGACAGAAAAACGCCGGAAGATCGCAAGACCTTCCGGCGTTTTTATTCGGTCCTGGGGATGTTGCCTGCGCCTGCCGAACGGCGCGCATCAACGCCTGTCTTCATGAATCAGAACGTCGTCGCGATATTGATGGCGATGTTGTTGATCCCCGGGTTCGGGCGCTTGATGCTCAGGTTCGAGAAGTGTGACACCCGCAGACCGATCCGGGTGTTGCGCGACAGCTGGTAGCCGGCGCCGATGTGGTCGCCGAACTGGAAAGACGTGCTGATGTCTTTGTTGTGGAAACGCGTATCGCTGAAGAACGTCGCGCCTACACCGGCTTCCACATAGATCTGCTGGGTAGGCCAGTAGCGGAACATCGGAATCGCGTTGGCTTGCCACACGCTTTTCTTGGCGCCCGGATCCACGTCTTGCGTGGTCCACCAGTACGACAGGCCCAGTTCGCCCACCAGTTCAATGCGGCTGGAACTGAAGTTGTGCGTCCACAGCGGTGCAGTTTCGCGGTTGATGGTCAGGCGCTGGTTGCCTTCGCCGGTGCCGAACTGGACGCTCCAGGCGCCGCCATCAAAAGGATTTCCGGATTCGCCAGGACCGGCGGCCATCACCTGGCCGCACACCAGCAAGGCAGCAACCGCACCAAGGATCTGTTTCATGTTCGCGCTCGTCATCAATCGTTGATATGCAGAGCGCATCGGCTGCCCTGCAGAAGTAGCGACTAACTATAAATGCAACACGGCCGGAAATCCGGCCGTGGGGGAACGCGAGAAACAACCGAAATAAATCCTTACAAAACTAACGGTCGGTTATTCAACCCGCCGTCAGGACGTCACCACCACGTCAGCCGATTGATTCGTCAACAGGGCCAGCAACTGAGCCACTTCTTCACGCAGCTTGCGGCGGTCGACAATCATGTCGATCGCGCCTTTTTCCAACAGGAATTCGGCGCGCTGGAAACCTTCCGGCAGCTTTTCGCGCACGGTCTGCTCGATCACGCGCGGGCCGGCAAAACCGACCAGCGCCTTGGGTTCGACGATGACCACGTCACCCATGAACGCAAAGCTGGCCGAGACGCCGCCCATCGTGGGGTCCGACAGGATGCTGATGAACGGCAGGCCCTTGGCGGCCAGCTGGGTCAGACCCGCGGTCGTCTTGGCCATCTGCATCAAGGACAGCAGGCCTTCCTGCATCCGCGCGCCACCCGAAGCCGCCACGCAGATGAAAGGAACTTTCTGTTCAATCGCGGCCAGCACGCCACGCGCAAAACGCTCGCCAACCACCGAGCCCATGGAACCGCCCATGAACTCGAATTCAAAGGCGGCCAGCACTACCGGCACCGTATGGATCGCGCCGCCCATCACCACGAGCGCATCGGTCTCGCCGGTCTGCGTCATCGCATCCTGCAGGCGGTCGGTGTACTTTTTCGAATCCTTGAACTTCAGGCTGTCCACCGGCAGGGTGCCGATGCCGATCTCGTAGCGGCCTTCTGCATCGAGCAGCGAGTCGATACGCTGACGCGCGCCAATCCGCATGTGATGGTCGCACTTCGGGCAGACGTTCAGGTTCTTGTCGAGGTCGTCCCGATACAGCACCGCTTCGCACGATGGACACTTGACCCACAGCCCTTCCGGGACGCGACGCGACGCGCCATCGGTAGTTTTGATACGGGGTGGGAGCAGCTTTTCGATCCAGCTCATGCGGATATCCTTGTTTCAGTAATCACGGCTCGCGGGGGCAATTCGTCGAGCGCGTGCCGGATTGTACGCAACCAGTCGCCTGCTGCGCGAGCGGCAACGTCCGCCAGCTGATCGGCCGGGACGCCGGCCACCGCCGCTTCGATTTCCTGGATCAGCTTGCTGCCGATCACGACGGCATCGGCCACTGCACCCAGCGCGGCGGCGCTGGCCGCGTCACGAATGCCGAAGCCCACGCCCACCGGCACCAGCACGTGCTTGCGGATGGTCGTGATGCGCTCGGACACTTCCTGTACGTCGATATTGCCCGCGCCCGTCACGCCCTTGAGCGAGACGTAATAGACATAGCCCTTCGCGATGGAGGCGATGGCCTGGATACGTTCGGTGGTGGACGTCGGCGCCAGCAGAAAGATCGGGTCGATGTGGTGCTGCGCGAGCAGCGCCGCGAATTCCACGGTTTCTTCGGGCGGATAGTCCACGACCAGAACGCCGTCCACGCCAACTTCCTGCGCGGCCGCGGCAAAGGTGGCCTGCCCCATGCGCTCGATCGGGTTCGCATACCCCATCAACACGACCGGGGTCGTGGTGTCGGTCTGACGGAACTCGCGCACCATCGCCAGCACGTGGCGCAAGCCCACACCCAACGCCAGTGCGCGCTCGCTCGCACGCTGGATCACGGGGCCGTCGGCCATGGGGTCGGAAAACGGCACGCCCAGTTCAAGAATGTCGGCACCCGCCGCCACCAGCGCGTGCATGACCGGCACCGTCACGGTGGGCGACGGATCGCCCGCCGTCACGTAAGGGATCAGCGCCGGCCGGCCTTTCGGCAGATGCGCGCGCCGCGCAAAGGCGGCCGCGATACGGGACACGGACGTCGACGCCACGGAGTGGGACGACAACGAATCAGGAGTCAGGGTTGCGGTCATGGCGGGCTCAGAACGTGATGCCGGAACGATCGGCAACGGTATGCATGTCCTTGTCGCCACGGCCCGACAGGTTGACCAGCAGGATCTTGTCCTTGGGCAGCGTCGGCGCCAGACGCACCGCATGCGCGATCGCGTGTGCCGACTCCAGCGCGGGAATGATGCCTTCCAGGCGGCAGCACTGGTGGAAGGCCGACAGCGCTTCCTCGTCCGTGATGCCCACATAGGTGGCGCGCTTGGAATCCATCAACCAGGCGTGCTCCGGACCGACGCCCGGGTAATCCAGGCCCGCCGATACCGAATGCGTTTCCATGACCTGACCGTTTTCGTCCTGCAGCACGTAGGTGCGGTTGCCGTGCAGCACGCCCGGCATGCCGGCTGCCAGCGATGCCGAATGACGGCCCGTATCCATGCCATCACCGGCCGCTTCCACGCCCACCAACGCGACGTCTTCATACGGCAGGTAAGGATGGAAGATGCCCATGGCGTTCGACCCGCCGCCGACCGAGGCGATCACGACGTCAGGCTGGCGTCCCGTCATTTCCGGCATCTGCACCAGGCATTCGTTGCCGATCACGCGCTGGAAGTCGCGCACCATCATCGGATAGGGATGCGGTCCGGCCACCGTGCCGATGATGTAGAACGTGGTGTCGATGTTGGCCACCCAGTCGCGCATCGCTTCGTTCAGGGCGTCTTTGAGCGTCTTGGAGCCGGACTCGACCGGGATCACCGTCGCGCCGAGCAGCTTCATGCGGTAGACGTTGGCTGCCTGGCGGCGCACGTCTTCACTGCCCATGTACACGATGCATTCCATGCCGTAGCGCGCAGCCACGGTAGCGGTAGCCACACCGTGCTGGCCTGCACCGGTCTCGGCGATCACACGCTTCTTGCCCATGCGCCGGGCCAGCAAGGCCTGGCCGATGCAGTTGTTCACCTTGTGGGCGCCGGTGTGATTCAGGTCTTCGCGCTTCAGGTAGATCTGCGCGCCGCCAAGCTCGTCGGACCAGCGTTTGGCGTGATAGATCGGGCTGGGGCGGCCAACGAAGTGCTTCAGTTCGTAGTGGTACTCGGCCACGAAGTCCGGGTCGTTCTGGTACTTCGCATAGGTGTCGCGCAGTTCGTCGAGCGCATGCATGAGCGTCTCGGCAACGAACACGCCGCCATAGGGGCCGAAATGCCCGCGGGCATCTGGAAATTCATAGGTTTTCACTGGATGGTCTCGATCTGCTTGCGGGGCCGGAAGCCGGCCCGGCGTGGGATGCTGAAGGCGAGGGGCTGAAGGGTCAGCCCGCGTCGGCCTGTCGTACCGCGGCAATGAATCGGGCGATCTTTTCGGCCGATTTGATGCCGGGCGCCTGTTCTACGCCGCTGCTTACGTCAACGGCAAACGGACGCAGGGTCGCCACGGCGGCTGCCACATTTTCGGCATGCAACCCACCAGACAAAACGACCGGACGCGCGTTTGCGCTTTGCACCAGAGACCAATCGAACGTTCTCCCGCTGCCGCCGTACCCATCAGAGTGGCTGTCGAAGAGCCAACCGGCGGCAGAACTGTATTCGAGAGACGATTTTAGCAAACCTTCGGGGGTATCCATTCCAGGGGCCCCGACACGCAACGCGCGCAGGTAACGGCGGCCATGGCGTTCGCACTCCGCAGGGGTCTCGTCGCCATGAAATTGCAGCAGTTCGGGCTGCACGACGTGGAGCACCTGACCGACTTCATCGGGGGTCGCGTTGACGAACAGGGCGACCACATCCATGAAGGGCGGCACGCGGCTGCGAAGCTGCGCCGCGCGCTCGGGCGTCAGGGCGCGAGCGCTGCGTGCGTAGAACACCAGACCGATGGCGTCGGCGCCAGCGGCAACTGCTGCGTCGACGTCTTCTTCGCGGGTCAGGCCGCAAATCTTGATACGGGTACGGGACATCCTGCAATGATAGCCCGGAGTGGCCGCGGGATGCGGCGCGGCCGGTCCCTACAGCGCCAGCCGGACCTCGTCGCTGCTGTCGGTGCACGGCAGTTCCGGCACGTCGGGATAGCCCACCGCCGTCAGGTACAGCCCGTCGGGCGAGAACGTCGGCGCGGCGCGGCGGCGGTCCCGCTCCAGCAGCAACTGCGCGATCCATTCCGGCGGATGCCGCCCCTGCCCCACGTACACCAGCGCGCCGATGATGTTGCGCACCATGTGATGCAGGAAGGCATTGGCGCGCAAGGTGAACACGAAGAAGCGGCCGCGCCGCGTGATTTCCAGCGAGGTCATGGTGCGGACCGGCGACGCGGCCTGGCACTGCGACGAGCGAAAGCTGCTGTAGTCGTGCTCGCCGACCAGATGCCGCGCGCCTTCGCGCATGGCATCCAGGTCCAGCGGCCGGAAGGTCCAGCCCGCCTTGCCGACCCAGGCGGGCGGGCACACGGCATCTTCGATCAGCAGGTACACGTAGGCGCGCGACCGGGCCGAAAAGCGGGCATGGAAGGTGTCGGGCACCTGCGCCGACCAGCGAACGGCAATGCTGGACGGCAAGTGTGCGTTCACACCGCGTATCCAGGCCTGCAGTGACCGTTCAACCGGAGTATCCAGGTGCACCACCTGCTGCACCGCGTGCACACCGGTGTCGGTGCGGCCCGCGCAGACCGTGGGGACTGGCTGGCCGACGAACGCGGCCAGCGCCTGTTCCAGCGTGTCCTGTACGGTGCGGCGATGCGGCTGGGTCTGCCAGCCTTGCCAGGGCGCGCCATCGTAGGACAACCCCAACGCAATCCGTGACATCAGATCCGGCACCGCGTCACAACGTTGCCAGCATGTCGCGCGCGCGGTGCTTCTGGCTGGTGTCGCCCGTCTTGACGATTTCGTTCAACAACTGACGCGCCGCCGTGCGGTCACCGAGGTCGATGTAGGCCTTGGCCAGATCGAACTTCGACGTCGTGGTGGCCGTGCTGGTGTCGGTGTCAAACGAGAGCACCGTCTTGGGCGCTGCGGCGGCGGGTTGGGCGGGCGCGGCTGCAGGCGCCATGGGCACCGGGGCTGGCGTCGGTTCAGGCAGCAACCCAGGCGTGGCCGGCGGCGTGACCACGGGCATCACAGGCGTGCCGGCTGCGGGCGTGTCCGGCGTGATCGGAGGCTGCAGCGGCGTATCGCCGTCTGGAATCACAGGGGCGACGGCAGGTGTCGTCACCGAGGACGGCGCAGCGGTCGCTGGCGGAGTGCCTGGCGCGGCAGCAGACGTATCACCCGCGATCGACGCAGCCGTTGCCGCAGCCGCATTGGCCGCCAGCGCGGCTTGAAGCGCAGCCGCCGATTTTGCCACCGGCGCATCGGCCGCAGTCGACGCTGCACGGGTGTGCGGCTTCGGTGCGACGGCAGGCGCGGCCTCGGGCGTGGCGCCCGCGGCGTCAGACCCGGTAGAGCCGGCGGGTGATGGCGCGGAAGATGCCGAAGACGTCGCGGCATCCGCCGGCATGGTCGATGCCAGTGGGGCTGCAGAAGGCTCTGGCGAACTCGCCGCCTTGTCGTAGATGTCCGACGGGGTCGCGGAAGCCGTCGCGGCCCCCGTCGCGCCAGCCGCGGTCGATCCAGCGGTGGCAGAGGTACCGTTGGCAGCACCGCCGGGCGCAGGAGTGTCGGTCGCAGCATCAGCCTTCGCCGCATCATCGCCCGATGCAAATGCCGAAGCCGCCGCAGCCGCCGTCAGATCGTCGTCATGACCCGGCGCAGCCACCGCTTTCACGGGCGCCGCCACCGGCGTCGCTGCCGCGGCGCCCGCTGCCACCGCGGCGCCCGCCAATGGCACGGCCGCCGCAACCGCGAATCCTTCCGCCAGCGCTTCGCGCGTGGACCCGTCCGGCACCGGCGCAGTGGCCGCTGCCTGGCTTACGCGAGGCTCGAACGCCCCGTCCCCCACGCTGCCCGCCGCGCCCAGGTCGGCGCTCAGGGGCGTGACGTGAAAGCCTGCCGCGTCGTTCGACGGCGTCGGGCCAGCCGCATAGACCATGTCGGCCAGGGGCAGCACCGCCAGCGGTTCGCTGGGCGTGCCCCCTTCCACCGGCTTGTCCAGGTCCAGATCGAAGCCGAAATCGATGGGCGCAATCGGCGCCACGTGGGCCGGGGGCGGACCGTCGTCCTCCAGCGGGCCGTATTCGTCGTCATCATCGCTGGTAGACGCCACGTAGGCTGCCGCAGCCGCGGCCGACGCGGCGGCCGTGGCACCTGCGGCGCCGACCGTCGGTCCGCCCACTGCCCCACCCGCGGCGGCCGCAGCCGGCGTCGACGCCGGCAACGCCGAGTCGGCGGGCAGCACGGGCAAACCGGCCAGGTTCGGTTCGCGCGCCGGGTCGTTCACCTGGAAGCGGGTGCTGGGCCGCGCGCGGCGGCGCAGCGTAAGCACGGCAGCGCCCACCGCCAGCAGGGCAATCAGCCCGCCCACCAGGGCGATGACCTTCTCGCTCGCCCACGCGGATGTTGGCGTGTCTTCGCCCAATGGCGCCGGTGCGGCGGCGGGATCTGCCGCCGCTTCCGCCGCAGGGGGCGTATCGGTGGCCGGTGCATCGGCCGCCGCAGGATCGGCAGCCGCTGGGTCAGCCGCAGGATCCGCAGCCGCAGCAGCCGCGGGATCCGCTGCAGCCGCCGAATCCGCTGCAGCCGCCGGATCCGCCCCAGGCGCTGGCGCCGCAGGATCGGTTGCCGGGTCGGCATTCGCCCGCTGTTCCATGCCTGCCAGCGCCTGGTTCTGGGACTCCAGCAATCCCCGCATGGCATTGATGTTGGCCGTCAATTCCTTCACGCGCGACTCGGATTCGTCGATCGCCCGCTGCGTCGCCGCGCGCTCTTCTTCCAGCCGATCACGCACGGCCTGCGGGTTGGCGCCATCGGTCGCCGTCGAACCTTGCGCAGACAACTTCAGCGCATCGCCCTGGCTTTCAACCGGGGCCGGCTCCGACGGCGCCGGCGCAATGGCGCCCGCGCTTGAATTGGCGGGGGGCGTCGCTTCGATCGGCGTGGCCACCGCAGCCGCCTGCGCGACGCGCTCGCGGTACAGCGCAAACGATTCGTTCTGGGTACGCAAGGTCTGCCGGGCCTGGGTATCGCTCTCGGCAAGCACCTGCGCTGCCGGAGGAATCTGCAAGGTCGTGCCGGCACGCAACAGGTTCATGTTGCCGTCGATGAACGATTGCGGGTTCGCATGGAACAGCGCCAGCAGCGTCTGGAACACCGTTGCGCCTTCCGGGCGCAGACGCGTCGCCAGATCGAACAAGGTGTCGCCGGGTTGCACCAGCGTGGGCGGCACGGCAGCCGATGCCACGGCAGGCGCACGGGCTTCGGCAGGCGGCGACTTCAGGACGAAAGAATATTGGCGGATGTAGCGGCCCTGGTGCCAGGTCACTTCGACCAGCAGGTCCAGCACATGCGCATCGACCGGGCCTGCCGATACGACCTCCACCACCTTGCGGCCGTTCGGCCGGTCTGCCACCTTGAGCGTCAGGCCCGCCAACCCTTCGGGATAGGCCACCTTGGCTTCGCGATAGATGTCGGCAGACGCCAGGTTCACTTGCAGCGTCGTCGACTCTTCAGGCGTGAACGCGCTGATTTCGATTTCGGCGCGGAGCGGATCGCCGGACGCCGACAGGACGCGCAGCGGCCCCAGATCGGCGGCACCACTGGCACTGGTGAAGACAAGGGACAGGCTCAGCAACCATGCCGGTCTGAGCACGAAAGGCAGCGACGCGCGCAGACGCGTCCGCTGGGTGCCCGCGTTCGAGCTGTCGATTCCGGAACGTGCAGGCGACGGCGCGCGATGGTGGTTGGGCAACAAGCTACTCTATCCCCGATTTTTTGAGCGTTGACCATACCATCTGACAGGGTGGGCGGCAAGCCACGTGCCCACCCTGTCAGATGATGAAAACAACCCGCAAAAAAAAACGGACGCCTTGCAGCGTCCGCTTCTTTTACCCTTCTGCAATCGCGCCCGGGCAGGACGCAATCAGCCAGAGTCTTACAGCTCGCCCAGCACGATCCGCAGCATGCGGCGCAGCGGTTCGGCGGCGCCCCACAACAGCTGGTCGCCCACCGTGAACGCGCTGAGGTAGTCCGGGCCCATGGCCAGCTTGCGCATGCGGCCCACCGGGATCGTCAGCGTGCCCGTCACGGCCACGGGCGTGAGCGAGCGCATCGAGTCTTCACGCGTGTTCGGCACGACGCTGGCCCACGGATTGGCCGAGCGCAGGATGTCGTCGATCTCGTCCAGCGGCACGTCTTTCTTGAGCTTGATCGTCAATGCCTGGCTGTGGCAGCGCATGGCGCCGATCCGCACGCACAGGCCATCGATCGGCACTTCTTTCGAGCCGCCAAAACCCGCGCCCAGGCCCAGGATCTTGTTGGTCTCGGCGCCGCCCTTCCACTCTTCCTTCGACATGCCGTTGCCCAGATCCTTGTCGATCCACGGGATCAGGTTGCCGGCCAGCGGCACGCCAAACTGTGCCTGCGGCAGCGACGGATCCTTCTGCAGGGCCAGCACATTGCGGTCGATGTCAAGAATCGCGGATGCCGGGTCGTCCAGCAGGTGCTTGACCTGACCGTTCAGCAGGCCGAATTGCGTGAGCAGTTCGCGCATGTGCTGCGCACCGCCGCCCGAGGCCGCCTGGTAGGTCATGCTGGTCATCCATTCGACCAGATCATGCTTGAACAGCCCGCCCAGGCCGATCAGCATGCAGCTGACAGTGCAGTTGCCGCCAATGAAGTCGCGCACGCCCTTGGCCAGCGCAGCGTCGATGACGTGACGGTTGACCGGATCCAGCACGATGATCGCGTCATCTTTCATGCGCAGCGTGCTGGCCGCGTCGATCCACGTGCCGGTCCAGCCCGCCGCGCGCAGCTTCGGGTAGACCTCGGACGTGTAGTCGCCGCCCTGCGCGGTCACGATGATCGGCAGCTTTTTCAGCGCGTCGATGTCGTACGCGTTCTGCAGGGGGCCGGCGCCCTCTGCCCATGACGGCGCCTTGCCACCCTGGTTGCTGGTGGAAAAGAACACCGGTTCGATCAACGCAAAGTCGTTTTCGTCGCGCATGCGCTGCATCAGTACGGAACCGACCATACCGCGCCAGCCGACCAGACCCACTGCTTTCATTGTCTACCCCTTATCAGACGGGTTGGTTACCCGGGGCGTATCACACCCGGGGGCGCGACACGCGTTGCGTTTACTTCAGAGCTTTGATGACGGCGTTGCCCATCTCGGTGGTCCCCACCTTGGTGGTGCCGGCTTCGAAAATATCGGCCGTGCGCAGCCCCTGGCCGAGCACGGTCTTGACGGCCGCTTCGATACGGTCGGCCTGGGCCGCCTTGTCGAGCGAATACCGCAGCATCATGGCTGCCGACAGGATGGTCGCCAACGGATTGGCGATGTCCTGGTTGGCGATGTCGGGCGCCGAGCCGTGGCTGGGCTCGTACAGGCCCTTGCCCGACTCGTTCAGCGATGCCGAGGGCAGCATGCCGATCGACCCTGTCAGCATCGATGCCTGGTCGGACAGGATGTCGCCAAACAGGTTGCCGGTCACGATCACGTCGAACTGCTTGGGCGCGCGCACCAGCTGCATGGCGGCGTTATCGACATACATGTGGCTCAGTTCGACGTCGGGATATTCCTTGCCGACTTCGGTCACGATGTCGCGCCAGAACTGGAAGGTTTCCAGCACGTTGGACTTGTCGACGCTGCACAGCTTGCGGTTGCGCTTCTGCGCGGTCTTAAAGCCGACGTGGGCGATGCGGCGGATTTCGGACTCGGCATACCGCATCGTGTCGAACCCTTCGCGCTCGCCCGCGAACTGACCGTCGGGCGCCGTGCGCATGCCGCGCGGCGAACCGAAATAGATGTCACCCGTCAGTTCACGGATGATGATGATGTCCAGGCCCGCCACCACTTCCGGCTTGAGCGACGATGCATTGGCCAGTTCCGGATACAGGATGGCCGGACGCAGGTTCGCGAACAGACCCAGCTGCTTGCGCAGCCCCAGGATCGCCTGCTCGGGGCGCAGCGAGCGTTCCAGCGAGTCGTACTTCCAATCGCCGACCGACCCGAACAGCACTGCGTCGGCGCGCTTGGCCAGGTCCAGCGTGGCGGGCGGCAGGGGATGGCCCGACGCGGCATAGGCCGCGCCGCCCACCGGCTGTTCTTCGATCCGGAAGTCTTCGCCCAGCGACGTCAGTACGCGCACGGCCTGTTCGATGATTTCCGGTCCGATGCCGTCACCCGGCAGCACTGCAATGTGTTGGGTCATGTCGTTCGATAAGTGGAAGTGGGAACTGCGCCGCAATAAGAGATAAGCACTGCACCGCAATGACTGGCAGGAACTGCTCCGCGATTACGAGTGGGAGCTGCGCAAAGCAGCCGACTCGAGCCAGGGCTGCGTGGCCAGCCGGTTCTGTTCGTACGCGCGGATCTTGTCGGCGTTACGCAGCGTCAGGCCGATTTCGTCCAGGCCGTTGAGCATGCAGTACTTGCGGAACTCATCGATCTCGAAACCAGACTCGGCGCCCTCGGGCGTGACGACAACCTGGCGTTCCAGGTCGATGCGCAGGCGGTAGCCGGGCGTCTTCTCGACTTCGTCGAACAGTTGCGCGACCACGTCTTCGGGCAGCACGATGGGCAGGAAGCCGTTCTTAAAGCTGTTGTTGAAGAAGATGTCGGCAAACGACGGCGCAATGACGGCGCGAAAGCCATACTGGTCCAGCGCCCAGGGGGCATGCTCACGGCTCGATCCGCAACCAAAGTTCTTGCGGGCCAGCAGGATCGACGCGCCCGCGTAGCGCGGCTGGTTCAGCACGAATTCGGTGTTCAGCGGGCGCCTGGAATTGTCCATGCCGGGCTGACCTTCATCAAGGTAGCGCCAGGCGTCGAACAGGTGCGGGCCGAAACCCGAACGCGTGATCGCCTTCAGGAATTGCTTGGGAATGATCTGGTCGGTGTCGACATTGGCGCGATCGAGCGGCGCCACCAGGCCTTCATGTACGGTAAATGCTTGCATGATCTTTTCCTGCCTTATTGCACGTTGCGCACGTCGACGAAATGGCCCGCCACCGCAGCCGCTGCCGCCATCGCGGGGCTGACCAGGTGGGTGCGGCCGCCCTGACCCTGACGGCCTTCGAAGTTGCGGTTGGACGTGGACGCGCAACGCTCGCCAGGCCCGAGTTTGTCGTCGTTCATGGCCAGGCACATCGAGCAGCCCGGATCACGCCATTCGAAGCCGGCGTCCAGGAACACCTTGTCCAGGCCTTCCTGTTCGGCTTGCGACTTGACCAGGCCCGAACCCGGCACGGCCAGCGCGAGCTGGACGTTCGATGCGATGTGCTTGCCGCGCAGCACGTCGGCGGCGGCACGCAGATCTTCGATGCGCGAATTGGTGCACGACCCGATGAAGACCTTGTCGATCTTGATGTCGGTGATCGGCATGTTGGCGGTCAGGCCCATGTAGGACAGCGCGCGTTCGATGCCTTCGCGGCGGACTTCGTCGCTTTCCTTGGCCGGATCGGGAACGATCGCATTGACCGGCAGCACCATCTCGGGCGACGTGCCCCAGGTGACCTGCGGCTGGATCGCGGCGGCGTCGATCTCGACGATACGGTCGAAGTGCGCGCCCTCGTCGCTATGCAGCGTGTTCCAGTATTCGACGGCGGCGTCCCACTGGTCCGCCTTGGGCGCGTAGGTGCGGCCCTTGAAGTAGTCGATCGTTTTCTGATCGACGGCCACCAGGCCCGACCGTGCACCGGCTTCGATCGCCATGTTGCACATCGTCATGCGGCCTTCGACCGACAGGTCACGCACGGTGCTGCCGGCGAATTCGATCGCATGGCCCGTGCCACCGGCCGTGCCGATCACGCCAATCACATGCAGGATCACGTCCTTGGCCGTGCACCCGGCGGGCAGCTTGCCCTCGATGCGGACCAGCATGTTCTTGTTCTTCTTCATGTTCAGCGTCTGCGTCGCCATGGTGTGCTCGACTTCGGACGTGCCGATGCCGAACGCCAAAGCGGCGACCGCGCCGTGGGTGCTGGTATGCGAATCGCCGCACACGACGGTCATGCCCGGCAGGGTCGCGCCCTGCTCCGGGCCGATGACGTGCACGATGCCCTGGCGGTGATCGTTCATGCTGAATTCGACGATGCCGTGCTCTTCGCAGTTGGCGTCGAGCGTGTCGACCTGCAGCTTGGAGATGGGATCGGCGATGCCGCTTGCGCGGTTGTGCGTGGGGACGTTGTGGTCAGCGACCGCCAGGTTCGAGCTGATGCGCCAGATGGGGCGGTTCGCGATCTTCAGGCCTTCGAACGCCTGCGGGCTCGTGACTTCGTGCACGAGGTGGCGATCGATGTAGATCAGACAGGTTCCGTCTTCATCCTGGTGGACGACGTGTGCGTCCCACAACTTGTCGTAAAGAGTACGAGCCATAATCGCCATGATTCCGGTCAAAAATTGAACGGGCTCAATTTAGCTGGCGGCACAGTGGGCGCGGGAAACGCGCCTGGTCGTCACTAAGGACCCGCTCGGGTGAAGGTAGCGTTAGATTATGCCACAGGCCGCGCCCTGGCTTGCTGCGCGGCCTGCTTCTGCCCTGCGGGTCATCCGGCCAGCTGATCAGGCCGGGGGTCCTGAGTGCTGGCTTACTTGCGCGCTTGGTACAGCGGCAGCACCTTTTCGGATGCGACCTTCAGGTCGGCAATGCGGGACTCTGCCGACGGGTGGGTCGACAGCAGTTCCGGCTGGGCGGCGCCGCCACTGAGCGCGCCCATCTTGGTCCACAGCGTGACGGCGGCGCGCGGATCATAGCCGGCGCGGGCGGCCAGTTCGACGCCCATGCGGTCGGCTTCGGTTTCGTGCAGGCGGCTGTTGGGCAGGCCGAACATGACGTTGGCGAGGGTGCCGCCCAGGTCCGACGTGGCCTGGTTGCCGGTCACGACCGACAGCACGCTCAGGCCGACGCTGGTGGCCATCTGCTGCGAGGCGCGTTCGCGGGCGTGTTCACGCAGCGCATGCGCGATCTCGTGGCCGATGACCGCGGCCAGTTCGTCGTCGGTCGCCTTCACGGAATTGATCAGGCCGGTGTACACCGCGATCTTGCCACCGGGCATGCACCAGGCGTTCACTTCCTTGCTGTCGATGACGTTGACTTCCCACTTCCACGACGTCGCTTCCGGGCGGAAGGTGCCGACCTGCGCGATCAGCCGCTGCGAAATCGTGCGCACGCGGGTGGACTGCGCGGCGTTCGAATTGAGCTGGCCCTTGGCCTTGGCGTCGTTCAGCGTCTGCGCATACAGCTTGACGGCTTCCTGGTCCAGTTGCGCTTCGGGCACCAGGCTCGACATGCGCTGGGTGCGGTCGATGCCGATCGCGCCACCCTGGGTGGTGTTGACGCTCTGGCAGCCTGCCACGGCCGTGAACGCCAGAATGGCGGCAGTACGCATCGCGGTGCGCTTGAATGTCGGCGTGATGAAAGTGGTCATACGGCTCCCCCGGTAAGTGAACTGCCGTGATTCTGCCCGAATACGACGTAACTGTGCGTTAGGGAAGCACGGCAAGCCGGGTCGATCAGCGATGGGCAGGAATCGCGGGCGTGTCCACGTGCACGTCGGCGTTCTGCGCACGATGGCGCAGCGCCTGGTCCATCAGCACGATCGCCAGCAGCCCTTCGGCGACAGGTGTGGCGCGGATACCGACGCAAGGGTCATGACGGCCATGGGTTTCGACCACCGTCGGTGCGCCGGCCTTGTCGATCGACTGGCGTGGCGTGCGGATGCTGGACGTCGGCTTGATGGCGATGGAAACGCGAATGTCCTGGCCGGTGGTGATGCCGCCCAGCACGCCGCCGGCATGATTGCTCCCGAAGCCCGACGGGTCCAGTTCGTCGCCATGTTCGCTGCCGCGCTGTGCGACGCAGGCGAATCCGGCGCCGATCTCGACACCCTTGACCGCGTTCAAGCCCATCATGGCATGCGCGATATCGGCGTCCAGGCGGCCATAGATCGGTTCACCCCAGCCGACCGGCACGCCTTGGGCGACCACGTCGATGCGCGCACCGACCGAATCACCGTCCCTGCGCAACTGGTCCATATAGGCCTCCAGTTCGTCGATGGTGCTGGCATTGGCCGCAAAAAAGGGATTGGCATGGACGTGGTCCCACGATTCGAATGGAATCGGGATGGGACCGAGCTGGCTCATGAAGCCACGGATCACGATGTTGAAACGCTGTTTGAGCCACAGCTTGGCGACAGCGCCGGCGGCAACCGTCGGCGCCGTCAGACGCGCCGACGAACGGCCGCCGCCGCGCGGATCGCGCACGCCAAACTTGTGCCAGTAGGTGTAGTCGGCATGGCCCGGACGGAAGGTCTCGGCAATGTTCGAATAGTCCTTGCTGCGCGCGTCCTGGTTGCGGATCAGCAGCGCAATCGGCGTCCCGCTGGTCACGCCCTGGTAGACACCGGACAGGATCTCGACCTGATCGGGTTCCTGGCGCTGGGTCACGTGGCGCGACGTGCCAGGGCGTCGGCGATCCAGTTCGATCTGGATGTCGGCCTCGGACAGCGGCAATCCGGGCGGGCAGCCGTCGATCACGCAGCCGATCGCGGGGCCATGCGACTCACCGAAATTGGTGACGCGAAACAGTTCTCCGAGCGTATTGCCAGCCATAGGATCATGCCCGGGGACGCCGGGTGTAGTGAGCGGGAAAGCGCGATTATCGCACTGGCGGGCCATCCGGGTACGAAGGACGCCCGCGATCCCGCTTCAGGCCGACCTCAGGCCAGCCTCGGGCCCACCTCAGGCCATGCCTTCTTCGGCTTCGCGCTGCTCGCCCGGCCAGTCGCGGATGTAGGCCTTGAGCATGCGGTTCTCGAAGCCTTGGGCTTCCAGAACGGCTTTGGCCACGTCATAGAACGAGATCACGCCCAGCAGCATGCGCCCGTCCATGACCGGGATGTAGCGCGCGTGCTTGTCCAGCATCAGGCGCCGGACTTCGTTGACTTCGGTGTTGGGCGACACGGTCACGGGCGCATCGTCCATGATCGAACGGATGGTGGACGTGCCCAGCGATCCGGCGTTCTTTTGCAGATGGCGAATGATTTCGCGGAAGGTCAGCATGCCGACGAGTTCGCCGAATTCCATGACCACGAGCGACCCGATATCGTGGACTGACATCGTGTCGACCACTTGGGTGACCGGCGTATCCGGGCTGACGGTGTAGAGCGCATCGCCCTTCACACGCAAAATTTCGCTGACTTTGATCATGGTGGTCTCCTCGGACTTGGCTCCATCCTAGCGCGCAACGCTACGCGCTTCAACTGCAATGCCACGCGCGGCGACGATCTCGCGGGCTTCCAGGCGCAGCACATCCATCAGCCGGCCCATGGCGGGCGACGGCGCATCGCCCCACAACATGCCCACGTCTTGTGGCACATCGTCCAGCCACAAGGGCAGCCGGCACAGCAGCCCTTCCCGCTCGAAACTGGCGATGGCGTCTTCCGACGCCACGAACAGGCAGTTGGCGCGCTGGGCGACCGCGCGGTTGGTCAGCAGCGCGGCCGACTCCATCATGGCCTGTGGCAGCGGCAGCCCGGCCCGCGAAAACGCCAGGTCCAGGCTGATGCGCATCGGCGTGTTCCACGGCGGCACGATCCAGGGGTAGGACGCGACATCCTTCCAGGTCACGCGCCGCTTGGCGGCGAGCGGATGCCCGGCCCTGCCCGCGACGCAGACCGGCTCCTTGTACAGCACCTCGCTCTGCAGCCCCAGGTTGAGCGCATCGCCTTCCAGCCGGCCGATCACCAGGTCCAGCTCCCGCCGCTGCAAGAGCGGCAGCAGGCGGTCCAGCGTGCCTTCATGCACTTGCACTTGCGCTTCGATGCGAGGCCGATGCAGGCGGGCCAGCGCGCCCGGCAACAGGATGGGGGCCGCGGCGGGCAAGGCGCCCACGACAATGCGCCCGGCCGTGCCCAGCTGCGCGGCGTCGATCTCGCTGCGCGTGCGCTCCATGTCGCCCAGCACCCGCTCGGCATGGCGCAGCACGATGCGCCCGTATTCCGTCAGCACCACCCGCCGCGTCGTGCGCTCGAACAGCGACACGCCCAGCGACGTTTCCAGCCCCTTCAGCCATTTCGACAACGCCGGCTGGGACAACGCCATCAGATCGGCGGTACGGCTCATGCTACCCGTGCGGCCGATCGACACCAGGATTTCCAGGTGGCGCAATTTGAGCCGGTGTATCCAGTCCTGGGTGGAACGAACCATGGGGGATCCTTGCAGCTGCGGCGTTCATTCATGACCTTTAAAGCATAAATCATTGCGGATTATTCATTTGAAATGAATGGCTGCGTCCCCTATGCTTCGCTTCGGATCACCCCGCGCCCGGGATTGTCCGGCGCGACGCGCCCGCAGGGCGCATCACGGGACACCGGCGGGGCCTCCGCCACTACAGGAAATCAAGCATATGAGCAAAATCTGGGAGACACCCCCCACCATCGAATTCGACCGGGCCGCGCCGGGCTACACCAGCACCGTGCTGCGGGCGCCCCGCCAGCCACTGCTGCGCGTGCCGGAAGGTCCGCTCGAGCTGGCTGCGCCGCTTTTCGACCGGTCGGTGCTGTTCTCGAATCACGACGACCTGACGCGCCAGTGCGCCGGCGAAGCGATCGGTGAACGCATCATCGTCGAAGGCTGTCTGCGCGACCGCGAAGGCGAGCCGATCCGCAACGCCTTCATCGAAATCTGGCAGTGCAACGCCACTGGCCGCTATGCGCACGACCGCGACCAGCACGACGCGCCCCTCGACCCGAACTTCACGGGCAACGGCCGCGTGTTCACCGACGAGAACGGCAACTACAAGTTCACGACGATCAAGCCCGGCGCCTACCCCTGGCGCAACCACGAAAACGCGTGGCGGCCGGCGCACATCCACTTCTCGGTGTTCGGCAACAACGTGCTGCAGCGCCTGGTCACGCAGATGTACTTCCCGAACGATCCGCTGCTGGGCTACGACACCATCTTTGGCGCCCTGCCCTCCGACAGGGTGCGCGACCGCCTCGTGTCGAGCTTCGACCTGTCCCTGACCCAGCCCGAGTGGGCCCTGGGCTACCGCTTCGACATCGTGCTCGACGGTCCCGACGCCACGCCTGCCCAACCTGACTGAGCGAACCATGTCCAATCTCATCCCTACCCCCTCGCAAACCGTCGGCCCCTTTTTCAAGCACGGCCTGAAATGGGACGCCGCCGGCCAGGTATTGAGCCAGGTCCAGAGCGGCCGCGTGCGTGTCACCGGCATCGTCACCGACGGCGCGGACGAACCGATCCCGGATTGCTTCCTGGAAGTCTGGCAGGCCGACGCCAGCGGCAAGATGTCGCAGTTGCCCGTGCATGAGGACGGCACCGCCGCCTTCGCCCGCGCGTCCACCGACGCCGAAGGCCGCTTCGTGATCGACACCGTCATGCCCGGCCGCATCGCCCTGGCCGACGGCAGCCTGCAGGCGCCCTACCTGCACATCACCATTTTTGCGCGCGGCCTGCTGCGCCATCTGTTCACGCGGTGCTACTTTGAAGGCACCGAAGGTGTCGAGCAGGATCCGGTGCTGTCGTCGTTGGGCGCCCGCGCCAAGACGCTTGTCGCCCGCAAGACCGGCGAATCGACCTATGAGTGGGACGTTGCCATGCAAGGCAGCGAAAGCGTCGAAACGGTGTTTTTCGATATCTGATGGTCTGATTTCGATGCGGCGGCAGAAGTTGCCGCGGTCATGAAAAAAGCGCCCCGCGGTGGTTTACGCGGGGCGCTTTTTTTTTCGGTTGCTGACCGAGATTCACCGCGCGTCGAGCGCCTTCAGAATGTTCTGCGCCGTCCGCTCGATGTGCTCTTTCAGCAGCGCGGCGGCGACGTCTGCGTTGCGATCAAGGATGGCGTCGACCATGTTCTGGTGTTCGTTCGGGACGTCATGGTCGAAGGGCTGGTAGGCCAGGAACAGGCGGCGGTAGCGGGCGCTGAAGTGCTGCAGTGACTCGCACATCAGCAGCAGCAAAGGCATGTTGCAGGCGGATATCAGGGCAAGGTGAAAGCCGCGATGGTGCGCTTCCCATTCGTCCACGTCGCGCCCTTCCTTGCGTTCGGGGCGCTCGTAACGCGACAGCCGGTGGTGGGTCAGCACCACCCCTTCTTCCCACGCGGTATCCCCCAGGCGGATGGACTCGCGCAAGGCCATCGGTTCCAGCGTGGACTGCAGGCGGGCGACTTCCTGACAGTTCTCGCGCGACACGGGCGCCACGCGAAACCCTTTCTTGTCTTCGTTGACCACGAATCCTTCGGTGGCCAGGCGCGCCAGCGCTTCCCGCACGGGGGACAGGCTCACGCCGAAATCATTCTTGAGTTCGTCGATCGACAGCTTGCTGCCGGGGGGCCGCCGGCCGGACACGATGTCGGTGCGCAGGCGGGTGGCGACGGTGTTGGCCAGGTTCTGGCCGCCCTCGGTCAGGCCGGTGACGTTGGGGACTGCTGCCGCGGGTCTCATGGATTTCCTTGCGCTTGCGGAGGGCGCTTGAGCGCCACTTAGATGGCGGATCGTAGCATGGAGCAAATAATCGATTCTTTCGGAACGGCTGGGTGGTCGCCTGGGGCCGCACGCCTGCTCACGATCGAACGCGTGACATGCCACCGCGCGCCAGGCTGGCCATGGATCAGCAGTCTCCCCAATAATTAATCGATTATTTTTCGTTGACGCTATTTTAATCGATGCGTATATTTCAAATCGATTACCCAGCCAACGGAGCACCACGTGCCGCAGGAATCTTCCACCTTGTCGTTGTCGGATCGCCTTGCCCCGGGCCGCAGTGCGCTGGTCGTCATCGACATGCAGAACGATTTCTGCGCGCCGGGTGGCTATGTCGATGACGTCATGGGCAAGGACGTGTCGGCAGCTGCCGCACTGCTCCCGGTTCTCGACCAGCTGATCTCGCAGGCCCGCGGCGCTGGCGTGCCGGTGGTGTGGGTGCGCGCCGATTACGGCCATGCCGCCATCCCGTCGTCCATGCTGGCCAAACAATTGCGCGCCGGCATCCACGCCGAGTGCTGCGCGGCAGGCACGTGGGGCGCCGACTGGTTCGGCGTTTCGCCGCAGCCCGGCGAGCCGGTCGTGACCAAGCACACCTACAGCGGCTTTCACGACACCGATCTGCACGCAATATTGCGCGACCGCCAGGTCGACACCCTGGTATTTGCCGGCGTGCAGACGCAGATCTGCGTCGAGTCCACCGTGCGCGACGGGCATTCGCGCGGCTACGACTGCATCGTTCCCGCCGACGCCGTCGCCTCGCACACCCCCGTCCTGCACGACGCCACGCTCATGAACGTGCGCTTTCTGTTTGGCGACGTGTCCGACAGCGCGACGATTCTGTCGGCCTGGACACTGCCCGCCTCAGCCTGATTTCTTCCTTCCACCAGGAGCCGCCATGGACGTTTCCCGCAGCGCCGAGTTGTATGACGTTGAAGCTTTCACCCCCGGTTTCATGGAACATCTGCAGCGGTCGATTACGGCGAGCAAACACACCCGCGCGCACTGGCCATCGCAACTCGATGTGGCATACGGCGAGGGTCCGGCCGAAAAGCTCGACATCTTTTTGACGGACTCGCCAGACGCGCCCATCGCGATCTATCTGCACGGCGGTTTCTGGAAAGCGTCCAGCAAGAATGACCGTGCGTTTCCCGCCGAGGCATTCGGTCCGGCCGGCGCCATCTGGATCTCGCAGGAATACCCCCTGGCGCCCGCCGCAACGCTCGATGACATGGTGGCGTGCACCCGTCGTGCGGTGGCATGGGTGTACCGGAATGCCGACCAGTTTGGTGGCGATCCATCGCGCATCTTTCTGTGCGGCAATTCGGCGGGCGGCCATCTGGTGGCGATGGCTGCGGCCACCGATTGGGCCGCGCAAGGATTGCCCGCCGATCTGGTCAAGGGCGTCACCACACTGAGTGGCCTCTTCGATCTGATGCCGTTGACGCACACCCGTGCCAATGACTGGCTCAAGCTCGACCTTGCGGCTGCCGTTCGGAACAGCCCGATGTTCCGGCTGCCCGACCTGCCCTGCCCCCTGATCTGCGCAGTCGGCGACGCGGAGCCGCCCGAGTTCATCGAGCAGTCGGCCACCTTTGCCGAGGTGTGGCGCCAGAAGGGTTACCCATCGGCCTACCTGCCGATGCCAGGCCTGAATCATTTTTCCATCGTCACCGAACTTGGCGACCCCCATAGCCCGCTGACCCGGGCCATGTTCGCGCAGATCGGCGTGGCGACGTAACGGATGGCCGCAGTTCAACCCGGGTTTGCATTAACGGAGAAACCGATGACTAGTTGCGCGCAACAACCTTCCCTGTCCGCTCCCTTTGCCTTGCGTGCGTTTGCCGCGCTGGCCCTGGCCGCAGCCACTGGCGCCTTGACCCCGCATGCCGCCCATGCTGCCGACAAGGTGATCCGCATTGGCGTGGTCTCGGAATTTTCCGGGACCTACGCGTCGGCGGGCCAGTCGATCGAAAGTGGACTGCGTGCCTACCTGAAATTGCACGGCGACCAGATCGAAGGCAAGAAGGTCGAACTGGTCATCCGGGACACGGGAGGCATTGCCCCTGAGACCGCAAGACGCCATGCACAGGAACTGATTACCCGTGACAAGGTGGATTTCCTGGCGGGCTTCAACTTCACACCGAATGCGCTGGCGGCCGCCCCGGTGGCCACGACCGCCAAGAAACCGATGCTGGTGTTCGCGTCCACATCCATCGTGACCGAGAAGTCGCCCTATATCGTGCGAACCTCGTCCACGCTTGGACAGACGTCGGCGCCGATGGCGACATGGTCGGCCAAAAACGGGCTCAAGCGCGTGTTTACGCTGGTGTCCGATTACGGCCCGGGCCACGATGCCGAAAAGGCGTTCAAGGATGCGTTCAAGGCTGCGGGTGGCGAGATCGCGGGCGAGATCCGCATGCCGGTCAGCAGCATGGATTTTTCGCCCTTCCTGCAGCGCGCCCGCGACGCCAAGGCCGACGCCATCTTTGTGTTCGTACCGGGCAGCGAAGCGGCCATCTCGTTCATGAAGTCGTACAACGAACGCGGCTTCAAGCAGGCCGGCGTCAAGCTGATCGGCACCGGCGACATGACCGACGACGATTCGATCCAGGCGATCGGCGACGTGGCGCTCGATACGGTCACGGCGCATCACTATTCGGCCGCGCACGATTCCCCGCAGAACAAGGCTTTTGTGCAGGCGGTGCGCGACGCCAGCAAGAAGCGCCCGAACTTTCATGCGGTGGCGGCGTACGACGCCATGGACGTGATCTACCAGGCGCTGCGCAAAACGCAGGGCGACACCAACGGCGACAAGCTGATCGCCGCCATGAAAGGCCTGAAGGTGGACAGCCCGCGCGGCCCGTTCACGATTGATCCGGCCACGCGCGACATCGTGCAGGACGTCTACATCCGCAAGGTAGAGAAGGTCGGCGGCGAACTCTATAACGTCGAGTTCGACAAGGTCACCGCCGTCAAGGATCCCGGAAAGGAATGAGTTGATGCTCGTCAACCTGATCGGCGTATTCATCGACGGGCTGTCCTATGGTGCCATGCTGTTCGTGATTGCCATCGGCCTGTCCATCACGCTGGGCCTGATGGGCTTCGTCAACCTGGCCCACGGCGCGTTCGCGATGTTCGGCGGCTACTTCATGGTGACCCTGGTGGGCCGCTATGACTGGCCCTTCGTGCCGGCGATCATCGCGGTGACGCTGGCCGTCGCCCTGTTGAGCCTGCTCATCGAACGGGTGGTGTATGCGCCGTTCTACCGCGCGTCGCAACTGGACCAGAGCCTGCTGACGTTTGGCGTGATGCTGATGGCGGGCGGCATTGCCCACTACTTCTGGGGGCCGTCGCAGCAGGCGGTGCGCATCCCGGAAGTCCTGACCGGACGGTGGACCTTGGGTGAGCTGAGCGTGTCGAAGTACCGCGCCATGTTGCTTGGTATTGGCGTGGCGCTGCTGGTGCTGCTCAAGGTCGGGCTGGACAGCACGCGCTTTGGCGCGATGATCCGCGCGTCGGTGGACAATCAGCGCGTGGCGGGCGGCCTGGGCGTGCCGGTCAGGCGCGTGTTCATGATTGCGTTTGCCGTGGGTTGCGGACTGGCGGCACTGGGTGGCGCGCTGGGGGCCGAAGTGCTGGGCCTGGATCCGGCCTTTGCCGCGCGCTACCTGGTGCTTTGCCTGCTGGTGGTGGTGGTGGGCGGCGCCGGGTCCATCAACGGCACCTTCTTTGCCGCCATGCTGCTGGGCGTGGCGGACGTGGCCAGCAAATACTACGTGCCACAGTTCGGCGCTTTCATGATCTACGTGATCATGGTCCTGGTCTTGCTGTACCGCCCCAAGGGTCTGTACAGCCTCTTTGCGCGCAAGGGGTGAACATGATGGATTTGGACAACGAACGCGAGTCGCGCCCTTTCCTGGATCGCGCACGGTGGCAGCCCGCTGAAGTGGCGTTCTGGCTGGTGGTCGTGGGCGCCTTCTTTGTGTTCGGCGACTATCGGACGCTTGGCGCGCAGGTGCTGGTCATGGGCTGCTTTGCGCTGTCGCTCGACCTGTTGCTGGGCTTTGCGGGCATCGTGACCCTGGGTCAGGCCGCGTTCTTTGGCATCGGTGCCTTCGTGGCCGGATGGCTGGGCAAGTACGGCTGGCACGAGCCGGTGTCGGGCCTGTTGATCGCGGGGCTGATCGCAGGCGCTGCGGGCGCGATCACCGCACAGTTGATCGTGCGCGGCACCGATCTGAGCCGTCTGATGGTGACACTGGGACTGGGGCTGGTGCTGTACGAAGCAGCCAACAAGGCCACGCACCTGACGGGGGGCATCGACGGCTTGCAGGGCATTTCGTTTGCGCCGCTGTTCGGTGTGTTCGAATTCGATCTGTATGGCAACGTGGCCTATGTGTACGCCGCCGTGGTGTCCTTCGTGCTGCTGTGGGTGGCGCGGCGACTGGTCAACTCGCCCTACGGCATGACGCTGCAGGCCGTGCGCATGAATGCTCGCCGCGCCATGGCCCTGGGCATCGATGACGGCCGCACGCTGGGCATCGCCTACACGGCAGCCGCCGTCATTGCCGGCGTATCGGGCGCGCTGCTCACGCAGATCACCCAGTTCCTGACGATCGACGCCCTGGGCTTTGGGCGGTCGGCCGACATCCTGATCATTGCGGCCCTTGGTGGCGCCGGGTATCTGTATGGCGGCTTTGTGGGCGCCGCGGTGTTTGTCATCGGCCGCGACCTGCTGTCCGGCATCAGCCCGGCCTACTGGCATTTCTGGCTCGGGCTGGGGCTGGTGCTGACCATCTTTTTTGCGCGCGGCGGCATTGTCGGCAGTGGTGTCGTCTGGGCCCGCCGGATGGCCGCGCGACGCGGAGCGCCACGATGATCGAGACCCGCCATCTGCACAAACGCTTTGGCGGCTTCACGGCCACCAACGATCTGACCTTCCGTCTGGAACCGGGATCCCGTCATGCCCTGATCGGGCCGAACGGCGCGGGCAAGACCACGCTCATCAACCTGCTGACCGGCATGCTGCAACCCACCTCCGGCGACGTCCTGCTGGGCGATGTGTCGCTCAACGGCATGCGGCCCGAACAGCGCGTCAAGCTGGGCCTGGTGCGCACCTTCCAGATCAACACCCTGTTCCTCGACATGACGCCGCTCGAAGCGGTCGCGCTCGTCATCATGACGCGCGAGGGGGCGACGTCGTCGCTGTTCGGTTCCTTGCGCAAGCAGGGCCCGGCGGCCACGGAAGCGCTTGCGTTGCTGGACCGCATGGGCCTGCGCGCGGATGCGCACCGGCTCACCCGGCACCTGCCTTACGGCCGGCAGCGGCTGATCGAAATCGCCCTGGCCCTGGCGCGCAAGCCCAAGGTGTTGCTGCTGGATGAACCCGCGGCCGGCGTACCTTCCGCGGACAGCAAGCAGGTCTTCCAGATCCTTGACGAACTGCCCAAGGATGTCTCCATCCTGCTGATCGAACACGACATGCGGCTTGTCTTTCGTTTTGCCCAGCAGATCTCGGTGCTGGTCGGCGGCGCGCTGGTGGCCAGCGGCACGCCTGACGCCATCGCCACCAACCCCCGGGTGCGCGAGGTCTACCTTGGCCAGACCCGTCTCGATCCGGTGACCGCATGATGGACCGCGCGTCTGTTACAGACCTGTCCACGACCGCTCGGCCCGCGCTGCTCGAACTCGACCGCGTCGATGCCGGCTACGGCGACGCCATCGTGCTCGAACACCTTTCCTTGCGTATCGAATCAGGTCGCAGCCTGGCCGTGCTGGGCAGGAATGGGGTCGGCAAGACCACGCTGCTCGAGACCATCGTCGGCAACACCCGGCTGATGGGCGGCACCCTGCGCTGGCAAGGGCGCGACATCACATCGATGGCGCCCAACCAACGCGCCCGCGGCGGAATCGGCTGGGTGCCGCAGGAACGCGAGGCCTTTCCGTCCTTGACCGTGCAGGAAAACCTGACGGTCGTGGCCTGCCCCGGCCCCTGGACCCTGGCGCGGGTGTATGACCTGTTCCCGCGCCTGCAGGAGCGCCGCCGCAACTTCGGCAACGAACTGTCGGGGGGCGAACAGCAGATGCTGGTGATCGCCCGCGCGCTGATGACCAATCCGAAACTGCTGCTGCTCGATGAACCGATGGAAGGCCTCGCGCCGATCGTGGTCGAGGAACTGTCGGCTGCGATCCGCCGCCTGCACGATGAAGAAGGGTTGACGTCCATCGTGGTCGAACAGCATCCGGTCATTGCCCTGGCCATGACCCAGGACGTGATCGTCCTGGAACGTGGCCAGATCATCCATCACGCCCCAAGCGCGGCCCTGGCTCGCGACGGGGAAGCCCTCGACCGTCTGCTTGGCGTGACGGCCTGAGTTCGGGAGCCGCGCTCCCACCTTTTTAAAGAGAGTCCGCATCATGGGAATCCAGGATACCGACAAGACACTGCCGTCGAACCGCATGGTGTTCGAACTGCGGCGCGACCTGAGCCGCTACCAGGCGTTCCAGCAGGATATGGAAGCCTGCATGACGCAGTACGGCCTGACTGACGCCGAGAAGGAAGCGTGGCGGAGCATCGACATCGAAGCCCTGGCCCGCATGGGCATGCACCCCTACTTTCTGCCGCAGGTGGCCCGGCTGTTCCGGGGCGGCAGCCGCAATCACAACGACAGCGACGCAGCGCGTCTGTATGCCGAAAAGATGCGGATCGCGACCTGACCGGCACGACGTGAACCGACTGCATTGAACCCAAGCACTGAACCCGACATTTCACGCAAGGACCTGCCATGGCCAAACTGATTGCCGCCCTGGGCGTTGCGCACGCCCCCGGGGTCACCGGCTGGATCGACAAATCCCCGCAGCACGAACAGGATGCCGTGCTGGCGGGCTACGCCGAATTCGCGCGCCGCATGGACGAACTCAAGCCCGATGTCATCATTGGCGTCGCCAACGACCACCTGCTCAATTTTTCGCTCGACAACGTGCCGGACTTTTGCGTGGGACTGGGTGACGACTGGGCGGGGCCGGCACCCTGGTTCAAGGACTGGCTGAATGTGCCCGACTACACCATCACGGGGCATCGGGAACTGGGCCGCGCGTTGGTGCGGGACGCGGCCAAGGCTGGCATCAACCATGCCTTTGCCGACCAATTGCTGTTCGACGACAACTGGTCCGTTCCGCTCAAGTTCCTGTTCCCGCGTTATGAACCGCGCTTCGTGCCGATCCACATGAACCCGATCGTGCCGCCCGTGCCAAGCGCCGAACGTTGCCTGGCCGTCGGCGCACAAATTGCGCGCACCGTGGCCGCGTTCCCATCCAACGAACGTGTCGTGCTGATGGCCACCGGCGGCCTGTCGCATGACCCGGGCGGCAAGGACTATTTCACCGTGCACGAAGGCTTTGACCGCTGGTTCATGGAATTGCTGGAAGGTGGCGACCTGGGCCGCGTCCGGCAGGAACTGACGTTCGACAAGCTGCTGACAGGCGGCGATGGCGGCGCAGGCGAATTGCTTGCATGGATCGTCGCCATGGGCGCAGCCGCGGAATGTGGCAACGCCAAGGCCGAAAGCGTGTTCTACGTGCCGTCCGTGCAGATGCGCTGCGGCATGGGCGGCTCGTACTGGTCGCTGGACTAACCCGCCTGCTGCTCCGCCGCCGGCAACACCTTGGGATCGAGCGTGGCCAGCGGGTCGTTCAGCAAGGCGTGTTCGTCGGGCAGATCGTCCACGTCGGCCAGCGCCTGGGTCAGCGTCACCTTGGGATTGACCCAGGCCGAGTTGACCGCGGTCAGCAAGGGCGCCGCGCCTTCCTTGATGAACTGGTGACGATCGAGCAGCAGGCGGTCGAAGACGGGTTCAAGCGTGGCCGTGTCCGGATCGCAGATCAACGCCCAGCGTTCGCGCGACGTGCCGGCGTCGCCGACCCGCACGATATAGCCGATGTCCGACAGGGTATCGAGCACGGTCATCAGCTCTTCGTGATGCAGATTCAGCCGGTGGCGCAGGCTGCGCGTGCTCAGGCCGACTTTCTTGCTGGCGCGGGCGGTGATCAGTGCGCGCAGGATCGCAATGGCATCGATGAACGGCGCGCCGGAATGCCGCTCGTCGGCCCACCGGCCCATGCGGATCAGTGGCAGGCTGGCGGCCAGGATCGCGCCGAACAGCGTCACGAGCCATGACAGGTACACCCACAACAAGAAGATCGGCAAGGTCGCAAAGGCGCCGTAGATGACCGTGTACGACGGGAAGCGCGTCAGGTAATACGCAAAGCAGGCCTTCATGATTTCAAGGACGACGGCGGCCGCAAAGCCCCCGGTCAGGGCATCGCGCGGTTCGACCTGGCGGTTCGGCACCACAATGAACAGCGCGGCAAAGGCCAGGCCGGTCAGCACCATGGGCAGGAACGACAGCAGCACTTCCAGCGGCGCCAGGGTGTTGCCGACCAGCCCCATGGATTCGCGAGCCAGGAAGGACGTGGCCCACAGGCTGGCGCCCATCAGCACGGGTCCAAGGGTCAGCGTGGCCCAGTAGATCAACACCCGCTGCGGCAGCGCGCGCGCCTTGCGTACATGCCAGATCTCGTTCAGCGCGTGGTCGATGGTCAGCATCAGGGACAGCGCGGTGAACACCAGGAACACACCGCCAATCGCGGTCAGGCGCGACGCCTTTTGCGCAAAGTCGTTCAGGTAGCCCATGATGTTCTGGGCGACCGACGGCGGCATCAGGTTGGTGACGAGATACTCTTCGAGCGCACCCTGGAATTGATTGAAGAGCGGAAAGGCCGTGAACAGGGCCAGCGCCACGGCCAGCAAGGGCACCATCGAGAGCACCGACGTGAAGGTCAGGCTCGACGCCACCTGGGTGATGCGTTCTTCGTCGGCACGCTTGGCGGCGAACCGCAAAAGGCGTCCAATACGGCTCAGCATCGACTCCTTCGCGGTCCAGCGGGCGCGCAACGCCGCGCGGCGGGCGGCAATGCCGCGCGGCGTTTCGGAATGCGCCTCGGGGGGCGCGGCGTCGGACGGGCCGGCGGCCGGTGCTGGCGCCGCCTGCGGGGCGGAGTCGGGGTGCGAATCAGGCCGGGCTGCGGGTGTTCCGGCGGGGGTGCTCTCGGATGGTATGCGCAAGGTCATGACGAGAGATAATACAGGCCTATGAATATTCTCATTTTGTACTACAGCCGCCAGGGCGCGACGCGCCAGCTGGCCGAACAGATCGCCTTGGGCGTCGAACGCGTGCCCGGGGTGACGGCCAGACTAAGGACGGTGCCCCCGGTGTCGGCCGTATGCGAAGCCACGGCGCCCGCCATTCCCGACGACGGTCCGCCGTATGTCGAGCAAAGCGATCTGGACGACTGCATCGGCCTTGCCCTGGGGTCGCCCACCCGCTACGGCAACATGGCGGCGCCGTTGAAACACTTCATCGACAGCACCACGTCGGCCTGGCTGAGCGGCGCGCTGGCTGGCAAGCCCGGCGCGGTGTTCACGTCGACCGGCTCGATGCATGGCGGGCAGGAAGCCACCCTGCTGTCGATGATGATTCCGCTGCTGCACCATGGCATGGTCATGGTTGGCCTGCCCTATTCCGAACCAGCCCTGATGGGCACGCGCACCGGCGGCACGCCCTATGGCGCATCGCACGTGGCTGGCCTCGACAACACCCTGCCGATCAGCGCCGACGAAAAGCACCTGGCGCAAGTGCTGGGGACCCGGCTCGCGCAGACCGCGCGCGCCTTGCACCTTGGCCGGCAACGCGGCGACGCATGAACGACGACCTGACCAAGGGCGCGCCGCCGCGCTCCCCCGCCGCCTTGAATCCCCGTTTGCGGCTGGGCGCATCCGTCTCGCTGATCGCATTGATCGTGCTGTGCGTGCTGTGGGAGACCGTGCTGGCGCCGGTGCGTCCGGGCGGCACGCTGCTGGCGCTCAAGGCGCTGCCCCTGCTGCTGCCCCTGCGCGGCGTGCTGCGCGGCAACCTCTATACCTTCCAGTGGGCGTCGATGCTGATGCTGCTGTACTTCATGGAAGGCATCGTGCGCGCGACCAGCGATCCGGGTTTTTCGGCCAACGTGGCGTGGGTCGAAGTGCTGCTGTCCACCGTCTTCTTCTGGTGCGCCGTGTTGTATGTGCGCCCGGCCAAACGCGCGCACAAGCAGGCGAAAAGCGCAGCCGAGACGGCAGCGAAGGCAGCCGAGGCCGCTGCGGCGCAGTCGGCGACGCACGATAAACAGCTATGAACGACCCCATTTCTTTCCAGGCCACGTTGTCATGACTTCTTCGACCCCCCTGCTGCAGGCGCTGACCGGACTGATCGGCACCGATCACGTGCTCATTGGTGATGCGGCCGCGCCGTACCTGACCGACTGGCGCCAACGCTACACCGGCGCGGCGCAAGCCGTGCTGCGGCCCGGTTCGACCCAGGAAGTCGCCGCGGTCATGGCCTGCTGCGCCAGTCATGGCGTGCCGGTCGTGCCGCAAGGGGGCAACACCGGCCTAGCCGGCGCCGCGACGCCCGATGCGTCGGGCCGAGCCGTGGTGATTTCCCTGCAGCGCCTGCAGCGGATCCGCGCCATCGACACCGCCAACGACACGATCACCGTCGAAGCCGGCTGCATCCTGCAGAACGTGCAGCAGGCCGCGCGCGAAGCCGACCGCCTGTTCCCGCTCAGCCTCGCGTCCGAAGGCAGTTGCACGGTCGGCGGCAACCTTGCGACCAACGCAGGCGGCACGCAGGTGCTGCGGTATGGGAATACGCGCGAACTGGCACTGGGCCTGGAAGTGGTCACGCCGGATGGCGAGATCTGGGAAGGCCTGCGCGGACTGCGCAAGGACAACACCGGGTACGACCTGCGCGACCTGTACATCGGCAGCGAAGGCACGCTGGGCATCATCACCGCAGCCACCCTGCGCCTGTACCCGCTGCCGGTGGCCGTCTGCACGGCGCTGGTGGCGCTGCGGTCGGTGGACGACGCGGTGGCGCTGCTGGCGCGGTCACGCGCCGGATTTGGCGCATCGCTGACCGGCTTCGAACTGATGTCGGGCGTGAGCCTGGACCTGGTCGTGCGCATGTTCCCGCAGCAATCGCTGCCCCTGCCCATGTCGCCGTGGTTTGCGCTGCTTGAAGTGTCCGACAGCGAAAGCGAAGCCCATGGCCGCGAGCGTTTCGAAACGGTGCTGGAAGCCGCGCTCGAAGCGGATCTGGTGCAGGACGTGGTCGTGGCGGCCAGCATCGCACAGGGCCGCGCGCTGTGGCACTTGCGTGAAAGCATCTCGCTTGCGCAGTCGACCGAAGGCAAGAACATCAAGCACGATATCTCGGTGCCGATCTCCAGCATTGCCGACTACGTACGCACCACCGACGCCCTGCTGCAGGACCTGATCCCCGGCGCGCGCAACATCACCTTCGGCCACCTGGGCGACGGCAATCTGCACTACAACCTGACCCGCCCCGAAACGATGCCCGAGCCGGACTTCCTGGCACGGCAGTACGACGTCTACCGCGTCGTGCACGACAGCGTGCATGCGCACCAGGGGTCGATCAGCGCCGAACACGGCATCGGGCAACTGAAGCGCGACGAACTGCTGCGCTACAAGAGCCCGCTGGAAATGGCCTTGATGCGGCGGATCAAAGACGCGTTGGACCCCAAGGGGCTGATGAACCCGGGCAAGGTGCTGGCGGGAACGGGCGATGGGGACAGCGCGGTAACCGGGGACTGACGGCCCCCATGATCGTTACGCGCCGCGGCGAATCACCGATGGCGCCGGCCTGGACGACTTCTTGGTTGCGGCCTTGGACGACGCCGGCTTGTCCTGGCCCGCTGGAGTCTCTGTCCCGACCGGCACCGAATCATCGGGCAGGCTTTCGTAGTCCACGCCCAGCAGCTCGAACACCTGCATCGCCAAGATCCGACAGGCGCTGTTCAAAGCGGCTGGCAGCCGCACCGGCACATTGTCCTGCAAGAGCAACTTGGTCGACGACAGGGCGGGAATCGGGTCCAGGATCCGGTCCTGGTAGTGCCCCATGAACATTTCGACCGACTTGTTGGCGGCATCGCGCGACCACGTGTTGGTCGGCCACTGGAACGGCAAGGCCCAGGCCCGCGGCAGCCATTCCAGGTCGCGCAGCACCGTGCGGATATCTTCGTGCGAATCGCGGAACGGCAGAATGACCAGATCGGCCAGCGACGCCAGGTGGCTGTCCATGTCCGACCGGTTGCCACCGCCGTCGATGACACCAAACCATTCGTCCACATGGTTCAGGGTGGTGATCACCTGACCCAGCGCGTCGGCCTCGCGCGCGTCGAACGGCAGGTATTTGCGGCCTTCTTTCGACAGGCGTTCGCGCTCGAGGTCGGTCAGCACACAGACGACGCGTTTGCCCAGCAACCCCATGCCGTGCGCGATCATGTGCGACAGCGTCGTCTTGCCGGTGCCGCCCTTGTTACCGAGCACGCAAACGATCTGTGCCATGTCCTGTCCTTTCCCGTCTACGCAGTAGCCCTTATGGCCGTTGCCCGCGCAAGTATCGCTCAGGGTCGCTCCAGGCCATGCGCCGAGCAACGGCCAGAAGTCGGCTCAGTTTTCGGCAACAGTGCGCAGGTACTCGCGCTTTTCCGCCGCCCGATCCTGGCCCGCCGCCACGACCGTGTCGTAGGCCTCGCGGATCAATTGCGCGTCATTGCCGTTCAACAGGCGGTTATCCGACAGCATCTGCCGCCAGCGCCGCGCGCCGTCCTGCCCGTTCACCAGGTTCAGAATGTGCCGTGTCACGCAGCGCAGCGGCTCGCCAGCGGCGATCCGGGCCGCCGTGTAGGCCGTCATTGCATCGACCACCTCTTCATCGGACGGCAACGGCACGTCAGGCCACAGGCGCGCCGACATCTCCGACAAGGACCGCGGACGCTGGTAGGCCTCGCGCCCGATCATCACGCCATCCAGCGCCACGCCATCGTGCGGCGCCAGTTCTTCCACGATCTGATCCGCCGTCCGCAGGCCGCCATTGAGCACGAACACCGCATCCGGAAAATCCCGCTTCAGGCGCCGGGCGACGTCGTACCGCAGCGGCGGGATCTCGCGGTTTTCCTTCGGCGACAGCCCCTTCAGGATCGCGTTGCGCGCATGCACGATGAACACCCGGCAGCCTGCGTCGTACGACGCGCCGACGAAATCCCGCACAAAATCGTAGGACTCGTTCTTGTCCAGCCCGATGCGATGCTTGAGCGTGACGGGAATATCGACGGCGTCGCGCATCGCCTTGTAGCAGTCCGCTACCAGCGCCGGCTCGGCCATCAGGCAGGCGCCGAACGATCCTTTCAGTACCCGTTCCGACGGACAGCCGCAGTTCAGGTTGATCTCGTCATACCCCCACTGGGCGCCCATCCTTGCAGACTTGGCCAACGCATCCAGCTCGCTGCCGCCCAATTGCAGGGCGACAGGATGTTCGGACGCGTCGAAATCGAGGTGACGTTCCGGATCGCTGTATGCCAGCGCGCCGGTCGTGATCATCTCGGTGTACAGCCGTGCACGGGGCGCGAGCAGGCGATGGAAGAAGCGGCAATGCCGGTCGGTCCAATCGATCATGGGGGCGACGCACAGGCGCCAGTCCCGCCCATCGAGCGGAAGTTCAAGAGGTGTCAAAGAGTTCTGCCAGGAATCACGCGGACAACCCGTGAGTTTACCGCCTGACGGCGCCGGGACATGTCAGACGTTGCCTGCACGCCATACCTCCAGCTACCGCACCTTGCACGCCCCCTTGCGCGCATCGCCCGGCGGGCAGAAATTGCTGTCGCGGTCGGGGGTGCAGCTGCCGCTGGACTGGCCGAACGGGCATGCCGGGGCCGGGGTGGGCGAGCCGCCCGCGGGCACGGAAATGCAGCCGGCGCAGAGCACGAGCGCCGCCATCAACGCGCAGCTTGTCTTCATCATGGAGCTATCCTGGTTCACTGTGCCAACCTGCATTGTGCTACAGCGCCTCGACCCGATCGCGCCCCAGCGTCTTGGCGCAGTACATGGCCTTGTCGGCCTGGCGCAGGGCATCCGCAATCGGGGTGCCGCTGGTCCAGACCGTAACGCCGGCGCTGACGGTGATGCGGCCGGCGACCGGATGGGCGGACGCGAAGATCACCGCGCGTATCCGCTCCGCCAGCTGCAGGGTAGCGTCGTAGCCCACGCCCACCGATACCACCAGCAGCTCTTCCCCGCCCCATCGGCCCAGGACGTCCGTGGGCCCCAACTGTTCGTTGATGTGGCGGACCAGGAAAATCAACAGCTCATCGCCAACCAGATGGCCGTAGATGTCATTCACCCGTTTGAAATGGTCCACGTCCACCAGGATCAGCCCGACCATCACCCCAGGTTGCTGCGACAGTCCGGTAAACATCTGGTCCAGGCCGCGGCGGTTGGCGATGCCGGTCAACCCGTCGGTCAAGGCTGCCGTTTCCATGCTGCGCGCCAGCAGGGCCGTGCGTTCGTATTCCCGGTCCAGCACCGCGACCAGCGACAGCGCGATCAGGATCAGGGTGTGGGCGGTGTAGGCGTTGATCAGCAGGCCGGCGATCGTCATGTCCCAATACCCGGTGCCGTACAGAGCCAGGATGACGACACTGGGCAGCATGGCCAGCACGAAGATGCCGGCCGACATGATGATGGCGACGCGATGGCGAAACAGCACGAAGGCCGCCACGTACATGATCGGCATCCACTGCAGGGTGTTCGCGACGGTATAGATGCGGTTGTCGGCCTGGATGACCGTAAACGAGAACAAGGCGGCGATGAAATACAGCGAGGCGCCCGTGTAGACGATGCCCTCGGCATGGCCGCGATATCGCGGCGCCTTGACGATGGTGATCATGCCGCCCACGAACAGGGCAAGCAGGAAGGGATAGCCATACCGGTCGAAGGGCGAGATCAATCCCGCGCTCGTTTCGAACCACCACAACACCCCGACGACCACTCCAGCACAGGCACACATCGCACTGATGATCAGGCGACGACGACGGCCTAACAATCCATTCATGAACCGGCTTCTCGACTACGCGCAGCCGCCATACTAGCCGCTAATACGTAGCTCCCGGAAGACAGCAGGGCCGATAATCTTGCCTGGCGTTGCAAGGGAGGCTCGGGCGTGGCAGCACGCCAGAGGCCTACTTCATTCTTCGCATGATCGCCGGCACGCTCGCCTGGAAGCCGTCACGATCCCGGTCGCGTTCGGCATAGAGTTCGCGCAGGGTGAACGGCAGGCCGACCGACGCGGCTATTTCCAACAGGCGATTCGGTGCGTCGGCGGCATCGGGTATGTCGTGCACCCGCTCGGCCAGGTGCGGGTCATCGTGAAGCAGACGGAAAAATGCCAGTACGTGTTGCTGTGACATGGTCGCGCTCCGGGGCATGAATGCCGGATTGTAGGAGCGCGCGCCCCTGCCGTCAGCAACGCGCGTAGACGGTGTCCATGAAGGGCGAGCCGTCCGGGAAATTCACGGTCATCCGGATGGCGCCGCCGGCATCGATGAAGGGCCGTGACGCAGGTGCGCACGCACTCTGGCGGCCGGCCAGGATCATCTCTTCACGCGCCTGGTCCAAGGTCTTGCCCGACGACGCAAAGCCCTGGGCCATGGCGACCGGATCCGACGACAGCTGGCCGACCAGCACCACCTGGTTGCTCTGGGCATAGACGCGCGTGTAGCGCATGGCCTGGGTGGCGCCCGGCGGAGCCGCTGGCGGCGTGGCCGGTGTCAGCTGCGCGGCAGTCTTGCCTGCAACGTCTCGTGCCACGTCGCAGATGCTGATGCCGTTCAGCGTCTTCTGGCAGACCTGGTCGACGGGTTGCGCGTAGGCGGTGGCCGCGGTCATCAACACGACGGCCGCGCCCGATCCCGCCAGCACATGGCGCAACGCGGAAGGAACAGATATCAAGGCAGTGCAGGAAGCATGGGACATGGGACACCTTCGGGGAAAGATCCAGTCCGCATTCTAGGCGTCCCACCATGTCCGCATGGCAAGCGCTTGTGTGGGACTGCAACCGGAAGCATAAGGCCGGGCGGCATCGACCCGATCCGGAGCGGGCCCACAACTTGCGGATAGCAAGCCAAGGCCGCTTTTCCCTTCTGATCCCCCGCTCTTTTTTTGTTTGCGCAGCCAGCGCACCGAGGGTTCTGGGAGAAACATAACCCGCGGTTATGCACCAACGCGGGGACAGCTTGGTGAAAGCCCTTAATCCTGTGGTGGCAGTTTGTCTTCACCCTGTAACAACTACAGGGAAGTCCCGAGCATCGCCCGAGGGCAAGCGGATCTATATTGGAATCGCACCATCACAAAAAATATGAGGAGCGAGACATGCATGCATCAACATTCTTGGTCATAGCGCTCATTGCGGTTTCTTTTCCGGCAATGGCACTTCTCTTGGCCCTGGGACTCTGTAAAGCGGCAAAGACCGCAGATATTCAAGAGCGCAATGCGTCAGATGCGCTCATGAGAATGACCATGGGCGGCTAGTCCGCTTTTTTGATCGGCCGGGGCATTCCCGGCGGCATCTACCGCGCAGCATGTGGCGGGAGATGTCATGACAACGGGCCGCAAGGCCCGTTCTGCTTTTTACAGCCAACCAAAGCCCGATCTATTTGTCGTCGACGATGACCTGGTCGCGCAGCTGCAGATAAATAATGGTCTGGGTATCCAGACGCGCACGGCACCGTGCCGACTGCGGGGCGCGGGTATTGTCGCCCTGAAGAAAGAAAAAGCTGCCTTCGGGCCAGTCGAATGTGATGCGGCCTTCGCTGCGAACGCCAGTGGCGGGGCCCGGGCGATCCGAGTCGCCAAAGCGCGCCAGACTTCGAATCGCGTTCTGACATTGCCGCAAGATTGCGGCATCCACGCGTTGCGCGTGTTTGTCAGGCGTATCGGTCAACAAGACGCTTGCGATCCAGCCTGCGATGCCCACCACGGCCACGATCAGTGCCCACTTGACGATCCGATTCACGCCATCTGCTCCGTCACAAACACGACATCCATCGCACCAAAGAAAACGGCCTGGGCCAAAAGGAAGGTCGCCTCGGCCCATAACAACAAGGCTGAAGCCAAAGCAAAACGGCCTTGATGCAAAAGCACCAAGGCCGTTCTGAAAATCTGGTTGCGGGGACAGGATTTGAACCTGTGACCTTCGGGTTATGAGCCCGACGAGCTGCCAGACTGCTCCACCCCGCGTCTGAGAAATGAATATTACACCATTTTTGCACTGGCTGCTTGGACCGGGCCCGCGGCCCCGCCACCGCAGCCTGCGCAATGCCGATCAGGTCGCCATGGCCGCCTGCATCAGTTCTTCCTTGCGAGCCTTCATCTGCTCGCCCAGTGCCTTCAGGTCGACCTTCTTGCTGACGACCTTCGTGAACATTTCTTCCTCTTCTTCTTCAACGTGATGGCTCACGTATTCGCCCAGCACGGTGACCTTGGCGTCAAACAGAGCTTCGCCCGGGTGCATGGCCTCGACCTGCGCAATCAGGTCCTTGGCGCTGGCGTGTTCCACTTCGGCTTCGTCGAGCATGTCGGCAAAAACTTCGTCCGCCTTGCGCAGCGCCGGATAGAAAAGCTCTTCTTCCAGCTGCGTGTGCACGGTCAATTCCATACAGACTTCACGGGCGATGGTTTCTTTTTCCGAATCGTCCTTGGCGTCTTCGAACGCCTTGAACAGCTTCTTGGCCTTGCGGTGATCGTCGAGCAACAAGCTGAGGGCGACCTTCTGACCTGCGGGGATGGAAGACTTGTTCATGGAATTCTCCAGAGTAGGTTTTGACAGGGGATACTCAGCAATCGGCGTGCCCGCCCTGTTCCCTTGACAAGCCGCCATCATTGCAACATCCAACCAAATTTCCTTTTTCTTTTCAATGTCTTAGTCCTATTATGGGACACCGGCTCGCAGCAGCCCGGCCATCTTCTCTTTCCCCGCCATCACAAGGTATTGAATGACGTCGATTCGCCGTATTGCCCTGACGTGCACGCTTTCCGGTGTGTTCGGACTTGCCGGAATCCCCCTTGCCAACGCCCAGAGCGTCGTTGCGGTCAATGCGCCCGCCGTCAGTCGGCCGGCCATCGATACACGCTGGGATGCAAGCTTTGCCGCCTTTGCCGAAGAAGACAAACTGCACGCGCCCAAGCCGGGCGGCGTCCTCTTCGTGGGAAGCTCGTCGATCCGCATGTGGAGCGACCTTGAAACCGATTTCAAGTCCTTGCCGGTGGTGGTCAAGCGGGGCTTTGGCGGCTCGCGCATGCTGGACTGTGCGACGCACCTGCAAAAGCTGGTCACGCCCTACAAGCCCAAGGTAGTGCTGGTCTATGCGGGTGACAACGATCTGGCGGAAGGCCTGACGCCGCAGGACGTGCTCAAGAGCTTTTCGAACTTTGTCGAGGGCGTACGGGACTCGCTGCCCGACACCCGTATCGTGTACATCTCGATCAAGCCCAGCCCGTCGCGCACGCAGCTGCTGCCGCAGATCCGCGAAACGAACGCCATGATCCAGTCGTATACGCAATCGGTAGCGAATGCCGCTTACATCGATATTTTCACGCCGATGATGAACGCATCAGGCAAGCCGCGCGGCGAACTCTTCCGCGAAGACGACCTGCACCTGAATGCCTCGGGCTACGCGCTGTGGCGCACCATCATCTCGGCACATCTGGATTCGTCGACGATGGGGACGACGCAGCAGGCGGCGCGCTAGTCCGCAAGGCGCCGGCACCCTCTCCGCCTGCTCCCCGCACTGCATTTGCATCAGCCGGCTCCGCGGCGGCTTTTTTGCGCGTGCCGCGCGCCTCGAACGCCAGCACCAGGCGCGCCACGATATAAAGAATGACGATGCAGCCCACGAACATGACCGGATCGATCCACATCGGGCGGTCGGGATTGGTCTCGCCCAACAGGGCCAGCGCCAGCAGCACCAGCACCAGGTGCGCACAGAACACTGGCAAGGACGCGGCGCCCATCGTCTCCAGCCATTTCATCCGCGGGGCACGGGCCTTGAGCCACGATTCGAAGTGAATCACCAGGATCATCAGGGCAAAAAAGTCGATCAGACGCATCGGGCCCAGATGCCACTTGTCGAAGATGAAGTTGACCGGGTGACCCATCGCGAACGGTTCCTGGCCGGTCAGGTGGCGCCAGATAAAGAACACCACGGCAATGACGATGGACGCGTTGACCAGCCAGCGCGGGAATGCGCCGCGCGCTTCGGCTGGCGTTTGGGCATGCCGGGCGCCCATCCACAAGCCAAAGATCCACAAGGCTTGCCACGCAAACGTCTCGAACGACCCGGTCTCGCGAAACGGCACCGACAGGCCCGTCATGGCCACCAGCCAGTCGTACAAGACCTTGGACAGCCCGAACTGCGTCGCCACCCACAGCGCGCCGCTCAAGGCCGCGATGGCGCGCCAGCCGTGCTGCAGGCCATACGCCAGCACCCAGGGGCTGAGCAGCATGAACATGACGTAGATCGGAAGGATATCGAGCAGCGGCGGGTTATAGATGAGCAGCAGCGATGTCCACAGGCCTGTGCCGGGGTGTGCCAGGTAGAAGGAAATCAGGTTGCGGGCAGCCGCCTGGTCGAAGGTCATGCCCAGCCAGGCGATCACCGTGAACAGGAACAGCAGCGACGCCGCCTGGCACAGGTAGACCACCAGCGCGCGCCGCAGGAAGGCCTTGCGCATGGCGGGAATGCCGTCCTTCATGGATCGCTGCGTGTAGACCAGGCCCGCCATGTAGGCCGACAGCATCACAAAGCCTTCGGCGGCCGATACGAAGCCGAAGGGCTGGCCCAGGGGCAGGGCAAAAAAGGTGGGCAGATGCGTCGAGAGCATCAGCACCAGCATAAGGCCGCGCAGGGCGTCGAGTTCCCAGCGGCGCGACCGCCCCGCCGAAGGCGGTGCGGCCATGCCGACCGAAGCGGACGCGGCGGAGTGGGAAGGTGTGGCGGAAGGCGGCATGGTCACGGGCAAAGGGGGTCCACGGTAAGGCAACATGGCGTCGGGCTCAGCCCGCCTGCTTCATTTTCTTGGCGCGCGCTTCGGTCACCGCGTAGGCCACCGTCCCGATCACCAGGGGAATGAGATAGTAAATCGCCCGATAGGCCAGCAAGGCGGCCAACAGCGCCGAAGCGGGCATCCGGTCGCCCAGCATCGCGATGAAGACGGCTTCCAGCACGCCCAACCCCGCCGGAACGTGGGTCAGCACCCCTGCCACGGCGCTCATCAGCAGCACCGTCAGCACCGCCGTGAACTCGATTTTCTGCTGCAACAGCAAGTAGATGATGCTGGCCATGATCGACCAGTTCACCACCGAAATCGCGCACTGCGTTGCGGCAAGCCGGAAACCGGGCAGCGTCAGTTCCTGCTTGCGAATCGTGTACGTACGTTTCTTGGAAAAGGCGCACAGGCAGAAATACACCACCGCGATCGCCAGCAAGGCCGCGCCCAGCACCTGCAGCGCCGTCGATCCGACCTTCCAGCCATCGGGCACGTCGATCGGCGCGAACAGAAACGCCGCACCGCCCAGCACGAAGTAGCCCAGCCAATTGCTGATCACGCTCAAGGCATACACCCGCGTGATGACGCCCTTGTCGAGCCCCAGCCGCGTATACAGCCGATAGCGGAAGCCCACGCCGCCCACCAGCGCGCCCAGATTCAGTGTGAACACGTAGCTGATCGACGCGACCAGCAGCACCTTCAGCTTGCTCAATCCATGCTGGGTGTACAGGCGCCCGAGCAGGTCGAACGAACTGAACAGCAGGTGACTGGCCGCGGCCAGCAGGACGGCCAGCGCGAGGGTCGACGTCTTGTAGGCCGTGATGGACTCGCGCACTTCTCCCCAGTCAACCGACCGGGCCTGGGTGACAAGCAGCCAGATCACCAGAACAAAGAACACCAGGGTCAGCAGTCGTTTGGCCCAGGGCCACCACGGCTTTTTTGCGCCCTGCGCAGCGTCTTGCGGATGCACCGCGTCGGTCATGGCTGGCGCCCCGGGTTCAGGATTCGCATGCGGCCCCCCGCTCGGTATCGGCCTTTTCTGCCAGTGCCTGCGGGGGCGGCGTGACACGCGCCAGGCGCGGCGTGTGGGCAGGCAACCAGCCTATCCATGCCGGGAAACGGCGCAGCACGTGAAACACCAGAAAGCCCAGCGTCAGGCGCCAGATGGAACGGCGGCGGCCGGGCTCGGGCTCGATCTTCTTGCAGTGATGGGCGATCAGGTACTGAAGGCGTTCCCGCAGCACGGCGTTGAACGGCTTGTCGCGAATGATCAGGTTCGCTTCGAGGTTCAAGGACAGGCTGAGCGGGTCCAGGTTGCTCGATCCCACGGTCGACCATTCGTCATCGGCGTAGGCCACCTTGCCATGCAGGGGCCGTTGGCAATATTCATAGATGGTCACGCCTGCCGACAGCAGATAGTCGTGCAGCAGATGCGCCGCGACCTTCACGATCGGCATGTCGGGTTCGCCCTGCAGAATCAGCGTGACCTTCACACCACGTCTCGCGGCCTTGGCCAGGTCGCGCAGCAATCGGTAGCCCGGAAAGAAATAGGCGTTGGCGATCGTGATTTCACTGCGTGCCGCGCGAATGGCGATCCGGTAGTGCTGTTCGATGTCGGTATGGTGCCGCTCGTTGTCACGTGTCACGAACAGCGCCTGCGCGTCGCCCGCGGTGTCGCGATTTTGCGTGACCGAGGGCGTGTCGGCCCGGCCCCGCCAGCGGCGACGACGGTCGGGCTGCGTCAGCACGGCGCGCGCAAAGCGGTGGATGGTGTCAACGATCGGGCCTTCGACCTCGACCGCATAGTCCTGCTTGGCTTGCGGTCCGAAGTCGCCCAGGTGTTCGGCGGAATAGTTGATCCCGCCAATGAACCCGATCTCGCCATCCACCACCACGATCTTGCGGTGCATGCGCCGGAACAAGTTGGTGCGCATGCCCAGCACCTTGGGGCGGGGGTCGAAGACATGGAAACGCACGCCGGCGGTCGTCAGCGACGCCAGGAACTCCGGCGTCAATTCGCTCGACCCGTAGCCGTCCACCGTGACCAGGACTTCGACACCGCGCTGCGCCGCCGCGACAAGCACGTCGCGCAGCTCGAATCCTACTTTGTCCTCGAACAGGATAAAGGTTTCGAGCAGCACTTCTTTCTTGGCATTCGCAATCGCTTCGAACACACGAGGAAAGAAGTCCTCGCCGTTTTCCAGCAGGCGGATCCGGTTGCCCGGCACCCATTCCCATTTCATAGTGTCAACTCCGCAGCCAGCGGCGCATGGTCGGACAGATGGGACCACGGGCGCATGCTCAGAGCCACCGGCTGGTGGATCCGCACGTTGCGCACGTAGATGCGGTCGAGCGCCAGCAAGGGAAAGCGCGCCGGAAAAGTCTTGCGCTCGCGTCCATGGGCTTCGACAAACACCTCTTCCAGGCCTGCGCCCTTTTTCAGGATCTGTCCGGCGCGCATGCGCCAATCGTTGAAATCGCCTGCAATGATCAGTGGCGCGTTGTCCGGCACCTCGGCACGGATCAGTTCGCACAACATCTCGAGTTGCTGCCGGCGGTGCCCTTCCTGCAATCCCAGGTGGACGCAGACGGCGTGGATCTCGATGTCGTTCGGACCCTTCAGTACACAATGCAGCAGGCCACGGCGTTCCGGACCGCTGACAGAAGCATCGCGGTTCTCGTAACGCAGGATCGGAAACTTCGACAGCAAGGCATTGCCATGGTGGCCGGCCGGATAGACGGCATTCTGGCCATACGCAAAGTCGGTCCAGATCGTATCCGCCAGGAACTCGTACTGCGACACCTCGGGCCAGTTGGTGTACCGGTTCGAATGCTTGTCATGCGTGCCGAGCACTTCCTGCAGGAATACCACGTCAGCCGCCACGTTGCGGACGGCATCGCGCAGCTCATGCAAAATGAACCGCCGGTTGAAAAAAGTGAACCCCTTGTGCGTGTTGACCGTCAGGATACGGATGGTCAAGGGCTGGGTAGTCTCCGACATAAGCCTCGCTCGGTAAAAGTGGCACGACGGGACTGCGCAAGAAGCATTCCTGCTCAACAGCAAGGTATTGTCGGTAAACATTGCTGCGGCCGCAGGGGCGAGCACCCGCGGACAGGCCGACAGCGTTCAGGACGCCGTCAGCGCCGCCGACGATAGCATGCACGGAACAGTCGTTATCCCCGGCGCCGGTCGCCCTGAAGCCCACCCGCCAGGATCTGCGCCTTGATCAGCTCCATCGTGCCCTGCGCCAGCCGCGTCAGGGGACGCTGTGCCGACGAGGCGATCACCAGCCGACTGCCCAGATTGGGCGAGACGATATGCGCGGCCCGAAGGTTCGGCCGCTGCGCCCGCCCAAGAATGGCGTTGCGCGACAGGATGGCGTAGCCCATGCCGCGGTCGACCAGGTCCAGCAAGGACTCGATCGAATCGACTTCCAGCGTGATGTTCAGCTTGACGCCCAGGCGCGCACATTCCACTTCCGCCAGGTTGCGCAGCGCATTGGGCTGGCTGGGCACGATCACCGGCCACGCCGGCAACTCGGCCATCGGCACTTCGGCAGGCATGGGACGGTGGGGGACATCGGCGCCGATCAGGTACAGGTCTTCGGACCACACATGTTCGGAGATGACCTGCTGGCTGATCGGCGGGTTGTAGAGCAAGGCGAAGTCCAGGCGGCCCAGCAGCAGCCATTCATGCATGGACACGGTCAGCGCCTCGATCACGCCCAGCGACGCCTTGGGAAAGTGCTCGCGAAACTGGGTCACCAGATTCACCGTCATGGCCTTGCCGACACTGGGTGGCATCCCCACCACGACTTTCCCGCTGGGGGACGCGCGCTGCTCTTCGACTTCCTGCTTGGCCAGCTCCACCTGGTGCAGGATGCCCTTGCCCCGCTCCAGCAGGCGCCTGCCGGCATCGGTGGGCGAGACGCCTCGGCCATTGCGCGACAGCAGATGCTCTTTCAGTTCGACTTCCAGCTGCCGCACGTGCCTGCTGACCACAGGTTGCGACAGATTCAGCGTGATGGCCGCCCGGGTGACGCTGCCCAGTTCGACGACGCGAACAAAGCATTCCAGCTGCCTTAATTCCATGATGTGCTCCGGCGATGACCCGTCTAATGAGGATCATTCGTTTTAAACATAACAGATAGTAGAGTATTGTCTATTCTGGAGGGTCGTAAGGGCCCACAATCACTGTATTGACGACACGTAGTTTCGAGAATGTCGGCAGGACCATGCGCTGCAAAGGATCCACGCCGGCTTCCACCATAAGAGGAAGACATGAAACGCTCTATGCTCGCTCGCCTGTGCGCAGGCCTCGCCTTCGGGATGATCGCTACCACCGGCGCCAACGCCCAGGATTACCCCACCAAGCCTCTGCGCATCGTCGTGCCCTTCGGCCCGGGCGGTGTAGCGGACGTGACCGCGCGCGTCGTGGCCCAGGGCCTGGCGGAAAAGCTCGGCAAGGCGGTTGTGGTTGAGAACTACGCCGGCGCAGGCGGCATCAGCGGCGCGCAAAACATGCTGCGCAGCGACGCCGACGGCTATAGCCTGTTCCTGGTCAGCAACCAGAGCGCGGTCAGCCCGTCGATGTTCCGTTCGCTGCCGTACGATCCGGTCAAACAATTCCAGATGGTGTCGCTGATCGGTTCGTTCGACATCGTGGCGGCGGTGGATGCCAAGAGTCCGATCAAGACCATTGCCGATGCCATGGCCAGCGCCCGCAAGAACCCCGACGGCTTCAATATCGGCACGATCGGTGTTGGCAGCACGCAACAACTGTCGGCTGAACTGTTCCGCACCACGTCGGGCCTTACCGTGCCGGTGGTGCCGTTCAAGTCAAGCGGCGAAGTGCTGTCTGCAGTCCGCGGCAACAACGTCCAGGTCATGTTCGAAACGGTGCCGGCGATCATCGGCAACATCAAGAGCGGCGACCTGCGCGTGATCGGCATCGGTTCGGCCAAGCGCAACCCCATGTTCCCGGACGTCCCGACCATTGCGGAATCGGGCGTGCCCAATTATGTGGCCACCTCGTGGAACGGTATCGCGGTCAAGACGGGCACGCCGCCGGCCATCGTTGCCAAGCTCAACAAAGCGGTGCGTGACGTGGTGGCCGATCCTGCCACCAACAAGAAGCTGACCGAACTGGGCCTGACGCCGCAGACGACCACGCCAGAAGAGTTCTCGAAGTACCTCGTCACTGAAATCGACAAGTGGCGCAAGGTGATCGACACGGCCAAGATCGAAAAGCTCATGTAATGCGCAGTACCCGCGCCGGGTCATCCCGGCGCGGGGCGTTCCCCCCTGCACCACCTCTATATCCCCACACCCCATTCAAATCGCCGCCGGTGCCTGTCCGGCGCGCGTCATCCTCAGTGACCTCGGAGTTGCCATGATCGGAGTCGCAGTCAAGAACAAACCCGCCCTGCCCGAAGGCGCCGCCGCCAGGCTGGCCAAGCTGGGCTCGGCCACGGTGCACGAAGCCATGGGCCGCGTCGGCCTGCTCAAGCCCTACATGCGCCCGATCTACCCGGGCGCGTCGATCGCCGGGGCGGCCGTGACGGTGCTGGCCCAGCCCGGCGACAACTGGATGCTGCACGTTGCCGTTGAACTGTGCTCGCCGGGCGACGTGCTCGTCGTGGCCTGCACCACCGACAACAGCGACGGCATGTTCGGCGACCTGCTCGCCACGTCCCTGCAGTCGCGTGGCGTGGTCGGCCTCATCATCGATGCAGGCGTGCGCGACATCGCGACTCTGCAGGAAATGGGCTTCCCGGTCTGGTCCAAGGCGGTCAATCCGCGCGGCACCGTCAAGGCCACATTGGGTTCGGTCAACATTCCCGTCGTTTGCGCAGGCGGCCTCGTCACTCCGGGTGACGCGGTCGTGGCCGACGACGACGGCGTTGTAATCGTGCCCAATGCCCAGATCGCCGCCGTGCTGGTCAAGGCCGAAAAGCGCGCCTCTGAAGAAGAAGGCAAACGCGCCCGCCTGGCTTCCGGCGAACTGGGCCTGGACATCTACAAGATGCGCCCGAAGCTGGAAGAAGCCGGCCTCAAGTACTACGACTCGCTCAACGACGTGCCACGTTGATGCCTGGCGGGCGGCACGCGCCGCCCGCCTCCTGACTGGCCACCTCGGCCTGCCAGTCCGTGCCGACGGCACCCCGCATTCTGAATTCCTTTTATCCGGACCTGATCATGAAGACCTGCGCTGCTCCCGATCCCAATCCCGTCAAGCCCCGCGAAGCCCTGCCCGCGGGCGCGTGCGATGCCCACTGCCACGTGTTCGGCCCGGCCGCCGTGTTCCCGTATGCCGAGGACCGCAGCTACACGCCGCCCGACGCGCCGTTCGAAAGCCTGATGGCCCTGCATGACTACCTGGGTCTGTCGCGCGCCGTGATCGTGCAGGCCAGCTGCCACGGCACCGACAACACTGCCATGCTCGACGCGATCGCTCGCAGCGGCGGCCGCTACCGCGGCGTGGCCATTGTCGATGGCAACACCACCGACGAAGAACTGCAGGCCCTGCACGACGGCGGCGTCCGCGCCGTGCGCTTCAACTTCGTGCAGCACCTGGGCGGCGCCCCGGACCTGGACGTGTTCGACAAGATCGTCGGCAAGCTCAAGCCCCTGGGCTGGCACGTCGTGCTGCACCTGGACGCGCAAGACATCCTGACCTACACCGATCGCATCAACACGATCAACGTGCCGTTCGTGATCGACCACATGGGCCGCGTGCAGGCCGCCAAGGGTCTGGACCAGGCGCCGTTCAAGAGCCTGCTCGAGCTGATGAAGAATCCGCTGGCCTGGGTCAAGGTGTGCGGCGGCGAGCGTGTGTCGGTGGGCAAGCGCCCGTTTGCCGATGCCGCGCCGTTCGCCCGCGCGCTCATCGAAGCCGCGCCCGACCGCGTGTTGTGGGGCACCGACTGGCCGCATCCGAACATCTCGAAAGACATGCCGAACGACGGTGAACTGGTCGACCTGATGCTGGATTTCTGCGACACGCCGGAATTGCGCCAGAAGCTGCTGGTGGATAACCCGCAGCGCTTGTACGGGTTCGATCCGCTGTAAGGAATGCCGGCGGCGCGGTGGGTGCGCCGCCACCGCTTTTGTTGTCCGCTGCGCTGCCCCTGTTGACCGGGCAGCAAGAAAGGTCCTGTTTTTCCAGACGCCCGCCCGGTGTAATGCCGCGGTGGGCGTCGTCGATTCTGGTGTCGTCGCTCGGGGCTCGCGCCTAGCGCATGACCAGGCCGCCGTCCACGAACAGCACCTGCCCGGTCATGAAGCGGCTCCAGTCCGACGCCAGGAACAGCACGGGTCCGGTCACGTCGTCGGGCGTGGCAATGCGGCGCAATGGCGTCTGGCTCGCGATCTGCTCGCGGATCGATTCGCGGGTGCCGGCGCTGGCATCGGTGGGCCACACCAGGCCCGGCGCCACGCAGTTCACGCGGATGTTCGACGGCCCCAGGTCGGCGGCAAGATGCCGGCTGAAGCCCGTCAACGCGGCCTTGGCCGTGGCGTAGTCGTGGTACGGCACCACGGGCTGTTCGATCAGGTCGCTGGCGATATTGACGATGCTGCCGCTGGCCCGCTCGCGCATGTGCGGCAGCACCGCAAGGCAGACATTGCACGCGCCCTGCACGGCGCCGTCGAACTGTTCGCGATAGGCCGTCCAGTCCAGCTCGGCAAAGCGGCGGCGGGTGTCCGGATCAAAGCGATACGGGCGGAACGCATTGTTGACGACGACATCTATCTTGCCGGCTTCCAGCAGCACCTCGTCGATCATGGTCTGCACGGCCTGCGCGTCAGTCACGTCCGCCTTGATGGCCCATGCATCCCCCCCGGCGGCAATGCAGCGGTCCACCGTCGCGTCCGCAGCAGCGTCGTTCTGCAGATAGTTGACCGCAACAACGGCCCCTTCTTTTGCAAAGGCCATAGCAATGGCGGCGCCAATGCCGCGACTTGCGCCAGTCACCAGTACGACCTTGTTCTTGAAGTCCATCAGTTGGCCTTTGTGTGCGGAAAGAATTGCGCTTGTCGCGAATGCTTCAAGGTGCGTTCACCGTGCCGACAGCAGGTCGGTACCGATCACGTCGCGAATGCGGATGTCGCGCTCGATCAACCCCAGCTTGCGATAGGCGTCGGCGGCTGCTTGCAGGCTCTTCTCATCCAAGGTGCCCAGGCCACGTTCCTTGGTCAGCGGTGACACGGCGGATCGGTTGCGGATGTCAATGATCTCGCGATTCAGTGTCGGGTCCTGCCCGTCGATCGCGCGCTTTACGGCCAACTGTGCGGCCTCTGCCGGCTGATCGATCATCCACTGCGCACTGCGGCGATAGCCCGCTAAGAACCGACGCAGCACATCCTTGTTCTGCTGATAGGTCGACTCACGCACCACCAGAATGTCGCTGGAATAATTCAGGTAGTCACCGACTTCAATCACCTGCGGATCCCGCACCCCGCGCCGCCGCGCCAGCGCCAGACCGGTATCGGTCGCGGCGGTCGCGTCCACCTGCCCCTGGATCAACGGCGCAAAATTCAGCAGGCCCGTCACCACCACGGTCACGTCGTCCTTCTTCAATCCCGCTTGCTGCAACAGGATCTGCAGGTTCTGCAGGGTGCCGCTGGACAGGCTGTAGACGCCCACGCGTTTGCCCTTCAGATCGGCCGGCTTGCGGATATTGCTTGCCGGCAAGGACACGACGTTGAACACGTTTTGCGGATAGATGTCGTACACCGCGCGCAGCTTCTCGCCTTTGTCCAAGGCTGCGAAAAACGAACCTGGATCGGTGAAGGCGATGTCGGCCTGACCGCTCAACAGATTGCGCAATGCATCGCCACCGCCGGCGCCCGGCAGATAATTCAGCGCCAACCCTTCGGCGCGGAAAAAGCCCTTCTCTTCCTCGACCAGCAAGTGCGTGATCTCGGTAATCGGCTTGCTCCACCCGGCCAGCGTGAACGGCTGCAGGGCGGCGGGTTTGGCCTGCGCGTGCACGTCCGCCGTCGGCCAGAGCGTGAGCGTCAGCGCGCCCACGACCGACGTCAATGCAGCAGTTGCCGCCAGGGCGCCAGTGCGGCGCAGGAATGTTCTTCTCATCGTTCGACTTCCTTGGATTCAGGTGCCCGGGTTTCGGATTACCTGAGTTCGATTTACCTGAGTTCGGTGGGGCGGACCCGGTTCGGTATCTTGCCGCTCGGCTTGCGGTTCAGTTCTCCGACCTGGACGGGGCAACATAACGGCGCAGCAGAAACTGCTGCAGCCAGACCACGCCGTGATACAGCAACAATCCCTGCACGGTAATCAGCGCCAGCACCGCGAACATCAAGGGCGTATCCATCGACCCTTGTGCTGCGATGATCAGTGCCCCCAGGCCCACGCTGCCGCCAATGAACTCGCCCACCACCGCGCCCACCAGCGCCAGCACCACCGCCATGCGCAGCCCGGCCAGAATGCCGGGCAGCCCGGTCGGCACCTTGAGCCGCCACAGCGTTTTCCAGCGCGACGCGCCCAGCATGCGGAACAGTTCCAGCCGTGCCGGGTCCGCCTGACCAATGCCGGTCAGCGTGCTTTCCAACAAAGGGAAGAAGCACACCAAGGCCGTGATCACGACCATGGGCAAGGTGCCGAAACCGAGCCACACCGTCAGCAGCGGCGCCAGGGCCAGCTTGGGCATGACCTGGCTTGCGACGACATAGGGCATCACCACGCGACGCACGAAGGCCGATTCGCCCAAGGCCAGCCCGCAAGCAAAACCGATCGCACCACCGAGTGCGAGGCCCAGCAGGACCTCTACGGTGGTCTGCCAGATGTGCGGCCAGAAGTAGCCGGAAGCAAAACCGCGATACAGCGACGCGGCGACCACGCCGGGGGATGGCAGGACGAGCTGCGACCAGTCGAAGACAGTGACCGCGCCTTGCCACAACAGAAGCGCGACAAGCAGTAGTGCGGCCGACCACAGACCGGGAGACCCCGTCCATGCAGCGCGGTCGCGATTGGCAGGCGAACGCGCGATCGCGGGCGCCACCGGGGCCCCATCGCGCTTCGATTGTCCGGTCATCCGGCCATCCTCGGAACGGCTGCGCGCTCACCCGCTTCCATCACTTCGCGCAATTGCATGCAGACCGCATTGAAGTCAGCCCTGTGCCGCACGCCAGACGTTCGCGGCCGGCCCACGGTGACCGCGATATCGCACCGCAGACTGCCCTGCTCCACCACCATCACGCGATCGCCCAGGTACACGGCCTCGGCAATGTCATGCGTCACGAACAGCACCGACACGCCTTGCGATGCGCATACCGCCAGCAAGGCATCCTGCAGGGCCTCGCGCGTCAACGCGTCCAGCGCAGCAAAGGGCTCATCCATCAGCAACAGCCGAGGCTTCGGCAGCAAGGCCCGCGCAATCGCGACCCGGCTCTGCTGCCCGCCGGACAGTTGATGGGGGAATCGATGCAGCAGGTCACTCAGGCCCAGTTGCTCGAGCAAGGTCTTGGCATCAGCAATGTCCGTGGCACCCGGCTTGCGATGCAAAGACACTGGCAACAACACGTTGTCGAGCACGTCCAGCCACGCGAGCAGCGTCGGGGACTGGAAGACAAAGCCGGTCGCTAGGTCCGGCTCAAGTACCGGTTCGCCGTCAACGGAAATCGTCCCGGCATCCGGGTGCAGCAAGCCGGCTGCGAGCTTCAGCAGCGTCGACTTGCCGCAACCACTGCGACCCAGCAGGCAATGGATCGCACCGGCTGGCAGTGCCATGTTGATGTGGTCGACCACAGGGTGCGAAGACCCTGAGTAAGAAAAGCGAACATCGTTCATGCGCAGGAAGGCGTCGGCACGGGAGTCCGACACCTCACCTTGCGTGCTTACCTGACTGACCTCGTCGCGCGGCTCGGCCAAAGGGCGCCGCCCGCTCACGTTCGTTACCGGCACGGCGCCTGTGGCCGCTCCGCTTACCGGATCGCTGCTGCTGTCGCTGTTCAAATCGCCTGCCATCGCATCAATTACGGTACGAGGCGTGTGCCTCGGCAAGCGTTTCGGCAGACGCTTCGATGTCGACCATGCGCACCAGATCCAGCAGACTGAAACGACCGTCGTGATGCCAGCCCACCTCGGGCGTCGCCATCGACCCCAAGCCGCAGATACGCGTGGCGCCGGCCGCCGCCAACTGCGGCGCCAGCTGGAACAGGCGTTCCGGACTTGCCGCCACACCCACGGTCTGCAGATGCGCGCGGTGCCGCGCCAGCAAGGCCGCCACGTCATCCAGGCTATCGACCGCGACCACGCAGGCGCTGCGATTGAGCGCGCTGGGCGGCGGGGGCTGCGGCAGGTCCAGGAAGGCCAGGCTCCACGGGGCGTCCGCCGGCCCGATCACCGACACGCGCTCATCCTGCACCGCCTGGAAATCCAGCCGCTGCCGCCACGAGGCCATGCCGGCCGTCTCTTCCAACGACAAACCGCGCCGGCCATACCGGTACTGCTGCGCCGCCAGCTCGCCTGCCACCAAGTGCGCAAACGCGCGCGGCGACACCTGCGCCCCGCGCTCGACATAGAACACCTGCGGCGAATAGCAGCCCTGCTGATCCCAGCGCACCATGTCCAGCGCGGCCAGCCGCGCGGTGGCTTGCGACTGCCGCGCGTCCAGCGCCGACGCCGCCACCAGCCCCGCGCTAATCTTGTGGCCATGCGGCAGGAAGCGCACACCGGGCGGCACATGCTGCTGCCACGCGGCCAACGCGGCATCACCGCCGTACACCATCAGCACATCCACCTTGCCGCACACCGCCTGCGCCATGGCGCTATCGCTGCCGGGCCACCACAGCACGGCCAGGGCATTGGCCAGACGTGGCTCGACCTCGGCCAGCACGCGGGCAAACACGCCGGCAAACAGCGGCTCGTCACTCGACACCTTGCCCACATTGCCGCCCTTGACGAGCAAGCCCGCGACCATGCTCCACAAGGGCAAGGCCGGCACATTGCCCGCCCACACATGGCCCAGCAGACGCGGCCCGCACGCCTTGGTCCAGCCGCCCTTCACACGCGGCCGGAAGTCATCGAGCAGACCCGGATCGCCAAAATCTTCGACCAAAAAGCGCATCAACTGCGGACGGCGGAAGGACTTCAGCGCCGCGTTCAGGCCCGAGCGCACCATCTCGCGATCGAAGCCCGTGACGACAGGAAGGAGTTGTTCCAGCAACTGCCGATCGGCGTTGCTGGCATCCAGCAGTCGCGCCACCGCGCGGTCGATGGCATCCACGACATCCATCACGGGCATCGAGGCCAGCACGTTCTGCGCAGAAACGGCAACGCGGTCCGCTACTGCTGCAAGCTGCTCGGGCGTCAGCCGCGGCACCGCCAGCTCGACGTGTTCACCGTGCGCCTGGAACGACAAGGTTTCCCAAGCCATCGCGTCCGCAGCAAGACCCGGCACGTGGCAGGCCACCGCGGTCAACGGCGGGCGCGTTGCAGACCGATTGGGTGCGGAACGACGCGCAGCGTTGCCCGCGGTGCTTATGTCCGCGGTGCTCATGTCCGCAGTGCTCATGTCCGTAGTGCTCATGCCCGAGCCGCCTGCAAAAACGCATCCACCGCCATGGAACATCCCTTGGCCTGCGCGCCTTCCGCGCGGCCCAGGAGCAGAAAGCCGCCGTCCACGGTAATGCCCACGTCTTCGGTCAAAATCGTCGTGACGGAATTGAAGTTGGCCAGGTCGCAATGCGTCAACACGCCACGCTCGCCCTTCGGCACGTCCTGCCCCGTCATCGGGTCCACCGTGCGCGACCGGATCCAATGCGGCCCGGACTTGATCGCCGGCAATGTGGCATTGCCATCGTCATAGAACTGCGTGCTCAGCTCCGTCATGCCGTACATGTTGATGCACCACTCGGCCGGTACCCCAAACATCTCCGACAACTGCTTGTAGAAGTCATCCATCGCCAATTCGCGCGACTGGCCCTTGAAGCCCCCCGTGTCGAACAACCGGCTGCCCGGCGGCAACTTGACCGCAACGCCCTGCTCGCGCAACGCGTCCATGGCATGCACCAGGCTGTAGCTCGCGCCCAGCAAGGCATACGGCTCGCCCTGCTTCACCACGTCCAGCAAGGTGTCGCGCAGCGCGTTGGCATCCAGGCCGTCGGGGCCAATGAAATAGGCGCTGTCGTCCGTCCCGAAATGCTCCTTGGCCAACGCCAGGTAATGCGCAAGCGACGAGTTGGGCATCATCGCCTCGGTCGGGAACACGATGCCCATTCGCATGCGCGGCACACCCCGCATCACGCGCTCGGCAAAATGCCGCCGCATCGACAGGTCGTACACCTGCAAGTGGGGATGGTAATGACGGCCCTTCACATCGCCGCGCGTCGTGCCGCTGGTCATGAACACGCGTTCGCAGTGTTCGGGCGGCACGCAGCTCAGCGTCAGGTCCTTGAAGGCATTGATCGGCACCGCCGGAATGTCGCGCCAGTGGCGCACGGTGCGCGCGGTCTTGCCCTGCTGCTGGCAGTACCGGCGAAACGCGGCGTTGTGCTGGAACTGATGGGCGAACAGGCGCAGCGCCAATGCGTTGAAGGCAGCGTCGTCACGGTCGGCGGAGGCGGCAGTTTGCGACGCGGCATCGGTCTGCGGCGTGTCAATGAATGCAAGGAGATCCGCAAGCAGGTCGGGCGCAATGCCCGGTGCGGCGGGGTCGGCGTGTGTCACAGGGTGCCTCGTCGGAGCCTTGGCGTTCCAGGCCGGTCGAAACCGGATCCTTGCTCCGAAAGCGTGGCAGACACTCGCCATTCGCTGCCGATCCTGCGGCTACCGGCTTCCCGTCACATCAAGATCAGGGAAGTCGTGCAGGGTGCGGCCCCAAGGCCGCAGTTCGGCAGACAGCTCTTCTTACGTCGGTATGAACCGAGTCAAGTTCGCGGGTTCGGTATGGTCATCTCAGCGTCCGCAAACAACCGCGCGGACACACCCCGGAGCAGCAGGCAGTATACCCCTGCCCCGGCAACGCCGTCTTTTCGCCCGGCCTTGTATGACCCGGTGATGACGGGGCGCTGACTGGGTGCCCCCCTTGACCCGCCAGCCTTACACCTGGACGACGTTCGGGATCTGCACGTCCGGGTTCACGTCGGCGTTGTAGTCGACGCCATCGATCTCGAAGCCGAACAAGCGCAGAAAGTCCTTCTTGTAGCCCGCAAAATCCGTCTGCGTGTAAATCGACTCGGTCGTGACCTCATCCCACAGACGCTGCACTTCTTCCTGCACCGCCGGGTCCAGTTCCTTGTAGTCCGCGCGCAGGCGCCCTTCCTCATCCAGATGCGGGGTGCTGCCGTACAGGCTGTCCTTGTACAGGCCATACACCTGCTCGATGCAGCCTTCATGCGTGCCCTTGGCCTTCATGACCTTGAACAGCAACGACAGGTACAGCGGCATCACCGGAATCGCCGAGCTTGCCTGTGTCACGACCGCCTTCAGCACCGACACGCGCGCATCGCCACCCGTGGCCGCCAGCTTCTCGCGAATGCCCAGCACCTTCTGGTCCAGATCCTTCTTGGCAGCGCCAATCGAACCGTTCCAGTAAATATCGTGCGTCACCTTCTCGCCCAGGTAGGTAAAGGCAGTCGTCTTTGCGCCTTCGGCCAGCACACCGGCTTCCTGCAGCGCGTCGATCCACATCTGCCAGTCCTCGCCACCCATCACGGCCACGGTGTCGGCGATTTCCTTTTCGCTGGCCGGCTCCAGCGTCACGTCCTTGACCACTTCCTTGTCGGTATCGATACCGCGCACCGTGATCGACTTGCCGACCGGCTTGAGCGTCGAATTGAAGACTTCCCCCGTCTTGGGGTGCGTGCGGCGCGGCGATGCCAGGCTATACACCACCAGGTCCACCTGGCCCAGGTCTTCCTTGATCACGGCTATCGTGCGCTGCTTCACGGCGTCAGAGAACGCGTCGCCATTGATGCCGCGCGCATACAGACCCTTGGCCGTCGCCAGCTTTTCGAACGCGGCCGTGTTGTACCAGCCTGCCGTCGCCGGCTTCGATTCGGTCCCGGCACGTTCAAAGAACACGCTCAACGTTGCCGCATCCGACCCGAACGCAGCGGAAATGCGCGCAGCCAGGCCATACCCCGTCGAACCACCGATCACCAGCACGCGCTTCGGCCCATTGGCGATCGGACCCTGAGCGGTCACGTAATCGATCTGTTCCTTGACATTGGCTTCGCAGCCAACCGGATGGGTAGTCACGCAGATGAATCCACGCACGCGCGGTTTGATGATCATGGGGAGGCCCTTTTATCTGGAATGCCGGGCTCGCCGTGGTGGCGAGACATGCCGGGCATTGTAAATGACGAGGGCGGCCCGCAAGCCGCCCTCGATTCGCGCCTGGGAATGCGCGATGGACAAGACCCCGCCCGACTACTTTGGCGCGGGCGCCCCCGCCAGGAACCACCGGCCCAGCAGTGCGCGTTCCTCATCCGTCATGCCGGTCGCATTCGCCATCGGCATGGTCTTCTGCACCACCGCCTGCTGATACACCGCCTGCGCGTGCGAGGTCAGCGTGGCAGGCGTATCCAGCTGGATACCCTTGTTCTGCACCACCGCGTTATGACACATCGCGCAGCGCTGGCCGATGATCTGCTGCACCTGCGCGGTATCGGCTTCGGTAAATGCTGTCTTGGCCGGAGCCGGGGCAGTCACTGATGCCGGAGCAATCCAGACAGCGATCGCGATAATCAGCGCCACACCCGCAATCGGATACCCGACCTGATTCACACCCTTATGCCGCAGCACGAAATACTGGCGGATCAGCGCACCCGCCAACATCAGCACGACCAGCACGATCCAATTGTGCTTGGCCGAATACACCATGCTGTAGTGATTCGACAGCATCGCGAAAATGACCGGCAGCGTGAAATAGGTGTTGTGGACGCTGCGCTGCTTGCCCAGCTTTCCATAAATCGGATCGACCGGCTGCCCCGCCCGCATCGCCGCCACCACCTTGCGCTGCCCGGGAATGATCACCATCAGCACGTTCGCGCTCATGATCGTCGCGATCATCGCGCCGGTCAGCAGAAACGCCGCCCGGCCCGAAAACAACTGACAGGCCACCCACGACGCCAGCACGATAAATACGCTGACCGCAATGCCCACCTTCAGGTCCGACCCCTCTTCGGTGCCAGCCATCGTACAGATGACGTGATAGACCACCCAGCCCACCACCAGCATCGCCAGCGCCGCGCTGACCGCCGCCACCGGGCTCCAGTCGAACACATTCTTGTCGATCAGGTAGGTTTGCGCGTTGAACAGGTACAGGGTCAGGAAGAGCGCAAAGCCCGACATCCACGTGAAGTAGCTTTCCCAATAGAACCAGTGCAGATGCTCGGGCAACCGCTTGGGCGCCACCATGTATTTCTGGGGATTGTAGAAACCGCCGCCGTGCACCGCCCACAACTCACCCGATACGCCTTTGTTCAGGAGCGCCGGGTCTTGCGGCTTGAGGAGGCTGTTGTCGAGCCAGACGAAGTAGAAGGAAGAGCCTATCCAGGCGATGGCCACAATGATGTGGAGCCAGCGCAGCAGAAGATTGGCCCAGTCAAGAACATAGGCTTCCATGCCGATCCTGTCTGAGAGTCAATCGCTCACCACTGCGGGCGCTGTGAGCTGGATAGGTCGCGCCGAAGGTTGAAGCGCCGCGGCGACCGGAACGAAAATGCGCGGCAACCGAGAGACTGGTGCACTGCGTCATCCGGAGGGATGTTCGCGCGGGTGCTTCCGCGTGTCAACCCACAACGCACGCCTCGACGCACCAACGTTGTCGATGGCCGACGCACGAAGATCGTTGGCAGTAGGCACCCTGCACTTTGAAAGTAGTCTCGACAGCAGCGGTACACATAATGCCGCCTAGAATTTCACGCTGCTAGGTGCTCCAAGGCGGAATTCGAGATATGTTTCGTCATACGCCGAGTTCCCACTCTAGAGAGTGCACTTATGTCGACATCTTCTAAGGACGGCACTCAGATCGATGACGATTATTCGATAAACTATTTCGTGCCGCGATTATTTGTGAGAGTGCGGGCGGATAGGGTGAGTGCCGTAATCTTTTCAAGAGTAAAATGGTTCGGTCTCTATTTAATTCGTTTCGCATATTCGACCAAGGCATACATCGCAGATGAACTTTGCAAGCACCGAACGAACAGGCAGACTTGGCGAGATCGATGTTGGGCGGTTGTTCATTACGTGGTCCTGGACAGTAGGAAAAGATCTTATAGATGTTGGATATGACCTAACTGTTGAACCGGATATCGCTGAATTTGGCGGACATCGGTTCTTGGTGCAGGCTAAAGCGACTGCTGAAAACAAGAAACACGGCAACGTCATAGCTCCTGTAGCGAAGTCACGCCTCCGGCAGTACGCACGAAATCCAATACCCGTCTTCATCGTTAGGGTTACGGGAGATGGCGCACTATATTGGCTGCACGTTCAGGATTGGGCGACTGCTCACGGCAAACGTTTGTCGGGCGACGGCACAGCTAGGATAAACATACCCAAAACTCAGAGGCTGGAGGACAAGGACGACTTCGTCGCTTACCTAAAACAGATCTTCAAGCCGCTTGCCGAGAGGAGCACCGCTCTTGCAGACCTAGCAATGGAGCGAGAGCAACACCTCTCGTCGATTGACCCGCGTCTAGCCGTCAAAGTCGAAGTCAAAAACGGGCACGAGAGCTACCACTTGGCGCCAAAAGACCATTCAGTCAAAGTGCCATTTGAGCTTACGCTTGCTGGCTCTCAACGCGGCGCCGAGCAACTAGCAGAATCCGTGCGTTTTGGAACACCTGCCGAAATTGACGGGGTTTCGATACGCTTCGGCGGATCAGCGTTGATGACCGAATTGGGCATGGATGATTCGAATGTAGGGATACTGTCAATAACACCTTCTACAACGACAAAAGCAATAGTGCGTATTTATCCTGGCGAAAAATACACCATAAACTCGGCTCCACCATTGTCATTTAACTGCCGGAAGTACGCAGGTCAAGGCGGCATCGCATTTGATCCCGAGGAAGACTCGTCGCTATTTACCTTTCAGGCTCGTCTGTTGCGAGAGGGTAAGGTCACCCTCACGCTTAGCTATCGCGAAGACTCAATTTATAAGCGTCCGCTCCGAGAGCTGGATGACCTAGGACAAATTGGCGATTGGGCGCACGAGGTCCTTTCTGCCAGAACGATGCGGCTCGAGTTCTGCTTCGAGCACAAACGGATCCCCATGACTGCGTCGGAGTTTGACGTAAAAAAGCTAAGTCCACTACTCGCATATGCATCTACCCTAGGCCGCTTGAGCAGAATAGCTAGAGCTCTGGACTCAGAGTTCGTCCTTCCGAGAGAGTTTGCCTTTTCTCTTGAAGATATGAGGGATGTCAACTTGGCATACAACTTGTTGAAGGGTGAACGCTGCCCCGTTTTAATCGGGCCAATCACTATAGGCTCCGCCGCCCTACCAACCGATCTAACTTCAGCGGTATTTAGGCTGGACACTACCTTGCAGTTCATCGTTGCAGGAACTGACCTTGGAACAATACCTGTCTCGGTTGACCTTCGAAATTTTCATTCGGAGATCGACGAACAATCAGGAGAGTTACGCATGTCCCAAGGCGATGAGGGTTCGGCCTTTGCGTTTTTTCAGAGCAGGGAATTTAAGGCAAGCTGAAGACAATTATTTTCGAATCAGACAAATACGATCAACGAAATCAATAGGCGTACCCGGGTCACAGAACTAAGGTTGACCGACTAGAACCGGTCAAATTCTTGCCTGCAGCACCCGCGCCCGCCGCTTCTTCGCCCAGATCACCACCCCCGTCACCGATAACATCGCCACCATCAACCCCATCAACGACATCATGATCCGCCCCGGCATTCCCAGAATGCGTCCGGAATGCAGCGGGAACTGCAACTGCACGAACACATCGGCCACCGTTCCCTTCCAGGGCTGGTTCTCGCTCAGCACTGCGCCGGTGTTCGCATCCAGATAAAGATTCGACAGGCCCATGCCGCCCTGGTCATGATCGCCGCCAGGGTTAAAGAACGACACGTTATAGAACCCATACCGCCCTTCGTAATACACCCCACCCGGCGGCGTGGCGAAGCCGCGTTCCTTCGCGGCCAACGCGGCCATCGGCACGACTTGCGCGAAGCTCAGTTTGGGTTCGATGAATGTCCCTAGCGGCGCCATCGTTCGCGTCTCATACGGCCCAGGCGTGGTCTTGGAAACCAAAGACAGCACCGGATAAAACACCTCGCGGTACAGATTCAACGAGAACGAGGTAAAGGCCACCACAATGATGATGCCCCACACCCACAACCCGCCTGCCCGGTGCAGGTCAAAGTTCAGCTTGTAGCCCCCTGCCCTCCGCCGCACCATCCACGCGGGTTTCCATCGTTGCCACCAGGTCGCGGCATCACGCCGATGGGGAATCGAAGGCAGCCGCAGTTTGCGCGGTGTCGTCAGGTAGAAGCCGACAAAGCTGTCGATCAGCCAGATCAGCGCGACGGTGCCCATGATCCAGTAGCCGATGCGGTCGGTGCCCCACATGCTGGGGATGTGCAGGCTGTAATGCACCGTCCGCAAGAACGGCATGAGGTTTTCGCGGGACAGGGACACGGCGGTGGTGTCGCGTTGGCCGGCGATTCTGGCGGTGACGGGGTCGACGAAGACGGCGTTGTAGCCGAGCGCGTAGGGGGTGCCGGTGGCGGGGTCGATGCGGGGTTCGACGAAGTAGCCGGCGTTGTGGCCTTCCTCGAAATTCAGGGCGACGTAGGTGACGCGGGCGCGCGGGTCGGCGGCTTCGATGGCGGCGGCGAGGTCCAGGGGGTTCCGGAATTCGCCGCGGCTGTCGGTTTTATAAAGATCCTCGTTCAACCACTCGTCGAGTTCGTGGTCCCACGAGGTGATGGCGCCGGTCAGGCCGGCGACGATGAGGAACAGCGCAACCGTCAGGCCCGCCCATCGATGAATAAGGGTCAAGGCCCTGCGCATGGGTGTGTTTCCTTAGAAGTCGATGGTGCCGGTCACGTAGAACGTCCGCGGCGCGCCCAGCACGAGGTAGTTCGACCCCGGCGAGCCGCCTGCCGATGCCCAGTAGTTGCGGTCGAACAGGTTGTCGATGCGTGCCCGCATCGTCAGCGTGCGGTTGTTGCCGATGTCGATCAGGTAGCGCGCGCCCAGGTCGAAGCGGGTCCATGACGGCACGGTTTGCGTGTTGGTGGCGTTCGCGAACTGCTTGGACGTGTAGACCGCGCGGGCGTTGACGGCCAGGTTGCGTACGCCTGGGATGTCCCATTCGGCGCCAATGTTCAACTGGCGCTCCGGCACGCCGATGACGTCTTTGCCGTCCGTGGCGCCGTTCTGGGTCTTCGTCTGCTCGGCATCCAGCAAGGTCAGGCCGCCCAGCACGCGTACGCCGCGTACCGGCTCGCCGTACACGGAAAATTCCAGACCGCGATTGCGTTGCTCGCCATACGGGCCGAACAGAACGGTGGGCATGGCGCCAGGAGCGACCACGTTAGGCGTGTAGCCAGAGATGGGCTGGGTCGTGTGGAAGAACGCCACGCTGCCCCCGATACGGCCCGCATCGAACTTGGCGCCGATCTCCTTTTGCTTGGCAACGTAGGGGGCAAAGATTTCGCCTCGATTGCTGACCTCGAAGTTGCTGGTCAATGCAGGGGCTATCGGACCGCGCACCAGGCCTTCGATGTAGTTGCCGTACACCGACATCCAGTTGGTGGCCTTGAAGATGACGCCTGCAACCGGCGTGATCCTGGTCTTGTCCGACGTGGGCGACGGAGCCAGCGTGGTGTAGGCGTAGCTGGTCTGCTCGAGTGTCTGGCGGCGCAGCCCCAAGGTGAGCAGCACCCGGTCGTCATAGAACGCCAGGGTGTCGGCCAACGCGAAGCTGCGGGTCTCGACCTTGTTGGTCAACGACGGGTTGGTCATGTCGTTGGACGGCGTTCCCAGCCCGGCAGGCAGCCGGTCGATGGGCGCGTACAGGTTGCTCAATGTGGCATTGGCTGCAGGCGCGGTCACGAAGGCGTTGGCGGACCGCGAGTTGTACGTCGTAACGGACGCGACGATTGTGTGCCCCACGCTGCCAGTGCGCACCTTGGCACGCAAGCCAATTTCGCCGGTGCTGATGCGGTCTTCGCGCGCGTTATCGAAACGCGAGGCCGTGGTATCCCCCGCGGCGTTCAACACCCGCGGATTGGCCAACGAATTGAATTCACTCCCTCGCCGCACCCCGCCCGCCGCCCACGCCGTCACCTGATCGGTAATGTCGTATTCGCCACGCAAGGTCGCAAACGTGTCGCGTTCCTTGGCGACCGTCCAAGGCTGCGCAAAGTTGGACGACGCATCTGGCGCGCGCGGGATCGGCGCGCCGGCCAGGGGCGTGACACTGGGCCGACCTGCGTTCAAGGTGCTGTTCTGGTAACCCACGTCGGCGGACAGACGCGCCCGCGAGCCGCGCCAGTCCAGGCCGATGCCCATGGCCGACACTTCGCGTTCTTCGCGATCCACACCCGTCCCGCCATCGCGGCGAGCGCCGATCAGCCGCAGGCCGACGCTGTCGTCCGGACCAAAACGACGGGCAAAGTCGAAGTTGACCGACTTCTGGCCGCCGGTCTGCAGGCCGAAGCCCACGCGGTTCAGCGGTTCGTTGGGCGCGCGCTTGGGCAGCAGGTTGATGGCGCCGCCGATGCCGCTGCCGGCCGGTGCCGCGCCGTTCAAGAAGGTGTTTGCGCCGCGCAGGACTTCGACGCGTTCAAAGAATTCGGACGCGATGTATTGGCGGGGGAGCATGCCGTACAGGCCGTTGTACGAGATGTCGTCCGAATACACCGGAAAGCCGCGCACCACATACAGTTCCTGGAAGTTGCCGAAGCCGCGCGCGCTGCGCACCGACGGGTCGTTGAGCAGCACGTCGGCGACGCTTTGTGCCTGCTGGTCCTGGATCAGCTCGTTGGTGTAGCTGGTGCTGGTGAACGGCGTGCTCATGGTGTCGAGGTTGCCAAGGATGCCGACACGGCCGCCGCGAGCCACCTGCCCGCCTGCGTAGGCTTCCGGCACGCCTTCGGCCGAGGCGTCGGCGCTGGCGTTGACGTTCACGGTCGACAGCGTGGTGGCTTCGGCCGACGGCTGTGCCGCAGACGGCGCCGTTGATTGCGCCGTTGATTGCGCCGTTAATTGCGCATGAGCGCTGAGCGTTTGCAGGGCGAGCAAAGTCGCGATCATGTGGGGGCGGAGGATGAAGCGGCGAGCAGGCATGAACGCGGTCCGGGGTGGATGTAAATGAGAACGCGTATTGTTACAGAAAATCGGCACACGTGTCGTATTTTTACGGACAGGGATATCCCGGGGACCGCGGTCGTCGACATGCTGCAACGCATGTCGGGAGCTGATCGGACCGGTCGGCTAGAATCTCAGCCCGTCGCCTCACTTCACCCGCCGAACCATGTCCACTCTGCCCGCCCAGCACGTCCGCGCCGCCACCCCTGCCGACGTCGGCCCGATCACCGACCTGATGCGCGGCTTGGCCGAGTACGAAAAACTGACGCATCTGTTTATTGCGACCGACGAACTTCTGCAGGACGCGCTGTTCGGCCCGCACCCTGCCGCGGAATGCCTGACGACCGAGGTCGATGGCGCCGTGATTGGGTACGCCCTCTTCTTTCACAACTATTCGACCTTCCTTGGCCGCAAGGGGCTCTATCTGGAAGACCTGTACGTGCATCCAGACCATCGCGGCAAGGGCCTTGGCAAGGCGATGCTGACGCGTCTGGCCGCGCTGGCGGTGGAACGCGGGTGTGCGCGCTTCGAGTGGAGCGTGCTGGACTGGAACCAGCCAGCCATCGATTTCTACGAGGCGATGGGCGCGGTGGTGATGCCGGAATGGCGCATCGTGCGCATGACGGGGGACGCGCTGGAGTCGCTGGCGAAAAAGGACTGACGCAAGGTCGATCGCCCCGGCAAGACGAAAAAAAAGCCGACTCACCCGAGTCGGCTTTTTCCATGCACCGTGCGAAAAATCACACCTTGAAGGTGCCCACCAGGCGATCCAGGCGTTCCGCCATGTCGCGCATTTCCTGCGCCGACCGGGCCGTCTCGCCCATTGCCGCCGTGGTCTCTTCCACCATCTGCGCAATGCTTTCGACTTGCTGGGCAATCGACGTGCTGGCCGCCGATTGTTCCTTGGTGGCGTTGGCCACTTCACGCACGCGTTCCAGCGACGCATCGGCGCTCAAGCGGATTTCGCGCAGCGACACGGCCACCTGATCCGCCAGTTGCGTGCCTTCCGTCACCATCGGCAGGATGTGCTCCATGGTTTCGGTCGATTCGGACGTCTCGCGCTGCACGGCGCTGACCATCTCTTCGATTTCGACCGTGGCAGACGAAGTCCGCTCGGCCAGCTTGCGCACTTCGTCGGCCACGACGCTGAAGCCACGGCCTTGCTCGCCGGCGCGGGCCGCTTCAATCGCGGCGTTCAGTGCCAGCAGGTTGGTCTGGCCTGCGATTTCCTTGATCGATGCGGCGATCGAATTGATCTGCAGCGCGCGGGCTTCCAGACCGCGGATCTTTTCTGATGCTTCGCCCACGGCGGTCGCAATGCGCTTCATGCCATCGGCTGCGCCCGTTACCTGCACTTCACCGTCGCGGCACTTCTGGGCCACGCCTTCGGAATTGCGCTGCGTTTCGATCGCGGCGTCCGAGATGTGGGCGACCGACACGGTCAGCTCTTCCACCGCCGCCGCCATCGACGATGTCGCATCGCTTTGCGCCGACGATGCTGCCGTCACTTGCGCAACCGACTCGGCAATACGCTGCGAATCACGCTTCATTTCCACCGCTTCGTCACGCACCTTGGAAATCAGGCCGCGGACCGATCCCGACATGGTCGCGAAACCGTGCAGCACGCTGCCTGGTGTCGAGTTGGGCAGGGGTTGCGACAGATCGCCGTGGGCTGCGCGGTTCATGACGGCAATGACGTCGCTCGGCTCACCGCCGATCTGCGACAGCACCTTGCGCGAGATCACCCAGCCACCGGCCAGCAGGATCAGGGTCAGGATTACGGCCAGGATGGCGCCGTGAATGATGCGCTCGCGCACCATCTGCTGCAGGTCGTCCATGAAGACGCCGGTACCGATGGCCCAGCCCCACGGCTCGTGCAGCTTGTAGATGTTCAGCTTGGGCGACGGTTCGGTGCCGCCCGGGCGCACGAACTGGATATTGATGAAGCTGGTGCCGCCGCCGGCGCGCATGGCAGCGATGCGTTCGGCCATCACGGCCGTCGGATCGCGCTTGTCGCCGCTGCGGGTGATCGAGTTGGATCCTGCAAACGACGGGTTGCCGCCGTTCATCACGATGATGCCGCTCGATGCCGTCACGAAAATGTATTCGGACCGGCCGTCCGTGCCGCCGTAGCGCATGCCCATCAGCGATTCGATGGCGGCGGCCTGGGCCGCTTCCTGCGACAGCTTGCCGGCCTGTTGCTGTTGATAGAAGTGATTGACGACGCCCCAGGCCGACTGCGCCACGGACGTGATTTCGGTCTGCTTGGTGGCGATCATCAGCTGGCGTTCGCTGTAGATCGACCACGATTGCACGCCCACCAGCAGCAGGACTGCCAGTGCAACCATGGCCAGCAGCTTGGTGCGCAGGGTGGACCCACCCGTGCGTGGGGCCTTGGCCGCGCGCGGCTCCGCGGCCAAGGAAATTCCCGAATCGTGCAGTACTGCGCTCATGCCATCCCCTGTTGCCTGCCCGAACATCGCCACCAGGGCGGTGACGGATGTTCGTGCTATTACGTATTCATGTACGGGGGTTATCGGCAGCGCTTTTCAGATCTGTAGCGCGATTCGTCGTCAGGCCACCTTCACCTGTTCAGCGATCGCCGTGCCACCCATGGCCGGATCCGACACGGAGTCCTTGCCGGTTTCCAGGCGGCCCGCAAAACGGCGGCTGTAACCGGCCGCGCCCGGCACGGTGACCGTAAAGTCGTACCAGCCGCCGCTGTCGGCCAGGGTCCAACTCTGCACGCCCTCGCCCTGCGGCGCGACGGACAGGGTCCACGGACCGTCGGTGCGATAGGCGTTGGACTTGATCGACACATTGGCCGCCGCCGAGCCGGTGTTGTGCACCTTGACCCAGACCTGGTTTTCGGCCGGCGCATAGCAGACCTGGACTTCGGGATTGGCGCCCGACGCCGCCACGGTACCCGTGAAATGGCGATGGAAACCGTTGGGCGCCAGCACCCACAGGTCGTACGCCCCCTTGTCGGCGGCCACGTCCCACGATCCCGTCAATTGTTTGCCGGCTTCGACCGTATACCGGCGTGGCACGGCGTCCAGATGCTTGCGGTCGTACACATGAAACACGGCGGCAGCGGCACCGCTGTTGGCAAAAATCAGGTCGACCTTGCCCGCGCCCACGGCAACCACGCTGCTGGTGTGGAGTTCGTACGGCAAGGCGCGCGACTTGCGGGTACCTGGCGCCTGCACAGGCAGCACGACCTGGGCCGATGGCGCCGGTGTCGTGGTCTTGCCAAGCGCGCGGCTGGCCGCGTCGCGGGTCGCGGTTTCCGGGAAGGTCTTGACCACGTCGTCGTCATTCGGGTTGACGAAGTTGAAGCACGAGGTCATGTCACCGACCACGGCACGGCGCCACGGGCTGATGTTGGGTTCCTTCACGCCGAAACGGGCTTCGACGAAGCGGATGGTCGAGGTCTGGTCGAAGACCTGCGAGTTCACCCAGCCGCCCTTGCTCCAGGGCGAGATGACGTACAGCGGCACGCGCGGGCCAAGGCCGTACGGACGATGCTTGTAGTTTTCGACCGCCTTGATGCCGCCGATGTCTTCGCCCAGGTATTCGTCGCTGGCGTCCACGGTGGTGGCGCCGGCCATCTGGGCAAGCGCCGGGCTGGCGTCGTACTTGAGATAGGACGGTGGCGCGGGTGGCGGCATGTGATCGAACAGGCCGTCGTTCTCATCAAAGTTCAGGATCAGGACCGTCTTGCTCCACACGTCGGGATTGGCGGTCAGCGCATCCAGCACTTGCGCCGTATACGCCGCGCCCTGGGCGGGGCTCGACGCGCTGGGGTGCTCCGAGCCCGACGAGGTGGCGCAGATCCAGCTGACCTTGGGCAGCTTGCCGGCAATCACATCGGCCTTGAGCAGGTCCAGGTCGCGCGTCTTGATACCCTTTTCGTACAAGGCCTGCTGGCGCGGCGTGCGGGTGGGTGACAAGGTCGGCGCGCTGGCGGCGTTGGCCTCGCGGAAGGTCTTGAAGCCAAACAGCGAGTTCAGGGCATAGAACTCTTTTTCATTGTTCTGATAGACCTGCCAGCTCACGCCTGCGTCTTCCAGGCGCTCGGCATACGTCACCCACGTGTAGCCCGCGGTGATGGCGCCATTGCGCAGCTGGTTGTACGAGTTGTCCACCGCCGGGCCGTTGTAGACGCCCGGCTTGCTGGCATCGTCCTTGCCATGGTTGGTGCCGGTGTACAGAAAGCAGCGGTTCGGATTGGTGCCCCCGCTGAACGAGCAGTGGTTCGCGTCGCCCACCGTAAACGCATTGGCCAGGGCGAACTGGAAGGGAATGTCTGCCTGCTTGTAATACACCATCGACGCCGGGCGCTTGTAGTCGGGCCAGTTGGTCATCTTGCCATCGTCCCAGGCCTCTTGTGCGTCGGGGAACAGATGCGGCGTGCCGGCCGTGCGGATCAACGCGAAGTTTTGCGTGGTGTCGTTGTGCTGCGGCGCCAGCACGCGCGGCGCGCCAGTCGCGGCCGTCTCGTACCGCTGGTACCAGACGGTCTTGTTGCTGAAGTCGGGCGAGTCGGCCACCGGAATCGGGAAGCGGTCGGCAAAGCCGCGCACGCCTTGCATCGTGCCGAAGTAGTGGTCGAACGACCGGTTTTCCTGCATGAAAATGACGATGTGTTCGACGTCCTGGATCGTGCCCGTACGGTTGTTGGCGGCAATGGCCAGGGCCTTGCGGATCGACGGCGGGAACATCGAGAACGCCATGGTCGCGCCTGCGGCAGTGGCGGTGTTGCGCAGGAAACGGCGGCGTGAAAGCGATTCGGTCATGGGGGATTCTTGTGATCAGGGCACGCCACAGGGCGTGCGGATGAAGGGGCAGGCAGGCTGAAGTCGAAGCGTGGGATCAGCCGTTGCAGGTCGGCAAACTTGGATCAGCCATCAGGTGTCGGCACGGGCCGGTCACGGCGCGCACTTCATTTGCGGCGCAGGGCTGGTCGCGGGCGTGCCGCCATTCGATGCGGAATCGTCGTCCCCTCCACAGGCAGTCAGGGTAAGGCAAAGCGGCAGCACCAGCGCCACCAGCAGGCGCGGCAGCGCGGCCTGGGGCACAGGGGACTGCGTGGATCGGACAAGGCGGGGCGTGGACATGTCGTGCGGTCTCCGGGACGGGTCGTGTTGTGTTAACAACAAGGCTCGCAGCGTAGACGTCCACTGTTGCATAAAAATGAACATGCTCATTAATGAGCGATGACGATTCACTGACGCCGCGCTGAACGCCTTGCCAGCGTCGAGCATCAAAGCGCGCTGCACCGCCAGACGCACATGACGACTCCCCTGCCCGGGTACCGCCAGAGCATCCTGAACAGGCGAAAAAAAAGAGGCCGAAGCCTCTTTCTTTTCTTACCCGATCACCAGGAATCAGTTCGACTCGCGGCTCGCGCGCTTGCGATCGTGTTCTTTCAGGTGACGCTTGCGCAGACGGATGTTCTTTGGCGTGATTTCCACCAGCTCGTCGTCGGCAATGAATTCCACTGCGTATTCGAGCGACATCTGGATCGTCGGCACCAGGCGCACGGCTTCGTCGGTACCCGACGCGCGCACGTTGGTCAGCTGCTTGCCCTTGATCGGGTTCACGACCAGGTCGTTGTCGCGGCTGTGGATACCGATGATCATGCCTTCGTACAGTGCATCGCCCGGCTTCACGAACATGCGGCCGCGATCCTGCAGCTTCCACAGTGCGTAGGCCACGGCATCGCCGTCGTCCTGGCTGATCAGCACGCCGTTGTGACGATCGCCCACGCCGCCTTCACGGACCGGTGCGTATTCGTCAAACACGTGGCTGGCAAGGCCAGTACCGCGCGTCAGCGTCATGAATTCGCCCTGGAAGCCGATCAGGCCACGTGCCGGCACGCGGTATTCCAGACGCGTGCGGCCCTTGCCGTCGGACGCCATGTCGAGCAGTTCGCCCTTGCGGCGGCCCAGCTCTTCCATCACGCCGCCCTGGTGAGCGTCTTCCAGGTCGATGGTCAGCAGTTCGAACGGCTCGTGCTTGACCCCGTCGATTTCCTTGAACACCACGCGCGGGCGCGACACGGCCAGCTCGTAGCCTTCACGGCGCATGTTTTCCAGCAGAATCGTCAGGTGCAGTTCGCCGCGGCCCGACACTTCAAAAATCGTATCGTCGCCGGTGTCACGCACACGCAGGGCCACGTTGGCCTTGAGTTCGCGGTCCAGACGTTCACGCAGCTGACGGCTGGTAATGAACTTGCCTTCACGGCCGGCCAGCGGCGACGTGTTCACGCAGAAGTTCATCGTCAGCGTCGGCTCGTCGACCTTCAGCATCGGCAGCGCGTCCTGGACGTCCGGTGCGCAAACGGTGCAGCCGATACCCAGTTCTTCGATACCGTTGATCAGCACGATGTCGCCCGCCTGGGCTTCATCAACGATCTCGCGTTCCAGGCCACGGAACTTCAGCACCTGGTTGATGCGGCCCTTGATTGGCGCGCTGTCGGGGCCGAACTTCACGACCACGTCCTGCAGCGCCTTGACCTTGCCGCGCGAGATGCGGCCCACGCCGATCTTGCCGACGTAGGTCGAGTATTCCAGCGAGATGATCTGCAGCTGCAACGGACCGTCGAGGTCGTCGTCACGCACTGGCACCTTGCTCAGGATCGTTTCGAACAGCGGCTTCATGTCGCCCGAACGCACGTCTTCGGTCAGGCCGGCATAGCCGTTCAGACCCGATGCGTAGACAATCGTGAAGTCCAGCTGTTCTTCGGTCGCGCCCAGCTTGTCGAACAAGTCGAAGGTCTGGTTGATGACCCAGTCAGGGCGCGCGCCCGGACGGTCCACCTTGTTGATCACGACGATGGGCTTGAGGCCCAGGGCCAGCGCCTTGCGCGTCACGAAACGCGTCTGGGGCATCGGGCCTTCAACGGCATCGACCAGCAGCAGCACGCCGTCGACCATCGACATGACGCGCTCGACTTCACCGCCGAAGTCCGCGTGTCCCGGGGTGTCGACGATGTTGATGTGCGTGCCTTCGTATTCCACGGCACAGTTCTTGGCCAGAATCGTGATCCCGCGTTCTTTTTCGAGATCGTTCGAGTCCATGATCCGCTCGCCCATCTGCTGGTTCTCGCGGAAGGTGCCGGATTGGCGAAGCAGCTGGTCCACCAGCGTGGTCTTGCCGTGGTCGACGTGAGCGATGATCGCTACGTTGCGCAGTGCGCGTGTCATGTCGTTTCCTTGAAAGAAATCAATCTGTCGGGCTGCAGCCAACCGCCTATGCAGCGTGCCGTTCCCAGAAATTTGCTGTCAGGGCCGTGCACACGCGCCCTTGTCAAAATCGTTTCCGCATCCGGCTCGGCGATCGCGTTGGCCTCGCCTGCCGTCTGCCCTGCTGTCTCGAACTGTAGTTTTTGGCCCTGCATGAACTTCGCTGCCCTGGCCTGATCGATGGTGACCACCGGCAGGGGCGCGAGCAGGGCTTCGATGGGCATCAACGCCGTCGCCGCCACCGTCAGTGCTTCAAGACCTTCCAGCGTGACGGCCTGGCTGATGTCGAAGCCCGCGGTGCGGGTCCTGCGCAACGCGCCAAGATGCGCGCCGCATCCCAGCATGCGACCGATATCCTGCGCCAATGTGCGGATATAGGTGCCCTTGCTGCAACTGACTTCCATCGAAAAACCGGATTCGGTGCAAGACAGCAATTGAATCGAAAAAATGGTGATGCGCCGCGTTTCGCGTTCCAGCTCGATGCCCTGCCGCGCATATTCGTACAGCGGCTTGCCATCGCGCTTGAGCGCCGAATACATCGGCGGCAACTGATCGATGCTACCGACGAAGCGTGACAGGACGGCGCGGATCTTTTCCTCGTCCACCGGGGCGTCGACCACCTGGCCGTCGTAGGTCACCGGCAGACCGGTCCGGTCGCCCGTATCGGTCTCTTCCCGCAGCACGACATCGGCCACGTAAGTCTTGTCGGCATGGAACATGTCGGCGGAAAACTTGGTGGCCTCGCCGAAACACAGGACCATCAGCCCGGTGGCGAACGGGTCAAGTGTTCCCGTGTGCCCCGCCTTGCGCGCATCCAGGATGCGCCTTGCCCGCTGCAGCGCGTGGTTGCTCGACAGGCCTTCTGGCTTGTCCAGCAACAACACACCGTCGAGCGCACACCCGCGTCGGGAAGCCATCGGAATCGTCGAGAAAAATGGACGCAGCGACGGCTTAGCCGCGCTGGTCGTCAGGGACGTGAGGTTCCGCCGGAGAAATCTCCAGACGCGCATCGTCGTCGGTCGAATCCATCGGGCTGGCAGGCATGATCTCATCGGCCAGCACGCCGGGCGTGTTGGCCTGGTTGATCAGGTGCGCCATGACCATGCCACGCGACCGTTGTTCGTCGAAGTGGAAATGCAGGGTCGGCACCGTGTGGATATGCAGGCGCTTGAACAACAGCGAATGCAGGTAACCGGCCTTTTCGTTCAGTGCCGCGACAGCGACGTCGGGTTCGGCGCCCAGCACCGTGAAATACACCTGGGCGTGGGCATAATCGGCCGACAGCTCGACTTCGCTGAGCGTGATCAATCCTGCACGCGAGATCGGGATCTCGCGCTGAATCATTTCGGCCAGATCCTTCTGGATCTGGTCGGCGAGCCGCAACAGGCGGCCGCCGGGGATTTTCTTCTGTTGCTTGTGACGACTCATCTTGATGGGCGGGACGCTTTTTACAGCGTACGCGCCACTTCCTTGACTTCAAACACTTCGAGCTGGTCACCCACCGCGATGTCGTTGTTGTTACGCAGCGTGATACCGCAATCGAAGTTCTGCTTCACTTCGCGGACGTCGTCCTTGAAGCGGCGGAGCGATTCGATTTCGCCAGTCCACTGCACCACGTTGTTGCGCAGCAGGCGAACCTGCGAACTGCGACGCACCAGGCCGTCGAGGACCATACAACCGGCGACGTTGCCGATACGGGACACCGCATAGACTTCGCGGATCTCGACCAGACCGATGATCTCTTCGCGTTTTTCTGGCGCGAGCATCCCGGACATGGCGGACTTCACTTCGTCGACCGCGTCGTAAATGATGTTGTAGTAACGCAGGTCCACGCCGTTGTTCTCGGCAAGCTTCTTGGACCCCGCGTCGGCACGCACGTTGAAGCCGATGATCACCGCCTTCGAGGCAATCGCCAGGTTGACGTCGCTTTCCGAGATGCCGCCCACGGCCGCATGCACGACCTGCACGCGGACTTCGTCGGTCGACAGCTTGGTCAGTGCCTGCACCAACGCTTCCTGCGAGCCCTGCACGTCGGTCTTGACGATCAGCGCCAGCGTCTGCACGCCTTCGCCGATGTTGTCGAACAGCGTTTCGAGCTTCAGTGCCTGCTGGCGAGCCAGCTTCACATCGCGGAACTTGCCCTGACGGAACATGGCGATTTCACGCGCCTTGCGCTCGTCGCTCAGCACGATCAGTTCGTCGCCCGCGGCCGGCACGTCGGTCAGACCCTGGATTTCCACCGGGATCGACGGACCTGCTTCGTTGATCGGCTTGCCCAGTTCGTCCAGCATCGCACGGACGCGGCCGAAGCTTGCGCCTGCCAGCACCACATCGCCGCGCTTGAGCGTACCGCTCTGCACGAGGATGGTGGCGACTGGACCGCGGCCCTTGTCGAGCTTGGCTTCGATGACCAGACCCTTGGCGGCGGTGGTGACCGGCGCTTTCAGTTCCAGCACTTCGGCTTGCAGCAGCAGTTGTTCGATCAGGTCGTCGATACCGGCGCCGGTCTTGGCGGACACACCCACGAAAGGAGCGTCACCACCGTACTCTTCCGGCACGACTTCTTCGGCAACCAGTTCCTGCTTCACGCGTTCCAGGTTGGCATCGGGCTTGTCGATCTTGTTGATGGCAACAACGATCGGCACGCCTGCTGCCTTGGCATGGTGAATGGCTTCCTTCGTCTGCGGCATCACGCCGTCGTCGGCGGCCACCACCAGAATCACGATGTCCGTCGCCTTGGCGCCGCGAGCACGCATGGCCGTGAAGGCCTCGTGACCCGGGGTGTCCAGGAAGGTGACCATGCCGCGCTCGGTCTGCACGTGGTACGCGCCGATGTGCTGCGTGATCCCGCCGGCTTCGCCCGACGCAACCTTGGCGCGACGGATGTAGTCCAGCAGCGAGGTCTTGCCGTGGTCGACGTGGCCCATGACGGTCACGACCGGCGCACGAGGCATCTCGGTCACTTCCGACGACACGGCCGCTTCGTCGAGGAAGGCTTCCGGATCGTCCAGCTTCGCGGCGATTGCGGTGTGGCCGAGTTCTTCGACCACGATCATGCCGGTTTCCTGATCCAGCACCTGGTTGATGGTGACCATCTGGCCCATCTTCATCAGGACCTTGATCACTTCCGCTGCCTTCACGGCCATCTTGTGGGCGAGATCGGACACGGAAATGGTTTCCGGCACGTGCACTTCACGCACGATGCTTTCAGCAGCCGGCGCCGAGCGGTTGTCCTGCTGATGACGGCTCTTGCCGCGACCACCCCCACGCCAGCCGTCGCGGCTGGTGCCCGAGGATGCGTCGCCGCGTGTCTTGAGCGCCTTCTTGCGCGCAGCGTCTTCCGACCAGGTCGAGGCCACGGCGCCGGTCTTGATGACCTTCTTGCCAGGCGCTGCGGGCTTGTCGTCTTTCTTGACGGCTTCCTTGGTTTCCTGGCCTGGCTTGGTGGCAGGCTTGTGCAAGGTACCGGCGATCGGTGCAGCCGGGGCGGCAGGCGCAGCCGGCGGCGTCGGCGCAGGCGCATGCAGCACCTTGTTGCGCGGACGGCTCAGCATCTGGCGCAACGCGGCGGCTTCGGCTTCTGCAGCCTGGCGGGCGTTGGCGCGCACTTCCTGCGCCTTGGCGTCCGCCTTGCGGATTTCGTCGGCGTTCTTGCGGGCCTCGTCGGCCTTGATACGCGCGGCTTCCGCACTGGAAACCGCCTTGTTCACTACGACATCGCTCACTGCAGCCCCTCCCTCGGGCGTGGCAGGCTGGGTGGAATTGACCGGGGTCGCCGGAGCGGGCTGGGCCTGCTCACGGGCGGCAGCGGCCGCAGCAGCGGCTTCTGCTTCCTTGGCGGCGCGCTCGGCGGCCTCGGCTGCAACGCGGGCCTGTTCTTCCGCTTCGCGCAGCCGTGCTTCGGCTTCTTGCTGTTCCCGGGCTTCGGCTTCGGCGCGTGCCTTGGCTTCGGCTTCTTCCTTGGCCTGGCGTTCAGCCTCGCGCGCCAGCAGCGCGCCATCGTCTTCCTCGGGCAGCACGGCAACGTCGTCCTCGCGCACGGCGGCGCCAGCATCGAGTTCCGTACCATCCGGATTGTCACGCTTGATGAACACGCGCTTCTTGCGAACTTCCACCTGGATGGTGCGTGCCTTGCCCGTGGCGTCCGACTGCTTGATCTCGGACGTTTGCTTGCGAGTCACCGTGATCTTCTTGCCTTCGGTGGCGCCGTGGGCACGGCGCAACGATTCGAGCAGTTGTGCCTTGTCGCTTTCGGTGACGGTATCGTCGACCGACTTGATGCTTACACCAGCGGCGCGCAATTGATCCAACAGCACGTTTGCAGGCAGTTTCAGCTCGGTGGCGAACTGGGCGACAGTGTTACTCGACATTCGTTTCTCTTCCCCGGTGTGGCTGATCGACGCTATAGACAAATTCAAGCCTGTTCGAACCAGTGCGCACGCGCACGTACGATCAATTGCTTGGCTTCTTCTGCATCGATGCCGGTCAATTCGGTAAGCTCATCGACGGACAAATCCGCCAGATCGTCTCGGGTGAACACCTGACCGGTAGCCAGACTGGCCGCCAGTTCGGGGGTCACACCTTCGAGCGTGAGCAAATCCTGCGCCGTCTCGACCCGCTCTTCCTGAGCAATCGCTTCAGTGAGCAGTGCATTGCGAGCGCGATTGCGCAATTCGTTGATGGTGTCCTCATCGAAGGCCTCGATCTCGAGGAGCTCCTGGATGGGCACATAGGCAATTTCTTCCAGACCCGTGAAACCTTCCGAGATCAGGATGTCGGCGACTTCTTCGTCGACGTCCAGCTTGCTCATGAAAGTATCGCGCAGCGCGGTCTGTTCCTGCTGCTGCTTGGCCTGGCTTTCGTCCGGCGTCATGATGTTGATCTGCCAGCCGGTCAGTTCGGACGCCAGGCGCACGTTCTGGCCGCTGCGGCCGATCGCGATCGCAAGGTTGTCCTCGTCCACCACGACGTCCATCGCATGGCGGTCTTCGTCGACCACGATCGATTGCACGTTGGCCGGCGCGAGCGCGCCAATCACGAACTGTGCGGGATCTTCCGACCACAGGACGATGTCGACCTGTTCGCCACCCAATTCGTTGCGGACGGCCTGCACGCGCGAACCGCGCATGCCGACACATGTACCGATAGGATCGATACGGCGGTCATGGGCCACCACGGCGATCTTGGCGCGCACGCCCGGATCCCGCGCAGCACCCTTCAGTTCGAGCAGACCCTGCTCGATTTCCGGCACTTCGTTTTCGAACAGCTGACGGATGAAGTCAGGCGCCGAACGCGACAGAATGACTTGCTGGCCACGGGCCTGGCGATCGATGCGGGCCAGGTAGGCACGCACGCGGTCACCGATCCGCAGGTTTTCCTTGGGGATCATCTCGGAACGCGGCAGGCGGGCTTCCACCTTGCCGATTTCGATGATGGCATCGCCCTTGTCCATACGCTTGATCGAACCCGAGACGATGGACTCGCCACGCTCAAGAAAGTCGTTCAGGAGCTGTTCACGTTCCGCATCACGAATCCGCTGCAGGATGACCTGCTTGGCGGCCTGCGCACCGATCCGGCCGAATTCGATCGGCTCGAGCGCTTCTTCGATGAACTCTTCGAGTTCGATCTCGGGCTCGACGTCGCGCGCTTCCGACAGCAGGATCTGCTGGTCGGGCAGCTGCAGACCGGCTTCGTCGGGCACGACCTGCCAGCGACGGAACGCTTCGTGGTCGCCCGAATCGCGATCGATCGCAACGCGGATGTCCACTTCTTCTTTGTAGAGCTTCTTCATGGCGGAAGCCAGCGCACTTTCGAGCGCGCCGAACACCACGTCGCGCGTGACGTTCTTTTCGCGCGCCAGTGCGTCCACCAACAACAGAATCTCGCGGCTCATTGTTTTTTGCCCCTGAAATTCAGAACCGGATCCAGTTTTGCACGCTCGAGTTCATCGATCGTGAAATTCAACACCTGGATGTCGCCTTCCTTTGCTTCGAATTCGATGCCGAATACCTCGGCTCCTTGTACTTCTTGATTCGGTGCTGCCGCATCGGCGCCTTCGCCCGTCACGGACTCCGGCGCAACGAGCGTGCCGGTAAAAACCTTGCGTCCATTGAACGGCAGGCGCAGCTTGATTTCAGCGCGCTCACCCGCAAAACGGATGAAATCCTTGGCGCGGCGCAGCGGCCGGTCGGTGCCGGGCGAGCCGACTTCGAGCCGTGAATAGTCGATGTTTTCGACTTCGAACACACGCGACAGCTGCTTGGAGACCGCTTCGCAGTCTTCAATGCGCACGCCTTCGTCGCGGTCAATCGTCACGCGCAGCAGACCGCCGCCGGCGCGTTCCACGTCGACCAGTTCGACCCCCAGTCCTGCCAGGGATTGTTCCGTAAGCTCGAAAATATCTGCCATGCCTTATCGTGCGATCTAGTGGTGCGACTTGCATCGCAAACCTGAAAACCAAAAAAAAATGGGCTGTACTGTCCAGCCCATTTTGCGACCTTGCCTAAGCTCGATACGCCGCAATCGCCAGCCCGGATTCCGGACCCCGTTGCGCGTGTCACCCGCCGCCCCTGACAACTTGCCATCGCGTAGCCATACCCCGGCCGCACGTCTGTCAGCGACCCGTCTTGAAGCGTCGCGGTATTCAACGCGCCGCACGATCCGGGTACTGTCGCAAGGTTCTGTCCGTATTCTGGGGAATATCGGGGCAGCTCCACCACTCCGCAACTGTGTTTTTTTACAACACTGGAGTCAGCGCGAAGCGGGAACTGCCTGAACGCTGGGCCAACGGAGATGGCCGCGAGGGCAGATGCTGCTGCCCGGACCCTCTCCAGATCGGTGTTCCGGAAAGCTTGATCGCTCGATGCACGCAGTACCCTGTGCAGAGCGACTTTCCTGAACCACGACCCAGCCCGTGACGCTTGAGTCCGGAAGAGATCCAAAGAACGCATTTCCATGTATCGATGACCATGTATCGATCACCACACACCGATAACCATCTACCGGTATTTTCAATACAGCATTTCGGAAATCCATTCTTCCAGATCCAAACCCCGGAAGTGCCGACGGCTTCGCAAGCCCCTTTTCCATCCCTGCCCGGATTGCATCAAATGCAGCAATCAGCTGTTGGCATTGGGAAGCGGGTGCTTAGCTTGTTGATCATAAGCCATTTGGACCTATTTTTCAAGTCATGCGTGCTTCCCGGTCATATATCCCAGCCAGGGCGAACGACACCATGCGCCCTGGCGACCCACCGTCCGCCAGACGTGTCAGCTGCGACCGCGGCGGGCACGAGGCGCACCGGCAAAGGCCAGCTGGGATTCGTGCGCGGCGGCGCCGCGAGGCTGGGCCTCGTCGCCGCCAGCACGCGCACCACCGGCTGCGCTGCGCGGGCCTCGGCCGGCGCTCTTGCTCGGCGCGCGGGCGCCACGCGGACCCCCGGCGGCCGAACGCGGCCCGGCGGGGCCGTTACCCCCAGCGCCCGCACCCGCGCCCCGACCCCGCGGTGCGCGGGCTTCGGCAGGCGCCGCGTTGCCGGCTTCAGCACGAGGCTTGGCCGAACGCTTGCGGGCGCCCTTCACGGGTTCAGCATAAGGGTGATTGGCCGGAACCGCGCCCTGCCCCCGGCCCACATGGGCGCCTGGCCCACGCTTGGGACCACGGCGCGCAGGCGTGCCCGGCGCCTCGCGACTCGGGCGTGCGCCGCCCACGTGCGGATGGCCATTGGCCAGACCGCCCGCGAAACTGACGCCCGTGCCGTACGGGTCGGACGGGAAGGCCTGGCCTGCCAGCGGGCTGGCCGCCGACCGCGGTGCGCCACGCGCCCCGCCCTGCACCTGACCGCGGCGGCCGACGCGCGCGCCATGCATGCCGTTCTGGTCCAGCGTGCCATAGCCCGGAGGCAAGGCGCCTTCATGCGACAGCGGCTGCGCACTGCGGCCATTGCGGCGGCCGCCGGCTTCGTCGTCGTCGCCGCGGATCAGACCCAGCTGGACCTGCATGGCGGTGACCATGGTGGCGTCGAGTTCTTCCCAACGGCCGCGGCGCAGCGCGCGCGGCAGCGTGACGTCGCCAAAGCGGGTGCGCAGCAGACGGCTGACGATCACGCCCAGCGATTCGAACATACGGCGCACTTCGCGGTTGCGCCCTTCCTGCAGGGTGACGCGGTACCAGCGGTTGCTGCCTTCGCCGCCCAGGTAGTCCAGGGCGCCGAACGCGGCCATGCCGTCCTCGAGCTCGATGCCGGTCAGCAGCGATTCGCGCTGTTCTTCGGTCATTTCGCCCAGCACGCGGACCGCGTATTCGCGTTCCATGCCATAACGGGGGTGCAGCATGCGGTTGGCCAGGTCACCCGACGTCGTGAAGATCAACAGGCCTTCGGTGTTCAAGTCCAAACGGCCGACCGAAATCCACTTGCCGCTCTTGATCTTGGGCAGGCGCGAAAACACCGTTGCGCGGCCTTCCGGATCGTCTTGCGTGACGATTTCGCCAGCCGGCTTGTGATAGAGCACCACGCGCGGCGGCCGCGACAGATTGCGGCGCACCACCAGCTTGCCGTTGACGCGCACGTTGTCATTCGGGGACACGCGCTGGCCGATGTGGGCCGGCTCGCCGTTGACCGACACTCGGCCCGCCACGATCAGCTCTTCCATCTCGCGGCGCGAACCGATGCCGGCATCGGCCAGCACCTTGTGCAGCTTGGGGACCACGGCGTCGCTGGACAGGTACTTGCCCAGGCGGCGCTTCAGATCCGGCGCCTTGTCGAGGAAGGACAAGGCCTGTTCGGCTTCCTTCTCGGCGGCGCGCAGTTCGTCTGGCGACAGGTCCGGACCGGCAACGTCCAGGTCTTCGCCCCCCGTCACGGCCACGACAGCAGGCGCTGCGCGACCCCGCGTCTTGGCGGGCGCACGGCGGCCATTGCGGGCCGGCGCGGCGGCATCTTTCTGTTCTTTGTGTTCTTTCTGTGCTGCGGCAGCACGCGGGCCACGCGGCTTGCGGCGGTTCTGCACCGGGGCGGCGGCGGCTTCGCCCTCGCCTGCAGCGGCCGGTGCGGCGGCAGCCGCTTCGGCGCCGTCGGCGGCGCCTGCGGCGGCTTCATCGGCCGGCCGGCGGCGGCGGAACGGCGTGCGCAGATTGCGCCGACCGCGGGCCTTCTCGGGCGCGCCAGCGTTCCGGCCCTCGCCAGTGGCGTCGGGCGCGCTCGTGGCGTCGCTCTTGGGACCTTCAGGGATGTCGTTCATGTTTTAGGACTTATCGTTCTTGCCAGTCTGGCGTAAAGAGGATCGTCGTCCTCGGCATCGGGCGCCACAGTGGGCGCGTCGGCACGAGGCTCGGCGACATCGGACTCCGGCCCGTCCTGCAGGGCGCCTGCTTCCTCGGGCGACTCGGTCGCATCCGTAGCAGGGGCCTCGTCAGGCATCGTAGGTCCGGAGACCGAAGTGACAGGAGTGGCGGCGCCGACAGCATCGTCGGCGGCGTCAGGAGATTCGGGGTCGGCGCCAGGAGCGTCGACGGCGTTCTGTTCGGTAGTGCGTGATACGGCGTCGGGCTCGACGTCGGGCGCTGCGCCGACCTCGGCACCGGTGCCCGCCTCGGCGTCCAACAGCGACCCGGGTGCCGGATTTTCCAGCGCCAGACCGTCGACCTGGTTGGCCTCGGCGTCCATGTCGGCGTCAACATCGGCAGGGGCCTGCATCGCGCCGTCGATGGCGACGGCATCATCCGCCCTACCGGCGTCTGCGTCCGCCGCCGGCTCGAAGGCAAGGCCTTCGGGCTCGCCAAGCCCGCTCAGTGCGGCCACGGCTTCGGTGGTTTCCAGCGGAGGCAATTCGTCCAGCGCCTTCAGGCCCAGGTCATCCAGGAAGTGCCGGGTCGTACCGAACAAGGCAGGCCGGCCCGGCGCGTCACGGTGACCGATCACTTCGATCCAGTCCCGGTCTTCCAGCGCCTTGATCACCTGCGTCGAGACGGTCACCCCACGGATTTCTTCGATATCACCCCGCGTGACCGGCTGGCGATACGCCACGATGGCCAGCGTTTCCATGACCGCCCGCGAATACCGCGGCGGCTTTTCCGGACTCAGGCGCTCCAGGTACGGCCGCATCGACAGGCGGCTCTGAAAGCGCCATCCACTGGACAAGGCCACCAGTTCGATCCCCCGGTCCTGCCAGGCGATGCGGATGTCGTCGAGCAGGCCGCGCAGGGTGTCATTGCCCACTTCGTCGGCAAACAGCTTGCGCAATTCGTAAAGCTGGAGGGGTTCCTGCGCGCATAACAGCGCGGTTTCCAGAACGAGTCGTGCCTCGCTGGTATTCATGTGCGTTTGATCAAACGAGCGTCATCCGTACAAGGTGAAATACGGTTCGAATAGCATTCAGCCATTGATGCGCCGGGGCCTTGCGATCCCCTGGCGCCCAGCCCGCGAACAGGCCGCAGGTGCAGGCCGGTCTCGCATGGCGAGTCGCATGCTGAACAAGATGTCGTTGGGTGCGTGTGCCGTAGCAGCCGCTGGATACCGGACTGAGCCTGGACGTCGGGCCGAGCCTGAACTTCGGGGACCACGTTCGGGAGCGTGATCAGGCGAGGTGCCTGGGCCGGGCGATTGCCCGGTGCCGGTAGAGGCCTTACCCAGGCGATCCGGATCGGACCGGGCCACAGGAAAGGCGCAACACCTCGTACAGCGAATCCTAGTGTAGCCTCAGCGAGGCAATGCCACAAGCACTGTCCCACCCCTCCGTTGCAGCCACCAGGAGTCCCATGCTCGCCCTGACCACCACCGCCGCCCTGTTCGCACTGACGGCCCTTGCCGAAATCGTTGGCTGCTACCTGCCCTGGCTGGTGCTCAAACAGGGCAAGCCGCTGTGGCTGCTGGTGCCGGCGGCGGCATCGCTGGCCTTGTTTGCCTGGCTGCTGACGCTGCACCCGACCGCGGCGGGACGCACCTATGCCGCCTATGGCGGCGTGTATATCGTCGTGGCCCTGCTGTGGTTGTGGCGGGTGGATGGCGTGGCGCCCACCCGTTGGGACGTGGCCGGCGGCGTGGTTGCCCTGGCCGGAATGGCCATCATCATGCTGCAACCCGACGCCGGCTGACCGGTTCGGGGCAACAACGGGCCGACGGCCGGCTGCCCCTTCGCGCTACGGACGATTATTCCGTGAAATCGCCCGTTCCAAGGGGCACGATGCCCGTCGTAGGCGTGCTGCTGGCTTCGCCGGCCGCCTTTAGAATCTCTTCACGTCCGTGCTTGAACGCCGCGAGCAGGTCGTCGTCGCTACGGCTGGCCGCGCCGAAATGTTCTTCGAGCACGTCGCCCGAAATCTCGAATTCCTGGCTCTTGCGGCCTTCGAACCTTGCAGTGAACCGCACTGCCCCATCCAAAACGGTGGGCTGAACCTCTCTTGCCAGTTCTGTCGTCATTGTTGTCACTCCATTAAGACAGGGCCTCGCGCTGCCCCGTTGCCTGCAGAGTCTCCACTCTAGGCCGGTGGCTGGTGACAGTCCATGTGCTTGCTGTAAAGCCCGGTGTCAGGTGCAACCGGTAAATACCTTCCGATGGGCGCCTACGGGACTACACCAAGGCTTGCGCCCAAGACAACCCCGACCGCCATTCGCCTGCTGCAGCGTCTTATTTGCGCCATGGGCAAGGCCAGTGTTTGCTAGGGCCACCGCCCCCCGGCACAATTGCCGAGGGTGTAAGCCCGTATCAAGAAAAGGATTGAGATGGCCATGTTGGGTCTGCGCGGCAAATCGCTGGTCGCGCTGTTGTTGAGTTGTGCGCTTGCCTTGATTCCGGCGGCGTTCATTGCCTGGCAGGGGGTCGAGACGGTACGGAACCACTTTGGCCTGGCCTATGCCCGCAATCACACCCTGCTCCATCGCGAACAGATTTTTGCGCCCGTGTCGCGGGAACTGGCGCTGGCCACCCGCCTGGCCAATTCGGTCGTCACCCGCCGCTGGCTGTCCAACCTGGACGATGCCGCAGCGCGCGACGTCTTCTTCGAAGAAGCCGAAGGCTACCGTGCCGACCTGCGGGACCACTCCTACTTCGTGGCCGACAGCCAGGGCAATTACTACTATAACGACAGCAAGGCGCCGGTCTCTACCGCGCCGCGCTACACCACGTCGCCCGACAAGGTCAGCGACAACTGGTACTACGCGACGATGCGCAGTCCGGATCGCTACAACATCAATGTCGAGCTCAGCGCCCAGCTCAAGATCACCAACGTCTGGTTCAACGTGGCCGTGCACGACGGCGCGCGCCGCCTGGGTGTCGTGGGCACCGGCCTGAACCTGAGCAACTTCCTGAACGATTTCCTTGCCACCACCGAAAGTGGCGTCACCCCGATCATCATCGACCGCAATGGCGCGATCCAGGCCCATCCGGACACCAGGCGCATTGCCTACGGGTCGGTGTCCGAAAAGCCGACCGAACGGCAGACGGCGTTCGGCCTGCTTGCATCCGACGCCGAACGGGCGTCCTTGCGCACCGCCATGGCAGCCGCCGAAGCCCGGCCTGCCAACCCGGTGGACCTATGGGCGACGGTAGACGGCAAGCGCCAGCTGCTGGTGCTGGCCTATATCCCGGACCTGCGCTGGCACGTGCTGTCGGTGGTGGACCTGCGCGCCGCCCAGGTGATCGACCCGGGCTGGGCAACGCAGGCGCTGATCGCCTTCGTGCTGCTGTTGGCCGCCCTGCTGATCGTGTTCGGTTATGCGGTGGAACGCCTGGTGCTCAAGCCGCTGCGCCGCCTGCAGCAATCGGCGCAGGCGATCAGCGCCGGACGGTACGACACCGCCCTGCCCGACGACACCGACGACGAAATCGGCGAATTGAGCCGCGCGTTCGGCGCCATGGCCGCCAAGGTGCAGACGCACACCGCCGAACTTGAGGAACGCGTGCGCGAGCGCACCCTGGAACTGCAGACGGCCAATACCAACATGGCGGCGGCCCACAAGCAGATCGACGATTCGATCGACTATGCCAGCCTGATCCAGCGGGCCATCCTGCCCGACCGGCAGATGGTGCAATCACTGGGCGCCCATCACTTCGTCATGTGGCACCCCCGCGATGTCGTGGGCGGCGACTTCTACGTGTTCCTGCCCGACGGCGACAACTGCCTGCTGGGCGTCGTGGACTGCGCGGGCCACGGCGTGGCCGGCGCGCTCATGACCATGCTGGCGCGCGCTGCGATCGACCATGCGATCAAGGAAGTGGGCGCGCGCGACCCGGCCGCCATCCTTGCGCGCACCGACGCCGCCATGCGCGCCATGCTGCAGGACACTGAAATGCCGCGGTCCCTGGCCACCAATATGGACGCCGGCCTCGTGTATGTCGACCGCGCGTCGGGCCTGGCGCACTTTGCCGGCGCCAAGATGTCGCTGTACGCCAGCGACGGCGTCACCACCCAGGAATTCCCGGGCGGACGCCGCGCGCTGGGCGAGCGCCGCGTGGGCGAATACACCAATACGGTCACCGAACTGTCGGGCCGGACCTTCTACCTGATTACCGACGGCGTGCTGGACCAGGCCGGTGGCGAACACGGCTATGGCTTTGGCAACCGCCGCTTTGCGGAACTGCTGCAGTCGATCGCCGGCGAGTCCCTGCAGGATCAGGCCGCTGCGGTTGAGCAGGCCTTGGTAAACTACCGCGGGGATCTTCCGCAACGCGACGACATCACCATTCTGTCCTTCCGATTTGAATGAGCCCAACTTCCAAACAGACCGGAGCGTCCATGGATTCGACTGACTTGTTCGCCATGCGCGAAATGTTCAATCGCCAGCACATCATGCTGTGCTTCAACGGCCCGATTTCGCGCAGCCTGATCGAAGAGATCGGCAATGCCCTGAAGAATTATCTGCAGGCGGAACACGCGCAACCGTCGGCCGCCATGGACGTGTTCGGCACCTATATCGAAATGACGCAGAACATCCGTCATTACGCCGTCGAACATGGCTACCAGGAACACGAGGCGGCCGCCACGGTGGTGGTTGCCCGGGATGACGCCGATCACTACGTGGTGTCGGCGGGCAATCTGGTGGAACGTGACGATGGCCGCGCCCTGCTGCAACGCGTGGAAGCCCTGGCGGGGCTGGACAAGGCGCAGCTCAAGGCCAGCTACAAGGAACAGCTGCGCAAGCCGCGCGACGCGGGCGCAAGCAGCGGCGCGGGGCTTGGCCTCATCGACATGGCGCGTAAATCGAGCGCCCCCCTGACGGCAAGCCTGCGTGAGACCCCCGACGGCCGCGCCTTTTTCAGTCTGCGCGCGATCATCTGACCCATTCAAAAGCGAACCGCATGAGTAACCTGACCATCCCTGGCAGCCAGTCGACCCCGGAAATCACGGCCGACTGGGACGCCGGCCTGCTGAGTATGCAAGGCGATTCCTATCCCGAGAATTCGTTCGAGCTGTTCGGTCCGGTCATCGACTGGGTCGAGCGCTTCGTTGCCGACTGCGACAAGCCGCTGCGGCTCGAACTGCGCCTGCTGTACCTGAACACCAGCAGCATCCGCGCCGTCATGGACATTTTTGACACACTGGAAGAAGCGCACCAGCGCGGGCGCGACGTGGCCGTGAACTGGCATTACGATCACCGTAATGAACGGGTGGCCGAACTCGCCGAAGAGTTCAAGGAAGACTGCAGCTTCCCGTTTTCCATCGTTTCCTATTCCTGAGTTTCCTATTCCTAAGGCCAGCCCGATCCGCCATGCCCCGCGACAATTCGGCTTTTGACGAACGCATCGAGCAATTGCTGGCGGATCCTGCCCACAGCGACCACCCCCTGCGCCGCGCGCTCGGCGAGCTGTGGCAAGTGCACCTGGAAGAGCGCTATCGGCTGGAACGCGTCACGCACCTGTCCGACGCCTACCAGCAACTGGCGCGGCAGCGCGAAACCCACCTGGGTGAACGGTTCAACAAGCAGCTGCGCCAGCTGGAAAAGCTGGCGCGCATTTCCGACCGCTATCAGCAGATGATGCGCGACCTGAACCTGGCCCTGAACGAAGCGTCCAACCGCGACGTGCTGACCGGCCTGGGCAATCGCCGCCTGCTGATGGACCGGCTCAAAGAAGAATCCGAACGCGCCACGCGGCGGGGCCAGGGGTATGCGCTGGCGATGCTCGACGTCGACCAGTTCAAGCAGGTGAACGACACCCACGGCCACGAAACCGGCGACCGCGTCCTGATCGCAATCGCCACCACCTTGCAGGCGGGCCTGCGGGAATACGACCTCTGCGGCCGGTGGGGCGGCGAAGAATTCCTGGTGCTGCTGCCCGAGACGACGGCGGCCGAAGGCCTGGTCGTCATGGAGCGGGTGCGCCAGAACATTGCCGAACTGGCCGTTCGCACCGACAACGACGCGATCTGCGTGACCGCCAGCATCGGCGTCAGCCAGCATGTGCCCGGCGAAACCTTTTCCCTGACGATCAAACGGGCCGACGCGGCGCTGCTGGACGCCAAACGGCATGGCCGGAACCGGGCTGTCGTGGCCACGGCATCGGGCTGATACGGTGTCATCGACCCCGACACCCGACTCGAGCCACGACGCCGCGCAGGATCCCCGTGCCACGCAACGGCTTGCCGCCCTGGCCTGCTATGACGTGCTCGACACGCCACGGGAAGCCTCGTTCGACGAACTGGCCGAGCTTGCCGCCGACCTGTGCGACGCGCCGATCGCCGCCGTCAACCTGATCACCGGCAATCGCCAGTTCTTCAAGGCAGAGGTCGGCCTGGGCGTGCGCGAGACGCCGCTGGACAGCTCGTTCTGCATCCATGCGTTGCAGGAAGATGACTTCCTGCTGGTGCCCGACGCCACGCAAGATGCGCGTTTTGCCTGCAATCCGCTGGTCACGGGCGAACCAAGACTGCGCTTCTACGCCGGAGCCCTGCTCAAGACTGCCGAGGGCGTGCCCATCGGCACCCTGTGCGTGCTGGACTATCAGCCGCGTTCCCTGACGGCCCTTCAGCAGAAGTCGCTACGCGTGCTTGCCCGCCAGGTCATGGCGCAACTGGACCTGCACCGCGAGATCCTGGAGCGCGATCGCCGCTACGACGAACTGACCCGCACCCGCAATGAAGCCGTCGATAGCGTGGCGCGGTTTCGCAACATGGCGGATCACGCACCCGTCATGCTGTGGGTGACCGATGCCGACGGCGCGTGCACCTACCTGAACCAGCGATGGTACGAATTTACCGGCCAGACGCCGGACAAGGCCGTCGGCCTGGGGTGGCTGACGGCGACCCATCCCGAAGACAGCCAGCGTAGCAGTCAGATTTTCCTGGACGCCAACGCCACGCGCACGCCGTTCCGGCTGGAATACCGCCTGCGGCATGCCGATGGGTCCTACCACTGGGCGATCGATGCGGCCTTGCCGCGCTTTGGCGCCGATGGCACGTTCCTGGGGTACATCGGCTCGGTCATCGACATCCAGGACCGCCGACATGCCGAAGAGCAGCTGACCCGAAGCGAGGCGCGCTACCGCACCTTGTTCGAGTCGATCGAATCCGGGTTCTGCGTGGTCGAAGTCGACCTGTCGGGCGATCTCGTGGATTACCGGGTGGTCGAGGCCAATCCGGCCTTTTTCGAGCAGACCGGGTTTCCGCAGGCCATCGTGAACCAATGGCTGCGCAAGGCCCTGCCCGAGCTGGAAGAGCACTGGTACGACGTCTACGGCCGCGTCGCCCGGACGGGCGAGCCCATGCGCTTCGAACAAGGGTCGGCCACGCTGGAACGCTGGTTCGACGTGTTTGCGTTCCGCACCGGCGACACGAGCGAAGGCCGTGTCGCCATCCTGTTCAATGACATCTCGGCCCGCCGCAGGGCCGAAGAAGCCCTGCAGCGGCTCAACGAAACTCTGGAACAGCAGGTCGTGGAACGGACGGCCGAGCGCGACCAGATGTGGGACACGTCGCCGGACCTGATGCTGGTCAGCGACTTCAGTGGCGTGTTCCGGCGCGTCAATCCGGCCTGGACCGCGATGCTGGGGTATGCGGCTGCAGAGCTGATCGGGCGCCACGTGACGGAATTTGTCGCGACCGACGACCACGAGAGCACGATCGATGCCTATCGTGCGGCCGCTGCCGGCGGACGCCCGACCATCGTCAACCGATATCGGCACAAAGACGGCTCCATTCGCTGGATTTCATGGGTATCGGCTCCCGCCAGCGACGTCACGTACGCCACCGGACGCGACCTCACGGCCGAACGCGAGCAGGCGCTGGCCCTGGCGCACACCGAAGAACAGCTGCGGCAGGCGCAGAAAATGGAGGCCGTGGGCCAGTTGACGGGCGGCATCGCGCACGACTTCAACAATCTGCTGACAGGCGTCATCGGCTCTCTGGACCTGCTGCAGCGCCAGATGGCGCGGGGGCAGACCGACAAGCTGGCGCGCTATGCCACTGCCGCCACGACATCCGCCAATCGCGCGGCGGCCCTGACCCACCGCCTGCTTGCGTTCTCGCGCCGGCAGCCGCTGGACCCCAAGGCGGTCAACGCCAACCGCCTCGTGAGCGGGATGGAAGACCTGCTGCGCCGGACCATAGGCGAAAACATCGCGTTGGAGATCGTGACGGCCGGCGGGCTGTGGCAATCCATGTGCGATCCGCACCAACTGGAAAGCGCGGTGTTGAACCTGGTGATCAACGGGCGGGACGCCATGCCCGACGGCGGCACCCTGACCATCGAAACGTGCAACGCCCATATCGACCTGGCCTATGCCGCGCGCCTGGGCAACGTGCGCCCGGGCCAGTATGTCTGCGTGTGCGTGACTGACACCGGCACGGGCATGACCAAGGACACGATCGCGCGCGCGTTCGAGCCCTTCTTCACGACCAAGCCCATCGGCCAGGGCACCGGCCTGGGGCTGTCCATGATCTACGGGTTTGCGCGCCAGTCCGAGGGCTACGCAAAGATCTATTCGGAAGTCGGCCGGGGCACCACCGTCAAGCTGTACCTGCCGCGCTTCCATGGCGACGCGGACAGCATGGATGACGAGCAGGGTGGCTTGAGCGCCGCGCAGGGCGTCGTTTCGGGCGAGGTGGTGCTGGTCATCGAAGATGAGACCGTGGTGCGCGACCTGGTCGTGGAAGTGCTGCAGGACCTGGGCTACCAGACCATGGAAGCCGCCGACGGTCCGTCGGGCCTGAAGCTGCTGCTGTCCGGCGCGCGCGTTGACCTGTTGATTACCGACATGGGCCTGCCTGGACTCAACGGCCGGCAGGTCGTCGACGCAGCGCGCGTGCATCGGCCCACGCTCAAGGTGCTGTTCATGACCGGCTACGCCGAAAACGCCACGATCGCGAACGGCTTCCTGGAGCCCGGCATGCAGATGATCACCAAGCCGTTCGCGGTGGACGCCTTGATATTACGGGTACGGGACATGATCAAGGGTTGATCATGTCCCGTGATGTCCACCTGCTTGGGAAATGACCAAGGCTTGATCCGTGGCCCATAAAAAAACCGCCCCAAGGCGATTACCTTGAGACGGTTTCTTGTCAAGCATTTGGTTGCGGGGACAGGATTTGAACCTGTGACCTTCGGGTTATGAGCCCGACGAGCTGCCAGACTGCTCCACCCCGCGTCTGAGAAAAGAAGTATATACCAACCGGTCCTCCGGGGCAAGCGGGCGGGCTGGCCACCCCTCAAGCGCCGCATCAACCGCCCTGCCGAGGCGATTCCCGGACCCGACTGGAAGTGCGCCTTATATAATGCCGCCGGGCCGTCACCACGCCGTGGTTCCGCCTTTACAGGAGTCATGCGCATGACGACCGCCATTTTCGCTACGGTCGCTTTTCTGGTGGTCGCCACGTCTTTCATGTCGGGCATTTTCGGCATGGCGGGCGGCATGGTCCTGATGGGCGCCCTGCTGCTGATGCTGCCGGTCGCGTCGGCCATGGTGCTGCAAAGTGCAATGCAGCTGACGTCCAACGGATGGCGCGCCATTCTGTGGCGCGGCCATACCGAATGGCGCATCGTGGGGCGGTTTGCGATCGGCGCCACGCTGGCGTTCGGCGTCTTCCTGGCGGTGCAACTGGTGCCAAGCCGCGGCGTCGTGCTGCTGATCCTGGGCATCAGTCCGTTCGTGGCGCTGGTCGTGCCACCGCGCTTTGCTCCCCAGGCCGAAGCAAAATGGGGCGCCGAGATCTGCGGCTTCGTCTGCCAGACGCTGCAGTTCCTGAGCGGCGTGACGGGGCCGATCCTGGATATCTTTTTTGTGCGATCCACCACCATGGACCGGCGCAAGGTGGTCGCCACCAAGGCCACCTGCCAGGTGCTGGGCCACGGATCGCGGCTGATCTACTTTGGCGGCATCATGAACCAGCAGACCGTCACGCTGCACTGGCTGCAATGGGCGATACTGCTGGGGTGCGCGGTTGCCGGCACCAGCCTGAGCCGGGTCGTGCTCGAGCGCATGAGCGACCAGCAGTTCCGCAAATGGACGCGCGGCATTGTCCTGAGCGTGGCGTCGGTTTATCTTGTGCAAGGCGTCGCCAGTTTTTTATGAACACCCGTTCGCCAGATTCCGCGGTTTCCATCACCCGCGTCCATCGGCCAACGCTCACAGGGAACTTGCCATCCGGGCAACCGCCCGCTTGGATATGACATGACTGCTCCCCTTCGTACGGTCACCTACTTTCCCGCACCGCGGGCCCAGCGCTTCTGCTCGCAGTGCGGCAGCGTGCTTGCGCGCCGCATTCCCGACGACGACAACCGCGTTCGCGACCTGTGCGACAACTGCGGCGCAATCCATTACCAGAACCCGCGCATGGTGCTGGGCACCGTTCCGGTGTGGGGGGACAAGATCCTGCTGTGCCGCCGCGCGATCGAACCGCGCCATGGCTACTGGACACTGCCGGCCGGTTTCATGGAACTGGGCGAAACCACCGAAGAAGGCGCCGCGCGCGAAACCCGCGAAGAAGCGGGCGCGACCTTCACCATGGGCGCCTTGTTCAGCATGATCGACATTCCGCATGTGGACCAGGTGCACATCTTCTACCTGGCCGACCTGACCCACGATCGTTTCGATCCGGGTCCCGAAAGCCTGGAAGCCAAGCTGTTCACCGAAGCCGAGATCCCCTGGGACGACCTGGCCTTCCGGTCCATTTCGACCACCCTGCGGCTGTTCTTTGCCGACCGGGCCGCCGGCAGCTTCCAGGTGCACAGCCAGGCCCTGAGCCACGGCATGATCCCGACCCCCGACGAACCTGCATGAGGGCGCCGTGAGTCAGGCCACGCTACGCCAACGGATGCCCGCACTGCTCGGGCCCGACACGCCGTTCCCGCCGCTGGACCGGGCGCTGGTCTCGCCTGCCGGCTTGCTGGCGGTGGGCGCCGACCTGTCCGTAGCCCGGCTGCGCGATGCCTACTCGCACGGCATCTTTCCGTGGTTCCTGGAAGGCGAGCCGATCCTGTGGTGGAGCCCGGACCCGCGCATGGTGCTGTTTACCGACCGCTTTGCGCCGTCCCATTCACTGCGCAAGAAACTGCGGCAGGTCGATCGGGACGCCCGCTATGAGATCCGGGTGGACACGGCCTGCGCCGAGGTGATGCGTGCCTGCGCCGCGCCGCGCGACCACCTGCAGCCAGCCACCTGGATTTCCCCGGCCATGCAGGCGGCCTACCTTGCCTGGCACCAGGAAGGCGGCGTGCATTCCATCGAAACCTGGATTGATGGCGAACTGGCCGGCGGCCTTTACGGGGTGAGCATCGGCCAGGCGTTCTTTGGCGAGTCGATGTTCACCCGCGTTCCCGATGCTTCCAAGATCGCGCTGGCCTACCTGGTGCGCTACCTGTCGCAGCACGGCGTGCGCATGATCGACTGCCAGCAGGACACCCGGCACCTGACGTCGCTGGGCGGCGGCACAATTTCCCGCAGCGAATTCGAGTCCAAGCTTGTAGAATCGGTAGCGATGCCAGGCGTGCCCTGGCATCCGGGCAGGATACTCGCCGATGGCCGGCTGATACCCCTGTCTTTCGCGGCGCCTGCCCCTGCAGCAAATGCCGCAGTCGCAGCCGCGGCTTCCAACGGGGTTGACCAGTGACGTACCTCCGAGACCTGCCCTTCTCCGCTTTGCAGTTCTATGCGACGGCGCCGTATCCGTGCAGCTATCTCAGCGACCGCCTGGCGCGCTCGCAGGTCGCCACCCCCAGCCATCTGATCAACGCCGACGTGTATGCCGAACTGGTGCGCGTCGGCTTCCGCCGCAGCGGCGTGTTCACCTACCGCCCGCATTGCGACGGCTGCCGTGCCTGCGTGCCGGTGCGCATTCCGGTGCACACCTTCGAGCCGCGGCGCACCCAGCGCCGCACGTGGCGCAAGCACGCCGACCTGCAGGTATTCGTCGCCGAACTGGCGTATTCGGCCGAACACTACGCGCTGTATCTGCGTTACCAGTCGACGCGCCACAAGGGCGGCGGCATGGACCAGGACAGCCGCGACCAGTATGCGCAGTTCCTGCTGCAAAGCCGGGTCAACACGCGGCTGGTCGAATTTCGCAATGCCGACGGCACATTGCTGATGGTATCCATCATGGATGTCCTGGCCGATGGCCTGTCGTCCGTCTACACCTTCTACGATCCCGATCTGCACGGCAGCCTGGGCACGTGGAACATTCTCTGGCAGATCGAACAGTGCAAGCTGCTCGACCTGCCCTACCTGTACCTGGGGTACTGGATCGCCGAAAGTCCCAAGATGGCGTACAAGACGGCCTTCCAGCCCATCCAGGTCCTGGTCAATGGCGAGTGGCAGACCTACGAGCCGGACTTCGCCCCACCTCCGCCCACGCCTGCGTCACCCTCCGTGGTGACCATTCCCGTCTCGCACGTCGTCCATCCGCCTCGCGGCGGTCCGGGCGGCAACGGCAACCCTTCCTGATCGAACCCTTTCCTGATGTCCTTGCTTTTCCAAGCCTATCCGCTGGTCCGTCCCGCGCTGTTCTCTCTCGAGCCTGAAACCGCGCATCGCGTCACGATGACGTCCCTGCATACGGCGCACGACCTGGGTCTGACCCGCCTGTTCGGCGGCGCGCCCAACCAGCCCCGCCAGTTGATGGGACTGACATTGAAGAACCCGGTGGGCCTTGCCGCCGGCCTCGACAAGAACGGCGATCACATCGACGCGCTGGGCAGCCTGGGCTTCGGCTTCATGGAAATCGGCACGGTCACGCCGCGCTCGCAACCCGGCAATCCCCTGCCCCGCATGTTCCGCCTGCCCGCGGCGCACGCTGTCATCAACCGGATGGGATTCAACAACGACGGCCTGGATACCTTCCTGGCCAACGTGCAACGCAGCCGCTACCGGTCGCAGGGCGGCATCCTGGGCCTGAACATCGGCAAGAACCTGACGACGCCGATCGAAAACGCCGTCGACGACTATCTGACCTGCCTGGCCGGCTGCTACGACCATGCCGATTACGTGTCGATCAATGTGTCGTCGCCCAACACCAAGAACCTGCGCGCGCTGCAGGGCGCCGACGAACTGTCGTCCTTGCTGCAGCGAGTCCACGAGGCGCGTGAACGCCTGGCCGACCAGCACGGCCGCCGCGTGCCGCTGGTCGTGAAGATTGCGCCCGACCTGGACGACGGGCAGATCGACGCCATTGCCGACCTGCTGCCACGCTATGGCATCGACGGCGTGGTCTCGACCAACACCACCCTGGGCCGCGACGCGGTCAAGGGGCTGCAACATGCAGCCGAGGCCGGCGGACTGTCGGGCGCGCCGGTGCGCGACCTGTCGCTGCGAGTCATTTCGCGGCTGCGGGCGCAGGCCGGCAAAGGCCTGGCCATCATCGGCGTGGGCGGCATCCTGACCGGCAGCGATGCGGCCGACAAGATCGCCGCGGGCGCTGACGCCGTCCAGATCTACACCGGCCTGATCTATCGCGGCCCGGCGCTGGTGCGCGAAAGCGCCAACGCGATCGCGATGCTTTCGGCCGACCACTGACAACTTGCACCCCGAGGGACATCATGCAGACCACCCGGCTTGGCAACACCGACATTACCGTATCGCGCATCTGTCTGGGCACGATGACCTTCGGCCAGCAGAACACCGAGGCCGATGCGCACGCGCAACTGGACTATGCCGTCGCGCAAGGCGTGAACTTCATCGACACCGCCGAGATGTACCCGGTGCGCCCCAGCGCCGACACCTACACGCTGACCGAGCAGTACATCGGCCGCTGGATGGCGAAGCAGCCGCGCGACAGCGTGGTGCTGGCGAGCAAGGTGGCGGGTCCGTCACGCGGCATGCCATGGGTGCGCAATGGCAAGCTCGACGCCGACAACATCCGCCAGGCCATTGACGCCAGCCTGAAGCGCCTGCAGACCGATCACCTGGACCTCTACCAGATCCACTGGCCAGCCCGCAATGTGCCGAACTTCGGGCAGACGTCCTTCAACCCCGCCAATGAACGCGAAGCCGAAAGCATCGAAGTCCAGCTGCGCGTGATGGACGAACTGGTGCGCGCCGGCAAGATCCGGCACTTTGGCGTGTCCAACGAAAGCGCCTATGGCGTCATGGAATTCCTGCATCTGGCCGACAAGCATGGCCTGCCTGCGGTGGCGACGATCCAGAACCCCTACAGCCTGGTCAATCGCAGCTTTGAAGAAGCCCTGGACGAAGTGTGCTTTCGGACCGGTGTCGGCCTGCTGGCCTACAGCCCGCTGGGATTTGGCCAGCTGACCGGCAAGTACATCGACGACGAAAACGCCCACGGCCGCCTGAATGTGTTTGGCAAGGACTGGAGCCCGCGCTATCTGCGCGAAAAGACGCTGGCCGCCACGCGCCGCTACATGGACATTGCCCGCCGTCACGGCCTGACGCCGACGCAATTGGCGCTGGGCTGGTGCTATTCACGGTGGTTCGTGAACAGCACGATCATCGGCGCGACGACGCTGGAGCAGTTGAAGGAAAATATCGACGCGCAGAACGTGGTGCTGACGGACGAAATCATTGCCGAAGTCAACGCCGTGCACGAGCAGATCCGCAACCCGGCCCAGTAGGGTTTCAGGTGGCCGCGGCGCCGGTTCACACGAGCGCGGACTCAGCCTTAAGGCTTATCCTGTTTCACGATATGGGATAGAATTTGCGATTATTCGTGCAAAGACCTAGAGACACATGGCTGGACACTCTCCTATGACATCGGAAGGTCAAGCCGCGCCTGCGGCGGAAACCCGACCTCCGATCACCATCCAGGTCCTTGAGCGCACCATGCTGCTGCTGGATGCGCTGGCCAATCAGCCCGACCCGGTCAGCCTGAAGGAACTGGCGCTGACCACGGGCCTGCATCCGTCGACCGCGCACCGCATCCTGAACGACCTGGTCGCCGGGCGGTATGTCGATCGTGTCGACAGCGGCATGTACTGTCTGGGCATGCGGCTGCTGGAGCTCGGGCACCTGGTCAAGGGCCGCCTGAACATCCGTGACGCCGCGCTGGCGCCCATGCGCACCTTGCACCGGCTGACGGGGCAGACGGTCAACCTGTCGGTCCGCCAGGGCGACGAGATCGTCTACATCGACCGCGCCTATAGCGAGCGGTCCGGCATGCAGGTCGTGCGCGCCATCGGTGGCCGCGCGCCACTGCACCTGACGTCTACCGGCAAGCTGTTCCTGTCGGCCGACGACAGCCGGTCAATCCAGGCCTACGCGTCCCGCACGGGGTTGGTGGCGCATACCGACAACAGCGTCAAAGACCTGGGCATGCTCGAAGAAGAACTCGGGCAGGTACGCGACCACGGCTACGCGCGCGACAACGAAGAACTGGAGCTGGGCGTGCGATGCATTGCCGCGGGCATCCATGACGACTCGGGCAAGCTGATCGCCGGCCTGTCGATCTCGGCGCCCGCCGATCGCCTGCAGGACGCGTGGATCGACGCTCTGGTGGAAACCGCCAACCGGATCTCGGACGCGTTGGGCTACGAGCCATCCACGCACGGCTGACGGCGCGTTGGCCGCGCGGGGTGCAGGCCGTGCTGCGCCCCGGCGCCGCGCGCCGCCATAAGCGATGCAGCCACGCCTGCGCCCCCGATCACCGCTCACAAACAAAAAGCCCCGCGGCACTGTCATGCCGCGGGGCTTTTTGCAGAAGGCCGTATCGCCGGGATCAGAGCGTGTTGTGGGCCACTTCGCGTTGCAGCCACTGACGCACACGAACGGCGTCGGCGGTGCGGGTGAAGGAGCCGGCGGAATCGAGCAGCACGATGGCCAGTTGGCGGCCTTCGATGTTGGCCAGCATGACCAGGCACCGGCCTGCTTCGTTGATGAAGCCGGTCTTGGACACGGTAATGCCCCAGTCGGGCTTGCTGACCAGCTGATTGGTGTTGCGGAAGGTTTGCGTGCGGCCGCGCACGTCGACCGAGTAGCTGGTGCTGGTGGTGTATTCGTGGATCAACGGACGCTGCGCAGCGGTCTGCATCAGGCGGACCAGGTCACGCGCGCTGGACACGTTGCTGCTGGACAGACCGGTGGGCTCGACATACCGCGTGTCGTGCATACCGAGCAGGCTGGCCTTGGCATTCATGGCCTGCACGAACGCAGTCAAGCCGCCCGGGTAGTTGCGGCCGAGGGCGCTGGCGGCGCGGTTTTCAGACGACATCAGCGCCAGGTGCAGCATGTCGGTCCGCGACAGGCGCGTGCCGATGGCCAGGCGCGAGCCGGTGTTCTTGTACGTGTCGATGTCTTCGGTCGTGATCTCGAGCATTTCTTCAAGGTCGAGATTGGCGTCAACAACGACCAGGGCCGTCATGAGCTTGGTGATCGAAGCGATCGGCACGATGGCGGCGTCGTTCTTGGCGAACAGCACGTCGGACGAATTCAGGTCTTGCACGAAGGCGGTGCTGGAACGCAGCGAGAGCTGGCCTGTAGAGGCCGATTCATCGTGGTCCAGGGAGGACATGGGGCCGAAGGACGCGCGGCGCACGGAGGCGACGACGGCGGCCTGACCAGCGCCCTTGGCGGACGCCACGGCACGGGACGGCTTCTTGACCACGACAGCCGTCTTGCTGGCCGACTTGGCCGTGTTCTTCCTGGCGACGACCTTGGCCTTGCTTGAAGCCGGCGTTGCCGTGGCCTTGGCCTTGGACTTCTTTGCCGTTGCCTGGGAAGACGACGTGGCAGCGGTGGAAACGGCCGGCAAGCCGACCGCAATACTCGACGCGCAAAGCAATGCGATTGCGAAAGCCCGATTCAAACTGCGCGCCATGTGTCCTCCGGTAACGATTCTGTCCAGGCGACGCAGCTTATCAGATTTCGAACGGGAATTGTCCATGAAATGAACGACTTACAACGCTATTTTTATAACTTGCTTGATCCCCGGCGCGCTCGAAAAAATGGCGGACCGGGGTAGGACCCGGTCCGCCATCGTTCAAACCTCAATCAAATCAAGGCGATCAGTCAGCGTAGACGCCGGCTTTCTTGATGATCGCGCCCCACTTTGCGGTCTCGCTCTTGACGTGTTTGTCGAGCGCAGCCGGGCTGGCCTGGTCGGCGAGGACGATCGCGCCGAGTTCGGTCATGCGGTTCTTGAAGGCCGGGTCAGCCAGGCCTGCCTTGAGGGCTGCCTGCACCTTGTCGACCACTGGCTGCGGCGTGCCCTTGGGCGCCCACAGGCCGTGCCAGATACCCACTTCGAAACCCTTCAGGCCGGATTCGTCCATGGTCGGCAAGTCAGCCAGGCTCGGAACGCGCGCCTTGCTGGTCACGGCGTAGGCCTTGACTTTGTTGGCCTTGATCTGACCCGTGGTGTTGGTGGTCTGATCGCACATGAAGTCCACCTGTTTGCCCAGGATGTCGTTCATGGCAGGCGCCGTGCCCTTGTACGGAATGGTCTGCACTTCGGTGCCGATCGTGCTGGTGAAGATCAGGCCGCACAGGTGCGAGGCCGAACCGATACCGGCGTTGGCCATCGACAGCTTGGCGCTGTTGGCTTTTACGTAGGCCAGGAACTCGTTAAAGTTGTTTGCCGGAAAGTTGTCACGCGCGATCATCGTCATCGGCACGTCGACCGTCAGGCCCACCGGGGCGAAGTCGTTGGCCGCGTCGTAGCTCAGCTTGCGATACAGCGCAGGCGCCGTCGAAAAGCCGATGTGCATCAACAGCAAGGTGTAGCCGTCGTTCTGGGCCTTGGCCACGCGCGCCGTGCCGATCGTGCCGCCGGCGCCGGCGACGTTTTCCACCACGATGGTCTGACCCAGCGTCTTGCGCATGGATTCGGCCAGCGAGCGCGCCACGACGTCGGTCGGGCCGCCTGCGGCAAATGGCACGATCATCGTGACCGGCTTGGACGGATAGTTCTGGGCCATTGCCAGCCCAGGCGCCAATGCCGCCACACCCGCTGCCATGACCGAGGCAACAGCCACGGACATCATCTTTCTACGCAATGTCATCCCACTTCTCCGCTTATCGAATTTATTGACTGGAGCACGTAGTGCCTACAGCCTTGCGTGGGAGTTTACGGGAAAGGAAGGGTAGTTGACGGCTGGCTGAACACTATCGTTTCCCCTGAGCCCAGGCCACTCCGACGGCGGAAACCACCAGACCCAGGATCATCACCAGTGTCAGCGCCTCCCGGAACAGCAGCCAGGCCATGACGGCGGTCACGCCCGGGGTCAGGTACATGAGGCTGGCGACCCGTGTGGCGGCGCCGCGACGAATCAGCAGAAAGAGCAGTGACACACTGCCGATCGACAGGGCAAGCACCGACCAGGCCAACGCGCCAATGAACTGCGGCGTCCACATGACGTCGCGCGTTTCGAACAGGAAGGCGAAGGGCAAGGTCACCACCAGCGCGGCGCCGAACTGCAGCGCGCTGCCGACCCGAAGATCGATCGCCGGGCAAAAGCGGCGCTGGTAGATCGTGCCGGCCGTGATCGACAGCAGCCCCAGAATCGCCCACGACAGGCTGACCGGCGTCAGCTCGTTGCCAAGCCGGTTGCCGACGACCATGCCGACGCCGACCAGCCCCAGGGCCAGGCCGGCCCACTGGCGGGCATTGGGCCGGTCGCCCAGCCACTGCCCCAGCACCGCGGTCAGCACGGGCTGCATGCCGACAATCAGCGCCGCCAGGCCCGCACCCATCCCAAGCTTGATGGCTGCCCACACCCCGCCCAGATAGCCCGCCTGCAGCAGGATCCCCGCCACCGCCATGTGCAGGCCCTGCCGCCGCGACGGCCACGCGCTGCGGGCCAGCAGCGCCAGCGGGGCCATGATGATCAGCACGCCGATGAATCGCAGCGCCAGGAAAGTGGCGGGCTCGGCGTAGGGCAGCCCGAAACGCGCGACGACGAAACCGGTGCTCCACGTCAGGACGAAGAAAGGAGAAACCAGGCGGGACAGCAGCGTATCGGCCACGGCGGACCTCAGGCGACAAGGAGCCGAGAGTGTAACGGTGGCCGCGCCGAACTGTCGTGCCAGGCTGAACGGCAGCTGAATCGCCCGATCTCTGGCGATGCAACATAAAATTCACACGGCGTGAAAAAAAAGTTTTTGCGCGCCGCGTTGCGCCGCAGGGCGGTGTCTCCCTGGGACAAGCGCGCTGACCGGGCGTCGGCAACCTTGTAGCTATTGCCGGGAGCGGGCGGACCCACCCTTGACATGGTGGTTGGCGTCCCTAAAATGCGTATTGTGCATTGCAACATTACTGGTTCAGGCCAGGATGAAGCAGGCAACGCGGTCACTGAGAGCGTGACCACCAATATATGTAGATCGGGGATTTTCGGGACGACCGGATGCTCTCATGACCGATCTCTGAAATCCACGACCGACCCAGGAGTCACCATGTCCGCTACCCCAGAACGCGCCCTCGCCAGCCAGAAAGCCCTTTTCGATGCTTTCCTGGTCGCCAACAACACCGCCTTCGCCGGCTTCGAGAAGCTGGTCGACCTGCACGTGAAGGTTGCCAAGGCAACGCTCGACGAAATGTCGATCAAGGCACAGGAAGCGTTCGAACTGAAGGATGGCCAGGAAGCCATGGCCTTCACCGCCTCGCTCGCCCAGCCGAACGCCGAAAAGGCCCTGGCCTACAGCAAGCATGTCTATGACATCATGGCTGGCGTCCAAAGCGAATTCGCCAAGCTGAGCGAAGCCCAGGTGGCCGCCCAGCAACAACAGATGATCGACGTCGTCGACCAGATGTCCAAGTCGGCCCCGGCCGGTTCGGAAAGCGCCATCGCCATGATCAAGTCGTCGCTGGCTACCGCCACGTCGGCCTATGATTCGGTCAGCAAGGCTGCCAAGCAGGCCGCCGAAGTTGCCGAGTCGAACATGACTGCCGCGACCAACGCCACGTTCAAGGCTGCCAGCGATACGGCTGCCCGCACGTCGCGCGTCCGCAAGGCCGCTACGTCCGCAGCGTAATTGCCGCGACAGGAACTGCGTGCTTTAGGGGATTGACCCATTGCACGCAGGAACAAAGAAAATCCCGCTACGGCGGGATTTTCTTTTTGTGCAGACGGTAGTGCACGATCGCAAGATCGCGCTTCAGTTACGCCGCGCCGAACGTTCCGCCCAAACGCCTGGCTTCGTCCTTCAGAAATTCCAGCGCTACGGCGGCCTGTTCGGGCTCGCCCTTCACACCCAGCTCGATGTGATTGCGCCCTGCCCCGCCCATGCTGGGCAGGCTGAACGCCTTGATGCCGGGCCAGCGCAGTTCCAGCGCTTCCATCACGGGCGTGATGGTGGATTCGGCCAATTCGAACACCAGGAAGGAATGTTCGACGTGCGGCACCTTGTGGTGCAGGTCGGCATAGCGGTTGTCCAGCGTCCATTCGATCATCGGCCAGGCCATGACGGGAAAGCCCGGCACGAAGGTGTGGTCGTGAATGAAGAAGCCGGGAATCTTGTTGTACGGATTCGGCACGATCTCGGCGCCCTGGGGAAACTCGCCCATGCGCAGCCGCTGCCGGTTTTCCGGAGTCGTCATGTCGGCGCTGCCTTTGCCCTGCGCGGCCGTCTCGGCCATGCGCTGGCCAATCAGGTCGGCGGCTTCGGGGTGCAGCACGGTGTCGACGCCCAGCGCGGCGGCCACGGCCTGACGTGTGTGGTCGTCGGGAGTCGCGCCGATGCCGCCGCATGAGAACACGATGTCGTCGCTTGCCAGGCTGCGGCGATACGCGTCGACCAGCTTTTCGCGGTCATCGCCGATGAACTGCGCCCATGACAGCTGCAGCCCGCGGGCGCTGAGAAGTTCGACGACCTTGGCAAAGTGCCGGTCCTGGCGACGGCCCGACAGGATCTCGTCACCGATGATGAAAAGCCCGATCTGACGTTGAGTGGGCGATGATGGGTGTGTCATGGTTGTGTTTCGCTGCGCAGACGACGCAGCGCCTCGAGGCCAAAGTGCGAAAACATGAGCGCCGAAAGGACCGGCAGTAAAAACCACGCAGGCGGGAGCAGGTTGATCAGCGCGCAAATCGTGCCGAGCGCCCAGAACCCTTTGTTGTGTCGCGCCTGCAGAATCTTACGCTCTTGCGGCGATGCATGATCGGCCAGCGCGTCGAGCCGCAGCATGCGCGTGAAAGCGAATGCCCACCAGAAAATCGGCAGCACGACAGCCAGCGGCGGCAGCAGCCACAGCGGCAGCGTAAAGAACCAGCCGAGCACGAACACCACCGTGACCCACAGCGCATTCCAGACGCTGGCGACCAGGGCGTTGCCCCCTTCGCGGCGCACATCGGGATAGTCGCGTTCGCTCAGGTGGCGAAGCACCAGCGGCATGATGAACACTGCCGCCGTCACCAGGCCCAGGATCCCCGACAGCGGCAGCAGGATCAACGTGGCGGCCACGGGAATCAACCACAGCTTGAGCGACGCCAGCCCCAGGGCCATCAAGGTGGTGTCGAGCTGGTTCACGACAGACCATTGGAACAGCGTGATCTGCAGCCATTCGCTGAGCGGCGTCCAGAACAGCCAGATCAGCACGATCGCGCCGATCAGGGCCACCGCAAACGGCAGCAGCAAGGCCATCAGCATGGGCCCGCGGAACTGCGAGATCACGGCACGACCGAGTGCGCGACCGACGCCTTCGAAGCCGGCCGACCGCGTGACCACGGGCAACGCGTTGGGGGGAGTGCTCATAGGGCGAAGACATCCAGGCGTATCAAGGGAATGTCAGTATGCCGCACTGCACAGGCATAATAGGTGGAGAAACGTACCGTTCCGTTACCTTGCCGATGACCGCTTCCGCGACCGTTTACCTGCCCGACACCGATGCCAGCCTGATTGCCGAAACGCTTTCACGCCCGGACTCGTTGCTTGTTGCGTGCCTGTGTGCCGAATGGTGCGGAACCTGCCGCGAGTACTTGCCGCGCTTTGCCGATCTGGCTGCCGCCCTGCCGCAGCATGCGTTCGTGTGGGTGGACGTCGAGACACATCCTGAATTGCTGGATGACGACGACATCGAAGACTTCCCTACCCTGCTGATCCAGGATGCGACGCGCACCCGGTTCTACGGGCCGATGCTGCCGCACATCGGGCACCTGGAGCGGATGATCGAAGCGATCCTGGCGGATCCACAGAGCGCCGACGTGGCGCCAGCTGCACCGCGATTGAGGCAATCGCTGCTGGGCTGAGATTTCCCTCCTAGGCAAACACCGCAACTCACGATCAACGTTGAATCGCCTCCCAGGCCTTCTGCAGGCGCTTGACCGATACGGGCATGGGGGTGCGCAGTTCCTGGGCGAAGAGGGCGACGCGCAGTTCTTCGGTCATCCAGCGGAATTCGTCCAGACGTGCGTCGTCGACGCCTTTGCGCGCGGCCTTGGCGCGTTGATAGGGGGTCAGCAACTGGCTCAGTTCGCCCAGCAGCTTGGCATCGCGGCCCGGATCGGCGCGCAGTTTGTCCACGCGCGCCTGCGCCGCCTTCATGTAGCGCGGATAGTGGACCAATTGCGTGTAGGGCGTTTCGCGTACGAACCATTTCGGCATCAGCGCGCGCATCTGCTGCTCGATGTCGGCGTATGACGCGGCGTGCCCCCGCGCCTGCGGCAGCTTGCGCATGACGGCCGCCCACTCGGTCAGGATCGTTGACACCAGCCGCGCGATTTCCTGCGCCAGCAGGCCCAGCCTGCCCTTGCCTTCGTTGCGGCGCGCGGTGAACGTCGCCGCGTCGGTCGGCCAGGGGTCGCCCAGGCAAGCCTGCGCCAGGGCCGTGTCGATGATCTGGTCGCGCAGTTCTTCCTGCGTCCCGAGCGGCAAATACAACATGCTCATTTGCGTCAGCCCGTTCAGATTCTTTTCCAGGAACTTGACCTGCTCTTTGAGCTGCAGGCGGAACAGGCGCAGCAGACCCGCACGGTGATGACGCAGCGCCTCGGCCGGGTCGTCGAAGACGTCCAGGTCGCACGACGTGCCCTTGTCCACCAGCGCCGGGTAGCCGATCACCGACACGCCGCCGCGTTTGATCTCGAGCAGTTCGGGCAAGGGACCAAAGGTCCAGTCGGTCAGGTTTTCGTGCGCCAAGGCCTGCGCCACCTGCTTGTCGCGCGACGCCACCTGCTGGAAAGTGGCCTGCGCCTCGCGTCCAAGTTCGCCTTTGAGCTGCGCCAGGTTGCGGCTCATGGACAGCATGCGGCCGTTCTCGTCGACCACGCGAAAGTTCATGAACAGGTGAGCCGGCAGCGTCTCGAGCTTGAAGTCCGGCGGCGCCAGCTGGATGGTTTTCTGCTCACGCACGTCGGCAATCAGGGTCTCGATCAGGCCGCGATCCGGCTTGGCGGCCACCTCGAACCAACGATCGAAAAAGCCCGCCGCATATTCCGGCAACGGCACGCAATGCCGGCGCAGCTTCTGCGGCAGGGACTTCAGAAGCAGGTGCACCTTTTCCTTGAGCATGCCGGGCACCAGCCATTCGCAGCGCGCGGCATCCAGCTGATTGAGCGCGAACAACGGCACCGACAGCGTCACGCCATCGCGCGGCGAGCCGGGCTCGAAGTGGTAATCGAGTGCCATGTCGATGCCATGCAAGGCCAGCATCTTGGGGAAGACTTCGGTGGTCACCCCCGCGGCTTCATGCCGCATCAACTCATCACGCGTCAGGAACAGCAGTCTGGACTTGTCGCGCTCGGGCGTGGCGGTCTGGTCCCGGTACCACTTTTCCATCGTCGCCAACTGGTGCACGTCGGCTGGAATCTGCCGGTCGTAGAAGGCGTAGATCAGTTCATCGTCGACCAGGATGTCGGGCCGCCGCGACTTGTGCTCCAGCTTTTCGATCTCGGCAAACAGCTTCCGGTTGTGCGCAATGAAGGGCAGTTTGGTGTCGACATCGCCCGTGACCAGTGCCTGGCGTATGAACAATTCGCGCGCATGCGAAGGATTGATGCGCCCGTAGTTCACGCGGCGGCCGGAATAGATGGTCAGGCCATACAAGGTCGCGCGTTCGTTGGCGACCACCTGCCCTTCCTTCTTTTCCCACCGCGGGTCGGACCAGTTCTTGTGCAGCAAGTGCTTGCCGGCCCGTTCGATCCACACGGGATCGATCTTGGCGATGGTGCGCGCGAACAGGCGGGATGTCTCGACCAGTTCCCCCGCGACCACCCAACGGCCCGCCTTGCGTGCCAGGCGCGAGCCCGGATGGATGTAGAAGCGGATGCCGCGCGCGCCCAGGTACTGCGCGTCTTCTTCGGCCTTGTAGCCGAGGTTGCCGAGCAGGCCCGCAAGCAAGGCCTGATGCACCTGTTCAAGGGTGGCGGGCGCTTCATTCAGACGCCAGCCCTGCTCGCCCACCACCGATGCCAGCTGGGCGTGGATGTCGTGCCATTCGCGCAGTCGCACCGGCGACAGGAAACTTTGCCGCAGCGTGTCGACCAGCTTGCGCTGCGACTGCTTGTGCGCAACGGCCTCGTTGTACCACTGCCATAACTTCAGGAAGGCCATGAACTCGGAGCGTTCGTCGGCAAACTTGGCATGCGCCTGGTCGGCCGCTTCCTGCGCTTCTTGCGGGCGGTCGCGCGGATCCTGCACCGACAAGGCGGACGCGATGATCAGCATCTCGCTCAGGCAGGCGTTTTCGCGCGCGGCCAGGATCATGCGGCCGATGCGAGGATCCACCGGCAGGCGCGCCAGTTCCCGGCCCACCGGCGTCAGCGTATTGCTGTCGTCGATGGCCCCGAGTTCCTGCAGCAGGTGATAGCCGTCGGCGATCGCCCGGCCAGGGGGCGCTTCAACGAAGGGAAAATCTTCGATGTCGTCGAGCTTGAGCGCCTTCATCCGCAGAATGACGCTGGCCAGCGACGCACGCAGGATTTCGGGGTCCGTAAACGGCGCCCGCAGCGCAAAGTCGTCCTCTTCATACAGCCGGATACAGACGCCGGGCCCAAGGCGGCCGCATCGGCCGGCCCGCTGGTTGGCCGATGCCTGGCTGACCGGCTCGATGTGCAGCTGTTCGACCTTGTTGCGCCATGAATAGCGCTTCATTCGCACCAGGCCCGTATCGACCACGAACCGGATGCCGGGCACGGTCAACGAGGTTTCGGCCACGTTGGTGGCGAGCACCACCCGCCGGCCGCTGCCCTTGGGGTGAAAGACCTTTTCCTGGTCGGCCTGCGACAGGCGGGCGAACAGTTGCAGCACTTCGGTCCCGGGCGGATGGTGCTTGCGCAGCGCCTCGGCCGCCTCGCGGATTTCGCGCTCGCCGGGCAAAAAGACAAGAATGTCGCCCGCACCATGGCGCGCGCACTCGTCCACCGCGTCGACGATCGCGTCGATCATGTCCTTTTCTTCGTCGCGCGACAGGTTTTCCTTTTCGCGCTTTTCCTTGCGGGGGGCGGTGTCCGGATTGCCGGTGGCGTTGGGATCCTGGCCGCGGGGCGTGTCGATGCCGCGATAGCGGACCTCGACCGGGTACAGGCGGCCCGACACTTCGATGACCGGCGCGCGGTCATGCCCCGGCGACGCGAAGTGGGTGGCGAAGCGGTCGGCGTCGATCGTGGCCGAGGTAATGATCAGCTTCAGGTCCGGGCGGCGCGGCAGCAACTGCTTCAGGTAGCCGAGCAGGAAGTCGATGTTCAGGCTGCGTTCATGCGCCTCATCGATGATGATCGTGTCGTAGGCCCGCAGCCAGGGGTCGCGCTGCGACTCGGCCAGCAGAATGCCGTCCGTCATCAGCTTGATCGATGCGCCGGCTTCGGTGCGGTCGTTGAAGCGCACCTGGTAGCCAACCACCTGCCCGAGCGGCGTGTTCAGTTCCTGCGCGATACGGCGCGCGACCGACGTGGCCGCCAGCCGGCGCGGCTGGGTGTGGCCGATCATGCCGGTGCTGCCGCGGCCCAGTTCCAGGCAGATCTTGGGGAGCTGGGTGGTCTTGCCCGAGCCGGTCTCGCCCGAGACGATGATGACCTGATGCGCCGCCAGCGCCTTGGCGATGTCTTCGCGGCGGGCGCTGACGGGCAGTTCCTCGGGATAGGTAATCTCGGGGACGGGATTGCGGGTGCGCGGCGGGCGGGGAGCATTGCGGTCGGCGCGGTCGCGGCGGGGGTCCCGAGGCGCGTTCGGATCTCGCGGCGGCCGTGGCTCGCGGGACGCGTTCGGATCTCGCGGCGGCCGTGGCTCGCGGGACGCATTCGGATCTCGCGGCGGGCGGGGTGGGCCTTCGGGGCGGCTTGGCCGGCGGTCGCGTGCCGCGCGCTGCGCACCAGGCGCGGCGCCGCCGCCCGCATCGCGCGCAGGCGCCGCCGTGGAGTGGGGCGTCGCCGGGCCCGCCGTCGTGGGAGTGGTCGCGCCTGCCGTGTCCGCGTTGCGTCGTGAAGGGTCCTGCTTGCCTGAGTGTTCTGCCATAACCGCTACTTTTGATAACCCCTCATTATAAATTTCCTGGGCGCCGCGTCGAACCCACATGCCGGTGCCCCGCATCATATAATTCCGCGATGACCGCCCCTGCCCTGACCCCGCCCCTGATTCCCGCCGACCCCAACGTGCACGCCCAGTTCGTGCAATGGTTCCGAGAGGTCGCGCCTTATGTGCACGCCTTCCGAGGCAAGACCTTCGTGGTTGCGTTCGGCGGCGAACTGGTTCAGGCCGGGGCGCTCAGCGTCCTGATCCAGGACCTGTCGCTGCTCAGCGCCCTGGGCGTGCGACTGGTGCTGGTCCATGGCTCGCGTCCGCAGGTCAACGAACAACTGCGCCTCAAGGGCATCGACTTCCAGTTCGACCGCGGCCTGCACATCACCGATGCCGCGGCGCTCGAATGCGCCAAGGAAGCCGCCGGCGAAATCCGCCTCGACATCGAAGCGGCCTTCAGCCAGGGCCTGCCCAACACCCCCATGTCGCACGCGCACATCCGCGTCGTGTCCGGCAACTTCATTACCGCGCGGCCGGTCGGCGTCATCGACGGCATCGACTACCGCCACACCGGGCTGGTGCGCAAGGTCGACGCCGAAGCCCTGCAATTCGTCATCAACCACGGGTCCATCGCCCTGCTGTCGCCGCTGGGCTTTTCGCCGACCGGTGAAGCCTTCAACCTGGCGATGGAAGAACTGGCCACCAGCGTCGCCGTGGCCCTGCGCGCCGAAAAGCTGATCTTTTTGACCGACGCGCCGTCGATCCTGGATCCGGAAGGCAACGTCGATACCGAACTGGCCCGCGACGACGCCGACGCCCTGGTCGCGACCGGCGACATCGACGCCGGCACCACCGTCGTGCTGCGCCACGCCTCGCGCGCGGTCAAGCTCGGCGTCGCCCGCGCCCATCTGATCCCCTTCGACATGGACGGCGGCGTCCTGCTCGAAATCTTCACCCATGACGGCGTCGGCACCATGGTGGTCGAAGACCTGCTGGACGACCTGCGCCCGGCCACCATCGACGACGTCGGCGCCATCGTGCAGCTAATCGAACCGCTGGAAACCGATGGCACCCTGGTGCGCCGGGGCCGCGGCAGCATCGAACGCGACGTCGAAAAATTCTCGGTGGCCGAGCATGACGGGGTGATCTTCGGCTGCGTGGCCCTGTATCCCTACCCTGCTGAAAAGATGGCGGAAATGGCCTGCCTGACCGTCAATTCGCAATGGCAAGGCACCGGCGAAGGCGACAAACTGCTGCGCCACGTCGAATCCCGCGCCCGCGCCGTCGGCATCACCCGCCTGTTCGTGCTCACGACGCGCACCGCGCACTGGTTCATCAAACGCGGCTTCGTCCCTGCAAGTGTGTCCGATCTGCCAAAAGACAAGCAGTCGCACTACGATCGCAACCGTAACAGTCAGGTATTCATCAAGCGACTCAGCTGACGGGTACGGCTCGCACTGGCCGGATGAGCGCAGCCAGGCAGGCGTTCAGCAAGCGGGCTATGTGCCCGCTTTTTTGCGTCTTGCACCGTCCGACTGTCGATTTGCGTCACGTCCGATCGTCGTCCTTTCGAGCCCGGGCGGACATGCATCCGCGACGCGGCCTGACGCTTCATTCCAAGGAGACGACGATGCGTGTCATGGTGATCGTTAAGGCGAGTCCCTCTTCCGAAGGCGGCGCCCTGCCGAGCACGGAATTGCTGACCGCCATGGGGAACTTCAACGAGGACCTGGTCAAGGCCGGCGTGATGCTGGCCGGCGATGGCCTGCATCCCAGCTCGAGAGGCAAACGAGTGCGATTTTCCGGTTCGAACCGGACGGTGATTGACGGGCCGTTTGCCGAAACCAAGGAACTGATTGCCGGCTTCTGGCTGTGGCAGGTCGAATCGATGGACGAGGCGGTCGCCTGGGTGCGGCGGTGCCCGAATCCCACGCCCGAAGATTCAGAGATCGAAATCCGTCAAATCTTCGAGGCCGAGGATTTCGGCGACGCCTTGACGCCCGAGCTGCGCGATCAGGAAGCCCGCTTGCGCGCCGAGGTCGGCAAGGGTGAATGACGGCTGGCCTTTCGGATGGTTCCGCGCGCCAGCCGATGCGGCTTGACGAAATCGCAGGTGGCGCGCACCGCGTTGAACAGCGCGCGTGCCACGCCGCTGGTTTCGTCGGGCCGGTGCACCAGGTAGTAGTCGAGCCAGGGCAGCTTGCGCGCCGTGCGCAGCTGGCACAGGTCGCCGCGATCGAGCAGTGGTGAAAAGTGCGCCACCGGAAGAAAGCCGATCCCCAGCCCCGCCACGACCATGTCGGCAATCGCGGCCAGGCTGTTGCTGGCCAGCGTGCGGTGGATCGACAACCCGTTGCTGTGTGACCAGGCGTCAAAGATCGGCGTCAAGCCTGACCCCGCGCTTTGGACCAGGACCGGATAGGTCGCGAGCAAGGTCGGCGTCAACGACGCGCGTTCCCCGACCAGACTGGGTGACGCCATCCACGCGAACTCCACCTTGCTGAGCGGCTCGCTGACCAGGCTGCGGTCGGGCGAGCGCATCGGCATGACGGCAAAATCGATGGCGCCCGCGAGCAGCTTGTCGTGCAGGCCCATGGATACGTCGACATCGGGCTCGAGCACGACCCCTGGATGGTGATCACGCAGCGATGCCACCAGTTCCGGCAGCCAGGTCATCGCGACCAGTTCGGTGATGCCAAAGCGGCAGTCGCCCACCAGCTCGGCCTGCGCGCCGTCCATCTCCTGGATCTCGGTCTGCAACGCGAGCATGCGGCGGGCCTTCTCCAGCAGGCCGCGCCCTTGCGCGGTGACCTGCGGCCGGTACCCGTCGCGGTCGAACAGGCGCATGCCCAGCGCGCTTTCAAGTTCGGCCACGCGTTTGGACAGCGCCGACTGCGTCATGTGCAGCTTGATCGCGGCCGCTGAAAAATTGCCCAGCACGGCCGACCAGTAGAAGGCTTCCAGTTGCCTGAGCGTCATGACAGTCTTCCTTTTTTTCTTAGTGTAGTCCGACTTTTAATCGCTTTTTTTATTGGCGCGGGCTGGCCTATATTGGCCGACATTCCTATAACCCTGCATGGAGACACCGTGTCGAACGGCTTTCGCGTCCTCCCTCGTGTCCCTGGCGACCCTGCCCTGGTCGAACTCTTCCGCGACCTGCCCGTCGCCAACATCAGCGACACCCTGCATCGCATGTCGGGCGCCCTGGGTCTGACACCGCGGCATCGCGGCGGCTACCTGCTTGGAACGGCCCTGACCGTGAAGGTGCGTCCCGGTGACAACCTGATGATCCACCGCGCCCTGCAACTGGGCCAGCCCGGCGACGTGCTGGTCATCGATGGCGGCGGCGTGGTCGAACGCGCGCTGATCGGCGAGATCATGAAGCGGGTGGCGCAGGCACGCGGCTTTGCGGGGTACATCATCGACGGCGCCATCCGCGACGCCCAGGCGTTTGCCGATGACGACTTCCCCTGCTATTCGCGCGGCATCACGCATCGTGGACCCTACAAGGATGGCCCGGGCGAGATCAATGTGCCGGTCAGCATCGGCGGAGCAGTCGTGCATCCGGGCGACATCGTCGCGGGCGATCGTGACGGCGTCGTGTTCATTCCGCCCGCCAATGCGCGCGAGATCGCCACAGCGACGCGCAAGAAAGGCAGCGACGAAGTCGCGACCATGGCCAGCATTGCCAACGGCACCTATGACGATGCCTGGGTGCAGGAAGTCCTTGCGAGCAAGGGCCTGCGCTGATCTGCCCACCCAACAATAATTGACGGAGACCCCATGACCTTGCATTGCCCTTCCCTACGCCTGACTCTGACGCGCGCCGCCCTGGCGCTTGCCCTGCCGCTGGCGGCCGCCCTGCCTTCCGTGTCGCATGCGCAAACCTACCCCAGCCAGCCCATCCGCCTGGTCGTGCCATGGCCCCCGGGCGGCGCCACCGATGCCATTGCGCGCTTCATTGCGCAGCCGCTGTCACAGCGCCTGGGCCAGACGGTTGTCGTCGACAACAAACCGGGCGCCGGCGGCAACATCGGCACCGAACAGTTTGTGCGCGCGCGCAATGATGGCTACACCTTGCTGATGGCCACCAGTTCGACCAACGCCGCCAACCCCAGCCTGTACTCGCGCCTGGGCTTCGATCCGGTCGCCGACTTTGCGCCCGTCGTGTACGTGGCCACCGTGCCCAACATCCTGGAGGTGCCCGAAAATTCGCCGCACAAGACCGCCAAGGATCTGATCGCCTATGCCAAGAAGCATCCGGGCGAGCTGACGTATGCGTCGGGTGGCGTGGGCTCGTCGCAGCACCTGGCCGGTTCCATGCTCAAGAATGCCGCCAAGATCGACATCCTGCACGTGCCCTACAAAGGCAGCGCGCCCGCCGTGGCCGACCTGATGGGCGGCCAGACATCGATGATGCTGGACACCGGTTCGCTGGGACAGGTCCGCGCCGGCAAGCTCAAGGCACTGGCGGTTGCATCGAAGACGCGCCTGCCCATGCTGCCCGACGTTCCGACTTTCGACGAGATTGGCGTTCCGGGCATGCATGCGGGTGCGTGGTACGGATTCATGGCGCCGGCCGGCACGCCTGCGCCGATCATCGAACGGCTCAACACCGAGATCAATGCCATCCTGAAGGCGCCCGAAACGCGCAAGCAGCTGCTGGAAATGGGCGCCGAGATCGGCGGCGGCACGGCGCAGGAATTCGGCGCCTTTTCCAAGGCCGAGATCAAGCGGTACGCCGAGATCGTCAAGCAGTCGGGTGCGAAGCTGGAATAAGCGGGTCGCCCTTGCGGTCACGCCTCCGGCCGCAAGGTCTTGGCGATGTCCTGGATCGCCGATCGGAACCACATGTGCCCCGGATCGCGATGGCTCAGTTCGTGCCAATACATGCTGATGTCCGGATCGGCCAGCTTGAACGGTGGCTTGACGATCCGGATGGCAAGCGAACTTGCGGCTTCGTTGGCAATGCGGATCGGCACGGTCGCGATCATGTCGGTGGCCGCCACGACCGCAGGCACGATCAGGATGTTGGGCACGCGCATCGCGCTCGGCAGGTAGTGGTGCCCGATGGTCAGCGCCTGCGCGACGGACGCTTCCATGGAGCGGTACGACACCGTCTCGGCCCCCCACAGCACATGCGGGTACTTCAGATACTGCTTCATGGTCATGCGTGCCCGGATCTCCGGGTGCGTCGCACTGACAATGCAGCACGCACGCTGCGGGTAGACCAGCGTTTTGCGCAGGTCGGGCGGCGCATGAAGGATGTTGCTGATGGTCACGTCGCATTCCTGGTCGCGCAGCGCTTCCACGGTGTGACGCATGTCGGCCGGTTGCACCAGCAGGCGCACACCGGGCGCGTGCTTGCGCAGGAAGGCCGCAATGAGCGGGGTGAACAGCAAGGCCAGGCCTTCCGTGGCCAGGATGCGGAACTGGCGGGTGGACGTTGCCGGGTCGAAGTCCTTGCTGCGGACCCGGTTGGGCTCGAGCAATTCCAGCGCCTGGTGCGCGCGTTTGGCCAGTTCCAGGGCCTTGGGCGTCGGCACCATGCCCTTGGCCGTGCGCACCAGCAAGGGATCGTCGAACAGGATGCGCAACCGGGCCAGCGCCGCGCTCATGGTCGACTGGCCCACGCCCATGCGTTCGGCGGCGCGGCTGACATGGCGTTCCTGCACCAGGGCTTCGAACTGCGCCAGCAACTGAAGGTTGATGGGCGTGACAGCAGACGATCGAACCATGGCCACGCTCCACAAGCGAATAGCGTTATCGATTGGCATCGATATTACTATCGACGCGGCCCTATCGATCTGGCGACGCGCCCTTGCTTAAATCGGCGCCATGGGCCCTTGGGGCTCGTTACCGGAAGCTCCCGTGGCCCGTATCCCTTACGTCGACGAAACGACCCACCCCGAACTGGCGCCCGCCATTGGTCGGATTCGCGCTGAACGCCGCGGCAAGCTGATTCCGGTCTACGGCCTGCTGCTGCACAGCCCGGCAATCGCCGAAGAATGGCTGGCCTTCATCAATGCCGTGCGCTGGAAGACCCAGCTGGGCGCGCGCCTGCGCGAGATCGTGATCTTGCGGGTTGCCGTGCTCAATCACGCGGGCTATGTCGTCGACGTTCACCGCCAGCACTTCACGGGCAAGGACGGCTTGGACGAAGCAGCATGTGATGCGCTGCTGGCCGACACGGTCAACAGTGATGCCTTCACCCCGACCGAGCAGGCCGTGATCGCATATGTCGACGCGCTGACACGCGAAGCGCAGGTGCCCGATGCCGTCTTTGCGCGGCTGCGTCCGACATTCGACGTGCGGCAGATCGTCGAACTGTCGGTGCTGATCGGCGCCTACAACATGCACACGCGGGTGCTCAACGCGCTGCAGATCGATCCGGAATGATCCGTCGCCCAACCCCCTTTGAACTGGAATGACCGTGACCTCACGCCCGCATCTCGTTGTCGAGCAGGACGTCTTCACGCGCGTGATCGATGTGGTTCTCAACGATCAGTGCACTGCGGACCGCCGTGCCGCCTTTGCCGATTTTTTTGCGCATGACGTGCCGGACTTTGATGGCTGGCGGCAGGCCTTGCGGGACCGCTGTCCACGCGTCGCCCCATCGCGCGTCACCTTTGTCGAGACGGTGGAAGAACTGCACCGGGCCTTGCCCGATGCCGATGCGGTGGTGGTCGAATCACTGCCGATCGGGGCTGATGAACTGGCGCTGGCGCCCCGCTTGCGCGTGGTGCAGAAGTTCGGTTTCATCACCCGCAACATTGATAGCCAGGCCTGCGAAGCGCGCGGCGTGCCGGTGCTGACCCTGCGCCGCCGCGCCAACGTGGCCTGTGCGGAACAGGCCTTGATGATGATGCTGGCGCTGGCCAAACGCCTGCCCGAAGTCAACGGCAAGACCAGCGTGGCGCTGCTTGAAGCCGCGGGCTTTGCGCCGGCGCCGTTCGATCGGCGGCATACGCCCAGTTCGAACTGGGCGCGCATTCCGGACATTGCAATGCTGCAGGGTGCAACCCTTGGCATCATCGGGTTTGGTGAAATCGGCCGCGAAGTGGCGGTGCGTGCGCAAGCGTTCGGCATGAAGATCATCTATACCCAACGCACGCCGCTGGACGCGGAAACGGAGCGGACCTGGCACGCGGCGTATCGTGACATGGACACGCTGCTCGCGACATCGGACTGGTTGCTGGCGCAACTGCCCGCCACGCCGTCCACCGAAAACCTGCTGGATGACGCCGCCTTCAAGAAGATGAAACGCGGGGTGCGCCTGATCAATGTGTCGCGCGCCCAGGTCATGTCGCGCGACGCGGTGCTGGCAGCGCTGCGCGACGGCACCCTGGGCGGGATGGGACTGGACACCCTGTGGACCGAACCGGGCAATGACGATGACGAACTGCTGCAATATCCGCAGGTGGTGCTGACGCCGCACCTGGCGGGCAGCCCGCGATCCAACGCGACCGGCGACTTTGAAGAATTGATTACCGGCCTGGACCGGGCGCTGCGGCCCTGAGGGACGCGCCGCGAGAACGACGACTGCAAGAACGACGACCACAGAATAACGACCACAGAATAACGACCACAGAATATCGACCACAGAACCACGACAACGACCACCACAATAACGACAACACCGCTGCGGTCCATCGCGGCAGGGAGACTTTCATGCACGCCTTCACCGCCCACCTTCCCCGGTTTGTCTGCGCGGGGCTGATTGGACTGCTGCCCACCCTGGCGCCGCAGGCATCCATCGCCCAGGACGCCTACCCGAACCATGCCATCCGGCTGATCGTTCCCTTCCAGGCCGGCAGCGCGACCGACGCGGCCGCGCGGGTGGTCGGACAGAAAATGTCGGCCAGCCTGGGCCAGACGGTCATCATCGACAACCGTGTCGGCGCCAGCGGATTCATTGGCGCCGAAGCCGTGGTGCGCGCCGCGCCCGACGGCTACACGATCCTGCTGGGCACGGTCAGCACCCAGGCCATCGGCCCCAGCCTGAACAGCAACCTGTCGTTCGACCCGGAAAAGGACCTGACGCCGATCGGGTTGATCGGCTCGTCGCCCTACGTGCTGGTGACGGCGTCCAAGATGCCCTATGCCGACCTGCAGGCCTTCATTGCGCAGGCCAGGGCCCAGCCGGGCAAGCTGACCTATGCGTCGGCCGGCACGACCAGCATGGCCAATCTGTCGGCGCAGTTGCTGTCGACTCTGGCCAAGATCCAGATGACGCATGTCCCGTACAAAAGCTCGGCGCAATCGGTCACGGATACCCTGAACGGCACCATCGACATCCAGTTCGGATCGGTCATGCCCGTCCTGCCGCATGTGAAAACCGGCGCCCTGAAAGCGCTGGCCGTCACCGGCGCGCAGCGGATGCCGCTGCTGCCCGACGTGCCGACCGTGGCCGAAGCGGGCATGAAGGGCTACGAGACGGGATTGTGGATGGGCCTGTTCGCGCCCAAGGGCACGCCGGCGCCGGTGCTCGATCGCCTGTCGACATCGCTTACTGCCGCGCTGGCGGATGCAGACGTGGACAAGGCCTTGCTGGGTCAGGGCATTCAGGGCATGCGCGTGAGCCGCGGCGAGCTGACGGGCTTCGTACGCAGCGAAACGGAAAAGTGGAGCCGCGTCGTCAAAGCGGCGGGCATCACTGCGGAATGAGGTCCGCCCGGACTTCGCGAACGCGCTCGTCCACGTAATACCCGCCGTACTCCGTGTACCGCAGGAACAGGCGGCTGCAGGTGCGGCAGCGCCACACGTCGCAGCGGTTGTACGGGAACCAGTCGGGCGCAATGGGGGCATCGGCCGACCAGCCGTGCGTGCCGTCGGGGTGGTGTTCCTCGACCGTGGGCGTGTCGTCATCGGGGGACCGCAGGGTCGCGACCGGTTCCAGACGGTTCTGGTCAAAGTACACCGGCAGCGATTCCCACCCGGGGCAGACCAAGGCGTGACAGGCCGGGCAGGCGGCTGCAACCGGGTTGGTATTGCGGGAAGATTGCGCGGCGTGGGCGGCCTGCCGAAGGTCGGCGGCGGTCCAGCGCGAAAGAGAGGCAGCGTCCATGCCGCATTGTAGGCGGTCGACTTCGCTACAATCGAGAGATCGCAACCCTCTTTTGCAGGTGCCCCATGGCTCGAATGATTCAATGCGTCAAACTCAAGCGCGAAGCCGAAGGGCTGGATTACGCCCCCTACCCCGGTGAACTGGGCGCGCGCATCTACCAGAACGTGTCAAAAGAAGCATGGGCCGACTGGGTGCAGAACCAGACGCGCCTGGTCAACGAAAACCGCCTGAACCTGGCCGACAGCCGCGCCCGCAAGTACCTGGCGCAGCAGATGGAAAAGTTCCTGTTCGAAGGCGGCACGGTAGACGTGCACGGCTACGTGCCCCCGACGGCCTGACCGCCGCCAGCCCGGCGCCCACCCGTGCCGGCCTGAGCTCAGCAATAAAAAAAGACCGATGCTGCATCCGCGCATCGGTCTTTTTTTATCCGCAACCTGTCCGGCGCGCCGGGCCACCGGCCCCGCGGCGTGCCCGGATCGCAGCGATCAGTTGGCGGCGGCTTCGCGTTCCACGTTGTCGACACCCGTGTGGCGCACATCGCGGCCCTTGACCATGTACACCACCAGTTCGCACATGTTCTTGGCGTGGTCGCCAATGCGTTCCAGCGCCTTCGCGATGAACAGCAGTTCGATCGACCGCGAAATGGTGCGCGGATCTTCGATCATGTACGTGACCAGTTGGCGGATCACGCCTTGCCATTCGGCATCGACGACCTTGTCCTGGCGCACGACCTGGGCGGCGGCTTGCGCGTCCAGGCGCGCAAAGGCGTCCAGCGCCTTGCGCAGCATGGTGACCACGCTGTTGGCCATGTGCCAGAGTTCGACGGCCGGCATGTTCATGCGGCCGGCCTCATGGATGAGCTTGGCCATGCGCGCGATCTTCTCGGCTTCGTCGCCGGCGCGTTCCATGTCGGTAATCATCTTGATGACCGTGATCATCATGCGCAGGTCACCCGCGGCCGGCTGACGGCGCGCCAGGATGTGGCTGCACGCCTCGTCCAGTTCGATCTCGAAGCGGTTGACTTCGGCGTCGCGCTGCACGACGGCATCGAGCGCCACCAGGTCGCCGTTCGCCAGGCCATCGATCGCCGCAGTGATCTGTGACTCGACCAGGCCGCCCATCTGGAGGAAGCGCGAGCGGACCTCTTCGAGTTCAGCGTCGTATTGTTTGTGGGTATGTTCAGTCATGCCGGCTCCTTACGAGACAATGGCAGAGTAGCGAGGGCGAATTCCAGCACGCAGTTTATGAACATCATGTGACCGGAATATGTCGCCGCGAAGAGTGCCGCAAATGGCGTCGCATAACGGCCACAGGCGCCGCGGCGCCTGCAGCACGTCAGCGGAGGTTCACACGTGGCGGGGTTTGTCCAGCCGGCGCACGCCGGACTGGGTCGCCAGCAGGGCCACGTCGGCGCCGCGCAGGGCGAACAGGCCGTTGGTGACGATGCCCGGAATGTCGTTCAGCACCTTTTCGAGCCCTTGCGGTTCGGTGATGCGCATGCCTTTGACATCGAGGATGATGTTGCCGTTGTCAGTGGTGAACCCGGCGCGCAGAGTGGGCGTGCCGCCCAGGAGGCGCACGATGCGCGCGACCGCTTCGCGCGCCATCGGGATCACCTCGATGGGCAGCGGGAACGTCCCCATGTGGTCCACCAGCTTGGACTCATCGGCAATGCAGATGAATTTCTCGGCCACCGACGCCACGATCTTTTCGCGTGTGAGCGCGCCGCCGCCGCCCTTGATCATATGAAGATGATCGTCGATCTCGTCAGCGCCATCCACATAGATAGGCATCCATGCCACGTCGTTCAGATCGAAGACGTCGATGCCGTGCGACGCCAGACGGGCCGCGCTGCGTTCGGAACTCGCGACCGCGCCGCGGATGCGGCCCTGGTAGGCCGCAAGGCCATCGATGAACAGGTCGGCGGTCGAACCGGTGCCGACACCGATCACGACGTCGGGCGCGGCCACCTCGTCGACGAATTGCAGGGCCGCATCGGCCGCCTGCTGCTTGAGTTCCTGTTGAGAAAGCATGGCATCTAAGTAAAAAGTGCGGGCGCAAGGCGCGCGGATTGGACTGGAGCGGACACTGTAGCAGAGGTGCCCGCACCCTTGATATCAACACCGGTGCGGCCCCGGCCGGGCGGGAAATTCAGGCGGGATCCTCGGTCGTCATCGGCGCGGGCGCGACCGCCACCGAGGGCGGCCACGCGCGCGCCAGGATGGCGTCGACCAGGGTCTCGGGCACCCCGCCATCGCCCGCGAGCCAGCTCGATCCGCCCAGCCGGGCCGCAATGAAGGCCTGCGACACCGGCAGCGGCGCGTGCCGCATCAGGATCGCGCTTTGCAGCAGCAAGGCCAGCAGGCTGGCGGCGCGGCGGGCCTGGTACGGCGATGGCTCGGCGCACAGCACCAGGCATTCGTCCAGGGCCCGGTCGTACGCGGCATGGATGCCGACGCCATTGCGCAGTTCGGCCACCAGGACCGCAAAGGACTCGGGCTCGCGCGCGATCGCGCGCTGCACGTCCAGGCACATGACGTTGCCGGACCCTTCCCAGATCGCATTGACCGGGGCTTCGCGGAACAGGCGCGGCATGGGGCCGGCTTCGACATAGCCATTGCCGCCCCAGGTTTCCAGGCATTCGCCGATGGCGGCCACCGTGCGTTTGGTCACCCAATACTTGGCGGCGGGCGTGACGATGCGGCGGATCGCGCGTTCCAGCAGATCGTCGGGCCGGTCAAAGGCGCCAGCCAGCCGCAAGGCCAATGCCGTGGCGGCTTCGCTTTCCAGCGCCAGGTCGGCCAGCACGTGGCGCATCAAGGGCTGATCCAGCAGCCGCGCACCGAACGCCCGCCGACCGGCGCAGTGGTGCACGGCCTGCACGACCGCTTGCCGCAACAATGCCGCGCTGCCGGCCACGCAATCGAGCCGCGTCAGCGTGGCCATGGTCAGCAGCAACTGCAGGCCCCGCCCAGGCTCGCCGACCATGACACCCCAGGCATCGCAAAATTCCACTTCGGCGCTCGGGTTGCTGCGGTTGCCCAGCTTGTCTTTCAGGCGCTGGATGTGCACGGCGTTGCGGGTGCCATCGGGCCGCCAGCGCGGCACGAAAAAGCAGCACAGTCCGCTCTCGGCCTGCGCCAGCACCAGGTGCGCATCGGACTGCGGCACCGAATAGAACCACTTGTGACCCACCAGCCGATAGGCCTGGCCGCGGCCGTGGGTGCCGGATGGATGCAGGGGCGCGGCGCGCGTACGGGTGTCGCGCAGGTCGGACCCGCCCTGCTTTTCCGTCAGCCCCATGCCGATCAGCGCCGATCGTTTCTGCGTGATGGGCTGGTCCGACGGATCGAAGTCGGTGGATCGCATGGCGGGCAGCCAGTCGCGGGCAAAGTCGATCGCGCCGGCCGGTTCGTTGTCCAGCACGGCGGACGCGGCAAAGGTCATGGTGGTGGGGCACAGGGTGCCGGCTTCGACCTGGCCCTGCATCAGGTAGCCGGCAATGCGGGCTACGTGCGATCCCGGTCCCGACGCGCCCTCGCTGCCTTCGCCTGCCATTGCCCAGGGTCCGGCATGCAGGCCCTGCTTCCATATGCCGGTGAGCAAGGTAGTCCAGGCCGGATGGCAGTCGATTTGGTCGACACGCCGTCCCACGGTGTCGAACGCAAGCAGTTCAGGGGGGTGCCGATTGGCAAGGCGGCCCGCGTCCCGCGTCGATGCCAGACCCAGCCACGCGCCATGCGCTTCCAGCGCCGGCACGTGTGCCGCGGCGCCTTCGCGCTGCACCCCTTCACGCAAGGCGTCGTCAGTGGCAAACAGCGAGTAATCGGGAAGGGGATCGACCTGGTTGTCGACGTCATGCGTACTGAAGCGATCCATCATGCCTCCTTGCCGTGATCCACGACATGGTTGTCCATGGCAACAATGCGATCATCGCAGCGATGGCATCATCCGGGGCTGGCCGCGGCGTCGTCCGCCTCTTCGCTTGCCATATCTTCGGGCCGCGTGCCGAGCAGACGTTGAGCGTCGGTCTCTGGCAGCGCTTCCACGCTCTTCAAGTTTCGAAGCATGGCACGAGTCCGGGTTTCCGTCTGACCGATCTTGTTGCTGGCGGTTTCGAGCGTTTTCTTCACGCTGGCAAGCGCCTCGCCGAACTTGCCGAACTCGGACTTGACCGCGCCCAGCACATTCCAGACTTCGGACGACCGCTGCTCGATCGCCAGCGTGCGGAACCCCATCTGCAGGCTGTTGAGCAGCGCCGACAGATTGCTCGGGCCGGCCACATTGATGCGCAGGGCCTGCAGGCGGTCCATCAGCGCCGTGCGCCGCAGCACCTCGGCATACAAGCCTTCGGTCGGCAGGAACATGATTGCAAAGTCAGTGGTATGCGGTGGCGCGACGTATTTGGTGCCGATGCGTCTGCCTTCCAGTTCGACGCCTTTTTCAAATGCGGCGCCTGCAGTGCGCACCGCGTCGATGTCGGCGCGGTCCTGCGCATCCACCAGACGTTCGTATTCTTCTTTGGGGAACTTGGCATCGATCGGCAGCCACACCGGCACGCTGCCATCACCCCGGCCCGGCAGGCGAATCGCAAATTCCACGAGTTCATCGCTGCCCGGCACCGGCTTGACGTTGCGGGCATATTGGGCCGGCGTCATGATCTGTTCGATCAGCATGCCCAGTTGCACTTCGCCCCAGGTGCCACGCGATTTCACATTCGTCAGTACCCGCTTGAGATCGCCCACGCCGGCCGCCAGGGTCTGCATTTCGCCCAGGCCCTTGTGCACGGATTCCAGTCGGTCCGACACCAGCTTGAACGATTCGCCCAGCCGCTGTTCAAGCGTGGCGTGCAGCTTTTCATCCACGGTGCGGCGCATTTCTTCGAGCTTGGCGCCGTTGTCGGCCTGCATGTCTTTCAGGCGCGTTTCGACCACGTTGCGCACGTCGGTCATGCGGCGCTCGTTGGCTTCCGTCAGGACACGAAGCTGCTGTTCGAAACGATCGGCAAACCCCTGCAAGGACGCCGCGCCCTCTTCGCGCGCCGCCACGGCATCGCGCGCAAGGGACGTGCGCAGGTGATCGAACCGTTCCTGCAGGTGCGCAGTGAGCGTGCTCAAATTCTGGGCGAAGGCATCGAGTTGCTGGTGCAGCAGCTGCGCCTGGTGCGCCTGCTGGCCGCCCAGGGCCTGCTGGTTTTGCGACAGGCTATGCGTCAGTTCCGTGCGCAAGCCGCGCATGGATTCGGCGATTTCGGTGCGCAAGGCACGTTGCGTCTCTTGCAAGTCGGCACGCAGCTGCCGCTCCAGATTGTCCTGCCGATCGAACATGGCTTCGACCGCGTCGGCCTCGGTGCCTTGCGGCCGCCGCAGCACTGCCACCCATGCGCCAATCGCCGCCAATACGGCAGCAGCTGCCGTCACCCATCCTACGATTTCGGTCAAAACCAGGCCCCTTCGAAAGACGGCATTCTAAAGGACGCGCCGGGGGCGGCATGGGGCGACATCCACCGTCACGTGTTGCGGTTGCGCATCCAGTCAGCGGTATTGAAGAACGAGGCCAGCAGCCGTTCAGCCAGACCCGCTTCGACCCCGACGTCCTGCATCGCGCGGCCCATGCACAGCACCCACTGATCGCGTTCCTTGCTGCCAATGGCGAACGGCATATGGCGCATGCGCAGGCGCGGATGGCCGAACTGGCTGACGTAATGGTCGGGGCCACCCATCCAGCCGCACAGGAACCAGAACAGGCGATTGCGGGCATTGTCCAGCGACGGACCGTGCGCGGCGCGCAACTCCTGCAGATCGTTGTCGAGGTCCATCAAGTCGTAGAACCTGTCCACCAATTCCTTGACGCGCGCTTCGCCGCCGATCAGCTCGTACACCGTGCGCGTGTGATCGGTCGGGGTCATCGGCTGCGTCGCCGGAATGGTGCTTGTCGTGTCTTCCATATCGTCTTGTCCAAACGTGCTATTCAGGCTTCGCGCAGGGTGGCCAGCGGCGGCTGACGCAGCACGCCGCGCAAGCCCATCCAGCCGCCAATCACCGCGCAGCCAATCCCGATGCCCAGCCCGGCAAACCACACCCACACATTGGGCGACAGCGCGAAGTTGAACACGAAACGCGCCAGGGCCCAGGCGACCGCGGTGGCGCCGACCGACGCCAGCAATCCGGCCAGCGCACCAATGGCCGACAGTTCCAGCCACTGCGCCATGGACAGCTGCCGCCGTGTCGCGCCCAGTGCGCGGAGCAGGCCCGCCTCGCGCACGCGTTCGTCTCGGGTGGAGGCCAGGGCCGCATAGAGCACCAGGCAGCCGGCGGCCAAGGTGAACAGGAACAGGAACTGCACGGCGGCAATGACCTGGTCCAGCACCGACTGGACCTGGCGCAGGATCGCGCCGGTATCAAAAATCGTCAGGTTGGGAAATTCCTTGATCAGCGCGTTGGTAAAGCCGACCTTGGACTCGGGCAGATGAATCGACGTGATCCAGCTTTGCGGCATGGGCTCGAGCACCTGCGGCGACATGATCGCAAAGAAGTTGACCTTCATGGAATCCCAATCGAGCGCGCGCAGGCTGGTCACCTTCACGTCGACGACGTTGCCGGCAATGTCGTACTTGAGCTGGTCACCCAGCTTCAGGTTCAGCGTCTTGGCGATCCCCGTTTCCATGGACACTTCGGCCTGCCCAGGGGCCAGCCACTGGCCCGCCTCGACCCGGTTGTGGCCCGGCAGATCACGCATGTACGACAGGTTGAACTCACGATCCACCAGTCGCTTGGCGCGTTCGTCTTCGAACTGGTCGGGGCCGATCGGCGTGCCGTTCACCTCGATCAGGCGGCCGCGCACCATGGGGTAGAGCTCGACCTGCGGCAGGCCGGCTTCCTTCAGGCGCTGGGCGATCAGGTCCCGTTGTTCCGGCTGGATGTTGATCACGAACCGGTTCGGCGCATCGGCCGGCGCGGACCGCCGCCACCCTTCCACCAGATCGGTACGAGTAATGGACAACAGCAACAAGGCCATCAAGCCGATCGCCAGCGCGCAGACCTGCGCCACCGTCGCGCCGCGGCGGCGTACCACGCCCGCCAAGGCAAAGCGCAGCGCCACGGACCCATGGCGCCAGTGCCGGACGAGTTCCAGCAGCCGCACGCCAAACCACGCCACGCCCGCAAACACCGCAAAGCCGCCAAGGAATCCCCCCGCGATCATGAGGCCCAGGCGCAGGTCGCGCGCAAACCAGACCAGCAGCAGGCAGAAACCCAGGGCGCCCAGCGCGTACCCCAGCGCGGTCCGCGCCTGCGGCACGCCGGTATCGCGCCGCAGCACACGCACCGGCGGCACGTGGCGCAACTGGGCCAGCGGTGGCAAGGCAAATCCGAGCAAGAGCCACACGCCCGCCAAAAAGCCCTGGAAGGCGGGCAAGGGCGAGGCAGGCGGAAGATCGGACGTGATCAACCCGCCCAAGGCGAATATCAGGCCTTCATGCGCGGCATAGCCGATCGCGCTGCCGACGGCCGCTGCAATGACGGCCACAATGAAGAATTCGACCGCAAACAGCCGGGTCAGGTGCGACTGGGTCGCGCCCAGGCAACGCATGACGGCCACGCTTTCGATGTGACGCAGCGTGAATCGCCGGGCCGACAGGGCCACGGCTACCGCGGCCAGCAGCGCCGCCAGCAGTGCGACCAGGGACAGGAACTGCTGCGCGCGGTCGATGGTCTGGCGCATTTCCGGACGGCCCGATTCGATGGAATCGACCCGCTGTCCGCGGCCGAGGTTGTCGTTCAGCCAGTTGGAAAAACCGCGAATGTCGCCGGGATTGCCGGCGATCAGGGTGCGGTAGGTGACGCGGCTGCCAAAGGCGATGAGGCCGGTCGCGGCAACGTCATCGGTACGGATCATGACGCGGGGCGCCACATTGATGAAGTTCATGCCCTTGTCGGGCTCGACCACGATCACCCGGTCGATCTGGAAGGACTTGTCGCCCAGCACGATGGAATCGCCCATCTTCACGTCCAGCAGCGCAAGCAACTGGCCGTCCACCCAGACCTTGCCCGGAGGCGGCACGTCGCGGGTGACCTGGTCCGGCCCCTCGGGCGCCTGCGCCACACGCAGGTTCCCCCGCAGCGGATAGCCTGGCGCGACGGCTTTGAGCGACGCCAGCTGCGATCGCTGCGCGTCGCCCCGCCCGGCGCTCGCCATGGACGGGAACTGCAGGGTGTCGGCCACCGTGAGCCCCTCGGCTTGCGCCCGCGCCCGCAATTCCGGCGACACCGGCGCATCGGCATTGATCACCAGATCGGCGCCCAGCAACTGACCGGCGTCGCGTTCCAGCGCGAGCCGGATCCGGTCGGCCAGGAAGCCCACGCTGGTGACCGATGCCACCGCAATCACCAAGGCCAGGCCAAGCAGTTTGAGTTCCCCGGCGCGCCAGTCGCGCGTGGTCATGCGCCACGCCTGAAGGAAGACGGCAAAGGACGAGCGGCGCGCAGGCGAGGCAGTGGTCATGGACAGGTCGAACCCGGGAGGAAACACAGACTGGAAGAAGAACCCACGACGGCGGGCCGCAGGCCGCAGCAGCGGCACGGGCGGACACGTCTTGTGGCCGATCGAAGCGCCGCCGCGATGGCACGCCCATGGTATCGGACCGCGACGGCCGTGCAGGGTTCACGCCACGATCAACACTGTAACCGGCGCTAGTGTCGCGCTGTAGCGACATGCTATGCAACAATCTATGCTGATAAGTCGACGCTATCACTGTCATCGGAACTATTCATTTTACGGTCGTGCCCGGCATCGATATTGTTGAGCCCTGACAGCACTGCGCAGCGGCATGGCCGCATCGCAGGCTGCACCCAGTTTCCCAGGAGAATCCGAGAATGACCAAGCTCACCACCGCCACCGGCGCCCCCGTCGCCGACAACCAGAATTCCCGCACTGCCGGCGCCCGCGGTCCTGTGCTGCTCGAAGACTTCCACCTGCTTGAAAAGCTGCAGCACTTCAACCGTGAACGCATTCCCGAGCGCGTCGTGCACGCCAAGGGGTCGGGCGCCTACGGCGTATTCGAGGTGACCAAGGACATCAGCCAGTACACCTGTGCCGATGTGCTGTCCGGCATCGGCAAGAAGACCGACGTGCTGTTCCGCTTTTCGACCGTTGGCGGCGAGAAGGGGTCGGCCGACACCGATCGCGACCCGCGCGGCTTTGCCATGAAGTTTTATACCGAGGAAGGCAACTGGGATCTGGTTGGCAACAACACCCCCGTATTCTTTATCCGTGACGGCATCAAGTTCCCGGACTTCATCCACACGCAAAAGCGCGATCCGCTGACCAACCTGAAAAGCCCCACCATGAAGTGGGACTTCTGGTCCTTGTCGCCGGAATCGCTGCACCAGGTCACCATCCTGTTTTCGGACCGCGGCACGCCAGACGGCTATCGCCACATGCACGGTTTCGGCAGCCACACCTTCAGCCTGATCAATGCCGAAGGCCAGCGCGTATGGTGCAAGTTCCACTTCCTGACGCTGCAAGGCATCAAGAACCTGGACCCGGCCGAAGCCACCCGCCTGGCCGGGACGGACCCGGACTACGCGCAGCGCGATCTGTTCGAATCGATCGAAGCCGGCAACTTCCCGCGCTGGAGCGTCAACATCCAGGTGATGACGGAAGCGCAAGCCATGAGCACCCCCTTCGATCCGTTCGACCTGACCAAGGTGTGGCCGCATGCCGATTTCCCGCTGATCGAAGTAGGCATCGTGACGCTGAACCGCAACCCCGAAAACTACTTTGCCGAGATCGAGCAGGCCGCGTTTTCGCCGTCGTCGATCGTGCGCGGCATCGGTTTCAGCCCCGACAAGATGCTGCAGGCCCGCTTGTTCGCCTATCACGATGCCCACCTGTATCGCGTCGGCACCAATTACCAGGCGCTGCCGGCCAACCGGTCCAAGGTTGAGGTTCGCAACTATCAGCGCGACGGCGCCATGCGCTTTGACGGCAACAGCGGCCGCGCGCCGAATTACGAGCCGAACAGCTACGCCGATGCGCCCAAGGAAGACCCGGCCTACCGTGAAGCGCCCCTGGCGCTGGATGGCCCGGCCGACCGGTACAACCACCGCGTGGGCAACGACGATTACACGCAGGCGGGGGATCTGTATCGCCTGATGAGTCCGGAGCAGAAGGCGCAACTGATCTCGAATATCGTTGGCGACATGCAGACCGTGCCGCGCGAAATCCAGATCCGCCAGATCGCGCACTTCACCAAGGCGGACCCGGCCTATGGCGCAGGGGTGGCACAAGGGCTCGGCATCGATCGTTGATGTCGTCAACGTCGATGCCGCCGACGTTGTGGATGTCAACGTTGCGGATGTCAACGTTGCAGTGGTCAACGTTGCAGTGGTCAACGTTGTGTTCCTCAACGTTGCCTTGATCAACGACCTGGCGGTCGGAATTGACGGGGATCGCCATGTTCCTCAAGCCTTCCGGGCTCGCGCCGGGAAGGCTTTTTTCATGCCGCAAACTTCTTTGCGCCCGCCACGCACCCCACGGCGCACAGCGTCACGATCATCATCATGGCGCTGACGGTTTCATGCAGCAGCAAGGCAGCAAGCGCCAGGCCGAAGAAGGGCTGCAGCAGCTGCAGTTGCCCGACCCCGGCAATACCGCCCACGGCCAGCCCGCGGTACCAGAAGATGAAACCGATCAGCATGCTGAAGACCGACACATAGGCAAAACCCCACCAGGCCGGCGCCGTCACATGATCGAACGTGGACGGCAACGTCCATAACGCCATCGGCAGCATGACCGGCAAGGACAGCACCAGCGCCCAGCTGATCACCTGCCAGCCGCCCAACCGGCGGGACAGGCGGGCGCCTTCGGCATAACCCATGCCGCACACGATGATGGCGGCCAGCATCAGCAGGTCTCCTTGAATCACGTTGCCGCCGGAAGTTGCCGGCATGGCGCCCGATGCCGCAAAGCCGACCACGCAGGCGCTGCCCGCCAGCGAAAATGCCCAGAACGCCGCGCGGGGCCGCTCGCCGCCCCGGAGCACGCCGAACAGCGCGGTGCAGATCGGCAGCAGGCCGATGAAGACGATGGAATGCGCCGACGACACGTGCTGGAGCGCCAGCGCGGTCAGCAACGGAAAGCCCAGCACGCAACCCAGGGCCACGATGGCAAGCGGCGCCAGGTGGTTGCGCGTTGGTCGGCGCTGCTGCAGCACGAGCAACAGCAACCCGCCAAGGGCGGCCGCAATCGTGGCGCGGGCGCTGGTCAGGAACAGGGGATCGAAAGCCGCAACGGCCACGCGGGTGGCTGGCAAAGACCCCGCAAAAATAACCACGCCGATCAAGCCGTTCACCCATGCGCCGGTTGCTCTGTCCATCGCCTGCTCCGTGTTGTCGATGGAAGCAGTAGAGCATTGCGACAGGGCTATTTCCAGGCACACTCCAGTACAATATCTCGAAACTGTACTGGCCGTATCACGTATACGGTCCGCTCTGCGACGGTCAGACCCTCGTCTCGCATTACGCATCGGTCAGTACTGCCTCATGCAGTCGCTCGATCATTCCGCAACCCCCGCTGCTCGTCTGCCCATGCTCAACGCCCCTCCCCCCACCCGCATCGACACGGTCATGGCCGCCATCCGCGCCCGGATCGCTTCGCGCGCCTGCCTGCCTGGCAGCCGGCTGCCCTCGGTCAGGGCGCAGGCCAAGGCCATGGCGGTGTCGGTATCCACCGTGGTCGAAGCCTACGACCGTCTGGTGGCCGAAGGCAGCATCACGTCCCGACCGGGCTCGGGCTTCTACGTCGCCGGCCCGATTGCACCGCTTGCCCTGGCGCAACTGGGCCCGCCGCGCGATCGTGACGTCGATCCGCTATGGGTGTCGCGGCAGTCGCTCGAAGCCGATCCGGCCGTGCTGAAACCGGGCTGCGGCTGGCTCCCCGCGTCGTGGATGTACGAAGCGGGCATGCGCAAGGCCTTGCGGGCGGCCGCCCGCGCCGATGTGTCGTCGCTGGCCGACTACGCCACCCCGCTCGGCCATCTGGCGCTGCGGCAACTGCTGGCCCGACGGCTGGCGCAACAAGGCATCGACGTGCCGGCCAGCCAGGTCATGCTGGCCGAATCGGGCACGCAGGCGGTCGATCTGATCTGCCGCTTCCTGCTGCAGCCTGGCGACACGGTGCTGGTGGACGACCCGTGTTATTTCAACTTCCACGCGCTGTTGAAGGCGCATCGCGTCACGGCGGTGGGTGTGCCCTACACGCCGACCGGCCCGGATCTGGACGCGTTCGCCGCCGCGCTGCAGGCGCACGCGCCGCGGCTCTATATCACCAATGCCGGCATCCACAACCCGACCGGCGCGACCCTGTCGCCGGTCACGGCGCATCGGCTGCTCAAGCTGGCGGAGGCGTCCGATCTTGTCATCGTGGAAGACGACATCTTTGCCGACTTCGAGGAGACCGCCGCTCCGCGGCTGGCGGCCTACGACGGGCTGGCGCGCGTGATCCAGATCGGCAGCTTTTCCAAGACGATTTCAGCGGCCTTGCGCTGCGGCTACATCGCGGCCCGCGCCGACTGGATCGAAAGCCTGGCCGACCTGAAACTGGCGACCAGCTTCGGCGGCGGGCGGCTGGCGGCCGGCATCCTGTACACCGCGCTGACCGACAGCGGCTACCGCAAGCACATGGAAGCGGTGCGCCGCCGCCTGGCGCAGGCGCGCAGCACGACCCTCTTGCGGCTGGGAGCGATCGGCATCACGCCGTGGCTGGTGCCACAAGCCGGCATGTTCCTGTGGTGCGCCCTGCCCGATGGCAACGACGCCGCGGCGTTGGCCCGGGCCTGCCTGGCCGACGGCGTCGTGCTGGCGCCGGGCAATGCGTTCAGCCTGTCGCTGTGCGCCGGGGGCTTTTTGCGATTCAACGCGGCGCAGGCCGGCGACCCGCGTGTCATGGACGTGCTGGCGCGAGCGATGCAGCGGTGACGCTGCCCGGGGCTTGAGGCGTGGCCGGGCCTCACTTTGCTGCTACGAGTTATGTCCCATCGGGCGCATCGCCCGGCCCATGGTCTACAGTAGCTGTCAGCCCAGACCGAACAGGTTTTGACGAGACGTCTCATGCACATTCCCCTCTTTCCCCTAGGCAACCCGTTGTTCCCCGACGGGGTGATGCACCTGCAGATCTTCGAGGTGCGCTATCTCGACATGATCAAGAAAAGCATTGCCAACGAAACCCCGTTTGGCGTCGTGCCGCTGCTGAGCGGCCGCGAAGTGCGCACCCCCGAAAGCGGCGAAGTGCTGGCGGCTGCCGGCACGCTGGCGCGCATCGACGAATGGGCCGCGCCCATGGCCGGCCTGATGCAGCTGCGGTGCTCGGGCACCCAGCGCTTCCGGCTCACGTCGACCGAGCAAGGCAAGTTCGGCCTGTGGATGGGCGAGGCCGAACTGATCGAGCCCGAAGAAATCGTCACCACCATTCCCGGTTCGCTGATGCCCACGGTCAATGCGCTGGGCAAGCTGATCGCCGACATGCAGCACCGCGGCGTGCCGGTCAGCCAGATGCCTATTGGCGCCCCCTACCGGCTGGACGAAGCCGGCTGGGTCGCGAACCGCTGGTGCGAACTTTTGCCGCTGCCGGTGCCCGAAAGCCAGGCGCTGCTGCTCGAAGCCGACCCACTCATCCGGCTGCAGAACGTGCAGGCCTTCATGAACGAGCGCGGTCTGTTGTCATGAGCGGCACGGCCGTGGTGGTCATGGGCGTGTCGGGCTGCGGCAAGTCCACCGTGGGCAAGGCGTGCGCCGACGCCTTGGGCTGGGACTTCGTCGATGGCGACGATTTCCATTCCGACGCCAGCATTGCCAAGATGCGCGCCGGCGAACCGCTCACCGACAGCGACCGCGCCGAATGGCTGCAGCGCCTGGCCACCCTGCTGGCCGAAGCCTGCGCCAGTGGCCGGCGGCTGTTCCTGCCCTGCTCGGCGCTGCGCCGCGCCTATCGCGAACAATTGCGCAGCGCCTGCCCGGGCCTGCGCTTCGTGTTTTTGTCCTTGAGCCAGGACGACTCCCTGGCCCGCGTCACCCATCGGCATGGTCATTTCTTTGCTCCTGCCCTGGTCGCCAGCCAGTTCGCCACGCTCGAATCGCCTGCCCTCGAAGACGGTGTGCTGACGGTAGACGCCATGCTTCCTGTCGCCACGCTCACCGACCAGGTGAGTGCCTGGCTCGACCGCGCGTAGGACGCGCACTGACCGCGCGTGCACGCCCGACAACGCCGCAACAGATGGTTCGTGTAGCGCTCACCGAACCCAGGCACACTGACGAGTACCTGAAAAAAGTGTGATGTTGAGACACTGGGCACACAATTTGAGACGTTGGGCAAAGTGCCCGACAGGGTGATCTTCTAAGCTGTAAGGCCGCCTTATCACCGGGTTGATAAAGCGCGTCTGTCAGACAGACGCGTCGCCGTTGCTTGCGTGCTGTCCGGGCGGGCCGCACGTTGTGAGCCGTGTGACCGAGAGGAGCCATGATCAAACTCGTAGATGAACTTGCGCTGTTGAGCCGCAACCGCAAGGCGCCTGCACGTCCGCCCTGGTATCGCGGACGGGAGCAAGGACTGGAACGCTTGCGCAACTGCCTGCGCATGCGCGCCCATGCATCGCTGTGCAACGCCACCTTCGGGTTCGTCGCCGGCGCCGACCAGGCTGACTTCGCGTGCGCCATGCTTGGCGCCGAAGGCCTGCGCTGCCGGCTGGTTGAAGGCGGGCCCACGGCCTTGCTGGTCGTGGAATGGCTGGATGCCCCGCCGCCTGCCCTGCCCTTGAAGGCGCAATACGTTGTCGACGTCTTCTGGAACGTGACCGTGGTGCGCAACGACGACATGCCGTCCGTGTCCGCCATGGGGTAAGCCGCCCAAGCGGGGAAGCCCAGGGCGGCCAACTGACCGGGCCATAAAAAAAGCGGGGACTGCTCAACACAGTCCCCGCTTTTTGTTCGCCCCGCCCGACGGATCGGACGTGGCCGGGCCACCGTGGTGACCCGTCCTGCCCCGCTTACTGCTGGGGCGCCGGCTCGGCTTCGGCAGCCACGGCGATCGCCTTGATCGACAGGCGCAGACGGCCCTTGTCGTCAGCTTCGATGACCTTCACGCGGACCTGCTGGCCCACCTTCAGGACGTCGTTGATGTTGGCGATACGATGGTTCGCGATTTCCGAGATGTGCAGCAGACCGTCACGGCCTGGCAGCACCTGGACGATCGCGCCGAAGTCCAGCAGACGCAGCACGCTGCCGTCGTAGACCTGGCCCACTTCCACGTCGGCCGTCAAGTCGGCGATGCGGCGCTGGGCTTCCTTGGCGCGATCCAGATCCACGCTCGAAATGACGATGGTGCCGTCATCCGAGATATCGATCTGCGTGCCGGTTTCTTCGGTCAGTGCGCGGATGGTGGCGCCACCCTTGCCGATCACGTCGCGGATCTTTTCCGGATTGATTTTCATCGACAGCATGCGCGGCGCGAACGCCGACAGTTCGCCGCGCGACGAATCGATGGCTTCGCGCATCTTTTCCAGGATGTGCAGGCGGCCTTCACGGGCCTGCGCCAGTGCGACCTGCATGATTTCCTTGGTGATGCCCTGGATCTTGATGTCCATCTGCAGTGCGGTCACGCCATTGGCGGTACCGGCCACCTTGAAGTCCATGTCGCCCAGGTGATCTTCGTCGCCCAGAATGTCGGTCAGCACGGCGAACTTGCCGCCGTCCTTGATCAGGCCCATGGCCACACCGGCCACGTGATCCTTGACCGGCACGCCGGCGTCCATCATGGCCAGCGAACCGCCGCAAACCGAGGCCATCGACGACGAACCGTTCGATTCGGTGATTTCCGACACGACGCGGATGGTGTACTGGAAATCCTGCGGTGCGGGCAGCAGCGGCGTCAGCGCGCGCTTGGCCAGCTTGCCGTGACCGACTTCACGACGCTTCGGCACGCCGATGCGACCGGTTTCGCCGGTGGCGAACGGAGGCATGTTGTAGTGAAGCATGAAGCGGTCGCGGTACTCGCCCATCAGGGCGTCGATGATCTGCTCGTCCTGCTTGGTGCCCAGCGTGGCGATGACCAGCGCCTGGGTTTCACCGCGGGTGAACAGCGCGCTCCCGTGGGCGCGCGGCAGCACACCCAGGCGGACGCTGATCGGACGCACGGTACGCGTGTCGCGGCCGTCGATACGGGGTTCGCCATTCAGGATCTGGCTGCGGACGATCTGCGATTCGAATTCGAACAGGATGTTGTCGACGTCGACCGAGCTGTATTCGGCGATGGCGCCCGACGACGCCTGTTCGGCCAGCGCGCTCTTGACCTGCGCCGAGACATCACGCAGCTTGGTGGTGCGGGCCTGCTTGTCGCGGGTCTGGTAGGCGGCTTCCAGCGCGGCGTAACCGGCGCTGCGAACGGCGGCGATCAGCGGCTCGTTGCGGGCCGGCGCCTTCCAGTCCCACTCGGGCTTGCCGGCTTCGCGGACCAGTTCGTCGATCGTGCTGATGACGACCTGCATCTGCTCGTGACCGAACACCACGCCGCCGAGCATCACTTCTTCGGACAGCTGCTGGGCTTCGGATTCGACCATCAGCACGGCGTCGCGCGTGCCGGCGACCACCAGGTCGAGGGCCGAGGTCTTGAGCTGGCTGGCAGTCGGGTTCAGTACGTATTGGTCATTGATCCAACCCACGCGCGCGCCACCGATCGGGCCGGCGAACGGCAGGCCGGAAATAGCCATCGCGGCCGATGCACCGATCATCGCGGCGATGTCGGGATCGATCTCGGGATTGACCGACAGCGTGTGGATGACCACATGCACGTCGTTGTAGAAACCTTCGGGGAACAGCGGGCGCAGCGGACGATCGATCAGGCGCGAGGTCAGCGTTTCCTTTTCGGACGGCTTGCCTTCGCGCTTGAAGAACCCACCCGGGATACGACCGGCAGCGTAGGTCTTTTCGATGTAGTCGACGGTCAGCGGGAAGAAATCCTGGCCCGGCTTGATGCGCTTGGAGCCAACGACCGTGGCGAGCACCACGGTGTCTTCGATGGACACGAGGACGGCACCCGACGCCTGGCGAGCGAGTTCGCCGGTTTCGAGGGTGACGGTATGCTGGCCATACTGGAATGTTTTTGTGACTTTATTGAACATGACAGGCATCCTTTACGGTTGCCCTCCGGAAATGAAAATGCCTGTGACAGGTATTCCTGACACAGGCACTCTCCAATTCAGGAGGGAGGTGTTTTGGTGCCAGTCCCGCGCACCGCGCAGGACTGGAAACTCACGGAAAAGCCGGCCCACGCCGGGCGGGAAACCAGGGCGCATGGCATCGGGAATGACGACGCCATGACCTGCACCACCGCAGCGCGGGACAACGTTCCGTGCCCCCCGACAATCACTTGCGCAGACCGAGTTTCTCGATCAGACCGCGGTATGCATCGGCGTTGCGGCTCTTCAGGTAGTCGAGCAGCTTGCGGCGACGGCTCACCATGCGCAGCAGGCCGCGGCGCGAGTGATGGTCTTTGGTGTGGGCTTTGAAGTGACCGGTAAGTTCGTTGATACGAGCGGTCAAGAGCGCAACTTGCACTTCTGGCGAACCGGTGTCGCCTTGAGCACGTTGGAATTCGGTAACGATGGTAGCTTTATTGATGTCAGCGACGGACATGATTTCCTCTCCAGACAGGCGGCGAAGCCGAGGCGCCTCGCCGTGAATGTTTGATTGCAGATGTTGTTGATGCGAAGGGGTTAACCGCACCACTGCCCCGAAACGGTTCGAGGCAGCCCGAGAGTATACCCTATCGTGGCAGTGTCGGCATCACGCAGCGCGTGGGCAAGGTCAAGTCCTGCGCGCTGACCTTCAGGGCGGTCTCGAACCCGTAGCCGCTGCCCTCGACGTCCAGCCGCGCGGTCCCGACGCCCTGCTTCTGCATGGTGAATACATACAGCGGCTTGATCGCCTGGTGGTCGGCCGGCCGCATCCACAGATCGGCCCCTTCCTGCGTCCACCGCATGCCCGACAATTGCCGGGCGACCGAGACCGCGTCGGCCGACCCGCCCTTTTCCAGCGCCGCCGCCAGCATGTCCACCATGTGCAGCATGCGGGCGTTCAGGTAGTCGTCGGCTGGCCGCGGGAATTGCTTGCGGTAGGCGGCATAGGCCGCGTCCATGCCGGGCTCGCCGGCGTTGTAGTGCCATTCGGCCACCGCGCGCACCTTGCCCACGCCGGCATCGCCGATCGCCGCCGGCGCACCCAGGGCGTTCGCATAGAAGGTGTAGAAGTTGGCGTTGACGCCCGCTTCGCGCGCCGCCTTGATCAGCAGCGTCAGGTCATTGCCCCAGTTGCCGGTAATGACGGTGTCGGCCCCGCTGGCCACGATCTTGGCGGCATACGGCGCGAAATCCTTGACCTTGCCGATCGCGTGGAACTCGTCCGCCACGATCTGCACGTCGGGCCGCTTGGCGGCGAGCGCGCTGCGCGCCGCCTGCGATACCTGCTGGCCAAAGCTGTAGTCCTGGTTGATCAGGTAGACCTTGCGCACACTCCGGTCGCGCTTCATGACCTCGGTCAGGGCTGCCATGCGCATGTCGGAATTGGCGTCGAACCGGAAATGCCAGGGGCTGCACTTCTCGTTGGTCAGGGCGGGATCGACAGCCGAATAGTTCAGGAACACCATGCGCCGCGACGGATTGCGCTGATTGTGGCGGTTGATGCCTTCCAGCAGGCCGGCCGCCACCGCCGAACTATTGCCCTGCAGGATCAGGGTCATGCCCTGGTCGCTGGCCGCGCGCAGCAGCAGCAGCGCTTCGTCGACCTGGTTCTTGCTGTCGAAGCTGACCAGTTCCAGCGGATGCCTGCCGTCGGCCAGCGTCACGCCGCCCCTGGCGTTGATGCGATCCACCGCAAACCGCAGGTTGCGCATGATGGCGTCGCCCGTGTTGGCGAACGGACCGGACATGGCCTCGATCACGGCAAGCCGGATGGGCGATGCGGGGGCTGCGGCCGGAACGGCCGCTATCGCCGCCAACGGCGCTGCAGCGGCTGCAACGGTCAACACACTTACAATGCGGGCCAGGAACCCGAAGCTGCGACTAGAGGTCACACGCTTCTCCACCAAGTCGAAAAAGGGGATTGTATGGGTATCAGTCAAGGGATGCGCCGGCGCCTGCCGCACGTGCTGGCCGCCGCTGCGCTGGCGGCGCTGCTGGGCGCCTGTGCCAGTCCGGCCAGCATCCAGCCCGGCGAAACCCAGGCTGCCACCATGGCGCGCCTGGGCAAGCCCGCGGTCGAGCGGCCGTTGCCAAACGGCGGCACGCGACTCATCTACACGTCGCAACCGATGGGTCAGTACACCTGGATCACCGACTACGACGCGAACCACGTGGCCGTCTCGACCGTGCAGGCGCTGACGAGCAACCGCTTCCAGATGATCAACGACGGTCTGGAAGAAGGTAAATGGAACCGGGACCGGATGATTTTCGAATTCGGACCGCCTGCCGAAATCCGGCGTGTGGCCTACCCCGCGGACCAGGCAGTGTGGGGCTACCGCTTTCGCCAGGACGGCGTCTGGAACTCGCTGATGTACGTCTATGTGCGCGACCGCGACGGCGTCGTGACCCGCTTCCACCCGGGCCCCGACCCCCTGGCGGATCCGCGTGAAGGCTTCGGCCGGTAAGCGTTGCGCCGGCACGGGCTGACCGGGGAGCAGTGGTAAGCGTCGACTGCGCATCGCAAGCGCCGTGACCAAGCTGGAAACTGACAAGGCCGTGCCGCAAGGTACGGCCTTGTCGTTTGTGGGGGCGGGCCAGGTCCACGAACCGGTCCGCCGGACGTAGCACCACTGATTGGGCGATGCGCCAAATTGCCATAGAATGATACGCATTCTCATGGAGGGGACCATGGCCGGCGCGCACGCCCTTGGACACGACCAGATCACGACGCTCTACCGCCACCATCACGCCTGGCTGTGCGGATGGCTGCACGCCCGCGTGCGTTCGCGCCAGGATGCCGACGAGATCGCGCAGGACACCTTCGTGCGCATCATCGAAAAGCGGGATGCGCTGTACATGGACGAAGCCAAGGCCTTGCTGACAACCATTGCCAAGGGACTGCTGATCGACCATTTCCGCCGCGCCGCCCTGGCACGGGCCTATGTGGCGGCGTTGGAGGCGATGCCGCCTGCGCACGCGCCTTCTCCGGAAGCGCAGGCCCTGGTACTGGAAACATTGGTGGCGGTGGACCGGCTGTTGCGGCGCCTGCCCGCCAAGGTGCGGGAGGTGTTCCTGATGGCGCAGCTGGACGGGCTGGCCTATGCCGATATCGCCGCGCAGCGGGGGATATCGATCCGGACCGTGCAGCACTACATGACGCAGGCCTGGCGGCTTTGCTACGACGCGGCATGAACGACCGGATGCGTGGCAGCATGCAGGCCGGCTTGCGCGACGGTCTGCACGACAGCGCAACCGACAGCCTTCGGGATACCGCCATCGCCTGGAAAGTGCGCCTGCAATCGGGCGCGGCGTCTCAAGCCGAATGTGAATCCTTCGCACGTTGGCGCGATGCGGATCCGGCGCATGCACTGGCCTGGGACCGGCTGCAGCACATCGGCACCCTGCTCACCGTCATGCCGGCCCGCACGCTGCGCAGCACCCTGGCGCGCGCCGATGCGGACCGCGCGCGCACCGGGCGGCGAGCTGTCCTCAAGTCCCTATTGCTAGTGGGCGGCACCGCGACGGGCGCTGGCGCAACCTGGTCCGGCTACCAGTGGCTGCCCTGGCAGGATCTGGTCGCCGACTATTACACCGCCGTTGGCGACCAGGCCCAGGTGTCGCTGGACGACGCCAGCCGCATCACGCTCAACACCAACACCGCCATTGCGGTGCATCTGGACGCCAGCCACCGCGCCATCGACCTGCTGCGCGGCGAGATCCTGCTGCGCGTCGGCAACCGCGGCCGGCAACAGCCGCTGCAGGTGCGCGATCCGGCAGGCGTGGTCAGCGCCACGGAGGGCCGATTTGCCGTCAGGCGAACGCCGGCCGGCACCCGTGTTGCGGTCTACGACGGCCAGGTCCGGATTACCTGCGCAGACGGCCCGCAAGCACTGTTGCGGGCGGGCAGCGCGGCCTGTTTCACGGCCCGCCAGGTCGGCCCGGCGATGCCCCTGGAGGACGGCGACGGCGCGTGGACGGACGGCGTCATCGTGGCGCAGGCCATGCGCCTGGGCGATCTGGTGGCCGAACTCGCGCGCTATCGCGTCGGCCTCGTCCAGTGCGCGGCGGACATTGCCGATCACCGCATTTCGGGGGTCTATCCCGTCATGAACACCGATCACGCGCTCGACGCCATCGCCCGGGTGTTGCCGGTGTCGGTGCACCGGCGCACCCGGTATTGGGTCACGGTGACGGCGGCGTGAAGGGGGGCAGGCCAGGCGCGCAGGCCTGATGCGCCTTGGGCAGTTACACCTTCCTTTGCGTGTTTTGCGATCTCGTCCGGTATCCAGGCATCCGATTGACGAACCCAGGACGCTCATGATCCGCCCTCGCCCCGCCCCGCGTATTGCCCGGCCCCTTTCCGCCCGACACGGGCGCACACCTTTCGCGTCGACCCGCCGCTTTCTGCACACGGCGCCGGTGCTGTCGCTACCCCTGGTGCTGGGCATGCCCGCCGCGCTGGTCCTTGCAGGCATCGCCGCGCCGGCTGCGTACGCACAGGACGCCAGCTACCCGGTGGATCTGCCCGCAGGCGACCTTGGCCCGACGCTGAACCGCTATGCACGCAGCGCCGGTGTGTTGCTGTCGTTCGATCCGGAACAGGTGGCCGGCAAAACGGCGCCGGCGCTGCGCGGCACCTACACGGTAGGCCAGGGGTTCGCCCTGCTGCTGTCCGGCGCGGGCCTGGCCGCAGTGCCGGATGGCCGCGGCGGGTATGCCTTGACCCCGCGGACCGGTGCCTCGGTGGCACCCGCCAGCACCGGTCCGGCGCCCGCGACCTTGACCCCGATCGCCGTGTCGGCCCCTGCCCTGGGCAGCGACGCTGCGCCCCGCGGTTTCGTGGCGCGGCAGGCGGAATCCGCAACCAAGACCGGAACGCCGATCAACGAAACGCCGCGTTCGATCGCCGTGATTACGCGTGACGAGCTGGACGTGCGCGGCGCGCAAAGCCTGCCCGAAGCCGTCCGGTACACCGCGGGCGTGGTCACGGGCGCCTACGGCTACGATCCCCGTTTCGACCAGATCAGCATTCGCGGTTTTCCGGTGAATACGTACGGCGACTACCGTGACGGCTTGCGCCAGGGGCAAGGATCGTATGCCTACTTCAAGTCCGAGCCCTATGGCCTGGAACGGATCGACGTCGTCAAGGGGCCGGCGTCGGTGCTGTATGGCCAGAGCACGCCGGGAGGCCTGATCGACCGCATCAGCAAGCAACCCACCGCCACGCCGCTGCGCGAATTGGAAGTCCAGGCCGGCAACCATGACCGCAAGCAGCTGGCCGGCGACTTCGGCGGCGCGCTGGACGCCGACGGCAAGGTGCTGTGGCGCGTGACCGGCATGGCCCGTGACGCCGACACGGATGCCAAGGCCGCCAACAATCGTTATTACCTGGCGCCATCGCTGACCTGGCAGGCAAGCGACAAGACCCGAGTCACCGTCATGGCGCACGCCTTGAAGGACGAGACTGACAGCAGCGTGGGCGTGTACCAGGATAACGGCCGCGCGTCGCGCAACCGGGTGAGCGACTATGGCTACGACTACCAGAAGCAGGAGCAATACCAGCTCGGCTATCGCCTGGACCACACCTTCAACGACACGCTGTCGTTCACGCAGAAGGCCCGCTATGGCGTGATCAACGTACATGCGCGCTACCTGAGCGGCGCCGGGCTGGTGCCCGGCACGCGCCTGCTCCGGCGCACCGCCTACGCCATCGAAAACAAGGTCGATACCTTTGTGATCGACAACCAGTTCCACGCCAAGGCTCGCACCGGGCCGGTCGATCACCGCCTGCTGTTCGGCATCGATTACCAAAAGGTCGCGTCCACCTTCGGGCTGGGCGTGGGCAACGCGGCGGACTATCCAGTCCTGAATCTGGACAATCCGGTGTACGGCAATGTGAGTGCGCCGACCCCCGAGCTTGCGCCGCGCACCGGCACCTTTGTCGACCAACTGGGCGTGTACGTGGCCGACCAGATGTCGTGGCACCGCTGGCGCTTCAACGTGGGCGTGCGTCGCGACGGCGTCGAACATGAAGCGCGCAACCTGGGCACGGCGGCGGTCACGACCGACAAGCGCAGTCATGCCATCACCACCCAGGCCGGCGTGCTGTATGCCTTCGACAATGGCGTGTCGCCCTATGCAAGTTACGCCACATCGTTCCAGCCGAACACGTCGCTGTCGGTGAGCGGGTCACCGCTCGATCCGACCAAGGCGCGACAGTTCGAAGTCGGCGTGAAATTCCAGCCGCGCAACGAAGACGCGTTCCTGACCGCGTCCCTGTTCGACCTGACCGAACAGAACGCCGTGCGCAGCATTCCGGGCACCGCGTTTTCCGAACTGACCGGACAGGTCCGCTCGCGTGGGCTCGAGTTGCAGGGCAAGGCCAGCCTGACCCGCGATGTGAACCTGACCGCGTCCTATACCTATAACCACACCGAAGTGACGCGGTCGACGGACCCTGCCGAGATCGGCAAGGAATTGCCGGTCACGCCGCGCCACACGGCGTCGCTGTGGGCGGACACGGTCTTGCGCACCACGCCGCTTGCCGGACTGGGACTGGGCGCGGGCGTGCGGTTCATTGGCGCCAACAAGACCGACAAAATCAACGCGTCCACCAATCCCGGCACGACCTTGATGGACCTGGCCGTGTACTACGATCTTGCCCGCCTCGACGCAAGCATGAAAGGCTGGCGCGGCGCGGTGAACGTCCAGAACCTGTTCGACAAGGACATGGAGGTGTGCAACGCCGGCTTCTGCTATCGCGGCCAGCGCCGCACCGTCATTGCGTCCTTGCGTTATCGCTGGTGAACCAGCCACCCAAGAAAGGAAAGATGTTGACCCTGCCTTCCCAGACCCTGTCGCCAACACCACATGGCCTTGCGCGGCGCCTGATGGCCCTGGCGCGATGGGCGACCGCAACGACCGCGCTCGCCGTCCATGCGGTCGCCTTTGCCGCCGCGCCGGCGCAGTCGCCGGGCTCTGCGCCCCTGCCCGCGGATCCCGCTGCCGCCGCGGCAGACGCCGCCCCGCCCGTGGCGCTGCCCGGCACGCGCCACCTTGCCATGCAGAGCGCCAAGGGGCGCGAGTACCGCATCATGATCACCGAAGCCAAGGACCCGGCGCCGGCCAATGGCTACCAGGTGCTGTACGTGCTCGATGGCAATTCGGTGTTCGGCGCTTTCAGCGACACCTTGCGCCTGCAGCGCTTCGAGTTCGACAAGGCCATGGTGGTCGCGATCGGCTACCCGACCGACCAGCCCTATGATTTCAAGGGCCGATCGTACGATTACTCGCCCCCGGCGCCTGCAGGCCGTGAACGTCCGCCGGGTGCGCCGGCACTGGGCGGCCACGACGAGATGCTGGACTTCATCGAGCACCAGCTGCAGCCCGAGCTGGCCCGCCGCTACAAGGTGGACCGGACGCAGCAGAGCCTGTTCGGGCATTCGTTCGGCGGGATGTTCACGCTGCACGCTCTGTACACGCGGCCCTGGCTGTTCACCCACTACATCGCGGCCAGCCCGTCGATCTGGTGGCAGGACCGCTACCTGTTGCCCGAAGAACGCGCCTTTACGCAGCGCGCGCAGGCCGGTCAGGTGAACCTGACGCAGACAACGCTGATGCTGTTCGCCGGCGGGCGCGAACCACCGATGATGCTGCGGGACGCGCAGGCCTTGCACGGGCGCCTGCAGGCCCTGTCCGGCCTGGGGCTGACGACGTCGTACGAAACGCTGGCCGACGAAACCCACGGCACGGTGCCGATTGCCGCGGTCACCCGCGTGATGCGGCATGTGTTCACGGCTCGGACGCGCTGAGACCTTGCCCCCGGCGCAATGACAAACGGCCCGCACTATGCGGCCTGCAATGACAAACGGCCCGCACTATGCGGGCCGTTCATCGTTCAACGATCCGAAGGATCAGTACTTGCCGGACAGCAGCGAGCCGCAGTTCGGCACGCGCGTTTCCAGGTTCAGCACCTTGAGCATGCGATACACGGTCGCCACCGCGGCCGAGATCACCGGCTTGCCCAGGCGGTCTTCGACCATCTGGATCGAGTCGAGCGACGGCATCTGCACGCAGGCGGACAGCACGACCACGTCGACGCCGCTGGTGTCCAGGCGCTTGACGTGCTCGGCCGGAGCCAGCGAAGGCTGACGGCCCACTTCCAGGTTGTCCGAGATTTCCAGCGACACGCTGTCCTGCACTTCAAAGCCTTCATGCTCGATGTAGTCGACGACCATGCCGGTCAGCGGCTTCATGTACGGGGTCAGCACCGACACCTTCTTGGCGCCCATCGCTTGCAGGCCTTCGATCAGCGCACCGGCGCTCGACACCACGGGCGCGGCGGCGTTGTTGCCCACCGTGACCTGGTGCAGGCGTTCCTGCGATTCACGGTGATAGCCGCGGCCCATGCTCATGATAGCGACCAGGCAGGCATAGCCGAGCACGTCGACACGGGCGTCCGACAGCTCCAGTGCGCAGCGGTCCGATTCCTTGTCCATCAGCACCAGTTCTTCCTTGGTCACCTTCTTCATGCGCATGCGGCTCGAATGGAAGGTAAAGCGCTCGGGCAGGATGGTCTGGCGGCGCAGCAGCATCGCCGGAATTTCCGTTTCCATCGTGGTGTTCGAGCTGGGGACGATCTGACCGATACGGTAGACGCGCGATTCGTTGCTTTCCATGAACTTCTCCAGGTAGGACACGGGTCGCGGGCAACACCCGGCAGATCCGCGCAAATCATTAATCTTCAGTGTACTGATAGTTGACACCCGCCCAGGCGGGAAAACCTGCGTTGCGGTCAGGCCTTGCGCAGCGGGCCTGACGCCCGTCGCACTGCCTGACCCGGCTGCTTGACCGGGCCGCCTTACTCCGGCAACCTTGCTCTGGCTGCCTTACTCCGGCGTAATGCCCGCCGCCTTCACCGTCTTGGCCCAGTAGGCCAGGTCGGTGCGCACGCGCTGCGCCAGCGCTTCCGGACCTTCAAACTTCACTTCGATACCTGCGCCTTCGGCACGCTTGACGCTTTCCGGCGTCGCCAGCGCTTTCTGCACATTGGCGGCCAGCGTTGCGATCACCGGCTTGGGCGTGCCCGCCGGGGCAAACAACGCCACCCACGATTCCAGCTGAAAGGCCGGCAGGCCGGCTTCGGCGCTGGTCGGCACATTCGGCAGCATCGGATGGCGCTTCTGGCTGGTCACGGCCAACGCCTTCAACTTGCCCGTCTGCACATGGCCCATGACCGAGGGCGGCGTGGTGATGAAGAGCTGCACGTTGCCTGCCAGCACGTCCTGGATCGCCGGACCCGAGCCGCGATACGGCACGTGCGTGATCTGCGTGCCGCTCTGCTGCTTGAAGATCTCGGTGCCGATGTGCGACATCGACCCGATGCCCTGCGACGCGTAGTTGTACTTGCCCGGCGCCTGCTTGAAATACGCAGCCAGTTCCTTCAGGTTGTTGGCCGGCACGCTGGTAGGCACCGTCACCACATTGGTTGCGACCGTCAACAAGGCAACCGGCTCGAAGTCCTTGAGCGGATCCCACGGCAGCTTGGCGGTGATGGCCGGGTTGCCGACGTGGTACGCCGAATACGAAATCAGCAGCGTGTAGCCATCGGGCTTGGCGCGGGCCACGTACTGGTACGCAATGTTGCCGCTGCCGCCGTCCTTGTTCTCGACCACGGCCGTCTTGCCGATCACCCGGCTCAGCGGTTCGCTCAGCACCCGCGCCGACGTATCGACCAGCCCGCCCGGCGGGTTGGGCACGATCAGGGTGATCGGCCGGCTCGGAAATTCATCCGCCGCCAGGGCGATGGGGGGACTGGCAAGCAAAGGGGGTGTCGCGAGCAAGGCCACGGCCGCAGCCGCTTTCAGTCGGGTCATGAGAGTCTCAAAGTTTGTCGTTATGTGAAGCGTATTCTTCACGGTATATTCGATATACGCCAATATCGTTTTCGTCTAGATCGATATGGCGCGCGTATGGATCATACCTGGAGCCCCGCCGTGGAACTTCGCCAACTCCGCTACTTCTCCGTCCTGGCCGAAGAGCTGAACTTCACGCGCGCCGCCGCCCGTCTCCATATCTCCCAACCGCCGCTCAGCATGCAGATCGCGCAGCTGGAAACCGAGCTGGGCGCCGCGCTGTTTCGCCGCACCAGCCGCCGGGTGGAACTGACGGAAGCCGGCGTCTGCTTCCTGCACGACGTGCGCGCCATCCTGGCCCGGCTCAAGGACGCTGGCGTGCGCGTGCGGGCCGTGGACCAGGGCCTGGCCGGCCGGGTCGAAGTCGGCCTGTCGGGCTCTCACTTTCTGGGTCCCCTCCCCGACCTGATCGCCCGGTACGCCATCACCCATCCGGAAGTGTCTGTCATCCTGAACGAGATGAAACCCAGCGACCAGATCGATGCCTTGCGCGAACACCGTATCGACGTCAGCTTTACGCGCGCCTGCATTGCCGACCCGCTGCTGGACTGCGTGCCGCTCTGGCCCGATCCGGTCCTGGCCGTGCTGCCCGCCGGCCACCCGCTCGCCGCCAAACGGCAACTGCGCCTGGCGGAACTGGCCGACGAACACTTCGTGGTCCTGCGCCGCGATACCTCGGCGTTCGCGCAGCACATCTTCGACTGCTGCGCCAAGGCCGGCTTTACGCCGCAGGCGTCGCAAGCCGTGTCCGAAGTGCCGGCGCAACTGAACCTGGTCGAAGCCGGCCTGGGTGTGGCATTGGTGCCGGCGTCGACCTGCCAGCGCCTCAAGCCCGGCGTGGTCACCTGCACGCTGACGGACCCCACTCCCCAAGCCAACGTCTTTGCCATCGTGCGCAAGGACAGCCCGACCAAGGCACGCGAAACCTTCCTGGCATCGATCGCCGCGCCGCTGGACGCATGACGCCGCCGATACGCCGCTGACCCAACCAGCAGCGTCGCCAACACGCCGCTGACCAAAAAAAACGAGGCCGCAGCCTCGTTTTCCTTCAATCCATGCCGTTGCGCCGGCGCCGCTGCTGCAGCTTGCGCGCCTTCTGCCAACGCCATGCCCACATCACGTAGCCCGACAGGCCATAGATCACGAACAAGCCGAACAGCACGATGGGCGGATCGCTGGAAATGAACACGAACGCCGCGACCACCACCAGGATCATCCAGAACGGCACGCTGCGACCCAGCGCAAACGACTTTCCGCTGAAGAACAGCGCATTGGACACCATGCTGACCCCCGCATAGATGGTCAGGCCGAACGCCACCCACGGCATCCACAGTTCGCGGATCGGCAGCTTGTTGTCGATTGCCAGCCAGACGAACCCGGCCACCAGCGCGGCCGACGCCGGACTGGGCAGGCCTTGGAAGAAGCGCTTGTCGACCACGCCGATATTGGTGTTGAACCGAGCCAGCCGCAACGCCGCGCCCGCGACATACACAAAGGCCGCCAGCCAGCCCCACCGCCCGAGCGGACTCAGGATCCACTCGTACATGACAAGAGCAGGCGCGACGCCGAACGAGCACATGTCCGACAAGGAATCGTACTGTTCGCCGAATGCCGACTGCGTGTTGGTCAACCGGGCCACGCGGCCATCCATGCCATCCAGCACCATGGCCACGAAAATCGCGATCGCCGCCATCTCGAACTGGTCGTTCATGGCCTGCACGATGGCGTAGAAACCGGCGAACAGGGCCGCCGTGGTGAATGCATTGGGCAGCAGGTAAATGCCGCGGTGACGAGGTTCTTGTGTGTTCATGGACGAAGGTTAACCGATGGCGCCGGGGCCGCCAATCGAGGCGGCGTGCCCGGCACGGCGTCAACCTCGGTACAGTAGAGTCGGGCGGAGCATGCTGACACCTGCCGCCCGGCCCGCTCTCCTTCCACGGAATCCCTTCATGTTCACCCTGACCGACCTGAGTTTTACCGTTGCCGGCCGCTGCCTGCTGCAGCCGCTCACGCTCACCCTGGCCCCCGGGCAGGTGACCGGCCTGATCGGCCATAACGGGTCGGGCAAGTCGACCTTGATCAAGCTGCTGGCGCGACAACAGGTCGCGACCAGCGGCACGGCGACACTGGAAGGCGTCGCGCTGGCGGACTGGCCGGATCGCGACTACGCGCGCCGCGTTGCCTATCTGCCTCAACAACTGCCGGCGGTCGAAGGCCTGACGGTGCGCAACCTGGTCGGCTACGGACGCTACCCGTGGCATGGCGCACTGGGACGCATCGGCAGCCACGACATCGCGCTGATCGAGCAGGCCATGCGGCATGCCGACGTGGCCGGTTTTGCCGACCGCTGGGTCGACAGCCTGTCGGGCGGCGAGCGCCAGCGCGTCTGGCTCGCGATGCTGCTTGCGCAGGATTGCCGCTATCTGTTGCTGGACGAGCCCACGTCGGCGCTCGACATCGCGCATCAGGTGGACGTGCTTGCGAGGGTGCGGGAACTCAGCCGCGAGCTGGGCCTGGGCGTGCTGGTGGTGCTCCACGACGTCAATATGGCGGCACGCTACTGCGATCACCTGGTCGCATTGCGTGGGGGGCACCTGCTGTCGCAAGGCGCGCCCACCGACCTGCTGCAGAGCGATATGCTTGCATCGATCTATGGACTTCCGATGGGGGTGCTGCCGCATCCGCATGACGGGACGGTGCTGACGTATATCCGCTGATGGCGGCCAGTCGATGTCCCGGGGCGGACCTTGCAGGCCGGCTTCAGGGCGCGGTCGGCACGCCTTGCGGCGCACTTGGCGGCGGTGCCGACAGAAGCGGACAGTTGCCGCACAGGGGCTGCGCGGGCAGCAGATAGCGCACGCAACACACACGCCGCTGCCGCCAGCGGCGGTCGACGGCAGGCGACATGACAAGGTCGTCGCCGGCGTGGCGATCCATCGGCAGTCCGTCCGACACATCGCGATACCGCACGGTGTTGAAGAAGGGGTTCGCCTTGCCGTCAGGTCGATAGGGCCGGTCCACCACATCCAGCACCCGGGCGGCGCCACGATGGTCCGCTGCGTCGGCCGGCTCGTTCCCCCGGTCCGCCAGGACGCGCACCACGGCTTCGACATAGTTGCCGGCGTTGCTCCAAAAGACGCGCGGCGACAGGCGGCTATAGGCGGACAGCGCCGCAATGACCGGCGCCAGATGATCATCGATCAGCGGTGTCAATCGTGTCAGGGCGCCGCCGGGGGGCGGCACGGTACAGGCGCTGCCCGAGCCGCCGCCGCATGAACTGTCCAGGGCCCCCTCGGCGGGACCTCCGGCACCGGGCAGCTTGAAGGCAACAGGAGCGCCATCCTCGTCCAACACCAGATCGATGTCGGCGGCGCGCAAGGGAAGACCATGATCAAGCACCAAGGCCGCCGCCAGAACGGGCGGCAGCAGGCGCACGAAATACCGCTTGGACCATTCGGACGCCAGCGCACGCCGATCGCCCGCCGGATGGTTGCGGCCGAAGTGCGCAATGCACCGTGCCAGTTCGCCCGGATCGTCATCCAGCAGCGGGGCCAACGATATGACCGGACGGCCACCCGTCGTCAGCACCAGGGCGTCTTGCCAGTCCGCCAGCGGGCCGACAAACAGCGGTGCAAGCGCCGGGATTATCATCCGGGCACTTGCATGGATGGTTTGGCTGCGGACATGGCGCGGACGGCGTCGGCAACCTGCCCGGCCAGCCGCTCGACCGACGTCGGTCCGCCAAACGTCCAGTAAGGCGACGGCAAGAACGCGTAGCGCCCCGCGCGTGCCACGGGCAGTGCCTGCCACAGCGGCGTCTTGAACAACGGGGCGCCTTCCTGCCCGCCCACGAACAACGCGGTCAGATCGTTCCGGCCTGCGATCTCGCGCACCCCGATGCGTCGATGCAAAGCATGACCCGACGCCAGCCGCCAGGGGTTGGCAACGTCCAGCCGGTTCATCAACGCGGCGATCATCGACTGGTCATTCGAGACGATAAAGGTGCCCTCCCGTGACAACGGATAGAACGGCACGACGGGCGTGCCCGCCAGTCCTTTGCTCGCGATCGCAGCCCTGGTTTGGCTCACCGCCCTGGCCGATGACGCGAGCATACGCCGCGCGATGTCTTGCCGGCCGGTCATATTGCCCAAGGTCGCAAGCATGGCCGCGCCGATGTCGACGCCATCGAGCGAGCCAGGCGCCAGCGACACCTGAAACAGCAGCGTGGGCGCGATCCGCTGCAGCCGGTCGAACAGGGGCAGGTGCAGATAGGACACGCCAACGATCAGGTCCGGCTGCAGGCGCACCAGGGCTTCCAGATCGGGCTGTTGCGGACTGCCGAGCGGCTGGCTGTCTTTCAACAGGTCGGCATGCAGGTCGACGTAACGCCGGTAGCTGTCGAGATTGGCGGCGGCCAGCGGCGCCACGCCCAGCGACATCAGGATTTCGGTGCTGAGGTCGTCAAGGCTGACGATGCGGCGCGCCCGTGCCGGCAGATCGGCCGACTGCCGCGCGATCACAGGCCCCGTCTGCCCTGCGCCGGGCGCACGGACCGTCCCAGGGCTGGGCACCAGAACCGGCCCGGCAGCCGCCGCAGCCCCGACCGCCTGCGCCGCCACCCACGCCGGCGTCACGCCTAGCGCCGCTGCACACCCTGCGCGCCACCCCGCTGCGCACAGCGCCCGCCGCCCCGGGCGGGTCGGACGTTCCCCCATCACGCCCCCGCCCCGCCGCGGCGAAAGTGGGTGCGCGCCAGCAGCAACAGGAAGCACGGCGTGCCCAGCGCCGCCGTCGCAATCCCCAGGGGAATATCGATCGGCGCCATCAGGGCATGGCCAAGCAGATCGGCCAACACAAGCAATGCGGCGCCCAGCAGCGGCGCGGCCCAGAGCCGTTGCCGGCTGCGATAAAAGCCCAGCAGACGCACGCCATGTGGCACCAGCAAGCCCACGAAACCGACCGGACCGACGACAGCCACGGGCACCGCCACCAGAAAGCTGGCCAGGACGACAAGCAGTACCCGCCGCCGAGCCACGGGCATGCCCAGGCTGCCGGCAACGCCGTCCCCCAGCTGCAGCAGGTCCATGCCGCGCGCCACCAGGAGGCAGGCCGCCATGCCGGTGGCCATCCAGGGAAGCATGGCCGCTACATCGCCCCAGTCACGGCCGTAGCTGCTGCCCACCATCCAGATCAGGGCCTGGGCGACATTCGTGCTGAACTGCGCGATCAACAGGCCGATCAGCGCCAGCGCCGCGCCGCTCAGGGCAAAGCCCGTCAGGGTCAGGCGCAGCGGTTCGAGGCCATGCCGCAGGTTCAGACCGACGACGATCGCCAGTGCCAGGGCTGCCCCGCCCCAGGCAATCGGAAAGCGCCACGCCAGCAGCACATCGGGCATCAGGACCAACGCAAGCAGGACCGCCAGGGCCGCGCTTTGGCTGACACCCAGGATTTCGGGCCCTGCCAACGGATTGCGCGTCACCGTCTGCAGGATCACGCCGCTCAAAGCCAGGCAAGCACCCGCCATCGCGTCCACCAGCAGACGCGGCAAGCGCAGATCGGCGAGCGCCCAGGCCTGCGCATCCCCTGCTGCAAGAGCCCGCGCATAGGCAAGGGGATCCATGCCGGTGGCATGAAAAACGCCAACGCCGATCAGCAGCGTGGTCGCCGCAACGGTGATAGCGGCAAACCGCATCAAGGACACCCATTGCCGCAAGGATCGGCCATCGGTCTGCGTCAGGGCGGTGGCTGGCGCGGCCGGCACGATGCGCAGCAGCACGAGAATGGCAAGCGATCCCAGCAACGCCGACAGCACACCGAGCGGGACGGTGACCCCGTTGCCCCAAGTGCTCCATTCCGCCATCGTGGAGGCCGCGTTGTCGGCAAACAGGGTCAGCGCCGCGCCCCACACCGCGCACAGCGGCAGCAGTGTCGAAGGGCGCGCAACCCCCAACCCGAGCCGCAGCAGATTGGGCGCGACCAACCCGATGAAGCCGAGCGGTCCGGCCAGTTGGAACGCCAAGGCCGTCAGCACACTGCCGATCCCTACCACCAGCACCTTCAACCGCGGCGGCGACACCCCCAGCGACCGCATCTGCGCGTCACCCAGCGGGGCCAGATTGAGCGGCCGCGCAAGCGCCAGCAATCCCAGCAGGGCAAGCGGCGTAAGCACGAGCGACGGAACCATGGCCCGCCAGCCGAACTGGCTGAGCGACCCCGTGTTCCACAACGACACCACCATGGCGGCACGATCGTTCAGGCTAAGAAGCAACGCAATGAGCGCGCTCAAACATTGCGCGATTCCCACCCCCGCCAGGGTCAGCCGCAGGGGCGATGCGAGCCCGCCGCCCGCTGCGGCAAAGGTCAGGCCGGCTGCCGCCACTCCGCCTACCATGATGAGCGGCAGCCCCATGGCGGCGGGCAACGTCGTGCCCAGGATCAAGCCCAGCTGCGCGCCAGCCGTAATGCCCAGCAGATCGGGGGAGACGAGCGGGTTGCGCGTGATGAGTTGCATCAAGGCGCCCGCAACGCCCAGGCTGGCTCCTACCAGAATGCCGGCCGCCAACCGGGGCCACACGATCCAGTCGCGCAGCAGTCGTTCCAGCGCGTTGTCCAGTGGCGCATTCGTCGCGTCACCCTGCAGCCGCACACCGATCTGCCAGGCGATCATCGCGAGCAGGCCAACGCCGCCCCACCACGCTGCCCGCTTCGATGCCCGCTTCGACCCCGAACCCGAGGAAGCCAACGACGGCGATGGACCCGACGAGTCCGGCAAGTCCGGCGCATCCGGTAGGCCCGACGTACCTGACGATCCTGGCGATGCGATGCGCCCTGCCGCCTCCATTCAGCCCGGCTCCCGATCCGACCAGCAGCTGCCGTCGATTTCGGCCAATGCATCCTTGCCCGCGCGCTGCCGTGACACGCCCATCAGTTCGATCATGCGCCCTCGCTCCAATTTCAACAGTCTGTCGGCCTGCGCGAAATACCGGTCGTCATGCGTCACCACGATCACCGTGATGCCTGCACGTTTCAGCCTTGGCAGCAGTTCAAGATAGAAGACACGGCGGTACAGCGGATCCTGGTCCGCCGCCCATTCGTCGAGCAGAAGAATATCGCGTTCTTCCAGCAGGCTCGCCAGCAGCGCCAGCCGCTTGCGCTGCCCTTGCGACATCTTCAGGTTGCCAATGCGCGCCCCGACAAGCGTCACTTTGTCGCGCATTTGCAGCACCTCCAGCCAGTCATTTACCCGGTCCTGTCGCGCGGCGCCACCGCCCGGCCCCAGCAGGTGCGCAAACAGATGGAAGTCGGTGAACACCGCCGAAAACAGCTGGCGGTACGCAGCCAGGTGGTCCGTCGCAAGGATGCTGTCGTCGATCACGATCTGGCCGGCAGTCGGCGCATACAGGCCTGCCAGCAGTTTGGCCAGGCTGGACTTGCCGCTGCCATTGCCGCCAATCACAAAGACCATCTCGCCGCGGCGCAGGGTGATGTTCAAGGGGCCGATCGCAAAGCCCGGGTCGCCCTGGCGTGGAGGGTAAGAGAAACAGACATCCTGCAAGGACAGCGTCTGCCATTGTCCGGCCAACCGGACAGTGCCAGCAGGTGACGCGCCTGTTGCCGGACGCTCGCGAATAAACCCTGCCTTGAACGGCGCCAGCGCCAGCGCTTCCACCTTGGCAAGCGCCACCGCGCCGGCCATCTGGGCAGGAATCGCCGCCACCGCCGACACCAGTGGCGTGCGCATGAACAGCAGCGTCAACGCATAGGTGGCCGCCGTGTCGGCATCCGACCACCCCAATCCCTTGGCCAGATAGAACGCCAGACCCAGGGTGCCCAGCACCATGATGTTGGCCCAGTTGCTGGCAATTCCGTGGAATCTGTCCGCCTTGATGAAGTGGTCGCGATAGCCTCTCGCGAAGGTGTCGAAGTCGCCTTCGTACAGGTGCTGCGCGCGATCACGGTTCAAGGCCAGTTCCTTGAAGCCGTCGAGCACCGCGTGGTATTGCCCATACAAGCCGTCTTCGGATTCGCGCAGCAACGCCAGATGCCGCCGCAGGCGGGACAGCAGCAGCCACCCGATGCCCAAGGTGAACGCCATCCATGCCGAGGTCGCCAGAAACATCGACGGCGACAGCCAGGCCAGATACGCGAACGACGCCGCGCTCAGCACACTGCCGTAGATCAATTCGGGCAGGTGCACAAAGGCCAGCGTCACGCTGCGGATGTCGCTGGACAGGCTGGCGAACACCGCGCCCTGCCCAAGCCCTTCGACTTCCCGCAGTTCGGTATCGAGCAGGCGTTTGACCATCTCGCGCCGCAGGGCATATACGAAGCGATGGCCAAGCGCCGTCAGTCCCAGCTGCGTCCCCGACGTCACCGCCAGCAGCAACAGCAGCAATCCGCCAAACTGCCACAGCGTCGCGTCCGACAAGTCGGTGCGCTGGATCATCTGTTGGTTGACGAACGCAATGACGCCGACGCTCAGCAGTCCGCTGAGCGTGCTCAAAATCAGCACCAGGGCGACCGGCCAGCGGTACGACCGGAAGATACGGGCGATCAGGCGCATGCGGCGCGGCCTTTGGCAGCAGGCATCCTTGAGCCGCCGCCTCCTTTGCCCGCCTTCACCAGCGGTAACGCAGGTTCGCCACCGCGGTGCGCTCGGTACCCCAGTAGCACGCCGTCGCCGCCAGGCAATTGACCACGTATTTCTTGTCGAACAGGTTCGAAAAATTCACGCTCAGGTCCGCGCCTTTCAGCGTGTCGTGCAAGCGGCCCAGGTCGTAGCGCAAGGCCGCGTCGACCAAGGTCACGCCACCGACTTCCTGCTGATTCGCCAGGTCGCCAAACACGCTGCCGCGATAGCGCACACCGGCCCCCAACCCCAGCCCCGCGAGCGGCCCCGTCTGCACGGTGTAGTCCGCCCACACCGACGCCTGGTGCCGCGGCACGAAGTTCAGCCGGTTGCCCTCCCGGCCCGCCGACGCCGCCGTCGAACTTGCCCGCGTGATCTCGGTGTCCATGTAGGTATAGGCCAGCGTCAGGTTCAGCGCCTTGGTCACGCTGCCCTTGGCTTCCAATTCCAGCCCGCGCGACGTGACCTGCCCCACCTGGATGCTGTAGTTGCTGTTGGTTGGATCGGTAGCGCTGACATCGTCCTGCTTGATGTCGAACACCGCGGCCGTCAGCAGCGCGTTCCGATTGGCGGGCTGGAACTTGACGCCCGCTTCCACCTGCTTGCCGGTCGACGGCTTTAGATTCGTGCCGTCCGACCGGATGCCGGCCAGGGGCTGAAACGAAGTCGAATAGCTCACGTACGGGGACACGCCGTTGTCCATCGCATAGGCCAGCGCGGCCCGTCCGGTGAAGCGGTTCGCATCGATGTCGGTGCGGCGGAACGTGGCGGCGCCCGAGGCGGCGATGTTGGTCGTGTTGGTGTCCGTGTTGGTCCAGTCCTGGCGGCCGGCCAGCGTCAGGCGCCACTTGTCGATCGACACCTGGTCCTGCAGGTAGACCCCCAGTTGCTCGCGCGTCTGATGAATACGCAAAGCATCGGGCGGCACGGCCACGGCGCGATCGCCGTACACCGGATTGTAGAGATCGAAGAATTCAGGCGTCGTCGTGCCGGGCCGGTAGAAGATGCCCAGCTGGCTTTCGGTGTAATCGGCGCGGTCGCGCAGATAGTCGACGCCTGCCGTGATCCGATGCCGCGTGACGCCCCAATCCAGGTCCGCGTTCAGCTGGTTGTCGATCTGGATCGTCGTTGCCTTCTCAGGAAAGGACCACGCATATCGCGCGGCCTGCGTATCGCCAAACACCGCGCCGACCTGCACCCGCCGAGAATTCGTATCGACCTGCGTCACCCGCGCCGTCTGCTTGAATCCCACCCTGTCATTCAGTTGGTGTTCCAGGGTATAGCCCAGCATCTTCTGTTCGTTGGTGAACAGGTCGTAGTTCGGATCGCCCACGAAGCGGCCGCGTGAAATGGTGCCCAGCGCGCTCGGCACCACCGTGCCCACCCGCGGCAGTACCGGCGCCCCGCCACCGCCCGGCGACCGGATCTTCTGGTACTGCGCCATCAGGTTCAGCCGCGTCGCGTCCGACAGGTTGAAGGTCAACCCGCCCTGCAGGAACACCTTGTTGTCCTTCACGTAGTCGTATTGCGTGCCGCTGTCCTTGACCAGCCCGGTCAGGCGATAGAGCACCGCGCGGTTCTCGTCCACGGGCCCGCCAAAGTCGAACGCCGCCTGCTTCCGGTCGAAGCTGCCGTATTGCAGGTTCACTTCCCGCAGCCGTTCTTCGGTCGGCTTCTTGCTGACCATGTTGACGAGTCCACCCGGCGCGGTCTGCCCGAACAGGCCCGACGACGGCCCTTTCAACACCTCGATACGTTCCAGCCCGAACACCTCCACCCGCGGCTGCGCATACCCGCGCACGCCAAACGGCAGTACCAGGCCATCCAGATACCGCGCCGGCGTAAAGCCTCGCACCGTCAGCCAGTCATAGCGCGCATCGGTGTCGCCATACTGGCCCACCACGCCGGGCGTGTAACGCAGGGCCTGCGCCACCGACACCGAACCCTGCCGTTCCATCTCCATGCGCGTGACCACGTTGACCGCCTGCGGCGTCTCCAGCAGCGAGGTATTCGACTTCATCGCGGAGCGCACGCGCGTGGCGGTGTAACCCGTGTCCACCGGATCGGCCAGCGCCGAACCGGCCGCCTCGACCTGGATGGCCGGCAGGCGAGCCGGCGCGTCGGCAGGCGTCTGCTGCGCAAGACCGCTCAGCGGAAAGGCCACCGCCAACGAGGCGGCAACAACGGTAAATCGATGGTGGACCATGCGTACCCTCCAGGCGCCAAAGCCTGTAAACTCGAACGAGAACGATTATCAATCGTGAACAGAGCGAGTATCGCGGGATTCGGCCAACGTCGTTGACGGTTTTGCGGCGCGGATTGACGGACTCGCGGCTGTGCCACACTTCCCCCTTCAAACGCATGCCAGACGTCGTCCGCCACACATCGCCACACGATTCCCCGCGCCAACCGCACGAGTGGTGGCGTGCGACCTTGCCGACCGTGCCCGTCACGCCGGATTGGGAAAAGACGATCGCATTGCTGGCGCGGGTCGACGAAGGCATCAGCCTGGCTGTGCTGCGCGGCCGCCCCGACGCCGAACTCACGCTCCCTTCTCCAGGCACTCAAGTCTTCGGCATCCAGGTGCTGCTGGCCGGCACGCCGCGCTTCGAACTGGATCGCGGCGCCGTGTGCACCCCGCGCGTCGGATCGCTCGTCCTGTCGCAATACTCCGACCGCCTGGGCAGCCAGGTGCGGCTGCCCGCCCGGCATGACGTGCACATCGTCGATCTGCGCCTGTCGGCCGACGCGCTGCGCCGCCTCACGTCCTTTCCGATAGCCGAACGTCTGGTGGCGCGCTTTGCGTCCGATGCGTCATCGCACGATGCGCCCGGGCTGGTCGCGTCCTGCGGCGCCAGCCATGCGGTGCTGCAACTGGCGCAGTCGCTCTCGTCGACACCGCTGGCCGATCCCGATGCGCTGGCCTTGTGGCGCCGGGCGCGCGCGCACGAATTGCTCGCGCACGTGATCGACGTGCTGGCCACGCTCGATCCGTCCGTGCCCCTGACCGCCATCGAAAACGAACGCCTGCTGCGCGCCTTTGCCTTGCTCGAAACGCGTTATGCCGAAGCCTGGCCCGCTGTGCGACTCGCCAAGGCCGTGGGCCTGCCAGAAAAGAAACTGCAGTCCGGATTCCGCGCCCGTGCCGGCACATCGGTGCATGCGCACCTGCGCGCACTGCGGCTGCGTCACGCGGCGCAGCGCCTGGCAGGGGGCGCCAGCGTGACCGACGTCGCGTTCGACGTGGGCTACGACAACCTCAGCCACTTCGGCAAATCCTTCCGCGCGCAGTTTGGCGTGCTGCCCAGCGAATACCGCAGCTTGCGCGGCGCCTCGCATTAAACAAAAAACCCGCCACGCGTTGCCGCGGGCGGGGTTCGATACCCTTTACCGATCCCGATCATCGACGCCTCCGAACCCGGAAGCATCGATGACAAATCACGATCAGTGCATGATCAGTTCTTGGTCTGGTCGACCATCTTGTTCTTGCTGATCCAGGGCATCATGGCGCGCAGCTTGCCGCCCACTTCCTCGATCTGGTGCTCGGCCGTCAGACGACGACGCGAGATCAGGGTCGGGGCGCCGGCCTGGTTTTCGACCAGGAAGCTCTTGGCGTACTCGCCGGTCTGGATGTCTTTCAGGACCTGCTTCATGGCCAGCTTGGTCTCTTCGGTCACGATGCGTGGGCCCGTGACGTACTCGCCGTATTCGGCATTGTTCGAGATCGAGTAGTTCATGTTGGCGATGCCGCCTTCATAGATCAGGTCGACGATCAGCTTCAGTTCGTGCAGGCATTCGAAGTACGCCATTTCAGGGGCGTAGCCGGCTTCCACCAGCGTTTCGAAACCGGCCTTGATCAGTTCGACGGTACCGCCGCACAGCACGGCCTGTTCGCCGAACAGATCGGTTTCGGTCTCTTCACGGAAGTTGGTTTCGATGATGCCGGCACGGCCGCCGCCGTTGGCCATCGCGTACGACAGCGCGACGTCGCGAGCCGAACCCGACTTGTCCTGATACACGGCCACCAGGTGGGGCACGCCGCCACCCTGGGTGTAGGTTGCGCGCACGGTGTGGCCCGGAGCCTTTGGCGCGATCATGATCACGTCGATGTCTTCACGCGGAACGACGGCGCCGTAGTGCACGTTGAAGCCGTGCGCGAAAGCCAGCACGCCGCCCTTTTTCAGGTTCGGCGCCACGTTTTCCTTGTAGACCTTGGCGATGTTTTCGTCAGGCAGCAGGATCATGACCACATCGGCGCCCTTCACGGCGTCGTTGACTTCGGCAACCTTCAGGCCGGCGTTCTTGGCCTTGTCCCACGACGGACCGTCCTTGCGGACGCCGACCGTGACGTTCACGCCCGACTCGTTCAGGTTCTGGGCATGGGCGTGGCCTTGCGAACCGTAGCCGATGATCGCAACGTTCTTGCCCTTGATGAGGGACAGGTCGCAGTCTTTGTCGTAGAAAACTTTCATGGGTAGCTCCGAATCTTATCTATGTAGGCAATGTTCAAATCTTGAGTACGCGCTCGCCGCGGCCAATGCCGCAACTGCCCGTACGCACGGTTTCCAGGATGGCGGTGCGATCCAGCGCTTCGATGAAGGCATCGAGCTTGGTTTTATCGCCGGTCAGTTCGACCGTATAGCTCTTGTCCGAGACGTCGACGATGTGGCCGCGGAAAATGTCGGCCATCCGCTTCATCTCTTCGCGCTCCTTGCCGACCGCACGCACCTTGATCAGCATGAGCTCGCGCTCGATGTGCGGCGCTTCGGTCAGGTCGACCACCTTAACCACTTCCACCAGGCGGTTCAGGTGTTTGGTGATCTGTTCGATCACGTCATCGGAGCCCGACGTGACGATGGTCATCCGCGACAGCGTGGCGTCTTCGGTCGGCGCGACGGTCAGGGTTTCGATGTTGTAGCCGCGGGCGGAAAACAGTCCCACGACGCGCGACAGCGCGCCGGCTTCGTTCTCGAGAAGCACAGATATGGCGTGTCTCATGCGTGCTCCTTAGAGATCTTCCGAACCGAGCAACATCTCGGTCAGGCCTTTACCCGCCTTCACCATCGGCCACACGTTTTCGGTCTGGTCGGTAATGAAGTCCATGAACACCAGGCGGTCCTTCAATTTGAAGGATTCGCGCAGCGCGCCTTCGACGTCACCGGGTTTCTCGATCCGCATGCCGACGTGGCCGTAGGCCTCGACCAGCTTCACGAAATCGGGCAGCGAGTCCATGTAGGACTCGGCGTAGCGGCCGCCGTAGTCGATCTGCTGCCACTGCCGGACCATGCCCAGGTAGCGGTTGTTCAGGCAGAGCACCTTGGGGGTCAGGTGGTACTGCTTGCAGGTCGACAGTTCCTGGATGTTCATCTGGATCGAGCCTTCGCCCGTGATCACCGCGACATCGGCGCCAGGGTTGGCCATCTGCACGCCCATGGCGTATGGCAGGCCCACGCCCATGGTGCCCAGGCCACCGGAATTGACCCAGCGGCGCGGCTTGTTGAAGCGGTAGTACTGCGCGGCCCACATCTGGTGCTGGCCCACGTCGGAGGTCACGAAGGCTTCGCCGCCCGTGACTTCACACAGCTTTTCAACCACGTATTGCGGCTTGATCAACGTGTCGGACGTGGCGTACTTCAGGCAGTCCTTGCCGCGCCAGGCGTCCACCTGCTTCCACCAGGGCTTGATCCGCTCGGGATCGGGCCGGTGCTCGCGAAGGGCGTTTTCGTACTGGGCGATCAGGTCGTGCAGCACGTCCTTCACGTCGCCCACGATCGGCACGTCCACCTTCACCCGCTTCGAGATCGACGACGGGTCGATGTCGATGTGAATGATCTTGCGTGCGTTCTGCGCAAAGTGCTTCGGGTTGCCGATCACGCGGTCATCGAAGCGCGCGCCCACCGCGAGCAGCACGTCGCAGTGCTGCATGGCCATGTTGGCTTCGTATGTGCCGTGCATGCCCAGCCAGCCCACGTAGCGCGGGTCGGTCGCGGGCAAGCCGCCCAGACCCATCAGCGTCAGGGTGGTGGGGGCGTCGACCATCTGCACCAGCCTGGTCAGTTCTTCGTTGGCGTCCGACAGGATCACGCCGCCGCCTGCATAGATCATGGGGCGTTCGGCCTGCAGCAACAATTGCACGGCTTTCTTGATCTGTCCCTGGTGGCCCTTGACGACGGGCGAGTAGGAACGCATCTTGATTTCGCCGGGCGGCTGGTACTTGCAGCGCGCTACCGTGATGTCTTTGGGGATGTCGACCAGCACCGGACCTGGACGGCCCGTGCGCGCGATGTAGAACGCCTTGTGCATCACATCGGCCAGGTCCTTGACGTCCTTGACCAGGAAGTTGTGCTTCACGCAAGGACGCGTGATGCCGACCGTGTCGGCTTCCTGGAAGGCATCCTGCCCGATCGCGGTCGTTGGCACTTGGCCGGAGATCACGACCATCGGGATCGAATCCATGTAGGCGGTCGCGATCCCGGTCACGGCGTTGGTCACGCCAGGACCGCTGGTGACCAGCGCGACACCCACCTTGTTCGACGAGCGCGAATACGCGTCGGCCGCGTGAACAGCCGCCTGCTCGTGCCGCACGAGGATGTGCTTGAATTTGTCTTGATTGAAGATCGCGTCGTAGATGTACAGCACCGAGCCACCGGGGTAGCCGAACACATGTTCGACGCCTTCGTCAGCAAGGGCGCGCACGACGATCTCTGCGCCACTGAGTTCCATTGGATTTTCGTCCATTCAAAGTCCGCGCGTTCATCCCGGGTGGTGCTGCCTATGAATCCATAGAGCAGGAAAACCTGACTTGCACCGGTATCGGCAACATGCGGCGACGCTTTGCGGTTCACGGAACCGTTCCGCTCGGGCACCCTGACGACCTCGGTACGCGTTCACCGGAACGTGCACTGAAGGTTGAAACGGAAGGCCAAGACCGGACTGATCCCGCTGTTGACGGGCCAGGCACTGCGCTTGTGGCGCGGACTTGGGCTAGGTTGTTGTCGTGTCGCGGTGCGCCAAGGTATGGCGCGGCCCGCAAAGACGGTTACCCATCCACATTTGTATCGTTTTTGGGTAGCCCGCAAGGCTAGCGCGTTGCTGCAGCGCGGTCAAGTCGGGGCCCGTGGGTGCAAGGGTTCCCGTGGTTTCGTGCGTAGCCCTGTCTCGGGTATCGTACGGCCCATGTCTGAAGCCCCCCGTTCCGAAGCTCTCCTTGACGCCGCCTCTGCGACGTCCCCTGCCACGCGCCAGGCGGCGTATGCCTCGGCGCCCACGCCCGGCAAGTGGACCCGCTTTGCCTGCATGATGTATGAAGCCATCCTGCTGTTCGGCGTGGTGTTCGTTGCCGACTACCTGTTCGATACGCTGACGCAGAGCAAGCACGCCCTGGCCCTGCGCCACGAGCGCCAGGCCTGGCTGTTCGTGGCGATCGGCGCCTACTTCGTCCTGTGCTGGCGCAAGGGCGGACAGACTTTGCCCATGAAGACGTGGGACATCCGGCTGGTGGACGGCGATGGGGGCCGTATCCCGATGTGGAAGGCCATTGTCCGGTATGTCCTGTCCTGGCCAATGACCTTTACGGGGATCGGGTACCTGTGGGCGTGTTTCGACAAAGACCGCCAGTTCCTGCACGACCGGCTGGTCGGCACGCGCCTGATCGTCAGCAAGGCGGTCAAGCGGCCACGCAAGAAGTAAGCACTGCACAGCGACATCACGTCGCCATGCATTCAAGACGGCGCCCTGTGGGGGCGCCGTTTTCGTATCTGCAGGCGGCCACGCAGCAAGGGTCCCCAGATCAGCTGTTGTAAAAACGCCTAACACGCTTTGGTTTCAGCTTTTAGTCAGGAAACGCACACTAGCCTTCTCATACGAATAAGAATCGTTCTTTGTATCGTTGCGAATGCGCGTGATCGCCGCCGGCTGAACCGCCCTTTTCGACCCTGCATCAGGACGACCCGTCCGCGCGCCCGTGCACCAATGCAAACAGGAGAAGTACGGTGAATCACCCGGATCCGTCCCGGCCCAAGTCCATGACCGCCCCGCTTGCGGCAGCCCTTGGCGGCGTCCTGGCCGTCAGTGCCACCGCCCACGGCCAGACTGCGCCAGAAGCGCCCCGCCAGCCGGCGCAGTTGACGCCGATTGCCGTTGAAGGCCAGGCCGACGCGCCCTACAAGGTCGAGCAGTCGGCCAACAGCAAGTTCACCGCCCCGCTTGTCGACACGCCCAAGTCGGTCACCATCATTCCGCAGGAACTGATCAACAGCACCGCCTCGAGCACCCTTGTCGAAGCCCTGCGCACCACGCCCGGCATTACCTTTGGCGCCGGTGAAGGCGGCAACCCCCTGGGCGACCGTCCGTTCATCCGCGGCTACGACGCCCAGGCCAGCACCTTCATCGACGGCCTGCGCGACATTGGCGCCACATCGCGCGAAGTGTTCAATCTGGAACAAATCGAAGTCACCAAGGGGCCCGACGGCGCGTACGGCGGCCGCGGCGGCGCCGGCGGCAGTCTGAACCTGATCAGCAAGACGGCCAAGGCCGAGAGCTTTGTCTCGGGCAGCCTGGGACTGGGCACCGATAACTACAAGCGCGGAACGGTGGACGGCAACTGGCGCCTGGGCGATAACGCCGCCTTTCGCCTGAATGCCATGGCGCACGACGCCGACGTGCCCGGCCGGGATTCCGTCGACGTCTCGCGCTGGGGCATCGCCCCCACACTGACGCTCGGCCTGAACTCGCCCACCCGCGTGATCCTGAGCTACTACCACATGCAGACGGACGACCTGCCTGATTCCGGCATTCCGTTCCGCTACGGCACCGCGGCCGCCATTCCGGCCGGTGTGACCGAGATCAGCCCGGTCAGCGTGAATCGCCACAACTTCTACGGCCTGGCCAACAGCGACTTTCGCAAGACGCGGTCCGACATTGCCACGGCCCGCATCGAACACGACTTCGACAACGGCCTGCACATCCGCAACACCACGCGCTACACCGATGCCACCCAGCGTTATGTGTACACCCAGCCCGACGACAGTCAGGGCAACGTGAATCGAGGCCTCGTCTGGCGTCGTGCCAACACCCGCAACAGCGAAACCGACAGCATCGCCAACCAGACCGGGCTCTATGGCAAGAAGGAACTGTTCGGCTTCGAACACAGCTTTACGACCGGCATCGAGTTCTCGCGTGAAGAAAGCCATGTCGGCAGCTACATCATCAATACCCGTGGCTCGGGCAGCGGCGCGACCAACGCCTGCGCCGTCGGATCGGGCGCGGTGTCTGGCTACAACTGTGCCGACCTCTACAACCCGAATCCGAACGATCCCTGGACTGGCACCATTGCTCCGGGGGACAAGACCACGACCGCCCGCGTGACGTCGGCATCCCTCTATGGCTTCGACACCATCAAGTGGTCGGACCAGTGGTTGACCAACATCGGCCTGCGCGTCGACGACTACCGTACCCGCTACAACAACACGGCAGGCACGACACCTCAGGGCACCCATGCCCGCCGCGACGACACCCTGTTCAACTACCAGCTGGGCCTGATCTACAAGCCCGCGCCCAATGGCAGCGTGTACGCGTCGTATGCAACGTCGTCGACCCCGGTGGGCTCGAACCTGACCGAAGGCACGGGCGACAACGGCATCACCCCCGGGCGTGGCAACGTCGGCCTGAACGTCCCCGACCTGGCCCCGGAAAAGAACAAGTCGCTGGAATTCGGTACCAAGTGGAACCTGCTGAACAACAACCTGGCGGTCAACGCCGCGGTGTTCCGCATAGAGACTACCAACGCCCGCGTGACCAACCCCGACAACACGTATTCCATGAGCGGCGGCCGGTCCATCAACGGCTTTGAATTGGGTGCATCCGGCAATATCACCAACAAGTGGCAGGTGTTCGGCGGCTACACCTTCCTGAAAAGCAAGATCACCGATAACGGTCCGGTCCTTGCCAACCAGGGCGCGGTCGGCCAGGAATTTCCGAACACGCCAGAGCACAGCTTCAGCCTGTGGTCGACCTATAACGTGCTTCCCGACCTGTCGATCGGCGGCGGCGCGTTCTATACCGGCAAACAATACGGGTCCGCCGCCGCGGTGCGCCGCTACATCCCCGGCGCCCTGCGCTTTGACGCCGTCGCCACCTATCGCATCAACCGCAATCTGACCGCCCAGCTGAACGTGTTGAACCTGACCAACAAGTTCTACTACACGTCCACCTACAGCACCCACTATGCGTCAGTCGGCAACGGCCGCGCCGCCATCGCCAGCCTGAACTTCAGGTATTGATGGCAACGGGGGTGGCGTGCAACGCAGCGCTGCCCCTTACCTGGTTTATCCTGTACCGGCTCACAGCCGGTTTTTTATTCGCCGCCATCATCACGCATCGTTCAGCAAGACACCTGCATGCCCCCGGTTACCCCCAAAGACATCAACAGCGTCACCCCCGAAGAACTGGCCCGGATCCTGGCAGGTCCACCCGAGCGCGCCGCCGCCTGGCTCCATGCGGCGGCCGAAGGCGGCATCCCCCAGGCCCAGCTTGTCTATGGCCAGATGCTGCTGGACGGACGAGGCGTCGACCGTGACCCCGAACAGGCTGTCTTCTGGTTCAAACGCGCCGCGCGCAAAGACGACCCGATGGCCATGAATCTGCTGGGCCAGTGCTACCAGCACGGCCGGGGCGTCGCGCCGAATGACGTCATGGCCGCGTACTGGCACCGCCTTGCTGCGCAGGCTGGCCTCGACTGGGGCATGTACAACTACGCGACCGCCCTGGCGCTGGGCAGCGGGGTCGACGCCGACCGCAAGGAAGCCTTCACGTGGCTCGACAAGGCCGCCGCCCTGGGCCATGCCAAATCGATAAACATCGTCGGCGGTTTCTACGAAGACGGCTGGGAAGTCGACGTCGACATGGACAAGGCGCTCGACCACTATATCCGTGCGGCCGAAGGCGGCGACTTCCGCGGCCAATTCAACGCCGCGCGCCTGCTCGCCGATCGGGGCCGCATGGACGACGCTGTGCGGTGGCTGCGCCGCGTCCCGGACACCGCCACGGTCGCCTTCCTGGAAAAGACGCGCGACTTCCTGCTGCAATCGCCGCATCCGGAATTCCAGGCGCTGAGCGGCTGGTTCGAATCGCGGATGATGCGTGCCGCGGCCAACGCAAGCGGCGGAGGCAACGCGGGTGGCCTGAGCAACGGGGACGGCATGGGCAATGCGGGCCGCATGAGCATCGTGGGTGGCGCAGACAACGCAGACAGGATCGGCAACGGCGCACACGCCAGCGATGCGGCCGATGGCGATTTTCCTGCCGGAACCGCGGCCAACCCGCCTTCGCGCGCATCCGACGCCTGACCCGCGCGAGTTCAATCATGCTGCTCCATCTTCCCCACGTCCTGACCGCCGACCAGGTCGCCGCCTTCCGGCAGGCCATCGACGCGGCTGAATGGATAGACGGCAACGCCACGTCCGGCGTCCAGTCCGCTCAGGCCAAACGCAATGAACAGCTGCCTGAAGGGTCGCCCGCGGCCCGTCAGGTCGGCGACGCCATCCTAGATGCGCTCGGCGCCAACCCGCTGTTCATCGCTGCGGCCCTGCCGCTCAAGGTCTTCCCGCCGCTGTTCAACCGCTACGCCGGCGGCCACGAATTTGGCAACCATATCGACAACGGCGTGCGCACTCTGCGCGGCAGCAACTTCCGCATTCGCAGCGACCTGTCGGCCACGCTTTTCCTGTCATCGCCCGATGACTACGACGGCGGCGAATTGTCGATCGCAGACACCTTCGGCACGCAGCGCGTCAAACTCGCTGCCGGGGACATGGTGCTCTATCCCGCCAGCAGCCTGCACCACGTCACCCCCGTCACGCGCGGCGTGCGCGTCAGCTCCTTCTTCTGGATCCAGAGCATGATCCGGTCCGACGCCGACCGCAGCACCCTCTTCCAGCTCGACCAGACCATTCAGCAACTCGCTACCGAAAAAGGCCAGAGCGACCCTGCCGTGATTCAGCTGACCGGCATCTATCACAACCTGCTGCGCCGATGGGCGGAACTGTGATGACGACCCTACGTACGGCTACAGCCATACAGCGGGCGACGCGCAACCCGGCCACCGCCGTCCATGCGCCGCCAAGCCCGCGTCGGGCGACACAGCGTGCGGCGGGCAAGGCGGCGGCCGGCGGCTGTACGCCGCCCGCCTTGCCTAAGGCGACACCACGGGGGCTTCAAATGGACCCAGTGCATCGGCCAGGTGTTTCGGAGCTGCGCGCATGACCATGGCAACCGGCCTGCGACTCTTCCTGATCGGCGTATTGGTCCTTGGCGCCTTGGTCACGATGGCATTGATGCAGGGGCCAGGACTTTCCCTGCCCGCTGCCGTGATCGTCAGTGTCGGGATCGCCATCGTCATCCACGCGGCCATCGTGGGCGCGGGTTTCCTGCTGGCGTGGCGTCTAAGCCAGCGCCCCGGCAACGCAGCACCACGCGGTTTCCTGCGTGCCTGGCCGGGCGAAGTCGTGATTTCCTTGCGCAACATGTATGTCGACATTCCGTGGCGCGGCGGCTGGCGCGCGGTCACGCCCGCGCGTTCACGCGGCGCCATTCTTCTGGTTCATGGCTACGGCTGCAATCGCGGCGTGTGGCGGGGCTTCTTCGGATGGCTCGGCGCACTCGGATGGACAGTCGATGCCATCGACCTGTCGCCGCCGCAAGCCAGCATCGACGACTTCGGCAAGCAGGTCCTGGCCGGCGCGCGCAGCCTGTGCCAACGGGCCTCGGTCGACAAGGTCATCGTCATCGCACACAGCATGGGCGGCCTGGCCGCACGGTCCGCTTTGCGTCACGATCCCCACGCGCCCATCAAGCATGTCATCACCATCGCCACCCCCCATCTCGGCACCTTCCACGCCCGCATGGGACGCGGCATCTGCGCGACCGAAATGGTGCCCGACTGCATGTGGCTGACCCAATTGAACGCGGCGGCGCCCGTCCACGACCCGTCGATGTTTTCTTGTGTCGCATCCCGCCACGACAACATCGTCTCGCCCCTCGCCCATGGGTTGCTCCCTGGCGCGGATGCCTTCGTGTGCGAACGCGTGGGACACATGCGTCTCATGTTCCACCCCGCCGCGCGTCGGTACATCGCGGCGCGTCTGGACGCCGTCGCAGGCACATCGGCCAGCGAAGCGGACCGGCCTGCGATCCACAGAGCGGCAGCCCAGGCGCCGCACGCGGCCTCGGCCGCTGCCGAGACCCAATAAGCGACGTTCCGCCGCCACTGTCACGGTACCGACATCCCTTCGTCACAATGCCGTCACCGCGTCGTGGTCCCATGCTAGTCATGGATATGGGGGACTGTCAGGTGACACATTCGATGCCGACCCACTGGCGCGCAATCTGGATCTCGGATCTGCATCTGGGAACTGCCGGCTGCAATGCTGCGCACCTGCTGGACTTCCTCAAGCACAACGACGCCGACACCATCTATCTGGTCGGCGACATCATTGACGGCTGGCAACTGCGCAAGAACTGGGTGTGGCCGCGTGCGCACAACGACGTGGTGCAAAAGATCCTGCGCAAGGCCCGCAAGGGATCGCGCGTCGTCTTCATTCCCGGCAACCACGACGAATTCGCGCGCCAGTTCATCGGCTACGCATTCGGCGACATCGAAGTCCAGGCTGACGCCGTGCACGTCACCGCCGACGGCCGCCGCCTGTGGGTCACCCACGGCGATCAATTCGACGGCGTCATCCAGCACAGCAAATGGCTCGCCCACCTGGGCGACACGCTGTACACGTTCACGCTGTGGCTGAACCTGCATTTCAACCGTGTGCGCCGGCGCATGGGCCTGCACTATTGGTCGCTGTCGCAATACCTCAAGCACCGCGTCAAGAACGCCGTCTCGTTCATTACCGATTTCGAAGAGGTGCTGGTCAGCGAAGCGCGGCGGCAAGGCTATGACGGCGTGGTGTGCGGCCACATCCACAAAGCCGAGATGCGCGAGATCGACGGCCTGCTCTACTGCAATGATGGGGACTGGGTCGAAAGCCTGTCAGCCTTGGTCGAAGACCAGGATGGCAAACTTCAATTGCTGTTCTGGACCGATGCCCTGCAGCAAGAGACGGCGCCCACCAAAAGCCGGCGACGGCGCGCCGTCGAACTGCCTGCCTTGCCGTCCGCCGTCCATGCACGTCGCATGAACCCGGACGACGAAGAAGACAGCGACCCGCTCGACCCGGCGCGTCCTGCCGGCCCCACGCGCACAGTGCAACCTGCACGCCGGGTCCGGGAAACCGCTGACGCCTGATTCAGCGGCGACGCCCTGCCACGATCACCACCGCGCCAACAACGATTGACGCAATCGCCGCCCAGGCTGGAATACCCACAGTCTTGCGTGTATTGGCGGTTGCCTCGATCGGCCCGACCTTGAGCAGCGTCTCTTCCGATGTATACGAAAAGCTCTTGTATCCGAACGCGGCCACACCCAGCACGATCAACAACACGCCAACGATCAACGAAGCTTTCATGGGATTCCCGTCAAGGTAATGGCACCGCCAAATGGCGATCGCCTTGGGGGCATCATATACGCGGCAGTCAGGACGTGGCAGTTAATCCGCGCCGGGAATCCGCGCCGGAAAAAGCAAAACCCCCCGCAGCGTTCGCTACGAGGGGTTCTGGGTATAACTAG